>NZ_FUZT01000039.1 GCF_900167445.1 Maledivibacter halophilus
CTAAAAACCCAGCGGGTTTCAAGTGAAATAGCAATAAAAATATATTGACATTAAGCAAAAGACATGATAATATAAGTAAGTCGGCAACGAACGACAAATTTAACTTTGGACATTGAAAACTGAACAGTGTAAGGATAAAAAACATGTTGAACGATTGATGTAAAAGTCAACGTTTAGCCTGACCAATAAAAGGTCAAACCCGAAAATTTTATTTAAGAGTTTGATCCTGGCTCAGGATGAACGCTGGCGGCGTGCTTAACACATGCAAGTCGAGCGAGAAGGCTTTAACTAATCCTTCGGGAGAAGATAGAGCTGGAAAGCGGCGGACGGGTGAGTAACGCGTGGGTAACCTGCCTTGTACAGAGGGATAGCCGCCGGAAACGGTGATTAATACCTCATAAGACCACAGTATCGCATGATACAGTGGCCAAAATTCAGGTGGTACAGGATGGACCCGCGTCTGATTAGCTAGTTGGCAGGGTAAAGGCCTACCAAGGCGACGATCAGTAGCCGACCTGAGAGGGTGATCGGCCACACTGGAACTGAGACACGGTCCAGACTCCTACGGGAGGCAGCAGTGGGGAATATTGCACAATGGGGGAAACCCTGATGCAGCAACGCCGCGTGAGCGAAGAAGGCCTTCGGGTCGTAAAGCTCTGTCCTAAGGGAAGAAAAATGACGGTACCTTAGGAGGAAGCCCCGGCTAACTACGTGCCAGCAGCCGCGGTAATACGTAGGGGGCGAGCGTTATCCGGAATCACTGGGCGTAAAGGGTGCGTAGGCGGCCAGGCAAGCCAGAGGTTAAAGGCTACGGCTTAACCGTAGTAAGCCTTTGGAACTGTATGGCTTGAGTGCAGGAGAGGAGAGTGGAATTCCTAGTGTAGCGGTGAAATGCGTAGATATTAGGAGGAACACCAGTGGCGAAGGCGACTCTCTGGACTGCAACTGACGCTGAGGCACGAAAGCGTGGGGAGCGAACAGGATTAGATACCCTGGTAGTCCACGCCGTAAACGATGAGTGCTAGGTGTCGGGGGTTCACACCCTCGGTGCCGGAGTTAACGCATTAAGCACTCCGCCTGGGGAGTACGGTCGCAAGACTGAAACTCAAAGGAATTGACGGGGACCCGCACAAGCAGCGGAGCATGTGGTTTAATTCGAAGCAACGCGAAGAACCTTACCAGGACTTGACATCCCTTTGCTAGGTTTGTAATGGAACCCTTCCCTTCGGGGACAAAGGAGACAGGTGGTGCATGGTTGTCGTCAGCTCGTGTCGTGAGATGTTGGGTTAAGTCCCGCAACGAGCGCAACCCTTGTTTTTAGTTGCCATCAGGTAAAGCTGGGCACTCTAAAGAGACTGCCGGTGATAAACCGGAGGAAGGTGGGGATGACGTCAAATCATCATGCCCCTTATGTTCTGGGCTACACACGTGCTACAATGGCTGGTACAACGGGCAGCTAAAGAGTAATCTGGAGCTAATCCCAAAAAGCCAGTCCCAGTTCGGATTGTGGGCTGCAACTCGCCCATATGAAGTTGGAGTTGCTAGTAATCGCGGATCAGAATGTCGCGGTGAATGCGTTCCCGGGTCTTGTACACACCGCCCGTCACACCATGGGAGCCTAGGGCACCCGAAGTCAGCTATCCAACTTTTAAAGAGGAAGCTGCCGAAGGTGAAATAGGTGACTAGGGTGAAGTCGTAACAAGGTAGCCGTATCGGAAGGTGCGGCTGGATCACCTCCTTTCTAAGGAGAAATACCTTACACTGTTTGGTTTTGAATGTCCAAAGACATTCAAAATAGTTAAGAATTAAAAGTTAAGCGTTATTAAGGTTTCTTCTTTTAAGAAGAAAGACTTGCCTATA
>NZ_FUZT01000038.1 GCF_900167445.1 Maledivibacter halophilus
AGTATGTCTGAGGTTGAAAAACTTAAAGCACAAAACAAACTACTTCAAGCAGAGAATCGTAGAAAGCAAATGGAGATAGATTTCTTAAAAAAGCTGTTATTGTCAAGGAAAAACCCGCAAAAAAGGGAAGGAAAATCCATCACTTCAGAATAAAAAAATTTAATGTTTCTCAATCTTTTGTTTTTGCTCTTTCATTCTAAAACTATCTCCCTTTATTAAAATTAGATGGCAGTGATGAACTATCCTATCAAGAATTGCTGTGGCAAGAATCCTATCATGGAAAATACTACCCCAGTCATCAAAGGATTTATTTGAAGTAATAATGACTGATCCTGTTTCATATCTCTTTGAGATAATCTCATAAAAAAGATCTACAATATTATCACTTAACTGTTTAAATCCAAGCTCATCTAATATAAGTAAATCTGGAGCAAGATAATATTTAAGCTTTCTATGATAAGAGTTGTCAGCTTTAGCTTCGAAAAGTGTTTCCATCATTTCTGATATTGAAGTAAATAACACCTTATAACCTTGCTGTAGTGCTTTAATACCAAGACTTATAGACAAATGAGTCTTACCCGTCCCTGGCGGGCCTACAAATACTATATTTTCTTTTTTCCTTATGTACTCTCCAGTAGCAAGATTATATATTTCTTGTCTATTAAGTTTTGGTTGGAAATTAAAATCATATTCTTCTAAAGTCTTAATAGACGGAAACTTAGCTTTCGCTGTCCTTTTTTTATAACTATTATCTTTTCTATTAGACATTTCATCTTCTATTAAAAGTTCAAAAAACTCCAAGTAAGATAGTTTTTCTTTTATAGCTTGCTCATTTCTAATTTCAAAGGTTTTTGCTACTCCAGAAAGCTTTAGGGTTTTTAAATCTTTAATTAGACTACTCAATTTATCTCACCTCCTTCAGTTTGAAGAGGGCTTCATATTCAGAAAGAGGTCTATGGATAGCATTCTCTGTATTCGAAATTAAGCTTACAGCTGTATCAGCAGGTTGCTCATATAGACCTTTTTCACAGATATTTTTGATAGTTTGGTACTTTATAGATCCGAAGGCTAAAGCCCTTTTACAAGCTTTTTCAATGATTTCACTTCCGAATTTTTCTTTTAGTTTAAGCACACCATAGATAGGCTTGCCCCAATGATTTTGCTTTTTTTCTAAAACTTTATCAAAAAATTCTAGTGCGTTTGAGCCTATTTCTAACATTTTTTGTCTATACTCATACTGCAGTTGTGTTTTAGTTTTTACTTTATATTCAGGGTAATGGACATTATTGGTAGAAAACTGTCCTTTACCCTTCATTTTTAGATGGGTGGCAACAAGTTCATACTGACTATATATTTTAATTAGTTTATCTGACACCTTTAATGTTACATCTTCTCCTATATGCTTATATGGAACTGAATAAAAGTTGCTATCATAACTTATATGACAGTTAACATTTACCTTTCTTGTAGTCCATATACCAAAATCATATTCTATAGGTTTTAT
>NZ_FUZT01000037.1 GCF_900167445.1 Maledivibacter halophilus
GTTGTGAACTTACTTTTTCTTCCCATAAAAAATACTCCTCCTTATAGCGAACAGTTTTATTATTTTAACTGTCTACTATAAGGGGAGCATATCATGAACATGGGGTTAAATTGCGTTATAGATTTTTTATGAATTTTTCTAGACGTTTTATTCCTTCTTCTACTTCTTTCATGTCGGCACAATAAACAATTCTTATATAATCATCTATCCCAAAGGCTATACCTGGAACGATAGCAACCTTATATTCCTCTAAAAATCTCTTGCAAAATTCAACAGAATAACTTTCTTTATAATTTATCTTATCTTTTAAAGATGATATATCTATAAATATATAAAAAGCACCTTGCGGATTTATAAAGGAAATTTCACTTATTTTAGAAAGTAAGGAAATGGCTTTGTCTCTACGAGCTTTATATATATTCACCATGTTTCTCATTTCATCACTACAAAGATTCAAGGCTCCGTAAGCAGCCCATTGAGAAATAGTAGATGGATGTGAAACTAAATGCCCTTGAATAGTAGAAATTGCTTTAGCAATTTTTTTAGGGCAAGCAGAATATCCTATTCGCCAGCCAGTCATAGCAGCAGATTTTGATAAGCCGTTGATAGTTACTGTGATATTCTTAGCTTCTTCTGATAAAGATGCTATGCTAGTAAATTTATTTGTATAACATATTTTTTCATAAATTTCATCGGCCAGTATATAAACATTATTGTTCAAACAAACATTAACAATAGATCTCAATTCATTTTCTGTATATATAGCTCCTGTTGGATTGGATGGATTATTAATTAATAAAAGTTTTGTTTTTTCAGAAATAGAATTTTTTAATTCTTCTGCTGTTATCTTAAAATTATTGTTTTTATTTGTTTCAACAAAAATGGGTACACCACCAAGCATTTTAACCATTTCTGAGTAGCTTACCCAAAAGGGTTTAGGTATAATTACTTCGTCTCCAGGGTTAAGAAGAGCAATTAAAGTATTAGTAATTGAGTGTTTGGCACCGCTTGAAACTACTATTTCATCAAACTCATAATTAACTCCATTTTCTTCTTTAAGTTTGTATTGAATGGCTTTTCGTAGTTCTTTTAAGCCTGCTGATGAATCATATTTAGTTTTATTTTGATGAATGGCTTCAATACCTTTAAGTTTTGCTTGTTCTGGAGTAAAGAAATCAGGTTCACCGATACTTAGATTAATTATATCAATACCCTGACTTTTTAATTCACTAACTTTAGTACTTATTTCTATAGTATAAGAAGGGGTTACATGGTCTAGTTTTTTTGATAGCATATAAAATCGCTCCTTTAGTAGTATATATATATTTAATTTATATTAAAGTAGTATTTTTTGCAATAATATATTATTAATTGAGCAAATTGCATAATTATCTTCTCAAAAAACTAACTACTATATATTGTTTTAAAATCTTATGAGCTATACTATATATTATGGTATGTAATTTCTTTAACTAAAAGAGATTATAATAATGAGGAATATATTGGTAGTTGACATTTATATATAGGCGTGGTAGTATATTAATTGTCGCTAAAAACCCAGCGGGTTTCAAGTGAAATAGCAATAAAAATATATTGACATTAAGCAAAAGACATGATAATATAAGTAAGTCGGCAACGAACGACAAATTTAACTTTGGACATTGAAAACTGAACAGTGTAAGGATAAAAAACATGTTGAACGATTGATGTAAAAGTCAACGTTTAGCCTGACCA
>NZ_FUZT01000036.1 GCF_900167445.1 Maledivibacter halophilus
TAGCAATCTGGTAATATGTCAAGATAATATTTTAAAAGAAAACAAAAGAAATGTTTAAAAAAGAGTAACCTTAATAGAACCTATGGTTTTTCACAAAAAAACAGGTTTAGGATAGGAAAATATTTTATTTAATCTCTCCAACTTTATCATTGGAGTAGATTTGATTTTTAGTCAGCAAGCTAAAAATCAGTCGTATTAATTTACGAGATGTAAGTGCGAGTGCTCTTTTATGCTGGTGAGTAGTTACTTCACCATATTTCTTGTAGTAATATTCTCTGTACTCAGGATTGCGGTTTTTAACACTGTTAGCAGACTCGATTAAGTAGTATCTAAGGTACTTGTTACCAGTCTTAGTCATTCTAGTATTATCTGAAGAATAATTACCAGATTGATTAACTCGCCAAGTAAGACCAGCATACTTAGCTAAAGAATCATGTGAGCCAAATGAAGTCATTGTACCAATTTCAGCTAAAATACCACTGGCAAGTACTGGACCGATACCTTGGACAGAAGTAAGAGACTGATATTCAGTGGTATTGATACCTTTAATAGTTTTTTCAATAGCTTTATCAATAGTTTTGATCTCATTTTCTAAAGCCTTAATAACATTAAAGGATGATGCAATTGATATATTTAAAGGCTCATATAGTACTTTATCTAAACGATAAGAATCCCTAGCTGCCTTTTTGAGTAACTTAGCAGTTTCTAATGGGTTACTAAATCGATTTTTCCCTTTCTCTCTTACGAAAGCTACTAAATCTTCGATAGAAGAATAAGTAATATCATCTAAAGAGAGAAATTCAGTTAAAACAGCAGCTGATGTGGCTCCATAAGTGTTAGAGAAAGGCTTATTTTCTTTATCTAACGTAACTAATTGACTAAACTTTAAATATATATTAGATACCATATAAGCCTTTTCTCTAGTAATTGACTCAACTAAATGCAGTCTATGACGAGTCAATCTTTGAAGTGCAAGAAACTGAGCTCCCCGCCAGGGGCTAGATGTTATTCTGCCGCACCTAGAAAAATCAGCAATGATGTATGCATCCAAAGGATCGGTTTTATCTATGTCAACAAAGGATTTTCTGTAGTTAGCAATTGTCTTAGGATTAAGACAATATACAAGTGGCTTGTATGCTAAAAGTATTTCATTTGAAGATAGATAATTAGCTATGTGAGTACTATAAATAGAGGTAGATTCCAAGGCAATAACAGCATATTTTAAGCTATTAGAATTTAAACAGTCTAGAATGCTTTTTAAAATCGACTCAGCACCTGGCTGGTTATTCAAAGCTCTTAGGTTAAGAAGTTTATTACCCTGAAAGTCAAGAGCACATAAGACATTAGTCTTAGAACTAACATCAATACCAACAAATAAAGTTGACATTATATTGTTCTTCATGAAATCACCACCTTTCCTAGAAAATGGAGAACAATTAGTAAAAGAGATATCCTAATCTTAGCTATTAACTGCAACCTCGCACTATTAGCATTCATCTTTGAAAACTAACCTTGCTGTTGGTCTAATCAAAGAGATGCAGCATCTGTAGTAGGCAGAATATGACAACTAAGTCAGGAAGCATGCTATTTAAGCAATAACCTTATGGTTTTGCAAGGAGGGAAAGAATTATCCTTCGCTAATTATTCTTAATCTTATTTTAGCACTAGGATATCTCAATTAAAAATTGTAATAGAAATAAATAAAAAAATATGCTTAGAACACTTATAAAAGTGTTTCTAAACATATTATACGAGGAGG
>NZ_FUZT01000032.1 GCF_900167445.1 Maledivibacter halophilus
AGAATGATAAAGATGAAGCAATGGAAAACATATAAGGCAATGCATAAAGAAATGAGAAAACAAGGAATCAAAGGCAGTGGGGAGAAGATGGCAGTTACAAAGTGGAAAAATTCAAATGTTCACATCATACACATGCTACTTCCCAACAAACTGTTTGAAGAACTTGGACTCATTGATTTAACAAAATACGAAGTTGGATTGTTGTCGAACTATTATTAGTTTACGAGAAATTTCAGGAGCCGGATACGGCAAACGTAAGTCCGGTTCTGTGAGAGCAAAGAAAATAGGATTAATTATCCTATTTTCTAGCTACTCGATATAGCCAAATTATTAGATTATTTCTTATATAAATAGTATAATAAATATAGGAAAAAATGAATTAGATACTTAGAAAGGGTGAAGACATATGACGGATAAGTTTGTACATCTTCATCTTCATAGTGAGTATAGCTTGCTAGATGGATATACTAGGATTTCCAAGTTGTTTGAAAAGATTAGGGAATTGGGAATGGACTCTGTGGCGATCACTGACCATGGATCAATGTTTGGCGTGATAGATTTTTATAAGGAAGCAAAAAAATATGGGGTAAAGCCTATAATTGGATGTGAGGTTTATACAGCTCCACGAGGCCGTTTTCAAAAGGATCCTGTGAAAGATAAAAATATGGGACACCTAGTTTTGCTTGCTAAAAGCAATAAGGGATATAATAATTTAATCAAGATAGTTTCAAAGGGATATATAGATGGCTTTTATTATAAGCCTAGAATAGATATTGAGGTATTGGAAAAATACAATGAAGATATAATTTGTCTTAGTGCATGTCTTGCAGGTGATATTAATAGAAAAATTTTAGATGGAGACTATAATGGTGCAAAAAAATTGGCATTAAGATTAAATAATATTTTTGGAAAGGATAATTTTTATCTGGAAATACAGGATCATGGACTTCAGGAACAAAAAAAATTAAATAGAAATATTTTAAAGCTTAGTAAAGAAACAAAAATACCTTTAGTGGCCACAAATGATGTACACTATTTAAATAAAGAGGATCATACTGCTCATGATATACTGTTATGTATTCAAACGGGAAAAACCTTAAATGATGAAAAACGTATGAAGTTTCCAAGTAGTGAGTTTTATTTAAAATCATATGACGAAATGAAAAGCTTATTCCCTTATGCTAGTGAGGCAATTGACAATACAATTAAAATAGCTGATATGTGCAATGTCACCTTTGATTTTCATCAGATGCATTTACCAGGTTTTGATGTACCAGATGATTGTAGCCCAAATAAATACCTAAGAAAACACTGTTATGAAGGACTTAAGAGACGATATTCTATAATAACAGAGGATATAAAAAAGAGATTGGAATACGAGCTTAAAACAATAGAGGAAATGGGTTATGTAGATTACTTCCTGATTGTATGGGATTTTATTAAATATGCTAAAGATAATGGAATATTAGTAGGTCCCGGTAGAGGAAGCTGCGGAGGAAGTATTGTTGCTTATACACTGGATATTACTGATATAGATCCAATTAAATATAATCTGATATTTGAAAGGTTTCTAAATCCTGAAAGAGTAACAATGCCGGATATTGATATTGACTTCGAAGATGAAAGACGCCAGGAAGTAATTGATTATGTTATTGAGAAATATGGAAAGGAAAAGGTTGCCCAAATAATTACTTTCGGTACAATGGCAGCCAGAGGAGCTATAAGAGATGTGGGAAGGGCTATAAATATGTCCTATGCAGAAGTGGATAAAATAGCTAAACAAATACCCAACCAGCTGGGAATTACTATTGAAAAGGCTATGGAGTTTAATCCTAAATTTAAAGAGATTTATCAAAGAGATGATAATGCAAAATACTTAATTGATGTGGCCATGTCCTTAGAAGGTATGCCTCGCCATGCTTCAACCCATGCTGCCGGTGTCGTTATATCAAAAAAAGCTGTTGATGAATATGTGCCTTTGTATCTACATGATAATAATATAACTACCCAATTTAATATGACATTATTAGAAGAGCTGGGACTATTGAAGATGGATTTCCTTGGTCTTAGGAATCTAACAGTAATAAAAGATGCCATTAAGCTTATAAAGTATAATAGAGGCATTAACATTGACTTAGAGAAAATTCCCTTTGATGATCCAGAGGTTTATAAGCTAATAAGCAGTGGTAAAACACTAGGGATATTTCAGTTGGAAAGCTCTGGTATGCGTCAATTTATAAAGGAGCTGAAACCTCAATGTCTTGAGGATATAATTGCAGGAATATCTCTTTTTAGACCAGGGCCAATGGAATCAATTCCTAAATATATAAAAAATAAGAATAATCCAGGTGAAATAGCTTATTTACATCCCAAATTAGAGTCTATATTAAAGGTTACCTATGGCTGCCTAGTGTATCAAGAGCAGGTTATGCAGGTTGTTAGAGAATTAGGGGGTTATAGCTATGGTAGAAGTGACCTTGTAAGAAGAGCTATGAGTAAAAAGAAGATGGATGTAATGGAAAAAGAAAGGCAATACTTTATAAATGGAAAAGTAGATGAAGAAGGCAACATAGAGATAGCTGGATGTGTAAGAAATGGTGTCGACGAAAAAAAAGCAAATATAATATTTGATGATATGATAGATTTTGCCAAATATGCATTTAATAAGAGCCATGCTGCAAGCTATGCAGTTTTAGCCTATCAAACAGCTTATCTTAAATGCTATTATCCTGTTGAATTTATGGCAGCACTTATGACTAGTGTAATGGGTAATGCGTCTAAAGTTGCCCAATATATAAATGACTGTAAGAGGATGAATATAGATATACTTCCTCCAAGTATAAATGAAAGCTATGCAAAATTTACAGTTAATGGAGATAAAATCAGATTTGGAATGGTTGCTATAAAAAATGTAGGAATGGGAATTATAAATTCAATAGTTAGAGAAAGGAAAAAAAGAAAGTTTACCAGCTTTGTTGATTTTTGTGAAAGAGTTGAAACCAGAGAATTAAATAAGCGTGCTGTTGAAAGTATGATAAAGTCAGGAGTATTTGATGAATTAGATGTTACTAGAGCAGGTCTTTTAGCTTCATATGAAAGGATAATTGAAGGGGTGCAGCAGGATCGAAGAAGAAATATCGAGGGACAAGTATCTCTTTTCAATACCTATGAGGATACTTTGCCCGATGCAATAAAAAACGACATTCTTCCAGATGTAAAAGAATTTCCTCATAAATATTTACTAAGCTTTGAAAAGGAAATGCTAGGTATATATTTAAGTGGACATCCTCTTTCAGAATATGAAGATTTAATAAACAAAATTTCAAGTGTAAATTCAAATGATTTAAAAGAGATGGGAGACAGCGATAGTAAGCAAATGCTAAGGGATGGTCAAAGAGTTATAATTCCTGGTATAGTAATAAAAAAGCAAGATAAGACAACAAAGAATAATAATTTAATGGCATTTATTACCTTGGAAGATATGTTCGGAAGCTTAGAAGTCATTGTTTTTCCAGCTGTATATGATAGGTGCATGGAGTTGTTATTTGAGGATAGTATTATAATAGTAGTAGGGAAAATAAATTTTAAGGAAGATGAAGATCCTAAAATAATAGCTGAAAATATAATTTCTTTAACTGAAGAAAATGTCAATATGATTTTAAGCACAAATAATTCAAAACCCGAAAAGCCTAAAAAAATATATTTAAGATTGAAAAATAGAAATAATGATATAATGAATAAAATAAAAGAAATATTAAGAAGAAAAAGAGGAAAAACCCCTGTATACCTATATATAGAATCTGAAAAAAGAAAACTATTAGCTAACAAGGATTTATGGATACAAATTGATAAAAGTATAATAAAAGAATTAAAAGAGGTACTAGGTGATAATTCCATAAGGATTTGTTAATACTATTTTGATAGTAATTAATTGACTTTAATCCTGGTTATCTTTAGAGTGAGCTATTTTAGCAGAAGCAGCTGCAGCAATTCCTGCAACTAAATCATCTAAGAAGGTGTGAACACTAGAACCTTTGATATTAAGCTCTTTTAATATACCTATTTTTTCTTTATCTAAATATCCAAAATTGGTTAGACCAATTGACCCGTATATATTAGTTATACTGAGAGCTAATATTTCATCTATACCGTACAGGGGCGCGTCTCTTTTTAGTATACTTAATAGAGGTTCTTCTATTTTATCCTGTTCAGCTAGTTTATCCAAGGCTATGCCAGTTAAAATGGCATGTTGAACCTCCCTTTTCTCTAAAACTTTGTTAACACAATTAATACATTCATCAATTGATAATTCACAGTATGCGGATTGAAGAAAATAAACTAGATTGGCAATATCTTCAATTTTAACTCCACGATCAAGTAACATTTTTTTAATAATTTTTTTCAATAATATGCCTCCTCATATATATAATATTTGTATACTTTATTATATGAAAAAAATAAAATAGCACTACAGAAATTAGCATTAATACTCTGGCTCTTTGAATTATAAAAGTTGATCTATTGAAATTTAATTCAAAATGATTTAAAATATAAGACAAAATGAGGTTTAAGAAGGGAAGAGCTATATGTGGACTGTAATACATATTACATACCAAGAAGATGATGCTCAGAAAGTAAAAGAAAAACTAAGCTCAGAAGGCTTTTTAGTAAAGATCAAACAAGTTGGAAAAAATGAAGATGTTATATTTGAGTTATCAGTACCTGAAGCAGAAGCAGAAGAAGCCCATAGTGTTATAAATGATAATTACTAGACTAGAAACAGGTCAATTAGTAATATCGAAATGGTAATTAACCTTGAGAATGATTTGTTATCTCATGTACAAAGAGCAAAGTGGAAGGTGCGTTAAAAATAGAGAAATAAAATTTTTATGCACTCCTACTTTGCATTTTGTACACATATAATGAAAACAATCTCAAAACTTAATTTATTTCACTATAGAACTAAAAAAGCAAAATTAGGATATAATTTTTATTATCTCTATAGATAGTAATGAATGCTTATAAGGAGTGATTTTATGAAAAAAATAGGTGTACTGACAAGTGGAGGAGATGCACCGGGGATGAATGCAGCAATTAGATCTGTAGTAAGAACAGCAATTTTTAAAGGCTTGAAAGTTGTAGGTATTAAAAGGGGATATCAAGGCCTTTTAGAAGGCGATATTGAAGAAATGAATCTTTCTTCAGTAGGTGATATAATACATAGGGGAGGAACTATACTCAGGTCTGCAAGAAGTAAAGAGTTTATAAATGAAAAAGGATTCCAAAAAGCCTTAGATGTTTTAAAAATATTTGGAATTGATGGGTTAGTTGTAATTGGTGGGGATGGTTCTTTTAAAGGAGCAAAAAAATTAAGTGAAAGTGGTATTTCAACTATAGGAATACCTGGAACTATTGATAATGATTTAGGGTATACGGATTATACGATTGGGTTTGATACAGCCATTAATACAGTAGTAAATGCTATAGGTAATTTAAGAGATACATCATCTTCCCATGGCAGAGCTAATATAGTTGAGGTTATGGGAAGGCATTGTGGAGATATTGCTTTATATTCGGGACTTGCTGGGGGAGCAGAAAGTATAATAATACCGGAAATTAAATTTAGCATGGAAGAAATATGTAAGAAACTTATTAGTGGTAGAAATAGAGGTAAGCTCCACAGTATAATAATAGTTGCAGAAGGAGTAGGTAAACCCTATGATATTGCTGATGAGATAAATAGAAAAACAAGTATCGAGACTCGTGTAACTATAATGGGACACCTCCAAAGAGGAGGGACACCTACTGCCCAAGACAGGATACTTGCTAGTAGATTGGGATCTGAAAGTATAAACCTTCTCTTAAAGGGAGAAAAAGGAAGAGCAATTGGACTGAAGGAGAATAAGATAGTTAATCTTGATATTGATGAAGCTCTTAAGGCAAATAAAGCAATTGACAAAGATATGTATGAACTTACTAAAATATTATCCATTTAGAAAGGAAATAATAATATGAGAGGTGAGAATATGAGGAAAACCAAGATAGTATGTACAATTGGACCTACTAGTCAATCTAAAGCAGTATTTACAGAACTTGTTAAAAATGGCCTAAATGTTGCAAGACTAAATTTTTCCCATGGAAATCATGAAGAGCATTTTGAAAGAATTAAAATGATAAAAGAGGTTAGAGAAGAATTAGGTATTCCTGTTGCAATTTTATTAGATACTAAAGGGCCTGAGATAAGAACCAGAGACTTTAAAGACGGGTTGGCTGAATTAAAAGAAGGCCAAGATTTTGTATTGACTACTGAAAATATTAAAGGAGATAATAATAAATGTAGTATTACATATGATAATTTACCTAAAGATGTAAAAAAAGGAGATAAGATACTAATTGATGATGGATTAATCGAATTAGAAGTAACTGATATAGTGGATAATAAGAATATTAAATGTAGAGTTAATAATGGCGGAATAGTTAAAGATAAGAAAGGTATAAATGTTCCAGGAGTAAAAATCAATCTTCCTGCAATAACAGAGAAAGATATAAGTGATATAGAGTTTGGAATTGAAAATAGAATTGATTTTATAGCTGCTTCATTTATACGTAAAGCAGAGGATGTACATGCAATAAGAAGAGTATTGGAAGAAAATAATGCCTATCATATACAAATAATATCTAAAATCGAAAATCAAGAGGGTCTTGATAATATAGATGAAATTATAGAAGTTTCAGATGGTATCATGGTGGCTAGAGGTGATTTAGGAGTTGAAATACCTACTGAAATGGTACCTATAGCACAAAAGGAAATGATAGGAAAATGTAATAAAGTAGGTAAACCAGTTATTACTGCAACTCAAATGCTGGATTCTATGATGAGAAATCCTAGACCAACTAGAGCTGAAGTGACAGATGTTGCAAATGCTATATTTGATGGAACTGACGCAATAATGCTATCGGGTGAAACAGCAGCAGGTAAATATCCTATTGAAGCTGTTAGGACCATGGCTAATATTGCAAAGAGAACTGAGGACTCCTTAGATTATGAAGAAATCTTACACAAGAGAATGTCAGATAAAGAAACAAGTGTTACATATGCAGTTAGTCATGCAACATGTAATACAGCTCACGATTTAGGGGCTTCAGCAATTATAAGTGCAACTTCTTCAGGATTTACTGCAAGAATGGTATCTAAATTTAGACCTAAAGCACCAATAATTGCAGCCACGACGCGATCTGAGATATTGAGGAGACTAGTATTAGTTTGGGGAGTTAAACCTGTACTAATAAAGGATGTAGATTCTACCGATGAGATTTTTGAATTGTCAATTAATAAGGCGAAGGAATATGGATATATAAAAAATGGAGATCTTGTAGTCATTACTGCAGGAGTTCCAGTTGGAATATCAGGGGCAACTAATTTAATTAAAGTACATATTGTAGGAGAAATTCTAATTAAGGGAATGGGAGTAGGAAAAAATGCTGCAGCAGGAAAAGTATGTAATGTTAGAACAATATCAGAACTTGAAGAAAAATTTCAAGAAGGCGATGTATTAGTAACTATCGCTACAGACAAAGATATGGTAAAATATATGGATAAAGCTTCAGCAATTATTGTTGAAGAGGGGGGACTGTCATCACATGCTGCCATAGTAGGACTAAGTTTAGGAAAACCTGTCATAGTTGGGGCTGAAAATGCCACTAAATTACTAACAGATAAACAGATGATAACGGTTGACTCCATAAGAGGTTTGGTGTATAGTGGTAAAGCGAGGGTACTTTAAATAATGCAGGTTTTATTTATATAAGCAGGAGGGATTCATATGTATACAAATGATGCAATTATTAGAGTGCGATATGGTGAAACAGACCAAATGGGAATAGTTTATCATGGAAACTACTATACATGGTTTGAGGTAGGCCGCTCTGAATTTTTCAATTCACTAGGGTATACATATAAGCAACTAGAGGAAGAGGAAATTATATTACCAGTTACAGAAAGTTCTTGTAAGTACATTAAACCTGCAAAATACTATGATGAAATTATTATTAGAACTAAAATTAATACTTTAAAAGGAGCTAGGATTGTTTTTGATTATGATATTATCAGGAAGGAAGATAATATAGTTTTAGCAAAGGGTGAAACTACCCATGGTTTTGTTAATAAAGAGCTTAAACCTGTAAGATTAAAAAAAGTTAATAAAAAAGTATGGGAGATTTTAAAAAAAGCTTTGTAAAGCACAGGCTTATGACTAATAAGTGAGGAAATATCCTAATTATTTTTGCATATGCAATTATTTCAATTTTATAAGTTTCTTTAAAAAATTTTTAAAAATAAGTTAATTTTTAAAAATTTAATGTATAAATATATAAAATATGTATTATAATCTAAAGAAGAGCAGTTTAAGCTTCCAGTTTTATGAGTGACCAACTATAAATAGTATATGATTTTTAGTTGGTTATTCTTTACGGTGTGTAACTGATTCTAATATATTAATGGCGCCTTTAAGGGCGCCAAATTTTTTGTCACTTTCTAATTTTCAGGATTTATGAATTTTGGGGGAGCTAAGGGTTCGGATACATTTGTCCCACCAAAGGAATCCAATGAATTGCTATTAACCTTTATTGATATTTTATTTACATTAGGTATACTAGTAAATGAGTATAGTATACTATCTAATAATAAATGCCTGACATTTTTTTTATCATCAGAAATATTGAGAAGCTTGGTATTAAAATTTAAAGTTAATAGACCATCGCTGTAATCAAAATTTAAGAGTTCTAAATCTTCAGGAATTGTTGTAATTAAGTTTTTGTAATGAATATCATTTACTATACTAGTTTTTAGAGAATTAAAGATTTTAGGCACTAAGTCATTCATTTCTATACTTTTACTGCTTATTTCAACTGGAGCAAGCAAGAGTCTTTCTGTATTTGTTTGAAGCCCTAAATAAGCTTTAGGAGATTTGTTTTTTTCAAAACTCTCTTCAATATTTAGCCCATGGAATAGTTCTGATGATGGAGTTCTACCATTTTGTAAAAATTTAATTTTATCTACTCCGTTTAGATTAGTTAAAGTACTGACAAAAGTATCTACGGCGAATATAGCTTGAGCTGAAGTTTGACCGTACTTTCCTATGTCATTAGGTAAGTTAAGATATGCAATTTTATTTCTAACCCATACCCTTGGAATATCTGGTATAGGTGAACCGCTACTTAAGCCCAAAGAAGAATTTGGACCTAGAAGCAAATTATCAATACTTGTCCTAATGGTTTTATTAGTATAGGGAAGCTTGCGACTAACGGGTACTAAATGTTCATAGTTTTTATCTGGAAAATATAAAGTTAAATACATATGGCCATCTTCAACATCATTTTTTGCAGGTATGTAGGTGAAATTTCCTAAGTAGTTTGCTGAAATTTCATAAGGGCTGATGCTTTTAAAGGCTTCTCCTGTTGAATAAATTTTCAAAGTATAAATTCCATTGTCCAGCTCTAAATTTTCTTGGGAAATGTCAAAGGAGTATTTCAATTGATTGTCTTCATTGTCTACATTAATTAAGCCCGTTACAAATTCAGTATTGACATATTTTCTCACGAATTGTCCATTGTTAAATACTTCTAATATCATATCATGGTTTTCTCCTAAAATAAAAGCTCCTTTATCTAATTTTCCTATCATGGTAAACTCTATATTAGTTGGATTATAGAGTGAAGATTCATTGAGATTTGTTTTGTAGCTACTGCTTATAGCTTCTATTTCGTTATATGGCTTATTTAAAGTGAAATTTCCTAAAAAGTTTTGTTGGAATTGAAACTGAGAAGGATTTACTGGCATAATAGATGCTAAAAAACAGATACTAAGAATCAAAAAAAGGTTTTTTACAGTTCGCAGCACATTATCACACTCCTAGACAAGGCTTATGTATATATTATAAATCATTTTCAAAGAAATTTCTAATATTATGTAGTCAGTATATGAATTAATATTTATAGAAGTAAAGAATTAGTAAAGAGGCATATTATGACAAATATACCTGTAGAAAAGGGAAAAAATATGAAACTGAGGATGATATTAAAATAAGTACAATAAAAGAAGCTGTTGAAATCACCTTCTTTTATTGATAATTATAGCAAGTTACTTTTCTATTTTGTTTTTAAAAATTTCAATACTTTTTTTAACTGATTCATCAAGAGCACTAACATGATTTCCTTGTATTACATAATATTCACTTTCCATTCCATTTTCTTTTATTTTTTCTGAGAATGACTTTGTTAAATCTTGAATTCCTGGTATATGGCTTTCAGATTCAACAAACATATATAATGGTTTACTTACACAGTGAGGATATTTAATTGGAGTTCTTAGATCAAATTCAGTAGAAATGCTTGTGTCAAAAGGAATAATTTGCTCAAGTTGCTTATTAGCATTTAGTTCTGCCTGTAGATCTAATGGAGCTCCTCCAAATGATGAAATGGCTTTATAGTCAGAAGGCATCATAGAAGCTAGCATAGATATAGCTCCTCCAGAGCTATGCCCTACGAGGAAAATATTGTCTGGATCAACATAGGATAACTCTTTTAAATATTTACCTGCTGCTATAACATCATCAACTTCACCATAAATTAGTTCATAGTTTCCTTGATTTCCATTTTCACCTCTAAGCATTGGAGTCATAACAATAAAACCTGAATCTATATACGGTTTTGCAATCTCCCAGTATCCTATATCAAATGCAAATCCTCCATGAACAAAAACAATCGCAGGATGCTTTTTATTTTCATCAACATTATTAGAAATTAAAGCCTTAAGTGATAAATCACCTGATTCATATGTAATTAAAGAAGCATTATCAAGTACAGGTAACTCTTTATACTTTTGAGGTGCAGAAGTTTTTTTTGTTAATTGACTTTTATAACTTTCTCTTAAAGACATAAATTCATTTTTGACATTAACAGTTTCCTTTGTTTCATTGTCTTTAGCAGTACAACTAATTAAAATCAAAATAAGCATAGCAATCATAATAGTAAATAAAATTTTTCTTTTCAAATAAATTCCTCCTTTAGATTTTTTAAGATTGCAAATCATTTAACAATGAGATTCAAAATTTTCACTCTATTTAGACTGTAAGTTGTACTAAGTTTGTGCCCTTAGTATAAAGTGAAATTACTTTTCAAAATCTCCTTGTTAATTCTGAAAAATATCAAATCATGTATTTTGATATTTGGACACGTAAATAAGTAGACTTTGGTATTTGACGGTCGATTTTAGAATGCAATATTTATTGCATTCATATTGGCTCTGTGCTGTAGATAAAACTCCCAAAGCCGATTCTTTTTTGCTATATCCAATTGTGATGGGATATGAATTTCATAGCAAAGTTGTCGAGGATAGGCTAGATTTACTTATTTTTTCCCTAATATGTCCATGTTTTTATCCTAACATCATGACAGTTATATTACAAGAAGAATATATGACAAAAAAATAATAATATTACAATTTAAGGATTATTCTAAAACCTTTAAAGATTTTGTTAATTATATGAATGCTGATAATAATGATCAATGTCTAGAATATAAGCCAACAAAAAGATATAATGATAATACATTAAAAGAAATAATTCATAAAGAATATGAGATTGATAATATTAATAAAATGTCTATAAAAGAAATAAAATAATTAGAAAAATATATAATGAAACAGATACAAGCATACGACAATTAAGTAGAATACTAGGGGTGGAAAAACAATAGTAGAGAAAGGAGTCAAAAAAGACATATGAAACATCCTTTCGTTCTTGCTAAAATTTCATAGAGGCTGACGTTGTTAAAAACTTCTAATACCATATCATGGTTTTCTTCTAAAATAAAAGCCTCTTTATCTAATTCTCCTATCATGGTAAACTCTATATTAGTTGGATTATAGAGTGAAGATTCCTTGAGATTTGTTTTGAAGCTACTGCTTATAGCTTCTATTTCATTATATGACTTATGTAAAATGAAATTTCCTAAAAAGTTTTGTTGAAATTGAAACTGAGAAGGATTTGCTGGCATAATAGATGCTAAAAAACAGATAATAAGAATTAAAAAAAGGTTTTTACACTTCGCAGCACATTATTACACTCTAGACAAGGCTTATGTATATATTATAAATCATTTTTAAAGAAATTTCTAATATTATGCAGTATTAATATTTATAGAAGTAAAGAATTAGTAAGGAGGCATATTATGATAAATAAACCCGTAGAAAAGGGAAAAAAATATGAACTTAAGGTAGTAGATATTGGTAATAGTGGAGAAGGGATAGGGAAAATTCAAGGGTTTACTGTTTTTGTAGAGGGAGCAGTACCAGAGGATAAATTGTTAATTGAAATAACTAAGGCTAAGAAAACTTATGCTATAGGGAAAATCATTAAAATAGAAAAACCTTCTCCCTATAGAATTAAACCAATTTGTGATGTAGTACATAAATGTGGAGGATGTCAAATACAGCATATAGACTATCCTTATCAATTACAGCTTAAAAAAAATATAGTAAAATCGGCTGTTGAAAGGATAGGTAAGCTTGAAAATGTGTTAGTCCACGATGTATTAGGTATGGATGAACCTTATAAATATAGAAATAAAGCTCAATTTCCTATTTCAATGGAAAAAGGATGTTCCATAATAGGCTTCTACAGAAAAGGAACCCATAAAATTGTAAATATAAAGAATTGTAAAATACAACATGATATAAATGATAAAGTATTAAATATTTTCAAAAAGTTTATTGATGAAAAGAAAATATCAGCTTATGATGAAAAGAGCGGAAGAGGTTTAATAAGACATGTACTTACCAGAGTTTCATATGCCACAGGAGATTTAATGATAGTGATAATAACTAATGGTAAAAATATTAAGTTTAAAAATGAACTAGTAGATAGATTAATTAGTGAAATCCCTCAAATAAAAAGCATAGTACAAAATATAAATACAAAAAAAACAAATGTTATATTGGGAAATCAGTGCAAAACATTATATGGAAGCGACAAAATAGTTGATTACATAGGAGATCTCAAATTTGAAATTTCACCTTTATCTTTTTTTCAGGTAAATCCATTTCAAACAAAAGTGCTTTATGATAAAGCAATGGAGTATGCCAATCTTACAGGTAATGAAACAGTATTTGATATATACTGTGGCATAGGAACCATTTCATTGTTTTTAGCTCAAAGAGCAAAAAAGGTTTATGGCATAGAAGTAATTGAAGAAGCAATAAAGGATGCCAATGAAAATGCAAAATTGAATAATATAGACAATGCTGAGTTTTTCGTTGGAAAGGCGGAGAAAGTTGTACCAAAGCTATATAAAAAAGGATTAAAAGCTGATGTAGTAGTTGTTGATCCTCCTAGAAAGGGTTGTGAAAAGACAGTATTGGAAACTATAGCTAAAATGGAACCTAAAAGGGTAGTATATGTATCTTGTAAACC
Organism: Maledivibacter halophilus; assembly: GCF_900167445.1. Lineage (GTDB taxonomy): Bacteria > Bacillota > Clostridia > Peptostreptococcales > Caminicellaceae > Maledivibacter > Maledivibacter halophilus. Next base: position 13,470 of record NZ_FUZT01000032.1, read on the forward strand.
AAGTACTCTTGCTAGGGATTTGAAAATATTAGATGAATTAGGTTATGAGACTGTAGAAATACAGCCTGTGGATATGTTTCCCCATACTATGCATTGTGAGGTAATCGTGAAGTTAGAAAAGCAATAAAATTTAGTAATCCCAATAGTTTAAGCCATTGAGTCTATAGATGACATTCAATGGCTTTTTTATATGTGGGAACATGTCAACTTGATTGTTCTAATCAATAAATAATTAGAACAATCATTATATTTGTAAAATTATAGAAGTATTAGTTGAGAAATGCTGGAAGATGCTATAGAATTAAGGTAATATTATTAAAGCATGGGTCAAAAAATCTTTAAGAAACTTAATAGACTTTAATGTTAAGAATATTTGAAACTAAAGAGTGTGTATTAGGATTTAAGAATATTAAATTTGTTGCATAAAAAATTAGCCTAAGAGTTTACTAACTTGCTAAATCTGTTAGAATATATACTTATGTCAGTAAATTGAGTATTAATTTAGGTTGTGCAAAGTATTTAAGGGCATACAGAATTTAGTGGCTTAAAATATTAAGAAGCAAGACTAATTACTTTTTAAAAATGTTTTTAACAATATTATCGTTGAGGTCAAATGATGAGAAAGATGTGCTTTTAAATGAAATCTCGTATTTTATATTATAGTAATTTACTATTTAAACAATCGAAAAAAGCTTAAGTATCCGACAATTGTGGCAAAGAAAGGAGATTTTATAGAGAATATAAATTATTTTGTGTAAATGGATGATTTATTAAAAATTCACATGTGAATAATTATTAATTGTTTATGCATAAATAGCCCGGAGGGCAACAGGGGTGACTGTCAAGTTACCCCTATATTTTTGAGTATTATAGATTATATAGACAACTCTTCTTTTAATCTTTCACTAAAATATATTCCTACTTGAGATATACATTCATTCCATTGCCTAATAGGTTGAGACCATTTTTTCTGGATGTTT
>NZ_FUZT01000031.1 GCF_900167445.1 Maledivibacter halophilus
ATCACACCAATAGCAATAGAAGAAGGATTAAGATTTGCTATTCGTGAAGGTGGTAGAACAGTAGGAGCAGGTGCTGTTGCTAAGATTATAGAATAGTCTTATTGTGCAGAAAGTTGACTTGAAAGCAAAGAAAATCTCACCAGCTTTCATGGAAATCTGCTTAGTTATATATAAGGATTGATTATTAAAGCTATTAGTATGCAGATAGGACTAGGGCTTATCCTAGTCCTATTAAAGTTATGATTGTATAGAAATTCTGGTAAAGTCTTTGATTTAAACATATTTAAAGCTCATAAAAGATAAAGGCTGAGTGTTTTGATATGTATAAATAAAGTTTTACTAGGATCTTTCTATAATAAAGCAATGATACAATACAGCGAATTTGGATATACTATGAGATGGTAGGTTTTGAGTGCTGGTTTTTCTGTTTTTATTTTTGTTTTGGAACCTAATTTTATTATAATGAGCTAACTAACATTTAATTTGTTTTTTAAATATTAAGCATTTTATTATGTATAAATTAAGTTTTGCTATGGGAAATCTATATAAATATACTTGTTAAATATATTGACATCCACTTGAAATTATGATAGTTTTAATAAGTAAATTACAATGGTGAAATTTATGTACTATTTTAAATATAAACTCTCCTTTATTATAGAATGAGGTTGTTTTAGGAGGTGTAGAAATGAGAGTTAAAATCACAATGGCTTGTACAGAATGTAAGCAAAGGAATTATCATACTACAAAAAATAAGAAAAATGACCCAGATAGAATAGAGCTGAAAAAGTATTGTAAGTTCTGCAAAACTCATACTGTTCATAAGGAAACTAAATAATTAAGGTTATTTAAAAACTTTAAAAACAAATATCGTAAGGGTGTGAAAGTGTATGGCTGCGCAAACTAATACAAAGAGAATGGGAGCTAGAAAATACTTCAAAAGCGTTAAATCAGAGCTTAAAAAAGTTAGTTGGCCAAATAGAAAAGATTTACAATCATACACAATAGTAGTACTTGTGGCGTGTGGACTAGCGTCTATAGGTATATGGTTGGCAGATTCAGTTTTTGGTCAAATAATTAAACTCTTGGCTAAATAGTAATCCAATACAAGGGAGGGAAAGGGTTTTTATTACAAAAAAGTAATAGCCCTCTAAGCCATGTCTGAAAAAGAAGTTAAATGGTATGTAGCTCATACATACTCCGGTCATGAAAAAAAAGTAAAAGCTAATATTGAAAAGCTAGTAGAAAACCGGGGTATGGAAGATGTGATACATGAAGTAGTTGTTCCAACGGAAGAAAAAGTTGAAATTAAAAATGGAAAGAAAAAAATAAAAGAGAAAAAGATTTTTCCCGGCTATGTCATTGTTAAAATGATTATGAATGATGAGTCGTGGTATGTAGTTAGAAATACTAGAGGCGTCACAGGGTTTGTTGGCCCTGCTTCAAAACCAGTACCTTTAACCGACGAAGAAGTACGTTGGATGGGTATTGAAGATAAGCTGCCATCGATAGATGTTCAAGTAGGAGAATCGGTTAAAGTTACTTCGGGTCCCTTTGAAAACTTCATAGGTGAAGTTAAGGGTATTAACAATGAAAAACAAACATTAAAGGTATCTATATCTATGTTTGGAAGAGATACGCCAGTTGAATTAGAGTTTACACAAGTAGAAAAACTATAAAATAATTGGTTTTGGAACAGAATGTAAGATTTATACAAGGTATAAAAGCAAATACAAAAAGCTTTTATTATAGATTTAGTGTAAAATAAGGAGGTGCAATCATGGCGAAAAAGGTTACAGGTATAATTAAACTTCAGATTCCTGCAGGCAAAGCCACACCAGCTCCACCAGTTGGTCCAGCTTTAGGACAACATGGTGTTAATATAATGCAATTTTGCAAGGAGTTTAATGCTAAGACTGCAGACAAAGCTGGCTTAATAATACCAGTTATAATAACAGTATACCAAGATAGATCATTTAGCTTTATTACAAAAACTCCCCCTGCAGCAGTTCTGCTTAAAAAGGCGGCAGGAATACCAAAAGCTTCAGGAGAGCCAAATACAAATAAAGTTGCAACGGTATCAATTGATAAAGTGAAAGAAATAGCTGAAATGAAGATGCCTGACTTAAATGCTGCAAATTTAGAATCAGCTATGAGCATGATTAAAGGTACAGCAAGAAGTATGGGTATTTTAGTAGAAGAGTAGATATTCGTGTGGGAGGTAAAATATACCGCCATAACCACAAAGGAGGTTTTAGTGATGTCAAAAAGAGGCAAAAAATATCAAGAAAGTGCCAAATTAGTAGATAGAACAAAATTATATGACCCAGAAGAGGCTATAGGATTATTACCTGAAATTTCAAAAGCTAAATTTGATGAAACTGTTGAGTTACACATAAGACTTGGAGTAGATGGAAGACATGCAGACCAACAAGTTAGAGGTGCTATAGTATTACCTCATGGAATTGGTAAGTCTAAAAAAGTATTAGTATTTGCCAAGGGAGATAAAGTTGCAGAAGCACAGGCTGAGGGAGCAGATTATGTTGGTGGAGAAGAATATGTAGCAAAAATTCAAAATGAAAATTGGCTTGATTTTGAAGCAGTTGTAGCTACTCCTGACATGATGGGAATAGTAGGTAGATTAGGTAGAGTTTTAGGACCTAAAGGATTAATGCCAAATCCTAAATCAGGAACAGTTACTTTTGATGTTGGAAAAGCGGTTAAAGAAATAAAAGCAGGTAAGGTTGAATACAGACTTGATAAAAGTAATATAATCCATGTTCCGATTGGAAAAGTGTCATTTGGAAAAGAGAAAATGTTGGAGAATTTCAACACTTTAATGGAAGCTATTATAAAAGCTAGACCTGCGTCTGCTAAAGGTACTTATTTGAAAAATGTTACAATCACAAGTACTATGGCTCCAGGTATTAAGATTAATGCAGCTAAGATAGGAAAATAATAATTTTATAATAGATTGACATATAGGATTAATAGTGATACAATCTTGAATGTTAAATCAAACTGAATACAAACCGTAGACAGTAGGTGCTTGCCTTTAGCTTAATTTTGCCTACCGAGGTAATTTATAATAGATTTTGATTATAAGCCTCTCTATGTCTACGTAGGAGAGGCTTTTTATATGAGAGTATAAAAGGTAAAGCACATAAAATCCTAAAGAGGAGGTGGAGATTATGTCAAAGGCTATAGAAATGAAGAAATCTGTTGTTGAGGAAATCAAGGGGAAAATTGATGGTTCTCAATCAGTTGTTCTGGTTGACTATAGAGGTTTAACTGTTGAAGAAACAACTGAACTTAGAAAGAAATTTAGAGAAGCTGGTGTTGAATATAAAGTATATAAAAATTCATTAATGAGATTTGCCTTTAAAGAGGCAGGCTTAGAAGATTTTAACCAGCATCTTAAAGGGCCAAATGGAGTTGCATTTGGTATTGAAGATCCGGTGTCACCTGCTAAGATAACTAAAGAATTTGCTGATAATCACAAAAACTTAGAAATTAAAGCTGGTGTAGTTGATGGTAAAGTTATTGATTTACAAGGAATAATGGATCTTGCAGATTTACCATCAAGAGAAGTTCTAATTGCCCAAGTTCTTGGAGGCTTAAATGGGCCAATTTCAGGATTTGCTAATGTTCTTGGAGCAAATATCAGAAATCTTGTATATGTATTAGATGCAATTAAAGAAAAACAAGAACAATAAAAAACAATAAAAATAATAACGTATATGGAGGTAATTTAAAATGGCAAGTGAAAAAGTGTTGAATTTAATTGAAGAGGTTAAAGGTCTTACAGTATTAGAATTATCAGACTTAGTTAAAGCATTAGAAGAAGAATTTGGTGTGAGTGCTCAAGCACCAGTGGCTATGGCTGCTATGCCAGCTGGTGGAGCTGCTGGAGCTCCTGCTGCTGAAGAGAAAACTGAATTTGATGTAGTATTAACAAGTGCTGGTGCTAAAAAGATTGCTGCTATTAAAGTAGTAAGAGAAATTACTGGATTAGGATTGAAAGAAGCTAAGGCTTTAGTAGATGGAGCACCAAAACCAGTTAAAGAGGGAGTTTCTAAAGAAGAAGCTGAAGAAATAAAAGGTAAATTAGAAGATGCAGGAGCAGGTGTTGAAGTTAAATAATTAAAATTTGAAGCAAAAAGGCACTTCGGATTTTCTGGAGTACCTTTTTGCTTTCTGATTTTATTATAGTGTAAATTAGGAAAAATAGATTTAGATGAAAACTTATTATATATAGTGAAGCAGTCTTAAAATTTAATTTATACATCTTAAAAACTCACAGAAACGATGAGTTTTTGATATATGTAAATTTAATTTTGCTGTGTAAACCCTAAAAAATAGTTAAAAAATCAAAAAAGTTCTTGACAGCATTTGACTTTTATGCTAAGATTGTAAAATGCTATTAGTATGTCTAATTTAAAAAAATGCATAGAAATATACAAAAATGGATAGAATATATAGGTGATATTTAACTTTATGAGTTTTTATTTAAGCCTATTTTTTATTGCTGGTCATTTCAAAAGGTGGAATTTGACCAAAATACAAGGGAATAATTCTCTTAAGCTTTTATTGGTTTTTAAATACATATAATTATTATAGATATGTTTTTAAACTAAGCCATTTTAGTAATTGGAAAACTTCTATGAATATTGTATATTGTTTCACTATAGAAGTTTGATGTGAATTAATTATGCTATTATTTAAGGAAGTTTTATTTTTAGAATTTAAGCTTCGATTATTAATTCATAATACGGATAAACTATTTTAAGTTTGTAATATTTTATTCTAATGGAATTAATCTTGAAGATATATCTCTAAAGATAGTGTTAAAGCTAAGTTTTTTTATGCTTTACGTATGTACTTCCTTTGTGCTATATAAAAGGTTTTTAAATAACAAACCTTTTTATTTTACTATAAGGGGTGAATAATGAATGCCACATCCTGTGAAGGTCGGTAAAGGAACAAGAATGAGCTTTTCCAAAATCGATGAAGTAGTAGAAATGCCCAATCTCATCGAAATTCAGAAAAAGTCCTACGAATGGTTTTTACATGAAGGATTAATGGAAGCATTTATGGATATTTCTCCCATACAAGATTATACTGGAAATTTAATTCTAGAATTTTCAAACTATTCTTTAGATGGAGATCCTAAGTATGATGTGGAAGAATGCAAAGAAAGAGATGTAACTTATGCTGTTCCACTAAAAGTAAAGGTAAGATTTATTAACAAAGAAACGGGAGAAGTTAAAGAGCAAGAAGTATTCATGGGAGACTTCCCTCTTATGACTGAAAAAGGAACATTTATTATTAATGGTGCTGAAAGAGTAATAGTTAGTCAGCTAGTTAGATCACCGGGGCCATATTATGCAGACCAGATAGATAAAACTGGAAAAAGACTATTTTCCACTACTGTGATTCCTAATAGAGGAGCATGGCTTGAGTATGAAACAGATTCAAATAATATAATCTCTGTTAGGATTGATAGAACAAGAAAGTTACCTTTTACCGTTTTTGCAAGAGCACTTGGATATGGAACCGATCAAGATATTATAAATCTTTTTGGAGAAGATGAGAGGCTAATTAGAACTTTAGATAAAGATAGCACTACGAATCAAGAAGAAGGTCTAATAGAGGTTTATAAAAAGCTTAGACCGGGAGAGCCACCAACTGTTGACAGTGCTAATAATCTTATAAACTCCCTATTTTTTGATGCAAAACGATATGATTTAGCTAAGGTTGGAAGGTATAAATTTAATAAAAAATTATGTTTATCTAATAGACTAACTGGTTTTATTACAGCAGAAGACGTTATTGATCAAAATACAGGTGAAATATTAGCAAAAAAAGGACAAAAAATTGATAGGAATACTGCTATTAAAATTGAGAATTCTGGTTTAAAGAGTGTAAATATTATCAATGAAGATGAAAAAGTCATTAAGGTTATTGGCAACAATTTTGTAGATATTGAAGCTCATGTTAATTTTAATATAGAGGACTTGAATATCACAGAAAAAGTTCATTATCCAACTTTAAAGGAGATTTTGGATAGCTATCATGGCGAAGAAGAAATAAAAGAAGCATTGAAAGACAAAATAAAGGAATTGGTTCCTAAACATATTATTAAGGATGATATAATAGCAACTATGAGCTATATATTGAACTTGCCTTATGGAGTAGGTGAGGTAGATGATATAGATCATTTAGGGAATAGAAGACTAAGATCTGTTGGAGAGCTTTTACAAAACCAATTTAGGATAGGTTTATCAAGAATGGAAAGAGTTGTAAAGGAAAGAATGACTATTCAAGATATGGAAGCTATAACTCCACAGGCACTTATAAATATTAGACCGGTTGCAGCTGCAATAAAAGAATTTTTTGGAAGCAGTCAATTATCTCAATTTATGGACCAAACAAATCCTCTTTCGGAATTGACTCATAAAAGGAGATTATCTGCATTAGGCCCTGGAGGATTATCAAGGGAAAGAGCTGGCTTTGAAGTAAGAGATGTCCATCACTCCCATTATGGAAGAATGTGTCCTATTGAAACACCAGAAGGTCCTAATATAGGATTAATAAACTCATTAAGTGCCTATGCTAGAGTAAATGAGTATGGATTTATTGAGGCTCCATATAGAAAAATAGATAAGGAAAAAGGAGTAGTCACTAATAAGATAGAATTTTTAACTGCTGATGTTGAAGAAAAACATATTATTTGTCAAGCAAATGAACCTTTAGATGCAGAAGGAAGATTTATAAATAAAAAAGTTATTGCTAGAACTATCAAGGGGGAAATAGATGTTGTACCAAGTTCAGAAATAGACTATATGGATGTTTCGCCAAAGCAAATAGTTTCTGTTGCTACAGCTATGATTCCATTCCTTGAAAATGATGATGCAAATAGAGCTTTAATGGGTTCAAATATGCAGCGTCAAGCAGTTCCTCTTATAAAAACTGAATCTCCTATAGTTGGTACAGGAATGGAGCATATTGCAGCAAAAGACTCAGGTGTAGTAGGGATTTCCAAAAATGATGGTGTTATTGAAAGAGTATCAGCAGATGAAATTATTATTAAGAGAGATTTGGATGGTAAAAAAGATAGGCATAAACTGTTGAAGTTTAAACGCTCAAATCAAGGGACATGTATAAATCAAAGACCTCTTGTTGAGCATGGAGAAAGGGTTAAAAAAGGTGATGTGATATCTGATGGACCATCAACTGAAAAGGGAGAAATAGCCCTTGGTAAAAACATTTTAGTTGGATTTATGACTTGGGAAGGATATAACTATGAGGATGCTATTCTCTTAAGTGAAGAACTTGTCAAGGATGATACTTTAACTTCAATTCATATAGAGGAATATGAAGCAGAGGCTAGGGATACAAAGCTTGGTCCTGAGGAGATAACAAGGGATATACCTAACGTTGGGGAAGATGCACTGAAAAACTTAGATGAGAGAGGTATTATTAGAATAGGTGCTGAAGTAACATCTCAAGATATATTAGTAGGAAAAGTTACTCCAAAGGGTGAAACAGAATTAACAGCTGAGGAAAGACTATTAAGAGCAATTTTTGGGGAAAAAGCAAGAGAAGTAAGGGATACATCTTTGAGAGTTCCCCATGGGGAATCTGGAATAATTGTTGATGTAAAGGTCTTTACTCGTGAAAACGGAGATGAGCTTCCACCGGGAGTAAACATACTTGTAAGAGCATATATTGCTAAGAAGAGAAAAATTAATGTAGGAGACAAGATGGCTGGTAGACATGGTAACAAGGGGGTTATATCAAGAATACTTCCTATAGAAGATATGCCATTTTTAGAAGATGGTACTCCTCTTCAATTGGTACTTAATCCACTTGGTGTGCCATCACGTATGAATATAGGCCAGGTTCTGGAGGTGCATCTTGGATTAGCTGCTAAAAAACGTGGATGGAAGATTGCTACTCCTGTATTTGATGGTGCCTCAGAGATAGATATAATGGATCAACTTGTAGAATGTGGTTACCCTCAGGATGGTAAACTTAAGCTATATGATGGAAGAAGTGGGGAAGAGTTTGATAATCGTGTAACAGTTGGATATATGTATATGTTAAAGCTTCACCATCTTGTAGATGACAAGCTTCATGCTAGAAGTACAGGTCCCTATTCCCTTGTTACGCAACAGCCTCTTGGAGGTAAAGCGCAATTTGGTGGCCAGAGATTTGGAGAAATGGAGGTTTGGGCTCTTTATGCATATGGTGCTGCCCATACTCTACAAGAGATTTTAACTGTTAAATCCGATGATGTAGTGGGTCGTGTTAAAGCCTATGAAGCAATAGTTAAGGGGGAAAATATTCCTCAGCCGGGGATACCAGAATCATTTAAGGTGTTAATTAAAGAGCTTCAAAGTTTATGTCTCGATGTAAAGGTTATGTCTGATAACCAAGATGAAATAGAAATAAAAGAAAATCACGAAGATGAACTGGATTCAATTATTGATAGTAATGGAAATATAGATTATAATGATTCATCAGATAATAATGATTCATCAGATAGTAATCAAGATGATGATAGTGATTATAATAATGATTATGATGATCAAGAGGTTCAAGATGATAATCATGGAGAATAGAACATTTATAGGTATTAAACCTTAAATTTAAGGTTTAATATAGGGATTTAAGTAAAGACTTTAGTTTATATACATGTAAAACTTTTAAATATAAATCCCTGGATAGATGTACGCCAATAAAACTCTATAAGCGTACATTTATACCTATAAAAAGTTATTTTAAGTACATTCTAATAAAGAAGGGAGAGAAACTCCTTGATAGAACTTAATAACTTTGACTCAATTAAGATTGGTTTAGCTTCACCTGAAAAAATTAGGCAATGGTCAAAGGGAGAAGTCAAAAAGCCAGAAACTATTAATTACCGTACATTGAAACCTGAAAAGGAAGGTTTGTTTTGTGAAAAAATATTTGGACCAACAAAGGACTGGGAATGTCATTGTGGTAAATATAAAAGAGTCAGATATAAAGGTGTAATATGTGATAGGTGTGGTGTCGAGGTAACAAAATCTAAGGTTAGACGTGAAAGAATGGGGCATATTGAGCTTGCTGCCTCTGTATCTCATATTTGGTATTTCAAAGGAATTCCCAGTAGAATGGGTATATTACTTGATATGTCGCCAAGGTCACTGGAGAAGGTATTGTATTTTGCCTCTTATATTGTAATTGATCCAGGGAATACTCCACTTACTTTTAAGCAATTATTAACAGAGAAGGAATACAGGGAATATAGAGAAAAATATGGAAATGCTTTTAGAGCGGGGATGGGTGCAGAATCTGTAAAGGAAATATTACAAAAAATTGATTTGGATAGATTGTCAAAGGAACTTAAGATAAAATTAAAGGAAAGCTCTGGACAAAAAAGAGTTAGAACTATTAGAAGATTAGAAGTCGTAGAGGCTTTTAGGGGATCGAAAAATCAACCTGAATGGATGATATTGGATGTTATTCCGGTTATACCACCAGACTTAAGGCCTATGGTACAGCTTGATGGTGGTAGATTTGCCACTTCAGATTTAAATGATTTATATAGAAGAGTTATTAATAGAAACAATAGATTAAACAGACTTTTAGAGCTTGGAGCTCCCGATATTATTGTTAGAAATGAAAAGAGAATGCTTCAAGAAGCTGTAGATGCATTAATAGATAATGGAAGAAGGGGAAGACCAGTAACTGGACCGGGAAACAGACCCCTTAAATCTCTTTCGGATATGTTAAAGGGTAAACAGGGAAGATTTCGTCAGAACCTTCTTGGTAAACGTGTTGACTATTCTGGACGTTCAGTTATTGTAGTAGGTCCTGAGCTTAAGTTTTATCAGTGTGGACTTCCGAAAAAAATGGCTTTGGAACTATTTAAGCCCTTTGTCATGAAAAAGCTGGTTTCTGATGGTTATGTTCATAACATAAAGAGTGCTAAAAGAATGGTGGAAAGAATCAAACCAGAGGTGTGGGGAGTATTGGAAGAAGTAATAAAAGAGCATCCAGTTTTGCTAAACCGTGCCCCAACTCTTCATAGACTAGGGATTCAAGCCTTCGAGCCTATTCTGGTTGAAGGTAAGGCAATAAAGCTTCATCCACTTGTTTGTACAGCTTATAACGCAGACTTTGACGGAGACCAGATGGCTGTGCATGTTCCTCTTACAGTAGAGGCTCAAGCAGAAGCTAGATTCCTTATGCTTTCTATAAATAATATTCTAGCACCAAAGGATGGGTCGCCAATAACAACTCCAACTCAAGATATGGTTTTAGGTAGTTATTACCTTACTATAAAAGTAGATGGTGAAGTTGGAGAAGGAATGGTGTTTACTGATTATAATGAAATGCTTATGGCCTATGAAAATAAGGTGGCTGGACTTCATGCCAAGGTGAAGGTGAGAATTAAAAGAAATCCAGATGAACCAGGAAAATTAGTAGAAAGCACTGTTGGTAGATTTATATTTAATGAAAATATTCCACAGAATTTAGGATTTGTTGATAGAAGTGATGGAAATTACAATCTAGAGATAGATACTTTAGTTGATAAAAAGTTTCTTGGTAAAATAATAGATAGATGTTTTAGAAAACATGGAAATACTGTAACTGCTATGATGCTTGATCACGTTAAGTCCCTTGGGTTTAAATTTTCCACTCGAGGTGCAATTAGTGTAAGTGTTTCTGATATGAATATTCCTAAAGCTAAGGAAAAACTTATTTCTGAGGCTGAAGAGAAGGTGGATAAATATAAAAAGGCATATAGAAGAGGCCTTATTTCTGATGAGGAAAGGTATGAAAGTGTAATAAAAACTTGGCAGGAGACTACTGCAAATGTAACAGATGCATTAATGGAAAACTTGGGAGATTTAAACAATCTCTACATCATGGCCCACTCTGGAGCAAGGGGAAGTAAGAACCAGATAAGACAGCTTGCTGGGATGCGTGGACTCATGGCAAATGCCACTGGACATACAGTTGAAATACCTATTACCTCGAACTTTAGAGAAGGTTTATCTATTTTAGAGTATTTTATATCAACAACGGGAGCAAGAAAGGGTCTTGCGGATACGGCTCTAAGAACTGCCGATTCTGGATACTTGACCAGAAGACTTGTAGATGTAAGTCAAGATGTAATAGTAAGTGAAGATGACTGTGGAACAGATGATGGTATAATAGTAACAGCATTTAAAGATGGCAAAGAAATAATTGAACCACTTTATGATAGAATAGCAGGAAGATATGCTTTAGAAGATATAGTTCATCCTGAAACTGGTGAAGTGATTGTTCATGCTGAAGATATGATAACAGAAGATGATGCAGAGAAAATTATAGTATCAGGTATAGAAACTGTAAAAATTAGGACTGTATTAAATTGTAAAGCTGAGCATGGTGTATGTGGAAAATGTTATGGTAAAAACCTTGCAACGGGTAAGCCTGTGAATGTAGGTGAGGCAGTTGGAATAATTGCTGCACAATCAATTGGTGAGCCGGGAACTCAGCTTACCATGAGAACTTTCCATACTGGTGGAGTTGCGGGTGGAGATATTACCCAAGGTCTACCGAGGGTTGAAGAGCTCTTTGAAGCCAGAAAACCTAAAGGACTTGCTATTATTTCTGAAATTGGTGGAAAAATAGTAATAAAAGATACCACTAAGAAACGTGAAGTTGTGGTAACATCAGATGATGGAGAGTCGAAAACATATCAAATAGCCTATGGATCAAGGATAAAAGTTAAGCAAGGACAATACATTAAACCAGGAGATGAAATAACTGAAGGGTCAGTTAATCCCCACGACATATTGAGGATTAAAGGCACCCAAGGTGTTGAAGAATATATAACTAAGGAAGTTCAAAGAGTTTATAGGATGCAGGGTGTTGACATTAATGACAAGCATATAGAAATTATTGTTAAACAGATGTTATCAAGGGTTAAGATTGAAGATTCTGGAGACACAGAATTATTGCCAGGAGGGCTTGTAAGCATTGTTAAATTCGATAAAGAAAATGAACAGGTAGAAGCTGAGGCTGGAAAGCCTGCAACGGCTAAAAGAGTTCTTTTGGGAATTACTAAAGCATCCCTTGCAACGGAATCCTTCCTGTCTGCGGCTTCATTCCAAGAGACAACTAGAGTATTAACAGAAGCAGCAATAAAGGGTAAAGAGGATAGACTTATGGGATTAAAAGAGAATGTAATAATTGGAAAGCTCATTCCTGCAGGAACTGGAATGAAAAAGTATAAGAATATTGCTGTACTAGGCGATAATGTAGAAGAGTCTTTCGATGAAAATATAACACTATAAATTTATTGACATAGGTATACTTTGGTGCTAAAATGTTATAGTGTGTAATTTATGTATAGTTGACTTTTAATACTAATTGAGGATTGTATGGCCCTATAATAAGATATTTATTTTTGATCGTACAATCCTTTTAGAGTAAAAAAAGGAGGATGCTATATGCACTTAATGGAGCTTAAAAAGGAAAATAAGCTTAAAGTTGGGATTAAGCAATCCACAAGGGCAATAAATGACAATAGAGCTAAGACTTTATTCGTTGCAAAGGGCTGTGAGCAGCATGTAGTAAGAAATATTCTTGAAGTAGCCAAAGGAAAAAATGTCCAGATTGTTTATGTGGAATCCATGAAAAAGCTTGGAGAAGCATGTGGTATTGACGTCGGTGCTGCAACTGCAGTTATTTTAAAATAGATAATGATGTGAAATATTATGTTTCGCGTAAAAGTAAAACTGGAAGGAGGTGTAGGAATGCCAACTATAAGCCAATTAATACGTAAAAGCAGAAAACAAACGAGTAAGCAATCAAATTCTCCTGCTTTACAAAGAGGTTTTAATTCATTAAAAAGAGTACCTACTAAAATGAGTGCACCGCAAAAAAGAGGTGTATGTACTGCCGTTAAAACTGTGACTCCTAAAAAACCTAACTCAGCTCTAAGAAAAGTTGCCAGAGTTAGACTTACTAATGGTATAGAGGTTAGTGCTTATATACCAGGTATAGGACACAATTTACAAGAGCATAGCGTTGTTCTTATAAGAGGTGGTAGAGTTAAAGACTTACCAGGTGTTAGATATCACATAGTAAGAGGAACTCTTGATACTGCGGGTACAGAAAATAGAATGCAGGGAAGATCCAAGTACGGTGCTAAAAGACCGAAGAAGAAATAGATATTAATGATGCCGGCTATAATGAAAAAATCTCCTCCTCATTGTAGGAGGGGTTTTATACAATAGATGTGAAGAGTGCACAAACGGCAATAAAAAGTCGAGTACCGATGAATAAAAAGATTTTTGGGAGGGAAGTAAAGTGCCAAGAAAAGGTAATGTACCAAAAAGAGAAGTGCTACCAGATCCAATATATGGAAGCAAAGTTGTGACAAAATTAATCAACAGTGTAATGCTGGATGGTAAAAAAGGTACAGCTCAAAGAATTGTATATGATGCATTTGAGGTAGTAAAAGAAAAAACAGGAAAAGACCCACTTGAAGTGTTTGATGAGGCTATGAACAATATCATGCCTGTATTAGAAGTTAAAGCAAGACGTGTTGGTGGAGCTAACTATCAGGTTCCAATTGAAGTTAGACCTGCTAGAAGACAAACACTGGGTCTTAGATGGCTAGTTAATTATACCCGCAAAAGAGGGGAAAGGACAATGATTGAAAAGCTAGCTAAAGAAATAATGGATGCAGCAAACAATACTGGCGCATCTGTTAAGAAGAAAGAAGATACTCACAAAATGGCAGAAGCTAATAAAGCCTTTGCTCATTATAGATGGTAAATTTGTGAATATAAAATATAAATTAATATAAAAAGATAAACAACTTTTAATTGTGAATTGGTTTAATTTTTCTATAAAAATCTAAAGTTGTATATCTAAAATTAACTTAGAATTAATATAAATATGTTATTATTTTTTGGTAACATATTAATCCCTATAGTGTTTTGGCAGAAAGGAGGAACAAAGGTGAGAGCCTTTCCCTTAGAGAAAACGAGAAATATTGGTATAATGGCACATATAGATGCTGGAAAAACAACAACTACAGAGAGAATATTATTTTACACAGGTAGAGTTCATAAAATTGGTGAAACCCATGAAGGTGCTGCTACTATGGATTGGATGGAGCAGGAACAAGAAAGAGGTATAACAATTACTTCGGCTGCTACTACTGCACAATGGCTAGATCATAGAGTGAATATTATAGATACACCTGGCCACGTGGACTTCACCGTTGAAGTGGAAAGATCCCTTAGGGTTTTAGATAGTTCTGTGGCTGTATTCTGTGCAAAGGGTGGTGTAGAACCACAATCCGAAACTGTTTGGAGACAGGCGGATAAGTATGGAGTACCTAGAATGGCATTTGTAAACAAAATGGATATAACAGGTGCTGATTTCTATAATGCTGTAGACATGATGAAAGATAGACTTAAAGCAAATGCAGTACCGATTCAATTACCTATAGGTGCAGAAAGTGAGTTTATAGGTATTGTAGATTTAGTAGATATGAAGGCTAGGGTTTACAAGGATGATTTAGGGCAAGAAATAGAAGTAACAGATATTCCCGAAGAATTAAAAGAAAAGGCCGAAGAATATAGAACTGCACTAATTGAAGCAGTTGCAGAAAATGATGAAGAATTAATGATGAAGTATTTAGAAGGTGAAGAGCTGACTCAAGAAGAAATAAAATTAGGACTTAGAAAAGGAACTATTGACAATACTATTGTTCCAGTTCTTTGCGGTTCAGCTTATAAAAATAAAGGTATTCAAATGCTTTTGGATGCAGTAATTGCATATATGCCTTCACCATTAGATATTCCTCCTATTAAGGGTACCTTAGTGGAAACAGGTGAAGAAGCTGTAAGAAAAGCTGATGACAATGCACCTTTTTCAGCATTGGCTTTTAAAATCATGGCTGACCCTTATGTTGGTAAGCTTGCTTTCTTTAGAGTTTATTCTGGAACATTAGATGCAGGTTCTTATGTTTTCAACTCTACAAAGGGTAAAAAAGAGAGAGTTGGACGTATTCTTCAAATGCATGCTAATAAAAGAGAAGAGATTTCAAGGGTGTATGCAGGAGATATAGCTGCTGCGGTTGGCCTTAAGAATACTGCCACTGGCGATACTTTGTGTGATGAGAATAATGAAATTTTACTTGAATCCATGGAATTCCCAGAGCCAGTTATTAGGGTTGCTATTGAGCCTAAAACTAGAGCTGGTCAAGAGAAAATGGGTATAGCTTTAGCGAAACTTGCCGAAGAAGATCCAACTTTTAGAACTTATACTGACGAAGAAACTAGTCAGGTTATTATTGCAGGTATGGGTGAATTACATCTTGAAATTATCGTTGATAGATTGCTTAGAGAATTTAAAGTTGAAGCAAATATAGGTAAACCACAGGTTGCATATAGAGAAACTATTACTAAGGCCACAGATATTGAAGCGAAGTTTGCAAGACAGTCTGGTGGTAGAGGACAATATGGTCATGTTAAGATTAAAGTTACTCCACAAGAACCAGGTGCTGGATATGAATTTATAAATTCGATTGTTGGTGGAGCTATTCCTAGAGAATATATTCCAGCAGTAGATGCTGGTGTTCAAGGTGCTATGGAAAATGGAGTACTATCAGGCTATGAAGTTGTAGATGTTAAGGTTGAATTATATGATGGATCTTATCACGAGGTTGACTCATCAGAAATGGCATTTAAAATTGCTGGTTCTATGGCCTTTAAGGATGCTATGAAAAAAGGTAATGCTGTTTTACTAGAACCTTACATGAAGGTGGAAGTAGTTGTTCCTGAAGAGTATCTGGGAGATGTAATGGGAGATCTTAACTCTAGAAGAGGTAAACTTGAAGGTATGGAAGCAAGAGCAGGAGCTCAAGTAATAAGAGCCCATGTACCCCTTGCTGAAATGTTTGGATACGCTACAGACCTTCGTTCAAAATCTCAAGGTCGTGGTAACTATACTATGCAATTTAGTCACTATGAACAAGTTCCAAATAGTATAGCCGAAAAAATTATTAATGGTAAATAAATGTATATTAATGTTTTAAATATTAAATATTAAATATATATATTTTAGAAGGAGGAAGAAAGATGTCAAAAGCAAAATTTGAAAGAAATAAGCCCCATGTAAACATAGGAACAATAGGTCACGTAGACCATGGTAAGACAACATTAACTGCAGCAATCACTTATACATTACAAAAAAAATATCAGCTTGGAGAAGCAGTAGAGTTTGCTAATATAGATAAGGCTCCAGAAGAAAGAGAAAGAGGAATTACGATTTCAACATCCCATGTTGAGTATGAGACACCAAATAGACACTACGCTCACGTAGACTGTCCTGGTCATGCTGACTACGTAAAGAACATGATAACAGGAGCAGCTCAAATGGATGGAGCTATTTTAGTAGTATCAGCAGCAGATGGTCCAATGCCACAAACAAGAGAGCATATTCTATTATC
>NZ_FUZT01000030.1 GCF_900167445.1 Maledivibacter halophilus
GCTGTTGGTCCTGCCAACACTATTGCAAGGCCTGGAGCTACTCCAAAGGCTTTTTGTGATCCCGTTAATAATACATCGATACCAAAATCATGCATATATTCTGGTTCTGCTGCTGTTGCACATACTCCATCTACTATATACATTGTATCTTTAAATTTCTTCACTACTTTTCCTATTTCCTCTATTGGTGCACATACTCCTGTGGATGTATCCACATGGGTTACTGTAATAGCTTTATAATCCTTTTCCTTTAATTTCTTTTCTATATCTTCTACTGGTACTATCTTTCCCCACTCCGATGACAATACATCAACATTTAATCCCTTTCTATTGCAAAGCTCAATAAACCTGTCTCCAAAGTATCCATGGGAAACTACTAATACATTGTCTCCTCTTTTAGTTACATTGGATATTGCCATTTCCATTGCAAGTGTACCTGTTCCTGCTATTACAAAGGCCTTTCCCCTTGTTCCAAGCATCTCTTCTAAATCATTTAGCATTCCCTTATAATCCTTTACAAAATCGGGATCACCAAAGGCTACGGTTTCCCTTCCCATTTGATCCTGAATAGACCTTACAACTGGTGTTGGTCCTGGAATCATAACTAATCTCCTATTTTTCATTTCTATACGCCTCCTATTTTCTATTTTTAATATAGGTAAATAGTATTTCCTTATGTTAAATATATTCTATATTATTTCTATTATTCCTTCTTTTTTTTATAAAAATTTCAAAAAAATTTTTCAAATAGCAATTCATCATAATAAAATCATGATAAATCTAATTCGAAATAAAAAATAATTAGAGGCGATTTAAAAAGGTAAAATTAGTAGTGTAAATATAGAAAATAGAAATGAAATACTGGTATGTAATAATTTAACTTTTAAAGGCGTACATTTATATTTCTAAGTTAATATTAAACTTTAAACTTACAAACTTAAGCCATTCCTTTGCTGCAAAAGATATATATCTATTTTTCTTCCATATTACAAAAAGGTGCAGATATATGGATGGTGCTTCAAGCTTTAAAGCTGTAATGGATTTAGTATTGATTTTAGAATATGTTTTTTCATCTAAAAAAGATACACCTATTCCTTCAGCCACCATTTCAACTATAAAATCTCTTTGGGAACTTTCACATACTATTTTAGGATAAAAATTATTTTCAATACATCTATTTGTTATTACATCATATAAGCTAAAGTCTTTTCCATATAATACAATAGACTCATCTTTCAGATCTTTATATTTTACTATTTCTTTTTTATTTAATTTATGATTTGGATTAACTATCAACATTAAAGGGCTCTTTACAAAGGGAAACATATTAAGAGTATCTTTTTGAATAGGTGCAGTACAAACAATTCCTATATCCAAAGTCCCTTCATCTACTAACCTTTCAATTTTTTTTGATCCTACCTCAACCATTTGAATATCAATATAAGGGTATTTTCTTTTAAACTCTCCAATTATTTTTGGAAAAAAGCTAGCTCCTATTATAGGCGGAATTCCAATTTTAATAATTCCTTTTTTGATAGCTATAACATCTTCCAATTCTGATTCTATATTATCGAATAAAATCAAAATTTCTTTAGCCTGCTTGAATAAAACTTTCCCCACATCGGTTAGTTCAATTTTAGGGGACCTATGAAAAAGAGTTTTGCAAAGCTCATCTTCCAAAGTCTTAACCATTTTACTTATAGTGGGTTGAGTAATATGTAATATTTCAGAAGCTTTAGTAAAGCTGAGGTATTCAGCCACTGTAACAAAACACTTTAAATGCTTAATATCCATTTATAATCATCTCCCTATAGCTAAAATGCATAATCATTATTCTATATATGTATTTCATCTATAAGATACAATATGCTATACTTTTTGTAAACAAGAAAGTACTTGACTCACAAAATCAATATAAACATTTCTAGAAGTAAATAAATTTTAAAATTAGTAATATTAATTATGCAAGTTTCTCAAACAACAATACTACTAAAAATAATTTCAAAGAAAATATAAATCATTAATAAAAGGAGGGTGATTTTCTTGAAACAAAAAATATTCATCTCAGGATTAATATCTAAAATAGCATATGAAAAATTATCAAAAGAGTTTGATGTTACTATGCACAATAGCATGGACTTATTAACTAAAGAACAAATTATTAAAGGCATCGATGGAAAAGATGCTTTATTATGTCTATTATCTAATACAATAGATAAGGGTATAATTTGTTCTAATCCTAATCTTAAGGTTATAGCAAATTATGGTGCAGGATTTAATAATATAGATGTTGAAACTGCAACTGCTAAAAAAATACCCGTAACAAATACTCCTATTGTTTCTACAACTTCTACTGCAGAATTGACCCTAGGGCTAATCATTTCCATCGCAAGAAGAATTGTAGAAGGAGATAAAATCACAAGGAGTGGGAATTTTACCGGTTGGTCTCCACTATTTCATCTTGGAAATGAACTTTCTGGGAAAACCCTTGGAATAATTGGTATGGGTAATATTGGAAAAGCTGTGGCTAAACGTGCCCATGCCTTTGATATGAATATAATCTATTATAGTCCACACCCTTTATTGGATAGAGCTCTTGAAAAAGACTACAAATATGAGCCCTTTGAAGAAGTAATCAAAAATTCAGATTTTTTAACTTTACACTGTAGTTATAATGCATCATCATTCCATATGATAGGCCAAAATGAATTTAAAAAAATGAAATCAACAGCTTATCTTATAAATGCGGCGAGGGGACCCTTAGTAGATGAAAAAGCACTATTAAAGGTTTTGCAAGAAAAAAGTATAGCAGGTGCAGCATTGGATGTATATGAAAATGAGCCTGAGATTACAGCTGGTTTAGAAAAATTAGATAATGTTATTCTAACTCCCCATATTGGTAATGCCACAGTTGAAGCAAGAAATGCCATGGCAGAAATAGCAGCAAATAATATAATCTCTGCTTTAAAAAATCAAAAACCTGAAAACTGTATAAATCCAGAAATCTACTAAAAGCTTCGCCTATAAAAATGTCATAGGCGAAGCATAGATTTTAAATTTTATTTAAAGATAAATAACTTTAAAATTTATCTTAAGTTTTAGTGTTGTTTATCCATATAGGCTAAATTATAAAGGATTTTTATTAAAACCTTTACTCCTTCAGCTAAATCCTTAGCCTCTGTATATTCGGTATAATGATGGCTAATACCTTTATGGCTAGGAACGAATATTAATGAGGTGGGTATATGTTTTGCAAAAACTTGAGAGTCATGTCCCGCTCCACTATGCATTAATTTATAATTTAGCCTATTTTCTTGACATTGCCTTTTAATAATATTTACCAGATCAGTATCCATGGCAACAGGTTCTCCATCCATGTATCTATTAACCTTAATTTTCAAATCCATATCCTTTGCTATATCTTTTAATTTTAAAAATGCTTCATTAATAAAGTTTGTTACTACTTCACTATCAACATGTCTTATATCTAAGGAAAAAACTACTTTACCAGGAATAACATTTGTTGTATTTGGCACTACTTCAACTCTTCCAACCGTAGCAACTAGTGGATCTCCATAATCTTTCGCTAAATCCATTATCTGGGCAATCATTTTCCCACTGCCATGCATAGCATCTCTTCTATAACCCATTGGGGTAGTCCCAGCATGATTGGCTTCGCCTTCAACTTCCACCATAAATCTCTTTTGTCCTGCAATATGCTCAACAATTCCTATAGATTTTTTCTCCTTTTCTAAAACTCCTCCCTGTTCTATGTGAAGTTCTATAAATGCCTTTAGATCATCCCTAATTTCACTATTTTTTTCTTTGAATTTAAAGCCAGACTTTTCTATGGCTTCAGTAAATTTTATTCCATCAACATCTTTTATACCTTCCATATCTTTTCTTTCTACAGCTCCAACAATATTTTTAGAACCCCAAAATGTAAAAGGAAATCTACTTCCCTCTTCTTCTGCCATAGAAACCACTTCAATATTTCTTAAAGGCTTACCAAATTTTTCTTTTAAATACTTTATAGCTATTATCCCACCTATTATTCCAAATTGACCATCTAATTTTCCACCATTAACTACTGTATCTATGTGGGAACCGGTAAGTATTGTTTCATCTTTATATTTGCAACCTTCTAATTTTCCAAATAAGTTCCCTACTTCATCATAATATGTCATAAACCCTTTTTCATTCAATAACTGTTTTAATGCTTCTTGAGCATCTTTCCATGTATCAGTATATAATAATCTAGTAATTCCATCATCTGAGGTTTTTCCATATTTACTAATCCATTCAATTAAATTTATAATATTCTTTTCTATATCCAGGTCCTTTAATGCTTTCATTTCAAACACTTCCCCTCATTTATTCTGCAATTAATTTATCAATAGTTTTTTTATCATTAAAAATATCGTAATCAAGTTCTTTTTCATCAGCTGCAATCATCATTGATACCAATGCATCACCATCAACATTTAAAACAGTTCTAAACATTCCAGAAAACCAATCTATCCCAGCAAGTAAAGCTATACTTTCCGGTGGTAATCCCATAGATGGCAAAACTATTGCAAGGGCAACCAGACCACCACCTGGAACTACTACTGTCCCCAAACATGACAATGATGATAGTACTACTATCTTTATTAATTCAGCAATACTCATATCCAGTCCATAAAATTGGGCTAAAGTTATGCATGCTAATGCAAGATATAATGATAAACCATTACTATTTAAAGCCATTCCCAATGGATTAACAAGCCTAGATATTCTCTTACTTACCCCAATTTTAACCTCACTATCCTCCATTTTTGTTGGAAGAGTAATAGCAGATGAAGTGGTAGTAAAAGCCACAACTGTCATCTTCCAAAGTTTTTTTGCTAATTTAGCAGGACTAACCTTGACATATGTAGATGACATAATAATTAGGAATATCATATAAACAATTGTCCCAATCCCCATGGCAGCTAAAAATTTCGCTAATGGAATAATGACTTTTAAACCTATAGTCCCTGTGACCCAAGCTAAAAGAGCAAATATTCCTAAAGGCGCAAGTTTCATTACCATTTTTACAACATTTAGTATTGCAACATTGAAATTCGAAATAAAACTCAAGATAACGTTATCCTTTTTCTGTTTACCTATTATGCTTAATGATAGTCCAAATAAAATGGAAAATACAATAACTTGAATCATATTTGCCTTTGCCATAGACTCAATGATATTTGATGGGAAAAATCCAACTATCATATCGGTTATTTTCTGTTCAGAGGCTGCTATGGCTGATTTACCCATGTCAATATTCAAACCTGAACCGGGTTTAATTATGTAACCAAGGCCTATTCCAAGGGCTGCAGCTAATGCAGTCAATCCCATGAACCAAGCAAATATTTTACCTCCTAATTTCCCTAATTCTTTAGGATTCAAACTTCCTACCGCTTCAATTACTGCCCCCATAATCAATACAACTACTGACATCTGAATTAAACGAAGAAAAATATCTCCTATAACCTTAATAGGTGCAATACTTGGCCCTATTATTAAACCTACAACCATCCCAGCAATCATTGCAATCATTATCTGGTTAGTCATACTTAACTTATTACTCTTCATTTAAAGCCCTCCTAGTTGTTTATAAGATGTTGTTAACTATTTAACATAATCTTAACTCTTTCTCATTAAAAAATAAGGATAAACTTTTAAAAATTTTTTATCCTTATTTGATAAAGGCTTTTCCCGATAAGTAAATTAAAAAAGGAGATTCGCCACATGCAATACTTATGTATCAATTCTATAAGCACTATAGATATTCCGGTAAAACAGTTAATTTATACATATCAAAACTCCTTAGAAGCATTGGATATTTTGATACGTATAAATTAAGTTTTACTATGGGAAATCTATACATATGGAAAACCTCTATTTTTATTTAATAAATCATTTTAAGTATTTTAAGTCCTACCTCCATTTCAAGCATACTCTCTCTGTTTTCAATATCAAGGTCAATAATCTTCTTTATTCTGTTTAATCTATATAAAGCTGTTTTATAATGGATATAAAGATTTTCAGCAGTTTTCATTGCATTTAAATTACATTTCAAATACATTTCAAATGTGTCAATTAATTCGGCATTATTATCCCTATCGTATTTCTTAAGCCTCATCAAATCAGAAGGAACAAACTTCTTTAGTTCTTCTCGATTTTCATAGCTACACAATAATTTATATATACCTAATTCTTCAAAGAAGGTGATAGAACCCTTTCCCAAAATATTATATCCAAAGTTTACAGCATCTCTTGCTTCATTAAAACTTTTACCTATTTCAGTAGGGTTTACTGCCAAGCTTCCTACGCCTACTGATATCAGTATTCCTCCACCTTTATTATATAAATTCTTTTTTAATTCATTCCCAAATTCCCTTACTCTATTATAAGTATATTTAATATCCTTAGATTTTTCTACAGGCCATAATATAATTACATCATCTCCCTTAAAAGTGGATATAATATTACTTCCCATGTAATAATGGGAGATCTTGTTTATATTTCTTTTGATTTTTTCCCGTAAACTCATCAGAACTTCAGATGAATTTTTATATTTATTACTGTGTTGTTCGGAATTACTAGTCCTTAATAAAACCACTACATTCTTTCGCTTTAAGTCCCATCCTAACAAATTACTTCTATCATAAATACTTTGAAGGGATTCAAACCTACCGGTTATTAAATCATCCATCAAATCTCCTTTATATCTAAGTTTAACTTCATTAACAGCTATGTCCTTTAGCATTTCAAGTCTTAAGGTATTAGCTGCACCTTCTAAAGCAATAAAATCCATATTATTAAGTACCTTATTTATTTCAAGAACACCTAAATATCCTTTAATTTGGTTTAATACTTTAATTGGTTCTACTATCATTGTATATACGCTGTCACTATTTTCTGATAACTTTATATTTAATTTATCAACTAAATATTCTTTATTAATTAACTTTTCCATCTCTTTTCTATCTATATAAATACGATTGTATTCTTCATTACTATAAGCTTTCAAACTAAATTCACTATCAAATACTGCCACAGGAGTGTCTATAAGCTCCTCAAGGGTCTTAGTTACAGCCTCTATTCCCTTCATCTTTAATGAGAGTAGTGTAAATTTTTCGTGACAGTCCTTATAGTAATTCAATCTATTTATTTGATCATTAAATAACTTTCCCATTACTGGATATAAAATATCAATATATTTCGTATCAATGGATATTTCAATTATCGGAAATTCTAATCGATTTCCTAAATCAACTATCTCCTTATCTATTTTGGGTAAAAAATTAGAAGTTTTTATAACTAAGGCAGCTGCTTTATTTAAAGCCACTTCCTTAACCAATTTTTTCTGTGCTTCTAAATCTTTGTCAATAGAATAAAAACTAGTTAAAAGAAGTTCTCCTCCTTTTATCCAGTTAACTATATCCGGTCTTTCTATTATCGTAATACCAGAGACATGAGTACTCTTATTGGAAGCTTTACCTGATAAAATTTTTGCTTTTTTAAAGCATTGCATTTTAATTAATTCACTAAGTAATATCCCCATGGCATATACACCCTTTATTATAGTAATTATTTTTATTTAGTATAGGTAAACGTTTTTTTACTATGTTATATTAATTCTTCACTTTTCAACTAATTCCTTTTTTACCACTATTTTTATTTATATTAAAGAAAATAAAACAACTATACATTTAAAATAGACTCAAAATTCTACATAAATGTATAGTTATCTTTTAAATATTTGAGGAAATTGCATAATATATGTAAAGAATTTTAAAATTGATAATGTTAATTATGCAAGTTTCTCATTTGCTTATTTTGTATCGGGTAAAAAATTCCTGCTCTTTGCCCAGTACTTCATTAATAGATAATAGGTTAATCCTGCTGGGATTAAACTTGAATACCATGATAATTGTATTTCTATCATTGCAACCATAGCCCCTACACAAATAGCAATAATTGCAGTCCAGTTAATTCCATTAAAAGGACCTTCATTATCATACAATAAATTTAAATCTAATTTCTTTTTACGTACAAAATAATAGTCTACTACCATTACGCTAAATATTGGTCCAAGAAATGCTGAATATATTTGAACAAAAAGTATGAATACTCCTTCTGTGGCAATTTTCCAGGGGAATGTAAAAAAAGATAAAATTCCTACACATAAAGCTGCTTTTTTATATGTAATTCCGAAAACATCCATCATTACATAAGCAGGAGGAAGTCCATTATTTAAAACATTTGTTGTAATTTGAGCTAATGCAATAAATAACAGTGCTACTATTAAAACGAAACTATTAGGCATTAATTCTGTAAATACTTTTATTGGATCCCATTCTCCAGTTACCCCTGCTGCCATAAGTCCTATCAGTCCCATAAACAAAGTTGCAGGAACAATAGCCAGCCATTGTATAATAGTGGCTAAAGTGGGCTTAACTTTTTTATCTAGCTCTCTCATATAATCACTTACATTTAAAATCATTGTAGTGTAGATACCTAAAAAGGCAGTTGTTCCACCCCAAAAATCAATTCCCCAAGTCCCGGGAATACTAATAATCTTGTCAAAAATTTCATTTTGAAAGGTAGTAGTCATAACATAGAACATGTAGATTAAAGAAGCCAAAATACATACAGAACCTATATTTTCCACCCATTTAATACCCTTAAATCCTAAAACAGATAATGAAATCTGAATGATTTGGAATACAATAAAAAATACTATTATGTTATCATAGCCAGTCAATCTAATGGCAACATTATTTAAGGCAGATGCACCTACCCAACTTTGAACTCCAAACCAAATAACTGCTGGCACCGCTCTAATAAAACCTGGTATTCTAGCTCCTTTTATTCCAAAGGAAGACCTGGTTTGTACAATAAAAGGTATTCCATATTTATGGCCTGCCTGACCATTTATGGTTAGGGCTATTGCAATGACAGTATTACCTATAATCATTGCCAATAAAGCTTGTAATAAATTCAACTTTCCTGCCGGTGGAACTAAGCTTGCTCCCATCATAAATGTTCCAATTGATACGCAGCCTCCAAGCCAGGTAAATAAATATGAATACTTATCCATTATTCTATGTTCTTGCGGCAAAAGACTTTCTTCACCAAGGCCCTTTTCTACAATTTTATGCTCATCAATATTAATAGCAGCCTTATTTTCCATGTTCTCACTCCCCATTATTTTTTATTAAATTCCCATATCCATAATCTCCAATGATCTTCCCAGCAGAGAAAACGATTTCTCCCCTCACAATAGTTTTTTCTACTTTTCCTTTTCCCTGTAAACCAATAAAAGCAGATATTTTATTCTTATAAAATAAAGATTCAGAAGTAATTTCCCAATTCTTTTCTGGATCAACAATAACTATATCAGCATCGGAACCAACAGATAATACTCCTTTTTGTGGATATAGTCCAAAGGTCTTTGCTGGACCATATGCTAAAACCTTTGCCAATAATTTAGGACTTAATTTGCGCTTGTGAACTACTTCATTAAACATAACCTCAAATGTACTTTGAATACCACTTATTCCACCCCAAGCTTCAAAAACATTATGGAGTTTTTCAGATTTTTCTTCTGGAGCACAGGGAGAATGGTCAGAAGCCACGCAGCTAATAGTTCCATCCTTTACATATTGCCAGAGTTTTTCCCTATCTTCATCTTTTCTCAATGGAGGAGCACATTTATATATCATCCCTTTTTCTATTACGTCATCTTCACTAAATACTAAATAATGAGAACAAGTTTCTGCTGTTATTTTGATTCCCTCACTTTGTGCCTTTTTTATTTCTTCAGCCACTATGGGATGACTAACGTGGCAAATATGAACTCTTGCTCCTGTTTCCCTTGCTAAATCAATTACATTATTTACTGCAATTAGCTCTGCCACAACTGGTCTGGACTTTAAAAAATCAATAGGCCTTAATCTTCCTTCTCTTATTGCTTTTGCCTCTGCATTTTTTATAATGCAGTAATCTTCACAATGAAATCCAATTAATAAATTTAAAGGAAGAACAGTTTCCATAGCTTCCCTTACAATTCCTAAATTCACAGTGGAATAATCTGGAGATACTGGCCCTAAAAAAGCTTTTAATCCAACAACTCCAGCTTCATAAAGACCTTTTAAATCTTCTAAATTATTGTCTACCAAACCTCCCCAAAAAGCATAATCAACTACTGAAGATTTACTAAGAGCTTCCGCCTTATCTTTGAAAATTTCTTTATTTGTTAAAGCAGGTTGATTTTGTAGGGGCATATCAATAATTGTAGTTATGCCACCTGCTGCAGCACTTTTAGATCCATGTTTAAAATCTTCTCTCCACTCAAATCCGGGATCATTTAAATGGGCATGACAATCAACGCCTCCTGGGAAAACCTTTTTCCCTTTTGCATCAATAACCCTTTTTGCTTCATATTCAACCTTTTGACTTGTAATAGCTATTATTTTCCCATCATCAATAGCGATATTCCCTTCATAAACTCGGTCTATGTCTACAATACAAGCGTTTTTGATTAATAGGTCTAACATTTAATACCCTCCCTTTTTAATATTCCTCCTGTTTTGATAATTGTTTAACGAATATAGGTAAAATATAAACTTCTTTTGACATTTTTAAATTAGTATTATAATAGTGAAATAATCTTAAAACTTAATTTATACATCATAAAAATATCCATGCTTTTACGATTTTTTTAATGTATAAAGAAAAAGAAAGCTCTAGCACCCTTATAAGCTCCCTTAATTGGATTATACTTATTCTTTACACATAAAGTATTAGCATTATATACTCTAAATCTTCATTTCCAATACTTTCTATTGAATGAGAATCTCCATCTTTGCAAATAGCTAAATCTCCAGGTTCTAACGTAACATCTTTTCCATTTATATTATATAAAGCTTTTCCCTTCAAAATATAGTATGCTTCCTGATCTCCTACATGTTTATGATAACCTATTGAACTTCCAGGTTTTATAATAGATTTACCATAAAGTCTTCCTTTTCCATTAAAATCTTCGGGCTGAAAAAAATTTATTACTGTAACTTCTCCTTTGCCATCTTTTAAGCCTTTAATGTTTTCAACTTTATACTCTTCAGATTTTCTAATCACTTTATTCACCTCTATGACTATTTTGTATTTACAATATATTATTTTTAATTGAATTTTCTGGAAACCTCAAGTATGTTTTACTTACAATTTAATATTATAACTTCTTATGGATAATGTTAGGATAAAAAAATGATAATTTTTTATCAATTGTTGATAAAGGTAATATTCCTCTAAAGTAGTATAATTAAAATATAATAAAGAATTTTGAAAGGAGATTGTACTATGGGTTATCCAAAGGATTTATTATCCAGTAGAGCAGTTATAAAACATGGAAGTTTTGCAATTATTCCTCCTGAAGGACTTGTTAACAATGTAATTCCTAATTTTGAAAAATGTACTATAAGTATAGTAGCATCCCCCAAGCTCGGAGCCAGTTTTGTTCAATACCTTGTAGATATGGAATCCGAGGGAAAAACAACCAGCGGTTTTGGCGGTAATGGAATAGAATCGTTTATTTTCGTAAGAGAAGGTGAAATAAAAGTTGCAATTGACAATGATGAATATGAATTAACATCCGGTGGATATGTTTATTGTCCTCCAACTAAGAAAATGAATTTATCAAATACATCAAAAAAATCTGCTAAATTTCTTTTATACAAGCAGACATATCAACCTTTAGAAGATCATAAGCCATGGGTAGTTGTTGGAAATATAAATGAATTGCAGGAAAAAATATATGACGATATGGAAAATGTCACAATAATAGATTTGCTCCCCTGTGATCTGGCTTTTGATATGAATATGCATATTTTAACCTTTAAACCAAGTGGTTGTCATCCCTTTGTCGAAACCCACGTTCAAGAGCATGGGGCTTATATAATGAAGGGTAAAGGTGTATATTATCTCGATGATAAATGGACTCCTGTTAAAAAAGGAGATTACATATGGTTTGGACCTTACGTTCCACAGGCTGTATATTGTGTAGGTCGTGAAGAATTATCATATATTTATTCAAAGGATTGTAATAGGGATGTAGAGTTATAAACCAGTTTTTGGACTTTAATCCTGTCAAAATTTTTTAATTACAGCTAAAGAAAATAATGAATGCTCCTACATTTTTTATTTAAAATTCATCAAACCTTAAAGTAGTTTGTCTTTAAGAATTATTTAAAACTACTTTACAAATTGAGATAATTGCATAATACATACAGTAATCCTTTAAAACTAGATATATTAGTTAGTTTTTACAAAATGTAATTATGTAATTTCCTCATTTAATATGAAAAAGGACTATTGATTTAAAAAATTGTATCAATAGTCCTTTTTCATATTAAATAATTCTATAATTGGACTTGACTTTATTCAATATATATTTAAAGTTCTAAAACAACAATTTTCTTTTTACTATTATTGTATATCTTTTACTATACATATATAATGATTATAACAACATTATTATTGAAAAAATATTTAGTATAATTACATTACAAAAATCATTTCTCAAAGGGGAGGTAGACTAATGAATATAGGAATTGTAGGCTTCGGAGGAGTCGGTAAAGCTTTTGTTAAATTATTATATGATAAGAAAAATTATCTTGAAAAAATAGGGTTAGATATCAATTTACTATATATTATCAATAGTACTGTAGGTATTTACAATCCTGAAGGTATAAATTTAAAAAACTTAATAGAAAATTTAGATCTTAATAAAAAACTTGATGAATTTTATGCCAGTAAATACATAAATACAAATTTTAATAAAATGATAGAAATTAAAGACATTGATACACTTATAGTAATGACTCCAACAAATAAAGAAACTGGTCAGCCAGGATTGTCCTATATAAAACAAGCCCTTGAAAACAAAATCAATGTTGTAACAGCCGATAAGGGTCCTGTAATGCTTGCATATAAAAAGTTAAATGAATTGGCTATAAAGAATAATGTGCAGTTTAAAATTGGATGTACATGTGGAGGTGCTTTGCCAACAGTAAATACCGGTACTATTGATATGGCAGGGGCAGACATACTTTCTATAGAAGGGATACTTAACGGTACTACAAACTTCATATTAGAACATATGGAAAACAATATGGTCAGCTATCATGAGGCTTTATTAGAAGCTCAAAGGCTTGGAATAGCAGAAACCAACCCTAGTTTAGATGTAGAAGGCTGGGATACGGCTATAAAACTCCTTATTTTAACAAATGTTCTTATGAATCAAGAAAAAAAACTATCTGACATAGCAGTAAAGGGTATCACTTCATTAAGTTTAAATGATATAGAAGAAGCCAAAAGGGAAAATATGAAATATAAATTAATTGGTAAAACCACTAATGATAACGGTAATATTCACATGTCGGTAAATTTAGAAAAAATAGACATAAGCCACCCATTTTACATTGTAAATAGTAAGAACAAAGGGGTTAGATATATATCAGACACCCTTGGGGATTTAACAATAATGGGAGGAGCTTCAGGTGTAAGGGCAGCTTCTGCATCTATTTTACGAGACATAATCAATATAAATTGTTAACAAAATATTTAGTTAGTAGCAGTTATATGAATAACCACTACTAACTATTTTCTTCTCTCTAATAGATAAATATAAATAAAACTTAAAAAACCAGCATATTTATCATATATAGATTTACGCCCTAAAAAGCTTAATTTGCGGTCGTAGCCACTGAGAATTCTTTTGGTGTATATCTCTCTATAGCAGCTGGTTTTTACAGAAGGTAATTATGCAATTTGCTCATTTAACTATTTTGCTAAGGTCTTTTATATTACATTCCTCAAACCTTAAATTATGTTTTTTAAAAGCAGCAGTATATTTAAGCCCCGTAGAAGTCACAATACAAACAGCTCTTTCCTCTTTTTTAATGTAATCTTCTTCTCTTAACTTTTTAACAGCCGCTAAAGGCACCGCCGAAGCTGGCTGACCAAATATACCTGTTCTAGCTAACATTCCTTGAGCTTCAATTATTTCTTCATCTGAAACTGCTACACATGTACCTCTATTCCAATTTATCATTCTTAGTACTTGATTACCACTAGGAGGAGTTGGATTCCCTATGGCATGGGCTATAGTACTTGGATTTTCATATTTAATTACCGTATCAGACTTCTCTTTATAAGCGGTATATATAGGGGAACAACCACTGGCCTGGGCACAAATAATTTTAGGGGTTTTATCTATTAAACCACAATTTTTAAACTCCCTAAATCCCTTTTCTATCCCCCTAATATCTCCTCCAGCACTTGTAGGAACAACTATATAATCTGGTATATCAAAGTCCAATTGCTCACATATTTCAAAGGCAATGGTTTTATATCCCTCAATTCTAAAGGGAACATCAGAATTTATAAAATATATATTATTTTCTTCACCAATTTTGAAGCTCTCTAAATATAGCTTACCATAGTCACCATCTACCTTTATCAACCTTGGATTATAAATGGCTATAGGATTTAATTTTTCATCAGCAATATCCTTATATACAAATATATATGTTTTCAAATTAGCTTTTGCACCATAGGCAGCCACCGATGAAGCCATATTTCCAGTGGATACTGTTCCTATTGTTTTATATCCCAGTTTTACTGCATGTTGAATTCCTGCTATAGTCCCCCTGTCTTTAAAAGACCATGTAGGGTTTTGGGTTTCATTTTTAAAATATAAATTTTCAATGCCTATTTCCCTTGCAATCTTGTTAGATTCCACTAACCCAGTAAAGCCTTCACCAAGAGATAAATCTTTATCTATATCCAAAAACGGAAAAAAATCTGCATATCTTTCAATTATTGTTTGATTAAAAACATTATCTTTTCTAATTCTTCCTTCTTTTATTTCTTCTAATTCTAAAGGCTCATTACAGATATCACATCTGAAATGTACTTTATCTATAGGAAATTTTTTATTGCATTTTGTGCAGATGAGATTGACTTCTTTCATAGATTGCATCCTCCTTTAAAAATATAGTTAAACTAAATAAAGTAAAATAATAAGTTCTTCTACATTTTTTATTTGAAATTTATTAAATCTTGAAATTGAGGAAATTGCATAATATATATGGTATGGCTTTGAAGATTTTAAAACCACATGTAGTAGATAATTTTTAAGTAAGGTAATTATGCAATTTGCTCAATTGTTTATCTTCAAAATTAATATAGAGATTCATAAATAAGTTCTATAAATATTAACCCATCCCTCTTTTAAAAAACATAATTTTATATATAAAATTATGTTTAAATTTATTTCACTATAAAAAGTCCTGTTTAGACTTTGTATAAAGGCTTTTATTAATCATAAAATCTAAACAAGACTTTTATAAATTCTAGCTATTTTGTGAAGAAGTTGAATTGAATACATCCATGTCTATTGAATTTGTATTTGAAGCTATAATAGTAGTTCCTGTTAAATCCCCAGTAACATTTGTAGTAGTATGTCCAATATCAATAATAGGCCATATGGCAGCCAATATAGGAACTAATGTTAAAGGCATATTTAATGTTTGAAGCAATACTGTTGACATTACAATACCTGCTCCCTTAACACCAGCTGCTCCTATTGATAACACAAGTCCTAAGAACATAAACTGGAATATGAGTCCACCAGTAATAGGTACCCCATAAAGATTAGCTGAAAATACTGATATACAACCTATAGCCACAGCCATACCATCCATATTTACTGTTGCACCTAAGGGTAATGTAAATCCATATATTTTTTCAGGTACTCCATTGTTCTTACCTGCCACCTGCATTGAAATAGGTAGTGTTGCTGCACTTGATGTAGTACTTGCTGCTACTAACATAGCTGGAGAAATATTACGATAGAACCTTAAAGGATTTACTTTTCCAACAAATTTCAATATGAGTGGATATACAAAGACTAGTACACATATTATACCTACAATATCTGTTAATATAAATCTTCCCACTTCTGCCAACATCTTTGATCCTAAAGTCCCGACCATATTTGCAATAAGGGCTAGTATGCCATAAGGAGCTAATTTCATAACAAAATCTGTTATTTCAATCATCACATCTGCACCTTTATCAATAAAAGAAACTATTAATTTAGTTTTATCACCTAATTTTAGTAATGCTATTCCTACGATAATAGAAAAAACAATAACCTGAAGCATATTTGCATTAGCCATGGCTTCTATAGGATTGGTAGGAATCCATTGTACCATATTATCAATAAAATTATATTCTGCAACGGTTACTTCAGCACCCTGATCTAATAACCCTATTACTTCTTTCCCTGGCTTTAATATTAGAGCCACTATTACACCTACAGTTCCAGCAAAAAGTGAAGTTAAACAATAATAAAGTATCGTTTTCCCTCCAACTGAACGAAGAGATTTTAAATCATCCATCTTATTTATACCACTTATTAGTGTAAAGAAAGTTAGTGGAACTATTAACATTTTAAGCAAACGAATAAATACATCCCCTATGGGTTTAATAACGGTTACATTTGGTCCTAAAGCAAATCCAAGAATAATACCTATTACGATACATATAAATATTTTTACATAAAGTTTTTGATTAATCCACCATTTCATAATATCACTCCAATTATAAGATTATTATTAAAATATTTTTTAAATCTCTATTACCATTTGCTTTAAGCTTTTTTGAATGTTAGGAAATCGTTTTCCTGAGTTTTACTTTTATCCATTATACCTTCAGCACTTATTAATCTTTTTGCCTTTGCAGCTTTAAAAATTGATTCTCCCCATAATCCAACATTTAGAAAACCTCCTGCTCATAGATTAACAGCAGTAATTTAATTTTTATAAGTAGATGCCAGAATTTTTTTTCAAGAAGAATATAACTTACATTTGAATTTTTAATATTATATTCTTTTATAATATATTTATTAGGGATGTCCCAAAATATATAGTTTATTTCCAATTTGGGACATCTCTTTTCTACTTATAAAACCTGTGCTTTCTTTAATATCTCTTCAACTTTTTCCTTTTCTTCTTCTTTTAAATTCAATAGGGGCTTTCTAGTAAACCCTCCTTCAAAACCTAGCTTATCACATGTATGTTTAAGCCCAGCAATTCCAAAGGTCCCCGTTACAGCCTTATTAACTGGATACATTCTAACATAAACTTCCCTTGCTTTTTCCCAATTGCCCTCATCAAAATATTTCTGTACTAAAGCACATTCATTAGGACAGCAATTAGCCAAGGCCATAATTGAACCCTTAACTCCTAGTGTAAGGGCTGGATACCAAGCTGAAGCTGTTCCCACCAATAAATTAAACTCTTTATCTACTACCCTTATAAATTCCACCATTTGAGGCATATTACCTGAGCTGTCCTTCATTCC
Organism: Maledivibacter halophilus; assembly: GCF_900167445.1. Taxonomy (GTDB): domain Bacteria; phylum Bacillota; class Clostridia; order Peptostreptococcales; family Caminicellaceae; genus Maledivibacter; species Maledivibacter halophilus. The sequence goes on from NZ_FUZT01000030.1 coordinate 17,464, forward strand.
TATTATATTAGGATGTTTACTCAAAACCTCAACTGCCTTAGGAGAAATATTTATATGTGTGAATTTAGTAACATTATAGATTAAAATAGGTATTCTAGTATTATCAGCTACTTCTGTAAAATAATTTATTAAAGCTTCATCAGTCATTTTCCCGCCATAATAATTAGGAGTCAATATAAGTGCAGCATCTGCACCAAGATCTGAAGCCTTATTTGTCAATTCTATAGTGGCCTTTGTAGACTCCAATCCCGTACCAGCTAAGATAATTCTATCCTTTGGATTGTTTTTTACTGTTAATTCTATAAGCTTTAACTTTTCTTCTTCAGTAAGATAAACAGTTTCGCTATTAGAACCTAAAACTAAATATCCTGCTAGATCTGCTTCATTCCATTTTTCCATGTTTTTAACGTGTTTTTCATAATCAACTTCTCCACTCTCTTTAAATGGAGTAATCATTGGTGGTATAACTCCTTTGATTTCAAAATAAGCCATATTAATTGCCTCCTATTTTTAGTATTTATATTTTATTATATAGTGAAACAAATTCAAAAATAAATTTATAAATCAAAATAATCACAGAAGCATCGATATTTTTAGGATATATAAATTAAGTTTTAAGACTATTTCACTATAGATAAACAAAACTATGATTTAGAATAAATTTTAAAGAAAATAATAAATGCTCCTACATTTTTTATTTGATATTTATTAAACCTTAAAGTTGTTTATCCTCAATATTTTCTTTATATTTCAGCCAGTTCAGTAGTCAAAGCCGCGACACCTTTACCCATTACATCCTTCATACCTGATTTATATAGAGCTCTTTCTATAGTTGATAGGGTTG
>NZ_FUZT01000029.1 GCF_900167445.1 Maledivibacter halophilus
CTTATGAGGTATTAATCACCGTTTCCGGCGGCTATCCCTCTGTACAAGGCAGGTTACCCACGCGTTACTCACCCGTCCGCCGCTTTCCAGCTCTATCTTCTCCCGAAGGATTAGTTAAAGCCTTCTCGCTCGACTTGCATGTGTTAAGCACGCCGCCAGCGTTCATCCTGAGCCAGGATCAAACTCTTAAATAAAATTTTCGGGTTTGACCTTTTATGGTCAGGCTAAACGTTGACTTTTACATCAATCGTTCAACATGTTTTTTATCCTTACACTGTTCAGTTTTCAATGTCCAAAGCTATCTTTTAATATTTTGTTGCCATTTCAGCAACGAAGTTAATTATATCAAATCTCTACATAGATGTCAACACTTTTTCAACATTTTTTGCTATTAATTTATGAAAATCTAACTTTTGTTAAAACTCTAAATATAAAAAAAGAGTCATCATATCACAGGCATAAGTGTAAAAAGTATTCTAGTTAATTAATTTAGGTTAATACAATGCCTTATGAAATTCTTTAATGGTAACCAAAAACATAAACTTCATGGTGCTATTGATAATGCCATAAGTGAAATTGTCAGCTTATATATGATTCAAAGTAAATGCAACACTTTTTATACCTGTTTCATCATCGGCAATAATTTTAGAATTCACTCCAAAAAGTTTTGATATAATCTTAGGCGTTATAACTTCCTCTTTAGTCCCATATGCAACTACTTTACCTTCTTTTATAGCACATATTTTATTACAATACTTAAGTGCTATATTTAAATCATGTATGGCAGCAATAACTGTAATATTAAGGTTTTTAACTACTTCCATAAATTCAAGTTGATGTTTAATATCTAAGTGATTAGTAGGCTCATCAAGTACAAGATATTCCGCTTTCTGACATAGAGCTCTTGCTAAGATTACCCCTTGCTTCTCACCACCTGACAGACTACTATAATTTCTATCTTTAAAATCAATCATTCCAACAGTTTCAAGAGAATTAAGAGCAATATCTATGTCATAACTAGTATCTTTGTCTAGAAATTTTTTATAAGGTGAACGCCCCATCATAACCATATCAAATACTGTAAAATCAAAATTATACTCATTATGTTGAGACACTACAGCTAGTTTTTTTGATGTATCCTTTATGGATAAATTATCAATATCTTTATCTTCAAAATATATTTTACCACCACTCTTTTTCATGACTCTATAGATACATCTTAATAGTGAACTTTTTCCACTACCATTAGGTCCAATAATTCCTATAAGATCACCTTTATCAATTTTTAAATCTATACCATTCAATATATTGATTCTATCTATACTTAAAGATAAATTCTCTAATTTTATCATACTATCCTCCAAATCCATAGTTACGTCTAGCCAGCAAATAAATAAAAAATGGTGCACCTACAAGAGATGTAATTACTCCTATTGGTAGCTCACTTCCCTTTATAATTATTCTTGAAAACACATCCGACCATATAAGAAAAATCCCACCTACTAGTGAAGATATAATAACTACTTTTCTATGATCCGTTCCTGTAAACATTCTAACTATATGAGGGATTATAAGTCCAACAAACCCAATCATACCAGAACAATAAACACTAAATCCAACAAGAATAGAAACTACAACAATATATATAGTTCTATATATATTTAAATCTTTTCCCAGAGTAATAGCAACCTCATCACCTAAAAGCATAAGGTTGAGCGTTCTAAATTGTGTTACAAAAAATATCAGGCCTAATATAATTACAGGAGATATCAACATTATATGTTCCCATTTAGCACCAGCCACACTTCCCATTAGCCAAAATGTAATATCTCTTATTCCCTCTGCATTATCAGCAAAATATATTATAAAACTAGAAAAAGCAGAACACATAGCACTAAGAGCCATACCTGATAGTAATAATCTAATGGAATTAGCTCTACCTCCAGCATTGGCCAAAATCATAACCATAATAGATGTAATAAAAGCTCCTATAAAAGCACAAATGCCAACATAATTCCCACCTAGTTTTGTACCTGTTCCTAGTAGTATAGCAACAGTAGCACCAAGAGAAGCTCCTGATGATAAACCTAATATATATGGATCAGCAAGTGGATTTTTCACAATAGCTTGCATAACTACACCGGATGTAGTTAAGGATACACCTATAAGCATAGCAAGCACTATCCTAGGAAGTCTGATATACCATACTATATCATGCATAGCACCTTTTGATAAAACTTCAGCATGTCCTAAACCAAAAATCTCAAATATAATTACTTTATATACTTGTTCCATAGATATATCAGCAGAACCAATTGTTACTGACAAAAGCACTGATAAAAACAATATTCCTACTAATATAAAGGAAAGGCCCCAAATATTTTTGGAGCTTTTTATAAAACCCTTCTCTTTAATATTCATCTGGATACAGTCCCTTTAGCATAGTCTTAACACCATCCATAGTTCTAACACCACTACAATACACCTCTCCTAATCTAATTGGAAGAACTTTATCATTTATTATTGCATTAACACTCCTTAAACCCTTATGATCTTTAAGATTACTAATTGCATCGTCACGTTCTACTGATGTTTCATAATAAGAGTAATAAACGGTGAATATTACATCTGGATTAAGTAATGCAATTTTTTCAGCTGTTATATTCCCACTTTCTTTTACCACAAGATCAGCACCTAATTTAGTAATTAAATCTCCACCCACACTATCTTTACCATAATTTCTAAAAGTACCATCTTTTCTACATTGAAGAACTAATGCTTTTACAGGATCTTTACCTTTTGCAAACGCCTTACCCTTTGCAACTTCTGCTTTTATTTCATCAACAATCTGTTGCGCTTTTTCTTCTTTATTGAAAACTTTTCCTAAGTTAAGAATGTCAGTATACTCATGCTCTAACTTTCTATCTCCTCTAACACCACTATTATTCATTATATATGTATTAATACCTCTATCATGCCAAAAGTCCACTTCTCCTAATTTCTTTTCACCAAAGTATGATTTCCAACTTACAATCAAATCAGGTTCAAGTGCCATTACTTCTTCTTTTGTCATACCATTTTCATAGTAGTTGATTGTAGCAAAAGCATCTTTATACTCATCCTTTACATCGTGGTCAAGACCCGCTGCACCTACAATAGTATCTTCTACACCAAGGGCTAGTAGGGTTTCTATACAGTTTTGGTATACTGCAACTACTTTTTTGGGCTTTTCCTTAAAAGTTACATCAATATTCTCTTTTTGGAAACTGTAGGTTGCAATAGTTAATGGGTAATGGCTGTCAGCTTCACCTTTAGCACACTCTGCTGAAGTTTCTGTGTTTTTTTCTGATACCACTTTCTTTTCCTTTAATACCTCATCACTACTACATGCAGACATGTAAAAAGCTATACAAATAACAATTAAAATACTAAAAAATCTTCTCATAACAATCACCTCGAATATCATTTTTGTAAAAAGATAATATATAGTACTATATATTATTATCAACACAAATTAGATCCTGTTAGTTATTTCAAAAGCATAATTTTTTTCACTTTATCCTCCTTAATTTTTTATTAAAAAGTCCAATAAAAAATCCTACCAAATGGTAGGAAAAAACTTAAAACTATTAAGCAAATATACTATTTACCCTAATAATAGACTTCCCACCGAAGTTTTTATTACATCATATAAGGCAGGTTTCCTGACTTGTAGTATAGCTTACTCTCTTTGCCTTCCCAAACATTGCTCAGTGGCTGTTAAAGATTTCATAACTACTTACAGTAGCGGGGGCTGTAACGGATTTACACCGTTTTCCCTTTTAACCTATTTCATAGGCACCTCATAATCTATTCAATTATATTGTCATTAACATTCTACCATAATGTCTTTTTTTGTCAATCATTGTTGTTCTATGTAAACATAGTAAAACCACTTATTAAAACAGAAATCTTATTAAAAAGCAAATTAACAGATAAAGAAAGAAGATCAGAAAACTTTCTGATCTTCTTTCTTTTCAATTTTGGTGCCCAGAGGCGGAATCGAACCACCGACACGGGGATTTTCAGTCCCCTGCTCTACCGACTGAGCTATCTGGGCATATAAGTTATGGAAGCTAACGAAAAAGCTTTTTCTAACCTTTTACTTTTAAAATGGTCGGGGTGGCAGGATTTGAACCCGCGACCCTCTGGTCCCAAACCAGATGCGCTACCAAACTGCGCTACACCCCGAATAAACATTATAAAGTTTTGTTAACAAGGTAGTCTTTTTACCTATCGGTAAAAACCACAAAACTTCCCTCGAACCTAAAGGTTCGCTACAAAGTTTTGTTGACTTGGTGGGCCTTCAGGGACTCGAACCCCGGACCTGCCGGTTATGAGCCGGACGCTCTGACCAACTGAGCTAAAGGCCCTTATATTTGGCGGAGGGGGTGGGATTCGAACCCACGGCCCCTTGCGGAGTCACTGGTTTTCAAGACCAGCTCCTTAAACCACTCGGACACCCCTCCGTTCACTTCCAAATTGGTGACCCATCCGCGACTCGAACGCGGGACACCCTGATTAAAAGTCAGGTGCTCTGCCGACTGAGCTAATGGGTCATTTAACTTGTAAATTAATTTGTAAATATTTTAAATGGCGTGCCCACAGGGATTCGAACCCCGGACTCACGGCTTAGAAGGCCGTTGCTCTATCCAGCTGAGCTATGGGCACATTGGAGCGGGTGAAGGGGATCGAACCCTCGCAACCGGCTTGGAAGGCCGGGGCTCTACCACTGAGCTACACCCGCAAGTTAGATACAAAAAATTAAAACTTCTATTTTGGTCGGGGTGGCAGGATTTGAACCCGCGACCCTCTGGTCCCAAACCAGATGCGCTACCAAACTGCGCTACACCCCGCTTTGCTGACGAAAACTATTATATACCATTTATGACTTTTCGTCAACATTTTTTTGTTTTTTTCTTAAATAATTATTTGCTATTTAATACAATTTTATACATAGATATATTTTATAAGTTGAATAGTTGTATGTCTACATTTTCTCTACACACATTCATTATAGCATATGACTGCTTTGTTCCACCCCTTGGTCTTGATATACTTCCTGGATTAATAAAATCTATACCATTCTCCTTTTTATGCATAGACATATGGCTATGGCCGAAAATAACAATGTTTGAATTGATTTCTAATGCCTTATAATATAGTCTATTAAGATTAAATTTAACATTGTAATTATGCCCATGGGTTAAAAATATTTTCTTACCTTCAATTGTTATTATAGTTTCTGATGGGGCTTCACAGTGAAAATCAATATTTCCCTTTACAGCAATTACATCAATATCTATCATTTCTTCTAGTAGTTTAGCATCTCTATATGTATCACCGGCATGAAGCAGTAAATCTATATTCCCCATAGCCTTCAAAGCTCTTTGAGCACTCAAAAGATCTCCATGTGTATCACTTAATATTCCTATTCTCATAATTTTTCACCTAATATATTTTTTAATCTCCTTTTTAAATTTTACAAGAGCCTTTGCCCTGTGACTAATTTTATTTTTAATTTCACTTCCAAGTTCAGCAAAGGTTTTATTATACTCACAAGCTATGAACAATGGATCGTATCCAAAGCCTTTTATTCCTTTTTCTTTTAACCCAATTTTACCTTCACATTCTCCTCTTACACTAAAGCTTCTACCATCAGGAAATACCACCGATATAACAGATACAAATCTTGCTCCCCTTTTTTCAGCGGGAACATCCTCTAACATTTTTAATAATTTCCTATTATTCTCATTATCTGTTACATCTTCTCCTGCAAACCTTGCTGAATAAACACCAGGTCTTCCATCTAGATAGTCAACCTCAAGGCCCGAATCATCTGCTATAGTGGCTATATTAGTTTTCCTCATAACCGTAACAGCTTTTTTCATGGAATTTTCTTCAAAGGTTTCTCCATCTTCTATTATTTCAATACCTCCTAAGCCTGCAGCTGTCATAGATATTAATTCAATATTAAAATTCTTAAGTATGTCACTTATCTCCTCTAATTTATGCTTATTTTTTGATGCTAAAATCATTTTCATCTTTAGTTCACCACCCTTTAAATAACATAACTATTAAATCTTGTGATTTACAACTCAATCTTTAATACACTTTTTTGAATTTCTATAAGCTCATTAATACCTTTTTTGGCCAAAGCTAAAAGACTCATTAACTCCTCATTATTGAAAGGTGATTCCTCTCCTGTTCCCTGTATTTCAATAAATTCACCCTTATCCGTCATGACAACATTCATATCAACCTTAGCATTTGAATCTTCTTTATAACATAAATCTAGTATAGGTACATCTTTAACAATCCCAACACTTATAGCTGATACATAATTTTTAATGGGAATTGATTTTAATGTCCCTTTTTCTACTAGCTTATTTAGAGCATCTACCAATGCAACATATGCACCAGTAATAGAAGCTGTCCTAGTTCCTCCATCAGCTTGTATTACATCACAATCAATCCATAAAGTTATTTCACCTATTTTATTTAAATCAACTACAGAACGCAGTGCCCTTCCTATAAGTCTTTTAATTTCATGGGTTCTTCCCTCTAGCTTACCCTTTGTTGCTTCTCTAAATTTCCTCCCTTTAGTTGAGCCCGGTAGCATAGAATACTCAGCTGTTATCCATCCCTGTCCACTTCCTTTTAGAAATGGAGGAACTTTCTCATCTATAGTAACTGTACATATTACCTTAGTATTACCCATTTCTATCAAAACGGAACCCTCTGGATGGATTAAATAATCCTTCGTTATTTTTATAGGTCTTATATCATCAGTTTTTCTTCCATCAAATCTATTCATATTTATCTCCCTTCATATTCTTTCAATTAAAACCTATGTATTTTTTAAACCATACATTAATATATTTTACCATATATAATGAAACAATCTCAAAATTAAATTTATATATACTAAAAATATTGATACTTCTACGATTTTTTAATGTATAAATTTTTATTTAAATCCATATAATTTGCATAGTAAAACTTAATTTAACTTGGGGTTTTAGTAAATTAAATATTTAATTTTAACTGTAATTTAGGGGATTTGTTTATTACATTAACGAAAAAAAAATATTAAAAGCCCTCACTCAGTATAAGAACTACCACAATAAGCTAATTTATATTATTTCCAATAATAATATATAATATATTATCCAAATTAAAAATCCAGGTTTCCCTGGATTTTTAATTTTAATATTCATTTGCAAATGTAGGTACTGCTATTGGTTCTTCTTTAGTTCCCTCCCCGAAATCAATTTCCTTCCCATTGGCCATAATACTTACTTTCTCTACTAGAACATCGTTTTTATAGTATTCCTTAAGAGTTAATGCAATGGACTTAATCATGTCTTGAGCAATGCTTTCATCTTCTATTTCTTTTATTTCTTCGCTAAAGTCAATATAAGCCACACCATCAAGAACATCAACATTTCTAATTTGCAGGCTGCTAGGTATTACACTAAACAAGCCTGATTCATCAGATGGTCCTTCAATTAAAGTTTCAAGTGTTCTTATAACCGTTACTGATTCATTTTCCGCTATTTCAACATCCTTTGTAACTGGTACAAAATAGTTCTCCATACCATTAACGGTTCCCTGATAGTATACTATTACTTTACTCTTATCTTCACCACTACCGCTGTAGTTTATATCCTTCCTTGCAAGGGGCCTGGAAACATCTAGTCCATATGTAAGCGCATTAGGACTTTCGCCTTCAATCATAATTTGAACCTCTTCAACAGTTGGAAATTCAGTTAAAGTATATACTACAGACTTTACTATTGCCATTTCTTCCTCTTTGCTTCCATAGTTTTGGAATTCTTCTGTTAAATTCACTTTGCACAGTCCGTTATTTATACTCATTCCTATAATTTCAGTATTAGCTGGTAGTATAGGTGCTAATCCGAGAGTTTCCATGTCACTTCTGTTGGCGGTGTTATCCACTAGTGCTCTCATAGATGCTTTAGCAATTCCTCTTCCTTCAGGCCATGGTATCTTTCTCATAACTGGAACAAGATAACCTTTATCATCTTTATAATACAAAACTGTGTTCCTTAAACTCTGATCATCCTCTGGACTTTCAATAAGTGTTGGCACTTGTTGTTTTTCACCATTTAAAAATGTCTTGAGCATGCTAGTACCTTTCCATACAACCAAGCTTAATACCAAGCAAGCCGACAATATTAGTGCTATAACTTTCTTGCGCCTCATGCTAAAAATCCCCCCTATTGATTACCCAACATCAAAACTTATAATGCTTTAGAGTTGGTTATATTTGATTCAAGGCTGTATATTAAATTATATTAGGAGTGGGGGGATACTATGTCTGTTTTATTTTACTTTTTTGAAATAGTAAACTATCTTCTTTTCATCTTAGCAAAATATCCACCTTTTATACTTTTTATATCAAAAACAGTTACAACAGGTCTTTTTTCTAATTGATCTAATATATTATACAATTTCTTTATGTTTTTTCTATTCATCATAACATTCAATATATATCTTTTCCCGTCTCTACCTTCACCTTCTACAACAGTTACTCCGAACCCTTCATCCCTGAGGTTTTCTGCCAAAATTTTTCCATCACAATGAGAACAAACTATTTGAGCCGTAATTTTTCCAATAGCTAACTTTTCTTCTAAAAAGCTTCCTACAATATTTCCACAGGCATATCCTAAAGCATAAACCAGTAGATTTCTATAATCAGACAATCCACTTACTACCTTTCCCAATGCTGTTATATATATAATAACTTCAACAAAGCCCAATAATGCTGCCTGAACTCTTTTCCCTCTCACTATAAAAAGCATCCTAATAGTAAATAATGACACATCAGCCACTCTAGCAATAAAAATAAAAAGATAGCCAAGTAACATTTGTTATACCTCCTTTTCTAAATTTAAATGTTTAAATTATTTTCTCATTATAAATACTTACCCATTAATTGTATATAAATAGATATAAATTTTCAAGAAAAAAGACTGGTATGAAACCAGTCTATTTCATTAACACAGTGTCAAAGTATTTAATTATACCCTTTAAAGCAGCCTCTGCACACTTCTGCCTATAGTCTTCTTGTGAAAGAAGTTGTTCTTCTCTTTGGTTTGATAAGAAACCTAATTCCAATAAAACAGCTGGCATCTTTGTCTCTCTAATTACAACTAACTTAGGTCTTTGAATTATCCCTCTATCACGGGCATTTAATCCTTGAACAAGGGCATTTTGCATTATATTGGCAAATGTCTTGTTGCCCCTACCATCATTTGGATAGTATAGAACTTCAACACCTTGAGCGCTACTATTTCCTGCAGAATTTGCATGGACACTTACAAAGGCGTCTGCTCCAAGCTCATTTGCAATAGCAGGTCTGTCATACAAACCAATATAGTTATCATCATCACGGGTCATATAAACTTTAAAGCCTTCGTTTTCAAGAAGCTTTTTAAGCTTTAATGAAACCTCCAAATTAACATCCTTCTCCTTAACATTAAGTATTCGCCCTGTTGCTCCAGAATCATAACCACCATGACCGGGATCAATAACAATAAGTTTATCCTTATATCTAGATTCCTTTACTTTATTATTAATAAAGCTGAACATTATTTTGTCAGTTATACCACTACCAGAATCATCTTTAAAACTTGTTCCTTCAGAAAGCTTTATACTTATATTATAGTATTTATCACTACTTTTGTCGTCAATATCTATATATTTAACAATACTATCATCTATATCCATCTTTAATCCATCCAGCATAATATTGTCCTTAGGAAGTTTCAGCTGAACTTCGTTTTTGCTTCTATTATACTCTTTTAAATATTTACCCTCTGTATTAGCAGTAATTTCAAGCTTCGCCAGATTAATATCATCCTTGTAATAATCTATTCTATCTAGAGGTTTTCCAGCAACAAAAACATATATTTGATTCTCGGCATGTTGTATATATACATTATCCATGCTTGTATCATCTTTTAAATCTACTACTACTCTAGTTATCTTATCATCCGGCTCATAATTCTGATCTGGAGTAAACTGTGAAAATCTAACATTTTCTATTACTCCTTTGTCAACAGTTATATAGTCCTCATCATCTTTAAGTAAACTATCGAGAACATCTACTACTACCTTGTCCTTTAAAAACATAACATTATATGCAGGAGCTTCTTCAGTTTGGATTAATACAGTATCCACATTATAAATTTCATCGACTTTTACATTTTTAACAGAGTTTATAAGCTTTATTCTGAGTTCATTTTTCTGCTTATCATAGAAAATATCATGTCCTTTTTTTCTATCCACATCAACTGTTACTCTTGTTTTAAGTGGTTTTTCTCCAGATTGTTCTGCCGTTATGGTTTTAACTTCTCTAGAATATACATCTATATTAACTAGTCCATTTTCTTCTAATATAGATTGATCCGATATATCTAAAATGGTATTAGGAATATCTACTACTAGCCTATCATCTCCACCAACTTCACCACCTGCTAAGAAAAATGAAGAAGTATCAACTTCACCAGTAGTTTTTATAACAATTTCTGGAAATTTATCAGAGCCATCATATGTAATATCTTTAATTTTCTGTAGGGGTTTATCTATTGTGGCTGTCATGGTTTCCCCTATCCATCCTACTTCCATTCCCAATTGTTCTGATACAAATCTCAATGGAACCATAGTTCTATAATTTCCATCATAACCTATTAGTTTAGCTGGAACATTATCGGGTAACGTATGCTCGGTACCATTTACAAAAACCTTAGGACTATCTATTTTAAGAATAATCTCTTTAGTATCAGTTTTTATAATTGCTTCCTTACTTTCTTGATTCCACTTAACCTGCGCTCCAAGATTTTCACTAATAAATCTTACCGGTACTAAAGTTCTACTATTAAACAACATTCCAGGGACATCAGATATTATATCTCTTCCTCCCATTATTAAGTTTACCGTAGGCACATCATATTCTTTGTTGTTAGATCCGTCGATAATTTGTAAGCTTTCCTTTTCGAACTTTTTCATTCCAAAGGAACTTATCGTCATACTCATAAACACAATAATTACTAGTATTAACGATAGTGTTTTTTTCATTCTATTATCCCCTTTCATGTTTTTCGATTTTCTATAGAGATTCCAGTAAAGACTTTAATTTATACATACCAAAACCTCCCAGAACCCCTGAGTGTTTTGATGTATATAAATTAAGTTTTACTAGGAACTCTCCATAAATGACTTCTTAGTTCTATTTATATCATTTGATGTAGATTTATGCAACTTAATATAGATAAATGTAATTAAATTTTAATAAACTAAAAGCAGCTTTTAAGCCGCTTTTCAAATAACCTTGTATAGCTCATCACTCTGTGGAGATTCAATTTCAAATTCCCTATTATTTTCAATTAAGTATTTTCCTGTGACCGTTATTTCCCCTATTACACTGGCATCAATTCCACTTTTCTTTAATTCTTTAATTAGCTTTTCCTCTTTATCTGGACTTATAGTTATTACCATAGTTCCACTTGAAATCAATTTCAATGGATTAATATTCAAAAACTTACAAATTTCTTCTGTTTCTTTTGAAATTGCAATCTTGTCCCTATAAATATTACATCCAACTTTTGAGGCACTACAAATTTCCCATACTGCTCCTAAAAGTCCACCTTCTGTTACATCGTGCATACTGCTAGCACCTATCTTTCCACCTATAACGCCTTCCTTAACAACGCTTATATACTCAACCATTTTTTGAGCTTTTTCAATTATTTCCCGGGAAAATGTCGAACTTAATTTTTCTTCCAAGTCGTGAGCTATTATTCCTGTACCTTCTAAACCAGCAGTTTTTGTCATAATAATTTTATCTCCAATTTTAACTTCAGAGTTTCTGACGATCGAAGATTTTAATTGTTTTCCAATGGCAGTAGCTGAAATCACTATCCTATTTACAGCTCTGGTTACTTCTGTATGTCCACCAATTATCTCTACATTTAGTTTTGCTGCTTCCGATGCAGCTTGCTCCATAATCTGATCTATTTCCTTCTCAGTTGTCTTCTCTGGAGCCAAAATAGTCATCATTAATCCTAATGGCTGTATCCCGTTTGAAGCTATATCATTACAATTTATATGTACTGCCAATTTTCCTACTTCATTGGCAGCCCCAGTTATAGGATCAGTAGACATTACTAAAGCATATTCTCCAAAGTCCACAACAGCACAATCTTCTCCTATTCCTGATCTAACTAAGACTTCTTTTCTACGAAATTTAATATGACTAAATACTATTTTTTCCAGCAATTCTGAATCTAGCTTTCCTACCTTCACTCTATTCATCCTTTCTTTAAACACAGATGCTATAAATACTTCATAGATGTATACTCATAAAACTTTAGAAATTAATAAGAAGAAAATCTCTCATTACATTATATCTCACTTTTCATTTCAATTGTATGTATTATTTGAAATTTTTAATCTTAATTGAACTTCCTGCTCCATTTTATATTAAAGACAAACAACTTTAAGGTTTAATTAAAATTATTCCATTTTCTCAGAATATCGGGGAGTTTTCTAAATATATATATATAGTAAAGATATGAATTGCATTTTAAAATAAGGTGGTGTCTTTATGGACGTAAAAGATCTACTTGAAAGTCTGGATTACTCAAAAGAAAATATAAATAGACAAGCTTTGGTTTATTCCTTCTCAAATATTTTAACATTATCTATACTTTCGGGCTTTGGAATAAAATATGATTTATCAGAGGAAACCATTGAAGACTTCATTAATAAGAGTCAGAAAAAGAATGGAAAAAAAATTATTAAAGATACCGAAGTGGATACTTCTTCATCAATGAATCAAGAAGATCCATTGAAAGTAATAAATGAACAGCTTACTTCAGATGATGATTTCATTTTTATCAAGGATTTAATTCCTGTAAAAGCAATATATTCAAGAACAAAATTAAACAATTCTTTCCATGATGATATTAAAAAAAATACTGGTATAGATTTAAAAATTAATAATAAAAAATCAAAAATGAAGCTTAAACCTAAAAACCAAGGATTATTGATTTTAAATGAAGTCAATCTTGCGAAGTATTTATATAACAAAAGTGTAATCAGAAAAAACAAAGAAGCTTCTACCTCAGAAAAATTCATTGGTATGCTCTTATTTAATTCTGCTATAGAGCAAGGATTATTTTGTCAAAATAATCTTCGTAATTCTAAAGGCTTTTTTATTGCTAAAGATAATGTTTCACAAGACCCTAGTAAAATTAATTTGAAAGAAATAAAAAATAAAATTGACTGGGAAGATCAAGTATGTATGCTTTGGGCCTATGCAAAATTATATGAAACCCTTGAAAATAATAATTTTAAAAGATATTCTAATTTAGGAAATGCAAAGCTTTTTAAAGATTATGCTTTTAATATACTTAATCTTTTGAAAACCCATGAAGAAGAAATAATAGACTTAGACACATCCAGCTTTTCAAGCTTAACATCTTCAATAATTGAAGCATTAAATATTATAGATAAGGAAAAGAAAAATCTGAAATTTGTTTTGAGCCTTTGTGACGAACTTTATATAAGAGAAAAACAAAAAGGTTTTATGGTCTCAAGCAGATACATAAATCAACCAGCTTCCTTAGCCTCACACTTTAAATCCATAGAAGCCCTAACCAATGGTTTTCTATATACGAATTTAGATTTATTTTTAAATACTTCAGAAAAGATATATAGTAACTTAAATAGAATCTGGGATGACAATATCGGTTTATTTAAACTAGATAGAAACCATACTGTAAAGTATTCTTCCAAGAGTATCTCCTATGTACTTAAATCCCTTAATAAGCTTTCACGTACTACTAATTCTTTGAAGGTAAAAGAAAATATTAGTAATCAACTAAACAGCTTTTTTGATTCCTCAATAAACGAAACAGGTATTCAAGCTTCACCACCTAGTTTAAATAAAAGTCTAAATATGTTAAGAAGTCCGGAAACTATTACATCGGTTATTGAAAATATGATAGAGGATAAAGGAGTATATGTTATTGAAAAAGGCTTTGAATTACCTGAAAATAGTAATAAAATTATCAAATACTCTAATGAATTTAGCTGCGAACATGCTTTATATGCATCAGATGCAATGTTAAGTTTAGCAATGGAATAATGAAGTTCTAAGCTGCAAGTTCTAAGTTCTAAGGCTTTAGTCATTCTGTTGAGAGAAAGGTAAATGTGAAAAATGATTTTATAGTCTTAGAGCTTAGAACTATTATTAACATTTTAATTTTCTTTACAGAAATGCTTTTTCCATTCTTTATTTGTCATCATTCTATGATCAGATATTATATATAAAATATCTATATCCGACGGTTTAATATCGTGGAATATTAACACCTCTGCATCATACTCCTTTACTTTGTCCAACCTCTTATCTAAATTTTCTTTAAATGAGCATGAAGTCTTCCAATATTTTTTTAGTAACCTAGTCCCCTCATTTTCTAAATATTGTTTTGATTTATTATATTCATCAATTTTGTGTAATATAAAAGGTTCATATATTTGATTTACTAGATTTTCATTGGCAATCCAGCATTTTTCCACATCAACTTTTATACTTAATAACGCCGTATGGGAATGGAACTTATGGTTTTTATTGAAGTCCAAACTTCCAAATATAGCTTTTTTTCTCACAACCCAATCTGGTATCTTTTCCTCTTTATACCTGTCTATATAATCATGAAACTCGTAATACTTCGTTGTATATGTTTGTTTATCATCATATTTTATTCCATCTTTTAGTGCATATTCTAAGTCTATAATACTTATTATATGATAAACTCTATTATTTTCTTTAAAATCCAAAAATTTCATTGCACCACCTCATGATTAGTTTTCTTCTATTTGGGCATATTATACTTAATTGAAGAAATTACATAAATTAAGTTTTGAATTAGATTCACTATATATCAACTAAAAAAATATTTTTCTAAATTGGTTCATACTAATCGTCGAGGTGGTATTATGATAAATATAAATTGTACTATTCATAATTGTATATTTGAAAAAGATGGTAAATGTACATTAACTCATGTTTCTACTCCTTCAAATGTATACAATCCAGAATGTATTTATTTTAGACCAAAATATGAATCAAATTTGGAATTGGAAAATAATGCACAAAAAAATGATATTAATAACCTCTAGATATATTATTAGATCTTCCTTCTATATAAGCTTTATCAAAAAACATATGTCCTAGTGGTGTTCTAATCCACCCTTTAACATAATCTTTCATCATCATTGGATTAGTATAATAGTAGATTGGAACCACTATCATATCTTCCATTATTAAATCCTCTGCTTTATGCATTAATTTAGCTGCTTTCTTAGGATCACTTTCTCTTTTAACAGCATAAATTAGTTTATCAAATTCTTCATTATGCCATTGTGAATCATTATTATCACTTTTAGACAAAAACATATTTAAAAAAGTCATTGGATGATTATAATCTCCAATCCAACCATGTCTTGCCACAGCAAATTCACCCTTCTGTCTATCGGATATAAATGCTCTCCATTCCATATTTTTCAATTCTACATCAACATTCAAATTTCTCTCCCACATTTCCTTTATAGCCTCTGCAATTCTTTTATGATTTTCACCAATATTGTACTTAATTTCAACTTTAGGAAATCCTTCCCCGTTTGGATATCCTGCCTCATCTAATAATTTTTTAGCTTCTTCAACTTGTGCTCCCATAGGATCGATTCCATAGTCTCCACCAGCTTCTCTAAAGTCTTCTTCGCCGGTAATTATCCCAGGAGGGACAAATCCAGTTGCTGAAATCTGTTCCCCTAATGTTACAGTTGTAACTATAGCCCTTCTATCTATAGCTTTTGCAAAAGCTTTTCTAACCCTTACATCGTCAAAGGGTTCTCTTGTAACATTAAAGCAAAAAAAATATGTTCCAAGATAAGGAGCTATCATAAAATCTTCATTTTCAGCTTGAAGTCTTGGAATTTCTTGAGCAGGAACTTCATTAGTTCCATCGATTTCTCCTAAATCAAAGGCCAAAAGACCAGTAGATGGTTCAGTAATAAATACAAATCTAACTTCATCAAGTTTTACCCTGCCTTGATCCCAATAATTTTCATTTGGTATAATACTTAATAGATTATTTTGATTATACTCTGCTAACTTAAAGGGTCCGTTTGTAATAACTGTTTTTGGATTAAATTCCCATGTATCGGGATTTTTTTCAACTACATCTTTTCTAATTGGAAAATATGTTGGAAAAGCAAGCAATTCAAGTATATATGAAGTAGGCTGCTCTAATGTAATCTCTAAAGTATTATCATTAATCGCCCTAATGCCTAATTCCTCTACTGGGAGCTTTCCCTGATAAATTTTTGTGGCATTTTTTATAGGATCCAGCATATAAGCAAAATTACATGAAGTTTCAGGATTAACTGCTCTTCTCCATCCATAAACAAAATCCTCAGCGATAACAGGCTTGCCATCAGACCATTTTGCATCTTTTCTTAAATGGAAGGTCCAAAGAGTTTTATCTTGACTTGCATACCAGCTTTTTGCCAAACCAGGACCCTGTTCCATATTTTCATTAGTTCTGACTAATCCTTCAAAAATATTTTGCATAACTATCGATGCACTTAATGAAGTTGCTTTGTGGGGATCGATACTATCAGGATCAGCCACAAGATTATAAGTTAAAATCTGCTCTTCATTTGGCAATTCTTTAAAAATTTTTTGTGCATCTTCCTGTTGAATTACTGTGGATGGGATTTCCCTTTTAGAACAACCTGCAAATGTTGTTAGCAATGGAATTAATACCAATAATGCTAAATTTCTTTTTAACAAAATAATCCCTACCTTTTATTCTTTATAATTATAAAAATAAAACATTACCATAATACTAATAAAATGACGGTTATATAACCGTCATTTTATTATAATATGATTCTTTAATATATTCAAATTTATATTTTTTTACTTTTCTATATATATTTTATCAGCAAATAGATTCCCTAAAGGATTAATTACCCAATCCTTTACATAAGGCTTAATTGCTTCTGGGTTAGTTCTATAGTAAATAGGCATAATTGCCATTCTCTCCATAAGGATATCTTCTGCCTTATGCATGTATTCATTAACTTTCTTAGAATCTGTTTCGCTCTTCGCCAATCTTACTAAATTATCATATTCTTCACTACCCCATCCAGTATAGTTATTACCACTATCTGACAAGAATAAATCGATGAAAGTCATAGGATGAACATAATCTGCTCCCCAACTTATTCTTCCTATTTCATAATCATAGCTTTCAAGCTTAATTAAATGAACCTTCCATTCTTGATTTGAAAGCTCTACACTGATATTTAAGTTTTTATTCCACATTTCTTGAATAGTTTCAGCTAATTTCTTATTATTTTCATCGGTATTATAGCTAATTGTAAGGGTTGGGAAACCTTCACCATTTGGATATCCTGCTTCTTCTAGCAGCTTTCTAGCTTCTTCAACCTTTGCTCCTTCTGGGTCAATACCATAGTTTCCACCAACTTCTCTAAAGTCCTCACCACCATAATTAATACCGTAAGGAACAATACCAGTTGCAGGTGTTTCTCCGCCTTGAAGTACAGTATCAACAATGGCCCTTCTATCAATGGAATAAGATAAAGCTTTTCTTACCTTTTCATCATTTAGAGGCTCAACTTCATTATTAAATGTAAAATAGAAAGTACTTATATCAGGTAAAATCATAAATCCTTCTTCTTCAGATTGAAGTCTTGGGATTTCTGAACGTGGTACATCATCTATAGCATCTAGCTGTCCAGATTCATAAGCTGCTAAAGCTGTAGAATTTTCATTAATCAATGTCATATTAAATTCATCTAGCTTAACTGCTTCTCTATTCCAATAATGTTCATTTGGAACCATTTTAATCATTTCGTTATGACTCCATTCCACAATTTTAAAAGGTCCATTAGAAATTAAAGTTTCAGGCTTTAATGCCCATCCCTCTGGATCAGCTTCAACAATATCCTTTCTTACTGGGAAAAGTGTTTGGAAAGCAAATATTTGTTCCATCCAACCAGTAGGTCCTTCTAAATTAACTTTAATAGTTTTATCATCAATAACTTCAATACCTAGATCTTCTTCAGTTGCTTCGCCATTAAAGAATTTTTCTGCATTCTTAATATAGTATAATTGGTATGCATAATCTGAAGCGGTTTCTGGCTTTAATGCTCTTACCCATGAATATTTAAAATCATGGGCAGTTACTGGCTTACCATCTGACCATTTTGCATCATCTCTTAAGTAGAATGTAAATTCTGTAGCATCTTCATTAATATCCCATTTTTCTGCCATCCCTGGTTCAGCTTTAGAATTGTCATCAAGTCTTACTAAACCTTCAAAGGTGTTCCCAAGAACTGTTAATCCAACGTTTTCTGATGCTCTATTTGGGTCTAAGGTTTCTGGGTCAGCCCCCATATTGTAAGTAAATACCTGTGGTACCTCTTCTTTTTCTTCTTCTGCCCCTATATTATCCTTTTCTTCTTCATTATTTGTATTAGGTTCTTCTGTATCATTAGCAGTATTTTGACCACATCCAGTAAACAAAGAAACCGCTAGAACAAGAACTAATAATATTGATAAAACCTTTTTCATCATAATATCCTCTCCCATTTTTTATAATTTGAATAACAATATTTAATTATAAAATTATCCATAACCCCTACAAAAGAATGTACAATCATGAACCTGCACAAGTTCATGATTGTTAAATATATTTAAAAAGCTTCGCATTATAATATAATTATAATTTATTTTAAAGCCTAGGTCAATATAAAATCAATTATTTATAAACTTTTATTAAAATATATTATATACATAAATTATTTTTTTACTTCGATTTTATAATTTACACAAGAAAAAACAGCCCTAGGGCTGTTTTTAAATTAGAAATTATCTATATATAAATAATATTGTCATTTAAAATAAATTTCAAATAGAATGATGAATTTTCCTACATTTTTTATTTGAAATTTATTAAACCTTAAAATTGTTTGTCTTTATTATAATTTTAAGATATTCTTTTATATTACAACTCAAAATTATCGAGTAGCTAGAAAATAGGATAATTAATCCTATTTTCTTTGCTCTCACAGAACCGGACTTACGTTTGCCGTATCCGGCTCCTGAAATTTCTCGTAAACTAATAATAGTTCGACAACAATCCAACTTCGTATTTTGTTAAATCAATGAGTCCAAGTTCTTCAAACAGTTTGTTGGGAAGTAGCATGTGTATGATGTGAACATTTGAATTTTTCCACTTTGTAACTGCCATCTTCTCCCCACTGCCTTTGATTCCTTGTTTTCTCATTTCTTTATGCATTGCCTTATATGTTTTCCATTGCTTCATCTTTATCATTCTA
>NZ_FUZT01000028.1 GCF_900167445.1 Maledivibacter halophilus
TGTGAAAAACCATAGGTTCTATTAAGGTTACTCTTTTTTAAACATTTCTTTTGTTTTCTTTTAAAATATTATCTTGACATATTACCAGATTGCTATTTATTAAATAAATAATACCTGGTTGTATATGTTGATATAACTTTATTGTATGAAGAATGACACTCAATAAGCTTTATTTTTATCATTATATAATTTTTAAAAAACTATAACCAAGTTTAAGCCCATAATAAACTAATATTCCTCCACAAACAATATTTATTATTTTAATAACTCTATCATTAATATTATTTTTAAATGTTGAAACTAAGGTTGTTATTCCTAAAAACCACGAAGTAGAAGCCAAACAAACACCTAAAATAAATGATTTTGAAGCTTGTAATGATAATGCAGCTTTAAATCCTCCTAAAAGTAAAGAACCATCAATAAGTGCTTGAGGATTACCCCAAGTTACTAGTAAACAAGATAGAACTATCTGTGGTAATGACTTGTCTATGTCTACTTTATTTTCTATTTCAGGTGTGCTTCTTATAAGTTGAATGCCAATATATACAACAGCTATACATCCAATAAAAAGAATAGTTAATTTAAGGCTTTGAAACTTTTCCATTATAGCTCCCATTCCAAAGAAACAAGCTAGTGCCAAGGAAATATCAAAAAAAGTTGTAATTAAAGCCACTGTATATGCTCTTAGCTTACTATTACCTATTGCATTATTTATTACATAAATATTTTGCATTCCAATAGGAGCAACATATGCAATACCCAACATAAAGCCTCGGATAATATATTTTATCAAGTAAATCGCCTCCCTATACATACTTTATTTATGCTAATTATACGCAAAAAATTTAGTAAAGTCTCCAACCTAATGAAGTAATTTAATCCCAACCAAAAAAGCTATTGAGTTTTCTCAATAGCTTTTCTTATTGCATTCTATTATTAATTTGGCTAATCTCTTTAAACCCTTTTCTAAGTCTTCTAAAGAAGCATACGAATATGAGATTCTAATGCAATGATGGTTTGAAAAGTCATATATGTTGCCAGGGTTTATTAGCAAGCCCTCTTTAGCAGATAATTCAAATAGTTTTTTCATTGAAATTTGTTTTCTTAGATGAAGCCATATATAAAACCCACCAATAGGTTTATTCCACGTTGCTATATCTATGAAATATTTTTGTAAGATATCTAGTACAATTTGTCTTCTAATTTTTAGATTACGCCTTAGTTCTATAAGGTATTTTTCATATAAATCACTATTCAACAATTCAGCCACTACCCACTGAGAAAGCGAACTTGCTCCATAATCTATTTGCATCTTAATATCTCCTAATCGCTCAATAACAGGTTGTGGACCTACTAACCAACCAATTCTTAATCCTGCAGCTAATGTTTTTGAAATACTACCCATATATAAAACTATTCCATTCCTATCTATAGCTTTAAGTGGCATTGGTGGTTCATCTTCTAAACTTAATTCTCTATATGCATCATCTTCAATTATTGGAATTCTATATTTCCCACATGCTTTTATTATTTCATTACGTCTTTCTTGTGACATTACTATGCCTGTGGGATTTTGAAATGTTGGAATAGTATATAATAATGTTGTATTATTTTTAGATCTATTTTCTATAATCTCATCTGCTTTTATTCCATATTCATCCATAGATACTCTCTTTAATCTCATTCCAACTGATTCAAAAATATAAAGAGATTTTAAATAGGATGGGCTTTCTAAAAGAACAGTTGAATAGGGATGCAATATACCTATAGAAATCAAGTGTAGTGCTTGTAATGAACCTGAAACTATCAAGATAGATGATGGAGAAGCATTTATATTAAATTTTTCTAAATATTTGCTTATTGCTTGCCTTAAAAATAATGCTCCCTTTGGTTCTTCATATCCTAGATTTTCTATCTTGTTTGATACATTATTTAATATTCTTTTCATCATTTCTTTAGGATACAATTCAGGTGAAAGCTCTCCGGTTCCTAGTCTAATAATTTCTTTTTTAAATTCTAATCTATTTATAGCTTGAATGGTAGGTTGATTTGGTTTATATAAACCACTCTTTACATATTCATGCCAGTTAGGAGGAGGAGTTGATGCTAAAAGTGACCATGTGTTATTAACTATAATTGTTCCTCCTCGACCATTTGCTTCAATTAATCCTTCAGCCTTAAGCTCGTCTAACGCCTCTACAACTGTACTTCTATTGACATCAAAAACTTTTGCCAACTCTCTTTGAGTTGGTAATTTGCTACCTATATCCCATTGCCCTGTAGATATTTTATTCTTAATATAATTTACTATCTGTTTATATAGGGGAATATTTAAGGTTTTATTAGGTTTCCAATTAATGATCATCATATAACTCCTATTGATTTTTATTCCGTGTCACTAGAATATATAAAAAATTTATATTTCTGTTCACTTCTTTATTTTGTTATAATTTTGTGTAAATGTCTGCTGTATTAGTTGCATTATTTTAGATAACCGTTCATTGGATACTTCTATTAATAGGTGAGCATGATTATCCATAATCACATATACATATAACTTTGCCCTATATTTTTCTATATATAACATCTTCATGTCTTACATTATTATATCATAAAGTTTAGTAGTGAGCCTGACCTTGTAATACAGAAATTATAACTTACCTTAATATAAAACAACTCACAGTCGCAAAAATTCTACAAGTATGTAAATAGGTAATACCTTATTATATGGCTGCGATTACTTATCTATATTATTTAATTATTAAGCAGTTTGTTAGTCATTATATCTTGTACTTATGCTATTAACTCATTTAAAATATCCTTTTCAAGAAAATTGTTTTTGCCTTTTCGTATTACAAGATTCGTTTAAATAAATTTGGATAATCTATAACAAATCCATCTTTATCTATAAAAAATTCCTCCATAAACCCATTATTTAAATTTTCATATCTGTATTTATAACCGTCTGCATTTGATTCCAAACAGGTATAGCGCTGGTTTACAGGTCTTAAACTAAAATTGTAAATATCAATATAAACTACTTTGATTTCTCTTGATTCTCCGGCTTTTAATGATAATCGCCTAATGGGAATTGTATTCGTAAAAGGCGTAACAGAAATATCAATATCTATACAGTCTTCTAAATTTTCTACCAATTTGCCAGCATTCGTTGTCCAATTTCCAATTCCATCTGATTGTAATGCTATATCTCTATATTTACCATCAAATATTTGTACATGAAATTTGTTAACTCTCCAGTCTAAATTACAATATATAGTATATAATATACGAACTGGTATATCATCTTGTCTTGTTAGAATAACTGAATTTGCTGTAATACATGCTTTATCTTTCAATAGGAATAAATGCTCCAATCCTGTCTCACTAAATCTCTCCCACATTACATCCATTTTAATTTTATTTCCTTCTTTCATTAATCCCATCCCCCCATCACAAACATTTGTTCCCATTGATTATACCAAATATATTTTTATTTGTCCAAATGGACTAAAATGAACAAGATTTATTTGAACCATATTTGTTAGATATGCCACAAACTGAAACTCCTAAAGTTTCAATGTCTGAGGTTAAAATGCCAAATTTTAAATTAACTTTAAACTATGCTATGTTAAATTATTCAGCTTGAGGGCTATTAGCTTGATAATCATACTTCTTTATATATGTTGAGTATTTTAACTCTTCTACAGTCCATTTTGAATCCTTATAGCTCCAAACAGTATCAATATGAGAAATGGTGTCTGCATTGTAAAGACCCACTACTCTTTGATGTCCTATAAGTTCATAAGTTCCATCACCATTATAATCCCTAGCTTCAACTAAAGAAAATGGATATGAAAATGGAGCTGAGTCCTTTAATACCTTGCCATTCTTATCATATAATCCATCTTCTATGTACTTGTCTTTATTTACACTTACATCTACAATTGCTTTTTGACCAATACCTTCAATATTGATTTCTACTTTAAAATCATCTATAAACTTAGCCTCAGCTTTTACTCCTTCATTATCCTTATTATCAAATATTACCGTAGGATTATTATCTTTAAATGTTGCTATAAAGTGATCATATATTCCACCGCTTCCACCGGTACTAGTGCTTACCATTACATCATTTATTTTATCGCCTGAAAAATCTTGAACATATAATGTGCCCTCATATCCACCAAAGTTTTCATATGTTGCCTTTGAATATTCATTGGTTTTTCCATCCTTTACAACAACATTTAAGCTTGTAGAAAAAATATCTTCTTTTTGCATCTTATTTCCTACTAGAATAATATCATCCTTAACCTCATCTCCCGTTACATCTTCTGATTTATAATCTATGACATATGCATTGTCTCCTAAATCAAGTTTTTCAATAGTAAATTCATCTCCTATTTTTAAATTAGCTATTTGGCTATTTGGAGTGCTCTGGGCATTTACATAATAAACTCCTCCCGCTGCTAAACAACCTGTCAATAATAACGCTGATGCTTTTTTTATAATATTTTTTTTATACATAAAAATACCCCTTTCTATAAGTATAATATTTAGATAGATCAGTTCAATATTAGTAACTTTATAATTTAAAAGTATAATATTCTAAACTCATATATCTATTTTTCACAAAATTCTTTTATACTTAAATTATAGCTAAACTACATAGCTAATAGGTTGCAAAAGAATTACAAGAGATAATCGATATGGTTACAATTTTTTTATCTTTATTTTCATCATAAAGGTAATCCTCAAATATATTTATATAAAAAGAGCTTCAGCAAATTGCTGAAGCTCTTAGGCTGCTATTATAAATATTATTTTTACTCCGTTTGAATATGCCTCTCCATTTTCTTAATAAATATATCTATATTTGGTAATCCCGCACTAATTACAATCACAATAGCTCCAATTATAGCTTGTAACCCTATACTTTCAGATAGAAATACCCATCCAAATAAAGCTGCAAAAACTGGCTCTAAGGTATAAATCAACGCCATACTTGTAGCCGGAACATGTTTTTGACATATATTAGCCAATAAATATGCTAAAGCAGTACATATAATACTTAAAAACAACATGCCTTTCCATGCCTCTAAAGATAAATTTATTGTTGGTTTTTCTACTATTAAAGATGCAAGAAGACTCAAAAGGCCAACAACACTAATTTGAGTGACTGCAATTAATATAGCATCATACTTTTTAACATATTCTTCAACCAGAATAATATAATATGCTAAAATAACTGATCCGATTAATGTCATTAAATCCCCAAAATTAATGCCTCCTTGGTGTCCTTCTAATGTAACCAGTGCTAGACCAAGTATGGCCATGTAGGTTCCTACCCAAATAATTGTAGATTGCTTTTGTTTTCGTATGTATGTAGCAATAAAGGGGACAAAAACTACACTGCTTCCAACAATAAATGCATTTTTAGCAACACTTGTATATTTCAAACCAATAGTATGGAAAGCAAATGCAAGGAATAGAACTACTCCTGTAATTGCTCCTCCCATTAATTGCTCACGTGTAATCTTTAACTTTCCAGATAAAAATAGTATGCTAGACAAAACACACCCACCAATCAAGAATCGAAAAGCCATAAAATTAAATATTTCAATATCCTTTAATATTGGTTTAGTTAAACTGAAAGATAGACCCCACATTGCTACAATTATTACCATAATGATTTCTGCTTTTCCTTTTTTCATGAAAGCCTCTCCTCCTTTTTTCTTAATCCAAATTGCCACTCTTCAATAATTATACAGGATTATGATTAAAGTTAGCATTTCGTTTTATACAAAAAAAGCCTATTTAATTTGTAAAATATACAAATCAAATGAGCTTTATAAAAACACATCCATATTTCATCTATAGTAGCTTCTTATCAATTAAGTGTAATCGAATAGCTACAGCTAAAGTCTCATAAGTCATACCTTTTATATGAGAGGGATTTAATATTTCATTTATTTTTCGAATACGATAACGCACTGTATTAGTATGCTGAAACAATTTTTCAGATGTCTTTTGAATATTTCCTTCATTCTCAATATATGCAATAGCAGTATTTAAAAGATTTGTTCCTTTATCTTGATCATAATTAACAAGCTTGTCAATCATTTTCTTATAGAATGAATAGACCCATGGATCGTTCATAATTGGGATCAACAATTGATAAATACCCATATCAGAAAAGTTAGCCTGATTCATATCATATAGAGATGCAAAATCATAGGCATATTTACTTTCATCAATAGCTCTGCCTAAAGCACCTAAATCATTTTTAACCTCACTTATCCCCAACCTGTATGTATCATTTAACAGACCGTGTAGGCTTAACGCTGACTGAGAAACTTTTTTGATATATTCATTTTTTTCATTAGCATACGTTACAATGATTAAATATCCATTTTTATAAGATACAACCAAACAACTATTGCCTAGGAATTTGATAAGATCATTTGGGTTAAATGTTGGTATATCACTGACTCCATGCACCATTACTTCCCTTGCGAAATAAACAATACAATTTTTTTTGAAATTTCTATTGATTTCATAAGCTAATTTCCTTATACGAAATTCATTCAAATTGTTCCCTGAAATTTGATCAATCATCAATCTAATATGTTGTTCATGCTTTTGAATATTAACTGCTCTATCAATCTCTAAAATAATTGTTTCAACATAGGTTTCATCAAATAAAAACAACGGAAATCTATGCTTATGAGCTAATTCTATAGCATCTTTAGGAATTTCCTTAAAGTAAATGGTTTTAATGGCAAAGCATGCTGCTTGTGCATCAATTAAATGTTTTACAAATTCAACAATCTTCTCAGGTTGATCCCGAATGGCGAGTAAATTACTAAAGATAAATTCTCCTGTTTGAACTGTATCCCGAACCTGCTCCCCAACCTCATGATCCAAGATTCCAGCTCTAGTAATTTTACGCTCCAACCCATTCATACCTGCAACAAGTTTAAATCTTTTTAATGCATCTAGCTTAAGTGCTTCATGAACTGTTAACGCCATTTGTTCACTCCTTAAGTGTTAATTTTTCAATTCTAGAGGGAGCTCTTTAATTTTTTACATAGTTTAAAAGGATTATATATTAACCTAATTTATCACCTTTTTTAACAGGCTGTTCTGGTTGAATTAATACAACACCTTGTTCGGCATATATTCCTAATACTAATACTTCAGACATAAAGTCAGCAATTTGTATTGGTGGAAAGTTTACCACTCCTAAAACTTGCTTGTCAATCAATTCTTCCCTTTTATAGCATTCAGTTATTTGAGCACTTGATTTCTTTATACCAATTTCGTCACCAAAATCAACCCATAGCTTATATGCAGGCTTTCTAGCTTTTTCAAAGACTTCTACTTTTATAATCTCTCCTACTCTAATGTCTAATTTCAAAAAATCATCAAATATAGCCATAATCTATCTCCTTCCTCTATACATATCTAGTAAACAATCTAATCCATCCTATAGCGAAGTGAAATATTGTTTTACATATAGTACAACTATAGTATTTTCAACTTAGTCCTAAGGTTCTAGAATTACAATATTCTTATTTTCTCTTTTACACTTTTCTTTTTCTGGATAAGAATTTATTATTAATCCCCAAAATAAAAGTAAAACACCGATTATAGAGACACCTGTCAGATTTTCATCAAACACAACTACTCCAAGCATAGCTGCAGTAAATGGTTCTGCTAATGTTAAATTAACAGCCTTAGGTGTTGAAATATTAACAAGTCCATATGCAAATAGAGTACTGCTCCTAAGGATAAAATTGAACCCAATACATTCATATTCATAGAATCTTGACCACCGAAAAGTAAAGTACATCCAATAATAGATACTATAGTACCTATAATCCATCTTCTACTTAGTTTTTCACCCATAAAATATTCAATAATACCTGAAAAAATAGGTGCACTTCCTAATGCTAAAACCGTACCAAGTGCAACACCTGTTTTAAATGCTCCTCTTGTTTTTGTCATTAAAAATAAAGCTGTCCCACCTATTGTCATACACAGTGCACCAATTACAATTGGTGTAGCATTTTCTGGAGCAAAAGCCTGTGCAGAACCTGTCGTTCCCCATAGTATCGCTACCATTAGTACGAATACCTATGCTTTTATATTCGATTGTTTCATAACTTTGCCCTCCTAAAATGTTTATATAGCCTGTGAATTTTAAAATCTAAGTCTATACAGTCATTATAAAATATATAATCACAAAGTTCTTTGCTTAAATCAGGGAGTTTTTATCCATTTCTCGGTACATTTTACGATATGCACTTGGCGACAACTCATGATGTTTTGTAAATAGTCTAGTAAGAGATGATTGTTGCTTATATCCAACAAGTTGTGAAATCATAAGTAAACTTAAGTCTGTATCTATCAAATATTTTTTAGCTTTTTCTAATCGTAGTTTTTGAATGTATGCATTCGGTGTCATACCAGTTTTTTTATTAAACCATTCGATATAATAAGATACATTGAAATTCTCAATTGCTGCCAATTTATTAATCGATATTTGCTTCTGAAAATTATCATGAATATACTGTATCGAAATTGGCCTTACTTCATCCAGT
Source organism: Maledivibacter halophilus (assembly GCF_900167445.1). GTDB lineage: Bacteria > Bacillota > Clostridia > Peptostreptococcales > Caminicellaceae > Maledivibacter > Maledivibacter halophilus. The sequence continues at coordinate 8,604 of NZ_FUZT01000028.1, forward strand.
AGAAAATTACAAGCATAGTTCACTAAATCACATAGCCCTCTTTTATTTGAGGTTTGAGCTTCTTCATGAAGAAGATATCTAATGGCTTTCCATCTATCATCGAGAACCTGATACAGTTCATATTTAAACATTTCTCCTAATAAAACTGAATTAATTTCCCTTGGAATATCAATTACTAAAAACTTATTTATGCTATCTGAGTGGTATGAATGATAGCATTCAGGCGGAAGAAAAAATAAATGTTTTTCATCTAAGCTTAGTTCATGCTTATCTGTTTTTATAGATAAACTACCCTGTAGTGGAAGTATTAACTGACTATAGGAATGATTATGTGTATAAGTTTTTTCTGTATATGTCCTCGTTTCACATAATAAATTATTTGATTCCATAGTTTTTCTTCCTCTCTTATATTTTCACTTAGAATTTAATATTATATTTTTATCTTATATTTAAAAGAAAAACCGCCGTTACTTATGGTACGGTTCACCATGATTAACTAAATGCATTACTTTTTTATTATTTATTATCCGTCTAATAACCTAATTGTTCTCCAACAATAATTACCTTTATTCTTCCTTTAATAAATTGTCCTCTAATTATCACAAAATCATTACAAATTCGATTTGTGCTTTTACAATTCACACAATACCCTAGCTGAACACATGGAGTCTCTTTATTCAATCTTTTAGCATCTATAGGTGCTGCATAATTCCTTACCCTGCTTTCAGCTTCTTCTATATCTTTAACAATTTTATTTATTCCAGTTATTAGAATAACTTGCTTAGGTCCATATATCATTGGAGCTACTCTACTTCCATTGCCATCAATATTATATAATTCCCCATCTTCTGTTAATGCATTTGTACTGCAAATAAATGTATCAGCAGAAAAATTTTTAATATAAATTTCTCTTCTATCATCACTTGTTAAACCATCTTTATATTTATCTAAAAAATTAAACTTTCCACTTCTTAAAAAATCTATTACTCCTGTTTCAAAAAGAGTCATAGAATCTCCTACACCAACAGTAGCACCTTCATCTATAAGCTCTTTTAATTTTTTCAACAACTGCTCCCTGTTATTAATATAATATCCTTCCATATTACGAGCATTTAGATTTTTTATAGTTCTCTCAACCTGCTTGTCAATATACCATGTAATATTTTTGTCCATATTTATCTCCCTCCTAGAACTAAGTTCGAATAAATAATCTAATCTTCAATAAGTTCAATGAATCTCTGTGCTGCTGTAGACATAGGAATATCTTTCTTAATTGCTATTCCTATAATTCTTTCAGGTATTTTTTCTTTAATAAAAATTTCATATAACTGTTTCTGGTCTAATTCCTTTTGCATATAATCTTTTATAACACAGGAAACTCCCAATCCTCTTTTAGCAAATTCTATCATTAGTTCCATATTACTCAACTCGATTTGTGGCACTACTTCAAGCCCATGTGAACTAAAATACTTATCTATATAATCTCTTGTATTTCCACCTTTCTCTAGTAGAATAATAGGATATGCATGTACTAAATTCCTCAATGATATCTGTTTTTCACAAATTTCCTTGTATTTATCTCCCACCACAAAGCAATCTTGTATTTTAAATCTTTTAATTACATTAAGAGAATTGTTAGTTTCTATATGCATATTTAAAATTCCTATATCTATCTCACCTGACTCTAATCCTTTTACTATTTCATAACTTGATTTATCCTGAATATAAATTTTTATATTTGGATAATTCAAATTATATATCTCTATATATTTCATTAAATGATATTTACATACTGCACTGCAAACAGCTATTCTTATCTTACCCAAATTTAGATTTTTGAGTTCTAAAAATTTTCTTTCCGCTGTCTGCATAAGACCATAACCCTGTTCTATATATTTGAATAATACCTCACCTTCTAAAGTAAGAACAACTCCTTTTGGAGTTCTATGAAATAATTGTCCTCCTAATTTTCCTTCTAATAATTTTATAGATTGACTAACGGCTGGCTGTGATGTAAAAAGTTCTTTTGCAGCTTTAGATATACTCCCTAATTTGGCAGTAATATAAAAAATTCTATAAAGTTCAAGATTAATATACATATAAAAATTTAATATACCTCCCATATTAAATATTAATTTTACTTATGCCATTATGTTAATTATAATTGCTTTATGAAAGTTAATCAACAACTGCAAGGATTGGGGGTCATAGAGTGGTATTTACATATTATTTATTATCGTTAGTATCTGGATTTACCCAATATGTTCAGCCTTGTTATATGTAGTCAAATAATTCTTGCTGTTGTATTTGACCATTTTGGTTTATTAGGCAACCAAGTCCGTTTGCTAAGTCCTTTAAGAGTTTTAGGAATTATTTTATTAGTCTTAGGTGTTTATATTATTCAAACTCATTAATTAGAAATTCCTATTTAAATCTTAAATCAATAAAACATCTTTACGGGAGGTAATATCAATGAAAAGAATCTGTATTTATTCTGGCTCTAATCTAGGTTTCCGTCCAGAATATAAAGAAAATGCTAAACTACTTGGTAAAATATTAGCAGAAAACAAGATTGAATTAGTATATGGTGGTTCAAGAATAGGTCTTATGGGACAAGTATCAAATGAAGTTTTAAAAAATAATGGAAAAGTTATTGGAGTTATGCCTAAAGGCCTTTTCTCCGGTGAAATGGTTCACAAAAATTTAACTAAACTTATTGAAGTTAAAAACATGCATGAAAGAAAGCAAACTATGGCTGAACTTTCTGATGGATTCATATCACTTCCTGGTGGACTAGGCACTTATGAAGAACTATTTGAAGTCCTTAGTTGGGCTCAACTTGGTATTCATAAAAAACCTATTGGCCTATTAAATGTATCCAATTTCTTTGAACCTCTTTTACATATGATACAAAATACCTGTACTGAAGGTTTTATGAGTGAATCAAATATTAAACTCATCTCAATTTCTGACAACCCTTCACTATTAATAGAAAAGATGAAAAACTATACTCCACCTCTAATGGAAAATAAATGGCGTGAATTACCCTATAAATAACTTTACTTTTTTCTTATAAAATACTTATAATAAAAATAAAGATAGCTAACTATTCAACTATCTTTATTTTCGGTTACATAATTACTATCGGTGTGTGAATATCTTATTTAGAAAACAGATGGTAATAACTGTGGAAATTTCCCATCCAAATATACTTTATATGCATTTTCAAAGCCAATAAATATAGGATTGCTAGGTGTGGCTGCTTATTATTTTTTCGTAGGATTTTCGGAAGAATTTTTATGTAGAGGTTATATTTATCATGCAGCAGATACAAATAAATTAAAAATAATCATTCAATCATTAGCATTTGCGGGTTTCCATTTTATAAGTCCGGAGTTCAATATGGTTCTTTTTTTTATGCTGCTAATTACTGGAATAATATATGGATATTTATATAAAATAATTGGCAATTTGTGGCCTCTAATTATTTTTCATACGATTTGGGATGTAGGTGGAACTTATACGAATTATTATAATAATCCAATGATTGATTTTTTATGGCTTATAATGGTGGTTCTTATAATTAAATTTATTACAGTATTGACGAAAAATGACTGTAAACAATGTTTTTAGAAGTCGGTTATTCTCTTTTAAATTGCTTTGCAACTGTCAGTTGACAAAAATTATACTGTAATTGGTAGTGTGCAACCAATCGGATGTTTTATAATTATAAAAAAGGAGGCGGATAACTTGAGTTTATCTATTCGATTACAAGAATTAAGAAAAAAGGCAAATTTATCGCAGGAAGAATTAGCAGAAAAATTGGAACTATCCAGACAGGCTATATCGAAATGGGAATCTGAACAATCGAAACCGGATATCAATAATATTATCAAATTGAGTGAAATCTATAATGTGAGTACAGATTATATTTTAAAAGGGCCAGAAATGGCTGATAACCTTGAAAATGATGTTAGGCAGGAAAATGATACTATTTTAGGGGGTACTAATCGTAAATTTGTGCATGGAATCATATGGTATATATTAGGGATTTTTGGGATGGCAAGTCTATATATTTTGATTAGATATACTTTTTAGAATAGGTTATTTTTTATATAAGAGGAGAGTGAAATAATGAAAAAAATCATATTGATTTTATTAATTTTTACATTACTAGGAAGTACTTTAATGGGGTGTTCAAGAGATAATACGGATATCCTACAAACTAAAGAAAATCATGCGTATTTAGAAGTTTTAGTAGAAGGTTTTCCAAATTATGTTTTTCATTTATATTCAGTTGCGGGTATTGGTTATGAAAATGAATATGGAGCTGTATATAAAGAAACAGTAAAAAAAGATGATAGAGAGTATCTTAGTCAAAATAAAGAGTTACTAGGTTTTGCAAATGGACGGTTTGGCTCATTAGCGCCAGCCTTTTTATTTGTACCTCTTTATATAAATCCAAAGAGTAAAGAAGAGGTCAAAGAGTATTTTAGGTTGTTGAATCAAGCTTTAGAAAAGGAAGAATATTCGGTATTCATAGACAAGTATAGCGAAAAACTTAATAATATTAATGAATATTGGGTGCCATTTAATGCAAAGGAATACCTTCAAGAAATTACCCAATTTAAAGAAGTTGTTAAAAGAATAAGTGATATATACGTAAATAATTATGATAATTATATTGAGCGTGTATGGTCTGTAGAAAAGGAGAAGTTAATATCAAAAAGAGAAAAGCTAATAAAAGAAATAGACGAATATAATTTAATAGAAAAATGGCAAGAAGCTACCGGAAAAAGTTTTAAATATTCAGTATATCAAATAGTTTTGTGCAGTGCAAATGAAAGTGGAGCAAATGCTGTATCAGTTGCGTATGAAAGAAATCACTTTTATTATGAACCGAATACGAAGATCAATCATCTTGTTGAATATATAAGCCATGAGGTTGGAACCCATCTATTATTTGATACTTTTAAAAAAGTGATGAGTAGCGGAAAGTATGAGTATTCATTGGTATATAAAGCCTATGAGTCTTTGGCTGCATTTTATAATAATAAAATTATATTTAGTAATCGCGATTTATCAGTTGATTTTGATGACTATGATGAAGTACATTTTTTTGAAATATATAATCAAATACATAAAAATACCCCGGATATTTCTTTAGAAGAATTGCTAGTAAAGGGAATTGAGGAGTATTCTAGATAAAAATTGGTAAAAATCAACTGGAATGGTAGTGCTTTGTATTAGAAAAGAGGAATTATATGAAGAATAGTTTTATTTTGCTAATCGTTATTGTAGCAATAAGTGTTGGTTGCACCAAAGTACAAACAGCAGAGCAAGTTGATGTATCAAAAACAGTAAATAATTTGGAAGCTGAATTGCATGCAATGAAAGATAAACAGCGTGAAGACAATAAAATGATTGTTGAACTAAAAGGAAAAGTGGAACAATTAGAGCGAGAAAATGAAAATATAAAAGAAATATTCCAGGAAAAAGAAGAACAGCGAAAAAAGTCAGCGATGACCTATTATTTGGCGAATCGGTTTATTGAAGCATATTTGAACCAAGATATAAAGGGAATGCAGGCCCTATTAGCAGATAACATTTCAGTGGATAATGAATTTATTCGGTATGATTATGAAGGAGAAAAAATAAAATTAAAGAATAATAAGAAAGAGATGGATTATAGGCTGAATAGTTATGAGGTTGAAGATGATTCTGTATTTTATAGTTTTATGGTATATGAGGAGCCATCTCAATATAACAGGAGGTTCATATGGAAGTCAAAATTATAGAAGACAATAAAAAAGATTTTTTAGACTTATTGCTTTTAGCTGATGAACAAGAAAATATGATTGATAAGTATTTACATAGAGGAGAATTATTTGCATTGTATGATGGAGATTTAAAAAGTATCTGTGTTGTAACAAAAGAAAATGATGATGAATACGAGCTAAAGAATTTAGCTACATATAAAAAATACCAAGGACAAGGCTATGGAAGCAGCTTGGTAAAGTATATATTTGAATACTATAAAGGCAAGTGCAAGACAATGTTTGTAGGTACTGGAGATAGTCCTTTGACAATTCCTTTTTATGAACATTGCGGATTCAAAATTTCTCATAAAACAAAAAATTTTTTCATCGATAACTACGATAAACCTATTTTTGAAAATGGTGTTCAGCTTATTGATATGGTTTATTTAAGAAAAGATTTCTAAAGATTATTAGCTTAGTCCTTGGATTGATTTATTGTTATTTAGTATATATTTTATATAATTCTTTATCACTATACCTTTTAAATAGCAATAACTGCTCGTAGGAGTTCCTTCTAAATTTAATACTTTTGGAAATGGTGATATCCGTAAGTTCTTATTTAAAATTTTAGGATTAAAGTTCTTTTTCATCTCCTGTAGCTGTCATTAGATTATTACATTGTGGACATACATAAAACTTTAATTTATTCATATTTCTTCCTACTAATTCATTTAAATTAATTTCGCCTAATAAAATTCTATCAACACTTACCTTTATCATCTGCAATTTGTTTTTGGGTCATATTTTTTTCTTTTCTCAATTGATATATTAATTTACCATTTTCTTGCAATCCATTAATATCACCTCTTATATTAATTTAACCTACTTACGAATTTAATTCAATAAACGAATCGTAGAGTATGTGTTTTTTAGTATTTTTACCGTTTTTTATAGTAAAAATAAAAATCATATTGATTATTATATCAATATGATTTTAGTGGATTTCAATAGTAAAGACGAAATACACATAACCACTATCCTACTGAAAACTGCCGTTACTTGTGGTGCAGTTCAACGTAACTACTTGTCATCTGGTATAACCTTAAATAATCTTACTTACAAAAAGGCTACCAAAATTAATTGACAGCCTACAAAACATATATAAAAATACTTATAGATTAAATGCTCTTACTTTTATTTTGTTAACTATATTCTAATATTAGTCTAGAGAACAAGAAACTATAAAATTATTTACACTACAACATCATACTGCTGATGTTATAACTAACAAACGTTACTATAAGCGTAGTCACTATTAGCATTGCTATACCATATTTAAATATCTTGCTCCGATTGCTGTAATCATCACCATGTAGCATTGCGACAGTAGCAAAGCTAGACGGGCAAACAAATGCACAGGATCCGCATAAAGTAGTTGTTAGTGCAATGGCAACAGGATCAATGGATTTACCGCTTAGTGCTAAGGCAACACCAACACCGGTCATAACTGTAATAGTAGTGACATTAGAAGCAAAGTTAGTTAAAAAGAGGGTAATGAAAGTAATTATCAGAACAATAATCATAGGAGATACTCCACTGGTCAGGGGAACGATTTTTTCGCCAATGAAATCAGTTACACCAGTGGCTTTGTCGCTAACAGCGCTTCCAAGGTAAACTCCAATGCTGATAAAAATTAGAATAGCCCAATTTATCTTCTTGTTAACAATATCCGCAACGTCGATGATAGGCTTTTCATTAATGCTGATAACAGACATTAAGACTACAGACAGAATTGCCCAGAAGGTAATTCCATAGGAATTTAGAGCTTTGACAAATGAAGAACTTCCTACAAACATGTTCATAATACCAGGCAACATCCACATAACAACTGTTGCAAAGAAAATGAAAACGGTTGTTTTTTCCTTAAGGTCCATTGGATTCTGTTTGTTAATAACATTCTCGATATTGAAATTTTTGAATTTACTCATGTCGGGCTTAGCGAAGAGTCGAATCATGATAGCCATAAGAATGAATAGAAGAATTCCAGTAGGAACCCCATAAGCTAAGTAAGTGAAAAGGCTTATAGCTTTGCCAGTTGCTCCTTCGTATATGCCAAGACCGAGAATGATCAAGGAGTGAGAAATAGGAGTCATGGCACCTCCTATATTAACACCAAATATCGTTACGATATTTGCAATATTTGGATAAGAATCCTTCTTATCATAGCCCAGCTCTTGATATATCTTACTACAAAAGGAAAGCATAAAAGAAGCGGCTGGTACCTGATCCATAAAACAGCCAAGAAGCATACCCAAGGCACCAAGGGAAAAAGTGAATATCCAGGGACTCTTACTAACAAACTTTAAGCTCATAAACTTTGCAACCAATCTGGTTGTAAATCCAGACTCATTTAGAGCATATGTCATAATAAAGCTCATGAGAACGAAGTAGATTATCCAGCTTCCAAAGGAACCAGAAATGGCAGTGTTCAGAGTGGTAACACCAGTTCTAGATAGCAGGACTAACGCCAGCATTGCAGGCCATACGGTGTCCACAAGTGAGAGAAGAAGTACAGTGGCAATGAAGACACCGATGACCTTCATCCCCACAGTGGTCATCGGTTCAACAGGAGGCACAATCCAAAAAAGAATGACTATTGCTAAGCAGGCAATAATTTGAATTAGTTTGGTTTTCTCCATACAAAATTTGTCGGTATTCATTATTATTTTTCCCCCTTTAATAATTGTAATTTTATATCTAAATATAATCGATAACTATATGTATATCTCCTTAAGCCTTAGTTTTTTTAACTATTATGATATATAAATTTCGTATACGCTCTTGGTACAAAGATAATATATCTATTAATTAAATCTATTAACCATTGTATTGCACTTCCTGTAAACACCATAGCAAATATTGTACCTATTCCGACAGAATATATACTTTTAAAATTCACATAGGATATCAATATGGTTGATAGAACACAAGTTGCATCAAATATTGTTTTCACTGTTCTCACTTTCTTCTTTGAAATCAATGCCATATCCCTTATGAAAATATCAAAAGGCAATGGTGGAAGTTTACACATTATCATAAGAGTTATCCCAAAAGCTAACAAAATGAACCCAACCAAGAAAATTAAATATCTTGCAATTCCATTAATTAAAATTCCATCAAATATTCTACTATAAAACTCTAAAATTATACTAAATAAAGCAGCAAGACCTAGTGAAATAACATACTGTCCTATTTTACGAGTGACAACAAAAAGAATAGCCATTAAAAAAAGTTGAAAAAGAAATGTTGTCATGCCTAATGTTAATTTGGAACTGACTAAATCCAATATTAATGGTATGGACGATATTGTAGATACACCAAGCCCACTTTTTATCATTAGAGTTACAGCTAATCCGTTCAAGACCAATCCAACTAACAATGCTACTTCACTATACAATTTAATTCTTGATTTTGTATCATTAGAATTACTACTAATAAACTTCGTCAATCACATACACATCCTTCATAATCTAGAAAACTACAATGGTCATATTTCCACGTAGTACTTAAAATTCCCTTCGATGTTTGTAAAGTTGAGGATGCATTAGCTGCAGCCTCAACTTATTTAGAGTTTTTAATCTACCTTAATCACTATTGAAGCACCAATATCTCCAGCTGCACATCCAGTAAATGCACCGTAACCTCCACCCTGTTTAACTAATATTTCAATAAGCTCTATTATAGATCTTCCAGCAGTTGGTCCTTGAGGATGTCCATAAATCATCGAAGATCCATAGTTATTTATTTTCTTCTGTTCAATTCCAAGCATTCTCCCAAGACTTATATCATTCACTGCAAAAGGATTATGGGTTTTTACTTGGCTAATATCTTTAACTGTCAATCCTGCATTTTTTATCGCTTTATCAAGTGCCGGGCCAGGTGCAGCTGCCATTCGTCCGGCACCAATTCTAACTGTACCATATGAAAGAATCTGAATGTTAATATTTGGATCACAACTAATTTCTTTTGCTTTTTCTTTAGTTGTAACAATAATTCCACAGTTTCCATCAGCTGGGTGTGTCTGACTGCCGAATGTCAGTACACCACCTTCTTCTATTGGTTTTAGTTTAGCTAAACCTTCGGCTGTTGAAGGCCTTACACCTTCATCCTCAGAAATATATTTTACATTCTTTTTGCCTTCTTTTATTTCTACCGAAAACATGTATTTTTTCTGGAATTCTCTATCATTAACAAGTGCATCCAGATACTGATGGTATCTAAGAAGAGCTACTTCGTCACATTCTTCCTTAGTTATTCCCATTTCTTTTGCAACAGCCTCAGCCGTCTGAAACATTTTCAAGCCTGCACCTGGTGAAGGATCTTTGTTAAAGTTGTCAAGAACAACGTTTTCAACATCCAGACTACCCGTATTAGGATTTGGTGCTACAACTATAGGAGTACTTGAGCATCTGTCACCTGAGAGGCAGAGCACAGCATCATAATTTCCCACCTCAATATCGTTTGCTGCGAGCGATATTGAAGTTGTTGATGTAGCACATACTTGGTTTAACGATAATGCCGGAATTTCCTTCTTCCTTTCAAGTATCACTGCGGCTGCATAAGCATGCGCATAAAATGATAATGGATTTACTACAGTTGATCCGAAGTATAGGAAGTCAAGTACTGTTGGATCAATTTTTTTATGAACAAACCATCTTCTTGCTGTTTCTGCACTAAGCACTATTGGATTCTCTGACTTTAAAGAGCCATTCCATCGTACAAATGGTGTTGAATAGTACACCCCATAAGGAATAAAAACTTTACTATATGCCATTACTAATTCCTCCTAATATTTCATGTATTTTTTAAAATTTTATATATTTTATATTTAAATTTAGTCAATCAACATTTCTTTAAGGTTATCATCAATGATAAGCTTTGCTTCAATTTCCGCCTGAATCTCATCTATTGTGAACATTGGATTATACTTTGTCAATACAATGCCATTCTTCCTGATTTCCATAACAGCTTTTTCAGTTACTATTTTTGAAACAACTTTTTGGGCAGTAAGTGGAAGTCTGCATTTTTTCAGTATCTTTGGGTTCCCCTTTTGAGAATTATAAGTTGCTACAATAACCTGCTTGGAACCAACACACAAATCCATCGCTCCACCCATTCCAGTTACTCTTTTCCCTGGTATCTGATAGTTTGCTATATTCCCCTCCTGGTCTACTTCCATAGTCCCAAGCACAGTCACATCAAGATGCCCACCACGTATAATACCAAAGGATATTGAACTATCAAAGAAAGCTGCTCCAGGGATTATCGTTGTAGGATATCCTGAGGAACTAATAATGTCTGGATCACAGTCTACTCCAACAGGTATAGCTCTACCAGTTCCTATTAATCCATTCTCTGCGTGGAGTAATATCTGCTGTTCAGGTTTTACATAATCTGCTACTTGAGTTGGCAATCCTACCCCAAGATTTACCATGCTTCCCTTTTCAAGATCAATAGCAATGTTTTGGGCAATTATTCTTCCCATTGTTTCCTTATCCAATTGCTTAATACTGATATCTTGCATACTTAATTACCTCCCTGAACAATATAATCGACAAATACTGATGGTGTTTGTATCTGGTCTGGATCCAGTTCTCCGATTTCCACAATTTCATCTGCTTCAATAATGGTTATTTTACCAGCAGTTGCCATCATAGGTCCATGTGAAATATTAGTACCATGGTATATAGCATTACCAAGTCGATCAGCCTTTTTAACTTTCACTATTGCAACATCTGCTTTAAGTGGTTTTTCAACTAAATATGTCTTACCGTCGATTTCTAAAGTCTGCTTACTATTTGCCACCTCTGTACCAACTCCTGTTGGAGTCAAAGCGCCTCCTAGTCCAAATCCACCAGAGCGAATCCTCTCAACAAGAGTTCCCTGTGGTACAAGCTCAACCTCAAGTTCTTTAGCTGCAAGCTGTTTTCCTGTTTCAGGATTCATACCAATATGCGATACAATCACTTTCTTAAACTGCTTTGCAACTACCATCAATCCTATGCCCGCATCAACTAGACCAGTATCGTTGCAAATCAGTGTCATATTCTTTACGCCTTTTTCAACAAGTCCATTTATTATCTTCATTGGAGAACCTGTAGCTGCAAACCCTCCTACCATTAGAGTGCAACCATCGCTTATGTGAGAAATGGCCTGATCCAAAGAAACTACTTTATCAATACTAATTTCTTTTACTTGTGACATATTTTCCTCCCCTTTAATTATCCTGAATAAATAGCTCTGTATTTCATATTTGTATTATCATGCAATATAATGAGCTAACTACATTTAACTACTCATAAGGCACTTGAATAATCTTGTCCTAATGTTATTAATTATTTACGCCCTTTACAAAAACAGCAGAAATATAGAAGGTTAAAATTTTACGCTGCATACTGCATAAGTTTTAATGACTAACATAATTACGTTTTTCACCTCCATAAAATACGGTTTTTTTAATATACTTTGTATAATAAAATATTAACAATTATCATATTTGCAATTAGCATGCCAACTATATTTTTGAAAAATATGATAAAATAATAAGTAAATTAAGCCTATATTTAGTCCATCATTTGACTATTTAACTTATTTTGGAAATACTATCAGGTTATTGTGTAGTATTTTTTTAAAATTGTGTAGGTATTTTAACACACCTTGTATTGTATTTAATAAAGAGTACGCTTAAACATTGAAACAGAATTTAAATATCTGACATTAATATCACTATTTATTTTTTAATTTAATTGAATAATAAGTAATCAATCTTTTTAAATCTATGCAATATATTATGAAAGGAGAGCAATATGAAAAAAGATAATTGGTTAAATGATCGAGAAATTAAATCTGAACTAAAAGAGTATCTCAGCCCTTTGATCTTAGAAACTTTGGGCGGCCTTATTATTTTAGATGAAAATTGCAGAATAATTTATATAAACGATCTATATGCAGACTCAATGTGTGTAGACAAAGAAACATCAATTCACAAGCACATAACTGAAGTTGTAGAAGATACTCGATTGCCTATCGTTTCTCATACAAAGAAATCAGAAATAGGAGTAATCTATAAAAGAAAAAATAAAGCATTCATTGTCAATAGATATCCATTAATTAAGGATGGAAACCTAATAGGAATTGTCGGCTTATCAACTTTTGAGGACCATAATCATATCGAGATGCTGAATACACGTATTCAAAGCCTTGAAAAAGAATTATCTTACTATAAAGAGAAAAAATTTCGAAATAATCCTGCAAAATATAGCATAGATGATATCGTTACAAAAAATAAATACATGATCCAACTTAAAGAACTAACTTATAGGGTTGCATCAAAAAAATCTTCTGTGCTCATTTCTGGCGAGAGTGGCACAGGAAAAGAACTTTTCGCTCATTCAATTCATTCACTAAGTAATAGATATAACAAATCCTTCGTAAGGATTAATTGTGCTGCTATACCAGAAAGCCTCTTGGAATCAGAGTTGTTTGGATATGAAAAAGGAGCATTTACTGGCGCTTTAAAAGAAGGGAAAATGGGTGATTTTGAAATCGCTAATGGTGGTACAATTATGATGGATGAAATTGACTCTCTTCCCTTGTATCTCCAATCAAAACTGCTACGTGTTCTTCAGGAAAAAGAGATAAAAAAAGTTGGTGGAAGTCGTATTATTCCTATTGATGTAAGAATGATTTTCACTACGAATAGAGATCTACTTGAGCTATCTCAACGAGGTGAATTCAGAGAAGATTTATATTATAGAATAAATGTGGTGAATTTATCAATTCCGCCATTAAGAGAAAGAGTTGATGATATCCCAATATTAGTTAATAGATTTATTAAGAAGTATAATAGTGAGTTAGGAATGAATATATCAGGAATATCAGATGAAGCAATTAAACTGCTGTCTTCATATGAATGGCCAGGAAATGTTAGAGAACTTGAAAATTCTATTGAAAGAGCATTTATATATGCTGTCAATGGTATTCTAGGTATTGAGCATTTTCATCTTTATATAAATAAACCTAATAATCTTAGCGGATCGATAAGCAAAAGCAGTAAAAATCTAAGTGAAATCAGATATTCTGCAGAAAAGAAAGCCATCATTGAAGCATTAGTTGCTTCAAGATGGAATAAAAAAAAGGCAGCTGAACTACTTGGTATAGATCGAAGCGTTTTATATTATAAAATGAAAAAGTATAATATAAACGAAAAAATATAATATAAATTTCAAAAAAATTTAAAGTCTGTAAAAAAACGAGAGTGTAAATAATTCTCTGGGTATTGATTGCAAGGACCTCCAATATGAAGGAATATGGGAGGATGGAGAAGGGCATGCAAAGAGGAGAGGACAAAGAAGGGAGAGGATGAAAGCATTATTTTGGGAAGGCGATGGATTTCTTCTTCTTTACAAGCGGCTGGAAAACGGAGCTTTCCAGTGGCCTAAAACTACCGGCGAGATTAGGGAAATCACCTATCAGTAATATAGGCAGAATTGTAAGCAATCTTATGATTTTCTTCCTTTTGATACATTTTTTCTATTTCCCCTTATAAATCTTCTTCCCTTGTGGGGCAAATCTTAGACAATTTTCCTTTAAGAGCCAGGGGTATAAGTAAAGAATCAGATAAATAGTTATGTTTTTATTGGTTTTTAGTATAATATCCCTTTTTTTACACATTCTAAAATTGGAGGTGTTTCAAAATGCATTTAACTCAAAAGGAAAGATACTTATTAGAAGATCAAAAGAGTCATGAAGAATTGTGTATCAAGAAGTATAGTAATTATGCAAACCAAGCTAAAGATCCTCAATTAAAACAACTTTTTACTCAACTAGGTAATCAAGAGCAACAACATCTTAATACCATCAATCAAATTATGAATGGTCAAGTTCCAAATGTTAATCAACAACAGCAACAAGATATGCAAAATCAACAAAATCAGTCCATGAGTCAAAGTGGAATGAAAAATCAAAATGATGCTGATTTATGTACCGATCTTCTTACCACAGAAAAATATGTTTCTGCTACCTATAATACAGCAATATTTGAATTCACAGATACTAATATTAGGAAAGCATTAAATCACATTCAAAAAGAAGAACAAGAGCACGGTGAAAAAATATTTAATTACATGCAAAGTCACGGTATGTATAATGTACAATAATTAATTAAAAAAACTATGAAACTAGGGACAGTTAAATTTTATTTAAGAAGTTTAACTGCCCCTAGTTTCATATCTTACAGCAGGAGCTGTATAAATTCTGCAACTTTCGCTGCATGTTCAAGACCTATGAAACTACTGATAAATAGTATTTTTTTTATCATTTTCTTCCTTATTTATAATAAATTAATTTTCCAATTGACATGATTTGTCTTAGGTATGATTCGCTATTTCATTCTTAATATCCACAATCATTTTAGCAATTTCGGGATGCTTTTCCACTTGCTCACCTAGTACAAAAAATGTTCCCTTAGTTTTATTCTTGTTAAAAATATCTAAGATCTGAGGAGTAAATTTAGGGTCTGGACCATCAGTTGATACTCTTTGAAACACATCAGTAAAAATAAATCTAAATACTTCTCCTTGATATATTGAAATAATTAAAATGGAGATAATAATAAAAATCAATATTGTTATTAATCAACGTTTTGATATAAATACAATCATTTTCAGGAATCCTCATTTCATTTTAATAAATATATTTGAGTCATTATTATCTTAATTATTATTGTATTACGTATTCTTCAACTCCCTTACTAATAGCCTTAGCAATTCTTCTTTGATATTTTTCATTTTTAAGAAGTTTTCTATCATCAACATTTGTCATAAATCCTACTTCTATCAATACTCCAGGAATATTAGTTTCTCTTAAAATATAATAATCATTTGGAAGAACTTCAGTTTTTACTTCTTCATAACCTGCGATATTTTTATAAAGTATGTGATCAATTGATTCACATATTTTCAAAGCTAATTCTTTGCTTTTGTCAGAGTCCTTATAATAGAATATTATGACGCCCTTTGTTTCTATCTTTCTAGGATTTGAATTAGCATGAATACTCAAAAATAAGTCCGCATTACTTTCATTAATAATACTTTTCCTGGCATGTAAATCTCTTCTATATCTTGAAGATTTCAGATTACTTCTATTTTCTAGCGAAACATCTTCCTCTCTTGTCATTATCACATTAATATTTTTTCCATTTAACTCTTTGTGAAGCTTTAAACTAATATCAAGATTGACATCTTTTTCTAAGATTTCATTCTTATAACTTGTTCCTCCGTCTATACCACCATGACCAGGATCAATTACAATTGTTTTGTTAGTTAATAAATTATCCTTCGCGAAAGTATTTATGTATTGTACTTTACTATATGTAAGAAAAATAATAAGAAATAAAAGCAATCCCCCTATAATAAATCTCTTTACCGTTTTTGCACTAATGACTATAAACAAAGACTTCAAAAAATCACCTCTATATTCAATTAAATTTTCATCCTAATAGTAATATATTAAATCCATAAGCCATTATTCTAATATAATAATTAACGATTTGTTTGTATTTTTTTCCCTTTAATATTATTGGCTAAGGTTTTGTATTTATTAGATAATGATGAATATATATATTTATAAGCTATAACATTGTTTAATTTTAAAAGGGGGTTGCTCTATGTTTGTTATTGTTTCAAGAAAACACTTATTATTAGCTTTATTAATTGTACTATTTTCTCTTGTCACTATTAGCTTTATGTCCATTTTATATACTAACACCATAGAAACTAATGTCAAAACAACTAGCTATGTAGCCATAATAATAGATGATTTTGGAAATAACAGTCAGGGAACCAAAGATATGTATGAACTTGATATTCCATTAACTGCTGCTATAATGCCATTTCAACCCTCCAGTAAAAGTGATGCCAAAGCAGCCTATGATGCTGGATTGGAAATCATATTACATATTCCAATGGAACCTGTGCATGGAAAAAAAAAGTGGTTAGGACCAAGAGGAATTACATCTAGTTTATCAAACAATGAAATTCAAAATTGCATAAAAGATGGCTTGTCACAAATTCCAATGGCTGTAGGAATGAATAATCATATGGGTTCTAAAGCCACTCAGGACAAGAGAATAATTAAGTCTATACTAGAAATTGCAAGAGGGAAAGATTTGTTTTTTATAGACAGTAAAACAACTGGAAATTCTGTGATACCAAATATAGCAAAAGATATGAATGTTAAATTTGCAGCTCGTGACATCTTCCTTGATGGAACGCAAAATCAAATTCATATAGAAAAACAGATAGAAAACTTGGGAGAAATTGCATTGAAAAGGGGATACGCCATTGGAATTGGACATGTTGGAATAGAGGGCGGAACAGTTACTGCAAAAGCTATTAAATCAATATATCCTAAATTGCAAAATAAAGGGATAAAATTTGTTTATATATCTGACATAATTAATCTACTATATGATGACAATATAGAGTTTAGAAATTAACCACTATCTATTTTAATACGTCCTATTCCTTAAAAAGGAGTTGCACTGATTTGAAACTTTTTGATAAGAAAATACTAGGATTTAAGTTAATAACAAAGAATCAGATACACAAAACTTTATACGTTCCCGAAAAATCACATCAAGAGGTAATTGGCATTCATGGAACATATATTCAAAGATATTATATAAATCCTCAATTTCTGCCTTATCCCCTGAACTCTTGTATATACCAGATAAAACACATCCCGGATCACCAACTTTATTATTATCATAATCTACAATATAAAAATAAAATGGACAATATCCATACTCATCATCTAAGAAATTCGAAATTCTATTTATTCTTCTATCATCAGAATAATTCTCCTTTAGGCTATGTTTAAAAATCTCATCTCCTACTACATCATGAATAGAAAGATAAATGATAATTTTATTTAAACAATGGTTCATAATTGTTGATGTTTTTCTATAATTCTATAGTATATTGTGCTATAATATAGAAAAAGTGCGATTTTTTAATGTTTTTATTTTTGAACCACATAAGGAGGTATTATGGAGCATAATTTAGTTTTTTACAGTGAAAAAATGAAAGAAATACACGAATTAGCCAAGCAATATGCTCCCTTCTCAACTTCAGTGATGATTCAAGGTGAGACTGGAGTTGGGAAAGAAGTCATAGCAAACACCATTCACAAATATAGCCCAAAATCAAATATGCCATTTATAAAAGTTAATTGTGGGGCTATCTCGGAATCACTTGCTGACTCTGAACTTCTTGGCTATGAAAATGACACCTTGACAGGTAATGGTTCTAAAGGTAAAGTTGGTATTTTTGAGTCAGCTTACAATGGTTCTTTACTATTAGATGAAGTTGGTGAACTATCTCCTATACTTCAAGCTAAGCTTCTTAGAGCACTACAAGAACAAGAAGTAAAAAAACCTGGAATAAGTTGGTCAAAATCAGTAGATGTAAGAATTATTACCTGTACCAATTTAGATATAGTTAATCAAGTTAAATCCAATAAATTCAGAAAGGACTTATTTTATAGATTAAACGTAGCAAATATTGAAATACCGCCATTGCGTAAAAGAAAAGAAGATATCATGCCGTTATTGGAATGTTTCCTGCGAGAATTAATTAATAGGTATAATATTAAAAAATCATTTAGTGAAAATGCATTATTCAACATTTATAATCATAAATTTGAAGGTAATGTAAGAGAACTAAAAAATATAGTTGAATCATCATATATCACTGCCAAAAATGAAGTCATAACCTTGGATGATTTACCAAGATATTTGATTGATACAAAAGATGCAAGTAAGTCATCTTCTTTTTTGTCTGACAGACTTGATAAATACGAAAAAGAAATAATATCAAATGCATTACTATGTACTAGCAGTATTCGAAGTGCAGCTAGCTTATTGGGTCTTAGTAACGCTACTTTATTAAGAAGAATTGAGAAATACGATTTAAGAGACATTATTAAATAATTTTAGATCTTATTTCAATTAGCAATCTGGTAATATGTCAAGATAATATTTTAAAAGAAAACAAAAGAAATGTTTAAAAAAGAGTAACCTTAATAGAACCTATGGTTTTTCACAAAAAAACAGGTTTAGGATAGGAAAATATTTTATTTAATCTCTCCAACTTTATCATTGGAGTAGATTTGATTTTTAGTCAGCAAGCTAAAAATCAGTCGTATTAATTTACGAGATGTAAGTGCGAGTGCTCTTTTATGCTGGTGAGTAGTTACTTCACCATATTTCTTGTAGTAATATTCTCTGTACTCAGGATTGCGGTTTTTAACACTGTTAGCAGACTCGATTAAGTAGTATCTAAGGT
>NZ_FUZT01000027.1 GCF_900167445.1 Maledivibacter halophilus
CGTGAGACAGTTCGGTCCCTATCCGCTGTGGGCGCAGGAAATTTGAAAGGAGCTGTCCTTAGTACGAGAGGACCGGGATGGACGTACCGCTGGTGTATCAGTTGTTCCGCCAGGAGCACGGCTGAGTAGCTAAGTACGGAAGGGATAAGCGCTGAAGGCATCTAAGCGCGAAGCCCACCTTAAGATAAGATTTCCCATCCGAAAGGAGTAAGACCCCAGAAAGACCATCTGGTTGATAGGCCTAAGGTGTAAGGGCAGTAATGTCTTTAGCTGATAGGTACTAATAGGTCGAGGGCTTGACCAAAACATCCATTGTTCAGTTTTGAGAGAATAAAAAAACAATTATTAATTATGCACTATACATTGTTCATTTGCACGATAGTGCACAAATCCGGTGGCAATAGCGAAGGGGATACACCTGTACCCATATCGAACACAGAAGTTAAGCCCTTCAGCGCCGATGGTACTTGGCGGGTAACTGCTTGGGAGAGTAGGTCGTTGCCGGTTAAAAATGAAAAAACCTGAAAGAATACAATTCTTTCAGGTTTTTATTTTTATTGTGAATTTTGGTGGAATTCTCTGATATTACCATGGATATTAGTATTGTTTACTTTTTTAAATAACAGTGCTAATTTAGCTATGAAAGGAATATTTCACAGTAAATAATATACTTTAATGCAAAAAAAATACATTGATTAATTTAAGTATGTATTGTACAATTTATTTAGATATTTAGATAAATATCTAAATAAGCATATAGGGTGTGATAGTTTGAATAAAACCTTTAAAGCATTGTCAGATGCAACAAGGAGAAAAATTTTAAGATTACTTAGGGAAAGAGATTTAACAGCTGGAGAGATTTCAGAGTATTTTAGTATAAGTAAGCCTTCTATAAGTCATCATTTAAACATATTAAAAAATGCAGAATTAGTACTTTGGGAGAAAAAGGGACAAAATATATATTATTCATTGAATTCTACAGCTGTCCAGGAAATAATGAATTGGTTTTTTGACTTTCTAGAAAGGAGAGATGAAGATGAGAATTAATAAAGTATTAGTCTTTTTAGTAATTTTATCTATATTAACAACAGTATTTGTGTATAATAGCTTACCGGAAAAAATAGCAACAAATTTTAATTTTAATGGAGAAATAAATGACTACAGCCATAGGGCCTCAGTTTTTATTACAGCTATTTTACCTTTAATAATATATATATTAATGACAATTCTTCCTAAAATAGATCCTAAAAAAAATTCATATTTAAAACATAAAAAGGCATATAATATAGCTAAATATTTTACTGTATTATTTATAATTGCTGTGCATTGGATGATAATTTTATATTCACTTGGATTTAATATAAATATAGGAGTATTTGTAAGACTATTTATTGGAATAATGTTTATAGTAATTGGAAATTATATGGGTCAAATTAGACATAATTATTTTTTTGGAATAAGGACGCCATGGACTCTTGCAAATGAAATAGTATGGAAAAAGACCCATAGAGTTGCCAGTTTTTCATTTATGATTAGTGGGATAATATTTATAGCTTCAGTATTTTTAAATGGAGTAGCCACTGTAATTGCATTTGTAGCTGCTATGGTTGTTGCAATGCTTTATCCAATTATATATTCATATGTAGAGTATAAAAAAATATCTAAAGCATAGTGCTATAGATAATAAATTTTAATTATTAATTTAAGATTAAATTCAGTTATGAAGAAAGCATATATGCTTTCCAATATTATATATACTTTTCCTAAAATATTTATATTATAGGATTTAAAATGTTTCATATGAAACATTTTGTCTAAAAATGTATAATGGTAGTAAATATAATTTTCGTGATGTGTTTCATCAAATCTACATTTAAAAACTATGAAGAAGATTTTGATTAATATTGTTGGATTGAACGTTATTTTTATTAATTTTTATACTTCGATAACTATATAGATATACGCCAATAAAACTTAATTATTCATATCAAAATATCCAGTGTTTCTGAGGAATTTTGATATGAATAAATTAACTATTTTACTGGAATATCTATATATAGTTAATCAATCTTAAAACTCTGTTTATACATGTACAAATACTTAAGATTTATTAGAGTTTTGAACATATATAAATTAAGGTCTTTACTTAAATTCCTATAAAATATATTTCTGTAAATAGCTTTTAATGTTCAAAACTAGTAAATTCTTTACAAAGTATATAGAAAATTTTTACCTTTTTTAATCATATTAATAACATTATTAGTAGAAGTTGAACCCATTGAAATTTTTGCTTCTATACAGGTTTTTATATTTACTTTATCTTTTATATTGTCACTAAAAAGAGAGGAGAAGCTTTCAAATTCTTCTAATGTTAAATCTTCAATGTTTTTATTATTTTGTATACAATATAAAACCATTCTACCAACAATTTCATGGGCACTTCTAAAGGGAAGACCTTTTTTTACTAAATAGTCAGCTACATCAGTGGCATTCATGAAGCCTGATTTAGTTGCCTTTTTCATATTATCCTTTTTAATTTTCATAGTATATATCATTTCATTGAATATTTCTAAGCATGGTTTTATATTTTCTACTGCATCAAAGAGAAGCGGTTTATCTTCCTGCATATCCTTATTATATGCAAGGGGCAAAGACTTCATTATTGTTAGTATATTAAATAAATTACCATATATTCTTCCTGTTTTTCCTCTTATAAGTTCAGCTACATCGGGATTCTTCTTTTGAGGCATTATAGAGCTTCCAGTGCTAAAGCTGTCATCCATTTCTACAAAATCAAACTCACTTGAACTCCAAAGGATTAATTCTTCACAAAACCTGCTTAAATGCATCATAATTATTGATGATGCGCTTAAAAATTCAATTATAAAGTCTCTATCACTAACTGCATCAAGGGAATTTTCACATATACCTTTGAAACCAAGTTCATTAGCAATGAAGTCTCTATCGGTATCATAGGTAGTACCTGCTAAGGCTCCAGCCCCTAATGGCAAAAAATCCATTCTATGGGTACAATCCTTAAGTCTTAAATAGTCCCTTTTGAACATTTGAAAATATGCCATTATGTGATAGGCAAATGTTATTGGCTGGGCTCTTTGAAGATGTGTATATCCGGGCATAATAGTATCTATATTCTCTTCACTTAATTTAATCAAAGTTATCAGTAGTTTTTTTATTAACTGGCATATAGTTATTATTTCTTCTTTAAGATAAAGCCTAATATCAACAGCAACTTGATCATTTCTACTTCTTGCTGTATGGAGTTTTTTACCTAAATTACCTATTTTATCCGTAAGAATTTTTTCTATATTCATATGGATATCTTCATATTCTACTTTAAATTCTATAATTCCCGATTCTATATCATCTAATATTTCTTTAAGTCCATTAATTATTTTTAAGCTTTCATCTTCAGATATTATATTACATTTACTAAGCATTTTAGCATGGGATATACTGCCAAGAATATCATGTTTACAGAGCTTTTTATCAAAATATATAGAAGCATTAAACTCATCCACTAGTTTTGCTGTAGACTTTGAGAATCTTCCACCCCATAATTTCATATTATTTGTTTCTCCTTTTCATTTTTCTCCTTTTTCATGATAGCATTAATAGTTAAAGGCAAAGTAAATAGATTTATAAACCCTTCTGCATCTTTTTGATTATAAACATCATCTTCACCAAAGGTTACAAAAGCTTCATTGTATAAAGAATTAGGTGATTTTGTGGCTACAGACTTGCAGCTTCCTTTATAAAGTTTCATCTTAACTGTGCCAGATACAACTTCTTGAGTATTATCAACAAATTTGTCCAGTGAATTTTTAAGATGAGTAAACCACAAACCATCATATACAAGCTGAGCATATTTTTCAGATACCATTTTTTTAAAGCTAAGTACTGCACGATCAAGAACGAGTTTTTCAAGGGTCTTATGTGCTTCATATAGTATTGTACCTCCAGGAGTTTCATAAACGCCACGGGATTTCATACCTACGAGTCTATTTTCTACAATATCAATTATTCCTATACCATTGGAACCACCAATTTCATTTAGCTTATATATCATATTGGCGGGTGAATATTTAATACCATCGATAGATACAGGTATACCTTTTTCAAATTTAATTTCAATATATGTTGGCTTATCTGGTGCATCCTCAGGATTTACAGTCATCATATATATATCTTTATCATGTTCATTCCATGGATCTTCAAGATTTCCACCTTCATGGCTTATATGCCAAAGATTTTGATCACGGCTATAAATCTTTTCCTTTGTAACAGGAATAGGAATATTATGCTTTTTAGCATAGTCTATACAATCTTCACGGGATTTTAGATTCCACTGACGCCAAGGGGCTATTATTTTTAAATATGGATTGAGTGCTTTAATAGTTGCTTCAAAACGTACCTGATCATTACCTTTACCTGTTGCTCCATGGGCAATAGCTACGGCTCCTTCTTTTTCAGCAATTTCAACTAATTTTTTAGAAATAAGAGGTCTTGCAAAGGATGTGCCTAGTAAATATTTATCTTCATAAACAGCACCAGCTTTTAATGTTGGAAAAATATAATCACTTACAAACTCTTCCTTAACATCTATTATATAAACCTTTGAAGCTCCCGTTGCTAAAGCTTTATTCTTAACTGAAATAAAGTTTTCTTCTTGACCTACATCTATACAAACAGCAATAACATCAAGATTATGTTCTATCTCTAACCATTTCAAAATTACAGATGTATCAAGACCACCAGAATATGCTAAAACGACTTTATCTCTATTCATATTTATACCTCCTAATGTATGTTTATTAATATATTATAGCAAAAAATAATATAATTTCAATAGAAAAATAAAAAAAAATTAATAAATATACATAAAAAATAAAAATTATACATCATTTATAAATTTTTAAAAATTTTCTAACATTGACAAAAATATATTTATAATGTAAAATGACGGTGAAATGATAGTATAATAGTATGCTGAAAATAACTTTCGGCCTTAATAATGTGGGGGTAAAAATGGAAAATTTATTTCATGAAAAGAAAGTGAATAAATCATTAACTTCTATGATTTTTGAGAAGATAAGAGAAGATATTCTAATTGGTAAATATCCTAGCGGAGAGAAAATAGTAGAAGCTAAGCTTGCTGAAGAATTTGGTGTTAGTAGAACACCTGTTAGAGAAGCTTTGAAACAATTAGAATTAGATGGTCTTGTTGATAATATTCCCAATAGAGGAGTGATAGTTAAAGGAATATCTAGTCAAGATGTTGAAGACATATATACTATTAGAATTTCTATAGAGGCTATTGCAGTAAAATGGGCTATTGCAGTAAAATGGGCTATTGATAGGATGAATGATAACGATTTACAGAAGCTTAAAGATATATATGAGTTAATGGAATTCTATACATTTAAAAATGATATAGATAAAATAGCTGAACTTAATACAAAATTTCATGAAACAATTTATAATGCCACAAAAAGCAGATATATGGAGCATGTTTTAAAAGATTTTCAATATTTTATGAAGACTACAAGGTACAGGTCTTTAAGGTCTC
Source organism: Maledivibacter halophilus (assembly GCF_900167445.1). GTDB lineage: Bacteria > Bacillota > Clostridia > Peptostreptococcales > Caminicellaceae > Maledivibacter > Maledivibacter halophilus. The sequence goes on from NZ_FUZT01000027.1 coordinate 5,588, forward strand.
CTGGAAGAGTGAAAAATACATTAAAGGAACATAAAGAAATCTTAGATGCTTTCATTGAAAAAAATAAAGAAGAGGCCTCCAAAGCAATAATTAATCACATAAACAATTCAAGGGAGAATGCTAGAAGAACTAGAGTCAAAACAAGATAGTATTATATCTAATAATATTTAAGAAAGAATACATATAGTGAAGGAAAATGAAAGGTCAATCTATATATCATAAAAAATCTCTGAAAAATTGATATTTTAAGATATATAAGATGTATAAAATAAAGTTTTATATTGTTTCACTATATAGTAATTCTATTCTAAAGATTAATAAATTTTGCTGAAAGAATGTAGAAATCTCCATTATTTCAGCAAAATTTATTTTAAGTTTTAATGTAGCATGACTACAGTAGATATTTTTTCTTAAATATTATTTTTATTATATATATTAGAATACTCAGTGTTTTTGAGAGCTATTGATGTATATAAATTAAGTTTTGCTATGAGAAATTTATATAATAAGGAGGGGTGAATTTTGACAACTGAAGAAAGAAGAAGACAAATTCTAGATATATTAAATAGTAGGGATGAGCCTATTACCGGTTCTGATTTATCAAAAAAATTTGATGTCAGCAGACAGGTTATAGTTCAAGATATAGCAGTACTAAGAGCAAAGGGTATTAATATTATGGCAACGTCTAGTGGTTACTATATATTAAAGATTAATAAGAATGATAGAAATATAAGAACAATTTTTTGTAAGCATAAAGGATATGAATCTATAGAAATAGAGCTTGGAATAATGGTGGATATGGGTGCAAAAGTGTTAGATGTAATAGTTACTCATCCTGTATATGGAGAGATAAGATGTCCACTTATGATAAATAGCAGATATGATTTAAAAAAATTTACTGACAAGGTAAAAGAGTTTAAGGCTGAGCCATTAGCTTCTTTAACTGGTGGAGAGCATATCCATACTATAGAAGTTCCAAATGATGAAATCTATGAAATAATATTAAATAAATTAAATGAAGTTGGTTTTTTAGTTAAGGATTGATAGAAATGCTTTTTTTATATATAATAGTGACAAGACAGGTGTAAATACAGAATGTTTCTTTGGTATATTTTAGAAATCATTTACAGTGAAAAGAAAGACAAAAAATTTAGAAGTAGTTGTTATATTGAGAGGAGAATTTGATAATGAAAGAACAAGTTATTATAAAAGAAATAGAAAAGCTTAAAAAAGAAAAAAATGCAATTATATTAGCTCACAATTATCAAATACCTGATGTGCAGGAAATAGCAGATTATGTTGGAGATTCCTTAGGGCTTAGTAAAAAAGCAGCAGATACAGATGCAAATATTATTGTTTTCTGTGGTGTTCATTTTATGGCTGAAAGTGCAAAAATACTTTCACCTAACAAAAAAGTGCTACTTCCGGTATTAGATGCAGGTTGTCCAATGGCTGACATGATAGATGCCGATATGCTTAGGACATTTAAAGAAGATTATCCAGATATTCCAGTAGTATGTTATGTAAACTCTTCAGCGGAGGTTAAGTCTGAAAGTGATATATGTTGTACTTCTTCAAATGCTTTAAAGGTTGTAAAGTCTTTGAAGGAGAATAAAGTATTATTTGTTCCGGATCAAAATCTTGGAAACTATATTTCGAAAATGCTTCCAGAAAAGGACATAATACCATGGGAAGGCTTTTGTATTGCCCATCATAGAGTTAGACATAATGAAGTTGACATGGTTCGAAAAAGAAGAGGTGAAATAAAAATATTAGTTCATCCTGAATGTAATCCAGCTGTAGTAGAAAAGGCGGATTTTGTGGGAAGTACATCACAAATAATTGAATATGTGAAAAGCCACGATGATAAGAAGTTTATAATAGGAACAGAGATGGGGATACTCCATAGTCTTAGAAAACAAAATCCTGATAAGGAGTTTCATTTACTTTCTCCTTCATTAGTTTGCTATAACATGAAAAAAACATCATTAAAAGAAGTATATAATTCGTTAAAATATGAAAAAAATGAAATTAATGTTGATAATGAAATAATGGATAAAGCATATAAATCCCTAAAAAAAATGTTGAGCCTTTCTTAAAGGAGTTTAATAAATATGATGAAGAGATATTTAATTAACTTTGACTTAGAAGAGATAAGGAAAGAACATTGCGATGTCGTAATAGTGGGGACTGGGATATCAGGCCTTTATACTGCATTAAATATAAGTGGAAAATATGAGATTAAGCTATTGACTAAAGATAAAATAAATGAAAGTAATAGTAACCTTGCTCAAGGAGGGATTGCAGCTTGCATTAATAAGGAAAATAATATCAATCTCCACATAGAGGATACCCTTAGGGCAGGAAGATACTATAACGATAAAAAATCAGTAAAAATACTTGTAGAAGAAGCTCGTGAAAATATAAAAAAATTAATTGAAATTGGTGCCATATTTGATAAAGATGAGCATGGTAATATTATGCTTACTAGGGAAGGGGGACATTCAGAAAGAAGAATTCTACATTCTAAGGACCAAACAGGTAAAGAAGTAATAAGATCTTTGACAGAGGAAGTAAAAAAAAGAAAAAATATTAAAGTTGATGAAGAAACATTTGTTATAGATTTACTGACATATAAAAATAAATGTATTGGTGTACTTGTTAAAGATGATAAAGAGATATATGCTTTATTAGCTAAAGCAGTAGTTCTTTCTACTGGAGGGATAGGACAAGTATATAAAAATACAACAAATTCATCTATTGCAACCGGTGATGGAATTTCCATGGCATATAGGGTTGGAGCAAAAATTGTTGACATGGAATTTGTTCAATTTCATCCTACAGCATTTTATAATGAAAAGGACAGAAAGAGATTTCTAATATCAGAAGCTGTAAGGGGAGAAGGAGCTGTGCTAAGAAACAGTAAAGATGAAGCCTTCATGGAGAATTATCATAAGCTTAAGGATTTAGCACCAAGAGATATTGTTGCAAAGGCTATTTTAATTGAAATAAAAAAGGAAAATAATCCTAATGTATATTTAGATATAACCCATAGAGATGAGAATTTTATAAAAAATAGATTCCCATATATATATGATGAATGCTTAAAAAAAGGCATTAATATATCAAAAGAGTATATTCCAGTCTGTCCAGTACAACACTATATAATGGGTGGAATTAAAGCGGATTATAAGGGTAGAACCAATATTGACTATTTATATGCTTGTGGAGAATCAGCTTCTACAGGAGTCCATGGTGCAAACAGACTAGCCAGCAATTCATTACTTGACGGAATAGTATTTGGGAATAGAATAGCCCAGGATATTAATATTAAAATAGGCTCGAAAAGTATTTATAATTTAAATCTAAAATATAAACATAATAAAGATGAATTAAAGTGTGATTTAAATAAAATTAAAGAAAGAATAAGGGAAGTAATGAATAGATATGCTTTCATATTAAGAGGCAAAGAAGGTCTTAATAAAGCTTGTGAAATTATTGAAACCATAATTAAGGAGTTAAATAGTTATAGTAAAGATAGTATAGAATATTATGAATGCGTGAATATGGCTTATGTAGCTTATTTAATAATCACCTCAGCACTTAAAAGAAAGGAAAGCCTAGGAAGTCATATTATGGTTAGGGATTTAGGGGGAGAGAACTTTGTTTAATTGGGTTTTAATTGATGAAATAATAGTAAATGCATTAAAAGAAGATATTAGTAATATAGATATAACCACCGATAATTTAATAGACAATAAAAGTATATCAAAGGCCTGTATGATTACTAAGGAGAATGGAGTAATAGCAGGATTAGCTGTTGCAAAAAGAGTATTTGAAATGATAGATGGTGAAATTAAAGTAATTTTTAATGTAAAGGATGGAGATGAAGTAACAAAGGGTGTTAATATTGCTGAAATAAAAGGTAGTACTAAGGCTATACTCAAAGGAGAGAGGATAGCATTAAATATTCTTCAAAGAATGTCGGGAATAGCATCAATATCTAAAAAATACAGTGAAATTGTTAAAGATTATCCAGTAAGGATAGTTGATACAAGAAAAACTACTCCTGGACTCAGAATATTAGAAAAATACGCTGTTAGAGTAGGAGGTTGCCATAATCATAGATATAATCTTTCTGAATCTGTTATGATTAAAGATAATCATATAAGGGCTGTAGGGGGTATTAAAAAGGCTGTTGCTAAGATAAAGGATAGGACTTCTCATACAGTAAAAATTGAAGTTGAAGTTGAAAGTGTTAATAAACTTAAAGAAGCTATAGAAGCAGGGGCTGATATTGTAATGCTTGATAATATGAATATTGATGAAATGACTAAGGCTGTTAAAGTGGCGGAGGGAAGAGTTTTACTTGAAGCTTCAGGTGGATTAAATATTGGTAATATAGTTGATGTTGCAAAAACAGGTGTTGATATAATTTCTGTAGGTGCTTTGACTCATTCTGCTAAGGCTATGGATATTAGTTTGAATATATTTTAGTTAATATAATGAAATAGATTGAAAGACTAATTTATACATTAAGAAAATCTATAAACTTTAAAGAAGACAATTTAAGTTTTTTAGGATAAAGGATAAATAAGATAATGAATATTTATACCTTTATATTTGAATTTATTATTTTTACTTTAAATCATTTATATTCAAACATGTTTTATTTATACATGAACAAATAATTTGAATAAATACCAAAGAGGTGGCTTAAATGAAAAAGGGTTTTAAAGAATATATAACTAAAGCACTAAATGGAATGGCTTTAGGATTATTTGCATCATTAATTATTGGTCTAATACTTAAACAAATTGGTGATTTTACTGGTATAGATGAGCTTATAACCTTTGGAAATGTTTCTCAATTTATGATGGGACCAGCCATAGGGGCTGCTGTGGCATATAGTGTAGGTGCTCCGCCTTTAGGTATATTTGCCTCTTTAGTGGCTGGAGCTATAGGAGCAGGAACAGTTGCTAAGGCTGAAAGTGGAGCATTCATAGTTATTATAGGAGAGCCTGTTGGTTCTTTTATAGCAGCATTAACAGCAGCAGAATTTTCAAAATTGATATCCGGAAGGACAAAAGTAGATATAGTACTTGTTCCAGCTGCAACTATCATAGTTGGCGGATTGGTTGGAGTATTTGTAAGTCCTGGCATAGCTCAGATTATGAAGGGATTGGGAGAAATAATTAATAGGGCAACTGAGCTTCATCCTGTTCCTATGGGTATTATTGTGGCTGTTTTAATGGGAATGATATTAACTTTACCAATAAGCAGTGCGGCTTTAGCCATATCCCTGCAATTAAGTGGGCTAGCTGCAGGAGCATCGGTTGTCGGGTGCTCAGCTCAAATGATAGGCTTTGCAATAGCAAGCTATAGAGAAAATGGATTTGGAGGATTTATAGCTCAGGGTCTTGGTACTTCAATGCTTCAAGTACCCAATATAATAAAAAATCCTTTTATTTGGATACCTCCTACATTGGCCAGTGCTGTAATTGGACCAATATCAACCTATATTTTTAAAATGGAAAATAACAGTATAGGCGCAGGCATGGGAACTAGTGGTTTGGTAGGTCAATTTGGTACTATGGCTGCTATGGCTGGTAAAATTTCTGTAGGTAAAATTATTATTAATATAGGAATACTTCATTTTATACTACCTGCTATACTTACCCTCATTATTTCTGAATATATGAGAAAAAAAGGATATATAAAATATGGAGATATGGAGCTCAATCAGTAGAGATTTTAAAGCTAGTATATCAGATGATTTTTAGAAGATGTAATTATGTAATTATGTAATTTCCTCAATAATTAAAATTGAAAAGTATAATAAAATAATTTGAAAATTGGTAAAGCCCTTGGAGTATATATCTAAAGGGCTTTGTATTTATTGAGGTATTTATATAACGAATTTAGAAAGCAAATGAAAAACTTAAAAAAATGTTTTGTTTTGATTTTTTAAGGTATATATATAATTGAGGAAATTGCATAATACATGTGAAGAATTTTAAAATACAAATTAAAGTGAAATAATAGTATGTATTTGAAAATTTTAAATAAAGAATAAAAATTATATAGAGGGGAGATATAATATTATGAAAAATTTAGTTGGAACTAAAACAGAACAAAATTTACTTAAAGGATTTGCCGGGGAATCTCAGGCAAGGACTAGATACACACTTTTTGCTGAAAAGGCAAAGGAAGAAGGTTATGAGCAAATAGCAGAATTGTTTTTAGAAACTGCTGAAAATGAAAAGTATCATGCTGAGAAATTTTTTAGCTTTTTAGAAGGAAGACCATTAGAGATAACTGCCACATATCCAGCAGGTAAGGTTGGAACAACAGCCGAAAATTTAAGGGCTGCAGCTGAAGGGGAAAACGAAGAACATACTGAAATTTATCCTGAATTTGCCAAGGTGGCTAAGGAAGAAGGCTTTCCACAGATTGCAGCAGTGTTTAATTTAGTTTCTAAGGTTGAGGTAGAACATGAAAAAAGATATCTTAAACTTCTTGAGAATTTAGAACAAGGAAAAGTATTTAAGAAAGAGGGAGCCACTAGATGGAAGTGTAGAGCATGTGGATATGTACACGAAGCAGCAGGGGCTCCAGGTAAATGTCCATTATGTGGCGTTGAGAAGGCTTATTTTGAAATTAAAGAAACTAATTACTAATAAATATTAAATATATTATTATAAAGCATCTATTCCTTATGAGTAGATGCTTTATTTCATATATATCCTAATCTAAAGTTGATTGGCTCCAAAGTATTATAAACAAACAAAAGTTTCCCATTTATATTTTTATGAAGGTTTTTTTTATCTAGTATAGAAATATAAGGTTAATGAAAAAAATAATCATATTAGGATTTTATAATATAAATATTTTAGGAAATTGCATAATACATGTGAATAGTTTTAAGATGCAAAAAGTAGTAGGGAGAGTCAGGTAAGTTATCTACATATTGCATTCTAAAATTAATAATGTTAATTATGTAAGTTTCTCATTTAAGTATGGACATTAATTTGATAAAACTAAAAACTGATAAAATTTCATTAGATTTCTTTATATTTTTTAGAGGAGAGAAACTAAAGTGGAAAAGCTTATTAGAAAAGTAATAAAAATAATGAAATTAAAGGTTCGTGATATGGACTCTGTTCCAGAATCGTATAGTTCTAAAGTATGTAGCTTGGTTTTAGAAAATGGTGAAAAGGTTATATTAAAAATACCATATAATAAGAAAAAGCTGCTTAAGGAATATAAAATGCTAAAGCTTTTAGAAGGTAAGCTTCCTACACCAAGAATATTAGATTTTTGGGAGGGAAATGATGAAATTTCAGGAGCCTTAATATTATCCTATATTGACGGGAAACCTATTACTAACAATATAGGAAATAAAATAGCATATCAAATGGGTGAACTTTTAGCTCGACTTCATGATATTAATATAGAAAGGAATGAACTTGGTAAGGCGTATGAATTAATATATACAGAAGAGGATAAATGGTGGGAAATTATTAGAGAATGGTTTGAAGGTTGTATAGATGATTGTAAAAATATTTTAAATACAAAATTAATTGATGAATGTATTAAACTTTTCGATTTATACTATAAAGATTTACCCAAGCCCGATTATCCTTCTATAGTACATATGGACTATAGACCAGGAAATATACTTATTAAGGATTCAAATATTGTAGGTCTTTTAGATTTTGAAACAGTAAGAATAGGCTCAGCGGATGTAGATTTTTCCAAGATAAAGCTTTTTGTTTGGGATTTATATCCCGGCAGCAGAAAAAGTTTTTTGTTGGGATATAGTAACATACGAAGTTTACCAGATATTGAAAGAACCTTACCTTTTTATCAGTTATTTAACACTTTTACAGGTGTTGGATGGTGTGTAAAGAGAGGAAAGACCAATGATAGTTTTTGTAATCAAAATATAATTAAGCTAGAAAAAATAATCAAAGAAAGTAGGATATGAAAGGAGACTATAAGATGTTAACAGATAAAGGGATAGAAAAGAAAAAAAGGATATATTTTGATGAAAACTTTAAGGCGGATGAATGGGAGGAAGTTGAAAAGGAATTTAAAGAAATTGAAGGAGCCCAGATCAATTCTAAAGATGATTTAGAAAATCTTATTGAAAAATATAGTGAATTATCATATATAATTGAGGAGACCTATGCATGGAAATATATAAAAATGACTTGTAATGCTGATAAACCACAATATTCTAAAGCGTTTAATCAGTTTTACGCAGATATTGTTTCCAAAAGTCAGCCCTATGATTTTAGATTTAAAAAGAAGATATATGAAAGTCCCTATAAGGATGAGATGTCTTCTGATAAATATGCTCATTTTATAAGAATAATATCTAAGGATATAGAGATTTTTAGAGAAGAGAATATTCCTCTTATGGTAAAAGAAAATGAGCTCTCCAATAAATATGGAGAAATTATGTCGGGGCTTACTGTAGATTTTGATGGAGAAGAGAACACATTATTACAAATGAAAAAATATCTAAAATATCCGAATAGAGAAGTAAGAGAACGGGCATGGAGATTAATATCTGAAAAAGTCTTTAGTAAAAAGGAGGAGTTAGAAAAATTATTTGATGATTTGAAGGAAATAAGAGTAAAAATTGCTAAAAATGCTGGTTTTGATAATTATAGAGATTATATGCACAGGGCAAAGGGAAGATTTGATTATACCCCTGAAGATATTTTTAAATTTCATGATTCAGTAGAAAAAGTTGTAATTCCTTTTTTAAAAGAATTGAGTAATGAAAGAAAAGAAAAGCTTAAAGTTGAAAAGCTGAGACCCTGGGATACAGAGGTGGATGTTGATGGTAAAGTTTTAAAGCCCTTCGATGATGCAGAAGAATTTATAGACAAGTCTATTAGAATTTTATATAAAGTAAAGCCAGAATTTGGACAAAAGTTACAAATGATGAAAAATAGTAAATTTCTTGATTTAGAAAATAGAAAAGGGAAAGCACCAGGAGGATATAACTTCCCACTTGCTGAACATGGAGCTGCATTTATTTTTATGAATGCAGTAGGTCTGAATTCCGATGTAAGAACTTTACTTCATGAATCAGGCCATGCAATGCATTCCTTTGCAAAGGCAGATGAAAAAATAAGTCAATATAAAGATGTTCCAAGTGAGGTTGCAGAGCTTGCATCTATGTCAATGGAGCTTCTTACATTAGAATATCTGGATGAATATTATGAAGATGAAGAAGATTTGAGAAAAGCAAAGAGGGAGCAAATTGAAGGCACTATACAATTTTTACCATGGGCCATGATTGTAGATGCTTTTCAACAGTGGATATATACTAATCCAGATCATACAGTAGAAGAAAGAACAGAATATTTTAAATCCCTTATGGATAGATTTAACCAGGGGGTAGATTGGTCGGAGTTTGATATAGAAAAGGGAGCAAGATGGCTTAGACAGCTTCATATATTTGAAGTTCCCTTTTATTATATTGAATATGCTATTTCACAGCTTGGAGCTATAGCTATATATAAAAATTATAAAGAAAATGGACCTAAAGCTATTGAGCAATATGAAAATTTCTTAAAGCTTGGGTATTCTCAGTCTGTTAGCAGTATATACGAGACAGCAGGAATAAAATTTGATTTTTCAAAGGATTATATTAAGGAAATAGTAGAATTTATAAAGAAAGAATTAAAGGAAATTTAAAAACTATCTGCCAAATATAGCTTGAAAATCTTTAATATACTGCCGTCAAAATTAAACAACAAAACTAAAAGTAATATTATTCCTATATGAAATTGTCCTAAATTTTAATTATGAAATTATTTTACTCTATAGGGCTTTGGGGTATATAAAAAAAGAATAATAATGGCTATATTTGGTATAATTAAGATATGAGGAAATTGTATAATTCTAATTTTAAAAATCACATAAGCAAATATTATACTTAAATTTGCTTATGTAAGAAGTAATTTGATAGGATGGTGATCTATTTGACAAATGCACGACGGTTTATAATTGGTATAATTGTATTACTTTTTATTATGATATCAACTTCCTTCAATACCGTAATAAACTTTATTACAGAATACAAATGGTTTAGAGTTTTGGGTTTTGAAGAAGTGTTTTTAACAAAATTAATGACACAACTTAAAATAGGTATTCCGGTATTTTTAATATTAACAATACTTATTTATATTTATTTGATATTCATAAAAAAGGACTACTACAAAAAGGTAAATGCAGTACATAGTGGTATATCTGAAAAGAGAATAAATCAATTAGCTCTAGTAGGGGCAGCATTTCTTTCATTTATATCTAGCAGCACCTTAGCAGGTAACCTTTGGTTCGATATTTTGAGATTTGTAAATGGTACGAATTTCAATATAACAGAGCCAATATTCAATAAGGATATATCCTTTTATCTATTTAGATATCCATTATTAACTAAGATATATTATATGCTGATAACTTTTATAGTGCTACTAGCTATTATAACTGTGGTATTCTATGTAATAATGATGATGCTTAGAAGACCTACACTTATTGAAATAAATTCTGAAAGTGAATTTAATACCAGACAAATAAATATGGATAACGGAAGAAAGATACTTAATATAGCAGGAAGACAATTATTAATTTTAGGTGTAATATTTTTTGCAGTTTTAGGTCTGGGATATTTTATAAGATCCTATGATTTACTTTATTCTCCAAGGGGAGTGGCGTACGGAGCAAGCTATACTGATATAAAGGTTACACTATTGAAATATAGAGTAATTATGATTATTGCTTTTCTATCTGCGGTGCTTTTAATTATTGGAGTAAAGAGAAAGAAATTTAGACTTGCTGTGTCTGGGCCTGCTTTAATGATTTTAATAAGTATAATAGGTAATATAATAGCATTAGGAGTGCAAAACTACATTGTATCTCCCGATGAAATATCTAAGGAAAAGGAATATATAGACTATAATATTAAATATACTCAAAAAGCATATGGACTTGAAGATGTAAAAGAAGAGATTTTTGCAGCAAATCTTGATTTAACCCTGGAAGATTTAAAAGAAAATGCTGATACAATATCTAATATAAGAATAAATGATTACAGACCTACTGAATTAGTTTACAATCAAAAACAAGGTATAAGATATTATTATAATTTTAATGATGTAGATATAGACAGATATTATATAGATGGTAAATACAGACAAGTATTTTTATCTCCTAGAGAGCTTGATCACAGCAAAATAGAACCCGATGTTTTAACCTTTATAAATAAGCATCTAAAATATACCCATGGATATGGTATAGCTCTTTCTCCTGTAAATAAAGTTACTTCAGAAGGGCTTCCAGAGCTTTTAATAAAAAATATACCTCCTGAGACTACGGTGGAAGAACTGAAGGTGGAAAGACCAGAAATATATTTTGGAGAGCTTACAAATGATTATATTATTGTTAATGCAAAGGAAAAAGAATTTGATTATCCTAAAGGTTCTTCCAATGTATATAATATCTATGAAGGAAATGCAGGCATTAAATTAAATGGCTTTAATAAACTCTTATATGCCTATAGGCAGAGAAATCTTAAAATGCTTTTATCAGGGAATATAACTTCTGAAAGCAAGATTGTTATAAATAGAAATATACATGATAGAGTTAGAAAAATAATGCCTTATATAGAATATGATTCTGATCCATATTTAGTAATAAATGAGGGAAAACTCTACTGGATAATCGATGCATATACCACAAGTACTAACTATCCTTACTCAGAACCTATTAATGATTCAAATATTAATTATATAAGGAATTCAGTTAAGGTAGTTATAGATGCCTATAATGGAGATACCACCTATTATTTGGCAGATGGAGATGATCCAGTTGTACAAACATATGCTAAAATATTCCCACAACTTTTTACTCCTATAGATGAAATGCCAGAAGGTCTAAGGGCTCATATAAGATATCCTCAAGTATTCTTTGATATACAAGCATCTATATATAGAACCTATCATATGGAAGATAGTAAGGTCTTTTATAATAAAGAGGATGAATGGCATATAGCAAAGGAGAAGTATGACCAGGAAGAGCAGCAAATAGAATCCAATTATCTTATGTTTAAGCTTCCAGAAGAAGAAAAAGAGGAGTTCATACTATCAGTTCCCTATACACCTAAAAATAAACCTAATATGACTGCTCTTCTTGTAGGTAGAAATGATGGAGAAAACTATGGGGAATTAGTTGTATATAAGCTTCCCAAAAACAAGAATATTTATGGACCTATTCAAATAGAAAATAGAATAGACTCGGATCCTGCAATATCTAAAGAATTTACATACTGGAATCAACAGGGGTCAAGGGTTGTTAGAGGAAATCTACTTATAATACCTATTGAAGAATCCTTGCTTTATGTTGAACCAATATATTTACAGGCATCTGCTGAGGATAGTTTACCTGAGGTTAGGAGAGTAATCGTTGCATATGGTGATAAAATAGTTATGGAACCTACACTCCAAGGAGCTTTAGAAGGTATTTTTGGAAAAGATACTGAGAAACCAAAACCAGATATTCCAGCTCCCCAGTTACCAATAGAAGAAGCTGGAGATATAAAGGGACTTATAATAAGAGCAAATGATGTATTTAATAGGTCAACAGAGGCTCAGAGACAAGGTGACTGGGCTGAATATGGTAAGCTTATAGAAGAACTGGAAGGAATACTTAAAAGATTAAATGAAATAAATGGTGCTAATGATACAAATGATATAGAAGGTACAGATATAGAAGGTACAGATATAGAAGATACAGATATAGAAGGTACAGAGGAATAAAATATAGAAAACCTCCAAAAACCTTTGAGTTTTTGGAGGTATGAATTATTTATACAGATGTGATATAATATAAAGATGTGAATTTGGAACAATGCATATAAATCGGTGGTGTGAAAAATGAATAATGATAAAAACCTTGCTATAGGAATATTTGATTCAGGCATGGGAGGTATAAGCGTATTGGCTCAGCTTATTAAGCTTATGCCAAATGAAAGATATATATATTATGGAGATTCAAAGAATGCTCCCTATGGGGTAAAGACTCCTGAGGAAGTTAGAAAGCTTTCCATAGAAATATGTGATTTACTTATAGAAAAGGGTGTTAAAGCCATAATTGTAGCTTGTAATACTGCAACCAGCGCAGCAATAGAGGAATTAAGAGAGAAGTATGATATACCTATTATTGGTATGGAACCGGCTTTGAAGCCTGCCACAACTATAAATCGTAATGGTAAGATAGTTGTTATGGCTACGGAGATGACCTTAAAGGAGAAGAAATTTAGCGCTCTTATGGATAGATATGGTAAGGAAAGGGATATAATAAAGCTTCCTTGTCCAAAGCTTGTTGAGCTTATTGAAGCTGGTATTATAGAAGGAAAAGATATTGAAGATAGTATAAAAGAGTGTTTTAAAGGTATAAATATGAATGAGATTACTTCAATAGTTCTAGGATGTACCCATTATATATTTTTAAAGGATTATATAAAGAATTTTGTAGGCGACAAGGTTTATATAATAGATGGTAATATAGGAACAGCAAACCACTTAAATAATATATTAAAAGAAAGGGATCTTATAAAGTCTGTTAAAGAGAGAGAAGTTTTAATTGATATATATAATTCCAAAGAAAATCAAGGGATGATTGATCTTTCAAAAAAATTGCTTACCTTTAGTTTAGAAAAGCTAAAATTTTAAAATATAAATCAATATAATATTTATTATATTCATCATTATAATATATACAGAAAGGTGCTTAAGTATGAAAAAAATATTTTCATTCATAAAATCACTATTTTTTATAAAAAAAATCAAGGAGCATGATTTGTCATCTTATCTTATTCAGTCACATATAATGAAGACCACTTCAAAAAAATATAGAAGGATAAGATAAGTAAGAGAATTATAGGATTTTATTTTATGATTTTAAAATGAGAAAACTATATAGAATTTACTATTAAGAATAATTGATTAAGAGGGGAAAGCTATGGAAAATGTTGCTCCAGAGGCATTAGAGTTTATAAAAGAAAAGATTGATCAAATAATAAAAGACAGTAAAGATCTGGATAAAACAGAAGAGGAAATAATAAGACTTAGATTTGGATTGGATGAAGAAGGTCCCATAAAGATTAGAGATTTATCAAAAAAATTTAATTTGCGACCAAAAGAGATGAAAAAGAAAGTTGATGCTATAGAAAAGAAAATATTTAATAAATTAAAGAGAACAATATGAAAAACCCTGTATATAGGGTTTTTTATATTAAAGTGATCTTAAATTTCTAAGTTCATCTGTAGACATTTGATCTAAAATATAAGCTTTTCTGGCAAATTCCTGTCTACTTATTATACCCTTATCTACCAAAAGTTCTATGATCGTTGCTATAGCTAGGGTATTTCTGTAATCTATATCCTTTAAATCTCCAATCTTTGCATAAATATCAATTTTATCAAAGCTATTCATACTATCCACCCCTTTTAATTAATTATACATAATTACCTTTTGTAAAAACTATCTAATATATGTAGCTTTAAATGCTCTAGAGAACTATCATATGTATTATGCAATTGTCCTCAATTTAAATTATGTATTTATTTCAATTATATTTTGATTATTACCTGGGCATAGGGAAAGTATACATAAAACAAAAAACCAATTCTTTTAAAAAGCTATACAGCTTAAAAGAATTGGTTTTTTATTTAAAAATCTAAGATTCTACTTTACTTCAACAATCCATCCCTCTGGAGCATCAACATCTCCAAATTGAATACCATAAAGGGTGTCATAAAGCTTTTTAGTAACAGGGCCTACTTCTGTTTCACTATGGAAAACATGAAGCTTGTTCTTATACTCTATGCCTCCAATAGGAGTTATTACAGCAGCAGTTCCACATGCTCCCGCTTCCTTGAATTCATCTAGATTATCTATTAAAACATCTCTTTCTTCTACTTCCATTTTCAAATAGTTTTCAGCAATGTACAATAAAGAATATTTTGTTATACTAGGTAGAATAGATGGTGATTTTGGAGTGATAAATTTATTATCCTTTGTGATTCCAAAGAAGTTTGCAGCACCAACCTCTTCAATTTTTGTATGGGTTGCTGGATCAAGGTATATACAGTCTGCAAAGCCTTTCTTAGTAGCTAATTCATGGGGATAAAGGCTTGCTGCATAATTTCCTCCAACCTTTGCGGCACCAGTTCCATAAGGAGCAGCTCTATCGTACTCTGAAACATTGAAGTTTACAGGAGTCATACCACCTTTAAAATAAGGACCTACCGGCACACAAAAAACACAGAATATGTATTCTGGAGCTGGTTTTACTCCGACATTATCTCCAACACCTATAACAAAAGGTCTAAGATAAAGGGTTGCACCTGTTCCATGTGGAGGAACATAAGCTTCATTAGCCTTAACAACTTGAATACATGCATCGATAAATTTTTCTACTGGTATTTCTGGCATCAAGATACGTTTGCAGCTATCGTTCAAACGTCTAGCATTTTGATCAGGCCTGAAAAGTTGGATTTCACCATCTTTTCGACGATAGGCCTTTAATCCTTCAAAGCATTGCTGTCCATAATGAAGTGCAGTTGAAGCTTCACTAATTGAAAGCTTATTATCTTCAGTTAGTTTTCCTTCGTCCCATTTTCCATCTTTCCATCGGGACACATAACGAAAATCTGTCTTAATGTAGTTGAATCCTAGATTACTCCAATCGATATTTACATTTTTTGACATACAACCCCTCCTATTTTTTTATAAATTAATTATATATAGTATTTATTATACAATTGATAAAATAATTAATCTATATTTAATTTATAAATCCTTATATTTATATTGTAATATTATTATAATAAAAATACTAATATTTACTATAAATTTCCTTGAAAAATATAATAATTTAAAATATCCTTGAAAAGTATAATAATTTATGCTAAAATTACTAAAAATATAGTATAATATAGATAAAGTATTTACATATTCATATAAAAGCTATGAAGGGAATTAGTAAATAGAGTAATTATTTAAGAGAGTCGATGGTTGGTGTAAATCGATATGATTATCTATTGAATCCATCCCAGAGCTGTTAAACTGAAAAGTTTAGTCGGGGAGCTCCGTTAATAAGCTAATGGTTATTTTAAAAGTAAACCTATGAGAGGACTATTATAGTCAATCAGGGTGGCAACGCGGAAATAGAATCCTTCCGTCCCTATATTTGGGATAGAGGGATTTTTGTTATTTTTAATATAAAAAATTTATATGAGCAAATTGCATAATTACTTTTAAAAAATCTAATTACTACATATTATTTTAAAATCTTTAAAGCTATATCATATATATTATGCAATTTTGCCAAATTCAAGTTATTCAATTTCATCATATAAAAATTAAGGCCAAAAAATAAAAAGGAGGTACTAGAAGTGTTAGATATAAAAAGAATTAGAAATGATTTTGACAATGTAAAAGAGCTTATTGAAAAGAGAACAAAGGGAGATTTTGGACTTGAGGAAGTAATAAAGCTTGACGAAGAAAGAAGAGGAATTATATCAGAAGTTGAAGACATGAAAAATAGACAAAATACTGTTTCTAAAGAAATTCCAAGACTTAAAAAGGAAGGTAAGGATGCTTCATCTGTACTTTCAGAGATGAAGGAGCTTTCTGTAAACATAAAGGAATTAGATTCTAAGTTAAAGAATATAGAGGAAGAAATAAAGCAGAAACTTCTTACTATTCCAAATACACCTCATAAAGATACACCAGTAGGTAATAGTGATGAAGATAATTTATTAATTAAAACCTGGAGAGAGCCTACAAAATTTGATTTTGAGGAAAAAGCCCATTGGGATGTAGGAACCGATCTTGGCATATTGGACTTTGAGAGGGCTTCAAAGATTACAGGAACAAGATTTACAGTATACAAAGGATTGGGTGCAAAGCTTGAAAGAGCTCTTATTAACTTTATGCTGGATATCCATACTGGGGAACATGGTTTTGAAGAAATACTTCCACCTTTTATGGTAAATAGAGACAGTATGATAGGGACTGGACAGCTTCCTAAATTTGAAGATGATATGTTTCATCTGCCAAGTAAAGATTATTTTTTAATACCTACAGCAGAAGTTCCAGTAACTAATTTATATATGAATGAAATAATAGAAGGAGACAATTTGCCAATATATCATACAGCTTATACACCTTGTTTTAGAAAAGAAGCAGGTTCTGCCGGTAGAGATACTAGAGGGCTTATTCGCCAACATCAATTTAATAAAGTAGAGCTTGTTAAATTTGTTAGACCAGAAGACTCATATGAGGAATTAGAAAGCTTACTTGCAGCAGCAGAAAAAATTCTACAAAAACTTGAGCTTCCCTATAGAGTCGTAAGATTGTGTGGTGGAGATTTAGGATTTAGTTCAGCAATGACCTATGACATAGAAGTATGGATGCCAAGCTATGGTAGATATTTGGAGATTTCTTCTTGTAGTAACTTTGAAGATTATCAGGCAAGAAGATCAAATATTAGGTTTAGGCCAGAGCCAAAGGGTAAAGCAACATATGTGCATACACTAAATGGTTCAGGACTTGCAGTTGGAAGAACCTTCTCAGCAATTCTTGAAAATTATCAGATGGAAGACGGTTCTGTGTTAATTCCAGAGGTACTTAGACCATATATGGGTGGACTTGAAAAAATAACTATTAAATAGAGAAGAATAGAAAAGAATAAAGAGAGAAGCCTGTGAAGCACAATTATTTAAGAGCTTTCACAGGCTTTTTTATATTTTAATAATTGAAGCATATATTTAAAATCTTCATCTTTATTTTATATTTCCCATTTTTTAGAAATAAAATCATCATAGACAATTTGAGACCAGCCTTCTAAAAATTTATAATAATCACGTAAATTCTTTTTATGTATCCATTCTCCTGTCATTTTTTCCTTTTCCAATACTTCATAATCTAAAGAGCTTGTTTCAAGTATGTATAAAAAGCCTATATGGACCTTGCCTACTTCGCTTGTTTGATTATTTATAATACCTGAAAAAGTCAGCTTAAAGGGTTCTATAATAGATATTTCTTCATTAAGCTCCTTAAAAAGTCCACTCATAATAATATTTTCATATTTTCCTGATTGATCAGGATTTATATGACCGCCTACCCCTAAGGAATATTTACCATGGAGTCTTTTTTCAGTTTGCTTATTTAATCTTTTAAGCATTAAGAATGAATCGTCTTTTTTTACTATGATATAAGGAATGATTTGCCTGTAGTCATAACTGTATTCAGCCACATCCCTATCTAAAAAACAGTGATTTTCTAGAACCTTATTAAAAATAAGATCCTTAGCATTCACTATTAAACCATAGGATATATCTTTAAAATAATCTTTTAATAAATCCTTGTGTACTGCCAATACTTTTTCTGACATTTCATTAACCCCTTTATTTATTATATTTAATATATTTTTAAGTTTTGTTTTATAACTATTACTCTAATAATTTTATCATAAAGATATATTAAAATTCAAAGGTACTTAATTTTTCCATAGTTTTTTGATTTAATATTTCTTAAAAATTTCAAATATAATATATTATTTAAGTGAGCAAATTGCATAATTACCTCTTCAAAAAACTAACTACCACATATTGTTTTGAAATCTCCGAAGCTATACCATATATATTATGCAATTTTGCCAAATTAGAGTTATGCAATTTCCTCAAGTATGAACTAGGATATATTCAGTTGCAGTATTACAATATTGTCAACTTCCTTGGGAACTTATTTAAAATTTCATAAGAATCCTCTGTTATAAGTATAGTATCTTCAATCCTCAATCCTCCCCAACCGGGTATATAAATTCCTGGCTCTACTGTTAAAGTCATATTTTTTTCTGTTTTGAATTTAGAATCCTGAGATAATCTTGGATTTTCATGGATATCTAGACCTACTCCATGGCCTAAGCCGGGATAGTAATAATTAATATATTTTTCTGGAATAACTTCTCTTACCTTTTGGTCAGGAAGCTGACATGATATACCTGGCTTCAGAGCTTTTATCCCTTCCATCTCTGCTTTTTCAATTATATTATAAAGTTCTTTTTGATTATCATTGGCATTCCCAAGAATAAAAGTGCGACTCATATCGGCATGATATCCATTATATAAAGCACCAAAATCAAATAATACATAATCACCATCTTCCAATTTTTTATTATCCGGCTTTCCATGAAGTAATGATGTTTTTGGTCCAGATAGAATCATAGTATCAAAGGACAATCCTTGTGCCCCATTGGATTTTAAATTGTATTCAAGCCTGGCAATAAGCTCCATTTCAGTTATACCTGGCCTAATATATGGAATTGTAAGTTTAAGTGCTTTATCTGAAATTTTACAGGCAATTTTTAAAGCTTCTATTTCCTCCCTATCCTTAATCATTCTAATTTCTTCTATGATATCATTAAGAGGAACAAGCTCTACTTCATTAAGCTCATCGCTAAGGGATTTATATGTTGAATAAGGCATTTGACTGCCTTCAAAGGCAAGTCTTTTTATTTTTAAAGCCTTTACTGCGTATTTGTAAGATTTTGCATCACAACGTTTATTATCAAGCCATTTAATAACCTCAATATCTTTGTGACATTCCTTCTCAGCTTGTTCAGTATATCTTCCATCGGTAAAAAAAATACACCCATTAGGAGATACTACAAGATAAGATGAGTCACCTGTAAAGCCGCTTAAATAAGTTACATTAGATTCAGAGGATATCAAAAATCCATCTATGTCCTTTTCTTGCATAATTTTTAAAAGCTTTTTAATTCTCTCCATATGTATTTCCCCCTAAAAAATTTTATTTATATGATAGAATTGCATAACTAATTGAGTAAATTGCATAACTCTAATTTGGCACAATTGCATAATATATATGGTATTGCTTTGAAGATTTTAAAACCATATGTAGTAGATAATTTTTGGGTAAGGTAATTATGCAATTTGCTCAATTATCCAATTGTTTAAAATAATAATTGTGCAATTATCTCATATATATAACTTTATATTAAAATTCATAATTTTCAATATATATCTTTTAAATTTATGTAAATTTTGTATTTTACATAATATTAATTGATTAAATTCAAAATAAGGTGTACTATTATAGAAGCGAAAAAATTGAAAGGATAGATACTATATATGGAAAAGAAAAAAATAATAAATATTGCAGTGATAGCCCATGTAGATGCAGGGAAATCTACTTTGGTGGATGCATTACTCAGCCAAAGTGGAGTATTTAGAGAAAATCAAGAGGTTGTAGACTGTGTAATGGACAGCAATGACTTGGAAAGGGAACGTGGAATTACTATTTATTCCAAGAATTGCTCCATAGAATACAATGATGTGAAGATAAACATAGTTGATACTCCAGGCCATGCCGATTTTTCTTCAGAAGTAGAAAGGATTATAAAAACTGTGGATACAGCAATTCTTTTAGTCGATTCCAGTGAAGGTCCCATGCCTCAAACTAGATTTGTTCTAAAAAAAGCCCTTGAAAGAGGATTAAAACCTATACTATTTATAAATAAAATAGATAAGAATGACCAAAGAGCTGAAGAGGTTGTTGATATGACCTTTGATTTGTTTGCTGATTTAGATGCAAATGATGAACAACTAGATTTTCCAATTGTTTATGGTATTGCCAAGGATGGAATAGCAAAGAGAGAGATGGATGAAGACAGTGACAACCTAAAACCTCTATTTGAATTGCTATTAGAGCATGTTAATGCCTATCCAAATAAGGATAATGAAAACCTACAGCTTCAAATTTCTTCCCTTGCATATGATGATTATATAGGGAGACTAGGAATAGGAAGAATAACAAAAGGAACAATAAAAGCTGGTGAGCAGATAGCTATCTTTAAAAGAGATGGTAGTATAGGTAACGGAAAAATATCAAAATTATTCGTATATGAAGGCTTAAACAGAGTAGAGAAAAGTAAAGCTTATAGCGGTGATATAGTTGTAGTTGCAGGAATTGCAGACTTATCTATAGGAGAAACAATTTGCAACGTAGATAAGATAGATCCCCTTGAAATGATAGAAATTGAAGAACCAACATTGTCTATGAACTTTTTAGTTAATGATTCTCCCTTCTGCGGCAAAAGTGGAAAATACGTTACCACAAGACATATTAGAGCAAGACTTGAAAGAGAATTAGAGGTTAATGTTGGACTACGGGTAGAAGAACTTGAAAATTCTGATGGCTATAAGGTTTCTGGAAGAGGAGAGCTTCATTTATCAATTCTACTTGAGAATATGCGTAGAGAAGGCTATGAACTTTCAGTATCTAAGCCTGAGGTTTTAATGAAAAAAATAGATGGGAAATTACATGAACCTGTAGAAAGAGTAATAGCTTCTGTACCCGATGAATATTCAGGGACAATAATATCAAGGCTAAATCTTAGAAAAGGGATTATGGAATATATGGAATCAGAAAATGGATATACAAGGCTGGAATTTATAGTTCCAACTAGAGGATTGCTAGGATATCGAAGTCAGTTTATAAATGATACCCGAGGTGAGGGTTCTTTAGTGAGATCTTTTGAGAGATATGAACCCCATAAGGGTGATATTCCCAAAAGAAGTAATGGAGTGCTTATCTCACAAATAAATGGTTCTACCATGGCATATTCATTGTTTAACCTAAGTGAAAGGGCCAATATGTTTGTAGGTCCTGCCACAGATGTGTATGAAGGCATGATAATAGGCATGAACAGCAGAAAGGAAGATATGACAGTTAATCCCTGTAAAAACAAAAAGCTTACAAATACAAGGGCCTCAGGTAGTGATGATGCAATAAAACTTCTTTCGCCTAAAATTTTTACCCTGGAAGAAGCCCTTGAATTTATAGAAGATGATGAATTAGTGGAAATTACCCCCGATGCAATAAGACTTAGGAAAAAAATATTAAATGAAAATGATAGAGTTAAGGCAATGAGGAGATTGTAATAAGTATAAAAATTACTCAAATGAAATATGAAAACCTTCTAAATTTTATTTTAAAACAAAGAAATTTAGTTTGTTAGAATAACAATAAGGAATCATAGAAATTATTTCTATGGTTCTTTTTGTTTTTTATTTCAAATACTAAAAGTATGAATTAATTTTTGTTCTAGTTCCCATATCAGGGATTTTAATATTTCCTTTTCGTTCATGTAATAAACCCGTTTTTTTGTATAAACTTGAAGGAAAAAACAAGTTTATTAAAATCACTCAAATGAAATATTAAAATCCCTTAAATTAAAAATAAAAAAATAAGGATGATAATAGTCTATGAACAAAAAATTTATACTTATAATATTTATCTTTTTATTTATTATTACAGGATGTGTCCAAAGAGAATGGATACAAAATAATATTGTTAAAGGGATTAGTGATAACAGCTATGATGTGACAATGAAAAGAGATCTTTTATGTTTAATGATGGCTTACCCAGAGCATATAATAGATATAGAAAAGTCAAAAAATAATGAAGTATATATAGTCTTAAAATCAGGAAAGAAAATACTTTATGATGATAAAAGAAATAAAAATAATAATGAAAAATTGGTAAATCCAGATTTACAGGATATGATGGAGCAGCTATATCCTCTTGAAGATATAAATGGACTTGTGGATACCGATTTTAATCCCGGACGTATTAGGGTATATTCCTTGCTTAAAGAAGTTTATGGAAAATCAAGTGGACAGGTTGAGTCTAATCTTGAAAATGTAAAGATAGGCTATAAATACTATCCCTTCAATAAAGTAAATAAAGGCTCTAGTTCTTTAAAGAACGTTATGAAAGAGATTGCTGCAATAGCAGAAAATAAAGAAAATATTTATTCCTTTGTATATCCACCAAGTGGAACCTTTAATTATAGGTATATATCGGGAACAAACAGGCTGAGTCCCCATTCATTTGGAATTGCCGTTGATTTAAAAAGAGATAAAAGAGATTACTGGAAATGGGCATCCCGTGAGGAAGGAGAAAAGAGGCTAATATCCTATTCAAAGGATCTAGTAAGGGTCTTTGAAAAAAATAACTTTATTTGGGGTGGTAAATGGGGGCATTTTGATATACTCCATTTTGAATATAGACCAGAGCTAATACTAAAGGCCAGATATTTTTCAAAAAAGCCTGCCTTAGGTAATCCTTGGCATGATGGGATAAATTCATCAGATACAAATATAAAAAAGTATATTAGCATAATTAATGAGAAGCTATAGGCATAATCTATGGATTTATAACCTTAAAGAAGTCAGGAGGAAAATTGAAAAAGAAAGCTAAAGGTAAAATTTTAACTTTCTTTTTTAGAGGTATATCTACAAAATATTTATCAAATATATAATTATCATAGATAAATAAGTTAAGGGAAGTATATAAAGATAATTTTTATACAAATCCTTGAGTTTCACATCAAAATATTCTAAAGTAAGGACCTGACACATGTGAAGAGGGGATATGTAATAAAACATAAATCCACTTGTGTAAATAAACATAGCGTATAAAAGTTTTACATGGTCCGTAGGTGCTAAAGGTAAAATCATAGGAAAAAGTATAGCAATGCTTGGCTGGGTAGAAGCCAATGGAAAAGATATTAGACCGCATGATAATATTATTAATAGCTCTATAGGTATTCCTTTATCCAATAAATTATTTAAGAAGATAAACAACTCATCAAAATCATTCACCACATTTTTAAAAACCATAATACCTAGTATAGCTATTACCATAGGAGGCTTTAAGCCCTTATACATAGTTATAAAAACATTTTCATTTATTTTGTATTTATCATCCCTTGATTTATCGTATACATTTATTACAATAGCTGCAAAAACACCTATTACAAGGGAAAGATAAAAGGGCAAATCAAAAATAAAAACCCCAAATAAACTAATTAATATAGGAGATGAATATAAAGTAAATTTTCCAATTGTTTTTAAGTATTCCTTTAAATTTATTTTTTTAAGCTTTGGTTCATTATATTTTCTAAGATAAAAAAAGTAGCCCAATATATACATAACTACTGCAATAGGAAATTGAAGCTTAATAAAATCTAAAATATCAAATTCGCCTATTTCAGCAGCTAATATGATTGTTGGCGATAAAGGAAAGCAGAAATATAGGGCATGTCTAAAGATGAGATTTATTGATGCCCTTTTATCCTTAGAAATATCTAATTTATTTCCAAGAGCATCTACAACTGGACAAGACATCAATGCTCCCCCAGTAACCAATAAAGTACCAATGATTGCAGGTGCCATCAATATAGTTGTTCTTGCACTTCTAAGCATTTGCTCAAGGGATGTAATCATTCTATCTAGAATTAAATATTTTTCCATAAGATGCCCAAGAATTGTAATTAGGGCTATAGCAAGGGCCAGAGTAATTGTTGTAGATTCTGAAAAAGTTCTTAAAAATACGTTAAAAATATAACTTGCATTTCTTCCATTTAAAATTGATAGGAGAATAGCTCCTATCATTAAAGAATAACCTATATTTACCTTTCTACTGACTAAAAATAGTGTTACTACCATTGAAATGACTAAAGTTACTATTACCATTCTAATCCCCTTTTCTTTTTCTATTAATTTTTTCTAATAAAAACCAATACACTATATTTATATCATAATTTTACATTTAATAAAATATAAAGAAGAAAAAGTAGTTAAAAAACAATGGTAAAGGGGTTAGGTTTAAAATATAAAATTGTAATACATAATCCTAGATTATTCATAGAGAATTTTTAAAAATAAAGAGAGGAAAATAAAACAAGATACAGACTAAAAGGCTGCATCTTGTTAACTATAGATATGCAATTTCCTCAATTACATATCTATATGGTGAATTGATATTAAAATTTAATTTATATATTTACAATCATTCTTCTATGTCCTATAAGCTCCATTTATTTTCACATAATCATAACTTAAATCGCAGCCCCATGCTTTAGCGCTATATTTACCATCCTTTAAATCCACTATTATTTTAATATAGTCCTCTAAAAGAATTTTTTTTGCCAAATCTTCGTCGAAGGATAGACCCATACCATCTTTAACCAGTTGAATCTTACCATTTTCACCTTCAAAAAATATATTTACATATTCGGGGTTAAAATCACCTCCAGAGTAGCCCATTGAGCATAAAATTCTTCCCCAATTTGCATCGCCTCCAAAAAAGGCAGATTTAACAAGATTTGAAGTGATAATTGATTTGGCACATAGTTTGGCATCTTCCTTTGTCTTTGAACCGGATAAGTTTACTTCTATAAGCTTAGTGGCACCTTCTCCGTCCCCGGCAATCATCTTTGCAAGCTCAACAGTTACAATACCCAATGCCTTCTTGAATTTAATATAATTTTTATCTTCTAGATTTATAGTATTGTTATTTGCACTTTCATTTGCAAGAATTATTACCATATCATTTGTACTGGTGTCTCCATCAACGGAAATCATGTTAAAGGAATCCTTTACGCTGTGGCTTAATGCTTTCTGAAGCATTTTCTTAGATATTGAAGCATTGGTCAAAATAAAACCAAGCATCGTTGCCATATTGGGATGAATCATTCCAGAACCTTTGGCCATACCGCTTATAATAATATTTTTTCCATCAATAGTAAATTCTACAGAAACTGTTTTTGTAGATGAATCCGTAGTAAGTATACCTTCTGCTGCATGATCAAAACCATCATTAGATATTAAGGAAACACCCTTTGTTATACCGGGAATTATTTTATCCATAGGCATTGATACTCCAATTATTCCAGTGGATGCAACTAATACTTCATTAGAAGATAAATCCAGCTCTTTAGCCGTAGTTAATGTCATTTCCATGGCATCATCAAAGCCTTTTTTCCCGGTACATGCATTTGCATTACCACTGTTTATAACTATAGCTTGGGTATTTTCATTTTTAATATTTTCCATATTTATTTGAACCGGTGCAGCTTTCACCTTATTAGTTGTAAAAGTAGCAGCTGAGATGGCCTTTTTTTCACTATAGATTATACTTAAATCTTTCTTAGATTTATTTTTCTTTATGCCACAATGTAGACCAGCAGCCTTAAAACCGGGAACCGGTAAAAATTTATCATATTTAACCATATTATTGACTCCTTTCAAAATGTTTTTAAGGGGTATTTATATGCCTTTGTTTAGGGTATCATTGATGGAAAGTTCAGGCCTTCATATTCATCAAATCCACACATTATATTCATATTTTGCACTGCCTGACCTGCAGCGCCTTTAATTAAATTATCTATAGCTGAAACCACAATAATATTTCCTGTTCTTTTATCAAATCTAATACCTATATCACAAAAGTTAGAACCTTTAACCCATTTAGTTTCAGGAATATCTTCACTTACCCTTACAAAATAATCATTAGAATAAAACTCTTCATATATTTCTTGAATATTATCTAATGAAATACTTTTTGACAATTTTCCATAGCAGGTTGCAAGTATTCCTCTATTCATGGGAATAAGATGAGGAGTAAAAAGTACATTTACATTTTCATTATTTATATTTGAAAGCTCCTGTTCTATTTCAGGTGTATGCCTGTGCTTACCCACCTTATAAGCTTTAACAGATTCATTACATTCACAGAATAATGAAGAGGTATTTAAAGATCTTCCTGCTCCAGATACTCCTGACTTTGCGTCTATTATTATTGAGCTATTTTGTATCAAATTGTTTTTAAGTAGTGGAGCAATAGCCAATATACTGGCTGTAGGATAACAGCCGGGATTAGCAATTAGGCTTGCATTTTTAATGAGATTTCTATTTAATTCAGGTAAACCATAGACAGTATTTTTAAGGAGTTCTTTACCTTCATGGTTTAAACCATACCAGTCTTCATATATCTTATAGTTTTTTAATCTAAAGTCAGCACCCAAGTCTACTACTTTAATGCCTTTTAAAAGAAGGTCTTTAGCAATGTTCATGGATTTACCATGGGGTAGTGCAATAAATACAATATCTACTGAAGATAGATACTTATACATGTTCTGCATACTTATACATTTGGATTTGATAAAATCCCTATAATTTTTATAAATTGATGAATAAGTTTTGTCTGGATAACTATGGGAAACTAAAAAAGATACCTCTGTTTCTTTATGATTATTTAAAAACCAAAGGAGTTGTTGACCAGCATAACCTGTGGCTCCTATAACTCCAACCTTCATAAAATCACCACCTGAAATATAATTATTAGTAATAATTATACATATATATTAATAAAAATACAATGTTTTTTTAAAAATATTTTTAAATATCATGAAAAATAAATTTAATTAAGGAAATTGCATAATTACCTGTTGTGAAAACTAACTGCTACATATAGGTTTAAAATCTCTAGAGAAATACCATCAAAGTATATTCTATTTTAAATAACTAATATTAAAGATAATATTTACATATGCAATTTTGCAAATTGGAATTATGTAATTATCTCAATTGTTATAGATAAATCCAAGTACATGGTAGTATATTACAGAAAAAAATATATAAAAAAGTATTGAAAAAGAATATCATATGTGTTAATATTAAGAAAATTTAAAAAACAAAAATAGGCAAAGACGTCTACAATTAAGGAATGTAAATTTTCTTAATTCGTTGGCGTCTTTTTATTTATCATAATTTTTTAGAGGAAAACTGTAATAAAAACCACAAAAGTTATTAAAAATTATAGATTTAGGAAATTGCATAATTCTAACTTTGCTCGATTAAATATAAAACATGTACAGCTGGCATGATTTATATAGATATAAAAAATAAAGGGGAGATTTATTATGAATTATTCTATTGCAATTGATACTATATGGGTTTTAATAGCAACTGCTTTTGTATTTTTTATGCAGGCAGGGTTTGCCATGGTTGAAACTGGATTTACTAGAGCAAAAAATGCTGGTAACATCATTATGAAAAATTTAATGGATTTTTCTGTAGGATCTTTGATTTTCTGGCTTGCAGGATTCAGTATTATGTTTGGAATTGATACAGGAGGCTTTATTGGAAAAATAGATTTGATGTCTCTTGGAAGCTTTAATCATTTAGAATTAAGCATACCAAAGGAAGCATTTCTAATTTTTCAAACAGTTTTCTGTGCTACAGCAGCAACAATAGTATCTGGTGCAATGGCTGAGAGAACTAAGTTTCTATCGTATCTTCTTTATAGCTTTGTAATTAGTGGAATTATCTATCCTATTGTAGGACATTGGATATGGGGTGGAGGTTGGTTATCACAAATTGGGTTCCACGATTTTGCTGGATCTACGGTGGTACATTCATTAGGTGGTTGGGCAGCACTCGTTGGGGCATATATAATTGGACCACGTATAGGAAAGTATAATAAAAAAGGGAAACCAAATGTAATTAAAGGACATAGTCTTACCCTTGGAGCTCTAGGTGTATTTATATTGTGGTTTGGCTGGTTTGGATTCAATCCTGGTTCGACGTTGTCAGGTACAGATTTTACCAGTATTTCACATATATTTGTAACTACAAATTTATCTGCGGCAATTGCAGCAATTGTGGCAATGATTATTTCATGGATTAGATATGGAAAACCCGATGTCAGTATCACATTAAATGGTGCATTGGCAGGATTGGTAGCTATTACAGCTGGGTGTGATATAGTTTCTCCATTAGGAGCAGCCTTTATTGGTATAGGAGCTGGTATAGCTATTATATTCAGCATAGAATTTATTGATAGAGTCTTAAAAATAGATGACCCAGTTGGAGCTGTAGGGGTTCATGGTATTTGTGGCGCTCTTGGAACAATACTTGTAGGTATATTTGCTGTAGATGGAGGGCTTCTTTATGGAGATGGCATAGAATTATTAAAAGTTCAAATGTTGGGAGTTGGGGCAGTAGCACTCTGGACCCTAGTCACATCCTTTATATTATTCAAAATTATAAGTATAACTGTTGGATTAAGGGTAACCAAGGAAGAGGAAGAAGCAGGATTGGATAAAGAAGAACATGGGACTGAAAGCTATGCAGATTTTGAACCTAGATCTATATTTATTACCACTAATCTAAAACCATAGAAATTAAAATTCAAGGTATTAAATGTAAGTAAAAATATAAAATAAAGAGATATAAAATCCAAGGGAGGTAAGCCCATGAATCCTAAGATTACAAAAGTTGAAATTATAACAAGACCCAATAAATTCAGTGAATTAAAGGAAGCTTTAAACGATATTGGAGTACAGGGTATGACAGTAACTCAAGTCTCAGGATGTGGAGTTCAAAAAGGAGTTACGAAAAAATACAGAGGTATTCCTTACACTCCTGAATTATTACCTAAAATAAAAATTGAAACAGTTGTATCGGAGGTTCCAGTTGAAAAAGTAATTGAAGCTGCTAAAAAAGCTTGCTATACAGGAGAAATTGGAGATGGAAAAATATTTATATATGATGTGTCAAACGTAATAAGAATTAGAAATGGAGACGAAGGGAAAGTTGCCCTTGATAATGAAAGGTAAATAAGCTGTATATTTATGACATAAATTTCTATTAAATAAAATAAAAAAAACCTTGACATTAAAGGATAACCAATATATAATTTTTTACAATAAATTATAAATAAACAACATTAATAATTTTTAAAAAATTAAAGGCTATGATGAGAAGAGTAGATGCAAGATGGAGTTAAAGGGTACTTAAAATATTCCTAAAGCGAGCTGGTGATAGTGGGAGACCGGTACAAAGTCTGTATTGAATAACATCTCTGAGCTTCTAACCGAAATCAAATTTGAGAGTAGACTTAGACGGAGCCAAACCGTTATCTATTGGACAGTATCGAGTAAGAGTGAGATTTTATTCCGTACTGATTGAGTGAGCCGTTTAGCTAATAAGGGTGGTACCACGGAAGTAAACCTTTCGTCCCTATATCTTAGATATAGAGATGAAAGGTTTTTTTATTTAAATTAATTTACAAGATAAATGAAAATTAAAGCTCAGAGCATAATAAAGAATATAAAGATAAAATAGAAAGGAGCAATGTGAATGAAAAGAGTATTTGTATCACAAATTAAGAAAATGAAAGAAGAAAGTATTTTAGTAAAGGGCTGGATATATAAGATAAAAAGCTTTGGAAAGATTGCATTTGTTCTACTTAGGGATAAAACCGGTGTGATACAATTGGTTTTAGATGATGAAGGAATGATAGATAGTGTTAAGCTTGAAGCATCAGTAGAGGTAAAGGGAATTATTTCAAAAAATGAAAGGGCTCCTGGGGGAGTAGAAATACAAGTAAAGGAACTTAAAATTATTGGAAAAACATATTATGATTTATTACCCTTTAGTATAAATCAAAGAGAGATAGAAGCATCTTTAGAAACTCAGCTTGACCATAGATATATAAGTCTTAGAAGACCCGATAAAAGGGCTGTATTTAAAGTACAGGAAGAAATAGTGGAAGCCTTTAGAAAATATTTAAGAAAGCATGATTTTTCCGAGATTCATACACCTAAAATCATTGCATCAGGAACTGAAGGAGGTTCGGAGGTATTTACTGTAAATTATTTTGATAGAAGGGCATTTTTAGCACAAAGTCCTCAGTTTTACAAGCAGATGATGGTTGGTGCAGGATTTGAAGCTGTGTTTGAAATAGGCCATGCATATAGGGCAGAGCTTCATAACACTTGGAGGCATTTAAATGAATATGTGAGTTTGGATGTGGAAATGGGATTTATAGAAGATGAAAATGATTTAATGGATTTGGAAGAAGAATTCATGAAATTTCTATTTCAGTATTTAAGTGAAACCTGCAAAAAATATTTGGAAATCCTTAAAGTAAAGCTGCCTACAATAGAACATATACCTAGGGTTACCTTATCCGATGCCCAGAAAATATTACTTGAGAAATATAATAAAAAATCTCCTGTAGGGAATATAGACGCTGAAGGTGAAATTTTATTTTCTAGGTATATTAAAGATAAATATGATAGTGATTTTGTATTTTTGACTAAATATCCAGTATCAAAGCGGCCAATGTATACAATGCCCGATGATGAAAATAAAGGAATAACCAGGAGCTTTGATTTAATTTACAAGGGATTGGAAATAACCACGGGAGGCCAAAGAATACATGATTATGATATGCTAAAGGAGAACATGATAAAATTTGGTGTGAAGCCTAATGATTTTGGATTTTATTTAGAAAGCTTTAAATATGGAATGCCGCCCCATGGTGGATTTGCAATAGGTCTTGAAAGACTTACAATGAAGCTTTTAGATTTAGAAAATATTAGAGAGGCTAGCCTACTACCAAGGGATATGAGCAGAATAATGCCTTAGCAATCTGGTAATATGTCAAGATAATATTTTAAAAGAAAACAAAAGAAATGTTTAAAAAAGAGTAACCTTAATAGAACCTATGGTTTTTCACAAAAAAACAGGTTTAGGATAGGAAAATATTTTATTTAATCTCTCCAACTTTATCATTGGAGTAGATTTGATTTTTAGTCAGCAAGCTAAAAATCAGTCGTATTAATTTACGAGATGTAAGTGCGAGTGCTCTTTTATGCTGGTGAGTAGTTACTTCACCATATTTCTTGTAGTAATATTCTCTGTACTCAGGATTGCGGTTTTTAACACTGTTAGCAGACTCGATTAAGTAGTATCTAAGGTACTT
>NZ_FUZT01000026.1 GCF_900167445.1 Maledivibacter halophilus
CCTTTCCTAGAAAATGGAGAACAATTAGTAAAAGAGATATCCTAATCTTAGCTATTAACTGCAACCTCGCACTATTAGCATTCATCTTTGAAAACTAACCTTGCTGTTGGTCTAATCAAAGAGATGCAGCATCTGTAGTAGGCAGAATATGACAACTAAGTCAGGAAGCATGCTATTTAAGCAATAACCTTATGGTTTTGCAAGGAGGGAAAGAATTATCCTTCGCTAATTATTCTTAATCTTATTTTAGCACTAGGATATCTCAATTAAAAATTGTAATAGAAATAAATAAAAAAATATGCTTAGAACACTTATAAAAGTGTTTCTAAACATATTATACGAGGAGGGAAAATATGAAAGTTAATATTGAGACAATAGAGTATATTGCAAAGCTTGCAAAGTTAAAATTCACAAGGGAAGAAGCAGAAAAGTTTGCCAGTGAATTTCAGGAGATTCTAGCCCATTTTCAAAACATTGATAATGAGGATTTAAAGGGAATAGATATAAATACCTTTGAAGAAAGCAAATCGGTTCTTAGGAAGGATGAAGTAAAGGAATTTGATAATAAGAAGGAATTGTTCCAAAATACAAAAAAATTAAGAGAAAATTATATTTCGATTCCAAAGGTTATGGAATAGAGGAGTGGAATTATGGAAATAAAAAAGATGACTATAGATGAAATTACAAAAGGATATAAGGAAAAGAAGTTTACAGTAAAAGAAATTACCAGGGCATATATAGACAGAATAAAAAAATTGGATAAAAGCATAAATTCCTTTATAACTCTTCGTGAAAGGGAAGCCTTAGAGGAAGCCGAGATAATGGATAAAAACCTTGAAAAGGGCAAAAATATTGGTTCTCTTGGAGGTATACCGGTGGCCATAAAGGACAATATATGCACCAGAGGAATAAAAACTACCTGCGGATCAAAAATCCTTGAGGATTTTATACCTCCCTATGATGCCACAGTAGTTAAAAAATTAAAGGATGCTGGAGCTGTTATAATTGGGAAGACAAATATGGACGAATTTGCCATGGGATCTTCAACAGAAAATTCAGCATTTAAGACTACTAGAAACCCTTGGGACTTAAATAGAGTTCCTGGAGGCTCCTCGGGAGGATCTGCAGCAGCACTAGCTTCAGGCTTTGCTCCTCTTACAATAGGCTCTGATACCGGTGGTTCCATAAGACAGCCAGCTGCATTTTGCTCTGCTGTTGGACTAAAGCCCACCTACGGATTAGTTTCAAGATATGGACTTATTGCCTTTGCATCTTCACTGGATCAGATTGGACCATTTACAAAAACAGTAAAGGATTGTGCCTTAAGTCTTGGTGCAATACAGGGAAATGATCCGTTAGATGGAACAAGTATTCAGGTTGATCCAATAAAGGACTATTTAACAGATTTGGAAAAAGGTATAGAGGGATTGAAAATAGGTGTACCAAAGGAGTTTTTTAAAGAGGGTTTGAATAAAGAAATTCATGATTCTATAGAAGAATCTATTAAGGTTTTAGAGAAAATGGGTGGAGTAGTTGAAGAATTTTCGATGCCAATTACCGATTCTGGACTTTCGGCTTATTATATTATATCCTCAGCAGAAGCAAGTTCCAATCTTGCAAGATATGATGGCATTAGATATGGATATAGAACTAAGGAATTTGAAGGGTTTGAGGAATTGATTATAAATTCTAGGTCAGAGGGCTTTGGTAAAGAAGTTAAAAGAAGAATTATGCTTGGAACCTATGTGCTTTCTTCAGGATATTATGATGCCTATTACAAAAAGGCTATGCAATTTAGAAAAAAAATAAAAAATGAATTTAAGGAAGTTTTTAAAAGCTATGATATTATATTGAGTCCCACATCCCCTGTTTTACCCTTTAATATCGGTGAAAGGACAGAGGACCCCTTGGAAATGTATTTGGCGGATATATATACAGTTAATATAAATATTGCAGGATTGCCAGCTATTTCTCTGCCATGTGGGTTTAGTAAGGATAGGCTGCCCATAGGTCTACAGCTTATAGGAGACCATTATACAGAAAAGAAATTATTACAGGCTGCATATAGTTTGGAAAAGGCCCTTGGGATTTATGATGAAATTCCAGAGTTAAAGGAGGCTAAATAATGGTTTTTGAGACTATTATAGGACTTGAAATACATGTGGAATTAAAAACAAAATCTAAGATATTTTGCTCCTGCTCTACTAAATTTGGAGCAAAGCCGAATGAAAACACTTGTCCAATATGCACAGGACTTCCAGGAACCCTACCAGTACTCAATGAAGAAGTTGTAAATCTTGCAATAAGAGCAGGGAAAGCACTAAACTGTCATATTAATACGATCAATAAATTTGACAGAAAAAATTATTTTTATCCTGATCTTCCAAAGGCCTATCAGATTTCGCAATTTGATTTACCAATTTGTGAAAGGGGCTTTGTAGATATTGAGATAAATGGAGAGGCAAAAAAAATAAACCTTACAAGAATACATTTAGAAGAAGATGCGGGAAAGCTTATTCACCTTGAAGATGAAGAAGTTACTTTAGTTGATTATAATAGAACGGGAGTACCTTTAATTGAAATAGTTACTGAGCCAGATTTAAGATCCCCAGAGGAGGCAGTGGAGTTTTTAAAAAACTTAAAGGGTATATTAGACTACTCTGAGGTTTCTGATTGTAAAATGGAGCAAGGGTCCCTAAGATGCGATGCAAATATTTCTGTTAGGGAGGTAGGTCAGGAAAGTTTAAATACAAAGGTTGAAATTAAAAACATGAATTCCTTTAAAGAAATTTTAAAGGCCCTTAAAAAAGAAGAAAAGCGACAAATAGAATTGTATAGCTATAATGAAGGATATAAAATAAAGCAGGAAACAAGGAAATGGGATAGCGGTAAAGGAAGAACGGTGACTATGCGTTCTAAGGAGGATGCCCATGATTACAGGTATTTTCCTGAACCGGATTTAGTTCCTGTACTAATTGAAGATATGGTAATTGAGAAAATAACAAAGGGACTTCCAGAACTGCCTGCCCAAAAGAAAGAAAGATTTTTAAAGGAATATAAATTAAGTCCTAAAGAAATAGATATACTTATTGATAAAAGAGCTCTAGCCGATTATTTTGAAGAGGTTGTTTCCTTGGGTGTAAGTCCCAAGGAGGTTTCTAACTGGATTACAGTAGAAATGTTGAGGATTTTGAAGGAAAATGAAGGTGAAGAAATACCTGTAAAGAGTCAATATCTTGCAAGCCTAATAAAAATAATTGATGAAGGTAAAATCAGTCGTACCGCTGGCAAAGAGGTTTTTAAAGAATTAGCAATTACCGATAAAAGTCCCGATGAAATTGTTAAGGAAAAGGGATTAAGTCAGATTAGTACAACCGATGAGCTTGAAAATATAGTCATAGATATTATCGCTAAAAACCCCCAGGCTGTAGATGATTTTAAAAATGGAAAATCAAAAGCAATAGGTTTTTTAATGGGACAAATAATGAAGGCTACTAGAGGAAAAGCCAATCCTAAAAGGACTAAGGAAATCCTTAGTAAGAAACTAAATGAATTGTAATATATATTTCTAATAGAAAAAATTAGAAATGAATTAAAATAAAAAAACTATTGCAAATTTTTTGAAGATAATGTATAATTGATAATTATTAAAATAAGTTAATAAAAGCAATGGGCAATGGCGTCCGCAGCTAAGGGTTTTATTTACCCCTGCTTGTGGTCGCTTTTTATTTTTGAAAATAATCATAGATATTCCAGTAAAACAATTAATTTATACACATCAAAAATCCCTAAAAGCTTTGCTATTTTGATATGCATAAATTAAGTTTTACTATGGAAAATCTATAAGATAAATAAATTTAAGATTTAATAAATTTGAAGGAAAAAACATAGAAGACTTCATTATTTTTAAAAAAATTCTTTTATGCCTTAGTATTATTTATTTTAGAAAATTGCATAATTACAGCATATAAAACCTAGCCAAACTGGAAGTATGCAATTATATCATTTATTTAAAAGGAGGAATATATTGTGAGTAATAATTGTAAAAAGGAAGAAATTTTAAAAAAAGCTAAGGAATTGGAAGTGGAATTTATACATCTTCAGTTTACAGATATTATGGGAGTTATGAAGAATGTATCAATAACTATTGAACAATTAGAAAAGGCATTAAATAATGAGATAATGTTTGATGGTTCTTCAATTGATGGTTTTGTAAGAATAGAAGAATCCGATATGTATTTAAGACCTGATTTATCTACATTTGTAGTATTACCATGGTCTAGCCATCCAAAAGAAGCTAGATTAATATGCGATATATATAAGTCCGATGAAACCCCATTTGATGGCTGTCCAAGAAATGTATTAAAAAAAGTATTGAAGGAAGCAGCTGATCTTGGATATATTCTTAATGTTGGTCCAGAATGTGAATTTTTCTTATTCCATACCGATGAGAAAGGAGAACCATCCCTTGACACCCATGATAATGCAGGATATTTTGATTTGGCGCCTGTAGATTTAGGAGGAAATGCCAGAAAGGATATGACTGTAGTTCTAAAGCAAATGGGATATGAAATAGAAGCCTCTCATCATGAAGTTGCACCCGGGCAACATGAGATTGACTTTAAATATGCCGATGCCCTAGCCACAGCAGATAATATAATGACATTTAAAATGGTTGTAAGAATTATAGCTCAAAGACATGGATTACACGCTACCTTTATGCCAAAACCTAAATTTGGAATCAATGGGTCAGGAATGCATATAAACATGTCCCTTGCATCATTAGATGGAAAGAATGCCTTTTATGATGAAGATGGTTATTTGAAGTTATCCCAAACAGCATATAATTTTTTAGGTGGGGTAGTAAAGCATGCAAAGGGATTTGCTGCAGTAACAAATCCAACTGTAAACTCATATAAGAGATTGGTTCCGGGCTATGAAGCACCAGTACTTATAGCTTGGTCAGCAAGCAATAGAAGTCCATTAATAAGAATACCAGCCAAGAGAGGAAATTCAACAAGAATAGAACTTAGAAATCCGGATCCATCAGCTAATCCTTATTTAGCCCTAGCGGCTATATTAAAATCAGGTTTGGATGGTATAAAAAATAATATAGACCCACCTGAACCGGTTATTAGTAATGTCTATCATATGGATGAATTAGAAATGAAGGAAAAGGGAATAGAAAGCCTTCCATCAAACTTATATGAGGCGGTACAAGCGCTCTCCAAGGATGCGGTGGTTAAGGAAGCCCTTGGAAAACACGTTTCCGAAAAATTTGTTGATGCTGCATTATATGAATGGTATGAGTATTCAAAATATATTTCTGAGTGGGAGTTAGATAGATACTTAAGAAAATTTTAAAAGAGAATAAATATATTATTAAAGGAGAATACTTTAAAAAATAGATAAAAGCTAAATAAGAGTACCGTAATAGGTACTCTTATTGGTTGATACTGTATAAGGGATTTTTATTGGAATTTGGAGTGATGCGATGGATAAGTATAGTATTTTAGTTGCAGATAGTAGTGAAATGTATAGAAAAAAAGTATGTGATTTATTAATTAAAAAAGGATATAAAATATTTCAAGCCACTAATGGTGCAGGGGCTATAAGAATGTCTAGAAGTGTTTTTCCAAATCTGGTCTTAATGGATATGAATATTTGGGGAATGCCGTCTTATGAAGCTGCCCGAATAATAGAAAATGATAAACTTTCAAATGTTGTATTCATTACTAATAATCTAAATCAAAGCTTTTATGAAAAATTAAAAGGAATGAATATATTTGCCTATATAAAAAAACCAATTAACCCAGAACAATTTTATCAAGTGGTAGAGTTTTCAATTATGAATTCAAACAAGATTAATTCTTTAATAAAAAAAGTAAAAAAACTTGAAAACACTTTAGAGAGTAGGAAAAAACTCGATAGAGCAAAGGGCATTTTAATGGAAAAACTTAATATTACAGAAGATGAAGCTTATAAGATATTAAGAAGAAAAAGCATGGATGCTTGCATATCAATGTCTGAAATGGCTGAAAAAATTATTAATAATTGAGATGATTAGAATTATAAAATAAATGCTGAGAATTTAATATTTCCAGCATTTATTTTTTTTCAGAATAAATATAAAAAAAGTTGCATAAATATGAAATTGAATGTATAATTATAAAAAACTAAGTATAGGGTTGGTGTATATTAATGAGAATATTAGAGGAAAAGGTAAATGTACTTATAGAGGCATTGCCTTATATAAAGAAATTTAATGGTAAAACCTTTGTAATAAAATTTGGTGGAAGCATAATGAAAAATGAAGAAGCTCAAAATGCCTTTATAAAAGATATAGTTTTAATGAAGCTAATAGGTATAAATTTAATTATTGTTCATGGTGGAGGTCCAAAGATATCTGAAAATATTAAAGCTTTAGGAAAAGAAAGCGAGTTTGTAAATGGGCTAAGGGTTACTGATGAAGAAACAATGAAAATAGTTGAGATGGTTCTATCGGGACAGATAAATAAGGAAATAACCTTTAAAATAAATAATCAGGGTGTTAAAGCTATTGGTATAAGTGGTAAGGATGGTAATTTTATTAGAGCAATAAAAAAGTATATATATAATGGAAAAGAAAAAATAGATATAGGATTTGTTGGTGAAGTTGAGGAAATAAATATAAGTTTTTTAAAGGATTTAATAGATAAGGATTATATACCTGTTATTGCACCTATAGGATTTGATGAAGAGGGAAATAGTTATAATATAAATGCTGATTATGTGGCTTCAGCAGTAAGCTCTGCAATTAAATCAGAAAAGCTAATACTCCTTACAGATGTAGAGGGATTATACAAAGATATTAATGATAAATCAACATTTATCTCTTCATTAGACAGCAATGAAGCAAAGGATCTAATCTTACAAGAAATAATAAAGGGTGGAATGTTACCTAAGCTGGAATGCTGCATATCAGCAATAGAAAGTGGAAGTAAAAGTGTTCATATGATAGATGGAAGGAAGGAACACAGCTTGCTTCTTGAGATATTTACCGATAAGGGAATTGGAACAATGATAAAGGGAGGAGAGTAGAAAAATGGGAAAAAAATATTTAATGGAAACATATTCTAGGTTTGATGTGGTATTTGAAAAGGGGATTGGAAGCAAAGTATATGATACAGAGGGGAAGGAATATCTAGATTTTGTAGCAGGGGTTGCAGTAAATTGTTTAGGTCATTGTCACCCAGCGGTTATTAAGGCCCTGGAGGTACAGAGTAAAAATCTAATCCATATTTCCAATCTGTATTGGACTCCAACCCAGGGAGAGCTAGCCGAGAAGCTTGTTAAACTTAGTGATCATGATGAGGTGTTTTTCTGCAATAGTGGAACTGAAGCCAATGAAACTGCCATAAAGCTTGCAAGGAAGTATGGTAAGCTTACAGATGTATTAGGTAAAAATGAAATCATAACAATGGACAATTCTTTTCATGGTAGAACCATGGGTTCATTGGCTGTTACTGGTCAGAGTAAGTATCAGAAGGATTTCATGCCACTAATGTCGGGAATAAAAAGTGCGAAGTTTAATGACATAGATGAGCTTGAAAAAACTATTTCTGAAAAGACCTGTGGAGTTATAATAGAGCCTATTCAAGGGGAAGGCGGTATAATAAGCGCCCATAAAGAATTTTTAATGAAAGCAAAGGACTTATGTGAAAAATATAATGCATTACTTATATTTGATGAGGTCCAATGTGGAATAGGGAGAACTGGAGATGTATTTGCATATAAGAGCTTTGGAGTAGTTCCAGATATAATTTGTATGGCTAAGGGACTTGGTGGAGGATTTCCAATTGGAGCCGTGTTAGCCAATAAAAAAGCTTCAGTATTTAAACCTGGAGATCATGGATGCACCTTTGGTGGCAATCCTTTAGGATGTGCCGTATCCCTTGCAGTAATCAAAGAATTAACAGAAGGCAGTATTTTAGATGAGGTTAAGGATAAGGAAAAAATATTTAAAAAAGAAATTCAAAAGTTTATGGATAAGTATGATTTTATAAGAAAAATAGATGGTAAAGGATTAATGCTTGGAATACATTTAGATATAGAGGCTAAAAAAATTGTTGGTAAAGCCTTTGAAAAAGGATTATTGATAATAGGAGCAGGAAATAATACTATTAGAATAGTACCCCCCCTTAATATAACAGACTATGAAATTAAAAGAGGGTTAAAAATTTTAGAAGAGGTTTTTGAAGAATTATAGAATTATAATAAAGGGAAAGTATAGAATATAAATATGATATACTATAGAGTGTTATAAATTTGTTCTGGAGGTAGAAATGATAATAACAACTGAACTTTTTTGGAGCTTAATACTGCTTACAATTATAATTCATTTTGTAGACACTCTATCATATTCTGTAAGATTAAATTCTGTTAAAAGTGGAAATTTTGCTTTGTCCCTTTCCCTTTTTAATATGATAGTTTTAGTTTCAAGAACTGCAAATACACTTCAAGGACCATTGATTGGTAATTTGATTGATAACAGTATAAAAATGAGTTATAACCCGATTATGTATGTGAGACAGGTGGTTTTAGCTACTACAGTTGGAACACTATTGGGTATTCTATTTATACCAACTTTTTTAAAGTTATTTGCCAAAGCTGTAAAAAAACTTGAAGTTACAGGTTCGGTTCCCAGCTTAGTTTCCCAGTCATTAAGTTTAGGGAATATTAAACGTATAGCTAGGAATGTAACTAGACCTAGAAGAGGGATGTTAAGAGGCCTGGGATTTAAATATATACCAAAAAAGCTTTTGTTATTAAACATACTCATAACTGGAGTATATACCATTGGCATATTGTCAGCATATTATTCTGCAATTTATGTTCCTGAAAATAGACTGGCAGCCTCAGCTTCATCAGGTATGATCAATGGTGTTGCTAGTATACTTCTTACATTATTTATAGATCCTAAGGCTGCTCTAATAACAGATCAAGCCTATAGAGGTAAAAGAGAATATAAAGATGTAAAGGCCTTGGTTATAATGTTAATAGGAACAAAGCTAATAGGAACATTATTAGGACAAATTTTACTAGTACCAGCTGCAAAACTTATAGCTTTTTTCTATAGCTAAACAAATAAATAGTGAAAAATTTTTTAAGAGAATCCATAATTTTTATGGGTTTTTCTATTTGATTTAGATTATATTATTGAAACTTAATTTTCTAAGCTCAGTTGTTATGGTAAAATATAGAATTAAGGGAGTATTAGAACTGAACTCTATGGAGTTTAAAGAATTTAAATTATGCAACTTAGCCAAGTTAGAATTATGAAATTTGCCTCAAGTAAGAAAGATTAGGAGAAATGATTATGAATATAGATGTTATGGCTTCTGTTAAGGAAGTAAACTCTCATAGGATTTTTAAAAAAAATGTAGTTGTTATAGATGTTCTTAGGGCGACTTCCACCATAGTTACGGCCCTTGCAAATAATGCATTCTCAGTAATTCCAGTAGAGCATATAGAGGAAGCCCGGAAAATACGAGAGGATGAAAAAGAAGGTATGATTTTATTAGGTGGAGAAAGGGAAGCTAAGATCATTGATGGTTTTCATTTTGGAAATTCACCACTTTCGTATATGGAAGACAAAGTTAAAGATAGAAAAGTAGTTTTAACAACCACCAATGGAACAAGGACTATAAAAGCATGTATAGGAGGTGAAAATTTATATATAGCATCATTTTTAAATGTAACTGCTGTAATTGAAAAGCTAATAGAATATGGTAAAGACATTGTTATTGTTTGTTCAGGAACAGATGGACAATATTCCATGGATGACGCCCTTTGTGCAGGTATGATTATATCCTTAATTAATAATATGAAAAATATTATAACAACAGACTTAGGGTGGACAATTAAAGAATTGTATGAAGCTTATAAATATGATTTTCATGGGCTTCTTAAGAATTGTAGACATTATAAGAGACTTAAAGAAAATGGCTTCGAGGAGGATTTAAAATATTGTTTACAAACAGATATATATGATATTGTTCCAATTTATAGAGAGGGATCTATACAAGTTTTAAAGTAGAGGTGAAAAAATGAGGACAATTATTGATAAAAAATATATTGATAATATTCCAATCCTTGAAATTTACAAGGATGATGGAAAAGATAATAAACCGCTGATTTTTATTATGCATGGATTAGGAAGCTCGAAGGAAAGAAATATAGAATATGGATACAAGCTTTCCCAGGAAGGATTTTTTGCAATATCCTTTGACTCTTATATGCATGGGGAGCAGGAAACAGAAGAATTCAAAAACGCTGATTCCTTTGAAAAGTTTTTTAAAGTATTTGATGTTGTAATGGAAACAACAAAATACATAAATATATGTATTGATTTTTATAAAAGCAATCCTAATATAGACATCAATAGAGTTGGATTAGTTGGGGTTTCTATGGGTGGATTTATTATCTACAATTATTTAGCTAAAAATAAAAGAGACAATGTAAAAGCTGCTGTTCCAATTATTTCTTCACCATATTGGAGCCATACTTCTAAAGAATTTGCCAACAGGAATCCTAGGATGGAAAAATATTTAGATGAAGAAACTATAGAATATATTGAAGATATAGAACCCATAAAATCTCTTATGCTTATGAAGGATTTTCCTCTATTGATGTTAAACGGAGCAAAAGATGAGCTTATTTCAATTTATGGGGTAAGAAAATCCTTTGATATGTTAAAAGAAAACTATTGTAATAAAGATAAAATAAAACTTATAGAATATAAAGATATTGGCCATGAAAGGACATCTCAAATGATTGTAGATGTTTGTAGCTGGCTGAAAAAATTTATATAGTTTTTAGATGAAATTTTATCCAAATTAGAGGGCTGATTGAATATGTTTAATCAATTGAGCAAACTGCATAATTACTTTTTAAAGAAGCTAACTATTACATCGTGTTTTAAAATCTTTAAAGCTATACCCTATAAATCATGGGATTTTATTAGAGTTAAAAAAATATTATTTATTTTTTTGATTCTTTCTCTGGTCTTTATAGGATGCTCTATAGATGGAAATGGAAAATCTTTCACAGAAGAAAAAAATGAAATTAAAAATAATGTTTCAAATAATATA
Source organism: Maledivibacter halophilus (assembly GCF_900167445.1). GTDB lineage: Bacteria > Bacillota > Clostridia > Peptostreptococcales > Caminicellaceae > Maledivibacter > Maledivibacter halophilus. The sequence goes on from NZ_FUZT01000026.1 coordinate 11,133, forward strand.
AACCAATATAATATTAATGTAGAGTTTAATCCAAATCAAAAAACTATAAAAGGAAATCAAAGAGTTATCTATATAAATAATGAAAAAACTAAAATTGATAAAGTGTATTTTCACCTTTATCCCAATGCATTTAGTAAAAAGGAAACAGCTCCTTTCATCATTAATGATTTTATAAGAGTATATCCTATAGGTTTTTCAGAGGGATATATAGATGTTCAAGGGGTTTATATAAACGGGGAAAAGGCTTTGTACAATATAGATGAATCCAATAATACAATAATGGAGTTAAGATTGCCCCATGAATTAGATGTAGGAGATAAGATTAATATAGATATGGAATATACAATAAAAATTCCTCCGGCCGTTGAAAGATTTGGATATGGAAATGATACCTATAACCTTGGAAATTGGTATCCTGTAATTGCAGTATATGATGACTCCGGGTGGAATCTTGATCCATATTATCCCATAGGAGATCCCTTTTATACAGATATAAGTAATTACAAAGTGACTATTAAAGCCCCTAAGGACTTTGTTATAGCCTCTACTGGTAATGTCATATCTGCTGAGACAATTGATGATATTACAAAGTGGACTATTGAAGCAAAAGCCTTTAGAGATTTTGCCTTTGTGGCCAGTAATAAATTTGAAATTTTAGAAAAAGAGATTGATGGAACCCTTGTAGAAATGTATTTCATTGACGATGGAACAGTGAAAGAAGATATAAAAAATAAAGCTCTGGAGTTTGCTGAGGATTCCCTTAAGATATTTAATGAAATTTTTGGTAAGTATCCCTATAAAAAATATTCAGTAGTACAGACCAATTTCCCAAGTGGTATGGAATATCCTGGGATAATATTCATTGGAAGTGAATATTACCAAAATTTTTTCAAGGATTCTCTTGAAGTATTAATCGTCCATGAAACTGCCCATCAATGGTGGTATGGTGTAGTGGGAAATGACCAAATAGATGAGGCATGGCTTGATGAAAGCTTTGCATCCTATTGTGAAGTAATATATTTTTCTGAAAAATATGGAGAAAAACTAGGAGATAAGTATCATGAGTATGAAAATGAAGAAACTTTAAATCAAGAAGTAGATTATTTAAATAGTAAAAAAATATTGTCATCTTTGGATGATTTTGAGGGCTGGAATGATTATAGTCTTTTAGTATACACTAAGGGAGCGATGTTCTTAGATGATATCAAGGACAAATATGGCAAAGATATGCTTTATAAGATTTTAAAAACATATTATAATAGATATAAATTCAAAATAGCAACAACAGAAGATTTTTTAGATATATGTGAGGAAGTTACCGGTGAAGAATTAGAGGATTATTTTGATGAATGGCTAAAGTAACTATAAAGCTTTCGGGTTTTATGATTTTTAAGACTTTAGAGGTATATGGAATAGACATGAGTTTTTAGTAATATCTAAATTTCAAATTGAAGTAAATATTGGATTTATGAATAACATAGCTAATATTAAATAATACTACCATATATAGAATTATTTTACATTTGCAATTTGTTCTTATTTATGATATTATATTTTTTGCTGATAGTTTTAATCTAATAAAATTTGTGCACCTGTAGCTCAGTAGGATAGAGCAGTGGTTTCCTAAACCGCGTGCCGGGGGTTCAAATCCTCTCAGGTGCACCATAGTTAGTAAAAAAGGTGTAAAATGAAAGACTTTTTTATGAAAGAAGCTTTAAAGGAAGCTAAGAAAGCCTATAATCTTAGAGAAATTCCTATTGGAGCAGTAATAGTAAAAAACAATGAAATTATTGCTAGAGGGCATAATTTAAGGGAAACAGCTAAGGATCCTACTGCCCATGCAGAAATTATTGCTATTAGAAGAGCTTCACAGGTTTTGGGTGGATGGAGGTTGACAGGCTGCGATCTATATGTTACTATAGAACCCTGCTCCATGTGTGCTGGGGCTATAGTTATGGCTAGAATCAACAGACTATTCATTGGTTCTATGGATCCCAAAGGTGGTGCAGCTGGATCATTATACAATATAGTAAATGATGATAGGCTTAATCATAAAGCTGAGGTCATATATAATGTTTTGAGTGACGAGTGCTCAAGTATAATGAAAGAATTTTTTCGAAGCTTAAGAAAAAAATAAGTTTGGAGAGGTGTCCGAGTTGGCTAAGGGGCACGCCTGGAAAGCGTGTAAGGCCGCAAGGCCCCGCGGGTTCGAGTCCCGCTCTCTCCGCCATTAGAGATAATTGCTTTCTTCTTTTTTAAAAATAAAATTATAAAAAGAAAGCAAATATCTATTTAAAAGTTTATAAAGTTTGTCGTGCTAGATGGGGAGGTAGCGGTGCCCTGTAACCTGCAATCCGCTATAGCAGGATTGAAGTCCTATCTGAGGCTTTGTGTTTGTAGAGTCTGCCCTAAATAAGTGGTGAGGATAATTGGGTCCTACGCAACGGGAACTTATGAACCCCGTCAGATCCGGAAGGAAGCAGCGGTAAGTAAGACATCCCGTGTGCCGTGGGGGCGCCTGGTTTGAGCTAACTGTTTAGGTTACGTCTATGACACCATGTCGATGATAGGTGCACGGCTACATATTTAAATAAAATATTATTAGCATACTAGCATGTGATTTAAATCACATGCTTTTTTATGATATAATTATAAGACATTAGATACAATGGTAATCCCAGACTACTCATAGAAAATTTAAAACTTTGCTGCGTCTTTTTGTTTCTAAGATATCTATCAAATTTTCGACGTGGCAAAATGGTATACATTCAAATCCTAAGAAAGTCTTAGAAATCAAAATTACTTGCATCCTTTCAAGTTTTCTATGAATAATCTGAGATAATAAAGGTAATTAAAGGTGATGAAATTAATGGGTTATACAGCATTATATAGAAAATGGAGACCAATAGTTTTTGAAGAAGTAGTTGGCCAATCTCATATAACCATGACTATAAAAAACCAAATCAAAAACGATAGCATTGCTCATGCCTATTTATTTTGTGGTACTAGGGGTACAGGAAAGACTTCTACTGCCAAAATTTTTGCTAGGGCTATAAATTGTCTTTCTCCTAAGGGTTCAAACCCATGTAATGAATGCGAAGTTTGCAGGGGTATACTTAATGAAAGCATAATGGATGTTGTTGAAATAGATGCGGCTTCTAATAATGGAGTTGATAACATAAGGGAACTTAGGGAAAATGTAAAATATCCTCCGTCAAAGGCAAAGTTCAAGGTATATATTATTGATGAGGTTCATATGTTATCTCAAGGCGCCTTTAATGCACTGTTAAAAACCCTAGAAGAACCTCCTAGCTATGTAATATTTATATTAGCCACAACAGAACCACAAAAAATTCCTTCCACAATTTTATCTAGATGTCAAAGATTTGACTTTAAGAGGTTGGCTTCTGAGGATCTTTTTAAAAGATTAAAATATATATGCACTAAGATGGATATTGAAATTGAAGATGAGGTTATCAGACTCATAGTGAGAAATTCTGACGGCGCAGCAAGGGATGCCCTTAGTATACTTGATCAATGTATATCCTTTTCACAGGATAAGTTAACCTATGAGAAAGCAATAGAAACACTGGGTTTAGTTACAGATGAATTTCTCTTCAAATTAACCGATGCAATATATGATGAAGATCCAAAGAAAGCAATGGAATTAATAGATGATTTGATTAACAGTGGTAAAGATATAAGTCAATTTTTAAGGAGTCTTATAAATCATTTTAGGAATCTAATGATGATTAAGATGACCGACAGTCTTGAAGAAGTAATCGATATGTCTAGGGAGAATATAGAGAGACTGAAAAATCAAGGGGAAAAATTTCAATTGAATACAATAATAAGGATAATAAATATATTGTCGGAGTCTGAATCAAATATCAAGTGGTCTAGTCAACCAAGAATTTTGTTGGAATTAGCAGTAGTTAAGCTTATTAGACCAAATATGGATAATTCTATTGAGGGTTTATTGGATAGAATAAGGAAATTAGAAAATAAAATTAATAGTTTAGATTTTAAAGATAGAAAAGAAGATTATACCATTAAAGCTCCAAAAATTGTAAGCCTAAAACAAAATACTTATAAAAACACAGATACAGTGAGTCAAGAGAAAATATCTAGACATGATAAAGATAAGAATATAAAGGAAAATAATTCATTACCTGAAGATTCCCATGTGGATTTTAAGAAAATCAAAGAAAAATGGAATATAATTTTAAAAGAAATAAGGCAAAGTAAAATATCTGTACATGCTGTTTTGATGGAAGGAAATCTAGTAAGGTCTGAAGGGAATAAGCTAATTATATCATTTAGAGAAGGATTTTGGTTTCATAAGGATGCAACTAGTAAAAAAAGTAATAGTGAATTTATAGAAAAAGTTATATCACAAATAACTGGTGAGAAAGTTAAACTAATATGTGTTATGGAGGATGAAATAGAGCATAATACAAATGAAGAAGAAAAAAAAGAAGAGGATTTTTCTGAAAAGAAGGAAGAAATTGAGCAGGTAAAGGAGTATTTTTCTGATTTTCAGGATAAGTTAGAGATAATAGAATGAGATTTTAAGATTAGACTATCTATAATACATGAAACATTGAAAAGGCTAATGGTGGTTTATAGTCTTATATATGTTATAATAAAAAAAATATATGTAATCAATTGAATGGAGGTAATATAATGGCAAAGGGAAGAAAAATGGGTATGCCAGGTAATATGAATAATATGTTAAAACAAGTTCAAAAAATGCAAAAGCAAATGCAGCAGGTTCAAGGTGAGGTAGAAGAAAAGGAATTGGAAGTAACTGCCGGTGGAGGTGCTATCACCGTTAAAGTAAATGGTAAAAGAGAACTATTAGATATAGAGATAAAACCTGAAGTAGTAGACCCGGAGGATGTGGAAATGCTTCAGGATTTGATAGTGGCTGCTGTGAATGAAGCATTAAGAAAAGCTGATGAAATGGTGTCCAAGGAAATGGGTAAAGTTACAGGTGGAATGAATATACCAGGATTATTTTAAATTTAGGCGGGTCTTTGGACTCGCCTTGAATAATTTATTTTGATCTCACAACTGGAGGTGAGTATATGTCAAATTTTGTGGCTCCTGTGGCCAGATTAATTGAACAGCTTTCAAAATTGCCTGGGATAGGAAAAAAAACTGCCCAGAGACTAGCCTTTTATATATTAAATACAAGGGAAGATGAAGCTATAAATTTAGCTGAGGCAATAATAGAAGCAAAAAGAAAAATCAAATATTGCTCAATATGTTCTAATATCACTGATATAGATCCTTGTAATATATGTACAAGTCCTAAAAGGAATAAAAAGATTATTTGTGTAGTGGAAGATCCCAGGGATATTGCAGCCATGGAAAGAATAAAAGAATATAATGGTCTTTACCATGTTTTGCACGGAGCAATATCTCCTATGGAAGGAATAGGACCGGAAGATATAAAGATAAAAGAGCTTATTGTTAGACTTCAAAATAATGATGTAGAAGAAATAATATTAGCTACTAATCCTAATATTGAAGGGGAAGCCACAGCAATGTATATTTCGAAGATTGTTAAGCCAACGGGGATAAAAGTAACTAGAATAGCCCATGGTGTACCCGTTGGAGGAGATTTAGAATATGCTGATGAAGTTACTTTGGCAAAGGCATTGGAAGGGAGAAGAGAATTATAGTAGGATAAAAACCCTTTTGTATCCAACAAATAAACTAATGAATAAATATCTGTATAATAAATACCCTTAAAGAAAAAAAGTAATATCTTTAGGGGTATTTTTTATATTGAACTTCAAGAGAATAATAGTAATTATCAATTACTAGGGTGGTTTTTTATAGATTAAATTCAAAAAGATAAATTATATGTTGACAAAAAAAGAAAAAAAGAATAATATAACAATATACACATATACCCATATAAGCATATATGTTTGAGTGATCAATAAATTTTTAAAGTAAAGGGTGTGAAAAGATGAGGAAACTTATAAATATATTTAAAATTTTGGCTGACGAAACTAGAATTAGAATTCTAGTGTTGCTTTATCACAAAAAACTGTGTGTATGTCAGATGCAAGGAGTAATGAAAGAAAGTCAACCTAAAATATCTAAGCATTTGGCAAAACTTAGAAATATGGGCTTTGTTAAAGATAAACGGGAAGAAAAGTTTATATTTTATTATTTGGATAGAGATAATGAAATACTAGTTTCGGTATTAGAAAATATATTAAGTAATATTGATGACTATCCAAAACTAAAAGAGGATTTAATAAGGATAAGCAACACAGATAATTATATTAAAGAGAAAATTAATAATAGTAAGTAGTAATTTTCTTTAAAGTATTAGAAAAGATATGACTAAAGGAGGTACTTATAATGAACTTCATAACTCAAATATTTAATATCCTAAATGATCAACTATTAAAAATGACATGGCTATATGATATTGTAAAATTATTAGTGGAAAAAGTATTTAGACTAGACTATAGTAGCAAGTTAGGTGGGAGTGTGCATTTCTTTATTTATGATACAATAAAAATTTTCATACTTCTATCGGTTCTTATCTTTGCTATTTCCTATATACAAAGTTACTTTCCACCTGAAAGAACCAAGAAGATTCTTGGAGGGATTAAAGGGCTTAAAGGTAATATTTTAGGAGCATTGCTCGGAACAATTACACCATTTTGCAGTTGTTCTAGTATACCAATTTTCATAGGTTTTACTTCAGCAGGATTACCATTAGGAGTTACTTTTTCTTTCTTGATATCTTCTCCAATGGTAGACTTAGCATCATTCTTACTATTGATGTCATTCTTTGGAGTAAAGATTGCTGCTGTCTATGTGATTGTGGGATTAATACTAGCAGTTATAGGAGGAACTCTAATCGATAAACTTAATCTAGAAAAATATGTTGAAGGTTATGTTAAAGAAATAGAAGATGTTGATGTGGAAGTTGAAGAAATGACTCGCGAAGAAAGAATATCTTATTCAAAGGAGCAAGTTAAAGAAATTATTAACAGGGTATGGTTATATATTTTAATAGGAGTTGGTATAGGAGCGACAATCCATAACTGGATACCTAAATCAGTAATTCAAAATGTTATTGGACAGAACAATCCTTTTTCAGTTCTGTTAGCAACACTAGTTGGAATACCAATGTATGCAGATATATTTGGTACACTACCAATTGCAGAAGCACTATTTGGTAAAGGTGTGGGGATTGGTACAGTATTAGCATTTATGATGGCTGTGACGGCTTTATCATTACCATCTATGATTATGCTAGGTAAAGTTGTAAAGCCAAAACTTCTAGGAATATTCATAGTAATAGTATCAGTAGGAATACTAATTATTGGATATCTATTCAATATTTTTTCATATTTAATAGTTTAATAAAGAAGTATTATACAAAACTTGAAAAGGAGTGTGTATTATGATAATTAGAGTATTAGGATCAGGTTGTACAAATTGTAAAAAATTAGAGGAGAATACGAAAAAAGCTCTGGAAGAATTGGGAATTGATGCAACAATAGAGAAGGTTACAGATTTTAAAGATATCATGTCTTATGGTGTAATGAAAACACCAGCACTTGTTGTAGATGGAAAGGTGAAGGTTAAGGGTAGAGTGCCTTCTTCAGATGAACTAAAAAAATATCTATAAAAAATGCTCTTGATAAAAAGCATGGCCGTTAATAATAGTTTTCGGTTATGTTTTTTTTATATACAAACTAAGGAAGTATACCGTAAATAAACTCTTATCAAAAAACAAATTAGTTTTATAACTACAAATAAACATTTGAGCAAATTGCCCTTCTGAATTATTATATTTATTAAAAAAATTATGGAACGATAAAATAAAAGTAATTTTGGAAAAAATTAGACGTTTTGGTGACGATGAAATATTAAAATATTAGTAAGTCAAACAATATTCGAAATAATCATACAATTCCTTGGTTTAGCAAAGAGAATTGAAAATCCTTTACTATTTCCTAAGTTGTATTTAAAAATATAAGGAGATATAAACTATGAAAAATAATTATTATTCACAAAAACTAAATTCACAAAAGCTATTTAATGTATATGAAACCAAAATTCCTAGAGTAAAACAATATTTAGATGCGGAAATCTCTTTTGTCAAAGATAATCTTACAGGTGGTGAAAGGATTCTAGAATTAGGAGCAGGTTATGGCCGTATTGTAAAGAAATTGTCAGGTAAATGCAAATCAATTGTAGGGATTGATATCTCTCTTGAAAACGTTATCTTGAGTAGGGAGTACTTGAAGGACATCCATAATGCAAAAATTATAACTATGGATGTAAATAATCTTACATTCCAGGAAAAGTTCGATGTAATACTTTGCTTGCAAAACGGTTTGTCTTCAATGAAGATTACATCGTTAGATTTGATTAAAAGAATTTTGAAAATGACTGTAAGTGGTGGAAAAGTTTATTTTAGTACTTATAGTGAAAAATTTTGGGAGTATAGACTAATGTGGTTTAAGGAGCAGGCTAAGAAAGGGTTGTTGGGTGAGATTGACTTAGATAAAACAAAGGATGGAATTATAGTTTGTAAGGATGGCTTTAAAGCAATTACTTGTACTCCAAAGGATTTAAAAACCATTGGAGATTTATCAGGGTATGAATATCAAATTCAAGAGGTAGATGAGTCAAGTGTCTTTCTTATTATTCATAAAAAGTAGACTTAAAACATGAAAAAAGTTTTAAGAGAAAAGGTGGTGTTTATATGAAATGATAGAATAAATCATAGTTTAATTAATTTTGAAAAATTTAGGACTCATATTATAGATATGTACAAGGAATTTTTCTTGAAAGATGCTTGCATCCTTTGTTTTCAAGGTCTGAAAAATTACAATATTTCATAGCCCTGTTATTTATATATTATACCGTAATAATTAATATCAAAAAGTGAAATTAATTTTGGGGGGATTGGGTATGAAAGAGAAAGCGATAAAATCTGAAACCATGGTTAGGTTTATTTTTTTAAACCTTCTAGGAATTTTTATGTTTTTTATTCCAATAACAATTGGTGGAAGAAATACAATACCAATTGACCATGTTGTAACCTTTATTCGTCAAATTCCTTATTTTGGTATACTTTATGCTGGAATAGTAATTATTATTGGGGCAATATTACCATTTATTAAAAAGACTTGGAATAAAGACACTGTTACTGTAGTTTTTTCGATTTTTAAGGTGTTAGGAATTTTTGTGTATTTTACAGCTATATTCAAGCTTGGTCCTGATAGAATACAGGCACCTGGGATGCTGCCCTTTGTTTTTAATAAGGTAGTTATTCCAGTTACGATGCTGGTTCCCGTTGGAGCTGTATTTTTAGCCTTTCTAATGAATTATGGTTTTATGGAATTTATAGGAGTTTTTATGAGGCCTGTTATGCGTCCTATATGGAAGACCCCTGGACGCTCGGCTGTCGATGCGGTGGCATCCTTTGTGGGGAGCTATTCAGTAGGACTACTTATTACAAATAAGGTATATAAAGAAGGCTATTATTCCAACAAAGAAGCTTCTATTATAGCAACAGGATTTTCAACAGTCTCTGCAACTTTTATGGTTGTTGTAGCTGGAACATTGGGATTAATGGAGAAATGGAATATATATTTTTGGGGAACCCTTGCTATAACCTTTATTGTAACTGCAATAACTACAAGAATTTATCCTTTATCAAAAAAATCCGATAAGGGCTATAATGGTAGAGAGGTTATACCCGAGACTAAAGCCGAAAAGGGAAAGCTGTTTTCTACAGCTTTGGAAGAAGGACTTAAATCCTGTCAAAGAGCTCCTGGGGTAGTAGAGGGAATTATAAGGAATTTTAAAGACGGTATAGGACTTGCTCTTTCCATAGGACCGACACTTATGTCAATTGGCTTTTTTGGCCTTGTACTTGCTGAATTTACCCCTGTATTTGATATTATCGGATATATTTTTGTCCCCTTTACAATGCTTTTAGGATTTGGAGCCGAAGCTACTTTACTTGCTAAGGCCTGTGCAATAAGCCTTGCAGAAATGTTTCTCCCAGCTAGCATAGTTGCTTCTTCTTCTCCAATTGTTCAAGGAGTTGTAGCTATAGTTTGTGTTTCTGAATTACTTTTTTTCTCTGCATCTATTCCTTGTATTTTGGCAACAGAAATTAATATTAATATTAAAGATCTTATAATTATATGGGTTGAAAGAATTATTTTGTCATTACTTTTAGCAACGCCCTTTGTTCACTTTTTTATTGTTTAATATTATTTAGAGATTTTATCTTTTTCATTACAGTATTAAGGCTTTCATCCTACGGTTTCAATGGGAGGATGAAAGCCTTTAGTGTTACAGTATAAAATAAAAATATGAAACAATAATATAAAGAAATAAAACAACTATGTATTTAAACGAGCAAATTGCATAATTACCTTACCTAAAAATTATCTATTACATGTGGTTTTAAAATCTTCAAAGCCATACCATATATATTATGCAATTGTGCCAAATTAGAGTTATGCAATTTCCTCAAACAACTATAATTTTGTTTTCTGCCTAAGATATCGAAGAAAGACAATCTCGAATTAAAAGGTATTTTGAATAAATTATTTGATTTATTAGTACAGTAGGTTAAATTAAGTTTTGCTATAGGAAATCGATATATAAATGTATGCCTTTAAAAGTTTAATTTGCGGTTGTAGCCACTGAGAATCCTTTTGGCTCATGTAATAAACCTGTTTTAGATTGAATAAAAAAGGATAAACAGGTTTATAAAAATCGCTCAAAAGGAAACCTCAGAGGCTATTTCCTTTCTTAAGTTTTATTGGAGTATATCTATATATACTCGGATTGTATTTAAATAATTAATATAGTATAATTAATTTATATACAAACAAGTCTTAAAAGCTAGAGTACTTCTAAAGGATTTGGAGGGAAATAGCAGTGAAAAAATTTATAGTATCACCTAAAATTATACACGAAAAAGGCGCAGTACAGTGTTTAAAAGATATGGATTTAGGAAAAGTACTAATAATTACCGATAGATTTATGGTTAAGCTTGATATAGTTAAAAAAATAACGACTGTTTTGAATGTAAAATCATCAAAGTATCAAATTTTTTCTAAGGTAGAACCTAATCCTTCAGTTAATTTAGTAATTGAAGGACTACAAAATATGTTGGATTTTAAACCCAATACTATAATAGCGGTAGGTGGAGGTTCTGCAATAGATACAGCTAAAGGCATGATTCTATTTTTCAACAATGTGATAAAGAAAAAAAACATAAAAGATATGAGGATTCCTTACTTTATAGCAGTTCCAACAACAAGCGGAACTGGTTCTGAGGTTACATCATATTCAGTTTTCACAAATTATAATGGCTCAAAAGTAGCTTTTAATGAGGATATAATGTTTCCAGATTTGGCAATATTGGATCCTGACTTCACTAGTACAGTGCCTCCAAAAGTTACTGCTGATACAGGAATTGATGTATTGACCCATGGATTAGAGGCCTTTGTATCCAATATGTCATCGGATTATACGGATATATTGGCACAGGGAGCTATAAAAGCAGTCTTTAATTATTTGTTAGCAGTCTATAGGGATGGCAGCAATATGTTGGCTAGAGAAAAAATGCATAATGCATCATGTATGGCAGGAATAGCCTTTACAAATTCAGCCTTGGGAATTAATCACAGTATGGCCCACGCCTTGGGAGGGAAGTTCAAAGTATCCCATGGAAGGGCCAATGGAGTATTACTTCCATATGTAATAGAGTACAATTCGGGAATTGATGAATGTGATAAAGAGCTGGAAGGTTTTTGTGCTAAAAAATATGCATATATAGCCCATGTATTAGGCCTGCCTTGTACAACCATTAGGGCAGGAGTGAGGTCTTTAATTGAGGGAATAAGAGTTTTGAATAAAAAATTAAATATTCCGCTAACTATAAAAGAATTGGGAATTGGAAAAGATGAATTTAATGATTTTTTAGATGAAATGTCTAAATTAGCCATGGATGATATTTGTACCCAGGGAAATCCCAAAACTGTTGACAGAAATAGTATAAAAAGCATATTTATTAGGGCCTATGGTAAATAATTTTAAAGGGGAGTATACTCTCCTTTAATTATATCTATTTATGGATAAAAAATACTAAAATTCGGGAAAAATCCAAACTTACTTATCTTTATTAAAATTTATAGTAGAGGGGGGGCTGTATGGAGAAATTATTTCACCTTTCTGAAGTTATAGATATCGATGTATTACAAAATATTCAAGATAGTTTTGCTAATGCTACTGGTCTGGGAGTGGTGGCGGTAGACTATAAAGGAGTACCTGTAACTGAATACAGCAATTTTTCTAATTTTTGTAGACTTATAAGAAGGAATTGCAAATGCAAAGAAAGATGTTTTTATTCTGATGCCCATGGAGGATTAGAAGCGGCAAGGGATGGGAGACCTCATATATATATATGCCATGCAGGACTAGTGGATTTTGCAATACCTATAATTGTAAAAGGACAATATTTAGGCTCTATAATGGCAGGGCAGATAAAGGTTAAAGACAAAAGGTATATAGAAGATAAAAGCATGAAAGATACTATAGATATATGGGAAAAGAATCCAGAAATTTTAGAGGCATATGAAAAAGTGCCATCAATATCCTACAAAAATGTTAGTGCAGCGGCTGATATGATGCATATTGTTGCTAACCATATAGTAGAAAAGGGACTTGCTAGTATTTATCAGGATGAGTTAAACAAAAAAAATATGGAGTTACTTAAGGAGACCAAAATCAGATCAGAATTGGAAAAGGCATTAAAGAATGCAGAACTTAAAGCCCTACAGTCCCAGTTGAATCCCCATTTTTTATTTAATGTATTAAATACAATAGGTAGATTGGCCCTTTTAGAAGGTGCAGTAAAGACAGAAGAATTAGTTTATTTTTTTTCTGAAATGTTGAGATATACCCTTAAAAAATCCACAAAAATGGTTACCTTGGAAGATGCCCTTAGCTATATTAAAAAATATCTTAGTATTCAAAAAATTAGATTCCCCGATAGATTGGATTATAGTATAGATGTACCTGAGGATGTATTAGATATGAAACTTCCCTTTATGACACTGCAGCCCTTTGTAGAAAACGCTGTTAACCATGGAATAGAGCCTAAAAAAGAAGGTGGATTTGTCAATATTATAGGAAAAATTTTGAGAGAAGACCTACTTATTAAAATTGAAGATAACGGAATAGGAATGAATGAAAATCAAGTTAAAATGATTTTACAAGAGACAGAAGAATACGATATTAGAAGCACCTCCACCGGTATCGGTATAAAGAATGTAAATAATATGTTGATAAATTGTTTTGGAGAAGAATATGGAGTAAAAATAATCAGTAAAAAAAATAAAGGAACTACTGTTAAAATTAAAATACCACGAATAAATAATTCAAGGAGAGTTTTAAATGTGTAGAGTATTATTGGTGGATGATGAGTATTTAGAAAGAGAAGCCTTGAAGATGATTTTAGATAAAAATATTGATTATGTGGATATAATAGGACAAGCTAGTTCTGGAGAAGAAGCAGTAGAATTAACTGAAACCATTGATCCTGATGTTATATTTATGGATATAAAAATGCCTGGTATGGATGGCTTAGAAGCATCAAGGATAATAAAAGAAAAATATTGTGATAAGAAGATAATATTATTAACAGCATATGATGATTTTAATCTGGCCCAAAGAGCAATAAGGATAAATGTAGATGATTATGTTTTAAAGCCCATACGATGTAAAAAAATAATAGAGTTATTAGAGACCCATTATATGTCTAAGCAGAATGAAGAAAATATTGAAAATAGAAATAATAGATATTTGGAAAAGGCCTATACTAGGGAACTTTCTAAGGCTATTAGATATATAAAAAATAATTTTGAAGGAAGCTTAACATTGAATGATGTTGCAAATCATGTGAATTTAAGTACTTCATATTTAAGCAAATTGTTTAAGAAAGAGTTAGGAATGAATTTTACAGTTTTTCTTACAGACTGTAGAATGTCAAGGGCAAAGGAATTATTGGAAAATACAGATGAGCCTATAATAAATATTTCAATAGAATTAGGATACAATGAATCAAACTATTTCAGCAAGGTTTTCAGAAAAAAATATGGTGTTAATCCTTCAAAGTATAGAGAAATAAAAAAGGAAGAAAGGATAAAAAGACTAAAAAGTAATCCCCTAAGACGAGAGCCACCTAAAATGAATGGGAAATGGTATATATAAAAAAACAAAAAAACATCTAAAAAGGACAAAAAAGTATCATGTCCATAAGACATGATACTTTTTTGTCCTTTTTATTTTACACTAAGAAAACATTTTTTTATCCTATGCTCATAAAAGATTACAGCGACATAGATTGTTTAAAAGATTATCATTAGGAATAAGGACTAGCTTTTAAGACTTGTTTAATTTTAAATGTATAAGGGAGGTTAGATTATGGGTAATGAAGCCTTAGGAATGATTGAAACAAAGGGATTAGTAGCTTCAGTTGAAGCAGCAGATGCTATGGTTAAAGCTGCAAATGTCAAACTTATAGGTTATGAAAAAATAGGCTCTGGATTAGTAACTGTAATGGTTAGAGGCGATGTTGGAGCTGTAAAGGCAGCCACAGATGCTGGAGCTGCTTCTGCCAAGAGGGTTGGGCAGTTGGTTTCTGTACACGTGATACCAAGGCCTCATAAGGACGTGGAAAACATTTTACCTAAATAGATAGATGAGATATTGATTAATTTCAACTTGGGGCAATTGCATAATATAGGCCAAGTTAATTATGCAATTTTCTTAGATAATAACGTGGAGGTGCAAAAATGCAAGAAGAATTAATGGGAAAGATAATGGAAGAAGTAATGAAAAAACTGGACACTAATGATAAAGACGAAAAGATAGAAACAAAGTCAAAGACATCTAAAAAATATTGTGGGTTAACTGAATTTGTTGGAACAGCTATAGGAGATACCATAGGCCTTGTAATAGCCAATGTAGATTATACTTTACATGAATTCATGAAACTAGATAAGAAATACAGATCCATAGGTATTGTTGGTGGACGTACTGGAGCAGGTCCACAAATAATGGCTGCAGACGAAGCAGTGAAAGCAACAAATACAGAGATAATTACCATAGAATTACCTAGAGATACAAAGGGTGGAGCAGGTCATGGTTCACTTATTATGTTTGGTGCTGAGGATGTATCCGATGCAAGAAGGGCAGTAGAAGTAACATTAAAGGAATTAGACAGAACCTTTGGAGATGTTTATGGAAATGAAGCAGGACATCTGGAATTCCAATATACAGCTAGGGCAAGTTATGCTTGTGAAAAGGCCTTTGGAGCACCAATTGGCAAATCCTTTGGACTAATAGTGGGAGCTCCCGCAGCTATAGGAGTATTAATTGCTGATGTTGCAGTTAAGGCTGCAAATGTAGATATAATATCATACTCCTCTCCAGCTCAAGGAAGTAGTTTTTCTAATGAGGTGACGTTGGCAGTAAGTGGGGACTCAGGAGCAGTTAGGCAGTCTGTTATTGCCGCAAGAGAAGTAGGAATAAAAATATTGGCGACTTTAGGAGAAGAGCCTAAGACAGATACTACACCATATATTTAATACGCAAAAAGGAGGCGAATATCATGAAGAGGTCAAAACGATTTGAAATATTAGAGAAAAGAGAAGTAAACAAAGATGGTTTTGTAAAGGAATGGCCACAGGTTGGATTAATAGCCATGAATGGACCTAGCGATCCAAAGCCAAGCATTAAAATAGAAAATGGAAAAATAGTGGAATTAGACGGAAAAGCAAGAAAAGATTTTGACATGATAGATATATTTGTTGCTGATTATGCTATAAATTTAGAAAAAGCTGTTGAAGTTATAGGGAAAGATTCAACAGAGCTGGCAAAAATGATTGTAAGTGTAGATATTCCCAGGGAAGAAATAATTAAATTGACTACAGCTATGACACCAGCCAAGATAGTAGACGTAGTTGAAAAAATGAATGTAGTTGAAATGATGATGGCATTACAAAAGATGAGGGCAAGAAAAACACCTTCAAACCAATGCCATGTAACCAATGTAAAGGACAACCCTGTACAGATTGCAGCCGATGCAGCAGAAGCAGCTTTAAGGGGATTTGATGAAATGGAAACCACAGTTGCCGTTGCAAGGTATGCACCATTAAATGCATTGGCATTATTAACAGGAGCCCAGGTTGGAAGACCCGGCATACTTACTCAATGTGCTGTAGAGGAGGCAACAGAATTAGAGCTTGGTATGAGGGGACTTACCTGTTATGCAGAAACCGTTTCTGTATATGGGACTGAAAGTGTTTTTGTAGATGGAGATGATACTCCATGGTCAAAGGCATTTTTAGCATCTGCTTATGCATCCAGGGGACTTAAGATGAGATTTACATCGGGTACTGGTTCAGAAGTATTAATGGGATATGCAGAAGGAAAATCCATGCTTTATCTTGAGGCAAGATGTATATATGTTACCAGGGGAGCAGGAGTGCAGGGATTACAAAATGGTTCCATTAGCTGTATAGGAGTTCCAGGATCAGTTCCATCGGGAATTAGAGCCGTATTGGCTGAAAATCTTATAACAACAATGTTAGATATGGAAGTGGCATCAGGAAACGATCAAACCTTCTCCCATTCTCCAATGAGAAGAACTGCCAGAACCCTTATGCAAATGCTTCCAGGAACAGACTTCATTTTCTCAGGATATAGTGCTGTACCTAATTATGACAATATGTTTGCTGGTTCAAATTTCGATGCAGAGGATTTTGATGATTATAATATTATTCAAAGAGATTTAAAGGTAGATGGAGGACTAAGGCCAGTATCTGAAAAGGAAGTTATAAACATAAGAAATAAGGCAGCTAAGGCAATACAAGCTGTATTTAAAGGCTTAGGATTACCACAGATAACAGATGAGGAAGTGGAAGCAGCAACCTATGCCCATGGAAGTAAAGATATGCCTAAGAGGGATATGGTAGAAGATATAAAAGCAGCTGGAGAGATGATGAAAAAGGGAATAACAGGTATAGATGTAGTAAAGGCCCTTTATAAAAATGGATTTGAGGATATATCAGAAAGGGTTCTTAATATGCTAAAACAAAGAGTTTCTGGAGATTATCTTCATACATCATCAATAATAGATAGTGATTTTAATGTAATAAGTGCAGTTAATGACTGTAATGATTATAGGGGACCGGGAACAGGATATAGGTTAAGTGAAGAAAGATGGAACGAGATAAAAGACATTCCAAATGCCAAGAGTCCAGAGGATTTTGAATAGATATAAAGAGGTTGAGAGGAGGTAAAATAATGGCTGTCAATGAAAAAATTATTAAAGAGATAGTAAATGAAGTTTTGAAGAGTTTAAATAATAAAGATAATGACTCATCAAATTTTAAAAGCAAAACAGAAGAGAATTTCAATAATAGATTTAAGCTTGAAGTCCTTGGGGAAGCAAAAAAAGGTACTAGAAGTGACGAGGTAGTGATAGGAATTGCTCCAGCCTTTGGAATATATCAGACTAAAACCATAAACAAATTACCCCATGAAAAGGTACTTAGGGAATTGATTGCTGGGATAGAAGAAGAGGGCTTAAATGCCCGTATAGTAAGGGTTAAAAGAACTTCTGATGTTTCATTTATAGGGTTGGATGCAGCTAAATTAAGTGGTTCAGGAATAGGAATAGGACTGCAGTCTAAGGGAACTATTATTATTCATCAAAAAGATTTATTTCCGTTAACTAATTTGGAGTTATTTCCTCAAGCACCGGTAATCAATTTAGATATATATAGAGCTATAGGTAAAAATGCAGCTAAATATGCCAAGGGTGAATCTCCAAATCCGGTGGCTACGATTAATGATCAGATGGCTAGGCCAAAATATCAGGCTATAGCAGCACTTTTACACATAAAGGAAACAGAACATGTAGATAAAAATGCTAAAAGTGAAGAGTTAAAGTTTGAAATTTAATATTTGGAGGTGAAAATAATGAATAATGAAAAAATGATAGAGGAAATTGTAAAGGAAGTAATGATGTCAATGGGTGGAGCCATAGATGAGAAAGTAGAGATGAAATCTAGCAGCAAAGGTTCAAATACAGACATAGACTCTAAAAGAGATTATCCACTGGCGACGAAAAGACCAGAATTAGTTAGAACACCTACAGATAAGAAATTAGATGACATAACACTAGATGGAGTACTGGAAGGAAAAATAAATGCCAATGATGTAAGGATATCGCCAGATACATTGGAAATTCAAGCTCAAGTTGCTGAGGGCGTAGGTAGAGATGCCTTTGCTAAGAATTTAAGGAGGGCAGCAGAGCTTATAGCTGTACCAGACGATAGAATATTGGAAATATATAATGCCCTTAGACCTAATCGTTCCACTAAATCAGAGCTTCTAGAAATAGCTGATGAGTTAAAGAATGAATATGGAGCAGTAATAAATGGGAATTTTGTAAAGGAAGCAGCTCATGTATATGAACAAAGGGGTATGCTCAGAAAAGAATAGTGATCCCATGGCATCTTGGAGGTATTAAATATGAAATTAATAGCAGGTATAGATATCGGAAATGCCACTACAGAAACAGCCATAGCTAAGATTTATAACAAAAATATAGAATTTATAGCCAGTGGAATAGTTAAAACCACAGGCATAAAAGGTACAAAGGAGAATATCCATGGAGTATTTGCGTCCCTTAACCAAGCCTTAAAAAAAGGTAAGGTTGATATTAATGATTTAGATTTAGTGAGAATAAACGAAGCAGCTCCAGTAATAGGGGATGTGGCAATGGAAACTATTACTGAAACTATAATTACTGAATCTACAATGATTGGACATAATCCATCTACACCTGGAGGAGTAGGGCTCGGTGTAGGATATACAGTAAATATCAAAAGCATAAAAAATATGCAAGAGAAACAACCTTCAATAGTAATAATACCTAGAGATGTAGATTTTTTAGAAGCTTCATCTATTATAAATGAAGCTATAGAAAATGGAATAGATATACAGGGGGCTATAGTTCAGAGAGATGATGGCGTTCTTATAAATAATAGAATATCTAAGGTTATTCCCATAGTAGATGAGGTGTCACTAATAGAAAAGGTCCATGAAGGTGTAAAAACAGCCATAGAGGTGGCGCCGGTTGGTGGAGTAGTTGAAGTCCTTTCAAACCCCTTTGGTATAGCAACAGAATTTGGACTTGACTCCTATGAAACCAAAATGATAGTTCCCATAGCTAGAGCCCTCATAGGAAATAGGTCTGCTGTGGTAATAAAGACCCCTAAAGGAGATGTAAAGGAACGAAAAATTCCTTCAGGAAAGATAAATGTATTTGGAAAAAAGAGAAAAATGAATGTAGATGTGGATGAAGGTGCATCGGTAATCATGGATGTCTTAAGGGAATGTAATCCCATAGAAGATATAAAAGGAGAACCGGGAACTAATGCCGGGGGAATGCTGGAGAAAGTAAGGCAGGTAATGGCTAATCTTACGAAGAATCATCCTAACAGTATAAAAATACAAGACCTATTGGCAGTAGATACCTATGTCCCACAAAAAGTAAAGGGAGGACTTGCGGGAGAGTTTTCCATGGAAAATGCAGTGGGAATTGCAGCAATGGTTAAATCTGATAGGCTTCAGATGCAGATGATAGCAGATGAATTAGAAAAAGAGATAGGAATTAAAGTAGAGGTTGGTGGAATAGAAGCAGATATGGCCATAAGGGGAGCTCTTACCACACCGGGAAGCAATACTCCATTGGCAATATTGGATATGGGAGCGGGATCAACCGATGCATCTTTAATAAGTAAAGATAGAGAAATAAAGTCTATGCATTTGGCTGGTGCTGGAAATATGGTAACTATGCTTATAAATACTGAATTGGGCTTAGAAGATAAGGACTTAGCTGAAGATATTAAAAAATACCCCCTTGCTAAAGTAGAAAGTCTTTTCCATATAAGACATGAAGACGGATCCGTTGAATTTTTTCAGGACCAATTGGATCCCAAGGTTTTTGCCAGGATAGTAATATTGAAGGAAGGAAATATGATTCCCATACCTGTAAATGAATCCTTAGAAAAGATAAGAATGGTCAGAAGGAATTCGAAGAAAAAAGTATTTGTAACCAATGCCATAAGAGCCCTTAAGATGGTAAGCACGACAGGAAATATAAGGGATATTGATTATGTGGTACTATTGGGAGGTTCTGCCCTGGACTTTGAAATTCCTCAATTAGTTACCGACAGATTAGCTCAATATGGAATAGTATCGGGAAGGGCTAATATAAGGGGGATAGAAGGTCCAAGGAATGCAGTGGCTACAGGATTGGTATTATCCTATGGGGAAGTGAAGAAAAATGAATAATAAACCCAGTATAAATATATATTATTCAAATCTCATAAAGGATCATTCTTTATATACCCAATTACTATGGGGAATAGAAGAAGAAGGACTTCCTTATCAGTGTGTATCTAAGGAACTTAATAATGCCCTGGAGCTGGCCTATGCTGCGGCAGAAAGTTCAAGATTAAGTGTAGGTATAGGTATAGATAGTACTGGCGATATAATCTTGCATTATCAAAAGTTAGATAAAGATAAACCTTTATTTAAGATAAATATAGATGAAGGATATGCTAATTTAAGAAAATTAGGAGCCAATAGTGCTAGACTCATAAAGGGAATTCCTTTTAAATCCTTTGAAGAGAATATAGAATTTCAAGAATATATGAAAGAAGAAAAATTTAAAGTTTTACATGATGTAAAAAACAAGAATACCAAAAAGGAAAATATAGATCTTAAGAAGATTGTAACAGCAGTGATAGAGAAACTATATGGCGAGGGGGTGTAATATTTGTATAAATTTGCACTAGGTATGATAGAAACGGTTGGCTTAGCAGCAGGAATAGAAGCCGCCGATACAGCAGTAAAATCTGCAAATATCAGGCTTTTAGGATATGAGCTTACAAGAGGTGGCGGTCTTGTAACGATTAAAATTGCAGGAGATGTAGGAGCTGTAAAGGCTGCAGTAGAGGCTGGCAGTATGGCTGCTGCAAAAGTTAATAAAGTATGGAGTAAACATATTATACCTAGACCCCATGAAGAAATACAATGTCTGATTGAAAGCACTCAGACTGTTGGATTATATAGTGGTATAAAGGAAGAAGAAAAGAATGAGAAACAAGAGAATAAAGAAAAAGAAAGTGAAGAAGAACAAAATAAAGAAACTAAAAAAGAAGAGGAAAAACCAAAAGAAATAGAGGCCATTAATTTAAAAGAAATTAAGAAGGAAGAAAGCCAAGAGGAAAAGGAAAAATTAGAAGAAGATGTATGCAACCTTTGTAGGGATCCAAAATGTCCTAGAAAAAAGGGAGAGGCTAGATCACTTTGTATACACAATCAAAAATAAGAGGAGGAATTAATAATGGGTGAAGCATTAGGAATGATAGAGACAAAAGGATTGGTAGGAGCAATAGAAGCAGCTGACGCAATGACAAAATCAGCAAATGTGACATTAATAGGATATGAAAAAATAGGTTCAGGATTAGTTACAGTAATGGTAAGGGGAGATGTGGGAGCCGTAAAGGCATCTACTGACGCAGGGGCTTCTGCAGCACAGAGAGTTGGAGAATTGGTATCTGTACATGTAATTCCAAGACCACATATGGATACAGAAAAAATCTTGCCAAAGGTTGATAAAAAATAAAACTAATTGGATTGTAAATATAGGGAGAGAGTTTTATGATACAAATTGATAAAGCACTAATTGAAAAAATAACAGAAGAAGTGAAAAGACAGATAAAAAAATATGAAACAGGTATCCCTGTAGGTGTATCCAATAGACATATACATCTTAGCCACGAAGATTTGTATAAATTGTTTGGAAATGGATATGAGCTGACCAAATATAAAGATTTGAGTCAGCCCGGACAATTTGCTGCCAAAGAAACAGTATCTATAGAAGGGCCTAAGGGTAGTTTTAAAAAGGTCAGAATATTAGGCCCTGTGAGAAAAGATACCCAGATAGAAATATCTGTATCTGATGGATTCAAATTAGGAATAACTCCCATTGTCAGAGAGTCTGGAAATATTGGAGATACACCGGGAGTGATTATAAAAGGTCCTAAAGGAAGGATTGTAAAAAATAAGGGAGTAATAGCTGCCCTAAGACATATTCACATGCCAGTAGATTATGCTAGGGAGCATGGATTTAATAATGGTGATATGGTAACAGTGATAACAGAAGGTATAAGGAAGACAGCTTTTTATAATGTACTCATAAGAGTTTCTGATAAATACAATCTAGAAATGCATATAGATATGGATGAAGCAAATTCTTCAGGTCTGAAAAATGGTGATAGAGTAGAGATAGTCAAAAAATAAAGGGAGTATTTACATGAATCTTTCAAGTGTAAATGAATACATTGAAAAATTTAATAAATTAATAATAAACAGAGAAAGTCGCCCGAGAAAAGGCAATTTAAAGGCTGGAGTAGATTTAGGAACAGCTAATATAGTATTGGCTATAGTGGATGAAAAGGGAAATCCAATAGCCGGTGCATCTAGGGAAGCTAAGGTAGTAAAGGATGGATTGGTAGTAGACTATGTAAAGGCCATAGATATAGTAAGGGAATTGAAGGGCGAGGTAGAAGATATTTTAGGAGAAGATATAAATGAGGCAGCAGTGGCTGTTCCACCGGGAACCCAAAAAGGAAATACAAAGGCTATAGCAAATGTAGTTGAATCTGTAGGTATAGAAGTTATAAACATCGTAGATGAACCAACGGCAGCAGCTTCAGTATTAAAAATTACTGATGGTGCTGTTATAGATGTAGGTGGAGGAACTACTGGTATAAGTGTATTAAAGGATGGCAAGGTAATATATGTGGCCGATGAACCCACAGGAGGTACCCATATGACCTTGGTTTTAGCAGGGGGATATGGTCTTTCCTTTGATGAAGCTGAAAAATTGAAAAGAGATGTTAATAGAGAAAAAGAAGTATTTACTGTAATAAAGCCAGTGGTAGAAAAGATGGCTGATATAGTAAAGAGGCATTTGTCTAATTATCCCGTAGATAAGATATATATAGTAGGAGGGGCATGCAGCTTTAGGGATTTTGAAGATGTATTCACGAAATATATAGGAATAGAAAGTATAAAACCAGCAATGCCCCTTTTAGTTACTCCCTTAGGCATAGCATTAAACTGTAATGGGGAGGGTGAAAATATTGGGTCTTGATAATATGATAGAAATTATTGTAAAGGAAGTAGTAAAAAGAGTAACTAATGAAATGAAACTTCAAAGAAAACAGGCATTAGTTATATTTACAGGGGCAATGGCAGGATATAAAGACGCTTTGCACTCATTAAAAGAAATGAGTGCAGATGGATATAATTTTAAAGTCGTTTTATCTAAAAGTGCACAGAAGATATTAGATCAAGACAAAATAAAAGAGGAACTAAAGGTATCGGATATTTATGTAGATGAAAACCCCAAGGATATAGATTATTTAAAAAAGGATATAGATAAAATAGTTATTTCAACATTAACAAGAAACTCTGCTGCCAAGGTGGCCACGGGAATAGCCGATACACTCCCAACATATCTAATATCATGGGGTATAATGGCTGGCATTCCCATAGTGGCATCTGAAGAAGGATGTAATCCTAAAAACAGTAATTCTAGCCATTATCAAAATATGCTTGTAAATAATTTAAATATATTAAAGGAATACGGCATATCCCTTAGAAAGGCTAAAGATATTTATAAAGATAAGTTTAAAGAATTTACTAACTCTATTGAATATGAAAAAGAAATGTTTATGGAGAAAAAATTAATTACCAGAGAAGATGTTATAGAAGCTAAAAATAGCAACAAGAAAATATTGGTTTCAAAAAACACTATAGTTACCCAATTGGCAAAGGATATAGCTAGGGAAATTGGAGTTACTATAAAAACCACAAATTAAAGGCGGGTTTTATATGTATATAGGGAAGGTAATAGGCGTAGTGGTTTCCACTACTAAAGATCAGGGACTTATAGGAAAGAAGCTTTTAATAGTGCAGCCAGTAGATACTGAAAATAATCCTATAGGAAATGTAGAGGTGGCAATAGATTCTGTGGGAGCTGGTGCTGGGGAAACAGTACTTATAGCCACTGGAAGCTCAGCAAGACAAATTTTTAATGATGAAAAATCTCCAATAGACAGATCCATAGTGGCTATAGTTGATAACATTGAGGTAACTCAATAAAGGAAGTGATATTTTGGGAAAGATATATACCAAAACCGGTGATAAAGGAGATACTAGTTTATTTGGTGGCAGCAGGATTAATAAGGACAGCCTCCAAGTTGAGTGCTATGGAACAGTTGATGAAGCTAATTCTATGATTGGAGTGGCATATTCTTTAGTAAAGAATAATGAAATAAAAAGTGAGCTAAGGGATATACAAAAAAGACTATTTGTCCTTGGAGCAGAAATTGCCAGTGACAGCAAAGGCGCAGCCAAACTTATCGATAAAATATCACAAAGGGATGTAGATTCATTGGAAAAAATCATAGACAGTCATACATCAGAGGTTGATCCTCAAGATAGTTTTATAATACCAGGGGGCTGTGTTTCAGCATCAACTTTGCATATGGCTAGAACTATAGTTAGAAGAGCAGAGAGAAATCTAGTTTCCCTAAGTAATCAAGCTAGAATTAATAATAATATAAAAAAATATTTAAATAGACTTTCCGATGTATTATTTATAATGGCGAGGGTAGAGGAAAAGTATAACTTTATTCAGGAAGTAAAATTCAAGGTTCTTGATAGATTAGAGAATAATACAAAAAAATGGGAATTAAGTTTAAGACTTAGTAAAAGAATGGCAGGAGCAGCAGAAAAAAAAGCTAAGGAAATAAAAGTGCCAGTGGTATTTACTGTTATGGATTCAGGAGGAAATATAGTATTAGTCCATAGAATGGAAGATTCTTTACTGGCAAGTATAGATATATCTATGAATAAGGCCTATACGGCATTATCCTTAAAAATGTCTACAGATCAAGTTTCCCATATAGTAAAGGAAGATAGTGATTTATACGGGATACAGTGGAGTAATAAGGGCAAAATTATTCCCTTTGGTGGAGGATATCCACTAAGACATAAAGGAAAAATTATTGGAGGTATAGGTGTAAGTGGCGGTACAGTAAAAGAAGATATGGAAATAGCATTAAATGCGTTAAAGGTATTTGAGATTGAAAGGAGCTGACAATTATGGCTATAGATACAATGGACATAGAAAAAGTAGTTAAGGCAGTTTTAGAAAAAATAGATAAAAAGGGTCATTCTATGAAGGAAGAAACTATTGGAGTACAAAATCCTGGAAAAGGAATATTTTCAAATATGGATATGGCCATAGAGGCAGCATGGAAAGCCCAGAAAAAATTCTTTAAAGAATATAATTTAGAAGATAGAAATAGAATTATACAAACTATAAGGGAAGAACTTATGGAAAATGTAGAGGCCCTAGCGAGATTGGGAGTAGATGATACTGGAATGGGAAGATATGAGGATAAATTAGTTAAGAACAAACTCACTATAGAAAAGACTCCCGGAGTAGAAGATTTAAAGGCAGAGGTGTATACAGGAGATTCAGGACTTGCCTTAATAGAGTTTTCACCCTATGGAGTTATAGGAGCAATAACTCCTTCGACAAACCCATCGGAGACAGTAATTTGTAACAGCATAGGAATGATAGCAGCAGGGAATTCAGTTGTATTTAGTCCCCACCCTGGAGCTAAAAAAATCTCAATGAAAACTATTGAAATTATAAATACTGCCATTGAAAAAGCAGGGGGTCCAGAGAATCTAATAGTTACAGTAGATAATCCAAGCATTGAAAATGCACAAAAAATGATGACCCATGAAAAAATTAAAATGATTGTAGCCACTGGAGGACCAGGAGTAGTTAAGTCAGCAATGTCTAAAGGTAAAAAGGCTATAGGAGCTGGAGCAGGAAACCCACCGGCATTGGTAGATGAAACTGCCGACATAGAAAAGGCAGCAAGGGATATAATAGCAGGATGTAGTTTCGATAATAATTTACCTTGTATTGCAGAAAAGGAAGTAATAGTAGTAGATAGCGTGGCAGATTACCTTATATTTTCAATGAAGAAAGAAAATGTATATCATTTAGAAAATAGAGAAAATATAGATAGATTGTTAAAGATAGTATTTGATGAAAAAGGAAGATTAAATAGAAAATATGTTGGTAAAGATGCAAAGTTTATATTGAATTCAGCGGGAATAAAATGTGAAAAGGATGTTAGGGCAGTAATAATGGAGGTTAAAAAGGATCATCCCTTTGTATTGGAAGAATTAATGATGCCTATATTACCTATAGTCAGAGTAAAAGATATTGAAGAAGGAATTAATTTAGCAGTAGCTGTTGAACAGGGAAATAGGCATACAGCCATTATGCATTCTAAAAACATAGATAATTTAACAAGATTTGCCAGAGAAGTTGAAACAACAATATTTGTGAAAAATGCACCTTCCTATGCAGGTCTTGGATATGGCGGAGAAGGATATGCTACCTTTACTATAGCAGGTCCTACTGGAGAAGGATTAACTTCAACCAGAAGTTTTGCCAGAAAAAGAAAATGTTCCTTGGTAGGTGGATTTTCTATTAAATGAGAAACTTGCATAATTAACATTATTAATTCCAAAATACAATATATAGATAACTCACCTGACTCTCTCTACTATATTTTGTATTTTAAAATTCTTTACATGTATTATGCAAGTTCCTCAAATAAGACAATTTCATGATTTATAAAAAGGGATTTTTCCCCTTTTTTATATAAAGAAAACGATTGCAACAAAGTCTATATAATAAATGCTATATTAACAATAAAATAGGGGGATTTAAAGTGAATATACAATTAATCTTATCTGCATTTGGAGGCGGAGTATTAGGAACGGCCTTGGGAGCGTTACCAGCATTTATTTTCACAGGATTTATAGGACTTATAGGTATAGCAGTAATAGCAGCTGGAGGACAACCAGCTATATTAAATGATGTAACCTTTGGAACATTATTAGGGCCTCATATTGCCTTTGCTGGAGGAGTGGCTGCAGCCGCCTTTGCAGCAAATAAAAGAAAGCATTTAGATACAGGATTAGACATAGTTACATCCCTAAATAAATGTAAAGATCCAATGGTGTTGATGGTAGGTGGATTTTTTGGTATTATAGGATTTTTGTTAAATAATTTATTTGTTGCTATGAAAATACCTACAGACACAGTTGCATTAACGGTATTTGTATCTGGATTGATAGCTAGAATGGCATTTGGAAAAACGGGAGTCTTTGGAAAGCTCTCAAAACCTAATGAACAGAAAAGGAAGATAGCACCAGATTTCAATGACATAGTGCTTGATATAATAATAGGATTGAGCTTAGGACTTGTTATATCATATTTAATAATATTAACTGAAATTACTACTTTAGGATTTTGTATAAGTGCTGCATCATTAATATTTGTTCAAATGGGATTTGAAGCTCCAACTACCCACCATATTACTATGGTCGCAGGCTATGCAGCTGTGGCTACAGGAAATATGTTCGTTGGAGCATTAGCAGCAGTTATAGCTAGTATACTGGGAGATTTAGTAGGTAGAATAGTAAATAGTTATTGTGATACCCATATTGATCCTCCTGCTACAACTATATTTATATGTAGTCTTGTAATATTTATGATATTTTAATTACTAGTGGATAAGTCGCCCATCATCTATAAGTGGGAGATGTAAGCACTATTTTTATTTAGACTAAGATGTCTAAATAAAAATTTGACAGTATACAAGGAAACATATATAATCAGTCTTAAAAACAGTAAAGATTGGTGATATAATGAAATTGGATAATAATAATCATTCAGTATTCTTGCTAAAATATCATCTAGTATTAGTAACCAAATACCGAAGAAAAGTAATAGATGATAATATAAATGAAAGATTGAAAGAAATATTTAATTATATTTGTAAAAAATATAATATAACATTAGAAGAATGGAATCATGATAATGACCATGTTCATATACTCTTTAGAGCTCATCCGAACTCACAGTTATCTAAATTTCTAAATGCATATAAAAGTGCATCTTCAAGACTTATAAAAAAAGAGTTTCCAGAGATAAAGAAGAAACTTTGGAAAGAATATTTTTGGTCAAGAAGTTTCTGTCTAATAACAACAGGAGGAGCACCTATAGAAGTTATTAAGAGGTATATAGAAAATCAAGGCAAAAAGTAGGTGGAAATCTATGAATAAAGCATATAGATTTAGAATATATCCAAATGAAGTTCAAAAGGATTTGATAGAAAGGACTTTTGGATGTACTAGATTTGTATACAATTACTTCTTAAAACAGAGAATTGAAACATATAAAACAGAAGGAAAGAGTATAGGGTATACAAAAAAACAAAACCAGCTTCCTAAACTGAAAAAGGAATTATCTTGGTTAAAAGAAGTGGATAGTACATCTTTACAAATGACTATCAGAAACTTAGATAGAGCATTCAAAAACTTCTTTAGAGATAAAACTATAGGATTTCCAAAGTTCAAAAATAAGAAGAGTAAAAAAAAATCCTATACAGTAAACTATGTAAATAATAACATTCAAATAAAGAAGCATAAGATAAAGCTACCAAAATTAAAATGGGTATCTGCCAAAGTTCATAGATTTGTAGAAGGAAGAATAATAAATGCAACTATAACTAAAACACCTACAAATAAATATTTTGTTTCTATAATTACAGAACTAGAGATAGAACCTATGGATAAAGTAGATGGAAACATAGGTATTGACTTAGGAATAAAGCATTTTGCTATATTATCTACTGGAGAAAAAATAAAGAATCCAAAACTTCTAAAGAAAAGCTTAAAGAGATTAGCAAAAGAGCAAAAAAACTAAGTAGAAAGCAGAAGTACAGTAATAATTGGTATAAACAGAAGCAAAAAGTAGCTAGGCTACATGAAAAAATAAAAAATCAAAGGCAAGATTTTCTACATAAACTGTCTAAAAGGATAATAGACGAAAACCAAGTTATAATCCTTGAAGACTTACAAATAAAAAACATGATGAAAAACAAAAAAATATCAAAAGAAATTGCAGATGTAAGTTGGCATAAATTCTATACTTACTTAGAATATAAAACAAAATGGTATGCAAGGACAATACACAAGATAGATAAGTGGTTCCCAAGTAGTAAGACATGTTCATATTGCGGACATGTTATGGAAGAGATGCCCTTGAGTATAAGAAAATGGGATTGTCCTAAATGTGGTATAAAAAATATAGATAGAGATATAAATGCAAGTATAAATATACTAAAGCAAGGAATAAAAGAACTAAAAAAAGAAAATGTAGCGTAAATAAAACACCGTAGGGACTACGGATTGAGCCTGTGGAGAGTCAAATAAGACCTTGCTAACATAGAAGGCATAACTCTGAGAAGCAGGAAAAATTCTTAGGCTAGACCTAAGAAGCCACCACTTCTCAGCTGATAGGCGTAAGTGGTGGAGGTTCACTTACGGGGAATGATATTACCCTTATTAAAGGAATATACCACTCCCGTTTAATTTTCTATAATTGAGGGAATTTTACAATTACCTTTAAGTAAAGTGGTGATGTATTATGAAGAGTTCTTTAGGTCTAATAGAGGTATCTAGTATACCAAAGGGAATAGCAATATTAGATAATATTATTAAGAAGGTAGAAGTAGACGTATTAAAGGCGAGATCAATTTGTCCTGGGAAATATATGATTTTAGTAGGGGGAAATACAAGCTGTATAAGAATGGCAGTAGACGCAGCAAATAAGTTAGGACAAAGATTTATAATAAAAAGCAATGTAATTAACAATCTCAATTCTCAGGTACTTTCTGCAATAAAAGGCAATATAAAGCCTCAAAATATTAATGCTTTGGGGATTATAGAAACTAAAAATGCTATCTCTTCTATACTAATAGCGGATATGGTATGGGATGCATCAGAGGTAGAAATAATAAAAATAAAATTGGGAAATGGCGTAGGTGGAAAGGGTATATTGGCATTTACTGGAGATATAGCATCGGTAAAAAATGCTATGGAATATTATAAATATAAAAAAGAAGTGCATAAGGCTATTATAGACCAAGAAATAATAACCAGTCCCAATATAACTACTATAAATAGTATATGAAAAAAGATTTATAGGGATTTAATCAAAGACTTTAGCTTATCCATAGCCAAAACTCCTAAAGATCTTAAGTATTTGTACATGTATAAACTAAATTTTACTATGTAAACTCTATATAGGTGTTTTTTAAAATAAAGTTTTAATTAGAACATAATTTTAAAGAATAAAGATATCTTTAAAATTATGTTTTTGTTGATTGAGCAAATTAAGGAAATTGCATAACTCTAATTTGGTTGGGTTACATAATATATGGCATGGCTTCGGAGGTTTTAAAACAATATAAACTTAATAATTAAACTTTATTATAAATATAATATTTTAACTGTAAATTCAATGGGTATAATAAATAATAATCATTTATAGTGAAATATTTTTGAAGTTCAATTTATTTCACTATATAAAAAGGAGGGTTAATCCAAGATGGATAAAGGTTTTTATAATGCTATAAAGGAAAGAAGAAGCATATACGGAATAGACAAAGAAATAGGTGTTTCAGAGGAGAAAATTGAAGAAGTAATAAAAGAGGCAGTGAAATATACTCCTTCAGCATTTAATTCTCAAAGTGGAAGAGTTGTTGTTTTATTTGGTAAAGACCATGATAAATTATGGGACATTACAAAAGAATCTTTAAGAAAAATTGTTCCTGAGAACAAATTTGCATCTACAGAAGAAAAAATTAATTCATTTCGTAGTGGATATGGAACAGTTTTATTCTTTGAGGATATGAGTATAATTGAAGGGTTGCAAGAAAAATTTGCTTTATATAAGGATAATTTCCCAATTTGGTCACAGCAATCCAGTGGCATGCTTCAATATATAATTTGGACTTCACTAGAGCTTGAAGGATTAGGAGCTTCATTACAACATTATAATGAACTGATTGAAAATGAAGTGAAGAAGCAGTGGAATATACTAGATAATTGGAAACTTATTGCACAGATGCCATTTGGTAATCCAACTGCTTCTGCTGGAGATAAAGATTTTATGCCCCTAGAAGAAAGAGTAAAGGTATTTAAATAACTGAGGAAATTGCATAATTACCTCTTGTGGAAACTAACTATTCCATATAGTTTTAAAATCTTCAGAGGACTACCACATATATTATGCAACCCAAACAAATTCGAATTATGCAATTTACTCAACTTAAAATAAAGTTTTATTAAATTTAAAAAGCATTATTAAAAATCATGGTTAAGGATGGATTTAAGACCTTCTATAGCCATGATTTTTTATAGTTTAGAATAAAAAATACTTCTTGCAAAATAATATTTAATTTTTTAAAATTTACTTTAGATAATATTCATGTGATAAAATAAAATTAGAGAAAATAGAGAGAAAAAATTTATTATAAAGGAAGTATTTCTTTAGATTAAGGAGGTTAAATATGGCTAATATAAAATATGAAATTAAAGAAGAAATAGGAGTTTTATCTGAATCTTCAAAGGGATGGGCTAAGGAACTTAATTTAATAAGCTGGAACGATAGAGAAGCCAAATATGATTTGAGGGATTGGGCTCCAGGTCATGAAAAAATGGGTAAAGGGATTACTCTTACTAGAGAAGAAATAAAGAAGCTAAGAGATATATTGAATGGGATGGAAATATAAAAAAATATCAGAAGAGGTAAATAAGACTTAATCAATTTGAAAACAAAAGGATGGTGATAAATCTATGAACAAAATAGCTGTTATATATAAATCAAAATATGGTAGCACAAAGAAATATGCAAATTGGATAGCTGGTAAAGTAGGTGGGGATATATTTGAAGTTTCAAATGTTAAAGTTAAAAAATTATTTTCCTATGATACTATAATTTTTGGTGGAGGACTTTATGCTAGTGGTATTAATGGAGTTTCTACTATAACTAAGAACTTTGAAAAACTAAAGGACAAGAATCTTGTTGTTTTTACAATAGGACTTGCACGGACAGATGATAAAGAAATTTTTAATCCTATTATTCAAAAGAATTTTACTGAACAAATGACAAAAAAGATAAAATTTTTTCATTTTCGCGGAGGAATTGATTATAAAGACTTAAGTTTTATGCATAAGACTATGATGGCAATGCTTAAAAAAATGGTTTCTAAAAAGAAGCCAGAGGAATTGTCTGAAGATGACAAGGGAATTTTAGAGACATACGGTAAAAAAGTTGATTTTACAGATATAAATACAATAGAGCCATTAATTGAATATGTTAAAAATCTTAATTAAGTGAGTAAATTGTATAATTACCTTCTCCAAAAATCATTTTATTTAAACTTATAGTATAGATTTCCCATAACAAAACTTAATTTACGCATATCGAAATATCTGGTGTTTTTGAGGAGTTTTAATCTGTGGATAAAAACTATAAAATGAAAAAGCTTATGAAAAAACATGGTCTTAAAAAATGTAAAATATTTTTAAGATCATGTTTTTCTATTCTATAAAAGTAATTATACAATATTTAGGTATAATAATATAATTCAAATATTTAGCTGCTCCAAAAGATAAATATAAAAATTTATTAAATTTGCTTTTTCATTTATTAAGTAATACTATAAAAACAAGAAATAATTAAAATGGTAAATACTTATGGCTTTGAAGAGGCATAGTTTAGAATCAATCATTATTTTATTTCCATTAAGGAAGTGGTAAATTGAAATTATTCAAGACCTTGATCAATAAAATAAATAATTCTATAAAAAAAAGACGATTAGATAGTGATGAAGTGCTAGAGTTTGATAGAATTAATAATGTTTTGTGTCTTAATCGCATAAAAGTAATTTCTATAGCTTTAATAGTTTTAAGTATATATTTTTTTTATGCAGATTGTTTCCTATTTAATACATTTAAGTGTGAAATATATAAAAGAACCCTCTTTCTTATTCATTTTATTATATTTGATTTATCAATAATATTTTTATTTTTTTATAGATGGATTATTAAAAAGAATGACTATGATGGAATTAAAATTCAAAAACTAATAATTAAATTTTATGTTTTTTTTAGTGTTCTCTTGGGAACAATTACTTCAATAAATAGTCAAAGATTAACAGATAATATTTATAATTATATAATTATAATATTCTTTACCGCCATACTATTTCCAATAGAACCAAAGTATAAATTATTTGTTTATTTAATTAATCATATTTTTTTTATTTTAAAGATTTCAAACGCAAGTTATGATTATTATAAAATGCTGGCAGATCAAATCAATTCTACAACTGTAGTGGTTGTGGCAATATTTATTTCATTTTCAATGTATAAGTATAAAATAGATGAGTTTTTGAGGAAAAATAGGTTGAAAGAAAGTGAATTGAATTTTAAAAAATTATTTGAAGTTAACCCCTTTCCTTTATTTATTACAACAATAAAAGACGGAAAAATAATTATGGCAAATAAAAAAGCAATGAAATTTTATGGAATATCTGAAGAAAAACTAAAGATGCTTGACAGCGAGGATTTTTACAAGAATACTGATGAAAGAAAATTAATGATTGAGCAGCTTAAAAATGAAAAAAGTATCGAAAACTATATAGTTGAACATAAAAAATTATCTGGGGAGATAAAATGGGTTATTTCAAATTACAAAATACTAGACTATAAAGGTGAAAAGTGTATATTAGGTGGGGTAACCGATATTACTGAACTTAAAAGAATGGAGGATAAACTTGCTGGATATGCATTTATTGACCCCCTTACTGGTATTTCAAATAGAAGAAAAGGATTAGAAAGTTTGAAGGAGTTAATAAATAAAACTCAAAAAGGAAACTATGAGTTTGCAATATGTTTTATTGATATTAATGGATTAAAGAAAGTAAATGATTTATATGGTCACAAAGAGGGAGATTTTTTTATAATTACAGTATGTAATACTATTAAATCTAGTATTGGCAAAGAAGATATATTGTTTAGATATGGAGGAGATGAATTTATAATACTATTTCCCGATAAAACTAAAGAAGAAGTAGATATACAATTAAAACAAATAAATAATAGTATTGATAAGTTAAATAGGATTAAAAATAAGCCATATAAAATTAGTATTAGTATAGGTTTATATTATTATGAAAGTAATATGAATCTTACCATAGATGAAATTATCAAATTTGCGGATGATAAGATGTATGAACAAAAAATTAAATATAGAAATAATAGAAAAATTTACTGAACAAAATTGTTAAGTTCTTCCTCTAAGTATATTTAATTCCAAGGTTGGTTAACCTAATAAATAGAAAATATTGTTATGGGGGGAAGAAAAATGCCACAACAATTTAGACAAAAAAAGAAAAAGTCAGAAAATAACTTATTTAATAGTCTGACCAATATATATGAGAAATTTGTTTATGGAGAAGTAAAAAGTGAAGATGATCAAATACTTGAAAACATACGTATAGCCCACGAAGATTGGAAGAATGCAGAAAAATTTTTTCAAAATGTTACAGATCCAGATTTGGTTGATCATGCTATATTTAGAATAGAAGCTGCAAGGACTAGATATACATATCTCTTAAAACTTGCTAGGGAAATGGGTATACATGGAGATATGCACCATCATTAAACTATATAGCTTATTGTTTAAATAGAACAATAAGCTTTTTTTAGTTGTTATATAGCTTAATTACAAAAAAGTGTAATAACAGGTAGACAAACTTTATATAATATAGTGTTAGATATATTTTATAATTAAGTGAAATAATTGCATAATATATATGGTATGGCTTTGGAGATTTTAAAATTATATGTAGTAGATAATTTTTGTGAAAGGTAATTGTGCAATTTGTTCAATTATTTTATAAGGAAGAAAAGAATATGAAATTTTTTTTGTACATTATATAACAATATATAACAATAAATATTGGAGGTTTAATATGGGTATTGGGATAGAATTAAGTGTTATTTTTGCTTATGCCTTAGGACTAATATTACTTTATGTTATTGGATATTTATTATTGTTTCCTTTTAAATGGATACTTAAGCTTATATATAATGGTATAATTGGTGGGATTTTATTATTCGTAGTAAACCTTATAGGTAAACTAATAGGGTTTAGTATAGTTATAAATCCAATAACAGCCCTTATTGTTGGATTTTTAGGAATACCTGGAGTTATTATGCTAATATTTGTCAAAACTTTAATATGAATTCCATAGAAAATAATGAAATTTTATATTTTTATTGGGAATTGTTAAATATTCAAAACAAATAGGCAAATCTGTCTATTTGTTTTTTTATAATTTGAGATAGTTTCATAATTAGAATCTCTATATCTTTCCAAAAAGTAATTATGCAAATTCCTTATTTAAGTATAAAAGAAAAAAGAATGGTAATAATGACTAATAAATATAAATTGTTATAGCCTAGAGACTTATATAACTAAGCTTAGATTATGGGAGGGATTATATTTTGAAATCATTTATAAATAGCCAAATTAGAAATGATATAGGATCTAATAAAAGTAATAGAGTAAGAAATAATGGACACATACCTGGTGTGGTATACGGACATGATATAGAACCTAAAGCTATTGAAGTTGATAGAAGGGATTTAAATAGAATTATAAAAGATTATGGAGAAAATATTTTAGTAGATTTAGAAGTAGGGGGACATACTATAACTTCCATGATAAAAGAAATCCAAAGAGATCCAATACATAGAGAAGTAATACATGTGGATTTTCAAAGTATTTCATATGATAAGCCTATACAAGCCACTGTTCCCATTTTATTAATTAACAAATCAGAAGCAGAAAGTAATTATGCAACAATACAACATCAGCTTAGAGAGGTTAATATAGAATGTTTACCTCAAGACTTACCTGAAAATATAGAAATTAGTGTTAAGGATTTAACTTTTGGTAATCCAATAAAAGTTGCAGATATAGAGTTTGCCCAGGAAATTACAGTCCACAACGAAGCAAATGAGGTAATAGCATCTTTAACTAGAGCAGGAAATCTAGATGATGAAGAAGTTGAACAAGAGCTAGTGACAAAAAATGATTTTGAGCCAATTAAAGAAGACTAAAATAAAAATTTTAAATAGCAAATTTAACCCCATGAAGATGATGAACATGCCCCTGTCAAGTAGACAGTGGAAAAAATAAAAATCACTATGACATCAATCATTTAATTATGGTTGATGTCATTTTTTATGATGCTTGTTTTAAAATATGCTTTCGGTATTCTATTGGTGTCATACATTCAAGTCTCTTCTGATAACGGTGATTGTTGTAATACTTTATATAATCAATAATTGCAGATTCTAACTCTTCATAAGAATTAAATTTTTTTAGATAATACATTTCTGATTTTAACATCCCCCAAAATGCTTCCATTGGGCCATTATCTATACAACGAGATACTCTAGACATACTTTGAGTCATTTCTG
>NZ_FUZT01000025.1 GCF_900167445.1 Maledivibacter halophilus
ATTTAAAATATTTATAAGTTAAATTGACCCATTAGCTCAGTCGGCAGAGCACCTGACTTTTAATCAGGGTGTCCCGCGTTCGAGTCGCGGATGGGTCACCAAATTAGAAGTGGAGGGGTGTCCGAGTGGTTTAAGGAGCTGGTCTTGAAAACCAGTGACTCCGCAAGGGGCCGTGGGTTCGAATCCCACCCCCTCCGCCAAGCTGTGGAGAAGTACTCAAGTAGGCTGAAGAGGACGGTTTGCTAAACCGTTAGGTCGGGTTTACCGGCGCGCGGGTTCGAATCCCGCTTTCTCCGCCAAGTATAGGGGCCTTTAGCTCAGTTGGTCAGAGCGTCCGGCTCATAACCGGCAGGTCCGGGGTTCGAGTCCCTGAAGGCCCACCATTTTAGTGAAATTTTAATTTAACAAAGCTTGCTAACAAACCTTTAGGTTTTGAAAAGTTTTGTGGTTTTACCAATAGGTAAAAATATTACCTTGGGAGAGGTTAGAAACAAGAAAGTTGACAATTATCAATATTGCAGTTTATCATGTTTCAGACTCCCATTATGTAAAAAAAGGGGTGTAGTTCAGCTGGTAGAACGACGGTCTCCAAAACCGTATGTCGTGGGTTCAAGTCCTGCCACCCCTGCCAATTCAGAAGCAAAAAGTTAAAAAGCAACTGAAAAAAGCAATGAAAATGTTACCCAAGGACGGGGTGTAGCGCAGTTTGGTAGCGCATCTGGTTTGGGACCAGAGGGTCGCGGGTTCAAATCCTGCCACCCCGACCATGATACAAAAACCTAGAATTATTACTTGGGCTTATAGCTCAGCTGGTTAGAGCGCACGCCTGATAAGCGTGAGGTCGGTGGTTCAAGTCCACTTAAGCCCACCAAGTAGGCAAAGCTTCTTAAGTTTGTATGAGGTTTTGCTGAGAACATAGAAATTAATATGGGTTATTAATTACTGGGGGCCTTTAGCTCAGTTGGTCAGAGCGTCCGGCTCATAACCGGCAGGTCCGGGGTTCGAGTCCCTGAAGGCCCACCATTTTATGGAAGCATAAGGTGAGAAATTAACAAAAAACTTACACTTTGCACCTATATGCCCAGATAGCTCAGTCGGTAGAGCAGGGGACTGAAAATCCCCGTGTCGGTGGTTCGATTCCGCCTCTGGGCACCAAAAAAGGACTATATGCAATTGCATATAGTTTTTTTATTATCCTTAATTTTGGGGTAATGCTATAACTTACTATATAGGATTCTACCAGTAGAATCATCTACTGATGTCTATATATTTGTTTTAAAATGTGAAAAGAAAAATCTTTGATAAAATCATAAATATTAGAATGTTTTATTTGATTTCCTTTTTTAACTACATATTTAAGTTTTTCTTCGTTATTCATTTTTGAAAAGTTAAAATTTTTATAGTTCAATTCATTCAAATTAAAGAATGAATATGTTTTGTCATTATTAGCATTAATATTTAATAATGGGAGTTTAAGCTTGAGCTGGTTATCTTGATTTAGTAGACTAAAATTATAATTATGATTATAAAAAATAAAATCTTGATCTAAATCTCCATAATATCTTCCTGACACTTCTAAGAAGTCCTTTTCTATTTTATAATCTGTAATTCTAATTTTAACTTTATTATGTAAATAAAACTCCTTTGGAAAACTATTTATAATATTATCCTTATCAATATGATTTATAATATTCAGTGTAGGTAAAAGATGTAATATATCCTCGAAATTGTGTAGTAAAATTTTTTCTTTTAAATCATTATTTTTACTGATTTCATATTTTTTATATAGCTTAATGCTTTCAGCTCCATCTATGGTGTCTTTTCTATTTATACCTAGGAATTTCTCAACAGTTTTAAGTTTACAGTTTTTCAATTTGAGCAAATTCTTGTTCTTTCTGACTAATTTATATAAATCGAAATTTAGATAAGGATCTATTCTATAGTCCAAATTGTATTTGGAAAAACGTCTATTTAAAAAGGGGATATCGAAAGTACTTCCATTAAATGTGATGTATAATTGGAAGTTATTGAAACTATTAATAAAGGATTTAAGCATTTCTAATTCTTCATTAGAATTGTTGCAGAAGAATTGTTTTATTATAATATTATGTTTTTCTAGATAAAGAATACCAATTAAAATAACTTTGTTGTAATGAGGATTTAATCCTGTTGTTTCAATATCAAAAAGAACGAAATTTTTGTTTTTTAAGAGATTAGTTAAGATGTTTGGAATTTTATTGTAATTATTTAAAGTGTTAGTGATTATATCCATTATATTACCTCCAGATCTTATGATATTTCATTTTATTTATCTCAAAATTTATTACTTTGTGTATATTATACATCAAAATACTGCTAAGATTAAACTGAAAAAACATTTGTGAATATAATGATATTAAAGGAGATGATAATTTGGATAAGGGTAAAGATATTTCCGAAAAAATATTTGAGACAGCTAACAATATTTCTAAAAAGGGAGATTCCATTTTGAAAATAGGTGAGTATAAAATAAATATAAAGTTAATACAAAAAGAAATTAGAAGAAAGAAGCTATATCTTGGGGATTTAATCTATAAATGGAGTCAGAAAAATGAAGTTGAAATGAATGCAATTACAACAATATGTAATGAAATAAAAGATTTAGAAATTGAAATTGAAGAAATAAATAAAGAAATATTAAAGATTAAAGAAAATAATTAAAAGAAGATAAAAAAATAATAAGCTGAGATAATTATACGATTTCTTCTATTGAATATTTATTACTATTTATGGTATTATTATCTTTGCATAGTATATTGCCTTAATACTTCACAAAAGCCTAAAACAGGGGGAACTATATGATTAAAACTGATACTATCAAACGAGGTGCTAAAAATGGTTTAAATACTGTAGCTGAACTGGCGAAGGTTATAATACCAGTATATTTTATTATTACTATATTGAAACATACTCAGGTACTAAGCTATGTAGCCAGTTATTTTGAGCCTTTAATGAAGGTTTTTGGCTTGCCTGGTGAAGCAGCTATTGTTTTGGTTCTAGGAAATGTTCTTAATATTTATGCTGCTATTGGAGTAATAGCTTCCCTAGTATTAACAGCAAAGCAAATAACTATTATAGCTGTTATGCTATCTTTTTCCCATGCATTACCTATTGAAACAGCTGTTAGTAAAAAAATCGGGGTTAGTGTAATAGTTGTTGTGTCAATACGAATAGGATTAGCTATTCTTTCTGGATTAATGATGAATTTGATACTTTAAAAGGTAGATTAGCATGAAATTAATAAATTTAAATATTTAATTTGAAATGTAATTTAGGGGTTTTAAAAATTACTATGAGCAGGAGGAGTATTATTTATGATTGACATGACTTCTGTAATATCAGAGGGGCTAATTGGAGGATTAAAATCTGTTTTTAATATAGCAATAATAGTATTTCCACTTATGATTGCAATGGAGATTGCAAAGGATTTAAAATTACTTGATAAAATATCAGATTTCTGTAAACCCTTAACTAAATGGTTAGGAGTATCAAAAGAATCTGCTTTTCCTTTAGCTATAGGGTTGGTAATTGGATTAGCTTATGGAGCCGGTATAATAATACAAAATGCAAAAGAAGGAAATTTAGATAAGAGAAGCCTAATTCTTGTTAGTATTTTCCTAGTTTGCTGTCATGCTGTTATCGAAGATACATTGATTTTTGTTGCAGTTGGAGCAAATGGATTCTTATTATTAACCATGAGATTAGTAACTGCATTAATTTTAACCATTATAATATCAAAGAAATTGCCTACCACCAATGAATAAAGAATAGTTACATAAGATAGAGACCATATATGTACGCTCATAAAATCAAACTTTACAAGCGTACAATCTATATAATAGGAGGGGGGATACCTCTCTTATTTTGTATAAAAATCCTTTTCAAATATCTCCTTAACTTCTTCAATATCATTTGTAATAGAAAGGGCTAACATTAGTTTTATCCTTGCTTTTTGACCATTGAGACTGCCACCAAATATAACCCCTAGGTTTCTTAGATTTTTTCCTCCCCCTTCATAACCATAGGAATCCAGAACTCTCCCCATGGGACATCTAGATACTAAGACTATTTTTATGCCTCTAGATATAGCATTTTTAATACCATCTACCATCATTGGTGGAAGGTTTCCTCTTCCCATGGCTTCAATAACGATTCCTTTAGCTCCATTATCGATGCAAAAATTAATTAAACTCGAATCTATTCCAGCATAGCTTTTAATAAGATATACTTTTTCTTCGATTTTGTCTGTTTCAATATGATGATGTTTTACAATATCTCTATAAAAAATTACTTCATCATTATCTACTATTCCCAGTGGTCCAAATTCTAAAGATTTGAAGGTATCAAGACTAAGGGTGTGGGTTTTAGTGACCTCGCTTGCTGCATTTACTTCATTATTCATAACCACCAGTACACCCTTATTTTTTGCTTGCTCTGATATTACAGTACATATTGCTGCAGCTAAATTACTTGGGCCATCATACCCTAATTCAGATCCATTTCTCATTGCCCCGGCAATAACTATAGGTTTATCTGAAAAGTTATTTAGGTCCATTAAGAATGCTGTTTCTTCCAAAGTATCGGTACCATGGGTTATTACAACGCCATCAATATCCTGTCTTTCAACTAATTTTTTAGTAATTTTAGATAACTCCATCATTTTTTTTGGTGTCATATGAGGACCTGGTATTCTTTCGAAATCTACAATTTCAATATCAGCAAATCTATCAATATTTGTGACCATAGACATAATCTCTTCACTTGATAAAGCTGGAATAGCAGCAGAAATTCTAGGATCAACCTTCATTGATATCGTACCACC
This sequence comes from Maledivibacter halophilus, assembly GCF_900167445.1. Classification (GTDB taxonomy): domain Bacteria; phylum Bacillota; class Clostridia; order Peptostreptococcales; family Caminicellaceae; genus Maledivibacter; species Maledivibacter halophilus. The sequence continues at coordinate 4,862 of NZ_FUZT01000025.1, forward strand.
GGTAAAAATAACAGCTACCTTTTTATTTGACATAATAAACCTCCTGACCAACTTATTTACAACCCTATTATATAATAATATCTGGATTAAATAAAAGATTATTAAGAACAATTAAGAAATATAATGTTCTAAAGCGTATTTTTGACAAAAAAAAGCAAAAGATTTACCACGTGGTAAATCTTTTGCTAGGGGTATTGGGAATAGAGATTATATGATTGAGGTTTTCCAGGGGGATAACCACAACAAAATTATAACAAAATTCGACAATGATTGCAAGGAAAAATGTCAAAAAAAGTAGAAAAATATTTAAAAATTTAAAATATAAACCTGAATATAATAAAATCAATGATAAATAAAGAAAAGGTCTTTAGTATTTTAAAAATGTAGTGTAAAATTAACATAAAAATATTATCTGAATTTTTTAAGGAGAGAGGGAATATATGATGGATGGTAAAGATGTTTTAAGAAAAAATATGTTAAAAAAAAGAAAATCAATGAAAGAAGCTGATGCAAAAGAATATAGTGAGAAAATAATATCAGAGTTAAAGAATCAAGAAATATTTCAAAAGAGTAGAAATATAATGATTTATCTCAGCTTTAATAATGAGGTTGATACATATAATTTGATGGAATACTGTTTGAAAAGAGGAAAGAAAATAATTGTTCCCTTTACTATAAAAAAAGAAAGACAAATAATACCAAGTGAAGTTAGAAATCCCCATGAGGAACTCATATTGAATTCCTTAGGATATAAAGAACCAGATATAAAAAGCATGAGGGAAGTAAATGTCGAAAATATAGATTTAGTAATAGTTCCGGGAGTAGTTTTTGATATTGATGGCAATAGAATAGGTTTTGGTGGTGGATATTATGACAGATTTCTTAAGAGATTAAGAAGCTCTACTATGACAATTGCCCTATGTTATGATTATCAAGTTGTTGATAAAGTACCTGTTGATCAATTTGATATGCCAGTAAAGTGTATAATAACTGAAAAAAGAATAATTTGAAATCCTTTACCATTATATTATTACTTTTAGACTATCAGACCTATATGTTATAATTATGAAGACAATTATATTAGGGGGTTACAATATGTGTAAAAAATTAAAGGTAAATCTTTTGAGATATACTCCAGATGCTGAAAAATTAGTTGCTTCAGCTGCCAAGCTTTGTTATTCTTCAGTTGGGGTTGATAAAATAGAAGAGAAGTTAAATGATGAAAGTATTGATAAATTTTTAGATATGCTAATGGGCATGGGCCATGAATCGCCAATTGAACATGTTAACTTTACCTTTGCTGTTGAAGGTGTTAGCAGAGTGCTAACTCATCAATTGGTAAGACATAGGATTGGATGTTCTTATTCACAGCAGTCACAAAGATATGTAAAATTGGATCAGTTCGAATACATAATTCCACCTGCTATTGAGAGTATCCCAGAGGCAAAGGATAAATTTATTGAAGTTATGAAAAAGGATCAGAGGGCCTATGATGAGCTAACAAAGCTACTATTTAAAAAGCATTATCAAGGATATATTGAAGAAGGCTATAGTGAAAAGAAAGCTAAGAGATATGCAGAGAAAAAATCTATTGAAGATGCAAGATATGTTTTTCCAAATGCATGTGAAACAAAAATTGTTTTTACTATGAATGCAAGGGCTTTATTTAATTTTTTTAAACATAGATGTTGTAATAGAGCTCAGTGGGAAATCAGAGAATTAGCTATTGAGATGCTTAGGCAAGTAAAAAGTGTGGCTCCGACTTTATTTAAATATTCGGGTCCCAATTGTTTAAACAATCCTTGTCCGGAAGGGAATATGACTTGTGGCAAAATAAATGAGGTTAGAGAAAAATTTAATAAATTATAATATTTAGAGTCATAAATTTCTGTAAGTAAATTGAAGATATTATTTTAATATGTTAAAATTAAACTGGGTAGTATCATGTATATGAACTATACCATATTATATTTAAATCTTAAAACTAAATAGTTTTATTAATCTGCTCTGAGCCTTTATTATGGACCGAGACAGAAGATGTTATTGTTAAAAAACTTTTTTTCATAAAGTTTTTGGCGGTTATTAGTACTCTTTCTATGTCTTTTTGTGCAAAATAGGCTTAGAAAGGGTTTTTTTATTGTTTTAAGATTGAAGGAAAGGAGAGGTAAATGTTGGATAGTAAGAAAAAAAATAAAATTTTAAGAAGAGAAGCTTTAATAACTATTGGGCTATATATTTTCTTTTTTATGTGGTGGTATGTATTTGCATATGGTTTAGGCTCAAAAGAACCTTCTCAGTATTCATATGTGTTCGGATTTCCAGGTTGGTTCTTCTACAGCTGTATATTAGGATATGTAGTCATATGCTTGCTATTGTGGTTTGTAGTAAAAAAATTTTTTGTTGAAGTTGATTTTGATGAGGATTAAATTTTCAAAATACTTGTAGGCAAATTTAAGCCTTAAAAAAAGGAGGTTAACATGGGAAATAGTCAAATAATTATACCAATGATAGTTTATTTAGCTATAATGTTATATATAGCATACCGTAGCAATAAGGTGTCTGCTGCGGTACAGGAAGAAGGATTTTTACAGGAGTATTTTATTGGTGGAAGAAGTCTTGGTGGATTCGTTCTTGCTATGACTCTTATAGCAACATATACAAGTGCTAGCAGCTTTATTGGTGGTCCTGGTGTTGCTTATAATTTAGGACTTGGATGGGTGCTCCTTGCTATGATTCAAGTACCTACAGCATTTATCACTTTAGGTGTTTTAGGTAAAAAATTTGCTATAATATCAAGAAAAATAGGTGCCGTTACAGTAACTGAGTATCTAAGAGCAAGATATAAAAGTGATGCAGTAGTAATATTATCATCAATTGCTATACTTATATTTTTTTCGGCGTCTATGATAGCACAATTTGTTGGGGGAGCCAGGTTGTTTCAAACGGTTACAGGATATCCCTATATTGTAGGTCTTGTAATATTTGGAATTACTGTTGTGATTTATACAGCTGTAGGCGGATTTAGGGCAGTTGCTTTAACAGATGCTATACAGGGGATTGTAATGGTTTTTGCTACTATTTTTCTATTTGCTGCAGTTCTAAAGGCTGGTGGAGGGTTAGATAATATAATGGAATCTCTATATAGAATGGATCCTGCAAGATTAACTCCAGATTCAGGAGGCTCTATAGCAAAGCCTTTCATATTATCATTTTGGGTTTTAGTCGGTTTTGCAGTATTGGGTTTACCTCAGACAACTATAAGGTGTATGGGCTTTAAGGATTCAAAGTCACTACATAATGCCATGATTATAGGCACAATTGTAGTTGGATTTTTGATGATAGGCATGCATTTAATAGGAGTTTTAGGAGCTGCTATAATACCAGATATAGAAGTAGGAGATCTGGCTGTACCAACTATAACATTGAAGGTATTACATCCAATTATAGCCGGAATATTTATTGCAGGTCCCCTTGCAGCAATAATGTCAACAGTTGATTCTATGCTTATACTAGCTTCGGCTACAATTATTAAAGATATATATATAAATTATGGTGGGAAAAATATATCATCTAAAAAGATTAGCAAATTAAGTTTTTATACAACAGCTATTCTAGGAATTATAGTTTTTATTTTATCAATAAAGCCTCCAGAATTATTAGTCTGGATAAATTTATTTGCTTTTGGTGGTCTTGAAGCAGCATTTTTATGGCCTACAATATTAGGATTGTACTGGAAGAGAGCAAACTCAACGGGAGCATTATTATCAATGGTTACTGGAGTAGGAGCATATTTTTATTTTACTATTTTGAAAATCAACTGGCTAGGAATGCATCAAATAGTGCCCACTGTTCTAATTTCACTAGCAGCTTTTGTAATAGGGAGCTTTATAGGCAAAAAAAGTGATGAGGGTACAATTAATTTATTTTTTGGCTAATGACGATGTATAAGTTTATTATAGAACCTATTATTAATGGGAAGTGGCAAACACTTCCTTTTTTTACTTTCTAAATACCTTTAGACAGTTAGAAAGCTTAGAAATTCAAATAATAAATATACTAAAGGGGAATTCATTATTTAAAAAATATTTGAATACAACCTAACTCTTTACAAAAACTATTGAGTAAGATAAAATATGGAAAGAATATAATGTTGTAGGAGTGTTTAAAATGGAAATTTATTTAGATAATAGTGCTACTACAAAGCCAAAGGAAGAAGTAATAGATATAATGGTTAAATCTATGAAGGAGTATTATGGAAATCCTTCATCTCTACATAGGAAAGGAGTAGAAATAGAAAAACTAATTAAAAAAGCAAGAAAGCAGATTTCAAAGGCATTAGGAGCTGATGAAGGGGAAATATACTTTACTTCAGGGGGGACAGAGTCCAATAACCTTGCTATTTTGGGAGCCTTGAAGGGAAATAAAAGAAAAGGAAAACATATAATTACTACAAAGATAGAACATCCTTCGGTTTTAAATGTATTTAATTCATTGGAGGAAGATGGATATGAAGTGTCATATCTGAATGTAGATAAGAATGGATTAATAGATATAAATGATTTTGAAAAATCATTAAGGGAAGATACTGTACTTATAAGCATCATGTATGTAAATAATGAGGTAGGAACTATACAGCCAATCCCTGAAATAACTAAAATAATTAAAAATAGAAAAAATAAACCTATATTACATATAGATGCTGTACAAGCCTTTGGGAAAATAAAAATTAATTTAAGGAAGCTCAAGGTAGATTTAATGTCTATTAGTGGTCATAAGATAAGTGGTCCAAAGGGAATAGGGGCCTTGTATGTTAGAAGGGGGACCAAAATCAACTCAATAGTTTTTGGCGGTAATCAGGAGCTGGGATTAAGATCCGGTACAGAAAATGTACCTGGAATTCTTGGCCTTGGAGTGGCTGCAGACCTAGTAAAGAAAAATATAGATTCAAATATTGAAAAAATGAAAGGTTTAAAAATGAAACTGGCAAAGGAAATAGGAGAAAATTTAGAAGAAATTAAAATAAATGGTGATATAGATGAAAATTCAGCCCCCCATATTCTGAATATATCTTTTAAGGGAATTAGAGGAGAGGTTTTAATCCATACTTTAGAGCAAAAAAATATATATGTTTCAACGGGTTCTGCTTGTTCTTCCAAAAAAAAGACCTTTAGCCATGTTTTAAAGGAAATGGGACTTGAAAATGATGAAATGGAAGGAGCAATAAGATTTAGCCTTAGTCCTGAGAATACTGAGGAAGAAATTGATTATACTGTTGAAAATTTAAAGAAGTCTGTTGAAGATTTAAGAAAAGTCATTGGTAGGAGATGAGAGGATGGAAAAAGTACTTATTATTAGATATGGAGAAATAAGCCTCAAAGGGCTAAATAGGCCCTATTTCGAAAATACTCTTTTAAAGAATATAAGGAGATCAGTAAGACAAATTGGAGATATTAGAGTCTATAAGTCCCATGGCAGACTTTATATAGATTTAGAGGATTATGATGAAGAGGATATAATAGAAATAGTTACTAAAATATTTGGAGTTGTTTCTGTAAGTATTGCATATATTTTTGAAGCTAATATGGAGAAAATATGTGAGGTGGCCCTTAAGCAGGCTCTAGAATGCGTAGAAGAAGGAATAAAAACCTTTAAAGTAGAAACTAAGCGTGCAAATAAAAATTTTCCCGTTAAATCTCCTGAAATCAGCAGGACTGTAGGAGGTTATATATTAGAACATATTGACGGTCTTAAGGTGGACGTACATAACCCCGATATTAGAATTAATGTAGAAGTCAGAGACAAGGCATATGTATATTCAAGAAAGATCCCAGGCTTTGGTGGGATGCCCTATGGGAGCGGAGGAAAGGCCATGGTTCTGCTTTCAGGAGGTATAGATAGTCCTGTGGCAGGCTGGCTTGTTGCCAAAAGAGGTGTAGAGATAGAAGCAATACATTATCATAGCTATCCATTTACAAGCGACAGGGCCAAGGAAAAGGTAATAGATTTAGCTAGGATATTGAGTAAATACTGTACAAAGATTAGATTGCATTCAGTCAATCTTTTAAATATACAAAAAGCTATTAATGAAAAATGTCATGCTGAAGAGATGACTATACTCTCTAGAAGATTTATGATGGCTATAGCCGAAAGAGTAGCCGTGGAAAGAAAGTGTAAAGCTTTAGTTACAGGAGAAAGTATTGGACAGGTTGCAAGTCAAACCCTTGAAAGTATAAATGTAACTAATGCTGCAGTAAACATGCCTGTGTTTAGACCATTAATTGCTATGGATAAAATGGATATTGTAAAAATTTCTGAAAAAATTGATACTTATGAGACTTCTATATTACCCTTTGAAGATTGCTGTACGGTATTTTTACCCGATAGGCCTGTTACAAAGCCAAGGCTGGAAAGGATTTTAAAATCCGAGGAGTTGCTTGATGTTGAGGGGTTAATTAGTGATGCAATTAATAATATGGAAGTTATTACTGTAAAACCAGAGGATTAAAAGGAATTATAGAGATTCAAGTAAAACTTTATGTAGATATGTGACTGAGAAACTAAAGAGAGGGGGAAAACAAAGCTTTGAGAAAGTTTATACTTAGATGGATATCCATGGCAATATCAATATATGTCATTGCAAAGCTTTTTGATAATATTTATTTAACAGGTTTTTTAACAGCTATGTGGTCAGCGGCTATATTAGGTATAGCAAATACAATTATAAAGCCCCTTTTGATTTTTATAACTTTGCCGATTAATATAATAACTCTGGGGTTATTTACATTTGTAGTCAATGGTATAGTATTAAAGCTAAGTGCAGGTATTGTACCTGGCTTTAGAGTCACTGGATTGTTTGGAGCAATAATAGCTTCAGTTGTTTTAAGTATTATCAATCTAATAATAACAGGATTTCTTGGAGTCAAAGACGATTAAGTGGATTTAAATGGTGTCAATCGACACCATTTTTTATATTTTGAGTAAATTAGAAGCATATATTACAAAAGTAGCTAAATTTCATTGAAGGAAAAAATTATAAATTAAAGAATACTAATATAGTGGAATATATTCAAATATTATAAATTAAAATTTCATATTTTTTCACTGGAATAAGATTTGAGTTTTATTGGGGTAGATCTATAAAATAAGTTAAAACATGGGAGGGATTTGATTGAGGCTTAAATTAGAGGTAGAAAACAATACATTAATTGTTTATCTTGATGGAGAATTGGATCATCATTCTGCTGAAGAAGTGAGAGAAGACATTGATAATTCCATTGATTTAAAAGATATCAAGAACTTAATTTTTGAGTTGTCAAATATGAAATTTATGGATAGCTCAGGAATAGGAGTTGTCATTGGAAGATTTAAAAAAATAGACAAATTAGGGGGAAAAGTTGGAGTTGTAAATACCAATCCCCATGTAGACAGGATTTTTCAAATGGCGGGAATGTATAAGATTATACATAAGTACAATAGCAAAGAAGAAGCTTTAGCTAATTTGTAAAGGGGTGAATATATTGAATTATCAAAACTATATGAAAATAGAGTTTTTAAGTAAATCTCAAAATGAATCATTTGCTAGGGTTGTTGTTGCTTCCTTTGTGGCTCAATTAGATCCAACCATAGAAGAATTGGCTGATATTAAAACTGCTGTTTCAGAAGCAGTTACAAATGCAATAATTCATGGCTATGACAGCTCCACAGAAAAAGTAGTTATAGAATGCAAAATAAAGGGGAATACTATAGAAATTGTAGTAGAAGATTTTGGAAATGGTATCGATGATATTGAACTTGCTAGGCAGCCTTTATATACTTCTAAACCAGAATTAGAAAGATCTGGTATGGGATTCACTGTTATGGAGACATTTATGGATGAAGTTTCTATTGAATCACAAAAAGGTAAAGGAACAAAAATAAATATGATAAAAACAATAAAGGTTGTAGAAAATGAGGAGTAGATGTTATGGGGTGACAGCTTCTTTTAAGAAAAATAGTAATTTTGATACAGAAAGAACAATAGAATTGATTAAAAAGGCACAAAAAGGTGATAAAGAAGCTCAAGCTATTTTAGTTGATGAGAACTTAGGATTAGTAAAGAGCTTAGTTAGTAGATTTGATAATAGAGGATACGAAAGAGATGATATATTTCAATTGGGAAGTATTGGCTTGATAAAGGCAATACATAAATTTGATTCAAGTTATGGGGTAAGATTTTCTACCTATGCAGTTCCAATGATTGTGGGAGAAATTAAGAGGTTTTTGAGAGATGACGGTATTATTAAGGTAAGTAGAAACTTAAAACAAACTGCCACCAAAGTAAAATACACTAAAGAAAGTTTAGTTAAACGTTTTGGAAGAGAACCTACTATAAATGAAATAGCCGATGAATTGAATATAGACAAGGAAGAAATTATATTAGCTTTAGAATCAAATATACAACCAGATTATTTATATGATGTTATACACCAAAATGATGGCTCACCAATACATCTAATTGATAAAATAAGTGAAACAAAAACCGATACTAATGAACAAATAATAGATAATATTGCTTTAAAGCAAGTACTAAATAAATTGAAGCCTAGAGAAAGACAGATAATTGTACTAAGATACTTTAAGGATAAAACTCAGTCTGAAATTGCTAAGAGCTTAGGTATATCTCAAGTACAAGTTTCAAGAATCGAAAAGAAAGTATTAGGTATTATGAAAAATATACTTGAAAAGACATGATGAAGATATGATAAATCATGTCTTTATTTTTTTTTGGAATTAATAAAAGGCAATATGGTTAATACTATAACTAAAACATATATTGAGGTGATAATGTGAAAAAGTTTATTAATAAAAGAAAAATAGTAATTCTTTTACTAGTTATAGTTTCTGCAACATCATTTTATTATGTATATAATAAAGTGAAAATAAATAGGCCCATTTCTGCTAAACTGGTTTTTAATGAAATTTTAGATGATGTTTTATGAATATAAATTATATTAAGAATATAAATAGAAATTTAATATTCCTGGAAAGCATTGAAGATAAAGAAAAGAGACATGAGTGCTATGATTTAATTATTCATAAAGATATTACTAGAATAGATACTAAAAAGAGTTTGCACAATGTTAAAAACAAATCTTTTTACCGATAAATGCTATTATTTGTAAATGGAGGTTTTAAGTTGAAAAAACAAATAACAAATGTAGATAAAGAAAAAGAATATAAGGAATATGTTAATGCAAAGGTGCCTAAGCCTAATTATATTAAAAATTGTATATGGGCATTTTTGGTAGGTGGAGTAATTTGTGCCATAGCTCAAGGGATTATGAATGGTTTAAAAAACTCTGGTTTAGATAAAACAGATTCGAATACTGTTACAGTAATAATAATGGTATTTTTAGGTGCATTTTTAACTGGACTTGGAATATACGATAAGCTTGGAAAAAAAGCTGGTGCTGGATCGATAGTTCCAATATCAGGCTTTGCCAATTCAATTGTATCTCCTGCTATGGAGTTCAAAAGAGAAGGATATATTCTTGGTGTTGGAGCTAAAATGTTTAGTTTAGCCGGTCCAGTTTTAGTTTATGGATTTGGTTCTTCAGTTATAATTGGGTTACTTTACTACTTTTTTAATAAATGAGGAAATTGCATAATAGATGTAAAGAATTTTAAAATACAAAATGTAGTAGAGAGAATCAGGCAAGTTATCTGCATATTGTATTTTAAAATTAATAATGCTAATTATACAAGTTTTTCAAATAAGGAGGCATAAGCTTTGGCAATAAAAAAGATAGGATCTCAAACTGTAAAATTTGATAATCCCCCTATAATTAATGGTACTTCAACCACAGTAGGACCTAAAGAAGGAGAAGGTCCACTTAGTGAATATTTTGATGTTGTTTTAAAGGATGATCTTTATGGAGAAAAGAGTTGGGAGCTTTCAGAAAGTAAAATGCTCCGTGAAACTGTTAAAGCTGCAATACAAAATTCTAATAAAAAAATATCTGATATGGAATATATGCTTTCGGGAGATTTGCTAAATCAATTAATGTCGGCTTCCTTTGCAGCTAGAGATTTAGGTATACCATTTTTTGGATTGTATGGAGCATGTTCTACAATGACAGAATCTTTAAGCTTAGGTTCTATGATTATTGATGGAGGATATGCTGATAATTTAATAGCTGTAACTTCAAGTCATTTTAGTAGTGCGGAAAGACAATTTAGATTTCCATTAGAACACGGAAATCAAAGGAAACCTACAGCCCATTGGACTGTTACAGGAGCTGGAGCAGCTGTACTTTCTTCCTATGGAAATGGGCCAATAATAAATTATGTCACCACTGGCAAGGTTGTAGACTATGGTATAAAGGATGCTAATAATATGGGGGCTGCAATGGCTCCATCAGCTGCGGATACAATAGTCAAACATTTTGAAGATACAGGCCTTTCAACAGACTATTATGATCTAATTGTTACAGGAGATTTAGGCCAGATTGGAAAGGAAATCACAGAAGAATTGGTTTTAGATAAAGGTTACAATATATTAAATAATTATAACGATTGTGGTTTATTGATATTTGATAATAAAGCCCAAGATACCCATGCCGGTGGCAGCGGATGTGGATGTTCAGCCTGTGTATTTTGTGGATATATCTATAAAGAATTAATGAAGAAAAATTTGAATAGGGTGCTTTTAATTTCTACAGGAGCATTATTGTCTGTTACAAGTACACAACAGGGGCAATCAATACCAGGTATTGCCCACGCTGTTTCAATAATAAACCAGGGAAGTTAGGAGGTAAAGAATGGATTATTTAAAAGCTTTTATAATTGGTGGGATAATCTGTGTAATTGGACAATTGCTTTTAGATGGAACAAAGCTTACTCCAGCTCATGTATTAGTTGCCTTTGTTACATCTGGAGCTATTTTAGGAGCCCTTGGTATATATGAACCTATAGTTGATTTTGGAGGCACAGGAGCTACAATTCCATTAACTGGATTTGGATATTCTCTATCAAAGGGAGCTATAGATTCTGTAAAAAGTCAGGGGCTCATTGGAGCGTTTACAGGAGGAATACAGTCAACTGCAGGAGGAGTTGCTGCAGCTGTTGTATTTGGTTATATTATGGCAGTAATATTTAATCCTAAAAGCAAAAAATAACTATAGAGAAGGGACTAATGATGAAAAGAAAAGTAATAATAGTAACAGATGGTGATGGATTTGCTAAAAGAGCTGTGGAAACAGCTACAACAAAAATAGGTGGAAGATGTATCTCAAAATCAGCAGGAAATCCAACACCAATAATTGGTAAAGAGATTGTTGATTTTATAAAAGAAGCAAAAAATGATCCAGTAGTTGTTATGGTAGATGATAGAGGACATAATAGGATGGGAAAAGGAGAACTGGCTTTAGAATATGTTGCAAGGCATCCCGATATTGAAATTTTGGGAGTAATTGCTGTTGCATCTAATACTCATTATGTAAATGGTGTAGAAGTGGATTTTTCAATAACAGCTGAAGGGAAAATAGTAGATGGTGCAGTAGATAAATTTGGGGAAAAAACAGATAAGAAAACTTTGTTTGGAGATACTGTGGATGTATTAGGTGAATGCAATATTCCCTTAATTATAGGCATAGGAGACATAGGTAAAATGAATGGAAAGGATGATTGTGAAATAGGAGCGCCAATTATTACAAAAGCACTTGAAGAAGTAATTAATAGGAGTGGAAGTAAAAATGAGGTTGTCAAAAAAAATAAAAGATAATATTGATTTTTTAGATAAGAAAATGGGGATATCGAAGAGCTTTGATTTAGTTAATAGAGAGGTAAAGATAGGGGGAAGAGCTGCCTCATTACTATTTATAGATGGTTTCGCAAAGGATGAAATAATGCTGTTTATACAGAAAACTCTTCAGGGGCTAGAAAGAGAAGATATAAATCCAAATACTATTGAGAAGCTAATGAAAGAAAAAATAGCATATTTAGAGGTTGAATCTACAAATGAATTTGAACAATTGGAGTTTATGGTTCTTTCCGGTGCATTGGCAATATTAATAGACAAAGAAGATAAGGCGATTATTTTAGATGTAAGAAGCTATCCTGTGAGGGGGCTTCAAGAGCCGGAGCTTGAAAAGGTAACCAGAGGTGCTAGAGATGGATTTACAGAAACCTTAGTATTTAATACAGCATTAATAAGAAGAAGAATAAGAGATCCTAATTTGAGGTTTGAAATAACAAAGGTTGGTAAAAGGTCTCAGACAGATGTAGTCATAGGATATATTGAAGATATAGCAAATCCAAATCTAATTAATGAATTAAAAGGTAAAATAGATGCAATTGACACCGATGCTCTGGAAATGACAGAAAAGACATTAGAGGAGTTTATAATGGGAAAAAACTGGAATCCCTTGCCTCAGGCAAGATATACAGAAAGACCCGATGTAACGGCTTCTCATCTTATGGAAGGGCATATAGTAGTTATTGTAGATAATTCTCCAAGTGTTATGATTCTTCCTGTAACAATGTTTCATTTTACCCAGCATGCCCAGGACTATTATCAGAATCCTGCAGTTGGAACATATTTTAGATGGATAAGGTTTACTGGAATAATATTTTCCCTTATAATACCACCCTTGTGGCTTTTGCTTGTGTATTACAAGGGAAGCTTCCCCGAGTGGCTTGAATTTTTAGGACCTAGAAAAACTGGAGAAATTCCATTATTAATTCAATTTATAATTCTTGAATTTGGTATTGATCTTTTAAGAATAGCTTCAATACATACTCCTAATGTTTTATCCACATCCCTTGCAATTATTGGAGGTTTAATTTTAAGTGAATATGCAATAAAAGTAGGATGGTTTATACCAGAAACAATACTTTATATGGCAGTGGCAGGATTGGGAATGTTTGCAACACCAAGTATTGAATTTTCCATGGCCATAAGAATTTTTAGGCTGATTTTATTAATTTCTACTGGAATATTTAAATTATATGGTTTCCTAATATCTTTAATTTTTATATGTATTGTATTTATTACAACAAAATCCTTTGGAGATTTAAGGTATACATGGCCTTTGATACCATTTAATAGAAAAGCTTTGTCTACTATACTTACAAGAAAGCCTATTCCCGAAGTAAAAAGAAGACCAAGCTTTTTAAAAACCATTGATAAAGATGCAGCTCCTCCCGATGAAGAAACTCCACAATAAAAAGCCATGGTAGACTTAATATCACCATGGCTTTTATATACTATTCATTGCTGTCTATAACATCATTTTCATCGGTCTCTACGATGTTTGAGTTGTTTGTATCATTTTCTCCTGTATTTTCAGTAGGTTTATTGTTTGATGGTTTTCTAATGGTGCCGTCGGGATATACAATAGTTCCATCTATAAGGAGCTTACTTCCATCGGGCAATATTTTGGTACCATTTGGTAAAACTATAGTGCCTAAAGGCAAATCATCGATGGATGGAATATTGTTGTTATTATAATTTGATGTATGGATATCACAGTATTCAGTTGGAGGTTCACCATAATCTCTAGGAACAATTCCACCATGTTCTTCTGGATTATATGGAACCGGTCTTCGAATGAATATCTGTGATCCAATTGATTCATCTGGACAATAGGATGTTGCAAGCTTTCCACTTTCTGAGCATACTACTGCTTTAACATGAACATCATCATATTCAGTTGGCTCTGTTCCCTTTATAAAGTATTCATTCCTCACATCGCCGGCTTCTTTTGAAAGATCAGTGGCAAGCTTACCAGATTTTGTATCGATCATTTTTGTTATTATACCATCTGGCCTTTCGAAATTTTTATTAGGTAAACCTTCATGGATTTCATCCATAATTTTTTTCCAAAGCTGAGCACCTAATATACTCCCATTAGGTAGTGGTGTTTGCAGGTCATTACCAATCCATACTCCTGCCACATAGTAAGGAGTATAGCCTACAAACCATGCGTCGATCTTGTCTGAAGTTGTACCGGTTTTACCTGCCACGGGGATATTCTGCTTCAATCTAGCCCTTGTTGCAACACCCTGTTCTTCAACTCCACTTCTCATAATATCAGTAATTAGAAAAGCCACTTGTGGATTTACTACCAAATTTTTCTGTTGTTTGTTATCTATTATGATATTGCCGTTTCTATCGGTAATTTTTGTAAATGAATATGGTTTTATATGAACTCCATTATTAGCTAAGCTTCCAAAGGCTGCTGTTAATTCTAAGGGTGAAATACCTCTAGTCATACCGCCTAAGGCCATGGCTGCCGAATTCGTATCGGTTCTTGGACCGGATTCTACCAAACTAGTAATACCCATTTTTTTCAAATATTCAATGGATGTAGAAACACCTATTCTTTCTGAAACAATAACAGAAGGAACATTGGTAGACCATTGTACAGCGTATCTTAAGGTCATAAGCCCTCTATAAGGATATTCTTGATGGTTATACCAGTTTTTAGGCCATCTTCTTCCCTTGGCATCATAGTGGGGTATATCGTCTATAATAGATGCAGCTGTCCAGCCGTTATCAAGGGCAGGAGTATAAATAGCAATTGGCTTAATTGTAGAACCAGGTTGTCTTGGACTTAAGGCTCTATTGTATTGTTTTTGTCCAGTTATATTTCTTCCACCAATTAAAGCTTTAACTGCTCCTGTTCTGTAGTCGATTATTACAGTAGAAGATTGGGGTTGTACTGTACCCTTTGAGCTTATACTGTAGTTTTCGTTTGATACAAGTAGATTTCCTTCTCCATCTTTTTTAAAGAATTCAGGATTAGAGTTTAAGAACTCGCTATTTATCACTAAGTTTTTTTGATTATCAAAGGATTTAAATTGTGATGGTATTTTAACTGAACCACCTTTGTAAATAAACATTTCCTTTGCATCATTTACTGCATAGGTATCACTTAGTTTTATTTGGATACTAATAAGTTTTTCATCTTCCTTGATGGGAATAAAATCTAATTTTCTATTTTTAAGTAATACCAAGTCCCCATTATCATTATATTTAAACTCATTTTTAAATAGTTTCAAATTATTGTCATTAGTTATAATATTTTCTTTTTTGTATAATATGATAGATCCTGTCGTTCCCTTTACATTTCCAGCCCCATCTTTTCTAAGGGATAATAGAGGGAAATTCTTATTATTCACATAAATATTTTCAAGTTTAGTTTGCATATCTAGGTCTAATGTACTGTAGATATTTAGCCCTTGTGTGTATAGCATGTTTGTTGCTTCTTCCCTTGTGATATCCATTTCTGCCATGAGAGAATCAATTACTTCGTCTTTAACCATATCGGTGAAGAATGAAGAAATATCAGTATTTTTAAGCTTGCCCGGTTTGAGTTTAGTTTTTAAATCTACATTTTTGGCTTCTTCATATTGAGCCTCGGTTATATAACCTTCAGTTTTCATAAAGGAAAGAACGGCCTTGTATCTGTCTATACAGCTATTATTAAAAACTATGGTATACATCTCACTACTATCATCTAATATGTAGTGCTCTTCTGTAACCTTGTCCTTTCTTATGGTTGTTATTGGTGCATTTTTCAAAGGGCTGGAAGTTATTCCTGCAATTAAAGCGGATTCTACCAAATCTAAATCCTTTGCATCCTTTGAAAAATATGTTTGGGCAGCAGCTTGAACACCTTTTGCTCCGCTTCCTAGATATATGGTATTCAAATAAGCTTCAAATATTTGCTCCTTCAGGAGAGCATTTTCAATTTGAATTGCATAATATGCTTCCTTAATTTTTCTTGTAAGGGTTTTTTCACTTTTAATTTCAGCTAAGTAAATATTTCTAGCCAATTGTTGGGTTATGGTACTGGTACCCTTGGGCATACTTCTCGTTTTAAGACCTTCAATGGCAGCTCCTACTAGTCTTTTGAAGTTAAAACCTTTATGATCGAAGAAGGTTCTATCCTCTGTGGCAAGAAATGCATTTTTTAAATCTTCATCAATATCTTCATATTTAACTACAGTTCTTAAACCATCACTTTGAATTTTTTCCAATATGTTTCCATTACTATCATAAATTACTGAGTTTTCATCCAGCCTAGAAGGAATTCTAGATGGATCTACAGGCTGTACATCCTTTAATGCTGCTTTAACAATACCTGCTGTTACTCCAAGACCAACAAATCCAAGAACAATTGCAATTAAAAATGCTACTTGAAAGAATAGGACTATCCGATTCTTTTTTTTAGCTTTCTTTTCGCTTTTTTTAGATTTGTTGGATCTACGGTTATTACTTTCACTCATATACAATTACCTCCCTAATTTGTATAAAAGGGCACTAAACCCAGTAGAAGAATAAAAAATTTAATGAATAGTCTGGGTTAAATAGTGTAAACTATAGATGATATTATATCATATCCTGTGGGGATTGTTAATTCCATAATAAATTTAAGAAAATTTTAATAAATATGAATTTGAAGAGTATATGAAGCTATATGATTTAATTAACTTAAAATAAAGTTAAAAAACTTTGACTTCTAAAAATTTTTAATTAAATTTCTTGTTATTATTAATATATTATGGTAGTATAAGGGTAATATTCACACTAATTAAAGGCAATGAAGGAATTTAGTAGTTTCCCGTGGTTACAATTAGAGAGTGGACCGGTTGGTGAAAGGTCTTCAGTACATGGGATAATGAATTACACTCTGGAGCTTCAAAGCCAAAAGCTTTGACGGATTCTACCCGTTATCGTAGTTAAAGGCATTATATTAATGTAAATTAAGGTGGTACCGCGGGCCTTCTCGTCCTTAGAAAGATGAGAAGGCCTTTATTATTTTAAATTTTAATGGTGTTTAACCATAATCAATTCTAAAAATTGGAGGTATTATTATGAAGAATGTTTTTGATGTTTTAAAGGAACGTGGGTACATTAAGCAAACCACCCATGAAGATGAGATTCGTGAACTTTTAGGAAAAGAATCTGTTACTTTTTATATAGGCTTTGACCCAACTGCTGACAGCTTACACGTAGGACATTTTATCCAAATAATGGTAATGGCCCATATGCAGAGGGCTGGTCATAAGCCTATTTTCCTAATCGGTGGTGGTACAACTATGATAGGTGATCCATCGGGAAAAACTGATATGAGAAAAATGTTAACTAGAGAACAAATTGAAAAAAATGGAGATGCCTTTAAAAAACAGGTATCTAATATGCTTGAATTTTCTGAAGATAAGGCTATCATGGTAAATAATGCTGATTGGCTTATGAATTTAGAGTATATTCCATTTTTAAGAGAGGTAGGAAGGCATTTTTCAGTTAATAGAATGCTTACAGCAGAGTGTTATAAGGCTCGAATGGAAAAAGGACTATCCTTTTTAGAGTTTAACTATATGATAATGCAGTCCTATGATTTTTTACAGCTCCATGAAAAATATGGATGCAAATTACAAATGGGTGGAGACGATCAATGGTCAAATATTATATCAGGTGCAGACCTTATCAGAAGAGTAAAGGGGGAGCCAGCATATGGTATGACATTTACCCTTTTAACCAATAGTGAAGGTAAAAAAATGGGAAAGACGGTATCAGGTGCATTGTGGCTTGATGGGGAAAAAACATCTCCCTATGATTTTTATCAATACTGGAGAAATATTGATGATGCTGATGTAGAAAAGTGTTTGGCGTTACTTACATTCCTACCAATGGATGAGGTTAGAAGGCTTGGTGCATTAGAAGGTTCAGAGATAAATAAGGCCAAGGAAATACTTGCTTTTGAAGTAACAAAGCTTATTCATGGTGAAATGGAAGCTAAAAAGGCTCAAGATGCTGCAAAGTCACTATTTGGTGAAGGAGCAAATGATGAGAATATTCCTTACACAGAGATTCCAAGATCGGAATTTTCTGAGGGTATGGAAATATTAACACTTTTAGACAAAATTAATATTGTTTCATCAAGAAGTGAAGGAAGACGATTGATAAGACAAAATGGATTATCGGTAGAAGGTGAGAAAGTTAAAGATTTTACTCTTTTGATTAAGGAAGAAGATTTTAAGGATGGAAAGCTCCTTATTAAAAAAGGCAAGAAGGTATACCATCAAGTAAGATTAGTGTAAATAATAGCCCTCCTATTAATAATCATAGATATATATCTTTAATTATTAATAGTAGGGCTCCTATAGATATATTAGTTGGTTTTGAAATTCTTTTTAGAAAGTATATTTTTTCTCTCCTCATATAAGCTTCTAGTGATTATACTGGCGATAACAATGGCACCTCCTATAATTCCATAGATACCCGGTGATTCTCCTGTAAATAGAAATACCCATATAGGATTAAGTAAAGGTTCAATAATAGGGATTAAAATTGCTTCAATAGCTGATACATATTTAATGGAGGTTGCATATAAAATATATGAAATTCCAAGTTGAAATATTCCTAATATTAAAAGTCCTAAGATACTATTAAAATTTGGAACAGATTTAAAAAAGAAGGGAAAACCAATTGCAAAGACAATTATATTACCAATTAAAGTCATTTCTACAGGCGAACCATCAACATGAAGCTTTAAAAATATTACCATTCCTGCCATTGCAATTCCACTTAATATTGCAACGAAGTTGCCTACAATGTTACCACTTCTTAAATCACCGATAAATAATAGGAGCATTCCAAACATCACAAGAATTATTGTAATCCAATCAGAGTTTTGAGGTTTTTCTTTTAAAAACCAAATAGAAAATAATGCAACCCAAATTGGAGCTGTAAATTGTAATAATATTGCATTTGCCGAAGTTGTAAGCTTATTAGCAGTAACGAAAAGTATCAACAGTGATGCATAGGAACATGAACCTAAAAGCTTGAATTTTCCAGAAAATTTTACTGGTTGCTTTAGATAAATTAGCATGATAACTGCTGCAATGCCGCTTCGAGCTCCAGCAATTGCCAGAGGATTCCAATCTATCAGTTTAATAAATAACCCTCCAATACTCCATAAAACCGATGTAATTATAAGATATATCATTGCTTTCTTTCTATTCTTATCCATATATCCAATTACCTCATGATTACTTCTTTAAGTACATGTTCTAGAGCCATACACATATTTAAAATGTCTTTTTTAGAAATAGTTAAGGCTGGATAGAACCTTAAAATATTGCTAGCAGGAGTTGTTCCAATAAAAAATCCTTTCTCCAGCATTTTTTCACATATTATTTCAGTGGAATCTTTAATTTTTAATTCAACAGCAAGCATAAGTCCTCTTCCTCTAACATCTTTAATAATTTCACAGGAGTTTTGAAGTTTTATTAGTTGATTTAAGAAAAATTCACCAATATTTTTTGAACGAGCAATGAGATTATTTTCTTTTATAATACTTATGACTTCATTTGCTATTTTACAGCCTAGTGGGTCGTTTTGATGTGATTGAGCATAATGGAAATTTTGTTCTTCAATTTGATTGGCTATTTCTTTTTTCATTACAACACCACTAATTGGATATCCATTACCAAGACATTTTCCCAATGCCACAATATCTGGCTTAAGATTATAATGGTTAAAACCAAACCATTCTCCTGTTCTTCCAAAGCCTGTAGTAACTTCATTAGCCACAATTAAACCACCATGCTTTTTCACTTCATTTGATAGAAAATCCACTAAATTATATGGAGGAAGTAAGACTCTCCCCCCTGAATTGCCAGGTTCTAGAATGAAGGTTGATATATTTGTAAAGTTAATATTTCTTAATAAACTGCAGTAATTTGTACATTTTTTATTTGAACAATTACTACATTTTAAGAAATCTACTTCAGTCCATAGATTATTATCACGAGGAAAACTAGTGCTGGAATATGCAGATAAATATGAAGTAGAAAAAGTCAAAACCTTCTTTTTATTTGAAACTAATTTTGAAATTCTCATGCTTAATTCTACTGCTTCACTACCAGAGCTCAAAAAAACTGCTTTTCCATCTTGAAACTGTAAAAGTTTAAGCAAGTTCATCGCTAAATTATCTGAAATATTACAAGTCAATTTGTAGTGTGAATGCATAATTTTATCTATTTGCTTTACTATAATAGAATTAATTTTTGAATTGCTGTGACCTAAAGCTGTACACCATATTCCAGCCTCAAAATCAATAATTTTTTTACCGTCATCACTGAGTAGTATTGTATTTTTTCCTTCTATGATATCAGTCTTAATAATTGGATGACAATTCAATATGTGTTTCAGTTTAATATTCCGCATGTTATAATCTCCTTTCTTTGCTAAAATTTTCTTTTCATTTATAATAAAATTATATTTAAAGAAATTATACAGTACAACATCAAAAAAAATGTGTTGTACCGGTATAGATAGATTGGAAAAATAATGGGGAGTGGTATTATGAAAAAATATGAACTAATAATAGAGCATATTGAAAAATTGGTTAAAATAAATCAATTGCAGCAAGGTAAAAGACTTCCTTCAATACGAGAGATGGCTAATAGTTTTAAGTGTAACAAATCTACTGTGATAAGAGCCTATAAGGAGCTTGAAATGAATCATAAGATATATTCTATTCCAAAGAGCGGCTATTACCTTGTAGGAAAAAACCAGTCAGATGAAAGTAAGTATCAATATATTAATTTTTCACAAGTTATGCCCGATCCTAAATTATTACCATATAGAGAATTTACTCATTGTATAAATAGAGCTGTAGAATTATATAAAGGCAATTTATTTTCCTATAGCGATACCCAAGGTCTAGAGTCTTTAAGAAAAGTATTAGTAGATCATTTTATTGAGCATCAAATATTTACAACAAAAGAAAGAATCTTTATTACAACTGGTTCACAACAGGCATTAAGTATATTATCAAAAATGCCTTTTCCAAATGGGAAAAGAAATATTTTAGTTGAACAACCTACCTATAGTTTAATACATGATTTAGTAAAAATTAATGGAGATAGGCTGGTTGGAATAGATAGAGATTATAAAGGAATAGATTTTAATGAGCTAGAAAGAATTTTTATGAAGGAAGATATTAAGTTTTTTTATACAATTCCAAGATTTCATAATCCTTTAGGCACAAACTATTCAGAAAAAGACAAAAAGAAAATCCTTGAGTTAGCTGAGAAATATGATGTTTATATTGTAGAAGATGACTATTTAGGAGATATTGATATAAACAAGAAAAATTTACCTATCTTCTATTATGATATATTTGACAAGACTATTTATGTGAAAAGCTTTTCTAAAGCATTTATGCCAGGAATAAGGATAGGGGCACTAGTACTGCATAATAAGTTGAAAGATGAATTTTTAAGACACAAAAGATATTATGATTTAAGTACATCTGTGCTGTCACAAGGGGCTTTAGAAATCTTTATTAATAGTGGGATGTATAATAATCATGCTAGAAAGGTAAGGTTGGAATACAAAAAAAAGATGAATTGCTTAAAGGAAAGTTTAAGAAATGTAGATACAAGTGAATTAGAATTTTTTGTTCCTGAAACGGGCTTTTTTTTATGGATAAGATTGCCTGAAAGAATTAATATTAATATGTTAGTTAAAAGGTTGGAAGAAAAGAATATTTATATAGAACCAGCAAAAAAATTTTTTATTGATAACCATTGTAGTGAAAATAGTTTAAGGCTGTGTATATCTAAACTAACATTTAAGGAAATTAAAATAGGAATAAGAATTCTAATAGGAGAAATTAATCAGATGAATTTCTTCTAAAATCCTATTTGTTTTTATTAAAAAGAATAAGATTAAATATTGAGGAAATTGCATAATACATGTAAAGAATTTTTAAATTAATAATCTTAATTATCAAGTTTTTCATTTATTGATTAGAAAATAAAGGAAGGATTTACGTTAAAGATGTCGAATAGAAATAATCGATGTCGAAAAATTTATTTCAAATATAACTGTAAAAAATTTAGTAAATGGAGGTATATTTCATGGATGTAGAACAAGTAATTTTCAAAAGGAACAAGCTATTGGCTAAACTTCTATGGTTTTCGTTAATTATGGGACTAGTGGTTGATATAGTTAGTAAACAACCTAAAATAGTTATAATTACACTGGCAAGTGTTGGAACCTTTGTATGTGGATTAGTAACTTTTTTTACTTATACACGGAAATTTCAAAAACATATAAGATATTTTGTAGTGTTTGGATCATCAGTATTGGCATATCTATTGATTAGAAGTGGTTCATCCATTGGTACATATTTTATTGTTTATTATACTTTAGCTATTGTTACCCTTTACCATGATCCAAAGCCCATTATTATCACTGGATGTATAAATTTATTTTTAACAAATTATTTTTATTTTACACATTCGAGTTCAATATTTTCTGTATTAGAAACAAAGGCAATTGTTTCTTTAAACTTATTTATGATATTAATAACTGGGGTGCTAATATCCCAAAGTACAATAGGAATCAAGCTGAGAAGGCAATTAGAAGAAGGACAGAATAAGGCCCAAACAGATAAATCAAAGATTGAGGAAATGCTTAATCAAATAAAGGATACTGCCAATGTTTTAAATAATTTTAGTGCTGGCTTCAATAAAAGTTTAGTTGCAATAAAGAATATATCAAGTGAGATTACAACGGCTTTTTCAGGTGTAGCAGCAAGTATTGATTCTCAAGCCCAGAGCGTTATAGATATAAATGATACCATTGAGTTAAATTATTCTCAGGTTCAAATAGTTACAGATGGAACTTCTAAAATGAAGAAAGAAGCAGATACTACCTTTGAGACTATTTCAAAGGGGGATTCAGAGGTTAAATTACTTCAAAATCAAATTAGTAAAGTAAATATTGATATCAATGATACAGTCAGTATAATAAATGATCTTAACATTCAATCACAACAAATAGAGGCTATTTTAAATACAATAAATGCCATAGCTGAGCAAACTAACTTATTAGCCCTTAACGCAGCTATAGAAGCAGCAAGGGCAGGAGAATCTGGCAGAGGATTTTCTGTTGTTGCAGAGGAGATCAGGAAATTAGCTGAAACTTCTAGTGAATCCACAGCAGAAATTTCTAAAATTTTAGATGAAGTAAAACAGAAGGCTGAAAAAGCATCAGAAAGGGCAAACTTTGCTCAACAGGGTTTTGATACAAGTAGAGATATTACAAATAATGTTGCTGAAACTTTTAAAAATATTAATAAAAATATAAATTCTGTTGTAGATCAAGGGGATATAATAGATAGTATGAATAAAAAAATAAGAGAAAGATCGAACAAGATAGCAAATTCTGTAAATTTAATATCTGATGAAGTAGAAGAAACTTCAGCAGTAGTACAGCAAGTAACAGCTAGCGTTGAAGAGCAAAATAGGAACATAAAAGATTTATTAAATAGTTTTGAACAGTTAAATGAACTGAGTGATAAAATAAAAGAATTAATAAATAAAACTAATATATAGATAAGCGATACTTATATTAAGTTTTAATGTTCTATATCTATATCTATTATAATAGATATAGATATATTTTTTTATCTGCTTATTGCTGTTTTTAATTATATTATATTGAAATTATAAGTAGTAACAAGTTTGTATTGAGTTAGTAATAAAATTGTAACTATTTTTATAATAAAATGCTGTATAATATGTTAGATATATTAAATTAATGGAGGTAATTTATATGAAAAAGCATTTAAAGAAAATGATCCTTATAACTTCTTTGGCTTTAGTGCTTACAGCATGTCAAGCTGATCAAGAGAATTTGAGCTCTACAGAAGAAAATACTGAAACTGAAATACAAAGTGAAGAAAAAATTAATGTAGGGGAAGAATTTGAAAAATTAGTAAGTAATGAAGGGGAAATTGAAGAAATTAAAGATTTTGTTGACAGCAATATTAAAAATGCTGATAAGGAAATCGCCGATAAGATGGTACATTATCTGATCGATAAGCAAAACGAAAATCTAATTGAAGAAAGTAAGTATTTCTATAATGAAGACAGTAGAAAAATTTATGATGAAGTTATGAAAGTCTATGAAAATATGAAAGAAGAATTTGGAGAAAATTACGTATTTGCTGGGGAAAATAAATATTTACTTGTAGATAATATGGAGAATGAAGAAATTTCATCACATATAAAGGAAATATTTGATAAAGGCTATGGATTAATTACTGCTGAAGCAACTTTTTATCCTATAATTGATTATAAAATCATGAAACAGAATTATGGTGCAAGTGTAGGCGATATGACTGCTGAATATTTTAATATTATGGCAAATGAGATAGATGAACCTACCCTTGTAGAAGAATATCTTGCAGTTGAGGTAAGTAAACTAAAGGATAGAACCTTTAAATATGAAGAGTTTTTAAAAAAATATCCTGATTCTGTTTTTATAGATGAAATTAAGATGCGTTATATGGAATGTATTTGGAAACTTGTCAATCCAAATATATTTGATGGAACCCTTGATCAGAAATTCCAAGTTATAGATGAACTTAAGGAAGTTTATAAGAATATACTCTCAGATGATTCCCATCCTGTGACTGTTGAAGCGGTTAAGGGGATAACAGAATTTATTGAAAGTAAAAATGGACCGTTAGGAAGCCAAGATAATATGAATGCGATTTTTGAAGTTTCCGATAAACTTCGCAAGGAGACGGAGAATAAAATTGATGAGCTTTATTTAGGAGAATAATAGGAAGACTAAAAAATAGTATTATAAAAGTTTTAAGGCCAATTAATTAAAGAAAGATTGGCCTTTTTTCCATTTTTGATTATGACAATTTTTGTAATATGATTCAAAACTGTTGACATTCAGATGGTGTATAATATAATGATTAATTGAGATATAACTTTCAAATAAGCTCTTTTATTTATAGAAAGTAATAAATATTATGCTATAATAATGTTGTGATAAATAGAGTTTAAAATTTTTATGGCTTTCACATCAGAAAATAGAAATTTAAAAAGTAAAGGAAGATTTTATGTCAGATAGTATTAATTCAAAAAGTTATCAATCGGGAAAAATTAAAAGAAAAAAAAGAAAAGAGAATAAAATACTGAGAAATATGTTTCTACTTATAATTAGTATAGGCCTTTGGGGCGGAATTGTATATTATGGATATATGTATGCAAAGGAATATGTTGATAAATCTATAAGTAGTGTTAATCAGAATAATATAATGTTGGTAGAACAGTTAAAGGAAGAAGTTAAAATAATTAACTCTGATATTAAAAGACTTAGTAATGAAATAAAGGATTTAAAAGAAGAGGTTAGAGACGCAGATTCAACTTTATCGGATTCAAATAATATTCAGGAAGATATTGATAAAAAACTTAAAAATTTAGATGATAGATTAGAAAAGTTAAAGGAAAGTCTTAAGATTCTTGAGGAGGCACCAAATGTTAAGAATTAATGCATTTATTTTTTTTCTGCTAGCTCCTTTTGTGGCTATATTTTTAGTGACCGTAGATTTTGCCCAGACGTCTAATGCCATGAGTATTCCAAGGAATATTATTCAAGAAGATATTAAGGATCTACATAAGGAAAATGAAAGTTTTCATAAAGCCATTGTGGGATTAAAAAATCAAATTAGTAATTTTCACGAAGTGGCTGTATTTCAACGGGAAACCTTTAATAAACAGGAAAATAAAATTACTGAGCTTTCTAATATTAGCGATAAACAAAAAAAGTTTTCCGATGATATTTATGAAAAAAAGATATTAAAAATGCTTGGACCGGCTGTAAAGGCCCATATTAGTGATAAAGTTGAAATAAAGGTTTTTCAGCTAAAAGAGCTGGGGTATAGAGGATATATTGCAAAGGTGAAACTCTTTGACCCATCAGTTTTTAAAGTAACATTAGCAAAAGATAGACTTGGAAAATCAGAAACTGTATCTAGTATGGCGAAGAGAAAAGGTGCTATGCTTGGAATAAATGGTGGGGGATTTTTTTCAACTGAAAAAAATGGTGAAAGATTTATAAAAATGACTGCAAATACAGTAATAAATGGTAAGCTTTTAGAGCCCTTTTACCAGGATGCGGAAAATTTCTTTTTTGCTGGGATTAATAAAAAAGGACAAGTTATAGGGACTGTACCGAAATCTGCTGAAGATATTTTCAAGCTAGAACCATATCAAGGGGTAAGTTTTGTACCAATGCTTTTAAAAGATGGGAAAAAACTTGTACTTCCAAAGGCTTGGAAGGAAACGAAGCATCCTCGTACAATACTTGGCAGATATGCAAATAATGATTTGATTATGATAGTTATAGATGGCCGGCAAGGAGAATGGAGTGTAGGGGTTAGCTTAGAAAGAGTTCAGGACAAATTATTGGAGCTTGGAGTAAAGGACGCTTATAATCTTGATGGAGGAGGTTCAAGCACATTTTACTACAATGGCCAGGTTTTAAATAGACCTTCAGATGGAAAGGAAAGACCTGTTGTAAATAGTATATTGATTTATCCTTAAAAGAGGTTAAATAGAGATATAAAAGTAAAGATATAGATATGTGATTAAAAGAAATTTAACTAACTCCAGTGGCAACTGAGAACCCTTTGTATCTTTGTCTATAAACCAATTTTTATTTAAATTAAAGAAAAAGGATAAACTCCCTATAGAGGATTTTAAGGTTTAGTATATTTTAAATATTAGTATTGTTTATCTATAATTAGAACTAAAACACCTTTTTATATCATATTATAGAAATAAGGGGGTGTTTTTATGTTTACCCGAAAAAAATATAAAGGGCGCACTAATAAAAAGAAAAGATATTTTGCTTATACATATATATTTATTGTATTTGCCCTTCTTATTGTGATATATGGTTTTATATTAGTAGATAAAAAAATTAAACCGACGGTTTTAACTATAGCAGAAATTAAGGCTAAGGAAATAGCTTCTAATGCTGTAAATGAATCTATACGGGATAAAATTACCGATGATATAAGATATCAGGATTTATACTTTATAAGAACAGATGAAGAAGGTAATATAACTTTTATGCAGGCAAATGCTTGCATACTATACTACTAAAAATTTCTAAAGGATTAATATTCAAATAATCTTATGTCTAAATTTTCTCCATCCCATTCAACTTTACTTACAATAGAATGAATAAGATTTCTTTTTTCTTCAAAATCAGCAGTATTTATTTTTTCTTGCAACTGAATAGCTGAATGATGTAATATAGCAATATTGAATTCTTCTAGGTCTGTATTGTTTTGGGGAGTTTTTGTTTCTAGTTTTTTATTTTCTTTATGAAGCTTATGTATTTCTTTTAGAATATAATCTGCTATCTCGTCATTGGTAGTAGAAAGCCTTCTAACAAGATTATCTATGGCATTTCTATTTTCCATAATTTTATTATTTATTTTTTGGTTTTGGAGGTTTTTATTTTTTATATTTTTTTTCATATCTCCAATGTTTTTTAATAGAGCAGGCATTAACTTTGTTTTGATGGTGTCAACTACTTGGGAATCGACTTTTGCAGCATTGAGACGTTTATTAGCACATCTTTTGCGCTTTGAATTGAATCTGAGGTTACACTCATAATAATTATAATAATAATTTGTATTTTTAATTTTAGGACCGTAGGCCACACGCATAAATGAACCACAATCTTTGCAGTACAAAAGTCCAGATAGTAAGACTCTATGGGAGGTACCCTTTCGTGATTGTCCTTTGCCGGGAAATTTATGTCTGTTCTTACTAAAGAGTTGCTGCACCCTTACCCATTCCTTACCTGAAACAATTCCCTTATGTTTTCCAACTGAAATTATCCAGTTGGAAATATCATTTTCTTTAATAAATCTATTGTTTTTAAGGATTCTTTTATTATAAGCAGTACAACCATATCTGCCATTGAACTTTTCTTTATCTGAAGAAATTTCAGAGCCAATAGAAGCAAAATAATTATATAAGTCAATATCTGCTTTGGCATATACAGGATTAGTAAGAATCATACGGATAGTATTTTTGTGAAAATCATTATCGTTCTTAGTTTTTAAATTGTTTTGAAGGCAGTAGGTTTCAACTTTTTGTAGGGATTGGAATTCTAAATACTTATCAAATAATATTTTGACTATATCTAGATCTTTTTTGACAGATTTAAGTTTATACATTTTTTTTTCTTTCATATTAGAATCTGTATAAACTATAGATTCGCTTTCATATCCTGTAGGGGTATTTCCTCCAAGCCACCTTCCTGATCTGGCAAGCTGATGCATATTATCCCTTATTCTTTCTGCAATGGTTTCTCGTTCAAGCTGGGCAAAAACAGAAGCAATATACATCATAGCTCGCCCCATGGGGGTGGAAGTGTCAAATTGTTCTTTAATAGATACAAAACCTATGCTATTATTTCCTAGAATTTCAATTATGTCTGAGAAGTCTGAAATATTTCTGCTTATTCTATCCAATCTATAGCAGATTAAAATATCAAACTTTTTATTTTGGGCATCCTTTATCATTTTTTTATACTGGGGCCTATCTATACATCCTCCAGAAAATCCTTCGTCTTCATAGACTATGTAGTCATCTATATTAAAATGCTTCTGGGCATAATCCATACAAAGCTGTATTTGATTTTTTGTAGATTCTCCTCTACCGGTAAATCTTGACTTTCTAGAATATACTGCTGCTTTCATATTATCACCTTTTTGATGTTTATTAATCTAATTATATGATTTTGAATGAAGAAAAATGAAAGGTTATATTTGAAAATTGTATTCTAAAATTAATAATGTTAATTATGCAAGTTTCTCATTTTATTAAGTTGAAGTAATAGGAAAGAATTTTTATGAATTATAGGTATAAAAATGAGATGACAAAAATTTATTATTAATTCTGATGCTAGAAAATGACAAGTAAGAATATTTCCAGAATTTAATAGCAAAACCCCACGATGAAAAAATCGTGGGGTTTTCACTAATCTGATAACGTCAATAGACGTCTTATAATTTAAGATCTGGGTTTTATAAACATTTGTGTCCAGTAAGCAGTTCCATTACTATCTACCGTATATCCTACACCTATTTCAGTAAAGTTTGTGCTCAATATATTCCTTCTATGACCATCTGAGTTCATCCAAGCATTAACAACTGCCTCAGGAGTTTTTTGACCTTTCGCTATATTCTCACCTGCCGCCATATAATCAATTCCAAATTGTTTCATCATATCAAATGGAGAACCATATGTTGGTGAAGTATGAGAAAAATATCCTTTGTCCCTCATATCCTGTGACTTTGTTCTTGCCACTTTTGATAATTCAGTGTTTTCTTTAAGTGCACTTAATCCTGCTTTTGCTCTTTCAACATTAACTAATCTAACAACCTCAGTTTCAAATTGTCTAATTGAATCGCTTACGTTATTATTAGTATTTTCAGTTTGGCTACTTTCCTTATCATTAGTTACTGGTTTTTCATTATTTTGATTATTATTTACATCTGTTGTTTTATTTGAATTGTCCTGTGAAGGTACCTTTGATTCTTGAGAAAAATAATCATATGGATTAAATGATATATTTTTCCAGCTATTTGTTGAAGTGTTATTAGTATCATAGCCATAAGTATTTATCTGAGGAATGCTGTATTTATATGTTATAGTAGTTCCATTATTTGATTTGTTATAACATACAGCATTATATTTTATCGAACCAGAATAGCTACTGTTGTAGGAATAGTAAGTTTTTGAAAGAGCACTTGCTGCAATAGGTGAGAAAGCAGATATTAAAAGAGTTGCTGACAATGCTGAAGCTAATAATTTCTTTTTCATATTTAAACCTCCCTTATGCATCATTGTATAATAATATTAAAAATAAAAAAAGGAACAATATATGTAAAAAAATCTTAATTTTGGATTTTACAGAGAACACTTAATGAATTATTAGGTAAATATACTGATAAATAGGCTAAAGTGTTTTCCCTTGAACATTATATATACTTTTTTTCATATTCAACAAAGGGGCTGTACCTCAATGTGTAATAGTACAAACTAGGATTTTCATAAGATTAATTGAGGTGGTGATATGAAAGTAAATATTAGATTATTCATTGGAGATTCAGATGTTCAGTTCAAAGATTTGGAGCCAGAGATACAACAAAGGTATAGAGAAAAGTTTAGCGATATTTACGCAGAGATAGTTTCAAAAAAAGTAGTTGAAATGATAAATCAGGGGAAACTAAAGGAAGAAATTCTGAATTATTTATGTATTGATGAATCGAAAACTTATGATAAAGGAGTATATAAAAATAGATAGAAATTATATTGAAAATTAATAATAGCAGTTATTTTTAGATATGAAAATATGAAGGAATAATTGAATATTAGGCAGTAGATATCTTAAAGATTAATTTAACAAAATCAAGGGGGCATAGAGCCCCACAAAATAAAAGGAGTTTTGCAATGATACTAGGCATTTCATTTACAATATTAGTATTGACAATATATGCAAATTTTAAACAATAATTAGGAGTTTAGTTCATTAAAGTATTTCAATAGAATTATCTGGATTTGATGAGCTTATATTTAAACATAATAATTTTTAGAAATATAAAATTACTATAGTGATTAATTGTTATATTTTTTACAGAATGTGATATAATCAAAATCGGTTAATATATTTTTAAAGGAGGTGTATTATTGAATATAGTCAAAGCAATTATTCTTGGCATAGTCCAAGGATTAACAGAGTTTCTTCCAGTCAGTAGTTCAGGTCACTTAGCCATTACCCAGAGTCTTCTTAATGTTCCCGAGGATAAAGTTGTGTTTTTAACTGTTATGCTTCACTTTGGAACTTTGATTTCGGTGTTTTTCATATACTTTTATGATATTTTCAAAATTGTAGTGGAGTTTTTTAAGCTTTTTGGAGAATTTATTACAGGCAGGGGATTTAAGCTAAATAATCAATATCGAAAGTTGGGAATTTTCATAATAGTGTCTTCTATTCCTACAGGAGTAATGGGGGTCTTTTTTAAAGACATATTTGCCAGCTTTTTCACATCTCAACTGGTAGTGGGTTTAGCTTTAATAATTACAGGAATCCTCCTTTGGTTGGCAGAAAGAATGCATAGGGGACAAAAGTCTGTCAATCAGATGAAATGGTGGGATGCCGCCGTAGTTGGAACTTTTCAAGGCTTAGCCATCACCCCGGGAATTTCAAGATCTGGTTCAACTATTGTCGGATCTCTACTCTTGGGTTTTAATAAGGAGTTGGCCACTAAGTTTTCCTTTTTAATTTCTATTCCAGCTATTCTTGGAGCAACGGTTTTTCAAGTAAAAGATGTTATGGCGGTAGGGCTTGGAGATTTTTCCCTTGGCATTATATTGGCTGGGGTTTTGTCGGCTTTTTTTGCTGGCCTTTTGGCGATCAAAAGTCTTATAAGTTTTATAAAAAGAGAAAAGCTTTATTATTTTTCATACTATACCTGGATTATAGGAACTATTATAGTTTTGATTACATTAATGGAATGATATAAGGCATTGTATACTATTTCTATTTAATGTTACATTAAATAGAAACAACTTTAAGGTTTAATAAATTTTTCATAAAATAATGAACGCTTTTATGTTTTTATGGGAAATTTATAATACTTTAGAGTTGTTTATCTTTAAAATATCTAAAGATTGTTTCACTGTATTTTTTTTAGCTTTAAATCTAAAAAACTATTTATTATAGATAAACTCTAAAATAAGTAATATTAACATATATACTGTTTAATATTTTTTATATAAAATTTAAATTTTTAAAAAAATAATAATGTTTTTGGAATAGTTTTTGCTTTATTTATGA
Source organism: Maledivibacter halophilus (assembly GCF_900167445.1). Taxonomy (GTDB): domain Bacteria; phylum Bacillota; class Clostridia; order Peptostreptococcales; family Caminicellaceae; genus Maledivibacter; species Maledivibacter halophilus. The sequence continues at coordinate 36,591 of NZ_FUZT01000025.1, forward strand.
ATTAATAAAAAAAGGGTGCCCTAGTTAATATTTTTAAAGAGACGATTTAATAATTGGAAGGGGAAATTTTTATGAATACAAGTTTAATAAGTTCCGATAGTACTTGGTTTTTATGGGCAATTTTGACTGGAATTGCTGCATTAAGTATATGGCTTGAGCAAAATTATAAATGGGCTTCTAAGGTCACTGGATGTGTACTTGCCCTTATAGGGGCAATGATTTTATCTAATTTAAGAATTATACCTATAAATTCACCAGTATATGATAATGTTTGGAGCTATGTAGTTCCACTGGCTATTCCCTTATTATTATATAATGCGAATGTTAAGAAAATTAAAAAGGAAAGCGGAAGGCTTCTAATTATATATTTAATCAGTGGTTTAGGTACCATAGCAGGAGCTGTTATTGGGTTTTTGCTGTTAAAGAATTATATACCGAATTTATATAAGGTTGCAGGTATGATGACGGGTACTTATACTGGAGGAAGTGTAAACCTTGTTGCAATGTCAGATGCATTTGAAGCTACAGGAGAACTTGTTTCAGCCTCTGTTGTTGCAGATAATCTGCTGATGGCTTTATATTTCTTTGTATTAATAGCAATGCCTAGTATTGGATTTCTATATAGACATTTTACACATCCAATTATAGATGAAAATGAAAAATTAAGTAAAGATGGTACAACTGAATCTGCTTCATATTGGAAAGCAAAACCAATATCTCTTAAGGATATTGCTTTTGCAGTATCTACAGCCTTTATTATAGTTGCCATTTCAACTAAGATTGCCGATAGTTTTGCTATTTTAATCCCAACAGGTAATATCTTAATGAATTTATTAAATGGATTATTGGGAAATAAGTATCTAATTATGACTACAATAACTATGTTATTAGCAACTTATTTACCAAAATTTTTTGGTAATATTGCTGGAGCACAGGAAATTGGTACCTTTCTAATATACATATTTTTCACAGTTATAGGTGTCCCTGCTTCTATAGTATTAATTATACAAAAATCACCTTTGCTTTTAGTTTATTGTACAATTATTGTTGTCTTTAATATGGTAGTAAGCCTCGTGTTTGGAAAGCTATTGAAGTTTAACCTAGAGGAGATAATATTAGCATCCAACGCTAATATTGGGGGACCAACCACTGCAGCAGCCATGGCCATTGCAAAGGGATGGAACAATTTAGTTATACCTACCCTTTTAGTAGGAACATTAGGATATATAATAGGAAATTATTATGGTACTATTATAGGAAATCTTTTAAATGCCTTTTGATAATTGAAAAGATTATATAATTACTTTTTCTGAAAACTAATTGATATAGAGGATACAGGGTTTATATAGTAAAATTTTCAAACTAAATAATATCATAAGTAGAGAACCTTAAAATTTAATATTTTAGGTTCTTTACTTATAATAGCCTTAATTTAACTTGTTGTGCTAACTCCCTAAGTTATATTTAAAATCAAAAAATTTGATTTGCTAGCACACTAGGTTAATGTCAGATATTACGATACAATAATGAATCGCTTTATATATTTTGATTGATTTATACATCATAATAAAGCCACTAAATATATTAATCAAAATATTATTTATTATATTGGATTTGAGTAGTGCAAAGATTAATTTTAAATGCTTCTATATTAAACAATTTAATGTTTATGGTTATTGGCATAACTTTTGCAATTATGAATATTAGAGAGGTATAGAGATAATCAATATTTTACAGGAGGGAATATTGTGTTAGCGATTGTTAAAGAAAACAGTTGAAGAAATAAATAAAATAACAAATGGAGAAATGGCCGATGTTGTATTTGAAGCCACAGGAAATCCAAGGACAGTTGAAATCTGCATTAATAGTTTACGTAAAAATGGAAGATTAGTTTTAATAGGGATACTACATGAACCTGTAACTGCAGATTTAAGCAAAATAGTGAGACATGAATTAAATGTAAAGGGAAGTATTTGCTATACCTGGGAGGATTATGAGAAATCTATAGAGTTAGTTTCCAAAGGAAAAGTAAAGGTTGAGCCTATGATTTCCCATAGGTTTAAATTAAAGGATATAGATAAGGGATTAGAAGCAATCCATAAAAAACAAGCAATAAAGGTTATTTTAAAACCCTGAATAGAAGGAGGTAAATTTATGGAGAATTCAAAAAATATAGTCTATCCTTATATGCCAAATAGTGTTGAAGAGATTAAAAAGGAATTAGTAAAATATTTACCAGTTCCCATTATTAAATATGATGGCAATAAATATTACCTAGAATATAATAGGCCACATAGTATAGGGAAGGTAAGGAAGTTTTACGGAGTAATTGCAGCTGTATTAAGGTCCTATTCATGGCTTATGTCAATAGGAGAAAGGGGACTTAAAGAAGTAGCGGAATTATCAATTTTAAATAATAATTATCTAATGAAAAAGTTTTTATCAGAAGTTAGGGGTATTAGTGCTCCCTGGGCCAAGGGAAAACATAGAATGGAACAAGTACGTTATAGCTGGGAAAAACTTAAGAATGATACAGGAGTAGGTACCGACGATATAAATAGAAGAGCTAATGACTATGGATTGCAAAACTATTTCCAAAGTCATCATCCTTGGATTATAGACGAACCATTTACTCCAGAGCCCAATGAAAGCTATTCAAAAAGAGAGATAGACGAATATGCAGCTATTTTCAAAAGAATATCACAGGAAGCCTATGAAAATCCAAAATTAGTAAAAACTGCACCTCATAATGCTGCTATTTCGTTTATACCCACTGAAGAAATAACAGACCCTAAGGATTTAATTGTAACCTGGAGGGGATATAAAAAAAGAAATAAAATTTAGTTACTAAGAGGTGACTCCATGGGGAAAAAAATAATAGGATTTATTGTTAATCCAATAGCGGGAATGGGAGGCCCGGTAGGGCTTAAGGGAACTGATGGGGAAAAAACTTTAAAAAGAGCTGTTGAGTTGGGAGCTGTGAAAAGATCTCCCCTAAGGGCAGTGAAGGCTTTAAAGACATTAAAAAAATATACAGAGGATTTTCAAATTGTAACTTATCCGAAGGAAATGGGAGAGTATGAGGCTAAGGAATCGGGTTTTTTACCAATAGTAATAGGAAATTTTTATGGGGATAAAAGCATAGATGTTTATAAAAATAAACAGGTTTCGATTTAATAAATTTTGTTTTTTAGTAGTATAAGTATGCAAGCAAATACAATAATGATGAATAAATTAGCTTCAGAAGTGGCGTTAACAATACAAACTAAGATTAGATCAACTGAAACATCAAGTATAAAGGTGCCGATGGGAAATATATTTGGCAGTCAATTATTAGCCCAATATGGTCCTAAGATTAATATAAGGGTTACCCCGATAGGAAGGGTTAAAGTAGATTTTTTTACAGAATTTCAAGAATCGGGTATAAATCAAACTAGACATAAAATATATCTGACTGTAGATACACAGGTTAAAACAATTATTCCCTTTGCTTCAACTCCAATTGATGTACAATCAACGGTTCCTATTGCAGAGACTATTATAGTAGGAAGAGTTCCAGACAGTTTTATAAATGTACCTGAGGATGAGTTTATGAACGTAGTTCCTGATGGAAGCGGTAATAAGTAATAAATAAAATTCTAAGTAGATAAATTATAAAACTAAAGACAGCAAAAAATTTACTTTGTTGTAGATTTTTTGCTGTCTTTTTGTTATCTTAATTACTAAGATAACGATAGGAGGTGGAGAAAATTAACATGGAAAAAGGAAATTATTTAAATATGAATTTTCTCGACATAAGGAAAATTAAGCTGGAAGAGTATAGAGAGGACCTAGTACTTCTATTTAATCTATATAAAAATATATTTAACAATATTTATAATTGGATGGTTGTTGTAGACACGGAAGGTTATATTATTATGATGAATAAAAGATACTGCGATTTTATTGGAATAAGTCAGGAGAAAGCTATTGGTAAGCATGTTACACAGGTTATTGAAAATACCAGGATGCACATAGTTATAAAAACTGAGAAAAAAGAGATTGGAGATATACAGGAAATCAGAGGAAATAAGATGATTGCCGATAGAATTCCAATCTATGAGGATGGAAAGTTGATGGGTGCTGTAGGAACGGTGATTTTTAAGGATTTAGTTGAATTTGATGTCTATGTAGAAAACATTTTGAATATGAAAAGTCAGTTGGAATTCTATAAGAAGGAATTGAAAAAGGCCTTGGGGAATAGTTATACTTTTGAAAATATTATAGGAAAAAGCGATGCAATAAGAGAAGTAAAGGATTTAGCCAAAAAAGTGGCTATGACAAAATCCAATGTATTGTTGCTGGGGGAAAGTGGTACTGGTAAAGAATTATTTGCCCATGCCATCCACAATGCAAGCTCCAGGTCAGAATATCCCCTTATCAAGGTGAATTGTGGTGCCATTCCCTCGGAACTATTGGAGTCGGAGCTATTTGGTTATGAGCAGGGGGCTTTTACTGGGGCAAAAAAAGGAGGCAAGCCTGGTAAATTTGAGTTAGCTAATCGCAGTACAATTTTTTTAGACGAAATTGGAGACTTGCCCCTGAATATGCAGGCTAAAATTCTGAGGGTTATTCAAGAACGTGAAATTGAACGGTTAGGGAGTATAAAGAGTCAAAAAATCGATGTTAGGATTATTGCAGCAACCAATCGTAATCTAGAAGATATGGTTAGGAAAAAAACTTTTAGGGAAGATTTGTATTACCGATTAAATGTGATTAGCATTAATATACCACCTCTTAGGGACCGAAGAGAGGATATCCCATTATTGATAAAACACTTGATGAAAAAGCTCTCCAGTCAAATGAAACGTCATGTAACAGAGATATCTCAAGGAGCTTTAGAGGCTTTGACCAATTATCGTTGGCCTGGAAATATTAGGGAAATGGCTAATTTGATAGAAAGGGCATTTAATTTAGTGGAAAAGGAAGCCATGATTGATTTAGACCATTTCCCCTATTATATCCGTAAGGAAGCTGGGACAGATGCAGGTATAGTATCAGATGTCATGGAAATAAATTTAGAGGGGACTTTAAAAGATATATTTGAAGAAATAGAAAAAATTGCAATAGAGAGGACACTACTGAAACACAATGGAAATAAATTCAAAACAGCAAAGAAATTAGGAATTAGCCGAACAAATCTCTATGGGAAAATTGAAAAATATAAGTTAGAAATGTTAACAAAGTAAACACTGTAACAAAAAAGTACAGGAGTTAGGTTATAATTCTTTTAGATTAATTATAGTTACTGAAAAATCAATGAACTTATTTTGAAAAATATATATTATTTTGAAAAATCTGAAAATAAGTGTAAAAGTTATGAACAGAAAAAATTAAATAATCCATTAAATCCTCCTCATTTATGATGATTACATAAAATCTGTCTATATGAAGCTTTAAATAGCAGGTATTTCCACAGTTTATAAAGGTGGCACGAGTTTTGCGAAACTATTATACAACTAAATCATGAAGGGAGGATTTTAATATGTCGGTAAAATTCACCACTGCCCAGGAAGCAGTAAAGCTAATCCGATCAGGTAGTACCTTAGCAACAGGAGGGTTTGTTGGTAACGCTGTACCTGAAGAGCTGGAAATTGCACTGGAGAAAAGGTTTTTGGAAACAAATGAGCCCAAGAATTTAACTTTGGTATATGCAGCAGGACAAGGGGATGGAAAGGATCGTGGGCTAAATCATTTAGGCCATGAAGGATTGTTAAAACGAGTTATTGGGGGCCATTGGGGTTTGGTTCCAAAAGTTCAAAAACTTGCCTTTCAAAATAAAATAGAAGCTTATAATTTTCCCCAAGGTTCCATTTCCCATCTATTTAGAGATATTGCAGCCAAAAAGCCAGGAACTATTACAAAGGTTGGTTTAAAGACCTTTGTTGATCCACGGGTTGAAGGAGGAAAGCTCAATGAAAAGACAACTGAGGATATGGTTCATTTAATTAAGGTTTTAGGAGAGGAATATCTGCTTTATAGGGCTTTTCCTATTGATTTTGCTTTAATCAGAGGAACCTATGCTGATGAAAATGGAAACGTTACCATGGAAAAGGAAGCAGGGACTCTTGAGGTTTTATCAATTGCCCAAGCATGTAGGAATTCCGGTGGAAAGGTAATTGTACAGGTTGAAAGAATTGTCAAGTCAGGAAGCCTTGATCCAAGACTTGTAAAAATTCCGGGAATCTATGTAGATACTATTGTAGAGGTAAAGGATATGAAGAATCATATGCAAACCTTCGCTGAGGCCTATAATTCCAGCTATACTGGTGACATTAAGATTCCAATTGATTCTGTTAAGCCTATGGAGTTAAGCGAAAGAAAAATTGTTGCCAGAAGGGCTGCAATGGAACTAGTACCCCAGGCGGTGGTGAATTTGGGAATCGGTATGCCGGAAGGTGTGGCTGCAGTTGCAAACGAAGAAGGAATTGGTAAAGAAATGGTACTGACAGTAGAGCCGGGACCAATAGGTGGAATCCCTACCGGAGGTTTAAGCTTTGGTGCTGCAATCAATCCAGAAGCAATTATTGATCAGCCATATCAATTTGATTTTTATGATGGTGGAGGCTTAGACGTTGCATTTTTAGGATTAGCCCAATGCGATAAAATTGGAAACATTAATGTAAGTAAATTTGGCCCCAAAATAGCTGGAGCTGGTGGATTTATTAATATTACTCAAAATGCTAAAAAGGTTGTGTTTTGCGGGACATTTACAGCAGGTGGACTGAAAATTACAGTTGAAGAAGGTAAATTAAAGATTTTACAAGAGGGTAAGGTTAAGAAATTCCTCAAGGAGGTTGAACAAATCACCTTCAGTGGAGAGTATGCAACGGATGAAAACCAAACAGTGGTTTATATCACTGAAAGAGCTGTATTTATCCTAGGAAATGAAGGTATTGTGTTGACTGAAATTGCTCCGGGCGTGGATTTGCAAAAGGATATACTTAATCAAATGAACTTTAAGCCAATGATCAGTCCTAAGCTTAAAGAAATGGATAATAGAATTTTTAAATTGGAAAAGATGGGATTAATAATCTAATAATTGAAAAAAAGGAGGGAAAACAATGTTAGGAATAATAATTGGTTTGGCCTTATTAATGTTTTTAGCCTACAAAGGGATGTCGATTATATGGGTGGCACCAATTTGTGCTATGGTGGTTGCCCTTACAGGTGGATTAGAACTATTACCAGCTTATACACAGTCATATATGACGGGGTTTGTAGGTTTTGCTAAATCATGGTTTCCTGTATTTATGCTGGGAGCAATTTTCGGTAAGGTTATGGACGAATCTGGAGCAGCTCAATCAGTTGCCCATTGGATTATTTCAGTAATTGGAAAGAAAAGGGCTATCTTAGCAGTTGTAGTGGCTTGTGCCGCATTAACCTATGGTGGAATTTCACTATTCGTCGTTGTGTTTGCAATCTATCCTTTGGCAATTGCATTATTTAGAGAAGCAAATATTACTAGAAAGTTAATTCCCGGTTCTATCGCTTTGGGAGCCTTCGCCTTTACAATGACAGCAGTACCAGGAACACCTCAGATTCAGAATTTAATTCCTATGGATTACTATGGAACAACACCTATGGCTGCACCAATTATGGGTACAGTGGCGGCGTTAATTATGTTTAGTGTAGGTATGTTTTGGCTGACATATAGAGAAAAGAAATTAAGTGCAGCTGGTGAAGTCTTTGTTGAACCGAATAAAAAAGTAGAGATTACTGATTCTAGTCAATTGCCTAATCCCTTTATTTCAGCCTTGCCATTGATTACAGTGGTTGTTCTGTTAAATGCATTTAAATTTAATATCGTTACTTCTCTATTGGCAGGCATTGTTTTAGGATTAGTACTTAATTATAAACGAATTCCTTCTATGGTTTCCACAATCAATGATGGAGCATCGGGTTCAGTTTTAGCTATTATTAATACAAGTGCTGCTGTAGGCTTTGGTACGGTAGTAAGAGCAGCACCTGGTTTTGAAACCTTAACAAATGTGATGCTTGGTATTAAAGGAAATCCACTTATTTCAGAGGCTGTGGCTGTAAATGTATTAGCAGGGGCAACGGGTTCTGCATCTGGAGGAATGGGAATTGCACTTGAGGCTCTAGGTGAGAAATATGTAGAATTGGCAGCAAGTACAGGAGTTTCTCTAGAAGCTTTTCATAGGATTGCATCTTTAGCCAGTGGAGGCTTGGACACATTACCCCATAATGGAGCTGTATTGACGCTTTTGGCTGTTACTGCAATGACCCATAAGGATTCCTATTTTGATATATTTATTACCTGTACTGCAACCCCTGTATTATCAGTTGCTATAGCAATAATTTTAGCAAGTATAGGCCTTATATAATATAATTTAACATTATAATAGTAGAGAAGTTAGCGGAAATTTATTTAAATTATTATCAGAATAGATTTAAATATACAATAGGCACTTATAAAATTAAAAATTTTATAAGTGCCTATTATTGCAATTTTTTAATATACAAATATACAGCTGAATTTAATAATATTTACAGTAAAGTTATTTATTTAAACAGCATTTTTTGTATTTTTTTCCACTACCACATGGACATGGTTCATTTCTTCCAATTTTTTTATCATTTACAACGATACGGGATCTGTTATAATCTTTTCTTATTTCTTTTCTTCTTTCCTTGGTAAGTATGTCATCCCATTGAGGTAGATTATAAAGCCAATCTGCTTTGGCTGCGAGCATGTTGTAATAGAGCTTTTCAAAGTCTACAGAAAGAGACAGATTACTTTCTTCTGTTAAGTTGTCAAGGTCTATTTCTTCTACAAGGCTTGTATTAATTCCATCTAGAAAGCCAACAAAGGTTACGGTATCCATTTCAAATTTTTCTGAAAGCTCAGCTAGAGCCCCCTCTATTTTTTCATTTTTGTTTTCTAATATATATTCATAATTTTTTTGCTCCTTGGGAAGATATTCACCCCAAAATTTATTGTATTCTTCTTGTGAGCGTTCAATATAAGCCTGATCTTTCCATTGTTTAAATAAAGACATTAAACTACATCCTTTCTTCAATTTTCATTTGTGAATATTTAAAGCAAAATTAATTCTTAAGTATTATATCATATATTAGAAAAAAATAGGATATGTAAATTTAATTTAAGAGATTTGGATTTTTGTTTAAAATATTATCGTGAAGAATCTTCAGATGGCTTATATTTTAAGTTGATATTTTTAGAAAATTTTTTATTGTATTTATCGATAAAATGATTTGTTAATAATAAAATGTCATCTTTACGTTCTTTTAAAGGGGGAATATTAAAAGATATTACATTTAAGCGATAGTATAGATCTTCCCGGAAAGCTTTCTTTTTTTAAGTATAAAAAAAGAAAGCTTTCAAAAAACTAACTTGATTTTTTTCTTATGTAATTTATATAACAAAGGTACATTTCATCGGCAGTTTTTAACTTTTCAAGTAAATCATTCAATACATTTATAGCTTCATTAAGATCGTATTCTAAACGTCCTTTTTCAGCACTATTATTTTGCATGAGTATTGATTTTTTAATAGAACATATATTTTTACGGGCTGTGGAAACTTGTTTAGAAAACCTACTTAAATTTCCACGAAGATAATCATCGGCTCCATCAGTTCCCAGCTTTTTAATCAAATTTTTTATAGTATAATAATGTTTTAAATATACTGACCTTTTCATTTTAACACTCCTGACAATATAGTGTATATATTATTATTATATTATACTATATATTGATTAATTTAACTATATGATAAATAGCAATAAATGAGAAAAATGTATAATTATCTCGAAAGAATTCCTTTTTATTACAAAACTAGTCAAAGGAATCTATCTCACTTTATATAATACAGTATATAAAACCGAATTATTTATATGAAATTCAAAACTTTGATAGAAACTTTTAAGCTTTTTATGAATAATTCGATTTATAGCATATTATACTTGGGAGGAGAAAATAATGAATTTATCTTTTGCAGAAAAAGAAATTATATTTGATTCATATGATGAGCTTTATAAATATGAAATTGGTAATGGAAGAGTTAACTATAAGTATAGTGATAGGGTGGTTATTAGGGAACTGAATCCAAATACCGGTAATGGATATATTTGTGGTAGATTTTTAGAAGAGAATGAATATAATATAAACTCAAGGGGTTGGATAAAGATTAAAAACTTCAATGAAAAACAAATCAAAAATTTACTTGAAGAAGCTATGATATCCTTTTTATTATATTTATAATTTACTAAGTATGAAAGAGACAATTGATTATATGTGGAATTTTAAGGGGAAAACTGGTTCATAAAAATCACTCAAATGAAATATTAAAACTCACTGAATTGTATTTAAAATAAATTATTTGATTTATTAGCACAACAGGCTAAGTTTACATATTAGTATATAAAAGACTTCCTTTGGAAATTATAATTATAATATAAAGATTCAGGTAAAGACTTTAATACCGAGTATTTTTATATTTGTTTTACTAGGAATTTTTTATACTTGAGGAAATTGAATAACTCTAATTTAGCAAAATTGAATAATATATATGGTATAGCTTTCGAGATTTCAAAACTATATGTAGTAGATAGTTTTTGCAGAAGGTAATTATGTAATTTACTCACTTAAATTATTATATAAAATACTAAAAAAATTTACTATGCTAATTTCTATGGTGAGAGTTTTAATAATTTCTAATACAACAGGATAAAGGATTTAGAAGCTGAAGGGAGATTCGAATGGGATATCACAATAAATCTGTAGAAGAAACTTTATTAGATTTTAATACAGACCCTTTAAAAGGTCTTGATATAGAGGAAGTGAAAAATCGACGTAATAAATATGGGGAAAATAGTCTCGAAGAAAAAGAAAGTAAAACAGTTCTTAATATGATTATAGATCAGTTTAAAGATATTCTAATTATCATATTAATTATAGCCGCAATTATTTCCATTGCCTTAGGTGAGATTATTGATGGAGCATTTATCATTATAATAGTTATTTTAAACGCAGTTTTAGGTGTTATACAAGAAAATAAGGCCAGCAATGCTTTGAAAGCTTTACAGGAAATGTCTGCTCCCGCTTCTAAAGTGTTGAGGGATGGGAAATTGCAAAAAATAGCATCTTCTCAGCTTGTTCCAGGGGATATAGTTGTATTAGAAGCAGGAGACTATGTGCCAGCAGATATTAGATTAATTGAAAGTGTAAATTTGAAAATTGAAGAGGCGGCTCTAACAGGGGAATCGGTATCGGTTGAAAAACAATGGGATGTAATAGTTGATGAAGACCTAGCCCTTGGGGATCGTGGAAATATGGCATTTATGAGTACCATTGTAACCTATGGCCGTGGTAAGGGAATAGTGACAGAAACAGGTATGAAAACGGAAATTGGAAACATTGCAACCATGTTAAATGAAGTAAAAGCTGAACCTACTCCACTTCAAAAAAAACTTGCTCAATTTGGTAAGATATTGGGGATTATATGCTTAACTGTTTGTGTAATCATCTTTATAATGGGAATACTTAGAAACGAAGATTTACTTGAGATCTTCATGACAGCAGTTAGCCTGGCAGTTGCTGCAATTCCAGAAGGGCTGCCGGCAGTTGTTACAGTTGTATTGGCCTTGGGAATGCAACGAATGGTTAAAAAAAATGCAATAGTTAAAAAACTTGAGGCAGTGGAAACCTTAGGAAGCACAACAGTTATATGTACCGATAAAACAGGAACACTTACTCAAAACAAAATGGTTGTTACAAAGGTATTTGATGGAAGTAATATTTGGGATGTAAGCGGTGCAGGTTATTCTACTATTGGACAATTAATCTGTGAAAAAGGAGAATGCACATCAGATACTCTTGAAAGAATTATGCAAGTATCCGTTTTATGTAACGATGCAAAGCTTATTAAGGAGAAAGAAGAAATTATTGGAGATCCCACTGAAGGGGCCCTGGTTGTTCTAGGTGCAAAGGGTGGATATCCTCAGGATGAACTTAATAAAAATTATCCCAGGATAGATGAATATCCCTTTGATTCAGAAAGAAAATTAATGTCCACAATACATAAAAGAAAAACTGATTATATTATGTACACCAAGGGTGCACCGGATGTTATATTAAGTAAATGCAGTAAAATTAGTGTTAATGGTGAAATAAAGCCATTAACCAATGAATATATAGAAAAAATTAATAAAGCAAATAATAAATTTGCAAATAAAGCTTTAAGGGTTTTAGGCTTTGCAAACAAAATAGTATCCGAAGGGACAGACATTAAACAAGAAGAAAATGATCTTGTATTCTTAGGCTTGACAGGAATGATAGACCCTCCAAGGGAGGAAGCAAAAGAAGCAGTAAAGCTTTGCAAAAGAGCAGGCATCCGTGTTGTTATGATAACCGGTGACCATAAGATAACAGCAAGTGCTATTGCAAGGGATATTGGTATTATAGATGATCAACTGGAAGCAATGAGTGGGTCAGAAATTGATAATTATAGTGAAGAAGAATTTAAGGAAAAAGTTAAGAATATAAATGTTTTTGCAAGGGTGTCACCGGAGCATAAAGTGAAAATTGTTAGAGCTATTAGATCAAATGGGGATATAGCAGCTATGACAGGTGATGGAGTTAATGATGCCCCGGCTTTAAAACAGGCAGATATTGGTATAGCTATGGGTATTACAGGTACTGATGTTGCCAAGGAAGCTGCTGATATGGTACTGACGGATGACAATTTTGCCAGTATTGTAGATGCAGTTGAAGAGGGGAGAGTAATCTTCAATAATATTCGAAAATTTGTAGGATTTTTATTATCCTGTAATTTTGGGGAATTACTTTTAATTTTCTTATCAATGCTATTGGGTTGGGGCTCGCCTTTGGTTCCTGTCCAAATACTTTGGATCAATTTGATAACGGATTCTTTTCCAGCCTTTGCATTAGGAATAGAAGCCAAGGAAAAAGGTGTTATGGATCAAAAACCACGTCCTCCAGATGAACCAATAGCTGATAAAAAAATGATTGTTAGTATTGCATTCCAATCGGCTGCACTGGCAGCAGCTGGGTTAATCTCTTTTTGGGTTGGAAGTCGGTCTGGCGATAGATTAACAGGGCAAACCTATTGTTTTATAACTGTAATTATTGGAGAATTATTAAGGGCATATTCAGCACGATCTGAGACAAGCTTTTTGTTTAAAGTTAAAGTTTTTAGTAATAAATACTTAAACTACTCAATACTATTGGCAGGAATTTTGCTGTTTACAGTAGTATATGTGCCATTTTTACAGCCAATTTTTAAAACAACTACTGTATCAATGACAGGTTTAGGTTTAACTATGGCTTTTGGCCTTTTACCTTTATTTGCCGGTGAAATTTCTAAAACCTTTAAAAATAGATATTAATAAAGAAAGAAGCAGATTTAAATGATTTTAAATCTGCTTAATTTCTTTACCTTCTACATAACGTGCAATAATATTTCTATCATCTCCTAAGTATAAGAATCTTTCCAGTCTATCTTCTAGAGAATATCTGTCTGCAATTAATTTATCATCTTCAATGACCAATGCATCGAATAAATAACCTTCTTCAAAGCTTCCGGTTTTTCCGAAAAAGTTCCCGCCACCTTTAGTTCCTAAATAAAACACTTCTGGAATAGTAAGTGGTTTATATTCTGGATTATTTATACTTAATAATTTAGATAATTGAATTGCCCGAACCATTGCTTCGTTTAGAGCAATTTTATGACCACCTGCTATATCACTGCCTAATCCAATGGGAATTCCCATATTTAAATACTTTCTCAAAGGCATTATCCCACTTCGTACATTTATATTTGAATCAGGACAATGAACTAATATTACATTTTTACCTTTAATTATATTAAGTTCTTCGTCACTTAGATGAATTCCATGGGCCATAGCAGTTTTTGTATGTCCAAACAGATAATATTTATCATAAACATCTAAATAGTATTTTGAATCGGGGAAAAGCTCCTTAACCCAGTTAATTTCATTTATATTTTCACTTAAATGGGACTGAACTGGGAGGCTGTATTCTTTAGTTAATTCACCTAGTTTCTCTAGCAGCTCATCTGTACTTGTTGGTGCAAATCTAGGAGTTATTATAGGCTTAACTAATTTTTCATTTTTATATTTTTTTATAAGATATTCTGTTCCTTTTATAGACTCTTCAGTGCTTTCAATAATAAAGTTGGGGGCGTTTCTATCCATATTTACTTTACCAATATAGGCACCAATCCCCTTCTTTTTTAATATTTCAAAAAGTATTTCGGTACCCTTTGTAGAAGAAGATGCAAATATACATGCCCTAAGGGTACCACTATCTACTAATTTATCTGCAAATTTAGTATAAACTTCTTTAGCAAATTCTTCATTTTGAAATTCCTTTTCCAAATCAAAGGTATAATCATTTAACCATTCAAGTAATTGTTTAGTCATACCCATGCCACACTGCAAAAACTGAGATGCATGAAGATGTAAATCAACAAAACTAGGAATAATTAATTTGTTTCCATAGTTTCTAATTTTACAATTACTATATTCTTTAGGTAATTCTTTATAAATTCCTTTTACTTTACCATCAATAGATACAATAAAGGCATTATTATAGATTTCAAATTTATCAGTGTTTTTTGTGAATATAATATTTCCTTTTAAGACTAAAGTTTCATTCATATTGATCCTCCTAGTATATATATTAAAATATAATTGTTTATAATAAACAAATGTTCTTAGAAATGCTGAGTATTTTGATACTTGAGAAGTATAGCTTCGGAGATTAAAGAACTATATGTAAGGGAGCAGATGATTTTTTAAGAAGGTAATTATGGAATTTATTTGTTTAAATGTATTATTAAAATGGCTATAGGGATATTATATCTCATCAATAGCTTTCTTGATACATATAAATGAGGAAATTTATTAATCAATTTGTTCAACCTTTAAAGTTGTTTATCTTTAGAAAAAAATATATTTTGATGATATAGATCATTCTAAGTACTTTAATATGTAAATCAGTAAAAGAGCAATAGGATTAGTACCAATGAATGGGATATCACTAGACGATTTAGCATTAAATGGTATAATAGAAAGTGTCGATTTGAAAGAAATCCTGATATTGCATATAGTATGGAGGTGGAGTTTTTAAAACTATATGTAGGAGTCATAGGCGTTAACTTAAGCCAAGTTATACCAAGGTAAAAATTACATTTGCAAAAAGACAACAAAAATGGGAATCTCTAAGTGACGACCAAATCACAAAGGAGAGATTCCCATGAAGATATCTTCATCACTTATTATAAACGTAATTCGATTTTTAAACCATATAAAAATAATGGAAATTGCTAAAAATATTGGTTTTACAAAGCGTAGAACAATGCTTATGCCAGAAACTCTTGTTAAAGTTTTTACTTTTGGTTTAATAAATATAGCAAATCCTTCGTTAAATGAAATTGCATCAAAGTGTGAAGCACTACAACCTGGTTTGCAAATTAGTAAAGTAGCAATCCATAAAAGATTAAAGAAAACATCTAAACTTTTGGAAGAAGTATTTAAAGAGACTATGCATCTTACAATAAATAACATGCTTACAGCAAAAACAACTAAAATCTTTTCACAGTTTAAAGATGTAAAAATATGTGATAGCACAAAAATTACTTTGCCCGATAAATTATCAAATATATGGCCTGGTCTAGGCGGAAGCAATGCTAAATCTGCTTTGAAAATTCAAGGTGTATATAGTTTAGTATCCAGTTTATTTGGGAGCATAGAATTAACAAAAGCTCCTGGGCCTGACACAACTTATACAGATAAACTACTTACATTAATTGATAAAAATGAATTGCTTATTACAGACCTTGGATACTTTAGTAAAGCCTTTTTTGAAAAATTAG
>NZ_FUZT01000024.1 GCF_900167445.1 Maledivibacter halophilus
TACTCTCTTTGCTCCTCCGCCTTCCATTATCTTTTGGCGGCGTTTTTTCAAATCTTCTAATTTGTTTACAGCCATTTCTTTTCTTACCTCCTATTGCTATAGTATGTTTCTTTACATAAAGTACTTTTTCAAAAATTTATATAATATTTTATATATAATTAATAAGTTTGTTTATAATCATAAATTATTTTAATATAGTATTATATAATTATTTTCTTTCACTAAGCTCAACCAGTACACCATGAGAGCTTTTAGGATGCATAAAAGCTATCTGAGCTCCGCCAGCACCATATCTTGGTTTTTCATCAATCATTCTAAATCCTTTTTCTTTCATATGTTTAATAGCTTCTTCAATATTTTCAACTTTGAATGCTATATGCTGTATTCCTTCTCCTTTTTTTTCAATAAATTTAGCAATAGGTCCATCAGGTGAAGTAGACTCAAGAAGCTCCACTTCTGTATCTCCTACTGGTAAAAACGCCACTTTAACTTTTTGCTCTTCTACTGTTTCAGTTCCCTCAACTTCTAATCCTAGGGCATCAGTGTAAAACTTTAATGTTTCATCTAAATTTTTAACAGCTATACCTATATGATCTACCTTTAAAACCTTCATTTTGAAATCCTCCTTATAATTATAATATTGATATTTATATATTATCCTTCATCGGTCAACTGCTTCTGTCAACTGCCTCAGGAAAAACTTTAAAAGGGTAATATCTTTGTATAAATATTAGCCTTCAAGTTCTATTTAAGTCTTTCAAAAATTTGTTCACATGCTGTATAAGGATCTATTTTTCTAGTTGCAACTTTTTTTGCCAATTCATCAATTTTTTCTTCTCTATTGGATTTGTCTAATAATACATTCATAAGTTTTTGCTGAACTAAATCAATTATTTCATTCTTACAGTTTTCAGTTCTTCTTGCTTCTTTCTCTCCTGTCTCTTCTAAATAGTTCTTATGTTTTTTTATTTGTTCAACAAGCTCACTAATTCCTTTATTCTCTGTGGCCACAACTAATTCAACAGGCGGCCGCCAATCTGATTTATTAAAATCTAACATCATTTCTATTTCTCTGGCAGTTCTTTTTGCTCCATCTCTATCGGCTTTATTTACTGCAAAAACATCTCCTATTTCCATAATTCCAGCTTTAATAGCTTGTATATCATCACCAAGTCCTGGAACCATTACCATAATAGTAGTATCACATGTCTTAACTATATCCACTTCTGACTGACCTACTCCAACAGTTTCAATGAATATATAATCACATCCATAAATATCTAGTATTTTAATAGCTGCCTGAGTAGATTCTGATAGACCACCAAGATGGCCTCTAGTCCCCATACTTCTAATAAAAACTCCGCGATCCAAGCTAAGGTCAGTCATCCTTACTCTATCGCCTAGTATCGATCCTCCTGTAAAAGGACTTGTAGGATCAACAGCTATAATTCCTATCTTTTTATCTTCTTTTCTAAGAAACTTAACAAGTTTATCTGTTAATGTACTTTTCCCTGCACCTGGTGGACCCGTTATTCCTATAATATAGGCTTTTCCAGATTTATTATAAATTTTCTTTAAAATTTCAAAGGCTTCTTCATCTTTATTTTCAACTAAAGTTATAAGCCTGGCTGCAGCCCTTTTATCTCCTCTTAGCAATCTTTCAGCAAGTTCCATTTATACAACACCACCTATTCAAAACAAAGATGCCTGGAGCACTTTGTTAGTTCTAAGTTCCAAATTCTAAGTTCCAAGTTTTAAAACTATTTTTTTGTTTATCTTGGAACTTGGAACTTGTAACTTGGAACTTTAATAGAGCTAGTAATAATATCAATGCCTTATGATTCAAAAATTTACTAAATACAAAAACACAATATCTTTTTTACATTCATTTATTACTATCTGTAGCAAGTGCTAAGTGCTTAAAGATTTTTTATCTATTTAAAATCCATACAACACTGAGCACTTGGCAGATAAAATAATTTATTTTCTCTTAATATTTTCCTTAATATAATCTATTGTAACCTGTGTTGGAGTACCAGGAGTAAATATTTCTGCTATTCCTCTTTCTTTTAACTCAGGAATGTCATCAACAGGAATAACTCCTCCTCCGATAACTAGTACATCATCTACGTCCTCATTTTTCAATAAATCCGCAACTTTAGGAAGCAAAGTGCTATGTGCTCCGGATAATATACTCATAGCAACCACATCAACATCCTCCTGAATAGCAGCACTCACTATTTGCTCTGGAGTTTGTCTAAGTCCAGTATAAATTACTTCCATTCCCGCATCCCTTAACGCTCTAGCTATAACTTTAGCTCCTCTATCATGACCGTCCAAGCCTGGCTTGGCAACTAAAACTCTAATAGGCCTATTCATTTAATTTTCCTCCTTTTTCCATTCTTCGTTTTTCTCTACTATCTATAAATTTACAGATTGTTGATATTCTCCAAATACTTCTCTCATTACTCCACAAACTTCTCCTAAAGTAGCATAAGCTCTAACAGCATCTAATATGAATGGCATTAAATTGTCATTACCTTTACATGCCTCTTTCAATGCTTGCAATTTCTCTTTAACTGCTTCATTATCTCTTTCTGCTCTTAGCTTAGCAAGCTTCTCTTTTTGACTCTCTCCAACTGAAGGATCAACTCTAAGTAACCCTTTAGGCGGCTGCTCTTTGATTTGGAATTTATTCATACCAACAACAATTCTATCATTTGATTCAACTTCTTTTTGATATTGATAAGCTGCATCCATGATTTCTTGCTGGATATACCCAATATCAATAGCCTTTGGAGCGCCACCAAGATCATCAATCTTCCTAATATATTCCATAGCTCTTTCTTCGATTTCCTTAGTTTTTGCTTCGATATAATATGAACCAGCAAGTGGGTCTACAGTATTTGTAACACCACTTTCATATGCAACTATCTGTTGAGTCCTAAGAGCTGTTCTTACAGAATCCTCAGTAGGTAAAGCTAATGCTTCATCTTTAGAGTTAGTGTGTAATGATTGAGTTCCACCGAGTACTGCAGCTAATGTCTGAATAGCAACACGAACTATATTGTTTTCTGGCTGCTGAGCAGTCAATGTGGAGCCTCCTGTTTGGGTATGGAACTTAAGTCTCATAGATTTTGCATCTTTAGCCCCAAATCTTTCCTTCATAATCTTAGCCCACAACCTTCTTGCAGCTCTAAATTTAGCAATCTCTTCTAGTAAATCATTGTGTGAATTGAAGAAAAATGAAAGTCTAGGTGCAAATGAATCTACATCTAAGCCTGCCTTTATGGCAGCATCAACATATGCAATACCATCTGCAAGGGTAAATCCTACCTCTTGTGCTGCTGTAGATCCAGCTTCTCTAATGTGGTATCCTGAAATACTTATTGTATTCCATTTTGGAACATTTTTTGAACAATATTCAAAAATATTAGTTATGAGTCTCATAGATGGTTCTGTTGGGAATATATATGTTCCACGGGCTATATACTCTTTCAATATATCATTTTGTATAGTCCCTCTTAATTTCTCTGCAGGTACACCTTGCTTTTCTCCAACTGCTATGTACATAGCTAACAATACTGAAGCAGGTGCATTTATAGTCATTGAAGTACTTACTTTGTCAAGTGGTATTCCATCAAATAATATTTCCATATCTGCTAATGAATCAATAGCAACACCAACTTTACCAACTTCTCCTTCTGAAAGGGCATGATCTGAGTCATAGCCAATTTGAGTAGGCAAGTCAAATGCAACAGATAATCCAGCTGATCCTTGTTCTATAAGGTATTTATATCTCTTGTTTGATTCCTCAGCAGTGGCAAATCCAGCATACATTCTCATGGTCCAAAGTCTTCCTCTGTACATCGTAGGCTGAGCACCACGAGTATATGGATATTTTCCTGGGAAACCTAATTCCTCACTATAATCAAAATCTTCAATATCTGCTGGTGTATATAATCTATTTACTTCATCACCAGATCCAGTATAAAATTTTTCTTGTCTTTCAGGTCTTTTTTCTAATGATTTTTGAGTTTTTGTTTCAAAAGCGTGGCTGTCTTCTTTAATTTTAGCTAATTTTTCCTTATCAAACATCACTTTTCCTCCTTTTTTGATGTCTTTATATTGCTATTTAGCTACACTACATATCACTCTATATAGAATAACATAAAAAGAGCAATTAGTAATTAATTTCAGAGTATTTATACATGTATAAAGCTTTCAGTTTGTATACAATTTGTAGTGTAGCCAAGTATAGGCAACATCAACTATTTTATTTTCATTGTTCCCTTTTCCATGAACCTTGCATGCATAGATAAAGCTTCATCCATTATATGAGGTTCATGCTTAAATTTACCCTTCATTGCTCTTTGGAAATAATCTTTTAATATAGGTCTATAATCAGGATGAGCACAGTTATCTATAATCTTTTTAGCTCTCTCAGTTGGAGAGGTATTTCTAAGATCTGCTAATCCTTGTTCAGTAACTACAACTTCCACATCATGCTCAGTGTGATCCACATGGGAAACAAAGGGAACTATTGAAGATATATCTCCGCCTTTAGCTGTTGATACAGTTGTAAACATTGAAAGGTAAGCATTTCTAGTAAAGTCTCCTGAACCTCCAATACCATTCATTATTCTTGATCCCATAATATTTGTAGAATTAACATGCCCATAAATATCAAATTCTATAGCAGTATTCATAGCTATAACCCCAAGTCTCCTAGCAACCTCTGGATTATTACTTATCTCCATAGGTCTTAATATACAATGCTTAGCATAATGATCTATATTAGCATACAGCCTCTTTAAACCTTCTTCAGAAGGTGTTAAGGATGTTCCTGAAGCCACGATTACTTTTCCTGCATCTATTAAATCAAACATAGAATCTTGAATAACTTCTGTATAGCAAGTCAAGTTTTCAAATTTAGAATCTAAAAGACCTCCTAATACAGCATTAGCCACTGATCCAACTCCAGATTGCAGCGGCAATAGATTTTTAGGCAATCTCCCCATTTTTACTTCATGCTCTAAAAATTCAATTATATGTCCAGAAATCTTTTTAGAGTCTTCATCTATTGGGCCTAGTGGCCTAACTTTATCTTTAATATCACATTCAACTATTGCAACTATTTTTTCTGGATCACAAGGCATATATGGAGTTCCTATTCTATCTCCAGTATTTAAAATAGGAATAGGCTTCCTATTAGGAGGATTTTCAGTTATATAAATATCATGCATCCCTTCTAATCCCATAGGTTGACTTGTATTTATTTCAACAATAACTACATCTGCATTTTCTATAGCTTGAGGAGAAATCCCTACAGATGTAGTCGGTATAATTCCACCTTCCTCAGTAATTGCCAAGGCTTCTACAAGAGCAACATCTATTTTCCCAAGAAAACCATAATTCATAAATTGAACTGCATGACTAAGGTGCATATCCTGATACATAATCTTTCCTTCATTTATAGCGTTTCTAGATGCTTTATTTGTTTGATATGGATATCTTCTTGTCATTACACCTGCTCTTGATAGTGCGCCATCTAATTCATCTCCAACAGATGCTCCTGTAATAACAGTGATATTCAGCTTTTCACCACCTTCAGCTCTTTTGGCTAAAGCCAATGGCACTGCTTTAGGATATCCCGATGGAGTAAATCCACTGGTTGCAATTGTCATTCCATCTTTTATAAACATGGAAGCCTCATCTGCTGTTTTTATCTTACTTTTAAGGTCCTCTCTTCTTATTCTATCCATTATCATATTTTTTCCTCCCTCATATTTACAAAATATCAATAGTAAAATAAGATTTCTAGTTTTTATACTTTTCATTAGAAAATATGAATTATATATAACATATAAAAGTATTTTTACCTAAAAATATATATATTATTTAATAAAAAAAAAGTTAGATAGACTGGAAAAATGCATTACTTTAACCACCAGTCATCTAACTTTGTTTTATTTACTGATGAAACAAAAGGGTATTTTGCTTCCATAAATAATAAAGCTAAATGTAGATTATGAGTAGAAATAAACATCATTTCAATTTAAA
The DNA here is from genome assembly GCF_900167445.1 of Maledivibacter halophilus. Lineage (GTDB taxonomy): Bacteria > Bacillota > Clostridia > Peptostreptococcales > Caminicellaceae > Maledivibacter > Maledivibacter halophilus. The sequence continues at coordinate 6,064 of NZ_FUZT01000024.1, forward strand.
TACTATTTACAATAATCAGCTTGCATTTCAAAATTTAAAGCATTGTAATTATAGATGTAATAAAATCCATAATTGAATTTTAACATCCATAATATGTGCCTACCGATTATTTATAAATATACTAAAACTTGAAAGTTGAATATTTATATCGTATCATAGAAATTTTTAGTTATCATTTACTTCGAAACTATTTTCTGTAATTTGCTTAAATTTTTCATTACATGTTTTGAGGGCTGATATCAGCGCTTTTTTTGCAGAACCAAAGTACATCTCTTTCAAAGTAGCCTGGATTTCTTGATAATCATTTAGATCTTTTCCCAATACAATTTCTCTAAAAAATTCTTTAGCTACTCTGGTCACTAGAGAACAATCTGCATCTACAATAATACCTGTTTTTCTATTTACTATTAAACCTACAGCTATTACTTTGTAAAGCTCTGTAGCAGTTATTCCTTTAGGTAATTTTGCATACCCTGTTATAAAAATTTCATCTGGTTCCACAATATCACCTTGCCTTAAATGCTTCAGATTAAATCTGCAACAAATGAATTCTTTTTTATTCATTTATTCTCATCATTAATTTTATCATTTTTTTAACAAATTGTGAAGCATATAAAACATTTTTCTAAAAACTTCTATGACAATCTACTTTTCATTACATTGGTAGTCTGTGTAATATAATTGTAAATATAACCATTCCCAACAATGCAAATGGATACGTGGCACCATAGCCCGCTGCCGGTTCGTCACTACCCACTGCATCTATAGCAGCGCCTAATCCTGGTGTCGAAGTCATGCCTCCACATATAGCTCCTGATAACATAATCCAATTGATTTTAAATACATATTTTCCGATTAGGAATCCAGTCATCATAGCTACAATCCCTACTACTAAACCTACTAAAGCTAGATATGCCCCTGATCCAGCCAAAGCATCAAATACTTTAAATCCATATCGCAATCCAACTATAGCTAAAAAGAAGGCCAATGATATTTGTCTTACCACTCCTAATATTTTATTATTCATTCTAAAGTTAAGTTTTCCAATTTTACCTATATAACCCAAAATAAGCGAGCCAATAAGAACACCACCTGTAGAACCTAGACTAAAATCTCCAAGTGCAGATCCAAGATATATTTTGATTTTTCCTAATGAATAACCGAAAAAACATGCTATTACAAATGCTGTCAAATCAAATCCTACTTCTTTAATTTCCTTCATACCTGATGAACTCTTTGCAGCTTCCATTTCCGCTCTATGGTTTTTCATTTCCTTTTCAACATTAATACCAAAAATTTTAGGGAAGAAGTTAACTGCTATTATTACTACCAATACTCCAAAAGGATATCCTATTGCATGACCTACACCAATTCCGGCTTCAGCATTTTTTATGAATTGACTTCCCTGTTTTTCAGTTAATTTATAAGTAGCTAAATCTACCGTATTAGGGTCTACTCCAATATCTTCTAATATCCTCTTTTTTTCTTCTATGCTTGCATTTTCAAATTCTTCTACTCTATGACTAGAATGCCCCTTTGCAGTTTCTATTGCTGCTGCAAGTCCCGGAGAGCTAGTTAATGCACCAGTATAAACTCCAGATACCTCATATGGTGTGGATTTAATATCAAGTGCTCCACTCAGAAGTGTCATACCATAAGTAGCTCCAGCACCAAGTAATGTAATAACAAAACCCAAGAGTACAAATTTTGTACCATATTTTTTAAGAACTACCCCCATATCTTTAGCCGCTAATAAACCAACTGCTGCAACAAATAGTATGAGGAATAAGTCAAAAAAGTCCTTTGGTATAACCGGTGCATCAATTATCTTTGCTGCTGTTTTTGCTGTGGATTTTGCTACTGATGGGTTTACTGCTAAGTTTTGGGCATATCCAAATGCCCACCACCCAATAATGAGGCCAGTAAAAAGTGTTCCTGAAACACCAAAGTTAAATTTTCCAAATCTTATTTTCCCAAATAGCATTCCTGTAAATACTGCTAAAAACATAAGTATAAATGGATTTAAAATCCAGGCTATTACATCAAATTTCATTATCATTTCCCCCTCTTCTTGGATTTGAATAAATTATTATACAACTTTTTCTTTTATCACCCCTTTCAAATTCTTTATGTATAAACCTATTATTGGTATAACAAGATGAATTTAAAATTTTTTATTATAACTTTATACCTTAGTTTTTCAAATTAACTATATTAATATACCTATATCTTTTCAATATTTTCGTATAATTTTCAAAATACAAATTTGCTTTATTTGGTCAAATATGCCAATGCTATAAAATCGTTTTCCTTGTCTGCATTCATTGCTGCTTCCTTTATAGTGTGTCTAATGACTATTTTTTTCAAAAAACTAGAGAACGGCATAGGAGGCTTCACTTATAAAAAGTAAAATTCCTATGCCGTTTGACTTCTAAAGATAAGTGATTGGGAAATCACTTGAATAAAAATCTGGCATTTAATAGTTATATTTTTAACTATTTCGCAAATAATTTATGAGCTATCTCAAAAAGCATCCTGTCGCTGATGTGTTTTTTGAGCAACATTCATAAACTCTTAGCTTCTATATAATTATACAATAATTATTATTCACTTTCAAATCTTTTTTTTGCAAATTGCTTATAAAAACTTGTAAGATATTATAAGTATTTTAGCAAAATCTCGTTATTTTTATAACTTTTCCTTGCTTGCCTCAATAAATTTAGGTGAGTTTATTATATATCTACTATGATATCCTTCTCCTATTTTATCCTTCTCATCATAGGCTTCAATTTTAAATTTTAATTTCTTACCATCTATCTCTATAAGCTCTGCTTTAGCTTTAACCTTCATACCTACAGGAGTGGCAGCTAAATGCTTTACATCCAAATGTGTTCCCACTGTTGCATAATCTTTAGGTAAATGAGGATCGACGGATTTAAGTGAGGCATTTTCCATTAGTCCAACCATCATAGGCGTTGCAAAAACTTTAATTGAACCGCTTCCAAAGCTTTCAGCTGTATCCTTCTCACCAACAACTTTTTCAACCTCAGCCATCATTCCAACTTTAAGATCAAACTTCATATTTTTCCCTCCTTAATTTATATTTCTATAAAAAACGAAACCCTAAATTTGAGGATTTCGTTTTTTATGACTAATTATTTTTTAAAAATCTACTCTATCATCATCGTCATGATTAATATCTTCTTTCTTATTATCTTCACTGGCGTTATCGTCCTTGGTATTATTTTCCTCAACCTTTGGCAATGCTTCTAAACCTTGTGTGAAGACTATTTCAAATTCATCGGCATTTAATGTTTCATGAACAAGTAAAGCCTTAGCCACTTGATGAAGTTTGTTTATATGCTCAGTTAATAAGGCTTCAGCATTTTCATATCCATTATCTATTATATCTCTAGTCTCTTTATCTATTTGAGCAGCAACTTCTTCTGAATAGTCTTTCTTAGATGAAAAATCTCTACCTAAAAATACTTCCTCTCCTGAACCATAGGTCATAGGTCCTAAGTTTTTGCTCATACCATATTTGGTAACCATACCTCTAGCTATTTCAGTAGCTCTTTGAAGGTCATTCTGGGCTCCAGTACTAATATCATGTAATATAAGCTGCTCTGCCACCCTACCTCCTAAAAGATGTACTACTCTTTCTTCCATTTCTGTTTTAGTCATATAATACTTATCTTCTTTAGGAAGCATCATAGTAAAACCGCCGGCTCTACCACGGGGAATAATGGTTACCTGATGAACTGGGTCCGTATTAGGTAAAAGTCTAGCAACGACTGCATGACCTGCCTCATGATAAGCAGTTAGCCTTTTATCTTTTTCACTTATAACTCGACTTCGCTTTTCGGGACCAGCTATAACTTTAGTAATAGCTTCTTCTAAAGTATCCATATAAATTTTCTTATTATTTTTTCTTGCTGAAAGCAATGCAGCTTCATTCAATAAGTTTTCCAAATCAGCAGGGGTAAATCCTGGTGTTCTTCTAGCCAATACTTTTAAATTAACATCATCTGCTAAAGGTTTATTTGCAGAATGCACTTTAAGTATTGCTTCTCTTCCTTTCACATCAGGTATACCTACTACTACTTGTCTATCAAATCTTCCTGGTCTAAGCAATGCGGGGTCCAATATATCCGGTCTGTTGGTCGCAGCTATTATAATGATCCCTTCGTTAATGCCAAAGCCATCCATTTCAACCAATAGCTGATTAAGAGTCTGCTCTCTTTCATCGTGGCCACCACCAAGTCCTGCTCCTCTTTTTCTACCTACAGCATCTATCTCATCTATAAAGACAATACATGGCGAATTCTTTTTTGCCTGTTCAAATAAGTCACGTACTCTAGAAGCACCTACACCAACAAACATTTCAACAAAATCTGATCCACTAATACTAAAGAAAGGAACTCCAGCTTCCCCAGCAACAGCACGAGAAAGGTAAGTTTTACCAGTACCTGGAGGACCAACCATAAGGATTCCTTTCGGTATTCTAGCTCCTAATTCTATATATTTTCTTGGACTTTTTAGAAAGTCAACTATTTCCTTCAATTCTTCCTTTTCTTCATCAAGACCCGCAACCTCATTAAAGGTTACTTTCTTTTTATTGTCTTCTTTATGCAGCTTAGCTTTACTTTTTCCAAAGGACATCACTCTACTTCCTCCGCCTTGGGACTGCTGCATAAATACAAACCAAAAAACAACGAATATTAAAATCATAAATACTGAAGGTAATATATCTATAAACCAAGGAGTTCCTGCTGGAGGTTCTCCTGTAAGCTTAAGTCCTTCCTTTATAGCGGGAAAGATATAACTTTCAGTAAAAGCTTCAGTATTAATAGCCTGAGGAATATAAGAAGTAAACTTTCCTCCTTCTCCCTTTAGTACACCCTGTACTCTATTATTAATTAAATGTATCTCTTTTACATTATTATTCTCTAAATTAATTGTAAGCTCTGAAAAGCTAATTTCATCTACTTGTTCCGGCTGCTTTGTATAAAACTGTACTATCATTAATATTATGATGAATATCAGGATATAAAAGCTAGCGCCTCTAAAAAATTTTCTCAAGAACCCTCCTCCTTTCAAACGGCCAAAACCGAGTCTCTTAATTCTAACATATTTTAATTTTCTAGACAACCTTCCATATATGTTATTTTAATCATTTTCTTAGTTTGATTGTCTACTTTATACTCTTCGCTCATTCTATAGCCTATAACCCATATTATTCCTTTTTCATCACATAGTATTGGAATTTTGTTTCTAATCTCCTTAGGAACCTTTTTATCAATAAAATAATCCTTTATTTTTTTGCTTCCTCTCATTCCTAGAGGTTTAAATCTATCTCCTCGCTTCCTATTTCTTATAGTTAAGTCTCCACTTACTTTATTATAATCTATAAATGCTGTTTTTAAATTTTTTGTATTGTCATTAATATCGGAACCATGTATTATTTCTAGTTTTATTGAAGCACTTAATTCTTTTATATAAGTGGTTTTAGCTATATTAAGCTTATAATTAAAATCAAAATTTTTCTTTTCTAAAGCTTTGTTATTTTTTATATCTATACTATTATACCCAAGCTGAACTGTGATATGCCCAGGCAAATCTAATCTAGAACCTACATTTTTTTTATGAATAAGATCTAATATATTTTCTATATGAGTGAATCCAATATCCTTTAAATCTCCTTTGACCTGCTTTATAGATCGTCTCAAAATTCTTTTTTTTATTGCAATATGTAATCTATCAAACTTTTTTTTGCTTAATAAACATTGATTATTATTTTTTTGAGCAACTACTTTTTGTAATTCCTCTTCAGTTAGCAAATTAAGGCAACTATTATCCTCTTTAAGCAAATTAGAACTTCTCCACAGTGCCTCTATGATTGCAGGATTAAAATTTTTTTCTATATAGGGTATAAGTTCTAATCTGATTTTATTTCTTGTATATATAGCCTCTAAATTTGTTTTATCTATCCTAGGCATTAATGCATTTTTTTCACAATAATCATCAATTTCTTTTCTGCTTATATCAAGCAAAGGCCTTATTATATTTCCATCACGTTTATAATCTATAGCCGTAAGTCCATCTAATCCAGCTCCTCTAATAAGTCTCATTAAAACAGTCTCTGCCTGATCATTGCGATTTTGAGCAATTGCGATCTTTGTTGCACCGGTTTGCTTTGCCACTTTATGAAACAATCCATACCTAAGTTCCCTACCACCGACTTCAAAGCTTATACCTTTTTCACTACTGTATTTACTAACATCATATGAAAAAATAAATAATTTAACTCCAAGGCTTTGGCAAAATTCTTCTACGTATTTTTCATCCTTTTTAGCTTCTTTTCCTCTAAATTGATGATTGAGGTGAACGACAAAAGGTTCTATATTCAAGTCTTTTCTTAATCTCCATATAAGGTGAAGTAGACAGATAGAATCTGGTCCTCCTGAAACTCCTATGACTATTTTTTCATTTTTTTCTATAAGATTATTTTTTTCAATAGTTTCTAAAAATTTCTCCATTATATCCATGATTTTTCTCTCCAGACACTTTTTATTATACCTGTATAGGGATTTAAGTAAAGACTTTAGTTTATACATGTACAAAACTCCCAGAAATCTTAAGTATTTGTACATGTATAAACTAAGTTTTACTATTTAAACCCTATATATAAAAAAGAAAATATTAAGAGTCAAAGGTAATATGCAAATAAACTTTTAAATACTTTTTATAGAAAAAGCTAAAATGATAACAAAGCTTAAGAATGATGTAATAAAAAACACATTAATTATTAAGTTAACTCTATCATTATATCGTATTTTCATTTCATTGCGAAGGGTTTTATATGTTTTTTTTAATTCATTTAGAAACTCCTCAAATAATATATTTTTTTGATACAATCCCATTATTATAAGCCTAATAATTTTTTTGTTGATCTTTCTTTTTTTAAGCTCTTTTATTATATGACTTATCTCCATATCTAAGAGTTTATTCTCATTTCTTAAAATTAGATTCACAAAAATCATACATATGGCAAATAGATCATATTTAACATCTGCTCTTCTAAAACCCATATCCCATTTTGCTCTATCATATAAAGGTGTAAATTCTTTTATACTAGCTCCTATTGGAACTACTGAGCCTAAGTCAATAATTCTTATTTCTCCATTTCTTTTATCCATCATAATATTTTCAAGTTTAAGATCGCCAAATATATAACCTTTTTTATGGAACTGTTCAATCACCTCACCAATTATTATTACTATACCCACTATTTCTTTTAAATTTAACTTATTTTTTAAAATATATCTTTTTAAATTTTCTCCATATATATATTCTAATACTATAAAGTAATATGTTTTTCCTGCTTCTTCATAGTCATCTAATTCTATAGCACTAGGAATTGTTCTTATTTGGTGGAATTTATCAAGCATATTTGACTCCTTGGTAATACTGTGTAAATCCTCAGATATTTTTAATGCATAATAGGTTTTATCTTTCATATTTAAGGCTTTATATACCTTACCAATTCCACCTTTTCCTAAAAGACTAATAATTTTGTATGAATTTTTATTCCACTTTCCAGTAATTATTTTGCCTTCTAATCCCATTTTCAAACTCCCTTATTATATAAAAAAAGCGGCTAATACTAGCCGTTTTTTTTATACAGTACTTTCTGCAAAAAAAGGTTCCTCTTCTATTGTTTCTTCAAACTGTTTTGCTTTATTTGTGAACAACTCTATAGCACTATATATTGCAGGTGCAGTCGGAGTCGTCCCTCCAGTATCCATCTTGTATATTTCATTTTTTATAAAATCCACATCATCGCTAAAACCATTAATAAGATTTGTCATTTCTCTGCTTTTACCAGGAAAAGCTATTACAGAAATTTCACTTTTACCTTTTCTAGCTTTCAAAGAATTCATTAGATCTATTATACTTTCCCTTGCCTTATTAATTTTAGGCTTCATACTCCCACTGCAATCCATAAGAATACAGCATTTTATATGTATTTCATCACTTAAATTTTCTATATAATCAACAAATTTATTTCTATTTTTGGGTTCAATTTCATCAAGCTCTGAACCTATAATTTCTTTTAATTGTTTATTTACTACTGTATTTATTGTTTTATTTATCGTTCTCTGTGTAAGCATATGAAGTGTATTACTTAAATTTTCAATATAGGTTAATTCCCATTCTCCTCCACCATTGGCGGCTATGTCTTGTATTTCCTGAATAGGACTTTCATCGACATCAGACCTGTCCACAATCCCTATAGCGCTTACTACAATATTATTTCTTGCAGCTTCCCTTGCAGCAACAATAGGGTCACCTCCAATATTAGATCTTCCATCGGTAACAACTATGACCTGATTTATTTTCATTTCCTTCATAACCTAACCCCCTGGTTTTCATATGTATAGTAAAATAAATTAAAATTGGACATACTTTCACTATAATAAAGTGAGGAAAGCATAATTACCTTATGAGAAAACTAACTATTATATAGCTTTGAGATCTCTAAAACAATATATATTATGCAATTATCTTAAGTAATATTTTTAATGCTTGTCCATTAATTTAGTATATACAAACCAAAGGAAATTTATACCTGTAATGGTTTAAAGTGTATTAATATGCTTTCACTATTTAAATTTCTAATTTTTAAGTGAGTTAAATTAAAGGAAAAGGATAAACTGGTTTAGTTTTTACATTACTTTTTCTCTTATTCTCCTGAAATAGAGAGCTCTTTTATTTTTAATGAAGGTGAACCAATATACCCCCCTCCACTTGGCAAGGTGAATTCTAAATCATTTCCTACCGCTTCAACATTTTTTAGCATTTCATAAAAGTTTCCTGCAACTGTTATTTGATTTACTGGTCTGATAATTTTCCCATTTTCTATAAGATATCCATTAGCCGATAATGAAAATTCTCCAGACACTGTATTTACCCCGGCATGAAGCCCTTGAAGACTATTAATAATAATACCCTTTTCTATACCTTCTATCATTTTCTCATAAGTAATATTACAGTTTTCAATATACATATTTGTAGGAGCTATTGAAACTACTGATTTATATGAGGCTTTGTATCCATTTCCCGTTGACTTAGCTCCATCTTTTCTTGCAGTTTTAAGATTGTGCAGATAAGTTTTAAGGATCCCATTTTCTATAATATTCTTCTTTTTAGTTGCCACTCCTTCTCCATCAAAAGCTTTTGTTGATATTCCACCATTCATAAAGGGATTATCAATTAGTGTAATAATACTGCTGGCTATACTTTTATCTACTTTTCCCTTTAACATGGAAAGTCCTTTCTGAACATTTTCAGCTGAAAAAACAGGAGTATAGGCTTCTATCAAACTAGCCGCTGTATCGTTTTTAATTATTACAGAATAATTATCTGATTTAATGCTCTTTGCACCAAGCATCGATATTCCTTTTTGTACTGCCTCCAATGCTAGAGCTTTAGAATCAAATTTATTATAATCATTTGAAATTATATATTTAGTTCCAGTTTTCACATCATCGTCTTCTTTAACCATTACTGATATATAAGCATAGGCAATGTTTGATTTATTTTCTAAGTTTAGACCTTTAGTATTAATTAAAGTGCTTTCAATCATTTCTTCACCAAACATACAATAATTAACCGCTGTAACTCTTTCATCTTCTCTTAAAGCTGCAGCTTCCATTGATTTCGTAAATTTAACCTTTTCTTCATTAGGAATACTCTCCAGCTCATCATTAAAACTATTTATTTTCTTATACTCCTTTGAGCCTTCAAAAATAAATTCTTCATCATCACTATCTATGATTTTGGCATTATCTATTGCTTCTTTTATAATTATGTCAATTGAACTCTCATCCAATTTTTCTGTATAGGAATATCCCATTTTCCCCTTGTAAACTCCTCTAAAGGATAGACCATTTTCATCGGAAATACTGTATTTATCTATTTCACTTTTAAAAACCTTTATATTCAGATTTTTTCTTCTCTGAATATAGATTTCCATATCATCTATTCCCTGCTTCTTTCCTTTATCAAATATAGTTTTTATAAATTTATCTTTATCCATTATTCATCCCCCTTTCTTCCACCAACTGTCATGGACTGCACTCTAATTGCAGGTTGCCCAACATTAGTTGGTATTGAACCGCTTATTGATCCACACATCCCTTGTCCATGGGCTAAATTATTTCCTACCATATCTATCTTCTTTAGAATTTCTGGTCCAGTACCTATTAAAGTGGCCCCCCTTACAGGTTTGTCTATTTTACCATCTTTTATAATATATCCTTCAGAAACCGCAAAATTGAACTCTCCAGTGGCTGTATTAACTGAGCCTCCACCCATATATTTTGCATATAATCCATATTCTGTGCTCTCTATTATTTCTTCTAAGCTGTGCTTACCTGACGCTATATAAGTATTTGTCATTCTGGAAGTTGGAGAATATTTATAAGACTGTCTTCTTCCTGAACCAGTTGACTGCATATTCATCTTCTTACCATTTATTTTATCAACTAAATACCCCTTTAGTATTCCATTTTCTATTAGTATATTTTTTTTCATAGGAGTCCCTTCATCATCTATATTTTGGGACCCCCAAGCATTGGGAATCGTACCATCATCAATTGCTGTTACAACATCGGAAGCAATTTGCTCACCGATTTTATCTGTAAATACCGATGTTCCTTTTGCAACAGATGTTGCCTCTAAGCCATGTCCACAGGCTTCATGGAATATAACGCCTCCAAAGCCATTATCTATAACAACTGGCATTTTACCACTTGGACAAATCCCTGCACGAATCATTGTTTTTGCAGTTCTTGCGGCTTCCTTTGCATATTCCTCTATATTTATTTTTTCGTAAAATTCAAAGCCTATATGTCCACCTGGTCCAAAATACCCTGAATGCATTTCCCCATTTGCCGAAGCTATGGCATTAATTATAGTTCTAGTTCTAACTCTTTCATCCTCTACAAATAAGCCCTCAGAGTTTGCAATAAGAACATTTTGCTTATAATCAATATATCTAACCTTTACCTGAGAAATAACCTCATCATAATTTTTAGCTGCATAATACGCTCTCTTCATTAAATTTACCTTATCTAGATTTGAAACATCCTTTGGGTCAACTACTATATTATGGATATTACGAATATGGTTTCTCTCTAAATTAATTTTTAGATCTTTTTTGGAATCCTGTATAGCAGCTGCTGTTTCTTTGGCCACTTTTATTAAATTGTCCTTGGAGGAGTCATTAGTATAGCCATAAACACTCTTTACCCCATCATAAATTCTTATTCCTATACCATAATCTCTTCCTGATATTGTACTTTCAACCTTCCCTCCTACCATATCAATGGATGTATTAAGCTTATCTTCAACAAAAACTTCAGCAAATATTCCCCCTGTAGAAAGTGTTGCATCTAGTACGTCTTCCACTAGATTTTTATTTAACATATCCTTACCTCCTTAAACCTCATACTTAATAATAGAATTAACAAAACAATGAAATTCAATATACAATAAATGTATCACTAAATTTTTTCACTCCTAAATTATATTATTTTTTTAATTCATATTATTAATATTTTTCAATAATTTCTATTATATCTCATTTCGACTATAGAAAAAAGACTAAGTCATGAACCCAGTCTTAAATAGATTGTACTTTAAATAGTAAAATTAATTATAATATTTGCATATTCAATTGTCATCCATTTGAATTATGCAATTATATTACTTAATTATTTTTGCCATATCTTAGTAACTAAAACTGTCATATCATCCTCTATTTTATTACCACTTTTTTCTAAGGCTGCATCTAATATTGCATCAGCAATACTTTGAGGGTTTCTACAATCAATTTTGCTCAGTAAATCTACTAACCAGTCTGTTTTATTAATAAAATTCTTATCTGCATCTGAAACTCCATCAGACATTGTTATTACAAAATCTCCATCATTTAGCTTCACTATTTTATTATCTAAATATATTTCATTTATTATTCCAGCCGGCAAAGAAGATGTCTCTACTGCTTCTACATCACCATTGGATCTTTTTATAAAGGAAGCCACTGCTCCACTCTTTATAAATTCAACCTTAGCTGTATAAAGATCTATTATAGCTAAATCTATGGTCGAAAAGGCTTCGTCTAAAGACTTTGACATAAGAACTGAATTAATAGTCTTTATGACTATATCTTTACTAAATCCCGCTTCCATTAGTTGTTCTAATAATGTTATCGTGGCACTGCTCTCTTTTGCTGCCTTTTCACCAAATCCCATTCCATCACTTAGGGCAATCATATATTTATTATCATTAAGGTTTAAAAATGAATAACTGTCTCCACTAATATTATCACTATTCTTTGAAATTTTTGCTATCGCCGTATTAACTTTGTATCTCTGAGCTTCAACAAGCTGAAGAATACAGCTTCTTTCTTCATTAAAAGTACATCCTGGATTTTTCTTTATTACATCTCTTCCAATCACTTTGACAACTAATGATATTATCTGCTTTTCACATATATTTCTTTTATAACAGTTCTTCTTTTCTATATCTATTTGAAATTTACCCCTTTCGTTTTCAAGTACAGTAATATTGTCTATAAATATTCGTTCTTTGTCAAAAGCTACATAAAGAGCATCTTCTACATCCTTTTTAAATTCAACCTTTGTTTCTATTTCAGTAGATAAATCATCTATAATACTGGATATTCCATTAAATTGGTCTGAAACCAATTGTCTCATCTCAAAAAGTTTTTTACTCCATTTATATCCTACTTTATGTATCTCATAAATTCCATTGATCTTATCTATAAGTTTATCTTCCTTTAAGCATTTCTTTTTTAAGTAAATAGGTAAATTGCTTTTATCTAATTTCCCATCAGCTTCTAGTAAAGTAATAGCATCCATCATTCCATTATATGTACTATAAAAATAGTTTTCCCAACAACTTCTTTTCATACTACAATCTAAACATATGGAATTGGCAATATCATTAATAATATTTGTGATTTCTCTATTCTCTATAATTTCTTCCTTCTCGGCTATTAAAGAATATGTTTCAGCCAATTCTGAAAAAGCCGTTGAGTATTCTTTCAATCGCTTAATAGTTAATTTTTTTATCCTTTCGCTATACATTCTGTCCATTTCAATACTATTTACTTTTGAATTAATAATCTTAGCCATATAATTCGATAATGCCTTTGGAGTTATTATAAAAATTACAAAGGCTATTAATATTTCTTCAAATTGTATTAATGTTTCTGTAGAACCATTGATATAAAAAGTTAATATTGAATTACCTAAAATTATTCCTAAAGCAGAAGCAATTTTTCCTATATCTTTAAATATACCTCCTAATAATCCTGAAAAGGCATATATACCAATAATAGTGGGGGTTGTCGTTGTTGTCATACTGGTTATAACACCAATAGTAACTCCTACAGCTGCTCCAATGGCTGCTCCTCCATTATATGCAAAGAATAAAGTTAACAATATTCCTAAAATATTTTTTAAAGAAAAGCCCCATATATTTACTTGAGATAAGCCTAATATGGCCACTGCAGCTACTATAGCTATACAAATAACTTCTTCATTTGACAAAACCTTTCTATTTGAATTGTATTTTAAAGCTGGAATTGCATATGAAAGAATATAGGTAAAAACAAATACTACAACTGATTCAAACCCTATCATAAATAGATCATAGAGATAAAAGTTGGTAAATACAGTATATATTATACCAGATATAAACGTGATAATTCCTGATAAAAGGGCTAGCTTAAAAACATTAAAATTTATATTTCCTATCATATATCTTGAAGAAATTAGTATTGTAATCATAGTAGCTATATACCTATATTTTTCGGTTTCAACAGTTATTAAGCCTAATAAGACAATAGCCCCCAATATAAAATTTTTTTTATCTTTTACTATTACTGTTGAAAAAAAAGCCACTCCAAAGGGCATTAAACCTTCAAGTATTGAAGCTCGTCCCAATAAAAATGCCAAGAGTCCTAAAAAAATAAAGCTTTTATCTAATATGTTAATAGCTTGTCCATATTTTCCACCTATTTTTCTAATAGCTCCTATATTGAATTTCTGCATAATAAGAAAACACCTCCCGTTAGAAATGATTATAACAGGAAGTATTTGAAATTTTTGTCAATACGCATCTGAATATTCAAAAAAATTTAAGACATTTTATATCATTAGTAGACAATAATAATTATTATTATAAATTAATATTTATTTCGACATCATATATAGTGAAACAATGTCAAACTTTAATTTATACATTCAAAAATGAAAAAAACACAAGAGAATATTCCTGTGTTTTCTATTAAATAAATTTGGCGACCCAGAAGAGACTCGAACTCTCGACCTCTAGCGTGACAGGCTAGCGTTCTAACCAACTGAACTACTGGGCCATGTTAAATATAATTTTCAAAGATTAGCTACAAAGTTTTGTAATCCTGTATTTTTAAAAGTGGTAGCGGCGAGTGGACTCGAACCACCGACCTTTCGGGTATGAACCGAACGCTCTAGCCATCTAAGCTACGCCGCCGTGTTGGTGCCGGGGACCGGAATCGAACCGGTACGGTCTTATAAGGACCGCAGGATTTTAAGTCCTGTGCGTCTGCCAGTTCCGCCACCCCGGCAGAACATTATTTAATATTAGAGACAAAATATATATTACTATAAATTCAATGCTTTGTCAATAAATAAAGAGAATTATTTTTATCTAGATATATCCAAAATCTAAAATTCTATTTATCCCCTAGGTTCTAGATGATCAAAAATATATCCTTCAAGATTATCAAACTCACTTATAGTAATTATTTTCACATCTAAGCTATTAAGTATTTCATATAATATCTTACTTCCAGCCAAAATAATATCTGCACGTTTTGGTTGTAATCCTATAATTTTTTTTCGTTCATCATTATTGAGATTTTCAAATCTATATATCATCTCTTCTATTTCTCTAATTTGCAATTGATAGTTATGCACCTTTTTTCTATCATAGTTTTCCAATTCTAAGGCTATAGCTGTAAGGGTTGTAACTGTACCTCCAATACCTATAACCTGTACCGGCTTATTTTTTTTAATTATATTAATTACTTTATTTATTATATTCCTTATATCCTCTGTCAAGCTATATATCTCAGTATCTGTAGGTGGATCATTAGTTATATGCTTATCTGTCATTCTAACCGCACCGACATTTAAACTTCTTGAATACTTAATTCCTTGACCATTCCCAAGAACAAACTCCGTACTCCCTCCACCTATATCTATAACAAGCAAATTGTTCTCTCGATTATTTATCTCTATACCATTAATAACTCCACAAAACCCTAGCTGAGCTTCCCTTTCACCACTTATGATTTCAACATCTAACTTCAATTCATTCTTTACATTCCTAATAAATTCATTTCTATTTACAGCATCTCTAACTGCACTTGTGGCAATTATATTTATTTTATCTATACCTTGTTTTACTGCTTCATTCTTAAACTCTCTTAACACATTAATACTTCTAGCTATAGCGGCCTCAGATAATACTTTTGTTTTATTTACACCTTCTCCTATACGAGTCGTCTCAAGGGACTTTTCAATATGAACAATATTGCCCCTTTCAATCTTTGCAATAAGCATTCTAATAGAATTCGTACCAATATCAATAACACAGTATTTATCCATAATTCAGCCACCTCCTAAAAATACAAAACCGGGAAATTATTCCCGGGTATTATTCATTAATCATTAACCATTTCTATTAAAGCCATTACCTCTTCTATTGTTGGCATTTTTCTTCATAGCCTTTAATTTTTCATCACTATCCTTTAAGTATTTCGAAAGCATATCTTCAAAAGATCCTTGAGCTTTGTTTGGCTTACTATAACTTGGTTTACTATAATTTGGCTTACTATAACTTGGTTTTCTATCAACTTTTGGTGACTCTGTTCTTTTTTCTGGTTTGCTTGGCTTTTTATCGCAAGCTTTACGAATTGAAAGGCTGACTTTGCCATTTCCACTCATTTCAATAATTTTAACTTTAACCACTTGCTTTTCTTTTAAATAATCTTTTACATTTTTTACATACTCATCAGCTATTTCTGATATATGACATAATCCAGTGCTTCCGTCTGGTAGTTGTATAAAGGCTCCAAAATTTGTAATACCTGTAACAGTTCCTTCAACCACCTTACCAATTTCCAAGGGCATTAAAAACCTTCCTCCTTAATATTTTTTACGTTATTGCCTCATATCAATTATATTTTATCATAGCTACTATGTCAATATCCCTTTTGTAAGGCGCTTCACTATTCTCTATCTTGAATAATATAAATAATTTCATTCGGCTTTACCATTTTTAATTTTTCTCGCGCTGTTTTCTCTATAAATTCAGGTTTAGAGCTTTCTTCAACCATTTTTTCCTTTTCACTTTTTTCCTTTTTTAAGTTGTCAACTATTTCTTGCAATTCTCTTTGTTCATGTTGTAAATCTCTCATGCTTCTTTCTTGACCTACAATAGTAACTGACAGATAAAGAAATAATATAGTGAAAAAAAGTATGCTAATTTTATTTCTCCTGAAAAATATTCCTTTTTTCCTTTTATTACCTTTTTTCATTATTTCACGTCCTTAAGTATATTTAAAGTTATATTACATTAGAGTTTTTTATTCTAAATATGAAGTAAAATTACTTCTTGATTTATCTATTCTATAAACTTATTAATTTTCCTTCAAAAAAATATAATTTGAAGAATTTCCTCACTTTTCTTACTCATCTGAGGTCTTTTTAAATTTCATTTTAATTTTTCGTATTTTACTGATAGGTTTTTTCACAATTTTTTTTATTAATAAAATAGGCCAAACTATAATCTTATAAAACTTTTTCCATAGATAAATAACTATTTTATAGAAAAAATTAAATATTTTTCTCAGTCCCATGTATATATCATTGAAAATTCTTTTTATAACATTTAAAAATATCTTTATTGTTTTAACTACAATACTGCTCAATAGCAAATTATATACTAATGCCCCCAATATAAACCCCATTATTGAATAACCTCTAACATTACCATCATTGCTATATATAAGTACAAATATTGCAACTATAGAAATAGCAATCCAAAATAAAAGGTCCTGGATTGCAGTGATAACTTTCTTGAAATTCAACATGCTTCTATATATTCTGTAAATATCATATAAAAACCCAATTACAATTCCTCCATAAAATGTAGCCAAAAAAGCATATAGTTGATAATATACAAATGTATGCATATTTCCTTCACCTCAATTTGATGTAAATCATAGACTATAAATAATTATATATGGTCATATATGTCATTTAAATATTTTCCCTAAAAAACCTGCTCCCTTTGAAGCTATATCCTCTTTATCACTATAAACAATAGAATTTATATAACCTTCTATAGCCAAATTTCCATCATCTAAGTTTAATTTCTTTATATCCAGATTTTCACCCTTTATAGTCATATTACCTTGCACAGTAACCAAGATAATTAATGTTGTATTAAAACTAGTTACATGCTCTACACCAGAAACTGTCATTTTCTCCCTGTTCTCTAATATCATATTATGTGATCTATTAATTATATTTTTTTGATTTTCCACAATAAGACACCTCCTCCTCTTATAAAGATATGATGTAAATTTTAAATATATTACTATTTGCCAAAGGCATCTAACAGTGCTTTACAGTAGAATATAGCAAATAAGAAAATAGAACCTTTGAGGAATTGTTAATCCTTAAAGGTTCTATTTTCTTATTCTATAGTTCTATACATTTCCTTTGCCCCGTCTTTAGTAACATGGTCTTTTAACTCCATTACTTCGACTTTGACCCTTCTTGTTCCAAATTCAATAATAATTATATCTCCTTTGGATACTTCCGTTCCAGGTTTGGCTTCTTTATCATTAACTTTTACTCTACCCTGCTCACAAGCTTCCTTAGCCACAGTTCTTCTCTTAATAAGTCTTGAGTTTTTTAAAAACTTATCTATTCTCATAAGACCAACTCCTTTTAGCAAAAAGAAAAAAGCAGCTGAGTAAGCTGCTTTTTTTCTTTTATTGAATGATTAAGCATTTACCATGTCTTTTAAAGCTTTACCTGCTTTAAATACAGGAGCTTTTGATGCTGGTATCTGAATTACTTGCTCAGGATTTCTTGGATTTCTTCCTTGTCTTGCTTTTCTTTCTCTTACATCAAAAGTACCAAATCCAACAAGAGATACCTTTTCTCCGTTTACTAATGACTCCTCAACACTTTTCATAAATGAGTTTAAAGCAGCCTCTGCATCTTTTTTTGTTAATCCTGACTTTTCAGCCATGCTTGCAACTAATTGTGCTTTGTTCATAAATGTTACCTCCTTAGATTAATATAAATTTTATATAATTCAATTTTATTACGTATATGCTATTTCTATCTTTTATTGAAAAATCCTTCTTTTTGAGGGATTTTTTTTTAATTTGGGTCTATTTTTCTATTTTTTTTGCCTCATTCCATAAAGAATCCATTTCTTCTAGAGTCATTTCTTCCATTTTTCTATTATTAGCTCTTGCTGTTTCTTCTATGTATTTAAATCTCATTATAAATTTATCTATTGTATTATTTAATGCCAATTCGGGTCTAACTTTAAAAAATCTTGCCACATTTACTACTGCAAATAAAAGGTCTCCAATTTCTTCATCTATTTCATTCTTTATATTATTACTTAATGCTTCTTTTAACTCCTGAATCTCTTCATCTACTTTTTCTACTGCTCCACTTACATCATCCCAGTCAAATCCAACCTTCGCTGCCTTTTGCTGTACTTTATAGCTTTTCATAAGTGAAGGAAACTGTTTGGGTATCCTCATAAGAGATTCAGTATAGCTCTTTTCTTCTTTTTCTTTACGTTTTATTTCTTCCCAGTTTACCAGCACCTTTTCAGTAGAATCTACATTTAAATTCCCAAATACATGGGGATGTCTACTAATAAGTTTACTGCAAATACCTGTAATTACATCAATCATATTAAAATATCCACTTTCACTAGCTATTTGACTATGAAATACAATTTGCAAAAGTAAATCTCCTAGTTCTTCTTCTAATAAATTCATATCACCTTCTTCTAATGCTTCTAGAACCTCATAACTTTCTTCAATAAGGTATGGTTTAAGACTCTGATGATCTTGCTCTTTATCCCAAGGGCAGCCTTCTTTACTTCTTAGTTTTTTCATAATACTTACCAAATTATTCATTTGATATTTTCTTATTATAGCATTACCAATTCTAGGAACAAATATACTTGTAAGATGATCAAGCCAATCTAATCTATCCAATTCATACAATGGTATATTCACAATTATTTCTTCTCCAGTAATACCTGCTCCTTTAATTACTGTTATTTCATACTCATCATTATAATATTCCATAAGCTTCAGTTTCACTTCTGAAGCAACATACCTATTGTATACTTGGGTTATTATTGTATCTACTTCAACATCAGGTTTCTGACTTTCAATCTGCAACCCATCGATTATTTTTAATCCATTTACAGGATCCTTACCCAAAGTATTTATTATTGCTTCTATAAAGCTTACTCCTGTCACAAACTCCAGCTTCACATCTTTTCTATTATGGGATTCATCTATAAGCTTTTGAACTGTATTTTCTGCCACAAAGGGACTGCCCGGAACTCCATAGACTACTTCTCTATTTTGACATAAACTTAAAAGCTTGTCCACAATTTTATCATAAACTTGTTCAAAATTTTTATTTGTATCATAAATATTGTCAAAACTCTCTATTTTTATACCTGAAGCTTTAAAAAAATCTACTATAGGATGTTTTTCCGTTCTAAGATATAGAGGATTTGCCTTTTTTATTTTCTCCATGGCTTCAAGAGTCAGATATTGTTTCCCTCCTGGACCAATTCCAACAACTGTAATTTTTTTCATTGTCTTATCACCTCAAATTAACTACTTATAAGAAAATTGCATAATTTCCTCTTGTGAAACTTAATTTGTGCATGTACAAATACTAAACATTTTTGGGAGTTTTAGACATGTATAAATAAACTGTTTTTCTGGAATATCTATACATAGTTTGTATCCTCAATTATTTCCTATAAAAAATCCTAGCTATCTTATAAATCTTTTTACCTCCCGGCATCAATCCAAAATCTTCTTCATTTAAAGTTTTGGTTAACAAGAGCATTATACCATATACTACCGCTCCTAAGGTTATTGAAATCAATGTAGACTTATTATTACCTAAATTAGCATTTATTATTGAATAAGTAAATCTTACGGCTATTGCCATAATAGTTACCGATACAGCTGGCTTCAAAAACACATTAACAAAGTTAAATCTCATATTAATATGACTTTTAATATAAATCAAATTTAATATAGCTGCAATTCCATATCCTATTACTGTTGCTATGGCTGCTCCTCTAATAGTTAAAGTAGGTATTCCTATTAAAATATAACTTAATACAAGTTTCACCAAAGCTCCAACAAATAAATTTCGTACTGGTATAAAGGGCTTTCCAATTCCCTGAAGCACCCCTGTTAAAGTCTGGTATATAGATAAAAATATAACTCCAAATCCTAAAACAGACAATATTTTACTTGCATTTACAGCACTTTCAATTTGTAAAGGATAAAGAAGAATCATTATTGGCTTTGCAAGTATAACAAGTCCTATTGCTGCCGGCAGCCCTATAAGTAATGCTACTCTGAGCCCTGCTTCAACTGTGGTATTTAATGAACGAATATCCCTTCTAGTTACAAAATGAGAAACAGCTGGAACTAAACTTACTTGTATAGCTGCAATTAAAACCTGGGGAAAATTTATCAATGGATTGGCCATTCCCGTCAATTGTCCAAATAAACTATTGGCCGTATCTTCATCATAACCAATATCTTGAAGTCTTCTCATTATTATTCCTGCATCAATTGTCTGCATTATTGGCACAACTGCCGCTCCAATAGCTATGGGAATAGCTATCTTCAACAATTTATTGAGAATAGTAGAAGTATCCTCAATTTCACCTTTAGGTCTAAACTCCCCTTTTTTCCTTTTATACCTAAAAAATATATACGTTATTATTATTGCTCCAAATAATCCTCCTGCTGAAGCTCCAAAGGCTGCTCCTGCAGCTGCTATTTCCAGCTTTTTATCTAGCAGTATATAGGCCAAAGCAAGTCCTAATACAACCCGTCCTATTTGTTCTGCTATTTGAGACACAGCAGTTGGTTTCATATTTTGAAGTCCTTGAAAATATCCTCTAAAGGATGACATTATAGGGACAAAGAAAAGGGCAGGTGCTATTGCCAAGGTTGAATAATATGCCTTTGGATTTTTTAAAAAATAATTTGTATAAAATCTAGCTCCAAAGAACAGTAAAGATGATGTAGATATTCCTACAACCAAAAGGGCCATAAAAGAAACTTTAAATATTCTTTCAGCTCCATATTCATCCCCAATAGCAATTTTTTCTGATACTAGCTTAGCTATAGCTGTTGGAAAGCCTGCTGTAGATATTACTCCTAATAAAACATAAATAGGGTATGAGCTTTGGAAATATCCCATACCTTCATCTCCTATTAAATTACCTAAAGGTATTCTAAAAAAAGCTCCTAATATTTTTATTATCATCCCTGCTGCCCCTAATATAAAGGCTCCCTTAATAAATGAATTCGAATTGCTTTTTTCCATACTATATCCTCCCTAAAATATCCTCTATTTATTATATACAAAGAAATTACAAATATAAGTAAATCTATAATCCCATATAGGGATTTAAGTAAAAACTTTAATTTCTTCACATCAAAAGCTCTCAGAACCACTGAGAATTTCATATGTATAAATTAAGTTTTAAGATTGTTTACTATAGATAACCAACTCTAAAGTATTATAATTTTTCTAGAAAAAATGTAAAAGCATTTATTATTTTCTGTAAAATTTATATTAAATTCTATTGTTGCTTATCCATAGATATGTAACTGAGAAAGTAAAAAACGAAGCATATTAATTATACCAAAATATATTATATAAGTCCTAATTTTTAATGTTAAATATTATTTCATTAAAAAAAAGTAGTAACATTATAGTCACTACTTAAATAACAAGATAAATAAATTTTACCAGCTATGCTAATAAATTAAATATTTAATTTAAAGTGGAATTTAAGGGGTGTTAATATTTCCTTTTCGTTCATATAATAAACTTGTTTTTTATATAGTTTTGAAGGAAAAACACGTTTATAAAAATCACTCAAATAAAATATTAAAAAACCCCCGATATAAAAATTAGCACAACAAGTTAATTTATATCTTTTGAAAAACATATAACTTTTGATATTATTAGTGCTCCATTTGTTTTCCTAGAAATCCAGCAGCAGTTTCAGCAATTTTCAGTTCCAAATCACCCATCAATCTATCAGTGTCCTTTGATAGAAGTATTACTGAACCTATAGGGTCACCATGGGCAGAAATAGGTGCTATGATCTGGGAAGAATATTTTCCCATATCACTTTCTTCAATGGTAACTGGAACAAGTTTATCTGCTTCATTGAATACCATAGAATTTCTTTGTTCAATCATATCTTCTAAATCTTTACTTACTCTTTTTTCTAAATATTCCTTTTTTGAACCACCAGCCAAAGCAATTACATTGTCTCTATCCGTAATTAAAGTTATGGCGTTAATTGATTCATTTAAAGACTCTGCATATTCTGTGGCAAATTCATTTAACTCTCCTATAGGTGAATATTTCTTTAGTATCACTTCCCCTTCTCTATCTGTAAAAATTTCTAGTGGATCTCCTTCTCTTATTCTTAGCGTCCTTCTAATTTCCTTAGGAATAACAACCCTACCTAAGTCGTCTATTCTTCGAACTATCCCAGTCGCTTTCAATTGTTTTCCCTCCTAATATCTTTTAAATGAGTTGCTAACATATGGTTAGTATTTGTTCATATATATTTTTTATACATATATGGTAAATTTCTTTTTAACTTAAAACTTCAAAATAAAAGAGCCTATGGAGGGCTTCCACAGACTCTTTTTCAAATCATTTTATAGACATGATAAATTCCACAAAATCAACAATACATAATTTACCATTTTAAATTTTCTTCAAACTTTTCAATATTGGCTTTTGCCTTTAACTCTTCAATTTTCTCAATAAATTTCTCTTGCTTTACTATTTCTTCTACATTTTTTCTTTGAAAGGCTAATTGTTCTTCAGGAGTTTCTTCCTTTAAATCTTCTAAGGTTTTTTTATCTTCAAGCTTTATTACATGGTATCCATGTTGTGTTTTAACCGGATCACTTATATCTCCAACATTCATTTTAAATGCTGCTTGTTCAAATTCTGGAAGCATTTGTCCCCTTTGGAAATATCCTAAATCCCCATTATTTTGCTCGGCACTTGGGTCAGTTGAATTCTCTTTAGCAAGCTTTTCAAAATCTTCTCCAGCTTCAAGCTTTTCAATTATATCCTTCGCTAGTTTTTCATCATCTACCAATATATGCTTAGCATGAACTTGCACAACATAATCCTTTGTTATCTCATTTAGTTTCTCTTGGTCATTTAATCCCAACTCTTCATATAATGCTTTTTCATACTCTTGAACCAATAGCTCCATTTTTATTTGTTTTTTCACAAATTCTTCATTTAAATTTTTTTCTTCATAAAATTTCTTTAATTCTTCGTCTTGCTCTAAATGTTCTTTGAAGGCATCATAGGTTTCATTCACCTTCGTATCTTCAACACTAATTTTTTTATTTTCTGATTCCTGTCTTATTAATTCTTCAGTTATTAATTTGTCTAGTACTTGACCTTTAACTATCTCCAAGACTGTCTTTCCATTAATTTCTTGACTCCAGATATTTTCTGTATAGTTTTCATTATATATTTTTTCTACTATACTAAAATTCTTTTTAAAAATCTCACTATCAATTTCCTCATTATTAACAATTGCAACTGTATTTTCATCGACTTTAGGCTTGTCTGATGCTTTACTACAAGCTGCAACACTTACCGTTAATAGAATTAAAGCCAAAACAATTGAAACTATCTTCCTGTTTATTTGAATCAACAAAATCCTCTCCCTTATTTATAGTTAACATATGTCCTTAGCCCATATGATTTCCATACTACCTATTATATATTATATTATCAGCTCTGAAAACCTCTAATTTTTTCTAACATATTAATTATCTCTTTCAACTTTTTGCTTTGGCTTATTTTATAATTATATATATTGTAAATAAAGTAAGGTGTATTACTGCAATTAACCATTATCCTTTTCCCAAACTCTTGTGAAATCTTCGCTAATAAATATGGATCTAATTTATATTTATTTGAAAACTCAAATTTAAAACCCTTCTTCATCTCTGAAATAGAACTTATTTTAAGCTTTTGTGCTAAAACCTTAATATAGGATATGGAAATAAGATTGTATACTGATTCAGGTAGGGTTCCAAATCTATCTTCAATTTCTTCTTCAATATTATATGCATCTTCCTTTTCCCGAATGGAAGCAATCTTTTTATATATTTCTAACTTATATTTTTCATTACTTATATACTTACTAGATATAAAAGCATTTACATTTATATCCAATGATGTTTCCACTATATCTTCTACTTCTTCTCCTTTAAGGGTTTTAACAGTATCTTCTAATAGCTTACAATATAAATCATATCCAATAGCACCCATATGTCCATGTTGACTAGCTCCCAGCAAGTTTCCCGCTCCTCTTATTTCTAAATCCTTCATTGCTATTTTAAAGCCAGATCCAAGCTCAGTAAACTCCTTTATAGCTTTAAGCCTTTTTTCAGCAACCTCAGAAAGAACTTTGTCCTTCTGATAAGTCAGGTAACAATGGGCTATTCTATTACTTCGTCCTACTCGACCCCTCAATTGATAAAGCTGCGAAAGGCCAAATTTATCGGCATCGTATATTATCATTGTATTAACATTACCAATATCCAATCCCGTTTCGATTATAGTAGTACAAACTATTACATCAAATTCTCTATTTAAGAAATTTATCATAATTTTTTCAAGCTTTCTCTCACTCATTTGTCCATGGACATAAGATACTCTAGCTTCCGGAACCATCATTTTTATTTTTGAAGTTATTTTTTCTATATCTTTTACTCTATTGTATACGAAATAAACCTGCCCACCTCTTTCTAGCTCCTTGACAATAGCCTCTCTTACCATACCTTCATTATAGGGGGTAACAAAGGTTTCTACCGAATACCTATCTTCTGGTGGATCTTCAATTATACTCATATCTCTAATTCCAACAAGGGACATATGCAAAGTCCTAGGTATAGGAGTAGCTGACAGAGTTAAAACATCTACATTACCTTTAAGTTTCTTTAATGCCTCCTTATGCTTTACTCCAAATCTTTGTTCTTCATCAACTATTAAGAGTCCTAAATTTTTGAGCTCCGTATCCTTTGATAAAAGTCTGTGGGTTCCCACAATAATATCAATAACTCCCGTCCTTAAATCTTCTATAATCTTTTTTTGCTCAGCTGTACTTCTAAATCTACTAAGCATTTCTATTTCAACTGGAAAATCTTTAAATCTATCGATAAGAGTATTATAATGCTGCTGAGCCAATATTGTTGTAGGTACTAAAAATGCCACCTGTTTTCCATCCATGATTGCCTTAAACGCTGCTCTTATGGCCACCTCCGTCTTACCAAATCCAACGTCGCCACATAAAAGCCTGTCCATAGGTAGATCTTTTTCCATGTCCTTTTTTATTTCTTCAATACATCTTAACTGATCAGGGGTTTCTTCATATGGAAACATGTCTTCAAATTGTTTTTGCCACTGAGTATCCTTAGAAAATGCGTATCCTTTTGTTTCTCTTCTTATTGCATAGAGTTTAAGAAGGTCCTTTGCCATATCTTCTATAGACTTTTTAACCTTATCCTTTGTTTTCCTCCATTCAGCTCCACCTAATTTATTTAATTTAGGTGCTTTATCTTCTCCTCCAATATACTTTTGAACTAAATCCATCTGATCAATGGGAACATAGAGAAGATCGGTTCCTGAGTATTTTATTTTTAGATAATCTTTCTTTATCCCTTCAACCTTTAATTGTTCTATACCAATATATTTTCCTATGCCATGGTTTTCATGTACTACATAATCTCCAATACTTAAATCCCTGAAGGTTTTTATCTTTCTTCCCTTTTTGCCAAGCTTCCTTCTCTTAAATTTTTTGGCTAACCCAAATATTTCCTTTTCGCTTATTACAATGAATTTAGAATTGGTGAATATATAGCCATTTCCAAGAAGCCCTTTAACTATAAAGGCTTGACCTGATAGTATATCTCCTTTTAGCCCATTAATATATTGACATTCAATCCCCCTATCTTTAAACTCATTTTCAATACTTTTACCCTTCTCTCGGGTTCTACATATTAGTATAATTTTATAGCCTTTGTATTTCCAATCTTTTATATCCTCACCCAGCAAGTCAATTTTCCCATGATATGAATGCATATCCTTAACTATAAATGACACATTGGAATTGACATTGAAATCTCTTATTTTTTTAGGAATATTATTTATTAATATGATTTTTTTAGTATTAAGTTTTTTTAATATATCTTCATAGGTTTGAATAATATTATACTGACCAGGTAATACTTCACCATTTTCAAGTAATTGTTTAAATCTTTCATTAAAATCATCTATATAGGCCTTAGTTTTTTCCCTTATTCTCATGGGTTCATGTATAAATATTAATCCATCATTATCAAAATAATCTAAAAATGTTTCTGGTTTTGAAATGAAATAATGAATATAATTACCTATTCCATCAAAATAAATTTTACTATCCAGTTTGGATATTATCTCTTCTATTTTCTCATTTAAATTGTTTTTAAGCTCATTTTTTATTTTCTTCTCATGTTTTTTAAGCTCATTTTTTATTTTTTTTGTACCCTGTGCTATTGTTTCTTCATCTAAAAGTATCTCTCTAGTAGATTTTACAACTATTTCATTAACCTTTTCAAGTGAAAGCTGAGTCTCAAGATCAAACGTTCTTATTGAATCTATCTCATCATCAAATAATTCGATCCTTATGGGATGATTATCAATGAAAGAATAGAAATCTATTATACCACCTCTTACACTAAACTGACCCTTATACTGAACCATTGGAGATCTCTCATATCCCATGAATACAAGCTTTCTTATAAAATCATCTGGATCTATTATATCTCCTACCTTTAAATTAATTTCATGACTAATCCAATCTTTCCCCGGTATTAACTTTAATAATATATTATCTCCAGTTGTAACCACTATACATTTTTCACCGCTAAGGACACTACGTATAGCTTCTAGTCTTTCTTCAACAATTTGATTACTATGGGCATAAACATCATAAAAGAATATTTCCTTTGATGGTAAATATAAAACTTTTTCTCCATAAAAAAATTTTAAGTCTTCATAAATCTTTTTTGCTTCCAGTTCATTGTAAGTAATAATTAAACTTTGCTTTGCCTTGCTTGCAGATATTGAAAATATTATATTGTTAAGGGCCGAACCAGAAAGACCTGTTAAAGATATGGGAAATATTCCTTCTTCAATATTTCTATTTAGTTTTTGATATTCATTAGAATTTTTAAGTATGTTTGAAAAAATATTATTCATTTTTATACCATTCCTTTCAAAGGACAAAGCATCTTCGACGTATTTGTAGTTCTAAGTTCAAAGTTTAGTAAATTTCTTAACGAGTCCAATATGGAAAAATTCAATCTAAGATTCTACTGGCAATAATTTGAATTTTCATAAAACAACAACACTATTAGCCCGGATTTTTAAATCCCGGGCATTTTTACAATTATAATTTAGTTTATTCATATAGATTTCCCATAGCAAAACTTAATTTATGCATATCAAAATATCTGATATTTCTAGGGAGTTTTACTATATAAACTCTATATTATTTTAACCTTAAAACCTTATCATAATAACCTTCAAACTTCAACTTACAAGCCTACTTATAGGGATTTAAGTAAAGACTTTAATTTATACATGTCCAAAACTCCCAGAAATCTTAAGTATTTGCACATATATAAACTAAGTTTTACTATATAAACCCTATATTATTTATTATATTTATTCATTGCTTTATCTATGCCTTCTCCTACTATACTCTCCAGGGCTTCAGCAGCTAATCTTATAGAAAGTATAATATCTTCTTTTTCATCTTCCTGAAATTTTCCTATCACATAAGAAACAAGGTCTCCATGAGCAGGTCTTCCAATACCAATTCTCACTCTTGGGAAATCATCCTTTTGAAGTAAATATATTATATTTCGCATTCCATTATGGGTTCCCCCACTACCTTTTTTCCTAATTCTAATTTTCCCCAAATCAATATCTATATCGTCATATATTACTATTAATTTATTTAAATCTACTTTATAATATTCCAATATTTCTAAAACACTTTGGCCACTTAAATTCATAAATGTCTGGGGTTTGACAAGCATTACCTTTTCCCCTTGAATTCTACCTTCACCAACTAATGCTTTATGTTTAATTTTTTTTATCTCAATATTATTTCTATATGCTAAATAATCTATTACTTCAAATCCTACATTATGTCTTGTTTGTGCATATTTTTTGCCAGGATTACCTAAGCCTACTACCAAATACATTATTTCTCACCCCATATAATAAAAACTATCATTATTATATCATAATTGAGGAAATTGCATAATTGCTTCTTGCGAAAACTAACTACTACATATATTTCAAAAATTTCCAAATCCCTGCAATCAAAATATATTTTATTATTCCAATTATATTTTTCAAATACTGCATACTATAAAAAAAGATGGTCTATAGACCACCTTTATAATTTAAATACTTAGATTCGATTGTTTCTACATTAATCAAATAGTTTACTTACGGATTCATTTTCATAAATTCTTCTTATGGCTTCTGCAAATATAGGTGCTACTGATAGCATCTTCATATTAGGAAGTCTTTTCTCTTCAGGAAGCAATATTGTATCCAATACAACAATTTCCTTTATTTCAGAATTTTCTAATCTCTCTATTGCAGGACCTGATAATATTGGATGTGTACAGCAAGCATATACATCTCTAGCTCCAAATTCTTTTAATGCCTTAACGCCTTGAGTTATTGTACCTGCTGTATCTATCATATCATCTATAAGAATAACATCTTTACCATCTACAGCCCCTATAATATTCATAACCTCAGCAACATTAGGCTTTGGTCTCATTTTATCAATAATAGCCAAGGACGCTCCCAGATGATTAGCAAATTTTCTTGCTCTAGTTACACTACCTAAATCAGGAGATACAACTGCCACATTTTTTAAGTTCAATCCTTTAAAATATTTTGCAAGAATTGGTACTCCTCGTAAATGGTCGACAGGTATATCAAAATATCCCTGTATCTGTGATGCATGAAGATCCATCGACAAAACTCTATCTGCTCCTGCAGTAGTCATTAGGTTTGCAACCATTTTAGCTGAAATTGGATCTCTTGCTTTAGCCTTCCTATCCTGTCTAGCATATCCATAGTAAGGCACTACGGCATTAATTCTTGCAGCAGAAGCTCTTTTTAAAGCATCCATTAAAATCAAAAGCTCCATTAGATACCTATTTACAACAGGAGGGCTTGTTGATTGAATAACATATACATCTGCACCCCTTACTGATTCAGCTATATTTACTGCTATTTCCCCATCACTAAAGGAATCCACTGAAGCAGCCCCAAGAGGCAATTCTAACTCATCACAGATTTTAAGTGCTAGCTCTTTATTAGAATTGCCAGCAAAAACTTTAATATCTCTTTTTTCAATATTCATAAATATTTCCTCCTAAGCTTGATATATAATTTTATTCTTTTACTAACCCTTTTCTCCTGACCCATCCTTCTATATTACTTTGCCTAGCTCTTGCCACTGCCAAAGATTCCTCTGAAATTTCCTTGGTAATTGTAGAACCAGCTGCAACATAAGCGTTTTTATGAACAATAACTGGAGCAACAAGATTTACATTGCACCCTATAAATGCATTGTCTTTAACTATTGTTTTATGCTTGTTCTTTCCATCATAGTTTACAAATACAACTCCACATCCAATATTTACATTTTTACCAACTTCACCATCTCCAATATAGGATAAATGAGATGCTTTTGAATTATCTCCTATTGTAGAGTTTTTAACCTCAACAAAATCTCCAATTTTAACATTTTTTCCTATATGACTATTTGGCCTAAGGTATGCATATGGACCTACCTTAGTATTTGAATCTATACTACTTTGCAAAATAGTGGAATTTTTTATTTCTACATTATCTCTTATTTTAGAACTTTCTATTCTTGTATTAGGTCCTATTATACAATCTTCTCCTATTTCAGTTTCACCCATTATAAAGGTTCCTGGATATAATGTCGTATCTCTTCCAATTCTAACTTCTTTTCCAACATAGGTATTATTGGGGTCTACTATGGTAACCCCCTCATCCATTAGTTTATTTAAAATTCTACTTTTCATTATTATTTCTGCTTCAGAAAGCTGCTTTCTTGAATTAACACCCATTATTTCAGTATAATCCTCTATTTCAAAAGCTCCAACCTTCTTATTTTCATTATTTAAAATTTCAATAACATCAGTTATATAGTACTCTCCCTGATTATTATTATTATTGAGCTTAGATAATGAATTCTTAAGTTCCCTTGCTTTAAAGCAGTAAATCCCTGAGTTTATTTCCTTTAGTTTCCTTTGTTCTTCATTGGCGTCCTTTTCTTCAACTATGGCTATAACCTGATCTATTTCATTTCTTATAATTCTTCCATAACCCTTTGGATCATCTATTTTTGTAGTTAATACAGAAGCTTCAAAATCATTGTCTATATGAAATCTTATAAACTCCTCTATAGAATTTTCCTTTATTAAAGGCGTATCTCCATAAAGTACAATTACATTCCCTTCCTCTGGAATTTCTTTCTCTGCCTGCATGACAGCATGACCAGTACCAAGTATTTGATTTTGAAGTACGAATTTAATATTTTTATGATCTATGGATTCTTTTACCTGATCTGCTCCATGACCTACCACGACAACAGTTTTGTTAGAATTTACTCCTTCTACCACATCTAATACATGTTCAATCATAGGAATTCCTGCTACCTTATGTAATACCTTAGGAAACTTTGATTTCATTCGTGTACCTGCACCAGCAGCTAAAACAATCGATATCAACATATTTTCAAAAGCACTCCTTAATTATTCTCTATTTATATATATTATATTTACATTTTATTAAACTTTCCGCGATATATTATATCACTTTATAAACAAAAAAACAAAAGCTTGTTACAGCTTTTGTTTTTTCATTAACTGATATTAGTTAAAGCTTTTTCATATTCTGTAAGAATAATGTTCTGGAGCTTAGCCCTAGTGTTTGAATTAATCGGGTGGGCTATGTCCCTATAATCTCCCTCTGCAACTTTTCTACTTGGCATCGCTATAAACAAACCATTTTGTCCTTCGATTATCTTTATATCATGGACAACAAAAGAGTCGTCAAAGGTTACCGATACTATAGCCTTCATCTTTCCATCATCATTCATCTTACGAATTCTTACATCCGTAATATCCATAATCAATCCCACCTTTCACGTCAATCTTTAATAACATTAATTCTCCATAAATTGCTAAAGTCCTCTTTATACATGACAAAATTTTGAGAAAATTTTAATTTTTTTCATCTTATTTCTTTTTTATCGAAACAAGTCTTCGTTTGGATAAATCTTTATTTCGTCTTCATTAACTACTTTGTCAAGAATTATTAACGGAAGGTATTCATTAACCATCTTCTCCTTAGGTTCTTTGGTGGAAATCATTACTCCTATTCCTTTAACTGTTGCATCAAATTCCTTCATAAGATCTAATAGTCCTTTTGCCGTTCCTCCACCTTTCATGAAATCGTCTATAATAAGGACATTGGCTTCATTTTTTATAGCTCTTTTTGATACATACATAGTCTGAATCTTTCCTGTAGAACCCGATACATAATTCATACTAACATTAGAGCCTTCAGTGACTTTATTACTATTTCTTACTATTACCAAAGGAATGTTTAAATAATTTGCTGTCATTAGGGCTATAGGTATCCCCTTGGTCTCAACAGTTATAACATAATCTATATTTTCATTCATAAATTTAGTTGCAAAAATTTTTCCCATCTTTCTAACAAAAATTGGATTATATATAATATCCGACATATATAAGAAGCTTCCTGGTATTACTCTACTACTATCCTTTAAAACTTTGCATATTTCATTTAAAATTCTTTTAGTATCTTCTAAATTCATATAGGGTACATATTTTACACCACCAGATGCACCAGCAATTGTTTCTACTTTTCCAAGCCTTAAATCCTCCATAAGCTTTTTAACAATAACTAAATCCTCACTTATGGTAGACTTAGCAGCATTAAATAAATTGGTAAAATAATTAAGTGTATATATTTTATTAGGATTATCACATAAAATTTTAATTAATGCACCTATCCTTTCATTTCTTTTAAGCTTATTCAATATACTCCTCCTCGAATGTTTTTTTTATTATATATAATTTTATTCGTTTTTTTAAATTTATTCAATAGAGAAAATTACATAATTGAGCAAATTACATAATACAATATTCACTACTACATTTAATTTTAGAATCTCCAAAGCTATACTATATTTATAATCGAAAGAGTCAATTTATAAATTTCCTCAATTACTAAAATTATGATATAATCTCAATTATAAAACATAAGTTTTATATCATATATATAATGTAATTTTGATAAATTGAAATCATACAATTTCCTCACTTAATAATTTTATAAAAATAAAAAATTATAGTAAAATAAATTGATGGCTATAATACATATAATAATATATTAATAAATGTATTTTTCATCCACAGTCATTATATAATGTCAAGGAGAGTGTACTATGTTAGATTTTTTGAATAAGAAAAAAGTAAATAATATTCACCTGATCGGAGTCGGTGGAATAGGCATGAGTGCATTAGCAGAAATTATTTTAAATAAAGGCTTTAATGTCTCAGGCTCAGATATAAAATCTTCTAATATAACTAAAAAACTAGAAAACAAAGGTGTAAAAATCTATATTGGTCATCATGAAGATAATATTGTTGACTCTGATATTATTGTATATACTTCTGCAGTAAAATTTGATAATCCAGAAATAATAAAGGCTAAAAAGCTCAATATTCCAATTATTGACAGAGCTGAAATGTTAGGTAGACTCATGCAAGACTATAAAACTAGTATAGCTATAGCTGGTGCCCACGGCAAAACCACTACCACATCAATGATATCCTTAATATTGGAACATGCTAAATTTGATCCAACTATACTGGTAGGTGGTGAACTTGATGAAATAGGTGGAAATGTAAAAGTTGGTAATAATGATCTTTTGATTACAGAAGCCTGTGAATATAAAGAAAACTTTTTGAAGTTTAATCCTAATATAGGAGTGGTTCTTAATGTTGATGAAGACCATTTGGATTACTTTAAAGACCTGGAACATATTCTCATAACTTTCTCAAAATTCGTGAAGCTTATTCCTAAAAAGGGACATATTATATTAAATAACGATGATTATAATGTTAAAAGATTAATGACCCATGCAAATTGTAATGTTATTACGTATGGAATAAATTTAGAAAGTAATTTCCAAGCAACTAATATAACCTTTAATGAAGCAGGGTATCCTTCCTTTAACGTTAATTATAACGGTACTTTACTAGAACGCTTTACATTAAGTGTTCCTGGAAAACATAATATCTATAATGCCCTTGCTTCTATAGCCACAGCTTATATATTAGAAGTTCCTATAGAAAAAATTAAAGAGAAATTAAATCAGTTTAAAGGAACCCATAGGCGCTTTGATATATTAGGAGAGTGGAATGGAATTAGAGTAATTGATGATTATGCACATCATCCCACTGAAATAAAAGCAACCTTGAATGCCACTAAAAGACTTCCCCATAATAAAATTTGGTGCGTATTTCAACCCCATACCTATACAAGAACAAAAGCATTACTATTAGATTTTGTAAAATCCTTTAAAGAGGCTGATAAAATTCTTATTACTGATATATATGCTGCTAGAGAAAAGGATACAGGAGAAATCCACTCAAAATCTTTAGTTGAACTTATTCAAAAAGAAGGAGATGACGCAGTTTATATTGAATCCTTTGAAAGTGCTGTAGAATATCTGAAAAAACATGCTAATCCAAAGGATATTATTCTCACTATGGGTGCTGGAAATATAAACGAAGTTGGAAAAATGTTAGTAAACAAATCCGAATAAAATCGGATTTGTTATTTTTAAACTTTAATAGTTTCTACTATCAGTCATATTTATAATCCTTTCTCAAAATCATGACTTAATTCTTAGCACTATAATCTTTTTCTTGTATATCAGCTATATCGATATAATAAATAAAGACGTATTTTTGTCTTCTTCTTTTTTATTTACCAAACTGATATTAAGGTATCATTAATACACTTCTAATAATTCCTTTTATATCTTTTGAATAGTACAAGCGGTCTTCATAAAGAATATAATTATCATATATCCAAACTTGCTTTATTTTCTCTTCTATATAAAATTTTAGAACAAATCTTAAATCTTCATTAATAATTATATTATTTTGGTCATCGAGCCTTTCTAATTCTGATCTAAGTATTTGTCTTGGAAGTTCAATATTATAATATGTAGAATTCTCAAAATCATATGTCCCTTCTAAATCCTTTACAAAGACCTTATCAGCATTCAAAAGAAATTTCAGTTCATTTTCCTTTGAATTGTTTTCTTGTGGAAGTTTATCTACTACATAATCCCAAAGCTCTTTGTCGTATCTACAGTATAAATATAATATTGGTGTATCAATAACCATTAATTCATCATTCTTTAAAAATAGCTTATATTCATAATCTCTTTCAATTGTTATATCATAACTTGGATACATTGTAGGAATTCCTATATTCTCCTCTATTTCTTCAATCGATAGAATTTTAAATTTAGAGATGAGTTTTTCTATCTCCCTATTTTTTACAACATATAAAGCATTTTCATCATTAGCATTTATATATATTTTATCGGGAAGAGGATGTAGAATTTTGTTTGCTAAACCATTCAAATATGCATTTTCTAAGACCTTGATGAAGTTTTCAATTTCCTTTTTATTTAATTTATATATGTAAATTTCATCTTCTAAATCTCCTACTTTTTGAGCCATCATGTACTGGCTATCTTCATAAAACTTAAAGTTTATATTCTCATTGCTTAATTCTATTATATAACTGTATGAATTAGAATCAAAGACCTGACTTCTAAATTCCTTTTCAGTAGCCCTTATTTTTTGAAGGGCCTTAAAATTAGCAACAACTATTGCCTTTTCTTTTCCTCCAATGTTAACTGTCTCTAATGAATAAGCTTCATTTTTTATATTTATATTTTCTATTTCATCAAAAAAACTATTAATGGATATATCAGATTCTTGATGCTCTTCAATATCTTTAATATTTGATTCATTTATACTTTCTTTATTTTCTGTTTCACCATCGGATTGCAAAACAGGTCTTTTACTTCCTTTGTTAACAACAATTCTATAGGTTATTGCTCCACTGAAAATAGATAAAATTAAAAGCACTATAAAAAATAGTATAGCATTTTCTTTCTTAACCATAGTAGCCTTGCCCCTTTAACCTTAAGCATCTAATTAATAACTTATAAGTAATATTCTAGAAAAATTATAAAAATCCTTTATGCTATAGGAATTTAAATTTCTAGCCACAAACTTTAAAGTCATTCTTATTAGTTTTGAAGAGAAGTTAAAAAGTGGCTTTATCAGCCACTTTAATTATTCATCCATTCCTCTTTTATATATTTCAATCATTAGTTTTTCCGTTTCTGAAGGATCATGTATATAATAAGATGCATTAGACTTATACTCTGCTTTACCAGGAAGCTTATAGGTTTTTATATTGTCTGTTGAAATTCCAATTGCACTTTTAGCATAGTATACAATTTCATCTAAATCCATACTAGTTTTAACAAACTTGAAAATAGTGCTTGCAACTACAGGTAGTTTTTTAAAACTTAATGCTTTGCTAGCAGCAGATTTTAAAAATTGCTGTTGTCTTTGTATTCTGCCTATATCTCCTCCTGAATGGGTACCATCATTGTTTTTCCTATGTCTTAAAAACTTTACAGCTTCCTTACCATTTAAAACTTTAGTTCCCTTTTTAAAGTGAATATGAAGGGGCGGATTACTATAAGGGTCATCATAATTCATATTAAAGGGAATTGTCACTTTAACACCACCGAGGGAATCAACTATATCTTCTACTCCTTTATAGGAGACTCTAACATAATGATGTACAGGAACATCTAAAATAGCTGAAACAACTCCCATAACACCTTCTGCATTACTGCGACCGTAAACAGCATTTATTTTCTTCTGATCAGCAGCATTATATCCCTTAGAATGGAAATATGTATCCCTAGGTACAGAAACCATGTCAACATTTTTACTTTCCGGATCAAAGCTTGCTAGTATCAATACGTCTGTTCTAGGACCTTCCATTCCCATTAAAAGTACATTTATTCTATTGCTTTTTTCTATTAATTCTTCAAGCTCCGTTTTTTCCGCTTTTTTAGGCTCTTCCTCATCTGAAAAACTTGGTGGTACCGGCACCGGCTCTGGTTTAGGCTCTGGCATTTTCAATATTGCAATTACCACACCAGCCAGTAAAAGTGTAAAACAAATAAAAGAAATTCCAAATATTTTTATAAATTTTTTCATAAAATCACCTTCCACAATTATCGATAGCCATATTATTTAGAGTATTGCAGTTATAGTTTTGTATATAGATATATAGATATAAAGCTTACAGTTCTAATTTCAGATGACAAAATTTCATATCCTTAAAGAATCAAGCAAAATAGTATAACAAATATTATTTTATCATATATTTACTTGATTTTGATAATTAAATTTCAATTACAAAAACTTAAAAAAATATTTATAGAAAACTAATGCATAAGAGCCTCCAGTAAAAATCCGATAACCATCATCATTACTCCCATTAAGGCTGGTCCAATTCCTTCTCCACCACGAATTGGATCATCAAAATCTTCTTTCTTTTCCCTAACAAAATATTTTTTCCTTATCTTCGGTGTCCCTATCAGTAGTAATACTGAAATAATCATTGTAATAATTCCTGCTCCAAGTACAAATATATAAGCTCCTTTTAGAAGCTGCCATCCTTTTAAGAGTGAAAATACCGAACCAATTGCAGCAAAAACAATAGAATAGATCACTCCTTTAATTAAATAATTTATTATATTCTTAATCAAAACTATCACACCTTTCTAAAATGTATAAATTCACCTTTCAGTTTATTTCAAAATAATGTAAAGTTTGGAATGAAATTATTTGATTTACTAGCACAACAGATTAGTTTAATACTCTATTCTATTATTGTACTTGTATTTACACAAAAAAGAAAGTAAACTGTCAAATTTGACAGTTTACTTTCAATATATATTCATATGGGGGTATGAATATCAAGTTTATTATAAATTAAATTCCTTAGCTACGGCAACTACTGCCTTCTCTTTATCATTAGTATTTATTGTATAAGATATTCTTATTTCTGAAGTAGTTACTTGCTTAAACTCTATTTTATTATCTGCAAATATCTTGAACATCTTAGCAGCAACTCCCGATTGACTTTTCATCCCTATTCCAACTACAGATAACTTTGTTATATCTTCTTCAATATTAATTTCTATTCCTGTAAGTTTATTTTTTATCTTCTCTAATACCTTATCAACTAAAAATTTATCGCTTTTAGGAACAGTAAAGGAAATATTTATATATCCCCTTGAGGGGGCTGTTTGGCTAATCATATCAATATTAATATCATTAGAAGCTAATTTTTCAAAAACCATAGCTATATTTCCAATCTCGTTGGGAACATCATTAATAGTTATCATTATATCATCATCACTTACAGATAATCCAGTTATGACTTTACTTTCCATAGACTCATCAAACTCCTTTATATAGGTTCCTGGCCATTCTTCACTACTCAAAGCCACATATATTGGAACATTAAATCTCTGTGCAATTTCAATTGATCTAGTTTCCATAACTCCAGCACCTAAACTTGCCATTTCCACCATCTCTTCATAACAAATATTGTCCAACTTCTTAGCAGTAGAAAAAAGCCTAGGGTCTACTGTATATATTCCATCTACGTCAGTATAAATCTCGCAAATTGCATCTAATTTAGCCGCTAAGGCCACAGCTGTGGTATCGGATCCGCCTCTTCCTAATGTAGTTATATTACCTTCCTCGTCTACTCCCTGAAATCCTGCTACAACTACAATTTTTCCTCTGCCTACATTTGTTTTCACATTTTTAATATCTATATCATCAATTCTAGCCTTCGTATGAAATCCTACAGTAATTATACCAGCTTGAGGTCCTGTAAGAGAAATAGCGTCATAGCCTAATTCTTTTAGAGCAATTGTTAATAATGCTATTGACACCTGCTCTCCTGTTGATATAAGCATATCTAACTCTCTTTTATCTGGATTGGAAGATATTTCATTAGCCATTTCTAAAAGAATATCTGTAGTTTTTCCCATTGCAGAAACAACAACTACAATATCGTCTCCTTGCTTTTTCCTTTTAGCTATCCTTTTAGCTATATTCTTTATCTTATCTATAGTTCCAACCGAAGTTCCACCGTATTTTTGAACTACTATCGCCATGCATTCCACCTGCCTGTACTATATTTAAGTTGTCAAATAAAAAACAACCCTTCAACATTCAAATAATTGAGATAATTGCATAATATATCTAGCAGTTCTCTATAGATTTTAAACCCAAATATAGTAAATTGTTTTTACAAAAGGTACTTATGCAATTTCCTTAATTATTTAAAATAAAAAAAAGTCAAGAGCAAAAGGTAGCCATGACTAATAATATCATACTAAAACC
The DNA here is from genome assembly GCF_900167445.1 of Maledivibacter halophilus. Classification (GTDB taxonomy): domain Bacteria; phylum Bacillota; class Clostridia; order Peptostreptococcales; family Caminicellaceae; genus Maledivibacter; species Maledivibacter halophilus. The sequence goes on from NZ_FUZT01000024.1 coordinate 45,260, forward strand.
TCTCGCCCCGTATAAATTAGCACCTCCATCGGAAGATTGGGCAATCAACCGTAGACAGTACTATGCTTATTTAGCATAGCCCCAATGTATTACTTAGGGGAAGTAATACATTTCGGCAGTTATACCTTTCCTTATAACCTTTAGTCCCCTTACTTTAAGTTAAAGTACTAATTATAACTGCATCCTCTAATTTACACTCAAAGGATTATTTATTCATTTCCTTGCATTCTATCACAATTGTTATTAGCTGTCAATCATTTTTAATTTTTTAATATTTATTCACACTATTTAATAAAAAAACTAATAAATGTAAAATTTTATAATAATTTGAATTATATAAATATTTTATGGTATAATCAAATATCATGTAGTAAAATTTTCCTGCATGAAAAAAATTATAAAGGAGGTTTTTTATGAATCGCAAAACTCTTGTAGCTATGTTAATTTTACTTATTTTACTTGTATTTGCTACACCAGTTTTTGCTGAAGGTGAAAAAGAAACCATAAGCTTTGGATTTTGGTCCCTTTTGCCACCACTTATTGCAATTGTTCTTGCTTTTATTTCTAAACAAGTTATTTTGTCTTTATTAGTTGGTATCTTTGTAGGCGCCACAATGCTTAATGGCAATATTTTCTATGGCTTTTTAAGAACTCTTGATGAATTCATTGTAGGTTCAGTGGCAGATAGTTGGAATGCAGGTATTTTAATATTCACTCTAACTATTGGTGGAATGGTAGGAGTAATTTCCAAAACAGGAGGAACTCAAGCAATAGCTGAGGCTCTATCTAAAAAGGCCAAAACTGCTAGAAGTGCTCAAATAGTTACTTGGATTATGGGTATTTTAGTCTTCTTTGATGATTATGCCAATACTCTTATAGTTGGACCTACTATGAGACCATTAACTGACAAAATGAAAATCTCAAGGGAAAAGCTATCGTACATTGTAGACTCAACTGCTGCACCTGTTGCTGGTATGGCTTTTATTTCAACTTGGGTAGGATACGAGCTTGGTCTAATAAATGATGCCTTTAAGAGTTTAGGTATGGACGTTAATGCTTATGGGATATTTATTAGATCAATCCCCTACAGATTCTATGACTTATTTGCTTTAATAGCAGTTTTACTATTTGCATTTATGATGAGGGATTTCGGCCCAATGTACAAAGCTGAGAAACGGGCCAGACTAACAGGAAAGCTTATTGCCGATGGTTCAACTCCTATGTCTTCTTCTGAAGTGGATACTAATTCACTTAATAGCAAAGGTATTGAACTAAAGGTTTCTAACGCTTTACTTCCTATACTTACCCTTGTAATAATGGGATTTTTAGGATTGTGGTATTCAGGTGGGGGTACTGAGCAACCTTTTACTTTTGAAGGAATAAGAATAGCATTTGGTGATTCTGATGCTTCAGTAGCACTCATCTGGGCATCGGTTATTTCAAGTGCTGTAGCAATTATCATTTCCATATCACGAAAAATTTTAACTTTGGGAGAAGCTTTTGAAGCTTGGATTGATGGTGCTAAATCTCTGATGATTACTGCTATTATATTAACTTTAGCATGGTCTCTAGGTGCAGTTACCGAAAGTGTAGGAACAGCTAATTATTTAGTTCAAGTCATTTCTGAAACTTTACCTATTGCTCTCCTTCCATTCTTAGTATTCATAATCTCTTGTATTGTTGCTTTTTCAACAGGTACTTCCTGGGGTACAATGGCTATTATAATGCCTCTTGCTATACCATTAGCCAGTGCATTTACAGGTGGAGCTATAGATAGAATCCTATTAAGCACATTAGGTGCTGTACTTACAGGTTCAATATTTGGTGATCACTGCTCACCTATTTCAGATACTACAATAATGTCGTCTATGGCAGCAGCTGTTGATCATATTGACCATATCAAAACTCAGCTCCCCTATGCTATAGTTACTGCAGTTGTATCGGTAGTTTTAGGTTATATCCCAGCAGGTTTTGGAATTAATCCACTATTCTCTATTGTATTAGGAATTATAGCTTTATGGGCTATAATTAGATTTTATGGAAAGAGTACAGCAATTGAGGATCTAAAAAAACTAGAGGAAGGATATATTGATTAATGATACAAGGTTTTAAATTGAGAAAAGATTTAAAATGGCTGAATTATATGTTCATAGGTTTTTCTATTCTAATAATTTTATTGAAGGGTATTGATAATCTTAATACCCTTCTTTTTTCCATAATTCTATTTATAATAGGGTCTTTTAAAGAAGATATATATATTGAGCCAAAGGGTATAATATTCAAATCAAAATTATTATTTATAATACCTTTAAAAACAGAATGTGAATTTGATGAAGCCACCAATATATCTTTTGAAAAATTAGAGGATGGATTTACAGCTGTAAAATACTTAAAGGGAAATAAATTAAAAAGAGTACGTATAAGAAATGAAGATGTAAAGCAAGTTAGAAAATGGATTGAAAAAAGTTAAAACCAGGCTTGTTTCTGGTTTTTTCTCATTTTTATTTTATATTTTGCCTTCAATTTTAAATTTAATTTTAAATTAAATATTTAATTTGCTATCACAACTGGTCAATTTATGTTATATTATAATTTAATTTATGTTATATTATATATAATAAATATCATAAACTAAAAGGAAATTGTATAATTTCATTTTGGCAAAACTATAAAGGAAAATAATTGTACAATTTTCTCAAAACCAATATAAAAAGGAGTGATTATTAATGAAACTTAGATATTTGGGTCATGCTGCATTTTATATTGAAAGTAAAGATTTTAAAGCTCTTATTGATCCATTTATTTCAGGAAATCCAAAGGGAAAATCTAGTCCTGATGATTTCACTGATATTTCTCACATATTTGTAACACACGGCCACGGAGATCATTTAGGCGATACTGTTTACATAGCTAAAAGAAATAATTCTACAGTTATATCCAACTATGAAATCTCATTATATCTTGGTAATCAGGAAATTTCTACTCACCCAATGCATATAGGAGGAAGAACTAAATTTGACTTTGGAACAGTTAAAATGACTCCTGCACTTCACGGCTCAGGAATAGAGACTCCAGATGGAATAATAAATGGAGGTAATCCTTGTGGCTTTGTTATTAATATTAATGGCAAAAAAATATATCATGCTGGTGATACTGGACTCACCATGGATATGAAGTTGCTTGAGTGGGAAAACATTGACTTAGCTATTTTACCAATTGGTGGGAATTTCACTATGGATATCATAGATGCTGCAAAAGCTGTAGACTTTATTAAACCTAAAAAAGTCATTCCAATTCATTATAATACATTCCCTATAATTGAAACTTCACCTGAAGAATTCAAGAATAAAGTTACAAATTCTGAGGTGATTATTTTAAAACCTGATCAAGAATACACTCTTTAAAGAAATTTAAAAAGAACTGAAATTTCAGTTCTTTTTAAATTTCCTTAATAAATGTTTATATTTAGCTTATATGTTATATAATCAATATTGTGTATCTTCTCATATAGTAATTATTAGTATATAAAAAAGAGGTGTTATATTATGAAACAGGAAACTAAAGGAATATTGTGTCTTCTTTCATCTTCTTTCTTCTTTGCTGCAATGGGAGCTTGTGTAAAATCTATACCAGATATTCCTATTGCTCAAAAGATTTTTTTTAGAAATTTAGTAGGCGTAATAATTACAGGTTATATTCTCATAAAAAATAAAGATAAGCTTATAGGTTCTAATATAAAGCTTTTAACCTTAAGATCTTTCTTTGGATTATTAGGTGTAGCTGCTAACTTTTATGCAATTTCAAAATTACCTCTATCAGATGCAGCCTTATTAAATAGAATGTCTCCTTTTTTTGTTATATTATTAGCTTTACTATTTTTAAAAGAAAAAATTAATAGTTATCAAATTTACGCCATGTTTATAGCTTTATTAGGTGCTGCTTTCGTAATAAAACCACAGTTTGACTACACAATCATACCAGCTTTAATAGGATTATCTTCTGCCATATTTGCTGCTGCTGGTTATACTTCTGTAAGACAGCTTAGGCTTTATTCGTCACCTTACACTATAGTATTTTTCTTTTGCACCTTTTCTACAATTGCCACAATCCCATTTATGTTAAAGGGACATTTTACTTCACCAAATTATAAAGAACTTATTCTTCTTCTTTTGATTGGTCTATTTGCAACATCAGCACAGATTTTTATGACTACAGGATACAGATTTGCCCCAGCATCTAAATTAGCTATTTATGGATATACTAATATTATTTTTTCAACCATATTTGGAATAATACTATGGAGTGAATATCCAGATTTATTAAGTCTAACAGGTGGCGTATTAATCATTGTTGGTGGATTAATAAATTATGTTTCAACAAATAATCAAAGTCCTAATTCAGAAGATTAAATAATCTGTTGATATCTATAATAAAATCCGTATTTTATCCACAGTTATTTGAATATATTTTTCCATAAAAAAAGAAGGGGTTAATTTTTTTTAACAGCCTTCTTTTTCATTTAAATACTTAAGCATCCATATTTATCATAGTCTCTTTTATATTTCCACATGTTTAAAAATTACTGCATATCCAAATAAAATAGAACCTATAACTATAAACATATCAGCCACATTAAAAACAGCAAAATTTATCAATGTAAAATCAAAAAAATCTATAACATATTCCAGCCTTATTCTATCTATTAGATTTCCAATTGCTCCTCCTATTATAAAAGCCAAAGGCAATTTAACTAATAGTAAATTTCTTCTATTTATTATTCTAAATAAATAGACTACCAAAGCAATTACTACTATCAAGGTTACTATTTTTAAAAGCATTTGCTTGTCTCTTAAAATACTAAAAGCAGCTCCCGTATTTTTTCTATATGTAAGATGAAAAACATCTTGAATCAAAGGGTATGTATCTATTGCTTTTAAATGAATAATCGCTAAATATTTAGTCCATTGATCTAATAGAATTATTAAAATTATTATTACAAAATATATCATATATCTTCCTCCAAATTTATTTGAATACATTAAATACTATTCTATATATATTTAAGAATACCTCTTATAGTTTTATAAATTTATTAAAGATAAACAACTTTAATTTTGAGGTTTAATAAATTTATATTAATCTCTAAAGCAATGGTGAAAATAATCTTCCTAAGGATTCTCTAAATTTAGTGTATATTCCTCTTTGCAAATGTTCTTCTAATAAAACTTCTTTACTATCTTCAATATCCATCATGAAGTCATATTCTAATCTTTTAACTACATCATTATCATAAACAAAAGCATTAACTTCAAAATTAATTCTAAAACTTCTTATATCAAGATTAGCTGTACCAATAGATGCTCCTATTCCGTCTACAAGTAATAGCTTACTATGTATAAATCCCCTTTCATATGTATAAACCTTTACTCCAGCCACAAGTAATTCTTCAATATGGGACTTTGACGCCCAATAGACTAGATAATGATCCGGTTTACTAGGTATGATTATTCTAACATCTATTCCACTTAAAGAAGCTGTTTTTAATGCCATCAGTATACTTTCATCAGGAACTAAATAAGGTGTTGTTATCCATATTCTTTTTTCTGCGGTAGAAATCATTGTAAAATAAGCCTGTAAAATAGTTTCCCAATCAGAATCCGGTCCACTTGATGCTATTTGAAGTATTTGTTCCCCATAATGTTTTAGCTTAGGGTAATATTCTTTATGGGAAATTGACTCACTTGACACAAAATACCAATCCTTCAAAAAAATATTTTGAAGGCTATATATAGCTTCACCTGAAATTTTCATATGTGTATCTCTCCAAAATCCCAAATTAGGATTTTTACCCAAATACTCATCTCCAATATTTATACCTCCAAGAAACCCAACTTTTCCGTCTATTACAATAATTTTTCTATGATTTCTATAATTCAATTGCCTGCTTAAAACTGGAAATATTACCGGATAGAATGGATAAACTTCTACTCCAGCTTCCTCTAGGCTTCTTATATATTTTTTCCCCAGTTTCCAACAACCAACGCTATCATATATAATTCTAATCTCAACTCCAGCCTTTGATTTTTCAATTAATATGTCCTTAATTTTATTTCCTATTTTATCATTTCTTATAATAAAATACTCCATATGAATATGGTGCTTTGCCTTTTTCAGCTCATTTATTATAGAAGAATATGTTTTTACACCATTAGTTAATATCTCTGTATTATTATTAACTGTAAAGGGAGAGTTTGAATTTTTTAGAATTAATTTAATCAGTCTACTTTTTACCATACTATCATCATTTTGAAATAATCCTATTTCATTTAAAATTTTTTCTTGTGTATAAGCTATTTGAGAAAGCTGTTCAAAATCTATTGCTTTCTTTTTTTCAAATCTTTTTTTCTTTCTAATATTTTGACCAAATAGGATATAAAATATAAAACCAACAACAGGCACCAAAAACAATATCAATAACCACGCAATAGTTTTCGATGAATTATGACTCTCTAAAAAAATAATTATTCCAATAAAAAAAGCGTAGAGCGTAAAAAAAATACCAAACACTGTAGTGATTTTTTGTAATACTTCATCATATGTGACATTAGTTCTAACTTCAAAAACCGATATGCTTATCAAAATAAATATAAATATAAAAAAAACAGACATTGCTATACTTTTTTTAGACGGCACTTTCATATTACTCACCACAATCCTGTATAACGACAATTTAGATTTTTAAATATATATAATATTATAATTCATTCATACTGAAATTACACTTGGAAGTTTATATGAAAACTCTTTATTTATATTATACATGTTTCTTTATTCTTTTCATCAACTATAGATAATATTTAAAGAATTTTGTATATCAGGTTTTAAAATTTACATATACTCTATTTGTATAATTGTAATAAAATATTTTAATGGTATTTATAGATTTACCGCTACTAAAATTGCAAAATATTATTATTCATTGACATAAAAAAAGCATTCTGCCTAACAGAATGCCTTTAATCATTTTGGCGGAGAAGGCGGGATTCGAACCCGCGCGCCGGTAAACCCGACCTAACGGTTTAGCAAACCGTCCTCTTCAGCCTACTTGAGTACTTCTCCAAAGCCACTTTTTGAACTTTATAATAATACTAAAAAATTTATGGATAATTCTAGTTAAAACACAAAACCCCTAATTTCCATTAGGGTTTTAAAAATTATTTATCAAACCGGCAACGACCTACTCTCCCAAGCAGTTACCCGCCAAGTACCATCGGCGCTGAAGGGCTTAACTTCTGTGTTCGATATGGGTACAGGTGTATCCCCTTCGCTATTGCCACCGGATTT
>NZ_FUZT01000023.1 GCF_900167445.1 Maledivibacter halophilus
CTATGAAGCATTGGGCTATGGATATGGACCAGGAATAGGGGAAGGATATGATAGAACGATACTTATTCTTTCCAGAGCATCGGGAGTACCTGTGGCAGCAAATGCCCTTGCTTATGGAGCATCCTTGGCTAAAGGAAATTTGAAGGAAATAGCAAAGACTGAATTTGAAAAAGCAAATAAGGCAGGACTAAAGGATATATTAAAGGGATTGACAAAGGACAGTAAGAAAGCTTCGGATTCTGATGAAGAAGTGGCTGCTCCGCCAAAGGAAGTAGTAACAGGATCTATATCGGGAATAGATATAATGGATCTAGAGGATGCTGTAAAGGCCCTTTGGAAGGAAAAAATCTATGCAGAAAGTGGTATGGGTTGTACTGGACCTATAGTTTTAGTAAATGAAGATAAGGTTGCTAAAGCCACTGAGATACTTGCTAAGGTTGGATTTGTTGCTAAGGAAGGGGATCCCTGTTAGATAAATAGAAAATTTTAAAGTAATATGTTTGTATAACCAATTAAAATTGTTTTATAATTTTATAATGATTTATGTATAAAACCTATTCAATCTGGTCCAAGATTGAATAGGTTTTATACTTTTTTTAAAAGCCCCATGATGATTTTATCGGGGGTTTAGTTAATATGACAATTGGTGTAGGATCTAATTATTTGTTTCATATAGAATAGTGTCTTATCAGTGGCTTCATCTATTGAATAATCTGTTTGTTCATTTAATATCCTTGAAAGCATTCCCTGATAAATTAGAATAGTCATTTCATTAATATCTTCCAAATCTTCTTTTTTAAGCTGTAAATTATTTACGAATGATTTTAGTATAGATCTATTTCTATCATAAATATTTTGTCCCAATAGCATAGGAAGAAGATTTAGTGACTGATCACCAAGTTCTTCTGGAAAAATTTTATAATATTCTTTAATATCATCATTTAAGGAATTACTAAATTTATCAAAGAAAATTCTGTAATATATTTTAGGCTTACTAAAAGAATGATAGCAGAAGCATTTCCAAATACCAAAATATTTGTCAATAGGAGTTTGGACATTTTTTAGATACTTAGGTAGACTTGTTACATATTCCTTTAAGTATTTCATAGATGCAAAAAAAATAAGGTGATCTAGATTTTCAAAATAATTATATAGGGTTGCACTATTATATCCAGCCATATCCGATACTTTTCTTATAGTAATAGCTTCTATTCCATCAGTTTCTATAATTTGGTTTACTGCTTCAATAAAATAACTCATCATACGTCTTTTTTGAATTTCTTTTTTATTCATATCAATTCACCAACTAATAAAATTTTAATTTCATAATAAGTATTATAACATATGCTTTTAAAGATAACCAACTCTAAAAGTATTATAAATTTTGTTTAAAAAATATATTTTTTAATAATACTATTGGGGAGAAATATATAATCTCAAATCACCATAATATGTAATGGAAATATTACACTTTAATTTCTATATTTGTATAATTATTGTATAAATTTATACTATAACTTATATAATTAGCTAATTTATAAAAAAAAATGCAATATAAATCAAGAATATATCACAAACGAATTTACAATATAATCATGGTTATGATATAATTGTATTAGTTAGAAAAATAACAAGAATATGCAAGAGAAATAACGTTTTCTTATTTATTGCAGTTATAAATGTTATTTTTCTAGAAATAATATAAGTTATGAAAGGAGTGTAAAAATGAAATTAGAAATTGGTAATTTTTTCGTAAAGGACATTGTTTTCGGAGACAAGACTGCCTATGAAAATGGAATATTAACTATTAATAAAGAAGAAGCTTTGGCAGTAGTTAAAGAAGATGAACACATAACAGAAGCAGACCTATTTATAGTTAAGCCAGGAGACAAAGTAAGATTAGTACCCGTTAAAGAAGCAATTGAGCCAAGACACCGTGTTGGGGGAGGCCCAGTATTTCCTGGTGTAACTGGAGACCTTATGCAGCCTGGAAATGGAAAAACCCTTGCTCTTAAAGATTGCAGTGTATTAGTAGTAGGAAAGCATTGGGGTGGCTTCCAGGATGGACTAATAGATATGGGTGGAGAAGGAGCTAAATACACGTTTTTTTCACAATTAAAGAACATAGTTTTAGTTGCTGATACCGATGAAGAATTTGAAAAACGTGAACAACAAAAGAAAAATCGTGCACTAAGATGGGCAGGAATGCGTTTGGCAGAGTATATAGGAAACTGTGTAGCTGACCTTGAGCCAGAAGAAGTAGAAACCTATGAATTAGAGCCAGTAACAAAGCGTTCTAAGGAAGTAAATGACTTACCAAGTGTAGTACTTGTTTTACAGCCTCAATCTCAAATGGAAGAAATGGGATATAATGATTTAGTTTATGGATGGGATTGTAACCATATGGTACCAACATTTATGCATCCAAATGAGGTATTAGATGGGGCAATGATCTCAGGATCCTTTATGCCTTGTTCATCAAAATGGTCAACATATGATTTCCAAAATTATCCTATGATTAAAAGATTGTACAAGGAACATGGAAAAACAGTTAACTTTTTAGGTGTAATAATGTCCAATCTAAATGTTGCCCTAGAGCAAAAAGAAAGATCAGCCCTATTTGTGGCTCAAATGGCTAAGTCCTTAGGAGCAGATAGTGCAATAGTTGCAGAAGAAGGATATGGAAATCCCGATGCAGACTTTATAGCTTGTTTAGTAGCTTTAGAGGATGCAGGAGTTAAGACTGTAGGACTTACAAATGAGTGTACAGGAAGAGATGGAGCATCACAGCCTCTAGTAACATTAGATCCAAAGGCTGATGCAATAGTGTCCTGTGGTAATGTATCTGAGCTTATAAAGCTTCCACCAATGGAAACAGTATTAGGTGAACTAGAAGCTTTAGCTAGAGATGGTTTATCAGGTGGATGGGCCGATGATGAACTATTAGGGCCATCAGTTAAAGAAGATGGATCGATAATTATGGAAAATAATGCTATGTTCTGTGGAGACCAAGTTGCAGGCTGGTCTACTAAGACAATGGTTGAATATTAAGGAGGTGTATAGAGATATGAAAAAAGCTATTTTATACTTAAACCAATTCTTTGGACAAATTGGTGGAGAAGATGTTGCCGATTATGAGCCAGAGATTAGAGAAGGTCTAGTTGGACCTGCTATGGCCCTTGACAAGGCTTTAGGTGATGATGTAAAAGTTACTCATACAATAATCTGTGGAGATAATTTCATGGGTTCAAGGAAAGATGAAGCAGTTGAAACTATATTAGGATTTTTAGAAGGATTAGAGTTTGACATATTCTTTGCGGGACCTGCATTTAGAGCTGGAAGATATGGAGCTGCCTGTGGACACATATGTAAAGCAGTAAAAGAAAAATTCAAGGTGCCTGTGATAACTTCTATGAACGATGAAAACCCTGGAGTTGAAATGTTCAGTAAAGAAATGTATATTTTCAAAGGCGGTAAAAGTGCTGCTAAAATGAGAGCAGATACTAAGGTAATGGCTAAATTTGCTAAAAAGCTAATAAATGGTGAAGAGCTTTTATCAGCAGAAGAAGAAGGTTATTATGGAAGAGGAGTAAGACATCAAAAATGGTTGAATCCTCCAGTACCGGCTACAGATAGAGTTATAGATATGCTTCTTAAAAAAGTCAAAGGTGAAGATTTTGTTAGTGAATTGCCTATACCAGAATTAGATTTAGTCCCTATAGCACCTGCTATTAAAGATTTAAGCAAAGCAAAGATTGCTTTAGCAACAACAGGAGGTATAGTACCAGTAGATAACCCTGATAGAATTCAATCAGCTTCTGCCACAAGATGGGGGAAATATGATATATCTAATTTAGATAGTCTTCCAGGTGGAGTATATAAAACTATCCATGCAGGTTTTGACCCGGCTGCTGCTGATGCTAATCCCGATGTAATAGTACCATTAGATGCATTAAGGGCATATGAGAAAGAAGGAAGAATTGGATCAATACACAATTATTTCTATACAACAGTTGGAACAGGGACTACTCAAGCTGAGGCAGCAAGAATGGCAAGAGAAATTGTTGAGCATCTTAAAGCTGATGAAGTAGATGCGGTTATTTTAACATCTACATGAGGTACCTGTACTCTTTGCGGTGCAACGATGGTTAAGGAAATTGAAAAAGCTGGAATTACAATAGTACAAATGGCAAACTTAATACCAGTAGCAAAAACAGTTGGATCAAACAGAATGGTTCCAACCATATCTATTCCATATCCTTTAGGAGATCCAAGTACTTCGAAGGAAGAGCAGTGGAAGCTTAGATATCACAGAGTAGGAGTAGCTTTAGAAGCTCTAGAAACTGATATAGAAGAACAAACAGTATTTAAAGTAAAGATATAATTGTCATTTAGATATAGTGCTAGTTATAAAGATAACCAACATTAAAATTAAATATAAATTTTATAGAAAATAGTAAATATTTCTACATTTTTTCTATGGAATTTATTATACTTTAAAGTTGGTTATCTTTAGGTTAACTAGCACTATAATATTAATGAGGAGGAGATTGAATATATGAATGATAAAAAGACTAATAACATAGTTTATTATATATCACTAATAGTCGTATTTGGAATTGTAGGATGGGGAATACTAGGTAAGGATAGCTTTGAAATGGCAGCAAATGGACTATATAAGTTTCTAACAGATAACTTTGGATGGACTTACCTTATATCCATGTTTCTATTTGTGGGATTTGCCACATTTTTAGCATTTAGTAAATATGGAAATATAAAACTTGGACCAGATGATTCTAAGCCTGAGTTTAAAACATCCTCATGGTTTGCAATGTTATTTGGAGCAGGTATGGGTATTGGACTTGTGTTTTGGGGTGTTGCAGAGCCTTTAAACCATTTTGCTCATACACCCTTCGGTATACAAAGTGGAACGCCAGAGGCGGCTAATTTTGCTATGAGAAAGTCTTTTATGCATTGGGGATTTCATCCATGGGCTAACTACAGTATTATAGGGCTAGCTCTAGCATATTTTCAATTTAGAAAAAATAGACCAGGCTTAATAAGTAGTATATTTATACCACTATTAGGTGAAGAAAGAGTAAAAGGTCCTTTAGGTAAAACTATAGATATCTTTGCAGTGTTTGCAACAGTTGCAGGAGTGGCAACTTCTTTAGGACTTGGTACTTTGCAAATAAACGGTGGATTAAATTATTTATTTGGACTTCCTATAACTAAAACTGTACAAATAAGCATTATAGCAATAGTAACATTTGTTTATATATGGACGGCAGTTACAGGAATACAAAAGGGTATTAAGATTTTATCTGATATTAACTTATTTACTGCAATTACCCTATTAATAGCAGTAATATTAATTGGACCTACAATAAAAATAATAAATTCATTTACAAACGGATTAGGAATGTATATGAGTTCATTTGTAAGAGATAGCTTTCATATAGAGCCCTTTGGAGATAATAAATGGATTGGGGACTGGACCATATTCTACTGGGCATGGTGGATTGCATGGGCGCCATTTGTAGGAACATTTATAGCACGTATTTCTAAAGGTAGAACAATTAGAGAATTTATATTAGGAGTTATAGTAGCCCCTTCTTTAGCTTCATTTGTATGGTTTGCAGCTTTTGGAACCCTCGGTATAGATCTAGGTGTTGATATGGCCACAAAGGCTGCAAAGGTTACAGAAACAGCACTTTTCATTACTTTAGAGCAGTATCCCTTAGGAAGTATAATTTCTTTAATAGCTGTATTTCTATTATGTACCTTCTTTATTACATCAGCAAATTCTGCTACCTTTGTTTTAGGTATGTTTACATCTGAAGGAGATTTGAATCCATCAAATACAAAGAAAATAGTCTGGGGAATTGTTCAAGCATTACTTGCTTTAGCGCTTCTTCTTGCCGGGGGATTAACCACATTGCAGGTTGGCTCAGTGGCTGCAGCATTTCCATTTATTTTTATAATGATCTTTGCTTGCGTTTCCCTTCTCAAGGCATTGAGAGCTGAAAAAATTAATTAAAAGATTTATATAAAGATAAACAACTTTGGGGTTTAATAAATTTGAATCTTAATGTTGTTTATCTTTATTTACTTGTTATTTTAAAAAACTCTGATTGGATTCAAGGCTTTTTTTGTTGTTTTAAATCACATAAAAAATTTTACCAATAATTTACTGCCAACTATGCCACCGAGAAATAAAAATAGTGCGAATACCCAACCTGAAAGGGAGAGTGAAGCAATGCCACTATACATTGCACCTATATTACAACCAAGACCTATCCTTGCCCCATAGCCCATTAATAGGCCACCTAAAACTGCTGCTACAACCTGTTTCATTGATTTAATTTTTTTGATTCTGAATTGAGAAGCTAAAAGAGAAGCTAAAAGAGCACCAAAGATAATTCCAATGTTTCTTATAGAAGCAGGATCATTTAAAAAACCAGAATCTAAAGTAGCTTGGGCAGCTTTGCTACTAAAATAATACCATTTATCTACACTGCCTCCAACTGCTCTATATAGCCATGCTCCCCAGTTTGCAAAAGCTTGAGAGACTCCCCAAGGGTTACCTGTAGTAGAAAATGTAACTATTTGTAAAACCGATAGCAGCACTGCACCAACTATATATGACCATGAGTTTTTAAACCAAAGTTTATAGAACTTATTGTTTTTCAAATCCAAAGCTATACCTCCTTAATTAGCTTTTTTCGTCAATACTTATAGTTGCACACTTATAAAATTTTATTTTAATATTTTTAAACTATTTAAATATTCTATTTTCCCATTTATCAGCTAAAATATATAAAGCAGCGATTAACAGTAGTTGAATTATAACTGCTCCAAACCACCCAAATAGGTCAGGTAAAAATATTGCTTTGCCCTTTAAAATAAAATTAAGTTTCCACCATTCAAAATCATGTGCTCCCCAAAGAGAACCAATAATAAAAAAGAAGAGAGTTAACATTTGAACTAAAAATCCTTCACCAACTCTCATAAGGGTACCCGATGTACAGCCTCCTGCTATAACCATGCCTATGCCAAACATAAAAGCACCGATAACTGTTGCAAAGCTAATAGGAGTAATATAGGTTTGTCCTGGAATAGGTAAGCCACTAGAATAAGCACTGAATTTTATTGCTGTGAAGGCAATAGTTGTGATTGCAAAGGCTATAAGTACTGCTCTAGTTAAGGCGGTGCCACCTGTTAAGTAAGGATCCCTCATAGATGCGGTGAAACAAAATCTTGACTTTTGAAGTACAAATCCGAAACAAATACCAGTTATCCAAAATAATCCTAATTTTACAGAAATATTAGATAACAAAAACCCAATTATTATCATAATTACTAAAACTGCAATACCTAATGGCATTTGATTTTTATTAGCATTTCTATTTTTAGAGATTCTAGAAGATGATCTTTCTTTTGGTGATGGTTGACTGTTATTTGTTTTAGTCATTAGATTACACCTCTCCTTTTACTATATATCAATTATAATTATATAGAATTAACAACTATACTAACAAAATTATAACATAAAAAAATTTTTTAGTATAAAATAATAAAATATAATGTGCTAAATAGTTATAATTTGGGAAATAGATAATAATAAAATTAATATATTATTTGTCAATTAAGATATAATTTTAACATGCTATAAGATTATATGTTATAATACTATCAATAAAGTTTATTAAATAGATGAAATTACATAATTTTAATTTCCTTAATAAATTTTATTGTGATTAATATGTTCATAAAGGGAGGAACTGTTTTGCATATAGAAAGCTTTGAATATTTTTACAAAGTGGCTATGGCTAAGAGCATATCAAAGGTTGCAAATAGTGTTCATATTTCTCAGCCTGCTCTCAGTCAGCAGATTCAAAAGCTTGAAGAAAGCTTGGGATATGAACTATTAATAAGAAGCAATAAGGGAGTTGAGTTAACAGAAAAGGGGTTAATAGTTCTTCAATATGCTGATAATTTAATAAGAACTTATGAAGCTATGCTTGAACATTTAGAACAGGATTCAAAGAATAGTCAAATTATTAAAATTGAAGCATGCTGGCCAATAGCTACTTATGCATTACCATGTGTATTATATAAAATAAAGAATAAATTTCCTCATCATAATTATGAGTTGATATCTAATACATCCCAAGCAATAGAAGAGAATGTTCTAAATAATATTGCTGACATAGGTGTTGTTTATGGAAAACCGACTGCTGACTCTTTGGAATGTTATGAAATAGGTACTGATAACCTTGTTTTAGTGGCATCAGATGATTATGAAATAGATGAAGAAATAGATTTTGAAAATTTGTTAAAACAACCCTTTGTTTTACTAAATAACAAATTGAATATTGAAGAAATTTTAATAGATAAGATTAAGCAGTTGGGATATAAATCTAAAGAATTAAATATTCTTTATAAAAGTGATTCGACGGAGTCAGTGAAGTCTTCTATTTTCAAAGGATATGGCATTGCTTTTGTTCCTTATATTTCTATTAAGAAAGAACTATATGAAAAGCGGTTAAAGCAAATAAAAATATCCGATTTTTCTATGAAATATCATATGTATTTAATAAATAAAAAGAATACAAGATTGAGCAAATCTATTACTGAATTCATAAAATATTTCAAAAAAATAGGAAAAGAGAGTCTGTGCTAGAGCTTGGTAACGGTTATTTCCCAAACACCATTGATAACTTCATCAGATTCAAATTTAACATTGTAATTTTCTAATAAGCTAACAAGAGCTTCGAGGGTACAACTGTGGTCTGTTACTACTATAATAGATTCTCCGGGCCCTATACTTTGAAGCCCTTTTTTTGTTTTTATAATTGGAACAGGACATACATCACCTAAGCAATCGATTTTCTTCATAGCAATTCTCCTTTGTTAATAAGTTATTAAATATTATATCATAATTTTGTGTTATAATGTCATAGAAATCCATGCAGTTTATATCATAAATGGAGATGTTAAAATGGATAGATATCTGATTACTGGTGGAGCTGGATTCATAGGTTCAAATTTTATAAAATATTTATTTGGAAAAAATAAAGATATAAGAATTATAAATATAGATAAGTTAACATATGCTGGAAACTTACAAAACCTTAAGGAGATAGAGAATAATTACAATTATACTTTTATTCAAGAGGATATATGTAATAGAAAGAGCTTAGAAGATATTTTTAATTTGTACAGGCCAGATTACATTATTAACTTTGCAGCAGAATCCCATGTGGATAGAAGTATTGAAAGTAGTGAGGAGTTTATAAAAACAAATGTACTAGGCACCCAGGTACTGTTGGAATGTTCACTAGATAGAAATATAAAAATGTTTATACAAATTTCAACAGATGAAGTATATGGTTCTACTGAAACGGGATTATTTACAGAAATATCACCCTTAAGGCCTAATAATCCATATGCTGCCAGTAAAGCTTCAGCGGACTTACTGGTAGGATCATTTTATAATACCTATGGATTACCTGTAATAATAACCCGGTGTAGCAATAATTATGGACCATGCCAGCATAATGAAAAGCTTATACCAAAGGTTATTAATAATTCTTTAGATAGAAGGAAAATACCTGTTTATGGTAGAGGTACCAATGTTAGAGACTGGATTTATGTTATGGATCACTGCCATGCTATAAATACAGTATTGGATAGAGGAGTTATTGGTGAAGTTTATAATATAAGCAGCAATAATGAAAAAAGAAATATTGATATAATTAAAATTATTATAAATAAAACAAAAGAAATATTACAAACCAGAGGTTTAGATTCAAAGGGTATTAGTGAAGATTTAATTGAATTTGTAGCAGATAGAAAAGGCCATGATAAAAGGTATGGTTTGGATTCAACTAAGCTTATTAAGACCTTGGGATGGAATACTATAACTCAATTTGAAAGTGGGCTTGAGAAAACAATTAATTGGTATATTGATAAGAAATTAATATTGAAGTAAAAGTCTGTTAAGGAGAGAAAATATATGAAAGGTATTATTTTAGCAGGTGGTAGAGGAACGAGATTATTTCCTTTGACTAAAATTACAAACAAACATCTCTTACCTGTAGGAAAAGAACCTATGATATATAATCCCATAAAGCAGTTAATATGCTCTGATATTAGAGATATTTTAATAATAACAAGCAGAGAAAATATGGGAGATATAGTGAATGTCCTTGGAAGTGGCAGAGAATTTGGCTGTGATTTTACCTTTAAAGTTCAGGAGGAGCCAAAAGGCATAGCAGATGCTCTTTTATTGGGAGAAAGTTTTGCCTGTGGGGATTTAATTACTGTAATGTTAGGAGATAATATAGCTACTAAAAGTATTAAACCCTATATAAATAAATTTAAAAAGCAAAAAATAGGTTGTAAAGTTTTATTAAAAAGAGTTTTAAATCCCCATAATTTTGGCGTGGCCACCTTAGACAAGGAAAAAATAATTAATATACAGGAAAAACCTGCTTTGCCACAAAGTAATTATGCAGTTACAGGTATATACATGTATGATAGTAATGTTTTTGACATTATAAAAAATATTTCCATTTCCTCTAAAGGTGAGTTGGAAATAACTTGTGTTAATAATGCGTATATTAAGAAAGGAAAATTAACCTACGATATTTTAGATGGTGATTGGACAGATGCCGGAACCATAGAATCCTATAGATTGGCAAATAATATGCTTTATAGAATAAATAATGAAATTATTGATGGTGATTATAATGAAAATTCCATTTAATAAAATCTATTTTACTGGAAATGAATTAAAATTAATAAAAGAAGCACTTAATATGGAAAGTGTTAGTGGAGATGGTTACTTTACCTCTAAAGTATCCTCACTGCTGGAAGAAACATTTTCTATACCAAAGGTTCTTATGACAACTTCTGCGACCCATGCACTAGATATAGCAATGATGCTTATCGGGCTGGGACCTAAAGATGAAGTGATAATGCCTTCCTTTACTTTCCCATCCACAGCGAACTCAGTGATGCTTCGAGGAGCAATCCCAGTATTTACTGAGATACTTCCAAGCAATTTGAATATAGACCCCGATGATATAGAAAAAAAGATTACGAAGAATACCAGGGCTATTATTCCTGTTCATTATGGAGGCGTTGGATGTGAAATGGATAGGATTATTAATATTGCTGAAAAACATAGACTTTATATAATTGAAGATGCAGCCCAGGGAGTTAACTCTAAATATAAAGATAGATTTCTAGGAGCCTGGGGGTATTTGGCCTGCTATAGTTTTCACGGAACTAAAAATTATATAAGTGGTGAAGGTGGAGCATTGGCTATTAATTCTAAGGATGAAGAATTAATAGAAAGGGCACAGATCATAAGACAGAAAGGAACAAATAGAAATAAGTTTTTAAAAGGAAAGGTGGATAAATATTCCTGGGTAGATATAGGTTCAAGTTATACACCTTCAGATATTTTAATGGCAGTGTTATATGGACAGCTGCAACAGATGAATGTTATAAAAGAAAAGAGAAGGAAAATAGTCAGCTATTATATTGAGAATTTGAATAAGCATTTAAAGTCTGGATCAATAAAAGGCATGACAACTTTACAGAAGTATCAGGATTCAAATCATCATCTTTTTTATATTCTTTTAGAAAATGAAGCCTTAAGAGATAAAGTGATTAAGAGATTAAGGGAGTTTGGTATTCATGCAACAACTCATTTCGAACCACTACACAGTTCCTTTATGGGACAAACCTTAGGATATACCCTAGGAGACTTTCCTATAACAGAAAGAGTTGGAAAATCACTTTTAAGGCTACCATTATATACAAGTATGACTATTGAAGAAGCAAATTATGTTGTATACAGGTTAGATGAAATATTAAATCCAAATTATTCATAGAAAATTTAAAACTCTGTTGTGTCCTTTTGAATTTTCCATGAAGAATCTGGGTTAAAGGAGATTTAAACATGTGGAGTAGTGGATCTGTAGTAATTCCAGTTTATAATAGTTTTGATTCTTTAGATGAGCTATATAACAGATTATCTAAAGTATTAAATAATATCTTTATAGATTATGAAATTATTTTGGTGGATGACTATAGTACAGATAACAGCTTTTCTAAGATGAAAGAGATATATAATAATACCAATAATTTAAAAATTATACGACTTAAGAATAATTATGGTCAGCAAAATGCAATAAAATGTGGATTTGAGTTTGCAACCAAGGATTTTATAATTACTATGGACGATGATCTGCAGCATCCACCGGAGGAGATAATAAAAATAATGGAAAAGATAGATGAAGGATATGATGTGGTTTATGGAATAGCAAAAAAAAAAGAACATAGCTTTTTAAGAAATATGGGTTCAAAAGCCACTAATTTTCTCTTTAATACTATTTGTCATAAACCAAAGAATATAAAAGTCAGTAGTTTTCGCTGTATTAAAAAGAATATACAGGAAGAAATTAAAAGAAATAAAACAACTTTTGTATATATAACTGCTATAATACTCAAAATAACCAGGAATATTGGAAACGTGTATGTTGATCATAAACCAAGAAAATATGGTAGTTCTAATTATAAATTTTCAAAACTAATGAGGTTATTTTTAAAATTATATATTTATTATTCAGACATTAAGTTTTTCAATAAATTCTTAGAAAACAAACCTCAATTTGAAATATTTGAAAGCTATCTTTAAGGAGGCTTGAAAATGAAACTTTTAATATTAGGTGGAGGAAACAGTCAGATTAATGCAATAAAACGTAGTAAAGAAAAGGGAATTACTACAATTGTTTCAGATTATTATGAGGATGCTCCGGGGAAAGGAATCAGCGACTTTGGTGAATTGGTTAGTACATTTGATGTAAATGAAAATATAAAAGTAGCTAAAAAATATGATATTGATGGTATTATGACTCTAGGCACTGATCAGCCAATTTATACAGTGGCTGAAGTAGCTAGAGAATTAAAATTGCCTTCTTTTTTGAAGGTTCCTACAGCAAAGGCTGTTACAAACAAAAGAGTAATGAAAAAAATTTTTTCCCACAATAAAATTCCAACGGTTAATTACGTACTTATTAATAAAAATTTTAAAGAAAAGGAATTAAAAAATCTTAAATTCCCAGTTGTTATAAAGCCCGTTGATAGTCAAGGGCAAAGAGGTATTTATAAATTATATTCCATAGATGATATAAGGGGAAAAATTGAAGATACATTAAGCTATTCCAGAGAAGATGTAGTATTAGTTGAAGAATATTATGAAAGTGAAGAAATTACTGTGAGTGGTTGGGTACAAGGAGGGAATACCCATATAATTTTAGTTACAGATAGAGTTACATTTAGCAATAATCAACATATTGGCATATGCTTAGCCCATGATTTTCCTTCTAAGCATTTATACAGCCACCATGAGGATATCTATAGAATTACAAGACAAATAGTTGAAGCCTTTGAGATACAGGATGGACCTATCTATTTTCAAATGCTTATAGGCAGTGAAGGAATTAAGGTTAATGAGGTGGCCTGTAGGATTGGTGGAGCATATGAGGATAAATTGATTCCTTTACTTACGGAAATAGATATATTGGATATGGTTATAGATTATTCCTTGGGAAATGAAATAGATTATACAAGGCTTAAAAGCTATGATTTATTGAAAAACCATAAAAAGGCATCTGTCCAGTTGTTTTTTGCAAAACCTGGTAAAATTAAGTTTTTAAGTGATATGAAAGAAATAAAAAAATTACATGGAGTAATAGAAGGTAATTTTAATTTTAAAGAAGGAGATGAGCTTAGGAGAATAGTAAATGCCACTGCCAGGGCAGGGTACATGATCATTGTTGGAGAAGATAAGAAATCTCTTGCAGATAATATAAATAGAGCATTTAGGCATTTGAAAATATATGATAATGATGGTAATAATCTTGTAATGCAGTATAAGATTTATTAACATAACAGATTAATTTGGGAGAGGAAAATACCTATGAAAAGACTTTTAAGAACTAAGGGCATTTATATATTCTTAATAATATTTACAACATTATTTTTATTCAGTGGGTGTGCATCTAAGAAGGATATATCAAGAAATAACGAGATAAAAATAGCAGAGCAATATGGACTAGCTTATGCTCCAATTCAAATAATGAAGTATAAAGAAATACTGGAAAAGAATTTACCAGAAGTTGAAATAACATGGAAACAAATGGGTAATACTGCTGCAATAAGAGAGGGAATGATATCAAATCAGGTAGATGTTGGATTTATGGCTATTCCGCCATTTATGATTGGATGGGATAAGGGTATGGACTGGAAAATAGCCAGTGGATTATCTTCCATGCCTGTTGGTTTAGTTACCTATAAAAATGATATAAAATCAATAGAGGATTTTACAATTGATGATAGAATTGCTTTGCCCCAGCCCGGTAGCATTCAACATATATTACTATCAATGGCTAGTGAAAAGACTTTTAATGATGCTAGCAAATTAGATAATTTATTAGTTACTATGGCCCACCCTGATGGTATGAATGCTTTATTAGCCAGAAAAGATATAACTGCTCACTTTACCTCCCCACCTTATATTTTTAAGGAGTTAGAAAATGAAGGTTTTCATCAAATCCTAACTGGAGAAGAGGCTATGGGCAAGGATTTTACTTTTATTGTTGGGGTAAGTACAAAGGAGTTTCATGATAAAAACCCTAATACCTATAAAGCCTTTGTAAAATCATTACATGAGGCAATTGATTTTATAAATGCTAATCCCCAGGAGGCTGCAGATATTTTAGCTGATGAATATAATTTACCGAAGGAAGAAGTATTAAGCTATATAACAGCAGATGGTACAGTGTATAGTTCATCGGTAAAGGGTTTAAAGGATTTTGCTGATTTTATGAAAAGAAATAATTATTTATCAAAATCCTTTGAAAATGCAAATGAAATATTATGGGAAGATGTTAGATATGAGAAATAAGATACTTCATAATAAATATATTTTGAGATTTTTATGGATACTAGTACTGGCTGTGATATGGCAAGGTATTGCCTTAAGTCAGGTTTTTAATCCTGCTTCTTTTCCAAGGATAGAGAAAATACTATATTCTCTAATACATGATGCAGTAAAGGGAGATATAATTTTTCAAACACTATTTTCTTTAGGTCTTATTTTTAAGGGATTAGTGTTTGGACTACTGATTGCTATAATATTATCTGGACTTTCAATGGTATCCAAGGTATTTGAAGGTTTTGTTGAAACAATCATAGCTGTTGCCCATCCACTGCCGGGTATAGCATTACTTCCATTGGTTATTCTTTGGATTGGGGTAGGAGAAGGTGCAATTATATTTATTATAATACATTCAGTAATATGGCCCTTGATACTAAATTTGCTTACGGGGTTTAGGGCGATTCCTAAAATATATAAGGAAATAGGAAGAAATTATGAATTAAATACTATAGGCATTATTCGATATATATTAGTTCCTGCTGCATTCCCTCATTTTATTACAGGATTAAAGATAGGCTGGGCAAGGGCTTGGAGAGCTGTTATAAGTGCGGAAATGGTTTTTGGTGCAGCCGGAGGAGCAGGGGGCCTTGGATGGTTTATATTTAAGAAAAGAGTTTTTATGGATACTCCCGGACTATTTGGAGGATTAATAGTTATTATATTTATTGGAATAACAATAGAGGATTTATTTTTTGATAGACTTGAAAAAATGACTATTAGAAAATGGGGGATGTCTATATGATTTCATTACTTGAAATAAAGGATTTGTCTAAATTTTTCATAAAAGACAAAGAAAAAGTAAATGTATTAAATAAAGTAAGTTTTTACGTAAAAAAGGGAGAATTTTTATCTGTAGTGGGGCCTTCTGGATGTGGTAAATCAACTCTATTGGGTTTGATTGCAGGATTTGATAAATATGATGAAGGAAGTATAATCTTGAAGGGCAAAAAAATATTAAAGCCAAGCTCCAATCGTATTATGGTATTTCAAGATTTTAATCAGCTTTTTCCATGGAAAACTATTCTTCAAAATGTTTTATTTCCATTGAATATTAACAAAAAACAAATAGCATTAAATAAGAGAATACAGTTAGCCAAAAATTATTTAAAAATGGTTAAGCTAGAAGGATATGAGGATTATTATCCTCATGAAGTATCTGGAGGTATGAAACAGAGAGCTGCTATTGCGAGGGCTCTAGCCATAAAACCTGAGGTTTTATTAATGGATGAGCCCTTTGGCAGTCTAGATGTTCAGACACGTATAAATCTGCAAAGTATTTTAATTGAATTGTGGAAAGAAATAGAATCCACTATTATTTTTGTTACCCATGATATAGAAGAAGCAGTCATATTATCAGATAGGATAATAGCAATGGGCAGATCACCTAGCAGTATTAGGGATATAATAGTCAATAATTTGGATAGGCCTAGGGACAGATTAAGCACTGAATTTATTGAAAAAGCAAAAGAAATTTATGATAAAGTGAGAGAATAACAAGTTTTCTTTGAGCTTGCTATTCTCTCACTTTATATATTTTTATCCACCAATCCCTTGTGTTAATATATCTCGCAATTCTAATACCATAGATATTATCTTTAAATTCATGTACTAGATTACATTTTGTATTTAAAAAATTTTGCATGTCATCATAATAAAAATATAGATTGCCATATATTCCGTTCCATACAGGTCTATTGTTATATATAAAATCCATTTCATCAGAATATACTATATATTCAATATCGTGGCTGTATATATAATCTGAAAAGCTAATGTTATTTTCGTCTAAAAAAGAAAGATTTCTATAATCATATAGCTTTCCATTTTCAAAATAGTATTCACTATTAAGATTAGCTAGAACAGAGTCGTTCTTTTTTACAAATTTTCCTATTTCATTGAGATAATTATCATAGCTTGTGTTTAAGTATGGGTATATATTACTGACTGTAGTAATAAGAAGAACGACAGTTATAAAAACTCCATATAATGGTTTCCATTTTCTAAAATCCTTTAGCATATAAATATAAGTTGTTAATATATAAAATGGTGGAAATAAGAATATCATGCTGGTTGCATTAAATCTGCCTATCATAATTATTCCTATATTTATAGCTAAGATAATTAAAACAATGGAAAGTAAATTTTCCTTTTTAAATTTATCTTTAATGAAGAATAGCTTGATAAAGGTTGTAAATAATACTAAAGCAAATAAGTAAAACTGAAATTTAATATTGGGTGTATAATATGTTCCACTAATACCATAATAGAGCTTTAAATAAAAATTTTTTATTTGTTTAATCTTAGAGGTAATAGGACTTAATACACCAAATTGATTTCCATAACTACTATAATTACTTAAAAAGTTTGGATCGAATTTAAAACTGAGAAAGACAAAAAATAATGCAAATAGAGAAACTATAGCAATATATATTATAAGATTTTTAATTTTCAATTTCTTAGTAATAAAAATATGATATAAATATAAAAGGCCAAAGGGAAGAGATATGATAAAGCTGTTAGGATGTATACCTATACTTAACCCTACTAAAATACCTATTATTATGTCTCTATAATAATTATCAGTTTTATTATTTTTATAAAAACTATATAGACCTAATATAAGAATAAAAAGCAATATTATTTCTTGTCTGGCAAAATGTGATGCATATATAAACTGAACATCTATAGATAATAAGAAGGTTGAAAACAGAGCAAATTTTTTTGATTTAAGTAAGAGATAGCAAAGTTTGTAAAAAAAGAATAATGTTATAGTTCCAAATATTAAAGATATCAATCTAAAGGTGAAAATACTGTAACCAAATATTTTTAAGAAAAATATTTGTGTTGAGTGAAATAGGATTTTAATGGCATGGGGATGTCTTTTATATAAGTCAAAAAATGTTTCCGTTACAGAAAAACTTTTTTTCTCCAAAATATTTCTGGATAAACCACTAAGCCAAGGCTCATCAGAGTGAATAAAGGGAAATCTATTTAGAAATATTAAATTTATTATAAAATAAAATATTAAAAGTCCTATAATAGTTCTTTTGTTTAAACTGAATTTAATTTTAAACATTTTTTCACCTCATAATATAAGTATTCTCTATTTATGAATTAATCTATTGTGATAGTAAATCAATTTTTTTCTAAAATATTATTTAGGGAGTATTAATATTTCCTTTTCGTTCATGCTATAAACCTGTTTTTTTATATGATTTTTAAGGGGAAAACAGGTTTATAAAAATCACTCAAATGAAATATTAATACTCCCGAGATAATAACTAGCATAGAGAGTTAAATTAATAATAAACAACTTTAACACCTTTGTTCATTATATCATCTCTTTTAGATTATATTATCACAAAGATCATATTTGATAATGTAATACTATATTTCAAATACCTATAACAAATATCTTTGGGATTAAAGTATAATTATAGTTGTATATAAATTAACAAATTCTTTAGGTGTTTTATTAAAAAATAAACAAGAACGGAGGAATAAAATGAAAAGATTGTTTAAATTATCATTATTTGTACTTATAATGGCGATTATGTTCATAAATGTTGGATGTAGTTCATTTACCGGAGAAACAGGAACAGAAATCATTGATGCAAAGGAAGCACTAGAGCTATTTAATCAAGAAAATGTTGTAGTGGTTGATGCTCAGAATTCTGAAGGTTATTTATATAACCACGTTAAGAATTCTATTAATATTAGTAGATCCGACATAGTAATTAATGAACCTGTACCAAATTTATTGGCTCCAAAACAACAAATTGAAGAAGTTATGGGCTCAAAGGGCATTTCTAATAATTCTACAGTTGTAATTTATGATAATAACAATAATATGGATTCAGCAAGATTGTGGTGGTCTTTGAAGGTCTATGGACATGAGAATGTTAAGGTTGTGAGTGGAGGAATAAAGGCCTTAGTCAATGCTGGTGCTGAAATGACCAAAGAATTACCGAGTATTGAACCGGTACAATATTTGGCCAAGGATAAAAACACTGACATGATTGCAACTGTTGAGGATGTGAAATCCCAGATTAATGATCCTAAAAAGAATGTGATGTTATTAGATACTCGGTCTCAGGAAGAATATGATGCAGGAACTATTCCGAGCTCTATATTAATTAATTATGTTGATAACAATCATGAAGATGGCACATATAAATCAGTTTCTGATATTCAAGCAATGTACTTAGATGCAGGGCTAATACCAGAGGATACTGCTATTATGTATTGCAAAACTTCCATTAGAGGTGCTCAAACTTACCTGGCACTTTATAATGCAGGATATAGAAATCTTAAATTATATGACGGCGCCTGGGTTCAATGGTCTAAGGATACATCTTTACCAGTACAGATGCCAGATAATAGCGAAGTAGAGATAAATCAACAGGATAATTCTTAATAATATAATTATATTGAAAAACATTAAAGGCCCTGAGTTCTTTATATAAAGAATTTAGTGCCTTTAGTTTTATTTTAAATTAACTTGTTTTGATAATAAATTTAATATTATTGTTTGTTATTAAATTTTCTTATCCTGTATTGTTTATTCCGAGTATAGAAGTATTAGAATCTATGCTATAATTAATCGTGTTAAAATAATAACATATAAGAGAGGGGATTTATAAGATTATGAAAAAATTTAAAGTTATATTTTTGATTTTAGTATTAACATTGGCATTAAGTGTTGCAGGTTGTAGTTCAACTACAGAATCAGAGCAAGCAACAGAAGAAGTTCCAGCTACAGAACAAGATGCAAATCAAGATGCAAATCAAGATACAGAGTCATCTACAACTAGTGATGAGGATGTTTTAGCTCAAGCTGTAAATGATTATTATACTAATATGGGTGAAGACATCTATAAGATTCCTCAAGATAAGTTTGTAGAGAAGGTTAAAGCTGGAGAGGATATGTTTATATTAGATATAAGACAACCGGATGTATATGGTGAAGGACATGTAAAAGGCGCTGTTAATGCTCCTTGGGGAACAGCTATAAGTGAAAATCTTGATAAGCTACCAAGAAGTAAACCAATAATGGTATATTGCTATACTGGACAAACAGCAGGTCAAACAGTTGCACTACTAAATATGGCAGGTTTTGATGCTAAGTCTGTTAACTTAGGTTGGAATCTAGGAATTTCAAAGGTTGAAGGAGTAAAGGATATAACTGAAACAAATGCTAATGAATTTGGTCAGCCAACAGGAATTGAAATTGATCCAGAAATTAAAGAAGCAGTAGATAAGTATTTTAGCGGTCTTGAAGATTTAAAGGGAAGCACATATGCTAATTATAAGATAAGTGAAGACAATGCTAAAAAGCTTCTAGATGAAGAAAATAGCAGTATTATGTTTTTATCAATAAGATCAGCAGATGACTTTGCGAAGGGACATATTCAAGGTGCAGTTAACATTCCATTTGGAACAGAAATGCATAAAGAATTCAATACGTTACCAAAGGATAAAAAGATTATAGTTTATTGTTACACAGGCCAAACAGCAGGACAAACTGTGGCAGCACTAAGATTATTAGGATATGATGCTGTATCATTGAATGGTGGTACAGGAATGAGAGCAAATGAACCGCAAGGATGGACAAATAAGGGATTTCCATTAGTGAAATAAATAATCTAGAAAGATTCAATACTAATGGTTTGGCAGGTAGTGTATTGAATACCTGCCTCTTTTGTTTTTGGATTTAAGTCTTTTAATTAAAAGTCATTACCACTTATGTTAGGTAAATAACAAACAACTATATTGGATAACGATTTCAAATAGCCGAAAAATCTTTCCATAATATATAATTATAATAAAGATTTATGATTTAATAGATAAATTAATTATAGAAGATATTGTTTAAAAGGAGGTAAAAAAATGAAAAAGATAGAGAATATTTTAGGGTTCATAGGGATTTTATTAGTGGCAATTTTAGGTAATACACTTTTAAAAACAGATATGTTATTTTTTAGACTTTTAATAGGCGTAGGATTTGGATACGTATTAACTAGAGCTTACACAGGATTTGCAGGTAGTGTTAATCGTGCTTATAATACTGGTTCAACTAAATTAATGAGAACTCTAATGGTTATGTTTTTCATTTCAGCTTTAGTGACTACAGCATTTTTATTTAAAGGAGATCCTACCAGCTACAATCTTTGGATAAATCCTATTAACTTAGGATTAGTTTTAGGAGGATTGCTATTTGGATTTGGTATGTCATTTTCTTCATGCTGTGCTTCTGGAGTACTTACTGATTTAGTAACAGGTTTACCTAGAGCTTTTGTTACACTAATTTTCTTTAGTTTAGGAGTATTCATTGGATTTCCTATGCAAAGGACTGCAGGATGGGTTAGAAGATCTTGGTTTTCTACATCAGTGGGAGAAGAATTATCTGGAGGGGTGTATCTACCAGATCTTTTTAAATGGGATGGCCTTGAAGGATATTTAGGAGCAATCATAGTGACAGGGATATTCTGCTGTTTAGTGATTTATTTCTCTTATATTTATGAAAAACATCGTAAGGAAAACAACACCTATATTGGTCATGCTATGGAAAAGAAACAGGATAGCTGTGAAAGATATGATAGTAAAAATTATAGATTTTTTAGTACTGAAACTTATAATCGTTTCTTTGTAAATCCTTGGACTTTAAAACAAGGGGCAGTAGTTATTACTATATTATTTACTTTGTTAATGGGTATAACAAAGGCCGGATGGGGAGCTTCTACTCCATATGGTATCTGGTTTGGTAAATTTTTAATGGTTTTAAAGGTTCCTGTTGAATCAATTACAGCCTTTACAAAAGTTTCATCAGGGTCTTTTAAATTGCCATTCTTTGAGCATCCAATCGCAGTACAAAATGTTGGAATTATATTTGGAACTATGATTTACCTATTAACAGCCGGTAAGTTTAAAGAAACCTTTATGTCAGAAATGAACATAACTAAAAGAGAGGTATTACTGTTTGCACTAGGGGGCATCACAATGGGGCTAGGTACTCGTCTTTCTAACGGTTGTAATGTAGGAGCATTATATACTCCGATTGCTAACTTTTCTCTTTCAGGCTGGATATTTTTAATTTTTATGGTCTTAGGTGGCATTGCTGGTAATGCATTTGCTAAGAAATTAAGTACTAGTAAAAAATTAAGTACTAGCAAATAAGGACATCAAATTTAAATTTATAATATTAAGTTATATATATCGTGTATTCTGGTTTTATATTTGTATAACTAGTTAAATTGATAATAATTAAGGAGGATATATTATGAGTAAAAGAATTTTAGTTATTGGTGGAGTGGCAGGAGGAGCTTCAGCAGCAGCAAGAGCAAGAAGAATTGATGAATCAGCAGAAATAATTATGTTTGAGAGAGGACCAAATGTTTCTTTTTCTAACTGTGCATTGCCATTTCATTTAAGTGGAATAGTTGAAAAAAGTGAAGATTTAGTTTTAATGTGCCCAGAAAAATTCAAAAGCCAATATAATATTGAAGCAAGAGTTAATAGTGAAGTTACTAAGATAAAAAGAGAAGATAAAAAAATAGTAGTAAAGAATTTAGAAACTGGAGAAGAATATGAGGAATCTTACGATAAGTTAGTATTATCTCCGGGAGCAAATCCAATACGTCCTAGAAGTATTGAAGGAATAAATGGTTCTAATGTATTTACTGTAAGAAATGTAGTAGATATTAAGAAACTTAATGATTATATTGTAAACAATAATATAGAAGATATTGCAGTTGTTGGCGGTGGATTTATAGGAGTAGAGGTTGCCGAAAATCTACGTTTAGCAGGTAAAAATGTTAGCTTGATAGAAGCTCAAGACCAAATAATGGCACCGTTTGATTATGATATGGCTCAAATACTTCATAAAGAAATGATGGATAAGGGAATTAATCTTATATTAAGTGACGGAGTACAAAAAATTAACAAAGATTCAGTAGAGCTGCAATCAGGTAAAAGAGTGGATGCAAAGACTGTAATAATGGCAATAGGCGTTAGCCCTGAAACTAGCTTAGCAAAAGATGCTGATCTTGAAATAGGTGAAACTGGTGGAATCAAAGTGGATCATAATTATTTAACCAGTGATAAAGATATCTATGCTGTTGGTGATGCTATAGAGGTATATAACCGTCTAACCCATAAAAAATCAAGACTTGCCCTTGCAGGTCCAGCACAAAGACAAGCAAGAGCAGCAGCTGACCATATGTACAATATTCCCCATAGAAATAATGGAGTAATAGGGTCATCTGTAGTTCAGGTATTTGATCTAGGAGCGGCATCTACAGGATTAAACGAAAAAGCTGCAAAGGCAGCAGGAATTTCTTATGATTTCGTATACTTAATTCCTGGAGACAAAGTAGGGTTAATGCCTGAAAGTAATCCAATGCATTTTAAACTTATATATGAATATCCGACGGGGAAAATACTTGGAGCTCAGGCAATAGGAAAAGGTAATGTAGATAAAAGAGTAGATGTTATTGCAACATTGATTCTAATGGGAGGTACTTTAGAAGACTTAAAAGAATTAGAGTTATGTTATGCGCCATTATTTGGAACTGCAAAAGATGTAGTAAATCACGCAGCATTAGTGGCCCTAAACATATTAAATGGTCAGTTTAGACAAGTGCCTGTAACTAAGGTTAGAGAATTGGTAGAGGACAATGCATTTATTATAGATGTAAGGGAAAAAGATGAATACGAAGAGGGACATCTTAAAAATGCAGTTAACATTCCACTGAGTGAATTTAGAAATAGATTGGATGAAATTCCAAAGGATATACCAGTATATCTACATTGTCGTTCATCTCAAAGAAGCTATAATGCACTAATGGCTCTGCAAAATATGGGATACGATAATCTATATAATATCTCTGGTTCGTACCTAGGAATTTGCTGTTATGAATACTTCCAAGACCAAGTAACGGAAAGAGAAAAAATAGTTACAGAATATAACTTTGATTAGATGTTCTATTAGCTTGTCAGATTGAAAATTTTTCTAAGCAAAATACATCTTTAGTAAGGCCATTGAGTTTATACTCGGTGGCTCCTTTACTATTATATTTTGTTAAAAACTTATTCAATTTAATTTGTTTCACTATATAGATAACCAGATTAAAATTTATAATACTTTAAAGTTGGCTATCTTTATAACGGGAGGATAACTTATGGATTCAAATAAATATATAAATAGCTGTGAAAAGGAAATAAAAAAGAATAAAACCGAGAAAGTACTGACTGCAGTTACTTGGATCACAATTTTAGGCACATGGCATTTAATAACTAAATTCAAAGTGTTTTCATCGACTCTGGTACCATCACCATATGGAGTATGGACCACCTTCATTAGTATTTTAAATGATGGTTATAACAATGTTTCTTTATGGATACACCTTGGAGCCAGCTTTCAAAGGTTGTTTTTAGCTTTAGGACTTGCAATTATAACTGCAATTCCCATTGGACTACTAAGCGGATATTTCAGTAAAGTTAAAGCAATTGTTGATTCTATAGTTGAGTTTTATCGTCCCTTGCCACCCCTTGCTTATTATACACTACTTATATTATGGCTGGGTATTGATAATACATCAAAGGTAACCTTGTTGTTTTTGGCGGGTTTTGCACCTATATATATTGCTTGTGTATCTGCTGTTAGAAAAATCAATGAAGATTATATATTAAGTGCCAAATCTTTAGGAGCAGATCAAAAAAAGATATTTTTTAAAATAGTATTACCTGCATGCTTGCCCGATATTTTTACAGGTATTAGAACAGCTGTTGGATTATCCTATACTACTTTAGTTTCTGCTGAAATGATAGCTGCCACTTCAGGCATAGGATGGATGGTATTAGATGCATCGAATTTTTTGAAAAGCAATGTTATATTTGTAGGTATATTGATAATGGGCTTTACAGGCATATTGATAGACATTGGATTACGCTTCTTGGAAAAGAAGATTATCTTCTGGAAAGGCCAGGTATAAATTAAAAGAGAATAAAATGGAGGGACATATATGATAAAATTATTTAAGGGAATATTTCTAATTGTATTAGCAGTGATTTTAGTAGGTTCCTTTGTTGGGTGTGGTACTAATTCTGAAAAATCTACTGAAATACCAGAGAATTCATCATCATTACCTGAAGAAATAAATTTCGGTATTCTTCGAGTTCCTAATGATGAGACATTAGCAATGGCAGAAGGATTATTTGATAAGTATTTTACCGATAAAGGTATTAAATGTAATTTTATTGTCTTTGATTCAGGTGTGGATGCTAATAAAGCATTAGCATCAGGAAGTATTGATTTTGCAACCATGGGAAATACAAATTCTATTATTGCTTTATCTAAGGAAATTGAAGTAGAAATGATTTGGATTCATGAAGTCCTTGGAGAAATTGAAGCATTAGCAATTAAAAATAACTCAGGCATAGATAAAATAGAAGATCTTTCTGGAAAGAAAATTGCAACACCCTTTGCATCTACATCCCATTACATTTTATTAAATGTTCTTAAGGAGGCTGGCATTGATGATCAAGTACAGCTTTTGGATATGAAAACAGCAGAAATTGTTGCAGCTTGGGAAAGAGGAGATATAAAGGCTGCATATACCTGGCAGCCTTCTCTAGGGAATTTATTGCAAGATGGAAAGATACTCATCTCAAGCAAAGATATGGCCGATAAGGGATATATAACTGCTAATGTAGACGTTGTAAGAAAAGAATTTGCCAATAAATATCCTGATTTAGTTTCAGATTTTATAGCTTGTTTAGCAGAGGCAGCAGATATATATAGACAAAATCCAGAAGCTGCTGCAGCAATCATAGCAGAAGAACTTGAAATAACAAAAGAAGATGCATTATTACAGATGCAAGGGTCAACTTGGCATACGCCGGAAGAATTACTTAGCCAAGACTTTTTTGGAACAAGTGAGGAATCTGGTGCCTTTGCAGCTGTTATGAAAGATACATCAGATTTTTTACAGGATCAGGGATCTATTGAAAATTCTCCATCACAAGAAGAATTTAATGATTATGTAAACCCTTTATATATTGAGAAATATTTAGAAGAAGCTCCTAAAGAATAAAATAATTAATTCACTTGTTCTATCAATTTTCTTTTGTGTGATAGGTTAATATTTTAGAAAGGAATTGAAATAATGATAAATGAAAGAAATCAAGAAGTTTTAATAGATATCCAAAATCTAAAATCAATATACGGAACAAAGTCCAATTCCATTTTAGCATTAGACAATATAAACTTACAGATTAAACGAGGGGAATTTTTATGTATTTTGGGGCCATCTGGTTGTGGGAAAAGTACATTATTAAAAACTCTTGCCGGGTATATTAGACCCAGTAGTGGAGCTTGTCTTATGCAAGGAAAGCCTATCACAGGTCCTGATCGTCATAGAGGGGTTGTATTTCAGTCTCCTACTCTATATCCATGGATGAGCGTAAAGGATAATGTGGAATTTGGTCCCAAAATGAGGGAACTCCCAGCAAAAGAAATTGAAGAAATCAGAACTCATTTTTTAGAGCAGGTTAAATTAACTGGATTTAGTGAAAAAGCCACATTTGAACTTTCAGGAGGTATGAAACAGAGAGTGGCACTGGCAAGAGTTTTAGCTAACTATCCTCAGGTAATTCTTATGGATGAGCCCTTTGGAGCTTTAGATGCATTGACTAGGGTTAATATGCAGACATTGATCCGTGATATCTGGAAAGAAAATAATAGTACTATATTTTTAATTACCCACGATATAGATGAAGCATTATCACTTGGGACAAGGATTGTCATAATGTCTAAACGTCCTGGAAGGATATTAAAGGAGTTTAACATTGATTTTACCCATACAATATTTAATAATAACTTGAAGCATGTAATGTATAATGAAGAATATTTTAACCTAAAGAATGAAATTTTGGACATTATCAACAGCCAAATTGAGGAATAAAAATGTAGAAATATAGAATATAAAAAATCTCAATACTGTCAAAGTATTGAGATTTTTTATATTTCATATTTACAGTATTTTGTAGGATAGTAATAATTAAAAATCATTCTTCGGTTGCTTTAAAGTATTTTGTATAAGTAATTTTTATACTCATAATATTTTTTCATAAATACTATTAATTTTGTGAGAATAAGTTATAATTATAGATAAATATTTAACAATCAAATCTGATAACCTAAAAAAGGAGGTATGTGACATGTTGAAGCCCAAAAATTTATTGACATTAATTCTTGTATTAGCATTGGTTGTTGGTGCAGCTGGATGCACTACTACAAGTAATGAACAGCCCCAGTCACAAGAAGAACCCAAGCAGGAGCAGAGCCAGGAGGCAAGTAAAGATCAGTCTGAGGATATGGGATATGTTAATAGTGAAAGCTTAGTAGAAGCAGAAGAATTGAAAGATATGATTGATAAAGGTGAAGTTAAAGTAGTAGACTTTAGAGATGCAAAATTACCGGGAGGATACATACCAGGTGCAGTAAAAATATCTAGAGGGGATATTTCAGCCAAAGTAAATGATGTTAGTGGAATGATAGCTCCTAAGGAACAAATTGAAAAGGTTTTAGGAGAAGCAGGTATAACGAATGAAGACAAAGTAGTAATTTATGATGCAGACAAGGAGCTTTGGGCATCGAGACTTTGGTGGGTAATGAAGGTCTATGGACATGAAGATGTAAGATTACTCAATGGAGGATTAGATGCATGGGAAGCTGCAGGCTTTGAAACAGAGGCTACTGCAGATAAGGCTGAAGCTGTAACCTATACAGCAAAGGATGCTGATAATAGCTTAATAGCAGATTTAGATATGATTAAAAAGAGCTTTGATGATGCTAGTTATTTTGTGTTAGATACCCGTTCGGAAGAGGAATGGAAGGATGGGCGTATACCAGGGGCAGTTTGGGTAGAGTGGACAAATGCGTTAAATAAAGATGGAAGATATAAAAGCGCCGATGAATTAAGGAGGATTTATGAAGAGGCTGGCATAACAAAGGATAAAACTGCAATAATGCCCCATTGTAAGAGTGCTGTCAGATCAGCCCACACTTTATTTGTTTTGACAGAGCTGTTAGGATATGAAAATGTAAGAAATTATGATGGCTCATGGCTAGAATATGAAAAAAGTGGAGAAGAAATAGAAAAGTAATTAAAAAGATGTTAAGCCATTAAAGTGTTTATGGCTTAACCTTATTTTTATAATTAAGATGTGAGAAACTTGCATAATTAACATTATTAATTTTAAAATTCTTTACATGTATTATGTAATTTCCTCATGTACTTAAACATCAACATTTCCCCATGCTTTAAAAATAATTTCATTAAATCTATTTATATCTTTTATTTCAGTTGGAATATTTATCTTATAACCATTATTTGACGAGTTATCTATTTTGAGATAACCAGTTTTTAAATCTTCTGAAGTCGAAATGACATTTTGAATATTTTTATTGAATAGTTCAGGGTGAGTTATATATAAAGCCGCAACTATATCCCAATTATAAAAACCTTTAATTCCGAATTCCTTCATAATAAATTCAAACCAGTGGATTGTTTTATTTTTAATATATCTATATATTTTTTTTGAATCATTGTTCATTAGTTTTTTATATTCTTCTTCACCAAAGAGGGCTTGAAGGCAAATGTGTCCAGTTAATACTGTTACTTTGGCCTTAGAGCTTAAAACTTCATATGAAGCTTCAGGGTCGCATGAAAAGTTCAGTTCATCTAAATTCTTATTATTAATAATTAAAGGCTTAGTTATGCCGCCCATTAAAACGATTTCCTTTACATTTTCAAAAAAATAGCTATCTATTTCATATGCTCCTAATAAATTAGTTAAGGATCCCGTTGCCAAAATAGTTACTTTGCCGGGATGGGCATTTGCTGCTTTTGCTAAAAATTTAGAAGCTTCACTTTGCCTATTTTTCTGTGTCCCAGCTCCTTTATACAGAGGGATATTATTGATGTTTAAGTCATTGAAGATTTCTACCGTGTTATTGTAAACAGTATCAATATTACTGTTACCAAAGGTTGTAGTAACACCTAAAAGCTTAATATTTTTTCTGCCTAGTAAATATAACAAGGTAAGTCCATCATCAACATCACATTTATCTATTCCCATAGTATTGTCGCAATCGAATATTATTTTATACATATTTATAACCACCTTATTTTTAAATTAAAGTTGTTTATCTTTATAAAAAATTCACATTTTCATTTTAGCATATAAATTGGTAAAATATAAAGTATATTCCTATATAATATTTAGTTATTCTGTATAAACATTCTAAATACGAAATACTTTTCCAATTGATATATAATATATATGATGGATTGACTAGAATTTAACATACTAAGATTAAAAGATGTAATCTTAGTTGAGAAAATTGCATAACTATGATTTGGCAGAATTGTACAATATATATGGTATGACTTAGAAGATTTTGAAACTATATGATAGTAGATGATTTTTGCGAAAGGTAATTAAGCAATTTGCTCAGTTGTTTATATGTTTGATCTATCATTTAGAAGGAGTGAAATAATTGTCTTCAAATAGAATAGAAGAATTAAAGAAAAAACGCCAATTAAAGTATGAAAAAAAGAAAAATCAAATTTTTAAAGGGATAGCACTTATTGTAATAGTTGGTTTTATATATTTAGTTTTCTTAAAGAACAATTTTACATATAGTGTGGTTTGGCTTATAGGACTATTAATAGGCTTCACTCTTCAAAAATCAAGATTTTGCTTTACTGCCAGCTTTAGGGATCCTATAATGGTTGGAAGCACCTCAATTCTTAAGGCTGTTATTATTGCTTTTATTATATCTACAATAGGTTTTGCGATTATTCAGTTTAGATTTTTAGAAGGTAATGTAAACATTAATCCTTCAAAAATACCAGGACAAATAGCACCAGTGGGTATTCATACAGCTTTGGGAGCAATATTATTTGGAATAGGAATGGTTATAGCTGGTGGCTGTGCCAGTGGAACTCTTATGAGGATAGGAGAAGGATTTACTTTACAATTAGTAGTATTAATTGGATTTATCTTTGGAAGTCTTTTAGGAGTAAGGAATTTTGAACTTTGGGATAAATTTTTTATAAGTAAATCACCTATTATATATATTCCTAATTATTTGGGGCTTCCTGTTTCTGCAGTTATACAAGTTTTTGTATTGATTATACTTTACTATTTAGCTGATGTTTATGATAAGAAAAATAATATGATGATAAGGTGATGTGGAGGTTTTTATATGTCAGAAGTAAGAATAGACTGTATGTATGAAGCATGTCCATTACCACTTCTTAAAGCACTTAAAAAGCTAAAGGAAATGGAAATAGGGCAAGTTTTAATAATGGAAACCGATCACAGCTGTTCAATAACAAATGTTGTTGAATGGGCTAAAAAACAAGGACATGAAGTAGATTATGCTGAGATTGGTGATGGAGAATGGGAAATATATATAGAAAAAAGAAAATAAAGGGTGATTAAATGAAAATTTTAAAGAGAATATTTAATAAACCTTGGCCCTATTTAGTTGGAGGAATAATTTTAGCAGCTTTAAATATAATTTTATTTGCTTTTTCTGGAGAACCTTGGAGAATAACTACAGGATTTTTATATTGGGGAATGGGAATATTAGAAAACTTGGGAGTAGATCATTCTAAATGGTACTATTTTAACGTATTTAGAAATGATATAACAAACCAAAGAGCTTTTTTCAATAATGAGTACACAATATTAAATTTGGGTTTAGTTTTTGGAGCTCTAATAGCAGCATTATTGGCTTCAGAGTTTAAGTGGAAAAGAATGAAAAATAAAAAGCAGTTGATATTTGGACTAATTGGTGGAGTTTTAATGGGATATGGAAGCAGATTGAGCTTTGGATGTAATATTGGTGCATACTTTAGTGCTGTGCCTTCTTTTTCTTTACATGGATGGGTATATGGAATATTCATGTTTATAGGTGCATTTATAGGGTCTAAGCTTCTATTCAAGTATTTATTATAAATAAATAAGATTGGCATTTAAAATAAATTTCAAATAGAATAATGGAGCTTTTTATATTTTTATTTTAAATTTATTAAACCTTAAAGTTGTGTATCTTTGTAAAAAGTTTTATAGGGAGGTACTTCATGAAAAAAATATTAACTATTTTATTTGCATTAATATTATCTTTAAATTTAGTGGCATGTACTAATAATTCAAATGAGATTGAAGAAAATGTTTTAGAGAAGGATTGGAATGAAATTTTAGAAAGAGCTAAGGGGACTACAGTCAACTTTTATGGTTGGGGTGGAAGTCAAAAGACTAATGAATGGCTGGATAATTTTGTTGGGAAAAGGCTTAAAGAAGAATACGATATAAATTTTAATAGAGTGCCAATGAATATTGATGATATTATAAATAAATTATTAGGAGAAAAACAGGTTGGGGCGAAGAATGGCACTATTGATGTGGTATGGATAAATGGTGAAAATTTCTATACTGCTAAAAGCAATGATTTATTATTAGGTCCATTTACTGACAAATTACCTAATTTCAATAAATATATAGATAAAGATTCTTCAGAGGTAAAATATGATTTTGGATTTAAAGTAGAAGGCTATGAAGTACCCTATGGAAAGGCTCAATTTGTTATGATTTACGATAAAGATAGACTAAAAGGAGCTCCTAAAAATCATAAAGAACTTCTTGAAATGGTTAAAAAGAATCCTGGAAAATTTACATATCCAGCGCCTCCAGATTTTACAGGGAGTGCATTTGTTAGGAATATAATATATGATGTTCTAGGCTATGAGCAATTTTTAACTTTAGAAGCCGACAAGGAGAGAATACAAGAGGAAATAGAACCGGCGATAGAATTTTTAAAGGAGTTAAAGCCCTACCTATGGAAGGAGGGAAAAACATATCCAGCTACCAATGCTCAATTAGATAATATGTTTTCAGATAATGAAGTTTTAATGACTATGAGCTATAATCCCAATTATGTTTCCGGTAAAATTACAACGGGGGAATTTCCAAAGAGCAGTAATTCGGCTATATTTGAAAAGGGAACAATAGGCAATACCCATTTCCTATCGATACCTTACAATGCACCAAATAAAGCAGGAGCCCTTGCTGTTATTAACTTCATTTTAAGCGTAGAAGCCCAAAGCTCAAAATATGATCCTAATAATTGGGGAGATTTACCTGTTCTAGATAATAGTAGGCTAAA
Organism: Maledivibacter halophilus; assembly: GCF_900167445.1. Taxonomy (GTDB): domain Bacteria; phylum Bacillota; class Clostridia; order Peptostreptococcales; family Caminicellaceae; genus Maledivibacter; species Maledivibacter halophilus. The sequence goes on from NZ_FUZT01000023.1 coordinate 32,259, forward strand.
CGATGAAGAGAAGAAAGTTTTTGAAAATATTAAAATAGGAGAAGGTGCACTTCCACAAAGTATATTGCTTAATCATAGAGTTCCAGAAATGCCAGCTGATATAGTTCTAATAATTGAAGAGATATGGCAGGAGAATATTGCGGTAGAGGGTGAATAAGATTGATTAAGAAACTTAAGCCTTATATTATGTTAACCCCCGTCATGCTAATAATCTTGGGAATATTTGTAATGGGACTTATAATAGCTTTTTCACAAAGCTTAGGATATTTTCCAGTTGTTGGCTTGAAGGATTTTACTTTAAAATATTATAAAGAAGTATTGACAGATAAAAGCTTTTTAGATTCTTTTAAATTCAGTCTTTATATTTCATTTGTTTCATCTGTTTTAGCAGTTGTAATTGGGGTTTTACTGGCCTATTCTATTTTTCAAAGTAAGAATAAAAGGAAAGTGGAAGAAATAATATACAAATTGCCAATAATAGTTCCCCACTCAATAGCGGCGCTCCTTGTCTATAATATGATGGCCCAGAGTGGTGTTTTAAGTAGAATACTTTATTATTTAGGGTTTATTGAGGGACAGGGGCATTTTCCATCTTTGATATTTGATCGAAAAGGGATCGGTATAATTATTTCTTATCTTTGGAAGGAAATACCTTTTATTGCTATGGTTGTATACACTGTTTTAAGTAATATAAATGAAGATCTCTTTGATGCAGCATCAAATTTAGGTGCCAATAAAAGACAGGTTTTTTGGAAGATAATTCTTCCCTTGATACTGCCCAGTATCCTGTCATCATTTATAATTATTTTTGCATTTTCCTTTGGAGCTTTTGAAGTCCCTTATTTACTGGGGCCTACCACTCCAAAAACTTTACCTGTAAAGGCATATATTGAATATACCAATCCAGATTTAACCCATAGACCATATACCATGGTTATAAATATGATATTGACATTTTATTCATTAATTTTAGTATGGCTTTATAGTAAGAGCTTTAAGTTGATTTCAAGGTTTAACATTTAAATTATAGTTAGTGCATAGAGGGTGAGATTAAGGAGAAAGGAATAGACAAAAAGATGAAGAAAAAAGGCCTTATTTTTAAATGTATGATGTATGTTCTTATATTTTTGTTAATTTTTCCAATTGCAGTATTAGTCTTGTGGAGCTTTGTTAATATATGGCCCTGGCCCAAAGTGTTTCCCGACAACTTTGGTATAAGAGGATTTAAATATATATTTAATCCTTTAAATAATTCTTTAAAGATACTTTTCTTTAGTATATTTTTATCTAGTGTAGTTACATTTATTACTCTTTTAATGAGTATTCCTGCTGCAAAGGCTTTGGGAGTATATAAATTTAAAGGGAAAAGTTTTTTTAAGATATTAATTCTTGCTCCAATAATTGTTCCTCCTATAGCTGTTGCCATGGGAATACATTTTGTTTTTATTAAAATGGGATTAGCTAATACGTTTATAGGGGTTGTGCTGGTTCATTTAATTCCTTGTTTACCCTATGGAATAAGGATACTTACAAATGTATTTGAAATCATTGGTGAATCCATGGAAATGCAGGCAAGAGTTTTAGGAGCCAGTCCATTCCAAGCCTTCATAAAGATTACATTACCACTTATTGCCCCTGGCTTAATATCTGCAGCAACTTTGGTATTTATAGTTTCCTTTAGTCAATATTTTTTAACTTTTTTAATAGGTGGCGGACAAATTGTAACATTTTCTATGCTTATGTTTCCATACATCCAAAGTGGAGATAGAATGATGGCTTCATCATATAGCATAATATTTATTTTATCTACTTTTGGTATGCTTTTGATAATGGAAAAGCTGGTAAAGTTCTATTATAGAGGAAAAAATTATTTTTATATGTAGATAACTGAGGAAATTGCATAATACATGTGAAAAATTTTAAAACACAAAATGTAATAGAGAGGTCAGGTAAGTTATCTGAATATTGTATTTTAAAATTAATAATGTTAATTAAGCACATTTCTTATCTATGAGCTTAATAGAGGAGAATGCATATGTATAAAATAGAACTAAAAAATATATCAAAGGATTTTGAAAACAGGCAAGTATTGAGAAATATTAATTTGACCGTAAATGAAGGTGAGATGGTTTCTTTGCTTGGGCCTTCCGGATGCGGGAAAACCACAACTCTAAAGGCTATAGCAGGACTTATTTCTCCCAATAGTGGAGATATACTATTTAATGGAAAATCTATTGTAGATATTCCAGTGGAAAAAAGAGGAGCTGTAATAGTTTTTCAGGACCATCTTTTGTTTCCCCATATGACTGTGGAAGAAAATATAGGCTTTGGACTTAAAATGGTTAAAGTAAAAAAAATGAAAAGAATAGAAAAAGTCAAGGAAATGATTAAGCTAGTAAGTTTAATAGGCCATGAAAAAAAATATCCTGATGAGCTTTCCGGTGGACAAAAACAAAGAGTTGCCATAGCCAGAGCATTGGCCATAGACCCAAAAGTGCTTTTATTAGACGAACCATTTTCAAATCTTGATACTAGGCTCAGAGATACTATGAGAAAATTCGTTTGTGATATACAAGAAAAACTTAAAATAACTACCTTATTGGTAACCCATGATAAAGAGGAGGCATTGATGACTTCAGATAAAGTGGCTGTTATGCTGGATGGGGAAATAAAGCAATTTGGCGACCCACTTGAAATCTATGAAAAACCAATCTCGTCTGTTGTTGCGGATTTTTTCGGTGAAAAGAATTATTTAAAGGGTGAAATAGAAAATGGTCTTTTTCATTGTAGAGCAGGTAAATTTAAAACAAATTTTAATAGGTATTCAAAGGTAGTGGCAATGATAAGGCCCGAAGAAATAGATATAAAAAGAACAAAAGAAAGCAGCGGTTTTTGGGCAAATATAGTATCAAGACAATATGCAGGCGATAAGGTTTATTATACATTATTGGTAAATAATATAAAGCTTAAGTGCATAAATAATTCAAAGAATATTTTTCAAGAGAGAGAGAAAGTATGGGCTCAAATTGATTTTGATAAGATAGTATTTTTTAATAACATGTCCGAGGTGCTGATATGATATCTATAATCCTTCCAGTATTAAATGAGGAAAAGAATATAGAAGAAATGTTATTAAATATTAATTCATTAGAAGGGAAAAAAGAAGTGATTGTTGTTGATGGTGGAAGTTCAGATAGAACTGTGGAAAAAGCCTCGGGATATGCAAAGGTTATCCACAGTGAAAGAGGAAGGGCAAATCAAATGAATGTAGGAGCAGAGGAAGCCTTAGGAGATATATTATGGTTTGTACATTCTGATTCACAACTCCACAATAGATCACTTCAAAGCATAGAAGAAGCTATTAATAGAGGCTATGTTGGTGGTGGTTTTTCTTTAAGCTTTTATGATTGTCATACGATATTTATGAGATTTGTGGCAATAACATCAAATTTCAGGGCGAAACTTTTAAAGCTAATTTTTGGAGATCAAGGTATTTTCATTAAAAAGGATATATTTTTAAAGCTTGGTGGATACCCCCATATAGAGCTTATGGAAGATTGGGAACTGTCTAAAAAACTTTATAAAGCAGGAAAAGTAAAAATGCTGAAGACCTCTATTGGAACTTCTGCAAGGAGGTTTAATAAAGGTGGTCAGTTTAAAACATTATTACTTATGCAGAAAATAAAATTGCTTTATATACTAGGAGTATCTCCTTCCAAATTGAAGGAAATATATAGGGAGGCAAGATGATGAAGGCTTTAATATTAATGACGAGGGTCCCTATACCAGGTAGAACCAAGACAAGACTAATGAAAGTTTTAAGTGGAGAAGAATGTGCTAATCTTCATAAATGTTTTTTACTAGACTTATTTAATGTATTTGAATATATTAAGGATGATATAGATATATTTTTAACATATACTCCAGAAAAATCATTTAAACTTATGGAAGATTTCATCCCAGATTATATACAGTGTTTTCCACAATGGGGTAAAGACCTTGGAGAAAAAATGTTCAATGCTTTTCAGTATCTCTTTAATAAAGGCTATAGTGAAATAATTCTTATGGGAGCAGATATACCAAGCATTCAACCCTATGATATCAGGGTTTCATTTATGGCCCTTGGAAATAATGATATTGTATTAGGACCAACTGTAGATGGAGGATATTATCTTATTGGAATTCATAGGCCTCATAAGGACTTATTTCAAAATAAAGTAAAATGGGGAAATAAATCTGTCCTTGAAGGAACCATTGATATTGCCAACGGTTTAGGATTAAAAACCAAGCTTGTCAGCAAGCTTAGAGATATAGATACAAAAGAGGATTTATTTAATTTTATTATGAAAAGTAAGTATAAACTAGAAGATGGAAATGTTATACCCTATAACACAATAAATTATATAAATAGCCTATGGAGTGATAAACAATATGTTGAAGGATACTCTAAAGTGTAAAATCAAAGATTATATTTTCGAAAAAGAATTGTATTTTGATTTAAAACTAAATAAGAATTTTAATGTTAATTTTTTAGCCCAGGGAGAATATAATATAAATTTTACTGTAGATGATGGAAATAGCAAGTATGTTTTTAGAGTAAATACAGGGAGCCAATTAGAACTAAATAATCAAATTGGGTATGAATATAATGCTCTAAAGGCTCTGGAAATTAGTGATGTAACTCCAAAGGTATATTTCGTAGATAGCAGCAAGATGTTTTTAGAATATGGAGTATTAATTATGGAGTTTTTAGAGGGAAGACCCCTTGAGTATAATAAGGATTTAAAAAAATCTGCTGAAATATTTGGCAAAATTCATTCTATTGATTTAGAAAATATAAATCATGAGTTCATTATGGAAGATAATATTTGTAGTGATAGAATTACAGAAGGAAAAAGATTATTAAAGGATTATTTAAAATCTCCCATGGTCCACAAGAAATTAAAGAATTTCTTTTACAAATTTTTAGAATGGGCAGAAAAAAATAAGGATCGTGAACGGTATTTTACTAAAAATAAATGGCATGTTATTAATAATACTGAAGTAAATTCCCATAATTTTATTATTGGAGATAAAAATAGTTATTTAATAGATTGGGAAAAACCGGTTGTATCTGATCCCTGTCAGGATATAACTCAATTTCTAGCTCCTACAACAACTCTTTGGAAGGCCAATTATGTACTTACTAAGGAAGAGATAGAAGACTTCTATAAAGCTTATATAAATAATCTGAAAAATGGCAATAAAGATATTAAAGAGAGGGTGCATCTTTATAATCCATATTTATATCTAAGGGCACTATCATGGTGTGCATATGCATGGCTTGAATATCAAAAGCCAAATAAGGATATAAAAAATATGGATACTTATAGAAAAATAGAAGAGTATTTAAATATTGATTTCTTAGAGAAATTAATGAAAGAATATATTTAAATAAGAAGTTGTCTTGAAATAATTTTTCTAATTTAATGATAAAAACATTTGAGATTGATAATTTTTTAAAGGGAATTCTAGATACTTTGTTTTTTACCTATTTATATATAAGCTGCATAGGTTATAACGTTTTTATATTTCATAGTTAAATTTCTATTTAGTCTATTAAAAAGAAAGGTAAATTTTTGCAATAACTTAATTATAGTAAATATGAAAATTATTAGATATTTATCTTCTGTAATTTTCCCCATAAAAATTGGGCTGTCCTATATTATTATTTATGAGACAGCCTCTTCTTGTATAACGAAAACCACCTATTCTAACGGTGTAGTGCTGATTTGATTTTTTTTATATTCTATATATTTTAAATTATTGAACTTCAGAAATTATATAAGCAACATTTCCTGAAAAATCATTTTCTCCTGTTGGAATTCGAATCTGAGCTCCGTCTATCCCTATATATATTCCAGTATCAACTACACCGCTATAAGTTTGTGTTATACTGGTGGAACTAGATGAAATCTCTGCTTCTGATGTAACACTTTTTATTATATAAGCACCTTCATTTAAATGATCTACACTACCTTCATCACAGTCTGTAAATTTCCAGTTTCTTGTAGGATCAGGTTCTCCAGGTAAATATTGAGCTTCATACTCATATGAAACAGACACAGATTTTTTTAGTTTAAATTCTTCAATATCTAAGTGGTAGCCTGTTCTAGATAATGTATCTACACCAGTTTTAGTTACCCATCCATTTGAAGTTGCATTTATAAATCTATTCGAGTGGCTGGATTCAGGCATTTGTATGTAGACTTTTTCTTCAAAATGTAAAGGTTTTGAGTTTCTTTTACGAGATTTAATAATAAGACTTTCTAATTCATTTTTTGTTAAATTACTTATAACTTTATCTTGAGATAAAGTTATATTAACAATTTGTGGTTCAAAATCATACTTTGTGGCCAATTCATTTAATTCTTCAAACGTAACTTCATGATGATTACCTGCAAAAGTTATTGATGTAGGAAACAATATCAATACTACCAACAAAAATATAAATATTTTTTTCATACTAATCCTCCTTACCTATATTTTATATATTAGTAAATAAATTAATATTTATGTATATTATAACATTTTTGTTTTTTTTTCAATATAAATTTAATAAAGTCTATAAAATATATGGGAAAGTTATTTTTTATTAGCTTATAGGATGATGAAAACTACTTACTTTATATATGATTTTAAGGAGCTTCCACCAGTGAGCAGAAAAGAAAAAAACCTTTGATAAGATAGTATTTAGGTTTACAGATCAAATACTATCTTATCAAAGGGGTTATCCAGATAGACAAAATTAAACTTTTCTAATACATTTATTTATTCTTTCCAATTTTATTGAATAATTTTATAAAAAAAGTACCAATTTTGAGTTTGTCACCGATAAAATTAGCAATTTTCATAAAAAAATTTGTCAAACAAATGCAAATAATAAGTAAAATCATCATTGCTAAAACAAAATCAACTTTAATAATCACAGATACCACTCCAATTTACAAGTTTAAATTTAGAAACAATAGAGTGAAGCTTGATATTTTCAAGTTTAGATGCTAAATTATTGAAAATTAATTTTTTATAGGAATATAAAAATATAATTTTCCCAAAACTCATAGGTATAAAAAAGGTAAATTCTGTTATACATAGGAAAATCTTATGAATCCTCTTAAAGCTGTATTTAACAGAATCCTCGTTTAGAAGATTTTATAAATTTTATAAAATCCGACTCAAATGGAGAAAGCTGATGATCCTTTCTATAACCTATATAGAATTCACTGAATAATTCCAATCCTTCTATTTCAACATGTTTAAGTACATTATCCCTTAACTCTCTTTTTATTGTTAATTCTGGTATAAAGGATATACCTTTACCCGCAATTACGGAAGTTTTTATAGCTTCCATGGAATTAAGCTCATAAATAATATTTAAATCCTGAGCTCCAATGCCGTGGGGTTTTAAAGCTTTTAAAATAGTCTGTCTAGTACCGGACCCGTTTTCTCTAAATATTAAAGGTAGGCGTGTGAGTTCTTTAATTGAGATTTTATCCTTCATTAGAGGCAATGATGTAACTAACAATAATCTATCTGAGGTTACTTTTTGAATTGCAAGATTTTTATTACTTTCATAACCATGGAGTAATCCAATATTTATTGTTCTGCTTATAAGATCCTGCACTACTCCCTTTGTATTACTTATTTCTAAATTTATATCTACATCTTCATTATTTTGTTTATACATGTATATAGAACAGGGAAGAGCATATTCTCCTACGGCTTTACATGATCCTATAAGAAGATATTTCTTATCTGATTTTAAGTTTTCCAGGTCCCTTTCAATATTTTCCTGTAAAGATAGAATAGTTGTGGCGTAATCAAAGACAACCTTACCAGCCTCTGTTAGTTCAACCCCCTTATTACTTCTATTTAATAGACTTACCCCAAGATCTTTTTCTAAAGATTGAATTTGCATACTAAGACCAGGTTGCGTTAAATGAAGAATTTTAGCAGCCTTAGATATACTATTAGCTTTTACAGTTGCGTAAAACGCCCTTAAATATTGTATGTTCATATAATCACCTATACCCAAAAAATTTTTAAAATTAATTTATATACATCAAAATTCCTTCAAACAGCGGATATTTTGATATTAATAAATTAAGTTTTGCTATGGAAAATCTATATAGATATTCTAGTAAAACAATTAATTTATACATATGAAAAATCCCTAGAAGCATTGGATATTTTCATAAGAATAAATTAAGCTTTACTATTAGAAATCTATATATTTAATTCAATTTAACTTACTATATTATACCATAATATCAAATAAGGTTTGTTATTCTTATGTCAAAAAATTAAATATTTAAACTAAAATGTGGAAAAATATTTTAAAAAAATCCATGATAAATTATTATTATATTTCATAAACAATGCTTATTAAGCTTCAATACAAAAATATAATATAATGAAATTAAGAATTGTAGAGTTTTTAACAAAGATTCTTTTGAATTAAGAAAAAATTTAAACTATTATTTATTTTTAATTGAGAAGAGGAGGTAAGCTTGTGAATAAAATTGCTTATTCAAAAGAAATTTTGGATAAAATGCAGGAAATTGCAGAAGATTGTATGGGCGATGCCCCACCATACTGTGAAGCTACATGTCCAATGCATACCGATGTAAAGGGTTATGTTAATTTAATAGGAGAAGGAAAACATAATGAAGCTATAAATTTAATTAGAGAAAAATTATTCTTGCCGGCCACATTAGGTAGAATTTGTGCCCACCCCTGCGAAGAAAAGTGCAAAAGAGAAGAAGCCTTTAGGCAGCCTATGGCAATAGCAGCATTAAAAAGATTTGTTGCCGACAACTATGATGATAAGAAGAACTGGGATTTATCAGTTAAAGGAGAAAGATCTGAAAGAATTGCAGTTGTTGGAGCTGGACCTGCAGGTGCACAGGCAGCTTTGGATTTGAGAAAAAAGGGATATAAAGTAACAATATATGAAAGACTTCCAGTAGTTGGAGGAATGATGAGGGTTGGTATACCTGAATATAGATTACCTAGAGATATTATTGATTATGAATACAGGCTATTAGAGGAAATAGGTATTGAATTTAAACTAGGTGTTGAAATTGGAAAGGATATATCCTTTGAGAGCTTAGAGAAGGATTATGATGCAATAGTAATAGCAGTAGGAGCCCATAAGGGCATTGTTATTCCAGTTCCAGGACATGATTTAAAGGGCGTATTAAATGCAGTTGATTTTTTAAGGGAAGTTAGTTTAACAAGAAAATATGATATAGGAAAGAAAATTGCAGTTATTGGTGGAGGAAATGTGGCAATAGATGCTGCAAGAAGTGCACGGAGGGTAGGAGCAGAGGAAGTTCATCTTATATGTTTAGAAAATGAATCTGATATGCCTGCCCATGATTGGGAAGTAGAAGAAGCACTAGAAGAAGGAGTAATACTTCATGATGGATTTGGACCTGAAAAGATTATAGGCAAAGAAGGAAAAATAACAGGTATTGAAATAAAAAAATGTATATCTTTATTTGATAAAGAGGGTAGATTCAATCCTGAGTATGATGAAAATATTAAAAATACCTTTAATTTAGATAATGTTATATTTGCAGTTGGTCAGGGGGTAGATAGTTCCTTTGTTCCGACAGAATCTATAGAAACAATACGGGGAGGAAGATTTAAGGTAGATAATGTAACACTCCAAACAAAAATGGAAAAGGTTTTCGTTGCAGGAGATGCCACAGGAAGATCAGTAATAGCTGTAGAGGCTATGGCAGAAGGTAGAAAGGCTGCACTATCCGTAGATAGATTCCTGAATAATGAGGATATGTTTACTGACAGGGAATATGAAGGTACATATGAAACTTGGCTTGAGACTGAACTAAAGGATGAGGATGTTGATCTTCCAAGAATAAAGACAAGACAAATAGATCCAGATATTAGAATAAAGGGCTTTGAAGAAGTTGATTTAGGTTTTACTGAAGCACAAGCTGTTGAAGAAGCATCAAGATGTTTAAAATGTGAATGTAAGCTTTGTATGAAGGAATGCGAGATGCTTGGTGATTTTTGTGAATGTCCTAAAGAACTTTTTGAGCAGATTATAAAAACTGGAGAGATAGATCCAATCATACCTTATTCATGTAATATGTGTAGTCAATGTACAATAGCATGCCCTAAGGATTTTGAAATGAAGGATAGGTTTATGGAAATAAGAAAAGAGATGATTAAAGCTAATAATGGCAAATCACCAATGAAGGGTCATAAAGCTATCGAAATGCACCAGTTATTAGGATTTTCAAAATTATTTACCACGGCTAGACCAGCTAAAATGTCAGAGCAGTCGAAAAGCAGGGGGGAGGTTTAATATGAATAATAAGACTAAAAGAGTTTTCATTCCTGGATGTAGCTTACCATCCTATAATCCTGAGGTAGTAAAGAAAACACTGGAATATCTACAGGAAAAATTACCTGGAACAGGGGCAATATTGAAATGCTGCGGAAAACCAACAAAGGCACTAGGGCAGGTTGGTAAGTTTAAGGAAAGATATGGTCAGCTGCAAGGGGAGATTGATAGATTAGGGGCCGAGGAAATCATAGTTGCCTGTCAGTCATGTTTTTTAACAATGTCGGAATATAGTAAAAATCAGAAAGTAGTATCACTTTGGGAACTCTTTCCCCAAATAGGTCTTCCTAAGGAAGCGATAGGAAAAGGCAAGAATAGTGATATAGTATTTGCCATACATGATTCCTGTCCAACTAGAAATAGAAAACCTATACATGATGGAATAAGGTGGATAATGAAGGAGTTAGGATACAAAATTGAAGAGCCGCCCCACACTGGAGAAAATACAAGGTGCTGTGGTTTTGGAGGAATGGTTGTTCCAGCTAATCCAGACCTTGCCCTTAGAGTTATGAAAAGGAGAACCTCTGAAATGGAGTCCGATTATGTTGTGGCTTATTGTGCAGCATGTAGGGAATCCATGGTAAAGGGTGAAAAGAAGGCAGTCCATATACTTGATTTAATATTTGGAGAAAAATTTGATTCAAAGACAGAATTTCCAGGATTACCTGGCAGCCCCATTACTTCATGGGCCAATAGATATAAGTCAAAAAAGAATATTAATGAAGTATTAAAATAAATATTCAAATTACTGGAGGGAAAATTTATGAAGAAGTTATTATCAATAATTTTAGCTTTATCCATGATTTTGGGATTGATGGGCTGTAGTGCACCGGATCAAAAGACCCAGGCAGAACTTAAAGAGCAAGAAACGAAATATGATGAATATTCTAATCCAGAATTTATAATAAGTTCTATTAAGGCTAAGGAATTAATAGAATCCGATGAAAAAATTGTAGTAATTGATATTAGAAAGGCTCCTGAATATTTATTAGGACATATACCAGAGGCGATTAATATATGGAGGCCCGATTATAGTGCAAATGAAGATGAATATGAATTTGGTGGAATGAGAGCAGATGCTGAAAAAATGGTGAAATTTCTAGGTGAAATTGGGATTGATAATGATACTATGGTTTTACTTTATGATTCCAAGGGGGATTATGATGCAGCAAGATTTTTCTGGCAGCTTGAGATGCTTGGTCATGAAAAAATGGCCCTTATAGATGGTGGAATAAATGGGTGGAAGGCCTCAGGACTTGATACAACAACTGAAAAACCGGAAATAACTAAAACAGAATATAAATTTGATGGAAAAGAAGATTTAAGTAAATTGGCAACCCTAGAGGATGTTAAGTCTGGAATAAAGGATCCAAATGTAATAATACTAGACACCCGCTCTATCGAAGAAGCAACTGGAAAGGACTTGAAGAGTGGAGCCTTTAGAAAGGGAAGAATTCCTTCAAGTGTATTTATTGAATACAAAAATGCTATCAATGTAGGAGATGGTGAAGATACTACATTTAAAACTGTAGAAGAATTAAAAGAAATATATGAATCAAAGGGAGTTACTCCAGATAAAACTATAATCGCTTATTGCCAATCGGGAGTTCGCTCAGCCCATACTACATTTGTTTTGAGTCATTTGTTAGGATATGAAAATGTAAAAAATTATGATGGTTCATGGATAGAATGGAGCTATCATGAGGACTTGGAAGTTGAAACTGGAGAAATAAAATAATATGATATGGAGGTGTTTCTTTTGGCAAAGGTAAAAGAGCAAGGCAAAAAGAAGGATTTAGGAAAATTAATAATTGCTGTATTAGTTATTGCCATAGGATTTTTTATAGCTTGGAAAATAGGTTTAGTTAGCAAAATTCAGGATGTTCAGGCAATGCAGTCTTTTTTTAAATCCTTTGGAATTTTGGGATACCTGGTTTTTGTATTGGTGTTTATTGCATCATGTGTATTTATGCTTCCTGGATCAATGCTTACAATAATTGCAGGAATAGCCTTTGGACCAATAAGGGGTGGAATTGTATCGTTATTAGGGGCAACCCTTGGTGCAACAGCAGCATTTTTAGTTGCTAAATATGTGGCAAGGGGTATGATTGAAGATAAAATAGGGAAGAATGAAATGTTTAAGAAAATAGATGATGGAGTTGAAAAGAACGGAACAAGCTTTTTGATACTAACTCGTTTAGTTCCCGTATTTCCCTTTTCATTTCAAAATTATGCCTATGGACTTACTAAAATAAATATAAGCACATACTTTATTGTATCGCTAATTTGTATGGCGCCGGGAGCATTTATATATGCATATATGGCTGGTGAGATAGTAACAAATGGTTTTTCGGCAGGATTATTGGTAAAATTTGCAGGGGCTGGTATTATCCTATTTCTAATTTCTCTAATTCCGAAGTATATTGCAAAGAAAAAAGGTATTAACATGGAAGAGCTGAAATAGTATAATATTTTAAAGTCCAATATTTATTAAATATAGAGTGCAGTTTATGCACTCTATATTTTTGTATATAATTATTTAATCATTTCAATAAAATATCTGTGAAAGTCTTCATATTCAGTAAGTTCGGGATGAAAGGATGTGGCTAGCATATTTTCTTCCTTTGCAGCAACAATATTACCATCTATTTCACATAAAATTTCTACATTTTTACCGACTTTAGTGATATATGGAGCCCTAATAAAAACCAATTCAATTGGGTCTTTAGAAACTAAAGGTATTATTTCTTTAGTGGAAAAACTGCCTAATTGTCTACCATAGGCATTTCTTTTTACATCTATATCCATTACTTCAAGATGACCCTTATTGGTTCTATTAATTTTCTTAGCTAGGAGTATCATTCCTGCACAAGTACCCCATGCGGGGAGACCTCTTTTTATTTTATTTGAAATAGTTTCTTTCATATTAAAGTCTACAAGAATTCTCCCCATTGCAGTGCTTTCACCACCAGGGAAAATGATTCCATCTATGCCTTCAAGGTCTTCATTACTTTTTATAAGCTTACCTTGAACTCCAATATTTTCAAGGCATTTCATATGTTCTCTAAAGGCACCCTGTAGAGCTAAAACGCCTATAACCATATTACCACCCACGATCGGCCATTCTATTTTGTTTTTCAACGTCACTTACAGAGATACCAACCATTGCTTCACCAAGGTCTTCTGAAACTTTAGCCAAAATTTCTGGATTGTCATAATGGGTAACAGCTTTTACAATAGCCTGTGCTCTTTTAGCAGGATCACCGGATTTAAAGATGCCAGAGCCAACAAAAACACCGTCACAGCCTAATTGCATCATCATTGCTGCATCGGCTGGTGTTGCAACTCCTCCAGCGGCAAAGTTAACAACGGGTAGCTTACCGTGTTCATTTACATATTTAACTAGTTCATAGGGTGCCCCCATATCCTTAGATGCAGTCATTAATTGTTCATTTGTCAGGGTTTGTATGTACCTGATTTCCTCATTCATCTTTCTCATATGGGTTACTGCCTCAACAACATCACCAGTACCAGGTTCCCCCTTTGTTCTAATCATTGAAGCTCCTTCGCCGATTCTTCTTAAAGCTTCACCAAGGTTTTTAGCTCCACAAACAAAGGGCACTTTAAATTTACTTTTGTCGATGTGGTAAACATTATCAGCAGGTGTTAACACTTCACTTTCATCAATGTAATCGATTTCTAGTGCCTCAAGTATTTGAGCTTCAACAAAATGACCAATTCTTACCTTTGCCATTACAGGAATAGATACGGCTGCTTGAATTTCTTTAATCATTTTAGGATCAGAAGCTCTTGAAACACCACCTTGAACTCTAATATCAGCTGGTATTTTTTCAAGTGCCATAACTGCACAAGCGCCAGCTGCTTCAGCGATTTTAGCTTGTTCTGGATTCATAACATCCATGATAACGCCGCCCTTAAGCATTTCAGCTAAATTCTTATTTAATTCGTATCTTTTATTCATCAAAATTCCCCCTTATTAAAATTAATTGTACCTAAACTGTATCTATATATATTCTACAACCACATACAATAACGTTACAATTATATTTTTTCACAAAATTGTTATTATGTCAATATTATTTTTCATATATAGATAACCAAATTAAAATGTAAATTTATACATCAAAAAAATCGCAGAAACATCGATATTTTTAAGCTGTATAAATTAAGTTTTCAGATTGGTTATTTCTAATAAGTAAGATTTTAATTTTAAATATTTTTTTTAGATAGAATATATTTTTTAGGACAAAGATAAATGGCAAAGTGAAAATTTTTTAATATGAAATGTTAAACATATTAAATATAATGAATAAAAATAAATAACAAAAAATTCAGAAAATATATTCACAAATCATATATTTAATGATATAATATTAAAAATTACAGTGACACTGTAATTTTATATGTTTATACTATAATTATTTCAGTAAATAGTAATGACATTAAAAAATAAAAAATTTTTACCAATACTTAAATTTTAAATCAAAGGAGAAAAAGCATGATTGGAATTAGCAAGGAAATTAGAAAAATAAGAAAGAAAAACAATATAACCTTAAAAGAATTAAGCGAAAAAACCGGACTATCAGTAAGTTTTTTATCTCAAGTTGAAAGAGGACTTTCTAGTATGACAATTACTTCATTAAAGAAGATTGCCGATGCCTTAAATGTTCCTATGAAAAGATTTTTTGATGAAGAAAGTGATTTATGTTTTATTAGAAAAAAAAGTGAACAAAAATTTATACGTATTGAGAGGTCTAATATGCAGTATAAGAGACTTAGTGGCATATTTGAAGGAAGAAAACTGGAGCCTATATTATTAGTTAAAAAGCCTAATAGTGGAGATACTGAAGAAATTACCCATGAAGGAGAAGAGTTTCATTATGTTTTACAGGGAGAAGCTGTCTACACAATAGAAGGAAAAGAATATATTCTAAAGGAAGGTGAATCGATACATTTTCCTTCCACATTGCCCCATGCCCTATCTAATAATTCCGATATTGAGCTAAAAGTAATAAGTGTAATAACTCAACTAGTATTTTAAGTGAGGAAATTACATAATTACTTTATATATTATGCAATTTTCCCAAATTCGAGTTATATAGGTATCTCAAGTAATTTCATCTATAAATTTAAAATAATTTTTTAGAGAGGAGATGGAAATGGTGAAGATTATTTCAGAAAAGGAAATATCACCTGATATTTTTAGAGGCTATGAAATGATAGAGGCTTTTAAAGAAAGTAAAAACATAATAAAAATGGGTAAAGCTGTTATAAAAAGTGGGACTAGGATACCAGAAAATGGATTTGGAGTTCATGATGCTGATGAATTTTCATACATTATCAAAGGATGTGTTGAATCTGTAACTAAAGAAGAAGAAAAAACTACAGTTAAAGCAGGTGACTTTTCCTATATACCAGCTGGAGAAAAGCATTGGTGCAAAAATACTACTGATAAGGATTGTGAGCTAATCTGGTTTTTAATTAAGAAAGATTAAATTGTTTATTTTGTTGGAATTTCATAAATAAGGGGGAAAAGATTATGCGTATAGCAACTGATATTGGGGGTACTTTTACAGATATTGTACATATTGACGGAAATGGACAAATAGGTATAGAAAAAGCCCATACAACACCTCCAAATTTTGAAAAAGGAGTAATTGATGTTATTAAGAAAAGTAAAATTCCCACTGAGGATGTTGTAAGCCTTAGTCATGGAACAACAGTTGTTATAAATGCACTAACTGAGAGAAAGGGAGCCAAAACTGCACTTATAACAACTAAAGGATTTAGAGATATGTTAGAAATAGGCAGAGGTAATAGACCCGATTTGTTTAATGTAAGGTTTGAAAAACCAAAGGTATTTGTTCCTAGATATCTTAGATTGGAAGTTGAAGAAAGAATTAATTATAAGGGAGAAATAATAAAACCTTTAAATAGAGAAGATGTAAGAAAATGTGTGGAATACTTTAAAAAAGAAAAAGTAGAAGCTATAGCAGTTGTATATTTGCATTCATATATTAATGACATACATGAAAGAGAAACTGTAGAGTATATTAAGGAATTATGGCCGGAAATTTATGTAACAGGCTCCTATAATATAACTAAAGAATGGAGAGAGTATGAGCGTTCCAGTACAACAGTATTGAATTCATATGTTAAACCTATTGCTGCAAAGTATATAGATAAGCTTTATGGCGAATTAGAAGAAATAAATATAAAATCTCCAAAATATATTATGCAGTCTAATGGAGGAACTACGACATTTGATAAGGCAAAGGAAAGTCCAATAAATATGGTTGAATCTGGACCAGTAGCAGGAATTTTTGGTTCAGCTATGTTAGGTAAGTTATTGGGAGAAGATCAGGTAATAGGCTTTGATATAGGAGGAACTACAGCAAAATGCTCCCTTGTCGACGGTGGGGAGGTTAAGGTCACAACAGATCATAAAATAGAAAAAACCCATATAACAGCTGGATATCCTATCAAAGTGCCAGTAGTAGATATTGTTGAAATAGGAAATGGAGGAGGTTCCATAGCTTGGATTGATGGTACAAATTCTTTAAGAGTAGGACCTAGATCTGCCGGTGCTTTACCTGGCCCTGTAGCTTATGGATTAGGTGGCACAGAACCTACAACTACCGATGCTAATCTTCTAGTTGGAAGGTTATCAGCTAAAAATTTTGATATGGAAGTTGATATGGAAAAGGTCAGAAACATAGTAAAAGAAAAAATTGCAGATCCATTTGATATGAGTGTTGAGGAAGCAGCACTAGGGATAATAAGAATAGCAAATTCAAATATGCTTAATGCGTTAAAATTGATTTCAGTTCGCAAAGGTTATGATCCAAGGGATTTTGCTTTAGTAGCTTTTGGTGGAGGAGGACCTATGCATGCTGCGCCTCTTGCAAAAGAGCTGGGAATTAAAAAAATTATTATTCCAGTGGCAGCTTCTGTATTTTCAGCCTGGGGTATGTTAATGACAGATTTAAGACAAGATGATATACAAACCTTCAATATTCGCTTAGATAGAATTGATTACGATACATTCAATGATGAATGGAAAGCACTTGAGGAAAAAGCTGTAGAGGAATACAAAGAAAAAGGAGTATCTGAAGATAATGTTGTTTTTGTTAGATATCTTGATATGAGATATTGGGGGCAGGAACATACGGTTAAGGTACAAATACCCAATGGAGAGATCAACAAAGATAATATTAATGAAATTATTGAAAGATTCCATATGGAGCATGAGAAAAATTATTCCTTTAGAATAGATGATAGTCTAACAGAAATAGTTAATTTACACCTTACAGCCTTTGGAAAAGTAGAAAAGGTAGAGATTAAAGAATTAGAAGATAGACCCTATTCTATTGATGAAGCTATTAAGGAAGTAAGACCTGTAACATTTGAATCTATTGGGAAAATAGAAACAAATATTTACGATAGAGAAAAGCTATCTCCAGGTATGAAAATAGATGGTCCAGCTATTATTGAAGAGGTTACTACATCCACTGTTGTATACCCACAAATGGAAGTAACTATTGATAAATATGGAAATCTAATAATTAATATGGAGGTGTAAATTATGGAAAATTTTAAAAAAGTTAATCCTTTTACCTTAGATATTATCAAAGATTCTCTTTATGCAATAGGTGAAGAAATGTTTATATCCGTTGCAAGGTCATCTAAAAGTCCAGTTATTTACGAAGTTCTTGATTTTGCATCAGGACTAACCGATGCAAAGGGAAGACTTTTAACTCAAGGAAATGGTGCCACAGGTTTTATTGGAATGTTGAATTCTATGGTAAAAGAAGTTATAGATAAGTTTGTAAAGACAGGAAATATAAATGAAGGAGATATAATCATCATTAATGATCCCTATAGTGGTGGAGGTTCCCATCTATCAGATGTAGGGCTTGTAATGCCAATTTATTATAAGGGAAATATTGTGGCCTTTTCTGCGAATAAAGCCCATTGGACAGAAGTAGGAGGTAAAGATCCAGGTTCTTGGACAGTGGATTCAACTGAAATATATCAGGAAGGATTGCAATTCCCATGTGTAAAAATTTGCAATAAAGGAGTAATGAATGAAGCTTTAATCGATGTAATAAAAGCCAATGTAAGATTTCCAGACCTTTCAATTGGAGATATGTGGGCACAAATAGCTGGAATGAGAACGGGGGAAAAAAGAGTTATCGAGTTATGTGAGAAATTTGGAAAGGAAACTGTTTTGTTAGCTATAGAAAAGCTTCTGAAAAATAGTGAAGAATTATCAAGAAAGCAAATCATGGCACTTCCTGATGGTGAGTATGAAGCCGAAGATTGGATTGACGATGATGGAGTTGGAAATGGTCCCTTTAAAGTAAAGGTAAAGGTAACAATTAAGGGAGATGAATTTACTGCAGATTTTAGAGGAAGTCAAATGCAGGTGCCTGGTCCTATAAACGTTTCTTTTGCTGGACTGTTATCAGCAGTGAGAATAATATTCCTTGCAGCCACTAATCCATCTCAAGATGTTAATGATGGGGTATTTAGTCCATTGAAAATCATAGTTGATGATGCTTCCATATTTAGTGCAGAAAGACCAGCAGCTGTTTCAACCTATTGGGAAACTATGCTTTATGGTGTTGATTTAATCTGGAAGGCTCTGGCACCTATTTTACCAGATAAATTGACAGCAGGACATTTGCTTTCCGTATGTGGATTTGTATTTGCAGGTATTCATCCAGATACAAAGGAATCATATATAGCTGTAGGTCCCTCCCTTGGTGGATGGGGAGCTGGTAAAGGTAAAGATGGAGAAAATGCACAATTTTGTATTGGAGACGGTGAAACTTTTAATATTCCAGTAGAGGTTCTGGAAACAAGATATGGATTTTTCGTAGAAGAATATAAATTAAGGGCTGATGGCGCAGGAGCAGGAGAATATAGAGGTGGAAGTGGAGTTGTAAGAACATATAGGATGTTGAATGATGGAAATTACTTTACTGGTACCTTTGGTAGATTTAAATACTTGCCTTGGGGAATGTCAGGGGGACATGAGGGATCAAGAAATGAATTTGAAATTCTAAAAGCCGATGGTTCTGTGGATGGTCCCTTTGGAAAGTATGCTAGGTATCCAATAAATAAGGGGGATGCAGTTAAAATGTCTACGGCAACTGGCGGCGGATATGGTAATCCATTTGATAGACATGAAGAAAAAGTTGCAATGGATGTCAAAAATGAATTTGTAAGTATAAAACAAGCAAATGATGATTATGGAGTAATAATAGATCCAATAACCCTTAATGTGAAGGATATTACAGCAGCAAGAAAAAAACATTGTGAAAATAAAGAGTAGTATATAAAAGCTGTTATGGGTAGACAACATTAGGAGTCCAAATTAATTAAAACTTAAAGTAGTTTATTTATGGTGAATAATTTAGGGACTTTTACTATGCATTTTTGGAATTTATTTAGCAATTAAATCAAAGACAATATAATTATTCCATTAGGAATAATTGCCATAGGATTTCCTCTTATATATGTAGGTGCAATAATGGCAGTGGGCCAAGGGACAGCAGATATTGTTCAAGTTATGTCTAGCTTGGGTTTTCCTTTTTGGGGTTTTATAGTATTGTGGTTATCAACTTGGACCAGTCAATTAGTTAATAATTATACCATGGGATTATCTTTTTCAACTTTATTAAATGTGACTTCTAGTAAAGGTCGTTCTATTGTAACATTAATAGGTACAATTATTTCTATTGGATTTGCTTTATCAGGAATACTTGATTACTTTATGGATTTTTTATATTTAACAGCTCTATGTTATCCACCTATGGCTGGCGTTATTTTTGTAGATTTTTTTATTAGAAACAAGGAATGGGAAGATAATGATGGATGGAATTTGATGGCAACAATAGCTTTTATAGCTGGAATAATAGTAGGTTATATTACAACATATATATATCAAATAGGGTTACCTACTGTGCAGTCACTTATTGTCACAGGATTGGTATATTACATAGCTATGAAGATAAAAGCAAAAATATCCCCTGATCATTTTACGCCTGAAAGCTTTAAAATTAAAAGCTTATAAATATATTATTAATGACTATGAACTTGTTTACATCTATTTTGAAAAAGATTAAGTTGCTTTTTAAAAAGTAATTAAAATTAATAGATCAAGGTACAAATATAATATTAAAAGTATTTGTACCTTGTTTTTATTTTGTAGAAAAATAAACGGAAATAGGCTATGAAATTTCCTCTCCTACGATTTTTATAACGTAAGCCAAAAGAATTCTCAGTGTCTACTTAATTAAGATGAATTTCTTAATCACATGTCTATATATTAAAATAATAAGAAGTTTTAATATAATAAAGAGAAAATTTAAAAAAATTAAGATAATAAATAATATGTTAAATAATACTTTATATAATATATGTACATATATCATATTGCTTGATAGAATAAAGGTAAAATTACATAATTAGTGATCAACTACTTATTATGAATAGGAGGTAAGAAAAGAAATGGCTGTAAACAAATTAGAAGATTTGAAAAAACGCCGCCAAAAGATAATGGAAGGCGGAGGAGCAAAGAGAGTAGAAAAACAGCATGCAAAGGGAAAATTAACTGCAAGGGAAAGAATAAACCTTCTATTTGATGAGGGAAGCTTTGTAGAACTGGATGCCTTTGTAAAGCACAGATGTACAAACTTTGGTATGGAAAAACTAGAAGCTCCCGGTGAAGGAGTAGTTACAGGATACGGTATGGTAGATGGAAGATTAGTATATGCCTTTGCCCAGGACTTTACAGTAATTGGAGGATCCCTTGGAGAAATGCATGCATCAAAGATATGTAAGGTATTGGATAATGCATTAAAGGTAGGAGCACCAGTAGTAGGACTAAATGATTCAGGTGGAGCAAGAATCCAGGAGGCTGTAGATGCCCTTTCAGGATATGGAAAGATATTTTATAGAAACACAATAGCCTCAGGAGTAATACCGCAGATATCAGCAATCATGGGACCATGTGCAGGAGGAGCAGTGTATTCACCTGCTATAATGGACTTTATCTACATGGTAGATCAGACCAGCCAAATGTTTATAACAGGCCCCCAGGTAATAAAAACAGTAACAGGAGAAGAAGTAACGGCAGAAGCCCTTGGGGGAGCGATGACCCACAATAGTACAAGCGGTGTTGCCCATTTTGTAGCTTCAAATGATGAAGATTGT
>NZ_FUZT01000017.1 GCF_900167445.1 Maledivibacter halophilus
TACTATTTTAGTCAAGAAAAAGACTGTATGTTTACAGTTAGAAATTATGTCTCAGGTGAAACCACTATAATTAGTAGAGATAAGGATTGTAAAGAGTTAAAAGGAATATTGGATAAAACTAAATCCAATACTCCTTTACAAATTTCAGATGATATTTATGGAACTAAGTATGTTATTGAAGCAAATACTAATAATACTAAAGCATATTATATGCCACTTGGTAATATATTGCATGTACATGTAGTGGAAAAAAATAAAGATAATAAAATACTATTAGATGAATGGTATCCTTTAGAAGAAAAAGACTATGACAGAATTGAAGAAATTATTCAATCAAATTTGCGTTCGGAAAAGCCTTCAAGTAATTTTTGAGCATTTTTTTAACTTTGATCTATGGAAGGGGTACTTGGTGTTCGGTGTTTTGTTCTTAAATGGTTCAATTTAGGATTAAAAAAACATCTATATTTCAAGTTTTTCTTATGCTTAGAGTTTCTTTTCCAAAAGAAAACCATCACCATATATTCTATGTATAGATTCGGGCGGTACCCGGTACTTTTTTATACCAGGTGACCAATGTCATCAACTTAAGAAAAAAACCTTTAATGTAAAGGATTTTTTCATTTGAGTAGAATAACCATATTGAATGTTGAAATTCGAGCGGTACCCGGTACCTTTTTTTACTCTGTACAAATAATTGTCATAATTTAACCATTAACTTTATCTATCTTCCTAAAATAATTTCTACATAACAACCCCAAAACAAGCATAATCAAGGCTGAAATGATAATTATTAGAAATGTTGGCATTGCATCAAATAATACTCCATAGATCATTTGCCCAATTGGCGCAGTTGATATTAGAAGTGTACCTACTAATCCTACCACCCTACCTAATAATTCCTTTGGGGTTCTTTGCTGTATATATGTGGGCATAGATATATTAATTGCTGTAAATGTCATTCCTATTAAAAATACAAAAATTGTAAAAATCACAAATGTAGTTTGCTTTCCTATGGCTTGAAGTATACTAGGATTAATAATTAATCCTATAAAAAGTATCAAAGTACTTGCCACAATTATTGTATAAGATAAAACTTTTTCAAGTCTGATTTTAAATTTGCTAATTATAACTCCTGTAAGCATGCTCCCTATTAGTATTCCAATAGCAAGGGCAGCTTCACTAATTCCAAAATGCCTACTTGTTAAATTTAATGTAATATTTACTATAAAAGGAAAGCCCACTGTCCCTATTGGCATAATTATCAAATTAACTAGAGTACAAAAAAGTAAAATAACAAAAATATTTTTTTCACGATAAACAAACAATAATCCATCTTTTAAATCTTTAAAGAAATCTGATTTCCAATTGGTGTTAAATTTCTTTTTCTTACTCGGAATTTGCATAAATAGCTCCATAATTGCAGATATAATGAAAGATAAGGCGTTCATTAGTATAATTCCTTTGACTTGAATTATGTAATATAAAACTCCGCCCATTATAGGACCAAGTATTCTCGAAGCTGTTACTATAAAATTATTAATTGAATTTGCACTAAGAAGCTTATCATGGGCTACTATGAATGGGATTGCTGAATCTACTGCTGGAGAGTATATAGCTGTTACAATGGCAAGGACTACTACAACAAAGTAAATTTCAGTATAAGATAAGCCGTAGGCTAAAGAATACCCTAATATTGCAAGCAAAAAAAATCCGCTAAAGAAATCAAGAACAACCATTATTCTCTTTTTATTAAACCAATCTGATAAAACACCGGCAATTGGAGTGAAAAATAATGATGTTAATCCCGATAATACAAGCACTGTAGCAAATTTATATCCAGAACCAGTTTGTTCTAAAACATAAATTGAAAATCCGAAGCTTTGCAACATACTTCCAGAAAGGGATATGAATCTCCCTAATAATAAAATGAAGAAATCCTTGTTTTTAATCAGTTCCTTATCAAATGCTGTTTTTCTATTACTTTTCATTTTTATCTACTCCCTATGTTAGTTTTAATACTTACAACAGGAGTATAACAATAAAAACTTGACTACATCATGTCAGGTTTTTTATATTTTTTGTATTTCTTAAGTGCTTTTTCTAATCTTTCTGAAATTCTGTCTCTTATATACTTTGGTTTTATAATCTCAACGTCATCTCCAAAGGACATTATAAATCCATATAGCCATTCATCTTCTGGTAGTGATATAGTCACTTTGAATGTGCCATTTGTATTTTTGAGTATAGCATTTTCATCAAATACATCATATAATCGATAAGCAACATGGGATGAAAAAAATAATTCTAAATCTATAATGGGGTTATAATTTTGAATATCAGACTCAATAAATTGTTCTTGTTTATGTATTCTACTAAAGCACTGTTCTGTTATTTCTAATTGCTTTATTCGTGAAATTTTAAATATTCTATAATCCTTTTTAGATAGACAAAAGCCTTGTAAATACCAACATTTGTCTTTGTATATCAGCTTTACTGGCTCCACCTGGCGGATACTATTATCACCATAAGAATTAAAATAATCAAATGTGATTATTTGTTTTTCAATAATAGAAGTTTTCAATAAATTAAATTTTTCTTTTTCTTTATTATCACTACCCCATCTCGAAAAATCAACTTCAATCCAGCTATAATCAGTTTTATTGAATAAAGCCTTCATCTTAGAAAGTGCATTATCGATATTGGGATAATTTACTGCTGTTAAACTTTGTAAGCCTATAAGTATTTCATTTTGTTCACTTTCAGAAAGGAGAGATTTGTTAATTATAAAATTATCTAGAAGACTGATACCTCCGTTTCTTCCATTAATTGTATAAATGGGTATTCCAGCTGCACTTAAATTATCAAGGTCTCTATAAATTGTTCTAATTGAAACCTCAAATCTTTCAGATAATTCTTTAGCAGTTACTTTCTTTCTTTCAAGTAATAAATAAACTATTCCAAACAATCTACTAATCTGCATATACTCACCTCATTACTAAAAATATCATCAACGATATGCCACACTATTGAATACATTATATAGTGAAACATATAGTGAAACAACTTCAAAATAAAAAAAGTACCGGGTATGGCCTGAATCAAAAAAGTCTCTAAAATAATGAAAATATTCTTAAATAAAGTAAAAAACAAACAAAATCTACTTCCATTAGATTTCGTTTGTTTTCTATTTTAGATAAACTATTTTTAAAACGGAAATTTAAGTAAAACAATGAGAGACGAATTTATTGAATTGTAGATATTTGAACTAATTTTTCAATTTTTCCATCCTCATTTCTTAATACTTTTAGTAAGACACCATTTTTAACGGAATTACTGGTATTATCTACAAAAATTTTGTTGTCACCATCAATCAGATAGTGAATTGGCTTACCCTCATAGAACCATTGGTTATTGTTTTTACTATAGGAAATACCATAATCAATATATTCATTAAGAAAATCATTGTTGTAGTTGGGATCACCTAACTCATTAGAGTCAGATACACCACTAGCAATTTTTTTATCACCTTCTTCAGTAACCATTCCTATAGCACTATTACTGTTATAATCTTTCGACAGATTCTCTTGAACCAGATTACTACTATTTTTCATAGCAGCCTGAATTTTTGTTGTTCTTTGGTCATATTCCTCTTTACTGGCAACTTCAATTCCAGTAAGAGTATCTTGCTTATTACGAATTGCCTTAATATCTATAGTACCATCATAACGAACAAAAGAGTTAAGATTCCCTTCTGAATCTAAAGTATCAGTAAAGAACCTAACTATCTCGCTATTATAGAAAAAACTGTCCTTTTTGCTATCATAGGTTAGGCCAAATTTCTCATAAATCGAATATTGTTCAGCAGTATCTTGCTTTTTTTGTTCATCAAGTTTAGATTGCTCCTGTTTTGTGATGGCAATGTTGCTTTCATATGCTCCTTTTACTTCATTTTCACCTGCTGCGGCAAATACCATCCCGGCTGCTATTATAGCTACAATCAAAAAGCAAAGGATAAAAACACCTTTTTTTTTCTTGCTCATGTCCATAATCGAAATAATTCTACTTTTCATACCTCTTTCCCCTCCATTAAAATTGGTTGATAGTACTGTTTGTACCTTGCCGCCTTGTTTAACGGCATTAAGAATTGTCTGCCCATATAATTTCCTGACTTGCATGTTTTCATTTTGTATAATAGCTTCATCGCAGGATAATTCACATTGTATTGATATTTCCTTTGCAATCCTATAGACAATAGGATTAAACCAATGGATGATTCTAGCTATGATAACTAACATTTTGTACCATAAGTCTTTTCTTTTAAAGTGAGTTAGTTCGTGTTTAAGAACTAATGTGAGTTCATCATATGGGTACTCTCTAGCAGGTAAGAGTATAACGGGTCGTATAAAGCCAATCATTATTGGGCTTGAGAGACAAGTACATTGTTGTAGTACAATTTTTGAAGATATACCCATAACATCTTTAAGTTGGTGGAAAAGGTTTATGATTTGGGGGTCTGCTATTTCTTCCCTCCATCGCTTTATCATCATTAGAAATCGAATATGTTGATATAGATGGT
Organism: Maledivibacter halophilus; assembly: GCF_900167445.1. Lineage (GTDB taxonomy): Bacteria > Bacillota > Clostridia > Peptostreptococcales > Caminicellaceae > Maledivibacter > Maledivibacter halophilus. The sequence goes on from NZ_FUZT01000017.1 coordinate 4,577, forward strand.
AAAGGAGCATTATAACAGTTCCAATAATCCAAATAGCAGTAATGATGTTATAACTGTAGATTTCATTTTTGCCTGGTACAAAATTGTTTGATATGTCAGAAGGTTGAGCATTAATAATTGGCCTAGATGGAGCCGATAACTGTGACTGTACAGAATAGGTCATTGGTATTTCTACTTGTATGAACGAAGATTTAAACTGAGGTCTGAATGGAATGATCAATCCAATTATGATAATCAACCATGAATAATAGAGCCATTTAGCAGTATACCGCTTCGATAGCATAGGTGTAATAGATATATATAATATTGCAAGCATTGACATGGTAATTGAAGCTGTAACCAAGGCAAAAAGAAAGTTTTGCATATTATTCACCTCTCTTTTTTATCCATTCAGACAATTTCTCAAGTTCTTTATTACTGAGCTTTTTCCCTTCATATAAAGTATTTACTAAGCTTAGGAATGAGTTTTCGTGAAACCTTTCCATAAAATTACTTGTTTCATACTTTAGATATTCTTCTTTTGATACCAATGGGAAATAAGTTCGCTCTTTCCCATTTTTTTCAGTAGATAGAAATTCACGTTCTACAAGCCGCGATAATAATGAAATTAAAGTTTGGGCACGCCATTTTTTTTCTTTTCCTAGTTGTTCCATAAGCATACTGGTTGTAATAGGAGGTGTATTTTTCCAAATCACCTTCATAATTTCAAATTCAGCAGCAGGAATTTTTTTTAATGTAGTCATAATACCACTCCCTCTAGTTCATTTTCTACATTTGTCTATATTAATATTCTACATTTGTCTATAATCGGCGTCAAGCACTTTTTTATATTTTCTACACTTGTCTATTATAATTTCCTGTACTCCAAAAAAATATACTATCTGACTTTTTGCTAAACTTTTTTGAAGAAGTACAAAACAAAAAAGGTACCGGGTACCGCCCAAATCTTGGGTGTCACCTGATACCTTTCATATATTATCTCTGGGTGGCATACTTATTTAATAAATAATTATATCTATCAAAGTCATTAAATACAATTACTTTTATTTTAGAAATAGAAAAATTATCATTATTAGCTAAATTGCAAATAGTATTCATAAGAGTATCTACATTGGATATATAATAAATAGAAAAAGCTACAGCTATTATCATAAATTTAAGAAAAATTTTTTTCTTAAATCTCATGAACATCTATTATTTCCTTTATGGATTCAAATCCATCTCCATCATATATTCCTTCATCAAGGTATTCCGCTTCACCAACTTGATTATCGCAAGGGTCTGATCTAAGGAAATTTTTCTTAGGTAGAAATTCATATTGGAAAGTTGAATTTGCCACCATTCTAAAGGGATCAAGATTTCCAAAGTAAAAATTCCTTTTTTTCTCATTATTTTTTCTATATCCGCTTCCACCAAAGGATGGATCGGCAAAAAGCCATCCATAGGGTTCAACATAAAATTGGGCCCAGTCATGGCAGCCTATATAATTAGGGTCTACATAAAGGCCAGATTGCCACCTAGCAGGAACGCCTACAATTCTGCATAATGTAATAAACAATAATCCTTGAACACCACAATCACCCTTTAGGTTATGGGCTGCATATTCAGGAATATTTAATATGGCTGCATAGGGTCTTACAAAGGAATATTGCACATTTTTTGTAATATAATCATATATATTTTTGGCTTTCTTCAAGGGATTTGTTTCATTTCCTACTATTTTCTTTGCTAAATCAACTAAAAATGGAGTGAAAACTATATGTGGCGGCCACTGTTCAGTATAAAAAGGAGGATGAATGTCCGATACTTTTTCATAATCCAGTTTTGTATATTTTACATGATTTTCATAGGAATATTCTACAGTGAAAATATCTTCTCCTTTTACCTTTTCTTCAAAATAAATTGTTCTTTGGGGATGGTCCTGTGGAGATATAAACTTTGGCTCATGGGAGGTATTTAGTATCTTAATATTTTTTATTTGTATTGCATTTTGTGGTATAGGTATATGGACTTTAATAGTTTCATTAATTCTTGAACTTCCTTTTTTAAGCTTAATACCTGTTTTTACATGAATGAAATATTTCTTTTCTCCCTTTTCCATCATATCTTCTATTGTTTCATTTAAAAGCATGGTTCTCTTATCGGGCTCATTTCTTTTATTTATTAATCTGTTTTCCATAGTAGGATGAACCTTTAATATATTGTCTAAAAACTTATTACTAAACATTACATTCCCATTTATATACTGCCAGTCTGCATATCTTTCATCCTTTAACATATCCAGTTCTTCACCAGTAAAATTCTTTATCTTTTCCTTAGCAATTTTTAAAGCATGGTCATAGGTATATATGTATTCTTTTCGGAGGATTTTCATTCTATGTTTTTCAAAATTTAATCTTTTCTTGAGCATAGTTGAAATATTTCTTTTTAAATAAATATCTATTAATTTCTCTGCTTTTTCAAAATCTCCATAGATTACAAGGTTTTTTAGGTCTTCTGGCAAATCTACAGCTAAAAATTTTAAATTATTCATATTTTACCTCCATCTAAATAATTTGCATTTCCTTTGTATATTTATTTAGAACTTCACATCCATTTTCAGTGACCAAAACCAAATCTTCAATCCTTACTCCAAATTCCCCTGTTAGGTATATACCAGGCTCTACTGAGAAGGTCATTCCAGGCTTGACTATCATATCATTTACTTTACTTACATCTGGAAATTCATGTACATCTATACCGATATTATGTCCTGTCCTATGGGTGAAGTATTTACTATATCCTGCTTTTTCTATTACACCTCTAGCAGCATTATCGATGTCACTAAATTTTACCCCAGGCTTAACCGCATCTATTCCTTTTAAGTTAGCTTCTAATACAATTTTGTATATTTCTCGTTGTTTTTCACTTGCTTCTTTATAAAAAACAGTTCTTGTCATATCAGAGGAATAATAATTTGTTTTTCCTCCTATATCAAGAATTACACTATCTCCTTTTTTTAAGGGTGTGTTATCAGAGCTGTGATGGGGCTCAGCGGCATTTGGACCATAGGCAATAAGAGGGCTAAATGAAAAACTAGGTGTACCGTATTTTTCATAAATACCATCTAGTATTTTACCAACCTTCTTTTCATTGTACTCAGAGGAGATGGTTTTAACTAGATCAGACATAGCTTTATCATTTATATTTGATGCTTCCCTCATGAGGTTTATTTCTTCTTCATCCTTTATCATCCTTACCTCATCTATAACTGGAGAGCCGTTGGTAAAGTTAAGGCCATCTTTAATATTCATAAGCCTTATAAGAAAATGGGAAGGCCACTGTTTATCAATACCCATGGTTCCTTTTTCTTCTACATCCTTGGAAAGCATCTTAATTGGATCCTCTGAGTCATTATAGACGATTTTATCTACATCAAGTTTTTCATTTATAGGAAATAATTCGTTAATATACAGCTTTTTTATTCCCTGTGTATTCATATACAAGGCCAAAAGTCTTTCTCCCGGTTCTATCCATTTCCCTGTAAGATAAAATATTGATGAAGTTGATGTTATGAGCATCTGATCCATATTATGTTTTTCCATGTTTCTTAAAATTTTTTCAAATCTCTTGTTTGCCAATTTTATTCCCCCTTTAAAATTATTGTATTAATTTCTATTATAGTATAAAATTTAAGTTGTTAATATAGGGATCTAAATTAAGCATTGGACTTTTTGCCGAAAATATCTTCTATTACTTTTTCATCGGGTTTTTCTGTTAACAAACTTACTATAATAAGTACTATGAAGGCAATAGGTACTGAAATTAAAGAACTATTTAGTCCCCAGGGACGGTTTAATGGAATCTCCCAGATTAATGTAAGGGCACCACCAGTGATTATTGAACATAGACCACCGTATTTATTTCCTCTTTTCCATAATAGGGCACATAGTAGTGCAGGGGTGATGGCGGCTCCATACATTGTATAGGAATACATTTGCATTTTTAAAATACTTGGGAAGAAACTTCCTAGTACATATGCTATTACACTTAATACAACAATAGTTATCCTTGTAAATTTGAGCTTTTCTTCTTCACTGGCATCATTCTTAAAAAATTTAATCCAAATATCGTATGTAACATTAGTGGCTGAAGATAAAAGAAATGAATCTCCAGTTGTTATCATAAAGGCAACTGATGATGCCAATATTAGTCCACCTACAACAAAGGGCAATGTATGCATAGAAATTTGGAATACTGCTGTATCAGGACTTTCTAAATTTGGGAATAATACAATTGCAGCAGAAGTTATAATTAATACTAAAATAATAACAATAATTTCTCCAAAGAAAAATCCAATATTAGATTTTTTGGCAGTTTTAGCATCCTTTGCTGAACCAAATCTTTGCATCATATTTTGATCTCCTAGAACTAAAAAAAATCCTGGTAAAATATATCCCAATAACTGAACAAAGGTCAAGCCTCCAGTCCAAGTCATTTTTGTTGCAGGAATCTGTGAGAATAAACCATTCCATCCACCGGTTTTACCTAGTATAAAGGGAATAGCTACTATGAATCCACCTACCATCAATAATGCACTAATAAAATCAGAATATGCAACGGTTACCATTCCCCCTGAAACCGCAAGGAAAGTAATAAGAACTGCCGATATAATAATAGCAACATTTAAATCTAGTCCTGTAGTTAGATTTATTACATAGGCTCCTCCTTTAAACTGATATGAAACAATTCCTACATAAGCAAGAACAATGCAAATTGCTGAAATAGTCCTTGCAGCAGAACCATAACGCATTTCTAATATTTGTGGAATAGTATATTTGCTAATGCTTCTTACTCTACCAGCTATAAAGTATAGAATTAATATTCCTAATGGAGGTCCTATAAAATACAATATTGATGCCAAAGGGCCCCTGGAGTAAATAAAATTGGCTGAACCTGTAACTGTGCCTCCTCCAACCCAAGTGGCCAATAAAGTTCCTACAAGAACGAGAAAGGGCAGTCTTCGTCCAGCAACTATAAAATCATCACTATTTTTAATTTGTTTTTTACCTAAAACAACCCCAACAATTACCAGTGCTAAAATATAAATTCCGACAAAAATTAAATAATTAGTGTTACCCATAATAGTCCTCCTTATTTTAAACTTTTCTCCATATTTTTAATATTAAAGTCTATTTTTAAAACCACCTCCATTAATTTGATTCACTATAGATAAACAACATTAAGACTTAATATAAATCAAAAGAAAATAATGAATGTCTTTACATTTTCTATTTCAAATCTATTAAATCTCAAAGTTGTTTATATTTAAAATAAAATTTATATTATTTAAGGGCATTCTAATATTAAATAATGAATCAATTGAATAGTTTGAAAATTTTTTACTTAATTCTTCATATGAATTTAATTATGACATTTATTTAATAACTAATTATCTCAAAAGCTAGTATTATTTCAATAATTTTATGATATAATTTTAATGACTACAGTCTGTGACTATAGTCATTCTATCACCATCCCTTTATTTAGTCAATGTTCTTGAAAGGAGATTTTTCAATTTATGATTTCAAATAATGATAATAAAAATTTAACAAAGCGGCAAAAAAAGGCTCTTGAAACCAAAAAAAGACTATATGATGCAGCTCTAGAGCTTTTCAAAGAAAAAGGCTATAAAAATGTTTCTGTTGATGAGATAGTTGCCAAGGCTAATACTTCTAAGGGTTCCTTTTACACTCATTTTGAATCAAAGGATCAAATCATAATTGAACATTTCAAAAACAATGATAACCATTATGCTGAGTACTATAAAAACTTAAAAAGTTATAAAACTTCCTCTGAAAAATTGTTGAATTTTGCAAAAAATATGTTTTCCTTTGTTAATGAAAAAGTAGATTTTGATTTTACAAATGTCATCTATTCTTCTCAACTCCTACATAATCAAGAAAAAACATACATTATAAAGGAAGATAGATCATTATATAAAATACTTTATGAGATTATTAGAGAAGGACAAAAACTAGGTGAATTCAGAGAAGATTATACTGCAGAGGAATTAGTAAAGATGGCTGCCCGATCCATGCGCGGAACATATTATGACTGGTGTTTATATGATGGTAATTTTGATATTGTTGATAATGGAGTTAAATATTTTTCACTCTTTGTTGAAGGTATTGAAAAGGTTAAATAATCTAAATTTATAATTAAGATGTACTATAATCAATATTGACTAGAAAAATAAAGTATAGTAAAATGACTGTAGTCACAGACTGCAGTCATTTTACTATTGAAATATTTTCTGAAAAGGTATTGAAGTTTTAATAGATGAGGAAATTGCATAATAATATGCGGTATATTTTTACAGATTATAAAGCTATATAATAGTAGATAATTTTTTTTTGAAGGTAATTATGCAATTTGATCAGATGTCACAATAAACATGAAAGCTCCAAATAATTATAAAGGAGATGTACTTTTTATGAAAAATGTTGTTGAGAGATTTATTCGGTATGCGAAAATTGATACTCAATCTGACCCGGATTCTAAAACTATTCCCAGTACCAAGAAGCAATTTAATCTTGCTAATTTACTAGTTGAAGAGCTCAAAGATATGGGATTAAAAGATGTTAGTGTAGATGAAAAATGTGTTGTAATGGCCACACTTCCATCTAATATAAAAAAGGATGTTCCAACTATTGGGTTTTTAGCCCATATAGATACTACCCCTGATATGACTGGGAAGAATGTCAAACCTCAAATTGTTGAAGATTATGATGGTGGAGATATAGTATTAAATAAAGAAAAAAATATTATCATGTCTCCAAAGGTTTTTCCAGAGCTTAAAAACTATGTAGGGAAAACCCTTATTACAACCGATGGAACAACATTATTAGGGGTAGATGATAAGGCTGGAGTGGCTGAAATAGTTACTGCCATGGAGTATCTTTTAAAGCATCCGGAAATAAAACATGGAACAGTAAAAGTGGCCTTTACTCCCGATGAAGAAATTGGCCTTAGAGGTATGGATGATTTTGATGCAGAAAAATTTGGGGCAGATTTTGCTTATACTTTAGATGGTTATGCTGCAGGGGTATTTAGCTATGAAACTTTTAATGCAGCTGAAGCTAAGATAACTGTAAATGGGATAAGTGTTCATCCTGGTTCGGCAAAAAATAAAATGATAAATTCCATAGAATTGGTTTCCGAACTTAATTCAATGCTTCCAGTAGACCAGAGACCTCAGAATACAGAGGGATATGAGGGATATTTTCACCTTTATTTAATTAATGGGAATGTAGAGCAAACAGTTGCCCAATATATAATTAGAGATCACAATAAAGAAAAGCTTGAGGATAGAAAAGAATTATTGAAGGATGCAGTAGCCTTTATGAATAGAAAATATGGGGAAAATACAATACAGTTGGATTTAAAGGATCAATATTATAATTTGAAATATAAGGTTGAACCAGCAATGCATTTAGTGGATAATGCTTTGGAGGCTATAAAGGATGCAGGTTTAACTCCTGAGATTGTTCCAATGCGAGGAGGAACAGATGGGGTTACACTATCCTATAAAGGTGTTCCATGTCCAAACCTGTTTACTGGGGGACATAATTTCCATGGAAAGTTTGAATATGTACCGACCTTTGCCATGGAAAAAGCAGCAGAAGTAGTAGTTAGAATAATTGAAAAATATGGGAAATAAAGGGGCTAATAAGCTCCTTTAAATATTTAAGAAAATTCATCATATGAATTCCTCCAAATTTATCTTTTTATAAAATTGTAAATATTATATAATATTATTTAAAGAATTTATTGTATAGGGTTTAAGGAAGGATTTCTAATGAGAAAATTGTTTAATATGTTAATAAATTTAATTTTTAAATTCAATAATATGTCAATGGATATAATATGTCAATTACTATATCCATTAATTTTTATTTTCATTTGTATGAGGTTATATTTTTCTACAATAACTATTTCGATGGACAGTTATTTATATAAAAAAGTAATTTTACAACAAGTAGTTTTTAAGCTCCATGGAATATATTTTCAAATATTAGAGCCAATAATTATATTAATTATAATAAAATTATTGATTGAAATAATCTTATTGTTTTACAAAAAAAGCTATAGAAAATAGATTGATCTTCTATAAAGAGCTGTCTTAAAATTGAGGCAGCTTTTTTATGTTTATATATATAAGAAAATAATTTTAGAAAAACTGTATACTTTTTTCCTACTAAATTGTTATTATAATAAAGGCCTGAGACACATATTAAGAATGTACATTCAGTTTGAATTATGAATAAAAAATATTAAATTTTAACCTGTCTATATTTAGCAAGGCGGTGAATTATGAAAAATGAATCACTAGAAAATTTTTTAATAGATGAGATGAAGATTGTTTTCAAATATTTAATAAAAATAGGTGTAAATAAGGAAGATGTAGAGGATATTATTCAGGATACTATATGCAAGGCCATAGTAAATATAGATGCTATAGATGAAGAAAAAATAAGCTCATGGCTGTTTAAGGTGTCAATTAATAGTTATTATAATCTGTATAACAAGAGGAAGAGACAGAGGAAAAAGAAAGAAGAGCTTAGGGAGTCGGATATAGTTAATCTATGTAATCATCTATTAACAGAGGAATATGTTATTTCAAAAGAACGAAAACATTATGTTCATAAAGTGCTAAGTAGCATAAATCCTTCCTATAGAAATTTATTAATTTTAAAGTATTTTATGGATCTATCATACAAGGAGATATCAAAGCTTATTGACATTAGTGAAGGGAATGTTAAAACATATCTTTATAGGGCTAGGAAAGAATTTAAAAAGGAATGGGAGGCTTTAAAATATGAGGGATAAAAAAAATAATAATATAGATAATGAAGAAAGAGAGTTTAATGATATGTTTACAGATTTAAAAGAAAATAAATTAAAAAAGACAGTGAGAAAAGCTAAATGGAAATCGATATTTAGAACTACGATAATTAGCATGATAGTAGTTATAATCTTAGGTGTCTCTGCTAACCTTATAGCAAGGAATATTACCCAAAGGCAGCGCGGAGATATTCAAATAGCAAGGGACAGATTTTTTGAAATAGCTAGGCCCAATAAATATATAGGTAAAAGGAAAATATATGATGGTAGCAGCTTTGGAGGAAAAACTATATATACTACCTATAAGCTAATTAATGGTAAAGTTGTATTTACCGGTGAAGAATCATATACCTATGGACCACGATATGGACTCCATACTGATATAATGGGAACAAGCTCTCCCATGATACTTGCACAGGCCTGGGATGAAGAGGATGCCAAGGAGGTTAGATATAATGAACTTGGACAAAGACGAATGGTCTTTTATTATCCTTATATAAGCTATAGATATTATAGAAATGATTTAAGCTTATTAGAGGATATTGATCAAGACAAATATGTAGAAATAGCTCTATCCTTTGATAAAGCATATGGCTTTGATGAAATGGAAAATATTCTTCCTAAGGATGTAATAACCACCTGGTATTGGATAGATGATTTAAATGATGAGGAAAAGGAAGAAAAAAAGGAAGAAGAAAGAATAAGGACAAATGAAAATGAAGAAGAGGAAACATATATAAATCCGGCTAAAGTTTGCTCAGAAGCAAGGGCATATGGTATAAAATTATTTGACCGTGATGGAGATAAAATACAGGACCCTATAGATAGATTTGTCAGCAGCCTTGAAAGAGGATTGGATGATGATACCTTTTATAAAGATGAATTCACCAGAGTTTTTGAAAATATAGCAGGGGAGGATAAAGAGATACAAAGAAAAGATATCAAAATCCAGGGGGCAGTTGTAACGGGAACGGCAGAGGAATTAAAAAAGTTAAGAAATCTTCCATTTATAAGAGCTTCTACTTTGGGGATAGTAACAGATAAATATTAACTTATAAAGATTTTCTAATAAAGCAGGATCAGATATCATAGTTTAAGTGGCTATGGCATCTGGTCCTTTCATATGTTTATTTTCATTTGACAAATCAATTAAAGTTTTTTATAATTGTATATACAATATAACAAATACAGTACAATTATAGGAGGAATGTTTTTGAAGAAAGTTTCAAAGGAAAGTCCTTTACCTCTTTATTATCAATTAAAGGAAATTTTAATTGAAATGATTGAAAATGAAGAATTAAAACCTGGTCAGCCTATTCTTCCAGAGTTGGAATTGTGCAAATTACACAATATAAGCCGAATGACAGCCAGAAAGGCTATAATGGCTTTGGTTAATGAAGGGTTATTATATAGAGAACAAGGGAAAGGAACCTTTGTATCGAAGCCAAAGGAAAAACAGGAAATCATGAAATTAAAAGGTTTTTCGGAAGAAATGGAAGAAAAAGGGTTGAAAACCAGTACAAAGCTTTTGTCATTCAAAGTTAAAAAAGCAACTAAAAAAGTTAAGGATTATTTACAGTTGTGGGATGAAAAGGATTTAATAATAGAAATGAAAAGGTTAATGGTTATTGAGGATGAACCATTTTCTTTAGAGACTGTATGTATACCTAGGTACATGTGTCCAGATATGAAGAAAGAAACAATTGAGGGGAAATCTTTATATAAACTATTAGGTAGAAAATATAATTATGTTATGGATTATGCAAAGCAAAGTATAGAGCCAACAATTCCAGATGAATATGAAAGTAGTATTCTAGAAATACCCAAGGAAACAATGGCATTATTGTTTAGAAGAAAAACATATTTAAAGGATGGTAGAGTAGTTGAATATACAAAGTCCATATACAGATCTGATAAGTATAAATATGAAATTATATTAAGACCTTAATTTATAAATTTAAAAATAGTATAGTGGAACAAATTGAAATGTTAATTTGAATATTGTTTCATCATTTTAGGAGGAAAATCAAATGGAGATTATTGTTGTTGATGATTATAATAAAATGAGTAAAAGAGCAGCTAATATTATAGCCAGTCAAGTTGTACTTAAGCAAAATAGTGTTCTGGGGTTTGCCACTGGAGATACACCATTAGGGACTTACAAGGAATTAATTAATATTTACAATAAAGATGATGTAGACTTTAGTAATATAAAAACCTTTAATTTAGATGAGTACTATAATCTTCCTAAAGATAATGATCAAAGCTATAATTATTACATGTCAGAAAATCTTTTTAAACATATAAATGTAAAGAGGGAAAATATTAATATTCCAAATGGTATGTGTGAAAATATTGAGGAAGAATGCAGGAATTATGAAAATACTATAAAGGAATCTGGAGGAATTGATTTACAACTTCTTGGAATAGGCAGAAATGGTCACATAGGTTTTAATGAACCGGATTTAAAATTTGAAGCAACAACACATTTAGTACATTTAGATGAAGATACAATAAAGGCAAATTCAAGGTTTTTCGATTCCATAGAAGAGGTACCCACAAAGGCAATCAGCATGGGAATAAAGACAATAATGCAGGCAAAAAAAATAGTTCTTCTTGCCAGTGGAGCTGGAAAGGCCGAGGCTATCTATAATACTGTAAAGGGACCTATTACTCCAAAAGTCCCAGCTTCAGTACTGCAGCTTCATCCCGATGTAATAATTATTATTGACAAGGAAGCTGCTTCCAAACTTTAAGGGAGTGTGTAAACCCTAGGCTATAGAAGCTGGCACGGTGGGGTAATTTAAATAAAGGTATTGAACTAATTACAAAACAACTCCTACTTACTAAGTGGGAGTTGTTTTGTTTAATACAATTACTTTTTAAACTAATCCTTAAACAAAATACTCAGATATGAAGTTTATTCTATATAAATAAATTTATATGTATTATAATGGTATTATGAAAACAAATCTAATAAGAAGGATTAAGGAGGGCGTAGAATGAAGATCACTTATAATAATTTAGAAGAAAAGATTGCATTTGAAGGAATTATACTACCTTATTTTGAAGATTGTCAAGGGAATTATGACTCATTGGAAGTTTTAAATAGCAACAAACTTCCAATAGATTATCTAAAAAGTAAAGACTTATTTTCAGGTCAAAAGAACCAAATATATCATTTGCTTATTTCAAATGAAGACAGGGCTTTAGATCTTGTATTAACCGGACTCGGCAAAAGAGAAAATTTAAATGGCGACATTTTAAGAAAAGCAGTTGCTAGAGGATATAAAGAATTAAAGAAAAGGAAGGTATCTTCAGTAGGTATTTATTTACACGATGTAAAGATAGGCTTAAAATGTAATTATGCTATTGCTAAAAATGCAGCAGAAGCTGTTGTTATGGCTGATTACAAATTTAATGATTATAAAACCGATAATAAAAAAGAATGTGTAGAGAAAGTTTCAATTTTATTTAATGACATAAATGATAATTTTAAGAATGGTTTTAATGAAGGTATAAGCTTGGGTAAAAATAATATTTTAGCTAGAAGACTTGTCAATGAGCCTGCCAATATATTAACACCGGAAGAATTGGCTAAAAGAACTATTGAACTTGGAAAAGAAAAAGGATTTGAAGTAGAGATTTATGATTTGGAAAAAATACAAGAATTAAAAATGGAAGCCTATTTATCAGTTGCTATGGGATCAGAGAAGCCTCCTAAATTTATAATAATGAGATATACAGGTGATCCAGAGGGAGAAACATTAGGGCTTGTAGGTAAAGGTCTTACATATGATTCTGGAGGACTTTCCCTAAAGACTACAAAGGGTATGGTAACTATGAAGGGGGATATGGCCGGAGCAGCAGCTGTTATAGGGGCAATGTCAGCCATTGCAGAAAACAGATTAAAGGTTAATGTAACAGCTGTTGTAGCAGCTTGCGAGAACATGATATCTGGTAGGAGCTATAAGCCTGGAGATATTATAAATTCAATGGGAGGTAAAACAATTTTTATTGGTAATACAGATGCAGAAGGTAGGCTTACATTAATAGATGCAATGCATTATATTGTTACCTATGAAAAAGTAGATAGGGTAGTTGATATTGCGACTCTTACAGGAGCAGCTATCCATTGTTTAGGGTATGATGCTACTGTAGGTATTGGTAATAATGATGAATTCTTTAAGTCTATGGATAAAAGTTTTGATAAGGCTGGAGAAAAAATATGGAGGATGCCTATATTTGAAGAATATAAAGAACTGTTGAAACATCCTGAAGCTGATTTAACAAATACTGCTGATAGTCCAGGAACTATTACTGCTGGCATGTTTATTGGAGAATTTGCCAGGGAAATACCTTGGATTCATTTAGATATTGCAGGAACTTCAGGGGCTAAAAAAGAAAAGGAATATATTTCAAAGGGTGCAACAGGAGTAGGGGTTAGACCATTATATTATTTGGCTAAGGATATGGCTAAAAAAACTAGATGATTAAGGCTTATTTCCTTTATTACAGACTAGACCATCCTTTACTGATTTTTTTCTTGAAAAAAGAAAATAATTTTTATAAAACATACAAGGAATTCAAATAAACGTATAGAATACATAATATTAAGAATAGAACAGTTGTTTTCTGTTCTTAATATTTATATAAAATGGAGATGCCAAAATGGAAAAAATATTAACTAAAAAGTTAGAAAGACAGATAAAATTTACTGAAGATATATTGGCAGGAATGATAGATCTGGTAAGGGTTATAGATAAAAACAATAGGGTGGTTTTCGTAAATGAACCAATGAAGAAATTACTTGGTGATATAAAGGGGGAAATTTGCTATAGAGCCTTGGGAAAATCATGTAAATGCAACGTTTGTATAACCGAAACAGCTATAAGAGATGGAAAAATTGTTACGAAAGAGGAATTAATAGGAGATAGAATTTTTTCTGTTGTGAGTTCTCCTATACGAGATGAAGAAGGTAAGATATATTGTGCCGTTGAGGTTTTTAGAGATGTTACTGAAAAAAAGAAAATGGAAAAAACTATATTAGATAAAAATCTTAAGATGAAAAGAGATTTGGATTTTGCAAAAAAAATTCAGCAGAGGATAATACCTAAAGATGGCATTTATAATGATATGATAGAAATACACTCAAAATATATTCCAAGTGAAATATTAGGTGGAGATGTTTTTGATATTATAGATATAGATGAAGAAAATATAGGTCTGTATATGGCTGATGTTGCAGGTCATGGAATAACAGCTTCTATGATTACAATGTTTATAAGACAAACATTAAAAAACATGGAAAAGGATGCCCTTGATCCAGCATATACGCTTAATTACCTAAAATGTAGATATAAAGAGCTCAATCTTGATGATAATTATTATTTCACTATTCTTTATGGAGTATTTAATAAGAAGTCTTCGACAATAAGGATTGTGAATGGTGGGCATAATTGTATGCCTATTGTCTTTGAAAAAGGTGATGTAAGGGAAATGTTTTTACCAGGATTACCCATATGTAATCTCTTTGATTCTGTACAGTATAAAGAGTGTAGCATAAATCTTGATAGGGGAGACAGAATGCTTTTCTATACCGATGGGATACTAGAAGCAAGAAATATCAATAAGGAAGTCTATTCAGATAGAATACTTAAAATATGCCTAGAAAATCCATCAGCTAAAGGTGATAAGTTAATTAAAGATATTATTGATGATGTAAAAAATTTTTCTAATAATAGAATTGATGATGATATAGCTATAATGATGATGGAAGTGTTGTAGCAAAAGGACCCGGGATAAAATATCCCGGGTCTATTATTTCAGTTATAAGGTATTACAATTGCAGTTATTTTCTATAGGTTTTTTATATACATATGCTGCCAGTAAAATAATTATAAGGGACAATATTGTATAGAAAGCTCTATTTGTTATTATATCCGGTCTCCAGGTAATGTAATCCTTATAATTTCCCAAATAATTGAATCGGATTATAAATCTATATAAGCTGTAATCACCACCTAATGTTTGTATAGAAGAAAACCATAATAGAAATTGGGAAATGATAGGTATAGATATCTTGTTGAAAATCCCAAATAAAAGCATTGAAATAGCAACAGTAAATAAAATGGTTGGAGCTATCCATGTTAAAGTATATTTATAAAAGGCCCAGATGTCTATTAAGTAATTATAGTTTTTGCTTATCCTATAAAAAACGTATGTTGAATGGGTTGCTAATATTAAATAACATATTAGCAAGCTAATACAGACTCCGCTATATTTTGATAGTATATAGATAATGGGAGATATTTTTTTGTTCCCAAATAAATTAGAAATATTCTTCTTCCTATCCCTTAAAAACATGGCTGCCACTACAAATATGGGATAAAATCCTGCGGTTATACCCATATAATCAGAAAGATATCTTCCATATGCACTTGTTACTTTATCTTTATTCAAAATTTCTTTAAAATCCTTAAGGGCATCTATATAGGTTTTGTTTTGTAAATAAATTCTATTTCTATATTTTTTGGAAAAAATAGTTGTATCGCCAAATTCTTTATCTAGCTTATCTAGTATCAATTCATATTTTTTATAGTTAACAGGATCTATAAGATTTCCCTTTTCATCTATTCCATAGGGACTTATTCTTTTCATGGCATTTTCTAAGCTGTTTTTTTGATTGTGGGATAACTCTTTATAAAGAGTTAATATTGGATTACTTTTCAAATATTTGTTCATATTTAACATCATGCTCATTTCCCTATAGCCTGCTCTAATTTTAAGATTTTCATCTTCAATGGGTTTGTGGCCATAGTACATGTCCAGAAAAATATTATCTCGGTATTTCGGGCTATATATGGTATTTCCTCCTAATGCTTTATCTATTTGATTTTTAATTTTCTGAAACTCATTATAGGAAACTAAAATTTCAGGAATGCTTTCATTATTTAGTTTGTCATTATAGACTTTATTTTTCATTTTCTGTAGAAAATTTTTTTGCTCCATATTAAGCTTTTTCCATCTTTTAGTCCCGAGAATATATTTTACGTAGGCTTCATTTTCCAGGTTGTAATTCATTCTATAATAAATGAAGGTCATTTCATTTATCTTGTTATCTAAAATACCCCTTGTTCCATCATCCTTTAAGTTGCTGTAAAGAGGCTTTAAAGGATCATAAGGTGATGATGGAACATACTGGGTTATATAATATATAACAAGTACAAGGAGGAACATATAAAAAGTAATACTTTTTAATTGATTTTTAATTTCTTTATTCATTAACTTTAAGAACATATTTTCACCTTTTTTCATTTTTAAAATGTTTATATTTTTTGAATCAATTAAAATTATGCTCATAATATAGTGAAAAGCCAAGGATATAAAGACTCAAAAACGCCGTGATAGTTTCATTAAATTCTTTTGTAATTATTATAGGGACAGAGATTAATATGAGTCCTGTACCAAAGGTTAGAAGGTTTTTTAATTTCCTCATTTTGAGTCTATGAAGTTTTTCTAGCTCATTTTCTTCTTTATGTCTTTGATGCTTTAGATATCTTGTCTTTTTCCATATGGCATCAATGAATTCCTTATCCTTATCATTGAAATTAGACATTTAAGTACCCCTCCTTTTCTATCAAGGACTTCAGTTTTTTCCTTGCCCTATAAATCAGCACTTTTATACCTGCATTGCTTTTTCCCATGATTTTAGCTGCTTCCTTATAGCTAAAGCTTTCATAGTCAATAAGATGAATTGCTGTTTTATAGTCTTCTTTTAGCTTATTTAAATTTCTATTAACGCAGTTTGCCTTGTCTCGTTTTATTATAGTATCCTCTAGGGCTTCGCCTTTAGATATAAGCGATTTATCATCATAGAGAGGAGTATCTCTTTTTTTTCGTATATAATCTATACTCTTATTTCTGATTATAGTAAAGAGATAGGTTTTAAAGGAATATTTGCTATTATATTTATCCTTGTAAACATAAATGTAGGCAAAGGCATCTTGGACTATATCTTCTGCCATAAAAGGATCATGGATAAAACGCTGAGAGAAGCTTATGGCCTTATGTCTATATTTAATTATAAGCCTTTCAAAGGCATCTTTATCTCCTCCTTGAAAGCTTGCCATTAATTCTTTGTCAGTATCCATTTTAAATACCCCTCTTATTTTATGCTAAATAGTTTCAGATTTTTTGCAAGTTATTACAAATAGTATTATACCAAATAATACAAAGATGGCTCTGCTGATCATAAAATCCATGGGTATATTATAGGGAACTATTCCCGTAGTGTTATCCTTCCACACTGTATATCCATAATTTAAAAGAAAATTATTTCCATATAAATCTATCCAAACTGGAAATTTAAAATTTAGACCGTTTAAAAAGGCAAAGGGGATTAAAGCATACAGGAGTTTTAAGCTCATCTTTCCAACAATCATACAAAGTCCTAAAAAAAGTATAAAGCTGGGGATTAGAAAATATATGATTGGCTTTATAAAGCTTGCATAATTATAAAACTTAAATAATACACCATAGTATATAAAGCTGATTATTATTGGAATAAACAGAGTAGTTAAGTAAGCTATAAATATGGAAGCTGCCTTTATAGTATAATATTTTGTTTGAGTTATAGGTGTAGAATATATTATTTTTCTGGCTTTAATTTCTTTTTCAGAAAAAACATTTGTAGATAAAAGTATTAAAATAGTTATAAGTAGTGGAGAAATTAATGTTGTAAAGTTTGAATAGCTCCACTTTGAAAAGGGAGCAGTACCATACTCCCCGTGGATTACCAGCCTCAATAATTTATCAGATGTAGATAATATTAAAATTAAAGACATATAAAAATATTTTTTATTAAAAACTAATCTTTTAATTTCATGCTTTATTAAACTTAAATTATTCAAAATTCATAGCCTCCTCTGTTAAATCCATTTCATTTAAGAAATTTTCATAGGTTAATTTGCCAAACCGATGGCTGTAATAAATCTTTGAGAGATTAGATAAAAACTTATCCTCTCCAATACGTTCTTCTGCCGCCAAAAGCATTATTGGCATCTTGTGATATGCTTGCATTTTTTTATACTCAAGCTCTAATTGTTTGGCGTAAAATTTACTTAGCTTTTTCTTTTCCCTTGGATTTTTTATGTAATAGTTGTTATTTAGTTTGTTTACGTTACTATTCCATGAAAAAAGGAAATAACTAGATTCCTTTTCACCGAATTTATTCTCCATATATTTACAAGATGAATAATTAGCCAAGCCCTCACTACTCCAAGGCATATCACCAACTGGTTCTACTGATGTTCCCCACCATTGATGAGATATTTCATGGGCTATTAGATTTATATCATGGAGAAAAGTGAAATCACTTTTTCTAAATATATCTATATCATCATTTGCTTTTTTTCCCAATTCCCTGTTTAGTATGTATTCAGCAAAGGTAACAATATTTATGGATGAATGACCTCCTGGTTTATATATAGATGTTTCAACTATTTTAAGTGGATATTTATCTGAAGGATATGCTCCAAAGTTTTTTTCGTAAAAAGCAAATATATCTATTAAATAATCTTCAATATTTCTATGTTTAATGTACTCTTCATGTCTTGGGCTGTAGTAAAATTCTATAGGGGTATTGCCTAAGCTCAGTTCTTTTTTTACATATTTACCTGCAAAAACTGCTAAATCCATACTTGGTGCTTCTAAAGTATAATTCCATTTTTTGTATCCCTTCTCTTTTGTAACTTCTGTAAGTTTACCGGGAGTTACTAAAGACAAATTATCCGGGGCTTTAAAATATCCTGTACTTGTAATCATTTTCTTTGTTTCTGTAAGGGGTCTAAAAATCCAGTTTGAATTTTCCAATAAGTATATGCTGTCGTTACATATGTAGCCTGCATATCCCATGGCGCCATCATATTTGATGTTCCCACTATAGGATATGTCGATTGAAATATTTTTTTCTTTAGGAATGTTTATATAAATTATATTTGTACTATTTTTTCTTTTATAGTTTTCTGTTTTTCCATTCACTTTAACATCTTTTATATCAAGACCTTCATTAATGGAAAACTTAATGTAATCAGCTTTAGAATTATTATGAAATTTATAGTTTACATTGGCCTCCATTTTACCTTTATCGGCATAGAATACAACTTGAGGATTGATTTCTTCAAGCATTACTTTAGATATTATTTCTTCATTATCAGCTATAATGCTATTATATTTGTTCATATAGGGCTCTTTAACCCATATAAAAGATATGCCTAAAATACTTATAAATAGCAACAAGGGTATAATATTTGATTTCATATTTATTTTTAATGATCTAAAGAGGGTTAAAGTATATCTTCTTCTGCATAATAGGCCTAATAACAGTATAAATATAGCTATACATATCCAAAGAAGCCTATTGTACTCAATTAATTTACCTGCTGGCTTTATACCGGCAAAATCAGAAAAAACAGGTATGGCAGGTTTTACCCACAGTAATAAATAATTTGATGAAAAAACCCCTATGGAGTATAAAATTCCCATGGATAAAAGACTAATATCTATACTGTCGGTTATCATGTATAAACCGCTGCTTATAACTATCGATAAAGCTAGGGGAATAAGTAAAATTATAGTGTATGTATAGGCATATATTGAAAATTCAATTGGTATATTAAATATAAAATTTTGAATTCCCAGTACTATTATCAAGCCTGATAATACAGTGATGAGGGAAATAGATATTATTGAAATCATTCTTATTACATTAAGCTTAAAATAGTTTATAGATGAATGAATTATATCTATTGTATTTTTTCTTTGATCTTTACTAAGGGTTAGAACTGTTAATATGCAGAATAAAAGAGCACCTAATGTTATTCCATACTGGGCACTTCCAAAGGATATGGTCGTGGAAGTTTTCTTGATTTCGTGCATCATCATTTCATTTGAATTGTTTATTGAATTTATTCCAAAAACCATAAAGACATTCATTAGAAATATACTTGCTATGACGTTTTTTTGTTTCAGTAGAGTTTTTATTTCATTTTTTAACAATACTAAGTTATTCATGGGTAAAGACTCCTTCCATCATCATACAATACATATAGGCATCTTCTAAAGATGGAGTAATTTCTGCTGTATTAGGGGGTAAGTTTCTTGCAACAACCCTATAGTCCATTCCTTTAGCTGTTACTCTAGTTGAAACAATCTTTAAATCTTTTTCATAAAGTTCGTCTTCTACCCCTTCCTGCTCAATAATCCCCACATGGCCAAGGGATTTTTTTACCAGTTCATTGGGTAATCCGTCAAATAAAATCTTACCCTTATTGAGTATAATAAGGCGGTTGCATATGGATTCTACATCTTCAATAATATGAGTGGATAAAATTACTATTTTTTTACTGGCTCCCTTTGAAAATAGATTTCTAAACTTAATTCTTTCTTCCGGGTCAAGACCTACCGTAGGTTCATCTACAATAAATATTTCCGGGTCGTTTAGCATTGCCTGGGCTATTCCTACTCTTTGTTTTTGACCTCCTGATAGGGTTTTTATCTTTTCTTTTTTCTTTTCTGTTAAATTAGTTTCATAAATGCATTTTTCAATGATTTTCTTTTTATTATTTCCTATTCCTTTTAAGCAAGCAATATAGTCAAGGAACTCTTCTACCTTGAGTTCATCATATAATCCAAAATCCTGGGGAAGATATCCTAATCTTTCCTTTAAATAATTTTCGTTTTTCCTAAGATTTTTGTTATCTATATTTATAGACCCAGAGCTGGCTTTAAGCTGACCTATTAAAAGCTTCATAAGTGTGCTTTTCCCTGCTCCATTGGGACCAACCAGACCTATCATTCCGGGACCTTTAATATCCAAGTTTATATTATCAAGGGCCTTCACTTTTCTGAAATTTTTACTTAAATTTTTAATATTTATTTCCATTTAAATCACTCCTTCATTACTTATTCGTATCTGCAAGGAGAAAAGTTACACCCAAATTTAGTTCTAATTTGTTATAACTAAACAATGACTTAAAGATTGAACAAATTCAATTTGTATTCAAAACTAATTAGAAATATCCTAATCTTGTAACTTGCAGCTTGGATCTAAAATATGTCGTCAGACATATTTATAATATGTTATAATAAAATCTAAGATAAATTGACCTTTTAAGGGGTGAAGGACCTTGACCAAAAAAAGGAGAAAGAGTAACAATCTTAGACTTATAATTTCTTTACTAGTAATTGCTTCTATTGGTTTTGGAGTGGTAAAGTTTGTTGGATTTATAACCTCTATTTTTAGTGATGAAGGTTTGACTTTAAAAAAGACAGAAGCTATTGAATATACAGGAAGAAAGAATGAGGATAATAAGGTAAATATAAAAAGCTTTAATGGATATATTATTAAATTTGAGGAAAAGAAATTAAGTGCATATAATGAAGACGGAGAGCAAATATGGGAAAAGGAATTAGATATTGAAGATGTTATTTTAAGTGGAAATAAAAGTTATATAGCAGCTGTAGATTCCTTAAAGGGAAAGATATATTATCTAGATTATGAGGGGAAAATAATAATAGAAAAAAGTGTTGATAAGAAGGTAATGGATGTAAAACTCAATGATTCCGGATATGTTTTGATTATGCTGGAAAATGAGGTTTTCGTTTTTGATGAAGCTGGAGAAATTGTTTCCAATTTTATAATCCCAAAGGGTGAAATAATTGATGGAGAATTGTCGATGGATAATAGTACAATAGCTCTTACAATCCTTGTGGTTGAGGAAAATAAATTCTATAGTAATATTTTGTTTTATTCTCTGGATGGTAAGGTGCTAGCTGGGAAAAAATTTGATAATGAGGTTACTTATAAGATATTTTTAACTAGGGATAACAATTTGGTGGTTCTAACTAATAATAGCATGATGATGATGACTACAGAGGATAATATTTTGTGGGAAAAAGATATTGGAGAAACTTTAAACAAAGGAATTTTGACGGAGAATGAATTATTAATACTTAATCTTATTAAAAAGAACAACACAATAATAGATACTAAAAATAGGAGTGTTATTAGCCAGGTAGATTTAAATGGAAATGTTTTAAGTAATACTCCTGTTGCAGGAGAAGTATTGGGACTTGATGTAATAGATGATAGAATAGCTGTCTTTACAGATAGAACAATATATGTTATGGATAAAAAAGGAAATAAAATTATAGAGAAGAAAATTAACAAAGACATAAAAAATATAAACTGGATTTCTAAGAAGAAGCTTTTGATTATCTATAGGAGTAAGCTTGAAATAATGGAGATAGGCTAGTAGGTTTGAGGGGAGGGGGACAAACCAGTGAATTGGATGGATGTATGTGTTATCATTATTATTGTAATAACTGCCCTTAAAGGACTTAGCATAGGTCTTGTACTATCTTTTTTTAATATAGCTGGTTATATAGTAGCAGGTATTATTGCAAAAATATATTATCCTTTTGTATCTAAATTTATAATAGAGAATACAAATTGGTTTTATAGGGTACAAGGATTTATATTTAAAAATATGAAGTACTTAGCAGGAAATGATGCACAAGCTGGTGAGGGCTTGCAGAAAAATGTTTTTCAAATGATGAATTTACCAAAAACCTTGGAAAATTTATTTATGAAAAGCGATGCTTTTACACAGTATAATGAGGACGCAATGTACAATATTAATACATATATATCAGAATTAGTTGCTAAATTAATATTAGATTTATTTAGTATAATAATAATTTTTATAATAGCAAAAATAGTATTAAATATTTTAGCAGGGGTATTAAATGGATTGGCTTCACTTCCAATTATTAATCAGTTTAATAGTCTGGGAGGACTTGTGTTTGGAGCTTTAAAGGGTGTGATTATAGTATTCATATTTGCTGCTGTAATGATTCCTATCGTTTCAATTTTTCCAAATAGCTCACTGGTAAATTCTCTACAAGCTTCAAGTATTGCAAAGTCCTTTTATGATTACAATATTCTTTTATATATGCTTAAAAATATTGTAGGCTATAGTGACTATTTGAGCAAATTAGGTTTCTTAATATAGATTTGTTTTACTATAGAAAAAAATTATAGAAAACAAATAATTATAGAAAAAAATTATAAGAATAATTTTAAAATACCTACTTTAATACTGGGTATAAGTATTATAATAAAGATATGTGAGAAAATTTAATTTATATTAGATTCTAATGTTGATTATCCATAATGAGGAGGAATATAGAATGAAGCATGAAGTTGACGCAAGGGGAATGCAGTGTCCTAAACCAGTTATTGAAACTAAAAAAGCAATAGAAACTATAGGTCAGGGAACTATAACTACTATAGTTGATAATGAAATAGCTAAGGAAAATGTATCCAAATTAGCTAAAAGTTTAAACTATGATGTGGATGTGAAAGAGATAAATGGAGATTATTATGTAAATATTAATAAAGAAGTATTAGAAAATGATTTTATGCCAAAGAGTAGAGCTTCAACTAAGGATTTGGTAATTGTTATAGGAAAAGATTCAATGGGAGATGGATCGGAAGAATTAGGAAAGGTTCTTATAAAAGGATATTTTTATACGTTGACTGAGCTTAAGCCATATCCTAAGGCGATATTGTTTATAAATGGTGGTGTTAGACTTACTACAGAGGGCTCTGAAGTTATAGATCATATAAGAACCTTAGAAAGCGAAGGGGTAGAAATTCTTTCCTGTGGCACATGCCTAGATTACTTTAATTTAAAGAACAAGCTAATGGTAGGTGGAGTTTCCAATATGTATACCATAGTAGAAACAATGAATGAAGCAAAAAATACTATTAGAATTTAAAAGGAGTAGTTAGTTTGGAAAAGGAATTTTATGTAATAGCCTTTGAATCAACCCATTATGCAATTATGATTGAAAAAAAGTTAAAGGAAAAATATAATATTCAAACAATACCTACACCTAGAGAAATAACTGCAAGCTGTGGATTATCCATAAAATTTGAAGGTGAAATCTTAGAAGATATAAAAAATGAGTTAATATATCAAAAATCTGACATGAATTTACTGAATATATATAGAATAATAAGGGTAGGAAATAAGAAGGAAGCAGAAAAAATAAATTGGAGGTAATAGACTTTGGAGATCCAACAAGCATTTTCGAATTTTACCGACGAGATGAAGATTATGATGGCTGAATATTTGAGCCCCGATAAAATTGGTAAAGTGTTGGTTAAAGCCACAAAAATTATACTAATAATAATTTTAGCTAGGCTTGTAATTAGAATTACGAATGCTTTGATAGACAAGTTTATTGACAATAGAGATAAGGTCAAGCTTAAACTTGATGAAAGCAGAATTAATACGGCAAAGGGAGTATTAAAGAGCATCACAAGGTATACTATTTATTTTATTGCCCTTGTACCCATACTTGCTGAAATGAACATAGATATTAAAAGTATAATAGCTGCAGCAGGAATAGGAGGTCTTGCCATAGGTTTTGGTGCTCAAAACCTTGTTAAGGATATTATAACAGGGTTTTTCATATTGTTTGAAGATCAGTTTGCAGTAGGGGATTATATAGAAATAGAAGGTAAGAATGGAGTAGTAGAGGAGATGGCCTTAAGAATCACTAAGATAAGGGATTTTAGCGGAGATCTTCATATAATTCCAAATGGAGCTATTACAAAGGTTACCAATAGATGTAGAGGCAATATGAGGGCAAAGGTGGATATGAGTATAGCCTATGAGGAGAATATAGAAAGGGCTATAAATGTCTTAAAAAGGGCGAGCGAAAGTATTTCCAAAGAGAATAATGATATTATTGAAGGGCCAATTGTTCTTGGGGTTACAAGTTTTGGAGCCTCTGATGTTATTATTACAATTATAGCCAAGGTAAAGCCAATGTCTCAGTGGGAAGTGGAGAGAATCATGAGAAAAAGATTTAAAGAAGTTTTTGATGAAGAAGGAATAGAAATACCTTATCCAAAGAGAGTCGTTTATAATGAAAATACAAGTGAGTAATAAGATATAGAGATCAAAGGGAATCACTTATTTATACATATCAAAAGCTCTTAGAAATCCTAAGGCTTTGATATGTGTAAATGGATTTTTGTTATGAAAATTCTACATCTTTATTGTTAGGAGGTGTATTATCTATGCCTATGGAATTGAATGTAGGTGATATAGTTGAGACAAGGAAAAATCATCCCTGTGGCAATAATAGATTTGAAATAATGAGAACAGGAATGGATTTTAGAATTAGATGTTTAGAATGTAATAAACAAATATGGATATCGAGGCCAAAACTTGAAAAGAGAATAAAGAAAATAGAAAAAAATGATGAATAATAAAAGATGATATCAAAAAAGGTATCATCCTTTTTAGTTAAAAAATTATCAAAAAATTTTATAACTAAAAAAATTTCAATAATTACAAAAAAGTGATATAATGTAAATAGTCGGGTAAACCTTTTCCAAATATTAAAATATTTTGGAGGTGTATTTTATAATGGAATTGAATTATTCTGATCGCATGGGAGGTATTAAGGCTTCTGAAATTCGTGAGCTACTAAAACTCACTGTGAGACCAGAGGTTATATCCTTTGCAGGAGGATTGCCAGCACCAGAGTTGTTTCCTGTAGAAGAATTGAAGAAGGTATCGCAAAAGGTTTTAGAGGAAGATGGACAGAGTGCTCTTCAATATAGTCCAACAGAGGGATTTCCTCCTCTAAGAGAAAAGATAGCCGAAAGAATGGAAAAGATGGGTGTAAAGACAGCTGCTGATAATATTTTAATTACAAATGGATCCCAACAGGGACTTGATTTTAGTGGTAAGATATTCTTAAATCCAGATGACATTGTTATTGTTGAAAGCCCAAGTTATTTAGGAGCTATAAATGCTTTTAAGGCATATCAGTGTAAATTTCTTGAAGTACCTACTGATAATGATGGTATGATTATGGAAAAGCTAGAAGAGGCCCTTAAGACTAAGGAAAACATCAAAATGATATATGTAATTCCTGATTTTCAAAATCCATCGGGAAGAACATGGTCATTAGAAAGGCGACAAAAGTTAGTAGAGCTAGCTAATGAGTACAACTTACCTATTATAGAAGATAACCCATATGGAGAATTAAGATTTGAGGGTGAAAGATTACCTTCAATTAAGTCAATTGATACTGAAGGAAGAGTAATATTTCTTGGAACTTTTTCAAAGACATTTTGCCCTGGACTTAGAATAGGCTGGGTATGTGCAAGTGATGAAGTACTAAATAAATATATATTAGTTAAACAGGGGGCAGATCTTCAAAGCAATTCTATGTCTCAAAGAGAACTGGATGCATTTTTAGATGTATATGATTTAGATGAACATATAGAAAAAATTAAAAAATTGTATAAATCTCGTCGTGATCTTATGCTGGAGACAATGAAAGAACATTTTCCAAAGGAGGTTAAGTTTACCCATCCTGAGGGCGGATTATTTACCTGGGCA
Source organism: Maledivibacter halophilus (assembly GCF_900167445.1). Lineage (GTDB taxonomy): Bacteria > Bacillota > Clostridia > Peptostreptococcales > Caminicellaceae > Maledivibacter > Maledivibacter halophilus. The sequence goes on from NZ_FUZT01000017.1 coordinate 30,955, forward strand.
GTATTGCCTGAGCATGTTAATGCAAGGGAGCTTATGAAAAAATCCCTTGAAAGGAACGTTGCATTTGTACCTGGAGGGTCATTTTTCCCTAATGGTGGCAATGAAAATACAATGAGAATAAATTATTCAAATATGCCTGAAAATAGAATTGTTGAAGGAATTAAGATTTTAGGAGAGGTTATAAAAGAAGAATTAAAATGAAAAAACTATAGGAATTATAAGTAAAGACTTTAATTTTAGACGGAGTTATATTTACTATAGGATATATAAATAAAAAAAGCTATACTTTTTAGAGTATAGCTTTTTTTAAAATATAAAAATATGATTTATATATTGAATAAAAGTTAGATAAATGATATAATCTAAAGTTGTGAATATAAAATATATTCTCTCTGCTCTGCTTGAGTAGGGCCATGAAGACCATAGGGAGGTGTAAAAATGAGAAAGTATGAAACTATGTTCATAGTAAAACCAGATGTTGAAGAGGAAAAAAGAAATGAATTAATCGAAAAATTCAAGGGAATCATTGAAACAGATGGTGAAATTGAAGAGGTTAATGAATGGGGAACAAAAAAATTAGCCTATGAGATTGATAAGCTCAAAGAGGGTTACTATGTGCTAATTAATTTTAAAGCAAATACCGATTTGCCTAAAGAATTAGAGAGAAATTTCAAAATAACTGATGGGATCATTAGATATATCGTTATTAATTTAGAAGAGAAATAGAGAATCTAAAAATAATAAGGTGGGGGATCGAATGAATAGTGTAGTAATGATTGGAAGACTTACCAGAGATCCTGAGCTTCGTTTCACAGCAGGTAGTGGTAAGGCAGTTGCCACCTTTTCTATAGCAGTAGATAGACCATTTTCTAAGAATAGAGAAACGGATTTTTTCAGAGTAGTTGTATGGGGAAAAGCAGGTGAGAACTGCGCTAATTATTTAGCAAAAGGAAGATTAGTTGGTGTACAGGGTAGATTACAAAATAATAGATGGGAAGATCAGGACGGAAGAAAACGTAATAGAGATGAAATAGTGGCCGATAGAGTAGAATTTCTTGAATGGGGAAATAAAAAAGACAATAATGACAACTTTAATCCTGAACTACCAGATTTTAATGATGGTGCAGACGATTTTCAAGCTATAGAAGACGACGATGATGTTCCGTTTTAGGACAAGGAGGGAAGTATGTTGAGAAGAAGAAAAAGAAAAAAGATTTGTAGTTTTTGTGCTAATAAAGTTAAGCAAATAGATTATAAAGATACTAAATTTTTACAAAAATATGTAACCGATAGAGGAAAAATTCTTCCAAGAAGAATAACTGGTAACTGTGCTAACCATCAAAGACAGTTGACTAGAGCCGTTAAAAGAGCAAGAATTATGGCATTATTACCATTCTCCATAGGTGAATAAAATATTTATGAATATATTTAGCACAAGGATTGTTTATATAGACTCTCCTTGTGTTTTTATATTTTTATGTAATATAATTTATATAGTGAAATAAATTTAATTGTTTTAACAGAGATAGATATTATTTTATCTTAAGTTTATAAATCTTTAAAAGCGTATACCTATAATAAAAGCTGGCTTATATGAGGAAATTAATATAAAATATACATATTACATGCATATTTGTTATAATGTATATAAGTTGTAATAAGATTTTACAGAGGGCTTTACACAATTTTTTGTTAATAAACAGTTTAGCTTGTTTATTGATAAAAGATTTAAAGCAGGGGGGAATAAGATGTCTTTTGATAATAATGGTATAGATATTGCAAAGAATATAAAGATAATAGAGTGGTTAAAAAGTGAACTATTATCTTCTTTAGCGTCTTTATTTGAGCTTCTAGTTAAGGGAATAAAGGGCAGGCAGGAAGCTATAGGTGATATACTTGCCAATATTATTTTAGTTACCTATGTATTGGCAAGAAGATTGGGAATGAGTTATTCTAATTTAGATATGCGTGTTAATGATAAAATAAAACTTGGAGTTTTGGAAGATCATAAAATTGAGAGTTGGTTTGGGGATTTATCGGAACTTAAAAAACATATGGACAGAAGCAGTAAAAAATAGATTTTCTGTAAAATACAACCCTAATATATGTAAAACTATATAATCAAACCTTTATAAATAGGGAGTGGATATTTTGGATGGGAAAAAGAAAACCAGTTCTATGGTTGGGTCAGCTTTAATAACAGCTATAGCGGTTATTTTTACGCTGGCTGGTACATATATACCCTTTTTAGGTATACTATTAATATTTTTACCTGCTCCTTTTATTATAATTGGAGTCAAAAATGGAATGAGATATAGTGTTATATCACTTATAGTAGCATCTATTATGATAGGAATTTTTACTGGACCATTAAAGGCTGTACTTTTTATTGTAACCGCAGGATTATCTTCTATTGTGATAGTATATATGGTAGAGAAGAAATATTCCTTTAATTTAATATTTTTATTTGGAAGTATTGCATCGGTAATATCTATAATAATATCCTTGGCATTGATGCCTAAATTTATTGGAATTGGATTTGTAGAACTGATGGAGAAAACAATAGATCAAACAAGGCAAATTTATAATAATTTTTTTGAGATGGCTGGAACAGACTTTGAACAAAAGGAAGAAATTTTAAGTATGCTGGATGTATACTTGATAATCATTCCTTTTCTTATCATTGTCTCATCTGCATTTACAACATATGTAAACTATGTAGCTTCTGGAGCTGTTTTAAGAAGGATGGGATTAACTATAGAGAAGCCAAGAAAATTCTCATACTTTAAGCTTCCAACTAATTTTGTTATGGGTGCCTTTGTAATAGTGATATTGACTTATATAACCAATAAGTTTGATATTATTAACTCTGATGCATTAAATTTTAATATTGGACTTCTATTTGAAGTAGTTTTTATTATGTTGGGATTGGCTGTTGTAAGTTTTTTTATAGAAAAGAAGGGGATAAAAGACACCTTTAGAAGAATAATTTTAGTATTTATTTTATTAACTCGATTTTTCAATGTGCTTTTGTTTTTGGTTGGAGTGATTGATGCTATATTTAACATTAGAAAATTAGAAAGCTAGGTTTGGAGTGTAATTATGAATAATAAAAGATTTCTTAAAGTCTTAAATCCCGATACTAAAATTTATCTTTGGATTATTCTAGTCCTTGTTGTGATTATTGCTATATACAATTTATATGCCGGCGGTGCAGGAGTGGTTTTATTAGCATATCTAATTTATCATAGCTGGAAAACCAACTATGTCCGAAGAGAAAAATGGAAAAAATATATTGAAAATTTATCTGCGGAAATAGATTCTGTGGCAAGATATTCTTTGTTAAATTTGCCAATACCTTTAACAATAGTTGAGTTTGACGGCCGTATATCATGGTATAATTCAAAATTTATAGATATGATGGATAAAAAAGATATACTTGATAAAAACATTGAAGATATCATGCCTTCACTTGAGATAAGCAAGCTTTTGGAAGATGAAAAACAAAAAATAAAAGACATTAAGATAGATGACAAGGTGTATAGCGTTCGCCATAATATCGTTAAGCTTGACAATGACCGTGAAGAAAGATATATCATAATGATTTATTGGATAGAGAAAACTAATTTTTACAATTTGAAGATTAAATACAATAATGAAAAGCCCAATGTTGCATATGTGCAGGTGGATAATTATGATGATGTTCTTAAAGAAACAGATGAAGAATATAGACCCCTGGTTAATGCTGAAATAGATAGAAAGGTTAACTTATGGGTTTCTAGAATGAATGGTGTAGTAAAAAAATACCAAAAGGATAAATATATAGTTGTATTTGAGAATAGATATTTGGATAACCTTGAAGCAAAGAGATTTACAATCTTAGATGATATAAGGGAAATAGATTTAGGAAATAGAATTCCAGCTACTTTAAGTATAGGAGTAGGGGTAAATGGAAAAAATTTCAGCCGATTGGAGGAATTTGCAGCTTCAGCCTTGGAGCTTGCTTTAGGTAGAGGTGGAGATCAGGCTGTAGTTAGAAAAATAGATTCCTTTGAATTTTATGGTGGAAAAACTAAAGCTGTAGAAAAAAGAAATAAGGTAAAGGCAAGAATCATTGCCCATGCCTTAAGGCAATTGATTAGTCAAAGCAATAAAATAATAATAATGGGACATAAGGATCCTGATATGGATAGCTTTGGAGCAGCCATAGGTGTATATAGGGCAGCTGTTAATAGAGGTAAGGAAGCCTATATAGTTTTAAATAGAATAAATGCAGCTATTGAAAGTGTATATTCAAAGTTCAAGGGTAAAGAAGAATATAATTTTATAAGCTGTGATGAAGCAGTAGAATTATTTGAGGAAAAGGACCTTTTAGTGGTGGTTGATACCCATAGACCAAGTTTTACCCAGTGTCAGGAGCTTATAGACAAAAGTGATAGAACTGTTCTTATAGACCACCATAGGAGGGGAACAGAGTTTATAGACGATACTGTGCTCACCTATTTGGAGCCCTATGCGTCATCGGCATGTGAGCTTGTGGCAGAAATTCTTCAGTATATGGATGATAAGATGAATCTGGAAAAAATAGAAGCGGAAGCCATGCTAGCTGGAATAGCCGTTGATACCAAGAATTTTTCATTTAAGACAGGGGTGAGAACCTTTGAAGCAGCTTCGCTGCTCAGAAGAGGTGGAGCTGATACTACAGATGTAAGACAATTATTTCAGGATGATATTACTACATTTATTGCCAGGGCAAATGTAGTTAGAAATGCAGAAATAATAAAAGAAGGAATTGCCATATCAGTATGTGATGAAGATATTAAGAGTCCTCAATTAGTGGTGGCCCAAGGGGCAGATGAGCTTTTAAATATAAAGGGAATAAAAACCTCCTTCGTTATTGGTACCAAGGAAGATGACATAGTATTCATAAGTGGAAGATCCCTTGGAGACATAAATGTCCAAAGAATTTTAGAAAAATTAGGTGGAGGAGGGCATCTTACAGTGGCAGGGGCTCAACTTAAAGATTTAACAACCCATGAGGTAAAGAAGATGCTAATAAATGCAATTGAAGAATATTTGGAGGAAGGTGAGAAATAATGAAAGTTATATTATTAAAGGATATTAAAGGAACAGGTAAAAAGGGAGATGTGATCAATGTAAGTGATGGTCATGCAAGAAACTACCTGGTGCCAAGGGGATTAGCAAAGGAAGCGACAAAGGGAAATATAAATAAACTTAAAGCTCAAAAAGCTTCTGAAAAGAAAAGACAAGAAAAGGAACTAAAAGAAGCTAAGGCGCTGGCAGAAAGAATATCTAATATAACTCTTAATTTTAAAAGTAAGGCAGGAGAAGGTGGAAAGCTGTTTGGCTCCATAACTTCTAAGGATATAGCTGCTAATCTTAAGAAAAATCATAAAATAGATATTGATAAGAGAAAAATTGTTTTAGATAGTCCTATAAAGGAACTAGGAGCAAGATATGTTGATGTAAAGGTTTATCCTGAAATATCTGCTAAGATGAAAGTTAATGTTACAGTTGAATAAAAGTAATATAATATTTTAAGGAAAAGCATCCTATTTTAGTAAGTAAATAGGATGCTTTTATTGTGCTGTAAAACAATTGGATTTTCATATTTTTTCTTAGAAATTTATTGTAACTTAAGTCCCTATGAAGCTAGTAAATTTATCCCATTTCACAATAATTCAATAAATAAAAATATTATGTAATATATAATGATGTAAGGAAGAAATCCGTCGAATAAAGTCAAATTATTTCTTTAATCTAGGGGATTAAAATTATAAATGATTGGGGAGTGAATCTATTTGAAATTAAAAAGTAAAATATTAATTCCTATTGTACTGATTATAATAGGAGCAATGACTATTTTAGGGATGTTTAGCTATAAAGCTGTAAAAGAGGATTTAGTTTTAGACATTATAAAAACCCAGCTTAGTGGCGCACTAAAAACAGCAGTAAAGACTGTGGAGTCAAGGGATAATATGGTTGAAATTACCAAGGAAGCCCTTAATAAAAAGGGAATAGCACTATCAAAATCTGTGGCACAATTGATTAATGAAAATCAAAAATTGCTTTCTACTGAAAACATGAAAAAAATAGCTGATCAGCTTGGTGTAGATGAGATACATGTCACGAATGAAAATGGAATATTGACCCATGGTACCATAAAAGATTTTTATGGTTTTGATTTTAAAACAAGTGAGCAAACTAAGCCCTTTCTCAAGATACTTGAAGAAAACAGTTTTACTTTAGCCCAAGAACCTATAGCTAGAGGTACTGACAAGAGATTATTTCAATATATAGGTTCAGCAAGACTTGACCAGAAAGGGATAGTTCAGATAGGGTTACAACCAAAGGCTATAGAGGATTTAATTAAGGTAATGGATTTACAGGACATTATTAAAAATATACAAGTTGGAAAAGAAGGCTATGCATTTGTTGTTGACCTAAATGGAGAAATAATAGCTCATCATAATAGCGAGGAGATAGGAACAAATATTAAAGAATTTGACTGGAGTAAAGGTATTTTTCAAAATAATGAAGATATGATTGAATATACATATAATGGAGTTATAACTCATGCTGCATTTAAGAATATAGGTGATAAAATAATAATAATTTCTATACCCGAAAGTGAGTTTATGCCAGTTTTAAATAAACTTGGAGGAAAAATACTATCATCAATAATATTTATTATTATACTTTTAACTGTATTGGTTTCCTTATTAATAAAAAAATTAGCTATAAAGCCAATTAATGATCTAGTTAGTGCTATAGATAGAGTTGGAACAGGAGATTTAAACGTAAGAGTAAATATGAAGTCAAAGGATGAAATCGGATTATTGGGGAACCATTTTGATGAAATGATAGTGAATATAAAAAATATAATTACACAAATAAAGGATACAGTAAATGAACTGAAGGGATCATCGGAAACAATATCTAATTCTACAGAAGAGGTAAATACCTCAACTGAAGAAATATCCCAAACTATTCAAGAGATTGCCTCAGGTGCCAATGATTTATCAGGAGAGACTGCTAAATCATTAGAAATAACTAATAATTTAGCAAAAAGCTTAAGAAATATCACTGATAAGTTAAAAACAGCTAAGAATAATACTGGTTTTATGATGGAAAAGAATGAAATAGGAATTACATCAATTACAAATCTTCAAAAAAAATTCGAGGAAAATACCCAGTCAACTATGGATGTTGCAAGGGACATAGATGATTTATCGGAGAAGTCAAAATCAATTGAAACAATAGTTGCAACTATAAATTCAATAGCAGAGCAGACTAATCTTCTGGCTTTAAATGCGGCTATAGAAGCTGCAAGGGCTGGTGAGGCCGGTAAAGGATTTGCAGTTGTGGCAGAAGAGGTGAGGAAATTAGCTGAAGAATCAGGAAATGCCACCAATGATATACAAGAAATAATAGATGAAATAAGAAAAATAATAGATAATACAAATAGTAGTATGGGTAATGCTAAAGTTATAGTAGAAAGTTCAAATTCGTCATTAAAGGAAACTAAGAGGGCCTTTGATGAAATTACATTAGCAATAGATAAGTCTACTAAATTAGTGCATTCGATTAATAAAGATATAGAAGAGATAAATTCTATTAAAGATAGCACATTAGAGTCTATAGAAAATATATCATCGGTATCACAGCAATCTGCAGCATCAACTGAAGAAATTAGTGCTTCATCTGAGGAGCAGAGTGCTTCAATGGAAGAAATCACAGCTTCTATACAAAATTTAAATAATATGATAAAAGAATTATCTGATATGATAAGAGTTTATAAAATGTAAGATTATAAAAAGGAATTAGTTCATTATGAATTAATTCCTTTTTGTTTTTGAAAAAAATATAGATGAAGATTTTAAAACTATATATAGAGATGGTTTTTACAGAAGGTAATTATGTAATTTGCTCAAGTAACAGTAAAAAATCTAAAAATATAGGGAATAATGGAAATATGGAAAATATATTATTAATAAAAAACCCATGTAGATAAATATAAGTGATGGTATAATAGATAATATAAAATAAGGGTTTTTATAGTAATTGAGGAATCAACAGATCAAATTGAAGATGTAGTAATTAATAAATAGAATTAGGTAAGTTATCTTATTTCTATCACAAATATGTATTAGTATATATTTTTACGGAAAAGGTGGTATATATGGAGCATTTAGGAAGAATACCCCCTCATAATGTTGAAGCAGAGCAATCTGTTTTAGGGGCAATGATCTTAGATAAAGAAGCAATAATAGTTGCTAGTGAGATTTTAAAGAGTGATGATTTTTATAAAGAAGCACATAAAGAGATCTATGAGGCAATAATAGATTTATATAATAAAGATGAACCAGTGGATTTAGTGACCCTTTCAGAGGAATTAACAACCAGAGGCACTCTTGAAGCATTGGGAGGGGTAACCTATCTTTCAGATTTATCCACATCGGGAATGATAACATCCAATGCCAAATACTATGCCAAGATTGTGGCAGAAAAGGCTTTGGTAAGACGTTTGATAAAAGCCTCTACAGAAATAGTAGAAAAGGGATATGAAGCTGAAGAAGCTGATATGCTTTTAGATCTTGCTGAGAAAAATATATTTGATATTTCTCAAAACACAAATAAGGAAGGGTTTTCGCCTATCAAAGATATACTTTTAGATACCTTTGATAAAATAGAAGAGCTGTATAGTAGTAAAGGAGGGGTTACAGGTCTTTCAACGGGTTTTACTGATCTTGATAGAAAAACCTCAGGTCTTCAGAAATCAGACCTTATTTTAATAGCAGGAAGACCTGCCATGGGGAAAACAGCTTTTTCCATAAATGTTTGTCAAAATGCTGCTATTAGATCAGGAGCATCTGTGGCAATATTTAGTCTTGAGATGTCAAAGGATCAATTGGTACAACGTATGTTAAGTGCAGAATCCCACATAGAAATTCAAAAAATAAGAACTGGTCAGCTTAGTGAGGATGAATGGCCAAAGTTAGCAAATGCCATGGGACCACTGGCTCAGGCCAAAATTTATATAGACGATACTCCTGGTATTAATGTTATGGAGATGAGGGCTAAGTCCAGGAGGCTTAAGATGGAGCATGGCCTGGATTTAATAATGATAGATTATTTACAGCTTATGGAATCCCATATTAGGTCAGATAGTAGACAACAGGAGATTTCAGCTATTTCAAGAGCATTGAAGATACTTGCTAGAGAAATGGAATGTCCAGTTATTGCACTATCACAGCTATCTCGTGCTCCAGAGCTTAGAGCCGATCATAGACCTATCCTTTCTGATCTCAGGGAATCAGGGGCAATAGAGCAGGATGCCGATATAGTTATGTTTTTATATCGTGACGAGTACTATGATCCTGATAGTGAAAAGAAGAATATAGGAGAGCTTATCATAGCTAAGCAGCGTAATGGTTCTACTGGAACTGTAGAATTAGCATGGCTTGGACCCTTTACTAAATTTGCTAATCTTGAAAGATATAGAGAGTAGCTTCTAAGGGGATAGAATTTTTAATCAAAGTAGTCTCGAAAGAGGCTGCTTTTGTTTATCCTTTTGAAAAAGGGGTATTTTACTATTAGTAAGAATAATAAGTGGAGTCATAAATAAAATTATGAATGGGGGATTGTTAAATGAATTATATAATTATTGGTAATGGAATAGCAGGTCTATCTGCAGCAGAAGAAATACGAAAAAATGATGATTTAGGAAAGATTATTTTGATAAGTGGAGAAGAATATCTAACATATAATAGAGTAAAGCTTTCTCACTTTATTAGTAGAGAAGACTATGCTTTAAAGGATTTACTTGTCCATGATACAAATTGGTATAAAGATAGGAAAATTGAAGTATTATTAAATACAAAGGTAATTAGTATTGATACAAAACTTAAGAAAGTAATTACAGATAATAAAGGTGCATTTAAATATGATAAACTATTAATAGCAAATGGGAGCAGTCCTTTCATTCCACCTATATCTGGTGTGGATAAAAAAGGTGTATTTACACTAAGGACTGTAGATAATTTAAAAGAAGTTCAAGAATATATGAAAAACATTAATACTGTTTCAGTTGTTGGAGGAGGTTTATTGGGACTAGAGGCAGCTTGGTCATTAAATAAATTAGGCAAAAAAGTTAATATAATAGAATTTGCTCCTTATTTATTGCCAAGACAGCTTGATGAAGAGATAGGAAGTTACCTACAGCAGCAATTAGAAAAAGAAGGACTTAATTTTTATTTCAACGCTGCAGCAGAAGAATTCCAGGGAGATAAAAGCTTAAAAGGTATTAAATTTAAAGATGGAAGGATAGTTGAAAGTGACTTGGCTTTAATATCAACTGGTGTAAGGTCTAATATAACAATAGCAGAAGGGACTGATATTAAAGTAGAGAGGGGAATAATAGTTGATGAGCATATGAGTACTAATATAGAAGATGTATATGCTGCCGGAGATATAGCTCAGTTTGATGGAATGGTTTTGGGGTTATGGTCAGCGGCCACTGACCAAGGTAAGGTTGCAGGAGCTAATATGCTAGGTAATAGACAAGAATATAAAATGCCAAAGCCAGCCACTACTTTGCTTATTGGAGATATAAAAATGTTTTCAGTTGGAAATGTAAATGATGGGGAAAAAGAAATAAAAATACAAAATGAAAACTATTTTCATAAGCTGTTTTTAGATAATGGAAAACTAATTGGCGGAGTTCTTACAGGTGATATAAAGAAAATGATAGCTTTAAAAAAGGCAGTAAATGAAAATAGGAATCTAAGTGAAATATTAGATAAAGAGGCTGAAGATATATTAAATAGTCTTTAGTGTATAGTTAGTATAGCAGGATTTAATTTATTTCTAGTAATCATGTTAAGTTTTATTTGTATAATGGAATGATCTGAATTTTAAAATTTAAAACTTAGAACTGTTGGTTTTTGGGAGTGAAATGCATGATTATAATGGGAGATAAGACAAAAGTAAGAAAGCTTAAAAGAAAAGATATAGATAAAATGGTTTTGTGGGGAAAGCATCAAGACCCTATATTTTTACATTATAATTTTCCCGAATTTTCTAACCACGAAAGAGATTTATGGTACAAAATTAAGGCAAGGGATTTTAGAAAAAGGTGCTTTGCAGTTGAAAATATGAAAGGTTGTATTGTGGGCTATATTTCCCTTAGGGATATTAAATTCTTTAAGAGAGAAAGTGAAATGGGAATAGTTTTTGATCCAGATAAATTAAATCAAGGATATGGAACGGACGCATTGAATAATTTTTTAAATTTATATTTTAACAAATATAAAATGAAAAGGTTGAAGCTTAAAGTTGCAAAGTTTAATAAAAGAGCACTTAGATGCTATGAAAAGTGCGGATTTAAAATATTAAAAGAAGTTTATAATGAATTTGAAGAGCAAAATATAGGCATAGCGACTATGAAAGGAATTGTAAAAAGAAATAAGGAATTTGGTATAGATAATGGAAGATTAATGACAAAGTATTATTATATGGATATAACAAAGGAAAGATATATTTTCCACAAAGAAAATCAGGAATTGTTGATAACTCTGTGAATAATGTTGATAAGTTAACTTAAACCTGTGAATATTTATCTTTATCTCTAAGTTTAAATACATACTTACAAATTTTAGTTTTGTTTATAGGATTTATAAATCAAGTTTTGAGACTGTTTCACTATAATAAGTGTTATAATAAAAGTGAGTGTCTTAAAGAAATTCATTATAGCTTTGTTTTTGTTTATTTTATAAATAGAGATAATTGCATACTTTATATTCAGAAACGGGGAGGTAAGTGAATGTCCAAAGTAACAAAGAATACTATTATAGCAGAAGTTTTGCAAATGGACAGGGGAACAGCTTCTGTTTTTAAGGAGCATGGGCTGCATTGTCTAGGATGTGCTGGTGCGGCAATGGAGACTATTGGTGAGGCTGCTAAAGTTTACGAAATAGATGTAGATGAAATTGTTAATGACTTAAATGAATATTTAGAAAAACAGGAAAAATAGGGAAGTTTTAAAGGGTGGGATTAAGCCACTCTTTTTGTTTAATAATATTTATTGTAGCTTATACTTTGGATATTTGAGGAAATTGCATAATACATGTGAAGAATTTTAAAATACAAAATGTAATAAAGAGAGTCAGGTAAGTTATATACATATTGCATTTTAAAATTAAAATGTTAATTATGCAAGTTTCTTATTTAAAAACTTATCAACAAATAAAGTCCTTTTGTGGAAAAAGTCATACACATATTATAGCTTATCCACAACAGTCTAAGGGGTGATTATGTTTAAGGAGTTAATCGAATATTTTAGATAATATTTTAATTAATATTCGCAATTTAATTGACTGATAGCTTTTATTCTGATAATATTAGATGTGTACGTTCGGATTTAACGTTTTGAAGGAAGGTGTATGAAATGTCAACTGTAATTGTTGTTGGAGCTCAATGGGGAGATGAAGGTAAGGGTAAGGTAATAGATTATTTAGCTGCTGAAGCAGAAGTGGTTGTTAGAGGACAAGGTGGTAATAATGCAGGACATACTGTAGTAGTTGAAGATAAAAAATATGCCCTTCATTTAATTCCTTCAGGTATACTCTATCCAGAAACAATAAATGTAATTGGTAATGGTGTAGTATTCGATCCAGAAGGGTTTCTAAAAGAAGTAGAAAAACTTGAGGCCCAAGGCATTAGTACTAAAAATATAAAGATAAGTGACAGAGCACATGTGATTTTTCCATATCATAAGGTTATAGATGCCCTTTCTGAAGAGGCTAGAGGGGATCAATTAATTGGGACTACTAAAAAAGGTATTGGCCCATGTTACATGGATAAGGTAGAAAGATCTGGAATAAGAATATGTGATTTAATGGATGAAGAAGTATTCATTGACAAGGTTACTGCTCAAATAGAAAGAAAAAATAAAATAATTGAAAAAATTTATGACGGAGATCCCGTGGATAAAGATGAAATTATTAAAAAATATTTAGAATATGCTGAAAAGATAAGACCTTATGTTGATGATACTACAGTTATAGTATATGATGGAATAAAAAATAATAAAAAGGTTTTATTTGAAGGAGCCCAAGGAACATTACTTGATATAGATTTAGGAACATATCCCTATGTAACAAGTTCACATCCAATCTCTGGAGGCTTTACTATTGGATCTGGTATAGGTCCTAATGTTATACAAGAGGTAGTAGGAATAGCTAAGGCTTATACAACAAGAGTAGGAGAAGGACCTTTTGTTACAGAGGAGGATAATGAAACAGGAGATAAAATTAGGATAGCAGGAAATGAATTTGGTACGACAACAGGAAGGCCAAGAAGATGTGGATGGTTTGATGCTGTAATGGTCAAGTATTCTGCTAGAGTAAATGGAATGACTTCTATTGCTTTGATGTTATTAGATGTACTTACTGGGTTTGAAAAGATCAAAATTTGTAAAGGGTATAAGCTTGGAGATAGAATAATACAAAATTTCCCTGCTTCACTAAAGGACTTATCAAAATGTGAGCCTATTTATGAAGAGCTTGAAGGATGGAATGAAGATATATCACAAGCTAAAAGTTTTGAAGAGCTTCCTGAAAACGCTAAAAAATATATAGAAAAAATTGAAGAATTAGTAGGCATACCAGTAAAAATTGTTTCAATTGGACCAAAGAGAAGTCAAACAATAGTTAGAGATAAGATATATAGATAGAAAAGTAGATGTGCTTTTAAAGAAGCACATCTATTTTTTTATCTATAAGTAAAATTTTAAATTAAATTCTTTAACTTAGTAGAAAATAGCAAAAAGAGACATATGAACCCTTATCATACATCCCTTTTTTAGTGGAGCTGGCGATGGGACTCGAACCCGCAACCTGCTGATTACAAGTCAGCTGCTCTTCCAGTTGAGCTACGCCAGCGAAATTTGGTGACCCATCCGCGACTCGAACGCGGGACACCCTGATTAAAAGTCAGGTGCTCTGCCGACTGAGCTAATGGGTCCCTACTCACATTTATATATATTACAATAGATTTTAAACCATGTCAACAAAAATTTACAAAAAATTTATAGCTATAATTTGGATGATATAAATTATATATAGTGAAACAACTTTAAAGTTTAATAAATTTCCCAAAAAAGTATTTTCTGGGAAATTTATATTAAATTCTAATATATTAAATTTTATTTTTTGCTTCCCATCTTAAATCGGGGCCAAAGAATCTAAGTATGGTAAAACTGCCAAAGATTCTAGAAACAATCCTGTCACTATATTTTTTAACTAATTTTATCGGTTCATTATTTGTGGAGATAATTGTCTTTTTATTACCGATAAGTCTTGAATTAAGGATATTAAATATCTCTACATTTGTAAATGTATTTGTAAATTCGGTTCCTAAATCATCAATAATTAACAAGTCACAGTCAAATAGTAGTTTATAACTTTCTTTTATTTCAGGAGTTTTGTTTTTGCTAAATTGATATTCCTCTAAAATTTGTAGTATTTTAAAAGCCGTTTGATATACTACTATTTTTCCCTTATCTAGAAGGGCCTTAGTAATGCAATTACATATAAAAGTTTTACCAAGCCCTGTAGTTCCATATAATAAAAGATTTTCATTATTTGCTTTATCGAAGTTAATAACAAATCCCTCACAGGTTGTTAATATATTCTGCATATTTTCCCTAGGGGTCAATTCTTCATCTTCAAATTTCTCATTTGAGAAAAGATCCAGATTAAATGTCTTAAAGTTTTCTTTTTCAATAATTTTAGATATGTTTGACATGGAATAAGCCATTTCAATAAGTTGTTGTTTAAAACAATCGCATTTTGTACCGTTCTTTAAATATCCTGTATCCATACATTTGTTACATTCGTAATTAATTTCCAGAAAACTTAAGGGTATATTATTTTCTGTTAGAAGAATAGCTTTTTTTTGTTTAAGTTTTTCAATATGACTTTTAATCGAATTAATTTCTTGTTCGTAATTATCTGGGTTAGAAAGTACAGCTCTTGATATCCTTATGCCTGTACCTGCAATTTTATCCTCTATTTTTTTTATCTCTGGAACAATATCATATACTTGTAATTTTCTATATTCCAATTCTTTTTCAGCTTTATCTCTTTTCCTTTCATAGTCCAATAATATTTCTCGCATATAATTTTTTTTCATGTATATACACCTACTTTTATTTTCTTACGCCAAGGATTTTTTCAAGTTCTTCATTTGAATATTTATTGGCTCTTTGTTCAAAATCATTAAATTTATTTTTTGAACCACCAAATTTTTTAATGATCTTTTCCTCTTTATTATCGTTTTGTTCTTTAGTTCTTTCTTGAGTTCTTTTTTCAGCTTCCTCAACGGTTTTTACACCATTTTCCTTCCAGTCTTCAAGTATTTTATCTATATATTTTAGATTTGGATTAGAAATTTTTATTGAATTTTCACAAGCCTTCAATATAACCTCTAGGGAGAAACCCCAGGTATCTATCCATTTATCCATAATCTTTTTAGAGTATTGGCTAATTGGATTACTTCTAATTCCTAAGGATTTTAAAATTTTTATATACATAGAAAATCTAGTATCAGTTTTTTCAAAGTATTCTTCAACTTTATCAATGCTTATTATGCCATCATCATACCAGCTTCTAATTATAGCGCCAACATATCCAATTTTTTTGATATTTCTTCTTTCAACGCTGTATTGAAAAGCTTTAACTATAACATCTGGATCCATATTAAAATCCTTTATCCAATCAAGGATTTTTTGCATGTCATTGGTGTAGAGTCTTCTTCTTATCAGCTGCTGTATATCATAAAACATATTTTTTATTTCTGGAACCTTATTAGCTGATAATAGTTCTTCTACAGTAGTGGTGTCACTAAAGCCCCTGTCATCTTCATCATTAGATTTAGAAGTATTTTTAAGTTCATAATTATTATCTATATATAATTGTCTTAAGGATAAAAATTCAACTATGAAATCATTATTATCATCGATATCCTTTAGATGTTTTTTTACTATACCTACTTTTTCCCAAAAATCCCAAGCCTGTAGAACGTCAACCAAGGGAATATTTAAATGCTTAGCAATAGTATTATTATTGACTACTATACTCTCATCTCTGTCGGTGGCATATTTATATCCCAATAAGTAGACCTTAACGTAGGTCCCATCGGCCATAGGCATAAAGTCATTAATGAAAATATTTTCAATTGAAGTTTGGCCAAAATCAATATCCGTTGTTTTTTTAATAAAACTCATTAAAACACCTTCCATAAATACATATTATTTGTATGTAATTATATCATAATTGATGATGAGAAAGGAATAAGGGGAATAAATAACCTCCTATTCCTTTATTAATAACCATACATAAAGCTCATTTATACACATATAGTTTTTAATATAGAAATTACAATAAATCTTGGAGGCTGATAATAGATGAAGATATCTTTAATAAGGTTTTTCAGGAAAATTAAAAATCTAAAATATAAAAAGAGAGTGGTATTATTTTTAATGATTGCTCTAATTTCCCTTATTTCTATAAGTATATATCAAATTAATAAAAACAGCATCATAGTTTTTGATGAATTAATGCCGGAAGTAGAAAAGCTAAATACATATGATATTGATGCTGTCTTTTATGAAGAGGAAAAATTAATAGAAGGCACAGAGAAAATTACATATATAAACAAGTCAAAAAGTAATATAAAGTCCATATGCTTTCACATATATCCCAATGTATTTAAATCTAAAGAAACAGTGCCCTTTGAAGAAAATGAAATTGATTTAGCTTATATGGATGGTTTTGAACCTGGCCATATAAATATTAATTCTGTAAAATCCTCAAAGGGTGATTTGAGCTTTTTAATTATAGGCAAAGGAAATTCTGTTTTAAAGGTTAATCTTGATAAGGAATTAGAGCCAGGAGAAAAAACTAATATATATTTAGATTTTATGATAAAGATTCCACCGACAAATGGTAGATTTGGGTTTGGAGACAATACAATTAACCTTGGAAATTGGTATCCGATAGTGGCTGTTATTGATGAATCAGGCTGGAACCTTGATCCATATTATTCTATTGGTGATCCCTTTTTTAGTGATATTGCCAATTATAGAGTTGTAATGTCCATTCCAATGAATTATGTAGTGGCTTCTACAGGAGATTTAATAAAAAAGGAAAATATAGGGGATAATTATAGATGGACCTTTGAAGCTCAAAAGGTAAGGGATTTTGCTTTAGTTGCAAGTGAGAAATATAAAGTTATAGAAGCTGATGTGGGAGATACTTCTGTTAGAAGCTATTATTTTGAAGATGAATCCGCAGAAAAATCCTTAATAGCAGCTAGGGATGCTTTAGAAATATTTAATAAGAATTTTGGCAAATATCCTTATAAACACTTTTCCGTAGCAGCTGCAGATTTTTTTATAGGTGGAATGGAATACCCTAAGCTTGTACTCATAGATGAAGGTATATATAAAAGAAACGATGAAATGCTGGAGTATATCATAGTTCATGAGACTGCCCATCAGTGGTGGTATGGAATTGTGGGTAATAATCAAATTAAAGAGGCTTGGTTAGATGAAGCCTTGACTGAATATTCTACATTATTATATTATGAAAAAAAATATGGACAGGAGGCAAAAAATAGAATATATAAAAAAATGATATTAGAAGGTTATAATTTATATAGGGATTCTAATGAATTAGAAAGTGAAGTTATATTAAAATCTTTGGATGATTTTAAAAATTCTAGAGAATATCAATCCTTAGTATATTGCAAGGGGGCTATGTTTTTAGAATATCTTAGATCGGAATTAGGAGATGAAATATTTTTCGATATTTTAAAAGTATATTTTGATAAATATAAATATAAAAATGCAACAACAGAAAATTTTTTTGAAATATGTGAAATAATTTCAGATAAAGATCTTAAAAATATTTTTGAAAAATGGCTTAGAGGTATTAATAAATGAGGAAATTGTATAATACATGTAAAGAATTTTAAAATACAAAATGTAGTAGAAATAGTCAGGTAAGTTATCTACATATTGCATTTTAAAATTAAGAATGTTAATTATGCAAGTTTCTCAAATAAAAATGCATGTATATTATAGATTTTCTATGCTAGAATATTGTAGGCATAAAAAGAATATGATATACTATAATAGCTAACATTACAATTATATTACAAAATTCTAAAAAATCCCATTTGGGAAAAGAACGTTTAGGGGAGAAAATTATGGCTAATTCAGGAAATTCTGGTAGTCTAAAAAATATTATTGAAAAATTCATTAGGCAATTTAAAGATAGTAGACAAGCTAAAATATTTATATTTTTAGGTACAATTGGTGTATTCTTTTTAACATTACTTTTGGCTTTTCCGAATAAATCTTATAATAATAGACCTATCAGACCGGTTAAGGGTGTTCAATTAGAAAAAAGTTTTTCCAATAGAGCTGGTTTTCAAAAGCGAGAAGATGGACTGAAAAGTATAGCAAATATAAAAGAAGATGTTGAAGAAATATTGAAGGTGAGGATTCCCGTATATGCATTAAATGTTAATGGAAAGGATTTAGCTGTATTTAAAACAAAAGATGAAGCTAGTAATCTCCTTGATGATATTGTAAAGCCCTTTACCCAGGATGAAGAAGCTAAAATAGAGGAAATAGGTTTTAAGGAGAATACTAAGATTGTGAAAAAGCTTGTTGGAGCAGAAAAATTTGCAGAAAATCTGGAATATGGAGAAATTCTAGATTACATAACTAAAGGTACAAAAGAGACGAAAATACATAAGATGCAAAAAGGCGAAAATTACTGGGTAATTGCCCAGAAATATAAAATAAATCCCGATGACCTTATAAAGGCAAACCCTGGAGTTAAGCCTGAAACATTACAAATTGGACAAGAAATCAGTTTGGTAGTTCCCAAGCCTTTAATAACTGTTGTTACAAAAGAGATAATGGAGTATAACGAAGAGATAGCATATGAAACAAAGTACGAGGAAACAGAGGTTTTATATAAGGGAGAAGTTAGAGTTAAAATGGCAGGGGAAAAAGGAGAACGGGAAGTTAAAGCTAAGATAAATAAGGAAAACGGCATAGAGATTGAGAGATCTATTTTGGAAGAAAAAATAATTGCCGAGCCAACTACTAAAGTAGTACTTAAAGGAACAAAAAATCCACCTCCAAAGATAGGAACTGGAAAGCTGGCTAAACCAACAAGTAGAGGAATATTAACTTCACCATTTGGATGGCGGTGGGGAAGAAGACATAGTGGAATAGATATTGGAATTCCTACCGGGACAGATGTTAAGGCAGCCGATGGTGGCAAGGTCATTTTTTCAGGAACTAAGGGTGGTTATGGTAAATGTATTATTATTGACCATGGTGGTAATGTAAATACATTATATGCCCATAATAGCGAGCTTTTAGTGAAAAAAGGTACAAAGGTATTTAAGGGTCAGATAATAGCTAAGAGTGGAAATACTGGAGTAAGTACAGGTCCACATCTTCATTTTGAGGTTAGAAAGAATAATACACCTGTGAATCCAGCTAAATATGTTAAATATTAAATGTAGGAGCCAAGTAATGGCTCCTTTTATAATGAAAATAATATTAATTTTTTAAGATAAATTAATATTATTACCGCAAATTACCACCAGAGTTTACATAATATCATGGTATAATAGTTGTGTATTCCCTCATATACATATTGATATAAGGGGGAGGGGATTCACATGAAAAAAAGATTTTATATAATTATCAGTATGGTTATTATATTTATTTTAATATCTTTTAATGTTTTTGGTATAAAAGGAGATTTATATGTTCTTTTTAGAAATATACCTAAGAAAAAAGTCTTACAAAATGTTGAGGATTATAGTGAATTAAAAACAGAGAATTTTATAATCAAACACAAGACCAATGATTTAGAAGTTTTAAAACTTGTTGAAAAAGCTGCTGAAAAGCATTATGGTGAAATATGCAATCAGTATGATTATTATCCAAAGGATAAAGCAATAGTAGTATTATATGAAAACCCGGATGATCTTTTAAGAAATGCAAATCTTGGGAAATCTAAACCACCTATGGGTGTGTATTATGCATCTACTATTCAAATTTTATCTCCGAGATTATGGGTTCCTGCCCATGAAGACATGGAATATTTATTTATGAATGAAGGGCCTATGGTCCATGAATTTACTCATTTGATCATAGATGATATTACAAAGGGAAATTATCCTCTATGGTTTACAGAAGGGTTAGCATTGTATTCAGAATATATATACACAGGATATGAGTGGGGAAAGGATGTTAAGTGGGAAAATTTATATTCAATAGACGAACTTAATAGTAATTTTAATAAATTAGATCAGCATTTGGCATATACTCAGTCATTTAGAGTAGTAAGATATATGGTAGAAGCCTATGGATTTGAAAAAGTTAAAGAAATACTTGAAAAGTTGGAAGAAGGATATGTTTTTAGAAATGCTTTTGAAATGGTAACTAAGGATAAATTTTCAAAATTAGATATTAAACCTATAGACAAGGCTGATGATAAAGGATATGATAATAAATAAGATATGTACTATTTAGACTTTTAATTAAGATTTTATAAATAAATGGGATAATTGCATAATATATGGAAGTGCTTTAGAGATTTAAAATCTAGATGGAGTAAATGTTTTTCACAGGATGAAGTTATGCAATTTCCTCAAACAATCAATTATTTTTCCAAGAGGTGATAAAGGGTGGACAGAAAGGTACTTGTAGTTGATGATGAAAAGCCGATTTCAGATATTATAAAATTTAATTTAGTAAAGGAAGGTTTTGAGGTTGATGTTGCATTTGATGGAGAAGAAGCTTTAAAAAAGGTTTATCAATTTCAGCCTGATTTGATTTTATTGGATCTAATGCTTCCAAAGCTTGATGGCTTTCAGGTTTGTAGAAAGGTTAGGGAAACCTTCAATATGCCAATATTAATGCTTACTGCTAAGGAAGAAGAGGTTGACAAAGTTTTGGGACTTGAGCTTGGGGCCGATGATTATATAACTAAACCCTTTGGTATGAGGGAATTGATTGCAAGAGTAAAGGCTAATTTAAGGAGAATAGAAGTAGATAAAACACAAAGTAGAGGCAGCAGTATAGTTTCAGGAAATCTTTCTATTGACCTGGATAAATACGAGGTTAAAAGAGGAGAAGAAGTTATAGATTTAACCCTTAGAGAATTCGAACTTTTAAAGTTTCTTGCAACTCAGGAAAATCAGGTTTTTACTAGGGAACAACTCCTAAAGGATGTTTGGGGATATGAATATTACGGAGATATAAGAACTGTAGATGTTACAATAAGAAGGCTAAGAGAGAAGGTAGAAGGAGATTCCAGTAATCCAAAGTATATTCTTACAAAGCGTGGAGTAGGATATTACTTTAGGAGGATTTAGTATGTTTAAAAGCATAAGATGGAAATTTATTATAGTCTATTTTGCTTTGGTTTTTATAGCTATGTCAATAATAGGAGTCTTCATTATAAAAAGCTTTGAGTCTTATCATCTTGATGTTGCAAGAAAAAGATTAGATGATATGGCTAAGAACATCAAACCCGGTATTGAGAAACTTCTTGTTAAAGTTAATCTAGAAGATGATAAGGAAGCCCTTCAAAGTACTATAAAAACATGGCCAAATACTCCCTTTGAAGAATCCTTTGTAATAAGTACAGACTGGAAGATAATCGCTAGTAGTAATGATGTTTTTGAAAATATAAGTGCAGTCAGTGAATTAGATGAAGACTTGATTTTAGATGTATTAACTGGGAAAAAGGATGTTGCAGAAAAGGATTACACCCAGGGGGAAAAATGGACTAAGAACATAGCATTTCCCATAGAAAAAAATGAAAAAATAGTAGGAGTCCTATATCTAAGGGCAGATCTGAAGGATATCTATGATACTTTAAATAAAGCCATGAAGATAATGACTCAAGCAGTTATTTTGGCACTCGGGATTACTATTATACTTGGATATTTAATAGCTAAAAGTATAACAGAACCCATTAATGATGTAACAGAAAAGGCTGCTTTAATGGCTAAGGGTAATTTTAATCAAAGAGTAGATGTCAAATCTGATGACGAAATAGGAAAACTTGCGGAAATGTTTAATTTCTTAACTACTAAATTAGAAAATACCCTTGCGGAAATTTCCAGCGAAAAAAGTAAAATGGAGACTATATTGAATTACATGGCCGATGGACTTATAGCTGTTAATAAAGAAGGGGATATTATACACGCAAATCCAAAGGCGATGGAAATGTTAGGGGTTTCAGAGGATATAATTCTGAAAAGCAATTATGATGAACTATTTAAAGATTTAGATGAGAAGCTTACACTGGAGTTTATAATGGAATACAATGATACTTTGATAGGTAGAGAAAATATAAACATCAATGAATCCATATATAATGTTGAGTATGCACCATTTAAAGATGAAAACAATGAAATTCGAGGCTTAGTATTGGTGATGAAGGATGTAACAAAGCAGCAAAAGCTAGAAAATATGAGAAGAGAATTTGTTGCCAATGTATCCCATGAGCTGAAGACTCCTCTTACAAGTATAAAAAGCTATACTGAAACCTTATTAGATGGAATGCTTGAAGATAGAGCCATATCTGAGCAATTTTTAAAGGTTATAAATAATGAATCCGATAGAATGACTAGATTAGTAAGAGATCTATTACAATTATCTAATTTTGATAATAATAAAATAAAGCTAAATATGACCCGTAATGATTTAGTGAAATTAATAAAACAAACGGTTATGAAGCTAGATATAACTGCAAATAATAAGAAACAGAGACTTAAATTTTCACCTAACTGCGAGGAGCTCTTTGCTTATTTCGATTTTGATAGAATAGAACAGGTTCTCCTTAATATTGTTACTAATGCTATTAAGTATACAGAGGATTCTGGAGAAATTTCAATAGATATTCAAACTCAAGAGAATGAAGCTTTAATAACTGTCAAAGATACAGGTATGGGTATTCCTGAGGAGGATCTATTGCGAATATTTGAGAGGTTTTATAGAGTAGACAAGGCGAGATCCAGAGAATTAGGAGGGACAGGTCTTGGACTATCTATAGCTAAAGAAATAATAGATGCTCATAATGGTAGTATAGAAATTTTTAGTAAAGTTAATGAGGGGACAGAGGTGAAAATTAGAATACCAATAGAGGAAAGAACTGTGTAATACTATTTTAAATACAGTGTAACACCGCTGTAACATTACTATTATATAATAGTAGTATATAATAAGGAAATAGTATGCTGGGAGGCCTAGTTATGTTAAAGAAAATAATTACAGGAACCCTTGTTCTAATAGTTCTTAGTACGTCTAGTGTTGTGGTTTATGCAGTAGATCCACAAGATAGTACTAATGTAATAGATGTAAAAAAAGAAAATACAGCTTTAAAAGAGCTTGATGTAGAAATTAAAGAAGAGAAAAAGGAAGAAATTCAAATAATTAGTCCTAAAATTAATTCTGATGGTGAAGTTGTGCCTAATAAGAATCTTGTAATTTCTGTTAATCTTATTTCAGATTCCCCTGTGACCTTAAATATGTACAAAGTATCAAATGAAACTCAGGAATTACTCTTTGACCCACAAGTAATTGAACCTAGTGATCAAGCAAGTGATTTTGATAAAAATATAAAGGACTTTAAAGCAGGAGAATATAAGATGGTGTTTACTAGAGAGGGAGAAGAAGAGCCCATAGAAGAAATAGAATTTAAAGTAAAAAAGACTGAAGAAGTGGTTGATAAGGTAGAAAAGGATCCCTTGAGTTTACCAACAAACCCAATTGACCTTACATCGGAAAAGTAGATTTCAGGGGTGAGGTATAATGAAATTTGAAAAAATTAAATCTGTACTTTTGCTCTCTCTTTTTATAGTGAGTTTAATTCTTACACAAAGGCTATGGTTTTACTTTCCCTTTGGTGGAGTGATTTCTATAGCCGATGATATGAATTTAGAAGAATTCGATATAGATGTTACTGAGATACTAAGCCCCCAAGACTTTATCATAAGCTTTGGGGGCGGAGATTATACTGTATTTTATTCTGAACCCTATGAAGTATGGAATATTACTAAGCCTATTTCTAATAATTCTTATGATAAAAATGATGTATGGATTTGGAAAACTACTAAGGAGGTCTTAAGGGACTACTTAAAAAGTGATTATGAAGTACATCAAATAGATTATGATAAATGGCAGAAAATAAATAGATTTAAGTCAATAAGATTGAATTTTGCATGTGAAATTCCTGGTAATATACTCATAGATGCTATTTTGGATGAGAGTGGTAATGCATCTAAAATCAAGGAGAAAATAGATACAATACTTATCCCTGCCATTGAAGGTGGATCTAATAATATATATTTGGGGAATCATGAAAATGATTTCTATATAGAACTAAAGGGTAATTTTAAAGATAATAGAGTAAGAGAGCTTGTAGATAATATTGAAAAAATTTTTGAGGATAAAGGATATATAAACTATATTACATTAAATCGCCACTCACAAGTGGATAACGATACCTTAATTCCAGTTTTCGGCACGAGTAGAGAGACTATTCCATTTTATAATGTTAAAAATGAAATAGATGTTACAGATAAGGCAAGTGTAATATCTCAAGCCAATCAATTTTTTAGTTCAAGCTTTGATTTTGTCAAAGAAATTAACGAAATAGATGGAAGTATTATATATATGTATGGGTATGGAGAAAAGACTCTAAAGATAAACAAAAATGGAGAATTAGTATATGAAGAAAAGGTTGATAATAAAAAGGCATCATATGAATTAGATTTTATTGACAGTTTAAAATATGCAGTTAAATTTGTTGAAGAAAAAGGTAGATGGCCTATTAATAGAGAAAATGCTTATTTATCAGATTATAAACTTATTGAAAAGAATAATAAAAAGGGATATGAGTTTAGTTTTAACTATAGATTAAAGGGCTTGCCAGTGTTTATACCGGATATAGCAAAAGATAAGGCTATAGTTGTTAGAGTAATTGGAAGCCAGATTACTTATTATAAAAAAATGGTTAAAAGTCCACCACAAAATTTTAATAAAGAAGTAAAGAGTATACTTTCTGTTTTTGATGAAGGTCAAGAAAAGAAAATGCTTGATTTTTCAGATGTTTTGAGAATGTATGGATATATGATTAAGAATACCTATATAATGGAAAATGAATTAGAAGAAGAGAAAATTCAAGATCTTGAGACAGAGGAATTGATAGAAAGAATAGGTTTAGTTTACTATTCATATCAAGATAAGCTTGTACCTGCTTGGGAAGTTACTATTGATGATATAGTTTATTATTTTGACTTATATACTGGCGTTAATTATACTTCAAACCCTAAAAACTAAGCTTTATCCTCGGCTTTGTAAAGTCGGGGATTTTTAAAAGGATGAGGTGCATCAATGGATTGGGTAAAAGCTAAAAATATACTTATAGTGGCCTTTATAATTACAAATTTAATTTTGGGATATTATACTTTAAAGGATATGAAAGCTAATAGATATAGTGATACTATAAGTGAGGAAAAAATCAATGATATTAAAAAGATTTTTGAAGAAAAGAATATAATTATAAAAGCTGATATACCAAAAAAAACATTTCGGGTTCCTGAAATAACTGTTAAATATGAATCCTATGATAAAGAAGAGATAGAAGATAAATTTTTAGGAGAAAATGAATCGGATAATAAAGAAACAGTTAAACTTACATCAAATAATAAGCTTATTATTTATAAAAAAAGTTTAAATGATAATAATACAAAGTCAAGTGAAGAGGAAGCTAAAGAAATAGCTTATGATTTTATAAAAGAACACGGATATGAGAATGACGAAATAGAACTTTGGGATATAAAAAAGGAAAATAATGAATATGAAATATTGTATAAGCAGAGGTATGAAAATATAATATTGGATAATGGTTATATGAAGATAACTGTTAAAAATGATCAGGTAGTTTATTTTGAGAGAAGATGGTTACAGGCAACCAATGTAAAATCAATTGAAAAAGGAATTATTCCTACAACAAAGGCATTATTATTGGTTATAGATAAATTGGAGACTATGAAAGATACTAAAGATAGTAAAGTTGTAATAACAGATATTAATTTAGTGCATTCTCTAGATATTCATGAGTTAGATGGAATATTTGAAGAAAAGTGGTATGTAGGTGATGAAAAAAAAGGTCTTTTGTATTGGAGAATAATCTTACAAGATGGAGAGTATATAGATATAGAGGCCTATGAATAGATTTAGATAATTCAACAAAAGTAGAAGAGCACTGTCTTTTCTGCTTTGTTTTTTTGTGTTTTATATTGAAACAAATCTATTGATTAATTTACATATAAAAAAATTCTAAGCATATATATTTTTATCATTTGCAAATTAAGGGTTTTCATTGCTTTACTATATTTACTATAATATTGTATAATAAACAAGTTAAGAGTAATGTTGAGCTTATAGAGTTTTAATATGGCTTATCTATAGAAAGGTTGAAGATAAATGGGTTTTAAGTTTTGTTCTTTAGCAAGTGGAAGTAGTGGAAATTGTCAATATGTAGGTAGTAGAGACACAAAATTATTAATAGATGCTGGTCTTACGGGAAAATATATAACCAATGCCCTTAAAAACATAGATATAGAGGCAGAGAAGATTGATGGGCTTCTTATTACCCATGAGCATAGCGATCATATTAAGGGTGTAGGTGTCTTAATGAGGAAATTTGATATACCTCTATATGTAAATGAAAAGACATGGGAGGCTATGAAAGATAAAATAGGTTCTGTTAAGGGAAAAGATATTAGACTTTTTAGTGATTGTGAAAGCTTTGCTATTGGTGATATAAAGGTGAATCCATATAGTATATCCCATGATGCTTGTAATCCTATGGGTTATTCCTTTGTACATAATAATTCAAAAATTAGCATTACAACTGATTTAGGTTGTATTACCGATGAAATTATTAATGAAATAAAGGATAGTGATTTACTTGTAATTGAATCAAACCATGATGTTGAGATGGTTAAATTTGGGAGGTATCCTTGGTTTTTGAAAAAAAGAATACTTGGTGATTTCGGCCATCTATCCAATGAGGCAGCAGGAAATATAATAACTGAAGTAGTTAAAAATGGAAAGGTTAAATATGCGTTGTTGGCCCATCTTAGTAAAGAAAATAACTTTCCAGAGCTAGCTTATGAGACTGTTAAAAATATTATTATTGAAAATGAAATAAAGGTTGGAGTAGATGTAAATTTAGATTTAACTTATAGAAATAGAACTGGAAGGGTATATAATATACAAAAGGATTTTTAACTCAGATTATTTATTAAATATTATAGTGGTTTATCTTTAATAATCTGAGCTAAGGAGGTATATTGTATGAAGGAAGATAATGACTTTTTTAAAAGAATTCAGCAAAATGAAAATAATGAAGGCAAAACCTATTCAGATTATGAAGAAAATAGTTCTGTTCCTGTTTATACACCAACTTATTATAATCAAAATAATAAGAGGAAAAAAAGATATAGACTTCCTTTGTTTATATTGATAATTGTGTCTTTAATATCTGCAATTATAGGAGGTATAATTGGTGCTTACATAGCGCCTACTTATCTATATGGAAAATATATTGATGTTCCATATATTTATAAGCCTACTGAAAAAGTTGAGATTATTACTAAGGATAAGGAAATGACGGTTGCTTCTGCGGTTGCCCAAAAAGCTATGCCCTCAGTGGTAGGCATTACTACCGTATCCATACAAAGGGATTTTTTATTTGGGACTAGAAGAGCCACGGGTTTGGGTACAGGAGTTATTGTAGATAGTAGAGGATTTATCCTTACAAATGCCCATGTGGTTGATAATGGTGAAGCTGAGGAAGTAAAAGTACTCCTTAATGATGGCAAAAACTTAGAAGCAAAAGTTTTGTGGAATGATGTATCATTGGATTTGGCAGTTATTAAGGTTGAGGCTAATAATCTACCTGTTGCAGACCTTGGAAACTCTGACAATCTAACAGTAGGAGAAACATCAATAGCCATAGGAAATCCCTTGGGACTATCCTTTGAAAGAACAGTAACTGCAGGTATAATAAGCGGTCTAAACAGAAGTGTACCTATAAGTGAGTATGAAAGTATAGATGGTCTTATTCAAACCGATGCCTCTATAAACCCTGGAAATAGCGGTGGTCCGCTTTTAAATTCAATGGGACAGGTTATAGGGATAAATACTGCTAAAATTCAGTCGGGAGAAGGTTTGGGCTTTGCTATACCAGTAAATACTGCTAAACCAATAGTAGATGAATTTATCGAAAAGGGTGAATTTAAAAAGGTTTATTTAGGGATTAGGCCCTATGATGTAAAGCAGGTAGAAAATAGTTATGGAGATATTCCAGGAGTTGAAAATGGCGTTTTTATTTGGATGGTATATAAGGACTCTGCTGCTGCTAAGGCAGGTATACACAGAGGAGATGTTTTGATTTCATTAGGTGGTGTTGAAATAAAAACTGTGAGACAATTGCTTAAGGAACTGTATAAATATAGACCAGAAGATGAAATTACAGTAGAAATAATTAGAGATCAGGAGAAAATAGAAAAGATAATAAAATTTGAAGGTAAAACATATAGATAGCAAAAATGCGCCTTAAGGCGCATTTTTAATTTTAAGTTTTAATTAATATACTCGTCTAGCTGTTACATATCTTTTATTGTAAGTACCGGTAGTTATATCTGAAATAATTACACTATATTTACTACCTGATGAAGCATGAATAAATTTTCCATTTCCAATATAAATACCTACATGGGATATCTTAGTACCTTTACCGTTGCTATTAAAGAAAACTAAATCTCCTGTTTGTAAATTGCTTTTACTAACTTTCTTTCCTACTGTTGCTTGAGTACTAGAAGTTCGCGGCAATTTGATACCGCATTTTTTGAAAACATATGTAGTAAAACCAGAACAATCAAATTTATTAGGTCCAGTTGCACCATATTTATAACGTTTACCTAATAATTTCTTTGCTTCTTGAACAATTTTAAGGGATGTTCTATTGGCAGATCTTGATACAGTATTTGCTATATTATCTTCAAATAGAACTGTCATAAGCTCATTATGGACCCAGCCGTCTTCACCATCGAAAGTGGATACTTGATACCATCCATTGGAGTAATTTTTTACGTATATGTAGGCGCCTAACTTTAGTTCCTTTACGACTTCAGATTCAAGGGAGTTTCCTTTTCTAAGATGAACATTATCACCTATGATTTTACCCATTGAGTAGTTTGGTTTAACTTTAACATAGTCTGAATGTATCCAACCATTTTTTGTTTCACTTAGAGGTATTTCATACCATTCGTCCTGTGTATTTGTAATTATAACTTTGTTTTCCTTTGATAAAGTATGTATGATATTTGAATTAGTATCAGGTTCCTTCCGAACATTGAGGATGTCTGTTGCTATTATACCTCTTTTTATAGGATCTTTTTCTTCATCTGCAGCAATAAGGTCGTTTAATACCCAACCTTCAGACCCGGAGCTAGTTTTTATGAAATACCAGTTGTTTTTATTTGATAAAATTTGGGTCGTTTCTCCAATAGTCAATTTAGCTAGTACTTTTGAATCGGTTTTTGGTGTTTCTCGGATATTTACGTTGTCGGCAAGACTTACTCCATTAATCTTTTCCTCACCGTATACTGAAGAAGTCATAATCAGTATACATAAAAAACTAAGTGACAAGGTTAGTAGCATTTTAGAAAATTTCATCATTTTGTTATCCTCCGTAAAAAGTATAGGACTACATGTAACTTTTCCCTATTATATATTATAACATTGAAAGATTGCTTATTCAATTTAACAAAAGAAAATAATTTTAAATATATTAAGATATAAAGAATTTATTGTAACTTATTAAATTAATTTGTTGAGCTAATTCCCATATTAGAGATTTTAATATTTCCTCAAATATTTAATAAATAGTTTTTGGAAAAAAATAATATGTATGCATATTTAAATCTTATTATTTTGCAAACCATTTAAAAGGCTTGGAAATAAAACACATAGGCAGTCGTAAAATAAACTAATCCTAGCCATACAAAATTGGAAAATATAAAATTTCTTAAAGAGAAATAATAAATGGGTATGGAAACAATATAAGGAATTATTTATAATAAATTAGTAGAAAGAATAAATAGCAGTTTAAAAGACAGGGGGCATCTATGTCTTTGAATAAAAAATTAAAAAAAGAAAATAAGAAATACATATATATAAGGGATTGCGGTATGTGCTATTTTTGTGGCAAGAAATTGTTATTTAAGCAAATGAGCCTAGATCATTATTTTCCAAAAAGTAAAGGTGGACCAGATGATATATTTAATTTGGTTTGCAGTTGTAGAAAGTGCAATAAATATAAAAAGAGTTTTGTACCGGATGACTATAAGGAAGTGATGGTGTATTTATTTAAAAAAGCTGTTAAGGATGGGAAAATATCTAAAGCAGGAGTAAAGTTGAAGAAAAAGGACTTAGCTTCAATAGCAAGTACAATTTTTAAAATAGAGGATATAGGAAAATATACAGTTTTTCAAAGTAATACCCATAGATTGTATATAAAGGACAATAAAATATATAAAGTGGCTAATATATGTACATTCAAAGTAAAAGATGAAGGATGGTAGAAAATGAACATGACTATAATATCAGTAGGTAAGATAAAAGAAAAATACTTAAAAAATGCCATAGGTGAGTACAGTAAAAGACTGAGCAGATATTGCAAACTAAGTTTTATAGAAGTACCTGATGAGAGAGCTCCTGAAAATTTAAGTGAAACAGAAATCAAAAATATAAAGGATAAAGAAGGTAATATAATATTAAAAAATATCAAAGAAGGAGCTTATGTTATAGTCCTAGATATAAAGGGAAAAATGATGACTTCAGAAGAATTTGCCAAGAAGATAGATGATTTAGGTATACTGGGTAAAAGCAACATAGTATTTGTAATAGGAGGATCCTTAGGATTATCAAAAAAGGTTCTAGACAAATCAAATTTCAAATTGTCTTTTTCCCCAATGACTTTCCCACACCAGCTAATGAAGGTGATTTTACTTGAGCAAGTTTATAGGGGATTTAGGATAAATAGGGGTGAACCGTATCATAAGTAACGGCGGTTTTTTTGATGATATATTTACACATAAACCACCATGTGGAGACCGTCGTAGGAATACAGAGGAAAGAATCTATGAAATAGCTGTATTTACAAGGGCATTGGAGGATTTTAAGTTTGTGAAAAATGGGTGAGATTTTAAGAATAAAGTACCTATTGGAGAGCTTGAAATTTGCATTGCAGTGCGTACCTAGAAAAGTAGACATGTTATAAATAAAAGACAGGATTTGATTGTACCGATCAAATCCTGTCTTTTTGCGTTTAAAGGAAAAGAAATAATGAAAATTAATCAAGAAAGGGGTTTTGAAAATGTGTAAGGTCATAGCAATAGCAAGTCAAAAAGGAGAAACAGCAAAAAGTACAACATGTAGAAATTTAACCGATTGTTTTGAAATTGAAAGTTCAGACAAATTATATAAACCTATATCATCTAATGGAGAAAATTATTATGGATTAAGATTTACCAGGAAAAGAGGATTATATCATTATTAAAGAAGAGATTGACATATTACCTGCCAGCATATTGTTGTCAGATATTGAGATTAAGCTAGTATCAGTAATAAGCAGAGAATATATTCTTAAAACCATAAAAATTTCAAACATATAAAGCCAATTAAAGATAAAACTAAAAAAATTGGTGAAATTTTATTAAGTAAAAAGATTATAAATGTAATTTAACAGTATGTAGGGCTGTAGATTCAGAAAATACTTGAACAGAAGATATTAAGTACTTTGAAAATTTATATCTATGCTTATGTATAGCTTATACCTGGATTATTATATTAGGAGCAAATTGTTCTAAAAATAAGAAAAGTAAAATAATAGGAGCTGCTACAAAAAGAATAAAGAATAAAATGGCTAGAATATATAGCTTGTTTAGTAGTGGGATAATTTGGTTTAACAGATGTTATGATTCAAATAGAAAAAAGTATAACTTAAAATTTGATTTTGTACTTTATGATATTTAGTATAGATGAAAATTAAATATATGAATTCAAGCTATATAGGAAAAGTATATTTATTTCTATTTCGATAAAATTTATATATTTATGATTATATGGATAATACTGCATATGTTGTTTATGTGAATATAAGGTAATATATATTTTTTATTCCTTATTATCATATTTTACTGAGCTATCTGTTCTTTGAACAAGATAAATTAGGCAGAACTACATGGAAAGAGAATTCTAAAAATATTTTCTGTCGATAGCATGCCCAAAATTATAGATAAAAATATATTGACAATAAACATTTACGTGATTATAATATGAATATATTCATGAATGCATTCATTATTGATAGGAGTTAGTAAAATGACAAAAAATAACTTTAAATATAAACTTTTCAATTTAATAATGGTATTATGTATATTGTTTTTCATATATACTGCTTATAAAAACGGGTTAAATTACATGCACATATGTATACTTATGATAGTAGGTATATTCTTATATTTGAAAAGGTACGATATTATACCATATTTGTCACTACAACAACCAAAATTGATAAGCAAGGAAAATACTAAAATACCTAGTGATGAAAAGTGGTATGATGATTATTATACTATAAAATATATAGATGAAAGAACTATAGCGATAGGGGAACCTAGATATTGGCAAAGAAACTATAATTACTTAATAATGGGCGATGAAAAAGCAATACTATTTGATTCAGGCCCTGGAATAAGAGATATTACAAAGGTAGTAAATAAATTGACGGATTTACCTGTAATAAATATGATAAGCCATTACCATTACGATCATGTTGGAAATATAGATAAATTTGATGAAGTTTACTTAGGAGAAAATCAAATTCAAAAACAAATAATAGGTAAGAATAATATGATAATACCGAATAAAAAGTCATTTTGGGGAGTATTTGAAGGTTTTAAACCAAAGCAATTTAGAGTAACTAAAGTAATAAGACATGGAGAAACAATTAATTTAGGGAATAGAATAATAAAAATTATTGAAGCTCCTGGCCATGATAATGAATCAATTGTATTATATGATGAAAAATTAAATCAATTATTTGCAGGAGATTATTTGGTTAAAAAAGGTCCCAATATAATGTGTAATACATATTTATTATCAACTAGTTTAAAAGACTATAAACATTCCATAAAAGAGATCTTAAATCATGTAAAAACAGGTGTTATTATTCATGTAGCACATTCGGGAAATACTGAATCGGTAAATTTAAAATACAAAGATCTTGTTGATTTGGATAGTTTCTTGGATTCTGTTAAAAAAAACAACTTGATACCCAAGAAAAAAAATATCAATAAAGACCTTTTTATTTACTATTAAGCACTAAAAAAGTTTTGCAAATTTGCAAAAATATTTAGTAAGGAGATAGAAATGGTTAAAAAGAGAGAAGAAAAAAAGAAAATATATAAAAATAAAATCATAGAAGCAGCAAACGAAATTTTTCTGAAAAATGGATATAAAAACACTACTATAGAACAAATATCTAAAAAAGCTGGGGTTGGTATAGGAACTACGTATTTATATTTTAAGTCGAAGTCTGAACTTTATAGAGTTACTATTGAAGATAAATTAAATATTAAATATGCACAAAAATTTTTTGATGTTATAGATTATAATGAGAAACCATCTATAGAAATTAGTAAGATATCATTTAACATAATGAATGTGTTTTTTCAATTAGATAAAAATATATTAAAAGATTATGTGTATTCTTTTATTACAAGTAATATAGACGATCAAGATTTAATGTACAGTACATTCTTAAATTTTGATGATAATATTAAGATAGGATATAAAATAGTTTTAGAAAGATATGCACAAAAAGGAAAATTTAAAAGCAGTTTTGATATAATATTGTGTTCCGATATAATTTTTAATATTATTTTAAACTCATTTTTTAAATATATATTTCTAAATAATGCTGATATAGATAAAATTTCAAAAGAAATAAATGAACATATAGTATATATTTTAAATCCATACGAAAAATAGTTCATGTGAAAAGGAATGTGATGTTTTACAAAATGAGAGGTGAAGACTAAAAGATATGCAGTGCCTAGAATTTTGTGCAAAGTCCAAAATTTTTGGCACTATCCATGCTCTTAAGTAGAAATGACATCATTTTGTCTACAAAACTTATTGTCGTTAATAAGAAGCGAGAGGGTCAGGCTTTTATAATTTTATAATATGTAATATAATTATAGTATAAAGGAATAGAAATAGGGAGAGATAAAAATGGCAAGAAAACAACGAATACATTATGAAGGAGCACTATATCATGTTATATGTCGTGGGAATAATAGAGAATACATATTTGATAAAGAAGAGGATAAGAAGATATATTTAGAAACTATACTTAGATATAAAGAAAAGTATAAATTCAAATTATATGCGTATTGCATAATGGATAACCATGGCCATCTATTAATTGAAGTAGGTAAAGTACCACTATCAAAGATAATGCAAGGAATACAGCAAGTATTTACAATGAAATACAATAAAAAGAATGGTAGAACAGGACACGTTTTTGAACAAAGATATAAAGCAATTTTATGCAATAAAGATGAATATCTTTTAAGCTTAATCCGATATATACATCAAAATCCTATGAGAGCTGGAATAAAAGAAAAACTTGATTACCAATGGAGCAGCCATAGGACTTATATTGAAAAGAATGCAAGTAGATTAGTAGATTATAAATATATACTAAGTATTCTATCAGAAGATATAAACAAGGCTATAAAAAAGTACGCTGAGTTGATAGAAGAAGAAATAGATAAAGAGGAAATGACAGAGGAAGAACTAAACAAGGGAATACGGCAAGATAGACAACCAAAGCAGCATGAGACTAAGAAATTAGACCATAAATATATAAAACAAAAAACCTGTGAGTATTATGGAGTTGAACCCAATGAATTATCTAAAAAAACAAGAAAGCAAAAAATAGTCAATGCCAGGAAAGCATTGATATTAATATCAAAGGAGTTTAGCGATATCAGTAATAAAGAACTAGCGAAAGAGTTACATTTAGCTGAATCAACAGTTTCAAATATATTATCTGATGAGAACAATAAGAAATTAACCCAAATAATAAAATTATAAAAGCCTGACCCTTTTCAATGTAATAAAAACTATCCATTATCAAAGCTTGAAGGTGATGTATTAATTGAAAGGATAGCAGAACTAAAGAAAGGCAGAGGATTAGACTGGGATAATCAATATAAAGATAATTATGAGCAAGAGTGGTAGAAAAAATTAATACTAAAAAATTTACGCCCAACCCCCTTACTTTTTCCTTTATAAAGTGAGGGGGTTTTTATTTTTAAATTATATTTCTATCACAACAGCAAAAAAATCCGTAAAAATGCCTCCTAAATGACCTAAAGGATGAAGGGGATATTTTTCTCTTTCATATGCACATTGAAAACTGAATATAAAAATATTTAAGCATGTTACTCCTATGACCCTAAGGGGAAAGCGACATAAGGGAAAACGCAGTGATGAGGTTAAAGCCTTTAGCGATAAATTTTTGCCTTTAAATTATTCATATAGAATCGCAATAAATGTTTTATATTTTGATTCCTTGAATAGCCTTGAAACATTGGTTATTCAAAAAATCAAAATATAGATTTATAAATGCGTTCTATATAGAATAAATCGCCATGACCCATAGGAGGCAAATAATGATACTTCTACTCAGTCCTAACCAGTAGCCTGCCTGGAGGGGAGGAAAATACACGTCTATATTTGAGAGAGAATATAGAGGTCTTTTATGAAGCAGACTAACTACCTGCTGCTTAAATATTTTAAAATCTTTGAAAAAAATAGAAAAAATAATTATAATAGAGACAACAAGATTTTTATGGGACATATGTGAACTGTTGCATATTTTGCAACAACTGAGCTGGTACTAATTCTAGAGTTGAATACATATAGGGAACAATGTGAAAGTAGGTGAACCAATGGAAAATCAAGTAAATCAAAATAAAATAATTCTATATCAAACAGATGAAGGTAAAGTAAACGTTGATGTATATTTTTCAGAAGAAAATTTTTGGTTGACTCAAAAAACTATGGGAGAGTTATTTGATGTAGATACTAGAACAATCAATGAGCATTTAATGAATATATATAATACAGGAGAATTAACAAAGGATTCAACTATCCGGAAATTCCGGATAGTTCGGAAAGAAGGTAATCGCAACGTTAAGAGAGAATTAATGTTTTATAATTTAGATGCTATTATTGCAGTTGGCTATAGAGTCAATTCAAAAAAAGCAACAAAATTTAGAATCTGGGCTACCAATACACTAAAAGAATATATCATAAAAGGCTTTGTAATTAATGATGATATGATGAAAAATGGTAAACCCTTTGGAAAAGATTACTTTGATGAACTATTAGAACGCATTAGAGAAATCAGAGCATCAGAACGTAGAGCTTATCAAAAAATAGCAGATGTATTTGAACAGTGTAGTAGTGATTATGATTCAAAATCCAATGAAACAAAAAAATTCTATGCCTTTGTACAAAATAAAATGCACTATGCTATAACTGGAAAAACTGCTGCTGAAATAATACATGATAGAGCAGATAGTAAACATCCTACAATGGGACTAACAACATGGAAAGCTTCACCAAATGACAAGATTATTAAAAGTGATATTAAAGTTGCTAAAAACTATTTAAATGAAAAGGAATTAGATAAACTTAATAGAATTGTAGTTATGTACATTGATTATGCTGAATTCCAAGCATTAAACGAAAATGTTATGACTATGAAGGATTGGATTGAGATAACAGACGAATTTCTAAAATTTAATCGTCAAAAGGTGCTAACAAATGCAGGTACAATTAGTCATGCAGATGCAATGGAAAAAGCCAATAAAGAATATGATGAATTTAGAGTTAGACAAGACAGAGAATATATATCAGAATTTGATAAAGTTATGGATAAATATTTAAAAGGAAAATAGACTTTGTATTTAGTTATCAAGCTTTACTTAATAGCTAAATACACAAAAGCATAGGAATCGAATAACCATCGGTTATTTCTTCTTATTCAATAACCAACTAAATACGTGAACCTAATCCTCTTACTTTTTTTATAAAAGAAATAAGGGGATTTTTTATACCCAAAAATAATCAAGGGGAGTGATACTAATGAAAATAATTAGAGAATACAGTGGTAAAACCACCTTTGAAGATATACTAAAACTTTACCTTGAAAATATATCCAACAAAGTTATTGAAAATAGCAAAGAAGATAAATATAATAAAGATACAACTATCACACCTCATAATGAAAAAAATGAGGTGGTTGATGAATGAAAGCGGCGATATACATTCGTGTATCAACAAAGAACATAGAGCAAGAATCTTCACTCCAAAATCAAAAAGACATGTTTATAAAGCATATAGCTACAAAAGGTTGGACACTCTATAAGATTTATAAAGATATTGACTCTGGTACACATGCAAAAAGACCCAGATTTATTGAAATGGTTGACGATGCAAAGGCAGGAAAATTTGATGTAGTATTAGCAAAGGAGCTATCAAGATTAGCAAGAAACATTGGGATAAGCCATGAATTCAAACAAGTAATACTAGCAAACAACATTCACATAGTTTGCTTAGATGGTTCAATTAATACCCTAGAAGATGACATAAGTAAATATGGACTATTTGCTTGGCTTTATGAAGATGAAAGCAGAAGAATATCTAAGAGAATAAAAGCGGCGAAACGGTCAAAAGCACTTAGGTCAGAATTTCTATCGGGCGATCCACCATATGGCTATACCATAGATAAGGGTCAACTTATCCCAAGAGACGATGAAACAGTAGAGGTAGTCAAGAAAATCTATCAAATGTACATAGATGGACATGGAACAGAATATATCGCAAGGGAGCTGACAAATGCCAAATACTCAACCCCTTCCCAAGTAAAAGGAAAAAAGAATGCAGGTAGGAGATGGCATGGGACAACCATAAAGCTAATACTAAAAAATATCCATTACACAGGCGTTCTAAGCCAATGTGTATCAACAACAAGGGATATAACAACAAAAAACAGGATACCAAACAAAGAGCCGGTCATCATAGAAAACAGCCACGAGCCAATCATATCCAAAGAAAAGTACATGCTAGTAAAGCAAATAATGGAAGAAAGAAGCCAAAAATCCAGAGGTAGAGCAACACCTAAAAAACACTTATTTAGTGACAAGCTATTTTGTAGAGAATGTGGAAAAAAGCTTTGGTTAATAAAAAGTCATAAAACCTATTATTGTGGAACATACAAGAAATACGGAAAAAACCATTGTACTCCACATAAAGTTAAAGAAAGTATACTAAAGGAGATATTACAAAAGGACTTGAAGAAATTTGCAAATAAATTCAATGACTATGAAAAAATCAAAGTGAATTTAAACAAGAAGATTCTAGCCAGTGAAAAAGCGACTAAAGCTAAACCGACTAAATATGAAGCAAGGCTAATGGAGATAAAGGAAATAAAATCAAAGCTAATCATCAAATTCAGTATAGACGAGCTATCCAAAGAAGCCTATGACCTTGCAACAACAAAGCTAGACGAAGAAAGCAAAGAATTAGAATTAAAGCTTATAGAGATAAAAAGCATATTGAATCGGAAAATTAGGCAGCACGAGGAGTTAAATAGAATTAGTAAGCTATTTGACAAATACAAAAACTTTGAAATCATAACCAGAGAAGTAGTCAATATGTTTATAGATAAAATAATAATAGGTGAAAACCAAGAAATTAAAATCATATACAATTTTGCTGAGCTTATAAAGTAGTAGTGAAATCAAGGGTTTAGGGTGTATTTGCAAATTTACGATATGACCTAAATCCCTTAGCGACCATAAACCCACTCATGTGGAGATGGTTGTGTTGATAGAGAAGAAATAGGTTGATTTCAAGCCTTTATAGTATTTTAGGTTAAATTAATAGGTTTCAAATATGTTTCCTCATACCATGGTATGAGGATTTTTTATATCTAAGAGGGCTTACTTAAGCGCGAATCTAAACGATTTGGCGAATATATATGATTGGGGACATTCCTCAGAAAGCTAGACCGTCTTGCAGAGGAGTGTCCCTTTCCTTTATTACACATTATTTATTTTTTGTTCATCTAGTGCATCATAGGTAGGGTATAAAATCATATGAAAAAATCAAATAAAATTAAACTATAAATGCATTAGATGTAAAAATCTTAATGCATTTATTTTATATAAAACCAAAACTAAATACAGAAAATAAAAGAGATTAAGTTTTTAAGTCAATTAAATGATCAAATAGACGTAGCCTCTTTTATTGAATATATATTTTTCTAGAACATTACATTTCAAACTCGAAACATGTAAGAGCAATTATTTCCATATATGAACCAATATTAGAAGAATAATAAAATAATATTCAGAAAACGCTTGCATTTTGCGGATAAGTTTTGTATACTATTGAAAAGAGGGCTGAAGAATAACGAATCAACGCTCTTATTTCCGCCCAAAAACAAGACAGAATCATGTATATGCAAAATTGAACCACTTGAAATCAAAAATGAACACAAGAGTATTGCAATAGATGAAAACGATTGTCTTGCTGATTTTCACTAAGTGATTAATCATTTAGGGGAAAAACTGATAGCCAGATAATCTAAAAGGAGGGGGCTGTACATATAATATGGGGTTCTCTTTTGTTCATTAGTTTAGTAAAGAAAGAAAGGATATAAACACTTCAGTTTGGGTAGGAAAAATACATTGAGACTTATAGTAAGGGGAGGTTTTCAACAAATGGATACCATGGTTGGAAAGGGCTTTTCTAAGCCAACTGCAAGAGTGGAAAGATTAAAAAAAATGATTTTAGATGCAACACCTATGGTTGAAACAGAACGTGCTCGTTTAGTAACTGAAGCATATAAAGAGACTGAAGGGCTTACTGCTATTATGCGTCGTGGAAAAACAAATGAAAAACTGTTTAATAACTTAACGGTAGTTATCCGTGATGATGAACTTATTGTTGGTGCTCAAACCATAAATCCTCGGTCATCACAACTTGGGGTTGAGTATTCCTTTGATTGGGTTGAAGAAGAACTAGAGACGATGGATTCACGTACCTGCGATCGTTTTTCCATTACGGAAGAAGACAAAAAAGTTGTACGAAGTTTACAAGATTATTGGAAAGGCCGTACGATGAGCGAATATGCGATGGGACTAATGACTCCTTCAAATCATGATGTACAAAATCATGCTGTATTTAACGTAGGAAACTATCTTTTCGCTGGGGTTGGTCATTCTTGTGTTTTCTATGAAAAAGTATTAAAGATTGGTTTTAAAGGTGTTATAAAAGAAGTTCTAGAGGCGATGGAATCTATCAAAGAAGAAGATCCAGAGGCGGTTAAGAAAAATCAATTCTACAAAGCGTGCTTGATAACTTTTACGGCAGCAATTAATTTTTCACATCGTTATTCAGAAAAAGCAGCGGAAATGGCACTTACAGAACGCAATCCTCAAAGGAAAAAAGAACTGCTTCAAATTTCAGAAAATTGCAAAAATGTTCCAGAGAATGGTGCAAAGAACTTCTGGGAAGCTGTACAATCTTTCTGGTTCGTTCACAACTTTTTAAATATTGAAACGAATGGACACAGCTATTCACCAGGTCCATTTGATCGTTATATGTATCCTTTCTATCGTGATGACAAGACTATTACGAAAGAATTCGCACAAGAATTATTAGACTGTCTATACGTTAAATTTAACGATCAAAATAAAATCAGAGACGATGTTTCAGCACAAGCTTTTGCAGGTTATCAATTGTTTGAATTATTATCCCTTGGTGGCACTGACGAAGATGGAAATGACCTAACGAATGATCTAAGCTATATGTGTTTAGATGCAGTAGCTAATACAGGTTTACCTATGCCATCTGTTGGTTGTCGTGTTGGTAATCAAACACCGGATGAGTTCTTGTACCGTGCTTGTGAAGTTATTCGTTTGGGTTATGGAATGCCAAACTTATTCAACGATGAAGTTATTATTCCTGCAATGGTTAACCGTGGTATACCGCTTAAGTTGGCAAGAACATATACGCCAAGTGGTTGCGTTGAGCCTGACATTGCTCATCAGTATGACGGATGGCATGACTCTGCAGCATTTAACGTAGCAAGAGTTATGGATATTACCCTTAATAATGGTCGTGGTTTTGGTGGAAAACAGCTTGGACCAAAAACTGGGGAAATTACTAGTTTTACTTGCATTGAAGACTTTATTGAAGCCTTTGATAAGCAAATGGAATATTTTGTTAATCAAATGGTAGCAACTACCAATTGTATTGATACGGCTCATGGTGATGTAGCACCATTACCATTCCAATCAGCACTTATTGAAGGTTGTATTGAAAAAGGGAGACCAGTACAAAAAGGTGGTGCATTATATAACTTCTCAGGTCCTCAAGGAGTTGGTGTAGTTGATGCTGGTGACTCACTTTACTGCATACAAAAGAACGTTTTTAAAGATAAAACAATCACTTTGGAAGAGTTGAAAGATGCTTTAGATAATAACTTTGGTTATCCAGTTCCTAAAAAAGGATCAACTGAGTTGTCCATCGAATCAGGAGATGTTTGGGAAGATTATAATGAACAAAACGGTAACGTATCTTGCGATCAAGTAGTCGATAGTGAAGTAGAAGATCGTATATATGATGCAGTAAAAGCTATTTTAAGTGGCTCTACTTCCACTGTAAACTTCGCTGATATTCGCAAAAATGTAGCACCACAAGTAAGTAATAATAGTGGAAAGTATGATCGAATTTTACGGATTTTAAGAAACTCAGATGCATTTGGAAATGATATTGATGAAGTTGATAAGTTCAGTGCCATAGCTGGACGCATTTACTGTGAACAAGTTGAGAAACACACAAATTCTCGTGGTGGCAAATACCAAGCAGGTATGTACCCAGTTTCTGCAAACGTACTTTATGGTAAAGATGTTGGACCACTTCCAACAGGTCGTTTAGCAAAAGAACCACTTGCAGATGGTGTTTCACCACGTGCAGGGTTAGACGTAAATGGTCCAACAGCAGCAGCAAACTCTGTAACAAAACTAGATCACGCATTAGCAAGTAATGGGACACTATACAATCAAAAGTTCTCAAAAGCAGCACTTGCAGGTGATAAAGGTTTACTGAACCTTGCTGCGCTAGTTCGTGGATACTTTGAACGTAAAGGAATGCATATTCAATTTAACTGTATTGATCGCGATACACTAATAGATGCAAAGGCCCATCCAGAACTTTATAAAGATTTAGTAATCCGTGTTGCAGGATACAGTGCACAATTTATTGGATTAGCAGAAGAAGTTCAAGACAATATTATCGACCGTACAGAAATGTCGTTTTAATTCTATTAGTTTAGTTTTGAATTCGACTAATAGAGTAGGAGGAGTTTAATGGCATCCATTAATTATAAAGCGAAAGGTGTAGTTTTTGATATACAGCGTTTTTCTGTCAATGATGGTCCTGGAATTAGAACCATCGTTTTCCTAAAAGGCTGTCCTCTTCGTTGCCAATGGTGCTCCAATCCAGAATCACAAAGAGTAGCTCCAGATGTTTTATTTGACGCATCGGAATGTATAAGATGTGGAAAGTGTGCAAACGTTTGTCCTCATGGAGCTATAAAACCAGAAAATCCAGGTCATGTTCACCGGGATATTTGTGTCGGCTGTGGAGAGTGTGTAGGTGTTTGTCCTACGGGCGCACTTATTCTTAAGGGTGAAGTTTCCACAGTGGAAGAAGTAATTCGCCAATTGAAGAAAGATACGGTTATGTATCGTAAATCGGGAGGCGGAATCACTCTTTCTGGAGGGGAGCCGCTGGTTCAATGGGAATTTGCAACGGAGTTGCTAAAAGCTTGTAAAGCACAAGGGTGGAATACAGCAATTGAAACAACAGGATATGGCAGTTCAGAAGCTATTGAATCGGTCATACCATGGATTGACTACGTGTTATTAGATTGTAAGTCAAGGGACACCAATGTACACAAAAAGTATGTTGGAGTTGATAAT
This sequence comes from Maledivibacter halophilus, assembly GCF_900167445.1. GTDB lineage: Bacteria > Bacillota > Clostridia > Peptostreptococcales > Caminicellaceae > Maledivibacter > Maledivibacter halophilus. Next base: position 74,293 of record NZ_FUZT01000017.1, read on the forward strand.
GAACTTATTGGGAAAAATTCGGTACATATTGCTGAATTAGGAAAAAATACGATAATTCGTGTACCGACAATTCCTGGAGTAAATGCAACTGAAGAAGATTTTCGTAAAATTGCTGAATTTGCTAAGACCTTGTCAGGTGTAGATACTATCCATATTTTGCCGTATCACAGATATGGTGAAAATAAATATAAACTGTTGGATCGTGACTATCCAATGGGCCAAATAAAAGAGCTTCATGCAGAAGATGTAGAGATATTTAAAGACATCTTAGAGCAATATGGTTTTAAGTGTCTGATTGGCGGTTAAGGAATTATTCGTATATTCAGAATAAAAATATACATAAAATTTAAAAAATATAGGAGGTTATCATAATGAGTTCAGACGCATTAGGAATGATTGAAACAAAAGGATTAATTGGAGCTATTGAAGCAGGAGATGCCATGGTAAAGGCTGCAAATGTTACATTAATAGGCTATGAAAAAATCGGTGGTGGTTTTGTAACTGTAATGATCAGAGGTGATGTTGGTGCAGTAAAAGCAGCAACAGATGCGGGAACAGCAGCAGCACAAGCTGTAGGTGAATTAATCTCTACTCACGTAATTCCTCGTCCTCATACAGAAGTAGAAGGCATCCTTTCAAAAAAGTAATTAGATGCATTTTAAATAAGTAAGAACGAAATGGAGAGGTATAAATGGATGAAAAAAAGTTTGACGAATTAGTTAAACGAGTGATTGCTAGAGTACAACAAGAACTACAACACAAACAACAGAATAAATCCATTTTACCAAATGCTTATCTAATACTACCGGATAACTGGAATAATCAGGATTTGGTAAAAAAAATACTGGAACAGCTTGATAAGGAATATCAGATTACTATTGCAGTATCTAGTATGCCCGAAACTATTCCGTCGGAATGGATAGGTTATTCAGTAGAGTTGCAGGAAAGAATTGATTTCCCTAATATCGATTTTACTACAATTATTCCAGTAGAAACACCAAGCCTGATAGCAAAAGTGGCCCTTTGTATCGAAGATGATTTTGTTAGCCGCTGGGTAGCAAAATCTCTTCGTTATGGGCAGTCTGTATGTATGCAATTGACTCCTTCTTTTTTCACAGGAAAGGAGTTATTTGCTTATAGACAAAAGATAGAGTCCTATATTAAGGAAGTAAAAGCATTTGGAATTTGTTTTGAGATGGATACTTTATGCAAAATGAAGAACAAGAAAGAGTCGTCATCAGCTTTATTAAATAAAAAGAAACAAGTGATTACCTTGAAAGATATAGAAAAATTAGCTTCATCGAAAGAGGAAGCCGTGTTTGAAAAAGAATTGTGCTTAAAACAAGGAGATATTTTGACTTTGTTAGCCAAAGAGCGTGCAGCTGAGTTGGGAATAAATATTGTTTGGTGCTAACTAGGAAGGAGGTTGACGTGAAATTGAATTATAAGAACTCACCTACGAAGACTCCTGATCATGATATGTTCAATGAAGCAGAACAAGCAGTTCGTGCTTCTAGGGAAGCATATGAGACATATTCTGATTTGACATTAAATGCTCGTAGAGAAATATTTACTGCTATTTGTAATAAAATAGCTCCTCATGTTGCTACTATTGCTGAAAAGGAGCTAGAAGAAACAGGTTTTGGAAATGTTAATGATAAGATTATAAAGCTCGTATTAGCTTTGAGTAAAACTCCGGGAGTAGAGTATTTAACGACAGAAGTAATTACGGGAGATAGTGGGATGACACTGTATGAATATTCACCCTATGGTGTTATTTGTGCGATTCATCCATCCACAAATCCCTCAGCAACATTGATTAATAATGTATTAGGTATGTTGGCAGCAGGAAATGTGGTTATTAACATCCCTCATCCAAGATGTATAGGGGTCTCTATGTACGTAACAAAACTAATTAATGAAGCAATTTTTGAAACTTGTAGAATAGAAAATTTAGTTATTACTTTGTCGAAATCAGCGAAAAGCATTGCTGATGAAATCATTAATCATCCCGATGTTTCACTAATCGTTGCGACAGGTGGTCGAAGTATGAACAAGCGAGCACTTCAGAGTTCGAAACGAGTGATTGCTGCAGGAAAAGCGAATCCTGTTGCAATAGTTGATGAGACGGCGGATATTGCAAAGGCAGCAAAGGATATTGTTGACGGCGCTACTTTTGACCATAATAGTATGTGTATTACAGAAAAAAATATAGTTCTTGTAGATGAAATATTGCCGGATTTTGTGAAAGAAATTAAAAAACAAAATGTGTACTATGTGGAAAAGGAGCAAGAAATCTTCCAATTAGCAAAAGCCACATTAAAGCAAAACTTAACCATGAATCGTACATTACAAGGAAAAAGTGCAAATGAAATTTTAACATCTGCCAATATTACATGTAACAGGAAAATAAATCTTATAGTTGTGAAGGTTTTTAAAGAACATCCTTTTGTGACTGAAGAAATGTTAATGCCTTTAGTACCGCTCGTAACAGAAAAAACATTTGAGGAGGCATTGGAAACGGCACTATTTATGGAACAAGGTTTACGCCATACGGCAATCATACACTCCCAATCGATTCCTCGTATGAATAAGGCAGCAAAAATAATGCAAACTTCTATTTTTATTAAAAATGGTTCCTCGTTAGCAGGTATTGGATTGAATGGAGAGGATAAAACAAGCTTTACAATAGCAAATATTAGTGGTGAAGGTGTAACTAGTGCTCGTGACTTTGCTCGAAAACGAAGTTGCACAATGACGGATGGATTTTCAATTCGTTAATATATAGAGAGAGGATTGGTATTAGATCTATGGTTAGTAAAGTAATCATGTTTATCATGGCTGTATTCATGCTGTGGGCAGTGACTGATAAAATAATATTAAACAATAAATTTGGTTATGGTTCGTTATTTGATGAAGGAATGCTTGCTATGGGTACCATGGCAACTTCTATGGTCGGGCTTATGTGTTTGGCTCCTGTTTTAGGAGAAGCTTTATTACCAGTATTTGGACCGATATTTGAAGCTATTGGTGCCGATCCGTCAATGTTGGCTGGGTCTCTTCTTGGGATTGATATGGGGGGCTACCCTCTTGCTCAAGAGATGGCAGGAAATCCTCAAATAGCAATCTTTTCAGGCGGGATTTACGCATCTATGATGGGGGTTTGTATCACCTTTGCCATTCCAGTTGCGCTGGGGATTTTATCCGAAGAAGATAGCCCTTATCTTGCCAAAGGTATTATGTGTGGTGTAATTGTCATTCCGATTGCGTCATTTATTGGAGGCATTATGATGGGGCTGGCAGTCGATGTGATTTTAAAAAACTTAATCCCGGCTTTAGTCTTGGCAATTCTTTTAGTAATTGGTCTAGTTGTCATACCCAATGGAATGATGAAAGGTTTTTCAGTATTTGCAAAGTTTATCAACTTTGTGGTTCATGCTTCACTAGCCATTGCTATCTTTTCTGAATTAACGGGCATTGTCATTATTGAAGGGATGGCACCTATTGGTCCACAATTAGAAGTGGTTGGTATCATAGGGATCACTTTGGCAGGTGCTTATCCACTTGTTCATTTCATTACGAAAACATTTAATAAGCCATTACAACGTTTTGGCAGTTTATTTAAAGTTAATGACAAAACAATCAGTGGAATAATTGCAAGTGTAGCTAATAGTTTACCGATGCTTGCTCAAGTTAAAGATATGCCGCCAAGAGGAAAGGTTATGGCGATTGCATTTATGGTGCCGGCAGCATTTGCACTGGGTGATCATTTAGCGTATGCTTCAGTAAATATGGAGGAACAGATATTTCCTTTGATTGCTGCAAAGTTATTGGGAGGTATTCTCGCAGTAATTGTAGCTATGATTATGATGAAAAACTCAGATGAAGTACAGGTTAATAGTTAGGAGTTGATAATATGGATATATTTGTAAGAAGAGCATTACAAGAAGAGTGTGAATATATGCAATGGGCTGATACCTGGGAGTCTGATTGCACGAAGTTTGATTATTATTATGAAACAGATGAAACCTGTCTCATCACTAAAGGAAGCGCTACAGTAAAGTATGATGGCAAAGAAGTGTCTCTTGGTGAAGGTGACTTAGCGGTATTTCCAAAGGGGTTAAAGTGTACATGGATCGTGCATACTCCTATAAAAAAATTTCTTCGTAATTAAAAGAAAAGATAGGGAGGAGAAAATGAAAAACGACGCTATACTAGGGAAATTATTAAGCATGAAACTTATTCCTAATGTTACTGATGCTTTACAAGAAAAATTAAATTTACCTGAAGGTCACAGAAGTATTGGTGTTTTCACGTCAGACTGTGATGATGTAGCCTATATTGCGATGGATGAGGCGACGAAAAAAGTAAATGTTGTTGGTGTATATGGGGAAACCTTCTATGCTGGCGCAGCTAATGCAACAGGTTTATTAGCTGGTGAAGTTGTTTGCATTATCTCTGGTCCAACACCTGCAGAAGTTCATTCTGGTCTACAGGTAGTTACGGATGTATTTGAAGCAGCTAATGCTCCACGTTTTGTTAGTTGCAATGACGATGATACGATAGCGTATATGGCCCATACCATTAGTAAAACAGGATCTTATCTGTCTAATATTGCTGAAATTCCTGAAGGACAAGCAATCGCGTATTTAATTGCTTATCCTGGAGAATTCTTTTATGCATTAGATGCAGCTATGAAAGCGGCAGATGTGGAACTTTGCTATTATATTGAACCACCTTCTCCAACAAACTGTGGAGGTGCTTTTTTAACAGGCTCTCAGTCAGCGTGTATAACAGCGGCAGAAGCATTTGGTAATGCGGTTCAATATGTGGCTGATAATCCACTGAAGATTTAAAAAATAGGATAGTAGGGAGATAATATATATGGATCTTTTAGCAAGCGAAAAGATGCACCGGGTAATACAAGAATCGGTACCCGGAAAGCAGATCACACTAGCTCATGTTATTGCATCTCCAGTGCCAGAAATTTATGAATCATTAGGTATTGATTATAAAGGGGCTATAGGTATTTTAACCTTAACCCCCTATGAAACTTCTATGATCGCAGCAGATATGGGTTCGAAAGCAGCTGATGTTAACATCGGTTTTCTCGATAGGTTTACGGGATCCGTCGTACTATGTGGAGACGTTCAAAGTGTTAAAACATCACTTGAGACGATTGTAGAACAGTTCAAAAATACTCTAGGTTTTAGTGTTTGCTCGGTAACGAAATCATGAAAAGAAAGAGAGTAATGATTTTGGGTCCAGGAAAATCTGGGAAAACATCCCTAGCAAATATACTAAATGGTGTTGAGGGTCCGGCGAAACGAACCCCAAATATGGTTTATGGAAAATACACCTTAGATGTACCTGGAGCATATCTTGAAAGTCCATGGATGCATCAACATTTAATTGCGGCACAGCAAGATGCTTATTGTGTCATTATGATTTCAGATCCAGAACAACGTAAAAGAAGCTATGCTCCTGGATTTGCAAATTCTTTTAGAATTCCATTGATTGGTGTAATTACCAAAGTGGACATTGCAAGTAAAGAGCATCAAGAAGCTTGCGAACAAGAATTAATTTCTGCTGGCATAAAACCACCTTTTCACTATATATCATTACTGGAAGGTACGGGAATTGAAAAATTGATAGAACAAGTAAAAGCATATCAACAAGGATAAAATAACGCTTTAAAAAACGACAAAAAGATTTGATAGGATATTGAAAATAAAATAAGAAAGGAGGAAACCGCTTGAAGTTTCATTTAAAAACAGATATCTATTTTGGAGAACAGTCTTTAGAAAACCTTAAGCAATTGAATGTCAAACATAGCATGATTGTTACAGATTCTTTTTTCTATGAATCGCATATTGTTGACAAAGTGGATGAACTCTTGCAGGAGGCCGGAATAGAAACATCAATTTTTTGTGATGTCGTTCCAAACCCAGACTTTGAGACGATTACAAAGGGAATCGAAGCTATGAGAAATTACAAGCCCGACAGTATTGTTGCTTTTGGTGGTGGCTCCTCTATTGATACAGCAAAAGCTATGTTATATGTATATAATGAAAAATACGGTCAAGAACTACTGTTCGTTGCAATACCAACGACCAGTGGTACCGGAAGTGAGGTTACGAATATAACTGTTGTGTCGAATCCAGAAGATTGTAGCAAGCATCCGATTAGCAGCAAGCTTATGTTACCTGATATTGCGATTTTAGATCCTCAGTTTACTATGACGGTTCCTGCAACTATAACGGCTGACACTGGCATGGACGTTTTTGCTCATGCTATCGAAGCTTATGTTTCAACAGGGGCCTCCGATTTCACCGACGCTTTTGCGGAAAAAGCCATACGTACTGTTTGGATGTATTTGCCAGAGGTGGTTCGCAATGGAGACAGTAAAGAAGCTCGTGAGAAGCTACAAAATGCTTCTTGCATGGCAGGTATTTCTTTTAACACAGCAGCTTTAGGTATTTGTCACAGTATGGCCCATACTTTAGGGGCACACTTTAACATTTCCCACGGAAAATCTTGTGCGGTACTATTGCCTTTTGTAATTGCTTATAATGCGAGCTTAGATCAACCTTGGGAAAGTAAAACTTGTATTCGTTATGCGACCATTGCAGAACAACTAGGTATTGGCGGTGGAACAAATAAAAACAAGGTTCATAATTTAATTTCACAGCTTAAAAAGTTTACGAAAGCGTTAGGTATCGACAGCTCATTAAAAGCACTCATGATTGAGAGTGAAGAGTTGCAACAAGCAATTCCTGAAATGGCAAAACAAACCTTGGTGGATAATTGCACCATAACGAATCCACGAGAGCCAACTCAAGAGGACATCGAATCAATTTTCCTTGCTTTTAGTAAAGGAGGATATCGATGATGATCTTTATGACTGAAGAAGAACTACGACGATTATATCGAAAAGCACCTTTTAAAGAATATATCTTAGATGGTAATACACGCTTGACACCGGGGGGGCGACAGTTTTTATTGGATCATAAAATTTCGATTGTTGATTCAAAAGAACGGGACTTTAAGAAAATGCAAGCGTATAGTCTAGAAACTCAAAAAAAGGACGAAGAAGCTCTTCTCAATTTACAACTAGATCATCAATTACTGCGAGCTAATTTTTTAGAAAAAGCAAGAACCATTTATGACTATGATCAATTATTAGCAAATCAAGTTTTTGAATGGGTTTCTGTTCTTCTCGCAGTGGAAGAAAAAAAGGGCTTAACCGAATTACCTTGGTCTTCAAATACGAATTCAGAATTAGACCAGAACATTTTTTCACACCAAGTTGATTGCAGCATGAACAAAGACCTTGCACTGGCTCCGAAAGGAAGAGAAGCAACGAGCTTAAATGTGCTATATCATATGTTACGACGCTTCTGTCATCAATATGAGCATGTCTTAGATGAAGAACAGTCTATTGTATTAATGAAAATGCTCCATCATATCTCTAGAACAATGATGAGCATATTAGGAGGATCAATATGTTAGAGCAACAAGAGCGCTTTGAATATTGTAACAATATCGTCGCTTTATTCGAAAAAAGCCTAAAAAAGCTCATAAAAAAGAATGCCCAAAAGTATTACATAGGAGTAGATTTGGGGACAGCTTGCACAGCGATTGCTGTGTTTGATGAAGAAAAAAAGCCTGTGGCGGGTGCATATCGTTGGTCAAATGTTGTTCGAGATGGTATGGTCGTCGATTATATCGGTGCAGTTCGTATTGTCAAAGAAATGAAAGAAGAATTGGAAGAAAAACTTGGGCACTCTCTTCATTATGCTGCTACAGCCATACCTCCGGGTACCATGTCTGTTGATGGCGGTGTTGTGAAAAACGTGGTTGAAGGTGCAGGGTTTGAGATAGCTGGTATTTTTGATGAGCCCTCGGCTGCAAATGCTCTATTGAAAATTGAGGACGGCGCTATTGTTGATATAGGTGGGGGGACTACTGGGATTTCCATTCTTAAGGATGGAAAAGTCGTTTATGTTGCTGATGAAGCTACTGGTGGACACCATTTTTCACTCGCTCTCGCAGGGGCGTATCAGATGAGTTTGGAAGAAGCTGAAGAATTCAAGCGAAAAAAGGAGAGCCATCAAGAAATAGTACCTGTTTTGAAACCGGTGATTGAAAAAGTAGCATCTATTATAATGGAACATGCAAAACCATATGACATTAAAAATATCTATTTAGTTGGTGGTACAAGTTGTTTGACAGGTATTGAAAAAATTATAGAAAAATCTACTGGTATAGCAACTTATAAGCCGGATAACCCATTATTTGTAACGCCTTTAGGCATTGCTTTACAATGCTTAAAGGAAACGGAGGCTTCATAATGGATATAAGAATTATAAAAGCGCCGAGTACTGGTACTTTACGCATAATACAACGCCGTCTTTCATCGATGGAGTTGGAAGATATTCATGATTTTGGAGCCGTTGGACTATTACAAGGAAAAATCATGGATATGTTGTATGCTGCTGATATTGCAGAAAAAACTGCGGATGTATGTGTTGAAGATATTCGTGGGAATTGTCCAACGACGATGACGACTCTTGCCATTTTTGGGTCAGTGGAAGCAGTAGAAATTGCCATCCAGGAAATACGTAAAAGTGGAAAGGAGGATGGTAGATGATTACCGCAGAACTAATCGGCAATGTGTGGGCAACAAGAAAAGCAGATCGATTACAAGGTTACAAATTAATGTTGGCAGAGGTTATAGGTAGTACACAAGCAGGTCAGAGAATGGTCGTCGTTGATCAAATAGGTGCAGGGATAGGAGATCGTGTACTAGTGGTATGTGGTTCATCCGCACGTCGTATGGTAGGAAACGATGATGTTCCCATTGATGCTGCAGTGATTGGAATTATTGATGGCGATTGTATTATTTAACTTTTGCTAAACGACGACAGGAGGGTAAATATGGGAAACAAGAAAGCAATTGGCATAGTTGAAACGAAAGGGCTCATTTCAGGCATTGAAGCTTTGGACGCCATGCTAAAAGCTGCAAATGTTACATTACTTAAACATGAGTATGTCGGTTCAGGTTTGGTAACGATAGTTGTGCAAGGTGATGTAAGTGCAGTTACCACAGCAGTTGACAGCGGTGTAGCAGCTGTTTTGGCCATTGATGAAAATGGGCTCCAAGCTCAAAACGTCATACCTCGTCCTGACTTACAACTGTATGAAACTTTGCTAAAGAAAGAAAAGCCGAAAGCCTTGGTTTGGGATACGAACCCAAAAGAGTCGGAATCTAAGCAAGAAAAATCTGTAGATTCCACTGAGCAAGAAAAAACAATCCAGGAAGCGCCTAAGGAAGTTCTTGTTCAGGATGAAGAAAGAGAAAAAATTCAAGAAATAGAAGTTTCTGTTGTTCCAGAACAGACGGAAGATAAAAAAGAAGATCCAGAGAAGTATGATAAAGTATGGGCCGATGATTTTTACAAACAAATGGGCATTGAAGAAACTATGAAGAAAATAAATCAATTGACGGTAGTGGAGTTGAAAGAACTAGCCGGAATGTATGAGCAAGGAAGTATTGCTCCAAATATATCTAAAGCCAGAAAACAAGAAATTCTAGATGGTTTTAAGAAATATTACAAGAATGAACAAGAAAGTAGTGATGATTAATTATGAAGAATTTAGATTTTGATTTAAACTCCATACAAGAGGCTAGAGATAAGGCGCGTCGGGGTTTGGAAGCTGCTAAAAAAATGGAGAAGCTTACTGATAGACAGATCGATAAAATTATTGTGAACATGGTAAAGTTAGCAGAAGAAAATGCTGTACTACTGGGAGAAATGGCAACAGAGGAGACTGGCTTTGGTGTTCCTACTGATAAAGCGTATAAGAACCATATGGCATCAAGATTACTATATGAACAGATAAAAGACCAAAAAGTATCAGGGATAATCAACACAGATGCAGAAAAAAAGATCATATCGGTTGCACATCCAGTGGGTCTTATCTTAGGACTTGTTCCTTCGACAAATCCAACTGCTACGGTGATTTACAAGAGTATCATTTCACTAAAAGCGGGCAATGCCATTATTTTTTCACCTCATCCATCTGCTGTAAAATGTACAACAAAAGCAGTAGAGATTATGGCTCAAGCAGCGGAAGAAGCTGGTGCACCAAAAGGTGTTATTGATTGTATTTACCAAGTAACTCTAGCAGCAACCAATGAATTAATGCACTGTGATGAAGTTAGTTTGATTATTGCAACGGGTGGTCCGGGAATGGTGAAAGCTGCATATAGCTCAGGAAAGCCAGCCATAGGTGTTGGTGCAGGAAATTCACCAGCATATATTGAAAAAACGGCGGATGTTAAAAAAGCTGTTTCGGATATTATTGCAAGCAAAATATTTGATTACGGTACGATATGTGCTTCCGAACAATCTATCGTTTGTGAAAGAAGTAATCATGATGCTGTTGTTGCAGAATTGAAAGCTCAGGGCGGCTATTTTATGAGTGAAGAAGAAACGGATGCAGTTTGTAAAGTATTATTTCGTGGAAAAAATTATACCATGAATGCTGATTGTGTTGGACGCTCAGCACTTGTCATTGCTGAAAAGGCTGGCATTGAAGTGCCAAAGGATACAAAAGTATTAATTGGAAAACAAGACGGAGTTGGCAAAGGATATCCTTTATCCTATGAGAAATTAACTTCGGTGCTTGGTTTCTATACAGTGGAGGATTGGCAAGAAGCATGCGATCTTTGTTATGATCTGCTGGATCATGGGCTTGGGCATACACTTAGTATTCACACAGAAAATCCGAAGATTGTATTGAAGTTTTCAGTAAAACCTGCTTCTAGAATCGTAGTTAATTCTGGTGGTTCAACAGGTGGCTCTGGTTTAACAACAGGTTTAGGTATTGCCTTTACTTTAGGTTGTGGTACCTGTGGTGGTAGCTCAGTGTCTGAAAATGTTGGACCTGAGCATTTAATCAATATCAAGAAAATAGCTTTTGGAACTAAAGAGACCGTTAATACTGTTGAAAATGATGATCTGTGGAATCAACTGAAGATTAATGTATCAAGCAAAACTTCTACAGATTCAAAGGATTCATTAGAAGGTAATTTATTCAGTGATGAGATTTTAATGCGCGCTATTCGTAGAGCCATTGGCGATCTTAGGGTATAGGAAAAACTATAATATGCTAGATGAAAGGAGACCAATGTGGAAAAACAAGATTTAATTTATCAAAAACTTTTAGAATTAATAAAACTTGATGATTTAAATAATGAACATATGTATAAAAACACTCCTGCTTCATCTGCTTCAATTCCTGTAGGAATTTCCAATAGACATGTTCATTTGAGTCAAAGCGACGTTTCTCTTTTATATGGTGAGAACTATCAATTAACTCCATACAAAGAGCTAGCCCAACCAGGACAGTGCGCTTGTAAAGAAACTGTTATACTATGTGGTCCTAAGGGAGCTTTGGAACGAGTACGTGTTATAGGTCCTGCCCGTGTTCAAACACAAGTAGAGATATTATCAGGGGATTGTTTTGCCTTAGGCATCAAAGCACCTGTGAGAATATCAGGCGATATTTCAGGTTCCTCAGGATTGACGATTATAGGTCCGAAAGGATCAATACAATTGACAGAAGGCGTGATTGTGGCACAGCGTCATATTCATATGCATCCTGAAGATGCTAAGCGTTTTTCTGTAGAAAATGAACAAGTTGTGAAAATTGAAGTGGATGGACCTCGTGGTGGTATTCTTAATCATGTTCTAATACGTGTTTCTGAGAATTCTGCTTTAGAGTGTCATATAGATGTTGAAGAAGCTAATGCCTTAGGAGTTCAATCTTCATCGAGTATAAAAATTATTGAATAATAGAAAGGAGAAAAAACAATGAAACATAATGCACTAGGAATGATAGAAACCAAAGGATTAATAGGTGCTGTAGAAGCAGCAGATGCTATGGTAAAGGCTGCGAACGTTACTTTAGTTGGCAAACAAACTATTGGTGGAGGTTTTGTGACAGTAATGGTACGTGGTGATGTTGGTGCTGTAAAATCTGCAACAGATGCAGGTGCAGCGGCAGCACAACGTGTTGGAGAACTATTGTCCGTTCATGTTATACCTCGCCCTCATGAAGAGGTTAATGTTATGTTATCGGGAAAAAACGAGGAATAATTCATCCAAGCAAAACAAAATAGAATAAAACAATCTATGGTTTTGAGAAACAAACTGCTCTTTTCTGATAAGAATCTAAATAAATTTAGAACCAGAAAAGAGCAGTTTATTACATGTCCCATATCTTCTGAATTTTGGGTTAGTGGTTAATCCATTTTTGTCCTAAATTTGTTCCAAATATTCTTCTATTTCCCAATCACTAATATGTTTTGAATATCTATTCCATTCAAATTCACGGAGAGAAATATATTGTTTAATAAATTCTTCTCCCAAAATACTTTTGAAGTAGGTATCTTTTTTAAGCTCATTTACAGCAGCTATTAAAGAATTAGGCAATTTATCAAATTTGCTTTCATAAGCAGTATAGCCATTACATGGCTCTGGTGGTTTCATTTTATTCTTAATCCCATCTAAGCCTGCAGCTAAAATTGTTGCTAATGTAATATAGGGATTTGTATCTGAACCTGGTAGTTTGTTTTCGATTCTAGTATTCTCATTTCTACTGAAGGGTACCCTTATCATAGCCCCCCTGTGTTCATAACCCCATGTTATTGTAGCTGGAGCGAAACTATATTCCAGCAATCTTTTATAACTATTAACTGTAGGGTTTGCTAGGCAGCACATGCTATTTCCGTGCTCTAACTGTCCTGCAATGAAATTATGGCATAGCTTAGATAGACCATCTGGGGATTTTTCATCAATAAATAGATTTTTACCATTAGTATCATAAAAGGAAATATGTAAATGTGCACCACTTCCGCTTTGATCCACTTTAGGTTTAGGCATGAAGGAAGCAATTAAATTTCTCTTTTTAACTATTTCTTTAATGCTCATCTTATAATATGTTGCCATATCAGCGATCTCCACACCGTAGAAAGGAGAATTCGTTACTTCTAATTGTCCTGAAGCATATTCAGTATTTGCAATTTCAGGCCCTGCACCTATTTCTGATAGATTATGCATAATGTCCTTAAAAATTTCAAGCATACCTGATTCATGCACTTCAGAATAACATTGTTTACCACCAAATATTGGATTTATATCGCTTTGACAGTTTTTTTGAAAAATAAAAAATTCAAATTCAAAAGCACCTTTAATAATAATTCCTTCGTCCTTATATAGAGATATTACTTTTTTTAAAACGTTTCTAGGAGCTATCTCTGCAGGAACACTTGGTGAATAATACAAATCACCTATTACTCTTGCTGTATTATTTAAATATGGTACTACCGAAAAAGTAGATATATCGGGTTTAATTATCCAACTAGGAAAACCGCCAAGATATCCGTTGCCAATATCATTATTCAATTCTCCTTTAGTATCGAATGAAAAAACAGCTGATGATAAACCTAGTCCAGCATCTATAACCTTCGATAAAAAGTGGTCTATTGAAACGAAACGAGAACGATTAATATTGGAGTTGTCATTAACATAAACTATGACAGTATCAATTCTATTTTCCTGAACTAACTGTAATATCTTGTCTTTATTCATTATATTATTTTCATTCATTTAATTCCTCCTCGTATAATATGTTTAGAAACACTTTTATAAGTGTTCTAAGCATATTTTTTTATTTATTTCTATTACAATTTTTAATTGAGATATCCTAGTGCTAAAATAAGATTAAGAATAATTAGCGAAGGATAATTCTTTCCCTCCTTGCAAAACCATAAGGTTATTGCTTAAATAGCATGCTTCCTGACTTAGTTGTCATATTCTGCCTACTACAGATGCTGCATCTCTTTGATTAGACCAACAGCAAGGTTAGTTTTCAAAGATGAATGC
>NZ_FUZT01000007.1:0-221463 GCF_900167445.1 Maledivibacter halophilus
CCCATATAAATTCCATTTTTTCATTTTTAAAGGCTTTCTCCTGAATAGATTTAGCTGCCCTTAATTCATCTCTTCTATGAACAACTATTACTTTTCTGGCAAATTTTGTTAAATATATTGCTTCTTCAATTGCTGAGTCTCCTCCACCAATTACAAACACCTCAAGGTCAGTAAAGAAATCCGCATCACATGTAGCACAATATGATACTCCCTTACCAGTTAATTTTTCTTCTCCAGGTACCCCTAATTTTCTTGGAGTCGCTCCTGTTGCAATTATAACTGCCTTACCCTTATACTCTCCATTTTCACATTTTACTACTTTAATTTTTCCATTTAAATCAACTGAAACCACAGCATCGTTTTTTCTCTCTGCACCAAACTCTTCGGCTTGCTCTACCATCCTTGCAATAAGGGTTGGTCCAGTTGCTTCTTTAATTGAACCAGGATAATTTGCCACTTCATTGGTAGTAACAATTTGTCCTCCTGTTTTTCCCTTTTCCAAAATAAGGGTTTTCATTTTAGCCCTTGCAGAGTATAAACCTGCAGCAAGACCCGCTGGTCCACATCCAACTATTATAACATCATATACATTTTCCATTTTAAAAACCTCCCTAGCATTTAGTTAATAATGAATAATTAATAGTAAATAATTTTTATTAATTATTAACTGTTAATTATTAATTAGTAGAACTGATCCATGCTTTCTATAGCTCCATCAATCAGATATAAATCAATAATTCTAAAATCATCTAATATTTTTGGATTCCAATTTGGCGTTTTCTTCTCTTTAATAAATTTGTTAGCTACCATAATACTTTCTTCAATTATTTGAAGAGATTCTAAATCAAGTTTCCCTTTATTAAGTTCAATTGCAGTAGTCTTAAAGGGAGTTTCATTTGGTTTTACACTTCCTGATAAAGGATGGGTTAAAAGCTTATATCCTTCATGGATTTTATCCCTAGTAAATTTTAGAACCTCTAAATAACTATCTCCTTCTAAATAGATTGTATCCATTTTCTCGTTATATTTATCATGTACTAAATTGTTATTAGTTATTATCATTTTTTTCAATTTTTTCACCTCTATAGGTTTTATTAAAAATAACACAATTATTAAGCTGATTTAAGATGGTATTACACAAGGAAAACGTTTTCACAAATTAACTGTTATTGTCCTTTTTTCTAGATATTTTAGCCTATTTCCAAAATATATACAAAATAAATTTGTGAAATTATAGATATTTTTTCTAATCTTATACTTATATCTATGAACTTTTCCCCTAAATTTCATGTATGTAAAAAGGAGCAAATGACAAATAGTGTTTGCCAATTGCTCCTCTGTCTTTCACCTGAGAGATTCTTCCAAAATTGAAATTGCTCCTTCGGTGCCATAAGGCTTTCCAGAGTACTGTCTGGGTACGGTCCTTTTGCCTGAGAATTTAGCTGTAGCAGGCATCGCTACAATTTATACCTTCGGCGGTTAACAGTGAACTCTCTCCCGAACCCTTCATCCAGTAATATATAAATTTTAAAAATGCATTGATCTTTTATATTATTTTTATCTATACCCATTATATAACATTGTCAAAAATTTTACAATAGATTTTTATTTAAATTTTGTTATATTATTTTAATATTACTCAGCAATAAAATAAATAGCTAAAACTCCAGATCCAGTATGAGTCCCAATAGTACACCCAACCTCTGTTTCGATAATCTCAGATGGGCTAATTTCTTCTTCTATCAGGCTTCTCAGCGTGGAAAGTCCTTCCCTATTGGCTGCATGCCCTAAGCCTATTTTGGCTCCTTTCTGCAATCCTTTTTCTTTACAAACCTCAATTAATCTCTTATATAATTTTTTATTTCCCCTTACTTTATCAATGGGCTCTACCTTTCCTTCAATAATGGCTAAAATTGGTTTTACATTCAATAGCGTCCCAAGAGCCATTTTTCCTGTACTAAGTCTGCCATTTTTATGTAAATACTTCAGTGTATCCACAGAAAATATTTGTTGAGATCCATCTATCATTTTTTCTATTTTTTCTAAAATTTCACCTAAAGGTCTAAAATCATGGGCCATCTTTGCAGCTTCTACAACAATCATTCCACATCCATAAGCTAATGCTGTAGAATCAAAGACATAAATACTTTCCCTATTTATTTCCTCTTTTGCTATTACTGCAGATTGGTGGGTTCCACTTACTTGTCCAGAACCATTAATAATAATTACACTATCATATCCCTTATCAAATGCTTCTAGGATAGCCCCTTTGAATTCCACCGGTGTGACTTGAGAAGTTTTGGGCATTTCTTCTACTTCTTCAAGCTTTTTATAAAACTCTTCTGTTGTTAAATCTATTCCATCTTTATATTCCTTTGTGCCAAATCGAACCGTTAGAGGCATTACAGAAATATCATATTTAACTGCAATATCTTTAGGGATATCCGATAAGCTATCAGTAATAACTTTAATTTTATCCATAAACAACACTCCCTTTCATACTTTTAGCTTTATAGGGTTTGCATAGTAAAACTCAATTTATACACGTGCAAACATTCAGAGTTTTTGGAAGCTTTGAACATATATAAATTGAAGTCTTTACTTAAATCCCTATACTATCTTTTAGAAACAATTATATATCATTCTAAGTCACAAAAGCTATAGCAATACACCCTGGCCCAGCATGAGTTCCTACTACTGCTCCTGTCTTAGATTCAATAATTTCATTAATATCATTATTCTTTACTACTTCTTCTCTCAAATCCATTAAAAATTCATAATTATCAGAATGAAATAATCCTACAGTTGTTTCCTTTAAATTATAATTATTCTTCCTAATCCAATTTATTACCCACTTTATTGCTTTTTTCTTACCTCTAACCTTATCTTCATATATCAAGCTTCCATTATTCATAGTAAGAATAGGTTTTATATTTAATAGCTTACCAATCAACGCCTGACTGGGAGTAAGTCTTCCCCCTTTTTTAAGATACTCTATATCATCTATTATAAATTTACATTTCATATTTTCTCTCATATAAAGTACTTTGTCTATTATCTCAGTTTCGCCATAACCTTTTAAGACCATTCTTGCAGCTTCTACTACCAATAGTCCTTGGGGAAATGTTACTAATTTAGAATCTATTATTGTAATATTTTTTCCTTTTAAATAATCCTTTGCAGCTATGGCAGAATTATATGTTCCACTGAGTTTAGATGACATCAAAATAGCAATTATATAATCACCATCATCTACCAAAGGCCTAAATACTTCTATGAAATCTCCAGGAGAAATTTGAGACGTCGTGGGCAGCTTTTTACATCTGGAAAGTTTTTCATAAAATTCCTCTTTAGTAATATCAATTCCGTCTTTAAATGACCCATCTTCAAAATTTACAGTCAAAGGCAATACTTTAATACCTAATTTATTGACAATTTCTTTTGGTATATCAGCCACACTATCAGTTATTATCTTTATTCCCATTTTTATCACCTTTCAAAACCATTATATTTTATCCTTAGCCTCACTGTCAATATTTGTTAATTATTTTTTCATATTGAGTACCTTATGTTGAAAAATATAGCAATTTTTACATATAAAAATAATACAACTAATTTTAAATTTTTACAAGTGAGCAAATTGCATAATCACCTTCTCAAAAACTAAATACTACATATTATTTTGAAATCTTCGAAGTCATACTGTATATATTATGTAATTTTAGAATAATGTGGATATTTATATGAATTTTATGATATTTACTAAGAACAGATAGGTTTAATTGTTATTAGTAGAGACAAAAAGGGGTTATATAAGAAAGGTTTAAAAAACTTAGCAGATACCTTCATTTCTAAAGTTTTAGAAGAAAAAAGACAAAGAACTTTTCTATAAACTTCTTTGTCTTCTTAAGTAATTTTTATTTGCTATAATCCAATACTGCTAACGCTATGTTAGATGCATGATCTGCAATTCTTTCAAGATTACTAATTATATCTAAAAATACAACACCAGAACCTGGTATACATTGCTGTTTATTTAGTCTCCCTATATGGTTTGCCCTAAGGGTCTTCTCCATAAGGTCTATTTCCCCTTCTCTTTCAATAACTCTTTTAGCCGTTTGATGATTCCCGGTTTTTAAAGCTGTTAAAGCTTCTTTGTATGATTTAGTCACTCTTTCATACATAATTCTTAATTCTTCTAATGCCTCTTCAGAAAACTTCAACTTATTTTCTATCCTATATACAGATAACTCTGCTAAATTATCTGCATGATCCCCTACTCTTTCTATATCATTTATAGTATTAAATAAACCATCTATTATTTCTCTTTGTTTACTAGAAATTTCAGTATTAGATACCTTTAATAAATATCCCCCAATTTCTTTCTCCATATTATTAAGGACTTTTTCGATTTTAAAGGTTTCATGGGCAAACTTTTCACTTTTCTCAAAAAACGCCTTAATAGATGAATTGTATGATTCCAACGCAATATTTCCCATGTGTAATACTTCTTTCATAACCTGTCCAAGAGCTATTGATGGAGTTTCTAATATTCTGTCATCAATATATTTAATGCCTTGAATTTCCTTTTCCTCATTGGGATCATAAGGTATAATTCTATTGACAATTCTTACTAATATAGGAGCAAAAGGAAGTAAAATTAAGGTGTTTGTGATATTAAACAGTGTATGAGCATTTGCCAATTGTCTTTCTGCAATATTAGAAGCTTGCATAACAAACCATAAAGTCGGTTTCGCAAATAGTATAATAAATAAAACAGTACCTATTAAATTAAACAATAAGTGCACAAGTGCCGCTCTTTTTGCAGTTTTATTAGCTCCAACACTTGATATCATAGCTGTTACACAGGTACCAATATTAGTTCCTAATAATATTGGAAAAGCTGATTCTATAGGTAATAACCCCTGACTAGCTAGTGCAATAAGTAAACTGGTTGTAGCACTACTGCTTTGTAAAATAGCTGTTATCCCAAATCCCGTTAAAATTGCTAAAGTCTTGTCAAAAATATTATCATTTCCAAAGCTCCTAAGAAGATTTGTAAATCCCTCATATTCCCTTAATGGCTTTACAGCCTCCTTCATCATATCCATACCTAAAAATAATATACCAAATCCTATTATGATTTCTGCGAAGGTCTTTACCTTTCTATTAGAAGAAAAAAGCCATATTCCAACACCTATTCCTACTGCAATAGGAGCAATTTGAGTTAATTTAAATGAAACTAATTGAGCAGTAATGGTTGTCCCAATATTAGCTCCCATTATAACGCCTACTGCTTGAGTCAATTTCATTACTCCTGCGTTAACAAAGCCTACAACCATTACAGTAGTTGCACTACTACTTTGGACAACTACCGTCACCATAGCTCCAACAATTACCCCCATAATACGGTTGCTGGTTAAAACCTCAATGAATCTTTTCAAATTATCGCCAGCAGATTTTTCCAAACCCCCTGCCATTACATTCATTCCATAGAGAAATAAGCCCAATCCTCCAATGAGGCCAAAAGCTATTCCCATATACTAACCGCCCCTTCCTCCCCTTCTATATATGTCCATTTTATTTACAGGTCCGCTAAAAGACCCATTATATATAATACAATATTCTTCACACAGTTTTGTTAAATCTATGTTAAATGTTAAGAATAGGTTAATTTTATGTTAATTTAAACTAGGAAACCCAAGCTGTCTTAAAGCTTCATATACTATTATAGAAACAGAATTGGAAAGGTTTAATGATCTAGCTTTTCTATCTTTAATCATGGGTATTTTTATACGCCTATCTTTAAATCTATCATGTATTTCTTCAGGAAGCCCTGCGGTTTCTTTACCAAATATTATAAAACATTCATCTTCATATTTTACATCGGTATAGTTTCTATTTCCCTTTGTAGTTGAAATATAAAAATTACCATTACGATGTTTTGCAAAAAATTCTTCTCTATTTTCATATATACTTATATCTAAAAGATGCCAATAATCCAAACCAGCTCTTTTCAAATGTTTATCATCAACTGAAAAACCCAAGGGCTTTATCAAGTGCAATCTAGTCCCAGTTATAGCACATGTTCTAGCAATATTCCCTGTATTTTGGGGAATATCCGGCTGGTAAAGCACTATATTTATAGACATGAAAATTACTCCTTTACAAATATATTAAGTTCAATTTTTTCTTCATTTGCTTCTAAGGGTACACTTATTACCTTCATTTGATCTGATGAAATAGACAAGTTATCTCCAATCATTAAAGTTGGCGGTGTTATATCAATCTTTATTCCAGCATTAAATAGAAGGGTAGCAGAATTGCCCAAAATCATATTTCCTAGTTCTGATAATGCACTTTTACTGATATCATTTAATTCTGCTATTTCCATTCCCCCCATCATATTTGAAACAACATTTAAAGCCACAGACTTATTCAAATTTATCATTGCTTGTCCTTTAATATCGCCTGTTATACCTATTAATATAACTATATTATTAGCATTACAAGGAGAAGATTTGAGAGTGGGTTTGCCTACTTTATATTCTACATGGGTCATTTGTGTTAATATATCCTTACTTGCTTTTATAAATGGATTTATATATTCTGCCTTCAATTCATATCCCTCCAGTAAATTAGTATGATACTTTTTAAATAAATATACCCAAATAAAATTTAAAAAGCATAATTAAAAATTTTGTCTAATTTTGTTGTATTGTATGTTATTATACCATAAAATAGTTAAAACAGTAAAACCTTCAATTAATCTAGTGAAAATAAACTATATTAATTAAAGTTCTATAGTCTTGCCAATAGCTTCATAATTATTGGCCGATAAATATCAACTGCTTTTACTGGACAAAGCTCTTGACAGCAGAAACATCTTATACATCCATTTAAATCTACTACAGGTTTCTTACTAGTCATATCTATTACATGAGGGGGACAATTTTTAGCACAATCACCACAGCCAATACATCTTTCATGAATAAATTTTGGCTTGGGTTGCATTAATCCATTCACTATATTCCTTACAAATTTAGGTAGTTTACCTTCCAATAAATCCAGGCTTCTTATGTTGGGAACAATAAAATCGTTAATTATGAATTTTTCTATTCCCTCTCCCTTTAATTCTATATCTTCTAAATTCCCCTTGCATAGTCCTCTTTCTACACATCTTTGAATAGTTGGTACTTTAGTTGGCTCTAAGCCTATTATGGATGTTGCTACTACATCCAAATGGTATGGACTTGTTGAAGCAATAACAGCGCCTATCTTTCTTGGATCACCGGCACTTGGTCCAGCACCCTCCATCCCTATTATACCATCCATAAAAGACAAAACTGGATTAGCTGCTAGACATATGTCAACCAATGTATTTGAAAAATCTTCTATCTTAGGCATTCTCACATGGTATTCTGCCTTTTCCAATCCTGCAACTATGCCAAACATATTCTTAACTGCTCCAGTAAACATCATCATTCCATGGGTTTTCAATTTTGATACAGATATAACCTTGTCTACTTTATTTAAAACTTCAATAGTCGTTATTCTCTTTAAAATTAATCCCTTTTTATTTTTTATGTTTACCGAATTGGTATTATAATTTAGTTTAATATTTAATTCCTCAGCAATTTTTTCAATACCACAAGCCCTGTAAACACCTTTTAAAGCTGAAGTATTAAAGGGGCCTCCAGGGCTATCAGCAATTATGACATCAGCTCCATATCTTATTAATATTTCTGCCAATGCCTTTGCAAATATAGGATGGGTAGTTGTAGCTTCCTCCGGTCTTTTCTTCATAAGTAAATTGAGCTTAAGAAGAACCTTATCTCCATATTTAATATATTTTTCAACTCCACCAAGATTCTGAAAGCTTCTTTCAATCGCATTTTTAACTAAATCATATTCATAATCATGACATTTTACCAAAGAAACCTTTTGCATATATACACCTCATTTGATTTCAGTTAAGGTTTAAGGATTATAAAATAAATCCAATTGTTATATAATACATAACATTATGCCACCAATAAAACTACTACTCCAAGAATTATTCTATAATATGCAAAGGGAGATAGATTTCTTTTTCTTATATAATTCATAAAAAAAGCAATTACAAAATATGCCACTATAAAAGATATAAAAGTCCCTATTCCCAATATAAACCATTCATAATTTGTAAAATCTAATCCCATCTTATATATTTTTAGCACTGCGGCTCCAATTAATGTAGGAATAGCTAAAAAGAAAGAAAACTCTGCTGCAACCTTCCTGGAAAATCCTATAAATAAACCTCCAATAATTGTTGATGCTGAACGTGACATTCCTGGCCAAAGAGCCATGCATTGTGCCACACCTACTACAAATGCTTGCTTATATGTAATATGATTTTCTGATACAACTTTAACTTTCTTTTGACTCTTTTCTCCTAAAAGCAAAAGAACTGCACCGAAAATTAAAGCCATAGCAACCGTAGTTGGATTAAAGAAATGTTCGTCAATATAATCATCAAAAAGCAATCCTAAAATTACTGCTGGAATCACGCCAACAGCAACCTTTGTCCATAACGAAAAATATTCTTTCATTCTTCTTTTATTATTAAACTTTGGAAAAACTTTGTCTTTAAAATAAAGAACCACTGCAAATATAGCTCCAACCTGAATAATAACTGCAAAGGAATTTGCAAAATCCCCTGTGAAGTTTAAATACTTATTTGCAATAATCAAATGTCCCGTAGAAGAAACCGGTAAAAACTCCGTTAGCCCTTCAATGATTCCAAGAATAATTGCCTTAATTATCATCTAATACCTCCATATAATGTTTAGTCTTAAAGACCTTTATTTATTAACAATCTGCTAATATATTTTAGTTAAATCTTTAAGGCTACAAATTTAAAATTATGTAATTTCCCCACTTAGCTATTATATTGCGTAAAGGCAATTTTTTCAACTAACAAAAATGTCATAATACTATTTATCTAATCCTCTTTAGTGCATTATAATTAGCTTTAATTGTCTTTTCTATATCTTTTATAGTATGTTCAGCTGAAATGAATGAGGTTTCAAATTGGGATGGAGCTAAATAAATTCTCTGCTTTAACCAATAAGCTATCAGAATGTCCATGAAAATTTCCAACAAACTTAACAATCAAATTCCTTGCCATTTTTTATAAATGGAGGATTAACTGTCTTCAATCTATTTTTCTAAAATCCATCTTGCTATATCCTTTGCAAAATATGTTATTATTATATCTGCACCAGCCCTTTTAATGCTAGTTAATATCTCTGTTACAACGGCTTTTTCATCTACTAATCCTGCCTTGCTAGCTGCTTTAATCATTGAGTATTCACCGCTAACATTATAAGCAGCAATTGGATAATTAAAATTATCCTTAAATCTTCTTATAATGTCCATATATGATAATGCAGGCTTCACCATTATTACATCAGCACCTTCTGTAATATCAAGCTTTGCTTCTCTTATTGCTTCATCAGAATTTCCCCAATCCATTTGATATGTTCTTCTATCACCAAACTGAGGAGTTGAATTGGCTGCTGCCCTAAAGGGACCATAAAATGCTGAAGAATATTTTGCACTATAGGCCATAATAGCTATGTTTTCAAATCCATTATTATCAAGCTTTTTTCTTATTGCTCCAACTCTACCATCCATCATATCCGAAGGAGCAACCATATCTGCCCCCGCCTTAGCATGAGATAAAGCAGTTCTGGATATATATTCTAGGCTTAAATCGTTATCAACATGTCCATCTTTAATTATTCCACAATGGCCATGGTCTGTATATTGACACATACATACATCAGTAATGACCAACAAATCCTTTGTGATCTCCTTTATCCTTCTTATTCCTCTTTGAACTATTCCATCTTCGGCATAGGCCTCACTACCTAATTCATCTTTTTTATTAGGTAATCCAAATAACATTACCGCTTTTATTCCTAAATCAATTAATTCCTCAATTTCTTCCTTAAGCATGTCTACAGAGAAATGATAGTTATTTGGCAATGCAGAAATTTCTTTTTTTATATTATTACCCTCAACTAAAAAAATAGGATAAATCAAATCATTGACATTAACCTGTGCTTCTCTAACAAGACTTCTAATATGTTCATTTGCTCTAAGTCTTCTTGGTCTATTTACTAACATTCTTGCACCTCCATAAATTTTTATCTTCCTTTTATATTTTTCTTTGCAATTAAAGTAGAAAGATAGTTATTTTTTATTTCTCTTCTTTTTTCTATATTGTTTTCTATAACTTCATCATCTAATCCAAGTCTTGAAACAAACACAGAACCTTCTTTATGACCAGTCTCTTCAAGTTTATCTATCAATTTATCAATATTACCACTTGCCTTCATAAAAACTACATTATTAACACTATCAAGTATTTTATTTAACTTCTCATCTCCCTTTTCATAATAAACAGAAGGAACTATAGCTATTGTTTCTTCATTTTCTCCAAGGGGGATTCCTGCCCTGCTGGCAATAGCGCAAAAAGATGTTATTCCTGGTACAGTTTCTATTTCAATATCCTTATCCTTTAATCTTTCAAAAAGATAAATATATGTACTATAAACCATAGGATCACCAAGGGTTAAAAAAGCAACCTTATTGCCTCTATCTACAAGATCTTTAATTAATTTTGCAATCTCATCATAAGACTTATTTAAAACCTCTATATCGTAAGTCATTGGAAATTTTCTTTCAATAATTTTAATGTTCTCATTTAAATGGGGCTTGGCTATATTTAATGCAGTGCTTCCCTTTCCTGTTTTGGTTTCAGGTGCAAGAATAATATCAACTTCATCAAGTATTTTTTTTGCCTTAATAGTTATTAAATCAGGATCTCCCGGTCCAACGCCTATACCATAAAATTTACCCTTCATAATTTATCCCCCTAATATTTTAAATTTTTATCGTAATAGTAATTGATAATAGCTTCAACTAATCCATCAATTGTATATTCTTTAGCCTCTATTTCAACATTCATCCCCAGTTCCTTTGCTGTCTTGGCAGTTATTGGTCCAATAGCAGCTATATTTATATTATCCAGTAGATTTAAATTTTCTTTACCTAGTATCTTAAAAAAATTTCTAGCTGTAGATGAGCTAGTGAATGTTATTATATCTATTATTTTATTCTTTAAAATATTTGCAAGCTCTCCCCTTTCATACCGGGGAATTATTGTATTGTACACAGCCACATTGTCCACATTAGCTCCCAGCTTTATTAATTTTTCTTCTAAAACTTTCCTTGCTATATCAGCCCTGGGAAGAAGAATATTATCACCTTCTTCTATTCTATCCTTTAATATTTCTATCAACCCTTCAGCTTTATATTCTTCAGGTATATATTCCACTAAAAATCCCATTTCATTTAATT
Organism: Maledivibacter halophilus; assembly: GCF_900167445.1. GTDB lineage: Bacteria > Bacillota > Clostridia > Peptostreptococcales > Caminicellaceae > Maledivibacter > Maledivibacter halophilus. The sequence goes on from NZ_FUZT01000007.1 coordinate 11,410, forward strand.
TACCAGCAGTAGCTGGACCAATAGCGCAAATCTTTGCACCTTTTATCGTCCTCACATCAACTCTTAACTTTTTCATTCTATTTAAAAAATACTTTACACCATTTACACTTGTAAATATAATCCATTTATATTTTCCTATTTCGCCTATTGCCTTATCCAGTTTCGTATAATCATCATTTGGTGTTATTTCAATAGTAGGAAATTCTATGGCTTCCCCACCCAGAGCTTCAATTTTTTCAGATAGTTTACTGACTTGCAGGCGTGTACGGGTTACTAAAACCCTCTTGCCAAACAACACTCTTTTATCGATCCAGCTAAGACACTTTGATAAGTTTACTACATCACCAACAACAATTATAGCAGGATTTTTTAAATTCTTTTCCTTCACCCTGTCAGCAATATTTTTTAAATTGCCAGTTACTATTTCCTGCTCAGTCGTAGTTCCCTTTCTAATTACTGCTACTGGCCTCTTTGGTGATTGACCATTTTTTATTAGATTTTCACATATATTTTCAATATTCTTTACTCCCATTAAAAAAATAAGGGTTCCCTTTAATTTGCCTAAAGTTTCATAATTTAATGAAGATCTTTCCTTTTCAGGGTCTTCATGGCCAGTTATTACATGAAAGGAAGAACTTATATTTCTATGGGTAACAGGAATTCCTGCATAGGCAGGGACAGAAATTGCTGATGTTATTCCAGGAACGATTTCAAAATTTACATTATTTTCAGCAAGTAATAGAGCTTCTTCTCCACCTCTACCAAAAACAAAGGGGTCTCCTCCCTTTAATCTTGTAACCACATTTCCTTCAAGGGCTTTATCAAGAATAAGCTGACTTATCTCCTCCTGAGAATAGGAATGGGCATTAGGGGCTTTACCAGCATAGATGATTTCAGCCTTTTTCTTTGCATATTTTAAAAGCTTAGGATTAATAAGCCTGTCATATAAGATCACATCAGCTTTTTCAATACATTCCAATCCCTTTAAAGTTATGAGCTTATAATCTCCAGGTCCCGCACCAACTAAATATACCTTGCCACTCATTTATTCACCATCCTCTAATGCTTTTAATATTTCTCTTCCGCCTTTATTCAACACTTTAACAGCTATTTCCTCTGCCAGTTTTTCATAGTTTTTGATATCATCTTCATCATAAGCCTTTATTATTTCCTTTCCATCAATGGATGCAACAACACCTTCCATCTTAACCTTACCATCCTCTATAAAGGCATATGCTCCAATTGGAACATGACAACCTCCATTTAATACCTTCATAAATATTCTTTCGGCCTTAACAGCAATTTCGGTGTGTTTATCATTTATTTTAGATACTATTTCTTTGATTAAGCTATCATCTACTCTAGTCTCAAGTCCCAATGCTCCCTGACCAACAGCAGGTACAATATCCCTTTCATTAAAAAAATATGATATTTTATTTTCCAATCCAGTTCTAATAAGACCTGCAGCGGCTAAAACAACGCCATCTAAATTCATTTCCTTCATTTTTCTAATTCTAGTCTGAACATTGCCCCTAATAGGAACAATTTCTACATCACTTCTAATACTCCTTAATTGTGCTCCTCTTCTTAAGCTGCTTGTTCCAATTACAGCTCCTTCCTTTAAATCAAAAAGACTTTTATCTTCCTTTGTTATTAGTACATCTCTAACATCTGCTCTCTTAGTTATTGCAGAAATCTCTAGACTTTGAGGAAATTTACTAGGTACATCTTTCATACTATGGACAGCAATATCTATTTCTCCTTTTAACAAAGCAGATTCTATTTCCTTTACAAAAAGCCCCTTACCACCAATTTTACTAAGGGTTTTATCAAGTATCTTATCTCCAATAGTTTTTATTTCCCTTATTTTGAAATTTGTTTCAGGATAATATTTTTTAAGTTCATCTATGACAATATTAGTTTGAATAAGTGCCAATTTACTTCCTCTACTGCCTATTGTTATTTCCCTTCTTCCCATTTATATCAGCTCCTTGCAGTCCATAATTATAAAAATACATATCATATAAAGCCTTTTTTAAATCCGTCAATTCTCCAATTAAATATCTTTTAAATACATCAGAATAGACCAAATCATGAAATATTTCTCTCCGTTTACTAATATCCTTTATTTCTTCCTTTACTTTTTCCCTAATCTCTCCTATAATTTCTAAATATTCTTTATATTCTTCTGGAAATATTTTTTCAAGTTCTATTCTAATTTTTTTAGAGAGCATTGGACTTTTTCCATTTGTAGAAATACTTATATTTAAATCTCCTCTTCTAATATTTGCCGGCACTATAAAATCACACATATTAGGCTGATCTGCAACATTAAGAAGTATTTCATTATCCCTACATTCCTTTATACAAATTTCATTTATTTCCTCGTTATCAGTGGCAGCATAAACCAAGTAACCGCCTTTCAAATCCCCATATTTATAATTTCTTTGTACTAATTTAATTTTACCTTTTTTATAATACTTAAAGAGCTTATCACTAACAAATGGACTAATAACCTCTACAATAGCTCCACACTCCAGTAAAGATGTTACTTTTCTTTCAGCAACCCTTCCTCCACCTATCACCTTACATTTTTTATTCTTTATATCTAACATAATTGGATAATATTTATCCATCTATTTCACACACCTTATCTACCAGCTTATCAATATCATCAAAAACTACCTCTCCGGTTATTTCAGGCCTTAATATTATCATTACAGGTATATTCATTTCCTTTGCCGCTTCAATTTTTTCAATCGTTCCACCGGCTTTACCGCTATCCTTTGTTACAAGTATGTCTATATTATATTTTTTTATTAATTCAATATTCATCTCCTTAGTAAAGGGCCCTTGCATTGCTATTAGATTAGAAGGTTTAAATCCAAGATCTTCACATTTTTTTAAAATACTGCTTGTAGGAAGTATTCTTGAATATAATCTTTCAGGTGATATTTTACTTGTAAAAACATTTAGAGTTTTACTGCCAGTGGTTAATAAAATATTTCCTTTGGTTTTATACAACTTCATGGCAGCATCTGCATATCCACTTACCCATTGAACCCTATAATTTAGTTCATCTATGCTACTTTTCTTTCTTTGATACCTAATACAGGGAATTTCCGTATCATTACATGCCCTTGAAATATTGTGGCTAACCTTATCTGCATAAGGGTGGGTGGCATCAATCACAAGGCTTATTGAGTTTTCTTTTATTACTTTTACCATTTCATTATAATCAAGTCTTTGACTAATAACCTTTAGTCCCTTGTCCTCATTATAAAGGGATTTTCCGTATTCTGTTGCAGTGGTAACAATTAAGTCAAAGTCCCTGTCTCTAAGCTTATAAACTATTTCCCTTCCATCCTTTGTACCACTTAGAACTAATATCATTTAAAATAACCCCTAGGTGTTATCATCATATTATTGCTTTCATATGTATTGGAATTTCCTATAATAACTATGGTGAACATATCTATATTATGCTCAAGCATCCTTTCAAGGTTTGTAATTTTAACCTGTTCTCCTTCTCTTTTGGCATTTCTAACTATACCAACGGTAGTTGAAGGTTTTCTATACTTCATAATTATTTCCCTTGCATCTTCAATCTGTGTTATTCTACCTTTGCTTTTGGGATTATAAAGGGTAATTATAAAATCACCAGCTGCAGCACAATCAATTCTTTTTTTTATAACTTCCCAGTCTGTAAGCAAATCACTAAGGGAAATCACGGCATAATCGTGCATAAGTGGTGCACCTAAAGAAGCTGCTGCTGCATTTGCAGCAGTAATTCCCGGTACTATTTCTACTTCTACATCACTGTTTCTTTTATTAACCAGTTCTAAAACAGCGCCAGCCATGCCATATACTCCCGGATCTCCACTACTTACTATTGAAACAATTTTCCCTTTTTCTGCTTCATCTATTGTAATTTCACATCTTTCTACTTCCTTTTTCATACCAGAGTTTATAATTTCTTTTTCTTTAATAAGATCCTCTATTATATTTATATAGGTTTTATACCCTACTATAACCTCTGATTCTTTAATTGCCTTTAACGACATTAAGCTCATTTGCTCCCTATCACCTGGTCCAATTCCAATTACATATATTTTCCCTTTATTTTTCATTTTTTCACCTACTTTTAGCTTTTTTTACAGGAAGCATCCATTAGTCCAAAAAGTTCTTTTGCAATTTTGGCATACTTTTCTCCCTGTCTATCTTCACCTGCTCTTTTTAGCTCATGTATCGGGGGTTTAAATAATTTCTCAACTAAACTTTTCTATATTTTTTTATCTAGATAAAAAAATTTTTCTATAGATAAGTCAAACTACAACGATATCCATTTAAGCTCCACCCTCTTCTGCAATAGCTATTGTGATACCATTATATTTTGTTTTTTTCATAATCAGCCTGCCTTCATTAGATGACAATACTGAAACTGGCTCAGCTACAGCGCCAACACCTATAGTTCTTTTGACAAAATCCGAAGCTTCAAATTTTTTTTCTATTTTTAACACTTTTTCTCTTTCAATAATTACTAATGGAACATTATAATAATTAGCAGCATCTACTATTCCCTTTTCATTCCTTTTAACGTCAATAGTTGCTATATGCTTTATAGATAAATGGCTTCGCTCTATTTTATCCAGTGAAACACTTATAGCTTCTACTATCTCTTCTCTTGTCTTGCCTTTTTTACAGCCAACACCTATAATAATATTTTTAGGTCTTAAAACTACTGTGTCTATCAGGGATCTTGTAATTATCTTTTTATTTGTAATTATGATAATTCCCTTAAATCCATCAGTAGTTTTGTTATTATCTAAAAGAATCATATTATCAGGTAAATTAATATTTAAATGTATTTTACTTACTATTCCAACTATTTCCTTATTGACTATATGGGCAGTTACTTTTGTGGCATCCTTAAGATTTTCAATTGCACACCCAGTTTTCATGGCCAATGTATCCACAGCTAAGGTATTATTTATATCAGAGGCAGTAGTAATAACGGGATTACCATTTAATTTTTTAGCAATATCCAAAGTTATTTCATTTGCGCCTCCCAAATGTCCCGATAATAAAGAAATGATATTTTTTCCCTTTTCATCCATTACAACTACAGCTGGATCCAATGCTTTATTTTTTAAATAGGAAGCTATAGCTCTTACAACTATACCTGTGGCCATAATAAATATTAAGCACTCATATTGTTGAAATATTGCCCCTGTTAACTTATTTATGCCTTCTTCAATCTTTTTTACCCTTTCATGGTTAATATCAAATTTTCTATTTACATATAAAACTGAATCTTCATATTGATCCAAAAGCTTTAGTCCCAGCTTTATACCACCTTTAGTAAGGGTAATTATTGCTTTATTCACTTTTTGCCCTTCTATATTCGTGACTGAAGTTTTTATCATATAATTTTGATAATTCATATTCATCACCTAAAAAGTCTCCCACCAATATTTGTGCTGTTTTTGTTATTCCAGCTTCCTTTACCTTTTCAGCTATATTATCCAAGGTTCCAATAACAATTTTTTCGTCCTTCCAAGATGCCTTTTGAATAACACAGACGGGGGTATTTTTAGGATAAGAGATAATAAGTCTTTCCACCAGCTTTTCTATCATATGAACAGATAGGAATATACACATTGTTGCTCTATGCTTTGCCAAAGATTCTATACTTTCATCCTTAGGCACAGGTGTTCTTCCTTCCATCCTAGTAAGTATTACTGTCTGGGAAACCCCAGGCAAAGTAAATTCTTTTTTTATGGCAGCCGCTGAAGCCACAAATGAACTTACTCCAGGTATTACTTCATAATCAATTTTCTTTTTATCTAAAATATCCATCTGCTCCCTTATTGCTCCATAAATACTAGGATCTCCTGTATGAACCCTTGCAATAATTTTTTTATGCCTGATTCCCTTATCTATAACTTCTATAACTTCATCCAATGTCATTGATGCACTATTGCAAACCACAGCATTTCTTTTTCTTGTATCAATAACTTCCTTATTAACCAGTGAACCCGCATAGATGATTATATCAGCTTGTGCTATTATCTTTGCACCCTTTACAGTAATCAATTCTGGATCACCTGGCCCAGCCCCTATAAAATACACCTTCATTTTATCCCTCATTTCTTATTTTTGCCACTTATTATATATATTGGATTTAAACCTTCCATCATTGTATACCTGCCAACACTTTTACCCTTTGCAACAGATATTGAAGTCACATCGATATCACAATATGATAATTCCTCTAATATCTTTATAGATTTATATAAGGTTTCTATTGTTATGGAATTTATAACCACAATACCTTCATCAGTCATCTTTTCCCTACAAAGTTTTAATATTTCCTCAAGCTGTCCTCCACTTCCACCTATAAAAGCCCTATGGAAAAATTTAATGTCTCTTAAAGCTTCTACAGCTTCACTATGAATTACTTCAATATTATTAACATTGAATTTTCTTGCATTTTCAATTATAAGTCTACTTCCTTCAATATTCTTCTCTATAGCTGTAACTTTGCCACAGCTGCAAATCAACCCAATTTCCACTGACACTGAACCAGTTCCAGCGCCTATATCAACTACGTGAAAATCTTCTTTTAATCTCATCTTTGATATGGAAAGAGCCCTTATTTCTTCCTTAGTCATAGGAACCTTTCCCCTCACAAACATATTATCGGGAATACCAGATGTCTTATAATTCCAACCTTTCATAACTCTCAATCACCACCACCGACATACTGAAGTTCTTTATTTTTGCAATCCTTTCTGGTGTATCAATAATAATTCTTTCATTTTCATAGGATAGATTTTCTCCTATTATTATCCTTTTGTTCTTAATTTCTGATTTAATTAAAAGATCAGCAATCCTTGAAGGAGAATTATTATTATCAGTAAGTAAAATAACACTGTCATACTTTTTTACAATATTGATAATATCAAGCTCTCTTCCATGAACACTACCTACAAAAGAATTATGCCATGATTTTTTAAGCCTGCCCATTAGATATTGATATGAGCTAATACCAGGAATAACTTCAATTTCACGATCTTCAAAATGTTTTTTCAGATAATTAAGCATACTATAAAATCCTGTATCTCCCGATAACAACAGAGATATTTTTTTCTTATTCTTATTATCTTTTATATATTCAATAATTTTACTTAGTTTGCTATCTATATATATTAATTCTTGTTTCCCATCCTTAAAATCAGCTAGAATTCTTTTGCCACCTATTAAAACATCACTTTCTTCTATGATTTTTGAAGTAATTGGAAACACATAATCCATATGTCCTGGACCCATGCCTAAAACATAAATTTTACTCATTAGAACTCCTCCAAAATTTCTTTGGCTTTATCCCCTATTGCTAAAAGCCCCTTTTCCATAGAAAACATTACAACTCCTATTTCAAGGTTTTCATGGGTATAGCTTATACACCTTTCTTCTGCCTTCCTACATAATATCCCATATACTTCATGGTATTTGTATTCCTCTATAAGATTAACTGCCCCTTCCGTTGTAACACACTGAAAAACTTTTTTAATAACTTCTTTAGAAGCACCTATTAAAGCTAAATTGGCTGCAATAATCTCCAGTCTTCCATCTGCAACTCTACTATGGGTATTAAATATACCCCCTGCAAGCTTAACAAGCTTACCAATATGTCCGATTAATAAGACTTTTTTTATTTTTTTCTCAATACATTTATCAAGTATAAATCCAATAAAATTACTAATCTTTATTATATTAGCTTTATCTATACCAAATAACTTCTGGGCATTTTCTTCTCCATAATTTCCAGGAACTAATACTAATCTATCAAGTCCATTATTTACAGCCATATTAAGCTCAATAATAATTGATTCTTTAAATGCTTCATCAGACATGGGCTCTACGATTCCACTTGTACCTAAAATAGATATTCCTCCCTGTATACCTAACTTGGGATTAAATGTTTTTTTTGCAATTTTCTCACCTTCAGGTACTATAATAGTAATAATTGCACCCTTATTATCAGGTAAAACCTTTAAAACTTCACTTCTGATCATTTCCAGGGGAGCAGGATTAATGGCCGGCTGTCCTACAGGAAGGTACAAACCTGGTTTAGTAATTTTTCCAACCCCTTCCCCTCCTTTAATAATAATATCAGGTGTATCAATTATTTCTACATCAGCTCCTATTAAAATCCCATGGGTTATGTCGGGATCATCTCCCGCATCCTTCTTTATAAAACAAAATGCCGATTGCCCTTTTATTTTAATGGCTGGCTCAATTACATCCAATGTTAAAATCCAGCCCTTAGGAGTTTCTATATTTATTTTATCTATAATCTTATTTTTCAATGCCATATATGCAGCAGCCTTTGCTGCAGCTGCAGCACAGGAACCAGTTGTATATCCATATTTCATTTTCTTACCATTTTTAACAACATATTTATCAAGCATTGTATTCCCTCGTTTCGATGGTACAAAAGCATCTGGCGACACATTTGTAGTTCTAAGTGATAAGTTCTAAGATTCATATCATTCTATTATGTCTTTTCTCAAAAATTAAGAAAGGAAGTAGACTCTGAGGTTTCCTTCCCCGCGATTTTTATAACACATAGGAAATTATAAACTTATGAAATTATAATAATACATATATATCTAATTAATCATATAAAGAATGGCATTAATTATAGCCGCAGCCACATTGCTTCCACCTTTTCTACCCCTCGTAAGTATATATGGTACATCAAGCTTTAAAAGCTCTTCCTTTGACTCAGCAGCCCCTACAAAACCTACAGGAACTCCTACTATCAGAGATGGGTTAACATTACCTCCTCTTATTTGATTTATTAGCTCAAATAAAGCAGTAGGAGCATTTCCAATAACAAATATTCCATTGGGATTTTCCTCTACAGCCTTCCTCATGGCTATTATAGATCGGGTAACTCCTTCTTCCTTAGCCTTTAAAGCAATGTCTTGATCTGAAACAAAGTTTAAAACCTTTCCTCCAAATTCAGATAATCTTTTTTTATTTATTCCAGACATAGCCATTTTTGTATCCGTGTAAATATTTTTCCCAGACTTTATCCCCTCTTTAGCCTGCTGTATAGCCCCTTTACTTATAATAGTAATATCAGCAAAACTAAAGTCAGCTGTAGTATGTATAATTCTTTTAACTACTTTACCTATATCCTGGGGAAAAGTCCTATCTCCTAATTCTTTAGTAATAATTTCAAAGCTCTTCTCTTCAATTGCATAGGGATTCTTTATATAATTATTCATAAAACCCATCCTTTTCTATTTTATGATTCTAACTCCACCCTTTATCATATTTGCAGAATATATTTTAGTATAATACTTAGTAATTTTTCTTTTTCCAATAATGTATTTAAACTCATTTATGTCCATTTGACTTTCATCATATAATATGCCTATTACCGTACCACTATGGGCCACATTTACACCGTAAGCCCCTAATTTTATAGAAATATCTAAAATCTCATCAAGCTTTGGCTTGTATAATATTTCCTGATTCATTAAGGAACTAATAGTAACAGCCTTTCCTAGAAGCCTCTTATCCTTCATTTTACAACCCGACGAAAAAATTCTATAGGCCTTCTCAATTTGATTTTTATTTTTAATTCTAACATCTGAATAGTCAGTTCTTCTAAATTCCTCAGTATTCACAATTCTATCCATTTCCAGGATTAACACCTTGATTTTAGGATTCCAATCATATTCCTCAATAATCCTTCCATTTATATGATCAAACAATGTTAACCTTTGAAATATAGTACTATCTGTAGGCTCAATTTCACAGCACAACTCACCAAGCTCCTTAAAACTAATTTCTTTTCCTAAAAATCTAGCGGTAGCAATTACAGTAGCCGCTATATCTGCTGTACTACTAGCCATCCCCTTAGCTATAGGTATACTGGAATCTAGGGATAAAGATATATTTTCCATATATTTTTTAGAGATATGGAAATATTTGAAGGTTTTTTCCAGTGCCAATCTCATTTTCACTTTCTTTGTTTCCAATTTTGGCTCTTTAGTTTCACACAAGGTAACCTGCGAATAAATATCAATAGGAAGGGATATAAGTTTCTCACCGTCTCCTACTAAACCTTGAATTAGTTCGCCGCAGGAGGCGGGACATTTCACCTTAATTATCATATAGTACCTCTTTTAAGCCTTCAATTAATTTTTTGTTGGAATCTCTATCCTTAATAGCCACTCTAAAAAAAGAACCATCTAAATTCACATAATCAATACATTGTCTAATTAATAATTTCCTTTGAATTAGTTCTTCCTTTAAATCTATATCTTTACTTATCAATTTAAAAAATACATAATTGGCATAGGGTTTAAATACTTTTATGTTTCTTATTTTTTGAAGTTCTTCATACATATATTTTCTTTCTAATTCAAAAAACTCTTTACTTTTTTCAATATATTCTTTATCTTCAAGTAAAGCCTCTCCAGAAATAGCGGCAAAGCCATTTATGGTCCAAGGCTCTTTTCCATCTATAATTTTTCCCTTTATCCCCTGATTTGATATAAGTCCATAGCCTATTCTAAGACCAGGTATTGCAAAAAATTTAGTTAATGCCCTTATTATAAACAAATTATCAAAATCATATAAAGAACCAATCAGACTATGGTTTTTTTCATCTTTTACAAATTCAATAAAAGCCTCATCAATCATAAAATTTATTTTTCTTTTCTTACACTCTATTAATATTTCTTTTAATATATTCTGCCCAATAATTTGACCAGTAGGATTATTGGGATTGCATAATACTATAAAGTCTATATTATCCTTTAGTTTTTCTAATAATACATTTTTATCTACATTAAATTGAGTATCTTCATCTAGTAGATAGTACACTACATCACTACCAACGCTTTTTAATGCTCTTTCATATTCTGAAAATGTTGGGGCTAGTAAAAGGGTTTTTTTAGGCTTTATTGCTTGTACTATTTTAAAGATTATTTCTGTCGCTCCATTTCCAGGAATTACAAAATCTTCATGGATATTGTTGTATTCAGCTATGGCTAATACTAACCGTTTATAATCTGGATCGGGATAATTCTCTATTGTTTCAATATTGGAAATTATAGTCTCTTTAAGCTTATATGGAATTCCAAGGGGATTAATATTTGCACTGAAATCAATAATATCCTGTTCACTGATTCCATATTTTTTTGCCGTCTCATATATATTTCCACCATGCTTTGCTCTCAATCTTATCCCTCCTTTTAATCAAAAATGTCTAAGAATACTTTATAGTTATAGGTTGATATTTAAAGTTAATGCATTTCTTTAAGTATATTGATATCTGTTGAAATTCCTAGATTATATAATTAAGGTTAAGCTTTAACTTTAATTTGTTTAAATTAACTCGTTGTGCCAGTTCTTATAATGAAATATTAAAACCATCTAAATCCTATTTAAAATTAAATATTTAATAATTCCTAATAAGCAAACTCCCAAAAATGATGTTACATACATTATTTTTATTGTTCTATTTATATCTTCAATTTCTATATTTCGTAAATCATCTCCAATTGTAGGCTTATAAACTGACTTTCCAAAGTAAATACTCGTTCCTCCAAGCCTAATATTAAGAGCACCTGCAACAGCTGCTTCAGGATAACCTGCATTTGGGCTACTGTGTTCTTTTTTATCTCTTAGCAATATTTTTATGGAATTCTTTATGTCATATCTCAAAAATACAGTTGATAGTACAATCAATAATCCCGTTATTCTAGCAGGTATAAAATTCACTATATCATCAATTTTTGCCGACGCCCACCCAAGATCTTTGTATTTATCATTCTTATAACCAACCATTGAGTCCAATGTATTTACAGCTTTATAGGCCATCCCCAAAGGGGCTCCTCCAATAAAAATATATAATAATGGGGCTATAATACCATCAGAAATATTTTCTGCAATGGTTTCAACGGTGGCCCTTGTTATTTCTTGCTTATGTAAATTATTAGTGTCTCTACCTACTATATAAGATAAGAACTTCCTTGCCTTGAAAATATTCCCCTCCATCAGTGGATAGTAAACCTTTCTGCTTTCCTTTGCAAGGCTATTGGATGCCAATATTTGAAAAATCATAAAGATTTGGACAACCTTTCCCAATCTGTGGTCAATTCTGTTCAAAATAAATAAAGTAGAAAAGGTTATTAAATATGTGGCACCTATAATCCCAATAGCTAATAATATCCCACCAGACTTTAGCTTTGATTCTTGGCTAAAGATTTTTCTTATGTAATTTTCAAATTTACTAATTCCTTTGCCTATAAATCTAATAGGATGAGGAATCCAATTAGGATCACCGAATAATAAATCTAAACAATATCCTATAAAAATAAGCTCCATATCTAATCACCATTTACAATTTCATATATTTTTTTCATATCAATATTATTTCTGACTATTTTAGCAAGCTTTTTATATTCTATTTCTTTGAACTCATTAAAACTCTCTACACTACTTTCTATTTTCTCAAGACCCTTTTCCTCTCTGACTCTGTTTAAAATATCCCTTGTAAAACTAATATTGTCAAAAATACCATGTATATATGTTCCAAATACATTTCCTTTTTCATTTACTCCACCATCAAAAACTTCTACCTTATCATTGAGTCGTTTATCTATCTTTATAAAGGGTGATGTGCCTTCTAAAAGCTTTGTTTGTCCCATATGTATTTCGTATCCTGTAACTTTATAGGAATTTATCTTTTCTAAAATGCCATTATTCCCCATAAGAATTTTTCCTTCAATTTGAGTCGTAGTTTTGTTCTCTTCAAAAATTGTTTCGGTATTTAAAAGTCCTAAACCATTTATTTCATCTATACCACTTTCCGTTTTATGGGGATCTTTTATTTTTGTTCCCAATATCTGATATCCACCACAGATGCCGACTATTATCTTTCCCTTTTTATTTAATCTAAGTATCTGTTCCTCAAGTCCTGAATTCCTAAGATATACTAGGTCTTCTATAGTATTTTTAGAGCCGGGAATTATTAAAATATCAGGATTTCCTATGCTCTCCCCCCGCATAACATATCTTAGATTAACATCTTTCTGGGTTTCAAACACATTAAAATCAGTAAAGTTTGAAACCCGTGGAAGATATAAGACCTCTACATTTATTTCTCCTTCACCTTCTCCCCTTCTTCGGAACCTTTCTGCAAGGCTATCTTCGTCTTCTATCTGAATATCCGTATATGGGACCACCCCCAAAACAGGTATATTTATCAAATCCTCTAGCATCTTTATTCCTGGTTTAAGTATTTCTACATCTCCTCTAAATTTGTTTATTATTATGCCCTTCACTCTTTTTCTTTCTTCTTCAGTTAATAACATAATAGTCCCATATATAGAAGCAAAAACCCCTCCACGATCTATATCACCAACTATTATTACCGGTGAATCAGATATTTCCGCCATTCCCATATTTACTAAATCATTTTCTCTAAGGTTTATTTCTGCAGGACTGCCCGCACCTTCCAATACAACTATATCATTCTCCTTAGATAATCTATCATATGTATCTTTAACCAACTCCTTAAGCTTAGGTTTGAAATTATGATACTCAATCGCTGAGAGATTACCATAAACCTTTCCCTTTAAAATAACTTGACTTTTCTTATCGGTAGTTGGCTTTAGCAATATTGGGTTCATCAAAACACAGGGTTTCTGACAACTTGCTTCCGCTTGAACTACTTGAGCTCTTCCCATTTCTAGCCCTTCTTCGGTTATATAGGAGTTGAGGGCCATATTTTGGGACTTAAAGGGTGCAGTCTTATAGCCATCCTCCTTGAATATCCTGCAAAATGCAGCAGTTAATATACTTTTTCCAACAGAAGAAGCTGTTCCTTGCAACATTAATGATTTATTCTTCAACCTCATCACTTCCTTTTTTAAATGTTTTGCAGTTATTAATAAAATTAATAGCCAAATCTTTCTTAGCATAAAAGTGAATATGAGCATATGCTCCTAATGTATTATTTTTTATAAGCCCACATTCCCACGATTTTAAAATTTCACCTTCTCTTATCTTATTTACTTTATAGGCATAATCTCCCCTACTTACTTCATTTAAAGCTGATCTGTGGAACTCATGACCTCTAACTCTATCATCTCCTTTAGAAATAACACAGGGTTTATTTATACTTACATCTACATATCCAAATCGCTGTAATCGCTTTGTCATTTTAGCTTCTCTATTAAAAACCCCAACCATTTCATATTTTCTATTTTCCAGAGTTGTAATGGAGTTTGTTAAAAACATTAACCCTCCACACTCAGCATATATGGGCATTCCATCAAGGGAAGCCTTTCTAATACCTTTTCTCATTTCTTTGTTTTCTTCAAGCTCCTTTGCAAAGACCTCCGGAAACCCCCCACCAATATACAGTCCATGTATATTTTGAGGTAAGCTTTTGTCCTTCAATGGGCTGAAGTATATTAGATTTGCCCCTAACTCTTCAAGAAGGTCTAAATTATCCTGGTAATAGAAGTTAAAGGCTTTATCCAATGCAACTCCAATATTTATATTTTTTTTATTACTTATACTAGTTTGGACTTCCTTTTTTAGCTCTGAAGTCTCCTTGGCTAATTTTATAATTCCATCAATATCTATGGTCTCTTCCACCATATTAGCTAACTCATCTAATTTCTTTTCTAGATTTTCTACTTCAACACTTGGAACTAATCCTAAATGTCTGCTTTCCAATTTTACATTTATATTATTCTTTAAATAGCCAAAACATCTAATTCCCGTATCCTTTTCAATTGCCTTTTTTAATAATTCATAATGCCTTTCCCCTGATACATTATTAACTATAATACCTTTTATATTTACATCTTCATCATACTTCTTATAACCAAGAACTACAGCTGCTGCGCTAGATGACATGCCACTTCCATCTATAACCAAGATAACTGGTGCATTTATAATTTTAGATATGTGGGCACTGCTTCCCATATCCTTTTCCACACCAAATCCATCATATAAACCCATAACACCTTCTATTATAGAAATCTCTTTATCGAAGGAGTTTTTTATAAACAAATCTCTTAGGATTTTTTCATCAACCATCCAGCTATCTAGATTTCTAGATTTATTACCTGTCACAAAGCTATGAAAGGCAGGATCTATATAATCTGGACCTACTTTAAAGGGCTGAACATTAATTCCTCTTAAAACAAGTGCCCGCATAATCCCTGTAGATATTGTCGTCTTTCCTACACCACTTTGAGTTCCCGCTATAACTATTCTAGAAGATTTCACATTTATCACCCAACTTATTAATATTGTAATTATACAAAAAAACCTGACATACACCGATGTCAGGTAAAAATACACATACATAATTTATAAATATGTATACTTCCCTTCCCACCGAAGGTAGTTTACTTAAGCTGCGTCTTATTTACCAGGCAGGTCTCCTGACTTATGAATCATTTTACTCCCAGCACCTTCCCCAAACATAAGATTTGAGTGGCTTTTCTCTGGTTTCATCCTCACTTACAGTAGCGGGGGCTGTAACGGCTTTTCACCGTCTTCCCTTTTAAGTTACATGAACACCTGATAAGACATATTAAATTACAATTTCATTTTATCAGAATAACAATCTATTAACAATGACTTTTCTTATGAATTCATTGATTTATTCCAGATAATATTGGAAAACCTTCTGTAATCTGAAGTCTAGTTATACCACAGTTTTCAATTTTAAACTTCCAGTAGCCATCTATACTTCCAGTTATCTGCTCAGACAAAATACTTCTAATAACTCCTCCATGGGTAACTATGAGTATTTTTCCTTTTTTATATTTATTAATAATTTTCTCAAATGTATTATTGACTCTTTCATGCATTTCCATTAAACTTTCACCTCTGGGAATCTTAAAATTAGTAAAATCTTCCGCCCAATATTTGGCCTCTACAGGAAATTTATTAATAATTTCATCATAACTAAGGCCTTCCCATATACCAAAGTTTAGCTCTTTTAAGGAGCTTTCCTTTTCAATCCTTTTTCTGTGGTCTTTATTTATTATTTCTGCCGTTATAAAACATCTATTTAAATCGCTACTTATAATTAACTTAATTTCTTCACCTGCTAATTTTTTTCTGACAGCTTCGGCTTGTTTAACTCCCTTATCAGTTAGAAAAGAATCTGTCCATCCACAATATAAACTTTCCTTGTTCATTTTTGACTCCCCATGTCTTACAAAGATTATCTCAAGCATTTTTAAATCTCCTAACGTGTTCTAGTTTATTACATAAGCAAAAAGAAAATATTAAAACTCCTGCTATGATAACTAGCATAATAAGTTAAATTAAGGGCAATATTCCCATATGCAATTTTCTCACCTAAATAGAATAACTATAAATAAAAGGAAAGCCACTTCAGATAATTCAGATAATGATCCTAAAGTATCCCCTGTCATTCCATCTATTCTATTGCTTATATGTCTAACATATAATATGGAAAATATTAGCATAAGTCCTATAACAGGAACAATTTTAAGGAATATTAGTGACGGTATTATTGCAATAATAAATGCTATTAAAAATTGTCCTGTACTTACTTTTCCAATAAAAAGATTTCCCATTCCCTGTTTTCTTGCGGGACTGGCTATTCGTGATGCAAGGACAACATTCAACTTTGCAAATATTGGCATCAAAAGCAACACAGCATAAACATCTGGTACTTTAAGGCTATTTATTAATACAATCTTCAAAATAAGCAGCACAAATAATGCTAATGCTCCATTAGTTCCCAATCTACTGTCCTTCATTATTTCTAAAATCCTATCCTTTTGTCGATTACTATATACACCATCAAAGGTGTCTGCCAATCCATCAAGATGTAGCCCCCCTGTTATAAACACTTCTATTATAACAGCAAATACAGCTCCTAATAGCTTATCGGATAATATAGTCCCTATATAATAAAAAGCCACTACAAACATTCCTATAATTAGTCCTACAAGGGGAAAATATATAACCCCTTCAAAAAAATCATCTTCATTTACATCTAAATTCATATTAATTGGAATTCTTGTTAAAAACTGAAGCATAAGTATAAATCTTTTCATAATCATTTTCTCCTCTACTTTATCTTCATGGGTATGCCTGAAACTGTAAAGTATACCTCATCTGAATTTCCTGCTATAAACTGATTAATCCTCCCAGCAATATCTCTAAATATTCTAGACAATCTATTCTCAGGAACAATTCCCAGCCCCACTTCATTAGTGACTAAAACACAATTAATTTCTACAGCTCTTATTTTTTTTATAAGAAGACTCACTTGCTCTTTTATATACTCTTCTATTTCAGAAGCTCTTTCCATATTAATATCATCCCAACCGAGATCACTATTTTCAAACATTAAATTTGTTACTAAAATAGTAATGCAATCTAACAAAATCACATCATGTTTTACAGAAATCTCATCTATGTATTTATATATATCCTTGTAAATCTCATAAGTAGTCCAATAATTCGGCCTTGATTCTCTATGCTTTTTTATCCTATCCTTCATTCCATCATCAAAGGGTAAAGCCGTTGCTATATATGCCACATTCTCACTTAATTTGGCCGTAAGCTTTTCTGCAAATGAACTTTTCCCACTTCTTGCTCCACCAGTTATTAAAATAATTTTTGAATTCATATTGGCTTCTTTACATTTTTCATTTTCTATCATAAAGTTTCCTCCATCTTTCCTATCAAAATAGGGTAATGTAAAAAATAATGCCCTAATCCTAGGACATTTTTTATTATATAAACAAATATTCATAAAATCAACAGCATTAATAAATGAAGAAATTGCATAATACATGTGAAATTTTTTTAAATACAAAATGCAGTAGAGAAAGTTAAGCAAGTTATCTACATATTGTATTTTAAAATTAACAATGTTAATTATGCAAGTTTCTCAAACATAACCCAAACCTATTATTTGATTTTAACCGCTGTACCATATACTAATAATTCGGCAGCTCCCTGCATAATAGCCGATGTGGCAAACCTTATATTGACAATTGCATCAGCCCTCTGACTTTGAGCATCATCTACCATTCTTTTAATAGCAATTTTTCTAGCTTGCTCTAACATCTTTGTATATTCATTAATCTCTCCACCAACTATTGTTTTTAAACTTGCTACAATATCCTTTCCGATATGTTTTGACTGAATAGTACTACCTCTAACTAAGCCGATTACCTCGGTTATTTCTCTACCGGGTATATTGTTAGTATTTACTAGAATCATCCTCTTCATTTCTCTCCTTTCTTCTAATAATTATTAAATTAAGAATCATTGTAAATATACCGATTACGATTAATATTATGGAAATTTTTATTGGCATTGGCATAGAAAAATCTAAAAGCACTATATAAATACCATATATAATCATAATTAGAATACCCAGCAAAACAAAAAAATAACCAAGTCTCACCATTAAACCACCTCAGCCTTCCTTTTCTTATACTCTTCCCTTGCCAAGCTCCATTGATCTCTAGCCTTTAGCTCTATATGTCTTTTCCTTTTTATCTGGGGATTGCTTAAGGTTTTATCAAACCAAATTATAGACTTCGAAAACTTTTCTGCTCTTCTATTAAGTTCTCCCAATAAATAAAGCACTATCACTTCCTCATCTTCATTACCACTAATTCTCTCGCCGGTATATGCTTTTTCAAAAAAATTTATTGTAAAATCAATAAATTTTTTTTCTTCTTTTTCATTTTTGTATCTATAAAACCATGCTAAACGCAAACAAAGCTTCCCTTGTATGCTGCTTTTTTCATTTAATACATCACAACATAATAGTGCTAATTTATATGCTTCAATGGCTTCGTCAATATCTCTTCTTCCACCATAGCTTCTTGGATTCCATTTTGGAGAAATAGTATTTAAAATTTTTTCTTTATTTTCCTCTGGTTTTGTTATGGAAAAACCTCCTTCAAGAGCAGCATAACCACAGTGTTCGCACACAAAAACCCCATAAAACAACGGATTTTCCCCTTCATAATATGGACAAAAATCTGTATCTCTTTTTGAAACTCTTATTGCTGAAGTTTTTACCTTTTTAGTGGTAAATTTATTATTACATATAGGACAAATAATATTTTTTTCATATAATCCATCACTCATTTAAAACACCTCTGCTATAAATTATTAATGTCTAATTCACCAAGTTCGCCTTGATTTTTTTCAATATTATTATTTTCTTCAATATTATTATTTTCTTCCATCTTATTATTTTCTTCAATAGGTTGTTTTGTCCCCTTCTTTATTATTTCCTTACGTGGTCTGTAATAATCTTTAGATATTAGTTTCTTCTCAACAAATTTTCCATCTTCATAGATATGAATATATGATGATACTCTATAACCATTTCTTCCTTTATCCGCTATTATCTCATCTCCTATTAGTATATTTTCATCAAAGACTACTTCAGTATCTTTTTTAATGACTTTATCTATATTACTAGTTAATTTTATTTCCCTATTTAAATTGTTTTCACCAAAAATATTGATAGTTATTTTGTTCTTATTGATAATTGATTCTATATATATAGGTGCATCTGTGGTATTCTTAAACTTAAAATCCAATACTCCATAGGAAACAGTAGCATCTAATCCAATAGGAACATAGGTAGAAGGAATACTGTGATTAGTTCTTTCTAAAATACCCAATTGACTAAATAATACAGTATTATAAAGAGTACTTGAAACTTGACATACTCCTCCTCCAATACCATCTACTAATTCTCCTTTAAATATCACAGGAGCATTTTTATAACCACTTTTCACATTTCTTGGTCCAACAACATCATTAAAAGAAAAAATTTCTCCTGGTAAAAATATTTTTCCATTAATGGCTTCAGCAGCTAATTTAACATTATAGCTTCTCCCTCTGTTTCCTAAGTTAAACTTTGTTGTATAGGAACCCAGTAAATGTTGAATTCTATTAAGCATATCCCATGTATATTTGGGAGCCACAGTTTCCACATCCATATCAATTTCAACAACATTATAAAAATTACTATTTAATAGCTCTTTAGAGATTTTTTCTGCAGTTTTTTCCTTATTTAGCCTTACTCCAAAGGATTCTTTACTAACAACAAATTCTTCTTTTTCCCTTTTAATAGTGGCATCTATACTTGGGCGATTTATATCCTTCTCTATTGTATTCAATAAATTGTTTATTTTTTCCATATCTATTGAAGCTTTAAGAGACATATTATAAGGCTCTTTTAAAAGGCCAGCCATTGTATATATACGGTCAAAAAAAGTACCTCTTCTTCCAATCAAATAGGCATCATTTACAGCCTTTAAAAAATCATATTTCATTCCTATATCTTGCGGCTTTAGTTCCCATGAATTATCTTTATATCTTAATATTATCTTTTCATTATCTAAAACATTCTTAAGGCTTTTTTCAATTTTTTCATTGGCTTCCACAATAGTAAGTCCACCAATATCAATTTTTTCTATATGTATGCCACTGTGAATAGAATCTTTATAGATAAGCATCACAGAAATCACAGCAGATATACTACTAAATAAAAGAAAGCCAATAACAATTATTGTTATGCTTAGCAATCTTTTTTTCCCTTTAGATTTATTATTATTATTTGTCATAATTGCCTCCAAAATAATATATATGATTGAAAGTTGACAGGTAAATTTTATTATTTCCAAAATATCTCAATATCATCTCCTTCTTTAAGAATATCTGTATAGCTAGCTCTATTACCATTTAGCTTAAGCTCTAATATTCCCTTAGGAGTATTTATATCAAAGTCTATATAATTAAATATTTCTACAAAAATTGGATTTTTATCATCTCTATTTAACTTTATTTTTTTCCCATTTACATTTACTATAATGTAATTTAATTTTTCTTTTACATCCTTCTTATCTAAATCCTTATTATTCAAATCCTTCTTATCTAAATCCTTATCTTTTTTCTCAATCTTTTCTATACTAATAACATCTCCATTACTTAATATATGATTCCTATTAACATTCATATCATTTAAAAAAATTCTTTTTTCATATAAATTTATATTATGGATTTCCATTAGTTCTTCAATATTTTTAATCTTATCAATATTTACTTTATCATTGTTCTTCAATATGTAATCTTCATGGGATTTCTCTCCATTTACACTTATGGATTTAATTAGATTTACATTTTCACCATTCACTATAATAGTTTGGGTAAAATCAACAATACTCTTTAACTTTACCCTTGGTGCTTTTCCTGGGGTTGCCTCTTTAATAACGATAGAATCCTCATGTTTTATTTTTGTATCTAAACTTGCTAGTTTTCCATTAAGATATATTTTTGCCACTTCTCCATAACTACCATGTAATATTCTCTTATTACCATTTACTTCAATAGATATTGATTCACCTTTTTTTGCTATTAATTTTCTAGCATTAAAACCTACTAATAATAAAGCATCAGCAACAGAAAGCTGCTTAGAATTAAACAATCTTATCAGTTTATCATTTACAGTAACCTTAAGAAAATTCTGTTCCTTTTCTTTAAATGCTGTATATCCTATTCCTATTGGTGTAATAAACTCTGGCCCTTTAAGTTCATCACATAGGAAACCAAGTTTTTCTAAAACCTTCGTTCCACGTACTACTACACGTTCCTTAGGAATTTCTAGTTTTTCAGACAAATACTTTGTTAGCCTTGGAATTTGACTTCCTCCTCCTATACAAAATACTGCACTAGGAGAATTCCCATTATTCTCAACTATCTTTTCAGCAATTTTTTCACTAAGCTCCCGAATTACATCATCTATCTTTGATACTATATCCTCCGTTGGCAAATCATATTCTATCCCAACTATATCAGTAAACCTGTGATGCTTTTTATTGTTTAACTGGCTTTTTAACTTTTCTGCGGTTATAAAGTCTAATAAAAAGGCTCTGGAAATAGCCTCGGTTATTTCATCACCTGCAAAGGAAACCATAGCATAGGAAGATATTGTTCCATTTCTGGTAATAGCAATATCAGATGTTCCAGCTCCTATATCCACAAGAGCCAAATTCAACAATCTAAATTTAGGGGGAATAGCAATATTTATAGCGGCTATGGGTTCAAGAGTTAAATTAATAACTTCAAGTCCCACATTATGAACCACTGTATATAAGCTGTCTATTACAACATAGGGAAGGAAAGTGGCCAAAACCTCAGCTCCAATTTTTTTACCTTTATGGCCTTTTAGATTAGTAATAATACTATCATCCAAATAGTAATTCACAACTGTATATCCAACACAATAATATTTAGATTCCTTATCATTGCATATCTCTTCTAATTCCTTTTGTGTCATCTGTATTCCATGGAGTTCTAAACTATCAATTAAAGGTTTTTCTATTACAGCAGTAGAATCTATTTCATTTTCAACAAAAACCTTCTGAGTCTTTAATGCTCTACCAGCTGCAGCTATAGATACATATTTAAGACTGATCCCATTTCTACCTTCCAATCTTTCTTTTACTTCCCTGGCAACCTGAGAAACTTTTTCTATATCATGTATTTGGCCATCGTACATCGCTCTATCAGGATGCTCAATTATCTCATAATCAATTACGGTATAAACTTCCCCTTCCATTTTTCCAAGTATACCAACTACACTTCTGGTTCCTATATCAAGAGAAAAAATGACGTCTCCCATTATATCCCCCCTTTTCAACATTATCTCATTCCATCTAGATTTCTAACTATAGTATTTTAAAACAAAATATATTAATATATTATAAAAAAATTTTTCTAATAACATTATACGACAAATATTTATTTAAGTATATACATCCAATTAGTAAAGGAGCATTTAGAATCCTATTCAGGTGAAGTATAATTCTATCTGAAGCTTCAATGTTCTACTTTAGCAGCTAGAATCACTCAGAAATTTTCTTGTAATACAAACAATAGCCCGTAAGGGGACACAATTCACATTTCGGCTTTCTCGCTTTGCATATCCTTCTTCCATGAAAAATAAGCCAATGATGGGCATCGGACCATAGATTTTTTTCAATGTTTTTCATTAACTGATCTTCTGTAGCAAAAACATCCTTGCTATTAGCTAAACCAATTCTATTCGAAACTCTAAAAACATGGGTATCAACTGCAATAGCATCTTTCCCAAAGGCATTACTTACAACTACATTTGCAGTTTTTCTTCCTACTCCCGGTAAAGTCATAAGCTCTTCTATAGTACTTGGAACTTGAGAATTGAATTCTTCTATTAGAATCCTACATGTATTTAAAATATTTTTGGATTTCATCCTATAGAAACCACAACTTTTAACCAAAGCTCCCAATTCCTCTTCACTCAATTGCAAAAAATCTTCAGGAGTATTATATTTTTTGTATAATTCATTCGTTACTTTATTTACACGTTTATCTGTACATTGGGCCGCCAATATTGTAGCAATTAAAAGTTCAAAGGGCGAATTATATATCAGTTCAGATTCAGCTTCTGGATATAAATCTTGTAAAATCTTTAAAACTTCCTTAATTTCTTTTTTTGAAAGCATCTTTTTACTTCTAGCCATATAAAAAATCCTTTCTATCTATAGATAAACACCATTGTCATTTAAAATTTATTAGACTTTAAAGTTGCTTATCTTTAATATTTTTTTAAATTATTTCAAATTTACATTCTATTATTTCTACCCTGCCATCATTTTCGATAAACTTAATTACATTGTTGAGCATCTGATTGGCATGTTTAGTAGAAGTGGTTACACATACCAAACCAATTACTCCCCTTCTCCAAATATCATTCAAATCTACTTCAGCTATTGATACATTATACCTTGATTGTATTCTTTTGAGTAAGCTTTTAATCACTTGTCTCTTTTCCTTTAATGAATTAACCTCAAATATTACTAGTTTAATTTCACAGCTTCCAATAATCATTTTATTCCTCGCTTGTCAATTTAATTTGTAATAATTAATTTAACCCATTGTGCCAGTTTTAAATAAACGTTCCTTTTATTAATTTTTAAAATCACATATCTATAGTCAGCATAACTTTACATACTTACAATTATATAATAAAAAAAAGGGGGCTTCAATATTACAAAGAGAATTGGCTAATTATAGAAAATGCTATTTTTAGAAATATACATGTGAAATTTAACATTAAAATAATAAAAGGCTATTTCTTCACCAGATATACTTTGTTTATTTAGCTGACAGCTGCTACTCATTAGCTGTTAGCTTTATAAATTCAATACATCAAGGAAAAAACAACCTTATAATTAAATATAAATAATTTTAGTCATTCTCTTTTATTTAAGTATTTTCATTTCCTCTCCAACTTTCTTAAATACTGACACCGCTCTTTCAAGCTGTTCTTCAGTGTGAGCTGCAGTTACCATACATCTTACCCTGCCTGTTCCTTTAGGTACTGTTGGAAATACAATTCCAGATACAAATACACCATTATCAAATAACTTTCTAGAAAATTCCATGGTTTTTGCTTCATCACCAATTATAACTGGTGTTATTGGAGTCTCACTATTTCCAGTGTTAAATCCTAACTCTCCTAATTTCGCCTTGAAAAATTTAGCATTAGACCAAAGTTTATCGGTATATTCACTGGATTCCATAAGCATCTTAACAGCTTCAGTTATGGCACCTACTGCAGCTGGTGGTAGTGAAGTACTAAATAATAAAGGTCTACCTCTATGGCTTAACCATTCTTGCATCGTAGAACTTCCAGCAACATATCCTCCAACTACTCCTATTGCCTTTGATAAAGTACCAATACTAAAGTCCACTCTACCATGTAATCCAAAGTGATCTACTGTTCCACGACCATTTTCCCCTAAAACTCCTGATCCATGGGCATCATCGACATAGGTCATTGCTTCGTATTTTTCTGCAAGCTTAACAATTTCAGGTAGATTTGCAACATCCCCATCCATACTGAAAACCCCATCAGTAATTACAAGGATATTTCTATATTTATCTCTATTCTCCTTTAAAACGCTCTCTAAACTATTCATATCATTATGCTTATATATTGTTTTATTAGCCTTTGAAAGCCTAGATCCATCTATTATACTTGCATGGTTTAATTCATCGGATACAATTAAATCTCCTTTTTCTGTTATAGCCTGAATAGCTCCTGCATTACAATTAAATCCAGACTGGAATGACATAACAGCTTCTTCTCTTTTAAATTCTGCTAAGATCTTTTCCATTTCTTCATGTATATCCATATTACCAACTATGGTTCTAACAGCTCCAGCTCCTACACCGTACTTTTCTACTGCAGCTATAGCTGCTTTTTTCAATCTTGGATGGTTGGCAAAACCTAGGTAATTGTTTGATGATAAATTAATAACTTTTTTTCCATTTAAAATAACCTCTGCTTCATTTGCCCCTTCTAAAACAGGAAGTTTTCTATAAACCCCTTGATCCTTTAAGTCTTTAATTTTCTCCTTTAAAAACGTTAATTCATGAACATTTGCCATTTGAAAATCTCCTCCTTTTAAAAAAAGATATATTATCTTACATCCATCGACTTATTATGTTAACTAAAAAACAAACAACACTAAATTATATATTAAGCTTTTCCTTCAACTTTTCTAGCATATCTGTAGTCATTGTTTCAAGATTGTATTTAGGCTTCCATCCCCATTCATTTCTAGCTGCATTATCATCTAATGAATTAGGCCATGACTCAGCAATTTTCTGTTTAACAGGATCAACATCATATTTCATTGTAAACTCTGGTATTTGTTTTTTTATTTCTTCATAAATTTCTTCTGGTCCAAAACTCATAGACGCTATATTGAATGCATTTCTATGCTCAAGCTTAGAAGCATCAGCCTCCATTAAATCTACTACAGAATCCAATGCATCGGGCATATACATCATATCCATTTTGGTACCTTCTTTAATATTGCATGTAAATTCCTTTGTTTTCAATGCTTCATAGTAAATATGTACAGCATAATCAGTGGTTCCACCACCGGGTAAGGCTTTGTATGATATTAAGCCCGGAAATCTTACCCCCCTTGTATCAACACCAAATCTTTCATAATAATAATCACATAATAACTCTCCTGACACTTTAGAAACACCATAAATAGTTGTAGGTCTTTGAATTGTATCTTGAGGAGTTAAATCCTTTGGAGTACTTGGACCAAAAGCTGCTATAGAGCTTGGAACAAATATTGCACAATTATTTTCCCTTGCAACTTCCAAAGCGTTGTATAATCCATTCATATTTATATTCCAAAGTACATGGGGTTTTTCTTCTCCTACTGCTGAAAGAATAGAAGCTAAATGAATAATAGTATCAATATCATATTTTTTTGTTATATCTGCAATCTGCTGTGGATTTAAAACATCTACTATTTCAAAAGGACCTGACTCAATAATCTCTTTACTGTTTTCCTTTCCTTTACCTGTACTTCTACTGCTAGCCACTACATTTTTTTCTCCATAAATATCCCTAAGCTTTAAAACTAGTTCTGAACCAATTTGCCCTAAGGCTCCTGTAACTAATATTTTTTTCATTTTTATCACCTCACATTATTATTTGAGTAAATTGCATAATTACCTTATGTAAAAACCATGTATTATATACATCTTTGAAACCTTCGAAGTCATGCTATCATATATTATACAATTTACTCATTTGTATTAGAATTGTATTAAAATTTGCCTAGATAAGTTAAAATAATATATGTATTACAATTTCAATTTAATTACATTTAGAGTTAGCGGCTAATTTAATAGTGTGAAAATTCTAGAAACGGATAACGATGAGAATTGTAAATTCATATGGATCTCATCTTTAGTTCTAAACTTTTAAATTCATCATTAAGCTTTTGATCATCTCTCAAAGTCATTTGTATTTTATTCGCAAACAAAATAATGTTTTCATAGAATTATTGTATTCATATGGCGTACATTAATTAATTTAAGTATACTACAAAAAAATAAATAATCAAGGGTAAATGGTAAAAAATTTAAATTTCTTTGTTTCTTAAAAAATATATGACAGATCAAAAATTTGACCTGTCATATTTAAGGAAAAACTATCAATTTCAATTTTCATATTTATTCATTAATTGACTATAGGAGTTCAATTTAGTTTGAACCACATTACATATTTCTTTAAAGCTCATGTCCGTTAATATTTCTATTCCTTCTTCTATTTTAGATACAGAATAAATGCTGAACTTTCCGCTTCTTACTGCTTCAATAATCTCATCCTCTAAAACTAAATCATCCAAATTCTGAGAAGGTATAATTACACCTTGATTACCAGTCAAGCCAAAATATTTGCATATATCGTAAAATCCTTCAACCTTCTCCGTTATACCACCAACAGGCTGAATTTCACCTTTTTGATTAACTGAGCCAGTTACAGCTATATTCTGCTTTATAGGAATATTCCCAATACTAGATAAAATTCCATAGAGCTCAGTACTTGATGCACTATCTCCATCTACTCCATTATAGGATTGTTCAAAACAAATTTTTGATGTAATATTTAAAGGTTTATCTTTACAAAATTTTTCATTAAGATATCCTTCCAAAATCATTACACCTTTATCATGTATATTGCCGCTAAGCTCTACTTCCCTCTCTATGTTAATAATTCCTTTAGTACCAGCATAGGATGATACAGTTATAACCATTGGCCTACCAAAAACATAATCTCCGGTATTTATCACTGAAAGACCATTTATCTTTCCAACCTCACTACCTTTAACATTTATAATAATCTTACCATCTTTATATAGATCGTCGATTCTATCTTCTATTCTATTATTTCTTTTTCTTTTTTCACGAACTGCTTTTTTTACATTATTTTCAGCAATATATCTATTTCCTTCATATTTTGCCCAAGCATCTGCTTCTATTAAAATCTCAATTATATTATTAAACATTGTAGTTAACTTACTTTGGCTTCCAGCTATTCTATTGCTGTATTCAAGAACTTTAAGTACGCCATCTTTAGTAAAATGTCTTAGATTTTCTTTTTCACAAAAAGAATTAATAAAACAAGCCATTTTATATTGATTTTCAAGGGTATTATCCATAATGGAATCAAAATCCGCTTTAATTTTAAATAATTTATTAAAATCTTCATCATATTGATAAAGCAAATTATAAATTTGGGGATTTCCTATAAGTATTATTTTTATATCTATTGGTATAGGCTCCGGTTTTAACGTAGCTATATCAGTAATACCCAACTGATGCCTCAAACTTTCAATTTTTATCTTTCTATTATATAGTGTACGCTTTATAGCCAGCCAAGAATGAGAATTTCTTAGGAGTTCCAATGCATCTATTATTAGAAAGCCACCATTTGCCTTATGAAGAGAGCCTGGTTTAATCATAGTAAAATCAGTTCTAAGGGAGCTATTTTCACTTTCATATTCTATTACTCCCATAAGATTATTAAAAGTTGGATTAGTTTCAACAATCACTGGAGCTCCCTCTACTTCACTATTGTCTACAATTAAATTAACATAGTATCTTGGTGCAAACTCCTTTACATTACTTTTAATTGAAATATCCTCTTCTGCTATAGCTTCAAAATCAGAAACATTCTCTATTACATCTTCTTCAATTTCCCCAATATATTCAATAACTTCATTAATGGCTTTATATTTCTCAATAATAGTTTCGCTAATTGGTTTCACAATAAAATGAGCTGTCATTTTCTGAAAATCAATTAGCTCCCTTTTAGACTCCTTTTCTAATATCTTTACTTTTCTTAATATTTCTATAGCTTTTAGCTGTATTTGCTCACCATTCTTTTCGTAAATATTCTTTTCTTCTTCTTCTAGATTATCGAATTCTTCATCACTAATTTTTTCTCCATCTTTAATTGGTACAAAAACTAATCCAGTTGAAATATTTTTTATTTCAAATCCTAATGTTTTGCTATACTCAATTAAGAAATCTAACAATTCATTCTTCTTCTCCTGATAACTTTTCAATATATCATTTTTTCTTTTTTGATATTCTTCACTGATAAATGTCTTTGGAACCTCAGATATTAATTCTCTAACAAAATAATCCATATCCGCCTGAAATATCTTGCCTGTACCGGCAGGAAGCCTAATGCTCTTAGGTCTATCCGGCTCATTAAAATTATTAACATAGCACCAATCGTATTTTTTTTCTTCCCTTTTTGCCTTATCTTTTACCTTAGAAATACAATAGGTAGTTTTTCCAGTTCCCTTCAAACCAGATATATATATATTGTACTTAGGATTTTTTACATTCAAACCAAAATCTAAAGCCTGTGCTGCTCTTTCTTGTCCCACAATATCATTAAAAGCCTCTAAATCCTTAGTGGTTTTAAAATTAAACTGTCTTGGATTATATGATTTTTTCAATTTATAATAATTTAGCTTATTCCTTTTCTTCACAAAATCCCCCCTTGTTGGAAGTTATATTCTATATTATTCATATAACCAGTCTTTGCTTCATAAAATTTGAGGATTTTGTGTCTACCTTTTTTAAAAAACTGCTAGAAGTATTGTTTTCTAGCAGTTTTCTAAGAATTGAGGAAATTTCATAAAACATGTAAAAAATTTAAAATACAAAATATAGTAAAAAGATTCAAGGGAGTTGTCTACATATTGTATTTTAAAATTGATAATGTTAATTATGTAAATTTCTCAGATAATAATTATACAATTTTTTAATTTCTTCATTCATTTCAATATCTTTTTCCTTTTCTAAATGCTTATCAAGAATTTTTTTGCCTTTCTTTCTATCTAATCTAATTATTGCCCAAGCAGTATATTTTTTTATCATTATTGAAGGACTATTTAAATATTCTACTAGATACTTTACCATATCCTTATCTCCAGAGTTACCTAAAGCGATTAAAGCATTTCTTTTAATTATTTTATTTCCTCTCCAATTTAAAGCTGCTTTTTCAAATCTTTTCTTAAATTCTTTATTTGATAGTTTAAGTAAACCTAAAAGATTAGGTTTATAATTATCTCCCACAGGTATAAATTCTTTATGGGTTGTTGTTTTATTTGAATTATAAGGACATACCAACTGACAAATATCACATCCATATAAGCTCTTTCCCATTTTTTCTCTAAGTTTATAATCAATATCCTCCTTAGTTTGAGTTAAATAAGATATACATAGCTTTGGATTATATAGTTGGTTTTCCATTAATGCTCCTGTAGGACAAGCTTTAATGCAATTATTGCAATTTAAGCAACCTTCATTTTTACTTTCTTCCATATTTATATTGATTTCTAAATTGCTTAATATATATCCTATAAAAATCCATGAACCATATTCTTTTGTTATAATACAGTTATTTTTACCATACCATCCTATCCCGGCCTTATATGCTAAATATCTATCTACTAAAGGTCCAGTATCTGTGAAGTATTCATACTGAAAATCTTTGGTCTTTTTTTCTATATATTCTACAAGCATTTTCATTTTACTCTTTAATACTAAATGATAATCTCTTCCCCAAGAACTTTTGGAGACATTCCCCGTAGGTTTATTAGAATCTTTACTTGTAATATCTCCTTCATTTACATAATAGGACATTCCAATGACAATTATAGTATGTGAATTCTCTAAGGTTAGATGGGGATTGATTCTCTTATCAATATTTTGCTCTTCAAATCCAGATAATAAATTCTTCTTTTCTCTTTTCCTAAGTATTGCTTCTAGATCATGAAAAATCTCTGATTCTGTAAAACCAATTAAATCAATACCTATTTCCTTTGAATATTTAATTATTTCTTCTTTAAAAATCATTTTAATCACCAATTATTTATTTTATCAAATTAAAAATGCGTACAATGACGCATTTATTTTTTCATATTCTTTATTTATTATAACCATATTTTAAAAGCTTTATTTCTCTTTCATATCCTTGTATATCATTAGGAGTCTCTAAAAATATGGGAATTCCCTTTAGTTTCGGATGGTTTATAAAATTAAGTATACCACTTAATCCCAGTGTTCCCTCACCAATACATGCATGCCTATCTTTTTTACTGCCCAATTCATGTTTACTATCATTTAGATGTACAACCTTTAGTCTTTCAATACCTAAAATTTCATCAAATTCTTCAAGCACATCATCTAAATTGTTGATAATATCATAACCTGCAGAATATGTATGACATGTATCAAAACATATTCCAATTTTCTTATTATATTTTATTCTATTAATAATTTCTTTCAGCTGACCAAATCTATAGCCTACTTCAGTACCTTTACCCGACATAGTTTCTAATAAAATCATAGTGTTTTCATTTCCTTCTAGGACTTGGTTAATCCCTTCAGCTATTCTTTGTATTCCAAATTCCATTCCTTCTTTAATATGATTACCGGGATGCATGACTAGATAGTTACAAATGCTCAAATGAGAAAGCCTTTCAAGATCATCCCTTAATAGTCTTTTCGCAAGCTCCCAAGTTTTTTCTTTATTTGAAGCAAAATTATAGGTGTAGGGTGCATGGGCCAAAAGTGAAGCAAATTTGTTTTGAATCCATATTTCTTCTGCTTTCTTAATATCGTCTAAATTTAATTTTTTTGCCTTTGATCCCCTAGGGTTCCTTGTGAAAAATTGAAAGGTATTTGCTCCAATACTAACAGCTTGCTTAATTGCATCCTCAAATCCCTTAGATATAGATAAATGTGAACCAATAAACATTACTCCATCCCCTTCAACCTAGATTATTCATAGAAACTTTAAAAACACCGATTCTTCTGTAATTTTTTGAGATGTATAAATTGTCATTTGAATTTGTTTCACTATTTTTAAAAATTGTTCATTAATAATTCAAGTGTCAATTTACATAATATTATTGTTTTACCCTACTTTTATTTATTATAAACAAAATAATTTATAAAAAAATACTGATGACTATAGTCATCAGTATTTTAATTGAGATAATTATACAATTTTCTTAATCAATTACTTGATTAGAAAATTAAAAAATAGAAAACATAATCCAATAAGAAGAGCAACAAGTAAAAATATTGGCAGCAGAACTTGAAAAGCTGCAATTACCATAGCTATTATATCCTTCCATCCTACATTTAATTTAACATCTTTATATTCCTCCGACAACTGCTTTTCACGTGTTCTTACCCATTCCCTATGCCTATTATTTCGCCATATGGCACGCCACAAAATGTTTATCCCCTAATTCTCTAAATTCCGGTGAAGCTTCTTTACATATATCCATTACATAGGGACATCGGGTATGAAATTTACAGCCACTTGGAGGGTTTACATTGCTCGGAATATCACCTTTTAATATTACTTGTTTCTTTCTCTTCCTTGGATTTGCCTCTGGTATAGCAGATAATAGAGCTTTTGTGTATGGATGTTTTGGACTTTCAAATAAGTCCTTTTTACCTGAAAGCTCTACTAATGAGCCTAAGTACATAACACCAATTCTATTACTAATATGTCTAACAACACTGAGATCATGGGAAATAAACAAATATGACAGTCCAAGTTCTTCCTGTAAATCCATCATAAGATTTAATACCTGGGATTGAATTGACACATCTAGGGCAGATACTGGTTCATCGGCAACTATAAAGGATGGATTTAAAGTTAAAGCCCTGGCTATACCAATTCTTTGTCTTTGCCCCCCTGAAAATTGGTGGGGATAACGATTTGTATGGTAGCTTGCAAGACCACATTTTTCTAATAATTCTTTTATCCTTTCTTCAAGTTTTTTTCCATTTTTCATTATCCCATGTTGTACTATAGGCTCACTAATTATTTGTCCTACAGTCATTCTTGGATTAAGAGAACTATATGGGTCTTGAAAGACAATTTGCATTTCTTTTCTCAATTTTTTCATTTCATTTTTTGAAGCCCTAATTACATTTTTCCCTTTGTAATATACTTCTCCAGAGGTTGGCTCATGTAATCTTAATATACTTCTACCTATAGTTGATTTTCCACAACCGGATTCTCCAACTAACCCTAAGGTTTCTCTTTTCTTTATCTCAAAGGAAATATCATCGGCAGCCTTTACATACCCTATTGTTTTTTTGAAAAAGCCTCCAGTTACCGGAAAATATTTTTTTAGATTTTTTACTTCTAATAAAGGCTCATTCATTATACCACCTCCTCATTTACTACAAAACAGCTTACTTTATGATTAGGTGATATTTCCTTTAACTCAGGCCTATATTTCTTGCATTTTTCAGTTGCATTAGGACACCTGGGCTCAAAATAACATCCCTCAGGTAAATAAAGAGGATG
Source organism: Maledivibacter halophilus (assembly GCF_900167445.1). Classification (GTDB taxonomy): domain Bacteria; phylum Bacillota; class Clostridia; order Peptostreptococcales; family Caminicellaceae; genus Maledivibacter; species Maledivibacter halophilus. The sequence continues at coordinate 44,759 of NZ_FUZT01000007.1, forward strand.
GGGCACAATCCCCTTTATACTGTCTAATCTTTTTTTATTGTCATCTAAATTGGGTATTGATTTCATCAGCCCTTTAGTATAAGGATGTTTGGGATTTTCGAATAATTCTTCAACTGGAGCATCCTCTACTACTTTTCCACAATACATGACTATTACATAATCTGCCATTTGTGCAACTACGCCAAGATCATGGGTAATAAGCATAATAGCAGTTCCAAGTTTTTCTTTTAAATCATTCATTAAATGTAAAATTTGAGCTTGAATTGTAACATCAAGGGCCGTTGTTGGTTCATCGGCTATAAGTAAGCTTGGTTCACAGGCCAATGCCATGGCTATCATAACTCTTTGTCTCATACCTCCACTGAGCTGATGGGGGTAATCATCTACTATCCTTTCAGCTCTAGGTATTCCAACAAGTTTTAGCATTTCAACGGCTCTATTCCTTGCCTTTTCCTTCCTCATTTTTTGATGGAGCATAAGTACTTCTGTTATCTGATCCCCCACTTTAAAAACAGGATTTAATGAAGTCATAGGTTCTTGAAATATCATAGATATTTCATTTCCACGAATTTTACGCATTTCTTTTACCGACTTTTTAAGTAGATCATCCCCTTTAAATAAAATATTTCCCTCTACTGTTTTTCCAGGCTCCTCAACTAACTGCATTACAGACATAGAAGCAACGCTTTTACCGCTTCCTGATTCTCCAACTATTCCTAATGTCTCACCTCTCTTAATCTTAAAATCTATACCATCTACAGCTCTTACAACACCTCTATCTGTAAAAAAATGAGTTTTAACATTTTTTACATCCAATAAATACTTTGACACCTCTATCCCCCCCTAATGATTTGATTTTGGATCAACTGCATCCCTTAAGCCATCGCCAATTAGATTAATGCTCATCACTGCAATGAATATACAAAGTCCCGGCGGTATCCAAAGCCATGGCATATTTTTTAATACATAGGATCTTGTTGCGTATGTAACCATATTGCCCCAGGATGGTATAGGTGGACTAACTCCAAGACCTAAGAAGGATAATGAAGATTCAGAAAGAATGGCACCGGCAACACCTAATGTAGCATTTACAATTATATAGGCAAAGGTATTGGGTATAAGATGTCTAAATATTTTTCTTGTATCTGATATTCCAAGGGCAGTTGCAGCCTGCATAAATTCCTGCTCCTTTAGGGTAAGTATTTGTCCTCTAATCATCCTGGCAAGGGATGGGAATCTTAAAACACCAATAATCACCATAACCATGTACATTTTATTCTCAACCGAAACCCTTACCCCAATAATAGCCGAAAGGGTTATGGCCAAGGGTAAAAAAGGGAAAGAATAGATTATTTCTGCAAAGCGCATTAAAATATTATCTATCCAGCCACCATAATATCCTGAAATTCCACCAAATAGTATTCCTAAAATCAGGGAAACCCCTACAGAAATTATACCCACCGTGAGAGAAATACGTCCTCCATATAATATACGAGTAAGATAATCCCTTCCTAATTCATCTGTTCCCAGCCAATGCTTAAAACTGGGAGGCTGCTCGGCATTAATAAGGTTTGTTGCATCCCTATCATAGGGAGTTATAAAATAGGAACCAATGACCATTATAATTAATATAGAAATTGCCACTAAACCAAAAAGAGCCAGTTTATTTTTTTTAAAATTATTCCACACCATCTTCCACAGCCCTATAACTTCCTGCTCTTCATTTTTCACCTGCTCCTCAGTCTTTTTAATTGCATCGGATTTCATAAGCATAACCCCCCTATTCTACCTTTACTCTTGGATCAACAATAGCATATCCAATGTCTTGAAGTAAATTTCCCATGAGCATTAATGTGGCAAAAAACATATTTAATGTCATCACTATATTATAGTCCCGCATTATAACACTTTCGTATAAGACCCTTCCAATTCCTGGCCAGACAAATACTTGTTCTGTAATAACAGATCCCGTAAATAAAAAGGGAATATACATACCAATTAAAGTAACTATAGGAATTAATGCATTACGAAATGCATGCTTATATATCACAATCTTCTCGGCTAATCCTTTAGAACGGGCTGTTCTTATATAATCCTGCTTAATAACCTCAAGCATACTGTTCCTGACATATCTGACAAGACTGGCCAGACTGCTAATGGTAAGAACAACTGCAGGTAATGCCATATGCTTTGCCACATCTAAAAAATAAGCTAATCCTGTATAATCTGCTCCCGGTGTAATCATGCCGCTGATAGGAAATATCTTTATATTTACTGCTAAGGCAAAAATTAATAATAGGCCAAAGAAAAATGATGGCATAGAAATGCCTATTAGTGAAAATACAGTCCAAAAGCTGTCGGTCTTGGAATATTGTTTAACTGCACATATTATCCCTACAGGTATAGCAATACCAAAAGATAAAATAAATACTACTATATTAAGTAAAAAAGTATTCCATAGAAAATTACCTGCCACTTCACTTACAGGTCTTTTATATTGAATTGACTCGCCAAAATCCCCTGAAAGCATACGTTTTAGCCATACTAAATATTGAATATGTATCGGTTCATTGAGACCTAGTCTCTCTTTGAGATTTTCTCTGACCTCCTCGGGAACTTTACTATTAACACCTAAATAAGCCTGAACAGGATCTCCCGGCATGGCCTTTACCAAACAAAACAGAAGAATTGAAATAACAAGTATTACTGGAATCATATGGAGCAGTCGTCTAAGTATATACTTTAACAAGATATATCCCCCTTTTTGTTGATTTTATTAAGAATATTTAATATTTTCCTTTCTATTGAATAATGCCCGGTAAAAACCCGGGCATTATATTTGATTATGGAAAAAATTTGTTTAATCTTCAATATATAAATTAACTACATCATGGGACCAGTTATATATTCCCGTGGGATTATATCCCTTAACTCTATTATTTACCATATCTGTATAAAGGTTAGCATATAAAATCAATATAGGAATTTCATCATTTATATTAACTGCCCAATCGGAATAGAGCTGCTTTGCTTCTTCTCTATCAAACTCTTTTCTAAGCTCTTCTAAAAGCTGGTCATTCTTTTCATTACGAAATTGAGCTGTATTGTCTCCACCGGGCTTGTCGAATTGAGAATGCCATGAACTATATAAATCCTGTGCTGGATCAGGTGTATAAAAAGAAACTGCCATACTATACATATTAAAGCCTTCTCTTTCATCATAGACCTTGCTCATAAGGGAATTAAAGTCCATCTGGCTTATTTTTAAATCTACACCAATTTGCTTATAATTATCGGCCATTAGTCCTGCAACCATATCCCACATTTCTGCTTCAGAAATCGATGCTATGTGTATAGAAAGCTTTTTACCATCCTTGTATCGATAGCCATCATCTCCCATCTTCCAACCTGCTTCATCAAGGAGCTGCCCGGCTTTTTCAGGACTAAAGTCATAGCTTGTAAGTTCCTGCTGGAGCTCCTTTGTATATCCCCAGGCAACCTGAGGCATAGGAACATCCTGAACACTGGCTAATCCTTTAAAAAAGGTATCTACAAAGGCCTTACGATTGAATCCATACACTAAAGCCTTACGAACATTTTTATCATCGGTAGGTGCTTCATTGCAATTAAATCTAAGATATCCATATCCAGCCCTAGGATATTGATAAAAATCAATAAAACCTCCTTCTTTAGCTATTTCTAAATTATCCGGGTCTATTTCTCCAGGAGCCATATCAATTTGACCTGCCACCAGCTCTTCTGTTTGAGTTGCCATCTGGGTTTCTTTAATAATAATTTTAGGAATCTGGGGCTTCTTTTCACCAAAATATTTTTCATTTATAACCAATTCTACATATTGTCCAGGTTCAAACTTGGATAGCTTATAGGGGCCACTGCCCAGTATCTTATGCTGCTTATCCTTTAAAGCCTGAGTATTACCCTTTTCAAATTTATAGAAATGCTCAGGAAGAATGTATAATTGTCCAATAAAATTCTCCATGTTGACCCTAAGGGCTTCTTTAAATTCAAAGGAAATTGTGTGATCATCAATTATCTTTATACCTTCCATTGACTTGATTTTACCTTCCATATCATTATTATACTCTTCAAATCCAACTATATCCTTGACAACGGCAGTATGACGACCATCATAGCTTGGATCAGCTATTGTATTATATGTAAAAGCAACATCTTTAGCTGTAAGTGGTGTACCATCGGAGAACACAACATCATCTTTCAAATGAAATGTAAAGGTCTTCTCATCCTCTGAAACCTCATAGCTTTTCGCCAGAACATTTTCGATTTCATTTTTATTGTTATATCTTAAAAGTGGGCTAAAACATACCCTCATAACATTCCCATCTGCCGCTGTTGAATTATATGAGCTTATAAACTGTCCCTTAAAACCATCGGTTTCTCCTACAATTAAAATATCACTTGAGTTTCTTGTTTTAGCTGGGTTTAAAGCAGTTTTATCACTTTCCTTTTTCTGTACATCCAGAGCATCTTTTTGCCCTTCTTTATTAATTTGCTCTGCAAGATTTTTTCCTTCTGAATCCTGTGAAGTATTGTCTACTTCTTTACCACATCCAGATAAAGCCAAAGTAAAGATTAAACATAACACAAGAGTAATTGCTAATGATTTTTTAAACAATTTAAATCCCCCTCATTTTTTTAATAACATTCCCATACCAAACTTTATATGTTTAAAAAAATACCCCTTTCCTTTAGAAACTTTTTTACCACCTCCTTTCAAATTAATATTTGTAAATATTTCGATATTCTTTGACAAAAAAATTTTTATGTATAATTTTTTTTATATAAAAAGCTATAATTAGCCTATAATATGAATTAAAAAGGTACTATATATTCAATTTTTTCTTGTAAAAACAATTGATTTTCTAAGATTTTTTGATATTTTTAGACAAAAATTTTAATATATGATTTTTTTTATATGGCAAGGTACAACTATCCTTCTTACAAATTTTAAAAGGATAGTATAAATGATTAGATAATTAGAGTTTTACTATTTCTTTTCCTTTAACTTGGGCAGCATTAGAGAAGATATTGAATATTTTTTCGTATTTGATCTTGTTTTATCTTTTTTACCTTTTAAGTATTCCTTTAGCACTGATTCTAATTTATCCTGCAGCTCATTAATTTCTTCTAGAGTTAGATAATAATCATAGTAGTATAAGAACTTTTTAGGATATTCTTTTTCGTCTCCATATTCTACTGCTCTATAAAAATCCCTAGATATATTTTCAAATATAGATATTGAAGCTTGTGTTAAGGATTCTAAAACATGCTTTTCACTTGTATTTAATATATTTCTGTCTATAACAAAATTTTTAGCTGAAGGCCTATAATATTTTTCAACTATTCCAAGCTTCACCTTTTCTTCAACTAATTCCAGTATTCCCACCTTAAGCAAAGTTTTTATGTGGTAATTTACTTTGGCATGGGGTTCTTCCATTTTATCAGCTATTTGTTTTGCCGTTGCAGAAGCTTCTTCAAAGGATTCAATGATTTCCAATCTGTACGGATGGGCAATTGCCTTTATTTGTTCTAATTCCCTTAATACTAAAATTTCTTTCATAATCAAAACTCCCTTTTTTAATGACTAATGCAATTATAAATACTATAATAAATGAATTTGATAACTTGAAATTTATATATATTATATTATTTTTATGCTAATTAGTCAATATTTGTAATTTATTTCATTATAAGGTTCCAAGTTCAGATATAAATTTATACATTAAATTTTCCTAGTTCAGCTTATTGAAATTTTAATAGATTAAAAAATATATATTTTAAATGACAATGTTATTTATCTATAGAACCCTATAGTATTTCCATAATAAAATAAGTAATATCATCATCAAAATCTTTTATAGAATTTTCCAGTTTCTTTAATATGTAATTATTTAATTTTTCACCACTGCTTTTACTATTTCGCACCAAAATATTGAGTAGTTTTTTATGATCTATTGAAGAATTTTTCTGCACATCTGTTAAACCATCTGTATAAAATATTATTTTATCTCCCTCTTGAAGCTGAACCTTTGCACTTTCATACTGTGGTGTAAAAAATTCACTGAGCTGACATATTGGAAATCCTCTGCTCTTATCCAATAATTCATACTCCCCTGTTCTTCTAATGAGAATAGGATAACAATTCATTCCTGCTGAACAATATGTTAAAACTTTATTAGGCTTATTATATGTAGCAAAAAAGGTTACTATGTGCATTTCTTCAGGAAAATTTAATTTATTAAATTCTTCATAAAAATTTTTTAGATTTTTATGGGGCTTTAATCCTCTATACCTTTTAATTATCTTTTCATTTGACTTTACATTATTTATACTAAACATTGTGAGTAATGCTGCTGGAACACCATGACCAGTAACATCTAGTATATACATTGCTATATTATTTTTATTAATTTCATATATATCATAAAAATCTCCACTTAACTTTTCACAAGGTATATATTTTGAATTAAACACAACATTTTCAAATATTATTTTCTCAGGTGGTAAAAGAGATTGCTGAATAACTTTAGCATAGTCTAATTCTTTATTGAGCTTTTCATTGGCTTTTCTAAATTCTTCTGTTCTTATATTAACTATTTTCTCCAAATTATCTGCATATAAGCTTACCTTGCCTTGGGCTTCCTTAAGCTTCTTATAGGGCAAATCTATATTATATTTGTAAATCGAATGGTATATTAAATAAACGCCCCAAACTTTATACACATGACCTAAAAGATTGAATGTATCATATACACTTCTATAAAGTGTAAAAAGTCCTTCACTAAATGTCATTAATATAAGACCTGAAGATAATATAATCAAATATGTATTTGAGGTCTTTTCATAGGTTTTAATAAAGTTAATTATTGAAAGTATTTGTAAAGCCACTATAAAATATTCAAGATATATTTTAAGGCTTGTCATACCTTTCCCCTGAATAAATAATGGAGGCAAAACATCTATTTTATATGTAACTATATGAAATATTATAAAAATTAATAATATATTTAAAATTATTGCTGATTTTTCATTAAATTTACTCTTCTTATAAAATGGAATAATTGAAGATATGAAAATCCCTACAGCCATTATTAGTCTTGCAAACACCCAATATGTAGTTGCCATTTCTACAGAACTTTGCGCAAAAGTAAAAGGCATACCTTCATAGGATAATGTATGAAGAAAATCTATAGACCCTACTATAAAGAATGTTGATGCTAATAATAATAATCTTACCCTCTTAGTATGTTTATAAGAGTAGTAGCAATTATTAAATATGATAAAGGCAAAAATAACACTAATAAACTCTAAAATTGTATGCCAGGTTAGAAAATTTACTACACTAAAAATAATATATATCTCATATTCAAAAACCATAGAAAGATAAAATACCAAAGAAGTTATTACAAGGATTATTATAATATATAAATAGTCATTCTTAATTCCATATACTTTATTTCCCTTTTCTAAAATCATTTCAGCACTCCAATTCAAAATATATTTTACCTATGGACAAATGCTCCACAGACCCTTTTAACTAAAAGTCAACTACTTTTGATTTCTATATAAAGTATTATTAAAATAAGAATTAAATATATATATTCTATAAAGGCACTAATTATCCTGCTTTTTTATTATACTTCGGTACATAAGTCCCGAACAAAAACGTTTAATGGTGCTTTTTGTAGTTCTAAGTAACAAATTCTAAAATTTAATGCTAACGATAATGAAAAGTCATTGTTTTTTTATTTAAAAATATAGCTCCTTTATCTAATTACTATATAAAGAAGCTATATCAATATCATATTAATACAACCTATTCATTTACAGTTTAAAAAATTAAAATATACTCAGTTTTAATTCTTTTGACAAATCTTCTAAAAGCTTAACACCTGCTATGCTATTTCCCTTGTAATCCAATGCAGGCCCTATTACTCCTATTCCCATTTTATTGGGAACCGAAGACATTATTCCACCACTTACTCCACTTTTGGAAGGGACTCCAACATTAATGGCAAACTCACCCGATGCATCATACATACCACATGTAACCATAAATGTTTTCACAATTTGAGTTAAATATTTAGGTACTAGTCGTTTTTTACTTTCATTATCAATCCCTTGATTTGCTAAAACCATACCCATATTAGCAACATCCTCACAGGTTACTTCAATAGAACACTGCCTAAAATACAAATCCAGTATATCTTCAACATCTCCTTCCAATATACCTATATCCCTTAAGAAATATGCTATTGAACGATTACGATCTCCAGTTTTCTTTTCACTTAAGTAAACATCCATATTTATATCAAGCTTTGGATTTTTTGATACTTTCCTAAATAAATTAATTATTCTTTTAAATTTCTCTTCCTTTGTTTTTCCCTTTACTAATGATGTAACAGCTATAGCACCAGCATTAATCATTGGATTAAGGGGTTTAGAAGGATTTAATGTTTCAAGCTTTATTATTGAATTAAAAGCATCTCCTGTAGGTTCTTTACCCACTTTTTTAAAAACTTCTTCACCATTATCAAGTAAAGCCAACAATAAAACTATAGGCTTTGACATGCTTTGAACAGTAAATTTAGTTTCATAATCACCAGCTCTATAAATTTTACCTTTTACATCTACAACTACTATTCCAAGTTTATTGGGATCCTTTTTGCTTAATTCTGGTATATAGCCTGCCACCTTTCCATAATTTGTCCAAGCTCTATTTTTATCGACTAATTCATTTAATAAAAACTGCATGAATTTCATCTCCCGTTTATAGAATATCATTACAGCTTTTACTTTAAATCACATTTCTCTATTAGTCAATATTAAATTCTTTAAAACCTCTAAACTCTATACCCATTCATTATTGTTCTACAAAACAGCTTTCTCCAATAAATTCCTTTAATATAGATGTCTGAAGTATATATTTATCATCATCAATTGATTTAAAATATTTTAAGAATTTAAGAAGTCTCTTGGCTTCAGCATATTCCGGCTGATTATTATCTATTTCTTTTAGAAGTGGTACAGCATATTTTTTCAGCACTCCTAATTCATATACCAAGGCAGAATTAAACATAATATCAGCTTCCTCCTGAAATGGAAAGATATTCTTTTCTTCTCCCCTTCTAACAGATTTCCACAGTCTTAATGTGGCCAAAGCTGAATGACCTCTATACTTACTGTCTCTTACAATTCTTCTTATAAGCCTTGTATCAGTTGTAGGGATTCTATTATGATGGTCAATATTTAACTGTGTAAGGGCGCTTATGTATATTTTGAATTTTTTATCATGGGGTATATATTCAGTTAATTTTTCGTTTAGTCCGTGGATACCTTCAATAATTATAGGCTGGTCTTTATCTATTTTTAACTTATCCCCTTTATATTCCCTTTTTCCCGTTATAAAATTGAAGAAAGGAATATTAACCTCTTGTCCTTGTATCAATTTAGTTATATGACGGTTAAATAATTCCACATCTACTGCCTCCAAAGCTTCAAAGTCATAATTTCCCTCTTTATCCCTTGGGGTAAATTCTCTGTCAACAAAATAGTCATCTGTAGATAATGTAACGGGATGAAGGCCATTTACCTTAAGTTGAATCAATAATCTCTGAGCAAAGGTAGTTTTACCAGAAGACGATGGCCCGGCAATTAACACAACCCTTTTATTTCTTTTAGTTATCTCATCAGCAATTTGTGCAATTTTCTTTTCATGTAAAGCTTCTGATACTCTTATTAATTCAGGAATTTTATCTTTTTCTATAACTTCATTAAGATAGGCAACATGGCCTACATTCAGTATGTTTCCCCATGTTTCTGCTTCACGAAATATTGAAGCCAGCTTTGGTTGCTCCACAAATTTTGGTATTTCATTTGGAGTTTCCTTTGTAGGAAATTGAATTATTACACCAGGCAAATAAAACTTAAGTCTAAAATTATTTAAATATCCCGTTCTAGGCACCATATATCCATAGAAATAATTCTTCAGCCATCCGCAGCTATAAATATTTATAGAATCCTTTTCTCTATATTTAAGCAGTTTTTCCTTTGCTTCCATTCCAAATTGTTTGAAAATTTTTCTAGCTTCTTCCTTAGGTATAGACCTTTTAATTAAAGGTATGTCTTCATTTATGATTTCTATCATTCTCTTTTCAATGGCCCTTACATCATCTTCATTTATAGGATCTTTATAATGTATTTCACAGTACAAGCCTTTGCTCAAAGAATGTTCTACACTTACTCTACATCCTTTAAACAACTCCATTGCTGCTCTAATAAACACAAAGGATAGACTCCTTTGGTATATTCTTTGACCGATGGACGTAGATAAATCTATAAATTCTATTTTAGCATCACTATCAAGCTCAAAGCCTAATTCTTTCAAATTATTATTGACCTTTGCAGCAACTATTAAAGCTCCATATTCTTTTTGAACCATATCCTTTATTTCTTCTAAGGTAGTTCCCTTTTTGATCTCTAATGCTGTACCATCCTTTAAAAAAACTTTTATATTATCTTTACTAGACATATTATTTATCCCCCTATATCCTTTTTAAGTAAAGTTGATTAGATAATGAATATATTAAATATATACCACTATTATAACAATAAAAACTAAAAGTTCCCGTTTTAAAGGAACTTTTAGACTTTACCTATAAATATTATCTCATTGGTGAGCTAGGCTTTGAAATATCACTTAATGCATCTCCAGCTTCATTAACATAAATATTCTGTGTTGCAAAATCCCCAATAGCCACTATTCCTACTATTCTTCCATTTTCAACAACAGGAAGTCGTCTTATCTGATTTTGTGCCATAATATCAGCTGCTTCATGGACATCTGTGTCTGGAGAAACCGAAACAACCTCTGTAGACATAACATCCTGAGCTCTTACATTTTCAACATTACTACCTTCAGCCACAGATCTTAAAACTATATCCCTATCAGTAACCATTCCAACAACATTTCTATTATTGTCACAAATAGGTATTGATCCAACATCTAGAGTTTTCATACTTTGAGCCACTTCCGGTAAAGAAGCATTAACATCAGCAGTTCTAACATTAGTAGTCATCAAGTCTTTTACTTTCATCCTTATTCCTCCTTAATTTACAGCAATCTTAAAGTATCAATTATAGGATATGCATTTTCAAATAAAAATAAACAAAAAAACCAGAGAAAAATCTCTGGTTAGATTACTAATCAACCTTTCCAATCTTATTAAATGGAAAAAGTCTTACTAAAACCTTTCCCCTTATTGTATCTACATCTACTGTTCCAACTCTGGGATCTCTGCTATCTAGACTAGCTTCTCTATTATCTCCCATAACAAAAACTTCATCTTTATCAACTTCTATTTCAATATCACCCGATGTATAGTCACCATTAATGTAACCTTCCTCAACTTTTTCTCCATTTACATATATCTTACCATTCTTTACTTCTATCTTATCTCCTTCAACAGCTATTACACGCTTTATTAAATCCTTTTCTTTACCATCAGGGGTTGTGAGATGGGATTTAAAAACAACTATATCTCCCCTTTCCGGTTCATGAATCATATAAGGAATTTTATTTATAATCAAATAATTATTAGGCTCTAATGTTGGATACATTGAATGTCCTTTTACCAAAGTTGGTCTTATAAATGTTGTAATAACAAGGGCTATAACAACAGATACTACAATTGTTTTAATCCACTCAAATATTTCTTTAGTCACAAACGCATCTCCCTTTCGTATCAATTAAATATTTTTCAATTTGAAATCTAAGCCATTTCATTAACATATTTAGATTTATTATTGTCATAATTTATACAGTTTAATTCTCTTTTTAGAAAATCATTTATTATATTATATTTATTATCCATCACATTAATATTTAAAAGATTTAAACAGTATTTAAAATCATCTATAATATTATATGGGTTTCCATATACTTTTACAATATCCTCCCTGCTTACACCTCTAAACCCATGACCTACTATAGAATTATGCCTCAATTCCATCAAACTCCTCATTTTTTCAGAATTTAATAGCTTTACTATTTCTACATAATTCGTTTTATAATCTACATACTTGTTTATATATATGCTTATACCATATATAAGATTTGGATTATATATTTTGTATTTTTTCCTTAATATTTTTAATATTCTTCTTTTAGACATGGCATCGATTAAAAAAGAAAACTTATTTCTATTTAAATGCTCTTTAACAAAAATATATTTTAGTATTGCTTCTTTGAATCGATATATTCTTCCTAAAAAGTCTATATATTCTTCATTAACTATCTGAAATTTGATATTATTTATCAATTCAGAAAACAATGCCTGCGGCTCACCTTCTATCAATGCTTTAAGATTTTCTATTAATTTAAGTACTATCTTATGGTTTCTTTTTTCTTCTGATAAAGAATTCAAAATATAGTACGAAGTATTAAAATCAAAATTAACTGCATATTTGCATGATTTTATCATTATTGCTTCATCAGTATTTTTTAAATCCATTTCTTGAAGTATCTCCAAAGCCCCGCCATAATCATATCTATCGATTAATTTTATTATTGCATTATGTGATTTAATCAATTTAAAAGTCATTCCTTTACCTATTTAGATATTTTTTTAATAATTTTTTGTATATCTTTGCTTTCTTTAACAAATTCTTTATCCCCGATAACTAATTTGTATGCATGAAGTACCTGTGTAGTAATACCTTTTATCTTTTTTCCACCGTATTTTGTATCTCCTACAATTGGATGATCTATTTTACTCAACGAGGCTCTGATTTGATGGGTTCTTCCTGTAAGTATTTGTACTTCCAAAAGAGTAAAATCACCGTAATAACTTAAGGGCTTGTATTTTGTGTGAATAAATTGACCTTTATTATTATAATTCTTTTTTGCAATTTCTACAATGTTTTTTTGAGAGTCCTTTGTAAGATAACCCTTTATTTCCCCTGATTTGCTTATTTTGCCATGAACTATGCAAATATAATATTTTTCAATTTCTCTATTTCTCATCATTTGGTTAAACTTTTTTAATGCTTCATATGTTTTACAAAATATAACCAATCCACTTGTATTTTGATCTAATCGGTTTACCGAAGCTGGTTTAAATGTGTTAGTTTGTAAATCCTTTAGATAGGATTGAGCTCTTGTTGTAAGTGTCTTTTTATATTCCTTTTGGTCAGGATGGGTTAAAAGACCTTTAGGCTTATTGACAATAAGAATCTCACTATCTTCATACACAATATCTAAACTAACATTTTTAACAAACTCTTGTTTTTTTTCTTTAATTAGTTTATCAATTGATTCATCAGATAAGAAAACTTGTATTATATCATCTTTTTGTAAAAAATAATTTTCTTTCTGTTTTTTGCCATTTACTTTTATAATCTTTTTTCTTAAAAGCCTATATATATTTGTTCTTGTAGAATCATTAAAATATTTTAAGAGAAACCTATCAAGTCTCTGTTTTTCTTCATTTTCTCCTATAATTATTTCTATCAAGCAATTCACCACTTTCCAATGTCTTAGCCCTATTAAATCTTATACTACATCTATTTCAGACATTATGTAGTCATCATAGTATTCAAATCCTAAATCTTTATATGCCTTCTTTGCAGCAGCATTCGATTTAGAAACTATCAAGGCTGGCTTTTTATTTTTTTCAATAATATTTTTACACAATTTTGCCACAATAGCCTTCGCATATCCATTCCCTCTATAATCTGGTAGAGTATAAACTCCTTCAATCTGATTGATTTTTGAAGTTGTTGTTGTAACTACAGCTTGAGATACTATTTTCCCTTCATCTAGCAGATATAAATATTCTTCCTCACCATCTTTTTCATATACAGAGTTTTTCAATTCATTAACAGTTTTTGGCTTCCTATTAAAAGCTTTTTCAACCTCTATTAAGAAGTCAATTGACTTTGAAAAATCATAGTTTTTCGCATTAATTATCTTTCTATCTGTAGAAAAATCCTCGAAATTTTCTTTGCTTAATATCATATAATCACATTCATCATATTCATACCACTTAAATACTTTTTCAAGTCTTTTCCAGATAGGAGTTATTATTTTTTTCACTCCAAACATATATTTAGGTTTATATTTCTTAAAAGCTTTAAGCAAAACAATCTTATTTAGAATTGTATCATCATCATAATGACAAATAAAACTACCCATATTAGTAAAGCAGAAAACCCCCATAAGTCTTTCGTCAACAAAATAGCCATAATAATCTCCACTTTTTTTACAAAACATTTTATTATTTAATCCATATTTTTCTATAAAATTTATAATAAATGTATTTTCAATATATTTTTTATTTAAATAATTCATTACCATATCCATATAATTATTATTTAACAGCTCAAATTTTTCCATGATTTTTCCTCCTAATATTACAATTACCTATACCTAATAAATATTCTATGAATATTCCCTTATACCTTCAATAAATTTTACTTTACTTCTCTTAAAATATTTACAATGTAAAATCCATTATTTTCTATCTTTAAATTTCAAATTAAATCATTTGCTCTATTGAAAGTCTACATGCTTTTATGTTATTCTTTAGATAGAATAAAATCATTTAAAATAGATTTTTTCTTATAAGCTATTATGGTCTATAATTTTTAGGCTACCAAAGAAAAGGAGGATTTTCAGTGATAGAAAAGCTTAAAGATTTTTTTTATGATTGTAGTGACACATTACTTAGCTTATTTATTCTATTAGTTATGGTCTTTGTTATAACATGGAAGCTTTCAGGAGTAATGAGTATTCCTCTTTTCGCAGATTCAACCGATACATATGACCCAGCGATTAATAAACCTATTGAAGCAAATGTCTCTGATACTGAAAATAATAGTATTCCGCTGGAAGAAAGTCAAGAAGAAAATCCTGGGACAGCAATTAATCAAGAGCCTGCCAAATCCAATGATGATGATGAAGTTGAAGTAGTTGTTGTTGAAGGAGAAGATATCACGGTTGAGATACCCAAAGGTACTGTAGGAAACGGTATAGCACAGATACTAAAGGAAAAAAGCCTAATTGAAAGTACAAGTGAATTTATTGATAGGGTAGAAGAATTAAAACTTGGTCCAAAGCTCCGTTATGGTACTTTTACTATAAAATCTAATAGCTCTATTGATAAAATAATATCCATAATTACTGGTGTTACTATAAACAACTAAAAAAACTATGAGAAAAATTCAATCTATTATAAATTGAAATTCTTCTCATAGTTTTTTATCTAGACACTTCTATTAATATTAAGCTATAGAGTTAGCATACTACTTTTTAATACCTCTAATTCCTCATCATTTAATTCTTTATATTCCCCTAAATCTAACTTTCCATCCAATTTCAATTTACCCATAGCTATTCTTTTTAAATATATTACTTTTTTATTACGAGATTTAAACATTCTTTTAACCTGATGGAATTTCCCCTCATAAATAGTGAGTTCTACCGTTGACACATCTCCACCTTCTATAATCTTCAGCTCTGCAGGTAAAGTTTTGTATCCATCATCTAAAATTATGCCTTTCTTAAAGGCTTTTATATCTTCTTCATCTACAAACCCCTTTATATTAGCATAATATGTTTTAGTTATATGCTTTTTAGGTGATAAAATCTCATGAGCTAATTTTCCATCATTTGTTATAATAAGTAACCCTTCGGTATCAATATCCAATCTACCCATAGGAAATATATTAAAGGGCAAATACTTTTCATCTAATAAATCAATTACAGTCTTATGAATATTATCATATGTGGCAGATATTACGCCTTGAGGCTTATTCATCATTATATACACGTATTTCCTATATTCGATTTTTTCACCATTGATTTCAATAATGCTTTCATATGGATTAACATGGATAGAATTTTTCCTAATAATTTCTCCATCCACCTTAACTGCTCCCTGCCTAATTATTTTTTTAAGATCTTTTCTACTACCATACCCCATATTGCCAAGAATTTTATCTAACCTCATCTTATTCATTAATTTGCCTCCTGTTTTTATCTTGAGTATAATACTATTATACATATAGACTTTACATAGTAAAACTTAATTTATACATATCAAGATATCTAATGCTCCTAAGAATTTTTGATATGTATAAATTAAAATATTTAGTTATATCTCTATAATATATTTTAAATTATTGAATATAATATATAAATAGCATTGAGGGTGGTATTTTTTTTGTGATTATTATATAATACACGTGAATAGAAATACAAAAAATAATCTGATTATACTTAATGGGAGGGTAATAAATGGCTTTAATTACTTCTAAAAAAATGTTTCAAAAGGCCTATGAAGGCAAATACGCAATTGGGGCTTTCAATGTTAATAATATGGAAATTATTCAAGGCATAGTTGAAGCTGCCAAAGAGGAAAGATCTCCTTTAATTTTACAGGTTTCTGCCGGAGCTAGAAAATATGCAAGACCTACATACTTGAAAAAATTAGTTGAAGCAGCAATAGATGACACTGGTTTGGATGTAGTTCTTCACCTTGACCACGGTGAAAACTTTGAAATTTGTAAACAATGTATTGATGATGGATTCACCTCAGTAATGATTGACGGTTCAAAGCATCCCTTTGAAGAAAATATTGAATTAACTAAAAAGGTTGTTGACTATGCCCATAAAAGAGGAGTAGTTGTAGAAGCTGAGCTTGGTAAACTGGCCGGTATCGAGGATGATGTTAATGTAAGTGCAAAAGATGCTACTTTTACAGATCCTGACCAAGCAGTTGAATTTGTTGAAAGAACAGGTGTAGATTCATTAGCCATAGCTATTGGTACAAGCCATGGTGCGTATAAATTCAAAGGAGAACCTAGACTTGACTTTGAAAGACTTGAAAAAATAAGTCACATGCTTCCTGAATTCCCTTTAGTGCTTCATGGAGCATCGACAGTTATTCCAGAATTCGTTGATGCCTGCAATAAATTTGGAGGAAATATCCCAGGTGCAAAGGGTGTTCCAGAGGATATGTTAAGAAGAGCTTCTAAACTTGGTGTATGCAAAATAAATATTGACACAGATCTTAGATTGGCAATGACAGCTGCTATTAGAAAATATCTTGTTGAAAGCCCTGATGTATTTGATCCAAGAAAATATTTAGGTAAAGGAAGAGATGCTATCAAGGATATGGTTAAGCATAAGATTAAAAATGTGTTAGATAGTAGTAATACATTATAAAACAATTGAAAAAAGCCAGGCTCCCTGGCTTTTTGTTATTTATATCTTTTCTGGTTCTTTATATTCCTCACCAAACAATTCAATTGTTACTTCCTTCATTACATTATCTTCTAACGGTCTATCTGAATGATCGGTTTTAGTATTAGCTATTCTATCCACCTCTTCATATCCCTCTATAACCTTGCCAAAGGCTGCATATTGTCCATCCAAATGTGGAGATGCCTTATGTATAATAAAAAATTGTGAGCCTGCTGAATTTGGATTCATAGCCCTGGCCATTGATATTATACCTTCAGTATGCCTTAAATCATTATCAAATCCATTCCTTGAAAATTCACCTTTAATTGAATATCCAGGTCCTCCCATTCCAGTTCCCTGTGGGCAACCGCCTTGTATCATAAAGCCCTTAATTACCCTATGAAATATAAGTCCATTGTAAAATCCATTTTTTACAAGGAATATAAAATTCTTTACTGTATTAGGAGCTTTATCCGGGTATAACTCTACTTTAATTTGTTTTCCATTGTCCATTTTTATTGTAACCACTGGATTTTTCTTCATAATATCATCCTTTCTTCTTAACTTTATAAATATTAAAAGTCTTGCACAAATATTATATACTATTTCACCTAAAATGTTTCAGTATTATTTTGAAGGAGTAAAGAAATTTTGTGTATAGTAAATATGATAAGTTCCACCAAAATATAACCCTACCCCTAATTTTTTAAAGTCCCCTAAAATATTTTTTCTGTGTCCCTTTGAATTCATCCAACATTCATGGGCAAATATTGCGCTTGGTTGTCCTGCTGCTATGTTTTCCCCAGCCATAATAAAATCTAAATTATTTTCTTTCATTCTATCAAAAGGAGTCTTCTCCTCTGGATTATTATGGGAAAAATAATTCCTATCGGCCATATCCTGACTATGCCTTCTAGCAACTTTAGAAACACTATCATCCCAAATATATGGTGTTTTATTGAATCTTGATCTTATGGCATTGGTCAAATCAAAGATTTGTCTTTCATAGCTTTCTTTTAGCTCTTTACTTGCTCTACCAAAAAAACTATCAAACCCCTCCTCAATCTCTTTTTCTACAAGAAGTACTGCTGTTACAGCATCATTATTGTAAATATCATAAAATAAAGTTATGTAATAGTTATTTATTAAATAAGTATTAGCTTTTGAATTTTCTAAATTATATATTGTATTTCCCTTTTTTATACTACTTAATGGTTCACTATAATTGGATCTAATCTCATTTCTCGTTGTTCCCACCATAATACCCTTTTTTGATTTCCAATTTGAAGCATTAGTATATATTCCCACAACCTTATTGTCATCAATACCTACTTGTATGTATTTGCTGTAATCCTCATTATATATATACCATTTAAATCCATATTTACTCAAATCTTGGCGCATGGGTTCTCCCAAAGTTTTAATTACCTTATCCTTTGAATCTCCTATAGTTATACCCCTAAAAACAAATTCCTTGTCTTTATTATTATCATCTGATAATTTATTAATTACTACTGTTCTAGTTTCATTATCCCAGTCCACTTTACATCTCAAAGCTTCAGATATAAACCTAACTGGTACCAGTGTTTTTCCTTCTACAATCACAGCAGACACATCTAGCTCAGTTTTTTCCATGTTGATAAAAGCAACTTCACTATTGACCTGAAGTGTGATAGTCATATTCCCCTTTATTGCTGTAATTGTTCCTGTACTTCCATCCCATTTTGCTTGTGCATCAAGGACTTCAAGAATTTCTCTAAAGGGCACCAAAGTTCTATTATTAATGATTATTGGTTCCATATCAAATTCTAATAAATCACCATTAACTTCAACTTTGACATTATTAGAAAATAATATACTCTTATACTTTCTAATTCCTTGCTCTGTTACTATATAATTAAATATATATAAGCTTATACTGCTCAAAACCATAAAAAATATAACAAAAGAAATAGTTCTTTTCTTCATAAATTTATCTCTCCTTAGAATACAGATGTTTTTTTAAAATACGATAGATAATTATATTCACAGGCCCTAATTCTAATTTCCTAGCGCTTTATAAACTTAATAATTTTATAATTTACATTATATAAGTTATGGTAAAATGTCTTTATTATTGAAATTATATTAATTCATGATAGAATGAAATTATAATTCAAAAAATTCTTATAGAATTTATCATAGTAACTTAGGAGGTATCTTATGGAATTATCAAAATCTGGAAAAGGAATTATTATGATTGCATTAGCCGGTTGCCTCTGGGGAACTCTCGGTTCTATGGTTAAAATACTTAGTTCTTACAACTTGCTTTCACAGACAATTGTTTTTTGGAGAGTTTTTTTGGCCTTTATAATTTTATATTCTTATACCTATTTAACCAATAAGGATTTGCTTAAAATAGATAAACAGGGCATATTATATTCTGCTTTGATGGGACTGGTTTGTCAGACTCTATTCAATATAATGTATTTTATTTCTATACAGCAGACTACTATATCAACAGCCGTTGTTCTTTTATATACATCTCCTATTTTTATTATCATCCTTTCTAGAATATTATACAATGAAAAATTGACAAAATGGAAAATCATATCCCTTATAATCTGTATTATAGGCTGTTTCTTAACAGTAACAGGTGGAAATATCAATGCTCTTAAGTTTGATATCTGGGGCATATTACTAGGAATAGGTGCAGGCTTTACTTACAGCTTGTATACAATTTTTAGTAAACATACATTAAAAAAATATAATCACTTAACTATAATAGTATATATGCTTGGATTCGGTTCTCTATTTATACTTTTTATTTCAAAACCCTCTGATATTTTTTTAATAGATTATGATATAAAAATTTTTTCGCTTCTTTTTTACTTATCTATTTTAGCAACAATAGCTCCCTATATACTATATAGTGCCGGTTTATCCTATGGAGTAAATCCTTCAAAGGCAGGTATTATAGCAACTGTAGAAGTAATCGTAGCTGTAGTAATATCATTTTTATTTTTCAATGAATCTATATTAGGATGGAAATTAATAGGTATAGTAATGGTTTTATTCTCTGTATTCATAATTCGATTGGATGATTCTAATTTAAAAGATAATTTAAATATCACGGAGAAGAAACCTATAATTAATCAACATCACCTGTAGACTAATTAATTATATATATTTCTAAAATTATATATTGCTAACTGTGTTTTAAGACAAATCAATAAAACCTCATGATTTTTATCATGAGGTTTTATTGATTTCACTTATTCTTTTCTCTCCTAAACTATATAAACAAAAAACTTTATTCCATACATTTTTTTATACTATTCAATGTATAATTAATTTCCTCAATGCTATTAAAATGACTAAAACTAAATCTCACTGTTCCCCTTGGAAAAGTTTTTAATGTTTTGTGGGCAGATGGCGCACAATGCATACCACACCTTGTCATAATTCCAAACTCTTTATATAGTCTGTATGAAATTTCAGCATTATCCTTACTGGGAAAATCAAGGGATATTAGTGCAGTTCTTTCTTCTAATGTTTTTTTCCCTATTATTTCTATATCTTGAATATCATAAATTTCATTTAAGAAATTTTCTAAAAGATACAATTCCTTTTCTCTAATAAAATCAATTCCCTTTTCTAATATGTATTTAAGTGCAGCATTTAAACCAAATATACCGGGGATGTTCATAGTTCCCGCTTCAAATTTATCTGGCATATACTCAGGCTGAAGTTCATGTTCAGATAAGCTTCCAGTCCCCCCCTCTATAAATGTATCAATTTCCCTTGCTAATTTATCATTTATTATAAATCCTCCTATTCCCTGAGGACCTAAAAGACCTTTATGACCTGTAAAAGCAATTGCATCAGCTTTTAAAATTTCATAGTCTATCTTGCAAAACCCTGCAGTCTGAGCTGTGTCTACAATAAAAACAATCCCCTTTTCACTACATATACTTCCTACTTCTTCAAGCCTTAAAATTGTTCCACATACATTGGATGCATGGGTCATAATCACTGCTTTAGTGTTTTCTTTTATATATTCTATTATATTTCTTGGATCTAATTCTCCCTTCTCATTACAATTTACCTTGGTATATTCTATGCCAAAATTCTTTAAGTAATTTATGGGCCGCATTACTGCATTATGCTCCATTGAAGAAACTATGACATGATCACCTTTTTTACATAACCCTTTTATTAATACATTTAAACTCTCAGTAATATTCTTTGTAAAAACCACATTTTCCGGTTTATTATAATTAAATAACTCGCATAATAATTCCCTAGTTTCATATACAATATTTTCTGCCATAAAAGATGAATCATATGCCCCACGATTAATATTACACCCGATATTAGTTAAATAATCTCCTATACTTTCTGATACTCCAGGTGCTTTTGGAAAAGATGTAGCACCGTTATCCAAATAAACTCTAGGCATTTTTCACACTCCCTTCAGTATTTTAATATTAGAATCATTTTAGATCAATTCTAACTATTAAGAATATATGATTCAATTATATAGCATTTTTATAGGTATTACCATTTATTATAAATTTTTTCAATAGATGGCACTTATATAATAAAAATTATCAATTTAACTTAATGAAATTATACTGATACAATAATTATGTGCTAGTAAAAATAAACAACTTTAAGGTTTAATAAATTTCAAATAAAAAATGTATGAGAATTCATTATTTTATTTGAAGTTTATTCTAAATAACGATGTTGTTTATCTATAGATATCCAATCATAAAACTTAATTTATATATCTTAAAAATATCGATGCTTCTGCGATTTTTCGATGTATAAATTCATCTTTTAATTTGGATATGTATACAAACATTTTTAAAAAAAGGAGGTTTTTTCTAATGAAAGAAAAAAGAGGGATTATTATTACCGGTGCAATTGTAGGGATTATAGCAGTATTTCTAGTTAAATTTGGCAATCCAAAGAATATGGGTTTTTGTATTGCATGCTTTATTAGGGATATTGCAGGGAGTTTAGGTTTCCATAGAGCTGAAGTTGTTCAGTATCTTAGACCCGAAATAATAGGATTAGTTTTAGGTTCCTTTTTAATGGCTTTTAGTAATAAAGAATTTAAGGCAAAGGGAGGCTCATCTCCATTTACTCGCTTTATACTCGGAATTATAGTAATGATTGGAGCATTAATATTTCTTGGTTGTCCCCTTAGAATGGTTTTAAGAATTGCTGGGGGAGATTTAAATGCTATTTTTGGTTTAGTTGGTTTTGTGCTAGGTATAGGTTTAGGTATTTTATTCTTAAATAAAGGCTTTAACCTTAAGAGAAGCTACAAACTCCCTCAAGCTGAAGGCTATGTATTTCCAATAGTAAATATGTTCTTATTTATTTTATTGATAATATCTCCTGCGTTTCTTTTCTTTAGTAAAAATGGACCTGGTTCTATGGTCGCACCAATAGGTATAGCTCTAATAGCTGGTTTAATAGTTGGAGTCCTTGCTCAAAGAACAAGGTTGTGTATGGTTGGAGGAATTAGGGATTTAATACTTTTTAAAGATACATATCTTATTTCAGGTTTTATAGCTATCTTATTATTTTCGTTTATTTTTAATATTGCACTTGGATATTTTAATCTAGGCTTTTCTCAACAGCCAGTGGCCCATTCAGATGCTCTTTGGAATCTTTTAGGAATGTTAGTATGCGGATGGGGATCCGTTTTACTTGGAGGTTGTCCATTAAGACAGCTTATTCTGGCAGGAGAAGGGAATACTGACTCCGCTATAGCAGTTATGGGTATGTTTGTAGGTGCCGGTATTGCCCATAATTTTGGCCTTGCATCATCACCAAAGGGACCTACTCCAAACGGTCAAATAAGTGTAATTGTTTGCATAATAGCTATTTTTCTAATTGCTATATTTAATTCTGAAATAAGTATAAAAAAACAGAAAGGAGATGTTTCTGTTGGCTAAAATCGATGTTAGGGGAATGTCTTGCCCTCAGCCAATTTTAATGACTAAAAATGCCATCAAATCCAGTCCAAAAAATATTGAAGTTCTTGTTGATGATAATACTGCTAGAAATAACGTATCAAGATTTTTACAAAATCAAGGTTATAAATTAACTGTGAAAAATATGGATGAAGAATCTCTAATTTATGGTGAAAAATAGGATGTGATGTTTAAATGAAAAAATATATAGCACTTTTTTTTACCCACTCAGGAGCTATTAAGTTTCAAAGATATTCAAAAAAAAACAATATCCTTTGTGAATTAATGCCTGTTCCTCGAAAATTAAGCTCTAATTGTGGTGTATGTGCAAAATTTGTGTATCAAGAAAATGTCAGCGAGATAGTAGATGAAGAAATTGAAGAAATATATGAAATAGTAGATGATAAATATAATTTGGTTTACGAAGAAAATTAGACTATCCAAAGGGGTTGAACTTAATTTAAAAGATAATGAAAATCTTTAATTAAGCAAAATAACAAACCCACGATTTTTCATCGTGGGTTTGTTATTAATTTAATATAGAAAAATATGATTTAAAATTTATATTTAATCTCTCTACCATCCTTAAAAATCTTTTCAACCCGATTAAGGGCAGAAATATTATTTAAGGGATTTTCCTTTAGGCAAATGAAGTTTGCAATTTTACCTTCTTCTAATGTTCCAAACTTATCTTCTACCTTGCATGCCTCGGCTGCAGATTTTGTTGCACTTTGTAATGCCCTGAAATTTGTAGCTCCAAATTCCGTCAAATACTCAAGCTCTTTAACTATCATGCCGTGCATACTATCTGTGCCAACTGCTAGATTAACCCCTGATTTAATAATGTTTTCTAAATTCTCTTTGGCCTTTTCTCTAGCCTTTAATAGTTTTTCATATATACTGGGAACATTTAAATCCTTGCCACCTACTCCTTTATCATCAAAAAGTATTGTTAGTGTAGATATTAACCAGTTGCCTTTTTTAATCATTCTTTCAAGTTGATTATCACTAACAAATGTACCATGCTCTATAGTTCTAACACCACATTCTATACAAAGATTTAAACCCTCTCCCCCATGGGCATGGGCTGAGGTATAAATTCCATTATCATCTGCCACATCAACAGCAGCACTTACCTCTTCTTTACTGTATGCACTCATATCTAGACTTGTATTTGTACTGCTTACTCCTCCAGTAACAAATAATTTCAAATGGTCAGCACCCTGCTGAATATTTTTAAGAGCTAATTTTTTTATTTCTTCAATACCATCTGCAGTAGTTAGTCCTGCACCATGTCCACTTGAAGATGCTATTCCTATACCTGAAGGCAAAATATCAGGTCCAATAACTTCTCCACTAATAACCTTATTTTTTATATTTATATCCAAATAATGCTCTTCTCCCATAACTCTAAGAGTTGTAACCCCTGATAAAAGATCTTTTTGTATATTTTCTATGGCTACTGGGATATTAATTTCCAAATCCCTTTTCAATTGGGAAATTTGGTCTCCTAATTCTGGTTTTATTGATAAATGCGTATGGCAATCAATCAAACCAGGCATAATAAAATAATCACTTAAATCAACAATTTCTACATCATCATATCCAGTTGCAAAATCATCTTTATTGCCAATGGCTTTTATCAACCCATTCTCTAACAAAAAGTAGTGTTCATAAAGGGGTTTTTCATTATTTCCATCTATAATGGCTTTAGTTTTAATTAATTTTTTCATCCCAACCACCCTAAATTAAATTATTGAAGTAAACTCCATAATTCTCTTATTTACAAAACTTTTCATAATGTATTATTTCTTTAATATCAATTTTAGGTCTTTTAAAGCAAACTTCAGATGAATATCCTATTGGTATAATTGCAATTGGTTCATAGTCCCTAGGCAGGCTTAAGGTCTCACTAAGCTCCTTAGTCCTAAAGCCGCTAACATAGCAGCTTGCCAGCCCTAAATAAACAGCTCCTAAAAGCATATTTTCCACACAAGCTGAAGTATCCAAATATAGTATAGATTTAGCTGCCTCCTTTCCATAACGCTCTTCAATCCTATGCCTATTTCCACATATAACTATAAAAACCGGTGCAGATAGTAACCAGTCCTGGGATTTTCCATTAACTGAATCATTTCCTATGTATGTGGTATCTACTATTTTCTTCTTTCTATCTTCATCTCTTATTATTATAAATTCCCAAGGCTGAATATTTCCAGCTGAAGGTGCAGAGTGTCCATATTCTAAAATCTTATATATTAAGCTGTCACAGACATTTTTTTCTAAATATGAACGTACGCTTCTTCTTTCATTAATTATATCATTAAAATTCATTTGTCAACTCCTTAGCCAGTAATTATTTCCATACTTCCCCTAACACTCTAAGAATATTTTTCCCTAAGACCTTTTTTATATCTTCATTTGAATATCCTTCCTTCACCAGCCATCTTAAAATATTTTTAGATGCTTCAGTTGGATTTTCTAGCCCCCTTACATATTCCACCTTTTCAAATTCCTGTTTTGCCTCCGTATCCTTAGTTGATAATTGCTTTGCATATAGATTATGAAGCCTCACATGATCTCCGTATAAAGCATCGGGCCCAAAGGCAACATGGTCAATTCCCACTAAATCCACTAGATACTTAAAATGCTCCATATAGGAATCTATTGAATGCTTTAAGTTGTTTTTTGTAATAGTAGTATGGGGAGCAGCTTCTATACCTATAACTCCACCTCTTTGGGCGCAAGCTTTTATTACCTCATCAGGAGATAATCTTTTGCTATCCCAGAGGGCCCTTGCACCTACATGGGTTAGAAATATAGGGTGTTTGCTTTCTTCTATTACATCTAAAGTAGTTTTATAGCCGGTATGGGAACAATCAATGGCCATACCTATTCTATTCATTCTTTCAACGGCTTTTTTACCAAAGGCTGTTAATCCTCCGTCCCTTTCTTCTTTGATTCCTGAGCCCAGAGCATTTGATTCACTGTAGGTTATCCCCATTAACCTAACACCAAAACCATATAATATATCTATTCTATCTAGTTCATTCTCTATAGGTGCTGACCCTTCTACGCTTGGTATCCATGCAATTTTCCCTTCGCCATGTGCCCTATATATATCCTCAATATCTCCACATTTTATAAGGGTATTTTGATGGGCTAAATCACAGCATCTCATTCCTAAATCATATAATAAATCTTCCCATTTCCATCCGTTAGCTGAAGTAATTGTACAAGTACCATCAAGCATATTATCAAATACCGCATCATAATATGACTTTGATAATTCTTCATAGCCACAGTGGTCTCTACCTATCCTTGTATATTCAAATACTTCATTAATATTTTGGGGAAGAAAGGTGGGATGATCATGTAGTGAAATAAAAATGCTATTAGCAGCTAGCTCTTTCACCCTTTTTTCCTCTTCTATGTTCAAAGGAATTAAAAATTCTTCTACCCTTCCAATTCCCTTGGAAAGCTTGAATCTTTTAAAGTCATTTTTATCAATATAACTATAGGCCTTATAGCCATCATATTTTTTATTTGATCCCAAATTCAGCACCACCTATTTATTTTCTTATATATAATTCATCTAAATCCTTTACCCTTCTACTACTGATTTTGGTGGGAGTTGCAAAGGCAGTTTTTGAATGCATCAATCCACTTCCCACCATGGCCTCTGCCATCTTAAGTCCCACCTTTGAAGGATTTACTATAGGTACTCCTACAGCCTTTTCTATTTCCTGGGCAACATCTAAAAATCCCATGGACATACATCCTAGGACAAGGGCATCGGCCCTGTCTTCCTTTACAGCTTTTATCCCTGCCTCTATTATTTTCTTCAGGGATTTTTCCTTTTTAAGCTTTAATTGAAGTACTGGTATAGCAACAGAGACAACTGAAGCCAATTTATCAAGAACACCAGCTTTAAAGGCCAGCTCATAGGTACTGGCAATCATAGTTTCTTCAATTGTTATTACAGAAAATTTATGTCCCAAAGCAGCCCCTACAATCATACTTGTCTGTCCTGGTCCCAAAACCAGCATTTTATCTGTTATTTCTCTCATAGCATCTAATCCTGGATCCCCAGCACAGCCTAAAATAGCTGCATCATATCCTTTTCTTTCCAACTCAAACATGACCTTGGCTGTAGCAGGAATACTTAAGTATTCTTCATACATGCTTTCTATAGAAGCAGGCCCCTCATTTACATTAACTATCTCTACATCGGTGCCTGGAAATGCCCAATTTTTCAATAACTCCCCCCGTCTTTTAACCTCCTCATCATCCATAGGTCCTGGTACTACATAAACTATTTTCATGGTTTCACCTCTATTTAATAATGGTATAGGGAAATTGCATAATTTATATATTTTGCAATTATCTCTAATAATATTGAGTTGAAAATTAATTTACACCCAAATCTCTCTAAGGGCTCTTATAACATTACCACCAATAACCTTTTCTATATCATCATCAGAATATCCATTCTTTACCAGATATCGAAGTATATTCTTTGAAGCCTCTGTTGGATTTTCTATACCCTTTACATATTCTACTTCTTCAAATTCCTTTGTATCACCTTGAGTTCCTTCAGTTGATAAATGCTCAGCAAATGCATGATGTAATCCAACATGGTCACCATATAATGTATCGGGGCCAAAGGCCACATGGTCAATTCCAACTAAATCCTTTATATATTCAAAATGCTCCATATAGGAATAAATAGAATGCTCCGTATTATTCCTAGTTATTGTAGTATGGGGTGCTGCTTCAATGCCTATTACTCCACCCTTCTGAGCACAAGCCTTTAGTACATCATCGGGAGAAAGTCTCTTACTGTTCCATAGGGATTTAGCTCCTACATGGGACATGAATATGGGTTTTTTACTATGTCTAATTACATCCTTTGTAGTTTCTATTCCCACATGGGAGCAGTCGATTGCCATTCCTACCTTATTCATTCTCTCAACAGCCTTACGTCCGAATGCTGTTAGGCCACCATCCTTATCTTCCTTTAAACCCGACCCTAATTGGTTTGATTCACTATAGGTTATTCCAAGCAATCTAACTCCAAAGCCATACAATATATCTATTCTATCAAGCTCGTTTTCTATAGGTGCAGCCCCTTCAATTACAGGAACAAGGGCAATTTTTCCCTCTTTATGGGCCGTATAAATATCTTCCACCTTTTCACATTTTATAATGAAGTCTTGATGTGCTAAATCACATAATCTCATGCCTAAATCATGGAGAACTTCACTCCATTTCCAACCACTCTTTGAATGTATTGTACAAGTTCCATCCATTAAATTATCAAAGACGCAATCCAAGTAACTCCTTGATAAAGCTTCGTAAGCACAGGGTTGTCTTCCTTCCCTATTGAATTCAAATACATCCTTTTTTATATTCTTAGGAAATAACACTGGATGCTCGTGGATAGATATAAAAACCTTTTCCCCAGCAAGTCTTCCTACTCTTTCTTCCTGCTCCTTGGTCAATGGAATTAAATACTCTGGAAATACCTTATCCCCATCAGCAAGTTCAAACTCTCTGTAATCAACTCCTCCTTCAAGGTATTCATAAGCTTTATATCCTTTATATTGTTTTTTAATTCCCATAATTTTGTCCTCCTTAATTAGTTGATCAAATTACATAATTACCTTCTTAAAAAACTAACTACTAAATATTGTTTTGAAATTTTCGAATCTATACCATCGAAATATATTTAATTCTAAATAATTGAGGAAATTGCATAATTCTAACTTGGCAAAATTGCATAATACATGTGGTATTCCTTAATAGATTTTAAAGCTATATATAGTAGATAGTTTTGCTAAAGGTAATTATGCAATTTGCTCAATTAAATCAAGGATAATATTTGCATATGCAATTTACTCAATTATAAATACAGATGTACGCAACCATTTAAAACTTATTTTTACATGAGCCAAAAGGATTCTCAGTGGCTACGACCATAAATTAAATTTTACAAGCATACATCTATATAGATTTCCCATAGTAAAACTTAATTTAACCTGTTATACTAGTAAATATTTTATTTGATTGATTTTAATAACATATAGGAAATATTAAAATCCCTATGGTATTGATTTATTCTACCTTATAAACCTGAGCCAATGATTGAGGATCCACTAATCCCCTCAAATTTGAAGGATATACTTTGAAACCGTCAAATTTCTTATTATATGCAAAATTCATTTTTTTAACAACCATTGGTATATCTGGAATATCATTAGTTATTTCTTTTTGGAAAACATCCATATCTTTCATAATCTCTTCTTCTGTTAAAGCCGATTGCATATTAAGCATAGCTTCATCTGCACTTTCATTATTCCATGCCATCCAATTTAAACTTGAAGTTGATAGGAATAATGTAGACATTGAAGATTCAACATCATCAATTATACCCCAGGTACCAATAGTTAGTTCCCACTGATGGGTATTATATAATTTATCAGTTTGTAATGACTTATCCATTGGAGAAGGTACAAGTTGAATCCCAATAGCTTCCATATTATCAACTAGGATTCTTACCAACTTTTCATGCTCACTAACCGTATTAGTAAACATTGCTTTAAAGCTTAAATTCTCGCCATTTGGTCCATTTAATATTCCATCATTATCGGTGTCTTTGTACCCACCATCTGCTAATAATTTCTTAGCCCCATCCACATCATATGATGGAAAATCATTGCCCGTTTGGTATTTTTTGTATACTGGAGAAATTATACCATTCATTTCTACAGCATCACCATCAAAGGCAAAGTTAACTATTTTACTTCTATCAATGGCCATTGCCATGGCTTTCCTTACATTAACATCCTGAAGTAATTCATTCCTTAGGTTAAAGGACATATGTTCATAACCCAATGACATATTTTGAACTACATTAAATCCATCATTACTCTTTAACTCCTTTGCCGCTGCAGCAGGAATTTCCTTTGCAGTTAAATCAATATCCCCAGACTTAAGAGCCAAAACCATTGTATTTACATCGGGATATGGTTTATATATGACTTTATCTAAATAGGGCTTCCCTTCAGGAGCTAAAAACCATTCATCAACACTTTCCAGCACATAGTATTGTCCTCTTTCATAATCAGTAAGCTTAAAGGGTCCAAGTCCAACTGGATTGTCATTTGTAAAATTCTTAACATCATCAATTTCCTCCCAAATATGGGCAGGTACTATTCTCTGCCAAAATCCAATTGTAGTTATAAAGGTAGGAAATGGCTTTGATAAACTGAATACTATTGTTTTATCATTTGGAGTTTCCCATGTAACCCCTTCAAGGACTGACCACTGCCACTGGAGCTTTTGTTCATATAATGTTTTATATGTAAAAGCTATATCCTTAGATGTAAGGGGAGTTCCATCCTGCCACTTTAATCCATCCTTAAGGGTTATAGTTATTGTTAATCCATCTTCAGAAATATCAGGTTCTTCTATAATATATGGAATTTTATTACCATCTTCATCTAAAACCATTAGGGTTGGATATACTAGATTTAAGACCCATGAACCAGCTATATCATTTCCAACTAATGGATTTAACGTATCAGGGTCCGCATAGGTTCCAATATTTAAGGTTCCACCAAATTTATCTTCGCTTTTGTCCTTTACACTTTCTTCAGACGAATTATCAGCCTTTTCAGTAGATGTTTCTTGGGCTGCTTCTTTATTCCCACAGCCTGTAAAGATAGTTATAATTAAAGATAAAGCTATTATTAATGATAAAAGTTTTTTCATCACAAATCCTCCTAAAACTATTTTTTATTAAGTAATATTTCTCCAGCATAGGTTCTTAAAAGCTTTCCTTCTTCTAAAGCAAGCTGCCCATTGACTAGAACATATTCTACCCCTTTGGCATTTACTAAGGGATTTGAATAATCGATATCTGTTGGTGAAGGATAACTATAATTATCTAAATCAATAACTGCTATATCAGCCTTCATCCCCTCTTTAAGCAATCCTCTGTCCTGTAATCTAAATTGCTGTGCCGCTAAAGAAGTATTTCTCCTTACAATTTCCTCTACCCTTACACCTCCTTTGCTATACATATCCATAAATATTGGGAATCCTCCCCTCCTTTGAAGCTCATACCAAGCACCGGGATCCCATGGTTCTCCAAAGATAGTATCTGTTCCTACCATAACAAGGGGATTATCCTGTATATTCTTTGGATGTGATGCTAATGGAAAATCCTTTCTAATTGGTCCTCCGAGCCAAAATGTATAATTGTCATTATCATCGGCAAGAAAATCCAATAATACCTCTTTAGGGTTCTGTACTCCTCTACTATCTGCAATTTCCTGTATGCTCTTATATTCAATCTCTTCATTTCCAGTATTTATTACAAAAACCTGGTTCATATCATTTCCAAATATATATGAGTCTTTTAATACTATTTTCCTTCCTTCAGGAGTACGTAGTGCAGCCTTAACCCCTTCAACGCCCTTATCAAATAGCTCTGAAGATATGGCCATAATAAATTGAATTAATCTGTCTTTCCGGGTACAGTGGCCAGTGCTCCTTGGTATTGTATCT
This sequence comes from Maledivibacter halophilus, assembly GCF_900167445.1. Taxonomy (GTDB): domain Bacteria; phylum Bacillota; class Clostridia; order Peptostreptococcales; family Caminicellaceae; genus Maledivibacter; species Maledivibacter halophilus. Next base: position 76,589 of record NZ_FUZT01000007.1, read on the forward strand.
ACTGTTATTTCAACACCTCTATTTCTAGCTTCTAATATGGCATCAAAGGATTCCGGGGAAGTAGAAGTCAAATGGGATACCTGGACCCTTGCTCCAGATTTTTCTCCAATCTCAATAGCTTCTAATGTGGACTCTAAATATCCAATATAATATCTACCATGGGTTGCATATACCCCATCATATTTTGCAACTACCTTGGCACATTTGATTATCTCATCAGTATCGGCATATCTGCTGGGAATATAAGAAAGTCCTGTAGATAAACCAAATGCCCCCTGCTCCATTCCCTCTTTAATATATCTAAGTATTGCTTCTTCTTCCTTTTCACTTGGTTTTCTATCCTTGGATCCACCCATTGCTGTCCAACGTATAGTTCCATGTCCCAGTAAAAAACCCAGGTTTATATTAGTGCCTTTTTCCCTTACAATATCACAATACTCTTTAAAATTACTCCATTTAGGCTGTTCCTTGTTATATCTATCCTTTGCTTGTTGGGAAATCAATCCATTTAAATAATAATACTCATATACATTTGAAGAATCCAAAGGCGTTACCGAATGACCACAATTGCCATTTATAGTTGTTGTAACCCCCTGTTTTAGAAAAACCTCAAAATCACTATCGTTTAAAATAACAGTCTCCTCATGTACATGGGGATCAATAAATCCCGGAGAAACCATCATTCCCTTTGCATTAATAATTCTTTCTCCATTTTCTTCAATTTTAGTGGCAATTTTTGCAATTTTATCATCTTTAATTGCTATATCACCATAGAAGCCTGGGTTACCTGTTCCATCAACAATAAAACCATTTTTAATAACTATGTCATAAACCTCCATTGTCTCACCTCTCCCTAAATATTTATAATCATATTTTTTAAATCCTTTGGATACTTAGTTAAGACTTCATTACCTTCTTCAGTTATTAGTACAATATCTGAATGTCTGAAGCCTGAAAGCCCTTCTATGTAAATCCCTGGTTCACTGGAAAAAATCATACCTGGCCTTAAAACCGTTCTATCTCCTGAAGCAATATAGGGTGTTTCATGTTCTTCTAAACCCTTTCCATGGCCTGTTCTGTGCTTTATATAATCTCCATAGCCAGATTCTGCTATAAATTTAATAACTTGACTTTCTATTTCTTCACATACTGCTCCTGGCTTCATTAAATTTATTGCAAATTCCTGAGCCCTTCTCATTACATTAAATGCTTTTATTCTTCTTTTATCAGGCTCCCCCACAAAAAAAGTTCTTTCACATTCTATCCTGTAACCCCATACATTTGATCCACAGGATAAAATCATAGTATCTCCTGTTTCAATTTTTTTACCACTTGGCAGGGCATGTGGCATTGCTGTTCTCACACCACTGGGCACCAACGCCCCGGCAGGCCCCCCAGGAACGTATATTACATCTCCCATATCCTCAACCATTTTGTCAACGGTTTTAGTTATCATTCTGTTTAGTATCCCAAGTTCAGTTTCTCCAGGTTTTAACATTTCCTTTCCCTTCATGACAATGTAGTCGGAGTAAAAGGCTGCTTTTTTCAACATTTCAACTTCTTCCTTAGATTTTATCTCTCTTATTATCATAATTTCATCAGCAATGGATATATAATCAAATAATTCGTTTAATCTCTTATAGCCTTTTACATCTACTTCATCTACACCTATCCTTTTAACATCATCAAAGGATTCTTTTATATTTTTCTTTAGAAAATCATATAAATCTGCTGTGGAACTAAAATCATCATCGTATGCAAAGACCTTATCTAATTGTTTTAGCTTTTGTGCTTCATCAAGCTCCATTTTAGGAGTAAAACCATATATTTTTCCACTTTTGTGAATAAACATTACAACGGGTCTTTTGCCTGGGTAATAATATAGGCCAAGATAAAACACATTATATGGATTAAATACCAGGAATCCATCTAGACCCTTTTCATTTATGCAATCAACAATTCTTTGTATCCTTCCTTTATATTCTTTTAAAGTAAACCCCTTCAAAGCTATACCTCCTTATTCTCTACTTATTTTGGGATTAAGGGCATCTCTAACCCCCATACTTAAAAAATTGAATGAAATAACGAAAAGCATTATCCCAATGCTTGGAAATAGTGAATACCACCATGCTGTTGAAAAGGCACCACTTAAATAGGCATTGTGAAGTATTTTTCCCCAACTATATGCCAAAGGATCTCCAAGTCCTAAAAAGCTTATAGCTGACTCAGTAATTATAGATGTTGCCATAACAATGGTCAGATTAACAAATACCGGTGTGCTGGCATTTATTAGGATATGTTTAAATATAATACTCCTTGTTTTTAAGCCTAAGCTCTTTGCGGCCTCTATATACTGCATTCCACATACCCTCAGTGTAGAAGATCTTGTGATTCTTGCAATACTAGGCCAAGAAAAAATTCCTATAATTAAAGCCACAGTATTTATAGTTGTTGACTCTGAAACAGCTGCTGTTATTATCATCAGGGGAAGCATAGGTATAGTAAGAAATACCTCTGTTAATCCCATTCCAAGGGTCTCATAAATTCCTCCAAAATATCCTGACATAAGTCCAATAGGTATACCTATAATCATTGCAACAAATACTGCAATTAGCCCTACTTTTATAGATGCCCTTGTCCCCCATATTACCTGGGAAAATAGGTCTAATCCCATATCATCAGTACCAAACCAATGATTAGCTGAAGGTGCAAGTAATTTATCTTCATAGTTACCGTATCCACTAACAGGTTCAGAAATAATTGGAGCTAATAGTGCTATAAGTATTAAGAAAACTACTCCTCCAAGTCCAAGCATCCCTAATTTATGATTGAGAAAAATCTTTATTTCTTTTTCCCATCTGTGTTCTTTTACTTTTCTATTACTTACTTCTTTGCATGCTGACTTATTAATCAATTGATTTCACCTCTAATCTATTTTAATTCTGGGATCTAAGTAAGCACATAAACCATCAGTTACAATATTCATTATGATTACACTCAAGGCTAGTATTATAAAAGATCCCTGTAATACAGGAAAATCCTGCTGACTAACTGCTTGATAAATCATTCTGCCAACTCCAGGGTATGCAAATACAGTCTCTGTCAAAACAGCCCCTCCAACCATTCTCCCCAGCATCAAGCCTGCAGCTGTAACTGTTGGTATCATTGCATTCCTAGATGCATGTTTCCATAACACTTTCTTTTCCTTCATTCCCTTCGATCTAGCTGTTCTTATATAGTCTTCAGATAAAACATCAATAACACTGCCCCTTGTATATAAGACATAATTGGCTAGGTATAATAGCATTAATGTTATTACCGGTAAAATCAAATGCTTTCCTACATCTAAGAAATACTGTAATCCACCCTCTACTCCAGGGGTATAGGCTCCTCCTACAGGTAAAAGAGCCAGCCTATAACCAAAGAAATACAACAATGTAAATCCAAGCCAGGGCACAAAAATTGATATCCCAAAAATAGCTAGGGCATTAATGCCTTGATCAAGGTGCGTTCCTCTTTTATATCCGGAATAAATACCAAGGGGAATACCAATTAACATTGTAATAGTTTGTGTTATAACCATTAACAATAAGGTCCAGGGGAGCTTATCCATGATTATTTCTATTACCGGTCTCTTTTGCATAAAGGATATTCCCAAATCCCCTTGAAATAAATTTTTAATATAGGCAAAATATTGAATATATAAGGGTTTATCTAAACCAAAATCCATTAGCATCTGCTGTCTTTGGGCTTCGGTCATTCTAGGATCCATAAGTAAAGTTGCAGGATCTGCCGGCATTAATCTAACAATCAAAAATGTTAATGTAACTGTAATAAAAAAAGTTATAAAGCCCTTCAAAAACCTCTTTTGAATATATCTCGCCATTACCTGCCCTCCTTCATCATATACAAATGACATTTCACTTTATGTCCATTTATTTCTTTTACCTTTGGCTGAAGCTTTTTACATATTTTCATACACTTAAAGCAGCGATTATGAAATCTACATCCCTTTGGAGGATTAACTGGGCTTGGTATATCTCCCTTCAATATAATCCTCTCTTCTTTATGTCTGGGATTAGGTATTGGTATAGCTGAAATCAATGCTTGAGTATAGGGATGCAGGGGATTTGAAAAAAGCTCTTCCTTTTTACATATCTCAACAATTTCTCCAAGATACATTACTGCAATTCTATCGCTTAAATATTTAACTACACTTAAATCATGGGCAATAAAAACGTATGTAAATCCAAATTCATCCTGTAAATCTTTGAATAAATTTATTATCTGAGCTTGTACCGAAACATCAAGAGCTGATACTGGTTCATCGGCAACGATTATTTCCGGATCCAGGGCTAAGGCCCTGGCTATTCCTATCCTCTGCCTTTGTCCTCCGCTGAACTGATGGGGAAATCTATGGTAATACTCCTTATCCAGCCCAACTCGTTCAAGTAAATCCATGGTTTTTTCTATTGCCTTTTTTTATTCATTAATCCATGGGATAAAATAGGCTCTACTATAGCTTCACCTATAGTTAGTCTTGGATTTAAAGAAGCATATGGATCTTGAAATATCATTTGAACATTCTTTCTAAGGCTTCTTAATTTCCCTCCATTAATTTTTGAAATATCTTGACTCTTATAAAAAATTTTTCCTTCAGTAGGTTCTAATAATCTTAGAATAGTTCTTCCGGTGGTTGACTTACCTGAACCACTTTCACCTACAAGCCCCAGAGTTTCCCCCTTATATAAGTCAAAGCTAATATCATCAACGGCTTTAACATACAGCTTTTCCCGGGAAAACAATCCACTCTTAAGAGGAAAATATTTTTTCAAATTTTTTACTTCCATTATTTTTTCCACTATTTGTCCTCCTCTCTGTTTGAAGCCAAAAAACATCTAACTTTATGGGTATCTCCCACCTCTATTAAGGGTGGAGTTTCATTAAAGCATATATCTGTTGCTCTTTCACATCGTGGCGCAAATCTACAGCCCTGGAGAAAATCCTTTGGTGCAGGTACTGTTCCTTTTATTGTATGTAAACGAGTTCTTATCTCATTTAAAGTTGGTAAAGACTTCAGCAGGCCAACAGTATAAGGATGCTGTGGATTTTCATATATGCTGTAAATATCAGCTTCTTCAACAACACGACCAGCATACATAACTATAACGTAATCACACATTTCTGCTACAACTCCCAAGTCATGGGTTATAAGTAAAATAGAAGCCTGGGTTTCATCCTTCAGATCCTTTATAAGGTCAAGAATTTGAGCTTGAATAGTAACGTCCAAAGCTGTAGTTGGTTCATCGGCTATCAATACCTTTGGATTACATGCCATTGCCATTGCAATCATAACCCGCTGCCTCATACCCCCAGATAATTCATGGGGATATTGTTTAATTACCTTTTCTGGAGAAGGTATGGAAACTATTTTTAATTTTTCTATTGATTTATTTACTGCCTCTTTTTTACTCATTTTTCTATGTAAAAGAAGAATTTCAGAAATTTGATCACCTATTGTATACACAGGATTTAGAGATGTCATAGGCTCTTGAAAAATCATTGCAATTTCTTTTCCTCTCATACCAATCATGTCATCTTCCGAAATCTTTAATAAATCCTTACTATTAAAAAATATTTCTCCATTAGGTACTACTGCTGTTCTCGGCAATAATCTCATAACAGAAAGGGATGTAATACTTTTCCCACATCCTGATTCTCCTACCAAGCCAACTATTTCTCCTTTATTTATTGAAAAGCTTACATTATCAATAACATTTATGAATTCATCTTCAATATTAAATCCTAATACCAAATCCTTTACTTCTAATAAAGGTTTTGTTCCTTTTCTCACTCCTTACACCCCTCTTAAATAAGTTTTTTATAATTTTATTTATACATAAGCAATCCCCATGCCAATAGAGTCATAAAAAACAATTAATATGAATAAATATTTCAATAAATGTATAAATAAAAACAACTATGCTTCAGCAATGAGCTAAAGCATAGTTGTTTTTATTTATGATAATATATATTTTAAGTTCTTCTTAATTAGTTTCTATTTTCAAAATATTGCACTTTTTTTGAAAATAATAAACCATTTTGTCGTATTATTAGGTGGTTTTTTAGGGTGCAAGCCCTTATATTAACCCTAATTATGAACCCTTATTTTAAACTATAGTATATTAATGTGAAACTTTGATTTATACATCTAAAAATATCTATGTTTCTAAAATTTTTTGATATGGACAAATTTACCTTTCAGTGTATTCTCCTATATATTCCTTTAAAAACATTTTACCTTTCTTACTTATAGTAGAACCTTGTTTAGTATTACCTATCTCTATCAACCCAGCCTTCTCCATATCTTTTATACGTCCTCTAACTTGTTCTGACGATAAGTAAAACTGATTTTTTTTTAAAATCCTAGATATTTTATTTCTTCCTATTATAATCCCCAAGTCATTTGCATCTTTTAATACCTTTAATATTTTTATATATTCATTTATTCTATTAGCAGGTAATAAATCAGTATCTATTGTACCAAAAATACAATTATCTTTTGTTTTTATATTTTCTCCTTCATATACCTCTTGAATAAAATTTTCAGGTAAATCATTAGCCACAACATATTGGTTATCTACAATACTATCCAAATAATACATTAAATTTACCAACTCTCTTACATTTCCTGGCCATGAATATTTAGTAAGTATATCTAATACATCATTACTAAGCTTTTTATCGCTTTCCATTGATTTAAGATAATATTTAGCTAACAATGGAATATCTTCTTTTCTCTCCTTCAAAAGTGGAATAGTAAAATATAACACTTTTAATCTATAATATAAATCTTTTCTAAATTTTTTTTCTTTTACTAATTCCATAAGATCTTTATTAGTAGCTGCAATGACCCTTACATCAACGGGAATTATTTTTGATCCTCCAACTCTCATGACCTCTTTTTCCTGTAAAACACGAAGTAGTCTTTTTTGTATTTGAGGAGATATATCGCCTATCTCATCAATAAAAATAGTCCCTTTATCTGCTTGCTCAAAAACCCCTTCTTTCCCACCTTTTGTAGCACCTGTAAAGGCTCCTTCCTCATACCCAAACAGCTCGCTCTCCATCAAATTCTCAGATATTGCTGCAAAGTTAACAGCAACAAATGGACCATTCTTTCTCATTGAAGAATTATGAATAGCCTGAGCAAAAATTTCTTTCCCAGTTCCGTCCTCTCCTTGGATTAGTACAGTTAAATCATTCTTTGCAATTTTTTTTGCAATTTTTATTTTATCTAAAAGACTTGAACTAATACCAATTAAATCATCAAAATTATACTTAGCCACAAATCCTTTAGTTGCTAATTTTTTTCTTACTTCCTTTTCTAAATTTTGAATATGGGTTACATCTTGTAGACTAACCACATGACCCTTTAATAAATTTCCCTGATATAAGAATGTCTTATTCAACATAAACTGTTTATTATCAATATCAATTATTTCATTATTTCTTTGTTTTGAATCTATTATAATATCAATTATTTCTTTATCATTAATTATCTCTACAATATTCTTTGATATTAAATCACTTTGCTGACATTGTAAAAAATCTGCAAACTTTTTATTTGAGAAAAATATATTTCCACTGACATCTAAAGCTGCAATTCCATCATGGGTTATTTCAAACATAGCTTTTAGTATTTTATTAGTTTCACTATTAAACCTATTAAGTCTAACCATTTCCTTTGAGTAACTTTCAGATATAATTTGAAAATTTTCAATAGGCAAACTTAATTCAAGAAATATCTCTATAATAGAAGAAATATCGATAATTCTTATTCCTATATCTATTATCCTTTTTACACCTTTTGGTACTAAATGACTACCACCAGGAGTAACAGCTATATCTTGAATTTCCTCTTTACATCCAGGAAAATATGGTACAAACTCAATATGATCAACTCCTAGTTTTTTTAATAAATTAATAGTTTCATTAGCTGTATAAAGATGGTTATTTACAAGTAAAACTTTTTCTCCAGCATTTAAACTTATAACCTCTGTTATTTTTTTTAGGTTAACAGTTCTCCTTACGGGGATAATGGGAATTAATTTATTTATTTTTTTCTTGATTTTTTCAACAATAATTTTGCTTGAACAAACAATAAGATCAATATCCTCTACATTAATTTTTTCATGTTCATTTAAGAGAATAGATATAACTTCTACCTTTTCTCCAAACACTTCATTTAACTGCTCCGTTAAAGCCCTATTAGCAACATAGTCTAATGATATAATAATAATTTTTTTATTTCTATCCATTACTGCATCCCCCTATAATTTCAAAATCTACTAAGATATATATTAAAAGTCTTTGTAATATTAAAGTATAATAAAAAACCTTGCTATCAAAAAATGATTGCAAGTCCTTTTTAAATCATATCAAATAGATATTTTTATTTAATTGTTTTTTAGTCTTATTTCTTTTACTATTACTATTATATTCTATATTATAATAATTTTTTGAAAAATACAATAATTTTAATGCCTATATATCACTTTTTCATATACTGATAAGCAATCGTGTTTGAAAAATATTCTAAACACATAATAAAATTTTAAAAAAATATTAACTGCCGGCACTGTCTATAATAATCTATGGCCTTGCCTCCTTTAATTTCATTATTTTCTTCTAAAATCACAACTATAATTCTATTACCTGATTTATAATAATTATCATAATGTAATTTTCTCAATTCATTAACAAACTAAAAAATATCCGTGAAAATAAATTCACAGATATTTTTTATATATTTTTTTCAGGAATAAAAAATTTTAATGCCGATGGAAATATCTCAAATTTTGCAGGTAATGGGCCACCATCTTCCCCATCAATATCTATACCAATACCACAGTCCTGTAAACATGTTACAGAAAGATTATCTGTTTGAAAATATCTTACATTACTATTGTTTATATGTTCTCCCCTCAGTATTTTAAGAAAAATTGCTGCGGTATCGAAAATATCTGATCTTTTAAATATACATACATCAAATTTACCATCATCTAAGCCAGCACATGGAGCAAACTTTTTAAATCCACCGGCAGAAGTTGAGTTAAGTACGGCAAATATCAACACATCCTCTTCAAAAGTTTCGTCATCAGACTCAAATCTATATTTTACAGATTTAAGAAGCTTTTTCGGTATCTCCTTAATGCCCTCAGCATAATATGCAAATTTCCCTAATACAGTTTTTGAAGCCACTGTTGCCTTTAGAGGAACATCTGTCATTATTCCAGCAGCGGCAACATTTATAAAATAATTTTCATTGACCTTACAAACATCAACATCTACAAATTTACCATTTCCAAACATCTTACATATACCATCTATTTCATAGGGAATGTTTAAATGATTTGCAAAATCATTAACTGTACCTGCCGGTAAAACCGTTACAGGAGTATTTATTCCTGACTTCATAACTCCATTTACTACTTCGTTAAGGGTTCCATCCCCACCAACAGCAACTATAATATCATATTGATTTTCCTTGATTTTCATTACTTCATCAAAAGCATCATTTTTTCCCTTTGTATCGAATTTATCTACTGTTGTAAATATCCCTTGTAAAACTAACCTACCAACTATTACTTCAAGGTATTTTTGTAGAGTAGTCCGTCCAGCTGATGGATTATTTATAATCTTTACCTTCATAATGACCTCCATGGCATACAAAATTATCTTTAGTATTTATATTATAAACATATTTAATGAGCTTAAACCTTAAACCAAAATAACATTTGTGCAACCATTTTTATGAGCCAAATTATGGAGCTCATTCATCGTCTCATCATTTGGTTGATAGCTATAGAAAAGCTCTGTACGGACTCCCATAGGTCTATACTTTATAAGCTTATATCTGATTTTAGGATCTAATCTTGCTATTAGTTTACTAATCATATCAACATTATAATAATTATTTAAAAGCTCTGGCACTATAACTGTCCTTACCTCATATAATTTGTTTATTTTAGAAAGATGTTTAATATTCTCTATTACAATTTCATTATCCATACCAGTAAGAAAATTATGTTCTTTATTATCATATGATTTTAAATCAACCATTGCCATATCCATATATTTAATTAGCTCTTTTTCTTCATATAATGAAATCGATCCATTTGTATCAAGAAATGTAGTTAAACCAATATCTTTTACCCTTTTAAACAACGCCGTAACAAATATGCTTTGCAAAGTGCATTCTCCACCGGAAACGGTTATCCCCGATATAAATGGCTTAACCTTCATTATTTCTTTCATAACCTCATCTACTGTCATATTAACAGCCCTTGGCAAACTGTTATTTCCACAAATTTCTAAGCATTTATCGCAATATCTACAGTTTTCCCTATTCCATACAACTCTATTGTCAACATAAGAGAGTGCATTATATGGACAATGTTCTACACATCTGCCACAGTTGTTACATTTATTAATAGTTTCCGGATTGTGACAATAAAGACAGTTAAAATTACATCCCTGTAAAAAAATTGCTGTTCTGTTCCCAGGACCATCTACTGAACTAAAGGGCAGTATGCGATTGATCAATCCTTTAACCATTATGTCTTACCTTTCTTTCCAGCACTTTTTGATTTTTAGCAGACCCAAGACCCAAAGCAACTGTGTCATGAAGAACCTGTTTCCCTTTATCTAGTTTTTCCATTTCAGATTTTTTTACAAGATATCCAGTAATTCTTATAACATCACTATCGGAAGAGTAGATAGAAATGTATCTCATCTTCTCTTTAAAGGCTCCTTTTAGAATATCTAAAATATATTTGGGATTATTTTTGGCTGTACTATCAAAACTAAATATGTCACCTATCCCCGATGGAAAATATTTATGAAATCTACATGAATGTAATAAATGTGTACTAAGCTCCGGTTCCTCTCCAATAGGTATTCTACATCCAGGGCTGGTTCCTATGTCTGAGTCTATCCCCACCTGTGCATGCAATAAAAATCTTTCATCTGTGGCTTTACAATACTGATTTTTATGTTTAGCTACTTCCTCATCTAATTTTTCTATGATTTCAACTCCTAAATCATTGGCCTTGTCACTATGACCAAATTTATCTTCTATTTTTTCAGAACCGATAAAATGATTAACGCATTCTGCCAGACCAAACATTCCAAACATAGCAGTGAAATTTTTTTGATCTATAAGACCTTCTTTTACTAAGAAATTAGTTTTAAAGAATTCACTTTCTTCAACTAAAAATCTAATCCTCTTATCCATATATTCAGCCATAGCCCTTACAGCATGGGGTAATACTTTATATATAAAATCATCTTCATTACCGGCCTTTTTAGCCAAAGCCGCCAGATTGAGTCTAACGAGGGTATAGCTTCCCCCACCAATATTTAATCCATTGTAGCAGCTTGCTATGCCATAATCTTCTCCAAATTCACCTGAAAACATTTCATGATTTGCAAAACTTGGCTTTGCAGTTTCAAGGGCGGTTTTAATTCCTTCAATGGCAAAATCATCGGGTGTCATCTCTCCATATTTAAAGGTCAAATTCGGTATAGCATTTTGAAGTTCTTTTTCTGCCTTTAATATTAATCTGCCGGCTCTTGTACAAAGAGGACCAATATTGGCATGACAAAAAGAATCCGTTAGGGTCCTGTCTATATGAGTTAAAAACAATTTTATTGCCTTATATGCTTCATCCTCATCCTCTATGAAAGGATCTAGTAAATTATCTATGTTACCAATATAAACTGGGAATGAAGTAATGGACGGTACATGCTTATATAGAATTAATAAGCTGTTAATCGCTTCCCAAATATCCTTTGGAGCTTTTAGTCCTAAAAATTCACTTCCTTTTTTTAAAAATTTTTCATAATCAGGCACTATATATCTTGGTCTATAGGGTGCATTACCTTCAAAAAGGTCACAAATTATGCCCTCATTTCTATATTTCTGAGCTTCCCTGCTTATATTTAATACATTTAGAGTATTTTCTGCAGCCTTTGCAAGAGATAAAACTTTCTGCTCATAGGTTAAAGTACTATCTTTTATAATACTTAAAATATCTCCCATAAATTTCACTCCTATTTTTTAAAATGAGATAATTTCATAATTAGAATTTGGGACAATTGCATAATATATCTGGTAATGCTTTAGAGATTTCAAAGCTATATATAGTAGTTAATTTTTGCAAGTAGTTATTATGCAATTTTCTCAAATAAATATAAATTACGTTAAAATTAATTATCTCTATATTTATATTAATACTACAATTTCATATATTTTAAACTTTAAATACAATCTTTCCATCAATAATTGTCATTAATACATCAACTTCTCTAATCTTCTCCTTATCTATTTCAAAAACATTCTGGGACAAAACCACCATATCCGCAAGTTTTCCTACTTCTAAGCTTCCTTTAATATTCTCTTCAAAGGAAGCATAGGCACCATTTACAGTAAATAGTTTTATAGCTTCATCCACCGTCAATCTTTCTTCCGGCAGCCATCCATTCTTAGGATAACCATTTAAATCCATCCTAGTTACAGCTGAGTATATGTTTTCCATAATATTAAAACCAACGACAGGTGTATCTGAACCTCCTGATAAATTTATTCCTTTATTCATCATTGTTTTCCAATTATAGGTTTTCTTTGCCTTTTCTTTTCCTACCCTTTCTTCTACTATGTGCAAATCATAATCTAGAAATATAGGCTGTATATACGCAATTATATTTTCTTCTCTAAATCTATCAATAAGTTCTTCATCGGTAATTTGACAATGAACAACACCGTGTCTCGGATCCTCTCTATAAAAGCTTTCATTTGCATTTTTAATACTATCTAGTGCCATATACATCGCTTTATCTCCTATGGCATGAATAGCAATTTGCATTTCATTTTTATGGGCTAATAATACTATATCATTTAATTCATCCTGTGTATATACACTTACACCATATGTAGAAGGATCATCATAATATCCGTCACATAAAAGAGCAGTCCCCGCTCCCAAAGAACCATCTATTAAAAGTTTTAAAGGTCCTATTTTAAATCTCTCATCTCCAGTTCCTGTTTTATATCCACGATTTAAAAAGCTTTTTAACTCCTCCTCATCCGGCAGCAAACATTGCTCATAAACCCTTACAGACAGCTTTCCCTCCTCAATTAACTCTTTATAAGCCTTTAAAACCTTTCTATAGTCATTGTCAGGCATGGCATTAAAATCATCAGTCTGAACAGATGTTATTCCACTTTTTATAAAGTCACCCGCTGCTTTTATTATCATATTCTTTATTTCTTGGACAGAGGGTGCTTCAATTGAGCTATATAATACATCCAATGCATCTTCTTTAAAAAATCCTAACTCCCAGTCTATATTTGTATTTTCTATTCCTTCATCTCTTTTATCCTTTACAATTTCTATAGCTCTGCTATTGGCCACAGCAACGTGACCACAGGCTCTAGTAAAACAAATTGGATGGTCTAAAGAAATTTTATCCAAGTCTTTTCTGTTTGGAAACCTCTTTTCAATAAAATAATCTTGGTTCCATCCTCTCCCCAACACCCAATTTCCTTTTTTAATTTGTTTATCTCCTAAATATCTGGCGCCAGATTTAATTAAATCATCAACAGATCTTGAATCACCTAAAGCTAACTGCTGAGAAGTATATCCATAATTTAACATATGCATATGGCTGTCAATAAATCCCGGAAGAACCAATCTGTTATTTAAATCTATTATTTCTGTATTACTTGATTTTCTCCTTAAAACCTCATCATTGGTTCCTATTATATCAATTTTCCCATCCTTTATCCCAATGGCTTCTGCTATTGTTCCTAATGAATCCATAGTTGCAACTTTTCCGTTTTTCAAAATCAAATCCATAATATTATCTCCTTTCCATTGTCAAATATATATGCCTTAAGCATTCCTTTACCTTTATTATATTCTTTTGTTATAGATATTCCAGCAAAACTTAATTTATATATAGCAAAACTCCCGAGGAACATTAAATATTTCTATATGTATAAACTAAGTTTTAAGGTAACATGAATATATAGATAACCAACTTTAAAGTATTAAAATTTATCTATCTTTATTACCATTGCAAATTATTTATGTGATCAATGGATAAAAATCCAAATTTATACATAAATTTTTTTAAAGGTTTTGGTAATATTATATATATACCTAAATTATTTATAATTAAGGTTATATTGTTACAATAGTGAAAAATCCAGTATTAAATTTTATTAATAGTTCTAAATTTTAGTTAAGGGAGTTGGCTGTATGTCCAAAAGAAAACTGGTAGTACCTGAAGCTAGAGCTGCTTTAGACCAGTTCAAAATGGAAATGGCTAAGGAATTGGGTATAAATGATACCGGGTCTATAGATAGTGGTTATTTGGCTTCATATCATACTGGACAAATAACTAGAAAACTGATTGAAATGGGAGAAAAGCAATTATTAAATGAAGATGTTACGAAGTAAATAAAACTCAAAGCCTATAAACACAAAAAGATGATTAGCAAAACCTTGTAAAACAGAAGGTTGTTTGTTAATCATCTTTTTTGTAAGAACTGTATATTGATATGAAATCTCCTATTTCCCATAGCCCCATTATTCTTAATTTTCAACTTTATAAATTACTAAAGAACAAACATTATCTTTTATTCTAAAAATCTTTATGTCAACTACATTATAGTTTTTGTTGTTCTTTAACCAATTATTAATATCCTCTTCTATATTTAAAGATTTACCGCTAAATATTTTTACTTGTCTCAAAATACACTCCTCCTTTGTATTAAATATGAGGAATGTATTTATTTTATTCCATATTTTAGAAGTCTATTATCTTATTTTATAGGCTTTAATCTAGCAGTAAAATGTCTTAATACCTTTGGTTCATAATCGAATTCAAATCCAACTAATTTATCTGCATTTTTAAAGACTTCTATTACAGCATCGGCCACAACATCCATATGTCTATTTGTATATACCCTTCTTGGAATAGTAAGTCTCATAAGTTCCAGTGGAGATTCAAGATTTTCTCCTGTATCAGGATCCCTTCCCAACAAGAAAGATCCTATTTCTACAGCTCTTACCCCTGCTTCTAGATATACAGCATTACACACAGCTTGGGCTGGAAACTGATGATATGGAATATGGGGACATATTTTCTTACAGTCTACGAAAACTGCATGGCCTCCAGTAGGATATTGTATTGGTACTCCTGCTTCCCTTAATCTGTCTCCAAGATATTTTACCTGCTCCATTCTATACTCTAAATACTCAAATTCTAAAGCTTCTTCTAATCCTACTGCCAAAGCTTCCATATCTCTACCTGACAGACCACCATATGTTGGAAATCCTTCTAGGGGTACTACTGTAGAACGACAAGCTGTATATAGTTCTTCATCATCCTTTATTGCAATTAGGCCTCCCATGTTTACTAAACCATCTTTCTTACAGCTCATCATCATTCCATCTGCATAACTGAACATTTCCCTAGATATTTCCTTTATTGTCTTGTCCTTATACCCTTCTTCCCTAAGTTTTATAAAATAAGCGTTTTCAGCATATCTGGCCGCATCCATAAATACTTTCAAGCCATATTTATCTGCAATTTCCTTTACTCCCTTTATGTTTTTCATTGAAACCGGCTGTCCACCTGCTGAATTACATGTTATAGTAACTACTATACAAGCAATATCTTCTATTTTATGATTTTTAATGAACTTTTCAAGTTTTTCTAAATCAAAATCCCCCTTAAAATCATCATATTCTGTAGTATTAAATGCCTTATCATGAATTAAGTTTATGGCTCTTCCTCCTGCAATTTCCACATGGGCCTTTGTAGTGTCAAAATGCATGTTGCTAATTACATAAGTTCCAGGTTTCTTTATCAAATTAGGAAATACTACCTGTTCTGCACCTCTGCCTTGATGAGTAGGAATGACATATTTATACCCGGTTATCTCCTGTGCAACATTTTCCAATTTATAAAAACTTCTACTTCCTGCATAGGATTCATCACCCATCATAAGTGCCGCCCACTGCCTATCACTCATTGCTCCTGTTCCACTGTCTGTTAGTAAATCAATATATACATCATCTGATCTTAATGAAAATGGATTGTATCCTGCTTCCTTTAGACTTTTTTCTCTTTCCTCTCTAGATATAAGCCTAATAGGCTCTACCATTTTGATTTTAAAAGGTTCTGCTTTTCTAATTTTCATTTTATTTCCTCCTCATTTTAAATTTAATTTACCACAGAGTCTACTTTCATTTGTTTAAATTCTTAGTTATACCTCTATTTAAATATGCAATTGAAAAATTTAACTTCTTTTATATATGTTAAGCAACTATTATGCCAAATATAAGCTTTGCTAAAGTTCAGTATTTTCAATACTTTAATTTAATGAACAAAAAATAAAAAAGGATAATGTAACATTTTTTTACACTATCCTTTCCTTATTATCTATAAATTACTCTAAAAAACCATAAACCATGCATGTGTAACGTTATATTACACGCTTTACAGTTTTACACCACATTTTTTTATCATTCTATATATTGTCGGTCTAGAAACCCCTAATATTTCAGCTGTTCTTTTTTTATTACCCTTTGTTTGTCTTAATGTATCTATTAATATCTCTTTGTTTATTTCCTCCAGATTATTTTTTATATTCTCACCTATATCTTCTATCCTTACCCCTGATTTGATCAAATCTTCCTTTGTAATTATATCTTTATTACATATAAATAAAGCTCTCGCAATAATATTCTCAAGTTCTCTTATATTCCCTGGCCAATTATACTTTAAAAGCAAAGCTTCTCCTTCTTTGTCTACCCCTTTAATATTCTTCCCCATACCGCCACCAATTTTTTTTATGAAATATTGAGTTAAAAGAATTACATCCTCTCCTCTTTCTCTCAAAGGTGGAATCTCCAGAAAAAGAACTTTTAATCTATAGTACAGATCTTCCCTAAACTCCCCTTTTTTAACCAACTCATATAAATTTCTATTTGTAGCAGCTATAATTTTCACATCTACTTTTATAGGCTTATTTCCACCAATTCTAGATAATGTTTTAGTTTCCAAGACCCTTAAAAGTTTAGCCTGTATATGAAGCTGCATTTCACCAATTTCATCTAAAAATAATGTCCCTCCATTTGCAAGCTCGAACTTTCCAATTTTCCCACCCTTTTTTGCACCAGTAAAGGCTCCTTCTTCATAACCAAACAATTCACTATCAACAAGCTCAAGAGGAAAATTAGCGCAATTTATAGCTATAAATGGCTCACTTTTTCTATTACTATAATTATGAATTGATTGAGCAAATAATTCTTTTCCAGTACCACTTTCTCCTTCAATATATATATTTGCATCACTTAAAGCAAAGCTTTTAGCAAGTCCAATTTTTTCTTTTAGAATAATACTTTCTCCAATTATATTTTCAAAATTATAGGAAAGATTTTGTCCCACAAGTGTATTAGCTAATTTTGTTGTTCTTTTTATGCCTCTAAAAATATCTATTGTGCCTAGTACTTTCTTTTTATCATCAAATACAGGATAAGAAGAATTAATGAGATGTATTGTATTATTATTTCTCTTTGGAAAATATTCAACATCTATAATACTTTTCTTTTCATTTAATATTTTGTTTAATATAGGTCTATATTCCGGAGAAATTTTCTTTTTTCTATTTGCCACATCTTCTTTTTTAATTCCTAATATTTCACAACAGGCTTTATTTACATAGGTCATATTCCCATTTGTATCACAGGTTGATATTCCTTCATCAATTGAATCTAAATACTTTAACAAGAAATTATTCTCTTCATTGTATCTTTGTAAAATTTCTATAGTTTTGCTAATTTTAAGGGCTATATTCTCAAGTAACATTTCATTTTTTTGACTTGTTTTATCAATAATATAACAAAGCCCATAATTTATTTCCTCACATTTATAGCCTTTCTCTTTAAGAAAATAAACGCAAAAATTACTATCTATATACTTAATAACCTCACTAGACTTTATTTTTTCTTTAAATGGCAGATTTAATGTTTTTCCTATAAGATTTATTTTGCTTTTAATAATTCCTTTTACTCCCCTTATAGCATAAAAGTCATCTAATAAAAGTAAAGTGCCATTTATATTATCAGAATTTATACTATAGAAAGTAAAACTCTCTTTTATAATTTCAAATTCTTTATTTTGCTTTAAAGTATTATTACTTAACATAGAATTTATATATTCAATTATTTCAGTGTATATCATCTTACCACCTGCACTTAACCAAATTGATACTCATTATAGTTTTTATTAGACACACTAATAATTTTCTACACTAATTACATATTTTACTCTACTAGAGAGGGTATAATACTGCGAAAGATGGATGGGTTTTTTTTGTGAATCATAAATAATTTTTCTAACTGAAAACAGAGGCTCCGTAGGACTGCAGTTTAACAATTTACTGTATTCTTTTCCTGCTATAACTACACTGAATTCTTTATAGGCTTTACACATTACAATACCGTATTCTTTTTTTATAATATTAAATGTAGAAACATTATCAATTATTTTTTCATATATATTTGGATAAATATCTATAGGAAAATATGATATGTCAATACCCCAAGGCTCATTATTATCCATTATTAAGCGTTTTAGTTTTAAAACCCTAAATCCCGACGGTGACTTAAAATCCTTTGTAATCTCATCATTTGCTTTAATTATCTTTTTTTCTAAAATTTTTGTGCTTACAGAATGCTCTGCATCTGAAAGAGCATCTCTGAACCCTCGTAAATCCATAATCTTTAAATTTAATTTTGAATCCTTTACAAAAGTTCCTTTTCCTTGCTTAATTTCTAATAGACCTTCCTTGGCCAGCTCCTTTAATGCTCTACGTACAGTTATTCTACTAATTCCATAAATCTTGCCTAACTCAGTTTCATTTGGAAGCTTATCTCCTGCTTTATAAACCTTATTTATAATATTATTTTTAATTATAATTTTCAATTGTTCATAGAGGGCTATTGAACTCGAAGATTCTAGCATATGTTCAACTCCTTTTGATTTGTTTCGCTATAACTTTTTTCTGTTTATCATAATACTATCATAAAAACACATTATACGCCATTATTTGTTAGTTTAAGGTTAAACTCATACCCTTTAAAATATTGTCAAAAATATAAAAAAAGTGCTTAGATCTCCCCTATTGAAAAAAGGGAGACTCATACACTAGTATTATCAATCTATTTCAATTAAAAATTTATTTAATTTAAAATATAGTTTTTATATAAACTCTTCTTTAAGCTCATGGGGATATCCAAAGGCTCCATCAATAGAACAGGTTTTAGCTGCACATATAACAGCAAAATTCAAAGCCTCTCTCATATTCTTATTTTCAGAATAATAGGTTAAAAAGCCAGCAATGAAGCTGTCACCTGCTCCCATAGTATCTACAACTTTAGTTGGTTTTATAGGCTGCTCAAACAAATTACCTTCTTTAGAAAACAAGACTCTCTTTGAACCACGGGTTATTCCAACAATCTCTGTGCCTAGCAAATGACATGTTTTTATAAGATATTTTATATCATCTATACTTAAATCTGCCCCAGAAAAAAAAGCAAATTTTATATGGGGGCATACTTTACTAAGATATTTCCTTTCTCTATTCTCAGAAAAATCAAAGGAAATATTACATCTTTTTTTAATCTTAGGAAGCTCTGTCTCTATGCTTGAATAGCAGCTTGTATGACATAGATCAAATTTAGAAATATATTGTAAATCCTCTTGGGTTAAGCGAAGTCTAACAATGTGCTGAACCGTATTCTTTGGTCCCCCAACAAATACTCTGTCACCTTCAGGTGTAAGATTTACTCTAGGTTGACCACTTATTCCCATCATAAATCGAGAATACTTATATGCTATACCCTCTTGATCCAGTGCCCATATTATATGATCAGCCTTTTCATCATTACCAAATATACCAATATAAGCAGATTCACTAGCTCCATAACGTTTACAATTAACTGCAACGTTAACACAGTTTCCTCCTGGATAATAAACTTTTTTGTCCAGATAGCAATCAGTTACATTATCACCTATTGAAATTATTTTCAAGCTTTATTCCCCCCTAAAATAATAAATTTTTATATTAATGATTCAAATTATATGTTTTCTATACAATTGAAGATGTTAAAATGCACTTTGAAAGCACCAAAGACAAAATCACTAGCCTTTAAGTGAGCCCTCAGACATACCTCTCACAAGATGTTTTTGCATAGCTATTAACATAATCACCATTGGCAAAGCTGAAATTGCCATTCCTGCCAACAGTACACCCCAATCTGTTTGAAGGGCATCCCTAAAGTTCATAAGTCCTGATGGTATTGTTTTATATTTATCTGAATCTATAAATATAATGGCAAATATAAATTCATTCCATGCATAATAAGCTGTAAGAACTACAGTAGTAAGAATTATAGGCTTAGATATAGGCATAAATATCCTCCAATATACACCAAAGGATGTACACCCATCTATCCTGGCCGACTCTTCCAGCTCCTTAGGTATTCCAAGAAAATATGATCTTATAAGGAGTATTGACAAAGGAAGCCTAAATGCAATGTATGGTAAAATAAGTGCAAAAAGTGTATTATGTATTCCCACATTTTGAAGAAGCATATACAAAGGAATTAAGCATACTTGAGGATTAACCATCATGCCTCCAACACATAAAGCAAGGGTTATATTTATCCATTTGGATTTATATCTACTAAGCCCATATGCACATAAAGAACCAATAACTATTACACCAGCAATAGTTACAAGGGTTACTATGAAACTATTAACAAAATAATTTGATATCCCCTTTTCCCATGCCACTGTATAATTTGAGAAAAGCCATTTACTTGGAAGACTCCATACACTATTGTATATCTCGCTATAGCCCTTTAGAGATGACATAACCATCCAGAAAAGTGGATATACAATTATAACAATACCTATAAATAAAAATATATAAATTGAAACCCCACCTGCACCTAATTTATCCCTATTAGAATTATAATTTTTTGTTTTATGCATTGCATTAATCCTCCTTTCCTGTCCTAAAGGAATATATTTGCACTAATGCTAATAAGGCAGTTATGGCAAATATTATTATTGCTAAAGCAGAAGCATATCCCATATTGTCTTTGAAAAATCCCGATTGATACATATGGACAGCTAGGGTAATAGAACTTGTCCCTGGCCCTCCACCCTTAGTGAGGATATATGGTTCATTAAAAACTAAAAATGCACCGGTCACTGTAATTAATATAGTAACAAAAAGCATTTCCTTAACTTGTGGTACTGTAACATGAAAAAAACGTTTTATTTTACCAGCTCCATCTATTTCCGCAGCTTCATATAGCTCCTTAGGTATTTTCTGAATCGCAACAACAAATAGCATCATTATATAGCCTGTACTTTGCCATTGTGATACGGCAATTACAGCATAGGGGGCTGTATTAGGTAACCCTAACCATGGCTTAGCAAGCTTGCCAAGACCTATAAGCTCTAAAAAATTATTTAAAAGCCCTACTTGAGGATGATATATAAAACTAAATAATAAAGCAATTACCGATATTGAAATTACTACGGGCATAAAATATATAACTCTACAAACAGGTGCAATTTTTCTAAATAGCTTGTCCTCTAAAATTGCTGCTAATACCAAGCCTATAAAGACCTGACAAAATACAGATATAACGGCATATCGTATGTTATTGGTCAGTGCGGTAACTATAACTTTATCAGATAATAATGCTTTAAAATTTTTCAATCCAACAAATGTCTTGGCAGGAGAAAATACAGAAAAATCATAAAAGCTGTAGATAAAATTTTGAATCAACGGATAATATATAAATAATAGTAAAAAAGCAATACATGGTAATATAAACAAGTATTGTGCTACTTGTATTTTACTTTTTTTCATTATTACCACTCCCTCATAAAATTCGGTTAAAACATAATCGAGACCATGGACTTAATATTAATTCAGAAAATATTGATTAAAAATAATAAGTATTAATGGGGGAGATAAGTCTCCCCTTTCCCATCATATTTATTAAATTAATACTGAATTATTCACTAAGCTTGGCTGCTTCCTTTTGTACATTTTCCATTACTTCCTCAGGAGTCATTTCTCCAATTACCAAAGACTGTCCTCCCCGCATAAAAGCATCTGCCACTCTAATATTCACAGCATTATCTAGCCAAGGTGCAGTTTCAGAAGCATTCATGATCACTTTATAGGCTTCTAAGCCCTGCTTTGTTGCATTTTCTTCTGTAACAGCTTCTTTAAGGGCCGTAAATTGTCCACATTCTTTTGTGAATTTAAAGGCATTCTCTTTTGAAATTATAAATTTCAAAAACTCTTCTGCTTCCTGTGGAGCATTTATACCAAGCATAAAACCTTCTGGTGCTCCTGTAAGGGCTGTAGGATTTCCCTTTCCATCTTTAAATTTAGGAAAGTCAAAGAATCCAAAATTTATATCACCAGCATCTTCAACCATTTTTATTTCAGCAAATTGCATATACACTATTGGCACTTCACCGGAAGCAAACATATTACGTGCAGTCTCATGATCTATTGCAGTAGCAACTGTACCCATGTAATCTGTCAATGTTTTGAATCTCTCTAAAACCTTAATATATCCCAGGTCAGTAAACTCACATGTTTGAGGATTATAATCTTTATTAATAACTTCAGGATCCATCATACGTTGATTCATTGTTCCTAAATAGTGGGATATAGCCCATGAATCTGATAAACCTTCAATAATCGGGCTTTCATATCCATTTGTTTTTAATTTCTCAAGTATATCTATCAATTCTTCAAATGTAGTAGGTACTTTCAAATCATACTTTGAAAAAACATCCTTATTATAGAAAAATGCTTTTCCATCTATTGTTAGGGGTGCTCCATAGGTCTTACCATTAAACTGGAATGGTTTTATTTGAGTTTCCATAATACCTTCAGCCCACTGGGAATCCTCTTTATAAAGATAATCAATTGCTTTTACCTTTCCAGAAGATACAATATTTTTAGCAAATGAGTCTGACCAAGAAACAAAGACATCAGGAAGATCGTCTGATGATACAAGAACACGAAGCTTTTCCTTATATGGATCATTCAAAACTTTATCCATTTTTATCTTAACGTTAGGATGCTGCTTTTCAAATTCTGCAACTAACTCATTAAAAAATGTATTTTTAGGTTCATTAGGCCATCGGTGAAAAAAATTAATTACAGTCACATCCCCTTCACTTGAACCTGTTTGATCAGTTTGATTGTCTGAACCTCCTCCACAAGCTGTCAATGATATTAATATCACAAGACTCAAAACTAGTGTCAGTATACGTTTCATAAGTTACTCCTCCTTTTATTACAGAAAAATTAAATTTGCAATTTTGCCAAATTAGAGTTATGCAATTTCTTCAATTAAATAAAACTTCATTTCCAAACTGATCCTATAATTTAAAATTTTATAAATTATTATAGATAATCAACATTAACATTTAAAATAAATTTCAAAGAAAATAATGAAGGGTTCTACATTTTTTATTTGAAATTTATTAAACCTTGAAGTTATTTATCTTTATCTTAATATTCCATCTTCCACATATAACGACGAACTGATAGAGGATGTCCCTTATGCTCTGAAATATGATCAGCATATTGACGAAGAACAACTCCTGCAACCAAAGGGCCAAAATATCCTCTTAAGTCTTTATCTATTCCTTCCATATCAAAGGTTTCAGCATCAATAACAACTACCTTTTCACTAAATTTCTGACAAAATGCATGGGTTCTTTCATCAAGGGGTCTTGTCTCACCTAAGCCTTTAATTATTATAAATGGAACATCATAATCTGTAATTTCAAAGGGACCATGAAAATATTCTCCTGAGTGAATTGCATTTGAATTTATCCATAACATTTCCATTAATAAGCAGCTAGTAAAGGAATATGCAACACCATAATATGCACCACTTCCTAATGTATAAACGAGCTTTTCTCTCTTATATTTTTTCCCAAACTCAGAAGCTGCACCTTTAGTATTAGATTTATTGCGATCATATACTCCTTGAAGATTATCTACACACTTAAGAGCACGAGCATATTTTTCCTTTGGTGCCAATGAATTTAGTATACCAAATACCAAGCGATATAGCATCCCATTATTGCTTTCAGAGGCTAAAGCTTCTTTTCCATAATCATAAGTAATTCCATATTCAGCTGCTTTTAAAAGTGGAGATTCTTCAAGGTTTGAAAAGGCTATTGTTACAGCACCTTTTTCCCGTGCAAATTCAGCTGCTCTTACTGTTTCTGGTGTATTCCCAGAATGTGAGCACAAAATTACAACAGTATCTTTTCCAAGTATTTTAGGATTACGATGAATGAATTCATTTGACGAGTAAATAGCAGCAGAAATATCTATTTCTCTATCAAATATGTAATGTGCTGGCTGCAATAATGCCATAGACCCTCCACAAGCCACAAAATAAAATTTCTTTACATCAATTTCCTTAACTGCCTTAATTGCCTCTTCTAACTGCTTTACATGTTCTTTTTTCATAAAAAAACCTCCTAGTGTTGTATAGAATAATATTAATACGTTATATAACGTATTAATATTATTCTATACAACATCCTTCTTTATGTCAATAAAATATTCTAAAAATTTTCAATTGTATCAATAGTATAAATCCTATTTAAATACTTAATTTTTTCATTAAATCTATACAAAAGCCTTATAAATAAAAGGGTCAGATATTACAAAACAACATATTGTTTTATAATATCTGACCCTTTTATAAAATTTCTCATCTAATTATTCAAAACCAGAGTTTATTTTATAATCAAAAAGATATTAAATCCCTTTTCATATTAAGACTAACACAAAAGTTAATTTTTAATGATTGCTATACATCTTTTATAATAATAGAAAAACCTTCAAAACTATATTCTCTAAACTTTTCATCAACAATTTTATAATCTGATGAGCCATTGATTATTTCTTCAAAGGCTTCTACAACCTTATATATAATACTTGGTTTCACTACCGGCTCATTATGGGAACAATAAAGGAGTTCTAAATCCGGAACAAGTTTTGCTACCCTTTTCATGGTATTTAAATACGTTTTAAAATTCGAATCTCCGTAAAAATCACCGTCAAAATGGGCATAAAGAGCAGCAGGATAAAATGTATCTCCAGTAAATAATATTTTATTTTGCCTGTCTAATAACATAATACTGTCAGGAGAATGTCCTGGAGTATAAAGCACTTCCAATTTACGATTTCCTAAATCTAGAATTTCTTTATCTTTTAGTGAATATGGTTCTATTGGTTCAATACAATAATTTTTAGAATCAAAGTTATTGGGAAGCCCTTCATTTATTAAATAGGGGTCAAGATGCTCCTTTAGTTCATCTTTAGTATATCCTATCCTTAATCTAGCCAAGGCTTTCTCATCTTCATAAATATAAACATGAGAAAATTTATTATTATCTCCCACATGGTCAAAATGACAATGGCTATTGACAACACGAACTTCTTTATTAGTAAGCTGGTCTACAACTTCTTTTATGTTTCCAATGCCCATACCCGTATCCAAAAGAATACATATTTTTTCTCCTATAATTAAAAATGAAATTACTTCTTGAAAATGCTTTGATTCATAAATTGCATAAACATCATGGGGAAGCCTATAAACTTCAAACCAATCACTTGAAATATCCACTTTCTCAAAGTTTTTATATGACTCCCTTGGAATACCTTCAAACCAATTTTTTGGTTGAACAGAGTTATTTATTTCAGCTGTCATTTTATCCTTCCTTTCATAAAGCTATTACATTTTTCTAAATTAACCTGTTGTGCTAGCAAATCAATTTTTTTGCTTCTAAATATAACTTAGAAAGCTTTAATATAGGGCAAGTTAAATTAATTTAAAATTTATTATACCATATTATTAAATTTTTAAAATTTTCTTTTTAAAATTATATTAAATACTCTTGCATATTTATTCATAATCCTGTATAATGTCTCTAGTTGGAAAATGAAAGGGGAATAAAGATATGAATAAAAAATTAAATCAAATTATAGGTGTTATTCTTATACTTATGACAGTATTTTCACTAATCGGCTGTGGTAGCAGCAATACAGCTGATAATAATGAATCAAAGGAACAAACAGTCCTTGAAAAAATTCAAGAAAAGGGTGTTATTGTAGTAGGAACCAGTCCAGATTATCCACCCTTTGAAACAATCGATGAAAAAGGGAATATTGTTGGTTTTGATATTGACCTAGCAAATGAAATTGCCGCAAAGCTTGGAGTAGATCTTGAACTAAAACAAATGAGCTTTGAAACAATAGTTACAGCTGTTCAAAGCGGTCAAGTTGATGTTGGCATCTCTGGCTTCTCTGTTACAGAGGAACGTAAGGAAAATGTAGATATGTCTGAACCTTATTTAGTAGGCGGTCAAGTTGTTGTAACTACTACTGATTCAGGAATTGAAAGTGTAGAAGACCTTAATGGTGAAAAGGTTACAGCAGGAATGGGTAGTACATGTGAACAGGCTGCTAATAAAATAGAAGGGGCTGAAGTTGTATCCCTTGACGATTTTAATATGGGATTCATAATGGTAAAAAATGGAACAGCTAAAGCTGTAGTTGCAGATGTTAGTGTAGCAAAGGATTATGTAGCAAATGATAGTTCCTATACAATTATTGGTGAGCCTCTTTCCTATGAGGAAACCGCAGTTATCACTAAAAAAGGTAATGATGATTTAACAAAAGCCATTAATGAAGCAATTAATGAAATTAAAGAAAGTGGTAAAATTGATGAATTTAAAAAGGCTTGGGGCGTTGAATAAATACTTTTATAAATCATCAAAATAAATTAGGGGCCGTTAAAATTGCCCCTAATTTATTTTGATGTTAAGGAGGAATAATTTTGCAAGGAATTTTAAAAGTTTGGGAATATAAAGAATTTCTATTAAAAGGAACTATTATTACAATTGAAATGGCCTTTGGAGCTGCAATTATTGGATTTATTTTAGGTACTATTGCAGGTATGGCAAGACTTTCTAAAAATCCTATTATTAATGGGATTTCCAGTATATATGTAACGATAATCAGGGGAACACCAATGCTTTTACAAATTATTTTCATTTACGTTGCTGTCCCTCAACTTTTTAAAGGAATTACAGGAAACTCCATATCTCCAGATCCTGTTTTATCTGGAATCATAGGTATTGGAATAAATAGTGGAGCCTATATGGCCGAAATTGTACGGGCTGGTATTCAATCCATCGACAAGGGGCAAATGGAAGCTGCACGTTCTCTAGGGTTATCCAATGCTCAGGCAATGAGATATATTATATTACCTCAAGCCTTTTACAGGGTAGTACCGGCCTTTGGAAATGAATTAATTGTGCTTTTGAAGGATACTTCCTTAGTCTCTGCAATTGGAGCAAGGGAGCTTATGAACTCTGCTAGAATTTTAGGAGCTAAATTTTATCAATATGCACAGTTTCTCATTGGTGCTGGATTAATTTATTTATCATTAACCTTTATTATATCTAAGTTAGTAGCATTTGTTGAAAGGAGGTTCGGAATCAATGATTAAAGTTGAAGGACTTCATAAAAGCTTTAATAGCCTTAAGGTACTAAATGGCATAGATAATCATATTAAAAAGGGGGAAGTTGTTGTTATAATAGGTCCCAGCGGTTCTGGAAAAAGCACATTCTTAAGATGCTTAAATCTATTGGAAAACCCTACAAAGGGAAATATTTTTTTTGAAGGAATAAATATAAATAATGGAAAAAATGATATTAATGTCATTAGACAAAAAATGGGGATGGTATTTCAACAATTCAATCTTTTTCCCCATATGAATATTTTAGACAATATTACCCTAGCACCAATTAAAACAAAAAATATATCAAAGGAAGCCAGTAAAGAAATAGCTTTTAATTTATTAGAAAGAATAGGCTTAAAGGATAAGGCCTATAATTATCCTTCGCAGCTTTCAGGAGGTCAAAAACAAAGAATTGCCATAGCTAGGGCTTTAGCCATGAAACCAGATGTTATGCTTTTTGACGAACCTACCTCGGCCCTTGATCCAGAAATGGTGGGAGAAGTCCTTGATGTAATGAAAGAGCTGGCCCATGAAGGAATGACCATGGTTATCGTTACCCATGAAATGGGCTTCGCAAGGGAAGTGGCGGACAGAATTATTTTCATGGACAATGGAATTATTGCTGAAGAAGGTGTTTCCGATGAAATATTTAACAACCCCAAAAACAAAAGAACTAAGGAATTTTTAAGTAAAATATTGTAATTAAGATATGTTGGTCAGGTATCATGACTTATTGTGTTATGATACCTGACCCTTCAGCATAAAAAAACTCTTTTCTCATATACTAACTAAAGTTTACTTCCCAAATCATGAATGGCTTGAACAGATATATGAATACCTTTATTAAATTATTAAATAATTTTCCTTATCCTTAAGCGATTTTTTACAATATTTTTTATATTTAAAACCTTCCAGTTTTAAATATTGAGAATATTAACCATAGATACATCAATACAGCAGCTACTAATCCAATTTTTAGAATAGATAAATTAAATATATATGCTTCTGTTTCCACAGTGGCTGCCATACCAAAACCTATTATAAATCCTGCTATAATAATACTTAAAGAAAGAAGTGCAATACTAAAGGAGATTTTATTACTTATTTTATCAAAGCGTTTTAGAATTTCTTTGGTACTTTTAAATCGAAAGTTTAAAGTATAATCTTCATCTTCCATTTTTCTAAAAAAATTGAGTAAAAGCTCGGGAAATTCCTTTACTAAATTCCCATAATCAAATATTCCTTCCTTTATATAATCTTTAACTGTTTCTGGAGAAAATAGCCTAAACATAAGCTTCTTAGCAATGGGTTGGGCAATTTCCAATACATTTAGCTCAGGATCAAGCTTTTCAACAACCCCTTCCATTGTGGCTAAGGTTTTTACAAGCATTGTAAATTCATTTGGTATCTTAATATTATATTTAAATGATAAGTCAAAAATTTTATTGAAAATTTCTGTTAGCTTTATTTCCTTTAATGGAAGCTCTATGTATTCGTCTCTTAATTTATCTATTTCAAATTCCAGCTTTTTAGCATCGGAACGTCTTGTCATGGATCCTAAATCCATTACAGCATCTACTATGAGCTTACTATTTTTAAAAGCAATTCCCAACAATATTTTTAAAAACTGTCTTTTCCTCTCCTCTTTTAAAGTTCCAACCATACCAAAATCTAAAAAAGCAATTTTATTATCTGATAAAGCTTTAATATTTCCTGGATGAGGGTCTCCGTGATAAAGACCATCCCTTAATATCTGTTCAAATATTGATTTTGAAATTATTCTGGCAATAAGTTTAAGGTCAACCTTTTTATCCTTTAATTCTTCAAAATTACTTAAACTTATACCTTCTATATATTCTAAAGTTAATATGGATCTAGTAGTACACTCCCAATATACAGATGGTATAACAATTTTTCTATTTGATGCTAAATTTTCTTTAAACTTTTCTGTATATTCCCCTTCAATTCTAAAATCTAATTCTTTCCTCAATGTATTATGAAATTCTTTAACCATAGTACTAAATTCATATAATTTTCCATACTTTGTATGGGTATCAATAAACCAAGCTAAATCCTTGAGTATCTTCATATCCTCTTCAATCTTTATTTCTATCCTTGGTCTTTGTATCTTTACTACAACTTGTTTTCCACTTTTTAGTTTTGCCAAATGCACTTGACTTATAGAAGCTGCTGCTAAAGGTTTTTCATCAAACTCAATAAAAATTTCTTCCAGGTTTTCGCCTAATTCATATTCAATACATTCTTTAGCTTCTTCAAAGGAGAAAGGTAAAGCTGATTCATGGAGTTTCTCCAATTCTTTTATTATATCTTCACTTAGTAAATCTTGTCTTGTACTTATTATTTGACCAAGCTTTATAAAGCTTGGCCCTAGCTCTTCCAATGCTAATCTAAGTCTCTCACCAATTGATTTTTTTATATATTTATCTTCTTTCTTATTTGTCTTCTTTTTTATATCTAGATACTTTAAAATACCCAATTGATCTAAAACCGTTCCAAAGCCATGTTTTACAAATACCCTAGCGATTTCCTTATATCGTCTAATATGTTTATATCGATTAATTGACATCAATCTTAATCACAACCTAATAATAAATTATTTAGACTAAGAATATTCTTATAGAAGTTCTAAATATTGCTTTATACTATACCCTTTTTAGCAAAATTTAACCAATATTTCTCATCTTAAAATTTTCTTGATTATATTTAAATTTGAATTTGAATAAGGTGGAAATATCTGTTTCATATTTATTTTTGTTGATTTATTAAGCACGCCCTTCATATGAGAAAATGTTTTGAAGCTCATTTTCCCACGATAGGAACCCATACCTGAGTTTCCAACTCCTCCAAAGGGTAAATGATGATTTGAAAAATGACTTAAGGTATCATTTATACAAGCTCCCCCCGAACTTGTATTTTCAATAACTTTTCTTTGTACTGATTTATTCTCAGCAAAAATATAGATTGCCAAAGGTTTAGGTCTTTCATTTATCATTGTAATAACTTTGTCTATATCAGTAAAGGTCATTACTGGAAGAACCGGTCCAAATATTTCCTCTTTCATTGATTCATCCTTCCAAGTAACTTTATCAATAACTGTAGGTTCAATATAATTTTCCTCTATATTATATTTCCCTCCAAATAGGATTTTATCTTTATCATTTTCTATTATTGCTATAATTCTTTTAGTATGTCTTTCATTTACAATTCTTCCAAAGGATTTCGATAAAAAGACATCGTTTCCATAAAATTCTTTTATTGTTTTTTTCAGCTCCTCTAAAAATTCATCATGTATAGATTCATGAATTAATACATAATCCGGAGCAATGCAAGTTTGCCCTGCATTGAAAAATTTGCCCCAAGCAATTCTCTTCGATGCAATTTTAATATTTACATCTTTATCTACAATACAAGGACTTTTACCACCTAGTTCTAAGGTTACTGGTATTAAATTCTTACTGGCAGCCTTCATAATAATTTTTCCAATAGATGGACTTCCAGTAAAAAAAATATAATCAAAGGGCATGTGAATTAAAGGAGTAATTATCTCCGCTCCTCCCTCAACTACTCCAATATATTCCCTTTTAAAATTTGCTTCTATTATTTTCTTTATTAGACTGGATACATTAGGTGTTTGCTCTGATGGTTTAAGAAGAACGCAGTTTCCAGCAGCAATGGCTCCTATCATAGGCTCAATTAAAAGACTAAAAGGATAATTAAAAGGACCAATAATCAATACAAGACCATAAGGCTGTGGTTTTATATAGCTTCTTGCCCCAAACTGATGAATTGGGGTTTTTACTTTTTTAGGAGTCATCCACCTTTTAAGATGTTTCATCATGTATGAAATACTATTTAATAGAAATCCAATTTCAACTTCATAGGTTTCCAATTCATGTCTCCCTAGATCAATTCTTATAGCTTCAATTATTTCATATTCATATTTAATTATTAATTCCTTTAATTTTTTTAATTGTTCTATTCTAAATTCAGCACTTCTTGTTTCACCGCTGTAATAATATTTCTTCATATTATTTAAAATCTCAAATCCTTTATCTTTATCTACCTTTTCCATAGATAACCCCACTTTCTAATGAATTGAGATAATTACATAATTTAAATTTGGAACAATTGAATAATATATATAGTGATCTTTTAGAAATTTTAAACCTAGATATAATAGATAATTTTCGCAAAAAGTAACTATACAATTTATTTCTAAAATTAAAGACCCTTATATTAATTATATCCCTTTTTTCTTTTCTAAATAATAGATTTATATAAAAAATCAAAATGGTAGGCAAATAAAAATCGGGTCAAACTAAACTATACACTTTAAAATTTAAAATAAAATTTAGAGTTTAGTTTGACCCAATAATACATCATATCATTTACATGAATTTATCTACTGCTAATTTTTCATAAAACCTATAGCTTAAATTACATACCTTGATACTATTTCCAAACTGATTACCGAATATATTGATTTTATAATTAGAAAGGCCCTTTAGTTTTTGAAAATAAGTCTCAGAAACTTCAAAGGATTGTACAGCACTCATCTTTATTATTGATTGATTTCTATTAAATCCATTACAACACATATACACTAAATTTTCACTCATTCCCATAGCAGTATTTTTATATTCTAAAAACCCAACCACAAGTACAAATGGTATTAATAAAATACTTAAATAACCATAAGAAAATTTATAAACTAAAAAACAGATAATAATAAATGCAAAAATCAATTTCTTTATCATAAATCTAAAAATTGAATTTTTTGGTGGTTTATTAATTGTCCCCTTAAAGCTAAATTCTGGCATCAAATCCTCTATAATATTTTTTTGTAATTTTTCTGTACAAATTGGATATAAAATTGCCTTTTCTCCTTCTTCATCTCCATAACCTATACTTTCAACTTCAATTGTTCTTAAATTTAACTTCTGCATAATAAAATTCTGCTTTATATGAATTCCTTTAATCTTTTTTCTTTGAAATGAATAATTTTTCTTATTACACATGCCATATTTTATATTCAATTTATCATTTTCAATATATACTCTAAATCCATCATATTTAATATAATTTCTGATTATTGCTATAAAAATGCTAAAAATAACAAATAAAATAAAAATCAAAACCATTTTGAAAACAGCGTTGTCAGATGGTATTATTCTATCTATTAAATTAATATTTAAAAATTCATTTATATAATCATCAATAAAATTAATAATAACAAAAATAATACCCATTCCACTTAAAATAACATTTGAAGTTAAAGTATATATTAATAAATCTTTACTACTTAGTGTATATTCATTAGTAGTATCCTCATCAATATTATCGGTATTCTTTTCCAATAATAAATTCCTTATCTCCGATGCTCTGCTGCTTTCCAATAGAAGAACTATCTCACTTTTTTCCTCAATAACACTCCCAGTATCTATTTTTATTTGATATACATCCAACAGTTTTTGTATCATACTTTGAGATATATCTACAGTATTTATTTTATTAAAAGGTATTTCTCTTTTTTTTACATTAATAGTCCCTTTTTTATAAGAAATAGAATTTTCTTCAAAATAAAATATAGTGTTATGCCAGTCTATAAAATACATAATTGAAACTACTAAGATAATAATACTTCCAAATAAGAGGGACTTATAGATACCAAATTCTGTATATAGGGGTTTTAATATAATTATTATGAACAAAAAATTTTTTATAATAAATTTAGCTATTGAAGAAATTAGCTTTATTATATGGTTTCTTTCAACTTTATTCAATTGTATCACTCTTTTCTATTCTATCCTTCAGTTTTTCTGATATTTCTTCTGCTTCTGCTAAAGTTAAAGCAGGCAATTCATGGGAAGCTCCAGCTGTATTTATATTTAAAGAAGCCAGTCCAAATCTTCGATAAATAAATCCCTGCTCTATATCCAAATGCTGTATTCTTGAAATTGGAATAATAATTTTTCTTCTAATAATCATTCCATAAATCATTTCAATTTTATCTTCTGTTATTTTATATCTCCACTCCCTATATTCAATTATAGGAAACAAAAAAGTATTTAACATTAAATATACTCCAATTACAATAGTAAATAAATCAAGTCCATATTTCAAAAAACTAATATGTCTAAACTTCGGTATTAATAGTTTGTATACCACTCCCCAATAGATAGGTGCAAATATTATAATAAATATAATTCTATCTATATACCATGATTTTACTGCATTTTTATTTATTTTGTCATACTTCATGATTGTCCTCCTAAAGATTAGAAAAATATAAACAAGTTTCATTATACAACTTCTATTATATCTTGTAAATATTTTAAAAAATCTGTGAGACTAACCTGTGAGACTAAAAAGATATTAGGTTTAGGTATAAAGTCATGGACGCCTCATAGAAGCGTCCACATTTTCAAAATCATATATCTTATTATGGTAACGATTATAATTCCAATAGCTGCCCACTACTTAATCAACATATATCCCTGCTTAAATTAACTCGTTGTTCTAGTTCCTATATCAGGAGTTTTAATATTTCCTAAATTGTATTTTGTAATAAATTATTTGATTTACTAGCACAACAGGTTAACTTAAGCTAATCCCTTCCTTATCTTATTTTTGAATATCATAAATAGAAAAAATGTCAAAGCAAGTATCCATATTGAATAAATCCATAACTGATTCCATGTAATAGATTCCAATAATAATCCCTTAAACCCTATAAAGGACCAATAGGTTGGTGCCCAATACAAGAGAAAATGCTTACTCTGAGGTAATAATATACCTCCAACAATAGGAATTCCAACAATAAAAAATAGTATCTTCATATTGGCAATACCAGCTATTTGATTTGGACTTATAACACCTATTAAAAATCCAATAACAACCCCTATCATAGAGCTAACTATAGTCATTACTAGCACCATTGATAAATTTATATATAGCATATTCAAAATCCAAAGTATTGCAAATACATTAATTATAGGTATAACTATACCTATAATACTTTTTCCTATTATAAATTCAAGTCGTCCTACAGGTGATACGTTCATAGCCTTAATGGTCATAGATTCCTTTTCTTCTATAATATTAAGGCCAATAAGAAGCCCACCAAGGGTAACGGCAATTATTATTAAAGTTATACTTCCTATCCACGTTATTGGTGACATTTTAATACCTATGTCATTAACGTGATAATTTACATCTAGCTTTTCATCCATAACTATATCCCGAATTATCTTCCGTGGTATTTCCTTTGTATCATGGGATTCATTTCCTTCAAGAATCATTTGAATTTCGCCACTATCACCTTTAATTATTCCTGCTATATCGTCTATCTTATCAACTCTATTTTTTATTTCATCTATAGATGAATATAATTCTACTGATCCATATTTTTCAAATTCTTCTATAACTTTTGTTCCCAGCTCATCATCTAATGCAAATTGTAATGAAGCTGATGTGGCACTGGGGATGAAAAACCTTAGACCCACAGCCAATAATATAGGTGCAATAATCATATACATGATAAGAAAATCTCTTGTGCTGCTGGTAATATCTCTTCTAAAAATTGAAATTATTCTTCTCATTTAAGCCCCTCCCTTTCCCTAACCTCTTGTCAAGTTTCTTTTATAAGCAAATATAGCAACTATATAGTTTATGATTGAAAGTACTGCAAAGGTTCCTATAGTCGAATATATAAGACTTATATTTCCTGATGGAAACACCGCTTCTCTTATAGCAAACTGTAATAAATAAGTAGGTAATATTCTTATATAGATTGGTGCAAAGCTTGGTACAAAATACGAGGCAAAGGGTATTAGCAAGACAATACTAGTAAATATTATCCATATCATAGATTCCGAAATATTATTAAAGAAACTGGAAATTATAAGCCCTAGACCTGATGCAAAAACACTCCCTACAATTACAATAAGTATTAGATTAAAATAATCAGCTTCAAACCCAACTACTAAAAAGGTACTAATTATTGTAGAAATTAGCCCTAAAATTATCATTAAAATTATTTTTGAAGCAAGATATTCAGATATCCTACCTGGAGAAACTTTATACGCCTTTATTGTTCCCTCATCCTTCTCCATAAATATAAACGCAGCAATTATTGTTAAACCTAACATAGTAGGCTCCATAGTTAAAAATATTGGAAGCACATTCTTATTAAAGGGGACTTTTTCCTGATCTATTTCTTTATTTAGAAATATAGTATTTATTTTTAAATCTTCACGTACCATATTATCTATATCGTCTTTTAAAGATAATATCAAAGAATTAATTACCTCTCTATTTTCATACCCCTGCATAATAAGCTCTACTGTTGGCTTTCCTCTATATTCTTTTATTATTATTCCTATACTATTAAAATTCTTTTCCATATTTTCAACTATATCATCCTGTGAATTCATCTTATATACATTATTATGCTTACTGGCTGTTTTCATCATTACTTTTTCAAAAATTTCCTTATTTTCTCCTTCATATTCTATATTATAATAAACACTAGGTTTTATATCTAAATCCTTTGGAATTGCAAAATTGACTATCAATGCAAAAATCACTGCCACTACCATGACTACTAAAAAAAAATAATTTCTATACCCTGAAACTATATCTTTTTTTACTAATGCAAATAATCTTTTAGTCATTTATTTAAGCCCCCTCCCGGTAACATTAATAAATATTTCCTCAAGAGTTGCTTCCTGGGAATGCATGGTTTCAATTTTACCAGTATTTATAAGTCCGTTTAATTTTTCTTTATCAGTATCCTTTATCATAGAAAAGCTTTCTTTCTTTAATTTTCTCTCTTCTTTGTACTCTACTTTAATAAGTTTTTTCCCATATTTTAATTTCAAATTTCTTGGAGAATCTATAAGCTCAATCTCACCTTCATTAATAAAAGCAACTCTATCACAAAGCTCTTCAGCTATATACATATTATGGGTAGTTAAAAAAATAGTTGTTCCCTCATCATTTTTCTTTTTTATGATTTTTTTTATATCACTTGTAGTATTTGGGTCAAGACCTGCCGTAGGTTCATCTAAAAACCATATTTTAGGATTGTTTATCATTGATCTTGCAAAAACAAGTCTTTGGAGCATCCCCTTAGAATACCCTCCAGCTTTTTTATGGGCAGCTTCTTCAAGCCCCACCATTCTTAAAAGCTCCATAGAATCCTGTGTTTTTACTGAAAACATTTTTTTATAAAAGTTTAGATTTTCCAGGCCACTTAATTTTTTATAAACATTAGGAGCTTCAAAGGATACACCTATTATATTAAACAATTCATCCTTTGGAGTTTTAATATCGTGACCATTGATATTCACTTGACCTTTTTGTAGTTCTAATAAACCTATAAGAATCTTTTGTGTAGTTGATTTACCAGCACCACTGGGTCCTAAAAAACCAAATATTTCTCCCCTTTTTACTTCAAAGCTAATATCTTTTACTGCATAGTTTTCATCTTTTGTATAAGAATGATAAAGTTTTTTTACCTTAATCATTATACATCTTCCCTTCTATTTTTTATTCCATTTTTCAAAATATATAACATCTTATCTATCAACGGCATAATTTCAGTATTATCTTTAACTTTCATCTCCTTTACAAAGTATTCCCCTATTTCAATGCTCAAACTTGTTATTATGGTTGCTGTCAAATTAATATCGATATTTGGATTAATATCTCCTTTTTCTATTCCTTTTTTAATTAATTGAATAA
The DNA here is from genome assembly GCF_900167445.1 of Maledivibacter halophilus. Taxonomy (GTDB): domain Bacteria; phylum Bacillota; class Clostridia; order Peptostreptococcales; family Caminicellaceae; genus Maledivibacter; species Maledivibacter halophilus. The sequence goes on from NZ_FUZT01000007.1 coordinate 114,098, forward strand.
ATATTTCATTGCTTTTAGGTATATTTTCACCTAATATCTCTTCTTTTAATTTAGTATCTGTATCTTTAACAAAATAATCTCCTATTTTTTGAAACCTTGGATTTTCTACTGCAAATTTAGCTCCTTGAACATAGAGCATTCTTACTAAATCAAAAAAATCATATTTATCAAAATCTTTGATTACTGGATATAAATATTCTATTTTTCTTCTCCCAATTCTTTCAATGACATACTTGAATAAATCCTTTTTATCTTCAAAATACTGATAAAAACTTCCCTTTGCTATTCCCGTATTATTAACAATTCTGGTAATGCTGGCCTTGTGATAATAGTACTTTGCAAATTCATCTATTGCAGTATTTAATATTTTTTCTCTTTTTTCCTCAGATAAATTAAAAAAAGTTTGTTTTGGCAATTTATTTCCTCCTATATATTAAAACGCAAATAATGTGACTATGAAGTCATATGACTTCATAGTCACATTATATGTTCAATTTTAATCTTTGTCAATAGTAATATACTTTAAAAGTATTTATCATTTCATAAAATGTACATTTATTTTTGAAAAACATAAAAGATTACTTTTTACTTTTGTTATGTGTTCCCCCATCTTACCATTGTTGCTGCAAAGCTATACCCAAGTCCTCCTGTTAAAAGTAATATATTACTTCCATTTTTTATTTTTTGGTTGTCAATTCCTAACTTTATTAATAGCACGGGGTCCACATGACCTAAATGACCATATTCATCTAAATAAATAGATTGAGTTTCATTAACACCTAATTCTTTTAATATATATTTATAAGATGATTTTTTCACATGAACCATAGCAACATAATCGAGATCCTCCATTTTTATATTACTATTTTTCAATGCCGCTCTAGCTACTTTTAAAAAACCAGGAATAGATTTATCTCTTAAGTCCTTTTTAAATCTTTCCATATCTGGAATTCTTAGTTTCCACATATTATTATCACAAAAATTTGTACATGGATTTCTAGGATCAATAGTACCATTATGACTAGCAATAACATCATCAGCAAAAGTTGATTCAGTAATAATACTAGTCTCTAAGACATTATTATACTTGTAGTTTCTCTTTAATATAATTGCACAAGCTCCAGGTGCTAAAGGTAATAAAAAAGAAGAATTTTTATCACTCTCATCAACTAAATAGGATATGGTATTTCCTCCAGCTATCAAAATAGTATTAATATCTTTATTTGTTGTCATAATATCCTTAGCCAGTTTTAGAGCCAAAGGAGTCGATGCACATCTATAGGATATATCAAAGCTCCATGCATTAACAGCCCCGATTTCCTTTTGAATCTTTGGCCCTGCTGTCCAGCAAATATACTCTTTATACTCTTCACCATTAAAAATAACTAAGTCAATTTCCTCTGGATTAACTCTTGTATTATTAAGACATTCTCTTACAGCCTTTATTGTCATAGTTAAACAATGATCTTCTTTAGAACCAAGAACTTTTTGCTTCACACCTAATTTGTTCATAATAATATTTTCTGGAATCCCTGATTTTTCTTCTAAATCCTTTGCTGTTATTCGTTCTTTAGGAATATATAAACCAAATCCAACTATCCCACAAATAGTTTCTGATTTATTCATTCTAATTCCCCCTATATTCTAGAAGAGAGGTTGCCCATGAAAAACCATATCCTGCACTAAACAACAGTACTTTATCATTCACGTCAAATTTATTATCTTCAACCATTTTGTCTAGATTAAATAATATATCCACAGGACCCATATGACCATGTTCATATGATATATACGTAGATGTTTTAGACTCTTCTATATTTAAAATCGATATTATTTTATCCAATACATGCTTTCCCACATTGTATAAAACAACTTTGTCCACATCATCAATTGAACAATTGAGTCTATTAAATAATTCCAACATAACCTTTTTGTTATTTTTAACTAAAATATTATAAAGTTCTTCCCTTTTCTCATCATAACTTAAATATTCCCTAGCTGTTTTTTTACAATCCAGCACATATTGTCCAGCTTGAACATTTCTTTCAGTTGCTGGTTCAACAAGTCCACCTACTGGAATTTTCCATAAACGATTAAAACTGCCATCTGTTATACTATAACTTCCTAGAATATCAAATTTTATATTTTTTCTACTTATTAGTGCAGCACTTGCTCCGTCACTATAATAATTAGCTGAAGCAGATTTCCACTTATTAAAAACGGGCTTGCTAAACTTATCTCCACAAACAACCAAAATATTTGTTATATCCTTATCTGTCTTTAATCTACTATATGCATAATCAATTCCTGCCATAGAGCCACAACATCCTTGTTCCATTCTAAATGCATAACAATTTTCTGCTCCAATATCATATTGAATTCTTGCTGCATCAGCCCATCTGATATAGTCACTATTTGTAGCTGAATACACTAAAACATCTATATCACCTGGTGAAATATTCGCTTTTTGTATAGTTTTATTCGCTGCCTTTACTGCCATATCTGTAGGTTCTTCATCTCTAGCTTCAAAAACTCTGTTAGTAGCAATTGATTTTACTTCTTTATCCGTAAGTCCTTCTTTTTTTATTATATCTTTTGTCAAGATGAAATGCTTTGGCACATATCGTCCTGTGGCTCTAATACCAACCTTATCCATATGTTATCATCCTTCCTTAAAACTCAATAGCAGCACTTGCAGTGCTAAAACCAGTACCAGCACTAAATAGAATTACTAACTCACCACAATTAATCTGTCCTTTTTGCAACATCTTGTCTAAATTAAAAAATATATCTACTGGTCCCATATGTGCATATTTTTTAGTAATATTCCATGATGTTTGATTTATTTCTATTTCCATAGCTTGACAAATATTCTCTATAATATATTTACCAACATTGTATACTATCATTTTGTCTATTTGATTCTTTTTTTTATTAACTTTTCTCAAAAGCTTATTTAAGGTTTGTAAATTAGTATTAACCATCCTTTTGGCTACTGCTTTCCTCTTTTCATCGTCCTTTAGATATTCCATAGCCAATTTGTTCATATCTATCCTAAATAAATTTTCCCCTATATGCTTACTTTCTAATGGTTCCTTTGTTCCACCCACAGGAATCTTCCATAGATAGTTCAATTCTCCGTCAGTCATGTTTCTAATTCCAACTATTCTATTATCCCTTACACCTCTTTTTACAATTGCAGCACTTGCACCATCACCAAAAAAACAAGCATCAGCATTTGTCCACCTATTTATAATTGGTTCTATAAAAACATCCGCTGAAACAATCAGCACATTATTAATATGAGGGTTTGCTTTAATCTTGGCACATGCATATTCTAAAGAAATTATTTGTGCATTACATCCTTGATCAATTCTCAAGGCTGTAGCATTTTTGGCTCCTAACTCATATTGTATTTTCGCAAACTCTGGCCAAACAAAATACTCTGGAAATGCACCATATGAATATAGTACTAAGTCTATTTCCTCTGGATCTATATCTGCTTTTATTATAGCTTGTTTAGCTGCTTTCACAGCCATATCTGTAGGATATTCATCCTCTGCAGCATGTAGTTGTTCAATACCTATTCTTTTACAATATTCATCTGTAAAACCATATTCCTTTTTTATATCTTCAACCCGTATAATTTTTTCTGGTGAATATGAAGCAGTACTTGCTATACCTATGCCCTGATAAATCCCCATGTTCTTTCTCCCCTTTTTATATGAAGTCCTCCTTAGCATTCCACTGTACTAACATTCCTGCCCAAGCCAAACCAGCTCCAAAGGATACAAAAGCTACATTATCTCCTGGTTTAATTTTATCTAATTCAACCGCTTCAGTAAGTGTAATAAATGGAGATGCTCCTCCAGTATTTCCATACTTTTCGATAGTGGTATGGGTCTTTTCCATGCTTAATCCTAATTTCTCAAGAGATGTCCTTATGATATTGATATTTGCTTGATGTGCAATAACCATGTCTATATCTTTATTTTCTAATCCTACTTCCTGTACTACTTTAGCTATACTATCTGGAAATACAGTTGTTGCAAAGTTCCAAACTGCACCATTATCCATATTTAAATATCTTGCAGATTTATCATCTACATTCTCCTCTGTTATTGGCATAGCCACACCACCAGCAGGTATTATGCAAGTGTCATATTTTGAACCATCTACTTCAAGCAAATACGACTGTAATCCTTTACCCTTTTTAACCCTACTCAATACCATTGCTCCTGCCCCATCCCCAAAGAAACAACAGGTTGCTCTATCCTTCCAGTTAAGTATATTTCTACTTAAAACGTCCCCTCCTATAACTAGTACGTTTTTACATCCGCCTGTTGCCACAAAATTTGCTCCAATTGCCATTGCATATACACTTCCCGGGCATCCACCTACCACAGTATCAAAAGCAGCAGCATTCTTAGCTTTAAGCTTATCTTGTACTAAAAAAGAAGTAGCTGGGTCAATATGGTCTGGATCAACTCTTGTTAAAATTATAAGATCTATATCTTCTGGACTTAATCCAGCATTTTCTATAGCTTTTTTTCCAGCTTCTGTTGCTAAATCCGACAAACACTCGCTATTTGCTGCTCGTCTCCTCTCTTTTACCCCTATTCGTGTTCTTATCCATTCATCAGATGTATCCACCTCTTTTGCTAAATCATGATTTGTTATAACTTGTTCTGGAACATAATACCCCACACCTCTAATTCCTACGCCATATTCCTTAGATTTTGCTAAATTAGTAATCATAATTCTCCTCCATTCTCTAATATTGCTAATATTAAGCTATACCATGAACTTCACATGCTTTCCTATAATAAAGCATTGTAGGCATATTACCTGCCAATAGTATTTGATTTATATCTCCTTTCTCAAATTCCAAAAGGGATGATGTTAAAGCTTTCATAGGATTAAGCTTTCCTACATTCATATCATGAAAAGTTTGACTTGAAACACTTATTATTACATCTACACATTCTTTTATTCCTTCATCAGCCTTTATGCTCCCATTTTCAATAACTACAGTATGATTAAAATTTATATCATCCATTTTATATCCAACTTTTAATTCCATATCATAAGGTAAAAATTTTTGTTTTTGCTGTTCAATATTAAGTTCAGTTATCATTGTTCTTATAACCTTCCACATTTCTTTAGCATTTTTGTATGTTTTTCCTTCACAAGTAATATTCTCCATAATTATTTCTCTCCTCTCCAAAATATTATTCCTAAACTATATTAATAAAGAAAATCATTCTTGTCACACCAACGAAATATCATTCCTCCCCACTGAAAACCTGCACCGTTACCAAAATTATAGACTATGTCCCCAGGTTCTAATTTTCCAAGTTTCAGTGCTTCCTTTAGAACAATAAAGGATGTACCACCTCCACTGTGTCCGTATAAGTCTGTAACAATATGTGTCTTGCTCAAATCTTCTTTTATTGATTGTAACTGTGCTATTATCTGAGATAGAGCTGCTGGATGCGGAGAAATAAAATCAATATCCTCTTGTTTAAGATTAGCTTTTGCTAAACATTCATTTAGGCAGGTTTTAAACCATTTAATTACATTAGGTAAAATTATTCCTGCTATCTCATCCCTTGTAATGAAATAGTTTTTGCCTTCCCCTAATTCTTCCCTAGGGACTCTAGATCCATTATTAAATAATCCTGACCCATAATAATACTTCCCATCTGAGTCAAAATGCTCAGATATAAAACCTTTTTTTCCATCTTTCAATTTACCTAAAACTACTGCACTAGCTCCATCTCCAATTGCTCCCACAAACAAATTTTCATTGGGATTTAACATCCTTGTTGTTACATCTCCACAAATAACAAGTGCCTTATTATACGTACCATCTATAATAAATCTAATTGCTGTTGCTAAGGCGTAATTAGGTGCTGCACAAGCCTGATTTAAATTTAGTACAAAAGCATTTTCTAATCCTACTTCATGCTGTATAAGACATCCTATAGCTGGACTAAAAAAATCTCCTGATCCAGTTGCTACAATCAATAAATTAACATCTTTAGGATCTACTTTAGCATCTTCTAATGCCTCCTTTGCAGCTGAAACGCCAAAGGTCGAAAATGCTTCTTTATCATTGGCCCACCTTCGTTCTTCTAGTCCTGTAAAAAACTTTACTTTTTCCTTATCTAATCCTGTCATTTTCTCAATATCCTCATTTGTAACTCTTCTCTCTGGAACTGAATAGCCTACTCCTTGAATACCTACAGAAGAATAATTCATTTTTTCAACCCCTTATGTATATTCATAAAATCCTCTACCAGTTTTTCTTCCTAAGTGACCAGCATTTACCATCATTTTCAACTCAGGTGCCGGTCTATATTTAGGATCATTTAAATTTTCATACAAGCTTAGCATACTATAATATATGACATCAATCCCGGTTAAATCTGCTAATCTTAATGGACCTATATTTAAATTCATTCCCTCTTCCATAATCTTATCTATAGTTTCTGGACTATCTGTAATTCCACTATTTAATAAAACTACAGCTTCATTTATCAAAGGAACAAGCATTCTATTAAATATAAAACCTGGACCATCTTTGACTACATATGGGCTCTTACCAATTTTATTTATAACTGCTTTTACTTGTGCTATGACCTTTTCACTGGTTCTGCGACCTTTTACAATTTCTACTAATTTCATCTTTGAAACTGGAGATACAAAATGCATCCCTATAACTCTTTCTTGATTTTTCATCATAGATGCAAGTTCAGTTATAGAAAAGGTTGATGTATTACTTGCAATAATTGAATCTTCTAATGTGTTTTCTTCGATTACTTTAAATAAATTCTTTTTTATCTCTTTATCTTCTTTTATCGTTTCAATTATCAAAGGATTGTTTATAAGCTTTTTATAATCATTGATTATTTTATAAAAATTTGTATTTTTTAGAATCTTTTTTTCTTCTTTTTCACTAAGTCTTTCTCTTTTTCTTTCATATTCAATATATCCTAGAAACCTTTTTACAAAGTCATCTGATCTCCCATATAAATCTACTTTGAAGTTATTTAAAGCAAATATATGTGCAAGACCCTTTCCCATTAAGCCAGTACCTATAATAGCAATTTTGTTAATGCTCATAACCTCCCACCTTTATCTATACTCATAAAAACCTTTACCGGATTTTCTTCCTAAATATCCAGCATCCACCATCATTTTCAATTCAGTAGCTGGCCTATATTTAGGGTCATTCAAATTCTCATATAGGCTTAACATGCTATAATAAATAGTATCTATTCCGGTTAAGTCTGCTAGTCTCAAAGGTCCTATTTTTAAATTCAATCCATATTTCATAATCTCATCTATGGTTTCAGCATTCTCTGCAAATCCTTGACTTAGCAAAATCACAGCTTCATTTATAAAAGGTACAAATAATCTACTCATAACAAAACCTGGACTATCATTAACTACTCTTGGGCTTTTATTGATTTCATTTACTACCTTTTCTATTTTTTCCACAACATTCTTTGAAGTCCTATAAGCTTTTATTATTTCCACTAGCTTCATTTGAGGAACTGGAGAAAAAAAATGCATTCCTATAACCCTATTCGGTTTAGTCGTTACAGATGCAAGTTCAGTTATGGAAAATGTTGATGTATTACTCGCAATAATTACTTCTTCCTTTGTATTTTCATCAATCAGTTTCAATAATTTCTTTTTTATTTCTTTATCTTCTTTAATCGTTTCTATTACCAATTCTCTTGTCATAAGCTCTTTGTGATCATTTTTTATACTAAGAAAATTTAAATTACTTAGAATATTCTGCGCTTGCTTTTTAGTAATTCTTTGTTTTTTCTCTTCATATTCAATATATTCCAAGATTTTTTTTCTAAAGCCATCTGAATGGCCATACAAATCTACTTCAAATCCATTTACGGCAAATGCATGAGCAATTCCTCTCCCCATTAATCCAGTACCTATAACACCAACCCTATTTATACCCATAAGTCACCTCTCAATCTATTCGACTTTTTCTTGTAATTCAATTAGGATTTTATTTGTATACTTAGGATTTAGAAATATATATTTTATAACTTCATTTCCTTTATTATATAGACGAATATTATCAATGAATTTATAATTATCATCTTTCATTCTTTCTACAATTTCTTTAATATTTTCAACCCTTATAGAAATATGATGTAATCCCTCGCCCTTCTTATCTAAAAACCTAGTTATTGGACTATGTTCATTAACAGGACAAAGGATTTCAATACTTCCTAGCTCCAATTCAATGATTTGTGATATAAAACCACTTCGATCAAATATTTTTTTTCCTACTTTCCCATTAAAATATTTCTTGAACATATCTCTTAATTGCTGTCCATCTTCCATAACAATACCTACATGATCTATCTTCACAATAATTCTCCTTTTAGAATTTTTTATTATAAAACAGACAAGCCAATCCCTCCATCTACTTTAATTACTTGACCCGTTATATACTTAGCATCTTTACTTGCTAAGAAAAGAGCCGTGTTTGCTATATGGTCAGGATTTCCAATTTTTCTTAAGGGAATTTTCTTAAGAACCCGTTGAAATATATGCTCTGGCAATTGATTCCATATATCTGTTTCAATAAAACCTGGAGCAATAGCATTTACTCTGATGCTATTGCCAGCAACTTCCTTTGCAAGAGCTTTTGTAAACCCAATAATTCCAGATTTTGATGCACTATAATTTGTTTGTCCTACATTACCATATATGCCTGATATAGATGTTATATTAACAATACTAGCTTCTTCACTCTTTATTAACTCTTCGAGAAAAACTCTGGTGCAATTAAATACACCTGTTAGATTTATATTTATTACATCATCCCATTGCTCTTGACTCATTTTTTCAAATAAGCTGTCTCGCAAAATCCCAGCATTATTTACTAAGATATTAATATGCTCAAAGTTTTTCCTTATCTTTAGCTTTGCTCTTTCAACTTCTATATAATTGGACACATCTAATTTGATTGGAAGTACTTTTCTTCCTATAGCCTTAACTTCCTTAGCTACTTTATTTGCTAGTTTTTCATTGCTTTTATAAAAGAATATAATGTCACACCCATTTTCTGCAAACTTTATGGATATTGCTCTCCCTATACCTTTACTTGCTCCCGTAATAAGAGCTATTTTATTATTAAGGTTCATATTATGCTCCCCGCTTACAAGCTTTTTTCTTTTCTTTTTTTACATCACTTCTTTCAATAGCATCACTAAAGCACGCCTCTTGACAACAAAAACAGCTTATACATAATTTTTTATCTACTACAGGAATTTTCTCCATTCTAATTGCATTTACTGGACATATTTCTTTACAAATACCACACTCAATACATTTTATCGGATCAAATTTAGGTACTGGTTTAAATAAATAATAAAATACTGGCATTAATTTCTGTGCAAATCTTCCTAAAAATTTAAGAGCAACTGCTGGTCTATCATAAGTAATAACTGGTAACTTATCACCAATTTCTTTTACCTCTTGAACCTTTGGTCCTAATCCTCTTTTTATCGCTTTTTCTATATATCCCACTTCTTTAACATCTATTCCAATTTGTCTTGCTGCCACTATATCCATAGCGACAGCATTATAACTTGTTAAAATCATATTCGTTTCAATGGGTTTCCCATTAGCTGGACCATTTCCCTCCATTCCTACTATTGCATCCATAATGCAAAGGTTAGGCTTTGTGGAATTAAGTACATCTACTAATACATGCTGGAAATTATCTTTAGTTTGAGTTCTTGCATGTATTTGCATCTTATTTTTCCCAACAATACTACCATACATATTTTTGATAGCTCCAGTATAAGTCTCGGCATGATGTATTTTTATTTTGGGCATGTTTATAATTACATCTGACTCTGTAATATATTTACTCAAAGGTAATCTCTTCATATATTTATTACTTTCTTCATATATCTCATCTATATAATAATTATCAAAGTCACAAATCTTACATCCATATTTTTTAGCTAAATCATTCATACCACATATTGAAAATATTTTAGGCGTTCCATGAACTCCTGAGTCACCAATCCATATTTCTTTGACACCAATTCCCTTTAAAATTCTGATCATAGCTTCAATCACTACTGGATGAGTAGTAGCTGCTTTTTCAGGAGGTAATGGAGAAACTAAATTGGGTTTTAACAAAACTTTACTATCTTCCTTTATTACATTCTCAATATTGCCAATTTGATTCAAAGATAATTTAATTGCATTTTCAACCTTATCTAAATTATAAGAAGTACATTTCACTTTAGATACAAGATTATTCATAAAAACCTCCTATGAATATATTATTGTCCCCATTGTATAACAGCTGATCCCCAAGTCCATCCTGCGCCAATAGTAACCATACCAATTTTATCTCCATCCTTTAACTTTCCTTGACGGTTTATTTCATCTAAAGCTAACGGAATATTGGCATTTGAAGCATTACCATATCTATCGAGGGTAATTACTATCTTTTCCTCTGGAATATTTAGTATCTCTGAACATCTTTTAAGTAATGTTTCATTGGGTTGATGTGGAACTAGATACGTTAGATCATCACTTGTAATAGCTGCTTCTTCCATGGCTTTTCTTAGAGCATATGGTATTATTCGTATTGCAGTTGTTCCTACTTCCTTTCCTCTCATTATTAAATATTGCAATCTTTTATCTACAACATCATAACTAACAGGATATTCTGCACTTCCACCATAGGTTGTAACTAAATCTTTACTTTCTCCATCGGAGCCAAAATATGTAGAAATAATTCCATTCTCACTTTCAAGCTTTTTTACAACAACAGCACCTGATGCATCTCCATAAAATACACAAGTTCTGTCCTTATAGTCAGTCATGACAGACATTGCATCTACACCTATTACTAATGCATTTTTATAATAACCATTATCTAAAAATTGCTTAGCACAAACTAATGAAAATATAAATCCTGCACAAGCTGCATTTATATCGAAGGCAACAGCATTTCTAGCTCCAATTTTTCTTTGTATAATTGTTCCTTGTGAGGGTACCTTCCTATCTGGAGTAATAGTTCCTACTATTAATAAATCTATTTCTTCAGGACTAGTTTTTGCATTGTCTAGTGCTCTTAATGCAGCTTTTGCAGCCATATCTGATGGATTTTCCTCTTTCTTTAATCTTCTTCTTTCCCTAATTCCTAAAACTGATTCCACCCATTCCTTATTTGTAGGTGCACTTTTTTCTAGTTCATCATTAGTTATAATGTGATCTGGAACACAAGAGCCTGTTCCACATATTACAACATTTGATTTTTTCATTTTATTTTCCTCCTTTAATTAAAAATCCTTGAAATTATCTTAATAGAATATTTTCATATTTTCCTTGAAACAAATTTTTTATGATTTTTCTAAATTCTTCATAAGGTGTCTATCTTTATATAAAATAAAATTGAAAAATTTATCAAAACCTTTTCTTTAAAATTTGCCAAAATTTAATTAAATAAATTAATATACTCTAATTAAAAAATTCCTTATAATATTAGTAAATTTTAATTATCAATAAAATATTTTTTATATTTTTTATGTTATAATTTAATTGTAGTTTAATTTTTCTCGTTGAAATTTTCCTTTGATTTTGTTCATAGAAAATTTCAACTTTTTTTTATTTTTCTTTATAATTCTGTCTATAAAAAACTTTCATATTATATAATAGATAATCCTAAACCGCCATCTACAATGATAGTTTGTCCTACAATATACTCTGAGTCATCACTAGCTAAAAAAACCACTGCTGAAGCCACATCTTCTCCTTCTCCTAATCTTTTTAAAGGTATTCTTTTAATCATTTTATCTAAAACTTTCTGAGGAACTTGCATAAGCATATCTGTCTTTATACATCCAGGGCCTACAGCATTTACACATATTCCCTTTTTTCCTAATTCTGCTGCCAAACTCTTTGTAAATCCTACAATTCCTGCCTTTGACGAGCAATAATTAACTTGTCCAACATTTCCATAAAAAGCTCCTAATGAGGTAATATTAATTATTTTCCCATACCTTCTTTTTAACATGTGTGAAACAACAGCTTTTGTACAAAAATATACACTATTCAAGTTACTATTTAACACTTCATGCCATTGCTCTATATTCATTTTTTGGAGCATGCTATCTCTTGTAATTCCAGCATTATTAACTAATATATCTATCTTCCCAAATTTGTTGATGATCCTATCTACAGTTTTAATTACTTCTTCATTTTTACTAATATCTAAACTTATCTTCATAGATTTTACGCTATATCTATCTATTTCATCAATTGTACTCTGAGCAGCCATAGTATTATTTTTATATCCAACAACTACATTTGCTCCTTTCTCAGCCATTTTTATAGAAATAGCTCTACCAATCCCACGGCTCCCTCCTGTTACAAATGCCACTTTTCCTTCTAATTTCATTTAAACTCTTTCCTTTCATATTTTTTATAAAGATTTTATAAAAAAGTTACCTAAGTTCTTTGTAAACAACAGGCATATAATTGTATAAGCTTTCCATTGTATATTTAGTAAAACTCTAAAGGTAATAATTACATACCTAAATCAACAGAAAGGAGATTGTATTACAATTAAAACTAGATGACAACAAAGTGGTAAATATTTCTATATATCTATTTTTAGTTATTATACTTGCTAATAAAATGAAAATTATGATATAAATAGGTTTCTTCCCATTTTAAAAGCCCTTATATTGTCTTCTCTAAACTCTTTTTTTACGTTTCTTTTTATAATTTCTTCCCAAAGTTTATATTTTATATTTGTCTTTCTTGACAAAATTCCAACCATAAATAGATTAGTACATTTAGCATTTATACCATTATTTTCTAATTTGATTGATATATCAACAAGACTATTTTTATAATTCAGCTTATCTAATAATACATTCAAATCAATATCCTTTTCTATTTTTTCTGTGACTGATGTAGGAATTATGCTTTTATTATTTATAATTAATTCGCCATCTTCTTTAAGATAATTACACCACCTCAAAGATTCATATTTTTCAAAAGCTAATATAATATCTGCTTTACCTTTTTTTATCAAAGGAGATATTATATCATTACCTACTCTAACATGGGTAACCACACTTCCTCCCCTTTGACCCAAGCCAATAATATCTGTTGCTTTAACATCCCACCCACTTTCTAAAAAAGTATTAGAAATAATATCACTTGTTAAAACTATGCCTTGTCCCCCAACTCCACAAATAATAAAGTTTGAAATTTCTGTCATAGCTTAAATTCAACACCTCCTTCCCCCAATCTTTTATTGTATAATTATTTGGTACTTTCTATATATCAAGAAAATATTAAACATTTATGTCTTGCAATTATCACTGAAACTCCATCCTTACTAATTTCCTCTAGAAGAGTTTTTTCTAACTCTTCCTTATCATAACTATCTATAACATGTATTCTATCAACACCCAAAGAGCTGCAAACTTCCTCTATACTAACTCTTCTTTTAGTACTCTTTTCTTCCAAAGGACTGGAAACGTTTTTCTGACCTCCTGTCATTGCCACAGTTAAATTATCATTTATTATCAACACACAATTCCCATTATTCCATATTATGTTTAATAATCCATTTATACCCGTATGCCAAAACTCTCCATCTCCCATAATTCCCACGATTTTTTTACCATCATCATTTAACTTGTTAAATCCATATGCTATACTAAAGGATGATCCCATACATTTTACTATATCAATAGCTCCAACATGTGGAAATGCTCCTAGCCCACCACAACCAATTCCTCCAGTTGCTTTAATATTATTCTTTTTCAATAAATTATTAATTACATTATGTGCACATCCAGGACAATTTACTGGCAATCTAAAGGGTATTCTTGTATCTTTTTTTTCTTTCGACTTACCATAAATCTTTTCTTCAATAATATCTGGAGTAAAGTATAACATATGAGGAAACCTTGGGAAAATTGATTCTCCCTCTACATCAATCCCCATATTTCTAATTTCTTTCTCTATTATTGGATGTCCATCCTCAATTACATAAACTTTTTCATGCTTTCTAACAAATTCTTTAATTATATTTATAGGTAGTGGGTATACTAGTCCAAGTTTTAAAAATGAAACATCAGATAATGCTTCTTTTGCATAAAGGTATCCAACCCCAGATGCTATTACTCCAATTGAACTATCTTTCAACTCTACCTTATTAATTGGTATATCATTTGAATATAACGATAAATTTCTCCAACTTTTGTCAAAATCATGCCAGTAATCTTTTAACTTTAGTGAATTATGATTTTCAAAGCCAAATCTCACAACGTTTCCAACTGTCTTTTGTAAGCTCTTTTGATGAATTCGTCTAATTTTTTTCTGATGCTTATTTTTTTCAGTTATATCTACGACACTTTTTGATTTGCTAGTAATAGAATTTAATCTAAATATTACTGGTGTTTCAAATTTTTCACTAATTTCAAATGCTACTTTCATAAAATCTTTGGCCTCTTGGCTATCAGAAGGCTCAATAAGTGGAACTTTAGACATTATACTGTAAAACCTACAATCTTGATAATCATCTCCAACTATTCTACCTACATCATCAGCCACTACAAGAACTATTCCACCGTTGATTGGAGTACCAGATAATTGAGTAAATGCATCAGCAGCCACATTAAGTCCTAATGTTTTCATCAATACTATTGATCTTTTTCCAGTCATCGATACCCCTGTAGCCACCTCTAAAGCAACTTTTTCATTTGTTGCCCATTCGCAAAGGATTTCTTTAAATTTAAACAATTCACTCAATACTTCTGTACATGGAGTACCTGGATAACCTGTTGCATAAGCTACTCCGCTTTCATAACACCCTACTGCTGCTCCTTGATTTCCAGTTAATATTCTTCTCATTACTATCCTCCTCTAAAGCATCTCTAATCTTATCAAATCAAAACTTTAAAAATAACTTTTAGCTAAAAATTTTTATTTTACTTTATATTTTTATAAATACTTATCTTAGTAAAATCAATATTCAATTTTACTTTTCTACATAAATGAACAAACATTAACATAATCTCGCACAATTTTATTGAATTTTATTACATTTTTCTATTTTTTTTACATTTTTTCCATATCATTTTAAATAATTATATATTTATTTCCACTTATTGTCAATGATTTTATTGGAATATATTTTACATTTTAGTAATTATTGTATAAGTTTGTATTTTTATGTATTTACTTATATGAATTTTGCTAATAATTAATATTTTTCAAATAGTCTATTGGCCCTTAAATAAGCACTTTATATCTAGCTCAATAAAAAAATTTAAATTAATAATACAAAATTTTTAGTCATACAAAAATAAAAAAACTCCAATAGACCATATACCTATTGGGATCCCAATTCTACCTCCACAAGATGATCTCTATATTGAGTTGTCTACTTTCTTCGTAATTTATTTGAATTATTCAAAGTCGAAAACATCCTAGTGTTCAGTCCTTCTCACCCTATGTGCACATAGGGTGGTATTATGATCTCTACTGATTTCTGACAGTTTAGTTACATATCCCTATGTAGGTTATCCTGTAGGAACTTCATCCTCCAATGATATATCTATCAGACCTTCCCAGGTAAGAACGCAATCTTTCATTCCATATATATCCACATATATTATAATAGCTTTCGGTTGATACGAGCTTTGTTTTGTTTCACAAACTCATCCAAATATATTCAGCCTCTTATGAGATTCGTATTCTTCAGATCTCCATCCGACTTACTTCAGATGGAGACTATACTCCACCTGAAGATAACCCTAGCTCCCACTTATAGAAGTTGGAGTCTTATGAAAAAGATAAATATACTAAAATTGAAGCTCTCCTACAATGTTTTCTACTGCATCTATTATCTTTCTTTCTTTAATTATACTTGCTATATACTCCATATCTGGATGCATATTTCTGTCATTTTCTACAAAAGAAACTTTTTCTCTTACCAAATCATGTACAGCCTTAGTTGCTGTGGCAGCCTTAAGCTCTTTATAAAAATCCTGCGCTTGGACTGAATTCATTATTTCTATTGCAGTTACATATCTTGCAAGCCCTACAGCCTTATACGCCTTTAAAGCAGCATTATATCCCATTGATACATAATCCTCTTGAAGAGCACAAGTTGGTACATTGTCAACTGTTGCTGGATGGGTTAATAACCTTATTTCACCTACAATACCGGCAGCAGCATATTGTGGTATCATTAAACCATTGTTTAAACCAGGATTAGAATTTAAAAATGCCGGTAATTCACTTACATATCTATTTACCATCCTGTCCAGTCTACGCTCTGACATTTTAGCCATATTGCATATTGATATACATATAGTATCGGCAGCCATCCCTACATAAGTAGCATCTGCATTACATCCCATTATGGCAATGCCATCCTTCTTGCCTGTTTTAAAAATAAGGGGATTGTCAACAGCCGAATTCAATTCTATATCTATTGTAACTTTACTGTCGGCTATTGTTTTCTTGGCTGCACCGTGGAGTTGTGGGATACATCTTAAGGACAATGCATCCTGCACTCTATAATCTTTGTATTTTTCAATAATTTCACTATCCTTTAAAATACTTCTTACATTATATCCAGTTGC
Organism: Maledivibacter halophilus; assembly: GCF_900167445.1. GTDB lineage: Bacteria > Bacillota > Clostridia > Peptostreptococcales > Caminicellaceae > Maledivibacter > Maledivibacter halophilus. Next base: position 130,780 of record NZ_FUZT01000007.1, read on the forward strand.
ACCTTGGTTTGGATGAGGCCTAACATCCATTAGTCTTTCATCCATTGCCATCAAAGTCCCTTTCAACACTTCTAATGACATGGAAGCTGCTATATCATTGGTTTTTCCAATAATTATGGCATCATATATTGATAAAGCTGTAATTCCTGTTACAGAGCTTGTTCCAGATACTAAAGACAACCCTTCTTTAGTGCTAATATTTGTTGGTTCAATATTTGCTTTCTTAAGAGCCTTGGCTCCACTAAGAAGTTCCCCTTTATAATAGGCTTTGCCTTCACCAATTAGTACAAGTCCAATATGTCCTTCAATACCAATATATCCAACTGATCCATGCTTAGGTGCAAAGGGCGTAACCCCTTTATTTAGAAGTTCACGTATTGTTTCTAATGTTTCAAGTCTAATACCGGTATAACCACTTCCAAGTTGTTGAATCATAGCAAGCATTATAGCTCTAACGCATTCTATATTAAGGGGTTCTCCCAGGGATGTTGCATGGGAAAGAATATTATTTTTTTGAACAATTTCTCTATCTTTTTTGCCTATAAATTTTCTGCAATTATCTCCTAGACCTGTAGTAACACCATAAATTACCCTTTCTTCCTGAGAAAATTTTTCAACTAAATTTCTGCATTCTATAACCCTGTTAATATATTCTTTTGAAAACTCTACCTTCTTATTATATCTTGCTACTGCAACAACCTCTTCTATTGTAAGATTTTCTCCAAGTACAACCTTTTCAATTTCTGCTGGATTTATCATTATATTTTCCTCCTGTCATTAAAAAGTCTTCTTGACTTTGCAGCCATCTGCTGGTATAGGCATATACCTTACTTTCCTTCCTTCTATTAACTCACCAAAAAAGGCCACATGATATGGTCTGAAAACACTTTGAACATCTACAACCTCCATCTTTAAATTTCCACCTATTCTTCTTCTAAGTATTCTTCTGATAAGAATATTTCCCTTGGTTATCAGCTTTTCAATATCATGATCCGACAGCTGCAAATCATCTTTTTTTACCTCTGTTGTCTCTATATTAATTTCATTTTCATCATAGTATGCAACTCCCCCAGTTGATCCATTGGCTATTACTTTTATTTGCATTTTCTTTTCCTTATAATTTTTAAATATTCTCCTTATAAAAGCAAAGGGAGTAAAAGTAATACTAAAAGTAATGATTTTATTCTCTATATACAATTCTTTCATATTTATCTCATCATGATTTTTTAGCAAAATTTTTCCAATAAAATTCCCCTTTTTCTTAGCAAGCTTTTGGGCTTCATTTACATCCATTTTTTTTGAAAAAGATTTTATTACCATGGTAGACTCCTTTTATTACATTATTTTTTATTAACATTTTTTGAAAAATGTAATACTTGTCCAATATATTTAATAAATATGAGAGTAGTAACAGTAGTTACTGTATAGGGAACTACTTTTCCAATAACAAAATCTACATTGTTGATTATACAATATCCAATTATAGTAGATAATATTGGAAACAGTATGACTAAAAAGCCATCTATTCCAAGCCATTTTATCCTATCTTCATTATTCTTTGACATAATTATCCTCCTTCGTATTAAGCTTGAATTTTAGTATTCTTGGCATTTTTATCTTCTCCAATCTGATTTCCTATAATCCAAAATAGCATGGAGAGAGGTATAGAAACCAATACTGGCTCTAACGTACCAAATGTTTCTGATATATAAACTGGACTTATTTTAAAATATGTAAAAGACAATGTCCCTGCAAGCATAGAAAACAAGCCTGACATTGGGGTTTTCTTGCCTTTATATAAAAGAGCTGCAAGTAATGGTACAAAGGCTGCAGACATCCACAAGCTCATGAGAAATGCAATTGCATCATAAACCATGGTGAATTTAAAGGCCAGTGAAAGACCACCAAGGCCTAATATACAAGAACCAATTCTACTAAGCATAATAATCTTTTTATCAGATAATTTTTCTTTGCTAAAAATCCTACCGTATATATCATTTGCAAGGGTGGTTCCACCTATTAGATAGTAACTATCAAGGGTAGATACTATTGCCCCTATTAATCCCACTATAAACAAACCTCTAACTCCTGCTGGTAAATAATTTAGAATCATTTTAATATATCCAATTTCAGGAATGGCTTCTGGATTTGTTGCCCTAACAATAATACCTGCCAAAACAAGAACTATATCAAATCCCAGCCATAATGAAAAGCAAGTTAACATGGCACGTCTACCAGTTTTTATAGAATTACTGGCTGAAAATCTTTGATAAAAGCTTGGGTCTGCATACACATTAAGACATAATATAATAAGCATTATAGCTTTAGAAACAGGCATGCCCGCAATAGGTGCTACAACCTCTGGGGCCGATGATAAAGCTTCTCTGATCCCTACAATTCCACCAACATCTGAATATATTTGGGGAAAAACACTACTTACACTGGCCACCATGAAGAAAAAGAAAATCATATCCGTAACCGCAACTCCCATAAGTCCACCTAAACAAGTTAAAATAATAGTTATTATAACTACTGCCACTCCTACTACAACCTTATTTGCTCCCCATGCCGCAGCACCAATATATCCAGTTGCAGTAATTTCTCCAAGCTGGGAACAATAAATAAAAAGGAGAATTGATCCCAGTATAGCAACAGACTTTCCATATACATTATGAAAAACATCGGGTATAGTAATATCTGTTCTAATATGTATCTTAGGTCCTACCCACAATGCCAGTGGAAACCTGACTGCATGGGCTCCAATTGACCATATAAACCAAGAAGCTAACCCAAAGGAAGACGCATAGCCTATCGTTCCAACAACTCCAACCCCACCATACCATGACGCCACAAGAGTTCCTACCACTAAAGACCAAGGCAAACTTCTATTAGCTAAATAATAGCTTTCCATATCCTTAATTGACTTTGAAAAATAGTAACCTATTCCCATTACACCTAATACAATTAGAAAAATAATAATATTATCAAAAGTAGTTAACATTTTTCTCCTCCTAGTTTTCTATTTTTTCAATTGTAATCGCCTCTGCTGGACAGTGGTCTTTACATATGGTACATCCCCAACACTTATTCTCATCAAAGGAAATTGTTTTCCCTTTCTTGCTAAAAGCATTAAAATTGCAAATATTTGAACATATACCACAGCCAATGCATTTTTCCTTATTCCAAACAATATCATATCGTTTTTTAGGCCAAATTCCCTTTGTTTGTATATTCCTTGAAGCTCTTATAGGATAACAGCAGCAGCCATCACAGTTGCATATAGCTTGTTTTGTTTCTGAAGTATGCATTAATCCCTTTTTATTAGCCATAATAACAATTTCTTTAGCCTTCTCCTTACTAATAGATTTTCCCCACCCCCTATCCCATTCAGTATTTATACCTCTATCAAATTGAATACATACGTTCTTTGGTTTATCACAGTTAAGTGCCACAGACTTACAATTACAAGGTACCATATAAATTTCTTCATCAATTTCATCTATAAGTATTAAAGTTTCTTCTAAAGTATAAAAATAAGCATTTTCTATTAATTTTCGAGTTCCTTTTTCGATTTCTTCAAGCCTTGGAATAGCATTTTCCGTATATTTCCTAACATACCAGTCATCTAAGTTTTTTCTAACTTCCTTGGGTATGCTCTTCCATTTTTTACTTTCATATTGTGCAAAATAAGCAAGTCTAGTATATACATCAGCAGATTTATATATTATTTCTCCATTTACTATCTCTTTATTAATAATTCCCCTCTTATAACACATTCTAATAAAATCTTCAGAATCTAAATCAGCAAAACTCTCTTCAATTAATCCTAAAAGCTCTTTATAAGTATATTTTTGATCCTGCATATTTTCTATTAATACAATTTCTTCCTCAGTAAGCATAAGCTCTATACATGAATAAGCTTCCTTTGGCACATCAAAAAATTCAATTAACTTTTTATTCATTCAATCTCATCCTTTCAACAAATTTTTGCAATTTTCTATTTATATTTGCAATTACCATGCCAATAATTTCATGTAAAACAATGAATTTTTTGATACTTTTTTATAGTTAAATAATTTAAAAGGTGAATTTATATATACATATAAATACCAGAAATATCGATATCTCTCCTATGTATAAATTGAACTTTGAAACTGTTTCGATATATATAAAATCACTTTATTATTTACTATAAAGTGAAACATATTATTGCATGCATAAATTAATTGCGTCTGCTTTTCTCTCTATTTTTCAATAATTCTTTTAACTATAATATATAAGCTGAAATAAAATATTGCACTTATGATAGAACCATGATACTATATCATAAAATATAATAAATTTAATACTAAAATTTATATATAAGGATTTAAGTAAAGACTTTAGTTTATAGATGTCCAAAACTCCTAGAAATCTTAAGTATTTGTACATGTATAAACTAAGTTTTATTATGGGGAATCTATACAGAAAGGAGTTTATTATTTATGCAACTATATAATATTATCATAATTCTGGACAGCTCTTATAGAATAATTAATTTGTCTCAGTCCCATATTGATGGAGAACAAAATCTTAATAGCAAGTTTATAGGTAAGCATATATCAAGCTTTATAGATATGGATATTGAATCAAAGACAGGAACAATCATATTTAATAATCTGCCAGCAAAATATATTATTATTAATATCCCTGATAAAGACGGCTTTATTGTACATATTTCAAATTCTATGTACCATAATATCTTCTATCAAAAAATTCTTGATATATTAGACATTGGAATCCATATAACCGATAGAAGCGGTTATATTAATTTTACTAATTTAGCTGCAGAAAAGGGAGAATTTTTAAACAGACGTCTAACTACTGGAAAGCATATTACAGATATATATCCTCTAACATCCGAAACAAGCTGTATACTCAGAGCCTTAAAAAACCAAAAACCACTATTAAATATCTACGACACCTTTGTAAGCAATTATTCACAGCAAAATATATCCAGTATTAATTCAGGATATCCTATATTTATAGACAATATATTAGTGGGTGGTTTAAGCATAGTAAGATTTAACAATTATCTTCAAAACACTTGTAAAGAACTCTCCCTACTAAATGATTTCATAAAAAAAGGAGGTTCTCTTACTCAAAAATCCTACGCCACAAATTTATACTATTCCTTTGATGATTTAATTGGAAAAGATAAAGAATTTATAAAATCTATAAACTTAGCAAAGCGTATTGCCAAAACCGATTCATCTGTTTTAATATATGGAGAAACTGGAACCGGAAAAGAACTTTTTGCACAAAGCATACATAGCGCCAGCAATAGAAGTAATAATGAATTTATAGCTATAAACTGTGCTGCAATTCCAGAAGGACTGGTAGAAAGCATTTTATTTGGAACTGAAAAAGGAAGTTTTACAGGTAGTACTAATAAATCTGGAATCTTGGAAAAAGCTAATAAAGGCACATTATTTTTGGACGAAATAAATTCCATGAGTCTTGGTATTCAATCAAAACTCCTAAGAGTTCTGCAAGAAAAAAAATATATGAAGGTAGGAGGTACAAAGGAAATACCATGTGATGTTAGGGTTATTTCATCAACTAATGAACCGCCAGATGCTTTACTTAAATCAGGAAAAATCAGATCTGATTTATACTATAGGATAAATACAATTACAATCCCCATACAACCACTCAGAGAAAGAAGAGATGATATTATCTTGCTTTATAATTATTTTATTAATAAACTTTCATATGCAAATGATTTTAAGACAAGTAATTCAGTTATTGAAATATTGAAATCTTACGATTGGCCCGGAAATGTCAGAGAGCTTTTACATACTGTAGAATATGCTATGAATGTGTGCGAAGACTATTATATTACTACAAGAGATATTCCTCAAAATATCATTAAATATAATAATAATTCAAAAAATGATGAATACCAATCATTACCCTTTGATAACAGTGGACTCAATAGTATTATGAATAAATATGAAAAACAGGTCATATTAAATTCTCTTAAAAAAAATGATTATAATATAACAAAATCTGCTAAAGAATTGAAGATTCATAGACAAGCTTTACAATATAGAATAAAAAAACATAGCCTGTCAGAAATTATTGAAGGTCAAAAAAAGATAAAAAGGATTTTATAATTATACAAATTATTAAAATTATAATTTGATTTTCTGATTTTTTTCAATTATTGTAAATGGAATCAGGCTAAATTGTAAGCTTTATTATCTAAAATAAAGTTTATAGTTTAGCCTGATCCCATGGATATAACTAATACTTTAAATATCTATTTGGCTCATTACATCTGATCCACTACATTCCTAACCCATTTTTTAGAAATTATTCTTGGGATACCAATTAATGACTTTACAATTTCCTCCAATGAAACCAATGCAACGACCCAGTAAATAGGTAACTCTAGGATAAGTGCTCCTATAAAGGCTAAAGGCACACCTACAAACCAAACACTTCCTCCTTCCAATAGAAGAGAAAACTTTGTATCTCCTCCACTTCTTAGTATTCCCACTATTAAAATTCCAGTAAACACCTTAAATGTCATAAATAATGCCATTACCCCTAATATTTTATAGGCATTTGTATATACCTCTGCTTCAACTCCAAAAAGATATAAAACAAATGGTGCTGATATATATAGTACTGCTCCAATAGCTAGGCCTATAATCAACCCTAATATAGAGAATCTTTTAGCATATTCAATAGCTCTTTTTTCATTATTTGCTCCTAGCTCATTTCCAATCATAACGGCACATGCACTACCCATTCCCCTTGCTATTACCATGAATACATTCTGGACAGTATTGGCAATTTGAACTGCCGCAAAGGCACCAGTACCAATTCTGCCATATGCAACAGAATACATTGTAATTCCTAAAGACCAGAATAATTCATTTAGTATAACTGGCAAGGCTGTATTAAAGAATTTTTTTAAATAAGCTCTATTTATATCTATAAATTTATTTATTTTTCCTGCAAGAGGACCTCTATTTTTGTATATAATTTTCAAAAGAAATAAAAGTTCTATAATCCTTGCTATTAAAGTTGCTATAGCTGCCCCAACAATGCCCAGTGTCGGAGCACCAAAATTTCCAAATATCAGTATATAATTTAAAACAGTATTTGCAATTAGAGAAATTCCACTTACAATCATAGGTAACTTAGCCTGACCTATACTTCTAGATGCAATGCTGAAGGCAAAGCTTATAGCAGTTATTATATAACTAAAGGATACAATCCTTAAATATTTAGTACCTAATATAATAACATTTATATCCTTTGTAAATACCCTCATAATCAGTCTTGGAAAAGCTAAAGCCCCAAAGGTAAATAGTACAGCTACTATTCCTCCTAATAATATACCAATACCAAGAATTCTTCTAATATTTTTTATATCTTTTTTTCCCCAAAATTGAGCTATAAATATAGCCGCTCCGCTATTAATTCCAAATAATAAAAGAGCAAATAGGAAAAAATACTGATTTGCCATTCCAACTGCTGCTATATTTTCTTCTCCAACTCTTCCTATCATCACAGTATCCATCATATTTAAAGATGAAGTTATTAAGTTTTGTAATGCAATTGGAAGTGTAATCGCTATCATAGTATTATAAAACTTTTTGTCCTTAAATAGTCCCTTAAGCATAATTATTCTCTCCTAATCACTATTATAATAAAAGTAAATATTTTGTGCTTATTATCTATTACAATGAAATGTTTTATTTCCTCATTATAGAACAAACGAAATGTAAATCTATACATAATAAAAAGTTTCAAAAGTATGTAATTTCTTCAATTAAAATGAAAAACAAAACTTCATTAAAATAAAGTTTTGCACCATAACCCTCTTTAATCTTTACTAAATAATCTACATCTGATCAGCAAGAAAAGTCTTTCTATATTATACCATATATACACGAAGTTCTCTATACTTCATATATTTATAAAATAGCAAGCTTCCAAAGAATCATATACTTAAGTGAGCAAATTGCATAATTACCTTTCCAAAAAACTAACTATTACATATTGTTTTAAAATCTCTTAAGCTATACCATCGAAATATATTTAATTCTAAATAATTAAATTAAGGATAATATTCGCATATGCAATTTTGCCAAGTTAGAATTATGCAATTTCCTCAAGTAATTATTTTTATCTTTAAATTTTTAGCTCTAATTCAATTTACAGCTTAATTATATTTAATTTTTTAAGCTATATCACTTTAAACTTAAATATTTATTGAATTTTATTAAATATATTTATTTTTTTAAATGTATTCATTATAATATACTTAAATACTTTAAGTAAGGAGGCTTATCCTATGGATCAAATTGATATGAGGATTCTTAATGAAATGAAACTCAATGGACGCTCAACAGCATCAGAAATCAGTAAAAAAGTTAATCTTTCTATTCCAGCTGTATCTGAAAGAATTCGAAAACTAGAAGACCTGAATATTATTGAGCATTATACAGTGAAAATAAACCGTGAAAAAATGGGATATAAATTATTAACTATGGTATTTGTAAACCTTGAACAAAAAGCTAATACTGAAAACTTTAGAAAAACTATTATTGAATTTAATGAAGTTATTGAATGTCATCATATAGCTGGAGAATATGATTATATGCTAAAGCTACTGCTCAAAGATACCTATGAATTGGAAGTCTTCCTTAGTAAAAAACTTAAATCTATTCCAGGTGTACAAAAATCAAACTCATTAATTATTTTGTCCACTTTAAAAGAAACATTAAATAGATAGGAGATTTTTCTATGATTTTAAAGGGTTTTAAATTTGGAATCTTATTGCAAATTGCGGTGGGTCCTATTTGTCTTCTCATTTTTCAAACCGCATCAACTTTTGGTTTTTTGTACGGAATTATTGGAGTTTTGGGAGTAGCAATCATCGATGGCTTATTCATTCTTACAGCAATACTAGGTATAGGTGCTATACTTGATAAGTATAAAAATATACAAAAACCAATTCAATATTTTGGTGCTATTGTTTTAATAGTTTTTGGTTTAAGTAATATTTTTAGTGTGATTGGAATATCAATAATCCCCAGTATGAACTTTCTGTCTACCCAAAATATGAAAAATATATTTTTCAAAATACTTATTCTGACACTTTCAAACCCTCTGACCATACTCTTTTGGGCCGGTGTTTTCTCCAGTAAAATTGTAGAAGATCATATGAATAAATCCGACATGTATCTATTTGGCCTTGGTGCATTGCTATCAACTATTATTTTTTTAACTATTATTTCTGCTATAGGTCATTTTATAAATATTTTTATATCTTCTACAGTTCTCAATTATTTAAATATTTTGGTTGGCACTGTTCTAATTATTTTCGGTATTAAATTGGCAATAAGAAAAGTTCTTTAATAAATTCAAAAGGACTAACCCTTTAAAAATCTAAAGGTTAGTCCTTAAATAGAATTTTAATTAATCTTCAAAGGCCTCATTAACTTTCCACTCTTTCCATACATTACCCACAAGGTCTGGTCCAGGTTTTAAAGTTGTTTTTCCAGGTTTCCAGCCAGAAGGTGTAACCTCTCCACCCTTTGTATCTCTTACCAGCTGAAAAGCTTTAATTTGTCTTATAGTCTCACTTACATTTCTTCCAACCGGTGGTGTTAGTACTTCAAATCCTTGAACTATTCCATCGGGATCTATTATAAATCTTCCCCTTGTTTCTACTCCACTATCTTCATCATATATTCCATACATCTTTCCAATGCTTCCATCTTGATCTGACAGCATTGGGAAAGGTATATCCTTATTTATCATCTTAGACAATTCATGTTCATTCCACATTTTATGTACAAATGGAGAATCTACACTTATTGATAAAACTTCCACACCTAAATCTTGAAGCTCTTTATATTTTTCAGCAACTGCTGAAACTTCTGTAGCTCAGACAAAGGTAAAATCTCCTGGATAGAAGCATAATAATACCCATTTTCCCTTATAATCCTCTAAATTCACATTTATAAACTTGCCTTCATGAAAAGCTGGTGCAGTAAATAATGGAGCTTGTTTTCCTACCTTTATCATTTTTTTATTTTCCTCCTTATTAACAATTTGTGGTTTTTCTTCAATTTTATCATCTGTTTTTTTTGATAACCCTGGTCTTGCACAACCAACTTGGATTTCCTCAGCCAAAAAATCCCCTCCTATTAATTTTATCAATACAAGTTTAATTACTATTGATATTTCTTATATACACCATCACAGGTAATTTTAAACATAAATTTTCCCTTATTCCATCAAATATTACCCCCCTTAAAATAAGGGGGGTAATATTTTTTACACTGATACTTTTGATTTAGTTTTAATATTATGAATAGCAGATAGAGTTTTATCTATTACAACACCATATAAAACCATTGATACAAAGGTAGAAATTCCAAGACTTCCACCCATTAAGAATCCTAATATTACTAAAACTATATCAATTACAATACGTACATATTTAATTTGTGTTTTTAATCGATCAGCTAGCAATACCATTATCGCATCAATTCCGGCTTCTCCTAATTGGGCATTTATATATATTCCTATTCCGATTCCAGTAATAATAACACCTGATAACATTAATATAAATCTTATTAATATACTATCCACAGTAAAATATGAAAAAAGTCTACTGTGAAAATCTATTAAAAAACCTGTTACTATTCCGTTTACAAAGGTTCCTATTCCTATTCTCCTTTTATCTATAAAAAAAAGTATTAGAGGAATAATTGTCAATAACATAATAGAAGCAGTTCCCAGGGATACATTAATTTTTTTCCCAAGACCTTCACAAAAAAGTGTTAAAGCATTAATTCCTAAATTCCCTTTTATTTCTATTGCTATACCTAATCCTATAAAATATACACCAATAAAAACAGTTAGTAATCTCTTTAAAATGACCAACCTCTCCTTTAAAATTTATATCCTTTAAAAACTTTTAAACCTTCATCATTTAATAGCCTTTCAACAATCTTAGGTTTGTTAGGACTTTTCTCAAAAACTTCTTCGCAGGATATCATTATATTGCTTCCAGCTATTTCTGCTAGTTGATCATGGGATACACTATATACTAATTTACCTAAATTAGCCCATACCATGGCTCCTGAGCACATTACACATGGCTCACAACTTGTATATAATGTATAATCTTTCAAGTCAAAAATATTATTTTCCACACAAAACTTTCTTATAAGTCCAATTTCTGCATGGTGGGTAGGATCACAAAAAGTGTTTATTTTATTTTCTCCACTCATTACTATTTTGTCATCCTTTACTAAAATTGCTCCAAAGGGTTCATTGCCACACTCTCTAGATTTCATAGCTAGTTCTATGGTTTTTCTTATAAAAAATTCATCTCTCGTAGACATCTAAGATCATCCCCCTTATCTAACCAATTTCCTCAATGATTTTTGTTACCCAGCTGCAAAAGTCTTCTGATGCTTTATTAGCTATTTCTACAACTCTTTCATGGGAATGTTTTTGTTTTTGTATTCCAGTAGCCATATTTGTAATACATGAAATTCCTAATACATCTATTCCTAAATAATTTGCAGCAATTGTTTCAGGAACTGTAGACATACCCACAGCATCGGCCCCTTGTCCTCCAATGGATCTTATTTCTGCTGCTGTTTCATAGTAGGGACCCATAAAGCCCGCATAAACCCCTTCCGTATATTCAACACCTATTTTATTAGCTGTTTTCTTTGCTTTATCTATTAAATCTAATTTATAGGGCTCAGTCATATCGGGAAATCTTGGACCAAACCTTTTATCATTAATTCCTATTAATGGATTATCTCCAAATAAGTTAATAAAGTCATTAATAATCATTAATGTTCCTGGTTTAAAGCTGGTATTAATTCCTCCACAGGAATTGGTTACTATAAGCTTTTCAACACCTAAATACTTCATAACAAATACAGGATATACTACTTCTTTCATTGTATAGCCCTCATAATAATGGAATCTCCCCTGCATAGCCAATACAGTTACTCCATTTATTGTTCCATATACTAACCTTCCCTCGTGGCCCTCAACTGTTGTTTGAGGACAATTAGGAATTTCATTATAGTTAATATATTTTTTATCTTCCATTCCATTAATTAAATTCCCTAAGCCTGAACCAAGAATAATTCCTATTTTAGGATTTAAATCAACTTTATTTTCTATATATTCCACAGACTCCATAATTTTATCATACATTTTTTTCATATTTTAACCCCTCTCCTATAGATGTACGCCAATAAAGATCAAGAAAAGAAGCAGGCTTTAAATTTTATTGCTAAATTCCACAAGCCATTCTCTTTTCTTTTTATTAGTCTTAAATCTCTATAATCAATTTATTTAAGCTTTATAGCTGTTTCAAGGGCAATTTTCATCATATCATTAAACTTTGTTTGCCTAAATTCCGCACTTGCCGCTTCCCCAGTAAAGGGACAATCGGAAATTGTAACCATACACAATGCATTTTTACCTGCGGCAGCAGCATTCATATATAAACCTGCAGCTTCCATCTCCACTGCAAGGATTCCCATCCTTGCCCAATTTCTTAATGTATCTAAATCACCATAGAATACATCTTCTGATAAAATATTTCCTACATTTAATTGAATATTTAAATCATCAGCTGTAGATGTGAGTTCTTTTAATATACTGTAAGAAGCTATATGAGAAAGTGTTCCTTCTAGTTTATACTGCTTTCCATAATTACTATTGGTGCTTGCACCTATTCCAACAACAATATCACCAATTTTTAGATTCTCATCTAATGCACCTGCAGAACCTATTCTAATAATATTTTTCACATCATAAAAATTATATAGCTCATAGGTATAGATACCAATTGAAGGTATTCCCATACCATGTCCTTGTACCGAAACCCTTACTCCTTTATATCTTCCAGTATAACCATACATTCCTCTTATAGTATTGTACTGAACAACATCTTCAAAGTATTTTTCTGCTATATATTTTGCCCTTAATGGATCGCCAGACATTAATACCGTCTTAGCTATATCTCCTTTTTTAGCTCCGTTGTGGGGAGTTGGTGTACACATATTATTCCTCCTCGCATAATAAATCTTCTATATCCTTATCAGTAAATTTTCCGTATTTCTTAAAGGTTTCTATATCCAATTCCTTTAAATTAACAACATCCTCATTCTTTATTGCCATTTTTATTTCATCATTTAAATCTATTAATTTCTCTTTATCTTCTTTACACAGATTATCAATGTGGAATGGAAAATTAGTTTCTCTGTATTTAACTGGTACATATTCATCTAACTTAATAAAATCATCATCCACCACATATCCTGGTAGTCCCCAAGTTTTTTCATACTGTACAAGCTTTCTTCTCAAACTGACTTTTATTTCTAAAATCTTTGAATCTTTACAGTCAAATAGTAGATTAACTCTTTCCTTGGAATCATTTCCTAAATCAAACAATTCTTCTTTTCCACCGCCATAATAATAATTGTATTTATATCTTTTATTTCTTAAGCTCACCCATCTTTTATTGCCTTTATTATACTCAACGTACTGATAATTTCTATCCTTCATTCCTTCCTTTAAAAATATACTTTCTCCTGGAAGTTTATAATTAGCAGGATAATCAACTTCAGCTGCATCTAAAAATGTAGGGAATATATCATTTAAATCAACCATACACTCATCTTTTGTTCCTGGATTAATATACTTTGGATATCGAACTATAAAGGGAACTTTAGAAGAAGAGTCATAGGGTAAAAATTTTTGATAAGTACCATTATCTCCTAGCATTTCTCCATGGTCAGAGGTAAATATTATCAAAGTATTATCAATTTGATTTGTCTTTTCTAAATAATCCAATATCCTTCCAATATTGTAATCTACAAAGGATATTGCACTACAATATAATTGTTTTGCCCTCTTTAAATAGTCTTTATTTGGATAATCAGCAATATGCTTATTTTCCTCTGCTAAAGGAGATATAGGAGTAATACTCTCATACCCTTGTGGCAAATCCACATCATCATATAGATTAGCCCATTCACTAGGAACATCAAAGGGCGGATGGGGATGAATAAAGCTTGACCATATCATAAATGGTCTTTTCTTACTATTCTCCTTAATGATATCAATGGTTTTATTAGCCACCCATGTACTTCCATGGTGCTTTGTAGGTATAAATGATTGCTGTGGAAGCATATATAATAAATGCCTTACTCCATGGACACTTCTATAATGACCTAAATTGTTCTCTTTTAAATACATTGCATAATCATCGTCCTGTCTGAATACAGGAATTTCTTCCATTGTATACATTCTATTAAATCCATTATGTCTTCTACAAGGCTGAAAATGCATTTTTCCTATTGCTACCGTATCATAGCCTGCATTTGATAAAAGCTCTGGAAATGTGGGAATATTATAGGGCATTTGTCTGCTATTATCAAAATAGTTCTCATCAAAGCCATGATATTTAGCCGTAAGTCCAGATATTATATTATGTCTGGCAGGTATACAAGCAGGATTTGGTGAATAGGCATTAGTAAATAAACACCCTTCCTCTGCAAGTCTATCTAAATTCGGAGTATTCATATACTCATACCCACCGGCACATATTGTGTCAAATCGCTGTTGATCGGTTGTAATTAATAAAATATTTGGTTGCTGATTCATTTTAGTTTGACATCCCTTTCTTTTTTCTCTTTTTATACACCGCTACAGCAATAAGTGTTAATACTGTTACTAGATAGGGAAGTATTTGTATTAGCTGTGGTGGAAAGCCATATAATTGGGCCTTCATGGTAACCGCATCGGTAAAACCAAATAATGCAGCCCCAAAGAATGTTCCTATAGGCATAGCATTACCAAAATTGGAAGCAGCCATGGCAACAAAACCCCTTCCATTAGTCATATTATCAGTAAACATAGTAAGTTGCCCTAAAGACAAATAGGCTCCACCTACACCGCATAAAATACCACTTACTGATACTACTAAGCATTTTAATTTAAAAACACTTACACCAGCTGTCTCTACTGCCATTGGGTTAGGTCCTGTAGCTCTTATTCTTAAACCTATTTTTGTTTTAAATAGAATAATTTGAACTACAGCCACTACTAAAAGTGACACATAAAGTATTATAGATTGATTTGCAAAAGCCGATAAAATAGGTATATTCTCTAAAAATGGTAAATGAATTACTGGAAATCCTACTATTTTAGGAGATGAAAATGCTCCCCTAACTCCAAATAATAAGTTTAAAAAATATTTAGTTATTCCTAAAGCAAACATATTTATAGCAACTGACACTATGATATTGTTAGCTTTATATTTAAGATTAAATACGGCAAATAATAATCCCATAATCCCACATACAGCACATGCTGCTAAAAGTGCTATTGCAGCTGAACTAGTATAATAGCTTACAGCTACTGCAACAAAAGCTCCAATAAGCATAAATCCTTCTAATCCTAAATTAACTAATTTTATTCTCTGAGTAATTAAGCCTCCAAAACCAGCCAAAAGTATAGAGGGCAAAAGTCTCAGTGTAGTTTCAAGAATTGTTGTTATTATATCTAACACAATTTACCCTCCTTTTTACTTCCCACAGTTTTATTTTTGTCTGCTTTTTTCTTCTTTTTAAAATAATCAAATGCAAAATCTGCTGCAATAAATACGATCATAACTGCTTGCACAGAAGATATTAAATCTCTAGAGATATTTGTCATTACTTCCATCTGAATAGCTCCATTAGTAAGGGCCCCAAAAAATATTGCTGTTAGTATACAAGCCAATGGATTATTTCTGGCTAAAAGGGCTACAGTAATACCGGTATAGCCTAAACCCGGCGAAAAATCAGATATATATCTATAGTTAACTCCCATGACTTGTTCAGCCCCTGCCAGTCCTGCTATAGCACCACTAATCATTACTATTATAATTGTTTTTTTAGTTGCATCAATACCAATATATCTTGAAAAGGTTCTACTAATTCCCGCTGCTCTACTTTCATATCCAAATTTTGTCTTAAATAATAATATATATAATATTATTGAAAGAATAATGGCTATAATAAATCCAAAATTTAAATCATTCATAGCTCCAGCCAGCTTAGGAAGCATAGCTCCTTCACTTATCTTATAGGTAGCTCCTATGGCAAGCTCTCCTTTAAATGGGTATGTTGCCAAATAATTCGAAAATAACTGAGCTATATTATTTAACATAATGCAGGTAATAAATATACTAATATTTAATTTTACATTAAGAATAGCTGGAATAAATGCCCAAGCCATCCCAATAACCATGGCTGCAATCATACAAATTGGAATAAGAACAGCTGGAGGTAAATTCCCAAAATAAACTCCTGTTAAAGCAGATGCTATAGCGCCAAAATAAAGCTGTCCTTCTATACCTATATTGAATACTCCTGCTCTAAAGGAATAGGCTGCTGCAAGACCAGTAAATAATAATGGTGTAGCCTTTGCTAGGCTTGTACTAAAGCCCTGCCAGCTGCCAAAGGCCCCTTTAAAAAGTATCATATATGCTTCAATAGGAGAAGTGCCAGTAGGAATAATAAGCAATGCTCCTATAAAAAGAGAAACAATTATAGCAAAAATAGGCTTTCCTAAATTAGTTAAAAATGTTTTTAGTTTTTTATTCATATTCACTCTCCTGCCTTTTAGAACCCGCCATATAGAGTCCTAGTTCTTCTCTAGTTGTTTCACCAGCCCTTACCTTACATACAATTTCTCCTTCAAAAAGAACTATAATTGTATCACTTAAAGCAAAAATTTCATCAAGGTCGGAGGATATAAGTACTCCTGCTGTTCCATTGTTTCTTAAGTCCATTATATAATTATGAATAAAACTAATTGCACCAATATCCACACCTCTAGTGGGCTCAGCAGCTATCAGTAATTTAGGTTTATTTACAACTGTCTCTCTACCAATAACTATTTTTTGCTGATTTCCTCCTGAAAGTTCACTTACAAGGGAATTATGACCTGGGGTACGTATATCAAATTGCTTAATCATATCTTTAGCATTTTTATTTACCTTCTTATCATCTATAAAGGTAAAACCTAATATTTTCTTAAGAAATTTAGGCATTATATGGTATCCAGCAAAACTATTTTGTGCCACCGACCATTCCATACAAAGGCCTTCCTTTTTCCTATCGGCAGGTATATAACTAATTCCCTTTAAAAGACACTCTGTTCTCCTTAAATTAGTAATGTCTTCATTCTCAAAAAACACTTTACCCATATCAGGAATAAGTTGACCTGCTATAACCTGTGCAAATTCCTGCTGTCCATTTCCAGATATGCCTGCTACACCTACTATTTCGCCTTCTTTAATAGTAAGATTGATATTCTTTAAAGCAAATAGGCCATTATCTTCTTTTACGCTTATATTTTCTAATTTCATAACCTTACTTCCGTCTTTTTCTTTCCTTTCATGTACCGGTGGAAGCTCTTTTCCCACCATATGCTCTGCAAGCTTATATTTATCTGTATCCTTTGTATTCATCTCGGCTACTACTTTTCCCCTACGCATTACAATAATATAATCCGATACTCGAATAACTTCGTCGAGTTTATGGGTAATGAATATAATTGTCTTGCCTTGTTTTGAAAGACTTGCTATATTATTGAACAGCTCATCGGTTTCTTGGGGTGTCAGAACAGCTGTAGGCTCATCGAGAATTAAAATATCGGCACCTCTATACAAAACCTTTAAAATCTCAACTTTTTGCTGCAAGCCTACTGGAAGATTTCCTATTAATTCATCGATAGGAACTTCTATACCATTTACCTTCATTAACTCTTCTATTTCAATCCTGGCCTTATCATAATCAATATACATTGATTTACCGGGTTCCATGCCTAAAATAATATTTTCTAATACCGACAATTCCTCCACCAGCATAAAGTGCTGATGAACCATACCGATATTTTTTTTAAGGGCATCTAAACTGGAGTTAAAGGAAACTTCCTCTTCATTTATTTTAATAACTCCTGAGGTAGGTTTCTGTAAACCATATAATATATTCATTAGCGTAGATTTACCTGCACCATTTTCTCCAACTAGACTTACTACAGAGCCTCGTTTTATCTTGATAGAAACATTGTCATTAGCTAGAGTACCAGGATATTGTTTACATATATTCAACATCTCCACTGCTAATTTCATCCTTGACTTCTCCTTTTGTATTATAATTATATAATTCTATAAATTTCAATTTTTTCATACATATAGATAAACGACTTCATAATTCAACTTTAAAAAAGATGCAATTATATAAAAAGGAGTGGCTTACAAGTCTTTTCATTACAAAAGCGACATTTATATAATCTCAGCCTTATGCATATATTAACTTTTGAAGTTGTTTATCTATAATATATCTGATATTAATGTTAATAATTTAGTAGCACCCCATTCTATAAAACAATATCTTTTAATAGAACAGGGTGAATTTTTTAATACAACAATTTAAAAATAAAGAGTCGATTATTTATCAAATACATCTGTAACTTTGACTTTTCCATCAATTACTTCTTGTCTAATAGCTTCTACTTTTTCTAATACATCGGCGGGTATTATATCTTTAGTATATTTCATTTCACTCATGCCAACACCTTCTTCTGCTAAGCCGTATACTTTAACACCAGAAGTAAATGTTCCTTCCTTTGCTTGTTTAATAAAATCATAGGCTGCATTACCTACATTTTTTATCATACTAGTAAGTACTTTTCCTTCTACTATATAATCTTGGTCTTGGTCTACACCTATACCATATACTCCATCATTCTCCTTTAAGGCTTCAAAAAGACCTTCGCCTGATTTACCAGCAGCTTGGAATATAATATCTGAACCTTCACCTATTAATTGTATAGCAAACTCTTTACCTTTACTTGGATCGGCAAATGACCCAACATAGGTAGGAATAACTTTTATATCAGGATTAGCATATTTAGCTCCTTCTTCAAAGCCTACAGCAAATCGATTTATACCTGGAACATCCATACCACCTATAAATCCTACTGTACCACTTTCACTCATAAGTGAAGCCAGTGCTCCCACAACAAAGCTGCCTTCATGGTCAGCAAATTGGGCTACAGCAAGATTATCTGCCTCGCTCTTAACATTAACTGCTGCAAATTTCTTGTCGGGATAATTAGGTACCACAGTATTAAGTGCATCGTCCCAGTCATTACCTACAACCATTATAAGATCATAGTCAGCATTTGCTGCAAGTTTAAGAGATTGTAAATAATCAGCTGTTGACTGAGGCTCAATAACTTTAATTTCTACACCTAATTCTTCTTTTGCCCTTTTAAATCCTTCATGGGCTGAATCGTTAAATGATCTATCACCTAATCCACCTGTTGCTGTTATAAGGGCTGCTTTCATTGTTTCTTTACCTGTAGTATTTTCAGAATTTTTCTTTTCAGAAGCACATCCTGAAAACGTTAACAGTCCTACTAATAAAAAAGATATGAATACTAATGATTTTTTCATATTTCCCCTCCAGTTTTTATATTAATTTTTTAATTACTCATTTAAGATAACATACTTCTACAATATTAAATAGGAAATCTTGCATAATATCGACAAATTTATATATTTTTTTATTATTTCGTGCTACCTTTATTTTTACAAAAAAATAAAAGTGTAGAGCATAGCCCTATCACCTTTTTAATACCATTTAAAACCATTGCCTATTTTCTTTACATTTCTAATATAAACAAATTACATTAGTGCTTTTTCTTTATATTCTACAAGTTTTTTATATTGTTCATAATTGATATATATCTTTCCAAGTTTTACAGTTACTAAATTCTCATCCTTTAGTCTCTCTACACTATTATTAGTAGATCGAATAGAAATACCTATGAAATCGCTTATCATATTTCTAGTTTCATTTATTTTAACATTTCCTTTATAGTTTTTTCCATATATTTTCTTATATAAATTATAACTATAAATCAAATATGAAACTACATTAATATGTGTAGAATATTTTTTGCATTCTATATGGCTTCTTAATGTATCATGCAATCTATTTATAATATTATGCATAATTTTATTATAAAAATCGGGATATTTTACCATCCATTTTTTTAAATCCAGCTTATTAATTTTTAAAGCTACAACATTAGTAAGGGTTTGTATATTCGCATATCTTACATCATTTTCAACAAGTACTTCTGAAAGACCGATTACATCATAGCTAGAAATTTTATAATAACAAGAAAGCTCTCCATTATCAAGCTCATTAAAGATACCACATATTCCACTTATTATAAGATATACATAATTAGAAGATGCCTTGCGCCTAATGATTATCATATCGTTAGCATAGTACATCACATCTATTTTTTCAATATCTGTTTCTGTAAAATCTTGAAACAATTCTTTCAAGAAGGGCTTATCATTTATATATTGTTTTATATCCATGTTATTCTCCTTTAGCAAATGATAATAGAGATAAACAACTTCAAGGTTTATTAAATTCCAAATAAAAAATGGAGAAGCGTTCATTACTTTCTTTAAAATTTATTTTGAATTTTAATATTGTTCATCTATAATAGACTTAGCATTATTTTATAATAGAATTCATAATAAAACAACTTATGTTACAATTATTAAGCACTTTTAAAAAGACAGATTAAAGTTTAATCTGTCTCCATAATATAGATATTCCAGTAAAACAGTTAATTTATACATCTTAAAATTCTTAGAAACATTGGATATTTTGATACGTATAAATTAAGTTTTACTATTGGAAATCTATATAAATTTCATTTTTTATCTGAATTTTAATAAATTTATTTTGGAATAGTCAATATTCCCATTGTCATCTAGTAAATTTTCATCAGCGTGTATGTATTCAACCTTTCCAATAAACATTTCATGGGAGCCTGTCATTATAGAATCAACTACTGTACATTCAATATTAACAGGACAATCTAACAGTATTGGTGCTTTTACCTTCAATCCCTCTTTATAGCTTACATCAACTTTAACAAGTTTATCCTCATCTCTTCTGCTTTTACTGCCAAGATACCCATATTTTTCTCTTAAGCTTTCTGGCACAAGATTTACAACAAATTCACCAGTTTCTTTAATCATATGATAGGAATATCTACTTGGTACAATTCCTACCATAACCATTGGAGGATCATAACTACAGTTCCCAGCATATCCAACAGCTAATGCATTAACTTCTCCATTTTCTCCTTTACAAGAAACCAAAATATCTGGCATTGGCTTTAAGCAGCTTTTAAAATCCTTTACTTCTACTTTATTCATTTCAAACATCCTTTCATAATATATAACCAATATTTTCATTATTTTAACATTGGTTACTGTTAGTAATTGAGTAAATTCCATAATTAGCTTCTGCAAAAACTAACTATAAATATTTTATCACTATAAATAGCATTTGCCAATAAACTTATAGGAAAAATTTTCAAAATTATGATATTGGAACCATTTCCACTTAATAAAATATTTTTGTGATTTGTAATAAACCAACAAAACTAAATCACATGAAGTTTAAAACACACATATAATATATAGGAAAACTTAAAATAAATATGGAGGAATAAAAATGACAACTTTCGGTTCCTTTTACGGAATTATTACTAGAATTGACGATTTTAATTCAGGCTCTGAAGAATCATTAGGATGCTATAAAATAATGACTGTACAGAAAATTGATGGGAATATCGTAAACTTTATAATAACACCAACTACTTATTTTGTATATAATACAATGATGGTAGTAGGAGATGTAGTAATTGGATTTTATGATATGAATGCTCCTGTACCTTTAATTTTTCCACCACAGTTTCGAGCAATTGCTATGTCAAAAATTATACCAGGGCAAAATATTAAAGTCGACTATTTTAATGAAAAGCTAGTAAGCAGCGATGGTACATTAAAATTAAATATTGCTCCATCTACTCAGATAGTACTGGAAAATGGTCAAATCTTTACTAAAAGTCCTAAAAATCGTAATTTAATCGTCATATACGGTCCAACTACAAGGAGTATTCCAGCCCAAACTACACCTTATAAAATTATTGTTATGTGTCCGAAAACATAGTGGATCAAAGATAAGTGATAAATAAACTATATTTAAGAATACAAGCAACACTCAATCTTTAGAAAGATTGAGTGTTCTTTACTACATTCTATAACAATGATCCAACGGTCCATTTCCACGACCAAGATTTAGATTTTCTTTTAATGCTCCAGTTATATAATCTTTACTATTTTGTATGCTTTCTCTTACGCTATATCCCAATGCAAGGTTGCTGGCAATAGCAGAAGAAAGAGTACATCCAGTTCCATGAGTATTAGAATTATTAATTTTCTTTTCTTCAAACCAATGGATTTTACCATCGAAAAACAGTAAATCATTAGCATCCTCTTCAAGATGTCCACCCTTAATTAAAATATGTCCATGATAATTCTTAGATATTTTTCTAGCTGCCCTATGCATATCTTCTTTACTATTTATTTCAAATCCACATAGTATTTCAGCTTCAGAAAGATTAGGAGTAATAACCGCTGCCAAAGGTATTAATTTATTTAACAGGGTATTTATAGCATCATCTTTAAGAAGCTTATTTCCAGAAGTTGAAACCATTACTGGATCAATAACAATATTTTTAGGATTATATTCCCTAAGCTTTTCTGCAATAGCTTTGATAATCTCAATTGAAGAAACCATGCCTATCTTAACAGCATCGGGAAAGATATCTGTAAATACACAATCCATTTGATTTTTTACAAAATCTGCTGAACAATTTTCTATTCCATAAACCCCAGTTGTATTTTGAGCTGTTAATGCAGTTATAACACTCATTCCATAACATTTGTGAGCCATTATGGTTTTTAAATCTGCTTGAATACCAGCTCCACCACTACAGTCTGAACCTGCTATAGTTAATACCTTTTTCATTTAAACACCTCTATTGTATTGATTTTAGTTTAATAAAAATATATTTGAGAAAATCATATATGAGGAAATTACATAATTCTAACTTGTCAAAATTGCATATGCGAATATTATCCTTAACTTAATTATTTAGAATTAAATATATTTCGATGGTATAGCTTAAGACATTTTAAAACAATATGTAGTAGTTAGTTTTTTGGAAAGGTAATTATGCAATTTGCTCATATATTAAAATTCAAATTATATCAAAAAATTTTATTGCATATATCCTTAAGTTCATTTGCCGCCTTAGCTATATCCTTCTCAGCAAGAATAGCTGATATAACTGCAACTCCATCTATTCCACTGCCCCTAAGCTCCTCAATATTATCTTTATTAATTCCCCCAATAGCTACCACAGGAATGCTTACTGACTCACAAATTTCTTTTAAAGCTTCATATGAAATATTTCTGGCGTCTTTTTTTGTACTAGTAGAAAAAATTGCTCCAACACCTAAATAATCTGCTCCAAGTTTTTCTGCAAGTATTGCCTCATCAACTGTTCCTACTGAAACACCCAGTATTTTATCCCCTCCAATAATTTTTTTAGCTTCTTCTATTGGCATATCATCTTGTCCTATATGAACTCCATCAGCATTACTTTTTAAAGCAATATCTATATTATCGTTAATTACAAAGGGTACATTGTAACGACGTGATAATTCCTTCATTTCTACAGCCAATTTTAAAAAGCTATCATCGTCTAAATTCTTTTCCCTTAATTGTAAAAAAGTTACTCCATTAATTAAACATTTTTCAACCTGGGAAATTAGGCTTTCCTCTCTTAACCAACTGCGGTCTGTTACAAGATAAAGGAGCAAAGATTTATTATCTACTTTCAATTTTAGCACCTTCCTTTAAAGCCTTAAAATCCATTAAGCTTACAGCATCAATTAAATAGGTTCTAAAACTACCTGTTCCCTCTGACTTTTCCACTATTTTTCTATATGCCTTCTCCCCACTTAATCCCATTACTGTAATTGCCATAACTGTGGCATCAAAAATTTCATTCTTATTTGAACCACAATATGTGGCCACTAAGCTACCTGCCATACAGCCTGTCCCTGTAATTTTTGACATCATATCATTTCCATTACGTATTAAAGATACCCTTTCACTATCTGTCACAATATCAATAACTCCTGTGGCTGCAATTGTACAATTAAATTTCCCAGAAACTTTTTTTATAAAATTAATAGATTCTTCTATATTTTCATCATTAATGAGATCATCTTCCTGAACATCTACTCCACCTGTATTTTTTGCATTTGTATATAAAGCCTTTATTTCAGACATATTTCCTTTAATAACAGAAAAATCTATTTCATTAATTAACTTTTCTACTGACTCATTTCTCAACTTTGAAGCTCCAACACCAACGGGATCTAGTATTACCGGCAAGTCTAATTCATTAGCCTTCTTTCCTGCTTTAACCATGGCTTCTACTGTTCTTGCATTGAGGGTACCTACGTTAATGTATAAAACATTACTAATGGACACAATATCTTCCACCTCATTTATGTCATCTGCCATAAGGGGTGAAGCCCCAGCTGCTAAAATGACATTTGCACAGTCATTTACAGTTACATAATTTGTTATATTATGTACAAGTGGTGGATTTGATTTTAGATTTTTTAATATTTTTTCAAACATATCTACATCTCCTTTATGGTAATATTTACCTGACGGAAATGGCTTGGAATAAAAAAACGTGTCACCTAAATTGGTAACGCGCTTTAAATATACATTAGTCATTTTCCTACGCTGGCATTACCCAGATCAGGTATAAGGGTTTTCATCGTATTAGATATCTTCTCAGCCTGATTACACAAGCTCCCCTATATATTAATTTACATCTAAATTATATATTTTTTAACAAAATTAGTCAAGTTATATCCCCTCTGAAACATAAAACTTGTGTAATTTAAAGCACCTTCTTGAAGGGTGGAGCATATTATATTATAAAGCCTATGAAAGGAATGAAAAGCATGTATAATATTTATAGACAATATCCTTACCCCATTAATATGTATAATATTTATGGAACATATCCATATCCCTACTGGTCACCAATTTATAACTCAGGCTTTGAAAGACAGTTTATTAGATTAAAAGATTATGGACCTAAGCCCTTTGTAATTAATATTGAAGAGGCTACCAAACAAAATAATAATTTCCGTACCGCCTTATGGACAGGAGATCATTTACAGCTTACCTTAATGAGCATAGATGTAGGAGAAGATATAGGTTTAGAGATTCATCCTAACCTCGATCAGTTTCTACGTATTGAAGAAGGTGAGGGAATTGTTAAAATGGGTAATCGAAAGGACCAGCTGGAATTTCAGAGAAGAGTTTATGATGATTTTGCCATAATTATACCTGCCGGTACATGGCACAATTTAATTAATACAGGAGATAAGCCAATTAAATTATACTCTATTTATGCACCACCTCAGCATCCATATGGTACAGTTCATAGAACAAAGGCAGATGCTGAAGCTGCTGAAGAAAGCTATGGTCATTAGGATACTAAAACACAGCAGCAAATTCTCATATAAATATTGTGAAAAGGATAAAGGATCCTTAGCACCTCTAGGACTAGGGATCCTTTTTCTATATTGTTATTTAATCTTCAAGTGTTATACCAGGATTTTTAGAAATATCATCTGCAACAATAGCGATGCCTCTTACTTTCGTACCGGGCTCTACCTTAGGTTGTATTGATGGATTACTGGGGTATGCCATACCATCGTATTTAATCAATGCAAAAAAACTTTCTATGCCCCCTCCTGAAACATACATGATAATATCTCTATATCCTTTGGTTTTACTATCGCTTATAATAACAGGATTATTTACAAGGCTAAATCTTGCTAGCAAATTATATTCACCCTCCTCCTGTTTAAAAATAGCAGCACTACACCCACCAGTGCCACAGAGAGGGAATCCTACAAGATAAACAAATACTTCAGGACTTCCGTCTTCATTAAGATCCACTTTATTATAATAATATCTTATATTATATTCATTTTCTTCTAATTCAAATTCCTTTATTAAAGCCTTTTCAAGCTTTATGTCTCTTTCTGTTTCGGAGCAAATATATTCTACATCTGAAAAATCTATTCCATCTTCATTTTGAAATGGAATGTACTCACAAATATCTCTCCTTAAATCCATTAGTTCTTCTCTAGATGGATAGGGATATTCAAAGGCTAAAGACCTATCAATAGACTGCAATGCCTCCTGGGTATTACCTGTTTTCATTTGAGCATCTGCCAAATAATACCAATAGGTCGATGAATCATTTTCTTTTAAAAGTTCTTTATAATAATTGACCACCTTTTCATAATAATAGGGATATACATCTGACGCCAATACAAATTTATCATCTGACCATCTGTATATCTCCACCTTATAGGCATCTCCAGTATCATGAATCCATAGGGCTAGTTCATATATACCATCTTTTCCCTGCTTGCTTTCAATATCTTTTACTTCAATCATGCTGTAATATTTATTGCCTTCAATTAAATCCATTAATCCCATGTCCGTCCATTCATACATACTAAGATCTGACCATATTGATGCAACCTGCCAGCCTATTACTAGATTATTTTTATTTTTACCAGTAATTGGTGCCACATTAAAATAGGTTATATTATAGCCCTTTCCTTTAATTATATCTGCCACATACCAAGCTCCCAAATAGTATTTTAAAACAATAATATAGTTTTCTCCTTGCCAATTATATACACCAATTAATTCTAATACACCATCCCCATCTAAATCTGCCATCATTACTGCCGGCCTTTTTATCGGCGCTTCCAGTATAATAAGCTTTGAAAAAGGTGGTAGAAATGATTTTATTACATCTAGCAAACCCCTATTATTCCACATATTATATCCCTCTTTATTTTTTACTTTATAATTATTATATGTAAGGGCTTTAAATATGTGTTTGAATACTAATTTCTCCTGCTGCCTATGAAGGTAATTGATTAAAATTAGTATCCATGTAACTTTTTACCATCTTTACACTGTCATCTCCATACCTATCAGAAAAATCCTCCATGGCCTTATCTAACATACTAAGTGCCCTTTCACCTAGTTCTTCAATAAGTACTTCACCTATTGTTTTATAAAGATGTCCACAATGATATTCCCATGACATAACAGCATTTTTACCTGGACGAATTAATTTTTTATAGATCAAAACAGCCATCTTCTTACCTTTCAATTGTGCATCGTAAAAAACAAAGTCGCAGTGGGTTCCATCATTTGGCTGGGTTGAATTAACATCAATCCGCAAATCTTTATTAAAACCCTTGACTAGAGCTTTATCAACCTCCATACAAAAATATCGTCCATAAGCCATTAGGTTATTTTCTTTCCAAGCCGTATGCCATGGGCATTTAAAAACATGCATAGCTGCATTTGGGCTTTTCTGTACTAATTTTTGTTCCATCTCTTCCTTTGGAGCCTTCCACTCAGAATAAGCCATATAATTATCCATAGTAAGCTCATGTCCATTTGCCTCGGCTCTTAAAGCCATTCTTCTTCCTCTTTGCATGGCGTATCTAATAACTGCTCTGCGCATAATAGGTTCTCCTGTTCTCTCACCTACTGCTTCAATAACGGCCTTTGAAATCCATGCAAATAGTAAAGCATGATGGGTCGCTGTAAATTTTTTCCCCATATTCCCCCTCCTCTTATTTATATAGATTTCCCATAGTAAAACTTAATTTATACGTATCAAAATATCCAGCGTTTCTAAGGATTTTTGAGATGTATAAATTAACTGTTTTACTGGAATATCTATAGATATCTAGCTCTAAAGTATTACGAATTTTAACTCTCTATAGTTCAATACCCAAAACCGAATTCCAACCAGCCACAAAAAATTTAGTAATTGTACCTAAGTATTCAAAAGCTTCTTCTTTAGACATATCATGCTTGACGACCTCATAAATAGCTGAAAAGTGAATATGTGACAGGATGTGAAGTTCTTTCTTGGAAATATAATTTACCTTTATCCCCTGATTCTTAAGCTCAGCAAAATATCGGATTCCCTCTTCAACACTCCAGCTCACCATGTCTTCGATAAAGTTTGCATAACTTGTTCCTTCTGAGGACATCAAAATCAGTTTAAATTCATCTATATATTTATATACATAGTTAATATATTCCTTCATATTAGTATGAGAAATTGACCTTATTGCCTGTTGATTTATATGTCCACTATATAACAAATCATAATATTGGCCCATCATATTTACTTGCATATTACAAGACTCTTTAAAGGCAGGAGCAACTAAGGTTTCAAATAATTGGTTTTTATCTGAAAAATGAGCATAAAAGGCTCCTGTTGTTACACCTGCCATTTTACTAATCTTCCTTAAAGAAGCATCTTTATATCCTTTTTTTAAGAATTCCTTTTTAGCACATTTTAATATTTCTTCTTTTGAATTAGCCTTACCCATAGTCACTATGTATTCTCCCTTTAGTATAATAACAGCGTTACGTAACACCGTTATTATACTCTCTGTATTTTATCCTGTCAATATGATATTGATATTCATTGTTATTTAAGTGATGAATAATATTTTGTTATGTGAGCAAATTGCATAATTACCTTCAGCAAAGACATATCACATATATTATACAACTTCCCCAAGTTAAAATTATGCAATTTCCTCATGTAACTGTCATATAAGCTCAAGAATATTCAAAAGTTTGATGCAATCTCTATATCCTTGTAAATAAAGGGTTTCTCTTTCTATCCATTCAATTCTTCCTATACAATCCTTATTTTTCAAAATAAATGATCTATCTTCATCATTAAGTGACTTTAATATCTCTTGAATTTTAGTACTTTCTTCTATTTTATTTCTTACTAATTCACTATACTCTTTATTAGTAGAACGTAAATTTTTTATTACATCTTCATGAATATCACAAAATAAAACTTTCAAAGATTCTATATATCTATTCGACATAATTCCCTCCTTATGATAATTTCTTGAATTACCATCTCAAACAGGGTATAATAGATTTACCGCTGCTATTGATAGCGGAAGCAATAAGAGTTTTGGCATGCTTTTCTGGGCGGTCAAAGCTCTTATTGTTTATCTAGGTCATCATATACTTTATGAACACCTTTTCTCAAAACCTCTGACTTACTTATATTTAGTTCATCACTACAATACCTAAGTTTTTTATCTGTTTCATCATCAATTCTAAATTTTATTGTTTTATTCTTTGGTGCATTAGTAGGACGACCTATTTTTTTGTTCGCCACTTATCTTTCCACCTCCATTTTGTGGGTACAATATTATATTAACTTATGTGGGGTCATTTGTCAATAGAACTTATCAACTATTCATTACCAAAAAATTTAAAAATCCTTTAAATTAATGTTATAATAAAGAATTGTTAAAAGATATTTTTATAATAATAATTAAGGAAATTGCATAATTCTAACTTGGCACAATTGCATAATATATATGGTATGTCTTTGGAGATTTTTAAACTATATATATTAGATAGTTTTTACATAAGGTAATTATGCAATTTGCTCAATTAAAAAGAGGAGGGTTATTTATGAAGAATAAAAAAACGATAATAACTATTACATTGGCAGGATTAGGTATGGCAGCATTTTTATATAAAAACAATATGCCTAAAATACCTATAAAGGAATATAAGCTATTGTGCCTTGAACTAGCAGAAATTGATGATCAAATTGCAAGAAATGAGTTAGAAGGAAATACTATTAATAGAAACAGTATCGTTTTTCCTCCAAAGGATAAGTCAATTAAAAACCGATATAAAATATTTTTTGATATGTATAAAAAATACAGCCGCGAAGAATTAAAAGAAGAAAAGAAAAAATTATTAGATCGTCTTGAAATATCAAAGCAGTATAAAAATGATGAATCTGAGGATTTAGAGCTTGTAATAGAATAGATCAATATAAAGTGAAAAACACCTTCTCTTAAGCTTATTTTACTTAACTAGAAGGTGTTTTATTATCTTTATAATGAATTTCTCCTAACAAAAATCATTCTTAATCTTTTTAAGCTCAGATAAATAAAACACTGGACCATCTTTGCAAACATAGTGTTCATCTAGATTGCAACGGCCACATTTACCTATTCCGCATTTCATTTTGTATTCCAATGTAGTAATAATCTGCTTAGGATCAAAGCCTAATTTTTCTAAGGTTTGCAAAGTAAATTTAATCATAATTGGAGGGCCACATATAATAGCCATAGTCTCTTTAGGATCGGGTCTTAATTCTTCTAGATATTGGGGAACAAATCCTACAAAGCCCTTCCAATTAGGATTTTCTACGTCCACTGACAAATTCATCTCAAACTCCTTCTCTTTAGGCCAGCTTTCAAAAATATCCCTTTCAAAAATCAAGTCATCTACAGACCGGGCCCCATAGACAAGTTGAAATTTGTTTGGATATTCCTCTCTATGGTCTAGGGCATATTGAACTAATGATCTTAGGGGAGCTAAACCAATTCCCCCTCCTATAAATAGAAGATTTTTTCCCTTTAGATCTTCTACTGGAAAACCATTACCATAGGGACCGCGAATACCTACTTCAGCCCCTGCATCCAGCTGATGGAGAGCCTCTGTAAGCTTTCCTACCCTTTTTATACTAAATTCCAGATAGTCACAGCCTGGAGGAGAAGTAATGGAAAAAAGTGCCTCTCCAATTCCCAAAAGGGATATCATGGCACATTGACCGGGTATTTGATTTAAGGGTTTTTCGGGCTTTATTTGAAAGGTTTTAACATCACTGCTTTCAGTAATAATATTTATTATCTTCCCACCCATAGGTATTAAAGGATTATGCTTCATCGGATTTTCCTCCAATCTTTTTGATTACAGTGTTTATTGATATTCCCACGGGGCAGAGCTCAGCACATCGACCACAGCCTACACATGACAGCTCTCCATGTTTTTTTACAAAATAATTTAGTTTATGATAAAATCGATTTTTAATACGATCTTTTTTTGTAGGTCTAGGGTTATGGTCCCCTGCCATATTGGTAAAGTTTGAGAACATACAGGAATCCCATGTGCGATAACGAACACCCTGATCTTTTCGATTAAAATCACGAATATCATAGCAGTGGCAAGTAGGACAATAATAAGTACAGGTACCACAGCCTAAACACAGCATTCCCAGATTATCCCATAGTGGAGAATCAAAGAATTCATCCATTCTTTTTTGGATTTCTTCTGGTGAAAGTCTTTCTTCAAGTTTCTTTTCCCCATTCCCTGCAGGCACTGGAAAGATTTCTGAAGTCTTAAAATCTCCGATTTCCATCAGCTGTTCTAACAGTTTTTCACCCTTTTTACTATTAGATTTTAAATAAATTTCTTTTTTATTATCCTTATACATCAAAATGTCGGCAGAAGGTTCAGTAGGACATATGCCAAAGTCTTCACAGCTGCAGTTTTCTCCTATTTCAGTACAGATAGCTGCAATAATCACTGTTTTGTCTCTCTTTTCCCTATATAAGGTATCCACTGGATCCGCTAAAAAAACTTTATCAATTAATTCTAGACTTCTTACATCACAGGCTTTAACCCCTAAAATAATTTGTGGCATCATCTTTTCTGGTTCTTCAATTTCTAATTTATCTCCCCTTCTAGAAAATTTGATATAAGTTTCTGAGTCGGGAAATAAAAAGGATTTTATAGAACCTAGTGGGGGCTTGCTTTGAAAAGTAATCTCTTCTACAATTTCTACTTCCTTAGGATTCACTCGATCTAGAGGACGATAATGTTCTACCTCATCTTCAAGCTTAGGACAAAAAATATTGTATTTAGATTTCAGCTGACTAAGGGCAGATATCAAATTGGAAAACTCATTTGTTTTAATAATTAATCCCATTTATTTACCCTCCTTTTCAAAAAAGTTTGGCTCGTCAGCCTTAGCACTTGATAAAGGAGTTGGCAGTTGATCAATGCCAGCTTCATAGGAACCGTAAAATTCATGAAGATCTCCTTTTAATTTCTGATTTAAAAGATGTAGAGGAATATTCTCTGGACATACCCTTGAGCACTCACCACATCCAACACATCGGTCGGATACATGAAAAGCCCTTATTATATGGTAGAACTGGTGTTGTGCCAGCTCACTTTTATCTGCATCTATATAATCCGGATTTTCTCTATCAAAAATACATACCCGACATGTACAAACAGGACATGCATTCCTACAGCTATAGCAGCGTTTACAGCGATTCAGCTGCCTCTTCCAAAATTCAAATCTTTCTTTCCTTGACATTTTCTCAATTTCATCAATATCTGTAAAACATTCTTTTAGTGTCAGTTTTTTTTCTTCTATGACCTTTGGTATATTATCTCCTGTAATGAGAACATCTACCTCTTCCTTTGGTGGTGTAGAATACTTACAGCTGAGGCAAAAGGGAGATAGAATCTTCTCATATTTGACTTTTTTCTTTCTTTCTTTATTCTTTACCTCTAAAAAATCAGTATTAAATTCCAGCTGGATTTCACCAAGTTCTTGGCCGATTTCCTTTTTAAGTTGGTCTTTTTTAATCATACCAGAACACTGAACACCTATAAGATAGATTTGATCTCTTTGAATACGGCTTTCTCCAAGCATAAGCTTAATTGCCCTATGATCACAGCCCTTAACCACAAGGGCTGTCTTTTTATTTTGAAAACCATCTTGAAGCAAATATTTAGAAAGGGCCTTTTCACTGAAGGCATCAAATATTAAATTTTTAGCTTCATGGGGAGATGTGGCAATATAGGGGATAAATTCAAAGGTACCCTTACCCTTTGTGTAGCCTAGTACCATATCTACCTCTTTATTTTCCAATAATTTAATAGCTATTTCTTGCAGCTTTTCTGTCATCTTGAACATCTGAGATCCCTCACTTTATCATAAACTCCCATTTGTTTAAGCCTTTGAGTAAACTCCTCTACAGTAATTTTAAAGCGATCCCCTTCATTTCCTGATATCCATTTTACTAATAAGCGTTCAGGATCAAGGCCCATAAACTCCATAAGACTTCTTAATAATACCATTCGTTTTCTTGTATGGTAATTACCCGTATCATAATGACAATCTCCTGGATGGCAGCCTGCAATCATAACACCGTCGGCACCATTTTGAAAGGCCCTTAGTATTAAGGATACATCTACTCTACTAGAACAGGGAACCCGTATTATCCTTATATTTTCAGGATATTTCAGCCGACCGGTTCCAGCCAAATCAGCCCCAGCATAGCTGCACCAGTTACAACAAAATGCTATAATTTTAGGCTCAAAACCTTCTTGCATCATATGCTATCCACCTCCGCTAAAAGTTGTCTGCTGGTAAAGCCTCCAATATCCATTGCACCACTTCGGCATAATCCAGCGCAAGCTCCACAGCCCTGGCACAATGCCCTATTTATTGAAGCAACTGGTCTTTTAATGGTTTTGCCGCCAACCCTTTCTGTAACATATTCTTGGCTGATAGCTTCATAGGGACATACAGGTTTACACTGCATACAGCCGCTGCAAAGTTCCTTGTTTACTATGGCAGTAGTAGGAACGCTTTTTACCTTTCCCTTATTGAACATAATAATAGCTTTAGCAGCTGCACCACTGGCCTGGGTTACAGATTCGGGAATATCCTTAGGTCCCTGGCAAACTCCTGCCAAAAACACTCCCTGGGCTTGAGTCTCAAAGGGTCGAAGCTTAGCATGGGCTTCAGTAAAAAAGCCATTTACATCCGAGGAAATACCAAGCATACTTCCAATTTTCTTTGCATCCTTTTTAGGTTCAATACTGGTAGCAAGAACAACTAAATCTGCTTCAATTTCCACCTGCTCTCCTAAGGATCCATCAAAGCCTCGAACAAGTAGACGATTTTCCTCATCCCCTAATCCTTCAACCTTTGACACCTGACCTCTTAAATAGTTTGCTCCCTGCCTGCGGGCCCTTTCATAAAATTCTTCATAATTTTTTCCAGCAGCTCGAACATCAATATAAAAGATGTATTTTTCTATATTGGGAAACTTTTCGCTTAGTAGCAGTGAATGCTTTGCAGTGTAAAGACAGCAAACCTTAGAGCAATATGGATTTCCATCATGTCTATCCCTTGACCCCACACATTGTATAAAAACTATACGTTTAGGCTCTTTACCATTAGAAGGTCTAAGGAT
Organism: Maledivibacter halophilus; assembly: GCF_900167445.1. Taxonomy (GTDB): domain Bacteria; phylum Bacillota; class Clostridia; order Peptostreptococcales; family Caminicellaceae; genus Maledivibacter; species Maledivibacter halophilus. Next base: position 165,035 of record NZ_FUZT01000007.1, read on the forward strand.
TTTACCACCGGTAGGCCCAGAAGCATTAAGCATTCTTTCTATATCTAGGCTGGTTATAACATCCGGGTGGTTTCCATAATTGTATTCTCCCAGATGATAGGGTCTATTTAAATCAAAGCCAGTGGCCACAATAATGGCTCCATATTCCCTCTCAATGATTTCATCCTCCATTTCATAATCAATGGCACCCTTAGTACAAACAGTTTTACAAAGACCACATTTTCCCGTTTGAAAATATATACAATTATCACGGTCTATTACCGGCTTATTTGGAACTGCCTGGGGAAATAGGGTATGGATTGCCTTTCTTTTGCTTTGGCCTTGATCAAACTCATTATCAACTTTTTTAGGACATTTACTGGTACAATCGCCACATCCGTTGCAAATATCCATATTTACACTGGTCGCTTTCTTTCTGATAGTCACATTGAAGTTGCCCACATATCCAGAAACCTCTTCAACTTCAGAATAGGTATGAAGTGTAATATTTTTATGGGAGGCAGCTTCCACCATCTTAGGTGTTAATATACAGGCTGAACAATCCAATGTTGGAAAGGTTTTATCAAACTGAGCCATCTTACCGCCGATGGAGGATTCCTTTTCGACTAAATCCACAGGATACCCGGCATCAGCAATATCAAGGGCAGCCTGAATTCCTGCAATTCCTCCACCTATAACCAGTGCTCGTTTTGTAATGCCAAGCTCATCAGAATGAAGTGGTATGGCATATTGTGTTTTAGCTATGGCCTTTTTAACCAGATCTATAGCCTTTATCGTTGCCTTTTCTTTATCGGTATGTACCCAGGAACATTGTTCTCTAATATTTGCTATTTCTACATAATAAGGGTTTAGCCCTTTATTTATCATAAGCTGCTGAAATGTGGATTCATGCATTCTAGGTGAACAAGAACCAATGACAACACGATCCAGATTATACTTATCAATGGCCCCTTTAATCTCTGATTGACCTACTTCTGAACACAGGTATTGTATATCATGGGAGCAGACAACATAGGGTATTTTCTTCATTTCTTCTGCCACCCGCTCTACATCTACTGTATTCTTAATATTACTTCCACACCAGCATATAAAGACTCCAATTCTCATTGTTTACCTCCCCTTTTCTAAGATGCCTCTATCGTCTGAATTTTCGCATTGAAGCAATAAGGGCCTGTCTTGGGACTCCTCTTTTATGAATTAATTGTACTTTGCTTTGGTCCTTTTCCCGCAGCATCATAACTCGAAGGCCTTCAAAAACCTTAGCCGGCTCAATATCTCTAGGACATCGGCTAGAACAGGCCATACAGGAAGCACAAATCCAAAGGCTTTCACTTTTAAGTACCTTTTCAAATAAACCCAGCTTTATAAGCTTTATCATTTGATGGGGTTTATAATCCATTTCTTCAATAAAGGGACAGCCAGAGCTGCATTTCATACATTGATAGCAGTCCTTTACATCCTTTTGTATAATATCCATAAGTTCTTCCCTTTCCCTATCACTGGCTGTTCTTTGAGGAAAACGCATAAGGCTTATCTCCTTTCTTTGTACCTAATTGGCAATCTGATTTTGAAACTCTTCTTTTTCTAATTCTTCTAGGCCTCCTAGGGCCTGAACAATTGGAACAGTAATATAGTTAATAGGCAACTTATCCCTTTCATCCCATTTTTTTTGGCAGTCCTCTAAATTATGCTTACATAGCGGACAAGCAGTAACGATTTGGGTTGCTCCAACCTTTTTCGCTGATTTTACTATTCTCTCACTAATATTCTGACTAATACCTTCCTTTTGATAAGCATGATAAGAGCCGCAGCAGTCGGTACTATAGGGGAATTTTACAGGTTCTGCTCCTAAGGCCTTTACAATTTCCTCCATTAGCTGGGGATTTTCAGGATCTAATAGTCCCATTTCTTCCTTTGGTCTAAGAAATAAACAGCCGTAATAGCAGGCAATTTTTTCTTCAGATAAGGGTGATACTGTTTTCTCCCTTAGTTTATCTAAACCAATAAAATCCCTTAAAGCTTCAATTAAATGATATACTTTTGTATCTCCTTCATATTCAAACTGTAGGTAACTTCCCACACGCTTTTTAGCTTCTTTATCATTTTTCATTCTATAGTTAACACGTTTAAGCACATGATAGCAAGCACTACACAAGGTTAAAAGCCCTTGACGATTTTCCTCCTTGGTTTTTTGCAAGGCCCTGACAGAGGATAATAAAGGTACATATTCATCCTCCGTTAGGGGATATACAGCTCCACAGCATTCCCATTGGGAGAGCTCATGGGCATATACACCAAAGAAATTTAGAATTGCCATTGATTCCCTTTCAAAGCCATCATCTTTTTGTGCTCTAACTGTGCAACCGGGATAATATCCTAGCATATTTTCAACTCCCCTTTTGCTTTTAAATTTAAGATGATTCCTATCCATTTGGGCTAAGTCTATGTTTAAAAGGAATCAAAATAGGTGAAGCAAATCTCTTTTCAATTCCCTGATTTTTTAATTCATCCACAAAATTCTTTACATGTTCAATACTTAAACTGGGCTTAAAATCCTTCATGGATAAAGCTTTATCTGCAGCCTGAAGTCCCGCCCTTCTTCCAAATACTAAAATATCAAGTAGGGAATTTCCCATAAGGCGGTTTCTTCCGTGGATACCACCGGAAGCTTCCCCTGCCACAAAAAGATTTTCAACAGAGGTTTCACCATTTTCATCAATTAATACTCCTCCATTTTGATAATGAAGAGTTGGATATACTAAAATAGGGTCCCTGCGTATATCTAAATCAAACCTTTGGAATTGTCTAAGCATAGCTGGCAGTTCCCTTTCAATAGTTCCTTCTCCATGGATAAGCTCAATCATCGGTGAATCTAACCATACACCACTCATTCCTGCAGGTGTTGTTATACCTTTTCCCCTTGCACATTCCCTTATAATAGCAGAAGCCTCTACATCACGGGTTTCAAGGGGATAAACAAATTGCTCACCATCTATATTAACAGGCTCAGCTCCTAGACCCCTAACCTTTTCTGTTATCAGACATCCTTCTACCTGCTCTGGAAAGGCAGCTCCCGTAGGATGATATTGGATAGTATCCATAAATACAAGCTTAGCACCTGCCCTATAGGCCATAACCAAACCATCGGCTGTTGCTCCATAATGATTTGAAGTGGGGAAATTTTGGGTGTGGAGTCTTCCAAGCCCACCGGTTGCCATAATTACCGTTTTTGCCTGAACTACTTTATACTCTCCTGTCTCCATATTATATAGTAATGCTCCAGCTGCCTTACCATTTTCATCTAAAATTAGTTCTACAGCCGGGCTAAATTCAATCACCTCAATATTTCTACACAAAACTTCATCTCTTATTACTCGCATAATTTCTGCTCCCGTATAATCCCTAGCAGAATGCATCCTTTTTCTTGAGGTTCCACCGCCATGATTTGTTTTCATAGTTCCATCTGTCTTTTTATCAAACATACAACCCATATCTTCCAGCCATTTAATCACAAAGGGAGCATCGGAAACTAAAGCCTTTACTAAATTTGGTATATTGGAATAATGTCCGCCCCCCATAACATCTAGATAATGTACAGCAGGTGAATCCTGGGGCTGATCTGCAGCCTGAATTCCTCCCTGGGCCATTACAGTATTAGCATCACCAAATCTAAGCTTAGTAGCCATAAGCACCTTCGCTCCTTGCTCATGGGCCAATAAAGCAGCAGAAGCTCCAGCTCCTCCACCACCAATAACAAGTACATCTACCTCGTAATCCACTTTCTTTATAGAGAAATTTTTACAATCTATTCTGGGATATGCTTCTAATACATCGCAAAGTTCATGGGGAAAGCGATCCCCTTTATTAGGTCCAAACTTAGCCTGGCGAAACTGATTTTCTATATAGTCGGGATGATGATTCTTAAGTACCTCTTCCTTTTCCTTTGGAGTCATTCTGGGATAGTAGTTCCCTAAACGAGAAGCTCTAGTCTCTTCTACTTTTTTTATCAATTCTCTCATTGCAGAAGTATAACTCATATTATTAGGCCCCCTTATTCGATTTCTCTGTTATTATATTTTTCTGCCAGTATTTCATCATTGGCATTCACTAGCTCATTTAGTGACTCTTCAAATGCGCCTTCGTCAATTTCTTTAATTCTTTCCTGTAAATGGCCAGCCTTAGGTGCTAAATATTTTCCGTAGAGACGTCTAGATAAAAGAGCAACTTTATATTGAACAATATTTGCTGGACATTTGGATGCACAAAGGCCACACATTAGACAATCAAAGGATTCGTCAGCCACTTTATCAATTTCTCCTCTGATAGCATGGGAGATATATTTCATTACATTCAAATCCTGAGGACAGACATTTGTACATGCATTACATCCAAGACATTTAGTAATCTCAGGAAAAATCTCTACTATCTGATCTCCATCGGCTGTAAGTTCTTCTAATTGGTACTCCACCTTATGGGAAGGATAAAAGGGTATTTGTGTTAAGTACATATCCTGCTCTACCTTAGTTTGACATGCTAAACCTACCTTTAGCTCGTGGTCAGTGCCGATACGATAAACTGTGGAGCAGGCTCCACAAAAACCTGCTCTACAGCCGCAACCCCTTAGTAGAGTATACCCAGCATATTCAAAGGCCTTCATAATAGTTAAGGAACTAGGTACTTTGTACTTTTTACCCATAATATATATATCTACAAATTCCTGATCCTGAATTAAGTTGTCTTCTCCCATTTTTGGTGTTTTCTCATTCATCACCTTTTTACCCCCTTTATAGTTTGCTTTTTAGCTTTCTTATATTTTACTTCCTAAGAATTTGAAACTCTTTTCATACCAGCAATTCCTGGCTCCGTCATTTTTTGAGGCTGAAGTATCATATCCAATTCTTCATCTGTTAAAATACCCTTTTCTAAAACTAATTCTCTAACGCTTCTTTTAGTCTCTAGGGCTTCTTTAGCAATTTCTGAGCTTTTCTCATAACCAATATGAGGGTTTAAAGCAGTTATTACCCCAAGACTTTTATTGACTTGATTAAAGCACTGCTTTGTATTGGCTTCAATCCCACGGATACAACGATTTGTAAATACATTTGCTCCATTGGTTAAAATTTCTATAGCCTCAAACATATTCTTAAATATAACCGGTGCCATTACATTTAACTGAAACTGTCCTGCTTCTGAAGCCATAGCAATGGCATGATCATTGCCTTGAATTTGAAAGCATACTTGATTCATCATTTCCGCCATAACTGGATTTACTTTTCCTGGCATAATAGAAGATCCAGGCTGAACTGGTGGAAGTTTAATTTCCATAAAGCCGCAAATTGGGCCAGAGGACAATAATCTTAAGTCATTGCACATCTTAGAAATATTTAAAGCACATATACGAATTGCACTGGATAAATGAACATAGCAGTCTGTGTTTTGAGTGGCATCTACTAAATGCTCTGCCAATTGAACATCCATGCCAGAAATTTTTCTCAGTTCTTCAATAGCTGCTTTAATATAGGCTGGATCTGCATTAAGACCAGTTCCCACAGCAGTAGCTCCTAAATTGACACTGCATAGACATTCCATTGATTCAGCAATTCGTTTTACATCTCTACCAACCAATCGTGCATAGGCACCAAATTCCTGTCCTAATCGAATAGGTATAGCATCCTGCAAATGAGTTCTTCCAACGGCAACGATTCCATCGAATTCTCTTTCCTTTTCCTGTAGGGCTTTATGGAGCTCTTCCAAGCTGTTTATTAGGTTTTCTTTCATCATTAGAACTGCTATTTTAAAAGCTGTAGGTACAACATCATTGGTAGATTGAGCCATGTTTACATGGGTATTAGGTGATATGATATCATAGCGGCCCTTTTCTTTTCCCAAAATTTCCAATGCTCTATTGGCTATAACTTCATTTACATTCATATTAATAGAAGTACCTGCCCCACCTTGAATGGATTCTACAATAATTTGATCGTCATACTGTCCGGATATAAATTCCTTGCAGGCCTTTTTTATAGCTTCACCAATTTCCTTTGATATACTGCCAGTACGCAAATTAGCTTCAATGCAAGCATATTTAACAAATCCCATTCCACGAATTAATTTTCTATGTATTCTTTGACCAGATAGGGGGAAATTTTCTTTAGCTCTTCTGGATTGAATGCCATAGTATGCATTTTCTTCTATTTCTAAACTACCTAAAGAGTCTGATTCTAGCCTAGTTTTGCCAACTTTAGGCATCTCGCGAAGTGATCCTCCCATTTCAACTTTTTCATCATGATTTTTTTTGTTTTCTAACATGTGAATCACCCTCCATTTTTTTTGCCCTATAATAAGGGCTTTAATAATCTATAAATAATAAATAAATTTGTTTTTCTTGATATTATTTTAACAATTTGTGATTCTAATGTACAGTCATTTAAAATAGTAATCTAATGATATTTCTTTAAAAATATAAGTGTTTTTTGATTTTAGTTTATTTTTTAAACATATTTTTTCTCATAGAAATTTCCTTATAAATCTTCCTAAATACAGTAAATTACTAATTAAAACTTTATATTTTTAGTAAAAATTTACCATGCGCCTTTAGGCTAATGAAATAGTATTTTATATCCATTTTAAATAGAATATGTTTTTCTATGGAAATATTTTGTATTTTTGAGCTTGATTTTTTCTGTATTTTGTTACAATTTTAACATTTTCAAATTTTCTATCATTTAAAAAACTTTCATAAATGAGCAATACTATAAAGCAAAAATTCCGACAATCTATGCTACACTATTTTTAATAAAAATTAAAATAAATGTATAGCATATGTCGGAATTTAATAAATATATCTTTCTTTATATATAAAAATAGGCGTGTGCTTCTGAAAATCAATAAAAAGAACGTTTAATCCAACAATCACATTAATGGAGCAAATACACGTAAGAATGAACGTCCTAAGGCTTTATACCATTTAATATTTTTAAAATCTTCCATGGTAATCTCTTTACATACCTTTAAGGTTGTAAGAAAATCATGTTTCATTTCAATAATACTGCTGGAATTATACATCCAGACTCCACATTCAAAATGAAGGTACAGACTTCTATAGTCCATATTTATTGTACCGACAACACCATACTCATCATCTGATACATAGGTTTTTGAATGGATAAATCCTGGAGTATATTCATAAATTTTTACTCCACTCTCAATAAGAATTTTATAGTAGGATCTTGTAACGGCATGGACATACCATTTATCAGCACAATAAGGAGTAATTATGCGAATATCAACCCCTCCTTTAGCCGCTGATGACAATGCTGTTACCATTTCATTATTAATAATCAAATAGGGAGTTGTAATATAAACGTATTTCTCCGCCTTGTTAATCAAATTAAGATAAACTGTTTCTCCAACGGCTTCATCATCCAATGGGCTGTCGGCAAAGGGCTGAACATATCCATCTATATCCTTTAAGCTATCCAATAATGCAGTATCACACTTAAATTGTTTAAAATCCTCCTCGATTCCCCTAAGATAATCCCACATAGATAAAAACATTACAGTCATACTCCATACTGCTTCTCCCTTAATCATAATAGCAGAATCCTTCCAATATCCATACTTTTCAAATCTATTTATATATTCATCTGCTAAATTAATTCCTCCCGTAAAACCTGTATGTCCATCAATTATTGCAATTTTACGATGATCTCTATTATTAAGTATTGGATATAACAAAGGGATTAGTGGATTGAAAACACAGCATTTAATCCCCATTTTTTCAAGCTTCTTATCATATCTATATGGCAAGGTGAACAAACAACCTGCATCATCATATATAACACGAACATCTACACCCTCTGATACCTTTTCTAATAATATATTAAGTATGCTATTCCACATTTCTCCTTCATTAATAATAAAGTACTCTAAAAAGATATAATGCTCTGCTTTTTTTAACTCTTCCTTTAATCTTTCAAACTTCATTTCTCCAATTGAAAGATATTCAGCTAAAGTATTGCAATAGGGTGGAAAATATGCATAGTTTTGTATATATCTTGACTGATTAGCTGTAGTTTTATCTTTAGATTCCATCTCTTTTATAATAAACTCTTGAGGTGGTAAAGCCTCCTTTGTTCTATCCTCTATGCATTTCATTTTATATTTTGTTCGTTTATCCAACTTATTTCCACCAAAGAAAATATAAAATAGTCCTCCAAAAATAGGAAATAACATTATAGGTATAATCCATGCAATCTTATATGCCGGATTCATATCATTGTTTATAATACCTAATACTGCAATAATACTGATGAGTATATTTCCTCCATAGAAAAAGATAAAATAATCGCTGAATTTTAAAATTACACCTATCAAAACCAACAGTTGGATTATTAATGCAATAGCCAAAAAAACAATTCTATGAAATAAAAACTTTTTAATAAATTTCATCTATTATCATCTCTCAAAAATTATTTTACTTCCTAATACCATTAATATAAATCTAATTTTTTATGGTGCTTGTATAAAACAGGAATTTCCCACTATAGCAAAACTTTAGCCCATATATGTCTAAAATCCCCAAAAGGGTTGAGTATTTGTACATGTATAAACTAACTTTTACTATACAAACCCTATATATATATTGAAAAATATATTTTGATGCTTCCTTCAAAGTTTAATAATATTTTTAGGCATAAGCTTTAATAGTAAACAAATAAATACAAATTGTAAAATAATATATCCTTAATAATAGTAAAAATAAAAATGCTGATATTTTTAAAAAATCCTATGCCAGCATATAGATATTTTAAATAGTTCATCTTCATTTTATACTATATTTTATATAAATACTTTTATATGTCAATACTTTTTTAAGACTTTAAATACATCTTAAAAAATAATCCTTTATATTTATAATGATTGATTTGAATTTCTGCTCTATATATCTCTGATGTTGTTTTATAAATACAATAGTCATTATCAATAAAATAAAACATAAAATTATGATTGAAAAAAGTAATAAAGACTGCCAATACTGAACAACTCTTGCTGCATTTTCCCAATAGGGATAGGCAATACCTTTTTTATGCATTACCATAGTATATGGCTTAACCACTAAATCCAATATATTTTTAACGCTAAACCGCTTGCTATTATTTATCACTTCTTTTTGAGAATGTTGAAATCCGGTGTCTACAAGTGTATATCCAAATCCCGAGATAAACTCAGGTATTATAATCTCATAGCTATTTATTCCTAAATTGCTTATCTCTGAAAACCTATTATACGACATATAAATCCGTCCATTATCTTGATCTGCTATATTATTAAATGGATCTAATTCACTTCGAATCACCCCTGAAATTATATATATTTTGTCATCGATTTCTACTTCCATTCCTTCAATATCGACGGAGCCATATAATCTCCATGCTACTTGCTCATCTAAAATAACCTGGTTTTGAGATAAGTCATCTTCAGAGATATACTGTCCACTCCTAAGATATAGTGGATGAAAAAAGAAATATTCTCCACCTACCCCAAAGACAGTTGTATTCATTGTACCATGTGTAGTTTTTACAGTAATTTCACTTTGTACAGAATAAGCATCTATCCATGAGACCTCATCCAGTGAACTTTCCGATAATTTTTGATTAACAACTCTACGGAAATTATTAATATCCTGTAGAGTTGCACGATAATCTGAAGAAAAAAAACAGGAGACTTGGGAAAACTTTTGTTGGTTTTCCCCCTGCCACCTCTGTGCCCCCTGCTGTGAAATGGGTAAAGTGGAAAGGTGATTATATCCCATAGTAAGGAAGAAACACAAAATTGTTATCATCACATAAATCACCAGAAAAAGGGTGCATTTTTTGTTTAGTTTATATCTCATATTCACTTACCTGCCTCCGATAATTTATTTATTCATCATACGAACCTGAATTCCAGACTCTATAAGCTCTGTCGATGTGGTAATAACATAATCACCCCTCATCAATGCTCCTGATACAGCAACATTCTGATCATTTTCATCTAAAATTTTGACATTCACTCGTTTTGCAATATATCTACTACCAAAGGGGGTCTTTTTCGACCTTACTGTAAATACAAAATCCCCTCGACTATCTGAATGTAAAGCACTCCTTGGTATAACAAAATCATAATCAGCACTTGGCTGCTCAATAGACAATGAAAAGACATCTCCAGACTCTATTTCACCTTCAAGTAAAAATGTAAGCACCTTATTTTCATCAGGATTTGAAGGATCATTTTTTATTTGCTTTAAAGTTGCAGTAATATTACTATCCTCTACATTGGCTATATCTCCTATAGATAACATTTTACTTTGCTCCTTGGTAACTGAAAAGGAAAGGGAATAGCCTTGATCTATAGTCTCAATAACAGCCATAGCTGCATTAGGCGAAGTCATTCTTCCTGCAGCAATATTTATAGATTTAATAATACCATCCTTATCTGCCACTACTTTTCCATTAGTGACATCTGTTCTCAATTCGTTTACCAATTCCCGCTGCTTTTCAATATCTTCCTTTAGTTTTTTTGAATCCAGTTCTGCAATAGAAGCGGCCCTTTTATCACTTTTTTTATTGTTTTCAACAGACAATAACAAATCCTCTAATTCGTTCTGCAGCCGGAAAGCCTCCTCATCGGCAGCCTTCCATTTATCATATTTTTCTGATAAGCTATTATGATTTTCTCTTAATAGCTCTAATGACTCTTCTACCTCTGATAAATCATCTTTAGTATCTTTCAATTTTTCTTTTACTCTATTATAGTCTCTATTTTTATCTCGCATATCTTTATAGTCTTCTTCTAATCGCTCAAGTTCAAGCTCCCATTGATCTGTATCTATAGCAGGACCTTCTACATATGGTTCATGGTCTTTAATTTCGTCTTCTTTATCTTCTATTCTTCTAACTAATGATGTCAGCTCTGAATAGCCCAAAAGCTTAGTTTTCAGTTCATTAACTTTATTTTCTAAGGATTGAATATTTTCCTTCAAGGTCTTTATTACATCTTCACTAGCATTATTTTTCTCGGCATCTGAAAGTTCCTTTTTCTTTTTATCCAATGCCACTTTACTATTATCCAAATCATTATTTACACTATCATAATCAGGATATTTAGCAACTAAAATCTCATAATCCTCTTTAAGTCTTTGAAGATTTAATTTTAAACTGCTAAGACTTACTGGATTCCTTTCTCTAGATGGTCTGGCATTATCAATCTGATTTTCCTTATCTTCAATTTGCCGCTTAAGAGACTTCAGCATTTCGTCAGTAGCTCCTGAATAATCACTGAGCTCAGTTTGAAGTTCATTTACTTCATCTGTCAAATCCTCAAGCTCTTCTTCTTTCATATTTATTAAATGCTCCATATTATCTACCTGGTACTTGGATACATTGTTTGCATCACGCTTTATCATTGCCTCTTCAAGTTCCTGTTTTGTTCTTTCAATATTCCTATCTTCTTGAGTATAGTCTGGAGAAGGCCAATTGATTAACATCTTCTGATGCTGTATTTTTAAATCATCTAATTTATCCAAAGCCATTTCTAATTCTTCGCTTTCTTCATCATCAAGTAAGAACAAAACATCTCCCTCATTTACTGTATCACCGGCCTGTACTAAAACCTCCTGAACCTTTCGAGATTGACTAATCATCACTTCATAATTACCAATTGCCTCAGCAATACCAGAGCCCCTTATTACAGTTCCTATTTCTCCTTCTTTAACACTGTAAACCGAGACCTGTGGCAGTGACATATTCATTATGGTATTGGAGAAAAAGGTTAGTATCAACATTATAACAAAGAAGATAAATGCTGCTTTCTTTGGCCAAATTCTTTTTATATTTTTTTCTTCATTCATAATTTTTGCTCCTTTATATCTATCCTTTTACGGAACCAGAATGTGTAATGCCTTCTACCAAATATTTCTCTCCGTGAAGGAAAAGCAACAAAGGAGGAATCATATATATGGTAGCTACTGCAAATGCCAATCCTATTTCTTCGGTATTAATATTTGACAAATACACTGATAAGGGATGCTTTCCAACATCGGACAACAAGATAATTGGCTGCTCCACCATATTCCAATTATCTATAAATGCTAAAATAGCAACAGAATAAATAGCGCTATAGCACTGGGGTATACAAATTCTAGTAAAAATCTTCCATTCTGTGGCTCCATCAATCTTAGCCGACTCAATTAATGCCTCAGGAATTCGTCTCATAAATTTTGTCAAAAGGAATACTGAAAAAGGCGCAAATATTCCAGGTAAAATAATCGACCATCTACTATCTAGAAGTCCTGTCCAATCAGCCACTAGATAATTGGGTACCAGCATAACCTGATATGGCATCAACATCAATATAATATATATAAAAAACAGAATCTGATATACTCTACCACGACAGCGATAAAAAGTATATGCTGCAAAGGTTGCCATCGCCACTTGTCCAACTACTATGGGGATTACAAGAAAAGCAGAATTCCAAAATTTAAATAGATAATCTGGACTTTGCAGCAATACAGAAAAATACTGTGTAAAGGAAACCATATCTGGAATAAGCTTTAAATTGACTTTTTCAAATATATATACATTATCAGAAGTAACTTCTGAAAATACTTTTCCATAATTTGCCGACAATTCCCATTGCGACATAAAAGAATTAGTTATTGTCAGAAGGGTGGGCAAAATAAACAGTACTGCAAATAGAAATGCAATTAGAAACAATATCCCACGAGAAAAATAATGTCTCTTTTTCACCCTTCCACATCCTTTCCAAAATAATTCTCAATAATAAACAAAATACCTATAATAACAATCATCACTATTCCCATTAGAATTGCAGCTGTAGCCAATTTTTGATAATCCAATGCCTTAAATGTATTGTTCATAAAATGCTGCAGCATATATAAGCTATCATATGGATAATCACCTGTAAGCAGATGTATCTCTCTAAATACCTTAAAGGAATTTATCAAAGACAATAATGCAACAAAAAGTATTGTGGGAGAAATGAAACGCAATTTAATTTGAACAAACTTAAACCATGGACTTGCATTTTCAATCTCTGCAACCTCTAATAAGGTCTTTGGAATACTATTTAGCCCAGCCATGAACAATATCATATTGTAGCCAAGATTTTTCCATAAAAATAATATTATAATTACAAGTTGAGAATAATCAGATTTTAGCCAATTAATTGGTTCTAAGCCAAACACTGCAATAAAGCTATTTATAGGACCATTAAAATTAAAAACCACCTTCCAAACAAGGACTACTGAAGCAACAGGCACCATCATAGGACTAAGAAAAAAGGTTCGAAACTGACTTTTATAAGGAATTTTAGATTCTAATAGAAGGGCTAGAGCCAATGACAAAATAACTGCCAATGGAACAGCTAATAAAGAAAATATGGCTGTATTTTTTGCGGCAAGAATAAATGCCGAATTATCAAGTAGTGCACTGAAATTATCTAAAAATACAAATTTCTGTTCCATGGGATTATTAATTAGTGAATAATATATAATCACAATAAATGGAATCAAAAAGAATAGGAGAACTCCTAGGAGACTGGGGAGTAAAAATATAGATTCAATTTTTTTATTTTTCAATTTATTCCTCCTTTTGCTGTACCTATTCTTTCTTATAAGATACAGCAATATAATTTATATAATTCTAGGTTAATATCTGCATTTTCATATAGTTCAAACACCATAATATTAACTCAAAACTTCCCCAGTCAAAATTATACTAGAAGCAATTTAACAAATAGTTACTGCGCTTACATATAATAAATATTATTCTTCTTTATATTATATTTACAGCTGCTTTTAACTCTATCTATTTTCAGAAACATAGATTTTCGCCCTACTTTGGATTGCCTTTGCCACTTCTTCAGCAGAACGTTCACCTTCGAAAAAGGCCTTTGTTTCTTCTGAAATAATTCCCATCAATGTACCATCATAAAAAGAAGTTTTAGTAACAGAATTTATAATTTTGTTATATTCTTCTTTTTGTTCTTCTATTACCTCTGCCTTATCTAGCATTTTATTGTATGAAGACAAAAGCACAGGCGTTTCAAATTCAGCTAGAGCATCCTGATAATCTTCTTCTAATAATGATCTCAAGAACTGCCATGCCCCCTCTTTATTTTCAGAATCTGCAAATATCCCAAAGGAAAATTGAAAATCTGCAACACTTCCACTTCCCTCTTCTGTAGGAAATCCTATTATCTTTAAGTCCCCATTTAATTCATTGTCTGCTTTAACAAAATGTTTAGCATTGGTCATATACATTGTTGCCAATAGTCCTTTATTATCTAAAAGCTCTTTATTGGGATCCTTATATTCTCCAGGTCCAGCTTTCGAGAACTTCTTCACTAATTCAAGCAGTTTTATAAATTCAGGTGAATCAAAACTACATTCTCCTCTTTCAGCATCTACAAACTGATCCATTGTATACATAGTCAAGGAATGTAGTATTTGCGAAGAAGGCATATTTACAAATGGCTGCCCTATATCTTCATTTGAATCTAAGAACTTTTGTAATTCTTCAAGATTCCATGAAGTTTTATCTCCTATCTTAGACTCTTTTCCATACAATGTAGTAATACTAAAGTGAGGAGATAATCTGTACAATCCATTCTCTGTTGATAAGGCGTTGAAGGCCCCTAAAACAAGATCATCTTTACTAATAGTTTCATCATTTTCTAAGAACTTATTAAGGTCTTCCAAAAGCCCTTTATTTGTATAAGTCTCCAATGGTGTTTTCCCTAATTCAATTATATCTGGAGTGTTTCCTGCAATAATATCTGTATTTAACTTTGTTTCCCCTGCTGAATAATCATCGGGATTATTGTACTTAGAATAGTCTAAAACTTCAATCCTGTAATCGGGATTTGTACGATTAAAGTCTACTATTTTTTCCTCAATATGGGGCATTAAAATAAATGATGCTAAAGTCAATGTAGTCTTCTCTGCTTTCTTTTCACCCTTTACAATATTTACAATCTCTGCATTTTTACCTTTTTTTGCCAAGCAAATAAATTTATCTTGTTCTAAACTAGCAAAAAGTCTAACATAATTACCTACTACATCCACATCAGAAAAAGAAAATAGCTCTTCAAATTTATTAGTCTTACTATTATATCCCCTTACCATATCTGAAGAAATGGCAAAGAAGCTGTAAGTATCATTTCCCTTTACTATACTTCTAAAATCCTCTTCACTAACTATCTTTTCTTTTCCATAATCCTTATTATTGACGTCTATACTTTTAAACTCATATCCACCATCACCAAAGGTTGATAGCCATACATTGCCCTGTGAATCAGCTGAAATTCTTGGCCTTTCAGCAGGAAGCTCAAATAATTTTTCTCCCAGTGGACTCAAAACTATAACTTTATCCCTTTCTGTCAAATAAATATTATTTTCTCCATCTGAACTCATATACCTTATATCATTTTCGAATTCTGTGCGGAATTCTTCTGTACCATCCTTGTTAAGTTTAACAAGAGTAAATATATTTGTTTCATTATTTATTCCACCTACAGCTATTGATCCATCCGATGCAATATCAAAAATATTGTATGCTGCAGAACCATCTTTAGAAAGATTGATCTTCTTAAAATCTGTCCCATCAATGGCCATAGAACCAACAAAATTTTCTTCACCTGATAAGAACCATATTCTATCATTACTTAATTGAAAATCATAAGCATTTTCTGGTACATTATCTACCTGTTGAAAACTGCTTTGATAAATTTGTTCTCCATCTGTAGAAACTTTCTCTCCATCTTTTCCACACCCAACAAGGGAAAAAATCATTGCACAAATCAATAAAACAGATAAGTATCTCTTCATATTATTCTCTCCTTTACGTTATCACTGCTTGTTTCATTATAAATTACTTTGCAACTTTTTTAGCAGGGGGTTTATCAAGCACCTTTATATCCTTCATATTGTCATTTTCTGATAGGGGTATTATTTTAATGCCCTCTAATAATTCTTTTTTAGCATCATCATCTAAATCATCAAATGTATCGGCATCAATTACAATCCTATATACACCACCACTACCATCATCTATGAAATACATATACAGAAATTTTACAAGTTCATATGTATCTTTATCATTCATATAATCCTCATATTCTCTATAATAGTCAATGAGTTTTAAAGACTCCACTTTTAAGTCACTCTCTACCTGCTCAAGCTCATCATCATATTTTCTAGCTTCTTGTAATTTCTCTTTTACAATCTCCTCTGCACTAAGATCATCCCAATGTACCACTGTCAAAAAATCATGTTGTTTCTCTTTGTCCCATAAGATAATATCATCCCAATCTTTGACTTTTATCAATTCAAATCTTTCTTTATCATAGTCAAAATACACACTGCCTATATTAGATGCCTCTTGTTTTTCTCCCAACTCATTTGTATCTTCTGATTTTGACAATTCCTTAGCATCAGTTGCATTTTTCTCCATTGAATTTACTTTTTCAGAACATGCAACAATACTAAACATCAATGTACTAATTAATACTAATATAATTATTTTTTTCATTAAATCCCTCCAAAATAGAATTAAACTTTCTGAGCAAAAGACCACCCTATTTACTATACAAAATAGTTGTATTGTTTTTATATTATACTTGTAAAAAAGTTGTAAATTCTGTAAAAAAACACTTCTACCCCGCTAATTCACAATAATAAATTAGCAGGGTAGAAGTATCCTTTCTATAATAATCTTATTTTCAATAGATTTTAATTCGTTATATCATCCTATACTTCTAAATTAACTAAATATTCTAGTTCCCATATCATTGATTCTAATCACAAACCTAGCATATCAAATACTCAAAAAAACTCCCCTAACAAATGGAAGTATTTTGAGTATTTGATATACTAGAATTTTTTAATATATTCGATGGATTATAATGACTTACTGATTTGTTTTTGTCCAAACATTGTTCCAATAGCCATTACGATTGCAAAAATAATTAAATAAGCAACAACAGCCATCCTATGTGAAAAACAAGCAGCAACTATCATGAAAACACATCCAGCTAGAGCAGCAACTGGCATAATATATCTATTAAAAAAGTTGAAATCCTTTTCTTTCTTTATTATATTAATAAAAATAGGAATATATAAGGCATAGATTGTAACTATTGGTAATTCAGAAGAATCAAAACAAAAAAATCCAAACCAGGGCTCCGTTAAATTAGCTCCATAAAAAAATAATAACCAAATCCCACAAAGCAATAAACCAAAAATAGAAGAATTTGTAGGCATATTTGTAATACTATCTATTTGCTTAAATATATTTGCTTTAGGACCAAAACCTCTTTCAGCTACTGAATAAAGACCACGGGTACATCCAAGCATTAATCCATTTAGGGTTCCTAAGCAAGAAATAATAACAAATACAAAAATTAACGAACCACCTATATCTGAAAATATAGTTTGAAATGCCAGTTTAGCACCGGCTTCACCACCAGTCATCATAACTTCATTAGTTACAGCTCCAGCTAAACCAACATAATAAAGAATATATACAAGCATAATAATAAAGGTTCCTGCAACAAGTGCCAAGGGAAGATTTTTCTTAGCATTCTTTAATTCCGCATTGATGCTTGTAGCAATAATCCATCCTTCATATGCAAAGGCTGTTGCAACTACAGCTGTAAATAATGCATTAGAAGTATTAACTTCTTTTACTATTGTTGTAAAATTATATACTGTCATACCATTACTAATGCCTACGATTGTACCAACTATAGCCATCAAAAATAATGGAATGAGCTTTATAACAGTTGTAGAAACCTGAAATTTCCCCGCCAAAATCGGTGATAGTGCATTAAGTGCATAGCTGCTTATCAAAAATAAACATGCTATAGTCATACATTCTCCACCGGTTATTGAAAATCCAAATAATACACTAGTATATCTAGCTGAAACCCATGCTAAAACTGATGTTAATGTTGGATAATAAATAAGTGCCATAAACCAGCCTACATAGTATCCATATTTTTCACCCATACTGGCTTCTGCATAATCTACTACACCATTTACATGCTCATATTTGGTTGCCATTACAGCAAAAGTATATGCACAAGAAATCATAATAATTCCGCCTATAATCCATGCTAAAATACCTAGAGTAAGATTACCTCCAGTTGCATTTAAAACCTTTTCAGCTTTAAAAAAAACTCCACTACCTATAACAATACCAACTACCATTGCTATGGCTGTAATTAGGCCATATTTCTTTTCTAATTTTGTCTCCATAATAACCATCTCCATTCATGCAATTATAATTTATCTTTTTTTAAGACTAGCTCCTATTTTAATATATTCAGTATATTTAGACAAGTATATTTTTTATAAGTATAAAAAAAATTTAGTAAATATTAATTTTTATTTTTATATATTAAAATTTATTTGATCTAATAATATACTATTTTGAAGATGGATTTGATTTAAAATATGTATATAAATCAGAGATAATTTGCATAATAATTTTCAGTATAATTATTCAAGAAAATCCCCTCTATTTATTTTTCACAAGGCAATTCAAGTGTATCCTGTAATTTTATCTAAAGGACATCTAAATTGATTATATAAATATTTCCATTAAAATAGGACAGCCCAACAGGACTGCCCCTATCAATATTAAATTTTACCCTTTAAATATTCCTAGCTACTTCGTAGGCATTCCAAATAGCATACATAATATTTTGAACCTTATTGGCATCTCCTATTAATTTTACATTTGGTATATCAAATGTAATCTCATTGTATAAATCTTTTTGAGATGAATATCCAATAGCAATAACGGCATTATCAGCATTAATAATTGATTCCTGTCCATTTGTATTAATAACAAAGCCTTTATCTGTTTTTCCGCTGATATAAGAACCAGTCTTAACGTCAATTTTATTGTGTTTAATCAGTTCATGAAGCATATCGTGGTTAGCATGACATAAAGGTCCTCCCACTTGAAGAATATCATTTTCCATTTCTATAATGGTAACCTCTTTCCCTTGCTGCTTTAACCAAAGAGCTGTTTCACATCCAACAAGACCGCCACCAATTATCACAACTTTTTCTCCAAGATTTTTTCTTCCCATAAGCACATCTTCTGCTGAATAAACATTGTCGGCTCCTTCAATAATTAAATTTTTTGGATTAGAACCAGTTGCTATAATTACCTCATCAGCTCCAAATTTTTCAATGCTTTCCTTTGATGCAGCCGCATTCAATTTTATTTCAACCTCCAAATCCTTCAATGCAAGTTCATACCACTTAACAAGTGCACGATCATCATCCTTGAAATCTGGAACCCCTCCAGGAACAACATTTCCGCCAAGATAACTATTCTTTTCAAATAGTGTTACTTTGTGACCACGAGTGGCTGCAACCCTTGCAGCTTCCATTCCTGCAACACCGCCACCTACAACAAGAACCTTCTTACTGCTTTCTGCTTTTTCTAATCCATAATCCTTTTCCCGTCCACATGCTGGATTTACTGCACAGGATACCGTTGCAAAGGTCTGTAATCTTCCCATACAGCCTTCCTGACAGGATAAACATGGCCTAATAGTATCACACTTATCTTCCAAAATCTTATTTGGAATTTCTGCATCGGCAAGAAGTGGTCTTGCTAAAGCAACCATATCTGTTTTTCCTTGTAAAATTGCCTCACTTGCCAATTCAGGATCATCCATTCTTCCTGCTGTAATAATAGGCACGTCAACTACATTTTTAAGAATTTCATTATATGGAAGGTATAGTCCCTTTTTTTGATACATTGGTGGATGACTCCAATACCATGAATCATAGGAACCAACATCTCCATTTAGTGCATCATAACCAGCTTCAACAAGAATTTTTGCTGCTTCAATTCCTTCAGGAATATCTCTTCCTTTTTCCTCAAAATCTTCATCTGGCAATCCGCCTTTACACCAATCCTTTATAAAACTCTTAATACTATATCTAAGTGATACTGGAAAATCTTCTCCACAGCGTCTCTTGATTTCTTGTACAATTTCACAAGCAAACCTTAAACGATTTTCTAATGATCCTCCGTACTCATCGGTACGATGATTAAAGAAAGAAATAGCAAATTGGTCTAATAAATAGCCTTCATGTACTGCATGAATTTCAACACCATCAAATCCAGATTTTTTTGCAATTAATGCTGATTCCCCAAATGCTTTTACATATTCTTTTACTTCTTGATTAGTTAATTCACGACATGTCACCTCTGGTAAAAATCTATGGGGTATTGATGAAGGCGCTACTGCCACTTTTCCTACAATAGCTGGTATACTTACCCGTCCAAATCCCGCCGATAATTGTAAAAAGATTTTTGACCCGTATGCATGAACTCTCTCTGTCATCTCATTAGCTGTTGTGATGAAATTTAGAGGATTGATTGTTGGACATGGCATGGATGGTAAAGCACATTTTTCAATATCGTTTTCCACCATTGTTACCCCAGTCATAATTAATCCAGTTCCGCCCTTTGCCCGTTCTACATAGAATTCAATTCCTCTTTCATTAAAACTGCCATCTGCATTACACATTCCCCCTGGCCCCATTGGTCCAAGAACAAATCTGTTTTTAATCTCTAGTTTTCCAATTTTAATTGGCTGGTAAAGTACCCTATACTTATCCTTCATTGTGGTCTCCTTTCTGATTCACCATTATGTTTGGATTTTTATTTCACATCTAAAGATAACCAATGTTAATTTCAGTATAAAGCATAAAGGAACTTTACTTTCAAGAGGATATTACTAAATTTTTAACGAAATCCATAATTCTATATATGGATGCAATTTGGCTCCCTTTTCAACTTCGACTAATAGGATCTTTCCCCAAGCAACTTCACCTAACTTAAGTCCTTTATCCTTGGCATATTCAAAGGGCTTTTCAAAAACCTTCTGAGGCTGCTGTGTGAAGTCCCCATCTGCCACTACAATTGTATGTAAGCAAGAAGTGCTTTTTAATTGTTTTGTATATAAATCCATGGGCAGCTTCAGTTCTTTTAGCTTCTTGGTTTTTACTAAATAACCAAAGTTACTCATTCCCATTCTTGCATCCATTACTCCTAGCTGAACTACCGGCATTGCTTTTACCCATTCATAAATTATTTTCTGGGAATTTCTATTTTTTGAAAGCCATCCGCATTCATCATCGCACATAATAGTTACTTCAGGTGACTGTGCAAATTCATATTGATTCAATAGCTGCTCAATTTTCCTTATGCTGACAAGATGTTCTTCAATAGCATCTGCTAAGTTCATATAATATTTCGCTTTTTTTAAAGCCTCTAATTTATATTTTGTTTCTCTTTCTTCTATTAATTTGTAATTATTTTCTTCTCCACCAAATTGTGTGATGATAGTTTTCATAGGTATTTCCATAGAACGATACTTTGCATAGGAAAGCAATCTAAATATATCCACAACATTATAATATCGATGACCATTTTTACCCTTTTCAACTTCAATTAAATGTTCTTTTTCATAATAATGGATAGCACTAGTGGTACATCCAAGAATTTCTGCCAAATCCGAAATACTATACCTCATAGCTTCTCCTTTCTACCTAAAGCTGCTTTAGGTATTTTATATTATCTTTATCTAAGTGGAAAGAGATATTTGATAGGATAATCTTATTTGTTAATTATATCACAATACTATATTTTTTAATCAAATTTTATTTCCCCCTAAAGGCAAAATTCCCTCAAACTGTAGTCTGAGGGAATCTAAACTAGCTATCCTATATATTATGTTTTTCTACCTTTTAAGATTTTTCCAATCTTCCTCTAAATTATCAGTCATCTTAGAAAGGAGAAGAAATATTATTTCTTTTTCCGAGTCACCAAATCCCTTAAAACAAATATCTACCTGTCTATTTTCTTCTTCTATGATTTTTTTATAGACTTTTTGACCCTTATCAGTTGGATAAAGCAAAAAAGCTCTAGCATCATTTTTATCTCTTGCTTTTGTAATAAATTCATTCTCTATTAATTTTTTTATACTCTTAGCAGCTCTTGTTTTATCCACTTTTAATAAATGTGAAAGTGTCATTTGATTAATACCTGGATTTTCACAAATTCTGCTGACATAAAGGAATTGACCTCTTTTTAATCCATATTCCTTAAATTCTGACTCTACTATAGCATTTATAGTTCTAGTTAAAGAGCCTAATTTCCTAAGTATAAAATGCTTTGGAGCATTCATTATAGCCCCTTCTCCTTTGATTGTTTTACTCTATTTAAAAATTCATCTACTTGTTCTATAGGTGTAGCCCAAGAAAAAACTAAACGAATACAACTATTTTCCTTATCTATAGAGGTCCAAGTATGAAAAGCAAAATCTTTTCTCAAATTTTCAATCATATTATCAGAAAATATGGGAAATATTTGATTTGTTGATGATTCTACTAATAACTTAAATCCCATACCTTTAAGCTTTGATTGAGCATTTTGAGCTAAGTTTCTGGCATGTTTTGCTAAATCTAAATATAAATCCTCTTCTAAAAGCGTCTCAAATTGAATTCCAAGTATTCGTCCCTTAGCCAGCATAGCACCTTTTTGCTTAAGCATATATCTAAAATCCGATTTAAAAACATCATTTTAAAATATAAGTGCTTCTCCTAAAAGGGCACCATTTTTTGTACCACCAAAAAAGAATGCATCAGTGTACTTATTTATATCCTTAAGTGAAAGCTGTGCTTCTGGTGCAACTAATGCAGAAGAAAGTCTAGCCCCATCTAAATAAAGTAAAAGTCCGTTTGATTTGCAAAATTCATAAAGGTCCTTTAATTCATCTTTTGTATAAATTGTTCCAAGCTCTGTAGGATTAGAAATGTAAACCACTCTAGGCTTTACTGCATATTCGAAACTATATTGTTCTAATACAGGCTGGATTGAATCTGGTGACAATTTACCTTGTGAATTTTCTATAGTAATTACCTTATGCCCAGTAGCTTCTATTGCTCCCGCTTCATGAGTAGCTATATGACCAGTTTTGACTGATATGCATGCTTCATGAGGTCTAAGGCAAGAGCTTATAGCCAAAAGATTTGTTTGTGTCCCACCTGAAATAAAATGAACGTCAATAGAATCATCATCTGTAGCTGCTTTTAAAAGTTCTATGGCTCTTTTACAATGAGAATCCATACTATATCCGTCTTCTTGTACAAAATTAGTTGATACTAAAGCTTCTAAAATTTTAGGATGTGCTCCTTCGCTATAATCATCTTTGAAGCTATACATAAGCAAAACCCCTTTCTTATATTAAAAATAGTTGAAAATTCTACTAAAAACAGTCTACACTAGGATAGCAGAAATTTCAACTAAAATAATAAATTTATTTTTAAAGACACAGGAACGTTTCATCTGTCTTTGCCGACTGCTTTCTCTACTATTCTAATTTATGAATTCTATTTATTATGTTTCTCCTTTAACCTCTTTTTAACAGTTTCTTTAAACAAATTATATAAAACAGAAGTAATAGGGATAAATATAAGCATACCAAACACCCCCATAATACTTCCACCCAATGTAACAGCCACTAATACCCACATAGGAGGCAATCCTACTGAAGACCCAACTATTTTAG
Organism: Maledivibacter halophilus; assembly: GCF_900167445.1. Lineage (GTDB taxonomy): Bacteria > Bacillota > Clostridia > Peptostreptococcales > Caminicellaceae > Maledivibacter > Maledivibacter halophilus. Next base: position 188,702 of record NZ_FUZT01000007.1, read on the forward strand.
GATAGATAAAATTACCTTCAATTTGCTGTATTATCAAGAAAAATACAATAAACCAAACAGCCTGCATGGGATTAGATACTAAAATCAAAAATGTACCAACTGCACAACCTATAAATGCTCCGAAAACCGGGATTAGTGCTGTAAATGCTATAAGTACTGAAATCATCATTGCATAAGGGAACCTAAAAATAGTCATTCCAATCCAAAACAGCCCTCCTAATATTAGTGCATCTACAAATTGTCCCGTAAAGAAATTGATAAAAGTTTTATTAGTAAGGGTTAGAACAGAGATTATTTGATTTGAACGTCTTTTAGATAAAAAAGCGTCAAGTACATATTTTCCCTGATTGGCTAGTTTCTCTTTATTTATTAGTACATAAAAAGAAAAGACAAGCCCCAAAAAGAAATTTAAAAGACTACTAAAAATTGAACCAATTATACTTATAAAGGAATCCACAACATAAATGCTAGCATTTTCAATAAATGTCAAGAAAGCTTTATTTATATTTTCTATATTAATCCCCATTAGTTCTGCCTGTTTTACAATGAGGGGCATCTTTATATCAATTTTATTCAAATATTGTTGAATACTTTGAATAGAGTTTGGAAGTATATCTTTGATTGATTTTATTGTACGACTAATTTCAGGAATAACTATAAACATAACAAGAAATATAACACATAAAAAGACAATCAAGGTCAAGACAATACTAATTGAACGTATTGACTTATAAGAAAACTGTTTTGATTGTTTCCTTTTTACTTTCTTTGTTTTTAATATCTTTATAATCCAGTTCTCAATAGGTCTCATTGGAATATTCAATATAAAAGCTATACATAAACCAATTAGAAAGGGTGATATATACCCTAAGGTTTTTTGCAGCATATTTGCTATAATACTTAAATTGTTAATACCCCAATACAAAAGAATTATGAAGAAAGAAATACCAATAATATTTTTAGCTGATTGTTTATCTATTTGCATACAAACGAATCCTTTCCTAAGTAAAAATAGTATAATCTATATCTTTTTCTGTTTTTCCTACGAAAAAATGTATTTAATTTGTAAAGCTTTTGTTGACTTACTAATAATTATACCTTTAATGGTTAATTATATCATACTTACTCGTTCCTTATAATGCATTTATGAACCTATATAAAAATAACATTGAAAAAAAGCTAAGGCATATTATTTTTCATTCTTTAAAAAAATATATGTATTTTTATCTGATAGCTCCTCTGCAAATGAATAGTTTAGTCTATTAAATTCTTTTATATCCTCTACATTTTCAATCTGTTTTTCTGCCATAAATCTTACCATTTCGCCTCTTGCCATCTTCACTAGTGTTCCCTTTTCAACTATCTTTTTTCCAATCATTTCGCCGAAAACACAAGTAATAAAACGTATTTTTTTGCTCAAATACTTTGAAATACATTTACTATACTCTTTAGATGCCAAATTTACAATACAGTGACTTTCCGAAAAAAGTTCATCTGCTAGCTTTCTATTCCAAATTTCATAAAGTGAGTTCAAAACATCACCTTTCAATTTTGCCTGCATTTCCAGCCTATAAGGAACAACACCATCAAATGGGCGTAGCATACCATAAAAACCAGATAGAATACGAAGATGTGTTTCAAGATATTCAAGCTCCTTGACTTCAAACACTCCTGGGGCCATATATTGATACTGAATTCCTTCAAATGAAAGGATGGCTGGAGTCAAATTACTATACAAACCCATCCTATGAATTCGCTCATAATTCAGAGTAGCTATTTTATCACTACAATTCCATATTGATTTTAGTTTTTCATAGCTCAATTCCTTTAAATATCCTAGTAAAGTTTCCGTATCCTTTATAAATCGTGGAAGTTTATTATAATCTAAGGAATCTGTATCTATTCTCATCTTTTTTGCCGGTGAAATAATTATTCTCATAATTTCCTCCTTCTAGTCTAAATAATTAGATAGTATAGTTTTATCCTCATTAATAATTCCTATCTTATAAATTTAATTTTAACATTATTAAAGGCCTAAGAGAAATACTAGTTAGTATTCTCCTAGGCCTTTGGTGTAAAATTCTAGTAGTAAGACTTGATTTATTTATTTTCTAATGGAAAATATATATGTACATAATAAACTGGAATTCCATCTATATCTTGTGATAAATAATAGACTTCATAATAATTCCCTTTGAGTCTATATTCATTTTCTGCACAATATGAATATATTTTTTGTATCACTTCATCTAAATAGGTATTGTCTGAAAATATATCTCCTATATAATTAAATCTAAGGGTATTAGTAAAATCCACCCTTTCTATTACATCACAATCACTGGAAACTATGTTTGCGCAATAAACCTTTCCTTTATTATCTAAATCACAGCCCTCAAGCTGATTCATATAGCCTAAAAAGGAAGTCCTAGTCCAAAATTCATCTAATACACCACTTATATCAATAGGTTTATCTATATTAACATCTTCATTGTAAACTGTAAGATCTAGATCATTACAAATATAAATAAAATCGTCTTTTTTATATTCAATAGCATTTGGATTTTTTTTAAAACTCTCCATCCAATTGTTAAACTCTTTAACATAGGATATCTTTTTATCAATCAGCATCCTTTGCATTTCAAGATTTTCAATATGTTCTAAATTAAAGGCTATCAAATCATTTAGATTATTATATTCTAACCAGCTTTTAATACTATTAATAGACACACCCACTTCTCTTAACCTTGTTGCAGAACTAAACTTTAACGTATCGTTTATATTATAATACCGATACTTATTGTTTTTAACAACGGTGGGCGTCACTAATCCTTCTTTATCATAATATCTAACTGTATCAGAAGATACATTATGAAATCTTGCAACATCTCCAGTTTTAAAATACTTACCAAACATATTATTACACCTTTCTCACCATATATTTCTTATAATTGTATCATAAAAATATATGCTATAAGGTTTAATACTATTTTTTATTATCGTAAGCATTTTTGCTCATAGTAAGTAATAATTCACTATAGCTAGGATAAGGATGGATTGCTTCATGCAATCTATAGAATGGAATTTTAAAGGATTTTACAATTTGCAGTTCTCCTAGCATTTCACATGCCCTTTCGCCTAAAATACTAGCTCCTAGAATATATCCCTCTTTATCACAAATTATTTTAGCCATCCCTTGACTTTTTTGATCTACAACAGCTCTGTCTATATCCCTATATTTATGTGTAAAAACTTGTATATTATCACCAAATTTAGCTCTTGCTTCTTCTTCTTTCATGCCTGTTCTTGCAAACTCTGGATGAGTGAAAGTACACCAAGAAGTATTACTATAATCTACTATCTCTTTAGTCTTTGTAAACGCATTTCTTACTGCTTGTTTTGCTTGAACAGCTCCCATATGTGAAAATAGATAAGGTCCTACAACATCTCCGACGGCATATATATTAGGAATATTTGTCTCAAAACACTCATTTACTTCGATTGCTTTATTATTGTACCTAACACCTATTTTTTCTAAATTGAAACCTTTTAGATTAGGTTTTCTTCCTAGTGCAAGTAAAATTTTTTCTGCCTTTATTTCATTTGTTTTTCCATCTTTATCTACTATTAAATTAACACCTTCTATTTCTTCTTTTACTTCAATACCTTTTGAAGATGTAAATACTTCTACCCCCTCTTTTTCTAAAATTGACTGTATTTCTAAAGCCATTTCTTTTTCTTCTCTAAACAAAATAGTTTCAGCCATTTCAACTATTTTCACAGAAACACCTAATCTATTAAATGCTTGTGCTAACTCAACTCCTATAGGTCCACCACCTAAAACAATCATACTCTTTGGAAGGTCATCTAATAGAAAAATATTTTCATTCGTTAAATAATCTATCCAATCTAATCCTTTAATTGGAGGAACTAAAGCTGATGACCCAGTACAAATAAATATTTTATCTGCTTTAATTTCTTTTCCGTCTACATCCAAAGTATTACTGTCTTTAAACTTTGCATATCCTTTTATATAATTAATACCTGCTTGATTTAATACTTCAACAGCCTCAGCTTGATGAGCTTCATGAATTAAAGTTCTAACTTTATTTAATATCTCTTTGCCATTTATATTGACTGCTCCATATTTTTTAGCAGTGTGAATTTCATCTGCAATATTAATCAAAGCCTTACTAGGTATACACCCTGACCAAGTACATTCACCACCAGGGGCATTTTTTTCAATAAGTACTACTTTTTTACCTAATACAAGTGCCTCAAATGCAGCATTCAGTCCTCCAGCACCAGCTCCTATAATAGCAATATCATATTTTTTCATTAAGATCTCCCCCTATCATTTTCATAGTTTATACTATACTTTTGATTATAAACTATGAAGTAACTCTAAGGTCAATACCTATATTTAAAATTATCCAATACCTTAAACATATACATCGTAAGAACACTACTAAAGGTTTATTTTATCTACTTCATTATATATTTTCTCATATAATATCCTTACCACTTTTCGCCCATTTTTCACAAACTTAAAATCCTCCAAAGCCCTTGTAAATACTGTTATTTCATAGATCATTTCCTTTGTATTCCTATAACGGTCTTCACATGCATATAGTGATATTATCTAATCCTCAATCTTTGATATGTTCCTTATATTTTTAGATATAACTGTAGGCTCAAACTCACCATTTATATCTTCCTTTTCATAACTCAGTTCCACATCTAACTCAGCTTCAAGCATTTCTTGTAAAGCATCTTTAAACATAGCTTTTAAGAATGAAGATCTCAGAGTGTTTTTAAATTTTCTAAGCACAAAGTTTTTTACATTATCTTTTATTTAGTTATTGATGATTTAATTACAAGATTTTTACTTGGTTTCAGTATATAAAAATCAATAAATTGCCTTAATCGAATTAATATAATTATTAACTTTTAAAAGCTTTAGACTTTATATAAATTATTACTGCTGAAATAACAGCTATAATCGCAAATAAATATCCTATTGGAATAAGAAAAAATGGTTCAGACAATGTTCCATCTGATAAGACCTCAGAACCAATCAAATTAAATACAATAAAACAACTTATGCTAATCACTGTTAAAACAATACTAAATAAATACTTTTTCATATCATTCACCCTCTTTATAATATCTAGTGTATATTCTAATATCATGTACCATTAACTATTTTTAATTATATTTTTATATCCAGTATAAGCAGCATATAAATATGAACCATATACTCCAATAACTATAATACCTGTTATAAGTATAGTTGGTCCTAACTTGAAAAGAAATGCTAGACCTACATTTCTGGACAATTTGCCTACTATTATCAATGCCATTATAGAATGTGATATTGCTAACATTAGAGGTGCCATAAAATGTATTAAAATTTGGGTAAATATAGTTTTATTTATCATATTATCCGAGACACCAATTTTCTTAAGCGTCTTATATCTACTTGAACTATCACTTGCTTCTGTCAGCTGTTGGATTGCTAATACTGCTGCACTAGCTATTAAGAATACAAATCCTAAATACATTCCTATATATAAACTTGTTCCTATAGCATTTTTAGTTTCATTATACATTTGAGTTTTGGTTTCTGCTCTTATTATAAAACCATATTTATTTAAAAGCTCATCATAGTTATAATCTATGTTGGCAAATTTTTGTCTTAACTCTTTAACATCTTCTTCTAATTCTTGTTTATTCACTTCATTTAGACTATTTATATGCATAGTTGAATAACTTTTAGTCATATTTTCTACAGCAAAGTCTGGTACTATTGCTATTAAATTATATTCAATATCTTTTAGATGTTTATCTATCTTTAGACTGTATTTATTTTCATTAATAATTATTTCTTTTTTATTATTTATTAAATTATTTAATGCTTGCTTTTCATCCTTATCTTTTGTTAGTAATAAAACCTCATTCTCTTTTAATTCTATTATTGAATCTCCCTTTAACTTTCTCATTGCATTGTATTGTGATACTCCTATAGTTCTTAATTCCCCAACATATTTTTTAAGTCTCTCTTTTAACCGTTCATTTGCATATTCATTTAAAAAATCAGATACTTTAATATTTGTGCTATATATATCTACTACAGCATACTCAGAAGGCTGTCTTAGTTTAAAATCCACCTTTTTTAAAGCCTCTTCTATATCTTTTACTTCTTGGTTATCACTTCTAATATTAAATTCTATATTAGCATCAAAGGGTGGTAGTTTTCCCAATTCCTCTTCTAGTTGAGCCTTAACGCTTAAGCTTGATGATGACATTACTATAGTGACAAAGAGCATAAGACATATTATTCCCATTGATATAAAGTTTGTATTTATTTTGTTGCTAAATTGTTTAATAACAAATATATTTAACTTTTTTAAATATATTTGTTTATTTTTCTTCAATATAAATAAAGTGAATCCAGCTAATCCAAAGAAAAATAATAGAGTACCCGCACCACCAAATATTATGGATAGAGGAAAGTTAATACTTTTAGGATTAGAAGCAAACTTCCATCCTAAATAATAAGCTCTTGATAAAATAGCTATAGATAAAATGAATATTATAACCGAAATTACAGAATTTCTAGTTTTTATTTCTTCACTTTTCTTTGATGCATTTATCAAATCAATTAGCTTATGTTTAGATACAACTACTATATTAAATACCATTACTAAAATAAACATTGTACCAAAATATATTATAGTTTTGATAATAGCATCGGTAGATAGAATAAATTTATACTCATCCATGTTAAACTCAAACAATTTACCTATAATTACTGAAATTCCTTGAGATAGTATTACACCTAGCAATAATCCTGTCCCTAATGAAATTATACCTACTATAAAAGTTTCATAAGTTAATATTTTAGATACTTTTCGTTTTGACATACCTAATGTAGCATATATTCCAAACTCTTTTTTCCTTTTCTTTACTAGAGCATTATTTGCATATATAACTAATCCACCAAAAACAACTGAAATAAATATAGATATATAAGATATTGATTGAATTAAGATATCTATATCCATTTCCTGCATTACTGTTTGAGAGTTCATTGAGTTAAAATTATAAAATATTGACACTGCTAATGTAAGAGTTATAAAGTATATTGCATAATCTTTAAAGCTCTTTTTTAGATTGTTAGTGGCTATATTAAAATACATTATTAACATCACCTCCCATGAGTGTCATTACTTCAATAATTCTATTGAAAAATTCTTTTCTAGAGTCACTCCCTCTAACTATCTCATTAAATATTTTACCATCTTTTATAAATAGAATCCTATTAGTATAGCTTGCAGTGAAAGCATCATGGGTTACAAGTAATATAGTAGCTTCCAAACTTCTATTTAATTTCTCAAAAGATTCTAATAGTAATCTTGCAGACTTGGAATCTAAAGCACCTGTAGGTTCATCTGCCAATATTAGTGATGGATTAGTAACTATTGCTCTAGCACATGCTACCCTCTGCTGTTGCCCTCCTGACATTTGGTATGGATATTTTTTTAAAACATCTGAAATGCCAAGTGTTTCTGCAACTTTTTTTATTAAACTATCTATTTCTTTTGGCTTTCTTTCTTGTATTGTTAAAGCTAAAGCTATATTTTCATAACCAGTTAATGTATCAAGTAAATTAAAGTCTTGAAATATAAATCCTAACTCATCCCTTCTGAATTTATCTAGCTTTTTAAATTTTAATTTTGTAACCTCATGATTATTTATAGTAATATTACCAGTTGTTACATTATCTATTGTTGCAATACAGTTAAGCAAAGTAGTTTTGCCACTTCCTGATGGTCCCATTATTCCAACAAACTCAGCTTTATCTACCTTAAAGCTTATACCATCTAATGCCTTAGTTATAACTTCTTTTTTTCCATAATATTTTTCAATATTTTCTACACTTAATATATTTTTCATGTCTATAACCTCCATTCAACTCCATTAAGATTACTAATTGTTTTTTGAAGTTGTCTTATAATTTTATTATATTGAATTATTAAGAGACTACATATCGAATTAGCTTTCATTAAAGTTGCATTTTTGTAAGATAATCTTTTGTTATACATTTCCCATTGATATGAATCCTATTACAAATTCATCAAAAAACTTAAATAAAAAAAGTGTAAGTATTTCAACTCACACTTTTCAAATCCCTAAATTAAACTTACTTAAGGGAAATATTATATTAACCTTTGTTCCCACTCCTAATTCAGATTCAATATTTATTTCTAAGCCTAGCTTGTCACAAAGTTTTCTGCAAAGATATAATCCCATACCTGTAGATACACTGTATTTTCTTCCATGCTCTCCTGTAAAACCTTTTTCAAAAACTTTATTAATATCTTTGTCTGAAATTCCTATTCCATTATCTTGAATTGTAAGCACCACATTATTTTTATTGCTAGTTGAATATATTCTTATATTTCCTTCTTTAGACTTAATATACTTGATTGAATTACTTATGATTTGATTGAGTATAAATTGCACCCACTTTATATCACTATATACAATAGCATCTATTTTATCTAATTGTAAATTTATCTTTCTACTTATAAAATCCTTAGAGTTTCTTCTAATAGCATTATTTACAGCCACTGATAAATTAAACTTCTTTATTATATAATCTTTACTAACATCATTACTTCTTGAATAATATAATACCTGTTCTATAAATCCTTCTACCTTCTTTATTTCTTGACCTATATTATCCATAATAGGACTTTTATTATTCTCTATAATCAATATACTTGATGAAATAGGTGTTTTAATTTCATGAACCCAGGTCTCAATATATTCTCTATATTCAGACTGAAGATTTTTATAATAATTTACATGCTCATGCATTTCCTTATTACATACTTTTAGTACATCATAAAAAAGTTTTCCTTCTAAAAAGTCTGGTTTTTCCATGATTTCTGGCAGTAGATACTTTTTATCAAGACTTTGTAATGTTTCTTCCATATTATTATAATATTTTTTATGCTTAAAAAACTCTATACTAATATAGATTGCTAATGGCAAAAACCATATAATAAAAATTAAAAATATGACAATAGTTTTTATTTCTAGTATGGTTAAGACAAAAGCTAAAATAAAATATCCCATAACATTTATAAAAATGAATAAAAATCTTTCTTTTAAATACTCCTTTACATTCATGGCATTATATACCCCAAATCTCTTCTTGTCTCTATTACATCTTTTACACCTATGTCTTCAAGTGTTTTTCTTAGTCTTGTTATATTCACAGATAGTGTATTATCATCGATGAAAACATATGAGTTCCATAAATGCTCCATTAATGCTTCTCTCGATACTATAGTTCCCTTGTTCTTTATGAGATAAGAAAGTATTTTTATTTCGTTCTTAGTTAATTGATCTGTATTTCCTTTATAGATAATACTACCATTTAATAGATTTAATTTAATATCATTATACGCTAATATATTACCAAGATTACTTTTGGAAGTTCTCTTTAAAACTGCTGAAATACGTGCTAAAAGTATTTGCGTATTATAAGGCTTTGTGATAAAATCATCTGCACCTAAGTTCATACTCATAAGTTCATCTGTTTCACTATCTCTACTTGTAACTACTATTATTGGTACATCTGAATTTTTTCTAACTTCTTTACATATATGATATCCATCAAAAACAGGTAAATTTATATCTAATAAAATTAAATTAGCATTGGATTTATATATATACTCAATTATATTTTTAAAATCATCTGGAGCATCAACCTCATAACCATATTTAGATAAAAATATTTTAAGTTCTTCTCTTATAGTTTCAGTATCCTCTATTATAATAATTTTTTCCATATCTATCCTCCAATACAATTTACTTAAAGCTATATAACTAATTATCAAATATTATACCAAAATATAATCATTTTATAAAATCTAAGTATCGCCTCACTGAATACACAAGATATGGAATTACACAGGTATAGATATATCCTATCTATATTAAAATCTAGTAGTTTCCTATTTGAGATTTTCAAAAGTACTGTAATTACAAGTGATATAGCTATAAGTAAAAAAATCGTTGAAATAATTTCCAAGATTACAAGCCCGTTTAATAATTTTGAACTTATTTTATCTTTCATAAACATTACCTTGGCTAGAATATATTATATCATCTATATTTTTCTCCTTAAAACATGGCCAAAAAACGGTGTTTTCACACTTATTTTTGTCCCAAAATTCACCCTTAAGCCACTACATATTGTGCCTAAATCCTATTTTTTATCCTTAACATCATAATCGTCATCATTATTTTACTCTACACGTGCATAGAGTGGAAGATAATGTTTATATCTCAGCCATATGGGGCGCTTACAGGCATTATTGGGTACCAAATAGGTGAGAATCACCTTTATCCCCAAAATATCCTACGACTTCAAAACCCATCTGCTCAGCATAATTAAAGAGCTCTTTTTTCTAATTTTTTAAGCTACCGTGGACATTTTTAGGAACATCAATATGACTGTAAGTCCAAGCACGTTTCTGTATGTTCATGAATAATCTTCCTTTCTATTTCTAAAAAAACAGTCGAGAAGAAAAGCACAGTTTTATAGGAATATTTACTGAACCATATCCCAAATCGATACGAAAGCATTAATAGTAACAGTCCCACAGGATTCACCCTGCAGGACTGTTACTGTTTCAGAACGTTTTATTCCGTTTTCTTACACCGTTTTCATCGACTTCATAGTTGTCGGTTTTGGTGCTTTTGTTCAAAGTTACTCCAGTTACCGGTGTTACACTAGCCGGAATATCCTCGTAGGCTGCCGTAACCTCCACTGCATTAGCAGGCATTGTAAAGGTTGTGCTTGCCGCTGTCTGGAGCATTTGCGGTAATGGTTACTGTTGCACCCGATGCAACGGTTATAGGCGAGGTGAATGTGACACTGGTCGCTGTGCTGTCCGTGCTTGTCAGAGTTTCCTCAGCATACGACAAAGCTTCGTTGCCAAAAGTGACGCCATCACCAAAGGTGGCGCTGGCAGTGTATTTGCCGTCGCTGCCCATCAAGGGACTTATCGTCTTCCTCTTTTTTCAGTGATGTCTGTGCCGGTGGTGTCTAAAAGCTGTATTTCTATCCCTCACAGCATTGGGGGAACAGGCTCATTCACTGTTATGGTAATCTGCGGGGTGGTAATGCCCTGCGCCACGTTCATACCCTCTGGCAGCTCAAGGGTTGGCGTAAAAATATAGTCTCCCTCCGTATCACCGTCATAAGCTTGGTCAGATGTCCAGCCAGATCCATAAAGGTGGCTGCGGTAATCTCCAGCACCTCGTTGCCGTCCCGATAAAAAATCAGGCGGTATCCATCTGTTGCCACACTTCTGAATACATCTTGATTGCTCAGTAATCCGAACCGCACCGATTGCTGCCACCGGTGCATATCGAAACAAACCATGCTGCCAGATTCCATTTCCACTTGAAAACAACCGTCTTCCATGGGCGTCACTGCACGAAAGATTCTGCTGTTTTGCATAATAAGCCTCCTTTCCAACCTTTTTGCATAGTGGCATACCAGATTTCCAGCATACCGCGTCTTTTCGGCATGAATATATCCCCCATCGGGTATTTATTTACACATAACTAATTTTGACGCAATGCAGTCAGTTTCTGCTGATAATTGTTTCGACCAGTGCATTTTCCCCAAGTTCTCCATGATTGTTATAATAGTCCATCAGGATTGTTCCAACCTTTTCGTTTCCCGTCTGTTTCTTTAGATATTGAAGCAGATTTTTATTTATCTCTTTGGAATGCCCGTACGGGGTATTATCCGAAAGATACGCCAAACTGCTGAAAGTCAGGTAGTAGTGTGAGGAATCCGTATCTTTTATAGCGTTGTCAATGTTTTTTTGTATCTGGTCAATTTTTTCACTTTCGTTCGTATTATAATGATCCTCAATTTCAAAGGTATAATCGTCTGTTGAAATAGTAAATTGTGTATTATCTTTCCAGCCGTCATAGAGTTGAATACCGTTGCCTGGGAAATTAATACGGCAGAACAGGACAATTTTTCCTCTTGATTCCTCAAGTGTCGGGATAATTTTGGTTTCTAAGAATAATTTTTTGTAATTATTTATTGTCGTGCGGAATGCGTCACAGATATCCCCGCCTTCTGACTTCACACTCATCAGAATTGTCTCATTTTTGAATTCCTGTAAGTACTGACTGCACCAATCTAACACTTGTGTAAAATCGAGGTCACACCTGAAATTATCATGAAACAACTTCAAAGAACTATTTTCGTATTTTAGGCGGATATCGAAGAAGCGGATGCCGTGATACAATTGTGCCCTAATCGAAAAGTTTTGGCATCGTGCCAGACTTGTGCTCACAAGCTTTGTTCCGGAATCGTGTGTGCCAGGGATGGAAAGCTGGCTAAGCATGAGATTCCCATCCATCTTTTCCATCCAGTTTGGCTGAATCTTTTCCACTGATTTGATTTCATATTCGTTTACATCATTCCCTCCTCTTCTTACCATAGCGCAATAGTAAGTTCCGTCATCTGCCTTACCAATAGCATGAACACAATTATTATCATTTGTATTAAAGCAATTACGTCCGCTAAACCACCAATTATTCCGTCCCGTCGTGTGCCCTTGTGCAATAGCAATATCTTTAAACTCAATAGTTGTCTCCATACTGGAGGAAGGCAGATTTTTCAGTTTTAGCCGCAATATTCCCATAAAAGCAAAATTCAATTCGCCAGCCGAATGACCAAAGGTTGAATTGTCTATCGTAATCCTTTTGTTAAACCATTTAGCAACGTCTTCTGAGGCTTTACGCCCCAGCCGAAAGCTCATCTTTCCATCTGATGAAAAGTTATATATGTTGCCTGGTTTAACATTTTTGTCAGGATCTTGCCCATCCGTTACGCTGCATTCGCTGATTTTATATGTACCATTTTCCAAAGTAAAATTTGCATTTGAACCACAAGAAAAATAAACCTCATTATTATGATATTTCATCTCAAAACTCCTTTCATTATTTAAATTTTCTTTAGATAATTGTGAAACTCAAAAATGTTACTATTGTATATGCAACAGATACATGTTCCGGAGCGGAAGTTAAGCGTTTATAGCGTTAGAGAGTTGGAATTTTATGTGTTGTATGAAAAATCAAAACAATTTACTAGTTTCGCAATCACCTATTTAATTTGTTTTACATTTTTTCTTCGGGTGTTACTTGTCTGTCAAATTCTACTGTTTTAAACGATAAGCCTCCTTTCCAACCTTTTTTGTGTGGCGGTATACCACATTTTAAGCATACTATGTCTTTTTGACCTAGTATATCACCCATTGGGTATTTATTTTTAGAAATCTGCTTTATGAAAAATAAAAAAACGCCGTACCATCAGTGTACGACGTCTTTCAATGTAAGTATTCCCCCATCGGGTATTTATTTTTAGATTTTCTCTGCATCCTTTAAGCCCTGAAGCTGGACGCGAGAACGTATTCCTAGCTTTCGAAAGATACTTTTCATAGTTGTCTTGACCGTTTCCTGTGAGATAAGCAGCCGAGAGGCAATGTCCCGGTTGGTCAGCCCTCCGGCGGCAAGATGCGCAATCTCCCACTCCCGCGGCGTCAACTGACCGTATATGGTGGCTTTTCGGATTTTTTCCACTCCCAACATGTGTCGTTTGCACAGAGCTGTAAGTTTGGTCATGCCAGATTTCTTCTCCTTTAACTTAAGCAAGGGGGCAAGTATCTCACCATATTCGGCAAAGGGAAGATAAATGCCATCAGGAAGGGCAAGGGAAAGGGCACAGTCCAGAGCCTCCTCCGCTTCCTTCTTTTGCCTCAATCGGTGGTGAGCAATGGCAATAAACAAATAAAAATAGACCTGAGGCAGGAGAAAGTGATGCTGCTCTACCGCAGGAAACGCCCCCTGCGCAATCCCAAGCAGCTTTGCATCCTGTCCTTGGGACAGCAGCCAGCGTAGATATGTCAGCACTCCGAAAGGAATTGCCACATTGTATAAAATCCCTGTGATCCGATCCAAATCCGTGAGCCATTCGGGTACATCATTCGCTCCAGTCATGACAGATACAAAGGACAGCGCCAAATCAGCCATTCTTTTTACCGCAGGTTCAGTGCCGGTTTTGGCTCGTCCTAGAATACTCTTCCTAACGTTCTCAAAGCCTTCCGTGTCCCCACGAAGCAGGGCAATCCGTAAAAGGGTCATTTCAGCGGCAATGCTGATGCTGTCCTGCTCCTGGGAGCCTGCAAGATAAATCGCCTTATGGCACAGAGTTTCTGCGGCAGTGTCCTCTCCCCGCATCAAAAGAGCCTCTGCCCGCATGGCGCAGTCCGCTCCGGTTCCGTGTCCCTCCGTCAGGCGGATATAGTAGGGAAGGCATTCATCCATGCAGGTAAGCTCCCGATCAAGCGCCCCACTGGCACTCCAGAATAGATACAGCACAGAGGGCTGACCGAAGGTCCATGAATCATTCCAGTCGGTACGGTTGGAAAAGGGACCGTCCAGCACCTCCCACGCCTTGCGATGCAGGGCGCTCATTTTTTCAATGTCGTTAAACGCAGCGAAGGATTGCAGCAAGGCAAGCTGCCCGGTCAGTATACGAGTGTCCTCTTCATGAAGCCCATTCTGCTTCGGCTGAGAAATCATCTCTTCCATCAGAGAACAGCCTTTCTTAAACGCCCTATAGCTGCCCGCGCGGAACAGCTCAAAGGTAATCATGGCCAACGTCTGAGGATGACGGACGAGAATTTCCCTGTCACATTCCCTGAACACCCTCTCCAGTATCTCTACACTGCCGTCCTTCGGATACAGAGAAAAATCCGAGGCTTTGAGTGGCAGAGAAAGCAGAGCTTCCAACTCGCCTGCCTCCAGATAGCCGCACAAGGCATAATAACGCTCGCTTATCGCCGCGTAAGCGTCGGCTACCAGCTTTTTCATCCCACGTATTTCCTCGGCGGGCAGTCTCCTAAGCTCCTGTCTCAGAAAGCTTTGCAGCAAACTGTGCAGTGTATAGGCGCCGCTGTTCCGTTCATAGTGGAGAAAAGAACCACCTCCCAACAATCGGACGATGTTGGTTGGAAGCGTGTTCTTTCCAAATAGTATATATGCCTGCTCCATCGTGAAGCGTTCCAGTAGGGAAACGGCAATAAAGAAGCGCCGCTCTTCCGGTTCTAGGTTCTTCCAGATGACAGCGCGAATCAGGTTGTCCATGCTGTCAGTTGCCTCAAAATCTCCCTCCTGCAGATAGCGAATCAACTGAAGGTTCAAGGCGGCCACCCATCCCTCGGAAAGCATCTGAAGCCTATCAAGCTCGTCCCGGGACAGTGCAACCCCATTAGCGCGGAAATAGGCGTCGGTATCCTCTTTCTGAAAAAAAAAGACATCATTTTGAATGAGAACCGCCTGATCCACCGGTATTCCACTGATGTCTATCGGATCGATGGATTGGGTGATGACCACAAGATGAATCCGTGAGCACCCATAGCGGGAGAACGCATAGAGAATACGCTCAGGCAATTCACCTTGTATATATTGAAAATTGTCAAGGATGAACCATGCATCCCCATTGACGTTGCACCTGCTCATAATCTCTGCGATATCCACAAGGTTTTCCTGCGTCGGATATTCCAGCGTCTCCAATTGCTTTGCTACGCTTCTGTCAATATGGGAAAAGGTCTTGCAAATGCCGTTCCACGCCTTGCGAATCGGCTCTCCCATACAGGTGTACCAATAAACCTGATGCGCGTCCGATTGGCAGAGATATTCACTGATGACCGTGGTTTTTCCAAAACCAGAGGGCGCCTGCAGGACGATAAGGGGATAACTATGGATGGTTTCCAGCCGTTTTTGCAACGCAACTGGGATATATACAGTCGGTTTGAAGCTTTGGATTTTATTCAGTGGCATAATTTCTCTCCCTTCGATTGGATAGATAAATATATTATACCAATAATTTCATTATCATTCAATATTTAGATATTTTTACTCTTTTTGCATTTCAGAAATTTAGACTCTTTACTCCATCAAAGGAATAATTTCTAACCAAAGTAAACCCATCGATTTCTATATCTGAGATTCCCATTGCAAAGTAATCATCCTTTGCTGTAGCATTTTCATAACTACCTGGATACAGTTCCAAAAGGTTTCAAACACAAGTGCATTGTTGTTTGATTTACCAATGACATAAGAAATAATGCTCTTATCTCCAATATCTAAAATGGCATTAAGGTATGCTTTTTTCCCATCACCATATTTGAATTCAGTAACATCAGTTAGCCATTTTTCATTGATGTTATTTGCATTAAAATCCCTTTTTAATATGTTTTCTAGCTGTTTCATTATAGCCCCTACCATTTTTTATGCATTCAACGATTTCAATTCGTTCTTCTATTGTTGTTGCTCTTCCTTTAGTCATGATTTGATTTCCCCTTGCTCCTGATGATCTTATCTCTTCATGACCATTATACTTTTTTGGATTTATATGAAAACAGAGGCATCAAGATTTTTTTATCTGAACACCTCTGAATTTTCTTTATTATTTTTATGAATATAGTTAATCATAACCATATAGCAAAATTATTGTATTTAAAAGTACCACTTCCATGGTTTAATTTATCATGGGCTTTTAGTTCAGAAAATGCTTTCTTCATATCTTGAAGGATAGAAGGCTTAACATTTAAATCATGGTGTGCGGGAAGCACCCTTTTTACCGGCAAACTTGCAACTCTCTCTATGGACGATAAATATGCTTCTGGGTCGGTTGATGGAAAATAAGCAAATAATGTTCCTTTGTAAACCAAATCGCCAGTAAAAAGATATTCCCGATCTTTTTCATAGAAGCACATATGACCCGGTGAATGTCCCGGTGTGTGCAGCACTTGTATAGTACGTCCTCCAATATTAATAACATCATTATCCTTCAAAACTCTTGTGGCAGTACCTTGAAAGAACCTGTAATCATCAATGTTAAAACTTTCTGGCAACTCACAGTCCTCAACAACAAAAGCTTTTATTTGTTCCATTGTTAATGGGAACTCACCTGCAAGCCAATTCACCTCATCTTCATGTACATAAAAATCCGGAAAATACTCATGTCCTCCAATATGATCCCAATGTACGTGAGTAGCAACAGCTATTATAGGTTTGTCCGTTAATTTAACAACTTCGTTATAAATATTCATAATACCAAGACCGGTATCAATTAGCAAACTAGAAGTTGTCCCATTTAGGAGATACGCATGAGATTCTTCCCAGTGTTTATACTCACTAATGATATAAGTATCTTTCTCAATTTGTTCAATGGTAAACCAATCACTCATAATTTTCCTCCTTATTACTATTGTTCTATATTAATTTGTTTTCTATCGCAAAAGCTAATTAATCTTATCACCATGTTAAGAATACATATAATCTTATTCTTGATTACATATAGTAAAACTGTCAATAAACCCACAAACCGTCTTAATATAAAGATCTATTTTAAGCAACAAGGCTAGATGTCCTCCATTTATATCGGTACAGATGACTGGATTTGGCATCATTTCAATCAATGCCCTATTTACTGCATCGCCAAATGTATGATCATCCTCAGAAAGTAAAAGAATAACCTTTTTATCCAAATAAGCTAAATCACTTCTTGTAATATTCATTTCATTGATAAGATCTGCCATCAAGGAACACATATGTCGTTCATGTCTATTGCTTAGCTTAGAAAACATAGACCTTGACAAGTCGAGCAGATACTGTTTTTCATCAGGAGTACATTGCTCAAAATGCTTCTCCATCCGCTTTAGGAATACACCTTTGAACAGTGACATAGGAATAAACCTTGTTAGCAAAATAGTTTTCCTCAGTCCCTTCATCCTATTCATCATTAGCTGTTTTGCGCCTTCATCCATGCCTTCATCAAGGCAGCCTGTGTTGGACAATATAAGCCCTTTCATTATTTCAGGGTGCCTTTTTGCAATGATCTGAGCGATTAGTCCGCCGTAGGATTGACCGACAAGAAATGCTTTCCCCAATCCCAAGCTCTTTACAAGAGCTGCGATTCCGTCTGAAAGCACGGAATTACGATCGGATTCTATTGGATAATCAAATGTCAATACAGTGTAATACTTTGCAAATTCCTTAAAATGATTATAAAAAGCATCAGAAATCCCAAGTCCTCCAACTAACAAAATCAAGACTTCTTTCCCTTTCCCCCCAAGCCTGTAATGAAACGTCAGCTCTCCAATCTTTTTGCTTTTCAAAGGATATTCCCTATTAAAGCGTTCAAATTCCATCTCAAAGTTCATAACAAACCCCCAATCTCTTTCAATAACTGTTTGGTATCTGTTTCCAGCAGCTTATCAAAACAATCAAATAATTCCTCAAAATAGTCCGTTTCACTTATCTCAATGTGTCGCATTCCATAAATCCCGAAAACAATAAAGCGGGCACGTGCTTCTGGATTTTTTACATGGAAATGACCTGCTTTGCATCCGTCCTGTATGAATACTCTCATTTTATCTGCTAAATAGTGATATCCTTTCATAGCAATCATATCATGAATATGTATGTTCTCGGCACTTTTTAGATTTTCCCTCAAAGGTTTCTTAATATGATTATAATTTTCTATCCAAATTTTAATCATCTTTTGAAAGCGTTCTTTTACAGAAAGTCTCTTATCTGCCAGAATATCTGCGATTTCCTTAATAAATGAATCGGTAAGTAATTCTAAACATGCGTCGAACAATTCTCTTTTTGAACTGAAATACCTATAGCAAAGGCCTTTGACTACACCAACTTCATTGGCTATATCAAGCATAGTTGTTTCAGAAAAACCTTTTTTTAGAAACAACCTTGCAGCGGCTTCCATAATTTCTTTTTTACGCTCTTCTGGTGATTTTGACACTCGCATATTTTTACTCCTTTTAATTATGATAAGTTATTTGTGCTATAGCATATTTGCTGTTTACAAATATATCCTATCATGCGAATGAACAAAAGTCAATGAACAATAGTCATTCGTTACTGTCAAGTAAACGAAAAAAGCCGACAAGATATTAAAATCCTATCAGCTTTGCTTTACTTACAAATTCATCTAAACCCTATTATTCTACTTAATTGACGTATGCTTATATCTGTTTCATTTGCAACTTAGTTTACTGTATTTACATCAAAAGCCAACACATCTGAAATAGATGCATAAGGTATTTCAAATTTTTGAGGTCCGGCCGCTCCATCTGCTAAAGCGTACTTAGGATAGAAAACCACTAATGAATCTTTTGAAAGATAAAAGTTATTTTGGTCAAAGTCTCGAATACTTTTGTAACCATCACTATTATAGGCATCCTCAAACATATAACAGCTACCGTATCCTGCTTGTTTGTTACTGTTAATTTCATTCATAATTTTTTTAGATACAAAGTCGTATATGATATTCATATAGTCGTCTTCACTAACCTTAAATATATCTTTTAGACTCAGTTTTCTTCCAGTATTTAAATCAAATGAATCCCCTTCTATACCAGCCCATCCTACACCACCAGCTCCACCATTTAAATCTGCTGATACTGAAATGATATTTCCAAACACAGCTTCAAGCTTGTAATCAGCACTTCTATACCAATTATCTTTCTCACCCTCTACTTTAATATTAACTTCTTTTAAACTGTCAATTGGAAGCTCGTTGTAGAAAAACTGTTCTTTACCAACAAAATATTTATTTATCTCAGGTATTCCATCGTAATTTCCATCTAGTCGTGGTAATTTTAATTTTAATTCTGCAAAACCTTTTGCGTCATTAAAATATTTTTTATCAATATCAAATGTTGAAAAGTTAATAGTTTTTTTGACAAGTTTAGGTTTAGAGTGAGTGGATAATGTAAATGATTGGTCTTTAATAACTTCCAGACCTTCTTTCTTAAGGTCGTCTAAATTTTCTTTAACTTCGGTTTTTGGTGATTGAGCTAAATTAGGAAAATCATTCCATACTTCATTTTTAGTTTTAATATTATTTTCTATATCCTTATATTTTAATTCAAATTCTAAATGGTCTCCATATACATGAGGAAAACTTATACTAATACCTAAAGAATCTTTAGTAAAATAACTATAGGTACCAGAATAATATTCACTATCATTGGAGTCAGCATAATTTAAATTCTTAAGCATCTCATCTATTGAAAGATTATCAAATTTTTCTTTTATAGCAATATCTAATTCCGGTGCTTCGGGACAACTTCGTGTGCACTTACTTTTTCTAATCTTTTTTATCAAAGCTTCGTTAATTTTAACAACATCCTTTAATCTTAACCTAACACCATTCTTTATATCAATATTGCTTGTATAATACTCATTATTTGGATGTGGGGCATCTTTATCATAGCCTACGCCATAGTATTCAATACTCAATAGATTAATACTCTTCCATTTGACATCATAATTAATTTCCAAACTGTAGTTTTCATATATATCTTCGTTAAAATTGCTTAATGCATCTTTCTTTATTATTTCATTAATCACTTTCTGCTTAGCTTTATCGCTTAAATTGCTGACTTGAGGATAGTTTATTTCAGTCTCTTTATTTGTAAATGTTGCCTTGTTTATTTCATAATTTATACCGTTTGGATTGTTTTTATCAATGTCATCGGACAAATTCTGCTGAATATTTGGGATATTAACAGCATTCATTTCTACAGCATTACATGATGTTAGTATTAGAGCTAACACCATCAATATAGTTATTACAGTACTTTTCTTCAACATATCATTCCATCCTTATCTTCAAACCCTCAGGTAAATAATGCCTATTAATAAACTGTGTTTATTGGGCACACAATAAGTAAGTTTAACAGGCAGATAAAAATCATCTGCCTGTTAAACTTTTTAATTATAACTTTATTAAATTCCTATCTATAAAATATACTAATCTAGGCTCTGGCTTTTTCTCTAGATATTTTCTGAACTGCCAGTAATGTTCCAATCATTAAAATAATGCCTATTGGCAATGCTATTACACTCTGTGTATAACCTGCGATAATGTATGTTACAAAGGAAACACATGCAACAGTTATAGCGTAAGGTAACTGAGTTGATACGTGATTAATATGGTTACACTGTGCTCCTGATGAAGCCATAATCGTAGTATCTGAAATAGGTGAACAATGATCACCACAAACAGCACCTGCGAGACAAGCTGAAATTCCTATAATAAGCATATCCTCAGATATAGTTCCCCCCAAGTTTACAACAATTGGAATAAGAATTCCGAAAGTTCCCCATGACGTTCCTGTAGCAAATGCAAGGAAGCAAGCAACTATAAAAATAATTGCAGGTAAAAGAATTTTAAAGCCTGCAGCACTTCCCTCTACAAGACCTGCTACATAAGGAGCAGCTCCTAATGCACCTGTCATTGATGACAATGTCCATGCAAAAGCTAAAATAAGAATTGGTGGAACCATTGCATTGAATCCTAAAGTAATACACTCCATAAAGTCATTAAATGACAATACCTTTCTTGCAACAATCCATATAAATATAAAAATTAATGATACCAAGGATCCAGTTGAAAGCCCAACTGAAGCATCTGAATTCGCGAAAGCCTCTATAAATGATGTGCCTGAAAAGAAACCACCTGTGTAAATCATGCCAATTACACAAAATATAATAAGAATAACTACAGGAAGCACCAAGTCCATAATTCCACCTTTGTTTGAACTTACTTCCGGAACTGCATTCTCGAATGGTCGATCATCAGTTGTGAATAAATCATTGTTTTCTTTAGCATTTTTTTCATGTTTCCGCATTGGACCATAATCGATACCAGTAACTATAATGAACAAAATCATTACTATGGTAAGTAGTGAATAAAAATTATATGGAATAGCTCTAATGAATAAGTCTAAACCATTGTAACCTTCTACAACACCTGATACAGCAGCCGCCCATGATGAAATGGGAGCAATCATGCATATTGGAGCAGCAGTAGCATCTATCAGATATGCTAATTTAGCTCTTGAAATATTGTGCCCATCTGTGACAGGCCTCATAACACTACCAACTGTCAGACAGTTAAAATAATCATCCACGAAGATTAAGCAGCCAAGACCAAAAGTGGCACCCATTGCACCTCTTCTTGTTTCAATTTTCTTCTTGGCCCATTCACCGTAAGCTTTTGAGCCACCAGCTTTGTTCATTA
This sequence comes from Maledivibacter halophilus, assembly GCF_900167445.1. Classification (GTDB taxonomy): domain Bacteria; phylum Bacillota; class Clostridia; order Peptostreptococcales; family Caminicellaceae; genus Maledivibacter; species Maledivibacter halophilus. The sequence goes on from NZ_FUZT01000007.1 coordinate 210,924, forward strand.
CCGCTACTATAATCCCAAGCACAACGAGAAAAATAAGAATACCTACATTCCAAGAATCGGCCAAACTCGAAATAAATCCATCTTTAACCATTGTATTTAGCGCGTTAACTGGATTCCCATTTGCTACAAGTAAAGCCCCTACTACTATACCTATAAACAGTGAACTATAAACCTCTTTTGTAATCAATGCCAACCCAATAGCAATAATTGGTGGAAGCAATGCCCAAGCTGTTGAATATACAGCAGGAATCGTTTCTTCTGCTCCATCTGCGAATACTATGACAGTGAACAACATGCTGATTATCATAACTAATGTAGTCAAAATAAAAATGTGTTTTTTGTTAAAATTCATTTCCTCATCCTCCTTTTGATAAATATATATTGATATATTAATAAAATATGCTAATATCATACCATAATATAGAAAATTTATTCAAGCTATAATTGTTATATTTTTACTATAATAAAAAGTTATTAAAGAATAATGAAATAAAACTTTTACCATGTGTACCAGAATCTACATCTTTGCATATTTTTTAGAATGTCCAACCCTTTGTTGATATATATTTTATGAACATATTTTGTTGGTTTTCTAGTAAATATTTTTATTTGGTCCAGTAAAATACCTAAAGAACTAAAAATTCAACCTAAAAAAATAAGGAGCATAAAAGTAATTGAACTTTTATGCTCCTTTATCTATATTTAAAGTGGTTATTATTCGTGTCTAATAGCTTCAATGGGGTTAAGTTTTGCAGCCCTTGATGATGGATAAAGCCCTGCAAATACAGTAATAATGATGGAAAATAATATAGTGATTACACAGATAGACACTGGTGATATGAAAATATCTTTTAAAAACTCTATATCTTCTATGCCTTTTGATTTTAACATCATTATCGCTATAGTTTTAACTAGCTGAATATTTATTATTGAAAAGACAGTTCCTAAAATGCCTCCAAGAAATCCAATTGTTCCAGATTCTACAAGAAAAATTGATTTAATATCACTGCTTGAAGCTCCTACAGCTTTCATAACCCCTATTGATCTTGTCCTTTCATAAATTGCCATAAACATTGTGTTTATAACACCTAAAGAAGCAACTAAAAGAATAATAACACCGCCAATTGCCAAAAAGGTTTTTATAACAGTAAATACTACTTTTATAATCTCTGCAATACCTTCCATTGAGAAAGTATCGTACCCAAGTTCCTCTTTTATATAATCATTAATGGTTTTTACATCTTCTGCATTTTTAACATTAACAGACACATTCGAAGGACCGGTTTTTTCATATATATATTTATCGTTTCTATTTAAAAACTTATTAACTTCATCAGAAACCACTATACTTGTAAATAAACTTTCTGAAGAATCCACTTTACCATTCACAACACCCACAATTTCCACCTTTGTTATTAATGGATCTTCCTTAATTCCACTTTGACTTCTGTCGGATATAATATCAATTTCTTTTCCTAAGATTTCATCCGCCTTATTAAAACCAAGTTTTTTCATGAGAGATTCAGTCACTACAGCTTCATTGGACTGGGGATTTTTAATTAAATCTCCTCCAAGTAATAGTGGTAATTTTTCATCATTTTCTTTTTTCCTTGCCGATTGTAAAGTTAAATCTGAATAAATATTATAATTCATATCTATTCCGCTAAAGCCATTTATCTTAACCCTTTTTTCTCCAATCCTCAGTTCTTTAGCATCAGCACTAACTTCAACAACTATATCTTTTATTTCTTCCCTTTTTGCAATCTTTTCTAATACATCCTCCGTAATAACTTTATATTCAGATTTTAAATTAATATCATCATCTGCATCTAAGGTGGATTCATCACCTTCTTTTGGTTTTTCATAATCCTTTGGTAATAATGAGATTTTATTTACAGTATTAAATTCTTCTAAAGAATTAATAATTAAATTTTCAACACCTTTTCCTAGGGATAACATAGTTATAATTAGCATAACACCAATTGAAACTGCAAATGCCGTCAAAAAAGTTCTTGCTCTTCTTTTACGTAAATTTGAAAATGCCATTATTATATACTCTTTAATTTTCATTTTTGCTTACCTTCTCTATCTTTCCATCCTTTATTGTTATTACTTGGTTTGCTTTTTTTGCTTGTTCAACATTATGAGTAACCATTATTACGGTATAACCTTTATTATTTAAATCCTTTAATAGCTCCATTATTTGCGTCCCTGAATTAGAATCTAAATTTCCTGTAGGTTCATCTGCAAATATAATTTTAGGATTATTCACAAGGGCCCGTGCAATAGCTACACGCTGCCTTTGCCCTCCTGATAGCTCAGTTGGTTTATTATTCAATTTATTTAACAACCCAACCATTTCTAATGATCTTTTTGCCATTTCTATTCTTTTACTTTTAGAAACTCCAGAAAAAATCAAAGGCATCATTACATTTTCCAGAGAACTTTGAGTTGGTTCAAGATTAAAATTTTGAAAAATAAACCCTGTATGTTGGCTTCTATATTTAGCCATTCTTTTGTCTTTAAATTGGCTTATATCATTGCCTTCAATTAAAACATTTCCTTTGGTTGGTTTATCTAATCCACCCATGATATGCATCAGTGTTGATTTTCCAGACCCAGAAGGACCAACAATCGCTACAAAATCACCTAAATTGATATTTAAATCAATATCATTTAAAGCATAGAACTCTTCTTTACCCATTTGATAAATTTTACTAATATGCTTAAGTTCTATCATTTTATTTATTCCTTTCATTAATCATTTTAAAAAACATTTCTTCTGTTATATAGTAAAATGAACAATATTACTGGCAATACCAAAGCAAATAGCAAAGGCTTTATCTGGAAGCTATTTTGTATAGCCAACATAGTCACATTGATTGCAGTAATTGGAAAATATAAATACATTCCAATTCTATTTTTACTCAAAATAAGAATTAATCCCAAAATGGCAAGGATTGATAAACAAATTGTTATCATTACTTGTTGGTTTGAAATAGCGTTCATAATATTACTTTGACCTATTTTTTCTAACCATAAACCAATATCTTCTTTTTTTAGTAATACGACTACTGCTAATGACAATTGAAAAAACTTACTAATTAATTCAAGAATACATATTGCTGTAACTCCAGCACCTAATTTTTTATGATTTGTAGTCATCTTAAAATTCCTTTCTTTTTTTTGATTTACTTGGAACTCTCTATAGATATTCCAGTAAAACATTAATTTATACACATCAAAACTCCTTAGAAACACTGGATATTTTGATATGTATAAATTAAGTTTTACTATGGGAAATCTATATAGGTATTCGCTTTTGGAATTTAAATTTGATAATTTGTTAATAATATGGTAAACTAATCAAAAAATAATTTGCAAACCAACTAGCTCATACCTTTAAATATATAATATAATCAGATGCTGTAATTAGACTTATCTGATTCTTACAATAACCTTTCACTTTTAATTTGGCTTACATTAAAATATTAAAATATTATTTTAAATGGAGGTTTATATGAATTTATTAATTGTAGAAGATGAAGCAGATTTAAGAGAACTCTTAAAATATCATTTAGAAAAAGTAAATTTTAAAATATTCGAGGCTGAAGATGGTGAAAAAGCCTTAAACATTATAAATAAAGAAAAGATTAATTTAGCAATACTTGATATCATGATGCCAAATATGGATGGCATTACTCTTTTAAAGCAAATTCGAAAGAATTCCTTTATTCCAGTTATCTTTCTGACTTCAAAAATGAATGATCTAGATAAAATAAAAGCTTTTGAAAATGGTGCAGATGATTATATAATAAAACCCTTTAATCCATCAGACTTAATATTAAGAGTTAATTCAAACTTAAGAAGATATTATGATTATACTAATAATAACTCAAAGGATATTTTAACTCTTGGAGCTCTTAAGCTTGATCTTACTAGATGTCTATGTATTAAGAACAATAATGAAATTTATCTAAAGAACAAAGAATTCAAAATTTTAGAAATGCTAATGAAATCTCCTGGTAGAGTTTTTACAACAAAACAAATATATGAAAATGTATGGGGTGATTGCTATTTAAATGATTCAAATCCTGTTATGGTACAAATAAGTAGAATTAGAGAAAAAATTGAAGATGATCCTAAAAATCCTCAATATTTAAAAACAATTCGTGGGCTTGGATATAAAATGGAGTGATTAAATGAAAAACAGTAAAATAAAAAATATGCTTTTAAGAAATTATTTATTCTCTTATATTATTATAATTCCATCATTCTTTACTTCTATAATTATTATCTTATTAACTACTAAAATCATTAGGGAAGATACTTATAAGATTTTAGGTTTATTCGAAGTTAACATTGGAAGTGTTTTTTTAACTATTGTAATTATAACATTTTTAATTAATGGATTTATTTTGTTTTTTTATGCTAAATACACATCAAATAAATTTATTCTCCCAATAGAACATATTGTCCATGTAATAAATACTTTTAATAACGATGATAAGACTATTAGAATGAAAAATACAACAAATAATGAATTTTCAATTATAACCACAACCTTTAATAATATGGCTGATAAAATTCAAGAAAGCGAACTCAAAAAAGATCAATTATTAGAAGATAAACGACAATTAATGGGAGATATTGTCCATGATTTGAAAACTCCTATCAGTAGTATAAAAGGGTATTCTGAAATTCTTATAAATGATGATTTAGATGAAAACCAAAAAATAAATTATCTTAATATTATTTATAAAAGCTCCTTAAGATTAAATGAATTGATAGAAGATTTAAATCAATATTCAAACTTAAATATAAATGAAAAAATATATTCAAAGGAAAAAAGAGATATTGTTAGCTGGTTTCGAGAGCTGGTAATAGAATATTATGATATATTTATAACCAATAAATTTATTTTAGATATAGAAATTCCTGATATCAGTGTTAATTTTCAGTTTGATCCAAGGCTTTTAAAAAGAGCAATTTTTAATATATTTGAAAATATTATTAAATATAATCCTCCTAATACAAATGTTAAAATTAAGTTTTCTGTATCTGATGATAACATAGTAATCAACATAAAAGATGACGGAATTGGAATTTCACCTGAATATAAGACGAAAATTTTTCAGCCATTTTTTAGTATCGATAAATCTCGTAATTCAAAATCAAAAGGTAGTGGTTTAGGTTTAGCTATTACTAGTAAAATAATAAAACATCATAAGGGTAAGATTTTTTTAGAAGATACAAATACCAAGGGCACTTCTTTTATAATAATACTTCCTTTATAAAACACAGATAATAAAATACAGGAACGCTTTATAAAACGTCCCTCCAGTCTTATACATTTAAAGCATGTAAAAATTTATAGAATCCAATATTCTCAAAAAACTCCCTTTCATACAATGATGGTATTGCTTTTTTTGTAATGGCTTCAACAAGTTTTTTATTAAATGGTATCTTTAAAACAATTTCTAAATTCTCTTTATTACAATAATCTTCAATTTTCTTTAACTCATCCTCAGATATATCATATTTATTTATTACAATATATTCTGACAATCTAAATCGTTTTACCATTTCATGAACCTTCTTTAAATCATGAAGTCCAGATAAAGTTGGCTCTATAACAATAATCACCTGGTTTACTCCTGTCAAGGATGCTATTACATTGCAAGCTATTCCAGGGGAACCATCTATAATTATATTTTTCATTTTCTTCTCAGTGGCAATTTTTTTAGCTTTTTTTCTAACCTCAGCAACTAGCTTTCCTGAAGTTTCTTCTCCTGGAATTAATCTAGCATGAACCATATCTCCATATTCTGTATTAGATACAAATATCTTTCCCACAACGGAATCCTTCATTTCTACAGCGTTTACAGGACAGACATACTCGCAAACTCCACAGCCCTCACATTTAGTTGTATCTATTATGATTTCTTTAGCTATTGCATTAAATTTACATCTTTTGTGACACTTTCCACAGTTGATACAAATATCTTTATTAATTACTGCTCTTTGTAAGCCTACAAAATCTTGCTTATGTTTTATCTTGTCACCAAATAGAATATTAAGATCTGGGGCATCAACATCACAATCGGCAATAACTAAATCCTTTAAAAAAGGTACTATTGAAGAAACCAAAGTAGTCTTTCCTGTACCACCTTTACCCGATATGACTACAATCTCATTTATATCCATATTTAAACTTTTCCTTTCTTTAAAAAAGATTATATTATTTTATCTTCTTTAAAATAGTTTCAATTTTTTCTTTATATACCTTAAGTTCATAACTTAAAATATTACCCGAAGCATATAATTTTGCTATTTCTTTATCAAAGGGTACCTCCTGTAAAATTTCTATATTCTCCTCATCGCAGTACTCATAGATTTCATTATCTCCGAGTCCTGCTTTATTAACTACCACTCCGAAAGGAATATTCATATTTCTTAGCATTTCTACTACCATCTTCATATCACTTACTCCAAATGGTGTAGGTTCAGATACTACTATTGCATAATCTACACCCGTGGCAGCAGCAACAGTTGAACAAGATGTTCCAGGTGGAGCATCAATTATAACCATTTCTTCGTCTTTAACTAATTCCTTTAATTCCTCAATAATTTTTACTCCCGATACTTCTCCAACATTTAAATCTCCGTATTTCATCTTTACACCATATTTAGAAACTCCAGAATATATATTTCCTATTTCCCTTTTTATATATTTTATTGCATGGGCAGGACATACCAGCTCACAGCCTCCACAATCATGGCACATTTCTTTAAATATCAGAACTTTATTTCTCGCAGGTAATATAGCATTATACCTACAGAAGTCACCACATTTTCCACATAATATGCATTTATCCATATCTACATCAGGGTAATCCTTTGTAACTGGAATAGTATCCTCTATCTTTGGATTTAAAAAAACATGACTATTGGGTTCTTCTACATCAGTATCTATCAATACAGCATTTTTGATATTTACAGCTAAGTTTGTGGATATTGTAGTCTTTCCAGTTCCACCTTTTCCGCTTAAAACTACAATCTTCATATATTTTTCTCCTTTAATCTTATTATGCTCTTCTCAATCCGCCTTTTCCTTTTATTTCATCCATCTTTAATTCTTTTAAATCTCCATTTTTATATTTTTCTATTGCTTCTTCTACAGTTTTACTTTCCCCTAGGCTGTATACTTTTATTTCAAATGCTTTAAATGCATCTACAGCTTTAGGTCCCAATTGCGGAACAATTGCAACTTCAACGTTATTATCATATAGGTTTTTAACTGCTTGTCCGCCAGCTCCAACCCCTTCATTTTTAGCACTATTTTCAATTGTTTTTACATCCTTTGTTTCCACATCATATATTACAAATTTATCTGCCCTTCCAAATCTTTCATCAACCAATGCCTTTAATCCTTCATTCTTTGAACAAACTGCTATTTTCATACTTTAACCCTCCTCATTTTAATTTACTATTAACCCTAATGATTACAGGGGCAAAATTCGCCCCCGTTTTTAATAATTATTGAATTTTTGATAAGTAAAATCTTAATGATCATGGTGATGATCACAAGCAGAACCCTTTGAGCATAATTCTCCTCCCAAATATTCATTTAAGTTGTCTTCAATCCTTCCTGTAGCTCCAAGTATAACCTCAACACCCTGATTTTTAAATAAATCAACTGCCATTTGTCCCATTCCGCCAGTAATAATAGTTGTAGCTCCATATTTTCCTAGGAACTTAGGTAATACTCCTGGTTCGTGTTTTGGAGCATCTAAATATTCCTTAGATACAATCTCATTATCTTTCACATTATAAATTGCAAATTTTTTACAATGTCCAAAATGCTCCTCTACATTTTCTCCATCATTTGTTGGGAAAGCTATTTTTAGCTCTGCAGATAAATTATTTTTCATAAATATTCTCTCCTTTTTATATTACATTATTTAAATTATTAATAAAGATAAGCAACTTTGAAAATTAATAAATTGAAAATCCTTTATAAATTAAAAATATTAAACTATAGCAAAAATACTTCTTCTAAAATTTTATCAAAAAATTAAAGGTATAAAGTCCTACTTTATTTCATTTTAAGCATATACATTTTTCATTATAATTATACTCCGTTATTGGCATATGTCAATAACTATTTAGAAAAGCATTTCTATCACCTTTTGATTAACATTTAACTATTTTTTTCTAAAACCGCAAAAGAACAGGGTTTGATCGGTATAATCAAATCCTGTCTTCTATTTATAACATGTCTACTTTTTCTAGGTACCCACTGCAAAAATTGGAAGCTCGTTGTAGAAAAACTGTTCTTTACCAACAAAATATTTATTTATCTCAAGTATTCCATCATAATTTCCATCTAGTCGTGGTAATTTTAATTCTGCAAAACCTTTTGCGTCATTAAAATATTTTTTATCAATATCAAATGTTCCATATATCTAATTGATATGATCTCCCTCCTTGTGATAACTCCTTGAATTAATATCTCAAACAGGGATAATAGATTTACCGCTATTTTAGATAGTAGGTAATTAAAGTGGTGTTTTGGCTTTAATTTTATAGTTATTCATCAAGCATAATTGAAACAAGTTCATATTCTTTTTGACTCTCCTGTACTTTCTTTTCTTTAAAAGGGAAAATCTTATCAAATTCTTCTATTTTCTCTATTCAATTATGCCAAGTAATAATTATGAAATATTCTTAACTTACAACAAAATCATAAAATTTATATTTATAATTTCTATTCTCGTGTTTTTATTGAATCTTTATATAAATACTTGTTATAATTATAATGAATGTATATTTTTTAACTATTGAATTTTTTTACAATCAATGACATTATATTTCTTAAATAAAACAGGAAATATCTAAGGAGGATATTTTAAATGAAAAAGGGAAATAGATATTCAATAGGTGAAGTGGAAGAAATTTGTAATGTTCCTAAGAAAACATTACGATATTATGATGATATTAAATTGGTTGTACCTGAATTTAGAGATGAAGATAGTAAATATAGGTATTATAGCAAAGATCAAATGGTAACACTATGTATAATTCGTAAGTTAAGAATGTATGGATTTAAGCTTAAAAAGATTAAGGAAATCATAGATGATAATAGCACTGAAACGTTAAGAAAAAATATTGAGCATAAATTATTAGAGATATCTGAAAAAATAAAAACCCTTCAAAATAGCTACTACGATGGTCACACTTTTTTAAAACGGCTTAAAGAGGGAGCTGATTTGACATCTTACTGTTCTAATGAAAACGTTGTAGACAATAGACAAACTGTACAGATAGAAGAAATACCTGAAATGCACTTGGTATATACTAAAAAAGTTATGAAGAAGTATTCAAACTCAGAAGTCTCTATAAAGAGATGGGTAGAAATTGTTAATTTATGTAATAAACTACACTTAAAGAGTAAGGGATTAATTATAGTTACATATCATTCAAACCCACTTGAACAGTTTTTATTTATGGACTCAGAAATTGAATTTGGCATGTTAATTGATTCCCCAGTAGATAGTAATACTAATGCATACAATTATAGAAAATTTGGAGGCTTCACTGCCGCTACTACTACTCACATAGGTAATTATTCTAACATTATTAATACACATATTAAGCTTATACAATGGATCAATAAAAATGGATATAAAATTTCTGGTAATGTCTCAGAAGAATTTATTATATCTCCACTTGATGTTAATAATGTAGACGAGCATATTACCAAAGTAATAATTCCAGTAGTTAAGATGGATAAATCTAAATCATAAATAAATAGGAAACTCTTTTAGAGTTCCCTATTTATTTATGATTATTAATATATTTTAATATGCTTCATATACAAACTGTACTACAGTTGATAATGGTGGATCAGGTAGTACATCTATAGAACTTGGGAATGGTGGATTCTCAGGAACTTCAATAATCTTGAAGGAACGAACCTCTATTAAAGCACGTTTTCCATCTATCTCCTTAATTCTAGCAATATACTCCATATAATCTCCTGCAAATGAAGGAACATATAAACGAACCTTTTTTACTTCTACACAATGACCTGTATTACCAAATACCTTTGCCATAAGACGGTTAGCTGCATCATTCATAAGTGTAATATTTCTTGCACCATTTACAACTCCACCACCATAAAACACATCACGATCTGACATTCTATAACGGTATGTTACTGTCTGTTGTTCATTCATAAGACATTCTCCTTTATTGTTTAATTTTCAACTCTACTAATCATCAATCTATTCTGGAAAATCTTCTAGCGGACGCCATGGATCTTTTACTAATCCGTCTGGCTGAGCTCCACGTTGTAAATGCTTCTTAACTACTAGACGTACATATCCTTCTGTACAAAGTACAGGCTCATTAAACCAAACCATATCTCCTGGTTTACAGTCTTCCTTACTTTCACGGAAAGCTGGTGTAGCAAGCTTGAAAACTTCTATCTTACAATCACGAGATGAATTTCCTACATGAGTAAGAGTTGCTTTAA
>NZ_FUZT01000007.1:221473-337388 GCF_900167445.1 Maledivibacter halophilus
ATTTGCTCTGTTTCAACATCACCGATAAAATCAAATTGACGTCCAATTGGCACTAATCCATCTGGATTATTTGCATCCGCTGTCGTCATGTTATAACTTAAAAATGATACTTTTCTCATTATCATATCCTCCTATCTTTTAAGTGGCTACTATTTAAGCAACCACATTATATGCTTTTGCTTAAATTACTCCTTCTTCACTCAACTGTACAACTTCTTCTTCAGAAAGTCCAAATATCTCTGCATTATGCTGTCCTAACAATGGTGCTGGAGCATCTACACTACCAGGAGTTTCAGAGAGTTTAACAACACAGCCTTGAAAATATTGATCTCCTGCTGTTGGATGTTCACAATGAACCATCATTTCTCGAGCTTGAATGTGTGGATGCTCAATTGCTTCCTTAACATTTAATACTGGTCCACATGGAACGCCAACCTCATCCATTATAGTTTCTATTTCACTCTTTGTATATTGCTTACACCAATCTCTTATAAGGTTTTGTAGATCTGGTATATAGTTTTGACAACGTAATTCGTTATTTGCATATCTTGGATCATCTATAAGCTCTTCATGTCCTATAGCCTTACAGAATTTTTTATATAATCTATCATTACCAACACCAAGTGCTATAAAACCGTCTTTACAATCATATATATCAAATGGAGCTATTGATGGGTCTACATTACCATTACGTTCTGGTATAAATCCACCAATTGTATAGTTAACAAGTGCATTTTCAAGTAAACTAAATATAGTATCAAACATCGCTACGTCAACGAGTTGTCCTTGTCCTGTCTTTTCACGGTTATGAAGTGCTAAAAGAACACCTACTGATAAATAAATACCAGCAACGTGGTCTGCTACTGATGGACCAACCTTAACAGGATTTTGATCTTTAAAGCCTGTAAGATTTATCATACCACCCATTGCCTGTGCTACTATATCGTAACAAGGACGATGTGTAATAGGACCATATTGACCAAAACCTGATCCTGAAGCATATATAACAGTTGGATTAACTTTCTTCACAGACTCATAATCTATACCAAGTTTTTTTGTAACCCCACCCCTATAGTTTTCAACTACGATATCTGCATCTTTAACTAAGTCAAAGAATAACTTTTTACCTTTTTCAGATTTAAGGTTTAATGTAACACCTTTCTTATTTCTATTTACATAACAGTAAAAACCACTCTCTCCACTCTTTTCATCAAGTGGTCCCCACTCACGACATTGTTCTCCACCAACTGGCTCTATTTTAATAACTTCTGCACCATAATCAGCTAAAATCATTGTACAAAATGGTCCATTTAACGCAGAAGTAAGATCAACTACTTTTAAACCTTCAAGCGCTTTACTCATTTGTAAACCCTCCCTAATAAGTGATTAACTAATATGTCTCGTATACAAACTGAACTACTGTTGATAAAGGTGGATCAGGTAATACATCTATAGAACTTGGAAATGGTGGATTTTCAGGAACTTCTATAATCTTGAAGGAACGAACCTCTATTAAAGCTCTATTACCATCTATCTCCTTAATTCTTGCAATATACTCCATATAATCTCCTGCAAATGAAGGAACATATAGACGAACCTTCTTTACTTCAACACAGTGCCCAGTGTTTCCAAATACCTTAGCCATAAGACGATTTGCTGTATCGTTCATAAGTGTAATATTTCTAGCACCGTTTACAACTCCGCCGCCATAAAATACGTCACGGTTTGACATTCTATAACGGTATGTTACTGTCTGCTGTTCATTCATAACACAAATCTCCTTTATTAAATATTTTATAGCTAGTTCATTATATATATCCTTATTCTGGAAAATCTTCTAGCTCACGCCATGGATTTTTTACTAATCCATCTGGCTGGGCTCCACGTTGTAAATGCTTCTTAACTACTAGACGTACATATCCTTCTGTACAAAGTACAGGCTCATCAAACCAAACCATATCTCCTGGTTTGCAGTTTTCCTTACTTTCACGGAAAGCTGGTGTAGCAAGCTTGAAAACTTCTATCTTACAATCACGAGATGAATTTCCTACATGAGTAAGAGTTGCTTTAAAGTCAACCATATCTCCTACATAAATATCCTTATAACATTTAACATCATGATAACCAAGACAAAGAGATTCATCACCATCAACTAATATCATTTGCTCTGTTTCAACATCACCGATAAAATCAAATTGACGTCCAATTGGCACTAATCCATCTGGATTATTTGCATCCGCTGTCGTCATGTTATAGCTTAAAAAAGATACTTTTCTCATTATGACTTCCTCCTAATAATTTTTATTATTTAGATACCTACGATTATCGTAAGTATTAATTGCCCTAAGTTTTAAGCCTTTATGCTTGTTTCTATAACTTTCCTTAATCTTTTAATTATCAACTGCAACTTCACTTTTATGATAAACTAAGTAGCCTATTATTGCTGCTACTACTGTCCACGGAAACCATGCTAACATTTCAGATGATAGTGGAAGTCCCTCATAGAATATATTGAAGTAGCCTAAGTCTAAATTCAATTTATTTCCATATGCGTAAATTGTATCGAAAAAACCAAATACTAATGCTATACTCATCGCATATCTACAAACATTTAAGTGTCTTCTGCTTTGATTATTTGGCATTAATGCATAATATATAACAAGTACGATTGCTGCTGGATAAATACCATCAAGGATCGGTCCAAGGAATGCAAGTATTGAAGCAAGACCCATACATCCAAATATTGTACTGAATATCAATACTACTATAGATGCTGTCTTGTAATCAACTTTTCCTTCAGTAGTATCCACAAAGAACTCAGCACACCCAGAAGTCATCCCTATTGCAGTTGTTAATGCTGCAAAGAATAATGCAAATGAGAATAATATTCCACCTAGTCTTCCAAGAAGTTTAGTTGAAACTGCTGTATAAAGGGCTGTATAGTTTAAATCAATAGTGCCCCCTGTAGAAGCTCCAATTAACATATGGCAAAGGTGTGTACAGCTTAGTAAAGCAATACCTATAATACCTATTCTAATGATATTCTTACTCATACGTTCATCTGAAACACCTTTTGCTTTAAGTCCATTTAGTATAACTACACCAAATATTAATGAGCAAAGAATCTCGGCTGTTGCATATCCATTAGTGAAACCATAAGCGAATGCGGAACCTTCATATGTTTGAGCAACTGGCTCTGCTATCGGCATCATAAGACCCTTACCTACAACTATAACTACAATAACAATAAGTAATGGAAATAGGATATTTGAAATACGATCCATAGTTTTTCCTGGGTTCATTAGGAACCAATATGTTATCAAATAGAATAATACAGTAAAAATAATTAGTGGTAATTTCGCCTGTGGATTTAGTCCAAAAGCTTGTACTATTGAGTCCCAAGATGCTGCACTCATACGAGGTATAGCATATAAAGGTCCAAGTACAACAATTGTTAACATTGTATAAGATTCTCCTAATCTCTTTCCAAGTACTCTAGTAGTGATTTGATTATAAGTTCCATTACCTCTAGATAGTGCTACATATGCTAGTAATGTAAGCAATAGAGCTGTTATAAATGCTCCACAAAATGCAACTAATACTGATGAGCCGCTTTCTTTACCCCAGTTCATAGGCCATACCATACTCGAAGCACCAAAGTGCATTGAGAAAAGGGCCCCACCCATTAAAAATAATGCAGGTAATTTCAAGTCTCCATTTTTATCCAAATTATTGTTCATACAATTCCCCCTTAATTGAATATTTATATTAGCGTAGAATCTTTTATCTTACAGCTTTATTTTTTAATATCTGAGTAAATTGCATAATACATTTATAAATAATTTTTCAATATAAAATGTAGTTGAGTGAGTCAAGAAAGCAATCCACATATTTTATTTCAAAATTAATAATGTTAATTATGCAATTTGCTCATTTCTTTTTTGATATTTGTTAATAAAATTCACTGACATACTTTTAACAAAATATCGTACTAAAAAATTAAAGTTTTGTAAGCTGTTTAAGATATTTCTCATTATATTCAATACAGTTGTTGGACAGTCAAGCCTATTTTTGATATTTTTTTAACGGTTTTTTCTAGTACATATATCAAACTGTACACTTAGGGTATAGTTGTTTTTAACTTACCTTTGCATTAGTGATTTCTTCAATCATCATAGGTACAACCTTGAATAAGTCTCCAGTGATTCCATAGTCAGCGCAATCAAATATAGGAGCTGTAGCATCTTTATTAACTGCTATAATAAGCTCTGAATCCTGCATACCTGCTTTATGCTGTATCGCACCAGAAATACCAAGTGCAACATATACCTTTGGATGTACTGTTTTACCTGTTTGCCCAACCTGATGATCAGCTGATAACCAACCAGAGTCAACTACAGCACGGCTTCCACCAACAACTCCGCCACCAAAAGCCTCTGCAAGTTCATTAGCAAGCTCAATACCCTCTTTAACATTCTTTCCAATACCACGACCTACAGAAACAATAACCTCTGCACCTATTAAATCAATTATTTGTTTTGCTTCTTTCACAACATCTAAAACCTTTGTTTTTATATCTTCCTGTGAGATAGATACTGGGTACACCTCTATTTCACATCTATCTGCCATTTCTTGATTAAACTCTGCTTTCTTCATAACGCCTGGACGTACTGTAGACATACAAGGTCTAAAACGGGGACATATAATAGTTGCCATAAGATGACCTCCAAAGGCTGGACGTGTCATTTTTAAGTTTATATCCTCCATTTTAAATTTAGTCTTGGATAAATCTAGTGTTGATGATGTATTAATAAAATCAACATATTTCTCCATATCAATGTCTAAATGTGTACAATCAGCTGTTAGACCCGTATGTAGACGTGCTGCGCAACGTGGGCCTAAATCCCTACCAATATTTGAAGCACCAATTAAAATAACTTCAGGCTTCTTATCCATAGCAACATCACAAAGCACCTTAGTATAAGCATCTGTTGTATATACATCTAATGCTGGATCATCACAAACTATTATCTTATCTGCTCCGTAACCTCCAAGTTCTTTTGCAATATCCTTGACATTATGACCAAGAAGAACTCCAATAAGCTTTGATCCGCGTTCATCAGCAAGCTTACGGCCTTCAGAAATTAATTCAAAATCAGTATTTTCTAATTTACCATTACGTTGTTCGCAAAAAACCCATATGTCATTGAATGCACCTATATCAGAACTATTAAATACCATATTCTCATATCTCCTTTCAGTTTATATAACGTGTTTCTTTTGTAATCTTTCTACTAGTTCAACTACTGTATCACTGCTAGCTCCTTCAAGCATTACACCTACACCTTTTTGTGGCGGTGTAAAAGATTTAAATATATTAGTAGGTGATCCCTTTAAACCTATAGTATTAACCTCAATTAATGGCTCATCTTTCAATGCTTGGAAATCAAGAATTGTAAGTGGTTTATTATAGCAATCCATAATTCCATTTATAGTCATATATCGGGTAGAAACGTTATTCTCTTTTACACATGTGATTAGACAAGGTGTTTCAACCTCAATCATCATATATCCATCTTCAAGTAAACGCTTTACAACTACTTTATTATCCCTTTTACTTATTTCATTAACATAAGTTACTTGTGGAATATTAAGTTTCTCAGCTATCTGTGGTCCAACCTGTGCTGTATCTCCATCTATTGCCTGACGACCGCAGAATATCATATTATCTTTACCGATACCTATATGTGATATTGCAGATGCTATAATCTGTGATGTGGCAAATGTATCTGAACCACCAAACTCACGAGATGAGATTAGAACAGCATCATCAGCTCCCATTGCAAGAACTTCACGAAGCATTCCCTCTGCGGGAGGTGGTCCCATAGTTACTGCCGTTACCTGACAACCTATTTTATCCTTAAGTATAAGTGCATGTTCTATAGCACTCATATCATCTGGATTAATGATAGCAGACATAGAAGCACGATCAAGAGTACCATCTGGTTTTACTGCAACCTTACCTGAAGTATCTGGAACTTGTTTAATACAAACGTAAATTCTCATAATTCTACACTCCTTCTTTATTTACTCATTACTGCTCTGGAGATAACAACTTTATGAATCTCTGAAGTACCTTCATATATTTCTGTAATCTTAGCATCACGATACATTCTCTCTAATGGATAATCCTTCATATAACCATATCCACCATGTATTTGAAGAGCTAAATTAGTAACAAATCGTGCATTTTCAGAAGCATTTAGCTTACACATAGCTGCCTCTTGTGAAAAAGGCTTTCCAACATCTTCAAGATATGCTGCATACTGTACAAGAGTTTTGGCAGCCAATGTTTTAGTTGCCATGTCTGCAATATACCATTGAATACCTTGTAGTTTTGCTATTGGCTTACCAAACTGAATACGTTCTTTTGAATATTTAATAGAAAGATCTATTGCTTCCTCTGCTACACCAACAGCTTGTGCTCCTACTCCTACACGAGCTCCATCCAATGCCTCCATTGCTATTTTAAAGCCTTTACCCTCTTTTCCAAGAAGATTTGATGCAGGGACACGGCAATCTTCAAATACTAGTTCTGCTGTTTCAGAACCAGCTAGCCCCATCTTAGACTCTATTTTACCTGTGCTAAAACCTAGTGTACCTTTCTCAACTATTATTGCAGACATACCCTTTAATCCCTTTTCAGGTTGTGTAAGTGCAAATATTATTAATACTTCTGCGCGACTACCACCTGAAATAAAGCATTTAGTTCCATTTAATATATACTCATCGGTTTCTGGATCATATATAGCTGTTGTTTTTGCAGCCCCTGCATCAGATCCTGCATTTGGTTCAGTTAAAGCAAATGCTCCTAACGCTCCTCCTTTTGTAAGCTTAGGAAGAAATCTTTGCTTTTGTTCTTCATTTCCATATTTATTAATAGCTTGGGGTGCAATTAAGTGAATTGATAAAATCGCAGCTGAAGCCATACATTTTTTTGCAAATTCAGAAACAGCTATTACCTTCTCTAATGTCCCACCATCACAACCTCCATATTGACTAGGAACACCAATTCCTGTAAATCCTAGCGATGCCATCTTTTTAAAGTTTTCTTCTGGGAAAACATGGTCATGGTCAACTTTTTCAGCTACTGGTTCTAACTCATTCTCAGCAAACTGTTGTGCCAATTTTTTAATCAGTTCCTGTTCTCTGGTTAATGAAAAATCCATATGTCATTCAATCCTTTCTTTATAGTATTAAAAGCAGAAATTTGTTGAGAGCATATAATGCATCTAAGAATAATACACATTTATAAAATGAGTCTTTAATGCTCTTTGCTTTTGTTAAATTAAACTCTATATTATACAGTTAGTGGAAGGTCAAACTCTTTTTAAAAGATTAATTATCTAGCTAACGTTATTTTTCATTAATCCCTCCATTTACTGTAGAGGATTTCAGTAATATACATTTTCTTATAATATCAAGAAAAAATTGAAAAAAAGAATCCTCTATTTTGAGGACTCATGGTCTTATATTTGTAAGTAAAGACGTATTTACTAAAAAAATATGTATTATACGATAGACATTTTATGTATGTAAAATAATACCTTAATATATTACAACAACACATAATAAGAATTTGATTAATTGAGCAAATTGCATAATTACTTTCTAAAAAAGCTATCTACTACATATAATTTAAAAATCTAAAAAGAGCCAATAATATGAAGTTGAAATTTCATATTATTGGCTCTGCGTCTTAGCGTCTGGCTCGTTAACTATGATAATCTTAAATTTTTTTATATTTACTAAACTGGACATACCTTAATACCTGTTGTTGAATTACCAATAGGGCAAAATACCAATTTGTTTTTTCAATCATATAATCTACCTAATCCTTTCCTTGAATACAGGTCCATTACTGATGTTAAATATACAAATCCAGTAAGGGTGTGGATATAAGTAATATCTGTTACCCATACTGTATTATGGGCTTTAGGGTTGAAATTTCTATCTAATATGTTTTTGAGTCTAGAATCAAAATCTGGATCTATAGTAGTTCTTTTATAAGGACTTACCCAAATTGCTTTAATACCTAGTTCTCTCATATAGTTACCCACAAGTCTTTTCTGAGACTATGTGACCTCTAGACCTTAATACAGCAGTAATCTTAGGTGCTCCATAAATTTGATGTGATTCATTATATATATCGGTAATCTCCGTAAGGAGTGATTGTTTTCTTAACTTTTGATTTGAGATAACTCTCTTTTTAAAGCTATAGTAACCTGATGACGAAACGCCTAGTTTTTTAAGCACACTGTTAATTGATATTCGGCGCTTTTCTGATGCTGCTTTTACCTCTATATAGATTGCTTCAGTTAATCTTCGTTCAATATGCCTATGGCCTTTTTTAATATATCAAGTACATCCTCTTTGTCTCTTAATTCTTTTTTCAATCTAGCAATTTCTTTTTCAGCATACGATGCATAGTTTCTCCAGCCACGATGGTTAACAACTCCGTCATTTAATTTGGCGCTATTAATCCAACCTGCAAGGCCCGAAGGGCTAATATTAAGGGCTGATGCAACTGCCTTTATTGATTTTCCTGAAGAATAATAATAATTGACTGCATCCTGTTTAAATTCTTTACTATACCTTTTGTTTTTCTTACTCATAATAAATCTCTCCTTATCTGATTTCTATATTATATCAAATACAGAATTTACTATGTTTAAGTTCTCCTATTTTTATTCTAGCACCATTTTTCTTCTAAAGAGAGCCATTGAATTGTTTTAAATAACTTTTGCTCATTTTATCAGCATTCTTTTTTAGTTTCTTGGTAAATCTATTATAAAAAGGATGCTTTTATAGTGATATAACATATATAAAGATACACAAAAACTACTTGTGAAAACGAGTAGTTTTTGTAAGTAATTTATTTCATTGCTGCATTTAAAGCATCTTCTAATTTTGATTTAGAAGGAATAATGGAAGAAAATTCAAGTTCACCGTTAATGTAGATTGATGGTAATTTTTTAACTTCCATTTTCTTAACACGAGCAATATTTTCTTTTTCTGTAATTCTGTATTCAACCATATCTATCTTGTCCCCAAAAGCATCTTTAGCTTCTTGAGCAACTCTAAACATATAGGTACAAGCAGCACAGCTTAATGGATCAAGAGTAAATACTTCCATTAGTGGTTTGTCAAGATTCTCATAATCTGGAATAACAACTCCTGATGTATCAATTTCTTCTCCAACATAGTTCTTAACCATTTCTCTAACAGAATCTGTTTCAATAACTGCTTGAGCAACACCAATTGCATTATCAATTGGAGTTGCATATGGCATATCACAACCTGGAGCTAATATAAATCCTGATTTGTCTTCCATATTATCCAATAAATCTACAACGAATTTCATATTATCCATTTGGTTACCATTAAGCATTACAGTTGTAAGAGGAATATTCCCACCAACAACAACTCCATGCTTTCTTCCAATTTCTAATGCAACTTGAAGGTCAACATTTTCGTCTATTGACATACTATCTGGTTTTGTTTCGCACATTACCTCTAAGTTTCTAGTAGCATCTCCACATACGAAGAATGATGAGTAGGCACCTCTTTCACGAATATAATCAAATACTTCTGTAAAAGGCTTAGTCATATATTCTTCAAAGTGATTAGATGAAATTTGAGAAATAAGTGGGTCAACAACAGCGATTACATCCATACCTGCATCAATCATATATCCTGCAGTAGCTTTAGCTACTTTTGAACAGTAGTTAAGTAATTCTTCTGTTTCTTCATCAAAATCAAACATATCTGTGAATATATTGTTTCCTCTAAGATGAGAAGCTAGTGTGAAAGGTCCTGTGATTAAACCGTAAAGTGCAGTTGTATCACCAACAGATTCTTTCATTCTTCTCATAACATCTAATACGATAGGAAAACGTCCGCTTTCCGGAGTTGGTATAGTACATTCACATGGAATTACAGGAGGTTCTTCCTCATCACCATCTAATGGGTGAGTTTTTATTGAAGGAGGACTATTTTTCTCCCATTGTAATTCACATCCTAAACATTCTGCTTCTAATTGAAGGTCAAATATTACAGGCTGCCCGTCAGGCTTGTACAATCTATTAACTTCCATTAAAGATTCATACAATTTGTCAGCATCTTGTAATACTTCATCAGCAGCATATCCTTTTAAGAATCCTGAATGAACACCTGCAAAGGGTACCCATGCTACTCTATCTACTGGTTCACCTTTTAATGTTTTGAATAAACGTTCTTTTGGTTGCATAGTATTCTCCTTTTTAATTTAATATAATAAAAATAGTTTGGTTATTATGCTACGCAAATTTCGTAAGCAGCTTCAGCAGCTTCAGCTCCATCAGCTGTATATTTATCTGCTCCAATTTCTACACAGAACTCTGGAGTAATAGGTGCTCCACCTATCATTATTTTAACTTTATCTGCTATATCAGATTTTTTAATTGTATCTACTACACCCTGCATTTCTCCCATTGTTGTAGTAAGAAGTGCAGAACAAGCAACTATATCTGCATTATTTTCTTTAGCAGCTTCAACAAATCTCTCTGCTGGAACATCAACGCCTAAGTCAATAACTGTCAGTCCTTTACCTTGCATCATAATACCAACTAGGTTCTTCCCTATATCATGAAGGTCTCCTTTAACTGTTCCAATAACAACTGTGCCAACAGGTTCAGCTCCACCTTGCATCAACAAAGGTTTAAGTATATCAAGAGATTTATTCATACAACGAGCAGCTACCAAAACTTCCGGTACGAAAACTTCGTTAGCTTTAAATTTAGCACCAATAATATTCATGCCTGATAACAAGCCCTCATCTAATATTGTTTGTGCAGGAATTCCTTCCTCAACTGCTGCTTTAACAGCTTTCTTACATTTACCTGCTTTACCTGCTTGTAATAGTGAACTAATTTCTGCTAATTTTTCATTCATCTTCTATCCCTCCAAATAAATGATTATAATGATAATATGTTATTGGTTACTCATCACCAAATAACATTCCCTCTACATAATAATCCGAGAAAGTTGTATTCCCAGATAGTTCTATTTCTTTTGACTTTGAAACAATAGAATTTTCGCTTGTTTTTTGGTCTGCATCCAATAGTAGAGCAATTGCTCCCGATAGTGCACCATTACCCACAAGCTTGATACGGTCTTCCAATTCTTTTGGAAAAAGTCCTATATTTGAAGCACTACGTCTATTCATATAGTGTCCAAAACCACCTGCTACATAGAAGGTATCTACATCTGCAGGAGATAAGTTTTCTTCTT
Source organism: Maledivibacter halophilus (assembly GCF_900167445.1). Lineage (GTDB taxonomy): Bacteria > Bacillota > Clostridia > Peptostreptococcales > Caminicellaceae > Maledivibacter > Maledivibacter halophilus. The sequence continues at coordinate 232,805 of NZ_FUZT01000007.1, forward strand.
TTAGTAAAGTTTTGATACCCGCAAATATTGCAGACTTAGCTAACTGTATCTGACGAATATCTTTTTGTGTTATACTTACTTTAGTCCCTGGAATTTCCCATGCTAAATCTTCATTGTGATAAATAATTTTTCCAGGACCTTCAAATTCATTGTCTAAATGACCTGTCTCGTCGATAATTTCAAGATCTAGCATAACACTCACAGCATCTAAAACACCGGAACCACAAATCCCCTTTGGGGTAACATTTCCTACAGTCTCATAGATAACTTCGCCATCTTTAATTTCAACCTTGGTGATAGCGCCCTTACCTGCCCTCATACCAAAAGTCAAATTAGCACCTTCAAATGCAGGTCCTGCTGCAGTAGAAGCACAATAAAGTTCTCCTTGAATATTGAGGGCCATCTCACCGTTAGTACCTAGATCCGCAAGAAGTTCAATCTTATCAGAGTGATGAATCATCTCAGTTGCAAGAATAGTACATGTTATATCTGCACCGATATATGAACCAATGCATTTAGGTAAGTAAGCAGGACTTCCTGCTAATGTATAACTACTTTGCCTACCAAACAATGAAGTCGGTGTAAACGGAGCTACAGCAATCCCCTTGGCTTCAAGTCCTTCGTAAAGATGAAGCATAGTTGTATTGCCAGTAATAACTGATTTATTTATACACTCAATACCCCCTTGAGCCATACAATCTTTTGCCATTTCAACGAGCTGATTTTGAATTGCCTCTTGCTGAGGCTTATTCCCATTATTAGTTGCATTTTGAATACGTGAAATAACATCTGCACCAAAAGGACCTTGAGCATTTGCCCCTAAAGCCTCGCCAAGCATCTTGCCCGTATATAAATCATAAAGCTGCATAGCCACTGTTGTAGTCCCTATATCGACTGCTAAGCCATAACCTTTTTCCGTTAAATTATGCTTAGGTAGAATAACCATGGAAAGTGTATCAGTATTATCCGTATTAGGGTATATACTAATATCTCCAAGGACCTTTGTAAAACAAGCTAGTCTAATATTATCTTCAACCTCTTCCTTGGTAAGAAGCTTCCTTTCTCCCTCTGTCATAGGTGAAAGATTTCCACTAACACGAATTTTACATTTTCCACAAGTGTGATTGCCTCCACAAGGCATATCTAACATAACACCTATTTGCTTCAACAGTATGCCAAGTCTGCTTTGCTCTTTTATCGAGGGCTTATGAATTCGTTTGCCTTCGACCACATTAACTGTCATCAAATTTTTTCACTCACTTTCACTATCCAATATACTACATATCTTGCCTTTTGTCACGAATTTTTTTATTTTTTTATAAATTTGATTTTATAGTATGGATTGTGCTATATTAAGCATATCTTACGCCATACTATTATTAAAGAATTATTCTTTTAAAACTTTTTTAGTGCATGAAAATTGAAAAACATATAGAAATCTTGCTTTAATACTTTTATAGGAGGATATAATGAAAACAAAATTATATTTAGTAACTGGTTTTTTAGGAGCAGGAAAAACAACTTTTTTAAAAAAATTTATTCCAGCTCTAGCACCTATGCGTATGCATATAATCGTAAATGAATTTGGAAAAGAAGGTGTAGATGGACCACTTCTCGAAACAATTGGAGCATCTCTTAAACAAATTAGCAATGGTTCAATTTTCTGTTCATGCAGAATTGATGAATTTGAAGATGAATTGCAAAACTCATTAGATAACAATCCTGACTGTATAGTAGTTGAAGCTTCAGGACTTGCAGACCCTACTAATATCAGAGCAATAGTAGGTGAAAAAAAATATAATAATAAAATACAGTATTGTGGAGGAATTTGTTTAGTTGATGCAAATAGATTTAAAAAGGTCTATTCGACTGCACGCTGTGTTAAAAAACAAATAGCTGCAAGCGATATTGTATTTTTAAACAAAATAGATAAGGCAAATAAAGAAAAAATTGTAGAAGTAGAGAAACTTGTGCATATGCAAAGACCTGATATACCTATTTACAAAACAATCCATGGAGAATTCGAAATGAAGTGGATTCAAAATTTAATCTTGAAAGATAATGTAGAACTAAATTATAAATCACAAATTCCAGATATTACACTTCAAAAAATGATGCTAAAAATTGATGAAAAAATCAAGTATGACCAACTTTTATATTTCCTAAATCTTATAGTGGAAGATACCTACAGAATAAAAGGCTTTGTTAAGGTTGAAGGTGTTTTGTATTTAGTAAACTGTGTCGGCACTATGATAAATGTTGAACCCTATTACCAGGGTAAAGAAGTGAATATTGGACAGATAGTTGTTCTCTCAGGAGAAGGATTACCACTTCGTAAAACAATTATGAATGCTATAAGTAAATATGAAGGTCTCTTCTCTATAATCAAATAGTAAAGCTTTTTCAATAAGTTATTTAGCACAATAAAGGCGACCCTAGGGTCGCCCATTATATTTACAAGCCAATATTTTTTATAACATTTGTTCTAAATTGTGAAGGGGTTGTTCCAATACGTGACTTAAAAGCCGTAATAAATGTTGACGGATGATTATAACCGCATTCTTCAGAAATTTGTTTTGTACTCATATTTGTATTTAAAAGCAGTTTTTTAGCATTACATATACGCTGCATAATCAAGTATTCATAAGGAGATATCCCATACTGTTTATGAAATTGACGAGTAAAATAATATATACTCATATCTACTTTATCAGCCACATCAGTTATAGAAATCTGCTTATTATAGTTCTGTCTCAAATATGCTTCAGCAACAGACAGGGCATATTCTGTAGATTTCGTTTGGACTGATGTGCTCTCTGCCATAGTTGCCAAAAGTCTATGTATAGTTGCAGATAAAGAATGCTTGAGTACATTTTCTCCACGCAATAAACCCATAAGAATTTCGAATTCCTGAAGTATGATAGAAGAAGCATTGACTATAACAGGACTCTCGAAACGCTTAGAGAGAAGTTCACTATAAGCAAATACCGAATTTCCCTGAATATGTATCCACTTGAAAGATATAGGCTCTTTGGAATAATAACAGTGGGGAGTTCTACAGTCTATAAATCCAAAGTCATCCTTACCAACTAAAAATGTCTCCCCATCAATAATTACGGTAAGCTCACCCTCCTCAATAAACATTATAAGCAAGCTGTTGTAATAATCTCTTTCTATTTTGTAATCACTAACACCAAAATACTCTCCTGCTAACTCTACATAAAATAGATTTTCTTTTGCAAATGGAGCAGAATTGTGAGTATAAATTTTAGTTGTGTCATTTGTGTTATTACTATTCATATTTCCTCCGATCTATTTCCTTTGATTAAATAAAATTAAACTATAATACGTAACTGTATTTTGCCCGTTAATATAATTTAAATTTCCTGCTTTAGCTAAACTTGAAGCATCTATACCATAGGCCTCTATAGATGAAACAGCCATGTTGGGAAATGGACAAGAAGCATTGTTTAAAACAGAACATTTTTTACAATAACCACAAGCACCGCTACCAAGAACCATTATTTCACCAAGTTTTTTTATGATATGAGAGTTTTTAAGTTTTCGAGCTAAATTATTAATAGTCTTACCCGCATTAAGCATTCCTTGTATATCAAAGGAATCTTCAAGGTGATCAATAGTTTGAATAATTAAACCATCTTTAAAGCTTTGAGCCTTCAACATAAGCTTATGAATATCTCCTATATAAGGCGGACACATCCAGTTAGTTCCATAGGCTCCACAAGTCTTAGTCTCACAAATATCTCTAAATTCTGAACTAAACCTAATATCATCAATTTTAATAAGTGCTACGTTACTAGCTTCATTTTCTATTGCTAAATCTTTTAATTCCTCAATAATTTTTTCTTGATTTTCATCCATAATTATATCCTCTTAATTATCTTCATATTCATAAATATTATATAATAGGGTTACTAAGTTGTAAAGAATAACAAAAGACAAAAAGCAGATATCTAAATCTAACTATTATTGTTATTACTAAGAAAGAATCATAAATATTAGAGCAATATTTATATATGTTTTGCATATTTTAGATATAGATAAATAATATTTATTATGATAAGATAATTATACAAATGTTAATATTAGTAAATTTGAAAAGGGATGGTTCATTTATGTCAACTTTAAGAGAAAGAAATTTTAGACGTTTAAAGCAAAGTATCGCCGGAGAAAAATCTGACGGACATGCAGTATTTAACTTCTACACATTTCCGTTCTTCCAAGCGGTTACAGGAGTTAACTTAGATGATTATTTCCATAAACCTGAAGTAACACTAAAATGTCAAATTGAAGCATTAGAAAAATTAGACGGAATAGGTAATCCCCTTCCAGATATGGGGTCGGTTGCAGAAGCAAGTGGTCTTGGTGGGATAGTTAAATTTGACGATCACGGATTTATTTCTGTTCACCCTAACCCTGATATTGCAGATGCAGATGATATAGACGATTTAGATTGGCTAGAGCCAGGAGACCCATACGGCGATAACTATATGAGACAAGCTCTTGAAACATTGCAATATATGGTAGACAATTGCCCTAAAGGCTATACAGTTAATCCTCATCCTGTAATGGGACCTTTTACAGTAGGTGCAAATCTTAGAGGAATTAGCGATTTCTGTGCAGATACTATTGCTGAGCCTGATTTAGTTAACAAAATATTAGATGTAGTTGTAGAAACTCAAATAAGATTTATGCACGCTCAAGAAGAAATCCTAGGTTCACTACATCATATATTAGTAGCAGATGACCTTTCTGCATTCCTTAGCGAACCTGCATACAGAGAATTTATTTTACCTAGATATCAACAAATGTTTAAAGAATTCCCTGACACTCAAAGGTGGTTACACAACGACTCAACAGCTCGTCACATAGCGCCTGCAATAGCTGATTCAGGAATGGTTGCATGGCAATATCTTCCTTCAATCAATCCTCATGATGCTTTAGAATTAACTAAGGGTAAAGTAACACTTTTAGGTGGATTGAATCCTCTTGATTTGCAAAAATGGACTGCTGACGAAACTTATGATAAATGCATAGAAGTACTTAAATCATTTGAAGGCAACAATAGATGTGTGCTTGCTGCTGGTGGTTCAATAAATCAAGTTCCTATAGAAAACTTAAAAGCTATGTTTAAAGCAGCAGATGATTACAAAATTAAATAATTTATAAGAGTAGAGCTTCGAAAGAACATCAAGAAGCCTATCCATTACACTGTAATCTCCTTGTTTCACAGCAGCTTCTAATGTCTCTTCTTCCCATCAATTAATGAAGAACAGCAATCCTGCAATAATTCCTCATTTTTAAACCAGTGTTGATAATAGAACGTATAAAAGTGGACAAATTAATTTGTCCACTTTACTTCTTAATCCTAATAATTTAAGATTGTTCATAAATTCTAATTGATAAATTGGAATTTATATATTTTGGCTTATCTTCAAACTGAGTACAATAAAAATCAAAACTAATCAAAAAACTTCCCCTTATAAAAATTCTCATTGTCAAGTTTCTTTGCCGTCAGCCTAAACATGACGCAGCCATCTGGGCATACAATGTCCTTGCTATATTTACCATTGCCGCCAATGTTCTCTAAATCTCCGCCACTTCTGACCGCCTCCATGATTGGGAACATAATCATCATAACCTTGGAACAGATACCATGTCCATCCGAATTTATGGGACAACCATAGGTGCAGGTATACTTATCCCCCACTTCCTCGCCGTTTCGGCAGTACCGCTCTGTATGGTCACTGCGAAGAAACCCAGTTACCTCAATTTCAAATTCGTACTCCTCATCATACCATTTTTTCATGATTAACCTCCAAATTTTAATTTATCAGGCAGTTTAATAAACAACTCACTCGCATAATAATACGATTGTCCAATACTTTATATTCTTATTATATATAATTTATGGATTATAATTCCAGTAATTATGTAAATAAAATTGATTATATTTATGTTATAACCCATTTTAATAAAAGTATCACAAATCAACATTCATTTAAAACAGAGCCTTATTTTTAAATTCAGTAGAATATCTCTTTTGCTTTCCATGCTGCTTGAACACCTATATCAGATTTTGCAAACGTGTTTTTTGTTAACAATTCATATCACCTCTTTGAGAATATCGTAATCATTGTTTATTTCTAAATTTTTGCTTATTATTTAAATAAAATTTTTGTTAATGGATAATCTCATTATCCTTTATAAGAATACAATTTTTGATGCAATAAAGACTATGAAATTCTCTTCAAAATAGCTATATCATCTATATTTCTGCTTAAAAATCAGCCTTAAAAACAGTCGATTTTCAGCTCATTTTTCGTCTTTAAACCACTACATTTTGTAGTCAAAACGCCTTATTTGTTCTTCCGACCACAAGACGTCATCATAACCACACATTCAACGTGCTTTGAGTGTTAACCGTAGACAAATAATTTTAACTTATGATGTATAATATATTAATAATATAGCTGAAAATTATTGTTTTTTTACCCACGTCATTATATATTCCATAAAGCCAGAATCTTCATTTTGTTGCTCTTTTTTTACCACAAAACCACAATGTTTATAAAAATTAACCGAAGATATATTTTCAATATAAACCGCTAATTCTAAGCTTGAATATAAAGATTTACAATGGTTTAGTAGTTTTTGCCCTATGCCCTGTCCTTCATAATCTTCTAAAACAAATAATGCACCAATAAATGAATTATTTACAATACTTATAAATCCTTTAATTATACTATCTTCTTTATAAACAAAAGTTGTGGAAACAGGTATATATTCACCTTTAACAAGGTTATAATTTTTAATCCAATACTTTTCTGGTATAAAACTATGAGCAATAATGTTAGTCTTTAACCAGATATCCATAATTTCTTCAATTTCAAACTTTTCAAATTCTTTAATCATTCTTTTCTCCCCCTATTTTACATATTAATTATGCAAATCTGTTAGTCTGAAATAATGCTTTGTAGTGATTCTTTAATATCTTTTATATATATTCCTCCATGATAGCATATAATTCTATCTATTTCATAATTTAATAACTTACTTATAGATTTTTTTGCATTATCCATATCTAAAGTATACTGTGGATATGGTATCATCAATTTATTATTTTCTACTATTAATGCATCTCCTGTAATTAATGTTTTACTATCTTTTAAATAAATTGAAATGTGCCCTGGCATATGCCCTGGAGTAGCAATTATTTCTACACCTCCGCACCAAGAAAATAAATCCTTATCTTTTAAGCATATATCAACCTGAACATTTTCTATTGTTTCAATAAAACGCTGAAATTCCTTTGCTCTTTCTTTTTGTTCCTCAGGAAGTTTCTCATATATAGACTCTGCTTGCTGTAATCTTAAAGATTTTTCCTTACCACTAATATATTTTTCATCATCAATTGATGAAAGAACCTTAATATGTGGATACTCTCTTTTAAACTCTGCCAAAGCTCCCATATGATCAAAATCATGATGTGTTATAATTATTTTTGTCAATTTGCTAATATCCATTCCAGTTTCTTTAGCAGCATTTTTTATTAAAGGTAAAAAGTTAGGGTATCCACAATCAATTAAAATAACTTCATTTTCATCACTTAATATAACCGGATAAATAGCATTTTTATCACCATTAAAATCAAATTTTATTTCTAAAACCGTTAATTTATTCATTAGTTTACTCCTCCATAATTTATCTATAAATATATTAACCTTACTTTCTATAATTATTCAAGTTCATAAATGATTCTGTATCAAAGTTGTTCATATTTATCTGTAAAATCTTAATAAAAAAACGGTATTAAATTATCTAAATTGATAATAAATACCATTTTTTTATTTATATATTCTTTTGTTGTCTAACTATTCTTCTTATACTGTGTCCAGAAAGATAATACTCCTGTGCAAGTTTTTTAATAGATGTTCCTTCATTATATTTATTAAAAATTTCTCTGTTTCTTCTTTTTAGAATATCTTTTGTAGCAGTATTTTCTCCCCAAACTTTTTTGTTATCATATTTTACTGGTATATATAAATATCCACCCTCTATATATTCTTGAATAAGTTGAACAATATATTCTGGCAGTATATTTTGTGCATTTTCATATTTCATATCTTTTGCTCCTATCTACTTTATTATCTGTAAACAAAGAAGCAAAGACCACACAAAATAACATTCCCTAAATTAATCTACTAAATTAGGCCCTGCACAAATCATTCTTGTGCTTATTCTGTGTAACCTTTGCACAGAGCCAAAGTAGGCAGTATATTTTATCATATAATTCATTTGCTTTTCCCTCCATTTACTTAAATCCTTTTTTTGGCTTAGGAAGTATAATGTCTTGAAATTCTTTATCATGCTCAAAGTAAAATTATCCATCAAATTCTCTTCCTGAATTAGTAATAAAATATGCTTTTGTATATTTTATCGTATCTAAAGGTGCTTCTATTATAGTTTCTCCAATCTGAATTGCTCGCTTTAACAAATTCGTTGTCTTCAATAATCTTGCTGACAAACCTAATACGAAACGCCTCTACCGAATCAACTTTACGGCCAATTAGACATAGGTCTCGTACTATTCCATCTCCAGCTATCCATCTTATAAGTATGTGGGAACATATCTTTCAAAAAAAGGAATACCTTTTAGTAAGATATTCTTCTAGTTTTTATCAAATTCTCTTTATACCATCTAAATCAAAATAAACATTTCTTGCTCTAAACGGAGAAGGATTTGTATATTGTATTTTAAGTTTTTCAAAATCACTTATCCTTCTAGAGTGATAATACGGTCTATCAAACCTCAATCTGTCATCTCTAATCCAATCTGGAACTTCAATATCATGAACTTGTAAATAATAATCTATTAGAGCTGATACTTTAGTTAAATATTTTATTTCTTTATCGCTACATAAATCTATGTCTATTGCTTCTTTAAGACTATCTATAAACTTCATATCTTTGTATTTTAATAGCTCTAGCAGTTGATTTAAACTTGTATCTTCATCTGGATAATTAAATAATGCTTGTAAATATTTATTTCCAATCATAGCCTAAATCCTCTCCTAAATATTTAATAAAATTCACTTGTCTTTCCCCTATAAGGGTTAGTGGTATATATTCTGAGCAAACATCCAACAGCTTTTTCTTAGTTGTAATGTTTAAATCCTTACATAATATATAAGCATCTATAAAATCTTTAGCGGGTTCTGGTCTAGCAGCTAATATTTTCATAGCTAACAGCTGCTCAGCTTTAGGTTTCAATATTTTCAAGTTAGAATATATCCTATAAGTTTCTTTATCCTCTTTTAGAATAGATTTTAGTGGTTCTTTAATTTCTTCATTTATCCATCCATCAGAAAGGTTGAAAGCAAATTTAGTAAGGTCTAATATGTTGTCTAATAATTTAAAATTGGTTTCAGTAAATACACAATCTATATCTTTAGTGGCAGGTCTATTATCATAAACCATAGTCATAACAGAATCACCATAGATTGTTATCTCAAATTGTAATTGATTCTCTTTTAATCGTTCATTTAGATAATCAAATATTTCTAATAGTTTATTTTTATCCATTAAAACAATATTATTAAACATATCCATATTATATCCTCCTAATTATAGAATCGTTACTACTTAATTATATCATATTAATAAGTAGCTTCTATAGCATAAAATAATTTAGAAAACGTGTTTCCCATTAATTCAATAAGTATACCCTCAACCCCATAATTCTCCTGCGAAAAACAATAATCATTAAAAACTGAACAATCAGAGAAGTCAACTCCTGCTGAAAAAGCTAAATTCACTAATTCATATGTTCTATCAATTATTTTATTTAAAGCAAACTCTAAATATAAGTGTCCACGTATATATTGCCCTAAACAAGGGTCCTCACTATCAGTATAATAATCAATAATGTTCTGCATATTAATACTTCCACATACACGTATTTACGATATTATTACTCCTTCAAAAAAATTCACTACTAATTTCCAACGACTAAAGCATTTGAGTTTAAAATATTACTTTATTTATAATTATGTTTATATTAGTTGATCTTTCATATAGTTCTACAACTCATCTTGAATCCATACCAAAATCACACATTGTTTTGACATATATTTCAATTAACTACGTGCCTTACTATTGTTTTACTTAGCCTTTTATGGTCTTCATTTTAACAAAAGAAACTACTTATTTAACCTATAAGAAAACCGATAAAGCCTTCTACAATATGCTTTACCGGTCAAATCAGTTTCTTACTATTTGAATTTGTAATATTTTATTATGCAATCATCATATAAGCTCAAGAATATTCATAAGCTTAATACAATCTTTATATCCTTGAAAATAAATGGTTTCCCTTTCTATCCATTCAAGCCTTCCAGTACAATCTTTATTTCTTAAAATAAATGCCCTATCTTCATCATTAAGTGATTTAAGTATTTCCCGAATCTTAATGCTTTCTTCTATATTATTTCTTACTAATTCACTATACTCTTTATCAGTTTCACGCAAATTCTTCATTACACCTTCATGAATATCACAAAATAATTCTTTTAAATGTTCTATATATCCAGTTGACATAAACTCCCCTCCTTGTGATAACTTCTTGAATTACTATCTCAAACAGGGTATAATAGATTTACCGCTATTCTTGATAGTGGGTTTTGCGAAGTGGTGATCTTGCTTGTCGGCGGGCACCACTTTTCTCACTTTTTATGGTCATTCAACTTTATTATTGCCTGCCTTACTCCTTCAGCCATCCCAATATTGTTCTTTTTACAGTAATCTTCTAAAATTTTATATGTTTTCTCATCGACTCTTGCTGTAACTCTCAATATCTTAGGACTATCAGTTGGACGACCCATTTTATTTTTAGCCAACAATTCACCTCCTATACTTTTGGCTAACATAAATATAGCACTTTTGTTATCCAAAAGTCAAGATATTTTTTTTGTATTAAGGTTCTTTTATATTCAAACTTAAAAGCCCATAAAATTATTAAAATCCTATAGGCTTTGTTACTATATTTGTATATCAATTCTATCTAGTAGCGGACATGATGTTTAGTTAAAAGTTTAATTGATATTCCTGTGATACCAAAAGAAACAATGTCATTATCTTATATACATCAAACTAATTTCTAGATGCTACTGATTTTTTATCTAATTATAATATAATTTTTCCCATTTTCTTATCTTATTTAAATTCATCTTTAGTTTAATAATAATTATTGTCTATTATTTGTTTTAATAAATATTTATTTTCATGCAATTAACGTACACATTTATCTATTTATATTTACGTATATTTTATTTTATAACTTTATAAAAAGTAACACCTTTATCATTATATAATCCATTATTTTCTAATATATTTTCATAATTTTTAACTTTTTTAAAACCTAGTTTTTTAAAAATATTCTTAATATCATCTTCATTAAAATAATGCTACAACCCTATATAAAATTTCCATCAGCAGACAATGAATGCTCTCTTAACCCTGTATTTCCAAGGTCTAAACCTACAACTATCACACCCACTATTTCTTTCTAGTTAGTAGCGAGCAACACTCCACATGCCTTGAGGTGACAATAAAGATATCGTAAGTTGATATTCCTCCCTTGGTGGTAAGTAATAATTCATATTTTATATAGTATCTTTTATAATTTTTATATTTTCTTACTACATTAGACAAGATCTGTCTTGGTAGTTTGATACTTATTTTTATGCAAATTTATTCAATACCTTTGGTATTAAAATCGCAGACAACAAAGCTCCCAAATTATTTTAATACTTATTTGAGAGCTTTATTCTTTACAATTTTGTGCAATTTTAGTTTACCATTTATAGCGTACAATTATTTGGCTAAAAATTTTTTATTTTCTCCGGACACTATAAATTTCAATTACTGCCATTTAGTAAGTTTCTACATTTTTGCTTTGGATTTCGCTTGATTTCATTTCTTCTTCGATACTTTTTTAAAGTTGGTCATATTTTAAGCGCTATTATATAAATCCACCAAATTATTCTTAGTGTAATTCTATATTTGACCACCTTTGTCATAAAACATTCTCTCTATCAAATTCCTATTTAGCTATTTGATTATAAATAATACTCAGGTCGCAATATCTAAAGAATGTGTAATAAATCTAAATCACATTTTTCTCATGATTATTGCTCATTTAATATTCTAAAGATAGTTGGCTTTAAAACACTAAAAAATAAATATCCTAATAAACCTCCAAATGTATTAGTAATCAATTCAGTAACATCAAATGTTCTTGATGTTAATCTTCCCCAAAATGCACTTAATAATTGAGTGCTTTCAATTGTTAGGCTAAAAAGAAAACACATGGTAACTGTTTTTAGAATACCCGCTTTCTTTATAATTGGATATAAAAAACCAAAAGGCATCATCATAATAACATTTAAAATTATTTCTCTAACACTGCCATAATAATTTAACCTTAAATCCTTAAAAAGAATAAGATTGACAGTTTCAAGAAATAAATTATTAGTACCATTTAAAAATGGTATAGAAAATTTTTCTTCCAGTTGTATTTTGTACTATTGATTTTTGTCAAGTGCGGCAACGCGTAGTATTAAACATCTCGTGTTACTTTGGTACATTTATTTTTCCCATTAGACCATGAATCTTACAGTAGTACCGCTCTTCATCTCTATTGGACTGACTGTAGACACAAAAAAGCCTAGTATTTACTTAGGCTTTTTGCATTTTGAATTTTTATCTGTCTATTGACAATAATTTATTATATCATAAGTTTTTATAATTTTTGTATAATCTAAAATTATTATCTTTATCGTATTTAAGTAATAATCTCTTTTATTTTTTAACCGTCTAAAGAATAATTATTTTTACTTTACTGTTTTGTTGATAAAATTAATTTCATACTGCTTTTCACCGTATTTTTCTGCGTTGTCAGTAATTATACCTTCTGTGAGGGTGATACGCAGAACGATTGAGTTTGGATTGTCCTCATCACCAACTTCATCGAACCAGTTAAAGATTTTTTAAAATTTAGCTCTGATTTCCGCATTCTTCTCGTCCTTGACCCAACCGAGATTTTCAGCCCTGCCCTGGAAAGTGTACCAATTTAACCCAGCGACAGAAACCTCGTTGTTCTTCTCAATTTGTAACATTTTATTTTTTCTTGCATCTGTAGAAACATAAAACATGCCGTTTTCATAATAGGCGCAAACCATACGGACAGCAGGGCGAGGACTACCGGCAACATTCGGGGATAATGATATTGTCGCAAGTGCAATAACTTCCTCTTTACCATTTCCGCAAAGCTTCTCCATAAGTTTCATCGCATTTTCGTATTTGCTCATTTTTAAATTTCTCCTTTCAAGTTTTTTTGTGCTGTAACTATAGTCAAACCACTTGAAACATACCCAAGGCTTACAACTCCTACCTTGGATACCTATATTACCGTCAGTCCCGAAGATGTACACGGCCTTTACATTAACGCGACCAGGCGACCGAAGCCACCACCAGCTCCCTTCTTTATCCAGAAGTCTCGCTATTCGCTTGCGTTAACCCATTCTTTTAATAAACGCCAGTCGTCGAAGTCCCATGTCCTCAACACATGTACAGCATATAACCCGCCGTCAAAAGTTCGTTTTACTAAAGGCGCGGATATCTCTATGTCGTCAGGAATGGATACCCACGCCTCATATACATGCGAAGGTTCTCCGATTACTGCTGCCCCCTTAAAGCAGTCAAAACCAAAACTTCGGGCGTCGGGCTTGATTTTTAGCAATCCGCTTTCTTTTACAAATTGCGCTATCATGTCATTTGCTTTACCTTCGCAGCCTTCTCCCGTTGCGTAAGCAGCAGCCACAGTCATGGGCGGCAGATATACAATCCGTACATCTTTGTCCTCCAGTTTGCTTAAATTTTCATTTGCCTTGTTTAATTCTTCCATCGATACCTTCTCCTTGATTTTATTTTCGGAAAATGAAAGAGTGCTTACAATGGCAAACATGGTTTTATCATTTAATAATTCAAGCTTTAAATATATGTTCGCTTTTTCCTACAACTCATCGATAAAGCGCATCAATATCGAATTGAGAGTGGACAGAGCCGTTATTTCCTAATCCAGCTCACTTATTTTCTGCTTGAATATCTCGATGACCGCCACGACATTTTGGTTATTAAGAATATCTTTAATCTGCTTTACCGGAATTTGAAGCTTACGCAAGATGATGATTTGTTGGAGCGGCTGTATGACTATGTTCCGCCCAGTGCATTTTATTTTGTATTGTTTTAAAAAACTTAATGGAGCTTTCAACTCTTGGGTCATAATCAATACTGGTAGCATATATATCTAATACTTTTTTCCAAAATACCTTTTCAGAAGAACGAATGTCTCTAATTCTTTCTAATAGCTCATCAAAGTAATTGCCACCGCCAGCTTTTTTTAAAAGTTCATCATTCATTGTAAAGCCTTTTATAATGTATTCTCTAAGTCTTTCTGTAGCCCATATACGAATTTGCGTACCTCTGTGAGACTTTACTCTATAGCCAACTGAAATAATTACGTCAAGATTGTAATGCTTTACATCATATTTTTTCCCGTCTACAGCAGTTGTTCGGAAATTCCGAACAACTGAATCTTTCTTAAGTTCACCTTCTTTGAATATATTAGATATATGCTCACTTATCGTTGATTTTCCTTTTTGAAATAACTCACACATTTGTGCTTGTGACAACCAAACAGTATCTTCTTCCATTGTTACCTCAATCTTTGTCTGCCCATCTTCGGTTTGATATAAGATAATTTCCGATTTATTTATATCCATAAGCATTCACACCAATCTTCTTTAGTATCGTTGTCTTTATTATAATTATTTTTGCTGGTTTTTTCAAAGGTTTTAAAATATTTAAGCGGCAGTTATAGATAAACAACTTCAAGGTTTATAAATTTCAAAAAAAAAATGTTAAAGCATTCATTGTTTCTTTGAAATTTATTTTAAATCTTAGTGTTGTTTATCAATAGTTAATCTGCTTCATAAAAGACCTCTATATTCTCTCTCAAATATAGACGTGTATTTTCCTCCCCTCCAGGCAGGCTACTCTCCAGACGATGGTTAGGACTGAGTAGAAGTATCATTATTTGCCTCCTATGGGTCATGGCGATTTATTCTATATAGAACGCATTTATAAATCTATATTTTGATTTTTTGAATAACCAATGTTTCAAGGCTATTCAAGGAATCAAAATATAAAACATTTATTGCGATTCTATATGAATAATTTAAAGGCAAAAATTTATCGCTAAAGGCTTTAACCTCATCACGGCGTTTTCCCTTATGTCGCTTTCCCCTTAGGGTCATAGGAGTAACGTGCTTAAATATTTTTATATTCAGTTTTCAATGTACATATGAAAGAGAAAAATATCCCCTTCATCCTTTAGGACATTTAGGAGGTATTTTTACGGATTTTTTTGCTATTGTGATAGAAATGTAATTTAAAAATAAAAACCCCCTTACTTCTTTAAGGAAAAAAACAAGGGAGTGACCGAAAGTTTCTGTCATTTGTAACACAAATGTAATATTTCAAAAGTAAATCCCCCTCACTTTATAAAGGAAAAAGTAAGGGGGTTGGGCGTAAATTTTTAAAAAAATATTAATTTCCTTTACCATTCTTGCTCATAGTCATTGTTATGTTGATTATCCCAGTCTATTCCTCTGCCTTTCTTTAGTTCTGCTATCCTTTCAATTAATGCATCACCTTCAAGCTTTGATAATGGATAGTTTTTATGGTTCTTAGAATTTCTTTGATTATTAGATTTTGGGGATAATAAAAGAGCTACAGCATTAAGAACGTTATTCATTCTTTGCTGTAGCTCCCCTTTATCAGCGTATCTAGCATTTAGTTGTAATCGATTTTCTATTTTTTCTTTGGTTAGTTCATCTGCCTTGTATAATTTGTTGTTTCTACATTTTTTACCGTTTGGAGTGGTAAAAGTGATATATTTTCTTGTATCTGTCCATTTTACTTTATAGCCAAGTTTTTCAATATTGCTTATGAATTCTTCTTTAGATGTGGAATTATTTATACATTCATTTACTGCAAGATATAGTTCGTATTTCCAGCTCATTCCCCGCCTAGTGCTTCTATATTCTCCTGCTTTTGTATAGTTACTTTTATCCATAGATGTGGAATTATCATTAGCCCATATGTCACTCGCAGAGTGATTAATTTGGTTTTGTTCATTCAATTTCTCCTTTCTTGAAAGTAATATTTTTACAGAGGGTTTGGGAGATTTCTCCCAACAAGCAACTAAATGTATTACATTTAGTAAGCTTGCCAACTCTAAAGAGTTGTCGGTTTAATTTTGGGCCTTGATATCATATTATTACTATTTTATTAGTAATCAAAAAACTGTTAAGATTGATTAATCAACCTTAACAGTTACAATTAAATATATCATTTCAATTAAAAACTAAAACCAAACAACCTACCTTCATCACTCTCATCTGTCAATTCTAAGATAACTTCACCTTTTTCAAATTTATATTTTTTATTATTTTCATCAATCGGGATATCGGAGTCTATCGCTATTATAATAATTTGTATACCACATTTTTTTGCTAATTTTCTAACTAAATCAATGTAGTTAATTTTTTTTCTATCATCTAAACTCTCAAAACTACCGTCATGATAAACAAATCTAAAATAGTTTTTATTGCTATAATGTGCTAAAATAGCCAAGTCAAAGCAAATACACATGATTTTTTATAACTATTTCCTTTTCCTTGCGAAGTTCTTGCTCTTGTTTTTTCATCAATCAAATTTGCTTCAAGTTCTAGATTACCATTGCTATTTGGAGAAATTGAAATAATTTCACTTTTATTAATAATCTCTTTCAAATATTTACTAAAAAGTAATCTAATTTCTTTATAGTCTTCATTTCCTTTAATTATTAGTTCTTGTATATTTTTAATAATTGTTTCAATATCGCTTTTCAACTTGTCAATTCCCTCTATAATAGACTTGACAACATCTATGTTTTCAATTTCGCTAGTAATTTCAGCAATTTCACGTTCAATATTAATTATCTCTGACTGATATGCTTTAAACTTAGCAAATGTATCCTCTTCTTTTAATATCGACAATATAGACTTTCGTTCATCATTAAGTCTTTGTAATTCTTCTTGAGTGATTATTAGCTTATCTTTCTTTTTAGCTAAAGTTTTTTCTAGGTATTCCTTATGTTCACTAGTCACTTCTTTATTGAAGTCAAGTAATTCTTTATATGAATTTTCTCACTTATTATATCTTTTATTTTCCTTGCAGAATAAATATTACATAATCAGTTTCCTGTATATAAACAAAAACTAATACCTTATGCCAAAACCTTTATCTTTGATATTTCTTTAATAACCGCAAATAGTGGTTGGCCTCACGTAAAACATGATCTCCCAAAAGAGGAATTATTATAGATTTAATCTCACATGTAAGCAACCCTTGTGTACCTTGTGACTTGAATTCACGTATTTCCTGCGTTGACTTAAAGCTATCATTTGTAACCTTATCAACAGGTATAGTTGTGTCCATAGCGGCCTTGGCTTCTGCAGTCAATTTATCAAATTCATTACCAAAATTATTAGCAGTTTGAATTAAATCATTTTCCGTTGGGTCTAATAACCCTCTTATAAATTTAGCATGTTCTGCCATAATCCTATTCCAAAAGGCCTCCTGCTCTAACGCCTGTCTTTTCAAGTCAGTTTCTTCACGATTCTGCAACATTTGGACCATTCCAAGATAAAACTTTGCTTCTCTTAGAATATGATCAATTAGTAAAGGATAATTAAATGTAAATATCCTACAGCTTAAAATATTTGATAAAAGTAAATTTTTGAACTGTATTAATGCAGAAATCAATCCCATCGCTTTAGTATTTAACATAAATACTCGTTGCTCAAGCATTGGATGTGGTGGCATCAGTTCGCTTCCTGCTAATCCAGCTTCCGCCTGTGTTATATTTGTTTGAATATTCACGCCTGAGAAATACTGGGTAGCTAACTCTGCATTTAATGTATAAGGTGTAATTACCTCCCCTGACCTAAGAACATCAGGACTCACAATCCCATTAGATAGAGTAACTGTTTCTGCTAACAACTCATCAAATTGCATTTTGAAACTATCTGCCTGCTGTCCCAAATTAGAATTCTTTGGTGTAAAACCTGCTTCTAGAAAAAATGAGTGTTCCTTCATTATCCTCGCAAAAAATAAATGTAACCCAAGAGATTGTTTAATAAATTCCGTGGCTGATAACATAATACTCCCCCCTTGCAACCGTCTAAACAAATAGAATCATATTATCATCTTATTAATGATCCGCATAAAATGTTACTACTATTTAAATGTTACCAAGCGTAAGTTACAAGGTGATAAGTTCTGAGATATAAATAATTCACTTATTTTCGTATCTTTTTCATTATTCTAGCTACCATCATCATTAAGCGTCGCTTCATCGTTTAATAAGTATCTATGACATCAAACAAAAATTTTTCATGCAAAAACAATGGGGGTGAGGATTTTAAATCACTTTTTACTATTTACATTCTTAATATTTAGTATTTAACTGTCATATAAGCTTAAGAACATTCAAAAGCTTGATGCAGTCTTTATATCCTTGAAAATAAAGGGTTTCCCTTTCTATCCATTCAATCCTTCCAGTACAATCTTTATTTTTAAAAATAAATGTTCTATCTTCATCATTAAGTGACTTCAATATTTCCCGAATCTTAATACTTTCTTCTATATTATTTCTCACTAATTCACTGTAGTCTTTATCAGTTTCACGTAAATTCTTCATTATATCTTCATGAATGTCACAAAATAATTCTTTTAAATGTTCTATATATCCAGTTGACATAAACTCCCCTCCTTGTGATAACTTCTTGAATTACTATCTCAAACAGGGTATAATAGATTTACCGCTGTCATTGATAGCGGGGCTTTTAGGAGTGGTGTTTTAACTTGACGGTTGCACCACTTCTATTTATTTGCCCTTTAGGTCATCCTTTAACTTTTTTATTCCTCTTCTTGCTGCTTCCATTTGATTTACTTTTTTCTCTTTACAATATTGTTCTAAAATATTTTTGCTTTCTTCATCTAGCCTAACAGCAATTCTGTATTTTTTAGGATTATCAGTAGGACGACCCATTTTTTTAGTCATCAATAATTCACCTCCTTGGACTTTTGGTCACCTTAATATTAACACTTTTGGTCACCTAAAGTCAAGAGATATTTGTATTTATGTATAAATAAAAGCCCATAAAATTAAAAATCCTATAGGCTTTGTTGCTTTACTTGTATGTCTATTCTATCTAGTAGCAATCATGATATTTAGATACATATAATTATAATGAGATAATTTATTATTCACCGTTGTAGTATAATCGGTAAAATAAGCTTTTACATCACCACTCTACTCCCATTCATAACCTGTGATAAATTCTTTTGCCTTCTGAATTTCCATGTTCATTGCTGATACCGCTAAATACTATCTATCCATCCAAAGCATAACGCTTCCTCAACTGCATCATTATATAGTGTTCGTTTTTTATTTGAATTGCTACACATATTATGTAGCTAACATCTCTTTTAATGCATCGCATAATGGTTAAAATTCTATTTAATGAAATTTATTACTCTTTCGACTAATAATTCTGGTAAATCAAAAGGTATAATATGAGCACAATTGACTTTCAATTCTTGATAATTTTTTATATTCTCTCTAAAAATTTCACTTGAGTTAAACACATCATTATAATCAAGCGATCCTATCATATGAAAAACTTCTTTTTCAAGCTCTCCAAGAGATACATTAACAGGAGGTTCCAGAAACTTTGGCATTTTATAATTTACTCCATTGAGAAGATTGTGTTTAGTTATTTCTTTGAACAACACAACTTTGTCCGAAGAAAGACTATCCTCTTCTCTATTTTCACCCAATAACCACATTTTAGTCCATATTCTTGAAGCTTCTTCTACGTCACCTGAATACAACGCTAACTGAAAACTTTTCATTCGTTCTACTTTTTTCTGATCTTCATCTACACCAAACAATCCTGTTGAAATTATAAAAATCTTATCAACTTTTGAAGGATATTTAATAGCATATTCTAATGCTGTGTGCCCTCCAGCTGAAAGCCCAATTAGATTCACCTTGCTCAATTCAAGCTCGTTAATCAAGCAATCTAAATCCCCGAATAAACTATATTCTGAATCATCTTGCTCTGTTTCACCTGAATATCTAAAGTCAAGCTGAATAACTTTATATTTCTGTGATAAACTTTCTTCCACCTTACTCCAAATTCTCAAGTCTGCAAACGCTGAATTCAATAGAATAATAGGTTTTCCCTCTCCATTAATTTTATAGTGTAGTTTTAGTCCATTCTTTTCCAAAAAAAATTTGTCGTTTTTCATCTTATATCTTCTCCTTAATAAATTTACATTAATTCGCATTCTACTTATTTTAGAATAAAAAAAAGGACATCTAGTATGTCCTATTTATATAATTCATTCATTTTTTTTATATTTTCTCTTACTTTACTTATTAGTGATGAGGGTTCCAGGACTTCTACTTGATTTCCGAAAGAAAGAATCATTGATAATAACCACGAATCACATCTGAGATATGTCGTTACAATAATATACTCCTCATTCATTTCACTTATCTCATCAACATTAAAAATGTCTACTACTCTCGAATAAGTTTTCTTATTAAAACGTAATACTTTTTTCACACTATCTTGATTTCTTGTCTCTTCATCATCAACAATACTATAGTCTCTCTTAACGAAATGTTGGACTGTTTTCTCGATTTCCTTTATCCTATTAACTTTAAAATTCCGAAAATCATTTTTACTCAAGCAATAGGCGTTAACATACCATCTACCATTCTTCATTTTCATCTCATAAGGTTCTATATTTCTAATAGATGATATCCCTTCTAAATTATAATACTCAATTTTCACAATTGATTTATCCTTAATTGCGTCCGAAAGAATATTTACTTTCTTTGATACTGTTTCATCATGATTCCATGGAGAAAGATCAACCTTCATTTGAATTTGTTCATTATTAGGACTTGAATCTAATGCATACTCAAATTTCTCCCATAAATTTTCTAATTGCTTATTATCGTAAATCGCCCTTAGCCCATCTAACATCGAATTCAAAATACCTACTTCAAAATTTGATAATAGTTTAGTATCTAATTTATATGAGTCTAATATTCCATATCCACCCTTCATTCCTTTCTCTGAAAAGACCGGGATTCCCGCCATATTTAACGTTTCTATATCTCTTTGAATAGTTTTAACTGAAACTTCATTTTTCTCTGCTAAATCTTTTGCTGATACAAGATCTTTATTAAGCAGTGTTGTTATAATTGATAATAATCTATAAATTTTCAAAGTTGCTCCTTTCTAAATTTTCACAATTTGTATCTAAATGCACATACAAAATCATCTGCATAAGATATCATCATACCTTCTCCTTCTATATGGTTTTTAACTACTTTCTCAAACCATATATCTAGTACATAGTGCAAATATATATTGGCTAATATTGGACTTATCACCCCACCTTGCGGTGTTCCTTTGTGCGGCTTTTTTACTATGTTTTCTTCTGTCATTATTCCTGCTTTTAACCATTTGTTTATTAATCTTAGAAATGGTTTATCTTCTATATCATGTGATAACATTTCTTTTAATTTCTCATGTTTTATATTTTGAAAGTACCCTTTTATGTCTGCTTCTACTATATATCCATATTTGCCATAATTGAGTTCTTTACTTAAATGCTTTACTGCCTCTTTTGCGCCTTTTCCTTTTCTGTATCCATATCTTGTATTGTAGAATTTAGGTTCATATATTGCTTCTAGTATTTTACTACTTGTTGTTTGTAGTAGTTTATCTCTTACTGTTGGTATCCCTAATGGTCTTTGTCCTCCATTTGGTTTACTTATGTAAGTTCTTTTTACTAGATTTGTGTGATATGACCCTTTCTTAAGTTCTTCTTCTAATATGGTTACTTCTTCGGTTAGGTTAGCTTCAAACTCTTTTGCACTTATTTTGTCTATGCCTTTTGATGCTCTTTTATTTATATATTGCCATGATTGCCCTAGAGTCCACTTGTTCAGTAGTCTGTATATGTTTTGAAACTTATGATTTTTATTATATTTCGCTTTCCTTTCGATACTATTCAGTGAGGTTTGCAAATGTTTCTCCAGCCCTACTTGTCCGGCATTTGTTTCCTTTGAATAATTCATACTCCTGTTCCTCCCTTCCCCTTGTAAACGGCTCTCCCGTTCTCTAAGTGTCGGGTAAGGGAATTACCTCACAGTGATTCCCTCCCCAAAGAACGGAACGTGCAGCTTTCACCGCATTCCGCTCACGCATCTATAACGCATAATAATCTAACTGCGCGGCTCGATTGGAACATATCGCTTTCTTTCTGTTAAAACGGTGTTTCTTAGCTCGATTTTCGAAGTACTCCTGGTCAAGAAATGGATTTTTATTAAGTGCCATTTGTCCTTTTCGAACTATAGGCATATCTGACATCAGAAATAGGATGTTCTTATCTGTCATAAACGTCCACTTTCTTCCCTTGTGTGTTTTCCAGTATCTATTAACAATCCAACGTTTACCCTTGTTTGGATGTCTGCGCTTTGACCATCTCCATAACATTTCCCATATACGATGGTCTATTGTACTAAAAGATTTCTTAGCACAAGTGGAATGGTGATAATTTGCCCATCCTCGGGTAATCTCATTTAACTTTCTAATCAAGACCTCTTGCTTTGCAGTTCGGCTATTCTTAATCAGTTCACTGACTTTCCGTGTTATTTTACACATGGATTTGTGAGACGGCTTGATTATGAGCTTCCCTTTGAACTT
The DNA here is from genome assembly GCF_900167445.1 of Maledivibacter halophilus. Taxonomy (GTDB): domain Bacteria; phylum Bacillota; class Clostridia; order Peptostreptococcales; family Caminicellaceae; genus Maledivibacter; species Maledivibacter halophilus. The sequence goes on from NZ_FUZT01000007.1 coordinate 255,787, forward strand.
TCGAAAATTCCACCCTAGGAAATCAAAACCATTATCTATATGTGTAATTACCGTTTTCTCCTTTGATAACGTCAATCCTCTTAGCTTTAGAAAGTCTTCTATCATTGGTTTGATTTCTTCCAGTGTTTCCTTATCTGATGCAGTGACTATAAAATCATCAGCAAATCTTACCACATGTACTTTATGATTGTTGTATTTGACACTAAAGCTTTTCTTAACCTTACTCCGCCAATATACATCCAAAATCATAGGCTCCAGTCCATCCAACACCATGTTGGCATAAGTCGGAGAAATGACGCCTCCTTGTGGAGAGCCTTCAATAGTTGGAAACATTTGACCTCTTTCAATGGAGCCACACTTCATAAACTCTTTTAGAATTCTTTTGTCTGTTGGGATGTTATCAAGCATCCACTGGTGGCTGATTTTGTCAAAACAACTTTTGATATCACCTTCCAATATCCACTGTGGCGAGTCTTTTCTACTAAGTAGACTGAATGCGTATTCTCTTGCCTCCTCTGGGCTTCTGTACCTCCGAAAACCAAACGATATTCTGTCCGCAGTTGTTTCTGCTATTGGCTCCAACGCAAGAAGTTGCAGTGCCTGCATAGCTCTGTCTCTCATAGTTGGTATTCCCAACGGTCTTTTCTCTTTCTTTCCAAACTTCTCAATGTATACCCGTCGCAATGGCTGAGCATGATAGGTTTGAATATCAAGATTTCGTACTGCGCTGATTTTATCTCTATCAGACTTCCATAATTCTCCGTCTATACCTGGCGTATTCTTTCCCTTGTTGGTAACTACCCGTCTTACCGCTAGTGCTTTAGCGTAAAATGAGTTTGTCATTAAATACTGGAGCCTTTTTACCAGTCTCCACTTTCGTTCCATTGTCGCCTTTACAATCCGAATCTGTAGTCTGTTAACTTGTTCTTCTGCTTTCTTCCAGTTAATCTGGTTCCATTGAAGTTTCATGTCTGTATTGTCCTCACAACTGTGTAATTGAACCTGATACATTCACAGTTTCCAGCTCCTTCATGTAATTGATACGCGTTGGAAGTCTGCCTCCTTTCGGATAGGGCAAATCTTGAACCCTTATTCCCTGCATTACACAGAGACATTCGCTTTTTCCAACATCCTCTGCCTTCTGCACATTGTACCTCTCTTGCGATTAGCCTACCCGTAGGGAGCGCATAAGGTTTACCTTGTTTCACCACTTAAATAATTATGGCATGTTTAGGTTCTGCCTATAGGCCGGGAGTGCTCTGTCCGTTTGACATAGTACCATAGTAATTACTATGCCCGTGACTCCGTACTATTTTAGTCAAGGTGTATCAACCACTTTCACCTTTCATCAGACTGACGACCCTTACAGCAGTTCACATGTGTTAACCATGCATACCTTTTCCTTGCAATAGGACAGATGTGGTTTCTGCATTTCTCGCGTTGTTCCGCTGCTCCGCACCTTTCATCACTTACTGGGCACTATGCGGTAGGAATACTACAAACGGAAGTAGTAGTGAATTTATCACAATTTAAGTAGCGACTTTCAAGTCGCACACTATGGAGAAATCCGACTTCTCATCATCTATCATGATTCCTTCTTTTTCGGTTGGTAATCACTTCTTGTTTTACAAGAGACGATGAGACCTCCCAAGTTCCTGACACTTCTCTTCATACATACCACGTTCTTGGACCCCGGCAGACCCTCTAGAATCTTACCTTTTGCGATTCTTTTGTATTGACTTCCGTAACGTTAAATACGTCGTCATCTGCTTTACCCTCTTTCGAGGGGACACGGTTAACGAGGCTGAATATACTTCAGGGATACGGTTCCCCTGTGGTCTATATGATTCTCTGTGTACACTTCACCATGACTGTCACCAGACATAGCGCAACACTCGATAAAGTTGGTTGGTTAAACCTTGACTTATATGGACTTTCACCATACCAGAAGTGCCAAGCTTCGCTTGGCATACTAACGTTTCGTCTTCACGACGTCCCCAAGCCTTACAGGAGTGGCGCTCAGCCCTAGATAACTCTTATCTTGAGCTGAGTGCTGCTCCGCCTCAGTTAAGCTTGGGGATGTGTGGAGGGCATGATTTTCGCCCGGAATGAACAGGAAGATATTGTTCTCTGAAGTTCGTCGACACTTGATTCCAAATTAGCACTATTACAAAGCTTCTATGAGTGCAGAAAGTATAACTATTATGAATAAACATAACTTCTGATTATTCTTATACCGAGAAGTGAAATTATTTATCTTTCAGCTTAATGGGGATAAATGTTTCCATTTGTGCCCAACCTTGTGCTTCGATAATTTCAGCAGGTGTAATAATGTGCCCCATTGCATAATGATTAACCCTAACATCAAGTTCAAATATTTGTGAATCCTCGATATATTTCAAAGCTTCACCATATAGTTTTCTGTTGGTTTTTTCGTCCCCATCTTTGTATGCATAAGTTAAGTAATAACCTCCATCATAATCAATCAGCTCATTTCCACCGTCATCCATATCTTCACTTAATGCCCACATCCATACCATTCCTTGCTTTTCTTCATCAAAATACAAAAAATCCCGTGGCAAAAAACTATCTCTGTCAGATGGTTTGATAGCTGAAAAATACTCATTAAATTTGCCTAAAATACCGTTAGGAGAAAAATCAAAATTTACGTCTACTCCTGATGATGCCGCCTTAAATGCTGGCAATAATATTATTCTAAATTTCATAATACAACCTCCCATTAAATAAATCATTTCTGTTCGTTATATAAACAAATTTGAACTAGATGCCTTTCAAAACATCACTTAAAGTTAGCACTTGGCTCGAAAGATTTCAGAGAACTAAAGTATTTACGACACAGAAGAGAGTTTTTTGTTCTTTGTAACATTAGAGGGCTGGGGATACCTCCCCATCTTAAAACACTTTGTTTAACAAAGTGGAAGCTTGCCCTCTTAAATCCTAAAGGATTTATTGAGGTATTCTTGGATATTGAATGAAAAATTATTTTAATACTTTAACTACAAGATACTTAAATGTCCCGTTTCTCATTTAATCAAAATAGCTAGTATGTTTCAGCTATTTGAAGATAGTAAGCCTGTCCCTTGTCCTAGTAATTGCCTTTTGCACTTTTAGAATTATTGAGTCAGTCGCCGTCCCCTGACTCATTGGGATGCACCTGTGATGTACCTGTAACTGTTAGATAGTGCAATGGTGTACATTTACAATGTTCACTGAGAAAGAATGCTATGTTATCTTGAAGGCTATCTTAACACACAACTATTTGTTAAAATTCGCCTTCATTAACAGCATAGTAATTATATTTCTATAGGGTTCTTCAGCTTCTTCATCAACTATATTATCTTCAATTTTAAATCCTAATTTCTTATAAAGTGCGATGCCTCTTTCATTAAATGGAAACACTTCTAAATCTATAGATTCTAGACCCAGTTCTTCAAAAGCAAACTCTAGAATTTTTATTGTAGCCTTGTATCCAATTCCTTTTGAAAAATTTAATACTTCCTTATTAAAGTCATCTTTTGTTATATTGCCTTTATCTAAATCAGCAAATTCTTCGTCTCCCTGATGAGCTATTGCTTTGAATTTCGATAGTTCAAAAAGTGCACTGCTTATCCCATTATTAAACTTTTTCTTGTCATTATCAAAAATCACCTTAAACTTTTCCCATAATGTGTTTTCTCCCATACTTTCTAATATATTTACTAATTGATATGAAATCTGATTGTACATGAAGATACTAAATGCTCTATTAATCAATTCTTGACTAACATTTTGTGGAATAGAGAAACGCTTTAAATTCAAATAAATACAAAGTGCTTTATCTTTATCTATAGTACTAATTATATTATTTCTTGCTAATAGAAATAAATGAGTCTTGCCTGTTCCTCTCAAACCTGAAAGAACGCCACTTGATTTTTTAGAATAAGACTGTAAATCTGATAAGTAATTTTTATTGTCAATATGAATTCTTCTTAGTTCTTCTATTTTTGCTTTATTCACATCCATACTTAACTCATAATCTGCTCTCAAATCCATAAATGCATTGTTTATTTTTTCAATAAAAATATCATCATTTACAAAGTCCTTCAACTTTATTGGTTTTGTTTTTTTTGCCATTTTATCCTCCTATTTTTAAAAATTTTCGCTAACATAATTGATTCTGTCGTCTAACGTCTTGATATTCCTGACACCGAGACCCTTAGAGCAACGCCTCTTAGGGGCGCAGGTGTGGTGCGGTCGCACTTCAGAGCCTTTCCCTCCGCACCCTTGTAGGAATATTCGTGTTATAAGAAGTGGCGACATTTTTTCCTCTATACTCCTTCACATAATAAGAATGATACATCATAACTTTATAATAAATTTACCAATTACAAAGCTCATTTTCTTAATTCAATTTTGGTTATCCTGCAGGACATATTCAATGAACTTGTCATCATAGGCAACATAGATGATATTCAAATCTTGATCTTTACCATAGATTTTTGTTCCATCGGAAAAATCATTGGCAATAAAATAATCTGCTCCCATTTTCATTGGTTCCGTTGAGGAACAAACTTCCTCAATAGTTCCGATCTCCATCCATTCTTCCGAGAGTTGTTCTTTCATTTTTCCAGTGTCAAAATATAACGATTCTCCTAAAGAAATCATTGGTCTATAATCCCATCGCCGTTCCTTCTCATCTTCATATATGAATTCTGTTCCCTTTTTTATCAGGCTTTCTGCAAGTTCACCCGATTGAAAAATCAACATATCCCCGCTGATTTTAAACTCAATCGTCTCTTTCTCATCACCATTAACCTGCAACACCAGCTTGTCCCCGTCGAGAATATAGTTTCCCGTCGGATCATAGTCAGTAGCAGCATTTCTGTTTAGCCGAAAAGTTCTATCTTCTCCAATACTGAGTGATGCCAATTCATCCTTTACTACATATATACCTGATTTTATCTCTTGTACTGAATTTGAGCACCCATATAAGGCTAATACAAGCAAAGTTAAAAGCACAAGACCTATTGAAAATCCAAATACTCTTTTCATCTCTCTCCCCCCACAAAATATAGATTCCCTTCACTACACATTTTTAACTATTACTCAACATCTTGCCTTTTTTTAATGAAACTCCAAAGAATAGCTCCGATATCGTCATTTCTTCTAACTAAAGTATTTACGACATAGAGCAAAGCTTTTTTTCTCTTTTTAACATTAGAGGGCATGGGATACATCCCAATTTTTACCCACTTTGTTTAACAAAGTGGAAGCTTGCCCTCTTAAATCCTAAAGGATTTATTGAGGTATTCTTGGATATTGAATGAAAAATTATTTTAATACTTTAACTATTTAATCAAAATAGCCCTATGGTATACAACCATAAGGGAAATAAATCAAATGATATTAAACCTACCTATGCGACAGATGACATTAGAAAACTAGTAGAAATACTTAATAAATAATTATCTTCTTAATCTCTTATTTTATTGGAATTTCAAAAAAACATTTTTTTGAAATTCCAATAATAGTGTTTCTAACTAAAATGACTCACTCTTTTTTATATAGTCACTTACAACTTGGTGATATAAATCAAGTCTAGTTTCCCCAGCAAATGTTGGTTGACCTAGTACCATGTCAACCATGTGATGTGGGCATTTTCCACCTATTGTCATTGATTTTATGCATGATATACAATATACTACCACATCATCACATAGCATCTGAGATGCTCTCTTTTTTTGCAGTTTATTCACTTTTTCTATTGATAATGAAGGATAGAAATTATCTCCACAGCAAATTGAACTAGTTCCATGGTATTCTGATTCAACTATCTCAACACCCATTTTCCTTAACAAACTCCTTACTGCACTATGTACCTGTGGTTTTGGTCTATAAGAACATGAGTCGTGAACAGATACCTTTACCCCTTGGTAGTTAGGTAAAACAAGTCCATCAATATGATCTAAAACTTCCCATAATGAGATTGTTTGAATTCCCTCATATAGTGAACGGAATCTTCTATCACATCCCGCACAATTATTAATTATAGTAGCCCCTTCTGGTAAATTTGGATTATGTCTGCAACATCTATTGTGCATCTTAACATCCCCAAATTTTTCTTTTAGTATTTCTAATATTTTTTCCCCTGCTTCTGGATTATGTGTCGATAGAGCACATCCAGGATTAAAATAGCACTTATCCATATCAATATCTGATATTCTAATGCTTTCAAGTCTATGACCTTTCATGGTTTACCTCCTCAAAATGTATTCCCCCATACTTATGCTTTATATAAAACTTTTACAAAAAATCTTCCTCAACCTTAACACAAATTATACCATATTTTCTTCCTCAATAGCTGTCAATTGTTTTGTTTTTTCAATAGTCCTAGCATTTTTAGTAAAATCTACTAACTCATCATTAAAGTCTTTTCCATTAGGAATATGTCTTACAACTTTATATTCCTCACCAAACCTTTCTCTAATTTTCTGTGTAAAGAAATTGCCTTCATCATCAGAGTCAAGGCATAATATCAGGCTTGTTATATTAGGATTTTTCTCTAAATATTTTTCAATTGGAATATAGGATGTACCTCCCATGGAAAGCATGTGATGGTGAAATTCTGTTATGCCATAAAACTTTAAAAGTGTTAAATAACTCATAAGATCAATTGCACTTTCAAATATACAAAGGGTATCACTTCTGCCTTCTTGGCAAAATGGATACCCTTTATCTGAATTCTCTATGTCTCTACGAAATTTCTTCCTGGTATTAGTTCCCCTCACGCTTGCAAATTTAGGATTGTTTTCTTCATCATATCCAACAAATACACAATTATGATGGGTGTCTTCATAGATTTTTTTACTCTTTACAAATTGATTCACTATATCAGCATCTAATTTTCTGTTCTTAATCAAGTAGGCAAAAACATGCTTGTAGGTGTCGTTTTTCTTAGGAAGTTCTATTTCTTCTTTTATTTCAATATCCTTAGGTGGTGGTGGAATATATGGAAGTTCATCCTGGGATATTCCTAATAGCTGCCTAATTGCTTCTACCCATGATACCCACCTTCCTTTAATAATCATCTTCCTCACCAAAATCTATGGTTTCAATATCACCATCTAATGTTTCTAATATTCTTTTTAAAACGCCTATCTTCTCTTTTTCTTCTGATGTAAAATCTAATGCCTTATAGTTTAGTAAAAAACTTTTCGTTCCAAATTCATTAATATATTCTCTTATCTTAGATTTAGCTTCATGTTTCAATCCTAATATCCAACAGATTGTCTCGATGTTTTTTTCTCTATTATTCATGATTCCATTCCCCCTACATTTCTAATTCTTCATCTTCTTCAAAATCATTCTCATACGTCATCGTTATTTCTTCCACCTGCTCTACTTCATCTATCGGTATTGGTTCATAATTAGCCTTATCTGAAATACTACAAGGTAAATACCCCTCTTCAGCCATTGATGAATACCTTACTCCACCCACTATAATGTGGTCTAATACTCTAATATCCAATGGTTGAAAAATATTTATTAATCTCTGGGTTAATGCTTTGTCTTCTCTTGAAGTATTAATGGAGCCGCCTGGATGATTATGTGATAGCATTATGCTCTTACAGTCATTTGCCATAGCCATTTTTAAAATCTTTCTAGGATAGACCACTGCACTTCCTATGTCTCCTTCTGATATAGTCCTTGTTTCAATAATGCTATTGCTATTATCTAAAAAGGCTACCATAAATCTTTCATGATCTCGCTTTCCTCCAAGTAAAGCTGTGAAATACTGACCTGCATCTTTTGTTGATTTAAACTTAATTTTATTTTCTTCTTCATTCATTCTAAGGACATTGTAGGATGCTATGAATTCATTGAGCTTAGATATTCTTTCTAGCTGTCTTTCATTAGGTTCCTTTCATTAGGTTCTACCACCAATGGATGTTCTAAAATATTAAAAGATTATTCTCTTTTCTAATTCAAATTGATTTAATTAACTCTATAGTGTATTATATTTTTAGGCAGGTGATAAAAATGAAGCTTACCATGGGTGAAAAAATCCGTATTTTATTAAAGAGAAAAAATGTTACTATTGTTGAACTAAGCCGTAGATTAGGAACTTCAAATCAAAATTTAGCTAATAAATTTAAAAGGAATAATTTTTCTACAAGGGAATTAGAGTAAATCGCTGAAGCTTTGGGGTGTGAATTTGAAGGGTATTTTGTGGATAAGGATGGAAATAGGATATGAAAAATAAATCTAATAAGAACGTATCAAATTTTATATGTCAAAATAACTCTATTAATTATTCTACTCAATTTGGGTGACAAAATATTTTTGGAAAATCAACTATTAACTTTGGTTATATAGATTCTTATAAATCAGCTGCTGATGAATTAGTAGAGCTTATGGCACCAGATTTATATTTATTTCCTATTGTATTTAATTATCGACAATATTTAGAATTAGCACTGAAGAACATATGCTATCAAAATTTAAGTAAAGATGACTATCAAGACTTTATAAGAAAATCATCACATAATTTATTGAAAATTTGGACCCAATCTAAGAAATTTCTTAGTCGAAATTTTAAAAATAAAGATTTAGATTTTATTAGTGAGGTAATTCTATTTTTTAATAACTTGGATAAAAACTCCTTTAACTTCAGATATCCTGAGGATAAGAAAATGAATCCTTCAATACCAAATAATTTAGTTATTAATCTAAAAAATTTGAAAACTACACTAGATGAACTAGATGATCTTATTTATTTTACGTATGGTTCATAACCTTACAACATCTATATCTTTATCTTTAAAAAATAACAAACATAAAAAATGACAGCACACAATAATTGGTTCTGTCATTTTTTATATCTATTATTCTATTTTTAGCTATTTTCCTAAAAAAATAGAAATAACAAAACTGTGAAATACTAGTAAAGCCAATGCTTGCGACGACATAGTTGTGCAACTGTCTCCAAACGTGTTTTGGTAGTAAAGTGATACTGAATCGCAAAAATAATAGTCATAGCCTCCTAAGCCCCCTTAAGATATAGGGGGGGTTTTTATATAGAGGCTTAAAATAAGTTTGATTAAAGTTACTATTTCCTTTTAATAACCGGTATCCATATTTCACTTTTAAATTTTGGTGAAGTTACATCTTTATTCTCATTCCATAAAATTTCTGGACCTTCTACTATTTCATAATTTGAAGAAGGAAACCATTCAGAATAAATACGTCCCCAAATATTTTGAAGTGTCTCTGGAAACGGACCTACTACTTCGAATACAGCCCATGTTGAAGGTTCAACTCTAAGTTCAACCAGATCACTTGGGCATTTATTATTTGCTGCCACACCTATATAATGATCAAGTTCTCCCTTTTCTTCCATTCTACCTTCCGAAAAGTTTGTAGATGCACTAATTAATCCTATAGGTTCTACATTAGATAATTCCTTAAGTTTACTGATTATTTCCCTATCTAAACTTTTCCACATTTTAGAAATCTCTAGATTTACTCCATTGAAAACAATAGGCACTCTTTTCTTAATACCAACTATACTAAATGTTTCTTTTTCTACAATTCGATAATTCAATTCACTTCCTCCTTTTATTGATAATTGGAAGGTCATTGGTGGATATGCTTTTAGTAACTTTCCATTGTTCTTAGCTTCTGACGGTGTTACCCCATGCAAGTTATGAAAAGCTCTTGTGAAAGAGTCTGCTGAGCTATATCCATATTTCACAGCAACATCAATAACTCTTATCTCACTATTATTAAGCTCAAACGCCGCAAGAGTAAGGCGTCTATGCCTAATATATTCTGACAAAGTAACACCAGCAAGGAAAGAAAACATCCTTTGAAAATGATATTCTGAGCACAAAGCTAATCTTGCAACTTCTTTTAAGTCAATTTCATTGTCGAGATTTTCTTCAATATAACTAAGCGCCTCATTCATTCTTTTAAGTGAATCCATTTCTATGACCTCCTCTTATCAATAGAATAGCAGAAACTGAAACTATCCATCCGACATTTCTTGCCCAATTATGTAGGGTTGGTCTATTTTAATAAATATAATTAATAAAACCCTAAAATATTCATTATGCTAAGAGTCCTTATACAATTCAAGCTTTTTATTTATTAATGTCAATTTCATCAATAAGTTCTTGAATCATATCTAATCCTTTTTTTGTATTATCTTTATCCGAAGAAATCAATGTAATAATATCATCTATCTTTTTTTATAATCCTTCGGTTTGATATTAAAGCTATCTATCATCCGAACAGCCTTTTTCTCGTTTATACAGTACTCTTCATTTTTAGCAAAAAGAACTTGATTTAAGCATGAAATGCTTCGAAAACAATGACCAGCAACATATGAAACATCATCTTTATCAACATTATCCTTGGCAAACATTAGAGAGAAAGATGCTTCAAACATAAAATATCTAATTATAGAATCTTTCAAAGCTTTTGGATATGGTTTAGTTTTATCTTTAAGTTCATATATTTGCTTACGATGATCAAATAAGATTTTACAAGTAGCTATCTCTCCCATATACATTACATTTAAATAAGAATGTGGATGACCTGCATGATAATGAGTAGATATCTTTCCTAATAAACAATCTTCAATCACCTGTGCTACTCTTTTTATATCTCGAAATATTAGATCTACATGATAACCTTGAACTACAAGCCATCCACCTCCATTAATCCAATCACCCCATTCACCTAAAGGTGTAACTAAATTCGCTCTATGCTCATCATCAATTCTAGTAGCAATCTTACTAACTTCAGTTACATCAAATGCTGCTGATTCATCATAATATATACCAATGTCAATATCAGAAGCTTCGTGATGAGTTCCTCTTGCTCTCGAACCTCCTAGTACAATTCCTTCAATGCCTTTAACATCTTTTAACAGATAGACAATTTTATTAAATATCTTTTCTATTTCCATAACTTATCCCCTTCTCTGTAACAGTAACTTTTATATTTTTATTTCAACTATAAGTAATTTGATTTATATAATAATCAAATATTATCATTTAATGATCTATTTAACTTTTTCTATAATTGCCTTATTCGCATTAAGTTCTTTTGCTATCTTCATAAATTTTTCATTTAACTGCTCCTTTTTCTCTTCCTCTAAAGGTTCAGCAAGTTTTCCACTTATAAATGATAATTCACATTCCAAACGTCTAATATTATTGCTTATTTGATTATAATCCCTTCCTATCTTATCTTGTACAAATTCTTCTTGTTTTTTGGATAGATAATAACAATAATCTCCGTCATAGAACTTTATTTTTTTATTTTCAATTTCAATTATTCTATTAGCAATCTTTTTGATGAAGTATCTATCGTGGGAAACAAAGATTATGCTCCCTTGAAAGTCTTCTAATGCTTCTTCTATCTTTTCTTTAGAGATAATATCCATATAATTTGTTGGCTCATCAAGTATAAGCAAATTAGCTCCTGATAATATCAGCTTAGCAAAAGCAACTCTACATTTTTCTCCCATACTCAGGTCATTAATTGTTTTCTGTATATCATCTTCCTTAAAAAATAATACTGCTAAAAGCATTCTTGCCTCGTCAGGTCTTGAACCAATTAGCAAAATCTCATCAATAATATTGTTTTTACTATTTAAATTACCGAGTTCCTGAGAAAAATATCCTATTCTTACTGAGGGATTTATCACAACTTTTCCCTCATATTCACCATCTAGGTCTTTAATGATTTTTAGCAATGTAGTTTTTCCAACACCATTGTCACCTATTAATGCTATTTTATCTTCTCTCATAACATTAAAAGATATTTTTTCAAATATCGTCCTTTTCCCATATTTTTTATAAAGATTCTCTACCCTAACCAAAATAGGAGGTAGTTTTGCTTCTAATATATTTTTATTTATAACTTCAAATGCAGGTGATACAATTTTTTTAGGCTTATCGATTTTATTAGTTTCTAATTTTTCAAGTTCTCTTTCCTTAGCTTTTATGACACTAGCATGTTTTTTTGATTTTGCTCTATAAAAATCATTTTGTCCTGCTGAACTATGGGCACTAGTAAACCAGTTTTTTCTCTCACTTATAACTTTCTCTAAGCTTTGTATTTTAGATTGTTGCTTCTCATACTCCTTCATGATACTTTTAATTTCATTTTCCTTCTGAATTTTATACTCACTGTAATTACCTTTGTATACTTTTAAACTTTCCGATGTTAACTCCCAGATTTTATTTGTAACTTTATCTAGAAAGAAACGATCATGTGATATAACTAATATAGTTTTATTTAATTGGATAAGATATTCTTCAAGCCATTGACAACTTACTAAATCTAGATGATTAGTAGGCTCATCTAATATCAATAAATCAAAATTACTTATCATTATCTTACAAAGCATAAGTTTAGTTTTTTCTCCACCACTTAAATATTTTGCTTTTTGATACCATAATTCTTTTGCTAAACCAATTGTATTTAATGCTTTCTGTATAATAAACTCTGGTTTTCTAGTATTACTATCATTTGAAAGAGAGAACTTAAATAACTCATCATAAGCTGAAATGTTCGCATCAAATTTAGGTTCTTGATCTATATAAAGAATTTTTAATGAAGAAGAAATTTCAACTTTTCCTTTCTCACTAGTTTCTCTACCAGATATTATCTTAGCAAGTGTTGTTTTACCAATACCATTAGTGCCAATAAGACCAATCCTATCTTCACTATCGATTCTTCCATTTATATTTTCAAATATTTTCTTCCCATCATAACTTTTATATAAATTTTCAAAATAGAAATTCATAATATCATCCCCTTAGTTATTTTAATTGTATATGCCTAAGAGTTGATAGAAAAACAAAAAACTGCAATTAAAACACACAGGTGCTTTATTGCAGTTACCTTAATCTATGTCACTAAATATATAAATTTATAATTAACTTAGATTGCCTGTTTATGTTTTTAACTATCATCTCTTAAAAAAGTGCACACTACTCCCTTGTACACGAGTTTAAGATTTTTTATTCAATTACTTATTAGTTAAAAACATTATATTCATCTTTACCTCCATATTATAAACTTTAGATTTTTTGATACAAATAAATATTATCATAAATTTATTTCAAATTCAATGTGAATATAAAATTGTCGCTTACTCAATCTCTTTTAAATATTAAATTATTTATGCCTATCTGTTTATCAATCAGCAAAAGTATTAATACAATAAGTTATAAGCTCTACTAAAATAGCCACTAAAAAATCCTGAATTCAATCATTCGAATTCAGGATTTTTTACTACCTATTTTCAATTTTTTAAGCTAAAAATCTACTTATTTCTAACGTGTTCCCACATACCATATCATATAGCAATTCTTATTTCGATACTCCTTTTTAGGTCTTTTTCAGGGTGATTTTCACTATTTTTGCTAAAAGAATAGAAATCACAAAACTGCTGAAACACCAGTAAAATCAATGGTTGCGACGACATAGTCGTACAACTGTCTCCACATGTGTCGATTCCGTTATAGGAATACACGGTTTCATCTTTTATACCGTGTATTCCATTAGGCTTTTTTACAGTACAGTCCTCCTCTAATTGTAAACCTGTTTTAAAAATAAAAGTAACTGAATAAGGATTTCTTATACCTGATTCATCGACTTTTCCAATAACTACTTTATCGATGATATTCTCAAATATCTCTCTATCAAATTTTTCAAGTAGCTCATTATTGTCAAATACTTTCCTAAAGGATTTCATTTTCTTCTCTAATTCTTTTTGTTCTTCATAAGCATTTCCTAATTGATCTTGTTCATCTTTTAGTTTCTCAATTTCAGATGTTGTATCATGATACTTTGCTTCATAGGTTTCTTTATTAATTATACCATCAATATTTAGTTCAACAAGCTTACTTAACTTATTTTCTAATTTATAAATGTCTTCACTTATTTTTCTCAACTTCTTAGTTAGATTACTTTTGCCAATTGATTCTTCAACGGTTTTTAGAAATTCTACAACTACATCTTTATTATTTGTACACATAAGATTGAAGGAATCTACAAAGGCAGCTTCTAATGCTTGCTCACTTATACTCTTAAAATGATTACAATATTTTTTGCCTTTTTTTGTACCTGTAATACATGCCCAGACTATTTTTCTATAGGTGACATTATTTCCATGCCATGAGCGTCTTCCTATAGTGCTGCCACAAAACCCGCATTTCATCATACTGCTAAATGCATATTTTCTACTGTATTTCTCACGCTTTAATCCTTTTTCCATGGATTTTCTCGGGCTTCTTTTTGCCAGGATTCGTTGGGCTTCTTCAAATACTTCTTTTGAAATGATAGGTTCGTGGTGATCCTTTACATAGTATTTATCCTCTTCCCCAAAGTTATCTAATCTTCTATGGGTGATTGGGTCTACTGTAAAAGTTTTTCCCATTAATAAATCGCCTTTGTATTTCTCGTTCTTAATAATACCTCTAACTGTACTTTCTCCCCAGTTAGTACTACCCCTTTTAGTCTTGTACTTTAATTTTGTCAATTCCTTTGCAATAACATAACAGCCCATTCCTGAAATATATCTATTAAAAATATATTTAATTATTTCTGCTTCTTTTTCATTAACGGTTAGAATTTTTTGCTTTGGATCATAATCATATCCCAAGCAACCATTAAATCCTGTCATTTCTCCTCTTTTCATCTTCATCTTTAAGCCCATTTTCACATTGGCTGATATGGATTCACTCTCCTGTTGAGCTAATGAACTTAAAATAACTAGTAGCATTTCACCATTCATTGTTAATGTGTTAATATTTTCTTTTTCAAAGAATATGGCTACGTTATGCTTTTTTAAAAGTCTTACATATTTTAAAGTATCTAAAGTATTGCGGGCAAATCTTGATATAGATTTTGTAATAATCAAGTCTATTTTATCATCTAATGCATCGTTAATCATCTTTTGAAAACTAATTCTATTGTTTATTTGTGTACCTGATATAGCTTCATCAGCATATATTTCTACTAATTCCCACTCACTATTGCTTTGTACTAGTTGCCTATAATGTAATACTTGAGAATTATAGCTTAGTAACTGCTCTTCTGAATCAGTACTTACACGACAATAGGCAGCAACTCTTATTCGTTCAATCTTTTTAGAATTTCTTCTATTTATTCTATCTGAACGAGCTTCTATAACATGTACTTCTTTCACTGTTTTTCTCCTTCCTTTTATTATTACTTCTTAATCAAAGTGTGCTTACATTCTACTACATTCTGTTTTCAACCCCCAAGGGATGGTTTCATTTATTTTATATTTCTTTCTTAATTTATTTTTTATGAGATCATATTCCATTATAGATATTAATTCTTTATCAGATAATTTCTTTAACATGACTAACTGCATGTTATACATTAAAATATTATCCATGATTTTCCCCCTTCTCCTCAAATCAATCATCATTTTTTTCATAAAAAATATTCAGGGTCTTTTTTCTCCTGAATAAATGTTTTTATATCTTCTATGTTGTATGTAATCTTGCATTTAGGTAGAGCCTGCCGAACTGCTTCTTTATATTGCATATTTGCTCTTATATCTAAAATCGATATGACCGCTGTATCTGTTTCTGTTCTTATAGCTCGACCATATCCTTGTTTTAATTTTGTTAACATCTGTGGTATTAGAATATCTTCTTTGAACTTTTGATAATCATTTATTTGTGATTTTTTGTATTCTGTTATTGGGTCAGGGATTAAAAAAGGTAACTTTACTATAATAAGATGAGATAATATATCACCTGTAAAATTAATACCTTCCCATATACTTCCACAAGCTAATAAAACGCCGTTTTTACTTTTTCGATAATCACTTATAGCTGAACTATTCCCTCTAGATAAAATGAAAAGTGGATAGTGTATAGACTTATCTTTCAATATTCTATAAATCTTGCTCATCATTTCATATGATGTAAATAATACTAAAGCATGTCCATAGCTTGCATTAATTAGTTGAATAATTCTGTTTCCTACTTTCATGATGTATTCATCGTTATCTTGCTTGGGGGAAGGTATATCATTTGCTTGATATAGTAGGGTATTGTCATAATAATTAAATGGCGATAGCTTATGAATTTCTTGTACTTCTGTAGTTTCACTAATCCCCAATATGTTTTTAATATAACTAAAGTCACCATTAACGGATAAGGTACCACTAGTTAGTAGAATCGGTTTATTTCCCTTAAAAATATCTTGTCCTAACATTTCATTTACTTCTTTAGGAACCCCTCTAATAACAACTTCCTTAGATTGAATAGGACTCTCTATCCATATAATTGACTGGTTGCTCATTATCATATCAATGCAGTCTCCTAATTTTTCAAAAGCAATTTGTTCTCCTCTTTTTCTATCAGGAATGAATAATATAATATTAAATACTTGATTTTTTAATCTTCGTAACTCTTGATGTAATTTTGTTCTGTCTTTTACAGGATACTTATTAGATTCTTCATCATTTTTCAAAGTATCTAATTTAATATTTCCAAAAATGTTGTTAACAATTTTAATAACTTCATTACAGTGTTTAACTAGTGATTTTAAATGTTTATCTTTTTTATTCTTTGGCTTAATCTTTTTTATAAGGTTGAGTATTTCACTTTTCTCTAATTCTAAGGTCTGCATATCTATATAAACATCGGGTAACTTATGTGCTTCATCATAAATTACTATCTTATAGTCAGGTAATAGCGGCGTTCCTTCCTTTTCTCTTTTTAATAAATCTGCAATCATATAATGATGATTGGTAACTTGAAAAAAATGTTTCGGTTGATTCATCTGTTCAAGGAGTTTTCTATATCGACAATATTTATTTTCTGGACAGCTTCTGCAATGTTTTGAAATCACTTTTATTCGCTGCCTATCATAATTCCTAAGCCTATTGACGCTGTCTAAATCCACATGATTACCTTCTATTAAATTTTTCAATATCCCATATTCTTTTGGATTTTTCTTAAATGGACTAAGATTATCAACATAATTTTTCAATCGCAAATCACAAATGTAATTTTCTCGACCTTTTCTAATAACAGCTGTTATAGCTTCATCTATAATTCCATGGGATAATAGCATTTTTGATATTTCAGGCACATATTCTCTTACTATAGCCTTTTGAAGTCGTTTACTTGATGTCGATATAACGATTGGTTGATTAATTATTTTATTCATACCAGATTTATTATTAATATGATAAACAATTGATGCAACAAGATAAGCATGGGTTTTTCCTAAGCCTACTGCAATATCACTTAATGAAATAGCTTGTTTTTTCATGGTTCTATACATATGCTTTGAAAGGTCTATTTGCTCCATTCTTATTTTAAATCCAAAGCTTGTAAGTACTGTTGTAAATATATAATCAATAAGTTCCTCTCCATCAGTTGGATAGCTAATATTATAAAATGAAAGATCAGCTACTTTTGATAATAAGGCTTCATAACCATCTGTTTCTATAGCCCGCTTTTTATATCCCAAGTACTTGGTATTACCTGTAATATAATTGTAGACTCTATACTTATAGGTTTTACCAGTATAAGTTTCTGTCACAACACAGTCTCTTGAAATAAATATTCCTCTTTCTCTTTTCTCTAGCTTTACTTTTTCCTTCAATTTATTTATTGCATAATGAGTATTTCTATTTATTGCACACATTTTAAATCATCCTCCATTGTACTTTTATTTTTATTAACAACATTCCTATACAGCCCAGTAATATTGCTTCATAGGAATACTGTTAATAATATTAGATTTCATAATTTATATTTCTAAGGCGAATAGCGGTAACTATTCTCATAGAACCTAATGTAACTCTCAGCTTGCAAATTACACTATTTTCTCCAATGGGATCTCCATTAGCTGCACTCCATATGTTTATTAGGACTATGCAGAAGTATCATCTTGACTTTTCCCCTGTAGGTCATAGCGATTAATTTCAACCATGAAATTATTTTTAATCAACCTTTATCGCTCTCATAAAATGGTCATGGCGAGGTTATTAATGTCGCTTTCCTTTCGGCTACAAGGTAATGTACCTTAGAAAGAGGGTATGAATGACTGGCTAGAAGAACATCTTCTAGCCCAGTCAGTATTTTTCAAAGTTCATGAAAGGAAAAGTTCCCTTCATAAACTAGGAAAAAAAATGCTGATTTGTACCCCCTATTTGAAAAAGTTTTTTATTTTTTTTCTTGCCTGTTCTACGGATTTTTGTATTTTTGTATGGTTAACCCCTTCTTTAGCTGCAATTTCTCGATAAGTCATTCCATCAATGCAATGTGCAATAAACCTTCTCTTTTGAGTTTCTGTTAAGCAACTAAATGCTTGCAAAATCTTCTTACGATCATTGCTTTCAATTAATTTATCTAAAGCATTAGACTTCCTATTTTTTAGCATCTTCTTACCTTCTGCATATTCTAAGCTGATATGAATAATATGATTTCTATCTGTTCTTTCCGCTGATGCTTGTCTCTTATCATCGCTTTCTAAAAAATTTCTTGCTTCTTTACATTTAGCACATGTATATGCTGATTTTTCTATACAGTTATTACAGTATTGCTGGATATAAAAAGTACACTTAGGGCAAAAGCTTTCTTGATCTTTAGCTTCTCTACATACTTCACATAAAATTATCTTATTCATTTGGCAACCTCCGATTTTGAATTTTTTAAGTGATATTTCAAAACCGAAGGTTAGGGAGAACGTATTTTTACTGACATGATTTCTACTCCTCTCTTTACCAAAAACACAGTAGAAGAGAGAAATCTGCCCATAAAAAAAAGCCGCATCAAAAGTGCGGCCATTTAAAGTTGGGTATAAAAAAAGACCCTATAACAATTAAAGTTATAGAGTCTGTCATTTCTTCTATATGTAATTTTTGGATAGGTATTCCATATTACCATTGTAACTGAAGTTGACATTCCAAGTCAGTAGCAAAGCAGTCCTTTTTTAGTCCCTATTTAGTTCCAAATTAATTCCATTTATATCTTATATCGGAAGAGTTTTCATAATTGTTGGTATGATAAATCCCCATAGAGAAACACCAAATAAATGAATGGCTTCTTTCCTTTTTCTATAATAAGTTGTTCTAGCCATATCTAACGATTCAAGCATTTCCCTTTCACTGTATTTATATTTCACAAAAAAATTTTTACTTATAATTTCATAGTAAAGTTGTCCATTGTAAGGATATTCTTTTACATGTATTAGTGCTCTTTCTATAGCTTCAAGCATTATCATATTCTCAGCAACATTCATTAATTTGTCTTTCAGTTCCCTTGCCTTTTTCTCTTCCCCTAGCTGGCTCATTATTTCTAGTCCACTGTAATCTTCTGTTCCATAGGTTTCGCTATGCTCACACACAATATCTTGATAATTAGTTGCATTCTCCCAAGCTACGGTAGAATAAGTTTTAAGAAGTAACCTGGCATTGTGATATGTCTCTGCATCTATCTTTTTATGTATTTCTATTTTGTTTAATAAACTATTATAGATTGTTTCAGTCATACCCTAACCCCCTTATTTCTTATTTGACAATAACTTAATGTGCGCATATAATAATAGTAACACGAACTTATTATTCGTTTCCTATATTTGCTATTATACCCGCATAATCTATTCGTGTCAACCCGAACTTTATTCAAGGAGGTGTTAAGATTGAATTTAGGAAGTAAATTAAAGCATTTAAGAACATCTAAAGATTTAACACAAAAGGAGCTTGCCAATGCTTTAGGAGTCAGTACACGACAGATTCAAAATTATGAAGGAAACACTCAAAATCCATCTAAAAAAGTTATTTTGAAGATTATGGAGATTTTTAATGTATCTGCTGATTATTTGCTAACAGAAGAAGAAGCCTTTATTATGGAAGCAAAGGAACAAGGAGGCTCTCGTGGGAAAGAAAGAGCTGAACAAATAATTAAGGAAACTACTGCACTTTTTGCTGGGGGAGAACTAAGTCAAGAAGATAAAGATGCTGTATTTCAAATCATGCAAGAGATTTATTGGGAATCTAAAGTCATTAATAAGAAATATACGCCTAAAAAGTATTTAAAAAAACAAAAATAAGCTTTATGGGGGATACCTATGATGACGAGTTATATTAAAGAACTTGCTGATTCATTAAAAAAGAAATTTAATTCTAATAATCCTTTTATTATTGCTAAAGGGCTAAATGTTAATGTTAAAATGAAGGAATTACCTGAGTTGAAAGGATTTTATACAATTAACCAACGTAATAGGTTTATCATTGTCAATAGTAAACTGGATGCTACCATGATTAAAATTGTCCTAGCCCATGAGTTAGGACATGATCAGTTACATAGGGGTATTATGGATTTTTTTACTGAAACTAATATTTACACGCTAACAAATCAAACTGAATTTGAAGCTAATTTGTTTGCAGCTGAGCTTTTAGTAGATGATGAGGAAGTCATTAATGTCCTTAAATCTGGGTATGATTTTTTTACTACTGCAAAAATGCTATACATAGATAAAAACCTGTTATCCATAAAGCTACAAGCTATGAATAACAGGGGTTATGAGCTTAATATTCCTATTGGGTATAAAAAGGGGTTTTTGCGGTGAGTAATTGCCCTAAACAATTACATCTACTGATGTGAATTGCTGAAATATAATCCATGAAATTAAAATGCTATTCTAATGTATAAAATCAAATAATTGCATTATTTTGAATAAAAATAAGATTTTGCCATAAAAGTTGTTATTTTTATTTCTATAATATTATAATGTAATAACTCAACTTTCTTTTCACCTTATTTTTCATATTGTTAATGTTTTAATAAAATCAATCTATTAATACTTAAACAACTATTTTTATAACATCTAATTAAATCATCTCTTTACATTACGTACGTAAATGATTATAATAGAATATATTATTACGTACGTAAGGAGTGTAAAATGAATAATAACTTTTTTTATTCTTTTCCTGCGATAAAAGGAAAGCAAGCTAATAGAGATTTTTTTGTTATTATGTGTCCTCTTTCAATACTATCTAAATTATTTATATTCAGTGAAGACGAATTACCACCTGAATATAGAGCACAAAGGATTCTAAATAAAAATCGTATACCTATAATTGCTCAATACATAATAGACAATCCTAAAGACTATGTATTCTCTTCACTAACGGCATCAATTGATGGCAATTTTGAGTTTCTACCATTTAACAATGAATTAGATAAGAACATAGGAATCTTGAAAGTATCTATGGATAGTAGATTACTAATTAATGATGGGCAGCATAGAAGAGCTGCTATTGAAGAAGCTTTAAAAACAGATCCCTCTCTTTCTGAAGAAACAATATCTGTTGTTATCTTTATTGATGAAGAGTTAAAACGTAGTCAGCAAATATTCGCTGACTTAAATAAACATGCTATTAATGTTTCAAAATCTATTGGAATTCTATATGATTCAAGAGACCCAATTGCTATTATATCCAAAGATTTGGTTGAATCTAATGAACATTTAAAATATTATACTGACAAAGAGAATGCTTCTTTATCTAAGTTCTCTTCAAAATTATTTACTTTAAGTAGCATACATGAAACTAATAAAAAGTTACTAAGCAAACTAAATCTAACAGATAAAGAATCTATTTATTTTGTAAAAGAGTTTTGGGACATTCTTTGTAATTATATGAGTGAATGGCAACTAGTATTTTCTAAAGAACTTAGTCCTGCAAAATTTAGAGGAGAATTTATTAGTTCAAGTGGTGTCCTGCTTGAAGCATTAGGTCTTGTTGGCAATTATTTGTACAAAAATCATCAAAAAAATTGGAAAGACATTTTAAAAAATATTAAACATATTAATTGGAATCGAAACAACCTAGATGATTGGCAAAATAGAGCTATAGGAACAAGCGGAAGAATTGTAAAAAGTAGCTACTATATTAAACTTACAAAAAACCTAATAAAGAAAAAACTTAATTTGCCATTAACCAAAGATGAACTTAAAATTGAAAATGAACTTTAAAAAAAGGAAGGCAACTATAATGATCAATAACTTTACAGATAATTTAAATTATATACTAGAAGAAATGAAAAAGGTATATCAGCATGATAATAGGCCTTGGATTATTGGATATAGTGGAGGTAAAGATAGCACCGCTGTTGTTCAACTAGCTTTTAAAATGTTAACTTCTTTACCTAAAAGTAAAAGGCATAAGCATATATATATAGTTTCTTCTGATACCTTAATTGAAAATCCTATAGTTTTAGGTTACTTACAGACTAATTGTGATGCTATAAATAGATATGCCAAAAATACACTTTTACCTATTTCATCACATATAGTGTACCCAAAATATGATAATACTTTTTGGACTAATATAATTGGAAGAGGATTACCCACACCTACTTCAATTCGATTTAGATGGTGTACTGAACGTTTAAAAATTAAGCCCTCTAATGAGTTTATCAAAAAAAGAGTTGAGGAAAATGGTGAAGTTGTTTTGCTACTTGGAGTTAGAAAAGATGAAAGTTTATCACGAAAAAGACGAATAGAAAACAGAGAAATAGAAGGATATTTATTTACGCCTCATAATACTATCAACAATACTTATGTATATAATCCTATCGTAGATTTAACAACAGATGAAGTATGGAAGATACTTTTAAGCAATAATGGTAATACTCCTTGGGGTACGAATAATAATGATTTGCATAATTTATATATGGGCTCAGATGGTGGAGAATGCCCTTTTACAATTACTAAAAATTCTAAAGGTCAAGTGGATACCCCTTCTTGTGGTAATTCGCGCTTTGGTTGCTGGTGTTGCACCGTTGTAGTTCAGGATAAATCGTTGACTGGTTTTATTCAAAATGGCGAGGAATGGTTGCAGCCTCTTCTAAATTTCAGAAATTGGTTAATAAGTATAAGAGATAAGCATGAGTACAGAAAACAATACAGAAGAGATGGTAATCATTATTATAAAAAATTGCTTTTAGATAATCTACCTTTAATACACAACTTAGAATTAGACAAAAACTATATTTTTAATAAAGGAAATAAGGAATATGTTGATCTCAAAAATTCTGTAGAAGACATCCATAAAGGCAACAAAGAGTCTTCAAATAAAGAAAAAATATATCTAGAGTTATTGCCTTTAATTAATAATTATCAAATTGATCCTTCTAAAGTTTTTGAAAGTGATAAGGGACGTTATATAAATGTACTTGGATATGGCCCTTTTAATTTTAAAGCTAGAAAAAAAATATTACAAAAATTATTAGAAACTCAAAAAAAGATTAACAGATTTATTGACTTTCCATTAATAACAGTTGAAGAACTTGAAGTCATCGATAAAATTTGGGATGACGAAGAAGATTTAACTTGTCATTCATTGGTTGATATTTATAATAATGTCATGGGGAAGAAACTGCCCTGGCATGATTTTAAAAAACCAATTTTTGATAATGAAACTCTAATTAAAATAAAAACCCTAAATAAAAAATTTAATCTTCCTGATAATTTAATAACTTCTTTATTAATAGAAACTAATAAAAATAAACATTTTACAAACAGAACAATATTAGATAGATCTATTTCAAAGATTTTAAATCAAAGATATTTACACAAAAGCATAGTTGAGGAGATAGAAAATGATTATTAATAGTATTAAGCTCAAAAACTTTAAATCATATGAAGATGAAACTGAATTTTCTTTCACTCCTTCCCAAAATAAAAACATAGTTTTAATCGGTGGGGAGAATGGCTCTGGTAAATCCACATTATTTGAAGCGATTAGGCTTTGTATTTATGGTCCTAGCTCATATGGATATTTAGGAAATAATCCAATTTACTTAAATAAAGTTAAAAATAATATAAATAACAATGCTTTTAAGAATGAAATTGTTGACTGTAATATTTCAGTTACTTTATCCTTCTTTGAAGGAACTCAAATAATCAAATACATTTTAAATAGAAATTGGGTTTATGTTAATCAAAAAATAATTGAAAACTTTCAAGTTTTTAAAAATGATAAATTGTTAACTGAAGATGAAGCTAGCTTTTTTAATAAGTATCTTCAAGCAAATCTTCCCCATTCTTTGTTTAATTTTTTCTTTTTTGATGGGGAAGAACTCAGCGAGTTTTTTAACAATAAAAATTCGTCACATAGTTTTAAAGAAGCGGTATTACAATTATTCAATTATGATACTTTCAGCGTTCTAAAGAAGCATCTTCTATCTTTTCAAAGAAAAATTACAAAGGAAAATCGTAGTCTTACAAATATTGAAACTCAATACGATCAATCATTAGAAACCTTAACTAGTGTACAAAATAACATTAAAAAGATAGAAGTCAAGCTTGCTAGTAAAAAGAATAGTCTCCATACATTACTTATTCAAAAAGATTTATTAGAGAAAGATTTTAAGACTTCTGGTGGTATACTAGAAAATGAGGAAAAGTCCATAAACTCCAAGATAATATCTCTAGAAAATGAGAGAACTTCAATTAACCAATATATTAAGGACTATTGTAATGACATATTACCATTTCTTTTAATTACTGATTTATTAAAAGAAACTATAAAACAAATCGAAAAAGAAAATATTATTTCTTCTTATAACAGCATTAAAAATAAACTTTCAGGAGATATAATTCGTAAATCACTATTATCTCACAACATATGTGATATTGATGAATCTAAATATAATGAGCTTGCAACTACAATAATTAACCAAATGTTTAATATAAAAGAACTTTCTACTTCAAAAGAAATATTAATGTTATCTTCTGAACAACAAAATAATGTTCTAGCTATTATTAATGCTATATGTAGTGGTGAAAACGACTTAAAAAACAAATTACTTAATAGCTATAATAGAATAAAAGAAATATCAGAACGTATTAAAGCATTAAGAGATAAGCTAAGTTCCTCGGTAACTGGTGATTTTGTAAACAGTTATTTAGTGAAAATAAATAGCATTAATGACAAGATTCATTCTACTGAAAACGAAATACTATCTTTAAATTATGAGCTTAACTCATATGTTGAAAAGGAGAAAACAGCACTTTATAATTATAGTAGAGTTAAAAATACTTATACTTCATTCATGCAAAATGATAATAATTTAAATCTTTCATCTAATATAACTGAGTATATTGATACTTTGCTAAGTGAATTAACTCAAAATAAATTAAAACTATTAGAAAAAAATTTTATAGAAATTTTTAATACTATAATAAGAAAATCCGACTATGTATCTAGCATCGTAATTGACTCAAATTTTGAATGTACTCTTTATGTTTTAAAAAATTACAGTACACAAGATATTTTGAATATTATCAACAACTTAGGAGTTAAAGATATTACAAAAAAATATGGATTAAAATTTGTTGAAGATCTTTTATTAAAATATAGAGCTAAATCTTTTGATGATTTATTGGTTTTAATTAATTCTACTCCTTCATATAATTGTATAAATTTAAGAACTAAAGTCAATGTTAACGATCTTTCTAAAGGTGAAAAACAAATATATATTCTTTGTTTAATTTGGTCACTAATTAAAAGTTCTGAAAAAGAGATACCTTTTATACTTGATACACCTTATGCAAGAGTAGATGAAACTCATAGAAAATCATTAACGAATAATTATCTTCCTAATATAAGTAACCAAGTTATACTTTTGTCTACTAATGAAGAAATAGATAAAAGTATATATAAAATCATTAAACCATATATTTGCCATGAATATTTATTGCTTTATAATGAAAAAGAAAGAAAGACAGAAATTAAAAAAGGCTATTTTGAGGTGTAATTATGGGATTTAGATTAAAAACATCAAAAAAAACTAAAGAAATTTTTGAGTATATTGGAGCTAGTAGTAACCTTAAACCTTTTGCGCTCTGTAAAATTGCTATATCGTTATCACTTAGAGATATAGATTCTATTGAAAATTTTGAAGATACAGATATACATGGATTAGAGCTACAAAGAGCTACAGTTACTGGTGAATATGATACTATATATAAAGCCTTAATGGAAATCAAACTACAAAGGCACTTAAGTGATGATGAATATTATCCTATCTATACTAAAAAACATATTGATAAGGGAGCACAATTACTTTCAAAGCTATATGAATATTCAGGAGGAAATCTCGAGAAATTTTTAACACACATTACAATAAAAGGAGGTATGTCCCTATGAATTATCTTGATAATAGTTCTACTACCCCTATAGATCCTGAAGTCTTAGATGCTATGCTTCCATATCTAAAAGAAGAGTATGGTAATCCTTCAAGCAGATATTATTCTTTAGCTGTTAATGCAGAGAAGGCTGTTGAAGAAGCTCGAGAAAAAGTTGCTGCCTTAATTAATTCAAAACCTGAAGAAATAATTTTTACTGGAGGTGCTTCAGAAAGTAATAATTTTATTATTAAAGGTGTCGCAGATTATAAAAAGTACTATGAAAACAAAGGAAACCATATAATAACATCTACTGTTGAGCATAAATCTGTACTTCAAGCTTGTAAATATTTAAATGGAGATATATTTGATAATAGAATTAGAAATAATGCTGTAAGTAAATTTGTAAAAATAAAAAACACTTTTAAAAAAGTGGATAGAGGTTTTAATATTACTTTCCTTAAAGTTAATGAGTTTGGGCAAGTTAATCAAGAGGATTTTAAAAACGCTATTAAAACTAATAGTATATTAGCATCTTTTATTTGGGGCAATAATGAAATAGGTTCTTTAAATCCAATTAATAATTTATGTTCTATAGCAAAAGAAAATAATATACTATTTCACTCTGATGCTACTCAAGTACTTGGTAAAATTGATATAGATGTGCGTAAAGTCCCAGTAGATTTTCTATCTTTTTCAGCCCATAAGCTTTATGGCCCTAAAGGTGTTGGTGCTGCTTTTATAAGAAAAAATAACTATGCACATACTCCATTAACTTCTTTAATTCATGGAGGTCAACAAGAATACGGTTATAGAGGGGGTACTCATGCTGTTCATAACATAGTTGGTTTTGGTAAAGCTTGTGAAATAGCAAAAAGAGATATGAATAAGTATATAAAAAAGATAATATCTCTAGAACCTGAAGTAAAAAAAATACTCAATATCAAATATCCTGGTATTGAGTTTTTAGGTGATCAGGATAATAAAATTCCTGGAGTTATAGGTATGATTATTCCTAATATAATTAATGAAATTTTTATTAAAGATTTATCTAATAAAGTAGCTATTTCTGCTGGTTCTGCATGTGGAATTAGTGAACCGTCTTATGTTATTGATGAGATTGGCAAAAAATCTGTTAGTTCACAATTTATACGTTTAACTTTGTCTAAATATTCTTCTATTAATGATCTATTTTAAAAAATAATAGCTAACATAAACAATTTTTGTATGTTAATGTTAGCTATTAAATGTACTCTAATCAATGTTTTATTCAATTAACTGCCAAAATGCTTTGTCCTTCATATGAATTATTTCGTCTTTCATCTTTACAAGACTATAGTGCTTATTTAAACTTTTAATTTTATTATACAATCTTTCTTCTTCTTGTTTATTCTGAGTATTAAATATATATTTAACGTCTTTATTGCTTAAATCAGAAACATTGTGAATAACCCAAGTCAGAATATAATTTGCATAATCATTTTCGCCTGTAGAAAAATGACTTAATAGTTGAGTAGACAAAATCGTACCAACACCAAACTCTCTTCCTTCTTTCAGTATATTCTTTATGGAAGTAAAGTTCTTGCTTAAAAAATTATCTGCTTCATCTACTAAAATTATTTTATCTAATTGTCTAAATTTTCCTTGTATTTTACTATGCCCATGAGCTTGCATCTGAGAATAAAATAAATCTAATGTTATTGCTACTACAAGGTTTTGTGTTCCTGTATCATAACCTGATAAATCAATGACTGTCACTCCATTAATTAAGTCAAATAACGCACAAGTTTTATTTGCATTTGGCTCAAAAATTTGTAACTTGATTAGTTTTCTAAAGGCCGCATAAAGGCTATCGTCTTTTTTAATGTCTTCTCTTTCTTCATATATATCGTAAACATCTTTTAATGTTGGAGCTGTATATTTCCATGTATCAGGTACATGACTCAATATCCCTTTTCTACTGTACGCTTCTTCTATTAAATCCTCTAGTAATGCTTCCTGCTTTTTACCTAATCCAAAAGCCTTCACTATAGTCTCTGCAAAAGTACTACCTATATGGTAGGGTAACATAGGCATAGGATCGTCTGTTAGACTAATTGTAAAAGGATTAAAAGGCAGTTTAAATAGCTTATATATATCTGCATTTGTAGCATTAACAAAATCCATCTTTGATTTATTATAATCTCCTTTATAATCAAAAATAAGTATTCCTACTTGCTTACCATCAACATTATATTGCATCTCTCTATAAATTTGAGTAATTATAGATTTAGTAAACTGTGTTTTTCCAGTTCCCATGGTTCCAATTATCCCAGTATTAGTATGAAAAACTTTATCTGTATCATTAGGATACCATATTACTTCTTTATTATTATTCCAGTTATGTCCAAAAAGTATTTCTATACTTCTTGAACTTTCATCAGTTACTTCTTTTCTGTCTTCTTTCACCCGATTTTCTTCTAGCTGTATTTCCTTTCCCATTTCACAATATTTATCTTGTGATACGGCAACTAAATCTATTAAATTAATATTATTTTCTTCTATATTTATATTTTCTAAAACTGTTTTTCCAATAACATTTCTAATATCATGAATAGATTTAGTTAAGAAACTAGCTGCACTATCCTCTGGTACTTCAAGAACTAATATGTCATCTTCTATTTTCCTATTAATACAGGTAGCCCCTCTTTTAAATGAAATAACTGCCCCTTCTCCCATATCCTTTTGTTTAATATTAGTTACTTGATACTCTTCATTTAATAATTTCTTTCTTAAGTCTGAGTCCATTACCATTTCCCAATTTTCTTCATTACAGACATCATAAAGATTTAGTTTTTCTGCACTTATTATTACTAACTGCATAAGAAAATTTCTATATATTTTTTGAATGCTAGTTGTTTTTTCTCCTTCGATCGGCAACATAATTCTACAGAAGATATCCTTTGTAGATTTAACTTGTTCTACACCTTTGTCAATATATGTATCTTTATTATTACCAATTTTGACTTCTATAGGATAAAAATGTACTATCACTCTATCTTTTAAAGCTTCAATACCAAACAATAAAATATCATCGCTTTTGTATCCACTTTTGTCAATCCCCAGATCTTTTAAGCTTATAAAAGCATCTGTTTGCTTAAGACCAGCACCACCTGAGATTCTTAAAACTTCCTCCAGAGATATTGGTACCCATATAATATTATGTTTTTTGAATTCAGCTAAAGCTAACTTTATCGCAGATAATATACTTATCTTTTCTTTTGGAAAATATGATTTACTACTCAGTAATCTTAATAACCAATCCCCATTTATTGCATTAAACATGTTTATAATTATTGGAGAATATTTTTCTACATTTTCTATTCCTTTATTATATAAAAACTCCTCTATAACTTTTTGATAGGGACCTGATTTTCTTGTTACTGTTATTGCATCATATCCACCAACTGTTGTGTATTGATCACTATAATGTATTATTAATAAATCCTTAGCTCCGGGATCATTTTTAAAAAAGTTTAAGTCAACTTTTGGATCTATAAATGTTACCCAATGACTAGCATCATAAATTTCATCTAATATTCCATTACTATTGCTAGGCATAGAAATAGCTTTACATTGAGTACTATTAAAAGGTTCTCCTGATAATGCAGCATTTAACGCATTAACCTTAACTGCTGTTTCCATTAAATTACTATTTTTCTTCGCATACTTAGTTCCAAATCCAGTTCTATATGAATCTCCTAAAAATGCCGATGGTATTCCTGAAATTAATCCATCCAAAATAACACCTGAAGGTATATCCTCCATCTTAGATGTTACTGATTTAATCTTATTATTCATCTCTATAAATGTTATATGCGAATACTCAACACCATCTTCTATTCTTTTAGAGTAAAATTGAACATTTTCTCTATAGAGATTTAATATGTCTTCTTCAGACATGTTATCTATGTTTAAATCCAAGTTATAAATTTCTTTTAAACTATGAATATCATCATTAAAAGCTACCTCTTCAAAGGCGTTAGTAACATTTTTGTTTGAATATATAAAGAGTTCTATGGGTAGGATATTATTCTTGTTTTTTAGTTGTTTTATATAATACTTAAATATCCCTTCCAATATTTCCTTACTGTCCCCTGTATTTATAAGGTTAATTTTAATAGGGGTATTATCGCCCATATTAAATATATATTTAAAGTGCTCTATAAATTCTTGTATTTTTTCACTAATTAGCTTAGAAACAAAATTCCTTGAACTCTTATATCTAGGTAATTTTTCATCTACATAGTATTTCCACTCTGGCGAATGATGTTGTTCTATAGCAATGTATAATCGTTCTTCTTTTCCTGAAATATAAGGTAGTAAGTATGTAGATGTTAATTTTTTGATTATATCTTGTGAAATTTGATGCATTACTACCTTTTTATCAATATGTAATTGATAAGCAATATTTAGTGGCGATAGTGGTGAATGCAATATTTCCTCTTCCTCTATCTCCCTTTTAATAGTTCCAATCTTGAGTAAATTTCTTTCTTCTTCTCCTAAATAACTTCCTTCTTCAATTCTATTTAAAGCACATTCATATGCTTGCATAAACTCCATATAAAGCTTTTTGATTTCATCATTTAGAAAAGTTAGGCTTGGCAGTGAACCATTAAGCTTATAGTATTCAATTATAGCATTATACGCTTTGTTTACTTCTCTATCAATGTTTATATTAACTACTTCAACTCCTTTAAAGGTTTCTTTAAAATATAGCCCTTCTGTTTGAATTATCTCTTTTTCTAATTCAATATTTTTCTTAAATTCGTCTCTAATATATCTCTCGTTAGTCCCATATTTTAATCTATTATCTCCAACTAACTTAAAATTAATTTTTTTCTCACGTTTTAATTTCCAAACCTCTAATCCACCAATATAATTTACCTTTTGATTGGTTGCTTTTAATCTTATTGGTATAACCTCATCATTTATTTTAAGTTCAAATTTTACAATACCATTATCATTGTCATATTGAAATGTATCACTTATTTTAAGTAAAAGTGTCTCATCATATTCTAATGCTATTCTTTCACCATTTTCAGTAATTTCATACCTATTTTCTTTTTTTTGGAACTCATTAAATGCAAATTCTGTTTCATCTGTATTTAATGATATACAACAATTTCTAAGGCTATTATTAATATTTAATGAGTATTTAGTTTTTATACTTTCTAAGTATTTCTCTTGTATATTTAGCAATAAAATTTTAAATTCAAATTTTATATTTTTTTCCTCTTGATAAATAACTTTATAAAAATTTGTTTTTTCTAAAATGTTAGATATAACTACCTTTAACTTTTTTCCTGATTTAATTGCTTCAACATCACCAAAAACTCTAATTTTTTCTTGTTTTAGAAAATCATCAAATCTAAATTCTAATTCTAACTTTTCCTCTCGATTTTTACTAAAAACAATTATGTTTCTTATCCTTAACTTTGCCGTAGAATCTCCTTCAGGTTTATCCCATTCAGTATTACATCCTATATACTCAAGATATTTTATGTTTTTTTTGTTTTCTATTGATTTCTCTATATCTTTAAAATCATTTGATTTCCATTCCTCACCTTTTAATTTTGAAATACCTCTTTCATCAAAATATTTCTCTAGTTGAGTATCCGGATTACCATAATTATGAATTTCATCTACCCTATTAAAATAAAGAGCATTTTCTTTAATTCTTTTCTTTAATTTTTCTCCTGTAAATTCTTTTATTTTAGAATCATAAAATAACCCAAAATTTTTGTAATATTCCTTTTTAATACAAGCTTCATTTACTATAGATAATAAATCCATATATTCAAATACAGACGTATTATCTAAAAAAGCATCCCTTTTTTTTCTATCTAATTCAAACTCGATTATTTTTTTATCCACTTCAGAAAAAGAAGCATCAACTAGCTTTTTCTTTATGTCGTTCTCTAAAGAAGTTATATGAAACGGCATCCCTTCTTTATTAAAAGACTCTGTTCCCCCTATAATACTATCTAAATTGCTATTATGTATAAATATTATTGCCTTATCTTTATATCCTTCCTCTACTCCTACCATATTCCTTAATCTAGTTAAAAAATCTGGTTGTATATCATCTACAGTCGCTGCTATAATCAATTTGACCTTATTAAAATTTAGCATATATGAAGTATATCTTACATTCCCCTGTCTATCTTTATATTGAAATTCTTGGCAGTACCTATATTCCTTTAATTCTTTATAAAGCTTTCTTACCTGATCTTCTGTTTCAAACTGAATATTGTATTTATCTCCTACGCCCAATGAGTTGCTCCTAAAGAAATTTATTACCTTATCTGATAAATAATTATAAAATTGATTTAACATATTGTGCATCCCCACTATCCGATTTTTTTTCTAATATGTTTAGTTTCTCATACAATTGAATAACCCTTTCTTTAGAATCTTTATCAAAAAATACCCCTCTTTTTTCAAACTCGCTAAACAATAAATTCAACTTTATTTTTTCACGATTTTTTATACAAACCTTAGTTAAGAATATAATATCTTCTTCTGTTATATTTAAGTTATAACCTAATTGTCCTCTTCTTTTAGCAAAATTTTCTTTAGCAAATTTTATAAACCAGTTTTTATAAGCATCATTTGCTCTCGTTCTAGTTGACTTTTTAAACTGATGTTTTACTACATCAAATAAATAATATACTTTATCAAACCCTTTATTTCCTGTTGATATATCTTTATGCTGAAGAGTATCCCAATCAATGTCATTACCTAATTGATTTTTGTAGATCTCTATAATCTGATTTATCTCGTTTGCAACATCATTTTCATCTAAACTACGGAACAGTTCATGAATCTCTATATAACCTAACTGTTTTTCTTGACCATGATGATTTAAGAGTTCTAATGTTATTACATGAGAAAATAAGTCGCTAACTTTGGGCTCCAGACACTGCCATCCTAATCTATAGGCTGTTCTGTTTTTTGAAGTTTTTTCCCAATCTAATGTGTAGTAAATTAAATCGGGCCTAGTTAAATCGGCTTCTTGAAATTGAGATAATTTTATACTTAGTTGAGTAATATAAAACATATAATAAAATTCAATAAATCTTTTTATATAACTTTTATAAGTTTCTTCATTCTGCATCAAAAATGAAAAATCTTTTATAAACAATTCTTTTATAAAAGGTAGATAACAATTATATTTTTCTACTTCATTGCTCTTTTCTTTAATTTCTGGTAGAGATTGTAATACTGACTTATATAATATATTGTCTTTATTTATATTATATAATCTGTGTATACCATTATCTAAGTCTTTACTATATAAAACAGAAATCATAAAATTAGCTATATTCTCTTCCTGTTTTGTTGAATAAATGTAGTTTAATGCTTTAATATTAAAATTAACTAATTCATCTCCATCTATAAACATAGTTTCAATTATATCCTTAAACTTTTCTTTAGAGCTTTCATTTTCATAATCATGAATTTTTTCAGCAACCTTATCTAAAAATAAGTTCACATCAATTTTTTCCTTAATTTCTTTATTAGAAATCCCTCTTGAAAAAGCTCCAACTACCCCTTTAAAATTGGAAACTAAGTTATTTTCATTAGCTTTATATGGTAATAATCTATATTTTTTCCCTTGACTATTTGTGAGCCCACCCGTTTCCTTGAATTGAAAACTTTTTCGTATCTCTTCAAAATTAATTTTATATCTTATTTGTTCTATCATACACTACATCTCCATAAATCTATATTGTTCAAATTCTTCACTATATTCAAGTCTATACTTTCTATTTTTTTCTCTATTTTTCTCCATAAATAGTAGTTCTTTATATTGAGAACCTGATTGCTCTATATCATTTATAAATTCAACGAACCTGATAGCTTGATTCTTATCTTTTTTATTTGGTCTGTACCCATTTTTAACTTTTATAAGTAACTCATATAAAGAATAATCTAACTGAATTTCTTTACCCTCGCTTAACTTATCTCCTCTATATCTAATGTTCATGGTAATCAAAAACTTATCTAACTCTACTTTATCATCCTCAGGAAGATTTTTAGTATCTGCAATAAGTTCTATTCTTTCAGATACTTTGTACTTCATCTGATGTTTACCTAAAAAGATATTAATTGAATCTTTTTCAGATTCGCCATTCCATTTGAGTATAGCTTCTTTAATACTGTCATATAGAATTTTTAATTCCGCTTTATTCCCTCTATTCCAATCATATAATCTTTTAATGTATTCTTCGTAAAGCTGATCTTTTAAAGAAAAAAGATTTCCAACACCACAAAAATTATAGCTTCTAATAAATAGTTTTAGAAGTTCATGTCTCAACTCCTCATCTTCTTTTTTAGATAGTTCTTGATTTCTAATTTTATCAATGTATCCTTGAGGATAAGCTAAATATTTATCAAAATATTCCATTACATCATCAGCATTAATAAATTCAATTATAAACTCATCTACTTCAGAATTTCTTATATTTAAAGGATCTAATGAATTTAAGGACTTGAAAATAAAAGATAATTCTTTATGATTGAATAATATATTAAATGTAAGAGACTTTATATAATTCTTTGCATTAATATTAGCTATCTTATTTTTCACATTTGGAGAACTAGCATCTATAAAAGATCTTGAAACTATGATTTCATATAAAAAATTCAATAGTGCTCTTGTTGAAATTATTATCTTATTTTTGATAACGCATTGAATTAGCAAATCTACTATACCTTCTTTAACTTTTTCTACACTTAATAATTCATAATTTGATTTTATAGGACAGCAGCCTCTATTTTTACATGGTTTACAGTTGGTTTCATATGAAAGAAAGAAATTATTTAACTCTGATGGGTCTGTAATTTTATTTATCAATGATTTTATGTAATCGGAGTATACCCTTCCATTTTTTAGTGTAAATAAATGATAGTCTCCAAAATTTACAAATTGAAATGGATTTTCATCATCATACTTATTGCAGCATATTTTAGTTTCTAATATTTTCTTATCTACAACAAATTTCTTTAACTTAGAATATCGATAACCATACTGAGAGTCAATAAAGTTACTAAGCGTTCCCAAGTTTATAGCTAATATTAATTTTCTTTTACTTGTTTCTAATTTATCGTCACTAAATTCATCTAACTCTTCATTTAAAGTATCTATAGATGTTTTAGTTGGATCATAACTTTCTGTAGCATCATTATGCAATTTAAACTTAGCCATGTCTGAAGGATATTTATTATTTAAATAAGATATTATATGTGACTTACCGTCTCCAACACTTCCACATACAAGTATTAGACTGGCTCCATCTTTTTTACTTTCTCTAAAAATAATTTTTTCCAATTCCTCTTGTGACTTTCTTGGTACATGCATATACATCTTGAATTCACTAAACTCAGTTAAATTTTCAACTGCTTCTTTAGACGATTCTTTCAACTTACTTAACTCTTCTATTAAACAATATCTTTCCACTTTATCAGTCACTTTCTTTCACCCTTCTGCCCAATAATATCAATTATTTATCATTAATAAATCCCAAAAACTATTTATATGTCAAATAAAAAAGTTTAGAGACAGCATCTTTACGACATTTTAAGTAAACTCTACTATTTACATTACATTCTATCATTAAGAATTTCAACATGCAACTGTATCATTGGGCAATTATGGCAAACGCTAAAATATTTCATCAAAATATTCTTTCATTATTGAACAATAAATTTCATCATTATATAACCTATTAATAACATCAACTGTTGATTTTGTATAGTAATAATCACATTGTTCATTATTAAGCTCATGCAAATAATTTATTATGGTACTATATTTAATATCAACTAATTTTTCTTTCACTTCATATAAATAGAATGTTTCATGGGGCTTGTTCCCTGCACATAAAACCCTTATATTACAGTTTAAAAACCCTTTCATTGTTCTATTATCTAAAACCCCTAAATCATATATTATAAAGTCAAAAGCTGTGTCATTACTAGAATTTATCCCTTCAAAGGCAATCCCTTTATATCTGTAACCATCGTCAATTTTCTTCATTTTGTAGTGCTCAGCTATTAATTGTAAATGCCCACTTTCATTGGCTTCTACATAGCTCACATTAGCTCCTATGGAATTCAAATAAGCAGCAAATTCCATGGCAATAGTAGTAGTTCCTACTCTATTTTGGGTACCAACAACCCCAATAGGAATCTGCTTTTCTTTAAAATCAAAAGAGATACTCTCTGCTTCATCACATAATAATCCAAACTTCTTTTTTACATAGCTTTCTGACATTCCTTCAAATAAACTCATCTTAATTTCTTCTTTTAAAGCTGTTACTTCTTGTTCTGTAATGATATCAAAAATCCCTAGTCCAATTAACTCATGAACTAGGGATTCGTTTATTTTATCCATATAAAAAACAACCCTTGATGGATTGCATTTTCTAAATATTTTTATGGAATTAATAATTTCTTCATCTGAATTTGCAATACAACTAAGGTCTATGACGATAATTTCTATATGCCCTAATCTTTGTATCGATTTGCTTAAAAAAGACATTAAATCATATTCTCCAACATACTTTTTTAAAATAACTTCCTCTTCATCATTTATAAAATCTAATACGTTGATATTCTCCTTACTACTTAGATAAAGAATCACCTGAGCTACTCCCTTCTCTAATAATTTCAAAATTCTTAGGTATTTCATACTCTATTTCCTTTGGTTTATAAACAAATAACATGATTATGCCTGCAATTATTATTAATGAATAGACTATTATTTCTACCATATTTGATTTATTCATTTTCCTATCAACTCCTATCTTCCACCAGCTTTGCCCATGTACTCAAATTTGTATTTTGGTATGTCAAAATCAACACGTAGTCTTTTAGACCCTACCATCAAAAGGGCTGAACCTCTTTTTTTCTGTGCTAATAAGCTTTCTTCTGCATCCGTAAGATTATATAGTTCTTTTAATTCTGTAAGATTTTTACCATCCGAGCCCATTAACACTTTAAAACATGGGATATCAAGTAATGCCTGTCCATACATTTTAATTTCAGGTGATAAAAAATCAACTACTGAATGGGATACTATAGCCAACCCTGCTTCATATTTTCTAGCACGTTTTGCCACATCACGGAGAAATACAAGGGATTGTGGAACTCTAGGATCAATCATAAGATAACTCTCATCAGCAATTAATAAAACTGGTTCAGTTCTATCCTTGCTCATTTCATTCCAACACCATGTGAGTAGGTTGAAATACTGTGTTTTTTTCACATTATCACTGGCATTTTGAAGACTAAACGTATCAAGGCAAACACATCTGGAATGGGTTTTAATACTGCTATGTCCCCCAAATAGAAAAGAGTCTCCCCCTATTGCAATGTCTTTTAAAAGTGTAGCTAAATCCTTGTATTCATGTTCTTTCTTTGACTTTTCTGATACAAGCTCATAAAGGTCTTTCATAATAGGAAAATCTTCATTTTTCATTCCCCTAACATCTGTATCCCAAGTAATATGAAAACTGTTATAGAGTTCGATTAATGAAGATTTCAATAGTGCCCTTTGTATTTCCGATAAATCCATATATAAATTGAAAAACACTTCTACATTTTTTAAATGAAGTGCCATTGCTCCTAAGCCATCTTTTTCGTCTTCTTCATTTATAGCTGGAATATCTCGGATTTGTAATGGATTAATCCGCCCATTGGCTCCACCACCTGCGTTAATTACATCACCACCTAAAGCTAAGGAAAGCTCTCGATACTCAGATTCTGGATCGATAAAAAGTATTTTTGTCCCCTTCATATACTCTGAAATGGCTATATGCTTTACTACAGTGCTTTTTCCTACTCCTGCTACACCAAGTATCGTAAAATTACTATTTGTTCTATCTCCACCTCTTTTCCAAGTGTCAAGAACCACTAATCCTCCACTGCTGTCTTTTGCGAAATAGTATCCCCTTCCATCACTATATCCTGACGTAGAAAAAGGATAACCACCTATGAAGCTACTCATAGGTATTACCCTTTGCAATATCTCATTAATACTGTTATTTTTTCTATAATAGGGTGATAGATTCTTAAAGGCTTGCTCTTGTAAATTAGCCATAATTCTACCTTTACATTTACTTGATGCCAAAGCACTCTCTGTTTTTCTACATAGCTTTTCAAAGGTTTTATCTTCCCTAGCAAGTGACATAATGCTAAGCCCCATTGCTCCAACGGATTGATTATCCCCGTCAATACTTTCAATGATTTTATCTCCGTCTTCTGCTGCTCTTTGTGCTCGCTGTTGCATTAAAGGGTCTTTGTGATAAATGGCATCATTCCTATTACGTATAATACTAGATGAAACGCTATCAATAAAATCACTACTATCTACAGGATTAAAGGTAATACTTGCCACTGTGCCTGTTATGTTAGTCAGCTTACTTAGCCATCCATAGTTAACCTTTTGAGGATATTTTATAATACCATAAATCCTAGCTAAATTTTCTCCTACTACTAAGTTATTTCTTTTTATTTCTAAGCCCATAGGGGTAATTACACTCAATAGTTCTTTATTTACAATTTGATTTTCTTGTTGTTTTTTCAACTATTATCACCTATTTCTTCACTCATTTCATTGTTAATGTCCTGGTAAGCAGGGTTATTGACGAGGTTACAAAGCCTTATAATATCATAACTTTGAAGAATATCGCATTTGATGCCTACACTTTCAAACTTCTTAACAAACTCCTTCGTTCGTTTTAGTAAATCATTTTCAATCCCCGCTGAATATTTCTCCCACAATATAAGATGAAACTGCCTTTCAACCACATCCCCTGATAAAGCAAAATCATTCATTTGGTAAATTTCATTTCTAAGAAGTGCCTTTTGAATATGGTCTTCTGTACTGGAAAGTAAGTTTGTATATTCCTCTAGCAATAGTGAAATATCTACTGGTCTTGAAACTGCAAGGAATTTAAAGGGTTTACTAATGCTTGATAATTCCGCTGTTAAGCTATTACACAGGCTTTCTTTTTCCTTATCAGAAAGTAATTCTATTGATATTGGATGAATCCTAACATAGGTCATAACATAGCCATCTAAGGTATATAGAAAATTATCTTTTATATCAACTACATTTACAAAATCCTGTGCTGTGTTTTCCTCTTCCTTTCCAGCTATATTACGATTCTTATAAACTAAAAAGCCTATACCAAATAAAAGGCATAGGCTAATCATAACGATTGGCATTATCATTAAAATCCTCCTAATCCACTAAAATAGCAGGTCTTCTAAAATACATAAATCCTGCTTCATCTGCTGTATTGATGGTTACATTGTTATACTTTGAATTACAGTGGGCAACTAAAATATTGTCCTTTTCATCTTTACCAACAACAATACCAACATGGTTTGCTTTTCTTGTATTGGGGACAGCAAGAAAAGCTAAATCACCTTCCTTTACTTGATTCTCTACAATTGAAGTTGATAAATGCCATTGGTTTGTTGTTCCATGGCCAATGGTTTTTTCAATCGTAGAGCTATCAATGCCCATATTAATAAATACCCAAGTCACATACCCTGAACAGTCAAGACCATAGGGTTTTATTTTTCCAGTAGAACTACTGCCTGATGACGTTACTTTTACAGGGGTGCCCCAATTATTATCCCATCCAATGGAACTACTTTTTCCACCCCAAAAATAATGAACTTTACCTACTATACTTAGAGCCTTATCTACAATCTGTTGTCTTTCAATAGCTAAATCTAGTGGTAAATTAGCCTTTATACCTTCTATTTCTTCCTTGGATAAAACCATATTGTTTCCTGTAGGCATAATGTTTTCACTACTCATTTTTACTTCTTTTAGGACTCTCTTTTGTTTATCACTAAACCCATATTTCTCTGCCATTTCTTCAGCTGTAAGACTATTTATCTCTATGGTCTTATGACGGGTGTCTACAGTTTTTGTATTTTTTTCTCCATTTTTATTTACTGAAGTTTTCTCCTTTGTTTTTACTTCAATATCCGTCGTTATTTCATTCATTTCCCAAAATGTATCAACTAATTTTCTCTTATCTTCACCATCTAGATATGCCACTTGCTTACCGTTAGATGTGATATAAAAGGCACTAAAAAAAGATAACACATCCACTGTATTATCAATTAATGTGTTATCCTCACTACCTAAAACTATTGTTGTTATGGTGTCAACGTTTTTGTCATTTTGTTCTTCCTCAACTCTACTCCTAAACTCATTTTGAAGTTCTTCCATAAGGACTTGGATCGATACATTATCTGTTCCATTATGAAACAATCCAAAAAATATAGCAAATGGTGATGCTAAAATGACAAGTATTAAAATTAGTGGTGTCAAAATACTTACCAATATAATCTTTCTACCACTTTCAGTTGAACCTATTTTACCTACTGTTGTAGCTGCTTTTATTAATGTTACTGGATCTACAGCCATATTTTCACCACCCTATTATTTATCTGGAGCAATGTGCCAATTGTCATAGACTGAACCATCTATTGTCACTCCATCGGATAAATTCATCCTTAGCATACCATCAGGTGTCCAGCAGTCTATTACATTAGCATATACATCATATTTGCCATCTGGATAAGGTAAAGGTGTAAAGTGAGTACGACTATTGAAGGTAGAATAAATATTCTTTTTAAATTCAAACCCTTTACTATTGGTTTTTTCAAGCAATCTCCAGTAGGTGTCATAATGAAACTCTGGAAAATAGGTTATTACATTTTGTGGAATTGTATAATGGCTACTTGGTGCATCGGTGGATATACCTGTATCTACATTTATATCTACGCCATAACCACTTGCCATGGTATATTTTCCATAGGACTCCTTGGCTGTTGGATTGTACCCATCTGGTACTATTTTCATATCTGCATTAATACTTGCAGTGTAGCTCTTATAGGTATAAACCCATTCTCCATAATCTAACCACCAGCCTTCATCAACATATTTATAGTGATGGCAAGTACCTATTTTATTACCTTCTGAATCTCTTTTATCATGACATCCACTGTGATACCTGACCATATTCTCATGCCATACAAAGTCTGGTTGCCAAACTGCACTATATACTCCCCACTGAGCATTTAATTTATCAGCTTTTTTAGGAATGCTTGGTATTTTAAAGTTAGGCATAGTATCTGTAGGCCGTGGATCTGGTGGCTCATTTTCTGATAAATCCTCTATCTTAACAGTGAAAGTCGTATGTCTAGAACCATTTTCCAGTCTTGCAGATGGATTACCTGTTATATTTACTGTTACTTCTATATCTTGGGGTGTACTAGGGGTATGCCATTTTAACCATACATACTCACTATCTCCATTTGGAAGGACTATAGGCGTAGTAACCGATTGTCCATTAGCTTTAATCGTTACATAAGCCTTGTTATCACTTGGATTTTTATAGATATCCTTTCTTGTATCAGTAGTCCTATGTCTACTATCAGGTGTAATATCGCCATTAACTGCTTTTACCCGTACAGAAGTTATGACATCCGTATCTACTCGATAAGAATAATCATAGGTGGTATCATTTTCAATGGCATCAGTTCCATTTGCTTCAAGTATTCTCATGCCAATACCCCCACCTTCAATGATTCTATCATCACTCCAATGTTTTTTATCATTCAGCGGAGACAGGGCAGGTACACCCACCCAACTTTTTTCTAACACAATAGAATTTGGTAAAGCAGAGTGGGTCATTCCTGCAATATATTGTCCAGTACTTCCCCAGAAAAAATTGAAATAACCTAATTTTTGTGCCATGGCATATTCTGTTGCAGTAAAGGCTAATAATTGACGATAACCATTACTATCAGGCTTTAAATATGAGATAATAACAGGTTCATAAACTACTAGCCATGAAACTTTATTTTGATATTGTCCATTTACCTTAATAGGCAATATTTCTTCTGGTGGATATGTTTTTGTTTCACCTTCGATTGTAAATTTAATATTCCCTACTAGCCCTTCCCTTGTTGTACCTTTTTGGTCAGCAAAGGCGTTGATAAGCATATCTAATGTATTAACATCTCCAAAGTAAGATTTAAC
Organism: Maledivibacter halophilus; assembly: GCF_900167445.1. Lineage (GTDB taxonomy): Bacteria > Bacillota > Clostridia > Peptostreptococcales > Caminicellaceae > Maledivibacter > Maledivibacter halophilus. Next base: position 298,121 of record NZ_FUZT01000007.1, read on the forward strand.
AGCATCAATATTACCTCCATTGGTTATTGGTATGGGTGGTGGATTATCAACTATTATCTTATTGCTTGATAATTGAATATTGGAAAGGGATTCACCTTTTTGGTAGTCAATTTTATTTCCTAAACTATTAACTGCATTACTCGGTATTGAAAAGGTTGCTGGCTTTACGAATACTGGAGCATTGCCAATCATTTTAAATTCTTCAATAGGGCTGTTCTTATTAGTCTCATCACTTAACCCTACATAAACTGAAACCTTATACATATATTCTGTACTGCGATAAAACCCCTTTCCCTTAGCAGCACCGCTAGTATCTCCTGTTCCACTATCTGCATTATCTTCTCCATATACAATTAAAAAACTCATCAATGAACACAATAAGATAATTAAAATAGCCATCTTCTTCAAATACTCATCTCCTCTCAATAAAAAAGCCAACTCTAAAAAGAGCTGACTATTTTTACTTCATTCTCAATAATTAAATTTTAAAATTTGTCCCCTTCTCCAGCTTTTCTATCATCCTGGTAATATTCTTCTCCTTGTGTTTCTCCAGGTGATTGATTGTTTGGGGCAGCTTTTGGTGGCTTTGCAAAGGGATTTTCATTATCTGGTACTAAATTGCTTCCATCTTCATCACTATTTTTATTAGTATTAGTATCTTTAGGTTCAGCTGGTGTGTCAGGATTTACAACTACTGGATTTTCTACTGGTTTTGATTCAACCTTTGGTGCTTCTTCTCTAACTGGTGGTTCTGGATTAAATTCTGTATCCCCTTCTAATACCTCATGTTCTCCATCAGGCAATTTGTCTTCTTCCGCCACTGGATGTTCCTCATCTACTTCCTGTTCTGGTAATTCTGGTGCAGGTGGAACAGCTGGTTTTTCTACTTCTGTTTTTACTTCCTCATTATCTTCTTTTACTGGCTCAGATTCTTCAATATCTGTTACATTCACAGTTGACTTGTTCTTTTCAATCTCTTCAGGGTTGACTTCTGACTCTATATTTTCATGGTCATTAGGTGTCAATGTTTTTTCATACACTTTATATCCAATTCCTATGGCTACTAAAATTAATATAGAAACAACCGTAATTTTTATCATTTTATTGTTTTTCACTCTATCTCCCCCATTCATCTATAATGGAAATTCAAATCCATCTTCTGGTTCTCCAATTTCATACCCCATTAACTCTGTTGCACGTTTCTTAAATTTATTAATCCAATTGAGCCATTTTGTCTCTTCCATGACTGCATAAAATAAAAGTCCACTAGGTTCTAAGGATGCACTTACTGTTTTTTCATCCCCGTCATATCCATACCAATAGGGGATCCCTTGGATATATCCTATCCAGCCATCCATTTCTCTATATAACTTTGATAATATGTGGCTATATTGGTCTATTTGACTATAATGAATATTTAGATTGACATTAAAGCTTGTCATCAACTTTCCCCCAATCTACGTTTCATCTGTCCTAATAAAGTCTCAATTTTTTTCATATCATCTAATAATGCTTGAGTTCCTTTTTCTGTTATTCTGTAGGTAGTCTTTTGTCTTCCTGTCAGTCTTTCTTCAGCAATTTCTATGTATTCTAGCTCGGTCAATCGCTTTAGCTTTGGATATAATGATCCTGTTAAAAGAGTTATTTCTCCTTGTGATATGGCTTTCACTTCTCCTATTAAGTCATATCCCGAAAGCTCTTTATTTAATAGTGCTAGTAATATATATATCGTTACTTTTGTGTTTTTTCCATACAATAAAATTCTCTCCTTAATAATATGTATGTAACATACATATAGATTATATACTCATCTTATACTACTATATTTTTCCTGTCAATGTATTTTCAAAATTTTGGTGTAAATTTAGCTTCTACCTTTAGAGGAATAATCATATCAGGCAATGCATTCCAACCAAAACTCAGGGGAACGCTTAGTGTAATAAACACATTAGCCTTGAATTTGTCCTTCTTATCACCTCTGAATCTAGCGTTAATAATCTCTACATCAAGGTCATAAAGGGCATATTCTATTTCATCATTACCTGTATATTTTACATATTGACTGCCAATTCTTTGTAGTCCTAAAAGCTGAGATAAATCCTCATATACTTTTCCTTGGTCAACATCACTTTTCCAACTGTTACCTTCCAGCATATATCCACCTGAATATCCTTGTCTAAGTCCATTATAATTATTGTCCCAGTTATTAGTTACTACTGAAATAACCGATGATCCCACCCCATCCCGTACTCCCTTGGCAATGATTTTTAGCCTCATATATTCTGATATAGCTGTAAAAATAAGCATAAAAATAAGGACTAAAACACATGCCCAAATGACTGCATTTCCTTCCTTATTTTTTAATCTTTCCAATAGACTTCACTCCTTCCTGTAGCTTTTGATGTTAATGTAATTGGAAATGAGCCAAAAGAAAAGAAACCTATATCGGTTTCTAATGTAAGGACTAAACTAAATCTATGATTAAGTTGTATTTTGCCAGTAGTTGACCAATTTATGTTAGGGTCAAGCCCTGTATTAGCTTTCAACTCATTAATTCTATTTTTTGTTTCATTTCCTATATAGCCTTCTATTTCTGCACACCGTACGGCTTCATCTGCAAAGGTGTCAAGTTTTGACTTAGCTATGAATACTGGTAGAACTCTAGTGGCAAATGCAAGCATTAAAACCACCACAAAAACAATGATGACTGTATCGATATAGCCTTCTCCACGTTTGTCTTTTAAAATATTCAACTAAATCACCTTTCTTTCAATAAAAAAAGATGACCCTCTATGAGCCACCTTATCTTTCAAGACGTATATTTTCCACATCTAGTCTTAATTTATAAAATTGCTTTAACCACTCTGGTTGGTCATTTACTTCACTTTTTAGCTTATAAAGTGTTCTTTTACCAATTCTTCTGTCTAGTATTGCAAATAGCCGCACTAGAGGATTTGTTGAATTTATACTCTCTTTTATTGAATGGTGAAGGTAAAAATCAAGAGCCTTTGTAAATAAATAGGGATCAATTATGCCTTTATCAATACAAATCTCATCAACCCTTTCTTCAAGCTCTTTGTTTTCATTATCGTAAAGGGTTTCCTTACCATTCCATGAACGTCTTGGAATTTCTTGTTCTGCTCGAATTTTATCTATAAGAGGGTTAGCTTCCCTATAAAAATCAAAAATATTTCCACGTATAACCTCTTTTTCATCTATTAATATGGCTATTCTAGACTCCTCGTCATGAGCCTTTCTATATTTAGTAATAAAGTATCTCACTCTACCTCTTAATTTTTCGCATAATAAATCTTGTTCTAGCCTTTTCTTAATTCCACTCCATGATTGTCCCATAGGTACCTCCTGATAATATCTGTAGCTATTCTCTTACTACTGTATACTACTCTCTTTCTTATTAAATTTAAAGAATATTGTTTTTTTATAATATACTAGTTGTATTCCATTGATTCATAATATAAGAATATCACGCCTCTTTATTTTTCTTCTGTGATTGTATTATAAAATAAATTATTAATAAAATAACAATAATAATACTTTTAACAAGTATAGAATCTAATTCAAATAAATCAAGAATAATTGATAATACAAAATAAGTTATAATACCACCCATAAAACCCTTGATTGTATCTTTCTTAAACATAAAATCCACCCTCCTATATATAAATTCAATTCCATTAAATATACACTTTCTAAAATCATCTAATTTAAATCATGATATTCTACAATTTCAAAACACCTTTATAAGATTTATATTATTTTTAACAAATTGCTTAATAGAGCCTAAACTTAGCATTAAATAAAAAATTACTAAGCTCATGTTCCTATCATGAGTTAATTATACAAATACAAAGTATTTTTGTCCACTAAAACAACTTCCCCATATTCTCCACAATCTGAAGCATCATAACAGTAAGATACATCATAATAAAACACCCTAGCATCAACATTGAATATCTTCGTATTTTTCCAGGGCGCTTCATTACCTCTGCTTTGAGCCTTTGAAGTTCTAATTGTTTAAAATCATGGGATAACATCTGAAAATAAACCACATTATTATCTCCACGAATGACACCAATAAGTCCCCTCACCACATCTGATAGCATACTACTTCCTATTCTTGTTTCAAATCGTGTTAGTGCTGATTCTACATTTCCTGTTTTCATATCTGCCACAGTGATTTCTAATTCTCTTTTAAATATACCGCTAGTATTATTTTTATAGTTATCTAAAATGGATAATACATCTCTACTGGCTTGTAGCTCTTGTGTAAGGGTTGATACAAATCTAGGTAATTCATATTCAATGGAGCTTCTACTTTTCTTTAGTATTTCATCAGCACTGTTTATCTCTTTAAAGTAAATTAAAATGCTCACTACAAGGATTATTGGTGATAAGATTGGGAATATCAATAAAGCAGGTACAACACAAAGTAATGTGAGTCCTCCTTTTACATAGGCTTTGGCTATGAATGTTTCTGGAGTTAATGAGATATTAGCTGATTTTAAAGCCATCATTAGCTTTCTTTTCTTATACCGTCCCAGTCTTATGTATCTTCCTACTTTTTCTGATAGTTCAACTACTATCAATTCTGTTACTTTAGGTTTTTTGTTGCCTTTTTTGCTTACTGTTAAATATACTTTATCAGCTCTTTTGGATGGAATTTTAAATACGTCTGAAAGAATTAGAAAAAGCCCTGTACTAAAGGACAGGGCAAATAATATCAATATTTTTATCAAAGGTTTTACCTCCTATACTCAACTGGTTTACTCTGTTTCACCACACCTGCTATGGATATAAATAAAACTACTGTACATATGCCTAATACACCTTTACCTATTGGGGTAAACATTAGTGAGTGATACCAGTCCTTATTTAGGAAATATATAAGGGGTATATTGCCTATTAATAAGGATGCCATCATCATAAATTCTTTAATAGGCTCATGTAGCATGTTATTGAGTTCACCTGATACGATTCTCATATCTGAAAGCTTTGTGACAATGGGAGTTAAAGTACTTTTTAAGTTTTTGTCTTCTTGACAATCTATGATTGCATCTACCCACTGTCTAAAAACATCACTATCTATCTTACTTCTCAGCTTTTCTAATGCCATTTTAATATTGGCATTGATTAGTTTGCTATCCATCATAAAGCTTTTAAATACTTCATCTACAGGTGGATTAATATAGTCAATGTTTTCTTCTATTGCTGTAATAATACTATCACTTCTCATATAAGATGTGGTAATAACAGATAAGGCTGTTTCTAGTTCATCATTAAGCTCATTTTTCCATTTAGTTGCTACCAATTTTACATACCAAAAAGGGATCAACGCAAAACCAATACTAAGTATAGGAATTAAAAGCATGTTGTTCATTAATAAAGCAAAGAATATGCCTATGACTGATGCTATAACGGATATAAGCATAGTTATAAAAAAACGATTTTCTTTTCCTGTCATTCTTAATATTTCTCTGGTTTCCTCTACTAAACGCTTTATCCCCTTTGATTTTTTCTTTTGTGTAACAGATAAAACCTTTTGCCTAATGCTTTCCTTCTTATTAGTCTTAATGTTTTTAATATAGTCTAAGATTTCTATTGGGGATATTTTCAATATAATAAAAAAGCCTACTACCATTAGCAGTAAAGCCATCAATAACATACTATTCACTTTTCCTACCTCCTAGAAATGTTTTTAATTCAGATTTTGACATGCCATTTTCCAATAATCTTTTTTGCATAGTTGCTGAAATATCATTAACTTTTTCATAATATCCAATTATCCTTTGCTTTCCCTCTACCTCTACATTATCAGTAATATTATATCGGTATAAGGTGTGAATTTCTCTTGTTCCATCTGGTTGTATTTGACATTCTGTAATTTCCATAATATGTCTTGTGTTATCTTCTAATTTTTTGCAAAATGCAATAATAGGAAAGGCTTCTGTTACCAAATTATATAGGGTTTTTTCATCCATATCATATCTCTGTTTACATAGGGTTACCATACGATAATAAGTGGCTATACAGCTATTGGCATGTATCGTTGTTGAAACCCCATGACCTGAGCGGGCTGACTCTTGTGCATAAAAGGCTTCATCACTTTTCATCTCTGCTACACATATATAATCTGGATTAACTGTCAAGGCTGTTTCAAGAAGCTTTGCCATTGTAATAGATTGCTTGGGATCATCTGAATGTCTTGTAACCGTATGGATTACATTGTTAATAACATCACCCTTTTCATTCTTTTTAACAAGATTAAATTCTCTTGTGCCGTTTTCAATAGTAAAAATCCTTTTATCATTGGGGAGAGTTGAGAGAATATAACTCATTAAGGTTGTTTTGCCACTGGATGTGGCCCCTGTAAAGCAAATACTCTCACCATATCTATGGGTTAATGATAAGAAATCTAGCATTTCTTTACTGGCGGTACCACCTTTGATAAAGTCTCTTTTTGTTAGCTTTCTTGGGTTAACAATTCTTATAGATACTGCTACCCCTATATCCTTATCCACCACCCCTTTGGCAATGGCTGTTATACGGATTTTATCACTTAAATGACCCACTACTATGGGCTGTGAACTATCTAGTATCATACCACTTTGATGAAGTAACCTTCTTATTACGTCCATTGCATGGGTAGGAGAATTAAAATGCTCCTTGGATGGTATTATTTCACCATTTGAATAGGTTATTTTGATATCATTATAGCTATTCACGTTTATTTCTTCTATGTCGTTCCTGTCAAGATATTGGGTTAAAAAACTAAACTCTGCCATCTCAATATATATCCTTTGAACAAGCTGTTCTATTGAATAGCCTTCTACCCTTAATTTGTGATCTTCAATATATTTTTTAATATAGGCTTTCATCTGTGATTTACTACTTTCTATTTCTTCATCAATGAGTACAGCATATTTATTGGAAATATGCTCTTGAACTCTTATTAAAGCCTCTTGAAAATCAATATATTTATGCATCCTTATCACGTCTTTTCTTTTTTAATTTTGGTAATGTAAACTTCTTATTTCTTTTTTCTACTCTAGTCTCTCCAGTTATTTTCTCAACTAAATTCATTAATGTTTGAACATAGCCTAAACTTTGCTTTTCTACTAATTTACTAAATAAAAAACCTTCTCTATACTGTTGTTGAATCTCTTTAGTATAGGGAAGGTTATATAATATATCTCCATAATGGTTGGTAATAATAGTTTTAGGTTCATCCTCTTCAATTTTAGAGAGAATTTTTATATTGCTGCTTAAATTATAGGATTTCTCAACCATCAAGGGTAGTGTAGATTTAAAATAGCTTATACTTTTTAAATCATTACCACAAATCCTAATGGTTTCATCGGCTAATTTAATAGCTGTTTTCCCAATGATATCTTCATGTATATAAGATGATGTATCGAATATAAGGTAATCTGCCATATGAGATAAGTTAATAATCAATTCTCTTGCTCTTTCTATTCCATATTCAGCATAGGTTTTATTATTTTCCCCTTGGGCATATCCCATAAATGCAAGGTTTTTATTTTCTTTCATGGTTATAATCTGTTTTAGTATATCTTCTTGGGTCAACGTAGGTATTTCTAAAGCTTTTCCTAGTGATTTATCCTTTTCAGAAATGAATGGAAGTATAGTTCCCAATGGTGGAGCTAGCATATCACAAAATACAACTATTACATTATGAGTCTTTGAAAGTTCATTAGCCAATTTTACACTCAATATTGTCTTTCCACTATTAGGGCTACCCCAAATCGTTATCACTTTATTCAATGTCCATCACCTCAATTTCTTCTTCCATTTGTTCTTCTTTAAATTGCTTTTCTGCTACTGGATTACGATCAATATCTTCCTCTCGTTCTTTAAATACTTTATCTTGTTGCTCTAAAAAAGCCTTTGTATTCTCATGGTCTCCACGATATACAAAGGCTAGATGTATTTTCCCATTAGCTTCTAGGTCAGCTAATAATATGGCTTGTTGTTCATTAACTTTTAGGGTTATTGTAGATGGTAATTCTTTTTCTTCTCCCTCCTTATTTGCTGTTTCTTCTGTATCATATCCTGTTCCTAAAGTAACTGCTAAAACCTCCACATACTTCAATTCTTGAGGCGATAAGGTTTCTTTTTTATCTCCATAATCTGCCACATAGACTGATACAATATCTCCATTTTTCAACTTACCTGATAAGCCATTTGCAAAGCTTCTAATGGTTACAGAAATAGCTCTCTTCTCTCCATCAAAATCTTCAAGGTAAGCATATTCAGCTAATGGCTCATTTGATAGTTTTGACTGTAGAATATAGTCTCCCTTTACCATGTCTGTAGTTGCATATTTCCCTGTAATGTTTTCTTCATTTTTGATAACTTCATTGGGCAGGTTATATCCCCCTACTTCAACGGTCTGTACCATCTTTGATGTGATTTCATCTCCAGCAGTAATGTCTTTTGTTACTCTAATGATTTTTGTTTTGTTAGCCACTGCTTTGTTAAACATTGGTGTTAATCCAAAGCAAATAAAAAGAGATAGCACAATACAGGCTATCCCTAGAACGGTTCTATTTTTTAGTAGTTTCATGGTTTTCCTCCTTTTTTGTTCCGTACTCCTTTTAATGATTTATATTTTATATGTTTATGCTTAATATTTCTCCTGGTAAAACATCTATTTCACATATTTCCTCTGAAATAAAGATTTTATTGGTTAAAATAAGGACTATTATCAATGTCTATCAACGTAATAATTTTATTTAGTTGTTTTCATTATTAGCTTTTTATCTAAAATTGTAACAATTCCAGAGTATATGGATAATATGCAATTCACTTTGTAGTAAATAAAAATTTTATTATTCTCCAGTGAAAAAATGTACGAGGAAAACGAAAATATATTAATACGTGTGGTTAGTATTCATGTTTAACAACATATTTGATTCAATTTAATTTTTGTAAGTTGTATTACAATATAAATGCGTTACTTGACCATTTTTAATAGCATCAGTTCCTCCATCAACTTTTCTACAAATATGGTCTACTGACATAGATGAGTTACTAATATATCCACCACAAATAGGACACTTAGGTAGTGATTTAATATATGTCTGCAATTTTATTTGTTGCTTTTTACTTCTTGAAAAATTTTTATTAACAGCAACCTTTTCTGTATCTATAATTTCTGTTTGTAAATATCTGAATTCAGGAAGCAATTTTAGATAAGATACGATTTCTTCCTCTGTAGAATTTTTGTGTTGACTTATTATGTTCATTAACTCAGTAAAATAATCTTTAATTGCTACATAAGCACGCTTAGATTGTCTTTTTCTCCTTAATATTTGCTGCACTAAGAAACTATACTTATATATAACTTGTTCAAATTTTTCTCTAACACTCGTGAATAAATTAAGTTGATTCTTTTCTACAAGTTTTTTAGTAAATAGTAAAAAACCATAATAAGAGCCTACTTTATGTTTCCCTATATCAGAGTAGAAATAAATATATGGATGAATTCCTAATGAACATGGTTCTTTTGAATTTATATATTCTAAAATAAATAAAGTATTTTTTAAGCACTTTAAAACACTCTTCTCTGTTCCATCTTCTGCATCTTTGTCTTTTATAATACCATTACTAATTTTAACTGTTTGTGTAACTACATCTAAAGTAAGACTAGATGACTGAACCCCTCCTATGGAATATGAATTAATGTCATTTCTTTGATATAACGTTTCACCAAACATAATATTGTGTATTTTCTTTGAAAAAGTGATTATTTTTTCTTGTCCTTCTTCACTAAAATTAGACCAATATTGATAGCCCTTTCCAGCTCTTACTATTGCTCTTGCAGAAATTGCATAAGCTTTATTTCTATTTTTTATTAAATCTAACTCAGCATCACTTATTTTAGTTGCTGATTGATTAATCTTTAAAAACGAATCTTCAGCTTTACTAGCATCTCCTTCAACCCACTGTAACTGTAACGCTAAAGCACCTAAATTTTTTGCCATCTCTTGTTTTTCTATGTCACTCGTACTGTTGATATCTCTACTTATATGCCAAATTTCTTTAAAAGAACCTATCTTGTCGTTGACTATTCTCCTCGTTTCTTCAGCTATTTTTCTCTGCTCTGCAGAAATATAATTTCCATAATACCTTAAAGAAATCTCGCCATCTCCATAATCATCATTTATCCACGCACCTAAACTACTAAGTCTATGTGCTCCATCTATTACAAATATATATCCTCCGGAATTTCTCCAAAGTATTATAGATGGTATTAACTCACTATTTACAAAGCTTTCAATCATAGAACAAACTTTGATAGCATCCCATTCATTAGTTTCCCTTTGAAATATTGGCTTTCTTAAAGCAGCAAAAAAGAATGAGTCATATTTAATATCTTCAATAGATAATGTTGATTTGTTTCGAGTGTTTCCACTACTTCCTAGAGTAGATATAATTTCAAAATCTTCTCTTGGTATTAATGCATCTAAAGTAACTGCCTTCATTTTTTCCTCTCCTTTTTATAAAACTCTGTTTAATACACGTTTGGAAAAATTGGGTTATCTTCCGTGGTGGTTACTCCTTGTATTACTTACATTCCAGTTTCTCATTATAAACATTAGATTCATCTCAAATCTATCTCTCCAAAACCCCAATTTCTATATATAATAAACCTCCCAACACCATACCCACTCCCCAAATATGGAACTAAAAGCACTTGTGAGATTAATGCCCTTGAATACTTGTAAAAAAAACAGTATCAGGTTGAAAGGCTCTATCTTCACCTTATTTAACATCAAAATCAGGTAATATTAATACATCAGCATCCTTAGCTCTTGCTTTTGTATTATCATTAAAGTTGTCTTTATTTTAGTTTTTCACCTATATTTTCAAGTTTCTTTTTTAACAATAATTGCATATCACAAAATGCCTGCTGACAATTATTAAAATTATCGTCAATAACAAACTTCTCATCGATTAACACTGCGCCAGTTATGAAAGTATCAATATACTCCTCTACTTTTACCTGTTGTCCATTCAATAACACTTTTATTTCATTAAAATCTTCAACAAGCAAGTTTTCTCTTATCTTATTTATGGAAGTTTTTATGCTTTCACCATTTCTGCTAACTTCTTTTACATAGTTGACACCACGTTTCCTTTTGATATTTCCTAGCTTTAGCATTTCAGTTAATGTAGCAATTATTTTTTGGGATTCAATATATGCGATATTAGTTTTTGCATATATTGTTAAATGTTTACTCTTTTTATAATATACATTAGATTTATAAGCGCCAATTATTGAAAAAAAAGTACAGATAGCACTTATAGTAATTAATACATAATCCCACCAATTCACATTACATCCTCCTTGTTTTTTTATAATATAGGAGAACTGCACACAAATTGTCATACTCAAAAGCCAATTCATAAGCTTGTTCTTCATCCCAAGCATAATTACCCATAACACCAATAAAATCATTAGGCTTTTTTCCCCAATAGGTTTCGTCTTGCAAGAAACGTGCCAAGGTAGAGGAGTCAAACATCTTGCCATCATCAACTGTTTGACAAATAAAATCAAACCATCTTTCTTGATCATATGGGTGAGCAGAACCAGTAGATTTATTTGCTCTCAAACAAAACGCTTCTAACTTTTTTAATGCAGTTTCAGTAATCACTGATACTGGATTAAAAATATCATCACTTGGCTCTAAAATGATTAGTTCCGTACCGCATTCTTTATATGGCTTTATGACATCATCATAAAACTTCAATAGTACAGCATTATATTCATCAACATTTAGTTCGTTTTTATCTATAGGAACAATGTTTCCTACATGAAGTTCGCCTTTTGCTATTCTGTCACCTACATAGATAGAAACACGAGCTTTATCAACAATGTCTCCTATATAATCAAAGAAAAGATAGTCTTTCCAGCGTTCCGACTGTTCTTCTATCTTCCAATCACCTACTGCATACTTACCAATTTTGTCAACAAATTCAGATAATTGCTCTAAAGTGCCTTTGAAATATAACTCTCTGTATTTTTTCATAATTTTCCCCCTTGTAAATATTCAATTCTTAACTTTCCATTATAAACATTAGATTCATCTCAAACCTACCCCTCACAAACCTAATATTTTATTATTAAATTTTTAAAATATCAACATATAACTTCATACATCACATTTAATTCCAATTATAAATGAACTCTCTCTTTCTTCTAGAATACAATAATAAAATCACCCTATATAACCCCCATTACCACAACACCATACCCCCCTCCCAAATAAGGAACCAAAGCAACCTTTCCAATATCATCCAAGCCTTTATATCTAAAGTATAACACATTTACAAGTATTGCAAAAGCTAGTCCTAGACTACTTCCTAATAGTCCTCCAGAAAGCCCTAAATAAAAGGAACAAGCCCCAACTAACTTGATATCTCCTCCACCTAATGTTCCATTTTTTATTAATGCCACTACTAAAAATGGTAGTGGCACTAACAGCAATCCAAGTATAGATGTCACTATATTAACCTGAATTAATCCTAGTAAAATAATCATAACATGGACCTTGTCAGGAATAATTCTTGTCTTAATATCGCAATAACTGGCATAAATTAAAACTACGATGAACAAGATATTTTTTATCATCATTTTTCATCACCTCACTACATATAGATTGGCTATCCTACCACCATCTTTATCAAACCTATTGTATATAAAAATATCGCCATTCTCTTCTAATTTGCGTAAATTCTTACTTACTGTTGCTTTATGAACTCCTAATATCCTGCTAAGCCTTTTATGGGATATTTCTACCCTTCCATTTTCATCTGCCATCTCGCTTAGTAGCATATATAACAGCTTTCCCGATGCCGTTGTCTTTAAATTACCCGACACCCTATATCTTTCTATGTTTCTTGCCATACTCGTCCTTCCTTTCTAGCTTATATTTATACCTATATTTCTTTTGACTTAAGGCATATTTTAATAAAAATCCAATCTGATCTACTACGGATACATTGGATATATCTTTAGTCAACATCATCACACTTCCTGATATGCTAATAAGCATAAATACAATGGTAACAACTGTATTTCTAAATAGAATAAATAGTAAAATATCAATGAATCCTGCTATTATGGTTATCAATGTGGTTTTTATCACTTCTTCTTTTCCAAATCCATTAACTATTTCTTTTCTCAGTTTTAATCCCTGTGGTATATAAAGGGGTTTATCATTTTTCACTAGCTTCACCTACTTATAATAAGTGAACATCAAATCTTTTATGGCATAGCATGATTCTGCTAAGATATAAAAGATAATGATGTTCCTGATTTTTTTCTTATAGGCACTTTCATCTTCTTCATTTGCTCCCATGAGGATAAAGCAATAAACAACTCTTAAAGTGACACCTACTCTAATAAGAATGAGGAAAGCATCTGATAATTCTTTTATTAAATCCACTTTTACACCCCTTTCTTATATTTTGGTATCTGGTTTTATTTTTTAAAAATAGCTTTGCTCATTTGATATATCCTTGCTGTGGAATAAACCTTATTCATCATACCTCCACTTCCACCACCTGATATGATTAAAAATTCTTGTAGAAATTTAGGTGTTTTAATAGCTAATACCATGGCAGCAACACCCCAAAAAACATGGGCGTTAAGCATAAGCCCAACGCCCATTTTTGCTAATACAATCTGAATTAACACTCCTAATGTACTTTGAAAAAACTTCTGTAAATAGGTTTTAAATACCCCATTATCTCTATCCATTAAACCAACACAAGCAAGGGGAAGGCCTATTCTAAGTATCATGATTTCAAGTCCTCGTGTAAGAAACTGAATATACAATATGAAGAAGCAAATAAAAAAGATCAATGATACAATCCCTGTGAACAATCCAGCGGAAGATATACCACTGATAATTGCTGAAAAGTCTGTTGCCATATCACCTGATATAATGTTAATTAACTCACTGGACATATCTTCAATTACTGTAGCAAGCCATCCATACATAGTGGGGAAGCATATGGCGATTGCAAGTGCCTTTAAAAATCCTACAAACATGATGGCTGGTTCTACATCTGAGTCTCCATCCTGCCACAAAACATATCGGTCAAATCCTTTCTTAAGAAACTTTAGGATAATCAATGAGATACCAAAGCTAAAGAATATATCGAAAATACTTTGGATAGCATTTATCCCTAGTAACGTATCCATATATCTTTCTGAATATAGCACCATGGGTACTAGCCCTTCTAAAAGAGTGTCTACATAAACAAGACACCCTGATAGAACGGCTGAAATAAGGAGCATGATAACAACTTCCACGGTTGCACCTCCTAAAATATTCTTTTTTAGCCATTGTAGTTAAACATGTCAATAATACGTTCCCTTAGTTCTGGAAGCACCACATCACCAATTAATGCATATAATCCTGCTAAGATTAAAGCTCCAAGTACAACACTAATAAGAATAGTAATGGCTGTATTTAGAGCCCCTTCTCCTTTTTTGTCCCTCATAATGCTACCTATTCTAACTCTTAAATTCATTGCCATTTTGTTTAATTGTTTCATTGAAATTCTCTCCTTTGTCTTTTTTATTTTTTAATAAATTTCCTTAAATGCTTTTATAAGTAGTAACCAACAATGAGATTAATAATGGCACTACCAAGAACAGCTCCAATGACAGATACAATAGCTGTTGTAATACGATTGTTCCATCTTTTTTGATCCTGCTCATCTGCTCCACTTCTTCTTATGAAAAAGTAAATGATTAAAAGCCCACCAACTACAGGAGCAATTATCATCAACCATGTTGTCACATCATTTAATAACGCTTCTGTCCCTGTTACTAACTTACTGCTTTGAACATCATTTGAAGGTGCAGCCATTGCAACGGTCCCATTAAAAAACAGCACTTGTAAAGCAATAAGTACTGACAAGCTCTTTCTCTTTATGCTTTTAATTATATTAATCTTCATCACCCCCTTCTTTTTTACTATTTTCGTTCCTCATATTGAAAGGATTTTCTTGATTGTTCCAATTGAGCTTTTAACATTGCTTCTGTGTTTCCCTCCTTGTGAAACTCCCATATGTTCCATGTACCAATGGCATTCACCCTTTTTCTTTCTTGTCTTTTCCCTTCTCTATAACTTCGTATGTCTCTGTTATGCTCCTTATCACCTAGTCCATACAGCTTATTAAATAGCCATTTACTTAAATCAGGCACCTTCATTATTGCTGGATGATTTCTTGATGTTACAAGAACATAAGGTCTGCTAATGAGCTTGATTTCATCCACTGTTAATAGTGCCCTATGGGTTAGATTAGTTGAATGGGAAGTAGATGGAGTTGTATATTTTCCATGGGAACTACTTAGTGAATAGGTGGATACGGTGTAATTACCAAGTTTCTTTGATATTTCTTCTAAGGTGTTTAAATCATCTGCCTGCAAATATATCCAGGTCTCACAGTTTCCTTTAATGGTTTGTGCCACCTCTTTTTTATATATTTCATCTAATTGGGAAAAACTTTGTATAAATAAATTAAAGCGAATCCCCCTTCCACCACCAACAGTTAACTTATTTCCAAAGTCAGGTATTTGAGTGAAATTCCCAAACTCATCCAGTACCATGTTTACCCTTTTTTCAAGTCTTCCTCCTCGATTATCTGCCACTTTTACCAGTGCCATATAGCATTGGTTAACAAACAAGCTTGCAAGGGAATAATAGGTTCTTTTTTCATCAGGTAATATGATAAATAGAGCTGTTTTCTTACTACTAATGCGGCTAGGATTAACATCACTTTCACAGGTCATGGAATAAATAAGTGGGTTAGTAAATAGCCTTAAATTTGTTAAAGCTGAAGTAAAAAACGACCCTTTAGTTTTAGAAGGGGCAACCTCTGATATAGATAACAGTCCCCTTGCAGGATGATTACTTGGAATTGTTTCAAGGTAACTGGTTAATGGCATTTTCCCATTGATTGTTTTACACATTTCACTAATAAAAAAGTACACATTACTCATGTTTTGAAACCTTCTATTATTGCCCTGTCGATTATCATAAACTACGGACATAATAGCTGCTGCTATAATACTGGCTTCACCGTTCGACCAGATCTTCTCATTATGACTATTTTCAGGTACTAAAGAAGCTGTTAAATCCCATGTAGCTTCTATAGCTCCTGGTAAATTATCTTCATCTATGGCATCTATAATAGGTTGTAGAAAATTATAGCGATGGGACTTTAATGGATTTTTAAAATCCAATGCTATGACATGATAACCTAGATGATTAAGATAAGGAGCTGTGTAGTTATAAAGCTCTGATTTGGGGTCGGATATAACCATACTTTCTCCTGACAGCCCTAATACACCAATGGTTTCAAGAACAATACTTCTTGTTTTACCACTTCTTGTGGCTCCAATACAAAGGGTATGGGTGTCATCATCTATATAGTAAATCCTCTCCCTTCCCCTTTCTTTTTTCATTCCAAGAACAATTCCTCCACTTTTTAGCGTTTGATTTTCTTCGGATTTCGGAGCACTCTCCTGTTTATCATAGGCTTTTGCAGTCTCTTCTTTAAGTAGCCTTTCATATGTTGAAATTTCGGATTCCTCATCTGTTCCTTCCCCTTGGTCACCCGTTATCACTCCTTCATTTTTCATTGATTTAACTTCCTCATCTGCTAATTCCTTAAGCTTTTTTACTTGATCATCTTCACTATTTAACATAAAGGATTTGAAATACATTTCCTGCTCCTTATCTGTTAGCCATCTTGCTGAGCCAAATTGCTTTTGACCTGCGGAAACTGGTGTTGAAATGTTAGGGGTAATCTGAATTAAGTCCGATTGATAGGGTTTATGGTTAGCTACATAATAATAAACCACACCAAGCAAGAGGATTCCATCAAAACACAAAAAAAGCAGCAAATGTTCTTTGCTACTACATAAACTTGCTATGATAGTTTTTAATGGAAACCACTTAACTGTATCTATCTTTTTACTAAGTAAATAGTGAAGATTTGTTGTAAAAATCAGATTGAAAACTGTTCCTAATAGAAGTATGAGCCCACTAACAAATCCTTTTGTTTTTTTATCCAGTAGTTATCCCTCCCTTTAAGACATATATTCAAATTATTTGCCATCTTCCTCTCCTTCTTTGACACAATTTTTAATCATGCAATAATAGCGTATATGCTCCTGACCATCTATATCTTTCCTTTTCTCTTTATGGAGTAAGTATAAGCAATGGTCGCATTTATATTGATTGCTGAATGTTCTACCCATATTGCCAACTCCTTACATCTGATTCTCCTTCTCTTTGTCCCAATTGAAACCTTCTCCCTTTTTCATTTCTGCTATTTCATCCTGTTTAGCTGTTCCTTCTAGCCTTGATAAAGGAAAAGCATGACCTCCTGTGCCATGCCCATTATCTATATCATCTAATTCAAATAATTTTACTGCTGATAAAACTACATCAAATTTTGCTTTAGCTACTTGTTCAGTCATCTGTTGTTTATTTAAATCAAATCGCTTTAAAAGTGCTTCTTTTGTAAATTTCTCTGGAGGATATAGTTTTCTGTTTCTGCATTTCTTACCATCTGGATTTATGAAAGTAATGTACTTGCGTTCATCTGACCAATGAACCCCATACCCTAATTGCTTCAACTTCTCTATAAAATCATCTTTTGAGATTGAACAGCGTTTAGCATGCTTTACTGCTAAGAAAAGCTCATATTTCCAGCTTTTCTCTTTCACTTTAGAACGATATTCACCTCGATTTATATGTGCTCCCTTTTTACCATGGGTTATCATAAGACCATATTTTCTACAGATTTCGTCTGAATAGTCCTTTAGACTTTGGAGCTCTTCTTTACTCATCTTCCACTTCATGCCTGTATAAGAATTGACAGTATTCAAAACAAAATGGGTATGGAGATTGTCTGTATCCATATGAGTTCCATAGACCACCTGAAATCCTTTGAACTTATCCATTAAAAGTAACTCATCTGCAATAGCCTTTACAGTTTCTGGTGATATATTTTCGTGATTAGAAAAAGACTGAACGAAGTGTATATATTGTCGTCCAGTCTCTTTATAGTAACTTCTCTTAGTCATAACAAAATCATTATAAGCATTATCGGCATCACAGTTAAAACCACTGTATAAGCCAAGTTGAGTTTTATCTTCACGGAGAATATAATCAATTATTCTCCTTAGCCCTGTATACGTCTTGTTTCTTCCGTTAAAAAGGTAAGCAAGATACCGCCATACTAAATTTCTTTAGCGGTCTGTATCTAACTCCCTCCCGAACCACACGTACACCTCTCGATGTATGTGGCTCTCCATCTATCTATAATCTAACAATTGTAATGTATAATATTGTGGCAGTCTATGCATACTGCCATTGTTTTTCTACGTTTTCCTATCATAATTCTTTCCCATTCATGATTTCCTTTGAGGTCTTTTAGTTTTTTAACTTGATGAATTGTTATCTCTTCTTTTGTTTCGCCACATAGCTCACAAGTTTTACTTCTAAGTTGAGCTATAAGGCTGTTAGGTCTAATATATTTCTGAAACTGTGGTAATAAGTCGGTGTATTCTAGTGTATAGCCCTTTTTTCTTTTGAAGCCATCATTATAAAATGTGGTTTGCTTTATTCCTTGTTTTGTCATGTAATTGACTGTAAATACACCATTTCGCTTATATTGTTTGATTATCTTAGACATTGATGTTCTGTACTTGCCTGCAAAGGTTTTATACATACTATACTCCATTATATGTCCAAAATTACTCAACACAGTTGCATTATTGGCAAGGCAATAATAATTGTATAAGCCTCTGATTTCAGAGTTATATTTACCTACTATTGCTTCATCTGACATATTAATTAATTGACCTCTATGTGTTGGAATCCATTTATCTTTACCGTCTATATCCTTTTCAATCTTAAGTGCTTTATACTCCATTAGTTTATTGAACCATTTATCATGTGGTACATATAATTGTACTGCTCCATACCACGCTTTAACCATTTGACCTTTTGAGTTTTTCTTTAAGCTATTGCTTCTTGAGACTGTTATATCATACCCTAGAAATCGTGCCATATCTGACGAATGGGTTATCTTCGATTTTTCCATTGACATTTCCAGTTTCATAGCATTATTTATAAATCTAGCAATATCACTTTTCACTTTTTGAGCGTCTTGTTTACTGCCGATAATGCCAATGATAAAATCATCAGCATATCTGCCATATTGTAGCCGTTTAAATGTTGAGTCATTAGCTAGGTAATAAGGTTGCTCTTGCATAAGTTTCCTGTGTTCTTTCCTCTTTTTAAGGGCTGTCTTTTTCTCATCTGCACTCATGCCCTCCCAATTTTCTGTACATTTAAACATTGCTCTTTGGTGTTTTGTGTATTTAGGATTTACTTTTCGCCTTTTTCGCTCTCCTATGTCAAATTTACTTTTATATTTATCCATAAACTCGTCTAATTTATTTAAATATATATTTGCTAAGATAGGACTTATTCCTGACCCTTGTGGTGCTCCACTATGTGTTTTCTCATATATGAATTGCTCCATATATCCAGCTCTTAGGAACTTCCACAGTAAAGCTATAAAGTGCTCATCTGCAACTCTTTGCCTAATGATATCTATTAATATGTGATGGTCAAAGCTATCAAAACAAGCCCTTATATCAC
Organism: Maledivibacter halophilus; assembly: GCF_900167445.1. Classification (GTDB taxonomy): domain Bacteria; phylum Bacillota; class Clostridia; order Peptostreptococcales; family Caminicellaceae; genus Maledivibacter; species Maledivibacter halophilus. Next base: position 317,863 of record NZ_FUZT01000007.1, read on the forward strand.
CTTCAATAAACCACTTTACTCCTTTGAATTTTTTCTGTATTTGTGTCAATGCAGTATGACAGCTTCTTTTAGGTCTAAATCCATGAGAGTTTATAGAGAAGTTTGGTTCAAAAATACTTTCTAGTATCAGCCTTGTAACTCCTTGGATAAGTTTATCATCTGCTGATGGTATTCCTAATGGGCGTTTCTTTGAGCTATTTTTTTTATCAATATATACCCTTTTTACTGGGTTGGGTTGATAACTTTTGTCTCTCATTTTATTAATAATTTTATTGATTCGAGATAAGCTCATATTGTCAATGGTTCTCCCATCAATTCCTGGTGTCATACTACCCTTTGTGGCATAAATATTTTTATATGCTAGGATATAGAATTCAGGATTGTAGAAATTTCTATATAACCTTTTGTACTTATACTCAGGCTTTTTAGCCTGTTTTGTTAGATTTTTCAATACATCAACTGGATTTCTCAATGTCTCAACACATCCTTCCGTTTTAGTATTAAAAGATAGACTGCTCCCCTTCGCCATGTACTAAGCCTTCCTTAGCTCAGACTACTATGAAAGCTCTGTTTCCATATCGAATATTCAAAGCCTTTGCTTATAGCCTAGCGGCATTTCGACTTAGGAAATCTCCGTTTAGGTTAAATAAGATAAGCTTGTTATGTTGTCGGATACGACTTTCCCCATTTACTATTCCCTATAGTTGACTTGATACGAGTACATCACATTAGTACACTAATTATATACTAATGCCAGTATCAGATAGCGTTACAACCTCATTTCACTATGGGTCATTGTAGCCCCAGTCTCTGACTATCGTTCAAGAAATACATCTTTTATCCTCATACATAACTTTTCACCTCAGCAATTCAGTCGCAATCTTTGAGGTTAGATTGACTTTCTGCTTTTTCCAGCATGCTACACTCCCCACTCGGTTTCCGTCATGGATAAGCTGGCTAGTGATAAGTTGTAACCAAAGTTACTTTTGTACTTTTACTTACCATTTGCTCAGAACGGAATCTTATTAAACCCCCGTAGGCCTTCTTAGACTCTACTTACGGACGCACATTTGTTCAATAATAGCCATATGGCATGTATCTCCTTTTTAATAGGCATAATATCTATGGTATTGAGCTTTCCTTGATGTACTAATATTAATGCTTGGTTGAAATTTCCTCCTAACCTTGCTAGTTGACGGGTATGTTCCTTTAATCCATCATAAATCTTTATATCTCTTTCTAATGCCTGTAAACATACGTATTGACTAATATTCATTTTTCCCTTTTTAGCTTTTCTTTCAATTTGGTTATACTCTGTTTCTGTTACCCTAAGTCCAATAAATCTTTCTTTTTTTATGACCATCATCTCTTTTTTTTCATAGAAAAAAGCTAGTAACATTGAAGCTACTAGCCTTTCTATAAATGATTTAATTTTTTTATAATCCTCATGCCATCAATTTGACCTTGTAAATATATCTGACTACTTTCTATAATGACAATTGCAAAATACATTTCAATAAACTTATCTATTAAGTTTCCATCTTCTCCATGAAGTCTTTGTGATAAACGCTCTGTTCCCTCTAAAATCTCACTAAATTCCTTACGAAGAATTTTATATTCTTCATTGTTCTTTTTTAGCCCTTTTAGAATTTCTTCTCTATATTCTGCAGTAAATTGTTCTAGGCTTTCATAAAATATTTTTTCATCTACAATAGCATCCATTCCTTACCCCTCCCCAAAGTCATTAAAGATATTGTAATATTACTAAAAAACAAAGTCTAGTTTTGGATGAATTTATTTTTAAGGGTTTGGGCATAGCCCAATATTAAGGGGCTGGGGATATCCCCAGAAAGCTACTTTGTTTAACAAAGTGGAAGCTTGCCCGCAGGAAGGCATAGCCTTCTGAGGACTGCGGTTTTATTAGGATATTGAAAATAAATATCTACTTCTTTTTATAAGTAAGGGTCACTACATCCTTTACATTTTTCTTAGAAAGTAGTTCTAACCCTACTCTATCAACACCACTTTTAAATAACGGAATTCCCTCTCCTAAAATAACAGGCAATATAGTTATCTGATATTCATCTATTAAATTATCCTCTATAAAATCATGTATTAAGTCTGCCCCACCTATTAACCATACATATTTACCTGATTGTTGTTTCAATGATTTTACTAAATCCACAGGTGGTATACGGATAAATTCAACATTTTCATCTGCTCCTGTTCTTGTTTTGCTATAAACATAACTCCTCACATTTTGGTAGGGGTATTCTCCAAAGCCAAGAACTTGGTCGTATGTTTTTCTACCCATTATGACCGTATCAATAGTTTTATAGAACTCATCATAATCTGTATCTTCTATGTTAGCATATTCCTCTAGCCAATCTATTCCTCCATCTTTATCAGCAATATATCCATCCAAACTCATGGCTATATATAATATGATTTTTTTATTAAATACAAACTTACCATTATCCTCAATTAGTAATCCCTCTTTAACCATTTTAGCTCTGTATTTTTCCTTTTTGCTTATGAAATGCTTGTATACTTCATCCTCTGGAATCCATATTTGTCTTTCTTCTATTTTTTCCATGACTGCATCTATAATATCATAGTTTTGTTTATTGTTAGGAAATACTCCCTTTGTCATGACGTATGCCTTACACTGAGCATATAGTTCATGGGCAATAAACTCTTTTTGACTATGTTTTAGTTGAGAGTACTTCTTATTTGTTTGCAAAAGCCTTCCATCTACTTTTTTATGATTTTTCATTAAATCCTCCTATCCATTCAATATATTGTAATTTCACCTAATACAATATTCGCCATACATCTTATCCATCCTTTGTTATTGGATATACCTATTTTATAAAAACACCCCCATTCTATCTATACAATAAAATGAGGGTGTAAAAATGCCTTGAATAGCATTTACATATAAGATTATTTATTACCTTACATTAACAACAAGCTGATTAATAGGTATTGGTCTGATATTCCACATACCTCTTTTCGGCTTTCCCCACAAGCCTGATTAAATCTTCATGTATCTTCTGTAATAGATACCCCTCTTCGTTAAAACGTTCCTCACTATCTTTAGAAACAATTTTAGATTCTGCTTCATCTATGATGTCAAATACCTTCCCTATAATCTCTACATAATCATTCTCCACAGTTTTTCCTCCTTCATGTGATTAGAGTTTCTTTAAGAAACTTTTGTTACTATAAGTATACATCACTTAAAGTGCAGATTATGTCAAACTGTGTAATAATTATAAATTATTTGTATCTATAGGTCTCGCTGTCGATGTTTTAAAATGTCCTCTACTATATCTTTAGCTAATTCTATTTCATTTGGGGATAAATTTTTAAGCTTATTATATAGACTCTTTAAGTTATCTGGTTCATCAATTTCTTTTAGACTATCTTTTAATAAGTATTCAGGGGAAACACCTAGTGCATTACATAGCTTTACAAATACTGGGATGCTCGGATATTTGGCAGCACTTTCAATTTGTCTTACAAATGATGGCTCTATTTCGCATAACTCTGCTAGTTTATTAGACGTTATATTTCTTAACTTTCTAGTCTCCTTTAATCTTTTACCAAACATAACCTTATTCATTTTCATAACACCCACCCGTTTCTTATAGTTTCATTAGTTACTATAAGATTACACGATTGTTTTTTGATTAGATAGCATCTTTTAGAAACATAAGTTACTATTAGTATCTTGTGTGTTAATAAATTATTTATTCATACTACATTTCTAATTCCTCATTGTCTTCTTGAACATGGGACACATTAGGATAAGCATTCATCATTTTTTCATAATGCTCCTTATATATTTCTGCATTTTCTATTTCTAAGGTTGGTGACTCTACTTTATTACTGACTTTATTATCTTGTTTTTCAGTGGCTTTATCAGGTATTTCCTTTTCTACTTCTATCTTTTTAAATAAGTTAGTCTTAAGTGATTCAATATTTCTCCTTGAAATTTCAATTTTTCCCGCTTCGTAAACCTTTCTAATCCCCTCTATTTCTTTGGCTCCTCTAACCCTACCATTATCTTGTTTAATACATTTATTGATTAGGTCTATAGGTAATTCATTATCAAGACCTATGCGAACTTCTCGCATTTGCTGTGGCGTTAAATAGGATTGACTAATTAAGAATTCTACCTGCCTTTTATTCAAGCCACTTTCAAAGCCTTTTCTTATCTCTTCCATCTGTTCAGGCAGTAGGGTAGCTTTAGCATACATTTCAACCTGGGAATTGCTGAGATTTCCTTCAAGCCCAAGTCTTACTTCTTTCATTTGAATGTGTGTAAGGGTTGGTTTGTTGGCATATAAAGCTACTTGTAGCTTGCTTAAGCCGTTTTCCATACCTGTTCTAATTTCATTCATTTGCTTGTGATTTAAAATATCGTGAGCATACATTTTTATCTGGGATACTGCAAGACCAGCCCTTAAACCTTCCATTACTTCATTATGCTGCATTCTGTTAAGATCAGCAACTTCTAACTCCTTTAAACTATGGCGATATTTAATTTTCTCAAAAAAATCTTTGATGACACCCATTATCTCCCCTCCTTCACATGACTAGTCCCTATTATCATCATGAATGTTATCTTTTTTGAATATATAACTTTAAGGGTGGAATATGTTTTAGTATGAACTTTTTAAGATGTCTTCCATCATAATATTCTTGTAATGAGACATAAAAAATACCGTAAATTCATTTCTGAATAATACGGTATTTTTGATAATTATTCGTTTTTGAGTCGTGACGTTAAATTATAATTAGTACGCCCCGTATGCTAACATTATACTCATTATTCTATAGTGAACTCTTAGATTTCAAATAGACCATTATTGCTAAACACAAAATTCCTATAATCAAAAAAACTCTTTCTTTTTTCCAGTTTGGTGTAAATATTACGCTTGGATTATCTTTAAAGTAAGCAACTTCTATTTCATCACCCACAGAAGAATTCATCGAAACTTGAATTCTTTTTGATGATATATATTCTTTTCCATCAACCCAGAATCGTACATACGCCCACTTCGAATTGTTTATTTTCATTGTTTCTGGCATAGCAGTCGCTGTCTCTATAATAGTTGCATTTACATAATTTATTTTTTCTTTATTTAGCATAATACTTACATGCTGATAAATAGCATAAACTATACAAAAAACAGCAGCAGCTCCAAACAATAAAATTGCTAATCCATTTTCATCCATAATACTTCCTCCTTTTAGATCTACAATTATCTTCTAATTATGTATAGCCATTTACATTATTGCATGGTTACTACCCACTATCTTGCTAATTAGATTTATCTAGCAATAAAATTATACCATATTTTCTATATTGCTATAGCAAATTCTTAATTTTTAAATGCCGTACTATTCAGCTTTCAAAGAACATTATTCGTATTTTCAATCTTAATAATTACGTCACATAGTTTTCAAATTTTGCAACTTAACCATAGCTAAAGCTGCATACCCTCTGTTTTCTCATAATCATTTAATCTATTGTGCATAACAATTAAATCCTCATTAAAATCCTTTGCTGTTGGCAAATGCTTTAATATCTGAAATCTCTCTCCAAACCTTTCTTGAATTTGTTGCGAAAAAAAATGACCCTCTTGGTCATTATCAAGACAGAGGATCATTTTCTTTATGGCTGGATGTTGGCTAGTATAGTATTCAATAGGCAAATAGGAGGTTCCACCCATTGAAATCATATGATGATGGAAAGCTTTTATTTTATATATCTTGGCTAATGTCATATAGCTCATTAAGTCAATGGGACTTTCAAAGATTAATAAAGTATCATTTGTTCCTTCTCTATGGAAGGGGTAAGTCTTATCAGAGCCCCATAGATCTTTCCTAAACTGTTTCCTACCAGTGCCCCTTAGACTTGCAAATTTAGGTTCATTTTCATTGTTGTAACCAACAAATACACAGTTTCTTTTCTCATCTTCGTAAAGCTGCTTATTCTTTACAAATTCTTGGACTACATCCCCATGAATTTTTCTAGTATAAATAAGATAGGCAAAAATATGCTTGTAGGTGCTGTTTCTTCTTGGTAATACTAACTCTCTTTTTTCATCAATATCCTTAGGGGGTGGTTCTACTTGTGGTAATGCATCATGGGGTATATCTAATAATTCTTTTACTGCATCTACGCATGATATATTTTCAAGTTCCATTAAAAACTGTATGGCTCCCCCTCCTTTTCCCCTTGAAAACCAGTTCCACTTTGTACCATCTCCTTTAATATATAGTCCTCCATATCCAGGTATTTTATAGGAGCGTGGGGTAACTTTTCTAACATCATAACCACGATTCTTAGCTAAGGCAATAATATTTACATTACTGGCTTCTCTTAGCTGTTCTTCTGAAAATCTTCTTTCCTTATACACCCAATCCCCCCATTAAAATTCTAATTCTTCCTCATCTTCATTAACAAAGACTTCTTCCCCTCTAGTAAATGAGTCTTCTTTCACTTTATTATCTAATACAATAGGATCATATTTTGCGGATTTAAGTGTCATAACAGGTAAGTGCCCTTTTTGAGCCAATGATGAATAGTTATTTCCTCCAACAACAATATGATCCAATACTCGAATATTGAGGGGGTGAAATATATCAACCATTCGCTGTGTTATACTCTTATCTTCAATAGTAAAATTAAGTGTTCTGCCTGGATGATTATGGGATAGTATTAAGCCTGTACAATCGTTAGCAATTGCCAGTTTTAGAATATTTCTTGGAAAGACTTGTGTCATATTAACTGTTCCTTCTGAAACAATTCTTGTTTCTATAACACTATTGCTATTATCTAAAAATGCAACTGCAAACCGTTCTTTATCCTTCATTCCACCAAGTAAGGATACGAAATATTCACCTGCTTCTTTGGCACTTCCAAGTTTAATACGATTTTCTTCTTCTTTCATTCTTAGTACTAGATAAGAAGATATAAATTCATTTAAGGTATTAATTTTCTTCAGTTGACCTTCAGTGGGCTCAACTACCATTGGATGTTCAAGAATATTAAACAGATTGTGTTCTTTAGAATAATTTTTAATCTTTCTTATGGAGATACCTGTCAAAGCATTTAAGCTCTTTAAAAAGGATTCAGAAGACTGAATCTTTCTAGCCACTTTGACCACCACCTTGACTAGAGTCATTCGATTCTCCTTTATATAGTGCATCAACAACATTTCTTAAAGCTATTATTTTATCCTTTACAGTCATTGAAATATCATATTCTTCAATGTTTAGTAAAAATGTGTTTATTCCAAATGAATCCACTGCCTCTTTTATGATGGTTTTATCCTTGGATGTTGGATTTGCCAGTTCTTCAATTGCTTTTAATAATTTTGTATTTTCCTTGTCTATTGTCATGTTTCAATCATCTCCTAAATAATTAAATTTCTTCATTATCATTGGCTTTATCTTCTTCATAAGTATCAAGCTCTTTATCATTTAAATCTTCATCATCTACAATATTTTCATCAGGCTCTTTATTCATGTCAAGCTGTATATTGAGCTCAAACTGTCTCTTTAATGCCCTTTCTAAACTAGCTTGGTGGGCAAAGGGTTTCTGAAATTCTTCCTTTGCCTGTTTCATGTTACGGTTCAATTCCTCCACTCTTATTTCATGGTCTTCTATTCTTTTTTCTAGACTGTCAAGGATATTTTCTAGTTTCATCATATTGCCATGGGGACTATCTGAAAAGCTTGCAAAATAAGATTTACTGCCATGAAGGGTCATTCCATTGTCACTACTATATGCACTTTTGGATATAGATAATTCAAAGCCTTTAAAGCTTCCAACGGATTTCTTTTCACCCTCTTTTAATCCCTGTAGAATGGCTAACATATATGTTCCTGCTTTTTCTCTCTCATGAAATACCCTGCCTTCAATAGTCATCTTAAATTCCTGTTCTTGAGCCATATCTCTTTTTTCAATATCCTTTATAAGACATTCAATAATTTCTTCCTGTCTTTTGATTTCCATTGGATATTTATATAAAAATCTATCTTCTAATGAGTACTTATTGCTGTCATAGTCTGCTTTTAAGAGAGTTAGTCTGGATACTTCATTGTCAACCTCCATCTTTTGTTTAATTAGTGGATTTCCTGTGGCAATTGCCTTTACTTCCGCATAAGACAATACGGTTTCGTCAATATCCTCAGCACTTCTTGAAACAGATTTTGAAGTCATTATTTGTGAAATGAATCGCTGCTTATTCTCCACCAGTTGCCACATATAGCTGTCAAAGGTTGACTGGGTTACATATTTGTAAATACTTACTTCTTCATTTTCATTGCCTTGTCTAAGTATTCGCCCTTCCCGTTGCTCTAAATCAGCAGGTCTCCAAGGGCAGTCAAGGTGGTGAAGTGCTATTAACTTCTGCTGCACATTAGTCCCTGTTCCACATTTAGCCGTTGAACCAATCAATATTCTTTTGTTACCACTTCTCACATCTGCAAATAATTCTTCTCTTTGGACATCGGTCTTGGCATCATGGATAAAGCATATTTCATCAGCAGGAATGCCCTTCTTAATTAGCTCTTCTTTCATATAGGTGTAAACTGAAAAACGCCCATCATTTGTGGGCGTTCCTGTATCAGAGAATATAAGTTGTGTTCCTTTTATATCCCTGCTATCTATATATTCTTTATAAACTGCATCAATACAACGATTCACCTTAGAATCTGGAAAATTAGGGGCATTAGGGTCAAGGGTACGTGGGTCTAATCCCAAAAGTCTTGCTTCATTGGTTACCTTAAGCATATTATCCACCCTCGGGTCTTCTCCACCTCTGATATTTTCTGCTCGTTTAGCATAAGTATCCATTTTCCTTGCAATGTAATCATTGCTTTCAGCTACAATAATTTTTGCCTTACCACCCTTTAATTTAGGAACTGGTAGATTTATCATATCTGCTGTTTGTATATCTGCAACATTTTTAAACATGGTCATAAGTTCAGGCAGGTTTGTAAATTTAGCAAATCTGTTTTTAATGCGATACCCCGTCCCCTCTGGTGACAACTCTAATGCCGATACTACCTCACCAAATTGTGCTGCCCAACTATCAAAATGCTTTAATCCTCGACTTTCAAGTTCTTTACTTTGTAAATAACGCTGCATCACAAAAAGCTCTGTTATGGAATTAGAGATAGGGGTACCTGTGGCAAAAACAACTCCTTTTTCACCACCATTCATTTCTTGAATGTATTGGGTTTTCATTAGCATATCACTAGCTTTCTTTGCCTTTGACTGCCCTACACCAGCTACATTTCGCATCTTTGAAAAAACTGCACAGTTTTTATAATAATGGGCTTCATCTAGATAAATAGCATCTACACCTAATTCTTCAAAATTAATCACCTGATCTTTTTTTGTATCATGTAGTTTTTTAAGTTCTGTCTCTAGCTTTTTCTTTTCTGCTTCCATTTGCTTTATAGACCAGTTCTGTCCCCTTTCTTTTTTTGACTGGTCAATACCTTCCATAAGATCGTTGATTTGCTGTTTAATCATGAGTTCCTGACGTTCTATGGATACAGGTATTTTCTCAAACTGACTATGTCCAATAACAATAGCATCATAATTCCCTGTTGCTATTCTCGATACGAACCTTTGCCTATTTTTCTTTTGAAAATCCTTCTTGGTTGTAACAAGTACCTTTGAATTAGGATAGAGTCTTAAAAACTCTGAACCAAAGTCCTGGGTAATATGATTCGGCACAACGAAAATAGCCTTTTTAATAATCCCCATCCTTTTTTGTTCCATGCAGCTGGCAATCATTTCAAAGGTTTTGCCGGCCCCCACTGAATGTGCCAACAATGTATTACCACCGTAAATAGTTCTAGCAATAGCGTTAACTTGATGGGGTCTTAGTTTAATATCTGGATTCATTTCTGGAAAAGTTAAATGGCTTCCATCATATTCCCTTAATCTGATGTTATTGAAATTTTCATTATAAAAATCCACATATTTTTTCCGTCGATTAGGGTCTTTAAATATCCATTCCTTAAAGGCTTGTTTAATAAGACTTTGTTTTTCTCTTGCTAACATAGTCTCCTTTTTATTGAGTACATATTTTACTTTATCCCCTTCTTCTACTCTATCCTTTACAGTGACATTTTTTAGATTTAAAGTGTCTTCAATGATATAATAGGCATTCATTCTCTTTGTCCCATAGGTTTCTCTTGCAGCTACTGAATATCCATCTAATCCTTTTCCATTAATGGTATAGCTGGTATTGTAATCATTGTAGGTTAAGCAAATTTCATCTCTCGCACCTGTCTTATTTTTATAATAATGTGGTGTCTTTAAAAGCTCATAGATAAACTGTTCATAGTCTTTATTATCAATCCAAGTTGTCCCCAATCTCACATCAATTTCACTGGCATCAAGGTCTTTTGGCTGTACCTTTTCAAGGGCTAATACATTCTGTTGAAATAATTCTAGATGGGTCTCTGCATAAACCTTTGCAAATTTTAGCTTTTCCCTTACATTACCTGATAAGTATTGGTCATAGGTTTCATAACCTACGTAGGGATTTGCCTTATCATATTTAATAGGATTTAAAAAGATTTCCCCCTGTAGTTCCTTGATAATATCATTTTTTTCTTCATTATAGAGTTCTTCCATATACTCAAGGTCAACTTCCCCTTTTTCATTTAAACACACTGTAAGAGCTTCTCTAGCAGTATCAACAGAAGTTATCTTTTCTATTGGCTTAATCGTTTGCTTAGTAAAGATATCAGCCTTTGTAATGTTTTTATTTTGGTCTATTACCTCTAGGGAGCATAAAAGAGGATAATCATTATCCTCCCTAAATGCTTGCATATTCGCTTTTGATGAAATTGCTCCATACTTATTTACAAAGGCATCATACTTAGTATTTAAAGTTTCTTGCTTCTCTGCCAATTCTTTTTTGGTACAGCCCACAAATTGGATATTGATTAAATTCCTTGTAATTTCCCTAAGTTCAATCATTCCTTTGATTCTTTCAAGCTTTTTACCAGTGATATTTAGCTTTCTCATATGACTATTTTCACGGTAATATAAGGTATCATCTATAAAGCCATAGGTATAGTTTTTTACATTGGAATTAGCAGGTACTAATGCATTATCTTCTTTTTCTATATGTGTTTCGTAATTTCCTATAGTACCATTAATATGGCTAATAGCTTCCATGAGACCCTCTTCTAGATTGAAGTTTTCATCACTAGCAACGCAGGTTGTATAACGACTGTCCTCACCATATCTTCTTGTGTCAAATTGCATTTCTCCTAGACACATATGGGGATTATCTAAAAAATAAGTATTTATGGGAACGCCATTTTCATTTTTCCCTACCTCCAGCCATCTAGGATTTTCTACGGATATCCTTTCCCGTTTTTGAAGAAAGATCATATCTGCTGTAACATCTGTTCCTGCTACTTCTTTAAATGCCGTATTAGGAAGTCTTATTGCTCCTAAAAGATTGGCACGCTCTGCAATATATTTTCTTACCTTTAAATCTGCCTTATCTAGTGTTCCTTTTGACGTAATTAGGGCAATGATACCATTTGGTCTTACTTTATCCATGGTTTTAGCGAAGAAATAATCGTGGATAAGAAAATTATGTTTATTGTACTGCCTATCATAAACTTTATAATTACCAAAGGGAATATTCCCAATGGCTACATCATAGAAATTGTCTTTTAGGTTAGCATTTTCATAGCCACTAATTTTAATATGAGCATTTTGATAAAGCTGTTTGGCAATCCTGCCTGATAAATCATCTAGCTCTACACCGTAAAGTTTTAAATCCATATTCTTTGGTATATGAGAAAAAAAGTTACCAATGCCCATGCTGGGTTCTAAAATACTTCCCTTTTTCAATCCCATCTGCTCCAGTGCTTGATACATGGCTTTAATAACAACTGGGGATGTGTAGTGGGCATTAGGGGTTGATTCTCTAGCCCTTTCATATTCTTGGGGTGTTAATAGATTTTTAAGTTCATGATATTCATTGGCCCATGTGTTGTTATGTTTATCAAATACACCAGCAAGTCCACCCCAACCACTATATCTTGCTAAAATTGATTGTTCATCATGGGTGGCTAATCTCTTTTCCTCTTCAAGGGCATAAAGGGTTTTAATGCCTTCTATATTTTGCTTATATTTAGATTTAACCCCACCTATACCGATACTATCTTCTTCATTGTATTGATAATTAATTTTATTATTTACTGTTACTTTATTATCATCTACCGAACTAATAATAGAATCATTAATATTTTTTTCTTTATGTTCTTCTAAAACATCGAATAAATTTGGCTGTCTATCTACTTTGGGAATTGGTGGTCTATCCCCTTTATATCGAGGTTTAAAATAATCTCCATTTTCAATTAGCCTTTCAATTTCTTCTGCTATCTTTGTCCATGATAAATTGATTTCTCTTCCATCCTTAATATTAAGTTTTATTCCCTTACTATCATGATTGGTAACTCCGATGGATTCAGATTGATTAAATGTACCCTCTGAATTATATAAAAGGGTACCACCACCAATACCGTATTCTTTTTTCAAAAACTCTACTTTCTCTTTTGCTGTCCTATCTTCAGCAAAGAAATTAACGATTCTTTGTTTACCTTCTTCAAAGCCACTGCCTCTTTTTAATTCTGAATCAATAATCTGCTGATTCGTTATTTTGGATAAAGAAAAAGAGCCATCATTTTTTGACGACTCTATCTTGGTTGGTACACGATCTGTTGAAGTACCATCTCTTCTGCCCTTGTCCTGATCATTTCCCTGTGTTTGTAGCTTTCGTAAAAGTTCTCTGGATTGGGTATGGGTTCTGTCTCTAACATCTGTTCCTGTAGTAGCTGCATCATTTGATGTGCTTCCTGGTTCACCTTGTACATGGTTTCCATTAATATTCCCTCTGCCCGTAGGAGACTGAACCTGTATGGATGTTCTTCCTTCAGGTAATTCATTGCTTTTCTTCCGTACTTTCCTATGTCCACTTGATGGTTGGATACTTCCAGTATTGGTTCTAGAAATCCCTGTTCTGTCATTCTGTAATCTAACTTCACTGGCTTCATTGATAGTCCTCCTCTCACTTTTCATTGATTTAATTTCTTTTTCAATATCCCTTAAAATATTTTCTGATAAGTGACTTACAATAGTACCTATTCTAAATATTAATGGCTTTGTATCAAAATAGTTAATGACTTTAAAATCTGGGTTAGCTTTAATTCCACATCTTGTGGCTGTCATATAATAAATACTTTCTGCAAGGGTAATTTGAAACTGGTCTTTAACCTTTTTAAGGTCAAGATTTGATAATGGGCTGTCTTTAATATCCCTTTCAAAGCCTTTATATATTTCATCTTCTCCTTTGTCCAGTTCAGTTATAGTAACTTTTTTAAGGTAATCATCTATGGTATTCACATCATAATACTTTTTAAGATCACTTAAAAGGGATTGTTCATTCTTTTTATCTATTCTCCAGTATACAGGGTAACTCAATCTATTTTCCTGTCTAACTGTAGTGTCTTTGATATCAAAGTAATTTTTAAGAGCTGGATAATCCTTTGTCTCATCAAAAACAGCGATTGATTTTGAACCCTTTTTAATCCATCTACCTATTTTTTGATTCCATGTCTTCATATCCGCTACGAAAGTGGCATCAGGTCTTTGAGCATAGATTAAAACTGTATCATCAAAGGTATGTTTATACACCCTACAATGAAAAGCTAGGAAAGCCATCCAAGTCTTACGGTCTTTAATAATTTCAGCAAGGGTATAATCATATATTTGTTTTACTTTATTATATCGTCTCAACCTTAAGCCTCCTTTCTTATATTTCCATTTCTTCGTCTTCTACTTTGGTATCCTCTGAAACCTTTTTATCCTTTTCAATGGATTGATAATACATTGCCAGTGCTTTGTCTATAATATTGGTAACCTCTTCTTCTTTTTGTTCTGGAGTAAAATATTTTGTAAATACCTTTCCCCAATATTTCGGTGGCTTTGGCTTTTTTTCTATTGGCTCACCCCTTATAATGTCATGGGCTGTTTTAAATGTTAATGGAGCTTTTTTATCTGCTCCACGTAATCTTCTTGCTCTATTCATATCAATCTTGAAGTTTTCTTCTGTTATAATGGCATGAACGATATCGAGACTTTCTTCCCTTAAATAAGATAAATCTACCCCTGCACGGATAGCAATTTGTCCAGCGTCTACAAGTTCTTTAAACTCATTTGGTAGTTTTGAAATACGAAGGTACCTAGCCACTGAGTTCTTTGACAGGTTATATTCTTCACCAACTTTAACCATACTAGTTTCTAACTTCTTCCCCACTGGGGAAGAAGTTAATTCTTGATCTATATTTGGTGATTTAGATAATTTCTCTATCTCCTTTAATAAATCAGTTCTAAAGCCTTGTTTCTTCATGGCTTCATGCCTTACTGCAATGACGGTTGCCCTTTCTGAATGGGGAAGGTCTGTAAAGGAACGTTGCATGGTATTGGTTTCTGTAACTATGAGAAGGGCTTCTTCTTCTGTTAATCCTTCTTTCACTATAGCAGGTATTTCTTTAAGTCCTAATTCTTTAGAAGCTTTAACTCGATTATGTCCTGAAAGGACTTCAAATTTAAGTTTTTTCTTTCTAACGACTATGGGTACAATAACTCCAAAATGCTTAATGCTTTCTACCATCTCATTAAATCGTTCCCCTTCGTATAGCTTAAAGGGATGGTTTTTAAATGGCACTAGCTGTTCTATTTTAAGGCTCTGCTGATTTGTTTTTTCATCCTTTTGATTGAGGTCTTCTTCATAATCGTCACCGAAAATTTCCATAAAGGGTTTTACCTTTTTTACTTCATCTTTACCCAATCTATACCAACTCCTTATTTAATAACTCCTTTGCAAATATGTCATAGGCTATGGCTGCTTTGTTGGTAGGCATATAATCGATAATGCTTTTACTCCTTGCATTGGCTTCTCCAACCTTTACTGACTTAGGTATTTTGGTATGGAAAACTCTAATATGTGAATCATAGGATGTTTTTATCATTTCTAGCATCTGTTGAGCTAATTTTGTTCTATCATCAAACATGGTCAGCAATATCCCTTCAAATCCTATGCTCTTGTTAATACGCTTTTTAATTTTATAGATGGTTTTAAGAAGTAGTTCAAGTCCTTTTGCTGACAAATATTCTGGTGTTGCAGGTATAAGAACACTGTCACAGCTTGCTAGGACATTTAGGGTCATTAAGCCAAGGGATGGCATGGCATCTAATAATACAAAGTCATAATCTCCTTTAATTTCATCAATAATGGTTTTAAGAATATATTCTCTACTCATTGCTGATACGAGTTTAATTTCAATATCTGATAACAATATGCTGGCAGGTAATATGTCAATCTCTTCTTTATTAATGATATAAGCCTCTTTTTCTGGCAAATCTTCATCCATGATAATTTTCTCCATCAGATGATAGAGAGTTATATCTAATTTGTCTGGACTTTCAATGCCAAAACAATCGGTTAAATTTGCTTGGTTATCACAGTCCACTACCAAAACCTTATAGCCCATGTTTTTTAATGCCGTTGCTAGATTTCTACATGTTGTACTTTTTGCAGTTCCTCCTTTTTGACTTGCTATTGCTATGACCTTACACATTTTTAAAACCCCTTTCCTGATTAATTTTTATTATTTTTTTTTCCTTTAAACGCAAAAAGACAGGATTTGATTGGTATAATCAAACCCTGTCTTTTATTTATGACATGTCTACTTTTTCTAGGTACGCACTGCAATGCAAATTTCAAGTTCTCCAATAGGCACTTTATTCTTAAAATCTTGCCCATTTGTTATAAACTTAAAATCCTCCAAAACCCTTGTAAATACGGCTATTTCATAGATTCTTTCCTTTGTATTCCTACGACGGTCTCCACATGCGGAGTATGGGGGAACATATCTATACAAACCATTTTTCCAACTCTATACCCAGCCTCTTCTATTTGTACTAAATTCGCTGCCAAAGACTTAGGATTACAGGAAACATAAATTATTTCCTCTGCATTAAAGTCTAATATTTTAGAAAGGGCCTTTTTATGAACACCTACCCTTGGAGGATCTATTATAATAATATCAGGCTTATCTGTAAGCTTATCTACTTCTTCAAATACATCACCTGCTATAAACTCACAATTATCTAGATTATTTAAAGCTGCATTTTCCTTAGCTGCTTCAACAGCTTCTTTAATAATTTCAATCCCATATACTTTATCTGCTTTTTTAGCAACTATTTGTCCTATAGTACCGGTACCAGAATATAAATCAAATACGGTCTTTCCCTTAGGCTCTTTTATATAATCAAGGACTTGTCTATAAAGCACCTCAGCACCCTTGGTATTAGTCTGGAAAAAGGATAATGGAGAGATCTTAAATTTTATGCCTAATAGCTCATCATAAAAATAATCCCTTCCATAAAGCAAATCCATTTCTTCACAAATAACTGCATCTGCAAGATTATCATTTTTTATATTTATTATACCTTGTATTTCTCCATCTAGTTCTAAGCCATTTAGCATATCTACAAAGCCTTGCAGATTAGGATCCATTTGAGTAGAAGTAACTAATGCCACCATTATTTCTCCAGTATTTAAACCCTTTCTCACAATAAAATGTCTAAGATATCCTATATGGGTTCTATTAATATAGTGGGGAATATTTCTTTCTTTAAAATAGTTAAGAGTTCCCCATAATATTTTGTTAAAATCCTCCTCTACAAGCTTACATTTATCAACAGTTACAACTGAATTATACTGTCCCCTTTTATGCATCCCAAGGGTCATTTCCCCACCCTTTGTTTCATCACCGAAGGAATACTCCATCTTATTTCTATAACCATAAAGCTTAGGACTAGGTAAAATACCTTCAAAATTATAGTCTGTTATGTTAGCTTCATCCATTAGCTTCTTTACTGCCTTCATTTTTATTTCAAGCTGCTTTTCATAGGGTACAGTTTGTCTAGCACAGCCTCCACAATTTCCAAAGTGTTGACAAAATGAATCAGTTTCATAGCTAGCTCTCTTTATTACTTCTAGTAACTTTCCTTCTATATATTCCTTTCTTTTCTTTTTAACTCTAATCTTCACTTTTTGTCCCTTTAGTGCATTTTTCACATATACTTTTTTATCTTCTATCTCTCCTATTCCCTTTGCCGGGAAATCCATATCCTTTATATCAACTTCTAAAATTTGTCCTCTTTTCAAATATATACACTCCTTATTTTTTACTTTTATATATAGTGAAACACAGAAATTTAATTATGCAATTTTCTCAATTAAAAAGCTACTAAGATTTATAAAAAAAATTGGAATTTATGCTACTTTAGATTTGGTATTTTTAATATATACTAAATACATTATATTGGCAAAGATAATTTCAAAATAGAAAGACCCGGAAAAACCAGGTCAATTTTAAAGTAAATAAACAATCCTCACTATATTTTAATATATGGTTTTACATTGGTCAAATGAAAATTAGAAATCCTTATTTTCCAACTTAGCTGCTCTTTCATTGGCTTTTCTAAGTAACGATTTTTTATTTACTATAATCCTTTCATGAGTTCCTTTTCCAATTATTCCAATTTCATCATAAGCTATCATTTCAAAAATTATATTATTCCCGTCAAATTTTTTTACTTCTAGCTTTAAACTAACTGTTTGGCCTAATATTGTTGGTTGTTCATGAACTACTTTTGTCATTTTTCCAACTGAAATAAAACCCTCGGGAAGCTTGGAATCAACTAGCTTAACAGAAGCTTCAATCATTAATGCCACTAGCCTTGGTGTGGCAAAAAGTTTATCGAGCTTTCCACTGCCATAATTCAATGCCGTATCCTGCTCTCTTACTACTCTTTGAATAGTAATATTACTTCCTATCTTAATATTTGGAACTTCTAACATAATTTCATCTCCCCTTTACATAAAGAATGTATATATTATATTTATACCTCTAATTTATGAGTTTATTCAGAATTTTGTGATTTTTTAAAAAATAGCAACTATGGAAAATCCTACTTCTCCCATAGTTGCTTATTTATGATTAAATTTAATTATTCTAATCTCATATTTCTTCTATATGTTATTTTCGATTCAATATAATACTCATTCAATTTCCTTAAGTTTGTCACCCATAAATATATAACATAAGGAACAAATATTATAAAGGCAATTGAAATATCAGTCATTAAAATAAAATTAAAAATACCATGTAATATGGCAGGTACAAACCAGGATTTCTTTAAATATTTTTTTCTCTCTTTTTCACTTTGGGCAAATTTTGCTAGAGATAAATAATATCCCATTGTTACTGCAAATAACATATGAGCCGGTACAGAAAATATACCTCTGTAAAGTCCAATATGTGGATTTGTTGAAAACCTAAAAACTACATACATTATATTTTCTATGGTGGCAAAGCCTAGGGCTGAAAAAATAGCATATACTATGCCATCCAATTTTTCATCAAAGGCTCTACTTTTAAATGCTGTAAGTAAAACAACTCCTCTTTTAAAAAACTCTTCTGTTAGTCCAGCCACTATAAATGCTGTAAATGCAGCACTTAATATTCCACTAAAAACATTAAAATTCAGTAAAAATCTTTCTACAAATGCAGTTGGTATTACTGATAAAGCTCCAAGTACAAAGACTTTTATTAATAATGTTAAAGGTTCTTTATCATATCTGTCAGTAAAGTAAACTGACAGAGCCAAGGCAATACCTGGTGTTATTGCTATAATAAACAATCTTGTATTCATATATAAGCATCCTTTCAAAAATTACTTGCGATATTATTATTTGCAATAATTTTCATTTTATATCTCCTTTTCTTCCCAAAAAAACCTTTATAGTAATTAAAATAAAGTTAACTATTCAATTTTTCAATTATTTAAATGGAAAAAATTCTTAATTATTTAAAGATATGATTTTGCATAAAATAATATCAGAGGAGATTTTCTAATTTAAGAATAGCTTAATATTTTCTTCAAGACAAAAGGAGTGTCTATTTTATGAAAAACAAAAATAAGTTCACTGATAAATATGATCCTAACTATAAAGATATGCTCAGTTCAAATGTATATAATGATCCTAAAAAAAATAAAAACAAAAAAAATATTATTGATAAGGATACCTTTGAAAACAAAAAAGATCACTTTAATCCTTCCAGTTGGATAGATTAAATTTGATGTTAAGAATTGGTCAAGACCAAAGGAGAATATAAATTATTTTGTGTAAATGGATGATTTATTAAAAATTCACATGTGAATAATCATTAATTGTTTATGCATAAATAGCCCGGAGGGCAACAGGGGTGACTGTCAAGTTACCCCTATATTTTTTGAGTATTATAGATTATATAGACAACTCTTCTTTTAATCTTTCACTAAAATATATTCCTACTTGAGATATACATTCATTCCATTGCCTAAT
>NZ_FUZT01000035.1 GCF_900167445.1 Maledivibacter halophilus
TATCGAGTAGCTAGAAAATAGGATAATTAATCCTATTTTCTTTGCTCTCACAGAACCGGACTTACGTTTGCCGTATCCGGCTCCTGAAATTTCTCGTAAACTAATAATAGTTCGACAACAATCCAACTTCGTATTTTGTTAAATCAATGAGTCCAAGTTCTTCAAACAGTTTGTTGGGAAGTAGCATGTGTATGATGTGAACATTTGAATTTTTCCACTTTGTAACTGCCATCTTCTCCCCACTGCCTTTGATTCCTTGTTTTCTCATTTCTTTATGCATTGCCTTATATGTTTTCCATTGCTTCATCTTTATCATTCTAAGGCGCCTTCTTATCCACTTCATTAATTCCCTCATCAGCGATTTAATGTTAGCTACTCTATAATAGTTTATCCACCCTCTTAGTACAGGATTTAAGTCTTTGATAATATCTTCTATTTTCCTTCCTGTACCCCTCACAGTCTTTCTTCTGATTTTATCTTTGAATCTCTTGATTCTTTTAGGATTAACTACTGTCCATTTTTCGTAGATAATAAACCCAAGAAATTCCACTCCTTCATGTACACTTGTGAGTTTTGTCTTTCCTTTGTTAACTGTAAGCTTTAGTTCTTCCTCAAGTACTTTAGTAGCATATACCTTATAGTCACCCACTGTTTTCTTGTCTTTTGCAAAGACAAGAATATCATCGGCATACCTGACTATTCTTATATCTTTTGCTTTCATCCTTTGGTCGAACTGGTTGAGGTAAATATTACTGAGTAGAGGTGAGATGACACCACCCTGCGGGCTGCCAATTTCCGTTTTACTAAAGTTGTCACTATGCATTACACCTGCTTTTAGGAATTTCTTAATCAAGTCTAGTACACTTCCATCACTTATCTTCTCACCTACTGCTTTTATCATGATTTCATGGTCAAGGGTATCAAAGCACTTACTTAAATCCATATCTACTACATTAATTAACCCATATTTATTCATAAATCGCTCCGCTTTGGCTACCGCCTGATGCTGTGAACGCTTTGGGCGATATCCATAACTTGATGGGTGAAATGCCTCATCAAAGATAGGCTCTATCACGTTAACTATAGCTTGTTGCACCACTCTATCTTTTACTGTGGGAATTCCTAATAGTCTGACGCCTCCATCAGGCTTTTCAATTTCTACTCTTCTTACTGGACTTGGCTTATACTTGTTGGTTTTCAGTCCCCCATGAAGAAACTCAATATTTTTCTCCAGCTTTAACGCAAAGTCTGAAACAGTTTCTCCATCTATTCCAGGAGCTCCATTGTTTCTCTTTACACGTTTAAATGCTAGCTTTAAATTTTCTTTCCGATATATTTTATCGATAAGGCTGTACCATTTCTTCATGTTTTCCCTCCATTGTCGCTGTATCTCCAGTTTCTATTGCTTAAAGTTATATGTTCTTCATTAAGGATGCTTGACGTCTCTAGCTCTATGGCAATCTTATCTTCGCTTATCCTTAATTACTTCATATTTGTGTCGTCATTATCCCTCGCAAATTTTCTTGTGCCAAGGATACGTACCTTCCAGCATTTCAGCTTTCTTTTAACACTTTTACTTTCGCTTTAAATTCTTTCTGATACACTTTGAAATCTCTTTCACCCTTCGCATCTACCATAGGCTTTTGTCCTATAGCAGTCATATCAACGGTGTGATATGTCACCTATATTTTCTCCTCCAGACTATTGCTAGCTTTCATTGGTATAGGTTTATTCACTACTACGGCTTCATCTGCATACTGCATTCTAATTTTGCCTCTTGCTTTCGCTTGTAAGCAAAATCTACAGCTTCGAATACAGCACTTCCGAGGTTAAGTTACTCCGCCTGTTGTTAAAACAACCATCAAAACATATGCAGTTTAGCTAATTTTAGGACGTTCCCACTTTTTGGAAGGTTATCCACTACACATGCCAACACTGGTTCACTAACATTTTGTTCCAACAACCACCATCAGCTTCCTTCAGACCCTTTCGTCGCCGAAAGCGCCCTTGCCTACAGCTTGTCTTCCCATTAGCTAGGTGACAGGTTTTCTTTCAAACCATCGGCTCGGCAACATGCCTCGCAAACAAAAAA
>NZ_FUZT01000013.1 GCF_900167445.1 Maledivibacter halophilus
CTAGAGTATCTCGTTGTATAGATAATGGCCCAATGGAAGCATTTTGGGGGATGTTAAAATCAGAAATGTATTATCTAAAAAAATTTAATTCTTATGAAGAGTTAGAATCTGCAATTATTGATTATATAAAGTATTACAACAATCACCGTTATCAGAAGAGACTTGAATGTATGACACCAATAGAATACCGAAAGCATATTTTAAAACAAGCATCATAAAAAATGACATCAACCATAATTAAATGATTGATGTCATAGTGATTTTTATTTTTTCCACTGTCTACTTGACAGGGGCATGTTCAGTTTTGCCATGATTATAACATTATTTTTTATGATTTTCCCAGAGGGGATAATTTCAGCATTCAGTAAAGATCAAGATGTAATTATTATTGGTGCTAAAACACTTAGGGCTATAAGCTTGTTTTTCCCATTGTTTGGATTTCAACAGGTATATGCTTCATTGTTTCAAGCTCTTGGAAGGGGAAGGGAAGCTCTTATTCTATCCCTTTCAAGACAAGGTATATTTCTTATGCCTTCAATTTTGATATTGCCTAAAATATTTGAATTAAATGGAGTAATTTTTAGTCAGACTGTAGCAGACTTTTTTACAATACTTGTTACGGGAATATTAGCTATTATTCTAAATAGTAAACTAAAAGAAGAAGAGAATAGTTATAATTTTTTAAATGAGAAAATTTCATAATTCTGATTTGTTAAAATTAAGAGTTTAAGTAAAGACTTTAATTTATACATGTTCAAAACTCCCAGAAGCACTGAGTATTTGCATATGCATAAACTAAGTTTTACCATATAAATCCTATATTATTTATCTATAGATAAATAATTTTATAATATGAAATATTAAAGGTATGAAAATTGCTGGTAGCATGTTTCCTACCTTTATTTTTTTTATTTGGAGAATGTTAATTCCCAATGCAAATATTAACAACCCTCCAACAGCTGACATTTCTGTTACTACTGAAGTTAATAAGAACTGCTTCATAGAGAAAGCTGTTATAGTTATAAAACCTTGATATAAAAATACTGGTATTGCAGAAAATAATACTCCTACACCTAGAGAAGAAGCAAAGGCTATTGATGAAATACCGTCTAATACTGATTTTGCAAAAAGGGTCTGATGATTATTAGCAAGGCCACTTTCTAGTGCACCAATTATTGCCATAGAACCTATACAGTACATTAAGCTGGCATTAACAAATCCTTTAGAAATACTATCATTGCCAGTAGAAAACATTCCACTGGATAAATTACCTAATAATTTAAACTTGCTGTTAAAATGGTTCTCTAGCTTGTCCATTGTATTTTCAATGGAATTGCCAAGCTTTTCAAGCCTATCTTCTATTTTTAGAAGTTCTCCAATTATACTCCCTATAACTAAACTAAATATCAGTAAAAGAATATTTTCAGCCTTGAGTGCATTCATTAATCCTATTAAAATTACTGCAAGACCTATTGACTGTAATACAGTTTTATTATATTTATCAGGTATACCCCCTCTAAAAAGTAGACCTAAAATACTTCCTCCAACTATTGCAAGTGAATTTACTATAGTACCTAGCATATTGAAAACCTCCTCTAATTATTAGTGTATTCAAATTATTATGGGGTTTATGGAAAATCAACATAAAAATTGGAATAGACTTTAAAATTCTTCACATGTATTATACAATTTCCAAAATTATAATAATGCCATCTCAAAGCTTATTTGTGCATCCTAAAAATATCCATATCTGTGGGGTTGTTTTGGATGTATAAATATACATTACTTTAGAGTTGGATATCTCTATATTATATAATATAATAATATAAATCAATATAATATTTATTATATTGATTTATTTATAGACTTTAAATAATATTAAGGTGGGATAATTGTGGATTATAAAACATTATTAGATAATGCAAAAAAAAATATGCGTACTTGTAGAGTCTGTCCTCAGTGTAATGGCAGGGCATGTAGAGGAGAAATTCCAGGAGTAGGGGGTAAGGGCAATGGACTGGGCTTTATAAGAAATTATGATAAGTTTAGGGATATAAAAATTAATATGGATACTATATATAATAGTGAAGAAATAGATACATCAATAGAGTTATTTGGTATTAAATTTAAATATCCAGTATTTGCAGCTCCAATTGGTGCAGTAGAAATCAACTATAGTGATTTATATACTGACTATGAATACCAAAAAGCCATAATAGAAGGCTGTAAGAATGCAGGAATAGTAGGATTTACCGGTGATGGTGCAAAGGATGAGGCCTATGAATCTCCCCTTAAGGTTATAGGAAAAAATAGTGGACTTGGTGTTCCTACAATAAAGCCTTGGAAAAAGGATGAGATATTGAGAAAGATAAAATTAGCTGAAGAAGCTGGTGCTATAGCTATGGCCATGGATATTGATGCTGCTGGGCTGGCTTTATTAGGTATGCAGGGTAAGCCGGTGGCACCGAAGTCAGCTGAAGAATTAAAAGAAATAATATCATCTACAAATACTCCTTTTATTCTAAAAGGGATTATGACTGTAGAAGGTGCTAAAAAAGCATTGGAATCTGGAGCATATGGAATTGTAGTATCTAATCATGGGGGTAGAGTTTTGGATGAAACTCCTTCAACT
The DNA here is from genome assembly GCF_900167445.1 of Maledivibacter halophilus. Classification (GTDB taxonomy): domain Bacteria; phylum Bacillota; class Clostridia; order Peptostreptococcales; family Caminicellaceae; genus Maledivibacter; species Maledivibacter halophilus. The sequence goes on from NZ_FUZT01000013.1 coordinate 2,633, forward strand.
ATAGAAGTGTTACCTCAAATAGCCAAAGCAGTTAAGGGAAAAATGAAAATATTTATTGACGGTGGAATAAGATCAGGATTAGATGTATTTAAATCACTGGCTTTAGGAGCCGATGCAGTACTAATAGGTAGACCCTATGCAGTGGCAGTTTATGGTGGTGCAGCTGAAGGTGTAGAGTTATATACTAATAAAATAGGAAGAGAATTACACGATACAATGCTTATGTCTGGTGCAAAGAGTCTTGATGATATTAATGAAAAAATGATTACTATGTGTAGATAATAAACATTAGAACTTAAAATAGATTTCATAGAAAATGTAGAACATGTAATATTTTTTTGAAATCTATTTTGAGTATTGTTATTCATTATCTAAAGTTTTATGGGTTTTAAAACATATTTTAAATGTTGTTTTTTCATTATTACTTTGTACAGATATTTTCCCACTATGAAGTTCGATGATATTTTTAGCTATTGCTAGTCCTAAGCCTGTTCCTCCAGTGGCTTCAGATCGTGATTGTTCAATACGGTAAAACTTTTCAAATATATAGGGAAGGTATGCCTTAGGTATAGGAGAGCCATAATTTGTTATATTTATGATTGCAAGACTATTTTTCTGCTTCAATTCAATATCTACATATTTACCATCCTTACCATATCTTATTGCATTTACAATGATGTTTTCAAATGCCCTTACCAGCATATCACCATCACCTAATATGTAAATCTTGTCATCTAGTCCCAATAGCCTAGATTCCATTTTTGCATCTTGAAAAATAGGAAAAAGTTCTTCCACTAACTGTTTAAGTAAATTTAAAAGATTTATACTAGAGGTTTGTATTTTCATAGAACCATGGCTGAGACGGGTAAACTCAAACAGCTCATCAATAAGTTTTTTTAGTTTATGGGACTTTTCGTGGGCAATATCTGCATAGTACATGAGATGAACCTCATCTTTATATTGACCGTTTACAATTAATCCAAGGTAACCTAAAATAGAGGTTAAAGGTGTTCTCAAGTCGTGGGATATACTTGTGATTAGTTCGTTTTTAGTTTTTTCAGCATTCCTTTCATCTTCAATAGAGGTTTTTAATTGATTTGCCATTTTATTAATATTTTCAGCCAGCTTTCCAAGTTCATCTGATGATCTTATTGGGATTTCTATATCGAATTTACCTTGTGCAATCTTTTGAATCTCTTTAGATATTTCATGTGCATATTTTAATTTTTTTTGAGCTAATAAAAACCTATTCATTAAGAAAAAGAAGATAAAAAATAGTATAATACCTGTTCCGATGGTTAGACGGTAGATACCAACACGATATTTTATATTTCTCATAAAAGTATTTATCCAAGAAATATAGTATATTCTTGCAGCTATTATTAATAGTATATATACACATAATGTAGATAATACAATACTTAGAATAATAATAATTGATTTTTTATCTATATTTCTGAAAAATTTATTTTTCAAATTTATAACCTACTCCCCATACAGTTTTAATAAATCTTGGTTTTCTTGAATTCATTTCAATTTTTTCTCTGATTTTTCTAATATGAACCATAACAGTATTACTAGAGTCAAAGAAACGCTCCTTCCATACCTTCTCAAATATTTCCTCAGTCCTAAATACTTTGCCTCTGTTACTTGCAAGCAAAAAAAGTATTTCGAACTCCTTAGGGGTCAAATCTATTTCTTTATCATAGAGACAAACAGTATGATTATCATAATTTATAGTAAGCTCATCTATATTAATAATATTTTCATATAGATTACTTGGTTTATTAGGATTAAGATAGATGTATCTTCTTAGCTGAGACTTTACTCTTGCAACTAATTCTAAGGGGTTAAAAGGTTTTGTCATATAATCATCTGCTCCTGTACTAAGACCCATGATTTTATCCATATCTTCAGATTTAGCACTTAACATTAAGATAGGTATATTTAGTCTCTGGCGAATATTTCTACACACTTCAAGTCCATTAATGTCAGGCATCATAATATCAAGTATAACAAGATGAATATGATGATTATCAAGAATTTTAAGACCATTTATACCATTAGTTGCTGTGATAACTTCATAGCCTTCATTTGTTAAGTGAATTTTAATAAGATTTACAATTTCTTTTTCGTCATCTACGACTAAAATTTTTGTTTTTTCCATTTTTCTCTTTCCTTTATATAAAATTTATTTTAAAAGTGTACCCCTTTAAAAAATAATGGATTTTTTAGTATTGCTTTAATACCATTATTATACAACAGTGCTTAATAATTTCAAACTAAGCCTTTAATACTTTATGAGATGCATGATTTATGGGAAAAATCAATACTTAATACTGTTTATTAACATAAAAGCTGCTAGATTATAAAAATATCTTAAGAAAATCTTAAGATATTTCCAAAGTTTTTTTTAAGACTTTTACTATAATATGAACTTGTAAGAAATATTATTAAAAATAATGGAGGTTAGCTTAATGCTAAAGAAAAAAGCAATGAATCTTATTATAATAATGCTGCTGATATCAATTTCCACAATTGGATGCAGTAACCAAAGTGTAAACAATGGAGAAAACAGCATAAAAGGAAATAAAGAGGAGGGCAATAATACTGAATCTGTTCAACTAAATACAAAGGAAGTGTTAAACAGTGGAGTAGAGCAAACCCTAAATATATCTATCTATGAAGAGGATGAATTCTATAATGAAGCAGCAAAAAAATTCATGGATAAATATCCCCATGTAAAAGTAAATGTAAATAGTTTTACTGCTCCAAATTTAATAGAAATGCCTGGAGGTGCGGTAATGAGCACAGCTCCCTCTCCAGAACAGACAGAGGAAAAGTACATAACAAAATTGAATACTGAATTAATGAGTGGAAGAGCAGGAGATATTATAGTAGATCTTAACTCTCTTCCTTTGGTGAAATATATCGAAAGCGGCAATTTAATGGAGCTAAATTATTATCTGCAAAATGATGATGAAATCAATTTAGATGAATACTACGATAATGTTATTGATGCTCATGAAAATAGCAAGGGAAAATTATATGCATTACCCATATCTTTTAGTATGGATACTTTAGGATTGAATATGGAATTAGCTAGGGAAGCAGGTGTTAATGTTAATATAGATAAGGATTATTACTCTATTAAAGATGCTACTTCTATGGGTATGGAAATATTAGAAAAAGTAGAGGGCAATAATATAGTATTGTTTCTTCAACGGCCTATTAGTTTAGTATTTATGGATATCTCAAACAACTATAATAAATATATAAACCACGAAGAGAAGAAGGCATATTTTGATTCAGAAGATTTTTATACTATTCTTACCACATATAAAAATTTATATGACAATGGATACTTTAAAGACTATGATTATCTAAAAGATGAGCTAATAATCACAGACGGTTGGGGCGGTCAAGACGCTTATTTTCAATTACACCCTGATAATGAATATAAATATAAACCTCAAGCCGGGGATAATGGGGAAATAGATTGTATTTCCTCAACTGTAAGCATAAATTCTTCCTCGCAAAACAAAGCTTTGGCATGGGAGTTTATAAAGTTTCTTTTATCAGAGGAAATTCAAAGCTCAAAACAAATAATCTTTACACCTGTATATAAGAAGGCTTTTATTTCCAATTCAAAGGAGTATGTTTCCTATCTTCAATCAAAAGGTAATGATTATTTAAAGGCAGATGAATATATAGAACTTTATGATGGATGGGCAAAAACCATTAATCACCATTATTGCAAGGACTTAAATATTAGAAATTTTATTGTAGAAGAGTTAGAAGATCTTTTCTCCGGTAAAAAGTCGGCAAAGGATACTCAAAAGAGTCTACAGAATAAGATTACTACTTATTTGAATGAATAGATTGAGTGGTGTGGGATAATGAAAACGAAAAGTAGTATAACAATTTTAATACTGTTTGTAAGTGGATTTGCACTATTTTATATTATCCCATTTTTAGGCTCTATATACTATGCATTGATAGATAATACAGTAAATAGACAATTTGTAGGGATAGATAATTTTACTATGCTGCTAAGTAATCCTGTATTTCTAAGGGCATTAAAAAATACCATTACTTTTATCATTTTGATTGTACCCTTAAATATGATATTGTCTCTACTATTGGCTATGGCAGTAAATAAAACTTCTTCATACAAAGAGCTTATAACCATATTATTTTTATTGCCCTTGGTAATACCTTCTGCAACTACTGCATTTTTCTGGCAAAAATTATTTGATTTATATGGACCAGTAAATAAGGTTTTAAGTAGTTTAGGGATTGAAAACATAGATTGGTTTGAAAGTCAGTATGCGGTTATGGTTATAGCTTTGATTTTCCTTTGGAAAAATATTGGTTATAATATGATACTTTTTATAAGTGGTCTAAATAATATTTCTAAAGAATATTATGAGTATGCGAGTATAGAGGGAGCAGGGAAATGGAAGGAATTTACCAATATTACAATGCCTTGCTTAATGCCTACCTCATTACTCATACTAATTTTGACCTTAGTTAATTCCTTTAAAGTTTTTAAAGAAATATATTTAATAACAGGAAACTATCCCCATGAGAGTATCTATATGCTGCAGCATTATATGAACAATCAATTTCATTCCCTTAATTATCAAAAACTAACTAGTGCCTCTCTTACTCTTACAATATTGATAGTATTATTTGTACTATTATTTTTCGCAATAGAAAAGAAAGTATCAAAGGATTTATCGTAGAGAAGATAAAAAAGAAGTTAGAGGGGGGAATATCAAATGGAAAAAACATATAATAATAAGTCAATTATGACATATATACTCATTATAATAGGGATCATATATATCTTCCCTATTTTATTGACCTTCACAAATTCTCTCATGAGCATAGGAGAGATAGAAGAAAACTATAGTACTGAAGATGGTATTTTTAGTGATGATGACTATAAGTATATAGATATGAATATAATTCCAGAAACAGTTACCTTTAATCAGTATAGGCATATTTTTTTGAATACACCTACATACATAAATATGTTTTGGAATTCTGTAAAACTTACTTTCCCAATTTTGATAGGTCAATTGATAGTTTCTTCTGTAGTTGCCTATATGTTTACAGTTTTACGATTCAAATTCAAAGAAATATTGTATTTTTTATATATATTGGTGATGTTATTACCCTTGCAAGTCACAATGGTACCAAATTATATTGTGGCTGATATGTTAAATATAAAAGACAGCTATTTAGCCATTATAATTCCATTAATTTTTAATCCCTTTGGTGTTGTTCTTCTTAGACAGTATATGAAAGTATTTCCATATTCATATGTAGAAGCGGCACAAATGGATGGAGCAGGGCATCTATATATTTTTACAAAACTAGTCCTGCCAATGATAAAGTCAGGTATAGTATCACTAGGAATACTTACATTTATAGATTGTTGGAATATAGTAGACCAGGCAATAGTATTTATCAGAGAGAGCCATAGACAACCCCTATCAGTATTTCTTTCCAGCATAAATCAAGGTGAAATAGGGGTAGCTTTTGCTTCATCATCATTTTATGCCATTCCTATACTTTTAGTATTTTTCTATGGACAAAAATATTTAGAAGATGGAATACAAACTGCGGGGTTAAAGGGGTAAAAAAATGAAAAGAAAAGCACTAAAAATTATAACGATTATATTTATTACATTGGTATTGATATTTACATTTTTTTCAAAAACCATATATAATTATTCTTTACCTGAGGTTTCTACTAAAATGCCTTCAAAGGGAAATATAGTAAATACAATAAGAGCAAAGGGATTAATAAAGCCAAAGAAAGTCCATAAAATATATTCTGATTATGAAGGCAAAGTTATGAATGTATATTTTGATAAAGATGATGAGGTAAAGGTCGGTAATACTATCTTAAAATTAGAAGATGATAATACAGAGTCAAGTACTTTATTGCTAGAAATAGATAAAATGAATAATAATCTTTCTTTACTGCAAAACAAAGCTGAAAAGTTAAAAGAATCACTGGAAAAGAATACTGTTCTTTTTAAGCAGAAAGCAATAATAAAATCAGAATTAGATAATATACGGGAAGAGTATGATAAGGTTTTGGCTGATATAGAAAATGTTAAAATAGATATGGATTTAAAGAAAAAGGAGCTATCAAAGCAAGGGGATAAAAGTATTATTGCCGATAAGTCTGGAATTATTCATTTGAAAAATGTAGATGAAGGACAATACATCAACAAAAACCATGTGATTTATGAGATTTATGAAAAAAGTAATACATATGAAGTGGATTTTCATGTTTGTGAGGAGGAAAGTTTGCTGTTAAGTGTAGGAGATGTAGTAGAAGTAGCTTTGTTTGGGAACAAAAATAAGATAGAAGGAACAATTTCATCTATTACCTATGATAATGAGGATGAGGATAATGAATTTAAAATAAAGATAAGCTTTGACTATACAGGTAAAGAAAGTATAATAGGAAAACCTGTAGAAATCACTATAAAAATAGTGAGTCAGCCCTTTGAAGCTCTTGTACCAAACAGTGCAATAAAGCAAGATGTGAAGGGATATTATGTTCTTGTAATTGGAGAAACTGACGGGATTTTTGGAAAGGAGTATTATGCAAAAAAAATAAATGTTAGAGTAATTAAATCCGACGAAAAAAATAGTGCAGTAGAGGGCTTTACATATTTTAGACCTGTTATTATCGGTAGCGATAAAGAAATAAAAAACGGAAGCAGGGTGAAAATATGTCAGCAGTAAGAAAAGTATTTTTTGCTTTGGGAATATTAAGCCTATTACTTTGTCTGTCTGTAGGAATGATCTTAGGTAATGAGGGAAAAAAACAGGTTGATAGTAATGTGTTCTATATTAGGGAGAAGAGAGAAAGTAATAGTTTTTCCTTGGAGGATATAGAAAAACTGAAAGAACTGACAAGAATAGCACCTGTACTTGAAACCACTAAAAGGGTAGAGTCAAATTTTTATAATAATGATATGACTGTAATAGGTACTAGCGAAGACTTTTTCTATTTTAATAGTATGAATTTTATTGAAGGAAATGGTTTTTTCACTACCCACGAAAAAACGGGTATAGACTATGCAGTATTGTCAGAAAGTGCAGCAAATAATCTTTTTGGAACATCAAAGTCTACAGGAACGACTTTTTTTATAGAAAATAAACCATTTATGCTTATAGGAGTAATTAAAGAAAAATATTTAGATGACAAAGAAAATATTGTTTATATTCCAATGAATAATTTTGTCAGACATTTTGATACCCAGGAAGTCAAGAGCATATATATACTAGGGGGAAATTCCATATATATAGAACAGTATTTAGGTACTATAGGCAAAAATATGAAAAATTTTTTAGTTATTGACTTAATGAAGTATATTAATGTTCTATCTCAAAGACCGTTAATAATATTTTTTTTATTAGGACTATGTGCTGTAGTGGCTAATTGCATGAAAATTTATAGGATATTAGTTGATACAATTACTATTGGTATGGAATTTTTTGAAAAATATTATGTTAGAGAAATAAGAAGTTTTTTAAAAAATCCCAGAGTAAGAAAAAATATCTTTTCAATTATGGTGAATTTACTTATTTCAGTAATTATTATTTATATAATTTCCTTTGATTTTATATTACCGAATTATTTTTACTTTACAGGAAAGGTTGACAGTGATTTTTTTATTAACACATTTAAGGTGTTTAAACAAAATTACTATCTCAAGGGAAATTTATATGTTCTTAGAATTTATAATGAAATATCAAATTCTTTATTTGATATAGCTATATTATTTGGGTTACCTATGGTGATAGTTTGTATGCCTAATAGGGAAAAAAAGCATATTATATAAACCTATATAGAACTTTATGAATAGGAAAGGTGAATTGAAACTATTTAAATAGATAGACTTAAACTAATGAATAATTTGAAATCACCTTCTATTCATACAAATCTCCTGCCAATTTTTCAAGACCTTCTTTATCTAGAATTACAATTGTATTTTTTTCTTTTTTAAGTAAACCTTTGTGACATAGACTATTTAAAGTTCTATTTAAATGTCTGTAGCTGGTTCCGAGAAGCTCAGCTATATCAGTTAGTTTATCTGTTTCAATTTCACTAAAGGGCATGGTATAATTTTCATCATTATTCATAATTGCTAAAAAATAACTAGCTAGCCTATTTTCCAAGGGATATAAAAGGTTAATTGCATTCCAGTAGGAAGCATTATACAGCTTGCTGCCTAGGGTTTTACAAATGAATTGTAAGAACTTTACATCATTTGCTGCAGTATTTTTTAATAATTTCATAGGAATAGCGATACATGTAACATTTTCTACTGCTTCCACATCACAAGCAGTTAAATCACCATTTACAAATTCTATATCACCCATTACTTGAAGAGGAGTGTAAAACCTTAAAAGTAATGATTTTCCATTTTTCAAGAGAGTATATATTTTAACTTTTCCCTCTACTAGAAGATAAAAATAGTCCATTTTTTCATGGGCTTTGCAAACATGCTCACCTCTATTGAAAGTATGTAATCTCATAGTATCCACTATATTTTCTTTGAAAATATTATCAATATTATATTTTTTAAAATATGAATATAGGATTTCTTTATTATATGAAGATTTCATATTATTTCCTAGCCTTCTTTCATAAAATTTTAGATAAAATCAAAACTTCCAGATATAAGAACTGGCACGATCAGTAAATTTAAGAACATTTATATTTATATATTATCATAGGACATATGTCCTTTTAAAGCAATTAAATATAATGATAATCTATAAGAGTAGATATAAGAAAACTGCTAGTGGAGATGATATTATGTATAAATTATTTGCAGTTTTTTCAGGAGTATTAATTGCTTTAATGGTAACTTGTAATGGTAGTTTATCAAGAAATATAGGAGATGAATTATCCCTAATTGTTATTCATTTACTTGGGCTTATTACAATAGTAGGTATTTTAATTATAAGAAAGAAGGATGTTCCTAAACTAAAAAATATACCTATATACCTATTTAGTGCAGGGGCACTGGGAGTTTTTATGGTGTTTTCAAATAATATTTGTTTTAATTATTTGGGGGTTTCCTTAACCTTGGCATTAGGGTTATTAGGGCAATCCATAGCTTCCTGTATAATAGATCATTTTGGACTGTTTGGAATGGAAGTCAGCAAATTCAAAAAAGAAAAATTGTTTGGATTTATACTAATATTCATAGGTATAATTTCTATGGTTATATATTAAGGAGGAAAATTCTTGATTTATATAATACTTGCATTTTTAACAGGCTCTATGGTGATTTTATCTTTAGTAATAAACTCAAGATTAGCTGTAAAAATAGGGGTGTTGCAGGGAACTTTAATTAATTATTTAGTTGGACTGATATTTAGTATTTTAGTTTTAATTTTTAATTATAGTCGTGTTGATATATCATTAAAGCTTTTTTCAAATATTCCCCTTTGGTTTTATTTTGGAGGAGTTATTGGAGTGATTGTTGTATCAGTTAACAATATAGTAATACCTAAAATTCCAACCATATATTCAACACTTCTCATTTTTATAGGCCAGATTTTTACTGGGATAATTATTGACTTTATTTTAGGAGATTCCATTTCCAGAGGGAAAATAATCGGTGGATTGTTGATTTTACTAGGTATGATGTATAATTTTTATATCGATAAGAAAAATTTGCTTGTAAAAATTGTTGATGAATAGATTATAGGTTTTTAAATTCAAGAGTTTTTATTTGTATATGAGGCTTAGGTTATGTGTTTCCTCCCTTGATTCACATTATATTAAAGCCTCATATTTTTTTTATATTTTTATTAATATAATATCACATAATATTTCCATATGATAAAATAATAAAAATAAAGGGAGGTTAATTAATGCAGAAGAAATTTAAATTAATAGTGTTAGAAATTATAGTAGTTTTCTCAATAATGGGATGTAGCTATGTAGAATCTCCAGATATGCTTATTCGAAGGCCTAGAAAGGTAATAGAAAATGAAAACTATAATATTATCAATAAATTTTTAGATGAAAATAAGACTTTAACTTTGGCATCAGGTCAAGAAAATTATGAAGCAATAAGAAGAGTTGATATTGATGGGGATAAAGCAAATGAACTTTTGGTATTATATAAGGATATTGATAAAAAACATCAAAATATAAAAGGCTTTGGTATTCTTATTCTTAAGGAAGAAAAAAATCAATGGTATGAAATTAATAGAATTGGAGGTTTAAGCCACAGCTTTGATTTAGTAGATTATAAAGATATAACTGGTGATAATAAGCTTGAAATAATTATAGGAGTAAATACAGAAAATGAAATGAATAAACAATTATTAATATATTCCTATCATGGTGGGTATTTTCGGGACATTTACAGCTGTATATATAAGGATATTGGAATAGGAGATTTAAATAAAGATGGTCAAAGTGAATTGATTGTATTTAATAAAAAACCGGAAAATAATAAGAAATATGTTCAGGTTTTAAAATTTTTTAATGACGATATGATGATACTTGATGAGTATATTATTAATAATGACAGTTATTATAGCACTATGACTGTTGGCAAGGCTTCCAAGGAAGAAATAGGTGTTTTTATTGATTATGATGTAGGTTTATATAAGGGATATACAGATTTATTAGTAATGAAAAATAATAAGCTTATACAGGTCTTAGATAATATAAGAATAAATTATAAAAAGGTATTTGAAAATCATATTACTAATTCCGAGGATATTAATAATGACAATATTATCGAAATAGGGTTTATAGAAAAATTATTAATAACAGGAGAATATAAAGATTATAGTGTTCCTTATATAAAAAAATGGTATCAATGGAATGAAGAAAATGATATAGTCCTCATACAAAGAGAATATTATGACTATAATCAAAGATATAAAATAATAATACCAAAAGAGTGGCAAGATGACTTTATTATTTTAGAAAAAGAAAATAAGACAAGCACAGAATTTTATTCTTTAAATAATAAAAAACAGTTAGATAAACATATTTTCTCTATAAAAAGTTTTAACAAAGAAAATTGGGATAAGAAGAATTTAGATACTATAGGTAAGGATTATATAGTTCTAAAGGAGGATGAAAATATTATAATAATAGGTATATTAGGATATATAAATGAGGGATCAAGATTTTATATAGATAAAGAAAAACTAAGTATTACATTTAATTTAATATAAATTTCCCGGAAAATAATTAACGCTTTTACATTTTTTATTTAAAATTTATTACACCTCTAAACTAAGTTTTACTATGTAAACTCTATATATAAATTAGAAGGAGAAATTATATGAAGACAAAAATATTAGTTTTAGAAGACGAAGCATCGATAAGGAGCTTTATAAGAATAAAATTAAAGGGATTTGGATATGAAGTATTAGAGGCGGAAACAGGAAAAGAAGCCCTGGCAAAAATAGATGATACTATAGATATTGCACTATTAGATGTTATGCTTCCGGATATCGATGGATTTGAAGTTTGCAGGCAATTTAGAATGAACTATCCTAAGCTTGGAATTATAATGATCACAGCAATGGGAATGGAAGAAGACAAAATTACTGGGCTTGGAAACGGTGCCGATGATTATATTGTTAAACCCTTTAGCCCTAAAGAATTAGTTGCCAGAATAGAATCATTACTCAGAAGAATAAATATAAATAAATCCAATGAGGAGATTAAGAGTAGTACCATTAAACATGGAAGATTCATATTAGATACTGATAAAAGGATTTTAAAGAAAAATGATAAGCTTATTTCTCTTACCCCTACTGAATATTCTATTTTAGAATTTTTAATGAGTTATCCTAATAAAGTTTTTAGCAGGGATGAAATATTAGATAGGGTGTGGGGAAAGAATTATTTTGGAGATATAAAGACTGTAGATGTAAATATGAGAAGAATAAGGCAAAAAATTGAAGATGATGCTTCAAATCCTTCATCTTTAAAAACCGTATGGGGACATGGATATATTTGGAGTACGGAATAATGAAGAGCATAAAGGGAAGATTATATATACAAAATGGCATAATAATTATAAGTATTGTATTGATTTTGGAAGTGATATTTCTATTTTCCGTAAGGAGTTACTATTTTCAAAGTGTAGAAAGGCAGCTGATAAACAAAATAGATATTTCTGGAGAGTTTTACAATAGACATCTCATTAATGAAAGAATAAATGAAAAGGCCAAATATATATTAGAAAATGATTCAAAGGATCCCATATTTTATATGCAGGTGATAGATTCTGATAGAATAATGATAATTGATTCAAATGGATTAAGTTATAATAAGCCTTTAAACACAAGGGATATTGTTGAAGCTTTAAATGGAAGTACTAAAGCTATAATAACAAAGGATGTAGAGACTAATGAAAAAATAATGGCGATATCAACCCCTCTATATAGATTAAATGATATTTCTGGAGTCCTAAGATATCTTATCTCAATTGAAGATTTAGAAAAAATGGTTGCAAGAATCTCATGGATTTCCCTTTTAATAGGGGCAATTGTAATAATTATTATATTTTTATTGAGTTCATTTTTAGCCAATGATATAATTGGTCCCATCAAAGAATTAACAAATATATCTGAAATAATGGCTAAGGGAGATTTTTCAAAGAGGGCAACTAAAATAAGTAATGATGAAATAGGAAAGCTTTCCAGGACATTGAATTACATGGCAGAAGAAATCCAAAGAAGTAATTCTGTAAAAAATGAATTTATATCATCCATATCCCATGAGCTTCGCACACCACTGACAGCGATTCAAGGCTGGAGTGAAATAATTCTTTCTGGTGAAGTTGAAAACTTAGAAGAAGAAAGGGAAGGATTAAGGATTATGGCTAGTGAAGCCAAACGATTATCGAGCCTAGTGGAACAGCTTTTGGATTTTTCAAAATTTGAAGCAGGGAAGGTTACACTGGATTTAAAAAAAGTAGATATAAATAGGCTTTTAAATGATATATATAGTTATTTTAAAAAAAGATTTCATAAATCCCAAATTAAAGCCAGTTTAGCTTTAGACAAAAACCGTTGTTATGTCAGGGGAGATGTTAATAGGCTTAAGCAGGTGTTTATAAATATAATAGATAATTCAATAAAGTTTTCAGGAGAAAAGGGAATAATAATAATAAGGACCTTTCTGAAAAAAGATATTGTATTAATTGAAATAGAAGACAACGGTATAGGCATTCCCTCTAATGAAATACATAAAATAACAGAGAAATTTTATAGGGGGAAAACTAAGAGATCAGGTAGTGGTATAGGTCTAGCAATTTGTAGAGAAATAATAGATTTACATTATGGAAAATTTTACATCAGCAGTGTAGAAGGTAAAGGAACAAAGGTGAGTATTGAGCTACCCCTTATGAATAAAGATAAATAATTTTAAATCTAGAAAACCTTAACCTATTTGTAAATATTTAATATAAAAGACTATGTATAATAATAATAGATTCCGGTTATGGATATCCTAGCAAAATAGTTACTTTATACACATCAAAACTCCTGAGAAACATTGGATATTTTTATATCCATAAAGTAAGTTTTGCTATGGGAAACCTATATAGATAACCAACTCTAAAGTATTATGAATTTTAATGTTGGTTATTAATATAGAAAATAATATATTAGAGTCAATACTGTCACTTGAGAAAGGATGAATAAGAGATGAGATCAATAAGTAAAAAAGTATTTTGTATTTTATGTATTTTAATATTGGCTGTTTCTGCTGTAGGATGTAAAACAGTTGATAGTGAAGAGCCTAATGTGGAAAATAATGAAGCTAAAGAAGAAAATGAAAATTCAAGTGAAAAGGAGGTATACAATAAAGATATAGCTAAGTATTTTCCGGCGGTAGAAGGAACAGTTTTAAGATACTATGGAACTGCTGAATATGGACAAACATTAACTTTAAATAAAGTTATAGAAAATGAAGAAGAGCTTAGATTAGCCTTTAAGGGTGAAATAGATGATCTGAGTGATGGAGAAGGTCCTTCTAAGGAGGAATTAATCCTTGAAGTTGAATATGTAATTGATTCAGATTCAGTAAAGGAAATATATAAAAACCAAGAGCTTAAGCATTCTCAATCTATTATTAGAGAGCAAATAGTATTAAAGTCACCAATTGAAGAAGGTAAAGCTTGGAATCAAACAGTAAATATAGATGGCATGGAATATGAAGCAGAAACAAAGATTATTGAAATATTTAAGGATGAAAATGGTAAAAATTTAGTAAAAACTGAAACCCTTGTAAAAGGTATGGAGAATTATCCAGAAGACACATATAAAGAAGTAAGAGTTTATAAAGAAGACAAAGGACTTGTGGAATTTAATAAAGTGATTCTTTTAGAAGGTCTAGAAGGCGAAGAGCCCTATCCTTTTGAATTTGGATATAGATTATATGAACAAGAATAGTAGCTGCTTTTGCTAAGGCATAAAATTATTTTAGAATCCCAAATTAATTTGGGATTTTTCTTTATATAAGCAAGAAAAAGATGTAAAATGATGTTAAGTGAAAAAATTCTATAATTTATTTTAAATGTACTTTTTAGGAGGGGGGAGAAAGTATGAAGGTATATATTAGTGCAGATATTGAAGGGATCACAGGGGTTACCAGCTGGAGTGAGACGGATAAAGGAAATGCCGATCATTCTTCTTTGGTAAAGCAAATGGAAGAGGAAGTAAATGCTGCATGTAGGGGTGCATTAAAGGCGGGAGCAGAGGAAATTTTAATTAAAGATGCCCATGATAGTGGGAGGAATATTGACCCTGCAGTTCTTCCAAGAAATACTAAGTTAATAAGGGGCTGGAGTGGGCACCCGTTTTCGATGGTTCAAGAGCTTGATGAAAGCTTCGATGCTCTCATGTTTATTGGTTATCATTCTCGTTCAGGCTCAGGAGCTAATCCACTTTCACATACAATGAATGCACACGCAATAAATTATATTAAGATAAACGGTACATATGCCAGTGAATTTTTAATTCACGCCTATGCAGCTGCAACAGTGGATGTTCCTGTAGTATTTGTAAGTGGAGATAAGGGACTTTGTGAAGAGATAAATAAATTTAATGAAAATATAAGTACCTTTGCAGTAAAAGAAGGAGTAGGAAATTCCACCATAGGTATAAATAGTAATTTAGCAGCCCAGCTTACAGAGGAAAAGGTAGAAGAAGCATTGAAGGGCAATTTAAGTTTGTGTAAAATAAAACTCCCTGATAGTTTTGAAGTAGAAATTTCATATGTAAATCATATTAAGGCATATAAAGCATCATTCTATCCAGGGGTTAAGCAGATATCACCTACAAATATAGTATATAAATCCAGAAGCTATTTTGATGTTTTATGTATGATATCCTTTTTAGTTTAATTACTAATAAAGATTTTAAAGCATCTGCTAAATGCCGATGCTTTAATTATTTCAAGCAATATGAGGATTAGAGGAGGAGCAATGAATCAGAATAGAATTCCCAAAAAAGATGCCTATATAGTACTGATTATTTCATTAATATTTATAGTAAGCTGCATATTATTTAAATTTTCTTTAGTATATGGATTTTTAGCAAGTGTATTTTTAGCAATTAGCATATTTATAAGAAGAGGTTTTTCTTTAAGAGAATTATTAAATATGATTTTATTTGGGTTATCAGAATGTAAGGTTATTTTTCTATTGCTGGTTTTAATTGCCTCCACAATATCTATCTGGATGTCTTCTGGCATAGTACCAGCAATGATATATTATGGATTTGAATATATGAAGGGAATGAATTTTCTATTTGCCACCTTTATAATTACATCTATAATATCAATTTTTATAGGATCAGCATTTGGAACCATTAGCACCATAGGAATAGCATTATTGGGATTAGGTAAGGGTTTTGGAATACCATCTCATATTCTACTTGGGACTATTATCTCAGGAGCATTTATTGCAGATAAAATATCCCCTATATCGGCGCTTCTTAATCTTACATTAGCATCAACAAAAGCTAGATATAGAGAAACAATAAAAACCATGCTTGTTACACTGGTTCCAACATATATATTATCTGGTATATTTTACTTTATAATAGGAAGAACTTATGGAATAGCAGTAGATATTAGTAATATGGATAATTATAAAATAGCTATAAAACAAAGCTTTATAATATCTCCTTTACTACTTTTGTTGCCGGTATTAATCCTGATTATGTCAGTTTGGGGAATAAAAATAATTCCAACTATTACGACAGGATTATTAGGAGGCTTCATGATAAGCTTATGGTTACAAAAAATTAAATTTATAGATGTTCTAAAGTCAATATTTTCAGGATATAGGGGAGCCACTTCCAGTGCTGAGCTTAATAAAATATTGGTTAGTGGTGGAATCCTTTCAATGGTAGAGGTAATGCTTATTATAGCGGGAGTAGTGGCTTTAAATAGTCTTCTTGAAGGAACAGGTATTATTCGACCAATAATTGATAATATAATATCCAAGGTCAAGTCAAAAAGCCAGCTTATATTTAAGACAGGGTTAATTAGTAGCATATTAACCATTGTAACCTGTGATCAAACCATAGGAATAATTTTGCCTGGTAGGCTGCTAAGAGAAAAATATAATGAATGGGATATCAATGATACTGTCTTGGCAAGAACAATATCAGATACAGGTACAATTATAGCTCCACTGATGCCGTGGAATGTCAATTCCATATTTATTTTTATAATATCGGGAATCTCAGCGTTTTATTATGCTCCCTATGCAGTATTATGTTATATTTCACCTGTAGTAACCTTTATAACCGCTTATTTCCATAAAGAAAAGAGATTACATGCTGAATATAAAAATATAGTATAGGAATAAGGCTTTGCCAGTTAATTGAGAAACTTGCATAATTAACATTATCAATTTTTAAAAAATATTAAAGGTCTTAAAAACAATTTAAAATTGAGGCTGTCAGGAAACAAAATTTATCTATTTCCTGACAGCCTCTTATGTGGTAAAAATATTTTAAACTTTGTACCAATATTAACCTCACTTTCAACTTTAATATAGCCTTTATGCTTATCAATAATCCACTTTGCAATTGATAAACCGAGACCATGGCCGCCGGTCTTTTTAGCCCTTGACTTGTCGGAACGGTAAAAACGGTTAAAGATTAATGGAATATCTTCTTTTGGTATACCTATTCCACTATCTTCTATAGTAACCATAACATTTCTTTTTTCTGTAAATAATTTAATTTTTATTTTACCATCTTCAGGTGTGAATTTAATACTATTGTCAATAAGTATTCTAAAAGCTTGTTTAATAAGCTTTCTATCTGCAGCAATTACAACTTTTTCATTAGCTTCCCAGATTATTTCATGTTTTGAATCGATTAAATTGGTTTCATAGGCAATTTCATTGATTAACTGATCTATATAGAAATCTTCAATTTGTAATTGTAATAAATCCTTGTCGCTTCTTGCAAGAAACAAAAGCTTTTCTATTAAATCCTTCATACCTTGAGATTCACTTTTTATTGCATCAATGGACTCATCTAGTACTTCTATATCTCCCTTTCCCCAGCGATCTAAAAGATTTATATATCCTTGAATTACTGAAATAGGAGTTCTTAATTCATGGGAAGCATCGGAAACAAATTGGTTTTGTTTTTCATAGGATGCCTGGATCCTATCAAACATATCATTGAAATTTATGGCAAGATCCCTGAGCTCATCATAGGATTCACTTACATCAAGGCGGGTATCAAGATTTTGAACATTTATCTCATTAACAGTTTCCGACATGTCTTTAATAGGACTAAGCATTTTTTTACTAAGCTTACATCCAATAACAATTATAATAAGAATTGCTAATATATTTAAAGTCAATAATATTATAGATAATATACTGACAGAAGTATTTTCAAAATCTAAGCTTTTTGAAAGCTGAAGATATAATATACTGTCATTCAAATTTATTTTATTGTTTAAAATCAAATTATCTCTATAAGCCTGCTGAATAATGGATGGAGAATTAAAATTATCATGAAATATTATATCATCATCTCTATTATTTGATGTATATAATATCTTTTTATTTTTATCAAAAAGTGATATTTCAATATTTTCATATTTTGAAATTTCATTTATTTTATCCACTGGTATTTCTGCTTCTTCTGCCACATGGTCAATAATAATATTACTGATTTTACTAATATTTTCATGGGTTTGATGCATTAAAAAAAAGCGAAATCCCAATAAAATTCCCATAGTGGATAAAAAAAGTATAAGAGATATTACAATACCATAGACAAAGGTTATCTTAAAGGTTAAAGAAAATCTTAGAAGCCTTTTTAATCTATTAATGATACTACCACAAATCCTTTTAAAAGGAATAAAAATAAAACCTATATATTTAAAAAGAATTGGTATAGAACTAATTAATATTTTAATGATTTTAAAAAACAATAAAATTATTTTATATATAAATTTAAATCCAGTTTTAAATCTACTCATCTTTTATAAGATACCCTACCCCTCTAATAGTGTGGATAAATTTCTTTTTGAACTTATCATCGATTTTGCTTCTCAGATAGCGGACATATACATCAACAACATTTGTATCGCCAAAATAACTGTATCCCCAAACTTTTTGAAGTATCTGTTCCCTTGTAAGGACCATATTTTTATTTTCCATTAAATATTTTAAAAAATCAAATTCCTTTTTAGTTAATTCAATAGGATTATTACAATATGTTACAAGATGCTTATTTTGATCAAGCTTTAATCCGTTGATAGAAAGAATATTTGATGCCTTTATGGCTGCTAAGTTATTATGCTTTAAAGCAACACGAATTCGTGCCAATAATTCTTCAATGGCGAAGGGCTTAGTAACATAGTCATCTGCACCTGTATCAAGGCCCATTACCTTATCCATAGTGGAATCCTTTGCGGTAAGCATAATAATTGGTATTTCAGATGATTGTCGTATTCGTCTGCATACTTCTACACCATTTAAGCCTGGAAGCATAATATCTAATATGATCAATGAAAAATCATTCTCAAGGGCTTTTTCCAGACCAGTTCTACCATCATATGCTTTTTCAACAATATAGCCTTCGTATTTTAATTCAAGCTCTAAAAAACGAGCAATTTTTTCTTCATCTTCCACTATAAGAATTTTATGTGGCATAAATACCGTCCTCCTAAGACTAATTACTTTCTCTTAAATTATACATCCTATAACTTATAATATTCAAGTTTTGTATATATTTTAAAGCAACCTATATTATCTATAAGTTGCTTATTTAAGCTATCTATCCTACTCTTCTTTTGTATTTTTAGTAGTTTCGTTTTCGTTGGATTGAAAATCAGAAGCCATATCATTTACAGCTGAGCTCATTTTATCGAAAACCTTATTGACATCATAGTTTTTTCCACCAATCTTCTCAATACTTATTTTATGTTTTGTTAATAAGGCTATAAGTAAACCTATTATCACAAAAGGAGTACCTATAATTGTTATTATTATAGCCAATGTAACTGGTATATTTAAGACGGTATTTTCACTGTTTTTGATTATGAATTTTGTTCTATTTCCTTTTTTAATAATACTTTTTAGCTTACTCATGAAATCACTTTTGTTTTTAGATTTTACTTTGTTTTCTTTTTCAAGATATACAAGGGCCTGAACTGTATCTCCTTCAAATTTTTCCAAAGCTTCCTTTGCATCTGCATAGCTTACATTTGCCCTCTTTTTTAATAAATCAATCTGTTCTAATGTGATTTTCATATAAATACCTCCATATAATTATAATTTTTTCTTTTTACTATTTGTTAATATTGTATAGCTTGAAAATTAGATAAAGCTTAGTGTAAGATTAAAAATAGATTAGAAAAAACAGCCAATACTAACTGTAATGTCAGTATTGGCTGTTTAAATATTTGTAAGATAAACAATTTCAAGGTTTAATATTATTTATTGTTAATATAATTTTCTAAGGCTTTTGATAATTGATCAGGACAGGAAGTGGACTTAACTCCGCATTTTATTCCCTTAAGCCTTTTAATAGCTTCATAAACATTCATTCCTTCAACTAATCTGCTAATACCTTGTAAATTACCGGGGCAGCCTGAAAAAAAAGCCACATTTTTCACCATATCATTATCAACAGTGAAGGTAATTTTCTTTGAGCAAACTCCTTGTGTAATGTATGAATTCATATCTATCCCCTTTTCTGCATATAGTATTATTTGAAATTTTAGAGTATATGTAGTCCAGTACTATGTTAATAAGTAAAATTAAGCTTGTCAAGCTAATTATTTAAAACTTTGATTTTTAAGGTGTTCATAGAATTAAAAAGACTTAGCAGAGTTTAAATTTTCTATAAATAATCTGGGTTAAAGTTTTTATAGAATCTATTATGTTATAATGAAACAAAATAGAGTTATATTTATAAAAATTGATAAAGGTGGTTTTATTTCAAATGTACAATAAAGGAAAATTTTGCATAGACAGTGATTTTGAAATAAGAACAGTTAGAGAAGAAGGTAATGATATAGACCTCTTTATTCCTATTGGAAACAGAACTTTGAATTTGTATTTTGATGATAATATAAAGCCTTTATATTCAAGAATGCAGTTTTCTATAGTTAGGAATTTAATAATTAGATATTCATTGGATGCAGAAAATAATATTGCAACTATTCACATGTTGAGAAGTATTGATCTTCATTCATCGGTTGTAAATTTTGAAATTGATTATAGGAATCATGTAATAGAAATAAAGGATAGAGAGTATTTTGTTGAAATGAGGATAATTAATAAAGAAGCTGTTGATAAACTTATTTAAAATTAAATTTATCAACAGCTATATTTTATTTATGTTAAAAAAATAAAAACTTAAACTATTCATAATAAAGAAGACATATAATTAAATATGATGTGATTGCATAATTAAAAACTTCATATTTTGACTTGAGGGGGTATTTTATGTTAAATGGTAGGAAGATTCGAGAGATCAGAAAAAATTTAGGATATACTGCACGTGATGTAGAAATTCTTACGAGAAGCAGTAAATATTGTACCTCAATTTCAAAATCATATTTAGAGGAAATAGAAAGGGGTGATAAAAGAAATCCAAGCTTCACAAAAATTGAAGTGCTTGCAAACGTACTATGTTGTAAACTAGATGATTTAGTTTCAAAAGCTGAAGCTTAATAGAAATATAGTATTGGTTTTATATATAAATTTTAGAGGAACGGTTTTAGGCCGTTCCTTTAAAGTTTATATGAAGACATAAGATTTTAATTTTTTGAACCTTTTAACAAGGTAAAATTAAAGCATTAAAAACCAATATGGGGTAGTTAGTTTTTTCAGAAGGTAATTATGCAATTTGCTCACTTACAAAAGGAGTAGATTAATTATGAAAAAAATTAAATGTTTATTCATTCTATTGATATTCTCTATTTTGTTAGTATACTTTTATGAAAATCACATATATTATCTAATCCCTTACAACCCTTTAGATGAATTAGACTCAGATACTCTAGTTACTTGTTATGTTAGGGTTAATGGTGATTCAAAAATAAAGAGTCATAATCCAAATAATAACGCTCTTATTTTTAAATATTTACGTAATTTAAATTTGAGACCTTTAAATTTAAACAAGAAAGAAAATAGAGATAAATTTCTTAAGCATAATTATAATACCTATTATTCTTATAAATTAGAATTTGGGCCACCAACGTATTATGTACATATTGATGATATATGGTTAGATAATCCAACCTTTGTTTATATTGGTTCTAGTAAACTTGGCTTCCGTAATGGATATTATAAAATTATAGATTCTAAATTAGATTATATGTATGTTAATGAATTGATTAATGATTCTAAAAAATAATGTTTGCTTAAAAAAATAAGAGGTTGTCTCACAATTAAAAAGTGACATAGCTCAAATTTTATGCAAAAAATGAAAAAAGATGAACTCCAATCTATGGATTGTTTGGGAGATATCAGGATTAATAGGAGTATGTATTGTTATAGTTTTAGGATTTTTCACTTTCTTATATTTACAGCTAAGAGAGCTGAAGAAAATGTTGATAGAATTGAATAATAAAATAGATAATTTAAAGTAAGGAATTAAATTAATGAATACAGTAGAGCCAATAAGGGACTTAAAAGGAGATTGATGCAGTGAAAAAGCATCTTTTAGGAGCTAGAAAGATGCAGTTTTGTTACCGATCATCATGGAGGTTTTAAATCACAGTAGTATTACTGTTACTGAAAGATATTTAGTAATTTTATCGTATCCTGGACTAGAAATAACACTTGACTGTGGAAAAAACTATAACCTCAACAAAGGATTAGTTATAGAACTAGATATTATTGGTTCAAATATCAAAACTAGTCGACAAATAGGCTTAGATAATACTAAAGAAAAAGTTATGTCATTATATAATTTAGAAAAAGAAATTTTCTATGACTCCAGCGATGAAGAGATACCTTCAGTTACCATTAGAGGCTTTAAAAGATTACAATATGGTGATAGTTATATGTCCTATGAGGAATATTGTTATATTCAAGATTCAGAAAATCCTACAGCCTTATTGTTTCTATTTAAAGAAAATAAAGTTGTCAGAATAATTTTACGGCATTTAACAGCAGGTTAGAATATGAATTTTAATAAATTGGATCTAAATTTGTATAGCTTGTTTTCTGCTATATATTAATATTTGAAACTTTTTATCTAGACCTGGGGCTATTAGAAATGGAAAAATGCTGCTTTGCTGCTGATCATTATGGAGGTTTTAAACCATAGCAGTATTTTGTTAAGTAGGTAGACATACTCTTGAGAAATATTAACAAAAGTAATGATTTTAAGGGGGATTTTGACATTTTTTTCACTTGTTATATGTTACTATCATAATCAAATGGTAATAATGATAAAGTATTATTATAAAAATATGGGTTTAGGAGATGATTAATATGGAGAAAATATTTAAGAAGAGTTCATTAAAAACTATACTTGTAATCTCGGTATTTTTAATAATTACATTATTTTTAATGAAAATGGGAATTAACAATAAAAAAGAAACAGTATTAGCACATAATAATGATAATATACAAATATTTATAGGAAATGTAGATGTTGAAGGCGAGGGGGTTAGTGTAACACTTAAAGATAGAGAGTCAGATGAAATAAATAATAATAATATTATTCATGATATTGATTTGATAGAAGTTGTAAATTTATTAAATTCTGCTGGTGCAGAAGTCATATCTATAAATGATGAAAGATTGCTTTTAACAAGTAAAATAGAAGCAAATAAAATGACAATTAAGATAAATGATACAGAGTATACTAGCCCATTTAATATTAAAGCTATAGGAGATTCTGAGATATTAAGTAATGCGTTGACAAATGAAACAAGTTATCTAAATTTATTGAAGGAACATGTAGAAATAGAAATAGAAAAGCATAATAAACTATATATCCCTAAATATAAAGGTAATATATATTTTAAATATGCAAAACCAGTTTATGATAAAATTGACTAATAAGTATAAAGTTTTATTCTAACAAAATCTCCTTCAGATTATTCAATTAGAAGGAGATTTTGTTAGAATGTTAAGAATATAAGAGTTTTAATTTTCAAATTATAGAATCATCTGCTAAAGGGCCAGATCTAACATTTAGGTGACTATCAAGATCGTTTAAAACAACCTTCGCTGGCCAAGATCAATCTCTACTAGGTTTGCTTTCTAAATATTTTGCTTTAACATAACCAAAACCACTCATAATAAATTTCCCTCCTTAATTATAAATATTTATAAATTTTTTAATGAAAAATTTAACCTGATAAATTTTTTACGTCATAGTTCCCTTGAACACATATACCAAGAGACCTAGTGTTGTGGCTTTTACAATGTGCTCCTATAGTATTTTCAGGCCTGCCCCTATGAATTTCGCCATCTTTAGGTACTAAGAAATGATAGCCAGATCCACTCCATCCCCTTTCTAGATACCATCTATGTATGTCATTTTTTAGCTTTTTTAGGGAGCACAATGAAAAAGCAAGAGTTATGATACCTAAATTGTATCCCATAGTTTTATCTAAAACCCATACACTTATAGCAGAAAACCAGCAATCTCAATAGTAATATTCAGAATTAAGGTTTATGATACAGTTCATTACAAGCATTGTAAATACTAACCTTTAAAAATGGCTTTGACAAAACAAGCAATTCATTGTAAGTTTATCTTATAGCGAATAGTGAAATAAAAGTATTAAGGGGGTATCAGGGTAGAGAAATAAGAATAATTAGATAAAAGATGATGAAATGTTGTGATTTTATATAAAATGAATACATGGGTTGAATTATGTATGACTTATAGGTTAAAATATTTATGTGAAAATAACAAATAAGAGGTGTGATATGGTTAGAACAATTATATGGGTTATATATTTTATTATCAAATTATTGCTAATAACACCAAAGCTTATAAAGCTTAAATCACTTGGAAGGCAAGATAAAATAGAGGAGAGGGATAAGCTAGCCTATAAAGTGGCTAGAAGCTGGGGAAGAGACTTAATAGAAAAAAGTGGATCCAAAGTAAAAGTTATAGGAGAAGAGAATGTACCAAAGGATAGACCTGTACTCTTCGTTAGTAATCATCAAAGCTATTTAGACATTCCTATTTTACTTGGATACATAGATAAACCAAAGGCTTTTATAGCCAAGAAAGAGCTTTCAAATATTCCACTATTTAGTACATGGATGAAAAGTCTACAATGCGTATTTATTGATAGATCTGATATTAGACAGTCATTAAGAGCAATAAAAAAGGGGATAGAGCTTTTAAAGAAAGGGTACTCATTTGTTATATTTCCTGAAGGAACTAGAAGTAAAGATGGTAATTTGATGGAATTTAAACCTGGAAGTCTTAAAATGGCTATCAAAGCTAAGGTTCCTATAGTACCTGTTACTATAAAGGGAGCTAATAAAATAATGCCAAGGGGTAAGATAGTAATAATTCCAACTGATGTAGAAATAATTATTTCTAAGCCAATATTTATAGACGATGGTATAGCAAAGGATTCTAAGGGCTTAACTGAGCAGGTATGGAATACAATTAATGATAATTTAAAATAAAAAATGCTATTCAAAATTTTGAATAGCATTTTTTATTTTAATTACATAGTAGAAATCACAGCTAAAAAACTTAGTATCTAATAAAAATAAACTAAAGGTTATTTTCAAAATAATTATAAATAATATAAATAATTTAACCAATAGAGGTAAAAATAAATATATGATAAGTAGATTTATAATTTATGGACTTTTAGGCTGGTGCATTGAAATTCTTTGGACGGGTTTTGGTTCTCTTTTAAAGGGAGATGTTAAATTAACAGGAAGGACATATATATGGATGTTCTTCATATACGGGCTGGCGGTATTTCTTGAACCTATTCATGAGCGAATAATGAGCTTTAATATTTTTTTAAGGGGAGGGTTATATACTGTATTGATTTTCACCATAGAATATTGTACGGGATGGGTGTTAAAAAGGGTATTGGGGGTATGTCCATGGGATTATAGCAAATGCAGCTTTTCCGTTAATGGCTTAATAAGATTGGATTATGCACCTGCTTGGTTTATAGCAGGACTAGTATTTGAAAAAATTCATATTGGGATAGAAAGGATAAGCAGTGTTATTAATATTTGAGGAAATTGTATAATTACCTTTCCCCGGAAATGATTATTACATATAGTTTCAAAATCTACAAAGTTATACTATATATTATACAATTTTGCCAAGTTAGAATTATGCAATTTTCTCAAATATATATAAATATATGTATTATTAATTTAAAATGTAAAATACTAAAAATTGTATAGAAAAATTAATATTAATTGCAAAATGGAGGTTTGTATATGACGAAAAAAATGAAGACCATGGATGGTAATGAAGCTGCTGCATATGTTTCATATGCCTTTACAGAGGTAGCATCAATTTATCCTATAACACCTTCTTCTCCAATGGCTGAGCTTGTAGATTTGTGGTCAGCAAACGGAAAGAAAAATATTTTTGGTCAAAGAGTTAATGTTGCTGAAATGCAATCAGAAGCAGGGGCAGCAGGTGCAATGCATGGTTCATTACAAGGTGGGGCTTTAACTACTACCTATACTGCTTCACAGGGATTGCTTCTCATGATTCCAAATATGTACAAGATGTCAGGAGAGCTGCTGCCAGGAGTATTTCATGTAAGTGCTCGTTCCCTAGCTGCTCAGGCCCTATCAATTTTTGGAGATCATCAGGATGTAATGGCAACTAGACAAACGGGCTTTGCACTACTTGCATCAAGTAGTGTTCAGGAAATAATGGATTTAGGTGGTATTGCCCATCTTTCAGCTATTAAGGCCAGAGTTCCTTTTCTACATTTTTTTGATGGTTTTAGAAATTCCCATGAAATTCAAAAGATCGAAGTATTAGACTATAAAGACCTGGAAAAGCTTTTAGATTATGAAGCTTTAGAAAAATTTAGAAATAATTCGTTAAATCCAAATAGGCCTGTACTTAGAGGAACTGCACAGAATCCTGATATATATTTTCAAAATAGAGAGGCTGCAAATCCTTTCTATGAAAGAGTTCCTCAAATTGTTGAAGAATATATGAAAAAAATAAGTGAAATAACAGGAAGGGAATATAAGCCCTTTAATTATTATGGACACCCTGAGGCGGAACATGTAATAGTAGCAATGGGCTCTGCTTGTGCAGTTATAGAGGAAGTAGTGGACTATCTTATTTCAAAGGATGAAAAGGTTGGTCTTATAAATGTTCATCTCTATAGACCATTTTCTGAAAAATACTTCTTTGATGTATTGCCTAAGACGGTTAAAAGAATTGCGGTTCTTGATAGAACCAAGGAGCCTGGAGCAGTTGGTGAACCCCTTTATGAAGATGTCAAAAGCCTATTCCATGGAAGAGAGAAGAGTCCTATTATAGTAGGAGGTAGATATGGACTAGGATCTAAGGATACAAGGCCTTCCCAATTTATAGCTGTATTTAAAAACCTTAAGAAGTATGAGCCAAAGGACCGCTTTACTATTGGCATAATAGACGATGTAACCTATACATCATTAACTGAAGAAGATATAGTAGAAACTACTCCTAAAGGAACAATTAGATGTAAGTTTTGGGGGCTTGGATCTGATGGTACAGTCGGAGCCAATAAAATGGCTATTAAAATCATTGGTGACAATACAGATATGTATGCCCAGGGATATTTTTCCTATGATAGTAAAAAATCTGGAGGGACTACAATTTCCCATTTAAGATTTGGAAGCGAGCCAATAAAATCCTCTTATCTTGTTTATGAGGCCGATTATATAGCATGTCACAATAAGTCCTATGTGAATCATTATGATTTGCTCAAAGGACTTAAAAAGGGAGGAACATTTGTGCTGAATTGTCCTTGGGATGAAGAGGCACTTGATGAAAAACTTCCAGACTCAATAAAGAACTATATAGCTGAGAATGAAATAAACTTTTACATTATAGATGCAATAAGTATAGCTCAGGATATTGGTCTTGGTGGTAGAATCAATATGATTATGCAGTCTGCATTTTTTAGCCTTGCAAAGGTAATTCCTATAGAGGATGCAGTAAAACATCTAAAGAAATCAATAGATAAAACCTATGGTGCTAAAGGTGAAAAAATAGTTAAGATGAACTATGATGCTGTGGATCAAGGAATAAAGGGGCTTAAAAAGGTAAATATACCAGATTCGTGGAAAGATGCTAAAGAGGATCATATAGATACACAGATTAAAGAGGAACCTGAGTTCGTTAAGAATATTCAAAGACCAATGGCTAGACATGAAGGCGATGAGCTTCCTGTAAGTGCATTTACAGGTATGGAGGATGGAACATTTCCCCTCGGCACTACAGCATATGAAAAACGTGGGATAGCTGTTATGATACCTCAGTGGCAAACAGATAAGTGTATACAGTGTAATCAATGCTCATTGATTTGTCCCCATGCAGTATTAAGACCATTTTTATTAGATGAAGAAGAAAAAGGAAAAGCACCTGATACATTTGAAACAAAGAAAGCTATTGGTAAAGGATTTGAAGGTTTAGAATATCGTATGCAGGTGAGTCCTCTTGACTGTACCGGTTGTGGTAATTGTGCAGATATTTGTCCTGCACCAAAGAAGGCTTTAGTAATGGTAGATGCTGAAAAAGAAATTGAAAGACAAAGTGAAAATTGGGAATATGCAGCAAACAATCTTAAATATAAAGATGATTTAATGAACAAATATACTTTAAAGGGAAGTCAATTTGCAAAGCCTTTATTAGAATTCCATGGAGCATGTGCCGGATGTGGTGAGACAGCTTATGTAAAGCTTGCAACACAGCTGTATGGAGACAGAATGATTATAGCAAATGCCACAGGCTGTTCTTCAATTTGGGGAGGAAGTGCGCCTTCAATACCATATACAACAAACCATGAGGGCAAAGGTCCTGCATGGGCCAATTCCCTTTTTGAAGACAATGCAGAATATGGATATGGAATATATTTAGGAGCAAAGCAAATCAGAAATCGCCTTAGGGATATAATGAAACAGGGAATAGAATCAAATATAGATAATCAATGTAAAGAGGCTTTTGAAGAATGGATAAATAATATGTATGATGGTGAAAAATCTAAAGAAGCATCTAGAAAACTATTACATATTATAAGAGCTCCTAAATATAAAGATAATATGATAATAAAAGAAATACTGAAAAAGAAGGATTATCTGGTAAAACCTTCAGTTTGGATTGTTGGTGGAGATGGTTGGGCCTATGATATTGGATACGGAGGCTTGGATCATGTATTGGCTTCTGGAGAAGATGTCAATGTACTTGTAATGGATACAGAAGTCTATTCAAATACAGGAGGACAATCTTCAAAGGCAACTCCAACGGCTGCAGCAGCTAAATTTGCAGCTTCGGGTAAGAAAATTCGTAAAAAGGACCTTGGTATGATGGCCATGAGTTATGGATATGTATATGTGGCTCAAGTAGCCTTTGGCTCCAATATGAATCATACTACCAAAGTATTTAAGGAAGCAGAAGAATATAAAGGTCCATCTTTGATTATTGCCTATGCTCCATGTGTAAGTCACGGAATTAAAACAGGTATGGGAACAACGGTGGCTCAGGAAAAGAAAGCAGTAGAAGCTGGATATTGGCATCTATATAGGTATAATCCAGAAATTAAGAGGGAAGGTAAAAATCCATTTGTATTAGATTCTAAAGAGCCTCAGGCTCCATTTAGAGAATATATAGAAAGTGAAATAAGATTTGCGAAAATACAAAATACATTTCCAGAGATTGCAGAGGAGTTGTTTAGTAAGGCTGAGTCTGATGCTAAGGATAGGTATCAAACCTATAGAAGACTTGCAGATATGAAGTATAATTAAAGGAAAAGCATAAAGTAATGATAAACAGTAAGATCATGGGAAGCATCATCTCCATGGTCTTATTTATTGCAACTTAGAATTTAGAGCCAAAAAAGCGTCTAAAGACGCTTTTTGTATTACTTTTGATTTTTATCTACCCAACCCTTTGCATTTTCAACTTCAAAAACACTTGGGAGAGGAACTCTTGAAACTTTTTTTATATTTTCAATATTAGCCCATGCTGCTGTTTCATGATTTTCAATCGATGAAGACATATTTTTTTCTTTATATCTATTATCTGTCATTTAAATCCTCCTTTTTAATTTTATAATATGCAAAGGAATTACATAATATAGGGATATAAGTAAAGACTTTAATTTATATAAATTAAGCTTTACTATGTGGACTCTATATAGATATTCCAGTAAAACTATTAATTTATACACATGAAAAATCCTTAAAATCTCTAGATATTTTGATATGAATAAATTAAGTTTTACTATGGGAAATCTATATAATTAAAATTTCTTTTCTTAATTATTATTTGTTAAATAATAAAATATATATGCTATTAAAATTTGGAATAAAATTTTAAAAGGAAGGAATGATTAGTGTGGACAAAAAAATAAGAAATACTAGGGTCGTTGTGGGAATGTCAGGCGGAGTAGATTCATCTGTGGCAGCATTAATTTTAAAAGAAAAAGGCTATGAAGTAATAGGTATCTTCATGAAAAATTGGGATGAAGAGGATGAATTTGGTTTTTGTACCGCAGCGGAAGATTATGAAGATGTTAGGAAAGTATGCTCTCAGATAGATATTCCCTACTATACAGTTAATTTTCAAAAAGAATACTGGGACAGAGTTTTTACTTATTTTTTAGATGAATATAAAAAGGGACGTACACCCAATCCCGATGTTCTATGCAATAAGGAAATAAAATTCAAGGCTTTTTTAGACTATGCATTGAAGCTTGGGGCTGATTATCTTGCTACAGGTCACTATGCTAGAGTGGATTTTCATAATGGAGAATATAGACTTCTTAGAGGAATAGACAAAAAAAAGGATCAAACTTATTTTTTATGTGCATTAGGACAATATCCTCTTTCTAAAGCTAAGTTTCCCATTGGTCATCTTACTAAAGATAAGGTAAGGGAGATTGCTTTGTCAGCAGGATTGGAAACTGCTGATAAAAAAGATAGTACAGGAATATGCTTTATAGGGGAGAAAAATTTTAAAGAGTTTTTAAGTAAATATTTACCTGCAAAAGCAGGAGACATAAGGAGTATTTCCGGTGAGCTATTAGGAAAACATGATGGACTTATGTACTATACTATAGGACAAAGAAAAGGCTTAGGTATTGGGGGAAGAGGATCAGGGAAGCCTTGGTTTGTTGCTGGTAAGGATGTTAAAAGTAATATACTTTATGTTGCTCAAGGGGCCGACAATCCAGCTCTTTATTCAAAGGGATTAATAGTTAATGAAATGCATTGGATAAGTCCAAGAAAACAAAAAAATACATTTGAATGTACTGCAAAATTTAGATATAGACAATTAGATAAAAAAGTAGCTGTGTATAATGAATTTAATAATAGATATAAAGTGATTTTTAATGAATCACAAAAAGCCATTACTAAGGGTCAGTTTGTTGTGTTTTATGATGGCGATATATGCTTGGGCGGAGGAATAATTGATGAAATACTAACATAAAATTAAGGGGAATATTATATATACAATATTATAGTTTATGGTATAATATTAGCAGCAAATTTTAAATTTAAAAATAAACAACTTTATAGATTAGATTTCCTATAGTAAAACTTAATTTATGATCGCAGCCACTGAGAATTCTTTTGGCTCATGTAATAAACCTGTTTTAAATTGAATAACCAAAAGGATAAACAGGTTTATAAAAATCGCTCAAAAGAAAACCTCAGAGGCTACTTACTTTCTTAAGTTTTATTGTCGATATCTATAGAAGGTTTAATAAATCTTTAAAATGAATATTAATTTGGAATATGGAGTGAACATAATTGAATAGCCTCCTGAAGTTTTTTAATAAAAATAGGGCATTAAGTATAAAGCTTTTATTTCTTTTTTTGGTATTAATTTATATGCCAATGGCTTTATATGCACATTTTGTTCATATTAGAACAGTTGATGCAGTAGAAAAAGAAAAAATAGATGATATTGAACAAATATTAATAAAAACTAGTCAATCAGTAAACTTTGCATTAGACAGTATTGAGAAAGGTGTTTTTGAAATTGTTAACCATAATGGTATGCAAGCAGGAATGGAAAACTTTACAATACTTACAGAATTTTATAAAAATAAAATGTCAGAATTTACAGAGCGACAAGTGGAGATTTTAAAAAGTAATGTACCCTATGTTGATAGAGTTGTATTTATAGATAAAAATGGTACCGTCATATTATCTGATGGAAATATAATGGTAAATAGCGATAAGTTTTATCAAAGTGATTCTTTTAAAAAATTATTATTTAGTAATAGTAATTTTTTATGGGAATATGGTTTTTCAGAGTATATATCACTTCAACCTAACAACGAGAAAAGACTAATGTTAATATATAGAATAAAAGATTTAAAGGGTATAGAAGATGTGGGGTACTGTTTTATAACCATAAATCCCAATAGCTTCAAGGCTTTATATGATAATACTAATATTGGGAATACTGGTGGAGTCGTTATTTTAGATGGAAATGATAATGGGGTTTTAAGCAAAGAAAGCTTTAATATTCCTGAAAAGACAGTGGATTATATATTACAAGAGAAGAGCTTTTATAAAATGAATAACTTAGATATATCAGGAAAGGAATATTATATAGGGGTTGCCCCCTTGTTTCCAATAGATTGGTTTTTAGTGGCAACGGTTCCAAGGGAAGAATTAACTAAAACTGTGGAAGAGAATCTTAAAAGTAATTTTACCCCAATTATTTATATAGGGATTTCAACGGCATTAATAATAGTTATAGAAACATTTATACTTTCTAAAGTGGTTACCGAAAAAGAAATGGCAAATTATCGTTTAGTTCTTAGTGAGAAAATGAATGAAAAGCTCAGGGTGTATAAGCACGATTTCACTAATCATTTACAGATAATCTGGGGACTTATGGAGCTAAAGCATTATGATAAAGCTTTAGATTATTTGATGAAGGCAAGTAATGAAGGTATTGTAATAAAAGAGAAATATGAAATAGGCGTTCCGGAAATAGAATCAACTATTTTTTCCACTTTATTAAAGGCAAGGGAAAAAGACATTGAAATAGAGATGGATTGTATAAAATTAGAGTCAAATTTGCCTATTAAAATCTATGATTTAACTAAGATTCTATCAAATTTGCTAAAAAATGCTATGTATGCTTTAGAAAAGGCCAATGGATGTGAAAAAAAGCTTAAGATTAAAATTTATGAAGAATTAGGTTTTTATGTATTTGAAATAATTAATAATGTTCCCATTATTCCTAGGGAGCTGAGGGAAAAAATATTTGAAAAGGGCTTTACTACAAAGGGGAAAGAAGGTAGTGGACTAGGACTTCATATAGTGAGAAAGATGGTAGAAAAAAATAAAGGCAGTATTGAGCTTAAGATTGATAAAGAAGGGAATCACTTTATAGTGAGATTTCCAGCATAAAAAGTGTACAAATATCTTATTAAAGGATTTTTATAAAAAAAGAGAATTCCAAGAAGGAAATTCTCTTTTTTTATTTGAATATTTTATTAAAAATATATACAAACTAATAATACCTGTATTGGAGGAAATAATAAATAATAGAAAAAAATTCTTGTTTACAAAATTTATTTGTATACATGAGATACTTGCATAAGTCTTTAGGGATTTTAAAAACTATAGGTAGTAGCTGGTCTCTACAAGAGGTAATTATGCAATTTTATCAGAAATGTGAAGGGTGACGATATGTTTAGAATTTTAAGGGATAGGATATTAGGAAAGAAAAGCCAAAGGATAGCAACCACTGTTGAAGACTTTCAACTATCTAAATCATTAGAGGATAATATAGATATGTTTAAAAAAATATTCAATAATGATGGGACTATTATTTTTAGGGAATTTGAAAGCAAAGATTCTTCTTTAAAATGTTGTCTGATATTTGTAGATGGAATGGTAAATAGAGATATTATAAATGAAAATATAATAGAACCTATATTTAAAATTGAACCAAAAGAATTCAATACAAGTAAGAGATCTATTGATATTTTAAAAAATAAAATAGTAGTTTCAAGTGGAGTTAAAATTGAAAAGGATGTGTATAATTTAATAAGTATATGCTTATATGGGGATACCATTCTTTTGGTAGATGGAATGAAGGAAGCTTTGCTGGTAGAATCTAAGGGTTGGACTACAAGACCAATAAGTGAACCAAGTTCCGAGAGAATAGTTAGGGGACCAAGGGAAGGTTTCAATGAGGCCATAATAACAAATCTAACACTAATCAGAAGAAAAATAAGAAGCTCTCAGTTGAAATTTGAATTTAGAGAATTAGGTACTCGTACAAGGACCAAGATATGTATTTGTTATGTTGAAGGAATAGCAAATAAAAAAATTTTAGAAGAATTAAAAAGAAGATTAAATGATATTGAGATAGATGGAATATTGGAATCGGGATATGTTGAAGAACTCATTGAGGATTCGCCATTATCTCCATTTGCAACTGTTGGCAATACTGAAAGGCCTGATATTGTAGCAGCTAATTTACTGGAAGGAAGGATAGCATTGGTAGTTGATGGGACTCCTCATGTACTAACTTTTCCCTATCTATTTTTAGAATATTTTCAGGCAAATGAGGATTATTATAATAGATTTATTTATGCTTCAATAAATAGAATCATAAGGATTGTTGGTTTTTTTCTTTCAACAAGTGTACCAGCTGTATATGTGGCATTAACCACTTTTCATCAGGAAATGATCCCTACGCCACTGCTCCTTAGTATTTCAGCTGCAAGGGAAGGCGTGCCATTTCCTACTATAGTTGAAGCTTTGCTCATGCTTTTTGCTTTTGAAGTCCTTAGAGAAAGTGGAGTAAGACTTCCAAAACCTGCTGGAGGAACTATAAGCTTTGTTGGTGCATTGATTTTAGGACAATCAGCAGTAAATGCTAGAATTGTAAGTGCGCCTATAGTAATAGTAACAGCCCTTACAGGGATATCAAACTTTTTAGTTCCTAAAATGATTGGTGCATTAATAATTATCAGGCTAATATTCCTTCTATTGTCAGCTTTTCTAGGTCTTTATGGATATATTTTTGGGGTTATAGGCCTGTTTATTCATTTAATGTCCATAAGATCCTTTGGCATACCATATATGCTAAATATCGGTTCCCTTCAAAAGCAGGATATTAAGGATACTGCTATTAGAGCACCTTGGTGGGTTATGTATTTAAGGCCTAAGCTTATTGGTGATAATGATAAGGTTCGTCAGACCAATGATGGCTTCCATGAAAAGAGGTAGTATTATGTCCAAGAAAAAGATTTTTTTTATTATTATCATCCTGTCCATTATATATATGGGAGGCTGCTGGAATTATAGTGAAGTCAATAACAAAATAATAGTAGCAGGAGCTGGGGTGGATTATAATAAGGAAAAGGAAAAGCTGGAATTAACAGTAGAAGTAGTTAAGCCTATGATGACTGGCGAAAAAATAGAATTTGAATCGGAGTATTTTACAAGTACAGGAGATAATTTATTTAATACAATAAGGAATATGATACCTAAAACGGGGAAAAAAATATTTTGGAGCCATGCCAAGGTAGTAATTTTAAGTCAAGAAGTCATAGAGGAGAAGGAAAAGCTTTTAAGTATTATTGATTTCATGAAAAGAGATGCTGAAACCAGAGATGATATAATGCTGTTAGTTTCCAGGGAAAAAACCGCCAAGGAAATATTGAAAACAGATATCAGAATCCATGAGATAATTTCATTTCATCTTGAAGATATGCTTGAAAATCAAAAAAGTGTATCAAAATATCGAGCAGTGCCCCTATGGAAATTTGTTGACGAATTATCTGAAGAGGGAATATCACCAACACTACCAACTGTAAATGTGGTTAACTATAATAAAAAGAAAATTAGTCAGATTTTTGGTACTGCTGTTTTTAAAGAAGCTAAAAAAGTAGGTTGGTTAAATGGAATTGAAACAAAGGCCTTCTTATTTATAATAGATGAATTAAAAGGCGGCGTAATAACAGTTAAGGAAATTCCTATAGCAGATAAACTTACAAATATAAGCTTTGAGATATTTAATAATAAAACCAAAGTAAAGCCCATCTATGAAGATAAAAAACTTAAAATGAAGATTGATATTGAGACTTTAGTTAATATTGATGAAATAGATGAAAATATAGATTTTACGAATGAAAAAAATCTAGAAATAATACAGAAAAAAGGGGGAGAAACTATAAAAGAAATGATTCACAGTGTAATGAAAAAAGTACAAGAAGAATATAGAAGTGATATATTTGGCTTTGGTGAAATCATAAGCAGAGAAAATCCAAAGCTTTGGAAGGAAATAAAAGAAAATTGGGATGAAATTTTCATAGGGTTGGATACACAGGTAAATGTAAAGCTTAAAATAAGAGGTAGTTCACTAAGGTCTAAAACAATTAAGATAGGAGATTAAAAATGTATGTTCTAGTTATATTAGGATATATCATAATTGGTACTATTGAAATGGTTCCATTGTATAAAAAGAATCAAAAAAAAGAGCTTATAGTATATGCTTTCTTTTTTACGGCTGCTTTTATTATAAGCTTGCTTCTAAGCCTAGGGGTAGAAATACCCAGTCCTACAAAACCCATCGAAAAAATTGTGAAATCAATAATGGGAAAATAACTATTTGTAATTGAGCAAATTGCATAATTATTTCTTCAAAAAACTAACTTCCACATATTGTTTTGAAATCTCCGAAGCTATACCATATATATTATGCAATTTTGCCAAATTGGAGTTATGCAATTTTCTCAATTATAAAGAAGGAGATATGATGAAAAAGATATATATATTTATAATAATAGTATGTCTGTTTCTTCTTACTAGCTGTTGGAATTATACAGATATAGATAATATGAGGTTTGTTTCAGGAGTTGCAATTGATTATGATGAAGTGAAGGGTGAATACATTGTTACTAGTGAAGTAGTTAAGCTGATAAAGGGTGGGGAAAAGTTTGGAAGTGCATTATTTCAAAGCAGAGGGGAAACGGTATTTGATGGAGTAAGAGATACTGTTATTAAAAATGCAAGAAGATTATATTGGGGACATGCAAAGGTAATTATACTCAGCAAAGATATTACCAGTAAAAGGCTAATATCCATACTAGATTATACAAGTAGAGATGCAGAGTTTAGAGATAATATATGGATTGTAGTGTCAAATGAGAAAACGGCAGATTCAATTTTGGAGAATACCTTTGAAGACCGTCAGGAAATAGCTTCATTTCATATTGATAATATATTAAAAAGTGAAAAAAATATTTCCACATATCATGCAGTACCTGCATGGAAGTTCATAGAAAAGATATATGATAAGAGTACTGCACAAACATTGCCAATAGTAAGCATATCAGAGAAAAATGGTGAGAAGATCCCCAAAATAGGGGGACAGGCTATATTTAGAGGGGGCAAAATAATAGGAACCTTAGATGAAATGGAGACTAGAGCCTATCTATGGGTTATTGATGAATTAAAGGGGGGCGTACTAACGGTGAAGACTAATATAGAAGGTAGTTTAACAGAAGTTACCATGGAGTTATTTAATAATAAAACCAAGCTGCAGCCAAAAAAAGTAGATAATAGAATAGTTATGAAAATAGATGTGGAAAGTGATTATGGAATAGGAGAAATATCAGGCGAGGTAAATGTTATAGAAAAAAGTGCTAGGAAGACATTAAAAAGGGATATAGAAAATCATATAAAAAAACAAATCGAAGATGTAATAAAAAAAGCCCAAAAGGAATATGAAAGTGATATATTTGGCTTTGGAATGAAAATAAAGGATAAAATGCCTGATGAATGGAAAAAAATCGAGCCCTATTGGCTAGAAATTTTTAAAAATATAGAGATAGAGATAAATGTAAATGTAAATATTCGTAGTAGTGCATTAACATCTGAACCAATCAAAGTAAAATATTAAATCAGTCTGGGAGGTAGTGACATTGAATAAAGAAAGTGTTTCAGAGATTCAGGGAATATGTTTAATCATTTTATTTATTTCTGGAAGTACTTTGGCGCTACCAACTGGTTCTGCTGCAGGGAGTGACCTTTGGCTTGCCATATTAGCTGCACTTGTTTTAGCTATTCCGCTATATATGGTATATGCCAGATTATTGGTTCTTTATCCAGGAAGGGACATATTTGATATACTCCAGGATATTTTTGGAGAGTTCTTTGGAAAAGCCTTGGGACTTATATTTATTTGGTTTACCTTTCATTTGGCAGTATTGGTTTTAAGGGATCAAGGGGAGTTTTTAATTACCCTTTCATTGCCAGAAACACCTATGATAGTTCCTATGATTGTGGTTACATTATTATCTATATGGATAGTTAAGTCAGGTATTGAAACAATGGGGAGATGGGCTAATCTTTTTGTGATCTTAAATGCTCCTATACCAACAATAGTAATTTTGATGTTAATACCTCAAATGGAAATAACTAATATTGTACCAATATTATATAATGGTATACATCCATTTTTACAGGGAACCATAGATACTTTAGTATTCCCCTTTGGAGATGTAGTAGTATTTTTAATGGTTTTTTTTGCATTGGGACCAAAAACCTCTACTAAAAAAGTATTTATTAAGGGATTGTTATGGGGCGGTATTTTAATAGCAGGGGTTTCCCTTGCAGAGATATTAGTCTTGGGTGAGGATTTATATTTATCTACCTACTATCCAAATCATAATGTGGGAAGTAAAGTTAGCGTTGGAGAGCTTTTACAGAGACTAGAAGTTATTACTATTGTTGCAACTCTCACTTCTTTCTTCTTAAAGACAAGTGTATGCTTATTAGCTATTAGTAATGGAGTGTCAAAAATATTTAGATTTAATGATTATAGAGTTTTAGTGACTCCCATAGCTTTACTTATATGTAATTTTTCATATTTCATTTTTGATAATTCAATGGAGCATTATGTGTGGACTTCAAAATTGAGCACATACTACTTCTTTCCCTATCAGATTATTTTACCTATTATTATACTCATATTTGCAAAGATGAAGAAAAGAAAGAAACTAAATAGTAAAAGATGATTAACAGCCTTCTACTTTATAGGACCTTGCTAATCATCTTTTTATCTTTATAGGACCTTGCTAATCATCTTTTTATCTTTATAGGGTCTGGCTCTTACTTCTTGTAATTCCCTTATATATGAGGGAATTTATTATATAACTTTAGGACTTGGGCAGCATGCTTGGATTTATAAAAGGGATTTTTATATATCATTTGCTTAATAATAGGTAGACCTAGAAAAGATACTAATTTGTCAAAGTCTTTATTATCAAAGGTGTTTATAGACCTTCTAAGCTCATGATGCAGTTTTACTGCTTCTGTTGTTTTTTTCATTAGCTTATTGTAGTCACCCTTCTTTACAATGGATTTAGCCGCATTTATACCGCTTTCTACAGCATTTGTTACTCCAAAACCCAATAAATTTCCTGTCAAGCCTGCTGCATTTCCCACTAAATAAACATTATCAATTTGAAGGGGATAAACAAAACCCGTTACATATTCTATATCCCTTGTTTCAAATATTTTATATTGGATATTTTCTTTGGTTAAAAAATTTTTCCAATAATAATTAAGTTCACTATAAGTAATATTATTAACTATTAAGGTTAAGTTGGCTTTGGATTTATTATAGGGCAATAGATAGGCATATGTATTTTTTGCAAAGTCAGTATTCAGCCACATAGCTATAGAGCCCGGTTTAAAATTTCCCTCTATTGTTGAAATTCTAATAATGGTATTAAGGTTAGAGGTCCATACACCTAGTTTTTTAGAAAGAATATTGTCTCCAGTGGCCCATACTACATAATCAAATTTCTCCTTTATTTTATCAATATCAATATATGTATCGAAAACTACAGGAAGGTTAACTTGTTTCATAATTTGGTTTTCCATTGAATAGGATTCAGAACCCCTTTTATAAATATATCCTAAGCCTCCCCTAACAATGGTTTTATTTCTCGGGCCAAACATTACTATCTTTTTTAATCTTTTTAAAGGTATTAATTGAAGACCATACTTTTTTGCAAAGTATTTTTGTGGACTGCAATTAAATTTAGAAAAAGTTTTAAGAATACACACATTATAGTCTAGGGCATCATTTACTGTGCTTCTTTTCTCAAAAATTGTAGGTGTTATTCCATATTTTTTCAATTCAAAGGCGCAGGATAATCCAGATAAACCAGCGCCCACTATAGCTACCTCCATAGAGTTCAACTTCCCTTCCTTGCATTTAAATTATAATAGTAATTTCCAAAGAGGATTATTAGAATGTAAGCAGCAATGTACATTAAAAGAGCATAAAATATATTCATATTTTCCCCATAAATAAATATTCTCGTTGTTTTTAGAGTTATAATTTCAATTATCATATTTAAAGTCACAAAGATTGATATTAAAATAATATTTTTTTTAATGCTTTTTGAAAGAAATTTATAAAAAAGCATTGCCACAATAGGAAAATATATGAGGCTGGATATTATAGTTATTTCTGGATAACCTGGATTTTCCAAAGGATATTTCCAGTACCCATAATGTAACCCTATAATTTCAATAGTATAATTTTCAGCAGCAATAAATAATCCAATTGGAAGAAGCTCTTTTAATTTTTTTTTGCTGATTACAGCTATAAAAATAATCATTAGAATTAAAACATTTCCATAATAAAAGAGTAAAGACCATGTTTTGATATCCATTATTTCACCTTCAATAAATATTAATCTATAAGAATAATATTTGTATTTAAAGCCAAAAATATTACTAGGGAAAATAGAAATCCAGGAGGGAAATAAATGAAAAAATTATCCCAAGAACAACTTATGGATGTGTCATTTACTTTATCAATAGACCGTGAAGAAATACTTTTGAAAAAGTATCGAGATTATATGGGAAGAATCAATAATAAAGAAATTAAGGATATAATTAAAGAGTTTAAAAAAACCTCAAGGGAACATATAAAATTAATAAAGGATTTAATGATAAAAGTTAATTTACAAGGTTAGGTGATAGGCCATGAAGGAAGTAGATATATTAAAGGACATACTTCAATATAAAATTTCAAATCAGCTTTTTTATAATGAAAAATTGATACATATACTGAACCCTGAGGTGAGACAGCTTTTTAGTGAAATGCGAGATGATGAAATGAGACAGATTGAAAAGCTTCAGCAAAAGATAAAAAGACTCCAAGCGAAACCCTATATAATATCAAAAATATTTCCGACAAAAAGCAAGTATTAAAATAGTTTTTTATGGAGGAATTATATGGAATGGATATTACTTTTTATTACAAATTGGGTTATTTTTTTATTGTTGGTTGATTGGAGAAAGTTAAAAATAAATATATGGTCAGGATTACTAGCTATAATAATGGCAATTACCGTAGATTTTTTTAATACAATCAATGGAAGATATATTATTAGAGATAGTATAATATCCATTTTGGGTACTTCACTTTTTTTTTTAATAGGTCCAGTATTTGTAATAGGAACATTATTAGCCCAATATCATCCTAGGAAAAAAAGCTTAACCATATTAAATACTATAATTTTGTTTATATTATATTCTTCTACAGAGCTTATTCTTGTTTTTAGGGGCGCAGTAGAATATTTAAATTGGAATTTTTATGACAGTCTTATAATTAATATAGGTGCCCTGTCTACTTTAAGCTGGTTTTCTATAGTTTTATTGGATAAATGGAGAGTTGAAGAATGAGTTTATCAGCATATATTTTTTTCGTTATTTTAATAGCCTTTGCTGTATACTTTTGGTTTAAAATATTACAAAAATATGGGGGATGATGAAAATGAAAATAGCAATTATTGGAGCAGGTTTAGCAGGCCTTTCATGTGCTATCGAACTACAAAAATATGGAATAAACCCCGATATATATGAAAAAAATGGTTTTATTGGAGAAAGGCATCCCCATGTTACAGCTTTACTTAATTTAATGGTTAGACCTGCTAAGGATCCTTTGGATTGTTTTAAAGATAATTTTGATATAGAATTAACTCCCTTAAATATGCTTAATAAAGTTACCCATATTTCATTAAATAGAAGGACTGAAATTAAAGGAAATTTAGGATACCTTTTTGTTAGGGGAAAAGAAAAAAATTCAATGAAAAATGAAATGTACTCAAAGCTTAAGAAACCTAAAATAAAATTAAATAAATTTGTAAATTATGAAGATTTATCGAGAAAATACGATTATGTTGTTATTGCAACAGGGAATACAAATTTTACTGAAGAGCTTGGATGTTCATATAGATTGGTTAGCACCTATTTAAGGGGGGCAATAGTTTTAGGGAATTTTGATCCAAATGAATTAATCGTATGGATAAATAAGGATTACACAAAGGATGGATATGCATATCTTACTCCCTTTAACAATAAAAAAGCCTCTTTAGTATTGATTGTCACAGATGTTAATGATAAGCAAGTAGATAATTATTGGCATAGATTCTTAATTACTGAAAGCATGAATTATACTATTGTAGAAGAATTTAAACTAAAACACTCTACTGGCTATGTATATCCCAAGAATGTAGGCAATATATTTTTTGCTGGCAATGCTGGAGGAGGAATTGAACCATTTCTAGGCTTTGGACAGGTTAATTCAATAACATCAGGGTCCTTACTGGCTAGAGCTATAGCTGAAGGAAAAAGCTACAGCAAATTATTAAAAAAAATGGATAAGAGTAATAAAAATTTATACGAGTTCAGAAAAGCCTTCAATAGAGCTGCAAATGATGATTATGATAAGATACTATCTTTTATTAGAACTCCGGGAATTAAGCAGATGTTGTACGGTTCTCAGGTAAATGTAATCAAGGTTGGAGGTACTATATTTAAATATATCAATAAAAGAGCAGAAAAAAGAAATACGATGAAGTAGATTAACTTAGTGTGCTAGTTCTCATATCAGGGATTTTAATATTTACTTTGTGTTATAAAATCATTCAAATGAAATATTAAAATCCCTTGAATCAAACTTACAACTAAATATTTAATTTGCTAGTACAACAGGTTAAATTAAGATAAAAAAGAAAGATGTAATTTATAGTAAGACAATCTTACTTAGCCAATTCATACAATGCATTTGCATATATCTTAGTAATTTTAATCAAATCTTCTATTTCTATGTATTCGTCTTTTTGATGGGCCAGTTCAGGCTGCCCTGGAAATAATGGACCAAAGGCTACTGCATTTTCCATGGATCTAGCGTAGGTTCCTCCACCTATAGTTATTGGTTCACTATCATCTCCGGTAAACTCTCTATAAACTTTCATTAGCTTTTGGATAACTTCGTGTTCCTTGGGAAGATAAATAGGATCCATATTTTCGAGAACAACTATATCAAAGCCAGTATCTTTGAGTTCTTTTTCCATGCCTTCAATAACTTCAGTATGGGTATAAGTTACAGGATACCGAATATTAACCGTAAGCTTTACACCCTTTTCATCCAAATCTATTACTCCTGCATTAAATATGAGATTTCCTGAAGGGTCATCTTTAAAACCACAGCCTATTGATTCACCATAATACTCCATACCTATTTTTTCACTATATAGTTTAATGAAGTCAGAAGCATCACCTTCAGCTAGATTCAAGCTGTTTAGGAATAATATGAGCTGAGATACTGCATTTTCACCTTTTTCTGGAAGACTACCATGGGCAGAAACCCCATAGGATTTGATAATGATTGTATCTTCTTTTTCTTCTATTTCAAGCTTAATCTTATTATTTTCTTTATAGGCTTCTAATTTTTCCTTTATTGAAGAATCAGAAATAAGATGAGCTTCACAATAATCAGGAACCATATTAGGTCTATTACCACCTTTTATTTTCAATACTTTAATGCCATTGTCCTTATAATTTTTTTTGAACCTTTTAGTTATGTCAAATATTAAGAT
Organism: Maledivibacter halophilus; assembly: GCF_900167445.1. Classification (GTDB taxonomy): domain Bacteria; phylum Bacillota; class Clostridia; order Peptostreptococcales; family Caminicellaceae; genus Maledivibacter; species Maledivibacter halophilus. The sequence continues at coordinate 46,290 of NZ_FUZT01000013.1, forward strand.
ACCTTTTTCACCATGGATTGCAGGAAAGTCGGCATCAGGGGTAAAAGCAACATCTGGAGCATTTTCCTTAGTTAAATAGTATTTTAAGCTATCCCAGCCACTTTCCTCATCAAGGCCAAAAATAATTCGTATTTTTTTATTTAGTTTTAAGCCTGATTCTTTAATTGCTTTCATAGCATATAAAGCAGAAACAGCAGGACCTTTATCATCTATAGTTCCTCTTCCATAGATTTTACCATCGTGGATTTCTCCACCATAGGGAGGGTATGTCCAATTATCCCCTTCTGGGACAACATCAAGATGAACTAATACACCTACAACCTCTTCTCCATCACCAAATTCAGCATGACCACCATAGTTATCAATATTTTTTGTTTTGAAGCCAACTTTTTCCGATAGATTTAAAGCATGCATAAAACATTCATGGATATCCTGACCAAAGGGCATTTCATCCTTTGGAGAATCCTTTACACTTTTTAATCTAATTATTTCTTGGGTAGATCCTATAATTTCATCACGCATTTCTTCAACTTTTTGTTCTAGATTCATATTGATTCCCCCAATATTTATTTTCTTCATATTAACCCATTATGGAATATTTTTCAAGACCTCAATCAAACAGGTAGGTATATACAATTGAGGAAACTACATAATACATGTAAAGAATTTTAAAATTAATAATGTTAATTATGCAATTTCCTCAATTATTTTTGATTTTAAGTAGTATTATTAGTATAATTACCATATATGAATATAGAAAATTTAAAATTTTTAGGGGTGTACTTAGATTATGTATACTTTAGATGAGTTAAAACAAATTACCTATAAATGTAGAAGATGTGGATTGTGTAAAGGGCGGACTAATGTGGTTTTTGGACAGGGAAATCCAAAGGCGGATATAATGTTTATAGGAGAAGGACCAGGAAGACAGGAGGACCTTAAGGGAATAGCATTCATTGGAGCGGCAGGACAGCTCTTTACTAAAGGATTAAATGCAATTGGTCTTAAGAGAGAAGAGATTTATATAGCAAATATAGTAAAATGTCGTCCACCTAACAATAGAAATCCAAAAGAAGATGAGATGAAGGCCTGCTTACCTTACTTAAGATGGCAGGTAAAGATTATAAAACCAAAAATAATCGTATGCTTAGGTTCTGTTGCTGCTAAAAAAATAATAGATGAGAACCTAAAGATTACTAAACAAAGAGGACAATGGATAGAGAAAAAAGGTTGTATGATACTTCCAACCTTTCACCCGGCAGCACTTCTTAGGGATGAAAATAAAAAAAGACCTTTTTGGGAAGATTTAAAAGAAGTTAAAAGAATGTATAAGGAAATAAATAGACCTGAATGATTATGGATTTGTAGTTTTAATTGATAAGTTTTATTATGATATAGGGATTTAAGTAAAGCCTTTAATTTATACATGTCCAAAACTCCTAGAAGCACTGAGTATTTGCACATGTATAAACTAAGTTTTACTGAAATATCTATATAATTTTAAAGACAATGCTTCTTTTCTAGATCTAATAATTTCTTTTTAAGAGATATTCCACCGGGGGCAGAAAAGCCTGTAAGCTTACCATTGCTTCCGATTACCCTGTGACAAGGTACTATTATACCTATAGGATTTTTTCCAATAGCCCCTCCAACAGCTCTACATTTTTTCATATCTCCTAATTTTTTAGATACATCTTTATATGTCCATATATCTCCATACCCAATTTCATAAAGTATCTCCCAAACACTGATTTGAAAAGGGGTTCCTAAGAAATGGAGCTGTAGATTGAAAGTTTTTCTACTGCCAGATAGATATTCTTGTATTTGATTAAAAGCTATTCTATTTTTTTTATTATCTTCCATAATATTATCTTCAGCGAAATGCTTTTTCAACCAATTAAAATGTTTATCTACATCATTGTCCATAAAGCTCACATTACATAGCCCATCATCTGCAGAAGCAAAAAATATTTTTCCAAATAAAGTATTGTAAATATAATAATAAACATTTTTATCTTTATACTTTTTCATTTTAGCTCTCCTTTTTAAAGATAAACAACCTCAATGTTGTCTATTTTCAATATTAACTCCATATTTATATTATAGATAAACAATGTTAAGATTCAAAATGAATTTTAATATTGTTTATTTTTTTTCCTAACAAGATGTATCTTTTTAATAAAAAATGGAGTTTTGATAATAATAAATATTGAGAAATTTGTATTAAATACTGAAATAAAATATCAACTTATATCTAGAAAGGTTGGTGAATTTTATGACAAAACCGGCAGAAATAAGTGTAACCGAGGGTACAGATAAAAATTTACCTAAAGAAAAATTTGAGGAACTAGAAAAATTTATTGACGGTCTTGAAACCACAAAAGGGACACTAATTCAGATACTTCATAAAGCCCAGGATATATTTGGGTATCTTCCTAGAGATGTGCAACTTTACGTGGCAAGAAAGTTAGGGATTCCTGGTGCTGAAGTGTTTGGAGTAGTAAGCTTTTACTCTTATTTTACTACTAAACCACGAGGCAAACACACTATAAGTATATGTATGGGCACAGCCTGCTTTGTAAGGGGAGCTGACAAGATTGCAGAAAGATTGAAAGAAAAATTAGAAATAGAAGCAAATGAAATTACTGAAGACGGACTTTTCACATTGAAGGATGTTAGATGTATAGGCGCTTGTGGTCTTGCTCCAGTTTTAATGGTGGATGATAAGGTATACGGACGGGTGAAAGAAGAGGATTTAGATAATATTATTAATACCTATCGCAATCAGGAGGTGAAGCAGTAATGAAGGTTAAATCTTTGGAAGAACTTAAGAAAATTAGAGAAGAATCCATAGATAAGGTGGGTTTAAGAGAACATGGAGAAATTAAAGGAGATAAAGTAGAGATACTTGTAGGTATGGCAACCTGTGGGATATCTTCTGGAGCAAGAGAAACTTTAAATAAATTTGTAGAAGAAGTAAAAAATGAGAAGCTTGATAATGTAAAGGTAATACCAGTAGGCTGTATTGGATATTGTCATTCAGAACCTACTGTCCAGGTAAATATTTCAGGGAAAAAACCGGTTTTATATGGAAATGTAAAGGAGAAAAAAGTACATGAAATTATTGAAAAGCATATAAAGGGAGGGCAGCCAGTAGAAAGTCTGATTTTGAAGGTTGACTTTGAAAGAGTATAAAAAAGTTAGTAATGGAGGAGGCTTAACATGACTCAGTTTCGCACGAATATAATGGTCTGTGGCGGTACAGGATGTCTAGCCAGTGAAAGTGAAAAAGTATTTAAAAATCTTAATCTTATTCTCAAAGCAAGGGGGTATGATAAGGAAGTTCAAGTTATAAAAACAGGCTGCTTTGGTTTTTGTGAACAAGGACCAATAGTAAAAATAGAGCCCGATAATGTTTTATATGTCAGAGTTGGGCCAAAGGATGCAAAGGACATTATAGATGAGCACATTGTTAAAGGTAGACATGTGGATAGACTTTTATATAAAGAGCCTAAGGAGGGAAAGAAGGCCCACAAGCAAGAAGATATGCCCTTTTATAAAAAGCAGCTTCGAATTGCCCTTAGAAATTGTGGGCTTATAAATCCCGAAGATATTTACGAATATATAGCTTTGGGAGGATATGAGGCCTTAGGAAAAGTACTTACAACAAAGACTCAAAAAGAAGTAATAGATATGGTAAAGGAATCAGGACTTCGTGGACGTGGTGGAGGAGGATTTCCTACAGGTTTAAAGTGGGAGATAACAAAGAAGCAACAGTCAGAAACTAAATTTATGGTTTGTAATGCCGACGAAGGAGATCCAGGGGCATTTATGGATAGAAGTATATTGGAAGGCGATCCCCATAGAGTTTTAGAAGCTATGGCTATTGGAGGATATGCTATTGGAGCTGATAAAGGGATTATTTACATAAGAGCTGAGTATCCTCTTGCTATAAAAAGACTTAATATTGCAATAAAGCAAGCTCGTGAAATGGGCTTCTTAGGAAAGAATATATTTGATACAGATTTTAGCTTTGATATAGATATAAAATTTGGGGCTGGAGCCTTTGTATGCGGAGAGGAAACTGCTCTTATAAATTCCTGTGAAGGAAAGAGAGGAGAGCCAAATTATAAGCCTCCATATCCAGCTCAGGAAGGATACTGGGGACATCCAACCTGTGTGAATAATGTTGAAACCTTTGCCAATATACCTCCAATAATAATAAAAGGACCAGAGTGGTTTTCTTCAATTGGAACAGAAAAAAGCAAAGGGACAAAGGTATTTGCGCTGGCAGGGAAGGTTAATAATGTAGGCCTTGTAGAAGTGCCCATGGGAATAACCCTAAGGGAAATTATATTTGATGTAGGTGGAGGAATACAGGGTGGGCATAAATTTAAAGCGGTGCAAACCGGTGGACCGTCGGGAGGGGTAATAACCGAAGAAGAGCTTGATACACCAATAGATTATGATAGTTTAATTGGTATTGGGTCCATGATGGGTTCTGGTGGAATGATAGTTATGGATGAAACAGATGATATGGTAAATATAGCTAAGTTCTATCTTGAATTTACTATGGATGAATCATGTGGTCGATGTACTCCTTGTCGTATAGGAACTAAACGGTTATATGAAATGCTAAATAAAATAACCAGTGGAAAGGCAACAATGGCTGATATAGATGCAATGAAGCAATTATGTTATATGATTAAAGATGGCTCTTTATGTGGCTTAGGTCAGACCGCACCTAATCCTGTCCTTAGTACAATGAAATATTTTTGGGATGAATATATGTCCTATATAAAAGATGTTGATCATCCTCAGGGAGAAGGTAAATATGTGGCTAAAAATAAAATAGGATTAAAATCTTAAAAGGAGAGAGGTGAAATTATGGTCAAAGATTTAAAGAACCAAGGGAATATCAAAAAAATAAAAATTAAAATAAATGATCAGGAGTTAACAGTTCCTGAAGGAATAACAATTTTGGAGGCATCCCATGAAGCTGGAGTAAAGATTCCGACTTTATGTCATTTAGATCTCCATGATCTACAGCTTTACAATAAAACTGCTTCATGTAGGGTTTGTATGGTGGAGCTGGTAGATTCACAGGATAAAAGTAGAAATAAACTGGTACCATCATGTGTAACAAAGGCCTATGATGGTATGGCTGTTCGGACAGATACAATTCGTGCCATAACTGCTAGAAGAATGGCTGTAGAGCTATTATTATCAAACCATCCTAATGAATGCTTTACTTGTCCTAAAAATTTGGAATGTGAGCTGCAATCCTTAGCTGAGGAACTTAATGTAAGGGAAATAAGATGGGAAGGAGAAAGAATGAACTATCCCAAGGACGTATCCAGTGATGCAATAGTTAAGGACGCAAATAAATGTATATATTGTAGGAGATGTGAGACAGCTTGCAATGTAATACAAACCTGTGGAATATTATCTGGTATTGGACGGGGATTTGAAGCCTTTGTAGGACCTGCCTTTAATATACCAATGGTAGAGTCTTCATGTACATATTGTGGTCAGTGTGTACAGGTGTGTCCTACAGCAGCACTTACTGAGATGTATCATACTGATAAGGTATGGGAAGCTTTAAGTGATCCTGACAAACATGTTGTAGTGCAAACTGCACCCGCTATTAGGGTTGCCCTTGGAGAATTATTTGGAATGGAGGCTGGAACAATAGTAACGGGAAAAATGGTTACTGCCCTTAAACGCATGGGATTTGATGCAGTATTTGATACGGATTTTGGTGCTGATTTAACAATTATGGAGGAAGCTTCAGAGTTTATTTATCGCTTGGAAAATAATAAGACTTTACCTATGCTTACAAGCTGCTGCCCTGCTTGGGTAAAATTCATAGAGCATCAGTTTCCAGAGCTTTTAGAAATTCCTTCTACTTGTAAGTCTCCCCATATAATGTTTGGAACAATTGCTAAAACCTATTATGCTGAGAAAAATAACTTGGATCCTGATAATATTGTTGTAGTTTCAATAATGCCTTGTATTGCTAAAAAAGCAGAAGCTGCTAGACCAGAGCTTACAAAGGATAAACGGAACAATGTGGATATAGTTATAACTACTCGGGAACTTGGGGCAATGATAAAGGAAGCCGGTATTGAATTTGACCATCTGCCAGATAGTGAATTTGACCGGCCCCTTGGAGAAACAACCGGAGCTTCTGTTATATTTGGAACAACTGGTGGAGTTGCTGAAGCAGCTGTACGTACGGCTTATGAGTGGATTACAGGAGAAAAGCTTAAGGGAGAAGATGTAGTATTCAAGCAGTTAAGAGGTGCAACTGGACTTAAAAAAGCAACTGTGGAAATAGGAGATAAAGAAATAAATATAGGGATAGCAAGTGGTCTTGGAAATGCCAGAACTCTTTTAGAAGAAATAAGGGAAGGAAAGTCAAAGTATGAGATTATAGAAATAATGGCCTGTCCAGGAGGCTGTATTGGTGGTGGTGGACAACCATACCATCATGGTAATGATGAAATTGTTAGAAAAAGGCAGGAGGCTATCTATAGGGAAGATAAAAATAAAAAGCTTAGAAAATCCCATGAAAATCTTGAAGTTTTAAAACTATACGAAGAATATCTTGGAAAGCCCTTTGGAGAAAAAGCTCATAAGCTTCTTCATACCCATTATGAAGAAAGAGAAAGGATTTAAAAATAGAAAGGAGTATTAAAAATGGCACGAAAAGTAGGTTTGTTACCTAAATTAATAGCTGGGATTGTTCTAGGGATTATCATAGGTTTGATTTCAAAATCTACAGAGTTTTACTTTATTGTTCGGCTCCTGACTACCTTTACCAGTATTTTTGGAAATTTTTTAAAGTTTATAATACCATTTATAATAATTGGTTTTGTTGCTCCTGGTATTGCTGATTTAGGTAAAGGGGCTGGAAAACTGTTGGGGCTTACTGCAGGTATAGCATATATTTCTGCAATAACAGCAGGAATTATAGCTTTTTTTATAGGATCTACCATACTGCCGAATGTAATTAAGGCAGGGGAGGTCGCAGAAAAATCAACTTTAAATCTTGAGTATTTCTTTACAATAGAAATGCCTCCTATGATGGAAGTGATGACAGCATTAATTACAGCCTTCATTTTAGGACTTGGCATGGCTGCAATTAAGGGTAACACTTTGTTTGGTGCTTTGAGAGACTTTCAAAGCATTGTTGAAGGAGTAGTAAGGAGAGTTTTAATTCCCCTTATACCAATACATATATCAGGGATATTTGCCAGATTAACTACTACAGGAGAAATATTTAAAACTATCAAAGCTTTTTCTTCAGTATTTGCTTTAATAATTATTCTTCAAATAAGCTATATAATTATTCAGTATTTAGTAGCCTGGATGGTCAGTGGTAAAAATCCATTTAAAGCTATCAAGAATATGCTCCCCGCTTATTTTACTGCACTGGGTACTCAATCTTCAGCAGCAACAATACCAGTAACTATTCAAAGTGCTAGAAAGAATAAGATTACTGAAGACATTATTGATTTTGTAATTCCCCTTGGGGCAACTATCCATCTGGCAGGAGATACCATTACCTTGGTACTTGCTTCGATGGGAGTTATGATAATATCTGGAACAATACCAACCTTTGCTATGATGCTTCCATTCATATTAATGCTTGGTGTAACAATGGTTGCTGCTCCAGGAATACCGGGAGGAGGAGTATATGCAGCTCTAGGGCTTTTGGAAAACATGCTTATGTTTTCTACAGGGCAGCAGGGACTGATGATTGCACTTCACTTTGCGCAAGATAGCTTTGGTACAGCAACTAATGTTACAGGTGATGGAGCTATAGCTATAATGATTGATGAGATATCAAAACGAAAAAAATAAGAAAATTGTATAGATATTCAAAAGTCAAAGTTGGATAACTTTGACTTTTGAATTATAAATTTATATTTTAATGATTTAGCTGCAGGTTGTTATTAGTTAGCTCTTAGCCAAATAAAGCAATAATTTTAAATATCCAATTCTATTGGTTCATTAAAAAGCTGGAACTATTGCACCTTTATATTGTTCTTCAATAAACTCCTTAACTTCCCCAGATTGTAAAGCTTCAATTAATGCTTTTATATTTTCATTATCCTTATCCTCTGGTCTAATGGCGAGTATATTTGCATATGGAGATTCACTGCCTTCAATTATTAATGGATCAGTTGAAGGATTGAGACCAGCTTCAAGGGCATAATTTGTGTTGATTATAGCAGCATCAACATCCTTTAGTGTTCTTGGTAGCTGAGCAGCGTCTATAGGCTTGAAAACCAAATTTTTAGGATTAGAATCTATATCTGCATCTGTAGCCTCAAGACCTGCATCTTCTTTAAGTTTTATATAACCTTTAGATTCAAGGAGTATTAAAGCTCTACCTTCATTAGTAGGATCATTGGGAATAGATATTACAGCTCCATCCTTTAAATCATCGATTGATTCTATTTTCTTTGAATATAACCCTAAGGGTTCAATGTGAATTTTTGCTGCACTAAAAAGCTCTATATTTCTCTCGCTGGCAAAGGATTCCATATATGGTTCATGCTGAAAGAAGTTAGCATCTATTTCCTTAGCATCTAGAGCAAGATTAGGCTGTACATAATCGGTAAATTCTATTATTTCCAGCTCTATACCTTTTTCTTTAAGTTTAGGTTTAATTATATTTAAGATTTCAGAATGAGGTACAGGTGTTGCTCCAACCTTTATAACAACTTCATCTCCTTTAGTTTCATCATTATTAGATGTTTCTTTAGGGCTGCACCCTACCAATGCAAGGGATAGAATGAGTAAGCCTATAGTGATTAATAAAATATTTTTTTTCATAAATTTTTTCCTCCTATTTTCTATTCAATGATTTTGATAAGCTATTTCCTAAAAATTGCATAATTTGGACTATGGCAACGAGCACAATTACGGCAGCTATTAAAACATCTGTCTTAAAACGATGATAACCATATCTGATTGCCAGGTCTCCTAATCCCCCACCTCCTAATATTCCTGCAATTGCAGAATATCCTAAGATATTTATAAGAGTTATAGTAATACCAAGAGCAAGGGATGACATCGCCTCGGGTATTAAAACTCTAGTAATAATTTGAAAGGGCGAAGCTCCCATTGCCATTGATGCTTCAACAATTCCCCAATCTACTTCTCTTAAAGAAGTTTCAACTACTCTGGCAAAAAAAGGAGTGGCAGCGACAATTAGAGGAACAATGGCAGCTGTAGTTCCAATGGAAGTTCCAACTATTAAACTTGCAAATGGAGCAATTAAAATTATAAGTATTATTGCAGGCAATGATCTTATAACATTGATTATTGTAGATAAAATTTTATTTAATGTAGGAAAAGGCATTATATGATTTTTTTCTGTAACCACTAGTATTATTCCAAGGGGAAGACCCAGTACTATTGTAAACAATGCCGATAGTCCTATCATATATAATGTTTCAATAAGCGATGGTATAAGAAGCTCTAATAAATCACTCATTTGTAATCACCTCAGCTTTCACATTGTTAGTTTCAAGATATGAAATAATATCTTCTAATTTATTAGATACATTATCAATACCTATTGTTAATTTGCCCAGAGGCTGATTTTGAATATATTCAATTTGGCCGGACAAAATATTTATTTCAACGTTAAAATCCTTTCCTAATTTTGATATAATCGGTTTTTGAGCGCTATTTTCCATGAAAGAAAGATTTAGCATTATACCTTTTTTAAATTCTTCAGGTATATAATTACTACTTTCAACAAAATGTTTAGTTATTTCATTTCCAGGCTTTGAGAAAATATTTATTGTACTACCTTCTTCAATAATTTTTCCGTCTTCCAATATTGTTACAAAATCACATATTTCCTTTATAACATCCATTTCATGGGTAACAACTACTATTGTAATACCTAGTGACTTATTTATATCTTTAAGCAGGGTCAAAATTTGTTTAGTTGTCTTAGGGTCTAGAGCAGAAGTAGCTTCATCACATAGTAATACATCAGGATCATTGGCTAGGGCTCTAGCTATACCTACCCTTTGTTTTTGACCACCACTTAATTGTGATGGAAAAGAATTAGATTTGTCTGTAAGCTCTACAAGCTCAAGTAAAGATTTTACCTTTTTTTGAATCTGAGCTTCTGGGGTTTTTGATAAACTTAAAGGAAATGCAATATTATCAAAAACCGTTTTGCTTGATAGAAGATTAAAGCCTTGAAAAATCATACCGATTCTTTTTCTTGCATTTCTTAAATCCTTACTATTCAATGAGGTAAGATTTACTTCATTAATCCATACTTCTCCGCTTGTAGGTTCTTCAAGTCTATTTATACATCTAATCAAAGAGGATTTACCTGCTCCGCTTAGACCTATTATTCCATGAATAGAGCCTTTATTTATGTTTAAGGATATATCCTTTAAGGCAACTACCTCATGGTTTCCTTTTTTATAAATTTTGGTAAGGTTATTTAGTTTAATCAATTGATTCACCTCTTTATTTTTTGAAATATCACTATAGCCATTTAAATAAAATTAAAAAAACCCTTTCGACAGTGAAAGAGTTTAAAATATATATTTTCTCATCTGTCGATATAGAAATATCGCTGGAATTAGCACCGATACATTTAAATATGCCGGTTGCCGGGCTTCATAGGGCCAGTCCCTCTGCCACTCTGGATAAGATATCGTGATATTTAATTTTTTATGACATGTATACATTATAAATCAATTAACTATTTTGTCAATAGAGAAATTGCATAAATTTTTATAGAAAAGCTTATAAAAATGCATAGAAATATAAGCTGTAGATATATGTTATAAAATTTTACAGATTTATAGATATGATTATTTTTTTATTGGGAATAATGAGTTTCTTTAGTTTTACAGCTTATATCTAATAGTTCATAGGAAAAAAAATTTTTAGCTTTATATTGATTTTAATTTTTTTCTCTATTAATTGGGTAATAATAAATTAAAGAATAATTTTAGGAGGAATATTTATGAATATATATGAATTTGCTATGAAGATGGAGCTTGATGGGAAAAAATATTATGAGAAGCTAATGAATAGTGCAGAAGATGAAGGGCTCAAGAAGATATTTAAAATGCTTGCCCAGGACGAAGAGGAGCACCATAGAATAATTAAGAATATGAAAGATATGAATACAAAACATATTAAATCAGAAACCTTAAAAAATGCCAACAATATTTTTTCTAAAATGTTATGTACGGATCAAAAGTTTAATTTAAGTTCTACCGCAATAAAAGCATATGAACATGCATTAAATTTAGAGGATGAAAGTATTAGACTATATGAAGATAAGTATGAGAAAAGTGAAAACAAAGGTGAAAAGAAAGTCTTTAGAAGCTTAGCCGATGAAGAAAAAAGGCATAAATTAATTATTGAGAATATTTTAGATTTTGTAAGGCAGCCGGAAAGGGAAAGAGCAGTTAAAACTGTGGACTCCGATCCAGAATTTGCAAGGTTTGAAAACTTATAAAAATAATACATCTCAATATTTCCATATTATGCCTAAAATGACTTTTAACAGCTCTCCTTTTATGTTACAATTTTGAACTGAAGGGATAATATAGAGGTTCAGGTAGAACTCTATATAGATATGTGATTCTGAAAATTAATAAAAAGAACGTTCAATCCAACAAGAATTAATCAAAATCTTCTTCATAGTTTTTAAATGTAGATTTTGATGAAACACATAAGGAAAATTATATTTATTTGAAGAATTAGTAAGTTTATAATTTCCTAACCGTTATAAAAATCGCAGGGAAGGAAAACTCAGAGGCCACTTCCTTTCTTAAGTTTTATTGGCGTATATCTATATAAATAAAATTATATCAGGAGAGAATTTATGAAAAATGTATTAGATTTATTCAGTGAAATAATAGAAGATCAAAAGCTTATATATGCTGTGCTTAGTAATGTGAGGAAAAAAAGTGAAAAGACCTTTAATAGAGCTTCTGTAAAGCCGGTAATTATTAAAAATGAATTACTATTTCAGATTACATATCATTATGATAAAAAAGTAATTCATAATAATTTCAAAGCCCATGAAGCTATAACTGAGTTAGACAACTTAATTCAGTTATATTTTAAACAAATAGTTATATATACAACAGATGCAGACTATCAGATTTTAATAAGTAAGAAAGGAAAGGTAAAGATATTAAAAAAATCACCAACAAGAAAAAAAGAGGGTTTGAGTCATAATAGAAAGAAAAATTATATATTGGAGGAAAATAATCCCTATGATTTTCTAATTAATTTAGGTGTAATGAATAAAGAGGGAAGGGTTTTGCCTAAAAAATATGATAAATTTAAACAATTAAATAGGTTTTTAGAAATGGTTTCAGACTGTATTCCCTATTTGAACAAAGAAAAAACTATAAATATAATAGATTTTGGATGTGGAAAATCCTATCTTACATTTGCTTTATATTATTATCTTGTAGAAAAACTAGGGTTAGATATTAATATAATTGGACTTGATTTAAAAAAGGATGTTATAAGTTTTTGTAATAAAGTTGCTGATGATCTTGGTTATCACAGATTAAAGTTTGTACATGGAGATATAAAGGGATTTAAAAATATTGAAAAAGTGGATATGGTAGTATCTCTACATGCCTGTGATACAGCAACTGATGATGCTCTTGTTAAAGCAGTGAATTGGAATGCAGATGTAATTTTAGCTGTTCCCTGCTGCCAGCATGAATTATTTAATAAAATTCATAATCCTGTGATGCATCCTTTAGAAAAGCATGGAATAATAAAGGAGAAACTTTCAAGTCTTATAACAGATAGCATAAGAGGAAATATTCTTGAGATAATGGGATATTCAGTTCAAATTCTTGAGTTTATAGATATGGAGCATACACCTAAAAATATCCTCATAAGGGCTTTTAAAACTGGAAAGGTAAATGAAGAATCTGTAAATCAGTATAAGAAGTTTAAAGAATTTTGTAATATTAATCCTTATTTAGAAAAGGCAATGGGAGAAAACTTTAGGAGAGCTATAAGTTTTAAGTTCAAAGATTTTAGTAATAGCTGTGAAGTAATAAAAAGCAAATAATATGAAATCTTAGTTTATATATCTTAAAACTGTTCATGTTTTTGAGATTTTTTATGTGAATCAGCCTAAGAATTCTGTTCTAATATAGTTTTTTAAAATATAAATAGCTTATAGAAATTGACTCTAAAACTTAGAACTTAGAACTTATAACTTACAACTACCAATGCATCTACAAGATGTATTACTATTTGTATAATTGTATATAAATTGTGAAAAACATGCCATTGACTAAGTGTATATTGTATACTATACTTAAAAGTGTAATGTGGATTATTTTAAATATTTACATAATAAGGGGGTCAAAATAATGGCAAAGAAAAATATGAAAACAATGGATGGAAACACAGCTGCTGCCTATGTTTCATATGCATTTACTGATGTAGCAGCAATTTATCCTATCACACCTTCATCTCCGATGGCTGAATTTGTAGATTTATGGGCAGCAAATGGAAAGAAAAATCTTTTTGGACAGACAGTTAAGGTGGCAGAATTACAATCTGAAGCTGGCGCTTCTGGTGCTGTTCACGGTTCCCTACAAGGTGGAGCATTGACTACTACATATACTGCTTCACAAGGATTACTTTTAATGGTACCAAATATGTATAAAATTGCAGGAGAACTATTACCAGGCGTATTCCATGTTAGTGCTAGAGCCTTGGCTACCCATGCACTTTCAATTTTTGGAGATCATTCAGATGTAATGGCTACAAGACAAACTGGTTTTGCAATTCTTTCATCTGGATCAGTTCAAGAAGTTATGGACTTAGGTGGAATTGCACATCTTTCTGCGATTAAAACTAGAGTTCCATTTTTACATTTCTTCGATGGATTTAGAACTTCCCATGAGATTCAAAAAATTGAGCTCATTGAATATGATGAATTTGCTAAATTAATTGATTGGGATTCTGTTAAAGCATTTAGACAAAGAGCTTTAAATCCTGAGCATCCTGTTACTAGAGGTACTGCTCAAAACCCAGATATTTTCTTCCAAGCTAAAGAAGCTTCTAATACATTCTATCAAGAAGTTCCAGATGTAGTAGCTGATTACATGAAGGAAATAAGCAAGGTTACCGGTAGAGAATATAAGCCATTTAACTATTATGGTGCAGAAGATGCAGAGCGTATAATTGTTGCTATGGGTTCTGTTGTGGAAGCTGCTGAAGAGACAATTGATTATTTAATGGCTAGGGGAGAAAAGGTAGGTTTAATCAAAGTTCGTCTTTACAGACCTTTCTCAGAAAAATATTTCTTTGATGTATTACCAAGCACAGTTCAAAAGATTGCTGTACTTGATAGAACTAAGGAACCTGGTTCATTAGGAGAGCCATTATATCAAGATGTACGTACGCTGTTCTATGGTAAAGAAAAGGCTCCCGTGGTTGTTGGTGGTAGATATGGTCTTGGTTCAAAGGATACTACCCCATCTGAAATTAATAGGTTATTCGATGAGCTTAAAAAAGAAGAGCCTAAGAATGGATTTACACTAGGAATTAAAGATGATGTTACCCATACTTCATTAGAGGTTAGTGAACGAGTAGTTACTAAAAGAAAGGGTACAAAGAGCTGCAAGTTCTGGGGATTGGGTTCCGATGGAACTGTTGGTGCTAATAAGAGTGCTATAAAGATTATTGGTGATAAAACTGATCTTTATGCTCAAGGATATTTTTCATATGACTCTAAAAAATCTGGTGGAGTAACAGTATCTCACTTAAGATTTGGTGAAGAGCCAATAAGATCTACTTATCTTATAAATGAGGCTGATTATATTGCATGCCATAACCAATCTTATGTGGATAAATATGATTTAATAAAAGGCCTTAAAAAAGGCGGAATTTTTGTGCTTAATACTCAATGGAGTCCGGAAGAATTAGATGAACACCTTCCAGCAAATCTTAAAAAATATATTGCAGATAATGATATTAGATTCTATATCATTAATGCTTATGATATAGCAGGAAAAATAGGTTTAGGAAATAGAATAAACATGATAATGCAATCAGCCTTCTTCTCTTTAGCTAGTGTTATTCCAGAAGAAAAAGCTATGGAATATCTAAAAGAAGCTATTGCTAAGACATATGGTAAGAAGGGTGAGAAAATCGTTAATATGAATTATGAAGCAGTTGATAAGGGTAAAGAAGCTTTAGTAAAAGTAGAAGTGCCTGCTTCATGGTCTGGAGAATCTGTAGAGGAAGTTGCTGCAGCTGTTGAAGGATCAAGATTTGTTAAAGAGATTTTAACACCTATGAATGCTCAAAAAGGTGATGATCTTCCAGTTTCAACATTCAAAGGTATTGAAGATGGAACATTTGAAGCTGGTTTAGCTGCCCATGAAAAAAGAGGTATTGCAGTAAATGTGCCAGAATGGCAAATAGATAATTGTATACAATGTAATAAATGTTCGTATGTTTGTCCTCATGCTGCCATAAGACCTTTCTTAGTAAATGAAGAAGAAAGAGCAAATGCTCCTGAATCATTCAAAACTAAGAAGGCTATAGGTAAGGGCATGGATGGACTTGAGTATAGAATACAGGTTTCTACATTGGATTGTGTAGGTTGTGGGAACTGTGCTGATGTTTGTCCAGCTCCAAAGGGTAAGGCATTGGTAATGAAGCTTCTTTCTACACAAGAAGAGCAAATTGCTAATTGGGATTATGCATCTAATAATGTAACATATAAAGACAATATTATGGCTAAGACTACTGTAAAGGGAAGTCAATTTGCACAGCCTCTATTTGAATTCTCAGGTGCTTGTGCTGGCTGCGGTGAGACTCCATACATGAAGGCAGTTACTCAATTATATGGTGACAGAATGATGATAGCAAATGCTACAGGCTGTTCTTCTATCTGGGGTGGAAGTGCTCCTACAACACCTTACTGTAAAAATGCAGAAGGTAAAGGACCTTCATGGGCGAATTCTCTTTTCGAAGATAATGCTGAATATGGCTATGGTATGGCAATAGCTTCTAAGAAAATGAGGGAAAAACTTCAGTTATTAATGGAAGAAGCATTAAAATTAGAAATTTCAGCTGATGTAAAAGAAGCATTTAATGCTTGGATTGAAGCAATGGATGATGGTGAAGCATCAAAAGAAGCTTCAGCTAAGGTAATTGCAGCTATTGAAGGAAATAAATTTGATGGAAAAGCTAAAGAAATAATTGATGAAATAATTGAGAAGAAAGACCATCTAGTTAAGAAATCTGTTTGGATTGTTGGTGGAGACGGATGGGCTTATGACATCGGTTACGGTGGATTAGATCATGTTCTTGCTTCTGGAGAAGACGTAAATGTTTTAGTATTTGATACTGAGGTTTACTCAAATACAGGAGGCCAGGCTTCTAAAGCTACTCCAACAGCTGCTACAGCTAAATTTGCTGCTGCTGGTATGAGAGTTAAGAAGAAGGATCTTGGTATGATAGCTGCTCAATACGGTTATGTATATGTAGCTCAAGCAGGTATGGGAGCAGACAACAACCAATTCATGAAGACTTTAGTAGAAGCTGAAAGCTATAAGGGACCATCTCTAATCATCTGCTATGCTCCATGTATAAACCATGGTATAAAGGCAGGCATGGGCAAATCTCAAGAGAGAGTAAAACTTGCAGTTGATGCTGGATACTGGCATCTATGGAGATTTGATCCAAGAAGAAAAGATGAGGGACAAAATCCATTTACATTAGATTCTAAAGAACCAAAATCAGATTTTGCTGAGTTCTTAAGAGGAGAAGTAAGATACACTGCTCTTGAATCTGGATTCCCAGAAGTTGCAGCTACTCTTTTTGAAGAAGCTGAAAAAGATGCTAAAGAAAGATATCAAACTTACAAGCGTATGGCTGAAATGAAATACTAAAATATTAAAACTGAGGAGCATATTAATTTGCTTCTCAGTTTTTTTATTTGAGAAACTTGCATAATTATATTCTTTTATGTAATTTTGTCAAATTAAAATTATAAAATTTCAGCACGTATTATTTATAAGGTTTTATTGATAAAGTAATATATATATATTATAATTGATTATAGACACTTGAGAATCTTACGAATATAATAGTAAATTGTCAAAGCAATATGAGTATGAAATATGAAAAATTTAATAGGGATTATGATGTATATAGGTGCCTTTGTTTCTAAAGGTTAAAAGGGAAGATCGGTGAAAGCCCGACACAGCCCCCGCTACTGTAAGTATTGACGAAACCGTAAAATATCCACTGGGAAACTGGGAAGGGAAGGGAGTAGGTTAAAATACGAGTCAGGAAACCTGCCTGTATATTTTTGAAATATCATTATTTCGGAGGGAAGTAAGTATCTATATTAGCTAAGATTTTAATGAAGGTTTTAGCATTATAAGATATAATTAAGCTCTGATAGAGCTTTTTTTATTATAATGAAACAATGTCAAACTTTAATTTATATATCTTTAAAATATAGAGTGTTTCTACGATTTTTTCATGTATAAATTAATTTTTCAATTTGTTTCACTATAGATATTCCAGCAAAACAGTTAATTTATGCATATCAAAAATCTTCAGAAATACCAGATACTTTGATATACATAAATTAGGTTTTGTTATGGGAAATCTATATATAAACTAAGTTATAATTAAAACTTACTTCTTTAAAAGACTCCGAAAGGAGTCTTTTATTATGCAAAATAAAGGTAAAGTCAATTGATGAAAGAAACAAAAAAATTGTAGTGGTGGATACAGAAACAGGTTTATAGACATCATTCAAAGAAAATATTAACACTCTTTAAATTACATTTAAAAATAAACACTTGATTTACTGGCATAACAGTTTAAATTAGATTTACTTACTGGAAAGGGGATAATAAAAATGAAAAGGATACTTATGGTATTGATTTTGGCTATGACATTATCAGTATTTACAGGCTGTGGGGGAAAAAAAGAAGTAGATACTGAGAAAAATGACCAAACTGCTTTAACAGAGGAAACAAATGAGGAAAATCAAGATGGAAAAGAAGTATCAAAGACCTATTTCGATGAAAAGATAAAAGTTACTGAGGAAACTGTTACTTTTGTTGACAGCAGAGGTGAAAAAATTACTATAAAGAAAAATCCCAATAGGGTAATAGGACTTTATGCATCCTATTTAGATTTATGGTATGAAGCTGGCGGAGAAATAGTTGGAAGGCTAAAAAGCAGCAGTAATATACCAAAAGCATTTGAAAACGCTGAGGAAGTTGGAACAATGACTCAACCTAATGTGGAAAAAATACTTGAAATGGAGCCGGACTTAGTAATCCTTAGACAGGATATGAAGGGCCAAGGAGAATTAATTCCTCTATTTGAAAATAATAATATACCATTTATAGCTATAAGTTATGATAATTTTCGGGAGTACTCCTATGCTATGAGATTATTTACTGCTATAACTGATAGGGAAGACCTGTATCAAGAAAAGGTTATAAAAATAAAGGATAAAATAGATAGTATTTTAAAAGAAATTCCAGAGGAAAAAGAGCCCAGTGTCTTATTGATGTTTGCAACTGCAAAGGGAGTTAGTGTAAAGCTTGAAAATTCATTTGTTGGAGATATGCTAAAAGACCTTGGAGCAAAGAATATTGCCTATGATGCTAAATTAACCGATGAAGAAATGCAGATTTTCAGCATGGAAAAGGTATTAGAAAGGGATCCAGATTTTATATTGGTCCAGACAATGGGAGATATAGAGAAAATAAAGGATAGACTTATAAAGGATGTTGAGGAAAATCCTGCCTGGGGATCTTTAAGAGCTGTAAAGGAAGGCAGATATATAATTTTACCAAAAAATTTATATCTATATAAACCAAATGCAAAATATGCACAGGCCTATGAAGGGTTAGCCAAAATATTATATCCTGAAGTGTTTAAGTAAATAACTCACTATCAAATCAAATACTAACTCCCTAGGGTATCTTAGAAAACAGAATACTTATTTACTAGCCTTAGGGAAAAAGCAATTTTATCCTATAAAAATAATCCTACTTAAAATTAGGAGATTATTTTAAAAACAACATTATAAAATAAGGATGATTTCTATGGTATCTGCTAAAAGTGCCAAATTAAAAGAAATTAAAAAAATAGATGTGGGCAAAAGTCATTGGAAAAAAGTAATGATACTTATTTTTTTATTGTTAGTATGTATAATTAGTTTTTTGATAAGTGTTGGTAATGGTTCTTTAGATATTTCAAACAAAGAGATTATAAAAGCTATTTTTATTGAAAAGGATACGGTTAAACATCAAATAATATGGAATATTAGACTTCCCAGAACATTAGTAGCCGGTTTGGTTGGCATATGCTTGTCTCTTTCAGGTTCTATATTACAGGGGGTTATGAGAAATCCCCTGGCAGCTCCAAATATTATTGGAGTTTCTTCTGGTGCAGGCTTAATGGCTTTTATGATATATATAGTATTTCCCCAGTACTATTATCTGGTACCCCTAGGAGCCTTTGTAGGGGCTCTATTATCAACATTATTAATATATGCTTTAGCTTGGAGAAACGGGGTTCAACCTATGCGACTGGTTTTAGCCGGGGTTGCGGTTTCTTCTCTATTGGGTGCTGGAATAAATACTCTAATGACATTTTTCCCCGATCGTGTTCCTGGAGTTATAGGATTTATGGTTGGAGGTCTGTCTGCAAGAACATGGCCTCATTTTAATATGTTGTGGCCCTATGCTTTACTAGGTATAGCACTTACTTTTCTTTTTCCAAAGAGATTGAATATATTAATGCTTGGAGATGAAATTGCTACCGGGCTGGGACTTAATGTTGAAAGAACAAGGCTGCTATTTATTGTATTTGCTTCTCTGCTTGCGGCAAGTGCTGTTAGTGTTGTGGGGCTTCTTGGATTTGTTGGTTTAATAGTTCCACATACAGCAAGATTAATTATAGGCTCTGACTATAGGTATTTATTTCCAGCTGCTGCTATACTTGGAGCGGCAACTGTAATGGCTTGTGATACCTTGGCAAGAGTCATATTTGATCCTGTAGAGATTCCTGTAGGTATAGTTATGGCCATGATTGGAGCACCTTTTTTCCTATATCTTTTAAGGGAAAGGAGATTAAGTTAAGAGATGATATTAAATACGAAAAATGTATGTTTAAGCTATGGTAAAAACGAAATCGTTAAGGACTTAAATATTAATATAAAAAAGGGAGAAGTTGTTACAATAATAGGTCCAAATGGCTGTGGTAAGTCAACAATTTTAAAATCATTATCAAGATATTTAAAGCCTACTAAGGGAAGAATATATCTTGATGGTGAGGATATTCACAAGCTAGATACTAAAAAAATTGCTAAAAAGATGGCCATTCTTCCTCAAGTAAGAAATATACCCGAGGATTTTACTGTAGAAACTTTAGTGAGCTATGGAAGATTTCCCCATTTGAATTTTGGTCAAAGATTTAAGAATAAGGATTATGAAATAATAGAGTGGGCTTTAGAAAAAACACGTATGGAAAAATTTAGAAACCGAAATCTTAATGCTTTATCCGGTGGAGAAAGACAAAGAGCATGGATAGCCATGGCATTGGCCCAAAAGCCAGAAATATTACTTTTAGATGAACCTACAACTTTTTTAGATATATCATATCAACTAGAAGTTTTAGAATTAGTCAAGGAGCTTAATGAAACCCTTGGACTTACTATAATTATGGTTCTTCATGATTTAAATCAGGCTGCCCGTTATTCCCATAAGATATTTGCAATAAAGGCAGGGCGTGTATTTAGCTGTGGTAAGCCCCATGATCTTATATCCCAGAAATTCTTAAGGGAGGTTTTTCGGATAGATGCGGATATTTTTGAAGATTCATCCAATAAATGCCCTTATTTTATACCTAGAAAAGTTACAGCTCTTAAAGGAGAGGATTAGATGATAGAAATAAAGGGTGTAACTAAAAAGTATGGTAATTTTACTGCCGTTGATAATGTGGATATTAGAATACCAAGGGGATCCTTTTTTGCCTTGCTGGGGCCAAATGGTGCGGGTAAGACAACTTTAATAAGAATGCTTATAGGACTTGCCAAGCCAAGTACAGGAGAAATATTAATAAATAATATGAAGGTCCACAGGAATAATAATAAACTTAAAAAGATGATAGGAATTGTTCCCCAATATACTAATTTAGATAAGGAATTAACAGTAAGGGAAAATTTGATATTTAGTGCAAAAATATTTAAGATTCCCAGAAGAAAGGCATCAGAAAAGATAGATCAGCTACTGGAATTTGTTGAATTAAAAGAGATAGAGGATAGGGAGACTAATAAGCTTTCAGGTGGCATGAAAAGAAAACTTATGATTGCAAAGGCCCTTATAAATGATCCTCAAGTAATTTTTCTTGATGAACCAACCGTTGGTATAGATTTAAATTCAAGAAGAAAAATATGGGATATATTAAAGAGTATGAAAAAACAGGGAAAGACAATCCTTTTAACTACCCATTATATTGAGGAAGCAGACTATCTATGCAATAGTGTGTCCCTAATGAATAATGGAAGGATTTTTTATTATGATACACCTGAAAATTTAAAAAGATTATTGGGAGAATATACATTAGAATATTTTAACCAAGAAGATAAAACGGAGTACAAATATTTTGAATCAATGGAAGAGGCAAGAATTTATTCAAATAATATAAAAACTGAATTTACAATAAGGAAAACGACCCTTGAAGATGTATTTTACAATTTTACAAATAGGAAGGTTATTTAAAATGGAAGTAATAACAGTTTTATGGAGAGAATTTATTTTTTTTAAAAGAAGATTTATAAAAATAACTTCATCAGCTATTATGAGTCCCTTATTATATTTAATAGCCTTTGGCTGGGGATTAGGACAGAATGTAACGGTAGAAGGTCACAATTACATGTATTTTATTATACCGGGAATTATAGCATTATCAACTATGAATACTAGTTTCAATGCCGTATCCATAAGAATAAATATTTCAAAGATACATGAAAAAAGCTTCCAATACTATTTAACCTCACCGGTAAACATATACCTTTTAACATTGGGTCAGATTTTAGCCGGTGGACTTAGAGGGATGTATGCTGCTGCAATTATATTAATGATTTCATATTTGTTTGGGGTGTATATAAAAATAAATTTAGCTTTTATTATAGTATGCCTGCTAAACAGTCTTTTGTTTTCAGCCTTTGGCTATTTTGCAGCTATGGTAATAAATAGTCACTATGATATGAACAGATTTACCACCTTTGTTATTGTTCCTATGACTTTTCTATGTGGGACTTTTTTTTCATTAGATAGAATGCCCCATGGAGTGAAGTTTTTAATAAATCTTCTTCCCCTTACCCATGCTAGTCAAAGTCTTAGAGGAATTGCGCTAAGTGGGGAACTAAATTTAATATCTATATTTGTATTGGCATTATATTTAATAGCATTTTATTTTCTTGGAGTAATGGCAAGCTTTAGAGAAATAGAATAGATAAGAAGAGATAATAAAACCTTCTAAAATAAGGTGTTTTTCTTCTGCAAATAGAATACATTAAAAATGAAGGATTATTACAAGAAAAGCTGTGAAAAATAAACTTGATTTCATAAAAAGAAAAGGTCTAGAAATACTTATTTCTGACCTTTTCTTTTTATAAAATAAGGGAGAATTAAATCTATTGAAATTAAAAAGGAGGATATTTTAAATAATGAAAGCATCATTTTATAAATAGATATAAGTGCATAGTATATTAGTTTTTATAGGAGGTAATTATGTAATTTTCTAAATAATGTAAAGATTATATAAAATGATGCTTTTATTATAGTATTTTTTTGTAAAAAAAATAAGGAACCTCAGAACTAATTGTATATAGGACTTATGACTTGTTATATGGAATTTAAAGTGTTGTTTTACAAAATATTGTACATATAAATTTTATTGAAACAATGAATTTCCTTATACTTTTTCTATGAAATTTACAATATTTTAAGATTGGTTATTTTATAAAATAGCAAAATGGAACATATTCTGATTATATTTTAGAAATTGTGGTATAATAGGGAATAAATATTATTTGAGGAAATTGCATAATTATGACCTGGCAAAATT
This sequence comes from Maledivibacter halophilus, assembly GCF_900167445.1. Classification (GTDB taxonomy): domain Bacteria; phylum Bacillota; class Clostridia; order Peptostreptococcales; family Caminicellaceae; genus Maledivibacter; species Maledivibacter halophilus. The sequence goes on from NZ_FUZT01000013.1 coordinate 69,459, forward strand.
CCATAATATATATGATATATGGGATGTTTTTGAAGACTCCAAAATTATACGTATCAGATAGTTTTTGCAGAAGGTAATTATGTAATTTCCTCTTTTATTAGACAAAATCTACAAGGGGGATATAGTAGTGTCCAAGAAAAATGTAAAAGGAGTTTCTCTGCGAATAAAGATTACGGCATTGTCTTTAATATCTATGTTACTTGCTCTTTCTATAATGACAATTATATCGGGATATACAATTAATAAACATATGAAAGGTCAATTAGAGGATAGCATATTTACTGTTGTGGATCAGGTGGCTAAAAAAATTGAAACTAACGAGAAAGCTATTGAAGTTTTAGAAAAACAATTTGAGGATAAGATTAGATTAGTGGCTCAAATAATATCTGAAAGTGAAAATGTATCAAATGAATATCTAAAGAAGGTACAAGAAAAAACCGGTGTTGCAGAAATTAATATCGCAAATGAAAATAGAGAAATTATATATTCAAACCTAAAAGATAACTTAGGATGGGTTTATCCTGAAAGTCACAATGCAAATTCCCTATTTACAGGGCAAAATACAGAAATAATAGAGGACGTCAGAAAAAGTGAAACGGATCAATATTTTTATAAATATGGAGGGATTGCCCTTGAAAATGGAGGAATACTTCAGGTAGGAATAAGGGCAGAAGAAATAAATGAAATAGAGAAGGCCTTTGATAAACAAAATCTTATAGAAGAATTGTCACAAAACGGAAATATAGTATATTCAATTATATTAGATAAGAGTTTAAAGGCCATAGCCCATAGCAATCCAGACAAAATCGGTTCAATTTTAGAAGATGAGGGAAGCAAAGCTGCAGCAATTAATGGAGAAAATTACTCCAGTAAAAGATTTAACAAAGAAACAAATGAAGAGGTTTTAGATGTTTTAGTGCCATTGTATAATAATGGAAGCCATATAGGGGCATTAAAAGTAGGAATGTCTCTAAAACATATTCAGATGGGAATTAAAGAAATTATTGTAAATTCTGTATACATATTGATTACACTGTTTTTAGTGGCAGGTTTACTTATAATATTGTTCTTAGGTAAAATAACTAAACCATTAAATAGGTTATCAGAATATGCGGGTTATATTTCTGAAGGAGATTTAACTAGGGAAGTTACTATCAAAGGTAATGATGAAATAGGTATTCTTGCTGGGGCATTTAATAGAATAAGTACAAATTTTAAAGGTCTCATTAAAGAAGCGGTCAAAAGCACCAATCAATTAGATGAAGGAAGTCATCAGCTTTCTGCCACTACTGAGGAGGTTTTAGCTCAGACTGAAAATATGAGCGCAACCGCTGAAGAAATAGCAGCGGGAATGGAAGAAAACAATGCTTCAATTGAGGAGGTAAATGCATCCTTCCATGAAATAAATAGAGCAACTAGAGAGCTTAGCGAGAGGGCTGAAGAAGGAAATATATTGGCAGATGAAATAGGGAAAAGAGCAGAAAACATGGAAAAAAACGCCATAGAATCCAGAAGAATTATGGATAATATGTATAAGGAAAAACAAAGTCAAATAAAAAAAGCTGTAGAGAAAAGTAGAGTTGTAGTGGAAATAGAGAGTATGTCAAATGCAATATCAGAGATAACAGAGCAGATAAATCTATTGGCCTTAAATGCTGCCATAGAAGCTGCTAGAGCCGGAGAACAGGGAAGAGGCTTTGCAGTTGTTGCAGAAGAAATAAGAAAGCTTTCCGAAGAATCCTCTAACACAGTACTTAATATTAAGCCGATTATAGATGAAGTTCAAGGAGTGGTAAAAAGACTATCTGAAAATGCTGAAGGGATACTGGATTTTATTGATGAAAAAATCAGCTCAGATTATGTACTGCTAGAAAATACAGGTAAACAATATATGAAGGATTCACAGGCCTTTAGTAATTTAGTAACAGATTTTGCAGCAACTTCAGAAGAAATATCGGCTTCGATGGATGAAATTAGCACAAACCTTGAAGCAGTAACCGCCACTGTTGAACAATCTGCTGAAGGTTCAAATGAAATTGCACAGAGTATTATAGAGATAACTAAGGCAATACAAGAAGTAGCTAAGATTGCCCAAGATCAACTTAAATCAGCCGGTGATATAAATAAAATAGTAAATAAATTTAAGATATAAAAAGAAGTGATAAGTTATGATAGAATTAAATATTCCTTGTTATAAAAAGATAAATATTGATAATATAATTTTTGATTACAATGGAACTTTAGCTGTAGATGGAAGATTAATAGATGGAATAAAAGAGAGACTTATAGAAATATCTAAATATGTTAAGCCATATATTATTACTGCTGATACCTTTGGAACAGTTAGAGAGAATTTTAAGGATATAGATGTTGAAATTAAAATAATATCCAAAGAAAATGGTTCTATGGATAAGTTTAATCTTGTAAAAGAATTGGGCTTTGAAAGAACAATAGCTGTAGGAAATGGTAATAATGATGAACTTATGCTCAGGGAAAGCGTAATAGGAGTTGGGATATTGGGTGAGGAAGGACTTTCGTCTAAAGCCCTTTTGGCAAGTGATATAATAATAAAGGATGTTAAAGATATTTTTGATATGATAACAAATAAGAAGCGAATGATTGCCACACTTAGAAAGTAATATTAAAAACATTTGCTTAAATTTGACTGCAAATAAACCTAGGATTTGTTTGCAGTTTCTTTATTTTTGAGATAAGAAACAAGAAAAAGAATGAATTATTCTGACTTTAAGACTATTTTAAACGGGGAAAGACCTTAGGACTTAAGTCACGAATTTTCAAGTCTCAACTAAGCTGTATTTTTAAAAGGCAGCTTTTTCAAGCGTTTTGGTAAATTCAATGGAAAGCAATATTGAATAATTTGTTAAAATAGGAAGGTTTTTTTGTTAAATTGTCGAATATTACCATATAGTATTATAGAATAAATATACTAGTAAATAAATTTTTATTTGAGATAGGTGTTGTGTATGCTTAGCTTTGAATATAGTAGGAGAAAAAAGATTGATGAAATAGTTCTAATTGTTAAGTTAATAGCATTATTTTTCTGCGCTATAGTGTTTTTTATTGAGTATTATTCAAGTAAAATAATTGAAACAGAAGGTATTATAAAATTTGGAGCTTTTATATTGATTAGTGTATGTGCTATTTTATTTCTAATCTATAAAATTTGGAATAAAAGCAATAAAAATTGTTATAATTCAACATTTAAATATGTTTTAGAAAACATTTTTTATATGACACTTTTTTCATTATTGGTAATTATTTCAAATAATAATTTTAGTCAGTACAAGTTTTTGTATTTATTTTTAATCATAACAACTACCATTCAATTAGGAAAAACTTATGGGTTAATTATTGCCTCAATATCTTCAGCAATTATATTGATTATAGATATGGTAAAAATTCAGACAAGTAGTAGTATTTGTAATTATTTTCAAACCGATCTCTTTTTAGCAGGGATATTTCTGTTAACTGCTTGGATTTTAGGATATTATGTGGAAGCAGAAAAAAAATATAGAAAGCAGCTTATTGATTTAGGAAATAAGGATGAATTGACTGGATTATATAACCATAGATATTTTCAAGGAGCTATTGAGAGGGAAATTGAAAATGCTAAAAAAAATAGTCAGTTTGTTTCTCTATTATTTATGGATATAGATTATTTTAAGAGATACAATGATATTTATGGACATACAGCCGGAGATAGAGTCATAAAAAAAATAGGTCAGATAATAAAGTCTAAATTAAGCAATAAAGATATAGGAGCAAGATACGGTGGGGAAGAGTTTGCAGTAATTATTCATAATTTAGATGAAGATAATGCTATTGTTTTTGGTGAAGCAATAAGAAAGGATATAGAGAATACTTATTTTAAGGGACAAGAAGATTTACCTAATAGTAATCTTACCGTTTCTGTAGGAGTATCATGTTATCCTGATAAAGCTAAAAATAAAGAAGAGTTGATAAATAGAGCTGAGGATGCATTATATAGAGCAAAATTTTTTAATAAGAACAGAGTTGAAGGCTATCATTCAATATTAAAGGAGCTGAAGGAGGATATTCAAGAAGAACATATAGATTTAATAAGCTCAATAAAAACTTTAATAAGTGTAATAAATGCAAAGGATAAATATACTTATGGGCACACTGAAAGGGTTGTTATCTATACACAATTGATAGCAGAAAAATTAAATCTTTCTGAAGATGATAAAAAAATATTAAAATACGGAGCTTATTTACATGATATTGGGAAAATACAAATTCCAATGGAAATATTAAATAAAAGAATGAAATTGACTCCTGGAGAATGGGATCTAATAAAGAAGCATCCTCAAAATGGTGTGGAAATTATTAAATCAGTTTCATCTTTACAAAGGGTAATACCATTGATTTTGTATCATCATGAACGTTATGATGGAAAAGGATATCCACAAAATCTAAAGGAGAATGATATACCTTATCTTACTAGAATATTAAGCGTGGCAGACAGCTTTGATGCTATGACTTCCAATAGACCTTATAAAGAAAGTATGAGTTTTAATGAAGCCTTAACTGAATTAAAAAAATGTAGTGGAACTCAATTTGATCCAGAGATAGTTGAAGTTTTCATAGATGCCATAGAGAATAAAGGGAATTATTTATAAAGGGCTTAAAGCTATGAACTTAAGACTTCTAAAGCATGACCAGATAACTTTCTTTTATTGTCTGGTTTTATCCTTAGTATGCAAAAACTCTGGTCTTTTTTTAGCTAAAGTTATATCACTAAAGAAGAAATTTATTATATCTTTGAGGTTAAAGGGTGTAAGGGGGGCAAGATAGGATACACCAAAGCTTTCCATAGAACATAGATTTATAGTTATTAAGATTAATCCCATGGTAAAGCCAAATATTCCAAAACCTCCAGATAATAATATCATAATGTACTTTAATACTCTGATGGGATTAACCATAGAATAATCTCCCATGGCAAAGGAAGTCATAATAGATAATGAGACTATTATAACAACAAGGGAACTTACAAGACCTGCTGCAACCGCTGCTTGACCAATAACAATAGCACCTACAATACTTATTGCAGGTCCAATTTGTTGAGGAAGCCGTATACTAGCCTCCCTTAGGACTTCGGCAACAAACTCCATTATTAGGGCTTCAAGCACAGCATTAAAGGGAACAGTTGCCCGTGAAGTTGCTATTATCAAAATGTACTGAGGAGGTAAAATATCAGGATCAAAGGCAACTACTAAAACATATAAAGAAGATAAGGTTAATGATATTAAAATAGAGAGTATTCTTAAGGTTTTAGAAAAAACGGATATATATATATTGTCATAATGATCATCGCTTGCATCTAAGAATTCTATAAAGGTCTTAGGAATAATTAAAGAAAAACTAATACCTTCCACTAGAACACAAATTTTCCCATTTACTATATTAGTACAAGCTGAATCAGACCTTTCCACTATACCGGCCTGTGGGAACAAATCAAAAGCATTATTTAAAATAAATTTATGGATATATCCTGATTCAAATACAGCATCGATGTTTATATTTTCAAGTTTTCTTTTTACCGTACTAATAATTTTAGGGTTAACGATATCTTTTATATAAACAACTACGACATTAGTCTTTGATCTTTTACCTACATAGAATTTATCGATTCTAAGATTGATGTCCTTTATTCTATAGCGTATTAAAGATAAATTGCTGTCTATGTTTTCATTAAAAGAATCGTCAGCTCCTCTTAAAGTGCTTTCAACTTTTGGAGATTTTATTTTTCTTTGTTCTATTTTCATAGTGTTAGCTATTATATACTTGTTATCATTAGATGATATAATAATAGAATTAGCCTTCAAAATATAATCGATAATTTTATTTTCATCATCATCAAGCTTAATATCGTCTATGTAAATAACAGAGCTTGATAATTTATCAATAGATATGTTAGTACAGGATTTATTCAACAATATAGGTTTAATTATATTGTAAGAAAGTATTTCCCGATTTGTAAGCTGCTGAATATATAATATATAAATTTCAACTTTATCAAGGGATAATTTTCTTATAGATATATCCAAATTTTTTTGTTTTAATTCCTCTATTTTATCTAAAAATTTGTTAGTATTATTCATAGTATACATCCTTTAATATTTTTTTCTTGCATTTGTATCGGATAAAGTTGTATTTCTAATTTTAGTTTCAACATTTATATTGATCTCAGCATTAGGAAATTCATCTTCCCAATTTATTTTTTTGTAAATTTTAGGATGATTACCTCTAAACTCTTTTGCAAATCTAAAAATATCACATTGAAATTCTTTTTGAGCCTTTTCAATAATAGAATTAATGTTGTCTGACACTTTTTTTGATATTACTTTTTCATATTTTTTAATATCTTCATTACTTACGGGCTGCATACTATATTGATACTTTAGCTCAGCAAATAAACTTAAATCAATGTTAATTAGAATTTGCTCATTTTTATAGTCGGTTTTTATTTTTCTTTTTTTTATCTTTGTTCTAAAAGAAAGAGTATTATTTTTATCATTTATACTGGGAAAGGGTTCAACTAAGGTTAGATTTTCTGATAATAAATAAAGTATTCCAAATGTATTTTCAATTTTAATTACATCGATCATTTTAGAATTTTTCATTACAGCCAATCCAAGATATTTAATAGAGTTATTTTCTATTCCTATATACGGAATAAGGTATCCTATTTTCCCAAAGGATATATCTGAAAGTAGTTCGCTTATATAGGGGTACAAGGCTTCCCCATCTTCTTCTAGCTGAGTTAATATATCTTCTATTAAGAAACCTACAGAAATATCTTTTACTATTTTTTTTTCAAATAAATCCTTAGGTCTATCACGGCTTATAACTGGTAATAGGGTTTTTCTATAATCGTATAGAGAATCTATTCTATGTAAATATGATTCTATTCCTTCCTTTGCAAAGTTTTCACCAAAGATGACAACCCTTGCTGCTCCTAAAAATGTTTGCAAAGGATTTTTAGCATCATAATCTAATCGAGCTTCTTCAAAGGTTTTACCATATGATAAAACATTGTATACATTGGAAAGATGAGTTTTCTCTTGTTGAATATCAGATAGAGATAATATTTTTGCAACTTCTCCGGAAAACTCTATATTTTTATCTGCTAAATCTACACCAATAGATAAGGCAATAGCCCTCATGTTAATATCCTTATAATCCCAGCAGCCTGTTAAAAATGAAGTTAATACTAATAGTATTAATAGTTTATTTGCTTTTTTCATCATATTTTTTCACCTTCGTTGCTATAAATAGTAAAATTGGTATTGGTGCCACAACTATTACCCCTAAATATGAAGTATAATCTAAAAGTTTTTCTATATCATTTATGGTTCTTGGAATTTGAGCTACAATAAAAGAAGCAGTAAAAATAATAAAAAAAATTTTTTTATGTTGAAATTTTTTAAATAATTTACCAGTTAGAAAAATCGATCCGTATGCAGCTAAAATAAGAGTACAAAATAAGGATATAATCCATATTGGAAGAAAAATTCCATCCAATCTTCTAAAAAATTGAAGATAAGGTATATCGATTCTCCTTATTGTAGCTAACAAAGAATCTTTGTATAGAATGATTCCATCTACTCCCATAACAGAAATACAAGATTGAACTACAAGTATGTATAGAAATCCTATAAGTGCTATAATTAAAATATTATATAGAAATAATCTTTTGCTATTTTCTTTTTTATCAAAGGGTATTACAGTAAGTATTTCTATACCTATAAATGGAAATATTATTGTGGAAATTGCACTAATATATAATTTGATATCATCTATTACAAAAAAGGGCTTTAAATTAACAATTTCTCCTTGGGTAAATATTGATATTTGTATAATCAAAAGAAATATAATAATCATTAAACCGTATATTTCACAAATTCTTGCAATTGTTCTAATTCCCCTTGAAACAGCATAATATACAACTATTAGAAATAGTAGACACAGTACCCATACGGGTGTTTTTAATAAAATAGTCAGTCTAATTACTTCACTAGACATCCTTACTATTATAGTGAAGAATAAAAAAAAGTATACAATATATATAATCATAAATATCTTTGTTAAGAACTTTCCAACCAATATTTCACTATACTCATATATGGTTTTGTTTCTATGGACATATCCTAAATATGTAACCATATATGTAAATATTATTGATATGATTGTGGCAATTAATAAAGTGAACCAGCCACCAGTACCAGCACCTTCTGCTACGTTTTTTGCCATTGGCATAATACCATACCCTACTACTATTCCAAATAAAATGAAAGCGATTTGTCTATCCGTAAGAGTATTATTCATCTATTACTAGTCACCACCTATAAATCTAGTATTTTCATTTCATGTTAAATAATACATAGAAAAAATTCTTTTCAATTTGATAAAAGAGTATTATTACTCAAATATTACAATATAATTACAAAATGTTTACAAAAGTAATAAATGACAAAATATATAAATATTTTTTGGAAAGAGGTACCGAAATATAATTAGATAGTCGTATGCTATTACAGAAACTAAACAAGGAGGATTTTAATAATGAAAAAAATAGTAACATTAGCATTAGTAACAACTTTAGTTATGACAACAGGTTTTTCAACAGCCTTTGCTGATTCATGGAAGCATCAAGGAGGTTATAAGTTGCCACCTGGATTAGCTAAAAAAGGATTTGTTCCACCAGGTATTGCAAAGAAATTTAGTGATATTAATGATTATAAATGGGCAAAAGATGCTATAGAAAAAATGGTGGAAGAAGGAGTAATAAAAGGTGTTGGAGATGGAATGTTTGCACCAAAACAAGCAGTGACTAAATTGGAAGCTATAGTTATGGCACTAAGAGTAATGGGTGAGGAAGAAGAGGCAGTAGAATATGGATTGAGAATTAGAAGTGGAGAAAGAAGCCTAAGAATAAAAGATCATTTACAGGAATGGGCATATGGTTATGTTGCCTTAGCAGAGGAAAAAGGGATATTGGATGAAGCTGATATATTATACTTTAAATTAAATGAGCCAGCTAAACGTCACGAAGTGGCGAAATATATTGTAAGGGCATTGGGATATGAAGATGAAGCCCAGGATCGTATGGATGAAGAGCTTGATTTTGAAGATGCCTCATTTATACCTCAAGGTTCAGTAGGATATATTTATATTGCCGATAAAGAAGGGATTATAACAGGATATGAGGATGGAACATTTAGACCGCAGAACACAGTAACTAGGGCAGAAATGGCAGTAATGATAGATAGACTAGATGATAAATTTGATGATGATGATATTGATGAAGATGATCTTAAAGAGTATGAAGGTACAGTAGAGAATATAGACAATGGTTACGACTGGATTGAAATAGAAGTAGGAAGAAGAGATAAAAAATTTGATATAACCAAGTATACAAAAATAGTATTTGAAGATGATGTAAAGGGAGATATAGAGGACATAGAAATAGGAGATGAAGTAGAAATAAAAGTAAATGAAGACAACGAAGCAGTATATATTGAAGTAGATAGAGAATTGTATAAAGAGTATGAAGGTAGAGTAGAAGATATAGATAATGACTATGATTGGATTGAAATAGAAGTAGGAAGTAGAGATAAAAGATTTGATATAACTAAAGATACAGAAGTAGTGTTTGAAGACGATATAAAGGGAGATATAGAGGATATAGAAATAGGAGATGAAATAGAGATAAAGGTAAATGACGATAATGAAGCATTATACATTGAAGTAGATAGAGAAATATATAAAGAGTATGAAGGTACAGTAGAGAATATAGACAATGGTTATGATTGGATTGAAATAGAAGTAGGAAGAACAGATAAAAGATTCGATATAACAAATGATACAGAAGTAATATTTGAAGATGATATAAAGGGAGATATAGAGGATATAGAAATAGGAGATGAAGTTGAAATAAGAGTGAATGAGGATGATGAAATAGAGTATATAGAGGTTGATAGAGAACTGGAAAGTGATATATATGAAGGTTTTTTAATTGAAGTAGAAGATGATGAAATATCCGTTCTTGTATCAAGAAAGATTCGTTCCTTTGATTTAGATTCAGATGTAGAGGTGGAATTTAAAGATAAAGATGGCGATTTAGATGATTTAATGGTAGGGGATGAAATTAAAATAATAATGGATGAAGAAAATGATGAAGTTGAAAAAATCGAAGTAGATAGAAAGTATAGTTCTGTGGGGGTAAATGGTAAACTAATAAATGTTTATAAAAATAAAAGACGAATAGCTATTGAGGAAGATGATGAAATAGAGATATATGATTTAGAAAGTAAAGTAAAGGTATATATAAATGATCGTAAAGCAGATTTATCTGATTTAGAAAAATATGACAATTTATATCTTGCTTTAGATGATGATGAAGTGGAAGAAATAAGAGCTTACAGAATAGTTATATTAGACTAATGATTATATTAGACTAAGATATACAAAAAAGCACTGGAAAAAATCAGTGCTTTTTTTTGTGTGTCAAATAAACTATAATATATATTGTAAGTACCAAAAAAATATTTATTCTACGTATATCTATAATGTAAAAGGTGGTGAAAATTTGGGCCCATTTTTAAAAAGATTCAAAAAAAAAGGAAATAATATGGAAGAAGAACTTAGAAAGATCAAGGCTGGAAATGATGAAGAAAGAGAAGTTTTTATAAAAAAATACACTCCTTTTATAATTAAAAGTATAACCAAAGTAACAAAAAGTTATATTGAAATAGAAAATAATGATGAATTTAGTATTGGTATGGAAGCCTTTAATGAGGCTATAGATAAATATGAATTTAAAAGAGGTAGCTTTCTGGGATATGCTGAAACTGTTATTAGAAACAGAATAATAGATTATAAAAGAAAAAACCAATCATTAAATAATATTTTATCTATAGATAGAGAAAATTTAATGGAAATTAAAGTACAGGACAAATTTAAAAGCGGTGATTTTACAGAAAAGTATGCAATGAAGGAGCAGATATTAAAGCTCAAAGCTTTACTAAAGGACTTTAATATTGGATTTACAGAGCTCGTTGAAGAATCCCCGAAACATATTGATACTAGATTAAATTCTATTTACATAGCCAGGAGTATTGTAGAAAACAAAGATATTAAAGAAGATTTTTATAGAAAAAAGATGTTGCCGGCTAAAAAAATTATGGAGAAAACAGGGGTGAGCAAAAAAGTATTAAAGGGAAACAGGAAATTTATTATTGCAACAGCCTTGGTACTAGACAGTGAACTGGAACTGCTAATAAATTATATTTCAGGAGTAGAAGGGAGGGCCCAAAATGATATATAAAGGCTTAATAATGGAAGTGCAAAAAGACTGTATAATAGTTCTTACGGATAGCAATAATTATTTAAAGCTGAAAAAGAAGTCAAATATTGATATTGGAAAAAAGATAATGTTCATAGAAGAGGATATCATAAAAAAGCAGAAAAAATCTATTAGGCCATTAATAGGAATTGCTGCTGCAATTATATTATTAATAACTACGGTTATAGGCCAATATGGTATGGAACTGATTGATGGTTTTAATGCTTATGCCATAGTAAGTGTAGATATAAATCCTAGTTTGGAATTTCAAATAGATAAAAAGGAAATTGTCAAAAAAATTAAAGCATTGAATAATGATGGCGAAGAACTTCTGGATGAGAAAATGATTGGGATGAAGATTGAAGAAGCAATTCTGTATAGTATAAAAACAGCCTTTAATAAAAAATATATTAACAATGCAAACAATGTTGTATTGATTTCAGAAATGATGATGGATAATAAGGAAGTTAAGTCATTAAAGGTGATGGAGGATAAAATTAATGAAAAGATAGACGAAGATGAAGAAATAAAAGATATAAATTTAATATACATACAGTCTGATAAAGAAGATTTAAAAAAAGCAAGGGAAAATAAGGTTTCTATTGGAAAATATGAGGTTTATAAAGTACTTTCAAATAATAATTCAAATTTAAAAATTGAGGATATAAAGGATAAAAAAGTTAGTGATATAGTAAAAGAAAATAAGGATATTACAAAAGACAAAAGAGTTAAAGTTAAAAAAGAAAAAAAGGAAGAAGAAAAACATCAAGATGAGATAGAAAATAGAGAGAATAAATTAAATGAGAAACAAAATGAAGTCCATAATAAAAATGGGAAGAAACCTGATATCAAGACTAAGCAAAAGGATATAAATAGTGAAAAAAATCAAAATGAAAAAAACAAGGAAACTAATATTAAAAATCAAAAAATCAAAAATGGGAATTATAGATCCAATAAGGAAAAACACAATAATAAAAATTTAAATAAAACGAAAAATGATAATAAAGACTTTAAAGAAAATAACCAAAAAAATGAAATGAAAAATTACAAGGGAAAAAATAAAGATAAAAAAGAAGATAATAGAAATTTTGAAAAAGAAGAAAAAGATAGTATAAGAGGTAAAGTTAAGAATGATAAAAATGATAAATTTAATAAAAACAATGAAATTAATAAAGGTAAATCCAAGGGGAATAGTAAAAATAAATGATTGAGACAATTGCATAATATATACGCTAGTATTCTAGAGATTTTAAGTCTAAATACAGTAGATAGTTATTACAAGAGGTAATTATGTAATTCCTTCGATTAATAAGCAGAGCAATCAATAAATTTTATTGATTGCTCTGGCTTTTATATGAGTAGAATCGGAAGTAGCTATTACAACAATAATGAGAGATTTAATAATAGAGAGTTTTTTGTTTTGCTGCAGGGAGCTACCGGATTCTATTCAGGCAATTTGGGTGGTATCAAATCCTTGTTACTAAGAGTATATGAAATACAAAACAATGTGTTCCATATAAATAAAGTTGTTTTATATAGATGAGGAAAATAAATTATTGTATTATATAATTCTTTCACTTAATCTTAGTAAAGAGAATATTATAAATTAGTATAGTAAAACAAATTGAAAGGTGGATTTATACATCAAAACAATCCTAAAACCATCGATATTTTAGTATGTATAAATTAAGTTTTATGCTGGCTGCCTATAGTCATGCTACATTAAAACTTAAAATAAATTTTGCTGAAATAATGAAGGCTTCTACATTCTTTCAGTTAAATTTATTAATCTCTAGAGTAGCATTACTATATAGTAAATAGGGGGAAGAAGTCTTTATGAAAGATATAAATAAAAAAATTGATACAACATTAGATTTGATATTGAAACTCCCCGAGGAAAGAAAACAAAGAAGTGGTTATTTAAAAACGGGATTTAATACTCTTACAAATAGATGGGAAGTAATAGTAAGGTATTCAGGAAAGAACATAACAACAATAGCTGATGAATTAGGGGCTAGGGTTGAAGTTCTCAGTGAGAAATTTGCAATTTTTACTATAGATGAAGAAAAAATATATCTTCTGGCACAATATAATGAAATAGAATATATTGAAAAGCCACGCAGACTTATTAGTTCTATAGGTAGTATAAAAAAATATAATTTAGATACCCTACAGAATTATTCAGTAAAGGGTTTATATGGAGAAGGGGTTATAATTGGAATAATTGATTCTGGGATAGATTATAATCATCTTGACTTTATAAATGAAGACGGTAAAACACGAATAACAAATATATGGGATCAGTCGGTTTTTGAAGGAAAGCCTCCTAAAGGATTTAAAAATGGTACGGAATGGACTAGTAAAGATATAAATAAAGCTTTAAAAGATATAAAGGAAGATAAAAATTTATCAGTAGTACATCATGTAGATGTATTGGGACATGGCACTTGTGTGGCAGGAATAGCTGCTGGAAACGGAAGATCTAATCAAGAGAAATATTCAGGAATAGCACCTAAATCTGAACTAATAATAGTTAAACTGGGAGCAAGGGGAGGAGAAGGGTTTTCAAGAACTACAGAATTTATGAGGGCAATTAGATATCTAGTGGATAAAGCTAAGGCTTTAAATAGGCCAATTGTTATAAATGCAAGCTATGGTACAAATGAAGGAAGTCATAGTGACAATTCATTATTTGAAAGTTTCATTAACGAAATTTTAGAAGAATGGAAGATAACAATGGTTGTGGCAGCAGGAAATGAAGGAGATAGAGGACATCATTTTGGAAAAAATATAAAAGAGAGTAAAGATACTGAGATAGAAATACAGGTTGAAGAAGAAGAAAGAGTAATTACATTGGAATTGTGGAAGAATTTTTATGATATATTTGAGTTTGAATTTGTATCTCCAGATGGATATGCTACAGGAAAGATAAGCTTAGATAAAGACTTTTATAAGATTGATTTGGATAATATGGAGTGTTATATATGCTGTAATGTTCCAAATGAATATGATAAAAGTCAACAGATATTCGTTTTGCTTTTACCTAAGAATGATACTATTAGAGAAGGAATATGGAAACTAAGAATTTATGGGGAAAATATAGTTGATGGAAGCTTAGATGTTTGGCTTCCAATGACTGATGTAGATCAAGGGAAAACTAGATTTCTCAAGTCCGATTGGAATCATACGATAAAAATTCCCGGAACTGCATCCAAAGTGATTACAGTAGGAAGCTATGACCCTTTAACAGACAGTGTATGTGATTTTTCCAGTAAAGGAAATATAAACCTTAAATATTCCATTAAACCGGAATTAGTTGCTCCATATAAAAATATAATTAATCCTATTGATAAAAAGAATTGTGATAATTTGATCGGTACAGGAATATCGGCTGCCTATGTAACAGGAGCTGCAGCGCTTTTAATGGAATGGGGAATAGTAGGGAAAAATGATGTTGATTTACATGGAGATAAGGTTAAAGCATATCTAATTAAGGGAGCCATGAGAAAAAATAAAAAAATACAATTTCCAAATAATATATGGGGATTTGGAAGCTTATGGATAGAAAATAGTATAAAGATGGCGGAATCCGTAAGGTTGAGACAAAATAATATAAATAGAGAAAACAATTACTTATATCCAGGAAAAGTAAAGGTTTTAGGAGTTCATCCTATGTTTATGAATCCGGTTTTTTTATCCTATTTTCCTATAATTTATAATAGATATAAATATAGTGATTAACAATTAATAGTTAATAATGGTTAAAGCCAATCTGCTACTGGAGGGAATTGAATAATTAGTCCTTATGAAAGTTAACTTTATACCTATTATTCTATAGTGATATAATAAACTTAAGAAATTATATAGAGGATGATGAATGTGAAAAAAATAGATGAAAGGGATACTATGTTTGCCAGGATGAGTTATAAAAAGGGTTCAAAGGAATATGAGGATTATTATAAAAGAAATCCTGATAAAAAGCACATAGACGACGAAATCAGAGAGCTTCCTAATATATGTGGAGAAGGAACCGCCACCTACCATCCACTCAATTCTCCCTTTGCAGATGCTGGATTTAAGTTTTTAAGTGATATAAAAAAATATGTGGAGGGAGAAGTTAATAAAAATAGGGTAGAAGTTACTGCCCAAGAGATGACTAATAAAATAAAGAAGCTTTTAAAATATATAGGAGCGAAGTTAACTGGAGTGGCAAAAATGCAGGACTACCATTACTATAGTCATAGAGGTAGAAATCCGGAAACCTATGGAGATAAAATAGAAAAATTTCATAAATATGGTATAGTTTTTGCAGTAGAAATGGATAAGGATATGATAAATAGAGCACCACAGTGTGAAGAAGTAATTGCAGTTACCAAAGGATATATTGATGGGGCTATAATAGGCATGTGGATTAGTTACTATATTAGAGAGCTTGGGTATGATGCAAGGAATCATATGGATGGAAATTACTTGGTTGTGGCACCACTTGTGGCCAGAGATGCAGGGCTTGGGGAAATAGGAAGAAATGGATTATTAATCACCAAAGAATATGGACAAAGAGTTAGACTTGGTGTAGTTACTACGGACATGCCCTTAATTTCAGATAAAGAGCAGGATTTTGGAATTAAGGAATTTTGTAAAATATGCAATAAATGTTCTAAAACATGCCCCGGTAAAGCAATACCAGATGGTGATATGAAGCTAATTAATGGAGAGCTTAGATGGCAAATAGAGCAGGAGAAATGTTATGGAATGTGGAGAAGAATAGGAACTGACTGTGGAGTGTGTTTATCAACATGTCCATTTAGCCAAGGAGTATCTCTAGAAATGATTGATAAAATGAAGGACTCTAAAGAGTGTATGGAAAAAATTCTAAAAGAGTATGAAGAAAAGTATGGCATAAGACCATATATTAGAGAAACCTTGGATTTATTAAAATGATTGATAGAATATATCGATATATTTTCCCAGATTCCATTCTAATTTGTTTAATTTTCAAATGTATAGTCTTAAAATAAATCCATTAATGGAGGTTTTTATGAAGAAATTATATACTATATTTATACTATTATCCTTAATTTTAACATTTAGCAGTTTCAATGCTGAGGCATTTTATGATGATGAAAAAGAATATACTATTATCACAATTGCTGGAGATAACTCCTTCCCTCCATTTGAATATATTGACGAAAAAGGGATTTATAAGGGATTTAATATTGATATAGTGAGGGCTGTTTCCATAGAAAAAGGTATTGATATAGAAATAATACCTATGCCTTGGTATAAGGCAATAGAGGCATTAAATAATGGAGAGATAGATGCTATACAAGGCATGAAATTTTCAGAAAGCAGGGACATGCATTATGATTTTTCTATTCCTTATATAGATACTCCCAATTCAATATTTGTTAGAAATGACAATAAATATATACATGATATAGAGGATTTAAAAGATAAAAAAGTTGCTATTCAAAAAAATGATATAAGCAAATATTTGTTATCTGATAGAGATATTAAAAATCTTACTGAAGTCAATAACCAAGAAGAGGCGCTTATTAAGTTAATAAATAAAGAAATAGATGCTTATGTTGGTAATAAGCTAACAGGAGCGTATTATATACAAAAAAAAGGATTTGAAGAATATGTAAAAACAGTAGGAGAAGATTTACTTGTAGAAAATTATTGTGTTGCTACTTTAGAGGGCAATGAAGAAATAATTGGTATATTTAATGATGGTATAAAAAAAATAATCAATAACGGTACCTACGATAAGATATATAAAAAATGGTTTGGAGAATATTTTTATGATGATATTAAAATATTGAAAAATATATTAATTGCATTAATCATTGTATTTTTATTAGTTGTTTTTATTACTTTGTTTACTGTAAGCTGGAATAGAAAATTAAAGAAGAAGGTAGCAGAAAGAACCATGGAACTAAAAAAGGAAAATATATTAAAAGAAAAGATATTAAATTCTATATTTAGCTATATTTTAGTAGTTGATAAAGATAAAAAGATATTACTTATGAATGATAAGGCTAAGAAGCTAATAGGTAGTAAAAAGCATCCTATTGATTTTAATGATACAATTTTAGCCAAAATAATAGATAATGATGATATGAATAAAGTAATAAATAAGGGAATTGAAATAAAAAATAAAGAAGTGGTGAGTAGCATTGATAATTTTAGCACATATCAATATAATTTCAGTCCAATTTCTATAGATAATAATAATTTTGGAGCTGTAATTAGCATAAAGGATATAACAGAAGAAAAAACCCTTAGAGAAAGGCTTATAGCAACAGATAAGCTTAAAACCTTAGGGAGATTAGCAGCAACTGTAGCCCATGAAATAAAAAATCCATTAACTGCTATAAAAACATATGTAGATCTTTTACGTATAAAGATAAATAATGAGGAATTTAGAGAAAAATTATTAGAAGATGTACCGAAGGAGATTGAAAGATTAGATAAGTTTGTAAACAGTCTTTTAAATTATTCTAGACATAAGAAAGAAGAAAAGAGGAAACTAAATATTAACGAAGTGGTTGCAAGCACATTAAGCTTTTTGAATAGAGAAATTAGAAAGTATAAAATAAAAATGATCTGTGACATTGATAAAGATGCACTGATTTTAGCAGATGAAGATCAAATAAAGCATATATTAATGAACCTATTTTTAAATGCTATAGATGCAGTAAAGGATAATGAAGCTCCGAGGATAAAAGTATATTCAGTTATTAATAATCAGTATATAAAGCTTATAATTGAAGATAACGGAAAGGGTATTGATGAAAAAATGCTGGGGAAAGTTTTTGAACCCTATTATACTACTAAAAAAGAAGGTGTAGGTTTGGGACTTTCAATAACTCAACAGATGGTTAGAAAAAATAATGGGGAAATTTCAGTACAATCAGAATTAGGAATAGGTACAAAGTTTATTATAACCTTAGGCTTGTTAAAAAAAGGAGAAATGCAATGAATAAACTTTTAATAATTGATGATGAAAAAGCCATTTGCAATTCCTTAAAGTTTGCATTTGAGGATAAATATAAAACATATATTGCAAAGGATTTTCCTACTGTAAAAAAATATATATCCATGTATTACTTTGACATTGTTTTATTGGATTTAAAATTTGGTGATATTGATGGTTTAGAAGTACTTAAATATATAAAAAAGGACCTTGGGGAATGTCAGGTTATAATAATGACTGCATACAGCAGTATAGATTCGTCTATTAAAGCCATGAAATTAGGAGCTTGGGATTACGTTTTAAAACCCCTGAGTTTAGATAATTTAGAGATGATAATTGAAAAAGCTATAGAGTACAAGAATCTTAGCTCTAGATTACAAGATATGCATAACGAGCTTTCAGCTATTAAATCTGATAAAATTATTGGAAAATCTAAAGGTATAAAGGATGTTTTTAATTTAATTAATAAAGTGAAAAATGTAGATGTGAATGTATTGATTACAGGAGAAAGTGGAACAGGAAAAGAGCTGGTAGCTAGAGAAATTCATTATAATGGCAAAAGAAAAAAAGAAAGATTTGAAGTTGTAAACTGTGGAGCAATACCTAAAAACCTAATTGAAAGTGAATTGTTTGGCTACGAGAAAGGAGCTTTTACGGGGGCAGTTAAAGCTAGAAAAGGAAAGTTCATGCTTGCTAACCGGGGAACACTATTTTTAGATGAAATAGGAGAAATGGATTCAAAAACCCAGGTAAAGCTTTTAAGAATAATTCAAGATAAGGTAGTGTATCCTGTTGGTGGAGAAGATGGGATAAAAATAGATGTTAGAATAATTGCTGCCACCAACAGGAAATTATTAGAGGAAATAGAAAAAGGTAATTTTAGGGAAGATCTTTATTATAGATTAAATGTTATAAATATAAATATGCCCAGCCTTAGAGAACGAATTGAAGATATACCTTTATTAGTAGAGCATTTTATAAAAAAATACAATCAAGCCCTAAATAAGAATATTAAATCCATTTCCCCTGAAGCACTGAAGCTTCTTAAAGCTTATAATTATAAGGGAAATATAAGAGAACTAGAAAACATATTAGAAAGAGCAATTATTTTGACAGAAAATGAAATAATAGATGTACATGATTTACCTTATCAAGTAATAAGGGATGAAAATATAAAGATCCCAGATGACAAGCTTATTATAAGCATATATGACACCTTTGAAGTTATAGAGGAAAAAGTAATACGGAAAGCTATAGATAAAATTGGAAGCAAAAGAAAAATAGCAAAAATATTAGGGATAAGTGAGAGAACATTATGGAATAAAATAAAGAAATATGGGATATAAACCGTTAAGTTGACAAAATTAACGGTTTTTCTATGCAAAAAATTCATAGTCTGCAATTTTTGCATGATTTTAAAGAGGTGTATTTTATTTGAAAGAATTAAATTAATATATAGAAAATTGTTTAAAATAAGGGTTTTCAGAGTTTTCAATATAAAGCTAATAATTTGGCATAAATCTTGCTATTATATAATAACAAATAAAGAAGGAGGGAAATTCCAATGAAGAAAACGATTGCTATTATTTTAATTATTAGTATGACTTTAGCGTTACTTGTTGGATGTCAGGGAGCTGGCAGCAAAAAACAATTTGTAACAGTTGTAACAGGAGGAACAGGGGGAACATATTATCCTGTAGGAACAATATTTACTACATTATGGAATGAAAAATTAGGAGAAAAAGTACAAGCTTCTGTACAATCATCTGGTGGTTCGGTTGAAAATCTAAATATGCTTAAAGAAGGAGAGGCTCAATTAGGTATTGCAATGGCTAATCTTACTCTATTCGCCTATAATGGAGAACAAAGATTTAAAGACAATAAATTTGAAGATGTAAGATTTGTTACTGCCCTATGGCCAGATGTTACACAATTTGTAGTTACAGAGAAATCAGGTATTAATTCAGTAAAGGATATAAAAGGTAAGAGATTTAGTGTAGGATCAGCAGGGTCAGGAACAGAATATAGTACTAAGCTTATACTGGAAACTATTGGAGGCCTTACTGATGAAGACTTTGGCTCTGAGCATTTAGGATATAGCGAAGCATCAAGTGCAATTCAAAATAGTCAAATTGACGGGATGAATGCAGAGGGAGGTTTACCTACTTCCGCCGTATCAGAAATAGCTGCTAGCAAGACAAAAATAAAGCTTCTTGAATTTAGTGATAGTGATTATGAAAAGCTTCATTCAATAGCACCTTATTATGGTCAATTTACAGTGCCAAAGGGACTTTATAGAGGAATAGATAAAGATATTAAGACTTTAGGTGTAAAATCAACACTTATTTGTCATGCTGATCTTGATGAAGATACAGTATATGAGTTGGTTAAGACATTATATGAAAACTATGAATCCATAGTAGGGTCCCACAAAGCATTAGAATTTATGGGGCTTGACCAAGCCATTGAAGGATTACCTCCAGTACCATTACATCCAGGTGCAGTTAAATATTATAAAGAAAAAGGCATTGAAATTCCTGAATATTTATTACCGTCAGATAAATAATATACTTTCTTAATGTATTATGGATGTATGCCCTAAAAAGTTTGATTTACGGTCGTAGCCACTGAGAATCCTTTTGGCTCATGCAATAAACCTGTTTTTAATTTAAAAGTTTAAAGGATAAACAGGTTCATAAAAATCGCGGGGAAGGAAACCTCAGAGTCTACTCCCTTTATTACAGTTTTATTGGTGCATATCTATAAATAAACACCCCTTTAAAGATTAATTAAAGCATATTATATAAGTGCGAAGTGTTAAGCTTATAAAAATTAACTTTTAACTTTTAAAACACTTCGCATTTTATATGCTAATAGAAAATGTAGATTAAAAAGGAGGTAAATATATGGAAAAGAAAAAGACAGAGAAAAATTCTTGTGAAGAAGAAATTAGTACTCGGAAATTATTTGGAAAAGCAGCATTTTTCGTAATGGTATTTTCTATAGTTACATCGGCAATTCATATTTGGATCAATAGCTTTAGCTTGATGATGGTAATTAAGAAAAATGCTATACACCTTGGACTAATGCTAGCGCTTACATTTTTAATGTATCCTGCAACAAAGAAATCCTCCAAGGAAAAACCCAGCATTTTTGATTGGGGATTTGGGATATTAGGAATCTTAACAGGACTATATATTTATTTTACTTATGACAGCTTAATTGATAGATCACTAACTCCAAATACTATAGATTATTGCTTTGCTGTAATAACTGTATTATTAATACTAGAGGCTGCTAGAAGAGCAGTAGGATGGATATTACCAGTTCTATCAATCAGTTTCATATTTTATGCAAAGTTTGGATATGTTTTTCCAGGAGTGTTGGCACATCAAGGTTTTACTTGGAAAAGAATATTAACTAGAATGTATCTTACCGATAATGGGATTTATGGTGTAACATTAATGGTTTCAGCCTCATATGTATTTATGTTTATACTTTTTGGTTCGTTCTTAAACAAATCGGGAACTGCCAAATTTTTCAATGATTTTTCTCTTGCCTTTGCAGGTAAGTTTAGAGGAGGGCCAGCAAAGGTTGCGGTAATGGCAAGTGGATTAATGGGAACAATAAGTGGAAGCTCACAGGCCAATGTTGCAACTACTGGAGCCTTTACCATACCTCTAATGAAGGAGGTTGGATACACCCCTAGATTCTCAGCAGCTGTAGAAGCAGCAGCATCAACAGGTGGAATATTAATGCCACCTATAATGGGGGCCGCATCATTTATGATGGCATCATTTTTAGGAGTGCCTTATCTTAAAGTAATGATGGCAGGCATTATACCAGCTTTATTTTATTACTTTGCTATTTTTGTAATGGTTGATCTAGAAGCTCAAAAGCTGGATTTACGGGGGCTTAGTAAAGACAAATTGCCAAATTTAAAGTTGGTTATAAAGAAACAGGGGCATTTAATGATACCGATTTTAATCATACTAGTATTACTTGTAAAGGGATTGACTCCTTTATACTCTGCTTTTTATGGTTTGATCTCAGTAATAGTTGTTAGTTTCCTTAAAAAGTCAACTAGAATGTCTTTAAAGGATATACTTGAAGCTTTAGAAGATGGAGCTAAAAATGCAGTTCCAGTTGCAATAGCATGTGCAGTTGTTGGATTTATAGTTGGTGTAGTGTCTATGACAGGCTTAGGTCAGGTTTTAGCACATAATATTTTAAAGCTATCTATGGGACAAACTTGGTTAGCCCTAATATTAGTTATGATAGCATCTATATTTTTGGGCATGGGGCTTCCAGCTACAGCATGTTATATAATTACAGCTAGTATAGCTGCTCCAGCACTTATAAATATGGGAATAAATCCTTTGGCAGCTCATTTTTTTGCATTCTACTATGGTACATTATCTGCTGTAGTACCACCTGTTGCATTAACATCATATACTGCTGCGGGACTTTCAGGTGCAAATCCTACAGATGTTGCTTTTACTGGATTTAAGCTTGCCTCGGCTGGAATAATTATACCATTTATGTTTGTATATTCTCCAAGTCTTTTAATGCAAGGAGAAATAACACCTTTAGGTATAATAACTGTAATAATAACAGGTTTAATAGGTATATGCCTACTTGGAGCATCAAACGAAAAGTATCTAAAAGGTAGACTCAGTAAGCTTGAGAGCTTTATACTTTTTATCGGTGCCATTACTTTAGTTTATCCGGGCCTATTAACTGATGCTATAGGATTAGCAATTGGAGCAGGAATATTCTTAAAAAATAAGAAAAAGGCTGGTAGAATTTTAGAAGCATAAAAGGGTTAATAATTTCAATACGTATGTAGGGAGATGAAAAAATGAAAACCGATGTACAAATTGCAAATGAAGCTAAGATGATTCCCATAATGGAAGTTGCAAAAAAGATAGGAATAGAGGAAGATGATTTAGAGTTATATGGTAATTATAAAGCAAAGGTATCATTGGATTTGTTGGAAAAACAAAAAGAAAAGCCTGATGGAAAGCTTGTTCTTGTTACTGCAATTAATCCAACACCAGCTGGAGAAGGAAAGACTACAACAAATATTGGATTAAGCATGGGACTTAATAAGATTGGGAAAAAAGCAATTACAACACTGCGAGAGCCTTCTCTTGGACCTTGCTTTGGAGTAAAGGGTGGTGCAGCAGGAGGTGGTTATTCTCAGGTAGTACCAATGGAAGATATAAACCTCCATTTTACAGGGGATATACATGCAATCACAACTGCTAATAATCTTGTTGCAGCACTTCTTGATAATCATATTCATCAAGGGAATAAATTAAAAATAGATACTAGAAAGATAGTATGGAAAAGAGTTCTTGATATGAATGATAGAGCTCTTAGAAATATCGTTGTGGGACTTAGAGGAAGAGCAAATGGTGTTCCAAGAGAAGATGGATTTGATATATCAGTTGCATCAGAGGTAATGGCTATACTTTGCTTAGCAACAGATTTAGATGATTTAAGACAGAGAATTTCAAAAATGATAGTTGCATATGATTTAGATGGAAATCCAGTTACTGCCGATGACATAGAAGCGACTGGAGCTGTAACATTACTTCTTAAAGATGCTATAAAGCCAAATTTAGTGCAAACTATTGAAAATACACCTGCTTTTATACATGGAGGACCTTTTGCCAATATAGCTCATGGATGTAATAGTGTTATTGCAACGAAATTAGCACTAAAGCTAGGAGATTATGTTGTAACTGAAGCAGGCTTTGGCGCTGACTTAGGTGCAGAAAAATTCTGCAATATTAAATGTAGATTTGCAGGGCTTAGTCCTGAGGCTGTAGTTATAGTTGCTACAGTAAGAGCTCTAAAAATGCATGGTGGGCTTCCAAAGAAAGAGCTAGAAGGTGAAAATCTTGAGGCCTTAGGACAAGGTATAGAAAATTTAGAAAAGCATATAGAAAATATAGCTAAGTTTGGTATTTCATCAGTGGTAGCTATAAATAAATTCCCAACGGATACAGAAAATGAAATTAATCTTTTAAGGGAAAAAAGTGAGAAGCTAGGAGTTAATGTAGTTCTTTCTGAAGTTTGGGCCAATGGTGGAGACGGAGGAGTTGAGCTTGCAAAGAAGGTTGTGGAAATAGTAGAAGAAAAAAAATCCTGCTTTGCTCCACTATATGATTCAAATGAAAGTATTAAGACTAAGGTTGAAAAAATAGCTAAGGAAATATATGGTGCAAGTGGAGTGAAATATTCAAGAAAGGCTGAGAAAAAAATCAAAGAGCTAGAAAAATTAAAGCTTGATAAGATGCCAATATGCATGGCAAAAACACAATATTCCCTGTCTGATGATCCAACCCTATTGGGAAGACCTAGTGAATTTGATATTTCTATAGCTGATGTAATAGTTTCAGCGGGAGCAGGTTTTATTGTTGTACTCACAGGCAATATTATGAGAATGCCTGGACTTCCAAAGATACCAGCGGCAAACAATATGGCTATAACAAAAGATGGGAAGATAACTGGATTGTTTTAAATTGAGGAGGATGAATATGAATAAGCTTGTACAA
This sequence comes from Maledivibacter halophilus, assembly GCF_900167445.1. Lineage (GTDB taxonomy): Bacteria > Bacillota > Clostridia > Peptostreptococcales > Caminicellaceae > Maledivibacter > Maledivibacter halophilus. The sequence goes on from NZ_FUZT01000013.1 coordinate 94,396, forward strand.
TGTGTACCTAATTTTTCAGAAGGAAGAGATAAAGATAAAATTGAGAAAATAATTGATTGCTTTAGAGGAAAAGATGGTGTCAAGCTTTTAGATTATTCTAGTGATAAGGATCATAATAGGTCAGTTGTTACTTTGGTTGGAGAGCCTAATGAAGTTGAAAAAGCTATGATAGAGGCCTTTGGAGTTGCTATAGAGCTTATTGACATGACTAAGCATGAAGGACAGCATCCCAGAATGGGAGCAGTAGATGTATGTCCTTTTATTCCAATAAAGAATATGGACATAAATGAAGCAAAAGAATTAGCAGAGAAGCTGGCAAAGGAAGTATCAGAAAAATATAATTTGCCAATATTTTTATATGAGAAATCTGCTACAGCTGCTCATAGACAAAATCTAGCTAAAATAAGAAAAGGTCAGTTTGAAGGTATGGCTGATAAGATAAAAGAGGAAGATTGGAAGCCAGATTATGGACAAGGGGAAATACATCCAACAGCAGGAGTTACTGCAATAGGTGCCAGGATGCCTTTAGTAGCATTTAATGTACTTCTTGACACATCTAATTTAGAAATTGCAAATAAAATAGCAAGATGTGTAAGACATATAAGTGGAGGTCTTAGATATTGCAAGGCCATAGGAATAGATATGCCAGAAAGAGGTATAACTCAAGTATCAATGAATATGACGGATTATACAAAAACACCCTTATATAGAGTGTTTGAGCTAATAAGAATAGAAGCAAAAAGATATGGAGTTAATGTAGTAGGAAGTGAAGTAATAGGGTTAGTGCCTATGGATGTCTTTATAAATATAGGAGAATACTATTTAGGTATAGAAGGTTTTAATCCAAGTCAGGTACTTGAGAAAAACCTTATGGAATAGAGAAATATACTATATCAAATTATTTAAATAGAGTGAGGTTATTGTTATGTTAGCAGAAAAAACACTAAAGAAATTTTTAGAAGAGACGGCTTCAAAGGCTCCTGTACCAGGAGGAGGAAGTATAGCAGCTATGAGTGGTGCAACCGCATATGCTCTTACAGAGATGGTAGCCAATCTTACAATTGGGAAAAAAGGATATGAAGAAGTCTCAGAAGAAATGTGTAAAATATCAGATAGTGTAAGCAAGTTAAGAGAAGAGCTATTATATGATATTGATAGAGATGCTGCATCTTTTGATGATGTAATGAAGGCTTTTAAAATGCCTAAAGAAACTGATAAAGAAAAGCAAATTAGAAAAGAAGCTATTCAAAAAGGTTATAAAAAAGCGGCATTAGTGCCTTTAGAGGTATCAGAAAAAATATTAGGGTCAATGGAGCTCATTATTAAAGCAGTAGAGTGTGGAAATAAAAATGCTGTAACTGATGCAATAGTTGCAGTAATGATGGCTAGAACTGCAATACTTTCAGCATTATTTAATGTAAAAATAAATATAGGCTCAATAAAGGATGAGAAATTTGTAGAGGAAATCAAGAAAAAGATAGCAAGTATTGAAAACAGTGCAATAGAATTTGAGAAAAAAGTTTTTAATGGTGTAGAATTATAAATAATTAAAAAAGGATTGAGTTATGGGAAAAAGAATGTTAACGCCTTTGGAAATAGCTAATGCTACTGTTGTTATAGGTGTAAAAAAAGCAAAACTAGCATCGTTACAAATGCTTTTGTTGGGTATTTTTGCTGGTATGTTTATAGGATTTGGAGCACACGCTGATATAACTGTTATGCAGACCATAGGTAAATTTGATATTGGATTTGCAAAATTCTTTGGGGCAGCTGTATTTCCAGTAGGATTAATGTTGGTGCTTATGGTAGGTGCTGAATTATTCACAGGTAATAATCTAATGACATTAGGATTGTTAGATAGAAAAATAACAGTAAAGCAAATGCTAAAAAATTGGGGATTAGTTTATATTGGGAACTTTGTTGGTTCTATTGTATTAGCTTGGTTATTGAGGAAGTCAGGACTGTATATTTCACAAGATATGACAGCTAAGGCAATTGAAATTGCTGAAGCTAAAATGTCATTAACTTTTGTAGAAGCTTTTATTAGAGCTATTTTATGTAATATGCTGGTAGTACTTTCAGTATTGTTGGCTACTGCTTCAAAGGATGTAATAGGTAAGATATTTGCAATATGGTTTCCAATCATGTTGTTTGTTTTATCAGGTTTTGAACATAGTATAGCTAATATGTTTTTTATTCCGTTGGGAAAACTTGTAGGGTTTAATACTTTATGGACTACCATATGGATTAAGAATCTAATTCCAGTTACTTTAGGCAATATTGTTGGAGGAGCGATAATAGTACCTGTTGTATATTATTTATGCTATATATTGCCGTATAGTAAAGAAAATATAGAAAATCAAGAGATTAAAAGTGTTTCCCTTCAATAGATTGTTTTTTATGTATTTAGTAATACACATGAAAATTCAACAGTCATATTTATATATCTGTTGAATTTTTTTATTTTTCTTGAAAGGACTAGTCTGGAAGAAGAATTTGTCAACTTACATTGTTAACAAAGTAAACAAAATAGTTGACAATAGAATTCTATTGAGTTACTATTATATATGTAATACATAAAAGAGGGGAGACTAATTATGAAATTAAGTACACGAGATATGATTTTAGTAGCATTATTTGCAGCACTTACCGCTATAGGAGCCTATTTAGTTATTCCTACACAGCCAGTTCCATTTACTTTGCAGATTTTATTTTCTATGTATGCTGGAGTATTCTTAGGAGCAAAATTAGGTTTTTTCTCACAGATTGTATATGTTCTAATGGGATTAGTTGGACTGCCTGTATTTGCAGGAGGTGTAGGAGGGTTTTTTCATATACTGAAACCTACTTTTGGTTACCTGATTGGATTTATCTTATGTGCAGCTGTAATTGGAAAGATAACTGAAAATATTAGCAATCCTAAAGGATTTTTTGGATTTAGTAAAGTTTTTGGTGCAGGAGCATTAGGTCTTTTTACTGTTTATGCAGTTGGTGTTTCATATTTATATGGAATAGTTAATTTTTATTTAGGAAGTACAATGTCTTTTAGCGCTGCATTGAAAACAGGTTTTTATCCATTTATAATACAAGATTTGATTAAGGTTGGCATTGTTTCCTTTACCTCAATTTTTGTTATACCGGCTATTAGAAGGGCAGGCTTTGTAAAGGAGTCTAAAAGCAATATCCAATGATAAAAATTAGGTAAAGGAGTTGTAACTAATATGAAAAATCTAATATTGGAAGTTGCAGAGAGAATATTAAGTGGTGGAAACATTAAGATGGAAGAAGCTTTAGAATTAATAAATATTGATGAAAATAATACAGAAGTATTAAAGGCTCTTTTTGAAGGTGCAAATAGTATAAGAAAAAAATTTGCTGGAAACAAGGCTGATTTATGTACAATACTGAATACAAAGTCCGGGAAATGTTCTGAGGATTGTAAATTCTGTGCACAATCAATCCATTATAAAACGGGAGTAGATGAATATGAGCTTTTAGATTACAATAAGATTTTAGAAAGAGCTAAGGAAATGGAACAGGAAGGAGCCCATAGATTTTCCCTTGTAACTAGTGGCAAAAGAATTAGTGGCAAGGATTTTAATAAAATAGTGGATATCTATAAAAGACTAAATAGAGATACCAATTTAAAGCTTTGTGCTTCCCATGGTATAATAAGCTATGAACAGGCAGTAAAATTAAAAGAAGTTGGAGTGAGTATGTATCACCACAATATAGAAGCTTGTAAAGACTATTACAGTAAAATTTGTACAACCCATACCTATGAAGACAGAATAAAGACAATAGAGAATCTTTTAAATGCCGAGCTAGAGATTTGTTGTGGCGGTATAATAGGAATGGGAGAGGGTAATACTGAAAGAATAAAGATGGCCTTTGAAATAAAAAGCTTAGGTGTTAAATCCATACCTTTAAATGTACTTAATCCTGTTGAAGGAACTCCCCTTGAAAATAGAATCCCCTTATCTCCTAACGAAATTTTAAAGACCATGGCCTTATTTAGATATATAATACCAGATTGTTATTTAAGATATGCCGGTGGTAGAATGGCATTAAAGGAAAAGCAAAATATAGGATTTAAAGCAGGAGTAAATGCAGCTTTAGTGGGAAATTATTTGACAACTATAGGAAATAAAATAGTTGACGATAAAAGGATGATTATTTGTGAAGGCTTTGAGATATAAATAAAAAATATAGCGTTTTTATGGAATGTATATGTTTCTTAGTCGCAGAAATGATATGATGTCATTTCTGCGAATTTTTTATATAATTATTTACCCCCAAAATTTCATTTGAAATTAAATATTTAATTTACTAGCACAACTGGTTAAATTATTATTTTGTGCAGGTTCTATAGATAAAAATTTCTAATGTAATTTATTTTTTTATTAAAACATATTAAAAAATTCAATAAATACTGTTTATGTAAGAGAAGTTTGACATTTGTTATTACATAAGATACTATTAAGTAAAACATAATGTGCTCAAATGGATTATTTAAAATTTAACAGACTTATGTTTCTGGCGATTGCTTGTTATAGATAGTAGTATTAGACTAATAAAAGTCAGAGAATACTATATATCTATAGGTGATAGAAGAAATTCTATAAGGAGGAAAGCAATGATTACCGATGAGAATGAAGTATTAAAGCTAGTAGAAGTTGCCCGGATGTATTATGAAGAAAATATGACACAATCTGATATAGCTAAAAAACTTAAAGTATCTAGACCACTTGTAAGTAAAATGCTTAGAAAGGCCAGAGAAATGGGTATAGTTCATATTCAGATAAAATCACCATATATTAATAATAGTCTATTAATGGGACAGCTTATAAATTTATTTAATCTAAGGGGCGGAATAATTGTACCTAAAGCAAATACAGAATATTTAACACAGCAGTTGATATTAAATCACGCCTTTAATTATGTTAGGGATATTTTGCCAGATGTTAAAGCGTTAGGGTTAGGTTGGGGGTATACATTAGGTGAACTTATGGAAAAAATAGAGAGAAGTGAGATGTCTTCTAATTACCAAGGGGCGGTATGTCCATTGATTGGTAATGCTTCAATACCTAATAGAGGTTATCATCCGAATGAGTTAACCAGAGTTTTTGCTGAAAAGTCAGGGTTTAAACCTTATTATTTATATGCGCCTGCTTTTCCTGCAACTTTACAGGAAAGGGATCTTTTTATTAATACAGATAATTATAGAGAAATATATCAGTTATGGTCAAAGCTAGATAATATTATTATTAGTATAGGATCTTATCCATCTGTTCCAGATCAAGCAACTGCTTTACGATTTGGTAAGGCTTTAACTGAAAGAAAAGCTGTTGGGATGATTCTCTCCTATTACTTTGACAAAGAAGGAAACATTATAGAAGGAGAAAATGATTATGCTATACATATACCGTTAGATAAAATAAGAGAAGTAAAAAAGGTTGTTGGAATATGCTCTAGCAGTAGTAGTATACAAAGTGTTTACGGAGCATTAAGAACTGGATATATAACTCATTTGATTACAGATGAAAAAACTGCTATAGATTTAATAAAATTTAAAATATAAAGTAAAGAGGTCTATATGCCACGGTTATGAAACCGTGGTTTTTTTGATGGAGAAAACTAAATCTCGAAACATATTTACAATTGTTATTACAAATGTTATAATTATGTTACTAATGTATAGGAGGGCGTGTGACATATGTTATACTCTTCAGATTGGAAACGGATTTTAATGGCTTCTGCCCACTTAATAAAAGAAAATTCTAAGATGTTATCTGAACTTGATTCAATAGTTGGCGATGGAGACCATGGAGTTACAGTTAATAAAATAGCAAATATTATGGAAAGCACTATTGAAAATTGGAATGATAGCAAACTTAGTATTAAGGAAATATTAGAGGAGATTGGGTGGAAAATCATGGGGGCCAATGGCGGTTCTGCGGGACCTTTATTGGGAACATTATTTATAGGTCTAGCTAATGGACTAAAGAATGAAAGAGAAGTTGATAAGACAGTATTAAAGAAGATGTTTATTTCTGCTTTAGAGGCTATGGAAGAAATATCAGATGCTAGAGTAGGAGATAAGACAATGATGGATGTTTTGATTCCTGTAGTAGAGAATATTAAAAATTCAGATGCAGATATTCCTATGATGTTAAAGGAAGTAGCTAAAGTGGCAAAAGAAGCATCAGATAATACAGTTAAATATATTGCAAAATTTGGGAGAGCTAAAAACTTAAAGGAAAAAAGTATTGGACATAAAGACCCTGGAGCAGTATCTTTATCATTACTATTTATAGGTTTTGCCCAAGGTCTGTAATGTGAACTGTTTTGTGATATGAGGTGTCATTTAAATCAAGGACTGTAGTCCTAGTGATTTTTTATAATAAAAGGGGGAGTTTCATATGAAAATGAAAAAATTCATTAACAATCCTGAGAATTTGACACAAGAGCTTTTAGAAGGACTTGTTTTATCTAATCCTGATATTATTGAATTGACAGATAGCAAGCTAGTTGTAAATAAAGAGCTAAAAAATTCAGATAGAGTTACAATTGTAACTCTAGGAGGAACGGGACATGAGCCTGCTTTAAGTGGTTTTGTTGGAGAAGGTATGGTTGATATTTCAGTTCCAGGAGATATTTTTGCTGCTCCAGGACCACAAGCTTGTATTGAAGCTATTAAAATGGCAGATAAGGGTAAAGGTGTACTATTTGTTGTACTTAATCATGCAGGGGATATGCTTACAGGCAAATTGACTATGAAGTTAGTGGAAAAAGAAGGAATTAATGTCAAGAAGGTTGTTACACAGGAGGACATATCAAATGCACCTAGAGAGAGAGCAGAGGATAGAAGGGGATTAGTGGGATGTGTGCCACTTTATAAGATTGCTGGTGCAGCTGCATCACAAGGAAAGTCCTTAGAAGAGGTTGCTGCTATAGCTCAAAGATTTGCAGATAATAGTGCAACATTGGCTGTTGCAGCACGTGGAGCTACTCATCCTGCAACGGGAAGTGTGATTTCTACATTAGGAGAAGATGAAATAGAAATTGGTATGGGACAGCATGGTGAAGGCGGTGGGGGACGCATGAAGATGAAAACTGCCGACGAAGTAGCAGTAATTATGATGGATAAATTGTTAAAGGATTTGGATATTAAATCAGGAGAAAAAATAATGGTTATTATCAATGGAACTGGAGCCACAACCCTCATGGAACAATTAATCGTTTATAGAAAATGTCATAAGTACTTAGAAGAAAAGGGTATAGAGATTGTTGCTAGAGCCGTAGGCGAAATTCTTACTGTTCAGGAAATGGCAGGATTTCAAATGTTTATAGCGAGAATGGATGAAGAATTAGTGGATTATTGGAATGCTCCTTGTAGGACTCCATACCTCACAAGATAGGAGGAAAACTGATGGCAGATAAGGATGGAAATATTTTGGCAAAGAATTATGGTATAGGGATACCTACCCCAAAGCAGTATTTTCATGTTAAGGGCATGGATCACGTTGACTGGGGAATGAAAAATCGTTTATCTAAGATATTTAATCCCAAAACGGGGAAGGCAGTTATGCTGGCCTTTGATCATGGATATATGATGGGTTCAACAGCAGGTTTGGAGAGATTAGATTTATCTATTCCTCCTTTAATAGAATATGCAGATGTTTTAATGGCAACAAGGGGAGGCCTTAGATCTTCAATATTACCTAATCATAATAAAGCAATAGCATTACGTTGTACCGCAGGTAGTTCAGTAATAAAAGAGGATATGAGTCATGAAGTCATAGGGGTTGATATTGAAGATGCTATTCGAATGAATGCAAGTTGTATGGCAGTTCAAGTATTCATAGGAGCTTCAGGAGAATGTGAGACTATAAGTAATCTTGTTAATACAATAGATATGGGTAACAGGTATGGAATTCCAGTTTTAGGGGTTGTGGCAGTTGGTAAGGAAATGGAACGTACAACTAGATATTTTCTTTTAGCCACTAGAATAATAGCAGAGCTTGGAGCACATATTATTAAGACCTATTATTGCCAGGAATTTGAGAAGATTACTGCTGCGTGTCCTGTTCCGATTGTAATAGCAGGAGGTAAAAAGGTTCCAGAGGACAAAGCACTGGAAATTGTTTATAGGGCTATACAAGAGGGTGCAGCGGGAGTAGATATGGGAAGAAATGTTTTCCAGGCAGAAAATCCAAAGGCAATGCTCAGGGCAATAAGGAGTATTGTACATGAGGGATATAATCAAGAAAAAGCTTTCAAATTATATAATTCATTAAAAAGAGATGAATAATTTGGGCTGTAAAAAATTTATTATGATATGAGAATTTGTGAAACTAGCTAAGCATATATTGTAATAATTATGTATGAATAAGGGGGAGATTCTTGGTGGCTAAATTTATGCATGTAGGAGTACCTATAAAAAATAAGCAACCTAATGAGATATATTTAAAAAATTTAAAGGTTTATGTAACAGATCCAGAAGATCATGAGCTTAAATTTGAGTATCTTCGATATGAGAAAGATACTCCATTACCTGAAATTATGCAAAATAATCCCCATGTTGCTTATAAAGTAGATAGTATAGAGGAAATGGCAAAAGGAGCAAAGATAATTGTTGAACCCTTTGATGCCGATAAAAATATAAAAATTGCTTTTATTGTTAAAGACGGGGTAGTATTTGAACTGATGGAAGAAAAGGAATAGATACAAAGATAGATTAAAGGGAGTGTCTCGTTATACTGAGATACTCCCTTTAAAAGGTGTGTAATATTATTTTAAAGTTTTGTTTTTGAATATTAGTTTAACTCAATAGTTTCATTTAAATTGGGAACTATTGTGTCAATCCCAAACTTTTCAATTATTAGATTGGAAAAATTAGTTGTGGATTCTTTTTCTCCGTGGACAACAAAAATCTTTTCAGGCATTTTTTCAAAATGTCTCAGCCAGTCTATAAGATCATTCATATCTGCATGGCCTGAAAATCCTTCTATAGAATGAATTTGTGCATTAATTTTAATATTTTCATTAAAAATTTTAACCATTTTAGCACCTGATTGAATTTTTTTCCCTAAGGTACCTTCTGCCTGATATCCTACGAAAATAACACTGGTCTTTTCCTTCCAGAGATGATGCTTTAAATGATGCTTTATTCTACCGGCATCACACATTCCGCTGGCAGAAATTATTATTTTAGGATCAAGGGATGTATTGATTTTTTTAGATTCTAAGGATGAACGAGTAAACTGTAGATTAAAGAAATCAAGGGGGTCATCATTTGTGAGTAAATAATTCTTAGCTTCTTCATCAAAGCAATCAGTATGTTTTTTAAATATTTCTGTTGCGGATATAGCTAATGGACTATCAATATAAACAGGTATATTAATGAATTCCTTGTACTTTTCTTTATCGTCATAATATTTATTTAATTCATATATGATTTCTTGAGTTCTTCCAACGGCAAAGCTAGGTATTATAACATTGCCGCCATTTTTTGTAGTTTCAAGTATGATATTTACTAGTTTTGTTATTCTTTCCTTTGCATTTTCATGAAGGCTATTACCATAGGTTGACTCAATTATTAAATAATCTGCATCATCCACATACTCAGGATCTTTCAATATAGGTTTATTCTTTACCCCTAAGTCTCCAGAAAAGACTAGTTTTTTTTCATCATTACCTTCTTTAATCCATAATTCAATTATTGTAGAGCCAAGAAGGTGACCCGCATCTTTAAACCGTAATTTAATGGATTCATTAATATGGATAATCTCATTGTAGGGTATGGTGTTAAAATACTGCATACTGATTAAGGCATCTTCTGAGGTATAAAGAGGTTCTATTGTAGGAAGACCGGCTCTCAGCCTTTTACGATTTTCCCATTCAGTTTCCATTTCATGTATATGGCCGCTGTCCTGTAGGAGAATTTCGCATAAATCCTTAGTTGCACTGGTGCTATAAATTTTTTTATTAAAACCTTCCTTAACAAGTTTTGGAATTCTACCGCTATGATCAATATGTGAATGACTTAATATCATAAAATCTATTTCAGAGGGATTGAAATTGAAGTCTTTACTATTAAGCTGTTCCAGTTCTTTATTACCTTGAAATTGTCCGCAGTCGATTATGAATTTATACTTATCTGTTGTTATTAGGTAATTTGATCCCGTTACTACATTAGCTGCACCTAAAAAGCTTATTTTCATAATTAGTCACTCCAATCATGTTTTAATCATAGTTTAAAATATTCCTAATCGTATAATATTTACCCATTTGAGTGATACTTAAATCTATATAAATTATGTTTTAAGATTGATTATCTTTAGAAGGATTTAAAAGGATTATATAGAAATATTAATTTAACCTGTTGTGTCAGTTTTTATAAGGGGGTTTTTTATATTTATCCCCTAAATTCAATTATAATAATTTAAAAAAAGGAGAGTGGATTATGTATTTTACAACATATGAATACAATAAGGCTGAAGATATAGGTGTTTTTTTAAAGGAAACCAAGGAGATTATTTCTATTAAGGGAATATTTCAGCATATGGATAGAGAATGTCCTGAAAGTATGAATGAGTTTATTGAAATGTCAGATGCTGATCTAATAAAAGATATGGAAAGAGTAATAAAAGATAATAATTTTGAAGGGATACCAGAAAGTGATGTAAAGCTTTGTGCTCCAATACCTTACCCAAAGAGAAATATCATTTGCCTTGGTAAAAATTATATTGATCATGCAAAAGAGACTCAGGGCCTTCCAGGAGGAACAGAAGATATACCTAAATTCCCTATATATTTTTCCAAAATAGCCTCTCCAGCTATAGGAGATGGGGATATTATTTTAAATCACTCAGAAATAACAGATATGGTTGACTATGAAGTGGAGCTTGCAGTTGTAATTGGGAAAGATGGAATTAATATCAAGAAAGAAGAAGCAGAGGATTATATATTTGGATATACAATTATAAATGATGTATCGGCTAGAAATATTCAAAGAAAACATGGACAATGGTTTAAAGGAAAGAGTCTTGAAAGCCATTGTCCAATGGGACCATATATTGTTCATAAGAGTAAAATTCCTTTTCCAGTAGAGCTGGAGATTATGAGTAAAGTAAATGGGGAGGTTAGGCAAAACTCTAACACAAAAAATCTAATATTTGATATACCCTATATAATTAGTGATTTATCTAAGGGAATGAAGTTGAAGGTTGGAGATATAATCATCACCGGTACTCCAGCTGGTGTTGGTTTAGGATTTAAACCTTTTAAATTTTTAAAACCTGGGGATATTGTTGAATGTTATATAGAAGGTATAGGATCCTTAACTAATAAATTTGAAGAATAATTATAGGAAATTTAAACAATTATCCTTTGTAAAGCATATAGAAATTTTCTTTTGCCCCTCTTTTAACTTAAAGATTAAAAATAAGTAAAAAGTACTAATAAATCAAAAAATCTACAAAAATCCATGAAATATTACAAAATTTGGTTTATAATTAATAATATATTACTGTAATAGGGGGGGCATAAATTGAGATTGTTTAGATGGAGAAATATGAAAATAGGCTATAAGTATGGAACAGTATTACTAATTATCATTATATTATTTGTAATAGCTTCAGGTTATATTGCTAGTATTTTGTTAAATATTCAAGAATCTGTAAAAGATATAGAGAAAACGGGAGAAAGAGCTGTAGCCATAACTCAGATGGCGTATTTATTAAAGGCTAAAAACGTTGTGGTTTCTGATTATATTTCTATGGGTACTAAGTCTTTACTTGAAGAATATGATAGTTACGATAAGGAGTTTATTGAACTTAAGAATGAGATAGAACCTATAATAGATACAGAAGAATTAAAATTTTTATTTAATATAGTTACAACTAATAATGAAAATATGAACAAAATATTTAAAGAAGATGTTATTAATTATTTAGAAAAAAATGACCAACGTAATGCTATTATAGCCAATATTAAAATATCTTCTATTAGTAAGAGTTCTTTTGGAGTTTTTGAAAAACTAAGGGAGCAAGTAAATTTAGACCGCTATAAAAGTATAGATAATACCAGTATAATTGTTAAAAGAGCAATTAGTGCCTTAGCAATTTGTCTTATAGCAGTTATAATAATTGGATCAGGTATTATTATCATTATTAGTAAACGAATTACCTTTAATTTAAATAAGATCATCAAAATGTCAAGGGGTATTGCAAATGGTGATTTAACAGTAGAAAAAATTAAATATAAGGGTAAAGATGAAATTGGAGAATTATCAAAGGAAATGAATCAAATGCTTGATAATTTGAAAGCTATAATTAAAGAAATCAACGGTTCTTCTGAAGATATTAGTAAGCAAGAGGATATCTTAAGTCAGGTATCTAAGGAGGTAAAAGAAGGAAGTCAACAAATATCAGCAACAATGGAAGAAATGGCTAGTGGAGCTGAAGAGCAGGCTAATTCTGCTAATGATATAGCAGTATCTATAGGAAGACTTGCAGAATTAATACAAAATGCCAATAGGAATGGTAGTATATTAGAAAGTTCATCAGATGAGATTTTAGAATTTGCAAGTAAAGGGAATCAACAGATGGAGCTTTCTATAGATAAGATGAAGGATATAAATAGTATTTTCAAAGATTCGGTGATAAAAGTCAAGAGATTAGAGAAGAATTCAGAAAATATATCTGAGTTAGTTCATGTGATCAATGATATTGCTGAACAAACTAATCTTTTAGCATTAAATGCTGCTATTGAAGCTGCAAGGGCTGGTGAAGCAGGAAAAGGTTTTGCCGTAGTTGCAGAGGAAATTCGAAAATTAGCAGAGCAGGTTGCAAGGTCAGTTAATGAAATTACAAATATTGTAATGAACATTCAAAGTGAATCCAGCTTAATGACTGAGACCCTGGAGAAAGGATATAAGTATGTAGATGAAGGATCTATTCAAATCGAGACCACAGCTGATTCCTTTAAAGAGATTAATAATCAAGTTGTAGGAATGGCAGATAAAATAAGGAACATTTGTGATAATTTAAATGAAATAAGTGAAAATAGTAAATCTGTTAGCAGTTCAAGTCAGCAGATAGCAGCTATATCAGAAGAAAATTCTGCAGGGATTGAAGAAACAGTTGCTTCAGTACAGCAGCAAAGTAGTTCTATGGAAGTTATTAATGAAAACGCCAACTCTTTAGGCTTTTTAGTGGATAAGCTAAGGAATATAATAAAAGAATTCAAATTATAATTTTATGTAGCCTTAGGAAATGGTTAGTGGCCATTTCCTTTTATAAAATCTATATTGTTTATACATAATGAAAAGGGTGTATATATTATATATAAAAAGAGTTAGGAGGATCAGTAAATGGGAATTAATAAAATTATTAAGGAAAGAAGATCCGTAAGGGAGTATAAGAGTAAAAAAGTTGAGGAAAATGTTATAAATGATCTATTGAATGATTTTACTAATAAAAAAAGATTGACAGATGATATAAAGATAAATTTTGGATTTATACAGGACGGTAAAGGATTGTATGAAAAATTAGATGGCTTAGTTGGCTATTATGGTAAGCTTATTAAGGCACCCCATTATATTTATATTACTTCAGAGGTTAAAGATGGGTATCTGGAAAATGCAGGATATATAGGAGAAAAGCTTGTTTTAGAGGCTACTAAGCTGGGACTTGGCACCTGTTGGATAGAGGTTTCAAAAAATATGGATAAGGTAAAGGAAATATTAAGCATTGAAAAAGATCAGGAAATTATAGGATTATTTACCATTGGATACCCTAAAAAAGAAAGAAAAGTCGGAGGCGTGTATGATACAGAAGGTAAAAGCCTATCTCCATTAACCGAATTTGGTTATTCAAATATAGATGTTAAATATACAGATGCTCCTATTAGTGGAAGAAAGTCCATCGAAGATATTACCTATTTAAATAATTGGGGTCAAAAAGCCACTGTAGAGGAGCTAGAAGATAGAGGTATAGCAGAGTCCTTTTATTATATGAGATTAGCACCATCCTGGGGCAATAGGCAGCCATGGAAGTTTATAATTAGAGGAGAAAAAATTGTATTGGCTGTTTGCAAAGATGAGATGGTTTCAGAAAAGATAGCAAAAATTGAAGCGGGAATAGCAATGTTGTACTTTGAGCTTATGATTCATGAATCAGGAATTCCTGGAAAATGGGTAATAAGAAACTGTGACAATGAATATAATATACCGGAAAATTATTTTATAGCTGGATGTTATAAGATCTAATCAAAAAAGCTATGGTTTTTCACCATAGCTTTTCATATAATGATAAATAATTTTAAAATTAAAAACAAAAATAGAAAATTTTAATAAATTGATTGTAAATTTTTTGTAACCACTTTATACTTAATATTAGCTAATATTTAATATATATAGTGAAACAAAATGAAAGGTCAATTTATACATCTGAAAAAATCCTAGAAAAATGGATGTTTTTAATTTGTATGAATTAATTGTTTTGCTGGAATATCTATAGAATTAAATTTGGAATTTATGAGGTTTTATATTAATAAAAGGGGAAGATTCAATGAAGGAAAAAGTAATTATATTGATTATGGTTACATTTCTTATAAGTGGTTGTTCACAAAGTGAGGCTATTTATACAAATAATACTTTACCTGCTGATAATCAAGTACAAAGCCTAATTGATGAAAATAGGCAATTAGAAAATGAAAAGAGTAGTAATGGAGATATAGAAGAGGATGTAAATGCTTCAGATTTACAAGAGGATGAGAACTTAACTGAAATTGCAGAAGAAGAACATAAAACAGAGGAAGATGTATTAGTTCCACAGGAAGAGGTGGAAGAGGAAAAGCAAGATGAACAAGACGAAATAGAAGAGCTTCCAAGTAAAGAGGATGAAGCTAAAGATATAAAAGAAGAACAGCAAGAAGGACAACCACAAGAAGAACAAACAGAAGATGGATATATTATTTTAAATACATTTGATACTAAATTACCTTCAACTATTAATTTGGACATAAAGTATGATAAGTATCCTACAAGCCATGATTATTTTCTTGTATTGGGGTCGAATATAAATGTTAGAGAAAAGCCTACTACTGAGTCTAGGATAGTAAAGAAGTCATTGGTTTATGAAAAATTAAATTTAGATAAAGAAGTAAAGGGGCAATATATTAAAAAATATAATAGCGATAGATGGTATAGGGTATTTTGGAAAAACAATGACAAAATAGAATATGGATATGTATTCGGACTGCTTGGAGAGCCAAGAAAGTTTCAATTTGATAAAATGGAAGAATCTATAAATAAGTTAAAAGATGAAGTAGATAATCATAAAACAGCTTATATATCTAATTATAAGGATAGAAATGGGAGAGCACCCCTTTATAAAGGAAAGACTGTTGATGATTATGGCATAAAAAGATATCAAGCAGCGCCAGCTTATCTCAAGCCTCAAAAGGATTCAGAATTTAGATATATATCTGATGGAACCTTAGTCACAATATTGGATCAAAAGGGTGATTATTTTAAAATCAGAACACTAAATTTTGAAGGAGAATATTGGATACCAAAAAAATTCGTAACTACGTGGAATTCAATTAAAAATTTAACAAAAACAGTAGTTGTGGATAGGAAAAATCAAAATCAAGGAGTTTTTGAATATAGGGATGGAAAGTGGAATCTTATCTCCTATGTTTTTGCAACTACCGGTGCAAAAAGTAAATACAAAGAAGAAACTTCATTGGGATATTATATGGTTATACAAACCAGGGATAGATTTTTATACCTTCATGATGAAACTAGAGAAATAGATGGCTATGCCCCCTATGCAGTTAGATTTAACGGTGGGGCCTATATACATGGCGTTCCAGTAAACTTTAAAATTGTAGAAGATGAAAGAATTGATCCTGGTATCAAAGAATATCTTTATACTATTGGCAGCATTCCTCGTTCCCATAAATGTGTAAGGAATTATACCAGCCATGCTAAATTTTTATATGACTGGGTGGAAATTGGTAAAAGTGCTGTTATAGTGATAGAATAAACAAATGTTAAAACTTCCGCTATGAGAACTAGCATAACGAGTTAAATTACATTTAAAACCAAATATTCAATTTGCCAGTTATAATAGATAAATTTAACTATTCTTAATATAAACGTGCGCTCTTAAAAGTTTAATTTGCGGTCGTAGCCATTGAGAATTCTTTTGGCTCATGTAATAAACCTGTTTTAAATTGAATAACCAAAAGTATAAACAGGTTTATAAAAATCGCTCAAAAGAAAACCTCAGAGACTGCTTCCTTTATTAAGTTTTATTGGCGTATATCTATATAGGGGTTATATAGTAAAAATTTCATTCTAATTAATTATTCAAAGGAAACAATAATCATGTTATAATTTAAGAGATAGTAAATATAGATATTTTAGCAAAATAATCAATTTATACACATCAAAAATCCACAGAAATATTGGATATTTTGATATTCATAAATTAAGTTTTGCTATGGGAAATCTATAAGAAAGGGTGGCAGAATGCTGAAAAGAATATCAATAATGGTCTTAGCAGTAATTATTATAGTTTCCATCGGCTTATCAGGCTGTGGTAAGAAAACAATGCCTGCAGGAAATACAAATGATGGGAAGGTAGATGTTGTAGATAGTAATAAAGATGGAGATAATGATAACAAGGCAGAGTCCCAGGGCGAAGAAAATGAAGGCACAGAAGATGAAAAAGAGCCGGTGGAGAATGTGGAAGAAAAAAATGATGTAGAGGAAGAAGATAAAGTATATATAAGTGCCAGCAGATTAAATGTCAGAATTGAAGGAAGTCCCAATGGAAAAATTATTGGTAAAATAATGAAGGGATCTTCTGTAAAAATTTTAGATAAACAGTTAAATGAAGCAGGTGAAATTACCTGGTATAAAATTGGATTTGAAGAAGAGGGAACCCCAAAAGAAGGGTGGATATCTGCAAAATACACAGTTAAAGATAGAATGGAGCTTTTAGGTGAAGGCTACAAAGAACTAGACTTAACTCCCCAAGAAAAACAAGAATATGAAGGTAATCCAAGGGTAGAGGTTAAAGGCGTATATGTTACTATTCACTCTGCCGGAGGAAAAAAAATAGATAAACTTATAGAAATGGCAAAAGAAACTAATATTAATACCTTTGTTATCGATGTTAAAGATGATAGTGGCAACATGCTTTTTGCAACTGAGGCAGCAGAAAAGTATTCTCCAGAGGCAAATAAAAAAGTTCCTATTAAAGATATAGAAGCTTTTATGAAAAAGCTTAAGGATAATAATATATATACTATAGCTAGAATCGTTTCATTTAAGGATCCTAAATATGCTAAAAGAAATCCCGATAGAGATATTGTATATAAGAGTAATGGTAAGCCCTATACCAACAGAGACGGTATAATTTGGGTTTCACCCCATGACAGACAATTATGGGAATATAATATTGGCGTTTCAAAGGAAGCCGCTGAAGTTGGTTTTAACGAAATACAATTTGACTATGTTAGATTTCCAGCATCAAATGGCGGGAAGCTAGATAAGCATTTAGACTATAGAAATAAACTTGGAGAGTCTAAACCACTAACTATTCAAAGATATCTAAAATATGCAAAGGAGAAATTATCTCCCCACAAGGTTTATATTTCTGCAGACGTATATGGTTTAGTTGGTTCAGTTAGTGACGATATGGGACTTGGTCAATATTGGGAAGCCATAAGCAATGTGGTTGATTATATATCACCGATGATGTATCCTAGTCATTACGGAGAAAGGGTATATGGTTTACCGGTACCAGATGCTGCTCCATACAAGACAGTATATCGTAGTACAAAGGACTCAGTAACGAGAAACAAAAACATAGAAACTCCAGCAATAATAAGACCTTGGATTCAAGATTTTACTGCAACTTGGGTAGATGGTCATATAAGATATGGTGCTAAGGAAGTTAAAGCACAGATTAAAGCCCTAGAAGACAATGGAGTAAAAGAATATCTATTATGGAATCCTGGAAATAGCTATTCAGAAGATGGAGTAAAATAAATTATATTTTTTATAAAGCTAGAAGTCAATTTAATTATTGGCTTCTTTTTTAATAGTAGAGCTAGGGGTGTTTTTATGTAAAAATATACAGAAGTTAAAAAAAGATTTTTTGTTGACACCGTCCTGTTTATATGATAGCATAAATAGAAGAAAAAACTAAATATACCTTTAAGTTCGGTCCCGTGAGGCCAGCAAGGTGCGAAAAAGCGGAAAATTTTTTAGTTAAAAATGTATAATTATACATGGGTTATATTAATTATACATAAATTGTGCCTTACGGGTGGAAATTATTCATATAGAATAAATTCTACCCTTTTTAGTATATTTAGGAAACTTATACATGAGAGTAATTATATATACATTGGAAGGAACTGTATTAAATTCAATTTAGAGGGGAGAATTTGATGAAGGGTAAATTATTATTTAAAGATGGAACAATTTTTGAAGGAGAAGTTTTTGGTCATACTAATGAAACAGTAGGAGAAGTCGTGTTTAATACAGGTATGACTGGATATCAGGAAATATTAACTGATCCATCCTATTATGGTCAAATTGTAGTAATGACATATCCATTAATTGGGAACTATGGAGTTAACGATGATGATTCAGAATCCTTTAGTCCTAAGGTTAAAGGATTTATTGTAAGGGAAATATATGATAAATTTTCTAATTGGCGTGGAACAGAAGCATTAAATGATTATCTTTTTAAAAATAAGATTGTAGGATTAAAGGATATAGATACTAGGGCTTTAACAAAGTATTTAAGAGATAAAGGAACTATGGTAGGAAAAATAATAATAGATGAAAAAAGTAATAATAAAAACATAGAAGAGATAGATAGTTTTAGCAATAAAAGAGCTGTAGACAAGGTAACTACTAAATACTGCTACAATCTGAAGCCAGTACTTTCCAAAGTTGCAGTCCTTGATTTCGGCATTAAAAAAAATATACTTAATTCTCTAATGAAAAGAAAACTTGAGCTGACAGTATATCCTGCCTCAACCTGTGCTGAGAAAATTCTTGCAGATGACCCAGATGGTATTTTTTTATCCAATGGGCCGGGAGATCCTTCAGAATTAACGGAAATAATTGAAAATATCAAAAAACTAATTGGCAAGAAACCAATGTTTGGTATATGTCTAGGACACCAATTGATTTCGTTAGCCCTTGGTGGGAAAACCACAAGACTAAAATATGGTCATAGAGGAACAAATCATCCTGTAAAGGATTTGTTAAAGGATAGAGTCTATATAACATCACAAAATCACGGTTATGTGGTAGAAGAGGAAAGCTTAAACAAAGAAGAAATAGAAATAACACATATCAATCTTAACGATGGAAGTATAGAGGGAATAAGACATAAAAACTTACCATTGTTTAGTGTTCAATTTCATCCTGAATCTTCACCAGGCCCTCAGGACACAGCATATTTGTTTGAAGAATTTATAAAAATGATATAAATTTTACTCGTTGAGCTAGTTCCTATATCGAGAGTTATATTTTAGAAAAAAATTTGATTTGCTTGTACAACAAGTAAAATTCAGTTATCTATCGAAAGGAGATATTCTATGCCTATTAATGAAAATATCAACAAGGCTTTAGTAATAGGATCAGGACCAATAATAATTGGTCAGGCTGCAGAATTTGATTATTCTGGAACACAAGCTTGTAAGGTTTTAAAGGAAGAAGGAGTGGAGGTTGTACTGATAAATAGTAATCCTGCCACAATAATGACTGACAAAGAAATTGCTGATTCAGTTTATATAGAGCCATTAAACGTAGAAATTATTGAAAAGATTATAGTAAAGGAAAAGCCAGACAGCATAGTGGCGGGTATGGGAGGACAAATAGCTTTAAACTTAGCTGTAGAGCTTTATAAAAAAGGTATAATACAGAAATACGGACTTAAGCTTTTAGGAACTGATGTAGAAGCAATTGATAAAGCGGAAGATAGAGAAAAATTTAAAGAATTAATGGAAAGTATAGGTCAGCCGGTTATAGAAAGTGAAATAGTAAATGATATAGAGGAAGCTATAAAGTACAGTGAAATAATAGGATTTCCCCTGGTTGTTAGGCCTGCCTTTACAATGGGAGGAAGCGGAGGCGGAATTGCAAACAATATAGAAGAACTAAAGGAAATAGCTTCTAAGGGCTTAAAGTATAGTATGGTTAGTCAAGTCCTAATAGAAAGAAGTGTAAAGGGCTGGAAGGAAATAGAATATGAAATGATGAGGGACAATAAAGGCAATTGTATTACTGTATGTAATATGGAGAATATTGACCCTGTAGGAGTTCATACAGGGGATAGTATAGTTGTGGCGCCATCCCAAACACTTAGTGATAAGGAATATCAGATGCTTAGAAATGCATCCATAAAGATAATAGATGCTTTAAATATAAAGGGTGGATGTAATGTTCAGCTTGCCCTCAATCCCCACAGCTTTGAATATTATGTTATAGAAGTAAATCCAAGGGTGAGTCGTTCCTCAGCTTTAGCTTCGAAGGCCACAGGATATCCTATAGCAAAGGTTGCTGCAAAAATAGCACTAGGATATAATCTCGATGAAATAAAAAATGAAGTTACAGATAAGACCTTTGCATGTTTTGAGCCTACATTGGATTATTGTGTAGTTAAGATACCAAAATGGCCCTTTGACAAATTTAACAAGGGAAATAGGACTTTAGGAACAAAGATGATGGCTACAGGAGAAGTTATGGCTATAGCAAATAACTTTGAGAGTGCTTTACTTAAAGGGGTTAGGTCTTTAGAGATTGGACAGTATAATTTATATAATAAAAATTTGCATAGAATGTCGATAGAGGAGCTTAAAGAAAAAATTGAAGCCTGTGATGATGAAAGATTATTCTATATTGCAGAGATGTTTAGAAGAGGTTCAAAAATAAAAGAAATTGCCCAATCAACTGGAATCGATAAATTTTATCTCGATAAAATTAAAAACATTATAGATTTAGAAGAAGATATAAGAGATAAGAGCTTAGATTATATTGATAAAGATAAGATGTTATTACTTAAGAAAAAGGGTTTTTCCGACAAAGGAATAGGTAGTTTGACAAAGACGAATGGTATGGAAGTTTATAAGCTGAGAAAGAAGTATAATATAGAGGCCGTATACAAGATGGTTGATACATGTGGTGGGGAATTTGAAGCCGCATCTCCATATTATTACTCTACCTATGATACTGTAGATGAAGTGGAGGTTTCATCAAGGGAAAAGGTCATGGTAATAGGTTCTGGTCCCATAAGAATTGGTCAGGGAATAGAATTTGACTACTGCTCAGTACATGGAGTGTTATCTTTAAAGGAAGAAGGAATAGAATCCATTATTGTTAATAATAATCCTGAAACAGTAAGTACAGATTTTGATACCTCCGATAAATTATATTTTGAGCCCCTTACTGAGGAGGATGTTCTGAATATTATAGAAAAGGAAAAGCCTAAGGGAGTAATTTTACAATATGGAGGGCAAACCTCAATTAAATTGGCCAAGTTTTTAAATGAGATGGGGATAAATATACTGGGATCATCGGCAGAAAGTATTGATAAATCTGAGGACAGAGAAAAGTTTGAAAAACTTTTAAATGAGCTGGATATCAAAAGACCTAAGGGTAAAGGGGTAATGACATTAAAGGAGGGCCTTGAAACTGCAAAGACACTGGGATATCCGGTATTGGTAAGACCCAGCTATGTTCTTGGTGGTATGGGTATGGAGATCGCATATAATAAAGAGGAGCTTAGGATATATTTAAAGGATGCCTTTATTAGAGACAAAAAAAATCCAGTACTTATTGATAAATACATGATGGGACTGGAGATAGAGGTTGATGCTATTTGTGATGGAAAAGATATACTAATCCCTGGCATTATGGAACATCTGGAAAGAGCAGGAGTTCATTCCGGTGACAGCATATCAATCTATCCGGCAGATAATATTTCCAGAGAAATTGAGAATAATATAGTAGAATATACACGTAGGTTATCAAAGGCATTAAAGGTTAAAGGACTGATAAATATTCAATACGTTTTATATGAGGGAGAAATTTATGTCATAGAGGTTAATCCAAGGGCATCAAGAACTGTTCCCTATATAAGCAAAGTAACAGGAATACCAATGATAGATCTTGCAACAAAAATTATGCTTGGTAAAAAATTAAAAGATCTAGGCTATGGAACCGGACTTAATAAATCTAAAAAGATAAAAGCAGTTAAGGTCCCTGTTTTTTCAATGGAAAAGCTTCCCGATACTGAAATAGCCCTTGGACCTGAGATGAAATCAACGGGAGAGGTTTTAGGTGTTGGTGATGATCTTGATTCTGCTTTATACAAAGGGTTAATTGGAGCTAATATAAATATACCGAGAAAGGGCAAAGTGATAGTAAGCATTTCCGATAATTATAAAGAAGAATTTCTTCCTATAGCTAAAGAATTGAAGAATTTAGGATTTGAGATATTTGCAACTGAAGGTACAGAGAGCTTCCTAGAGGAAAATTCTATTCAATCAACAAAGGTAAACAAAATTGGTGAGGAGGGACTTGATCTTTTAGATTTAATAGATAATGGAGAAATAGATTTAGTAGTAAATATACCAACAAAGGGACGCAATTCTAGAACCGATGGATTTAAAATCAGGAGAAGAGCAGTTGAGAAAAAGGTATGTTGCTTAACTTCCCTAGATACATTGGCTGCCATTACTGATATAATAAAAAAGGATATAAGTATAGAAGATTTAGAAGTTGTTAATATATGTGAGATATAAATTTTATAAAAAACCTTAGGGGGATGAATATGGATATATCTAAAGAAATTGCAAGGAAGCTTCTCGAAATTCAGGCTGTTACAATTAAGGATACCTCAAATTTATTTACATGGGCATCTGGTATAAAATCACCTATATATTGTGATAATAGGCTTACAATGAGTTATCCAGAGGTAAGAAATACTGTGGCAGAGGCCTTTAGAAAAGTGATTGAAAAGGAATTCCCAGAGGCTGGTATTATAGCAGGTACAGCAACTGCTGGAATTCCCCATGCGGCATGGGTTTCACAGAAAATGAACCTGCCTATGGTATATGTTAGAAGCTCCGCCAAGGGTCATGGAAAACAAAATCAAATTGAAGGCAGATTATTTAAAGGGAAAAAAGTTGTACTTATTGAAGACTTGCTTTCAACTGGAGGTAGCTCTATGAAGGCGGTTAAGGCTCTAAGAGAAGCTGGAGCAGATGTTATTGGAGTAGTGGCTATATTCAGTTATAACTTTAAGAAAGTTCAGGATTTATTTAATGAGGAAAATGTAGAATACAGAACATTAACGAATTATGATGTGCTTTTGCCAATAGCAGCTGAAATGGGATATGTGAAGGAAGAAGAATTGGAATTACTGAAGCAGTGGAGTAAGAATCCATATATATTTACTAAGTAAACTCGCTGTGCTAGTTTCTATATCGTGAGTTTTAATATTTCCTTTTTGTTTCATTCTATAAACCTGTTTTTTTATATAAATTTTAAGGAAAAAACGGGTTTATAATTATAAATTTTTTCGTAAAAAAAATCTTTTTTACCAATGGATAGTTGGAAATAGAATTTCAATTTAGTATAATAAAGGGCAAGAATATTTAATGTTCTTGTCTTTTGTTATTAAAATTTTTTATTCTAAAAACCTAGTGGCTAGGGGCTAGCAGCTAGCATCTTACTAAATGAGGAGGAAAAGTGTGAATAATTTAAAAATAGCAAAATTTGGAGGATCATCTGTTGCTGATGCAGCTCAATTTCTCAAAGTGAAAAAAATTATTGAAGCTGATAAAGAGCGAAGATATGTTGTAGTATCAGCACCTGGAAAACGACATAGTGAAGATAATAAGATAACGGATTTGCTTTATTTATGTCACGCCCATATTAAATACTCTGTTCCCTTTGATCAAGTATTTCAAATAATAACAGATAGATATTTAGGAATAGTTAATGAACTTAATTTGGATTTAGATATTAGCTCTTATTTAGATGAAATTAAAGGAAACATGAAAAAAGGTATTTCCATTGACTATTTAGTTAGCAGAGGAGAATACTTAAATGCTTTAATTATGGCAAAATTTTTAGAATATGAATTTATTGATGCTAGTGAAATTATATATTTTGATAATAATGGTTCTATAGATCTTAAACAAACAGAAGAAAAGATGATAAGGGAATTATCTAAGTATGATTATGCAGTCATACCCGGATTTTATGGAAGTTCTCCAAATGGTGAAATAAAAACTTTTTCCAGAGGTGGTTCCGACATTACTGGAGCAGTAGTATCAAGAATTGCACATGCTGATATATATGAGAATTGGACTGATGTATCGGGATTTCTTATGGCGGATCCACGTATTGTAAAAGATCCTGAGCCCATTGAAAAAATAACATATAGAGAGTTACGTGAACTATCATATATGGGGGCTTCAGTGCTTCATGAAGAAGCTATTTTTCCAGTTAGAGATGCAGGAATACCTATAAACATCAGAAATACCAATGAGCCTGACAATCCAGGGACAATAATCACAAAGGATGAGTCTAGTGATAAGATAGTAACTGGTATAGCAGGAAAGAAAGACTTTACAGTTATAGCTATCGATAAAAACCATATGCATTCAGATATTGGGTTCATTAGAAAAATATTATCAATATTGGAAATGAATAATATTTGTTTTGAACATTTACCCTCTGGGATAGATTCTGTTTCTATAGTTATTTCTAATTGTCGGCTAGAAAATAAGCTTAATACAATTATCGATGAAATTAATAAACAATGCGATCCAGACTCCCTAAATGTATATACTAATATGGCTCTTATAGCCACAGTGGGAAATAATATGGCTTATACCACTGGAATATCAGCCAAGCTATTTACTGCCTTAGGAGATGAAAAAATAAATATTCGCATGATCGATCAAGGATCCAGTGAAATAAATATTATTGTAGGAATTGAAGAAAAGGATTTTGAAAAAGCAATAAAGGCTATATATAAAGCATTTGTAGAAGAATATAAATAAAAGACGCATATATAAAGTCAATTTAGTAAAACTTAATATAAATACTTTGACATATTACTATTAAAATATTATAATATCGGTAATAAAAGTAAAAAAATAAAAACTATGAAGAGAAGAGTAAATATAGGATGTAGATTTAGCGAGTCGGTGATGGTGAAAGACTGATACGAAGCCTATATTGAAGAACATCTCTGAGTTTCTAACCAAAATTTGTATGGAGTTTATATAGTAAAACTTAATTTATACATATTCAAATACTCAGTATTTTGGGGAGTTTTGAATATGTATAAATTAATAGTTTTACTTGAATCTATATAGAGAGTAGGCTTAGACGGAACCAATCCGTTATAATTGGATAGCACAGAATATGTGTTAGTTTGAGCTGGCCGCATAAATTATTGTGGCAATAAGGGTGGCACCGCGAATATAAGTTCTTCGTCCCTATTTTAGGAGATGAAGGGCTTTTTTATTTCACAAAGGTAACTAAAGGACTAAAAATTACAAAATGAGAATTTTAGTAATAAAGTGAAGGAGGAAAAAAGGTGAAAAACGTATTAATTAAAGATATCTATAGAAATACAGAAAAGTATATAGATAAAACCATAACAATTTCTGGTTGGATTAGAACATCGAGATCATCAAAGGCCTTTGGATTTATTGAAGTAAATGATGGAAGCTTTTTTAAGAATATTCAGGTAGTTTTTGAAGAAAGTCTTGAAAATTTTAAAGAAATAGGAAAATTTACAATAGCTTCAGCCATTGTTGTTGAAGGAACTCTTGTTGCTACTCCAGGTGCAAAGCAGCCCTTTGAAATCAAAGCAACAAAGATATCCTTAGAAGCAGGAGCAGATAGGGATTATCCATTGCAGAAGAAAAGACATACTTTTGAATACTTAAGGACAATTGCTCATTTAAGACCAAGAAGTAATGCTTTTTCAGCTGTATTCAGAGTACGTTCCCTTACAGCCTATGCTATTCACAAATTCTTCCAGGAAAGGGGATTCGTATATGTTAACACTCCTATTATTACTGGAAGCGACTGTGAAGGCGCTGGAGAAATGTTTAGAGTATCTACCCTTGATTTTAACAATATTCCTATGACAGAAGAAGGAAATATAGATTTTAATAAGGATTTCTTTGGCAAAGAAACAAATTTAACAGTAAGTGGCCAGCTTGAAGCAGAGGCATATGCTCTTGCATATAGAAATGTATATACATTTGGACCAACTTTTAGGGCTGAAAATTCCAATACAGCTAGACATGCTTCTGAATTCTGGATGATGGAGCCGGAAATAGCCTTTGCGGATTTAAATGATAATATGGATCTTGCAGAGGATATGCTGAAATTTATTATTAATTTTGTAATGGAAAATGCCCCAGAAGAAATTGAATTCTTCAATAAATTTATTGATAAAGAATTGCTTAATCGTTTAAACAATGTTATAAATTCAGATTTTAAGAGAATTACCTATACAGAAGCAGTAGAAATACTAGAAAAGGCAAATGAAAAATTCCAATACCCTGTTTATTGGGGATGTGATCTACAAACCGAACATGAGAGATATATAACAGAAAAAGTATTTAAAAGGCCTGTTTTTGTAACGGATTATCCAAAGGATATTAAGGCTTTCTATATGAGAATGAACGATGATAACAAAACTGTTGCAGCTATGGACCTTTTGGTTCCTGGTGTAGGAGAGCTTGTTGGTGGAAGCCAAAGGGAAGAGAGAATGGATGTTCTCGAAAAAAGATTGGAAGAAATGAATCTTAATAAGGATGACTATTGGTGGTATCTGGATTTGAGAAGATATGGGGGAGTAAAGCATGCCGGTTATGGACTTGGATTTGAAAGAGCTATTATGTATCTTACCGGGATATCAAATATAAGAGATGTAATACCTTTCCCAAGAACTCCAAAATCTGCTGAGTTTTAAATAATTGATTATGCAATTTCCTCAGATAATATAGAGAATAATCTTAAGAACTGTCTCATAATAAAAAATGAGGCAGTTCTATTTTTATTGTGTTGTGGATGTTGGTTTTTTAGACTTTCTAAGTGGTGAAGTATGTAAATGTCTTAAAGATAAATACAAAATATTAGTTGATTTAAGGATAAAAGGTTTTTGGAACGCTATGAATGAACTGGAAATATTCTATACAAAGAGGATTTTAAAGAAATAGATTTGAAGAAAAATCATATTCTATTTTAAATAAAGATAAACAAATCTGAGTTTTATTAGCGTATATCTATAATATAAAGTAAAGAGGGGGACATAAAATGATTGAAAGAGGTAGTGGAATATTATTGCATATTACTTCTTTGCCAAGCCTATATGGAATAGGAACCTTTGGTAGAGAAGCCTACAAATTTGTTGATTTTCTTGAAAAGGCAGGGCAAAAGTATTGGCAAATACTACCCCTTGGCACAACAGGATATGGAGATTCCCCCTATCAATCCTTTTCAGCTTTTGCTGGGAATCCATATTTTATTGATTTAGACCTATTAGTTCAAGAAGGTATTCTAAATAAAGAGGATTTTCAAAATATTAATTTTGGTGAGGATAAAAGAAATATTGATTATGAAAAGATATTCAATAATAAAATGAGTATTTTAAGATATTCATATAAAAATGCAAGAAAGACAGTCAAAGATAAGATACTTGTATTTAAGGAAAATAATATTGACTGGATAGAAGAATACTCCCTATATATGATTGCTAAGACTAGATTTAATTTGAAGTCATGGCAAAAGTGGGATGAGGATATTAAATTAAGAAGACCAGAAGCGATGAGGTACTATAAAGAAAATTACGAAGATGAGATGAACTTTTGGATTTATCTTCAATACCAGTTTTTCAAACAATGGAAAAATTTAAAGAAATATGCTAACAATAAGGGTGTAAAGATTATAGGCGACATTCCTATTTATGTTGCAGAAGATAGTGCAGATGTATGGGGAAATAGGGAACTTTTTCTATTGGATAATAAATATAAACCCATAAAAATTGCCGGATGTCCTCCCGATGACTTTTCTGAGACAGGACAGCTCTGGGGAAATCCTATATATAATTGGAATCTAATGGAGAAAAGAGGCTTTGACTGGTGGATTAAAAGAATTAAAGCTAATTCCAAGCTTTATGATATTATACGAGTAGATCATTTTAGAGGTTTTCAGGCATACTGGGAGGTACCCTATGGTGATGAAACGGCTGCAGATGGAAGATGGGTGAAGGGACCAGGGATGAAGCTTTTTAATGCCCTAAAGGATTCTCTTGGGCATATTGATATTATTGCTGAAGACCTTGGCTTTCTTACTCAAGAGGTAGTTAGATTTAGAGAAGAAACAGGCTTTCCAGGAATGAAGGTTCTGCAATTTGCCTTCAATCCCCTTGAAGAAAGTGATTATCTTCCCCATAATTATGAAAAGAATTGCGTTGTCTATACTGGAACCCATGACAATGATACAGTAAATGGATGGTTTGAAAATACAAATGCTGATGATGTAAAGCATTCCATAAAATATTTCAACTTAAATGAAGAAGAAGGATATAATTGGGGATTTATCAGAGGCGCATGGAGTTCAGTTGCAAATATTGCCATTGCCCAAATGCAAGATTTTTTGGGCTTGGGAAGTAAAGCAAGAATGAATATTCCTTCTACTTTGGGTGGAAACTGGTTATGGAGGCTTAGGAGAAATGAATTAAATAATGAACTAGCAAAGAAAATATATGAAATGACGAAACTTTATGGAAGGTAGGATAGGCAATGCTTGATAGAAAAGGATTTAAAAATAATATAGAAAGAATTCTTAAAATGGATTTTGGCAAAACCTTAGATACAGCAGAGTATTATCAAAAGTATAATGCCGTTGCAAAGACATTGATGGAGAAGATAGTAAATAATTGGAATAGAACTGAGGAGGAATATTCTAAGGGAAAGCAAGCATATTATTTTTCAGCAGAGTTTTTAATGGGAAGAGCCCTTGGAAACAATCTTATTAATTTAGGTATTTATCATGAGGTCAAAGAGATTTTAAAAGAATCAGGAGTAGATATTAATGAGCTTGAAGAGACCCAAGAAGATGCAGGACTTGGAAATGGAGGACTTGGAAGGCTCGCTGCATGCTTTTTAGATTCCTGCGGAACAAAAAATCTTCCTGTAACAGGGTATGGCATTAGATATAGCCATGGAATTTTTAAGCAGAAATTTGAAAATGGTTTCCAGGTGGAGGAAGGAGACAATTGGCTGAAATATGGTGATCCTTGGTCCATAAGAAAATCAGAGGATGAGGTTATAGTTGAATTTGGTGATAACAAGGTAAGAGCTGTACCCTATGATACTCCAATTATCGGTTATGGAACAAATAATATTAACAAGCTTAGATTATGGAAGTGTGAGCCAATAAAGGATTTTGATTTTAATTTATTTAATTTGCAAAAATATGATGAAGCTGTAAAGGAGAAGAATAGGGCTGA
Source organism: Maledivibacter halophilus (assembly GCF_900167445.1). Taxonomy (GTDB): domain Bacteria; phylum Bacillota; class Clostridia; order Peptostreptococcales; family Caminicellaceae; genus Maledivibacter; species Maledivibacter halophilus. The sequence goes on from NZ_FUZT01000013.1 coordinate 123,990, forward strand.
AGATATATCTAGGGTTTTATATCCTAATGATTCTAAAAAAGAAGGTAAGGTTTTAAGGCTTAAGCAGCAGTATTTTTTTGTATCAGCATCTATTCAGGATTTAATAAAAAAATATAAAAATAGATTTGGTAGGGATTTTAAGCTGTTTCCAAAGTATCATGCCATACAGCTCAACGATACACATCCAGTTGTGGCTATACCTGAATTAATGAGAATACTTATTGATAATGAAGGTGTTAATTGGAAGAATGCATGGGAGATTACAAAAAAAACCTTTGGATATACAAATCATACAATATTGGCAGAAGCTCTTGAACAGTGGTGCAAAGACCTGTATAAAGAGTGTTTACCAAGGATTTATGAAATAATTGAAGAAATTGATAAATACTTTGTAAAAGAACTAGATGAAAAAGGATATAGTCATGATAAGATAAAGAAAATGAGGATTATATCGGATGGTAATATAAAAATGGCTTGGCTAGCCATACACGGTAGCCATACAATAAATGGAGTGGCAAGGCTTCATACCGATATATTAAAGAATCAGGAATTAAAAGATTGGTATGAGCTTTATCCAAATAAATTTCAAAATAAAACAAATGGAATTACTCCTAGAAGATGGCTAGCTTTATGTAATAAAGAATTGTCATACTTTATAACGGAGTTATTAGGATCTAATAAATGGATTACTAATCTTGAAATGATAAAGCAATTAGAAGAGTATGCAGATGATGAAAATATTATTAAGAAATTTCTTGATATTAAACAAATAAAAAAGAATCAATTAGCTAGATATATTAAGGAGAGTGAAGGCATTGAAATTGACCCAAACTCAATATTTGATATACAGATAAAGAGATTCCATGAGTATAAGAGACAATTATTAAATGCGTTTCATATTTTAGATTCATATTTTAGCTTAAAAGAAAATCCTAATTTAAATATTATACCAAGAACCTTTATTTTTGGAGGTAAGGCAGCTCCTGGATATATAAGGGCAAAGGCAATAATTAAATTTATAAATGAGATTGCAAAACTTGTTAATAATGATTCTCAAGCAAAAGAGAAAATTAAAGTTGTATTTGTTAGAAATTATGGTGTATCCTATGGTGAGAAACTTTTTCCTGCAGCAGATATATCAGAGCAAATTTCAACTGCTGGGAAAGAGGCTTCAGGTACTGGAAATATGAAATTTATGCTCAATGGTACTCCAACAATAGGAACCTTCGATGGATCAAATGTAGAAATAGTAGAAGAAGCTGGGGAGGAAAATAATTTTATATTTGGAGCAAGGGTAGAAGAAATTAAAAAAATTAAAGACAGCTACAATCCCAAAGAGTATTATGAGAAAATACCAAGATTGAAAAAGGTTGTAGATACTTTAATTGATGGAACCTTTAAAGATGAAGGAACTGGCATGTTTAAGGAATTATACGATTCTCTATTAAATGGAACAAGTTGGAGCAAAGCCGATGAGTACTTCCTATTTAGAGATTTTAATGATTATATAGAGGCGCAAAAAAAGGTAGATGAAGCCTATAAAGATAGACTTGGGTGGGCAAAAAAATGCTGGATTAATATGATAAGTGCTGGAAAATTCAGCAGTGATAGAACTATTTTAGAATATTCCAGGGAAATTTGGAACATAAAAGCTAAAAAGATTTAAAGGTAGGAATTTAAATACTTTCTTCAAATCTTTTTATATAATTGAGTAAATTGCATAATATATATGAATAGATTCGGAGGGGTTAGAGTAATATGCAGTAATTATTTTTCAAGAAGGTAGGTATGTAATTTCCTCAATTAAAAATATTGAATTTAATGCGATAATGCTGTATAATTTTAATACCATAGTTTTAATGTGAATTCAAAGTAACTAAGGAGAGTGGTATATATAATGATTTGCTAAAAATACCTTATTTTACATTCTTATGAAAAGATTATATTCTTTAAAAAATTCAATTAGAGGTGGAGAAATGAAAGTTTTTATGGATTTTGAAGAGCATATTGCCATGAAGGAAAAAAGAAGCAAAAAAATGAAGGGTAAGGGAAAAGAAAACTATGGTGAGGACGATATGGAATATATGATGAAGAAGAAGAAAAATAATAGAAAGAATAAAATGAAAAAATATAAAAATAATATGAAATATTCATATAACTATGAAGAAGATTTATACGACGATGATTTGTATGATATCGATTATGATATTGATAAAATAAAATAAATTAAAATTAAATTAAATCTATTACTGATTTATGAGCTGAATTGGTAATAGATTTTTATATTACATGACTTAAGAAGAAGTTTATATAATAAAGTAGTATCTAAATACTTGAGGAAATTGCATAATACATTTGAAGAATTTTAAAATACAAAATGTAGTAGAAATAGCTAAGTAAGTTATCTACATATTGTATTTTAAAATTAATAATGTTCATTATGCAAGTTTCTCACTTATGAAAACCATTGAAAAGAATAAAAGTTATATTTATACTATAGATAAAGAAATTTATAGGAGGTATAAAATGATATGGATAATAATGTAAAGTTTGTTGTGGAGAAAAAGGTTCAAAGAACTATAGAAAATTTAGAAAAAAATAATATGAATGGCTATTTTGTTCAAAACGAAGGAGAAGCTATAAAAAAGATTGAAGAGTTAATAAAAGAGGGAGATACAGTATCGGTTGGAGGCTCTAGGACTATTTTTGAAACTGGGGTGATAGACTATTTAAGAAATGGTAAATATAATTTTTTAGACCGGTACAAAGAAGGATTGACTCCTGAAGATATAAAGGATATTTACAGAAAAAGTTTTTTTGCCGATGCATATTTTGCAAGCAGTAATGCTATTACAGAAGAGGGAGAACTTTATAATGTAGATGGCACAGGAAATAGAGTCGCAGCAATGATATATGGACCAAATAAAGTCATAGTAGTTGCTGGAGTAAATAAAATAGTTAGGGATCTGGATGAGGCTATAATGAGAAATAGAGAATTGGCAGCTCCTGCCAATGCCAAGAGATTGAATAAGAAAACGCCTTGTTCTCAGGTAGGATATTGTATGGATTGCAATAGTAAAGATAGAATATGTAGTGACTATGTTGCCATAAGAAGACAAGGGAATAAAGACAGGATTCATGTAATAATAATTAACAAAGATTTTGGATACTAAGAGCTTATTTATATAAATATTTAAAGTAGAGTAATAAAGGGCCAGAGAATAATTCTCTGGCTTTTAAATTTTATATAAAATAAAAATAATACTTGAAAAAATTCTAAGCATTAAGTATAATAATATTAACAAACTTAGTATACTAACATAAGAACATAATAACATATTAATGTTATTTCATGCTTTAGTAAAAGAATAAAATAGAAAGGGTGATTGAAATTATTGATAAAAATTCACCTATCCCTTTATACTATCAGGTTAAAGAGGATATAGTAAAAAAAATCAAAAATAAAGAACTAAAGGTAAATGATAGAATCGGGAGTGAAAATGAGTTAGTAAAAACATATAACGTAAGCTTAATAACAATCAGAAAAGCTTTAGCTGAATTAGTAAATGAAGGTTATTTATATAGGATTCAAGGTAAGGGAACCTATGTGGCTGAAAGAAAGGTCAACAGAGTTCTCAATATAATGAGCTTTACAGAAGAAACAAGGGAAAAAGGTTTTAAACCAGAGATAAAGGTTTTAGAACTTAAAATTGTAGAAGATGAGGCAATAGCAGAGAAACTAAATATACATAAAGCCCAGTCTATAATAAAGATAAAAAGACTTAGACTAGCGGATGATATACCAGTTGCTTTGCAGACATCATATATATCTCAGGCATTGATAGAATTGGAGAGTTTGAAAAATAAACTTGCTAAGGAAAAATCTCTTTATAGGATATTAAATGATGTAGGTGTTGAACCAGATAGGGCAAAAGAGGTATATGAAGTTCAGAAACTAAAGAGTGAAGAGGACTGCCAGTTATTAAATCTTCATGAAGGTGATCCGATATTTTTCGTTAAGAGAAATACTTATACTAAAAAGAATGAGCTATTTGAATATGTTGAGACTATATTAAGAGGTGATAAATATACTATCGAATTAGAGTTAAAAAAATAAGTTGATATTATTAGTGGAATATTTAAATCTACTTTAAATTATTTTAATATACCTATAATATTTTAAAATTCATTTTATCCAAAGAAGGAGGAGTATAGATGGAAAATAATTTTATAAGGATCGATGATCGTTTGATACATGGTCAAATTATAGCTAGATGGTCAAGACATTTAAGCTTGAAGAATATAATTGCCGTTGATGACAAAACAGCTTCAAATCCAATGCTAAAGTCAATAATGATGATGTCAGTACCTAAGCAATATAAAACTTATATCTGCAAAATGGAGGAGTTTAAAGATTTAATTAACGGGTTGGAAAAGGACAATGGGAATAATTTGATTATTGCAAGATTTCCATACATGCTTAAAAATATTTTATCTGAAGATATGAAGGCCAAGTCTATAAATATAGGAAATGTTTCAAAAAAAGATGAAGATTCCTTTGAAATAATGTCTAATATATTCCTAACAAAAGAAGATGTTAGTGTTATAGAAGAACTTCATAATCAGGGTAAGGAAATAGTTTTTCAACTCGTTCCAGATTCCCAGAGACTTTCATGGGATAAGATTAGAAATAAATATATAGGATAAGAAGGAGGTGAAAAAATAAAACTATTTATGTTATATGAGCAAATATTATAAGGAGGAATTCATATGACTATTAAATTGATACTTATTGCAGCCCTTGCTTATCTAGGGGCAATTGGAGCACCATGGTTTTTTGGAACGACTGGAGGATTTTATACATTGGGTAGACCTTTAGTAGCTTCAGCGTTAGTTGGTTTAATATTAGGAGATGTAACAACAGCTTTAGAGGTGGGGGTTTTAATACAAGCTATGTATATAGGAATTATAACTCCTGGAGCAGTAATGCCTTTTGATGTTGATTATATTGGTTATTTGGCACCGGCTCTGGTTATTTTATCAAAGATGGACCCTACATTGGCTCCAACCTTGGCTGTTCCAATTGGATTAATTGGGGTAATGATTTGGAATCTAGTTTGGGTAGTAAATGTTTATTTTGCACAAAAAGCAGATAAATTTGCAGAAAACGGTAATCTAAAAGGTGTAGTATCTATGAACATAATACCGCAAGTAGCTAATTTTGCTCTAAGATTTGTTCCTGCTTTCATTATTTTATATTTAGGAAAAGGTTTTTTAGAAAAATTGTTAGCTTCAATTCCAGAATTCATAACACATTATTTACAAGTTGTAGGTGGAATGCTTCCTGCTTTAGGTATTGGACTATTATTAACAATGATAGTAAAAGAAAGAATATACTTAGGTTTATTCTTAGTAGGTTTTGTTTTGGTAGTATATTTGCAATTGCCAATATTAGCCATAGCTTTAATAGGAAGTGTTTTAGCATTGTTCTGGTTTAAGTTTGCAGCTAATAATGGGGAGGCGGTTTAATGAGTGAAAAAAAACTATCTAAAAGGGCATTATTTAGGTCGTGGTTAACTTGGCTTTTCTTTAATGGGTCCTCACAAAGTGGTGTTAAAATGCAGGGAGTTGCTTTTTGCCACTCTATGACTCCCATAATAAAGGAATTATATAAGGATGATAAAGAGGGAATAAAGTCTGCTTTGAAAAGACATTTAACTTTATTTAATGTTGAACCTCAAGTAGGCAGTGTTATTACAGGGGTTTCAGCAGCAATGGAAGAGCAAAGAGCAAATGGAGCTGAGCTAGATGATGATACTATCAATACTGTTAAGGTGGCATTAATGGGACCAATATCAGGAATAGGAGATACATTAGTTCCTGGAACTTTGATTCCTATATTATTAGCTATAGCTTTGGGCATTACAAAAACATCTGGACTAGTTGGACCGTTATTTTATGCTATTGTTTATCCAGTTATTACAATCCTATACTCATGGTATTTATTTAAATTTGGTTATAATGCAGGAATAAATGGAATACAAAATATGCTGGCAGATGGAAAGATGAATGCTTTAACTGATTCATTAAGTGTATTGGGGTTATTGGTAATAGGGGCATTAAGTGCTACATATATAAATATAAGTACACCTTTGAAATATGTTAGAGGAGAAATGGTTTTATCGCTTCAGGATATTTTGGATAGGATAATGCCGGGAATACTGCCATTAGTAATTGTTGGATTAGTTTATTATTTACTATCAAAGAAGAAAAAATCACCATTATGGGTAATGGGTTTTATATTTATATTTGCATTAGTAGGAACAGTGTTAAGAATATTCTAAGCCTTTTTTAAAAGGTGTTTAGAATTCTATATATTATATTTTAAAATGAAAGGAAGATTATAATGGCTTTAGATTACTTTGTAAAATCAAATCAAGTATTAGAAAAAATAGCTAAGACGCAAGAAGAGAATATTTTAAAAGCAGCTGAATTAATGGCAGATACCATATCTAATGGAAATCTTGTTCATTTATTTGGAAGTGGTCATTCAGTTATACCTACATTGGATGTATTTCCAAGATATGGTGGAATTGTTGGTTTTCATCCTTTAATGGACCCACGTTTAATGTGGCATAATGTTATTGGCGCAGGAGGAGCTAGAGAGCTTCTGTGGATTGAAAGACAGGAAGGATATATTAAAAACTTTTTACAAAGCTATGATTTAAAAAAAGGTGAGGTATTAGTTGTATATTCCCATGGCGGACTTAATGCAGCACCGGTAGAAGCTGCAATATATGCTAAAGAAAGAGGATTAAAGGTCGTTGCTATAACTTCAGGAGATAATTATAATATGGCCACAGCCACTCATTCAAGTGGTAATAAGCTTGGAGATTTAGCAGATGTTTTAATTGACAATTGTTGTCCATTAGAAGATTCTTTAGTTAAAATTGAAGGATATCACCAGCCTGTAGGAGCAAGCTCAACATTGGCCGTTATATATATTTCTCAAGCTTTTGCTGCTGAGACAGCAAAGTTATTGCAGAAGAAAGGCCACGATCTTTCAATATTTGTATCCCCTAATGTTGTGGAAGTTCCACAAGAGAATAATGATAATGTTTATGAAGATTATACTAATTTGATTAAAAAAAATAATATCACAATATAGAAGGTGGTTTAATGACAGGCTTTGTAATTACAGGTCATAATAATTTTGCAAAGGGTATATTAGGAGCAGCAGAGCTTATTGTTGGAAAACAAAAAAATATTATAGCTGTGGATTTTCTTCCAGAGGACAATATTGATATTTTAGATAAAAAGATACATTTAGCTCTAGAAGAGCTAAGTAATAGTAAGGATATAGTAATATTTGCAGATTTAGTTGGAGGCAGCCCTTTCAATAGGTCTATGATTGCTTCAACCAATAATAAACAAAGTAATATACATGTAATTGGCGGTGTTAATCTATCTATGATTATTGAAGCCTTAAGCCTTAGAGATACTTATGATGATGTAAAAAAGTTAATTAACCAAATAATAGATGTGGCTTCGGAAAGTATAAGATATGGAAATAAGATGTTAGAAGATAATTAGAAGATTAATGCTGTTGGCTAAGTAGGTTAAATGATTATTATTTAACCTACTTTAATATTTTAATTAGACTAAAGATGAAGTGTTTTAACACTAATTAAGACAATAGAGAAGTATGGAGATAGCTTAGTTGAATTTGGCAGTGTAAAATCTGGACCAGCTTCAACTATAGCAGGATCTATTATTGTAAATAGCATTGTAGTTCAAACCTTAAAAAATTTATATGATGAAAATCAGCAGCTGCCTATTTATGTGAGTCAAAATGTTGATGGCTACAATAATGATGATATTTTCAGAAAGTTTGAAAAAAGAATAAAGCATCTTTAGATTTAGAGAATTAAATTATAGGAATTGATTTTAAATTTTACATGAAAGAAAAATTAAAATGGAGGGAAGGCTTTTATGAAATTATTAATAAAAAATGCAAATGTCATAACTCCCTGGGAAGTGCTGAAGGAACATTCGGTATTGATAGAAAACGATAAGATAAAAAAAATAGAAGAAAATGATAATTTAGATGAAAATTGTTGTAATAAAGTAATCGATGCCAAAGGTAATTATCTTTCTCCGGGTTTCATTGATATTCATAATCATGGGAATTTTGGTTATGATACAATGGATGCTTCATTTGAAGCCTTGGATTCTATGGCGAATTTTCATTTGAAAAATGGAGTTACTGGATTTTTAGCCACAACAATGACAGATTCATATGAAAAAATAGAAAGAGCCTTAAAAAATACTGCGAATTATATAGATGTTCAGAATAGAGAGAAGGGAAGTTCTCAGGTGCTGGGTATATATTTAGAAGGACCATATTTTTCTGAAGAAAAAAAAGGAGCCCAACCCCTTGAATATATTAAAAATCCGAATATTAATGAACTTGGAAATTTTATAGATGCATCTAGAGGACATATAAAAATAGTATCTATAGCACCAGAGTTAGAGGGTTCATTTGAAATAATATCTTATCTGAAATCAAATAATATTAATATTGCTGTCGGTCACACCAATTCAACTTTTTCAAAAGCAAAGGAAGCAATAGATAAAGGTGTTACAATTACTACTCATCTTTTTAATGGTATGAGGGGCTTTTCTCATAGAGAACCAGGTATATTAGGAGCGGTTCTTATTGATGATAGAGTTTTATGTGAAATTATATGTGATGGTATACATCTGCATACTGCAGCCATAAAACTTGCTGTAAAAATGAAGGGAACAAAGGGAATAATATTGATTTCCGATGCAATGAGAGCAGCTGGGCTGGAAGATGGAGAATATACCCTTGGAGGACAAAAGGTATTTGTAAAGAACAATGAGGCAAAGCTATTTGATGGAACACTGGCAGGTTCAACATTAACTCTAAATAAAGCTGTTTATAATATGGTTCATAAGCTTAATTTACCTCTTAAGGATGCTGTAGTAATGGCCAGTTTAAATCCTGCTAAGGCTGTGGGCTTATCTGATCAGAAGGGGAGTATAGAGATAGGTAAGGATGGAGACCTAATAATATTTGATGAGAAAATTAATGTATCTACAGCTATTGTGAATGGAAAGATTTTGTATTTAAAGGATTAGTAAGATAAATTTTATATAAAAGGGTTGTAGATTTCCTAAGTAAAAACAAGTAAAAAAATGTTCTAACTAATTATTTCCCCCTATATTCATTTGAAATATCTGGATAATCATATATAATGTTTATTGAATACAATATATGAATAATGCTCTAAATGTGAAATTTAACATATAGTAAAACAAATTCAAAAGTAAATTTATACATCAAAAAAATCGTAAGAACAGTCATATTTTTAGGATGTATAAATTAATTGTTGTACTGGAATATCCATAGTTTGCAGCTTAAGACTACAAAATTGTATTTATGGAAATTTTCAGCAGGGGGAAAACCATGAAAAATGAAAAAAATATAAAAAAATCAAAATTATCTACAGCCATTATTGCTTTATCAATAATTTTACTATTAACATATTTTTTCTGGGATAAAGCAGTTTTTGTTATTGACAGACATTTACCATCATTCGGAGATGAAGAAAAGTCTAATGAATATTATGAACGAATTGCAAGCAAATTAAGTAATAAAACTATAGCAATTAAACGTGGTAATTTGCAGATTAAAAGAATATTAGAAGGTTATAATTATAGCTATTTTAATGATATGCAGATTAGCCCTACAATGTGGGCTAGAGGTGGCAACACTGTTAGTATAAAAAGTTTTTCCAATGCAAATGAAGATTATAGACTTATTAAAGAAAAAAACAAGCCAGGTAATATTTTAGGTGAATATGAAATAGGAATTAGTATTTTAAACTGGTTTGGTGGAAATTCAAATAAGGCTATTAAAATACTTGAAGATCTTAATTATTTAAAAAATGAGAAATTAGAAATTACTAGACAGTTGAATTTAGCTGCAATGTATATAGGTTTAAGTAGATTTGAAGAAGCTGAAGAATTAGTTCTTAAAACCCTAAAAGAAAATGATTCCTATAATTATTTTAAAAGAGATCTTCTTTCCTATATATATTTTTTTAGGGGAGAATACGATAGATTTGAGGAAATAAACTCATATAAATATAAAACTTTAGAATATAAAGATAATAAAATAACCGGTGTTAAACATAATGATGATGAAAAAGATATTCCATCATGGAATGAAATAGAATCTTTAAGTCCATATTTAAAGATTTTGGAAGAACTAAAATATATAATTGGAGATATGAAGCTTGATAAAGAGTATTATGAAAATAAAGAAAAAACCAATAATAGCATGACTGGATATGTTAAATATAATGATAAACCCCTTAGAGGAATGGTGGTATATCTTAAAAAGAGCAAAGACAATGGAATGAGTACAGGAGGCTTTCTGAGTGAGGAAATATATGGAATAACCGATGAAAATGGAAGATACGAGATAAAAAATATTCCCAATCAAGATTATAATATTGGGTTATATGGTAGCTGGAATCAAATACAGGGAAAACAATTAAAGTTAATAAGAAAAAATATAAGCTTTGATGGAAATACTTCTAAAAGGGAAAATATTGAGCTTTATGATTGCATCAAACTAAAAGAATTAAAATATATAGATGATAATAAAATTAAAATAACCTGGGAAAATCCTGCAGGAGATGGATTTGAATATGGCATAATCTTTGGTGAGATTAGAGACAACAATAGTGGATTAGAAATTGCAGATTTTTCTTATATCAATTCAATTAAAACAATGGAAAATTCTATCGAAATAGATTTAAATAAGCTTAAAAAAATTTCTATAGGGAATGTATATTCTTGGGGAGAGGGATTTGTAGAGCCCTATCAAGTAATTGAACCATTATATCATAAAGGACAATATGCTGTTGAAATTAATGCTTATCCGATAAATGAAGATTATAAGTTTATTGGCAGTGATAACTATGGTGTTTATGGTAATAAACTATATGATTCCTTATTTGTTGAAGGAAATCAGTGGAATAAAGGAGATAAACTACTTTTACAAAAGAAGTATCCTGAGGCTATTAGATGGTTTGAAAATAAATTAAAGGAAGATCCTGAAGATATTCATTCTATGAAGATTTTATCTACTGTATGTTCCCATGGCTATAGAGGAAAAGGAGGTGGGGGTGGATTAACAGGGCAGGATATAAAGAAAGGAATAAAATATACTGAAATGTTAATGGGGAAAATTGGAGAAACAGAACATATATTAAATACCCTTGCTGATTTATATAAAAGAGACGGGCAATATGAAAAAGCTATAGAATATTATTTGAAAAGCGTTCAAAATACTGATGTAGCTTATGAATACAGGCAAATAGGGGATATATATATGAAGATGAATAAATGGCATGAAGCATTGAAATATTATAGTTTATATTTTGATAATAGCTCTTATGAAAATTATTCCGATATTTTATTGTTAAGTATTCTTATGGATGATAAAGAAAATGTTTTAAAATATAGTAAACTACTAGAGAATGAAGATTATTATATTGATTATAAAAAATCCTTTGAAAAATACATAAATATGAGCAGAGATGAATATATAGAATTATATAAACTGATAAATCAGGAAAAAATTGAAGAAGCCAGGAGTTTAATAAAGGATGATGAATCAGATTTTGGGGATTTTTACAGAGGATTATTACTTCTTGCTAAAAAGCATGCATACTATGAGGGAAAAGAAAAAGAAGAAGAAATGTATTATAATTTTTATCAGGCACAAGGAAATAAAACTTTAAAATTATTAATGAAATATTTCGGACAAAAAGAAATAGTTAGCAGCTTCGGAGATGTACATTATGCTCCAAGAAATAAAGATAAATAAATTCAAAGCAACTTTTTGTGCTAGCTTGGATATCGGAAGTTTTAATATTTCCTTTTCGTTCATGTAATAAACCCGTTTTTTTATATAAACTTGAAGGAAAAAACAAGTTTGTTAAAATCACTCAAATGAAATATTAAAACTCCCTAAGTTATATTTAAAAGCAAAAAATTTGATTTATTAGTACAACAGGTTAAAGTAAAAAAACAAAGAAGCCCAATATCATATTAGGCTTCTTTTAATACAGAATAAAGTTTATTACGGATTAAATATCCTTAGGCAATATTTTATTTAATATTATACCAATTATTGCAGCCAATGCCATTCCTTCTAATGTAACATTAAAGTATGGAATTGGTAATGATGCGCCACCTAGACCAAGTACTAGTATTACTGCAGATATTATAAGATTTCTTGATTTTCCAAAGTCAATATTGTGTTCAACTAATGATTTAGCTCCAATTGATGCAATCATACCAAAGAGGACTATTGAAATCCCGCCTACAACCGATGTCGGTATTGTCTTAATTACAGCTCCAATCTTAGGCATTATACCTAAAAGGATTGCAAATACTGCAGCTATTCTTATTATAAATGGGTCATGAACCCTTGTAAGGGCTAAAACTCCTGTATTTTCTGAATAAGTGGTATTGGCAGGGCCACCAAACATTGCTGAAATAGATGTTGCCAAACCATCACCTATTAATGTTCTATGAAGTCCGGGATTTTTAATAAAATCCTTATTAACTGTAGTACCTATAGCTAAAACATCACCTATATGTTCTATCATAGTTGCAACAGCAATTGGAGCAACTATCATAATAGTTTCAAAACTGAATTTTGCCATTCTAAAGGCTGGTACTCCAACCCAGGCAGCTTCCTTCATTGGTGTAAAATCTACATTTCCAGTTATAAGAGCCACAATATATCCACCTGTAAGACCTATAAGTACAGGTAAAACTTTTAAAAATCCTCTGCCATATATGCTAACTGCTGTAACTATTCCAAAGCTTACTATAGCAAGGAACCAATTTCCTGAAGCCATATCTATAGCTGTTGGAGCAAGCTTAAGACCTATTACTAAGATAATTGGTCCAGTAACTATGGGAGGAAAGAAGCTAATGATCTTTTCTACTCCAAAGATTGCCACAAGACCAGCCATCAATAGATATACTATACCAGCCACAACTAGTCCACCTTGAGCATAGGCCAAGGCTTCTCCAAATAGTGGACTTCCAAAGGCTTCTTCAGCAGCATTAGTTCCAGTTTTTAATAATAAAACAGACATAATAGGGGCAATAAATGCAAAGGAAGAACCTAAGAAGGCTGGAATTTTTCCATTAGTAACTAAGTGAAATAATAAAGTGCCGATACCAGCCATAAAAAGGGCCACTGAAATATCGAAGCCTGTAATAATTGGAACTAAAACTGTAGCTCCAAACATAGTAAAGGTGTGTTGAATACCTAAAATTATTTTCTTTTGTAAAGAAATCTGATTAAGATTACCTGCAATATCCTTAGGGGATAAAATATTGTCATTATTCATATATGGTGCTCCTTTCCTTTACCTATAGTATCAATAAATGATTAAAACATATTACACAAATCGGAAGTCCTAATTAGGACTTCCCTTAAAATATATTAATAAATGATGTTTACTATAATTTATATTTTGTTATTTCGTCACAAAAGCTGCATTTGTATTCTAACTTTTCCTTTGAAACCAATGAGAATATTGGATCCATATAATCATCTGAGTTCGTAATGCAGCGTGGGTTTTGACATTTAATTAGTCCTTTAACCTTTTCAGGAATACAAACCCTTTTTTTATCTATAAGTTTCCCATCTTTAATAAAATTTATAGATATATTTTCATCGATTAAACCAAGTAAGTTTAAATCAATATCAAAGGTGTTTTCTATTTTAATTATGTCTTTTTTTCCCAGGACCTTACTTTCAACATTTATTAATAAAACTACTGGACTTTCGGCTTTATAAAGCTCAAGCTTATTAAAAATTTTAAGGCCATTTCCAGATTTAATATGATCAATAACAATGCCGTTTTCTATTTGTTTTACCTCAAGCATTTATTCCACCTCCAAAAGTTTTGTTATAAGGGCCATTCTTACATATACACCCATTTTAGCTTGGTCAAAGTAATGAGCTCTTTTATCGGCATCAACTTCATAGGAAATCTCATTAACCCTTGGTAGTGGATGCATTATTATCATATCATCTTTGCCATTTTCAATTTTTTCATTATTTAGAATATAGGAATTTTTCAATTTTAAATAGTCCTCTTCATTAAAAAAACGTTCTTTTTGAATTCGAGTCATGTATAAAATATCAAGCTGATCTATAACCTGTTCAATATATCGAACTTCTTCAATTTCTATATCACAGCTATCCTTTAGGTATCTTTTTAAAGATTCTGGTAAAGTTAATTCTTCAGGGGATATTAAAACAAACTTTTTGGTATTGAATCTTGCCATGGTTTTGATAAGAGAATGAACGGTTCTTCCGTTTTTAAGGTCACCACATAATCCTATTACATGGTTTTCAAGACTGCCTTTATATTTATGGATAGTAAGAAGATCAGTGAGGGTTTGAGTTGGATGTAAGTGTCCTCCATCACCGGCATTTATTACAGGAATTTCTGAGTACATTGAAGCTAGCTTTGGAGTACCTTCCTTTGGATGTCTCATAACAGCTATATCAGCATAATGGGATATGCATCTTATTGTGTCTGCTACACTTTCTCCTTTTTTTACTGAGCTTGTATTGGCATCACTAAATCCAAGTACATTACCTCCAAGTCTAAGCATTGCAGATTCAAAGCTGAATTTAGTTCTTGTGCTTGGCTCATAAAAAAGTGTAGCCATGATTTTTCCCTTGCAGATATCTGAGTAATCCTTTGGAGAATTGTAGATTTTCTCTCCAAGCTTAACTAGTTCTAATATTTCTTCATTTGAGTACTTATTAAGGTTGATTAAGTGTTTAATATTTTTTTTCATCATAAAATCACTCCTCCTTGTTGACCTCGCTGGATCAAATTAAAGGTACTAAAAAAACCTTCGATTACCATGAGGATAAAAGAAGGTTTAATAATCTAAGCACATTTTTAGCAATTACAATATTGCATTTGCTATCAATTATTTTATTTCTCATACCTTTTTAACCTCACGGGGTTAATTTAAAGGTGCTAATTATTTATTTATCGTACTAATGTTAACATACAAAAAAAATAATGTCAATAAGTAGATGGTCTAAATATATATTGGTAAAATATTCAATTTAGAAATATAGTTTCCTATGTTTTATTAGGAAAACTATATCTTGGGGCTTGCTAAAAAATGTGGAGGCTGTCTATGTCTCAGGCCTAAGAACTGATGCCCTGTCAGTTCTACGAATTTTTCTGAAATCTTTCAGATAGTTTTCACTTTAAGAAACAGAAATATCCCACTATAGATTGACATATAAATTTATCTGTGTTAGTATTTAGAAAAATAAATACAGGTAGTACCTTTAAATTGGTCCAGAGAGGCCGGAAAGGTAAAAATAAAAATTGTATCTATAAATAGGTAAGTTATGCCTTCCGTTTCTCTAAATGGAAGGTTTTTTGTTATATAGATTTTCCATAGCAAAACTTAATTTATGAATATCAAAATATCTGATATTTATGGGGCGATTTGATATGTATAAATTGACTGTTTTGCTGGAATATCTATAAGTAAATACCTGTGAGGTTAAGTTAAATATATTACTAATACAATTATGGAGGTGGGAAAGTGGAGCTAATTATAAAAGGTGGAACAATTGTAAATCCTAAGACAGGAACAAATGAAATATTAGATATACTCATTAGGGACGATATAATAATTGACATCAAAAAGAATATTAATGTTAAGGGTAAGAAGATAATTAATGCAAAGGGCATGATTATAACACCAGGATTTATAGATATGCATGTGCATTTAAGGGAACCGGGGTTTGAATATAAAGAAACTATCAAAACCGGAACAGAAGCGGCTGTGGCTGGAGGTTTTACAACCGTGGCTTGTATGCCAAATACAAAACCTGCTATTCATTCAAAGGAGATTGTAGAATTAATAAAGGATAAGGCTGATAAAGAAGGAAAGGCAGAGGTACTTGTTATAGGAAGTATAACAAAGGATTTAAAGGGTGATGAGCTTTCAAAAATAGATGAGATGCATGAATCGGGAATTATAGCTATCTCTGATGATGGAAAAACTCCCATGAAAAAAGAAATAATGATACAAGGTTTTAAAAAAGCAAAGGAATTTAATATCCCTTTAATTTCCCATTGCGAGGATCATAATCTTTCAAAGGGCGGAAGTATAAATGAAGGCAAAGCTTCAAAAAGAACTAAAATAAATGGGATACCTTCAGCTGCAGAATATTTGATTGTAGAAAGAGATATACAATTATGTGACAAACTAGATTCAAAACTTCATATAGCCCATGTAAGTACTAAAGAATCAGTAGATTTACTTCGAAGGGCAAAAAGACGAGGCATAAATGTTACATCAGAGGCAGCGCCACACCATTTTATACTTACTGACGATATAATCGCATCAGATAATACCTATACCAAGGTTAACCCACCAATAAGAAGTAAAGAAGATGTAGATGAGGTCATCAAGGGGATTTTAGATGGAACTATAGATGTGATTGCAACTGATCATGCTCCCCATGATGAAGATAGTAAAAGCACAAGCTATGATAAGGCAGCCTTTGGAATAACTGGTTTAGAAACTTCCTTTCCATTATGCTATACCTATTTGGTGTTGAAAAATAAGATTCCCTTTATTAAGCTTATTGAAATGATGACCATAAAGCCAGCTGAAATAATTGGTATAGACAGAGGAAGCCTAGAAGTAGGTAAAAAAGCTGATATAACAATATTAGACTTAAATAGAGAATATATTATAGATTCCAATGAATTTTATTCAAAGGGGAAAAACACACCTTTTAATGGCTATAAAGTAAAGGGAAAACCTGTTTGTACTATAGTAAAAGGTAAAATAGTGTATAAGGAGGATACAATAGAATGTTTGTAAATAAATTAATTGAATTTATTAAAGAAAAGAATAGTCCCATAGTTGTAGGGCTTGACCCAAGAATTGAACTTATACCAAATGTTGTTAAAGATAAATATTTTAAAAAATATGGTAAAACATTTAAAGGGGCTGCAGAGGCTATATTGGAATTTAATAAAGAAATTATTGATAGTGTTTATGATATAATCCCGGCAGTAAAACCCCAAATAGCATTTTATGAACAATATGGCATAGAAGGATTGAAGGTATATAATGAAACCTGTAAATATGCTTCTGTGAAGGGATTGTTAGTAATAGGAGACATAAAGAGAGGAGATATTGGTTCAACCTCTAAAGCTTATTCAAATGCCCATATAGGAAAGACAGAAGTTGAAGGAGAGAGTCTAGAGGCTTTTTATTCCGATTCAATAACTGTAAATCCATATCTAGGGGATGACTGTTTAAAGGAATTTGTAGGAGATATCGAGCAATACGAAAAAGGAATGTTTATTTTAGTAAAAACCTCCAATCCTACTTCAAGTCAGCTTCAAGACTTAGTTGTAGAAGGCAGGAAAATATATGAAAAGGTTGCTGGAATAGTTAATGAATGGAGCAGTAAATATATTGGTAAATATAATTATTCATCTATAGGAGCGGTGGTGGGAGCTACTTATCCAGAAGAAGCTAAAAATCTTAGAAATCTCATGCCAAGTTCATATTTCCTTGTTCCGGGATATGGAGCCCAAGGAGGAACTGCTGAAGATGTGATCCATAACTTTAATGAAGACGGATTAGGAGCAATAGTAAATTCTTCAAGGGGGATTATATTTGCATATAAAAAAGAAAAGAAATGGTCAGAAGAAGATTACGGAAAAGCAGCAAGAGAAGCAGCTATTAATATGAGAGATGATATAAATAAGACATTAGAAAGTCATGGAAAAAAATACTGGTAAGGAGGTTTTAATTTTGAGTAAAAAGATCTTTTGTGAAATCCTAGAAAATACAGAGATAGCAAAAAATATATATAGAATCAAAATAAAGAAACCAGTTAAAGATTTTAATATAAAAGCAGGTCAATTTATAAATATTAAATGTGGAGAAGGAGATTTTCCACTTTTAAGAAGACCTATTAGTATAGGGTTAGTAGAAGGGGAAACCATGACAATCTATGTTAATAAGGTGGGAAAGGGTACAGAATTATTGTGCAGTAGAAAGGCAGGAGAATTTATTGACATTCTTGGACCACTAGGAAATACCTTTAATATGGATATAGAGAAAGGGAAGGTTCTTATAGTCGGAGGTGGTATTGGAGTGGCACCCCTTCTTGAATTAACTAAAACATTATCAGAAAAAGATAATATAGATATTAAATTAATATTGGGATTTAGAGAAGAGCCTTTTATTATAGAAGAATTTAAAAAATATACAAAAGATATAATAGTTGTTTCAGAAAAAGAAGGTTATGATTATAAAGGCTATGTTACGCAGCCTCTTGAAAATGAATTGAAGAAAAATAAATATGATGAAGTCTTCACATGTGGACCAGAGCCTATGTTAAAGAAGGTTAATGAAATATGCAAAGCCAATGGAACCACTGTACAATTACTATTAGAAGAAAGAATGGCCTGTGGTATTGGTGCTTGCCTTGTATGTACCTGCAAAGTCAAGAGAAGCAATGAAGATTGGAACTATGTAAGAACTTGTAAGGATGGACCAGTTTTTTATGGAGAAGAGGTGATATTTGATGAGTAAAATAGACTTGAGTGTTGATTTGAATGGATTAAAACTTAAAAATCCAATTACTGTTGCATCGGGAACCTTTGGCTTTGGTAGAGAGTTCGAAGATTATTTGGACTTAAACAAATTAGGAGGAATCATGGTAAAGGGGTTGACCCTTGAGGAAAGAAAAGGGAATCCTATGCCAAGGGTGGCAGAAACAGCTATGGGAATGCTGAATAGTGTGGGACTACAAAATCCTGGAGTTCAGTATTTTGTAAAAAAAGAACTTCCCTTTTTAAAGCAATATGATACAAAGATAATTGCAAATATTAATGGAAATACTATAGATGAATACTGTAAAATTGCTGAAATTCTTTCTGGGACTAAAGTGGATTCTCTGGAGCTTAATATTTCATGTCCTAATGTAAAAGAAGGTGGAGTTTCTTTTGGAAGGGACCCGGAAATGGTATATAAGGTAACAAAAAATGTTAAACAGTACTCTGATAAACATCTTATTGTAAAGCTCAGTCCAAATGTAACTGATATAAAAGAAATAGCAATAGCAGCAGAAAAGGCAGGGGCTAATTGTTTATCCCTTATTAATACATTAATAGGAATGGCAATAGATATTGATAGAGAAACAACTATACTTGCAAGGGGAATGGGAGGACTTTCTGGACCAGCGGTTAAGCCAATAGCAGTAAGAATGGTATATGAAGTATTTAATTCGGTTTCTATTCCTATAATAGGGATGGGAGGAATTATGACTTATAAGGATGCTGTAGAATTTTTATTAGCTGGAGCTAGTGCAGTATCAATAGGAACAGGTAATTTAATAAATCCTGGCATAGCTATGGAAATACTTGAAGGAATAGAAAAGCACCTTATCAAAAAGGATTATAAATCAATTGAAGATATTAAGGGAAAAGTTGTAATACCAAATAAGTAAAAAATAAAGCAGAAAGGAAGCTTATAAATACAACTATTTAAAAGTAATAAAGTCATGGATGCAATTTTTGTGGTATAGCTTTGGAGATTTTAAAACAATATTCATTAGTTAGTGTAATAGTTTCCATGACTTTATAAGATAAAGTTTTACTTTATTGAATAAAAGTTTGAAAATTGATGGATAATAAAGATTGATAAAGAATAGTATTTATAGAGAATATTTTATTATTTGACATTATATATATAATATGATAATATTAAGAGCAGTGCTGATGAAGAAACTAATTTAAAGAATTTTAAAAAAGTCTTGACAACAAAACGATAATTTGTTACAATGATATTCGTTGCTCAAACAGCAACAAATCATCTGCAAAAAACTTTGGACATTGAAAACTGAACAGTGTAAGGATAAAAAAACATGTTGAACGATTGATGTAAAAGTCAACGTTTAGCCTGACCAATAAAAGGTCAAACCCGAAAATTTTATTTAAGAGTTTGATCCTGGCTCAGGATGAACGCTGGCGGCGTGCTTAACACATGCAAGTCGAGCGAGAAGGCTTTAACTAATCCTTCGGGAGAAGATAGAGCTGGAAAGCGGCGGACGGGTGAGTAACGCGTGGGTAACCTGCCTTGTACAGAGGGATAGCCGCCGGAAACGGTGATTAATACCTCATAAGACCACAGTATCG
>NZ_FUZT01000014.1 GCF_900167445.1 Maledivibacter halophilus
AAAGCGCCCTTGCCTACAGCTTGTCTTCCCATTAGCTAGGTGACAGGTTTTCTTTCAAACCATCGGCTCGGCAACATGCCTCGCAAACAAAAAAAGGACGGTCATCTACTGACCGTCCTTCTAAAATATTCTTATTTTTCTACATATGCGTTTTTGAAATAAATTGATCCAAGTGGTGATCTGTACCAACCTTTAACATGGGTTCCCATCATCATTGGATGAGTGTAGTAGTAAATTGGCATTACAATTTGATCTTCCATCATTAGATCCTCCGCTTTATGCATTAACTCAGCTGCTTTCTTTTCATCAGCAGTTACTTTTGCTTCATAAATTAACTTATCAAATTCTTCATTTTTCCATTGAGCATCGTTATTACCACTTTCAGATAGGAACATGTCAAGGAATGTCATTGGATGGTTATAGTCTCCTATCCAACCATGTCTAGCAACAGTAAACTCACCATTTTGTCTAGCTGGTATAAATACTCTCCATTCCATATTTTCAAGTTCAACATCAACATTTAAGTTTTTTCTCCACATTTCCTGGATTGCTTCAGCTATTTTCTTATGGTTTTCTTGAGTATTGTACTTAAGACTAACCTTAGGGAATCCTTCTCCATTAGGATATCCAGCTTCAGCTAATAGCTTTTGAGCTTCTTCAACCTCTGCAGCCATTGTATCTACTCCGTAATCTCCACCAACTTCTCTGAAGTCTTCTCCACCAGTCATTATTCCTGGAGGTACATAGCCTGTTGCAGGTAATTGTCCACCTAATGTTACAGTTGTAACTATAGCATTTCTATCTATAGCTTTTGCAAATGCTTTTCTTACTCTAACATCATCAAAAGGCTCCTTCTCTACATTAAATACGTAGAAGTAAGTTCCCAAATAAGGAGCTATAACGAAGTTATCGCTTTCAACTTGAAGTCTTGGAATTTCTTGGTTAGGCACATTATCGATACCATCAAGATTTCCTGCTTCCATAGATGACAATGCTGTAGACTGCTCTGTAATAAATACAAAGTTAAGTTCTTCCAGCTTAACATTTTCATTTCCCCAATAATGTTCGTTTGGAACTAATTTTAAAACATCATTTTGAGTATATGAGGCTAATTTAAAAGGTCCATTTGAAATAGAAGTTTCAGGCTTAAATGCCCACCCTTCAGCATCCTTTGCAACCATATCTTCTCTTACAGGATATAGAGTTGGAAAACCAAAGATTTCAATCATATATGAAGCTGCCGCTTCTAAAGTAACCTCAAATGTCTTTTCGTCAATAACCTTTACTCCTAATTCATCTACTGGCACTTCACCTTTGTAAGCTTTAGTACCATTCTTAATTAGGTCAAATTGATATGCATATTCACAAGCTGTCTCAGGAGTTACTGCTCTTTTCCATGCATATTCATAGTCCTGAGCTGTAACTGGTTTACCATCAGACCATTTGGCATCTTCTCTTATATGGAATGTCCAAACAAGTCCATCTTCACTAATATCCCAGCTCTCAGCTGTTCCTGGAACTGGCTTTAGGTTTTCATCAAATGTAACTAAACCTTCAAACATGTTGGAAATTATTATAGATCCACCAACTGAAGTATTCAATTGTGGGTCTATAGTTTCTGGGTCTGCTTCCAAGTTATAAGTTATTACCTGATCTGCCTTTTCTGACTCTTCAGCTGGTGCTGGCTCTTCTGCTTCAGTTTTCTCTTTTTCTCCTTCATCGGCTGGTGCAGGCTCGTTTGAATTCTGAGCACAGCCAACAAATGCTGAAACAACTAAAGCCAACACTAATAATAATGCGAAGCTTCTTTTAAACAAATTAAATCCCCTCCTAATTTTTTGTTTATCTTATAAGTAGTAAAAATTACTCTACTACTTATTAACAAAAATAATGTAAATTTAAAATCTCTCTATATTTTTCAAATTTGGTATCAAAGATAAACAATTTTAAGGTTTAATAAATTTGAAAACTTAGTGCTGTCTATTTATACTCACCAGTTATAACAATATTGTTTTTAACAATAAAATTATGACTAATAAAACAGTATCTTTATCTTTTAGAAACTAGTATTTTTTAATAATAAACACTTCTACATAGAACATATAAATAATATTATTCTATATGAAATAAAAAATTCCTTCTTATATTTTAAATATATTTAATAAAATCTTGAATATGTTAAATGATTTATATATTTAATTTTTCCAATACAATCTTTAACATATAAGCTAATATCTATTATAACTCTATCGAAATTTATGTAAAGACTTTAATTTATACAGACCAAAACCCCTTAATAACACTAGGTATTCTGATAAGTATAAATTAAGTCTTACTATATATTTCTATATTATTTATCATTTAAATGACAAGCACACATATGTCCTCCACCAATATCCTTTAGCTCAGGTTCTTCCTCGGCACATATAGGCATAGCATATCTACATCTTGTTCTAAACCTACATCCAGAAGGAGGATTAATTGGACTTGGCACATCACCTTCTAATATAATCCTCTTCTTTGCCTTAGTTACATCAGGATCAGGAATAGGAATAGCTGATAAAAGTGCTTTAGTATATGGATGGGTAGGCTTGTTATAAAGCTCCTTACTTTCTGCTACCTCCACAAGCTTTCCTAAATACATAACCCCTATTCTATCGGAAATATGCTTAACCATTGATAAATCATGGGCTATAAAAAGATATGTTAGACCCATTTCACTTTGTAAATCTTCAAGCATATTAACAACTTGGGCTTGAATAGATACATCAAGGGCAGAAATAGGTTCATCACAAATTATAAAATCCGGTTCAACTGCTAGGGCTCTTGCAATTCCTATACGTTGCCTTTGTCCTCCACTAAACTCATGGGGATATCTACTTGCATGGTCCTTACCTAATCCCACAGTTTGCAGTAAATTGTAAATAATCTCCTGTCTTTCCTTTCCAGATGCAAGTCCATGGATATCCAATGGTTCTCCAATTATATCAGAAACTGTCATCCTTGAGTTTAATGAAGCATAAGGGTCTTGAAATATCATCTGCATTCTCTTTCTAAAGGGTTTAACATGATTTTGACCCATCTTTCCTATTTCAGCACCATCAAATATAACTTCTCCATCTGTCAGGTCATATAATCTTATAATAGTTCTTCCAGTTGTAGATTTACCACATCCTGATTCTCCAACCAGTCCTAAGGTTTCACCTTTTTTAATATGGAAGCTTATGTTATCTACAGCTTTAACATATTGTATCTCTTTTCCCATTAGACCTTTCCTAATAGGAAAATATTTTTTTAAATTTTTAACTTCCAATAAAACATCATTGTTTTTCATATTTAATTCACTCATTATGCTGTCCCCCTTTTAACACCTGTATCGACCTTAACCTTTGGTGCTTCTTCATGTAACAGCCAGCACATTGATCTATGACCCTTGCTGACTTCAAAATAAGGTGGACGATGCTCCATACAAATTTTCATAGAATAAGGGCATCTTGATGCAAATGGACATCCTTTAGGGGGTTTAATAAGATCCGGTGGAGTTCCTTCAATTGGAACTAATCTTTTCTTTTCACCTAAATCAAGTCTTGGTATTGATTTGAGAAGTCCCATGGTATAAGGATGTTTAGGCTCATAGAATATTTCCTGGGATGTCCCTTCTTCCATTATCAATCCACCATACATAACCACAATCCTGGAACATACATCGGCAACTACTCCTAAATCATGGGTTATGAGGATAATTGATGTATTGATTTTATCCTTTAAGTCCTTCATAAGCTCAAGAATTTGAGCCTGAATAGTAACATCAAGGGCAGTAGTAGGCTCATCAGCTATTAATAAATCTGGCTGACATGATAATGCTATAGCTATCATAGCCCTTTGTCTCATTCCTCCACTAAATTCATGGGGATAGTTTTTAATTCTGTCCTCAGGGGAAGGAATACCAACAAGCTCCAGCATCTCTATAGCCTTCTTCCTAGCTTCAGATTTACTGAGACCCTGATGTCTTCTTATTGCTTCCATTATTTGATCCCCAATTGTATAAACGGGATTAAGGGATGTCATAGGATCTTGAAATATCATAGCAATTTCATTACCTCTAATTGACATCATTTCCTTATCTGATTTTTTAACTATATCTTCACCTTTAAAAAGAATTTCTCCACTTTTGATTTTTCCGGGATATTGTAAGAGTCTCATAACAGACATAGATGTAACACTTTTACCACTTCCAGATTCTCCAACTATCCCTATGGCTTCACCTTTATCTACGGTAAAACTAACTCCACGAACTGCCTGTACTTCACCAACATGTATAAAAAACGAAGTTTTCATGTCCTTAACTTCTAATAGTTTTTCTGACAAAATAATCCCCCCTTCCTATTTACGTAAACGTGGGTCTAACGAGTCTCTTAACCCATCACCCAAGAAGTTGAATGCAAGCATAGTTATACATATAGCTAGAGATGGGAAGAAAAGCAAGTATGGATAAGAACGAAGTCCTCCCAAAGCATCGTTACAAAGAGTTCCCCATGATGCCATAGGTGCCGATACACCAAGTCCGATAAAGCTCAAGAAGGCCTCAGTAAATATAGCCCTTGGAATCATCATGGTCATAGTGACAATTATTGGCCCCATTGCATTTGGAATAAGATGTCTTATTAATATCCTCCAGGTATCTGCTCCCAAAGTTTTAGCAGCTAGAACAAATTCCTGTTCCTTTAAACTGTAAATTTGACCTCTAACAATACGTGCCATTTGCACCCAGTAAATGGTACCCAAAGTGATTATTATACTTTTCAAGCCTGAACCTATAACAACCATAATAAGTATAACGTATAAAACCAATGGAATTGTACTAATAATATCAACAATACGCATCATTATATTATCAACTTTACCACCTAAATAACCTGATGTACCTCCATATAAAACTCCTATAGTAAAATTAACTATTGCTGCTATAAATCCTATTAAAAGAGAAATACGAGCACCATATATAACTCTTATTAAAACATCTCTTCCCAATTCATCTGTACCAAAAATAAATCTTTTATTAAATACCTTTTTATAAGGACTTATTACCGTCCCATCTTTTTTCTTTATTTGAGTAGGCTTTTCACTAAAGTCTACTATTACCTCTTCACCATTGACTTCATAGGTCTGATATTTTTTCATAACATTATTCTCTATTGGTGCAAGTTTTTCCTTAATTTCTCCCTTTTCTGTAACTGTATATAACCTCAAGGCTTTATGCAAATATACATAATTATTCTCATCTACTTGATGTATCTCAAATCTATGGGGTATACTGGCTAAATTCAAGTCTTGATCATAATAGGCATATGGTGACACTAAGGGTCCAAAGACAGCTATAATTATAAGTAAAATAATAGTGAATAATCCAGCCATTGAAGCCTTATTGAGTTTTAATCTTCTCCAAGCATCCTGCCAATACGTTAAGCTAGGTCTACTTATTTCATCACCTTTTTTCACTTGTTCTTGAACTTTTTCCCATAAATCAGGGGTAAAATTTATATTATCTGTTACACTTGTTTTATTCATAAGTCAGTCTAACCCTCCCTTAATCGTGAACTCTTATACGTGGGTCTATTAATCCATAAAGTAAATCAACAATTAAAATCATAATCATCAAAAACGCCGCATAGAAAATTGTAACTCCCATAATTGTAGGATAATCTCTATTAGTTATACTTATAACAAAATATCTGCCCATACCAGGCAAAGCAAATATCCTCTCAACTACAAATCCACCTGTCAAAATACCTGCAACTAAAGGTCCAACATAGGATACAACTGGTATAATAGCATTTCTTAAGGCATGTTTAAATATAACTATACCCTCTGATAATCCCTTAGCTCTAGCGGTTCTTATATAATCCTGCTGAAGAACTTCAAGCATTGTGGAACGAGTCAGCCTTGCCACAAAGGATAGAGAATATCCAGATAATGCTATAGTAGGAAGTATCCATCCCCTTGGGTCCTTAACCCCGAAGGTTGGAACCCAGCCTAACTTAAGGGCAAATATATACAATAATACCGTGGCTATAACAAAGTTTGGTATTGTAATCCCCAATGTGGCACCAAACATGACCAGATTATCCTGCCATTTATACTGTTTCAATGCCGATATTACCCCAGCCGGTATTCCCAATAAAAGTATTAATAAAACTGCATAGGTTCCTACCCTAGCTGAAATTGGAAATCCTTCTACTATAAATTCATTTACCCTTCTTCCTTCATAAACATAAGAAGGTCCTAAATCTAATTTTAATACTCCACCTACATAATTAATATACTGTTTCCATAATGGATCATTTAAGTGATATTTCTCATTTAAAGCTTCTTCAATAGCTGGTGGTAACTTTTTCTCCCTTGTGAAAGGTCCACCTGGTACTGCATGCATTAAAAAGAAGGTTACTGTTATAATTAATAATAAAGTAATAAATAAAGAAATTAACCTGTTTGCAAGAAATCTAAGCAATATTTACACTCCCTTCAAAAATTATATTATAAACCATATAAACTACTATACTTAATATCAATAATAAAATATCACAAAACACCTCCCTTTACTCCCTTTAAATAATTATTTGAATCAAGGTATCTATGAATCCTTTGAAATATTTAAAAGATTTTGATTTATAAGACCTTAAATTTACCTTTCAATTTGTTTCACTATATTCAGCCCTAAACACAAAAACAAATTCACACATTCTTTGTACTAATCCAAAATCCATAAAAATAATTTATATAATTTCATCATCAGAAAATTTATAAATATCCAATTTGGAAAAAGTAAATCCGATAGGTGAATTGTATAAGATTTGATTTATTGTTAAAATAATTATATGTAAAAAAAATCTTTTAAGATATACTCATGATATATTAAATTGTCTTAAAATTCAATGTTTTGATTGTATTAATAAATTTAAATATTTGTAACAATTAATGTAAATATTGATATTACAATATATAATCTCTAAACTCCTCTTGCTTTAGACTTTGTTTATTTTATTATTTATTTGATTATTTTAAAAATTACAGTTTTCATATAAACTTCTTTCAAATTTATTTATAATCTATCTTCTTCTATTTTCTTGATTAAAATTTTCTTTTAATATTCTTCTTTAATGCAGTAAATTAAATTATTTGGCTCATTAATGTTTCTTTAAACACAGATATAGATATATTTTGTTTATTTATATCTAGTTAATGTATTATTATACATTATAAAAAGGACTATGAAATAAATTGAGAAACTTGCATAATTAACATTATTAATTTTAAAATACAATATTCAGATAACTTACCTGACTCTCTCTACTACATTTTGTATTTTAAAATTCTTTATATGTATTATACAATTTCCTCATTTATTAAAATCTCATAGTCTTGTAAATTTTTATTATATTAATTTGTTAAATTCTTCTTCTGTAATTATCTTTACTCCAAGCTTATTTGCTTTATCCAGCTTTGAACCAGGATTTTCACCAGATAATACGTAGGAAGTTTTTTTACTTACGCTTCCCGTTACCTTTCCTCCTAAACCTTCTATTATTTCCTTAGCTTCTTTTCTAGAATAGCTTGCCAAGGTACCAGTAAGAACAAAGGTCATTCCTTCAAACTTTAGGTCAATATTTTCCACATTCTTTTTCTTACTTTCCATGTTAACCCCTACTGACTTCATTTTTTCAATTACTCTAATATTTTCTTCATCATGAAAAAATGCAACAATACTCTTTGCCATCTTGGGTCCTATCTCATCTATAGCTGTAATTTCCTCTTCACTTGCATGGGCTAATCTATCCATACTTTTAAAGTTATCAGCAATTAGCTTTGCAGCTTTTAAACCAACATGTTTAATTCCAAGGGCATTTACAAGTCTTCCCAAATCATTTTCTTTAGATTTTTCTATAGCATCCAATAGATTTTCTACAGATTTTTCTCCCATCCGTTCTAAATTAATAAGCTTTTCTTTCTTCTCCTTTAAATAATATAGATCACCAGGGTCTTTTATGAATCCATTATCTAATAGCATTGTAACTAAAGCTTCACCTAAACCATCGATGTCCATGGCATCCCTAGAAACAAAATGTATAATTCCCCTTCTCAGCTGGGCAGGACATGCTATATTTATACATCTTAATGCAACTTCTCCCTCTAATCTTACTGTCTTTTCTCCACATTCAGGACATTGATCGGGCAAAACGTATTTCTCTTCCTCTCCTGTTCTCTTTTCTTTAATTACCCTTACAACCTCTGGGATTACATCTCCAGCCTTATGTATTATTACTGTATCGTTAATTCTTATATCCTTCATATCTATAAAATCCTGATTATGCAGAGTAGCCCTACTTACAAGGGATCCTGCAACCCTAACTGGCTGTAGTATAGCCGTAGGAGTTATTGCTCCTGTTCTTCCAACTTGAGTTATTATATCCTTTACTACTGTTTCCTTTTCCTCCGCTGGAAATTTAAAGGCTATAGCCCATCTAGGGCTCTTAGCTCTAGTACCTAATATCTTTCTTTGGGATAAATCATTTACTTTTATTACAAGTCCATCTATTTCATAGGACAAGTCATGCCTTTTTTCCTGCCACTTTCCACAGAGATCTATCACTTCATTGATATTTTTACATATTTTATATTCAGAAGTTTTAAAGCCAATTTTCTTAAGATATTCTAAACTCTCGGAATGCTTATTTATATTAATATCACCCATAGACAATATATTAAAAACAAATATATCTAAAGGTCTTGAGGCCACAATTTTAGAATCAAGCTGTCTTAAGGAGCCGGCAGCAGCATTCCTTGGATTTGCAAAAACAGATTCTCCATTTTCCTCCTGCCTTTTATTTAGCTCTGCAAATTTTTCTTTGGGGATATACACCTCTCCCCTTACTTCTATATCAATTTCCTTCTTTAGTTTTAAGGGAATAGATCTTATTGTTTTAAGGTTTTTAGTTATCTCCTCACCTACTGCGCCATCACCCCTTGTTGCTCCTCTTACAAATCGTCCATTTTCATATTTTAAGGCAACGGATAATCCATCTATCTTATACTCAACCACATATTCTACATTGTCTCCTACTTCTTTTTTTATTCTTCTGTCAAAATCTATTAAATCCTTATCATCATAGGAGTTGCTAAGGCTTAATAGAGGTACTGTATGGGTGACCTGATCAAATTTTGATAAGGGCTGTCCTCCTACTCTTTGACTTGGAGAATCGTCGGTTTTTAGCTGAGGAAACTTTTCTTCTAAGTCCATAAGCTCCTTCATTAGCATATCATATTCATAATCAGTTATTTCAGGAGCATCTAATACATGATATCTATGATTGTGATAGTTAATTTCCTTTGTAAGTTCTTTTATTCTATTCTTGGCTTGATTTTCATTCATAGGATAATCTCCTTTCGCAATAAGTTGTAAGTTCCAAGTTCTAAGTATTTAGGTCAATTCACTTTTGTTTTTTTCTTAAAACTCTCAACTTGGAACTTTGAACTAATTTACTATTTCAATAGGTGCAAAACCCAGCATCAGTTTTTTTATTCCCTGTTGGTCAAAGGCTATTGTAAGCTCTGCTTTATCTCCACTTCCATTTATACTGATAATAGTTCCCTGTCCAAATTTCTTATGATTCACCTTTGTTCCCGGTTTAATATCCGAAGAATTAGCACTATTTTTAGGCTTATTAGGCGTTGTATTTTCCTTAGGTTTTTTCCAGCTTATCATATGGCTGTTGGCATAGGAACTAATATCACTTTCCTGAAAGCGAATATGCTTTTTCTTGGGAATCACTTCTCCCATATCCAATAAATCCTGGGGTATATCATCTAAAAAGCGGGAGGCCGGATTAACATTAGTTCGTCCATATAAGGTTCTCATTGATGCATGGGTTAAATAAAGCTCTTCCTTTGCTCTAGTTATACCAACATAGCATAGTCTTCTTTCTTCTTCTAATTCATCGTCCTCTATCAATGATCTTTTCCCTGGAAATACACCATCCTCCATTCCCACCATAAATACTACTGGAAATTCTAGGCCCTTTGCACTATGAAAGGTCATTAAAGTTACTGTATTTTCTTCATTCTCAAGATTATCCAAATCAGAGCTCAAGGATATATTACCTAAAAACTCTTCCAAAGTATTAATCTCAGAGGTATTTTCAAATTCCATGGCCACAGACATAAATTCTCCAAGGTTTTCTATTCTAGTTCTGGCTTCAATGGTATTTTCCTCTTTCAATTCCTCTAAATATCCCGTTTCATTAAGTACATTTTCTATTATCTCTGTTACTCTATAATCATTCTTATTTACAATATATTTTGTCACCACATCTAAAAAAGAATTCATACCAGCTGTTACTCTTTTAGAAAAGCCTCCTATTTCATTAATATCTAGCATTGTATTAAAGAGCTTTTCTCCCCTTTCATTGGCTATAGCTCTGAGTTTTTCAATTGTCTTATTTCCTATTCCCCTCTTTGGTGTATTAATCACCCTTAATAAGCTCACATCATCTATAGGATTTTGGATTACCCTTAAATAGGCTATTATGTCCTTTATTTCTTTTCTATCATAGAACTTAAGACCTCCAAAGATTCTATAGGGTATACTCTCCTTCATTAGTGAGTCCTCTATTACACGGGACTGGGCATTAGTTCTGTAAAGAACAGCAAAATCCCAAAACTTTCTTTTGTCGTATTTTACCTTCTTTTCGATTTCCCTAACAACAAAATCTGCTTCGTCCCGTTCAGTTTGTCCTTTGTAATAATTGATTTTCTCACCCTGGCCATTGGCGGTCCACAGTCTTTTATTTTTTCTTCCCATGTTTTCCTTTATTACATTATTTGCTGCATCCAGTATTGTTTTACTAGAACGATAGTTTTGTTCAAGCTTTATCACCACTGCATCGGTAAAATCCTTTTCAAAGTCCAGGATATTCCTTATGTCTGCTCCCCTAAACTTATAAATTGACTGGTCATCGTCACCTACTACACATAGATTCCTATGAATTTTTGCCAGCTTACCTATAAGTGTATATTGTGCCTTATTAGTATCCTGGTATTCATCCACCATTATGTATTCAAATTTTCTTTGATAAAAATCTAAAACCTCAGGATTTCTTTCAAAAAGTTCTATGGTTTTTAATATCAAATCATCAAAGTCCAAGGCATTATTACTTACCAGCTTTTTTTGATAGAGTTCGTAAATATCACAGATTTTCCTCAGCTGAAAATCTGTATAATAGAGATTACTGTATTTTTCTGGAGTAAGAAGCTTGTCCTTAGCATCCCCAATAACATTTTGTACATATTTTATAGGACATGATTTTTCATCAACATTGAGCTCCTTTAGACATTCCTTTATAACTGTTCTTTGGTCTGCTGTATCGTATATGACAAAATCCCTAGTATAATCTATTTTATCTATATCCCTTCTAAGTATCCTTACACAAGCCGAGTGAAATGTGCTAATCCACATCTTTGAAGCAACTGACCCTATTAAACTTTCTACCCTTTCCTTCATTTCCTTTGCTGCCTTATTGGTAAAGGTTATAGCCAATATATTTCCTTCATAGACATTTTTTTCTTCTATTAAATATGCTATTCTATGGGTAAGTACCCTGGTTTTTCCCGATCCTGCTCCTGCTAAAATTAATAAAGGGCCCTTTGTCTTCTCAACGGCCTTTCTTTGCATTTCATTCAAGGTTGATATATCCATTATTTTTCTCCTTTCAAAATATCTCAACAAATAATAATTTTCTAAGATAATATTATATTATTTCATAATCATATGCAAATGTTTGTTCGTACCATTTTCTTCTTTATATACCTTCTTGTATTATTATCTAAAAATTATTCACTTATAGCAAGTAAAATAATCGAAAAAACTTGTATATTAATAATTAAATCTAAGCCATATAAAAAATCCATTAAGAATAGAAATATATTGATGAAATTTCAGAAAAAATAAGAACTAAAAAATTAGCTCTTATTTTGATCATATAATCAACATCATCTCTTTCCACAAGATAATCGATATGTACATTATAAACATTAAAAATACTAAATTTAATAAAAAGTTCCTTTATTTCCTTTGTTTTAAAATTTTTTGATTTTTAAATTTATATCTTTTATTTTTCCAACCATAATCTCAGCCACCATTAATAATTATTATTTTAAGCTTCTGACCATAAATTACTAATATTTTACTATGTAAATAATATAACCTCAAATACTATTGTTAATCTCTTTTTCTTTTGAAAATGAAAACAAAGGGACAAGTTCTCTGTCCCTTTGTCCCTCTTTAAAACTCTATCTCTCTAATTTTTTCCGGATCAATTTTATCCAGTAAATCCATCTCTTCCTTAGTAGGCTCTTCTTCATAAACAATTTCATCATATCTTATTTCAAAGCCAGTATTTTCTATTATTTCCTCTAAAGAAGAGTTTTTGAATATTCTATCCAATTTCAATCCTTCTTCATCCTTTTTGAATATACATAGGGGTGTAAAAATATATTCAATATTTCCCTGGGTTGTTACAAAATCACATTTTTCAACAAAGGTTCTTTTATTATGCTTTGTTCTCCAGATAAAAGCTTTTTTTACCGTTGGAACTAAAACTGCACTTCCTGCTCCACCGGGAAGTCTTACCTTAGGTTTATTGAAATCACCAATTGCGCTTACATTCAATCTTCCCTTTACATCTATTTGCACTCCACTTAAAAAGGCAACATCAAGCTCTCCCCTTGCAGATAAATCAAATATATCCGTTAAGGTGAACATGCTAGCACATCCCTCAATAAGCTCGGGACCATCGGTGGATTTTTCAAGTTTCTTTGGCTTGGTATTTACGCCTCCTGCTATATTTAAATATACCAGCTTTGGAGCATATGAATTTTTTGCCAGCATGGTTGCCACCATAGGAACTGGTGAAGCAACACCATGAAATACCTTTTCATTGTTTTTCAAACGTCTTGCAATGGCAACAACCATCATATCGGCTACTGAATATTGACTCATTATAATAACATCTCCTTTTAATACTAATAAGTGTTAACAAAATCCAGGATATATTCTTTAGATTTTATTTTCTTAAATTCATCTAATTTTTTACGATCTATATCGTAAAAGCCCGCACAGCTTCCTGGTTTTGCTCCACCTGGAATTTCAACAACACAGGTTGTTAAAAAATCTTGTATATCTGTACGTTCCGGGCAATCAGTAAATTCCTTTGTATCAACAATCCTTTCACAGGTTATAATAACCTTTTTGGCTGCCTTCGCCATTATTGCATCCTCATACTTAGGTCCTAAAATTCTGGCATTTCCATATATATCGGCTTCCTGAACATGTATAATTGCCACATCGGGTTTTATTGCCTGAGCTGCAATTAATTCCTCTCCAGTATAGGGGTCTTTTACAAATTTAAATCCCCTAGCTTCTATCAAATCACTTCCCACCATTCCCCTTACCGGCATAAAGGGAACTCCTTGAACAGCAGCTCTTAGTCCCGATATAACTGTATAACAGGCATGCTCCTTAGCCTCAACCTTTCCACCTTCAACGGCCTTTCTATAATGATTACACAATCCGTATTCTGTTTCATAACTAATATATCCTGCTGCAACTGCCTTTACAGCATCTACAGCACATAAAATATCAACATCATGTGCTCCTGCTGTTTTTATCAGCTCAAGATTCTTCCTACCCTGTTTTATGATTTCCCTTACAGCAGCATGGGATACCCTGTGAAGGACATTGCCTCCTATAGCTACTATATCTCCATCCTTTATAATACCAATGGCCTTTTCTATTGAAGTTACTTTACTCAATTTAATCCAACTCCTTTTATTTACTTAAAATCACATTAGCTGCTATTTGTACTGCATCCCATACATAAGCAAAGGG
Source organism: Maledivibacter halophilus (assembly GCF_900167445.1). Taxonomy (GTDB): domain Bacteria; phylum Bacillota; class Clostridia; order Peptostreptococcales; family Caminicellaceae; genus Maledivibacter; species Maledivibacter halophilus. The sequence goes on from NZ_FUZT01000014.1 coordinate 13,940, forward strand.
AGGGGCATAACATAAATCTAAATTTGATACTTCCCTGGCTGTATATTTAGCATCAATAATTGTAGAAAATATATCGGTTCTAAGGGCAGCACCCTTTTCTCCAACTAATTGGGCTCCCAAAATAGTTTTTGTGTTTTTTTCATAAACGATCTTTATGGATATCATCTTTTGATTTGGATAATAGGGTGCATGGGATGGTGCCTTCACAAAGACCGTTTCATAATCAATATTATTTTCCCTTGCTTCCTTTTCACTGACACCTGTTCTTCCAACCTCTAAATCAAATACTTTAATTGCTGCTGTTCCTATTGCCCCTGGAAACTCTCTATTTTCTCCTAAAATATTTTCACCTATTATTTTACCTTGCTTATTGGCATTGGTTCCAAGGGGAAGATATACATTTTTATTAAGTATTTTATGATAAATAAGTGAACAATCTCCACCGGCATATATATCTTTGATATTGGTTTCCATTTTTTTATTGGTTATTACTGCCCCATTTCTTGCCAATTCTACATCTGTATTTTTAAGAAAATTTGTATTAGGCCTTACACCAGCAGCAACAATAACAGCATCAACATTGTACTGCCCTTTATCACTTATTACTTGAGAAACTTTATCTTCGCCTATCATCTCTTTTATGGCTTCAGATAACCTGACACTCACATTATTTTCTTCTAATTTTTTATGGATAATATCTGATATTTCTTCATCTACTGAGCTCAATAGAAGATTTTTCATTTCAACTATTGTAACCTTTTTATTTATCTCTGCACATGCTTCAACCATTTCAAGTCCAATATATCCTGCTCCAATAATCAATACATTTTTTATATTGTCATCTGATAAATATTCTTTAATTTTATCTGCATCTTCTATTGTTTTTAATGTAAAAACATTTTCATATTTTCTTTTTATATTTTTTATAGGCGGAATAATAGGAGAAGCCCCTGAAGCAATTATCAATTTGTCAAATTTTTCCCTAAGCTCAGTTTTATTCAATATGTTATAGACAACAACTTCCTTTTCCTCCATATTAACTTCTTTGACTTCATGAAGAATTCTTACATCTATATTTTGTTTTCTAAATTCCTCCGGTGTTCTAATCCTAAGTAAATTAACATCTTCATTTACATTTGAAACATAATAAGGAAGACCGCAAGCGCCATAAGATGTTTCTATTCCCTTTTCAAAAACTATAATTTCAGCATTAGGATTTCCCCTTTTGATTTTAGATGCAGCCGACATTCCTGTGGCCACACCTCCAATTACAACTATTTTCATCTTCCATTCTCCTCATATCAAAGTATTAGTAAATAAAATTATCTATATTTGTTAAAAACAGAGACTACCCCTAGGGCAGTCCCATAAATTAAGCCTAAATTTTAATAGGTTTAAATAAAGATACTCAATATATATATAAATACCAAACTTATGACTGCTTCTATTGCGCATACTAATGTATAGGTTTTCAAGCCTCCACTTGTAGTTAATCCTGCAATCTTAGCTGTAATCCAAAACCCACTGTCATTCACATGTGCAGCCATTAATGTTCCTGAAAATGCAGCTAAAGCCAATAAAACCGGATTTACACCAAGGCTGCTTGCTGCTGGAGCAATTAAACTAGCTGCTGTAATCATAGCAACAGTTCCTGATCCCTGGGCAAACTTCAATAATGCCGCTGTAAGCCATACAAAAAGTATTGCTGGTATACTATATTTTGCTATCCCTGATGCTAAAATATCTCCTACACCTACGGTCTTAAGAACATTTCCCAATGCTCCACCTGCACCAGTAATAAGAAGTACCACACCTGAATTTCCCAGAGCTTTACCTATAGCTTTCTCAGTTGCTTCCTTTCCAATATATCCTTGAGATACAAAGAAAATAAATATTAAACCGATTAATAATGCAATATTTTTATTTGATATAAACTGGATAACCTCTGGCACTTCACCATTAATGGCTTTTGTTACCGTACCAAGTAAAATTAAAAGTACTGGTAATAAAATAGGTGTTATTGATGTTAAAAATCCTGGAGTTTTTTCTACATTTGCAACGGTTTCTTCAACAAAGGATTTATCTTCATCAACCTCTGGTTTCCAGAAGTTCTTTCTTGATAAAAAGAATTTCTCATAAACAAATAATGATAAAAAGAAGGTTGGAATTGCAACAATAAGTCCCCAAAGTAATGTTGTTCCAATATTAAGTCCCAAAATTTCACTACCTGTCATTGGTCCAGGTGTAGGTGGAATAAATGTATGGGCTATTCCCAATCCTGCCACCAATGCACCAGCAAAGTAAGGCAATGTTTTAGCTACTTTACTCATGCTTCTTGCTAAAGGCATTAATATAACATATCCTACATCATAAAATACTGGAATGGATACAGCAAGTCCTGTTAAACCCAAGGCATAATCGGATTTTTCCTTGCTAACTAAACTAAGCATTTTATTTGCAATGACCTGAACTCCTCCAGTTTCAGCAATTAACTGACCAATCATAACTCCAAAGCCAACACTTAAACCAACACCTGTCATTGTGCCCCCAAAGCCTGCAGAAATAACTCCAATTGTTTCATTTGGACTGATTTTACATGAAATACCCATAAATAGAGCACCTAATACTAATGAAACAGCGGGATTTAATTTTAGCTTCAATATTAATAGTAGAATTAAACCTATTGTTAAAAACAGCATCAATAGAACCATAGAGCCTGACATAAAAATCCTCCTTTAAAATAGAAAGTTTTATTAATTGATTTTAAAAAAAGTTAAATTTTTTGAAAAATATTTTTCCAAAATGGTCTTGAAAAGGATTTCCTCAGTCATACTTAAAACTATTCCTCTTTTATTTGACACCCCTATGTCAAGGTTTTATTTATATTTTGGTAGGAAATAAAGGAATAATACTAATCCCTTTATCTCCCATTTTAAAATTATTCAACAACCGCACCGTAACTAGCACTTTTAACAAGTTTAGAATATCTTGTTAAATAGCCTTTTTTAACCTTAGGTTCAGGTCTTACCCATTTTTCCCTTCTTGCTTTTAGCTCTTTATCGCTTATTCTAATATTTAAAGATCTATTAGGAATATCAATATCGATTATGTCTCCATCTTCTATTAAAGCAATTGGTCCACCTTCTGCTGCTTCAGGGGAAACATGACCTATGGAAGCTCCCCTCGTTGCACCTGAAAATCTTCCATCAGTTATAAGGGCAACTTCTTTATCAAGTCCTACTCCAGCAATAGAAGCCGTTGGTGTAAGCATTTCCCTCATTCCTGGACCACCCTTTGGACCTTCATACCTTATAATTACAACATCTCCAGCTTTAATTTTATTGGATAAAATAGCTTCTACAGCATCTTCTTCCAAGTCAAATACACGTGCCACACCTGAATATACAAGCATTTCCTTTGCAACTGCAGATTGTTTCACAATAGCACCTTCAGGAGCTAAATTACCCTTTAATACAGCTATTCCTCCCTCAGGATAATATGGATCCTCTAAAGAACGAATTACCTCTCTATCCCTTACAGCAGTCTCCTTTAGATTTTCCCTTACTGTTTTCCCAGTTACTGTCATCTCATCTAAATTAATTAAATTATGATCCGCAAGCTCCTTTATAACTGCTTGTGTCCCGCCTGCACGGTATAAATCTTCTATTAGATGACTTCCACCTGGGCTAAAGCTACATATTCTTGGAACCTTTTTACTTATTTCATCAAATAACTCTAAACTAATATTCGCATTTGCTTCATGAGCAATGGCAAGTAAATGTAATACCGTATTTGAAGACCCTCCAATCGCCATATCTACTACTATCGCATTAAGTATTGCTTCTTTTGTTAATATTTTAGATGGTTTAATATCATCTTTAATAAGCTTCATTATCTGTTGTCCCGTTTTTTTAGCTAAAGCTTTTCTTTTAGCCAAATATGCAGGTATTGTTGAATTCCATGGCAGTGACATTCCAAGAACTTCTGATAGAATGTTCATAGAATTAGCTGTTCCCAATAATCCACAGGCCCCACATCCTGGAGTAGCTTCATTTTCAAAATCAGATAATTCTTCAATTGTCATCTTTCCTGCTGCAACCTTGCCAACTGCTTCATAGCATTTTGATCCATCAATACGTTTTCCGTTCCAGTAACCTCCATACATAACACCGCCAGATATTAATATTGAAGGTATGTCCAATCTTGCAGCTGCTATCATCATTCCCGGTGTTATCTTATCACAGTTTGTAACCATTACTAGAGCATCTAATTGATGACCTTCAGCCATGGATTCTATTGAATCTGCAATTAATTCACGGCTGGCAAGGGGATATCTCATGCCGGAATGTCCCATGGCAATACCGTCACAAAGGGCTATAACAGGAAATTCTACTGGTGTACCTCCTTCAGATGAAACACCTAATTTAACCATATCAGTAATTTCATTTAAATGAACATGTCCAGGGTTAACTTCATTAAAGGAATTAACAATTCCAACTAAGGGTTTCTTTAAATCTTCATCGGATAATCCTGTTGCTTTTAGTAAAGATCTTTGAGTAGCTCTTTTATAGCCTGATTTGACTTGATCACTTCTCATCTTTAAACATCCTTTCTTTTGGATAATTCATATGCAACATCCAGAATCATATCCTCTTGACCACCAACTACCTTTCGCTTTCCAAGTTCAACAAGTACATCTATTGGATTAACATTGAATTTCTTTGCAGTTTTAATAGTTGGTAAATAGAAGCTCGAATATATTCCAGTATATCCCAATATTATAGATTCATTAGTTACCTCTAAAGAATGTTGAACAAGGGGACGAACATATTTCTCGCCTGCTTCCATAAGCTTAAATAAATCACAACCTGTTTCAACCTGCATTTTATTAAAGGCAGCAACTGTGGCTTCTGTAGGTGTATTCCCACTTCCGGCTCCCAGTCCTTGAAGAGTTGTATCAACAAAGTCTGCCCCTGATTCATAAGCAGCTAGGGAATTTCCTACGGCTAATCCTAAATTGTTATGACAATGAACTCCAATTGGAACATTTACTGCTTCCTTTAATAATTTCACTCTTTTTGTTATCTCCTCTGGCACCATTGCTCCAGAAGAATCTGCCATATATATGAAATCCACACCATAGCTTTCAGCTATTTTAAATTGCTCTGCCAGTTCCTCTGCTGAAATCATATGGGACATCATAAAGAAGGCAGCCACTTCCATTCCTAACTCTTTACCTAATTTAATATGCTGCATACCAACATCAAGCTCTGTACAATGTACTGCAACCCTAACTAAACGTACTCCACATTCATAGGCTGCCTTCAAATCATCCATAGTACCTAATCCTGGAACAAGTAATACTGCCAATTTTGTATTTTTTAGGCATGAAGCTGCTGCTGTTAAAATATCACGGTCTGCTTCCTTTGCTAATCCATATTGTAATGTAGATCCTCCAATACCAGCGCCATGGCCAACTTCAGCTGCATATACCCCTGACTCTTCAAGCCCCTTGCAAATATTTTTTACATCTTCCACACTATATTGATAATGAATAGCATGACTACCGTCACGTAATGTTGTATCAATAATTTTTACTGGTCTCTTTGTCATTATATTTCACCTCTTTCCCTTAACATTTTATCTGCAAACATTTCAGCCATTTTTAATGCTGATGATGTTTCCATATCCAAGTTTCCTGCATAGCTTGGAAGAAAATCCCCTGCACCATGAACACTTACTGTTGTAGTGATAACACTATTATTTATTATTGGCTCCATTGTTAATTCATATCCTGGCACATATTCTTGTATCCCTTTAACCATTTTCTTTACAGATTTTTTTACCTCTTCAATATCTACATCTTCTTTAGGGATACAAAAAACTGTATTTCTCATTGGTATTTCTGGCACGGCTGGGTTGAAAATTGTAAATACCTTTGATCTATCAGCTCCACCAAGATCCCTAAGGGCCTTTGAAGTTGTTGAGCAGTATTCATCGATATTTGCCCTTGTACCAGGTCCTGCACTTTTACTTGCCACAGTTGACACTACCTCAGCATACTCTACGTCAACCACCTGATTTATAGCATGTACAATAGGTGTAGTCGCCTGGCCTCCACAGGTAATTAAATTTACATTGTTCTCATTTAAACAATCCTTCATATTAACCATTGGTGTTGCTATTTTACCAACTGCTGCTGGAGTCAAATCAATAGCGATTTTCCCCATCTCTGCAAGTACAGGTGCGTGTACCTTTGCATGGGCCTTTGCTGTTGTTGCATCAAATACAATTTCTGCACAGTCTGGATTATTTTTAAGATAATCAATCCCTTCTGCCGATGCAGGTATTCCCAGTTTTTCAGCCCTTTTCAAACCCGCAGACTCCGGGTCAATTCCAATCATTGCCCCCATTTCTAAAACATTGCTTCTCATTACCTTATACATTAGGTCGGTACCAATATTACCGGGACCTAAAATAACAACTTTAATTTTTGCCATTTTAAAACCTCCTTATATTATTGTGCTTTTATATTGAATTTATAGAATTAATCCACAAAGCGAACTGATACACTTCCCAATCCATCGAAAGTGGCCTCAACATAATCATTGGCCTTAACATCGAATACAGGAGTAAAGGAACCAGATAAAATTATTTCTCCCTTTTTAAGATAGATACCAAATTCACTAAGTTTATTAGCTAACCAAGCAACTGAATATGCCGGGTGACCGAAAACCGCGGCTCCCGCAGCAGTTTCCATTACATATCCATTTTTTGTTACTACTAAGCCCATATGCTTTAAATCAAATTTATCTAAACTTTCCATTTTCGTCCCAAGTACTATTTTTGCATTGGAAGCGTTATCAGAAATGGAATCTAATAATTTCATATTCCAATTTTTCATACGGCTATCTACTACTTCTATGCAAGGAATTATTCCCTTTGTGGCATTATATACATCTACTATTGTTACATTGGGACCTTTTAAATCTTCCTTTAATACAAAGGCTATTTCTCCTTCTATTCTAGGTTCAATAAGGGTTGACATTGAAATAGGTGTGTTTTCCATAAAAGTCCCTGCATTTGTTAAAATTCCATAATCAGGTTCAGTTACATTAAATTGTTTTCTCAATTTTTCACTGGTAAAACCAATTTTTTTACCTATTATTACCTCACCATTTTGTTGTTTCAAATCAATTAATTCTAATTGTATAGAATAAGCATCTTGTAAAGTCATATCAGAATATCTATCGGTTATGCTTTTTTCTATGGGCTTTGCATTTTTTTCTGCTTCATATAATTCCTTAGCAATTAATTTAATGTCCTTTTTAGATATGAACATCCCCATCTTCCTCCTTTTTCCGTAATACGGAATTGATTTCCGGTATTATGCTATTAATAAAAAGGCTTTTAGCCTTTTTATTTAAACTAAGAATATAATTTATGGGCAATTTTATTTGCTGTAATTTGTACATTCTTTTTTAATTCCTCAATATTATGAGTTAAACGAGAATCGGGAATAGATAGACTTATGGCTGCAATAGCCTTGCCACTTCTAGATAAAATTGGAGCTCCAATACATATAAGTCCTATTTCAGATTCTTCCATATCAACTGCAACCTTATTCTTTCTTATTTTTTCAAGTTCTTCTTTAAGTTCTTCTTTATCTGTGATTGTTTTTTGTGTTAATTTTACAAAATCTGTTCCTTCTATAAATTTTTCTGTTTTTTCTTTGTCACTAAAGGCAAGCAAAGATTTGCCTACGGATGTTGCATGGATATAATGGGTTCCTCCTTCACCTGGTGTAACGGTTAAAGTTCGATTTGTACTGGTCTTTTGAACACATAAAACCTTATTATTCATATTTATTGCCAGATGAACTGTTTCCCCATATTTATTGGATAACTCATCTAAATAGGGTTTAGATACTTCCTTCAAATGATTTATTATCTTTACTTTACTACCTAGTACATAGGCTTTAAAGCCTAAACTGTATTTATTATTTTTTTCATTTTGATAAATATACCCCATATGCTCTAAAGTAGAAATCAAACGATGTATTGTACTAACTGGATATCCTAGATGATCTCTAATCTCAACTATACCTAATTCATCCCTATCTTTATCAAATAATTCTAATATCTTACCAACCTTTATTACTGATTGAACATAATCCCCCATACTAACCCCTTCCATCTATTTTTAAGTTTTCTGTATAACGGAAACCGTTTCCTTTTTTACATCTTGATTGTACCCTTTTTTTATGTATATGTCAATATAAAATATTTTTTTATAAATTAAATTTAACCTTTTCTTCCAATAATAAAACTCCCCTCATAATAGATAGTTTTATTATCTTAACTGTCTACTATAAAGGGAGTATATCAATCAACAGGTGATTTCCTTTACTTTAAAAGATCCTTTTATTTTATAATAATATAATCTATATAATAAATTTTTTAACCCATTATCCTTTCCAAAACCCTCAAAAAGCTTTTTCCCAATATATTTTCTATTTCTCCATCATCATATCCCTTTTCTACCATCATATCAACTAATTTTACAATGTCTTTATGGGTATTTAAAACATCATAGCTTATCATTCCATTCTTAGGTACTTCCTTTACACCATGTCTTATAAGCTTATCACATAAATCCAGTCCTAACCCCAGATGTTCTGATCCGATTAGGTTTTTAATGTAATCTATATGTTTAAATAAATCCTTCATATTGGCGGTTTTTTTATCTCCTGCAATAATTTTTGCAGCATTAATACCAACTATTCCACCCTTAGAGGCTATTTTTCTTAATTGATCATCTGTAAGATTTCTTTTTATATTGTAAATTTCCCTGGCATTTGAATGGGAGGCAATTATAGGATAATCACTTAATTTAAGTACATCTTCTATTCCTATATCGTTAAGATGGCTTATATCTACTATCATCTTTTTTTCCTTTGCAAATTCTAAAACCTTGACTCCAAACTCTGTAAGCCCACCTTCTGCTCCCCTTTTTACAGGTTCAAAGGTACATCCATCTCCAACTGCATTTCTTCTGGACCAAACAAGGCCCATTCCTCTAACTCCTAATTTATAAAAAACATTTAACAGCTCTAAATCATCTTCCACCGGTTCTAAGCCTTCAAGAGAGATAAAAATACCTATTTTCTTATCTTTTCTCGCCTTATTTATATCATTAATATCTTTGCAAAAAATAAAATTTTCTTTACATTCCTCAATATCTTTTAATATTGCCGATACTTGTCTTAGGGCCAAGTGTAATCCCTTATGGGGTAAGTCTTCATTTTCTATAAAAATAGCAGCTATTACTAAATTTACTCCTCCAGCCTTAAACTCCTCTAAATAATCATTGTTTAAAACATGGGTATATCCCTTTTTCCTTTGCTTCTCAAGTTCAATTCCTATATCCATATGCATATCGACTACAAAGGCTCTATTTAAAATTTCTAAGGATTTTCTCCTAATAAAATCCATAACTAGTCCCCCAATTTTTTATTTTAATAAATGGGAGGTGAAATACAGCTTATTACCTCTGCTACTGTATTTTTAGGATTATAAAGTCTGTGACGGGTATTTTCCTTTATATATAGGCTATCTCCATTTAAAAGATTGTACTTTGTTTCTCCTAAATATATCTCCACCTCACCTCTGATGACAAAAATACATTCATCTGCTGCATGATAAGAAAAATCTTCACTACTCCAGCTAAAGGGATTTAATTTCATAAAAATAATTTCCATATTTGGAGTACCATTTCTTAATCTTGTTGGTGTTAAAAATTCATAAACTATGTCTGTATCCGGTAATTCCAGTTTTATCCTCTTTTCTTTTTTTATATGAATAGCTTTTTTTTCATCTTCTTTTAAAAATTCATATATAGGCACATTTAATACTTTAGCTATTTTTCTCAGTGCAGACAAGGATGGACTAATCAAGTCCCTTTCAATTTGAGACAAATAGCTTGGACTTAAGTTTATTTGCTTAGCCATTTCTACTAATTTAATATTGTTCTTTTTTCTTATCTCTCTGACTCTTTCTCCCAACATAGTATTCCTCCTACCCCTTTTTATATAAATTTTTCACCATAATGACATGCTATATTATGATCAGGCAGAATCTCTCTATACTCTGGTTTCTCACTCTTACATCTTTCCTGACAATAGGGGCATCTCGTATGGAATACACAGCCTTTTGGAGGATTTATGGGGCTCGGTATATCTCCCTGAAGAAGCTGATCACTTTGTAAATTAATGTCTCCATCAATAGAAGGTATTGCATTTAACAGAGCTCTTGTATAGGGGTGTAGAGGCCTATTAAAAATTTCTTCTTTTTCGGCAAACTCCATTGTTTTACCTAAATACATTACCATTACTCTGTTAGAAATATGATTTACAACACTTAAGTCATGAGAGATAAATAATAAGCTAAGCCTAAACTCTTCTTGTAAATCCATTAGTAAATTCAGTACTTGAGATTGTATAGATACATCCAATGCTGAAACCGGCTCATCACATACTAATAGCTTTGGATTTAATGCCATTGCCCTTGCTATACCAATTCTTTGTCTCTGCCCTCCTGAAAACTCATGGGGATACCTTCGAATATAAGATGGGTCTAAACCACATAATTTCATTAATTCTATTGTTCTTTTTAAGCGATATTTTCTATCTCCTACCTTCTGTATATCCATGGGTTCTGCAATAATATCACCTATTGTCATCCTTGGATTTAATGAAGCATAGGGATCCTGAAACATAATTTGAAGCTCTTTTCTAATACTTCTCATTTCATTTTTAGATAAGGACATGAGATTTTTTCCCTGAAATATAATTTCTCCCTCTGTAGGTTCAATTAATCTTAGGGCTGTTCTTCCCAGGGTTGATTTGCCACAGCCTGACTCCCCTACGATTCCAAGGGTCTCTCCATATCTCACATCAAAGGTAACTCCATCAACTGCCTTAACATAAAGCTTATTTCCATTTTCATCTTTTTTATCTGTATTAAACCACTGCTTCAAATTACGTACCTTAAATATAGCATCCTCTTTACTTTTTACATATTCGACACCCATTATTCCACCTCCTGCCACTTAGCACAATATTTCCAACATCTTACTTTTTGGCCCTTGATATCTACAATTTCAGGCATGGATTTCTTACAAATATCCTTTGCGTATTCACATCTTGGAGCAAATAAACAACCCTCGGGTCTATTTTTTAAATTTGGTACCATACCCTTTATTACACTTAACCTTCTTTGTTTATTTCCAATAGTAGGTATAGATCTAATAAGGGCTTCAGTATAGGGGTGAAGGGGACTTTTAAATATATTCTTTACTTTTCCATACTCCATTGCCTTTCCTGCATACATTACAAGTACATTTTCCGATACCTGGGATACTACTCCCAAATCATGGGTAATCATTATAATAGATGTATTGATTTTACTTTTCAGCTGGTTGATCAGTGTCAGTATTTGAGCTTGAATAGTAACATCTAGGGCCGTTGTAGGCTCATCACATATCAATAGCTTAGGATTACAGGAAAGTGCCATAGCAATCATAACCCTTTGCCTCATTCCTCCTGACATCTGATGGGGATATTCATCAATTCTTTTCTCCGGCGCAGGAATGTTTACAAGCTTTAACATTTCTATTGTCTTTTCTCTTGCTTCTTTTTTATTTAGTTTTTGATGAAGTTTAATATTTTCCATAATCTGATTTCCTATTGTATAAACAGGGTTAAGGGATGTCATTGGCTCCTGAAAAATCATTGCAATCTCATTACCACGGATTTTTCTCATTTCCTTTTTTGTTTTATTTAATAAATTTTTGCCCTCAAATATAATTTCTCCTCCAGCTATTTTACCAGGATTTTCCAAAAGCTGCATAATAGACAATGCAGTCTGACTTTTCCCGCTGCCTGATTCTCCAACTATACCTAGAGTTTCTCCCCTCTTTAAAGAAAAACTCACATCATCGATAGCACGAACAACTCCTTCATCTGTAAAAAAATATGTTTTTAAATTATTAATCTGGAGTAATTTTTCTGACATCTTAATTTCCACCCCCCTGGTTTTTTAATTTTGGATCTAAAGCATCCCTTAATCCATCGCCCAACATATTAAAGGCCAATACCGTAATCATAATCGCAATTCCTGGAAATATACTGTAATGGGGATTTGCCCTTATATATGCCCTAGCTGCATTAATCATGGCTCCCCAACTGGCAGTAGGAGGTTGTACTCCTAGACCTAAAAAGCTTAAACTTGCTTCATACATAATATCCGCCGGTATATTCAATGTGACTATAACGATAATTGTAGATAAGCAATTAGGTATTAAATGTTTGAATATAATCCTCATACCTCCACCTCCACTGGCAATAGAAGCTTCTACATATTCCTTTTCCTTTAATTGCATTATTTGCCCACGTATAACCCTTGCAACCGATGTCCATCCAACAAAACCAATTGCAATAAATAAATTTATAATTCCAGGGCCTAGTACAAACATAATAGCCAGGGCAAACAAAATTTGTGGAAAGGAAGCAAATATTTCAATAAGTCTTGATATAATCATATCTGCTTTTCCGCCAAAATACCCTGCAATGGATCCTAATATAACTCCAATGGTTATAGCTATAGCTTCAGCAATTATACCTACACTAAGGGATATTCTTGCCCCATAAATAATCCTTGATAGAATATCTCTGCCAAATTCATCTGTACCAAAAATATGCTCTGACGAAGGCTTTTGCATTATATTATATACATCTTGCTCCGCAGGATCATAAGGAGCAATTAAAGGTGCGAATATGGCCATAAGCACAAGAGCTATTAAAACATACATACTAATCATGGCAAATTTATTTTTCTTCAGTCTTTTTACTGCATCTTCATAAAAGCTGGAATAGATGATTTCCTCTCCTGTTTCAAGCTCAATTTCTAAATCTCTTTTTTTGAATAAATTCTTTATTCCCATTCTTATGCTCCTTTCGCTGTTCTGACTCTAGGGTCTAACACACCATAGAAAATATCAATTAATAAGTTTATAATTACAAAAACCGCTGCTATATAAACAACACATCCTTGAATCACAGGTATATCCCTTGTCATAATTGCATCAATCATGAGTTTTCCAAGTCCTGGTATAGAAAAAACAGTTTCAGTAAGCATAGAGCCTCCAAGAATAAACTTAACGGTTAAGCCCGTAAAGGTAATGATAGGTACAGAAGCGTTTTTAAACACATGCTTCATTACCACAATAAACTCATGAATACCTTTAGAACGAGCGGTTCTTACATAGTCTTGGGTCATTGCATCCAGCATACTAGTTCTTGTTAATCTAGCAATGGATGCAGCATATCTTGTTCCCAAGGCAATACTGGGAAGTATAAAGGCTCCAGGTGCATCAATACCTGAAATAGGTAATAAATCAAATTTGAGCCCAAATATAATTTGAAGTATAATGGCCACCCAAAAAGCTGGTGATGATATTCCTACCATAGTAATTAGCATAATTAGCCTATCGATTATAGTACCACGATAAACTGCTGCAATTGTGCCAACAGATATTCCAAAGAGAATTGCAAAGCCCAATGCATAGGTTCCAATCTTAAAAGTAACTAGAAAAGCCCTTTTAATCATTACAATTACTTCTTCCCTTTCAAAATAGGAAGTTCCAAAATCCCCCATAACAGCATTTTTTACAAAATCCACATATTGTATAGTAAGAGGCCTATCCAATCCAAGCTCATGTCTTATTCTTTCAATAGTAGCCGGATCGGCTTTTTTCTCTAACATCATTGATGCTGGATCTCCAGGTATTATATTTAACAGAGTAAAGGTAACTAAGGTTACACCTATTAAAACAATAAATGCCTGGATAAGCCTTTTTAATATATATCGCTTCAAATTGTTTTTCCTCCCTTCAAAACCTCTTTAATAAAATCCGAGGCTACTATAAAAGTAGCCCCTTTTTACTCTTACTTTAAATCTGTATTATAAAATCTAAAGGTAAAGTTTTGCATTTCTAGTCCATCCACATTATCGGCCTCCATATAAAATGCCTTTGGAGTATATAATGGAGAGTGAGGTAAATCTTCATGTACTACCTTGTAATCTAATTTCTTATAAAGTTCTTCTCTTTCTTCTCTATTTGCAATTCTTCTACCTTCTTCAGCTAATTTATTGAATTCTTCATTTTTATAATTGCTGGAGAAGAAAACACTATTTTCTTTATACAAGAATGTATATAGGAAATTATCAGGATCTACATAATCGGCATACCAAGTCAAAATAGGCATTTGAATTTCTCCACGCTTCCTTAAGTCTACATAGCTAGGCTTATCTACTTGTTGTATATTTAAAGTGATACCTGCTTCTTTAAGCTGTGCCTGTAATACCGTGAATACACCTACCAGCTTATTTTTTTCTGAAACTACTGATGTAAGTTCTACTCCATCGGGATAACCTGCCTCTGCCAATAATTCCTTTGCTTTTTCTGGATTATATTCAAGTTCTGGTGCATCAGGATCATATCCTAACACTCCTGGAGGAAGCATACTCTTAGCAGGAGACACATTTCCTTTAAGATAATTTTCTGCCAGGGATTTTCTATCCACAGCTAAGCTTACTGCCTTTCTTACCCTTACATCATCTAGAGGTGGTTTTTCATGATTTAATGTCAATGCAATAATTCCTATTAAATTCTGCTCTCTCAATTTATCTTTAAGTTTTTCGTCATCTTTGTATTGATCCACTAAGCTTTCCTGTACCCTTGCAAGATGAATATTTCCCTTTTCAAATTCCAGTAATGCTGTATTTGCTTCCATATTTAGAAAATGTAATTCATCAAGCTTAGCAACTTCTCCATGATAATCATCAAATCTTTCTAACATTACCTTTACCTTTGGTTGAAATTCCTTTAATTTTAAAGGACCAGTTCCTATATAAGTTTTAAGACCCCAATCCTTTCCATAGCTTTCTGCTTCTTCTGGAAAAATCACCATTTGAGTAGTAGCCATTACTGCTTCAAAGGGAGCATAGGGTTCATAAAGACTGATTTCAAATTTATAATCATCTATTAATTTAAATCCAGAAAGCTCTGTGGCCTCCCCCTCTAGCATTTCCTTTGAACCTTTAATCATATCGCAAATCCAAGTATTTACATTTCCAACCGATGGTGTAAATATTCTCTCAAGTGTATATTTAACATCATGGCTTGTAAGCTCACTACCATCATGGAATTTTATCCCCTTCTTTAATTCAAAGCTGTAGGTTAAACCATCTTCTGATACCTTAGGCATCTCTGTTATAAGAAGCGGATACAATTCATAAGTACCTGTTCTCACTCCTATAAGGGCTTCATGGGTCTGTTCTGAAACCTCAAAAACCTCTGAAGTTGTGAATAAATGGACATCTAACCCTGTTAAAGCTCCTAAATCATTACCATACTTAAATATTTTCTTTCCTTCCTTTGGTTCTTGGTTTGAGGCTTCCTGGTTTGAAGTTTCTTTTGCTGTATTATTTTCGTCATTATTTCCACAAGCAGCTAAAGACAACACCATTACCAATGCCAGCATAATTACAATAATCTTTTTTAACTTCATAAAATCTCCTCCTCTTCTTTTACTTTTTTCTTCCTTATATATAGTTAAAGATAACCAACTTTAAGGTATTATAAATTTCAATGTTGGCTACCTATAGGAAGTTTTATAATTTATAACTTGCTTTGTTATAATCCGCCATCATTACATCCTTTGGAACCATTCGTCCTCCTGTTGCCCACACTAAATGGGTTGCTTTATCCATCTTATTCTCTAAATTTATATCACTTAGCAGTTTTTTTCCTTCTTGGGTTGATAACAACATCTTTATTCCCTTAAATCCTGACAGGGCAGAGGGTTCTAGAGCTATATTTTCTGTATCATATAATATTTTTAAAAGGTCATATAGCTCATTGTCCTCAAAGGTGGCAAATCCTGCCACAATAGGCTCTACAAATCTTCCTACAAATTCAGAAGATCGTCCTACAGCCAAGCCATCGGCAATGGTTCTATTACTAAGTCCAATATCCTGAACAGATATATTATTATACATTCCCGTAACCATTCCCAGCAGCATAGAAGCAGATTGCACCGGTTCTACAAATATAGGATGCACATTCTCGCCAAACACCCATTTTAGTCCGAAGGTGACACCACCTGGTCCTCCACCTACTCCACAGGGAAGATATACAAAAAGTGGATGTTCCTGATCAACCAAAATATCCATATCTTCAAATTGTTTTTTTAATCTCAAGGCACTTACAGAATACCCAAGAAACAGCTCCTTGGAATTTTCATCATCGACAAAATGACAATTGGGATCTCTTTGAGCTTCCTTTCTTCCCTGGGCAATGGCATAGGAAAAATCACTTTCATATTCTCTGACAATAACACCTTTACTTCTGAGCATCTCCTTTTTCCATTCCTTTGCGTCACAGGACATATGAACTGTAACCTTAAATCCCAATACTGCACTCATAATACCTATGCTAAGACCCAAGTTTCCAGTAGACCCTACTGCCACACTATACTTATTAAATAAATCTTTAAACTTATCTTCAGCCAATTTCCCATAGTCATCTTCGAGTCTTAACATTCCCGATTCCAAGGCAATTTTTTCTGCAAGGCACAGCACTTCATAAATACCTCCTCTAGCCTTTATGGATCCTGATATAGGAAGGCTGTGATCTCCCTTTAGATAAATCTTTCCTGGTATTTTGATTTTTTCATATTTTTCTATTTCTCTACTGGCTTTTTCAATTTTAAATACTTTGGATTCAATAATTCCCTTTGTTTTTTTTGTATCTTCAAAAACTCTTTGAAAAAATGGTGCAAAACGCTTTAATCTTTTTTCTGCATCAAGTATATCTTCAAACTCCAGCTTAAGGGTGTTCATATCGAATTTATTATTGTAGGAAAGATTATTCCAAAACTGTGGTCTTTCATTTCTCAGATCTTCATATGCTTTTTCGCTTTTTATTTTCACTTCTATATCCACCTCCTATTTCTTTAAAACCGGTAAACTTATATTTTCTTACTTCAGCTTAATTTAGCAATACTTTTTTATATTTTTCATAAAAACTTCTATCATCCAATTCAAGAAATTGAATATTACGAAAATTCAACCTAAACCAATTCTTTTTTCCTGTATTTTCACTATATCAAGACTATATTTACTTATACATATTAGCTTTTGTATCGTATGTTTCCACATTAGACCAACTATTAGTATATATTTGTATCCCTATATCTATAGGTTATAGTTTCATCCTTTAGGTAAATATTTGAACGATATATACCGAAACGATATAATTTGTATTTTTTAATTTCTATCCAGTCCCCCTTTGCTTTTCATTTTTTAAGTATAACTAAATTTTTTGTAATATTTATTATTATATATAAATTATACTACAAGATAATACATTTTTCTTCATAATTATTAAATTTTTATGAAAAAATTATTTTTTATGATTATTTTGTCTTATCAGAAAATACAATCTTACTTATAGTAAAAAAACATGTCAAAAAGGTGCTGGAAAGATCGACAATAAGAAATTGTCAATCTTTCCAGCACCCTTTGATATCTATCCTTTTGCAACATGGTCCTGTGAAATTTCTACTATTATTATTTTCACTCTAACACATAGGATCTTAATATATTTATAAATATATTAACTATACTTTCCATAGTTTGAATTGAAACAGATTAATGCTTTCCATGGGAATTATGGTATCCTTCATAAATAATAGGGCAAGCTAATCCCATAAAAAAACGCATAAAGACCTTTTCTTTATACGTTTAATATCATAAATAATAATTTAATACTAAGAGGAGTATTGGTACTCCATCAGGGGTTCGAACCCTGGACCCCCTGATTAAGAGTCAGGTGCTCTAGCCAGCTGAGCTAATGGAGTACGTGTTTTATTCACCTTACTTTATTTAGTTTACTCCTAAAATATCAATTTGTCTATAAAAATTAATTTCTTTTATAGTTTTATTTCTATTATAATTTTTTTAAATAATTCTCATAAAATATTTAGATGTAGCAAATAATTTATTTGCTACATCTGCTATTTATAATTCTATTTATATCTTCTCAATATTGTACTTCCTATTACCATATTTAAAACCTCTGTTGCTCCAACTCCTATATCTATTAATCTCCCATCCCTATAATATCTCTCTACATCATTATCTTTGTAATATCCATGACCTCCCAATATTTGCATAGCTTCATAGCATATATTCCTTACAGCCTTTGCTGTAAATACTTTGGCAACAGAAGATTCTATAGAATAATTATCACCATAATCTCTTTTAAAACAGGTTTTTTCAAAGAGCCCTTTTGCTGCTTCAAGACTTATATGGCTACTGGCTATTTTTTCTTGTATTGAATAAAGCTTACTTAAAGGTTTCCCAAAGGCCTTTCTATTATTAGCGTGTTTTATAGCTCTTTCCATGGCTGCCTCTGCTATACCTATGCCTATTGCCACCATTCCAAGTCTTCCGCCTGTAAGTCCATCCATGGCAATTTTAAATCCCTTATTTTCTAATCCAATAAGATTTTCATCAGGGATTATGCAATCCTTTAAAACTAAATTAGTAGTAGGTGAACTTCTAAATCCCATCTTATCGGCATAATCAGTTATACTTAAACCTTCTGAATCTTTTTCTACAATAAAAATGCTAATTCCCTTAGCTCCTTGTTCAGGTTCAGTTTTGCATGCCACTAAATAGACATCTGCAATACTGCCATTTGTACAAAAGTATTTTGTACCATTTAACTTCCAGCCTTCTTCTGTTTTTTCAGCAATTGTATTTATTCCCGCAGCATCGGATCCTGCAACTGCTTCACTTATTGAATAGGCTGCCACTCTCTTTCCTTTTATTAAATCCTTTAAATATTTCTCTTTTTGTTCATCTGTTCCATACTTTAACAAAACGTCAACTGCCATCCAGTGTACAATGAACATCAATCCCACTCCAGGGCTGGCCTTTGATAACTCTTTTACCACATTGAAGGAAGTTAAAGAGCTTTCTCCACCACCTTCATATTCTATAGGATAGTGAATTCCCAAAAATTTTCTTTTAACCATGGAATGTAATAATTCCTCTGGAAATCGATTGCTTTCGTCTAGTTCCTTAGAAATTGGTTTTACATATTCTTCAGCAAATTCCTTGGCCTTTACAATAAAATCTTCAGATGTCAAAACCATATAATCACACCTTTTATTTATTAAATTTCCATTTCTTTAAAATCCTCAGAAACTATAAAGTCTGCTTCTGTTATTTCTTTTATTTCCTCTATGGTAAGCCCCGGTGCTATTTCCCTTAATATTAAAATATCATCTCCCACATCAAATACTGCCTTTTCTGTTATAATTGTTTTCACACAGTTTATACCTGTCTTTGGTAAATTAACTTCCTTTTTTATCTTTGAGTTTCCATATTTATCAGTATGGGTTAAGGTTACTACAATTTTTTTAGTTCCATGGGTCAAATCCATTGCTCCACCAATTCCGGGCCACCATAGTCCCTTTCTCTTTACCGCCCAGTTAGCTATATTACCTTTTTGATCTACCTCCAAGGCTCCTAGAATAGTAACATCAATATATCCATTTCTCATTGCTCCTAGGGAAGTTCCTAAGGACATAATAGCTGCTCCAGGTGGAAGTGTAACTGGCTCAGACCCTGCATTTGAAACATCAGAATTTGCTTCTTCATATTTAGGTTTAGGCCCAATCCCAAATGCTCCATTTTCCGTATGCATGATCAAACTTACCCCTTCGGGTAGATAATTTACCGCCTGGGTTGGCATACCAAAACCTAAATTAGCCACCTCACCATCATTCAATTCCAGAGCTGCTCTTTTAGCAATTATTTCTCTTATATTCATCTCAAATCCCCCTTCAAATTTATTCTTCTATGTTCAATTTTCCCTGGGATAACCAAAGCTCACGATAGGTCTTATCCTGCTGCTCAACGGTCTGTCCCTGAACTATTGCATTAACAAAAACACCTGGAGTTCCAACTTTTTCCGGTGAAATAGTTCCAACCGGCACTATTTCATTCACCTCTGCTATTGTGTATTTTCCTGCCATTGCCACATCCGCATTATCATTTAAACTTGTACTCCTATATTCTAAATTTCCTAATTCATCTGCTCTCCAGGCTTTGACTATTGCCACCTCTGCAGTTAAAGCTGGTTCTACAAAACACTTTATCCCATCTACATCAATTACTTTCTTTGGTTTATCAAGATTTTCGAAAAGACCAGGCTGATCCAATATACCTACTCCAACCGGTACCAATACTCCTCCTAGTCCCATTGCCCCGGCTCTAACCTTTTCAATCCAGGTCCCCATTGGGAAAAACTCTTTCATAAGCAGTTCACCTTCAAGATATTCTTTAGTAGACTCTGCAGAAGTACCTACATGGGAAGAAATCAACTCTTTAACTTGTTTGTTTTTATAAAGCATAGATTTTCCAAATCCAGTCATACCTGGAGTCACTGCAATAAGTGTTAAATCCTTTACACCTTTTTCAACTATTTTTTCAATGCACATAATTGGAGAACCAACATCAATAAATCCTCCCAGCATTAATCTTGTACCATCTTTTACAACACTTAAAGCATCATCAATAGACATTACCTTTGACTTCATATAAAAACCTCCTCTTTTATTCTTCTTCATATTTATACAAGCAATTTACATACCAAATATCAATAAATACTTTTTTGAAATTTAATATTTCCTTTACTATTAATTGATTTACAGTTCTTTCAATACTTATATCATATGAACTCATTGGAAAGTAAAAATAAATTGAATCTAAAGACAATCAATTCTTAGAAAATTACCATCAAAATAATTCTCAAAAAAGAAACACCGTCTCCCAAGTGTACATATACATTTCTACATATGTACACTCGGGAGACAGTGTTAAGTTTGTTGCGTGAATTAGAATTTAATATAAATTTCCACCCAAAATAATGAATGCTTTTACATTCCTTCTGGGAAATCTATAGCTATAATTGGATCTCTAACCTTTTAATCTTTTTATATAATGCTGAACGATGAATATTAAGTAGTTTTGCTGCCTTAGACTTATTTCCATTACATTTATTGATTGCTTCAATAATCATTTCTCTTTCAGTTTTTTCTATTGTATAATTAAGATCCTTTTGGTTCTTAATACTTATATTTTTTTCTATTTCGCCATAGAATTCATCATAATTTTCCCAGGGCCTGATGGGAAGTTTATTAATATCTATAATTGCTTCATCGCTATAATTTACAGCTTGCTCCAAAAAATTCTCAAGCTGACGTACATTCCCAGGCCAATTATAATTTTGTAATATTTCAATTGATTCTTTGGTTAAACCTACAGCATCGGAACCTATTTTTTTGTTAATTCTATTTAATAAGCCTTCTACATATAATGGAATATCTTCTACACTTTCTCTTAAAGGAGGCATCTTAATTTCTAAAACCTTCAGTCTATAGTAAAGATCTTCTCTAAACTTTTTTTCTCTAACTAATTCTTGTATATCCTGATTTGTGGCTGAAATAATCCTAACGTCCAAATCAATTGACTCGGTTCCTCCAATTCTTTCAACCTTTTTATCCTGTATTACCTGTAATAATTTAGCCTGCATATAAAATGGCATATCTCCAATTTCATCTAAAAAAATAGTTCCTCCAATGGCCATTTCAAATTTCCCCGGTTTACCCTTCTTTCTAGCACCTGTAAAAGCGCCTTCTACATATCCAAATAATTCGGATTCCAATAAAGTATCAGGAATAGCGGCACAGTTTACCTTAATAAAGGGCCTATCCCTTCTCACTGATCTACTGTGTATTGCCTCTGCCACTATTCCTTTTCCAGTTCCGCTCTCACCTGTTATCAATAAATTGGAACAGGACCTGGCAGCCTTCCTTGCTAACTTTTTTACAAATAACATTCGCTCTGATTCTCCGATTATATCCATACATGTATAAAGATGGTCATTATATGCTCTAAAGATTTCACTGGGATTAGTTAGCTTTCTGCTTACCTGTCTTCCTATTATCATGTCGGGAAAAATAGTCTTAAGTACTGCTCCCACAACATTTTTCCCGTCCTTTATTGGATATCTTGAAATTATAAACTTCTTGCCATTTAATTTAAATATTTCTCCCCAGCTTGAACTTCCTTGAACTATTGTATCGTAAAGTTTGCAATCATCAATAACATCGCATACATATCTCCCCACAACATCTTTTGCATCCAATTCCAATATCTTTAAGAAAAATGAATTGCAAAAAAATATTTTTGTTTCATTGTCTATTGCCAATATGCCTGTAAAATGATTATGTAATAATTCATTTTCAACAAAAAAATTAAAATCTATTTTAGAATTATTGCTTATCAATTCATTGTTAAACATATTATCATCTCCAAAGATATTTTAAGAAAATATGGTAAATTATAGCATAAATTATTGATTTATTATATTATATCACCTGTTTGTTTCTTTGTCATGGCTTATAAACAAGTGAAAATTTCTATAAAATAGTATATAATGGAATTGTCCTAAATTTCAATTGTCCAATTATTTCAATTCTATTTGAATGGAGTATGTTATGATAAAATTTAGAAAAAAAATTATTATAGTATTTAGCTTAATCCTATTATCTTTGCTTTTAATATATCTTACACCCATTGACTTTAAAAAGTTATTTTTGTCTAATATCACCAGGGAAAAAAATATTATATATGATGAGTTGACAATTCCAAAGCCTGAAAAAGAGGCTCTAAAGTTTTTAGCGAAAAAAATGTCAGGACCTGATTTTTCTATTTATACTAACTATATTAATAAAGAAAGTGATAATTCTATAATTGCCACTGGCAAAGACGTATTATCCGAATCCCAGGGTCTATTTTTATTATATCTTTTAAACAGAAACAAAAAAGAAGCTTTTGATACATGCTTTAATTGGACATTGGATAATTTATATCTTGACAATGGCCTATTTTCTTGGATAAAAAGAAAAGATGAGAAAAAAGAAAAGATTAATGCCTTAATTGATGATTTAAGAATTATTAGGACAGCCATACTTGCTTCTGAAAAGTGGAACGAAGATTCATACCTAAAATATATAAAGAATACTTCCAAATCCCTTTTATTAAATAATACTAAGGATTTTACTCCTATAGATTTCTATGATTTAAATACCGGCTCTAAATCAGATTATATAACAATTTCCTATTTGGATTTGTATACAATGAAAAAGTTAATATCCGTAGATTCAGAATGGAAAGAAATCTATTCGTCATCCTATAATATTTTAAAAGGAGGAAAGATTAAAAATACAGGTCTATATAAATATCAATATAATTTGAATGACAAAGAGTATACTCTAGGAGACAATATAAATTTAATTCAATCTGTATATGCGATGATTCATTTAGCAGAAGTAGGTCATTATGATAAAGATGGTATGAATTGGCTATGGGAGGCATATACAAAAAACGGAAAACTATATGCACATTACTGCTATGAATCCTTTAAACCAGTTTCCAAAATAGAATCTACGGCACTATATTCACTGGCTGCAAGACTGTTTTATTTAGCAGGTGAAAATCAGAAAGCCAAAACACTGCTAGAAGAATCCGAAAAATTTCAAATAATTAATCAAGCTTCCAAAGGCTTTGGAAGCTTTGGAAGTGAAAATAATCTACAAATATATTCATTTGACAATTTACAATACATACTTTCTTCATCAATGATATATAAATAGTTTAGAAAATTTCCTGTTTCTAACTTTATTTGTTTCTTCTATTCTTATATAAATACAAAATTAATGATATAAGCATAAATACCAATACTACTCCGGCAAATATCAAATATTCACGGGTATTTCTATTTACTGTCGGTATATCATCTATCACAGGTTTTTCACTTTCTTTTTGAAATCTAAAGTTTAACAAATCTCCTTCCTTACTAACAATTGCCGCATCCCCTGTAAACAAGCTTATTTCTCTTCCATAAAAATACTCAACGGCATCTATTATAGATTTTTTATCTAGGGATGTTATGGTCATTAAGGCCTTTTCATTATTATAAGGAGAAGGCTTTAACTCAATGAAAGTTGAACTTTCATAGGTTTGTGGTAAAAGTTCTATTTTCTCATTTGAAAGAACTCTATTATAGTTATCATTATATTTGAACCATAGGCTCTTATTAATATTTCTAATTTCACTATTTTCATTTGGTGTACCAAATACAATTAGATTATCAGTAGAATACTCCTTTGGTGTATCAAATATAACTAAATCATCGGATTTATAGTTTTCTTCACCACTGTCTCCTCTAGATATTCTAATAATTCCTTTATTCCCTTTTAAACCTATTCCCATCATTTCAGAAATTCTGCCCGCAATTTTTATATCATCCTTTGTAGGAATATCAGGTATTATAATTGTTGTTGTATCAATATTGTTATTTTTTGAAAAAGGTGAAGGTAGATTTTCCAATAACATCAAATTTCTTTCTTGCTGGGAAGCAAAAAAGAAGGAATCGGACTTTATATATGCCCAGGGTTCACTAGCTAAATATTTCTCACATGTTATTATACCATCGGGAATCATTTCAAATTCAACTCTTAAATCATAATAGTTTTCCCTTCTAAATTCCTTAGGTATATATACTTTGAATTCATCTAAATCCCTTTTATTTCTTTCTAGTTTCTTACTGCCAAGGGGCTTACCATTAATATATAATGACACCATGGATTTATCGTAATCCAGATTATCCGAATATCTTAATTTTAAGTTCACATTCGATTCCTCTGCTAATACCTTATTAGATGGTATATTGATCCCTATACTTGTTACCTGCTTATTTCTCCCCTTTATTTCAATTCCATTTAGTCCCAGCTCGCTTAAATAAATATAGTCATCTATTTTTTCTTCTTTTATATCTGTATTGAAATCCCTTGGTATGGATAAATAGGTATCAATCATTTGGCTTTTCAATTCATTATTATTTAATGCCTTTACTGAATTCATAAGACTTTTACCATCATTCGATAAAATTAGAAACACAGGCTTTTGAGATCCACTTAATTCAGTCCTATAGATATTACCTTCATTTCTATTTATTTTTCTACTACTTTTAGTAATATTTCCTATCTCCTGGGGTATATTGTTAAAATTACCCACATATATTAAACCTTCGAAATTAAATATTTCTTCATCTCCATACTTAAACAAGGTAGTTTCTACATCATACCCCTTTTTATATTCCTTCATATGAGAAATCAATGTTAAAGCAGCAGATATTTCATCTTCAGTATAATTTTTAGGAATTATAACTCCTATTCCCTTTGACTCATCTTCATATTTACCTATAAAGGGTCTTGGAAAATCTGATATTTTATCATATAAATTTTTTCTTGAATAATCTATTATATAATTGCTTTTTTTATCTATTACAACCCAGTTGGCTATGTTTTTGTCATCATCACAAGAATTATCTGTTAATCTGGAATTAGTCTTTACCTTTAGTTCATTATATCCTGTATTAATTGTCTCTACAGGTATATCTAGCTGCCAGTTTTTGATAAGCTGATCCTCTTCATCCTTCAATCTTATTGACCTGATTGGAATATTATTCATATAAACAGTTATATATGATATGTCCCTTCTAATTAATTCACTGAACTTTAAGAATAAATTAAATTTAAAATTTTCTACTTCCAGTTCTTTTTCCACATTAAAATACCATTTGCTCTCTGACGAAACACCTCTCAATTCTATATCCCTATTAATTCTATAGATGTATTCTAAATTTCCATTATCCTTTTGATTTATAAGGATTTGCTTTCCTTCCTCTGCCCATATTCCACTTAACCCAAAAACAAATATTACTATCAATAATAGAATTATTTTATATTTGCAAAAGTATTTTCTCATATGTGCCTCCATATATTTTAAAATCTTTCAGTTTTATACCATGTTACTTTTCTATTAAACAGTATATCATTTATGAAACTAGCTAATCCTATTACAGCAACAAGCATCCATAATTTGCAATATGTAAAATACATGATCAGGATTATAATAAAATTTGAAAAGTTAAGTTCTCCCTTTTCTGTTGAACTTGATATCTGTACCGAAAGTACAAAAAGTACATATGCCATAAACCATAATAACAAACTATATCCAACTATATAGGTTTTAATAAATCCTCCAAAGCTTAATACAAATATTAAATCTGATATAAGAGATGCTGTAAAGAAAAAAATATAGATAGATAAATAGTACAATAAATCAAATCTTATAGGCCCTGCTTTTTTATCAAATAAATATTTAAAATTCTTTATTAAAACATAATAATTTCCTTTAATCCACCTCTTCCTTTGCTTTAGCCAAACAGATACTGTTTCAGGCTCTTGCTCCCAAGTGGCGGAATAAGGACAAAATCTTATATGATATCCCATTCTGTATATTCTAAAACTAATCTCTGTATCCTCAGTGATTGCCTTTGTATCCCATCCACCAATCTTTTCCAGAATACTTCTTCTTATAATAAAATTTGTTCCCGGTATTGTACAAAGCTTAAATAGCTGCCACCTTCCGGCCTGGGCCATCCATTGAAAATAGATTCCTTCTAGATTTATAAACCTTGTTAGCAAATTTCTATTCTTATTTCTACACCTAAACTTACCAATAACTGCTCCTGCCTCAGGATCATTTTCTATATCATATACAAGCTCCTTTAAAGCAATTTTTTCTGGCGTATTATCTGCATCATATATTACTATATATTCTCCTCTACTCTCCTTAAATCCTATGTTCAGAGCATTAGATTTTCCCTTTCCACCTATTATATTATCTGTATTTATTATTTTAAAAAATCTACGGGGATTTCTTTCTTTTATATTTTCTAATATTTCCTTAGAATTATCATTTGAATTATCATTTATTACTATAATCTCATATCTGTCATTATCGTATTCTAAATCTAAAATTGATTGAACAGTTTTTTCTATAACCTTTCCTTCATTATGAGCTGGAATCAGTATTGATACAAAGGGATATTCAGATAAAATTCTATCTTTTTTATTTCTATAATGCTTTAAATAATTAATAAATCCACTTGTAACTAAAATCATATTCAAAAGTATAACAAGCCATATTGAGAAAAGAGACATTAGTAATAAATAGTCATAAATATTCTGAAGCATATTTTTCCAACCTCATTTTTTGAAAAATTTTCTTATATCATATTTTCTACCTATAAAAACTTGAATAGCTAAAATTAGAATTATAAATAATAATATTTTAATTACTATTCTTACAGCCTTTGATATATCATAATTTTCTATTTCGCTTTCTTCTTCTTCCAGATTTTCTCCCGTAATTTTTTTCATTTCTCTTTTCCTAAATTCTTCAAGCTCATTTTTTTGATTTTCCTGAGGATTAGAAACATTCTCATCAAAATCAAAATTTTTAAGCTCTAAATAGTAATTTTCTAAATTAAAATCCTCTATGGGAATTTCCTCACTATATAAAATTTTAAGAAAATCATACAACTTCGTTATATCAGTATTAATATCAATATATGCGGTTTCATTATAGCTTACGTTTTCTTGCTTTGTATATGTAAAAATATTTAATTCATTCATGTTTTTTCCATCAATAAAAATATGATTATTTATTTCTTTAGATATTTTAAACAAATTAGTGGTTTCTTGTAATTTACCTTCTTCTTCAGTTACCAGTAAAAATGGCAAGTTTAATCCTTCAAATACATCTCTATTCTTAAATATTTTATCCCTTGAAATTCTGATTCCTAATATATTTATACCATTTTTTCTATATTCTTCTATAGATCTTTTAAATCCTTCTCTAGAATCTAAATTATAGGTTCCTTCTTCATTAAAAATAGGATAATGTATAAAAAACCTTCCACCCATTTCTTCAACATATTTCAATACCTCTATGAATTTTTTATAAGCTGTTATTTCATAGTTTTGATAAATAGGCATTATAACACAAATAAAATTAATGCCTTTATTATTTAAACTTTCTGCTGTATCCATTAGTTTATTGAAATCTGAAAATGGATAAACCTTATCAATAGCTAATAAAAGCTCTTGGGAAGTTTTTTTATTTTTACTTATTCCCTTTTCATCTTTATAAATCTTAAGTCCTTTCTCCCTACAATATTGTAATATATCATTATACTCATTTTCAGAATCAAAGCTTATGTTTGGAGCTATTATAATATCTTCTCCTTTAAATTCCATATCTTTAATCTGATTTGATTTAACTAATAAAACATTATTGTAAATAGATTTCAACTCAATATACAAACTTAATACTTGACTATGTTTTTCACCATAATTATACAAGTTATCATAAACAAGTACATACCTATCTTCTTTTTCTGTAACACCTAGACCAACTATAGTATATAAAGAAACTATCAAAATTAAAACAATAATAAATAGGTATATTTTTTTAAATACCCAATACTCTTTATTAAACATCGTACTCCATATCCTTTTTAGCCATATTAAAAAGCTCATATGGATTATCTATAGTTTCCTCATCATATTTTGCAAGCCCTACTATTACTTCAATTTTCATTTTATTTATTAAGGCCTCTTCTTTAAACTCTATATTCTCAATTCTCTCTTTAAGTCTATTTTCAACCTGTTTTCCACCATTTTCATTTGATAGAAGTATTATTCCAAATAAATTCATATCCCTAAGTATAAATTTTTTATCTTCTTCTCTTAAAAACTTATCGAGTATTTTAGAAAGTTCCATTATAATTTTATTATATTTACTTTCCCCTAATATACTTATAACTTCTCTTTCATATTTTATTTTTATTAACATTAAATAGGCTTCTACTCCATATCTTCTGCTTATATTCATATATCCATGTATTTCATTAAAGAATGACTGAGAGCTTCTAAGTCCAGTATCCTTGTCAATCGTTATAAGCTCTTTATTTTCTTTTTTAAATCTTGCATTTTCCCATTGTATTTCTTTAATTAATTTACCCTTATATGCATACATAATAGTAATAATCGGTAAAATTACAATCCAAAAATAAACATCTGGTGCAATGGGAATGGCTCTGGATATATTTAAGAAAATATGAAAACTAGAATATACAAAATCAAATATTATAGAATACAATATTCCTACAGTTATATTTGTATAATATCCAATTACCATGCCCATTATTGTGAATAAAACAATAAACACATTCATTGGATTTTGGCTTAATCCACCATAAGAAAATGTTATGAGAAGAATAAAAAAGATTGTTATAATTGTAGTATCTAAAATATCAATTCTTTTTGATATGTTATTATCCAGCTTATTTTCCATTCTGTATCTCCTCTCCTGTCTACTTAGTCTTTGCCCTTGCATTACAAAAAAGACAAAGAGCATATGCAAAATTAAAATAAAATAATATATCTAGAGTTACAGTAGTAATAAATAAATGCTTTTTCAAATCCGTATCACCAGCACCAATTAAGGACACTAAAATTTGTGAAAATCCAGTAAAAAATACATATATTAAAACTATTTCACTATAATAGTACATCTGTGAATTTTGATTTTCTCTATATTTTAATATTCTATTTATACACAAAGCTAAACAAAGTATCAGAAACATTATAATAAGACCTGGATCATGGGGTATTCTATTATCCTTGAAATGACTCCACAGGGAAAAATATCTTGCTTTTTCTCCAAATTCTTTATTTCCACTTTTTTTAAAATTACCTAAAACTTCTGGTCTTATAGTAAAGCTGTTTTTTAATCCTAAGTTCATTATTTTCATAAATGCCTTGGGGGTTCTGAAATAATACATTACAATAGAAATCAAGTCATAATTGGAATAGAAATTCCTTAAAAGCAGCTCATCCTTAGGATGTATAATAGGAGTACTATCAAAATATATAGTTTCTCCTAAAAGTGCATACTGCTCATATAATCCTACTTTCTTCGTTACTTCCTCTAGATCTGGTTCAAATAGCATAACGCCCCTCGTCATCATATGGTATTTATTAATTAAAGAAATATTCTCATCAATGATTATATACATTAAAGCTGTGGAAATTAAGAAAAATACAGATAAACTTACGGCTATTATCTTTTTATAATTCTTTATTTTAAACATTAATAAAGCTGCCATAAGCATAGAGGATAATATTCCATTTACGGCAAATTGATTCTTAGAACCCATAAATAGAAAACTTGATATAAAATATATAAATAAATATCTTGCTTTTATTTGTTTTTCAAAGGAAAATTTTAATATAACAGCTATTGAAAGGATAAAAAATGGATATGATATAGATTCTCCATAAAAACTATTAAGATAAGCAAGATAACCAATATCTCCAAATATTATAACTGCCATAGCTGCTAAAAAATATTGTAACTTCTTATTTTCTGTCATTTTTTCAATAATATCTACCATCCAATATAATCCAAGGGCCAAAATAATAAGACATATTCCCCCCTGAAATCTAATATCAAATTTTTCATCCCTAGTAAAAAAATCATCTATTTTTATTGCCATTTGTATTATAATATTTTGAGTTGATTTTATTCTTCCCTTTAATTCATTATAGTATTGAAGCTTATCATATCTATTTGTAAAATATCCAAAAACATTTACATCACGGTCTTCCTCATGCTTTAAATCATTTGGAGCCATTATTCTAAAAAAATCTCCATTATCAGCAAGCCCTATGAGGGGCTGAAAAAACAAAGCATATCCACCTATTACAATTAAAAGGATTACAGCAAATATAGAAGGTTTCATATATTTATTCATAATCAACTTTTTTCTTCAACCCTTTCTTTTTGAAAAACAATAAATTCACTTAAAATATAATTTAGTACTATGACAACTATATTAGTTAAAATCTTTACTCCATATTTATTTAATCCCAATAACGAAATAAAAATATATAATATAATACTTTCTACAATCAATGTGAAAATCCTGCATCCTAAAAAATTAGTAAATTCATTTCTAATTAATTTTTTCTTTCTTAAATCATTAAACACCCATTTTTTATTAGTAATATAAGCAAATATTACTGATATAATAAATGCTATGTAGTTACTTAATAAATAATGTATAGTTATTTTTATACATAAACTATATACTAAAATATTTATCAAAGTCGTAAGAATCCCAAATAATAAATATTTGCTTATCTTTCTTATATTATTAGGGCATAGTTTTTTCATCATTATATTCTTCAATAAAATAAAGCGGTCTGTTTTTTGTCTCATTAAATACTCTCCCTAAATATTCTCCTATAACTCCTAAAATTATAAATTGAATAGAACTAATAAACAATATAAGACTTACCAAAGAAGGATATCCTGCCACCAGATCTCCAAACAATAATGTTTTCATTATTACATATAGCATATATAAAAATGAAAACATAGCCATCACGAAACCTATAATTGTACTTACTCTAAGGGGTGCACCGCTAAAGGAAATAATCCCCTCTATGGCAAGATCAATTAGCTTATAATAATTCCATTTTGTCCTGCCAGCAGCCCTTGGCTCCCTATCAAATAATATTTCTTTTTTCTTAAAGCCTATCCAGCTGAAAAAACCCTTTGTATATCGATGCTGTTCTTTTATCTTTTTTATTGCTTCAACAGCTCTTCTACTCAAAAGTCTAAAATCCCCCGTATCTTCTTGAATTTCAACCCTTGACAATTTCTTTAATATCCTATAAAAATAATAGGATGTCTTTTTCTTAAGCCAGCTTTCACCTGCTCTGCTCCTTCTTTTTGCATAAACATCATCATATCCTTCTTCCCAATATGAAATCATCTTTGGAATTAATTCAGGAGGGTCTTGAAGATCTGCATCCATTATAATAACAGCATCTCCCATGGCATAATCAAAGCCTGCTGCCATAGCTATTTCCTTTCCATAATTCCTTGATAAATTAATATAGGATACAGATTTATCCTTTTTTCTTAGATTTTTCATTATGTTAAGAGAAGAATCTTTACTTCCATCATTTATAAATAAAATTTCAAACTCATAATTTATATTTTTAAATACATCCTTTAGTCTTTTATATATAATGGGAATTGTGTCTTCTTCATTATATGCAGGTATAAGAATAGATATTTTCTTATTCATAGGATATTCTCCTTTTTCCAAAAGGTTCTTTTGCATTTATTAAAAGTATGAATATTTGAATGTCTAATCATTAGATGTGTCAATAGGAATTTTTTCTTAATATTTTCCTAATATTTTCTATTATACAACACTCTAAAAAACTTCACAAGAAAGTATTTGGCTAAACTTTTTATACAAAAGCATTCAAAGCAAAATCTATATTTAATTGAGGAAATTGCATAAATCTAACTTGGCTGGGTTGCATAATATATATGATATGTCTTTGGAGATTTTAAAGCTATATATAGTAGATAGTTTTTACAAAAGGTAATTATGCAATTTGCTCAATTTATTATTTCACTTGAATATCCAAAAGATTTATTGTAATATATTAGTATTGTCATACATTAAAACAATACAAGAAAATACTTTATAGAGGTAATATTTATGGATAATAATAGAAATTCTCAGACAAAAGAAAAAAATTATGGATTAATTAGTATTGTATTTGTATATACCCTTTGGGGTATTCAGTCATTATATTGGAAAACATTGCAAGAAATACCACTAATTCAACTTCTAGCCCATAGAATAATATGGTCGGTAGTTTTACTTATTATATTAATCATTTACACAAAAAGACTAAAAAAATTGATTAATGCGTTTATGATGAAAGAAAAAATTTTTTCAATAATTCTTTGTGCCATATTAATAGGATCCAATTGGCTTTTAAATATATATGCTGCATATTCTAATCAAGTAATAGAAGCCAGTTTAGGTCATTATATAACCCCAATAGCAGTAATTTTTTTAGGTGTTTTTATACTTAAAGAAAATATAAAATCTTATGAAATAATAGCGTTAATAACAGCTTTAATAGGTGTGGCTATTATAACAGTCAATTTGGGTAAAATTCCATTAATCGCAGTTTTATTAGTTTTTACTTTTGCAATTTACACTTTTTTTAAAAAAAGTATAAATATTGACCCAATTATTGGAATAGCAGCTGAAACAATAGTATTATTACCCTTTGCAATAATATATTTATTATATTCAAAATTTCTTGGAAAAAATATGTTTATTGGATCAGATATTCAAGATATTTTATTATTAATTTCTACAGGGTTTTTTACAGCCGTTCCTTTAATGCTATTTTCCTACGGTGTAAAGTTTGTAAGTCTTTCTAAGATTGGGTTCATACAATATTATGCCCCTACTTTGAGCTTATTTATCGGTATATTTATATTTAAAGAATCCTTTACTAAAATTCATTTAATTAGTTTCTGTTTCATTTGGATAGCTATATTAATTGTTTTATTCCATCCTATTTTAAAAAAAATGCAAACAATATTACATAAAAAAGTCAATAAAAGTATAGTAACAAAGTCTAAAATATAAAAAAATAAAGCAGATAACAATATTAAAATCATTATCTGCTTTAATAGCATCTTTATTATTTACTCTTTATTTTCAACATTAATATATTCAAAGACTTCTCCACTGTTATTTACTACTTTGATATCTGAAAATAAATGCAGTTAAGTCTAGTTTTTTTCTATTTTACTAGTAAGTTTGGTAACCACAATACAACCTGTGGTAAATATGTAACTATTGCAAGAACAATAAGCAGAGCTATAAGTTGAGGAATTAAATCTTTCATCATATCTTTTAATGAAATTTTTGCTATACCACTTGAAACAAATAAACATACCCCTAAAGGTGGTGTACACATGCCTATTGTTAGATTTACAGCTAATATAAGACCAAAATGGATTGGATCTATTCCAAATTTTGCAGTAAGAGGTAAGAAAAGTGGTGCAAATATAACAAGTGCACTTACTGTATCAATAAATGTTCCTGCTATAAGAAGTATTATATTTATTATAATTAACAATACTATTTTATTAGTTGCAACTTGAGATAACAATGCTGTAACCTGTTGGGGTAACTGATTTATAGTAAGAACCCATGTAAATAATGATGCAAAAGCAACAACTATAAGCACTACTCCAGTTGTTTTTGCTGTATCAATTAGAAGATCATATAATTTTTTAAACGTAAGTTCTCTGTATATAGCTCCTCCAACAAATAAAGAATAAGCAACTGCTATGGCTCCCGACTCTGTTGCAGTAAATATGCCACTCATTATACCTCCGATAATTATAATTGGAGTGAGAAGAGCCAATATAGCATCTCTACCACATACTAATACCTCTTTGAAAGGGGCTCTTGTTTCTCTTCCTACATAATGTCTTTTCTTCCCTATAATATAGCTTAAAATCATAAGTGAAAGTCCCATTAATATTCCAGGAACAAATCCACCAATAAAAAGTTTAGCAACACTTACATTTGCAATAACACCATAAAGAAGTAAAGGTATACTTGGTGGTATAATAGGACCTATTGAGCCTGCTGTTGCAAGAAGTGGAGCAGAAAATTCACGATGATACCCTTTTTCTTCCATAAGAGGTATCATAAGTCCACCTATGGCAGCAGTGGCTGCTATTGCCGATCCTGTTATTGCTGCAAAAAACATACATGCAAGTATACTAACCATTGCAAGTCCACTTGGAAAATGACCTATAAGTGCATCGGAAAAATTAACTAATCTTTTTGACATTCCTCCCTGAAACATCAAACCACCAGCTAATATAAAAAGAGGAATGGCAACTAAAGCAAAACTATCGGCTCCTGTAAACATTCTTTGTATAACAACCATAGTTGGAAGATCCATAGCTATTACTCCACCCATTGATACAAGTCCTAATGAAAAACAGATTGGTATCCCAATTAAAAATGCCACAAATAAAATTAAAATTATTGTAACACCCATTTTATTTCACCCCTTTATTTTAACTTTTTAAAAACTTTTACTTCCTCTATTGTATGTTGTATTAAATAGTAGAACATCAAAGCTGCCGATAATGGAACACTCATATAATATACAGTCATTGGAAGCTCAAGATACGGTGAACCTTGGGTAAGACCTGACTGAGCAAATTTGAACCCTAAATTAACTATTGCAACAAAAAATACTAAAAGAACAAGGTTTATAGCAATTCCAACCATATGTCTTATTTTTTTTGGAAGAGCATTAAAAATAACATCAACATTAAGATGTCCTTTTTCTCTCATTCCTAAGGCAGAACCTAAAAATACTACATAGACAAATGAAAGTCTTATAATATCTGTAGACCATGGTATAGGAAGTTTAAATAGAAATCTCGAAACAACTTGAAGAAAAGTCACAATAAAAACAGTTCCAACGGCAATTACTAGCCCAATATCAAGTATTTTATCAACCACCTTATTTATTTTAGACAAGATGCTTCACCTCCATTACATTTTACAGCACCACAATTTTGCTGTGGTGCTGTATATAGAAATCTAATTAGAACCATTAATTAGTAGAATCTGAATAAAAAGTCTAATTGTTCTTATATAGTTGAGGAAATTGCATAACTCTAATTTGGCAAAATTGCATTTAAAACAAAATATTTAATTTACTAGCACAACAGATTAAATTAATATTAGCTATATTACCTCTCTATTTTTATTGAACATTTCTAACAAGTTCTACTAGTTCAGGGTTTACAAGTTCTTTCACCTTATCTAAATTAGGTATATCTTTAGTCGCTTCCATAAATGGTTTTCTATCAGGCTCTGTTATAATCATGCCTTGTTCCTCTAAAAACTTGATATTTTCATCATCCTGACCTGCTATAAGCGCTCGTTGATATTCTTTCATTTCATCTACTGCTTCTTGAACTAGCTTTTGATTTTCTTCTGATAAACTGTTAAAGAAATCAAGGTTCATTAAAACACTACCAGGAGCATATGTATGGGCATCAAGAGCCAAATATTTTTGAACCTCATAAAACTTCATTGATTTGATTGTGGCAAGTGGGTTTTCTTGACCATCTACAACTCCCTGTTGAAGGGCAGTATAGAGTTCATTAAATGGTATTGGAGTTGCAGTTCCCTTTAATGCATCGATTAAAGCAAACCAAATTGGCGCTTCCTGTACTCTTATTTTTAAGCCTTCTATATCATCAATAGAGTTTATTTCTGTTTTATTGTTTGTAAAGTGTCTAAATCCTAGCTCCACAAATCCAAGATGTTTAAAATTAGCTTTTTCAAATTGGGGATTAAGTTCTTCTGAAATAATTCCATCTAATGCTTTATAAACATGATCTCTATCTGTAAATAAATAAGGAATAGAGAAAATCTGAGTATCTTTAACCCATGCTGGAAGTGCTCCATCACTGGTTACAGTAGTCATCTGAATCGTTCCCATTCTTACACCTTCCGCCATTTCTCTTTCTCCACCAAGTTGAGCATTAGGGAAAAGTGTAACTTTTATTCTTCCATCGCTTTTTTCTTCTATTAGTTCTTTAAACTTATTTGCTGCTATTGTATATTGATGTTCATCTGGACCAACTGTTGCATATTTAATTTCAATAACATCATTATTGTCCTCATTAAGAGCCTGTGCATCTTGATTTGAATCAGCATTATCAGTTGCTCCTCCTCCACATGCAGTGGCAAATAACATAATCGCTACCAATAAAAGTGCCAATAAATTGAATTTTTTCATCTTTCTGTCCCCCTCTTTTTATTTTAAAACTTCAACAACGTATTCATGACTAATTTTTCTTCCTAAATGCTTATCTTCTAGTTCACATCTAAAGTTGGTTCCATAAACAAATCCATTGAGTACAGGCACTGTTCCTGAAAACATGATTATATTATTTAGATTTGGATATGCCTTTTTAACTTCTGTAATTATATCCTCTACTTTTAAAATTTCACTTATCTTTCCATCTTGATATAATTTTTCTTCATTATCATCTAATTTTTGCCAAGACCTAAGTATCAAATCATCCCAATGGTCTTTAATTTCATCATAAAGCCAAATTTCTTTAGCTATAGGCTTTAGACAAATCTGTTTTGATTTAGGTATACTTACTGCTTCTAGTCCCCTATCTGTATGATCACTTCCAAGACCTATATAAATCTTATTGTCTTGAATTAATATTACAAACTCTACTTCTCCACTAGTTTCTCCTCCCAAAACTTGAATATAGCCCTCTTGAGTTACAAGCTCATCTGCACAAGGGTAAAGTGTTGGAATACTCTCTGGTGGAGCAACTCCTATTTCTTCTAATTCATGGATATGTTCCATCACCTTTTTCTGATCTCTACCTGCAAATCCAATGGCTAGAACTTTATTAAATTTAAATTCCAAATTTTCATTTCCTGATTTAGTGACTAAATTAAAGTTTAATGTTTTCATATTTACCCCCTTGTATGATATTGGTCATATATATTGAGACATGAAGCAACTTAATATGTTAATTTATGTATCTTAAAAAATTTAAAATAATAAATGTCTTTAGTATATAGATAAATTAAATTCTTACACTATTTACTACAGCTGATATAAATGTGGCTTCCTATCTTTAAAAACATTTATCCTATTTCTAATATCTTTAACTATCTCAAAATCTACTACAGAAGTTACTATTTTTTCTTCTTCCTCTGCATTGACTAAAATATTCCCCCATGGATCAATTATCATTGAATTTCCACACATTTCAAGCTTTCCATTTGTTCCTAATGCGTTTACGGCTGCAACAAACATTTGATTCTCTATTGCCCTTGCAACTGATAATGTTTTCCAATGATTAAGTCTGGGATGAGGCCACTGAGCAGGTAAAAATAGAATATCTATTCCCTTTAATGCCAATGATCTAATTAGTTCTAGGAATCTTAAATCATAACATATTACTATACCAGCCTTTACTCCATCAATCTCAAATACGCAAAGGTTTTCCCCACCTTTAAAATATTCATTCTCCCCCGAAGGTGAGAATCCATGAATTTTATCATATTCTGCAACTAAAGTTCCTTCCCTGTTAAATATATAGGATGTGTTATAAACCTGATCCCCTCTTTTAACGGCAACAGAACCACCTATAATATTCACATTATGTTTTTTTGATAATTTACTTAAAAACTTTTTTGTGGTATTACCATTTTCATCTGCTAATTTCTCTAATTCTTCTTTAGGAAAAAAACCTGTATTCCATGTTTCTGGAAGACAAATAAAATCTGGTTTGTCCTTCATAGCTTCTTCTATAAATCCTTCTGCCTTTCTAAAGTTTGCTGAAGGATTTTCAAAGCTAACATCCATTTGAATTAAAGATATTCGTTTTTCCATTTTCCCACTCCTTTCATAATAAAATTATATATTAATGAGAATTTTTACATCCTCATTAAATTAACTCTCCTTGTTTTCTATATATCTATTGTATATATTATCCCTAGTCTTAGTTATATGATATTTCATAGCTTCTACAGCTTTTGCCTCATCTTTCATACTCAATGCATCAATAATAGCAATATGCTCATCTAAAGTCTCCATAAATCTCTTTTTATCCTGAACTGCTTGTACTCCAAGTCGCCTTATAATATCACCAAGCTCATTTAGCATATCTATTAATATGGTATTTTCACTGTGATTTGCAATAAAAGTATGAAACTCTCTATCCACTTCTATAAATTCCTCGGCTTTATATTTTTCTTTTAACTTTTCTTGCTTTCTAAAAATATCCTTTAACTTTTCTATATCTTCCTCTGAAATTTTATTAACTATTAATTCTATTGCTAAACATTCAAGGGCTAATCTCACTTGAAAAACTTCTATAATATCTTTTTCAGTTAATTCATATACATAAGCCCCTCTATAAGGCTCTATAATAACCCATTTTTCATTTGCAAGTTGTTGTATAGCTTCGCGAACAGGAGTTCTGCTTATTCCAAGTTTTTCTGCTAGTTTTCTCTCGTTTAATATTTCTCCTGCCTTTATTCTTTGTGAAATTATTGCTGTTTTAAGTTCTCTATATACTTTTTCTTTATATGAAACTGCCTTTTCAATTTTTTGCATATATATTTACCTCCAAAATAATATACTTTAGCATTGATATTCAATATACGGTATGTGGTATACCAGTTTAAATTCATTATATAACATTTTTTTCAAATTTTCTACAATTTTTTTGAATTTTTTTAATTGGAACAATTAAATGAGGAAATTGCATAATTCCCTTCCTCAAAAATTATCTACTCCATATAATTTTAAAATCTCCAAAGCTATACCATATATATTATGCAATTATGCCAATTTAGAGTTATGCAATTTCCTCAAATAGGAGAGAATATTTCTATAAAAAATAGGCAACAATTTTAAAATTGCTGCCCATTATAGATATTCCAGTAAAATAGTTAATTTATACAATTATCTCTATTTACTCTTCATTTTCAGCATTAATATCTTCAAAAATTTCTCCACTGTTATTTACTACTTCTATATTCTTCGTCTTGTCTTTTAACCTAATAACTTTTGTGGGATATGTTAACATTTCAGCTGCCATTGCATCCTTTGGTGGCTCTGTTTCCTTTACTGTTATTATAATCTTGTCGTCCTTTTTTACTACGTTTTCTATTTCCAGTTCGTATCCTGCAGAAGGTTTTTCACCTAAGCCTACATATACTATTAAACTATCTTCCTCTTCTTTCATAATTCCAAAACCTTTATGCATTTGAACATGGGTTAATGCAGTTTGTAAATCTTCCTTAAGAAGATAATCAGCTGTTAATATCTCATAAGTAATACCTTCACCCTGCATGGTTTCGACTTCTACACCAAGCTTTGTATCATCTTCTGATTTTTCAGACTGTGATTGATTACTATCAGGATTATCGGATTCAATATTTTCTGCAGCACAACCACCCCCTACTATCAGCATATTTAAGGCTAATATTCCAGCTACTAATTGTCTTTTCATATTTTTTCCCTCCTCTTTTCATTTTCATATAGGGATTTAAGTAAAAACTTTAATTTATTCATATTCAAAACTCTTAGAAATCTTAAGTATTTGTACATGTATAAATTAGGTTTTACTATGTAAACCCCATATAGATTTACCATTTTCAAATCTATATATATTTAGACGGGAAAAAAATATATTTGTTCCTATATTCAATTTAGGTAATATCATAATTATCTCTTCTAAAAACTACCTACTATATCTATCTCTAAAATCTCCAGTATATGAATTAGCACAATGAGTAAATTATGTAATTATTTCCATTAATAAAGTATTGTCTTTAGGTTTCATCTATAAAGCAAAAACTATTCAATATATGTGAAACCCCATCATCATTATTATCAAGCTCAGAAACATTTTTCCACTCATCCAATAAAGAGTCATCGGAATTTTTCATTGCTATTCCTAGACCTGCCCACTTTAGCATTTCCAAATCATTTAAACTATTTCCTATAGCCAGGGTTTCGTCTCTATTTATACTAAGTTTATTGGAAAGACGCTCAAGGGAACTTGCCTTTGATACTCCTTTAGCCATAAATTCCAATGAAGTTGGAGTAGACATTGTATAAGATATTGGAAGTTTAAGTTCTTTTTCAATCTTATCCTTAACTACATTTATCTTATCAATAGAATCTTTAAATACAACTAAATAGGGAGCTTCTCCTATTTTTTCACTAAGATTTCCAATACACCTATAATTTATCCTATGCCTTTTAGAAAATGTTTTTGCCTCATCACATTCATTTTCTACAAAAAGAACATCATCAATATAGACCTTGGTATATATATCATATTTTTCTCCTAACTTTAAAAGATTCTTTGCATGTTTGACCTCTATCTTCTTTGAATATAAAATATCTTTGCTAATTGTTTCTTTTATTAAGGCCCCATTATAAGTAATAATAGGTAAATCTAATTCTAGCTGCTTTGCATAATAATTGGCTGACCTAAAGGTTCTTCCAGTTGCTAATACTACTAACTTACCCATATTTATTAGCTTCTTAATGGTATCTCTATTTCTCTTGGATATTTCTAAATCGTCATTCAAAAGAGTTCCATCCATGTCTATTGCTATAAGCTTAAAGTTCTTCATGCTTTCCCTCCTAGCAAAGTTTATATGTATCTTATAGAAAACTATATAAGTTCTATACCCATCATTAAAAAGACATAGACCTATAGTAGATCCATGTCTTTTTAATTATATCATTTATTTAGATATATACATCATATTTGTCGATTTTTATAACATTATTCTACAGCCTTTTCCTCAAAATCTTCTATTGTACGTCCCTTCATATTGTCATTTCTACCAATTCCAAGAATAATACTTCCAATCATTACTGCAAGCATTGCAAAGGCGTAGAATACAAAGGGTGTAACTTCTATAGCCGTTAAGGGATGAACACCATCCTTTGTAAATCCAATTGTATAAATAATTGCAGGAGTCCAGGGTAAAGAATATACCAATGTACATGAAGTGGCATCCAATAGGTTTGCTGTTCTGTATGGACTTATTCCATGCTTTCGGGATAAAGGTTTTGCAAATGAACTTCCTACCGCAAGGATTGCAGGGGCATTTAATCCCATCAATGCAGATAGTGAAATAATCATACCAGCAATAGTAAACTCTGAACCTCTTGGAGTTTTTGCAATTTTTCCAAGGGATTTTAGAAGCTTAACATCTCCATGTCCTTCACGCATAATTGCAATAGAGCCAAATAATAAAATAGCAAGCAATATAACTTGAATCATACTGTTAATACCTGTATATATAACTCCATCAACTGTTCTATCCAGCCCAGAGCCAACAACTCTAAATAATGCCTTCTTTGTAACTTCAGCCCCTGGATCGATTTGAACAAAATCCATAATTCCAGTAGCTACTGCTGTAAATCCTGCTAAAACAATTCCAACTGTCGTAGCTATTATTATGTCTCCTGTTTTGATTGCAACATAAATTGTAATTGCAACTGGAATTAACATTAATAATGCTATTGAATTATACTCAATAGCTTCAACTGGAGCAGCTGAACCGCTTGAGGTCATTCCAAAAATAATAATTCCAACTAAAGTAATAGCTCCAGCCGTTAATGCATATTTAAGTCTTGAACGAACAACTCCTGGTACATCTACCCCTTGAGAAGTAGCAGAACATATTGTTGTATCGGAAACCGGTGCAAGGTTATCACCAAAAGCTCCACCTGATACAATTGCTCCTGCAAGTAATGCAGGGTGAGCTCCTAAAGCTATACCCGCTGGATAAAGAACACCCATACCTGCTGCAATAGTACCAAAACCTGTACCAGAAGCTGTCGCAAATAAAGCCGATGCTAAGAATGAAATAATAACAAAAAATGTTCCACTCATTCCAAGGTTTGCAGCTAATCCTGCGATACCTGCAGCTAATCCAGATTCTCTTAAAATTCTTGAAAACACACCTGCAAACAGCCAGCATACTACTGGGATAATTGCCTCTTTACTTGCCATTCCCTTTATGATTGTTTCACTGTAGAGTTTTT
This sequence comes from Maledivibacter halophilus, assembly GCF_900167445.1. Taxonomy (GTDB): domain Bacteria; phylum Bacillota; class Clostridia; order Peptostreptococcales; family Caminicellaceae; genus Maledivibacter; species Maledivibacter halophilus. Next base: position 56,604 of record NZ_FUZT01000014.1, read on the forward strand.
TGTCCTTTGCAAAGAAGAATGCAACTATTAATGCCATAAATGCTGGAATCCATAATGCACCATTGGAAATTGACCCAAAGACAAATGTTGTTAAAATTATAAGTACTAAAAAAACGATAAAAGGTACAAAGGACATCCATTCCCCACCATAAAACTCAAGTTTTTTACTACCCTTTAACATAGAACTCCTCCTTTATAATTTTTTATATAATTTCCTTATTTAATATTATTGCAATAGTCATGCCAAAATTTTTTAGAAAATTTTTTAGAAAAGTGCTGTCATTACTCCTTTTCCTTCAATATTTTTACCTAATTCGAAAAAAATTGCTATGCAGTTTATTTCCACATAGCAATTTTTTTCGTAGTAATATTTTACTTTAGATAATTCCATAACTGGAATTCAGGATAATTACATAATATATAAATTAATTCTTACAAGAAATAATTATGCTATTTTCCTATTTACTAAGGAATTCTTTTACTCTTTCAACAGATACTTTAATTTCATCGGCAATGTACTGAATATCAACATCATCTAAGTCTAAAAGCTTCATATCTCCCATTATATTTTTAACATACTTAATTTTAAGATTTTCTAAATCCAGTCTTTTTCCATTAATTTGATCAAAGGATGTTGGAATTACTATTGTTTTACCAGGAACATTTTCTTTGGGGTTTCCTCTGTAAATATGAATTCCATTGTTTCTTGCAAAGGTCAATTGCGGCATTGGATGTTTACCAGCTCCAGTATATTCTGTTTCCTGAACAACAATAATTTTATCTTCATCCATTTCCTTAGCAAGGGATATTGCAGCTGCAAGGGAAACATTACCTGCTGGTCCCCTTTCTAATCCTTCAAGCTGTGCAAGCATTTCAGTTACATAGAATACCTCTCCCTGAGTTACAGTTAAATATTCATCCATATACCTCAGTACCCTTGCGGCATTTCTAGGTACATCGGCTCTATCAGGTTGTGTGGCAAAGGGTATCCCAAATCCTGTGTGGCCAGTTGTGAAGGACTTTCTATTAAAATCCTTATCCGATGCCATGTGTAAACCTTTTAAATCTACTGAAGCTCCTATAACCTTGCAATCTGTTGCTCCTGCCTTTATCAATCCACGGGCAGTCCCAGTCAAGTTTCCACCACCCGCATGGGTTGCTATAACTACATCAGGATATTTTCCTTCTCTCTCTTGCATTTGCTCAGCAATTTCATATCCAAGGGTTTCTACACCTGCAATACCAAAGGGTGTATAAAGGGATGCATTGAAAAATCCCGTTTCCTCCAACAGCTTTAAAAATGTGTAGAAGAGTTCAGGGCCCACAGTCAACTGAATAACTTCTGCTCCAAAAGCTTCACATTTTCTTGCCTTTTCAATGATTTCAGGCTGCCCCTTTTTATTTGAATCATATACTTCCTGAACAATAATGCATTTTAATCCATGCATTGCCGCTTGAGATGCAACTGCTGCTCCATAATTACCACTTGTTGCTGCTATAACACCTTTATAGCCCATTTTTTTAGCATGGTAAACTGATATTGAAGCTCTTCTTGCTTTAAAGGACCCCGATGCATTTGCAGCTTCATCCTTTATGAATACCCTTGCTCCTTTACCCTCAGGAGAATATTTCTTTATCAGTTTATTTACGTTATGAAGCTCAAATAAAGGTGTATTTCCAACCTTTGTTTCCCTTTGAATACTCTGCATTTCTTCCATACTATAGGCAACATTATTCATCATTTCTTCATAATCAAAGGAAATCTTTCCTCTTTCAAAAACATCATAATCAATTCCAACTGCATCCTTCATAATATCATTTTTTCTACCCATTACTCCTTGATAAGATAAATCCTTCATTTATTTCCCTCCTAAATCCTTTTTTAGTGTCAATCCCGTTTCTATAAGTTCCATTACAGGATAACCAAAGTCATGGGCATACCTAGGCTTTATGTCAACTAATTTACCTTCGGCAATTCTTTCTGATAAAGTACTGACTTTAACTGTTTCACCTATTTGAGCTTCATCATTGATCAACACCCCACGAGTCCACATCTTCAATGGAGTTTCTTTAGTATCTTCAGGTACTTGAGGTGCACGTGCCTTATCTGAAAGCACAATATTCTCAATCTCTACCCATGAACCTTTAATAGCTTTTTTCATTTTTTTCCCTCCTCCTTTTTAATATAAATATTTTACGCAAAAATAACGCCAACTTTGTCGACGTTATTAAAAAATTTATTTTAAATTATATTCGGTTATTTTATTAAATAATTGTCTTCTACTTAAACCTATTTTTTCAGCTGTTTTTGATATGTTATTATCACACATTGTAAGTGCATTCTTTATATAGTTAATTTCAAAATCTTTTTTGGCTTCTTTATAGGGAATAAGTTGGAAATCATCAGTGGCATTTTTCTTTTGATTATTTATAGATTTTTCCATCCTTAAAATTCCATCCCTTGAAAGAACAATCATACGCTCAAGTATATTTTTTAATTCTCTTATATTACCGGGATAACTGTAATTAATTAGAAACTCCTTAGTATTGGGTTCAATTCCCTTAATTCTTTTTTTAGTTTCCCTGGAAAGATTATATATGAAAAAATCTATCATATCTTCAAGATCTTCTCTCCTATCTCTTAAAGGAGGTATTTCAATATTTACAGTATTAATACGATAATAGAGATCCTCCCTGAATTCTTTCATTTGTATAGCCCTTTTTAAATCCTTATTAGTAGCAGAAATAAGACGAAAATTAACAGGAATTCTCTTATTAGATCCAATTCTCTCAATATACCTGCTGTCTAATACTCTTAAAAGCTTAACTTGAATACTTGGTGTTATTTCCCCAATTTCATCGAGAAACATAGTTCCTCCACTGGCCTCCTCAAACCTTCCAATCCTCTGGGTATTGGCCCCGGTAAATGCCCCTTTTTCGTGGCCAAAGAGTTCATCTTCAAGTAGATTTTCAGAAATCGCCTGACAATTTGTGGGCAAAAAAACCCCCTTTGATCTACTGCTTTTATCATGAATCAATTTCGCAAATATTTCCTTCCCTACACCCGATTCTCCAGTGATTAGTACATTGCAAGTGGATTCAGACAATGTCTCAATATCCCTTAAAATTTTTTGGATTTTTAAGTTTTTTGATTGATATAAAAATAATTTTGAATCTACATCTCTGTTGACAATAAACTGCTGCACTTCATATTTAATAAGCCTTCTGGCCTTTTCTATTTCACTAAATAGCTTATCAGGATTACTGCTTTTTATAAAATATCCAAGGGCCCCTGCCTTCATTGCCGAAACGGCACTTTCAATACTTCCATATCCCGTTACAATAATCACTTCTATTAGCTCTTTAAAACTTTTCTTTATTTCATCAAGTAGATAAAACCCATCTTCTCCAGGCATAATTACATCTGTTATTACTATGGGGAAATATTCCTTTGACAGGATTTCAAGGGCTTCCTTTGCTGAACCTGCATCCTCTACAATAAAGCCCTTCTGTTCTAAAAGAATTCTATAGGTCTCTCTATACTCAACTTCATCGTCCACAATCAAAATTTTAGTCGATTCCATCATACCACCATCCTCTCTCCATCAAACGGTAATATTATCTCAAAAACTGTTTTTTCACCCTTAGAGCTTGAAACAGTTATATCTCCATTTAATTTTTTTACTTCATTATATACTATATATAATCCTAAACCGGTGCCTTTATCAGGATCCTTTGTAGTATAAAAGGGATTAAATATATTGTCTATTTCTTCACTTCCCAGTCCCTTTCCTGTATCTTCAATGCGTAAAGTAATATCATTATCCTCTTTAAAAGCTATTATATCTATTGATCCATTTTCTTCTATAGCATCAATGGCATTGGATAAAAGATTAATCAATATATGCTTTAGTGATTCTTTATTAGAATTAATCATTAAGTTTTCATCACAATTTAAGTTATATTTGATATTTCTCTTCATTAAAGTCTTCTTCTCAAGGTCCAACAACTTTGAAATCAATTCATAAATATTGAACCTATCCTTTGAGCCATCGGTTAAACGAGAAAATTCCAGGATATTTTCAATAATCTTGCTTGCCCTTTCAACAGCTGCATCAATATATTTTAGTGATCTATTTATATTTTCATCCTTAGAAATAGAACTTAAAATATAGCTGTGGTTTCTTATTATTCCAAGGGGATTCCTTATTTCATGTCCCATTCCTGCCGCAAGTTGTCCAATGGCAGCCATCTTATTTTTTTGTAGAATTTGTCTTTCCGATAATTTCTCCTTTGTTATATTTTGAATTACTACTAAAATATTTTTCATTTTCCCAAGGGTATTTTTTAGAGGATATGTTCTAACTATAAAATAGTTGTTTTGAAGAACTAATTCTTTTTCAAAGGAGGTTTCTTCATTAAGGGTATCGGATATTATCTTGTGCAGATCAGTTGAACTAAAATTTTTCAATACCTTATCATAACAATTGCCAATTAGATTCTCCTTTGATTCTTCTAGGAATGTGATCAAAGATTTATTTATATTAACAACCCTTAAATCAAGATCAAATAGTACAATATATTCGCTCATGCCATCAAAGGTAGTCTGTAAATCATTTTTACTATTTATAACCTCTCTTGTCCTTTTGTCTACTTCATTTTTTAATAAGTAATTCCAAGTAATCATACCTATAACTATCAAAACTAAAATACCTAAGCCTATTACAAAATATCTAATTTTTTTGCTGTAATCAGGTATCTGTACAATTGGTGCTGAGATTCCAAACCATTTCTGCTGTATGTTTTCAAGTTGTCCTGATTCTTTAATGGCTGCAATTCCTTTATTCAGAATAGGCAAAAGCTCCGGTTTTGATTTTGGAATCCCAAAAACAACTCCTTTCTCATATAATGGTTTATCCATTATATGAAGTTTGTCTCCTGCTTTTTTATTCTTTAAATGATAAAGCACCACAGGTTCATCTCCAGCAACAGCATCTACTTCTCCCCTCAGAAGTAGATCAATGGCACTTCCTATGTTATCTACAAAAACTATATCTAAATCAGGATAATTCTCTAGCAGCCATTCATTGGCATAATCCCCCATTTGAGAGGCAAAGGTCATTTTTTCAAGGGGCTTGTCCTCTCCCCTTGTAACAACAACTGCACGCAAATTATAAATGGGATCAGAAAAGAAAAAAAGCTCTGATCTTTTATCACTTATAAACATATCACACATATCTGTATCTCCATCCTTAAGACTCTGGAGAGCATTTTCCCACAATAGTGGATGCACATCGATATTAACTCCAAGCTCCAAGGATAAAACACTCATATAGTCAACTACGACTCCTTTATACCGTCCATCACTTTCATCAACAAATCTTAAGGGTGGTGCATTATTGTCTGCTCCATAAATAAGAGTTCCTTCTCTACTCAGCCACTCTTTTTCCTCTTCAGTCAAAATATTCTTATTTAATATATGATTTCTTCCTTCATTTATTGTGAGTAATATTATCAGTTGTAGTATTAAAATAGCTATAATAATAATATATTTTAATCTTCTTTTTGTCTTCAACCTTTGTAATATATTCATATTTCACCTCACTTATTTGAGTAAATTGCATAATTACTTCTTGTCAAAACTAAACACTATAGATATTCCAGTAAAATAGTTAATTTATACATATCAAAAATCCTTAAAAACACTGGATATTTTGATACGTATAAATTAAGTTTTACTATGGGAAATCTATATATATAGTCTTAAAACCTTAGATAGAACACTGCCACATATAAAATTGTTCCTGATTAGAACTGTAAGATTTTATATTTAAAATAAACTCAAATTCATTTCTAAAATAAATAATCTCTTTTATTTATTTTATCATTATTCGATAAAATTGTGGAAGCTTTACCTTCATATCAAAATATGGTTAATATGATTAATAAATATATCAATTTACATATAATAGAAAAATCACAAAAAAATAAACGACCTTAGACTTTTGAAACTTAAGTCTAAAATCGCTTAGGTTTTATTACTGATCCTATCTATTTAATAAATAGTATCGCCTTTATATCTTTTATCTATCAACATACTTTTCTTTACCCATAAACTCCATTACTTGAGATGTAGTTGGAAAACCCTCCATATCTCCCCTTACTAAAGTGGCCATGGCTCCAACTGCATTAGCCATTTGTGCACTTTCCTTAAGACTTAAACCCTTTAATATTCCTGATAAAAAGCCTGCAGCAAACCCGTCTCCTGCACCTACAGTATCTTCAAATTTATCAATTACATACCCATCACAAAACTCACCTGAATTCTTATCCGAAACATAACATCCTTCTTTCCCAAGTTTTATAGCTACAGTATTACAGCCCATATCCAAAAATCTATTTGAAATTTCCTTTGGATTATTAATCCCCAATAGCATCTCTGCCTCTGAAATCCCTGGCAAAATAATATCTACTTTTTTAGCTATATCTAATAAAATAGGCTTTGCTTCCTCCTTACTCCATAATTTAAATCTCATGTTTGGATCGAAGGAAATAAGAACCTTTTCCTTTTTTGCTATTTCAATTGCCTTATAAACTGCTTCTCTTGCCAGCTTAGATAAAGCTAAGGTTATTCCAGTAATGTGTAATATCTTAGATTGTTTTATATAATCATAATCCAAATCATCTACATTTAAAAAACTTGTAGCTGAGTTTTTACGATAATAATAAATATTGGGATCAGTATGCATAAATCTTTCTTTGAAAATTAAACCCGTATTTCTTTCTTCATCTTCAACTACCCTTGATACATCAACCCCTTCTCCTCTTATTACTGATTTTATATATTTTCCAAATTCATCATTACCCACTCTAGAAAACCATCCTACTTCGTGTCCTAACCTAGTAAGAGCTATGGCAACGTTTGATTCTGCGCCCCCTATAGATTTTGTAAATCTATGTGCATATCTCAAAGGGCCATTTGAATCTGGATTAAATAAAACCATAGTCTCTCCAAAAGTTACAACATCCATATATTTCCCTCCTAATTTTAATTAATGAAAATAGTAATTAACTCATTTTACTAGTTTCTCTTATAAGTGTTTAAATTTTTATGCAAACTTAGTTTCGTATATTGAAACTAAGTTTTATAATTTGAACTTTTTATTCAATTATAAGAAAAAGAAATTCTTTTAGCAAGAATAATTTTATATATTTCTGTAATTATTTTTTATAATTTCCTCTTAGAAAGTATTTTCCTTTATATAAAAGCTGACAATAATTTAGAATTATTGTCAGCTTAAATTACTAAGTAATTTGTACTACTTTTTTACTGCCCACATTTCAATTTCTACTAATAAATTCATTAATAAATCTGTTCCAACTGCTGTTCTAACTGGTTTGGGATTACAAAAATATTTTTCATAAATTTTATTAAATCTTGGCCACAGCTTTAAATCAGTCATAAATACATTTACCTTAAAAACATCATCAAAAGTACAACCTGCGGTCTCTAACTGCTTTTTACAGTTTTCCAATGTTAACTCTGCTTGCTCTTCAATGGTATTTCCTATTACATTTCCCTCCATGTCAATTGCAGCTTGACCTGAAATAACAACTAATTTACTACATTCTATTTCTAATACTGGTGAATACGGTCCTGCCGTTTTATGTTGTGTAGCTCCCTTAGGATTTCTTTTAAATTCAGTCTTATTTTCCATTACAATAACCCCTTTCATTACAACAAAATATTATAATCTATCCTTCTATTTCTTTTAATCTATCAATAATGATGTTCATTTCTCCTTCTTGCAAAGTCATAGGATTAATATATACACCATTTCTATCTTCACTATTAGTATAAATTCCATATTCACCTTCCATTAAAAGCTCTTGAAGTTTTTTAGCTTTTAACCTATTATTATCAATAATATTTACAAAAGCCCTTGGAATAGGCTGTCCTGCTTCATTTGGATACGTCCTATCAATCTTGAATAAATTGCTTCTATTAAATGCTTCTTGTAATCGTTTTATTTCATCCTCACACCAATTTCTTCTTTTCTCATGATCCATATTTACAAATTGCTCAACTGCTGAGAAAAGTCCTATAATTTCTTCTCTCCCAACTTTCAACATTCTGCCTATTCCATAATTGGGAAATCCAATTTTTGTTATTATGTCAATTAATTTTTTTCTTCCTACAATCAAGCCGCTTGACTGAGGTCCTCTAAGGTCTTTCCCTCCACTAAAAATCGCTATATCAGCCCCCTGTTTTGTATAATTCCATAAATTTTCTACAGGTGGTAATTGTGCTGCAGAATCCACAATAACAGGAATATTTCTCTCCTTTGCAACTTTTACTGTTGCTTCAAAAGATAAGGCTCCTTTAGGAATCCATCCATCCTCACTTCCAGCAGCATAGTAAACAGCCACCGTGTTATCAGTAATTGCATTTTCTAAATCCTCAGCAGTTGCAGGCAATATAATATTTGGAAAACCAATTTGTATAATTTTAGCACCAAGCTGTTTTATCGACCAATCATATGGATTTCTGTGGGCAGAAAAAGTAACAACTTCTTTTTCCATTATTTTAGCTATAGGAATATAATTAAAGGCTTTCCCTTCTTTTGATGCAATACAAGCAGCAATACTTAGATATAAGCCAGCTGCTGCACCATTACATATATAGGCACCTTCATTTTTCGTTAGTTCAGCTAGTTTTTCATGAATATTTTTTTGAAGTTCTCTAATCTCTACATGACTTGCTGCGGCATCTGCAATATCCTCTAAGGTTTTTTTGCTCATTCTTGAACCGCCTATGGCAGTATAGGTTCCTGCAGCATTAATAAATTTTTTTACTCCTAATCTATCATATATATCTTTCCTTTTTTCCATAATACTTTTCTCTCCCTAAATAAACAATTATGTTTTCTAATAATGATCCTTATATTTGAAACTACCAGAGCTAATACCCCCTAATTTTGTAGGGGGCATTTTTTATTTATTGTCTTAATTATTTTATAAATTTATATTTCAGAACTATAAACTCTATAGAAAAATAATTACAATATACCATACTTCTCAAACGCTTCTGTAGAAGACATTCCACTTTGAATCTCCTTCAAGACAGTTTTCTCAGCCCTTGCTTTTTTTAGTGCCTTCTCAATCACTTCAACCTCTACTTTTTGTGGTATAATCAATACCCCATCAAGATCAGCAAAAACTAAATCTCCAGGTTCAATCCATACGTTTCCAACCTCAATTGAACAACGATAATTAACTACCTGCGTTCTCACTGATGAATCTTGAGCATATCTTCCACGGCTAAAAACAGGCCAATTTTGAACCATTACTTTTGGTGTATCACGATGAAATCCATTTACTATAGCTCCTACTGCTCCACGATACTTAGCTGTTGCAGTAAGTATCTCTCCCCAATAGGCGCAGCGCATATCACCACCACTGGCAATATACACTTCATTTTCTTGCAGTTGATCCAATGCTTCTGTCAAAAGACCAAATGGCTTCTTTTGCGGTCCATATACATCAATCATAAGGGCTGGCATAGCACGTCCTACAATTATATCACTTTCTCTCATTGGTTGAATTTCTTGAGGTAGAAATTGATGATAGTATCCAAGCTCATCTAAGATATCTCCTACTACCGGTGTATATAATTCTTTTTTTACCAATTCAATTAATTCTTTATCACTTTTCCATTCAGCCATTTCTAATTCTCCCTTTTTGATATTTTTCCCATTCTATCTATATAAATTTCTAATTATTTTTTACGATTCTCTTGAATAAGTCTTAATGCTTCTTCTCGTGATACTTTATTTTCTGATGTCATTAGACTTACAACGACACATGCAATAAAGGCCCCAGCTAGAGAAGGAATTGTTGGGTCTCCTAAAAGCTCCATTAATTCACCGCTATTTGTTGCTAAAATAGAACATATAGAACCTCCTATCAAAGCTGCAAGTCCACCTTGCCAAGTAGCCCTTTTCCAATATTTACCCATGATTGAAGCTACTGCAAGCCCTGATAAGGTTGTAGATATCATATTAGCAATATAATTTGTAATATTCGTTGCTCCAGCAGCCATTACAAAGGCAATTCCTAATGTTAATACAGTAGCAATACGTGAGTTTCTAACCATTTTATCTTCATCTGGCATTTTTCCAAAAACCATACTATAAATATCAGTCATTAAGATTGTAACCCCTGCTATTGCATCTGAATCGCCGGAAGACATAGTTGCACTTAATCCAGCAATTAAAATCAACATTCCAAGTCCTGCTGGCAGAACTTCCATTGCCATAAATGGAATTGCAAAACTACTATTTTCTAATGAAGGATTAATGGTAAAGGCTGACATTCCAATGATAACAGGGAAAACAGCAAATATGGCATATAGTCCAGCAGTCCATAAAAAACCTTTTTTTACAGATTTAACGTCTTTTCCAGAATAAATTCTATGGCGAAAAGATGGGACTGCTAATCCTCCCACTGTAATTGCAATTAATAATGATATTGCTGGAATAACTCCATATTTCTCTATTCCTAGAAAGGAAAGGGCATCATTTGGCACTGCTTGTCTTATTGCTTCAAATCCACCTGCTTCTGGTATTGACATAATAGCTACAACAATAAATCCGACAAAAAGAATAATTGACTGTATTGCATCAGTCCATACAACAGCTAAATATCCTCCAATGGTAACATAAATACCAAAACCTAAAACTGTAATAAGCTTAGCAGCTAAAAGGTCAATACCTGTAACCCATGACAAATACATACTTCCTCCAAGTATATGGGCTCCTAACCAACCTACTGAAGCAATATAAATCAAGATTGACACAATACTTTTTATATATTTATTTGCTCCATAATAAAAAGAAATTTCTTCAGACATAGTTAAAAATCCATATTTACGCACATCTGCAAATAAAAGTGCAACTAATACAATACTTGCAAAACCACCAACTCCATATAATAGACCAGCCCAACCATTGGTATATCCAAATCCTGAAGCACCCATACTAGATCCTGTTCCTACTTGTGTTGCTAACATTGTACCAATTATAAGAAATACATTAATTCCACGTGAACCTATTAGATAGTCTTCTCCTGACTGGCCCCTAGATACACGCCATCCTATAAATACCATTAGAGCCATATATATCGAAAAACATACAAAAAATATCGTAGTGTTCATAATAACCCTCCTTACAAAATTTTCTATTTTCTTGCTATAAATAAGATTTTGATTTATAATTGTATTCGTAAAGTTTTTTATATATTTTTATTTTTTTGGCAAAGTTTTTCTTTGCCTTTTTTCTTTTTATATAATCTAAAGCTTTTTAATTTAACTCTACTTCACCTCCTTTCATATATAAAATTTTCATTTCCCTCCTTTCTTAATTTATAGTAACTTTAATAAAAAATCTATCTTGTAAAAATCTCTATAGATTAGTACTAAACGTTTTCCACAAATTCATTCAAAAGCCATTTAATCATTAGTAGTTCTTATTTCTTCCAAGTAATTATATAGAGTATACTTAGAAATATCATAAAACTTTGATATCCTATCGCCTGATTTTTTAATTAACAAAGCACCTTTCTTATCCAAATAATCTAATCCTTTCATCTTATCTTCCTTTGTCATTAATGCCACTGGCTTACCAATCTGTTGAAGAGATTCTTGAATAAGTATATCTAATAACTCATCTACATTATTTGTAAAAAATTCTTTTGTTTCTTCATTTTTCTCAAAATTTATTAAACTTTTTAAGTTTGATTCAACCATAATAAGATTTGTGATATCAAAATTAATACAAATACTTCCAATAACATTTCCATCATCATCATTTATATATATAGATGATGATCTAAGAACTCTTCCTTCTTTAGTTTGAGTCACATAATTATACCTATCTTCTCCTTCTACTGTCCCTCTTAAAACTTCAAGCCCTAAATTTGTTCCTGAATCTCCAATACCTCTGCCAGTTACATGTCCATTTTCTATAGCTACAATCGTACTATCATATGGTCTTTTTAAATCATGAAGTACTACTTCACAATCCTTACCAAATTGCGCTCCAATACATTTTATTATTCTTTTAAATAATACAATTTCTTCTTGTATATTTTTCATCTTTTTCTCACTTCCCAATCCTTCGGTTTTATTTTAATATATAAAAATCAGATTATATTTTTCTTGGATATTTTTTAGTATAACATAATAAAGTGAATTTATCAAAAAAATTTTTTGCTTAAAAAAATTTTTTTTAGCAAAACTTATTGTCTAAATTTGCTTTTTTATAAATCCTCAACTTTTTTAAATATATTACTGTAAAACTAAAATTTATAATAAAACTTATTGCATATTATATTTTTTTATCCTATACTATCAATTAAGTTCATATTCAGAAAGGGTGATTCATAATATGAAATCTGATATTGTACAATCAGTGGATAGAGCCTTTGATATATTAGAAGCTTTAAGGGATGAGGATGAAATTGGTTTAATAGCTTTATCTAAGAAGGTAAATTTGAATAAAAGCACTGTCCACAGGCTTTTAAATACTTTAATTTATAGAGGATATGTTAATCAAAACTCAGAAAATAATAAATATAAGCTTTCTTTTAAGTTTTTGGAAATTGGTAATAGCTGCTTAAATTCTCTAGATATAGTAAGTATAGCTAAACCCCATATTAAAAAACTCTCAGATAAAACAAATGAAGTAGTTCACCTAGTATTAATAGAAAAAAGTGAAATTGTATATATTGACAAGATAGAGTCTCATAATACCATAAGAATGCATTCTTATATTGGAAAAAGAATACCAATATATTGTACTGCGGTGGGTAAAGCTTATATGGCACATTTGAAAGATAATGAATTTTTATCTCTTTGGAACAATATAGAAAATAATCTAAATAAGCTAACTGAAAATACAATTACCTCAAAGGAAAAGATGATAAAGGAATTAGATGACATAAGAAATAATGGTTTTGCTGTGGATAATGAAGAAAATGAAAAAGGAGTAATATGTGTTGCTGCGCCAATATTTAACTATGATAAAAGTATTAAATACGCCATAAGCATCTCTACCCCTAAAATGAGAATTAATAAAGAAAAAATAAAATGTTTTGGAAAACTGGTTAATGAAACCACTAAAGCAATTTCTAAGGATCTTGGATATGTTTATTAATATTCAAGATCCTTTATTTTTTTTATAAATTTTAAAAAATATAAATTTCCCCTTGCTAAAACATCTTTTTTTTCTTATAATCTAAGTAAAGGTTCATTTTGCAAAACATAGTTTCATAATACGAAACTGATATTAGGAGGGTACTTATGAGAAAATATGAAATTATTAAAAGAATCGAAGATACTGGTATCGTTGCTGTTGTTAGGGCTGAGAATACAGAAAAAGCTATGAATATCTCTAAAGCATGTATGGCAGGTGGAATAGATGCAATAGAAATTACTTTTACTGTTCCAGGAGCACATAAAGTAATTGAAGATTTAACTAATGAGTTCGGTGATAAGCTTTTGGTAGGTGCAGGTACTGTCCTTGACAGTGAAACAGCAAGAATAGCTATACTAGCTGGAGCAAAATACATAGTTAGTGCAGCCTTTGATTTAGATACTGCAAAACTATGTAATAGATATCAAATTCCTTATATGCCAGGCTGCATGACTATAACTGAAATTATTAGGGCTATGGAAGCCGGTGCAGATATTATTAAAGTATTTCCTGGAAGTGCCTTTGGACCATCGGTTATAAAAGCCATTAGAGGACCTCTTCCACAAGCTGTGCTTATGCCAACCGGTGGAGTTAGTCTAGATAATGTTGATCAGTGGATTAAAAATGGCTGTGTTGCAGTTGGAGCCGGTGGAGCCTTAACTAAAGGTTCATCAGAAGATATAACTGAAACAGCTAAAAAATTTGTTGCAAAAATTAAAGAAGCTAGAAATTCTTAAATATATAATGCTAATTTACGGTCGTAGCCACTGAGAATTCTTTTGTCTCATGTAATAAACCTGTTTTAATTATATATTTGAATGATAAACAGGTTCATAAAAATCGCCGGCGAGGAAACCTCAGGGGCTACTTCCTTACTTAAATTTTTTATACGAATCTATATATTACTAATTTATTAATGGAGGTATTACTATGAAGAAAGTAGTTACTATGGGAGAAATAATGCTTAGACTTTCTACCCCAAGATATGAAAGGTTCATTCAAGCGGATTCCTTTGATGTTGTATATGGTGGTGGAGAAGCAAATGTTGCTGTTTCTTTAGCAAACTATGGACTAGATTCTCATTTTGTATCAAAGCTACCTGAAAACCCAATTGGAGATAGTGCAGTAAATCATTTAAGAAGATTTGGAGTGAATACTGACTATATTGCAAGGGGTGGAGATAGAGTTGGTATCTATTATCTAGAAACAGGTGCTTCTATGAGACCTTCTAAGGTTGTTTATGATAGAGCTAATTCATCTATATCTGAAGCTGATATAAAGGATTTTGATTTTGATGAAATATTTAAAGATGCTGAGTGGTTCCATTTTTCAGGAATTACACCAGCTTTAAGTGAAAAAGCTACTCTACTTACAGAAGAAGCTCTAAAAGCTGCTAAAAAGCATGGAGTTACAGTATCTGTTGACTTGAATTACAGAAAAAAATTATGGACTCCCCAGAGAGCTAAAGAAGTTATGACTAATTTAATGAAATATGTTGATGTTTGTATAGGAAATGAAGAAGATGCTGAAAAGGTACTTGGCTTTAAACCTGGTAATACAGATGTAACTACTGGAGAACTAGAGCTTGAAGGTTATAAAAGCATATTTAAACAAATGAAGGAAACCTTTGATTTTAAATATGTAGTTACAACCTTAAGGGAAAGTTATTCTGCTTCTGATAATGGATGGTCAGCTCTAATCTATGATGGAAATGAATTCTATCATTCTAAAAAGTATGATGTAAGAATCGTTGATAGAGTTGGCGGAGGTGATTCCTTCGCTGGCGGATTAATCTATTCCCTTATATCCGGAAAAGATTATAAAGATGCTTTAGAATTTGCAGTTGCTGCATCTGCTTTAAAGCATACAATCCATGGAGATTTTAATCTAGTTTCTGTAGATGAAGTTGAAGCTTTAGCAAAGGGAGATGCTTCCGGTAGGGTTCAAAGATAATTGAAAATAATGCTATTAATGAGTATTTTTACTCATTTCATATATATTTGTATTTCCTCACATTCCAACAAAAAACTGCTTATGAGCAGTTTTTTGTGATTTTTAATCATATCTATTTAATAAATCTTAAATTATCCTGGGCACTTATAACATTCAACATCATTTCATTACCCTTGGGTGTAAAATGTAATCCATCAATATAAATATCCTTGGTATTTTCCTCTGTTATCTTTTCATCTAACTCTTTACAAAAGTCTATCACTTGCACATTAAAAATCTTACTAAATTCCATAATCCACTTTCTCAATTTTAATAATTCTTTATTTACCCTTTCAAAATTAGTTATACTAGACCAATATTTTTGTGCCATGTAGGGCTCAGTAAGGGGCTGGGTTCCAATAATAGGTATTATATTATTTCCATAGGATTGATGCACCATGGTAGAAATATTGGATCTAATAATATTCAAAGGAACTCCCATAATCAAATCATTGGCTCCTCCCATAATAAGTACATAAAAGGGCTTATTGTCTACAACATCCCGATAAAATCTTGAGAGCATTCCTCCGGTAGAATCACCATTGATACCTTTATTTAGTACCTTAATATCATACTTGTTTTCCATTAGTTTCGTCCAAACCTCTGACCTTCTTACTTTAAATCCATAGGTCAAACTATCACCAATACAAACTATTTTCAAGATTATTAGCTCCTTTCTTATAGATATGCAGTTTTTTAAAATCCTATATAAAGATTTAATCAATACTACATCTATTAATATATTTTATCAGATTTTGTAATTTATCACTGGATAAATAGAACATTTTAATAAAAGCTTTAGAATTTTTATTAATAAAAATTCTAAAGCTTTTTTAAAGTTAACTATTCAAATCGTAGTGCATCAATAGGTTTCAATTTGGCTGCTTTATTGGCTGGATATATTCCAAAAATAACTCCAACTGCCAATGAAAAACAAAATGCCAATAAAATAATTTCAATACTAACCTTAGTTTGAAGTGGTGTGAATTTTGTTACAGCACTACTTACACCAATTCCCAGTAAAATACCGATTATTCCACCTACACCGCTTACTACACTGGATTCTATTAAAAATTGTAAAAGTATATTTTTACGCTGAGCACCTATTGCCTTTCTAATACCTATTTCCCTAGTTCTTTCTGTCACTGATACAAACATTATATTCATAATCCCGATACCTCCAACCAATAGAGATATACCAGCAATCCCCCCAAGCATTAAGGTAAGAATCCTTGTTGTCTTATTTACTTCTTTTAATATTTCTTCAGGGGTATATATATAAAATTGTCTTGAATATTCATCCTCTGGAGGATATAACTTTTCTAAAGATTTCTTTATTTCCTCAGAAAGGTTTATTACTTCATCCTTACTTTTTGCTTCAATCATGATGTTGTCTATTCCCTTTTTTCTCATAACCCTCTGCATAGTTGTAATAGGAATATATACCTCTTCTTCTGACATCATAAACATTGAAGCTTCTTTATCTTCAGCTACACCTATAACCTTATAAACTTCTCCGTTTATTTTTATATCTTTACCAATAGGGTCTTCGCCCTTAAAAAAGGTCTCCATCATCATATTATTTATCACTGCAACCTTTTGACGATATTCTATATCAAGGGGGGCAATAAACCTTCCCTTTGAAAGTTTTTGATCATTCAATCCAATATAATTACTATCGGCGCCCTTAATAGGAAAGCTCTGTTTAGCATCCTTATACTTTACCTCACCATTAGAATTTAAGAGGGCCGATACACTTTTTACATCAAATTTTTCATAATAATCCATCGTGTCTTCATAGTCCATAAGCTTATTAGGGTCCTTTGGGAAAAGGTTAATATTCACAATATTTGATCCCTTTTCCAAGTCAGCAGTTATTGTAGCAGTTGCTCCTTGACCTATGGATACTAAAACTATTATGGAAAAGACACCTATTATTACTCCCAGCATCGTCAGTAAGGATCTCAATTTATTAGAAACTATTTCTTTAATAGAAAGTTTTATTATTGTAAGTAAATCCATTTTTATCCCCTCTATATCTGATTTATTTCGCCTACAATTTCCCCATCCTTTATTTCGATTATTCTGTTGGCCAGCTTTGCCACATCTTGGTCATGGGTTATCAGTATTACAGTAATTCCTTTTTTATTTAAATCTACTAGAATATCCATTACTTCATCACTTGATTTACTGTCTAGATTTCCAGTTGGTTCATCGGCTAGAATCAATGGAGGTTTTCCTGCGAGGGCCCTGGCAATAGCTACTCTTTGCTGCTGCCCTCCTGACATTTCTGAGGGTTTATGCTTTAGTCTATCTTTAAGACCTACCATTTCCAGGGATTTCAATACATTTTCTCTACGCTTTTTCTTATCTACACCTTTATATAATAAAGGAAGCTCAACATTTTCATAGGCGTTTAACTTTGGAAGCAAATTAAACTTTTGAAAAATAAAACCTATTTTTCTATTTCTTACAATTGCTAGTTCCTTTTCGCTATAGGCATTAATATCCTTTGAATCCAATAAATATTCTCCAAATGTACATGTATCCAAACAGCCCATTATATTCATCAGTGTAGATTTACCTGAGCCACTTGCGCCGATTATAGAAACAAACTCTCCCTGCTTTATATCTATTGATATTCCCTTTAAAACCTCTACTTCTAAAGGTCCTGTTTTATAGGTTTTCCTTATATCCTTCATTTGTATTATTGATTTTTCCATTTTAATATACAGTCCCCTTTAATACTTTATCTCCTTCTTTTAATTTATCCGAATTAATTTCTGCAAAATCCTTGGATACCAGTCCAACCTCTATTTCAATTTCCTTGGCTTCTCCATTTTCATCCTGCATATTTATATAATATTTTCCTTCTCTTTCATTTACACAGTCTACCGGAACCATTAATACATTTTCCTTAGAATCCAGTAGAATTTTCACACTGGCACTCATACCAAGCTTTAAATTCTTTGGATCATCTATACTTATAGTAACATCAAAGGTTGCAATCCCATTTTCAATTTTTCCTACTTCAGATATATCAGTTACTTTTCCTTTAAAATTTACATCTTCTAAGGCAGGCACATTTATAACGGCTTCCTGACCTTTTCTGATTTTTAGAATATCTAATTCATCTACAGGAATAGTCACCTCTAAATTATCTAAATCTGCCACCTTTGCTACTACTTCCTCAGAAAGTATATTTTCACCAGAAACTACATCTAGCTTTATTAAGGTTCCTGAAATAGGTGCATATATAGCATCCTCATTCAGCTCTTTCTTTTTATTATTCAATTCCAATTTTTTGTTTCTTAATCGCTTTTCTTGAATTTCAATCTCCCTTAAATGATCCTCATTGCTGATTTTTCCAAGAATATCCCCTTTATTAATTTTCTGATTTTCTTCAACATTTATTTCACTTAATGTCCCAGCAATCTTAAACTCTACGATTTTATTAGTTTTCCATTTTAACTTGCTAGATTTATTTTGTGATGTATAATAGAATCCACCTTTGTTAATTTTTACTTGAACCTCATTACCTTCAATCAAAGCTCCAGGATTTTTTAATTCAATGGTTACATCATGCATCAATCCACCATTTTCTGTTCCATAGCCTTCCTTGCTTATTTTAGTAATTTTCCCCTTTATTGTTTGATAGCTTCCCAGTAAAACAACATCTACATTATCGCCAATATTCATTTTTTCAACTTGTTTATTACTAAAGGGGGCAACTACTTCTAAAATGCTTTTATCAATAATTCTTAAGAATTTTTGATTATTCGATATTTCTTCCCCTTCTTCTACAAAAATTTCACTAATTGTACCGGAAACAGAAGATTTTACTATTAGATTCTCAGCTTCTTCCTTTAATTCTTCAAGCTCACTTTCTGCTTCAAAAACATTTAAATCACTTTGCTCTATTGTTATGCTGTCGGATTCATCTCTCAAATCCAATATTATATCTTCCTTATTTACTTTCTGTCCTTCACTGGCATATAGATTTCCTACTGTTCCATTCTTTTTCGTTTTCAATTCCTTTACTACTTTAGATTGAATATTCCCTGTTCCAGTTATATTTGTCTCAATATTCCCTTTTTCCACAACGGCAGTATTGTCTAAACCAATATTATTTTCTTCTAAATTATTCATGCCTTCAATATTTGATTTTTTCTTAAAATTCAAAAACAATGCTGTTCCTACTGCAATTACTACAATAATCACAAGTCCAATTTTTAAATATTTTTTCTTCACTTAATACAACTCCTTGTGTAATTTATTCAAGCTAAAAACAACTATAATATTATATAGCAAACATTATACATAATTTATACTACAAAGTCCATTCATTTAACTTACAAAACAATTCATAAACTTACATTTTTGTCACCTACCCAATTGAACTTTTAATTTCTTTATCTATATAGATTTCCCATAGTAAAATTTAATTTATACGTATCAAAATATCCAGCATTTCTAAGGATTTTTGAGATGTATAAATTAACTATTTTACTGGAATATCTATATACTTATAATTACAATACCATAAATCATTCGACAATTTTCTTAATATTTTTTTAATATTTTGCATTCTTTTTATAAGTGAGCAAATTGCATAATTACCTTCTGTAAAAACTATCTACTACATATAGTTTAAAAATCTCCAAAGACATACCATATATATTATGCAACCCAGCCAAGTTAGAATTATGCAATTTCCTCAAGTATTATAAATTTCAAAGAAAATAATGAATGCTTCTGGGATTTTTTTAATGTATAGATTTACTTTCCAATTTTATTCACTATATATTTGGATTTACAATTTTATGGATTAATGATATACTAATATTGAAAAGAGAACGATGTTCTATTAGATGGAACGGATATAAAAACAATTATTAGAACCGTACTCATAAAAATAGTACACATAGGACTCTAAGTTAGGAGGGAATTTTATCATGAAAGTAAAGGTTAATTCAAAAAGATGCAAACAATGTGGACTATGCTTGGTGAACTGTCCTAAAAATGCAATAACATTCACAAAAAATTTCAATGAATTTGGATACAGAACTGTAGTAATAGACGATGATAAATGCATAGCCTGCGGTATTTGCTATACTATGTGCCCAGATGGGGTATACGAAATTTTAGGTTAATACATAATTTAAGGAGGAAAAAAATTATGGGAGATATGATCAAAGGTAATGAAGCTATAGCTGAAGCTGCAATAAGGGCCGGAGCAAGACTATACGCAGGATACCCAATAACTCCATCTACAGAAATAATGGAATATTTATCATGGCGTATGAATGAGGTTGGTGGAACATTTATACAGGCTGAAAGTGAAATAGCTGGAATAAACATGGTAATAGGTGGAGCAGCATGTGGAGTTAGAAGCTTTACTGCCTCTTCTGGTCCTGGAATAAGTTTAAAACAGGAAGGTATTTCTCAATTATATGATGAAGAACTAGCTGCAGTTGTAATCAATGTTGTTAGATATGGCAATGGCATAGGAACTCTACACACATCCCAATGTGACTATTTGAGGGAAACAAGGGGTGGTGGAAACGGGGACTACAGACCAATTGTACTATCCCCTGCAAGTATTCAGGAAGCCGTTGATTTAATTGGATTAGCCTTTGACCTTGCTGAAAAATATAGAACTGTTTGTACACTTATGACAGAGGGAGCCCTAGGACAAATGATGGAACCCTGTGACCTTCCTAAATTTAAGGAAGTCAAAAGACACACCTGGGGTTTTGACGGAAAATACTCATATAAAAAGGTTGGTATTTTCGATAGAGATTCTATGAAAGAAGCCACCTTATTAAATAAAAAACACAATACCATTAAAGAAAATGAACAAAGATGGGAAGATGGAGATGTAGAAGATGCAGATTATATCTTTGTATCCTATGGATTACCAGGAAGGTCTACTCAAGGTGCAGTTAAACAGCTTAGAGCAGAAGGTTATAAAGTAGGGTTTATTAGGCCAATTACTGCATGGCCATTTCCAGAAAAAGCCTTTACTAAAGTGAATCCTAATGTTAAGGGCTTTATTACAGTTGAATCTAATGCAACTGGACAAATGGTGGATGATGTTGCATTAACAGTTAAAAAATACTTAAAAGCAGATATTCCAATCTTTTGCTTACCCTATGTCTATGGAATACCAGCCATGAAAACTATAAAATCTGACTTTGCTAAAATAATATCCGGCGAAATTAAGGAGGTATACTAATTATGGCTAAATCAAGAAAAGTTCCTTCAATAGCAGATAAGCCTTCATCTTTTTGTCCTGGTTGCGGACATGGAATAGTAATTAGACTTATATCCGAATGTTTAGAAGAACTGGATCAAGACAACAATATAATTTTTGGAATAGGCGTTGGATGTTCAAGCTTATTAGGGGGAATACTTGAAACAGATAGATTACACTGTCTCCATGGTCGTGCTTCAGCAGTTTGCACAGGCATGAAAAGGGTATCTCCAGAAAACATAGTAGTTTCATATCAAGGTGATGGTGATGCCTATAGTATAGGACTGGCAGAGACAACCAGTGCTGCATATAGGAATGAAAATTTCACAGTTATTATAGTAAACAATACAAATTATGGTATGACAGGCGGTCAAATGAGTAATACAACTATGCCCGGTCAAAAAACTACAACAACTCCTTATGGTAGAGACTGCTCAATAACAGGTGCTCCTATAAAATTTCCGGAGCTTATTGCAAGTCAATTTGATGTTGCATATGCTGCAAGGGGTACAGTTACTAATCCTGCCAATATAAACAAGTTAAAGGGCTATATAAAAAACGCTTTAGATGCTCAAATAAAGGGTGAAGGCTATTCTGTAGTTGAAGTTCTTTCGCCTTGCCCAACCAATTGGGGAATGACTGCATTACAAGCTATGGATAGATTAGAAGAAGAAATAATTCCATACTACCCATTGGGAGAATTTAAAACTAGGGAGGTAAAGTAACTATGAAAGAAATCCTATTTGCCGGTTTTGGAGGTCAAGGTGTACTAACAGCAGGACTGGTAATTTCACAAATAGCTGTGCATAAAGGCTTAAAAGCCACATGGATACCTTCCTATGGCTCTGCAATGAGGGGTGGAACTGCCAATTGTACAGTTAAATATGGAAATGATACAATATATAATCCTTCTCAAGAAGAACCAGATATACTATTAGCCATGAACAATCCTTCTTTACATAAATTTATCCATATTGTGGCTCCAGGTGGAACAGTAATAATAAATAGCGATATGGTTACATATGATAATACTATTAGAGACGATATTAAAATAATAGAAGTTCCATGCTCCAATTTAGCCAAGGAAATAAATCATCCAAAGGGCGCAAATATTATAATGGCCGGGGTCATATTAAAGATAACAAACGATTTTACAGAGGATGAAGGAATAAAGGGTATGAATGACATGTTTAGAAAAAAGGGTAAAGAAAAATTTGAAGAAATAAATACAAAGGCCCTTAAATTAGGATATGATTTTTTTTATAAACATAACTAACTTTAAAAATGGAAACCTCAGAGGTTGCTTCTCTTTATTTGGTTTAACGAACATAAATATACAAATAAAAAATAATGCTTTGAGTAGATTTTCTAACTCAAAGCATTATTTTTTATTTCAAGTAATATTCTTTAGCCCAGATTATTCATGGAAAGTGTGTAAGTAGTTTCTATATTCTAAGGCTTTCATCAAAATTTTCTATATATATTTTTACATCCTGTTTCTTTTACAAATAGAGATGAAATAAATCCTATTACTGCTGCTATAAGTACTACTGTAAAGGCTTTTTGGTATAAAGCTGCAGGTGATAATGTCAAGCTGTATTTGTCGAAAACCTTTGCAACTATTGGAGGAAGTACTATAGTTCCAAAAAATCCACCTATATTAGCTACTGACGTTGATACTCCGACATATTTGGGATGATTGACTTCCTTTATACAAGGCCAGCTTATTACATAAGCACAACTCATAAAGCCTACCATAAATATTAAGGGTAATAGTAGGAATGATGGAGGCTGCCCTCCCTTTGCAAAGACTATAAAAACCCATGTAAAGACGTATAACCCACCAGATATAAGCAAAGGCTTTTTTCTGCTTCTTATTTTATCTGATATATTTCCAATTACCATAGAACCAATGGCACTTCCCAATACTCCAGCTGTTATATAATTGGAGGATTGTATTGTGGATTTTCCATAAACACTGGATATGAATGATGTTCCCCAATATCCCATCATAATTACATAGGTCCCATAAAATCCTGCATACATGAAAAATACTGGCCAGGTTTTTGGGTTTTTAAGGACTTGAAGCAGTCCCGTCATTATACTTATATTGTCTTCATTAGATTCACTTTTATCTTCATTTAATTTTCCTTCTAACTCCTTTACTGAAGGCATTCCCAATTCCTTTGGAGTATTTCTTACTATAAAATATATTGCAGCAGCCACTACCATAGAAACTATACCTATTCCTCTAAAGGAATTCCTCCATCCAATATTTGAAACCATTAATGCCAGAGGTGTTTGTGCCAAAGCTCCTCCTAAAACCCCTATAAAGCAAGTGATTCCAGTCATAGTTCCAAATTCACTTTCTTTAAACCACTCTGATTGAATTTTAAGTATAGACACAAATACTACAGATGTTCCAAGTCCTACCATACCTCTTCCTACATATAATAGAGCTACGCTGTGGGAAAAGCTAAATAAAATTATTCCAAAGGCAGCTATTAAAGTGCCATAGGAGGCTGTTTTTCTTGCGCCAAGGGTATCAACCAATAGCCCAGTAGGTATTTGCATAATAAGATATATATAAAAAAAACTATTTCCTATAGAAACAAAGGTAGTCTCTGTTAATGCAAATTCAGCAATAATCGTATCCTTTACAACTCCCATTGATAGGGAATGAAAAAACTTTATTGCATATGCAAGTACGATTACTCCCCAAATTAACCAACGGTATTTCATCATTTTTTTAGCTTTTTCACTTGAGTTTATCATATTTAGACTGTACATTTTAAAACTCCCTACTGAAAAGTTCTCCTAAAAGTCCAATTCCTTCTACTATTTGTTCTTGCGACATATTTGAATAATTAAGTCTTACTGTATTTTCGTGTCCACCATTTGGATAGAAAGGTCCTCCAGGTACAAATCCAACATTTAATTCTAATGCTTTTTGAAGTAATTTTGAAGCATCTACCCCATTAGGAAACTCAATCCAAAGGAACATTCCCCCCTTGGGATCTGTTCTTTTTACTGTTTTAGGAAACTTTTCATCTATAAGCCTACACATTAAATCTCTTTTAACTTTATATACCTTTATAATTTCCTTTATCTGTTCTTCCATATCATATTCATTAAGAAATTCATCAACCTGCATTTGGGCAAGTTGATTTGATTGAAGGTCTGCACCTTGCTTCATTATTTCGTATTTATTTATAAGATTTTTATCTGCACATATCCAACCTACTCTTAATCCAGCACAAAATATTTTAGAAAATGATCCTAAATATATTACTCTATTTTCTTTATCCAAAGCTTTTATTGTGGGTATATCTTCCCCTTCAAATCTTATTTCTCCATATGGATTGTCTTCTACTATTGGAAGATCATATTCACCTGCAATTTCAAGCAATTTTTTTCTTCTTTCTAAGGACCAAGTTCTTCCCGTAGGGTTTGAAAAATTTGGTACTACATATATCATTTTAACATTATTATCCTTTTCCAATACTGCTTCAAGCTCATCTAATTTCATTCCATCTTCATCTACATCTATTCCTTTAAAATTACATTCAAAGGGTCTAAAGGCTGCTAAAGCTCCCAGATAACTTGGATTTTCCGTAATTACTGTATCTCCTTTATTAACAAACATCATGGCGCTAAAAAATATTGCCTGTTGAGACCCCGTTGTTATCTGAATATTTTCCCTTGTTGCAGTCACATTCTTTTCTTCCATTATTTTGACTATCTTCTCTATTAATGGCTCATGTCCCTTTGTGGGACCATATTGCAAAGCAATAGCCCCCTTTTTCTTCAATATTTTATCAGTTATTTTTCTTACCTTTTCTACTGGTATTAATTGTGGTGATGGAAGCCCTGCTGCAAAGGACATACATCCTGGTCTTGCAGCTATCTGTTTTCCTGTTTCCCTAATTGCTGAAGGCTTCATAACACTTAATCTAGTTGATAGCTTCATAATTATCTCCCCCTCTAGTTATAAAATACTATATCTGTGACGACGCCAGACACCCTAAGGCAATTGAATTTATTTTAATCTCTGCTGTATCGGACCTTGAACCGAGTATTACTGGATTTGAAGCTCCAAGTACAATACCTACCCATTTAGCTTTATTGAAATGAAGCCATGATTTTCCCAATACATTTCCTGTTTCAATATTTGGGAACAATAGTAGATCCACATCTCCTGATATTTGACTGTCTATCCCCTTGTGCTGGGCTGCATTTTTATCAAAGGCTACATCAAATGCTATAGGACCTTCAATAATACACTTTGATATTTCATTATTCCTTCTCATTTTTACTAATTCAGCAGCATCTACTGTGGCCTGTACTTTTTCATCTACCATCTCATTTGCCGCTAAAGCTGCCACTTTAGGATTATTCAATCCCATCCTTTTCATTGCCTTTAAAGCATTTATTAATATATCTTTTTTTTGCTTAAGATTAGGAGCTGTATTTATTCCACTATCTGTACAATATAAAAGCTTGTGATATCCAGGAAGTTCATATACTGCCATTAAGCTAATAAGCCTTCCGGTTCTCAGCCCATGCTGTCTATTAAGTACTGCTCTCATGTAAACAGATGTATTTACAAGTCCCTTCATAAGCACCTGGGCTTTTCCCTTTTTTACAAGCTTTACAGCTTCCAATGCTGCTTCCTCCGAAGTAGAGCTATTAATTACTTTACAATTATCCAATTTAACTTTTTTTATAATTTCTTTTATTTTTCCTTCATTCCCTACAAGTATTGGTTTTATAAATCCCATATCCACAGCTTTTTTCACTGCCTTTAATAGCTCTTCATCCTCTGCACCTGCAACGCTAAGAGTGTAAGGGCCTACTTTTTTCACCTTTTCTATTGCTTCATCAAAGCTTTTCAGCACAGTTTTCACCTCCTATACTATAGATATTCCTTTACTACTTCTTCTCCTTTAAGTGCCCTCATTGCTCCAAGGGCTAAGGCTTCCATTTCCATTTCTCCTGGAGCAATTTCTACTGGTGCTAAATATTCTACCCTTTTCTGTACTCCACCGGTTACCATCTTTGAATTTGCTATACCACCTGTTAATATTATCTTATCAATCTCTCCATATAAGGAAGCTCCATACATGGATATTTCCTTTGCAATTTGATATATAAACGCATCCATAACAAGCTTTGCTTTCCTATGGCCCTTTTCTATCATTTCCTCTATTTTCATAATATCCTTTGTCCCCAAATAATCGTACATTCCACCTATGGTACTGACCTTTGCCACCATTTCCTTACATGTATATTTTCCAGAATAACAAAGCTTAATTAGAGGATATACCAATAATCCACCACTTCGCTCCGGAGAAAAGGGCCCATCTGATCTTCCACCACTTCCATCAATCATTCTACCTTTATTATGGACTACTACTGATATTCCCGACCCAAGGTGAGCTGCTATAAAGTTAAAATCTTCATATCTTCCTCCCATTTTTTCTGCTATTTTCCTACATACAGCCTTATGGTTTAATGAATGGAGCCAGCTTGCTTTCTCAATATCTGATAATCCTGTAATTCTGGATATATCCTGAAATTCATCTACCGATACTGGATCTACAACAAAGGATGGGACATTTATATCATCAGCAATATTCTTAGCAAGTATAGCCCCTAAATTTGAAGCATGCTCTCCATTTATTGCATTTTTCAAATCTTCAAGCATTCTTTTATTAACTCTATAGACGCCGCCTTCTATAGGTTTCATAAGTCCACCTCTACCTACAACGCAATTTAAAGAATCTACAGATATATTCCCTTCATTTATAGAATCTAATATTAATTTTTTTCTATATTCATACTCATCAAACACTGTTTTGAATTCTTTCAAATCCTCGGCTGTATGTTTAATACTTTTCTTAAATATTTTCTTTTCCCCGTCAAAAACCGCAATTTTTGTAGAAGTACCTCCAGGGTTTATTACAAGTATTTTCATAAGTTCCTCCTTAGATTTTGAAATTCTGTTCTACTATTGTGTTAAATATTTCCCGAGCAATCTTGTTCGGGAAATACTTTTTCATTCATTATGTTGTTTTAAATTTTTAAGCTTTATTTTTACTAAGTGGTTTCTTTACTTTCTTATTCTCCCAAAGCACAAATATTCCCATAAATGATAGTACAATTGATAATATTGGATTAATGATATTTAATAGGGCATATGGAGCAAGCTTTATAGTTGAAACCCCTAATGTAGTTGCCATAAATGCTCCTGCTGTTGTCCAGGGAATTAATGGCCCTGTTAAGGTTCCACCTTCTTCAAGTAAGCGGCTAAGCATCGCTGGTTTAAGTCCTTTTTCTTTAAATGCCTCTTTGTATAAACTCCCGTTAAGTATGATTCCAAGATATATTTCTCCCATTGATGCATTTCCTAAAATTGTTGTGCAAATAACCATCGAAACCAACGCCCCTACACTCTTTACTCTAGAAAGTATACCTTCTATCAAAGCTTTTAAGTATCCAACTTCCTCTAAAACACCACCTAGGCATAAGGCTATAAAGGATAGAGAAAAAGTCCACATCATATTTTGTATACCGCCCCTTACTAAAAGAGTGTCTACTAATTCTATACCAGTTTTATTGGTGTATCCATAGTTTAATGATGATAATGCACTACTTAAGCTTGTTCCTTGGAATATTACTGCTACTAGTAATCCTGTAAAGGTACCGATTATCATTGCTGGTACAGCTGGTACCTTCTTCAGATTCAATGTAAATAAAACAATCATTGGTAATATTACTATAGGATTGAGATTAAAATTAGCAGCTAATGTATCCTGTATCATTTGTATATCCTCAGGATTTCCATTTCCACTGGCATATTTAAATCCAATGAAGGTATAAATAATGATTGAAATTAAATATGATGGAACAGTTGTATATGCCATGGCCTTTATATGATCATACAAATCAGCACCGGCAGATACAGCTGATAGATTCGTTGTATCCGATATAGGTGACATTTTATCTCCAAAAAATGCACCTGCCACTACCATACCTGCCACGGCCGGTGCAGGTATTCCCAGTCCAACGCCCATTCCCATTAAAGCTATACCTACAGTCCCTGCTGTTCCCCAGGAAGTTCCTGTTGCCAATGATGTAAGACTGCAAATTATTAATCCCAGTGGAAGAAAAAATTTAGGATTTAAAAACTTAAGACCATAATATATTAGAGCTGGTACAGTTCCTGCTGTTATCCATGAACCAATAATTGTACCTATCAAAATAAATATAACCATGGCTACCATTGCTCGACTAACACTTTTTTGCATTCCCTTAAGTAAATCATCGAATTTATAACCATATCTAAATGATACTAAACAGGTTACACACAACCCTAATATTAATAAAACATGTATATCTGTTTTTAATACCATAATACCTATTATCAATATAGCAACAATACTTAAAAACAGTAATAATGACTCCATAACACTGGGTTTCCCTTTCACATTTTTATCAATCATCAGTAACACTCCTTCAATTGAAAAATAGTTTATTTTTCTTTTTTTTCAATTTTCACCTTTACTGACTTCATTAGTGGGAAGCCATCAATAGGATCAAATCTATCATCATGTGTTATA
The DNA here is from genome assembly GCF_900167445.1 of Maledivibacter halophilus. Lineage (GTDB taxonomy): Bacteria > Bacillota > Clostridia > Peptostreptococcales > Caminicellaceae > Maledivibacter > Maledivibacter halophilus. The sequence continues at coordinate 85,727 of NZ_FUZT01000014.1, forward strand.
AGGTTTACATTAGCCTCCTTCCAGCCATGGGTTATTTGTATCATTCCTGGCATAATTTCTTTTTCATGTCTGATCTTCACAGGTATTTCTAGGCTTCCTATTTGAGATGTTATTATAACTGCATCACCATCTTTAACATTAAGCTTTGCTGCATCTACTGGATGTAATTCTACTTCCGGACCGGGGATAGCAGTTCTAAATCTCTTAAAGTTTCTATTCCTTCCATGATAGTAAATTAATTTTCTTGCTCCCGTTATCATAGTATATGGATACTCATCATCTTTATTTTCTATATAATCCGGTGATTTATAAACTGGCAATCCATCATAGCCTAAGCTATCAAGATACTCAGAATACAATTCTATTTTTCCGCTTTTTGTATTAAATGGCTTTTCACCGTTATTTAGCTTCTCTTCCCATTTTTTATATCTTAAGGGCTTATACTGATATCCTTCTGGGTTCTGCTTTAATATATCTATTGAAACATCAGTCGGCTCTACCAGCCATTCATTTAACTTATCTTCATTTTCCCATGGAAAATATTCTCCTATTCCCACACTATGGGCTATATCATGTAGAAATTGATATTCATCCTGAACTTCAGGTATAGTACATATTCTATTGGTCAGGGCAACAACTTGATGCATTCCATGGCAGTGCATTTCAGAGCGTTCAAGATATGATGCGGCAGGTAGTACATAATCTGCAAGCTCAGCTGTTTCTGACATAAACAGCTCCCTTACTACTAACAAATCTAAACTTTTTAAAGCCTTTACAACTTTTTTAGTGTTAGGATTAGTTAGTGCCGGATTTGCACCTATTATTATCATTCCCTTTAAAGGATATGGGTCTTGGGAAAGAATTGTATTCATTGCCGTCATGGTATGACATTCCTGTCTATATTCATACAATACAGGAAATTTATCTGCACCTATAGGCTTTAAATGTGTCAATGGTAATTCATCATATAAGGTAAGCTTTCTTTGGCCAAATCCCTCTGGCATAAAGTTTCCACCTTTTTGATCAAAGCTTGCTACTAAGGCATCTATACAAGCACAGGCTCTTATATTATTTATTCCATTTTCATGATGCTCAAGGCCATTTCCTACATAATTAATTACATGGGGCCTTCCCTGTATTATAAAGTCAACTATTTGATGAAGTATATTTCTATCTACTCCCGTTTCCCTTTCTACATATTCATCTGTAAATTCCTTTACATATTCCTTTAATTTGTCATATCCCTGGGTATACTTTCTAATAAATTCCTTATCTATTCCATCCCTTTCAATTAATAATCTCATAATTCCATGGGCTAATGCCCCGTCTGTCCCAGGCCTGACTTGTGCAAACACATGGGCTTGTCTAGCTATATGGCTTAACCTTGAATCAATAGCAATTATTTTTGCTCCTTTTCCCTTTGCCCTCATTATGTATTGTGTCATATTAGGATGTGCATTTGGTGGATTTGCTCCCCAAAGCAATATACATTTAGAATTTTCAAAATCCGGTTGTGCCATCCACGCACCTGCCACTAATGAATACCCAATCCATCTCCCTACAAAACATTGGGAGTCATTAGAAAAATAATTTGGAGATCCAAAAGCATGTATAAATCTTCTTGCTAGTTCCTCTTGCTGTGCAAATCCAACTGCTTCGCCCTTCCAAATACCAAAGGATCTTGCTCCGTATTCCTCCTTAATCTTGAGCACTTTCTTAGATATCTCATTTAATGCTTGTTCAAGACCTATCTCAACAAATTTGCCATTTACTTTTTTAAGGGGCTTTAATATTCTATCCTTTCCATTAAACAAATCTACTCCCGCTCTACCTTTTACACATATTCTTCCACGATTCCAATAATGATTACTTCCATCAATATCAACTATTTCATCATTTTCTAGATAAACATTAATACCGCAATGATCATCACACATTCTACAAAGGGTCTTCACTACATTTTTTTTATTATTTTCCATTATATTCACCTCCTTGGGCCTTTAATTTTTTATTAAGTATAAGCTGCTGTATCTTGCTATTTAAAGCTTCTCGTTTAGATTCAAATAAATCTTCCGCTTCTTCAAACTGCAATGCTCCAGATATACAGAATTTTACACAATTAGGGTCTCCACCACATAGATCACATTTTTTACTTACCAATTTCGAAGAATCAAAGTGTATGTTCCCATAGGGACATGCCAGCATACACATTTTGCATCCCGCACATCTATCCTGATTTATTATTACAGCCCCTGTTTCTTTATCTCTGCTTATAGCATTTGCAGGACATATTTCCAAACACCATGCCTCTGTACAATGCATGCAAGTCATGGGAATACAAATCACTGTTTCAGGATAAAAATTCACTCTTATATTGGAATCATTTCTATTAAAATTATTTGCTTGCTTAAATGAACAGGCATATTCGCAGTTCCTACATCCAACACATTTGTCTAAATCCATAGTTACGTATTTCACATTACCACCTCCCCAGCTTCACCAAATTAAAGATTTTACATAACTCTAATTTAGCAAAATTCCATAATAGATAGAATAATTATGTAATCCGTTAAATTAAATCACCCTGTAATATTTAAAACTTTTCTGTTTAAAAGTGTATTCTCAATAAAATCACAAATTCTACAATAATCATTCAAATTATAAATCGGAGCAGTTGTTTTTAAATCATCTGTATCCGCAGCTATTGCAATTAAATTTTTTCTTGAGGTAATAATTTTTTTTGTAATAGATTCCCTAATAATTTCTATAGTTGGCTCATTAATATTTCTAAATCCTTCTGCAATTATTAAATCAATATCGTTATAGGAATTTACAATTTCATATATTTCTTTATGCCTATTTGTTTGTTCAATAACTGCACACTTTTGAGGTCCAACTAATACAGTTCTAACGGCACCAGAATTAAAATGCTTATAGCTATCTGTATTTTTGTAATCTATATTAAAATCATAGCAGCTGTATTTAAGTGTCATTATTTTATATCCTCTTCTTGTAAGCTTGGGAACAATTCCTTGAATAAAAGTTGTCTTACCAGTATTTGATTCCCTTGAAATAATCGATAAAATAGAAGCTTTTTTCATTTATCTCACTCCATTATCCTTAAACTTGACACTTAGTTCGTAAATATTCAAATAAATTGTCTCTTTGGCAATTTATTTCAACTTTTTTTCTTATAATTGGTCTAAGTATACCTAAAAATTCTACTAGTTCAGATTTTCCAACTAGTGAAGCTCCAACTGGAACTTTATCTTCTAATACCACTTTAAAAAATCCCTTTTCACCAAGATCATACATCCATACCTGAGATGTTTCTTCTTCATTAAAATTTCCTGTTGAAGCAACTGTAATATCAAACATTTGGGTCACATTCATATTTAAACTTCCACCATAAGCTTCCCTGTTCCCAATTATATTTGTACCTGCTATTTTTCCCTGCTCAACAGCTGTTGGCCATAATGCGTGAATAATATACTTCTCTCCAAATACCGTAGGTCCCTGAGTAACATCGCCAGCTGCATAAATATCTTTTACACTGGTTTCCATGTATTCATTAACAAGAATACCTCTATCTATTTCTATGGAAGTATTTCTGATAAATTTAATATTGGGTTTAACTCCAGTTCCTACAATAATAAAATCTACAATTACATCATCTTCACCCTTTGCACAAACTTTTAGTTTCCCATTTTCAAGTTTTTTAATTTCCTGGGTAGAAATCTTCAGTTTTAAATCGACACCTAATTTTATCATTTGTTCCATCAATATTCCTGCACTTTTATCATCTAAAACCCTGGGCATTATTCTAGGCATAAGCTCATAAACATAAACATCTAATCCTTTAACAAGGGCCGCCCAAGCTGCCTGAAGAGACACAAATCCTGACCCCAAAATTAAAACCTTGTTACCTTCTTTAAAGTATGGTTCTAGCTTCACAGCATCTTCAAAGGTCCACATATGATATATTCCATCATTGTCTAATCCCTTTATAGGTGGTTTAAACGGTGACGAACCAGTTGTAATTAAAAGCTTATCAAAACTAATATTACCACCATTTCTAAGTAAAAGCTTTTTATTTGAATCATCAAGCTTAACAACTTCATCTTCTATGTACTCAATATTTAATTCTTCATAATAGATTTCATCTCTTATGTAAAGGTTTTCACGAGCCTTAAATTTTCCCCTTAGGTAATATGGCAATAATACCCTTGAATAAGCTCTTCTCTTTTCCTTTGAGATAACTACAATTTTTAAGTCCTTATCATATTTCCTTATTTTTTCTATAGCATTAAGAGCTGCTGCACTATTTCCGATTATAACAAGTTTCATCGTCTCACCTCCTTATATTTGTTCTGATGATCAGAACATTGTTCTATTTTAAAATCTAAAATGTGCCGTGGTGTTCTATACCACGGAACGACGTTCTTTATTTATATTCCCATTATAATATTCTTCTATTTGGTTTTCAATAGCTTTCTTAATTTTTTTAATTTTATTTATATACAATTATCTTTCCATTACTTTAACCTGTTGTGCTAATAAATTAAATATTATGCTTTGTTAGATTTTAGTGTTGTTATTTGACTTATGCGAACTATTGTTCTATAATTAATACGAACATACATTCGCAAAGGAGCCAGTTATGCCATCAGTACATTCTATTTTCAAGGATATAAAAACCTTAACGGATAGTCAGATTGAAGAACTGTTTAACAATATCGGAGAAATTCTATCTCTTAAATCCATGACCAAATCATTATACAGTGATAATCGAGAGCAACGCTTTTCTAAAGGGGTGGCTTGTTTGCATTGTGGTAGTACCAGTGTCATAAAACATGGCAAGAAGAATGGTGTTTATCACATTTCGCATGTCAATAGTTTGCATAGTAAATTCAAGAAATGAATTGATAGATTTAATGGTGTAGCAACTAAATATCTACCGAACTACTTGCATTGGTTCAAGTGGTTGCAAACTTTCTTCGACGAAAAAGAAATTGTAAAAGCAAGACAATTATTGGTCAATAGTTCCACTAAAATGACGGATACAAATTTGTATCAATACAGAACAAGGACACCAATATACTCATAACATAAATAAATATTGTAATTGGATAGTATTATGAAGTATTCTAATTATATAGAATATGAAAAACCTATAACAAAGAGGGGGGCGTTAACCATGAAGAATATCAAAGAATTTATATTAACTCAAGTAAGAAAAAGATGGTGGATACTTTTAATTTTAGTTCTACTAATCATGATACTTCCTTCAAGGCGAACAATATCTGAAGATTTTATAATATACGATTATTCAGATTCCCATGTTGAAAAGTACAATCTTCAGTTTGATATTGTTATTACAAAACATAGTAAAATACCACTCTTTTCAAAGAAAGTGGATGTTCTTTTTCAAATCGATGATAGAAAATATAGATATATGGCATCAAATTTCCCCAATAGAGATGAATCATATATTCCTCTTGATACAGGTATATATGATTTCGGGGTTATATTACCGAACGGAAATTTCTCTGAATTTGTAATTTTATTTGATGAAAATCATCACTTTGAGGACAGTAATAATGCCAAATTTGCAGTCTATCCTCAAAGGAGTGAAGCAGAAGCCATTATTCTTCTAAACGAGTTATTAGAAGAAACAGAGTATGACATGAAATCACGACCAATGAATTAAAAGTGTATTATTCCATACACTTTTTTCATTGCACATTAACAACACTAAAATCTAACAGAGCCAAATATTAAAACCATCATATAAGAACTAGCATAACGAGTTACTTTAATAAAGAAGAAATTTTATTTGCTATTTCCATAACTTTCTTTATTTTATATTCAAAATCCCCTTCTCTCATTCTAGTTGTAGGACCAGAAAGACTTATAGCTGCAATCACTTCATTATTTTTATCTAAAACAGGTGCTCCAATACATGTAAGGCCTATTTCTAACTCATCATTATCTACTGCATATCCTTGTTTTTTAACCTGTTCTAACTCAGCTAACAGATCATCCCAATTATCTATAGTATTTCTTGTGAATTTTGTGAGGGACTTACCTATATACTTTTCATATACCTTTTTAGGTGAATATGCTAAAAGACATTTTCCTACTGCTGAACAATGACACTGACTACTTGACCCCACAGGTGGATTTACAGTTAATACTTGATTTAATCCTTGCTCCTTATGAATAATGATACTTCTAGGATAATCCATGGAACTCTTTTCTAATATAGATACATTTACAACCTCTCTAAACTCATCATATAATTCTTTAGCATAGGGCTTTATAATTTCTTTAAAAGAAATCTTGTCACCGACTAACATGCCTATGGCATATAATTTTATACCGAACCAATATTTACCATTGTCAGGATTCTGTTTAATAAACCCTTTATTTTCCAGGGTTATCAACGTCCTATGGACAGTACTTTTATAAAGCCCCAACTCTTTTGCAATTTCTGATATTCCCATCTCCTGTCTTTCATGATATAGAAGAATTATAATGTCTAATGCCCTATCTATTGAATTAATAATTTCACCCATATTTTAACTCCCTTCATTAATTTTCTATAATATTTTTTTCAATAAAATCACTTATTGATAAATAGTCATCTATATGAAATAATGGCTTCCCAATATCAAAGTTAATATCACTAACTACTGCCAGAACTTCATCAGGTGAACAAATCATTTCTGTACTTCTTTCCCTTCTAACCACTTCAACCTTGGGCATAGCTGCTCTTTTGTATCCCTCAATTAATACAATATCCATTCCCTTATTGTAATCTAATAATTCATCTATAGTAAGTTCCTTTTCTATTCTTCTATAAATTGCATAGCCTGATGGTGATGAAATCATTACCTGCTCTGCTCCAGCATTATAATGTTTCCATGTATCCTTACCAGGCTGATCCATATGGGAACGATGGCTGTGATGCTTTAATGTGGCTACTTTATATCCCCTTTTTTGTAATTCCTCAATTATTTTTAATATCAAAGTAGTTTTACCACTATTTGATTTTCCGACAATACATATCCCTGTTGCCATTTAAATCCTCCTTAATATGCTTTTCATATTCCCTAGGTGTATTTATATTTATAAACATATCATCATAATTTCCATATTGTTCTATTTCTTTTCTTGTCATATAATATATATTCATTAGTGGATAGAGGTCTATGATTTTAGTTATTCCATTCTTTAAGCCTTCTCCAAAAATTTCAATACATTTTTTAGAATATGCTGAACAAAGAGGCTGATAATATCCATCCACCTTAGGAACAACTCCATCATAACCCTTAGCAATTTTAGCAATATGCTCTAATAGCTTATGATTTACAAATGGCATATCACATGGAAATATAATTGAATTATCATATTTAGCATATTTTAATCCCGTATATATCGCCCCTAAAGGCCCAGTAAATGGAAATATGTCCTTCACTATTTTTATTCCCAAATATTCATACTCATCAGGTGCATTTGTAACAATAATTATATCATTAAATTCTTTAACCTTCTCCAGCACAATTTCAATAAAGTTTGATTCTCCAAGCTTTAAAAATGATTTGTTCTGATAGCCCATTCTACTATTTCTACCACCTGCTAAAACAATTGCACTGCTTTCTATCATAAACTCACCTTATTTCTTATATTTTAATCCTTTGATAGAGCTCATTTGTTTTAGTAAGCTATATCAACTTCTTGATACTTTTTGATTCCTATGCTTCCCTTTGGAATATCTATCAAACAATTACAATTAATATTTTCACTTAATAATCCTGAGGAATTGTTACCTGATATTGGAAATACATAATATTTTCCTTCCTCCAAATACATCCTTCCCCTTAAAAATCGTCTTACATTACTTTTCTTATTATAATTTTCTGTTATTTTTCCTTTACAATATTTCAATTTTATAGCTTCCTGTCTTGAAGCATACGCAAGCATAGGTCTTGCTATTACTTCAAAACCAATTAAACCTGCTGCTGGATTACCCGATAAGCATAGAATAAGCCTGCCCTTATACTTTCCACATAACACTGAAGAGCCAGGTTTCATTTCTACTCCCCAAAATAAAATTTCTGCTCCTAAATCCTTTAATACATCAATCATTAAATCCTTTTTCCCGGCCGAAACCCCACCAGTTGTTATAAGCATATCTGTTTTTTCAATATACTTCTTAATTTTTTCCTTTATTAATTTTACATTATCCTGTACTTGTCCTAAAATTTTATAATTTAAATTCAATTCTTTAATTCTAAAGGCCAAGGAATATATGTTGCTATTGTATATTTTCCCTGGTAAATGCTCTTCTCCTATATCTATGAGTTCATCTCCAGTACTTAGTATGGATATAGTTGGTTTTCTATAGATTTTAACTTTTTCTATGCCTAAGCTAGCAATTAATCCTATTTCATTTGATGTTAAAAATCTTCCTTTTTCTAAAACTCTATCCCCTTTTTTAACATCTTCTCCTTTGAAGCAATAATTCTGCCATGGTAATATTTGTTTTGATATAAATATTGTATCTTCCTTTTCTATAACATCTTCGTGTTTTATAACACAGTTTGCACCTTCTGGTATAGGAGCTCCTGTCATAAGTCTAATAGCTTCACCCTTTTCTATTTTTTTACTTGACACCTCTCCTGCATATATCTCATCTATTACTTTAAACTTCATAGGATTATTTAACGATAGATTTTCTAAATCCTCTGCAATTAAAGCATAACCATCCAAGGGTGATCTATCAAAGGGTGGTTGATTAATAGGAGATACGATTGTTTCTGCAAGCACCTCGCCATGCGCCTTTAGTATATTTATACACATCTCATCAGTCTTTTTTACATTTTTAATTAATAGATTTTGTGCTTCTTCTAAGGATATTTTTTTATACATAATTTCCTTACCTTTCTGAAACTATATAATCATAGCTATCATAATCTCGTTGTCATTATAAACTTAAACAATTTTTATATACTATACTTCATTTATGTATCGGTAAATTCCGGAACATTGTTCTATTATTAATATATTTTATCATAAATATTTTACATATTCTATTATAGATATTCTCTAATTTTCATGAATTTTTAAAAAATAATGAATTCTACTACATTTTTTGTTTGAAATTTATTAAACCTTAAAGTTATTTATTTTTATATATAAATGAACCTTCTCTAAATAGAAAGGTTCATTTATAGGGATTTGAGTAAAGACTTTATTATAGTGAAAAAAGTGAAATTTTAATTTATATAGCCTGAAAATATCCATGTTTCTATGACTTTTTATGACGTATAAATCAACCTTTCAATTTGATTCTCACCATAATCATAATTAAATTATATCAATTGCAACAAGATAACAAATATTATACCTACAATTAATGAGAATATGGTACTGTGATTTCCAGTGTTACATGCTGAAGTAGGAATTAGCTCATCGGCACAAATATAAATCATAAGCCCTGCCGTGGCACCTATTATAAATCCAATTAAAGTATGAGAAATATTTTTAAATAAATAGTGTGCAAATATAAAGCCTACTAAAATAGGTAATGCCGTCATTGAAGATATTAAAAAGGACTTAAGTCTGTTTTGAGTACAATGATAATATGGTGCCGATGTACATATTCCCTCTGGAATATTATGAATTGCTATTGCCAATGCTATAACAATACTTATTTTCGATTCCGAAACTGTTCCAATGGCTATTGCCATGCCTTCTGGAAAATTGTGAAGAAAAATTCCTATTATAAGATATACTGCTGTTTTCTTTATGTTTTTTCCCTGCTCCTGCTCGATTAATTCTGGATGAATATGGGGTATTAATCTGTCGATAGAATACATTATTAAAGAGCCAATAACAATCCCTGCTATACAAATATAAATGGAAGAAAATTCTATACTCTCAGGAATAAGCTCAAGAAAGGATATGGTCAGCATAATCCCAGCTGCAAAGGAAAGCATATTGTACATGAAAATTTCAGAGGGCTTTTTTAGCACTCCTATAAAGGACCCTATTATCGGTCCTAAGACAGATATTCCTACAATGGTAGCAATAGTATTCATAGATAATTCCCGCCAATCTTTTGTTTTGTAAAGTAACCTTTTTCTTATCTACTATAAATAATATATGTTATTTTGTCAATATTTCTGCATCGAATATAAAATTTGAAATAGAAAACCTGCAATATCCTCTAAAGGTTTATTGCAGGTTTTTACTATAATATAAACTATTTTATTCTAACAAATATTTAGACACCAGAGTAAGCTGAAAAACCACCGTCTACTGGAATTACCGTGCCATTTACAAATCCCGATGAGTTTTTATCTACAAGCCAAAGTAAAGTTCCTACAAGGTCTTCCGGTTCACCAAATCTATCCATAGGAGTATGACTTAATATTTTTTCTGCCCGGGGCTTAAAGCTTCCATCTTCATTTGTAAGAAGCCCTCTATTTTGATTTGTCAGAAAGAATCCCGGTGCAATTGCATTTACTCGAATTTCAACCTTTGACATATGTACAGCAAGCCACTTAGTAAAATTACTTACTGCAGCCTTAGCACCACTATAGGCAGGTATCTTAGTTAAAGGTACAAAGGAATTCATTGAAGATATGTTAATAACTACAGAATCTTCTTTTTCTAACATATCCTTTGAAAAAATCTGAGTAGGAATAAGGGTTCCCAGAAAATTTAAATTGAATACAAACTCTATCCCCTTTGGATCTAAATCATAAAATGTAATTATTTCATCATTTTTTTCTAAATCCTCTATGTTTAAGTACTCCTTGGTAGTTGTACCTTTAGGATGATTCCCTCCAGCACCATTTATGAGTATATCACATGTTCCAAGCTTTTCATTCACAATGGCTTTTGCTTTATTTAAGCTTTCTTTATCTAGAACATTTCCCGCTACTCCTATTGCTGTGCCACCATCATTATTTATTTCATCTGCAACCCTTTGGGCATTTTCTTTATTAAGATCAAGTACAGCTATCTTTGCTCCACATTTTGACAGAGCCTTTGCAAACACACCGCATAAAACTCCTCCCCCACCTGTTACTACTACAACTTTTTCTTTTAAATCTATATTAAAGGGTATTTTCATAAATTATCCTCCTAAATTTTATTTTTGCTTAAAGCTTCCCAAATACCATTTAAATAGGTAGCTCCAAGGGCCCTGTCATAAAGGCCATATCCAGGTCTTCCTGTTTCTCCCCAGATCATTCTTCCATGATCTGGCCTTAATGGTCCTTTAAAATCAACATCATGATATGCCTTCATAATTTCATACATATCCAAAGACCCATCATCACTTCTGTGGGAAGCTTCTTCAAAGGATTTTTCTCCTGTTATCTTTATATTTCTTACATGGGCAAAATGAATTCTTTCTTTTTTCCCAAAATGTCTTATGAGTTCAGGAATATGATTTTTTTCAGCCACACCCAAAGAACCACTACACAAAGTCAACCCATTATTAGGACTATCAACTAGGTTTATAAACCTCTCAAGATTATCTTTATTTGTTATTATTCTTGGTAGTCCAAAAATAGACCAAGGTGGATCATCAGGATGTATAGCCATTTTAATATCACTTTCCTCAGCAACAGGAATTATTTCTTTTAAAAAATATTCAAGATTCTCCCATAATTTCTCCTCAGTAATACTTTGATATTTCTTTAATAAGTCCTCAAGCTCACCTTCCTTATAGCTTGTATCCCAACCTGGAAGCTCTAAATCGCCAGATAGAGGATTCATTTTTTCAACTGTTTTTTCATCGTATATAAGTGCATTAGAACCATCCTTCAATTCATATTCCAAGGATGATCTTGTCCAGTCAAATACAGGCATAAAATTATAACATACTACCCCTACACCTGCTCTTCCTAGATTTCTTAAGGTTTCTTTATAATTCTCGATGTATTTATCTCTACTGGAAAGTCCAAGCTTTATATCTTCGTGTACTGGAACACTTTCTATTACATCAAGTTTTAGGCCCTTGTTTTCTATCTTGTTCTTCAAGTCCATTATCTTATCAATTGTCCATGCTTCTCCAACAGGCACATCATAAATAGCTGAAACTATACCAGTAACTCCAGGGATTTGTCTTATTTGATTAAGCGTAACCTTATCATCATCCCCATACCATCTCATGGTCATTCTCATAATATACCTCCTAAATTTTTATAACTTTATTTGAAAATAGTTTTTCGCATTATAGTAGCATATATTTTCTATAAGACTACCTAAAAACTCTATATCATTTGGAACCTCTCCATTTTCAGCCCACTCTCCAACTATATTGCACAATATTCTTCTAAAATACTCATGCCTTGTATATGATAAAAAGCTTCTAGAATCGGTGAGCATACCAACAAATCGGCTTAAAAGTCCAAGATTGGCTAAATCTGTAATTTGCCTTATAATTCCCTCTTTATGGTCATTAAACCACCAGCTAGTTCCAAATTGTACTTTCGATGGCATTCCTCCCTGAAAATTACCGATCATGGAGCCTATTATATAGTTATAGCTTGGGTTTAATGCATATAATATTGTCTTGGGAAGTTTATCCTTCTTTTCTAAAGAATCCAATAATCTAGAAAGGGGTCTTGCAATAGAATGATCATTAATAGAATCAAAACCGCCATCTCCACCAATTTTTTCAAACATTCTAGTATTATTGTTTCTCATTGTTCCTATATGAAATTGCATAGTCCAATTTAATGAAGCATACATCTCTCCTAAATAAATTAGTGTATAGGTCTTATATTTCTCTTCTTCCAAATCACTTATAGATTTATTGTTCAAAGCTTTTTTAAATATTAGATTAATTTCATCTATAGCTGCTTCTTCATAAGGAACATAATCCATGCCATGGTCTGATATTCTACACCCATGCTCATGGAAATAATTTATTCTTTCAGCTAATGCATCCAATAGATCACTGTAGGTTTCAATGGTTCTATTAGAGGATTTGGATAATTTTTCAATCCATTCTTTAAATCCTTCTTTTCTGATCTCTAAACCTTTATCTGGTCTAAAGGTTGGTAATACCTTTGCACCAATTTTGCCTTCCTTTTTTATCATTTTATGATATTTTAATGAGTCGATAGGTTCATCTGTAGTTCCAATCATCTTTACATTGGATCTTTCAATTAAAGCCCTTGCACTAAAGCCATCCTCTTTAAGAATCTCATTACATTTATTCCATATAAAATCTGCAGTATCTTCATTTAATACTTCATCTATTCCAAAATATCTCTTAAGCTCTAAATGGGTCCAATGGTACAATGGGTTTCCTATACAATTAGAGATAGTCCTGGCCCATGCCATAAACTTTTCATAGTCACTTTTATCACCGGTAATATATTCCTCACCTATACCATTACTTCTCATGGCTCTCCATTTATAATGATCTGCATATAACCAAACCTCTGTCATATTCTTATACTTTTTATCTTCCCAAATTTCTTTAGGATTCAAATGACAGTGATAGTCATATATAGGCACTTTTTTAGCATACTTATGATATAGTTTTATTGCTGTATCATTTAAAAGTAAAAAATTATCGTCCATAAATTTTTTCATCTAAATCTTCCTCTACAAAATCTAAATATTTATACTATGAATATTATCCTTATTTTTTTTGAAAATTTCCCCATTTATTGTAAGCCTTCTATTCTCTCCATTTGGAAGATAGAATCTTACTTCATTATAGGGTAGCTTATATTTTCCATCTTTACTAATAGTCATATCTATTGACTCTTTATTGGATTTCATATTTATATGAATATTTGTATATATTCCTTTTTTATAATCCATTGTAATTCCATCATCTTCATATAATGTATATGTTTTTTCTCCCTGACCTTTATGAGGGAAAAGAATAAATCCTCTTTCATCCTTATCTTTTGTTTCAAATGTTATATCAGCATCATTGATTGCTATTATTGAACCACCCTTTATAAGAAGTGGAGTATAATCAAGGGGTGAAGGTATAGTTATCCTTTGACCACCTTCATACCATTTTTCCGTATTAAAGTCATACCATCCTTCATCTGTTTTAGGAAGATAAACCTCTCTTTCATACTTTTCTTTTTGGGTCACAGAGGCTATAAGCATACTATCTCCCAGCATAAAATCATCATTTTCTTCAAAGGTATTATTATCTTCTTCAAATTCATAAAATGTAGGTCTTATAATAGGTTCATAATGTTTATTTGCCCTATAAAGTAGGTTGTAAATATATGGAGTAATCTTGGTTCTAAATTTAATAAGCTTTCTTATATATTTTGTTACCTCGGGATACATCCAGGGTTCATTTGCAGTTCCATCATCATTCCAAGAATGAATTGTAAATCTAGGATGGAAAATTCCATTTTGAACCCATCTTACAAACATTTCAGGTTCAGGGGCAGGACCTGCAAACCCACCTACATCATGGCCAATATTATATACTCCCGATAAACTCAATCCTATACCCATTTTTATATTGTATTTTATTGATTTCCATGATGTTCTATTATCTCCAGACCATGTCTGAACATATCTTTGCATACCTGGACAACCAGAACGAGAAATCAAATAGGGTCTTATATTTGGAGCATATTCACTTTGGGCTTCATATGAAGCCTTCATCATCAATAATGGCTGAAGTGGTCTTATTTGAGAAATATTTATTTCCTTCCCAAAGCCATTTGCCCTTGCCTTTTTATCCCAAATCTCATATTCGTTATTATCATTCCATGTGGAATCTATTCCGTATTTCAATAATTTTTCTGTTACCTGCTTTTTCCACCAATCATAAGCCTTAGGGTTTGTAAAGTCCACATATGATCCTAGCTCATCCCAAAACTGAGCTATTTCAGGTTTATCTTCATCCTTTTTTAGTACAAACATATTCTCCCTTTCAAGCTCGTCAAACATAGGATGATCTACTAATAATGCAGGTTTTATATTTGCACAAATCTTCAGCCCATTGTCATGAAACTTCTTTGAAAGCTCCTTTGGTGTAGGTACTTTATCATAATTCCAATTGAAAACATATCTTTTATCTTCAATAGAAGTGTATCCCGATGACAATTGGAAAGAATCACATGGTATATCATGTTCTTTACAGTCTTTAATAAATTTCTGCAATTGGTTTTGAGCATCTGGAGCATCAGTATAGCTCATAGTTGATCCAGAATAACCTATACTCCATTTAGGCATAAACATTGTTTTTCCAGTTAACCATGAAAATTTCTCAGTTACGTTTTTAATATTTGGACCAAGGATAATATAATAATCTAAATCGCCTTCTTCTCCATTATAATAACGATAATAGCCATGGTAATTGTCCAATTCATTCCCCATGTCAAATATTGATGTTGACAAATTGTCGTAAAATAAACCGAAAAATACATTAGTATTTTTATTTCTTGTAATGTAAAAGGGTATATGCTTATAAAGGGGATCGGTAAATTGTGCATCGTAACCCATAGGGTCAACACTCATCATTCTATATCTTTTTCCGTATCTATTGGTTTCTCCACTTTTTTCTCCAAGACCAAAATATTCCTCATCTAAATTTCTTTCAAGATAATGATATACACCATCACCAAGGGAATTAGATATATTATATGCCTGGGTCTTTCTGTCTTTAGCAAATAAAATTTCACTATTATCTAGCTTTGCATACCAGGAAGCCTTCATTCCGTTTAAGTCAAAAACCACCTTAATCTTAGAAGTTTCTACTATACAGGCTTCATCTGTGATACAATATTCAAATTTCGGTAAAGAAAATGGAGAAATATCAAGTCTGTCTCTACCTTCTTTTTCTATGTCATCCATCCCTGGTGCAATCAGCCACGTCCTATCTAGCTTAAGTTCATTTTCAATAAATAATACCCTGATTATATCTTCTTCAAGTACAAAGACCTTTACCATTGTATTATCAGTATCCAATTTGAAATCCAACACATTGTTTTCTTCCTTTATAAAACTAAAGGAATATTCTTTTAATATCATAGTTTAACACTCCTAAATTTTATATTAATCCAAAAAGCTTTGGCAAAATTAAGCTTAGAGCTGGAACATAAGTTATTAGGAAAAGAACTGCTATCAATGCCACAAAAAACGGAAGTAGAGGTTTTATAACTCCTTCTATTGAAACATCTGCAACACTACATCCTACGAATAATACGCTCCCTACCGGCGGTGTCATTATTCCTATACATAGATTAAATACTAGAACAATACCAAAATGTACCGGATGAAGTCCAAGTTGGGTGGCTATTGGTAAAAATATCGGTGTAAAAATAAGTACCGCTGGAGTTAAATCCATAAAGGTTCCTACTATTAACAAAGTAATATTCATGATAAATAGGATTACTATAGGATTGTCTGAAATTGACATTATTATATTACTTATTGCCTGAGGAATACCTGTATACGCCATAATCCATGACATTGCCGAAGAAGATGCAACTAAGAACATTATTACGCCCGTTGTTACAGCTGTCTTCATAAGTATTTCCTTCATGGATTGTATAGTTAGTGATTTATAAATTAGTGATAATATAAGTGTGTATACAACAGCTATAGCCGCTCCTTCTGTGGCTGTAAATATTCCAAATACAATACCACCAATAACTATAACAATAAGCAATAAACTTGGTATAGCATCTAAAAACACCTTAATAGCTTCTTTTAATGAAACTTTGTCACAAACTGGGTAATTATTTTTCTTTGCATATATATAGGCCACAACCATACATGCTAATCCCATTAAAATCCCCGGTATATAACCTGCTATAAAAAGTGCTGAAATCGAAACTCCTCCTGCAACTAGGGAATAAAGGATTAAAACTCCACTTGGTGGTATAAGCATACCAGTGGCACAGGATGCTATATTAACAGCAGCAGAGTAGGATGGTTCGTATCCCTCTTCTTTTTGAAGTGGAGCCATTGTTCCACCTATTGCTGCAGCTGCTGCAACAGCTGATCCAGAAAGAGAACCAAATAGCATATTCCCAAGAATATTAGCATGGGCCAATGCTCCAGGCAATCTTCCTCCAATTGTCTTTGCGAAATTAACAAGTCTTTTAGCAATTCCCCCATTGTTCATAATATTTCCTGAAAGTACAAAAAGGGGTACTGCAAGTAGCGAAAAGCTATCTATACCACTTATCATTTTTTGAGCCGCAGTGAAAATTGCTATATCCATTGGCAGTGCAGTAAGAGCAGTAATTACTGATGAAACTCCTATGCTTATGGATATAGGAACACCAATTCCCAATTGCACTAAAAAGGTAAAAAATAATATTAGTGCAGCCTTTAAAGCTATTTCCATTTCTTTACACTCCTCTTTCTAAAAGTTTTCAGTCTATATTTTCCATTTTTAAGTCTTCTAAAATATTAATAATCTGATAAATAACAATGATAACACCACTTATTGGGCCTATCATATATACAAAACCCTTTGGTATTCCCAAAATAGGAGTTTTTATTGTCATAACACCTGAAGCTAAATTATAACCACCCTTTATCAAAACAAAAAATGCTAAAATCAATACCACTAAATCAATAAAAGTACATATTAATTTCTTTGCAGTTCCCTTTGCGCCTTCCTTTACAAATATAAGGGCCATATGCTGCCTTGTTCCAAAGGCATAGGCAGCTCCTAAGAATGAAGTCCATATCAATATGAATCTTACTAACTCTTCTGTAAAAATACTTGGATTACTTAAAATATATCTAGTAAAAACCTGCCAAACTACCAAAGCAGTCATTACTATTAAGAAAAATGCAGTAACATAAGATAAAACACTATTCATTATCTTCTTAATGAATTCCATTTAATTCCCTCCATCATAATAACTTCTTAGAGAAACACTACTATTTGGTAAAATGATTACTTATTTTTTCCCATCTTTCCTTTAAATAATGGGCTGCCATTTTAGGCTGTCTTTGCCTTGTGAAAACACCTTTTTTATTTCCATCTATTCTTACAATATCCTGACCCGTCATAAAATCTGCAAAATTCCATACTTGTTCACCTATTACAAAGGGTAATTTGTCATAAACCCTGTGATATTCCTTTAAGAACTCAACTTGAAACTCTTCACTGAACATTATTGAGGGCTGCTTATGAAGTCCTGCTATGGTATCACAACCATATTCAGTCATTACAATGGGTTTTCCTTCTTTCTCATGCCAATCCTCAAGCCATTGCAGAAGTCTCTTTGCACCAGAAGCTATGTCACCTCTTTCAGAATACCATCCGAAGTACAAATTAAGTCCTATTACATCAAAGTATTTAGATACATGACATTTACCGGGCTCAGCAAGCATAATATTTACATTCATAAGAGGCCTATCATCTAATTTTCTCGTTTCTTCTACAAGCTCTTTAAAATATTCTCCTGCCCTTGGCTCCATTACAGAAGCTTCGTTAGCTAAAGACCACATTACAACTGAAGGATGATTTTTATCCCTTGCTATAAGCTCTTTAGTTATTCTTATATGCTCCTTTAAGGTATCACCATTAATTTTATCTTCTCTAAATACTCCATCAAGCTCCCCGACTGCTGGAACAGCCTGCCCTAGCATTCCTACTGCTGGAACTTCATCTATAACTACTATTCCATACTTATCTGCTAAATCCAATATCTCCTCTGAATATGGATAATGGGATGTTCTAAAGGAGTTGGCATTCGTCCACTTTAATAGATTAAAATCCCTTATATTAACTGCATCATCCAAGCCCTTACCTTTAATATCCATATCCTCATGTTTTCCGAACCCTTTGAAATAGAAAGGCTTATTATTAATTAAAAGCTGTCCACTTTCTATTTTCACTGTTCTTATACCAATATTAAGATTATATGTATCTATTAGCTCATCTTCATTTTTTATATTGGCAACGAATTTGTAAAGATAAGGATTCCCAGGCTCCCAAAGCTTTACACCATCTACTTGAACTGTGCCTTCTTTTCCCTTTGATTTTCCTTTTAAATTATTCTCCTCATCATAAATCTCAACTTCAATATTATTACAATCCTCATTGGTAAAGACTTCATAATTTATATAACCCTTTTCACCTTTAAAATCCGTCGTCTTTACACTTACATCTTCAATATGAACCTTTGGTCTTGTATATATATAAACTGGTCTATGGATTCCACCATAATTAAAAAAGTCATGCTGCTGCTTTTGTTTTTTAATTTTATTTCCATCTGCATCTTCAAAATAATACACTTCCCCCGGTGGAAATGTTTGCCATGAAAGTTCATTGTTAACGCATATTATTATCCTGTTTTCCTCTCCATATTTTACATAATCTGTTATATCTGCTTCAAAGGGTAAGAATCCTCCAACATATTCCTTAACCAAGTTACCATTAATCCATATTTTTGAGTTATGGCTGGCACTCCCCACCCTTATAAATATTTTGTCTTCATTCCAATTATTGGGTACAATAATGTCCTTTTGATACCATACATCTCCAACAATATCCCTCAATCTACCATCGGTAGTTATATCATTATAGCTTGAAGGCACTGGCATAAAATCATAGTCCTTTAATCCATTTTTAAACCATTCTTCCTTATATCCTTCTTCATTAAAATCTCCTTTAAAATTCCAAATTCCACATAAATTAATTAAATTTCTAGTTTGGGTAATTTTAGGATATAACATAAATATCACTCCTCTTGTGCAAAATAGTAAAAATTAAATCCTAGCTTGACGCTAGGATTTTTTTATTATTCTAATTCCTTGAAAGCATCAAGTAATTCTTTAACCTGCGGATAATCTTCTCCATATTGCTTTAACATTGGCTCAACAGCTTTTCTAAATGGCTCTTTATCAACCTCATGGAACTCAACTCCCATTTCTTCACTGGCTTCCGTTTTTGCTTCTTCTATAGCCTTGTCCCATAATGGTTTGTGATATTCAGTTGACTCTACAGCAGCTTCTTTTACTATAGCTTGCTGATCTTCAGAAAGAGACTCCCATACCTTTGAGCTTAGTACTAAAATATCTGGAATCCTTGTGTGTTCATCATATGAAAAATGCTTTGAAACTTCTCCATGCTTACCATTTGTAAGGGCTGTTTCATTACTTTCGGCTCCATCAATTACTCCAGATTGAAGTGATGTATAAACTTCTCCGTAGGGCATACCAACAGGTGTTCCTCCTAATGCTTTAACCATATCTGTTTGAGATTGGAAACCCATAACACGAATTTTTACTCCATTTAAATCCTCAGGAGTCAATATCGGCTTATCAACTGTATAGAATGAACGGGCTCCAGAGTTATAGAATGTAAGTCCAATAAACCCTTTCTCGGCAGTAGAATTATAAAGATTTTCTACGGCTTTAGATTCCATACTCTTAAAATAATGCTCTTCATCTGCAAAAACATATGGCAATGTAAAAGCATTATATCCTTCAGAATAAGTAGTAAGTGCTGCTGCTGAAACCTTGGTCATTGCAACTGCACCAGCTTGAAGTTGTTCTAAAACCTGAGATTCAGAACCTAGCTGTCCATTTGGAAAAATCTGAACCTTTAATGTTCCATTTGATTTTTCTTCAACTAATTTCCCAAATTCACTTAATGCTAAATGTACAGTATGTTTTTCATTTAAGTTGTGGGCTAATTTTAATGTTTTAGATTCAACTTTTTCAGTTCCTTCACTTGTACCCTGATCTCCTTCATTAACTTCATTACCACCACATGCAACTAAACTTAATGCAAGTATAACTACTAAAAATACAGATAAAACTTTTTTCATTTCTTTCCCCTCCTAATATGTATCTTTCTGGCAATTGATGAAAAATATAATGCCTTTATATTAAATTTTCACCACCATATTTTGTTAATGAATTAACATATAGTGTAAAAATTTAAACCATAAGGAACAAACAAATTAAATATAAGCGTTTTCCACATTTTGCACACGTGTGCATCACTAGAGACATTATAACATTTTCTAGCACACGTGTGCAAGAACTTTTTAATAAAATTGCCTAAAAATTTTTCAAGTAGCATATTATTATTTACCTTTAGCTATATATTTTCTACTTTTTAGGCAATATAGAATCTCTTTCTATAAAAAATGTTTTAAAGGATTTTTTTTCAATCTCTACATTTTTGTTTTTCATGATATTAAATAATATCTTTACTCCATAATAACAAATTTCCTCAATCGGTCTTTTTATAGTCGAAATAGATGGTGTTAAATAATGGGAAAATACGCTACCATCAAATCCAAGTATAGAAATATCCTCTGGAACTCTTAATCCAGCTTCCAATATAGCCTTCATTGCACCTAGAGCCATATCATCATTAAAAGCAAAAATCACACTGGGCTTATGTTCTAATTTTAATAAATCCTTAGCTCTCAGATAGCCACTTTCCAATCCATAATCACCTTTTACTATAAATTCATTCATAATATCAATTTTGAATTCACTAAAAGCCTTTAAATATCCTTTTCTTCTTACCTTTGTAGACTCAAAATCTTCTTTCCCTTCAATTATTGCTATATCTTTATGTCCTAGATTTATCAAATGTTTTATTCCTTCATAGACACCTATTATTTCATTTGAAACTATATTATTCACTTCTAAATCCTTTACTTCCCTATTTAATACTACAACAGGAATCATTTTCTCTATAACTTTTTTTATGAAACTATCATCCTCTTTCTTTTGACTTACAACAATTATTCCATCAAAATTTTTAGGGTTTATGGAATTGTAACTCTCGATATAGGTATCTATACTCTTTACTATAATATTGTAATTACTTCCTACCTTTTCACTAATACTTTTAATTACATTGTGAAAAAATGATGAAGATGTTCCATCGTAAATACTGGAAAAAAACACTCCAATATTATAGGATTTGGAAAGTACTAAACTTCTAGCACTTGTATTTGGAGTATAATTTAGATCTCTAGCAATTTCTAGTATTCTCTTTTTTGTTTCCTCATTTAATGCAGAAGAATTGTTTAAAGCCCTTGATACTGTTGAATGGGACACCCCTGCAATTTTAGCAATATCTTTTATAGTAGTAACATTCATGGCAAATTCCTTTCCTTTTATAATTCAAGTACTATTTTAACATATATTCATAATATACATTAAAATAATTTTTCTGTTTCAATTATACATTGTATATATTTGAGGAAATTGCATAACTCTAATTTGGCTGGGTTGCATATGCGAATATTATCCTTAATTTAATTATTTAGAATTAAATATATTTCGATGGTATGGCTTTGAAGATTTTAAAACCACATGTAGTAGATAATTTTTAGGTAAGGTAATTATGCAATTTGTTCATCTAGAAGTATTTATGTAACCTTTTTCTCCACCAGACCTACCATGTCTCCTATTATCAAATCTATCTACGCAGCATCCATACTCTATAAATCTGTTTTTTTCACATTTATATCTTCCAAGCTGTTCTCCAAATCCATGGACTATAACAATTATCGCCTTTGGTTTATTAAAAATATCCTTAACATAGTAAAGCTTAGTGGAGTCAGAAGATTCTATGCTTCCATCTGTTGATTCTAATAATTCCATTTATCTTATCATCCCATGCTGTCAAAAAATTACTCCATTTAATAATACCATATCTTTATACTTACTTGCTATTGAGACATAAAAACCATTTGCCATTTAATATTTCTCTCAGCTTCTTTATTTATATATCCGTTTTTAGCCATTAAATTTATAACTAGTTCCTGTCGTTTTTTAGCTCTTTCTGGATGTTTCTTAGGATTATAAAAACTTGGAGCTTGAATAATACCAGCTAGCATTGTACATTGAGCTGATGTAAGCTCTTCAACATTTTTATTAAAATAAGTTTGACTTGCTTCTTGAATTCCATTAGCTCCTGCTCCATAGTAAATTTCATTTAAATACATTTCTAAAATCTCTTCCTTTGTATATAGATTTTCTATTTTTACTGCTATAAACAATTCTTTTAACTTCCTTTTATAGGTTTTTTCATTGGATAAAAATAAATTCTTAGCTAATTGTTGGGTTATTGTACTTCCTCCTTGAATAATTTCTCCTTCTTTTAAGTTTGATATAAAAGCTCTTCCAATCCCTATAATGTCAAATCCAAAATGCATATAAAATCTTTTGTCTTCAACAGCCACTACAGCATCTAAAAGGTTCTGAGGCATATTATCTATTTTTATATAATCAGGGATATTGGATGAAATTTTCTTCATAAGGTCCTGCTCTGTAGAATAAGATTCATTTATTTTTTCATATACATAATAGTTTATAGATATAAAACAAATTATTAAAACTACTATGAATATAAATATATTTCTCATCGCTATAACCCTCACTCTCCATATATATTTTCTATTAATTTCATTATATATATATGTTAAAATAGTTGCCATTGAATTACATTACAATTAATATATCAAAACTTACGTTTTTGTAAGTTGAAATAATTGTATATGTAAATATTATACTTAATTTAATCGTTTAAAATGAAATATGTTTATTAAGTCATATTATGTAAATTGAAAAGAGCTATATAAGAAGTAGCTTTACAAAAAATTATTCAATTTTCTCAATTATATTTTAAAAGAACTTTCTTCCATAAAATTTATGGAAAAAAGTTCTTCAAACAGAATTTATACTTTTGAATTTACAATCTTATCATATGAGTTGACTGTTAAAATATAGTAAACCATATAAATAATGGTGTACGCTCCCATACTCAAACTTAACGGAATTGCCAAGTTTACATTTAAAATTTTATTTAGAAGTGCTGTAGCTACTAAGCTATGCATTATTCCTACAGCTAAAGGAAGAAGAAATACAAAGAACATTTGCTTTGCTATAGAAATTTTTATCTCTTTCTTGCTAACTCCTATATTCCTTAGTATTTTATACCTTCCCTTATCATCACTGGCTTCAGAAAGTTGTTTAAAGAATATTATGCTTCCTGTCGATAGTAAAAATACTAGTCCTAGGAAAGCTCCAATAAAAACTGTTAATCCTGAACTAATTAATCCTTCTTTATAATTATAGTAATATGAAGTAAACTGACGTCCTATTTCATCTTTCTTCATATTAGTTCTTGTTAGAAGCTTAGTTAACTCTTCAGTTAATTCTTCACTATTCTTTTGATTGCCATTTATATAAGCCTTTCCAAATATAATATTATCTTTATTATAATGCTCGTTATATATTTCATCCTTAACTACTAATATATTAAATACCATATGTCTATTAAGTAATGAGTAAAATTTATTATCTACTACCTTAAACTGTTTCTTTTCATTTCCTAAATAAAGCTCTCCTGTTTTTCCAATATAACCATCCTTAATAGATTTATTATAAAACTCATCTATAATAACTGCTTCTTCCATATTAGCTAGATTGATTTTTTCATCAAATCCTCGGATTTGTGCAATTTCATTAAATTTACTCTCAGAGATAATATTAATAGTCTCTTGTTCTTGTTTATATTTGTTAGCTCTAGGTAATTTGCCTCTAACCTGAACAAATTCAAATTCTACAGAGTTTATAACTGCATTTTGGGGATATTTTTTCATAATTCCTTCTACTTTTTTATTCAAGTTCTCATCATTACTAATAAAAGCATAACTAAAGGGATAATTAGAATCAATTTCGCTCTGAAAATCATAATAAAAACTAGCAGTCACCCCCATGGCAGTAAGGGTTGTAGCACTGAGTACAGCTATAGTAGCCAAGGTTCTGGAATGACCTTTTATTCTATATAAAAGCTGAGATATCCTAATCATATTAGTCCCTCTATAATATTGATTATTATTTCTTTTACCTAATTTAATCATAAATATTACAAAAGACGAGAAGAAAAAATATGTTCCTATGACAACAATTATTAAGGTTCCTAATATAGAAAATAAGGAAGGAAACTTTGGTAATAGATATAGTGCATATCCTCCAACTATAAGTCCAATTCCTAATATAGCAAATATTATTGAACCCTTTGGCTCTTTTTCTCCCTTTTTATCTGCTTTAAAAAGTTCCACAAGCTTAAATCTATAAATAATAGTATATCCATGAATAGAAGTAATGAAAAACAATATAGCAAAGGTGATAATAGTATTAATTATTGCTTTAGGAATTATAGTAAATTTTACCCCTACGTAAAATCCCATTAATTTAATTAATAGCATTACAAAAACCTTTGATAATAAGGTTCCCATAAAAATTCCAGCACCAAGGGCTAATATGCCCATTAGTATATTTTCATAAAAAAGCATTCTTCCTATTTCTTTCTTTCTAATCCCCATTAGAGAATACAATCCAACTTCCTTTTTTCTCTTTTTAGTAAAAAAAGTATTTGAATACCATATAAACATTGCAGTAAATATTGCAATTACAATAGATGAAGCTTTAAATGCAACATCTATCCTTCGATCAAGGCCAACTATTGTTAACACCTGCTCATTGTATTGGATTGATGTAAAGGTGTAATATATCATAATACTAGATATCATAGAAACTAAATATATAAAATAATTATAAAAGTTTCTTTTTATATTCTTTAATGCTATATTAAATAAGGTCACTATTGTCACCTCCAAGGGCCTTTAATACATCAAGTATCCTTTGGAAAAACTCCTTGCGAGACTTTCCTTTAAAAAGCTCTGTAAATAGTACCCCATCCTTAATAAATATTATTCTTTTACAATAGCTTGCTGCAAAAGCATCATGGGTAACCATCATAATAGTGGCTTTACTGTTTTCATTTAAGTCGTTTAGACACTGTAAAAGATCACTTGACGATCTAGAATCTAAAGCACCTGTTGGCTCATCCGCCAATATCAATTTAGGTTTGTTAATTATTGCTCTAGCTGCTGCTGTTCTTTGCTGTTGCCCCCCTGAAACCTCATAGGGATACTTGTTTAATATATCGTTAATTCCAAGTTTATTTGAAACTTCATTTACTCTTCTCTCAATTTCTTTATAATTAATCTTTGAAAGGGCTAATGGAAGTACTATATTTTCTCTAATTGTTAAAGTATCAAGAAGATTAAAATCTTGAAAAATAAAGCCTAATTTATTTCTTCTAAATAAAGACAATCTTTTTTCATTCATTTTTACAATATCCTCATCATCTATAGTTATAGTTCCAGAAGTTGGTCTATCTATGGTTGAAACAACATTTAATAACGTGGTTTTCCCAGCACCAGAAGGTCCCATTATTCCAACGAATTCACCTTCTTTTATTTCCAAATTTATATCATCAAGGGCAGGATAAATATTCCCTCTAGAACCATACACTTTTTTTAAATTTCTTGCCACTAAAACATTATTCATTTAATTTCACTCCTATATATTTATTATTACAAAAAAAATAAGGTTCAAAACTCCTATAAGATTTTTAAGAGCTTCTAACCTTATTTTAATTAAAATATATAAACGAAACCATTTATTTATCTAACAAAACTATATTTTAAACTTACATTTTTGTAACATTGAATTATTTTATAATTGAGGAAATTGCATAATACATGTAAAGAATTTTTAAATGCAAAATGTAGTAGAGAGAGTCAGGTGAGTTATCTACATATTGTATTTAAAAATTGATAATGTTAATTATGCAAGTTTCTCAATTGTATATTATAATAATCTATAAGCTTTGGAAAGTGTATTATTACCCTTGTATATTTTTCATACTCAGATTGAATGGTTATATTATGACCTAATTTCCGCGCAAGTTTTTTAGCTAGATACAATCCCATTCCAGTAGACTTATAATTTTCTCTTCCACAATGACCAGTAAAACCCTTTTCGAAAACACGACCTATGTCTTCAACCTTTATTCCAATTCCATTATCTTCAACAATAAGCCTCTTTTCATTTTCATCCTTTTCAGTACTTATTTTTATACTTCCATTTTTATTAGTATATTTCAAAGAATTCCATATGATTTGATCTATAATAAACATAAGCCATTTTTTATCTGTACTTACATCTATATCTACATTTTCTATTAAAATTTCTATTTTCTTATTAATAAAGGTTTTAGCATGTTTTTTTATAGTTTCTTTTATAACTTTCTCTAATTTTATTTCATTTATTAAATAGTCTCTAGAAAATGAATCTATTCTCGATTTATATAAAGCCCGTTCAACCTGGGCTTCAATTTTATCGATTTCTTCTTCTAAACTTTCAAGTATTTCTTTCTTTGTTTTTCCAATGTCATTTTCAATAATTAACCTACTTACTGCAATAGGAGTTTTAACTTCGTGAACCCACGAAGTTATATACTCAAGATTTTCTTTTTTTTCTCTATATAATTCTTCAATTTTCTTATTTTGCTCTTCATAGAGATATTTTAATAATTTATTATATAATATTTGTTCATAGGTATTGCTTTCAGGCAAACTATTAATTATATCGCTTCTATTACTTTTTATTATATGTTCAAGAGTATCGTAGTATCTTTTATTATATATATAGCTTCCTACTAAATACATTGAAAATAAAATAAAGGAAACAACATTTATATAAAATATATTTTCTATACTTACCTTTACCGTAGGGTCAAGATATACTACTAAAGAAACAAATAACATTATAATAATGTAAAATAGAGACATGTATCTTTTATCTATTAAGTATTTCCTAAATTTCATTCTATTATATATCCCTGCCCTCTTTTTGTTTTTATAAAGTCATTTAGCCCAATATCAGATAATTTTTTTCTCAATCTATTTATATTAACAGTTAATGTATTATCATCCACAAAGCTTTCATCCTCCCAGAGCTTTCTCATTATATTATCTCTACTTACTACATTTCTACTATCCTTCATAAGTATATATATGATTTTAAACTCATTTTTTGTAAGTTCTATACGCTTTTCATTATAAATAATATTGTTATCCTTTAGGTTTAGAACTACCCCATTATGCTCAATAACATTAGTTTGAATATCTGTATAGGAATATGTTCTTCTTAGAAGTGCATTTATTTTAGCCATTAATACTTCTAATGAAAATGGCTTTTGTACAAAATCATCTCCGCCCATATTAACCGACATTATTATATCCATATTACTATTTCTTGAAGATATAAATATTATGGGAACCTTGGATACCTCCCTTATTTTATTACACCAATAGAATCCATCAAAGGCAGGAAGATTAATATCTAATAAAACCAAATGGGGATTAAATTCTACAAATATGTTAAATACTTCATTGAAATCATCAACACCTAGTCCTTCATATTCCCATCTTTTCATATTTTCAAGTATTATGTTTCTTATTTTTATATCGTCTTCGACTACTAGTATTTTAAACATTTATTACATCTCCTTCTCATCATCAAAAGCATCAAAAGGGGTCATCAAAAGGGGGCAGGCATAAGCATCAAAAGGGGTCAGGCATGACAAGATGACATTTGTATAAATTCTTCTATTATTTTAGTCAAAAGCTCACTCTTAGAGTACCTCCCATTTACTATTTGTGATACTGTTGTAGGATCTATTTGTAAATATTCACTAACCATTTTATTGTTATAATCTCCATATTTATTATTTAAAATAATAATAGCTTTTCTAATATCAGAAATTCTTCTGTTTTTTGTTGATCCTTTAACATCTTCTATATTTATACCTGTAATCACTTCTATACATTTTATTATTTCTAAGAATTTAATTTTCTTTTCTTTATTTTGATAATTTTTACTCTGCTTTACTTCATTTTGATCAATTTGCCATTTCTCTTTATCAATGCTTTCCTCTTCTCCCATAAATAATAAATATCTTTTTATTGCTTCTTCATTATTATAAGAAAAACATTCTAATGGAAATTTTACATCTGTAATCCTTAAATTTGCTTTATTTAAATATTCATTATGGCTGCTCCAATTGTAATTTATACCTTTATTTAACTTAGCCTTAACTGGATTTTTATGAATATATCTAATCAAATTTAATAGGTATTCATTCTTTTTACATAATTGTGCTTTATACCTTTGTTCAAATACATGTCCTGTGCGTTCATATTTTTTATTATACCTTTGTGTATAAACTTGTTGTATCCCCTTCATTATTTTCGACAGTGGTATTTTTTCAACTTCTATAAGCATATGCACATGATTATCCATAATACAATATGCATAAAGTGTAAATCCATACTTCTTTTTATACTTAATAATTATTTTTCTATATTCTTCTTTATCTTCTTCATTTTCAAAAATATATTCTTTATTGTTTCCTCTGCAAATCACATGATATAAAGCGCCTTCGTAATGAATTCTAGGCTTCCTTGCCATCTTTTATCCTCCAAACTATCTAAATTTATTATATCATATTATCTGTTTGTCATTTTGTCATGCCTGACCCCTTATGCATTCATATGCATTATATGAGCTTCTTACTAATGGATCAGAAGCTACAAAATTAAACCC
Organism: Maledivibacter halophilus; assembly: GCF_900167445.1. Classification (GTDB taxonomy): domain Bacteria; phylum Bacillota; class Clostridia; order Peptostreptococcales; family Caminicellaceae; genus Maledivibacter; species Maledivibacter halophilus. Next base: position 115,205 of record NZ_FUZT01000014.1, read on the forward strand.
AAGCTCAAGTGCTTCTTCTTTATACTTTTCGAAAATGTTTGGATGAACATATTCTTTAACAGAATAATGCTCTTTACTAGGTGCTAGATATTGCCCTACAGTTAAAAAATCACACTGCACTCCTCTGAGATCTTTAAATACTTGTATTACTTCTTTATATTCTTCTCCCAGACCTACCATTATACCTGACTTGGTATAAATTCTTTTGTCCATGAGCTTAACATTTTTAAGCAGTTCAAGTGAACGGGTATAGATGGCCTCTGGTCGAACTTCCTCATACAGCCTTTGTACCGTTTCTATATTGTGATTAATTATCTCTGGCTTTGCATCTACTACCTTTTTTAATGCCTTCTCATTTCCTTGAAAATCAGGAACAAGCACCTCAACAATAATATCTTTATTAAGGGCCTTTATAGAATTTATAGTTTTAGCAAAATGCTCTGCACCTCCATCTGTTAAATCATCCCTGGTCACAGAAGTAATTACCACATGTTTAAGCCCTAGTTCTATAACTGCATTGGCAATATTTGTAGGCTCAATTGGATTAACTTTTTGAAGCTTACCATGGGATACATTACAAAATCTACAGTTTCTAGAACATTGACTACCTAAAATCATAAAAGTTGCAGTCTTTTTACTAAAGCATTCCAACTGGTTTGGACAATTAGCTTCTTCACAAACGGTGTTTAAGGAATATTTCTCAAGAATAGTATTTACGTAGTTCAAGCTATAACCATTCTTCAATCTAATTTTTAACCAATCTGGCTTTTTACTTATATCCATAAAATTTCACCCTCACCAAAATAATCATTTCGATATCTACAAATATTCCTCCCTAGAAAGCTCAATACATTTATTATAATTAAATACCTTACAAAAATATTCTATTACTGCATCTTTTTCCTTTTCAATATCTATAGTTTTCCCAACTAATTGCTCAATAGATGTAACTCCTTTATCAGTTATCCCACATGGTATTATAAAATTAAAATGGTCTAGATTGGTATTAACATTATAGGCAAACCCATGCATTGTAACACCTCTCTTAACAGATAATCCTATAGCCGTTATTTTATCATTATCTACCCATACTCCAATCTGGCCATTACTTCTTGATGCATTAATATTATATTTATCCATTAATAATCTGATAAAAACTTCTTCTATATTTCTAACAAACCATTTTACACGCATATCGTATTTCTTAAGATCCAGTATAGGATATCCAACTATTTGTCCTGGTCCGTGATAGGTTACATCTCCTCCTCTATTTGTTTCAAAAATCTTAATTCCATTGCTTTTTAATAATTGTTCAGAGCAAACAATATTGGCTTTTTTAGCTAGCCTTCCCATTGTTAAAACCGGTGGATGTTCAACTAAAATCAAGGTATCTTCAATATTCCCCTCCTGCCTTTTCTTTAAAATATCATATTGAATAACCAAGGCTTTTTCATATTCACATCTTCCCAAGGATAATATATTCAATGGTTTATTAATAATCTTACTCATCTTAACCACCTCCAAATACAGGAAATAATTCTATAACATCTCCATCCTTTACTTTTGTATCTTCACGAGCCAGCTTTGAATTAAGAAGAATCACTTCAACTTCACCAGGTATTATTTTAAACTTCTTTAGTATGCATCCAATATTTTTTTCATCATCTAATTCTAATTCAGCAACGCTTTGATTATTATTATATCTCTTTGTTACTGAATAAAACTTAATAGTTATCAATAAGTTTCCCTCCAATTGAAAGTACGAGTCCTTCACTTTTGGTCAGATTTCTCTTTAAGAAATTACCTAAATAACCTCAATTATTCAAAGATTGAATAATTGAGGTTATTTACTATAATACCAAATTCTCTACTTGCTGTTGATATTCATTTATATCTAAATTTATCTGTGCAACGCCTGAATCCATGGCAGCCTTAGCCACTGCTACAGCCACCTTTAATGCAACCCTTTTATCAAATGGATCCGGAATAATGTATTCAGGATTCAACTCATCCTCTTCAATAATATTAGCTATAGCCTTTGCAGCGGCTATTTTCATTTCTTCATTTATATCAGTAGCCCTGATATCTAAAGCACCTCGAAAAATACCTGGAAATGCTAAAACATTATTTATCTGATTAGGAAAATCAGATCTACCAGTGGCCATAATAGCCACTCCACCTTTTTTAGCTTCATCAGGCATTATTTCTGGAACAGGATTTGCCATGGCAAATATAATGGGTTTATTGGCCATTGTCTTTACCATTTCACTTGTCATGACATTGGCAGCAGAAAGTCCAATAAATATATCTGCACCTTTTATAACTTCCTTAAGCTCACCATCAATATTTTCTTTATTTGTCATATTTGCCAGTTCTTCCTTAGGATTATCCATACCATATTTTCCTTTATAAATAGCACCCTTACGGTCACAGACTATAATATTTTCTCCACCATTACTTATTATAAGCTTAGCAACAGCTGTTGCAGCAGCACCTGCACCATTTATTATTATTTTTACATCTTCTATTCTTTTATTAACCAATTTTAGAGCATTTAATAGACCAGCTAAAGCCACAATAGCTGTACCATGTTGATCATCATGAAATACAGGTATATTCATACACTCTTTCAACCTTTTTTCTATTTCAAAGCATGCAGGAGCTCCAATGTCTTCAAGATTTATCCCGCCAAAACTTGGCTCTAATAATTTTACAGTCCTAACAATATCATCAACATCAGTTGTTCCCAAACAAATTGGAAACGCATCAACACCGCCAAAACCTTTAAATAATATTGATTTACCTTCCATAACTGGCAGAGCTGCCTCGGCACCAATATTCCCCAAGCCTAATACTGCTGTTCCATCTGAAACAACTGCCACAAAATTCCCCTTTGAAGTATATTCATAAACCAGATTTTTATCTTTATTAATCTCTTTACATGGCTCTGCTACTCCAGGTGTATATGCTAATGATAAATCTTCTCCATTTTCAAGAGGCACTCTACTTTCAACTTTAAGCTTTCCCCTATTGGTTTTATGAAGCAATAAACTCTTTTCTTTAATATCCAACTCAATCCCTCCTCAGTTCCTCCAATTATTACATAGAAAAAATATATATTATTAATAAGATTACTGCTGAAATTACTTTTAAATTTTAACCTAATTAAAATCAATATTTAATTCTAATAACTTACCTTTAGTTGGCACACCTTCTTCATCCCAACCAATCATTGAATAATATAAGGATATTGCTTCTTTAAATTCTTCTCTTGATATAGAAGTCCCCTTAATTCTTCCATTTTTCAAGCCGTCAAAAAGTCTATCAGGCAATGTGTCATCTTCCCTTGTAAATCCTTCCCTTAAATTAATTAGTCTTGCCATGTTTATGGCCCTTTCCCCAGCAGTCATAAGCTCCATTAGGCTTGCATTCCAACCGGTAGCAGCATTTACTAATGCAACAACATCCTTTATAGGCATAGCCCCCCTTGGAGCAGGTCCAAAATCACAAATGCCTGCCATATTAAAAAAGCTCCACCATCTCTGAAGATAAACAAATGCCCTTACCTTTTTCCAGGATAAATCTAAAGGATCAATTGGCTCCAATATACCAAGAGGCTTAATAGCATCTAGAGTAAATCCTTCCTTTTGAAATAAGGGATCATGTCCAATAATCATATGATCTGCCCCGGTTTCAGATACAGCATATCCAATACCTACTCCAACCTTACCTCTGGGATCATGCATAGCTAATTCCTGACCTTTGACGCACAAGGCAAATTTTTCAGCACCATTTCCAATTTTTTTAGCTGCAATTTGAGAACCTTCAGCTAACAAATCTCCTATTCCTTCTCTTCTAGCTATCTTTTCGATCATTTGCAACATGGCTTTATCATTGCCAAATATTAGATCAATTCCGTCAAGATCCTTTTCAGTAAGTATACCATTTTCATAGCATTCCATTGCAAATGCTATTGTCATACCGGTACTGATTGTATCAATGCCTAACCTATTACAAAGTTCATTTGCCTTTGCAACTATATCCAATTTTTCATTTTCACAAAGAGAACCAAAAGAAGCCACTGTTTCATATTCTGGACCACCAAATTTACCATCTACAACCATATCTTCTCTTTGAATTTCTACTTTTCTTTTACACCTTATGGCACAGGCATAGCAGCCTTCCCTTTTCTTCAAAATAGTATCATTCATTGTCTCAGAGCTAATTTTTTCAGCACCTTCAAATTCACCCTTGTTAAAATTGTGAGTAGGTAATATACCGCCAGCATTATTCCCCATTAATCCTCCATTTGTTCCATACTCATATAATCCCCTTGATAATGGATTTTCCATATAATAGCTCAAAAACGACTTGCCTATTTCGCTAATTTTTTTATTGTCATAAAAAGGTATTTTATTAGTTCCTTTTACAACAACAGCCCTTAAATTTTTAGATCCCATAACAGCTCCTAAGCCATTACGCCCATTTGCATGTTTTAATCCATTTAAAATACATGCATACTTAACTAAATTTTCTCCAGCAGGACCTATTTGAAGAATCCTAACAGATCTATCTCCTAATTCACTAATAATTAAATCTTCAGCTTCTCCGGTTTCCTTACCCCAAATATGTTTAGCATCTCTTATCTCAATGTTGTCATCTTTAATATAAATATAAACAGGCTTTTCTGACTTTCCTTCTATAATCACACCATCGTAACCAGCTTTCTTAAGTTCTGGTCCCCAAAATCCACCTGCCTCTGATTGACCATATCCTCCTGTTAAAGGTGATTTTGCTCCTACTGCAAATCGTGGCATAGCTGCAATAGGAAGTCCTGTTAAAATTCCTGTAGCAATCACCACTTTATTTTCTTCAGAAAGGGGATCAACATTGGAGCTGATTTCTTCTAAAAGATAATGTGCTACGAATCCCTTACCACCAAAATATGTTCTATAAAATATATCATCTGGTTCTTCAATTTTGATACTCCTATCGGATAGATTCAACCTTATTATTTTGCCTAAATATCCATAACTCAAAGTCTTTGACCTCCTTTCATTTATTATTACTTATTATAACATTATTTCATGAAAGTTCCACCATTTATATCTATATTTGAACCAGTTATATAGGAAGCTTCTTCTGAGCAAAGGAAGGAAATAACATCTGCAACATCTTTAGTAGTTCCATATCTTTTTAATGGTATAGTATCTGTACTACGATTTGGATCTTTTCTCATTTCCTCTGTCATAGCAGTTTCAATAACTCCTGGAGAAACACTATTTACATTTATATTATATGGAGCTGCATATTTTGCAAGTGATTTTGTTAGACAGATTATTCCTGCCTTTGAAGCTGCATAGTTTGCTCCCGCACTAACACCTCCAACTTCTCCCGCCAAAGAAGCTAAAAATACAATTTTTCCATACCTATTTTTCTTCATATTACCTAAAACTGCTTGGCTTATGAAAAATGCCCCCTTAAGATTGACATCCATTACCAAATCCCAATCTTTCTCTGTTAACTCCTCAATCCCCTTTTCCTGACATATTCCTGCAGAATTTATTACAATATCTACTTTCCCCAATTTATTTACAGTCTCGTTTACAAGATTTTTTATATTTTCTAAATCAAGAATATTTAAAGACATGACAATTGCCTGTCCTCTTTCTTTAGCTATTAATTCGCTAGTTTTTTCAGCACCTTCAACATTCATATCTGCAACAACTACAGTAACACCTTTCCTTGCAAGGGTTAGACAACACTGTCTACCAATTCCACTTGCTCCACCAGTTACAATCGCAATTTTACCTTCAAAACCCATTAATAAACCCCCTATCTAATATATTTTTCTATTTTCTAGATTTAAAAATATGAATTGCCTCATCATCAATACCTAATGCTGCTTCTAATATGGCTTCCGATAATGTGGGATGAGCATGAATTGTTTCAATTAATTCTTCTACAGTACATTCCAATTGAATTGCTAAAGCAGCTTCGGCAATAAGTTCAGTAGCATGGGGTCCAACTATATGAACTCCTATGATTCCTGAATATTTTTTGTCAGCTATTATCTTTACAAAACCATTGGTTTCACCAATAGTCATAGACTTTCCATTGTATCCAAAGGGGAAAACACTAATTATAATTTCATCATTATATTTTTCCTTAGCTTCCTCCTCTGTAAGTCCTACACTAGCCATTTCTGGGTTGGTATATATACAGGAAGGAACTACATTATAATTCATCCTGGTTCTCTCACCTATAATATTTTTAACAGCAGTAATACCTTGATGTGATGCAACATGGGCTAACATAAGTTTTCCAGTCACATCTCCAATAGCATATATATTGGGAATATTAGTTCGTAAATAATCATCTATTATTATTCCTTTTTTAGAAATTTTAATATCAAGCTTGCCTATTACATCAAGATTTGGTTTCCTTCCAACTGAAACTAGAACTTTTTCTACTGAAATTTCCTGGACACCAGTTTTTGTTTCAAATTTTACCTTTGCCAGCTCTCTATTTTTTTCAATGGACAAAGCCCTAGCCTCAGTATAAATATCTATGCCTTGACTTTCCAAAGTTTGTTTTAAAGTATTTGAACTTTCACTATCCATTCTACCCAATATTTTAGGAAGCATTTCTAAGATAGTTACTTTAGATCCTAAAGTATTATAGATATATGCCATTTCAACACCAATTACTCCTCCACCAATAATTGCTAAGGATTTTGGAATTTTTTCATAGGATAAGGCTTTTGTGCTTGATCCTACTTCTTCCAATTCACTTCCTGGTATTCTAATATCAATAGGTACTGAGCCCGATGCTATTATAATATTTTCCCCTTCAATCGTTGTTTTTACAGAATTGTTTAAAATGCTTACTGAATTTCTCCCTATTATTTTGCCAGTTCCCTCAAAAACCTGAACCTTGTTTTGTCTAAGCAGCCCCTTTACACCATTCGTTAAATTATCAACTATACTATTCTTATTTTTTTGAATTTCTCCCCAATTTATTTCCACATCCTTTGATGTAATACCAAATTTATCTGAATCTTTTATCTCTCTATACAAATCAGAACTGTGAATCAATGCTTTAGTAGGAATACATCCTACATTCAAGCAAGTTCCACCAATTTTTTCTTTTTCAATAAGAGCAACCTTCATTTTCTGTTTTGCAGCATATATTGCTGCTGTATATCCTCCAGGTCCTCCACCTATAATTATTACATCGAATTGCATTATTACCGCCTCCTGGAATTTTGGTATATAAGCTATAAAGCTAAATATGGATTTTGAACCAACTCTTTTACTCTTCTTAAGAATTTAGCAGCATCTGCTCCATCCACTATTCTATGATCATAACTAAGGGTAAGAGCCATCATAGGCTTTATTACAATATCTGTCCTATTTTCTACAACCGGTATATAATCAATTTTTCCTACAGCAAGAATACCAGCTTCTGGAGGATTAATAATAGCTGTAAACTCATCTAAGTCAAACATTCCAAGACTTGAAATCGTAAAAGTCCCACCTGAATAATCTTCAGTTGTCAGCTGACCTGTCTTTGTCTTGTCTATTAATTCTAAAGAGGCTTTTCCAATATCCTCAAGGGACAATAAGTCTGTATCCTTTATTACAGGAACAATTAACCCCTTATCAACTGCAACTGCTAAACCCATATTTACATAATCCTTCAAAACTAAACCTTCATCAGTTAGGGAAGAATTCATTTCCGGATATTCCATCAAGGCCTTTGAAACTAATTTCGTAAGAATATCATTATATGATAATTTTATCCCCTTACTCTTAAATGTATCTCTCAGCCTTATTATTTCAGTTGCATCTACCTTAATTTTATGGTTTGTTTGAGCCATTTCCCTTAAACTTTGACACATTCTATCTGCAATAGTTTTTCTCATGCCTGTTAATGGAATAACTCTCTCACTTCTTTGATTATACTTAATATTCTCATTAGAAGCACTTAAACTTCTTTCAATGTCAGACTTTAATATCTTACCATTTACTCCTGAACCATTAACCTGATTAGCACTAATGTTATATTCTTTTAACATCTTCTTTGCAATAGGCGTTACTTTAGGTGCATTCTCCAAGAAATTCTTAACATCTTTTTCAACTATTCTTCCATTAGGGCCTGTTCCCTTTATTTCCTCAATGCTTAATTTACTCTCTTGTGCAAGTTTTCTTGCTCTAGGGGTAATAAAGATTCTATCACCACAGATATTAACAATATCCGTTTTTTTAGTTTCCTTTTTCTTCGCCAAATCTTTTTCTATATTTGTTTTTTCTTCAAAAACATCACATTGACTATTATCATCTGATAATAATGAAGAAATATCTTCATTTTCTTCGCCTATTATCGCTATAGTTTCAGTTATAGGAACAACTTCTCCAACATCTTTAATTATCTTTAAAAGTGTTCCAGTGTATAATGAATCAATTGTTATCGTCAGTTTATCTGTTTCCATTTCAAATAATGGTTCACCTTCTTTAATACTTTCTCCTTCAGAAATAAACCATTTCATTATTGTACCTTCTGTCATCTGAAGTCCCTGTTTAGGCATTATTACTTTCTCAGCCATATTCTATTCCTCCATATATATCCAAATTTATTTTTCTATCTTAAAAACCCATAAGCTTTGGCAATGTAAGAGTTAATCCTGGCACGAAAGTTATTAGCATTAAAGCCGCAATCATAACTAATAACCATGGGATAATAGATTTTGATATTTTTTCAATACTTATATCTCCTATCCCACATGTTACAAAAAGATTCACTCCAAGTGGTGGCGTCATAAAGCCTATGGCCAAATTAACTACCATAATTATCCCAAAGTGGACAGGGTCGACACCTATTTTTGTTGCCACAGGTAATAATATAGGTGCTAGTATAATAATAGCTGCTAAGGTTTCCATAAAGCATCCAACAAACAATAAAAGTAAATTAATAAGTAGAAGTATAACTATTTTACTGTCGGAAAAACTGATTATTGTATTAGCTAATTTTGTAGGTATTTGCTCTATAGTTAAAATTCTTCCAAAAGTAGTGGCGGTTCCAACAATGATAAGTACAGTAGAAGTCATAAGTGCTGCACTAATTACCACATTTGGAATATCCTTCAATGCTAAATCTTTATAAACAAAAGTACCAACTACAAATCCATATACAACTGCAATAGCAGCAGCCTCAGTAGGTGTAAACACTCCACCATATATACCACCCAATATAATTACAGGTACAAACAATGCCCACTTTGCATCATTTACAGCCTTCATAAATTCTTTCAAAGAAAATTTGTTTTCATTACCAGAAAATCCCTTTTTCTTTGAAGAAATGTAACTCCAAGTTATAAGGGCAAGGCCAACTAAAATCCCAGGAACAAGACCTGCTATAAACATTGTACTAATTGAAACTCCAGTAGATACTCCATATATAACCATAGGAATACTAGGAGGTATCATGACCCCTATACTTCCTGCAGTTGCAACCAATCCCGATGAAAATCCCTTTTCATATCCTCTCTTTACCATCTCCGGAAGCATTATTCCTCCTATGGCAGCTACAGTTGCTGGTCCAGAACCAGAAATTGCAGCAAAAAACATACAGGATACTATTGTAACTATGGCTAATCCACCTGTATATCTTCCAAAGAGCATATTACCCACATTTAAAAGTCGTTTTGAAATACCTCCCCTTCCCATAAGTTCTCCTGCAAGAATAAAAAAAGGAACTGCCATTAGAGGAAATGAATCAACTGATGTTGTCAAGCTCTGTGCTAAATAAGACAACTCAACTTGTCCACTGTATGAAATAGTAACTAATGATGCAAGTCCTAAGGCTATTCCAATAGGGGTATTTAGTATAATAAATATAATAAAGCTTCCAAATAAAACAGCTGATACCATTTAAACTCTCCCCTTTCTACTAGTAATTTGTAGTTTCTTTTAGATTTTTAATTTTAAAAAATATCCTCTGCACTAATCTTATACTAACCAAAGAAAGCCCAATTGGTACAGCCAGATATACATATCCCATAGCAATTCCCGTAGCCGGTGAAACCTGGCCAAGCTTGAAAATAAGCGAACTCACCTCTTTACTTTTTATAACTATTACTACTGAAAAGAAAAGAAAAATAAAGTCCGATAAAATATACAAATATTTACGTATTATCCTAGGAAAAATATTTACCGCTGCATCTATCTTTATATGTTTACTTTGTTTTACTCCATAGCTTATTCCAATGTAAACCATCCAAATAAACATATATCTTGCAATTTCTTCAGACCAACTAAGAGAAGCCTTCATCACATATCTCATAAAAACTTGTATTGCAATTATAATGCTCATCCCAGAAAGTAAGCCCCCAATAAGTATTTCTTCAATACGTTTATCTAAAAATTTTATTATTTTCATAAAGTGTACACTCCTTCTTTATAAAAGGGTTTTATATAACAGGTAAGCTAATAGCTTACCTGTTATATACTTAAAAATAGTACAAAGCTTAAATTATACAATTGTTTCAACTTATTATTTTGTTGCATTTATGAAAAGTTCTACTATTTTTTCTCCTGATTTTTTCTTAACTTCATCATATAGTGGTACAAGTTTTTCCTTGAACATTCCTTTTTCAGTATCTGATAGTTCGATTACTTCTACACCCGCTTCCTTAATAGCTTCTTCAGATTCCATATCTTTTGCTTTTGCAAGTTCTCTTTGATAGTTAGTTGCTTCTGCCACACATTCATTTATAATTTCTTTATTTTCATCGGAAAGATTGGCATAAAAGTCTTTGTTAATAATAATTACATATGGAGAATATATATGTTGAGTCTTAGATATATATTTCTGTACTTCATGGAATTTTACAGAATAAATGAGTTCAAATGGATTTTCTTGACCATCAACAGTTTTTTGTTGAAGTGCTGTAAATAATTCTCCAAATGCCATTGGTGTAGGATTAGCACCTAGTTTACTCCACGCAGATAGATGAATTTCATTTTCCATAGTTCTAATTTTTAATCCATCTAAGTCTTCAGGTGTTTTTACAGGATTTCTACTATTTGTAAGATTTCTGAAACCATTCTCCATAAATGCAAGACCTTTAATATTAAAACTTTCCAAAGTTTTCAATAACTCTTTACCAGCTTCTCCATCAAGGGCTTTGTATGCTGCTTCCCTGTCCTTGAACATGAAAGGAATATCAAGAACAAAGAACTCCTTATCAAAAGAAGCTAATGGAGCAGATGATGGCGACCCCATCGTAATATTTCCCATCTGTAATGCTTCAATTAATTCTCTATCTCCACCTAATTGCCCATTTGGATAGATTTTTACCTCCATGTTGCCATTCGATTTTTCTTCAACCAATTCTTTGAACTTAACCCATCCTTGATGTATAGCATTACTCTCAGGGTTCCCATGACCAACTTTAATTACAATCTTCTCAGCTTTAGACTGATTTTTATCAGTTGAATCAGCCCCTTGCTTTGAACTGCCACATGCAGTTACTAAGGATAAAACTAGAAATAGAGTTAAGGTAATGATAAAGAATCTTTTCATGAAATACTCCTCCTTAAATCAATTTTATAGAAAACATGTCACACCAATTTATCTAAGCTCATATCATATATTAGTACAATACTTTTCTTACTGCTTCTTCAATCTCTATCTCTTGTGGTACTACAGCATTTTCTAAACCTAGATTAAATGGCAGCGGACAATGTTTTGCTCCAAGTCTTAGCACTGGTGCATCTAAATAATCAAAAGCCTCTTCCATGACCATTGAAGCTATTTCAGCTCCCCAGCCACCAATCTTATGAGCTTCATGTACAATAATCAATCTACCTGTTTTCTTTAGAGATTCAAGTATTGCATTCTTGTCTAAAGGAACCAATGTTCTTGGATCTATTACTTCTACTCCAATGCCTTCCTTATCAAGCTTTTTTGCAACTGAAAGAGCCTTGTTTAGATACAAATGATTTGTAACAATAGTTACATCATTTCCCTTCTTTACAACATTAGCTTTTCCAAAGGGTATAGAAAACTCTGGATCATCAGGTACTTCTCCCTTTGTGGCATACAGTGCCTTGTGTTCAAAAAACATAACTGGGTTATTATCTCTAATTGCAGTTCTAAGAAGGCCGGCAGCGTCGGCAGGAGTAGAAGGCATAACAACCTTTATCCCAGGAGTATGCATAAACATAGCTTCAACACTTTGTGAATGTTGGGCAGCATTTCCTCTTCCAATACCTTGCTGTCCTCTTATAACAATAGGTACAGTTATATTACCACCAGTCATATATCTTATCTTGGCAGCTTGATTCAATATCTGATCCATTGCAACAAATGTAAAATCCATATACATAAGTTCAACTATTGGTCTCATTCCAGCCGCTGCTGCACCTAATCCTGTTCCAATAAAGCCAGCTTCACTAATAGGTGTATTGCGAACTCTTTCTTCACCAAATTCGTCTATCAATCCCCTTGTACATCCAAAAATCCCACCAAGGACCTTGATATCTTCTCCCATGACAAATACATTTTCATCGTATCTCATTTCTTGAGCTATTACATCCCTAATAGCCTGTGCATATGTTTTTACGCTCATAACAATCCCCCTTACTACATTTATATTTCATAAAAAATATCTTCCATTACAGCTGCTGTATCCGGCTGAGGACTTTCAAAAGCAAAATTTGCAGCTTCTTCTACTGCTTTGTCTGCTTCTTTTTCAATATCATCCAGCTCTTCTTCTCTTAAAATTTCATTTTCAATCATGTAGTTTCTTAAACGTTTAATAGGACATTTTTCTTTCCACTCAGCCACTTCCTCTTTGGTTCTATATGGTTGTGGATCACCAGTCCAGTGACCAAGCCATCTATAGGTTTTCATTTCAATAAAAGTAGGACCATCTCCAGCTTTTGCTCTTTCTACTGCTTTTTTCATAGCTTCATCAATTGCAAATACGTCATTACCATCAATACAGTATCCTGGCATATTATATCCTTGAGCACGAACATAAATATCTTCAACAGATGTACTTTCTCTAAGAGGCACCGAAATACCATAACCATTATTTTCACAGATAAAAATTACTGGCAATTTCCATACTGAAGCAAGATTTAAAGCTTCATGGAATATACCTTGGTTAGAAGCGCCATCCCCAAAAAATGTAACAGCTATTTGATCTGTTCCCTTCATCTTAGCAGCTAATGCTCCACCTACTGCTATGGGAATTCCTCCTCCTACAATAGCATTAGCTCCCAAATTACCTTTGGAAAAATCCGCAATATGCATTGAACCTCCTCTACCACGGCAATATCCAGTTTCTTTACCCATAAGCTCTGCCATTGCCCTTCCAAGATCAGCACCTTTTGCTATGCAATGTCCATGACCTCTATGGGTACTTGTTATATAATCTTCATCCCTTAAATGTGAGCAGATAGTTGCTGCAGATGCCTCCTCACCTATATAAAGATGCACTGACCCCCTTAGTTTGTTTTGTTCAAATAAACTTAATGCTTTTTCTTCAAATTTCCTTATTTTGTTCATCATTGAATAGATTGAAATTAATCGTTCCTTTTCTATCATTCTTGCACCCCCAGTTAATTTTAAAAATTTATTATATATTCGGATAATTTGAAACATAAAATTAATAAGCTTTAGGTAATATTGATCCTCCATAAGGTATTATTAAAATCTTTATATTTCCATCACTTTTCTCAATAAATCCATTCAGGGTTTCTTGTACTGAATCTATAATTTCAAAGAATATTTCTTCTATATCTTCTTTTTTCATAGAAGTCTTAATATATACACCATTATTAAGCAATATTCTTGCAATAGCGGCACCCTTATGTCCCCCAAGCTTAAATTCTCTTTTAAGTCTTTCAACCAATTCTTTTGGACTATCAGCAGCTCTTATCCATTCCTCAAAAGTTTTGCTTCCAAATCCTTCTATACATTCTGCCAACAATATGATAGTTCCATTTTCTTTAATAGCATATTTTGCATTATCTAATGACTTTTGAGCCTGATATAGGTTTACATCCTTTGGGTATCCACCAGGGGATACTATTACTATATCTGCTTTTTCTTCAATCTCCACTCCATATATTGAATCTAAATACCTACAGCCTTCTCTATGTGCTTTTATATAATCTCCAGCAAAGGCTTTTAATATTTGTTTCTTTTCATTTAATACAACATTTAAGATAAAAGAAATTCCTAATATTTCTCCAATCTCATCAATATCTTCCCGTACAGGATTTCCAATAATCTTTCCTGTGGCAACACCAGGTTGAAGCTGAAGTTTATGATTATGTTTTATGCTTTCATAGTTTGCTGCTCCAGGCATAATAGCCTTGGCTCCACCTGAAAATCCAGCAAAATAATGATACTCTATGTTACCAGTACATATTCTTACATCAGCTTCAACAATAGTTTTGCATAGATATAATGGAGTGCCTTTAGAAGATTGTCCAATGAAAATATATTCGTCTTTATTACTATCAATACATTTAATCCTATTAAATACTTTTTCTCCAACCAATTTTTTTTGTTCATCTAAAGTATGGGAACGATGAATTCCCATTCCAAATATTATTGTTATATCTCTATCTTCAATTCCTGCTTTATTTAGTTCATCCAATATTCCAGGAATCAATTTTCTTGAAGGTACAGGTCTTGTAATATCACTAACCATTATTGCAGCTTTCTCTCCTGGCTTTGCAATTTCACTTATTCTAGGGCTTTCTATTGGATTCATTAAAGCCCTAGCCACTTCCTTTGCTTCTAATTTTTCACATATATTCTGATGAGATATTTTTGGTTTTAAAATGCCAATGAGATTCTTTTTAGGAACATTAATATTTATTGTATTTTTTCCATACTTAAGCTCAATATTTTTCATAAAGATTTCCCTTCGTAGGCTTTTTAATATTTTTTAATCCTGTCTCCCTATTATTTTAATTATGTTCTTTTTGGTTTTGTTAAGGTGATTTCTCATCATCTTACCAGCCTTTTCTGCATTCCCTTCAGCGATAGCATCATATATTTCCCAGTGATCAGCTATGGTCCTAATCGGTTGACCTTCAACACTTTCTGTCATCTTTTTACTTTTTATTAAAGAGTCTTTTATAAGATTTATTATAATAATATAGACACTATTATGGGTGGCTCTGGCAATAGCCATATGAAATTCATTGTCATATTCAATTCCATCTGAACCTTTAGGTATCTCCTTCTCAGCTTCTTCAAGAATTTCCTTAATCTCCTTTATTTCTTCTTTCGTACCATATAATGCTGCAAGTCTAGCAATCTCCACTTCAATAACATCTCTTGCTTCAAGTAAATCTAAAACTAATTTTGCATCACCCGATATTATTTCTGAAAAAGGAGTTAATATTTTATCAAAATCAATTTTCTTAACAAAAACTCCATCTCCTGGTCTTATCTCAACATTGCCTCTCAATTCCAATGTCCTAAAAGCTTCTCTAACTGAATTCCTACTAATCTTTAATTCACTTGCTAATTCTCGCTCTGAAGGAAGCCTATCACCGGGCTTTAATTTCCCTTCGTTTATTAAACTAATAATTTGATTAACAATATCCTCATATAAACGTTTTCTTTGAGGCTGTTGCAACATTTTATTCCCCCCCATTATTTGTTTTTCAGTACTACATTAGTTTTTTCAGTTTGTAATGGTTTATTTTCCCACTGGATAACTGGGTGAACCAGTATACCTATATTATATTCTTTGTTTTTCTAAAAATCAACAATTTTCTATAAATTTATACAAATTTTTTAAAGCTAGTCACATGATAATAAAAAAACTCTTTCACATAAAATTTATGAAAAAGAGTTTTTAAAACAAAATTTATATTTTTGTATTTATAATCTTAGAATATTAAAGATAAAGAACTTTGAGGTTTAATAAATTTGAAATAAGCAATGTAAAAATATAAACTACTTTTAACCAAATAATGAAAGTAAAACTCCAGCAGAAACGGCAGAACCAATAACACCCGAAACATTAGGTCCCATTGCATGCATAAGAAGGAAGTTTGATGGATTTTCTTTTTGCCCTACTACCTGAGCCACCCTTGCTGCCATAGGTACTGCTGATACTCCTGCTGAGCCTATAAGGGGATTTACCTTTCCTCCTGTAACCTTATACATGATTTTACCAAGTATTACTCCTGCTGCTGTTCCAACTCCAAAAGCTACTACTCCTAAAATTATTATATTTATAGTTTCTATCTTTAAGAACTCTTCTGCTTTTGCTGAAGCCCCAACTGAAAGTCCAAGAAGTATTGTAACTATATTCATAAGTGCATTTGTTGCTGTATCCGTTAATCTTCCTACAACTCCTGATTCTCTAAACAGATTTCCCAGCATAAGCATTCCAACCAATGTGGCTGCCGGTGGAAGCATAAGGGATACTACAAGGGTTACCATTATTGGGAATAATATCTTCTCTAGCTTTGATATATTTCTCAGCTGCTCCATTTTTACCATACGCTCTTCCTTTGTGGTAAGGGCCTTCATTATTGGTGGCTGTATTATTGGAACCAGTGCCATATAGGAATATGCTGCCACGGCTATGGCCCCAA
>NZ_FUZT01000005.1:0-176438 GCF_900167445.1 Maledivibacter halophilus
TGTAGCTTCGCAATTTTTTTTGCAAATTTTCGCATGATTTTTGGCAAAAAAGCAGACTCATATTTTCGAGCCTGCTTTTCTCTATTTTACTGGTTTTCTTCTTGATGTGCAAGGTGTTCAGCCACTGGTATTTGATAACTTTCAGGAATACCCTCAATTTCTCTTTTCCCAGCTTTAATGAGAAAACTGTAAATTTTTACCATATATTGTTTAATCATCTTTATTCCCTCCTTTATTTAGATTCTAAAGTTGCAACTTTCTCCTCAAGAACTAGAACTCTCTCGAACAAATCAGCCATTCCTTCGTACAACTCTGAAAGCATTTGTATTTGTTTTTCTTCTTCTTCTTGCCTTATTTCCATAATAGATTTTCTATTTATCATTTTCATTACTCAAAAGCACCTCCAAATCCTCTAATTGAAACCTCATTTTCATTATCTGGATTTTTATCAATAGTGATTTTGATATTGACTCCCCATTTTTCGGCAGTTTTTACTTCGTTAGTAAAGTTAAAATGTCTATTTTGTGCCACTTGAGAAGTTATATCTTCCCATGTGGGGATTTCATCAAAACCATTATTACAAGCTTCAACTGTTGCTGTAGCACCTTCGATATTCCATGAAGGCGTAACAAGTATTTTACTCGCTTTAGCGTCTGTCTCAAAAGGTTCTTTAAGAGCAAGTTTTATCTTTGTTTCGCTTTTCATAAAATTGAAGTTTCTTATAGAAGTAGAACCATTGGAGTCAGTAGCTTCAACTTTAAGTGTATGGGAGCCATTTGTAAGCTTTAGCCATTCTTCTTTTGGTATTGTAACAGTGTTTGAAGCCCCTAAAGTAGCCACAAAGCTCTTGATTACTATATCGTCTATTTTTTCTGTGATTACTACGGTATCACCTTCAGCATCAGTCACGATATAATCCCTTGTCATAGGAGCCGCTATCTCTCCAAGTTCTTCATCTGTTCCAGAAATTAAGGGTGCTGTGTTTGTTCTTCTGAAGGTGTAAGTCCTATAAGATACCCCTCCATTGCCATCATCAGCCTCAATTGTAACTGTATTAGAGGATAGAAGAGGCAAAGCATATAAAGTGTCATTGTCTATATCTATTGTTATATCCTGACCCTTTGGAGCGTTACTTAAAATTCTTATGATATCACCATTAAGCTTTTCTTTAACTGTAATTGAGTCATTATCACTGTCTGTTACTTGATAAACAACTTGAAAACCAATATTTTTGTCACCAAGATTTTGGTCTTGACCGCTTATAGTTGGAGCTGCATTTGTTCTTTTGAAAGTGTAAGTCCTTGTTGCTGAAGCTCCTTTTCCATCTGATACCTCAATTGATACAGTGTGAGTTCCAAGGCTCAACGAATCAATATCAACATCAATGGTATACTGGAAATTTCTTTGTGCTGGACTAATAACTTTTTGTTCAACTCCGTCAAGTTTTTCCCTAATCGTCAATACATCCTCAGAATCAGTGTCATTGACTTGGTACGTTATTTGAAAGTCTGAATTTTTATCCCCAAAGTTGGTGTCTGAGCCAGAAAGCAGAGGGGCAGAGTTCAGAATTTCAAGGACGGGACGCCAGCCGAGGTCACCGGTACGACCCGACGCAGTACCGTAGAACCACCACCGAGCCGAACTGCCGCCACGAATAGCACGATAGGACGTGTTGGAAGAATAAACCTCTTGACACCAAGTATATACTCCCATCCAATTCCAAAATTGATTATGCGTACTATTTTTATCCGTCATATCTCTTGTAGTATCTAAATCGCTAGAAGTAGGAGAGGGAAGCCCTGAAATTGATTCTTCCCTAGTAATAAATCTATCCCATTCGTTATCTATTGGTGTTCCTCCTGCATAATAATTATCATTCCTTTTGTTGCTTCCACCAGTCAAAAGCCTTACTTTGCACTGCTGTCCATCTATAGTTATTGTTTTCCCAGTAATATAGTTCTCACTATTGAGGTCATTCCATGAAACATTCACAAGAATTACCCTGTCACAAATAAGGAGAGTTTTGTCTCCGTCCTTAATTTTAACCCACTTCAGTTTTTTAGCAGAGTCAGAGGGAGTATCTCCTAAAGTCCATTTTGACATATCAATTAATGACTCAAAATCGGAGATGTCGCCAACGCCAATACCGCTGACTGGCTCACTGCTTATTCTCCATGGTTTAGAGGGTCTGTTTTGAGCTATGCCATTTTTATAAAGAGCTCCCAGTTCAACAACTCCTAAATATTCTGCCAAAGTATTCACCTTCCTTTTCAATTTTTACATAAGGATATTTCTTAAATATCTTTTTACAAAGATTAAAGCTATTTGAATGTCTTGCGTGTCCAAGCCAACTATTAACAGCTTGAACAACTTCCTTTTCAGTCATTTTTCCATTTCTCAGCTTTTTATCCATTGCCTTGATTCTTCTTTTCATAGCTCTTTTAGACTGATTTCTAAGAAGCTTGTGAGTAGTCCATATCTTGTAACCATACGCATTTACACCTTGACTTATAGGAAAAATTTTAGTCTTTCTATTAGTTTCAAGGTCAAGCTTTTCCTTCAGGAACCACTTAATCTTTCCAAGATACTCCTGAGCTTCATGTTTTGTTTTTGTAACAATGATAATGTCATCCATATATCTCGTATACCACTTGATTCCCAAGTATCGCTTTGCGAACTGGTCTACCTCATTGAGGTAAATGTTAGCAAAATCCTGACTCGTAACATTCCCAAGCGGAATGCCTTTTTCTCCTTCTGGAGAAGAATCTATGATTTTATCCAAGAGCCAAAGCATATCAGTATCTTTGATTTTCTTCCTCAAGATATTTTTCAGGATATCTCTATTGATTGAATAAAAGAACTTTCTGACATCCATTTTAAGAACCCATCCATCTCCATATTTCCACTTGCAAAGCCTCATGTTGTGCTGCACATTTTCAACAGCCTTATGAGTTCCTCTTCCTTCTAAACATGCATATGACGTATTAATAAATACTGGCATGTAAACCTCTTGAAGTATGTTATGGACTGCAAATTGGACTATCTTATCTTTGATTCTTGGGGCACTCACCATTCTTTCTTTTGGCTCATATACTTTAAATCTAATGTATGAGCCCATTTCATACCTCTTGTGTTTCAGCTCTCGCCAGAGCCTGACTAAGTTTCTTTCTCTGCACATATCAAAGAGAATAGTATCTTTTCTAAATTTGCGACAACCTTTCTTGGTGTTCTTATAGCTAACTTCAAGGTTTTTATAATCAATTACTTTATTAAATAACTTCGTCATTATGGCATCCTCTTTCTAGGCTTGGCAAAAATGACTTGTTCATGTGTTTACACCTGAAGGTGAAGGATTGGCTCTCCCCTGAAATTCTAGGGTCATGCTGGTGAATCCGTAAACGCACCAGTCAAACGGTATTTACAGGGCGGGACGCCAGCCGATGTCATCGTTACGATTCGACGCAGTATTGTAGTTCCACCTCCGAGCCGAATTGTTGCCACGAATAGCACGATAGGACGTCAAACAGAGCCAACCCTGCATATATTAAGCTTTCTTCATTAAGCCGCCAGTAATTCTTCCAAGCTCTGATATTTTATCTTGTAGCTCCATAGCTTTCTTTTTGCTGATATACTTTTGTTCTCTGGCTATACCGAATAATACAAGAAGCAGCTTAAGGTCTGCATCCACTTCATGTAAATATTTAAGTCTATATTTCTTTAAAGCATTTGCCATCATAACATTTCGTATAACTCTGTAACAAGCTTGCTTTATCTCTTGACATAAACAAAACTTTTCAGCCTTTGGAAACCTTTGTAATACTGGATAGATAGAATTTAAAAAGACCTCAGCTTTTTTCTGTAATATTAAAGGCTGCATGATTGTAAACACCTTTTTTCTCTAATGTTTTCTATAGCTGCAATATCGCCATAGTAGTTGCATCCATAGTCAGTTATTTCAATAGATGCCACTTTATCAGTCCCAGCCACTATACCCTTTATCCTGATAGTATCATTCTTGCAATTATCACATATAGGAAGCAGCTCCTGAAATAAGTTTGATATAATACAGCTTAGCTCACTCTTGCTGCAAGCAACTTTATACATAAATCTTTTTTTCAACTGGGTCATATATTCCATTTTCAATCTCTACGCTATCCAGATTATCAAAGTTTTCAAAGAATACATTATTTGTTAAATTATTCAGCGAAGCATTTTTTAAAATTGCAACCTCTACAGCAAGACTTGTTATGTTGTTAGAATTATTAATTGTTTCATCTGTTACATTGTATATACCATCCTCAATGTGATTCATCCTTCTAGCACTTATTGGAGTGCCTTCTTGAATTACTTCTTCTGTATCAATATCAACAATATGATCTTTCCAATAATTTTTATCATACCTATCCATCTTCTATCCCTCCACTTCTACAAACCTATACTTAAAAACAGTATATAAGCCTTTTTGGGAAGGCTTAATAAAAACTCTAGATGCATGAGCTATAGCATCGCCATCTATATCAATAAGTTTTATATTATCAATTTCACCTTCTACAGAATCATCAAGATACACATATATCTTGACAGTATTATCATCTATAGATGATTTGAAAATATCAATTTGTTTTTCATCTCCATTCAACTCATAGGTAGCATGAGATAGAGAATTTATAAATCTTTGGGCCTGCTTCCTGATACCTATATTAGTCAACGTCTTCATTAAAATCACTTCCTTCACATCTCGCTATACCGCATAAGGGGTATTCGCTCAAACCATCTTTATTGTAATTATCTATTTCTAGATAGCTTTCAAATATTTTAGCAATGGTTTGTTTATCTGGATAAACCCCTGACAAAATTTGATTACACCTTATATATTCAATTATTCTTGTTTGTAAGTTTTCAAAAGTTTTAAACCCTGATTTAAAATCACAATATTGAGCATATATTTCCTTTATATACTTTTCATTAGAAGCATTTGTAAAGCCTGCTTTTGGATATTTTACTTGAACATTCTTGCTAAAGGATTCTACATTTAACATGCTATTAAACGCTTTACCTTGATTGTTAGGTTGTGGCCACATTCCGCATGATATTGTATTGCATAAAGGTAATCTTGAATATCCAGACCGGAAGCTTGATCCAATTCTTATATTTGAACTTTCTTCTATCCCGTAGGATGGTAAACTACTTGCGGATTTAACCTTCATAATTTCTTTATTTATGACACCGATATCATCTATATCGCTAGCCTTAACGCTTCCAAGATAAATAATAAACTCAGCCCATCTTTCAGGATCGTGTACGTAAAAGGGTTCTATATAGGATTGTTCATAACCAAGAGCTTTTAAAGTTAGTAAAATAGCTTTCTTGCTTCCTGCCATAATAGCTATTTCCCATTTTGCCAATAGCCTTTTTTTGTAACTCTCATCGGTTTCCCCTGCAAACCTTTTTAATTTTCTTCCTTCTCCATGTTTATCAAGAGCCTTTCCAGAAGCGGTGTAAATAAGAGCCTGTCTTCTTATTAGAAATATTTTTTCTTTTACTTGGTCTAAAACATTCCCTAATACTTTAAATAGTTTATATGCATCACTTTCACTAGGTTCTGATAATTTTAATGGTCTGTGAGCTAGATACCATAAATATTCAGTAAACTTCATGATTAACTACTCTCCTTGACCACATTTACCGTAACATCCCTTAGTATAATAAGATTTTTAATCTCCAAAGATACGTCCTCCAAGGGATTATTAACTATCACATTAATTACATTTTCTATACTCATAAGTTTATGGCTTATCTTAGCTCTATATAGTTTGTTTCCTGAATTCTCATCATTTATGGTAAATAAACTTTTTATAATATTTTCTGCTTCTAATTTTATTTGTGTTTCATCTCCATATATATCATCTATATAAACAGTTACATCAATATCCTGATAAATCGCTTCAGGCCCATAAACCAAGACATCATCATATGGTCCTTTAATCTCTTCAATCTTTTCTCTAACTGATTGAAGAAGTGCTTCAGTGGGAAGGCCTGCAACTCCAGTAACAATTATATCGATGGTTCCTTGTCCCCTTGGATGCTGGTCATCAACAAATACAGTAAGTACCCCATTAACATTATTTACATAAGACCTATAGGTGTCTCCAATAGGAAAGGCAGCAAGTTCAGCCCAAGTGTTTTCACATCTTTTCCTTAAGGAATCATCACTCTCTTCATCAGTTCCTTCCTTGATTAGCCAATTGATTTCATTGGTTATATAATCAATGCCTGGAATATGCTGAACCGAATATTTTATCATACCAGAAGACACGTTATATATAGACCCAGGGAATTCAGCTTTAACAGGAATATATGCCTTTAGATCATCCGCTTGCATAACTACAGTTTTCGTCGATATAAACCGTAGAATTTTATCATTTTGGTAGACATCAGTTTTAAATATAGTTCCTTTAGGAATCTGTTTAGACATCCCATCACTTGTGTTTCTGCCTACTGTTATGCTTCCCTCAGTTTTGATTGCTTGTTTTCTTTCCTTCCCAAATTCCCTTGCCTTTAAATCCAGCCAAACGCCTTTAGCATCTGGTAAAAAAACCATAGATACTACTTGTAACAGCAACTTGTAGAGTTCATTTACCGACTTAAGAAATATCATTTCCAATGCTTTAAATATCTTGCCAGCTCTAAAATTCTTAATCTTAAAATCATTGGCATCAAGCTCTTTTTCTACTTGATTGCTCATTTCATCTAGGTTAGGTATAGGAAGAATTGAATTAAGATCCTTTTCATCCATTACACGTTCACCACCTCAACATTAACTCTATCTGCCACAGTGAGTGCTAACTCAATTTCTTTATCCAAAATCCTAAATTTTACACTTGTTGTAATTGCTTTTAAATCCCAATTAGAAATATTTACTTTTATAGAGTCAGGACTTATAAATTCATTCCTTGAAAGCTTAGTTTTTATTCTTTGGGTAAATTCCAGTCTATTTATTTCATTGTTTTGTTTTTGTATAAATTCTAAAAGCCCATAACCATATTCTTTGTCATAGAAAAGATCGCCAGGCTGTGTATTCATTTCATTTCTAATTTCCTGAATTAGGCAATCATATTCAGTTACAATTTCAGCATCACCATCAGGAGCCCTAACAAAATTCCCTTGATCATCAATTAAGATGTCAGACCCAATTAATTCTTCAATTGTACTCACAGTCAATCAACCTTTCCATCTACATAAGGCATACCTAAATCATTGTAATAAAATCCGACTCTTACCACATCCCCAACCATGTAACTATTTCTCACTTTTACTTTTGGTATTTCAGGGTACTCATCATTAGCCTTTCCATACTTATCAAGGAGCCTTATATCAACAAAAACTTCATAAGATTTTGTGACAACTGCTTTTACTGGATAATGGATAGAATAAAGGTCAGGATGTTTCTCCTTTAAAAACTTTCTAATTGTTCTAACGATTAAATTGTATAGATCCATTTTTCCTCCATGCTCTATATGAAATAAATCTCAGTCCTTGGAAAGCCTTTTTCGTTAACAGAATAATGCACTCTATAGACTTCAAAAATCCCCGATATACTTGGGTGGGTTACATTAATTTTGTGAGAATGCCTTACAAAAGGAGCTGATATCGTTTCAAAAACCCAAAATCCATTTTTGAAAGTCATATTAATAATGTTTTCGCCATATATAAACTCGTAAATTTCATCTTGATCTGGAATTTCTCCCCAGTAAAATATTTTATCTAAAAAGAAGAATCTTTCATTTATTCCCCATATTCTATTTACTTCACCCATCAGTTCAACAATATTTTTTCGTGCAACTACAAGCGTAGGCTTTTTTACAAAGGTTTGAGATTTTATTTTATAGTTTTTTATTCCAGCCTTATCTAGGCCATATTGTATTATTTCTTGAGGGGATACATTTAGAAAAGTTTCTGTAATTCGTGTCTCCTCAAGCTTTATCATTTCATCCTTTGCCACAATTTCGTTATCTAATGTCATCCCAGTATTTACAGTTCTTTTCACATAACCATCAAATATAGCTTCATTATTTCCGGAATATCCTAAATAAATTTTCACATCATCCATTTTGTTAAAACTTACTTTATCAACAAATTCTTTCGTAAACCTTACCTTCGCCCAGTCAAAATGCTTCTCCTTTGATGAAAAGACATCAAAAGTTACACCAGTATCAAAAAAGTATGAACCTATCTTAACACTTACAGTGGGGTAAAAGAACTCTTCATTTAACATAGTAAGGCCTCCAAACAATATCATCATCTATAGCTGCTGTTGCTTTGCTTTTATCTATTGGGCTGTTTCTTTCCTCTAAATAGGTTTCGTACTCATTAATAAGATTTAATTTAGGGCTAATACTAGACTCATTATTATTTGATACTGAAGATGTTTTTGTTGATCTTATAGTAATAGGAATGTATTCCCAAAACTCGCATACAACCTTTATGATATTGCTATTATTATCTTCCCTTGAGGTAAGCTTTTTGAAGATAACCCTGGTAATGCCTCTAGTATTCAAATGCTTGTTGAATATTTCATAGACCTTCGGTTTTTCTTGTCCAGGTCTTTTAAAAATGTTTTGAATCCTTGAAAGCTGCTCAAACTCATCCTCCTGGTTATTAGGTCTAAGTCCTATGACAAGCTTTATTTTTGCATCCTCATAGCCCGTGGCCTGCTTTGGCTTGACTGACTTTCCCTTAACATCAACCTCATCAACCTTTACATCTGAATCTATTTCTAGCTTTTGAAAGATTCCAGGGAGGATTACACCTCCAACCTTAACAATATCAGTATCTACTATAATCATTAAATATCATCTCCATCATCATCTGTATCAGACTCAACTTGATCCTCAAGCTCCTTGATAATATCCATCAACTGGGCGATATCCTTGATATTTTCCACCTTCAGTTCAAGCTTTTCTATAATTATTTTCTTATCATCTTCCTTGTAATAAATTTTTTCTCTGCTTTGGCTATCCTTTTCCTTGATAATTTCCTTTAAATCAATCTTCTCAATCCTTCGATCCCTTCCAAAAGAAGCCTTTTCAAATTGGGGCATTGCTGGATTTATCATTCCTGCAAAGGCAAGCTCTGTTGTTCTTTTTAATATAGGAGCTTCAATTTCCATTCCCGCTGATAAAGTCTGAAATATTTTTCTACCACTAAGAGTAAGCTGAGACAAGGGGCCCTCCTTTGCATCGGAAAAGGGGAGAAGATTTCTTATTTTTGCAAGCCCCTTCTTAACAGCGTTTATAGGAGCCATAACTCCATCGGTAATCCCTTTTCCTAAAGTCTCCATTATCTTTTTTCCTGACTCCTTAAAGATGTTAAGCTTCTGAAGAACAGCTTCTTTAATTTTTATTGGAAGCCCCCTAAACAAGCTTGTAAGGTTGCTAAAAAGGTTGTTAAAGAAGGAAATTATCTTATCCCAATTCCTGATTATAAGAGCCGGAATACCTATAACTGGAAATATAGCTGAAAGTAGTAAAACAAACCCTTGAGGAAGACTGTCCACCTTTTCTTTAACCCAGCCAAAGGCATTTCCTATTAAATTTAAAGCTCCGTTAAATACTCCTGAAACAAAGCTTGATACCTTATCAAAATGTTTCCAAAGTAGATATAAAGCAGCAATAAGGGCGATAACCCCAATCACAATCCATGTAATAGGGTTTGCTAATAGGGCTGTTGTAAAAGACCACACGCTTCCTATCAAACCCGGAAGAGCCTTAGCTCCTGCTATTACAGCCTGCTTAGTCATGTTGAAGATGCCTAGAGCAAAGTTTTTAATCCCTACACCAGCAGTCTTAACCATTTCCAGTCCCATTTTAGCAACCCTCAGGGTGAGGCTGCCTACTCCTTTGGCGGCTTTTAACGTATTAGAGCCTAATTTACCAATAACGCCTTTAAATATTACCATGTTTTTAATCGCAGTAGTAACTACCATTCCTCCTATGCCGAAAACTGCAAGCATTCCTCCGAATATGGTAATCAATATACCTACAGCTAAAACTACCTTCATAATAATAGAGGTAAGTTCCTTGTTTTTATTTACCCACTTGGTTATATTTTCTATGTGCTGACTTCCAGTTTTTATAAGGCTTAGGACAGTTGGTATAAGGGACTTGCCCATCTCTTCTTTAAGATTGTGGGCCTGCTGCTTCAAAAGCTCATATTGGCTTCCAGGGTCTTTGTTCATAACTCCCGCCATTTCCTCGGCTATTTCAGTTCCCTTACCCATTGATTTATGCATATCTACAATATTTCTTTGAAGATCCCCAGTTTTGTTGTAAAGGAGATCAACAAGGGCCACAGCTTCTTGTCTTCCAAAGGCCTTTTGAAGCTCCAACTTTTCAGCAGCATCCATGGTTTCTCCAAACTTGCCCTTTAAGGTTTCTAATATTTCAGGAAGGGATAAAAGCTCATTATTTGTATCCACAAAGGTAAGGCCTAATTCCTTGCCGGCCTTTGCAGCATTTTTTATAAAGGAATTGTACTTTGTGCCAGCTTCACTGCCCGACATTGTAGCTTGGAGCATCCCCATAATTGCAAGCTGCTCCTCTAGGGGTACCTTGGCAGTGGTCGCCGATGCCCCCAGGGTTTCTATTGCCTGGGCCATTTGTGATCCAGTTGTCTTAAACTGCTTTACTGATCTTGATATGCCCGCTGAAAACATTTCTCCAAATTCTATATCGCTCATATTTGAATAAAAGTCCTTATACACACCGTATCCAGTGGCAAATAAGGAGGTCATTTCATCAACCGATGACTTTGTAGCCTTTGCTGTAAGGCCTGAGAGCTTTGTGTACTGAGCAACTCCTTCATCTGCAAGGGAGGAAATTCCTGATTTGATATCATAGGCGGAGCTAATGAATTCAGCCTTTGTGGTTCCAGACCAGGTGTTGGAAAATTCTACAGCAGCCTTTTCAAGGGCTTCCATGTTTTCAATTCCTACAGATGAAAGCTCCCCAAGGGCTTTTTGTGTTTCAAAGGTGGCTTCAACGGGGGATAAGACCCCCTTTGTTATCCCGACTCCGGCAGCACTGACTATAGCTCCGGTCTGGGCTGTCTCAGCATAGCTTCGTCTTAAATTGTCAAGTCGTTTTGTTGTTGAATCTACCGCTGAGTTAATTTGCCTTGATGGCCCGGTAAGGTTATCTATCATATTTACAAAGACTGAAAGCTTAAAAATAGTATCTAGGCCACCCATTTTCCCACCACCTTATTGTTAAATTTTGCTAAATAGGGTATACTAAAAATATAATAAGTTTTTATAGGAGGTTAAAGATATGCTTACCTTTACTCTATATCTGCTTTTAGGAATATTATGTATTTGCGTCGGGGTTATAGTTCCTTTTTTTATCTTGATGGCAATTTTTTGTACTCCATATTGGTTTTATCTTGGCATGTATAAAGAACAACATAATCTATCAAAGGATTTCAGAAAAACTAATTCTGTCTTCAAAGAAATAAAATATGCTGCTATATTCTATGGACAGATAATTCGATTCAAGAAACCGACATTTGATTAATAGTCGGTTTCTTTTATTCTTCTTCACCGAATACATCTGATATAGCGTTTGCTATTATATTTTCTTCTATTTCCTGAAGACATTTAGCCTTGGCAACCCCTTTTAAAAACTCATCTATATCCATATCTTTTATTTCTCTTACGCCTAGGAATCTATAGAGCAGAAGACCCCCATAGGAAATAAAGTTTTCCTTTATTTCACATATCTTCTGATCTATAATATCTTCAAATTTGTGATATCACTTAGTCCCATCAGTCTAAGATATTCCTTGGCAATAGATGAAGCTGCTGCTGGAAATTCCTCTAGGATTTTTTCTAACCTTTCTCTATCTTCATCAATTATTCCTGATATTACTAGATTCTTAAATGCTTGAGCAGGCTTTTTAGAAGCATCCTTGATAAACCTGTTGTAGGTTAGAACACTTGGCTTTTTGAATATGAATTCAACTTCTTTATCTTCACCATCTTCATCAACTACAGTAGTGGTTATAAGGTATATCTTTCCGTGCTTAGCCTTTAATTCATCAATTCTATTTTTATCCATTTTAATTTCCTCCTTTTGCAATTTTATTTGCGAATTTTTATATAGCCTTAACGCCATTTCTTACTATTACACCGGATACAAGTAAATCCAAATCAACCTTTAGACTTTTATCTCCCTGGGCTGCTTTATTGGATGTTTTTGTTATTGATACCTGGGGCAGTACATCGGTTTGAGTAGGGTAGTTATCGTTAGCATAGGATACTACTATTTTAGGTATTTCAAGCATATATAAAGAAATCTTCTTTTTGTTGCAGTATGCTAAAAGAATGTTAAATTCTTCTCTGGATAAGGATATTTTGGCAGTGGGCTTATAGTTTCCAGTTCCATAGCCCTTAGGCTTAGATCCTTTTCCATATTGCAGCTCCTTTTCAAGTTCATCATCATAGCTTATTTCCAAAAGCTCTATGTTTAAGCCTGTCAGATGTATATCTACATCTGACCAATCGTATCTTTTTCCATTTACCTTCATGTTTCCACCTCATTCCTATTTAAATGGGTTTTCCATTCCAAACTCAATTTCAATTTCCCTCATTATAGCCATGGGAACTGCCTTTACCTTCACCTTGAGTTTTGATGTACCTAGTACGTTTTGCCCCTTTGGAATAATGACTTCCCCAGATGCAATTTCTTTATCATCTGTCATGTTTTCAAGGGGAATTTGAAGAAATTCCTTAAGTAGATTGATGCTTCCTTCTATATTTATAGGATCAAGCTGCATTTGGATGTTAAAAAGGGCTTGTTTTCTTATTTCCCTTACAGCTTTATTTATAGTTCTGACAGTTTCTGCATATTGATAATCAGAGCCATCGGGAGCAAACATTCTTCCGTTAGTTACGTAAAAGCCCTCAAGACCTATATATCTTCTAAAGGTTACGAATTTTGCTTGATCAAGAATAGATATATAAGGCTCTATTCCTTCTGGTAAAAGCTTTATAACATTATTTAAGGGAAACTCTGAAACCTCTCCAATGGATTGAGAGACATTGGATTTTGAGTATAATCCAGCAACATCCCCAGCCCCATTGCTGTTTCGTATTTTCCCATCCAGTGAAACTATTTCAGCCCTTGCAGCAACTACTTGAAGTCTATAGTTATTTACGCTATTCCTTGCAGTAATAAGGCTTTCCACGTATTCGCTTATAGATTCTTCCTTTTTTTTATTTCTTGCCTCACATATTATGAATACTGGCTTAAAGTAAGTGCTAAATAAAATATCAGCTTGAGTTGCCACAGCCGCCCACATAGGGGCATCTGATTCCCCAACTATATGGATGTATTCAAATTCAAAAACTGCATCCTCAGTAGTAGATATAGCATCTAAAACTTCTTGATTTGACATTTTGGGAGCAGTTGTTTTGAAGCTGTATACATCTCCTATCTTAAAGGAGTTTTCTGGATCAGCAGCTTCAGTAAAGGTTATTTTGATTCCAGTGTTTTCTATAGTTACTTCTCCATCTGTAGGGATAGTTTTTTCGCCAGTGAAGCTGTTTCCACCATCAATTGAATATCTATAGGTGGCTCCGTTTAAACCTCCATCTTTTAAGACTTCAATAATTATTTCATAGCTGTTTTTCGGTGTGCCAGATACAGTATAGGTCGCCTCACCTGTACCACTATGTATTACATCGCCAATGCTTCCTGCCTCAGTTCCTTGTGTAGGAATACAATAAATGGTAGATGCTCCAGTCCCTATACTATCCATTACAGCGTCTGCTAGGGGGCTGTGGCCAAGTACATCCTTTATTTCATTAACCTTCATTGAACTATTTATTACTATAAGCTTGTTTTTTTCGGCCTTTGATACACCGATTTTGACATGTATGCCATCACCGCCAGCAGATGATATTCCAAGGCCACCATCGGCAATTTTAATCTTCACATCATTCAATGACATCTTTATTCACCGCCTTTATCAATAGAAGATTCTAGAAATTTCTTAGCTGCATCAAGAAACTCTTTTTCACTTACTTTTTTCCCATCGGCCCATTTTTTATAGATTTTAAGACCTATATAAACTGGCTGGGATATTTTATGCTTTTTCTTTAATTCTTCAATTGAAGTCAAATTAGTTTTAGCTTTCACAGAATCACTTCCTTTATGTTCCAATTTCAGTACCGGTTATTTCTATTTCATTAATCTTTACAAATGGTACATCTACATAAACGCCACCTATAAATTCGATGAGAATTTGTACAGCTATTTTGCTTTTTAGTATGCTGTCCTTTTCATCTACCCAATAGCTTTTTAAAATATTTATTTCCACATAGTTTCCATTCCCATCATCAATTCCAGCACCTATACCCTTTAAAAATTCACTAAATATTGCTTCGCATTTTTCTTCGCTGTAGTCTCCTATTATTACTGTCATTTGTGTTTTTCTGGTAAGTTTTTTGATTCTTTTAACCTTAGTTCCATTTTCTAAGGTATACATTTTTTTTGACCCGTCCTTTTGAAATTTCTCATCTTCAAACAAAACAGCTCCAATATGAACAGCTCCTGAAGCTTTAAGCTCCTTCATACTTCTATAGACTTTTCTTTTAATGCCAGCACTTACAAGTTTCTTTTCAAGGTAATCCTTGTATTTGCTAATCATCTATATGATCCCTTACTTTCTCTTCTAAAGTTGCCTTTATTTCTGCCATATCTTCTTTAGATATGCCAAGGAATTCTCTTTTAGGCATATTGACATTGACTTCCTTTTTAGTTATCCATTTACCATTTATTTTGAATCTAAGACCTTTTTTGTTTTTAGCCCTTATGGTGAATTTGCCTCCTAATTGATGGGTTCCAGCATAAATCTTGTTTGTACCTACAGCAAAACCTTCAGGAGTTGCTTTACTTTTAATTGAATTTTTAAGCTCAGATTCATCTGTAAGAGTTTGGCCTCCTTCTTCCTTTGCCCTTATAGAGGGCTGCCATCTCTTTCCCTTTGGATCCTTTTCATCTTTAAATCTTTGCTTTGTACTAGACAGTAGGGCTTCTCCTAAAATAGTATTTAGTCCTTGGTAATCAAAATCTTCTAAGTTTTTAATCGTATTTATAAGCCCATCAATATTTCCTTCAAGTTTTATTCCTGGCATTTTACATTCCTTTCATACTACTTCTTGAAAAGAGCCTTTTATTTGAATTAATTTTAAAGCCACTTGCAGCTCTTTTTTCTGGTCTTTGGATACCAATGTCAATTAATCCTTTGGCAACATTTTCAAGGAATTTTACAGCACTTTTATATCTAATAAGCAGTATGTTTTCTCTTTCATCTTCATCAATTCCAATCCTTGAATAAACATTGTAAACAGCTATATCCTTTGAAAACTTGTTTATTATTTTGGGAGTAGGGGAGGGAAGGGGAGTGGAGTACCTTTTATTAAGGTATCCATCAATTTCCCCATCAGCATCCTTTATTGCTTCATTAATTATTTCACTTATCTTTATTTCACGCTGAGCTTCATCCTCAATATATTCATCTCCAATGATGGAATTAACAGCATCATCCTTAATCATTTCTCGTACTTCACCCATGCTAGAATAGCCCATTTAATCACATCCTATAATGGTTTGTCTTCTTCACCAGTAGAACCAAAGGCAAGCTGCCACAATCCATAGCCAGCATTATCCCTGGAGTCAGCTCCATAGATATACTTTTTATTCATAAATACATTGGTGTCACTTTCTTTGGTCATTGATACAAATTTAGGCTTCTTTCTCTGCTGGAATATCGTTGGCCTTACTGGCCTTGATACATCTAGTAGGAACCAAGCAGTAGGATTGATTGAAAGTTCAGGAGCAATTAAAAGCTCAGCTGATCCTTTATATATATTTGTTGTGCCTTCAATTTGCTCAGAATATAATATTCTTCTAGCTTGGCTCTCAAGCTGTGGTGGCACCACTAAAAGATTTGGAGTTACCTTTAAAGGTTTCCCTCGGTCGTCCTTAAAACTCATCATTGAAGCTCTGGCATCGCCATAGGTTTCAAGAGTAAGCTTATATGTGCTTTTGTTACTTTGAGAACCGCTTTTACCTTCCTTATGATCATCAGCAAAAAAAGCTTTCTTATCGTAACATTTGTTAGTAAATCCATTTATTAATAAGGGAAAAACCAGCTCATCAGGATGCATAGCAGCAGAATTACCCATCTCTTGAATTATTGGTCTGTATACTCCGATGCTGTCATCTTCAATGTCATTTCTATCTACTGATACAGTTACTTCAAAATCCTTGTTCTTGATTTCATAATCGTAGGCTGATAAATTTTGAATAACTCTATCGCTTATCCACTCCTTCATGCGTGGAACCTTTCCAAGCCATTTATAGCTTTCCTTGGCTGTACTAGATGGAATCACAGTGGCAATTTTTGTATATAATGGCTTCGCATTTTCAAAAGCCTTGTTATAAATCACCCTGAAATTTGTGTATATACTTTGTAAAACCTGTTGATTAACAAGCATTTTTCATTCCTCCTAAATTATAAATTTATTCTATTTCAACCCATACGCCATAGGTATCAACTGCAATTACTTTTCCTGCTATAGACCTTGAAGAAGATCCATCCGATGATGATACTGTCTCATCATCAACAATATAGCAGTTTGAAAGCACATGAGACTGTAAAACTGGATCATTTTGATCATTCTCAAACCTAAAGCAGCCCCTTTTAACTTTTACAGTGGCATCTCCATCTTGCCCTTCGGTATTATCAACATATTCTTCAGCCCTTCCTGCTGCTGTGAGTCCCACGCTTTCTGACCCTGGAACAGCATATCCTGAGGCTAAGGTTATAAGTGACCCTTCAAATATTCTGATTCCTGCCTTTACTGGAAGTACCAAGCAGCTTACTTGTCTTTCTGGAGTATTTCTTCCTGCTGCAAGTGCCATTATTTATCATCCTTTCCATACTTTTCAATGTCCTCTTGGCTGACTCCAAGCATTTTGTTGACACTTATCTCTTCAGCACTACTTTTTATTTTTGTTTTATCGTCATCGCCTCCACCAATTTCATCAAGGGGAACTACCTGTGGGGCTGTATCGATAAACTTTTTGAATCCAGAAGGATCTTTAAGGGCTATTTCTTCAGCCCATTCTTTTTGTGCCGGTGTGATCTTTCCTGTGCTTAAAGCCATCTTTACTAATTCATCACTTTCATTTTTTTCAATCTTTTCCTTCAGCTTGTTGAACTCACTAACTGAAACATACCCAGCAGGATTTTTCAATGCAATGATTTTGCCTTTTACATCATCAAGAGTGGATCCTTCATTAAGATCTAAAGCTTCAAGGACTTCCTTGCTTGCAATTGTTTCTGTTTCTTCCTTTTCATTTGAAGCTTCGCTAAGCTTTTTAATAGCTTCAAATATTTGTTCTTCTGTTGAATCTTCTGATAATCCTAATAGCTGTGCTAATTTCTTTAAAAATTCCATTTCTTTATTTCCTCCTTCTAGATCAATATCTAAACTATTTATAATAGGCTCCATGCCATCTATAGCCGGAGTATTGGTCAGTGCAATAGAGTGTAGCACCGTGGCTCTATCATCGGTTTTCCTCTTAAAAATCACTGGAGAAAGATATCTATATTCCTTATTAGCAAGGTACCCTTTAGCCTTATCAGTCCACTTCACCCTTGCCATAATACCTTTTTCTGTGTACTCTATATCCTTTACCCAACCAGCAGCAGGAGCTTGAACTCCTTCAAGGGTTTGATGCTCATAATCCACTACAACATCAATCTTTCTATCCTTGAAATAGTTGTACATACACTTAAAGCTTTCTTTATCAACCTTAAAGGGCCCTTTTCTAGACTTAACTAGCCCCAATGGAAGTATTTTGATTTTTTCAGGAATCCCATCTATATCTATACTATTTGCTATTATGAAAAAACCTCTGTTTTTCATTTTCATCTATAATCACCTGTAAATTATATTTTTGTATAGCGTTACAACCCCGTTACCTTGCGTTATTTTGCGTTACCAGTATAGGAAAGGTGTATTACTATTATTTGGTAACTTTTTCTTTAAATAAGGGCCTTTAAACGGATGATTTATGTATATTTCTATTTCTATTTGGAAATACTATCAAGTTACGCTTAAATTTATTAGTATTTTCAACCGTTACAAGCTTTTATCCATTCTTTTTTTATAGGCCTTTTCTAAAGCCATAGGATATTTTGAAAGTTCAGGCTCAAAAACTGTTTTTGCTGGATTAGTCTCAAAACCTTTATCGGGGATTAGGTTTCTTAAAACACCACCCTTAGGCTCTACCATAACTGGAATTTCAGTTTCAATCTTAAGACCTTTCAATTCAACCTGTCTTTTAGATAATGTTGATACACTACATCTGCATCTATAGCCATTTGGAGGATACCATGTGTCCCATATTTCATGATCAGCGGGATACACTTTTCCATCCATTGCTAAATGTGTAGGTCTGCTTCTTCTGTCATTTACCGCATCATATATCCAGTAGGGCCTCGCCTTTAAAGTTTCAGGCTTTGTCATCTGCTTATAGTGGCCAACATTATATGCAGTCTGAATATTTGTTCTGAAGATATTATCTGCTTGATAGGGGGTTATTCCCTCATAACCCTTCCTAGCAAGAAAATCATTCATCCTGTTTTTAAATTCCCCTGAAGTTATTCCATCCTTAAGGGCTTTCACTAATTCATCCTTAAACTTTTTGAGAATTTCTAAGGATGTATAACCTGATACAGTAAAGGCTTTTGTTTTATAATCTTCTTTTATCGAATAGAATTCCCCTGAAGTTACTGGTATCTTCTCTTTAAAATATTCTATAGCTTCTTCAAAGTTCAGGGGCTTATTAATTATCTTTTGGATGTTCAGCATTCTCTCTCATCCTTCCAAGAATATCAGCTGCAAACATTACCCTGTGAAGAAGCTCCTCGAGCTCTTGATTATCCATTTCCTTATATAGCTTCTCAACAATTTTAAAATCTTCTAATTTCTTTTTCATGCCCTCAAGGGAATCAGATTCATCCATAAGCTTTTCTAGGGGCTTAAATATTTCCCTAAATATTTTGATGCTTTCTATAGTGGCACCATCTGCGAGGGCATCAATTTTTTTTTGATATTCTACAGATATGGGATTTTTATTAACCTTAGTTTTATTAGCTATTATTTGACCAGGAATTTCTTTCATAGCTAAACTATTATTAGGCTTTGCTATTATCTGTCCTGGCTCTGGCTTAGGTATCCCAAATTTTTCATATATATGCTCTATGGATATTGGAAGCCCTATATCATTTATCAGTTTCGCATAGGTGTTTGCATTTTTTTCTTGATCCTCTGGAGGTTCGCAGTGAAATTTAATATAGGGTAAGCGTTCTGCTGTACCAAAATTAAATAAACAAAGAGGCTTTATTAAATCTCTTTTTAAGGTTTGAGCTAAAGCCTTGCAGTCAGCCTCTATAAGATCTTGTCGTACCTCTCCGTGGGTTTTGGATGCAGCATAGGAGCCACTACTTCCAACTTCACTTGTCAGTGTTTGCCCTAGTATAGCCTTTGACATTTCAGCATTACAAAATTTAGCCAATCTTTCATAAATGTCCGCAGAAGCTGTTTTATTTGATTCGATAAATTCTATAAGTGTGCTATCTGGGATTATTCCAGCAGCATCACTGCCAAGCATCATAAGAGCTTCCATCAGAGCGTTTTTGTCTTCTTCAGTTGTTGAAGAATTATATTTACCTAGTCTAAGGGGCATCCCAAAGACTTCGCAAAAAGCAACCCAATCCTTTATGTCATAGTTCTTAAATAGATACATCCATGCTGCAACTCTTAAAATTCCCGCCTTACTCGGATGACCAGAACGGGCTTTATATCTATGAATTATAAATTTATTTTTAGGAAGCTTTATTCCGCTGGGTTCTTTATCGGTTCTGACCTTCATTGCGTCATGTTCATCCCAGAAGAATTTTTTTTGATGTCTCCACTTTATCTCATCAACCAATACATTGTTATTCTTAAGTTTCCACATTATTTCACCAACAGCAAAGCCTTTGCCTATTGCATCAAGCAGATCTATAAATACATCCTCTAGTGACTCTATATTCGATATAGCATCTGTAATGAATTCGGCAATCTTTTTGTCTCTCTCATCATCAGAGAAGGGGAGTATATCATAATCTATGCCAATTACTGCGTTTTTCCTTGTCTGAAGCTGTGAGAATAAATGCAAGTCTTTACCTTCAATTTCTTCAAATAGCTCCATTTGTCTATAGACATCACCAGTATCAGCTTCTTTAAATATTTGAGCTAATCTAACTGGAGTAAGACCATCTGAAGGGTATTCACTGTATTTATCGTAAATTCCAGCCACTGCTATTTCTCTTTGTATTGGTTTTTTAGAGCTTATTCTTTTTCCGTATTGATCTAATATCATATTTGCACCTCTAATAAGCACCTTTTTTGAATCTTAAAGCTCTTTTAATAACTGTTTTATAATCAGTTTTAGTTATTCCAGATATTTTTTCAGCTAACTTAATACACATTTCCAAGCCATCTGGGCCATCATCATTGGCTCCCATTGGATACTCCTTAAGTTGTTTAAGAAGGGTTTTAAGTCTTGGATTGAATTTTACATATTTGTTTTTAATATATGGTTGTATGCTTCGTATTCTCATATCTTTATTAGATACACTTTGTATTTCTTCTATCGGGAAATATTCCCCCGATTTAGCACTTTCCTTTGCAAGGACATCCTTAAAAAAGTGTTGGAATTGATTTGTTTCAACTCCAAATTTGGTATATCCTTTACCAAAGTCACGTTTATATCTTTTTTGACTTTCTATAGCATCACTTATGATTACATCAGGATGTCTTTTTTCTATACTCGCTTCAAATACATACATGTATCCAGTTCTTATGTTCTTGGCTATGGCTATAATAGCTGAAGTATCACTTCTTTTGTTTTTGCCTAAGGATGGATCTATACATCCAACTATTATAAAATCTTTGTCTGAAAAATCTATCTCGACTTCGTTATAGTAATCAAACCATTCATCATTGAATATTTTATTATCAGGATCAATAGGTTCGTTTTGAATTTCAGAATTAAAGCTTGCTTCACCCTCTGAAATTTTCATGATCATAAGATCATAATAGCTAAGTTTTTCTTCCCAGAGTACCTGAACTCCCTCAAGCATTTCTTCTTTATTAGCTTTAAAGAACTGTTTAGCATCTTTTTTTCTGTTGGGATTTTCTAGGTTTACATAGATTTTTTCCCATTCATCCCAAAGGCTTTGATTTTTAGCAAAGGATAAAACACCCTTGTATTTTATACATTCATATTCTGGGTTTTCTAATACCTTTGCTAGTAAACTGTCGTAGTGGAGAAGGGTTCCAATGTAAACTATATCTGTATAAGTATCTCCAGCTTTAGATACTGCTTTGTAATACCAATTAGCCAGTTTCCTTCTTTGTTCTGGTGTATTTACATTTTCATCATTTTCTATATCGTCCAGAATAATTAAATCTGGTCTCCAATTTCTATTTTTACGTCCTCTGATTTTTTTGCCAGATCCTATTGCTTCGACTTTTATGTTTGTTTTTGTTTTAAAATGACTGTCAGTCCATTTCTTGCCCTTGAGATTGCCAAAGTCTTCTAGGATAAGGGGGTTTTCTTCAAGTTCTATTTTTATATCCCCAAGAAATCCTTCGGCCTGCTCGCTTGAATCTGAAAGTATTATAATGTAATGCTTATACTCGTAAAGTATGGCATGTATTGAGTTTTTAAATGTAAATGTGGTTGATTTTGCATGACCCCTTGGAGCTGCTATCCCATGTTTACAGCCTTTAGCCCTAGATATTTTTTTCTTGGACTTGGTAGATAGGGGATTATTTTTTTTCAAAACTCCAGTAAGCCATATGTCATTTAGCTCTCTGTGGAACTTTGGGCAAGTTCTTGTAAAATAGTGGCTTAAATAAGCTCTGCCAAAATATTCAAGGTCTATTGCCCCTAGTTTCTTTCTAAGTCCATCTTTTCCTTCTAAGGGTTCGCCTCTTTGATATGCCCTTAAAAGCTTTTGTCTATAGTCCCTAAAACTATCATTAATCACTGTGTATTCTAAAAAAAGCTTTCTTTGGTCTTCTTCAAAATTAATAGCTTCTATATTCTCTTCAATATCTAGTTTCCTTATATAATCATCAATATTAATCATCGCTTATCATCCTAGCTTTAGCTTTTTCAAGAAGCTTTTTAAGCTCTCCAGCAAGCAGTGCATCTCCTTTGATGACTGTCCATATATCTTCTTCTAATTTTTCAAAGGCTAAATCTATTCTTTGTTTCATATCTTGTTTGACTTTTTCCTTGTAAACTTTTGTCCTGCTAAGAGCCACAATTAACCTTCCCGCCTTATCTAAAGGCATTGCATCGAATTCTTCCTGGGCTGTGGCAAGTTTTTCTGTAAGCCCACCCATGAGCATTTGCATTGTCGCTTCAGTATAATCTACATCAGGGTTATTTTTAACTACATTTACCAAAGCCTTCGCTTGCTCTTGGGCCTCAATAAGTCTTTTTGTTGCATTATTGGTTCTAAGGGCGTACCTTCCAACCGCTGACTTTGATATGTCATAACCTTGTTCCTTTAGGAATTGAGATATTTCAAGGTATGTGTATCTTGTATCGGAGATTTGTTCATTTACTTTTTCTTTTAGATTTTCAGGAAGCTCATCAATCTTAGATCTTATTCTAGTTCGCTTTCTTTGCTTTGCCACTAAATATCAACCCCTGGATCATTAGTAGTTCCTTCTACAAGGTCTACTCCTTTCGATGTAAGTTTTATCATTGCATCATTCATGTAAGCTGTATAGGATGTGATTTTTTCATCGGTATATTCAATATACTTTTTCTCATGCAAGTAATCTAAATAGCCGGATATGTCAGGGGAAATTATAATAGCATCCCTCATCATTAGGTTTACAAGTTGTCTGCATAATAGTCGATTGTGATGTCCCTTTACTAAAGATCGAATTATATATCCTCTTATAGCTTTGTTTTTGTCAGCGATTTGCTTTTCCTGTTCAATCATTTTTTTGCCCTCCTTTGCTGATTGTGAAATCAAGTATTTTGTCTAATTTTCTATCTATACCTGTCATTTTTTTATCTACTGCATTCATGGCTGCCGCATGATCCTCCCTTGTTGTGTAAATGAAGGGTAAATCACTTTTTAAATTATTGAATTCCTTATTCATTAGGTCAACTCTTTCCATGAGATCATTTTCTATGTTTTCAATTTTAGATTCGTTTTTCTCTATTTTCTTGTTTAAGTCAGTTAGGGTTTTTTTTAGGAAAAATATTATTATCCCAACACCAGCTGTAGTTACACCTTGTAAAAAGGTATTAAAGGTCATGGGGTACCTCTTTTAAATCTTTAACTTTCTTTACTTTTTCTTCAATAGTATTCAATATATATGTTTCTGCATCTCCAAGTGTACTTTCTAAGGCATCTAAGTATTCTGGTTCAAGGATGTCTATTATCTCGTTATATGCAACTACAGCTAAGTCTTCAAGTTTTTCTTTGTCGATTTTCCCTCCCTTTACCAACTGCCTTAGATTTTTTGCACTGACTTCTTCAATTTTATTTACTGTCTTAAAAGCCACATCTTCAAGTCTATCAAGGGCAGTCCAAAGAATATCTCTTTGCTTTTCCTCTTCTATTCTTTGCGTTTCTATTTTTACTTTTTTTGTTGCTCTTTGGATGTACAATGTTGCATAGGCACCCCCTAAAGTAACCAGTCCTAACACCACATTCAATAATACATTTGTTATAGTTCCTTGCATTTCACTTAACATTCCTTTCACCCCTTAATTTTGGAAAATAAAAAAATCATAGCACAAGGAATAATCTTCCTTATACTATGATTCTATTGGTTTTTCTCAAAATAGTCGTCCAAAACTATTTGTCAAATTATTTAATCAAACATACTTATTTGGCCTTTAAGGGGCTTGTTTCTAATTTGTTTCATTTTTTCTTTGCAAATCTGCCTAATACGTTCTTCAGATAACATGTATTGCTTGGCTAACTCTCTTTGATTATACCCATTAAATTTTTCTCTTATTTCCTTATCTCTGCGATCTAGCACCAGGGATTTAATTATTGGAAAATATATTCTACTTCCTCCAAAAATCTTCGCAAGCTTTATTGTATTTTCCAGTCCAATTTCATCAACAATGCTAGAATATGGCTCTCCAAGGTCATTAATTTGTATTTGGTTTATTAGTTTTTTATTCAATGACCCCACCACCTTTACAATACATCAAATTGATTTATTTTTCAAGCCTTTCTATTCTTTCTAAAATTCTACATATCACCGCTGCCATTTCATCCCATGTAACTTCTTCGCTGCTATCATGACTGCTGTCGATGATTTTTTTTTGAGAAAGCTCATTTATATATATCTCTCCCCAACGTTCGGTCCAGGGATTTTTAAATTCTATATCAAAGTATTCACAAGCAGTTTTCCCTATCGCTAAGGCACACTTTTTTTGAAACTCAAGTGATTTTAATAGGTTTTCCCTTTCATGCTTATTTGTAAAATACCCATGTTCCATAAGGATAAAAGGGCAATTAGTTCTTCTGACTATATGGAAATCAGTCCATGTTCTAGGAATGCATGCCCGAATCCCTCTGCTTTTGTTTGGTAGTGTTTCATCGGCATATTTAAGCCACTTCAATGCAAGAACTTTTCCTTTTGGTGAAGTGTGCCAGTAAAAGGCATGATGTCCAGCAACATCTTCGTCGGAGGCTGCATCTGCATGAATGCTGAAGCCGATATCACATTTTTCTTTATTTATATTACTGCTCCTTATTTTTAAAGGAACTTCTTTTGAGTCAAAGGGCTGTGATAGGTATACCTCAAATCCATTATGCTCAAGTATTTCCTTAGCGAGTTTCCCTACTTCATTGTTAAAACTAAACTCTGCAAAATCTCCTATACCTTTGCTTGGGGGGTAAGTGTCTATTCCATGTCCCACATCAATAGCTATTTTCATTTTATATCTCCTTCCTATAGTTTTATTATAGGTGCAATTATCTTTTCATACATGTCCATAGGTTTATACTTGGTTTCTCCTTTATCTTTTAAATCTTGGTGGAATTTCTTTATTTCAAGTGCCAATTTTAAAGCTTTCAAGACACCCACCTGCTCAGGTGATACCTTTGGCTTTACTTCAGATTCAACCATCGGTAGCATCCAGCTAATAGCTTCAAACAAGTGAGGTATATCTGAGTAGGCTTTGAAATCTTTTTGAAATTCTTCAACAGTTTCTTTGGCAAATTTGCTTCGGTTGAGTCTCGGCTTTGTTGGAGGAATCGCTCCTTCTTCTCTTAGTTTTTTGCGAATTTTAGCCCGTTCATTTTTTTCTTTTTGAGTCATTTTTTTATACTTTTTCTTTTTTGCCATATATCCACCTTCTTAATTTTGTTAAATTTCTTTGTTTAACTTCTCTAATAAGTGTTTAGCTTTTTTAAGCTGTTGGTGTCTTCGATGTTTCAGTTTCTCTTTCACAGCATTTATAAGCATATTGCAGTCATAGTAGGTTGACCAAAAATTGATTTCGAAATTTTTATCTAAAAAGTAACTGCAATTCATGGAATTAGGTCTTCCATCAACCACAACATTCTCGTTTTCGCATACACATTGATTTTCAAAATGCCAATTACATTTTTGATTATCACATCTCATTTTTCTACCCTCTTTCTTAGGCTTTTTAATTGCTATACCTTAATCCTCCTAAGTCTGTTGTAGTTTTTAAAGCACAAACCGTACAAACGCCAGCCACATTCTTGTTTTTCAATACTTTTCTTGCAATATCACTTTCCCAACAGGATTTACCACATATAGGGCATGTAACAAGTTTCCAATCATCACGTGGATTAGTATTATCTTTTAGAGGTAGACAAATATATCTTTCAATTCTTTTGACTTCGCCTGATTCTTCGGCTAGGGCGTGCTTCAAAATAAGATCACTTGACCATTTGCTAGTGCTGGAAAAATTCCTTGTATTTTTGTAATCGGTTCTAATTATTCGGGGCTTTCTTTTTCTTATAAAGCTTTCTATTGCATATCCAATACCTGTCCTAAAAACTTTAACATATGCATCTTTACCTTTTCTTACCCAGATTAATTCCTTCATACAAAACCTCCTAGCTTTGTTTTTTATCCTTACAAACACCATCTTCGCTTATATAAACAACTTCCAAAGTGCAAAATCCATTTTTATTGTTTTTGCAATTTCTTTTGTCACACCTTGTAACTCTCATTCTTTGCCTCCTTGTCTATCTAAAACTTTTTTAAGGCCTTCTATAAGATTTGAGGCCTGATCAAACTTAAGCCACTGAAGCTTTTCGACTTTATAAAATTTTCTTGTAAATCCTAGCAGTCTTTTAGGATTGTCATTCCAGCCCAGCTGCTTTTCAAGGGCTCGTATTTTTCTTATTTGTTTGTCTGTGGCCATACCTGGTCTAGCTCTCGCTTTTTCCTTCATATTGATTAACACAGCTATAACTCTGTTAAGTTGTCTTGTTGTAAGCTCTCTCATGCTATCCTTACCAGTTTCTCTTATTATGATGGAGTAAAGGGTTTCATCATCCAAGCCTAGCTCCTTTGATTTAGCAAGACCCCAGATACTTCTAATCTGAGGTCTACTTTTTTTAGTCCTTGCCATATTATCACGTCCTACGCCTTGAGCTTTTCTTTGTCAACTTCGTACCAGAATACATCTTCTACCTTTTTGCTCGCTCCAATCTTCGCTATATCTGCATCAGTATATTTCTTAAGCACATCCTTGTTTACGCTTTCCTTGATCTTGATGCAATCTACCATGCCAAAACTTTTAAGATTTCTTATAATGTTGTCAACCTTTCTTAAAACAATCTTTGTGCTTTTCCTAAATCCAGTTTTGCCAAAATTCAGGAACTTTGTTTTACCCTTTAGGTCAGCTCTGTTGGATTCAACAAAATTCTTAACCTGCTTTTCAAGGGTTTTAATACTCTCTTTGTAGGGTTTTGCATCCATTTCTGCTTCAAGCTTTACATCTGAAATCCTTCGATTCATTTCACCCTGGATCTTTTCAATCTCAATTTCACATTCAGCTATTTCTTTGAGATTTAAATTTACATCATCCCAGCTTTTAAGAACTGGTTCATCTGGTATTCTTACTCTTGCCATTTTCTCATCCCCCTTTAGCTTCATTTAATTTTCTATGCTTGGAAATATTGCACGTCCATTTTCGCAGTGTATGTATATATCATAGTTTGTATAGTTTTCATAAGCTTCTTCTAGCTTCATTTTGTCAAGATCCTTCTTGACCTCGTAATTCTTACTTATAAAATTAAGAACTATTTCAATAGCTTCTCTCTTACTTTCAACGCCTGCTTCAAAGGAGTTGAAGGCAAGATTCAATGTTTCGGTTAGGCCCATTAAACCGCCTCCTTCTTGTTTTTCAAGGTCACATTTTCTATAACTACGTTTTCCCTTTCCCAATATTTTCTTATGTTGCAGTATCCTTCACCTGTTTCAAGGTTCACTTCAACCAATGGATCTTTAAACTCAAGTCTTTTGTCTTTGCTGAGACTTGAGTTTATTATAAATAAGCCTTTATCAAGATCATATGCCATTTAGATTTCCTCCCTTTAATAAAGAAGCTTATAATTTTTAGCATCTTTTACTATATCCCTAGTGATTTCTCCATCTTCAGCAGATTCAAGACATAATTCTAGTATTTCAATAAAGTTTCCAAGTCCTCCATGTTTAACATCAATAGCCAGTGCAACAAGCAGATTCTCGGCTTCTTTAGTTACTTTATATTGCTTTAAAAGACTTCTGACCTCTTTTTCTTTAATGCCTATAAGCTTCATCATGTATTTTCTACGGTAAAGCTGGGCTAAATTGTCTTTTCCATTTCCTCTTGTTAATATGTCTTCAAGCTCATGGGTGCCACATAAAATTATAGGCACCTTAGTGTTATCCCATATTTTTCTAAGTATTTCAAATTTGTCTACATCCCATTTTTTGAGATATTCTGCCTCATCAATTATGAACATAAGCTTTTTATTCTTCAATGCCCTTATGAGCTGCTGAATCCTTTTATAATTTGAGCCTCGTTTAAGCTCTATGCCACACTCTTCAGCCATTATTTCAAGAAGATCCTTCATCCTCATGCTTGAAAAGGCTTCTATATATACAGCACCTGGCGTTCTCTCAACATACTCTTTAACAGC
The DNA here is from genome assembly GCF_900167445.1 of Maledivibacter halophilus. Lineage (GTDB taxonomy): Bacteria > Bacillota > Clostridia > Peptostreptococcales > Caminicellaceae > Maledivibacter > Maledivibacter halophilus. The sequence continues at coordinate 28,339 of NZ_FUZT01000005.1, forward strand.
TGTTGTCTTGCCAGTACCAGGATATCCAATTATCACTCCCATTTTCCTTCTCATTCTCATATCTTCGCAAAAGCCGAGTATTCCTTTGAATTCTGTAGTAGGGAAGAGCTGTATTTCTTGGCTGTATTCAACAGCTTCGCTAGCCTTGTAATATCCAGTCAAAAAGCTTCTAAGCTTTTTTTCTAGTTCATCGCTTGTTTTTCCATGATTTACAAATTGGGATACTAAGGACCTACTTACTCCTATTTGCTCTGCAATTTCCGAAAATGGTATCCCTTCAACTTCTTTGATTCTTTTTATCTGTTCAATTATTTCTTCTTTGTTTGCATTGAAAATGTCACTTTCTGGTTGAAGTTTTAAAACTGTATTCATAAAATTTCCTCCCTTTGCAAATTAAATTGCGAATTTCTATATAACATTTGGACGTTTAAGTACCGATTCACCGGTTTTAATAAATCTTTTCTTTGCAGGGTTTTTCTTGTTTTCTTTATTTTCATCTTTTTTAAGGGCTTTTAGCTCTTTATCATAATCCTTCATAGCCTTCTCATATTCCAACACAGTTATATTTCCCTTTAGGCCTTCAACTATTTCTCCTGTCAGGGTATTAGCACTTGATTTTTTAGGCTTAGGCTTACTTTTACCTGTAAGCTCTGCAATTCTTTCTTTAACTTCTCGTTCTTGTTTTCTTTGATTCGATACATGGTTAGATACTTTTTCTTCATCTTCAAATACCATTTTAAGCTTTTCCTTTACTGAAGCTGCACAGATATATTTTCCTTCATGGGTTACGATAATAACGTCTTTATTCTCTCTATTGAATTTTATTTTGACCCACTGACCAATTAAATGTTTTAGCTCAATATTCCAATAAATCTTGTTATCAAACCTTATACCTTGAGTAGATATCTTACGTTTTTCACTTTCCATTTTGCATATACCAAGGACTGCCCAGCTAGGTTTGTCGTATCTTGCTTTTTCCTTCTCCATATAAAGCTCCATTGGCGTTTTTCCTCCATAGCCGCCATGGGGTGTATTATGATATTCTTTTAAGACTATATTTACAAACCATTCCTTCAACTCGTCTAAAGTCCACAGTTTATTATGCTTTATCAGCCTTTTTAAATCCTTTGCAAAGGTTTCAGGTCTTTCTTCAGGATCAGTTCCGCACCACCCTGGTATTTCTCTAACATATTTGTCAGAAAAAGTGCCAAAGAACCTTTCGACGGGCTTCACCCAGCCGTGATAGGCTTTAGCGTGTATATTGCCAACCTTTAGCTGTTTTAATAATCCTTCTGTTTCTAGGTTATATTCTATAGCGTTAGCATATTTTTTCTCTATTATTTTCCCGCCCTCGAAGGCATGGGATCTATAATCCTTACCATTATCGGTATACACTACCTTTGGAACTCCCCAAAAGGGAAAGTCCTTTTTTTCTTGTATGCCATATATAAAGGCTTCAGCTATGGTTCTACTATTTGGCTGCATCGTGATGCACCACCCCACCATGCACCCTGTGGCTATATCGTACCAAGCGGTAAGCCAGGGTCTAGCCACATTGCCATCTTTATCAACCGCAAAGGCGTTGAATCTATAATGATCTCCAAACCAACACTCGTTTACAATTTCTGGCTTTTTTCTATCAGCTTTATGCATAAAGTTTGCTTCCCAATATTTTTTGCCACGTCTTGCATAGGCCACTATTTCTTCAGGTATGGAATTCAAAATTCTACTTGCAGACTTAGAACATTTTGAATACTTCATTCCCTTTTTATTTTCTTTCTTGCAAGTTTCTATAACATAGCCCTGGGCCTCAAGTTTTTTTCTAAGTTTTGACCCTTGATTAAATCTACATTTATCGCATGCTTCACTTCCAAGCCTTTCAGCTTCCTTAACCATTTTTTCATAGGAGGCTGTCTTGGTTCTTCTTATAGGTGTTAGGTAATAGGATTTCATTAGCATTTCTGCTTCTAGACAAAAGCTCATGCTTTTACCTTTGTTGCTTTTTTCCTTTTTCATAAGGCCAGCCAAACCATTTTTTTCATAATCCTTTATCCAGTTGTAAAGGGTTCTAAAGCCTATTTCATTTTCCTTTGCCAGCTTTTTTCTAAGCTTTGTAACATTTTCATCAATACTTAAAGCTCTTTGCACAAGCTCGTATTTTTTAAGCAGTTTATGCATCCCTTCTTCGCCATGCTTTTCTCTATATGAAGCCAAATCAGCATCTATATTGATTTCCTCTGTGCATCCTATTTCCCTTGCCCCACTTATTTTTTCAAAATATTTTATTTGGGCTTCGGGTGGAAGGGAAGAGAGGTCTACTAAATATATCTTTAGGTTTTTTTCATTTATTACTTCTTTAACTTCAATCCTTCCAAGGCTTATTCTCCTCCTAATTGTGCTTTCGTCTACGCCGCAAATTTCAGCAGCGTTTTGTGTTGATATCCAATGCTTCACTCTATCCCTCCTTAGAAATTTATGATATAATGAGGGGAGAGAATATATCTAAAAGGCTTTTAGAGAGTCGCTTTGGGGTGCTCCCTTTTTATTTGCCCTTAGGATATATTCTTCTTTCGTTTTATGCTGTTTTCTCAGCTTCACTTGAATTTCCCTCAGTAAGACTTGTATATTTCTTTGCACATTCTTCTCTTTCATGCATGATTTTCATTTTAAGATCCTTTATGGCACTGATTTTACTGCTCATTTCAAGGAGGGTATTCCTTATTTCCTTAAGAAGCTTTTCTTCCTTTTCTTCTATTAGCTTAAAGGTTTCTCCCAGCTCTCTTTCCTTGCTTGCCAAAAACTTTATTTCCATTTCCTTATCCATGTCCAGTGAGCTTATTTTATTCAGATAGTCAGCTATATCTCTAATTTGACTTTCAAAGCTAAATCCAGTCATTTTCCCCAATTATACTACCTCCTTAAGATTTTCTATTTTGGTTTCAAGCTTAAGTATGCTTCCTATTTCATCTAAATATTTAAGTCCTTGTTTTTCTCCTCTTAGTACATCTGCTAAATAGCTTTCACTTACTCCTAAGTCATTAGCAAGCTCTTTTTGAGTCATATTTAGCTCTATTAATCTTTTTTTAACCTTGATACCAAAGCTTGTAAGTTTTCTTTTGCACTTCATGATGTCGCCCCCTTATTGTTACAAAAGTGATATGTTTTCTTTAGTTTTTATTGCTTTTTATTGTGCATTTCTTATTACTAATACAACAGCTGGTCCCCATTCCTTTATATGTTTATTGTCTCCTCTAAATTTAAATTGCTGTTCCTTTTTCATTTTTGCTATGGTTACATGCTTTCTGGATTGCAGCTCCTTGATAAGCTCAGTTGTTTTGTAATCCTTTAGCTTTTTACCAAAACCAAGCATAGTTTTATCGTCCTCCTTTTTATCTTTTGGCTTCTTAAAGGCTTTGGCCTTGCAGAGAAATGTTTTCCCTTCATATACATTGATAAAGCTATTGTCCTGGGAAGTCATCACATAAACTTGCTCCCCTATATATGTCTTTAGTAAATCATTCCAATACATCTTGCCTTTGTACCTGATCCCTTTATAAGTGACATTTCTTCTATCCATGCAATTCCTCCAATAAATATATTTACCTTTTCCTTTCTCTAGTGTTAAAATATAGATGCGAGTATTTTCCTAACACTTAAAAAAGGAGGTGAGCTTGTGGATGATGTTCAAGTTTGCAGAGAAATTTTGAAATTATTAAACCAATTTGCCAATGAACATGGGCTTAATCGATATGGATTTGGCCCTAAGTACTTCTTAGAAAATTTAAATATTCCAGAAAATCAATTGAAAGTAAATATTGATTTTTTAGAAGAAGAAGGCTATATTAAACTTCTCAAAGCTTTAGGTTCACATTTTAAAGCAGCACGACTAACAAGTCGTGGAAAAAAATTGTTTATGAATCCTTCTGAGTTTAATAGAGCTTTTCCAGCAACATCTATTACTTATATAAATGGCAACAACAATATCACAGGTAATAATGTGAGTGTAAATAATAGCTTTAATAAAATAGACAAAGCAATTGAAGCATCTGATTTAGATGATAATTTAAAAAATGAAATCAAAGATTTAGTAATCGATTTAATTAACGACATAAATAGTAAGAAGTTAGACGATAACAAACTTAAAAATTTTTTCTCAAATATTATTGCCAAAACAAGTCAAAAAGCTGTTCCTGAAATTGCCACAAGCATTATAAAGAGTTTATTAGCTTATTTTAATATTTCTTCCTAGAATATTGCTGAATCTTCTGCATATAATTTATATTTTTCAAGATTTTTTAAAATTTTTTCTATCTTAAATTTGCAGTCTTCAACTTCAAGATACAGTCTTGGCACACTTTCAATCTTGCAGTAAGATTCAGTCTCTTTTTTCTCCAATCTTATAATTCGTGATTCTAGCTCTGCTCTAAGCTTTGAAGCAAGTCTTTTATATTCTAACAATTCACTTTTCAAAACAAATTTATCAGTATTAATAGAGTCTTCTCCTCCAGCTGTTTCATTCATGACATTATAGAAGATATCTAAGGCTTCGTCATAGGCCAATCCATAACTATCCCCAAAAGACTTTATTGTATAAAAAACTTCTTTTCTCAAAGCTTCTTTAGTAAGTGTCATCTGACTTACCACCTTTCTTTATTTACTTTTCAAAGAACAATTCTCTGACACATGGGGAATTCATAAGACCCAGTACGGTTTTTACTGTTTTTACCGCCAAACATAACCAGTATTTTGTAATTACCTTCCTATAGTGTTAAAATATAGTTGTTAACACTTTTAAAACACCACAGAAAGGGGGATTTCACTATGCCAACAACTGGCGAAAAACCAGGTATAGGTACATATACTTGTACAAATTGTGGACAAACTGTTCACTTAGATGACAACTCTGATACTTTGCCACCATGTCCTAGCTGTGACGGTACTGACTTTAGATAGTAGTTCTCCGTCACAAATTCTTTAATCGCTTCATCTGTGTAGCCAAAGACTTTACCTAAAACCCAATGATCAAAAACTGTCTTTGGCTTCTCAGGTAAGCTCTTAATAACTTCCACTAAATACTCATCTTTGTATATCCATAAAGTAGCCCATTCATCAGTCAAGCATTTAGCATAGGTTCTTAAATTAAAACTTTCTTCAATATACTTTGCAGCAGCAGTAATTTGAGATGTTTTTATTGGAATTATAGCTGCTGGCTTACCTCGCATTACCATGTAACAATATGCAATTATTTCTCCTTTTAGCAAATCGTTTAAACTTTTCAAAACATCACCTTTGCCATCCTAATCCCTAACCAATTTTGATACAGGCTCCTACTGTCTCATATCCCTATGGGCTGGTTCTAGGATTAAACGATTGTTTATTTTTATCAGCAGCACCACCGACAATGAACTTGTCCTTGAAGAGAATGCTATGTATAGATAATTCCGATGGAGGGAATTATTAGATTAGAGTTTTTTATATGTCAAATTATTTTTGACACAATACATATGTTTGGTTAACTACACCTATGAAATTATGATAAACTTAAGGTGTAGAAATTCACTTGATAATTATATTATATGTTCATATAAGAACATTGTCAATAGTATTATGTTCTTATACGAGAAAAAATATTAAAATATTTCTTATAAGAACATATTTTGGTTCTTATAAGAACTTAAAGGAAAGGAGATTTCATTTGAACACTCTTGGAGATAGATTGAAATACCTTAGAAAACTTCATAATATTAAGCAGCAAGATTTATCCAATGCAACTAATATTTCAAGAAGTAATATAAGTAAAATAGAAAACAATTCATTGAGCCCTACAGCGACTGCAATTATAGCACTTTCAAATTTTTTTAGAGTGTCAACGGATTGGCTTTTAATCGGAAAAGAAGATACGTTTAATAAGGCTAAAGAGGGTAGTGCAGAATATTTTATAGAAAACTATACAATAGATGGTAAGCCAGCTGATCCTTCAAATATATTTAATCCCCAAAGGAAAACTTTATTAAAGCAAATATGGGAAACTTTTGTTACTCTAATTAAAGAAGAGTCAAATGTAAATATGAATAAAAATACCCCAGACCAAACATATGGCGTATTTGCTATAAAAAATGATTTTCCCGATCTTTACAAAGAAATAAAAGCTATCAAAGAATTAGGAGCAGTAGATAATATATATATAAAAGAAATAGTGGAACTTTTAAAAGAGTTACCTCCATCTGAGCTGAAGGAAATTAAAAATTACGTAAATTATAGGCTTCAAAGTTACAATGAAGCGAATAAAAAGGGAGAGTCATCGACTTTCACGCATGGCGAAGAAACCGCTACTCTAGATGATGCTACAGCTTGATTTTTTTATCCTCAAAAAGTGAAGAACTTCACTAATATTTTTTATCTTGCAATAGTGAAGTTCTTCACTAAATAAACATAAAAAAAACAAGCACCGGTTTGATATGCTCAAAATGATAAATGTTAATTGTCATTTGATATCAGGTTCTTGTAAAAATTGTGGTTATTTTCCAAATTTAAATCTTGAATTATTTCCACTTTTTTATTTAAATTTAATGCACGCTTAAAAAAATTCTTTCAATCTATAAAACTCAGTATTTTCAATACTTATACCTATGCACGCTTAACCCTTAAAAAATGCACGCTTAAAATTCCAATTTTTATGATATACTATAGCCAAGGTAAAAAACTTGTTAACACACTTTAACGCTGATTAGTTCTAATACTGACGGTACACGTTACAAAGCGTTTTATTGTAACGTTAAATTCGTTAACAGCAGCATGTCTCGTTCAAAAACTGCCGATCAGCTAGATGGTTTTGCAATTATTCGTGTCCATCGCCTCTTAAATCCTATCTCTAGCTAAATCGTTCTTTCTCTTGTAATCCCAATATATCCCACGGTTTATTATTTTATCTTTTCCCTTCGGGGGTTTTGCAGTTTAACTTGTCTCTCTACAATCTCCATGGTTGTATATTGTTACCTGATGGAGCCCAATTAGCCGCTGTCAATAATTGCATAATAGTATCTTCACTTATTTCTTCTGAAGTATATGCTCGTACACTCCTACGTTCTAATATACATGACATTACTTGATTCATTTTAACTCACCTTTCCATATTTATATTTTATGTAGTTTTTACACTCTATATTATTACGTAATATAATACAACTTTGTCTTACCTATAAGAAAATTATAGCATATCAATTATATTCAGTGTAAAAGTTTTACATAAAATAGTAATACTTCACTTATTTCAATACCGTATTATTCAGTTTTCAAAGAACAATTCTATGTGTACCCATAAATTAATACTTAATCAACTTTTCTATTTTGGGTCGTATATCAATCTTAAAACTATTTTCAATTTTCTCATGTATTATTAATGCTGTTGTAGTAATGGAATCTTTAAAGGTTAAATTCTCCACTTTATCTAGCAAATAATCATAATCTTCGAGTTCTTTTCCCTTTTTTAAAACAAGACAACTATAAGAATCGCAATCTTTTTCAATTACTTGAATAATTTCTTCTTTGTTTTTAGGAGCATACCAATAGAATTGTTCGTCTTCACCTGTTTCATAATATAAATCAAATAATTTTTCTTTAGTTTTTAAAATTGTATTTTCTAAAACTATTTTTTTAATTTCTTCACTCACACCTGTTATTTCACTGTCTAGTTTGGGATAAAGGTTACATTCTAATTCCATAAAAACCAATTGACTGTTTTCTGATAAAAAGCATTCCAAAAATTCAACTTCTTTTTTAACACAATCATCAAAAATTCCAGCAAAATAGAAATTAAAATCAAGTATTATATTATCCACTATCTTCATAATCAACTCTCCCTATTGAAATTATAATGACAAGATATCTATTTACATAATAGCACAACCTTTTCATCACTAATCCTCAAGTTAATATTCTTCCTTATCATTACAATCTCTACATTTACCATTTTTATCTATCCTTGTTGAAAATTCTTTACACTCAGAACAATACTGATTTTCAGATGGATAGCAGTTTATAAATTCTAATTCTTTGTCACTTAGTTTTTCAGCAGCATTTTTTAAATCATACGTTCCTTCTATTTGATGTCTTACTACATGTATTCAATCGCTTCTTTTTCTCCTAACAATTCCTACCCATAATTCTTTTTTCTTACAATCTTCCCATTTTGGCAATTCCTTTTTATTATTGATTTCTAATACATTTATTTTAACTTCGGGATATTTCCACTAGCTTAATATAATTTTTTCACTTAAATTCATTTTAAAATCCCTCGCTTTTCGTTAACATTCTATTTAGTATATTTTATAATGCTTATCTATGCTATAATGGTAATATATTAGTTTAAAGGAGTTCTCTTATGCACTTATTGTTAAAAATTTTATTTGCCATTGTTGGATTAGCTACAAAACAGCTTTGTTGTAAGGCTTTAAATGAAAAATATGGAGCTAAATCTGTTAAAAACTTTTATATTTTTAGTCTTTTTATAGGTGGTTATATTTTGTACTGCATTTGGGGAATTTCTTCAGAAGATTTATTGTTTTCCATTCCAAATAGTTTTGCCTGGGGCTTTATGTTTGGCAGTATAGATATCAATCCTTTAAAGTGTAACAAGGACTAATCCTAGCCATTTTAAAACTTTCATAATGTCTCTTCCTTCATTAGTTTTGTAGTCCTCAATATGGTTTTAATTAATAAGTATTATCATCCTCATACATATCTCCCTTTATCTTGATTGTTACATCCTCACAAATATTTAATATTCCACCAGGGGTAGATGCTCCACCCAGTGCCACCATTATTTTATAGTCTCCATCGGAGGTATGTACCGGTATGTAATGAACCTTGCTTTCTATTACACTTTCGGGATTTACTGGAAGCTCAAATCTTCCATTGGACCCTTCCATTTCTATTATTTCACTTGGTGTATATAAATAGGCTCTTTGTATATTCTTTATTTGGCTCTGCTTATCGTAATTTGATACTATATCAGCCTTTGCCTTTACTTCTATTCCATAGCCAGATTTTATAAAGCCCTGATCCTTGTTTCTCCAGTCAACCTCCACTTTAACATTTCTAAGCTTTGCATAAAATCTAACTGTATAGCCATCAACAATGGTTACTGTTTCGCACTTTCTATTTTCTCCTGATCCGCTACAGCGCTCCTCGGTATGAGTCCAAGTTTTTATTCTGTCCCCTGATTTATATTCTCCCCTATCTCTGTATTCTGTCCAGGTAACATATGAAGGACTGCATATTTTCTCCTGCTTTCTTATAGTTCTTGAATTTATGGTTTTTGTATTATTCTTTTCATTAGTTTCTTTAATTTTATTGTTATAATCAACCTTTGCTGTTATTTTAAATCTAGTTTCTACATTTGGAGTTTGAAGTCCAAATGTTACATTTCCTGTTTTACCTGCCGGTATAAAAACCTTATCCCTGGTTATTGTATTTCCTTCTACATCAAGCTTCAAATTCGTTACTAAATTAGTTGTTCCATTATTTCTAACCGTAACTATAACCGGTGAATAGGAACCTGCCATATATTCCTTATATTTAATATCCACTACCTCAAGGTCGAAGGATTCCTTATCCTTTATTGGTATAAGAATCGATACTTCATTATCGGCCATTGTACTTTCCTCTATGATTGTTCCATCTGCAAACTTTGCGGGGTGTTTATCATTCATATTTAATTTGGCCACAAGCTCAAAGGTATCTCTTTTGTAGTCTTCGGGGATATTATAATTTAGTCCTCCAATTGACTTCCCTAGAGCAGCCACTTCATTGCCAGCATCAGTAAACATATATTTTAGCTCATTAGGATACTGTAAATAGTAATCTACTGTGACATCATAGGCATCCCGAAGACACATGTTATATACATCGAATTTCAAATCATACATCTCGTCGTACTCTATCTCGCTTGTTTCATTTCTAATATCCTTTATGGCCAGATTGTCGGTTTTTGCTTCTACCCAATATTCAATTATTAGTGGGACAAATATTATGTAGGCTTCAGTTTGCTTAAAATTTTTACGTGGAGGAATATTAAAGGTTTGATATAAAATTCTTTTATTACCATTTTCATCAATATATTCATGCCAGCCTACAAAACTGCCTTGTGCATAATCGGTTTGGGGCGATTGAATCATAAAATGGTCTATGAGCTTTTCTCCTGTCCAGCCGTTTTTGCCTGCCCATTTTAATTGATTGAGCCATGTAATGGCTTCTGGATTATCATTATAGTCATTATCTTTAGGTTGTTTCTGATTATCTATATCCTTCAACCAAGGATTTTTAATCCAAATTTTTTCCCAAGGTTCCAGTCCCGTCTCAACATCAGGAGGAAAAGATTCATTTGTAAAAGGGTTTTTATTAAGATCATAACCTAGATATCTATATTGACCTTTTTCATAATCATTAGGTTTAATGCTTGAATGATCACCATATACTAAATACCCTTTTTCATTAAGTATTTTTTCATTTAAATTATAATTTTTCCCATTTATATTTAAAGGTTCTTTTAAATCCTCAGGAACTTTACCTTCTACTGGTTGAAGTTTTCTAATAGATTTTAATTCTGTTTTTAATTTAGGGTCTGGATTATTGGGATTTTGTCCAAGAAAAATATAAATATCTTCATCGGTATAATCTGAAACCTTCAAGGGCTCAATCTGAGGTGTAAGCTCTGTATTGTATTTAAGCTTAAAAACTCCATCGGTTAAATACCTTTCCTTTATTTCAATTTTATCGGTGCCATGATTATAATAATTCTTAATAAAGTCATCTTTAGTCTGAGAAAATTTATTTATACTCCTTGAAAAATCTTCTGTCGAGAACATGAATCCTAAATCATAGGGGTAAGCTATTACATTTAAAATTTTATCAATAGTTTCCTGATCCTCAAATTCCTTAATGTCTATTTCCTGCTCTATATCAATTTTTTCCCCTAGTTTTCCATTTATCCAGTTTCCATCCTGATCTTTGTATATTAAGATTCCTTTTTGCACTAATCTATAATGAGGTACATAAGCCACTAAATCCTTTTCCTGAGCTGTTGATCTTATAGGAAAGATAAAAAAGGATATTAGTAGCGATACTATTAATATCCTTGATATTGCTTTATTCATTATCCTTACCTCCTATATATATACTTACCACGCCTTCAAGCTTCTTGCTACTAAAAGTTCTTCCGTCATAAAAAAATTGCTTTGATTTTTTTGTTGTCGGCTTTTCATTATCTATTACATTCCTTACATAATCATAAACCGTTTCAAATTTTGTTGGATAATATACTTTAAGCATATCCTTAAGAACTGCATAATCTTTATCATAGAATCTTGAATACACAGTGATTAAAGTTAATTTTTCATCTTCTACCGTTGAACTAAGTATTCTTATATCTGCGGTATTCCACTTAAAATCATTCCCTTGGTCATATTCCAGTCTATTATTATCTCTACCAAGTTGAATATTGGGAACTGTTTTAACAATTTCCTTCAATTCCTCATCCTCGAGCTTAGCAATCATTTCTTCAACATCCTTCGATACCTCTACCTGTTCTTCTTTTTCTTTACTCTTAGTATCAATAGTAACCGTTCTAGTATCTCCATTCCACCCCACAACAGCTCCTAGGGCTTCAGACACAAATCTTAAGGGTACAAAGGTTCTATCAAAGTAAATCTCAGCCTTTGTATCAAACTTTATTGTTTCTGAGTTAACTGTAGCCTCCATAGCACCTACTTTAAGCTCAATATGTTTTTCATTTTGGTCTATAATTACCGTTCTTGTTTCTCCGTCCCAGTCAACCTTTGCTCCTAGGGCTTCTGCTATGAATCTTACTGGTACAACTGTCCTGTTTTGTTTATTTATAAAGGGTTTAGCATCCTTGAATTTAATTTTAACTCCATCAACTTCTACATCTACGGTATTATCAAAGTTTTCATCAACCTTTATAAGTTTTCCTTCTTCGTCAAATTTGTAATTACCTTCTGCAAATACATTAATGTTTAACGCAAGTATTAAAGTCAATGTTAAAATAAGAATAAATGCCTTTTTCATATCTCTATCTCCTTTCAATCTTCAAATTTTGAGAATTTTTTATAAGTCACTTTTTATATGTGAATTTTCACTACTTATAGTTTCATTATATCACCAAATTTTTCTATTTTTAACACTATTTATATACATTTATAGTTTTATTGTCAAATTGTTATTTTTTATTTACTGTTAATTTTAAATTCTAATTTTAGACACACTTTTCCCCCAGTTATTTATTCACCTTCCTTTGTTATTTTCTCCTTTACGGAAATTGCTTTTTTTCCAGTTTACTAAAAGCTTCTTGAAATTTATTTAGATTATATTGAAACTGCTTCCATCTGGCTCTAATCTTGGTTAAATCCACCATGTATCACCTAAGCCTCTAGATATTTTTATACCTGAACTTATGGTTCAACTTGAAAAATTATCCTATTTATTGATGCCGATATCATCGACCCCTAATAGTGATATGCTTTCCTTAGAATAGACAGATGAAATAAAAAAATCTGTTTATGAAAAAGGGAGCATATCATAGTGCAAAAACCCCCGGAGGTCGACGAAAATTATTCTTTCATAATTTACAAGTCTTTTAATCATTTTTGCTTTTAAAGAAGGGTTTTTCATGAAAATGTAGAATTATAAATAAGGTAGTAATTGCAATGTATAAATGGGTTTTTATAGTACCTATTAGGAATTATGAAATAAAAAACTGTCTGATTTATATTAGTTTTAAATTAGACAGTTTTTTTGCAGTCTTACTTGTATATTCTTAATATACTTTATACATTTTCTTCTATTCAATAAATTTACACTAGAAAAAATATGGCTGAGAGTAGATTCTGACAATAATAGAGCTAAAAAATGTTATGAGAAAAATGGATTTGTTTTTGAAGGTGTCATGAGGAAAGATAGGCTAAGAAAAGGAATATTTATCGACCGTTGTAGATACAGCATATTGAAAGATGAATTTAAAAAAATGAAAAATAGAGTTGGATTTGAGAATAACTATGAAGCTGAGTGACCTAACATCTTCTAACAACATGTTCACAGAACGACGTGGTAGGGGCTCCAATAGGGCGAGTCAGAAGGAGTCAACTTAAAAGAAAGCCACGCTTAGCAACCAAGTCGATGACTGCATTATGCAACCCATAACTATAAGTAGTCACCTGTAAGCTTCAACGGCATCGTGAACACAAACCCTTATATGAAATATACACTGCAATAAAGGAAGAATGATTAGAAAAAGGAAAATCCAGCCAAAGTACTATTTCCCACCTACAGCTAAAAATTTAACAGCCTAATAAAATATTATTAGCTAATATCAATAAATGGCTTAATTATACATCTGTTAGTAAAAATTTTGATATTGAATTAGCTAATGTATAAATTATTCTAGGTAAAACGTTGTGGCTGAGTGATAAACTGAAGATAATAAATAATATGTCAAGTTACAGTTCTAACTGTCATACATTCTTTATAATTACAACTACCGAGGTGAATATTATGTCAATCCCAGATTACAAAACACTTATGCTTCCTTTATTGAAATTTGCAAATGATAAAAAAGAACATTCTTTAAGGGACGCTATCAATTATCTTGCAGATAAATTTGAATTAACAGAAGATGAGAAAAATAAGTTGCTTCCAAGTGGTAAACAAGCTATTTTCAATAATAGGGTTGGATGGGCTCGTACATATCTTAAAAAAGCTGGGCTAATAGAATATATTAAAAGGGGAATATTTAAAATTACAGACCGTGGCTTAGAAGTTCTTTCCGAAAACCCTAAGAAGCTTACTAATGCATATTTAAAAAAATTCCCTGAATTCAAAAACTTCAAAGAAAAATCTAGTAGCAAAAAAGATGATGTGCAAATTTCCAGTGATACTAATATTGAAGAAACACCTGAAGAAAGATTAGAAAATGCTTATCATATAATCAGAGATGAATTATCTCAAAGCTTAATTAGTCAGGTAATGGATTGTTCCCCTTCTTTTTTTGAAAAACTAGTTGTAGACCTTTTATTAAAAATGGGATATGGTGGCTCTCGTCAAGACGCTGGTAAAGCTATAGGACAAACCAATGATGGTGGAATTGATGGAATAATCAAAGAAGATCGTTTAGGTTTAGATATTATCTACATTCAAGCCAAAAGATGGAGTAATTCAGTAGGCCGCCCTGAGATTCAAAAGTTTGTTGGGGCTTTGGCAGGACAGAAAGCAAAGAAAGGTGTATTTATTACTACTTCTGGATTTACAAAGGGTGCTAAAGATTATGTATCCACTATCGCCAATAAAATAATATTGATTAATGGTAAACAATTAGCTCAATTCATGATTGATTTTAACATTGGGGTTTCTATTGAAAATACTTATGAGATAAAGAAAATTGATACTGATTATTTTGTCGATGAGTGATTTATGTTTTTATATTTTTGTCATTATTTATTTTCCTTAAAGGTAACGGGTACCGCCCGATTCTTTAATTACAGATTCAAGGGTAATTCCAGCAATTTCCTGGGGAATATGTAATCTAGCTTTACCTATATCAAGTTTAATTGCGGCCTTATCAATATTACTATCTGCTATATAATTTTTAACATCCTTAATATCAATAGAATGGAATCTTGTTTCATTTGTAGATGAGTATTTTCTTTTGTAATAATAGAATTGGCCTTTACTTATTTTGTTCATTTATGCCTTCTAACTACTTTTTATAGTTAGGATTATATCATCCTATATTGGCCTAGACTAGGTGTCAATTTTTTTACGGATAGGTAATTTTTAGAGTAAAGTATATTATTAAAAACCAATATTATATAATTTATCAATTTTTATATCTTCTTCATCCTCAAACATAAATACATAGCAGCCTTCTCCTATTTCCTCTAAAGAATACTTTTCTGCTTGATCTATGTCTAATTCACAATTGCTAACACCAAAATAGATGCCTTTAGATTCAATAATCCCATAAGGACTAGTAAGCTTCCATCCTTTCACAACTATCCCAGACGATAACAGATCATCCTTTAGTGTATATTTAGTTCCATCAAATTTATATGTGGATTTTTGAGGTTCCCTTAGATCATATACTAATTTTGTGGATATAAATGGTACTCTAGAAAAACCAAACAAGCCTATATTAGCATCCTTTATCTCAACAAAATTTACAGTTTCTTTTTCTAAATAAACCATATAATTATTGCCTTCAAAGGATTTAAATATTATGCTATTATTCCCGATAACCCTATCTATAATCAAGTTATAAGATAAACTGATTATGATAGATAGTATCACATATAGTGTTACCAAATATTTTACTATTTTTTTTACATAGGATTTATCCATTTTAAAATAGCTTTCCCCCTTATGTTTATTATGAAAATAATATAACAAAAACTGCTATAAGCTCTTTTGTTTCTTCAAGATTTAGTAATTCAAGTCCGCCGTTAATTAGAAACTTTATATTTTTCAAGCTGCATTTTCTTTAAAGACTCAAATTAATCAGAATCATATTAATTTAGCCATATAATACTCATCAACATATTTTCCATCCACTATCAATGATTTTGCTTTTACCCCTTCTATTTCATAACCCATTTTTTTATACAGATTTACTCCACCTTTATTATGTTTCATAACTGTCAGCTCTAGTCTAGTGATTGAATTGTCTTTTGCCCATCTTTCAACTTCTTGAAATAAGCGACTTCCTATTTTTTTACCTCTATACTCTTTTAGAATTCCAATTACAATGTATGCACTATGTTTTATGCGATTTGCAAAGCCCCTGTCTGCAGATAAAAATCCAACCAATTTATCATCCATTTCAGATATCAATATTAAAGAATTGCTCTCAAGGATATCTTTTATTTGTGTTCTCATCTCATCTTCAGTTGTTTTGCGCTCATTTTCTTCGTACAACATATTTTTTGTCTCTCTGTCTAACTGTTTTAGCATATCTAAAAACTCTTTTGCATCATCTATGTTAATCTTCCTTATAATCACTAGTTTACCTCCTCAGCCATTGCCATTATCTAATTCTTTTCAGTACTACTTTAAGTTTTTTTCAGTAATTTCTTTCCCCTAATACATTGTTAAGCGTCATAATTAACTGGCATCAGTCGACTTTCCTGACCATTTTGTATATATTGCCTATTGAATCCTCTAAGACAATCTCTATTGTTACTTTAGATTTATCAAATTTTTCAATATTACTGAAATCCACTTCTTCAATAATAAACCAATAATCTCCGTCTAAATGTTCTAGTTGGACTCTAGGTTCTTTTCTACCACTTACTTCATTAGCTTTTAAAATATCAATGGCTTTCACTATATCATTATCATAATATACATTACATGCTGCACTTAAAAGTTTTGTATCAATACTAGACTTGAACTTTGCAATCTGCACGTCAAATTCAAGTTTGGATTTATTAACCCTATAAATATTAATACCTTTCATGAAAACTTGTTCTGACTTCGAGTACAAATCTAAATTGGGTAATTGCTCATAATCTATATTCTTATTATCCTCATAAGCAATCTTCAACTCATAATTACAAGAAAAAGGGACTATAAAATCAGCAAAATATTTCCCATTATTATTTTTAACCTCAGTATAGTGCCAACTCTCATTAGAATAATCATAGTTTTCTGCTTTTGTAAAATCATAAGTTGTACGGTATAAAAGTTTTAAATCTGTATAGGACCCCAACTTATTTGAGCTTAATTCAACCATAATCTTTGCAAAAATCTTATCATTTTTCACTTGCTTTTCAACCCTATATTCTGAATCTGATACAATACTATTCATTTCTATTATTGTATTGAGTTGTTGTGATACCTTGTTAAAATCATTTTGTAATTCATTAACATCTTGTTGCAACCGTTGAAATTGATTGTTTAATGAAAAATTACGCATTAACAGGATAAAAATAGCTGCAATGACTACTCCTACTATAATATTATTTGAACTTTGCTTATTGCTTTTCATTTAATATCTCCTCTCATTACAATGTTAATTATGTCTCTTAACTTTTCGTGTTTGCAGCATATTTGAAAAAGATGTGGTGCAATGGCTTGACTATAAAAATTTTCCTCAGCACCCCTTTGCAAACATTTTGTTATATAATTGTGCTAGACCTAATTGAATCTAGCTGTCCCTCTTTTAATCATCTTCTTTTGCAAATGATAATTCGCTAATTCAACAGCTTCTGCTCTATTTTGGGCAGGAGCCGTAACCATCAAACCATTCTCTGGATTCCAGCCGTAACTATTAAGTCCTTTTTTCTCATATAAAGTAATTGTAAAACTTTCATAAGCTTTATCAAAATATATATAACCTAAACTAAATGATGCTCCTGAGTCCTTCAAGCCATTAATAGAAGCACTATTAAATTCATCAAATTTTAATTCAAAAACATTATATTTTACTCCATCAATTGTAATTGTACCACTAAAGCTATTCCCACCAAATATAGGCTTAATCAAAACCCCTTCAAAAACCACTCTAGTTTCTTTGATTATTTTATCACTATTCAGTCTGTACTTCACTCCATCAAATGAATGATTAAATTCTTTAGGTACCCAAGTTAAAAAATATGCTAATATTAAAAAATATATAATAATAATATTTCGATATTTATTTATATATTTCAATACTCTTAAAACCATACTAGATATCCTTTTTAAACTTATTTTTTAAAGAAAGTTATCATTGCTTTTAGTACATAATATAAGTATATCCCATAACTTAGGGGTTACCAGCCACACCTATGTCGCTAATACTCTCCTATATATGAAATATTCTTTACTTATTATATCATATTAAGGTAGTATTTTACTTAGTGATGGCTTTCTTCTTCAACTAAAGATAAAACAAAAACAGGAACAAATTTACCATCTTTACGTCTTATTTAATATAAAACGAAGGAGTGATAAATTTGAAGAAATATTTATTTGTATTTATTAGCATATGTATTGTAGTTGTAATTCTTGTAAGCTGTTCTAAAAAAGATAGTTATGAGTTTAATATTGATACTATTGACTCTAAAGTAACAGATGGCAATTTAGATTTCGCCTTTAATCTATTTAAAGAACTTTATAAAGAACAGGAGCAAAAAGAAAATATTGTTATTTCACCTATGAGCATTTCAACAGCTTTATCTATGACTTATAATGGAGCAAAAGGAACAACGAGGGAAGGAATGGATAAGACTTTATCCTACAATGGCATAAAAAAAGATGCCTTAAATGAGTCTTATAAAAATCTGCTTAATTATTTTCAAAGTACTGAAGGTGTAGAATTAAATATTGCAAATTCTATTTGGATTCGAGAGGGTGTAACAGTTAAAGATGATTTTATAACAACCAATAGGGATAACTATTTTGCAAAGATCGAAAATTTAGATTTTAGTCAAGAGGATGCTACAAATATAATTAACAATTGGATATCTCAATCAACAAAAGGTAAAATTAATAAAATGTTAGAATCACCTATTTCTAATAATGTTATGATGTATTTAATTAATGCTGTTTATTTTAAAGGGCAGTGGTATGATAAATTCGATAAAAATAGAACATATGAAGATGTTTTTTACAATAATTCCAATAACACATCAAAGGTATTGATGATGTCAAAGACCAGTGATATTCAATATGCCTCAACTGGAAATTATAAAGCTATAAAATTACCCTATAAAGATACAAGCAAATCCATGTATTTATTATTACCAAATGAAAATGTAACTATGGATGAATTTATAAATAACCTCAATAAAGATACATGGCACGAAATGAAGGAAAGTTTACAAGAAACTAAGGATGTATACGTGAAAATTCCACGATTTAAAGTGGAATATGGTATAAAAGATTTAAAGAATGTTTTACGTCAATTAGGTATGGAGGAAGCTTTTTCTGAATCCGCTGATTTTTCCGGTATTAAAGAAGGCATATTTATTAACAAGGTTTTACATAAGGCAGTGATAGAAGTCAATGAAGAAGGTAGCGAAGCTTCAGGTGTTACAGTAGTTGAAATGACAGAAAGTGCACAAATAGAGCCAGATGAATTTATAGCTAATCGCCCATTTATCTATGCTATTGAAGATGATAAGACATATACCCTATTATTTATGGGGGTAATGTCTCATATGTAAGGGGAAAAAAACTGTCTGATTTATATTAGTTTTAAATTAGACAGTTTTTTGTAGTTTTACTTGTATATTCTTAATATACTTTATATATTTTCTTTTATTCAATAGATTTGTTTGGTTATTGTTCTATAAAATTATTTTATTATATAAACAGTTCGCTATTATTTTAATATTCGACCTGTTTTGCTTGGTTTCGACAGTGGGGCTGTATTATACTAGTCTTGTTTAGGGAAAAATTTATTTTTTATACAAATGTAATAAATACCTTGGTTAGCTGAAATTCAAAAAATAATATAAATCTATTAGGAGATGAATTAATGAGTGGAAAAAATGTAGATTACAAAAAATTTTTAAATATATTTTATCAGTTGTTTTCAGTAGATTATAGTGATAATTTTAAACAATCCGGAAAATTTTTAATACAGATTTGTATCATTTATTACTTGTTTAGATTACCTTTTATAACAGTTCAAGAGGTCAGCGTTTTGGGAATAGTATTAAATCTAAATAATGAAATAATTCTTGATATAATCTTCTTAGTGCTGGTAGCAATATTAACGTATTCACATTTTCTTAGATATAAGATTGAAAAAGAAATTATTCGTGCTCACAGACTCCCCATTGGTCTTGGAATAGATGAAATGATAAATAATATACGCAAATTAACTGTACAGGAATTTTTAGAAACACAGGAAAAATTGTTAAAAGATGCAATGATTAATGAAGTTAGAGAAAAATTTTATAGAGAAAAAAATAAAATTGATGACTATTTTTTTGACGAGAATAATAGAATAAATCAAGAATATCTTAAATCTACGTCATTAGGTGAAAAATCAAGACTTTCAATTGAACAAACAATGTTAGAAAATAAAAGAAGATTGAAATATGCTGAACTAACAGAAAAGTATAAAAAATTTGATGATTTAGAGAAAATAAATCAATTCAAAATTGAAAATATAATAATGAAGGAATACAAAAGTGAAAAAAAACTTAATTTTGAGAAAAATAGGATTAATATGTATCTTAAAATTGATAAAAAGAGAGATTGGCTAGATTTTCTTTTACCTATGTCAAATGGAGTAGTTACTATTTTGATTTCATTGTATTTAATAATAAAATCAATCTTTCAATGAAAGGTACCGGGTATCACCCGATTCTTCTTGTCCTTTATTCTTTTCACTAAAATGCCCATCTAAATATCATGATTTACTGTATCGAAGAATTTTTCTAAGTCCATATCTACTACTATTTTGTATCCTTCTTCTATATATGCCTTTGATTGTTTAAGAGCCATATGTGCACTACGATTGGGTCTGAATCCATAGTTATATTTAGAGAACTCTTTATCAAATACTTTATTTAATACCTGAGCGGTAGCTTGCTGAATTAATCGATCAATACCTGTAGGAATGCCTAATAGCCTTATTCCTCCATTTGGTTTAGGAATTTCCTTTCTCCGAACAGGAGAAGGTTTATAATTACCATTTAGGAGATTTTGTGCTAAAAAAGAGTAATGATTTTGGAAAGGTAAGGCACCGCGTACCGCCCGATTCTACGCGAATCTTGTCGTGTCGAAAATGAAATAGAAACACGGAAAACCATTTTTAGATTTTTCATTAAAGTCTGTGGATACGTTGTAACGTTCTCACAACTAACAACGTCCCCATATCTAAGCTCTACAATATCACCATAGTAGAGTAGACCTTTTATTACTGTGCGTATTCTAATAATCATGGAGATGTTGTTAGTTACAGTGTTAGGTGTATTGGGCTGCTCACCCCAATCCAGACATTGACAAAACATTAATTTCTCAAGATATTATTTATTAGAAATAACAACCTCATGAAAAAACTTAATTCCACTGTTCTTCTTCTCAAGCTCTTTCCTTCTTTTAATAACATCATTGAGGATAGAAATGCTATCTATAGCTTTTTTATGTTCATCAATTCTCATAACGCCAATACTAATTTCATTATGCGAAAACTTATTATAATACTTCTCAATTGTCTCGTTATAAACATTTTCACATTTCTCTAAATCTCTTCGCAATTTCTTTTTCATATCATCATGTATTTTAGTTATTGAACTTAAATAACTTCTTATATAAGGTCTAATATCAACAAAACCATCTTCAGTCTTTAATTCTGATAAAACCTTTTTCTTTAATGCATTATCATTTTTTAATTTATCTACTGCCATATAAATTGCTGCTGAATTCAAAAGTTCATTATCTTTTTTTAAATCTTTACTTCGCCTACTATAAAGCAACTTATGTATTGATAAATTATTATGTTGAATATGGTTTCTTAACCCTTCCATCATCCTATAAGCTAAGTTATTATCATATTCATAATTACGACTTATTTGAAACTTTTGATACTTATCTGATTGTTTTCCATATAACTTACTTAGACTATTTGATGTGTGATCAAAGTACAGCCTACAGACAGATAATAAATTAATAATTCTCCTATCCATTATTCGAATATCATTAGCCAAGTTATCCCACTCATAATTATCATAAATAACTGCCTTTAAAGCTATCGTTAATAACTCACTTTCAAATTCTTCATAACTGGTCAATATAAAATCGAATTTCTCTTCAATATAAAGTACTTCAAATAGTTTCTCTTTCGATTTTATAATTTGCTCATATTCATCTTTATCAATATTGATAAAATCTTTGCCAGGACAATGTATTTTATCTATTCGATAGATCATATTTTTCAATCCTTCTCTTTTAAGTTATTAGGAACAGGTAGTCGCTTCTGTTTTGCAGCCCATTTCACCTAACATCTTGGCTTGCCAACGTGCCTGAACTGGACCTGTGTGAAAGGTAGCGGCTACCGCCCGATTCTTGTCGAAGAAACTGAAAATCCTTTTTTAGATTTTCCATTAAAGTCTTTTTTAGCGAAAATATAAAGAATATAACCTAAGCTTTATCCAAATTTCTATTTTAGCTTATGTAAATTTTCACTTATTTTCATGTTTTGAACTAATAGCTTTATCGATATCATGAATATTTGATCTTACCTTTCATCAGCACGTTTCCTAAAAGAACGTACTAATAGAATACCTCCTAATATACTTAGTGCAGTGCGAATATACGCAGAAAGATAAAAGGCTGCTTTAAGTTCAAATATATTTAGCATAATTTGCCATGGGATCATGGGAAATATTATAAGAATTACAGAAGCAATTAAATAGCTCCATCTGAAGCAAAAACCTTTAGTAATAATCCTAATAATTTCTCTCCATTCAATTAATACACCAAATAATGTAAATAGAAAAGCTATTATTAATTTATACTTATCGTAATCACTTATTTCAATCCTATTTGATGCAATCTCTATTTTTACAATAAAATTCCCTATTAGTTTCAGTAACAGTATACCAATACATATTACAATTAAAATTTTTACAATATCGTTTTTATTCTTTATATACAATTCACTCCTTTCATTCTTTTATTCACTAAAAATCTTATATTTATTTGCATAAGATTATTGTTATATTATAACATATTAAAATATTATTTCCATTTCATTTATTTGCTTAAAGGTACCGGTTACCTTACCCTGCAAATTTTTATAAAAATAGCCAGAAGATTGAGTAGTACTTAGTGGCTTTAATCTGAGATTCGTTAGTACCAGGTACCTTTCACTTTTAGATTTATATTTACCATAATCAAAATCAAGAATTTTTCCTTTTACTATACATGAATTATCAATCTGTAAATCTACGTTTATAGTGTTTTTATCAGAGTTATATGCTTACAAAACTATATCAACTTTATTAATATCAGTTACTTCGAATAATATAGTGTAGTCTGTAAAGCCTTCATTTTTATGTATCTTTATCAATTTATTAATAATATCTTTATCGGCAATATCAATTAGCTTTCCACCTTTAGATGATCCTATGTGTCCTTTTATGCAAACATGTTACTAGATAACATTTCGGAAAATTTTTTATTCAAAGTCTAGTTTAAATTGGACCATTTTCTTTTTCTTTAAAGCTTGTCTTGCTTTAGAAACTTCAATCTCTACTAAAACTTGATTAGCTTTGCTTATAATGGATATAGTACTATTAATATATATTATTAAGCAAAATATAAAAGTAATTAAAATTAGTAACTGTTTTACAATACTATACACAAATTCTAATACTTCTAAATTTTTCTTGATAATATATTTTTCAAATTTTAATAAATCAATTTCTCCAAAATCTTTTGTTATATTTTTAAATTCTTTATGAAGTTTTGTTTTACCACGAAGACTATTTGAAATAGTTGTCATTTTTTTATAAGCTTCCTTAAACTCATTTTCTCCTTTAATAATAAATAATTTATTGTTTTTAAGATATAATACAATATTTTCTATTTCATCTAAATATTTAAAGCTCAAATTTTTTTCATTTTGAAGTTTTTTTATAAATTTCTCTGTATTATAAACTGTATTATCAAAAATAGTACAGTTTTCAGAATACGACATTGTTCTTGAATTTACTCTTTCTATTTCCATCATAAATGAATATGAAAAAGAAGTAAAAAGGATTAATACAGATATAAGTATTGAAATAAAATTCATGATATCATTTCTATATGATTGAAAAATATAATTATATTTTTCAGTTTTTATAATATTTTCCAATTCTTCATTACTCTTTAATATATAATTTGTATTTTCAATCTTTCTTATTTTAGAATCAATTACTTTACAGAAGTGTTTTTTTGACATAGCTGACAATTTTTCTTTCCACGTAAAATATTTTTTCAGTTGTCTCACCTCTTTACATGTTTTTTTCATTTCAATATACTAAAATAATTTTTATAACGTTTCGCATTTGAGATGTCTCTGAATCGGACTCACAAAATCATTCTTCTTGGGAGAGGATTCTTATCTCCCCCCCCAAAAGTTAGACATTAGTGTCTAACTTTTGGGGGTACACTTTATAGTAGAAAGCCTTTAGCGGTCGACAACAACTATTTTAACAAAGGGGGCCTTACATAAAAATATATAAGCGTCAAAATACCCCCATCTATTCAAGATGAGGACCTTATATTACATATTACACTAATCTTTATTATATAAAAGGTACTAGATATCGCCCGTTAAAGGTCCCGAGTACTGCTCGATTCTTGTCCAAGAAACTGAAAATCCTTTTTTAGATTTTTCATTAAAGTCTGTTTTAGTGATGTAACTTTCCCACAGTTCCCTATGCGACTTCTATAACTTCCTTTTGATAATAAGTCGTGTCGGAAACTGCTGTGTTAGGTGATGTTTTTGCTATTAATCAATAACTTTATTCTTCGTAATATGGTTGATATGATTTTCATAACATATGAATTAGTTATACGAGTTATTTGGAAACAAATCCTCGTTATCATAGAAGAGTTTACAATAAGTATTTCCTACGACCTAAAAAATCGTTCCTTTTATATCATAATTTCTCTTTAGCAAAATAGTAATCGCTATGAATTGAACAGTCAAAAAAATCAACTTTTGTACTACATGCTAAATGCTAGACGTAGTTATTTTCGAACTATCGAAGTCTATACTCTTCACTTAGAATATTAGGAATAGAATTCATTTTATCAAAACTAAATTCCTTTTGCGCTATTCCTAACGCATCTTGAATTGGATCAGACGATTCTAAAAAAATAGTCATCTTGGCAATTTCTTTTAGCTTTGGATTATTTATTACTTCTTCATTGAGAGATTTGCTCATATATATATCTTCAGAATAACTAAAAATCATGTAATTTATTGCTTCTAATTTCTTATATCTATCAAGTTTATTAAATTGTCTATAAAATTTTCTATATCTTTTGCTATTTTTCTCAACAAATAAGGCAATTACAGTTTCATCTTTCAGTGGTAAAACACATATATGTAAATCTCGTATTCTATATTTATGTGATAAATAGTAAACATCATTGATTATATTCCCCTCAAAATCTGTAATCAAAGCAATACTACTTTGAAAAGCAACTGGAACTACATAATCTAGCTTCTCATAATAGAAAAGGTAATAGTATTCATCAAGTGGTTTTTTTGTGGCTCTTTTAGCTCTTAAAAATCCATTTGTATATTCTTCCAAATCCATCAAATTAATAAATTGCCTATATTGTAAATAATCTTCCATCATGGGATTTAACTTCATAGCATTATTATAAATTGCAATTTCATACTCTCGTTTACTTATGTCCTTTAAGTAATTCTTCATTGCCATTTGACTAATCATTATATTTGAAGGTTTCTGATTATAATTATCAGGATCTTCATATTCACTAAAAATTTTACTATCACAATCTCTACATATAAGCTGAAAAGTTCCCTTTTTTTAATTCCAACTTCTTCATCTAAAATAGGATTTGAAATTAATTTATTGGTATTATAAACTTCTCCATCAATAGAAATGTTCTTCAGTGCAAGAGCTGGCACAGAATGTGAATTGCAAAAGCTTTGACATTCTCTCTCTCAATAATAACAGATAGTATTTTTCGCATCTTTTTTACTTTTGCTAAGGAACGTATTCAGTTTTTTTCGATATTTAATTCTATCATCATCCGTCATATTCGAATCGAATATTTCTTCCATTTCAATTTTCATGGCATTTACTTTTTCAATCACTCTATTCCCCCCCTTCATACCTTCGAAAATAATTACACCTAATGTTATCGCAGTCCGCGATCGTGCCTTTTAGATACTTTACTTACAATAACTTAATACCGACAAGTCAATCTCACGGAACACTTAATCAAATACCTAGCATATCGTTAACTGGCGTGTTAGGCGTAGTTATTCTTGTGGATATATAGAGTTTATATATCCACAGTAAATATTATGTCGAGACTCTGCCTTTTGTTGATCTATAATTTTTTCTTTTTCACTTCATTATCATCGGTGAAAATAAGCAATTTTTCATATTCTTCTTTTAACCATACATATTTCTCATATACATTTGGGGTATTGAAACTGCTATCCAAACCTTTAATAATAACATCACGTATTAAATCTAAATGTTCTGTAAGTTGTTTATCAGTTATCACTGTTGAGTTCTGAACAACTTGAAGAACTATCATTTGATGAAATCCAACAGTTCCATCTGAAAGTCTATCTATGTATTGATGATATGGGTAACTAGCAGACTTGCTATAAATTGGATAATTCAATTTCTCAATCAACTTATCAGATAACACTATTCTAGGGTATTTAGCAAGGCTAGATTCGATTTGATAGACTTCAATTAATCCGCTACCAAATACCACATTCCCTAAATCATGATATAAATTCCCTACTGTTACCCCGCCTCTTATTAAAACACCATTTGTAAGTATATACTCACCCATGTCTGCTATATTCGCCACAAGAGTAGAAAAGACTTCATTTATGTTTCCATCATCGACTTCAACTGATATCACGATAGAATCTGAGAAACATGTACACCTTGTTTTTTCTGTAATATCAAATCTATCTAAATGTTTCTTCTGAGCAGATTCCTCAATTTCTGTATTTTTTAATCCCCAACGTGTAGGACTTTCCCATTTCTTAAAATATTTTAAAGATGTCTTTATAACTCTCTTAAGATCTATATTGCTCTCAGATTTATAAACCATACTTTTAAATCCTAAAATATCTATAAACACTAATTAATTAATTTTAAAAATTTTTCAAATTCAGTTTTAGAAAACCCATCTTTATAAAGTTCATTTACTAGCCATAATCCTGACTGACGTATTTTATTTTTAGGTGAATAATTTCCTAGCCAATTACTTGAACTTATACATTTACTACAATTTGATACTTCTGAAATCAATTTACTTTCTATATTCAGTCTACTGTCTTTATTTTCTATACTAATTACAGCAAAGCTAAAATTCTCTCTAATGTATTTACTTACCTTTTTCTCTATTGACATTTGATATTCTAAATCTACTAAGTGCATATACTTTTCTCTATTTTTTCTAGAAGTAAGGTCCCACTCCCATCTTTCTAAATAATTATCTTTATTTTTGTTTAATATACTTCTCCCAATATTTTTTCTAAAAATACTTCTATCTTTATTCTCTTTAATAAAATGTTGCTTCAATCTCGAAACTAATTGATTATCACCAGTGTGTGTACCAATTCTAACTATTCTATCAACACCATGTCCAGTTTCTCCTTTTTCAAACAGTATGTATATACCATTTTTAGGTATTGGATTTTTATCAAACGGAAATGAATATCTCTGCAAATTGGACAGTTGCTTATGTAATATTTCACAATATCTACTCATTAATAACTTTCTCCTTTAAGTATGATAATTGTTGTCCTATTTTTAGTCCTTCCATAGGAACTTCCACATGTTTCATATTTCTTACTAAATATTTTCTATAATTGTTACCTGCTAAAATAATAAATTTATCTTCATCAAAACTAATATTTTTATTTTTAAGTTGGTTAATAACTTTTTCTGACCAAGTTTTTCTATCCTTCTCACTCATATTATTTAACGTCACGTTATAAGGTCGTATAACTTGTTCAAGTTCAACGACTCCATGTAATGCTGATAATATAAATATTTTGTCTGGCTTTATTTTTTCTGCATACTTTAATGCTAATTTAAAAAGTGTGCTTTGATATAATTCTCTTGCCTCACTTTCAACTTCTTTCTTTTTACTTACACAAGATATTAATACTATTGTTCTCACTACACTCCCCCCTAATTTTTTAAGTAAAAGGTACCGGGTGCTGCCCGATTCTTGTCAAAGAAACTGAAAATCCTTTTTTAGATTTTTCATTAAAGTCTGTTTTAATAACCTACATCTCTATAGAATAAAGTAAATTATTATAATTTGTATTTAATGGCTTGCACCCCTACTACCTTAAATCTATTAATGATTTAACTACTGTTTCGAAATCATTTTTGACTTCTTCTGGTATTTTTACACTTACCTCTTCCCTGTTAATCTCTATAGGATCACATCTAAGTTCTATCCTTATTATAGTTTCTTTATCGTAAAAGTAATACGCATTTAAAGAGTATTCTGGCATAAGGCTTAGTATAAAGGTAGTGTAATATTCATCATCATTATATTCATTTAACTGTATATATTCAGGTCCCCTCTTAAATTCGCCTAACTTTTAAGCTGTATCTTTGTTATAATCTTCATCATCTCACTTTACCATTAGCTCTATACCATATACATAGTTCTCTTTTAATTCTTCTATATTTTCATAAGTATAATTACTCTCTGAAATAGACATATTGTACACTGCAATCATATAGTCATCTACACCTGCATCTTTATAATAAGATCTGTACATCTCCCCTTCAGTATCGTCATCTTCAATATATCCCTTAGGTACTTTATATTTAATATCTCTCCCTCTTACTTTATGTACCCTACTTTCTATGATTTCCTCTTTTTCTAGCATTATTTCTTTATTGTTTACATTACTACACCCTACTATTGTTATAAATAATATTAAGTTAATTATGATTTTTACGCTCTTTTTCATTTTCATCCCCCTTATTATTTTAAACAGTAGTCAGTTATATAACTGTGTAACTGTCTAAAAACTATTTTTTAGAGCTTTCAAAAGGATTTTCCTTCACTATTTGTAGAACTATTAATATATTCTCAAAGAAAAGATAAATCCAAAATATTCTTATAATATTATAACATTTTTGTTATTATTATGTAGTATTGGTCTTATTGTGGAAGCAAAAAAGACTAGAGCATATAAACAATCCCTAGTCTAAGCAAATTAAGTTTTAGCAAAGAAAAAACCTAAAATTCTTCGCTAGGTTGAAAATCACATAATTCATCTAAAAAAACCCCTAACCCTTTAGCTAGTTTCTTAGCAGTGGAGACCTTGCAGTCTCCACGCTTTCCTATATCTTGAATAGTTCTTCGTGGTACTCCCGATAACTCAACAAGCTATGGCACTGATAGCTTTTTCTCTAGTCTTATTTTCTTTAAATTCAATTCATTTCCTCCTTTTATATATGAAAGGTACCGGGTAACCAATGTCATCCAAGCAAATCCATGTATTTATTATTACCAAATGAAAATGTAACTATGGATGAATTTATAAATAACCTCAATAAAGATACATGGCACGAAATGAAGGAAAGTTTACAAGAAACTAAGGATGTATACGTGAAAATTCCACGATTTAAAGTGGAATATGGTATAAAAGATTTAAAGAATGTTTTACGTCAATTAGGTATGGAGGAAGCTTTTTCTGAATCCGCTGATTTCTCTGGTATTAAAGAAGGCATATTTATTAGCAGGGTTTTACATAAGGCAGTGATAGAAGTCAATGAAGAAGGTAGCGAAGCTTCAGGTGTTACAGTAGTTGAAATGACAGAAAGTGCACAAATAGAGCCAGATGAATTTATAGCTAATCGCCCATTTATCTATGCTATTGAAGATGATAAGACAGATACCCTCTTATTTATGGGGGTAATGTCTCATATGTAAGGAAAAGTAAACCCAATTATTGCAATAGCATTAAGAAAGAAAATTTTTTTCGTTTTAGCACATACTTTTGGAGTTTAGATATAATATTAACCATATTGTGCCATTATGAATAATTTATAGTAAGAAGAATAGAAACCAAATTATAATAATTTATGTATTATCTCCCATAATATGCTATAATATGTTAATAGTTGGTATATTGTAGAGCTGTTATGAATATGAGTAAAGATTTGATAATTGAATCTATTAAATTATTTTTAGATAAAGCTAATACTAAAATGATAAATGGTATTGTTTTGACAATAGGTGTAATAATTATTTTTGTAATTCTAATTTTTGCTATAATTATTATTAGAAAAACTATTAGATCTTTTAATCATGAACAAGATTATATCAAATTGTTAAAAATTCACACAGAAGCTAATGAAATGTTACGTCTCTTAGCTGAACAATATGAAAAATTAATTAATATTAATAACTCAACAAGTAAATTGTTTTGCGCATTAAATAAACTTATATTTAATAGATTAAATGGAGATGATAATATTTATAAATTTAATGAATTAATTGAAGCTATTATTTATCAAGTTCCAAGTGTCTTAAAGTCATCTCTTTCAAAAAAGCACAGATGTGTATTATGGATACCTACTAAAGAAAATAATAATCTAACAACTTTATACGCTAGTTCTACTGAATTACAAAATAAATCTTTTTCAATAAATAAGTCATTTGTTGGCCGAGTTTTTCTTGAAGGTGAGATACATAATTGTGGAAATGTAATTGAAGAAAGTACTTATGATAAAAAGAAAAAGAATAAAATACATTATAAATCATTGGCTGGAATACCTATAAAAATAAATAATGAAGTTGTTGCAGTTCTTACTATAGATGGTAAAGAGGAAAATTCATTTTCTGATGAAGATATAGATAATTTATATATTTATTCCCAAATGATAAGTTTATGTATGTTGTTCATTAAGGAAAAACATGGTATAATTAATTTGAAAGAGGAGGCGTTATAAATGTCTATAGCTATGTTAGAAAGAAATGTAAATAAATTTTTATCTGGGCAAATCAGTTCTAAAAAATTCATAAAGATGACGTCTTTTAACCAAACCACAAAAAATGAAGCAAAAAAAATAATTAATAAATCTGATAAAATATTAAGAAAAAATAATATAAAATAAAAATTTAACCCTTTTGCTTATTTCTTATAAACAAAAGGGTGTTTTTAATCTTCCTATATAAATCCCTTTATCCATAACATCATTTTAAATACCACTTAAAAATTGGATAAGATGTTGATACTATTCCCATATTAAACTGGATTGGCCTTTAGGAGGCTTCTCATTTAACATATTAAGAACCTTAGATACAAGACCCTTTCGGTAAGCAATTTCATTTAGCTCAGGAAGTAATGGATTTCCAAAAACGTGAAGAACACTATTCCCTCTGAAAATTCTGTTGAAACCAATTCCTTTAGCAATTTTTGTAAGGTTTGAGATTCGGGTGGTACCCGGTACCTTCCATACTTTTATGACTATCATAAAACATATACAGGTCTTCATTTTTTCTAATATAATCTTTCTTTTGGATTTCATTTATTTTGCCTCCCTTTATTCTTTATATCTGTATTATATACATTTTAATTTTCTAAAGAATTAAAAAAATATTTCCAAGATGTAAACTTTTGGTTTTTTATTATCCTTTATCCTATAGTAATTACATGGCATAGGCTTAAAATATACAAAACTCTCATTGTCAAGGTAGAAGGTAATAATCTATCCTTCTTGGTGTATCAATATCATCATAAGTCATAAGTTCTACTTTGTTTTGAATAAAATTTTTATCTGTTTTAAGCGGATTCTTACCTTGTAGTTTCCATACTCTGTAGGTTAAATCATATATTTTTTCATATCCAATAAAGTGTAATTTTTTATAAGGTTTTTTAAATTTTTGTTTCTGTGTATTATCCCCCACATCTTAGAGTTTTAAAATCCTCACCAATTTTGATACCTCCTAGAATTACACCTACAGGCTTATCTTCTCTAAAAACAATATAAGATAAATTAAAGGTACAGGGTATTACCGCAATCGAATAACCAATATCACGTTCCAAACTGATTTTTCCACCTTCCTAAACTGCAATAAAAAATAGATCGTCAGATAGTTCCAATCCATTTATAAATCTTTTACGTTCATCTTCCCATTCATCCCATGTATATTCTTTGCATTTATAAATAAATTTTTAGCATTTCTCTTCTCCCTTCCCTGTTACAAATTTCTCTATTGAAAAACAATATCCTCAAATTATCTATCACAAGTTTCGATAAGTAATACTTCTAGCCTTTTCTATTCGTCTTCAATATAAATAGTAAATCCTCCGAAATACTTTGAAAAAGCATTATAAATCAAAGTAAATAATACTGCAACTACGCAAAATAATAATATTGAGAATATATATTGTTTTATCAATGTATCAATTCCAAAAATCTCAACAAAACCATTGAATTCTGGATATATTCTATATAAACTAAATATTACCCTCATGATACTGATAATAATACCTAATTTTATTGAACTTAAGTATTGGATTTTTCTAATTTTAACTTTTTTCACCTCAACACCTCCAAACTATATTGGGTGATATATTCTATGTTATTTAATTAATTTCCTTTATTTTACTCAATGAAAGGTACCATGTGCCGCAAAAATCTTATATGCCATAATCCAATGACTCTAAAAAAACCTTTTTTACACTTACAATTAATACTTACTATAAAAAAAGAACCTTTATTTGGCTCCTGATTATGTCTTAAAAGTGGCAGATATCACACAATTAAAAACTGTCTGATTTATATTAGTTTTAAAACAGACAGTTTTTTACAATTCCATTTATATATTTACCACAATTATTTTCTGGGAATTCCTATTTTTTGAAAGCCATCCACATTCATCATCCCACATAATAGTTACTTCAGGTGACTGTGCAAATTCATATTGATTCAATAGTTGTTTAATTTTCCTTATGCTGACAAGATGTTCTTCAATAGCATCTGCTAAGTCCATATAATATTTCGCTTTTTTTAAAGCCTTTAATTTATATTTTGTTTCTCTTTCTTCTATTAATTTGTAATTATTTTCTTCTCCACCAAATTGTGTGATAATAGTTTTCATAGGTATTTCCATAGAACGATATTTGGCATAGAAAAGCAGCCTAAATATATCCACAACATTATAATATCGATGACCATTTTTCCCCTTTTCAACTTCAATTAAATCTTCTTTTTCATAATAATGGATAGCACTAGTTTCACATCCAAGAATTTATCCCAAATCCGAAATACTATACCTCATAGCCTCTCATTTCTACCTAAAGCTGCTTTAGGTATTTATCTAGAAATTTCTTATTTGTCAATTTTATCACATTATTATAATTTAAAGTGGATTTTTCTTTTTTCTTAACAAACTAACCCCTTTCTTAGAAAGCGGTTAGTTTAAATTTCAAAGAGCTTATAATCCATTGTTCCCAGTCCTATTTTTTCTGCATGTTCAAGAGAAATTCTCCCCTTTTCAAAAAGGTTTTTGCCGCTATTTTTCTGTACTAAATCTAAGCATGCAGTATCTAATGCAACTGGGTCCTTTCCAGCTAGAACTCCAATATCATCTGCAATAGATTTCATTGGTTTCCCAACACAATCACACTCCTTAGTAATGTTATGGACAAAGGTAATATATATAATATCCTTGTCCTTTGATGCTCCATAGGCATATTCTGAAAGTTTCTCAAGGAAATTAGACCCTCCCCATGTGTTTCTAATTGCACCTTGAGGACAAACAGCAATGCATCCAGCACATCCAATACACTTATTTTCATCAATTTTAGCAGTATCTGATATATATATAGCATCGAAATCACACTTGTCTACACAAAGACCGCAGGAATTGCATTTTTCAGATTTTACCTTAGGTGATATTCCAGAGTGCTGTTCTAACTTTCCTCCACGAGAAGCAAATCCCATTGCAAGCTGTTTAAGTGCTCCACCAAATCCTGCCTCTATATGACCTTTAAAGTGACTCATAACAATAAATTGATTATATTTGCCATATTCTTTACCTATTTTGCAATTTTTTATATGTTCTTTGTTGATCTCTATTTCATTATAATCTGTTCCTATTTCTCCATCTGCTATTATAATGGGAATCTGGGTAAACCCATGGGATTTTGCTGTTTCAATATGGACCTGGGAGGTTGTTCTGCTTCCCCTATATAATACATTGGTTTCAATATAGGATGTAGATACTCTATTTTCTTTAAGGTAATTTATAATTTCATCATAACATTTCGGTGGAATAAAGGTTTTATTTCCCTTTTCTCCAAAATGAACTTTTATAGGAACTTTGCTCTCAAATTCATGTCCAGTTTCTGATACTATTTTTTTAAATAATTTTACAGCATCCCTCCCTAGTTGATCATAATTTGAAGTTGAATTTTTTATAAAATATACTTTACTCATATAATCTCTCCTTTATATTATAAAGATACGTAGTTATTTTTTTTGAGAAGATAATTATGCAATTTGCTCCCTTGTTTTTCTTTCTGATTTTAATATGAATATATCATACCGTTTTAATGTACCATATTATAACAATAAAGACAAATAAAACATCCCTAAAATAAAAGGTACCGGGTACCACCCGAGTCTTCTACTTGAGCTTTCTATTGATCCTAAACATCTAGGTGCTAAAATTGGTTTTACTTCTATTTTACACACTTGGGGTCAAAACTTGATGTATCATCCTCATATTCATTGCATTATCCCTGGTGGAGGTCTAGCACCAAATTTCAATAGATTTATTCAACCTAAGAAAAAGTTTTTTATCCATGTGAAGGTTCTTGCTAAAAAGTTTCGCGGTAAATTTCTTTATTATCTCAAAAAGATGAATAAGAATAATGAATTACAGTTTACTGGTAATATCAAATATTTACAAAATGCTGATAAGTTTCAAGAACTTATTGATTCTTTATATACCATACCTTGGAATGTTTACTCTAAACCTGTTTTTAAAAATCCTAATCAAACAATGAAATATCTAGGGAATTACACCCATCGGGTTGCTATCTCCAATCACCGTATTGTAACGGTTGAAAATGATAAAGTTACCTTCAAATGGAAGGATTACAAAAATGGTAGCAAACAAAAGCTGATGACATTAGATGTATTTGAATTCATTAGGAGATTTTTACTTCATGTTCTTCCTTTTAAGTTTGTAAAGATTCGGCACTATGGTATTTTAAGTAATCGTAATAGACTTAAATCTATCCAGCTGTGTAAAAAATTAATTACACTACGTACAGGTAAAATTCATCCCAAAATTGAACTACTATCTTCATATCAACTTATTGAAAAAATGATTGAAATTGATATCAGGCTTTGTCCCCACTGTAAAAAAGGTAATATGCTGCCAAAACAATATCAGTATTTATCCCTGGTTGATTCATCCTAACTTCCTAGCAACTTCATATTTTAAAAAAGTCCTCTTATGGGGAGGGGGCACTATACTCTTTTTATGGTTATATTTATCATATATTGATTTTTTATCCATAGCAATAAGAGTTAAAATTCTATTTAAACCACTATCTTATAAAGAAAAATGTATTGAATCTCCATAGCAGCAGCTGAAATATCCCGCGGCTATCGTTCAACAAGGTGTATCAGCAATTGAGCTCCTAAGTTCTCGTTAATTCGAGACTATTTTTTTGCTCAACTGCTGATACACCACTAGATGTTATGTGAAGGTTTACTTCGTCCCATTTCCACTATCTTCCCCTAAAATACTAACTTCTTTATTCTCCATGTTGATCTTGTGAATAATTGAATTATTATCCCAATCAAGTACATATATTTTATCTTGAAAAACATTAACACTAGTTATTCTTCCACTAAAAATCTCTTCTACTTCTTTAGTTTCTAAATTCATCATATATAAAATATCTTTATTAATATATAATAAATATTTCTTTCCATCCTTATTATAAATATTTGATACATAACCATCAGCTAATTCCTCAAATTCAGTTCCATCATCACGTACTCTACATATACTTAAATTACTATCAACAGCTCCATTAAGCTCATCGTGATTTCTATTATTAAAATATATCCACTCTTGGTTAACTATGAAGTGTGTTGTCTCTATATACTCACCTGTACCTTGTATTAGTATTTCTTCATTGTTTTTCCCATTTAAATCTATTCTAAATAACTGACCTTTTGTAGATTTACAATAATATATATAATCTGATTCATACTGCATGCAATTTATACTTGCACTAACTAACTTCTTTTTCTTAGAACCATCTAAATCTATTCTATACAAGCCGTTCTCATAATATCCTAAATTCACAATATTTGCATATATCACTCCATCTACAATAATACTTTGATACGTGTTTATATCTGAAATAATTTCCCTTTTTTCTGGATTATTAATGTCTAATCTCATTAATTTTGCACCGTTTTTATAATCTCTATAATACAAATAATTATCATACAAATTTAGATTCATTCCATATGTATTAACATAAGTCTCTTTCATAGTTCCAACTAACCTAGAAATATTATTATTACTTTCTCCATCTTGAAAATAAACGAATCCATCTTCTCCTTCCAAAACAAATCCCATTTCTACAATATTAATTGGGTTCGAATTCACTTCATGATCTCCTGATGTATAGTCCTTACACCCACTTAACAAAAATGTTGTACATATTAAAAATATTATTATACATATATTTCTTACTCTCATACCTACTCTCCATTTCTATATTCAGAAGTAAACTTTCATATAACGTCTCGTGTTTGTGACGTCCCTGAACTGTACTCGCAGAGTCTTTCCCATTGGCGGTGCTTGCACCCGGTGAAGGGATGTGGTGTGGCTATTCTTCAGAGATTGACGCCCCAGAGTTTTCCTCATAGGAGACCCTACCACACACTTGTACAAACATTTTGTTAGATGATGTTTTGACCTCATATCCTTAGCCCATTCTTAAACGTGTCTTTTACTCTACATAAATCTCCTCTTTATCTATACTTGTTTTTAATAACACCTTACCAATTTTTTCAATCCTATTTATGTCTGGATATTTAGAGACTTTTGCCATAAGAGTATCTTCATCAATAAACATAATAAAATCTTGTTCACCACGCTTTGATAAGTGATACCTATCTTTTGTAGCAATATTGTATCCAAGTATCTCATGACTTATTATCCCAGATCCCATAGCTATATTTGTATAGACTTCATAAACACTATCCTTATCCAAGTCTGCAAGAAAAATGCCCATAGTTGGCATACCATGTAAAATTTCTAATACCTCATTATATTTAATTATAGCAACTCCGTAAAACGAAGCGTAACCTACATCAACTTTATAGAGCTGAGTTCCTGCATTTTTCCATATTTCTTGTGTTGTAATCTCTTCTATAATCGCAACTTCCTTAGCATTTCCTTTTATACCTCTGTCTTTTAGTTTCTGAATTATTAACATTCTTGCATCCGTAATTGTCAATCCATCTTCTGGAGAAATAAATTTATCTTTCACTTCAACAGCATCTAAACCTTTTGAACTATGACTACCATTAATACATGATGTTAAAGTAGATATGATTAAAATCATACACATCCACCTTAGATATTTCAACACTCTATTTCCTCCTTTATTGTAGTAATAACAACACTATAAACTCCTTGCTATAAAATGACCCTTAAGAACTCCTTCGATATGAGGACAAAATTTTATCTAACTTAGGAATTACCGTCTTCTTTATGTCGGTAATACTCTCCTATATATGAAATAGACTTTTTATATTATATAACATTCTGGTAATATTTTACTTAAAGATATTATATATGTCAAACCTCATATAATAAAGATAGAGCAGTAGAAGAAGATTTATTGGCATTTAATAAAGTCTTTAAAAAGTTTATAGAGAAGAAAATGAGTATAAGAAAGTATTTATAAAAAATAATAGAGTGATTGGTGCAATAGTAATTGGAAATATAAGATATTCTTCTATCCTTAAAACAGCTATTGAAAAAGATATAGATTTAAGTGGTGTAGACTATAAAAATGTATGATTTAATGAACTATTTGAAATAATAAAAGAGAAAAAATAAGTAAAAGGATTAATCAACTTTCTTTAGTTGATGATGTGTTTATACAAATAGATACACCATATAAGCTATGTAATAAAATTAAAAATTCTATTTAGATAAAAAATTAAAGAGGTGAATAATAAGTGGAAAATGCAATGTTTTGTTATCAGTGTGAACAAACAATGGGAGGAAAGGGATGTACAAAGCATGGTGTGTGTGGAAAAACACCAGAAATAGCTAATTTGCAAGACTTATTGATATATCAATTAAAGGGTATATCATGTTATGCAAAACCTTTAATTGAAAAGGGAGAAATTATTGATAAGGAAATTGTAAAATTTGTAGAGAATAGCTTATTTACTACCCTAACAAATGTAAATTTTGATGCCGAGGTTCATGTAGAGTTATTAAAGGAATCACAAAAAATAAAACAGACGCTAAGGAGTAAAGCACCTACTGGACAATATCCTGAAGAAGCTACATACAACCTCAGTGATACTAAAGAAGCAATGCTTAAGGATGCAGTGAAAGCTGGTATTATGTATGACCAAAATCTTGATCCAGATATTCGCTCCTTAAGATGGACAATAATTTATGGATTAAAGGGTATAAGTGCTTATGGACATCAAGCAAGATATATCAATTACCATAGTGATCAAGTAGATCACTTTTACTTCAGAGCTTTAGAAGCTACTACAAATGATGATTTAACCCTTCAGGATCTTATTCGAATGACTATGAGAACTGGAGAAATGAGTATAGAAGTAATGAGAATTTTAGATGAAGCAAATACGGAAGTCTATGAAAATCCATCCCCCCATAAAGTTAATGTAAATGTTAAAAAAGGACCATTTATAATAGTATCTGGACATGATTTAAGAGATTTAGAGCAGATTCTTCAGCAAACAGAAGGAAAAGGAATCAATGTTTATACCCATGGAGAAATGTTACCATGTCATGGGTACCCAAAATTAAAGAAATACAAACATTTAGTAGGTAATTTTGGTTCAGCTTGGCAAAATCAGCAAAAGGAATTCAATGATATACCGGGAGCTATTGTAATGACAACGAATTGTTTAATGAGACCAAGAGAATCCTACAAAGACAGATTATTTACTACTAATGTTGTGGGGTGGGATGGCGTTAAGAACATTAAACTCAATCAAGATGGTACTAAGGATTTTAGTCCAGTTATAGATAAAGCATTACAGTTAGGTGGATTTAAAGAAGATGAAGAAGAAAAGGAAATTTTAGTAGGCTTTGGGCACAATGCAACCCTATCCCATGCTGAAACCATAGTAAATGCAGTGAAAAATGGAGACATTAAACATTTCTTCGTAATAGGGGGATGTGATGGTGCAAAGCCAGGAAGAAATTACTATACTGAATTTGCTCAAAAAGTTCCACAGGATTGTATAATTCTAACATTGGCTTGTGGTAAGTACAGATTTAATAAGTTAGAATTTGGAACAGTGGCAGGATTACCTAGACTATTAGATGTGGGACAGTGTAATGATGTATATTCAGCAGTTAAAATCGCATCAACACTTGCAGATGCTTTTGATACAGATGTTAATTCTCTACCACTTACTATAGTGCTGTCTTGGTATGAGCAAAAAGCAGTAGCTGATTTGTTAGCATTATTATCTCTTGGTATAAATGGAATGTACTTAGGACCAAGCTTACCAGCCTTTATATCTCCTAATGTACTACAATACTTAGTAGATACATTTAGCCTAAAACCAATAAGTACGCCAGATGATGATTTAAAGAGTTCACTTCAACAACATTATCAATAAGTATGAAAGGTACCGGGTACCCAATGTCATCAACTTAAGAAAAAAACCTTTAATGTAAAGGATTTTTTCTTAAGTTGATGACATTGACCGGGTACCACCCGATTATACCTCCAAGACTCGATACAGGGCTGTTGGCTAAACTTTACCCTGACGGGATTCGCACCCGCTAGAATGTAGCCTTGCCAGGGCGCACCGCTAAATATATTGTTTAGTTGATGGATGATGTGACAATGTGGCAATAAACTTCAGTTAACTTATCCAAGTCATTTCTGCACTGTCTAAAATCCATTTTCCGTTTTCTTTAATAATAGTACTCTTAACACCAATTGCACCTATGCCAGATCTAAATTTAGAACCCTCTATTATTACTCTATTCTCTGAAACTTGATTAACACTTTCTACTACTAATAAAACTCCTTCTATATAGTTACCATCCTTAACCATTCCCTTTTCCTTTAACGATTCAAATGACTCATCTATTACATCAACCTTATATTTCTTAAAAAAATCTAATATTCTTTTTATATCTTCATCGGTTGCATTCTCTAAAGTCTGTGTATTTATTGCTATATATTGCATATCACTATTTAGCCCTTCATCTATCGGCATACAAGAATCTAATGCTATTGTATATATGTCGCTGTAAATACTAACTTCTTCATTTACTTCTGACTCAACAACATTTTCTTTGTCTCCATTTCTATCGCTATTACTACACCCAATTGTACTTGTCACAATTAAAACAATGACTAATAATAATATTTTTTTTAACTTCATCAGATTCACCTCCATTTTATATACGAAATTCGACTAATACTCTATCATTTATTAAGACGCTTTAAATACTAAATATGTTCCAAATTCAATATAAAGAGGCAATTATAGAACACCATCTGTCACCTAACGTTCTGGTGTTGCCGATGTGGACATCATTCCTCTGTTTGTCCATGTAGGCAACACTTTGTTAAGTGATGTTGGATACGGAAATTGCCACAATACATTAAATTCTTCATTTCACTTCATAATAAATATACTTTTCTTATTTAGCTCTAATTCCTTTGATATGAGATGAATAATTAGTTCCTCAATTGCCGAGGCACTCCCAAATAGGCAAAGTATATACGTTAGTACATCTAATTGGATACGCACAAGTAATAGAGGTGATAAAAATAATAAAAATCCTGTGACCTTATTACCATAAGTGTGAAGTATTCCAAAAGTCTTATGCTTTGCAAATACTACTATCATAGAAACTACTCTTATCACTACTATAACAATAATCCAATAATAAAATTTTACAGGTATTTGTATAATAGGATATAGTATATATATCACTATAAATATCATTAATAAATCTGCTACAGAGTCTAACTTCTCTCCAATTCTACTTGTAGTATCAGTTTTCCTTGCAACATACCCATCAAGCATATCACTAATTCCACATACAGTGTATATTAAAAAAAATTCTACACTTAAAGGTCTTACTATTAATAATGTGAAGACAAGAAAAAGTCTTGTAATCGTTATGTAATTTGCTATTGTTGTCATCAAAACACCTTTTTATATAAAATTATATATCATCAATACCGTAGTATCCAATGTCACTTAACTTAGGGGTTACCAACTACGCCTATGTCGGTAATGCTCTCCTATATATGAAATAGACTTTTCATATTATATAACATTCTGGTAATATTTTACTTAAAGATATTATATATGTCAAACCTCATATAATAAAGATAGAATTGAACTCTATTTATAATCCACCGATAAATTATTCTTCTACAAAAAATCAAGACCAGGTTTCCTAGTCTACGCTAACTAAAGTTTTAGTACAGAAAACAAAATAAAGGTAAAGACTATGCTCTAGCTATCGCCAAAATCTTTCTAACATTATCATAATTCAAACTACAGTACCATCATTTATAGAATTTAAATATTTAATCTAATATTTCTTTAACTCTACCCACAATACCACTCTCAAGCATTACTTTAATACCATGAGGATGAGTATGAGAGTTGGTAAGAATTTTTTCAACTATACCTTCTGTTACTTTTCCAGAACGTTGATCTTGTTTCTGAACTATATTGACTTTTGTACCTTTTTTTATATTTTCTCGTTTAGTTCCTGACATATTCTTACCTACTTTCTTTTTGATTAAACTGCTTTTATTCTTGTAGAAGTAATTTTACCTTTAACTTTATTTAAATTCTTAATCTTTAAAGTTGGATTTATTACACCAGATTGATGCATAATATTTTCGAGCACTTTAAATTCTTTTCTGCTTATAACAACCTCTACTTTATACCTTCTCCCACCATTATTTCCACGTGCTAGGAAGTTATTAACTGTATAGCCTTCTTTCCTAAGTTTTTCTGCTATTTCAATCATCTTGCCTTTATTATTCAGAAATACATCTACTTCTAAAATACCTAGAGCAAGTCGTTCTTCAATTTTACCACCAATGTAAACTCCCAAAGTTTTCCCTAAAGCATATGCAATTGCAAAATGAAAACCTTCTGAGTTAGTTACTTTACCTAACACTGTTGCAAAAATGATAGCATCTATAAATACTAAAAAATAAACAGGATTCATTATATTCTTTGCAAGCAATATACTTTTTAATGTTGCTAAAATATTTGTAAGCGCTGTTACTAAAAACAAGCCGATAAGAGTTAATATTATATCTTGTGTCATTAAGACACCTCCTTTTTCAATTTCTAATTGTCTTTTATTTAATTAAATATGTTTATTAGCATACTAATTTTTACATTTAAGTATCAAATCACAAAAAAGCCAACATGATAGTAACATGTTAGCAATTAATCAGTATATTTTATAAATCCATCATTAATCTAAAAAAATCTACAATATACATAACTTCCGTTACTAGGGAATAACAGAGTAAGCACACATATAGTATTAAGTGAGATCAATCATGTAATTATTTATTTTAATAATTCATATTGAAAATTCAAGAATAGAATAAATATACTTTTTTATTAGATATTATTGATAATCTAATATATCCTAAGGAGGGCATCTACATTATTATAAGCCTTAGACATAAATGAAAAGCATCTTCATAGTAATTTTGAAACTATCTATAAAATTATTGCAAAAAATAATCTAACTATACATCAATTAACTTTGTGTAACAAACAAACTAACTGCTTAAGTATATCATATTTGGAAATCATATGCAAATTCTTTTTTATATCTAAGTTGTTTTAAGGTAAAAGGTACCAGGTACCGCCTGAATCTTCCGCCTGAATCTTGTCGAAGAAACATTTCATTAAAATCTGTTTTATTGAAAAATCATATTAAATCCTTTAATACTTAACTCAAAAGTTAATAAAACTATCTACGCCAGCTTCATCAAGTAACCTAACAAAAACACCTATTTCTTCTAAACAAGGACCTCCTTTACCTAAATTTGGATTTTCTTTTCTAATTGGAAACTTATAGTCAATAGGCATATCATAAAATTCTTCTCTAATCTTTTTAACAATTTTTACTGACATTTTTACTCTATTTTCTTTACTTCCTCCATATTCATCTTTTCTTTTACTAAATATGCTGAAAGTAAAACTACCCAAAAGTCTATCACCATGTATTTGAATCATATCAAATCCTGCTTGTTTGGCTCGCCTAGCTGCATTTATGAAATTAATTTGTATTTCTCTTATTTTTTCTATAGATATATCATTTATATAATCAAACATATTTTTCTTCAACAAGTTTCTTATTTCACCATTACTCATTTTATTTGAATACATTATTTTTTTTATATAATCTACATCATAATCAGGATGAAACAATTGAGCAGATATTTTACAACCATGGATATATTACTCCTCAGTTATGTGAAGACATGGCTAAAAAATCTGCATAATTTGTTCGAAAAAATGTGTCTACTATATTGACATAGTTCCATATTATACCATAATATAATGATTAACCCTAACTTTCATATCTAAGTGACAGCCCTTTTGCAAGGATGCTCTGGACTATTCTCGGTCTATAACGAATAAAAAGCCGTTGCATTTCTCGTGCAACGGCTTTATCATTATTTACAGTTACAAGTTTTTCATTGTGTCACACTCCTTTTAGAACGGCTTATCAACAGTGCAATCACAAGCACAAGTGCCTCAGCTACAATCATACCTGTCCAAATTGCTTGCTCGCCAAACAAAGCAGGCATAAGGAAAATAAAAATACTATTTGCAATAAAGCTTCTCAATACAGAAAAAATAACAGCCTGCTTTGTCCTTTTGGTTGCAAGGTAGTAAATGGTATAGACGATATTGGCAGCAGCAAAAATAAAGCATATCCCATATACTTTGATACACTCGTACCCAAGTTCGATAAGTTCTGTGCTGTTGTTAAAAATAGAAATAATGCCTTTGCCAAAACTGAGCATAATCACATAAATAATGGCTGCAAGAAAAATGTTCAGTC
Organism: Maledivibacter halophilus; assembly: GCF_900167445.1. Lineage (GTDB taxonomy): Bacteria > Bacillota > Clostridia > Peptostreptococcales > Caminicellaceae > Maledivibacter > Maledivibacter halophilus. The sequence goes on from NZ_FUZT01000005.1 coordinate 72,448, forward strand.
TTAATCCTTTGCGGAAAAAATACTGTTCCTTTTCCTTTTCACCTTCTCCAAAGCTACGACTCAAAAGTGGCTGTATACCCTGAGCAAGACCGATGAAAACTCCGACTACAACCACAAGGATATAGGAAATAACGGAAAACGCAGATACTCCAATTTCTCCAAATGCCTTTAGAACAATAAAGTTATAACACAAAATGGTGACTGGTTGGCTCATTTGCGTTATAAATTCCGGAATTCCGGTTTTAATGATCTGAAAAGCGAGGGGTTTAGATAATTTAGGAAATGCGATTATAAGTTCACCTTTTTTGCGTATAAAATGAGTGGACAAAACAAGGCAGGCGAGCACTTGTCCGAGTCCGGACGCAACAGCAGCACCCACAAGTCCCATTTTTAGCGGATAGATAAACAGCCAGTCTAAAAACACATTGCTAACAGCACCTACAATCATTCCCCAAAAGGCAAGACGAGGATTATTATCATTTCGTACAAAAGCAGAAAGAGTGGTTGAGCCACAGAAAAATATGCCAAACATAACAAAGTATTGGATATAATCGGCAGTATCTTTTAAGAGCAAATCACTTGCTCCCAAAATTTTAGCAAGATTTTCAGAAAACAAAAAGCTAATAACGGTCATTGTAAAGGAAAAAGCCAATACCATTAAAACACTTAGACGAAAAGTGTTATTTGCCTCTGCTTTTTCACCTTTTCCAAAATGGATTGAAGTAATCGTAGCTCCGCCTATGGTGATCATCATACTGACTGCTGTTAAAATAGAAATAAACGGAACTGCAATGTTGATAGCAGCCAATGCTGATGTTCCAACACCCCTTCCGACAAAAATACCGTCAACCACAAAATATAAGCCTGTTACAAGCATTGCACCGATTGATGGTATGACAAATTGATAGAATTGCTTATTTTTCAAATTAGATATCCTCCTATCCTCCCTATGGAATAAAACATCATTGTATGTTATACTTCAAATTATAAACTATGCCATAATGGCAGAGTCAATAGGGAGTGGAAAACATAATGAAAAAATATTTATCGATAGGAGAAGTAAGTAAAATTAAAGGGGTAAGTGTAAAATCCCTAAGATATTATGGTGAGCTTGGAATACTTCCTCCTATATATATTAATAAGGAAACAGGGTATCGTTACTATTCTATGGAACAGCTTGTGATTGTTGATTTGATAGTAGTGTGTTTAGATTTAGGTATTCCTTTAAAAAACTTTAGAGAATACATTACAGAAAATCAGAGTATTGATGTAGAAAAGCTATTAGCTGATGGGGAGCATATTGTATCTGAAAAGGTAAAAAAATTGAAATCTTCTATTGACTTCTTAAATACGATGTCAAAACATATTACAAGAACAAGCAAGGTGAAAGACAATACCGAAGAATTTGCGCAACATATACCTAAAAGATATTTTTTAACTGCCGATTGGAACGGAGATTTAACGGATTATAGAGAAATCAGCACCAAATATACTGAACTTTTTAGGCAGTGCAATAAGTTAAATATGCCAGATACTTTTAATCAAGGTGTATTCTTTGAAAAGCAGAACGAAAAAATCATATCTAAAGTATTCTTGGAAATTCCTTGCCCCTCTTCTGATATAACCAATTTGCATATTGTCGAGGAAGGAAATTTTATTTGCAGAGTTCTAAAAGACGATGAGTTATCTGCTCATTTAGATGATGATTTTAAGGGTATATTTATCATTAAAGAACTATTCGATTTGAAGATTGAGCCGCAGGTAGGTTTACTTGAAATTCAGAAATATGCAAAGGATAACAATTATACTTAAAGGTACCGGGTACCGCCCGAATTATGCATCGTCTCTAAAGCTATATGCACCTAAACCAATGAATCCAAAATACAGTTAAGCTGTTTGCTTACTTAGTGAGAGTTTTCTTCTTTTCTTTGTCAAGTATATTGCAAGAATTGTTACAAAGAGTTCAGTAAACACAAATGCTAACCAAACACCAGTCATATCTAAAATTTTACTTAATACAAGTACCATGGGAACAATTATCACAAGTCCTCTTGCAATTGTAATGAAGAATGCATCCCTTGCGTTTTCTGTGGCACTAAAAAACATAGCTGTTACTATATTAATCCCGACAAAGAAAAATCCTATAAAGTAAATTTTTAAACCAGTTTCTGCAATTCGAGCAATACCTATATTATTGTCACTGTTAAATATGTGAATTATGCTGTCGGAATATAATATGACACACATATATATTATTGTTGCTATTACTCCAGATATCAATAAAGCATATTTACGTACTTTTCTTACCATGTGATATTTTCTCAATCCATAATATTTACTGGTAAGAGGTTGTATTCCCTGAGCTAATCCAGTAAACACAGCTATTCCTACAAGAGTTAAATTGGCAACTATTCCATAAGCAGCTACCCCTAAGTTCCCCTCAATTCCCAAAATAACCAAATTAAATGTTATCAGAACAACTGCAGATGAAATCTCGATAATAAATGCAGATAAACCTAATCTAAATATATCTGGAATAAAATCCCATTGCAGCTTACTTTTCAAGAAAGCAAATACATTTTTCTTATTAACAAAATGAAATAATAATATACAGATACTGATTATCGGAGCAAGACCTGTTGCAAAAGCAGCCCCAAACATTCCCATTCCAAGAGGGAACATAAACACATAGTCTAAAACAACATTTGAAAAGCTTCCTACCAACATCGCAATCATTGATAAATTTGGATTGTTATCGTTACGAACAAAAGCAAGAACTACATTATTTAAAATAAAAAACGGTGCGAAAGAAAGTATTGTTGTCAAATATGTTTTTGTAAGGGGTAGTGTCAATGTATCAGCCCCTAGAGCTAAAGCTAAATGTTTTGCTTCGAATAAACCTATGATAACAAATATCACTCCTATCATAACGCCTAACTTGATAGCTGAAGAAAACACTACACTGGCTTTTTTATCTTTATTCTGGGATTTTAATATACTGAATCTAGTAGCTCCTCCGATTCCAATCATTAGACCCATTCCATGAATCACACTATAGATCGATATAGAAAGATTTAGTGCTGCAATTCCCGTTAAGCCTAATGCTTTTGAGACAAAATATGTGTCGGCCAAAATGTAAAAAGAAAGACCAATCATACCCAGTATATTTAAACTGACATACTTTGCAAAGTTTCTTAATAAAGAATTTTCCATTTTATACCTCTCCTTTCAAAATAAAAAAAGGCGTTCCGACAACATTCCTTCTAAGACCTAATGGAATGTTTCAGAACACCTTAAACTCTTTACCCGGTGGCAAAGTTTAAGTTCTAATTATTAATATCCAATAAATTATATTGTATTCTCAACGAATTGTCAATACAATTCCAGTAAAAATAATTACCAAAGTGTCCTACTATATTGCGGTTAAATTTATAGACAAAACTTTAAAGCTTAAATATTGTATTAAAGGTACAGGCCGAATCTAAATTTATAAAGCAGCTTGAAGAATTATCCTATTTATCAATTCAAATATCAAATAATAAATAATAGTATAGTGCTTGATAGAACAAATAGAAGTATTAGTAAAAATGAAATAGAAAAAGCTTTGGCTTTTGTAGCATTAGAAAATACAGTACCCCTACAACACTTACAGGCACCTTCCTATATCTATGCCATATTAATAGATGATAGAATAAAACAATCAGATCGGTAGACAAACAGCCACTATTTAAAATAACTAAAATCTGAAAATTAATAAAAAGAACGTTCAGTCCAACAAGAATTTAGAAAAAACTTAATCTTGAAAGCTTCTAGCTTCTAACTCATTGCCTAAGGCATCCATGCCTCAGGTCGCTGAACTGACGTCCCGTCAATTTCACGAATTTTTCTAAAATCTCTCAGATAGTTTTCTTTCTAAATTCTTGAAATCATCCTCTTTTCTTTTTATTAATCTTCTTAGTAACATATCTATATATTAATTTATATTAATTTAAGATTCTTTTTTAATTGCAAAGTCATCTATACAAACCTTTCTAATTTTAGTTTTATTTAGCACTTGACTCTGTTTGATTTTACGTAAATATATATAGTTTCATCTTTTATTTTATAATTTATATATTCTAAATTCTTATCTAATGATTTTACTAGCTCATCCACTTCATTTCCTCCCAAATAAAATAATATAACTATCCCATATAATAGTTTTTTTACTATGTCAACTAACTTTGGAAAGAACCAGTTTTTCCTTGACACTAACACTTACAATACAGATTTGATTATTTTCATCATCGCATTACCCGCTAACCTATGTCCTTTTCCGTTTATCTGATTAGTGGTACCACAGAAGTATAGATCTGTTTGAGCATTATAAAAAGCAAAAGAACCCGTTTGTCCCCAAAAACCTACTATTTCTTTAATTGGTTTAAATGGTGACACGATTCTTGGTGTCCATAATTTTTCTAAACCTATTCCAAAGTAAAACAGTCCTGGCGGTGGCAGAATTAAATTCCACTGCTTTAAATCATTGATTCTTTCCTTTGGGAAGAAACGCCCATTGAAAAATTCTTTTAAAAAGATCATTACCTCATCAACTGTTGAAACAATGCCCCCTTCCACCGTTACTGATGCTATGTATTGAGGTAGCCATAATTGTTGGGATTTATAGTAGAAAGGTACAGGTGAATTATCATCGATATCACTATATGCATAGGTATTAGATAAATTCAATTTAGAAAATATATAGTCATGAAAAACTTCACCGATATTTTTCCCTGTCACATTTTCTATGATTCTACCCAGGAGTTGGTAGTTCGAATCAGAATACGCTGCTTTCCCTTTAGCCCCTGGCTTAAAATCAGGTCTAAGATTCTTTATTAATCCAATTGTTTTATCCAAATGCCAGGCTTCATCATTACCATCCATTAGTTCATCAGAAACAGTTCTACCATTAGCTTGCTTATGAAAGAAATAGTCAGGTAAACCCGATGCATTACAAATTAAATGAACAATAGTAATCTCATTAGAATAATCCACACCCTTTAAAACATGAAGTCCTTCACAAAAGTAATCAGGTAAATACTTAGAGATTTTATCATTTAGTTCTATACGATTCTCCTCAATAAGTTGCATCACTACTGCTGTAACATAAAGTTTAGTGACACTTGCAATAAAGAATCTGCTATCCTTTTGCATATTACCAACTGCCCCAGTCCAAGAGAAACTCCTGTCACCATTTTCAACGCACAAAACAGCACTAAAAATCCTTTTATTGTCAACCATTTTATTAAGTAAATCATTGAGTAATTTCTCATTAACCATCCTTTTTCTCATCTCCTCAATTCACTTAATTTTCAAAATACTAAATACAGATGTTTTGCTTGAGTCTAACGAGTAGGGTTTTGAGTGCATAATTAATTTACCCTTGAAAAGCCCTTAATTTTAAGGGTAAATTATATCTTTGCTATATAGTTATATCTCAATTTCAGATGCAATCATGTTGTATTGAAAGGTACCGGGTACCGCCCGAATTTTTGACGTTCCCCACGGAAGTTACCAATAGCCATTAACTATATATGTTAATTATAACTTTATGTTTATATATGTTTCAATGCAATCAATAATAATGGCATATACATACTTGCCAACAACAATCGTTGCCAAAGTCCACTAAAACCAATTATAGAATTCTGAAAAGCTTCTTTTTCAGACATAATAAAGAGTACAAAAAGAACTATACTTAATATGAAAAACGCAATTGAAACTATGCCAATAATGCTGTCATATTCTTTAAAGGATATTAAACCAACTACTAAAGGAATGAAAGTTAAACCTAGAAAACCTAAACCTGCTCCAATTCCATGAATTTTGGATGTTATTGTTTCAATCTCTTTACCTTCATTGACACTAAATATCCCGGATATTATTCCTGCACCTATTCCAAAAATAAATAATATTATTAATCCTGCACTTGCATAATTTTTTGATACCCCAGAATACACAATATAAAAATTTACTGCCGATATACATATTAAAATTCCTAGAATGATTAACCAAACATTATAAAATAAAGCTACTGGACTTTTAGGGTTTCCAAGAACACTCATAACTTGTTTTGTATTACTATAGCCAGGATTAAAAAAAGCTAAAACATATGCAACAACAAAATCTCCAATTATCGCTATTATTAATAGTATCCAACTCAATTTAGAACCCCATAAACTCATAAACTTCACCTCTTCCTTTTAATAATCTAGTGGGGGATGTCTTATAACGTTGGCATTGGCGACTACTTTATGTCATCAATACTCTACTATATATGAAATAGACTTTTTATATTATATAACATTCTGGTAATATTTTACTTAAAGATATTATATCTGTCAAATCTCATATAATAAAGATAGAATTTAACTCTATTTATAATCCACCGATAAATTATTCTTCTACAAAAAATTAGGACTAGGTTTCCTGGTCTACGCTAACTAAAGTTTTAACTTAAAAAAGTAGAGCCTAAGCCATACCCCTATCTCTAAATTATTATTTTACTCTTCAAATAACTACATTAAAATATTTAACTTATCAATCTCATTATAAACATCGATGTAACTAGCCCTATAAACTATTAAACAAATGCTTAATTACTGTTATTGTATCTTTATCGCTATAATACTTTGCATCATTGTAAATAAGGTTCTTTCATCTACATCTCTTTATTATATTTATAAAGATAATAAAGTCCATACACGATAACGAAAAGATAGGCTGCAACTAAAAGAAGAATAGCCATTGTATCAACTCCCATTAAAGCAAAGGAAAGCATTAAAGCTCCAAAAATAAATATCATACTATCGTAGGCTTTTGCTTTCGCAAGATTACTAATGGCAATATTCCGTTCATCCTTTTTATTAATTTCTAATTGTTTAACGATATCAGGATTATTTTTCATTACTTTTCGACTGATAATATTTCCCATTCTTTGACCAAAAATACCACAACCGAGGCCGATAAAAACATAGGGCAATGCTTTCATTATCCCTTGTGGTTCTACAGTAGTTTTTATAAGAAACAAACCTATCACAAATAATAATGCACCTAAAAATACCAAAAAGTATGATGAACTTTTATTTTTCATTTTGATTCCTCCTCATAGATAAAGATTTCTTCAATACTCATATTAAAATATCTTGCAATTTTAAATGCCAATATAATTGATGGATTATATCTTCCATTTTCAAGTGAGCCAATTGTTTGCCTTGAGACTTCAAGTGCCACTGCCAACTCTTCTTGCTTTATGCCTCGCTGTTTCCGTATTTCACCTAACCGATTTTTCACAAGCACACTCCTTCCTATGGAAAGTATGCTTTCCATAGTTAAATGATAATACACTATCTCAATAATGTCAAGTTTACTTTCCATAAAATTAGCAGGTCAAAATTTTGACCTGCTTGTTATAATATAGTTCTAGTATGTGATTGTTTATAAATTGACCCTATCAAAAAACCTTGGATCCGCAGATTCTCTTTCATATCGCTTTTCCAAGGTCTGATCCTTAAAGGTTGTTCCTATCCGATATTCTTCCCACCCATTATCTTCTTGTCCAAACCAACAAATTTGGTAAGAACGATTAATTGTATCCATGACTACGGATTTAATGGTTCCAAACCATTCATGGTAATAATAGGTGGTCATTCCCTCAGGATACTTAGTTAAGAAAAGCTTTTTAATCTGATCCTCTTCCAGACTTTCTTTTCCTTCCATAAAACGTTCTAACGTATGGAAGCGAACCAAAGAATTTCTCATTGCAAAAGGTTCAAATTTCTGAAAAGAAGGAATAACAATATGGTTGGTTCCCCATAAATACTTTTTCTCACTCTCAGAAGAAATCCTTTCAAAAGAAAATTCCCCATCCATCGTCTCTACAATACTTCCATTCCCCTTAGCATCTGCTAAATAGAGATTGATATTGTAGGCAATGGGCATCTTTTCCACTAGCTTCATGGCCTCTTCCACGTCCTTACAGTTTTCAAGGAGACTTCTTATGACAGCCCAGAACTGGAGTCCTTTTATTTTTGGAGGACGCATACCTTCCAAATTGCTTACAGGAAATCCACAAGAGGACATTGATACGGCAAGACCACATTCATTAATACCTTCCGTTCTTCCAAAGAGTGCAACGCTTCCTCCAATATGTGCGTACTTGCCTTTTACTCTTGTTTCGCATAGCATAAGATCCTCATCTTCTATACTAAACTCATAATTTCTTATAAGTCTCGTATGTCCATCCTTCATAAGACTTCCTTCAATAATAAGACCAGAACAGCGAGGGATTAGGTATGTCATCCAAGTATAAGCAATGTCACTTAAGGGAATATTGCATGCCTTTCCGTATCCCTCTAGCTCTTCAATAAGACCTGGACAATAAGTTTTATAAAGCTCCATTGCTTCTTCTAATTCAGTCTTGGTAAAATATTTTGGTGACGGCAGAGCTACACTTCGATTTTTTGTCTTTCTTGCCACCTGCCTTCCAATTTCTTCGTAACTTCCTTCTAATTTAAGATAAGATACATGTTGTATTTCCATAGAATCATTCCTTTCTTTTTTGTAGGTCTATTCTATACCACAAAAGGTATCCTATCCTGTCATTTTCAGCTTTTATTTGTCCTTTTATTTTAGCTTATTTTTCAGTTCGTTTCTTTACTGGAATCCAAATTTCACTTTTGTAATTTAAATCTTGAATATCTCCTTTTTCATAAATCTCTATGTTGTATCCTGAAGCGATTTCATAATCCTCATTTTCCGGAAGCCACTGATTATAAATTCTAGCATTTAACGATTGTAAAGTTTCTGGCATTGGACCTATACAACGAAATTTTGCCCAAGTAAAAGCCGGAATCTTAATAACCTTCAATCCTTCTTGAATAAGATTTTCTTTAAAGTCTCCTGCAATGAGATAGTAAAAATTTTTACTGTCAAATCCTTCAGCAATACTTACACCATATTTCCCCATATTCCATCGGTCAGCTTCTTTCCTGAAACACCATTTATTTTTCCATTGTTGCCAAAATAAAGGTATTTGATTAAAAGCTTCTTCATAGGGAAACATACGCCCAATACCAGCTACCTCAAAAGCCTCCATGGACTCAATGCTATATTCCATCTGCTCTCCACCTTTTACAGATATGCTTATTTGCAAAGGATAAAATGGCTTAATTTTATAAGGTTCCTTTTTTATTTGCATTGGAGACAACCCATGAAAACGGCTAAATGCCTTAGTAAAACTTTCTGGGGTATCATATCCATACCGATAAGCTAGTTCAATGACCTTTTTTTCTGTCTTAACTAAATCAAGTGCTGCAAGATACAAACGCCGATTCCTTACATATTCTCCTATGGTATAACCCGTTATAAGCTTAAATGCTTTTTGAAAGTAAAAAGGGGAAATATTGACGTGATGGGCCACATTCTCCAGTCTACAGTCTGAAATCAGATGCTTTTCCATATAATAAATGGATTCCTTCAGTGCTTTTATCCATTCCAATTCCATCACCTCTTGATAGGATTATAGCAAATATTTTCTGATGATTACAAGCATTTTCCTTAAAAGAAAGGTACCAGGTACCACCCAATTCCTGTTCCTTGTCTTTACTTTGACATTTAATGCTTAGATGCAAACCGTCTTAAAAGATGTTTATATAGTGTATCTGATTTGTATAGGTACCATACATGAAACCAACCTAAACCAATTGCATAAATACCGAGTAATTTCATTAAAACATAGCCTTCTTCATCTGATTGAATTTGACTAAATAACCAAAATCCTAAAATGTTCAAAATAACATTGGCAACATGAAACATAATTTCATAGCTATGTTTTACTCTAATATCACCTACTAGATAGATGCCATCATGTTGCTGCTTTACATTTCCTACAAACTCATGAGCAGTACCATATCTTTCACGAGTGCTTAGTTTAAATGACCCATTCTCATTCATTTTACCAACAATTTCTTTAAGAAAATGCCATTTCCCCCAAAACGTATCTTCTTTCATCTCTCCACAACTATTTATACACTCTTCAATAGATTTATATTTTGTTTTTATTTTTGTATTTTTTCTATGAGCCATATTACTTACCTCCATTATCTGTTAAAGGTACCTGGTACCTTTCAATCTATTGTTGGTAATAATGGTAGCGGAAAAAGTTTTTTATCTAAAGAATTATCTGTTATAACCGATTTGCCACTCGTTCATCTTGATGTGGAGTTTTGGCGTCCTAACTGGGAAAAGCCACCCAAAGAAGAATGGATAAAGAAGCAAACAGAACTTATATCAAAGGAAAAATGGATTATTGATGGCAATCATACTGACACAATGGAGTTGCGATTTAAAGCAGCGGACATAGTTATATTTCTTGATATAAACCGTTTTGTATGTTTGGTTAGCATATTTATAAGATGCGGCAAAAAGCGTTCAGATATGCCACAATATCTTGAGGAAAAATTGGATATGGGATTTTTTCAATTATGTAAAAGTCTATGGAGTTTTTCTAAAACACGTAAACGTATTATAATGGATTTAAATAAAAAATATCTTGATAAACCGTTTTTTGTCATTAAGAGCAGAAAAAAATGAAAAAGTTGTTAAATCAATGGAAAGATGAAAAAGCTAAACATATCAATCCTGCATTATAAGCATAACACGAAGTAAGTTTGGCTCGCAATCATTATATATGGCAAAATAAGTGGCATACGGAAGGAGAAGTTTAAGGGGCTCACAGCCATAAGCGACTTCCTATAGAGCTGGAAAGCATCTCGAACACGACCCGTTAGATGAAATTTTCAGCTACATTGTAGAAATAGTAAATAATATAGAAATGAGGGTTTATAGTGGAAATAAGAAAATACTGTCATGGAGAAGAGTCTCAACTGATGGATATCTTCGTATCATCAATTAGAAAGAATGCAAAAAGTTTTTATAGTGAAATACAATTAGAATCATGGGCACCTGATAACATGAATTCTGAAAAATGGAAAGAAAAGATTCAAAGAATTAATCCATATGTAATAGTTGATAAAGATATGATACTGGGATACGCAGATTTACAAGATAATGGTTATATAGATCATTTTTTTATACGTGGTGGTTATTCTGGAAGAGGAATTGGAAAGCTACTAATGAGTCATATTATAGAAGAAGCTAAGAGAAAAAAAATATTGGAGTTAACGTCGGATGTTAGTTTAGCTGCACAAGCCTTCTTCGAAAAGTTCGGATTTAATATTGTTAAGCGTAAAAGTGTTCAAATTAGGGGAATAGAATTAGAAAATGCATTAATGAGTAAGAAAATGACTGAGGAGTGTATTTAATACAAAATACAAAATTAGCATATCCGCTGAAAACTTCATCTAAACGCCAGTTAGGGATATGCCTTCATGAGGATAAGGTATTACGAGAGATTGGATAATTAATGAAGATGCTATTAAAAGTGAAATATGGACAAGACACGATCGCGAACTGCTGGAACGTTATATAAAACTTTTTTGATAGGTAGTTAGGGCAATACTAATGGGTCTTTTTGATAAGAGTTTCTAGATTGAATTGAAATAGAGTTAAAAAAATATCGATTAAATATTAGGAAGGAGCTAGTATATGAAGAAAGAATTGAGATTTTTTTATATATTCTTAATTGCAATATGTACAATATCATATTCTATCTCTATACTTGTAACACAATTGGGTATATTAGTTTTTGGAACTCCTATTTTTATGTTAATATATGGTGTGGCAGGATATTCTCCAGCTATTGCAGCATACTTTACAATTAAAAGATACGGTGGTCAAAAGAATGAATTAAAATTATTTATGAGAAGTATTATAAACATGAAACAAAGTGTTCCTATGTATGTATACACAATTTGTACTCCGATTATTTTGTGGATTACAGCATACATAGTTTACAGAACAATAGGAGGAGAGGGAGATCTATTACTATTTCGTAAGCCTATTTATTCATTAATTTGGCTGGTACCTGTAATGATTATAGGTGGAGGAATTGAAGAAATAGGATGGAGAGGCTATTTGTTACCAAAGCTTTTAGAAAAGTTTTCACCTACTCTTAGCACTTTATTAATTGGTGGCGTTTGGGCTATTTGGCATCTTCCAATGTGGCTTGTTGTAGGCGCTCCACAGCAAAATTTTGAGTTTATAACTTTTGCCATAAGTTGTATGGCTACATCATTTATCATGACTCCTCTTTACTGTAAGACAAGAAGTATTTGGTTATGTATATTACTTCACTCAATGGTTAATGCTTGTTTTTATGTATTTACTGTTGCCATAGATAGTAATTATCTCACGTCGATAACAACATTATTTATGGCTATTGTGTTATTTTATATATCTATGAACATATTTGAAATAAAGAAAAGAAATATAATGGTTGAGGAAAACTGAGTAAATCAAAAAGTCATCAGATAAAAATGTGTTCGCCGTTCGTTCAGGGCAGGGTATTCCTCTAGGGTAAAAGCCCTCCACACATTCCTCAACCTAAGCGCGTCACGACAGTCGGTGCATTAAATAATTACGCCTAATGCTACGACTGACCGGTTAGCGAGAAGGTGTGGTGTGAAGGTCATCCCCACCCAACAGGAATCCCCTCCCTGAACACCCTTGTGCAAATACAGGGTTATCAGACGTTGCCCTATCAGATACGTAGTATTTCCCCTATTTCTTATTTTTTATTTTTTATTTATTATCTTGTTTTTTAATTATAAATATTATTAATATGTATAGGCATTACTTTTTTACCAGTATATAATCTAAATATGCAGATGTATATTCTCTCTCATCAATTTTTCTTTGAATTATTCGCTTTTCCTTATAAATAATTTCAAATCCATAAAAATTTTGTTCAACTTCATTGTCTTTATAATGACAATAAAAGACTTCTTGATTATCTTCAATTTGTTTAAATTCTCCGTCGCCTACTTGAACACCTTTTCCATATGTATCACAATCTTCACTTAAGAAATTTATATAACACAACCCGCCATGTTTTAATACTCTATAAAATTCTAATAAAGCTTGTGAAAAGCCTTCTTTTCTCATATGAACAGATGTATTATAAGAAAACAAAAAACTAAAAAACTCATTAATAAAAGGAATCTTTTTCATATCACCCTTAATAATGTTTAAGTCCATATTACATGAATTACAGAATAAATTTGCCTTTTCCAATTGTTCTTCACATATTTCAATTCCATAAGTTTCATATCCAAACTCATAAAATAATGAAAGTGGTGGATTAGACCCTCCAGCACCACAATCAAGAATAACCTTTTCAAGAGAAATGGTATTACAGTATTTTAAAAAGTTATATAATGGAAAAGCATTTATAAGATTATGCATATTCTATCCCTCACTTTATATGTATTAAAATTAAACTATCGCATCATTACAGTTAATATTTTTAGTAATGCTCTTTCTGTTACAATAAACCCAAAAGTAACGCTTTGAAGTAATGGGAAAATCTCTGATAACGGTTTACATTTGCGACGTCTCTAAATCGGACACACAGAGCCATTCTTCTTGGTGGAGCTTTGCTCCCGATGAAGAGATATGGTGTACCTGTACTACCCCAAATATGTGCCTCCGTGCACCCTTACTCAAATGCTTTGTTAGGTGCTGTAGTCGCGACCCTTAAGAAATATCTTGTATAAACTGGACTTGCCTCTTAAATAAATAACAAATTAATACTATGAGCTTCATCAACCTATTAAAATCTCTAACATCTCAGCATTAACATTTCAAGCATATACCTATTTGTCTTTATCTGGTAAATCCTCAATCATCGTTTTTAATAATAATCTCTTTATAAAATCCAGAAATAAACCGTAGATTATGAAAGTTATAAAGTGGCAAATATATAAATATACCGATGTTTCACCAAATAATGTGTTTGTTTTAATAGTCGGTCCAGAATTAATAATCTCTCTAAAACTATCAATCTTAAATAAATTATTTAAAATAACATTAAAACTAATAAGAATTATATTTTTCGAGTCATAACCAATGTATTGATTATATATTAGTAGAATACTGAACAACATAAAGTAGAATGTAAAACTTTTAAATAATCGTTTCATTACTGTCCCCCTAAAATTATTCATTACTATTACTATTTTCTATTCTTATCCCATAGTACTTAAGTCTCAACAGTAGAAAATATTCCTTATTCATCATGGATAAATTTTTGCTTGTTTGATTGTCCTAGTAAAACTTTCAAATTTTATCTGATAATCAGTTTACCTCTAGTATAACAATCTCCTCATATTATTAAGACACTAAAGAAATTCCCTCCGATAGCGACTATGGCACCTAACTTAGGGGTTACCGACTACGCCTATGTCGGTAATACTCTCCTATACATAAAATATTTTTTACTTATTATATCATGTTTTGGTAGTATTTTACTTAATAATGTCATATATGTAAACCTGCCTATAAAAGGATAAAATTGAACTCTATTCTAACCTTCCATTAATCTATTCTTCTATAAAAAAGTATAGACCGAGTTTCCCCAGTCTACGTTAACTAAGAATATTGCGAGGTAATCTGCTAAAAGATTATGCTCATTTTGTTCATACCGTTACTTTCCTCAAAATTTTGCCATAAGGATGTGATATATCCTTATTCTCAACAATAATTAGTTTCTTTTCCTCAATCATCTTCTCTATACGCAAAGCATACCACCTATCACTAACACCTAAATCGTAATCTCCCATAATCTTACCAATAAAACGAGCCATAAGAAAATCATAGTCAGGAATATTTTTTGTAATAATGTAATCATAAAAATCTTCGGGAACAGAAATCAACTTTCCGTTTACAACAGCTCTTAATGGGGCATTTTCCCTTACCAAGCCAATCCAACGGCTGCTAAACATTCGTTTTTCAGATTGAGATAATTGTCTTTCCGAAGGCAAAAATTGATAAAATTTTCCTGGCTCTATTTGTCCCCAGTCGCTATAAATAACAATTTCATTCTCAGATACTTGCTTATACTCTGGTAATGAAACAACGCTTATTTCACAATCAATATTTTTTAATACATTGCAAATGAAGTAAAATCCGCAAGTCGAATAAGGAATGTTGCTCTTCCAAATTCGTATTGGAGTGCCGTTGATTGCAGCAGACAAGAGTTTTTCCATATCTTTACGTTGATTATAAAAAAGCTGTTCCTTTTCATTATTGTCAAAATAAAATCGCCCCCATGCTTTTTGGAAAACATTTTGACGCTCAATGCCATCAAATTCACCGGATATATCACCAATATCCAATGCAAATCCTATATAAACTACATCTTGTGAATCTCCTCCAACAGCCTGACCTTCAAAGTGTTTCTTTAATTCAGCTTTGGATGGCTTTTTTCCAATATATCCGATAGCTCCACCAAGCATACTTTTTTCATTATAGTATTTTGCTACTTTCATAGAACCTTTCGTACTATCACTAAATACAACTTCAAGCATTATTTTACCTCCTATTATATAAATAATCTTTGTTACGTAATATTCTACAATTCCAAAACAACTTTATAAGATTCATATTATTTTTAACAACTTCCTTAAACAGAGCCTAAATTTATCATTTAATTAAAATTTACTAAGCTCATTGTCTTTATCTAGTTTCTCGTTCATTATTTCCTTTTGGCTCTGTTTTATGTGATGTTTTAAGAACAGTGAGAATTAGCCTATCTATAGCTTATGTTCATAACCTTAATCCAAAGTTATCCAATATCTTTGTGTAATTCGGTTTTCTTCTAGTATTTCATTTTCCAATTCCGCACCATTATTTATTATAGTCTTTGCCGATGCAACATTATCTTTATCGCAAGTAACTAAAACTTTTTTAATATTTAATTTTACACATTCAATTAAAGCTAATGATAACATTTCAGTTGCATATCCTTGTTGTCTCTCTGATTTTCTGACACTATAACCTATATGTCCACCGAAATTAAGCAAATAATCATTTAACTTATGTCTAATATCAACCATACCAATTAAACAACCGTCATCAATAGAAATAGCCAGATATGTAGTTGCGGGAACTAAACCGTCTCTTACAGTTTCTTCTTTTAAATTATCGCAAAAAGCACTATACCATTCTTCAAAAGTTTCAGCATTTCTCAAACCCCCAGTACCATCCATGCTGTCTCCGCTTTCAATAAATTCTCTTTTATAATCCATAAGTTTTTCTTTATACTCTGGTTTAGGTAAAACTAATTTTAATCTGTTCATCCTCTTCCTCCTCTAGATAATTGATTCATTCTAAATCTACACAGAATTTTTTTGTTGTAGTTATGTAGATTAAACACCATAGGCAATAGCAATACAATTATATTTTTGTGGTTCATATTCTGAATAATCTGGATTGTCAACCCTTTTTAAGACACTTTTTTGTCGGACATTAATATTCTATATTCTTTAGGTGTATAGTATACAAGGCTCCTATTTAATTTTAAAATTTTACACATGGCGCTGATACTGTACTTATGTTTATTATCCTTTATGATAGCTATTTTCGTCCCATTATCAGTGCCGCCTGCTTTAAGATATCATTTTTAGTCTCTGGTTTTCTTTTCTTAGCTTTACTAATTCATTTTCATTATCAGTTCTGTTATCTTTAGTTTTAAAGGATCCTGATGTAGTATAGTCACAAACCCACTTATGTACAGTAGATCTAGCTATATTATATTCTTTTACTATTTCAGCCAAATTTTTCCCATTATTTATCAATCCTACTATCTGCTTTTTAAATTCTTCTTTGTATCTTTTAGATCTATTAGACATGATTAAACCTCTAAATTAATTTTATTTATTATATCATGTCCGAGTTTTTATTGTCTAATTAAGTATAACCTATCCACTCCCTGAAAATAAGATTAAAACAAAAAGATAAATCACCTGCCCATTATGACCGGTGATTTATCCTTAATTTGTTCTATATAATTTAAAATTTTAAAAACCGCCTGTAATTAATTTCAATTTGTCAATAAAATCTTGATTACAAACTACTTCATACGCTGCTTTAATATCTGGAGTCAGAGGTCTATCATGTTCTAAAAATGGTATTCTAGATCGAATAGCATCATATAAACATTTTGATCCTACACCCATTTTATCTACTTTTCTAAGGTCTACCGCTTGAGCAGCATGCATTGCTTCAAGTCCTAATATGTAAAAAGCATCATCAATAATCTTTTCTGTCTTTTCCACAACATATGGAGCATTTGTTGCATGATCTTCCATATCACCTGAAAGTGAATAGTAATCAGTGGATGCAGGATTCATCAAGTGTCGAATTTCTCCATCAAGAGATGTGAAAGTTTTTTGTATTGTTTGGTATGCTTGAACTTTTCCTTCATCAGGGCTAAGAAATCTAGGAAGCTTAGTAAAATGAGGATTACAAAGCTTTATAGTTCTATGACAGGCACTACGAGCAACGTGAGCCACAGCTTGTCCCAACATTTCAAATCCCAATACCCAGTTTGCTACTTCAAAATTGCTACATGATATGATTTCTTCTTTTTCAAGTACAACACAAGGATTGTCATCTGATGAATTTAATTGTGTAGTCAATAATTCACAAACATAGTTTAATGAATCGAGTATTGTTGCATTAATAGCATGAGCTCCCCTAAAGCTGAGAGGATCTTGTACTGTTTTAGTAATACCCTTATCCTGTAAATAACTCCCTTCTAAAAGTTTTCTAATAGCATCAGCACATCTTATTTGAGATTTCATTTTTCTTGCTTCATTAGGTTCTGGACGGATTGGAGTTATGTTTCCATCTAGACCTTCTACAGATAATGCATATACGGCATTAGCAACTTCTAAAAGATTTTTTGCTTTTTCTAATACTAAAGCACCAGTTCCTGCAGCAAGAGCATTTGAAGAAACAATAGCAAGACCATCTTTAGGCCCTAAAATGATTGGTGTAAACCCTTCTTTTTTCAAAGCTTCAATGGCAGGAATACGATTTCCATTATGAAAAACATCTCCTTCTCCAATCATCGCTAAGCCAATATGGGATAAATTTGTTATATCTGCAGCTCCGACACTTCCTCTAGCAGGAATAACCGGATGTATTCCATGATTGAGAAAATCTCTATACATTTCAACAATTTTAATCTGAATTCCTGTACGAGCACTTAAAAGAGCATTAAGTCGTGCAAGCATTACAGCTCTTACTTTTTCTTCTGAAAGTATTGGATCAACTGCAAGGCAATGTGCATAAATTAGATTTCTATTATACTCCTCAAAGTAATCTTCAAATATCTGCTTGTCTTTGTTCCAGCCTACACCTGTTGTAAACCCATAAATCGGCACTCCTTTGTCAGCTAATCTAAATACTAATTCTCTAGTTTTTTCCAGTTGTTCAATTGCTTCCTCTGCTATTTCTATTTTTATGTCACGGCTTGTTGCGATTTTATATGCTTGTTCAATTGTTAAATTATTGCTATTAAGCACAAATTTCATAATTATTTTCCTCCCAATAATTTATATATTTTTTTGCAGTTATTATTCTGTTTCAGCTGCTAAATATTCGCAACATCTGAATCAGATTTTTTCTCGCTTGCTCTTTCATTAGGTAGTTCTTCGTCTGGCTCTGTTATAATACGATCCATAAACCAGCATTTGAAAAAAGATACCAGTTGAATTGCAAAAATAAACAGAACAACAAATCCGCTGGCAGCTGCCAGTGCTTTTACACCGTCAACCCCTTGCACTCCTCCGCCAAAGGCTGCCATAACAATAGCTACAACGCCAAGTGCAACTCCCCATACGATTTTAATTAATCCAGGAGGTTCTGTACCTATTGGAACGTCCTTTACACACATGGAGCCTATATTTGTTAAAGTAGCATCTGCAGCAGTAATGAATGTTACAAGTATTACAAGCATATTAAATGGCACAATAATTTTCCCTATTCCAAAAGGAAGGTTTCCTAGAAATGTCCAAAGTGCAGCAACTGCACCACCATCATTAATAACTTGAATCAAATCCACAGCTCCAGTTATTTGCATATGAATGGCACTTCCACCCCAAATTGAAAACCAAATCATTCCAAATACAGATGGAAGAATCCAGTTTACAATCATATACTCTCTTATTGTCCTGCCATAAGATATCATAGCCAAGAATATACCAGTAACTGGTGCAAATCCAACCCAGAAGGCCCAGTCATAAAGTGTCCAGGACATAGTTAAGGCTTCACCTCCTATATCTATAGGGTCAAGGCCCCAGCGGAAGAAGTTTTGAAGCCATTCGGCAAGACCTGCAGTACCAATTCTCATTATATATATTGTAGGACCAGTTATCAAAAGCAAGGCAAGCAGAAAATAATAAAACCATGCATTAAGGCTACTTAGCTTTGCAAGACCTTTTTCAAGTCCTAAGTATGAAGAAAAAGTAAACATACATATGATAAAAATTCCTATTATGATAAACAATGAAAGACTATTTTTGACATTATAAGCTTCTTTCAAACCAGTCATAACTAGTGTTATACACATAGTAAGCCCTGTAGTTATTCCAATAGCCAGACCAAGCATAGATAACATATCAATAATTCCAGAGAACCAACCTTTAGTAACTTTTTCACCAAAGAGAGGCTTTAATGTAGAAGTAACAGCCAATCTCTCACGTTTATTAAAATAGATGTATGCAACTAACAACCCGCAAAAAGCATAAATTGCATAAGGTATAAAAGTCCAGTTATAAAAACTTCTTGCTATTGCAAAAATTGCTGCTTGCGAAGTATTTGCTTGAATTCCCAATGTGTCAAGTTCACCCCATACATTTCCATAATATATAAGCGGTTCATTTACCCCCCAAGTTACAATTCCAGTAGCTACACCACCGGTTAAAGTCATTGCAAACCATGTGGCAAATTTAAATTTGGGTTTCGCATTCTTCCCACCAAGACGAATATTTCCATATTTTGAAAACATCATGATGGCTGTAAAAACAAAAGATATCATTACGGTCCATTGGAATAGCCATCCAAAATTTCTAAGAGACCAAAAGAAGAAATCCATTACACTTTTTGTAAGAACATCTTTATTGACAATTCCTAAAATCGCCGCTCCACCTATTACAATATAGCCTGGAATAAAAACTTCCCACCGGATATTGTGGCGTTTTACGTTGGCATTTCCCTTTTCACCTTTCATAGATTAAACCTCCTAGATGTTAGTTTTTTTTGGAAATTAAATGATAATCATAATAATCAATCATTTAACATTTAATTTCCAAAATTGTATAAAATCTTTAATTGCAATTTCAATATTATTGAAAGTTGTTTTCTTGGCTTTCAAAGAAATACCTGTTTCTCTTACAATCCCACATTTTTTGTTTATTTCAGCAATTGCATTTTGGCATATCTCATTAATATCTACATTGCAATTTGATTCACATAAATAATTTACTATTGAGTTTTCAGTTTCTTTAAGCTCAATAGGATATGAACTTACTGCTCCAATAAATATTCTAAGATGCTGGTCATTATTTTCTTTCTCATAGGGATTAAAGAAAATTGCAATATTCATTGTGGGAAAATCAATGGATTGGCGAACACTATATTTATAAAATTTATTATAAGAATCTGCATAGTACTTAAATTTAAAACTTTTAACCAGCATATCTGTATTTTTTACAGTTCCATTCTTGATTGAATGTTTTAAAATTAATTCTTCAACTGAAATTTCCTTTTCGACTCCCTTTTCAATTATAGTAGCAGTGGCATTAAGTGCCAATAATACTGGCGCAATATCAGAATAATAAATTGCTTTGCATACAGAAGATTTTTTTACTTGATGGCAAATTTCACCCCCTGTCTTAAAACAAGAATCTATGCTTCTTCTCCAGTCAGCAGTTTGATTAAAATACATACATCTTCTGTCCTGTAATATGTTGCCTCCTAACGTTGCCATATTTCTTATCTGTGGAGATGCTACACATTTCGCAGCGTAGGAAAGAAAGGGAACGCTTTCTTTAATAAAAGTATTATTAGCTATATCATTAAGTCTAGTTAAAGCACCTATTGAAACATATTTATTGTCACATAATATATAATTCAGATCACTTAGCTTTGAAATATCAATTAGATATTCTGGATTTTTTACTCCATACTTCATCAATGGAATTAGATCAGTCCCTCCAGCGAGAAATTTAACTTTCGAATATTTTTCTTTTTTTTTCAGTGCATCACTAATATTTTCTGCTCTTAAGTATTTCATTTGTGAATTTATAAGCATATGATCCCTCCTGGCAATATTCATCTTGAGTCATTCTTGTTCCTGAAATTGTAAATTTTTTTGATAAAGGTAGATGATCAATTTCAATCCCTGTAGCATTGCTTATTGCATTTGCAATTGCTGGAGCTACTGCTACTGTTGAAAGTTCTCCAACGCTTTTTGCACCATGAGGACCTTTAGGTTCATAACTGTTGGCTATATATACATAAGTATTTGGCATATCAACTGCAAGGGGACCCTTGTAATGCAGCAGATCAGTTGATATAGGCTTCCTAACTACATTATCAATTTCAATTTTTTCCATAAGAGCGTACCCTATTCCCATTTGAATGCCTCCTTCTACCTGGCCTTCAACAATGACTGGATTAATAGGAGTTCCAACATCCACAGCTTGAATAAAATGCTTAACTTTTATTTCATTTGTTCGCTTATCTATTTCTACCTTTGCAAAACATACTGAAAAAGGAGGTGGTGCTGCTTCTGCAGAATAACTTGAACTTGCAATTATAACATTCCCTTTTTTACCAAAAGTAATTTCTTTAATAGCATTTTTAAAGTCACGTTCAATACGTCCATTGGGAGAATTTATGAAAAATATTCCATTGTCAAAGACTATATCTTTAGTTGCAACTTCAAATTTATTTTTGAGTCCATTTTTAATTTTTACAATTAAGTCCTCTGCTGATCTTTTCACAGCATTACCACAAACAAACATCTGACTACTTCCGAATGTTCCCGTATCATAAGGGGTTGTTAAAGTATCTGCTGCTTGAATTCTAATGTCTTTAATTTCAATCCCCAATGTCATTGCGACCACTTGACTCAACGTGGTTTCACTTCCCTGTCCAATATCTGCTGAACCTACCAGAAGGTTTACTGATCCATCATCGTTTGCAATAATTGCTGAAGAACTCATTCCTTCTTTTGAAGATGGTCCTGATGTATGACATCCAAAGGCTATTCCCCAAGATTCTACAATATCACTGCCATTAGTTTGAGTTTCAGAAGAATCTATCATCTTTTTAATTTTTAGTGCTCCCGATACACAGTCATCGATTTCGCAACTTAAAATTGGATCTGTCCATCCTGGAAATTTTTCTCCGGTTTTTATATGATTCAACATCCTAAATTCAATTGGATCAAAACCTAATTTTCTAGAAATTCTATCAAGCATTATCTCCCGTCCAAAAGATATTTGTGGATTCCCGTATCCCCTCACAGCTCCACTTACAGGAGAATTGGTCAAAACACAATATCCATCAAATCTATAATTTGAAATATTATATTGAACCTTTTTACTAGCTGCAGCTACAACTGTAGGCCCATGAGTTGTATAAGGACCTGTATTGAAATAAGCTTTTACATGATAAGCATTAATCTTTCCTGTTTTCATAACTCCAAATTTTATTTTGCACTGAACTTCATGTCTTGCTACAGTTGAAATCATTTCCTCTTCTCTGGAGTTAATAATTTTAACTGGACGCCTTATAATCTTTGAAAGAAGTGCTCCAACATGCTGATTGTGAAGCTGTTGTCTCGCTCCGAATCCACCTCCCATAAGGGGTTTTACTATCCTTATGTCGCTTTCCTGCATTTCAAGCAAATAACTTAAAATTCTTCGCTCTTGAAAAGGCGTTTGAGATGTACTCCATATCGTCAATTTATTTTCATTATTGTAGTCGCATACACATCCAGTAGGCTCCATTGCTGTAACTTGAATTTGAGGAGTAAAAAAATCTCCTTCAAATATGTAGTCGGACTCTTTAAAGCCAATATCTATATCTCCAGTATTCACCTCCATTGTTTTAACAATATTGGTGCTTGAAAGATGCGGTTGTATAATCTCAGCATTTTCTAAAATAGCATCTCTAATTTTAAAAATTGGTTTAAATATTTCATATTCAATTTCTATATTGTCCAGTGCTTTTTGACACAATTCCTCATTAAGTGCTGCAACTGCTGCAATTCTATCCCCTACATACAAAGGGCGATTTGTTAGTATTCTTTCATCTTTTAAAAGTAGTGCTGAAGGAGGATTTCCAGAACAATTAAACAATTTATCAGGGATATCTTCTGCTGTTATAATTGCTAAAACTCCTGGTATTTTTTGAGCTTTTTCAATATTAATGCTTTTTACCTTTGCATTTGCATAAGGAGATCTTAGAATTTTCCCGTAAACAAGGTTGGGAAAATACAAGTCATCAGTATATTCTGGCTTTCCAGTAACCTTTCTTATGGATTCATGCCTTGGATATGAACAAACGTTAATATTATTTTTACTCATTACTATTCCTCTTTCTCTTTTATGTCATTAATATTTTCTGAACAATATTTTATTGCTTCAATAATTTTAGTGTATCCAGTACATCTACAATAGTTTCCTGATATAGCTTCTCTAATTTCTTGTTCATCCGGGTGAGAAGTTTTGTCCAATAAACCCTTTGCAGACATTACCATCCCTGGTGTACAAAATCCACATTGAACAGCACCTTTATCAACAAAAGCTTTCTGAATAGGGTCTAATGAACCTTCTTTAGATAACCCTTCTATCGTTAATATTTTTTTCCCATCTGCCTGGGCAGCCAGTGTAATACATGAATTTACAGGTTTACCGTCCATAAGGACCGTACAGGCACCGCAATTTCCATTATCACATCCTTGCTTTGTTCCTTTTAAATTTAACTCATTTCTTATAAGTTCCAATAGAGTTGTGCTTGGTGTAACATTTTTTACAATTTTAGTTCCGTTTACTTCTATTTCAATAGTTAAAAATTGAACATCCACTTTAAAACCTCCTCTTTCAATTTGCTATATTATTTTCATAATTGCGAAAATAAAGAATATGCATATAAAATATGCATATTTTGTGCCAAAACCTATTTATTTTTTTTATAATCAAAGGTAACAATTTTTTTAATGCTAAGCTTTTTCATTCTTGACTGCAAATTTTGTCTTTTTATTCCTAACATTTTAGCAGTTTTAGTAATATTAAATTTATTTTTCATCAAAGCTTTTTCAATAATTTTTTTTTCAAATTCGTTGAGAGTTTCAGGTAATATACCTCCTTCAGCAATAAGTTCTTCATAACTATTTGGAATAGTATTTATTCTTGAATTTCTTCGGTTTATCTTTTTTCGAAAATGTTCCGGTAAGTTGTTTTCTGTTAGTGTAGTTCCTTCATCAATAAAACTATATGAAGATTCTATGACATATTCTAATTCTCGAATATTTCCTGGCCATTTATGATTCAAAAACATTTTTTCTACTGAAGGAGATAATTTAGTTACAAACTTTCCATAGATACGATTAAATTTATTGATAAAATGTTTCGAAATTACTATAATATCATTCCCCCGTTCCCTAAGTGGAGGAATGACCAAAATAAATGCCGCTATTCTATAAAAAAAATCTTCTCTCATTTTTCCTTCATCAATTAATTTTTCAGGTGGTTGATTAGTAGAACTGATAAGTCGACATTTGATTGGCATTTCTTTACTATCTCCAAGTCTTCTTATTTTTCTTTCCTGTATTGCCCTTAAAAGCTTAGCTTGAAGTTCAGAACTCATTGAGTTTATTTCATCTAAAAATAAAGTTCCTTCTCCAGCTTGTTCCATTAATCCCCACTTATTTTCCGCTCCAGTATAGATTCCTTTAGTAGTTCCAAACAAGATACTTTCCAGCAAAGTTTCTGGAATAGTAGCACAATTTACTGCTAAAAAAGGCTCCTTTGCATTATCACTGTGATTATGTATACTTTGTGCAAAAAGTTCTTTTCCTGTACCGGTTTCTCCTTGAATCAATATTGGAACGTTGTTTTTTGAAGAACGTATAGCACTTTCTTTGGTGGCATTTATTATATAACTTTCTCCTATGATATCATCAAAAGTGTAGCTTGTATTATTATTAGGCAATTTTTTTCTTTTGTAAACGCTTTCTCTATACTGCAAGTTTTGTGCTTTTGTAAGAGTTTCAAGAACTCTATTGAGGTATCTATTTATTAAAAGTACTGCCTTTACCTCGTTTTGATTTATTACTGGAACAAAAGTCGATAGCATATGTATTTCTTTATGTTCTTTGTTAAGGTAAACATTATATAAATTAGGTATTTCAACTTTATCAATAAAAACCTGCTTCATTTCTCTTATAAGCTTTTCTTTATAAACAGGAATAAATCTTTCTATTTTATTGTGAAAAATTTCGTTGCCGTCTTTATCTATTGCATAAACAGCATCCTGTACATATCCTATGGCTTTTTTCATTATTTCATTTTCTAAACTCATTTTATCCAATGGTGTGATATCAACCATAGCAACTATCAACTGATCATCATTCAATTTGCTGCTAAATAACATATAATTTCTATCATCAAGAGTAATTAAAAGCTCTCTGTTGATTTTTTCAATTGATTCTACAACAAAGCAAGGTATAATTTCACCGCTTTTGCAGAACAATGCTGCAACCCCTGTAGATTTTATACATTTATTTGTTTTCAAATCTGCAAATATTAGACCGATTTTTAGATTTTTCATAATGCTTAGCCTCCTCATATGTTGCAAATTATAAAATTAAGCATAAAAAAGTTGCGCATCTTTTTTATGCTTATGCAACTTTTTTATGCACTTTCTTATAAATATAAAATAGATATCTTATGAATGAATCAAGAATCCAATTGATTTATTATAACATCAAATTCTTGATTGTTCACAAATCTTCATTTTTTTGCAAAAGCAACTCCCCTTATAAAATTTCCCCATAACTGTTCAGGTGATGCTGTTTTGAGACCTACAGGTTGAACATACTCTATCTTTATAATCTCTTATGGAAAGAAGTGCTGCATCAATTCCCTCAATGGTAAAGGTCATGATTAAAATATATTTCGTAAGCCTTACAACACCTGAAGTATTAAATTGATTTAGGGCTTCCTGTATAATCAATCTTTCTCTTAATGTTATTTTTTTTTCCTACTATAATAGTAAACAGCGTACCCATCGTCATAAATCCCAAGCCACCAATTTGAATCAAAAATAAAATTACTATTTGCCCAAAAATTGCCCAATGGGTAAATTAAGAAGCAAAGCTCGTGTCAATATGACAGCGGCAAAGCCCAAAACTAGTATTTGTGTTGGATGAAGATCAACTTTATTCGTTTATCTATTTTTAAAAATTAACTTTACATCCTTAATAATTTTCATAGCCGCAAAAAATACTACGATAAATTCCAGTCTTCCCAGCATCATACCAATTGTCTCAGTCCAAAGTACTATTCCTGGGGCATCTGGTGAAGTTATTCCAACAGATAAACCTACTGTTCCAAGGCTGGATGCAAATTCAAACATGGAATCCTTCAGCGGATAACCGTTGAGTAATAATATTCCTACACCTATTGCATAGGTAATCATATAAAGAGTAGCAAAATTTGATATCTCTAAAATATGATTTTTCGTAACATAATATTTGCCCTCAGGTCTATTTACATAATTTTGTCTAATGACATTCTTAGGTAAAAGATATCCTTTAATGTCCCATATTAATGATTTTAACATTATATAAACTCTGTACTGTTTAAGTCCTCCTGCCGTTGAACCTGCTCCTCCTCCAATAATCATTAATATAATCATACCAAATATTGCAAAGTTATCCCAATCACCATATCCTACTGTTGAAAAACCAGTTGTAGATAAAGCTGAAACCAACTCAAATATTCCTACCCTTATGACTTTTCCTGTACTTCCAAATAGTTTTGATAGTGAAAAATAGGATACAATTGGAATAGCAAAGGATAATAGAAAAAACATAAATTTTATTTCTCCTATTTTAAAGAACTTTTTTATCTCTCCCTTTAATAGAACATAATGAGCGGCAAAGTTGATTGTCCCTATAAGCATCAGTATTATTGTAATTAACTCAATTGCCACGCTGTCATAAGCACCTATACTTTCGGTTTTAGTTGAAAAACCACCAGTAGAAAGTGCTGCAATAGAATGATTTATAGAATCAAACCACGGCATACCCGCAATGATGTAGAGTACAGTCCCAGCCAAAACGTAGCCTGTATATATTGTCATTATGAGTTTTGTTGATTTAGCAATATTGGGTAACAGTTTATCAGATCTACCCTCGGCATTGTACAATCCTAACCCATGGGGACCAATTATGGCTGACAGCATAACTACCGCAAGTCCTGCTCCGCCTAAAAATTGCATTATACTTCTCCAGAGTAAAAATACATGGGAAGTTTTGGTTACATCTACAACTGACAAGCCTGTTGTAGTCCATCCACTTACAGCTTCAAAAATGGCTTGGGTAAAATTGAGCTGTCCCGATAATATAAAGGGCAATGCAGAAAAAATAACAGTTAAAAACCAAGCCAAAACTACTATAATGCCACCTTCTTGAAGAGTTAATGTTGCTTCTTCGCTATGTTTCATTCTACTCCTCATAATATAGCCTATTATAATAACTAATATTGAAGGAATCACAAAACACCATATTTCATTTAATTCATTTCTATATATAGGAATTATAAGGAGTGGCATGAGCAAGGTTATACCAACTCCAATAAGCATTGTACCTACATAACCTATAACCAATTGATATCTTTCTTTAAGCTGCCTTATATAAAGCACTTTAATCTACCCTTCCCCTTATAGTTTTAAGTACATCTGATTGAACCATTGGCAGTGACAAAATTATCAGTTTATCTTCTTCTTTTATATCTGTATCTCCTCTAGGAATTATGGCAGTATTATTTCTAATAATACATCCTACTATAGAGTCTTTGGGTAAACTTATCTCACTAAGTTTTTTACTGATAATAGGGTATTCCTTATTCATTTCTATTTCCATAATTGCCAGCTTACCTTCCTCAATAGGAATAAGGTTATTTATATCATCAATTGACACCTTTTGCTCAATTAAAGATGAAATAATATTTGATGTACTAATTACTGTATCAACCCCTAGTTTTTTAAATATTTCTATATTTTTAGGGTCATTAACTATGGCAAATGTTCTCTTTACTTTATAGATTTTCTCGGCTATTTGACATATTACAAGATTATCTGGGTCTTTAGGTGTTAAGGCGATAACCATATCTGAATAGGCTACACCTGCGTCCTCTAATATATATGGTTTAGTACCGTCACCGTAAACTATGTCGGCTCTATGCATTCTAGCAAGCTTCTTACAATACTCCTCATCATTATTAACAATAGTTACATTATAGCCCTTTGAGATAAAAGACTTTGCTAAAAAATGTACTTCCTTTCCTCCACCAACAATAATAATATTCATTATTTTTCCCCCACTTCTTGTTCGACAATGATATTTTTAAATTCTATAGCCGAAAGAACTGTAGGACAAAGGGTTTCAATCTCTAGTTCTTCATAGACCTTTTGTCTTGAGGGTTCAAATAACCTTGCAATAACCTTGGGTACTCCATATATTGATTTAGCTATCTGTGCAATCATGATGTTGGTATTATCATCATTAGTTGTTGTAACCACAACATCGGCCTTGTCAATCTTAGCTTGAAGTAATGTATCTATCTCTATAGCATCAGCTTCTATGGTAAACCCACTGAAATCTTCAGATAATCTGCCAAAGGACTTCTCTTCTTTATCAATAACAACAACGCTTTTTCTAGACTTAGAAAGCAAGTTGGCTAAGTGAGAACCTAGTCTCCCACAGCCAACTATAATAATATATTCATCCTTACTTCGATTCCTCTTCATGCTCTACATCTCCCTTATCGGTTTCCACTCCCATGTTGATTCCAATCTGAGTATATCTGAACTGGGATGTTCTTTCCAAATTCTTGTTAGCCGGTTCATAGGTAGGGTCTAATGCAAGAGCTGCTCTATAATGCTTCTGAGCTACTTGTACTTCTCTTCTAAACTCAGCTAAAACACCTAATAAATTATGGGGCTCAGGAAAATCTACGTCCATTGCTACAGCTTTTTTTAAATATTCCTCTGCTTTAGCATAATCATTTTGTAAAATACATTTCTTTGAGAAGTTTATAATATCCTTATAGCTTTCCAATTCATTTTCTTCTAATTCTTGTCTTTCTAAAACTTCCTTTACTACCTTTCTTATTTCATCTGGAGTAAAGGGTTTACTGATAAAATCAATAGCACCAAGCTTCATTGCTTCAACAGCTCTTTCTATGGTTCCATAGGCTGTCATCATTATGACATCTACATTATTTCCTTTTTGTCTAATTTCCTTTAGAACCTCCATACCAGTTAAGCCAGGCATCTTAATATCAAGAAGTATTAAGTCAAATTTCTCTTCCTGCAGCTTATGAAGACCTTCGTCTCCATTTACTGCAATATCTATTTCATAATTTTGTTCTACTAAACAGTGCTTTAAGGTCATTCTAATATTCTTTTCATCATCAACGATTAAAATTTTCTTGTTCATAAAATCATCCTCCTAAAGATATTTATTTATTAAATTTCTTATTTCTTCATGGGTAAATGGTTTTACAATATAGTCACTTCCACCTACTTCAAAGGCTTTATTAATATCACTTTCCTGATTCTTGGCACTCATGAATATTACAGGTATATGTTTTGTATCCATATCTTCTTTCAGGGCTTTACATACTAAATACCCATTCATGCCCGGCAGTAGAATATCAAGTAATATAAGGTCAGGAATATATTCTTGAGCCATTTTAATTGCATCAATACCATTAGGTGCAACCTTAACATCAAAACCTTCTTTCTTTAAATACATCCTTAGAGATAGAACAATGTTTTTCTCGTCTTCAACAATCAATATTTTTTTCATAATAAAGCCCCCTTTACTTTCTTATATACCAATGCTAAGTGTAAAATAAAACGTACTTCCTTCTCCAAGTTTACTTTGAACCCATATTTCTCCACCATGGGCATTTACTATTTCTTTACTTATAGCCAATCCTAACCCTGTACTTCCATTAGTTTCTCCATTTTTATCTCTAACCTGAATAAATTTTTCAAATATTTTCTGCTGGTATTCCTCTGGTATACCCTTTCCATTGTCTACAACAGAAATCAGCATTTTGTTTACTGTTTGTTTTGCTTTAATCTGAATTTTCCCTGTTCCATCTCGAGGAACATATCGTAGAGCATTTCCTATTAAGTTAGTAAGCACCCAGGATATCTTATTATAATCAGCCTTAACCTTTGCCATATTTTCTTTAACATCAATATCTATAGATGTATTTCTCTCTTCTGCCTGCATTTTAAAAGGTTTGACAGCACTGTTCACGATATCCTTTATATCATGGGGTATAATATCCATCTGTATTTTTCCCGATTCTATTCTAGAAAGGTCTAAAAGTTCAGTAACCAGGTTTTTTAGTCTTTCCGAGTCTTCTTTGATTGCTTCTATTAATTCTCTCTGATCCTCATTAATATTTCCCGGTATTTGGTCAAGTAGTAGTCCAACACCCATACTAATTGAAGTAAGGGGGGTTCTAAATTCATGGGATACGGTTGAAACAAACTCTGATTTTATTTGGTCAACCTCTTTAAGCTTTGTAATATTTTGCATAAGTGTTACAACACCAATGTTCTCACCATCTCTTGTTATAATGGGTTTAACGTTAATTCTATAATGTTTAGTTTCATTTTCATCCTTAATCGTTACGTCCCTATACTTTTTATATTCATGGGTATCCTTTCTATTTTTTACTTTATCTATCATCTCGAAAATATCTTCTCTTTTTATTACTTCTAAAAAATGTTTGCTGAGTACATCTTTTTCCCGTATATTAAGGACTTTCTCTGCTGCTCTATTAACTAATAATAGTTTGTGCTCTTCATTAGTAACGATTATACCGTCACCTATACTTTCCACAATAGCCTCTGCCTTTTGTTTTTCTCCTTTAAGCTTTTTAATGTTTAGAATTTCATATGACTGTAATTTTTTAGTCATTATATTAAACTCTTCGGCAAGCTTTGCTATCTCATCGTCTCCTTCAATATCAAGCTGCTGACTGTAATCTCCTTCGGCAATCTTTCTTATTTTCTCAATGAGATTATATAGTGGCTTAGCTATCTTATTACTTAAATAAATAGCTAATATCAAGCCTATAAGTATAGTTGCTGATGATATAATCATAGTTGAATAAGTTGCCTTAGTAGATATTGTATGAGCTCTATTTTTTCTTATTATCATTCCTTCTTGATTTAAATTAAGTAAATTTCTGCCCTCGGTCTTCGTTTTTTCAAAAAGAGGTAAAATTTCATTGTAATAATATGCTCTGGCTGCGTTTATATCTTCTTCTGCTTGAATATCAACAAACTCAGAAAATGCATCGACATATTCTATGTAGAGTTTATTAATATTATCCAAAATCTCCTTTTCACCTGGTTCAGTTATATTATCCTCGGCCCTAGATAACCACTTTAAAAACTCCATTTCATTCTTTTTAAAGGCTTGAGATGTAGTTTCACTACTCGAAAACATATGGGCAAGCTCTGCACTATCCTGCCTTTCAAGGGCAATAATCATATTTTGTGCTGCAACAATACTTCTATAATTGGACTGCATTATGTTTTCTATGGAATTACTAAGACTATTAAAATTCTTGATTGCCCAAATACTATTGGCTGCTAGCACTACAAATATTAAAATAAAAACTCCTAAAAATTTAAACCTTATACTCTTTCTCATAATCCTCACCCAGCTTATTTTATTTATAGCTATTATTAACCAAAAAATCAAAAAAACCACAGAGAACCCATGGTTTTAGATACATCCATACATACCATTTCCTCCTCTTTCAACGCTTACGAGGTTAGCTGTCGGGCTCGGATTGAAAGAGTTATCCTATCCTTTCGGAATTCGCCCCAAAAGTGGGTCCCCCGCTTCCATATGGAACTCAGCGTGTATGATATTTAATTTATTAAAGATTATACTCCCAAATTTTACATTAGTCAATATTTTTTTAATTACAGATATCCCTAACTTAATCGAAGATACTAGAACAACATCAAATATTACTTTTCTGCTCACTTTCAATTTAAATTTATTGCTAAAGTGTATTTTAATGCTAAGAAAAAGGCAAAGAAAACGTGCGAAAGAAAAAGCGACAAAGAAAAGTTATAGCTGTTTTTCACTTATAAGTCATTTAAAATGGCGATTTTGTAGCAATTATATTTTTAAAAAATTGATAAGTTAGCAAGAAGATATCAGGTAAGAAATCCTTTTAAAATTGCTGACAGCTTGAATATTACTATAATAATGTATGTATCATCAGTTAGCTTCTTCATTGTAAGTAAGTAACTATTACTTTATATTTTGTTATTTTCTATGTAACTACGTAATAAATCACTGGCACTCTGCCTTGATTTATCAAGGCAATTAATATCTCCAAAGACTAAAAAACTATCTTTTGTACGTGAAACTGCAACATTTAACATACTCTTTTTTATATCAATAAAGTAACATCCATCTCATCTGCCATATACTGTTGACATAATAACAATTTGTCTTTCAGCACCCTGAAAAATATGTACAGTACCATAGTTTATATATTTTCTAATCTCAAAGGGCAATAACTTTATAAACCCTTTCTTCATCAATGTTTCTTGAGCTTTAAACGGTGTTATTATCCCTATCAAATTTTTTTCATCTTTATCTGGATATGCTAGCTTAATACGTTCAAATTTTTGGTTAATCCACATAGCTATAGCTTGAATTTCATTTAAGTTATACCTACTCCCCCCCGCTTTTAGAAGATCTTTCTGTGTCTATTTGCATATACCCCATGACTCTCACCATAGAGGTGATATTTGTTGCGTTTTCCAGAAACTTTTAAAAAGAGTTTTTGAAATCAAAAAAAGCACACAGGCATACTGATTCATCTGCTTGTGTGACTTTTTCAAAGCGTTTGGACTTGCGATAAAAGAATACTATGAAAAATAAAGATCTTACCCATGAGTAAGTTAATGTTTATGGAAATATTAACACAGAGATTGAACCTCTATTCTATTACTCCCATTTAAAATATTTAATTGAAATCACACTACATACAAGGGTAATAACTGCCATTAAGATAAGTGGAAAAATTATATTGTCAACAGGAAGTCCTAATGATGTAGCTTTTAACAGTTTAATACCTTGCGTAAGTGGTAGAAAGTCAGCAATACTTTGTAACATTTTAGGCATTACTTCATAAGGTAAAGTAGCACCAGAAAAAATCAACATTGGAAAATATAAAATACTTGCGATTATACTTGCAATTTTAACATTAGGTGCAATACCACCAACCATCATGCCTATACTAAACATAGAAATCATCACTAATAGAAATGTAGCAATAAATAGTAACGCAGAACCAGTGAGGGCAAAATCAAGAAATATGGTAGCAATTATGGTAATTAAAGTAAGAGAAATCAGTGAGTAAAGTGAATAGATGGTTACTTGCACTCCCAGAATTAGCATTGGACTTACAGGTGTTACTTTAAATCTCTTTAATATTTTTCTATTTCGATATTCAGATACTACAAGTGGCAATCCCATAACACCACCTGCACAAATTGCAATCGTTGATACAGCTCCGAATGATTGTTCTAAAAAAGTATAATCAGCCCCTTCAAAAGCAGGCTTGTTTCCATAAATGATACCAAGAAGTACCAGAACCACAACAGGCATACATATAGCAAATATAAACATGTCCATGCCTCTTAAAGATAGTTTTAATTCTGTTTTCAGCATAGTTCTAAATGCTCTCATCAATCTTTTCCTCCTCTGCATACCAAAGATATACATCCTCAAAATTTTCATAAGGACTATTTTTAATAGCTTCTTCGACAGTTCCATTAAACACAATGTTGCCCTTTTTCAGAATCATAATTTTGTCACATAAAGCTTCTACTTCATCCATAAAATGAGACGTTAAAAAGATTGTCAATCCCTTTTGTTTTAAATCTGATAAGCATTTCCAAACATCATGTCTTGCCCTTGTGTCAAGTCCTGTTGTTAATTCATCTAGAAATACAACTTTGGGATTAGGAATAAGAGCTAAGACAATGAACAGCTTTTGTTTTTGTCCTCCAGACAATTCAGAGACAGGGCTATTTACCTTTTCAATTAATCCGAATAGCTTCAAGAGTTCATTATAGTCAGTAACTTCTTTGTAAAGACACTGTGTTTCTTCACATAACTCTGATACACATATCTTATCTTGATAATTTGCTTCTTGAAATTGAACTCCAACATATTCAAACAATTTCTTTCTGTCCGTTTGTGGATTCATTCCAAGAATTGAAATTGTGCCATTATCAGGCTTACGAGTACCTAGAATACATTCGATAGTAGTACTTTTTCCAGCACCATTTGCCCCAAGAAGTCCAAAGACTTCTCCACTTTTTACAGAAATATCTATGTTGTTTACAATTGTAGTATTTCCGTAGGATTTTTTAAGTTTCTCAACTCTGATTGTTGTTTCCAATTTACATACCTCCTTTATTTTCTGACATAATAATAACACCAGAAAAAACTCTGGTGTTAAAGTGGAAGGTTAGTTTGAAACATTTTTTTCATATTTATAAGGGTTACTTTCATAAATAGAGCATTTTGTTTAGCATCATGTAGAGATAACAGTAATTTGTCATAAGCTGTTATAATATCGTCACTTTCTTCTGGCATACCGATAATATTTCTTATATCTATTTCTGGATTGTTAGACAAAGCATTTAACATTCTTAATATAGCTGATAAAGAATAATTGGCACATCGTAATGCACGAATAATTTTCAAACGGCGTAAATCTTCATCCGTATATACACGATAACCGTTGGATTTACGCTTTACTGTTAACAGACCGTTAAGCTCCCAGTTTCTTAGTGTATCCATTGAAATATTTAAATAGTCAGATACTTCTTTTCTTTTCAAAAGGAATTCATTGGAATTATACTTACCAGATAACAAATTTTTGACTATATCAATTGCCTCCTCTGCATTACTTTTTTCTTGTTTTAACTGCTTTAAATACTTATCTGTTAAAGCTATGGCTTTATCAAAATTACCAGTTGCAGAAATTTTGATTATATTCATAGCCGTTTTTCTAAGTCCATTTTGTAAAATCTCCACTTTTAATGCTGCACGGGCTAATCGAAACTGTTCAACATGAAAATCAGTAAAAATACGATAGCCGTTTTTTTGTCTTTTAGCTTTCGGTATTAATCCCAATTTCTCGTATAATCTTACCGTATTAGGGTGTATACCAATTATTTTTGCTATTTGGGTTGTTTGATATGTATTCATTAATAAACCTCCTTCTATCATAATTATAGCATCTCAAAAAAGTCTGGTGTTTTAATGGAGGGTTTTAATTACACAGTGGAAATAATAAAAACAAATGTATTGACAATGGACCAATGGAAGGGTTTTGGGGAATTCTGAAATCCAAGATGTATCATTAGCGATTATGAAAGTCTTAAGAGCGCTATAGAAAAATATATTAATTATTATAACAATAGCCATTACCAAAAACGCTTAAAATGTATAACTCTATTAGAGTATCGTTATTATCTATCTACTTTAGTTACATAAATTAGCGCCAATCTGTTGATTGACGCTACACGAATTTTTTATTATTTTCACTGTCTACTTGACAGGAGGCTCTTCATATGTAAATACCTATAAACTACATTTATTTAATCTCTTATATTTTGATATATAATTTATTTTACTAAAAAATTAGCAGTTTAAGCACACTTTGCTTTCATCTATATCATATCTAAAAATATTTTTTTCTCTCTCTATTAACCTTCTAGTTAATAGCTTATACAAATCACAAGCTCCTTCATCCATAGACGTAATACTTCCATATTTTTTTTCAATAGACCCAAGACAAAGTCCTGAACAATGACCTATTAGTTCACAATTAATACAATTATTACTATTTATAAAACTCCTACTAGCATATTTAATATAGTTTTCAGAAGAAAGCAACCCTTCAAGATCATTTATATTCCCAAAATAACCTGAAGAACCTTTACAAGCAAATACAACTCCCATTGGTTCTATACTTAATTGTCCTCCAGTTGCCGAACAAGTCTTATACCCTCTCTCTATAGATCTATTCATTATTATATTTTGATATGAATTATGCCAATAACCTGTTACTACTATTCCATTATTTAATCCGTAGTCATATAAATCAATAATTTTATTTACAATATCATCTAAGTTAAATTCCTGATAAAAGCCTGGATCTAAATCCAATAAAACTCCAATCTCAGATACATTATACTTTTTGGCAAAATGTACTATATCATTATTAAAATAATCAAATGTATCTCTTGATAATACTGAATTAAATGCAATATAGTTATTATTTTCTTTCAATATCTCTAAACTTTTAATGGTATTTTCTATACTGTTTGACCCGTTATTTGCATATCTATGACTATTATTAGGAGAATCAAAGCTCATTATAACTGGAACATTATATTTTTTAAAATATTTTGATACTTCTTGGGTTATCAAAGCCCCATTTGTAACTATACTATAGTTTATATTTAATCTATCTTCATCTTTATAATGGTCAAGAACACTTTTTATAGTATCCCAATTGGTAAGAGGTTCTCCTCCAAAGAACTGTATTGCCAATTCTCTATTATTTGCTTTGATTACCTTTTCTATTACTTTTTCTATATAATTTATTGCATTTTCAGGCGTCATTAATTGGTTTTTATCATGTTTCTGATAAATTTCTCTTTCTTTTGATGAATATATAGAGTTTGTAAAACAATACTTACAACTATAATTACATTTATTGCTTACCACCAGTTGAATGGCTTTTATTTGCTCCCCAGTCTTAATCTTATTTACTCTTTTACTTTCATGATCCATATAAGATTTTATTTCATTTTGACCATTATAAATTATAAATCCTTTTTCAAAGAATTCATTTATTATATCATTGACTTCTAAAGTATCTATATAAGAGAACTCATTATAAATATCTGATAATACCCTACTTTTTTTTAAGTACTTTAAAACCTTATATATCTCATTATCAACCTCACATAGTCCTCCATGAATTGAATGAAATAGTCTAAAGCTATTATCATTCTTTTCTATTGTATTTACATAGTTGGATAATAATAATTCTCTTGAATTTAACATACCCACCCTCCTCTTAGAAATTATATAACTTCTAATAAATCATCTGGTGTACTAAGTATAAGATTTTTAGTAATATTTTTATATAGTGAACACAGTATATTTTCTTTATAGAATATACTACCTACTTTCTTTTCAGCTGATCCCATACATACCCCTGAACAGAATTTATCCAATTCACAATCTGCACAGCTATCACTATTTTTATATATTCTATTACTGTAGTTCTTATAAATATCACTTTTATAGATATTGTCGTAATCTTCTATATCACCGACCTTCTGGACACAACACTTGCAAATATATACCTCACCATTTGGTTCAATACTTAGCTTGCATCCTGTGGCCGGACAAGTTTTATATCCACTTAATAAATACAGTGGCTCATTTCCAATTATTTGTGAATATATTTTTTCCCAGTATCCTGTAACATTAATTCCCTTTTCTCTTGCATAGCAATACGTGTCAATTAGTAAATCCTGTACTTGTTTTGTATCATAAGAGGTATTATAATAATTTGCGTCTAGGTCTAATATCAATCCAATATTTTTTATATTATATTTATCAGCTAAATTAACTAATTCCCTATTGTTATAATCTCTTAATGTAGTCTGTGAAATAACAGAATTAAATGCGATATTTATATTCCTATTTGATAGCATCTCTAGCTTAGGAAGTACTACATCCATTACTGACCTACCATCTTTATGTACTCTCTCTTTATTTGTAGGTGAATCAAAACTAATTATTAAATTACAGCCATACTTTTCAAAATAATCTAACATTTCTATATTAAGCAATGCGCTATTAGTAGTTATAGTATAAAATAACTGTATATCATATTTTTTACCATCTTCATATTTATCAAATACTTGTTTTATAGTACTCCAATTTAACAGAGGTTCTCCACCAAAAAACTCAATAGTTAAATTATTGTTACCATTAGATTTAACATTATTAATAGCTTTTTCAATGGCTTTATCGGCTATATGAAATGGCATATCCTTCTTAACCAGCTTTTTTCTATCCATACAATTATTTGTATCTTCAAAGCAGTAAGCACAATTAAAATTACAATCATTTGATAATATAAGCTGAATACCTCTCACAAGATATCCACTATCTAAATTTTGTGTTCTATAAATTTTCTCCGCTTCAAAATAATTGTCTTCATTAAAATCTTCTTCATGTATAAAATAGTTATCTAGTAACTTTTCAACTATTTTCTCATCTAATTTACTAATTTCAGTATTATCTAGTGAGTTCAGAACATTTAATGTTTCATCTGTAATCAAACATAAATTGCCAAAATATTTATGGTAAAGATAATTTTTTTTATCACCTTTGATATATATCAGCTTATCAGATTTAATATATCTCATTAGTAAACCCCCATAATCATTACTAGGGGGATAACTCCCCCTAATAATTAAGTAAGTAGCCTATATTGTCTTCCTTAAGTAAGTTTTACACTGAGCCTATTGTTCCTGACACTGAACCAATGGTTCCTGATACTGAACCGATAGTTCCCGATACTGAACCGATAGTTCCTGATACTGAGCCGATAGTTCCTGATACTGAGCCAGTTCCTGATACTGAGCCTATAGTTCCTGAAACAGATCCTATTGTTCCTGCAATTGGCTTGTAAACAAGGTCCATAGAACTTCTCTTCATAAATCCACCTCCTTAAATATTTTTTAGAAATAGCACTTATAGATATTAGTGCTAATAACTAACATTTATATTTAGACACTTATCGTGCTTTAATTTGTCATAAAATGTTCTATAGATAGGATTTTTCTCGTATAATTCATTATGATTGCCTTGACATACAATATTACCTTCAGCTAAGTAAAGGACATTATTAATTTCTTTAATTAGCTCTGGATTATGAGTTATTAACAAGATTGAATTGTTATTTTTAAATCTATTTAATATATTTATAAACCTATGTATGCTCTTCCCATCTAAAAAATTAGTTGGTTCATCAAGTATCATTATCTTATTCTCTTTTAAAATTGTTCTAGCTAACATTAGCTTTTGTGCTTGACCACCTGATAGGCTTACTCCATTTTGTAGTATTTTTGTATTGTATCCCTTTTCCAATGACATAATGAAATCATGAATGCCTAATTCTTTAGTTATTTTAACTACTTGTCCATAAGTATATTGACTATTTTTCAACGTAATGTTATCATATATACTCATATCAAACATAAAAGGCGATTGATTTATCACAGATATATTACTTATATAAGAACTGTAGTCATATTCGCTAATATCTATATTATCTACTGTGATTTTACCTTTGGTGCATTTATATAATCTTAATATTAGATTTACTAACGTAGACTTTCCACATCCATTATCTCCGACTAGTGTTAAGATTGACCCCGCATTAACTTTAAAAGAGATATTTTCAAGTACAGGTTTCTTATCATACATAAAAGTAACATCATGAAATTCTATATCTCCGACAATATTGTCACATCTATGATTTCCAAACCTAGCATCTTCTATCTCATGATTTTCTACTAGATTATTTATTCTTTCTATAGAGTTCAGTAATTGCTTAATACTTATATTCTGATTTAATAAATTTGAATAAGCTAAGGCAAATCTATCTGAATATGCAGTAAATGCAATATAGTATTCATAAAGTAATCTATCCTTTAAAATCATTACGCAGCCAACTACTAGTACTATTATTGACATAATAAAGCTTAGGGTATTTTTTACAAAATAAGCAGTTATCTCTATTTTACTAAACTGTAATTGCTTATTTTTAACATTAATAGCCTTTTCTTTGTATGTATCTAAAACGATATTTCTTAATCCTAATACTTTTATACTCTTTAATCCATAAAGTATTTGATGTATAAAATTTATATACTTATCTCTAGTATTTAATATTTTTTTACCTTGCTCTTTAATCTTAAAACCGTATTTGATGTTAGTAAGTGCTATAAGTGGTGTAAAAAGCAATATTATAATACCAAGTAATAAATTCATTTTTAACATAATTATTGTCAAAATAGTTATTTGGATTATATTTAGAGATGTTTCAAAAAAATAGTTGAGAATTGATGATGCAATTGATGGGGCATCACTTTCAAGAATTTGTTGTAAATTACCTTTTTCAAAACTTAGAAAATCATTGTATTCCATATGTATTACAGTATGATATAGATATGTCTTTATGTTGTATGTGATCTCCAATGCCACTTTTTCTTTTAAATATTTTTCAGTTACCTCACATATTGATAAAATAACATAGATACCTGTGATTCCAATAA
Organism: Maledivibacter halophilus; assembly: GCF_900167445.1. Classification (GTDB taxonomy): domain Bacteria; phylum Bacillota; class Clostridia; order Peptostreptococcales; family Caminicellaceae; genus Maledivibacter; species Maledivibacter halophilus. The sequence continues at coordinate 113,191 of NZ_FUZT01000005.1, forward strand.
TGTAATATATCAGCAAATCAGAGCTTTTATTAAATAATAGTACTAATAGCTTTCCCCACAATAATGGCTGTAATACATTTAGAATGACCTGTAAAATAAGTAACAATTCAATTAAGAATATAAGCAACTTAAATTTTTTAAAAAAAGGAATTAATTTTAGGAGTAATTTATAACTGCCTTTTTCCATTTTTTATCTCCGTTTCCATTTTTCTTAATTATATACTATTTCTATTTTTTTGTAAATATTTATTTTTTACCCATATATTCAAATTCCCCACAACTTTCTAAGGTACCGGTTATAACCCGACTTACTTAACAAGATTTACTTCTTCTGTCTTTAAAGATGCATGAAATGACTCTATACATGCATTATCATAGGGATTACCTTTACCACTAAAGGAATGAATAATATTAAGTGTACTGTTTATAGTACAGTACACTTTTTCCAAATAAGAATTGCATCCTGTGTCGCCTTTGTAAATTCTTCGTTTGACATTTGTGCAAGGTTCTTGTAATCGCCAATGAGATAATACACTGCTGTTATATCCTCTTTAGATAGAATAGACTCTCCATTTTTATCGGAATCAACCATTATGTTATTTCCTATTGAAAACTGCTTAACTTCATTCTTATGTGGCTTTGAGAAATATTTAGTCCAGATAGAATCAGTGTAGTAAACAAAGACAACATCTTGCTCTATACCATTTTTTTCAATTGTCTTAGTATACGTATATATGCAATGATAGTCTTTGCTATTAAATAGGATATTAATCACTCCATCGTCTGCTATATCCACACTTAACAGTTCATCTTCATACAAAATTGGAATCTCATAGTGAAATATAAGAGAAAAACCTGCTAAGAATACTACAATTGCACATAACACTGAAACTGCTGATATCATCATTGTTTTTCGAAATAGTTTCTTTTTGAGTCCTTTTAATCTATCAAATTTTGCTTGCTCCGTTGCTTTCTCAATATTACTTTGAATGAAATCATTATTCATACTGTCAAGATATTTTTTACAATCATTACATTCTAGTAAATGTTTCTCAACCATACTACGACTTTCGTTACTACAAACATCATCATGATAGAGAGGTAATAAGTCTTTAACTATTTCACATAAATTTTTCATTTTAAGCCCTCCTTAATTTTAAGCTTTGCACGATAAAATGTGACTCTTGCCCAGCTTTCTGTTCTATCAAAAAGCTCAGAGATTTGTAAAAATGATAATTCCCCAAACACTCTTAAAGAGAAGACCTCTTTATATGGTTCATTTAAAAAATGGAGTTTTTTGTGTATCTCCCACGCTGTTTCTTTATTCATTAACTTTTGCTCTATACTTTCACTTTCTTTTTCTTCATAAGGTTTATCTATAACACGCTTACTCTTTCGGTATAGTGAAAAGTAAGTGTTTTTTGCTATTTGGCACAACCAAACTCGCATTTTACAGTTGCCTTCAAATTTATCTATACTTCTCAAAGCTTTAAAAAACGTTTCTTGAGTTATTTCATTTGCCAAACTATCATTACGACATAGTGACAAAGCATATTTATAAACATCACCAAAATATTGAGAATATATTTCTTCAAATTCAGTCACAATTTCACCTCTCTTTCATTCATAAGACCCATGGAACTAAATTTCGTTACAATTTTTCAAAAAAAATTTAAGCGTGCTGTTTGACACGCTTGCAAAATGTATGTAAATTGCTCTAAATAAGTCTCTTGATTTCTACTAAAGATTAATTTCCTTATTTCTGCTACAAATATGAACTTTTTTATGATTAAATCAATTTTAATTTCTTTGCATATTATACCATGTTTTGATAGCACCTGACTATAAAGCATTATACGCATTTCAATTCCAAAAATGCAAAATTTAGATTCTATTATATCCTCTACAAAACTATTATTTATGGTCTATTTCTATTTTACCAAAGTCAAATATCATTAAATGAATGTTAAATAATATGGTTTACTATAAATAAGATAAATCTTTTGTTAGAAGACAACTTTGCCACAAAAAGAAAGCAGGTAGGCCTACGCCCTGCTTTCTTTCACTTTACTGCATTAATTAATGCTGCAAAAGCTACAATTAATTCTGTCCCGATATTGTTGATATTAAAGATTTTTTAATAGAACGTTAATATTAAGATTCCATTTGTCATATTCAACAAAAAGTCCAGATCATTCCCAGTTTCTATCTTTTCTTTTACATATATTCTAACGCTACCACATTCTTTACATAAATCAGCATAGAACCATTAAATTTGCGAAGTAAAGAAATTAATGACTTTAACATCTTAATATTTGATTGGTCAAAAACCTTCTAATATTCTTTGCGAATCATGCGTATTCTTGAAAAAACATATTGTACCATATTCTCAGATTAATTTTAAGTGATTCCTTAGAGTAATAAATTTCAAAAAGTCACTTCTAAATTATGTAATAACATATAACAATATTAAATCTTTAAAGGCCCCTCGTAAAGTAATTTCACATGCTGTAATACTTAACAAGCGTTGTTGTCTCTTATTTCTATAACCTTTGAATCTGCCTTTTCTTGTAATAAAAATTCGTATATATCCTCGGGTTTAAGTGGAACCTTATCACATATATCTTTAAGTGTAGATCTTTTTTCAATAGCTCTAAGTATCTTTATTCCCTCGTTTGTGTATTCAGTAGTTATACCTAGATTAGGATAAAATATCTCGGACTCTATAATAGCATAAGGCTTACATAGCTCAAAACTCACTTCATAGGGAAGATCAAAACTTCTTAATCTCTTTAATGCCTCCTGACATAAACTTGGCATAGTTTCCCTTGTGCTGAATGGACATGGTATACAAACATCTTGATATTTACACTCATTACATACTTTATTAATATTGTTTTTATGTAGACTTTCTAGAAATGGCTTCATAGATTCTCCAAAATCATTATTCCAATTATCTCCATTTTCAACGTTTATATTAAAGTTTGTATATGTCTGACATGGAGATATGTTACCATATGGATCTGCATATATTTCACTAGATAATGCTGTACACCCAGAGCTATCTGTAGATAAGTTTGAGCCAGTTTTTTTGTTGAAATATTCATTTATAATAGGAAATTCATTTAAAATAGAAAGCTTTACACCTGGATTTTTTATACCATATCTTAATAAATCCTCAAAAAAATCTAAAGTTTCACTAGTCTTCATTTCAAGTAAATCCTTATTTATATAAGCATTTCCAGCGAGTGTTAGCTTTGTAACCTGATATATTATATCCAAGTCCTTGGTTAGCTCTATAAAAGAATAGATATCATTTTTATTTAATTTATTTGCCACAAAATTTATACCTAGCTTAACCTTATTTTTTTTATTTCTATTTTTATTTAAATTATCTAAATACTTAAGAGAACTTATAGCTCTTTCCCATGTACCCTCACCTCTTATAAGATCGTGAGTATCCTTAAGCCCCTCTATACTAATAAATAGGGATTCAATATCGCAGCACATTATATTATCTAAAAGAGATTTGTCAACTTGTCCATTAGTTATGATTAACACCTTCATATCCTTTGAATTTAAATAACTTATAATATCAACTATATCCTCATGTATAAGTGGCTCACCGCCTATCAGATTAACAGCATCAACAAAATCACTGACATAGTCTAATAACTTTTTATAATTTTTATACTCTGATTTATTATCCTCAAGCAAATCAATAGCAGCACAATGCTTACACCTTAAATTACACTTATTAGTTATATCCCATGTTAATCTCAATCTATCACCCCATATATATAATATATTGTGGGGCTGGCTCATATATACAGAGTCCAGCCCCCAATCCTCTATAAAATTACACTTTAAATACTACCAGCAAACGTCAGTACAATGTCCTCTAGGATAAACATTCTTAGTACTCTTTTTAACTTTCTTTTCTTTAACTTTAAACATAAAATCTCTCCCTTTTGATGTTTTTTTATTGATTGATATACATTAAATAAGACTTAATATATAAAGCACAGCTTAATTTAAAAATATATCAATCTACTAATACAATAACTATGTACCTATATAAAAATTTATACATACAATTTATATTTTTTATAAAATTTTGTTAATATAAACTAAAAGAAACATAAGCATAAATTTCAGCACATCTTTTGATTAGAAATCTCGCCAGCATATTCTATTTATCTCAACCATATAACAAAAAACCACAAAATATAGTGTTTTGTGGTTTTTTCAAAACAATGATTACAAGTTCACTTATTAATTCTAATAATATACGGGGATGGCCCGACTCACTAGCTCTTCCTTTGTCATTCCTGTACCAGTATCAGAAACCTTTAAAAACCTATTTTCCTTATCATCAGTAACTTTTATATAATAATTCTCTTTATTAAAAGTTAAAGAATCATCGGTTAAATCCTTACAATATATCTTGTCAATTGTATCGCTAGAATTAGATATTAATTGTCTTAAAAATATTTCTTTGTGGGTATAAATGGAATTAATTATCATATCCAATAGCCTTTTAGACTCTGCTTTAAACTCCTTTTAATAGCTAAATATAATATTTAAAAGAAATATTTAGAAAGGAAATTCTTTTCTTAAAATAGTTTCCTTGTTATATTTATTAACAATACCTTTACTCTAACTTCTAAAAACTTATTTAATATACTCACTACCTGCTAAAATATCTTTAATTACATCCGTTGGAATAACAAATTCTGGATTGCCCATATATCCAGCAGCAACTTCATATTTATCAAATACAACTACCAATTTTCCATCTTCATTAATATAAAAGTTTTGCTCCTTAGATATTTTTTCAAATCCTTCCATAGGCTCTTCATCAGTGTCATCTGCAATCCAATAAGTCTTATCTTCATGATCCTCCATCTGTGTTCTCATTTGGCTGATAATATTTTTACTTATTACTTCTATATAGCTACCATCTTTAAATAAGCTAGGTAGCGTTATTAGAACTTGTTTCTTTTTATCGATAGTATCATATTTTAATTCTGTATAAGAAGATCCAGCTGTCTTTACCACATATCGTTTTATAGAAAATACCAAATCATTATCAGTAATTATTTCATATCCAGCATCTACACCAATATTTCCTCCCCCCTTTTCTTTTAATTCTTCCATTTCCGCTATAAATTGATCATACAATTTTTTATTCTCTTCTATATATTTTTCATTTAAACTATTCTCCAGCTCTTGATTACCTAAGCCTTGTATTCGTGGTACTTTTATATCAGCATTAAATTTCTCCTCATCCACAGTATATTCTTTAAAAGTCAATACTTTTACCATTTCTCCAACAATCGGCACCTTGGATAAATTATCTGCAAATACTGAACTTGTATTAATTCCTACTGTTAACACCCCTATCGTAGCAGCAATAGAAGCTGCTATTGTTACTGTTCTTTTAAATTTATTTTTTCTTTTCTTCATATTTGCACTGCTCTCCTTTATAGCTTTTCTAACAACATAGTCTAATTCTTTTGGAATAGGTATATCCATATATTCCTTTTTCAGACGCTCCAGATTTTTATCTTTCATGTCGAAACCTCCTATTAACTTTTATAATAATCCTTTTTATTTCATTTTTTATAGTGCATTGGATATCAACTTGTTTTCATTCTTCATTTTAATTTGTAGTTTTTCAAGACCTTTATATAAGCGAGTTTTTACCGTATTTACATTCTCATCTAATATTTCAGCAACTTCTTTCAGTTTTAAGTCTTCAAAGTATCTTAATATGATTACACTACGGTATTGATTAGGTAAATCATCTAATGCAAGCTTTAAATCAAAGTCTTCATACTTGTCTACCTGACCCGAATCATATCTACACAAAGTATCTTCTTCTACTACTACAACTCTTTTTTTCTTTCGTAGAAAATCTAGTGAAGTATTTACTATAATCCTATAAAACCAAGTTTTTATGTAGCTGGGGTTTTTTAAAGAATCAATTGATGAAAAAGCTTTATATATTGACTCTTGAACAATATCCATAGCATCTTCTGAATTTTTCACATAACTATATGCTAGTCTATAATGATTATCTTTAAACTTGATTACATAATCTGTTATTTCTTCTTCCAAACTATTTCTTTTCATGAAACATAATTGCTCCTTTCTTCTATTTAAGATACGTATCTTAGTTAACTTACACTATATAGACGGCTATGTCTTATAAAAAGTTTTAAAATTATTTTTTTTTTAATAAAGGGTACCGGATACCATCCAAATCTTTTGAACCTTTTATATTGTTATCCACCCCTAATAGTAAAAAAAACTCCGGGAGGTCAACAACAACTATTTTAATTATAAATGAAATAGTAATTGCAATGTATAAATAGGTTTTTATAGTACCTACTAGGAATTATGCAATTTTAAAAAACTGTCTGATTTATATTAGTTCTAAAACAGACAGTTTTTTGCAGTTTTTCTTATACATTCTTAATATGGTTTATACATTCAAATCTTTGAAATTTTTTTGAACATAGGCCACATCCTATAGCAATATTTAGAAATCTTGTATTTCTTTCTAACTCAAAGTATCCGCTCCATCCCTTTATTCTAACTATTTTTCACTGAATTTTCTGGCGGCTTGAATTTTTAGTTTAAAAAATCAAAATTATAATATAATATAATTGAAGGGAGCTTCAGAGCTCTACATTAAACAATCGAAAATACATTGTTAAAAATGTCGGCAACTATTCCATCGGGCATCACCCCTTTATCTTCTGTTTATGCTCATCATCAGCTCCCATGATATGTACAAACCCATTTTCTTGCATCTGCAATGGGTTTAAATCCATCACCAAGATATCCTAGTCTATATTTTAAAATTCTAAACCCAGCTTCTGAATATAGATTATCATTACTTACTCTTGGTCTTGAATAAGAAATAAATATTTATAATATATATCTTAAAGTAAATACCTCGAGTGTTACCAATTAGAATGAAAGGTACCAGGTATCTTTTTATTTGTAGAGGGAACTAGATGAAATAGAAAAGAAATTAAAAAAACAAAAGAAAATTTACATTAACAGGGATTAAAACGCCTAGATTTTAATCTAAATAAAAAGATTAAAGACTAGACGTTGTTTTTTAAGAATATTATAAGAATTGTAGGGGATTTTATTTCTTTTTAGCAGAAATAAGTAGCATCATTGGTCTACGTAATTCATCTTGCATTTCAGAACTATCTTTTAACATAGACTCCTCTGGCTTAGGTTCTATAAGCTTTGTCACTTCAAAATTAGCCATAATCAAGTTATTGATATAAGTAGTTAGTGTTTTATGATATTTTATAACTTCTTCGCCTAAGAAATTGGCTTTGCGAATACCTTCTATAAAATATCGATCTACAGGCCAGTGTAAGCGATTGCCTTGTTCATCATAATACCATTCTTGATTTCCATATGATGTAAATATTGGATGTTCAACTGAAAAAATAAATTCTCCACCACTTGAAAGACAATAATTTATTTTTTTACAAATGTCATCAAAAGACTCGATGTAATGAAAAGTGAGAGAACTAATTACAACATCAAAGGTATTTGGATGATAATCTATGTCTTCGATAGGCTTTTTTATGTACTCAATTAGTGGAGATGTAGTCATCTCCTGAGCTTTTTTTAACATCCTTTCGGATATATCAATACCGATTACAGATTTTGCTCCTTGCTCAATTGCATATCGGCAATGCCAACCAAAGACACATCCTAAATCCAAAACATGTTTTCTATATATGCCTTTGATTGTTTAAGAGCCATATGTGCACTACGATTGGGTCTGAATCCATAGCTATATTCAGAGAACTCTTTATCAAATACTTTATTTAATACCTAAGCGGTAATATACCTTCAAGAACTTTTAGAATGCTTTTTATTCATAGACTATTCATTACAGTAGTCACTTGAAAATGAAAAATCCAGTACATACTTATAATTTTCATTTCCTGTATATTCTCCCGTTTTATTATCTCGTCTACAAGAATCAACATGATGAATTTCTTTACCATTATTAGTGATTTCAAATATTTCTACTTTTGTATACTCTTCATTTTTTCTAAATACACATACATTAGGATTTTCACAGTCATTTAATCGATTAATGAAAAGCTTATGTATTTGCAGGATAGGTTTATCATTTACATCCCCGCCCTCATATTGAATCACTGCATTGCCATCATTTAAGTTTACAATTAATATTTTTTCATTTTGTTGGTCTAGTTGATCAGTTGAAACATATACGTAATGGTTATCATCTAGGAACTCACCAAACATGACCTTTCGATTCTGTGTGTTTTTTAATGTTTCTGTGAATTTATTGATTAATTCCTCTTTTTCTTTTGTGTCCAGTTTAGTATTTTGCTTATTCTCATTTTGTTGCTCAATTGCTCCCTTATCCATTGATTTATCAACATCAATTTCCTCCGTGGCACTTACTTTGTTTTCATTACTACATGCTGCTAATGTAAAAATAAGTGCTACAATTAATAGAACTTTCCCTACTGCGATTAATTTTTTCATAATTTCATCCTCTTTTTCTATATATTATATTACTATATAATTTTATCTCTCCTCCATTAATATATCTAACATCTTTTGTTTATTATTAATGAAAGAGCTCATGACTTGATAATGCTCCGTTTCTTCATATTTAACTTCTTTAAAACCATTGTTTATCTCATAAATAACTGAATTAGGATATGCCATTATTATTGGTGAATGTGTAGCTATTATAAACTGACATCCCTTCTGAACTAATTCATGCATTCTTGTTATCATAGACATCTGTCTTGATGGAGATAAGGCAGCTTCAGGTTCATCCAATATATATATCCCTTCTCCTCTAAACTTATTAATGAATAATGAAAAAAATGACTCTCCATGAGATTGTTTATGTAATGAAATTCCTCCATAAGAATCTATGATTCTAGGTCCTGGACCATCTTTATCAAGTTCATCTATATTTGATGCTACGTTATAAAAACTCTCTGCTCGAAGAAAAAATCCATCTTTGGGCCTCTTTACACCTTTAACTAATTTAAAATTACTATATAAATTTGAATGTGTATCCATTGACGAAAAGTTGAAGTTTTTAGTCCCTCCTTCAGGATTAAATCCATAAGCTATTGCTATTGCCTCTAAGATAGTTGATTTTCCAGTTCCATTTTCTCCAATTATAAACGTAACACTTGGATGAAATCTCAACACATTTAGTTTTCGAATAGCTTGTAGAGAATATGGATATTCAGAGAAAGAACGTATTTTTTCCCGATTTAGTTCTACACTTCTAATGTATTGATTGATATTTTCTAATTCCATTCTACTCTCCTTATGCTTAATAATATGTCGAATATTATTCTTGTAAATATGGCTATGTTCTATAAAAAGCTATAAAAGACTACTTTGACATTGACATTTCCTATAACACCCCAATATTTGCGACGTCTCTGAACCGTCCCCCATAGATAGCCCTTCGCATAATATAAAGGATGCGTTATAACTGAAACAACATATTTTGCTCGTTAGCTTAAACTTTAGAAGTTAATATTAGCTTTTTTTGCCTGCCTACATAAATCTTTAACCCTAAGTAAATATTTTTTTCCATCTTTAATAAAATGAGTCCCACATTGTCTAAATTCAAAGTGAGTTCCTGTTTCTATACATTGTTGTCTAATAGATAAAACCCAATCGTAGTCCAAAGGTCTTGCATTTCTATCAGACTCTCCCCCTACCACAACCAATTCAATATTATTTAAATATTTCTTAATGTTTATGCTTTCAATTAGTGGTTGACAGATAATGTTTTTATGCTTTATAGTCAAAGTATCAAAAATTGCAAGTCTATTATCTGCTCGTTCTTGATTTTCAATAGTACATCCAACCGTTACATTTTCGTACCCATCATTCCAGTTATCCGGAATACATTTTAAAAAACGCTCAATACGCTTGGTTAAAAAGATAAAGTGCAAGTCACTTCGCTCTTTCATCATCTGCCAGCACTCATTTCTCCACTCATCAGCTTCTTCAATCAAAAAGTCGGTCGAAAAGCATAGGTAAACCACTTGCCCAGGTTTAATCCTATATTCCCCTTTTTTATTCTTCGTCACAGGAGCATAAAAATTATTAGTTTTTACGATCTGATTTGTGTCTACATCTCGTTTCGCATCACCTTTGTGTATGTAGCAAAATTTACAACCTTCACTGTATTTATGACATCCACGCCACGGATTCCACATTACCATAGAATATCACCTTAAAACCTAGACTTTTCATAGTTATAAGGAATGCTTGTTCCAACAACTACATCTTCTATTTTTTCAAAAATAAGCCAATCATCCATATTACTCTGACGGTAAAAATCCAGTGGCTCTATTCTCTTTGTATACTGAAATTCAACCAAGCATATACATTTTTTACGCCAGCGTTCCTGTTGCTTTCTTGATAGATTCAGTTTAAATTGATTCTCCTCTAATATATCGTCTATCTGTTCCTCTGTCAATTTTACATAATTTTGAACACTTTTAACGGTTGCGGTTGCAGAAATTTTAGCAGTACCCTTTTTCATAAAATATAGAGTTTCACCTTCAAAAACACGGCTATGAGGAATTTTCCTACCTGCAGCTGCACGAATAATCATAGTCTTAGAACCATCTAAAATCTTTTCCAATACCTTTTCTTTATCATCACAATACACCAAATGTACCAAAATATTCACCTTCCTTTAATATATAGTCTTTAGAGTATATCTATCTTTATTTCCTTGTAGGTCATGCTTGCACCCGGTGAAGGGATGTGGCATGGCAATTCTTATGAGATGACTCCTTCATTCTTATCCCCATTGGAGACCCTACCATAGCCGAAGCGTAAGTACTTTGTTATATAATGTTATTCTTCCCCTTCCGATTCTATTTTTCCTATTCAAAATTCTCTAATATCTTTGATACAATATCTCCTTTAAACTCACTTGCAAGTATATCCATATATATTTCACCATATTTCTTATCTCCGAAAGTAATAGCTTCCCTTCTAATTCCAATAACTTTAAACCCACATTTTTCATAGCATTTAATAGCACGCTTATTAAATCCCCTAACTCTTAGCATAATATTATTTAAATTTATTATATTGAATCCAAAATTCAATATTAATTCTATTGCTTCCTGGCCCAAGCCCCTATTCCAGTATTCTTTATTCCCTATAAAAATCCCTAGTTCTGCTGTTCTATTTATAAAATCTACATTAAGCAAACCACAATTTCCAAGTAACTCATCCTTCTCAAAATCTACAATTGCAAAATTGTATCCTTCTACACTAAGTCTCTCTAATATCTCTCTTTCTTTAGATAAAGGTATTACTTGAGGTGCTGAAACTAAATGAATCCCTAGTTCCAAGTCATTTAACCATTCTGTATATTTCATACAAATTTTATGAAAATTGAAACAAATCGAATCCTACGAAATCCTGCTCAACCATTCCAATAAAAGGGAAATAATAATGTTATATAACTTAGAACTTTTATGTCGCAAACACTTCCAAATAAGTGTATTACATGGCTAGTTGTGTCGGTAATACTCTCCTATATATGAAATAAACTTTTTATATTATATAACATTCTGGTAATATTTTACTTAAAGATATTATATATGTCAAACCCCATATAATAAAGATAGAATTTAACTCTATTTCTAATCTACCGATAAACTATTCTTTTACAAAAAATCAAGACCGTTTTTCCAGTCTACGCTAACTAAAATTTTAGTGTAATATCTTTTAATGATTATGAAAACCTGGGAATATGATGAAATTATAGATAAGTCATCAGCAGGAATTATATGTTATAAAGAATCATTGGATAGCCCTTTCTACTTTTCAATAAAGATTAAAGTCATATAATCATTTTAAATAATAGATGAGGAAAGCTTAATATATTTTTGCAAAATTTTATCTATTTGCTTTTTATTTTTACAAGAAACTTTAACTTTTTCTTCATACTCATTTAAATTTGAGCCTTGGATTTTAAATTTAATGGTATCAGGAGACATCCATTCATAGTAGTAAATTTTATTCCAGCTATAAAATCCATTTTCAAGGTAAATTCCTTTTTCTCTTATTTCTGAGTATTTAAAGGTTTTTGAAATATGTAATAAAGATATAAAAATCCATATTAGTGAAAGTATTATATCCATAAAATCTTTGTGTCTATTAAAAATTATATAGGTTTTTAAGTTTAAAAATAGCAAGTGGATGAAAAAGACAAAAGAAGCAATGAGAAAAATTAATAATCCTTTTCTATTTTTTAGTTTCATTATATATTTTCCCTTGGCATTTCTTATATCAAAGGTTTTAAATATAAAAATAATAGTAAGTAGAAGTATAAGCAAATGAGAAAATAATAAGGTTTTCATATAGGCCTCCAGTATAAATATAATGAAATAATACTTATGTATTTCTATTATAATGGATTATCAATGTCAAAATATATCAAAAAAGCTGTTTGATATAAGTCAATATAGAAAGGTGTTGATTGTCAAGTAAAACTGGGTTTTTCATCAAATTTGACGAAAAAATAACCATCCCTAAAAAGGAATGGCCTCTATTCTAGCCTCCACCAATAAAGCTATATATTTCTATATTACTATCTTTATCTAATTTCTCATTATAATTTTCTTTAGGTATCCTTTTTCCATTAACCTTTACAATTACAATATTTTTTGGAAACCCCATAGTTTCAATTAGTTCATCAATAGTAATATCTGATGGAAAATCCTTGCTATTACCATTAACTATCATATTTCTAATAACCATCCTAGGGAAAGCTTCTTGAGACTCCCCTTTGTAGGATTACCTGTTTCTAAGTCCCATCCAGCTGTGCTATAATAAGTATTCAATGCTTCATTGAACTTTTCTTTATCCATGGCTATTCCTTTAGATGGTCCTTCTTCAAAAGGTTCAAATACCCTATCTGGAAGATAATCATCTTTCTTATCAAATCCAATTTTAGAGTTAAAATACCTCATCATATTTATCCTTCTCTCTCCAATAAGCATCAGCTCATGGATAGATGTATCCCATCCAATGGCTACTTTAGCAAACTCTACTAAATCTTTTGGCCCAAATGCTTCCCAAGAAGGTCCCCATACAAACTGACATAAACAAAGTGTATCCATTAATGAAAAGAAACATTGGGTATTAAATGCAAATCTTACTTTCTCATCATCGAGTTCCATCATATTATCATAACCCTTCCAAACTCCAAGATGGCTTAAATTAACTCTTTCTTTGCTATCCTCTGGTAAAGTTAATACTGGGTCATGTTCATGGGATTGATGATCTGCTCCAAATGGATTTACTGCATATATAAGACCGACAGAGGACTTCATCTCTGGCATATGAGCTGGAAGCTCTTGACCTTTTACTGAGATACTATATTTATAAGCTTCTCCCCCTATTTTCTTAGCTGCTCTATAGCTTCCTTCTGCTAATAAATCTCCTACTCCTTCTCTTTTAGCTATCTTTTCGATTATAATAGGCATCACATCGTCATTTCCAAAGGTTAATTCTAATCCATTTGTATGGGATTTATCTATAATACCTTTTTCAAAACATTCCATAGCAAAAGCTATAGTACCTCCAGTAGAAATGGTATCCAACCCATACATATTACACAATTGATTTCCCAATGCAACAGTTTCTAAATTAGTAATACCACAATAAGAACCTAGCCCTCCACAAGTTTCATATTCTGGTCCTCCATATAAAGGATCTACCTTTCCTGGAACTTCTACTACCCTTTTGCATCTTACAGTACAAGCATAGCAAGTATCCCTTTCCTTTAATATGGTTTTAGTCATAGTAGGACCCGATATATTATTAGCCCCTTCTGGAAACCATCCAGTAGACCAATTCTTTGTAGGTAAAAACCCTTCCTCATTAAAAGGTTCAAGGTTTATATCTGTGCCATGTTCTCCTAGTCCTAACAGAGGTTGATTAGCAGCTAATCTTTCTTTTATACTACCTGCCAAAGCCTTAAATCCTTCTTTATCTACCGGTTGTCTGCCCGTTTTTTTCTTAACTGCAATGGCTTTCAGATTTTTAGACCCCATAACTGCTCCAGTACCATTTCTTCCATTAGCCCTATTACACATATTAATAATACATGCAAATTTAACTAAATTTTCTCCTCCTGGTCCAATCTGTGCTATATCAATCTTATCTTCTCTTAATTCTTTCCTAATAACCTTTTCTGCTTCACCAGTAACCTTCCCCCACGCATTGGACCCATCTTTTAATTCAACATCTTCTCCATCTATATACAGGTATATTGGTTTTTCTGCCTTTCCACGAAATACAACAGCATCCCAACCATTTCCTTTTAAATATGCTGAAAAAAAACCTCCTGCTTGACTATCTCCAATTGTATTAGTCAAAGGACTTTTTGTAGTAACAGTCATTCTATTTGCACCACTAATAGGGAAACCTACTAAAGGCGATACAGAAAAAACTAAAATATTTTCAGGAGATAAAGGTTCTACCATTGGATCCATTTCATTCAATATAATATATAAACCTAAAGCTGAACCTCCGGGATACATTCTATATATTTCCCCTGGTATTGTCCTTTTCTCTATCTTTCCATTAGTTAAATCCACATCAAGTATCTTAGCATCTGGAAAAATCATAGATTCACTCCTTTAAAAAATTTATTCAGTTAGCCTTCTACTCAAATAAAAACTAAAACATTATTTTAGTTAATAATGTCTCTTATTACCATCTTCTTTAAAAAGAATACCTATATAGAATCATTTTTCACCAAATTTTTTTCTAAAAAATTATATACCAATGTAGTTACAGCTTCTACACCTAAGGTTAAAACATCTTCATCAAAATTATAATCAGGATTATGCAAATCAGTATGCCTATTATCTTCTCTTGCACCTATAAAAAAATACATCCCTGGTACAATGGATAAATATTGAGAAAAATCCTCACTAGCCATTCCTGGATACTTTAACCATTCTACTTTTTCATCTTCCATAGATTGCTTTAATTCCTCATAAGAAGTTTTAGCAATATATTCATCATTGACTGTTAGAGGAAATACATTGGTATTTTTAAATAAGAATTTTGCATTATGTGCTTTAGAAATTCCTTCTACAATTCTTTTTATTGATTGAGGAATTCTATTCTGTACTTTTTCATCTGTAGACCTTATGGTACCACTAATCTTTACTCTTTCAGGTATTATATTAAAAGCAGTGCCTCCATTTAAAGTTCCTATAGATACTACTGCTGTATTTCTTAATAAATCCATTTCTCTACTAACTATGGTCTGAATAGCTGATATAATCTCTGCAGTAACTATTACTGGATCAATTCCTTTATAGGGTTCCGCACCATGACTGCCTTTCCCCATAATCTCAATATCAAATTTATCACCTGCAGACATTATAGTCCCATCTTTAATCCCTATTTTGTTTTTTTCAAATTCTGGCCAAATATGAAATCCAAATATAGCATCTACCTTCGGATTTTCCAAAGCTCCATCATCTATCATTTTTTTAGCACCTAAACTTAACTCTTCAGCTGGTTGAAATATGAACTTTACATTTCCCTTTAATTGAGACGCATATTTTTTCAATAATTTAGCAGTACCAAGAACAATAGCCATATGACCATCATGACCACAAGCATGCATATATCCTTTATTTCTAGAACTAAAAGGTAACTCAGTACGTTCTTCAATAGGTAAAGCATCTATATCAGTCCTTATTGCTATTGTCGGTCCTGGATAAGCTCCTTCAAGAGTAGCAGCTATTCCTGTACCTCCAGCTAACCCACTTCTAAAGGGAATAGAGATTTCCTCTTCCAAATACCTCTTAATAAATTTACTTGTCTCATGCTCATTAAAACCAATTTCAGGTATTTTGTGTAAACTTCTTCTTATTTCAACCAATTCATCTCTCATATTTATTGCATCTCTTTTAAAATCTATATATTTCATACTCTGTTACCTCCAAAAAATTCTCTTAAAATTTCCTCATAGAGTTTAGTAGAACAAAATCTGTTAAAACCTATAATTTGTTAACTTCTAGGTCTTTCTTTTTATCAAAGGTTGGTGCTCCTACCTTTGATGATTTTTAGAAAAAGTTGTAAGCATGTTAAATCTTATGCCTACAACTTTTTAAACAGAAGTCTACTTTCTTATTTATAATACATTTATAATCTTTTCATAATTCATCTTAAATGGATCATTATTATATAATGCTGACCCTAGAACAAATCTATTTACACCTTGTTCATATAACACTCCTAAATTATGACCCTTGATTCCGCCATCTAGCTGAATTTTTAATTTATAATTCAAAGATTTTTTCAAGTTCATGATTTTGCAAATTTTACTAGTCATAATAGCCTCTGAATAGCTATTTCCTCCAAAACCCTCTTCTGAACTCAAGAGTAAAACAAAATCAACAATATCTAAAAGATTAATCACAGACTCAATGGGCGTTTCTAACTTCATTGCAATTCCCGCTTCAGCTCCAGAGTTCTTGATTTGATGCAATAATTTACGACTAAAATAAGTAGATTCTGGATGTATTGAAACCCTATCTGGATATGCATTTAGATATTGTTCTAACACTTGTTCAGGTTTTTCAACCATTAAGTGGACATCTGTAACCACATTAAAATTCTTTTTAATATCAGCTATAGTTTGTGGTCCCCATGTAATACTTTCAACAAATTTACCATCCATAATGTCTACGTGAATGAAGTCTATATTAGAACTAATAGCTTCTTCTACAGCTTCACCAATATAACAAAAATCAGCACTTAATATGGAAGCTCCTATTTCTATATTATTGGGCCTCATTTTGAACACTTCTCTTCTTCATTAAAAGTGCAAAAGCAATAGTTACAATTACCAAGATTATAGTAAATATCCATCCGTGTCTTGCAATTTGTGTAATAACAAAATCAAAAAGGTTACCATTCCACAATGCTGTTGACTGTCCCTGAATATCTAAAGTTCCTTTAGCTAACTCTGTAAAATATGGTGCAAACCATGTAGCAACATATAATGTAATAATCATATTTATAGTTCCACTAATTAATGTCTTTAAAATATTTCCTTTGTGAATAATCGTTGCCATACAAATAAAGAAAGCTGCAAATGCTAAGTCTCCCATAGGTAATACTTTGTTACCAGGTAGAATAATTGCTAAAATAAGTGTTAATGGAATAAGAATAGTTCCAACAATTTGTGTTACAGGATGTCCTAAGGTAATAGCTGAGTCTAAACCAATATATACTTCTCGTCCTCCAAATTTTTTATTAAAATAACCTTTAGCTGACTCAGAGATAGGCAATAGTCCTTCAACAATTATTTTAACCATCCTTTGGAATAGTATCATAATTGCTCCTACTCCCATAATAAGATTACTTGCCTCGTGGAAATTATAGCCTGCTAGTAGTGATAGAATTATACCTAAAATTACCCCTACGATTACTGGATCAGCAAACATACCTATCTTTTTCTGTACATTTCCAAGATCAAGCTTGGAATTTCTTAAGAAAGGAATTCTATCATAAATCTTATCCAATAATACGTATAAAGGAATTGTACTTGCAGCATAACCTTGAGGAATAGATACCCCTTCAACACCTAACCCCTCTTGAACCATCTTAGCTGAATAATCTGCAGACAATAAAGACCAAACTGCTTGAATTAGAGCCGCTATCATACCAAGCCATACATTATCTGCAACTAAGGCAACAACACCTCCTGTAAATGCATAGTGTGAATAATTGAAAATATCTATATTCATTGTTTTAGTTAAACCTAAAGCTAACATAACTATATTTAAGATAAATACAGCCGGGATAATTAAAGCACCTACCACCGTTCCAAAAGCTACCCCAGCAGCTGCTCCCGAACCCACATCAATAACAGTTAGTTGTAAGCCAAATCTTTCAACAATATTATTTACTGCTGGATCAAGTACATTGGCAATTAAAGAAATTGCTAAATTTAATCCTATAAATCCAACACCTACTGTCACACCACTTTTAATGGATTTCAAAAACCCTTGTCTGAGTATTAACCCTATAATTATTAATACAATTGGAACAAACACAGTTGAACCTAATGATAAAAAATATTCAATTACGCCTTGCATATTTATTCCTCCTTTTTAATCTTGTAAATACTTTAGTATCTCTTGTTTAGTTTTGTCTTCATTCATTCCAATTAGAAATGCAGTTCCCGATACAACTGGTGTTTCATAGTCATTTTCCACTTTCATTGAAGTAATAAATAAATCAAATTTCCCATCATTAAAAGCTAATTCATCCAATCGTCCCTGAGTAATGGAATAATCTATACTCATTCCATCTAAAAATTCACCAACTTTTTCTGCAATCATTGTTGACGTTGCCATTCCAGTTCCACATGCAACCAATATTTTTTTCATAAGCTAACTCCTCCTGCCTTCTCTATTATATTTTTGCTATATTTAAACACTTTATATAAATTTGGTTGTCTTGCTATAATTCTGATATATCTATAGTCAAATTTTATAGATAGAAGAGAAAGACACACCAAATAAAAGCCTTAACTGATACTTTAGAATATACGTAAAATCTTAACCTTTATCTTCCATGGTAATCCCATTCTCCATATTTTATTTAATACTGTCCACATTATTTATATAGTTATCTAAAACCTGAAATAATTCTTGAGAATTTTTAGTTTCTTTTACCGCTGCAATAAAATCATCGTCTAAAAAAACACTTGATATAGTTCTTAATATATTAAGATGATTACCACTATCCTTTAGTAAAAGTATAAAAATCAAATCAATATTAAGCTTCTCCAAGTTTTCAATATTTTGAAATACAATTTTATCTTGTGGCTTTATAGCACAAATTTTATTGTCTAATGAGTATTTAGGATCTGCATGAGCAATAGCAATATTAATGCCCTTTAAAGCTAACCCTGTTGGATACTCTTTCTCCCTATCAATCAAGGCTTGTCCTAAACCTTTTATAGCATACTTTTTTTCGACTAAAAACTCTTCAATTTTCAAAAATAATTCTTCTCTTGATTTTGTTTCAATATCAAAAAAAACTAAATCTTTTTCCAAATACATATTAAATCCCTCTATTCTAATAACATTTTTTTTATATCTTCCGGTTCATTTAACCTAACTAAATTATTAATAAACTGATAATCTAATACCTTCTTATACAATACTGGCAAGTCTTTAATGGTCTCTTTAATTTCATCACTCTTTATAGCCAACATTATTACTAAATATACTCTATGTTCATCCCAAAAAACTCCATTTGGAAGTAATAGAACAGATATAGCACTTTTTCTTACATATGTTGGCATAGCATGGGGAAAGCTCACACCTAAAGATAAATATGTGCTGCCCAAAGATTCTCTTTCATAAATGTCGTCTCTAAATTTCTTATCTACACAATCATCTTCATAAAGATTCTGAAATAAATAGTCCAAGCACTCTTCTTTAGTTTTAAAATCGTTTTCCATATAAATATGTTTTAAATTCATTAAACTAGGAATTAATTTCATGATTTTTTGCTTACTATGATTAAGCCTGCGTATTTCACCTTTAGAATATTTTAAATAGTAATCGTAAACTTCTCTTAATTCTTCGTCGTCCACCAAAGGACTTACTTTTATATATGGTTTATACGAATTTTCTAATTGAACAGTAGAGATAATAAAATCTACATTTTTTGTATTTTCCTCATTGAGTTCATTAAGAGGAATTACATTCACTTCAACTGAAGATGGTAAACTTTTTCTAATTCTATTTACTAATAGTTCAGATGTCAGTAATCCTGTTTTACAAACTACGATAACATGCCCTCTAGAAGATGCCCTCTCTATAGCTACTTGTAAATGTATTGTAATAAACGAAACTTCATCTTCTGATAAGAAAATATGAAATTTGTTAGATATCTCATTTAAATGAAACCATGAGAGATTAAATAATACAGGATAATTATTTTTAACTTGATTTAAAATTGGATTCTCTATGCTAACATTAGATCTAACTCTATAAATCATAGGAACCATATGACAAATTAAAGCATCATACAATTGTTGATCATTGGTTAAATTCAAGCCTAAAGATTTACTGATACTATTTATGAAGTATTTTATATCCTTTGAAAACATATTTTCTAAATATTTATTATTGATACTTAGTTCAACTCTGTGCATAAATAATTGATAACTAATATAATCGATTTCATTTTTAACAAATTGAATTCCTAACCTCTTTTTAAATTGATTGCTAATTTCAACTGCTAAATGGTAATTACTTAATAATTCAATACCTTCTTGATTTAAAATTTCAAAATCCACTATCAATTCTCTTCCACTTTTTTTTCTTGATGCAATAGTCACCAAGAAAATAAATAATGAATTTAAATAATATTCCTCTAATAATCTTTTTAATATGTCACTAAGGGAGTCTAAAATATCTGTTACAACTGCAATTACAGAATTAGGGTAATAACTAGAAAGTACATCTGAAACCACTTCTATAGAAGCATTAGGATAACATTTATTTATATAACAATTAAAAAATTGCTTGAGTAATTTTTGTTTCCCATATTCTGTTCCTTTCACTCTAGTGCCATTTCTATCTGAAATAATTTGACAGTAAGAATTTTGAAACCTTTTAAGATTTTCCATATCTTGATAAATAACTGAAGAATTAATGTACAGCTTATCAGAAAGATCTTGATACGTAACAACTTTTCCATATAAAATTATCTCTCTAATAATTTCTGCTTGTCTTTTATATCTTTCTTTTAGGGAATCTATATTTCCATTGTCATAGAAGTTCGTAATAAGGTGTTTAAAATTCGCTTCTTTTCCCTTCAACAACACGCCATAGTTAGGTCTTTTTTCTAATATCAAATCATATTTTTTAAATATTCCATCAAGATCATTTAAGTCATTAGATATAGTTCGACTGGAAACATCTAATTTACGAGCATAATAAGACATAGGTTTATATTCTCTTTCCTGGCATAACATTTCAATTAGTTGATATTTCCGTCTTTTAATCTTCAACTTTAACACCTCTTATTTTCCTATAACTTGTACTTTACAATTCCTTGTTCTTTTTCTATTTTGATCCCAATCTATAAAATAAATATAACCAACTAAACCAATTTGTAATTCTCCATTTTCTATTATAAAACTCTCACTTGTTCCTAGCAGCGAACTACGTAAATGAGCATCTGTATTCAACATGGTATAAGCCTCTGGACTTATTTTCCCTTTAAATTCTTCTAATCCTACTCTAATATGTTCAGGTCCTGGATGATGATATTGACCTTCAACTTCACATTTTGGAATTAGTTGATCCATTAATTCATTCAAATCTTGCTGAAGATATTCGTATCCTCTAAAATTTTTATCATAGGAAAGTTCTTCAAATATCACAGAACAAGTGGTATGAGGAGATACAACTGTACATAAACCTTCCTTTACACCGCTCTGTTTTACTATTTCACGAACTTCATCAGTTATCTCATGATACGTAACTTTATTTCCATCTGACTCTAAGTTTAATGTTTTAGTTTCAATTATCATTTACTAATCCTCCTTTACTGCATCTATCATTGCTTCTATCATTTCCCTTAACAGCGCTTCCCTATCTTCTGCATTTACAAAAGCTGATGTTGCACCAGTTCCATCAGAACCAGCCTTGATTATTTTATATACATCTTCGTAATTCTTCACTCCAGCAGCCTGTTCTACTAAAATATTTGGACTGATACTTCTAATTAATTTATTTGTTTCTTTTACATAAGATAAATCGCTTGTTTGTCCTGTACCAATTAGCTCCGTTGGCTCACATAAAATAACTGTTGGATCAAGTAATGCTAGAGCTTTCGCTTCTAATATAGAATCACAGCATACTACAGTATCAATATTCAAATCATTGCATTCTTTCACAACAGCAATAATATCCGAAAAATAAAGCCTATTTTCTGCATGATTCATCACTATCACGTCAACGCCTATCTCTTTTAAAGCTTTTGGTGAGACCTTTCCCATTCCTGTTCCTTCAGGAACAGAATCTACATGTTGAGAAGCTATTAGAATATTTTTTGTTTTTTTCTTAAGATTATATAATTCAGTAAAGGGCCCAGTTAATATTAAAGTAACATTATATTCTTCTGCCAATTTATCAGCAATTGATGCCATTTCATATAATTCTTTTTGATTAAAGTAATTCTTAGGATTTATTACTAAAAATGGCTTTTTAATCATTTATTTCACTCCACTTCCTTGTACCAAATAGATCAATATAATGTTTTAGACAATTTTCAATTCCTAAATTAATTTGATCTAAAACTGTAAAGTAGTCTTTGCCACAATCCATTTGTTTATTAATGCTTGTCACTACATCAGTAAAAACATTTATTTTGCTGATACCAAATTCAATTGTTTTTCTTAAATTATCATCACCACTTGAAGAACCACCATGCAATACTAAGGGAATATCCACAGATTTATTAATATCATTTAATCTATTAAAATTTAATTTAGGGATACCTTTATAATGTCCATGGGCTGTTCCAATTGATACAGCTAAGCTATTCACATTTGTTTGATTAACAAATTCAACAGCATCTTCAACACTTGTATATATTGAATCTGTTAATTCGTCAGTCTCATAATTTTCTCCTGCACCTACATGACCAATTTCTGCTTCTACAGCAATACCTTTTAACTGAGAATACTCTATAATTTCCTTGGTCATTTTAACATTTGTATCAAAATCATGCATTGAACCATCTATCATAACTGATGGAAAACCTAAATTAATAGCCTGTTTTACCACTTCAATACTTTGACCATGATCTAGGTGCAAAATAATTGGAACATTAGTCTTACTTGCATAATGTTCATAGCTATATAATGCTTCTTCTAGTTCCATATATTCAAGATGTGCTTCCGCTAAAGAAATTATAATCGGCGCTTGCAGAGAATTTGCCACTTCAATATATTTTTTTATCATCAATGGATTAATGGCATTAAACGCAGGTATGGCATATTTATTTTTTTTAGCTTTGCTTAATTCAATTTTCATATCTCCAATCATAATATCACCACTTCCTTATTTATATAGTAACAAAATTTATGTTTTTAAGCATTTTAATTTTTTTCAAGATATTGTGGAAAAATTAAATTAAAAATATCAGCATGAAAAAAAGTAAGTGAAAATTGAGAGAGTCTCATTTCATTCTGTGATTCTCTATTAAATGCACATATAATGCTGTTTACAAACGTATCTTTACAAAAATAGTAATCATCTATTGAATCGTCTAGTAAGTCAAGACACAAAATTTTTACGCTTTAAGATCTTCTCAATCCTTTTGTTTGATCTATTGCAATACCCTTTAATTATTGCTCCTTCCTTTATATAGTACTTTTTTATTTTTAAATGGTTGCAGACTTCATCAAATTTGACGAAGAACCACTTTAAATTGTAAATCAATATTTATTTACTGGCGTGGATCATAATATCAAGAATATGGTTATTCTCCTCTCCAAATAGGAGAAGATTTTGCTGGGCAATTTTAAAAAATTTCAAAAATAACTTAGGGTGATTTTCCTATAGAAAACCACCCTGTTTTTCAACAACGACTCACACAATTGTTATAAATATTAATCAAATATTTTTATCATTCATTTCAATAAAAATATTTTAACTAGATTTATAGCTCATTGTATTTTCATATATCTTATTTAAAGTATTTAAAAATGCTATTCTCTCTTCCTTACTTATCTCATTTAAATTCTGAATCCAGATATCTTCTAGTACTATTTTTATTTTATTCACAATCATTACTCCTTTATCAGATAAAAATAATTTATAATACCTTCTATCATCATCATCAAGTACCTTATTTACAAAACCTCTTTTTTCAAGATTTCTTAAAGTTTTTGATACTGTTGCCTTATCTATACTAAGAATATTAGATAGCTCCATTTGATTAAGTCCTGGATATCTATTTATATTAACAAGGTGAATTGATTGATTTGTTGTTATTTTCAAATGCTTTAATTCTCTTGAAATAATTTCCATACGTTTTCTATATAATCTTGAAAAAATCGAACCTATTTGCTCAATTAACTCCATTAGCTTTCCCTCTCTTTCTTTTTAAAATGAAACATTAATTGTTTGTTTATATAATTTTAAATTATTATCACTTCTGAATTATAATAAACTACCTCTTTATAATACCCTTAAACTGCTTACTCTTGCAAGTATTTCATAATAATCCAATCAATCTATTTTTTGTTTTTTCACAAAATTCTTTACTTTGAATAAGGGTTATGCTATAATTTGTTAAATAGTTGATATTTTCAACTGTTGAATAAATCAATTTTAGAAGGAGAGTTTTATGAAACCGATAATTGGAGTAACAGTTAATTATTCTTATGATGATGAAGTTGGGAAACTAACTCACTTGGGCGGTCCAAGACAAGAGTGGCAACTCCTTGCAAATGATTATATTAAATCGATCGAAAAAGCTGGTGGTATTCCGGTAATGATTCCTGTTTACGGTGATTCATCTAATGCTAAAAATATTATTAACAAACTGGATGGCATTCTATTTTCTGGTGGAAATGACATTGACCCAAACCACTACGATGATCAATTTTCAAACAAAGTTGGTAACATAGTACCAGAAAGAGACATGCAAGAACTTATTCTTATAAAAAAAATTCTAAATGAAACAAATATTCCAGTTCTTGGAATATGTAGAGGACATCAACTTTTAAATGTTGCATGTGGTGGAAGTTTATATCAAGATATGAACTCAGAAGGGCTTGAAGATCACTTCTTTTTAGCTTCTCCAATGAATTATGTAATCCACACAGTTAATATACAAGATGACTCTAAATATAAAGATATATTTTCATCAAACAAGATTAGTGTAAATTCCTACCACCATCAAGCTATTAAAAAGTTAGGAGAAAGTCTTGTTCCTACTGCGTATGATGATAAGGGTATTATTGAAGCAATTGAATTAAAATCTGATAATAATAGATTTGTTTTAGGTGTACAGTGGCATCCAGAAACCCTTGTTGATAGATATGAAAATCATCTTAATATATTTAGAAAATTTATTGAAGCATGTAAGAAATAAAGGAGGAATTTCATGGTTAGCTTAAATGATGTAAAAGTTGTTCATGAAGATATTAAATCTTACTATAAAACTCTTCATGCTTGTCCAGAACTTGGATTTGAGGAATATGAAACGTCAGCATTTATTGCTAAAAAACTTCAAGAATTTGGTCTTGAAGTAACTAAAAATGTAGCAAAAACTGGGGTGATAGGAGTCATCAAAGGAGGTGAAATAGACAAAACCCTAATGCTTAGAGCAGATATTGATGGTTTACCACTTAAAGAAGAAAGTGGACTTGAATATGCATCTAAAAATGAAGGAAAAATGCATGCATGTGGTCATGATGCTCACGTATCAATGCTTCTTGGAGCTGCTAAATATCTATCTGAGAACAGACACTTAGTAAAAGGTACTGTAAAGTTTGTTTTTCAACCTGCTGAAGAAGGCCCAGCACCTGGAGGAGCATCTGTAATGATAAAAGAAGGCGTTCTAGATGATGTAAGTACTTGTCTTGCAATTCATGTTTCCCCTCTTTATAAAACTGGAGAAATTATGGTTCAACAAAAGGAAGCCATGGCATCTACTGATTTTTTTAAAGTAGAAATTACTGGTAAAGGTGGACATGGATCTTCACCCCATTCAGCAATTGATCCTATTCCTGCTTTAACCGAAATAATGGCAGCATTTAATCTTCTACCTTCGAGAGAAATAGACCCACTCGATCCTTGTGTAGTTACAATAGGAACTGTTAATACTGTTTCTTCATCATGGAATATTATTCCTGAAAAAATCGAAATTACCGGAACATTTAGAACTTTTTCTACTGAAGTTAGAGAAACAATCAATAAAAGATTAAAGGAAATCTCTGGAAACATTGCAGCAGCTCACAGATGTACTGCAGTTTATACAAGAGGTAAAGGTTATATGCCAACGATAAATAATGATACAATAGTTGAATTTGTTGTTTCAACAGCTAAAAGATATCTTTGTAAAGATAAAATATTTCTTGAAACTAAACCTTTCACCGGTGGAGAAGATGTAGGCGCATATTTCAAGAAAGTTCCTGGTGCATTAATTTGGCTAGGATGTGCAAATCCTAATAAGGAAAGTCCAGTATCTTTACACAATCCTAGATTTAAAGTTGATCTTGAAGCCCTTGCTGTTGGTGTACAAGTTCACGTAAATAACGTTATATCCTTTTTTGAATAGGTATATGTTAACCAAAATATGAAATTTAAACTAAAGGAGGAAAAACCATGAGTAAACCCATAAATAGAAATAAAAAAGAGTTTAAAATGATTAATTCTTTCGCGCTGTTATTTTTTGTAATTATATTTGCAGCTATTCTAACGCATATTATTCCTGCTGGTCACTTTGATACAATCGAAGTAAATGGAAGAATGGTGATTAATCCGGATTCATTTAAATTCATAGAATCTAATCCAGCTAGTTTTTTTGATATATTTAGAGCAGTCCCATATGGACTTGTTGCTTCTGCAATGCTTGTTATTGGTACCATGATGATCGGAGGAAGTATTGGTGTTATTCAAGAAACTGGTGCTCTAAACATAGGTATTTCTAAAGCTATTTCAAAACTTGGTAACAAAGGTGGGAATCTTGTATTAGTTCTTATATTTTGTATTTTTGCTTCTTTAGGTGGCTTTCTTGGATTTATTGAGGCATCTATTCCTTTTATTCCACTTGCGATTTCTATTGCTGTTGGTCTTGGATATGACTCAATTACTGGAGTTGCTGTAGCTCTTTTAGGTGCAATGATTGGTTTCTCAAGCGGTCCTACGAACCCACTAACTGTTGGTATTTCACAAAGTCTTGCAGGGTTACCAATGTTCTCTGGCTTAAGTTTTAGAATCGTTATTTTTGTAATTACAATTATCGTATCACTTCATCATATTCTCAAATATAGTAAGTCAATTAAAGCAGATTCAAGTAAGAGTCTTATGCACGATATTGATACCAGTGATTTAAGCTTTGATGTTGATACATTTCAAAAAGAAAAATTTACACTGGCCCATAAATTAATTATTTTAACACTCATTGGTTGTTTAGGTCTATTCATTTACGGAGCTATAAATTTTAGATGGTACTTTAATGAATTAAGTGCACTATTTATTTTAATCGCTCTAGTAGCAGGTGTTCTTGGTAAACTTGGTATTAATAAAACAGCAGAAGTATTTGTAAAGGGTGCTTCAGGTATTGCTGGAGGAGCTTTAATTATCGGAGTTGCTCGAGGTATTCAATGGATTCTTGAATCTGGAAACATCATTGATACAATTATTCATTCAATATCCACTCCACTTAGTACACTACCTCCTGTAATCTCAGCCATTGCAATGTTACTATTTATATGTGTTATAAACTTCTTTATACCATCTGGTAGTGGTAAAGCAGTTATTACAATGCCAATCATGCTCCCAATGGCAGATATCGTTGGTATTTCAAAACAAACTGCAATCTTAGCTTACCAATTAGGTGATGGTATTACAAATATAATTTATCCAACACTTGGAGTTGTTCTAATAGCACTAGCATTTGGTAAAGTTCCATATGATAGATGGTTTAAGTTTACCATATCACTTGTTATTAAATTATTAATACTTTCCATTATATTCTTATTTGTTGCAATTCAAATAAATTATGGTCCATTCTAGGATCATACAATTATGGATTATATTCACGTAAAAGAACCACTTGTATAAGAACTGATTCCTTTACGTCCTATATCTTAAGACGCTCTAAAAGTTCTTCCAACTGCTATAACTTTTCAAAGTACCCCTATAAAAGGGGTACATTTTTCCTCTTCTTTAAATACTTACTCACTCAACTTATTTAACCCTCAATTCAAACCTCTATAATATCTTGCTATATAATTTTCATTAACAGAAAATATTTTCAAAAACCGTTATTACTTATGATACTGTTCACCGTACCACTGTAACTGCAGTTTTCAATTTTGGTAAGATTACTTTATTAGAATCCCTTCAATATATATCGATAGAATCGTCCCCTTGCTTATAGTTCTATCAACTCATTAAAAAACATTGGATGTGCTAGTTTGCCAAGACTGAAAGGCTGATCTAACGGTTTGTGGTTATCAAATAAACTTGCTTTTACAATCTGCATGTTGTCATATGTTTTAAAAAAGTATTCACATGTATTTGTATTGATGAAAGCAGTATATTTTGTATAGTCATATGTATTTCTTGAGGATATTACAGCACCCCTTGGAATAGACACACTTTCCATAATATGAAAGCATGATACAATTGTTTCAATAGCGTTTTTAGGTGTTGGTACATGGGTTTTCAAATATGCAGTCCTTACAAAACGTTCCGGAGATGTATAACCTCCTGGAAGTAATGTAGTTCCTCCAGCTTGACCAAATGGCTTTAACCTAATATTTTCCCAAAAAACTTCTTCAGTCTGTTCTGGAGAAACTTCCATGTAGTTTCTCAAATTAGTCATATGCCATTGAAAATCAGGACTATTGGTCATAACACCGATGGGATTGTCAAAAAGCTTCAAGCCTTTTTTTGTTTGCTCAATAACAACGCATTTTCCGGTCTTATCTGCAGCAATCCAATGGAGCGGAGCTATTGTCTGTGTAACAGGATCTGGCAAACCTATAATAGATATATTATTTAATGCTATTCTTAAGTCTTTTATTGATGAACATCTTCCTAAAATATAGTGAAGAAAATCAACTGAGGCTATCTGCTGAGAAGTTAAATAGGGCAATTGTCTGTTGTACTGAGCGTATCCTGCAAAGTATAATGATGCTGCTGCAAATCCTTCTTCATTTACACCATCGAAAAAACCAAAAATTCCGTCAAGCTTCTGCCCAATTCCGATAAAACTGTAGTAATTGCGAATCGAAGTCATGTTCAAAGTGTTTTTCCATATATAGTTTTTAGGTACTATATAAAGCTCGGGTTGAATATCATAAGAAAAATCCATAGTTCTTCCAAAAAATGTTTCTACTTGTTGAGACTGTAATGTTATTGCTGTACACATGTTGTATCCCCCTTTCCTATACAGTATATGAGAGCACATTGTTTTAATACGTAAAAGCAACTATAAAATTCAAAATACTAGTCTCAACAGTTCTATGAAAAATATGTTGGATGAAGTTGAATTTATATAACTTTTTACAAATATATGACAAATATGTTCTAGTAAAATATTAATGATAAATCTTTAATATTTTACTACTGTTTCCTTTCATTTTTAGCCTCTTCCTAAAAATTTAAAGAAGATCATATAAAAATAGAGCATATAAGAATAGGAAAGTAAGCTATTATCAGATGATGAAAGAAAAGGTACCCGGTATCTTTTTATTTAATTTTTTGTACTTGTATAGATAGCTCTATTAAATATTTTTCCTGTGATTGAGCTGAAAGATATCCTATAAGTTCATTTTCATAACCATCTCCAATAATTTCATATCCACTTTGTTCTATAAAATCTATTAGCTTTTTATAAGAAATATGTGTTGTATCATAACTTCCTCTATGATTAATACATGCATAAATCCCCTTTGGTTTAACATTCACATCATCAGTTATAGTTTTATTATCTATAACAATATAAATAGCATTTATGTTATTAAACTTTTCATTAAGTATGTCTTCCTTTTTTATAATCCCTCCAATGGAATTTCCATTATCAAATACTTCTTTTTCCCTACAACGATTAATAAAATCAATAATTTTTGCCATTATTTCTTTATAATCCTTACTTTCAACACTAGAAGTTAAAATATATGTAGGGTCACACCTTTTGAAATAAGGTTCCTTAATAAGCCGCTGCTTAATAGCTTTTTCTAACTTTAAAGATTTATTTTCTATTTTGTTGCTAATATGTCTTAGCTTATTAATTTGATTCTTTATTGCTTCATTTTTATTCTTAAGTAGCTCTACTAAACCTTCTATATCTTTGTCACTTAGATATTCCTTAATCTCTTTTAGTGGTACTCCCATTTCTTTCAAGCTTATTAATGTATCTAATGCCTCAAATTGACTTAAAGAATAGTACCTGAAATTATTTTCATCCTTATACATAGGAGAAAAAATACCATACTTATCATAATAAATTAAAGTCTGCTTAGATACATTTACTAGCTTTGCAAACTCTCCTGTAGAAAAATATTCTTTATTCTTCATATTTATAATTCCTTTCAAAAAATCCTTGACTATATAGTTACTATATACCTTATTATTCTATTAGTAAACACTTAGAACAAGGAGGATTATACATGGAAAATACATTTTCTCAAAAAACATCATTAAAAGAATTCTTTAAATTTATTTCCCCACCAATTCTCTCTATGCTTTTTTTATCATTGTATACAATTATGGATGGTATATTTGTATCTCACAAAGTTGGATCTGACGCATTAGCTAGTATTAACATTGTACTCCCTATGGTTAACTTATTGTGTGGTATTGGTGTTATGTTGGCAACTGGTGGTAGTGCTTTAATATCTATTTCATTAGGGAAAAACAACTTAAAAGAAGCTAATAATGGATTTAGCTTAATTCTTTTATTTTCTTTGATAATTGGCGTTATATTTAGTGTCTTAGGACTTGTATTTAATGAAAAAATTTTTTCCCTTTTAGGTGCCACAGAAGCTTTAATGAATTATTGTAAGAATTATGGAATAATAATTTTATTATGTGCTCCATTCTATATACTTAAAATGATTTTTGAGTATTTTACAAGAGTGGATGGTGCCTTTAACTTTAGTCTATTAGCTTCTTTATTAGGTGGATTAATTGATTTAATACTTAATTATGTATTCATATATCACTTAAATTTTGGTATTAAAGGTGCCGCTTTATCAACACTTATTGGCTCTGCTTTTTCTACTATTTTATGTTCCTTATATTTTATAAGTAAAAAATCCACATTAAAATATGTTAAGCCATCATTAGACTTAAGGTTATTGAAAGATACTATATATAATGGTTCATCTGAAATGGTAACTCAGTTATCTGTCGCAATAACTACATTGTTGTTTAATTACACTGCCCTTAAATATGCTGGTGAAAGCGGGGTAGCGGCAATTACAATAATATTGTTTATTCAATTCGTAATGACATCAGTCTATTTAGGACATATAGCAGGTATTTCTCCTATTATTAGTTTTAATTATGGTGCTAAAAATCAAAAAAAAATTAAAGAATATAATTTATATTCAAAAGTTTTTGTTATGATATCTTCATTAATTATATTTATTATTTGTTCTGTTTTTTCTCCAATTATTGTTAAGATATTCATCTCCAAAACAAATATTGTATATAATATAACATTGAAAGGATTAAAAATTTTTGCTTTTTCATTTTTAGCTACAGGTTTAAATATTTATACCTCTGGATTGTTTACAGCTTTATCTAATGGAAAGATTTCAGCATTACTTTCTTTTTCAAGAACCTTTATATTTTGTATTATAGGTTTTTGGGTATTACCTAGTCTTTTTAAACTAAATGGATTATGGTTAGTAGTTCCATTTGCAGAATTTTCATCGCTCTTTGTTTCATTATTCTTTTTAAAAAGATATAAAAGAGTTTATTTATATTAGAAAATTACATAATTGAAACCATTAGAAATTCTATTTGAAATTGATTACAAAATAACTTCATCCCACTTATGAATTATTAACAAATAGCATGAAAATGTTGTTGGCTTTTCATGGTATTTGTTTATTCAATTATATTAAGTTAGGAAACATATCTATACATAGGATATCTTTATCGTCATTACCATTTGAATTCGATTTATGATCTCTTTGTATTTTAATTTATTGATTTTTAGCTTATCTGTATTAAAGTTTAAAACATCTATATATATTGATATTGCTGCCATTACCCCTATTCTTTCCAAGTATTCTTATGAAGCATTCTGCATTTCCATAATTTTAAAATGCTTCCCCACAAAACCGCAGTTACAGCGATACGGTGAACCAAGCCATATCCAAAATCTTTAGTTAAAATTATTACACATATTCTAATGCAAGTAAAATCATAACTGCTTTTAAATAACAGCTTTTATTCCTACACCAAAAATCATATAATTGTAATAAGGTTTATATAGTAAAACTTAATTTATACATATGAAAATATCCAATGCTTCTAAGGATTTTTCATGGGTATAAATTAAAGTCTTTACTTAAATCCCTATAATTAAGATATAATTAGATAATTTAAATTTAGGACAACTGCATAATATATATAGTAGTCTTCTAGAGCTTTTAAAGCTGGATATAGTAGATGGCTTTTGCAAAAGGTAATTATGCAGTTTCTTTTATTAACAAAACAACAAAAAGGTGATAGCTATGGAAAAAATCTGTATGTATTTACGTAAATCTAGAGCCGATGAAGAAGCTGAAAAACGTGGTGAAGGGGAAACCTTATCAAAGCATAGAAAAATATTACTTCAAACGGCAAAAAAATTAAATTTAAATATAGTTAAAATCCGTGAAGAGATTGTATCTGGAGAAAGTCTTATGCATAGGCCAGAAATGCTAGAACTTTTAAAGGAAGTTGAAAAAAGCATTTATGATGCAGTTCTAGTTATGGATATGGATAGGCTAGGTCGTGGTAATATGCAGGAGCAAGGCCTTATCTTGGAAACCTTTAAAAAATCTAGAACTAAAATAATAACTCCTAGAAAAACCTATGACCTAGAAGATGAATTTGATGAAGAATATTCAGAGTTTGAAGCCTTTATGGCCAGGAAGGAATTAAAGATTATTAACCGCAGACTTCAGCGTGGTAGAATTCGTTCTGTTGAAGATGGGAACTATATATCACCCAATCCTCCTTATGGATATCTTATTCATGAAACAAAGGATTTTAGAACCCTCAGGCCCCATCCACAGCAAGCCCCAATAGTTAAAATGGTCTTTGATTTATATGTAAATAAAGGCCTTGGCGGGGGGAAAATTGCCAATAGATTAAATGAACTGGGATACACTACATATACAGGCAAAAAGTGGCATAATAGCTCTGTTCTTATAATAATTAAAAATCCCGTTTATAAAGGTAAAGTTATATGGAAGAAAAAAGAAATAAAGAAATCCAATAATCCTAATAAAGTTAAAGATACAAAAACTAGACCTATAGAAGAATGGATTATCGCAGATGGTAAGCATGAAGCCCTTATATCGGAAGAATTGTTTGATAAAGCCCAAAGGATACTAAACAAAAGAACCCATGTACCATACAATACTAAAATCATAAATCCCTTAGCCGGCATAATAAAATGCGGTATTTGCAGTAGAAACATGGTATATAGAGAGTACAGTCATGCAGCTCCTCGCATTTTATGCTACAATTCCCTTTGCAGTAATAAAAGCACTAGATTTGAATATGTTGAAGAAAAAATACTTGAAGGGTTAAATGAGTGGCTTAATAAATATAAAATTAAATGGAATGATGAATATATCAATGCTGCAAGTGATGATAATTCTATGATAGATATTTTTATGAAAACCCATAATAAATTGAAAAATGAACTTGAAGAATTATCTAAACAAAAGGGGAATTTACATGATTTATTAGAGCGTGGAATATACAATGTTGATACATATTTAGATAGAAGTCAAATATTAATAGAAAGAATTGACAGCACTAACCAATCTATTGAAAAAGTATTAAAGGATATAGAAATGGAAAAGCAAAAAAACTTGGCTCAAAAAAATATTATTCCAAAGGTAGAAAAAGTTCTAGATATTTACCCTAAAACCAAAAGTTCCTATAAAAAAAATAAGCTGCTAAAATCAATTCTTGAAAAAGCAGTTTATACAAGGTTCCCTAATCAAAAAAGCAATGAATTTACCCTAGACCTTTATCCTAAGCTAACTAAGTGACTATAGCATTAATGTGTATAAAGGGTTGATGGTAATTCATTGCCCTCTTTATCTATTCCTATAGGTTCTTGAATAGATACTTCGTTTTTGATTTTTTTACCAGCTCTTATTGTCATTAATATTTCATTTTCTATACACCTAGCAGCATAAGTAGCTAGTCTTGTACCCTTATCTGCATCAAAGGTAGTTATTGCCTTTATCAGACCAATTGTACCAATAGATATTAGATCGTCAACATTATAACCTGTATTATGGTATTTTTTTACTACATGGGCAACTAGCCTTAAATTTTTTTCAATCAGTATATTTTTAGCTTTTTCATCTCCCCTAGAATACAATGATATATATTTTTTTTCTTCATCGGGGCTAAGCGGCTTAGGAAATGAAGTATTATTCGTTACAAATGCTGATAAAAGAAATAAAGGAAGTGATAAAAAAGTTAACCACATACGGCTGCCACCTCCATATTTTTGGTCACTATAAATTATATGTTTTGAGTTTGCCTTTTGTGCATGTCTTGAATTTATTTTTTATATTGTTTTCACATTCCCATATCTAGCATTCTCTCAGCAATATCTTTAAACAGAGGAGTGGCTATTCTTCCTCCACTTCCTTTATCTTCAACAATTATTGTTACTACATATTCAGATTTTTCACCTAAAAAGAAACCAGTAAACCATGCATGAACAGTCTCACCATTTTTCCCAACAGCTTCTGCTGAGCCTGTTTTACCATAACTCTCTACTCCTTTTATATTAGCTCTTTTTCCTGTACCACTTTCCACAACCTTTTTCATCATTCTCTTTATTTTATTGGATGTATCACTGGAAATAACTCTTTCAATTTTTCTATTATCATAATCAATCAAAGTTTTATTATTATCATCTACTAATCTATCTACAAGTCTTACACCAACATCTATACCATCATTTGCAATTACGTTTGTAAATCTTGCAACCTGAAGAGGTGTTACCTGGACTGTCCCTTGTCCAATTGCTATATTCCCTATACCTGGACCCTTAACATAATCATCAGATGGTAAAATGCCCTTCGTTTCCTCTTTAAGCATTATTCCCGTTTTTTCTCCAATTCCAAATTTTTTAGCAGTTTCAAGAAGTTTTTCTCCTCCTAAAGTCTGTGTTGCCTGTATAAATGCGGAATTACATGATAATGAAAAAGCATCTTCAAAGGTCAGCTCTCCATGTCCACCCCTTTCGTAGCTGTTGCATTTAATCATATTTACACCTAACATTTCATATCCATTGCAAACTAGTTTATCATTTAAATCAATAACATCATTCTCCAATAAAGCTGCAGTAACAACTACTTTAAAAACTGAACCGGGAGGATATGAAATCTGAACAGCTTTATTGAACAATTCCTTTTCATTACTATTTAAATGAGCTCCTACATCGTTTTGATTATAGTTTGGTCTACTTGTCATTGCTAAAATTTTCCCTGATTTACTATCTAAAACAACTATACTTCCCAAGTATTTATTTTTATCCAGTTCATCTTCACATATTTTTTGTATATCAATATCTAATGTAGTGATAATATTCTTTTTAAGTTTTTCTTTTTCTTCCATAACAATATAACCAAAGCCGGGTATAATTCTATTTTGGGCATCAAGTATAGCACCTACTCTTTTCTCTCTATTTTCCCCAAGCTCTTTATTAAATGATTTTTCAAGTCCTGAAACACCAGTGTTTTTAGATTTATTTATATATCCCACTACATGGGATGCCAATCCTTTTTCATCATATCTTTCAAAACGTTCTACAGAGGCTGCTCCTTTATTTCTTAGAATTTCCATTATCAACTCTTCATTATAATTTTCAATAGGAAGTTCAACCCTATTTCCCTTTGACATAATACCAATGATTTCATTTTTCCCTATATTGGTTAACTCCTGTATAACATCGATACTATGACTATCCAGACTAATTCCAGGTTCTAATATTAAATATTTTTTTTTAGTCATATTAGTTAATAATTTTCTGTTTCTGTCATAAATCCTTCCCCTATCCGCTATAGTTTCTATTACTTTAAACCATTGCTCAAAGGCCCTTTTACTATAATCTTGGCCTTTAATAATCTGTATATAAAATAATCGTACAATTAATAGGCATAAAACAAAGGACACAGTAATAAAAATAGTAAAAATTCTTTTCTTCCTTACACAGGTGTATTTATTTTTCCTTGTACTTACATTTTCCTTTTCGTTTTTATCCATAAAAAAACCTCCTATTAGGATACTCTAAGTATTGCCATATAGGAGAAGGGGTATACTTTTTATATATAAGAATTATTATTTTTCTGTTTTTCAGAAATTATAGCTTTTACCTTTGCTACTACTATATCAATTGCCACTTTATTATGCCCGCCTTCTGGTATAATTATATCAGCATATTTTTTGCTTGGTTCAATAAACTGTTGATGAGCAGGTTTTACAGTTTTTAAATATTGAGTTATTACCGACTCTAAACTTCTATCTCTATCTGTTATATCTCTTAATATTCTTCTAATAACCCTTACATCAGCATCAGTATCTACAAAAATTTTTATGTCCATTAAATCCCTTAATCTTTCATCCTCTAAAATCATTATTCCTTCTAATATTATAATATCTTTAGGAATCACTCTTATTGTTTTATCTCTTCTTATATGATTAGAAAAATCATATATTGGTTTTTCTATAGGTTTACAATCAAGTAAAATATTTAAATGCTCAAGCAGCAAATCGGTATCAAATGCCAAAGGATGATCATAATTTGTTTTAGTTCTCTCTTCAAAAGATAAATGCTTTTGATCCTTATAGTATGAATCCTGTTCAATAATACATATGTTTTTCTCAGACAGACTCTCATATATGGCCCTTGTAACTGTAGTTTTCCCAGAACCAGTCCCCCCTGTAATTCCAATCAGAATCGGCCTATTCAAATTAATCATCCTCCCTTTTCTTCCTCAATATATAATACTTATCTACAGGCCTATCCATTCTTATTTTTATCTTTTGTTGTGCATGGGGAGCCACATCTATTTCTTTATCTTTTTCATCTAGGATTATTTCAATATTCTGATTAAATCCTTCATAACTTGGACCTATTACTTCAATATTATCGCCCTTAAAAATCCTATTTCTTTGTTCAATTAGGGCCATACCAGTATTTTCATCATACTCAAGTACAATACCTATAAAATCATATTCCCTTATGTATGAGCTGGAAGCATATAATTGATCCTCTTCAGTTGGCTTATTTAAGTAAAAGCCTGTTGTAAATTTCCTGTGGCTTACTTTTTTAAGCTCTTCTAACCACTTAGAATCAAAATTATAGTTTTCAGGTGCTTTCATATATTCATCAATTGCCTTTCTGTATACCCTTACAGTATTGGCAACATAATATATACTTTTCATACGACCTTCAATTTTCAAACTATTTATTCCGGAATTTATTACCTCAGGGATATGCTTTATCATACATAAATCCTTAGAATTAAAGAAATATGTCCCCTTTTCGTCTTCTACAACGGGAATATATTCACCAGGTCTTTTTTCTTCAACAATATAATAATTCCATCTGCAGGGGTGAGCACATTCTCCCCTATTGGCATCCCTACCAGCCATATAATTACTTAATAAACATCTTCCTGAATAAGAAATACACATGGCACCATGGATAAAGCCTTCTAGTTCCAAATCATCTGGTACATTTTCCCGTATTTCTTTTATTTCTCCAAAGGATAATTC
Source organism: Maledivibacter halophilus (assembly GCF_900167445.1). Classification (GTDB taxonomy): domain Bacteria; phylum Bacillota; class Clostridia; order Peptostreptococcales; family Caminicellaceae; genus Maledivibacter; species Maledivibacter halophilus. The sequence continues at coordinate 151,062 of NZ_FUZT01000005.1, forward strand.
CCTAGCCATTACTATTCTTTTAACACCTTGCTCATACCAGAAATTAGCACTCATATAATTCGTATTATTGGCCTGAGTACTTAAATGTATTTCCAAATCCCCGGCATATTTTTTTACATACATAAGGGTTCCAGGATCAGAAAGTATTACTGCATCAATATTCAATTCACTTAGCTTTTTTAAGTATTCCGGCAATTCCTTTAAATCTTCGTTATGGGGAATAATATTTATTGTAACATATACCTTTTTTCCTCTTTCGTGGGCAAATTTTATTCCTTCTTCCATATCTTCTATTGAAAAATTCTTTGCACTGGCACGAAGTCCAAATATTTGTCCTCCAATATATACTGCATCAGCCCCATAAATACATGCAAATTTTAGTTTTTCTAAATCTCCAGCAGGAGCTAACAACTCAATTTTTCTATTCACCATAATTCCCTCCTAATTTATATGTTAATGCAACACCGTCACCTATAGGTATAATACTTGTAGTAAGTCTAGGATGATTTGATATGTAATTTAAATATTTTCTCATTCTCTTAACTATTGTTATCTTTCTTCTTACTACATATTGGTTAGATGCAACCATTCCCTTATATAATACATTATCTGAAACAATAATTCCATTATCATTTAATCTATCTATACATGATAATAAAAATTTTTGATAATGTCCCTTAGCAGCATCTAAAAAAATCATATCAAATTTTCCTTCAATCTGTGGCAGTACTTCTCTTCCATCCCCTAATAAAATATCTATATTAGCCTTTTGTCCTGCTTTTTTAATATTATTCTTAGCAAGATTATACATATCTTCACTTTTTTCAATAGTTACTATTTTCCCTTCATTTCCCATGGCCCTAGAAAAAATTAAAGCTGAATATCCTATTGCTGTTCCCACCTCTAAAATGCTTTTAACCTTACTTATCTTTATTATCACATCCAAAAACTTTGCCACCTCAGGATGAACAATAGGAATATTGTTATCCCTTGCAAATTCTTCCATTTCTTTTATTATACCTTTATTTTCAGGGAGCATATCCCTTATATATCCTTCAACTAATTTATCTACAATATTACTCAATATAAACACTCCTTTATCCAAGACCTTTAATAACGCTTTTGTAGTTCTAAATTGTAAGTCCTAAATTTTCATGTATTACCTTTAGTATTATAAGCAAAATTAATACGTGGCTGCTACCACGTATTAGTTTTTCCAAAATTTTAAAAATTAATTATATCTATTCTTTGCCTTTAAGTGTTCATTATATGTTTTGCTAAATACATGGGAACCATCTCCCTTAGCCACAAAATATAAAAACTTGGTATCATCAGGAAATAGTGCGGCATATATTGAGGCCTTTCCAGGTGATGCTATTGGCATAGGAGGAAGTCCTAAATTTTTATAGGTATTGTATGGTGAATTGATTTCCAAATCATCATAGGTTAATTGCTCTTTTCTTTCACCTAAGGCGTATTGAACAGTTGCACAGGACTGAAGTAACATTTTATTCTTCAATCTATTATGAAATACACTTGAAATTATTGGCCTTTCCTCTTCTACCCTAGCTTCTCTTTCAATAATGGATGCCAAAACAATAACATCCTTTACACTCATATTCAGCTCTTTAGCCCTCTCATAATACTCTTTTTTAAAGATACTATCAAATCTGTTTAACATCTTTAAAACTATTTCTTCTTCAGTTATATCATTTGTAACCTGATAAGTATCAGGAAAAAGAAAACCTTCTAATCTATTCTTGCCTTTAGGAATTCCCTTTAAAAAGTCAAAGTCAAAATCCCCATTACCTATAATATCCTGCAGCTTCTCTTTATTAAGATCAACATTTTTATTACCTGCAAGCCTTTCTATTATTTGTTTTACTTCAAAGCCCTCAGGTATTGTAATTTTTATGGATTCAACATAAATCTCACCTTTTACTAGCTTATCAGCTATTTCATCTAAATCCATTGCTTTGCTTAATTTATAATTTCCCGCTTTAAATTTCCCACCAATTTTTCTCTGTTTTGATATAAGCCTAAAATAAAACCCATTTCTAATAAGCTCGTTTTCCTTTAAAATATCAGCTATTTTAGCAGTAGAAGCTCCTTTAGGTATATTAATAATAATATTCTCAGAATTTGTCTTATCTACAGGTAATTTCAAGGAGTTATAGTATTGGTATCCTCCATATACACCGATTACCAAAAGGATAATTAATACTAGATTAATTTTTTTGATTATTTTTTTCGTTTTCTTCGTAGAGGTGTTCATAATATTTCCTCCAAGGTCTAAAATTATTCTTGAATTTCTTATATTATTATACATTTCACGTCAAAATTTTACAAGTTATTCTTTCTCATTTTAAAAAGAACCCAAAATATCAGGTTCTATAAACTCATAAAATAATCTAATGTATATATTAGAATCAAGATTAATACTTGTCTATTTATTTTAGCAATAAAACTTGCAAAAAAGCAGCCTCTTTATCATAAAGCTTAATTAAAACTAATTATCAAAGGTACTAGTATAGGTACAAGCATAGACAATACTACCCCCGAGAAAAAAGCTAATATGGCTATGCTGCTATTTGTTGCCTTTGTAATAACAGGTAATAATGTATCCATAGAAGGTGCTCCAGCAGCAGCAATAGTTTCTATATGCCCTATTTTTTTTGCAATTATTGGTATAAGAATAAGAGCTATAACCTCCCTTGATACATTAGCTAAAAAAGCTATAGTACCAAGTTCAGCACTATATTTTGAAAGCTCAATTGCCGACAATGAATACCAGCCTAAGCCAGCTCCCACAGCCACAGATTCAAATAAAGAAAGTTTTAAAAAGAAACTTGCTAATACACTTCCAAATAATGTTCCTAGCACTACTGTAATTGGAATTAAAAGAATTTTTAGGCCATACTTTTTAATATTATTAAAAGTATCCTTATTCTTGCCAATATCAATTCCAACAAAAAATAATAGCAAACATAAACCAAAATCAATTATAAAATCAATATTCTGAACCACCATTTCCGGAGCAATAAAGTACCCAAATACAATTCCAACAACTATAGATATTAATATGTGTATAGTCATAACTACTTTACCTCCTCTTTAGAAAGTATGAAATTCGAAATCAATTTTACCCCCAATACACTAAACCCAATTGAAAAAATCGATATAATTATAGCACTAAATCCCAATTTATGAAAAGACGAAAGAACTTCTTTATTTATACCAATTTTAATACCCATAACAAATAGTAAAAACAATAAACAGATATATTGAATAGTACTGATTTTACTAAATATTTTTTCAGAAACTAAATCCTTATAACCAAATAAAGCACCTAATAAAATGATCATAATATAAAGCAATATTTTCATATACCTAACTCCTTACAAAATTTATTTTGGTCTTTAAAAAATTTTATTTAAAAACTAATTTAGGATTACACTCAAATTATACTAAATTTTAAGCTTATTTAAAACCTAAACTGTTAATTTAAAGAATAAAAAAAGCTGAAAGATTATTTCAAAGATTTAATAATCTTCCAGCTTTTTTTTATTTTTTAAACTTCCATAATAATTGGTAATATCATCGGACGCCTTTTTGTTTTTTGGTATAAATAACCCTTTAGTACATCCTTTATTACAGATTTTAATGTAGCCCATTCTTTAACATTGTTACTCTCGCATTTTTTCAATCCTTCTCTTACAACTAGCTTCGCTCCATCGATTAAATCTTCTGATTCTCTAACATATACGAATCCTCTAGATATAATATCCGGTCCTGCTATAACCTTTCCATCCTCTTTGGAAATAGTAACTACTACTACCATTAATCCATCTTCTGAAAGATGCTTCCTATCTCTTAAAACTATATTTCCAACATCTCCTACTCCCAGTCCATCAACTAATATATTTCCTGAATCTACTGTTCCTGCGATTCTTGCAGAATCATTTGACAATTCAATAACCTTTCCATTATCTATTACAAATATATTATCTCTTGCCATACCTAATGATTCTGCCAATGAAGCATGCTGTCTTAAATGTCTATACTCACCATGAACAGGTATAAAATACTTAGGTTTTACTAAAGAATGAATCAGTTTTAACTCTTCCTGACACGCGTGTCCAGAAACATGTACATCAGCTAAGGATTCATAGATAACATCTGCTCCCTTTTCAAACAATAGATTAATCACATTTGACACCTTTATTTCATTTCCAGGGATTGGAGTAGCTGATATTATAACCTTATCTCCAGGTTGTATTTCCATTTTTCTGTGTTCTGAAGACGCCATCCTAGATAAAGCAGACATTGGCTCTCCTTGACTTCCAGTTGTTATTACAACAATCTCATTGTCTGGATATTTGTTTAAATCACTGACATCAATAATCATATCCTTAGGAACATTTAAATATCCCAGTTCTATAGCTACATTTGCCACATTTACCATACTTCGCCCTGAAAAAGCAACTTTTCTATTAAAGGTTAATGCAGCATTAATAATTTGCTGTACCCTATGAACATTTGAAGCAAATGTAGCAACAATTATTCTCGATTCAACATTTTTAAATATATTTTCGAAGGTTTCACCAACTGTTCTCTCAGACATTGTATATCCTGGTCTCTCAACATTTGTACTATCAGCCAGTAATGCTAAGACTCCCTCACTACCCAGCTGGGCAAATCTATGAAGATTCATAATATCTCCATCTATAGGAGTATAATCTATTTTAAAATCTCCAGTGTGAATTATTTTTCCTAATGGGGTATCTATAGCTAAACTCACTGCATCCGGTATACTATGACTTGTCTTTATAAATTCAACTTTAAACCTTCCTAATTTTATAATATCACCGGGCTTAACAATATTCATGTTTACATCACTAAGCATATTATGCTCTTTAAATTTATTTTCAACCAATCCCAAAGTTAGTTTTGTTCCATATATGGGAACATTAACTTTTTTTAGTACATAAGGCAATGCTCCAATATGATCTTCGTGTCCGTGGGTGAGCACTATTGCTTTAACCCTCTCCCTATTCTTTAATAAATAACTTATGTCAGGTATTACAACATCTATACCTAACATCTCATCCTCAGGAAAACTTAAACCACAATCAACAATTATTATTTCATTCTTATATTCAATCACGGTCATATTTTTCCCTATTTCATTTAATCCCCCCAGGGGAATTATCTTTAATTTTGCATCCTTTCTTTGCACATTATCACTCTCCTAGTCTATCTTAAAAATAATCAACTTCAGGGTTTAATAAATTAGAAATAAAAATGTAAAAACATTCATTATTTACCTTGAAATTTATAATTATATTCACACCGAATATATTCATATCAAAATTGCACAATTAAATTCATTATACTTTATGTCATATTATTTAGCAAGAAATAGACTCTTTTAAAAGTTTAAAATACAGTCTATTTCCTATATTAAAGCTAAATTATGTATATGGGCTGTTCCTTTTTAAACTACACTAAAATTTATCAACTTAAACGAAAAGGTTATTTCTTTATAATTTTATTATGTACCTAATTACTTTTTTTCATAATATATAAAATAAAATATATTTCCCAAAATATTAATATATTATATGTATATGATTATCCTTCAAAAATGACATTATTTTTCCGTTGAATTCAAATAAGTTATCCATAATATTGTAACAAATAGGAATTTTAGCAAATAAAAATAAACCCTGCAACTGAAGCTACAGGGTTTATTTACACTTAGAGCACACACCAAAGAATTTTACTTTATGATCCTTTATTTCAAAACCATAATTTTTTTCAATTTCTTCTTCTAAATGTTCTAATAAGTCAACCTCAACTTCTATCACTTCACCACATTTCGTACATATAACATGATGGTGCTGATGGTCATCACTGTTAATATTTAGTTCATATCTTGCACATCCATCGTCAAAATTTATCTTGGTTATAATCTCTAAATCATCCAAGAGTTGTAAAGTTCTATATACTGTAGCAAGGCCAATTTCCGGGCAATCCTTTTTCACATAGTCATATACTTCCTCACTACATAAATGCTTTCCTTGATTTGATATTATTGTATTTAAAACTGCTCTTCTCTGGGGAGTAAGCTTGTAGCCCTTTTCCTTCAAAACATCCCTTAATTTATCAACAGAATCTATCATTGTATAACCTCTCTTATCAATTAATAATATCCTGATAATTATAAGTGTAACCATTTAATAATCAATTGTCAATAATAATATGAAATTATCAGACTATACCTTAATCCTTATTTATATCTAATGGACACTTTTTATCACCTTTTTTATTGATACTAAACAAACTACAGCCCTGGCATTCAGAGCATTTATTAGGTAAATTAATTAAAGCATTACACCGAGGGCATCTTTTAGCTGTTATAGCATTAATTTCCAATCCGCAACTTTTACACTTCACAGTTGGCCCTCCTTATCATCTGATAATGATTGTCACTTATAAATATATAGTAACACTTTTAAACATCTTTTGCAACTAATTATTTATCTTATACCCTTTTTTCAATTTATAATAACAGGTATTTTTTGTTTTATTTCTATCGCTTCTATTGTAACATCACATATATAGGCATAAAATTCAACCCCCTTTAGATATGCTTGTTTTACAGCATCCGCAAAACTTTCATCCATATCTCTATTGGGAGTAAATAACACAGCATCATTTCTTTGTACAATGAAAAAAACAACAGCCCTATATCCTTCTTCCTTTGCCTTTATAAGTTCTAAAATATGCTTACGACCTCTTTCAGTGGGAGCATCAGGAAATGTGGCTGTTCCATTATCTTTAACAAGAGTAGCACATTTACATTCTACTAAAACCTTTTCCCTATTATTGCTTAGCCCTATATCGAATCTGCTATTTATATACTTAACTTCCCTCTTAATATAATCATACTTACCAAAATCCTCTAAGCTTACTTCTCTAAAGGCCTTTTCAATAAGTATATTAGGCATTTTGGAATCTATAAGTACTAATGTATCATTTTTATAAACCATAACCAAATCATAATTTGTTTTTCTATTGGAATTATCAACTTTTCTCACAATAACCCTTGTTCCTTTAATTAAAAGTTCTTTCATTCTTCCAGTATTAGCAACATGGGCTACTTGAACCTTATCTTCTATTTTAATATGAGCTATAAATCTATTAATTCTTTCTAAAAAAATTCCTTCCATTAATTGGCCCTTTATTTCAACCTTCAAAATTATGCCTCCCAAAACAAAGCCCCTTAGTTATTTTGTTAGTTCTAAGTTCAAAGTTCTAAGTTTTGCGGCCATTCTTTTAGGTATTAAAAAAATGACCCTAATCTTAGAACTTACCACTTAGAACTTTCTCTACTCCTCCATAAGCTCCTCATAAGCCTTTGCCACCAAGTCTATCTCTTTATCACTTTCAACATATTGCAGTACTTCTTCTCCATCTTCTTCTATTATTTTGAAAACCAATCCTTCGTTAGTATCTTCATTTAAAGGAAGTAGTATTGCATATTCAGTTTCATTTACTTCTAAAGTTGCTATGACCTCAAATTCCGTCTCTTTATTATTCTCATCTACCAATCTTATAATATTTTCCTTATTCATATTATTTTCACCTCATTTTTTCTATTCACTATAGGGATTTAAGTAAAGACCCTAGAGTTGTTTATCTTTATAACTTGTTCTTATTGCTATCCAAATACCCCTGTAAAATATATACTGCTGCAATTTTATCTATAACTTTTTTTCTTTTTTTCCTGCTCACATCAGCGGATATTAGCATTTTTTCAGCTGCAACAGTAGTCAATCTTTCATCCCATAAAACAACTTCAATATCAATTTTATCCTTTATCTTATCAACAAAGCTCAAAACCTTCTCACCTTGGGGTCCAAGGGTTCCATTCATGTTTTTAGGAAGTCCTACTACTAGCTTTGTGACATTTTTTTCCGATATTAATTCCCTTAACCTGTTTATTGCCACTTTATTACCAGTTCTTTTTATTGTTTCAACACCTTGGGCAGTTAATCCTAATAAATCACTTACTGCAACACCAATGGTCTTATCTCCTACATCTAAACCCATTAATCTCATATTTTAGTATTTCTCCTTTATACTACTTTGATACAAAACTGAGGACAATAGCTACTACAATATCCACACAATACACATTTTTCTTCATCAACTACCAATTTATCTTCTACTATTTTTAAGGCATTTAACTTACAAGCCTCAACACATCTGCCACATCTTTCACACCAAAACCCAATATGAAGCCTTCTATTCTTAGTTGATAAACTCCTTAAAACCTCTTCAGGTATCTTTTCTCCATTGAATCTACTGACATTGGCAATTACTTCTTCTACTCTTTGCATACCAACAGCTATTGAGTCAAGAAAAGGAAGATTCAACACAAAATCAAAGCATTCATCTATTGAATTTAGCAAATTTCCTCCTCCAAGGGGCTTCATACCATATATACCCTTGTTATTCTTCTTAGCAGCCTTTATTGCATCCATCATATCATTTAAGCTTCCATCCATTATACCTAATCCGTTTTTATTTATAATAGGATGAATCACCTCTATTTCTTCCATATTCGCTGCTGCATTAACTGCTGCTACAGCATGAGTTGAAATTCCAACGGCCCTTATATACCCCTTTTCTTTCATTTTCATGTAATATTTCAAGGCTTCATAATGTCCTTTAAGGGTGTACTTACTTTCCTGTTCATGCAAGAGAAAAATATCTATATAGTCCCTATCCAGTTCCTTTAAGGCTTTTTTAAGACTTTTTTCAGCGGTTTCATTTGAATAGGCATAGGATTTTGTTGACACAACAATATCCTTATTAGTAGATTTTAAAGCTTCCCTTATGTGTCCATAGGTTTCATATAGCTCAGCAGTATCTATAAAATTAACGCCCCTATTAAAGGCCTCAGCTATTACCCTTCCACCTTCCTTAATTGATAAATTAGCCTGCAGTGGTCCTACAGTTAACCCTCCAAAACAAAGCTTTGACACCTTTATTCCCGTATTACCTAAAACATTATATTCCATTACTAATACCTTCTTACGTCAAATTTAAATTCATTAAAGCAAATATTAAAATCCCTGATACAGAAACTAACGCAAAAGTTAAAACAAAAAGTTAATCTAATATTGTTTATTTGTATTCAAAACTTCTATAAAAATTAAATACATTAAACTCATAGCTAAAAATATCATTGATGTTGCTGAAGCAACTACTCCAGAATCATTTACCAAAAATGAAACAATACATCCAATCAATATTCCCAAAAGTCCAATGGAAAGGTTTTGATATTTACTAAATATTTTTTTAGCTATTCCAAAGGGTCTATAAAATAATATTCCTAAAAAAATAAGAGAAGAAACTAAAACTTTACTCCATATTGAAACTCCAAATAGCTTTAAATTCATCGAAATCTTTCTTCTTATTATAGAATAAACTACATTAATACCATCATTATTAATTTGCTTAATAGCATTGGCTAAATGGGAACCACTTTTCAAAAAATATAAATCAGCTATTGCAATTAAAAAAATTAAAATAAATATTGATGCAACAATATATGTATAATGGGTAAATTTTAGCTTTGAATTATATAACTTTAAAGTTACAAACATAAATGCAAAGGCTGATGTTATAGTTCCTCCAACATTGGCTCCAAACCCTGGAAATCCAATGACTATTGTAATAAAAGCAAATATAAAAACAACTAAAATTTTATTTATTTTATATCTATCCAATAGAGATGTGGCAAAAATTAAAGCAGCACCAACTAAAATCCCCATAAATTCATTACCTATTCCATAATACCTTGCTCCAATAATAGGATCATAGCCTAGAAATGACATTTTTATAAGCTTAGAATCCATAATTATATCTATACTCAGCAAAAAGCAAATCAACCCTGATAAAAAAATAATACTATCTACAGATTTTTTTCTTATATAAACAGAAATAAAAACTATAACTATTGTAAGAATAATTATTTTTATAAAAGCTTCATAAATATTATTAGCCTTAATTAATGGTAAAACTAGAAGCGCTATTGGAATTGCCATATTTGATAACAATAAATACTCAAAGCATCTATAAAATTTAAGTTTATACTTGCCTATAAGCTGAATACTCACAAAGGCTAAAAAAGACACAATTATTTCAAAAACAGCAAATGTAAAAAGAACATTTAGTCTATTTGTATAAACAAATGCAGTATCATTGTATAATTCCTTTATATATGAATTTTTTTCCTTGTTTTCCAATACATATATGGGTTTTCCAGTAAAAAAATTCGTATTACTATCAAAGTATGCCGCTATATATGGAGCTATATCAACATTTCCAATTATACCTTCTCTTCTTGTAGTATCAGACGATAAGATTCCTTTACTCATTCCGTCTCCAGCTAGAATAATTGGAGTTAGCTTTTTCCCAGATGCTGAGGCAAAAGAAGAAGAACTAGGACTTATAAGTAAAAACCTAGTATTCTTCCCATCAGCCAAATTGTATATATTCTCAATAAAGGAATCTATATCCTCTAATATATTTTCTTTATGTTTTTCATACATTTCATCACTTAAATTTAATTTATATCTATCAAGCCTATATAAATCTCCAAGTTCAAATATCACAAGACTTGATTTATTAATCAATTCATCAAAGCTTTTTCTCATTAACTCATAATTTGATCTTAACCCATAAGGATAATCAGGAGCTTCAATATTTGCGTCTTTTCCTATTAATCCAAAATCAACAAGTCCATACTCATCCATTCCCACCAAAGCACCAAGTCTGACTTCTCTTTCATCAATATCAGAATTTCCAATAACGGAAATTTTATTATTATTCATCTTAAGACTATTTCCCAGAGCCCCTATAATAGGACTAAAATCATTCCCTGAGTTAATATCCTTTAATCTGGCTATATCCAGATTGGCTATTTCTTGGTTTTCTATATCATGCCCGGTTCTTCTCTCATAGGCAGATAGATTTTCTTTACTAAGATTCACTGACCTTGAAGTATAATAACTAGCCTCTGACCTTGTTCCAGAGCCAATGGTAAGAGCACTACTGAAATCATCACTATTACCATGGGCTCTGGTATTCATAAGTCCAATTGCATATTTTTCACTTAACTCTTTAGTAAAGTCCATATACTCAATATCTTCAAGATCAATCCTGTTTATTAAAAAAACAATAAACTTCTTTTCTGACCCCTGAGAATATACACATACTGAAGTCAAAATTATGAATATGGTTGTTAGGAAAAAAAACTTTGTAACTTTTCTCAATATTTTTCGCTCCTAAATAAAAGCCTTATTGATAAGATTAATCATCTGATGAACCTATTTCTTTTAAATAGGTTTTTAGCATCTCTTCTAGCAATTCATCTCTCTCAAGCTTTCTAATGATATTTCTAGCGTTATTATAGCTGGTAATGTAAGCAGGATCTCCTGACAAAAGATATCCTACTATTTGGTTAATAGGATTATATCCCTTTTCCTTAAGGGAACTATAAACACTAGCTAAAATATTCCTTGCTTCCTTATTCTTGTCTTTTTCAACATTATACATAACAGTTAAATTATCTAGCTTATCATTCATATGATCCCCTCCAAATATTTATTTACATTTGATTCTATTTTTATACATGTTTGTTATAAATTGTTATTGTTTAATATACTCTTTAACTATCTCATAGCTCGCTGATATAGCTTTATCTATTTTTGATGGATCTTTTCCTCCGGCTTGAGCCATATTAGGTCTTCCACCACCACCTCCACCAGTGATTTTTGCTATTTCTTTAATTATCTTTCCTGCATGAATTCCTTTTTTAACAACATCTTCAGAAGCAATTGCAATAAGATTTACTTTGTCTTCCTTTGCGCTGGCTAAAACTACAAAATATGATTCTAATTTTTCCTTTAATTTGTCACCAAGATTTCTAAGGCTATCCATATCTAAATTTTGTAATTTATAAGCAATGACATTTACTCCATTTATTTCTTTAGAAGCCTTTACCATATCATCCATTGAACCACTAGCTAATTTACTCTTTAACATTTCATTCTCTTTTTGCAGTTTTTTAATTTCATCATTTATTGCTTCTATTTTTCCTTCAATATCATTAATATTTGATTTTAAAGCATTAGATATACCTTTAAGTCTATTATCTGTATCTGTAATATGTCTATATATTTCTTTTCCTGTTATAGCTTCTATTCTTCTTACACCAGCAGCTATACCTGTTTCACTTAGTATTTTAAACATCCCTATTTCACTAGAATTAAGCACATGGGTACCGCCACATAATTCAATACTATACTCTCCAACATTTACTACCCTTACCTTTTTACCATATTTTTCACCAAAAAGTGCTGTTGCACCATTCTTTTTTGCTTCTTCTATATCTGTTATTTTAACATCAACATTTAACGCTTCAAATATTTGCTCATTAACTCTCTTTTCAACCTTAACCAAATCTTCATTAGATACCGGTTCAAAATGTGTAAAATCAAATCTTAATTTTTCTGGTGTAACCAAAGAACCTGCCTGCTCCACATGTTTCCCCAGCACTTCCTTCAAAGCTTTGTGAAGCAAATGGGTAGCAGTATGGTTTCTGGTAGTATCTGCTCGTTTTTCCATATCAACTATAGCCTTTACTTTTTCATCTTTCTTGAAATTTCCTTTAACAACCTTTCCCTTATGAATAATAAATTCATCATTTCCTCTTTTTATTTTATTAGAAGCTAAAACTTTTATTTTTCCATCTTCTTTATAAATTATACCAGTATCTCCAATCTGACCACCACCCTCAGGATATAGGGGAGTCGATTCAAGGATTATATTTATTTCATCACCCTCATTTACCTCATCCAACATCTTCCCATCTTTTATAAGACCCAAAACTATTGTATATATACTAAAGTTATCATATCCAACAAAATCCGACTTAGCTTTTTCTCCTATAAGAATTTCATGTCCACTTTCCCAGCCTAATTCTTCAATATCCTTTCTAGCTGCCCTTGCTCTTTCTCTTTGTTTTTCCATTTCCCTGTTAAAACCTTCTACATCTACTCTAATATTTTCTTCCTGTAATATTTCCCTTGTTAAATCCAGAGGGAAACCATAGGTATCATATAGTTTAAATGCTTCTTCTCCCATTAAAACCTTTTCATTACATAATACTAGATCATGAACATATTCCCTTAACATCTCCATTCCCTGATCTATAGTCTTTTGGAACTTTTCTTCCTCTAGAGATATTATTTTTCTAATATAGTCTTCCCTTTCTACCAACTCCGGATATGACTCACCATATGATTCTATCACCTTATCCAGCAGATCAGTTAGAAAACTCTCTCTTAGTCCTAAAAGCTTACCATGTCTAGCTGCCCTTCTAAGCAATCTCCTAAGCACATAACCTCTTCCTTCATTGCTTGGAAGAATTCCATCGCTTACCATAAATGCAACTGCCTTTATATGGTCTGTAATTATTCTTATTGAAATATCATCTTTTTTCCTTTTTCCGTATTCCTTATTGGATAATTTCAATACACCATCTAATATATGCTTAATAGTATCTATTTCAAAAATTGTATCTACATTTTGCATTATACAAGCTACTCTTTCAAGGCCCATACCAGTATCTATATTAGGATTAGGAAGCTTATGATAATTTCCCTCTTCATCCTTTTCAAATTGAGTAAATACATGGTTCCAAATTTCTACATATCTATCACACTCACATCCTGGTTTACAATCTTCACTATGGCACCCATATGCTTTCCCTCTATCAAAATATATCTCTGAGCAAGGTCCACATGGTCCTGTTCCTATTTCCCAAAAATTATCCTCTTTACCAAGTCTAACTATTTTCTCTTCAGGAATACCAATTTCTTTATTCCATATTTCAAAGGCTTCATCGTCTTCTTTATATATTGATACCCATAATTTTTCTTTTGGTAACATTAAATGCTCAGTACAAAATTCCCATCCCCAAGCTATAGATTCCTTCTTAAAATAGTCGCCAAAGGAAAAGTTTCCAAGCATTTCAAAAAAAGTTGCATGCCTTGCTGTTTTTCCTACATTCTCAATATCCCCTGTACGTATACATTTTTGACAAGTAGCCATTCTCTTGGCAGGTGGAATTTTTGTCCCCATAAAATACGGCTTCAATGGTGCCATACCTGCATTTATCAATAATAAACTTTTGTCTTCTTCTGGAATTAAGGAATAGCTCGGTCTTATATAGTGACCCTTGCTTTCAAAAAAGTCTAAAAATTGCTTTCTAATTTCATTTAATCCCATCTTTTTCATATGTTCTCCTCCTCGTTTCATTAAGTTTGTAATAAAAAAACTCCCGTTCCTATATAAAAATATAGGGACGAGAGTTTGCCCGCGGTACCACCCTAGTTATTACTTAATAGATACGCTTAAAACTATCTATAAAAGTAATCTCTTAATAAAATGCATTTTAACGTATGCAAACCGTTAACCTCTAATTATACTTAAAAGTATATTTTTCAAAGTTAAAGCTCCGGAGCTGCTTCATATATCCTTAAACAAAAGTCTTTCAGCCCAGGGTAAATAAAATAAACCCTTTGTACTTTCTCTCTGTAGATCAGGTATAAATTACTGTTCTCCTTCAAAGCAAAAACTATTAACTTTTTGTGTTGATTATATAAAATATATACAAATTTGTCAATGGAGAAACTTGAATAATTAACATTATCAATTTATTTTAGTATTCCACTTTTACGAAAGTTTATAAAAGAATCTATTTTAAATATAATTTAGAGAGTCTTAATATTTCAAAAGAAATACTAAGACTACTGCTATAGAAACCAATATAAACTGAATGTCAATAGACAATTATCTTACACAGATTCTGATTAACTCTATAATCCTCTTATTTTATTCATTATTATCCTCTGTTCAACTCCTGCAACTAACCTTCGAGTATAATCTACCGTATCAGGATTCACACTCATACTATCTATTCCAGACTTAACTAAAAACTCGGCAAATTCCGGATATTGTGATGGCCCTTGACCACATATTGACACAGTTTTCCCGTACTTATGGGCAGCTTCAATAAGTATCTTGATTGCCCTTTTGACCGCCATATTTCTTTCATCAAAATATCCCATACTGTTGAGTATTCCAGAATCACGATCAGCTCCCATTATTAATTGAGTTAAATCGTTGCTTCCTATACTAAACCCATCTACAAGCTGAGCAAACTCTTCTGCTGCAAATATAACCGATGGAACCTCAGCCATAATCCATATTTTAAAATTATTACTTTGCTTTAGTCCCTCAGAAGCCATTATCTCTTTAACCTTTTCAAGCTCCCAGGTAGTTCTAACGAAGGGAAGCATAGCCCAAACATTGGTTAGTCCATACTCTTCTCTAACTTTTTTTAGGGCCTTACATTCAAGTCTAAAGCCTTCCTTATATTCATCGGATATATATCTTGAAACTCCTCTCCAGCCAATCATTGGATTATTTTCAATAGGCTCAACTTCATCTCCACCCTTTAGCCCTCTAAATTCATTGGTTCTAAAATCACTTAACCTTACCACTACCGGTTTGGGATAAATTTCCTGTGCTACTTTAGTTATCCCTTCAGCCATTTTATTTATAAGTATATCTCCCTGACCTGTTTTAACTAAATACATAGGATGTACTCCCACCATATTTGTAAATATGAATTCGGTTCTCATGAGTCCTATACCCTCAAAGGGTAAATTTTTATACTTATTAATAATAGAAGGTTCTCCAAGATTCATATATATTTTTGTTGCAGTTATTGGTGCTAATTTATAGATTAAATCCTCAGTAAGACCAAGAGTTTGCTTAGTACCTTTATTTTCTTCTTTTTGCTTTTCGCTTAATACTTTTCCATCATATATTATTCCCCTTGTGGCATCTACGGTAACTATTTGACCTTCCTTTAATATTTCACTTGCATTTTTTGCCCCAACTATACAAGGTATGCCTAATTCTCTAGATACTATAGCAGCATGACATGTTCTTCCACCCTCGTCAGTAACAACGGCCTTAGCCTTTCTCATAGCAGGTACCATATCGGGATTTGTCATAACGGTAACCAATATATCTCCATCTTTAACCCTAGCTATTTCATCCATGCTCTTAATTATCTTTACCTTTCCACTACTAATTCCGGGAGATGCCCCCAGTCCCTTTGTAAGAACTCTTAATTCCACATCTTTCTTTTCTTCCACTTCTTTTTCCCTCTCCTTCAAAGTAGTAATAGGTCTTGCCTGTAATATATATAAATTCTTAGTATCCTTATCAAAGGCCCACTCAATATCCTGATAGGAATTATACAATCTTTCTATTGCCAATCCATCCTTAGCTAATTTTTCTATTTCTTCATGTTCAAGACATTGTTCCTTTACCTTCTCAAAGCCTAAATAATCCCTTACACTAACTTCTACAGTTCCTACGCCATTATCCTTTTTTATTATCATAATATTTTTATCTGAAATATGTTTTTCCTTAATAGAAATGCTTTCTTTATCGAGAATGTACTCATCAGGTGTTACAGCTCCAGATACTACTGCTTCTCCCAATCCCCAACTAGCATTTATCATTATTTCATTTTCATTATTGTTAACAGGATTAGCTGTAAACATAACCCCTGACTTTTGACTGTTAACCATTTTTTGTACCACTACACTGAGGGAAACATCGAAATGGTCAAAGCTTTGTTTTTCTCTATAATATATTGCTCTAGCAGTCCACAAGGAAGCCCAACACTTTTTAGTATACTCTAAAACTTCCTTCAATCCACTTATCTCTAAATAAGTATCTTGTTGCCCTGCAAAAGAAGCCTCAGGTAAATCCTCTGCTGTAGCTGAACTTCTAATTGCAACATATGGATTTTCTATGTTTATTTCTTTACTGAATTGGATGTATGAATTCTCTATATCACTATTTATTTCATCAGGTATAGATGAGTTTATAATAAGCTCCCTAATAGTTTTACTCTTGATTTGTAGTTCCACAGAATTTTCTACATCAAGATTATTCATAATTTCCTTTATTTTATCCTGTAAATTTGATATAGTAATAAAATCTTTGTAGGCAGAAGAAGTAATACAATATCCCGGTGGAACATTTACTCCGTTTTGTGTTAGCTCACCAAGGTTCGCCCCCTTACCTCCAACTATTGGAATATCCTTTTTATTGATTTCATTAAAACTCTTAATATATTTACTCAAATCCATCACCTCTCAAAATATTCTACAAATATATTGTAGCACATTTATATAAATGTGCTATACTTTTTTCAAAAAAAGTTAATTTTTTTTGTATTTTTTAGTTTAAGGAATATTTTTATAGATTATTTTAGATTTTATATAATTATTAACATACAATTGCCTAAATTTTAGATTATGTGTTATACTATTTTGTATATTTATATATGACTATAAATTTATCTAAATTAACCCGCTGTACTAGTTCTTATAGAGGGAGTTTTAAAACAGTCTCATAAAAATCATTCAAATGAAATATTAAAGCTCTCTATATTGTATTGAAAATAAATTATACAGTCTATTATTATTCATGAACTGAAAAAAACATACTTGAAACTAAAAAATAGTCTCAAGTATGTTTTTTCAGTTTTTATAGCATTATTTTATATTGTTTAATTATTTCTAATTTAAACCATAGAATTATCTAAATCAATTTAATATTAAATCCTCACTAATATTCTTACTATATGGTTTAATACTACTCTAATACTTGCAGCTATTGGAACCGCAAATAAAAGTCCTGCAATTCCTAATAGATCCCCTCCAATTAACAATGATAATATTACAAAAACAGGATGAAGCCCTACACTGTCTCCCACAATTTTAGGTTGTAGAATAGCACTTTCAATTTGCTGTATTGTAAAAAAAGCTACTATTACCCAAATTGCTTTTATAGGCTCATCTAAAAGTGCAATAGCAACTCCCGGCACGGCCCCTATTATTGGCCCAAAATAAGGTATCACGTTTGCTATTCCCGCAATAGCACCTATAAGAAGTGCAAATTCTATCTTTAAAATCAATAAAGCTATAGTGCTTAATATCCCTACCAATGCTGCCACTATTAATTGTCCTCTAATAAAATTATTTAAAAGTTTATTTATATCCTTAGATATATTTATTACATCTTCTCTTATTACTTTAGGTACAGCTTTTAATGTCTTTCTCCTAAAATAGCTTGTATCCTTAAGAAAATAAAATGTATAAATGGGTACTAAAACTATTCCCACCAAATTTGAAAAAACATTCAACCCTTTTTCAGTTATATTTTTCAATAGATCTATAATATAAATTTCAATACGATTTAAGTATTCACTAAAAGCAAATTCAACTCCTATAAATTCCCTGGGTAGATTACTTATACTATCTAAATATTTTATATAAATGTTGTTAAAAAACTCTATAATTTCATTGGTATAAGCGGGCAATGTCTCTGCAAGCCCTTTTATTTCCCCAGTTATTCTAGGGATAATGGTTATTGAAAATACAAAAAACAATAATATTATTCCTATATAAATAATTATTACGCTCCATAATCTAGATATTTTAAATTTTTCCATCTTATTGACTAAAGGATTTATAATATAAGCTAGAACTATTGCCCACAATATTGGTATCAATATAGATATAATAATATTTCTTAAAACATAAATCAGTATTACTAATATTATTAATACAATAGATAGTAATATTACTATTTTATATTTTTTATTTAGCTTAATTTTCTTTCTATACACAACATATTTATTACCTATATTGACTAAATAATAAATAGTGAATATTAAAAACAAAAAAAGTAATATATTAACAAATACTTTGGTTAATATATATGTATAGTTTAAAGACTGGCTTTCTACAGCTAATGTTGAATAGGACAAATTATTATTCATTTCATCACCACAAAACTAATATTTTTTAAAAGCAGCTTTTAGAGTTCATAAATTATAGATAACCAACGTTAAAATTTATTATATTTTAGAGTTGGTTATCTTTAAAAATATTACTCGAATCTCTATAAGCTGCTTTTTTATTTTCACTATCTAAACATATCCATTGATGCTACTGTACCCATTATTTTTGATGCATTTCTTGCCATTCTTGAACCTTTTCTCATTATCCTACGCCTCTGCCTAGGTGTTGATTTATTTAAAGCATACATTCCTGCTGTAACACCTAACAAACTTCCTGCAATAACTCCAGTTACAAATCTATTGTTATTCATCAAATTTCACTCCTTTTCGGAAAAATTTCTTAGATCATATTTTAAATATACAATACATTTCTGTATATTATTATTTTGCGAAAATTTTATTGTTCTAATTCAAGTAATTTTTTCAAACCACCAATATTTTTCAAAATACTTTTTCTTGAATTTCTTGAAATTATAAACTTGTTCTTATTAAATACAATAGGCCCATCTAAAGGTAGAATTTCCATTCCATTAAAAATATCGTCAATAACACCATTTGTGAGAATAAAGCCTAGAATATTTCCACTTTTTTCTTCAAAGATTACATCTTTTATAAATCCTAATAATTTTCCTTCATTTTCTACAACTTCAACACCTACAATTTTTTCACTTTTTTTCATGAATTTTTCATTCAATTTAAAATTTTTTATTTGTTGAATATTTTTCTTGAATTTAACTATGACTTCGTTTTTGGATATTCCATAAATACTGTTAAAATCTATCACTCTGGTATAATGGATAATACTACCATAGTCAATTATAAGTCCCGATAGCCTACAGGAATCTAAATCCAATATTGCATCCTTTACTTCCCCAATAAAATTTTTTTCATCGGCACATAATATAGGAAAACCAATTAGATCACTTGTTTTTAACATTATATCACCACTTTTTCTTACTGATAAATTCTATTTCACATTAATATTTTCTCTTATAAAACAAAAAATAATGCACTAAAAAAGCGCATTATTAAATCAAATTTTTACATTTTTAAATTTTTTGTTAAACTTATTCAAATGCTTTTACTATTGTTCCTCCTCCAATAAGAAGATTTTCATTATAAAAGACAACAGCTTGTCCTGGAGTTACAGCTCTTTGAGGGTTATCAAATTCCACTTTAACCCTATTTTCTTCTAGAGGATACACAGTTGCAACAGATGGTTTTGCAGAATATCGTACTTTAGCTTCAACCTTCATAGGGCTTTTTAGTTCATCAAAGGGAATAAAGTTTATATTTTTTGCAATTAGTTTACCCTTAAAAGCATCTTTATTATCACCAAGAACCACTTGATTTTTCTCAGGTATTATATCTACCACATAGGCAGGTTTCCCAAGAGAAATTCCAAGGCCCTTTCTTTGCCCAATTGTATAATGAATAATGCCTTTATGTCTACCTAAAATATTTCCATTTGTATCGACAAAATTTCCAGGTATAATTTTTGCCCCTTCTTTTTTCTCTATAAATCTTCCATAATTATTGTCGGGTATAAAGCAAATTTCTTGGCTATCTGGCTTATTTGCAACATCAAGTCCCAAGCTCTTGGCAATATTTCTTATTTCTTCCTTAGATGAATATTCCCCAAGGGGCATAAGAATATGCTTAAGCTGATCCTGGGTAAGATTATACATTGCATAGGTCTGATCCTTGCCCTTTGCTAAGGATTTCTTAATTAAATATCTATTTGTTTTTTGATCCTTCACTATTCTAGAATAATGGCCTGTAGCAACATAATAGGCACCTAGAGAATGGGCTTTTTGTAATAACTCTTCAAACTTTATATATTTATTACATGCAATACAAGGATTAGGGGTTCTTCCATGTAAATATTCATCAACAAAATAATCAATAACCTTTTCTTTAAATACAGATTTGAAATTCATTACATAGAAAGGAATGTCAAGCTTATTTGCAACTCTCCTGGCATCCTCTGCAGCCGATAAACTGCAACACCCATCCTCTCTTTCATAATTATCTTCCTCATCATCCTGCCACACCTTCATAGTAACACCTATAACTTCATAGCCTTGTTTTTTCAAAAGATAGGCAGCAACAGAACTGTCTACGCCTCCACTCATTCCTAATACAACTTTATTTTTGTCTAAAGAATTCATTATTTTCACCTACACTAAATTTATTAAACTATTCAAGTATTACAGCTATAAAATAGTATACCCAGGTTATAGGCCTGGGCATTACTATTCTTCATCTTCATCATGATCGTGATGATCATGGACATCGTCAACTGGCTTGTAATTTTCTAAACCTTTAATCACAAGATTGTTCTTTTGGGCATAATCATATATTGCAGCCTTTACCGCCTGTTCAGCAAGTACAGAGCAATGAATTTTCTGAGTAGGCAGTCCATCTAGGGCTTCAACAACTGCCCTATTCGTTAATCCAACTGCCTCTTCAACACTTTTCCCAATTATCATTTCAGTTGCAATACTTGATGTTGCTATAGCTGACCCACATCCAAAGGTTTTGAACTTAACATCTACTATAGTGTCATCCTCTATTTTAAGATACATTTTCATTATATCTCCACATTTTGCATTTCCAACCTGACCAACACCATCGGCATTTTCAATTTCCCCTACATTTCTGGGATTAGTAAAATGGTCCATAACTTTTTCTGAATACATATTATTTCCCTCCTTTAACACCCTCATATAATGGAGACATCTGTCTCAATCTATCAACAATTGTTATTAAATGTTCCACAACATAATCAATATCTTCTTCCTTTGTAAAATCTCCTATGGTCAATCTTAAGGATCCATGGGCTATTTCATGGGTAAGCCCTATTGCCATAAGAACATGGGAAGGGTCTAATGATCCCGATGTACATGCCGAACCACTTGAACCAGCAATTCCAACCATATCTAAGCTGAGTAGTAGGGATTCTCCCTCTATAAACTCAAAACAGAAATTTACATTTCCTGGATGTCTTTCAGTTGGATGTCCATTTAACCTGACATAATCTATATTATTTTGAATACCTTCAATTAATTTATCCCTAAGTCTTTTAACATGGGCTATATGGGAGTCAAGATTTTGAGTAGCTAATTCAGCAGCTTTCCCAAACCCAACTATTCCAGGAACATTTTCTGTACCTGCCCTTCTCTTTCTTTCCTGAGCTCCACCATGTATAAATGGATGTATTTTTACTCCTTTTCTGATATATATACCACCTACACCCTTTGGACCATATATTTTATGGGCGGAAAAGTTCATAATATCAACATCAAGTTCTTTAATATCAATAGGAATATTTCCAAGAGCCTGTACAGCATCAGTATGGAAATATACACCTTTTTCTTTAGCTATTTTACCTATTTCTTTAATAGGCTGTATTGTCCCGATTTCATTATTCACATACATTATTGTAATTAATATTGTTTTATCTGTAATAGCTTCCTTTAATTGTTCTAAATCAATCATTCCGTACTCATCCACATCAAGATATGTTACCTCAAATCCGTCTTTTTCAAGATATTCACAGACATGTAAAACAGCATGATGCTCAATTTTTGACGTAATAATATGATTCCCTTTGTTTCTATTTGCATAGGCTATGCCCTTTATTGCCCAGTTATCCGCCTCTGAACCTCCACCGGTAAAAAATATCTCCTTTGATGAAGCCCCTACTGCTTTTGCTAATCTATCTCTGGCAACATCAATGGCCTGCTTCGCTTCTCTGCCAAAGGAATAAATACTTGAAGGATTTCCATATTTTTCACTGAAATAAGGCATCATTTCATCTAATACTTCTTTTTTCATGGGAGTTGTTGCTGAATAATCTAAATAAATTCTTTTATTCATACCTTCACCACCTTAAAATTGTTATATATAATACATAAGCGAATCAGCATTATGTAGCTTTTTATGATCATCTACCATATCCTGTAATGTTATGGAATCAATGACTTCATCTACACTTTCTTTAATTTTTTCCCATATAGTTCTAGTAACACAATATCCAATTTTAGAACATTCACTTTCTTCATCTTCAATAACACAATCAGCAGGAGCAATGGGACCTTCCAAAGTCCTTATAACATCACCAACAGTAATATTTTCAGGCTTATCAGCAAGAATATATCCTCCTTGAGCTCCTCTTATACTTTTAACTAAATTAGCTTTTCTCAGTGTTGCAATAAGTTGTTCTAAATAATGGACTGATAAATTCTGTTTTTGAGCTATATTATTCAAAGGAGTCGGCCCTTCTCCATAGGATAAAGCCAATTCAAACATCGCTTTTAGACCATATCTTCCTTTTGTTGAAAGCTTCATAGTCTCACTCCCTTCACAATCCCAAGTGTTTTACTTGGAATTCATTCTAAGTATATTATACCCAAGTAAATTTGTCAACATTCAATATTATTTTTTACAAAAAAATAAATAGCCGAAGAAATTGATATGTTTTCTTCAACCATTAAGCCCTTATAGGTAATCTAAAAACCCCCATTTCCCCCTTGGAAATGCTATATTCCTATTTTTCTACACAAATCAAAAAAATCCTTCTTTTTCTATACAAAATCCTAAAATCATTGTAATTACTATAAATCATCAAAAACAAAATTGTCGTCGACCTCCCGGGATTTTTGCGCTACTGGTGGTCGACGACAGTTAAATTCTATATATCATTATTGATTATCTATATTACATCCAATATAGATGTATGAACGGAGTCAGATTTCATAAGAAATCAAGTAATTTTATTTTTAGGTGTTCTAAAAAATCAATTCTCTCTTTATCCTTATACTCTAAAAACTATTAATATTACTTTAAGTAGCTTTTATATTTTAAAGAACTTCTAATAATCTAACATATCATTTATTCTTGATCTAATAATTCTAACATCTTTACCAATACATCTTTTGTAAATTCATCTATTTTTTGGTCTTGCATACTTCTTGGTGCCAATGGATTATCTATTTGATATATTAATTTATTAAACAGATTTTTATATGATTCAATATCTGTACCAAATATGTTAACCCATCCCTCTTCACCAGGAGACCGAAACTTCCAATTTCCATCTGGACCTTTGTAAGCATTAGCATTACTTTGAGCTACAAGAAATTTCCCCATAGCAAGCATTTTTTCTCCTTCAGTCATATGTTTTGTGGCTTCCTTCCAAGCTTCCTTAACTTCAGCTGGTGCATTTGGAGGAGGATAAACAAACATTTTGGCTTCACCAATTTCAGTGATACCATCATTGTTTAAGTCTATTACACTTTTAGGATTCACAGCATTTAAAAATAAATTTTCTGCTCCCTCATTACTAATACTATTTATATTAATTCGGTGTGCAAGATGATTTGCTTTTTGGATCTCATACAATTCCTTTGAAGATAAAGTAGCTAAGAAATCTTTAGCGCTTTTACCTGATTCCTCTTTTTCTTTTACAATCCTAATACAATCATCTACGGATTTATCTAATGTCATTGCTTTAGTTGAAATATAGTTGCTTTTAACTACATTTTTAATCTCCATTTTAAACGCCCCCTTGTTATATTACCCTTCAATAATATTATCGACAAGAAAGCAAAAACTATATAGATGTACGCCAATAAAACTTAAGAAAGATTTTTATATATTTTAATCTTCTTTATAGAAATATCTAATTTTTCTAATCTATTCTGCAACACCTCAATCTTAACCATTCATTTCAAACTCTTTTCTTATGGGGGTTGTCATAGATTTATATGACAAATCATAATACTTTTTCATATCTTCATATTCAAATGTATCTAGTTCTCCTTCTGAAATATAAATGGCTAAATCAATATCACTATCTTTAGTCTGCTCAAATACACTATAATACCTGCATTCTACCAAGTAGTAATTATTATTACAATTCCTTATAGGTAATCTATAAACGTCACAAGACTTGTATATAAAGCGCAAGAAAGAGGTGTTTCAATCCCTCATAGGTAATCTATAAACATTAGAAGACAAGGTGTAGTAGCTGATGCCGGGAACTGTTTCAATCCCTTATAGGTAATCTATAAACCCAAAATGGAAAATAGAAGAAATCAGAAACTTTCTGTTTCAATCCCTTATAGGTAATCTATAAACCCTCACTTTTATAAGTCTTTTTGTCAATATTCGACAGTTTCAATCCCTCATAGGTAATCTATAAACATTTTTCTTTATAATTGCCAAATACAAATCTTTTAAGTTTCAATCCCTCATAGGTAATCTATAAACCCTTGCGTTAACTCATCTGGAAATTTGCAATTAGGCTCGTTTCAATCCCTCATAGGTAATCTATA
>NZ_FUZT01000005.1:177578-370842 GCF_900167445.1 Maledivibacter halophilus
CAAAAAATCCTTCTTTTTTTATACAAAATCCTATAATCATTGTAATTACTATAAATACTCAAAAACAAAATTGTCGTCGACCTCCCGGGGTTTTTGCGCTACTGATGGTCGACGACATTTTATATAACCTAGTTTTTATTCTTTTTATTGATTCTTTTTTATCTATTTATTCAAAACACCATCAATAAGGATTTCATACTCCCTTGCAACATCCAGCCAAGTTCTTTTCATTACATTTGAAATTGCTTTCTTTTGTTTTTTTATTTCCAAATCATTTATTTTCCATAAACTCCCTATTGCCCTCTTTATTTCTTCAGTTGAATAGGGATCGAAGGTTATAAATTCATCTATATTCGAGATTACTTCCCTTACCACCTCAATATCACTCATAGCCACAGGAGTATTCACCGTTAAGGACTCCAGTATCTGAAAAGGACAGCTTCCTTCAAAGAGTGTTGGAATAATTGTACCCACTGCATAATTATAAAGTAAAGGAAGGTCATCCCAGGGCAGTTTTCCTAGGAAAATAACACTATTCCGCATATTTATATCCTTGCATTTATTGAGTATGGTCTTAATTTCACCCTCTTTGGGGCTATTTTTATAGTTATGAGTTAAAACCAAATCTAAGTTGGTCCCAGCCTCTTCATCACTTTGTTTAAACTTAAAAAATCCTTCAATAAGTCTGTCATGATTTTTATGAAGCCTAACAGCAGAAGGATAAACAATATAATCATTATATAATTTATATTTACTTCTAAAATTATCTTCATCATATAAACTAATAGAATTATACTCTTGCTTTGGAGCAGCTAATCTAATAACCTCTGTTTTTTCTATAGGTAATTTTAAAAACTTAAGACCTTCATTATCCCTTATGAAATAGGAATTAAATACAATTTTTGTGGCTTTTTCTACCAATTTTTTTACAATAAAAGTATATTCCTCATTAAAACCCGATTCATAACTATACATATGTTCAAAATGCATATAAACCAAATCATGTAAACATACTATAATAGGCTTTTTGAGCTGCAAAGCCAACCCCATTCCAATATACGGAACAACCCATGCGTCTACTGGAACATTCATATTTAACCATTCTACGCCATAAAATCTCTGAATAACTAATCTATCCGAAAAATATAACAAGATTTTTTTGAAGGCCTTATTAATAAAATAGAAATTATCACTATCAACTGCAACAGTTATAATTACATTTTTTTCATTATATAATAACCCTTCTATTAATCGTATCACAAATCGACCTATTCCCTCGCCCTCAAAACCGCCTTCCCCTAAAGGTATCGAATATCCTAGAAAAAAACCAATATGTTTTATATCATCTTTATCGTTCTCTCCGTCAATTTTATTGTTACTTTTTGGACTTTTCATTAATCCACAAGAAGGCTCAGTTGATTGACCCCATATTAATTTTGTAGTGGAATAATTGCTTAGATTCATATATAAGACCTCCTTTAAACATAACCAAGGATATTACTTTTTTTAACTTATAATCTCAGTTATAAGATCATAATACTCCATAGCTACATCTGTCCAGGTTCTCTTTAATGTCTGCTGGACTGCTTTTTTTTGCTTTTTAAGATCCTTTCTTTTAGCTTTACACAATTGATTAATCGCTTCTTCAATCTCTTCCAAAGAATATGGATCAAATGTTATAAATGAACGCAAATCCGGTATGACTTCTTCAATAACATCAATTTTACTCATTGCCACTGGAGTATCCATGATTAAAGACTCCAGTATCTGGAATGGGCAGCTTCCTTCAAAAAAAGTTGGAATAATTGTACCTTCTGCATATTTATAAAGCAATGGAACATCCTCCCATGAAAGTCTGCCTAAAAAAATAACACTATTTCTAATACTCATATTCTTACATTTATTAAGTATCTCTCTAATTTCTTTTTCCTTAGGCCTGTTTTTATAATTGTCAGTCAAAACCAAGTTTAGATTTGACACAGCACCTTCATCACTTCCCTTAAACTTTAAAAAACCTTCAATAAGCCTATCATGATTTTTATGAAACCTAATGACAGAAGGATAAACAATATAACTATCATGTAATTTGTATTTATTTCTAAAATCATTTTCATCACATATTCTAATAGAATCGTATTCCTTCCTTGGAGGAGCTAATCTAATAACCTTTGTCTTTTCCTCAGGCAGTTTTAAAAAGTCTATTCCTTCATTATCTCTTACAAAATAAGAATTAAATATTATTTTTACAGCTTTATTAGCTAATTTATTAGCAATAACTGTAAACTCATCATAAAAGTATGGATTGCCCTTATAAATTTCTTCAAAATGAATATATACTAAATCATGAAGACATAGAATAAATGGTTTATTTAGCCTAAGTGCTAATTCCATTCCCACATATGGAACAATCCATATATCTACAAGAACATTTCTATTTATCGATTCTACATCATTAAAGCTTTCAATAGATAATCTTCTATGATAATTAAGTATGTACCCTTTAAATGCTTCTTTAATAACGGGATAGTTTTGATTATTCACAACAATTTTAATAAGTACATCTTTGTTGTTTTCTAATAATCCTTCTATTAGCCGTACAACAAAGCGACCGATTCCTTCTCCTTCAAAACCACCTGACCCTAAATATATTGAATAGCCCAGAAAAAAGCCTATTGTTTTATTACTTTGATCTGCTACACTGATTAATTGATTTTTGCATTCTGATAATTGTCCCCATACAACTTCTGTAATATTGAATTTATTTAAGTTGGGATGATTTTCGCAAGAAATATGATCTTTTATTGACTCTTTTATTTTCATATATAAATTCACCTCTATCTAAAAATACCTGCTTGTTATAATTGAATAATTCAAACTTAACTCGTTATGCTAGTTCCTATATGGTGAGTTTCAATATTTTATTTTCGCAAATCTCCCTTCACTTTGTGTATCTCCATAAGCCTGTAAAATTCACTTTACAATCACAGCAGTTTAAGTTAATTTTTCAACAGTAATACTTAATACATCCAATATATTAATTCCATTCCATACAAACCTTATTTCCTTTAGTAAATCTGAATTCTCAGGTGAAATTTTTACAAATAAATCAATGATGTTTTTGCCAACTTTTATATTAGATACATCCCGACTATTTAATATTTTATATTGGAGCTTCCATATACCTATTGAAAAAGCACCTAGAGAAGATTTAGATTCATTAGAAGAATTTAACTCCATTGAAAACAGATATTCACCCGCTTTCATTTTACCTAAATAATTACCTATAAATATCCCTGCAGAATCAGTTCCCTCTTCTACCCTACGGCCTATAAATTTCCCTTTATGGTCATAGAGCAATTTTCCAGTAAAGGCATTAATATTTTCAATGCTAAAATTAACCCTTTCATCTGGCTGAGTAGGTAAATCCATTTTCATAGAATTATTTCTAAAACAATCATTTTTAGAAATATTATCAAGCTCAATATCTTCTTTATATTCATTTATTCTAAGATTTTTAACATAGGGTTGAATTTTTTTCAAAAAGTTTTTAGTCTTTGATAAAGCTGTTTCTCTACTGAAAATTTTCGAAAAAATATTATGCTGATTTTCTGAAAGCTTTTGCAGTTCATATAAATCATTTATATTTTTTTCCACCTGTCTTTTCATCTCCTGGGGATTAGCACACATTCCCAGTCTTTTCAACTCTTCATTGCTAACTCCAAAGTCCCTAGCCTCCTGGGCAAGGCCTGAGCTTTCAAGAAACATTACTGGCACTCCCATAGTTATTGCTTCAATTGGAGTATAATGCAAATGATAATTAGACCCTACACCAAAATAAACAAAAATCCTGCTCTCACTTATTTTTGAATAAAAATGATCATCATCAAGATATCCAAGAACTTTGTCCGAAATACTTCTAACTACTTCCTTTGAGTTTTTACCTAAAACAATATAGGGAATGTTTTCGAATTTCCTAGAAAACTCCTTAAAAATATGCCTAACTACTGGATTTCCATCTAAATAGGATATGGTAGTACTAATAAATGGTTTAGAGTTTTTACCCTTCCATTTGAATTTTAATCTTTTATTAGAAACAAAGGCATTTAAGTAAAACTTATTTTTTATTATTCTTGGGTCCTCACAATTTTCTAGATTATTCAACATGGGTGCCCAAATATATTTATCTGCTGAAGCTATTTTATTGATATTTACTTTCATTTTATTCATTACTTCAGTATAAGTGGTATAGCCTCCATGGCCAAATACTCTAAATACTATATAGCCCTGAAACCAGCTTATTATATTTTCCAAAATATCAGGATTACTTGAAACAAAAATAACATCAATCCACCTGTTGACTAAATCAGCTTCCTCGACACTTAACTTACCTTTATTTGTCCAAAAATCTATTCTTCTAATTTTTTCAGTAATATAGGTTGGAAGGGTACAAAATTTTCGCCAGTAAGGATATAAGTCATCATTTTCATTATCATATTTACCGTCATATTTTAACCAAAAGGGGTCTCCCAAACATGGTATCACCTCAGCTCCAGCTTCTATTAACATTAGAACCTCTTCATATCTCAGTGTTTGATGGGTACACAACCAAAAAATCCTAGGCGAAAGCATTTCGCAAGCCTCCCTAATTTTTTATATTTTTTATGTTCTCATCTTACTTTTTCAACAATAACTCTTGACAGCTCACATGTGTGAGCTCCATTCCAGAGAAAATTTATTTCCTTCACTGCATCAGAACTCTCCGATGATATACTCACAACTAATCGAACAATATTCCTTCCAGCTTTTAAATTTGATACATTTTGAGAACTTATTACTTTAAACTGAGGATTCCATACCCCTACTGATAGATCACCTATAGAACCCTTATATTCACTAAAATTATTTAGCTCCACAGTAAAAGCATATTCCCCAGGCTCCATCCTTCCCAGATAATTTGCTATAATTAATCCTGGAGAGTCTAGATTTTTTTCAACCCTACGAGCAATAAATCTTCCTTTATAATCATAAACTAATTTTCCAACTACCCCATTAACTTCTTCTATACTAAAAATAATTCTTTCTCCCCTATGAGAGGGTAAATCATTTTGAATTGATAGCCCCTGTAAAGCTTTACTTTCTAATTTTATGAAATCAATTGGCTTTTTATATTCTATTTTTCTATGTTCTTTGATATAGGGCTGAATCTCTATAAAAAACTTCTTTGCCTTTAGTAGAGCAGCTTTTCTGCTGAATATCTTACCAAAAACCTTAGATTGACCATATGCAATTTCCTCCAGCCTATCAAAGTTATTTATATTTTCAAAAATCAATTTTTCAATCTCATCCATACTGCTACACATGCCAATTTTCTTTAATTCTTCATTATTAATACCATAATTCCTAGCCTCTTGTGCAAGGCCCGATTCCTTTAAAAATACAACAGGAACCCCCATACTAATGGCTTCAATTGGAGTAAAATGCAAATGATAATTGGAACCAAGACCAAAATACACAAAAACTCTACTTTCAGCTATTGTTGAATAAAAAACATTATCGTCAACATAGCCAAGAACTTTGTCACAAACTTCCTCAGCTGTATTTTTTGAATTTTTACCTAATACAAGAAAGGGTATATGTTTAAATTTTTCTATAAAGCTTTGAAACATATTTCTAAAAATCAAATTTTCTTCATAGTATGAATCTAAATTTGAGGCTAAAGTACTAATCAAAAGCTTAGAATCTTTTCCCTTCCATTTATATCCTAGCCTTTCACTGGAAACAAAGGCATTTAAATAAAATTTATTTGTGACAAGTCTGAAATCTTCACGTTCTCCTAAGCTATTTAAAATAGGACACCATACATATTTATCTCTTCCAGCTAGATCATTAATATCTATTTTTAATCTCTTTGTAACTTCTGTATAGCTGGTGATACCGTCATTCCATCCAAAGGCCCTAAATACTGTATAGCCTTGATACCATTTTGAAATATTCTCTAAAATATCAGGATAAGTAGCAACAAATATTACGTCAATCCATCTATTAATCAGCTGGGCTTCTTCATCTGTTACTTCACCTTTTTTCTCCCATAATTTTATTTCTCGGATTTTTTCAACAATATTAGATGGCAATGTGCATTTTTTTCGCCAAGGAGGATACAGTTTATGATCTTCATTATTATAGTCCTTATAATATTTTAAAAATATCTGATGTCCATAATTCGGTATAACCTCGGCTCCTGCTTCTATCAATAATGGTACTTCTTCATATCTCAATGTTTCATGGGGACACAGCCAATAAACTCTTGGTGAAAGCACAGACTAATCACCGTCCTAATTTTTTTCTAATTCATAGGTTAAACCCACATTATGCAAGCTTTTTAACAATCAGCCTTGATACATCAATTGTATGGGTACCATTCCACACTATTCTTAATTCCTTTAACAAATTAACTTCCTTAAGGGAAACCTCTACAATTAAATCTATGATATTCTTTCCACTTTTTAAATTTGAAATTTCCTGTGAGTTTAATATATTAAACTGAGGATTCCATATGCCAATTAAAAACATACCCACAGAGTCACTACACTTTTCAAGGCTTTTTATCTCCAATGAAAATAAATATTTACCTGCAGTCATTTTCTTAATATAATTTGCTGCAAACAATCCTGAAGGGTCCAAATTTCTTTCAATCCTTCTAGAAATAAATCTTCCATTATGGTCATATATTAACTTCCCACTAAAGCCTTGGATTTTTTCTAGGCTAAAAACAATTTCTTCTCCTATATTTGTAGGTATATCTTCTTCAATATAATTACTTTGGTAGGTTTTCTTTTTGACAATATTAAAATATATTGGTTTAGTATCCTCCATTTTTCTCTGCTTTGACACATAGGACTGTATTTTATTGAAAAACTCTTTAGTCCTTTCCAATGCCTTTTTTCTGCTAAAAATCTGACTAAAAACATCAGACTGATTATTTGCAATCCTTTTAAGCTCATCAAAATTATTGATATTTTTAATGACCAGTTTCCTCATGTCCTTGATGCTTTCACACATTCCTATTCTTCTGAGCTTATCATTACTAATACCTTTATCCCTAGCCTCCTGAGCAAGACCGGATTTTTCTAAAAAGAATACAGGTACACCCATGCTAATAGCCTCAATGGGAGGATAGTGCAAATGATAATTTGAGCTTAATCCAATATATGCAAAAATCCTACTTTCTGCTATTTTTAAATAGAAATCATTATCATCCAAATAGCCAAGTACATTGTCACATATATCCTTTGCTGCATTTTTTGAATTTTTCCCTAATACAACAAAAGGAATTTCAGAAAACTCATTGGAAAAATTCTTTAAAATTTCCCTAGACACTGGATTTCCATCTAGGTAAGAAATATTGGTGCTAATAAAATCCTCAGATTTTTTATATTTCCATTTATATCTTAAACGTTCTCCAGAAACAAAGGCATTTATATATAATTTGTTCTTCAGTATTCTAGGGTCTTCATCAGCATGTAAGCTATTACGTATTGGAGCCCACACATATTTATCATTTGAAATCAAATTATCTATATCTATATTCATATTTTTCATAAGCTGAGTATAAGTTGTATAATCACCTATTCCAAATACTCTATAGACAACATATCCCTTAAACCATTTTGTTATATTCTCTAAAATATCTGGATAATGGGAAACAAAAATTACATGAATATATTGATTGATTAGATCTGCCTCTTCATCAGTAACCTTACCTCTATTTTCCCAAAAACTTATATCCCTAATTCTTTCGACTATATTAGTAGGCAATCTGCAAGAAATTCGCCAGTGGGGGTATAATCTATGATTTTCATTATTATAATTATTATCATATCTAAGCCAATTTGGATCTCCAATATCAGGTATTACCTCAGCCCCTGCCTCTATAAGCATTGGAACCTCTTCATATCTTAAAGTCTGATGACAGCCCAGCCAGTAAATTCTAGGAGAAATCATAAAATAAACTCCTTTCTAGATTAATCTCCATCACAAGATTCATATTCACAGTACTTTTTTATTCTTTCTGATATATAAGCTATATCTTCTTCCTTAAGCAATCCATGGGTGGGAAGATTTATACCCTTATGCCCTACCTTTTCTGCCACTGGATATTTCTCCTTCGTTTCTCTATACGTAGGCATAGTATGCAATGGATAGAATACTGGCCTAGTCTCTACTTTATCATTTTTTAAATGCTCCATAAATTCATCACGAGATATCTTTACTGTATTCTTAAGTATTATTGAAAACATCCAGTATGAATGAGTCGCCCAATCCTTCTCTGCTTGAAATTCAATATATTCCAAGAGGCTTCCTAGATATTTATAGTATAAATCTGCAATCTCTCTTCTTTTATCTAAATGCCATTGAATATTTTCCAGCTGAGCTAATCCAATAGCAGCCTGTATATTGGTCATTCTATAGTTATAGCCTATAACTTCAAACCAGTATCTCCTTGAAGTATACATTCCCTGGCTTCTTAATATCCTTATCTTTTCATTAAGCTTTTCATTATTTGTTACTACCATACCACCTTCACCGGTAGTAATAATTTTATTTCCAAAAAAGCTAAAGGTAGAAATATCACCTATTGATCCTACAACTCTGTCTTTGTAAAGAGCTCCATGGGCCTCTGCCACATCTTCAATGACAAAAAGATTATACTTTTTGGCAATCTTCATTATAGGGTCCATATCAACGGGATGGCCGTATAAATGAACTACAATTATTCCCTTGGTATTGGAATTGATTTTATTTTCTATTTTATTTGGATCAATATTCCATGTTTCAGGATCACTATCTACAAATACCGGTTTTCCTCCACAATAGGTCACTGCATTGGCCGTTGCAATATAGGTAAGAGTAGGTACCAACACCTCATCTCCGGGACCTATGTTAAAGGCCAAAAGGGCAAGATGCAGAGCCACTGTTCCATTTGAGCAGCTTATTGCATATCTTGACCTGCAAAATTCCGCAAATCTATTTTCAAATTCATCTACATACTTTCCCTTAGAAGAAATCCATGTAGTTTCTAAACATTCATTAACGTACTTTTTTTCATTACCATTTAAAACTGGGCTTGCAACCTGTATTACATCTCCCATTCCACAACCCCCTAAATATTTATCAATTTATTAGTCTATTTAATTAGTTTTTCACTCTAGCTGGAACACCATAGGCTAAAGAATGACTTGGAATATCCCCTACCACAGCAGATCCAACACCCACAACACTCCACTCTCCAATATTTATTTTATCCCTAATCTTGCATCCCGTTCCTAAAAAAGTGCCGGCTCCTATACTTACATTTCCTGAAAGATTAGCTCCTGGAGCTATATGACAACTTTCACCTATATTACAGTCATGGTCAATGGAAGCATTTGTATTTATTATGACATTATCGCCGATAATAGTATCGGGATTTATTACTGCCCCAGCCATTACTGCAATACCACTTCCCAGCCTTACTGATCTGGCTATATAGGATTTTTCACTAATAGCATTAACTAATGAAAAACCCCTGGAAATTAGATTCTTCGATATTCTATGTCTAAGCTTGTTATCCCCTAAAGCAACAAAAGCTTTTTTTATTCCTCTACTGTATAGCTTTGGTATCATGCTATCATCACCGATTACATCACAACCTAGAATTTTTCCTTTCTCTCTATAACTTTTATCAAGACAACCAATAATCTCATAGTTTCCATTTTGATTTAGTATATCTATGATTACCTTGGCGTGACCTCCAGCACCTATTAAGACCACTTTTTCTTTCATATTTACATACCTACTTCATTACTAATCATTTTATAATCTGATTCAACCATTCTTCTTACCAATTCTTCAAAGGATATTTTTCTAGTCCACCCAAGCTTCTTTTCTGCTTTAGATGGATCACCTAATAATATATCTACTTCTGCTGGTCTAAAGAATTTTGGATTAACCTCAATTAACACTTTACCAGTGTTTTTATCAATCCCTTTTTCCTGGGCACCTTCACCTATCCACTCTATATCTATATTTAAAAGTTTAAATGCTATACTGGCAAATTCTCTAACCTTATGGGTTTCTCCCGTTGCTATAATATAGTCATCAGGATTATCCTGCTGAAGCATAAGCCACATGGCCTTTACATAATCCTTGGCATGGCCCCAGTCCCTCTTAGCTTCCAAATTTCCAAGCTCCAGCTTTTCCTGTATTCCCAGTTTGATTTTTGCTGCCGCCTCTGTTATCTTTCTTGTTACAAACTCTTTACCCCTTCTCTCGGATTCATGGTTAAATAATATTCCACAGCATGCAAAAATATTATAGCTTTCTTTATAGTTTTTTGTTATCCAATGGCCATAAAGCTTTGATACACCATAAGGACTCCTTGGATAAAAAGGAGTCGTTTCTCTTTGAGGAATTTCCCTTACAAGGCCAAACATTTCACTTGTAGAAGCCTGGTAGAATTTTGACTCCGGTTTAATAACCCTCAAAGCTTCCAGTAGATTAACAGCTCCAAGGGCATTTATCTTTGATGTTACTATAGGTTGCTGCCAGGATGTCCCCACAAAGGACTGGGCAGCTAAATTATATATTTCATCTGCCTTGGAGTTTTTAAGGGCATTCACTAAGGACACATAATCGCTCATATCCCCATATATAAATTCGATTTCATTCTTTAAATGTTCTACATTACCAAAATCTAATTTGCTTTTTCTCCTCATCAGGCCGTAGACCTTATATCCCTTTTCCAATAATAATTCAGCTAAATACGATCCATCTTGACCAGTTATTCCCGTAATCAAAGCTGTTTTCATTAACATCATCCCCATTTATGAAAATAATCTACTAAATAACCTATCTTTGCTTTTAAATCTTTTTCTTTTATTACATAGTATGTTTAGGGTAATTATTTTGACAGCTTTTAATAATCTTTTTAAGTGAGCAAATTAGAGTTATGCAATTTCCTCAAGTAAAACTATATTATCTAAATTCACTTCTCTTTGCTAAATATTTAATGCAAAATAATAATCCTACCGTAAAGAAAATTATTTTTCTCGTTTACAGCAGGATTATTACCTTGTACCATATATATTATGCAATTCTGCCAAGTTAGAATTATGCAATTTCCTGATCTATATAAATTTGCTAAACTACAAATTATTAAGAATTTTCTTCAATTGTCAACGACCTTTTCTGATATTTCCCCACGGGTTTTAAATCTAATAATTTTTCATCCTTTACTACCAACTGTCCCCTTAGAAAAACATATTGAAGCCTACCGTATTGGCCAAATCCTTCATATAGATTATAATCTACATTTTGAATTTGGTTTTCTGCTTTTATTAAAGACATGCCCTTGGGATTAAAAACTATAATATCAGCATCACTTCCTCTTTGGATAACTCCCTTTTTAGGATATAATCCAAATATTTTTGCAGGGTTTTCTGAAATAACTTCTACTAGTTTTTTCATATCTATAATATTTTTTTCTACACCATAGGTATATATAAGCTTAAATCTATTTTCTACCCCTGGAGCTCCATTGGGAATTTTAGTAAAATCTTCTCTCCCCAGTTCTTTCTGTCTCCTATAATTGAATCCACAGTGATCTGTGGCTATAACATCTATCTTCCCATTCACAATACCCTTCCACAGTACTTCATTACTTTCTTTATCCCTAAGGGGCGGTGACATTACATATTTTGCCCCTTCAAAGGGATCATTTCCCTTTGGTATATAATAACTTTTATCTAGTAAAAGATATTGGGGACAAGTTTCTACAAAAACCTTAAGGCCTCTTTGCCTTGCTGTTTGAATTTCCTCATAACCTTCCTTAGAGCTTAAATGAACTATATAAACAGGAGTATTTACCAGCTCTGCCATGGTAAGAAGTCTTGATATGGCTTCTCTTTCTAAGGATGGAGGTCTAGTCT
Organism: Maledivibacter halophilus; assembly: GCF_900167445.1. Classification (GTDB taxonomy): domain Bacteria; phylum Bacillota; class Clostridia; order Peptostreptococcales; family Caminicellaceae; genus Maledivibacter; species Maledivibacter halophilus. Next base: position 189,545 of record NZ_FUZT01000005.1, read on the forward strand.
TCATATGGTAGATTGGCTCTATATTCCCCTTTGATATAGCCTCTTTTCTCATGACATTTATTATATCTCCATTTTCACAATGGAAATTTATCAAAGCCTTCAATTTCTTAGCCCTTTTTAAGGCTTGGTATATTGAACCATCCCCAACCATTAAATCTTCATAGGCAAAAAACATCTTAAAGGAAGTTATACCTTCCTTAACCATTTCCTCCATTTCCCTATAGGTATTTTCATTCCAATGGGATATTGTCATATGAAATCCATAATCTGCGTAGGTCTTCCCTATGGTTTTTTTATTCCATTCCTCAAGAGCCCTTCTCAAAGAACCTCCCTTTACCGGCTCTGCAAAGTCTATAATAGTTGTAGTTCCCCCCATAATTGCAGCTTTAGTTCCCGTTGTAAAGGTATCTGCCGCTATTCCTCCGGCTTCAGAATCAAAGTGAGTATGAACATCTATTCCACCGGGAAGTATATAAAAGCCCTCTGCATCTATTATTTCATCCCCCGCCTTGGCTAGATTTGATCCTATATTTTCTATTTTTTCTCCTACTATACGAATATCCTTTGTAATTACAGTCTTTGAGCTTACTATCTTACCATTAGTTATAATAATAGCCATCTCCTTACCCCCTTACAACCCTCCCTGCTAAAATTTTATTATATTTTTTATTTTCTAAAACTATATTTCCATTTATAATCACATAATCAATTCCTTCAGGATATTCTTTAGGCATTATAAAATTTCCCTTTTCCTTTATTTTTCCTAAATCAAATATAACAATATCCGCAAAATACCCTTCTCTTATTTCCCCTCTATTATCGAGCTTAAAGGTTTCAGCTGCTTTCTTTGTCATTTTATATATGGCTTCCTCCAGGGATAATACTTTTTCCTTTCTTACATACCTTTCTAAAATCCTGGGAAAGGAGCCATATAATCTTGGATGAGGGCTATCAGAAAGCATTCCGTCAGTACAAATATTTTGCTCAGGCCTTTTTAAAAATTTTATAATATGCTCCTCCAATCCATAGAAATCCACCATCTCCACTAAATTTTCTTCTTCATAAATAAGATCCAAAACAGCATTATAGGAGTCCTTTCCCCTTAATTTACCAAGGTCAATAAGATTTTTTCCTATTATATCCTTATTTTTTTTAGTTTTTACTGAAGTTATAAATATTTTATCAGGTCCTGCAAACTCTATAAAATTATCCCAGCCTGGAAGACCAGTTTCTATATCATTTATAATTCTTTCTCTATTTAGTTTACTTTCCAGCCTTTCTAACAGCTTCATCCTCCCTCCTTCATGGACCCAGGGAGGTAATATTACACCTAAACTAGTACTTCCAGCCACATAGGGATATTGGTCAAAGGAAACTTTAATAGCTTCATCCTTAGCCTTTTCTAGTAATTCAAAGATCTCATCTATATATTTCCAATTATTTTTTCCACATACTTTAAAATGGGAAAAATGGATTTTCACCCCTGATTCTCTCCCTATAGTTAAAATTTCTTTCATAGATTCTATAATATCATTGGCTTCGGACCTTTGATGGACTGCAAATATACCATGAAATTCAGCCACCACCTTACAAAGCTCAATTAATTCCTTTGTATCGCCATAAGCACAGGGAAAATAAATAAGACCTGTAGAGAGCCCAAGGGCTCCTCCTTCCATTTCCCTCTTTGTTATTTGAACCATTTTTTCTATCTCTTTTTTACTGGCCTTCTTATTTTCCAGCCCAATAGCCTCTAATCTAATATTACCGTGGGGAACTAAATATCCCTGATTTAACCCAACTCCTCTTTTTTCCATCATATTTAAATAGTTTTCAGTAGTTTTATATTCCCAATTTATATCCTCACTATCTCCATTAAAGGCTGAATTTATCTTTCGCCAGGAAGATATATATTTCCTTGGAAGGGGTGCCATTGATATGCCATCCTGACCTAATATTTCAGTTGTTACTCCCTGCCTGATCTTTATTTCATTATAGGGATTAAGAAGAATTGAAAGATCAGAATGGCTGTGGGTATCTATAAATCCAGGGGAAACTACCTTGTTCCTAGCATCTATTATTTTCTCTGCCCCTTCATCTAAGGCTCCAATTTTTTTAATTTTATCATCTTCAATTAATATATCTCCTTTAAAGGGCTTATTTAAGCTGCCATCTGCTATTAATCCATTCCTTATTAAAATTTTCATTTATTCACCAACTTTTACTTGAGGAAATTGCATAACTCTAATTTGGCTGGGTTGCATAATATATATGGTATGGCTTTGAAGATTTTAAAACTATATGTAGTAGATAATCTTTTTGGAAGGTAATTATGCAATTTGCTCACTTAATTGTAGGGAAATTATAATCATAAAGTTTCTTCATATGAATTTTCTAATTCTATTGCTTTCAAAGCCTTTGTAGGACATATAGATATGCAAAGGCCACAATATCTACATTCATCTTCATCAAATTCCATGGTATCTTTCAATTTTCTTGCCCCGTAGCCACAAACTTTTTCACATAACTTACATCCTGTACATTTATCTTCATGATATACAAATTGAAATTTTGTTCTTTCATTTGATTTTCCTAGGTTTTTCTGGACTATTCCCAGGGCCTCATCTATGGATTCATATCCGAGTCTTTCAAGATGAGCTAAGCAATCCCTATATATTTTATTTATTATATTTTCTCCCTTTAAAATAGGGGCTGTACAAATGCCTATAAAATTAGCTCCTGCCATTATCATTTCCACTGCATCAGCTCCAGTCATACATCCTCCAAGACCAATTATTGGTATATTGACTTTTTTCTTTATTTCATATATTTTGTGTAAAATAATTGGCTTTATCACTTCTCCCGATAACCATCCAAAACCATTTCCCCCAAGAAGGGGCTTTCCTGTTTCTATATTAATACGAAAAGCTGGCCCAACTGAGTCACAGGCGGTAATAGCATCTGCTCCAGCTTTTTCTAATTTTCTAGAAAAGTTACCAATATCATCAATCCTTGGAGGAAGTTTTACTATCACTGGAATATCTACTCTTTTTTTAGTATCCTTAACCATGGGAATAAGATCCTTATAATCATAGGATACCAATTCTATTATATTTGCCCCGGCTTTCTCTATCTTTTCAACTAATTCACTGCTTTCCTCTAAAGTGTGTCCAATTGAAACTATGGTTACAACTCCCATATCCTTTAATTTTGGGATTTCCCTATTAATCCATGTTTCTGGATTAACGTCAGTCCACTTTTCATTATTTATAAGGGAATTATTTGTGGTTAAAGCCATATGAGGGGCTGGATTTATTGCTTTTTCCCTTCTAATAGTTTTTGTTACTACTGCCCCTGCCCCTGCATCAAATAATTTCTTTATAGCCTGGGCATTATAGGATAAAGGTCCTGAGCCTATTATAATAGGAGACTTTAGTTCAATACCAAGTAAATTGTACATTTCATAACCTCCTAACAGGTAAAATGGATAAATTACATAAGATAAGTTCATAATTTAAATTTAGAACAATTCCAAAATTCCTCTGCTATATTCCTCATATCTTTAAAAACTTCTTCTTTATCTATAGTTTTTAATATTTTATTTTCTAAAACTGGTTTTCCATTTATATAAAGGCTATCTATAAATTCTTTCTTTCCCTGTACCACTATTTGATCAAATATATTGTCTAAAGTAACTGGGGTTTTAAAATTGTCTTCCATTATTATAAAATCTCCTTTGCCTTTAGGTACCAACCTTCCTGTGTCATTCCACCCAAGTACCTTAGCTCCATATTCTGTGGCCATTCTAAATACGGTTTTAGCCGGCATAACAGAAGCATCTTCCATAGTGGCTTTATGTAATAAAAATGCAGACTTCATCAAGGTGAAAAAATCATTTATATATCCATCGGTCCCCAGGGCCACCTTTACCCCTTCCTTTAAAAGCTTTGGTATTGGAGCGAAGCCCCCACCAACTTCACAATTGCTCAGGGGCATATGAACTACCTTAACATCCCTTTCTCTTAAAATTTCAATTTCCCTTTCATTTATCTTAACGCATTGAGAAGCTAAGACAGAATTATCCAATAGTTCAAGATCATCCAAATATTCTACAGGAAATTTATTATGATTTTCTAAAGATTTCTTTACTTCATATATACTTTCTGATAAATGAAATTGCCATAATACCCTTAATTTCTTGGCCCTTTCCCTTGCAAGCCTCAAAAATCCATGGGAACAAGTAAAAGTAGTATGGGTACACATCATTCCACCTATTAACCTGCTGTTTTCCCTGCTCCATTCTATGAAGTCTTCATTTTCATTTAGACATTTCATTCCATTTTCATGACTTATCCTCTCACAGCTTTCCAATGAAATGATTGCCTTCATTCCTATCTTTTCTAATATCCTAGCCTGCTCTATCAGTGTACCTTCCTTAGTATTTGGAGCTTCCAGGGTATCACAAAAACCTATGACTCCTGATTCTATAAGTTCTATAGCAGAAGCCCTAGCCGTGGCCTTTACCTCCTTTAATCCGATTCTATTTTCAATAAAGGGCCACCAGTAATCCAATAAAAATTCTTCAAAGTTTTTAAATTCCACATTAATAGGAATGCCTCTGGAGAGAATACCATATTGATGCATATGGGCATTTATAAAGCCAGGCATAAGAATACAATTGGATTTATCGATGATTTTAGCATTGGAATACTTCTTTTCTACTTCTTCATTAGATAATATTTCTATTATATTTTCTTTATCTACTACTAAAGCATGATTCATATAAACCTTTTCTGCCGATGATATCAAATATTTACCCTTAACTATAAACATCTTTACCTCCTAAGACTTTTCCTCTCTCAGTCTTTTCATAGCCATGTAAATTTTTTCTGAAGTCATGGGAAGCTCCCTAATATATACTCCAGCAGCATTATAAATTGCATTTGCTATGGCAGGAGAAGGAGTGTGTATTACTACTTCTCCTATGGATTTTGCTCCAAAGGGACCTGTAGGTTCATAATCCGATTGAAAATCTACTATTATATTACCTATATCCTTCTTTGAAGGAACATTATAGCGAAGAAAGCTATCGGTTAATAATTTCCCTGTGTCAGAATATTTTACTTCTTCATACAGTGCCAGGCCTATTCCCTGGGTTATCCCTCCCTCTACTTGAATTCTAGCTAAATTTGGATTAATAACAGTACCACAATCAACAACCGCAACGTAATTAATAACCTTAACTTCTCCTGTACTTTTATCTAGCTCTATTTCAACAAATCCCACAATGAATGGTCTAGGACTTTCTGTCATTCCATAGGTTGCATTAGCCATTAGCACTTCACTACCAGGCCCAACCACAGATTCTTCTCCTAGGGTCCTTAAAAGTACGTATATACTTTCATCTTCTATGTGACATACCCTATCCTCCTGTAATTCTAAAAATAAAGATGGTATATTGAGCTTCTTTTCCGCTTTTTTTAAGATTTTATCTCTTAATTCCTTAGAGGCCCTTACAATTGCATTGCCTGTTAAATAGGTTGTACATGAAGCATAGGCCCCTGTATCATAGGGGCATGCATCTGTGTCCCCAGAATAGATAGTAACCTTATCCATAGTTGTATTTAATGACTTAGCAGTAATTTGAGCTAAAACCGTGTCTGACCCGGTTCCTAAATCCGATGAACCCGTTAATAATATATATGTACCATCTTCTACCATACGAAGGGTTACCGCAGCAGAATCAATATTAGCAATTCCTGAACCATGGATAGCTATACTCATTCCAACAGATCTTATTTTATTTGTAGAAATTTCCTTTCTTGGATATTTTTCATTCCATCCTATTAATTTTTTTCCCCTTTCAATACATTTCTCTATATTTAAGCTTTTAATAGAGCTTTTTAATATTCCCCCTTTAGCTCCTTTTCTTATTGTGTTTTTAAGCTTTACCTCGGTAGGATCCATTTTAAGCTCATTGGCTAACTCATTGATTATAGAATCTGTAACAAAGGTCCCCTGGGTTGCACCATACCCCCTAAGGGGCCCAGCCGATAAAACATTAGTATATACAGTTTTTCCCTTATATCTTATGGCAGGAACTTTATTATATATAGGCAGTACATTTTGGGCTGCTTCCATGGTTACCACAACTCCATTAGCCCCATAGGCTCCTGTATTATTTATACTTTTAATATCTATAGCCTTAATATTTCCATTTTTATCGGAGCCAATTTTCATATCAAATTTCATTTGATGCCTGCTGGTAGAAGCTGCAAAGGTTTCTTGTCTTGTATAAACAAGCTTAGATGGCCTTTTGGTTTTCCAAGTAACAAAGGCAACATAGGGCTCTGCTAAGGCAACGTTTTTGCCTCCAAAACCTCCTCCAATTCTTGGCTTTATGAACCTCAATTTTGAAACAGGAAGACCAATTGCCCTAGCACTCTGTCTTCTCATATGATAGGCCGATTGATTAGATGATATTACAACAATTCTTCCATTTGAATCAATATATCCATAGGCCCTATGGGTTTCCATCATACAATGGGCTTGCGCCTGGGTTTGGTAGGATCTTTCCATTATGACATCACAATCATTAAATTCTTTTTCAACATCTCCCTTTCCCATCTGAAATCTTGAAACAATATTTTTCTTTCCATGGAATCCAAAATCAAAAGGACAGAATATATCATCCTCTGGATGTAATATGGAGCTATGTCCCTCTGCTTTAGTTAAATCCAGCACCGGCTCTAAAACTTCATATTCAACCTCTATTAATTTCATTGCCTTTTTGGCAGATAATTCATCATCGGCAGCTATTATTGCAACCTCATCTCCTACGTATCTAAGGGTAGGTTCCAAAAGCATTCTATCATAGGGGGTTGGATCGGGATAAGACTCTCCCGATTCTGAATATCTGATTTGGGGAACATCCCTGTATGTATATATATCTAAAACCCCTTCTACTTTCTTTGCTTTTTCAATATCTATACTTTTTATTTTTGCAAAGGCATGGGGACTTCTTAAAAGCTTAATAGTTAAAGTATCCTGATGAAAAATTAAATCATCGGTATATATTGGCTGTCCACTTAATATTGCTTCACTATCGATTTTTTTCATCTTCCTACCTATCACAGTAATCACCTACCCTGTCATACATCCTTTTTACTAAAACCCTGCACATATCCTCTCTATATTCCTTGCTCCCCCTTATATTAGTTCCAAAATCCAATTCTTTAGCCGCCATATCTAAGGCTCTATCTATATTTATCCCATCCTTTAAGGCTTCTGAAGCCTTTACGGCTAACTTCGCCCTTTCAGGTCTTGAGCCAATTGCAATTTTATAATCTCCATCCTTACCTTTAAACATAGCTCCGTTTATTATAGAAAAATCCCCAGAGGTTTTTCTTAAGCAATCAAATACAGCTACTCCCTCTTTTTTAGGTAATATAATTTCTAATAGTATATCCCTTTCATATTCCTTGTCTAAGAACTCCTTTAAATTTATTATTCCGCCTCTATAAAGCCTTACCCTTGCCTCTAAAACCAATAAGGGCGGCAGCAGATCAGAAAATCCATATCTAGAAAACACACTGGCACCTACCCTTGCCATATTTCTAAGCTGTACTCCTCCAATATAAGAAACTCCACTACTAATAACTCCACCACAATAGTTCTTTATAATATTATTAATTTCCAGCTCTCTTAAACTTGTGTCTGCTCCTATTAATATTTCCTTTTCATTTTCTATAATATAGTCTAGGGACAAATTACATAAATCTATGGCTGTATCAATGCTTTTACAATCTAATTTTATGAATCCGCATCCTCCTAATATTAAATTATTACTTCTGGACATTAAAACCTCATATGCTTTTTCTATACTTTCAGGTGCAATATATTCCTTTATATTAATCATCTTTTTTCACCTCTTTGTGCCTTAGATTCTAAATACTTCCTAATAGCTCTAATCTGTCCCTTATATCCTGTGCATCTACAGAGATTACCATTTAAATAATGATATATTTCTTCATCCCCAGGATTGTCTAATTCCTTTTCCATAGCAAGTACCGTCATTATAAATCCAGGAGCACAGTATCCGCATTGATCTGCTCCTTCATCTGCTAAAAAACCAGTAAATTCTTTAGCTTCTTCCCTAACTCCTTCTAAAGTAGTTATACTTTTCCCCACTGCCCGTACAGTAAGATAAGTACAAGACAACACAGCCTTGCCATCGACCCATATGGTGCATAACCCACAGGAAGAAGTATCACATCCCCTTCGGACACTTGTATATCCAATTTTTCTTAGAGTATCAAGTAAAAATTCATCAGGTTTAACATCTACTTTTCTTTTTTTATTATTTATAATTAATACTACGTTCATCTAGCCACCCCCTATGTTAGAGTATTTTAAAAGGATTCAAGTAAATTTTTAAATATTTTTTATATTCCAAAAACAGACTTTAATATTCCATAATATCCTTTAGCACCTTTATACAATTGTTCAATCTCTATATATTCATCAATTGTATGGGCTAAATTCTCCTGAGATGGACCAAATCCAATTGTCTTTATTTTATTTTCTCCTGCATAGTGACTGCCATTGGTACAAAAAGAATAATGGGTTATTTTAGGGTCAAGACCTACTTCCTTTAATCCTTTATATGCAGCTTTTACAAACTCATCGTCTTCACTGAAGAGCCATCCTGGGAAAAACCTTTCTCCTGTAATTGTCTCTCCTGTATAACAAATTTCACTTCCCATTGCATAGGAAACCTTGGCATCTAACTGAGGATCCGCCTTCATCATTTCATCTAAAACTTCCTTTATTGATTTTAAAACCGATTCCTTTGTTTCTCCCATCAACAATCTTCTGTCAAAGGTGGCCTTGCAATATTCTGGTACAACCGAGGCTCCAGGATATGGAGAAGACTTAATATCAGTAAGGACTAAAATTCCTTCTCCTAATCCTTCTTGAAAATTCGGGTTAAATTCTTGAATTTTTTGTATGATATTAGACATTTTGTAGACTGAATTGACACCTTTTTCCGGATTAGCAGAATGGGCTGGCTTACCAAATACTTCTATTACAATTTCTGCCCTCCCCCTTTGTCCTATCTTTAAATTTAATTCTGAAGCTTCTCCTATTACTACGTAATCAGGATTTACGGCATCACTGATTTTTCTCGATGCTATTCCTTCAAATAATTCTTCATGGACAACTCCCGCTATATAGATATCTCCATCAAATTCTCTATTAGTATCCTCTGCAAAATAAGCTGCTGCAGCTATCATGGCACTGACCTGGCCCTTCATATCCGAAGCACCACGGCCATAAATTCTTCCCTTTGATATTTCTCCTCCAAAGGGAGGAAATTTCCATTTTTCTTCATCGCTTACAGGTACATGGTCCAAATGTCCATCAAAGAGAATAGCCTTACCTTCACCTTTTCCCCTGATATGCCCAATTATATTCCCGTAACTATCTACAAAAAAATCATCAAATTTGAATTCTTTAAAAATCTTTTTAATATACTCAGCCACCTTGTTCTCTTGACCAGAAACACTGGGTCTTTTTATTAGATTTTGACATAAATCTATCAGTTTTTCTTTTCTTATTTCTGTCAGCATTTTAAACCTCCTAAAACCTTAAATATATTTAATCCAAAACGATAGGATTATTTCCTCCATTTAAAATTCTCCTTCTAATTGACATTATCCGTCATATTTAATAACCCTAATATGTTTCAGTTTTGACAGATAAAATTATTCACAAAAACGGATTCTGGAGAATCCGTTTTTGTATTTTAAGGCAATGTTTTTCTTTATTTTTTATAGTTTTTAATCAAATCAAAGGCAGTATACTCATCGGTTACTAAAACATCTATCCAATTACCCTTTATACAAGCTAAAATTCCTTCTGATTTGTATGTTCCTGATGCTATTGCCATTACTTTTTTGGTTTTTCTAAGTTGAGACAAGTTTATAGCAACTACTCGATCTTGAAATTCAACAGGATTTCCAAAGGGATCTATTAAATTAATACACAAATCAGCAACTACTTTTTGCTTAGTTTCTGCCTCGGCCTTTAGTACTAAATCCTTATAATAACTGTTACTATATTGAAAAATAGCTCCTATACCAACTACCGCCCAATCTAGTCTGTTCCATAAATCAAAGGTTGGTTTTAATTCAGGATCCGATAATATAGCATCCTTTGTAGCCTTATTGCCTAAATAGACAGGAGAATAAACATAATGGCAAATACCACCTAAACTACAGGCTGCTTTTCTAGCTGTTTCATTTACTTGATAAATAGAATCTATATTTCCCAAACCCCCGGCTAGTGGAACTATTTCCATTCCTGTTCGCTTATTACCTGATAAATTATTTACTACTCCGTAAACAGAAGCTCCTCGACCAATTCCTATTATTTCATTATCACAAAGATTAGTTTCTAAATAATTAGCCCCTGCCTTATATACTCTGTTTAAGGTCAATTCAGTTTCACTAGATGAGGGAACAACAATTACCTTAAGGGGTTTATCCTTGAAAGAAAAAATTTCTTCCATCTGACTTGATAATTTTTCAGCTTCTGTATTGGGATTTTTAATACTAATCGAAACAATTCCTAAATCATGAGCATTTGATAATAGCTTTGAAATCATAGGTCTAGAATAATTCAATTTATCAGCTATTTCCTGCTGAGTTTTTCCCATTTCATAATAAAGCTCTGCCACTTGAACTATTACCTCTATGCTGGCCTCTATTTTTGACATTATTACTAGCCCTCCTTTGCCAGTGGAAATATTTTTTATCTATTTTTTCTTTCCACTTAAAACATCCTCTAGGGAAACTCCTTTATTTGAAACTATAACTCTAAATTCCACCTTAACTCCCAATTCTGACAGCTTCTTAAAAACTTCTATTTCTTCTGGAGAAGCTTGTATGTTTCTAAATAATTTTTTCCTGCCGGGTTTTGATCCCATACCACCTACATTTAAATACTTTATATCAACACCGGCTTCTACTAAAGCTAATATTACATCGGGAGTTTTTGCAAGAACAAGCACTTTTTCATTTGGAGACTTTGGCTCTCCCTTTAAAAGTTTTATGCCGTCTTCAAGGGTATATGCATTAACGGCAACCTTTGGTGGAGCAGCCATTTTTAATATCTTTAACATAAAGGGATCCTTAGCAACCAAATCATCAACAATAACAATTCGATTTGCCAATGTTTGACGCATCCATCCTGTAACCACTTGACCATGGATCAGCCGATCATCGATTCTAACAAAAACTATATCCAACATAATTTTACCTCCTGTCTATTTACATATTATCACTATTTATTTCAAAAATACCAGTATTTCCTATTTTAATTGCCCCGGAAATTGAATTTTCAATAGTCATACCGCTAAGACGGCTCCCAAGAATTTCTAAAAGCATAGGTAAATTTGCTCCTGTTATACATTTACAATTTTTATTCTTTACCAAGAAAGAGGCTAAATTGGCAGGTGTACCTCCTTTAAGGTCAGCCAATATTACAAATTCTTCATAGGGTTTTACTGCTTCTCTTAATTTTTCAAGATAAACTTCAGGACTATCTATAGGTAATAGTGGAACAGCTACCAGCTTTTCCTGTTCTCCTAAGATCATCTCTGCGGCATTTTTAAGTCCAGTGGAAAATTCTCCATGTCCAATAAGAATTACAGCAAACATAATATATATCCTCCTATTAATCACATAGTTACAACAATTCTGTAACTTCCAGGTTCTATGGCCATATCAAAGGCTTTAGAAATATCTTCAAAGGGTACCGTTGTTCTTATAAACTTCTTTAAATCAATACTCTTATTATTTACTATGGAAACCGCCCTTGCAAAGTCATATTTAGTTGGACTTATAGTACCTACCAGCCTATATTCCTTATAATGTAAATCATTTAAGTCTATTAATGTCTTTGCCCCTTCCTTTTGATAATAGGAAGTGTAAATTACTATATCAGCTCCACCAGATAAATATTTAAATAAAGTGGGAACAAGCTTAGGTGCCCCTGCTGTAACAAATACACTATCAAAACCATATCCATCTGTAATTTCCTTTATGGTAGATTCCATATTTTCTTTTGGATTTATTACCCAATCGGCAAAATCTTCTGCTATTTTACGTCTTTTTTCATCCATCTCAGAAATTGCAACCTTTGCACCCCTTAAACGTAAGATTTCCCCATGGATAAGTCCCATTATACCAGCACCAATTACAAGCACCTTATCACCCAGTTGTATATTTGCTTTATCAACACTTCCAATACAACAGGCAACGGGCTCAATAAGAGAAGAAGCTATCATATCTGCATCTGCACTTAATTTAAAAACCTGATAATCTGGAACAATAAGATACTGAGCAAATCCCCCCGGTCCTGCCGGTCGTCCCTTTCTATGTAAAGTGCTCATCTTTATACAGCGATTGTCATCTCCCCTTCTACATGGAGGACATTGGCCGCACCTGTTCATACGGCAAACAACGACCTTATCCCCTACCTTTGCCTCAGTGGCTGCTAACATACCTATTTCTTCTACAATTCCTACTACTTCATGGCCAGGATAATTGGGATATTTATCACCACGGGCTCCCCTATAAATTCCTTGATCTGAAGTGCAAATGGCACAAGCAGAAATTTTAACCTTTATTTCATCAGGATGTAATTTAGGCATTTTCCAATCACAAAGTTCAATATTATTTTCTCCTTTTATTTTAGCTATTTTATAGTTTTCCATTATATCTCCTCCTTAAGCTTTCCCTGATGCACCTAGAATTTTTATATAATTTCTTATTACAGGAATTGCTGCTTCATTGGCAGGCTTCCATATTGTTGCAGCCTTTAATTTTTCTAAAGGATTATTATCCAATATTTCTTTAGCCTTTTCTACTATTGGAATTTGTATATCTGTAAAAATATTGACCTTTGCTATTCCCAATGGAGGAGTTTTTTCTACCCCTGGTGTTCCGGAAGAACCGTGTAAAACTAAAGGTATAGGTACTTTTTTGCTTATTTCTTCAAGCCTTTGCAAATCCAATTTAGGCTCATATTTATAACGTCCATGGGCAGTGCCTATTGCAACAGCTAAAGCATCTATATTGGTAAGCTGGACAAATTTAGCTGCCTTATCTGGATCAGTATAAAATTTTCTATTATCTGTTTCATCATGGATTCCCTGTCCCACATGACCTAGTTCTGCTTCCACTGAAACTCCACAGCCATGGGCAATTTTTACAATTTCTTTAGTTTTCTTTACATTTTCATCAAAGGATTCTTTAGAAGCATCAATCATAACTGAGGAAAAGCCCTCTCTAATCGCTTGAATAAAAGATTCAAATTCATATCCATGATCTAGATGAAGAGCCACTGGAACTGTCGCATTTCTTGCAGCGACTTTAGCAATAGCAGCTATATAATCAGCTCCATATATTTTTATAGTTTTTTCACCAGCCTCTATTAAGCAGGGTGCCTTTTCCTTCTGACAAATTCCAACTACCGTTTGAATGCTCTGCATATCAGTTATATTAAAGGCTGGTAATGCATAGCCTCCTTTTCTTGCTTTAACTAATAATGTCTTTGTACAAGCTAAAGTCATTTTACTCCTCCTCTTTCACTAATATAATGATATCTGAAGCAGTATTTTTTACTGCTTCAGATATGAAAATCCTAAATTACGCCTAAAGCTCCTAGCAATATACCCACTATAAAAATTCCTAAAATAAGTTTGCCAACACTTAATTTGCGGCGTAATCCAATCCAACAACCAATAACAAGAAGTAAGGGTAAGAAATTAGGGGCAATTTTATCAAGTATATCGGTTTGGATACTTATGGGCTCACCTACGGAAAGAGGAATCTTATACTTAACAGAAAAACTGATATAACGTGCAGTTAAAGTCCCAGCTGCTAACAGTCCTACCAGACTTGCACCTTCTGTTACATTATTTAAGAGTCCTGTTTCCATAAGCTTAGATAATAATGGTCTTCCTTCCTTATAGGACTTTTTAAACCACCAATAATCCAGGGGATAAGAAATACCTAACACCAATAGGGTAAATAATAGGGGACCAATAACATTCCCTTGAAGTCCTAAACCAATACCTATTGATAATAATATTGGAAATATTGTTGCTTGAAAAATAGAATCTCCAAGACCAGCAAGGGGACCCATTAAGGAAACCTTAACGGCATTTATAGTTTCATTTTCTATTTCAGCTCCGTTTGCTTTTTGTTCTTCCATAGCAGTTGTAATTCCTAATATTATAGTTCCTGTTGTTGCATTGGTATTGAAAAAAGTTAGATGTCTTTTAAAGGCTGAAATCCGGTCTTCCTTTTTACTATAAAATTTCTTTATAGCTGGTGAAATTGCGTGACAAAATCCAACCCCTTGCATCCTTTCATAATTCACCATCCCATTTAGAAAACATACCCATCTTGCCCAAATTCCAAATAACTCACCATCATTTAAAGTTACTTGTACATTTTCCTTTGATTTACTCAAGACTAGCCACCTCCTTAGCTTTAGGCTTGTAAATCATAAATGCTGCACATATACCCATACCCACAACTGCCAGTATGTCTAAGCCTAAAAATGCTGCTAAAATAAATCCAATAAAGAACATTGGTAGCATTGCCAAGCTAGTTGCTGTCATATAATGTAGTAACATTGCATATCCTACTGAAGGTAAAAGTTTTCCTGTAGCTTGCAAACCTGCAATCAGTTGCTTGGGTAAAAAACCAAGAACGCTTTGTACTGCTTCTGGACCATAATATACCGCAAGGAAAGTGGCAAGCCCTGGATATATGATGGCAAATACTGTAGGGGGAATAACATTAACTAGGGCAATTCCCCTAGGATTATCCTCCTGGGCATATTTATCGGCCCTATGGGCAAGAACAGAAAATAAGGATTGCCTAAGGGTTCTAAAGGAAACTCCTACTAAGGCAATAGGTATTATAACAGCAAGGGCCATTTCAGGTGTCATATCAGCCAATATACCTAGGGCAGATCCAAGTACTCCAGCTATTCTAGTATCTGCAGGTGTTTGATCTCCAACAACTATTACCCCTATATATACAGCGTTAATAGTTGCACCAATCATTGTACCCTTTACAGGATCTCCCAATATAAGACCAATAATAAATCCAGATACCAGTGGTCGTCCAAAAGCAAAAAAACGAGTGTTGAAGGTCAAAGGACTTTCAATCCAAAATGCATAAAGGGCCACTAATAAAGCTTTAATAAACATTTTGATTCCTCCATATTTTTATTTTTTTAACTTGATTTCAACTACCCTCCTTTATAATAGATTCTTTAAAATATATTACTATTTGAGATAATTGGACAATTAAAATTGGGAACAATTCCATGGTATTAGTAATGTTTGAGAGATTTTAAAGCCATATGTACTATTTAGTTTCTGGAAAAAGCAATTATGCAATTTTTTATTTTATCATTTGTCATGACGTTTGTATAAATAGAATCAACTATCCTCATTTATAATAAGTTTTCTGAAATATATTTTTACTTGAAATAATGGATAATTAGAATTTGAATCAATTACATAATCTAGTAGTACTTTAGAGATTTTAAAAGTCATATCTACTAATTAATTTTTTAAAGACAATTATAAAATTTTTTCTTTAAACATTTGTCATAACATTTGTATAAATAGAATCATTTATATTTTAATGCAAAGTATATGCCAATCTATTAAGAAAATATAGATAATTTAATTTTATAGAATTTTTCTTATAATCTAATGTTTTCAATGTCTATAGCTATTGAAAAACATATTAAAATTTTTATGAATCTTCAATAGGAATCTTATTCCCCTTTCAAAAAAAAACAAATTCTCAAAATGATAAAGCTTTTTATCATTTTGAGAATTTGGCTTTCGTATATATATATACATTTAAACTCATTTTTAAATTTTCATTATCATAATAATAATTATATTATACAATCTTCCCAATTAAGTTTTAATTTTTCTATAAAGAGTAGCTATACCGATGCCTAATTTTTCTGCTGCTTTTCTTTTCCCATCTGTACTTCTTCCACAAATATCCAAAACTTTTTCTATATATTCCTGTTCTATTTTTTCCAGAGGTTCTATTTCTTCTTCATTATAAAATCCTATATTCTTATTATGATTATGTAAAATATTATCTGGAAGCATATCCTTTGTGAGTATACCCTCATTATCTACTATATTTATCATATATTCTATAGTGTTTTGAAGTTCCCTCACATTTCCTGGCCAAGGATATTTTAATAATATGTTTTTACATTCTTCTTTAATATGATAAATGGATTTATTAAATAAAATACTATACTTTTCAATAAGTTTATCTATAATTAATTCTATATCTCCTTCTCTTTCCCTTAAAGGAGGTATTTTTATAGGTATTACTTTTAATCTATAAAATAAGTCCTTTCTAAATTTGTTTTCTTTAATTCTCTCTTCTAAGTCTAAATTGGTGGCAGCTAAAACTCTAATATCTAAATCAACGGATTGATTAGATCCTATCCTAGTAACATTTCTTTCTTGGAGAACCCTTAAAAGCTTTACCTGCATATATAATGGCATATCCCCTATTTCGTCTAAAAGTATAACTCCACCATTGGCAAGTTCAAACTTACCTATTTTCCCATTGGGATTAGCCCCTGTAAAGGCCCCCTTTACATATCCAAACAATTCCGATTCCATAAGAGCTTCAGGCATGGCACTACAGTTTACAGCCACAAAGGGTTTACATCTTCTATCACTTAAATCATGGATTGCCCTTGCTACTAATTCTTTTCCCGTTCCACTTTCCCCTGTTATTAATACCGTTGATTGAGTAGAAGCTATCTTTTTTATCTTTCGCTTTAATATTTTCATTGGTTTTGAATTGCCAATTATTGTGTCTAAGCCTATTCTTTTTTCACTGGCTGTTATATTATATATCTCTGAATTTATCTTTCTCATATTATTAAAAATGAATACTTTAGAATAATCCTTAGAGATAAAGTCAACAGGTATAATATTTCCTACAAGTAAAAAGCTCTTATTATTTATTGTTAATTCATAAAGTTCTCCACCCATTATATATTCATCTTTATCTGCTAGCTTTACTTCTTTGTCTAAGTCTGTAGAAAAAAGTTTCAATTCCCTCATAGCATTATTATTAAGCATTGTAATTCTATTATTGTCATCTAATACTATAACCCCTTTATCTACATTATTTAGTATTTTGTTTAAAACCTTAGTTCTCTCTCCTTGGATTTTTAATTCATTATACTGATATACCTTAGAACATATAAAATCACTTATTTGATATAAAAATTGTAAATGGGAATTTAAATTTTCCAATATAAGTTGTTTTTGTTCATCGGTAGAGCAAACTAAACCTATTACTCCAATAATTTCTCCTTCATAAATAAGAGGTGTTGATATTTCTAGTTTTTCAATACATATATCTCTATTAATACATCCTTTACAAATTTCATGTTCCCTTGGATTTCTAATTATTTTAGATTTTCCAGTTTCAATTACCTTCCTATAAACAGAACCTTCATTTATTGTACCAATCTTATCCTTGAATATTCCAGTTCCGGCAACCCTCCTCATATCTTTATCTACTATTTCAACATCTACTTTTATAACATTAGATATTACCTCAGCATACTTCATCACATATTCCTCTATTTCATGCAATAATGAAGTCAAAGGAATCACTCCTTTAAAATCTATTGGTGTATCTGAAAACTTTTATTCCCATCATATATAATAACTTTCTTGGAAATATTATATCAAAATACTCTATATTTGTAATCTTAACAAATATAATCAAAATAGGTTTTAAAGGATTCCAATGAAGGATATGTGACAGTATGACTTTTTACTTCCATTTCTTTGCACTGCTATAATTTATGGGATATTTCCTTTACCTTATAGGAACTTCCCTTTTTACTTATTAACAATCCATCCTGTGTATCAACTATTATTAAATTATCTACATCAATTACAACAATCCCTTTATCTTTTGATATGATTAAATTATTATAAGAGTTTTCCAATATAACTTCATTGGACAAAATACAATTAGAATCCTTATCATGAGTTAGATTTTCATATAAAGCTTCAAAGCTTCCTAAGTCAGCCCATCCTATATCAGACAATATGACTTTTAATCTATCACTTTTTTCCATAACTGAATAATCCAGACTAATAGAAGGAATTTGAAGCATATCCTCTAACCTTATTTTAAGTGGTTCATAGGATTTAACATTCTTAAATGCTTTATTAGCAAATTTATAGATATCTGGAGCATAAGTTTTTAACTCATTTAAAAAAATGGAAGCCTTAAACATAAACATCCCACTGTTCCAATAGTAATTACCCTTAGCTAAGTATTTTATCGCAGTTTCTTCATCGGGCTTTTCTTTAAAAGATACAACATCATTTCCTTTAGCTTCTATATATCCATAATTTGTATCTGGACTATCTGGTTTTATTCCAAAGGTTACTATATAACCTTTGCTTGCTAATATTTCAGCTTTTCTTAATACATTACTATACTCCTTTTCATCACTGATTAAATGATCTGAAGGAGTAACTAATACTATATCATTGGGTTTTAATGTCAAACACCCTAAAGTAACTGCTGCCGTAGTATTTCTTCCTACTGGCTCCAAAATAAAATGACTATTTTTTATATTCATATTATTAATTTGATTCAGAGCTAAATCATATTGCTTAATATTTGTTACTATAATCTCTTTATCACAAAATTTATTGTTTCTAATTATTGTTTTTTCAAATAATGATTTGTCTTCTAAAAATCTATAAAATTGCTTTGGATACAATTTTCTTGAAAGTGGCCACAATCTCAAGCCCCATCCTCCACAAAGTACTATATTTATCATTTTTTCACTCCTATATATAAACAATATTTACATTCAAATTAAATTTCAAATAAAATATATGAGCAAGTCCTTATTACCTAGTATTAGAATATGTTTAAAACACTATAATGTGATATTATTTACGACCTTTTACATCGGTTACTATTTTCCCATAATGAAAAGAGTGCATAGGAGTTTAATTCTAAAGCACTCTTTTATATCTAAAAATTTAATTGAGGAAATAGCATAACCTACAATAATTTTAAATCCTCTAATCTATCTTTTATCATTTTACCAATTCTCTCTGGACTATATAAGCTTCTAATAGTTTCTTTCCCATTTTGTGCAATTTTATCATAGTAATTTCTATTAAGAATCAATTCTTTCATGGAATAAGCACAATGAACATTATCTGGCTTTGCCCAGGTTTGATATGCCTTATATGGTCCTAAGTCTTTACCTATCTTTACTAATTCATAGTCAACTAGACAAGAATTTTCATGATTCATAAAATCAAGATTACCGGACCAATTTGTTGCAATAACAGGCAACCCCAAATACATGGATTCCGCCATAGCTAAACCAAAGCCTTCTGAGCGGTGTAGAGATACAAAACAGTCACACATACTTATCAATGCATTTACATCAGAGCGACTTAATATTTCTTTTATTAAATAGATATTTTTATACCCTTTTAATGATTTAATTAAATTATTAACCTCCCCTGGATTAGAATTTGCATTATTTATCTTTATCACTAATCCAACACTCATATCATCTGGTGAAAAGGCTGCTTTAAAGGAATCTATCGCTCCCTGAGGATTTTTTCTGATTTTATAGCTCCAGCTATCATACATTGTCAAAAACAAAAATACATCCTGGGGCAAATTAAAATCCTTTCTTGTAACTTTGCCTATAGAATCCACCTTAATACAAGGAGGTATAAGCTTAACCGGCACTGGAGATTTTTCTTTTATACTATTTAAAGTGAATTTTGAAGATGTCCAAACTTCATCAAGGTAATCAAAGGCTTTTATCCATTCATCTGGAAAATCCATAAGTTCCCAATACCAATATCCTATATTATAGCGCTCTTTACAAAAAGCTTTTCCCAGCCATTTATGGACATATGGAGTCTCCTTTGGATTTACGTGGAAAATATTTGTATTATATATTAATTGATCAATATTTTCATATGTCCACAAATTGCTATTTAAGTCTTCAAAACCCTTAACTTTGAAGTTAATATCAGCAGCACCTAATGCTTTAGCTGTTAATCTACAGGATTCTCCCAAACCCGTCTCTTTTTTATAACAGGTTAGTAAATTAACACCCTTTTTATTATCATCCTTTGATTTATCACTTCTTTCATTATTCCACTCAAGGATAAATCCACTATTATTAAAAATATTGTTTTTTCTCAATAGAAAATCTCTGTCCAAACCCTCTCACCCTTATAATTTAATACTTTAACAAAACTCTTTATAATTTCTTGAAAAAGTCTTCAAATACTCCTAAAATATAATCTATTCTTTCATTGTCAATTCCAGGGTATACACCGATAAAAAAGGTATTATTCATAACAAAATCAGTATTGGAAAGTTCTCCTATGGCCCTATAATCAATATCCTTATATGCTGGCTGCCTAATTATATTTCCTGCAAAAAGCTGTCTTGTCATAATTTTTTTATTCTCTAAAAATTCAATTATTTCTTTTCTGTTAAATTTATTGTTTTCCCTTACTGATATAGGAAAAGCAAACCAGGAAGGATCAGATTTTTCAGTTGCAGTAGGTAATACTAAAAACTCTTCAAACTTTTTTAGCCCTTCATATAATCTTTTAAAATTTTCCTTTCTTGTTTTAATAAATTCAGGCAGTTTTTTTAGCTGTTCTACTCCAATAGCTGCCTGCATATCTGTAATTTTTAAATTATATCCTATATGGGAGTAAACGTATTTATGATCATATCCATGGGGTAGTGTCCCAAACTGACCTTTAAACCTTCTGCCACATGTATTATTTATGCCTGGCTTACAATAGCAGTCTCTTCCCCAATCCCTTAGGGATTTTAATGCTTTATAAATAAGCTCATTATTAGTTAAAACTGCTCCACCTTCACCCATTGTTATGTGATGGGCTGGATAAAAGCTCACAGTGGCAGCATCCCCAAAACTGCCTACAATTTTCCCATCATACTTTGACCCAACTGCATCACAACAGTCTTCTATTACATATAAATCATTCTCCTTAGCAAAGTCCATAATAAAACTTAAGTCAAAAGGATTCCCCAAAGTATGGGCTATCATTATGGCCTTTGTTTTATTTGATAATGCCTTTTCAAGCTCCTCAACTTTTATATTATAGGTTCCCAGCTCCACATCTACAAATACTGGAATAAGCCTA
This sequence comes from Maledivibacter halophilus, assembly GCF_900167445.1. Lineage (GTDB taxonomy): Bacteria > Bacillota > Clostridia > Peptostreptococcales > Caminicellaceae > Maledivibacter > Maledivibacter halophilus. The sequence continues at coordinate 210,879 of NZ_FUZT01000005.1, forward strand.
TTTTGTACTATAGGATTAACCGTTGTTGGAAAGCCTGCTGCCACAGTGATGACCTCATCACCGGGTTTTAACCTTCTTTCTCCCAGCTTAGGAGATGTAAATGCAGTAAGAGCCAGTAGATTTGCAGAAGAACCGGAGTTTGTTAGAAGACAATGTATCACATTCATAAATCTACTAAAACCCTTTTCAAATTCCTCTGCATATCTGCCAGAGGTTAACCAAAAATCAAGACAGGAATCAACCAGTGACATAATTTCCCTTTCATCATATACTCTTCCAGCATATGGAATTATACCCTTCCCCTTTTCAAATTTTAGTTTATTTTCGTGTTCAGTTAAAAACAGCTCCCTAACCTTTTCTGATATTTCCTTTCTAAGCTTCATATTTTTTTTCATCAATATTTCCCCTTAAATCCATGAGGTAAATATAGAATTTCCTCAGATAATCAAAGTCATTTTATATTTAAATCTTTTTTCTATTCCATATTATCTTTTTAATTCCATCCTCTATACTTATCCTTGGCTTCCATCCTTCCAATGTCCTTCCCTTATCCCATGGGTACATTACTTCTCTATTTCTATAGGGCAGTCCGCCCCATTTTACATTAAGTTTTCTTCCAGAGATTTTTTCAAATATTTCAACTAAGTCCTTTAATTTTATTGGTTTCCCCGATGAAACTACATAGCTTTCCTGTTTTATATCAATACTAGCTCTTATTATGCTGCCAGCTCTTAAAAAAGCTTCTATAACATCATCTATATATACTAAATCAAGGTATTGCTGCCCTGGAGACATTAATAATTCTTCCTTACTTCCACTTATTCTATTAAGTAAATTCATAATTTTAGGTCTCCTATCATTTGGCCCATATGTGTCAAAAAGCTTTAATGTAATTACCTTTAATTCTTCCGCCTCAATATAATATTTTAGTATATCTTCAAAGGCTTGCTTTGTGGCAGCATACAAACATACCGGATTGTAATTGCAATTTTTATAATGCTGCCAGGCTGTCCCGGTATTTATTAAATATTTTATATTATTTTTTGACATTGCCTCTATAAGCTGGGTGCCAAATAAAATATTACTCTCTATAAGGGGCTTTATATCCTCTGACTTGTGCTTAGAAATAAATTTTGAAGCCAGATGAAATACAATATCTGGCTGTACCTTTTCAAGAATTTTCATCATCCCTTCAGTAGTTCCATCATGTACATGTATATTTATTTTATCTACTATATCCTTAATGAGATTTAACTTAGAATTTGATCGTGTTATTATGCTTACATTATTATCTTCATTTACCAATCTTCTTGTTAAGTTTGAACCAATATAGCCAGTGGCACCTGTAATTAAAATATTCATTTTATCACCCTAATCAAAATGGAATCCTAAATTCTGCAAAATCTTTGAAACCCTTGTCTCTATTTGAAACTATAGGATTATCTATTTCCCAATCCATGCCAAAGGAGTCCCATCTAACACCACTATCATAATCAGGATTATAAGCTGTTGACACATTATATACTGTAATAGTATTATCCTCTAAGGATTTAAATCCGTGGGCACAGCCTTTGGGAATGTATATACTTAATTTGTTTTTCTCTGATAACTCAATATCTACATATTCACCAAAGGTTTGGGACTTTTTCCTCATATCCAGTACTACATCGATTATCTTACCCTTAGGTACATAAACTAACTTTTCATGGTCAAAGGGAGGCAGTTGAAAATGCATACCCCTAATGACATCTTTTTTTGATATGGAATAATAGCTTTCCTTAAACTCAGTACATAAATTATATTCCTTGAAGATATTTTCATTATAAGTTTTATAGAAAGCTCCTCTTTTATCAGTCCTAATTTTACTTTTAATTATATAAACATCTTTGATTCTTGTAGGTAAAGTTTTCACTTTTCTACCCCTTTAGAATTATATTTTTTAATTTGCTCCTTACAAAGACCATAGACATCTTCCCTTTGATATCTTTTATACCAATCGATAGTTAATTCAAGGGCCTTATCAATGCTTAGCTTAGGCTTCCATCCAAGCTTAAATAATGCCTTGCTTATATCTAGATTTAAAAGTTTTGCTTCATGGAATTTATTATTCTTTGATACATCCCTTATTTCTCCATATCCATATAAATCTATTACCTTCTCTACCATTTCTTTGACAGTAATTACTGACTCAAAACCAGGTCCAAAATTCCATGGTTCACAATAAACTTTAGGACTTTCTAATAATCTTTTCGCTAAAAGTAAATATCCACTTAATGGTTCTAAAACATGCTGCCATGGTCTTACTGCTAGGGGATTTCTTATTTCAATTGGTCTATTTATTTCTAAATATCTAATACAATCCGGGATAATTCTATCCTTAGCCCAATCTCCACCGCCTATTACATTGCCTGCTCTGGCAGAAGCAATGGATTTACCATGTTTTTTATAATCCAGTGGATTCATAAATGAAGCTCTATATGAATTAATTAAAATTTCTGAGCATCCCTTTGAAGAACTATATGGATCATATCCTCCCATAGAATCTTTTTCTCTATATCCCCACAGCTGCTCTTTATTTTCATAACATTTGTCTGAAGTTATCATTATTCCCACCTTTACACTATGGCTTTTTCTTATACACTCAAGTATATTTAAAGTTCCCATAAGATTTACTTCATAGGTTTCCCTTGGCATTTTATATGAAAGACCAACCAATGATTGAGCAGCGAGATGAAATACTATTTCCGGTTTATATTTTTTAAATACATCTTCAAGTTTATTAATATCTCTTATATCTCCACGAATATCTATAATTTTTTTATTTAATCCCGATAAAATAAAATTATCTCTATTTGTATTTGGATCCAATGCATATCCTATAACCTCAGCTCCTAATCCCTTTAACCATATCGATAGCCATGAACCCTTAAAACCTGTATGCCCAGTTACTAAAATAGTTTTACCTTCAAATACATTGTTAAATTCCTTCATTTTACCAGACCTTCCAAAAACCTTTATTATTTTTCCATAGATTATTTAGGTACTTAACATCCCTTTCATGATCCATACAGGCCCAGGCTCCTTTATGCTTATATACAGCAATTTCGCCTTTTTTAGCAAGATTTTCAAATATTCCTGTCTCTAAATCACAATCTTCCTTATCCGTTAAATAATTTAAAAGCTCTTTATTAAACACCATAAATCCACCATTAATAAGGCCCTGGGAAGCTTGAGCCTTTTCCTTAAAGGAGCTTAATATATCCCCATGGGCTATTAATTCTCCAAATCTTGCTGGAGGATATACCCCTGTTATTGTAACAATCTTCCCTATCTTTTCATGAAACTTTATAAGCTTCTTAATATCTACATCAGCAACTCCATCCCCATAGGTTAATAGATTCGTATCATCTTCTAAATATTTCTCTACTCTTTTCAGTCTGCCACCCTTTAAAGTATTTAGTCCAGTATCAACTAAGGTTACCCTCCAATTCTTTTCATCGTGTTCATTATGGAATTCTATGCTTAAATCCTTTAAATTGACAGTAAAGTCATTATTCTTTGAATTGTAATGTAGAAAATAATCCTTTATCACATCACCCTTGTATCCTAAACAAATTACAAAATCCTTAATTCCATAGGCAGAATAAATCTTCATTATATGCCAAATAATAGGCTTTTCTCCTATAGTAACCATAGGTTTAGGTATAGATAATGTTCGCTCACCAAGCCTTGTTCCATATCCCCCTGCCAAAATAACTAATTTCATATATATCACCTGCTTTTACTTATTACCTTTTATAAAGCTCAAGCTATCCTCTAATAACCGAATACTCTTATTTTATATTACGCTTAACTGGACTTTTTTGTCACATTGAAAAGCCAAATATATTTTCTTACAGGTTATTAAAATGAACCTTTACAAAACATATTTGACTTCTTAAGTTTTAACTATCATATTCCTATAAATTATAATTTCTAATCTGCAATCTTATGGGCTATCATTTCAATAATTTTATTATCTACATCTATATCAAATTTTCTGGCAAATAGTCTATCGCTTGAAATTAATTTATTATAATCATATTCTCTAAAAATATTGGGATGAGATTGCCATGCTTCCCATTCTATATGTCTTAAATTATTATTTATCACTTTGTCTTTAAAATGAGAATTTAATATAATGGTTTGAAAAAATCCTTCATCGGGTAACAGGGTGTATTTATAGTAGTCACAAAAAGTTTTGTTTTGATTAACATAGTCAATTATATATTCTCCGCATTCCCTTGTTATTGTCCACCACATAGAACCACCATAGGGCTCCATATTATGAAAAAACTTTCTTTTATGATTTAGTCTCTTTTGTTCTTCTAATATTTTAGATGCTCCATCATAGCCAAATTCATCAATTAACCAATAATAATTTATTCTCCTTAGCCCTCCATCCACTTCCCATCCAGGTTTAGGTATTTTCCAAAATTCAACAAATTCTTTTCCCCTATTATTGCTCAAAAAGTCTAGTATTTGGGCTTTACTTTTTATAGGTAAATCTTGACCACTATGAAGACTTATATATCCCCCCTGATTTATTTCTAAGGCTTTCCTTAATAAAAGCAAAGTGGCTTTAACTAAACTATAGCCTCCCCATCTTACCTCTTCTCTTTCATCAAGAAAATAAACATTCTTTCTATTTTTTATTTCTTCTAACACACCGTTATTTCCTATATCACTTTTTTTGTTGATGTGAATAAAAAATTTGAAAGATTCACAATCCAGCGCATTTACAAAGGTAACTATTTGAGAAGGATTTTTATGTCCCAATATCAAAAAAGATATCTTCATTGGATCGTTTACTGTTATAGAATCCCTTTTTATTTTATTAATTCCTTCGTCCTTTATTTCTCTATTAAATTCCAATGAAAAGCTCACTTCCTTACCACCCTTTACTTTCTTTTCCCATAAATAATTTATTTAAAATACAATATAAGCAGTATTACAACAAATTAATTTTATATTAAATGAGGAAATTGCATAACTCCAATTTGCTCAAATAACAATCACATAACCCTGTTTTTAATAATTTCTATAATTTCATTATCCACATTAGTATCAAATTTTCTAGCAAATAACATATCCGACATCATTATATAATTATAATCATCCCTAGTAAGAGTCTTAGGATGAAGATTTTCTCCTCCGCCGGCAATGAACCTTAAATTATTATTTATTACTCTATTTCTAAAATGTGAATTCAATACTATGGTTTGGAAAAATCCTTCATCGGGTATTAATGTATATTTATAATAATCACAAAAGCTTTGATTTTGATTCAAATAATTAATAATATACTCTGTGCATTCTCTTGTTATTGTCCACCACTGCCAACCTGCATAGGGTTTAATATCTTTTAAAAACTTCCTCTTATCCTTTAATTTCTTCTGTACTTCATATAGTTCCCATGATTTTTCCAGTCCAATTTGATCTATAAACCAATAATACCTGATTCTATCAAGGGCATTATTAGGCCACCACCAATTAACATTTAAACTAAAATGATTTATAAACTCTTTCCCTCTATTTCTTTTTAAAAAATTTATGATTTCATATTTATTTTTAATAGGTAAATCCTGACCACTGTGCAAACTTATATAATCACAATCACTTTTTTTGAGTGCTTCCTTCATTAAACCTATAGTGGCTTCTATCATTTTATAGCCACCCCAGCTAATGTCATATCTTTTCTCTATAAAGAATACATTGTTTCTATGCTTTAATTCTTCTAGTGCTGTATGGTTTATCATACTGCTTTTCTTGTCTACATGTATGAAAAAATTCACATCTTCACAATCTAATGTATTTATAAAAGTAATTAATTGAAATGGATCCTTATGGGCTAATATTAAAAAAGAAATTTTTAGTTTCTTTTGGTCATTCATATTACTAACTTTACTTTTATTCATTTTTTTATAATAATCTTGTTCACCAAAATCTAATGAAAATGTCATTATTGTACTTCCTTTCATATTCATCTTATTTTTCTATGAATAACCAAATTAAAAGGTAAATTTATACATTGGTTATCTTTAATAGAACAAATTTATACTTCCCTTCTTTATATATATTCCTTTTAAAACAAAGATGTGAAGTTTAGTAATATATACTGGATATCTTGAAAATTCTTCCTCCTTAGATCAATATAAAATCTCCCTCCCCACTTTTAGATTAAATTTAAAATCAATTCTTTACACCATATATATTAATTTTTCATATACATGTAATGAGAGACATTACTATAAAAAACAGGTTCATTACATGAAGGAAAAGGAAATATTAAAACTCCCTATACGGAAATCATCACAAGGGGTTAATTTATATTCTATGGAGCAATATGAAAGGTGGAAAGTAAATGTCTTTTTCCCTAGAATTTGGAGAAAAAATAAATGAAAATGAAAAAAATAATTTGATAATTGATAATACAAAATTTGATAAAGCAATAATAGATTTCAAAAAATATATTTTAAATGAAGAATATTTACAGGCCCAGTGGCAGATGAATTTTGGAGAAAAAATTACTATGCTGTATCTATTGGATAAAATCAAACCAGAAATATCCATAGAAATAGGAACCCAATATGGTGGAAGCTTAAAACCAATTTCCGACTACTCAAGATATGTATATGCCTTTGATTATTTTCATGATAAGGTTGACAAATCAAGCTTCAGTAACGTAAACTTCATAACTGGAAACTCTAGAATAACTGTACCTAAAATAATTAATAATCTTAATGAAAGTAAACTTAATTTAGAATTTGTTTTAATAGATGGAGATCACAGCAGCGAAGGAGTTAAAACCGATATTGAAAACATTCTCAAGTATGAACCCCAAAAACCCCTGTACATTTTAATCCATGACAGCTTTAATCCCATTGTGCGGTCAGGAATATTAAAGGCCCATTGGAATACATGTCCCTATATTCATTTTGTAGATATAGATTTTTTACATGGAACTGTTTTTAAAAATAGCTATCAATTATGGGAAGGACTTACATTGGCATTGATGCTACCTGAAAAGAGAAAATCTCTATTATCAATATCTAAATCCCAAGAAACATTATTTAATTTAGTCAATAAATTTTTAAATCATAATTAGAAAAATTCAGAGGGTGTATCTTCTTACACCCTCTGAATCCCTCAAACAAACTTAAAACACTTTATTATTTATTTGGCGAGAAATTGTCCCCGTAATTCTGCATATGCTCTAGCCAATTTTTCACAATTTTCAAGTAAATTTTTCAGTGGATTGATTTCCTCATCCTGTGTATACCTAGTCTCTATATCCTTGCAAAAAGATAAATCCATTGGCTTTTCTATAATTTGAATATAACTATTTTTATCTTCACTGCAATACTCTTTAGCTATTTTAATTATATCCTCCTGCTTAAGTACCCCACCACATTTGATTTTCTCAAAAAGCCCTCTCCAGTGCCATGCTTCATCTTCATTTCTATTATGCCTACTCAAATTATTTATCCATCCAACGAGAATTTTAGATTCAATTTGCTTAATGGACCTTACTGGAAAATGTGCTATCCTTAATTCGTTGAGTCTTTCCTTTTCCCAGTCATTTATATTTTCAACCCCATGATTTCCCTGCCATAGTTTAATAGGATATTTATTTACAATTTTTGTTGAAACAATAACCTTTTCAAAGGAAGCTCTGTCTACCCTTGCAAATTTCATTCTTTTAGGAATAAATTTCTCACTCAAATCATCTGCCATATGAGGGATATAATTCACCCATTTTAAATGATATACTTTACTATCATCGATTTCATTTAAAATATTCACCGGGTTTCCAATATTCTTGTGTGATGTAAGAAATTCATCGGCATCCAGAGGAACAATAATATCTGGGTTGTACTTATTTGCAGTGTAATATAGAAGCTCTGTCATTTTCTCACTTTGAGCAAATTCAGTGCTTGTATCCTTTAAAATATATATAGGTTTTCCCTCATTCCTTAAAGCTTCTAAAATCTCTAATGTATTATCACTGCTGTAATTGTCCTTTATAATCATGCCATCGAATATATTGCAATGATACCTTACAAAGGATTCTATTATATCAGCTTCATTTTTCACCATACTTATAGAAAAAATTTTTCTTTTCCTTATGTTATTGTTATTTTTGGGTGGCATTTTTCTTTTGCTTTTATATGAATTGTCTCCAAATTCTATAATCAAATTATCATCCCCATTATCTTAATAAAATCATACTACATACTAAATCTCTCACAATTACATAGTTCCCCACAAATCTCAAAGGATTATTTTTTTGAAATATTCTATTGTATTTTTAAGCCCATCATCCAATTTAGTTTCTGGTGTCCAATTCAATTTGTCTTTTGCCTTCTTAATATCCGGTTTTCTTCTTACAGGATCGTCCTGTGGAAGAGGTTTATATACTATTTTTGAATTGGATTTCGTTAAACATATTATTTTGTTTGCAAGCTGTAAAACAGAGTATTCCTCTGGATTACCTAGATTCATTGGTCCTAAAATGTCATTTTTCGATTCCATCATTTTTATAAGTCCACTTATTAAATCCTTCACATAACAAAAACTGCGAGTTTGCCTTCCATCACCATATACAGTAATATCCTTATTCCTAAGTGCCTGTATAATAAAGTTTGATACAACTCTTCCATCCCTTGGACTCATCCTTGGCCCATAGGTATTGAATATTCTCACTACCTTTATATTCAAATCGTACTTTCTATGATAATCAAAAAATAATGTTTCGCTGCATCTTTTGCCTTCATCGTAACAGGCTCTAGGCCCTATAGAATTTACATTTCCCCTATATTCCTCAGATTGCGGGTGCATATGAGGATCACCATATATTTCACTTGTACTGGCTTGAAGAATTTTTGCTTTATATTTTTTAGCTATCTCCAGCATATTCATTGAACCAATTATATTTGTTTTAATAGTATGGATAGGATCTCTTTGATAATGAACGGGACTTGCTGGACATGCCAAATTATATATTTCATGGACTTCTATATCTAAAGGGGCTATTATATCATGCTCAATAAATTTGAAATCCCTATTTTCAAGTAAATATCTTATATTTTCTTTGCTTCCAGTTAACAAATTATCTACACATATCACTTCATTTCCTTCCTTCAAAAGCCTCTCACATAAATGGGAGCCTAAAAATCCTGCTCCCCCTGTTATTAATATCCTTTTCTTCATATTGAAACTCCTATTTGATAATATTCAAATCCAAATTTTTTTAAAACTTCATAATCATATTGATTCCTTCCGTCAAATATGATTTTTTCTTTTAAATATTTAGCCATTATATCAAAATCAGGTTCTTTAAACTCTCTCCACTCAGTAATCAAAATGAGAGCATCGGCTTCTAATAATGCATCATACTTATTTTCAGCATATTCTATATTAGAGTTTTCCCTTAGAAAAATCTCCTTTGCATTATTCATTGCCTTGGGATCATAGGCTCTGATTTTTGCACCCCTGTTAATTAGTCCCTTTATAATGTCTATAGAACTTGCTTCCCTCATATCATCGGTATTGGGTTTAAAGGATAAACCCCATACAGCAAAGGATTTTCCATATAAGTCCTTGTCAAATCTCTCTATGACTTTTTGTACTAATACATACTTTTGAGCATCATTTAAACCTTGTACCGATTCCATAATTTTAGGAATATATCCATTGTCCTTGGCAGTTTTTATCAATGCTTTAATATCCTTTGGAAAACAGCTTCCTCCATATCCGCATCCAGGATTAATAAAGCTGTACCCTATTCTACGATCACTTCCTATGCCTATGCGAATCTTGTTTACATCTGCCCCTACCCTTTCACATATATTTGCCATTTCATTTATAAAGGATATTTTTGTGGCAAGCATTGCATTTGCAGCATACTTTGTCATTTCTGCACTTTTTATATTCATAGTAATAAACTTATCCGCATCATCAATCAAAGGAGTATACAGTTCTTTCATAACTTCTACAGCTCCTTTATTATCTGCCCCTACTATCACCCTATCGGGTTTCATAAAATCTTCAATTCCACTGCCTTCCTTTAAAAACTCCGGGTTCGATATTACATCAAATGTAAGCTTACTTTTCCTTTTATCAAGTTTTTTCTGAATAGCTTCCTTTACCTTATCTGCTGTACCAACTGGAACAGTTGATTTGTTAACAATATACATATGATGATTCATTTTTTCTCCAATGCTTTCAGCAGCAGACAGTACATATTTTAAATCTGCACTACCTCCCTCACCAATAGGAGTTCCGACTGAAATAAAACATATATCACTGTTATCAAGGGCTTCTTCTATATCTACAGTAAATTTCAAATTTTTGTTTCTATAATTTTCTTCAACCAAGCTTTCAAGTTCCGGTTCATATATAGGTATAATACCTTTCTTGAGCTTTTCTATTTTTTCTATATCATTATCCACACATATTACACTATTTCCCATATGTGCAAAGCAAGTACCAGTAACCAATCCCACATATCCAGTCCCTATAACTGAAATCTTCAAACTTTAACCCCCTATTCATATCTTTCATCAATTTATTCTATGCATTAGTAGATACAAAAGTGAAATAAGGTAATTACCAGTTAAATGATCCTTTTAAAAATAAATCATGCAACTATTCTTCCAGTAATACATACTAATTAAATAAGGAACTTGCATAATATATATAGGGATTTATTATTTTATTTGAGTGATTCTTATAAATAAAACGAGGAGTGTGACATTTGAAATATGAATAGGAATAATTATATTAACAATAGTAATTATTATTTAGAATTTGGCCCTTCTTCATCAGAAAATAAATCATCAGAAATTGATCGTGGCGTTTCCGTTATTACTATAACTTGCAGACCAAACAATATAAATTATATATTTGAAAATTATATTAGCCAATCCTTTGAAAATAAAGAATTGATAATCCTTTTAAATAATAATGAGATGGATATAGAAAAGTATAAAGAAAATGCCAGTAAGTACAAAAATATTAAAATTCTAAAATTAGATGAATCCTATACATTAGGTCAATGTAAAAATTATGCTATAGAAAGCTCAACTAAAGATTATATAGCTTTCTTTGATGACGATGATTACTATGCTCCCAATTTTTTAAAACAATCTCTTGAAACATTCGATAAAGTTAACGCCGATATAGTAGGTAAGGCCTCCTTCTATATTTACTTTGAAGAAAGTAAAACTCTAGGAATTTTTCATCATAATTATATAAATCAAGAAAATAGATATGTCACCCATGTTGCAGATCCTAGTATGATTTTTAAACGCAAAATCCTTGAGGTAATAGGTAAATATCCAGAAACCCAGGTAAATCCCGATGCAATTTTCCAGGGCAACTGTCTAAACTACGGTTATAGAATATATTCTACAGACAGGTATAATTTTGTACTTAATAGACATCCAAAACCAAAACTTAATCATACATGGCAAGTTGAAGAAGATGATTTGCTAAAAAGCTGTGATATTATCAAAAAAAATATTACTGAATACCAAAAATATGTTGATAGCTAAACTATCCCAGATTACTCATGGGAAATTTAAAACTACTTAAACTCTTTCAAACTTCCTATGAATAATCTGGGGTCTTCTCTGAATATACATTATAAAAGACACTTTCAAGGTGGTGGTATTGGAAATGAGAAGCATTAGAGATAAACAATATATTGCTGGGGTAAAGGAGCTAAAATGTTATCTCTTAAAAAATGGGTGTATATATGAAGAAAACTATTTTAATCCAATTGAAGATAAAATAATTGTTGAAAAAGATGTTTTAAAGTTTTCCCTTGATATAGATAAAGATAACAAACTCCATATAGCTTGTGTTAACAATGATAAGAATCTAATATATATAACAAAAGATAAGAATAAGTGGAATAAACGTATACTTTCAAAAGTAAAAAGTTACTATAAAATTAAGGATATTAAGCTTTATACTAATTTAAATAATAAAACTACAAATAATATCTTATTATTAGTTAAGGATACCAGAAGTAGAGATATGTACAGTGTTTTTTTCTACTATATTAAAAATTCAAACTGGAACTTAAAAAAAATCGTAGATTTATATTATGACAAATATCAACCTTCATTTAAGTCGGATATTGATTACAAAGGAAATCTTCATATTCTATTTAAAACCAAGGAAAATGCTAAATATAAAATATATTATAAAACCTATGATGCTTTCCACAATAAATGGGGACTGGCTGAAAAAATAACAGAAAACACACAGGATATAATAAACACTCTAATCCTATGTGATACAAATAATAATGCAAATATAGTCTGGTGTTCTCTACTTGATAAAAATATAAATATAAACTTTATTAGACGTAAAATTAATTTATATAAAAGAACAAGCTGGAAAGAATTTAGCACCCTTCCTAAGGATATCTCTAATCTAACATACCCTACATTAATCCAAGTAAATAATAATCTGAAATTTGGATGGAAACAAAATAATTTTTATAATATTATTAAAACCAGTCTTGATAAAGATAATTGGAAAAAATCTACATCAATAAAGCTTGACAGCAAAGATTTATTAATGCCTATTGAAATTGCTGGATATAATTTTAAAAATTTTGATATTATAAAAGCTCCATATACATACATCTACCTTTCGGAAAATGATAGAATAATACCTGGAATAGATGAAATACCTACTATTAAGGATACAAAGCAAGACAAAATTCAAAACTCCGATAATATTACTGATTTTAATGATATCGGAGAAAGTTTAAATGATAAAAATAGTTGTGATACTACTAACCATAATTCAGAACTAGGCTATTTGCCATACTTAAATAATATGGGAAAGTCCATTGAAGAAAGCTCTATTGTAAATGATATATATCCCAATTATAATTTTCAAACTCAAAGTAATGATTTACAGGGCTTTATAAATAAACTTAATAGTTTATACAAAGAAATAGAAGATGTAAAAAACAAAGAGCTTACACTTTTAAACTCTATTTTGGATTTGCGAAAAAAGAATAATAAGATTTATAGAAAAATTGAGGAAATCCTTAGTGATTATAATGAATTTGATACAGCTATATCAAATCAAGATTAATCTTATTATTAATTTCTTCCTTTATTTTTTTTGCATTTTTTATCATTTCAAAATTATTAATTTTATTTCTAAGATTCTTATAGTGGCTTCTAGTTTTTACCAAAGGTTTATTAATATATTTAAATCTATATTTAGACCCTATTCTCAACCATAAATCAAAATCTTCAAGGTATCTATATTTTTCATTGAACAGCCCTATATGATCTATACAGGCTTTAGGTATCATAGTTGTTGACGTATTAATATAGTTATAATTTAATAAATACCTGATCGCTTCACCATGACTTTTAAATCCCATACTTTCATAATATTGGGTTATTTTAAGCTCCTTTGATACACAATAATAATCAGAGTACATTAATCCTATATTTTTATTCTCTTTCATATAAGCAATCTGAAGCTCTAATTTTTTAGGCAAAAAAACATCATCAGCATCCAGAAAACAAATATAGTCTCCAGTAGCTTTTTTAATTCCATAATTTCTAGCTGAAGATGGCCCCCCATTTTCTTTATAAAAATACAATATTTCATTTTTATACTTTTTTATAATTTCTGCTGTATTGTCTTTGGAACCATCATCAATTACAATAATTTCATAATTTCTATATGTCTGATTAATAACACTTTCTATACAATCACATATAAATTCTCCATAATTATAGGTTGGTATTATTACACTTATCTTAGTAATATATATCACCTCCAAGATTAAAAGAATTATAAATCCTTGTAAATAATTTAGGTTCAATTCATATTATGTATAAAAAAATATCTTGTTCCCATAAAATTCTACTTCTTTTATAATTAAACTTTTCATATGTATATAATAATAATACTTTGGAAGGTGATGGGTATGGATAGAAAAAACAGCCTTCATATCATTAATGATATTTCATATGATAGCTCATGGAGTTTCTATTTACGTGATAATACTTTATATTACTATAAAGGAGAAAATCAGCATGAAAAACCTAAAAAATTAATAGATGATGTAAAACTCTTTGATTTATCCATCGATGATAAACAAAGAGTTCATATTCTGTGTGTAATAAATTCTGGCGAACTTATCTATATTATGCTCCAGAAAGACATCTGTAATAAAAAGATATTACAAAGCTTTCCAAAGGAAGTAAATAGTATTGAACAAGTCAGAATATTATCACTTGGAGATGTCGTACATATATTTTACGACTTTAGAATTACTGGAAAAAATGCAAAATATTATAATTATAAATCCTTTATAATCCATTTATATAAAACTGAACATGAATGGATTCAATCATATATAGGTACATTTTATAAATCTATTAATCCAAAATTCTTTGTAGACATTGATAAAAATAAAAATTTATACTTTTTTTACTTAGATTCAGATCAAAAAGCACAATATATCAATTCCTTGACATTTACTAAAAAGAAATCAAAATGGTTTAATTGGAAGAAAATAAAATTGAATACTAATAATAATAAATTACTCAATATTATTATAGATTCCAACAATAGAATACATAGTATTTTTGCAAATTATAATTGCATGGATATTTATTACGGGTATACTGAATCTTCATCTACCTTTAACAGATTTAATAAGCTAATTGACTGTGAAGAAACAAAATCTTTAGAATTCAGTATTTTTGAATTTAATAGTGAAATATGGATAGTATGGTTGTGTGAAGAAAAGATTTACTATTCATCTTCAAAGAATTTTGGAGAAACCTGGAGCAATATTTTAGAATTTACATCTGATGCACTTGAAAAAATAAATTATTCCTCTATCGATTGTATTTCAAATGTCTCTAAAACAATTTCTTCCTTTGGTTTCATAAATGATAATGAAACCTTTATATTAGGAATAACTAAAATTCCTGAAATTAAAAATGAATATCCCGATGTCAATACAGATAGTAATGAATTATTTAATATTGATAGTATAGAGGAAACGGAAAACAAAAATGCTGAAACAAATCAGAATCTATCTAATACTAACTCAAATATAGAAAACGAATTTTTAGATAATGAAAATTCAGATGCTTCAGATATATTAAAAACAAAGGAAATAAACAATAATTCTATTTGGAAAAAAATTGCTAATTACCTTACATTAAAGGAATAAATTTCTTATGAAAATAAAAGAAAATAAAAAGCTCTAACAGTTATGTTAATATATTACCTCCCAGATGGAAAGAAAAAGATCTATGTTAGAGCTTAATAAATAAAATATTAACTTTGGTTTTAACACCTAATAATATAGATATGTGACTGAGAAAAGAAGCTAAAGAAAGGGAAATAGCCCCTGGAGTTAGTTATCTTTAGCACATAAGTTCATCCTATCATGAAACTTTTTAATTTTATTTTTAATTGATTTAACATCCAATCCATATTTTTTATATAATTCACCATAATTTCCTGATTCTCCAAACTTATCTTCAACTCCAATTATTTCCATAGGCACTGGATTATTTTGTATTACTGTTTCAGCCACAGCACTTCCCAAACCACCATATATACTATGATCTTCTACTGTAACAATAGCCCCGGTTTTTTTAACAGATGATAATATCAATTTCTTATCTAGCGGTTTAATACTGGCCATATTTATAACTTCTAAGCTTATATTTTCTTTCAACAATTCTTCAGCAGCCAATAAAGCATAATACGTCATAATACCGTGAGCCACTACAGTAATATCCTTACCTTCTTTTAAAATATCACCTTTCCCAATTTCTGCTCTGTGATCACTACTATATAAATTAGCCATCTCTGCCCTTCCTACTCTTAAATAAACAGGACCTTCATATTCCAGAGCTTTTTTTATAAAACTTCTTGTTTCTACTGCATCAGAGGGTGCCAGCACACTCATATTGGGAATAGTTCTCATAAGGGAAATATCTTCTAATGCCTGATGTGTAGCTCCATCACCTCCAACTGCCAATCCTGGGTGTGTAGCAATAATTTTTACATTATTATTACTATAAGCAATACATTGTCTTATTTGATCATATGCCCTACCCGTTGCAAAAACTGCAAATGTACTGGCAACAGGTATATACCCCTCACTTGCTAATCCACCTGCCAATGACATCATATTTTGCTCGCATATACCTAAATTAAAATATCTATCGGGAAATTCATTCATAAATTTAATTGTCTTTGTTGAAGTGGCTAAATCTGCACTTAGAACAACTATTTTATCATTTTTTTTCCCAATCTCAACTAATGTATCTCCCAAAACATCCCTTGGTGACTTCATGATAAAACCACCTCCCTATGCCTTTCAATGTCCTTTTTAGCAATTTTATACTGCTTCTCATCAATTTTATTGCAATGCCAGCCTATTTGATTTTCCATAAAGGAAATCCCCTTTCCCTTTATGGTATTTGCAATAATTGCTGTTGGTCCTCTATTATTTTTATTAAGGCTATCCAAAATCTCTTGCATATTGTGTCCATTAATAGTTTCTACATTCCATCCGAAAGATAAGAATTTGTCTTCTAAATTTTTAAAGCTTAATTCATCAATTAATGTTTGATCTAGCTGAAGCTTATTGTGATCCACTATTACAGTTAAATTGTCAAGCTTTAAATGATTTGCGCCTGCAACGGCTTCCCAATTTTGTCCTTCTTGAAGTTCTCCATCACCCACCATAACAAATACTCTACTTTTTAAATCCTTAAGCTTTAATGCCAAAGCCTTTCCCATTCCATAAGATATTCCCTGACCTAAAGAACCTGCTGTCATTTCTATTCCTGGAGTTTTTCTAGTATCAGGATGTCCTTGTAAAATAGAGTTTATGCTTTTATATCGATAAAGGTTTTCCATTGGAAAATATCCTAAATCTGCAAGTATAACATATAAGCCTAAAACTCCATGGCCTTTACTTAGAATAAATCTATCTCTATCATCATTTTTAGGTTCATTAGGATATATTTTCATGACCCTATAATAAAGAGCAGTTAAAATATCTATTGTAGATAAAGCACCTCCAACATGACATTTACCAATCTCATATGCAAAATCAATAACTTTTTCTCGTATGTAAGCAGCTTTCAATTCTAAGTCTTTCATTTGTTTTTTCTACCTCCCTTTAAAGCTTTTTACTAAATTAACCTGTTGTGCTATTAAATCAAGTTTTCTGTTTTAAAATATAACTTAGGAAATATTAATACTCCCCATATAAAAACTAGTACAACAAGTTAAATTAGAGTTATACAATTTCCTCAACTACCAAAAATTCTTAATATATTCCCTAACAAAATTCCTACAACACCAAAGTCTGCATCGCTAAATGTTGCATTGGCATAACCTAAATCTCCTAAAACCGGCATTAATAACACTGGTAAAAAGGTTATTAAAATTCCATGGGCAAATGCCCCTAATATAGCTCCCCTTTTACCACCGGTGGCATTACCGAATACCCCCGATGTAGCCCCACAGAAAAAGTGTGGAACAACTCCTGGAATAATTACTGGCAGCCCTAATATCATTAATATAAACATTCCTACAACTCCAGCCGCAAAGCTAGATAAAAATCCAATTAATACAGCTGTAGGTGCATATGGGAATACAACAGGGCAGTCCAAAGCAGGTTTTGCGTCAGGCACCAGCTTTTCTGCAAATCCTTTAAAGGCTGGAACTATTTCAGCTAGAATCATTCTAACTCCTTGCAATATAATGAATACTCCTGCAGCAAAGGTTATTGCCTGAATTATTGAAAATACTATGAAATGTTGGCCTCCACTTACCTTTTCTGTAAATTCCTTTCCAGCTGCAATAGCTGAAATCAAATAGATTATACCCATGGTAAATGCAATAGCCACTGGTGTATCCCTT
Organism: Maledivibacter halophilus; assembly: GCF_900167445.1. Taxonomy (GTDB): domain Bacteria; phylum Bacillota; class Clostridia; order Peptostreptococcales; family Caminicellaceae; genus Maledivibacter; species Maledivibacter halophilus. The sequence goes on from NZ_FUZT01000005.1 coordinate 228,870, forward strand.
AAAAAGGACAGTCCCTTTGGTAATTTCATATCTTCAGTTGAATTTTCTTTATTACCAAACCACTTACCTATATAGCCTGCTAAAACATAGCCTGTTGTACCAAAATGAGCAAAGGCCACTTCATCTGTACCAGTTATATCCTTCATGAATTGCTGTGCAATGGCTGGAAAAAATACCATTACAATACCTAAAATAATTGATCCTAATGCCACTAAAGCTACTCCTGACATTCCACCTGCTGCCAATATTGCAGCTATCATAATTCCCATATATAAAGTATGATGGCCAGTTAAAAATATATATTTCCACTTCGTAAATCTTGCTATAATTATATTTACAATCATCCCAAAAAACATAATCAATGCCATTTCTTTTCCAAATGCTTTTTGAGCAATTGAAACTACAGCTTCGTTATTTGGTACTATACCTGTTATGTTGAAGCCATGCTGGAACATTTCAGAAAAATTATTCAATGATCCTACTACTACATCTGCTCCAGCTCCAAGAATAATAAATCCCATTATAGTTTTTAATGTGCCTTTTATACAATCTGTCGATGACTTTTTCTGAGCCAATAACCCCAATAATGCAACTAGTCCAACTAGAACTGCAGGTACACTTAAAACATCATACATTAAAAATCTAAAAAATGACATTTCTTTCCCCCTCCACTTTTTTAAATCTTTAAATTATACTTATGCCGTCTAAAATAGACTACAAAGCCCCAAGCTTCTTAAATGTTTCTTCAAGCTGTTTTTTCATATCAGCCTTGTCTATCATACTCTTTAGAGAAATAACTTCACCATCTATTCCCTCAAGTTGACTGGTAATATCCTTTGTACCAATATAAATATCAGCTCCTTCTCCTTTTGCTGATCCTAAATCTGTATGATCCACTTGAGCATTTACTCCTAAATCTTTAATAATTTCTTTTATGCTCATTTCCATCATGAAACTGCTCCCTAATCCACTTCCGCATACTACTAGTATTTTCACATATGACACCTCCCTTCTATTTTGAATATTTTTCTAAAATCTTAATAACTTCTTTCTTTTCTTTTGCATTTAAAATTTTTTTTACATCTTCAGAATTATTTAATAATCCCATGAGCTGAGATAAAGCCTTTAAATGCGTTTCATTATCTATTGCAGCAAGGGTTATTATAAGATTAACGGGATCATTATCTTCATTGCCAAATTCAACTGGATTTTTCAATGTCATAATACTCATGGATAATTTCTTTACTCCTTCCTCTGGTCTGGCATGGGGTAATGCTATTCCCGGTGCTATCACAATGTATGGTCCAATTTCCTTTATTTTATTTATAATTCCATGGATATATCTTGGTGTAATATAGTCTTTATCTAAGAGTATTTTCCCACCCTTGTATACAGCATCTTCCCAATCAACTACTTCCATGTTTAATTCAATATTGTCACATGTTATCAAATCCTTCAGCATAGGCTTTCCTCCTTCAAATTCATTACCCTTTTCACTATTTTTCAAAATAAAAGTTATCTCATTTTGTAACTGTTCATAATTCCTTACATCACAATGATTCGATATTGAATTCATTATTCTTATTACTATATTTTCTGTTAAACTATTATTTTTAATTTGAGATACATTAAGGGTATTCTCTATTAATTTACAATCCTCCCAACTCAGTAGAGGATTTACAACCAATGTGGCAAAAAATTTATTCTCTATGTCTATCGTTGATATTATAAAATCTATTTTTTCATCCTTGTATTTATTACAGTCAAATATTGATATTGTATCTACTATATTTATCTGGGGAAATTTAACTTTTAACTGTGCCTCTAAAAGTTTTGATGTTCCAACTCCACTACCACAAACTACCAGAACATGCACTTTGCCATCATGGCTATTTTCTTGATTATGTAATGCACAAGCAAAATGCATGGCTATATAGCCAATTTCATCGTCATTTGCCTTAAAGTCATAGGTGTTTTCTACTATCTTAAATACTTTTTTAGTTGTTAAATATATATGTTTATATCTATTTTTAATATCCTTCAATAATGGATTTTCTATCTTAATATCAAATTTAATTCTATATATAGCTGGTCTTAAATGAAGAGTTAAATTTTTAGTCAAAAAATTTTTATTTGTAATAGTAACACCATATTCCTTTTCAAAATTTCTAATCAACATCTGAGTCAAATCAAATACTAATTCATTTTCAAACTGACTATTAAGATCTTTTTGAACCCTCGTTCCAACAAGATGCATAGTCATATATGCTATTTCATCATCGGGAATTTTTATATTAAATTTCTCTTCTAATTTTTCAGCTAATTTTACAGCAATTTTAAACTCAGAAAATTTTTTGATCTTATTTAAATTATCTCCTGACATTTTAATTTCCTTATTGGAAAGTAATCTTTTTATGGCAATAGCTAAATGAGTAATTAAATTCATATAAGAATTATATGTAAATTCCTTTTTTAATAATTTTTCAGCATATTTTACACACTCTTCAATATAATTTATATCTATTTTATTAAATAAATTTTTCAGCTCCTTTGATATACAATTATCTACTTCGTACATCCCATTAATTACTTTTATAATATCTATGGCCATATCTTTGTTAAGAATCTGCGTCATTAATTCTTTTACCGAACTTCTTTTTTTGTTTTCTTTACCCTCGAGAAAATATCCAATTCCTGTTTTCCCAACTAATTTCACTTCACGTTCTTTAAACCATAATCTAAGAGCTTTTAATTCTTTCAATATTGTATTTTTACTTACAAATAAAATATTTTGTAATTCTTTAATAGTAATAGGTTCACTTGAATCTAAAAGCTTCAATGCTATAATTTTTTTCCTTTCATCACTTGAATTTACATATGAATATGCTTCAATATCCCTTAAAGACTCTTTTATAACATTTTTTTCTTCATTATCAATTGTTATCCCTTTACCATGTAGCCTTTGCAACTTATTCATATTTTTGCTGACTAGCCAATCATCAATCTTTTTTAAATCATATCTAATAGTTCTCTGGGAAATATTTAATCTTCTTGATAAAGTTTTTACAGTAACTGAATCTCCTTCATCAATTATATTCAATAAAATAGCAGAAGATCTTTTATCTAAAATCATTTAATCTCATCCTTTACTTTAATTTTATCTCTAGAATCTATTCTATAAAAGTGCATAATATGTTGATTATCATCCTGCAAAATTGGAATATCTAATTTTTTATGGCAAAATTAATCAAAATGAATATAAAATTCAATTGTAATAAAAAAAGATAAATCATGTAAAAAATTGGATGTCGAATTTTGTAGAATCCTTTTCTATCTTTTGGTATCATATATATATGAAAAAAATCTAACTAGAAGGTGATGAAATGAATTTCAAAAAAAATCTCTCGAAGATTACTTCGATAGCTATTCTTTCCACTTCACTAATTTCTTTTATTCCTGTAAATTCTTATGGTGCTACATATTACACTTCAGACGGATATAACTCTTCTAATCCATATACAACAAACTATACTTCAACAAATACTACAATTACTAGATATTATTCAAAAGATAACAGTACTACCTCTAATCCAAGCAACAACAATTCTGTTGAATCTAATTATTCATCAAATGAAAACATACAGTCTAATCCACAAAGCTATGGAAATTATAGTGTATCATCAAGTGGTTCTGTAACAAGATATTACTCAAAAAATACACAACCAGATTACAACACTAATACTTCAAATACTTCAAATACCTCAAATACTTCAAATGAAAATACTAATTATACAAATAATACTGATACCTCTAATAGTAATTCGACTTCCACTGATACAAGTAGCTCTTCTTCCTTTAAAGGAGATGTAGAAACACAAAAAATGCTTTCTTTAATTAATGAAGAAAGAACTAAAAAAGGTCTAAAACCCCTTATACTTCATGAAAAGCTCACTTCTGTGGCAGAGCTTAAGGCAAAGGATATGGTAAAAAATAATTATTTATCCCATACTTCGGCTACCTATGGAAGTATATATACTATGATAAAAAATGCAGGTATAAGCTATTATAACGCTGGAGAAAATATCGCCAGGGCCTTTAGCATTGAAAGTGCCCATAATAATTTTATGAACTCCTACATGCATAAAAGAGCAATTTTAGCCGATCATTTTACCCATGTAGGTATAGGAATTGAAAAAGAAAGTGGTGGCATGTATAAGATTTCTGTAATGTTTATAGAAGAAAAGTAAAAAAGGCTGAATTTTTCAGCCTTTTTCTAATATTTACTCATTTTCATCTGGAGATGGTGGGTCAACAATTTTAGCATTTATCTGTTCTGGGAATAATCTTGGGAATTCTACACATAACCCGCCTTGGTCTTCGAATTCACAGAATCCTGTAGATAATACACAAAGCTGCACTGGAACTTTAACTTTCTTTTCACATATAATACAAAATACTAATATAGGTCCAGTAATTACTAAAGTATTACCATCTACGCTAAGACTTCCTAATCCAAAAGGAAGTATCAAATCACATAATACTCCACAGAATATAGCTAAGGATGGTTTTGTTGCTGCTGCCGTTGATGGTGTACAAAGTCGCGCAAATTTCCTAAGGCTTATTGGATCTAGCATTGAAAGATCAATAGTTTCACTAACTGAGAATTTCTTTTCTTCTCCATCGGTTTTTAAAACTGTTCCTTTAACCTTAATTTCTACTTCTCCTTCAACGGTTATTCTCTGGTCAACAACTATTGGTGTTCCCTTTCCCTCTGCATCACATTCTGATGTATCTACACATGCTAGATTTATCTGGTTTATACCTCCAGGACCTGGTACAAAAGTAGGATCACATGGTGTAGTTTGCCCATTAATAGATAATACATTGTCCCTTATTATAAGTCCAGCACTATTACATGTTATAGTCACATCAATAAACTCTTCAATGTCAGTTCCAGCAATCGGAAAATTACTAATCCTTAATTCTGGAATTACTCTGTCTACTTCATCTCTAAGTTGGATAGCGTCATATACTTTTTCAACAAATATACATTCATTCGTTATTACCTCTGGATCATATTTTGCTGGAGTAATACATCCTGTATTTGCTCTACAACAATCATTCTTACTTTGTTCCATGATTCCAGATTTATTGTATATTCTCTTACCCATAATCTAAAATAACCTCCCTACTAATAATTTTGATTTCCAATTAATCACTTCGATTTTTATAACCTAATTATTAAACAACGAAGTCTTTATATCTACTTCAGTATATGAAGTCCTCTTTTTATTTGTTACAAATTGAGTTATATATTTTTAATCTTACGAATATATTTTTATAAGTCGAGGAAATTGCATAATTACCTTTTATAAAAACTAACTATCATATATAGTTTTAAAATCTCAAAAGCACTACAATATATATTATGCAATTGTCCCAAATTGAAATTATGAAATTATTTCAAGTCTAATACTTTTAAGGTGATAATATGACTTTTATTAATAATATTCAAACAATTATTAGGAAATCCAATGGCAATATTATAAATTGTTATGTAATAGATAGCTCCCTATATATTAGAAATTTTCTATATAAAACTGGCTGGGAAGATCCTGTATCAATAATAGAAAATACTAAGCATAATGAAGTTGATATAAAAGTTGATAATAATGATTTGGTATATGGGATTGTAAATAATATAGAAGGTGAAATACTTTATCTCTTTTCAGATAAGAAATCGATTTATCCTAAAAAACTATTTGAATATGATAAAGATAAATATTTAATAAAATATCCCTATATAAAAAAATATGAAAATACTATTATCATAGCTTACTATTTACAAGACCTGACAAATAAAAAAGACTGGACAATCGCATTTCATTTTTTTGATGGCGCTAGGTGGTTACATAACCATATATATTCAGTTAAAGCTTTTCCTATTATTAATCCTTTTATCATATACAGTTCAAATAATTACATTGACCTTTTTTATTTTGATTTAATTAATAGCAAAGAAGAAGTATTTATTAGACAATTTTCAAAAGAAACAAAATCCTGGAAAAATCCTGTGCAACTTACATCTTCTAATAATCAAAAGCTATATTTAAATGTACTAAAGGATGGTTTAGATTTTTATCATATTACATGGTCTGAATTCATAAATGAAAATTTGATTGTCAGATATCTTAAAGGTAATTTTCAAAACAACGACTTTCTAACAAATGAAGTAAAATCTCTTTCTATGCCTGCCAATTGTTCTTTTCCTACCTTCATAAAAACCGGCAAGGCTTTATGGTGTATTTGGGTACAAATGAATAATTTATATAGCTGTTATTCAATGGATCATGGTAATACTTGGTCTAAGCCAATAATTGATAAAGAAAGTCAGGACTCAAACTTCATTAGATATAAATTCTATTCAAATTATAGTCAGGATATTGATAATTTTAATCTTAATAATATATTTGGAACAAGTTACCCTGTAATGTCCTTTTTAGGCTTTAAGAATATTAAGTAGTGCAAAAGCGTCCCCTGGGAACCTAGGACGCTTTTGTAATTTTAAGTCTTATTTATTAACCTTAAGCTTAATTATTATTATTTATATTTTTTTAAAACCATATATATTTTTTCATTGTTTTTATAACAAACCTTATATATCCTATATACATCCAATTTATTAGATGATATTTTTTTTACTATAAAGTCATATGCGCTTTCATCTATTTTTATAGCCATGCTACAGCTTTTAGAAAGGTATCCAGGTGCATTATATAAATTTGGTTTATATTCATTTTCTTTAAGAACTTTTTCTAAATGAAAAGCATGGTTTTTTGAATTAAATACAACAATAATACTATTGCTAACCATATAATCATCCTTTACAAAATACTTATTACAGTATATTACTATATGTTAAATCAAGTTACAACAAAAAATCTTCACCAATAGTGGATTAATCTTAAAACTTGATTTATAAATTCTAAAAATATCAATGCTTCTGGGATTCTTTTGATGTGCAAATTTACTTTTGAATTTAATTCACTAAAATACAGATATTTTCATATTATATAGCAAGAATTATAACACTGTATTCATTATTCATATTTTCAAAGCGAGGTGCTAAATTTGGTAGAAAACTCTTCACAGACAAATGAAATAGTAGTTAAACAAAATTGTGTAGATGTATCGGCAAATGTTGTTGAATCATGTGAAAACACACCTATTAGAATAGAAGGAATTACTGATAGAGTAATAGCTAAAATACCAGTTGTTTTAGCTAAGTTCAATGTACAGGTAAATGTATCAGCCAAGGTAAAACTTCCAGAAATAGCATTGGAAATAAAAAATGTTAAGATAAAACTTATGCTAACTCAGTGTATGCTTTTACAAGATACAAACACACTATTTATTAAGGGACTTGTACGTAAAAATATAGATTATTCCACAATAGAAAAATGCCCGACTACAAAGGATGTATGCGGAGACATACGCCACTGCACTGTGAATATCCCCTTTGAATGTACTACAACTGTAGAGTTTAACGGATTTCCACCTGCTGAAATTGTTCCATCAACCTGGAAAGAATTCCAGTATTTTCAAAAACAGAAATTACCTAATAATTTTGCTGAAAAAGACAGACTTTTATCTGGTGACTTATCTGAGTTCAATCAGAATAGTACAGAATACTATAATGATCTTCCCTACTGTGAATTAGTAAACAGCTCAATTATTAATTTAGATGAATATCTTAACCGTAAGATAATACGAAATGGACCAATACAAGAAGGAGTTTTTGAAGAATTTGAAGAGAAAATGACCATAAATATTGTATTAAGAGTTTTGCAACACAGACTGGTGGAAATTAATTAATTTCAAATGTCAGGTGATAATTCCTTGCTACTACTCTTGTCAATTCTATTATAAATAAAAGCCCTATGATTTAATCATAGGGCTGTATTTTAACATAGACTTTTAAATTAAATCTTTTGTTTAAAATGCTCTATTATTTGTCACATGAAGATTGTGCAAATGCTGCAATATGACAGTTGGTAACTGAGAAGCTGCATTCATCTAATTCCATTGGTACACATCTTACAAAGTATTCGCAGCATCCAGGGCAGCTATTACAGTCACAGTAAATGAAAGAAAAAGTTTGTGCAAAATTGTCATCTTCCTCTGTTATTTCAAATAGCCACGAATTTAGTGATGTTTCATTACCATTGTCACATTTTCTAACTAGCTCAAATTCAAATTTAATTGTTCCAAATCCAGCTCCACGATTAAATGGAACAAAGTGAACATTGCTGGCAAATTCAATTTTCACTGCTGGTTTGCATAAACATGTAGTATCTATTACAACTGTTCCAAGTGTCTTAGGTCTACCAGCTTGATTTGGGCTAGTTAGAGAAATACTCTCACCATTATCTGCAAAGGTAAATCCATTTCCTTGACCACATGCCATTATTATTGGTTTTGGTAATTGATGACCTGCTGGTTTACACTGAACACAATCCTTGTTATTATCTTTTCTTTTCCAATCATAATATTCAATTGACATATTAAATCCTCCTAAAATTTTTTCAACAAAGATATTACTGCTCGTATTTCCATAAGATTATATGGTTTATCTTAAAATTATATTTTTAATGTACTTATCTAAATTTTGTCTTAAATTTGGTTCTTCTTCTTCTAATACTTTTAGATATTTATCTATTACTCCCAATTTTTTTAATGTTCTTAATATGGATTTATGCATATAATGTTTTTTCCTCCGGGGATCAACTACTTTTATACTTTCATCTTCCTCAATAAAAACATGCTTACTTACACCATCTAATCTCAGCTTCAATTCCTCAAATTCCTTAGCAAATTCAATTAGATTATGTGCTAAATTCTTTGAAAGACCATTTTTTTCAATATATTCTTTAATAGGAACTCCTTCAATATATTCTCGAAGCATGAATTTACCTTTACACTTTATGACCTTTGGAAAATATTTATTTCCTTCCATCATTTTTAGTATCTTATATTCTCTTTTGCATAAACTGGTATTTCTATAGACCTTCAAAGCTTCACCATTAGGGGTTAGAAAAACTTTTCCCTCTACCCCTTTTCCAATGAAATTTAGATCCATAACATTTATGCCAAATATTTTTTTGCCCACAGAAAATACCTCCTATGTTAATTGTCTACTTTTATGCGGCTTCTTCCTAATACCTCCTTCTCAATATATAATTCTAATATGCAAGATATCAGTTGGTTTTATAAATTATTCTAAAGAATAAACAGCTTTATTGTCCCCCCTGTTTTCTTGCACTACATATTATTCCAGAGTATAAAAATGGTTACATGCTTTATAAAAAAACTCCAATTAGTCTTATTAAGACTAATTGGAGTTTATAATTTGCTTATGAATATATTCAGATGTTGTTAGTTGAAGCAATGCTCCGTACTCTAAATTAAATTTAATCTCATCACCAACTTTATATTCCTTTTCACTATCGGTAACATCAATAATTAAGTGATCGCTGCTTGCTCCAATGATTTCTATCTTTTCATTTATTGGGATAAGATTATCTGGATTTACGTCCTGTCTGCCTACTGCTAATATAGCCCGTTTTCTATTGCCTTTATCCTCAAAGGTAGGTTTGTTGCCAAAGGCATCCATACCAATCTCTCCAATGGGTATGGAGGGCTTTACCTTAAGCTCTATAATCTCTGCTGCTAACTTAAACGCATCCTGATAGGTATTTTCAATGGAATTACCATAGGCTGTTTCTCTACCTAAAACTATTGATTCACCTAATCTTAAATTATTGATTTTATCTGGGATCTCATTTTTTTCTATAATATATAAGCTGCTTGAATTTCCGCCAGAAATAATATCTAATTCTATATTAAATTCATTCTTTATCTCATCAGCTATTCCAGCTAGCTGGCCTAGATTTTCTTTATTGGGAAGAACTCCACCATAGCATGTTAAATTAGTACCTATTCCCTTAAGCTTTATACCTTTAAGTTTTAATATTTCTTTTACTATAGAATTTACATCATCTACCCAAACACCTTCTCTTAAATCTCCTAAATCAACCATGAGGATGATTTCATGGACTTTATTTAGCTTTATAGCTTCTTTAGACAGTTCTTCTATTGTGCTAAGCTCAGAATTAAGACTAATATCTGCATATTTTACTACCTCATGGACTTGGCTTATCATTGGCAATCTCAATAATAGCTTCGGTATATTTAATTCAGCTAATTTTACTAAGTTTTCTATTCTAGAATCTGCTAAATATTTAACTCCGCCTTCTACCATGGTATTAGCCACCTTGGGAATAGCACAAAAGACCTTCGTTACTCCAGCTATATCAATATGATGCTTTTTGCATAAATCTACAAGAACTTTTGTATTATGTTTAACCTTATTTATATCAATTTCTATTCTTGGACAAATAAACATATTTATCACCACCCAGCTATCTATTTTGTATTGCTTTTGGGTTAAAATTAAGGTTGAGAATTAGGGTCATATCCTTTGAATAACAGCCAATGAATAATAGCCAAAATTCACTAAATCTTCTCCCAGAAGGATTGACCCTACTCAACCTATAGGAATTGACCTAAATCCAAGCTTTAATCTATTTTCAAACTCTGCTTTAATAAATTAAATGCTGCTTCTTTATACCTTTTAGACAAAACTCCCAGGGAAGCCATTATATAATCATTGTCAATTAATATTTCAGCTTCCTTTGTAGGCAACAGTTTATCTCCTTTATTACTTAGTGCAATCTGTTTTATAATATTAACTCTGTTTGGCAATCTCGTTAAAGCACCACCAGTTCCTATAATCCATTTTACATTTGTCAAATCCTTACCCTCAGCCAAGGTTTTTTTACCATTGCTTCCATATAAATCTCTAAAGCCTCCTGCATGACGATGGACGGAATTAATAACAGCCTCTATAGTAAGTCTTTCAACAAAGCTTATTTGATCATCGGTCACTGGTATAGGCCTGTGATTTTCTATGAGCTCCTCTAATTTTTTCTCATTTATTTTTAAATCCTTAATCAATTTTTCTTTTCCAATGATTTCTACAATGTTCCTCATGTTAACATATACTCCTAGGTCCCCTTCTACTGTCCTCTTAGCAGTAGGTTCGGGACTAATTAATATTCTATTAACCTCTTCACTGCCATCAGTCACAGAGTGAACATCAGTTGTTGCGCCACCTACATCTAAAGTAACCAAGTCACCAATATATTCCTTCAATAGCTTAGAAGCTTCCATAACCGCCCCGGGAGTAGGTATAATTGGTCCCTTTACAAGCTCCCTAACCCTAGTCATACCAGGAGCATGGATAATATGCTCCTCAAAGGCATCCTGAATAACTTCCCTTGTGGGCTCTACATTTAATATATCTATCTTTGGATAAACATTATCTACAATATATAATAGATGAGACTTATTATTTTCTTCAAATATTTCTTTAACATCTTCATGGTTTTGAACATTTCCCGCATAGATTACAGGAACATCTATATCTAATCCTGCTATGACTTCAGAATTATAAATGGCTGTATCCCTTTCTCCATAGTCAACTCCACCGGCAACAAGTATTATATTTGGACTCATTTCCTTTATCTTTTTTATATCTGACCTTCTAAGCTTTCCGGCAGTAACCAAATGGATATTTGCCCCTGCTCCAAGGGCAGCTTCCCTGGCAGCTTTAACTGTCATATCATAGACCAAACCATGAACAGTCATTTTGAGACCACCGGCTGCACTGCTTGTTGCAAGCATTTCATCATAGCTTATTTTGTCACAACCTAGACTTTGTCTTAGATTTTCTATTGCATTATTCAGTCCAATATTTACGTCTCCTTCTAATACAGTAGTTGGGGCTTGCCCTTGCCCTAAAAACTTAGGGCAAGTTTCTATATCACCAAAGGCATTAACCACCGTCGTAGTACTACCGATTTCGGCAACTAGGACATTAATTTTCATTTTGCTTCATTTCCCTTCTTTTCTTAACTAAGAAAGTAGCAACATGCACACCTTTAGATGATTTTCCAAATCCACCATCGATACCTTGCTTAACGGCTATTTCAGGAGTTACCTGTGTGCCACCACAAGCTATTATTATATTATCCCTTATGCCTTTTTCTACAGCATATTCATGTATTCTTCTCATATTTTTGTAATGGATATCGTCATGACTTATAATTGTAGAAGCCAATATAGCATCTGCATTTACTTCAATTGCAGCATCTACAAGCTTTTCTATAGGGCAGGAAGTACCAAGATATTCAACCTCTATACCCCATTTTTCTATGCCCCCATGTTTTATATCAATAACTTCACGAAGTCCAACTGAATGCTCATCTTCACCTACAGTTGCAGCCACAACCTTTAGAGGTCTTTTTTCGATTTCTTCCCAAAGTTCTTCGTCAGTCATTACATCTGGTTCCGGCGGTATCTCTAAAGTACTTATGTCAAGATCAAATTCCACTTTACCCTTTACTTGCACTCTAGTACCTTCTGAAGGATGCATCATTTCAAGATGAATAACCTCCGGATCCTTAAGGTTCATCTTCTTAGCAAATTCTATTGCCGCAAATTCAGCAACTCTTTTACTTACTGGTAAAAATAATTCAACTTGTACTGTTCCATCTGCAAGCCATTCAACCTCTGGCTTTATAAAGTTAGAATTTCTATACTTTTCAGATTCATCTAAACGGGCATAAACATTGTCATTTTCATCTAATTCATCGATATATATAATTTTTTCCGGCTTTTCCAGTGTACAGCCACCAATTAAGCTTGATGGATTATCAACAGCATTTTTATCATACTGAGCAACATTATTATATCCATAGTGGGCAGTTACAGGAGCCATATAGTCTTCATCTCTTTCAAATATAGTCCCTACCCCTATTCCACCTTCGATTTTTCTTCCTATACCGTCTCCGTTTCTTTCTGGATACATTCCTGAATCAACAAAGAAACCCTTTTCTACTGCTTCAAAATATCCTCCAACTTCAATTAACTCTTCCAAATAAAGAACTGCTCTTTCCTTTAGTTCTCTAACTTTTTCTGGTAAATATCCCTCTGTCTTAAGCTCTACCATTTCCATTAATCCGTCAAGTCCAACTAAAGTTTGTTTAGCAGTATCACATGCCTCGATATTATACATATGCCACGGAACATTTCTTCCTTCATCGGGGGTAATTGTTGATTGAATATCGGCCCTAGTCAGTTTAGATATCATCATATTCATAACATGGGTTACAGTGGCTTCTCTGGATGATGAAGTAATGTATTTTGTGTTTTGTTGAGCTCTCATCTTGTATTCATCAAATAAATCCCTTAGTGCAACGGCATAGGGAAGATCATACTTTGTACATGGCACCGGTGCAGCAGAAGGAGGTACTGTTGAAAGACATATATCTTCTTTTTTCATCCCAACCTTATGGGAGAATATTGAGTTGATTCCATGCTGAACCATAAGCTCAGGCATAACCTTCCATGCATCCCTTGCAGTTGCATTAGCATTGTGGGCACCATCAATTTGTGCCATACCAGCCCATGCCATAACCTTCTTGGATTCAGCCGCATCAACAAAGGATCTCACCATATTAATATTTCTATATAAAATATTGTACTGAGGATCCTGATGGGCCCCATTTACACCTTCTTCAGCAAACATAACAGCTATATCAGGACCAGCAACTCCCGATACATAGGAATGGTAATTTATTGGTCTTCCTACTTCTTCTTCTATAAGATCAAGGGCTTTCCTTTGGGATCTTACTTGTTTTCTTGTTACAGGAATTCCACCAATACCTTGGGGAGAGCCTTCAATAAGTCCGTCATAATGGGATTGTCCGGCAGTTCTAATAACCATAATATGGTCAGCCCCATGCCATGCAGCCATTCTCATTCTTCTAATGTCATCTTCGAATCTTCCGGAAGCTATTTCTGTAGTAATAGACTCTTTAGGCTGCGGGTCTAAGTTATCAAAATATTGAACCGCTGCCGGTATGCCTATAGAATTTTTCAGTGGCTCTGAACAATCTGAATAAGTATGGGGTCCCTCCTTAAGCTCATCTACCTTCTTTCTCCAGGTCCAACCCCTTCTCTTAGGTCTATAATTTTCTAAATCACTTAAAATCTCTCTTATATCCATTTTTTCATTCTTATCTATCTTTTTCATTACTCTTTCCCTCCTTTAAAGATTGCTACGGCATCATCCCAATGCTTACCTTCAATCATTTCAAGACCAGCTTGTCTTAGAGGGATATTTTTATCCTTTGATATTCTATATACAATATGTCCTACACCTTTTCCTATTAAGCCTCTATCTATTGCTCCTTCAACTAGGGGTTTTGCCTCTAAACTCGAAAATCCCATTCTCAGAAGTACAGAACGCTCTATTGAAGGTGATGTGTGAGTTCTAGCAAGGTCAAGTAAAGGATTAACTGCTTTTTCTGCTAACTCCCAAAATCTTTGCTTTAATTCTTCATCGGTAAGATTAGCTAGATGCTTTCTTCTCTCTTTAAAATCATCATCTCTCTTTATATATCCTTTCATGCTTTTCCTCCTTAATATCTTAATATATACAATCCAATGAAAATTTTTAATTGTAGGATGTATTATTTAATTTATTTTAATTCCTTTAAAATTTTCTTTACAAATTCTATATCTGTTTTAGTATCTGCAGCTAAAAACTCTAAATCTTCATTACTTAATTTCTTTACATTATTATTTTTTAAACAGTTTTTTATATATGATTTTTTAATTTTATTTAAATCCAAATCTTCAGCTTTGATTAAACTTGGATGCTCTGGTAGTATTATACTTTCTCCAGGAATTTCTTCCTTAGGATTACCAAACTTAATTTCTATTCCATTTTCTCTAGCAAAGGACAGCTGAGGCTGAATATGTTTACCAGCTCCCGTATATTCAGTTTCCTGTACAACAATAATCTTATCTTCATCTAATTCCTGAGCTAAACTAAATGCAGCAGCCAAAGAAGTATTTCCTGCCGGTCCTCTTTCAAGTCCTTCAAGCTGTGCTAAGGATTCTGTCATATAGAATACTTCACCTTGACTCACTGTTACATATCTATCCATGTATCTAAGTGGTCTTGCCGCTGATCTTGGTACATCTGATCTGTCAGGCCATGTTGCAAAGGGAATACCAAATCCAGTATGTCCTGTAGTAAATGACTTTTTATTAAACTGATCATCACTTGCCATGTGTAAGCCTTCTAAATTTACACTTGCTCCTACAACCAAAGTATTCTCAGATCCTGCTTTAACAAGTCCTCTAGCAGTTCCAGTAAGATTTCCGCCACCTGCATTGGTACAAACCACTACATCAGGATCTCTACCTTCAAGGGCCCTCATCTGCATCGATATCTCATATCCAAGAGTCTCTACCCCTGCTATTCCAAATGGAGTGTATAAAGAAGCATTAAAATATCCAGTTTCTTCAAGGAGAACTAAAAAACTATAAAATAATTCTGGCCCAACGGTAAGTTGAACTACTTCTGCTCCATAGGCTTCACATTTTCTTGCCTTTTCGATTATTTCCGGCTGTCCCTTGCCTTTACTATCATAGCATTCTTGGACTATAATGCATTTAAGCCCATGGATTGCTGCTTGACTGGCAACGGCAGCACCATAGTTTCCACTTGTTGCAGCTATAACCCCTTTATATCCATTTTTTTTGGCATGATATACTGAATTAGCTGCTCTTCTAGCTTTAAAGCTGCCAGAAGGATTAGACGCTTCATCTTTAATAAATATTCTTGCACCTTTACCTTTATCTGAAAATTTTCTTGCAAGATTAGTTAAATTTTTCAATTCCAATAATGGTGTATTACCTACTCCAGTAGACCTTTGAATCTTTTTCATTTCTTCAAGGGTATACCCGGTTTCTCTCATCATCTTCTCATAATCAAAAGCAATTCCTTTACCTTCAAATCTTTCATAATCAATTCCTACAGCTTCTTTCATTATTTCATTTTTACGTGACATAACTCCTTCATAACTCATATCTTTATTCATGGTCTTCACCTCCAAATAAAATTTCCTTCAATTGAAGACCTATTTGAAATACTTCAGGTACAGTATTTCCAAAGGAATGTTTATATGATGGATTTATTTCAACAAGCTTTCCTCTGACTTCTCTTCCAATGATTGTTTTTATTGTAACCATATCCCCTATCTGGGCATCCTCCTGAATAAATCCCTTTATCCACATTTCAAGGGGGACTTTCTTAGTATCCTCTGGAACCTGTGGTGCTCTTTCATCTGGTTTTAAAACCACATTATATACATTAACCCAATCGCCTTTTTTAGCTTCCATGATTATCACCTCACAAAAATTTTGTGCTATCTCTCTATAAAATCTCTCATATCTCCCATAATGGCCCTTGGAACAGGTAGGTCCAACATAGTTTTAAGTCCTGGAGATGCATTGATAACATGGGGAATCATATTAACACACATTGCTATTGTACCAAGACCACCTTCTACCTCAGGTTTAATGGCCATATTTACTTCCGGAGTTCCCTTTATATTAATATAATCTCCTGTATAAGTTCCTTCCATTTCAGGTTCAATTTGTTGAGGATGTACCATATCAATCTTAGCCTCACCATTTACATAGCCTTGTCCAGTCATGTTAACTCCTGCAACATCACCCGCCGCAGCAAAACCATGGGGGGATTTCCTATCTACCTTTGTAACAATAGGCTTCATTTGCTGCTCAAATTTATCAATCTTCCAGCCTATGGCATCTGCAATCATTTGTACTGACTCAGCAAATCCAACATGTCCTGCCATAGTTCCATCTTTCACACGTTTATTAAATTCTTCAACTGTTAAGCCAACACCTTGCTCTTCCATAACAGTATGTCCAAAGGGTGATAAACTATTAACCCTTTTTGCTTCGATATGCTCCACGTCAATCATGCAACCCGTTAAACAAACAACTAGTAAATCCATTATAAGCCCAGGGTTAATTCCTGTCCCCAAAACAGTCACTCCATTTTCCTTAGCAATCTTATCAAGTTCAGCGGCCAATTCTGGATTTTGAGCCTGGGGATATGACATTTCTTCAGCAGTGGAAATTACATTTACCTTTTGCTCTAGGCAGTATTTTATTTTTGGAAAAGCTCCCTTTGTAAAAGAATCTGTTGCTGTTAAAACTATGTCACAAGATTTTTCATTCACTACTTCTTCTATATTAGAATTAATAATAACCGGTTTTCTATCTCCTCTTTCTACACCTAAAAACTCGTATATATCCTTACCAACTCTTTTTTCACTTATGTCACATACTCCAACTATCTCTACACCCTTCTTATTAAGAAGCATCTTAGCCATTCCACTTCCCATTGCTCCAAATCCCCAAATCGCAACTTTAACTTTTTCCATTAAAAACACCTCCAAAAATATTTAATAGATTTTCTTAATAATTATATAGTTGCAATTATCATGCCATAACGAATTTTATAAATACTAATATTTTTGCATAACTATGTAGTTCTTTGCAATAATTCTGAATATTTATTAAAAAATAATGACTATTTCCACCTTTTTCCCAATGCTATAAAAAATAAAAGCAAAATAATTTGCAGTAAATGCAAATTATTTTGCCCTATAAATCCAAATTATGCTTTTTGATTTTGTATTGAAGATTTTGTCTTGATATACCTAGATCCTTTGAAGTTCTAGTAATATTGTACCTATTTTTATTTAAATATTTTTTAATAATATTCTTCTCTACATTTTCTAAATATTTATTTAAGTTCTCCACGTTAATAAAATCTTTTAAATCTTCATCTCCCGTGTGTAATGAAGTATTTTGTGCCATTAACTCTTCCACATGGGAAGGAAGATGCTCTTTTTTTATTACATGATCTTCCAAAATCATATTCATTGCTGATTCGATAAAATTTTGAAGCTCCCTAACATTTCCCGGCCATGAATAGTTTAAAAAGGCTTCAAGTAAATCCTCTGAAATCATCCAAACATCTTTGTTTAACTTCTCATTATAATATCTTATAAAATGATCTATAAGAACAGTAATATCATCTTTTCGATTTCTCAGGGGCGGGATTTCAATGCTTATTACATTGATTCTATAGTATAAATCTCTTCTAATATGCTTTTCCTTCATTGCCTTTAGTGGATGCTCATTTGTAGAAGCAATTATTCTCACATCTACAGGTATATCCTTAGTCCCTCCAACTCTCCTTATATAGCTTTCCTGTAAAACCCTTAGAAGCTTAGCTTGCAGGGCAAGGCTCATTGAATTAATTTCATCTAAAAATAAGGTCCCACCATTTGCCTGTTCAAACAAGCCCGGTCTATCAATTGCTCCAGTGAAGCTCCCTTTACTGGTTCCAAACAATATGCTTTCAAGTAGGGTTTCAGGAAGCGCAGCACAATTCTGACCTATAAAAGGCTTGTCCTTTCTATTGCCTTCATAATGTATACTCTGAGCAAACATTTCCTTTCCCGTTCCCGTTTCACCATATATTAAAACACTTGAAGAAGTTTTACACGCTCTTTTTCCAAAGGCTATTGCCTTAATAAGTTCTTTATCCTTTCCTATAATGTCCTCAAATGTATAATGGTTTACTGTTTTTCTTTTCCCTTTATTTGGCTCTATAAGCCTTTGCTGCAGCTTTATGATTTGCCTTGACAAATCAGTTACCTTATCAATATCCTTGGCAATTTCGATGGCACCTATTATCTTTTCATCTTGAATAATTGGAAGAGTTGTATTAATAGTAGAAATCTTTTTCCCCTTTAAGTTTAAATAACTCTGTTTATATTTTTTTATTGTTTCACCTGTCTTTAATACCTTTAATACTGTACTTGTATCCTCATTCAAACTTGGAAACACCTTAAGGATATACCTTCCCATTACATGATCAACTTCTAATCCTTCAATATCTGCCATGGCAGAATTATATAATATTGTCTTTCCTTTTTCATCTATTACATGAATCCCTTCTTCAATATGGGGCAAAATACTTTGCACTATATGTTCAAACATTTTCCTCTTTTTCAATTAAAATCACCCCAACGTAAAATTATACATTAAAAATATACTAAAATTCTTCACATGTATTATGCAATTTCCTCTATTTATATAACATTCAACAATTTCTATTCTAATCTATAATTTCAATTATTTGAGATAAATATTTTTTACTTTCCTTAAATTTATCTTCATTGCTCTTAATAAATAAAAAAGAAATAATCATAAGCACTAATCCAGTAATAAATGAAAACAGCTCTACATTTCCTTCTATCCCAATTAACTGTTTAAATAAAAAATTTCCCCCTGCTACTCCGATAATAAGCATAATTAAAGGTATTCCATATACTATAAAGGCAGCAGTTAATACATCTTGGGATTCCATGTCAACTACTACATTATTACCTACCTTAGCTCCTACAGTATTTAAAGCCTCTATGGTTATATTCATATTCTCTTTTCCCATCTGACAGGCACCACAATCTCCACAAGCAGAATGCTTCATTAATACTACAGTTGCATTATCTCCATTTATTGCCGTAACTTTTCCTTCTCTGTTCATTTTCCCCTCCATATAAATTTTTTTAAACATCATCTACTTGAAAAAATTACATACTTGACTCTTTTAAAAACCAACTACTACATCTAGCTTAAATTTTTCACAAACCCATTCCATAATATATTATTCAATCATCCTAAATTTTAATTGTATGATTATATCACTTAATAAACTTTACCATTGTATTAATCAATTCATCTATTACTTCTTCCTCCGGTTTATCGGTTAAAGATTGCTTTATACAACCCTTCAGATGGTTTTCTAAAATTAAGCCTCCTACTTTATTCATAGCTGATCTTACAGCTGCCACCTGTATTAAAATATCATTACAACATCTGTCTTCTTCCAACATTTTTTGTATTCCCTTTACTTGTCCTTCAATTCTCTTCAATCTTTTAAGTAGAGATTGTTTTTCTTCAGAATATGAATGCATCATATCACCCCTGTTTTTCTTATATGTTGTACATTCAGGTCAGTTCCAAGTTGTAAGTTCTAAGTTTTAAGTTTTAGAGTCATTCTTTTATATCATTATTAGAATTCCCCATATTTATAGGTTATCACATTTTTATATAAATATGGGGGGAATTTTATTTATATTTTATATAAACTCCAATAACAGAAGTAGTCTCTGAGGTTTCCTTCTAAGCGATTTTTATGAACCTGTTTTTCCCTTAAAATTAATAAATAAACAGGTTCATTACATAATCTAGAAGGATCCTCAGTGACTACTGAAGTCAGTCAAAATTTTTTTAAAAATGCATTTATTTTTATTCTTCCATTAATTTTATCTTTAATTCTTCCAGCTGGGTATTATCAGCAACACTAGGAGCTTCAGTCAACAAGCATCTTGCATCTTGAGTCTTAGGGAATGCTATTACATCTCTAATATTTTCTGTACATGTTAAAATCATAGTAAGTCTATCAAGTCCATAGGCAATTCCACCATGAGGAGGAGTACCATATTTAAAGGCATCTATTAAGTATCCAAATTTTTCATAGGCTTCTTCATCTGTAAATCCTAATGCTCTAAACATTCTTTCCTGCAAGCTTGAATCATGGATTCTTATACTTCCTCCACCAACTTCTGAACCATTTATAACTAAATCATATGCTTTAGCTCTTGCTTTTTCTGGATTAGACTCAACTATATCTATATCATCATCAGCAGGAGATGTAAATGGATGGTGTTTAGCATAGTATCTACCATCATCCTCATCATACTCAAATAGAGGGAATTCTGTAACCCATAATATCTTAAATTCATCCTCATTTATTATATCAAGCTTTTTAGCAATTTCAATTCTCAATGCACCTAGAGTGGTATTAACAATAGAAGATTTATCTGCTACAAATAAGATTAAGTCACCTACTGTTGATTCCATTTTATCAATGATAGCTTTGGTATCTTCTTCACTCAAAAATTTTGATATTGGAGAATCTATACCATCACTAGTAACTTTCATCCATGCAAGTCCCTTAGCCCCATATGTTTTAGCAAGCTTTTCAAGGTTTTTCATGCCTTTTTTACTAAACTTTTCTGCTCCACCATTGATATTAATAGCCTTTACATCATTACCAGCTTTAACTGTATTTGCAAAAACACCAAATCCACATTCTTTTACAACTTCATTCAAGGCTTTAAGTTGATATCCAAAACGTAAGTCTGGTTTATCACTTCCATATCTTTCCATAGCTTCTTTATATGTCATTCTCATGAATGGTGTATCGAGCTCTATTCCTTTGATCTCTTTAAATAGCCTTTTTACTAGCTTTTCATTGATAGAAATTACATCCTCTTCATCAACAAATGACATCTCAATATCTACCTGTGTAAATTCTGGTTGTCTATCCGCTCTCAAATCTTCATCTCTAAAACATTTTACTATCTGATAGTACTTGTCAAATCCCGATACCATCAAAAGCTGTTTAAATATTTGAGGTGATTGTGGCAAAGCATAAAATTTACCAGGATTTACCCTTGAAGGTACTAGATAGTCCCTTGCTCCTTCAGGAGCAGGTTTTGTAAGTACAGGTGTTTCTAAATCCAAGAATCCATTTTCATCAAGGAAAGACCTAATAGTAGAAGCAATTTTACTTCTAGTTCTCAGAAGCTTTTGCATTTTTGGCTTTCTTAAATCTAGGTATCTATACTTTAATCTTATTCTCTCACCAGCTTCATCTTCATCATTTATATGAATAGGTGGTATTTCTGATTCAGATAATATTTTAAGCTCCTTTGCAAAAACTTCTATTTCTCCAGTTTTTAGGTCTGTATTTATATCTTGTCTTTTTTTCACCTCACCTTTTACAGCTATAACAAACTCGCCTCTTACATTTTCCGCTTTATTAAAAGCTTCTTCAGACACATCTTTATCAAAAATTATCTGTACTAATCCTTCCCTATCTCTTAAATCAACAAATATTAATCCACCTAAATTTCTTCTTCTTTGAATCCATCCCATTAAAACTACTTCTTTACCTATATCATCACTTCTTAAAACTCCACACATATGAGTTCTTTTCATTCCCTTTAGTAATTCAGCCATCTTTATGCCTCCTTATTTTATTATCTATTTTATTCTTTTAGTTATTTCCTCTACTATAGTATCTAAGTCAATCTCTTCCTGAATTCCAGTTTCCATATTCTTCAGTGATACACTATTATTATCAAGTTCATTATCTCCAATAACAATTGTATATTTACTATTTACCTTATTTGAATATTTAAATTGAGCTTTTATACTTCGACCTAAATGGTCAATATCTACTGAAACCATATTATTTCTTAATTTGTGTGATATTTCAACTGCTGCTTCATAGGCCCTTTCTCCCATTGTAACAATAAATGCATCCAGCCCCTTAGGTCTTGGAATATCTATATTGTTATTTTCTAAAGTAAGAATTAATCTCTCAATACCCAATCCAAATCCGACTCCAGGTGTAGAAGGTCCTCCAATTTCCTCAACCAGACCATCATATCTACCTCCACCACAAACAGTACTTTGGGAGCCAATTTCATTGGATATTATTTCAAAGGCAGTTCTATTATAATAATCCAGTCCCCTTACTATCTTAGGATCTATTTTAAATTCCAATCCCATAATACTAAGATACTTTTGAAGTTTTTCAAAATGCTCCTTACATTCATCGCATATATAATCAAGAATCAAAGGCACACCTTTAAGTTCCTTTTGACATTCTTCTTTCTTACAATCTATAATCCTCATTGGATTTCTATCATATCTCCCTGCACAGGTTTTACACAATTTACCCATTTTATCCTTTAAAAATGTCCTTAACACTTCATTATATTTCTTTCTACATTCTGGACAACCAATACTATTTATTCGCAGCTGAAGATTTTTTAGTCCAAGCTTTTCAAAAAAAGTCATTGCCACACCTATTACCTCTGCATCAACAGAAGGGTTCTTTGAACCAAAGGCTTCTATCCCAAATTGATGAAATGCTCTAAGTCTTCCTGCCTGAGGTCTTTCATAACGAAAACACGGTGTAATATAGAAAAGCTTGGTTGGCTGAGTTCCAGCATAGAGCTTATTCTCCACAAAAGCCCTTACAACTGGAGCAGTTCCTTCAGGCTTTAAGGTAATATCTCTACCACCATTATCAGTAAAAGTATACATCTCTTTTTGAACTATATCTGTAGTTTCTCCAACTCCTCTTTTAAATAGCTCAGTATGCTCAAACACCGGTGTCCTTATTGCCTGGTAGCCAAATTTTTCGCAGATTTCACTAAACATCTTTTCTACATAAACCCATTTATACACATCCGATGGTAATACATCTTTAGTTCCCCTTGGAGCTTTAGTAAGCATTTTGTTACCTCCTCTTTCATTTTATAGTCACTTTAATATATTTCTTTCCAATAAAAAATACTCTTCGTCTATGATTAATAATCATAGGGACGAGAGCATTGATTCCCGCGGTGCCACCCTAATTGGTTAAACCCACTTGTTTATATACAACCAATACCACCCACTAGATAAATTTAATAACTATACAAAAGTATTGGTTATTCTTTAACAGTTAACGCCTGAATACGTACTATCTTTTTATATACGATAGTAGACTCTGAGATGTCTTCACTAAAACTTAAGATATTAGGCTTTCACCATCCCTAATTCGCTGCAATCGTCATTATAGCTACTATTTCTCTTCCATGCCAATTTCTTTAATGAAGTTTTATATATTATAAATCAGATAAATAGATTATGTCAAGGTATTATTTGTAAATTTAGGATCTTTAGAGCTAAATTATTTGCTTTCTCTTTCTTTTTACCATCTCATCTACTCTTTTTATATACTCATCTACATTTTTTACATTGGGAACCCTTTCAAGTCGATTTTCCATTGGGAAAACAATTTTTGATACTCCTCCAGCACCAAGGGCAATAATAGATTGCTTCTCCTCCATTATTTGCATATTGTATAAGCACTCATGTCCTTTTTTGCAATATCCTACATTCTCCAAATTCCCAACCATATATTTCTGTCTATACATATAATATGGATGAAGTCCAATTCTATAAGTATATTCCTTTGTTATAGCCAACATTTCCTTTACCAAATCTTCATCACACATTTTAAATTCACCTAAAGCTCCCTTTAATCTAGAGCTTCTTTTAACAGCCAATGTATGAACAGTAAGATTTTCTGGATCAAGTGTTTTAATAGCTTCCATTGTATTTTGTACTTCGTCAATTCCTTCACCTGGAAGTCCAATAATTATATCCATATTAACAGTATCAAATCCAGCTCTCCTTGCACTATAAAATGCCCTCTCAATCTCCTGGGGAGTATGTTTTCTTCCAATAAGTTCGAGGGTCTTGAGATTCATAGTTTGGGGATTAATACTTATTCTATCAATGCCATTTTCCTTTAATGTCTTTAGCTTATCAATATCTATTGTATCAGGTCTTCCGGCCTCAACAGTAAATTCCTTTAACTCTGATGTATCAAAAGACTTTCTTAGACATTTTATTAAATTATCAAGCTGTAACCAGGATAATGTTGTTGGTGTTCCTCCACCAATGTATATACTTTCTACTTTTTTATTGGCTTCTTTTAACAACTCACTTGTCATTTGTATTTCATTATATAGTGCTTCAAGGTAATCTTCAATTTTATTACTGCCTTCTTTTATTGGATTAGATGGGAAAGAACAATATATACATCTCGTTGGACAAAAAGGGATACTGACATATACGCTAACCAGATCTTCATTAATCGGGTAAATATATTTTCTCTCACAAAGGGCAATATCCATTAGAAGTTCTATTTTTTCACTAGATATTCTATAATCATCCTTTAAAATTTGCTTAATTCCTTCAACACTTTTATTATTATCTAAAAACTCATGTACTATTTTTGTAGGTCTGATTCCCGTTAAAATTCCCCAGGGAATATCATTGTTGAAAATTGTTACCAAGATATCAAAAATATTGACCTTAATATTTCTCTTTAATTCTTTTCTTCTTTTTATATCAGAATCCTTAAGATTTATTATATAACTTGTATCATGGATCCTAAGTAATTGATTATCTTTACTAAGCTTTGTTCTAATGAAACATTTTTCTTCTTTCTCAATCACTTCATTAATTAAAAAAAAATCATTCCTATTATTATATTCTCTTTCCTCTGAAATAAATGCTATATCTTTAAATAAACCAAAAACCTTAATCAATTCTTCAATATCATGTCTAAAATCATGTCCCCTTAATAATACATTTATCATCTTCCCACCTCTAGGATTACTTTTAAAAACAATAACCGTGGAAATTACATAACTAATAATATTTATTAGCCTCATCTCTAAGCATATTTATCTGTTCAGTAGACACACTTAACTCCTTGGCAATTTCCCTTACACTATATCCAAGCTCAACTAATTCCATCAATTGATATGCATCAATATCAATAAAATTACTGTATTTATATTTTGAATAGTTATTTCCTTTTTCAAGCATATTGAATCCTCCTATATTATACAATAATCATCTTATATTTCTTGTATATAGAATTTAAGAATATTTTCTCCATATAACATAAAAGGTATTCATAATATTTATACTGTATTATTATCTTAAAAATGGATTTTTAGCTCGTTCATTACCTATTGTGGATGCAGGACCATGACCGGGTAATACCTTTGTTGAATCATCATAGATTAAGAGTTTATTCTTTATTGATTTAATTATTTTTTCAAAGGAACCACCTTCAAAATCAGTTCTTCCTATTGAACCTGCAAATAAAGTATCTCCTGTAATCAGTACATCCTCTACCTTTATACTTATACCTCCTGGTGTATGTCCAGGCGTATGAATAATCTTAAGCTCCAGCTCTCCTACATCAACTATGTCTCCATCATTTAAAAGTCTGTCTGCCGTCAAAGAAACATCTGGGCCGCTCATTAGACTTGATAAGTTTTTTTCAGCATCCTTTAGTAAAGCTTCATCCTTTGAATGAATTAAAATTTTTGCTCCAGTCTTTTCTTTTATTTCCCTAACAGCACCTATATGATCCCCATGTCCATGGGTTAAAATAATATATTTTACATCAAGAACATTTTTATTTATTTTCTTTAAAATGTCATCAGCATCTCCACCTGGATCAATTACTGCAGCCTCATTGGTTTTTTCACAGCCTAATAAATAACAATTTGCAGCATAAATTCCTGTAACTACTCTTTCAATATACATAATATCAACTCCTTAAAAGATTTTTTTACTATCAACCAATATAGTAACAGGTCCATCATTCGAAAGATTTATAACCATATGTTCTCTAAAAACTCCGGTTTCAACCTCTAGACCTTTTTCCCTTGCCTTTCCCACAAAATCTTCATACAATTTGTTAGCAATATCGGGCTTAGCCGCCTTCATAAAATTAGGTCTTCTTCCTTTTCTACAGTCACCTAATAAAGTAAATTGAGATACAGCTAAAATTTTCCCCTTTATATCTAAAACTGAAAGATTCAGTTTTTCATTTTCATCTTCAAATATGCGTAGATTAGTAATTTTTTCAACCATGTATTTTACATCCTCTTTATTATCACCATCTTCTACCCCAAGTAGAACCAAAAGTCCTTTATCAATATCTCCAACCTTCTCATTCTGGACCATTACATTAGCTTTAGTAACTCTTTGTACAACGGCTCTCATTTTTTAACCTCCTATTAAAATCATCTGCTTTTATGATGTAACTCTCTTTACTTCAATTACATCCTGAAAACCTCTAAACTTATTCATAAGCTTTGAAAGCTGTTGAGTATCGGAAATTTCAATGGTTAAATTAATAATAGCTAATTTTTCTTTAGTAGTTCTTGCATTAATTGCCGTTACATGCATTTTTGATTCTGTGATACTATTAGTCATTTCAGCAAGTAATCCTTTACGGTCGCTTGCAATAATCTGAATTTCTGTTGAATAGGAAATCTTCTTGTCAACATGCCATTCCACTTCTATAAACCTATCATAGGAATTAGGATCATTTTGTATATTGGGACAATCCTTTCTATGAATAGTAACACCTCTTCCCCTGGTTATATAACCTATAATGTCATCACCGGGGACAGGACTACAGCATTTAGCAAATCTAACCAAAATATTATCTATTCCCTTAACCTTAACACCTTGCTTTGTCTTATCTTTTGGCTTCTTTTTATTAACATTTGTTTGAATATTTTCTATTTCAACATTTGGATTCTTCTCTTTATGTTCTTCTCTGTACAACTCCTTAAGCTTTGGTATAACTTGATTTAAAGCAATGCCACCATACCCAATAGCAGCATAAAGATCTTCCATATTATTAAAACGTAATTTTTTCATTACTACATTTAGCCACTCGGTCTTTAAAAATTCCTTTGCTGGATATCCCAGTCTTTTGGCTTCCTTTTCCAGCAATTCTTTTCCCCTTTGGGTATTTTCTTCTTTTCTTTCTTTTTTAAACCACTGCTTAATTTTATTTTTTGCCTGAGTACTTTTTACAAACTTTAGCCAGTCTCTACTTGGACCATTACTATTATTTGAAGTCAATACATCAACTATATTTCCAGTTTTTATCTTGTGATCTAAAGGAACTATGCGTCCATCCACCTTGGCACCAATACATTTATTACCAACAGCAGAGTGAATTTTATATGCAAAATCAACGGGAGTTGATCCTACGGGAAGGTCAATAACATCTCCCTTAGGAGTAAATACAAAAACTTGATTGGTAAATAAATCAATTTTTAAAGATTCCATAAATTCCTTAGGGTCTTTAAGCTCTCTTTGCCATTCCAATAATTGTCTTAGCCAGGTTAACTTTTTATCTATATCTTCATCTTCAGTCTTACCCTCTTTATACTTCCAATGGGCAGCAATACCATATTCAGCAACTCTATGCATTTCATTGGTTCGTATCTGTATTTCAAAGGGTTCTCCCTTTGGTCCAACAACAGTCGTATGGAGAGATTGATACATATTAGGCTTAGGCATAGCCACATAATCCTTAAATCTTCCGGGTATCGGTTTCCATTTTGTATGGACTACCCCCAGTACTGCATAGCAATCCTTCACATTATCTACCAATATTCTAATTGCAGTAAGATCAAATATTTCATCAAAGCTTTTATTCTGATATTCCATTTTCTTATATATACTATAAAAATGCTTAGGTCTTCCGTAGATATCATATTCTATATTGAGCTTGTCTAATTCAACATCAAGTTCATCAATTACATAATTAATATAGTCTTCTCTTTCTTTCCTTTTCTTTGCAACCTTCTCTACCAGATCATAATAGCCTTCCGGATCAAGATATCTTAAACATATATCTTCAAACTCCCATTTTATTTTAGATATACCAAGTCTATCTGCTATGGGAGCATATATTTCCAAGGTTTCCATAGCTTTTTCTTTCTTTTTTCTCTCATTCATGAATTTTAAAGTTCTCATATTGTGGAGCCTGTCAGCCAATTTTATAAGTATTACTCTTATATCCTTAGCCATGGCAAGAAACATTTTTCTAAGATTCTCTGCTTGTCTTTCTTCCTTTGTTTCATATGTGAACTTACCGAGCTTTGTAACTCCGTCTACCATTAAAGCTATTTCTTCACCAAATTCTCTTTTTATATCTTCAAATGTATATTTTGTATCTTCAATAACATCATGTAAAAGCCCTGCAATTATAGTTCCTTCATCCAACTCTAATTCTGCTAGTATAAGAGCAACATTAGCTGGATGTATTAAGTATCTTTCTCCAGATTTTCTTAACTGACCTTCATGGGCATTCTCTGCAAAATTATATGCCCTAACTATCTTCGACAAGTCATAATAAGGGTTATATTGTTTTATTTTTTCTATGAAGTTTTCTAACATGTTATCATCACCTTCTTCAACCTTTTGAAGAGCATATAATGTCAAATAAATAAAACTATATGGGAAATTAAATATATTATATAATAAAATGTCTATTTTTCATAGTTTTATTCACCTGAGAAACTTGCCTAATTAGCATTATTAATTTTAAAATAAAATATGTAGATAACTCCCATGACTCTCTCTACTACATTTTGTATTTTAAAATTCTTAGGAATTTAAGTAAAGACTTTAATTTATACATTATTAATATTCAAAATCTAGCAAAATAGTGAATGGGAATCCATTCACTAATACTTAATCACAGATTTAACATCATAATCTTTTAAAGTATCTCTTCCATTAAGAAACTCTAGCTCAATTAAAAACAATACTGATACTACTTGTCCACCAAGCTGCTCAATAAGTTTTATAGTTGATAAAATTGTTCCTCCAGTGGCCAATAAATCATCAACTATCAAGACCTTTTGCCCCGGCTTAATTGAATCTCTATGAATTTCCAATGCATCTGTACCATACTCTAATTCATATTCATATTTCACTGTCTCATATGGAAGTTTACCTGGTTTTCTAACGGGAACAAAGCCCTTGCCTGTAGCATAGGACATTGGAGCCCCTATTAAAAATCCCCTAGCTTCCGGCCCAATAATAATATCGAATTCTTTATCCTTAACTGCCTCTATACATAAATCCACTGCCCTTTTATATGCCTTACCGTCCTGAAGCAAGGTAGTAATATCTTTGAAGCTTATTCCTTCCTTTGGAAAATCTTCTACAACTCTAATCTTATCCTTTAAATTCATCATAAATCCTCCTTAAAACTAAAATAGAAATAATCCCAATACAATATTAAAATATAACTTTTGAATAGTTTTTAAAATCTTTAATAACCCCTGTTACTCTTTTATATAATTCTGTAGCTGCTATATCTATTTTTTCCTCGGGAGGAGGCAACAATTCAACAGCAACTTTTTCTTTGGTATGGTCATATACAATTAACTTTAATTCCGACAATATATAAAGAGAAAATCTAAGCTTAGCAAAATTCATATTTGATAAATCATTTATCATATTTTCATAAGACATTTCATTGGTATCAGAAAACTGTTTTAAATATATATAAATTTCTGCTAAATCATCTCTATTTGGAATAGTATTTTTCAGAAATTCCCTTAGTATTTTTATATCATTCTTATTGTAAAGGCAATGTACCTTTTCCCCGTAATTTATCAAAAAATCTATTTCTTCTTTTATAACAGGTACATCATATATATAAATATTTTCATACTTTTCAAAATCCAACTTATTTAAAATTGGATTTACTATAATAATATTATCATAATTATCATTTTTAGAAAAATTAAAGCTAATAGATTCAATTATATCAAATTTATTAATATCCCATAAAAATAAACTTAAATCTATAAGTCCTTCTATTGTATTAACTAAAATCAAATTATTACTACTCAATTCTATATTTTCAATTACATATTTAGCCCTATTCTTAATATTTCTCAAATCCACAACATTATCTAAACTAAATTCCATTTCCTTGTACTGGCAATTATTAAATAAATTTGGAAAACTCCAATAATAGGCATGAACTAAGCTGCTAGCCTTATAGCCTTCTTCACAACGTCTTCTTATGTCTATTAGATATAGCTGAATTGTTTCAATTCCTTTAAATGAATTTATACCTAAAGAAAAAGCTATATCTATTTCTTCCCCCCTTGACAAGGTTTCATTAGCTTTCCCTAGGTTGAATCCAATACAGTCAAGGATTCTACCTTCATCTTCAACTTCGAGCTTAATATGCTGATTTTTATCACCAAAAAAGTTTACACTTAACAATCTTATTTTCCTATAACAGAACAAAGGTTTAGGATTGTTATATCCAAAAGACCCTAGCTTTTTTATTTCATCAATCAAATCAAAGCCTATATCTTTTATAGTCAGTTCCATATCAATTTTTAATTCCTGGATATTAGGATTTTCTTCTATCCAGTCACAATTATTAATATCCTTTGATAAAAGGGAAGTATTTAAATGATTTCTATCGGTTTCTAAAAAAGACACAGCCTTATCAAAAGTATCTATTCCTCTATTAGTTAATAATCCAGCCGTAATATTTGATATTCCCAGCTTGTTTGCTAACTCAATTGTATTATTGTCAAATTCATTTTTTATAACCCAAATTTTATCATGTAGCAGCATAAAAACTCCTATCTTTTGATAAATGAGCAAATTGCATAATTACCATATAAAAAAACTATATACTACATATATCTTTAAAATCTTCGAAACTATATCACATATATTATACAATTTTGCCAAGTTAGAATTATGAAATTTCCTCAAATATTATATATTATATTTATAAGAACATTTTCTATGCATATATCAATTATCTTACTATTATTTATATCTGATAAATTTAAAGCATCACAAAATAATCACATCTTATTATATGATAAATTATGCTTAGATTCAACAAATTTTTCAGATGTGATTTTTATAAAATATAATAATAGCGCTACTCTAAAAAATTAATAAATTTCTTTGAAAGAATGTAAAAGCCTTCGTTATTTCAGCAAAATTTATTTTAAGTTTTAATATAGCATGACTATAGATAACTATACCTATACATTCTCTTCTCTATCATCTTCCACATTTATTTCTTGATTAATAATATCTTCCTTAATAATATCCTGTTTATTCTTTTCTGTATTATTATTTTTATCAACCTCTTCATTTATCGTTGTGTCATTACTTTCTATAGATTTTGACTCTATTTCTTTTTCTAGTTTTTTGATTTTATTTTGTAATTCTCGAATTTTTAAACTTGACTTAACTTTACTAAAAATCCCTAAAAATGCTACTATTGTGGCACCAAATACAGCTGAACCTAATATAACTATTGCCTGGGAAAACTCAAACTGTTTCCATAATAATTTTATGGTAACCGGATCAGAATTCATAACGGCAAAAATTGAAACCAAAATGGCAAATACAAGGGATAAAATAAATAATATTTGCATAAAAATCACTCCTTAAAGTTGTTTTCTTTAAAGCATATAGTTAATATTCAACAAAATTCCCTTTTATCCTTCTTTCACTTAAAATAACTTTCTTTTATGGAAAAACCCATGAGACCTATTATCTCATGGGTTTACTATAGCTAAAAGGATTCTCAGTATCTACAACCGTAAATCAAACTTTAGAACAATGAAAATTAGTTTTTCCCAATACTTTTTGATAAAGCCCATACAGGACTAGCTATAAATATTGATGAATAAGTTCCTGTAAGAACCCCTGCCAATAGAGGCAATGCAAATTCCTTTATAGATTCAACTCCAAATACAAATAATGCACCAATTACTAAAAGTGTAGTTATAGATGTGTTGATTGATCTAGTCAATGTCTGTTTTATACTTTTATCGGCAATATCAAAATATGTTTCTTTCTTCATGTACTTAAGGTTTTCCCTTAATCTATCAAAAACAACTATAGTATCATTTATTGAATATCCAACTATTGTTAATACTGCTGCAATAAAGGGACTATTTACAGGAATTTTAAATATAGAATATATTGACAACACTATCAATGTATCATGGATAAGAGCAATAATTGCAGCCACACCAAATCTAAGTTGGAATCTATAGCTAATATACAAAAGCATTCCAGCAGAAGCCAATAGAATTGATATCAAGGCCTTATTTCTAATTTCTGCTCCCATTGTAGGTCCAAATTGCTCAGCTTCTCTAAAATCTTCATCCTTATTCAAATTATATTTTTCTTTAAATACTTCAAATATTTCCATTCTTTCTTGATTTGATAGAGATTTCTTAGTTTTTATAATTACTTCTTCTTTATTCTTCCCAGCATGTAATATATCCGCATCTAAATCAAACTGGGATGTTATTTCCCTAATTTCTTCCAATGTAAATTCTTTCCCTATATTAAACTGCATTACGGTTCCTCCAGTAAAATCTATACCAAGATTCATACCAGAAGTAATCGCCATTATCAGTCCTAAAATCATAACAGCTAATGATATAGTAAACCAGATTTTATAATTCTGTGCAATCTTCATCTTTATTCTCCCTTCTATAGATAAATAACTTTAGAGTTATTCTACACCCCAAATAGCTTCTTACTTTTGAATATATCCATTTTTACTATTAATTTTAATAAAAACTTAGTTACAAATACTGCTGTAAACATACTTGCCAATATACCAACCATAAGGGTAACTGCAAAACCTTTTATTGGTCCAAGCCCAAAGTAGTACAATACTATAGCAGCTATAAAGGTAGTAATATTAGCATCTAAAATTGTTCTAATTGCCTTAGCAAAGCCTGAATCTATAGAAGATCTTACCGTTTTTCCATTTCTTAGTTCTTCCTTTAATCTCTCAAAGATAATAACATTGGCATCTACAGCCATACCTACACCTAATATCAATCCTGCTACTCCAGGTAATGTTATTGTTGCATTAAGCCCTATTAAAACAAGAACAACAATTAATATATATATAATCAAAGCAATATCAGCAACAAATCCAGGTACTCTATAGTATATAAGCATAAAGAGAAGTACAAGTAAGATACCTATTTTAGCTGCATCAATGCTTGTCCTAAGGGAATCCATCCCTAAAGTAGGTCCAATTGCTGAAGTTTGAATTTCATGTAAATCAACGGGCAGTGCTCCTCCCCTTATAAGTGCAGCAAGTCTTGCTGCTGAATCCGCTGTAAAACTTCCTGATATAAAAGATTTTCCATTAGGAATTTCTTCATCAACCATTGGGCTAGATATTATCTCATTATCCAATACAATGTGAATCGCTCTCTCTAGATTTACAAGCCTTTTTTCAGGATCATTGGGATCCTGTATATGATAAGGTAATTTTGACAGCTCCCTTGTGGCAATTTGAAATGCCTTTGTTCCTTCATTATTCAGTTCTAATGAGACAATAGGCTCCTGAGTTTCAGGATGGAATCCTAAGGTTGCATTTTTTACCTCTTTACCTGTAAGAACTACCTCTTCCTTTTCTCCTTTTATTCTGACAAATTTCAGTTGAGCAGTTTTACCTATGGAATCAATAGCTTCCTGGGAATCTTTAACCCCGGGTAATTCTATTCTTATTCTCTTATCACCTTCTAAAACAATATTAGGCTCTGTGAGTCCCATTGCATTAACACGTCTAGTTATAACTTCTTTGGTTTGCTCCATTATTTTCTTTAAACTTTCACCTTTTTCATCGGTTTCTGCTTCTAATACAACAAAGGCTCCACCCTTTATATCTAAACCTAATTTCATTGAATCCTTAACAGGTTTAATAGTAAAATTTCCAATTTCAAGTCCTTCTAAAGCAGTATATATACCTGCACCAACTATAGCCAGTACAAGCAGAAAAACAAAAAAGTTTTTTAACTTCATACCCCTTTTCCTCCTAACTTTATTTCACTTTATATTCCTTTGAACTCTTTACATAATGTTTTGCTGATTCTTCTAAACCCTTTACTTCTTCCTCTGTAAGCTTTCTTACTATTTTACATGGAGAGCCAACTGCTAATGAATTTTTAGGAATAGTTTTTCCTGGAGGAACTAATGCCCCAGCTCCTATTATTACATTATCCTCTATAACTGCTCCATCTAAAATAATAGCACCCATACCAATTAAAACATTATTTCCAACAGTACAGGCATGTACTATTGCAGAGTGTCCTATGGTACAACTCTCTCCTATTATTGTTGGCATATCTTTATTTATATGGACAACAGCATTATCTTGTATATTTGTATTTCTTCCTACTTCAATATAACTTTCATCCCCCCTTAGTACACTACCAAACCAAATATTTGCATTTTCTTTAAGCTTTACTCTGCCAATAATTTGGGCTGTCTCAGATATATAACAGCTTTCATGAATATCCGGTTCATAATCAATGTACTTTATTATCATAGCCTATTACCTCCATTTTAAATTTCTTTACTTAGTTTAGCCTTTATATATAGAGAACATTCTATTCTTTTCTTTTCCATCTCACATCCCAATTCATAGGGCTCGTATATATCCTTATTAAAATTATAGGCATTGGCGTGGCAACCTCCACTACAATAAAACTTAGCCCAACATTCTCTACATTTTTCTTTACTGTATACATGAGCATTTTTAAAATTCAATCCAAGTTCTCTGTTTTCAAATCCAGTCAATACATTTCCCATATAAAAATCTTCATTTCCAACAAATTGATGGCAGGGATATATGTCTCCTTGTGGTGTTATAGCCAAATACTCTGAACCTGCACCACAACCACTTAATCTTTTTATAACACATGGACCCTGTTCTAAATCAATCATGAAATGAAAAAAGCTAAAGCCTCTACCTTCTTTTTCTCTACTTATCATTTCTTTAGCCAATCTCTCATATTCATCAAAAATTACCGGCAAATCTTCTTTAGTAAGCTCATAATCCTGTCCCGGTTCAGCCACAACTGGTTCAACCGAGGTGCTTTTAAAACCTAAATCAGCTAAATGCAATACATCCTTTGAAAAATCTAAATTATGCTTTGTGAATGTTCCCCTAACAAAATAACTCTTGTCTTTTCTATTTTTAACTACTTCCTTAAACTTAGGAATAATTATATCATAAGATCCACCTTTATTTACTGTATATCTCATTTTATCGTTAATTTCTTTTCTTCCATCTATACTTAAAACTACATTATCCATATTCTCATTTATAAATTCAATTATTTCATCATTTAATAATACTCCATTTGTAGTTGTAGTGAATCTAAAATTTTTATTTGCTTCTTTTTCTCTTTTTCGTCCATATTCTACTAATTTTTTCACAACATCAAAATTTAATAGTGGTTCTCCTCCAAAAAAATCCACTTCAAGATTCCTTCTATTTCCAGAATTCTCAATAAGGAAATCTAAAGCTTTTTTTCCTATCTCTTCGGTCATAAGACTTCTATCACCCTTAAAATCCCCTTGAGAAGCAAAGCAATATTCACATCTTAAATTACAATCATGGGCAATATGCAGGCAAAGAGCCTTTATAACAGGTTTTCTGTTTACAAAGCTAGAATTTGTAATATATGAGTCTTCACTAAATAATATATCCTGCTTTATAAGACTATCTATTTCTTTAATGGCAGCTTCAATCTCACTGGGACTATATTTTTCCTCTAAAAGTTTAATAACCTCTTCTCTGTCTTTATATGGATAATAATCTAAAACATTATACACTAAATCATCTATAACATGTACCGCACCACTATTTACATCTAAAACAATCATTACATCGTCTATTTTAAATTTGTGTATCATTTTTTTCCCCTTCTTTGTCAAAATTTTAGGTTTCCACTACTTATTTTATTAAATTTGCTTTTATTAATCAAGAACAAGTTTTTTACATGGAAAAGGCAGCCTATACGCTGCCTTTGGTATGTATTATTGATTTTCACATTCCTGATTTGCAACTGTACAAGATGTTTTGCATGCAGATTGACAAGATGTTTGGCATTCTCCACATCCGCCCTTTTCTGCAGATTTCTTAAGTGCTCCGAAGCTCAATGTTTTTATATGTTTCATTTTTTATTCCTACCTCCTATTTTGTCAGTACTACTAAATTATAGCATATAGTCATCACTTATGAAAAGTATTATTTCAAATTCACTCCAATCATTCCACCTATACCCCCTGCTATTATTCCAATAATACCTTTTATTATAGCAAATTTATCTATAGAAAAATCCTTTATCAAAATCCAGCTTAAGATTAATATAAACAATATATATATAGCTCCAGTAAATAGTCCATGGATAAATCCATTCTTCCTAATCTCCTTCGCCGATAATAAACCACTAAAAGCAATACTAAATATTATAATTATAGAAGTTATTAATGGCATTATAGATTCTGATACCGATGTAAATGTTATTATAGCTGCTAAAATTAGCATTATCGCCAATGTAAATATTAATGATTTAACTATACTTTTAAAATATGTCATCCTTGGCATTTTTTCTTTGCTATTAATAAATTTGGCCTTAGCCATATTATTACACCTCCACATAATACTATATAATAAAAATATATGTGAAGAGTCATTATTTAGAACAAAAAAGAGGAGGCTTTAGACCATCCTCTTTTAATTATTATTGATTAGATTTATCTTTTACACTTCCTACAGCCCATTTAGAAATTTGAAGTTTTACCTTGTCAGCACCAACTTCAATAGTTACTAATTCGTCCTTAATACTTAGGACTTTACCATGAACTCCACCTATAGTTATGATATTATCTCCAACCTTTAATTCACTTCTCATTCTTTGAATTTGCTTATTCTTCTTTTGCTGAGGTCTAATCAATAGGAAATAAAAGATACCGAAGAATACAAGCATCATTATTAAACCTGAATACTGCTGCACAATAACTCCTCCTTTTAATTTGTTAACCATATATAATCCATTATAAATCTCCCTTTTTACTTCTCAAACATTGAATTATATACAGTAAGAAAATTTCTTGTTTTTCTTAAATTTTTACATTTACATTCAAGGTAATATATTCAACGAAAAACTCAATTTTCCTCTATTTTTTTATAATTCGTATCCATACTTCTCAAAAAATTCCTTCCTATAATCTAATAAATTGTCATTTCTTATTGCTTCTCTTATATTTTTCATAAGTTTAAGTAAAAAATATAGATTGTGATAAGAAAATAATCTTGCAGACAAAATTTCATTTGCTTTAAATAAATGTCTTAAATATGCTTTAGTATAATTTTTACAGGTGTAACAGTCACATTCGGGATCAAGGGGAGTGAAATCATCAAAATATCTAGCCTGCTTTATTGTTATTCTTCCCTGACTCGTCATAGCTGTACCATTTCTAGCTATTCTGGTAGGTAAAACACAATCAAACATATCTACTCCCCTAATTGCTCCTTCAATTAAGCAATCTGGGCTTCCAACACCCATTAAATATCTTGGCTTATCCTTTGGCATCAAAGGCGTTGTATATTCAAGGATTTCATACATGAGAGGCTTAGGCTCTCCTACACTTAATCCCCCTATAGAATATCCCGGAAAATCAATTTCCGTAATTTCCTTTACGCTTTGCTCCCTTAGCTCCTTATACATTCCCCCTTGGATAATACCGAAGAGGGCTTGAGTATCAGTCTTTTTATGGGCCTCCTTACATCTTTTAGCCCATCTAGTTGTTCTCTCTAAAGAATTCTTAACATATTCTCTATCTGATGGATAAGGAGCACATTCATCAAAACACATCATAATATCAGATCCCAAAGAATTTTGTATTTCTATGGCTTTTTCAGGACTTATGAAATGCTTTGACCCATCAATATGAGATCTAAACTCCACGCCCTTCTCAGAAATTTTTCTTAAATCCCCTAAGCTGAAAACCTGAAACCCTCCACTATCGGTAAGTATTGGCCTGTCCCAATTCATAAACTTATGAAGTCCACCTGCTTTTTCAACTAGTTTATGTCCAGGTCTTAAATATAAATGATATGTATTACTAAGTATTATTTGAGATTCTATTTCCTTTAACTCCTCTGGAGTCATGGATTTAACAGTTGCTTGTGTGCCTACAGGCATAAAAATTGGCGTTTCTATTACCCCATGGGGCGTATGTAATTTTCCTAATCTAGCGCCACTCTGTTTGCATTCTTTTATTAGTTCATATCTTATAGCCATTTTTTCCTCCTAAATAATTAACATTGCATCTCCAAAACTAAAAAATCTATATCTTTCCTTTACAGCTTCATTATATGCCCTTAAAACATTCTCTCTACCTGCCAAAGCACTTACAAGCATTATAAGGGTTGATTCTGGCAGGTGAAAATTTGTTAATAGTCCATCGATTACTTTAAATCTATATCCTGGATAAATAAATATATCTGTCCAGCCATTTCCTTCTCTTATCCTACCATCACTATCTCCAAGGGTTTCTAAGGTTCTTGTGGCAGTAGTTCCAACAGATATTATTCTCCTGCCATCAGCTTTTGTGCCATTTATCAGATCGGCGGTTTCTTTACTTACCATGTAAAATTCTGAATGCATTTTATGTTCAAGTATATTTTCCGCCTTTACAGGTCTAAATGTTCCTAGACCAACATGTAAAGTTATATAGGCAATTTTTACACCTCTATTTTTTAACTCCTTTAATAAATCCTCCGTAAAGTGAAGACCTGCCGTTGGAGCAGCTGCTGATCCCCTGTGCTTGGAATATACCGTCTGATACCTTTCTTTGTCCTCAAGCTTTCTGGTAATATAGGGTGGAAGAGGCATATTACCTAGTCTATCTAAAACCTCTTCAAAAATTCCTTCATATGTAAATTCTATTATCCTTGTTCCTTCCTCAGCCAGGTCAACAATTTCTCCAGTAAGCTCCTTACCGTTTCCAAAGAAAAACTTAGAACCAATTTTAGCTCTTTTACCAGGCTTAACTAATGTCTGCCACTTATTTTTATCTATTCGCTTTAAAAGTAAAAACTCTACATTTGCTCCTGTATCCTTTACACCAAAAAGTCTTGCAGGTATTACTCTGGTATCATTAAGAACTAAACAGTCTCCAGCCTTTAAAAAACCCAATACATCTCTAAAACTATTATGACTTACTTTTCCAGTTTCCTTATCAAGCACCATTAATCTAGATTTATCTCTTTCCTTTAAGGGAACCTGAGCTATTAATTCCTCCGGTAAGTCAAAGTAAAAATCACTTGTTTTCATTTCAAAAACTCCTATTCTATTGTTGTTCCAGTATAATAATGCTTAAGTATATCCTCATATTCATATCCTAGTTCAGCCATTTTTTTTGCTCCCCATTGACTCATTCCTAATCCATGTCCATATCCCTTTCCATTAAATATATATTTTTGGGGCCCTGATGAAGATGACACATGATCATCCCCATTAGATATTCTATATGTATTACCTCTGGAAGTTTTTTTAGATTCATCTGCCGATAATATAACCAAATCATCCATTGACTTTCTTTCTACATTGGACATATCAGAGGACATAATGTAATGATCTGCATTTGTACTAATATGAAAATTCATACTCTTTATTACTGTAGGTCCAAATATAGTTCTTGTCTTTCCCTTTGCCAAATTTATTTCTCTTATACCATCACTTATTATCAGGCTGAGTACTCTTCCATTATC
Source organism: Maledivibacter halophilus (assembly GCF_900167445.1). Classification (GTDB taxonomy): domain Bacteria; phylum Bacillota; class Clostridia; order Peptostreptococcales; family Caminicellaceae; genus Maledivibacter; species Maledivibacter halophilus. Next base: position 269,077 of record NZ_FUZT01000005.1, read on the forward strand.
CGAATACTCTTCCACATATATATCCTTTATTTTTCCGATATTGAAGCCAGCAGAATTCAATATTTTTTCTATTTCTCCTTCTTCATATACCTTTGTCCAGCTGCTGTTTGGTCCTCCCAGTGAAAAATCATCCTTTACTCCTCTAATATAAGGCAGCTTAGCACTCCATACATTTTCACTATCCTCTGTATATCCTCCACTATTGGCATGGTAAAAAGGTGTTATTATTTTACCATCATATGTTATAACTTTTCCGGCAGTTTCATTAACCGCCATATTAGTTTTTGGCTTCTCAGCTTCATATCCTCCATAGGCCTGGCAATTAGTAGTAGTACATAAATTAAAGCCTAAATCCTGATGTTTATTTATAGTAGAAATAGCATAACTCCGAGCTGCAACAGCCTGGGCCTTCAAAGCTTCCAACGGTGAATTATCTGTCATTTCCTCTGGAAGAACTCCATATAAGTACTTTTCTAGATCCAAATAATTTATTACGGTCATATCACTACCTGGAAGTCTCTTAATAACTATTCCTCCACGGTACTTTTTCCCATCAACAGTTATTATATCATTTCCATTCTCATCATTAAATGATATAAAATTAAATTCCAGCTGTGAACTATCATAGGCTAAAAGTGGTCTTTCTCTTCTATCCAAAACAACAACACTTTCACTATTAGGTTTTACAAGTTTTAATTTTTTATGATTGATTTTGCCAGTCTGTCTAATAAATTCTTTAGCATCTCTCTCTGAACTATACAATCCAATATATATTTTCCAATTCCTTTCATAAGCTGGATAATAAGAACCTCCACTTAATTCATCTAAAAAATCCTCCATTTCTTCCCTAGATGAAAAACTATCCCCTACTTGTATCTTATAATAATCATCCTTTTTTATCTCCATAATTTCTACACTCTCAAAATCACACAAAGAATAAAACCTATCATCTTCAAAATATCCAAATTCAAAACCCTTCTTAGAATGTAAATTTACTGAAGAAGCAGAATTACTACCAAATTTTAGTCCTATTTTAATCATACTTGGTATTTCGTTTTTGCTAAGTCCAAAAGAAACACTGGTGCCTAAAAATATAATTATTATAAGCATGTATAAAATATATATTTTCTTTTTCATCTTGTCTCCCCTTTTATAGATAACCAACATCAAATTTATATTACTTAAGGGTTGATTATCTTTATTAGAATTTATAAATTATCTTCTAAAAAATAGATTTCCTATTAATGTTAAAATAATACTAATTATAACACATGTTAATATTGGAAAATAAAAAGTTACATTGCCTTTTTTGATAAAAATATCCCCAGGTAAGCGTCCAAGACCTAATTTACTGCCATAGGTAATTATCATACCTATGATCACAAGAGTGATTCCAAGAGAAATAATTACTTTTCCAATAGATCCCATAGTTTCTCATCTCCATCTCTTTGGTGAAAATCTAATCCCATATGCTCATAGGCCTTTCTAGTTAATATTCTACCCCGAGGAGTTCTTTTAATAAATCCTAATTGTAACAAAAACGGTTCAATAACATCTTCTACAGTATTTTTTTCTTCGCCGGTAGATGCAGATAATGTATCTAATCCAACTGGACCTCCATCGAATTTTTCTATCATTGATACAAGTATCTTTCTGTCAACTCCATCCAGTCCTAAATCATCTACTTCTAACATCTTCAAGGCTTTTTTTGCAATATCAAGATTTATATATCCATCTTCAACAACTTGTGCAAAATCCCTTACTCTTTTTAATAACCTATTAACAATCCTTGGAGTTCCTCTACTCCTTTTGGCTATTTCTAGAGCAGCTTCATCACTAATAGGTACATCCAATAATTTAGAAGATCTTTGGACAATAGTTTTTAAATCCTTATTACTATACAAATCCAACTTACAAATTACTCCAAATCTATCTCTCAAAGGAGATGTTAACATTCCAGCCCTTGTTGTGGCCCCTATCAAGGTAAACTTAGGTAGTTCTATCCTCACTGATCTGGCACTAGGACCCTTTCCTATAATAATATCCAGAGCATAATCCTCCATAGAAGGGTATAAAACCTCTTCAACACTACGACTAAGCCTGTGAATCTCATCAATAAACAAAACATCATTCTCCATTAAATTGGTAAGTATTGCAGCTAGATCCCCCGGCCTTTCTATAGCAGGGCCAGAGGTGATTCTTATATTTACACCCATCTCATTTGCAATTATATTTGAAAGTGTCGTCTTTCCAAGTCCTGGTGGTCCATATAAAAGCACATGATCCAAGGCTTCTCCCCTCATCTTTGCAGCATCTATAAATATTTTTAATTTGTTCTTTACCTTGTCTTGTCCTATATATTCCTTCAGGCTTTTGGGTCTTAGGCTTCCTTCTACTTCATTATCATCTTCCCTTAAGGTTGGAGTTACTATTCTATTTTCATCTAATTCATTGGCCATTTCAATCCATCATCCTTCCTATTTTACTAGCATCTTTAAAGCCTGCTTTATCATTTCCTCAATTGGAAGATTATCGTCTATACCCTTCATTGCTTTTTGAGCTTCAACTTTACTATAACCTAACGACACAAGAGCTTCAATAGCTTCATCATTTTCTGTATTCATATTTATTATATTTTTTTCAAAATCAATGGATTCTAAAGATTTAAATTCATCACTTTTATCTACTTTATCCTTTAGCTCTAAAATAATTCTTTGGGCGGTTTTCTTTCCTATTCCCGGTGCACGGGTCAAGCTAGTTACATCACCAGCTGACAAAACATTTAATAATTGCACATATGGCAAAGAAGACAATATTCCTAAAGCCACTTTCGTTCCAACACCTTTAACTGTTCTCAGCAAATCAAATACTTTAAGCTCTGCTCTGGTGCTAAAACCACAAAGGCTGATATCATCCTCCCTAACAATCATCTGAGTATATACTATAGCATTATCACTCTTACCATTCAAGTCAGCAACTGTATAGGCAGAAGTAAGTACTTTATAACCAATTGAATTATTCTCTATCACAACATAATCCTGACCTATGTATTCTATTTTTCCTTTAATAAAATCTATCAATTATATCACCTCTTTATGTTTAAGTCCTAAACAAGATTTCAAATATTTCTAATTTTAAACATTTTTGCTTCTCTTTATAATAACATATTTATATTATAGTTTGTATATATTACCCATTCTACCGGTATGAGCATGGCTTATGGCAACGGCCAATGCGTCTGCAACATCATCGGGCTTAGGTATGTCCTTTAGATTTAAAAAGGTCTTCACCATTAATTGAACTTGTTTTTTTTCTGCTCTACCATAGCCAACTACACCTTGTTTTACCTGTAGGGGAGTATATTCAAAAATATCTACATTTTTATTGGCAGCAGCTAAAATTGCCACTCCTCTGGCTTGTCCTACTGCTATGGCAGTCTTAACATTTTTATTGAAAAACAATTCTTCAATAGCAACTGCATCGGGTTTATAAGTATCCAATATTCTTTCCAATTCACTGTAAATCTTCTTTAGCCTATCGGGTGTAGCTTGCTTAGAATCAGTAAGTATAGCACCATAATCCAATGTCTTAAAGGAGTTACCATTATATTCTATTATACCATATCCAAGTATTGCAATTCCTGGGTCAATTCCTAAAATAATCATTATTAATATCCTCCATTATAAAAATTAGTAACACAAACATATATTCGATAAAAAAACTATGAATTCCTTCTTTTATCTTCATTATTTTCTTTGAAATATATCTTAAGTTTTACTATGGGAAATCTATATAATAATAAAAAAAGATGTACCAATTAGTACATCTAACTACTATAATCTTCTATAATTCTATATAACTCTTCTTGACTTTTAGCTAATATCCCTTTATTTAGTTTCTCTTTATCAGTTTCACTTAGGGTTGATATTGATATATCCGTTTCTTCATATAGTACCTTTTTACCGGACTCATCAATCTTATACACCACTATGTATCCATCTTTGTTTTGAACAAAATAATAATTAGGGTTATAGCCATCTACTTCCCTGAACAATGAGGCGGATTCAGTAGAAATACTTCTTAATTGCCAATTCTCATAGTTACTTTCAATATATTCTCTAAATTCATTTAAATTCACACCTATTACATTAACAGGAATCTTGGCCTTTTTAGTTTCTACTTCACCAGTCTTTGCATAATAGGTATTGAAAACAATCTCTGAATCCTCATTTACTTCTTCATTAGGATTTGTGATTTTATCTTCATCATTTTTAATTACTATATCAGCTGCCTCACCTTGCAGATCTTCATTATTTTTATTATTAGTGGGATTGTTTTTGTCTATTTTACTATTATCTTCTGTTTTACTAATATTCTGGGGTCTGTTCAATTTCTTATTATTGGATATATATCCATAGGTAAACCCAGCAAAAAGAAGCAAAATGCAAACCACAAATACTATACCACCTCTATTTCTTCTTTTCCTGTAATACAATATTATTTCCTCCTTTCATATTTGAAAGTTATATATGCTAATCTAGGGTACTATTCTATGTCATTTAGTATTTTAGCCATTTTAAAACATTTTATACAAAATTATGGAATTAGAATTTTGTTTTAATATCTTTTACAATTAATCGACATTTTTTGATAATTTTAATTTTTATGTTGACATTTCATGTCACATTGGGTAGAATTATATTATAATATGTTTAAACACGCATGCAGTACTTTTGAACCTACTTTGGTTCATTTTTTCTTTTTTGTAATTTCCATTTTACTTAAGAAAAACGGAAAGACCCCAATGTGAAAAAAACATTGGGGTCTTTTTATACAATAAATAATAATTGGGAAAATTGCATAATATAAATAACCAGCTCTAAAATATTATAAATTTTCCAGAAAAAATGTAGTAGAGAAAATCAGGTGAGTTATCTATAGATATTCTAGTAAAACAATTAATTTATACACATCAAAAATCCTTAGAAACACTGGATATTTTGATATGTATAAATTAAGTTTTACTATGAGAAATCTATATATATTGTATTATTAAATTAATCTATCTTAATAATCTTTGAAAAAAACCATTAAGCTTAAATTTATGTGGCTCTATCTCATAAAAAAATACTTTGCAATCCACCGGCTCACCTTCTCGCTCATCATAATATTTGCTTTTAGCATCTCCTGTCATTATAAGCTCTTCTACTCCATCACCATTTATATCACCTTTGCTTAAAAAGGATATATCCCAAATATCATCTCTTCCTAAATCCTTCAAATGACCACCACTGTATATTTTTATCCATTTATTATCTTTTAAAGTGAAGGTATCCATCCAAGGTTCTATTCCTAACCTACTTCTTGTTTGAAAGATAATATCATCCTTTCCATCCTCATCCATATCATAGACTAAAAAATTATGGGGCTCTCTATAATATAAAGTCTTTGAATGAATATCAATCTCACCAGCTTCAGATTCAATAATCCCTTCATCCCTTCGCTCTATTTCAATGAATATACATTTTGATTCTTTAGTTCCATTTCCCTCATCCTTAATAAAATACAATTCATCAAAACCATCTCCATTAAAATCAGCCTTTGTTAATCCCAATCCCGTTGTGCTAATTTGATCATCATAGTTTTTAACAAATTCACCATCAGTAAAGGAATAGGATATTATTTTTCCGCTATAATAACATATAAGCTCTTTTTTACCATCCCTATCCTCTATGACTTCAATATCACGTTTATAGTCTAAAGCTTCTATCATATTGAATTTATCATTGATTTTCTTATATATTCTAATTTCTGATTCTTTCCCTTGTTCTAAGCTTACAATTACTTCAAACATCCCATCATTATCTAAATCTTCTATTTCCCAATCTATCATACGTGTTTCTTTATCCTCTAAAACAAAGCTATCTATTTTTTCAATTTTATTATTTTTCCAGTCATATATATTTATTGATAAAGATTTATTCTTCTCCGACAACCTTACAATTTCTTTATCATTATTATCATCCATATCATATAATCTTATATACAAAAAAGCTTCATTAAACTTCTGACTGTAGAATTCAGCAATTCCAAAGTTACTTATTTTATTAAGAAATTCATCTCTACTACTATACAAAATTACTAATAATGGTAACAATAATACAATAATTTTTACAATTCTATTTTTGCTACCTTTTTTACTTTGCATTTTTCAATCCCCCTATTGTTTAAACCAACCCTTTTACTTTTATCCCATAAATTTTTAATCCTTCCCTAATAAATCCTTAATAGCCTTTGCAATTAATTCATCCGACACATTCTCTAATTTATCACTTTTTTTACTCTTTTCCTCAAAAATATCTGATAATTCCTTTTCCTTAGGCTCTTGATTTCCCTTTTTAGAAGCCTTCTTTTTCTTTTTAAAAAACATATCCAATCACTCCTTTTATATATCTACCCCAATAGAACTTAATAAAGGAAATCATAAACTTATCAAATTATAATAATTATAATTTCCGTGATGTGTTTCAAAAAAGTCTACCTTTAAAAGAAGAATTCTCAGTGGCTACGACCGCAACTTTAACATGTTCTTTGCTTTAGATATTAAAATATCTTTTCTATTCAAATCAGGATTATCTAATATCATATTCAATAATTTATTTAGAATAATTCCTATTTCTTTACCCTGCCGAGCACCGATTTTCATTAAATCATGTCCATTTATATCTAAATCCTTTACAGTTAACGGGTGTTTTTCATTTAATATTTTTTCACTAATCTTCTTAGCTTTATTAATATTACTAAAATCACAGGGAGTTTTACCGCCTTTGACATCTGCCCTTTGAAGTTTAAATAGCTTATCAATATTTTCCCTACCAACTCTATTTATCAATCTTTTCATTGCCCTTGGAGTAACAACTTCATGTCTTAGCATATGTTCTCTAATTAACATTTTTACTGCTTTTATGGTCTTATTATCATACCTAAGTCTTTTTAATATCTTCCCAGCTAATTCCATCCCCTCCATGTGATGTCCATAGAAATGTCCTATATTTCTATCATCAACAGAAAAACACTCTGGCTTGGCAATATCATGCAATAATGCTGACAGCCTCAAAACCAGATCACTTTCTGTATTGTCTAATACAGCCATAATATGATAAAAAACGTCTTTATCATGGTGAGGATTTTTTTGATCAAAATTAACACATTTCTTAAGTTCAGGAATAATATACTGTAATAATCCAGTTGATTCTAACAATATAAATCCTTTAGATGGATTTTGGGCTAATAAAATTTTACTAATTTCATCCCTAATTCTTTCCTTACTAATTTTTAGAATATTTTTTGCTGAATTTCTTATGGCTTCAAAGGTTTCCATATCCAATTCATAATCCAATTGGGTTGAAAACCTAACAGCTCTCAACATTCTAAGATAATCTTCATTAAATCTTATTGTAGGATTTCCCACACATTTTATTATTTTATTATATATATCAGACAAACCATTATTGTAATCTATTAATCCTTCCTTTTCATTATAGGCCATAGCATTAATAGTAAAATCTCTTCGCTTTAAATCTTCTTTTAAATCATTGGTAAATTCAACTTCCCTTAGGTGTCTTCCATCTAAGTAATCCTTATCTATTCTATAGGTGGTCACCTCAAATGCCTTTTTGTCTATAAGAACTGTAACAGTACCATGTTTTAATCCAGTAGGTATTACTTTAAACTGACTAAAGATATCAAGCATTACATTAGGCTCAGCCCCGGTGCAAATATCCCAGTCATTGGGAACTCTACCCATAATACTGTCCCTAACACATCCACCAACTACATATCCTTCATATCCATTTTTATATAACATATCTAATATAATTTTGACTTCTTTAGGAAGCTGTATATTCACTTTAATAACCTGCCTTCAAATTTTCATGGGGGAATTTACCTTTTTCAATAAAAGCATCTACTAATTTTGCAGTATCCCATTTATAATGTATTTCCTTATGCCCATAGGGTAATATTATTATGTCACTTAAGCCCTCATGATGCACAGAGCTTGTTTTAATTCTTCCATCATTATCACCAGATAAAAACCTACCGATTAAAAGCCTGCTTTTATTCCCTGCTATGGCACCAACTTTAATTTTATCATTTTTTATAAACCCTATTTTCTTCACATATTCAGTTCTCAATGACTTTAAGGTCTTATAGGTGCTTGTAAAAAGCTTAAAGCGTTTTGCTACAATATCTGCAAGCTCACTTCCATTATTAGGAGTAGCAATTAAAACACAACTATTAATCCTATCAATATATTTAGTATTTAACAGAAATTTTCTTATTACTAACCCCCCTGTACTATGACCAATCAAGTTTATTTTTTCATTTTCCCTTAATCCATTTAAAATCTCCTCTATATTTTTTTCAAATACAGATAGTGCATAGTCAATCTCCTTATATGTTAAGGGTAAGTCTACTATAATACATCTATGCCCTAGCTTCTCAAGATTTGAGCCTAGAGTATACATATCTTTTTTATTTTTATTATATCCATGAACTAATACAGATATCTTGGTCATAAAAACATTGCACTCCGTTCCAAAGTAAAAATTCTTTAAATATTAATCTTGTTTATCTTTAATTATACTATATCAATTTTAAAAATAAATGATAATATAGATTTCCCATAGTAAACCTCAATTTATGCATATCAAAATATCCATTGTTTCTAAGGATGTTTAATATGCATAAATTAATTATTTTTCTGGAATATCTATAGAATTAAAAAAGCTCTAATGAAAATTTTCATTAGAGTTTTTCCTATCTTCTTCGTCTCTTTTTAAAATAAATTCATAAAGAAAGTAATAATACCTGCGTTGAAGAAATCTATAAACAAGCTGCCTATTAGAGGCAATATGAAGAATGCCCTTGGAGCAGATCCAAACTTACTTGAAAGAGCGTCCATATTTGCCATAGCATTGGGTGTGGCTCCCATTCCAAACCCACAATGACCGCAAGCCATAACTGCTGCTTCATAGTCTCTACCCATAATATTATATGTTACAAAATAAGCAAATAATCCCATAAGTAAAGCTTGTGCCATAAGCATTATAACCAGTGGACCTGCCAAATCAGATAATTGCCATAGCTGCAAGCCCATTAAAGCCATTGCTAAAAATATAGATAGAGAAGTATTTCCAATAATATCTATCTCTTTTTCATAAACTTTATAAGTATTAGTAAAATCAGATATATTTCTAATAATTGCAGCTGCAAACATAGCTCCAATATATGGAGGGAAAGTCAAATCAGTTTTTTCCAGTAATATTGATAATATAGTTCCAAGTCCCATAGCAATAATAATTTGTGAAACTGCTGACATGAAAGAACTTGCATTTATTTCTCTAGCTTCCTTATTCTCTGAAGTAGAAGCCTCGTGAAACAAAGCTTCATTATTTTCCTTGTTTAAAAGATTATTTTTTTCGATCAATCGTTTTCCTATAGGCCCTCCAAGCATACTTCCCATAATTAACCCAAAGGTTGCCGATGCCATAGCCACAGTTGTCGCCCCCATGGCTCCAGATTCTTCAAATATAGGCGCAAATGCTCCTGACGTTCCATGTCCTCCTGTCATGGGAACAGAACCAGTACTAAGTCCTATAAGATGATTCAAGTTGAAAACCTTTGCCAAAGCTATACCAACCACATCTTGCAGAGTCACTAAAATTACCGCTAATATTAGGAATAATAAAACCTGTATTCCGCCTTTTTTAAGTAGTTTAAAGCTTGCTGTAAATCCAACAGTTGTAAAAAATGCTGTCATAAATAATGATTTAAGTGTCATATCCATTTCAATTGTAAGAATATTTGTTTGTTTGAACACTAAAATTAGAATTGCAAATATTAGTCCTCCAATAACAGGAGCTGGTATACAAAATTTTTCTAAGAAATTTACTCTTTTCTTAATCCCCTGTCCTAAAAGTAAAATAAGTATTGCCAATGAAAGGGTTTGAACCACATCTAAACTCAACGTCATATCTCATACCTCCATTTATCTTATACATTAATCCCTTTAATAATATTATACGGAGGCACAACAATTTCTCATTAAATTCGACAGAATGCTACGCTGGTTTTTTTGATTTTTCTAATATTTCAATTATAATTAAGTAGTGATATCATCTTTCTGATAATTCAACTTAGAAATTACTCCTTCAATAAATTTTTTAATATTAATCTTTCCTCTATCTTCATTGGGATTATTGATATATCGCATTTCTTGCTTAACTTGCCTAAAATCAAATAGACTAGTGCTGTATTCAGTAAACTTACTGTTAAAGTAATCATCATGTCCTAATTCCGCTATAGTTTGAAGTGATTTTTGAATTGATCTTCTAACTCTTTGTTCTATAGTTCTTCTATTTATATTATGATTGGATTCCAAGCTTTCTTCCTTTGAAATTTCCTCATATAATTCTTGTAACTTATAAGTCGATGAAGGATTCATTTTCTTTATTTCAATTATTTTTATAATGATTTTTTTCAAGGCATTTGTACCGCTACTACCTATGATTCCTATATCGGTAAATATATTTTTTATTTGGTCATCTAGAGACATCCGTTTCATTGGTTTTGATTTTTTCACCCCATCAATGTCTAAAACAGCATTTTTTATTAATGCCACAGATCTTTCTAAATCAATGTTTCTACACACCCCTTTTATAACATTAATTGCTTCGATATTATTAATTGGCTTATTAATAAAGAATAATATTCCACTTTCATAGGCCTTTGAAACCATTTCCTCATCTTCAACCTGAGATATCATTATAAATTTACCTTTGTAATTTTGAAGCTTAGCCGATTTAGTTATTTCTATACCGTCCTTAACTGGAAGAAGTAAATCTATAAGTATTATATCGGGATTATAAAATAGAATTTCTTCTACTGCATATTCACCACTCTCCAATTCAGCTACTACCCTTCCAAGATTATTCTTACGTATTAAGAAGGCCATCATCTTTCTGATATTTACATCGTCATCAATTATTAGAAAAGTCTTGTCCATAAATATCACCCGCTTAATGAATTTTTTGGTATTATCAATTTGACTGTGGTTCCTTTATTAATTTTAGATGTAATCTCTATATCACCTTTTAAATTCTCCATAATATTCTTAATATGGGAAAGGCCTATACCAGTAGATGGTTTTCCTGTTACTTGATCATATTTTGTAGTAAAACCAGGATTAAAAACATAGGGAAGAATTTCTTCTTCAATACCATTTCCAGTATCTATGACCTCAAAATATATGTTTTCTTCGTCACTCCATTGGACTATCTTAATGGAATCATTATCCATGCAGGCATCTATACTATTTATAATCAAATTATTGAGTATTGAAAATAAATAATAATAATTTTTAAGTATGAAATTGTCCTTTAACTTAAAATGCATTTTTACAATTCTATTATTTTCAGTAAGATATCTATTGGTATTATCTCTAATAATTCCAAAAACATCTGCTAATGTCATTTTATCGTCATTTTCAAAATTTCTCAAGAAACTTTCAAAGCCCTTTAAAACCCTATAATAATCTTTTTTTATCTCATGTACCTCTCTGGAAATGTTTAAAGTCTTTTCCCTTAAAATCTTATCTTCTTTATAGCTTTCATACAAATTATAGCTTTTACTCATTACATCTTCTATATCCACCATAGATTTTTTTAGATAAAACATTTCCGCTTGAATATCCGATACTAATTTATTTAATTGTATATACCTTTTTTGATGCTCCCTTGCCAATATATATAACTCCTGCTTTTTATAAAACCAATATATAAAGTATGCAATAAAACTTCTGATAATGCCTGCCAGTACAATAATCTTAACTACACTAAATGAAATATTACTTCTCATTATAGTTTCGGCCACATTACTAAGGGAATCTATAAAGGCTAACAAAAATATAGTCTTAATAAGATTTTCCTTATCCTTTTTCACCTTTGTAATAAAGGCAAGAAATCCAAAAACCATATAATAAATCAAAGCTGGAAAATCAAGGAATATAGCTCCTTGAATTGTAATAGATTGAAATAGTACTACTAAAATGCTTCTAATTACAAAGACCGCTATTCCACACAAAATAGAAAGCCTTAATTCAGATATATCGTCATTTATTAAAATAATCAAATTTAACGCAATAATTCCTACAGAAAATCTTAGTTCACTTGTGAAAGGAAAAAAATATATTTCGCTTAAAAAAGCCACTGCTATTATTGCTAATAAATATTTCTTAGCTTTAGACATACAAACCTCCCTTCAATTCTTCCCTAAATTATATTTTACTATATTTAATTAAAAAAACACCTTCTTATCATAAAATATTTTTTATTAAAGAAGGTGTAATCTTTTAATTATACATTTTATCAATTGAATTTTGAGTTTCTTCATCTTCTAAAAATTCATCGAATGTGACTTTTTTATCAAAAATTCCCTTTGGAGTTATTTCCATTACTCTATTAGCAATTGTCTGAATAAACTTATGATCATGGGATGTAAAAAGCATAGTGCCTTTGAAAGCTATAAGTCCATCATTAACAGCTTGAATAGACTCCAAGTCCAAATGATTTGTTGGTTCATCAAGCAGCAAAACATTGGCACCGGACAGCATTAATTTTGAAAACATACATCTTACTTTCTCTCCACCGGAAAGAACATTAACATTTTTTAAAGGCTCCTCACCGGAAAATAACATTTTGCCTAAAAAGCCTCTAATAAAGGTCTCGGATTTTTCCTGGGAATATTGTCTGAGCCAATCAATTATATTTAAATTCACATCCTCAAAATACTCTGAGTTATCCTTTGGCAAATATGCCCTTGTAGTAGTAACTCCCCACTTAAAAGTACCTTCATCGGGCTCCATATCACCCACTAAAATTTTGAACAAAGTTGTTTTTGCAAGCTCATTTCTTCCAAGTAAAATAATTTTATCTCCCTTGGCTAAGGTAAATGAAATATTATTTAATATCTTAACCCCATCAATAGTTTTACTTATTCCATCAACGGTTAAAATATCCTTTCCAGCTTCCCTATCTGGAGTAATTCCAACAAAGGGATACCTTCTTGACGATGGCTGAATATCCTCTATGTTTATTTTATCTAAAAGCTTCTTTCTAGCAGTAGCTTGTTTAGCCTTTGAAGCATTAGAACTAAATCTAGCTATAAAGGACTGAAGCTCTTTAATCTTTTCTTCCTTCTTCTTATTTTGCTCCTTCATAAGTTTCAATGCCAATTGACTGGATTCATACCAAAAGTCATAGTTCCCAACAAATAGCTTTGCCTTTCCAAAATCAATATCCAGCATATGGGTACATACTTTATTTAAAAAGTGTCTATCATGGGATACTACTATAACAGTATTTTCATAATTTATTAAAAACTCCTCTAGCCAATTTATCGTTTTAAAATCCAAATGGTTTGTAGGCTCATCTAACAAGAGAATATCAGGATTACCAAAAAGAGCCTGAGCCAATAACACCTTGACCTTTTCACTGCCCTTCAATTCCTCCATTTTTTTATAGTGAAGCTCCTTGCCTATTCCTAGACCTAATAATAGCTTCTCTGCATTCACCTCAGCTTCCCAGCCATCTAATTCTGCAAACTCCCCTTCAAGCTGAGATGCCTTAATTCCATCTTCTTCACTAAAATCTTCCTTCTGATAAAGGGCATCCTTTTCCTTCATTATCTCATAAAGTCTTTTATATCCCATTATTACTGTATCCAATACAGTATATTCATCGAATTCAAAATGATTTTGTTTTAATACCGCAAGCCTTTCTCCTGGGGTTATAGATACATCCCCTGTATTCGGTTCAATATCACCAGACAAAATCTTGAGAAAAGTTGATTTACCTGCACCATTAGCTCCTATTACACCGTAACAATTTCCTGGGGTAAATTTTACATTTACATCTTCAAATAATTTTTTATCTCCAAATCTTAGTCCTACTCCTGTAACTGTAATCAAATTGATTTGTTATACATCCTATATTTGTATAACGTCCTCCTTTCGGTTTTTATACACAAAAAATTGCACAAGCTACTGTGCAATTTTATTAAGCTCATTCTATTATACATTTTTTTTGGAAATTATCAAGCTTGAGAAAATCACTTTAAGGATTTCATGCTTTTAATAGAGATTACAAGTAAATACTCTAATTTAATATTGCTTCTTTAAGCTCTTCTACTATCTTAGTCTCCAATTCTGTCGCCTCTGACACCTGCGTTGTCGATAGGCCCATCTTTAAAAGTCTTTTTGCTATTTTTACTTTTCCTTTCTCTATTCCTTTCTCTATTCCTTTTTCTATTCCCTTTCGTTCTATATCATCTAATGTTTTCTCTAGATTATATACCATATTTTCCACCTTATACACTTCCTATTCTTATGTACATTATACCAAATTAAAGGAGTTGTTAGCAATGCTAATTATCACAGTAAAAATAATTATCTCCTTACGTTAATCTTATTTTAATATTTGAGTAAATTACACAACAAATGGTTAAATTATTCACCTACTCAAAATCCTTCCTGCTCCTTCGATTTAATTCATGAAATTTTTAAATATTATTGCATTTTTCCCCAAAAATAGTATAATCTATATAGAGGAAAATTAAAAAGGTCGCCATAGCTTGTGAGTGGTGGAGCACTCACAAGCCCATGCAGGTACGAAGACTACCTACAAAGATAGCGTTAAGCTATCATAGCAACCTTATGTTATTATAACTCATTCTGTAAATTTTTTCAATAACATAAAGTGTGCGTGTAGGACTGTACAGCCCTGCCGTGCACTTTTTTAATTTTCCTCTCAAAACAAATTTTGAGAGGAAAATATATATGTCTTACAATGATTTAAAAGAGAAAGGGTGTAAAAAAGATCATTCCACCCTTTCCCAAAAGGAAAAAGATACGCCTTTAAAGGAAGAGCTAAAAGAAATAAAAGAATCCATCAATAATATGAGAAGCAAGATGTGCAAGATTGCAGGATTTGACAAAAAGAAAAACATTGTCATCAGTAGAGAAGCTTTAAAAGCTAGTCAAGAGCTTGATGTACTCATCACAAAATATTATCAAAAAAATAAGATATAGCCAGAAGAAATGATTTAAAAATGAGGGGCAAATAGTACAAAGGCCTCCTCATTTTTAAACTTCTTCTATTTTAAACTTCCTTCAACTGTGTTCACATAAAAATATTATGGTTCATCCCTACTCTCCTATTTTTGATTTTTCATGGTTTATGATTTTTTCTTTAATGGCAATACCATAGGCAAAACCAGTAAGCTTACCATTTGAACCAATTACCCTGTGGCAAGGTATTATAAGGGGTATGGGGTTCTTGCCATTGGCTGCACCAACTGCTCTTGAAGCATTTTCATTACCTAATTTTTTTGCTATTTCCTTATATGTAGTAGTCCTTCCATAGGGTATTTTACACAGCTCCTTCCAAACACTTTTTTGAAAATCCGTTCCCTCCAGATTAAGCTTGATATTAAATACCTTTCTCTTTCCACAAAGGAATTCTTTGATTTGACAAATCGAATCCTCAAAAAAATCATCATTTAAAATCCAATTCTTTGATATTTCAAAGCTTCTATTACCTTCTCCAGTATTTAAATGCAAATTCCTTAGTCCCAGCTTATCTCCCACAAGAATAATCTCACAAAAACTTGTATTAAACCTTGTATAATACATTATGTTCTCCCCTTCTTTATTGCATAATTCCATAAACAAAGAGTCGCATAAGCCCTATAGGGCCTCCATTTTTCTGCCATCTCTACAATCTGTTTAGGAGATGGCTTTATATCATCCTTTGTAAGTGCTTTAATAACGCCTAAATCCTTAAAGGGAAAACTATCCACCATTCCCAGCCCCCTCATGGCAACATAATTTACTGTCCAATCACCTATTCCCTTTATTGCTGAAAAATCTTTATAAAACTCTTCAAAAGACTGATTAGCACTAAGGCTAATTGACTTATTTGCAATGCTGCTTGTGGCCGCTTTTATTGTAGCTTGTCGCGTCTTAGTTATCCCAATGCCGTCAAGATCAACAGATTGAAGTTCCCATGGATTAGGGAAAAAATAGTCAAGTCCTTCTGGATAATTTGGACTACTTTTGATTGCAGTCTTTTCTACAATTCTTCCAGCCAAAGTTGTAGCCGCCTTTACTGTTATCTGTTGACCAAGTATTGCCCTTATGGTAAGTTCAAAGGCATCAAAAGCCACCGGTAATCTTGGTACCTGTCCACCTTCCATACCCTTTAATAGTATTTCGTCCTTAGAAAGCTTTTCTCTGATTACTTTGAAATCCCTATCAATATCAAACATCCTACGAACTTTATTATAAATCGCCATATAGCATCTTATATCATCACAGTTTATATTTAGCTCCAAAGCTGATTTTTTAGTGTTATTGGTAACAATAAAATATCCTCTTGTATCATTAATTCTAAAAGTTCTGCCATAAGTATTTTCTGTAATAGTTTCTATCCCTTTTATTGCTCTATCCTTCATAAAGGATAATATTTTATTGAAATTAAATGGCTCTTCGTAATAAATCAAAAGCTTCATTTTCCCATAGTTATTCTCTTTATCTGTGATTCCTTTTCTTACCATGGTAGGCGTTACACCAAATATTTCTTTAAAAACATCGTTAAATTGTCTCGTTGAACCAAATCCAGCAGCAGACGCAATTTCAGTTATGGATAAATCGGAGAAAAGCAATAATTTTTTTGCGAAGATTGATTTATGATACTTAGCTATTTTAATAGGAGGGATACCCAAATTTTCAACAAATAGCTTTCTTAGATGTCTAGCTGATATGAAAAGCTCCTTTGCCAAATCCTTAATAGAATTATAATTTAAATAGCCGTTATATATCATTTCAAGTGCTGAGCTCACTATTGAAGCACCATCAATATTCCCATTATAATATTCTACATTCACATCAGGTCTACATCTTAAGCAAGGTCTAAAACCTTGTTCAAGTGCCTCGAATACTGTGTCAAAATAAACAACATTTTCTTCCTTGGCAACAGGTGCTGGACAAGATGGTCTGCAAAAAATTTTTGTAGTTTTTACACCAAAGAAAAACTTTCCATCAAAGCTTTTATCTTTTGTTATTCTGGCTGTATGATATACACTATTGTCCATAATAACCTTTTTCCCTCCTTACAAATAAACTGTCTCTACCTATGGCCTAAATCAACTGGCTATGCTAGTTCTTCTAAATAATTAAATTAAGGATAATATTCCCATATGCAACCCAGCCAAGTTAGAATTATGCAATTTCCTCAATTTACTAGCACAACGGGTTAAATTAGTGTTCACTAATAAACTTGTCCAAAATATCATGCCATTCCCTTGGCTCACATTGGCCTCCATGGGTTTTTTCATTAAAGAGTAAATCAATTAGATACCGTGGTGTCTTACCACCATTAATCATTGATTTCACACAGGAAACGCAGTGTACTATCACATCTTCCAAAGGCATTTCATCTGCTCTTTTTTTCATTTGATGCTTAACCTTTTCGTTACTCATAAAACCATAAAAACTATCTCCACAGCACACTCCATTTTCCCTAGTTCTCTCTGGTTCAACAACTTTAATATTCATTTTAAACAATAATGTTCTGATTGCTTTATGAACTTTTCCATTAGTTCTAGTTGGACAAGCATCATGTATGGTCATAGCTTTTCCACGGTAATCAGGAAATGGAAAGGTTTCACTTTCAGCTAAAACCTCCCATAAGGAAATAGTTGAAATTCCATCATAAAGCTCACTATACCTCTTATGGCATCCGGAACATACATTAATAATTTTTGTTCCCTTTTTAAGATTCGGTTCATGTCTGCAACAAATCAAATGCTTATCCTTACAATCATTATTTTCTTTTAAATATTTAAGGAGCCTATCTGCTAATAATGGTTTATAAATCATCAAAGCACATCCCGGTGCAAATACTATATTCATTTTAAAACCTCCATATACAATATAATTTTGATATGTATAAATTAATTGTTTTACTGGAATATCTATAGATATATGACAATCACACTTAATAAAGGAAGGAGCCTCTGAGGTTTCCTTTTGAGCGATTTTTATAAACCAGTTTATCCTTTTCGTTATTCAATCTAAAACTGGTTTATTACATGAGCCAAAAGGATTCTCAGTGGCTACGACCGCAAATTAAACTTTTAAGGCCGTAGATTTTCCAATAGTAAATCTTAATTTATAAACACCTTTGAATTTGTTTCACTATATAATAAACTTTATATTTATAGAATAAATAAATCTGTTAATTGTAACAAGAGATTTTCGGATAGTGCATTGTATTTATATAGTATATTATATAATATAGTATTAGGCTTGAAACTTTAACTATGGTATAATTTTATTTATACATTTCTACCTAAATATCCAGACCTATCTTATTTCCAATGGGGTGATCTTATGATTCTAACAGTAAAAGATCTTTTCAATTTAAATAGAAATTTGAGTGAAATAAAAGTATTAGCAGGCTTTAACGGACTAGATAGACAAATCACGAATGTTCAGGTAATGGAAGCTCCCGATGGCGTCTACTGGGTAAAGGAAGGTGAGCTTTTAATATCTACAGGATTTGGCTTTAGAAATACCCCCGAAGAAATATCTGAGGCTTTAAAAATATTAATAGAAAATAAAGCAGCTGGGCTAGTAATAAAAATAGGAAGATTTATAAAAAAAATACCTCAAAGAGCCTTAGATATTGCAGAAAAATCAAACTTTCCATTATTGGAGTTTCCTGTTAAGCTGGGCTATAGAGACATTACCCACCCTATAATGGAAAAGCTTATGAATCAAGAGAATTATGAGTTTAAAATGCTGGATCAGCTTAGAAGTAGTCTTTTACAAACATGCTACAATAAAAATAATATAGAAGATACCTTAGCAGTAATCTCATGCTATACTAATAATTCTATAGTAATATTCGACAGCTATTTTAATATCCTAAAATATAATATTAGCGAAAAAAATAGAGAAGATTTATCAATAATTTTTAAAATATCAAATTATATAAAGATGGATTATAAAAAACTTATTAATAATAGTTCATCTATTAAAATTAATGATAATTTCTATAATTTCATTATATTTCCATTAATAAATGCCGATGAAATCATAGGCTATTTATGTACTTTTTCATTGCATGAAATAAACAAATTAGACAAGCTGGTTTTAAATCAATCAGTACCCTACGTAATTATATCATTATTATCCAAGAAGAAAAATAGACAAGATTCTTTACTAATCAGAAATGATTTTTTTAAAAATCTAATATTGGGAAACTATGTTTCTAAATCTATTATTAAAAGTGGAATAGATTATTTTAATTTAGAAGAAAATCTCAATAGAATGATAATGATAGTGTATATTGAAAACAGCACTTGTAAAATAGATTATCAAGCCTACAAAAACAAATTATTAACATATATAAATAACAATCCCATGCCCAATAGTTATGAAGAAATTATTTTTAACAATAATGAAGGTATTTTTCTTTTAAATCTTGAAAAAGATTTGGATATTTCAAATATACAAGCAAATTATTCAAAATGGTCTGATGATTTTCTAAAGAGCTTTAAATTTCTATATAAAAGAATTTCAATCTTAATTGGATTTGGAGATATATATGATAACTTGGAAAAAGTCAACAAGAGCTATAAAGAAGCAATTTTGAGCATAAAACTGGGACCTAAAATCATGAAAGACAAATCCTTTATTTACCATTATAATGATTTTAAACTATATCATATTTTATTTGAGTTTAGAAATCATCCCCTTTTAGAAAATATCTTTGAAGGGTCAGCAAAAAAACTAATTGATTATGACAAAAGCAATAACGCTCAGCTAATAAAGACCCTGGCATTATTTTATCAAAACAATAGCAATGTCCAGAAAACAGCTAAGGATTTATTTATCCATAGAAATACCCTTTACAGTAGATTAAAAAAAATTTCTCTATTAACAGCAATAGATCCGACTTCATCTGAGGGAAGTTTATTATTGCAATTGTCTTTAAAATTAATGGATATATATGAGTTGTATAAAAATAAATAGAAAATATAACTTAAAAGGATGCCAGCAGCATAATTGCTTTCTGGCATCTCTATAAGAAATCTATACTTTTCTAAACTTTGCTAAATACTATTTTTTCCCAAGTTTTAATGTTGATGAGAAGAAACTGTATATTGCTGAACCAGCTATAAAACCTGCACCAAGTACATATAAAGCACTTTGCCCTTCCTCTTTATATCTTTTTACAACTAAATATCTAATTATCAGGCCAATTATAACTGTTATTCCTGCAACAGGGAAATTAATTAAAAGCCCAGTAGCAAATAATACTCCCAGCTGTCTATCTGGTCCCCCTAAAAATTGTATTATTGCACCAGGTATAGCCCAGATCAGAAGGTTTTTAGCAACCGCCATACTTGCGCCAGCTTCTATTGTCGCAACATATACCCTATTTACAGGTGCAAATAAATCCTGTGCAAAGTAAAATCTATAAGCAATAGCAACTACTATAAAAGAAACAATAAATCCTAATAATTCAGCAAAATACTGCTGCTTTCTTCCTTGCTTTTCAAATTCCGAATCCTTCCCTTCACCTCTTAGTATCCATCCAGCTTTAAGGTCATAGGCCATATCTGCAAAAGCTGGTCCTGTACATGCGGTAAATCCTACTAATAACGCCAAAGCCAGTGGTGGAAATCCTATTAACATTCCAATAACTAAAAATATTAATGCCGTTGCAAAAGCTGGAAACCATCCAGAGTGCATAGCTGCAATTCCAACTATCAGCTCAGATGCTATTGCAGCCAGTGCTGCAAATACTATCCAAAGTATTAACATTCCCATAGACATTTCAGATGCAATCCCACCAATTAGTGCCAAAATCAAAGCAATTGCCAAATATGCTATATATCCTCTTCCTAAGCCTCTTTTCATTTCCTTTAATGACCTGGTAAATCCTGCCGGTGTATCACTATCATCAGATTTAGAAGTAACAATTTTAATTATTTGAATTAAAGCAACAAGTCCTGCTCCTATCATAACTCCATGGGGTAGATATATAGCATCCAGATCAATTCCAAAATACTTAGGTACATATCCTCTAACTATTAAGCCTACACCAAATGCCAATAATGCAAATGCATTTCCTATCCAGGTAACACCAAATACATCAGTGGGAATACCCAGATATTTGCCCACAATACCACCTGCTATGCCATACAATAACATCATTGCTTTCTTTCCCTTTTGCGCAGCTGCTAAAATTGCCTCTGCCGCTGCAATTCCAGGAGGCCATGCAGCTTTAGCAGGAAATGCCTCTGTGTCAAAACTAAAATAAAGAATAGTTGCGTCGGTTATAACTGCTAAAATTGCTCCTATTAGCATAGGCATTACTAAATCAGGTCTACCCATTAAGTATGGAATTCCTATAGGCAGTAATAACCCATTAGCTGCTGAAAAAGTAGCTCCAGAAATAGACGTTTGAATCAAGTTTTGTCTATTAATATCTTTAAAATTTCTAAATATTTTTAGTGGTATTCTAGCTATAAGTATTGCTAACAATGCCCCAACAATAGAAGTATTAGTGCTGATTCCCAACCTTGTAATCAACTCAAGCCCAATAATTGCACCTAATACTGAAACAATTATATTTAAAGCGATTGTTGCCGGTTCAAATGCTGAAGGATGTTTCTTAGACATATTGTTCTCATTATTTTTCAACATAGTAATCCTCCTTAACAAATTTCATTAATCATCCTAGCAATTAATGTTCTAGGTAAAATCACATACTTACCTGTTATGCCCTTTACCAATTCCTTCATTTCACCTGTATAACCCATACAATCCATGAAAATAAATTTTACATCCTTGTCTATAAGCTTTTGTGCAGCTTTTTTCACATTTTCTACATCCCCATAGGGAGAAGCTATTTCAATGCTAATTTCTGATTCCCCATTTTTCCACCATTCTATTGCCTGAGTAATCTGATCTTCATGGGGTAGTATTACCCCAATTTTTTCTCCTGCTGCAAGCTTAGAAACAGTTGTATGCAATAATTCATGGGGCTTTATTAGCAAAGAATTATGTTTAAACTTAGGAAATTTCCCAGTACACAATAGCAAAATTGTTTCTATACCCTCTATTTCAAGCTTGTCTATACATTTTTGCAATAAATTTATAATATACTTTTCCCCTATTCTTACCTGTCTTCCATCCCTCATCCTTGTAACCAATACACTATCACCTTTTTGAGGGGAAAATTTTTCTAATACTTCTTCATATTTGTACTCATCTAAAGCACCACACTGCTTTAATAATATTTCCTTATTTAAAATATTTTCTATATCGGGAATTAAATCATTTCTAGGTGATTGTCCTATAGTTATAATCCCTAGCTTTTTTCTCTTTTCTTCCTTTAATAATCCACTTTTATATCCGCATCCAATATGATTTTTACAGCTTTTACAAGGTGCCTCACATTCTACAAGGGATTCTCTAGTGCCAGATATATATTTTCTTTCATTTTTTATTTCCATTACTGCTTCTAATATTTTATTTACTTCCTCATCTCTTCCCCATACTTCTAGGGTCACACTACCATTAGCTTCATTCAACCCACCGGAACCTACAGCTTGACATTCAACATTGGCCAAATATTTTATTGCTTCGATTTCCCTTATTAATTCACCACTAATAGGAAATAGTCCAACTGCCATGCCAGTAGAAACATCCTTTCCTTTTCTGCCACTTCTATTTATTATTTCATCTAAATTCCCGGGGATCATTTTTTCTATACCTACTGGAATGAGCACAGGTATCCCCTCTGTATACCACGAGCTGAGGGATTGTCCAATATTTCCTCCACCTGGGCTTCCTGCCATAAGGGCTGCTTTACCATTACTATCAAAGGCATTAGCACCACATACAATTAAGTCATCTGAACTTAACTCTTTCATAACTTCAGCTACTTCTTCATCTATATTTCTCCACTTTCCATTTTCTACAAGTATAGTGTGGGGCTTTCGAGAATCACTTAAAGATGATACTGTTCCCCTTTGAGTAATTCTTCCGCATATTCTTAAGGGGGTATTAAGCATGAATTCAGATATTCTAGATACCGTTGTACCACCCTTCAAAACAATTTTTCCCTTTTCATATGCTCCTTTCAATTTTGGATGTTTCATGGTTCCTAAAGCTATCAATTGTTTTGATTCCTCAACTAATAAGGTAAACTGTATCTTCATTTTTCTACTCTCCCATAGTCTGGAACTTTTTCAAATTCCCATATAGTTTAACTATCCTATTAAATTCTTCCTTATTGTAAAACTCACATTTGTCTTCTCCAAAATCCTTTGCTACTTCTAGTACAAACCTAGCGGCCATTTCTATATCAATAGGATGGGTGGCTCCTGTGGCACATCCAGCAACTGGTACTTCTGTAGTTATTGCCACTCCAATTACTGGTGCCAAGGTAGATGTTGCAGGCTGCAATATACTATTTAAATGATACAAATCATTTCCATAGGGAGTTATATCCTGCTGTGATAATGGAAATACTTTAGGCATCTTTCCTGTTGTTCTCATCATAATATCTAATAAGCTATCACTGACTTTTAAAATATATCCTTCCTTAACCGTAGGAGAAATAGCAAATCCTCTTCCATTTATCACTTTATTGCCCTTGGTTGTATCTATAGATAATATTGCATCCATATCTTCATCAACCTCAAGTCTATTCATGGTTTCCATATCCACTGGAGAATCCATAAAAGCCACAGGCCTATGAGGTCTGGTAGGAGCATTAGGACAAATATGGGTTGTTACTATTACATCTCCCTTTAATACATCTGAGTGACTATGCATTTTAACTAATTTTAAAGCAGTGGATAATGCCGTTAAAGCTCCATCTCCATCGGATACAAAGCCAGTCATTTCTGGTCTTGCTCCTAATCCACCTAGTCTTCCTATAATTCCAAGAGTAGGAACATTTCCTCCTTTCCTTTTACCAGCACTACCTTCAATAACTACCTTTATAAAGTCAGTACTTCCCTTTTCACCCTTTACCTGCTCCACTATCACTTCCTTTGCTCCTTCATTTCTTAAAAAGTCAGCAACCTCTTCTCCACTAGCATTTGGTTTATCAAGGAGCTCATACATATCTACCACTTGTTTTAACATATAATATTCCTCCTAAACTAAAAAATATATTTAATCATTGGTTTATTAATAATCTTTTCAACATCTCTAAATAAATCTATGTCATACATACCTTTTCCAAGGATTAGATTGGATCTAGGTACCTTAATTAAAATAATATTGTCACCTTCTTTTATTTGGGCACTTGTCTTAACCTTTCCAGTATCAGCATCCATGGTCGCAATCAAATCGGGAAATGTGGCTAATCTTTGACCAGAGCTTTCAATAGTCATATACTCATTCCAAAAAGTAAGGGAAACCAGTTTTTCATTGGCTCTGATATTTACATTGCCAACATCAAATCCACCCTTTATTTTCAAATGGCAAGAATCAACATATCCTTTAGCAATTACTTCAATTTCTAATACTTCAGACAATTTATTTAATATTTTATCTACTTTTCCTTCATTTTTAACAAATACATTACCTATATCTATAGCCTGCATCAGTCCTCCTATTGCTGCATTTTTCTTTACAAAACCAGCATTTACACAGTTCCTCAATACAGTTACTAATCCACCGGCCTGAGCAGCTGATTCCCTGACTAATTTCGATGTAAATTTAAGTCCACCATATGCAGCTATCTCCAGATTTTTTTCTGTTTCTTTTTTGCCTCCAGCTGCTATCTGCCATGTTTTGTATCCTAGTTTAGTACTAAGTCCCATACTTCCCATGGCTCCAGTAGGATGGGCTCTTCCATTACAAGGAGCATCAATAATCGGTTTTCCAGTAATTGCAGATAAAATCCAACCATTTGTAGTAGAGTGCCCACCATTTTCATTGGTTATAATTCCTTGAATTATTTCTCCAGATACTTTTTCATATAATTCATAAACCCTTTTACAGTGTTCTAGAGATACATATCCTTCTTTAGAAGCTGGAGAGCCTACAGCTGAAGCAGTGATAATCTTCCCATTATCAGGTAATTTATCTATGGATATAATCTTTACCTTTCCTAATTCTAACGCTTCATCTACTGCTTTAAGACCATTTTCCAAGGATCCACCACCACCACCGCCCAAGAAGACTCCACCATATACTGCAGCTCTACCTATCTCTTTAGTAAGCTCTATTGTATATGTTTCTTTCATAGATTATCACCTCCAAAAACTTTTCTGTATCTACACATTCCAATCATCATTAGCCCTTCAGCAAACACAGCGTCTATAACTTGTATACTGATATGTTCCTTTAATAATAATGAGGCCTTAGCAGTCGATAAACCAGTACAAGCAAAAGCTATTACTTGCCCGCCCTTTTCTTCTAATTTTTGGGCTGATCTAATTATTTCTTTCTTTCCTTCTTTTGTTTGAAGATCATTGGTGTTCTTTACATTATGGGGTTTTTCGTATCCAATCAAATTATTTCCCAATACCTCAATATAGCTCTGTGGAGCTTTTTTTCCTATGCCTATAACCCCTACCTTTTTCCCTATATTAAGACTGTAGGCTGCAGTTGGGGTTCCAGCTCCAGTTACTGGTATAGAAAGAATCCCTTTTAATTCCTCTACAGCAGGGTCCCCTGCACAGCTAATAATTAGACCATCTAAACTTTCTTGCCATCTTTTTGCTAAAGATATTATTTTAGGTACTGCAATTTTATGGGATTCATCGTCATATATTCCATTTGGCTGGTCAGGTATACATTTTGTTTCTGTTTTTACTTCGGGGAAGTATTTTTCTAACAATTCCCCATGGATATTCAGTATATTCTCATCATCGGTTGTCAAGACTCTCAATACACCTAGCTTTAATTTATCCATTGATTTCACCTCCTTGGTACAGTTTGATATATTGGGAATATTTTGAATATTCCAGGTATTGTTATAGTTTATATGTTATTGCAAATTGAAGTCTAATTAGATAGTGAAACAATATTGTCATTTAAAATAAATTTGGGAAAACATAATATTCGATATTTATTTTCAAATATCTTTGGTAGGTCAGTAATTTTTAAGGAAAATTATATGCCATATTGGACTCTAAGAATATCAATTATCTCAATCTATAAAATTTACGAATTTAGAAGGGTCATTTTATAAAAATTTCCATTTATATAGATATACGCCAATAAAACTTAAGAAGGGAAGTGGCCTCTGAGGTTTCCTTTTGAGCGATTTTTATAAACCTGTTTATCCTTTTTATTATTTATCTAAAACAGGTTTATTACATGAGCCAAAAGGATTCTCAGTGGCCAAGACCGTAAATTAAACTTTTAAGGGCATACATCTATATAGATTTCCCACAGCAAAACTTAATTTATCCCTATGAAAATATCCAATGGTTCTGAGGATTTTTATATATATAAATTAATTGTTTTACTGGAATATCTATATAATACTAATAACCAAAAACTTTTAATGCCTTGCAATATTTTACAGCTTCTGGATCTACATATACTCCATTTTTCTCTAATAATTTCCCATCTAATTTAATTGTTGGTTTTGATACAACTCCATCAGTATGGGCTGCTGCATCCCAGAAGGCCCCCATAAGACTTTCTCCTTGACTGCCAATTCCAAATTCTATACAGCCAAATATTCTCTCATCTTCTACTATTCTACCAGTGGCCTTTATAACTCCAGGGTTAAATCCTAATGAGTAGTGGGCTAACCTGAACATGTTTGGATCATTGAAACCCTTAAGCCAGCTTTCAAATGTTTTTGCATCGTCTCCTCCCTCTATTTTTGTAACTATTCCTTTTTCAAGGGTTAAGACAATATTATTGTTTAGAATTCCAAGTTCTGAAGGAGGAAATGCTGCAGCATCAAATACTATAGTTCCATTAATAGTTTCTTCTACTGGACACCAGCTTACCTGACCAGCTAACATAATAGGATATCCTTTTTTTGTGGCCAACTGCCCTGAATGCTTGACTTTTCTGCCTTTATTATAGGCATGTAAATTTGTACCATTTTCATCCTCAATTATTACCTCATTTGAATCCTGAACAAGCTGTGTTAAGTATTCTCCAAACTCTACCACAAGGTTGTAATCGATTTTACCTATTGTGTTAACAAGCATAGTAACGTCCATACCTGTTAAACATGTGTATCTTGCACCATTTGCCAAGGCCTTTTGAAAACACGGACTATGCATAACACAATAATAAGCTAATTCAATCCATACATCTGCATATTCCACTGCACTTGCAACAGGCTTTGGTGGTTCTTCGAAGGATTTATAGGTAGTTGGATAATAAACTACTACCGGCTTTCCTCCAAAGGCATTTGCTGCCCTAGCTATTGCTTCAACAACCCTTCTATCTGTGGATGTATCTGCAGTTATTACTACAGTTTCTCCTTCCTTAACCAGCATAACGTCCTTTACAAGTTTTAATGCTGCCTTTGAGACTTCATATGATAAATAGTCCTGAGTCATTTCAATGCCTAAGGGATATTCCATGAAAACACCTCCAGTTAATATAAAATTTAATATCCTTGAACTCCTAATTTTTTACATAACCCTACTACTTCTGGGTGTAAATATACTCCATCCTTTTCTAAAATTTCACCATCTAATATGATAGTAGGAGAGGATACAACACCATCGGTATGGGATGCCGCTGACCAGCACTCACCCATTATCATTGCACCCTGAGAGCCCATTCCAAATTCCATACAGCCGAATATTCTCTCATCCTCAACTATTCTTCCCGTTGCCTTAGTTACCCCTGGATTAAATCCAAGTGAATAGTGGGCCAATCTATACATATTAGTATCATCTAAATCTTCAAGCCATCTCTTAAATTTCTCAGCATCCTTACCACCTTCAATTTTTACTGCTATACCATCTTTAAACTCAATTTTCACATCATCTTGTAATATTCCTAAATCATAGGGAGGCCATAGTGCTGCGTCAAAAACAAGAGTCCCATTAATGGTTGTTTCAATTGGACACCAGCTTATTTGTCCACCAACCATTATTGGATATCCCTTTTGGGTTGCCAATTGTCCAGAATGTCTCACCTTTCTTCCCTCATTTTTAGCTACTAAATGAGTTCCATTGTCAGACTTTATCACTATCTCATTTGCATTTTCTACTATTCTCTTTAAGCATTCTCCAAGTTCAACTAAAATTGGATAGTTTACTTTACCTACTGTATTAACAATCATTTGTACATCCATTCCAGTAGCACATATATACCTGCAGCCATTTTTTAAAGCCTTTTTCCAGGAAGGTGTATGCATTAAATTGGCATATGCGTATTCAATCCAAACCTCTGCATTGGAAACTGCTCCCCCTACAATACCATTGGGTTCCTGACAAGCATTTGGAGCTGTAGGATAATAAACCACCACAGGATTTCCATTTATTGCATATACAGCATTTGCTGTAGCCTCAACTACCCTCATATCAGTAGATGAGTCAGCAGATATGAGTACATTTTCCCCTTCCTTAACAAGCATTACATCCTTTACCAGCTTATAAGCTGCACGATTTGTTTCAAAGGACAAATAATCCTTTGTATTTTCAATACCTAAAGCAAGTTCCATATTAAGACCTCCTAAATGTTTTGTGATTTATTTTTTAGCCCTAAATTAAATATAAATAGAGCTTTAATTATTGATGATACTATTTGATCAATTCATAAATTGCTTGGGCATATATCTTGGAAATCAATATTAAATCTGAAAGTGATATATATTCATCGGGCTCGTGGGCCAATTCCCTTTGCCCGGGAAATACTGGGCCGAAGGCAACGAAATTATCAAGATATCTACAATAGGTTCCACCACCTATTGCAATCAGCTCAGGATTCTGATCCATCATTTCCTTATATACCTTTTGTAAAGTTTTAATGAGCTTGGATTTTGGATCAACATACAATGGTTTTTTATCTTGGATTTCCAAAAGTTTTATACTATCATCATTACATAAGCTGCAAATTTTTTGCCATATTTCATCCTTCTGGGCCATAACCGGATATCTAATATCAAAAACTGCCCTTCCCTTTACATCATCTATTTCAACAACACCTATATTCAAGGTCAAATCTCCTGAAATTTCGTCATTGCAATAAAATCCAGCCTTTTTGCCATTTACATCCTCAGTTAAAGCTCTTAGTACATCGATATATTTTTTAAACTTAATTGAGGCAATATCCAATTTAGAAAGTATTTCTATGATAATACTGATAGCATTAATTCCTAGCTCAGGAGTACTAGCATGGGCAGATTGTCCCTTTACTTCAATAATTACAAAGTCATCTTCTTTATTAATGGTCACTAATTTTCTCTTTGTGTATTCTAAACTGTTTACAGCATTAGAAATATTCTTATCTCCACTTCCCTTAACCTTCATCTCAGCCTTTGCATAATCAGGAACTACATTTGCTCTGGTTCCCCCTGATACCCTCAAGAGCTTTAATTTTTTTCTATCATTCTTCTTCTCATTAAAGGTTCCTTGTATTTCAAATCTAAGAATGCCCTTTTCTGCATAAATAACAGGAAATTCAGCATCGGGAGAAAAACCACATTTAGGTTTCTCACATTTTTTAAGATAATATTTTATTCCCCTGCCAAGGGTTTCTTCATCAGTACCAATAATCAATCGGCATCTTTTGCTTATTGGTATCTTAGATTTTTCTATAGCCTTTAGAGCATACATACAGGCTATAAGTGGCCCTTTATCGTCTAAAGCTCCACGACCATAAAGCTTTCTATCCTCTATCATTCCTTCATATGGCGGATACGTCCATCCATTCCCTTCAGGCACTACATCAATATGAGCCAATACCCCGACCATGTCTTTACCATGACCTATTTCCACAAATCCTGCATATCCATCTATATTTTCACTCTTCATCTCCAATCCTTTTCCTAGATCCAAGGTATAATTTAAAGCCTTATCTATACCTTCACCAAAGGGTTTAGTTTTATCATTTCCTTCTTCAAGAACACTTTTTATTCTTACAGTTTCTATAGTTGAGTTAATTATATTTTCTGCCATACTATCGATTATGTCATTCAATACTTTTTCCATAAAAAATCTCATCTCCTTCTAAACATCATCTAAACCATATCACTTCCTATATAACTAAATTCATTTCTGATTGAGCAAATTCCATAATTCTAACTTGGTTAGATTGCATAATATATAGTAGTACTTTAAAAATTTTTAAACTTACATTTTTAACTTATTTATAATTTCTCGAAATTTGTCTTTTTTACCTTTATGCATTTATCCAATTATAATCCTGCTATTTTATACACAATGTACAATAGGTTTTTATATACGGTTAAGCTCTTAAAATAAAACTTTTTGCGATCCACCCACAATCCTCATCCCAGTTATACCCTTACATACATCATCAAGTGTTTTCTAATCAAATACTAAACATCGTAAAATATGATAATTTTATATTTTAAAAACTATTCGCAATATTAATTTATATTATGAATAAACATGCAATCATCATATTATTCATAATAATATCTAAAATTTTTCATCAATAAAAAAACTCCTTTACAACATATTCTTGTAAAGGAGTTTTTTAATCATGTAGTTTTTCCAGTACCATTTGTACCAATTAATCACTTTTTTCTTTATTGGCCTATTCTGTTACTACTTTCCTTAACTATTTATATCTTTTACTATATTAAACCTTAAACTTTACTTCCTGCTAGTTTGGCAATTCCTAAATTTATCTTCTATCTTTCCACCCACTAAATCAAAAAACTTCCATTATCCGACTCTATAAAAACAGGTTCTTTATAAGATTTCAATAACTGAGATAAAGCGGAAATCGATTTAGTAATAAATGTATCCTTGTGATAAACCATTTTAAAGGTTCTATTCCATTCACCACTACTATTACGGATCACATGAATTGTACCCGCCTTAATTTCATTTTCTAAAAGACGAACTGAAATAACCGCTAGACAATCATTAAATAAGATTGCATTTTTCATTGCCTCAGGAAAGGGAGCTTCCAATTTAATTTGTATAGATATTCCTCTTTGTTTAAGGAAATTTATAAATAACTCCCTGGTTCCACTTCCCTTCTCCCTCATGACAAAGGGAAAGGCTTCTAAATTCTTTGATGAAACTTCTTTTTTCAATGAAATAGGATGACCCGCTGGACAAGCAAGTACTAAATAATCGTCTACCATAGGTATGGTAACTAAATGGCTATTCTTTATCTCTCCTTCAACAATTCCCACGTCAAGTTCATTTTTAAGTATCTTTTTCTCAATGGTTGCAGTATTTGCTGTAAGGGAAAAGCATTCTGTCTGAGGACATTTTGCTTCCAACTCATTAAGCAGTCGAGGAAGTATACAAGAAGCTACGGTAATAGTTGTTCCAAGACGCAAATGCTCTATCTGACTGTCTTTTTTCATGAAAAATTCCAGTTCATCAAACTTAGCCACAACAGAACGTGCATATGCAAGAAGATGCTTACCAGCTACTGTAATATGAAGGCGTTTCGAAAGTCTTGAAAATAGCAGAACATCATAATGCTCTTCTAGCTCTCGAATTGCTTGACTAACAGTAGACTGGGCCAGATAAAGCTGTGAAGCTGCCAAGGTCATATTCTCTGTCTCTGCTACTTTTATAAATATTTTTAAATGTCTAATAGTCATAAATTACCCTCTCTTTCAATCGAATTAACCGATTATATATATCAAATATTATCGCTTTTAATAGCAATAATCAAGCTATATAATGTTAATATATCATCATTATTAAGTGAAAATTTTTTTGTATTATAAAGGTCCTAGTTCTAGGCGAGATTACTATAACGGTTAAAGGAGAGATATTTATGGCTACATTAACAATTAGTTCTGAAGATGAAAAACGAGTTAAAGCTCTAGGCTTTTTAAGTAATAAAGGAACAGATAATTTTTCAGGTCGTGTTATCACAGTAAATGGAATGATTACTGCAGCTCAACAAAAATGTATCGCAGAAGCATCTGAACTTTTTGGAAACGGAAATGTATGCTTTACTACACGCCTAACCATTGAGGTACCAGGGATTCCCTTTGATAAGATTGAGGATTTTAGGGCATACATTGCAAAGGAAGGCTTGGTTACTGGGGGAACAGGGTCTAAGGTAAGACCAGTTGTTTCCTGCAAGGGAACCACTTGTCAATATGGATTAATTGATACCTTTGACCTAGCTAAAAAAATTCACAAGCGTTTTTATAATGGTTACAATGAGGTAAAGCTGCCCCATAAATTTAAAATTGCAGTAGGGGGATGTCCTAATAATTGTGTGAAACCAGATTTAAACGATATTGGCATTATTGGCCAAAGAATTCCTAATTTTGATGAAAATAGATGCAAAGGATGTAAAAAATGTTCTATAGAAACCCTATGTCCAATGTCTGCCGCCAAAATGACCGATGGTATACTCTACATTGATCCTCAGATTTGCAACAATTGTGGGCTTTGTATTGGAAAATGTCATTTTAATGCCATTGAAGGAGGATCACAGGGATATCAAATCTATATTGGAGGAAGATGGGGAAAAAAAGTTGCTCGTGGTAAGGCTTTAAGTAAAGTTTTTACATCTGAGGCTGAAGTACTAGATATTATTGAAAAAGCCATTCTTCTATATCGAGAGAAAGGGAAGACCGGAGAGCGATTTGTCCAGATGATCCAACGCTTGGGATTTGAAGATATAGAAAATGAATTATTATCAGATAATATCTTGGATAGAAAGCATGATATTCTAGATACACAGCTTCATATAAAAGGAGGAGCTACGTGCTAAGCTAATCTATTATGAAAACCAGTAGATCTTGTAAAAATATAAAAATAACGCTTTTTAACAAATTGTTAAAAGCGTTATTTTTATTTGTGTAAATACCCATCCTTAAACACATGTATAAAAGCTTGTTTATATGTAATCAAATGATTCTATATTTGCTAATTATAAGTACTTAAATATTTTCTACAAATTGAATTTTCAAGCCATTTGGATCCATTACAAAAAAGAACTTTGTATGTGGATTTGGCTGAAAAGGTCCACTATGTATGTCTATGCCCTTTTCCTTTAGAAATTTCATCATCTTATCAACAGAATCAACCTCAAAACCTAGGGAAATATCTTCCCCAAGATTTACGTTCTTACTATTTTCATCACATATTAATTCAACCTTTGTTTCTCCATCTCCTAAAAATCCAATCTCAACCCCTGGTCCAGCTTCAAATCTTCTACTTATATTAAGTCCAACTATTTCCTGATAAAACTTCAATGACTCCTCCATATCATTAACCCTTATTGTACTCCAACAAAATTTCATCATACCACTCTCCTTATTTTTTAGTTTTATCTATGTCAACTTCTCCATTTAGTTCCTCAATATATCCGATGTTTCTTGAGAGTTTTGATATATATTAATATTATAAACCTGTTTTTTCCTTAAAAATCATATAAAAAAACAGGTTTATAGCATGAACGAAAAGGAAATATTAAAACTCCTAATATAGGAACTAGCACAACGAGTTAATTTTAAATAATTATATACTATCAAATATTTAAAAGCTTATTTAAATTCAGTTATTTGCACTAAATGAAATTACGAAGTCTTATTATTTCAATGATCATTCTAACACTTCTTTTCTATATCATTATTATATGGTATATTGAAAAATTATAAAAGTGTGAAATTGTTAAAATCTCCCTCTGATTTCTATTGGACTAATCTTAAAACACCAAGAATCATCAATATAAGTCCTGGCAGTAGAGAAAATCTTTGTCCTATTTGATTTACCCCACTATGTCTAGCAATAACATTGCCAATACCTATAAGCACGAAGTGGCTCAAACCAAAGAGAAATGGTGTTGTATATGGGTTAATGCCCATTAAGGATACTGTAAATCCTGCAATTGCTGCATCCATAGCTACTGCAAGACCTAAAATAGTCCCCTCCATAGGCTTGATATCATTTTGTTTGTCTACGTCTGATAAGAGAGGGTTATAAAGAACTTTTACTAAATCTCCAAGCTTAAAGTTTATTAAATTTCTGCTATTATTTGAAAGAGCTCTTTCCTTCTTATAACTTTCTCTTAATGTTAGCAGTCCCAGTAAAATAAGAAGCCCTGCTCCAATATATTTTGCTATTTCCAATGGTATAATATCCTTTAAATTATACCCTATTAGCATAGTAATCATAGTACAGATAACAGACATAGACGAAATAATAATTAATGAGAAAAATTTAATCCTAATTTTTCTCAATCCAAAGGCAAATCCTCCCCAAAAACCATCAATACTAACTGCAGTGGCTATTAAAATCAAGCTTATTAAACTCATGTTGTCACCCCTATATTTCATTTGTATTAGATTATTCATCAGGGGCTGTGTTTGACACATCTAATCATTTAATATAAAACGCAGGTCAAATGGCATACAGCCACAGCCTGCATTTTAATCTGTGTAAAAACAATTCTACTTTTTAATTCCCGTTAACTATATACCCTTACGCAGCGTTAATGTCAACAGTTATATTAATATTTCTATTTATTTTTCAAACTCCATTTTCCAACTATAATAATCATTTTCCTTATTCTTTTCATAGGATAAAATAGCATCAAATTTATTACCTTTTTTACTTGTTAATCCCTTTACCTTAACCTTCTTATCTTTTAACAATTTTTTCACCATTGTCTTTGTGGCCTTTTTCTTCATAGAAGCTAGGTATTTATCATTTTTCCACACAACAAACTTACATCCATTTCTCCAATTGCTGCATCCAAAGCCCTTTTTCCCTTCTATAATATCATGTCCACACTGGGGGCATTTTCCAAGAACTTCTATATCCTGTTTTGTACTTCCCCTTGACGATTTCTTCCCACCCTTAATTATTATATCTTTATCATTAGAAATCACCTTTACTCCCTTTATAGTAAAATCAAAAATATGATTTAAAAATTCATCCTTGTTAAATTTCCCCTTTTCTATATCTGATAAGGCTTTTTCAAGTCGTCCAGTATAATCAAGATCAAATAATTCTTTAATAGGAAAGGTCTCTACCAGTTTTACGCCCTTCTCTGTGGCATACAAAGATTTTCCCCTTGCTCCTATATATCCTATTCTCTTCAATCTTTTTATAGTATCAGCCCGTGTGGCAGGAGTGCCAATTGAATATCCACTTAAAATAGCTTGAAGAATTTCTTCACTATCTTCCTTCTCTTCCTTTGAAACGTGCTTTCCACAATTCTCCATAACCTTTAGCAATGTTTTTTCCGTATGTTTTTTAGGGGGTTTTGTTTTCTTTGACTCAACCTTTGTACCATTTACCATCACCAATTGCCCCTTTCCTACATTTGGCAATAGCTCATCTTTAGCATTTGAACCTTCTATTTTCAGCCATCCTTCCTTGACTAATATCTTACCCTTTGACATAAATAACCTATTTCCGCCTTCAGTTTCTACCTTAGTAATAATTTCTGTATGATCAAACTGAGCGGCAGCCATGAATTGAGCTATAAATCTATTTTTAATAGCTTCATAAACCTTTTTTTCATCCTCAGTTAATCTCTTAGGAATAACATAAGTAGGAATAATTGCACTATGGCTCTCTACCTTTTTATTATTAAAAATCCTTGAAGATGTAGTAAACTTTATTTCATTTTCATAGGGTAATCCCTTTTTTAAAATATTTAATACTTTTTTAGCCCTATCCTTAAGGCTTTCTTCTAGTGCAATACTTGCTGTTCTTGGATA
The DNA here is from genome assembly GCF_900167445.1 of Maledivibacter halophilus. GTDB lineage: Bacteria > Bacillota > Clostridia > Peptostreptococcales > Caminicellaceae > Maledivibacter > Maledivibacter halophilus. The sequence goes on from NZ_FUZT01000005.1 coordinate 305,064, forward strand.
AGTTATAAGTTTTTTTTCATATAAGGATTGAGCCACCTTCAATACCTTATCGGAGGTCCAGCCATTATATTTGCTTGTTACAAATCCTTGAAGATTTGAAAGATTGAATAAATAGGGTGGATACTGCTTTTTTCTTTCTACTTTCTTTTTAATAATTTCACCCTGCTTATTTTTAACTTCCTTCGATATTTCCTTTAATTTTTCTTTATCATCAAATTTATCTGTCTTCCCTTCAAAATATATTCCATCATACTGGGCACTGTCATTTATAAACTTTGCCCTTAGCTTAAAATAATCCTGTGGCACAAATTTCTCAATCTCCTTATCCCTATCGTAAATTATTTTAAGAGTAGGAAGTAATACACGACCAATATTTAAAATGTTTCCCTTTCCCTGTGCAAACTTCAATGTGGCAGCAGAAGTGAAATTTATACCAATAACCCAGTCGGCCAATTGTCTACTTACTCCTGCATCCTGAAGCTTTTTCATTTCTTCATTTGTTTTCAGCTCCTTCATTCCTCTATGAATCTCTTCCTTTGTCCATTCATTTATAAGCATTCTGTAGATGGGCTTTTTAACCTTTAAATAATCCCATATTAAAGTACTAATCAGTTCACCTTCTCTGTCATAATCTACCGCTGAAACAATTTCTGTAACATCTTTTCTTTTTACAAGACTGTCTATGACCTTTAATTGCTTATATGCACCTGCATCTCGCTTGTTTTTATTTTTAGGACTTGTTTTCACTTTATATTTGAATTTTTCAGGTATATAGGGAAAATACTCCATTCTCCATGATCTCATTTTAGGGTCATAGTCTTTGCAGTCATAAAGCTCAAGCAAATGTCCAAAGGCCCATGTTATAAAATATCCATTTCCTTCAATATATCCATCTCTTTTAATTTTACTACCTACAGCCGAGGCAATATTTCTAGCCACTGATGGCTTTTCTGCTAATATTAATTTACTCATTTAAATCCCCTTCATATTACAAATATAAATTTTTTATATTAATATTATTCTACTATGTTCGTTTCTATTTTATCATTCACAGTCCATTAGTAAAGTCAATATTTTTATGTAGCAATACTTTTATAGAAGTATAGTAAAACAAATTTAAATTAAACTATTAGTCCTTAGTTAATCTATCACTAATCCCCTTTTTAAATCATATTATAGATAATATCTTTTGTTTTATAAGGGGATGATTTGAATGATAAGGTTAAATCCTGAAAAACTAAGTGTTCAGTTCCATCAAGGGGTTACTAAAACAAGTCCTATTTTAGGCAGACATTATACAATGACCCATTCCGATATTACTGCTGAGCTTTTTTTAACTATAGGATTACAATATGCCTACGATAAAATCAGTTCAATTAGGGATGATGTCTTGGCTAAATGGACTATTCTAAATAACAGCTGTATCCTTTCAGCATATGTTTTAATAGATAATGGACAATTCGATTTATCTAAAATTTTAAAGCGAAATGAAATCTTCATAAGAGAATTACCACTGGCTTTGGAAACTCTTCGTTATGGCGACAGGGTTTTATTCCAGACATATCCCTTTTTAGATAAATGCCCTATATTCATACATTTTCAATCTACCTACCCCTATTTAAATCGTACAGAAAATTGGGGCACCCCTTCTGATTATAAATGAAGGTATTTATATATGATAAACTTTAGAATGATCTCTAAAACCTTTATAATTTTAATGAAATGATTTATAGTTTGAATATAAACCTAATAAAAACTTTGACACTTCTGAAATTTTTTATTAGGTTTATTTTTGATGTGAAACCATATTTTCCAAGATATTAAAATTCATTATAGTGCAAACAATATTAATGGGTGATGATATGACATACGAGCTATCTATTAAGGAAAATAACAATGTTAAAAGTTTTACTATCGAAGAAGATGAACCGGAACTTGCTCTTTATGAGGCTATAGACACTTTACAACTGTGGAAGGGTAAAAAATGGATGCAAAATGCAAGTGAAAGATTAAAAAAATCCTTTAGTAATTTTGAAAACGAATTAGAGACAAAGGGGAAAACTGAATTAGGATATAATATTATTTTGAAAAAAAAGAAATAATCCCATTATTATACTAATATCCTTTCTAAAAGAATATTTCCTGGATAAAGTTTAATTGCATCTCTTCTATATATTTCTAAGGGCTTGGAAATATTAGAATTTTTTTAATATTTTCCAAGCCACTGATAAAAGAAATTATTCTCTCTCTTCTACTATTTTTTTTATAATATCTTTTTGTACAAATTCACTTTTACTTATTCCTTTTTTAAAATTGAAATATCTTATTTGCTTATAGTCTATATTGTCAATTTTAAAATCCAATACATCTATTCTGTCACCTTTATAAATCAAAGGCTCTTTTTTACCCTTAATATACACTTTAACTTCCACAGCTACAACTCCTTTATAAAATTATAATATATGATTTAAACTAAAAAAATATATAGGGATTTAGGTAAAGACTTTAGCTATTAATTCTCTCAATATTATATACTATATATGAAAATATATTAAGAAAGCCTTGAATTGCAAGATCATGAATATTACTAATTCATAATTTTATTAAATTCCAAATTCAGTGAGACCAGAAGATATCAACAGTATTTTTACATAGTCTATAAAACTTCAAATTATAATAATACCCTTAATTATGGTATAATTACTTGTATAGTCTTGAGTTAAAATCAGTATAAAGGGAGGTCTTTTTTTATGATTAAAACAAATAAAGACAAATTAGTTATACAATCGGTACAAGGTAAAATTCACCATCCTCTTGGCAAAAATTATAGAATATCCACCGATGGAGAACCTAGAATATTGCCAGCCACTGGAGGAATAACCTATAATGTTCACGTTGGAGATTCTGCCTTTGGTTTTGAGTGGGATCATGTTGAACCAAGTGTTTCTATCAGAAATGAAACTAAAGCAGAAAACGATGCTATGATGAATCTTGCATGTCCAGGAAATACAGCAAAGGTTGTTTCTGGTGATGCTAAGGGAGCTATAGGCTATGTTCTTGGTGGCCATGGTGGTATAGAACATACTATAATAGAATTTAGTGACGAAGCCATGGATAAAATGGCAATTGAAGATAAAATTCTCATAAAAACCCATGGACAAGGACTTAAGCTAATAGACTATCCTGAAATACATATGACAGGAATTGATCCCAAGGTTTTTTCAAGAATTCAAATTGAAGAAAAAAACGGAAAAATTATATTTCCAGTAGTTTGCAAGGTACCTGCGGTACTTATGGGCTCTGGTATAGGAAGTGCAAATGGTCACTCAGGTGATTATGATATAATGACACAGGATAAGGACACAATTAAAAAACTGGGAATTGATAAACTAAAATTTGGTGATTTCGTTTTACTTGAAGATTGTGATAATACCTTTGGAAGAGGATACCTTAAGGGTGCTGTAACAATCGGTCTTGTTATACATAGTGACTGCATAAAAGCAGGTCATGGACCTGGAGTAGCTACATTTATGTCCTGTAAGAAACCATTGATTGAAGCTAAAATTGATAGTAGTTCTAATATTAAAAATTATGTAAATATATAAAATTAGCTAGTGGAGTCCACCTCAACTCCACTAGTTTACAATTTTCTATGAATAATCTGGATTTAATATATTTATTATTATTTATCTCATTAATAAAGTACCTGTGCCTTAAAGTCCTTATTACTCTCATTATATGTAAAATTGATTTCTAAACTATTAGTATAGGGAATATTTAATTTAGGCTCTATTTTACCAGAATTATCATCACTTGAAAATTCAATATTACATCTAATAGTATTATTATTTACTTTTTTCCAACTACTATAATCAATATTTGCTCCATAGGACTCAATATACATTTTCCCAGTATTTATATTAAATAGAGGCTTTATAAATGCCTTTGTTTCTTCATCATCAATTTTAACATAAACTTTTTTAGATATATCACTACTATAATTCATATAATTTCCTTTATTTAAGTTTAATTCCTTAGGTGATATTTTTCCAATTCTCCTATATCGATTTTTATAATCCATTTCCTCTAAAAACATATCAAGCTCATATATTATTTTATTTGTATCAAAGACCTTTAAATCAATCTGTCTTAGGGGTAAAGTTACTCTGATATTTCTTTCATCTCCAGGCAATAGATCTAAATTATCATATTCTCCTTTAAACATATAATTATCTTTACTATATTCCATAATTAATTCTTCTTTTTCAGTTTTATTCTCACTAAAACCTAAAAAAATACTACTATCTTTTATTGTATATTGACTTTTGTTAGATAACTTTAAATCTAACTCAATATACTCTTTATTGATGTTAGATTCAATTATTTCTAAATCTATTTTTTTAAGTTCCTCATCTATTATTGTTCGTTGTGCTTGATTTTGATTAAAATTATTAGATGCTGGGGAAAGTGTATTAATTAATACACTTCAAGAATATCAACATGTTGATACATATTATTTATATTTAATGATTATTACAGATGTACTTTTTCGAAGCTGCGAAGCACGTGCACGTAAACAAAATGTTAAAATGCTATTTTACCTAAATTCTTATACGGTTTACTTATTTATCTTTTTTATATCTTCTTCTCCTGTTTCGACATTAACATAAATATAATATTCTTCCCCATCATACCTTGTAGCAAATCTCCAATAAAAATCTAATGATTGTTCTCTTGTTCCTTCTCCTACAAGGTTTTCTTCGGTAACAGTTATTTTAGAGCCTAATACTTTTTTTGCTTTATCATAGCCCGTTAGAGCCTGATCATATCTAGAATCATCAAAGGCCAAGCCTTGCCAATAATCTTCTAATGATAGCTCCAACAACCTTCCCTTCCTAGTCAAATCTACTATACACTCAATCTCTGCAGCCATATTAAGATATCTTCCAGTATCTTTTACAAATCTAACCTTTAATTCTGGACCATATTCATCTACTTCAATTACTTCTAAATCTTTAATATTTCTTTCATCAAGAAATTTAATTAATTTATTTATTGATTCTTCCTTTGAAATATTAATTTGAGACTCATCAAAGCTTTTTCCTTGCTCCTCAAGTAAATCATCCCACTCTTTGTCAAAAATTCTATTTATTTTTCCCCCTAAAACACTAATTTCAACCTCATATTCTTTAATTGTATCAAAATCTATATGTTCAAACATTTTATCATCATCATAACGACTTTCTCCACTACCAGTTCTTCTTTTTACTGTATCAAAATCTCCAAGAAACTCTTGTGCTACTTCTCTTGCTTCATTTTCTGAAAAAACCTTCTCACCAAAGATATCTTCGGGTTTAAGGTTTTTAAGCTTTTTTTCCTCCCTATCTTCCCTTTCATACTCTAATTTCTTAAACCAGTTTATATCTATGCATCTATCCATCTCATTAATAGAATTAGCAAAATTCTCACTATAAAATAAGTTTTCATATTCTTGTCTTATGCTAAATTCATACTTATCAACAATTGAATTTAATTCTTTAGTCTTACTATGTAAATTTTTTATATATTGTAGGTTCTTGTCTGTAAGCTTTATATTATTGTCATATATTTCTTCAAAAAAATCATTTGTTTCATGGATAAATCGATTGAGTAAATTGTCACTGATTTTATTCTTTAAGTCTCCATATAAATAATTTTTAGGCTGATAGTATTCCTTATGAATTTTAAGTTCTAAATATCTTTTATTTAAATATTTTATATCATTTAACGTTTTTTTTGAAATTCTATTACTTATAATAATTTCCGCAGCTATTTCTTCAATAGTTTCTAAGCATTGATTCTGATGCCAGTAACGGTTAGCCATATCACCATTTTTTTCTTCAATCATATCTCGTAAAAATTTCCACTGATTATACATAAATATTCCTAATAACAAAAATATTCCAATTAGTAATATTAAAGCCACTCTTTTTTTAACCACTTTTTCAGGTTTCAATCCGATAGCCTCCAGTCAAATATCTTTTATTTAAATATATTTATAACCTTTGCTGTAACTGTAATATCTATCGTATTTTAGTTTTCTCACAAATCCATCCTCACTCCATATTTCCTAAGCCACTGTTTTTTTTCTCTATATTCGGGCATTATTTTTTCAACTAAGCTCCAAAAATCCTTAGAGTGATTCATATATATCATATGGCACATTTCATGTACTACAATATAATCTAATACACCGGCAGGTGCCATTACACAACGCCAGTTAAATAATAAATCCCTATTAGATGTACAGCTTGCCCATCTTTTCTTTTGTTCCTTAACTTTAATTAAATTAGGCCGAACATTAAAATAGAACTGATAATAATTTACCCTTTCTATAACCTTTTCCAAGGTTTTTTCTCTATACCACTTCTCCACTGCCTTTTTAAGTATCTCTTCTTCCTTTGTATTAGTATATATACAAAACTTTCCTTGATAAAGCTTAAGCTTAGGTTTTTTGACCTCTTGATTGATAAGAATATTTAAAGAATAGTTCCTACCTAAGTACATAAAGGATTCACCATTTACATATTCTTTTTTTCTTTTTCTATATTCCATGTCTTTAAGTTCAATGAGTTTTTCAGTTATCCATTTGCCTTTAGACTTTACAACCCTTAATATATCCTCCTCTTTAGCAATTATGGGAGCTCTAACCCTAACATTATTAGGAGGTTCTATTCGTATTTCTAGTGTTTTCCTTTTCCTGTATTCGACTTCAAATTCTATTGTTTTTGTCCCGTATTGAAATTTCAAAGATATTTACCTCCTTATTATGCTATTTATATTATACTAAAATCTATAAAAAGAGGAAATAACCCTCTGCTTTTACAGAGGGTAAGTTCTAATTTATTTTAGCATATCAAAAGATCCAATAGCAGCGTGGTCTACTTCTCTTTCTTTATATTTTCTAATCTAACATCCCCATACAATGTACATCTACCAATATTTTCAACCGATTGATCAAATTCCATTTTTTCTAGCTTTAGCTCTCCATCTACATAAATATCAGCTTGCTGATTTTCAATATCAGCTATAATTGTAACTTTAATAGGCATTTTTTCAGTGCTGTATTCAGTAAATAATTTTAGACCAAATCCATCATCTCCAGGTGTTTTATAGCCTAAAGCACTTCTCCACTTACCACTAGGTAAACCTAAAACAGGTGCAATTAGTAAAGCTGTATTCTCTCCCGTTTCATCCAACAATTCAAAACCACAATAATCTAATAAAAAGCTGTTAAATTCTAATTCTACTGTAATAATATCTGTCTGGGTATTAAAATCTTTCATTCTTGTTTTTACCCCTTCAAAGTGCCTAGAATTCCTTGATTTGTTCATCTCTCCTAAAATGTCTTTCACCATTATTTCATTTAAGTTTAAACTTTTCAAATTAGTAAGACTAAAAATTGGATTTATATCATTTATTTCATTTTCTCCTATATTAAGACACTCTAAATTTGTTAGGTTCGTTAAGGGATAAACATCTTCAATTTTATTATGATTTAGAGAAAGAATCTTTAAATTAACCATGCCTGATAGAAACTCTACATTTGATATATTATTTCCATCCAAATCTAATTCCTGTACATTCCATATATTTTCAATTCCCTTAATGGTTTTTAAACTATTACGCGATAAATTCAATTTTTTCAGCTTAAGCATTTTTTCATTAAAAGCGACATTGTTTATATCATTTCCTTCCCACTCCAACACCTCAAGATTAGGTAGATAAAAACCTGTTGGAATTATTACTCTATCATTATGAGATACATTTAATCTTCTTAATTTTTTATTATTAATTATAGGGGAAATATCTCTTATCCGATTATATTCTAAATTGATTTCTTCAATATTAATTAAATTTGTCATTGATGATATATCCGTTATGTTATTGTTTGCTAAGTTAATTGTTTTTAAGTTTTTTAACTCCCCAATCCACGAAATGTCATCAACTTTACATCCTGTAAGCTCAATATTTTCTAACACATGTAGATTTGCTAAAGAAGAAATATTTAGGGGTTTATTTGCATCTATACCTTCAGCAAAAGACAATTTTAATGTTTTAAGACTTTGAAAGCTTCCTAAAATTTTCAAATCATCTATCTCTTTTCTATTATTTAATATATACAGCTCCCTTAACTGAGACATATCTTTAAAATAATCTAATTTTTCTATAGGCTGATTATTTAAATAAAGTTTTTCTAAATGACTTAATTCTTTTAAAGGTGAAGCATTGTCTCCAATCCACAAACTCCTTGAATCTATCTTTAACTCTTTAAGATTCTTTAAATATCCTACACCCTTTATACTTCTCACTGCTATTCTATTTTCGCCTTCTTTTTTTTCATATATACTTAATTTAGTTACATTAGTAAACTCCTTTAAATTAGTTAGATTACTAACATCTTCATTTAGATCATTATAATTATAGCTATAATTATCTCTAACATTTAAAAGCAGTTCAAAATCATCTAAAAAATCTATTTCTTTAATTCCTAAATATTTATCACTTACTAAATCTAAAGGTGTGACATACAACCTTAGTTTTTTCAGATTATCTAATTCCAATAGAACCTTACCTATATCTGGTCTTTTTTTGCCTAGCTCTGGACTTCCACTACTATATGAATCAAGTGTCAATTCCGTTAGATTTTTTAACTTTGATAATGGACTAATATCATGAGCTTCCGTTCTAAGTGATAGTTTTCTAAGATTCGTTAGTTCTCCTATTGTTCTTACTGTAAATGAAATCTCAACATCTAAATCTTCAAGGAATTTTAATTCTTTTAAAAACTCAAGACCATATCCCGATTCGCTCCCTAATTTAAGTTTTTTCAGATTTGACAACTTTTCTAATATTTCTCTATCTTCTGAGTCAATACCTGATTTTAGTTCTAACTCCTTAAGATTCGTTAGATGTTCAATTCCTTTTAAACTTTCTATTTGTCCTATTTCTTCTTCTGATATACTTTCTATTCCCATTAAAGATCTTTTGAATAGTCTTCCATAAGGCTGATTTAATTTTCGCCTTATTATTTGCTGTAATTGTTTATCCTTAAATTTCACTATCTTCGGATTATTAAGTGTTTCATTATTTATTGTTATATTAATAGCCTCTCCCTTTTCAATTTTGCCAAAATCAGTTAAATCCTTAATTTTTACTAAAGAATACTCACCAGTCGAATATCCTTTTATTCTATCCCCATCTAAATAAATCTTCACATCTGTTGACACTATACTATTTCCATTTATTTTTGGCTTGATTATTTTATTTGAATCATTGCTTTTTTTAATTTCTGTATATTCAAAGGTGCTTTCCCTATGTACCGAATCCCAGTTGCTATTAAAACCACAATATTTTAAGTCTTCAATACAAATAGCCACTTCATTTTCTACAGTATATCCTTGTACCCTCTGTCCATTAATATATATGGGTTCATCGGTTATCTTAAATATACCAATTTCAGTTCCTAATGGCACTTCATCCGCCATAGCACCTGTATATGTGAATATAAAAATAACTAAGGTAAGTAAAATAATTTTTAATGCTTTCATAAATATCCCCCTCTTAATTCCAAATCTATACTACACATTATAATATATTTGTTAATTATTGTGAATAATTAGAGAAAATCATAGAGACAAGCACATTGATTTATGTATACGATGTAATCAATTCACCTGTCCCCATGATTCTATATGGCTTGTAACAGATTTACATGAATATAAATCGAGATATTACTCCAATAATAAATCCAGCAAGTCCTAAATATGCTGCATACTTTTTTGCATCTATATTTAATGTCGGTTTAAAAGCAAATAAATATATTATAATACCCAATGGTATCGGCAGTGCTCCTAAGTTCAAATGGAACCCTCCAAGTAAATAATACCCAACAAGTTTAAGTCCTAACATATCTTCTTCATCTGTTTTATAACTGTTATAGATATAAATTAATCCTAATGCAATAACTACTAACCACAATATCCCCATAATAAACTTCTCCTTCTTTTATTTTTTCTGTATAAATACTAGCTTCATATAATTAAGGAAATTGCATAATTCTAACTTAGCATAATTTTCCCTTAGGCTTCTAGAATTTGCTTATAAATATCTTGTTCAAGCGTTTTTTAGTCTTTTTACATGGAAAAAACTTCTTACTTATAGTACATATATCTCCATAATAAAACATTTGTGATAAAAATTTTGTTATAATAAGTCGAAAATCTGTTATGTATTTTCTTAAATATCTCCTTAATTTAAATCTGCACTCCATATTATGTGAATTTTTAACAAAATATGATAAAGGATTTTTAATAAAATTGTCTAATAGTATTATTATAGTTGAATAATATTATATATATCTTATTTGTTGAATTTTAAAATACTTTTAATGAGTTTATCATTTTAAAAATCAACATTTAAATCTATAGAAATATTATATAATAAATTTTGAGGTGATAAAATATGGAATCTAAGTCAAAAAAATTAACAGCTTTTATTGTAATTGTATGTATAAGCATGACGTTCTCCATTTCATATGCAGAAGAAGGTGAAGATAAAGCACAAATTAATAAAGCATTATGGAATCAAGCAGTTATGAATGTTGAAACAGCTGAAAGAGAAGAAGAACTTGCAAAATGGGATCTTTTATCTCAAGAAGAAAAATATAATAAATTATATAAAGATTATATTGAATTATTAATGACTTATTATAATGAAACCATAATGTTAAAGAAAAGTCTTTCTGATTCCTTAGGAGAAAGCATTTCAAGTAAATCTGGTAGTCTTATGAGTAAAATTAATTCAATGTCAATTAAGGTATCTAGCCTTACTACTGAAAGCAAATATGCATATAGCAAAGAGTACTTAGTAAATAGCTTTAGTGGCCTAGAAAAAGTAGTGCATCATCTTGATATGTATGACTTGTATATTGTTACTAATGATATCGAATCTGCAAATAAAGCAGCTTCAAATATTGATAAAGATTTAAAAGTATTTATTGAAAACTTTACCAAGGCATATAATTATTATGTAATAACTAAAACTGGAGAAGTTATTTCCAATTCCCTTAATCAAACGGAAGATATATTTTATAAGGAATTAAGTACAAATTATAATCTTATTAAAAATTCCTATGATATGCTTGAAAAATCCCATGGACTTATAAAGGAAAAGAAAAATGGATCTGATCTAATTAAAAAAGTTAAAGAAAATAATACTAGTGTAAGCTTTTTGAATGTTAAAACCTTAGAAAATAGGCAAACAATAGTAAAAATCAACAATGTCGTTGAACTGTTAAAAAAAGCAACAGAAGAATTAGAAAATTACTCCTTTGATGTTATGACTGAAGGAAAAGGAAATGATAGCAAATATACTTCCATTTCAAAAAAAATAAAAACTCAAATATCTGATATTAATAAAGATCTTGAAACTATTGGATCTAAGGTAAATACTATAGCAGGTAATGTATCAGAAAAAGTAGCAGAAATAGAAAGTGAAGAATTAAAAAGAGCTCGTGAAAACGGCTATTCTTCAGTTGAAGAATATAAATCTGCATTTAAAAAACAAAAAGAACTTGAGCGTTTAGATAAGATTCTAAAAGAATACGAAAGATTATGTGAGGAAAAAGAACGAGTACAAAGAGAATACCAAGAAATGCTAAAAGCTATTCATGAACAATGGCTTGAGGAAAGGATTGATTTCAGCAAAGGACAATATAACCAAAATCATGATAAAAATTTCTACATGGAAAAAGCTAAAGAAGATTTGTCAAGCACTTATGAAGTTGACGATTACACTGCATCACTTATATATAAATATCAATCTGAAGCATATGATGAAATGTGGAAAATAGCCAATAAACCAAAGGCTAATTTACAATTATTACAGGAGCTATATGACGAATATCCCAATGATTTTATGACTATAGTATTGCTTTATGAAGTGCAAAATTCATTTAAATAATAATGAGTTTAAAATTCCCTCGAACACAAACGAGGGAATTTATTCTACCAATTGTTTAAAGTAATAGATTTATGTCCCGAAAAATTATGTGGAAAATGCTTCTGAAGATACGGGATGAATATAAAATAACTATTTTCCTTACAACCCATTATTCTGAGGAAGTTGACCAGTTAAGTTATACAATTTGTATCATGAAAAAGGGAAAGTTAACATTATATATAAGTGTCAATCCCCCCACATTTTAAAAAAGAAATAGAAATGTGTCTTTTTTGTTGTTTTTTAATTTTTCCTCTCATATTTTTTCTTATAGCGTCCAGGAGAAATACCAGATACATTTCCAAAGGTACGTATGAAATGTGCATAATTACGAAAGCCAGCCATTTCACCTGCTGCTTGTACACTATAGCCTTTTCTGAGCAGCTCTCTAGCCTTAAAAATACGATATTTGATTATATAATCAACTACTGTAAAGCCAGTAGCTTCCTTAAAGATATGACAAAGATGATATTTACTCATGAAAAAATGATTAGCTATGATATCTAGGCTTAGATTTTTATCAATATTGCATTTTATATAATCTAGTATAGGAATTATACGAATAAAATTATTTGTAGTGAAGGTATTAATGTAATCCTTATCCTCAAGAAAAGTGCAAATTTTCAATAGAAGTTCAATAAATAGTATATCTCTTTTTAGGTCATCTCCAAAATTGGAAGATTGAGGTTTATAACATTTTTCAAATAAAGAAGTTAATAATAACAGTTCATTCTCGTCTAACTGAATACAATGATTTGCTTTATTGAATCTTAATAAAAGGTTAGTTTGAGCTGTAGATATGGCTGAAAGTGTTTCTTCAGTAAAGTGTAATACATAGCGTTCATAAACAACTTGGGGGTCTGCAATACTGTGATGAAGAGCTGTATTTTTAATCACTAATAATGTTCCTCGTCTTAAAGGATAAAGATTATTTTCTACAAAGAAACTTCCTGCATTAGATAAAGAAAGAAGAACTTCATAGCCTTCGTGGAAATGATCACTATGCATATGCCACTTACTATCACGATTAAAGTTTATTTCATATTGAAAATTCATCAAATCACCCTTCTGTCGGAAATTATCATAATTATTAGATAATAGCAAGATATGCAATAAAAATCTCAAATTACCGATAGATATTGCTTATAAATTAATATATACTTTTTAATAAGAAAGGTCAATGCTTTAAATTGTAAATCAGTTTAAATTAACATTTTAAAGATATTTCTAAAATAACAACTCAAGAAATCCACAAAATTCATTTGGTTAATTCTTTAAAGCAATATATGAAATTTTAAAGCTTTGAAAAATCTATTTATTGAATATAAATAATATATATTGTGTAAATTCTTAAGCTAAATGAATTTATATAATATGAAAGGAATGTTAATAAATGAAAAAGAATATTATAAAACCTATGAATGAAGAGTTCAATGAGTATTTACGGGATGAGTCTCGAACCATAGGAAATGCTCAAAGTATTTCTTTTCCGAAAAATGAGGAGGAAGTAATTGAGATTTTAACAGATTTATATTCAAAGGGAATTCAAATTACTATACAAGGTGGAAGAACAGGTTTAGCTGCTGGAGCTGTTCCAGACGGTGGTCATATAATGAATCTATCTAAAATGAATAAGGTCTTGGGTATGGATATTGATAAAGATGGATATTTTTATTTAACATTACAGCCAGGAACTATTCTTTCTAAGCTGAGAAAACAGATAGAAAGTAAAAAGTTTGATAGGGCTAATTGGAATGATGAATCAATGAAAACCTTTACAAGATTTTGTGAAGCTCCCGAACAATTTTTTACTCCAGACCCTACCGAAGCTTCAGCTACTATTGGAGGTATGGTTGCTTGTAATGCATCAGGAGCACGAAGCTATTTATATGGCCCTACAAGGAAACATATTACGGCATTAAAGGTTGTCTTATGTAATGGACAAACATTGTCTGTTCGTAGGGGGGAGACCTTTGCAAATAGACGCTTGTTAAAACTTACAACAGATCAAGGAGATGATCTTAGTATAAACTTACCTTCTTTTAACATGCCAAAAACCAAAAATGCATCTGGATATTACATCAAAGATAATATGGATGCAATAGATTTATTTATTGGTTCAGATGGTACTCTTGGAGTTGTGACAGAAATTGAAGTTAAGCTATTACCTCTGCCAGAAGCAATTTGGGGTGTAAGCTGCTTCTTTACTAATGAAAACAATGCTATTGAGTTTGTAATGGCAATACGAGAGCAGCTTAAAAATGTAGCGTCAATTGAATTCTTTGATGGAGATGCCTTGACCATATTACGAAATCAAAAGGAACAAAATCCAGCATTTTCCCGGTTGCCTGTAGTAGATGAAAAAATGAATACAGCAATATACGTTGAGATACATTGTGAAAATGAAGAAAAAGTAATTCAGGAGTTAATTAGTATTGGTGGTTTAATGAAGGAAATAGGTGGAGATGAAACAGACACTTGGGTTGCTCGTAATGATGCAGACCGCAGTTTATTACTTTTCTTTAGACATGCAGTTCCTGAGAGTGTTAACATGCTAATTGATGAACGAAAAAAAACAGAGCCAATTATTACAAAGCTTGGTACAGATATGTCTGTCCCCGATAAGAGCCTAAAGCATATTATGCAAGTTTATCGCCACTCCCTTGATGAATATGAATTACAATCAGCAATTTGGGGGCATATTGGAGATAACCATTTACATGTAAATATTCTCCCAAGAAATGAGGAAGATTTTAAGAAGGGTAAGGAGCTCTATGCTAAGTGGGCTAATGAAGTAACAAAATTAGGAGGAGCTGTTTCAGCTGAGCATGGCGTTGGTAAGCTCAAAGCAAGCTTTTTAACAGTTATGTATGGACAAGAACATATTGATGAAATGGCTAAATTAAAATCAATATTTGATCCAAAGGCATTATTAGGTGCAGGTAATATGTTTGTTCCAAAGAAGGGAGATGAGCTTACATGCGCATAATTGTTTGTATAAAACAAGTTCCATCAACTAATGAGGTACGTCTTCATCCAGTTCACAACACAATAATGAGGGATGGCCGACAGTCAGTAATTAATCCATTTGATACCTATGCAATAGAAGAAGCGCTGCAGATTAAGGAACAGCATGAAGGAGAAGTAATTGCAGTAAGTATGGGTATTCCAGCTACTGAAAGATTATTAAGGGATGCAGAGAGCCGAGGAGTTGATCGTGCAGTCCTTTTATCAGATCGAAGCTTTGCAGGTGCCGATACATTAGCAACAGCATACACTTTATCCCTTGGAATTAAGGAAATAGATAACTTTGATTTAATTTTATGTGGAAAGATGGCAGTGGATGGTGATACCGCTCAGATTGGACCTGAGTTAGCTGAAAATTTGGGGATTCCCCACGTTACTGATGTTTGTGAGCTTATAAAGGTTTCTAAATCCCAAATTGTTTGTAAAAAAATCACAGACTACGGACATCAAATACTTAAAGTAAAGCTGCCTGCTCTTATTACAGTTGTAAAAGATATCAATATGCCTCGTCTTCCATCTATACAAGGTGTAATTTTCGGATTAACAGCTCCCTTTGAAATAAAGGATGCAGCAGCATTAAACGCAGACGAAAATCGCATCGGACTTAAAGGTTCGCCAACACAAGTAGTTAAAACATATATACCCAAAAGACAAAATGAAGCAATTGAACTTAAGGGTGATGCTGAAACTCAGGCAGAATTAATTAAAGATTTACTAAAAGAGGTGTTATAACATGTCAGGATTAAAAATAGACTATGAAAAATGTGTTGGTTGTGGACTTTGTGTTAAAAGCTGTACATCAAATGCATTAGAAATCAAAGATAAAAAAGCTTTAGTTAATGAAAAGTGTGTACTCTGCGGAATTTGTGTTGATACTTGTCCTTTTAATGCTATTTCTATTGAAAAGGAGCAAGCCATAGATAATGACCTATCTGAGTATAGTAATATATGGGTATTCGCTGAGCAACATATGGGTAAGGTTTTACCAGTTGCATATGAATTATTAAGCAAAGGAAAGGAGCTTTCTAGGAAAAAAGACTGTAAGCTTGCAGCAATATTATTTGGAAAAGATATGAAATCAGAGGCTGAGAAACTAATAGCTCAGGGGGCAGATAAGGTTTTTCTTTGTGAAGATGGCCGTCTAAAGCACAATCTTGATGAAATTTATGTAGAGCTGTTTGATATGCTTATTAAAAAGCATAAACCAGAAATTTTTCTATTTGGAGCAACAGGCTTTGGACGTTCTGTTGCACCAAGAATTGCAGCTAGAATACGAACAGGATTAACAGCAGATTGTACAGTTTTAGAGATTGACAAGGACACAGGCTTGTTAAAGCAAACTAGACCAGCATTTGGAGGAAATCTGATGGCCACAATTATTTGTCCAAATCATAGACCACAGATGGCTACAGTTCGTCCAGGTATAATGCCTATTCAAGAGCCTGACCCTTCACGAAGTGGTGAAATTATTAATGTTTCTTTAAATGAGAACAAAAATTCTAATATAGATATAGTTGAAGAAATTTTAGCTGAAAAAGCAGAAACAATTGCAGATGCAAAAATAATTGTATCTGCAGGACGTGGAATTGGTTCACAGAAGAATTTAGCTCTAGTTAATAGATTAGCAGAATCAATTGGTGGGAATGTAGGTGTTAGTCGTCCATTAGTAGATATGGGATGGAGCGAGTATAAACACCAAATAGGACAGACCGGCTTTACAGTAGCCCCCGATTTGCTTATTACTTTTGGCATATCCGGTGCTATTCAGCATCTTGCAGGTATTAGCGGTGCAAAAAAAATCATAGCAGTCAACTCTGACCCAGATGCACCAATATTTTCAATAGCTCATTACAAAATAGTTGGTGATTGTGTAGAAATTATTAAGAAATTAATTACTATTCTAGAAAAATAAGATTATAGTGCTGTTTATCTATATAAATCAGTTCTTTTCTTAAGTTATTTTATTGTAGGTCATTTCCCCAAGAAAAATCTGACCAAAACTTAGGGACTTGATGTCCCTAAGTTTTGATTTAGAGAATCACATTATTACAATATAAAATATGTAATTTCCTTATATTACATTCCATTATTGGTATTAAAATCAATTACTATTTAGCTTTCTAAATTTCTGAATATTTATAAAGATTAACAATTTTAGGTTTAATAAATTTTAGCGTTATATATCTATAACTGAATTAAAAATCTTATTAAGAGGGTGTTTAAATGGAAGCTATAAAGTTTGATATGACTCAAACACTTTTTATTGCAGTGCTATTGTTGATTTTTGGTAATTACATAAGGAGTAAAGTTCCTTTTTTAATAAAATACTGTATTCCTGGTCCTGTAGTTGGAGGATTAATATTTGCAGTATTGGCACTTATATTAAAGCAAACTGGAATTATTACATTTAGTTTTGATACTACCTTGCAAAAATTCTTTATGAATTTATTTTTTACAGCCACTGGATTTGGGGCAAGTATGGCTCTTTTAAAAAAAGGTGGAAAAATGGTTGTGATTTTCTTGATTTTAGCTGCAGCTTTAGCATTTTTACAAAATACCGTTGCAGTATTATTAGCGGGAATTTTACATGTAAACCCAATGATAGCTTTGATGACAGGTTCTATTCCTTTGACAGGGGGACATGGTAATGCAGCTGCCTTTGCACCAATAGCAGAAGAAATGGGTTATCAAGGTGCTGTTACTGTTGCTGTTGCTGCGGCAACATTTGGATTGGTGGCTGGTTCAATTATGGGTGGCCCTATTGCAAACAATCTAATACAAAAAAAAGGACTTTTTAATATCAAATTACAAGAGAGCTATCAAGAAAAAGAATCTAGTGACCAAGGAAAGCTTCAAGGGTATGGTTTTGATTCCAAAAAATTATCCAAAGGGTTCTATTTAATTTTTATTGGTTTAGGTATAGGTTCTATTTTTCATATTATATTTAAAATTCTGTTACCAAGTGTTACGCTGCCTATCCATGTAATGGGAATGCTAGGCGGTGTCATAATGAGGATTGTAATGGATATAAAGAAAATTGAGGTTCCTGATAAAGAAATAGATACAATTGGAGGTGTAAGCTTAGGAGTTTTTGTTTCAATGGCAGTATATACAATGAGATTATGGGAGCTTGCGGAATTGGCATTACCCCTAATTATACTTCTATTTACCCAATTAATTTTAATCTTCTTATTTGTACGTTTTATTACTTTTAACGTTATGGGTAGGGACTATAATGCTGCAGTAATTACAGCTGGCCACGTTGGCTTTGGCTTAGGAGCAGTACCTGTGTCTATGGCAAATATGACAACATTAAGTGAAAAATATGCATATTCAAAAATTGCATTTTTTGTAGTACCAATTATTGGTGGACTATTTAGTAACTTCACCAATGCTGCTATTATTACATTCTTTATGAATTTAGCAGGATAACGTTATCAAAAATTTTTCAATTTATAATTTTTAATGTATCATAGGATTTGATATATATATGAGAAGGTTATATGTAATTGAAGAGAAATAATTGAAGAAAAACTTAAGAATTTAAGAACTGAAAAGAATCATACATATTTAAAAACTACTGAGTACTCAGTAGTTTTTTAAATAATACATAAATTTTACATTTCAATAATACACATAAAAGTGTGTATGTTGTATAAGTTATAAATAGATGTTCATCATATTTTAGGACTTTAATAATTGAACATGCACTATTCCTCAGGCTCATCCCAATTGTGATACACGTTTTGAACATCATCACAGTCCTCAAGAAGGTCTATAAGTCTTCTCATTTTCTTGATTTGATCTTCATCAGTAAGACTGGTCATAGTTTGTGGTAGATATCTAAGCTCTGCCATTGAAAACTCATAGCCGGCCTTACTAAGTTCATTTCTTACAGCTGCAAAGTCAGCTACTTCAGTATAAATCTCAAAATGTGTTTCCTCAGCAGTAAAATCCTCTGCCCCTGCTTCAAGGGCCTCCATCATCATTTCTTCTTCGTCCATTTCATCGGTTCTATCTATTACAAGAACGCCTTTACGATCAAACATAAAGGATACACATCCGTTGGCTCCAAGATTTCCATCACATTTTGAAAAATAACTTCTAACATCGGCTGCTGCTCTATTTTTATTATCAGTTAGTATTTCAACTAATACTGCAATTCCACCTGGACCATAGCCTTCGTAGGTGAACTCTTCAAAGATAACACCTTCAAGCTCTCCTGCACCTTTTTTTATTGCTCTATCAATATTATCATTTGGCATATTTTCAGCCTTTGCCTTTTCTATGGCTGTCTGAAGTGATGCATTATATTCTGGATCGGATCCACCTTCCCTTGCAGCAACCATTATATATCTTCCAAGCTTTGTGAATATTTTTGCCTTCTTGGCATCCTGTTTGTTTTTCCTATTTACTATAGTACCTATTCTACCCATATTTACCTCCTATATTAAATTTACTTGAGTTTTTATAGTATATACAGTAATAAAACTAATCATATTTAGGTGGCGATGGGGGCATCTCCCTTTTATGTTGTGTGTTTTTATGAAGTCTCTCAATTATTTTTCTATGCTCCTGTGGTATTTCCTTACCTTCCAGTAAATCATCAATCATATTATAGGTAGTTCCCATTTCATTTTCATCGGTTTGACCTTCCCAAAGTCCAGCTGAAGGTGGTCTATCTAATACTGCTTGAGGTACACCAAGATGTCTTGCCCACTCATAGACTTCTCTTTTAGATAAATTTGCTATTGGAATAATATCTACTCCACCATCTCCATATTTAGTAAAATATCCAGTGTAAAGCTCCGCAGCATTATCTGTTCCTACAACTAAATAATTCAATGAATTTGCCACAGTATATAATGTACTCATTCTAATTCTTGCTCTTAAATTTGCATCGGCTAATTTTTTGTTTTTATTATTATATTTATATTTTATAAGTTCATTAGATACCTTGTTTAGTAAATTATCTTGCTCATCTGACAAATCTATAACAATATGTTTTAATCCAGCAGCTTTAGCAACTTCAACAGCATCCTTCTTATCATTTTCATTACTTTTACAAGGCATTATAACCCCCATAGAATTTTCAGGAAATGCTTTTTTAATAAGAAAACCAACAACTGATGAATCAATCCCTCCAGAAAGTCCTACGACCAATCCATTTGTTCCAGACTCCTCAACTTTTTTTCTTAACCAATTAATCACATAATTGATTTTTTCATCTTTTGTCCTACCCATTTTACCACCTCATATTTTTAAAAATATTATACAATTTTTAGTAAAACCCAAAGTATCCATGGAGTAAAGTTTCTATTTAAATTGGATGTCTATAATAAATTATTATAACATAATTCATAAACTATTCCATAAAAAAGTATAAATCTCTCTTTATATCATATTATTATCAAATTTGATTTTGTTATTTGCCAAATCATATTCCTACAATTTCCATAATATAAGCTCTGCCATATGGCAGAGCTTATATTACCCTTTACACAAACATAATCATTTTCATAGCTGCCTTAGCTTCAGCACTGGGAGCTACAGGCAAAGCTGCCTCTTTAACAAATCCAAATATAGTTACTAGTACAGTTTCTGTTACATTTGAATATGTTAAATTAACATCCCTGTAAACTACTCCATAAGCACTTGAATCATTTACTTTCTTTCCTTCTTTACTTAAAATAGTTCCAGCCTTGAGTATTCTTTTACCATTTTCTATAGGTACATCTGAGGCTTTCACCTTTACAGTAGTATTTTGAAATAGTTCTTCAGCTAATTCCAATATTGTTTTTTCCTTACCAAATATAGTTGTTGACCTTTCATAACTCATTAATAATTCCCCCTATTTTTAAAAATTTATTTTGGTTTTCTGTAGCTTTTAAAGCTTTTACTCTTTCTTTATCTCCTCTTTCACCTAAACTCATTTCTCCAATAGCTTTTGTCTCCAACAATACCTAAATCACATTCTCTTATGTTTCTAGTACCTCTTGTAGTCTCCTTATCAAGTCAATATCCATCACTTTCTTTTAATTTTTTCTCAAAGCTATTTTACTTTATTTTTAAATATTCTAATAATCCCATATTCATTTACCTCCTATCTTTTATTACATAAAAAAACATCCTAATTAGGACGTTAATCAATCTTGTTCATTTGGAATATACTAAGCTGTTTTAAATTTCATTATATTTTTTTAGCTTCTTCAATAATTAAATTAATTTCATTATCTTTTGTTCCTTCTAGCTCATGGATTATATTATTGTCCTGAATATCTAATAGTATCAACTTTTCTTTATTTATAAACTTATGTTAATCCCTATAAATTTGATTTGGTTTCTTAGAATATTCTTCATCTATATCTAGGTAGTCATTCGACTTTATATTAGACAACTTATCTTTAATATTTGTCTTTATTATACCACTTTTATCCTTTTACATGTCAGATATAACAGTATTTATTGTATTATTTTCTCCTTAAATCCAATTTCTTAATTATATACTTATTTTATCCATAGATTTAGATGTTTGGGAACATAATCATTAAGGTATCAAATTGCATAATTACCTTCTCAAAAAACTACCCACTACATGTTGTTTTGAAATCTTCTAACCATTTTAACTGCTATACAAATGATAAGACTAGGTTCCTTTAAGAAATTTCATATAATAATTATTATATTGATTGCTCTTAATCTAATTTTAATGATATTTCTGCCCTCTATCTTGAGTAATTTATTTCTAAAAATACTACATATGTAAAATAGTCTTAAAGATAGGAAAAATTGGTGATATAATGAAACTAAATAGGACTAATCAATCGGTATTCTTAATCTAGTATTAGAACTGACAGGGGACGGTTCTTTGTCATGCTAAGTCTTAATAGACTAAATTCGGGTGGGACACGGTACCTTTTATTTCTTATCATTTAACATATGCAAAACTTCATTATCCCTTTAGTAAATTTAAAGGTTTTTTTGCTGAAACAAATAGATATTTAGGATTCTCTTGAGAACTCTCTCTTACTCTTATTATCATAATAACCTTGAAAAGATTTCCATAAATGTTTTCGACGAAAATCTGGCCATAAAATTGGTAACGAACATAGTAAAGCATTCGAAGACTGCCAAAGAAGAAAATTACTTATTCTATTCTCATTTCCAGTCCTAATCAGGATATCCAAATCTGGCTGATTTGCCGTAAATAAACTAGAACTAAATACCTGATTATCAATATCATTGATATCCATAGTCCCTTCTTTTAATTGCTTAGCAATATCCCTCGCCGCAGCAATAATTTCAGTTCTACCACTATAATTTAATGCTACATTAAAAACTATATTCGAATTATTAAGTGTTTCAACTTGGGTTAGTTTTATCTCTTTTTTCAGTTCTTCTGATAATCCATCAAGAAGACCAATATGATTGACTCGAATCCCTTTTTTTATAGCTTCTTGACGCCATTCTCTAAAAAACCTAACAAATAATTTCATTAAAAAGTTTACTTCATCTTTAGATCTTTTCCAATTTTCAGTAGAAAATGCAAACATTGTAACAAACTTAACGCCCACTTCCGCACATGCATAAGTAATATCTTTAGCAACTCTCATACCAATCTCATGACCTGCTGTACGTGGTAATCCACGTTTTTTACCCCATCGCCCATTTCCATCACAAATTATTCCAACGTGTTTTGGAGGATTAGATAAAATTTCTTTTGGAATTTTGGTTTCGAAAATGACCATATTTAACCATCTCCTTTGAGTTTGGAAAGTACCGGATACCGTCGGCCATTGTACTTTCTTCTATAATTGTTCCATCTTCAAACTTTGTAGGGTGTTTATCATTCATATTTGATTTGGCCACAAGCTCAAGGGTATCTCTTTTGTATTAAAGACCTAAAGGAAGGACAAACTAACATCAATGTTAAAATATCAACATTAGAAAAAGTCAAGATAACCTTAGTAAAAAAATAACAACTTTAGAAAAAGGTCAACAATCCATCAAAAATCTTGTCTTAAATGTTGAAGCTAAAAACGCTGAAAGACACCAGACGTGCCGAAAGTGAGGACATCAAAAGAATTCTGGCTGTCTACTTTGAAGAATACACCCATAAACTGAAGAATGATTTAGTAGAGCCAAATAAGGCTTACTAAGGTGTTTGCTCATAATGAACAACCCATTAGGGATTTAGCATATTAACCTTTCCGGTCAAAACGTCTATCTTATCTGACAGATAATTACTCACATTTACAAAATCTTTCATAATCCGATTGTTTTGGTTTGCTACATAGATAAGCAAGACAATAATAACAAGTAATAGAATACAAATAATTACAAATTGCTTTTTGTTCATAATAAGTTTTGCCTCCTTCGCAAAATATAAATTCACCCTACAGTGCATTTTTTCCCCTACTACCTTTTCAAAAATATTATCTTCGGCAGATATATAGAATAATTTACCATAAACAGCCTACGAAATCAACCAACACATTAATGAAGGTACCGGGTACCACCCGAATCCAATCTTGTCGAAAAAAGAATAAAAGGTTAAAGTTATGATTTATTTAATAGGTATTATCATCCTCATACATATCTCCCTTTATTTCTATTATTACATCCTCACATATATTCAGTATTCCACCAGGGGTAGATGCTCCACCCAATACTACTGTGATTTTATAATCTCCATCGGGGGTATGTACCGGTATGTAATGAACTCTACTTTTTACTACACTTTCAGGATTTACCGGAAGCTCAAATCTTCCATTGGACCCTTCCATTTCTATTATTTCACTTGGGGTGTATATAAAGGAATGAATACTAAAATATTTAAACTTATTCATCTGCTTCTTTTTCTAAAGCCGTAGTATAGTATAATGCATCTAATTTATATAATAAGTTACGCTTAAAATAAGCAAATTAAAAATATGATTATAAAAAATCGCATTAAAATTAAGTTATATCATAGGTTATATATTTTTAACTCACTGCAACATAATTGTTATTGTGCTGCACTAAGAAAGAGTTGTTTTAAAAAACAATATTTTTGAATGAGACAATATATAGAAATTAATCTAACACTTCCTATAAAAAAAAGAGCCTCTATATTTGGCTCTTGGTTATATGGCTATATGGATACAGATTTTTGGGTATCATTAATGCTTTTTTTTTCTATTTTTATCTCTAGGCCTGCTCCATCTAAATATCTTATGAAGTTTACTAGAGATGGAGAATTGCCCAACTTTTCCATCCTTGAAATCATCTGTTGAGTCATCCCAGATATTTCTGCTATTTCAGGCTGAGTTACACCAAGTTCTTTTCTCAACTTTTTTGCCTGCCTTATTAGTTCAGCCTCTTTTTTTACTGCATCATATGCTTCTGCAAATTTAGGATCAGCTTTCTTCATCTGATTAATTTCCTCTTTAACATTCACTTTAACAAATGGCATTGTATTCAACTCCTCTACACAAATTTTTTACCTAGTTGTTTTCCTAACTCTTTTGCTCTTCTAATTGCTTTATTAAGTTCAAATTGTTCAGCTTTTCCTTTTTGTTTTTTGCAAGCATGTAAAATATAAAAATTATCCTCATCTGCTATAACATACATCATTCTATCCTTGTAATTAAATTTAATTTCCCATAACTTCTTTTTAAGTTGCCTAGTATCTAACTCATCTAATAACGTCAAACCTTCTTCTTCGAGGGCCTCCATGATTTCATATCCTTGTGCTCGTTCTCTTAATGGTAATTCATCTAAATATTTGGTTATTAAATCTTTTCCTCCTCTTGTCGTGTATCTATATACATTCATAGTATTCTCCTGGTGCTATATTATATACATCAAATCTGGTGTTTGTTAACTTAATTATACACCATATTCGATGTATTTTAAAGACCTAAAATACCCGAATGATATTGACCGGGTACCACTCGAATCTTGTCGAAAAAAGAATAAAAAGTTAAAGTTATGATTTATTTAATAGGTATTATCATCCTCATACATATCTCCCTTTATCTTTATTGTTACATCCTCACATATATTCAGTATTCCACCGGGGGTAGATGCTCCACCCAATACTACTGTTATTTTATAGTCTCCATCGGGGGTATGTACCGGTATGTAATGAACCTTGCTTTTTACTACACTTTCCGGATTTACTGGAAGCTCAAATCTTCCATTGGACCCTTCCATTTCTATTATTTCACTTGGGGTGTATAAATAGGCCCTTTGTATATTCTTTATTTGGCTCTGCTTATCATAATTTGATACTATATCAGCCTTCGCCTTTACTTCTATACCATAGCCAGATTTTATAAAGCCCTGATCCTTGTTTCTCCAGTCAACCTCCACCTTAACATTTCTAAGCTTTGCATAAAATCTAACTGTATAGCCATCAACAATGGTTACTGTTTCGCACTTTCTATTTTCTCCAGAGCCACTGCAACGCTCCTCGGTATGGGTCCAGGTTTTTATTCTGTCCCCTGTTTTATAACTTCCCTTGGATCTGTATTCTGTCCATGTAACATATAAAGGACTGCATATTTTCTCCTGCTTTCTTATAGTTCTTGAATTTATAGTTTTTGTATTATTCTTTTCATTAGTTTCCTTAATTTTATTGTTATAATCAACCTTTGCTGTTATTTTAAATCTAGTTTCTACATTTGGAGTTTGAAGTCCAAATGTTACATTTCCTGTTTTACCTGCCGGTATAAAAACCTTATCCCTGGTTATGGTGTTCCCTTCTACATCTAGCTTTAAATTTGTTACTAAATTAGTTGAGCCATTATTTCTAACCGTAACTATAACCGGTGAATAGGAACCTGCCATATATTCCTTATATTTAATATCCACTACCTCAAGGTCGAAGGATTCCTTATCCTTTATTGGTATAAGAATCGATACTTCATTGTCGGCCATTGTACTTTCCTCTATGATTGTTCCATCTGCAAACTTTGCGGGGTGTTTATCATTCATATTTAATTTGGCCACAAGCTCAAAGGTATCTCTTTTGTAGTCTTCGGGGATATTATAATTTAGTCCTCCAATTGACTTCCCTAGAGCAGCCACTTCATTGCCAGCATCAGTAAACATATATTTTAGCTCATTAGGATACTGTAAATAGTAATCTACTGTGACATCATAGGCATCCCGAAGACACATGTTATATACATCGAATTTCAAATCATACATCTCGTCATACTCTATCTCGCTTGTTTCATTTCTAATATCCTTTATAGCTAGATTGTCGGTTTTTGCTTCTACCCAGTATTCGATTATTAGGGGGACAAATACTATGTAGGCTTCAACTTCTGCTATTTCAATCTTTTTCTTTGGGGGAATACTAAAGGTTTGATATAAAACTTGTCCATTGTAGTCATGCCAACCTATAAAACTACCTTGCGTATAGTCTGTTTGTGGTGATTGGATTCTAAAATAATTAATAAGTTTTTCCCCTGTCCAGCTATTTTTCCCCGCCCAATCTAGTTTATTAAGCCAAGCTATAGCTTCTTCTCTAAGAGATTTTTTGTAGTTATATTCAGACATTTGAGGTCTTTTCCTATTCTCTACATTCGCATACCAGGGCTCATATATCCAATCTTTTTCCCAAACCTCAAGTTCTATATTAACATCAGGAGGAAAAGCTTCATTTGTAAAAGTCTCACCGTTGAGGTCATAACCTAAATATCTTGGAATAGCTCCTTTATCGTCTTTAGAAACTTTTTCATTGTATTTATTTTTATAATCATTGTTAGATACATTTTCATGAGTTCCATATACCGCAAGACCCTTGCTTTCAAGTATATTCATATTTAATTTATAACCCTTTGGGTTTTCTTTTGGAACTGGAAGCTCTGACGCTTCACTTGATGTTGGTTGAAGCTTCCTAATAGCTTCTAAATCTGTTTTGGTCTTAGGATTGGGATTGTTAGGGTCTTGCCCCAATAGTATGTATATATCCTTATCAGTATAATCAGATACTTTTAAAGGCTTAACTTGGGGAGTAAGTTCTGCGTTGTATTTAAGCTTAACAACTCCATCGGTTAAATATTTTTCATTCACTTCAATTTTATCGCTTCCATGGTTATAGTAGTTCTTTATAAAATCATCTTTAGTCTGGGAAAACTTATTTGTTTCTCTTGTGAAGTTTTCTGTAGAAAACATAAAGCCTAAATTATAGGAGTAAGCTATTACATTTAAAATTTTATCAATAGTTTCCTGCTCCTCAAACTTCTTAAGGTCTATTTTCTGTTCTATATCAATTTTTTTCCCTAGTTCTCCATTGATCCAATTTCCATCTTGATCTTTATATATTAAAATTCCTTTTTGTTCTAATCTATAGTGGGTCACATAAGCTACAAGGTCTTTATCTTCTGCATTTGCTGTCATTGGAAATACCAAAGATGATATTAGAATAAGTATTATTAAAATCTTTGATATGGCTTTATTCATTAGCTTTGCCCCCTATGTAAATACTCACTGCACTTTCACCTTTTGCACATGCAAAACTTCTACCATCATATATAAATTCTTCCGCTTTTTCTCCTGTTGGTTTTTCATTATCTATTACATTACTTACATAGGCATAAACAGTTTCAAATTTCGTTGGGTAGTAAACTTTAAGCATATCTTTAAGAACTGAATAATCTTTATCATAGAATCTAGGAAACACCGTTATCAAGCTGTTTTTATGATAATTGCTATGAGAAACAATAGCACCTATAGAATCTAAATCTTCCTCTCCATCAATGCCATAAAAAACTACTTTATTCTCTACATAATTGTTAGAAGATGTTTTTACAATCTCTTTCAACTCCTCATCATCAAGCTCTGCAATCATTTCTTCAACATTCTTCGGTACTTCTACTTGTTCTTCTTTGCTTTTCGTATCAATAGTAACTGTCCTTGTTTCTCCATTCCACCCTACAGTAGCCCCTAGTGCTTCAGAAACAAAGCGTAACGGAACAAAAGTCCTATCGAAGTATATTTGTGCTTTCGTATCAAATTTAACTGTTTCTGAATTAACTATAGCTTCCATAGCCCCAATTGCTAATTCAATATGCTTTTGATCTTGATCTATAATTACCGTTCTTGTTTCTCCGTTCCAGTCAACCTTTGCTCCTAAAGCTTCTGCTATGAATCTTACTGGTACAACTGTCCTGTTTTGTTTATTTATAAAGGGTTTAGCATCCTTGAATTTAATTTTAACTCCATCAACCTCTACATCTACGGTATTATCAAAGTTTTCATCAACCTTTATAAGTTTTCCTTCTTCGTCAAATTTGTAATTACCTTCTGCAAATACATTTAAGCTTAATACTAAAACCAAAACTAATGATAAAATAATTATCTTTTTCATTTTAACATCCTCCCAGATTTTGTTTTAAAATACAAATATAAACATATTATAACAAATATAGTTCGTGAATTAATTTTAAATTCCTTCATTTTTTGTAAATAAATTCACTTTCTTATAATAAATAGACTCTCGGAATAAAAATTATTTAAATATTCTTATGTTGCAAATATTATTTATAGTTTTATTTCTATTTTACCAAAGCTAAAAACCATCGAATGAATGTCAAATAATATAGTATACTATAAATAAGATAAATCTTTTATTATAAGACAACTTTGTCACAAAAAGAAAGCAGGTAGTGGATCTACCTGCTTTCTTTCACTTTACCGCATTAATTAGTGCTGCAATTGCTGTTATTAGTGCTGAAAAAGCTACAATTAATTCAACTATATATTTTCTTCTTTCGTTAGAAGACATTACTTTGTCATTAGTCTGAGGGTAGAAAAAACTACCCTCTTTTTACTCTGGAAAAAAGTTGGGAACCGATAGATATCGTTCACCATAACTAGGAATAATCACTACTATCTTCTTCCCTTTTCCTAATTCTTTAGCCTTTTCAATAGCTGTGTAAACTGCTGCTCCAGAAGAAATTCCAACTAAAATTCCCTCTTCCAATGCTATTCTTCTTGCCATTTCAAGGGCATCTTCATCCTTTACTTTAAAAACTTCATCTATTATGTCAACATTTAGTATTTCAGGTACAAACCCTGCTCCAATTCCTTGTATTTTATGGGGTCCAGGTTTATTGCCTGATAATACTGCTGAAGCTTCAGGCTCAACTGCAACAATCTTAGCTTTATTCAATTTGCTTTTTATAACTTCTGAAACCCCTGTAATTGTTCCTCCTGTGCCTACACCTGCAATGAACATATCAAGATCATTGTCCATTTGATCTAGAATTTCCAAAGCTGTACTTTTTCTATGGGCCTCTGGATTGGCTTTATTTAAAAACTGTTGTGGCATAAAATAGGACGGGTTTTCTTTAACTAATTCTTCTGCCTTTTCAATGGCTCCTTTCATTCCCTTTGCACCATCAGTTAAAATCACCTTGGCTCCAAATGCCTTTAAAAGCTTTCTCCTTTCTATACTCATGGTATCGGGCATAACCAATATAACATTATAACCCTTTGCTGCCCCTATCATGGCAAGACCGATTCCAGTGTTTCCACTTGTAGGCTCTACTATCGTTCCTCCTTTTTCTAATCTATTGTCCTTTTCAGCGGCTTCAATCATACTAAGGGCAATTCTATCCTTGATACTGCTTCCTGGATTGTAAAACTCTAACTTTAAATAAATGTCTGCTCCATTTTCAGGCTTGAGCTTATTGAGTTTAACCATAGGTGTATTTCCTATTAATTCAGTAATATTATTAGCAATTTTCATATTTTCCTCCTTAATTCATAGTATTCTTATCGGTTTTTATGGTTTTATTTTATTGTATTTTATCTTTGATGTCAATAGATTATAAAAAAATCATATGAACCCTATATATAGTTTATAATTATTGATCATTATTAATGTATCTAATTTTAGTTAAAGGGTTAAATTAATATAGAAAAGCTATTTATATAGATTTACTTAAATCTCTATAATACTATTATCATAGGAAGGTAATAATGAAAAAAAATATTATTAAAGTTGGCCTTTTAGGAGTATTCACTGGATTTGTAAATGGTTTATTTGGATCTGGCGGAGGTACCTTATTGGTGCCCGGCATGATATTCCTATTAAAAATTGAAGAGCATAAATCCCATGCTACAGCTATTTCCATAATTCTACCATTGACAATTATTAGTACTTATGTATATTTCAGGTCTGGAATAATCTCCTATGGTATAACATTTAAAGTTGCAATTGGAGGAGTATTAGGTGGCTATGTAGGGGCCAAATTTTTAAACAAAATCCCAAGCTCTATTTTGAGAAAAATATTTGCTATATTTATGATAATAGCAGCCTTTAGGATGGTGTTTTAATGCTTTTTTCTATAATAGGCTTTTTTTCGGGAATTATAAGCGGTATGGGAATAGGTGGCGGAACAATACTTATTCCTGCATTGATATTATTTACAGATTTGAGTCAGCAACAAGCCCAAAGTGTCAATCTCTTTACCTTTATTCCAATAGCCTTAGTTGCTGTTATAACCCATATTAGGAATAAAAATATAGAAAAAAGTGTCTGGATACCTTTAACTCTAACGGGAATTAGCGGTGCTTTTTTTGGTGCCAAATTAGCTATGAAACTTCCCTCTAATTTATTGAGAAAGGTCTTTGGAATTTTTCTATTTGCTATGGGCATATATCAATTTTTTTACAAAGAAAAAAGACCACATAAATAATGTGATCTTTTTTTCTATTCGCCTAAAGCCACCAATACACAATCATAGTAAACAAATTTCAGATTTTTTTCTTCAGCTAGATCAATTGTTTCTCCATCGAAGGACCCAGGTTGAAACCATACATATTCTATTCCACTGTCGGCAATTTCTTCAATTATTGGATTTGTTCTCTTTGGAGAAACGACCATATTTACACAATCGGGTTTAACGGGTAAGTCTTTAATGCTTTTATATAACTTTTCTCCTTCAATCTCCTCATATACTGGATTTACTCCATATACTTCATATCCCTTTTCTTTAAGCTTTTTAAATATTTTATATCCAAACTTAGATTCCTTAGGATTAGCTCCAACAACGGCCCAAACCTTTTTATCCAACATTTCCTTTTTAATTTTTTCTATATCATCCATGGGCTTCTCTCCTTTTTTAGTTATTAAATTAATATCTTATTCTGGATTATACCCATTTAAAAATTAAAATATCAGACATTTTATGCATCAATAACCTTTCCATCAAGAATAGTAAGATAAACCTCATCTTTTTCTTGAATATCAGCTTTCCCACTGCTTATGTCAGTTATTTTACTAACAAGCCTATGGCTTTCATGGGGTTTGCAATAAACGTATATATTAACTTTATCATCATAAATCGTATCTTTAATTATATATTCTCCATTAATTAATTCATTTTGAATTTTACCATGTAAAGTATAGTCTATTCTGATTAAATATTGATTATTTATGACCTTTTCAACTACCTTAGCTTCTTTAATTGCTAATTTGGCAGCACTGGTATATGCTCTTACTAAACCACCGGTTCCCAGCTTAATTCCACCATAATATCTTGTAACAACTATTACAACATTCTTAATTTCTTCTTTCTTAAGCATTTCTAAAATAGGAACACCTGCAGTTCCCGAGGGTTCACCATCATCACTATATCGTTGAATTTCATTATTATCACCAACTAAATAAACTGGCACATTATGAGTCGCATTCCAGTGCTTCTTTTTCACTTCTTCAATAAATTGAACAGCTTCTTCTTCTGATGTTACAGGCTTAGCATATCCAATAAATTTTGATTTGTTAATTATTTCCTCTGCCTCTCCATATTCAAGTACCGTTTTGTAATCTTTAGTCATATAATCACCTGCCAATTTAAAAATTTATTTTAATTTATATTTAATTTAATTTTATCAAATACTATATAAAAGCAATATACAGGAGGTTGATTAATTTGCATATTATTTATCATTGTGTTACAGGATGTCATTCTTCATCTACTGCTGCTGCTATTCATTTAGGTTTATTACCAGAAGAATATAAACCAAGTTATCATGATTTAGTAAATGTTCCCTTTTATGATGAATTAGAAGAAAAGGATCGTGGAAAAATAATCCTTAGAGGTACAGACAAAAAAGGTAATAAAGTTTATACCCTTAGTAGAAAATATATACCTCATCTTATTTTACCATTGGTTTTAGATACTTGGAATGTTTTAAATCAAGCTGAAAAAGATTTAATACTGATAAATACACAGCCATGTGTCAATGGTTCTATGAAATTTGGAGGATATCTATCCCGTAAATTAAAAATGATCAAAACAGGAAGACCTATAGTTGCTAAGGGCACATTATACACCTATAAAAACATAGCTAATATAGTTAAAAACACAAAAAAACAACTAAGTTAATCTTTTATTTTCTAAGCTTTATATTTATATTTTTTATAGTTTCTAAACAAGCTCTTTTTACATAGTCCTTTTCAAAACTTTTATTAACAATTTCATTAAGAATCTTTAAAGAGTTTTCATTGCCAATATCTTTTAAGGCCTTAGCAGCATATTGCCTTACTTGAGGCTTATGATCCCCTAGGGCCTTATGCAGAATTGATATAGCCTCTTCATTTCCTATTTTACCAAGGGCAGAGCACACCATTCTTCTAACATTACCATTTTTATGTAAAATATCCTTACCAATTAAGCCTATCAGACTATCTTCCTTTAGCTCTCCCACAAGCCAAATCAGTGAAGCTTTATCCTCTGGATTTTGTATACACTTATAACTCTTTTTTACTTCTTCAATTAACATATTAATTTTCTCGTCAGATGACTTCTTCATAAATTTTAAGCGCTCTTCCTTAGATAATTCCAATATCCTATCTAATAATTTTTTTTCATTTTTAGCTAATTTAATACTCCTGAGCTTTATTTTAGCCTCAATAATGTCTTTTTCTATCTTTTCCTCTGGACAATTTCTAATCTTACTTATCACTTCTATTGTTTTACCTTCTTTATATAGTAAATAAGTTATTATACAATCATCATACTTGTCTACATTATTCCATGATATTTTCAAAAAGCCCATGGTATTTATCACCCTTTTTTTGTATCTAAACTAATCTTCAATTATATATTGTTTATACCTATTGAAGTCAGCTTCATTTAATTCGGCCTCAAGATAAGTTCCATCACCTTGATACTTAATATTATAAATATTGGTTTTTTCATGCAAATAGGAATATATATCCCCCTTTTCATATGGAATAAGCATCTTGCATTTCTTCATATCTTTAAATATATGATTTTGTATAGATTGTATAAGCTTTTCAATACCGTATCCAGTTATAGCAGATGTGAAAATTACATCCTTAAATTTAGGAATTATATCTTTTATTCCCTTATCAAATTTATTAAAGGCATAAATCATTGGTTTATTGGATATCCCTAATTCTCTTAAAACTTCATTTGTAACTTTAATTTGCATTTCATAGTTTTTATTTGATGAGTCTACAACATGAATTAAAGTATCAGCTTCTATAACTTCTTCAAGGGTAGATTTAAAAGCCTTAACAAGGTGATGAGGTAATTTGCTCACAAAGCCAACAGTATCGGTTAAAATAAACTCCTTTTTATCCTGTAAAACTATTCTTCTATGGAATGTATCAAGGGTTGCAAATAATAAATCTTCAGAATAAACCTTCTTATCATCTGAATTATTCCCACTTAAATCTAATAATTTATTCATAAGGGTAGATTTACCTGCATTGGTATAGCCAACTAAAGAAACAACAGGTACTTTACTTTTGTTTCTTTTGGATCTTTGAACCTCCCTAGTCCTTTTAACTTCACTGATCTGCTTCTTTATATCACTGATTCTATCAAGAATTCTCCTTCTATCCAGCTCAAGCTTTTGTTCACCAGGGCCCCTTGTACCAATTCCTGCTCCAGTTCTAGATAAGGATTTTCC
Source organism: Maledivibacter halophilus (assembly GCF_900167445.1). GTDB lineage: Bacteria > Bacillota > Clostridia > Peptostreptococcales > Caminicellaceae > Maledivibacter > Maledivibacter halophilus. The sequence continues at coordinate 339,075 of NZ_FUZT01000005.1, forward strand.
AAGTCCAACTAATCTTGGCAGTCTGTATCTTAGCTGCGCTATTTCCACCTGAAGTTTTGCTTCCCTAGTTTTAGCCCTTCGTGCAAATATATCAAGTATTAATGCAGTTCTATCTATAATAGTAACTTCTAAAATTTCCTCAAGATTTCTAATTTGTGAAGCAGACAATTCATCATTAAATATAACTGTATTGGCATCAAAGGCCACGCACATCATTTTTATTTCTTCAGCTTTACCTTTACCAATAAAATATGCAGGGTCTATTTTTGACTTGTTTTGTATTACTGCATCAATTACTTCAGCACCGGCAGCTCTAGTCAGTTCCTTAAGTTCTTCTATAGATTCTTCAATTGGGATATCATCTTTTTTGCCTAAATCTATTCCAACCAATATTACTTTTTGCTCAATTTCCTGAATAATTTCATTTTCATCATTAAATAACATCATTTCACCATTCCCATTTATATTTTATTATAAGTAAATCAAGGATAATATTACCATATGAGTTTTCCTCAATATATATTATAAACATACTCTTCATTGAAGGTCTAAAAATTTTTAAAATGTCTTTTCATTTTCCAAATTTAATAATGAATTTCTATTTTATGAATATTTGGTACTAATTCCCTAATATATTTTATCCATAATGTATTATAATAATAGTAAGAGGGGATATTTTACCACATGTGTAATTAATTTACACTGAGCGATTTTATTTGTTTCTAGGAGGTGATAACCATGGGGCTTAAAGCTTCTTTATACAGCAAAAAATGCCAAGCTTATTTCCTATGGAAAGGAGGTTAATTTAAATGTCAATTATATCCATTGAAACTCTAGCTATTGGTATTTTGCTTAGTTGTATTACACTGTATGTGGTAAAATATATAGACGTAATTGCAGTCAGCATACTTAAAAACAAAAAATTATCAAAAACATTGATATCAATTGACATTCTAATATTCATTATTACCTCATTACTTATAATCGACTGGATTTTTTGCAAGCTTCAACAGATAAACACTTTATTGAAACTACAATAGAAGAATACTCTAATAGCAAATCTCTTATATATTCCCCTCTCTTTTTCATACGTCATCTTATTAAAAGATACAATATCATTTATCTTTTAAAAACCTAATGTTATTATATCATAATTTGGTAATAAACATTTGTAGTTGTATTTTAATATATTTTTTTGCCATAGATCTCTTTTAATCTCTGTCGAGACTATCTTTAATTCTTTCCTACTACAACTATTTTAATACTATGGAACAGCTATAATTATAATCTATACTCTTTAATTTTGTTATATAGACTACGCAAAGAAATTCCTAAAGCATCAGCTGCTTTCTTCTTACCTTCTACTGAAATCCCAAATTTATCAAGTGCACACTTTATCATTTCTCTCTCTACAACTTTTAAAGGAACTAAACTTTTAAAATCTATTTCTTTTTTATTTTCTGGTCTAATAAAATACAAATCCTGGGCTGTTAATATATCATCATCAGCCATTGCAACTGATCTCTCTATAGCATTTCTAAGTTCCCGTATGTTTCCAGGCCAATGATAAAATTCTAAAATTTCTTTAGCATCCTTTGAAAAACCACTAATCTTCTTTCCAAGTTTACGATTAGCTTTTTTTAAAAACACTTCTGCCAATAGTAAAATATCATCTTTTCTTTCTTTAAGCACAGGTATTTCAATATTGAGAACACTTATTCGATAATAAAGATCTTCTCTAAACTTACCTTGCTTAACCAGTTTGAAAAGATTCCGATTTGTGGCTGCTATTACTCTTACATCTATATTTATGGGATTTATTCCTCCAACCCTATACATATCACCTTCTTCTAGTATCCGAAGCAGCTTAGCCTGTAAATTAAAACTCATATCTCCTATTTCATCTAAAAATATAGTACCTTCATTGGCCAATTCAAACATTCCCATTTTCTGTTGATTTGCTCCAGTAAAAGCACCTTTTTCATATCCAAAAAATTCGCTTTCTAAAAGATTAGATGGGATAGCTGCACAGTTAACCCTTACAAAAGGTTTATCATTTCTATAACTGGCCTGATGAATAGCATGGGCAAAAAGCTCTTTACCTGTACCACTTTCTCCCAATATAAGAACTGTAGATTCGGTTTTAGCAATTTGATTAGCCATTTGAATACATTTCATAAACTTAGGGCTTGAACCTACTATATCTCCAAATCCATATTTGGCCTTTGCTACATGGGCAAATTTATTGCTTAATGTCTTTATAGTTTTTTTACTTCCTTCAAGCTTTTTTAGTAATATTTCTATCTCATTTGCATCCTGAATAACAGATATAACGCCAATTATCTTACCATTTATAATTATTGGATCGTTATAAGTAATTAATTCTACTGAAGAATCATACATTTGATACTTTTCATTATAAATTGATTTTCCTGTTGCAAGAACCCTTGATATAGGTCCTCCAGGTGCTATTTTCAATAAATTTTTTCCCAGTCTATGTAATGGTTTTAATCCAGTAATTTTTTCAAAAGATGGATTTACATAAACCACCCATCCTTTACTATCAACAACTATGACACCATGTTCCATAGAATCTAGTATTGGTACTAACCCTTCCTTTGAATCTAAAGATATTATAGTTTGCCAAAACGCTGCTTTTTTTTTAAATAAATCGGTTTTCATTGGTAACCCCTTTCTGTATAACTTATTATGTCAATATAAAAGAAAAATAAAAGCCCATAAATCCTTTTAAGATACTTTGTCTAATATATCTTATAAAATGAGCTTTTACATTATTTATATTATAACAAAATAATACATTCCAAATATAATTTATAATATTTCCCCGAATTTTACAGATCACGTTTCAAACTCTAAATAGAGGAAATTGCATAGTTACTTTCTGTGAAAACCAAATACTACATATAGTTCTAACTTTTCAAAAACAATAAGATATAGATATACGCCAATAAAATTTAATAAAGGAAGGAGCCTCTGAGGTTTCCTTTTGAGCGATTTTTATAAACCTGTTTATCCTTTTTGATTATTCCATCTAAAACTTATTTTTACATGAGCCAAAAGGATTCTCAGTGGCTGCGACCATAAATTAAATTTTAGAAGTGTACATCCATATATTGTGCACTTATTTAATTTATTATTTTTGCTATAAAAAAGTAGACAATATTTTACGCTATTATATATTTAAACTTTAGACCCAAGTGTATCTTCTTTTAAACTAGGAGAAGTATCATTTTCAAGTTTTTGTTTTTTATACATTTTCATTGCTGTCATAGGACCAGCCCAAATCATTGGTATCAATACAATGGCCACAGGCACGGCACTAAATACAATCCATCTTTGCAGTGCGCTTACTCCACCTATTTTCAATAATATTGCCGCAACAATATCCATCATAATAGCCCAAAAAACCCGAACAAAATTTGAAGGGGTTTCATCGCCACTAATAACCATAGCTATTGTATAAGTCATTCCAGTTCCTGTAGTTGCTATAAAAGAAACAACAAGAAGTAGAAAAACCGGTGCTAAAATGGAATTTAACGGAATTTGTCTGATTATAGTAAATAAAGCTGCTTGCTCCCCAGTAGCCTTCAACGCATTTGATATAATACCAGGATTTTGTAATTCATAAAACATACCGCTACCACCTAATACAGTAAACCAGATATTTGTTGCAATTGGAACAATAATTGCTACTGCTATAATAAGCTCTCTTATAGTCCTTCCCTTTGAAATACGAGCTATAAATACTGCCATTAGTGGACCATAACCAATAAACCAGCCCCAGTAGAATAATGTCCAACTTCCTATCCAATTATTATCTCCTCTAAAGAGACTAATGCGAACAAAATCCTGTGTATATAAACCAAAACCATTCATAAGTGAATCAATAACAAATCCACCAGGTCCAAGGACCAATACACATGCCCCTAACAAAATTGACAGTTTTATATTAAAATTACTCAACACCTGTATTCCTTTTTCAAGACTAGAAATAGCTGCCAAGAAGTGAATTACAGCTACGCCCATAATAATCATCACTTGTGTAGAATAACCATCAGAAATCCCAAATAATTCTTTCAATCCAAAACTCATTTGTAATGCCAAAAAACCAATAGGGCCAATAGTTCCAGCAGCCACAGCTAGAATAGAAAACGCATCAGTAATTTTTCCCAAAGGTCCATAAACACCTTTTTCCCCTAAAACTGGATATAGTAAAGTTCTTGGCTTTAAAGGTAAACCTTTTTCATATGCAGCATGCATTAATACAATTGAAGAAACAGTTCCAAAAATACCCCATGCAAGATACCCCCAATGTAGATAACTAATAGCCAAAGCTGGAGCCACTGCCGCTTCAGTGCCACCTTTTATCCCTGCATAAGCAGGAGGGGTATTTAAAAAGTGAAGCATAGGTTCAGCTGCCGACCAAAAAACTGCTCCTCCTGATAAAAGTGCACACATAATCATTGCAACCCATTTGAAATTGCTAAATTCAGGTTTAGTTTTTACTAGACGTACCGAACCATATTTAGAAAATGCCAATACTAAAGCCACAACAAAAGTTATAAACATTAATAACTGCCATAATGATCCAAACCATTTAACACTCCAAGCAAATGAAACATTAACAAAAGTTGAAACAGCATCTATATTAATAAGTGAAGAAAGTACAAATAAAAGGATGGCCCCACCTGAAATACCAAAAATCAACCAATCTATTTTTTTAGCTTGTTTCTTACCAGCATCTACTTTGTCCACTATCTTCCCCCCTATAAGCATTTAAAAAACTCCTCTATAATCCTAGATCAAAAAAATTTACCCTATTTATATTTTAAAGAAGCTTCATAAGCTATTTGATCAATTTTCTTTTGGGTTTCTTCATCTAAAAGCTCCATATCTTTACTTTCTTCAACCATTTTACGCACCAATTTTAGAGACTTATCTTTTATATCTAAAGAACCAGATTTTTCCCAATCCCCCCACATGCCACGTTCTGCCAATTTAGGCATAAATATTTCCTTTCTAAAGTTAGATACTGTATGGGTATGAGAAAGGAAATTCCCTCCATGTCCTATTTCAAAGAGAACATCTAAAGCTAACCTGCTATCTGTTATATCCACCCCCCTCATCACTCTCTTAATCTGAGCCATACACTCATTACAATATGGTAAATCAGCATAGTCCACTACCATATCCATATCAAACTGCATTCCTTCAATAATATCTGAAGCCATGGCACCAATTGTACCAACCATTCCTGTTTCAAAGCCTGCCTGTGCATCTAAAACCTTTGCATCCCTTAACATAGCCGGCATTCTAGTAGGAAGATTCAAAAAACGACCTAGTTCTCCCATACAACTCTTCATAATAGCAAACTCTGGACTGGACATTGAAACATTAGATGTCCTCATATCCATACTGCGTACAAAACTCGTATAAACAACTGGTGTTCCTGGGTTAATTATTTGAGATAATGCTATACAAGCAAGAATTTCTGCATGGGTATGAGCTAATGCACTTTCAATAGTTATAGGCGAAGTAAGTCCAAGTATTCCTCCAGAACTAATAATAGAAGGAACTTTATACCTGCTAGCTTCTATAAGAACTTCTAGAGTTAAATTATCAATCTTCATAGGTGGCATAGTTAAAACCCAAAAGGATATAAATGGTCTTTCAAGAAATGCTTCTTCGCTCCCTACTGCTAGGGAAGCCATTCGTATTGCATCTCTTACACCTTCCTTTCCAACAGCTCCACCAGTAATATGTTTAGTAGTATTTTTTATACTTGTGGCCCAAGTATACCAATCACATGCTCTTTGAGGAACATCTTGGGGTGTTACAAGTGCACTAGCTATTGAAACATTCTCTAATTTTTCACAAACTCTAGTTAAATGAACTAAATCTTCATCAGTTGCAGGTCGTTTTTCCCTAGTTTCTAAATCAATAACTTGAGTTGCCATAGTCATAGCTGCCAATACCGGAGCACTTTCATTTATCCTGATATCGTTTTCCTCATTCCTACCATAAAGCACAAATTCATCTCTTTTAGGAGCTGTTTTAATAGCTTTTGCCACCAATTCACGAGGAATTTTCACAATATTTCCTTCGACTTTTGCTCCCCCTTCTTTTAATATATCTCTTGCTTCTTCTAAAAGCAGTTCAATACCCATATCTTCTAAAAGGTCTAAAGCCACATTATGTATATATAACAATTCTTTTTTAGAAAGAAATTTTAATTCAGGTTTCATAATTATACACACCCCTTTATTATAATTCTCAATTTTATATAAGCAGTATTTCAAAAGAACTTCTTATTTTATTAAATAAGCAATTTTCATAATTACCAAAGTTTAAAAATATAAATATTCTATCTAATTTTGTTATACAAACTACGCAAAGAAATTCCTAAAGCATCAGCTGCTTTCTTCTTACCTTCTACTGAAACTCCAAATTTATCAAGTGCACATTTTATCATTTCTCTCTCTGCAACCTTTAGAGGAACTAAATTTTTAAAATCTATTTCTTTTTTACTTTCCGCTCTAATAAAATATAAATCCTGGGCTGTTAATATATCATCATCAGCCATTGCAACTGATCTCTCTATAGCATTTCTAAGCTCCCGTATATTTCCAGGCCAATGATAAAATTCTAAAATTTCTTTAGCATCCTTTGAAAAACCACTAACCTTCTTTCCTAGTTTACGATTAGCTTTTTTTAAAAACACTTCTGCCAATAGTAAAATATCATCTTTTCTTTCTTTAAGCGAAGGTATTTCAATATTAAGAACGCTTATTCGATAATAAAGATCTTCTCTAAACTTCCCCTGCTTAACCAGTTTGAAAAGATTCCGATTTGTAGCTGCTATTACTCTTACATCTACATTTATAGGATTTATTCCTCCAACTCGATACATCTCACCTTCTTCTAGTATTCGAAGCAGCTTAGCCTGTAAATTAAAACTCATATCTCCTATTTCATCTAAAAATATAGTACCTTCATTGGCCAATTCAAACATTCCCATTTTCTGTTGATTTGCTCCAGTAAAAGCACCTTTTTCATATCCAAAAAATTCGCTCTCCAAAAGATTAGATGGGATAGCTGCACAGTTAACCCTTACAAAGGGTTTATCATTTCTATAACCGGCCTGATGAATAGCATGGGCAAAAAGCTCTTTACCTGTACCACTTTCTCCCAATATAAGAACTGTGGATTCGGTTTTAGCAATTTGATTAGCCATTTGAATACATTTCATAAACTTAGGGCTTGAACCTACTATATCTCCAAATCCATATTTAGCCTTTGCTACATGGGCGAATTTATTGCTTAATGTCTTTATGGTTTTCTTACTTCCTTCAAGCTCTTTTAATATTGTTCTTACCTTACTTGCATTTTGAAACACAGATATGACACCAACTATTTTATCTTTTATAGTTATTGGATTAGTATTTGCAACCAATTCATTATCTATATCAAACAGCTTAAAGTTTTCATTTGGAATGGATTTACCTGTTTTAAGTGACCTTGAAAGAGGACAATCTGGTGCAATTTTTAAAATATTCTTACCCATCCTTTCTGTCATTTTTAATCCAGTAACTTTTTGATAAACTGGGTTTACATAAACTACCCATCCATCTTTATCAGCAATTATAACGCCATTTTTCATACAGCCAAGAACTGGTATCATTATTTTATTGAGATTGGAAGAATCTAGATCATTACATAAATACTTATTCTCTTCTATTTCTTTGATCATTAGCATCCTCCCTATAATAGAAAATATTATTAACACTAATATCTCTGGCTTCAACTTCCTTTTATTTCTACATTATAAGTTTGTAGAATCTATACTCTCCTATAGTTTTTAACAATTTCTTTATTCCTTTTTATTTCTACCTATTTGTCTAGAATAATCTATAATCGCTTTTTTCAAGGCTAAAGCTCCTAACAATGAACAATGCTCTTTACCCTGTGGCAGTCCACCCAATGCTTCTAGAATATCCTTTTCTGAAATAGCATAGGCAGCCAAAGTAGATTTGCCCTTTGCTAAAACTGTAGTTATACTACTAGAAGCAATAGCACCGCAACAACCTTGAACCTTAAATTTAATATCTTTTATAAAATTATTTTCTACTTTAATGTATATTTTTAAATGATCACCACAATTTGGATCTCCTGCAAAACCTACTCCATCAGGGGATTCAATAATGCCTACATTCTGTGGATTTTTAAAGTGCTCAATGGCAATATCCGTATACATTTTTCACTCTCCTTTACTATAGATCTGTCACTGAGAAACTAAAGAAACAGAAGTAGACTCTGAAATAAACTTACTAATTCTTCAAATAAATATAATTTTCGTTATGGCTTTCAAAAAAGTCTACATTTAAAAGCTTATAAGAAACTTTTTATAAACCTGTTTAACCTCTTAATTATTTAATCCAAAACAAGTTTATAGTATGAGGCAAAAAATTCTCAGTGGCTACTGGAGTTAATTAAATTTCTTAATCACATATCTATATAGATAACCAATAGAAAAACTATCTATATGTATCTACAGCTGAATTATCTATTGTTATTAAGCTATTTCTTCTTTTTCACCATTAATATAAATATAAATTTAATAATAGATTTTCAAAATTAAGAGTTCTTAATATAGATGCTCCAACTATTCCAAATAGAAATATACTTAATACTGAAGGGATTCTTTTTAATATATTTGTAAAAACCCAACACCCTATAATTCCTATTACAGATAACATTTGTAGATTAGTCAGTTATATGTAATCGAAATCTGTTAATTCCCACTATTTATTACAGATTTCGATTACAATTTAATTAGAAGAAAATATATTTAATATTAAATTACTTTTCAAATGTACGTATTTCCATTGTCATACAACCATTTGGAATTTTATATGGCCCATGTACCATTCCTGGAGGTCTACAAGCGTAATAACCTTTTAGATAAGTTTCTTTTTTATTCTTATCATATAAACTTCCATCAATAATATAAACTTCTTCCCAAAAATCATGTACTAATACTTGATCTGTCTCCATTGGAGGAAATTTTAATATTCGAGTATAAGATCCTGTCTCTGGATCACGACTCACAATTTTCTCCATTATTCCTTCTTGAGCATCTTCAACCTGTTTCCATGGTACTTTAAGATCAACATCAAAAAACTCTAGTTCTGGCTTAGCCATTATTCATACTCCCTTTCTTTTTATATTTTTAATTATTCTTTAATCCAATCAATAATTTTGATTTGATAACAGCAGCTTAAAGTTTCATTACGTTTTTCATCCTTTAATTCCACATCAAAAGTATTACTAAAGGGCATACCTTCAATAAGTGCCCCCACCGTACCGGAAAAGATAACTGTACCTTCTTCCAATTTCCCACCTAAAAGAGCTTTAACTCTTTTTAAAAGTTCTTCTGGTCTCATAAACGCATCTAAAGTTGTATCCTGGTAAATCTTAGCTCTATCCTTTCCTATCCAAGAACGCATTTTTAAATCATCCCAGTTTTCCTTAATATCATCAAACTTCCATACTCCCCGGGAAATAAAATTTGGACACATTTGTTTTGCTTTAGGAATATTACCTACTTCTAATTTACGATCAGTGTGATCGCTTCCAACAGCAACATATATTTCATTATCTGCAACCAAAAGCACATATTCCGCCTCACCTGTGCTATCCTTGTCAATTACTTCACAGTAATTATCTGTAGTTAGTAAAGCTGCTGCTTTTGGAAAGTAAGTAGGTATTTTATCTGGTGCTGGCACTCCCACTTCCTTTAACTCTTCAATATGTTTCATTACTTCCTCTTGATTTCGTCCTGTATACCCTGCATTAATAATTTTTTTGACAGTGTAATATATAGGCCTTTGAGGATTTCCATTTATAAATAATTCTAGCGTATTTTCTCTCATTGCTTCATCTCCCTAATAGATTATTTAAGGATACGGTCTTTGAGAGGAGTAAATTCCTCTCTTATTTTTGGTACATTTTCCGGATATATTTCTGCTTTTAAAATAGTCTCCCTTTCTGACGCACTTGTCACTACGGTTCCCCAAGGGTCAACAACCATGCTTCTTCCAATAAAAGCCTTGCCTTTACTGGTTCCAGCACATCCACTAGCAAGATAATAGCATTGATTTTCAATTGCTCTTGCTTTATTTAAAACATCCCAGTTTTCTACCCTAGGATAAGGCCATGCAGCACAGCTAATTATTATTTCTGCACCCTTATCTGCCATCCGTCTATAGAGCTCTGGAAAACGCAGGTCATAGCAGATACTAAGCCCCACTTTTCCAAATTCAGTATCTATTACCTCTATCTTTTCTCCTGCTGATAGCAACTCTCTTTCTTTAGAACCATATCCAAAAAGATGTATTTTACTATAATCTCCAATAATCTGTCCCCTTCGATCCAATAAAACACAAGTATTATAAAACTTTCCATTTCTTTCTTCCACAAAGCTGCCAGTAAAGATATAGGAATTCTTTTTGCGGGCTTTTGCTGAAAGTCGTGAAACTAACTCTCCATCTAAAGTTTCGCTTTCTGTATGATACCTTTCATAGGAGAAGAACCCTATATTCCACAGCTCAGGTAAAATAATTAGATCTGAACCCTTTAATTTATCTATTATTCCTTCAACTCTTAAAAGTCTTTGTTCCTTAGTTTCTTCATCATTAATTCCCAGCTGAATAATTGCAATTTTCAATTTTTATCCTCCTTTCTCGATTAATTATTTTATATCCAGCATATTAGTTTTTCTTATTAATAAAGTATTTATATCAAGATAATCTCTAAATTTAACTAAAATCACCAAGGTAAATAGGCTTTGGCCCTTCCATATGTATAGCATTTTGTCCACAAAGTGAAGCACATAATCCGCATCCATCACATTTATTAGAATCTATCTGAGCTTTCTTTTTACCATCTATTTCTTTATAGGATATGGCTCCTCTAAAGCACCAATTTTCACAGATATTACAGCCGTTACATTTATCGGTGTCCACAACAGATACATTTTGTGTATCCCTATCAACCTTATCCCATGTTTTAATTTGAGGTATAGTAATTCCTCTTAACTCTTCAATGTTTTTGTAACCTTTCCTTGTCATGTATTCACCTAATTTATCAACATACTCTTGGATCATTCCAAATCCTTTAGGACTATACATAAGAGCAGTACATGTCTGAACAGTGGAAGCACCAACCATAATTGATTTTACTACATCCTTCCATCCCCAGATTCCATTTGTTGCAGATATTGGTAGGTCTATCTCACGTCCAATTTTAGCTACCCATTTAAGCATAATAGGTCTCATCCATGGCCCACCTACTCCTGCAAAGCTTGAATGAAGAAGTGGACGTCCTGTCTCTATATCTAATTCTAGTGCAGGAAAACGATTGACAACTGTCAATCCACGAGCACCAGCCTCTTGTACTTTTCTAGCTGTTTCCATTGGATTAACTGCTTCTGCTGTTAATTTTACAAACACGGGAATATCCACAGCATCACAAACTACTTTAGTTACTTGAGCAGCCACATCTGGATTACTGCCCAGTTCCTGGCCACTTAGATATCCTAAATCACGTGGATGAGGACATCCAAAATTTAATTCTAATGCATGTATACCTGTTTCTTCAGCTTGTTTAGCCATTTTACCCCAATTCTCCAATGTATCTCCTGATATGCTCCCATAAAGAACTACATCATTCTTGCGACAATAATCTGCAGCTACTTTTAATTCTTCTGCCCACTCATCTGGTGTATATTGTGCTAAAAATTCACAGGAATAGTTCGAAAAAGCATGGGGCCAACCCTTCTTGTGTAAAACAGTAAAACGAGGTGATACATACTTTTGTAACAACGGTTCCGGTGAAATAGTTTTGGCTATAATACCTCCAGCCCCTGCATCAACACATTTTTTCATGTATTTTGCATCCTTAGATGGAGTAGCAGAGGCAACTACAATTGGATTTTTGTGTCTTATTCCACACACATTTACACTAACATCAGCTTTCACGATATTTTCCCCCTTATAATTGTATTTTTTTATTTGTATTTTACTTTAACCCATCTGGAGTCACTAGAGCCTCCTCTGGTATAAGTAACTGTTTTTATTTGCTGCTGTATTACTGTTTTTGTTTTTCTCTTTTTCAGCTAAGCCTTTTAAAATTTTTTCAGGTGTAATAGGTATTTCATAAAATCTAACTCCAATTGCATCATATATGGCATTAGATACAGCAGCGGCAACGGGATTAAGTGCTGGTTCTCCAATTCCCTTAGCACCGAAGGGGCCATTTGGATCATTACTCTCTACAAAATCTGTATAAATCCTTGGAACATCATTTGAACCTGGAATTCTATAATCTAAGAAATTATCATTTTGAAGAACTCCTTTTTCATCATAAATCATATCTTCAGTTAAAGCCCAACCTATTCCTTGTACTATTCCGCCTTCTAATTGCCCTTCTAAGAGAGTAGGATTAATAACTCTACCGACATCATGTACTGCCCAATAGTTTACAACATCTACTCTACCTGTCTCTTCATCTACTTCAACCTCAGCAATATGAGCACCATAAGGATATACTGGAGAACAGTTTCCATAATAATTTTTCGGTACTACTGTTGGCGGTTTCCAATAACCCACTCCAGTTACAGGCATTCCACCGTGCTCAAATACATAATGTTTAGCAGCCTCAGCAAAGGTAAGAACTTCTTTTCCAGTTTCTTTTTCAAATATAATTCCATTAGAAGCATCTAGCTCTTTAGCAGGTCTTTCTAATATTTCTCCTGCCGCCTCAAGTATTTTCCCTTTAGCATCCTTAGCAGCAGCTATAGCACCCTGACCTCCTAAAGTAGTTCCACGGGTTGAAAATGATCCACAGCCAAGAGAACTAATCTGTGTGTCCACTGTAGCCACAGAAAAATCTTCATAGCGAGCACCTAATGCCTCACATGCAATTTGTGCAAAGGCTGTATCCTGGCCTTGACCCATATCACATTCTCCATGTACAAGGGTAACTTGACCTTCCTCGCCTATTCTAATTAAAGATGATGCTCCATCAAAGGGTTTGAAGAATGCACGATTTCCAGAAACATGCATAGTAGATGCTATACCAATCCCCTTTTTCAGCCTTCCTTTTTGCCTCTTCTTACCATATTTCTTTTCCCAATCTGACATATTTCTAGCCTTTTCTAAACATTCTGCTAGACCACAGGTGTTAAGCTCCCAACCATGAAGGTTTACATCTCCATCCTTGTAAGCATTCTTTAATCTTATCTCGATTGGATCTATATCTAACTTTTCTGCTGCTCTGTCTAATAATTGTTCAAAGGTAGTAATCATCTGAGAATTTCCAAAGCCACGCATACATCCTGTAGGTGCTGTATTTGTGTATAATAAATCAGCTTTTGATCTTACATTTTGGAAATCGTAAAGAGCATCTATACGATAGCATGTAGTTGATGCAATAGGCGGACCATATACAGTTCTACCACCATTACCTGCCAGAGTATAAACTTTTTTGCCTATGAATCTACCATCTTTTTTTAAAGCAAGTTCAATACTAATTTCCATTGGTACTCTCGGATTTCCAGCAATAAAGTCTTCCCTTCTTGTATTAACAACCTTAACTGGCTTACCAGTATGTCTAGCTAACTCTGCACAAATTAAATGAGCCATATACTCAAATTTAGCTCCAAAGCCACCGCCCATATAGGGTTTAATAACACGTAATCTACCGGGATCCAATCCCAAAGCCTTAGCATATACAATTCTACACTTCATAGGAACTTGTACAGGAAGCCACATAGTAAGTTTTCCATAAGCATCCCACTGAGCAACTGCTGCCTTTGGTTCGAGATATGCCTGATATGCCTGACTAGTACTATATGTACCTTTAACTACAAGATCCGCATCTTTGAAAGCTTTATCAACATCTCCTCTTTCAACTTCAGTATGATATGCTATATTATCAGGACAATCTTCATGAATAATTGGTGCACCTTTTTTAATTGCATCCTTGGGAGTTAAAACTACTGGTAGCTCTTCATATTCAACATGTATAAGCTCCAATGCCTTCTCAGCAGTTTCTTCATCTATTGCTGCCACTGCTGCCACTTCATCACCAACAAACCGAACCTTATCTTTTGCTAAAATATACCAGTCATTACGTCCACATCCCGTTCCAAAGGGAATCTTAGGTGTGTCTTCAAAAGTAATCACTGCCTTTACTCCGGGTATTTTTTTTGCTTCACTTGTATCAATGCTTAAAATATTAGCATGGGCATAGGGACTACGCAAAATCTTCCCATAAAGCATCCCAGGAAGCTTCATATCTGTAACATATTCAGCTGTACCCATAGCTTTTTCCTTTACATCTATAGGAACTACTCTTTTACCTACAACATCAAATTTATTATTTTTCATTTTTTACCTCCTTTCCTTACTATTTCTTTGTTTTAGCTGCTTTTAAAATTGAATCTACTATTTTTTGATATCCAGTACATCTGCAAAGATTGCCAGAAATTGCAGTTCTCACTTCTTCTTCAGTAGGATTTTCATTTTTATCTAGTAAAGCCTTAGTAGTCATAATAAATCCTGGAGAACAATATCCGCATTGTATTGCGCCATTTTCAGTAAATGCTTTTTGTATATAATCTAAATCGTTGTTCTCAGCTAAACCTTCTATTGTAATGATTTTTTTCCCTTGAGCCTGTACAGCTAAAACCATACAAGAATTAACAGGCTTTCCATCAATAAGAACTGTACAAGCTCCACATTCACCTGCACCACAACCCTTTTTAGTCCCTGTCAATCTTAAATCGTCCCTCAAAACATCTACTAGTGTGCGAGTAGGATAAACATGGGTGTAATAATCATCTCCATTAATATTTAACTTTATTGATACTTTCATTGAGATTACACCTCCTTATTCTGTAGATTAGTCAAAGCTCGTTTCATACAAACACTAATCATTCGTCTTCTATAATCGGCACTAGCTCTAACATCTGTAATTGGTTTGGCTTCACTGGCTGCAGTCTCGGAAGCTTTAATGATTACATCTTCCTTCAGGACATTTCCCAATAAAACCTTCTCTGTTTCAGATGCTCTAAAAGCTGTTGGCCCAACGGCGCCTAAACAAACTCTAGCTTCCTTAATCTCGTCTCCATCTAAAACCAGAAAAACTGCTAAATTTGCTATAGCAACATCCATAGATTTTCTCCATTTATGGCACATATAGACCCCTACTGCCTTTTCAGGGAGAGCCGGCACTTCAATTTCCTTTAAAATCTCGCCTTCATACAGTGCAGTTTTTCCTGGTCCTACTAAAAAATCATTTAAGGGCAATGTTCTTTCCCCGTCAGGCCCTATTACAGTAACTTTGCTATCCAGCACTAATAAAGGTGGTGTTAACTCAGCTGAAGGTGCACCATTACAAATATTTCCTCCTACAGTTGCAGTATTGCGAATTTGCCACGAGCCTAATTTTGAAGCAGCATCAGCTAAAAAGGGATATTTACTGATAATTTGTGGGTTTTCTTCTACAGAATTAATTGTAGTCATAGCTCCAATTTTAACTCCATTTCCATTTATGCAAATATAATTTAGTTCTTCTACATTTGTTAAATCTAAAAAATTTTCAATCTTAACTTTCCCGTATTCTAATCCTACAAGAAGATCTGTACCACCAGCGAATAATATAACTTCTGGATTTTTTCTATAATAATCCACTGCTTCCTCTAATGTACTAGGTGCAAAATAAGTTGTATCTAGCATTTTTTCACCTCCATATTTTTATGTTTCAAATTTTTATTATAGTTTCACAGAAATAGATGTATAAGGAATATTTCCCTGCTAAGGTCAAACAATTGTATTCATTATTACACGTTTGAATCAGCATTACTGTGATTTCCTTATTTTCTGCAAAATTAGCAATATTAGATTTAGTTAGCATACAACACTTTACCAAATGCAGTGATAACGTTTTCTCTGGTTCATAAAATTTATTTTAAATGGGAATGTTAATTTTTCTAATACATGTTAACTTATATTTAAATCGATTAATCTTATATATCGCAACAATTATGCCAATTAAATTAATATTGTGTATATTGTGAATTTAAGCCAATAGCACAAGTTTTATATATTTTTTGTTTATAAATTTATTTGCATTTTTTGCAATTTTTTTGGATTCTCTTTTTAAAATTAGGAGTAAAGTCATGATTTTTCAATATTTGCACTATTTGCACATATAATTGCAAATAGTGCAAATAGTGCAAATAGTTTAAACAAATACATGCTGTTTTTAAGAAAATATAAAATCCTAAAATCTTAAAGATATCAAGGTTAAATAGTATAACCTTATTCCATCCTTGCCTGATTTTAGGATTTTAAAATTTTTTCTTCTTATAGATGTAAGCTTGTAAAATTTAATTTATGGTCGTAACCACTGAAAATCCTTCCTTTCTTAAGTTTATTGGCCTATATTTAGATTACTACTTTACAGAATCTTATATTTTGCTATTACTACAAATAGAAGTATAAACAAACTTAAAACATAGATCCCCTCGATCCAGTTTCCAAGCTTGCTTCCTGTCTTTACTAATGGAATAGACAATTTTTTATTGAGCAACTTATAGATTCCCATATAAAATCTATATTTCTTTAATTTATTATGTAGATTTGACCATCTTAATATCAAGGGTATAACTGATATAGGTACTCCACTGTTAGTAAATATATCGGCTAAATACAAATGACTAAAATAACCAATAAAAAAAGCTATAGAAATATTAGGTATTGACAAAATATTTTCTACATGCTTTACTCCAATAGTTGCTAAAATAAGTCCTTCAGGTGAATGTAAAAATGTTCTATGGGGAAATATAGCTATAGCAATAAATATAATCCCCCAGGTTATTCCTTCAATATTTCCTTTGCTAAGATATATACAGGCAATTCCTATACTTAAATATACAATCATCATAAAATATTTTTTAATCCTTGCTGCTCCAGTATTTATTCTTTTCAATCCTTTTGTCAAAATTGGAACATATATTTTCTCTCCTACTTTAACTCCATTAATTGCTAAGATAAATAAAATTACTGAAATTAGTACAAGCTCTCTTGATAAATATTGTTTATTATACATATAGATTATAATAAGTCCACAAGGAACACTGAAGAATAGAAAAGCAAATGTTTTTTTTGCTAAATTCCTATAACGATTCACAATACTATTTGATTTTTTGAAAGCTGGATTTCTACTATTAATTAAACTATGATCAGAATCAGCATCAGGAAATAGAGCCCCAACTGCTGATGCTAAAATACAAATAACCATTGAGCCAATATCAGATAAATTAACTATAGTAATAGCTGGTATCATAGAAAATAACAGATAATACAAAACACCTAATGAATAATGGGTTTTTCCCATCATGGAAATCACTCCTAATATCAAAAAACATAGTAAAATCTTTTGCCATTCTAAGGTTTGCTCATTTTTATGTATATAAATTTCCCATAGCAAAACTTAATTTAACTCGCTGTGCTAGTTCCTATATCGAAAATTTTAATGTTTAATATCTTAAATCATTATTATAACTTGATTATTAAACTTGTTCAACTCTTAAAACAAATCCACATTAAATCTTCTATCTTCAAACAGCTTAATTCCATATACAAAAAAACAAAGTAGAATTAGAATCCTACTCTGTATATTATACATTTATTGCATTATTTTATTTTCTAAAGCTAATTTATTGGCTTTTTTATTATAATATTGTAAATAATCTTCAAAGCTTTTTTCTTTCTTTTCCTTGGATTTTTTTAAATTAAAATTATCATTATTCCTTTTAGCTAGAAAATCTGGATATAAATAAGCAGCCGATACTCTCATATCAAAAACCTCCATCAATTATTAGTTACTATAGATTACGTATTATGATGAAGATTTAGGTATCATATTTCTCTGGAAATACTTCAAATATGCTTATCTATTTTTTTTCTTCAGTACTATTCTTATTCTTTTTACTTGTAATAATATTCCTGCTATTTACCATTTCTTCATTATCAACGGCACCAAGATCACCAGCTATTTCATAAGCCATTTCATTAAAAAAATTTTCTTGATTTCTCTTTTTATTATTTTTTTTCTTCATAAAAAATCACCTCATTTGTATTTTTTGTAGGGGCTTTCAATAAATACAGGGTAATTTTTGTATAAAAATGTATTATATCTAAAAAACTCCTTATTTTGCTAACTCTTTAGCCAATTTAACCATCTTTATAAATTCTACTCTATATCCTTCAATATCCTTACCTCTATTTTTTTCTGCCTGCTCTATGACACGGTCATAGCTTGAATTTCCTTTAAACTGGGAATCCCTTAAAAGCATACCAAACTCAGCCACTGCACTGGCAAAATTAAAATCCTGTAACGTCTTTTCAGTTTCTTCTTTTTCTATAACTGGAAATTCAATCAATTTACTCTTTTCTCCTTGAGGTTCTTTATATCTTAATTTAACATACATTATATCGTCACTGTCCTTTACTTTAGAATCCTGATATTTCAATTCATCGGTTCCGGGAACTTCTTCATCGGAATCAGATGGAATCAATTCATAAAAGGCTGTTACTGTATGTCCTGCTCCTATCTCTCCAGCATCCTTCTTGTCATCATTAAAATCTTCATCATTTAATAGTCTATTTTCATATCCTATAAGCCTATATGCCTTTACTTTACTAGGGTTAAACTCTACTTGTATCTTTACATCCTTAGCTATGGTAAATAAAGTTGAGCCTATCTCATCTACTAAGACCTTCTTAGCTTCTAAGATATTATCTATATAGGAATAGTTTCCATTTCCCTTATTAGCTAATAATTCTGCCTTAGAATCCTTTAGATTTCCAGTACCAAATCCAAGAATACTTAAAAAAACTCCATCCTTTCTTTTTTCTTCTATTAACCTTTTAAGCTCACCATCACTTGATGGCCCAACATTAAAATCTCCATCGGTGGCAAGTATTACCCTATTATTGCCATTATCGATAGAATTTTCTTTAGCTATTTTATAAGCAAGCTCTATGCCTTCTCCTCCTGCGGTGGAACCTCCAGCTCTTAAATTTTCTATTGCGTCTATTATTGTATCTTTTTCACTTCCACTAGTTGAGTCTAAAACTACTCCGGCAGCTCCAGAATAAACCACTACTGAAACCCTATCTTCCTCATCCAGTTGATTAACTAACATTTTAAAAGCAGACTTTAATAATGGTAATTTGTCTTCCTGATTCATTGACCCCGATACATCTATTAGAAAAACCAAATTGCTAGGTATTTTTTCTTCAGTTTCTATTTCTTTACCCTTTAAGGCTAACATAGCTAAATCATGATTTTCGTTCCAAGGGCATTTGCTTATTTTAGTTATTACACTAAAAGGAGCATCACCATGGGGCTCAGGGTAATCATAGGTAAAATAATTAATCATTTCCTCAATTCTCACAGCATCCTCAGGTGGCATTTTTCCATCCATCAAAAACCTTCGAACATTACTATAGGAAGCCGTATCTACATCAATTGAAAATGTGGATAGTGGATTTTCCAATGACAATTTGTAGCTATTTTCTTCTATATCTGAATATTCTTCTGTATTCATTTCTCCTTGTATGTAAATTGAATCAGATCCCCTTAGCTTTTCGGCAAATGTTGTATCAGCAGCAGATTCAGCAGGTGCAATATTTTCTAATGACTGTTCACCATTTTTTTCTTCTTCTTTAGCCATCTCAGTTTCTTTAGTAATACTACTGCATGATGAAATCAAACTTATTATCACAATAATAACCAACAACATAAAGATCTTTTTACTCATAAAAAACCCTCCCTAAATATCTTTTAATACACAATTGAGGGAATTGCACAATTACCTCTTGTAAAAACTAAATACTGCATTCAGTTATATCTAGTTTTAGAATCTCTACAAGTCTACTATCAAAATATATTTTATTTTAAAGAATAATATTCGCATATGCAATTGTTTTAAATTCAAATTATGCAATTATCTCAATCAATGTAATTTTATTCCACATAATATTATGACGAGAAAAAAATTAAAAAGTTCCAATTTTTCCAAAATAAAAAAGCTCCCATTTATAGGAGCTTTTTAAACCCATTATTTCTATTTATTAGTATCATTTATATAAACAAGCTTTTTGGAGCTGAAGTATTCCTGAACTTTGACTTTGTATATTGCCCAGTAAATAATAAGGCTGAGCATTGTTCCATAAAGTACATCTATTATGGAATGCTGCTTTATCATAACAGTTGAAGCAATTATAAGCACCATAATAATGGCAGAAATACGTTTGATAATTTTTCTATTCTTTAATTTTTTACATTTAACAACAGCTGCATGTACAGCAATCGAATCTAACACATGCATGCTTGGAGCACAATTTGTAGGGGTATCTGAAGCATATATGCTTTTTATGATATTAGAGAAAAAATCATTTTCTAATATTGTAGGCCTTAAGTTTTGCCCATTTGGAAATAGTAAATATAGAAAAAAGCATATGGTCATTCCAACAAACATAAATCCTGATAGCTTATAAAAATCTTCCTTTGAATTAAATCCTAAATAGATCAATGCAATAATAATGTACATATACCAAAACAAATATGGTATAACCATTTCTTTAACAAAGGGAATATAATCATCCAATTTTGAATACATTATATATTCCGGCTTAACAACTTTCTCTGTATAATTGTACAAAAGAAATATTACCAAATAATAAGATAAAATTAAAAAATGTTTATTTTCCTTCAGTCTTGTCATCAACATTGCTTTCACCTTTTTCTGTCAAAATATCCAAACTAAATACTATATCAATTAGAAAACCATTAAATTTAATGAAGCAGATTTTCTCATTTTCACCATAAATATTATATTAACATAAAATTGTAAAAAGTCTAGTCATTTTTTGTCGAAAATAAAAGATTTAATTTTCTATGCCAATTTTATTGCCATTTCTAATTGTTTTTTTTATTAATATAAAGTAATGATACCCTAAAGATTAATAAATTTTAAAACTGTTTATCTTTAGTATTTATTAAATCATTATAATGATTTAATAAAATATCAAGAAGTTTACTTGTTCGTACAACTTCTTCATCTATTAACTCCTCTTTTATTTTAATCAAATCCGTTAGTTTATCCCTTAATAAGTCAATATCCTTTAGTACTCGTTCTTTTTTGTCCATTTAAACACATCTCCTCCCTAGGTGAAGTTAATTGTATTTTTTAAATGGATACCAATCATAGCTTTTGCTTAACTTTCTTTCGATTTCTTTTGCACTTATTGGTTTGCTAAATAGATACCCCTGTATCATATTACATCTGTTCTGTTTCAAAAAGCCTAATTGCTCAATTGTCTCTACTCCCTCAGCTATTACGCCAATATTTAGGCTTTTGGCCATTGATATAATGGCCTTAACTATTTTTTTCTTATTATAATTATTAGTGATACCATCTATAAACATTCTATCAATTTTTATTTTGTCAACATTAAATTTACTTAGTTGCCCTAAGGATGAATATCCTGTACCAAAGTCATCTATAGCCAAACGAACACCTAATTTATTTAACTGCTTCACTATTTCAATAACCTGAACAGTATTTTTTGTAAGAATCGTTTCGGTAATTTCAAGCTGTAAGTACCTTGCTTTCATTCCTGTTTCTCTCAAAATTCTTCTAACAATTTCAAAAAAGTTTGGATGTTCTAATTGCAAAATAGATACATTAACCGACATAAATATAGGCTTATGTCCTGAACTTTGCCATATACTATTCTGCTTACATGCATTCGTAAGTACCCATTCTCCAATAGCATTTATTTCTCCACTTTTTTCTGCTATTGGTATGAATTTTGATGGAGGTATAAGCTTATTTCCTTCATAGTTCCATCTCAGTAAAGCTTCTACACCAATTATTTTTTCTGTCAAAGAAGAATATATTGGCTGATAATTTAAAAATAGTTCTTTCTTATTTATAGCATGTCTAAGATTATTTTTAATTTCAAAATTCTCTTGAATTTTCTTGTCAAATATTGGCTCAAATATTGTGAACTTGTTACCTTTAACTTCTTTTGATTTATACATAGCAATATCTGCATTTCTAACAAGCGTTGTGGAATCTGTTCCATCATGAGGGTATATTGATATACCAATACTTGTCATCATATTGAGTTCACATCCATTTACAATATAGGAAGTTTTTAGAACCTCTAAAATTCTTTCAGCTATATCCATTATTTGATAAGAGTTTTTAATTGTAGGAAATAAAATAATAAATTCATCTCCGCCAAATCTTGCAATTAAATCATTTTCACTTATACATTCAGATAATCTACCAGCATATTTTTTAAGTATCTCATCACCTATTAAATGTCCAAGGGTATCATTTATCTCCTTAAAATCATCTATATCCAGGAAAAATATTGCAAGTCCTTTATTATATTCCTCATTCTTTTCTCTCTTTAAAATTTCATAATTTAATTTATTAATAAAATATTCTCTATTATATAATTGTGTAAGATTATCTCTATTGGTTAAAATTTCTATTTTCTTTTCTTTTTGTTTTTCATCAGTAATATCGTTTAACATGGCTATAAAATGTTCTATATTTCCATTATCATCTTTAACAGCAATTATATTGAGCCATTCCTGATATATCTCTCCATTTTTTCTCTTATTGTAAATTTCACCTTGCCATTTTCCATCGGTTAATATAGAATTCCACATATTACTATAATAATTATTATCATGCTTTCCAGATTTTAGTATATTGGGATTTTTACCTACAACTTCCAGGGAAGTATACCCTGTAATTTTTGTAAATGTGTCATTTATCCATTCAATATTTCCATTTATATCAGTAATAACAACTCCAACTGTATTATTTTTAAATATTTCTGAAAAAAGCCTCTTATTCTTTTCTTCTTCCTTTATTTTACTAACATCTGAATATATACAATTTACACCAATTTGCTTTTTATCCTTTATTATTGGAAATCCTAAAAAAGCCACTTCTACTAATTTCCCATCCCTTCGTTTCCTCTTTGTTTCTTTTCTTACAAATTCACCTTTTTTTATACAATCTTTAAAATAGGTTGATTCGTCATAGGCTTCTTCATCACATATTACATTTGTTATGTTCTTATATCTTATTTCATCTATTGAGTACATAAAAATCTCTTCGAAGCTCTTATTTACATTCATAATTCTAAATTCATTGTCGAGAAGTGCTATAGCTTCTGGAGAATATTCAAATAAATATTTAAAATAAGTGTTTTTTATTTCATATCTTTCTTCTATTTCTTTCTTTTCTTGAACATCATGTATAATAAAAAGGAGAAATATTTCATTACTAATTACTATGGGACCACTATATACTTCTACATCTTTAACTCTGCCATTGGCTAGTTTGTGTTTAAATCTAAAAAACTTTCTATCTTCCATTTTAGCTAATTTCATTTCATCATATATTTCTTTTTCTGTTAAATTATTTATATCTTTAATATTCATTTTTAGCATTTTTTCTTTTAAATATCCATGATAATCACATGCCACCCAATTTACATCTTTTATATCACCATTTTTTGAATCGATAATGAGCATGGGGGTGTGGGGATTATTAAATATACTGGCATATTTATTTTCCCCTTCATTAATAAAAGACTCAAACTCTTTCCATAGGGTAATATCTTTTATAATTCCATTAATAATCCTCTCACCTTGTAATTCTTCCTCAATAAATATTATTTCCGTCCAAAGCATTTCTCCAGATATTGTTTTAAATTTATATTCAAATTTGGATCTTCCATAGTTAAATGTATTAGCAGCCATTCTTTTAAAAATTTCAATAGCGCAAGATTCACCATTTTGTATCTTCCAAGCTAAATCATAAAACTTCTCTCCTATCAAATCATCCTTGGTCAAATGGCCCAACATATTTACAAATCTATGGTTGCAATCTACAATTTTATCTTCTTTAATGATTAAAAATCCTTCCAAAGCATTTTCAGATAATAGAAAATTAATTATATCCTTTCTAATTTTCACACTATATCCCCCATTTATTTGTAGTGTTTTCTTGTATCATATGGAATTATATACATAATTATATAGAAGTAATGTAAAAACCTTACGGGATTTTGTAAAAAGATTGTAAAATTTTTAGATAAAGCATTAGACAAGTGTTATACTGAGATATGTATTTTTATTTATTTTCACAAATCATTTTTTGATAATTTTTTAAATTCCCTTTTAGCTCAATAAACTCCTCTTTTAAATTAGTAAATAAATCCTCTATTCTATGCAAATCCCCTCTTTGACATTGTCTTTTGATTTCTTCAATTAGATTTAACATTATTGATGATTGAAAATAGGATATACTTCCCTTAAACTTATGTGCACAATTCTTTAATTTTTCCCATTCACTATTTTGAATATATTTTTCCATATTACCTATAAATTCTTTTTCATATTTAGAACAAATTATATCTTCTATAATCTCGCATAAAAGTTTCTCATCTCCATCAAATCTTTCAATTATATTCTTTAAATTTAAATTTCTATTTAAAACATTTATTATTATATTATTTAGATTATCTGGCTTGACAGGTTTTGATATATAAGCATCCATACCTAATCCAAGACATTTTTCTTTATCTTGTTTCATTGCAGCAGCCGTCATTGCAATAATTGGTACATGAATATTCTTCTCTTTTTCTTTTTCCCTAATTAACTTTGTTGTTTCATATCCATCCATTTCCGGCATATTTATATCCATTATTATAATATCAAAATATTTTTCTTCTAAACGTCTTAAAACTTCTTTTCCATTAAAAACCTCAGTGACAATCCAATTATTTTTTTCCAATACTCTTTTAATTATCTTTTGATTAATATAATCATCTTCTGCTAAAAGAATATTTAATTTTAAAGGTTTTTTAGGGTTTAGATATAAATCTTCTTTATTAGATTTTTTATTTTCTTCTAATTCACCATATCCCAATTTTAATGTAACAGTAAAAGTACTGCCACTGCCGTATTGAGAATCCACTTTAATCCTTCCACCCATTAATTCTATAAGCTTCTTAGTAATTGTTAAGCCCAGACCAGTACCTTCATACTTCTTATTACTTAAAGAATCTACCTGTCTAAAGCCCTCAAAAATATCTTCAAAGTCACTTTGTTGTATTCCTATTCCAGTATCTCTAACAGAAAACTCTAATTCTATACTGTCCTTATATTTTTTTACAACCTGTATTCTTAAGATTATATGTCCCTTTTCAGTAAATTTTATTGCATTACTTAATAAATTAAAAAGCACCTTATTAATCTTATCGGCATCTCCTATTATTATTTTTGGAATAGAGGTATCTATATTTGAAAAAAATTTTATTTTTTTTGCCTTAGCCTGTAATTCAAAATACTTAACTGTTTTCCCAAAATAAGTTTTGGTAATAATATTATCATTTTCTATATCAAATTTTCCTGCCTCAATTTTAGTAATATCTAATATATCATTTATAATTACCAGTAATCTATCAGCTGAATATTTTAATAAAGATATATACTCTTTTTGTTCCGAGTTAAGATATGTATCTTTTAACAGATCTACAATACCAATAATTCCATTAATAGGGGTGCGAATTTCATGGCTCATATTGGCTAAAAACTGGGTTTTTATATTATTAGCTTCTTCTGCATATATTTTTGCTGCCTTTAAAGCTTCTTCATATTTCTTTTTAGTAGTAATATCCCTGACAACCATTATTCCCATATTTTTTTCATATAGTTGAAGCAAGCTGCAATTAACTTCTGTTAATATTTTTTTACCTTCTTTTGATATAAAAGTAATATCACAGGTAACTCTATGGATTTCAAAGAGTTCATTTTTAAAAAGTCTAATGTCCTCATCCTTTGCAAATAGCATTCTTATTCCTACTGGGGATAATTTGAACAATTCTTCTCTAGTATATCCCAATCTTAAACAGGTCTCATTATTTACGTCAATAATAGATTTAAAATCATTTTTTTCATCAAATTCTATTAAAACAATAGGATCATTAATTTTATTAAAAATCTGTCTGATATCCCTATTACTTTGTTTTAACAATTTTCTAAATTCATCTTTATCTGTTAGTTCATTGACTATAGAGTAAATTAATGACCTATTATTAATTTTTATAGGTCCGCTATGACTCTTTACTTTTTTTATTTCTCCATTAGATAGACGATGATGAAATATAAATTGATTACTAATTTCTAATTTAATTTCCTTCATTCTTTTAAATAATTCTTTCCTAGGCAATGTATTTATCTCACAAATATTCTTTTTTAAGATTTCTTCCTTACTATATAAATAGAAATTGCATGCTCCATCATTTGCATCAACAATATCTCCATTCTCAGGGTCTACTATAAGTATAATTGTAGGCCGATTTGTTCTAAACACATACCCATTCTCAAAGTTATTTATTCTTTGATTACTATTCACTTAAGCATACCTCTTTTCTTAACCGCAGCCCTTAAAATTTAATAATTCTATGAATTTAAATACTATATTTTTTACAGTTATTCAATTCTTATGTTGCCACTTTATTGTCAATACAAATATCTCTAAAACGATAACCTACTCCAGTAATTGTATCAATATATTTTTTTATTCTTTCAGTATCTCCTAATTTTTTTCTAATAGCTGAAATATGCATGTCAATGGTCCTAGTATCAGGAACATATCTTAATCCTCCTATTTTATTTAGCATGGCTTCTCTAGATATTACCTTTCCAGGATTAGAAGTTAAAAGAAGTAAAATCTCAAATTCTTTAAATGATAGCTTAATCAGCTTATCACCTTTTTTCACCAGTCTTTTTTCAATATTTATTTTTATATCATCAAAGATAATTATATTAGATCTATTTCCTAATGTTTTAGTTCTTCTAAGTATAGCATTGAGTCTAGCAATGAGTTCACGATGATGAAAGGGTTTTACAATATAGTCATCGGCCCCTACCTCAAGACTGAGAATCTCTTCCATTTTATCATTGCTGCTGGTTACCACAAGAATAGCTACTGAATTATGAACAGGGTGATTTCTAATAATCTTCAAAATTTCAATACCATGGATATCAGGAAGATTTAAATCTAGTATAATTGCATCTACACTAGACTTCTTTAAATATTCCAAGGCTTCCCTTCCATTTGATGCACTTACAGCATTAAATCCATATTTATTTAGAACGGAACTAATTATTTTAAAAACTATCATATCATCTTCTACAACCAAAACTTGTTTCCCTATATTCTCATCCTTCATAAAAACCACCTTTAATATTATTGCAGTATTACTCAATAAAATATTATGCCAATTTATCAATTTGTATTTATTAATAATAAATACCCAGATTATTATAGTATAACCATGGTTATTTCGGCGTAAGTACTTAGAATAAAGCTAAAATTTTAGACACTAATCATAGGTTTATAGTACTTAAAAAACTTGAACCTATGATTAATTCAATAAGTTCAAGCATATTATTAAAATCAATTAAATTATTGTTCTTTAGAAAATCTTTCATTTTTTAATGCTTTAGTCATAGAAACCATAGCAAAAACCATTACTATTGCAAAGGGAAATGCAACTATAATAGAAGCTGTCTGAAGCATTTCAAGTCCACCAGCCACCATCAAGGATAAAGCTAAAGCTGATTGTATTACTCCCCAAGTTAGCTTTCTTCTTGTACTTGGATTTAAATCACCATTTGATGACATCATTCCTAATACAAAGGTTGCTGAATCTGCACTAGTAATGAAAAAGGTTCCAAGTAATACTATTGCTGCCATTGAAATTAATGAACCAAATGACTGATATTTCATTATAACAAAAAAAGCAGTTTCGGCTTTTATTATAGCTTCCTTTGCAACATCCATTCCTGTATCTATACCCAGTGTTCCAAAAGCTGAAAACCAAAGAAAAGAAATCAATGAAGGAACCAGTAAAACTCCAATAACAAACTCTCTAATGGTTCTTCCTCTAGAAATTCTTGCAATAAAAGTTCCTACAAATGGAGCCCATGAAATCCACCATGCCCAGTAAAAAATAGTCCAATCTTTATACCATTCATTTTTCCCAAATGGATTTAATTCCACAAATAAGTCCTTTGTATATGCCAATAATCCATTCCCAAGATTACTAAAAA
This sequence comes from Maledivibacter halophilus, assembly GCF_900167445.1. Taxonomy (GTDB): domain Bacteria; phylum Bacillota; class Clostridia; order Peptostreptococcales; family Caminicellaceae; genus Maledivibacter; species Maledivibacter halophilus. Next base: position 367,386 of record NZ_FUZT01000005.1, read on the forward strand.
TATTAAGAGTTGGTCCTATTATAAAACAAAATACAAGTAAAGTTCCAGCAATAATAACATTTGTATTTGATAATACCTTCATCCCTTTATCTAAACCTTTAGCTGTGGATAGCATGAATATAGCTGTTACAGCCACTACAATTAATAATTGTGTCAATGTATTTTCCGGAATATTAAATAAATAATTTAATCCCGAGTTAATTTGCAAAGTACCTAATCCTAAAGAAGTTGCAACGCCAGTTACTGTGGCAAATATTGCTAATACATCTATACTCTTTCCTATTTTCCCCTTAACTCTTTCTTCTCCAATTAGGGGAATAAAAATACTGCTAATCAAACTAGGCTTTCCCATTCTAAATTGCATATATGCAAGAGATAAGGCTAATACACTATAATTGGCCCAGGGATGTAATCCCCAATGCATAAATGATTTCGTCATTGCAAATGATTTTGCTGCTTCAGTTCCACCTTCAACTCCTATTGGATTAATAAAATGATTTAAAGGTTCTGCAACACCCCAGAATACAAGTCCAATACCCATTCCTGCACTAAATAACATTGCAAACCATGAAATATAACTATATTTCGGCTTTGAATCATCTGGACCTAATTTTATATTCCCATATTTACTTGAAGCAATCCATATACAAAAAAATATAAATAAGTTAATAGTGGTTAAATAGAACCACCCGAATTTTTCCACTAAAAAATTTAAAGTACTATTTGTTTTAGTTTCAAAGTTTGTTGGAAATATTAATGCCCAAAGTACTACAATTATTACTACAAATAATGATACATAAAATACTGTCTTATTCTTTTTTTTCATCAAATCCTCCTTTTTCCACAATTACTCATTTTAAAATTCAAAAAACACCCAAATGAATTTATAAAAGATTTAAATAATCATGATTTTATTTTAATCACGATTATCTAAAACTGACCTACTCATTGTATCATAGAAGTTGTTAGTTGTAAAATATATTCATATATTTTTTTACATTGATTAAGAAGCATTTTATAACAACATTTTAAATGTTCAAAGTTTATTACAACTCGGAACATATTTTCTAAGATAGTACTTTAAAATAGTTTATGGATTAAGAAGGTGTTTTTCAATTTATATAGAATACATATCCGAATATCTAGATAATTAGATATGTAAAAAAGGGTGAAGTGATATGATAAAAAATATTGTACTTAATTACATAAATTTTAACAAATATTTGAAAATATGCTTGTTAATTACATCAATACTATTTTTAATAATTCCTATTGAAATTCTGCCTAAATTTATTGACAGATTTGAAATGCTAATAGTTGTCTTTTTATACTATATGGTTTTCTACTTCTTTATTAAGATAAGGTTAATAAAAAATAGGACTTAAGATAAATATTGTAAAATAAAAGCAAAAAAAAATATTCAATTTCATTTAAATCTATTTCTATTTTTTCTATTTGCTGGATTTATTATAAGTTTAATTCTTGCATTATCAAACAGTGAAAATATAACCCTATATTTACTATTTACAAATATTATACTAACTTTACTTAATTATCTTTTAGAAAATCAGAGTAAATATTTATAAACTTATATAGTAAAACAAATCAAATATTTCACTATATTCAAAATAAAGGTGTTACATAGTATCTTCCTATAACACCTTTATTTGATATACGACACCAAGATTTCAAATTCTTTAATAATTTCTATCACTATGCAAAAGATTTATTTAATTGAGGAAATTTCATAATTTTCTCCTATAGAATCTACATACTATATTTTTTCTTAAAATCTCTAGAAGATTACTATCAAAATATACTCTATTTTAAATAGTGAAATTAAGAACAATACTTTCATATGCAATTAGCTCAATTCATAAAGATTCCTAAGTCTTTTATGGTTTATCTCTAAATAATCATTTATAATAATATCTGCAGAGGATAAATCCTGATCACCGGAATTAAGATTTTTAAATCCAATGCATTTCATTTCTGCTTTTTTAGCAGCATGTACTCCATTTTTTGAATCTTCAAAAACAATACAATTTTTAGGATCCACATTTAAAGCCTTAGCTGCCTTTAAAAATATCTCTGGGGATGGTTTTCCATTTTTTACATCATCTCCCGATACAGTTACTTTAAAATATTTCTCTAGCTTAAACATCTTTACCACGGTATCAACACTTTTTCTTACTCCAGATGAAGCAATTGCTAATTTTATATCCTTTTTATACAGATCATCAATTAATTCTACTACACCTTCTATAGGTTCTATATATTTATTTGAAAGTATATAATCTATATAGGATTCTACTCCCATTTCAACTAATTCTTCTATTGCAAATTCTCTAATTAAATCATGCTTTTCTTTTATATTCTTCCACATGTCTTTACATGCCATTCCAACATAAGAATTATGTTCCTCTTCACTTATATTTGCTCCAATTTCCTTAAATACCCTTTTTTCAACCTTTTTATGAATCGGTTCACTGTCAATTAATACTCCATCCATATCAAATATTACTGCTTCTATCATTTTTACTCTCCCCTTTAATTATTTGAGCAAATCTCATAATTATCTTCTTTAAAGACTAACTCCTACATCATAGGCGTTAACTTAAGCCACATTATGGAAATTTATTTTTGGAATAAGATATTCCTGTAGTAATTCTAAGGTTGTTTTTCGCCTACGTTTATCATGTAAACTTCGCTTAGATACTTTTTCAAAAACATTTTTTAATAAGTTGATGGTCATTATAGAGCAGGTAATGTTTTGCGAAAATATATTGTTATAAGATTTCAAGAGCTTTACAAATAAAAGTAAACTAACACCACGCTTAAAATATTTATAAGTAATAGGATATAGGATGTTATAAATTTTAAAAATTATAATCGATGTAATCAATCGTCCATATATTAAACATTCTAACTGATATTGTCCTGGATTTCCGATTTTATCTATATTTAAATAACTCTTCAAAGATTTAAATACAAGTTCTATCTGCCATCTTGCTCTATATATGTCAAAGACAGCATCAGGAGATAAATTCTCTTTAGATACGTTAGTAATAATAATATTCCATGCTAACAATTCAATTTCTCTTTTGCTAAGCTTTTTATCTTTTGCTTTTTTATTAGCTTTTCGCCTACGTTCTCTCACTACTTTTTCTGGTAGGCGAATAGCTACTAGGCGGCATTTTAATTGTTTTTTATATTTAAAACCTATAAAAACTTCTTTGTCTACAACAGTTTTGTTTTTTAGAAGTTCCACTATATCAATCTTTTCAAGAATACTATTATTTTGTATATAAATCATAGTTTTTTTATGAATACGAGTAAGATAGTAGGCACCTTTATCAGCTAATTTTTCAAAAAAGGCTTTACTAAAGTATCCAAGGTCTGTAATAAGCAATTCATTTTTATCAATTAATGTAAGTAGTTTATCTGTATAAGTTGT
>NZ_FUZT01000004.1 GCF_900167445.1 Maledivibacter halophilus
TAGTGGATTGTAAAATAAATTAAAGAGTTATCCACAACAAAGACTGAAAAAACATAGAAAAAAGCACAAAAAAGGACGCATTTATTAAGTCCCATAATTTTTTAATATAAAATAATGCGTAGCATAGTGAAAAAATATTAACTTGTGGATAGTGTTAAGAAGCTAATTTATAAAGCTTTCTGATACTTCTAAAATATTGTGGTTTATTTATTGCGTTAGCAACTATAACATTAATTAATTTAGTTATGGCTGTTAAAAATAAATTGGCTCTCATACTGGTTGTGTTTAAAGTTATAGGAAAAGCAATAGAGGAATTTTTCTTTAGCGAAGCTATAGTTCTTTCAATAGTTGTTCTAAGCTTATAAGTAGAATTCCACTCATCAGAATTTCTTTGAATGCCAGGATAAAGTCTAAAGTCTTTATCAGGATAAACATAATGCATTCTTCCAGCTTTGGAAGATGTACATGGATTTTCACAAGTATGATAGCATTTACCTTTTTTATCCCTACGGGCTTTAGGACATTTATACTTTAAACGAGGGCTTCTATTTTTTCCTCTACAAATTCCTTCAGGAATAAAAGGTTCTTTAGTAAGAAGACAAAGAGGAGCACCGGATACATCAAATTCTAAGTCAGAATTATCAACACGATTAGTATTGCGGGTGTTAATAGGGATAAAAACTTTTTCAAAACCATAATGTTTTAAAAGTGAAAAATTATTATAGCTATCAAACTCACTATCGCCAAGGAAACTAATAAATTTTTTATTAGGATTATGTTTAAAAAATTGGTCTATTACAGGCTTTAGAGAGGCATTATCAAAGGAAAATTTTTGTTCCTCTGGAGTATCAAAAACATCGTCTATAGAAGAATAAAAATCATCATCAAAAAAGTTAATGTGCATTGGTATTCCAAAACCATTAGTAAGAATACCAAATTTATAAAAATAACCAAAATGACCATTAACAAAATCTAATTTAATAGAAGAATTAGTCTCAGCTTGTTTAGGCATGTTTTTATATGCGGCAGCATAAGGATTGAAAATTTCATTATTAGTGATTTTAGCATAGGTTTTTTGCTTATTTATCTCAGAAGCCAAAGTTTTAGGATTATTTTCTTTAACCTTAGGTTTTAACCCAGATGTATCATAAATAAGTATTGAAGCTAAGCCTTTTAAAGGTGAATCGTCATCTAAAGATTCATCAAATTCATTACAAATATCTAAGACATAAGAGGTCATAGAATTAAATAAATCGCAAATATCTTTTTCATAATTAATTTTGAATCTACTAAAAAAGGAATCATCAGGGACTTTATTATTAAAACCACAAAACTCTCTGAGAACCTTTGAAAATTGAAGGAATAGGGTTAGTAAAGTAGTTGTAGGAATATTGAACATATGCATAAATAATAAAGCTGCAAGTATTGAAGAAAGATTATAGTCTCTATTCCTACCTAAACTAGAGTAATAATGGTTACGAAAAGCATCAGGTATAAAAGATTCAAGATTAAAATTATCTTTAATTAAATTTAGAAAAACCTCTGGTTTTTCATAAGAAAGTACTTTTAAAGATGAAAATTGTTCAAATAGATTTAGTTGCTTAAATTCTGATAAAGAAAACATGGTAACAACCTCCCTATGTTGGTATTTGGTTTTAGTGGTATATTACTAATATCGACATAGTGGAGGAAAATACAATGGCCTATCGGCCAGAAATATAGCAAAAAAGCCGATTGTAGAATTTAACAATCGACTAATGATAACTTCTTTTATAGGAGAACAAAATATTGAATCATCTATTTGTTTTTTTGCATTTGAACTTTCAATGTTGTAATTAGTATAAGAGGTAGATTCTTCTACACTGTATTTAACAATATATCCTATAGATATTGTTCCGCTTTTAGAAGTATGTCTAATAGCGTTAAAAATCAGATTAGAAAAAACCTGTTCAATTCGATTAAAATCGACTGTAACAATATAGCTTTCATTGGGGATATTCAATTGAAAATTCAAACCAGAGCTTTTAACATCTAATTTGAATTTATGATATATTAGTTTATGGTAAAAGAAACGCCAAATGATATTGGGCTATATGACTATGAGGAAGAAGATGAAAGAATAAATAATATTGAAAATGAGTATTGGGTTTTAAATAAAAAAGAGGGAATCTTTTTTCCCTATAAATATTTATTTAGTCAGTGGAGATTTTGTATATGGTGTGTGATATCTACTTTGTCAAGCATCTGTAGATATGGATGATTAACTTGGATTCCATTATATTTTGCTGAACAAATGGATATTAGAGTGAAAACAGTTATCTTTAGTTCATTGATACTACTACGGTCAACCGATAAATTATTTGGGAAGAATCGATCTCCAGCAGTAATCATTTTTGGGGCTTTGAGTGCTCTTATGGTTACAATAGCTATTTTAGTGAATGAACAGAATATTATACATAATAGACATAGGTAACAAGAATTAGTTATATAAATAGTATCTTGTATTTTAACAAAAAATTAAGTCTAAGGATTTTGATATTGAACTGTTGTCGAATTATTATTAATTAAGCCAGAAATTTTAGGACATGAATATAGTAAATATAAGTTCTGTTTTCTAGCTGCTTTATGGAAAAGCGGCAATTTTTAGGCTTTCAATTGTCTTGATGTAAAAGATTTTCTAAACCGTTTACATTTTTGAACTCTTTAGTCTAACAATGTAAAAATAACTAATCCAATAGGGGAATTTAAATTGCTACCATTAAATTCTCTTATACGTATTGGAGCTGTAGAATTTGTAATATCATAAATTTCTACAGTACTATCACCACTATTTGCTACATAAAGAATGTTATCTGTAATAGCTAATCCCGCAGGATTATTTAGATTACTTCCATTAAATTGACCTAAATGTATGGGAGTAACAGGATTTGCAATATCATAAATTTCTACAGTGTTATCAGTATTATTAGATACGTAAAGGGTATTATCTACAATAGCTAATCCTACAGGATTAATCAGATTACCTCCATTAAACTGACCTAAATGTGCCGGAGTAGTAGGATTTGTAATATCATAAATTTGTACAGTGTTATTACCGCTATTAGCCACATAGAGAGTAGTACCTGTAATAGCTAATTCTCTAGGTGAACTTAAATTACCTCCATTAAATTGTCCCAAATGTGAAGGAGTAGTAGGATTTGTAATATCGTAAATTTGTACAGTAGAATCGTTAACACTACTTACATAAAGGATGTTATCTGTAACTATTAATCCAAAAGGCTGATTTAGATTGCCTCCATTAAACTGTGATACATGTACTGGAGCTATAGGATTTGTAATATCAAAAATTTCTACAGTATCATTACCACTATTAGCTATATAAAGAATACTGTCTGTAATAGCTAAACCACCAGGAAAATTAAAAACACCTCCATTAAATTGTGCTGTCAGTACTGGAACTACAGGGTTTGTAATATCATAAATTTTTATTGTATTATCACCAATATTTGATATATAAAGAAATTCAGGTACTGTAGCGTAGATATCGGCAACAAATTGTAGACCTGCTGCATTGAATGAACCAGGCGGTTGAATAAGGTAATTAGTTGCTTCAAAAGATACAACGATTTTTAGTGTTTTTGAAGAAGGAACTGTAAAACGAGTAGAATACATGCGAATATCCTGCCAGTTAAAGGGTTTTGTTTCAGTTAATCCTACAGCAGGGTTATTTGGGTCTCCTGATATCCAGGTAATATCTCCCAATCCAGAGGGTTGAGGAGCTGTTTTCACAAAATTGCCTCCAATTTTTTCAAATAGTTCAATTTTTACTTTCATTGCATTATCGGCAACGGCATCTAGAAAAATACTAAATGATGCAGTTAATAAAGTGGAAGGTATTGTAAATTCTTTAGAAGCAATTGCAAAAGCTGATGTTTGGCCATCTGATGTCGGCTGATCCCAGATATAATCAGGGTTTTGAACGCCTCCAAAGGGTGAAAAATCTTCAGAACTACTGTCATTATCAAATTTTTCTATTGAAGACCAATTTGGAAGTCGTGGAACAAAGTCTGGATGATTTCCTATACCATTTGCTGCATTTATTGCAGCTTGATCCATGTCAATACCAAGAAATACAGTAGAAGTATTACTGATAAGCCTTTCAAAAGGAATAATCGACATAATTATAAGCCACCTTTATAAAATTTTATTGATGTTTCTTTTTATATTAACAAGTAGTCTCAAACTCAAAGATTAGCAAGGTTTGAGCTAGGCCTAGTACATTGTATTAATATATGTGTAAAATAGTGAATAGATAAGTAGTGTACAGCTCCTAAGTTTATTAAATGATCATAAAAATTTTAATAAGTGTCTTAATTATCATATTTATTTTTATTATTTGGCATGTTAATTTTCTACTGCTTACGAACCAAAAGAAGATAGAGTAAAATAAGTCAAAATACATAGTAGATGACCAGGAATTCTTTAGGGCATTCTGATAAAGATATAAAGAAATTTAAAAATATTCATGGATGGTATTACTGGGTTTTTCAATTTTGTATGGGTTTTTATATGCTGGTCTTGCCTTTAGCAATACAAAAACCACAGCTTGTCATTCTATATCTTATCCATTAACTATGAAGTATAATATTCCACATAAAATAGCGGTTAGTATGACATTAGGAGAAGTTATGAAATTAAACAAAATTATATACAGGATTTTCACATGCTAATATAAGCATTTAAGGTAAAGCGTGTTGAAAATATTAAAGAGTTTATAATTTTCATATATGAGAAAGCTAGTATTAAACATAGATTAAAGGATTATGGAGTAAAAAACTACAATAAAGACTCTACTAATTTATTAAAGAATAAATTAGTAGAGTCTTTATTGTCTTTTGTATAAAATTTTATTAAATATCGTAGTTTAATATTAACTCATCACTAAAAGGACCTTCACCCCAAAAATTCATAGGAAAAGCTTGAAATTGTAAATATGTTTTTATAATAGTTTTAGTAGAAGCATCCCTTTCTTCTTTTTTAGTTTTAGTAAAGTTTGCATTGTTTTTTTTCCACATGATATTTCCCTCCAATTAGATGATTTCATAAATTATCTGATTCTTTAAAACCTTCCCATAATTATTTGTTGATATGTATTATAGCAAGAGAGATATTAAAAGTCAATGGTATTTTCAGAAAATTTTGAAATATCAAACGTTTTCCTGGAATAAGTTGACAACAAGTTTTCAAGGTTTCCCAAAAATGGCCTTCCAAAATATTTTCAATTATATGAGCAAATTGCATAATTACCTTCTGTAAAACTATCTACTAAATATAGTTTGAAAAGCTCCAAAGGCATACCATATATATTATGCAATTTTGCCAAGTTAGAATTATGCAATTTCCTCACATAATAAATAGTATTTAAAAAAATTTAAATAAAGAAAGGTAAATCTATATATATCTAGAAATATATAATACGCTTTTTTTTAAAAAAGGAAAGAGATTGAAAGTATACTTAAGATGAGGGTGAGCAATTTGGGTGAAGTTAAAATAGTAGAAGTAAAGAAAAGATCTCATGAAAATCAATTTATTAAATTACCTTGGAAGATTTACAGAGATGACCCTTGCTGGGTACCTCCTTTAATTTCAGAATTTAGAAAAACAATAAGAGGGGAAAATAATATGCTTAGTAAAAGTGGACCATATTCTTTAGTTTTGGCGTATAAGGATAATATTCCTAGTGGAAGGATATGTGTAGGCATAAATAATCATTTGAACCATGAAAAGAATTATAAAGAAGGATATATTTCCCTTTTTGAATGTATACAGGATGATAAAGTTGCTAAGGAACTATTTAAATATGCTGAATCTTGGCTTAGAAAAAGAGGTATGGAAAAAATAATTGGTCCCCTTTCACTTCCAGGAGGAGATGATTATAGAGGACTACTTATTGATAATTTTACTGATCCGACACTTGTAATGAATACATATAATAAAAAGTATTATGAAAGATTCTTTATAGATTATGGATTTAAGAAATATTTAGACTGCTATGGATATAGATCTTATATTTCTAATGGAATGGACGAAAGGTATGAGAAGTATATACCCTATGCAATGAATAAATATGGTTTTAAAGTAGATAAATTAAATTTAAAGAATGTTGATAAAGAGATGATGGATGTAAAAAAAATAATTGAAGAAGCCATGCCTAAGGAGTGGTATGATTTCATTCCACCCAATGATGAAGAGATTCAAATGATTGCAAAGCAGCTTGTTCCTGTTGCTGATCCTGATCTTATCTATATTGCTAGAACTAATGAAGGAAGACCAATTGGATTTAATATTGCACTTCCGGATTATAATCAAGTCTTAAAGAAAATGAATGGTAGATTATTTCCCCTTGGGTTTTTAAAGTATTTATTTAATAAGGGGAAAATAAATAGGATGAGGTTTTTTGTGCTTTTTGTTATTCCAAAGTACAGAAAGAAAGGAGTCCCAGCGGCTATTTATAGTAATGTCTTTAAAGCTGCGGTAAAAAAAGGTTATGAATATGGAGAAGGATCAACTATATGGGAATACAATAATGAGATGATAAGGGATATAGAAAGATTTGGAGGAAAGAAATATAAAACCTATAGGATATATAAAAAGGAGATATAAAGGGCGTGGAGCCCTTTTTTAAATTGGTATATCTAGAGGTAATAATAGTGGAATCTTGGAATTATGGTAGAAGGGTCGGTTATCAAAGATAGGGTTATATAAATGAGGGTTAAAATAGTTATATCTCTAACAAGAAAATTTCCACTTCACCTTAAGTAATCGGAAATAATATGAATTAATTTTAAGCTTATTATGTAATACAATAAAATTGAAATTAGAAATATAAAGAAAATCATTTCTTAAATATAAAAAATAGGAGGTAATCATATGAACATTTTATTAGTTTGTTCTTCTGCAATGTCAACAAGCTTAATGGTAAGCAGAATGGAGAAAATTGCAAAGGCTGAAGGTAAGGAATATAAAATATGGGCTATTCCTGAAGGCGATATTCATGAACATATGGATGATGCAGATGTTATTTTATTAGCACCACAGGTAAGATTTCTAAAGAATAAAATACAGTCAAAATGTAAGGGAAAGCCAGTTGGTGTAATAGAAATAGTAGATTATGGCAGCTGCAATGGAGCTAATGTTTTAAAATTAGCAGAAGAAATGTGCAATAAATAGAATTTTACAGGAGGCTAAGAAAATGAGTGATATAAAATATAAGTTTCCCGATAGTTTTTGGTGGGGAGCAGCTATATCTGCTACTCAAGTAGAAGGAGCTGGAGACGTAGATGGTAGAACCCCCAGTGTTTTTGATCATTTTTTTAAAATAGATCCATGGAGATTTGAAGATATGGAACATGGCCCTGGAAAAGCAGTAGAATTTTATTATAGATATAAGGAAGATATAGCACTGGCTAAGAAAATTGGATTAAAAACATTCAGGTTTACAATTTCGTGGTCAAGACTTTTACCTAATGGAAAAGAAGGAGAGGTTAATCAAAAAGCAGTTAAATTCTACAACTCCCTTATAAATGAGTTGATTAAAAATGATATAGAACCCTTTATTGGGTTAATGTGCTTTGATCCCCCTCAATACTTGATGGATGGGGATAAGCTATGGGACAGAAAAGAAGTAATTGAGGAATATGCTTACTATGGTAAAACATGCTTTCAGCTATTTGGAGACAGGGTTAAGAAGTGGTTTACATCTGTAGAGGGAGCAGTACATATTGAATTAGGATATTTGATGTATTATCACCCTCCATTAGTAGTAAATTTTAAAAGATTTTTCCAAGGGGCTTTTAATTTTTTAGTTGGATCTGCTAAATGCATAGAAGAATATAAAAAATTAGGTCTGGATGGAGAAATTGGTACCATTACGGCTGTTTATACAGTATATCCCTATGGGAGCCATGAAAAGGATATAGAAGCAGCAAAAATAGCTGATTTGCTTAGAAATAAGTTTTTCTTGGATACCTTTATAAAGGGAACTATTCCCCATGAGATTTGGGAGTTTTGGGAAGAACACGGTTTAACACCAGAATATAACACACAAGAGTTAAAGATACTTAAAGAAAATACTATTCAGCTATTGGGCGTTAATTATTATGACCCATGTAGAGTTAGAGCTCCTTTGTACAGTCCAAATCCAAAAACCCATCTACTTCCTGAGCATTTTTATGAGGTATGCCATACCAATGGCGGTAGAAAGGCTTTTGGTAGAGAAATTTATGAAAAGGGGTTATTAGATGCTTTAAGATTGCTTAGGGATGAATATGGAAATATAAAATGCTATGTGTCGGAAAATGGAGTTAGAATGAAGGAAGAAGAACGCTTCATTGATGAAAAGGGAATTGTTCAAGATGATTATAGAATTGATTTTATCAAAAACCATTTAAAAATGATTTATCACGCAATTAAAGAAGGCTGTAATGTAAATGGATATCATCCATGGACCTTTATGGATAATTGGTCTTGGATTAGGTCAATGACTTATCGCTATGGCTTAATCAGAGTAGATAAGGATACTATGGAAAGAAAAATTAAAAAAAGTGGACTTTGGTATTCAGATGTAATTAAAAATAATGGATTTGACGGAGAGTGATATTGTGAAGTTAAGTAAAACTATTGATCATACATTGTTGAAGCCCTTTTCACAAAGGAATGATATATATAAGCTTTGTATGGAAGCAAAGGAATATGATTTTGCATCTGTATGTGTAAATCCCTGCTGGGTTGAATATGCAAAAAATCTTTTAGAGGGAACCAATGTTAAAATTTGTACAGTTATTGGTTTTCCACTTGGAGCAACCTTTAAGGAAGTAAAGGTGCAAGAAGCAAAGCTTGCAGCAGATAAAGGCTGTACAGAAGTAGATATGGTAATAAATATAGGAAAATTAAAGGATAAAGAATATGGATATGTTAAAGAAGAAATAAAGGAAATAGTAAAAGTCGTTAAAGGAAAAGCTGTAGTGAAGGTTATTATTGAAACCTGTTTATTGACCGATGAAGAAAAGATAAAGGCCTGTAAGTTAAGTGTAGAAGCTGGGGCTGCTTTTGTTAAAACTTCTACTGGGTTTTCTACAGGAGGAGCAACTATAGAGGATGTAAAGCTAATGAAGAAAGCTGTTAAGGACAATGCCTTGGTTAAAGCAAGTACGGGAATTAAAACCTATGGGCAGGTTAAAGAATTTATTAAGGTTGGTGCAGTTAGATTTGGAACTAGCAGTGGTATTAAAATATTACAAGAGAGGATGAATTTAGATGAATAATAAAGTAACAGAATTATTAGAAAATAAATTGATGCCCATAGCTGTTAAAATGAATCAAAATAGATATTTAGCATCAATAAGAGATGGTTTCTTAGTATCGGTACCCTTTATTATTTTTGGATCCATATGTGTAATTGTACCTAATTTACCCTATTTAAATAAAATTATAGGTGATAGTGGAGTAGAAAATATAGGAAGTTATTTAGGACATGCTTCTTTAATTACTATGAATCTTACGGCCCTAATTATAGCTTTTTCCATAGCCTATAATCTAGGACGAAGATATGAGGTTAACTCTTTATATGCTGGCTTCATTTCTCTGATGTCATTTTTCATGATTACACCCTTTTCCCTTACTGTAGAAGGAAAGGTTATCGATGGAATTATACCTATGCAGTATATGGGAGCACAGGGTATGTTTGTGGCAATGATAACTTCCATTTTAGCAACAGAAATATTTAGGTTCGTTATTAAAAAAGGCTGGACTATTAAGATGCCAAATGGAGTTCCAAAGGCAGTTACAGAATCATTTAGTTCACTGATTCCACTAATTATCACTTTAATTTCATTTTTTATAATAAAAATAGTGTTCCAGTATACAGGATGGGGAAACGCCCATGAATTTATATATAAAGTCCTACAAACACCTCTTATGGGACTAGGAAACAATTTGTTTTCTGTGTTAATAGCAACTACATTTATCCAGCTATTCTGGTTCTTTGGGTTACATGGTACAATTATTGTTTATTCGGTTATAGACCCTATTTGGATGTCATTATCACAACAAAATTTTGATGCTATTAATGCTGGTGGGGAAGCAGTAAACATAATAAATAAACAATTTATTGAAGTTTTTTATAATGGTTTAGGAGGACCAGGAGGAATTATTGCAGTTACCATTATACTTCTATTTATTGCTAAAAGTAAGCAATTAAAGCAATTAGGTAAATTGGCAGCCCCCGCAGATTTATTTAATGTTATGGAAACCGTTGTTTTTGGACTTCCAGTAGTAATGAATCCAATTGTATTAATTCCATTTATTTTATGTCCTTTAGTTACAAATATTATTACCTATTTTTCAATGAAATTGGGCTTAGTACCAATAGCCCATATAGCTATACCATGGACTGTACCTCCAATATTAAGTGGGATATTAGCAACTGAATCAATTGCTGGAGGCATATTACAGCTTATAAATATTGTTGTTGCTATTCTAATATGGCTGCCATTCGTACTTATACTAGATAAACAAAAGCTAGAACTGGAAAAAAAGCAAGAAAATAAATAACTGAAGGCAATTATGAAATTTGCTTAATTAATATTATAAATAAGAAATATTAAAGTATTCTAGATTCTAGAATACTTTATATTGTAATAAATGTGAGGTGTTTTAAAATGTTTTATGATTTTCCAAGGAGATTCTGGTGGGGAACAGCCTCTTCATCCTTGCAAACAGAAGGAAATAAAAATAAAAGGGGTAAATCTACTTGGGATATATGGTATGAAAAAGAACCCTTTAGATTTTATAATAATGTGGGTCCTAATAAATTATCTGATTTTTACAGTAATTTTAAAAAGGATATAGATATTATGAAGGAGTTATATTTAAATTCCTTTAGAACATCTATTTCATGGAGCAGACTAATACCGGGAGGAACAGGTGAAATAGATTCCGATGCAGCAGCATATTATCATGATTTAATTGATTATTTAATAGAAAAGGATATTGAACCGATTATTAATTTATTTCATTTCGATATGCCAATTGAGCTTGCAAATAAAGGAGGATGGGCAAATAAAGAGGTTGTTAATGCATATGTTAATTATGCCAAGACTGTATTTTCACTATATGGTGAAAAGGTGAATTATTTTATTACCTTTAATGAGCCTATTGTTCCTATAGAAATGTGTTATTTATATGGAGCCCATTATCCCTTTGAATTAAATTTTAAAAAGGGAATCGGAGCAGCTTATAATACTATTATTGCCCATTGCAGAGCAGTAGAAGAATATAGAAAATTAGATTTGCCAGGACAGATAGGTATTGTACTGAATTTAACGCCATCCTATCCTAGAAGCAGCCACCCTTCAGATGTTAATGCTGCCAAAACAGCAGACCTTTTATTTAATAGAAGTTTTTTAGATCCTGTTGTAAAAGGGCATTTTTCCAAGGATTTAATTGAATTTTTAAAGGAAAATAATTTATGTCCAAATGCAGAAAAGAAGGAATTAGAAACAGTTAAAAATAACAAAGTGGATTATTTAGGTGTAAACTATTATCAGCCAAGAAGAATTAAAGCAAAGGAGAATATTCCAAATCCCCAGGCACCAATAATGCCAGAAACATTTTTTGATTATTATACTGAAATGCCTGGTAGACGAATGAATACCTCTAGAGGCTGGGAGATATATCCTAAGGGAATTTATGATTTATCAATAGATATTAGAGATAATTATGGGAATATACCTTACTTTATATCAGAGAATGGCATGGGCATAGAAGGTGAAGAGAAACATAAGAATGAAGATGGTCAGATACAGGATGACTATAGAATAGAATTTATAAAGGAACATTTGATATGGATTCACAGGGCAAAAGAAGAAGGATGTAATGTATTTGGATACCATTTGTGGACTTTTATAGATAATTGGTCCTTTACAAATGCTTATAAAAATAGATATGGATATGTTTCTTTAGATTTAGAAACAAATAAAAGAACCGTTAAAAAAAGTGGTGAATGGATTAGGAAAACTATATTTAATAATGGGTTTGAAGGATAGTAAGTAGAATACAGAAAGGTGATTATAAATGGTAAAATTTTTTCCTTCTTTAATGTGTGCAGATATTAGCAACATAAGAGATGAAATTAGAGCATTAGAAGATGCTGATGTAGATGGATTTCACCTTGATTTAATGGATGGAAAGTTTGTTCCTAATTTTGCCTTGGGATTAGAAGATATAAAAGCGATTAGGAGATTAACAGATAAGCCTTTAGATTTACATTTAATGATTGATGAGCCTGAACAATATATTGATTTGTTTTGTGACATTAACATAGATATGATAAGTGTTCATTTTGAATCCTGTGTTCATATAGATAGAGTTATAAAAAAGATTAAAAACAAGGAAAAGAAGGCTGGAATTGCTATTAATCCTGGGACATCTATTGATAGCATTAAATATCTTTTATCAGAAGTTGATTTTATTTTAATAATGTCTGTAAATCCAGGATTTGCAGGGCAAAGCTTTATTGACTATGTTTTTGACAAAGTAAAGGATTTGAAAAAAATCATAGATAAAAAGAATCATAATGTAGAGATATATGCTGATGGAGCTCTGAGCTTAGAGAAAATTAGAATGCTTAAAAGTGAAAAAGTAAATGGCTTTGTTCTAGGAACATCGGTACTGTTTAATAAATCAAAGGATTATAGTGAAATAATAAATAATTTAAGGGCTTTATAGTTGATGTTTAGCTAGAATAACAATTCAATAAGGAAATTCTATAATATATAAATTATGGAATTTCCTTAAACCTCTATGTTAATATAAAAATAAGGAGAGGTAAATATGTCGGAATTAATTTTTTTTAAACCTATTCCTAAGGTAACTATATGGGGAGGAGAAAAATTAAAAAATTATTTTAATTATGGTTTTTTGCCATCATCTACTGGACAATGCTGGGTCTTTAGTGCACAGTCTAATGAAAGTAATGAAATAATTAACGGAGAATTTAAAGGTAAAACCCTATTGGACCTATGGGAAAATCATGGATATCTTTTTAATAAAAATAGTAAAATTAAGTTTCCCTTTATTGTCTCCCTTGTAGGAGCTGAAGATGATCTTAGCATACAAGTTCATCCCAATGATTTCTATGCAAAAAAGTACAATTATTTATCGGGAAAGAATGAAGCCTGGTATTTTATTGATACAGAGGAAAAAGCAGAAATTGTTTACGGTCACAAGGGGGAAAACAAAGATGAATTTATTGAATGTGTAAAAAATAAAAAGTGGAATAAACTTCTTTTTCACAAAAAAGTAAAGAAAGATGATTTTGTATATATCCCTGCAGGAGAATTACATGCTTTAAAGGGAGGAAATTTAGTTTATGAAATACAGCAAGCCAGTGATGTAACCTATAGGTTTTACGATTACGATAGAGTAAATAAACTAGGTGAGAAAAGAGAATTACATATAGATAAGGCCTTGGAATGTGTCAACATACCTTCTAAAAGAAATACTGATCCAAATATTAAGGAAAAGAAGTTTAAAAGTGGCAAAGAAACAATATATATATCAAATCAATATTTTTCTGTTAAAAAAATTGAAGCTTATGGTGAGTTGGAACTTAAATTTGATGAAAATTATTTGCTAGTGACAGTAATAGGTGGAGAAGGAAAAGTTAATGGATATAGAATAAAAACAGGAGATAATTTTTTGATACCCTATGGTGTTGAAAATTTAAAGATTAATGGTAATATGAAGTTAATGATGACCTATGAAGGCCTGTGTTGTTAAAAGTATTTACTATAGTGAAATAAATTGAAAGGTGATTTATAGATATTGAAAATCTTGAAGTATGGATTTGTTTAAAATCTATAAATCAAGTTCTAATATTGCTTCACTATAACAAGGGGAGAAAGCAAGTGGTTATGTCTAGTCGAGCTAAAGATATTTTTCAAGTATTATATAAAAGTAGTCAACCTAAGGATCAAAAGATTTTAGCCAACAAATTTGGTGTAACACCTAGAACCATAAGAAAGGATATAAATGATATAAACTCTTTATTATTACCTTATGATGGTGAGATAGTTTTGGTAAGAAACAAAGGCTATGTTATAAAATACAAGGATAGAAATATGATTGAAAAATTTTTTCAAGATAGTAATTGCTGTAATGGAGATATTGAATTCCCCAATAATACTGAAGATAGAGTGATATATATTATTAAAAAGCTTTTAGTGCAAAAAGATTATCTTATGATTGACGAGTTGGCAGAAGAATTATTTGTTAGTAAGTCAACTCTAAATAGTGATATTAAAAAGGTTAAAGAAAAATTGAAAAAATTCAATTTGATTATAAAGAGAAGAGCTAGTTATGGAATTAAAGTAGCCGGAGAAGAAAAGAATATTAGATCATGTATAGCAGAGCATTATATATATTCTAGGAATAATTCTAATACATTGAATGTAATAGAGGATGTAGAATATTTTAAGGATATTGATGTAAATAAAATTAAAAAAGTTATTCTTAAAAATATAGCCTATCATAATATAAGAATAGCGGAAGTCAATTTAAATAATTTAATACACCATATATGTATTACTATTAAAAGGATTAATAATGGATTTTCTATAGAAGAAGAATTTTTTACTGATATAGAAGTTAGTGAATTAGATAGAGAAGTAATAAATGATATTGTTGAGGATTTGTCCAATTCTTTAAGGGTAGAATTTTCTGAGGAGGAAATTGATTATCTCACATTACATATTTCTTCTAAAAAGTCTGGACAAGAATATGATAAGCAGAATGGTGCATTAGCTGTTGAAATTGTAAACAGCATGATAAAAACAATAAAAAAAACATATGGGTATGATTTTTCTAAGGATGAAGGGTTAATAAATGATTTGACCCAGCATATTAAACCCGCTATAAAAAGAATAAAGTACTCATTAAACTTAAGAAATCCTATGGTTAAAGAAATAAAAAGAATGTTTCCTTTAAGCTTCAATATGACAATTGAAGCCCTTGATGCAATTAAAGATAAAATAAAGGGCACATTCAATGATGAAGAATTATCCTTAATTGCCCTTCATTTACAAGCTGCCATGGAAAGGCAGGAAGAAGCAAAATATCAAAGGAAAAAAGTCTTATTGGTTTGTGGTTCTGGTATTGGGTCTGGTAGGGTATTAGAAACTAAGTTAAATAAAATTTTTGGTAAAAAATTAGATATAATGATGTCTATTTCTATGTTGGATTTTGATGTTGTAGATAAATTGGAATGTGACTTTATAGTATCGACAGTACCAGTAAAATCAAAGTATAAGCCTGTAATAGTAATAAAGGGCTTACCCACTAAAAAGGATATTCAAAAAATCAGTAGATTTATAAATGTTACAAAAAAAAGAAATAGATTTGGACTTGATGAAGTATTTAATAAAGAATTGTTTATGATATCAGAGGAAGCAGACACAAAGGATGAAATAATAAATATAGTAGCGAATAATCTAAAGGATAAAAAATATGCTGGGGATGATTTTTTGCCAAAGGTATATGAAAGAGAAAATGTTTCTTCCACAGCTTTAAGTGAAATGGTAGCCATTCCCCATCCCGTAAGGGCCTGTGCATTAAAAACAGGAATTGCTGTATGCATAAACAAAAAAGGTGTTTGTTGGGATGAAACAAAAAAAGTTCATATAATGTTAATGCTGGCAATAAAGCCAAAGGAATACAAATACATGGATGGTATATTTGATTTAATTGTAAAAATATTGGAGAATGACTGTATTACAATGAAGCTATTGAATTGTAAAAGCTATGAAGAATTTTTAAAAGAATTAAAGGATATTTATAGAAAAGATTTGGAGGATATATAGTTATGAATGAGCAAGCAATATTAAATTTAATTTCTTATAGTGGAAGTGCCAGAAGTAATGCCATAGAAGCTATGGAAAATGCTAAAAAGAATGATTTTGATAAAGCTAAAAAATTATTAGAGGAATCAGCAAAGGAATTACATTATGCCCATGAAAGTCAAACGGAATTAATAAGGGAAAACATAAAGGATCCTAAAAGCCAAATTACATTATTAATGGTTCATGCTCAAGATCATATGATGACATCCCAAACATTAATGGATCTAGCCAAGGAAATTATTGACCTTAGATATGATTTATATGAAATGAAGAAAAAGTAATTAAGGAGAATAATCATGGAGAGATATGTTTTAGGAGTAGATCTTGGAGGTACAAAAATAAATGCAAGCCTAGTTGCTTTAGATGGAAAAATAGAGAAAAGTGTTGTTATTCCAACAATGGCCCATAAAGGAGAAAAAATTGTTAAAGGAAGAATTAATAATGCTATAGAAGAAATTTTAAAAACTACTTCAAAGGAAGATATTTTAGCCTTGGGTATTGGTGCACCTGGACCCCTAGACTCTAAAAGTGGAATAATAATAAAAGCCCCTAATTTACCCTTTGAAAATTTTAATATTACAGATTCTATTAAAAAGAAATTTTCTTTACCTACATATTTAGATAATGATGCAAATGCAGCAGCAATAGGAGAGTATATTTTTGGCTCGGGGAAAAACACAATGAATATGGGCTATATAACCTTTAGTACAGGGGTTGGAGCAGGAGTTATTATAAATGGTAAAATTTATAGAGGAAGTACTGGAAATGCCCTGGAAATTGGTCATACTACTTTAGATAAAAATGGTCCTATATGTGGATGTGGCAATAGAGGATGTGCTGAAGCATTATGTTCGGGAACTGCTATAGCAAAAAAAGCCATAGCTGCCCTTAAAGGTAAAGTGAAAACCTCATTAAGAAAGTATAAAAATATTACTGCTAAAGAGGTAATGAGGGAAGCAAAAGAAGGAGATAAGATATCAATAGAAATTATGGAAGAAATTATAGAGTATATAGGTATATGTGTAGGAAATATGCTTGTTACCTTTGACCCTGAAAAAATTATTCTTGGTGGTGGATTGTTTAGTGAAAAAAATTATTTATTACCTAAAGTAAAAAAAGTTGTTCAAAAAAGAGTTTTTCCAAAACTAGTGAATAGCTGTTCAATAGAAGAGAGCTATTTAGGGAAAAATGCAGGTGTTATTGGTGCTGCTGCTATTGCCATAATGGAATCTGATATTAATGAGATAGGTTCATAATTTAAAATTGGTTAGGTTGCATAATATATGGCTTGTTTTTTATAGATTTTAAAGCCAGATATAGCAGGTGGTTTTTAAAAGATATAATTACGCAATTTCCTTATATTAATATATAATGGGGTGTAAAAATGAAGATAGCAATAGCTAGTGATCATGTTGGACTAGAATTAAAAAAATATATAATAGATCATTTAAAAGAAAAGGGAATAAGGGTAAAGGATTTTGGACCCTTTACTAATGAAAGGGTAGACTATCCTGATTATGGATTGATTGTTGGGAAAGAAGTGGTAAAAAAGAAGTTCGACTATGGTATATTAATATGTGGGACCGGGATAGGAATTAGTATTGCAGCTAATAAAGTACCAGGAATTAGAGCAGCCTTATGTAGTGATACATTTAGTGCCCACGCAACTCGAGAGCATAATGATGCAAATATATTAGCCCTTGGAGCAAGGGTTGTGGCTAGGGGATTGGCCTTGGATATTGTTGATGTATTTTTAAATGGAAAATTTGAAGGGGGAAGACATACAAAAAGGATAAAAAAAATATCCAATATTGAAGAAGAATTTATGATAAAATAAATAATGTTTAAGTGAACTTAAAATAAATTTCAAAGAAAGCAGTTGATTGTTTTGTGTTTTTTCTTTGAAATTTATTATTTTTAATTGAGAAAATTTTATAATAGATATGGTATCTAGCTTTTTAAAAAGGTAATTGTGTAATTTTTTCAATTATAAACTTTACCATATAGTTATGGTACTAATTATTAAAATCATTGCATTGATTAAAATGATTTTAGAGTAGTATAATTAAGTTGTGAAAATTCAGAATTGGATGAGGTGAGCTTCTGTGAATTACAAGTTAGTTTCTGTGGATTTAGATGGTACATTATTAAACAGTAAAGATGAAATTGATAATAGAACTGCTGCTTTAATGAAGAAGGCTATGGAGTTAGAAGTGAAATTTGCCATGTGTTCAGCACGAATATATTTATCAACACAGTATTATAATATGCAAATTGACAAAAGACAACCAGTTATCACCAATAATGGAGGATTAATAACTATTAATGAAAAAGAAGTTTTTTCTAATCCTTTAAATATTGAGGAGTTGTTTGAAATTATTGATATAGCAATGGCAGAAAAAAATGATATATATTTTAGCTTTGGAAATGGTGATATTTCTAGAAATTGTGTTTGTACTAATAAAATTACAACTATAAATAGAATTAACTCTGAATACAATCAAATTGTGCCCCCAGAATTTAGAATAGATGCAAAATTAGTGAAAGAACCTATTACTTATATACAAAATACTAATAATGCAAAAATATATAAAATATCATTTATTGATGAAAATCCAATTGTTTTAAAGAGGATCAATAATAGATTAAGGAGTCTAAACAAATATGAAGTAACTAGTTCTGAAGCTAACAATATTGAAGTAACTCAAAAGGGTGTTAATAAAGGGAATGCACTGGAAAAATTAGCAGAGTATTATGGATACGCCTTAGATGAGTGTATAGCTATTGGAAATGACAAAAATGATTTGAGCATGATAAAAAAAGCCGGCTTGGGTGTTGCAATGAATAATTCAAACTCTTTTATAAAACAGTATGCTAAATATATTACCCAAAGGGATAATAACAATGGAGGAGTAGCTGAAATTATAGAGAAGTTTATATTAAGTTAAACAAGGATAAAAATTAATAAAGCTATTTGTTACCGTATCAATTGGGAAGTAATTATTATATTAAATAAATTGAGACATTGTAATTAAAGTTATATAATGATTATATAACTTTATGTAAGATTAAAGGAGGCAAATTTTATGAATTTAGATCAACTAAGTATTAATACAATTAGAGTATTATCATCAGAAGCAATTGAAAAGGCAAATTCAGGACATCCAGGATTACCTTTAGGTGCTGCTCCCATGGCTTATACTCTTTGGGCAAAAAATATGAAGCATAATCCCCAAAATCCTGAGTGGACAAATAGAGATAGATTTATTTTGTCGGCAGGTCATGGTTCAATGCTTATTTACTCATTACTTCATCTATTTGGATATGGACTTACTATGGAAGATATAAGGAAATTTAGACAAATAGATAGTAAAACACCTGGTCATCCTGAGTATATGCATACTGTTGGTGTGGAAACAACAACTGGTCCACTGGGACAAGGTATTGCAAATGGAGTTGGTATGGCTATGGCAGAAGCCCATTTGTCTGCTTATTTCAATAAACCTGGGTGTGATATTGTTGATCATTACACTTATGTTTTAGCCGGTGATGGCTGTATGATGGAAGGTATAAGTCATGAAGCCGTATCCTTGGCAGGAACTTTAGGACTTGGAAAACTTATTGTGCTTTATGATTCCAACTCTATTACTATAGAAGGAAATACGGATCTAGCATTTACTGAAGATGTCGCAAAGCGTTTTGAGGCATGTGGATGGGAGATATATGAAGTAGAAGATGGAAATGATATAGTAAAAATTGAGGAGACAATTGAAGCTGCCAAAAAAAATCATTTAAAACCAACACTTATTGTTATAAAAACTGAGATTGGATATGGTTGTCCTGCTAAGCAAGGGAAAAACTCTGCCCATGGTTCTCCCCTTGGAGTAGATAATATAAAAGAAATGAAGAAATTTTTAGGATGGAAAGAAAAAGAGGAGTTTACTGTACCCGATGATGTAAAAAAACATATGAATGAAATGGCTAAAAGAGGAGAAACAGAAGAAAATAAATGGAATGAAAAATGGGAAAAATATCAAAAAAGCTATCCTGAGTTAGCTGAAGAATTTAAAAACTGGTATCAAAATCAGCTTCCTATGGATTATTTAGATTCTAAAGAATTTTGGAGCTTTGATAAAGGGATGGCGACAAGGGCAGCTTCAGGAGAAATTATAAACAGATTGGCTGAAAGAATTCCTAATTTAATAGGAGGATCAGCTGATTTGGCTCCATCAAATAAGACTAATATTAATTCTGAATCAGATTTTTCAGCCAGCAATTATTTAGGTCGTAATATTCATTTTGGTGTAAGGGAGCATGCTATGGCTTCAATACTTAATGGTATGGCATTACATGGGGGCTTAAAAGTATTTGGAGGAACATTCTTTGTTTTTAGTGATTACATGAAACCTTCAATGAGATTGTCAGCCCTTATGAATCTACCGGTTACTTATGTACTAACCCATGACAGTATAGGAGTAGGAGAAGATGGGCCAACCCATCAGCCTATTGAGCAATTAGCAATGCTTAGAAGTATACCAAATCTTACTGTTTTTAGACCTTCTGGTCCTAAAGAAACAGCGGCAGGATGGTATGTAGCTTTAAATAAAAAAGATGGTCCTACAGCATTGGTATTGACAAGGCAAAAGTTACCAATTTTTAATAATACAGGCAAAGAAGCCCTCAAAGGAGCATATATATTAACAGAAGAAAAGAATGAAACACCGGATATAATTCTAATGGCTTCTGGATCTGAAGTTGAATTAATATATGAAGCTTCTAAAGTTTTAAAAGAAAAAGGTATTAAAGCTAAGGTAATTAGTATGCCTTCCTGGGAATTGTTTGAAGAACAATCAAAGGAATATAAGGAACTAATATTACCAAAGGATATTACTAAGAGAATAGCTGTTGAATCAGGATCTTCACTAGGATGGCATAAATATGTGGGCTTAGATGGAGACATTATTTCTATAGATCATTTTGGAGCATCTGGACCAGGAGAATTATTATTTGAAAGATTTGGATTTACAGTAAATAATATAGTTGATAAAGCATTGAATATTCTAAACAATTAATTTAATAAATTATACTAGGAGAGATAGAATGAAAAACTGCTTAGTTGCACAATCTGGAGGACCTACAGCTGTAATAAATTCAAGTGTAGTTGGAGTTGTAGAAGGAAACCAAAAATTAAGGTATTATGATAATGTCTATGGTGGAATTAATGGCATTGAAGGAGTTTTACAAAATAAGATAATAAATTTATCTGAGCTTAGTGATGAGGATTTAGAGATTTTAAAATATACTCCATCTTCTGCATTGGGATCTTGCAGATATAAAATGAAAGATTTTAATGTTGATGAAAAAGAGTATATAAAGGTTTTTGATATCTTAGATGCATTAGATGTTGAAACCCTATTTTATATTGGTGGAAATGATTCAATGGATACAGTAAGCAAGCTTAGTCAGTATGCCAAGCTAAAGGGAATCCCCAAAAAAATCATTGGAATTCCCAAGACTATTGATAATGACCTATTTCATACCGATCATACACCTGGATATGGAAGTGCTGCAAAATATATATCTACAATAACCCTTGAAACCTATTTAGATTCAAGTGTATATTCAAATAATGGTATTTTTATTTTAGAGACAATGGGTAGAGATACTGGTTGGCTTGCAGCTAGTGCTTCCCTTGCTAAATTAAATGGAAAGTCCGTTGTTGATTTTATATATCTACCGGAAACTGTTTTTTCAAAGGAGCAGTTTTTAGCTGATGTAGAAAATAGATTTCAAAGGAATAATAAAGTTTATATAGTGGCTTCAGAGGGATTAAAGGATGAAAATGGAGAATATCTTTTTGAAGTAAAATCTTCAAATAAACATGATTCTTTTTCCCATGTGCAATTAGGTGGAGTTGGGGATTATTTAAAAAGTTTAATAATCAAAAACAAAATAACTCCCAGAATAAAGGTATTAGAGCTTGGAGTAACTCAGCGCAGCGCCATGCACTTAGCATCACAAACTGATATTTTAGAGGCATGTAGATTAGGAAAAGAAGCTGTTAGATATTCTACTGAAGGTCATACAGGATGTATGGTTGGGATTGAAAGAATACAAAACAGCCCTTATGAAATTGAAACTTTGAGAGTGGAAGCCTGCAAAGTGGCAAATAGTATCAAGTATTTTCCACACCAATGGATAACACCTGAAAAAAACAATGTAACGGAAAAAGCAGTAGAATATATAGCCCCATTAATAAGGGGTTCCCATAAAATCATCACTGAAAGTGGACTTCCTAAATATATAAAGCTTTATTAGTGATAAAGTTAAAAAACAGAAGAAAACCTGTGCTAATATGAAAGTTTTAGCTCAGGTTTTTTTATTTTACAGAAATTTCTAAACAAAAATATGCTTGACAATGAATAATCATACAAGTATAATCGTATACAATAATACATTGCAAAAATAATAAATTCACTGAGCTAATTATTTAAAGGGGAGATGTACATGAAAAGAAGCTTAACCTATAAAATACTTGAAAAGAACTTACTATCAGGGAATCTAATAGAAGGAAATGAAATATCTATAAAAGTTAATCAAACTCTTACACAGGATTCTACAGGGACAATGGTTTATCTTCAATTGGAATCCATGGGGGTTAAACATATTAAAACCGATTTATCTGTGGCTTATATAGATCATAATACTCTTCAATCGGGATTTGAAAACGCAGATGACCATGAGTTTATTAAATCTGCAGCAGCAAAATATGGAATTATTTTTTCAAAACCTGGTAATGGAATATGTCATCAATTACATTTAGAAAGATTTGGGAAACCTAGTGATGTGTTAATAGGATCTGACAGTCATACGCCAACTGGTGGAGGTCTTGGAATGCTAAGTATTGGCTCTGGAGGTTTGGATGTTGCAGTGGCCATGGCAAATGGATATTACTACATGAAGGCTCCAAAAATACTTAATATTGAATTGTCTGGAAAGCTTAAGCCTTGGGTTTCAGCAAAGGATGTAATCTTGTTTATTTTAAAGGAGCTAAGTGTTAAAGGTGGAGTTGGATATATTGTTGAATATTCAGGTGAGGGAGTTAAAGAATTATCAGTAACTGATAGAGCAACAATAACCAATATGGGGGCAGAGTTAGGAGCCACAACATCGATTTTTCCAAGTGATGATATTACAAAGGACTTTTTAAAAAGACAAGGAAGAGAAAAGGACTTTAAATATCTGTTTGCAGATGATAATGCCCTTTATGATAAAAAGGTGAAAATTGATTTAAGTGATATAAAGCCTATGACAGCAATGCCCCACAGTCCTGATAATGTTGCTTTAGTTAGGGAGATTAAAAACTTAAAGGTAGATCAGGTGGCAATAGGAAGCTGTACTAATTCATCATATACGGATTTAATGAAGGTAGCTAAAATACTAAAGGGGAAAAGGGTTCATCCCGATGTTAGTTTAGTTATTTCACCGGGTTCTAGTAATATATTAAGGATGATGAGTGATAATGGTGCATTGGGAGATTTAATTTCTGCAGGGGCAAGAATTATTGAAGCTGCATGCGGTCCTTGCATTGGAATGGGCCAGGCACCAAAGACTGATGCTATTTCCCTCAGAACCTTTAATAGGAATTTTAAAGGTAGATGTGGTACAAAAAGCGCTGATGTATATCTTGTTAGTCCTGAAACAGCAGCTGTTTCAGCTATATTTGGATACCTCGCTGATCCTTCAACCTTTGGAGATATGCCTAGGGTTGAAATACCAGATAAATTTGATGTATATGATAATTATTTTATTTATCCTCCTAAAAACAGAGATAATTTAGAGGTCGTAATGGGCCCCAATATTAAACCATTTCCTATAAATAGGGAATTGAAATCCAGTTTAAAAGGAAGAGTTCTTCTAAAAATGAAGGATAATATTACTACAGATGATATAATGCCTTCCAATGCAAAGCTTTTGCCATATAGATCAAATATACCTGAATTGTCTAAATATTGTTTTGGAACTGTTGTAGATGATTTCTATAAAATTGCCCAGAAAAATGATGGGGGCTTTGTTATAGGTGGAGAGAATTATGGCCAGGGTTCTAGTAGAGAGCATGCAGCTTTAGTACCTTTATACCTTGGAATTAAAGGGGTTATAGCTAAATCCTTTGCAAGAATTCATAAAAATAATTTAATAAATTCTGGAATTATTCCATTAGTATTTAAAAATAAAGAGAATTATAATAAATTTGATGAATTTGATGAGCTTGAATTAGAAAATATTATGGAAGCTCTTGATAATAATTTAGAAATAAATTTAATTAATAAAACAAAGAATATTGATGTAAAGTTAATCTTCCAAGGCTCTGAAAGGGAGATTGAAATTTTAAAATGTGGTGGATATCTAAATTATGCTAAGAATTTAAATAAAGATTAGAGAAGGTGATTAGCATGTATAATATAACTCTTATACCGGGTGATGGCATAGGGCCAGAGGTAACGATGGCTGCAAGAAAAATTATTGATGCCACTGGTATAGATGTAAAATGGGAAATAGTAAATGCAGGAGCTAATGTATATGAAAAAAAAGGAGTACTTGTTCCAGATGAAGTTTATACAAGTATAGAGAAAAATAAAGTAGTTCTTAAAGGTCCTATAACAACGCCTATTGGATGTGGTTTTAGAAGCATAAATGTTCTGCTTAGAAAAAAATATGATTTATTTGCAAATATAAGGCCGGTAAAAAAGATAAAAGGAATAGATACGCCCTTTGAAAATATAAATTTAACTATTTTTAGAGAGAATACAGAGGGACTTTATAGTGGAATAGAAAAAAAGGAAACTGAGGGTGCTGCACAGGCTATAAAAGTTATTACTAAAAAAGCATCCCTTAGAATTATAAAAGAAGCTTTTGATTATGCAAAGGAAAATAGTAAGAAGAAGGTGGCAGTGGTTCATAAGGCCAATATAATGAAGCTTACAGATGGATTGTTTTTAGAATGTGCAAGGGAAGTTTCAAAGGAATATCCTGATATTGAATTGCAAGAAGTCATAGTTGATAACATGTGTATGCAATTAGTAATGAACCCAGAAAAATATGAGGTCATTGTAACCACAAATTTGTATGGAGATATTTTATCGGATTTATGTGCTGGGCTTGTAGGTGGATTGGGACTTGTACCTGGAGCAAATATTGGAAAAGGCATTGCAGTATTTGAAGCTGTTCATGGAAGTGCTCCAGATATTGCAGGTAAAAATATTGCTAATCCCACTGCAGTAATACTATCAGGAGCAATGATGCTAAATTATTTAGGAGAAAAGGAAAAATCTGATTTAATAATAGATGCTGTACAAAGAACTATAGAAGAAGGGAAATATATTACGAAGGATTTAGGAGGAATATCTACAACATCAGAAATGACTAAAGCAATAATAGAAAAAATTTCTAAAAAATAATAAAAAGGACTCTAAGACTTAGAACTTAGAGCTTGGAACTTATAACTACAAATACTACATCAAACGTATTTGTCCTAGAAAAGGGGGTAAATAAAATTATGCAGAATTCTTCAGCAAAGGTGTTTGATAATTTAGCTATTACGGCTGAAAAGAATAATATAATAAGACCTGAATATTATAATATGTTTAATATAAAAAGGGGTCTGAGAAATAGTAATGGTACTGGAGTAAAAGTAGGCATTACTAAAATTGCTGATGTTCAAGGATATGAGTTTAAAGATAACAAGAAAATACCAATAGATGGAAAATTATTTTATAGAGGAATGAAATTAACGGATATTGTAAATGATTTTCAAAGGGATGGTCGCCACGGATATGAAGAATGTGCTTATCTTCTATTATTTGGAGAACTTCCAACGGCTAAGAAGCTTGATGAATTCAACCAGCTTCTTGATGATTGGAGGTATTTACCCCAAAGCTTTACGGAAAATATGATTCTTAAAATACCTAGTAAAGATATTATGAATAAATTACAAAGTAGTGTTTTGGCATTATACTCCAATGATGATAATCCTGACGATATTAGTGTGAAAAATCTTCTAATGCAAAGTATAAAGCTTATAGCTAGGTTTCCAACAATAATATCCTATGGATATCAAGCAAAGGCTCATTATTTCGGCAAAAAAAGTTTATTTATACATTCTCCTCAGAGAGGTATAGGAACTGCTGAAAATATTTTATTTATGATTAGACCAGATAATAAATATACAAAAACAGAAGCTGCAATATTGGATTTATGCTTGGTAATACATGCAGAACATGGGGGAGGAAATAATTCTGCCTTTACAACCCATGTGGTTTCATCTTCCGGAACGGATACCTATTCTGCTGTTGCAGCAGCAGTGGGAGCTTTAAAGGGACCTAAACATGGAGGTGCCAATGTTAAGGTAAGAGAGATGATACTTGATATCAAGAAAAATGCTGTGAATTGGAAGGATAGAGGACATCTTAAGGATTATTTAATAAAAATACTTAGAAAGGAAGTCTTTAATAAAGAGGGTCTTATATATGGTATGGGTCATGCTGTATATACAAAATCCGATCCAAGGGCAGTTCTTTTGAAGAAAAAGGCTTTAGAATTAGCCATAGAAAAGGATGCAATGGATGAATTTAATTTATATAAAAATATTGAAGAGCTTACTATTGAGATATTTAAGGAATTAAAGGGAGATGATACTCTTATATGTGCAAATGTAGATTTATACTCGGGATTTGTTTATGAAATGCTTAATATTCCTCAGGAGCTTTATACACCAATTTTTGCAGCTGCTAGATTAGCTGGCTGGTGTGCCCATAGAATTGAGCAGATTGTAAGTGATAAAAAGATTTTGAGACCAGCCTATGAAATTGTAAATATAGGTAATAAATATATTCCAATGAATGAAAGATAAGCAAAGGTGATTTAATTACCTTTGTTTTTTTGTCTATATTCAGCAATTAATAAATCCACCATTCTACCATAGCTGTGAATACCATCTTGTTGATAATTTGATTTAAGATATGCATTATTAAGTTTTCTAGAGGTTTTTTCCACTGGACCTTCATATTTGTTCCAAAATTTATTAATATAATTTAAATCCTTAACAATTCCTTTGCTATATTTATTTTGAAGCTGAAGATATTTTTTCTTATCATATTTAGATAAGGTGTTCATGGAATGAATTATAGCCATGAGAGTCCCGGAGTATTTAAATTGAGGATCCGGATGCAAGCTACAGGTAATATAAGCTATAAAATTTGCTTCATCCTCTCTAGCAAAGCCCCGTTGATGGGCCATTTCATGGGTTGTAGTAAATGGAAGCATTGAATCTGGTATTTCTGTATTAACATTTGCTTCGAAGGTAAAGGGAAAATATATTCCAGAGATTCCAGACAAGGACATTCCTCTAGATAAAATTACTCCTTTGGGATTTCCGTAATTACCAATAAGCTCAGGGTAAAAATAGGAAGCCTTTTCATATCCCCTTGAGGCTTTACTAAAAACTTTATTGTAATCGTAGGTCAAATCCATTACACCGAAAGAGTCTACATTAATTTTACTACGAAGTTTATTTCCCCGTTCTATTAGATTATCACATACCATAACTAATTCATTAACTGAAGCAGGGCTTATATCTAAACCTGATATAACTGAAAAAGGAAGACGATGATAGTTTAATCCCCAAACCATTATAAAAGTAAAATAAGCTATACTTATAAAAACTAAAGTATTTATAAAAAAATTTAGCAATATATAGATTCTTTTATTATTTTTTTTAAGAGCTTTAAAAATTGTTTTTATTAGTACTAAAATAAAATAAAATATTGTAAAATAGCATAAAATCTCACCAAGGGAAAAGGGAAGAATACCTGTAATCACACTTATTGTTTGTCCTATGAATATGTAAATATTGTTAGAATAAATCTTTTCAATTGTTTGAGGAGCTTGTGAGGCAAGAAAAGATATGATTATCCCAAGGGGAAGAAAAAGTATCAGTATTATCTTTCTAATTAATTTATTTATGTCCATAATAAATTCAGTCCTTATTATGTTATATCATTTCTTAGTATTATATATTCATCTTAAAAATATATAGTATAATTGAAAGAAAGTAAAGGTAAATTTAACATTAACATGAAAATATAGCTAAATTTATTAGAAAATATTGCAAATTAATTTTAGATGTATTATAATCATTTTTCGAGAACACTAAAAGTTTTTTGACTATTAGTGTTTTTATATTGGGGTCAGAAAAGACAAAAATTAAAATTCCGATAAATAAAATAATAATTTGGGATGAAAGGAGTGATTGATATTAAAGCTAAAAAAATAATTAATATTGTGATTCTAATAATTATACTCATAAATGCTGTATATATTTGTTATGCCCGATATTCAATTAAAGAAGATTATAAAATTAATATATCTAAGGCAGAGGAGATAAAAAAAGAACACAATATTTTATCTGGTGAAATTGATAAAAAGATAGAGGATTTAGAGGAGCTATTGTCGGAGGTTAAAAATAAACAAAAAATCTTGAATCAATTAAAGAGATTGCAAAAGTATATAAATATAGATATGAGTAGTGATTTAAGTAAAGTACAGGAAATAGAAAAAAGTACTCCTCTTAATTTTGAAACCTCTGCAATAATAGCTGCGTATTCTAAAAAGTTTAATATAAAGCCTTCATTAATTTTAGCGGTTATTAAGCTTGAGAGTAATTTCAATAAATTTGAGGTAGGTAGTCATAATGATAGAGGGTATATGCAGATTATACCTTCTACTGAAAAGTGGCTTGCACAGAAATATGGTTATAAATTAGGATTAAAATATGATCCCGAACGTATATTTGAGCCTGAGTATAATATTGGTCTTGGTGTAATTTATTTAAGTGTTTTGAAAGAATCCTATGGAGAAAATTATGATAGAATACTATCAGAATACAATAGAGGTCCCTATAACTTAAAGGCATACTATGGAAAGCATAAGACCTATGAAACAAGCTATTCTAGAGGTGTTTTAAGAAGAGAAAAGAAATTTTTAAAACTAAATGACTAAAGATAATAAAATGAATGCCAGCATTAATTGTGTGCTGGCATTTCAAATTCTAACGCTTTTTGGGGCTGTTTGGACTATTAGTATTATTGTTATCGTAAAACTCTACAAATTTGATTGAATAAATATCGCACATTAGTTCATTACCAGTACCGGCTTCTCTTATAACTACATAGCTGATTCCTACTTTTTGTAATATTCCTTCCCTGTCAATAAATAGATTTGTACCAATTAAAAATTCGATTTTAACATAGCTACCGATCTTGGTTCTCAAATATCCTTGTGTATAGTTGATATCATCTTGTACTGAGGGGCCTGCTTCGAATTCAAAATCAGGTGCTCCAGTACCAAATCCAGTCATAGGAACATCTTGAGCTTCTCTGAAATCTTCGTCCTCAGCAGGTAACCCCATCATAACATTTTCACCAATAGGATTATTCATCATTTGATACATAGGCATTCTAAAATAGTAATTTGGAAACATTAATTTGAAACCTCCCTAAATTATATATATTTTAAGTTTGTGCATATTTTTCAGTAGGATTATAGAAGCAGTGTTCACCTACCCTAACTTGAAAATTTCCAGTTCCGTTCCTAGGGAAAGTATATGGGCATGTAGGTTTAAAAGGATTAAAGTACCATAGGGAGTATCCAACTGTAAATAATCGATTCCCGGACAATGCCCAGTCTGCTATTTCATAATGTATCTGTTCAGGGGGATTGGCCCAAACAGTTTGGGGATTGGGGACACCTCTTATTACTGAACGTACACAGTCAAACTGTCCCTTTTGATATATTACTTTTCTTATATCACCTTGACCTACTCTATGATACTCCCCATAAGGAACTCTGACTCTATTCATTACTACAGTAGAAACCGCCTTCATTCCATTGACAGACCCATCATACCACCATAGTATTTCCAAAGGTTTCAGCCTTTAGGGAGGCTATATATTTAGACTAACCTTTAAACTAAATTCACTTTTTGAAGCATCCTTATCCTTAAAATAAGTAATTTTATCAATAATAGTCTTTAAGAACTTATTTCTCTTTTCAGCACTTAGATTATAATAAGTATTCTCTAAAAGCTCAATAGAATTGTTTATATGAGGAATTTTATTACTCTCCATATACTTATCTTCCTTAAGCTTAAATAATTGCCTGTGAAGTCTATTTATGTCGTTATTTGCGGTATCTATCTTTTGTGATATGGTATTCATTCTATTTAAAAAGGTATCATTGTCATATATACCCTGCTCTAATAAATCATATAGCTTTTCTTTTTGCTGCTTAAGAGTATTAATTTCTCTAGTACTTGATCTTATAGAACTTTTTAAAACCTCAATCTCAGTAGTATTTATTTCAGCCTTTTCTCGTTCAAATTCATACTTAATCCTTTTTAGCTCATCCAAGATAATACTCAAAACCCTTTCTTCAACAAGCTCTATGTAGCTGGATTTATTCCCACAGCTTTTATAGCATCTGATACTATCCTTTTTACCCTTGGCTGTTCTTGTAGTCATAGTGGCACCACATGATCCACACTTTATAAGATTGGCCAAAGGATTTCTAATTTGTTTAGTTACATGAACATGGGGAATATATCTCTCCTTGGATAGCACCTGGGCCTTATTGAATATATCTTCATCAATAATAGCTTTGTGTTTACCCTCATGAATAATCCATTCATCCTTATTTCTAAACTTACTGGTTCTTTTACCGCTGGGCTGGTATTTGTACACACGTTTATTCCATGCAACCTTACCAATATAAACTGGATTTTGAATCATCTTTCTAATGGTAGTTTTATCCCAGGCTGTATTACCGTGTTTATTAGAAATTTTTTTATCTTCCAAATATCTTGCCACCTTAGTATCACCATATCCATGGTTTACATACAAATCAAAGATTAATCTGACTACATTAGCCTCGTCTTCATTTATAACTAATGTCTTATCTTTTTTATCATAGCCATATGGAGCATAAGGACTGATATAATTCCCTTCTTCAAGGCTTTTAAGCCTACCACGCTGAAGACGTTTCTTAATAATCTTTAATTCTCTTCTGGCCATAAAAGCCTCGAACTCAGAGAACTCTTCATCAAATTCATCAGTCAGATCATAAGTCTTTCTTGGAGTGATGATCTTGGTATTGAACTCCTTAAAGGTTTCTAGTATAAGCCCTTGCTCACGCATATTGCCCCTGCCCAGCCTATCCATATCCATAACTAATACAGCATCATATTTATTATCCTCAACCTCCCCAAGCAGTTCTAACATCTTAGGACGCCTAGCAATAGACTCTCCACTAACCACTTCTTCCTTTATATCCAAAACATTATAATCATGCTTCTTAGAATAAGCCAAAAGAGTAGTCTTATGCCTACTCAAAACTTCCTCAACAGACATATTTTCCTCAGCTCTAGATTTTCTAAGATATATACATACGTTCATAAAATACCACCTACTTTGATAATCTGTTTATTTAATTATAATGTTTTTTTGGGGGAAATAGAAGGGGGGAGAAGAACAGTAGAGGTGGAAAGCTTTTGTTTGTCAGAGTGATAAAAAAGGTTAGCTGCAGAAATTTAAGATTAAGTTTGAATTGAGAAGTTGTATGTGGGGGCTGCTATTTGATTTTGTGCAATTCAAAAAAATTATGTATGTACGTGATATAATAAAAGTAATAGTATAGCATGAAAGGCTTGTGATTTTATGATAAGTAAAGAGGCAATAGTTAAAGAAATAGAAAAATTACCTCCCCATCTTTTAGAGGAAGTTGCAGATTATATAGATTTCATTAAATATAAAGAAAAGAAAAACAAAAACTTTGAAATAGATGATATAACGTTAGCAAGTGAAGAAAGTTTAGCTAAGGATTGGCTAAGACCTGAGGAGGATGAAGCATGGAAAGATTTATAAAAGGTGATGAATTGAAAAATAGAAAAATGAGATTGACAAAAATATTAGGGTTAATTGGAGCAATGGTATGGATGCTAACTATATTTATAAGGGATTCAAATATTGAATTAAACGGAACTATAGCTTTTATGATTGGAGTTGCTCCTAATTTTGGAGTAGGGTTATTGCTTCCAATGTTAGCTAAGGAAATCTATTCAGTTGTGTTTAAAAAACAAATATCTTGCAAACAGTTTGTTTTTATATTGATTGGAGGCTATATAGCATTACTTTTATCAGAAGTGATACATGACAAATTCTTAAATAGTCCCTTTGATATATATGATATGATTTCAAGCTTTATAGCCTTTGGAATTTTCTTTTTATTATATAGATATGAAAAGAAGATTGAATGTTCACAGGGAGAATAAATAAAGTAAATATAATACCTTAATATTTATCAAGGATAAAGGGGAAGGTTTTTTGTTCCCATACACTATAAATTCTTTGGGACAGTTAAGCTGTCCTCTAGTCCTTTGCATATAAGTTAAGAAGCCGCGGTAACTTTACCCTTGGCTTCTACTGAAATATATTACCTTTCTATGATGCATTTACTCAGCCAATTATTATACACCTTTAATTGTTCATCAGTATGAAAATAATGCTCGCCTTCTTGCATAATTTCTAGCTCACAATGAAATAGCTTAACAAAATTCTCTATTGTTTCAAATTCGCACATCTCATCTTTAGCACCATAAAGAACTGAAGTAGCAGTTTCCCATGTGTCTACTGGATGATCCTTTACATAATTATAATAATCCCAATAAAGAACTTGTCCAATAGGCGTTTGAATTTCCTTTTTTTCTTTTAACATCTCAGGTGTTATATCAAACCACATCATCATATTATTAATGATTCGTTCCATATCCACAACTGGTGATAAAAAGAGACATTGCCTTAAATTTTCTTCTCTATATGCTAAAAGACTAAAATATGCTCCCATACTGCACCCAAAAAGACTTATATTTTCCCAATGTTGTTTTACATAAGATATTATTTTTTTAAGATCTTGTACACAAAATTGTATTTTACATGGTATATCTTCATCCTTACGTTCACCATGCTGAGGTAAATCAAAACTTATTACCTGATAACCCTTTTTTGTAGCATTTTCTGCAAGTAATTCAATAACTGTATCCTCTTTATTAGACATGTTTCCATGTACTGCAATAAAGACATGGGATTTTCTTTCTCCCCATTCTATTACTGGAATACCTTCTATATTATACTTTTTCTTATGCATTCTATCTCTCCTAACTGGCTCATAATCATTTTTTATAATGAATTTTTTAAATGGGCTTTTTTCTATTCGGGTGTTAAAAACCTAGCGGATTAATTTAACCCAACTAAAGCATTTGCAACATATATAAACAATATTTCTTGAAAATAACATTTGTACACAATTTTCTTACGTTTCTAGCTGGTCTTTTCCAAATACAACATATAAAAATGGAGAAAATATACTTGGAATTAAGCCTATCCATAAAGGTAATCCTGTAAATCTTAAAAACAATTGATGTATAACTGAATACAGCTCTACAGGTACAAAAGAAAATATCAAAATAGAAGGATATTGGCCTATATGAATAAGTATCTGTTCAATACATATAATCACAATGGAGTATACCACTACAATAACAGCTGATTTCATAATATCTTTTTTACTCATATCACGTAAAAAGAAAAGACCCGTGATAAAAAATAAGACTATAGCAAGTATCATTTCAGTCAAAAAAAGATAATTTCCCATAGAAATTGTCCACTCATTTGTGTTTCTAGCCATTATATATGCAGTAAAAGAACTAACACTAGAAATAATTATGCCTGTGAAAATTGATACTAATGGAATACGCCAAGTCTTATTCTTAAACATAAAATTTATCCTCCTATAAAAATAATATTTCATTTTATTTTAAAAAAACAACATTAGTATACACCTATATCAATGCCGAAATCAAGTAAAACAATAAAGAAATAGCAAGCTTTTTATAATGAAATCATTTTAGAGAATAAGAATCAAATAAATTTATTTATTTATTCAAAAATAGCAAGTGGAATATATGCATGATGAAAAACTAGTAATAGTTCTAAAACTTGCTGCTAGAAAAGAGGAAGGTTAAGGATGATAGGGTAAATGAGTAAATAGGGGAAGATAGAGCTATCATTGATTTTGTAGTGTGGTAAAAAGAAGCCACAGGAACCGTCCCCATGGCTTTCTTTTTCTTAAGTTGACGACATTGAGTTAACCTGTCCCCTTGTCCTAAAAAGTTAGCAGAAAATCTCACTTATTATTACTAAGTTTGTATTATTTTTTGGATAGAAGTACCCTCAGGATATTTAATTGTAATGTATCCAAAGGCAATTAATATTACAATTACTATGTAAAGAATTACCTTTCCCATAGTTTTTAGTCCGCTTAAGTAGTTGCCAACTAATGACATTTTGTCTGACAATTGTTTTAAAGTTTTTAAGTTGATTTTATATCTAATAATATTACAAAATGATTCCAAAAGCTTAAATATTTTTTCTCGATATGTTATAAGTAAGAACAATAATAAAACTATAATTATTGTATTTTTTCTATTATTTTGTTTCTGCAGGCTATCAATAATTGTTATTTTATTCTCAATTCTAGAAGTCAATTGAAATTTTTCAAATAATAGTGTCGAGTTCTTCTGTTTTACATCATTAAGTTGCTCATTAAACTTTTCTTCATTATGTGTCATGAAAATTGGTAGGTTGTCCTTCAATTCACAAGGGTTAATTTTGAAATCGATTTGCAATACATCATTAATTGATTTATTATAACCAAGGTTTATTCGAAATTCATCATTCCAGTTCTTTGGTTTAGTTAGAAAAACCTTATCTACTTCATATGACTCGGTGATTCTAGACATTGTATTAAAAATTTTGATCTTTTTTAAAATCTCATTTGACAATACAGTTGGAATTGTGTGATTTAATATTATTGTATTGTCCTCATTTATTAGTTTTTCTAAATATAAGGTCTCTATAATAGTCCCATGGTCAACACTTTCAACAATAAAAATAATTAGATCAATATCTGTACTTTTTGATTTAATATCACTAATTGTTTTAGTTATTACTTCATTTAATTCATTTTTAGACTCATAATATGTTGCTATATCTAAGCAATCAACAGATTTAACTAATCCACTAATCCCATCTTTTATCATATGTGGCTTTGATCCTATTATAAGAACTCTAGAACCATTAATGCTTATTTGATTATTTTGATTTAATAATACTGATCCATCTTCAATCATTTTAAAAACTAAATCACTATTACTTTTATATTTTTTGTTTAAAAATGAAATATCAACATGATCTTGTATGTTCTTATAGGGTCCTTTAGTCCATGCTTTTTTAAAATCTGGGTAACTTTGGTTTAATCGTCCATCATATTTATTCTTACAACTTAAAATTTTATAAAGAGAATTTCTAAATTGTTTTTCTGCTTTTTTATTTGATTTTATATGGCATGTCATATCCTTGATTATCTTTTTAAAATCTTCTAATTCAAAATTTTTAATAGAACCATCTTCTCCAAAATGTGAGAATAATATCATATCATGTCCTGCATTAAATGCTTGAATAGCTATATCAGAATAAGTATAATCATTTTTCTTTTTATAGTTTTCAACAATTTGCATATTACTCAAATCATCAGTAATAATTATTTTATTACTCAAATCTGTTTCTGTAACATTGAAACCGTTATTACATAAATCATCATTGTATACCAAAAAATCAGGAAATGTATTATGTAACATTAATGGTATTTCTGTACTTAGCTTTTCTATATAATAATTAGCAGACATAATACCAGTTAATGAATTTTTAAGATTTTTATATATAGTAATATTTTTTTGTATTGTTTTTGAATTGCCTGAAAATATTGGAATACCACTATGTGGGTTTTTACCTAAATCACAATAGCCTGGAAAGTGTTTTGCTACAACCATAATTCCACTTTCAATTAACCCATTAATATAGTAAGAGGCTATACTTGTTGTCATATCAGGTCTATTTGTAAAGTATCTATTTACCAATGTATCATCATATTCTCCATTAACATTTTCTGGTGTATCTAATACTGGACCAAATAACATGTTTATACCAATTGTTGTTAGTTCATTACCAACCATGATACCAGTATCTTTTACATAGGTGGTATTATTAGTATGTCCCATTGTTAAAGCTGACGGTGGCAATTTAATTCCTTTATTTATTGATGAGTAATTGCTTTCAAAATCAACACATGTAAATAGAGGAATGCCTAATTTACTTTTTATAGCTTTAGATTGGAGATAATTGATCATTTCTGTTATTTCTGAAAGATAATATTCCTTTCCTTTTTTATCGTAAATATTTTTATCTATATAAAAGTTATAAGTGTTTAGCATAACGCCACCAACTGCGATGTCATTTATTAAAGTATCAACTATAGACCTATCTCTGTATGTTGTATAATCAACATCAGGTAATCCAACAATAAATATTTGGCCAATAGCATTTTCTATAGGAA
Organism: Maledivibacter halophilus; assembly: GCF_900167445.1. Lineage (GTDB taxonomy): Bacteria > Bacillota > Clostridia > Peptostreptococcales > Caminicellaceae > Maledivibacter > Maledivibacter halophilus. Next base: position 36,516 of record NZ_FUZT01000004.1, read on the forward strand.
CTTTTTCACAGTATTCTCTTAATTTATCATTTCCATTTTCTTGGGCAAAACTTATTGAAATAAATATTGAACATATAATCAACGGAAATAATACTGATTTTTTAATAAATTTCATAACATTCCCACCTAAAATGAAAGTTAGTATTTGAGTAGATTTTGCTTTAATAATTGATAAAGTTATATATTTGTCATAATTACATTGTATACCTAAGAAGCTATGATAAAAATATTAAAATAGCCTTGTCAATGGCAGATATTTCTCAAACAATACTATTATAAACCAACACCCATGTCGAAACCAAGCAAAACAAGTCGAACAATAAAGAAATAGCGAACTTTCTATACAATAAAATCATTTTACACAATAATAATCAAGTAAATTTATTTAATAAAAAATAGCAAGTGGAAAATATATATAATAAAAACCAGCAATAGTTCGATAATCTATTGCTAGAAAAGAGAAAGACTGAAGAGATGGAACTAACCAAACAAAAAGATACATGGGTTTCAACAAGTAGGGATAATAATTTAAATGAGTAAATAGGGGAGGTGAGACCTGTTATTGATTTTGTAGTGCAATACAAAGTAGCCACAGGAACCGTCCCCATGGCTTATTATAATCATTCCTTGCTTATGATAATCTCTAAGCTCTAATGTTACATAACGTTCTTAGGCTTTGCGACGTCGATGAATTACCCTAACATTTTCTACAGATGTCGTTCAAGCCCATGTTAACTGACGTAGAAATTTACTACAGTAACTTATTTAAATTAACATCATAACCACAAGATTTTAACTCTTTGGCTAATTCAAACTTCCAGACCCCCTTATTATCAAATTCTATGTAAATAACGCCTGAGTAATCTGATGGCATTTCAAAATCATTTTCAGGAGTATACAAAACAACAACTCTATCCCTTCCTAGTTTTCCAATAAAATAACCCATTTCAAAAATAACATTTTGTCTAGCACGTGTTTTGAGAGTTTGTGGATCCGACTTTACTCCCCCTAAATCATCGCCTGACAGTAATACTATAGCAAACCCAACTTCTGAGTAATCAGTAAATTTTTCAATGATAGTTCTTCCTTTATTTTCTTTTTCATGCAGTATAATTGGGTTAAAGTCAATTTTTTCAGCTACTCTAGCTACTGTCTGTTTCATTGCTTCATTGTGTCCATGCACTAAAAAAATTTGGCGATTATTAACATCGAAGTTTTCTTTATCTATGTCATCATTAGTATCCTTACTAGGAAATAGTTTAAGTTCATCTAACATTGTAGATGTTATATTTATTAATCTGTTTTGCCCTGTATTCCAAGTTTTTCTCTTATATTCATCACTTGCTGGAAACACCATAGGATAGAATGAAGTAGCTCCTAAGTCTTTTAAATATTTACTTTTTTTCCCAAAAATATTACTAATAATCATATACATTCTCTTCTTAATTGCATCTAATTCAACATCATCATTAAAATTTAAGTTTTTAATTCTTTCCATTAATTCTACTAATAATTTTTCTTCTTTCATTTTATACCTCCAAACATTTATTTTTATGTCAGCTAACTAAAATATTTGTGACAATTATATACAATATATCTTATAAACAACATTAGTATAAATCACCACCCATGTCGAAACCAAGTAAAACAAGTCGAATAATAAAATAATAGCGAATTTTTTATAAAATGAAATCATTTTACAAAATAATAACCGAACAAAGCTATTGAATTAAATAAAAACTAAGTGGTAAAATATACATAACAAAACACGAACGCAAGTTCGATAACCCGCCACTGGAAATGACAAAAGGGAGATATATTATTTGAATAATAATAAAAAAGAAGTTGTGTATCTAGAATTGGATGAAGAGATTGATGAAGTGATATTGAAAGATTTACATATTATAAATAAGAAAAACATGAAAAAAGTTGCTTATTATTAACAAGCAACTTTTTATATTTTTATTTAATAACCTTAAGATCATCTTTTAAATTGAAAATAGCTTTTTCATTTTGAAATTCTTTGTGTTCAATAAATTTCAGGTCCTTAGATATATTTGAAACAGCAGTTTTAAGGATATCTATGTCAGAATCAAGTCTATTTATAATTTCATTGTGTTGTCTTATATTTTGATTTATATGGTTTTCTTGAACTTCTGCTATAGTTTGTATGTCTTTATTAGTCTTTTCAAGAAGCAGAGTATTTTTATTAACCTTCTTTTCTATAGTTTTAAGCTTGTCTATTTCATTTTCAATCTTATCAAAGCGTTGACTAAAATCTGTATACATTTTTTCTAATAGTTCAAAAGTTTTGTTTTCCATAATACCACCACTTTATTTTTATATTTCTATTTATTGTGTTTTTTTTTATTAAGCTTTTCATAATACTCATTGATTTTATTCATAGTATCAATTAATAAATTAGGGTCAATATCTTCATCAGCCATTTTTTTTACGAATTTAAGCTGTTCTAAATTGAGCTTTTCAAATGATTTCTTGTATTCTTTGGGAATATGTTTTAGAAGTTCTTCACTAGAATATGTATCTTTTCTTCCAAGCAAATAATCAACAGAAACTTCAAAGAAATCTGCGAACTTTTCTATAGTACTAGCATCAGGTAATCTTTTATTGCTTTCATAGTGAGAAATTGAAGCTTTTCCAGTATTAAATTTTTGGGCTAATTGTTCTTGGGTTAATCCAAGCTCTAATCGCAGTTCTTTTAATCTATCTCCAAATTGTTTTTTCACACTAAATCACCTTAATATTTTTATAATTTTATTTACATTATATAAGAAATTGATAGAAAAGAAACTTTTGTTTCTCAAATGTATATAAATTTTACTGAAATCATAAATTTACTATTTACAGTATACAAAAAAGAAACCAAGGAAAGAAAGAGAAATGTAGGGACAAAGAGACAGGTTATTTGTCCCTATAAACTATATATTTCTTTGGGACAGCCAACCTGTCCCCGTGTCCTATATAATATACAACCGACGTTGAAACATAGAAAAAAGATTAGCAACATTATTTTAGTAAATATTTTATTATAGAATTATTTGTTACATGAATAATATAGAGAGTAGTTGTTCAATCACAAAAAAAATTAGTGATTTTAAAAAAAGCTAATTTGTTCACCAATATACTTCTTAAGTATTTTGTTTACTTTTAAAAGCATATAATTTTCTTTTATAGAAGTCCCATTTTCATCAATTAGCATTTCAATTTCAACTTTTGCATTTAATGAATCACCTGGACGCAAATCAATTTCTCCATCTTGAAATTTTTTAAGCCAATTAGTGTCTTTAATTTTGACATGGATTACATGATTTTCATAATAGAATTCCCACATTGAACTTCCTAAATAATCAGGTTTTTTTACTTGTAAAACTATATCTGATTTTATTGTTTTGACTTCTTGAATAAGTAGTTCTTCGATTTGTGAAATGGATAAATGAAAATTCTTATTTATGGCAGTAGAACCACTACTACTGATATAAATTGCTGTATTTTGGTTTCCTATTTCTTGCATAGTAGTTGATATTTTACTTAAATTAAGTAATAATTCTTTTTGCGGAATTGATATGTTTCTTTGTAAATTCTGTTTAGCAAGTTGTTGTAAATCATTTTTAATATTTTCAATATGGGCTTTATTTTCAATTGTATCTTTTTTACTCAGGTGTTCAATAATTTTATGTTTAGCTTTAACAGAAAAATGTCCAATTAGTTTAGTAAAACTAAAATCTGCTAATAGTTCATCAGGAATTGCTTCAAGAACTGTTCTAAATCTTGCTTTTAATGAACCAACTTCAATGTTTTCTAAAACAACATCGGTTTTAATAGATACAGGGAACGAATTTATAAGTAAATTATCTAGTTCTTTCATATTGCATATAAGTTGAGACATTGTAGAGAATATTTTTTCAGGATTAATAGTATTCTCTTGATAGTTAATTTTCAACTCATATGATTCATTTGATAAATTCATATAATCGCCCCTTTATAAATCTATAAATATTTTTACAATTCTAAAATGTCGATATATGTTAATTATCCTATACAATATTATAATTGATTTACAGTGTCGAAATATATCAAAACGAGACGACTAATACAGTTTCAGCGAAAATTTCCCAAAATAAAAAAAGTATGATAAATTTTACTATTTATCGTGCTCTTTCTTTAACTTTAATATTTATAATCGCTATATTGATATTTTACACTATCTACAAAAACAACAAAATTACACCTAAAATTTCAAAAACTTGTATTGGGAACTCCTGTATCAGTTGACTAAATCATTCTAAATCTATTTAATAGAATTAATAAATTTTATTCCATTATCAGTAATATAATATATTGTAGTAACAGGGGTAGTACCTAAGAAATTATCAGTTGTCATATTTATACATACGAGATTGCAGTTAATTAATTTATAAGCAGAACTGATTTCATTCTTATTGCTAGGGTAGCTTAAACATTTACCACCTGTACCAGCGTCTAGCAGCTTTTTTAATAATCGTAAATCTGATATTACAAGGTATCCAGTATAATCACAGAACTCACAAAATTCAGCCCAAGTTATATTTTTTTCTATATAACTTTTAAATAAGTTTGTAATCCATTTAATTTTCTTATAATTCCTTGCTCTATCAATTATTACTATTAAATCTTCAATAGCTTTTACTTTATAATTAGTATCTTGCATTTTAGTCCTAAATTCAATGTATCTCTTTTCTGTAATAGTAGTCTGATTAAAATCATTTATAAATGCAATTAATTTTTTTGTAAAATGACGGTCTTTTATATTTATACCAGTCTTATATATAGCTGATATAGTCCTTAATAATGGTATATCCTTAGTTAACCCTTCATCAAAAACTAAATCTAAACTTAGTTCACTTAAGTCAATAACTAAATCTTTATTTTGATTTACTAGAGCTGTACATAAATCATCTTTTATATTTTTTATAGAACAATCCATAAAAGAAACCCCCGTTTTGTTTTACCCAACCAAAAAATTAACGACAATTATATTTTAAAAAGTATTTTCAGATATATCATTACCATGGATTACGGTCAATGGCTAAATTTGAAAAAGATAAGTAAAATAACATAACTAAGTTAGGATTTTATATCTAATTTTAATAGTATAAATCAATAGTAACTCCATAGTTCAAAGTCTTAGTTATTACTTTTTCATTACCGTCATCATCGATATCGGCATATTTATATTTTCCGCCTATTAATTTCCATTCGATGTTATAATCAGAAGAAATAATATCTAATACTTTTTTGTTTATATCTTTAGGGACATAACCTATATGGCCAATATCTTCGTGTATTACTTTTATAGCATTAGGATCATATGGGTTATCTGGTTCAGGTTCAAATTTTATTTCATGATCACCATATATGTCAGCTTCATATACATTCTCATAAGATTCTAATATTTCTTTTTTAGTCATATCTTCATATCTATATCCAACCATTTCTATGTGTTCTTTCACAAAGCCCTTTATGAGCTTTTGAATATTTTGATTTTGGTCATTGGTTTTAGAAATTCCAGCAACATTAAAATATATATGATTAGAATTTTTAGATGGAGATTCATTATCAAGATTTTCAATAGTCAATTTACTATCAGGATTATCATTATTAAATTCATTATTTAAATTATTACTAGCTAAATTATTACTATCTAAATTTTTATTAGCTTTTTTCTTTTTATAATAGAAAAAAGTTCCTATTATCATTAATAAAGCTATAATTGGAGCTTCCATCAAAACTACAAAGAAAACTAAAAAAAGAAATACACTCAATAAAATTTTTTTCATAACTATTCCCCCTCGTTAAATAAATTTTAAATGCGGTGAGTTTATTTTTATTATATAAAAGTTATTTATTTATATTATGTAATACAATAATAATGAAACTAGCGAGACTTTTATATAGAAACTCTCTAAAACACTATTAGTATAATACACCACCCATGTCGAAACCAAGTAAAACAAGTCGAATAATAAAATAATAGCGAATTTTTTATAAAATAAAATCATTTTACAAAATAATAACCGAACAAATCTATTGAATTAAATAAAAACTAATGGTAAAATATACATAACAAAACACGAACACGAGTTCGCCGAATTGCCACTGGTAAAAATCAAAAGGGGGAACTGTTATTGGACAAAATAGAAGAGGAAGATTTGATGAGTGTTTTGAGAAATATACAAAATTTAAAAGATGAAGAAGTTGATTATATAATTAATAACTTCATATACAAAATAAAAAAAGCATGATAAATTTTATTATTTATCGTGCTTTTTCTTTAACTTTAATATTTCTATAGCAGCATTTTCACCATGTTCAAAAATTAAATCAATAATATCTAGAGTAATGGGATCATTTTCATCTAAAATATTATTTTCCATCAATTTTTTTCTAATCCTATCAATAATTTTCCAACTTAATAAACGATCCTTTGATTTTTCTCTAAATTCATCCATCATGATATTTAGATATTTTTCAGGAATAGGTTGATCAAATTCTATAAGTCCTTCATTTACTAATTTATTTTTAATTTTATTTGAAATTTCATCATATGATTTATATTTATTATTTTGATTATCTAAGTTACCTTCAGGATTTATGATTAATTTTCTATGGTCTGTTCTACCAAGTAAATAATCAATAGAAACATTAAAAAAGTTAGAAAGAAAAGTTAATGTTTCAATATTAGGTTGTATTCTACCTGTTTCATATTTTGATATATTTGCCTTAGTGATGTTTAACTTTTGAGCAAGTTCTTCTTGAGTCATATTCATTTCTTTTCGTAATTGCCTTAGTCTGCTTTGAAAATTCATTTTATCAACTCCAATTTCTTATATAGATATTTTACACTATCCAAAATGGAAACTAAAGAAAGTATCCAAAAAAGAATATTTTTAATATTTAACTATTGACAGTTTCCAAAAAAGATACTATAATAACAGTATCCATAATGGAAACTTTTTAAAGGAGGGAAGAATATGTATGATAACCTAAGAGAAATCAGAAAAAGCAAATCAATATCTGCTTCTCATATGAAGAAGCTTTTAGGATTAAAGACTGAAGGAGCATACTATAAAAAAGAAAGTGGGATAATTAAGTTTTCACTAGATGAAGCAAAAAAAATTTCTGAAATGCTGGGAATGAAAATAGAAGATATTTTTTTTGGCAATAAAGTTTCCATAAACGATACTTTTCATACGAGTGCATAATTATTTATCTGGTATTTGACAACACATAAAAAGATGTAAATATTAGCAGGAGCTGAAAATTATGATTCTCTATATTAAAGAAACAAGAACCCAAAAAGGCTTATCACTATCAGAACTAGCAAAAAAATCCCAAGTATCAAAAAGCTATTTATCAGAAATAGAAAATGGCATAAAGACAAATGTTTCATATGTAGTTATCTGCAAGCTGGCCCACGCATTAGGTGTAAGAGCTACAGAATTATTTAGTCGTGAGTAGCCTTTAATATTATTTTAATAAATTTATCAGCTTAGAAAAGCTGTAAATTATGGAAAGGAGGCTAGCAAAAGTGCAAACAAAACCTGATAAACAAACTTACAATCCTATTGAGCTAAGCAAAGAAGCCAAAATTAAAAGATATTATATTAAAAAATTTGAATCCATTACTGAAGCAAAGGCTGAAAAATTAGTTGATGAAATCTTTGAGCTTATGAAAGAATCTAAGATCACATATGGTGACGCATATGTAGTATTAGAGAATACAAGAGCTAAGATTCAGAAAATGTCAGAGTTTCAGTACTTATAACCTTGCTAAAAGGAGGTAAAAAATTGAATGATAAATCACTAAATAAAAGTCTAAAAAAAGCAAATGAATCTATTGCAAAGTTAAAGAAAATGGTTGCTGAACTGGATGGCGAAATTCCAGAACAGCAAATAGAAGTTTTAAAAAATGAAATACAAACTTTAAAACTCTGGAAAAAAAGAGTAAAAGAAATTTTTAATCAACAATAACACCATAAATATTTATTATTCCCATAATTTAGACAGTCAAGGAGGTTATGAAAAATGCAAATAGAGAAATATCCAGTAAACCTAGAAATAGACTTCGATATCTTTGGCAAAGATGGTGGTGCTGTATTTGGTGGCTTAAATATAACAATAAGCCTAAGTAATAATTACTATCCAGTAGAAGATATTAGAACAGCACTACAAGAAGCATTTGAAGTAATTTTAACTCATTATTAATCTTTTAATCTTAAAAAATAGCAAATTAACGAAAGGAGGCAAACAATGACTACTGGCACTGATACAGTAATTTATACAGGCAAAAAAACTGAAGAAGAATTAAAAAAAGAAATAAATAAATTAATCACTACATTTCTCATTGAATTAGAATCTGAAAAATCCAATGATGAAGATGGAGTTGCCTAGTTAAAAAAACATAGGAAGGCAGAAGCTCCTTCCAGACAAGTGAGATTGTTCTTATTATTATTTTACCTCGAAAGGTGGTGAAATAGAATGAAATCATCATGCAAGAGCATATACAAATTAGCTAGAAACTATGCAGGATTAACCCAAGAACAAGCAGCACAGTTGATGAATATAGGTGCTAGGACATTAGCAGGTTATGAATCACTAAAACCAATTCCAAATAACTACATAGTTGAAAAAATGGTTAGTGTATATGAAGCTAAATGGTTGGGATATGAACATCTAAGATGTTCCTCAGAGCTTGGAAAGAAGTGTTTGCCAAAGATAAATATTGACAATATTGCACAGTCAATTCTATTACTACAAAAAGAATCAGAGGATGTTGAAAATATAAAATCATCTATGATCAAAATTGCTTGTGATGGAAAGATAGAAAAACACGAAGAGTCCCAGTGGAACAAAGTCACAAAAGAACTTCAAGAAATGGCAGGAGCAACATTATCAGTAGTGTTTTCAAGATGAGATTTTAAAAGGGAGGTCACGAAGTCATGGATAAAGAGATGAGATTATTCAAAATGGCAGAAATGAAGCCTAGAAAGCACAGCAGAAATAATGAGACAAAAAATATTACTGAGATTGATGTTTCTAGAAGAGCCAATGTGCATTTATCTGATATGTATTTTAAAGAAAATATTGTTAGCAGAATAGAGATTTTTAGATTTGAATGTGATGATAGCGATAAGAGTTATATGTTTGTACAGATATTCATGGGCAATATAGAGATTGCATATCAGATATTTTATTCAGATGTTGTTATTGAGACTGAGTATGCTGAAGATGTCCATGGAAACAAGTATATAAGAAGCTTCCACATAAGAGAAGCTAGAAACTATGACTATCAATAGAAAGGGAAGGCAATCATGAAAGCTGTATTTTACACAAAAAAAGAGACCCTTTAGAAAAGGGCATTAAGAAAACTTTCTAGCCCTATTATATCATGATAGGGTTTTAAAACCAAATAGTTAGGTGGTGAGTAGATTGAACCAAAAAGAGATTTTAGAAAAGCAGATAGAAATACTGCTATCTGCACAAGAAAAATGTTTAGAGACACGCTCTTGTGAAAATGTTGTGCCAATTGCAAAGACAATTGTTGAAATAACTATTCTGTTGGAAAGATATTCTGATTCATAATTTCTTGAGAGGCATTGAGTAAATTATTGAAAGGTGGAATAAAAGTTGATTAAAAAAGAGATTTTAGAAAATCAATTAGATATATTAGAGAGATACAAGCAGACCACTATGGAAGTTGCAAAGGAAATCATTTTCGAGTTAAAAAAAGGATGTAAAACCTATAAAGAAGTTGATAAAAACTTATATATTTTCAAGAAAACAATTACTTTTTCGTGTGATTGGAAGAATTATCAGCATCTAATTAGTATAATTAGCGAACTATTGGAAAATGAGAAGAACGATTTGCTTTTAGAAAGTCCTTCAAAAACAGTACAGATGATGGATTAAGGTGATTTATATGAATAATAGAGAAATGATGTTAAAGCAGATAGAAGCAACTTTAAAGCAGGAGAAAGATTATCTAAAAGTACTTGATAAGAAGCTAAATGATCCTAATGTTACTGGATCAGCTAGAGAAAAAGTTCTTATATTTAGAGAGGCATGTATCAATGCCATAGATAGACATGAAAAGGCTAGATTGCAGTATGTGTAAAAAGGAGGAGAGAGTTTTGAAAGTAGTGAGTGTAGATCCAGGAAAGGACAGCACAAAGTATGCATATACAGGCGAAGATAGAAAAATAAAAACAGATCACTTTAAAACAAGAATGACTGTTCTAGATGATCTAAATAACAATGACATAATCGGTGAAGACAGCTTCAAGGTTGAATATGATGGAAGTACCGTTGTATTAGGTAATCAAGGAGAAGTAGATGCGGCAGATGAGAGAAGTAAAAAGAACAGGATTCACAAAATTGCAACCTTAACAGCTATTGCTCAAATGTTAGGCCCAGAGGAGAAGGAAGTAGTTCTTGTTAACAATATTCCTTCAACCAGTTATAAATCAAAGCAGCTTAAGCAAGAATACATGGAATTTTATAAAAGCCAGGAGGAAATCCAGATTACAGTTAATGATATACCTTACAACTTTAAGATAGTTGATGTTCTTTTCCTTCCTGAGAGTGTTGGATGTATTTTTCATTACCCTCAGTTGTTTGAGGGTAAGAGCTGCATTATCGATATAGGTAAATACAACATAGGACTTGTTGTTGTAGAAAATTGTTCAGTTAAATATATGACTACTTTAGATTTTGGGGGTACTGAGCTAGAGAATAGAACCATAGAAAAATTGGAATCAAAGTTTGATAAGGGAATTAATAGAGATAAGATAATTGATTATCTAAAAAATGGATACATAGAGTCTTGGGGCGAAAAAGTTAAAGGGTCTGAGGAAGTTATAAGCCAGTGCAAAATTGAATATTTAAATGACATAATCAAGGAATCAGCAAAGAAGAAGATTACATTTGAAACTATGGAAAGGCTTAATTTTATTGGTGGAACCTCCCTACTAATAAGGGATGAAATAAATTCTCATACCAAGTTTTCAAAGCTGAGCAATGTTTTAAATGATGCTAAGGAAGTAAGCGTTATTGGCAATCTATTATTTGGAGAGAGAAAATATAATGGCAAAATCTAGAACTCAGCTCATATCAGTCAAAGATGAATTCGATGATGTATGGGACTTAATAACTTTACTTAAAAAAGACAAGAAAAATTTGTCTGATTATATTTGCAGGGCTATTAGATTTTATGAAAAGCACAGAGGTAAGTCTGAAGCTAATCTTACTGAAGAAAGAGTGAGATTAATTGTAAAAGAAGAATTAAAAATTATTCTTGATGGCATGGAGATTGTAAAAAAGAATGAAGAACTAAATATTGATGACATGCTAAAAAATAATAGTTTTGAAGCAGCATTTAGCAGCTTTGAGGATAATGATGATGAGAAGTAGTTATATAAAACTTATATAAGACTTATATAACAATTCAGTTACTATTTTAAAAACTTATATAAAGTTTATATAAAACTTATATAAGTGGTGAGCCAAATGGATATTAGGAAGGTGATAATTTGAAATCCAATTTAGCAAAACTAAGGCGGGGCTATAAACCCCGCAAAGGCAGAAGCAGATTTGTCATGACACTAGCTGCTCTGTTTATAGCTATAGTATTGACAATATATATTATCTTTAATCCTCCTATTTTCATATATAGGGGCCAGGGACTTAAGTCCCTGCTCCAAACTTTGTTATAAAGGGGGTATGTTAATCATGCAAAAAATAAATACAGCAGTAATAGAAGTAAAGGACCTAGCTCTTGATGGCAACATTATTGATAATGGTTGGATTGAGAATTTACGGTATGACAATGGTAAGCCCAATATGAATGCAATACTTATTCTCAGTGAAATTTATTACTGGTATAAACCAACCCTTATTAGGGATGAAGCCACAGGTAAAGCCATAGGATACAAGCAGAAATTTAAGGCTGATAAACTTCAAAAGAGTTATCAAGCACTAGGAGACCGGTTTGGTATTAGCAAAAGACAAGCGAAGCTCGCATGTGATTTTCTGAAGGAAAAGGGACTTATAGAAATTGAGTTTAGAACTATTGTAGTAAATGGTAAAAAGCTAAACAATGTAATGTTTATACAGCTAATACCAGGTGAGCTGAAAAAGATTACTGGCATTGACAGAGTACTGGTAAAAGATGACCCCCCTGTTACAACAGAATGTAAGAGGGTGTTACAACAGGATGTAGGAGGCTCCTACAATGAAATGTACCACCCTCCTACAACAGAATGTAAGACAAATACAAAGACTACACATACAGAGACTACTACAAAGACTACTAACAAAAACAATATACGTCAAATTCAAAATTTGCGTCTTAGGTATTCAGAAAATCAACTGAAAATTATTGATGAATATTTTGATATTTTACGATGGACCAGGAAGCATGGGAAGATTGCTGACAGTGTTATTTTGAAAATATATAAAAAATGGCAGGAGTATAAGGTATCTGCTGTAATGTATGCGCTGAGTATTTATATTAACAATCCCAAACATCACGATAAAAAAGAAAATTACTGCTACGGAATAATGAGAAATGCTGCAGCAGAGCAGATTGCAAATTATCAATATGGAGGTGGTAACAGTAATGGAAAGCACAGCCAAGATACTGAAAAAACAGGGCCTTCAGAAGAAAGTCTACGACTTGAAAGAATTGCAAAAGAAAAAGGGCTCGTCGGAGCAGATGGAACAATCAAAGATACAGAGTGCAGTTTCTAGTTGTAGATATGGCAAGTGTGATGGTTCAGGAATGATAATCGATAAAGAAAACAACACCGTAAAATTTTGCAAATGTCGTGAGGACAGCATACATGAAAGAAGGCTAAAGTTCGCAAATATACCCAAAGAGTTTAAAGAGCTGACATTAAACTCCTTTGACTTAGATTTATATGAAAATAGTGAAAGTAAATTTAGAGCTGCAATGGCTAAAAAGGCAGCAGTAAATTTTGTTAAAAATTATGATCTTATGAAGCAGCTGGGTAAAGGCTTATTTTTCTACAGCTATGTAAAGGGATCAGGTAAAACAAGACTTGCAGCAAGTTTAGGAAATGCACTTGTTAATTATAAAAAGGTTAGAGTGAAGTTTATAACTACCTTAGACCTTTTGGAAGAGATAAAAAATACATATAGCAAAAATAGTGAAATAACACAAAATGAGCTGCTTAATGCAATAAAAAATGTTGAGGTCTTAATAATTGATGATATTGGAATAGAAGAAGATAAGCAGTGGGTAAAAGAAATATTCTACAACATTTTAAATGGTCGAATGGTAGGTAAGAAGATAACTATATTTACTTCAAATTTAGCCATTGAAGATCTTAAGCATGATGAACGTATAAAAAACAGAATAGAAAGAATGGCCACGCCAGTATATCTGCCAGATGAAAGCGTAAGAAGTAAATTAGCAAAAAAAGAAAATGAAGAAATCCAAGAATTGTTGTTTAGTTAGAAGGTGATTATATGAATGCTCAACTACCTGGACAAATAGGAATTGAATTCTATTTTAATCAGCATTTAAAAATAAGGCCTAAACCTAATTGGATTGGAAAATTACCAAAGAATTATTATTGGTGTCCCTATTGTGGCGAAATAAAGAAGTTTAAGGTTTTTAAAGGTTATAAAAGATGTGAATTATGCCACATATCAATGAAAGATTATTATGTTAAAAAATTTAATAAATTGGAGTTGATTTGATGGATAGAGGAGGCATAATTAGAAAAATTGCTGAGGAGGCAGTACGATTATATTTTGATGGATACAGTGAAAAAGAAGCTTTCAATAAGGCTAAAAAAATCTATGGATGGAAAAATGAAAGTGAACAGTAATGACTTTGTAAAAAGCATAAAACGTGAGGTTATTTGTAATGAATGCAGTTCTAAAATTAATAGAAATAGCAGCTGCTATGTAATACCTGTTATGAGGAATGGCGGTTATTATTTAAAATTTATTTGTTTAAATTGTGAGGAGGTAGCGAATTAAATGGCTAAGTATATAAGAGCTGTTCCAGAAAGAAAAGATATGCTTAAGAAAAGCGAGCTGAAAGTTAATCTAGATATTGGTGACAGAGTATCTGTTAAGTATAAAGAAAAGGGCAGACACGGCAAAAAAGAAGTAAAAGGAAAAGTAATCTTAAACGATATGAAGCATCCATATTTTCAGATACATACTGGGCATGTGCGTAAGAGCTTTTTGAAGGTGGATGTGGTTATTGGTGCTATTGAGGTTAAGAGGATAAGTTGAGTTTGTGTTTAGTTTTATTAGAACTAAGTAAATTATTTTAGAAAGGATGATAATTAAGTGAAAAATAAAAAAAGCTTTGCAAGAAAGATAGTAATTGCAATTCTTGAAAAGCTTATTACGGTAGTGATTCCGTCTGTGGTAGTGACAGTTGTGTTGTGGTTGATGTTGAACTGAGGATAGTAGGATTAAAGTTGTAGTTAACTCATAAAGGGGTGAGACTTTGAAAGTTTTAAAATGGCCAGGGGCGAAATGGACTTTATCATCAAGAATAATTAAATTAATGCCAGAGCATAAAATTTATCTTGAACCATTCTTTGGCTCGGGAGCAGTATTTTTTCAAAAGGCACCTGTTAACACTGAGGTACTGAATGACTTAGATTTACAAGTTACAAATTTATTTAAAGTTATTAGAGATAATCCTCAGGAACTTGCAGAAAGAGTATATTTTACACCTTATTCAAGGGATGAATATAGAGAATCATATAATGTTGAGGGTGATGAAATAGAAAGAGCTAGAAGATTTCTAGCAAGATCCAATATGGCCAGAGCAGGAATGCAATATTACACTTCCAGCTGGCGACATGCAGGACCGGTATTAGGGGCCAAGTGTAAACAAAGAGTTACGGGAGATTGGAATAGAATACCTCAAAGAATACTTGAAGCAGCAGATAGATTGAAAGATGCAGAAATTGAAAATACAGATGCATTGAAACTTATTGAAAAATATAACCACAAAGATTGCTTGATATATGTGGATCCGCCATATTTATTAAGTACCAGAAAACAAAGATATTATAATGTTGAAATGACTGATAATGAAGAACATGAAAAGCTTATTAAGTTATTAAAAAAGCATTCAGGACCTGTAATGTTAAGTGGATATGATTCAGAATTGTATAATGATCTATTACCGGGATGGACTAAACACGAATTTAAAACTAATGCTGAACAGGGGAAAAGAAGAACGGAAATATTATGGGTAAATTATAGGCAATATGAACAAATATCAATGCTATAAGTGCAGTAAAGGTGATACTGACTGAAAGGAGAGAAATAAGTGAATTGTCGACAACTAAGCTTCTTTCACAAACTCGAAGATTTCTCAATGTATGATGGCTATGAAGTTAAAGACAATGTAAATATTAAAATAGAAACTGGTGCGTTAATTAAGTTAGTCAAAGATCAAAAAGCTTATCTTGTTACAAGGCATAAAGATAATACTTTTAGTATCGACTTGCCTAATGAACATGGTGGAGCATTTGGATTTGTAATAAATTGTAATCAATTTAAAAAACACTTTAGATATTTAGGTAGAAAAATTTATCCTAAAAGAAAGGAAATTTGGGATGGCAAATCATGGATTAAAAATCCTGATTTTTCAAACTAAGGTGCTAGTTAGAGAAGGAGGAGGAATTCGGATGAAAAGAGTAAGAAGAGAAAAATTATATCCTATCATAAAACGAATAAAACCTTTTTTCTGGAAAGAATGCAGATTCTGCAATAGAGAATTCAAGAGAGAAATTGGATATGAAATTGAAGATATGACCGTAGTAAATCCAAGGGTTTTTTGGTCATACTGTTGTAACGAATGTGCAAAAAGTATTGATGATGTAGCAAAGTTAGTAAACAGTGCAAAATTAAGAAAACCGCCACGCTATCTAACAAATGGCATTAAAAAATAGATTAAATAGAATATTAACGGAGGATTGAATATGAAAGTAATCCAATGCAATGTTAGAACCTGTAAGAACAACAAGAACGGGTTTTGTTATTCCCAAATAGTCTATATAGGTGAAGATGGGAACTGTAAAGAAAAAAATAAACAATAAAAGGAGAGATTATGTTTAGTGTATGTTCTAGATACAAAGAATGCTCAAAACAAGAGTTTTGTATTCACCCAGATGAGGAAATAAAAAAGGAATGTAGATATAATTTAAAGCTAAAAAAAGGGATTAATTTCTATAACAAAAGTAAATATGAAGGTGTATTTTTAGTAATAAATAGAAGAATGTTTTATATAGGACGTAGAAGTTCCTATGGAAGTTACACATATGATCTAAGAGAAGATGAAAAAGAAACTGTTATTCCTAAATTGAAAGGGAAAGGTATAACTATTGAAAATAGAACTAGATACAATTTATGCAAAAATCATTTTACATCTGACAGCAATAGAGCTTGCTGCATTGTCATTTTGACTATTGGAGATAAGAAATACAACATAAAGAATTTTAATACAAGATGCATTATTCATGATACCGCAATACAAGTCAGGGACTATCTAAGAGAAAAAGGATTTTTAGCAGCAGTCCAGGTTAATGGTGCAATATCTGTAGATTATAAAAGTGAAAATAGAGATAAGAAAGGAAAGAAAGCCTCTAAAAAAGAGAAGGTACAAGTTAAACAAGAAAAGAAATTTAAAGCTGCTGGGCCTGATGTTTTAGAAGGGCAGATATCTATGTTTGAGTTGTGGGCTATTTGATGAAGCAGTGCGAGAAATAATATTTAATGGTGTCGACTATAGAGTTGATACCCAAGGAGGCAAACATGAAGTGTAAAACATGTGAGTATGGCAGTTGCACAGGCACAGAGGTAAAGACGAATAGAGAAATATATGATTGCAAACATGGGAACACATTGACATATATAGGTTATAGCAAGGATAAATGTGAAAAATGGGAAGAAAGGGATTTTAAAGTTATTAGGATATTTGGAAAGTGAGGGTTTTGAATGGATTATAAAAAGTTAAATAATAGCTTAATAAAAGCTAGAAAAGCAAGTATGAAGGCAGGAAATATTGAAGATGGAGGAACTGCTAATTTAGATTGTGTATTCTTAAGATTGCCAAGAGCTAGGGAAGACAAGGTACTAGAAACTATAAAGGGAGCGGGGTTATATTGTAGAGGTAAAAGAAAATGGATAGGCAACGGATATATGATATCTCCAGTAGGGTGTGGAATTGCTAATAGCAGAAATAGAGCAATGGAAGCTATGAAAAAAAGTCTAGAAGATGATGGATATGATGTTCTTCCATATTATCAAATGGACTAGAAAGTGAGGGGGCAGGATGAATGTAATAAAAGGTGATTTAGGAGATATAATTAATGAAAATAAAAAATTAAATACTTTTTATGATAAAGCAAATGATAAAATAGCAGATTTACAAGCACAGAATCGTGATTTAGTGGAGTTTGTTCAAGATTTCTACGGTGTAATAATTAAAGATAATAGCTCGGTTGAAGGGTATGAAAAACTAATTGTAAAGTCTATTGAATTGTTAGATAAACATGAGGGGGTTCAGTAATGTTTAATTCAAATAAATATTTTTTTCTAGCATATGGACTTGTTTGGATATCAACAAGTATTGCAGTATCTACAGCAATATGTATTACTAAATCAGCAATACCATTATGGACTATGTTTATACCTTTATTTGTAAACATGAGTACTGGAAGTAAAGGTAATTAGAACTAACTGAGGACTTTGTGTAACTATTTAAAATTTAGTTTGTAAGCTGTGTTAGTTCGATTTTTTTATAAAAAATTTAAAAGTGAGAAAGCTATAAATCCTACTAATAAAATACCAAATAACAAATTTCCTGAAAAATCTTTATCATCTTTAATTTTCTTAATTATAGTAATAGTGTTGCCATATAAAATCATTGAAGCAATAATGAAACCATATAATAAGAAAGTCATAGTAAACACTCCTTGTATATACTAACACAGCACTACTATATTTTAACACATGAACAATGGTGAATTGAGGTTACACGTAGAAAGGGGAATAGTGATGAAAATTTATAAAACTTGTTTTGAAGGAAATTGGTGTGCATTTGATAATTTAGACCATGCAAAAGAAATGATAACATGCGATGTTGAATGTGCTGATGATTTCACAAAAGAAGAAGTTGAAAAATATAAGAAAGAAATAAATGATCTAACAGAAGAAGATCTTGAAGATAAAGTATATCAAGCAGGTCCATATTATTTGGAGACTGGAGAAATGGACGAAGAAGAATTTAATAATTTACCTGAGTTTGATGGGTATTAGATCGTAGATACTTTACACTTAACGCCAAGCATAATACAAAAACACTAATAGACCAATTAAACTAATAGTATCAAATATTACTATTTCAACTATTCGGTATTCTTTTTTATCAATAATATATTTATAACGTAAAATATTATCTACTAGTACAAGAATTAAGATTGAAAGAGCAGCACTAATTTTAGCCATTAGTTTACTTGACATTAGCTTTAAAGAGAAGTACCAAATGATTATTAGAGCAAAATTTATTAAAAATCCATTTGAATGAACACCAAAAACATTTGTTTTAGCATTCCCATTTCTAACGGCTTTAATTGATAGAAAAGAACTGAAAATTGCAGTCAATATTATAATTGAACTGTAAATTATATCCATAACTAAATCCATTTGATCACGCCTTTAAGGTTTATTGAAAATAGCATAATAATTATAACATAGCTGTAAATAAAAGCAAAAAATATAGACGTTAAATATAAGATATCAGGAGGCAAATATGAAAATAACATGCGACAACTGTAAAGAAAGCTTTGAGCTAAAAAAACTGAAACAAAGATCATTGGGGGATGAGATCCAAGAGACATATTATAATTGCCCTAATTGCAATAAAGAATATAGAGTTTGTATCACAAATAAGTCAATAAGAGAGCTGCAAAATAAAATTGAACAAAAGAAATTAATCATTCGTATAGAAACTAAAAAAGGCTGTAAGAACATAAAAGAAGTCTTTGAACTAGAAAATCTCATAAAGAAGCATAAGAAAAAAATGGATAAATTAAATAATAGGAAAAGGAGAGTGGGAAGTAAGCAAGTGTAACATCAGCAAAGGGGGATTTTAATGACAGAAATACATTGTAAAAAATGTGGTAGGCTTCTTTGTGAGTGCCAGGGCAAGATAAAAATAAAATGTAGAAAATGTGGAGAGTGGAACTACATAGAAACAAATATAGCGGACCAAGCGTCCCAGGATTGAAATATTATCCTGGGACTATATTTTTGTAGAGAGAAAATAAGACAAGTGAGGTGTAGAGAATGAGAAATAATAGCTCATATAGTAAAACAGAGTGGATATTATATAATCATTTTAAAAGAATTAGAAAAATCGAGAGACTTAAAAGGATTATAGATCATACAGAAAGAAGGATATTACAAATAAAAAGTGATATCAAAGAATGTAGATACGTGCTAAGAGATAATCTTAAGGGGATCAATTATGATACTTTAAAGGTCAATGGAGGAATACAGGAAAAATCTCCAATAGAAAGTATGCTAATTAGAGAAGCTGTTAAGCTTGAGCAAGAGCTGGAAGAAGCACAAAAAAAGAAATATAGACTAAGGCGTAGAATCAGAGATAAGGAAAATAAGGCTTTAGATATAAAGCTAGTATTAGAAAAGCTTGATGATGAGCAGCAGCAAATAGTTAAAATGAAGTATAATGAAGGTTTGTCATTGAATAATATTTCTAGTGTACTATTATGTGATAAAAGCACTGTAAAAAGAAAAAAGGATAAGATAATCAATTTTATAAGTCAAGAATTAGATAGATAAAAAAGTATATGCAACGAAATTGCAACGAAAATGCAATAAAAATCATTATATTTTGTGTTATACTTGCATCAAGTAGAACTATATATTATTTGATTAAATCTCCAGGAAACCCTGGGGATTTTTTGTTTTTAGAAGGTGATTAAATTGGATAGAATTAAGTGGGGAAACAGAAAAGATTACTTAGAGATTAAAAGACAAATGAGAATTGAAATTATAAGGGAAATTCAAGAGACCGTTGGATGTAAGAATTGTTCTAAGTTTAAGAGAATTACTGAAAAGGATTTGCTATATAAAGAAAAACCAAGGTGATATTATGAGCTGTAAAAAACCTAGAAAGAAAAAGAAGCCAGCTAATCCCATAAAAGATAGAGAAAAAGTTTTAGATATTCAGGATTATTTAAAATATAAAAGTATAAGAAACTATGTTTTATTTGTACTAGGAATAGCTACAGGATATAGAGCTGGAGATTTAGTTAGATTGAAGGTTAGGGATATAAAAATAGCTTTGGCCAATGGGTACTTTGAGATATTGGAAGGCAAGAAGGTAAATAGTAAAAACATAAGAAAAGAAAATATCAAACCAAGGGTAGTTAAAGTCATATACAACCTTGAAATAATTCTAAGGAATTATATAAAAAATAAAAGAGATTATGAATATCTATTCCAATCAAGAAAAGGCAGAAATCAACATATTCAAGTAAAGAGAGTAAGTGTGATACTGAAGGAAGCTGGAGAAGAATTTGGACTAAAAAATATTACAGCTCATTCCCTTAGAAAAACTTACGCCTATTCTATTTATAGGGAAAGCGAGTACAATATCACATTGGTTAAGGAAATGCTAGGACACAGCAGCATAGAAGAAACAAAGGCATACTTAGGTCTTAATAGAGAAACCTATGATGAGTATAGTGATACCATAAACAAACTAATCAGGATATGATTAGATTCTTTTTTTTGGACTATGAATGTCTTATTTTTTGGTGGTTTAACATTGACATGCAAAAAATTAAGATATATAGAAGTAGCAAAAAAGAAAAATGAATGTGTGATTCCCTATGTAAATGTCACATTCAAATTACAGTAATAAATAGGGCTTTATCTATTGAATTATCAACATTTAATAAAGATTCTTAGCTAAAAATCAATCCGTAAGTCGTTTAATAGGTTAGTTATACAATACTATTGGAGATTATTTAAACTGCAACAAAAAACTTGATTTTCGGAATGGAACAACTCAACTAGCTTTAAGAAAATAACGTAATTAGAATGGTTAGAAATTGATTAAATAACATAAATAAATGACAGTTTCAAAATTGAGGTGAGGTTATGCCAAGAGCTAGAAACCCAAATAGAGAATTAGCCTTTAAAATATACAGGGAACATCATGGAGATATAACGACTAAAGAAATAGCAGCTAAGCTAAATGAGAAAGTAAGAAATATTACCTACTGGAAGAAGGCAGACAACTGGAGTAAAAAGTATAATCCTAAGGGTGGAGCACCTGAAGGAAATCAAAATGCAGTAGGAAACAATGGAGGAGCACCACATGAAAATCAGAATGCTAGAAAGAATGGATGGTATTCAAAATACTTTCCAACTAAATCTAGGAATCTAATTAAAGAAGCTGAAGAAGCTGGTGGATCTCCTTTAGAAATTCTCTGGGCTCAGATATTAACTCAATGGATAGCTATTATAAGAGCTCAGAAAATAATGTATGTTGAAGATAAAGAAGACAAAACTAAAGAGCTTAAGAAGATTAAATCTCAGTCAAAGCTTGTAGGACCAAAGGATAAGCAAAAAACTGTTGAGGTTTACAGAGAAGAAGAGTATGAAATACAGCAAGCTTGGGAAAAACAAGCCAACTTTTTAAATGCTCAAAGCAGAGCTATGACCACTTTAACTAGGATGATTAAAAAGTACGACGAAATGCTTCACTCCAACTGGGATATAGCGACAGAAGAACAAAAGCTTAGAGTAGAAAGGCTTAAGACTCAGATAGAAAATCCAGAGCTTCAGTACAAGAAGCAGCATGATAAGAAGAAGCTCAAGATGCAGAAAGAACGATTTGAGCATCAAAAGAAAATAGATGAAATGAAGGTGTTTTAACATGGCTAAGTATGCGGTACTAAGAACATTCTATGCTTCACAAAAGTGGAGGACTCTTAGATTAGCTATAATACTTGCAAGGACAAATAAAAAGGGTGAGCTGAGATGTGAGAAGTGTGGAGAAATAATAACTGACACAATAAACGCTATAGCACATCATAAAGTAGAGCTAACACCTGAGAATGTAAATGATTACAGCATAAGCCTCAATCCAGATCTTATAGAAATTCTTTGTCCCGATTGTCACAATAAAGAACATAATAGGTTTGGCCACAGCAGGGAAAGAAAAGTATACATTGTATTTGGAGCTCCACTTAGTGGTAAGAATACTTATGTTAAGCAAGAAGCAAGAAGGGGAGATATAGTTGTAGACATGGATTATTTATATCAAGCTGTATCAATGCTGCCAAGCTTTGACAAGCCAGATAACTTATTTACAAATGTCAAAGGAATCTACAACTTACTCATAGATAATATCAAGACTCGCTATGGCAGATGGAACAACGCTTGGATAATAGGAGGCTTTGCTGATAGATACAGAAGAGAAAAGCTTGCTGTTGATCTAGGAGCAGAGCTTATCTTCTGTGAAGCTTCAAAGGAAGAATGTCTTGCAAGATTAGAGCTTGATGAGGACAGAAAGTACAGAAAGAATGAGTGGAAGCAGTACATAGAGAAGTGGTTCACAAGATTTACTCCTTAATCCCCCCGGTTTCAAACTATAGGCAAAGTTACCATGACCGTAAAGGCGAAGGCTTTTTGCATACACAGCAAAAATTTTAAAAATCCCTGGAGGTTTTTTGAAAAATGACAAAAAAGGATATATATAAGCAAGAATTATCAAAGCTGAAGAAAGTATTTGAGGATGTTGAGGAAAGCAAAAGAAAGCTTGTTGAAGGATTAGTTGAAGATGCTGCTTTTCTTAAAGCTGAAAATTACTATCTAAAACAGATCATCGAGAAAACAGGCATGATAAAAGTACATCCATCAAATCAAGGGCTCCAGAAGCAAACAGAGGCAGGAAAGCAGTACTTAAAAAACATCAACTCATATTCAGTAGTTATAAAAACACTGAATGGAGTATTAAATAAAGGAATCATTGAAGATGATGATGAACTGGCAGAATTTGAATAGGTGATAATATGATCAACCCAGAATATAATGGAACCCACTCCTGGTTATTGGAATATATAAGTAAGTGTAAAACAAAGGAGATACTTATTGGCCATGAGCTTATGGAAGAATTAGATATACTTTACAGTCATTTTAGCAATCCTGATATTACTATAGATTTTACCGATGCCCATAAAAGAATTAAGTTCATAGAAACTAGGTGTAAACACTTTGAGGCTCCCTTTGCTGGGAAGCCTTTTATTTTAATGTTATTTCAAAAAGCTTTTATAGAGGCAATTTATATTTTTAAGATATACGATGATGAGGTAGGTAGATTAGTAAGACTTCATCAAGATATCTTGTACCTAGTAAGCAGGAAAAATGGTAAGACTCCACTTATATCTGCCATATGCTTAGCTGAGTTTTTCTGTGGGCAGCAGGGTATAAAAATTCTTTGCAGCAGTAATGATTATGAGCAGGCTGATCTCATGTTCCAAGCCATAAATGCAATGCGTGAAGAAAGCCCAGCCCTTGAAAAGGTTACTAGAAAGAATATTAAAGGCATATACTTTGGGAATCCTCGAAAGCCAAAGAAAAAAGGAAAGTTTTCATATAAGAATAAGGGCAGTATTCGTAAAATATCGGCAAAAACAGGAGCCAAGGAAGGTAGGAATATTGGTGTAGGAGCTGTAGATGAAGTCCATGAGATGAAGGATGATACATCTATTATGCCAATACGACAAGCCTTATCAACCCAGGATGAACCACTATTCTTTGAACTGACTACAGAGGGTGTAGTTAATGATGGATATTTGGATGATAGACTAAAGGAAGCTAGGCAAGTACTGGATGGGGATTTACATAGACCAAGATGGCTCATATGGCTGCAAACCCAGGATAATGAGCAGGAAATATGGCAGGATGAAAAGACCTGGGTAAAAAGTAATCCTGGACTGGGAGTAATAAAAAAATGGTCCTTTATGCGCAAGATGATTGAAGAAGCAAAACTCAGCAAGTCCAAAAGGGTCTTTGTTTTATCAAAGGACTTTAATATAAAACAAAACAATGTCACAGCTTGGCTCACAACTGAGGACATTGATAATAAAGAAACCTTTGATATAGAGGAATTTAGAAACGCCTTTGGAATTGGCGGAGTGGATCTTAGTAAAACTGGGGACTTATGCAGTGCAAGGGCAATGCTGATGAAGCCCAAAAGCGACAAAAAGTATTTTCTACAGCATTATTTTATACCTGAGTCGAAGCTTGGCAATCTTCCTAAAGAAGACAGAGAATTATATCGCCAGTGGGTAAGAGATGGATTGATGACTCTGTCAGATGGCAATGAGAACGACTTTAGATTAGTAACTAAATGGTTCTATAATTTATACAGAAACTATGGAATTAGATTTTATAATACTGGTTACGATAAATGGTCAGCTGTATATTGGGTTAAAGAAATGGAGGAGGATTATGGCTTCGATACTAAAAAAGTAGATCAGTCCTTCGGAAGCATGTCGGAGCCAATGAAATTATTAGAAGCTGATCTAAAGAGTAATAAAGTAATATACAATAACAATCCAATCGATAGATATTGTCTAGAAAACACAGCCATTACTGCTAATTCAAAGGAAGAGATAATGCCTATAAAAATTCAAGGTAAAGAGAATAAAAAAATAGATGGGGCTGTTACTATGATGATCTGCTATCGAATTTACATAGATCATAAATTAGAGTTTTTGGAATTAGTAAAGAGAATGGGCTAGTAAGGATCATAAGGTGGTGATGGATTGATTAAAAAGAGATTAAAAAGTATTAGGAACCTTGGTACTTTGATACTAAAGCTTATAGATGATATATTCCTGATTTTAGGGATGGCTTTACTATCTATAGGAGTATTTAAAATTTTTATACCAGCAGGATATATAACCCTAGGCATTTGTTTTATTGCATTTGCTTTTTTTATTGCAGAGAAAGGAAGATAGCAGATGTTACTTAAAAGTTTAATGAGTAAAAATAAATCAAATAAAAATTTAAATTATGCCAAAGTACTAGATGGTAGTTATCCTGCTTTCAGCCAGTTTGGACAGAATATTTACATCTCCGATATAGTTCAAATGTGTATAGATACCATAGCAGCAGAAATGAGTAAGCTAAAGCCAAGGCACATATATACAGACAGCAGCGGAATACAGCAAATTCCTAAAAGCAGTATCAACAGAATTTTTAAATTTGCTCCAAATGAATTCATGACAATAAGTGAATTTATAGAGAAAACTATCTGGCTGCTAATGATGAATTATAATCTTTTTATATATCCAACGTATGAAACCTATACAAACACCAGAGGATATGAATCAAAATATTTTACAGGGTTATATCCCTTAAACCCAACTCAAGTAGATTTTCTACAAGACATAAAAGGAAGATTGTTCATCAAGCTTTATTTTGGAAATGGTCAAAATTATACACTACCTTATTCAGATGTGATCCATATAAGAAAGAAATTTTCTGTAAATGACATAATGGGTGGAGGAGCCAGTGGTCAGCCAGACAATGAAGCTCTTTTAAAGGTTTTGCAGATAAATGATACAGTTCTTCAAGGACTGGGAAAAGCAATTAAAACAAGCTTAAGTATTAGAGGGCTCCTTAAAATTAATACCATGATGGATGATGAAGTGCAAAAGAAGGAAAGGAAGAAATTCGAAGAGCTAATAAATAGTGGTGAAAGTGGGATATTACCTTTGGATTTAAAGGGAGAATATACTCCTTTAAAGGTCGATCCAAAGCTAATAGATAGAGAAACCTTAAATTTTCTACAAGATAAGGTCCTAAATTGGTATGGAGTATCCTGGGAGATATTAAGTGGCAAATATACCGATGAAGAATATCAAGCCTTCTATGAAAAAACATTAGAACCAATATTAATTAGATCAGGGCAAGCATACTCAAGGGGCATGTTTACCCAGAGAGAATTAGATGTTGGAAATGAAATAGTCTTTTACCAAAAGGACATGATGTACCTAAGTACACAGTCAAAATTAAAATTGCTTGAAATAGCAGGCAGCCAAGGTTTACTAACCGATAATCAAAAGCTGGCCATATTAGGTTATCCACCACTTACTGATGGCAGCGGAAATAGGCGTACTATTAGTCTTAACTATGTGGATACAAAAATAGCAACTCAGTATCAACTAAACAAAGCTAAAAACGGAGGTGAAAGCATTGGCCAAGAATAAAAATAAGCCAACGGTCTGTGGAAAGGCTAAGCGTAATTTTCTTATGGCTGATTTAAGAGCGATTGATAACTCAAATGAAGAAAGCCCTCAGTATATAATAGCAGGCCATGCAGCAGTATTTGATCAGGTAACTAATATTGGGGGATTTTTCTATGAAGTGATTGAGCGTGGAGCATTTGATAAGACAGATTTTAAAGATGTTCTTTTTAGCGTTAATCATGATTTGAATAAGATACCACTTGCAAGAAGTAGAAATAATAACATTAATTCTACACTTCAGTTAAATGTAGATGACATTGGATTGGCTATTAAGGCCAACTTAGATGTTGACAATAATTCTGACGCACGAAGTTTATATAGTTCTGTATCAAGAGGAGATATGGACGGTATGAGCTTCATTTTTTATGTAAAAGACGAAAGTTGGGATAATCTAGATTCTGAAATGCCAACAAGACGTATACATGAAATTGATAAAGTTATTGAGGTCTCAGCTGTTAGTTTTCCAGCCTATGATGGAACTAACATTATTATAGATTCAAGGGATAGAAATGTACTGGATAGTGCAAAGCTGGCATTGGATAATGCTAGGGCTAAACTGGGTTTAAGTAATGAAGCTGGAGAAGAGAATTTACTTGAATTAGAAAGACTAAGGGCAAAAACATTATTTAAATTTTAAGAAAGGTTAAGGTGATAATCCATGAAGAAAAGATTACTGAAATTATTAAAATTAAAGCAAGAAAGAAAAGCAAGCTTAAAGAAAATCGTTGAATCTACAGATAAGATTGAAGAAATAAGAAGTGCACAGAAAGAAATTGATGGTTTAAATACTGAAATAGCAGACCTTCAATCTATGATAGATGAAATTGAAGAGGAAGAGAGAAATGCTAAGCCACAAGATGATCCAAGTAATATTGCTGGTATGGGAAATGTGGACCCTAACAAGGATCCGCAAGGAAGAAATGCTGCTAATCCAACTGGAGGATTTAACCCATTAGGGACCTATGGAGTTGGGCCAACTAATTCTCAGCAGAGAAATCAAGAGCCAGAGGATAGATATGGAACTCTAGAATATAGAAAAGCATTTATGGATTACTGCCAGACAGGAAAAATTACTACTGAGCTTAGAGCTGATGCAACCACTACAACAGGTGATGTATCTGCCATTATACCTTCTACTATTTTAAACGAAGTCATAAGAAAGGTAACTACTTATGGCCAGGTTTTTAATAGAGTTAGAAAGCTAAATATCAAAGGTGGCCTTACAATTCCAATTTTATCTCTTAAGCCAACTGCAACATGGATAGGAGAAACTACATCATCTGATAAACAGAAAGTCCAAGTAAATGAAAACATATCCTTCAGCTACTATGGATTAGAGTGTAAAATATCAACTTCACTACTTGCTGATACTGTATCACTGGCAGGATTTGAAAGTACAATAACCGATTTGATTGTAGAGGCTATGGTAGAAGCTCTTGACCTTGCAGTGCTTAAAGGAAATGGCACAGGAAAGCCCTTAGGAATTACAGCAGATACTAGAGTTCCATCTAAACAAATAGTGACCTTGACTTCCAGTGACTTTTTAAAATGGGATGCATGGAAGAAAAAAGTATTTGCAAAAATGCCACTAAAATATAAAGCTGGAGCATCATTTTTAATGGCATCAGGAACCTTCGAAGGCTATATCGATGGAATGGTTGATGCAAATGGCCAGCCTATAGGAAGAGTAAATTATGGAATAACAAAGGGGCCTCAGGAAAGGTTTGGCGGAAAAGAAGTTATACAGGTTGAAGACGATGTGATTGCTCCTTATGACGATGCTGCTGTAGGGGAAGTAGTTGCTGTATACTGCAACCTTAGAAATTATGGATTTAACAGCAATATGCAGATGATGATGTATAGATACTTTGATCATGATACAAATGAGTGGGTTGATAAAGCAATCTTGATTGCAGATGGAAAGCTTATAGATCCAAATGGAGTAGTTATCATTAAGAAGGGTGAATAATTTATAGAAGGGTATGATCTACCCTTCTTTTTAAAATATCAGTTATATAGGTGATTTTATGGAGATTAATGAACTTAAGGAATGGCTTAGAATAGATGGTAATGATGAGGATGCAACCTTGACTGGACTAATCAGCTCTAGTGAAATATTGATTAAACAATCTACAGGTGTTGATCCTGAAGATGTTGAAGCCGATACAAACGCCCAGGACTTATATAAATTGCTGCAAAAGATAATTATTGCTGACCTATATGAAAATAGACTGGGGGCATCAAAAATAAATCCTATTATAGTTAGCTTATATGCACAGCTTGAAGCATATAAGCTTAAGAAAGAATGATGAGTTATGGATCCAGGAAAGCTAAGTTATAGAATTACA
Source organism: Maledivibacter halophilus (assembly GCF_900167445.1). Taxonomy (GTDB): domain Bacteria; phylum Bacillota; class Clostridia; order Peptostreptococcales; family Caminicellaceae; genus Maledivibacter; species Maledivibacter halophilus. Next base: position 65,278 of record NZ_FUZT01000004.1, read on the forward strand.
ATACAAGAAAAACAGTTTGTGGAGGATAAAAAAACAGGAATTGAGTCGAAAAAATGGGCTGCTATTTCTAGGCCATGGGCTAAAGTCCAAGATATAGGGGGAAATGAATTTTTCAGTTCTGCTAAAGAAAATAATAAAATAAAGACAAAATTCCAAATAAGGTATAGAAAAGGATTAAGGGAAGATATGAGAGTAATATTTAATGGCAAAGAATATGATATTACTTTTATAGATTATTTTGATTACAACAAGAAATTTATGAATCTAATATGTGAGTGTGTGAAATGAGTATAGAAATAAAAGGATTAAAGGAATTAATGAAAAATCTAGAATCTGCCCCAGATGTATTAAAGAAAGCAGAACAGAAAATCACTATAGAAATGGCAAAACCTATTCGTGATGATGCACAGAAAAATGCACCACGTTCCACATACAACAAAAACCATATGGCAGATAATATTAAGATTAGCACAATGAAATATATAGAGGGTGCAGCCATTAGAAAAGTAGAAGTGAAGGGCCATGGATTTTTCTATAGCTATTTTGTTGAATATGGCACAAGTAAAATGGAACCACAACCTTTTATGACTAAAGCATTTCTAGATAATAAGGATAAGATTGTAAAAATAGCACAAAAAGAAGTAAATAAAATAATGAAGAAGGTGGCAAAATGAGCTTAATAAAAGAAATAAAGGACATTTTAAAACCTTTAGGAGTAAAAGCTCACTATCTTCGATACGAAGGTGATGAAAGGACATACATCAATTTTTATATTTTTAATGAAAGGGATTCTTTATACGCCGATGATAAAGAAGTAGAAATAGAATATGCAATACAGATCAGTTTATTTTCTGATGATAAATTAAGGTATTATAACCTGCAAAATGAACTTAAAAAAATAATGAAACAACATAGAGATAGATTTATAAAATTCGATGTAAGTCCAGATTTATACGAAAAAGATACAGAACTATATCATAAGGCATTTAGATATTTGCATTATGTAAATGTAGAGTAGCAGAGCTGCTCTATTTTTTTTACAAAAAACATGAAAGGATAGTGATAATATGGCAACTATAGGCGTTAGAGAGTTATATTTTGCGATTTTAAATAAAGATGATGAAACAGGCGTTGAGTATGAACCTCCAGAGAGAATTAAAGGGCTTATGAATATTACGTTAGATCCTCAAATTTCTGAGGGTAAGTTATATGGTGATGATACGTTGACTGAAAGTTACAGTCAAATTTCAGAGGTCAATGTTGAGTTCGGTGTAAATGATCTGAGCGATGAACAAAGAGCTAAACTCTTTGGTATCGCCATGAATGAAGATGGTGTCGTTGAGGAAGGTAGGGATAATGATATTCCTTATATAGCATTGGCTTTTAAGTCAAAGAAATCTAATGGAAAGTTTAGATATTATTGGCTGTATAAGGGCAAATTAAGCTATTCACAAGAACAATTTGAAGGAACAAAAGACAGTATTGAATATCAAACCCCCACAGTAAATGGTGTATTCCAGTGTCGTGAATATGATGGAAAATGGAGAGCCAAAACTGACGAAGATAACACAGGATATACACCGGAGATAGGGCAAAACTGGTTTGTTAAGGTGTATGAGAAACCTGCAGCAATTGGAGGATAATAGAGAGGGGGGTCCTTCTCTATTATAGATAGGTAATTAAATTGAAAGGCGGGATAATAATATGGCTAACAATGTAAAGGTTAAGAATGTAAAAATTAAGTTAGATGGCAAAGACCACGAATTGATATATGATATGAACGCTATGTGTGAAATAGAGGACAAATTTGGAGATGTAGAAATAGCATTTAATAATCTAGGAAATAGCAATAAAGTTTTTAATAGTTTAAGATTTTTGCTGTGGGCGGGACTATTACATGAAGATGAGAAATTAACAATACGTGATGTAGGTAAGATGGTTAACTTTTTAGAGGTAGACAAAGTTGAACAGTTAGTTGAAAGCTTAACTAATGCTATTGAACCAGGTATAAAAAATGAAATTGAAAAAAAGTAATAGAAGCTTTATACAATTGCTTGCCACAAACTGAGGATAAAGGGCATGATTGTATAGAGGATGAAACAAAGGAAGATTGCAGAATAAATTTTGATTTTTGGTATTATATCGCAACAAACTTTTTGAATATGAATGAAGAAATTTTTTGGAAAAGCACAATAAGAAAGTTAAACAGTCTTTACAAAATATACAGACAAGTCAACGGATTAGAAAATAGAACAAACAAAGATAAATATGATAAATGCTATTGTGATGATATAGACTGGCTGTAAAAAGCTAACTATATCATTATTTTTTGCCTAAGGCAGGTGGTATAGTGGCAAAAGAAAATTCAGGGGTAAATGTTGAAGTTGGTTTAAGTAGTTCGGATTTTAAAAAAGGAATTGCACAAATAAATAGAAGTCTAAGAGTTTTAGATTCAGAGTTTAAAAAATCTAAAGCCGAGATGGGTGGATTTGAAAAAGGCCTAGATCAAATGAAATTAAAATCTCAATCCTTGTCAAAGAAGCTAGAAGTTCAACAAGATAAGGTTAGGCTTCTATCAGAACAATATGAGAAAGTAAAGAAAGCAAAAGGTGACGATAACAAAGAAACACAAAATATGCTAGTTCAACTTAATAGGGCTAAAACAGAAATGACTAAAATGCAAAACCAACTAAACAAAGTAAATAAAGATATAAAGGAACAAGGCAGTAGATGGAAACAATTAAGCGATAAATTAGATAAAGCAAGCAAAAAGATGAAATCTGTTGGAAATAGATTAAGTAGAGTTGGTAAGGACTTAACAAGTAAATTGAGTATACCTATAGTAGCGGCTGGAACTGCTGCCGTAAAATTTAGTGGAGATTTTGAAGAAAGCAGTAACAAGGTTGCCACTATTGCAGATACTACAGTTAAATCTATAAGCCAATTAAATAAGGGCGTATTAAAACTATCTAATGATACTGGAATAGCTGCAACTGAGCTTAATGAAGCTTTGTATCAGACAATAAGTGCTACTGGAGATACTGCAAATGCATTGGACTATGTAGAAGTGTCCACCAAAGCCGCAGAAGGTGGCTTTACCGATACAACAACCGCAGTTGATGGTTTGACTACAGTAATGAATGCTTATGGGTTAAAGGGAAAAAAAGCTTTCAAAAGCGTTGCTGATCAAATGCTCCAAGCACAGAATTATGGTAAAACTACTTTTGGAGAAATGGCTCAAAGTATAGGAAATGTAATACCTATAGCATCTAAATTAGAAGTATCTACAGAAGAACTATTTGCATCCATAGCTACACTAACTAAAAATGGTATTCAAACATCACAGGCAATTACAGGACTTAAAGCAGCTTATTCAAATATATTAAAACCTTCAAAGCAAGCTTCTGAACTAGCTGCCAAATTAGGATTAGAATTTAATTCAGCTCACCTAAAATCAATTGGATGGGCTGAATTTTTAGATGAAATAAGAAATAAAACTGGTGGAAATGAAGAACAGATGGCAAAACTTTTTGGATCAGTTGAAGCATTAAACTCTGTAACTGTACTTGCAACGAAGGGATCAGAGGACTTTAGTGGAGCTTTGGAAGCAATGAAAAATTCAACTGGAACTACGGAAAAAGCCTTTGAAAAGATGAATAGAGGAACCAAAGACAGCATAGCCGACTTAGTCAATTCTTTGAAAAATTTAGCTATATCTTTTGGGAAAATATTAGCTCCAACAGTAAATCAAATGGTTGAAAAAATGCAGGGATTTGTTAATTGGGTACAATCTTTAGATGAAGGACAGAAGAAACTAATCACAACAATAGGATTATTAACAAGTGGTGTTGGAGTAGGAATATTAGTAATAGGCAAATTTGCCAGTGCTATAGGTACAAGTATTGAAGTTGGAAGTAAAATGATAAAAACAATTAAGGCCCTAGAACTGGCTAACATAAAAAATACAGCCAAAACTATTGCTAGCACAGCTAGTATGGCAGCACAAAAAGGGGCTATGATAGCAGGGGCAGCTGCCACAAAGGCAGTTACAGCGGCCCAGTGGTTACTCAATGCGGCATTAACTGCTAATCCTATAGGTCTAGTAATTACAGCAGTTGCAGGTTTAATAGCAATATTGACCGCATTGTATTTCAAAAACGAAACGGTTAGAAAGGCATTACAAAAGGCCTGGGAAGGTCTTAAAGCAGTGGCAAAAATAGTTGGTAATGGAATAGGTAAAGCTTGGGAAAGCACAAGAAAAAAAGTATCTGAAACTTGGACTAAATTAAAAGATAATACAAGAAAAACATGGAATTTAATATCTAAAGAAATAGAAAAAAATGGTGGCGGCATAAAAGGCGTAATGATAACATACACAAAAGGATATATAAGTGTGTGGAAGAAAGGCTTTGAAACACTAGATAATATAACCGGTGGAAGATTAGGTAAAATAGTAGGAAAAATTAAGGATTTTGGTAAAAATTCAATATATGCATTAAAAAGAGTTCCTTCAAAAATGAAAGAAATGGGAGCTTATATTATACAAGGTCTAAAAAATGGCATAACCAACAAAGCCCATGAAGTAATCGACTATATGAAAAGCTTAGCCAACAAAATAAAAAATGGCTTTAAAAAAGTAATGGGAATACATTCTCCTTCTCGTGTAATGCAGGAATATGGAAGATATATAGATGAAGGACTTAAAATTGGTATGGAAGATGGGGAAGATGATGTATTAGATCAAGCTAAAAAAATTGCAAAAGGTATAGAAGACAGTATACAAGTTAATGTAGATAAGCTTGATAGATTTGCAAATAAGGTTGTTGAAGCAGTTAAGAAGAAATATGAGGATATAGAAGAAGCTGAAATAAATAGCTTGAATAGACAAATAGAAGCACAAGAAAACGCAAGCAATAAAATTATTAAGCAATATGATAAAGAGTATATGGCTAAATTAAAGGTCATAGATAAAGAAGAATATGACCGATTACAAGCAATACAATCTGAGATAGATGCCATAGACGCTAAGACACAAGCAGAGGAAAAAGCTCTAAGAGAACAGGAATCAAAGAAAAAACAAGCCAGACTAAAGCAAGCAGTAGAAGAAGCCAATAATGACGAAGAAAGAAAAAGGGCTAAAGAAGAACTAAATAAGTTTTTACTTGAACGTGAGAGGGAGAAAATACTTGAAGAAAGAAAGCAGCAAAAGGAATCGTTAAAGGAAGAAATGGACGCTATAAAAGAGCAGACAGGCAAGAAAAAAGACGAATTAAAAGCAGAATACGACAATAAAAAGGCTAATGAATTAGCTAAGAATAAAGAAGTAATAGAGGGGTTAAAGGCAGAAATAGAGGAAACAAAGAAACACTATGAAAAATTAAAATCCACAGAAAACACTGAATCAGAAGCAAGAAAATTAATATTAGATGGAAACCAAAAGGAATTAGTTAAACTATTAAACACATATACTCCAAAATGGCAAGATGCAGGGCAGAGCATGAGTTCTAAAATTATTGATGGGCTTAATAGTGAAAAGCAAACTTCTCAGGATGCTATTGATCAAATGCTAAATGTCAAGAGTGTAGTTGATGAACAAAAGATAGCTTTAGAAGGACTTAATAAGAAAATATCTTCATTGGAGCAAGAATCTAAAAAGGCAAGTACATCAAGCAGCGGTGCAAGTGATTCAATAAATGCTATGGGAGATATGGCATTAGATACTTCACAGGATTTAGAGACACTGGCAAATTCAGAGGGTGTAGTTGCAGATAAAGCAAAAGAGACAACAGATAATTTTAAACAATCAAAGGAAGAAATGAAAACAGCTATTGATGATTATATTTCTAAAAACAACGAATTAACAGGTCAATTGACCACAGCCTATTTAAGTGTAGAAGGCGTTACAGAAGAAATGAAAAATAATGTTATAGGCAAATATGAAGAATTATCATCTTCTACAAATAAAGAGATTGAAACCCATAAAAATAATACACTATCAACTTTAAATCAGTTGTTTTCTGAAAGCAAAACTCTAACAGAAGAAGAAAAGAAAGCTATACTTAATACTGTTAACAATAAATATACTGAAATGCAAACTAAAACTACAGAAGGTCAAAATAGAATTAATGAAATTTTTACTATTGCAAGCAACAAAAAACGTACTTTATCTGAGGAAGAAAAGAGAGAAATAAATAGAATACAAGGGGAAATGTCTAAAATAGCAATAGAAACACTGTCTGATAGTGAAATAGAGCAAAAAGCTATATTTGAACGACTAAAAAGTGAAGCTGATAGAATTACTTTAGAACAAAAAGCAGAAGTTGTTAAAAATAGTATAGAGCAAAAGGAAAAAACTATAAAAGAAGCTGAACAGCAACGTAAAGACACTATAAAAGAAATAATCAAACAACGAGATGTAATGGGTATAATTTCAGAGGAACAGGCTGAAAAGTTAATAGAAGAAGCAAAAAGACAGTATAATGAAGCTAAAGACAAAGCAGAAAAAATGCATAATAAAGTTGTGGAAGAAGCTAAGAAACAAGCAAGCGAGCATATTAATGAGGTTATTTGGGAAACAGGAGAAGTTAAATCCAAGTGGCAGCTCATGAAGGAAGATGTTATTACTAAAACTATTGAAATGAAAGACGATGTAGTAAAATTTATAAAGAAAATGGGAACAAATATATCAGAAGCATGGGAGAATATTAGAACTGATGTAAAAGAAAAAGTTGAAAAAGTTAAGGAAGTTACAGTAGATGCAATAGAAGAAACGAAAGAAGAAGTTGAGTATTATGTTGACAAAATGAAAGATATTTTTGGCAGCATAATAGATAAAGCTAAGAATGCAATAGATAAAATAAAAGAGTTTAACGGTATGAAGGTTAAAGACAAAGTTTTAAAAATTACAAGAAAAGTTAAAACAGTATATTCAAGTGCAAAAAAAGCTATAACAGGAAATGCAATCGGAACTAATGACTTTGAAGGTGGATTGACTTGGGTATCTGAAAAAGGTAACGAGTTAATACAAGAACCCAGTGGGCGTTCTTATGTGGCTACTGGTAAACAATTACTTGATTTACCTAGGCACACTAAGATATTTACTAATACACAGACTCGAAGAATTATGTCGGGTGAAGCTTATAAGAATAATAGTAATAATATTAAAATTGATATAAACTACAATAAATTAGCAGATGCTATTGCTAGTAAATTAGATGGTGTTAATCGAGGTGTTACACAGAATCTCACTATAAACAGTTTACAACCTTTAAGTCCTGCTGAAACAGCAAGAAAAATTAAAGCTGCTAGTAGGGAACTTGGGATGTTATGGTAGGAGGTCAAATATGCAAAGCATAATCTATACGAATGAGAAAGGGCAAAGTATTAAACTAACAAATACTAAGCCTTTTTTTTTACAAACTATAGAAGGGACTGGTGCAGTTAATACTGATGTACAAATGCAAAAGGCTCCTTTTCAAGATGGAGAAACCCACATAGATACGTTACTAGAATCAAGATATTTAACATTAGAGGTAGTTATTCTGAGTAAGAACCAAAATCAGCTTTATGAATATAGGCAGCAGTTATCAAAAACCTTTAATCCAAAGATTAAAGGTTTTATAAAATATATTAATAATAATACTGAAAAAATACTATCAGTAGTGGTTGAAAAAGCTCCAGTATGGGGAAAAACAAGGCCGAATGTACAGCCTTGTATTATAAGCTTAATAGCTCCTAGTCCATTTTGGCTAGATACTTTTATTGAAGGAGAGGAACTTTCATATCTAATGGGAGGAATAAAATTTGGCTTACGACTACCTACAACCTTCAGCTATCGTGGGAAGAAGAAAAAAATAGTTAATAGTGGTGATGTATCAACTCCAGTTAAGATAGAATTCTATGGCCCAGGTAGTAATCCTACTATTCATAATGAAACAACAGGGGAACTTATAAAGGTTAAAAAAGAGCTTCTAGAAGGTGAAATATTAAAAATAGATACAACCTTTGGGAATAAAAAAGTTGAAATTGAAAGGCTAAATGGCAGCATTGAAAATGCATTTGGATATATTGAGCTTGATTCAGTGTTTTGGAGTTTAGTTCCAGGAGAAAATATTCTTTCATACGAATCTTTAAATGACTCCCAGAAAACAAAGGTGAAAGTAACATATAGAAATAGATATACCGGGGTTTAGAAAGAAGGTGAGAAATTGGCAGAGAAATATATGTTTTTTGATAGTACCATGGATGATGAAAGGAATTATAGTGCCGATGAATTTGCGGAGTATTTTAGGCGATTTATTAGAAACGGTGTTTTTAATGGTGATGGGGACGACTTGAAAGTTGGTGCACAAGGGCAGGACATGAAAACTCATATTCTTCCTGGTTATGCCTGGGTTGAAGGCTATCTTTATAAAATTGATATGGAGCCTTTAAAACTATACCACCAAAGTGCACATGCTAAGTACAATCGCATTGATAGGGTAGTAATAAGATTAGATAAGACCTTGGAAAATCGCTATGTAAAGGCCTTTATTTTAACCGGCACTCCAGCCGAAACACCCCAAGTGCCAGAACTAACTCGTGATGAAAACATCTATGAGTTGGCTTTAGCGCAAGTGGAAATCCTTGCTGGGAAAAGTTTTATAGAAGCACACCAGATAACTGATGAAAGACTAAATAACGAAGTTTGTGGTTTTGTTACACATTTATTTGAACAAGTAGATACTACAGAACTATTTAATGAATGGAAAATTTATCTAGATGCAAAAAGAGCACAAGGAAATGAACAACTAACCATCTGGTTGAAGTATATGGCTAGTAAAAAACAGAATATTGATATCGAATACACTGCTTTTCTAGCTTCACTGCAGAGCAAATTTTTAGCTTTTCAGACTACCTGGAGTAATTGGACAAAGGAAAAACTAGCAACACCTGATGGGGAGTTTTATATACAGTGGAAAAGTTGGTTTGATGAAGTACGAAAGGTATGGGATTCATGGTTTAAGAAAGAAGCTCTTAAAGTTTGGCGAACTTGGGTAGAGGATAAATTGGCGACACCGAATGGAGAGTTTTATGTAGAGTGGAAAGAGTGGTTTGAAGAAATTCAAGATGTTAGCAACCTAGTGCCACGTAGTCATTTTAAAGCCCATCGAGATCGTACAGTAAGAGAGGAAACCCACGGCTTACGTATTAGCGGTAATAATCTGGAAGTGGAAATCAGTGATGGAAAATGGCGTAGGTTAGAAGGGTTAGCTGTAATCAATACATGGGGAGGAATGTAGTATATGGGAAGTGCAGTACGACTTAATAAAGGAACATTATTAAATGCTTTTGAGCCTTTGTATCAAGTACCAAATAATAGGGTAGTAATATTAAAATCTATAATTTTAACCAATTTATCAGAAACAGCACAAAATGTGAGTTTGAAGATGGCTGGTGCATATGTGATGAGGGATAAAGTTCTTTCTGCAGGGGAATCTTATCAAGCATCAGTATTTGATCAGATTATAGTATCTCAAGAGATTATTGAAGGTAAAGCAAGTCAACCAGAAGCGGTGGATTGCTATATTAGTGGAAAGCTACTTTTGCCTCAAGATATAGCAAGTGAAACCCAGTGGATGCAGGAACAATGGGATGCTTGGTGGGCTAATCATCCAGAAGTTTATAAAAACCTTTGGGATGCTTGGCTGGAAAGTAAAACTGGTGAGCCTAATGGGGATTTCTATGTAGAGTGGAAAGAGTGGTTTGACCGCATACAGGAAATTACTAACGAAACAGCTGACCTAGTGCCTTGGAGCCTTTTTAGGCAGCATGAAGCTGACTTTTCAGCCCATGGAGATTTGGCAAACACATATCGTTCTGGGAAAGATGAAAAAGGGATCTTTACTACTATTGAATGGCACCGTCAGGATGGAACTTTAGCTAAAAAGTCTGTATTAAGTGGGGGGAATTCCCCACGATATACAAATCGCACAGTTACTTATTATGGTACTGATGGAGAAACAGTTGATGGGGTCGCTGTATATAAGCAAAAATACAACGAAGTAGGAGACTGGATAGAGGAGGTAATTACGGATGAATGATTTAGTATTACATGGCTTGGGAAGGGGATTGTCAGACCCAGGTGTTATACCTATTGAAGGATTAATTCCGATTATAGCTTCAGATAAATTAAAGGGGATGGGATTACCTTTTACTCATCGTTCCCTAGGAATTCTGTCTGACCGCAAGGGTGTAAATCATTATCACAATGGAAAAGTGTATGTATTGCACAGTTTAGGGGTGACAATTTATGATGCCCTTTCTGGGGAGGTAATAGCTGATAATACCCACTCATCTTCTTCAGCACACATGATACCTGACCTTGCATCTACTGACGATAGTTATTATCTTGCACAAAACACAAAACTGTATAAATACGCTTTAGATGGAAGTATAATTTGGGAAGCATCAACATCTCGAAATATTGGATGTATAGCAGTAGAAACATCTGGTGTTTATGTTGGAGAGCGTTATTCTAGTGGTTCTAAAGTCTATAAATTTAAAAGAACTAATGGGGATAAAATTTGGGAAACAGCATCAGTTTCAGATTATGTAATGGGGTTAGCAGTTAATGAAACTACAGTTATTGTAAGTTATGGTAATAGTATAATTAAAAGGCTTAACTGCTCGACGGGAGCTGACATATATTCCTATACTATACCTAATAATTACGATTCGTATGCACTTGCCATTGAATCGGGTACTAATCATTTTTATTCAATAGATAGCAAAAGGATCCTTCGAAAGCATAGTTATCAAACAGGGGAACCTATATTTGAGCGAACCAATGCCAATGTATGTAATGTATATAATTTGTTCATTGATAGTGGAAATAATATATATACAGTTTCTGACCAAGAAATTACCAAGCTTGATAATCAACTGTCTGATTTTATCTGGCGTGAAAATTGCAGCATTAGTAACAATGATATTGAAGGTTTTGGTTTTGATAAAGAACTAGGGAAAATCTTTGTGTTGCGACAGCACACAGCAAGAGTTTTATCAACAGAACAGCAGTGGTCAAATTTTATTCCTCATCAATTTGAAGGAACAATTAATTCTATAGATGTAGATAGAAACGGCAATTTATATGGTGCCAGTGATGATTGTACAGTAAGAAAGTTTAATGCCCTAGGTAAACAGCAGTGGATATATGACCATGACCGGATTATGAACTTTGTTAGGGCAGATAATAAGGGGAATGTTTTTGTTGCTGATGATTCACAAACATTGAAAAAATTAGATTCCCTTGGAGTAGAGCAGTGGTCATGCAGCATATCAGAAACAACGGGGAAGGTAACAGATTTAGTGGTAAATAGCGAAGGAATAATTCTAGTTAGTATTACAAACAGATCAAATAGAAATGACTACTTAGTTAAAATATCTCCTGAAGGAAGTGTTTTAAATGTAAAAGAAATAGGTATTAGTGGTGTGTTTCATAAATTATACCTTTGGGATGACCATACAGTATTGGCACTGGATAGACTATATAATATTGATACCTTAATATGTCTCTATTATTTTAATGGAGCAAAGGCCATATTTAATGTTTACGGTGATTTTATCTATGATCTTAGTGGTACTAGCATTCAAGTATTTAATAAATATTCTGGTGGGCACATGCATTCATTTACCATAAAAGATGTTAAATCCTATTTGAGAACAGTACAAGGTTTGGATGGAGCTATTTATGCTGTTGATACTAACAAAACTCTAGTTAAATTAACTGAAAGAGGTGAGGAATTATGGCGTTATCAGGCAAGGGATAATATCGCTGACATTAAAATAGATGATGAACATAATGTTTATCTGGCGACAGGTTATTACATTGAAAAACTAACCCAGACATTTCAGGTCAAAGGTTATGAAAAAGAGTAGGAGGAATGAAAATGTTATATGTATTTGAAGGTGGAAGTATAGTTTATGATGAAAGAGTTTTAACGGAAGAAGATAAAGCAAGAGCTGTAGCAGTAGAAGAATTACCCCCTAAGGAAATACCTGCAGGAAAAACGGCAGTAATAAGAGCGAATAAGGCTGAAAATACAGTGTGGTGGGAATATGTGGATTCACCTCAATATTTAGAGTTCCAAAAGCTTGAGACTAAAGTCCAAGGGTTGCAGCAAGCCTTAGCAGAAATAACGATGATGATGGCAGGAGGTGAGTAAGATGACATTTACTAAAAATTCAGCCCTGGTAAAAAACGTATGGGTTCCACTGATTCTAGCAGGAATATATACAGAGGATCAAATTCCAGTCTTAGGAAATTTAAAAGAAGTCGTAGAGCAAGTCATTGCAGAAAATGAGTAATTTCCCTTGGAAAAAGAGTGTATTTTTTATGCTCCTTTTTCATTTTTGAAAGTAGGTGAAGCATGAAACCAGTTAGAATATTTACACCATCTATTGAATTACTGGCTGAAATAGATAATTATGAAAGCCTTATATTTACAAGAAAATATCTTAAATATGGAGAATTTCAATTAACAGTAAATAAACATAAGCAAAATACAAGATATTTAGAAAAGGGAAATATGATTTTGCTTGGAAATGATTCTAACAAGATAGGGATAATAAGGCATAGGGAAATAAACCTTAATGAGCAAGGGAAGGCATCGGAAACACTTTTAATTAAAGGCTATACAATAGATCATTTGTTTACCCAAAGAATTATTCTGCCCCCTCCAGAAAGTGACCATGACTCTATTAAAGGAAATGCTGAGACAGTAATAAAACATTATATAAAAAATAGTATTGTAAATGCTTTAGATACTAATAGAAACATATCATTTTTAAATATTCTTCCAAATAAAAATAGGGGAATTAATTTATCCTGGAAGAGTAGATATAAAAATCTTTCTGAAGAAATCCAGGAAATATGCAGTATTTCTGATATAGGAATTAAAACGAATTTAAACCATGAAACTAAAAAAATAGATATTGATATATATGAAGGCAGGGATTTAACTATAAATCAAACAGTTAATAGCCCTGTTATTTTTTCATATGAATTTGATAATATAAAAACCCAACATTATGTTGATTCTGATATAGGATATAAAAATTATGGATATGTTGGGGGAAGAGGAGAAGGAGCAGATAGGCAGATAGTAGAGACTGGAAAAGCTGCAGGAATAGATAGAATAGAAACCTTTATAGATGCTAGGGATATTACAACCATTGAAGAATTACAAACCAGAGGAAATCAAAAGCTAGCTGAAACACCCCAGATAAAAACATTAGAAGGAGAAATACTTACCTATGGTCCTTTTAAATATGAAAAAGACTTTGATTTAGGCGATAAAGTAACGGTACAAAACAAGAGCTGGAATTTAACAATTGATGTTAGAATTACAGAAGTAACAGAAGTATATGAAGCTGATGGCTTTAAACTTGAAGTAAACTTTGGAAGCAATATACCTACATTTATTGATAAGATAAAGCAGGAACTTTCACAATTGAATTATGATGGAAGAAAGTAAATATTTTGATAAGGGTATTTTATCAACACTGCCAAAAGCTTAATTGAAGGTAAACATTTAACTACAGTATTAAAAATATATTTACATTATTGGATATATTTTAAAAAATATAATAAATTATGTAAAATATATAAAATAGTACATTTATCGACATTTATTTCTTGGAAGTTGTGTTACTATGTAGGTGTAGGTATAAGAGATTTATATCTTACTGATAATACAAGAGTAAAAAATAACAATTAAAGGAGGACAAAAGAAAAATGAAAAAGTTTTTAGTGTTTTTGTGTGTAATTTGTATGGTACTTTCCACGGGGACAGTTGCTTTTGCAACTGAGAGGTATTTTGAGCAGGAACCTAATAATTCGAGAAGTACTGCAGATGGACCATATACAGTTAAGGAGAACGAATATCATATATCTATTGATGGAATAGTGTCCGAATCAGATAAAGTAGATTGGTTTAAAGTTAGGTCAGAGAAAAGAGGTGGGAGTGCTATAGTTTTGCGTTTAAGAGATGAAGATGTGGATTACGACATATATTTATATGATGATCGCGGACGTATGCTTGGTTCATCAGAATTAGGTAAAGGCGAAGATGAAAGAATCTATGATATTTATATTCGTCCAAATGAAACCTATTATATATTAGTAGAACACAGATATGGTATTCCTAAACAAGCTTATAGAATATTATTTGATGTTTTCGAATAATTCCTGCATACAGTTTTGTATTATTATTCAAATCTCTAATGCCTAATAATTCATGTAAAAGTATAGTAAGTATTATTAAACTGCCTATTAAAATATATGATAGGCAGTTTGTTTTTATAGAAAATATAGTTAAATAGACATTATTAAATAACACCCATGAAGGTGTATTTTTTATGTCAAATCTAGGAGGTGTAAAATGAATAATCCAAATAAAATAATTCTCCACCATAGTGCCACAAATGAAGGAACCTTTGAATCAATTAGAAAGTATCATGTTAAAACTAAGGGATGGAAAGATATTGGATATCACTACCTTATTACAACCGATGGTAAATTACATAAGGGACGTGACGAAAAGGAAGTAGGAGCCCATACTATAGGTCAAAATGCAAAATCCATTGGTATATGTTTAGTTGGAAACTTCGATAAATATAGACCCAACGCAAATCAGCTCCATACTCTTTATAAATTGCTAAATGATGTTAAAATCAGATATGGTCAGTTACCTATACACGGACACAATGAATTTTCTACAAAAACCTGCCCAGGTTTAAAATTTCCTATGAAGGAAGTTTTGGAAAAAGCCTACAAAGACGAGATAGATGAAGAAGTATCTCACTGGGCAAAATCTTCATGGGAAAAGGCAGTTGAAAAAGGTATTAATGACGGAATTGGCCCTAAGACCCAGGTAACTGAAGAACAGTTGATGGTGTTTTTTGATAAGTTAGGGCTACTAGACTAGGAAAGCAGGTGCCATAATGAATATTTGTGATAGACACCAAGAAGTAGTAAGCAAATTAGATGATCATGAAAAAAGGATAGGAAATTTAGAGGTTAATGATGCAAAGATGGGAGAGAAGATTGATAATTTAATTAAGCAGCTTGAAAATTTAACAGCTTGGATAAAAGCATTAGTAATGCTAGGAGGAACCTCACTTGTAGGTTTCTTTTTTTGGTATGTTCAAAATAAATAGGAGGATGATAATTATGTTAAAAAGGTTAAAAAATCCCGGGACAATAATAACTTTAGTATCACTTGTAGTGCTTATATTAGTTACAAATGGCGTAGAAGTAGATAGTGAAAGGGTTATGACAACTGTAAAGGCAGTTTGTTCTATAGGGGTTGTATTAGGGATATTAAATAATCCTGATACATCTGGACTAGATTTACCATTTGTAAAAAGGAAATAAAATATTAATTTGGATGGCAAAATCAAAGGAGGATGATTACACCAAACAACTTAAAACTAATCACAGATAAAGACTTAATAGTATTTCTAGTAGCGAAAGGATTTAATATCCAGAAGATTAAAAAGGATAAAAATCGAAATAGAAGCTTAGTTTATTTTAAAGCAGCTAACGAACTAGAGACTGCAATACTTTCCTTTGTAAATAAAACAGAAACAATAAATATATGTGAGTATCAAGCTGCAGAAAGGAGGGTGAAAACTCTCCTTTGTCTGCAGAAAAATAATTAAAATAACTACTTTCAGCTGTCATCTTTCAACTAATTTTAAAAAAGTTGAAGGAGTGATAGTAATGTTAAAACCACCAATTTCTCGAATGGGAGGAAAATCTAGACTTAGAAAAAAGATTATAGAATTAATACCAGAGCATACTTGCTATGTGGAGCCTTTCTTTGGAGCGGGATGGGTATATTTTGGTAAAGACCCATCTAAAGTCGAAGTTATAAATGATATTGATAAAGAGCTTATTAACTTATTTAAGATAATTAAATATCATGAACAGGAAGTTTCAAGACTGCTGCAATATGAAATATGTTCAAGGGACTTATTTAATGAATATATGCAACAGGATTCTGAAAATCTAACTGATATTCAAAGAGCTATTAGATTCATTTATATACTTTCTCAGAGTTTTGCTAGTAAAGGAAATCATTTTGGGTATGGTACAACAAGTAGGCCTAAACCTCAAATATTTACTACTGATCATCTTAAAAACATAAAGAGTAGACTTAGAAATACTTATATCGAAAATTTGAGTTTTCAAGAGATTTTTAGAAGGTATGACAGAAAGCATACTTTTTTCTTTTGTGATCCACCTTATCTTGAAACAACAGGATATAAAAACCCTTTTACAGAAGAACATCATCAGGAATTAAATAGTATTTTGAGTAATATTGAAGGAAAGTTTTTACTTACAATAAATGATCATCCTAAGATTAGAGAATGGTATAAAGACTTCAATATTGCAGAAACTAGGGTTGGATATTCTGTAAGTAGAGAAAGTAAGGGAAGAAAGAAATATAGCGAATTAATTATAATGAATTACTAGACCGGGCTTTCCCCGTCTTTTTTCAGTTTTTGGACTAAAACTTTAGTTAACGTATTGATTAGAAAATCCGGTCTATATTTTCGTTTTGAATAATAACATAATAACAATATTTTGTCAGAAATTGCGATATTTTTGTAAAAAAATAGAAGGATATACCACTCTCTATGTTTAATAGGTTTATATATAATAAATAGTTAGGAGAAATTTGCAATGAAAAGAATAACATTAAAACAAAAAAAGAAAACTATTTACATTATTGTGGGGTTCTGTATAGGATTAATTGTACTTGGAACATTTATATATACTGTACATACTATGAGTAAGGGTTTACTAGGAAAGTTATCTAATCCAACTGAAGATGCGAATATTACTGATATAGAAAACATGATTGATGGAAATATAGGATATTTTTATTGCGGCAATATGCCATTAGAAGATTCAGTTAATGCTATTAGTTATTTAAAAATGAGTAAAAAATTTAGAACTGCTGGTGTGAAAATAATAATTCAAGATTGTAGAAGTAATAAGAACAATTATATAGATAGTGTAGTATTATTGGCTGATGTTCATGGCATAGACAAAAACGAGACATCAACAAACAATAGACATTTATATCAGGCTATTTATCAAATTCATGATAAAGATTCTGATAAACTTAGAAAATACTCAACTAAATTAGAAGATATTAAAGAGGATGAAGTTAAGGCATTTATACGAAGACTTAATAAAGAAGATTATTAGGAATTGATAATTTTAGAGTATTATATATTTTATTTATATTATTGTTTTAAATAAGTAAAGCATAAATTGTTTATAATCATAGATATCTATAAATCTGAGTTTGCTTTTTACAAATTTCTAACCACTAGTTACTAGAATAGAGTTTTTGGTAATTAAAGATTTAATTATACATTAACACAGACTTTAACGAAAAACCAAAAACCACCTAAACAAAAAATCCAAAACCAATTTTCAGTTTTTTATTATAGGACAAATCAATCCCATCATATATATAACCAAAGGAGGAATGCCTTTGGATGAAGTTATATATACTGGGAAGATAACTGAAGAGGAATTAAAAAAAGAGATAAACAAGCTGCTAAATCAATTTTTAAGAGAATTAGAAAATAATAAAAAAGAAGAGGCTTACGAAGGTCAGTAAACTTCTTCTTTTTTTATAGGTGGTATGATGTTGCCTGCAATCCATTGTCGCCTTCTCCACCTGCTTCACATTTAATAATCCTTGCTAATAATTCTCTATCTGAGTAAGCCATTTCTTTCATCTCCTTAAAGACATAAATCACTGACAAAACTTACAATATTATTTTATGCATAAAATTTATAAAGGTTCATAGAAATTCATACAACATCGAATTCATCGGTCAAATCATAGGTTTTTCTGGGAGTGATGATCTTTGTATTGAACTCCTTAAAGGTTTCTAGGATAAGCCCTTGTTCACGCATATTGCCCCTGCCGAGCCTATCCATATCCATAACTAATACAGCATCATATTTATTATCTTCTACTTACTTAAGCAGCTGAAGCATCTTGGGACGCCTGGCAATTGACTCACCGCTTACCACTTCTTCCTTTATATCCAAAACATTATAATTATACTTCTTAGAATAAGCTAAAAGAGTAGTTTTATGTCTGCTCAATACTTCCTCAACAGACATATTTTCACCAGCTCTAGATTTTCTAAGGTAAATACAAACCTTCATACAGCACCACCTATTTTGATAATTTTCTTATTTAAATTATAATGTTTTTTCTTGAAAAATAGAAGAGCAGACAAGAACAGCATTATTAAAGGACGTTTATTTTTAGCGATTCTTAATATCGTTTATACAATTTTGACAAATATGTTTTTCTTTGAACTCCATTAGTTTATCTTCATTTCCGCAAATATAGCATCTTTCTTTATATTTAGAAAATACAATCTTATCTAAATCTGCAAATATTTCTATAGGTGTACCAGTCTTTATAGACATAGTGCGTCTTAGCTCCATTGGAAGAACTATTCTCCCTAAATTATCTAATTTTCTAACTATTCCCGTAGCTTTCATATAATCCCCTCCTATGGGATATTATAACATAATGTGACGGAAAATGGTAAAAAATGCGTTTGGTTTTACAATTTAAACTAAATATATATTCTGCTTTAAAATAGGTAATAGATTTAAATGGAGTTAGGACAGGGGATACGATATTACGATAGGTTAATATATATAATATCTTTAGTGAGATATTTCAAATCATGATATAATATAAAAATAATGTTTCGCATATAGGCGAGTATTACCCACATTAATAGTCAAATAACATGCCTATTTAGAAATATTGGTGACATAGGCGTAGTCAGTAATCCCTTATTAGGCAAAATCTTTTTCTGAAATGGGGTCATATTTGTGAAAAAAATTAAAGTTATTTGTATTGATATGTTTCAAACTTTAGTAAATGTTTATACAAGAAAAGAGTTTATTTGGAAGAGAATTTTGGGAAAAGGGTATACAAAAGAATTAGAAGAAAAGTATGCCAATCTTGTAGATAAAAAAATTATAGAGAAATTTCATGAAGATGTTAGTAGTAGGAATAATTTTATAAATTTCAAAATGATTTTTCTAGAGAAATTCACAGAAGTATTTCAAGAACTTAAACTCAATCTAAGTCCAATGGAAGCCACAAAAATTTTTATTGAAGAACATGGATTTGCAGAGCTCTATGAGGATAGTAATGAATTTATTGAAATTGTAGGTAAGGATTATCCAATATGTTTGGTAAGTGATGCAGATATAGAAATGGTAAGACCTTTATTAGAAAAATTTAATTTTGATATGGTTTTTATATCAGAACAAATCAAATCATATAAAAAAGATAAAGAAGGAACAATCTTTAAGAAAGTTTTAGAACATTATAAGGTAGAACCAGAAGAAGTAATTCATATAGGAGATACTTCTTCTGATATTCTAGGTGCAAACAGAGTGGGAATAACAACTTGTTGGATAAATAGAAATAACTATATGTGGAAATATGAAGTGAATCCAATGCATGAGATAAGAACTCTATTAGAAGTATTGCCGTTATTAGATATTGGATATGAAAAACTAATTAATGGAGAAGAAAAAGACTTTGCCTAACAAAAGCCTGCCCTTTGCTGTGGAAAGTATGTTAGCGCAGCACATACCTTCACTGGGAGCAAGCTTCATCAAGAGGTAGTCCTTTGGTTTTGCCCTTTCTTTTTTTGATAGAAATATTGTTTACTCAACATTAAGAATCTATTCTATATTAATTCTTTCTATTTGACAAAAATAGTTAAAGGAATTTTAAACGATTTATATAAGTATTTGTTGTTGAATGGGAATCACAAGAAAAGCAACAGTTGAATTTTATTTAGAATTTGGTTTAGTGAACATTACTATAACTAATGTTCGTCTTTATTAGTCTAACTAATAAAGATATTAAACTAAAGAATAGTTATGTGACATTGACTTATTCATGTAGGTATATTTTTTGGGGGAAAATAAAGGAGGATATTATGGAATTATTAGAAGTAATGAGAAAAAGAAGGTCAGTAAGAAAATTTAAAGATATGGATATTGATAATAGTATTATTACTGACATTTTAGAAAGTGCCAAACTTGCTCCTGAGACAGATACCTGTAATTATTATTTTGGAGTAATAGAAGATAAAAAAGTAAAAAATGAAATTTCTAGTGCAACATTATGGGCTCAGTGGGTATCAAAAGCACCAGTAATAATTGCTTGTTGTTGTGATATTAGTTGGGACATTGGTGAACAAAATGATGATGACTATGGTGTTATTGGGAATAAGCTTAGATATGGGGAAGATATTGTTAATTTTCTAAGAAAGCATGAAAACCGTAAAGCATGTAAAACATTAGTGCAAAGCACGCCTGTTTACATAGCAGCTCAACATATAATTCTTACTGCAGTTTCCCATAATTTACGTGGTTGTTTAGTTGATTTTATCGATATTGAAAAAATAAACAAAATACTAGGGTTGCCAGAGCATATTACATGTCAACTTCTTGTTCCTATAGGATATGCAGATGAAACACCAGAACAAAAAAGGGGCAAAAATAGGAATGACATGATTTTTTACGATAAATGGGAATAGCGATTAAATTGATAATATATTAATATTTGCTTTGAAAATGAATAAGTCGACATCGCATAACAATGTTTGCTCATAAAGATATAAACAAGAAAGATACTTGAGTATAGACAACATAGAGTATATATAAACAAAGCCATACAGAAATTTTAATCTAGATATTACGTATATTAAATTTCCATTGGCAACAGGTAAATCCTATGTTAAATTCTTATACATGAAAATGAATATTATAAATACCTCATCCCTAAAACGGTTGAGGTAGAGGCGCGATGTTTATCAGTTCTACCACTAATTTTAGCAATTGTTTTATCGCTTTTAACTGGCAAGGTTTTACTATCTTTATTTTTAGCAGTTATAATGAGGGCAACAATTATTACTGGGAATCCTCTATTTGGATTCACCAGCACCTTAAATAAATATATTGTTAGCTCCTTAACCGATGAATGGAATATTAGGAGTTCGGGCGGTACCCGGTACCTTTCACATTGTTTTACTTCATAATGTATGCTAAAATCATAGTATTATAGAAGAAGGGAAGTGTTGAGTTGAAATCACTTAACGACAGTAAGCATATGCTTGAGAAAAGTGTGCTGATTGATGAAGTAGATAAAAAGATACTTCGAGAGCTTATTAATAATTCAAGAATATCCTACTCAGATATTGCTGAGAGAGTTCATTTGTCTAGGGTTTCGGTAAGAGAAAGAGTAATTAAACTGAAGCAAAGTGGTATAATTAAACATTTTACTATTTTCATAGACAGTGCTGGCATTGGATTTAAAACAAGTGTATTCTTTGATATAGAAGTAAAAACAAATATGATTGATTCTGTGGCTAGAACATTGGCCGAGTTTGATGAAATTACAATTGTTTACCAAACAACAGGAGCCACGAGCTTACATGTTCATGCACAGCTTGAAAATTTAGATAGTATTGGAGAATTTATGCATAATAAATTATATTCAATAGATGGAATAACAAATGTAAATTCCCATATTTTACTAAAAAAGTATAAATCATTATTAACATATATTTAGTATATTTAAATCAATTTAGCAAATTGCATAATTATCTTCTGAAAAATCTAACTACTACATATTCTTTTGGAATCTTCGAGTCTATACCATCAAAATGTATTCTATTTCTAAATAATTAAATTAAGGATAATATTCGCATATGCAATTTTGCCAAGTCTGAATTGTGAAATTTCCTTAATTAAAGAAGTATAAAATAATTTTATTCAAACAGTATGAATAAAAACCTTTTTTGCAAATTAAGATTCTTTGCGAAGAAGGTTTTTATTTTGCTATCTAAAATTCTAAAATCCCTAAGCCATATCTTAAAGGATTATTTCATTTCAGGAAATTCCCACTAATTATATTTAAGATTTTGTATTCTTACGATTAATTTCTACTTATAGTATTAAAAGTTAATAACAAACATATATTATCAACTATTCTTCTGTAGACAATTAAAAGGAATAAATATTACATAACTAGACAAATAGAAAGAAAAGTTAAAAAAATACATACTTTTGTGTTTGTTTTTTCTATTATAACTCCACAAAGTAACAATAAGATATAATACACTATGTAATAAGAAGTCGATAATAATATATAACCTAACTATGTTAGAAAAAAATGCTAATATATATTAAAAATGATAATTAAAACAAAGAAATTGCTATCAATATATAGTTGCAAGAAAGGAGGTTATGTATCTTTTATGTGTTAATAGTTTATATATTGTTATATTTTAGATGTTTTTAATATTCAAGCTGATTACTTATAATTTGACAAATGGAGTGATACTAAATGAGAGAAATTAAATTTTATGCAAGGGGAGGACAGGGTGCAGTAACAGCCTCAAAAGTCTTAGTTCAAAGTGCTATTTTTGATGGCAAATTTGCACAGTCTATTCCATCTTATGGCCAAGAAAGGCAAGGTGCTCCAATTTTTTGTTTTGCAAGAATTGACGATGAGTATATTCCAACAAAGTCTTATGTAGATGAGCCAGACTGTGTAATAGTGTTTGATACTGGGCTTAAACAATCAGGAATAGACGTTTTAGAAAATTTAAAAGAAGGAGCTACCATAGTAGTGAATTCTCATATGAAAATGAAAGAGTATTTTGATAATGAAAATGTGAAAACGATTATTAGTGTAGATGCCAACCAAATAACATCGGATATTATTGGGGATGTTCCTCCTAATATGGCTATTTTGGGAGCAATTGCTAAGGCTGATGATACCGTATCCATAGACAGCATTTATAAAGCAATCCAAACTAAGATTAAAGGAAGGGCAGGGGAGTTGAATGCAGAATCAGCAAGAAAAGCATATGAAACAGCAAAAATCTATAAGCGATAGGTACAGGGGTCCGTTATCAAATGTTCTTACAAATGCCAATACAGGGATATGGAGATTTAAAAGACCAGTAGTAAACCATGAAGAATGTATTAAATGTAAAATGTGTGTGGAGTACTGTCCATGTGGTGTTATAGATAAAGAGACAATAGGTATAGACTACTATTTCTGCAAAGGCTGCGGTATTTGTGTAGAAATATGTCCTAAAAAAGCAATAGATTTTGTTAGTGAAAAAGACATCTTGGCAAAGGAGGAGAACAATGGGTAAAATAATTGCTTTAGACGGAAATTCAGCAATAGCTTATGGAGTTATGTTATCAAAAGTACAGTTAGTTGCAGCATATCCGATTACTCCACAAACGCCAATTGTACAAACGATTTCATCATTAATTGATAAAGGAGAGTACGATGCAACTTATATAAATGTAGAATCAGAACATTCTGCAATGAGTGCAGTTACCGGTGCAGCTGCAGGAGGGGTTCGTGCTTTTACAGCCAGTGCTTCCCACGGATTAGCACTAATGCACGAAATGACGGGTATTGTTGCCGGTTCAAGACAGACTGCTGTTATGGCAGTAGTTTCAAGGGCATTACCTGCACCATGTAATCTTCAATGCGACCATTCAGATATTATGGGAGAGAGAGATCAAGGATGGATACAACTCTTTGCTAATGATCCACAGGAAGCTCTTGACTTTATAATGGTGGCGTATAAAACCAGTGAGGACGAGAGAGTGTTACTACCTACAATGGTTGATATAGATGGTTTTTATGTATCACATTTAACAGAGCCTGTAAACATTCCCGACAGAGAAGAAGCAAATAGATTTATAGATGATTTTAAGCCTGTAAATTATAAGATAGATTTTGATAATCCAATGGCAATAAACAACCTAATGTCACCAAGGGTATATACAGAGGTTAAGTATTCACATAAAGTGGCATTGGAAAATTCTACAGCAGTATTAGAAGAAAATTTCGCTAAATTCAATGAAATATTTGGTAGAGAGTATTCTTCCATAAAAGAGTACTACACAGAGAATGCAGATTACATTTTTGTATGTATGGGTTCAATTACGGGATCAGTTATTAAAGGGGTTGAAGAGCTAAGAAGTCAAGGTATAAAGGCTGGTGTTGTAAGAGTAATATCTTTTAGACCCTTTCCTAAAAAGATGGTTAAAGAGGCTACTAAGAATGCAAAGGTTGTATCTGTTATAGATAGATCCCACGGAATGGGTTCTTTTGCTCCGCTATATCTAGAAGTATGTTCCTCTTTAATAAACAGTAATAAAGATGTTAAATTATACAGTTTTGCTGCTGGATTAGGAGGTAGAGATGTAGGATATAAGACTCTACTAAAAGCATTTTCTAAAGTGTGCCAATACGAGAAAGAAGGAACAATTCAGGAAAGTACATGCTGGATAGATCTTAAAGAGGAGGGTAGAAACAATGGGCAATAAACAATTGTTAAGTAAAGGAGTTACTACATGCACAGGATGTGCTATGGAGTTAATTGCAAGATCAATGGTTGAGGTATTAGGTAAGAGAACAGTAGTTACTACTCCTCCAAGTTGTTCAGCTATACTTACGGGATTTGAGAAAAGCACTGGTTGGGCAATCCCATCACAACAAACGGTTCTAATGTCTATAGGGGCTTATATTTCTGGTATTTCAGAGGCCCTAAAGATTAATGGAGAAGAAGATAGTAATGTTGTTGGATTCGCAGGTGATGGAGGAACTTTTGATATTGGACTGCAAGCTATATCAGGAGCAATCGAAAGAAATCATAACTTCTTAATGGTGTGCTACAACAATGAAGCATATATGAATACTGGAAATCAAAGAAGTAGTGCTACTACATTAGGTGCATGGACCAAAACTACACCTACTGGTAAAAAGGAAGCAAGCAAAAATATCGATTTCATGTTCCTACACCAGAACTTAGCTTATCAAGCTACAGCTTCTGTAGGAGATATCAAAGATTTAAAGAGAAAATTCAAGAGGGCTTCAGAAATTAAAGGGCCTAAATTTATTCATATACAAACACCCTGTACGGCAGGTTGGAAATTCCCAGCTAATCAAACTATTAATGTGGCAAAAAAAGCTATAGATTCTGGTATGTGGTTACTATGGGAAAGAGAAGGTTCAAAAGTTAAAGTTAATAGGAAGCCAAAGGACTATAGCTTAATTAAAGAATACTTAGCTAGCCAGAAAAGATTCAGTAATATCACTCCAGAAATGTGCGAAGAAATTACTAAAGCTGCAAAGAAGAACTATGAATTCATAAAGCTTATGGAAGAGAATGAGTACCTATAAAACTAAAAAATAAATTTAATTTGGAGGGAATTATGCCAAAGAAAACATTGATAATCAATTTTGGATCAACGTCGACTAAAATAGCAGTATTTGAAGACTCTACAGAGATTTTTAAAGAGACTATAAGCCATAGTATGGAAGAACTTTCACAGTTTCCAAATGTATGGGATCAAGCGGAGTTTAGAGAAGAAAAGATTTTATCTACATTAAAGGCTAAAAATTGTGAGTTATCAAGCTTAGATGGAATAGCTGTTAGGGGCGGTACGTTAAAGCCAATACCAGGAGGCATCTATATTTTAAATGAAGAAATGATTTCAGATATGAAAAGTGGAAAATATGGAGAGCATCCTTCGAATATAGGTAATGAAATAGCATATAAGTTAGGAAAAAAATTGAATATACCAGCGATAGTTGCTGATCCACCTGTAACAGATGAGCTTTCTACTTTAGCAAAATACTCAGGTATTAAGGGGGTTACAAGAGTTAGTTCATTCCATGCTCTAAATCATAAGAGAACAGCAAGACAAATAGCAAAAGAGTTAGGTAGAGAATATGAAGATTTAAATCTAATAGTAATCCATATGGGAGGAGGTATATCGGTAGGGGTCCACGAAAAAGGGCTGGTTGTAGATGTAAACAATTCATTAGATGGAGATGGAAGCTTTTCACCAGAAAGAGCTGGAACTATAGCAGCTTCAAGCATAATAAACATGTGTTTCTCAGGAGAATATACAAAAGAGGATATGTTTAGAAAAGTAAAGGGTGGCGGTGGTCTTATGTCGTACCTAAATACAAATAGTGGCTTAGAAGTTGAAGAAAGAATTGATAATGGAGATGGGTATGCACGTGAAGTGTATGAAGCTATGGCATATCAAGTATCTAAAGAAATAGGTGCAGCAGCAGCAGCTTTAAGCGGTAAGGTTGATGGGATAGTAATGACAGGAAGTCTTTCTAATTCAAAAAGATTAGTAGAATGGATAAAAGAACGTGTTTCATTTATAGCTCCTATTTACTTAAAACCTGGTGAAAATGAAATGCTGTCTCTTGCTGAAAATGCCGTACGCTTCTTAAATGGTGAGGTAGAGGCAAAAGAATATTAAGGAGGAAGGTATGATTAACAATTTAGAAGAAGTGGTTCAAAAAGTTAAAGGATTAGATAAGAAAAAAATAGCAATAGCTTCTGCTGACTCAAAAATATTAGAAGTAGTTGAGTTGGCAGTACAAGATGGCTTAGCAGAATTTATTTTGATTGGAAATAAAGAAGAAATAGAAAGTGCTATAGAAAAAGATAATAGAAAGATTGATTGTGAAATAATAGATATACTCGACGATAAAGCTGCGGCAGAAAAAGCTGTGGAATTAGTAAAGAAAAAAGAAGCAGATATAGTGATGAAGGGTTTACTGCATACAAGTACTTTTTTAAAGGCCGTGTTAAATAAAGAAAAGGGATTAAACACAGGAAAGTTAATAAGTGAAATTTCTGTAATTGATAAAGAGTATGGAGAAGGATTGCAATTAGTAACGGACTGTGCTATGGCAATAAAGCCAGATCTTAAAGAGAAAAAGCAAATAATAGAAAATGCTATTTTTCTTGCAAAAAAATTAGGATATACTCTTCCTAAAGTAGCTCTTCTATCGGCTCTAGAGGTCATAAATCCAGCAATACCAGATACTATTGACGCAGCGGTTTTAAGTAAAATGGCTGATAGAGGTCAAATTAAAGATGCATTAGTTGATGGTCCTCTTGCCCTTGATAATGCAATTAATCCTGAGGCAGCAAAACATAAAGGAATAAAGGGAGAAGTCGCAGGTAATGCTGACATAATAGTTGTTCCAAATCTTCAAGTAGGGAATGTTCTAGGAAAATCATTATTCTTTTATGCCCATAAAGATGCAGCCACTGCAATAGTAGGAACATCAGCACCTATTATTATGACTTCAAGAACAGACCTTATTAAGAATAAACTTTTGTCGATAGCTTTAGCTAGTTATATGGCGTAATTTCAAGTTTTAACGCATTATCATATAAAGTATTTTAAAAGATAATGCGTTAAAGGTACAAAAACAGGTCAATTTAGACCTTGAATTTTCATACGAAGATAGTATGTATATAGATTATAAAATATTACTTATATAGTTTTTGCAAGATATTATATAAGACATGTTAATAATCTTTAGGAAAACGTTCCTATACTATTACAAATCTTCTTCATAAGGAAAAAAGTAGGTGCTAAATCAGCTCTTTATTTGAATGAAACATTATAGAAATTTTTCCTGAATGAAAGCAATGGGTTTAGAAATAACAGAATTAATGATTTGAAGAGGTGAAATTTAATGGATTTAAATAAATGTTTAGAAATATTGGAAGAAAAAAATAGGCTAATAAAAATTGAAAGTGAAGTAGATTTAAAGCATGAACTAGCAGGTGTTGCTGCGAAGTTTGAAGGGAAAGAAGTAGTAGTATTTGAAAATATTAAAGGTCATAGTACTCATCTTGTAATGGGCATGTTTTGGAACAGAGATAATTTAGCGCAGATATACAACTGTAGTGCTAAGAATCTGCCATTTGTAGTTGGTGATGCCATTGAAAAAATAAATAGCATTGAGAAACCCTTCGAGTATGTTGAAAATGCAAAGGCTCAAGAAGTTATTGAATTAGAACCAGATTTATATAATATCCCTATTCCAACATTAGCACTAAAGGATGGCGGACCATACTTTGCTAACAGTGTTGTAATTGCCAAAGATCCAGATACTGGGGTAAGAAATTCTTCTGTTCACAGACTGATGCTTACAGGAAAAAATAAACTGGGAATGTTGATGGATTATGGCAGACATATAAGGGACTATTATGAAAGAGCTGAAGCAAAAGGTCAGGGATTAGAAATAACGATCAATTGTGGGGTAAGTCCTTCTGTGTATATTGCTGCAATAACACCTAGTAGTGCAGTATCTATAGATAAAGATGAACTTGCAGTGGCTGCTGTTTTGGACAAAGAACCCGTAAAACTTTGTAAAAGCAAGACTGTTGATGTTTGCGGTATTGCCGATGCACAGTATATTATTGAGGCTGAAATATTACCCCATGTAAGAGAACCAGAAGGTCCATTTGGTGAAGTTACAGGATATTATGCACAGGAAGATGATAGATGGGTTGTCCACGTTAAGGCTGTAACAAGAAGGAAAAATCCTATTGCGTGTAATCTTTTGCCAGGAAAGGAAGTATGGAACTCAGTAGGATTAACAGCCGAAGCCAATATATATCAATCGGTTTCAAAACAAATTCCTGGGCTAAAGGATGTATATTTGAGTCATGGTGGAGGAGGATTCTATTATGGAATAATTCAGATAGACCCTCCCAAAAATGGGATGGCTAAAAATGCTATATTATCAACCTTTGCAGCTTTTCCACCATTACAAATGGTTACTGCAGTAAATAGCGATGTTGATATTTATGACTCTGATGATGTTTTTAGAGCCATGTCTACAAGATGCAAGTATGATGAAGATATAATAAATATACCCAAAAGCTTTGGCCATGAATTAAATCCATCAACTGATAATGGTATAGGAAGTAAGATTGGTTTTGACTGCACATATCCTATTCCTAAACCTGAGGCTTATGAAAGAGTTAAATTTAAGGAAGTTGATATTAATAACTATAAATATACTAAAAAAGTTTAGTAGGTGATCGAAGAAATTGAAGAAAAGATTGATAGTGGGGATTTCTGGAGCAAGTGGTGCAATAATTGGAATAAAAATTCTAAAAGAGTTAATGCGTTGTCATAATTGGGAAAGCCATCTTGTTGTAACAAAGGGCGGAGAGAAAACAATTAATATGGAGACTGGCTATTCCTTAGATGAAGTAAAGTCAATGGCTGATGTCAACTATCCAATAGATGATATTGGAGAAGCTATAGCTAGTGGTACGTTCAAATGCAATGGAATGGTAATAGCTCCATGTAGCATGAAGACATTAGCTGGCATTAGCTCTGGCTATTCTGATAATTTGCTGCTCAGAGCAGCTGATGTTAGTTTGAAAGAGAGAAAAAAATTAGCATTAATAACAAGAGAAACACCTTTGAGTAAAATTCATTTAAAAAATATGATGGAATTATCTGATATGGGAGCAATAATTATGCCGCCAGTTCTTTCATTTTATAATAAGCCAAAAACAATTGAAGATATGACAGATCACATAGTAGGAAAAGCTTTAGATATATTTAATATTGATTATAGTAGATTTAAAAGGTGGGGTCAAAATAATGATAGAACTTCAAAGTAATGATAGTGACTGCATGATTAATATGAAGGCTATTTTTATGGGGAATGATTTAAATGTAATGATATTTGGAGGAGATATCCCCCATGTAGGGGCTGTTGCAGTAGGTGTTCCTAAGAAAAGTCATTCTGACATAAAAAAGATAAGCTCTACTGTTTCAGTAATAACATTATTTGGTCACAAAGAAGATGAAATCGTAAAACCTGCAGCCGATTTATTGGTAAAAACACTTAATAGGAATGTTGTTGTAACATGTGGGATACACATAGATAATATAAGTAAGGATTTAATAAATAAAATAGAAATTAAAGTTAATAAGATGGTATTAGAATTAATAGATGCTATTAGGAACATGGAGGTTGTTTGCTATTAATATATTAAGCAAATAAACTATCTCCTTAGATCTAAAATATGAATAGTAATCCTTTGGAAAACATTTGTTATTTAAAAATATTGTTCAAATAATACGATTGGAGAGGAAATCATATGATTAATCAAGAAGTTGTAAACTCGGTAGAAAATAATTATGTTAAAAAAATAATACTTGGGGCAATATCAGTAGCTTTGTATTTTATACTTACAAACATAACTACACCTGCTGGTTTAAGTATTGAAGGACAAAAATCCATAGCGTTAATGCTGGTAGCCATATTCTGGTGGGTATTTGAAATTATTCCAGTTGGTATATCAACGTTACTATTTACAATGTTATTAGGTGCTTTGAAAATAATTCCAACTGGACAAGCTATGGGAAATTTCTTTTCTGATACATTAGTATTTATATTATCATCTCTTGTTATAGGGAAAGTATTTATTGATATAGACTTAGGGAAAAGGATTTCTCTATACTTAAGCACTTTATTTGGTAAAAAATCAAAGATGGTACTGTTAAGCTTTATGCTTCCTACGAGTATTGTTTCAACTATATTAGTAGATATACCTACAGCTATTATCTTTGGAAGTATAGCTTATGAGATTTTACAACAAAACAATTGTACTCCAGGAAAGTCAAATTTTGGTAAAGCTATGATGATGGGAATACCGATTGCTGCTGCTTTGGGTGGATTTGGCACACCAGCAGGAAGTGGTATTAATGTATTATCAATTAACTTAATGAAACAAGTAGCAGGAGTGGAATTAACATTTGCTCAATGGACTATGATAGGATTTCCAATGGCAATGATTTTGACTATTGTAGCTTGGTTTGTACTAATAAAACTCTATCCACCTGAATTTGAAGAAGTACAAGGTTTAGATAATGTTAAAGAGGAAAGAAAAAATCTTCCACCATTGAATTCAAATCATTATAAATTTATCGTGATTTTTGCTCTTACTGTCATTTGTTGGTTTACTGGTTTTCTACCTGTACCTTTAGCAAGTATTATAGCTTCATCCTTATTTTTCTTACCAGGAATCAACCTTGTTTCATGGGAAGAAATGAATGCTTCTATACCATGGAGTGTAATGTTGCTTATTGGAGCTTCTCAAAGCTTAGGAATGGCAATATACGAAACCGGTGGTGCAGAATGGATAGCTAACACATTATTAAGTGATATAGGCTCAACGAGTACAGTTGTACTTCTCTTAATAATTACATCTTTTGGTATATTTTCGCATTTGATTCTGCCTGTTGCTTCTGCTGTTTTAACTGTATGTATACCTGTTCTTACTATTTTAGCCCAAGCTAATGGAATACCTGTTAGTATGGTTGTTCTACCTATAGCATTTACTGCTTCATGTGTATTCTTACTACCATTAGACCCAATTCCATTAACTACAATCGAATACGGTTATTGGAAGATTTATGAAATGCCAATACCAGGATTCATCATATCCATAGTCTGGATCATAGTTAATGTTATAGCAATACTTGTTGCTAATAGCTTTGGAATAATATAATTCATAAACTACCATAAAAGGGCTTCTCATAACTGATATAATCTAGTTATGAGAAGCCTATTTTGCAAAAGAAATAAATCAATTTAATCATAAATCTTTTATATTCAAAATTTCTTGATTTGAAGATTGGGGTTTAGGGTTGAAAGGTTACATTATTAATTCAAGTAACTTTGGAAAGAAGGGTTCTGATTTTTATTGTATATAAAGGTAAAGGTATTTTTAGTATGCAATATGATACAAGGGGATGTTTATTTTACTATAAACTCTACTATAGTACTATTTCTAGGTATCCAGTTATCTGATGGTCATATTCTTCTAATATCCCATTACTTGGATCATAATATTTTCCATCATAAAAAAGCATTAGATGTCCTTTCGTATTTATAAGAGAACATTTTGGAAGTTTCTGATCTTTTTTTAGTTTATAAACCATTTTATCCGAATGAGCAATTCCATAGTAATCTAATGTTTCTATTACTTTACTCAAGGATGCCTGCCATTTTTTTGCTTTCATTAACTTAATTACTTCTTCTAGCTTGACTCCTGCTAGCATTGCGACACATGCTTGTCCACATAATCCATCTTGCGTTTGAATAATCTTGATATTATCTATTTTTCTTATGGGATTTTCTAAACTGTATGGACTTTTATTATTGATACGTGTTAAAGCAGCAATCAGTTCAAAAGATATATTGAATTCTTCTTTTAAATTCAAATTTTTCAATATAGCCATTGTAATAGGTATATAATAGTTTCCATTTCCTTTGGGAACTAGTTTACATTCAAAAGTTGAATCCTCTATTGACACTTTTACAGGTATAAGTCCTTTTTGACCACAAACTTCCCATACATTAAAAGGAATGCTTATAAATGTTCTTAATCCTTCTTTTAATAATTTTTCCCTAAACTTGTATTCCATTATATACCTCCCGCTATTTAGTAATTAGCCTAATTTCTATCCATTATTCTTTTAATTGTATAAGTAAATTAACTTTAAAGATATTCTTGCTAATTTTTAATATTTTATCAAGATAAAGAATTGAAATAAACCCATGAGACAACTCCTTGAAAGTAATATATTACCATTATAGCATAGATATTGTAGGTATTATAAAATATAATACTTAGAATGTTAGTAAAGTATTGAAGAATGAACAAAGTTCTAAATAATATATGAAAACAAAAAAAGTGCCTTTAGTAAGGCACTATTGAGATTAAATAATATAACATTGCGGTAATTCCAACAATTAGAAAACGCAATGAATGGTATTTCTTATAAATAATAATTCATCCTTTCATATGCAACACGAAGTATTAAGTATAACACGGATAACAAATATTAGCAAGTGATATTTGTATGTAAATATAAAGAAATTTTAGAATTAACTAGAATTTTAACGAGGTTAAACAAAATGTCTTAAGGTTTATTTGAGATTAAAAAACATTTTAAAGTATAAACAAAAACATAAAGAGTTATAGGTATTTGTAACCACATAAAAAGAAAACATTGGTTTGTTTCTCGTGGAAAGCTAGTTCCCTGTTTAACTAGAATTTTATATTGTTCAACACTTGGGTTAATAAATGGTAGTACAATGCCTGAATAAAATAGCAACCAATATAAAAAAAGATCAATTATTAGAATAATAAATATTATCTTGTGTTTTTTTAAAATATTAAACATATATTATCACCTATATATGAAAATTTGATTGATAATTATAATTATACTGTAATATCAAAGGAAAATAAACAAGCAATTAAAACTATATAAGAATCACTAAAATAGGATTCTGCATAGGCAAGAATCATTATAATTAAGATATTATATTATCTGAAATACTTTGATCATTTCTAATTTTTTAAATAATAGTAATAGTGTTTCCATATAAAATCCTCCTTATATTACTAACACAGCTTTATTATAATCAGGCATTAAAAGATAACTCACAAGCAGCATTTGAAGATGAAATGTATCTTGACCATCCAACTGCAAAGAGTAGAAAGATAAAAAGCCTATATATAATTCCACTTACAGTTTGAGGAAAGGTGATAGCTATTGGTTAATGGAAAACTGCAGTATAAACAAAATTGATGAGTAGCAAGTAGTAATTCTTTCTGATCAAATAGCCAATATAATAAACAGTGGACTTTATACTTATTTAGATCCACTTATGCAAATACCTAAAAAGGATTTTTAAATAGAGTATGTAGAAGACAACTTAAAAGCTAAAAGATATCCCATCATAGAGGATTTACTCATTTAGCAGCTGGAGTATTAATATTCTATATAACAGTTTACCTTTTTATATGGGTTAACATCATGACATATTTAGTAATATATTCCAAATCATGATATAATATAAAAATAGTATTCCGTATATAGGAGAGTATTACCGACATAGGTGTAGAGTCAGTAATCTCTAAGTTAGCAGATACTAAATAGAAATGGGGGAAGTGAAATGATAAACAGTTATGATGAAACAATAAAATATTGGGATAATGTTTTTGGACAATCCCCAGAATATAATCCTACTCAAATGATAAACGTGCAAGAGATTGAAAATGGAATTAGTTGGCTTGTAAAAAATAGTAAATCTACAATAGATTTTGGTTGTGGGAATGGTAGAGCGTTGTGTCGTTGTTTAGATAAAGGAATGGAATATGTCTATGGAATAGATATATGTAATAATGCAATTGAAGTAGCAAACAGAGTTATAAAGAAATTCAATTACAAAAGTAAAGCTGATGTAATTTGTGGAGGAATAGAGAAGTTGAATCAAATTAATGATAATAGCTATGAAAGTGCTATTTTGTTCAATATATTAGATAACTTAACACCAGAAGATTCCATTGAACTAACTAAGAATATACATAGGATAGTTAAATCTAATGGCAAGATTTTATTAAAACTAAATCCATATATTACTAAACAACAAAGAAAAGAGTATAAGTTTAAAGAAATTTCTCATGAATTTTATAAAGAGGATTCTGGATTATATCTATGGAATCTAACCAATGAAATGGTAGAGAATAATATTAATCCGTTTTTCATTATTGAAAAATATGAAACGATTGAGTATAAACAATATAACATGGCTAATCGTATGTACTATTTAAGGAATAGGTAGAACTTATCATGTCTGCTAACAAAGATTTAGCGCTATGGTGTACGGGAGCACGGATTTTGAGAAGTTCAGGTACACAATATAAAAAGAAATTCATATATTTAATTATTATATTTATTTCACTAGGATTGAATGTTTTTTTATAAGGCATTATGCAAGTATAGGAAAAATTAAAGTAAAAGTAATAGAAAATCAAAATGGAAATGAATATGTAGGCAATAGGGATATTGTAATATCATAATGTTACAAAATTTGGACAACCACTTTTTTAGTTTATGAAATATAATAGCCAAACTTCTAGGAAGTGCTATAATATGTATTAGAGTATGAGAGAGAATACTGGAATTGGAGGATTAGGTCTTGAAGAAAGAAGCAGAAGATAAATATTATAAAATTGGAAAGATATCTAAGATTTGCAATATACCTGTCAGAACGTTACATCACTATGATAATATTGATTTATTAAAACCAGCAAAGGTTGACTCCATTAATAATTATCGATACTACTCTCATGATCAATTACTAGAGATAAATACAATTAAATATTTTAAGGAAGCTGGCTTCTCACTTAATCAGATTAAAAAGCTTCTAGAAAGAAATGATTTGGAATATAGCCGACAGATGATTAAATGTAAAAGTGAAGAAATTGAAACAAATATTTTGAAGCTCACATCATTAAAGAATAAGCTAAACGTATATCTTGAAAAAATGATTAGTAATGGTCAAAATTTTACTAACTCTATTGATATTTGTGTGAAAGATATTCCTATTTCATATGTTGCATATTCAAGATATATTGGGCCTTGCAGGCAAGATGAATTTTATTTAAGATTTACCAAGTTAACAAATGTAGTGGAAAAGAATAACCTTCGAATGATTGGCACAATGATGGCTATTTATTATGATGATTATAGAAATTTTGATTATTTACAATCAGATATAGAAGTGTGTGTTAAGGTTGATGAGAATAGAGAATATGATAATACTGTAAGAAAATTTGGGGGCTTTCTTGGAGTAGTGGCCTATCATTATGGAAGTTATAGTACAATGAATCAAACATATAGGAAAATGCTAGATTGGTTAGATAAAAATGAGTTAGCTTTTCTAGGGGGAGCTGTTGAAAATTATATAATAGATGCTATAACTACTAGCTGTGAAGATGATTACATAACGGAAATAATATTACCAGTAAAAAATATAAATTAATTTCTTGACCCTACAGTAACTGTAGACCTTATAATTTTGGTATAAAATATTTTAAGGGGGTAATATGAATGCCGGTAGTAAAAATTATTTTAATAGCACTTTTAGTAATTATCGTGGGAATAATATTATTTCTAAATTATGTTGGATTCTTTTCTAAAATTGTTATTGAGGAAAAAAAAATGGGACCTTATGTTTTAGTTTACGAAGAACATAAAGGAGACTATAAGGGAACACGAAAGATACAAGACAATATTTATGATTCACTTTTAAATAAATATGGTATTGAAACTTTTAAAGGATTTGGAGTGTATTATGATGACCCTAAAAAAGTTTCTAAGGAAGAATTAAGAAGTATAGCTGGCTGTATTTTGGAGGAATCAGATTATAACAGTATTAAAAAGCTGAAAGAGAGTAATTTTAAAGTTACAGAAATACCAAAACAAAACTCTATAGCTGTAGAATTTCCGTTTAAAAATGCATTTTCAGTTTTTATTGGGATTATGAAGGTTTATCCAGAGATTAATAAATTTGTTGAAAAGAATGGGTTAAATCAGAAGGAAATAATGGAAGTTTATGATGTTCCCGCTAAAAAAATTATTTATATAATGAACAATAGTAAAATCTAAACAATAATAAAAAAAGGCCGTTGAACATAGTGCTATAAACTATACCATAAATAACGACGGTTTTTAAAAAAGAGTTTTTAAGTTAAAGTATATAAAAGGAGAAGGTAAAATGTTTAAAAAGATTATAGTAGTTGTAACACTATTATTTTGTCTATCAACGATATTTAACGTAGCATTTAGTATAGATAAGAAAACAACTACTAAAAAAGAGTTAGATTCAAATATTTTATTTGAAACAAGCGAAGGGATAGAATATACTATTAGTACAAACGAAATGATTGATACATATATTATAGCTAGTGCATTATATATGGATTTTAACAGTGAGATATTAATGCCAAATACTGAAGACTATGCAATATACAAAAGAGCTAAGGAATTTTTCAGTCCATATGCAAATCATAGCTTTCTAAAAGATTTTAATAAATATGTCTACAATGGGGACATAAATGGAGATGCTATCGGGGTTCTATTAAGCTATAGTTCAACACCATCTCTTGATAAAATATGTGAGGTTGATGCTAAGTATAGAAACTATGTTTTTAAGGATGATGAAGAAATAGATTCCTTTATAAAAGGACTTAAATCATTTTATAAATATACCAATGCTAAAGAATTCTTTGATAATAATAAGGGTTTAATAAATAGTATAAAAAGTTATGTTAAATACAACATTAAGGATAGTAGATTAATTGAGCTTATCAAAAGAACAGAAGAATATGTAAATACTAAGAATAAATATTTTGGTGACTTACCTATAGAGTATGAAACTGTTTTAACCGTATTTAGGCCCTCTATGGCAAGTTTTTATTCTTATAAAACTCATAGCACAAATAAAATAGTAACCTTTCAGTCTCCAAATGATTTTACCTGTGACCCTTATAAATTAGATATTAATTACATGGTTGAAAATGTTATTCATGAATATCTACATTCGTACATAAATACTCCTATATATCATATTGCAACTAGTAAATGTACAGATACAAACAAATATTATACAAGGTTAACTGAGAATACTTTATATAGGAATATGCCATTATACAGACAGGTAGATGAATATATAGTTAGGGCTATTGAAGGGAGAATATATACTCAAGTATTTGGGAAAGAATATACATTTAATCGACTACTTAATAAAGAAATTAGATTTGGAGGATTTGAACGGTTAGATGAAATTTATAACTATCTATCCAATTACGAGATAGATAGAAATAAGTTTCCTACCATCGATGATTTTTTACCAGGATTAGTCGAAAAGTTAACTAGAAGATTAGACTAAAAATTACACCTTATTAGATGAAATTCGATTTGCTAATATTACTATTGAATATTCAAAAAAGAAAGGATAGATTATTATGAGATATAAGGGTTCATGTCTTTGTGGTGAAATAAATTTTGAAATAGAAGGAGAATTTGAAAATTTCTTTCTTTGCCATTGTGAGCGATGTCGTAAAGATACTGGTTCAGCTCATGGTGCAAATCTATTTTCGCATACAGCAAAGTTGAGATGGCTGTCTGGTGAAAATAAGATAAGAACTTTTAATTTTAAATCTAGTGGGCATATAAAAAGTTTTTGTACAAATTGTGGATCGGCATTACCGAATTTGCAGATGGATGGGAAATTATTAGTTGTTCCTGCTGGAAGCCTTGATTGTGAAGTTAACATTAAACCACAAGGACATATTTATATGGCAAGCAAAGCAAACTGGGATGACGAATTAGAAAATGTTCCAAAATTTGAAAAACTTCCTTTAGAAGAATAGAATGTGATTGCGAATATATTGATAATAAGCAATAGCAAAAGCAAAAAAAATTCGTCTAACAATACAGACATCAACGAAAAAAAAATAAACAACACTTAACCGGAAAATCATCAAAAAGATTTTCCATTTTTTATTATTATAGGACAAATAACTCACATCATATATATAAACTGTAATCCATTATCGCCTTCTCCACCTGATTCACATTTAATAATCCTTGCTAATAATTCTCTATCTGAGTAAGCCATTTCTTTCATCTCCTTAAAGACATAAATCACTGACAAAACTTACAATATTATTTTATGCATAAAATTTATAAAGGTTCATAGAAATTCATACAAAGGTATTTAATAGATTTAACAAAAGGTTGCTAGACTATTATGTGTATTGAAATAAATTTATAGGAAAATTAATACAACTTTTAAATATAGAAAGAAACTTTGCTTTGTTGCAGTTGGACAATAATATAAGTATAATAATAATGTAGATAATAATGGAAAAAATATGTTTGAATTTTCGATATATTATTGATTAGAATACATAGAATTATTTACAAATACTAATTTTGCAAGGAGGCTTACATATGAAGGTACGAAAGGCTATAATACCAGCAGCAGGCCTTGGAACTAGGTTTTTGCCTGCCACTAAAGCACAACCTAAAGAAATGCTTCCAGTTGTTGACAAACCAACAATTCAATATATAATTGAAGAAGCTGTGGATTCAGGGATAGAGGAAATTTTAATTATAACAGGACGAAACAAAAGAGCTATTGAAGATCATTTTGATAGATCAATAGAGCTAGAAATTGAACTCAAGAAAAAGGAAAAGAATGAATTACTTTTACAGATAAAAGAAATTTCTGATATGGTTAATATACACTATATAAGGCAAAAAGAACCTAAAGGATTAGGTCATGCAATTAACTGTGCAAGAAGTTTTGTTGGAAATGAACCCTTTGCTGTTTTACTAGGGGATGATATTGTTTATAGTGAGTATCCATGTTTAAAACAGTTGATTGAAGTATACGATGAATATCAAACTACTATATTGGGAGTACAAACAGTTTCAGAAGAAAATGTTAGTAGATACGGTATAGTTGATGGAAAATTTATTGAAAATGATGTATATAAAGTAAAAAATCTAGTTGAAAAACCTTCTAAAGAAGAAGCACCTTCAAACATTGCTATTTTAGGGAGATATATTATAACGCCAGAAATATTTGATATACTTGATAACACTAGACCG
Organism: Maledivibacter halophilus; assembly: GCF_900167445.1. Lineage (GTDB taxonomy): Bacteria > Bacillota > Clostridia > Peptostreptococcales > Caminicellaceae > Maledivibacter > Maledivibacter halophilus. The sequence continues at coordinate 104,768 of NZ_FUZT01000004.1, forward strand.
GGAGCTGGTGGAGAAATACAGTTAACCGATGCCCTAAAAGAATTGTCTATGAATCAAGCAATGTATGCCTATATATTTAAAGGCATCCGATATGATGTTGGCAATAAATTAGGCTTTTTACAAGCTACTATAGAATTTGCATTAAGAAGAAAAGATTTAAAAGAGGACTTCAAAAAATACTTGCTGGAACTTTTTAAAAGTGAATTGTTAAAGTGAATATAGAATTGAAAGACTAATACGCAGAAAACATATTGGGGGAATAATAATATGAAAAAAATATTAATTTTTACTGCTTCAACAGGAGGTGGACATAATCAAGCAGCAAAATCTCTGGCATCAAAGTTTCAATTATATGGCTATGATGTAACGGTTGTAGATATTTTAAAGTTGACTAATAAAATAACAGAAAAGTTTTTTGCTGATGGATATGAAATTTTATCTTGTAATTTACCAAAGATATATAGGGGCCTTTATAAGTATAGTAATAAGCAAAAAGTAAATATTAAATTATGTAAATATATATATAGGATATTTAAAAGAAAAATATATAAAAGCACTCGTGAAATTAATCCAGATTTAATAATTGGAACCCATCCCTTCATTGTAAATATTATAAGTAGACTTAAACAAAGGAAACGTATATTCGTACCTTTTGTATCGGTTGTTACTGATTTTAAAGCTCATAGTACATATTTTAATAGACATGTAGATGCATATATAACGGGAAGTGAATATACAAATATAGGAATGATTAAGGAAGGGATACCTGAGGATAAATTATACTGCTATGGGATACCTATAAGAGAAGAGTTCTTATCAAATAACGGTAGTAATGATATTAGAGATAATCATGACTTTACAGTTCTATTGATGGGTGGAAGTATGGGAGTGAAATCAATAGAAGAGGTTCTAAAAGGTTTAGTTAGCTGTAAAAATAAAATGAAGATTATTGTAGTATGTGGGAATAATAAATCATTGATGAATAGAATAGAATCAGAGTATCAGAGAATGCCAAATGATAAAGAAATAGTAATATATGGGTTTACAAATAATATTCCAAATCTAATGACTAATTCTGACGTGTTAATTTCTAAGCCTGGAGGATTAACTGTTTCTGAAGCAATAGCAAAAAGGCTCCCTTTGTTGATTCCTTATATGCTTCCTGGTCAAGAAGAAGATAATGCCCAGTTTTTATCTGATTCTGGTATTGCTATGGTAATAAAGAATATTGATGAAATTAATAATATAGTAGATAATTTAGTCAGTGAAACTTATATATTAGAAGAGATGAAAGAAAAGATGGATAATATAGCTGAGAATTATTCTATTGATAATATTGTAAAATTAGGTGATGAATTGATAGAAGATTACAAATTAATGAATTATTTCAAAAGAGCAGAGTAAAAGAACAGTTGAGTCCTGCTCTTTTACTTATTTAACTTTACTTTTATAGGAAACTTTGAGTATAATAAAATGAAAGGCTATTTAAGAAGGGAGAAAATATGATGGAAAGAATTAAAGTGAATTTAGATGTAATTGAAGCAATGCTTTATTATTGGCAAGCAACAAGTGAAAAGGAAAAGGTTGGAGAAGCCTATTTAAATGATATAGCAAGTATGCCTGCCATGAAGTTAATTTATGATGAAGAATTTAATGAAGAGTCTGTTAGAAGGGCATTAAGTGCTATTTCAAATAGAGAAATGTTTTCTGGTGAAAACAAAAAAGAAGGTAGATTTTGGAATAATAATATGTGGATGTTAGAAGATTTAGGGTATACTGATATGATGGTTACTCCTCTTAAAACTTTAAATCTAAAGTCATTAATTGGAAAGCTAAAAAATGTAGAAAATAGTTCACAATATGAAGAGATTGAAGTTGCTTTTGTACCAGACCATTTAGAGATTTATAGAATAGTTGATAATAAACTTATAGTAAATTTCTTCAGGGTAAAACCTTCTTTGTATGATGAAAGTATTTCTATAGGAGAAAAGGATATAATGGAATTTATTGAAGAAAAAATTATTGAATTATTATCTGAGAAAACTTCATAGTTCTAAATTGGCAAAAATGCATTTAAAAGTTCTTGATTTGCTAATTTAGATAAAAATATAATTTTATTATATAGTTATGGGGATTTTAAAATCATAACTAAAGATTTATAATTAGGAGGAGAACTATGGGAAATGGGAAAAAACTATATAGATCAAATACAGATGTAAAGATTGCAGGAGTATGTGCAGGAATAGCAGAATATTTTGATATTGATTCAACATTGGTAAGATTAGGATGGATACTTTTTGTGCTAATGGGAGGATCAGGAATTATAGGATATATAATAGCATGGCTTGTAATGCCCCAAAGGCCATAAAAAATCCACTTAGTGGATTTTTTTTATAACCTCATCATAAAAAGTTAGCATACACCCTGCAGTAGTTCTTTGTGCCAAAGGTAGGGTACAGCTGGCTATTTTATAATACCTTCCTTCATCTTCTTTAATGTTTTTAAATCTCTTATAAACCTTTATAGCAACCTTTGCATTAAATCGTATATATTCTTCTATAGTATCCAATCTATAAGCATTTTCTTTTGCTTTAAAATTCTCTATATACTGATATGTTCTTTTAATAAAAGTTTCATATTGCTTATGATTATCAAGTAGTCTTGCGTTTGCATGTTGAGGAATTGTCATGTCTTGAATTATATGAAAAGCTGCCCCAAGGTAAAACATTGCCTTTTCTTCTTCCTTTTTAAGCCATAAATTTTTAGCTTTATTATAATATTCTACTGTTAAGTCCATAGCTGTTCTTCTTCCATAAAGTCCCCGTTTTGTATGCGGGTTATACAAATGACAACTGCTTTTAAAATCTTGATCAGCCCAAAAAGCCCCTTCATTAATATGATAGATATTTAAAGTGAAAATTTCAAAAACATCATTATAGCGGTCATTTTTTAAGATTCTTAATGCTTGTATATTTATAAACTTATGAACATTGCAATGGGTATTAATGATTATTTTTTTAAAAGGATTGAGAAAAGTAAAGGCATAATTTAGAAAACTTCCGTAGTTTTTTTCAATAAGGCTCATGCTGTTTTTACCTCCATAAAATTAGGTATTATTTATCTTATATATTAGAGTTTACAAATTATTAAAAAATATTGATTTTTATTTTGAATTAAATAATATAAATTCTATAAACAGCTTCTAAACTGTAACTTAAAAGTTAAACAATAAAGTACTATCTGTGAGATTATGTTGGTTTACATAATTAACAAATTTTGTTCATTGATTTTAACCTGTTTATTTTTTAATGTATATAGTAGGGAGGTTTAAAAATTATGTCGAATAGAAAATTTGTTAAAAAAATTGCAGTATTAAGTAGTGCTTTATTATTAACGGGTATGGCCTTATTTCCAAATGGTACATATGCTCAAATGAAAAAGCTAAATATGTCATATATATATTTTGGAAATACAAATCTTTACAGCTCTTATGTTGAGAAAACTCAAAATTCTCTAAATGTAATATCACCAAACTATTTCAACTTAGATGAAAATGGAAATTTACAGATTGTATCAATAAATGAATCATTTATTAATGAAATGCATAATAAGAACATAAAGGTAATACCATTTCTTAGTAATCATTGGGATCGTAATCTTGGAAGGACTGCCTTTGAAAATAAAGAAGCTTTAGTAAATGATCTTTATAAAACTATAATGGAAAGTAATCTGGACGGTATAAATATAGATATAGAAAATTTAACAGAAAGTGATCGCGATGATTATACAGATTTTGTTAAGTTATTAAGAAAAAAGCTGCCTAATAACAAGATTATTTCTGTTGCGGTGGCTCCAAATCCTTATAATACTGATAAGGGATGGCAGGGATCCTATGATTATGAGGAGCTTTCTAAATATAGTGATCATTTAGTAATAATGACCTATGACGAAAGTTATCCAGGAGGACCAGAAGGACCAGTTGCCAGTATAGATTTTGTTGAAAAATCAATAAAAAATGCTTTAAAGGAAGTTCCAAGTGAAAAGATTTTATTAGGAATACCTTTTTTTGGACGGGTTTGGAGTGAAGATGGAAAAATTAAAGGACAGGGTATAAGCATTAAACAAGTAAATGAATTGATAGAAGATTATGATAGTAAGGTTATTTATGATGATAAAGAAGAATCTCCTAAGGTTATAATTGATATAAAACCCTATGACAAGGAGCCTACTTTATATGGGACAAAGTTGGAAGCAGGAACATATACAATTTGGTATGAAAATAATCAGTCAATAAAAAATAAACTTAGACTAGTACAAAAATATAATTTAAAAGGTAGTGCTAGTTGGAGCTTAGGTCAGGAAGATGATAAGATTTGGAATCATTATGGATCTTGGCTAAACGGATATTATTTTAATGATGTTGAAAATCATTGGGCTGAAGAGTCGATTTTTAATATGCTTAATAAAAATATAATGAAGGGTACTAGTGACTCATCGTTTTCTCCTGATAAAGCATTGACTAGAGCTCAAGGAGCTGTTATACTAGTTCGTGCACTAGGATTAGAAAAGCCTAATAATATGGGAGCTAATTTTAAGGATATTTCAAGTGATTATTGGGCAAAGGAAGAAATAGATATAGCTTCTTATCATGGAATTATAGAAGGATATGGTGACGGAAGCTTTATGCCGGAAAAACCAGTAACAAGGGAAGAGATGGCTGTTATGTTAGATAGAGTAGTATCGGAGAATTATGAGAACATATTTAATGAAATAACTTTTGACGATATAGATAATAAACGTTGGTCTTATAAATCTGTCTCTCAAATGGTTAAGGCAGGTATTATTAAAGGTTTTGAAGATAATACATTTAGACCAATGGAGAATATTACTCGCGGTCAAGTTGCTGCTTTAATGGATAGAATAATACCTTATTTGGAAAATAAATAAAAACTTTCTATAAAGATATTGATTTTTTTCGATATTTAATATAAAATTAACATTGAATCGAACAATATACGACAAAAAAATAAGAAAGTTCGCCCGTATAATTTTGGTAATATGGACCAGAAGTTTCTACATGACTACCTTAAATAGTCTGGCTATGGGTGTTTAATTAACTGTTTTATAAGAAAGTAAATACTTTAAGGATATCTCATCTAATGGTATTGGAAAGTATTAACTATTATAAAATATGATATTAAACTCTCATTTTAAAATGGGAGTTTTATTTTTTTGTAATTACAAATGCGTCGTAAGACGCTTTCGTTTACTTGAGAGGAGGTAATGGATGGAGCTTTTAGAGAAGAAAATATTAGACGAAGGAAGAGTTGAGGGAAAGGATATTTTAAAAGTTGATAGTTTTTTAAACCATCAATTAGATATTAATTTCCTTAATGATGTTGGAAAAGAATTTAAGGAAATTTTTAAAGATATAAAAGTAGATAAGATTTTAACAATTGAAGCATCGGGAATAGCAATTGCATGTGTGGCTGCAATGCACTTTAATGTGCCTGTTGTTTTTGCTAAAAAAACTGAATCAAAAAATCTAGATAAGGATACTTATGAAGGTGAGGTTTTTTCCTTTACAAAGGGTAAAACCTACAAAATTAGAGCTTCCAAAAGATACATAAATAAAAATGAAAATATACTAGTGCTTGACGATTTTTTAGCAAAGGGAAGGGCAGTGCTAGGGCTTATAGATATTATTAAGCAGGCAAAAGCAAATCTCGTTGGTGTTGGGATCGTAATTGAAAAGGGTTTTCAAGAAGGTGGTAATGTTCTACGTAATATGAATGTAAATCTTAAATCCTTGGCGATTATTGACTCTATGGAAAAAGGAAAAATAAAATTTAGACAACAAAGGGGAGAAAATTATGTTTAAAAGAACACTATCAATTTTATTAGTATTAGTTTTATCATTTTCACTTTTAGCAGGATGTGGTAACGAGGCTTCAGAAAAGCCTGAAGAAAATCCTAAGGCAGAGGCAACAGCAAATACTGATGATGGGAATACTGATGATGAAAAGTTTAAGGTTGGTTTTATTTATGTAGGACCGATTGGTGATGGTGGATGGACATATTCTCATAATGAAGGAAGATTATATTTAGAAGAAGAATTAGGAGTAGAAACAATCTACAGAGAATCAGTACCTGAAGACCAAAAAGTTGAAAAGGTTATGAAGGACATGATAGACCAAGGTGCTAAAGTTATATTTGCCACAAGCTTTGGATATATGGATTATGTAGAAAAGGTTTCAAAGGAATTCCCAGAGGTTAAATTTTTACATTGTTCAGGATATAAGACAACAGAGAATATGTCTAATTATTTTGGAAGAATATATGAGGCAAGATATTTATCTGGTATAGTTGCCGGGATGAAAACAGAATCAAATAAAATAGGTTATGTTGCTGCCTATAGTATACCTGAAGTAGTTAGAGGAATAAACGCATTTACTCTAGGTGTTCAATCTGTAAACCCTGATGCTAAAGTTGCCGTAAGATGGACCCATACTTGGTATGATCCAGCTAAAGAAAAGGAAGCAGCGAAGGCATTATTGGATGAAGGTGCAGATGTAATAGCACAGCATCAAGATACTGCTGGGCCACAACAGGCGGCTGAAGAAGCAGGAGCCTTTGCAGTTGGATACAATACAAACTCCTATGAGCAGGCACCAAAGGCTTTTATGACAGCTCCAATTTGGAACTGGGGGCCATATTATGTAGAGCAGGTTAAAGCAGCAATGGATGGTAACTGGGAAAGTCATAGCTACTGGGGTGGTTTAAAGGATGGTATAGTTAAGCTTGCGCCAATTACAGAAAACGCTCCAGAAGGTGCCCAGGAGAAAGTAGATGAAGTTAAGGAAAAAATACTAAATGGAGAATTAAATGTTTTTGGTGGACCTATTAAAAATCAAGATGGAGAAATTGTAGTCAAAGAAGGAGAAGCTTTATCTGATAGTGAAATGTTATCAATTGAATGGTTTGTAGAAGGTGTAGAAGGCAAAATAGAAAAATAAGGTGATAAGATGGAAAAGAAGACGCTGGTAGATATACAAAACATATCTAAGACCTTTGGAACAGTTGTTGCAAATAAGAATATTAGCCTTAAATTTTATAGTGGTGAAATTCACTCAATTTTGGGAGAAAATGGTGCAGGAAAGAGCACTTTGATGAATATGCTGTCAGGGATTTATAGCCCTGACAGTGGTTCTATTTTTGTCAAAGACAAAAAAGTTAGATTTAACCTACCTAAAGATTCAATTAAAATGGGAATAGGTATGATACATCAACACTTTAAATTAGTGGATATTTTAACTGCTAAAGAAAATATTATTGCTGGTCAAGAAGGAAAATTCTTCATAAATAGCAAAAAGCTTTCTAAGGAGATTAAGGAGATTTCTGAGAAATATGGACTGGAGATATCTCCTGACAAAAAAGTTTACAATATGTCAGTTGCCGAAAAACAAAGATTAGAAATTTTAAAGGTTTTATATAGAGGAGCAGACATTTTAATATTAGATGAACCAACAGCGGTATTAACGCCCCAAGAAACAAAGAGACTTTTTAAAATAATTAAAAGAATGAAGGAAGCTGGTTGTGCAGTAATAATAATTACTCATAAGCTCAACGAGGTTATGGAAATTAGTGATAAAATTACAGTTCTTAGAAAGGGAGAATTTATTAGAACTGTAAATAAAGAAGATGTAGGTCCTAAAAAGCTGGCAGATTTAATGGTTGGTAGATCAGTAGATTTATCAATTGAAAGAATTGAAACTAAAAATAAAAAATCCATATTGAATGTGACTAATCTTTCGGTAATAAATAGTGAGAATACTAAAGTTCTTGATAAAGTATCCTTTGATATTAGATCGGGAGAAATATTGGGAGTGGCAGGTGTGGCAGGAAGTGGTCAGAAAGAGCTTTGTGAGGCCATTGCTGGATTATATCCTGTTTCAGGAGGAAATATAGTCTACAAAGATCAAAGTATTTTAGGTAAGAATCCTAGGGAAATTATTAAAATGGGAATTAGTATGAGTTTTGTGCCTGAGGATAGACTGGGAATGGGCCTAGTAGCTTCTATGGATATAGTTGACAATGTGCTTTTAAAGGAATATCAGAGTCAAAGGGGGGCCTTCCTCAGTAGAAAGCCTGCCAGAGAGAAGGCAAATAGAATTGTAGAAAAATTAAATATTGCAACTCCTGACATTAATCATCCAGTTAGAAAGCTTTCAGGTGGAAATATTCAAAAAGTACTTTTAGGAAGAGAAATTGAGACCAATCCCAGCTTGATAATTACTGCATACCCAGCTAGAGGACTTGATATTGGTGCTGCCTATACTGTATATGATTTATTAAACGAACAAAAGAAAAAAGGTGTAGGGATTTTATTTATAGGAGAAGATCTTGATGTTCTTATGGAGCTTTGTGATAGAATTTTAGTTTTATGTGGTGGGAAAATAACGGGCATTGTAGATGCCCAGACTGTCACAAAAGAAGAATTAGGCTTTATGATGGCAGGAGAAACATTGGGGCTAAAAGTGGAATAAGCTTATGATATTACGAAGGAATGATAACTTTGGTTAGAATAATTAAAAAAGCAAATATAAGTAGGACTAGAGCTGCAACAACTAAATTTATTGGAATTTTATTGGCATTACTTACTGCAACATTATTTATACTCTTTTTAGGGCACAATCCTATAAAAGTATATATTTCAATGCTAGATGGATCCTTTGGTTCATTATATAGATTTAAAGAAACTATAATTAATACTATCCCTTTAGTAATTACAGCCCTTGGTATTCTAATTGCATTCAAAATGAAATTTTGGAATATCGGGGGAGAAGGGCAAATATACATGGGGGCTTTTTTATCAAGTTTTGTTGCTTTAAAATTTCCAGAAATGTCAAAGCCAATATTACTATTATTAATGATTATTGCAGGGATAATAGGTGGTGGAATTTGGGCCCTAATACCGGCTATATTTAAAGCAAAATACGGAACAAATGAAACATTATTTACATTGATGATGAATTATATAGCTATAAAGTGGATAACTTATCTACAATTTGGGCCATGGAAAGATCCAAATGCATTGGGGTTTCCTAAAATACCCAATTTTTCAGATAATGCCACATTACCAAAGCTTTTTGGCATTCATATGGGATGGTTGATTGCAATAATATTAGTATTTTTTACTTATCTATTTATGCATCATACTAAAAAAGGATATGAAATTTCAGTTATAGGAGAAAGTGAGAAGACTGGTAAATATGCTGGTATGAATGTAAAAAAAGTTATTGTAACAGCTATGTTAATAAGTGGAGGCTTTTGTGGCCTTGCTGGAATGATTCAAGCATCGGCTGTTAATAATACTTTATCTGTTGAGCTTTCGGCGGGAACTGGCTATACGGCAATTATTGTTGCTTGGTTATCAAGTCTTAGTGCTCCTCTAATACTTCTAGTATCATTCTTGTTTGCAATTTTAGTTCAGGGAGGAGCTTATATACAAACTGCTTTTCAAATTCCTCAGTCGGCTGCTCAAATACTTCAGGGTATGATTCTGATGTTTGTATTGGGAAGTGAATTTTTTGTTAATTATAGATTAGTTATAGATAAAAAAATATCACTAAATAATAAAGGACTAGAAAAGAGGTGTGAATAGATGGCGATTATAGCTTTTTTAAGTGCGGCAGTACAATCAGGTACACCTCTGCTATTTGCAACCTTAGGAGAAATTATGACAGAAAAATCCGGGAATTTGAACCTTGGTGTTGAAGGTATGATGCTAATGGGTGCAGTTGTAGGATTTCAAGTTGGTCTATTAACATCGAGTCCTATTTTAGCATTGTTTGGTGCGGCAGGAGCTGGTGCCCTTACAGCCCTTATCTTTGCTTTTCTAACGATAACATTAAAGACAAATCAAGTTGTAACTGGATTATCCTTGACAATCTTAGGTACTGGTGTATCAAGCTTTGCTGGACAAGTGCTTATAGGGGAGGTTGTTCCACAAGCTATAAAGGAATTTTTTAAACCGGTAGAAATTCCTGTAATAGGAAAAATCCCCTTTGTTGGAGAAATATTGTTTCAGCATAACTTATTTATTTATTTAGGTTATATTATGGCTATTATATTAGGTATCTATTTATACTATACAAGAAAGGGATTAAATCTTAGAATGGTAGGAGAAAATCCTTCAGCAGCAGATGCAAGTGGTATAAATGTCGATTTATATAAATATATTCATATTCTAATTGGAGGAGCATTGTGCGGACTTGGTGGAGCTTATCTTTCATTGGTTTATGTGCCTGCTTGGCAGGAAAATGTTACAGCAGGAAGAGGGTGGATTGCAGTGGCTTTGGTTATATTTGCCACATGGAGTCCATACAAAGCTTTAATTGGATCATATTTCTTTGGCGGTTTAGATATAATAGGCTTTAGGCTTCAAAAATATGATATAAAGATTTCCCAGTATATTGTTGATATGCTTCCATATGTGGTTACCATACTAGTACTGATAATAGTATCTACAAAGAAGGGTAAAGAACATATGCCTCCTGAAGGTCTTGGTAATCCTTATTTTAGAGAAGAACGATAGAAGAGGCGTTGTGAAATAATTTAATTAATTAGTTTGATAGTATTTTTCATAAGAAATATGACCATAATAATTGGATTTATAGTTTTTCATTATTATGGTCATGCTTTTTTAAAGAGCTATTTTTTTATTTTCTGATATAATATTGCTATTCAACAAAATTATTGGGAACTTTAAACCATACATTACCATTGTTTGTTTGGTATACATCGTATGAATATTCGTCTCTTATCTCTCCGGCATTTCTTATGCTTTTCACAACTAAATTATTTTGTTTAATATATTGATTCTCCATTTCAATATAATCATTAAAGGTTTTAGCATTGGTAAAATATATTGCTTTTTCCTTTGAACTGCCATTTCCATCGTATTGAAGCTTCACAACTAATCACCTCACAGTATTCTATTTTTTAATAATATTATTCTTTATTTCCATTATGCTATTCCTACGTGTAGAGACTCCAAAGGCATATAGTAAAGGGCAGAATTTTGTTATTCCTTCAGCAACCTTCATAGATCCTAAAAATATAAATGAATTGGAATGTTTTTTAATGCCGATTCCAAGCATTGATAAACCGGCTGTTATTCTCAAAAAGGCATCAGTATCTCCAACATTTTTTCTCATAATCCCATCTCCTAAATTTTTTGGCTATATATTTTTAGTATTTTTATTCTTTATAGTATTAATATCACCAGAATAAAGAAAGTTAGAATGGTAATAATTGCATATACAATTATTATCCTTAATATAGTGGTTTATAATGGAATATATTTTGATAGTAAAACTCTAGAGATTTAAAAACCAATATAGCAGGTAGTTTTTACAAGAGGTAATTATGCAATTTTCTCAAACAATATTAAATATATAGAAATAATGTTATAATATAGTTAGTATAAAATTACTGGATAATGGAGGAAAAATGAATCATTTACAAAAAAGAACATTCATTCTTGAAGGGAAAATGTCAAAAGTTATTTATACTCTGGCATTGCCTATAATGCTTAATAATTTATCACAAACACTATACAATTTAGCAGATGCATTTTGGGTAAGTAAAATAGGTGAAATTGAATTTGCTGCAACAGCTTTTGTGTGGCCTGTGCTTTTCTTGATTATATCATTAGGAATGGGAATGAATATTGCAGGTACTGCCTTGATTTCCCAGCATATAGGAGCAAACGAGAGTAAGGAAGCCAATAAAGTTGCTGGTCAATTGTTTATTTTTTCTATAATTATATCTTTGTTATTTGCTGTAATAGGATTTATTCTTACTCCTTATATTATAAAATTAATGGGTGCCCAGGGAAATTTATTTACTTTTAGTAGAGAGTATCTAGGCATAATGTTTTTTGATATTCCAATTCTTTTTATAGTATTTGTATTTACTGCTATAAGACAAGGTCAAGGAGATACAACAACACCGATGGTTATTAATGTATCAAGTGTTATATTGAACGTTATTTTAGATCCAATCTTTATATTTACACTAAACCTTGGAATTAAAGGAGCAGCTATAGCTACAATTCTATCGAAAGCAGTTTTTGCCGCTTATATTATATACCTTCTTTTTTTTAGAAAAAATGGCATACATATTACTCTTAAGGATATTAAATTAAAGAAAGAAATAATATCAAAAATTATTAGAGTAGGGTTGCCGGCATCATTGGGGCAAGCAGGATCGGCCTTTGGCTTTATAGTATTAAATGGCTTTGTTGTATCCTTTGGAGATTATACATTAGCAGCCTTTGGAATTGGTAATAGGATTAATTCTCTTGTTCTTATGCCTGCAATGGGTGTAGGAAGTGCATTGGCCACAATTATAGGACAAAATATGGGGGCAGATAATATTGATAGGACCCGTGAAGCCTTTAAACAAAGCTTATTAATGGTTATAGGATTTCTATTTATCGGTTCAATAGTATTAATTCCTTTTTCAGAAAATGTCATTAAAATATTTGCAGAAAATTTAGTAGTAATATCAGAAGGAACCTACTATTTAAAATTAATTGCTGCTTCCATGCCCCTTATGGGAGTATTCAATTGTTTAATGGGGGTTTTCCAAGGGTCAGGGCATACAATTTACACAATGTATATGAATTTAGGGAGATTATGGGGATTGAGGATACCAATGATATTACTGTTTAAAAATTTTACGGATTTAGGTAGTAAATCTGTATGGTTTGCAATGGTTATTAGTAATTTTATTATATGTTGCTTTGGAATGATTATATATATGAGGGGAAAATGGCAGAAAAAAGTTAATAATGAATATGCATAAAAAATCTATACTTTTGTGTATAGATTTTTTTATTTTCTAAAAATAGTTATTGGCATTTGACAATAACAAAAAAAGGAGTATAATATAATTAGCATATGCCAAAATAGGAGGTTAAAAACATATGATTGAAAAGGAAAAAACAAATGAAAAAACTAATATTAAGAAAGTTATTGCAATAATGAGTGGTAAAGGTGGGGTAGGAAAATCCTCTGTAACTTCTTTAGTTGCAACAACTTTAAATGAAAAGGGATATAAAGTAGGTATAATGGATGCAGATATTACTGGTCCAAGTATTCCAAAGGTCTTTGGGATCAATAATAAGAGAGCTAAAGGAAATGATGCTGGAATAAATCCGGTAATCACCCATACTGGAATAAAAGTTATATCATTAAATCTTTTAATTGATAAGGAAGATTCTCCAGTAGTTTGGAGGGGGCCATTAATTGCAAATACAGTAAAACAATTTTATACTGAGGTGAATTGGGGAGATTTAGATTATTTACTTATTGACCTTCCACCGGGTACAGGTGATGTTTCATTAACTATTATGCAATCATTGCCTTTAGATGGGATAATAGTAGTGTCTTCACCCCAGGATTTGGTTAAACTTATTGTTAAAAAGTCACTAAATATGGCAAAGATGATGAATACACCAGTACTTGGTATAATTGAAAATATGAGCTATTTTAAGTGTCCTGAATGCGGTAAGAAAATAAATATTTTTGGTGAAAGTAAAGTAGAAGAAATAGCTGAGGAAATGGGTGTAGATTATATAGCAAGTATTCCTATTGATCCAGAATTTGTTGAATTAAGTGATGAAGGGAAAATTGAGTTGTATGGGAAAATTAAATATGGCTTAATGGAAGATTTTGGAGATAAAATATTGTCAAAAGTAGAGGAGGTTTAGCAATGAAAGTATGTATTACGAGTAAAGGAAAAGAAAAGAATTCACCTACGGATTTAAGATTTGGGAGATGTAAATATTTTGCAATCTATGATGACGAAACGGAAGAAATAGAATATATTGACAATTCATCAATAAGTGCAAATCAAGGTGCTGGAATTACAGCAGCACAAAAAATAATCGATATAGGAGCTGGAGCTGTTGTTACAGGAAAAATGGGTCCAAATGCCATGAAAATAATTGAGGCATCAAATATTGATGTATATAGATTTGAGGAAGGCACAGTAGAGGAAGCTGTAAAATCCTTTAAAGAAAACAAATTATCTAAAATAAATACTCCTGTTTCTGCACATTCAGGTCTTAAAAATTGAAAAAACACTAGAAATAAGGGTGGAGATAATTAGATGAAAATATCAATTTTGAGTGGCAAAGGAGGAACTGGTAAAACAACAGTAGCAACAAATCTTGCACAAATACTTGATTATATGTATGTTGACTGTGACGTGGAAGAACCAAATGGTTTTATATTTTTAAAACCAGAAATTACAAATTCAAAGGATGTTGAGGTTCTAGTTCCAAAGATTATATCTGATAGATGCACATTGTGTGGTAGATGTGTAAAGGCTTGTGAGTTCAATGCTTTAGCCAATACTGGAAGAGAGATAATGGTGTTTGAAAAGCTGTGTCATAGTTGCGGTGCATGTACATTAGTATGTCCGGAAAATGCTATTAAAGAAATAAATAGATCAATTGGGAAAATAGATTTTGGCAAGACCGATAAAATAGAATGTAATAGAGGAATGCTAAATATTGGAGAACCTATGGCAGTATCAATAATAGATCAATTGAAAAAGACGATCTATAATAAAAATGCTATTATAGATTGTTCACCTGGGAGCTCCTGTAATGTAGTTAAAGCTATTAAAGATACAGATTATGCAATCTTAGTTACAGAGCCAACTCCCTTCGGCTTACATGATCTAAAGATAGCTGTTGAGCTGGTAAAGAAGATGAAAATCCCCTTTGGAGTTATTGTTAACAGAGCTGATGAAGATTCACATATCATAACAAGCTTTTGCAGAGAATATAATATAACAGTATTAGGGCAGATTCCCTTTGATAGAAGAATAGCTAAATTGTATTCAAAGGGAAAGCTTCTTATAGAGGATGAAGAATATAGAGAAATGTTTTATGGAATTGTAAAGAGGCTTAAGGATGTGATGAAATGCAGTTAGTAATAATAAGTGGTAAAGGGGGAACTGGAAAAACAACTATAGCGTCATCATTAGCCAGTCTTGGCAAAACCAGATTAAAAATTGATTGTGATGTTGATGCTTCAAATCTTCATTTGATTTTAGGTGGAAAAGATATAGAGGAAGATGATTTCATAGGAGCTAAAATAGCAAAAATAGATCCCCGTAAATGTGTTAAATGTTCCAACTGTGTAGAAGTTTGTAGATTTGGAGCCATAAAGGATTTTGTTGTAGATGAATTAGCTTGTGAAGGTTGTGGGGCTTGCAGAATAGCATGCCTTTATGATGCCATTCATCTAGAGGATGAAGTAATTGGAAAAACCATAATCACAGATGATAGTAGTGGTATATTATCAAGGGCAGAGATGGAAATTGGTGCAGAGGGATCAGGTAAGCTAGTTACTGAAGTAAGGGAAAAAGCAATGAAATACAAAGAAAATGATGAGCTTATTATTTTAGATGGTTCCCCTGGCATAGGGTGTGCAGTTATGGCATCTGTAACTGGATGTGATCTTGCACTTATTGTGGTTGAACCTACTCAATCGGGTTTAGAGGATTTTAAAAGGGTGTTGTCCTTGTGTAAATCCTTTGATTTAAAATCTTTGGTTTGCATAAATAAATTCGATATCAATAATGAAATTACTGAAAAAATAGAGTCTTTTTGTAATTGGGAAAATATTCAGGTTGTTGGAAAAATCCCCTTTGATGATAATGTTAAAGTGGCATTAAATGAATTAAAACCTTTGGTTAACTATGATGGTCCTGCATCAGATGAAATAAAGAAAATGTGGGAAAAAATAATAAAAATTAAGGAGGGAGTTTAATATGAGAATTGCAATAGCAAAGGATGGAAATGTTGTATCTGGACATTTTGGACATTGTGAAGGATTTGAGACATTGGAATTAGAAGGAAAGAATGTTTTGAAGAGAGAATTTCTTCCAAATCCAGGTCATAGACCAGGATTTTTGCCTAAGTATCTTTCAGAAAAAAATATTAATGTTATAATCGCAGGGGGTATGGGGGCCACAGCTCAAGAACTTTTTGGTAGAAACAATATTGAAGTAATAGTAGGAGCTGAAGGGGATTTGGATGATGTTATAAATAATTATTTACAAGGTAATTTAAAATCAACAAATACAGTTTGTAGAGACCATATGAATGAAGGACATTGCAATGATTAAAGCAGAATGAAATATTCTGCTTTAATCTTAAATTTCAAAATTTTCTAATGTTAACTCTTTTAAGAAGAACCAGAAAGCTTAGAAATTTGAATTTAATACGAACAACTATAAAAGCCTCATTAGAGGCTTTTATCCAAAGGAGGATTGTGTTGGATCCCAGAATTGAAAGAATTCAAAACATATTAAAAGAGTACAATTATAAAATTACAGAAGGCAGAAAAGAAATAATAGAAATTTTCGTGCATTATGATGATAGACACCTGAAAGTTAATACAATATATGATTTAATTAAAGATAAAATCAGCTTACCAACGGTATATAGAACTATTGAAATATTAAAACATACTGGCATAATAAATGAAATAGTTATCAATGAAGAAAGATATTATGAGTTAAAAATATATAGCAGAAAATGTTTTCATATTCACTTTAAATGTGACAAATGCAATACTATATATGATTGTTACGATAGTTGGATGATGGTAAAACTTTTAGACGAAAAGGAAAAAATAGAGAAACAATATAATACTATAATATATGATATAGTGGTTATATTAAATGGTGTATGTAATAAATGTAGGAGGTGATTTTTTGCCAAGGCCTGTAAAACCCAGGAGAATTTCTTTTATGCCTCAAAATCGATATTTTATTCCTGCCTATAAACCAAAATGTGAATTAAAAGTGATATTATTAAAGCTAGAAGAACTGGAAGCCATGAGATTAAAAGATATTGAGAATCTTAGTCAAGAAGAATGTGCTAAAAAAATGAATGTATCAAGACAAACCTTTCAGTTAATAATTGATAAAGCTAGAAAGAAGATAGCAGAAGCCTTGACAAAAGGAATGGCTATAAGTATTGAAGGAGGAAATTATACCTTTAACATATGTAAATATAAGTGTGAAAAATGCGGACATGTATTTAGTGAGCCTTATGAAAAAGATATCCATAAATGTCCTCAGTGTGATTCTACAGAAGTTCTTTGTATAGATAAGAGTAATTTTTGTGAAAGAAGATGTAAAAGAAAAAAAGGTTGTATCCAGTTTTAATTAAATACATCCTTAAATCTTTTATGAATAATATTCTTTATGATAGAGCTGTTTATTCAACTAATTGCACATTATCTATACCTTCAATTTTTAATAACGTTTCTATAATTTTAGAAGTATTTATATCTCTAGGAATTTTAGTTCTTATATCAATTTCTAACATTATATTATCGATGGACTTTAATTTGATATTTAATATAGAGATATTCATATTACCAAGTTCAGTTCCTATTTTACCTAATTGTCCAGGTTTATTAATAGCTATAACTTTTATATAAATTTCATTGTGCTTTTTACTTACAAATCTTTCGAGTTTGGAAAAGAAAAATAATATAATTAATACCAGAATTGCTGAAATTGTTGCTCCTGTATAAAATCCACTGCCAATTGCGAGGCCAATACATGCAACAGCCCATAAACTTGCAGCTGTAGTTAACCCTTTTACACTTAATCCTTCCCTAAGTATAGTTCCTGCACCAAGAAAGCCAATGCCGCTAATGACTTGTGCACCTAGCCTTGCGGGATCAAGATCTGTTACATTTTTATAATTGTTAAATAAGAAAATGCCTGTCAGCATAACTAATGTCGATCCCATACAAACTAACATGTGAGTTCTAAAGCCTGCTGGTCTATTTACACTTTCTCTTTCTAAACCTATTAGACCTCCTAAAAAACAAGCCAGTACTATTCTTATTAATACTTCTTCTATTAGTATAATAGGTATCTCCCTCCTCATATTTAAATAGTTGTATCTTATATTATATATATTATTATAAAGTATATCAAAAAGTTATTTTTCAAAAAAATTTTTAAAAAAATGTTTATTATTTATATTTTGGGTATCAATGTAATAGGCAATAAAACATAAAGAGCTTTAAGATTTAGTAAAGCTTTAAATTATAGAATTTGCTATTGAAAAATTTTGGGAGATTCTATATTATAATAGCATGTGGTAATTTATACTAATAAATACAAATTAAATGTACATACTAATTATGGGGATTTTATATTTTTAAATTACCACTTATAGTATTGGTAAAAATTTAGCTCATAATGTATGAAAAGAGGAGGCATATCAATGGTATCTGAAAAATTATTTAAAAAATTAAATGACCAAATGAATTTTGAATTTGAATCAGCTAATATTTATTTAGCTATGGCAGCTTATTCTGCTTCTATTGATTTAGATGGATTTGAAAATTTCTTTTTAGTACAAGCGGAAGAAGAAAGATTTCATGCAATGAAGTTTTATAATTATATTAATGAAGTGGATGGTAGGGCTACAATTTCTTCTTACAATGAACCTGAAAATCAATATGAATCATTACTGTCTGCTTTAGAAAAAGCTTTAGGTCATGAGCAAATTGTAACAAAGAGAATCTATGACCTTATGGATTTAGCACAGGAAGAAAAAGAATATGCAACTATAAGTATGTTACAATGGTTTATAGATGAGCAGGTAGAAGAAGAGAGTATGTTTAAAAAGCTTATACAAAAAGTTAAAATGGTAGGAGAAAATAGTAATGGATTAATGCAATTAGACAAGGAGCTTGCTAGTAGAACCTTTACTCCACCAGCAGATGATGCTGAATAAAATCTAAAAAAGCTTAGCCTGAGGAGGTTAGGCTTTTTTTTATTGGATAAAATAATATTTTACCTTAAATTTATATATATGAATATGTTCATATTCCAAGCTAATAATTTTGATTATAGTATAAATAGAAATTATTTTGACAAAAATATAAATTATAATTGAGGAAATTGC
The DNA here is from genome assembly GCF_900167445.1 of Maledivibacter halophilus. GTDB lineage: Bacteria > Bacillota > Clostridia > Peptostreptococcales > Caminicellaceae > Maledivibacter > Maledivibacter halophilus. Next base: position 123,792 of record NZ_FUZT01000004.1, read on the forward strand.
ATAACTCTAATTTGGCAAAATTGCATAATATATATGGTATAGCTTTGGAGATTTCAAAACTATATGTAGTAGATAGTTTTTGCTAAAGGTAATTATGCAATTTGCTCAATTAAGTAAAACTTTTTTATTCACAAATGAATGGAGGTTATTGGATGAGGGTTCCTAATCATGTAGGAATTATTCCAGATGGAAATAGAAGATGGTCGGTAAATATGGGGTTAGCTAAGGAAATGGGGTATGACTATGGCTTAAGTCCAGGTCTTGAGATGTTTAAACTATGTAAAGAGGCAGGAGTAAAGGAACTTACATATTATGGTTTTACTACCGATAATACTAAACGACCAAAGCAGCAAACTGAAGCCTTTACTAAAGCTTGTGTGAAAGCTGTTGAAATGCTTTCTAAGGAAGATGCGTCTTTACTTGTAGTTGGGAATACTGAATCTCCAGTATTCCCAAGAGAATTGAAAGCTTATACAAAAAGAAAGACATTTGGTAATGGAGGTATAAAGGTTAATTTTCTCGTGAATTATGGCTGGCACTGGGATTTAGAAAACCTATTTTTAGAAGGTGATAAGGAAAAGAAGGGTAAGAAAAATATAATGGATTCAATCTATACATCTGACATAAGTAGAGTTGATCTAATAATAAGATGGGGTGGTAGAAGGAGATTGAGTGGTTTTTTACCTGTTCAATCAATATATTCAGACTTTTATGTTATCGATGACTTTTGGCCAGATTTTAAACCAGACCATTTTTATAATGCTTTGAAATGGTATGAAAATCAGGATATAACCTTGGGAGGGTAAAAAAAGTTCAAAGTTCAAAGTTGTAAGTTCTAAGGAATAGGTTATTCTTTTAAGGTAATACAAAATACTTGTAAAAATGTAAAGTACAATGTTAGTAAAATATAAGGTTAGCATTACTTGTTATTCTTAAAAGAATGACTAAACACTTAGAACTTTCAACTTAGAACTACAAAAGCATTTTTGCACTATTCTATAATAGTTAAAACTTCTTCAAGAGGTTTTCTTTTAGGACTTTTTAGTTCTGATTCTTCAGGAACTCCTAGAGGGGTTAATGCAGCTAAGAAGAAACCTTCTTTTTTGAGACCAACATATTCTTCGATTTCTTTACTTGCATAATTTGTACTAGTCATCCAACATCCACCATAGCCCGTATTAGCTGCAGCTAACAATAGATTTTCCATGGCGGCAGCAATATTTTGTATATCAGTAGCTGGTCTTAGAAGATTATGTATTTCTTCACTTGAAGCTCCTTTAGCTTTTAATAGATCTAGTGCTGTAAAAGAATAAGGACCTGCATAAATTAATATAAGAACAGGTGCATTTCTAAATAATGTAGAGTATTTTAAGTATTTAGTAAAGGTCTTTTTCATACGTTCATTTTCAGCATAACTAGCTAGTTCAGCATTTTTTCTTTCTACTATTTTTGCAATTTCCTCAATTTTTTCTTTGTTTTTAATAACAACAAAATGCCAGTTTTGAAGGTTTTTACCTGAAGGAGCATATGTAGCTGCTTTGATCAATTCCTTTATATCCTCAGTTGGAACATCAATATCTTTAAATTTTCGGATGCTGTGTCTCTTATAAATGAAATCTAATTTACTCAACTGTGAACCTCCTAATATGTTTATTTTAATTTGATTTATTTTATATTATACCCTAATATGTAAGATAGTAAATGCTAAAATTATAATTTGTAAATTTAGAAAGATTTCATCGCATAAAAAATAGCTTTAAATTTCAGATAATTGAAATTTAAAGCTATAAATGATTATATATTTTTTATGCAGTATGCTCATTTTCTTTAGAAGAGCCATTATCAATCCTTTCCATTGTAATTCCCGTATATCCATAGAAAATAGATACTATTGGATTAATAAGATTAAGGAATGCATATGGTAAATAAGCAAAAGGGTGTACTCCTAATGTTTGCCACATGAAACTACCACATGTGTTCCACGGAATAAGAGGTGAACTTAATGTACCAGAATCTTCAAGTACTCTTGATAAGTTCTTTGGGTGTAACCCCTTTTCATCATAAATGTCCTTATACATTCTACCAGGGATTACAATTGATAAATATTGATCTCCTGCTATTAAGTTCATTGCTATTGAAGTGAGAATTGTAGATAGAATAATTGATCCTGTACTATTAGCATATTTTAATATCTGTTTAGCGATAGCATGAAGCATACCTGACTTTTCCATTATGCCACCAAAGGCCATTGCACATAGAATAAGAGATACTGTCCACATCATACTATCTAATCCACCACGTGTTAAAAGATTGTCAATGGATTCTAATCCAGTATTTGATTCAAATCCATAATGTGCCGCATTAATAATATCTGACATTCCTGCACCTTGAAAAATAGTGGCAAAAACACCACCTATAACTGTACCACCAATTAGTCCTGGGATTGCGGGTATTTTTAATATTACCATACCAATAACAAGTATTGGTGGAATTAATAGAAGGGGTGAAATAGTGAACTGGCCTGTTAAGCCATCTAAGATAACATTTATAGAAGCTGTATCCATATTGTTTCCGGCATATTTAAATCCTAATATTCCAAATAATATAAGAGATATAATTAAACTTGGACCTGTAGTATAGATCATATGTCTTATGTGATCAAATAGGTCGGATCCTGCCATTGAAGGGGCAAGGTTTGTTGTATCAGAAAGTGGTGACATCTTGTCGCCAAAATAGGCTCCTGAGATAATTGCACCTGCAACAATTTCTAAAGGTATTTCTAGACCTTGTCCAATACCTATAAGTGCAATACCAACCGTTCCAGCAGTAGTCCAAGAACTACCTGTGGCTAGAGAAACCACTGCACAAATTAAAGTGGTTGCAACTAAAAATATACCCGGTGATAAAATTTGTAAACCGTAATATATCATTGTAGGTACCACACCAGAAAGAATCCAGGTACCAATAATCATTCCTATAATCATTAGAATCAAAATAGCAGACATGGACATTTTAATAGTCTCTACTACACCATTTTCAAGTTCATTCCACTGATATCCTGATTTCATAGCAACAAGGGCTGCAACTCCTGCCGATGCGAGAATTGGTATATGAGGATCTCCCTCAAATTTTTGTAGAGTAAAGAATAATGATATTACTAAAAAAATTACTGGAATCAGTGCTTGAAAGATAGTGATTTCTTTTTTTGCTCTTGGATCCATAATATTCCTCCCTGTATTATGCTATTGTCAGAACTTACGTAAAATTATTAAGCCTTAAGTTATTATTTGATTACAAGACTTATTTAAAAGATAATCATTTAAGTAAATTACATAATTACCTTTTTGAAAAACTAGCTAATGTATATTTCTTTAAAATTTTTAAAGCTATATGATCAAAATATATATTATCCTAATAACTGAGCAAATTGCATAATCACCTCTTCAAAAAACTAACTACCACATATTGTTTTGAAATCTCCGAAGCTATACCATATATATTATGCAATTTTGCCAAATTAGAATTATACATTTTCCTCATTCTATTAAATATTAATTAGTGTTTAATTAATTAGAAGTTTTAAAAAATAGATTTGATAATGATTTGATATTATTTATAATTTGAATAGTGAAAAGTAAGTTTTACTAAATATTTTATTTAAAATTTGATTTTTAGATTGAAAATTTACGTAAGCACTGAAATTATTATAACACAAAAGTCGAAAAACATCAAATTATGTCGAAATGCTAAACTGTACAAGTTAGTTTTTTCAAGGGTTTAACTATTGTTTATAAATTTTAATCGTTATTAAAATATTTGTATATGGTTCTTTTGCAAAGAAAGTTGATATATTTTTTTACTAAGATTTAACTTAGTTTTAAAATGGATTTAATTTAAATATCTTATTATATAATTAGAAGTTTATTAGATAGTACATATTTTGTTTAAATGATACTATTTGAACAGAAGAAAGGAGGATTTTATGATTGAATTAAATTTATGTATTGATATTGATGGAACAGTAACTACACCCTATTATTGGATAAAATATGCTAATAATCACTTTAATACTAATGTAAAACCAGAGGATGTAAATGAATATGAAATACACAATGTTCTAGGTGTATCTAGGAAAGAATATATGGAATTTTATAAGAATATAGGTGAGTTAATGCATAGCAAAGCAAAATTGAGAAGTAGAGCAAAGAGGGTACTATATAAATTATCTTTATATCACAATATATTTTATGTAACAGCTAGAGAAGAAAGAATGACAAAAGTAACCTACTCTTGGATAAGTAAAAGAAATTTGCCTTGTAACGGACTATGTCTTTTAGGAAGTCATCACAAAGTCCAAAAGGCTAAAGAATTAAACTGCGATATATTTATTGAAGACAGGTATGAGAATGCATTAGAACTTTTTAATGCGGGCTTTAAGGTATTGCTAATAGATTGTAATTATAATAGATATCCTATTCCAAAAGAGATAATACGGGTTAAAGGCTGGGATAGTATATATGAAGAAATAGAAAAATATTACTACGAAAAAATAAAATTAGATGTAGCATAAGAGCCTTTGGGGGTTCTTTTTTTGTTTCCATAAATATTTTTTTTGTTTATGGGAAAATTTATCTTATATACAATATTAAAGAATGTAGGTGATATTTTGAGAATTAACTTTGGATATGTGGCTATGTCTATGATGATTAAAGACTGCTCTCCATCTAAAACTGTAACTGCTAAATACCTAAATAAAATTGAAGATGAAGAAGTAAGACTATTTAAACTTAGATCCCTTGCCAAAACAAATATTCAAAATACCCAAAGGCTTTTTTATCATAATAAAGCTCATGATATAAAAATGTATAGACTTACTTCAAAATTAATTCCCCTTGCCACCCATCCCCTTACTCAAGATTGGGATTGGTTTGCCGATGTAAAAGATGATTTAAGGTCTTTAGGAAATTATGCAAATGAAAATAATTTTAGAATAAGCGCCCATCCTGATCACTATACACTATTGAATTCACCGAAAGAAGATGTTCTACAATCTTCCTTTAAGGATTTAGATTATCATTATAAAATATTTAAAGGAATGGGACTAGATACTTCTGCAAAATTAATATTACATATTGGTGGGAAATATAAAGATAAAGAAAGCTCAATAGATAGATTTATTAAAAATTATAATAATTTACCTATGCATCTTAAAGAAATACTAATACTAGAAAATGATGATAAAGTTTATACAGCTAAAGAAGTTCTAAATATTTGTCAAAAGGTTAATGTGCCTATGGTTTTAGATATCCATCATCATTGGTGTAATAATAATGGAGAAGATTTATCGGATTTTATAGCTGATATTTTTAATACATGGGAATATGAAAGAGTTCCACCTAAGATTCATCTTTCTAGTCCCAAGGATAAAAAGAATTTTAGAAGTCACGCAGATAATATTGATAAAGATTTTTTCCTTGAATTTTTAAATAAAACAAAAAAGTTGAATAATAATTTTGATGTAATGATAGAAGCCAAAAATAAGGATTTAGCTCTTTTTAATTTAATGAAGGATTTAGAAAGTGTTCCTCAAATAAAAATATTAGATCAAGCTTCTATTGAATATTAAATCAAATTGTTGGGAATAAAATGTCTAAAATATTTTGTTTAAAATTAGACGAATTAGGGACGTGCGGATATTAAAATAATAGTAAGAAGAATAAAAATAATTATAAAATAAATTAAATGAGAAAATTGTGTATGTGATTGTATTAAATTAAACATGCAATTTTCTCAAGTGTAAAAGGGGTGTTATAATGATAAATAATATGGATGTATCTAAGGCTATGACAATCAAATTGGATTCAGTACTACCAGAGTATCCAGAATTTGAAAAGGGTATAAGACGTGCACCAAAAAGAGAATTTACCTTGACTAAGGAGGAAACAGAACTTGCACTAAAAAATGCTCTTCGCTATGTTCCAGAAGAGCTTCATGAGAAACTGGCACCGGAGTTTTTGGATGAACTTTTAACAAAGGGAAGGATATATGGATACCGTTTTCGTCCAAAAGGACATATCAAGGGAAAGCCAATTGATGAATATGAGGGGAAATGCATAGAAGGAAAAGCTTTTCAAGTAATGATAGATAATAATTTAGATTTTGATATTGCATTATACCCTTATGAATTAGTTACTTACGGTGAAACGGGAAGGGTATGTCAAAATTGGATGCAGTATAGACTTATAAAAAAATACTTGCAAGAGCTTACAAGAGACCAAACATTAGTAATTGCATCAGGTCATCCATTAGGCTTGTTTCATTCAAAGCCTGAAGCACCAAGAGTTGTTATTACAAATGGTTTAATGATTGGAATGTTTGATGATCCAGATAACTTCAATAGAGCTGCAGCCTTAGGGGTTGCCAACTATGGACAAATGACTGCTGGTGGTTGGATGTATATTGGACCTCAAGGTATAGTTCATGGAACATATAGTACAATTCTTAACGCTGGAAGAATAAAGCTTGGAGTTCCAAAGGATGGGGACTTAAGAGGAAAATTATTTGTAACATCTGGTCTTGGAGGCATGAGTGGAGCTCAAGGTAAAGCTGTGGAAATAGCCAATGGAGTAGGTATTATTGCTGAAGTTGATTACTCTAGAATTGAAACAAGATATTCACAGGGATGGGTAAGTAAAATAACTAAAACGCCTGAGGAAGCATTTAGCTTGGCAAAGAAATATATGGAAAAAGAAGAAGCTTGTGCAATTGCCTTTTGTGGAAATATTGTGGACCTACTTGAGTATGCAGCCCAAAATGATGTTCATATAGATTTATTATCCGATCAAACTTCCTGCCATGAGGTTTATTCTGGAGGATATTGTCCACAAGGAATTACATTTGAAGAAAGAACAGAGTTATTGGAGAAAGATAGGTCTCAATTTACAAAATTGGTAGATAAGACTTTAAAACATCATTTTGAGCTTATAAAGAAATTAACAAATAGTGGAACATATTTCTTTGACTATGGTAATTCCTTTATGAAGGCTATTTATGATTCAGGAATTAAAGAAATATCTAAAAATGGTAGAGATGATAAAGATGGATTTATTTGGCCTTCTTATGTTGAAGATATATTAGGACCACAATTATTTGATTTTGGATATGGACCATTTAGATGGGTTTGCTTAAGTGGGAAACGTGAAGATTTACTAAAAACCGATAGAGCTGCTATGGATGTAATTGATCCTAATAGAAGATATCAGGATAGAGACAATTGGGTTTGGATTAGAGATGCGGACAAAAATAAATTAGTTGTTGGAACACAGGCAAGGATTCTTTATCAAGATGCCTTGGGAAGAATGAATATAGCCCTTAAATTTAATGACATGGTTAGAAAAGGAGAAATAGGACCTGTTATGTTAGGGCGAGACCATCATGATACTGGTGGAACTGATTCACCCTTTAGGGAAACCTCTAATATTAAGGATGGAAGTAATATCATGGCAGATCAGGCAACACAAATATTTGCAGGTAATGCTGCTAGAGGTATGAGCCTAGTTGCTCTACACAATGGCGGTGGTGTAGGAATTGGTAAATCAATTAATGGTGGATTTGGTATGGTTTTAGATGGCAGTGATAGGGTAGACAATATTTTAAGATCTTCTATGCCTTGGGACGTAATGGGTGGAGTTGCCAGACGGGCTTGGGCAAGAAATGAAAATGCTATAAGCACTTGTGTAGAATACAATGACATTATGGCCGGAAAAGATCATATAACTATACCTTACCAACCAAAAGAAGAATTAGTAAAGAATTTAGTAAGTGAAGCTTGGGAAAAAATAAAATAAAAAGCAAAGGAGATGTTATCAAAATGGCCGCGGGGAAAAAAATAGTACAATGTGTACCAAACTTTAGTGAAGGTAGAGATTTTGATAAAATAGATAAAATAGTATCGCCCCTTAGAGGAAAAGAAGGGGTGAAGCTTTTAAACTATGAAGCAGACAAGGATTATAATAGAGTTGTTGTAACTGTTATAGGAGAGCCTAAGGCAGTAAAAAATGCTGTTGTTGAGGCTGTAGGTGTTGCTAGTGAGGTTATTGATATGACAAAGCATGAAGGACAGCATTCGAGAATGGGTGCCAGCGATGTTGTGCCTTTTATACCAATTAAGAATATGACCATGACCGAAGCTATAGAGCTTGCAAAGGAAACTGGTAAAGAAATCAGTGAAAAATATAATATACCTATTTTCTTATATGAAAAGGCGGCCACAAAGCCAGCAAGAGAAAATCTTGCAAAGGTTAGAAAAGGCCAATTTGAGGGAATGGCTGAAAAACTTAAAGATCCAGAATGGAAGCCGGATTTTGGTGAAGCAAAAATCCATCCAACAGCTGGAGTTACTGCAGTTGGTGCAAGAATGCCATTAGTTGCATATAATATAGATTTAGACACAGATAATATTGAAATTGCCAACAGAATTGCAAGGACCATAAGACATTCTGGTGGGGGATATAGATTTATTAAAGCTGGTGGAGTAGAGATACCAGAAAGAAGAATAACACAGGTGACTATGAATCTTACTGATTATACTAAAACAGCAATTTACAGAGCTTTTGAAGCAGTTAAAATGGAAGCTAAAAGATATGGTGTAAATGTTTTAGGTAGTGAAATAGTAGGACTTGTACCTATGGAAGCGTTAATTGATACAGCGTCATATTATTTAGGTTTATATGGTTTCTCAATGGATAAAGTATTAGAAACTAGTTTAATGGAGTAGTGATAAAATGAATAATAAAAACTTATTAATAAAAAATGCTTCTGAAGTAGTGACTTGTAAGGGCTTTAAGACAAAAAAAGGTAATGAAATGAATGATTTGCATATCATACATGATGGTGCAGTAGTTATAGAGGATGGAATCATTAAAGCAGTTGGCAGTACTGAGAAAATATTAGAAAATATTAAAGAAGAAAATTATGAAGTAATTGATGCCTCTGAAAAAACTTTATTACCGGGATTTGTAGATTCCCACACCCATTTAGTTTTCGGAGGCTATAGGGCGGAGGAATTTTCATGGAGGCTTCGAGGGGACAGCTACATGGAAATTATGAATCGTGGCGGAGGCATAATAAATTCCGTAAGAGGAACTAAAGAAGCCTCTAAAGAAGAGCTTATACAGCTTGGTAAAAAAAGACTGAATTCAATGCTTTCCTTTGGAGTTACAACTGTTGAAGGTAAAAGTGGATATGGATTGGATTTTGAAACGGAAATAAAACAGTTAGAGGTTATGGAACAGTTAGATAAAGTTCATCCATTAGATATAGTAAAAACCTTTTTAGGAGCCCATGCTGTACCCGAGGAATATAAAGGAAAAGAAGATGAATTTATTGATTTCATAATAGAAAAAGTTTTGCCTATTATACGAAAGAGAAATCTAGCAGAGTTTTGTGATGTTTTCTGTGAAAAGAATGTATTTTCTATTGAGCAGTCAAGAAAACTATTGCTAAAAGCAAAGGAAATGGGGCTGAAGTCCAAGCTTCATGCTGACGAGATAGTAAGACTAGGTGGAGCAGAGCTTGCAGCTGAGATTGAAGCTGTTTCGGCTGATCACCTTCTACAAGCTTCTGATGAAGGAATAAAAGCCATGGCAGAAAAGGGCGTTATTGCCACTTTACTTCCAGGTACAGCCTTTAGCTTAAAAGAAGAGTTTGCTAGGGGAAGATTTATGATAGATAACGGTTGTGCTGTGGCATTGGCCACAGATTTTAACCCCGGAAGCTGCTTTACTGAATCAATACCATTAATTATATCCTTAGCCACATTATATATGAAAATGACACCTGAGGAAACAATAACTGCACTAACAATAAATGGAGCAGCCGCCCTTGATAAAGCTGATAAAATAGGAAGTATTGATGTAGGCAAAAAAGCTGATATTGTAATTCATGAATTTCCTTCCTATAAGTTTTTGCCTTATCATATAGGGGTGAGTACAGTAGAGATGGTTATTAAAAATGGTATAATGGTTTATGATAAGAATAAAGTTTTTGAAAGCATATAATAAAAGCATAATCTAAAGGAGGATAAAATGTTAGGAGATAAGACCTTAAAGAATTTTTTAGAAGAGACAGCTTCTAAATCGCCAGTTCCTGGTGGAGGAAGTATTGCAGCTATGAGTGCTGCCACAGCTGTTGCTTTGACTGAAATGGTGGCAAATCTTACAGTTGGCAAGAAGGGATATGAAGCTGCTCAAGGGGAAATGGAAAAATTATTATCGTATTTACCAAATAGCAGGATTGGTTTTATAGAAGACATTGATAGGGATGCAGAGGCGTTTAATAAGGTTATGAAAGCTTTTAAGTTACCAAAGGATACTGATGAAGAAAAGAAGATAAGAAAAGAAACTATTCAAAGCAGCATGAAAAATGCAGCAAATGTTCCTTTGGAAGTTGCAAGAAAAGCTTTTAAAATGATGGAACAAATTACAAAAGTAGTGGAAATGGGAAATAAAAATGCTGTGACTGACGGAGCAGTGGCAGCTATGATGGCAAGAACTTCTGTGCTTTCGGCTTTGTTTAATGTTAAGATTAATTTAAGCTCCATAAAGGATGAAGAATTTGTAAAGAAGGTAAAGAATGAAGTTGAAGAGCTAGAGAGAAAGGCCTGTGAACTGGAAAAGAAAATTTTAGCAAAAGTAGATTTATAAAGAAAATAGTAAACTTATAAAGAAAAAGGGGATTAAGCAAAAAAGATATGCTTAGTCTCCTTTTATATAGCAAAAAACAAAAAAAGTGATAAAATATCAAAAAAAAATAAAATTTGCAAATTTTCATTGCATGTGAAGTAGTATATACAATATAATTGTATATAGCAATATATTTGAAAGGAGATACTTTATGAATATTAAGATAGTAGGAGACAGCTGCTTTGATATGAACGATGAATTAAGAAAAATACCACAAATAAGCTTAGCTCCATTAAAAATAGATATTGATGGGAAAGTGTTTAAAGATGATGAGAATTTGGATACAAAGGATTTATTAAAACTCATGAAAGAATCCAATAATGTACCCAAAACAGCAAGTCCTTCACCAAATGATTATATGAAAGAATATGAAGGAAAGGAGGATGTTTTTGTAGTGACCTTATCTTCCAAATTGAGCGGCAGCTATAACAGTGCTGTTTTAGGGAAAAATATGTATCTTGAAAATTCAAGGGAAAAGTTTATACATGTTTTTGATTCTCTTAGTGCCTCAATTGGAGAGACTTTAGTGGGCCTTAAAATTTTAGAGTTATCAAAACTCAGTTATAAAAAAGAACAAATTGTAGAGAAAATTGATGAATACATAAATGAAATGAAAACGATATTCTTATTAGAGTCCCTTGACAATCTAATAAAGGCAGGGAGAATTAATAAGATAGTTGCAAAGCTTGCAACCGCTTTTTCAATAAAACCGATTATGGGGTCAAATGGAAAAGGATCAATTAAATTAATTGAAAAAGCAAGGGGGTCCAAAAAAGCATTAAGACGTTTAGTTGATATTATTGGAGAGCGCGGAGAAAAAATTGAAGAAAAAATTATTGGAATTGCCCATTGCAACTGTTTAGAAAAGGCACAAAAACTTAAGAAAGAGATAATAAAAAGATATAATTTCAAAGACATTATCATAGTAGAAACTGCTGGAATAAGTACTGTTTATGCTAATGATGGTGGCATAATAATTGCTTTTTGATTTATTATGGTAGGGATATTATAAAAACAAATCCTTAAATATTATTATAGGAAATTATATTATTTTATAATAGATGAATGAACATAATTTCCTATGTGTTATAGAAAAACTTAATCTTCAATATTTGAGAAAAGTGTGGGCGCTTCCATGAGGCGTCCATCTATATAGATGAACGCTTATAGAATTTTAGAAACTATCAATTCATTTCAAAATTTTATTAACTAGAATAAAAAGAGTTTATAGGGGAAATGCAAAAGGATTTTTGGGGGCTATCTGAGTAAGTTTTGACATTGTTTCACTATAGCTGTTGGAGAAATAAACATGAAGAAGGGGATAGGATGAGTTTAATAAAAGTAAAATTATTCGATACTCCTTATGCAATGAAGGATAATAAAAAAATCAACTTTCCATTTATGAAGGCAGAAGCACTCTTTTACTATTTAGTTGTTAATAAGCATGCCACAAGAGATGAATTGGTTTCTCTGTTTTGGGGTGAATCTACCGAAAAAACTGCTAAGAAAAATCTTAGGAATGCAATGTATAAAATAAGGAAAGCTTTTGATATGAATATCATCATATCTCCACAGAAATCAACTGTGATGTTGAATCCAGATATTGAATTAGAAAGTGATTTAGAATCATTATTAAATAAAGATACTGAATGTTCAAATGTATATTTAGATGAATTTTTAAAGGGTTTTGGAGTAAAAAATGCAGAAGAATTTGAAAAATGGCTATTTGACAAAAGAGAATACTATAGATATACATATATTTCAAAATTATTTGATCTTATTGATAGGTCCTTAAATAGAAAGGACTATGCTGAAGCAGTGAACTATGCAAAACTTATTATATCTAAAGATGAATTCGATGAAAGACCCTATCGAATATTAATGAACATTTATAAGGAACAAGGTATTTATAGTAAAGCTATTGAATTATATGATAGATTGAAAAAAATTTTAAAGAAAGAGCTGGGAATTACCCCAGATGTAAAAACCAAAGAAATAATTGATGAAATAATGAAAATTTACAAGGCAAAAGAAATTTTTAATGAAAAAACTTCATATGATTTATTTTTTGGAAGAGAAAAAGAAATTGCTTTTCTAAAGAAAAATTTTGATTCTTTTCTAAAGAATGAGAAATATAGCTCGGTTTTAATTAGAGGAGAAGCTGGAATTGGGAAGACTAAATTGAAGGATAAGTTTAAAGAGCTTATAGGAAAAGAAGATATATATATTTTTGAGACTAATTGCTATCAAGCAGAAAAACCCTATTTTTTAAAGCCATGGAATGAAGTATTTTCTCAATTATCTGAAATAGTTGTTAAAGATAATATAGATATACCTTTAACATGGAGAAAAATGATTTCATATCTCTTCCCTATATTCGATAGAGAGCATTTGATAGATAATAAAAATCCTGTAGAAGTACTAGACACCTTAAAATTAAGTGTTATTGAAGAAGCAATTCATGGTGTTTTTAAAAAAATAATGCAAAAAAGAAAAGTTGTTCTAATTTTTGAAGATATACAATGGATAGATGATTTAAGCTTATCATTTTTATCAAATATTATACTAAGAAATAATAATATAATTCTTATAAGCACCTGTAGAAATGGAAACTATGAAGAAATAGATAGGTTTATGACAATGCTAAAGGCATATAATTTGCTTGAAATTATTGAAATTCGAAGGTTTACACAAAATGAAGTGGAAAAGTTTATTCACCAATACCTTAAAGGGCGTAAGATAAAAAACAAAATTAAAGAAAAAATATATAAGGCAACAGAAGGTAATACTTTTTTTCTTATTGAATATTTGAATATGATTAAAGAAAAAAATGATTTTGAAAATATAATTTCTCCTAAAATGAAGGATATTCTCAAAAGCAAATTTTTAGATATATCAGATGAAGGTAAAAAGATACTAAATATTGCATCTATGTTTTTTGATAAGGTTACATTAAATACTATAAAAGATCTATCAGGAAAAAATGAGCTTGAGATTATTGAAATTATGGAAGCATTACAAAATAAATATATAATTAATGAAATTGATGGAGAAGAAATAAGCTATAGATTTACTCATCAGAAACTTAGAGAATATGTATATACTAGCTTAACATTGGCTAAAAGAAGAATATTACATAATAAAATAGGCAATAACATACTTAAAACTCTTAAGAATGATAAAAGGGATGTATCCATATATCCAAAACTGATTTATCATTATTCCAACTCTGGTAACACCTTTGGTACTTTAAAATATACTATAAAATACTTGGATATATACTTGGATATAAAGCATGAACTTTTTCCCATTATAGGATATGTTGATTTTGATGAACCTAATTTGAAAAATATGAGTAAAAAAAAGGTTTTAAAATATTTTAGTGATATTGAAACACTTTTTACAAGATTAAAAGAAACTAAAAAGGATAATAAAGAAATTATTGAGTTAAGAATTGCATATCTACATATAAAAGGCAGATATTTAATTAGAGAAGGAGAATATGAAGAAGGAAAGAAAAATATTGAAGAAATGATAAATGAATCCATTAGCATAGAATCATTTAAATATGCATTAAAAGGATATAGACAGAATATATACTATGGAATTCAGGTTCACGATATTGAATTTATGAAGGGAAATGTAGAAAAAGGATTAGATATAGCTTGTAAACAAGATTTGAAAGAAGATATAGCTATATTTTTAAGATTAAAGGGTTTAAATAGAATTATGATGGAAAAATATAGGGAAGCAGAAGTGTTATTAAAAGAATCAATTAGAACTTTTAATAGTATAGATACCGATTCTGGGAAATATTCTTTGAATATTGCTGCTTGCTACAATTATATTGGTGAAATACGAAGACATAATATGCAGTTTTCAAAGGCTTTAGTTTATTATGATAAAGCCATGAGAATATGTGAAAAGAAGAAGCTTTTAAGAGGACTGACTATTTTTAATACAAATGCAGGACAAGCTGCTTTTGAGAAGGGGGACTATGAAAGGGCTAAGGGATATGTTGAGAGGGCTATAGAAATATATGCTCGAATTGATACCTTATGGGGAAGATCTACCGCCGAAGGATTTCTTGCTTTAATTAAATCAAAAGAAGGTAAATATAACTGTGCATTGGATCATTTAAAAAAGGCCCAGTATTATTCAGAAAAGTTAAAGAGTCCCTTAGAAATTGGAATCGTTTATAGAGTCAAAGCAGAAATTAAAGCAAATATGATAAATAATGAGGATTTAAAAAAGAAATTTTCAAAATATCTTGAATTACCTTTAAATGAATACTGTGATATTGGAATTAAATATCTTAGAGAAGCAAAGGAAGGATATGAAATAGAAATACTTAATACCCTCAGGAAATAATTATTTCTAAATTATTGTCATAATGCCATATTGACAAAATTGATCTGGCTAATATGGCATTATTTTTTATCTGTATGAGATACTATTTAATAATAGTTAATTTATCATATAAAAAATGGTAAAACAAACAATAGAAGGGAGGAATTATCATGTCTAAATTTAAAATTGCAATCTGCCAAATGAAAGTTATAGATGATAAAGAAAAAAACCTCAAAACAGCTGAAAGATTAATAGTAGAAGCAGCTTGTAACGGTTCAGATTTAGTTGTATTGCCAGAAATGTTCAATTGTCCATATAACAATAGTTTTTTTCCGAAATATGCAGAGGAGTATCCGGGTATTACTACCAGGTTACTATCGCAATTATCTGAAAAATATCGAATCTATATTGTTGGCGGTTCCATTCCAGAAAAGCAAAAAGAAAAAATTTATAATACTTCATATATTTTTGATAGAAATGGAAAACTAATAGATAAACATAGAAAAATGCATCTTTTTGACATTGATGTTAAAGATGGTATAAGATTTAAGGAATCAGATGCATTAGGATATGGGAATAGTGTCACAGTTTTTCAAACAGAGTTTTGCAAAATAGGAGTGGCTATTTGTTATGACATGAGGTTTCCAGAGCTTATGAGATTAATGGCTTTAAAGGGTGCTAAGGTTCTTATTGTTCCGGCAGCATTTAATATGATTACGGGGCCAGCCCACTGGCATTCTCTGGCCAGAGTAAGAGCCTTAGACAATCAAGTATACTTCATAGCAGCATCACCTTCTAGAAAACTGGATTCTCCATATGTTGCATATGGACATTCTTTAATAGTTGACCCATGGGGAGATATTATTTCACAGGCCGATGAAAAAGAAGCAATAATATATGGAAAAATAAATTTGGAAAAAATTGAAAAGATACGGAATGAATTACCTTTATTAAAACATAGAAGAGTAGATTTATATGATATAAAAGAGACAAGTATAGATTAAATTAACCTGTTGAGCTAGTAAATTAAAAATTTTCAAAAAACATTATCATAGAATGTAAAAATTATTTGTATAGGAGGTAAATCAATGCACAAGAAATTATTTATACCTGGGCCAGTGGATGTTGCACAGGATGTACTTCAAAAATTAGCAACACCAATGATAGGACATCGTACTAAAGATGCTTCTGACTTACAAAGGGGCATTTCAGAAAAAATGCAAAAATTGATGTATACTAAAAATGAGATCATACTATCTACTACTTCTGGTAGTGGACTAATGGAGGCAGCAGTTCGTTGTTGTACAAGAAGAAGAGCGGCTATATTTTCTGTAGGGGCTTTTGGCGATAGATGGTACAAGATGGCAGAGGCAAATGCTGTTCCTGCAGATAAATTTTCTTCCGAGCTTGGTAAACCTACTACTCCTGAAATGGTTGATGAAGCACTATCAACTGGAAAATATGACTTAGTTACTATTACCCATAATGAAACTTCAACGGGGATAATGAATCCTGTAGAGGGTATTGCTGGAGTTTTAAAGAAGTATCCCGATGTAGTATTTTGTTTAGATACAGTAAGCTCAATGGGTGGAACAAGAATTGAAGTAGATAGGCTTGGTGTTGACATTTGTATTACCTCAACTCAAAAGTGTCTTGGGCTTCCTCCAGGTTTGGCAATCTGTTCAATTTCTCAGAAAGCCCTTGATGCAGCAAAGGAAGTTCCAAATAGAGGGCTATATTTAGATTTATTAAATCTATATAAATATATACAAAAGAAGGATTATCAGTATCCATCAACTCCTTCTCTTCCCCATATGTTTGCTTTAGACTATCAATTAGATAAGATTTTAAAGGAAGGACTTGAAAATAGATTTAGTCGTCACTTAGAGATGGCAAACTATGTCCGTGATTGGGCTAAGAAGTATTTTGAAATGTTTGCTGAAGAGAAATATGCTTCAAATACATTGACAACTATTAAGAACACTAAAAACATTAGTGTTGAAGGGCTTAATAAAGAACTAGGTAAACGTGGATATATGATATCCAATGGCTATGGAGATCTTAAGGAGAAAACCTTTAGAGTTGCACATATGGCTGAGACTACTTTGGATGATGTAAAACAATTGCTTAAAGTTATTGAAGAAATTCTTGGAGTATAATATAAAATTCATAGGAGGTAAAAGCTGTGGCTGTTGTTAAACCGTTTAAAGGAATAAGACCAAAGATTGACTTGGCATCAAAGGTAGCATCTTTGCCATATGATGTTATGAATAGAGAAGAAGCAAAAAAAATGGCAGAGGGCAATAAATATTCAT
This sequence comes from Maledivibacter halophilus, assembly GCF_900167445.1. GTDB lineage: Bacteria > Bacillota > Clostridia > Peptostreptococcales > Caminicellaceae > Maledivibacter > Maledivibacter halophilus. The sequence continues at coordinate 141,199 of NZ_FUZT01000004.1, forward strand.
TTTTACATGTAGTAAGGTCAGAAATTGACGTCGATGATTCTGTAGGTCAATATGATGAAACTGTTTATAAAACTGCTAGGAAAAATTTAGATAAAATGATTGAAGATGGTATACTAGTTCAGGATGAAGTTCCAAAATTCTATATCTATAGACAGATAATGGACGGTAGGGTTCAGACTGGACTAGTTGGATGTACTTCAATTGATGACTATCTAAAGGATATTATTAAGAAGCATGAATTTACTAGACCACAAAAAGAAGTAGATAGGATAAATAATTTTGATTATTGTGATGCAAATACGGCGCCAATTTTCTTAACATATAGAAAAAATGATAAATTGAATAAAATAATAAATGACTGGATAAAATTCCATAGGCCAGTTTATAATTTTACTAGCGAAGATGAAATAACCCATATAGTATGGGTTATGGATGATGATAACACTAATATTAGAATAAATAGAATCTTTGAAAAAATAGATTATTTATATATAGCTGATGGGCACCATAGATCAGCTTCATCTGTAAAAGTTGGACTAAAAAGAAGAGAAAAGAATCCAAATTATACGGGAAAAGAGGAATTTAATTATTTTCTATCGGTTATTTTTCCTGATGAGGATTTATTTATTATGGATTATAATAGGGTGGTAAAAGATCTCAATGGTTTATCTGAAGAAGAGTTTATGGAAAAGATTAAAGAGAAGTTTGATGTAGAAGAATATAATGGAAAAGGACAATATAAGCCTATAGAAAAACATACATTTGGAATGTATTTAAATAACAAATGGTATAAATTAATTGCAAAAGATGGTATTTATAATACAAATGATCCTGTTGATAGACTAGATGTATCGATTCTACAAGAGAATCTTTTGGGTCCAATTTTAGGAATAGAAAATCCCAGAACCGATAAAAGGATAGATTTTGTAGGTGGAATAAGAGGACTTGAAGAGCTTGAAAGAAGAATAGCTAAAGATATGAAAATTGCCTTCTCAATGTATCCTACTACTATGGAAGATTTATTATCAATAGCGGATGCGGGAAGGGTAATGCCTCCAAAATCTACTTGGTTTGAACCAAAGCTTAGGAGTGGATTATTTGTTCATAGATTAAGGGACTAAAACAAAGGGATTCAATTCCCCTTTGTTGGTTCTAAGTTTTTAGTATATTCTCTTAGAATTTTAAAAATCAATTCGAAATGAAAATCACAGTGAATAATGGCTGTGATTTTTTTTATTTAATACTTAAGTTTTTGAACTTTGAACCTAGAATTAAAAACTTGAATTCAATACTTTAGCGATTTAAAAATCATCTTCTAAATAAAATATAACAACATATATTAATATCACATATACTAGAATGAAGGGGATGATTTTTTGATAATTCATGTTGTAAGACCTGGTGAAAGCTTATATAGTATTGGACAGCTGTATAATGTACCGCCTTTTAAAATTGCTGATGATAATGAGCTCACAGATCCAAGTAGACTTGCAGTAGGTCAAACTTTGGTTATATTAGAAGGAATAAGAAAGCATAGGGTGATGCCTGGTGAATCACTATATTCTATTGCGATGCAGTATGGAGTCACAGTTCAATCCATAGTAGATATGAACCCACAAATAACAAGTCCAATGACAATCTATCCAGGACAAATAATTGATATACCATCAAAGACAAAGGAACTAGGGACTATTGAGGTGAATGGATATGCATTTCCTAATATTGATATGGATGTGCTCAAAAAAACATTGCCATATTTAACTTATCTCAGTATTTTCAGCTATGAAGTTAATCCAGATGGTACATTAAATACTATTGAAGATGAGGAATTAATCAAAGTAGCAAGAGAAGCAGGAGTAGCACCTATTATGGTAATAACTAATTTGGAAAGTGGTGGAGGATTTAGTAGCGATATAGCTAGAAGTATACTTAGTAATGAGGAAATTCAAGAAACACTCATAAACAATATTATCAATATTTTAAAGGAAAAAAATTATTATGGATTAGATATAGACTTTGAGTATATCTATCCAGAGGACAGAGAATTATATAATGATTTCTTGAGAAAAGTTACCAGTAGACTTAAGCCTCTTGGATATACAGTAACAACAGCCTTGGCTCCCAAAATATCAGCTGATCAAAAAGGAGTAGTTTATGAAGGACATGATTACCCTGTTCATGGAGCCCTTGTAGACCATGTTGTAATAATGACTTATGAGTGGGGATATACCTATGGACCTCCACTTGCAGTAGCACCAATTAATGAAGTTGAGAAGGTTATAAATTATGCTATAACTGAAATCCCAAGTGAAAAGATATTAATGGGTATACCAAACTATGGATATGATTGGACGCTCCCTTACGTTAGGGGGACAGCGGCTAAAACAGTAACTAATACTGGAGCAGTGGATCTTGCTGTGAATGTTGGGGCAGCTATACAGTATGACCAGCAATCTCAGGCTCCTTTCTTTACCTACTATGATAGTGATGGCAAGCAGCATATAGTATGGTTTGAAGATGCTAGAAGTATAGAGTCCAAATTAAAGCTAGCAAACAGAAAAAATCTTGGAGGAGTAAGCTATTGGACCATTAATAGATATTTTCCTCAAAACTGGTTAGTGTTAGATTCATTATTTAATATTAAGAAATATTTATAAAAAATAAAAATAAACAACTTTAAGGTTTAAAAAATTTTAAATGACAAGGTTATTTATAGTAAAAATTAGAAAACAAATTTTTTTATTATATCCACTATTAAAAGTGGGTAATTTATTTTTTAAGACTTAGGCAAAATAATTATCTTTATTATCTTATAACTAGACTGAAGAAAGTGGCAATTCAATAATAGTCATAGCTTTTATTCTTTTTTGTTTAAAAGAAAGCTTCTATTGGTATATATTTAAATAGGGAATATGAAGATTTCAATTGGTAAGGAGACTATGACAACTGGAATTTTTATATTCTTTAAATATTTTAATCAAAGGGAGATGTTATTATGCCAAACATGCCTAATCCATTTGGGATGAATGTTCCAAGAAAAATTACTAAAGAAGAATTGATTAATGCAGTAAGACAGGATATAGTAGGGGAGCTTGAAGCTATATTTCTTTATGATGCCCATGCTCAGGCAACAGATGATATTAGAGCTAAAAAAATATTAGAAGATATAAGGGATGAAGAAAGAGAGCATGTAGGAGAGCTTATGACATTATTGAATATATTGGACCCAAATGAAGCAAGATTGTTTGCAAATGGTAAGGAAGAAGTAAAAGAGATGATGGAAGAATTAGAACTTGAAATGCCCAAGGATGAAATCAAATTAGAAACGGAAAAAGATCCAAAATCCGTGGGAAGTTTAATGAAAGAATAAATTAATAGGAGGGATAATAAGTGAAAGATTATTTGATGAGAGAAGATTCTCCGTTAAGTGATAAACAGTGGGATGAAATTGATGATGTTGTTGTTGATGTGGCTAGAAAGAAACTGATAGGAAGAAAAGTTGTACATACATATGGCCCACTGGGTGGGGGAGTTCAAAGTATAGAAATAGATAGGGTAGATTTAAATGGTGAAGCTGAATTAAGTAAGTTCAGTGGTGATGAAGATGGACAAATCCAAATTAAAGAAAGAAGATTTATACCAGTTCCACTTATATACAAGGATTTTATGATTACATGGAGAGATTTAGAAAATCTGAAATCATCAAATAGACCCTTGGATTATTCTTTAGTTGCGGCTGCCACTACTTCTCTTGCTAAAAAGGAAGATAATATAATATTTAACGGGACTAAAGAAAATCAAGGAATCATGAATGTGGAAGGAAGACTCTGTGTAAAAGCCAATGATTGGAGTGAAGGAGAACATCCTTATAGGGATGTTGCAAAGGCCATTGAGCAACTAATTAAGGCCGATTCCTATGGACCCTATGCCCTTGTAGTAAGTACTGATTTATATATAAAAATGCAAAGAATACAAGAGGGAACAGGTGTTACAGTATTATCTAGGGTTAAGGAATTAGTTGATGGAAAAGTTTATCAAAGTCCTATGATTGAGGAGGGTAAAGCTGCTGTCATATCAATAGGGGCTCAAAATTTAGATTTGGCTATAGGAGAGGATATGGTAACTGCATATATGGGTGATGAAAACCTGAATCATTTATTTAGAGTTATGGAAAGTATAGCTTTGAGAATAAAAAGACCTCAAAGCATATGTACAATAGAGTAAAATTTAGAAATATGGGTCTATTTACTTTAATAGACCCATATTTTTTTGACTCAATTTAAGATTTTCTAAAAGCAAGAAACAGTTCACAGGATAAAAATAGATAAAAACGGAAATAACAATAAGTTTATATGTATATCTATGCTATTTGATTTATAAAAATTCACAAATTAAAATTTATTAAGCTAAAGCAATAGTGCAATAAGTAGCTAAAGCAATGATTTTTATGGTTTTCAAGAGTTTCATAATATGTTAAAATGTAAATAGAACATTGAATAAATATTAATATTGGGGAAAATGAAATTGTCCTCAATTCTAATTATGTAATTATCTCAATTCAATTTGAAGCTTTGCTTTGTACATCTAATAAAAATAAATATACTCATTCATTTTTTATGATATGCAAATTACCTAAAGATAAACAACTCTAAAGATTAATAAATTTCAAATAAAAAATGCAGAAGTATTCATTATTTTCTTTGAAATTTATCTTAAGTTTTAGTGTTATTTATCCATAATAAGATTTAATTATCTTTCTCTAGAGATTCCTTTAAAAATTTTGACTCAAGCAATTTCTTATAACCATTTTTAATAAATTAGTGTTTTAAAAACAATTTTCTAAAAATATATAAAATTCTTTATATTTCTGCAGTAAATTTTTAATACTATTTACTACTAAAGAATGTAAAAATCTACAAAACACAGTAGGTTTTTACTTGTTAAATTCAAATTTAATTAAAATATTAAAATTGTTGTGAAAGGGGAAGATTAAATGAATAAAATTTTAATTGATGGGGAGCGTTTAACTATAGAGGAAATTGTTAAAGTTTCCAGAGACCTTACAGAAGTGGCATTAACTGATGAAGCAATAGAAAAAATTAAAAAATCCAGAACAGTTGTAGATGAGTTTGTTGAAAATGAAAAAATTGTATATGGTATAACAACGGGTTTTGGGAAATTTAGTGATGTTGTAATCACAAAAGATGAAGCAAAGGATCTTCAAAGAAATTTAATAATAAGTCATTCATGCGGAGTAGGAAAACATTTTCCAGAGGAAGTAGTTAGAGCAATAATGTTGCTTAGAGCCAATGCCCTTGCAAAGGGTTTTTCAGGAATTAGATTAAATACTTTAGAAACACTTATTGAAATGATAAACAAAAAAGTCCATCCAGCTATTCCTGAAAAGGGATCTTTAGGAGCAAGTGGAGATTTGGCACCATTAGCACATATGGTTTTAGTTATGTTGGGAGAAGGTGAAGCATATTATAAAGGAGAACTTATGTCAGGAAAGGAGGCTATGAAAAAAGCTGGTATAGACATTATTCACCTTACTTCTAAAGAAGGATTGGCACTTATAAATGGTACTCAAGTTATGACAGCTGTAGGGGCTCTTACTGTTTACGATGCTATAAACCTTGCAAAGCTTTCAGATATAACTGCTGCTTTAACAGTTGAGGCTCTAAATGGTATAACTGATGCATATGATTCTAGAGTTCATAAAGTTAGACCTCATATAGGGCAAATGAGTTCAGCTGAAAATTTACTAAGATTATTACAGGGAAGCGATTTAACTACTAAGCAAGGGGAAATACGAGTTCAGGATGCCTATACATTAAGATGTATACCTCAGATACATGGAGCTAGTAAAGATGCCATAAATTTCATAAAGGAAAAGGTAACCATAGAAATAAATTCAGCAACCGATAATCCATTGATATTCGCCGATGACAAGGAAGCAATTTCTGGTGGAAATTTCCATGGGCAACCGATGGCATTGGCCTTTGATTATTTAGGAATAGCTATAGCCGAACTAGCCAATTCATCTGAAAGAAGAATAGAAAGACTTGTAAACCCACAATTAAGTGGTTTACCTGCATTCTTAACCGAAAAGGGCGGATTGAATTCTGGATTTATGATAGCCCAGTATTCTGCAGCAGCTTTAGTATCAGAAAATAAAGTTCTTGCCCATCCAGCAAGTGTTGATTCCATTCCTTCTTCTGCAAATCAAGAAGACCATGTAAGTATGGGAACAATTGCTTCCAGGAAAGCTAGGGAAATATTGTATAATACTACAAGGGTTTTAGCTATTGAGTGTATAGCAGCTTCCCAAGCTATAGACTTTCAAGATCCTAGTAAGCTTGGAAAAGGTACAAAAGAGGCATATAAAAAAATAAGAGAAACTGTAGAGACCTTGGTAGATGATAGAATAATGTATTTTGATATTAATAAAAGTGCTACATTAATTGAGGAAAATGAGATAGTAAAAGTGGTAGAAGGAGCTATTGGTAAACTAAATTAAAGTTGAAGGGTAAATGGGGAATATTGAAGAAAGTTGATTGACTTATTATTTGATATTATTAAATTTTTTTAAGTCATCAATCTGAAAATCCACAACATTTAAATTTAAAAAGGGGGAAATGTGTATGCTGTTTAATCCGGTTATATTGTCGGTTCTTGTAATGGTAATATTATGTCTTTTGAATCTAAATGTTATTATTTCTTTAATTATTGCTGCATTGGTTGGCGGTACATTGGCGGGAATGCCAATAGGTGAAGCGATGAAAACCTTAATTGGTGGTATGGGAGGAAATGCAGAGACAGCATTAAGTTATATATTATTGGGTGCATTAGCTGTAGCTATAAATAAGACGGGATTAGCTGGAATGTTAGCAAAAAAAATTGCTGGTGCAATAAAGGGGAAAGCAGTTGCTCTAGTATTGATAATTGCTGGTGTAAGTATGTTTTCACAAAATCTTATACCAGTGCATATAGCCTTTGTGCCAATATTAATTCCACCTTTATTAGGAGTAATGAATAGATTGAAAATTGACAGAAGGGCTGTTGCTTGTGCATTAACCTTTGGATTAAAGGCACCCTATGTGGCTATTCCAGCAGGCTTTGGACTTATTTTTCATGGCATAATCAGTGATGAAATGACTGCAAATGGAATGGAAATTGCCAAAGGGGCTATATGGAAGGGGATGTGGCTTCCAGGATTAGGAATGCTTGTAGGATTGTTATTTGCTGTTTTAATTACCTATAGGAAGCCCAGGGAATATAATGCCCTGGCAAATGAAGAAGTATCTGCTTCATCAATGTCTGAGGAAAAGAATAACAGTTCTGATAAAATGACGAAGAATCATTATGTGGCATTAATAGGAGCCGTAGCTGCATTGGTAGTACAACTTACAATGGAATCCTTGCCTCTAGGAGCGATAGTAGGCCTTGCAATAATGGTTATATTTGGAGCTATTAAGTGGAAAGATGTTGATGAACTAATGTCAGGTGGTATTTCAATGATGGGCTTTATAGCTTTTGTTATGCTTGTTGCTTCAGGTTATGGATCTGTAATAAGAGAAACTGGAGGAGTAGAGACTTTAGTAAATGCAGCTTCAGGAATATTAGGTGGTAGCAAATTTATAGCATCTATCATCATGATCTTTGTAGGATTAATTATAACCATGGGAATAGGTACTTCTTTTGGTACAATTCCAATAATTGCGGCTATTTATGTACCTTTAGCATCTTCCATAGGCTTTAGTCCTCTTGCCACAGTTGTATTAATAGGTACTGCTGCTGCCCTTGGAGATGCTGGTTCACCGGCTTCGGACAGTACACTTGGACCTACTGCAGGTCTTAATGTTGATGGACAACATAATCATATTTGGGATACATGTGTTCCAACTTTTCTGCATTTTAATATACCATTAATAATATTTGGTGTAATAGGTGCAATGATATTTTAAATATAAAAATTCTGGGACTTCGGTTCCAGAATTTTTGTTTTTTTTCTAATGTTTTACGATATCCAAGGAAAAAGCTATGTGATATACTAAATATAACAATGGATTATAATATATTTCATTATTGGGCATAAGGGGGATATACCTTGGATCAAAGCAAACTGAAAATATTGTTAAACAGAGAAGAAGGTCCTAAATTAGATTATAAAGAAAAAATTGACATAAGCTTAGAATCAGGAAAAAAGGAACTTGTAAAAGATGTCATAGCAATAGCTAACAGCCAAGGTGGTAGAGGTCATTTAGTAATAGGTATTGAGGATAAAACAAAAGAAATAATTGGTGTTGATCCTGAATATATAAATGAAGAAAGAATTCAGCAGATTATTAGCCAGAGATGTGATCCACCTATAAACATAAGAGTAGAATTTATAGAAATTGATATAAAAAAAATAGGGGTAATAACAATATTTAGAAGCAATAAAAGACCTCATCAAATGAGACAGAATGGAGCTTTTTACATAAGAAGAGGCTCTACCACTGATATAGCTAGAAGAGATGAAATTGCAAGCATGCTGCAAAAAAGCGGTATCATAAATAATGAGCAAATGCCTGTACCAAATGTGGCATTAAAGGAATTGGATAAGGATTTAGTAAATAAATATTTAAAAAAGATGAATATAAATGATAGTTATGATAACCAGCTTTTAAGTAATTTGGGTATAGTATATTATGATAAGGATAGTGATGAATATTATCCAACAATAGGAGGGCTTTTATTATTTTGTAAAAACCCCCAGCTTTATTTACCCCATACGGGAATAAGGATTATTTACTACCAGGAAAACAAACCAATAAGTAATTATTTTGAAGGAAATTTACTAACTCTTATAGATAATTCAACAAGATTTGCAAAAAAATTATTGGATACTTATTCATATCCTGTAGAATTTATGGAAGAATGTATTTCTAATGCAGTAGTTCATAGGGATTATTTTGACTGTTCTAGAGAAACTGTTATATATATTGGTCAAAACAAAATTGAAATCAGTAACCCCGGAAGTATATCTCAAAAAGATACCATTAACAATATAGTTACAGAAAACAATCCCTTTAGAAGAAATAACTGGCTGTATCACAGGTTATTAGTTTTAGATGATAAAAATAGATTTTTAAAAACAGGTCTGGGATTAAAGAAAATAAAGGACTCTTTTAAAGGAATCGGTAAAGTGAGATTTTTGAATCTTAGAAAGAAAAATCTATTTAAAATTATATTACCAGGTATAAAGTCTATCTATAAAGATAAAGATTAAATTCTTTATCTTTTATTTTTTAAAAGAAGTCGAGATTACAAAATTTACAAATTTTTTTTCAAAGGAAGCAAATTTGTGTTTTTTTCTAAAGGCTAAATAGTGATTAAACTTTATTTCAATTCTATCTAATTGAATTTGTTTTATATATCCTCTTTCTATTTCAGCTTCAACTGCTGATTTTGGCAGGAAGGAGAATCCTTTTCCGGCAGAAACAGAAGATTTAATTGCTTCTGATGAGTTTATCCTATAAATAATGTTGAAGTCTTTTAAGGATATGTGTTTTTTCTCAAATTCCCTTTCTAATATAGGCATTGTATAACATGTTTTTTCTCTTAAAATTAGAGGCATATTTTTTAATTTTTCTATGGAAATTATTTCAGTGTTATAGTTTTTATTTCCCACTAAAATTAATTCATCGGAGTTTATGTATTTTGTGACTATACAATTCTTTGGGGGAATGTCTTTAACAAATCCAATATTAATAGTATGATTACACAATTTTTCTATAACTTCACTGCAATTTATAAGCTCTATATTTATGTCTATTTCTTTATGGAATTTTTTAAAAGTATAAATCCAATAGGGAAAGTCATGTAATCCAAAACTCTTACAGCAGCCAATATTTAATTTGATTTTATTTTCAATCAAATATTTAAGATCTCTTTGTATATTTTTCCCGAGGTTTAAGATATCATCTGCATATTTATATACTATTTCTCCTGATTTTGTAAGCCTGATACCTTTATTACTGCGGATCAATAGTTTAGAGTCAAATTCTTTTTCTAATTTTTTAAGTTGCACACTAAGTCCGGGAAGGGTAAAATGAAGAGCTTTAGCCGCTTTTGTCATATTACCATATTGGACAATCATATAAAAGGAGCGTAGATATTCAAGATTCATATTTTTATAACCTCACATTTTAAATATAACTAATTAGTTTATTTTACTATATTTATATTAGCATTTATATCAATGAAAATAAATATATAATAGGATGTTATACTGCATAATATCTGTTTATCAATAATTAATTGTTAAGGTTAATAAGCCATAATTATTATACAGAAGTATATTAATGATACTATAATTAATATATAGTTTGAAAAATAACTAACAAACTATTATGAAAATATTCAGTATTAAAATATTTGCAAACGGGGGAAAGGAATATGGAAGCTAAAAGAAAAATTAGAAATATTAAAGAGAGTCCCAGTTTTAAAATAAATATAAAACAAACCTATCTGGGAATTGTGGTTCTAGTAATTATGGGGGGGTTTAGTGTTTTCCAATATGCAAAAAATTATAAATTAGCCATGTACTTAATAACTGGTTTAGCTATAGGGTATGTGATGCAAAGGTCCAGATTTGGTTTTGCAGGTACCGTTAGAAAAATGTATATTATGGGAAATGGTGATCTAACTAGAGCCGTATTATTTGTGTTTATTATTTCAATGATTGGTACAGTTGCCATTCACTATGGGGCTGTGATGGGTGGTTCAGAAGTTATACCGGGTTTTAAGTCTGTAAAGCCTGTAAATATGGCTACAGTAATTGGCGGAATAATTTTTGGTATAGGAATGATGTTTGGTGGAGGATGTGCTTCAGGAACATTGACAGATTTAGGTGAAGGATATATAAGATCACTTATAGTATTATTTTTCTTTATTATTGGTTCATTATGGGGAGTTCATGATTTGCCTATGTGGGAAAGAAGTATATTTTTTGCAGGTGGAAAAGTATATTTACCCGATATATTAGGATACATGGGAAGTATCATTATATCCTTGCTTGGATATTTGGGAATATATGTTTTTGTAAAAAAATATGAAGAAAAAAGAAAAAAACAAAATACATATATTCCTGAAACATATTCTGATTTTGAAAAAGCTATCCCGGAAAAAGAAGAATATAAATTTTTTAGTAAGGAAACCTATCATAAGTTTTTTGTGAAGAGATGGTCCTTTTATACAGGAGGTACTTTACTTAGCATATTATTTTTAACAATATTAGTTACAACAGGATCAAGTTGGGGCGTTACATCTACATTTGCCTATTGGGGAGCATGGATATTTGAAAAGATTGGACTTGTAGACGTTTCTAATTGGGAGTGGTTTGCAGGAAGAATGGATGCTATAAATGGAGGATTTTTTAACGACCCTAAGTCAATGAGAAATATAGGAATAATAATAGGTGCAGCTCTATCTCTTTTATTTACGGGACATTTTTCCTTTGATACAAATTTTAATTTGAAGGATATATTATATTTTGCATTAGGTGGTATATTTATGGGATATGGAGCAAGGATAGCTCTAGGATGTAATGTTGGAGCTTTATATTCAGCTCTTTCTAACTTCTCGCTTTCTGGATGGGTGTTTATGGTTGCACTTACTATTGGTGGTATTATAGGAATTAGTCTTGTAAAGAAATTAAATATAAATAGTTAAGCAAATTACATAATTCAAATTTGAGTTGGTTGTATAATATGCGTAGTGGTTCTTTGAAGATTTTAAAACTATATGTAGTAGATAATTTTTTGGGAAGGTAATTATGCAATTTGCTTAATTGTCAATTATGGAAAAAGAACAAAAAGAAAATATTAAAACTTCCCATATAGGAATTAGCACAACGAGTTAACTTGATATTATGTAAACTATAAAAGAAGTAGTCTAATAAAGAATTCAGACTACTTCTTTTATCTGTTTATTATTCTATATGAAATGGAATTGATTATACTTTCATGTATTTTTTAAATATGATTTGAGGGTTATAAGCTATAAAAACACTAGTATTAAGAGTAGTAATTATAATTAGAACAAAATCCTTCTATCAACTGGAAATGTTTTAATCTTTTATATTTCGACAAATAATGATAGAGTATTTATTGAGAAATATAAGTGCTGAGGCAGGTGTTAAATTTGAATAGAAGAACTTGTGAAATTATAAAAAAAGTATATGAAAGACCAAATGCTTTTGATATTAAGGGATTAGCACAACTTCTAAATGTTAGCATAAAAACAGTTCAGTCAGATATTCAGGAAATTAATGAATATTTTGCTTCTAAAGGTATTGCTTCATTGGAAGTGGTAGAGAACAAGCTCTCTATAGAAAAAACAAATAAATCTATATATGATTCACTTAATACCCTTAGCTTTTATGATTATAGATTGTCAAGAGATGAACGTTTAGTGATAGAAGCTCTTTTACTTATATTTACTCCTGAATATGTAACTTTATCTAATATAGCTGAATTCATGTATGTATCTCGTTCAACGGTCATTGGGGATTTAAAATATCTGAATGATTATTTGGATGGTTATGGTCTTTCAACATATGCACAACCCAATGCAGGGATTTGCCTTAATGGACCTGAAATAAATGTAAGAAATTTATTTACAAGTTTTTTAATGAAATATGGGTATTTATACAGTTTGTTTTCTCATCAGGAAAGAAAAGTGAATTCAAATGGTGGAGAAACAAGGATTAATACTAGGGAAAAGAATATAATTCTGCAAAATTTGACATCTGAAGCTGAAGGGTATTCCGGGCTTCATTTGACAGAATCTTCCTTTAATGTGCTCATAAACTACTTGTATATGGCTATTTTTAGAATAAAATCAGGTAAAGTTCTAGAAAATTATGAACAAAAAAATACGGATGTTAAAAGTAAATTAATTGAGAGATTATATAAGCTTGTTTGTCAGCATTTTGACATTGAAGAGAACAAAAACGAACTGGCATATTTGAAAAGCTTTTCAATAAATTTAACTTATTTGAAACAAAACAGTTCTGTTGACGACAGCAAAGAAATAGTAAATATACAAATTATAACTAGATTATTTATTATGAATGTATCTAAGTCTTTAAATCTTCCTTTATATAAGGATTACGAACTTTTTCAAAGTTTATCTAACCATTTACAAAGGATATTTAATGATGGATTCAATAATTTTAATGAATATAACGAGATTAATTCTATTTTGCAAAAATATGATGACATAAAGAAAGTCGTTATAGAAAATATAGAAATTTTAGAACAATACGTAAACAGAACTATTACAGATGAAGAAATTTCATATATCGTAATATATATTTGCGCATCTATTGAGAAAATAAAGAATCAAACAACTATGTGTAATGTAATTTTAGTATGTAATAGTGGTATTGGAACAAGTCAGCTGTTAAAATCAAAATTGCTTGAAAGATTTGATATTAATGTAATAAATGTTATGCCTAAGCATAGATTAAGGGACTTTATAAGCAGAGAAGTGGACTTTGTTATTTCTACAGTGGATTTAGAAGATATTGATGTGCCATATATTAAGATTTCTCCTCAACTACCCGATAGTGATTTTCTTAGAATGAGGAAAATGATCGATGATTATGGATGTATTAACTCTGTAAAATTTGTTAAAAATGAGTATTTGGATATTATTACTAAGATAGAACCTATAGTTAATAATGATGAACTTTTGGATGTAATTAAAGACAGTTTGAATAATTACTTTGCTAAAAAGAATAAATTGGATTTGAGTCTTTCGAATTTGTTGACTGAAGAGTTTATTCAGTTGGATTTAGAGGCAGATACATGGCAGCAGGCAATAGAAAAGGCTTCTCAAAATTTATTGAATAAAGGATATATAAATGATAATTATGTAAAATCCATGATTAGAAATGTTGAAGAAAATGGACCCTATATTGTAATTTCACAGGGCTTCGCTATTCCCCATTCAGCAGTTGATGAAGGAAGTATGAAGCTTGGGTTTAATTTAATTAGATTGAAAAATCCTGTGTCCTTTAATGCTGGAATTTTAGATCCAATTAAGTATGTATGTGTTATAAGTGCTGTAGATAACGAAAGACATCTAAATGCAATGTTTAATTTAATTAATTTGCTTCAAATTAGCCAATTTAAAGAAGCTTTAAATGAAGCAAAAACCAGTAAAGATGTGGCAAAGATTATTGAAATATTTGAAAGAAAAATACAATGAAAAAACTGGAGGTGTCTAAAACATGTTTTTCGATGAAGAAATTGTTTTTTTTAAGGAATCCTTCAATAATAAGGAGGATGCCATAAAAAAATTAGCAGATGAATTTTATAAAAAGGGCCTTGTAAAGGACACATTTTTTCAAGCAGTTGTAGATAGGGAAGAGGGTTACCCAACTGGTTTAAATGTAAATGGAATCGGTGTAGCTATACCCCATACCGATAGTGCTCATATAATTAAACCTCAAATTGGATTTATGACCTTAAAGGAACCAGTAATTTTCAAGGATATGGTAGATAGTCAAAATGAAATAAAAGTAAATACAATTTTTATGCTTGGATTAGCAAAATCAGAACAGCAGGTTCAAATACTTCAAAAGCTTATGGATTTATTTCAAAGTGAAGTATTGTTAAAAGAAATTACAGCTTGTAAAAATATTGATGAATTTAAGGAAATAATGAAAAAAGCTAATATAAATTAATTTTCTAGAGGAGATGATATTTTGTTAGTTTCATCAAAGGAGTTATTTAAGGTAGCAAGAAAAGGTAATTTTGCAATACCAGCAACAAATTTTGTAGATCAAAATTCTATTAAAGCTTATATAGAAGTTGCAGAAAAACTAAACTTACCAATTATTTTAGGCTATGCAGAAGTGCATAAGGATTTATTATCATTTGATGAGGCATTATTTTTAGGTAAGTACTATGGAGAAAGGGCTAAGGTTCCAGCAGTATTGCATCTTGATCATGGTACTACTAAAGAACTAATAATTAGAGCCATAGATGAAGGCTTTAAATCAGTTATGATAGATGCTTCTATGCTTTCCTTTGAGGATAATGTTAAAAAAACAAAGGAAATTGTTGATTATGCTCACCTTAAGGGAGTAGTTGTAGAAGCTGAAATAGGTCATGTTGGTAATGGTGAAGGCTATAAAAGTAATGATAATAGTGATAGTATTTATACTACTGTTGAAGAAGCAAAGAAATTTGCTGACCTTACAAATGTGGATTCACTAGCAATATCTATAGGAACTGCCCATGGAGCTTATAAGGGCAAACCTGTTATAGATTTTGATAGATTAAAGGAAATTAGAAACGCTATAGATACTCCTTTGGTACTTCATGGAGGTTCATCATCGGGAGATGATAATCTTAGAAGATGTGCCAGCGAAGGAATTAGTAAGATAAATATTTTTACAGATTTAGTGACTGCTGCCTTCAACAAGTCACAAAGTACTAAATCAAGTGATTATTTTGAGCTTAGAAACGCACAAATCGAAGGCATGAAGGAATGCTTAGAACATTATTATGGTGTATTTCAAACAAAAGAGTTTAAATAGGAGGTGAAAAAATGAAGAAAATAAAAGCGCCATTTTTCATTGTCAATCCAAAATCATATTTATATGGAGAAGAAAGCTTAAAGCTGGCCCTAGTTGCAGATAGGCTTGCTGAGGAATATGGAGTGGAAATATTTTTCACTGCACCCTTTGCAGATTTAGCTAATATCAAGGCCAACACAAAAAATCTTAGAGTAACAGCTCAACATATGGACCCGTTAGTTCCAGGCCGTGGAATGGGACATGTGTTACCTGAATCATTAAAGGCAGCTGGTGCTGAAGCAGTGTTTTTAAATCATGCAGAGCACTCTCTTAAACTAAGTGATTTAGTAAAGACTATTAATAGGGCAAAGGAACTAGGAATTATTACTATTGTTTGTGCAGATTGTTTAGAAGAAGCTATAGCTATAGCTAAATTGAGTCCTGATATATTATTATGTGAACCTACTGCATTAATTGGAACTGGACAAACAAGTGGTTATGATTACATAGTTGAAACTACAACTAGAATAAAGGAAATTGATGAAAATATTTTAGTAATGCAAGCTTCAGGAATCACAACAGGTGAAGATGTATATCAAACAATAGTTCATGGTGCAGATGGAACAGGTGCAACAAGTGGGATACTTAAAGCTCCAGATAAAGCAAAAAGGTTAGAAGAAATGATACAAGCAATTGTTAAAGCAAAGAATGAAAAATAAAATAAATTAAATTGGAGGTATAGGTATGAATATTTATAAAGAGCAAATTAATTTAACCTCCCATGGGGGAACTCCAAGTTTTTTTAATATCACTGATTCAGTAAAAGAAGCAATTAAAAAAAGTAAAATTCAAAATGGTATTTGTGTTGTGGTTTCACCCCACACTACATGCTCAGTATTCTTTGAAGAATTCGTCCATGATTATACTGAAGACGGTGATGAATTTCTTCAAGTCGACTTAAATAATGTACTTCAAAAAATTATTCCAGACAATGTTGCACAGGGTCAGTACAATTATCCTGGAGAAAAGCATTATGAAGCCGTTGAATCATGGCCAAATGCGGAAGATTATCTTCCAAATGGTGACCGCTCAGCCCTATTTAATTGTGATGCCCATTTAAAATCAACATTGCTTGGTTCCAGTCAGATATTAGAGGTTGATGAAGGAAAATTGGGAGTTGGAAAAACAGGTTATGTTTATTTTGTAGATTTTGATCGTACAAGATCTCGAAGCCGTAAATGTAGAGTAATCATATTAGGTGAATAGATAGATCATAAAGTATTTTAAGAAGTAATTTTAATCCGCGGATTATTTAAATTATAAATAGAATTAAATAATATTGTATCCTATTTAACATCATTAATGATTTAATTATATATAATGGGTAAACTATTGATTTTATGATTATTAGACTATCCATTATTAAATAAACAGAAGTTTGAAAACGATTGTAAGTCCATAATTAATTAATTATTAAAATAAAAAAAGAAAGGGAAGTGAAATAAAATGAAAAGAATATTATTAGCATGTGGAGCAGGAGTTTGTACATCTACAGCAGCAAGAGTAAAGGTGGAAAAGTTATTAAATGAAAAGGGTTATGAAGGACAATATAAAATAGATCAGTGTAAAGTGGCAGAGGTGCCATCAAGATCAAGTAATTTTGATTTTGTTATTTCAACAACTATGAAACCAGATGGAGTTAAGTGCCCATTTGTAAGCGGTGTGTGCTTCCTAACTGGTGTTGGAATTGACAAAACAACTAAGGAAATATTGGAGCTTATGGAAAAATAAAATTATATCAATCAAAATATAGGAAATCAAATAATTTTAAATTGGCAAAATTGCATAATGTCCATAGTATAGTTTATAGGATTTTAAAACAATATGCAGTAGTTAATTTTTTAAAAGGCAATTATGCAATTTGCTCATCAAAATAATTAAATGAGGTGAAAATCATGTCATATATATTAGACTTTTTTAAGATTATTCAAGATTTAGGTCCCACAGTTATGATGCCTATTATAATTTGTATTTTTGGAATAGCTTTAGGAGCAGAAAAGGGTAAATCAGCAAGAGCTGGATTAACAGTGGGTGTTGGATTTATAGGTTTGAACCTTGTAATTGGTGCATTATCTACTAATCTAGGACCTGCAGTAGAACAAATGATTGAACGTTTTGGAATATCATTATCTGTAATTGATGTTGGTTGGCCAGCAACAGCAGCTATTGCCTTTGCATCAGTTGTAGGTATGGTAATAATACCAGTTTGTTTAGTTGTAAATATTATAATGCTTCTTACTAACACAACACAAACAATAGATGTTGATATTTGGGATTATTGGCACTTTGCATTTACTGGAGCCCTTGTTGCAGTTGTAACTGGAAGTCAAGCTATGGGCTTAGTGGCAGCTATTTTAAATATGGTAATAATTATGGTGATTGCCGATTATACAGCTTCTGGAGTTGAAGAAACCTTAGGATTACCAGGGGTATCACTTCCCCACGGATTTACCGCTGCATATGCACCAATAGCTATAGTAATAAACAAAATTATTGATATGATTCCTGGTATTAGAGATATAGATATTAACATGGAGAAGGCCCAGAAAAGATTTGGAGTATTTGGAGAGCCAATACTTATAGGAACTGCTTTAGGTATTATTATTGGTATTGTGGCAGGTTATGAATATGGTGATGTACTTAAGCTTGGAATTACAATGGGTGGTGTATTAGTTCTTATTCCTAGAATGGCTTCTCTACTAATGGAAGGTTTGCTTCCTATTTCTGATGCCGCTTCAGAATTTATAAATAAAAGATTTTCAAATAGAGGAAAGGTTTATATTGGCCTTGATTCAGCAGTTGGTGTAGGACATCCTTTGACACTTTCTGTATCACTTATATTAATACCTTTAACAGTGTTTATGGCTGTAATTCTTCCTGGAAACAAGGTTCTTCCATTTGCGGATTTAGCAGTTATACCATGGATGTTTGTTCTAATTACTCCAGTGGTTAAAGGTAATGGCTTTAGAGCATTAATAAATGGTGTTGTTGTATTAGCCGGAGGCTTACTAATTGCTACTAATTTAGCTCCATTAATGACTGAGGCAGCTATTAATGCTGAATATACAATGCCTTCAGCTGGAACACAAATTTCAAGTATTTGTGATGGTGCAAATCCATTAACTTGGGCAATCGTACGTTTAAATGATTTTGGATGGATTGGAATGGGTATAGTTGCAGTTGTTGCAGTGGCCCTTGCATTAATTAATAGAAGAAGAATAATAAAAGAAGCTAAAGAATTAAAAAGTGCTCAGCAATAAAAATACTTTAATAATTGTAGAAATTGCATAATACATGTGAAGAATTTTAAAATACAGAATGTAGTAGAGCGAGTCAGGTAAGTTATCTACATATTGTATCCTAAAATTAATAATGTTAATTATGCAAGTTTCTCACTTTAAAAAATAGGAGGAAACATGGGTAAAGAATATTTGTTTGATAAAAAGATCTTTTTAATAAGAGTAATTTATGCTGGAATTCTAGCAGCTGTTATATTTCTATTTGGAATCTACAGTATAAGCAAAGGCTCAACTATGAAATATTTATGGATGCTCATATGCTTTTTATGTGTATACACAATCATTACCAATTTTGTAGCTATCGGTTATCCTAAAAAGATAGTAATAGATAATAATCAAATAAGTTTTTCAGCCTTTAATAAAGCCCATGTTTACTCTAGAAAAGAATTAAAGGGTTTTAAGATTAAAGAACAAAAACTGGCAGGAAAAATGTATATAAGAGTTAATAAGCCTTCATTGTTTAAGGGAAGGTATTGGATAGATTTAAAGGCATATAGTGACTGCAAGGATTTAGAGGAAAATCTCTTAAAAATCGAAGAAATTGTTCACCCTAATTCTTTAAAAGCAAAAATAAAGAAGAATAATAAAATGTATCAAGAAAGGAATAAGAAAGATGTATCAAAAGGAAAAAGAAGAGGTCATAAAAGCAGGCTTGAAGCTTGATAGATACGGATTAATTGCACTTTCTGGAGGGAATGTAAGCTGTAAGGTTGATCAGGACAAGGTTTTAGTAACTCCTTCAGGAATGATATATGAAGATTTAGTGGCAGATGATATTATTCTAATGGATTTATCTGGTAAAGTTATTGAGGGGAATCGAAAGGCATCGGTAGATACAAAGGCCCTTTTATATATCTACAATAATATGCCAGAGGTTAAAGCGGTTATTCATACCCATCAACCCTATGCAACTGCCTTAGGTTTGGTTCAGGATGAGTTTAAATGTAATTTAACCACCCTTGCCAATGCAACAAAGGGTTCAGTTAATGTATGCCCTTTTTCATCGGCCGCAAGTGAACAAATGGGTATAGAAGCAGTTGAAAATTTAAAGGGAAAGCTTGCTGTAATTTTAAAACATCATGGTGTAATAGCAGTAGGGAATTCATTAAAGCAAGCCTTGTATTCATGTATTTATTTAGAAGAAGCTGCAAAAACCTATTGTGTTGCTAAGTCAATGAGTAATGATGTGGCTATGATGACTGATGAGCAAATTGAACAGGCAGTTAAAGTGTTTGACTATTATGGTCAGGGAAAGGAAAGTGTTCCAGAAGAATTGGTAAATAAGAAATAGCATTATATCGAGGATAATACTTCAAAATTTAACAGAACATATAGGATAGGTTAAAAATCTATCCTATATGTTCTTTTTTTATAACATTGAAATTTTTTATTTAAATGAGCAAATTGCATAATTACCTTCCCAAAAGATTATCTACTACATATAGTTTTAAAATCTTCAAAGCCACACCATATATATTATGCAACCCAGCCAAATTAGAGTTATGCAATTTCCTCAAAGATAAACAATTCTAAGGTTTGATAGATACAAAATAAAAAATGCCGCAATAAATGCGGAAATTTTCTAATTTGTCTTTTCACATTAAATAACTTATAATTACAAGTGTAGGAGAGGTGATATGAGTTTGAGTTATGATGCGCGCAAGAAAAAAATAATACTGGAATTCATAAAAAACAATGGGCCTATTACAGGAAAATATTTGTCAAAAATAATTGGAGTATCTTCACGGACTATACGTAAAGATATAAAATTGCTAAATTATGATTTAAAATCACAGGGCATAAAGATTACATCTAAGCCTAGAATTGGATACTCCATTAATCCACGTGGGAAAAATACTTTAATTGTATTAAATCAATATATAAAAGAAGCGAAGGAAAATTTAGCTGTGCTTCCTGAGGAAAGGGTTTTCTATATAATAGAAAGGCTTTTATATACTAATGAATTCATTACTATAGAAGAGCTGGCTAATGAGCTATATGTGAGCAAATCGACCATAGATAATGATATTAATAAAGTTGAAAAATGGCTATCTAAGAATAAATTAGAATTAATTAAGAAAGCCAGTTGTGGAATAAAAATTTATGGAAATGAGATTCAGTTAAGATATTCTATATCCGATTATCTTATGAGTATTTGCGACACTAAGTATATAGAAGATATTTTAAAGATAAATATATGCAAAATAAAAGAAATCATATTAGATACCGATGAAGTTATTTCATTAAAATTATCAGATGTTACTTTTAACAATCTCATAATACACATTGCTATAGCAATTAAAAGGATTAAGGAAGGTAAAGAAATTAGTTTACCATTAACTGAAATTAGAAATTTGAAAAGTAAAAAGGAATATGAGATGGCAGCAAAGATTGTTGAAAATCTAGAAAAAACATTTTGTATTAGTATGCCGGAAGGGGAAAAGGCATATATAACAATACATTTACTTGGAATTAAAGCATTAAGAGATGAAAAGCTCAATATTAAAGAGCTTGAAACTGCTATAGGTAAGGATTTACTTGCAATTATCCATGAAATGCTGTGGAAATTAGAGGATGTATATAAAATCAATTTTTTAAATGATGAAAAATTAATTTATGGATTGGCATTACATTTAAAGCCTGCCCTTAATAGGTTTAAATATAATATGAATTTAAGAAATCCATTATTAAATGAGATAAAGGCTGAATATCCCTATGCCTTTGAAATGGGTGTTGTGGCTAGTAAAGTGTTAGAGAAAAAGGTGAATTTAAGGATTAATGAAAATGAAATAGGTTATATAGCAATACATTTGATGGCCTCTCTAGAGAGAAAAAATAATATAGCTAAGAACTCAATTGAAAAAGTTGCTATAGTTTGTTCTACGGGAATAGGAACTGCACAATTATTGGCTTCTAAAATAAGGAATACATTTCCTAACATAAAAATAACCGGGATATTCCCTTCATATAAAATAGGAAAAGTTTTACTTACAAAACCAGATTTAATATTGAGTACTATTCCTATAGACGATTGTGAAGTTCCTGTTATACATGTTAGTGCTTTGCTTAATAAAATAGATCTACAAAGAATAAGTGATGTAATTGAAAATTCAAAAAGGATAGAGGATAAAATCAAGTTATATGATTTATTTGATAAAGATTTATATATAAAAAAAATAAAAACTAAAGATAAATTTGAAGTGATAAAAAGATTGAGTGAATTACTTTATGACAAGAATTGTGTTAAGGAGGCATTTTTGCAATCGGTTATAGAAAGAGAAAAAATTTCTTCAACTTCTATTAGTAATCTGGTAGCAATACCCCATGCCTTATTTGAAAACGTTATTCATTCAAAAATTGCAATAGGAGTATTAGATAAACCTATTCAATGGGGAGAAAATATGGTTCAACTGGTATTTTTATTGGCTCTTGAAAAAATGACAGATGAAGATTATACAAATATTTTCAATACACTCTTTTTTATATTAGATGATAGAAAAAAAATATCGGATTTAATTAAAGCTGATTGTTTTGAAAGCTTCATGGAGATAATCAAGTCGGAGGAGTGAAAAAATGAATATTAACGAAATGATAAATGAAAATTTAATTAAAGTTGGCCTAAAGGCAAAAACAAAGGAAGAAGCAATAAAAGAGTTGTCACAGCTTCTATATGCAAACAATAAAATTAAAAATGTAAAGGATTTTGAAAAGGACGTTTTAGCAAGGGAAAGACAAATGTCAACAGTTTTTGAAGATGGTATAGTAATGCCCCATGCTAAATCCAATAGTGTAAATGAGGCATCTGTTGCTATTGGTATAAGCAAGGAAGGAATAGACTGTAATTCTGTAGATGGGAAAAAATCTAGAGTATTCTTTGTAATAGCCATGCCACATAATTCAAACGATTTACATGTAAAAACATTATCAGAGATTACTTCTAAATTATTAGACGATTCTTTTAAACAAACATTATTTAGTGCAAAAAATAAAGGAGAAGTTTATAATCTTTTCAATGAAAAGAAAAAAGATACTGATAAAAAAAGAAAAGACGGAAGATTTTTGATAGGTGTTACGGGATGTCCCGTTGGAGTTGCCCACACCTATATTGCAGCTAATGCATTAAAAAAATATGCAGAGGAAATGGGAGTAGACATAAAAGTAGAAACTAATGGCTCTGTGGGAGTAGAAAATTCACCAACAAAATCAGAAATTGATAAAGCCCAGGCAATTATTATAGCTTGTGATAGACAAATTGATTTAGATAGATTTAATGGGAAAAGAGTTATATTTGCAGGGACAAAAGAAGCTATAAATAGACCTAAAAAGCTTATAGAAAAAGCTTTAAATGGCGATGTGCCTGTATATTCATCTAGTGGTAAAAGAGCTTATTCAAATAATGATTTTTCCAAAGAAAAAACGGGATTGTATAAATATTTGATGAATGGTGTATCCTACATGATACCATTTGTAGTAATAGGAGGATTATTGATAGCTATTTCCCTTGCTATAGGAGGTAAACCTACTCCAGAGGGACTTCAAATACCAGAGGGAAGTTTTTGGAATCAAATACTTAATGTTGGTGTTGTGGGATTTAAGCTTATGATACCTATTCTTGCGGGATATATAGCCTATGCAATTGGCGATACTCCAGCTTTAGCACCAGGTATGATAGGGGGATGGATAGCTAATGATGGTTCTTTTTATAATGCAGCTGCAGGAACTGGCTTTATAGGAGCTATTATAGCTGGATTTATCGTTGGTTATATTGTTAAGTGGATTAAATCATGGAGTTTTCCTAAGATTATTCAGCCTTTAGTTCCAATTATGATAATTCCTATTCTTGGTTCTCTGGCAATAGCATTATTATTTATATTTGTTATTGGTGCACCGATAGCTTCACTTATGGATTCTTTGGTTAACATGCTTACGTCTCTTTCTTCCGGAAGTCTTGTAGTTATAGGTATTGTCATAGGATTAATGCAAGGCTTTGACATGGGAGGACCCTTTGGTAAGGTTGCATTTATGTTTAGTGTTGGTTTAATAGCAAATGGTCAGACCCAATTTATGGGAGCACAAGCTTGTGCTATTCCCGTTGCACCTCTTGGCATGGCAATAGCAACATTTGTAGGCAGAAAAATGAAGCTGTTTAATGAAGAGGAACTTGCAAACGGTAAAGCTGCATTGGCCATGGGTCTTGTTGGAATTTCAGAAGGTGCTATACCCTTTGCAGCAAGTGACCCCTTGGCTGTAATCCCTGCTAATATGATAGGAAGTGCCGTAGCCTGTGTTTTAGGGTTTCTATTTGGAATAACAAATAATGTGGCACATGGCGGCCCAATAGTTGCATTTCTTGGAGCAATAAATAATCCTTTATTGGCATTACTGGCAATGTTAATAGGTTCACTGGTGACAGCATTCATAACTATATTTATGAAAAAACTCATTAGTAAAAAAAGAAAAGAATCTGTTTCAGCTGCATAAACTAAAAAAACAGCAGTCAAAAATTAGACTGCTGTTTTTTAATTAGATTTTACTTGACTTGAAATAAAATAGGAGTTACAATTAACTTGTAATTACAAGTTAGGAAATGAATATGAACTAAATCATAGAAATTAATCTATATCTGGCAAACAGAAATATATACAAATATTAAAAACATGAATTACATTATTCCGGGAGGAGTTAATTATGGTTATAAGAGAATTAAAAAAAAATGATACTAATGTGGCAGTGGCTCCAAAAGAGTCTTTATACATGGATGAATTAGAACAATTGAAAACAATGATGGAGTACACAAAGCTGCACAGCCAATATACAGATGAGCAAAAACTCAGAAGAGAAATTGAATGTTTAAAAGTATTATTTCCTAAAGTGTTTAGACCAATGTATGAAGATGATTTAATTTTGGGAAGATTTGATGCATTACCAATTGGTTTTGGCAGTGTTACTTCTGTTGGTGGTCCAGGACATTATTGCAGATTTGAGAAATTGGACTCATTACTTGAAAAGCTTGGAGTTAAGTATAAAAAGGACATAGAATATCTAAAAGAATACTGGAAGAAAAATGATACAAGGGAAGTATTTTATAAAGAGAAACTAAAGGAAAATATTTTAGGCCCTTTTGTTGATGTATTATTCCCGGCTATTATTACAGCACGTTTTAGTGGAATGTATCTAAATTATAACTTATTACTTGATAATGGAATAGAGGGATTAAAGGGTCTAATAAATTTTAAAAGAGAAATTAACCCTGCTTCAAAAGAGGAATATGATGTTATGATTGAAGCCCTTAATCTTTTACAGGATGTAATTAGACATCATATTAAGGAAGTTGAAACTAAGCTTCAAAATGAAAGACTTTCACCAAAAAGAAAAGTACAAATGGAAAGATTATTAGAAGCACTTAGGATAATTGAAAAAGAAAGACCCAATTCTTTTGTTTCAGCAATGCAGTTGGCCTGGTTATATTCATCAATGGCTGGTGTAGTCAATTATGGTAGAATGGATGATTATTTGGGAGATTATTTGGCTTATGATTTAAAGAATAATATAATTACAGAGGAAGAAGCAATTGATTATATTGAATCTCAATGGAGATTAATAGAAGTTAAAAGGACAAATGTTAATGGACGTGTTATAGTTGGAGGAAGAGGAAGAAGAAATCCTAAAAATGCAGATGTTTTTTGTAAATTGGCTATAGAAGCAACAAAAAGGGCAAAATTGGTTGAGCCTCAATTTACATTAAGAATTTATAAGGGTATGGACCCCAAAATATATGACAGGGCTCTTGACTGTATAGGGGAAGGTATAACTTATCCAATTCTTTATAATGATGATGTAAATATACCTGCTGTTATGAAAACAATGGGTGTTGATGAAAAAACTGCAGAGCAGTATGTTCCTTTTGGCTGTGGAGAATTTGTGCTTTCAGGCCAGGGAGTAGGTACACCAAATGCATGCATTAATTTATTAAAAGCTTTAACAATATTTATACACGATGGGATTGACCAATGGGATTACAAATATAAATATGGTGAGCTTAAGTTAAAGAAAATGAATGATATTAAAACATTTGATGAATTCTTTGAAGAGTATAAAAAGCTGTTAACATATTATATCGAATTGACAGCAAAGGCCCATGCATATTCTTATAAAATTATGAATAAAAAGGTTGGATTTATATACACTAGTATTTTAATAGATGATTGTATTGGCAGAGGGAAAATGACTTTAGATGGTGGAGTGAAACATCTTGGTGGGACAAATGAAATGTATGGAAATATGAGTACCGCAGACTCATTAGCTGCAATAAAAAAATTGGTATTTGATGAAAAAAAATATACGTTAAAAGAAATTCAGGAAATACTTGCAAAGGACTTTGATGATTATAAGGACGTGCAACAGGAAATGAAGAATTGCCCTAAATTTGGTAATGATGATGACTATGTAGATAATATTGCTGTAGAGCTCCATGAATTTACTTGTAATGAAGTAGCTAAGCAAGCTTTAAAAGTTGGACTTGATAGTTGGCTTGTGGTTGTTATTAATAATCAGGTTAATACAGAATGGGGAAGGGCAACGGCGTCATCCCCAGATGGAAGAATAGCTGGTTTATATATGAGTAATGCCAATAATCCACAAAGTGGAGCTGATGTTAATGGACCAACTGCAATGTTAAATTCATTGACGAAAATAAAAGCAGATATTCACGCCGGAAGTGTACAAAACATTAAATTTTCTAAAGAAATGTTCAATAAGGAAAGAGAAAAAATTAAAATGTTATTTTCTACTTACTTTAAAAAAGGTGGACCACAATTAATGATAAATGTTGTAGGACGAGATGAGTTGGAAAAAGCATATAAAAATCCACAGGCTCATAAGAATCTAACAGTTCGTGTAGGTGGTTTCAGTGCAAGGTTTGTGAATTTAGAGGATGATGTTCAAAGGGAAATTATGGCTAGAACTTGTAATTAATGAAATATTAAAACTCCCTAAGTTATATTTTAGAAGGGAAAATTTGATAATGGTTGAATTAGGAAGGTGGATAATTTCCAATGAATACTAAAGGAATATTATTTGATATACAAAGATTTTCTATTAACGATGGTCCAGGAATAAGAACAACCCTATTTTTTAAGGGTTGTTCTTTAAGATGCAAATGGTGTCATAATCCCGAATCAATTTCTCCTAAAATACAATTAAATTATAATCCTAAAAAATGTATATTGTGTGGTAGATGCGTTGGATATGTCAAGGGCCATGGAATTAAAATATCAAATGGTAAACTTAAAATTGACTTTAATAAGCATGAACAAAATTTTAAGTTAATTGATATTTGTCCCATGAAGGCATATGGGAAGTATGGAAAAGAGTATAAAATAGATGAATTATTAGAAATTATTTTAAAGGATAAGGATTATTATGATAATTCAAGTGGGGGAGTTACTTTTAGTGGTGGAGAAGCTATTAACCAAATAGATTTTCTTTGCAAGCTTGGATTGAAATTAAAGAAGATGGGTATTCATATTTGTCTAGATATAAGCGGCTATGATCCTAAAAATAATATAGAGAAGACATTAAATTTTGTAGATGAATATTTACTGGATTATAAATTATCAGAGCAAAGGAAGTTTAAAGATTGTATTGGTAAGAAATTTGACTTTAATAAAGTTATTCAAATATTAGATAAAAATAATAAAAGTGTAATTTTAAGATGTCCTATTATTCCAACTGTTAATGATACAGAAAAACATTTTAAAGCTATTTGTGATATTTCAAATAAATATAATAATATAAGATACGTTGACATTTTACCATATCATAATATGGTGAAAAATTATAAATTTAAACATATAAATGCTCATACTAGATATAGAGTTCCTTCTGATGAAGGAAAAGATAGATGGAAGAAAATTTTAAAGAAAAATGGCCTTGTAAATGGTATAATTGAGAATGAGAGGATATAATTTATAATTGCTTTAGAACTGGTTATCTTTACTATAAATTATTTTAAAGTAAGGAGTAAAGCTTATGACAAAGAAGGATTATGTATATAATGAACTTAAAAAATTGATATTAAAGGGAGAGTTTAAAGAAGGAGAACTACTGATTTCGGAAAATGAAATATGTAAAAGATACGGTGTTTCAAGGGAACCGGTAAGAAGAGCATTGAAAAAGTTAAAGGAAAAAGGATATGTTAATTCGAGACAGGGAAAAGGATATTATATTAATCCTGAAGAATTCTATTTGAGTACAACAATAGCATCATTAAGTGTTGAAAGTAAAGAAATTCATTCTACAACTGTTTTAGAGTTTAAAACAAATTTAAATGATATGAAGGATTATTTTAATTCAAAATACTTATTTACTTATAAAAGAATAATTGAAGCAAAGGATAATGTGATTTATGAAGAAGGATATCTACCATATGATTTATTTGAAAACTTCAATATAAAGAAATGTGAAGGGAGCATTTTAGATTATTTTCAAAATGAAATGAATTTAACACTAACCCACGATAGAAAAGTTTTAAAAAGCGTATTAGTTGATGAAAACCACGTTATTAATAAATTTACACCTGAAAAAATAACACATTCTATCCAAACTACACATCATTTATATTCTAATAATATATTAATTCAAATAAGTAGACAAATAAAATATAATTCTGATGTTGCTATTGTGTCAACAAATTAGAATTTTTTATAATTATTAATATTTAACTGGAGGGGATCTTTTGATAAGATTTGGTGTTATAGGAACTAATTGGATTACTGATGAATTTATAAGATGTGCTAAGATAACTAAAAATTTTAAATTGAATGCAGTATATTCCAGAACTAAGGAAAAGGCTGTTAAATTTGCTGAGAAATATTCAGTTGAAGGAATTTTTACTGATTTAGAATCTATGGCTAAAAGTGATTCAATAGATGCTGTTTATATAGCTAGTCCAAATTCCTGCCATGCCTATCAGGCGAAGTTATTTTTAGAAAAGAAAAAACATGTTTTATGCGAAAAGCCTATTTGTTCTAATTTACTAGAATTGGAACAAATGATAAAGGCAGCTAAAGAAAACAAAGTACTATTAATGGAAGCTATGAAATCTTCTTTTCTACCCAATTTTAAAACTATAAAGGAAAATCTTTATAAGATTGGAAAAATAAGAAGGTATTTCGCGAACTACTGTCAATATTCTTCTAGATATGATAGATATAAATCGGGAAAAAATCCAAACACCTTTAATCCAGAGTTTTCAAATGGTTCTTTGATGGATATAGGAGTTTATTGTATACATCCCTTGATACATTTGTTTGGTAAGCCCAATAGCATTTGTGCAAGGGGAGTTATACTAGAGTCAGGGGTTGACGGAGAGGGAAGCTTAATATTAACCTATGATGATATGGATGCTATAATAATACATTCTAAAATAGCTAATTCAGCTCTTCCCAGTGAAATACAAGGAGAAGAAGGGAATATAATAATTGATAAGATACATACTCCAGAAAGCATAAAGATATTATATAAAAATGGGGAAGAGGAAGATATTACAGTTCCTCAGTCAAAGGACAATATGTACTATGAAGCAAAGGAGTTTATAGACCTTATTAAGGCAGGTAAAACAGAATCCAGTGTAAATTCCTATACTATTTCTAGAAGTGCAATGGAAGTGCTGGAAAAAGCCAGGAAACAAATGGGTGTTATTTATCCTGCTGACAAATGGAATAATAAATAATAAATTAAAGATACTTTATTGAAAAGCCTAAAAATAGGCTTTTCTTATTTCCAAGGAAATATGTTTTAATATATAGAATAAAGGGTATGTTTTTCATGTGAATTGTTTTTAAGGAGGACTAAATATGCTAAGGGATATTATAGACATTATATTAGTCAGTGCAGAAAATTCATTTTTGCAAGTGGGAGTATTTGTAGGTGCAGTTTTACTTCTCTTTGGGTATATTGATTATAAAAAGTCCGGTGAATTTGTAAGAAAAATAGAGGAATCAAAGAAGTGGCAACCGGTTTTAGGGGCGGCTTTGGGTTTAACTCCGGGATGTGGAGGAGCAATATTTGTTATGCCCCTATTTGTTAAAGGAAAAGTAAGCTTTGGGACTGTAGTTGCAACTTTAATAGCAACTATGGGTGATTCTGCCTTTGTAATAATTTCCACATTACCTTTCCATTATATTTTAGTTAGTATATTTTCATTTATTGCGGCTATAATAACAGGTTACATTGTGGATTATTATAAAATTGGAGATAAACTATTATTAAGAATGAAAAAATTACCTGAGGGTGAAATAGAGAAAATCCATGAAAAAGCTGACCATATAACACAAAACTATGAGTGTAAAAATATGAAGGAATGTAAAATAGATTTGATTTCCCATATAGGCCATGGTGAAGGAGATGAAATTGACATAGCCCTTCACCATAAAGCTAAGGGTCATCAGGATTATAATTCAATTGGATATAAAATCACCCATAAGGGATATGGAGTTTATTGGATAGTTATAACATTAGGGTTAATCTTGGGCATAGCCCTGTTATTTCAAGTAGATGTAAATGGGTTATTTATACCTAATTTAGGAACTATAATAGGTATTGGTGGAACTTTTTTCTCTATATTCCTTATGATTATGGGAAAGAAGTTTATACAGGATGAAACCCACGAAGAAGCTGAACTTAAGATTATGTCTTTAAAAGAAACTTTAATTCATAGTGCCCAGGAAACTGCCTTTGTATCAACTTGGGTTTATGTAGCCTATTTGATTTATGAGATAGGAGTATTTTCATTAGGAGGAGGCAATTATGCAGCTGGAGAAGTTATTATGACTGATGTTATGACTTCTGCAGGATTTACAGCTGTTCTAGTAGGGGCGTTAATAGGATTAATTCCTGGCTGTGGACCACAGGTGATTTTTGTAACATTATTTACTAAAGGAACTATACCTTTTGCTGCCCTTTTAGCTAATGCTATATCCCAAGATGGAGATGCTTTATTCCCTCTACTAGCAATTGATAAGAGATCTTCTTTATGGGCTTCTATAATAACTACTATACCAGCAATTGTTTTAGGTATAATAATTTATTATCTAGAATTAAATTTTAATTTTTTTTAATGTAAAGATTTAAGAAACGATTTCAATTTTTTTACTCTAGACCTTGTATTTTAATATAAACTATTATATAATTAAATTGGACAGCAGAATAGAGATGTAGGTGCCTCAAAGGAGGATAAAAGGGAAGTACGGTGTGAATCCGTCACAGCCCCCGCTACTGTAAACGCAGACGAAACCTCATTACTAGCCACTAGGATTCTGGGAAGGCGAGGGAGTAGGTTGAAGTGTGAGTCAGGAAACCTGCCTATGTTATTTTACATCTTCGGAGGGAAGAATAGTTTTGTTATTATCTGAATTTATAAAATACAAATCTAGCCCTCTAAGCTAGATTTTTATATTTTGTATAATCTTTAGATAAGCTATATCAAACAATTATTTTGCCAAGGCAGTTAAATATTTATAGTCATTGAAGCATTTACTTTGTCAAGTGAGTAAATGAATATACCTACCGTATCTTGTTTTGTTGTCCCTTTTTTAATGCTTAGGATTTTCTTTATTGAACCATATCCTAGGATAACCAATCTTTAAATTCCTTTCATTAAATATCCTTAATACGGTTTCATAAGTCCTATTTCTAATAGACCATTTGTAGTGGGGAAGTACTACTCCAGTTATTATGTATTTTGCGCCTCCTTGTAGCCCATCTAGTGATATTACTCCAACTAAATCAAATTCTGAATAATTTGTATTTCCAATTCTATATAGTCTGTCTTCGTATTTTTCATTTATAATGGAACAAACATCCTTTAAAGCTTTTTCTACTTCGTCATGATTTTGTTCAAAGGGAACTATTACTTCAATAATTACTCTTGATTTTTCCTTATAATAATTTTTTAAGGTTTTTATTTCGCCATTGGGAATATATATTTTGGTTAGAGACCATTCTCTTATGGCAGTTGCTCTAAGACCGATCTCTTCAACGGTACCAAAAAATTTTTCGTTTATGGCAACAAAATCTCCCACTTTCATTTGTCTTTCAAAAAGTAAAAAAAATCCGTTTATAAAGTCCTTAATTAAATTTTGAGCTCCTAAACCAGCCACTAAAGTAAAGATTCCAGCACCAGTAAGTATTGTGGCTTTTTTTATCAGTCCAAATTCACTCATAATAGTTAAAACTGCAAAGGTCATTATAAAATATGCGGCTACTGAATCTACAATGCTTTTCAAAGTTTTTTCTCTTTGTTCATTAAATTTTGTAATTTCAATGGTTTTTGCAGTTAGAAGCATTATAAGTTTTATTAAAATAAAAGCTAAAACAAGTACAATAATTGATGAAACAAAAGGTTTAATTCCTATACTAATTTTATCTATATTTAAATTTTTTAGCTCCTCAATAACATTTAGATTCACTTAATCACCTCTACAATATACAAGGACTGATTTCTATTTAAATTTCAGCTTAGATTATTTATAGAAAGTTTGAAAAGCTGCAAGTAATTAAGCTGCAGTAGATTTTTAAATTTTCTATGAATAATCTGGTTTTAATATTATATATGTTTTCCTGTATGGTTTTTAATATACAGATAATAGGGATGGAAAAGAATGAATAAAAAAAGAATATGTTCTTAGAAAAAAGAACATATTCAGGATTTTGCTATTCCATTTTAAATAGATTTCGTTTATAGCTTGCATACAATTTTTTTAATTGTATAATCTTTTCACTCATTTCTATTTGTAATTCAGATACTAAATCATATTCCATATTATGAATGGCTTCTCTTATCCTAGTAAAGAGACATTTTTGAGTAAGACTGTCTTTCATCAAATAGGTTCTAAGATGATTTATTTTTTCCCAATTTACTACGTCTAAATCAGTGGCAAATTCTATGTCATGAACTTTCTTACATTCTCTTACTATATCTATATTTTGAGGAATTATTCTATTTTTTAATTCAGTAGTCCATTGTATTAATGCACTGGTTTTAAATGAAGCAATAATTTTTTCTGTGAAAACGTCATTTTGTGAAAGGGTTTTAAGCTTTTCAGGGTATTTATCTAGATTACATATGTTTTCCCAAACAGTGGCTGGTGGAAGTCCAAATAATTTGTTTCTTTCTTCTTCTGTATAATATTCAAAGACATTATATTCGCTTCTGTAGGCTCTGTCTTTTTCAAGATAAAAGCCTTCTTCACCAGCTGATTTTGAAAATTCCTTTTCTAATTCTTCATTAGATTTACCAGATGAAATAACTGCTTTAATTCCGTCTAACATAGCTTGATAGATTGCAGCAGTGGCTAAATAAGTATTAGTTGTTGGGTTTGGAACTCTGACTTCGAACCTAGTAGCCAATGGATTATTAAAATCTCTTATTAAGCCTACTAAAATAGTACGATTCCTGGAAAGAGTATCAACTTTATGACCAATGGAAGATACAATACAAACAGGAGCTTCAAATCCTGGTTTCAATCTATTTAATGCATCATTTGTAGAAGTTATAAATGGGTTGACAACTTCGTAATTTTTAAGAAAACCCATTAATCCTCCCCAACCAATAGAACTCATAAAATGCTCAGTCATGTCAGAAGTATTGAACAAATTACTTATTGAACCATCTTTTAATTTTACAGCTGCTCCAACATGGGTATGTTCGCCACTGCCAGCAACTCCTTCTATTGGTTTTGCTAAAAATGTAACATCAAGACCATGAGAAACAAAGGTTTCCTTTATAATATCCTTTGCAAAAAGTTCATTATCCGCTGTCTGCATAGGATTACTATATTTCCAATCAATTTCAAGTTGTTCCATTATATGAGTAAATTTTCCATCTTTGGTTAATGACGATGGTATACCTCCAACTTCCTTATGTCCCATTTCAGCTTCATAATCATATTTATTTAATAGGAGTAATGATTTTTCAAGGGCAGTTCGAACAGGGCCAACTGTGCGTTTCCAATATTGTTCTTTTAGTATTTGAGAAGTAGATAAATGTTCAAAAACGGCTCTATCACCGGGAGTTTGAACCCAAAACTCCAGTTCGGTAGCAGTAGTAAGCAATATATTATCAATGGCATCAGAAGAACCTAGATTTAATTCTTCAATAAAAGATTTATTATTTTTAATAAGATTTTTAATTTCTTTTTTAAAATTATCTGCTGCAGATTTTAGAATAGAACGTGATCCAACTAATTTACCATCATGTTTTAAGTAAGATGGAATTAGTAAAGTTCCAGTTGGAAGATTTGTTTCACAGTCTATGAAATTATAGTTATAATCAATAAACCATTTAACCTCAAGATCTGGTATTATATCAACCTTTGCATTGTTCAATTCAGCTATTTCTGGTAAAAAAACACTAGAACCATCAGTTTGAACGCCGTTAGCTAAGAAATTATCTATGTCATCGAGCATTATATCTATAGGGATCTTAGCATCTGTATTATTATTACCAAGGTCAACAGCCACAAGTGACACAAATTTTATTTCTTTGTGATCTTTAAGTAAGGATTTTAAAGTTTTAGAATCATGTTCTTTTGGAGGAATAAAATATATAAGTTTATCCATTGAAACACCTCTTTCATTTTCTTTCATCTTTTTTAATATTATGAACAATTATAGCATATATTAATAAAATGTAAAGATATATGCAAAAAACAGATAACGTTTTCAACTTAAAATTACATGTTTTAGAGAGAAATACTGAAATAAAGCAAGTCAAATTTAAGTATAACAAAATTCGTATTATAACGAACAATTTATAAAAAAACATAAAGAATATTTATTTTTTATTACTTTGTATGTTTTTTGAAACCCGGTATTATATCCATTTTTTGAAGAGCTAGGATAGAAATTACAATTATTGGTCCCAAAATAATTCCAATAAACCCAAAGAGTTTAATGCCTATATATATAGACATTAATGTAACCAATGGATATAAACCTATTTGTGTACTTAATATTTTAGGTTCAAGGGTTTGTCTTACAATGGTAACTGTTAAATATAGTATAAGAAGGAAGATGGCAGTATTATAATCATTTGCCAAAAGTTTAATTACTATCCATGGTATGTATATAGAGCCAGAACCTAAAACTGGCAAAGCGTCAACAAAACTTATTATAAATGCAATAAGAATTGAATAATTTACTCCTATTATTGTTAGGCCGATTACACTTTCAATAAAGGTTATAGACATAAGTATCAATTGAGCTTTAATATATCCTAAAAGAGCAAAAATTAAGTCATCCTTTAAAATTTTAAATTTTTTATTTCTAAATACTGAACTAGGAATATATAATCTAATAAATTTATATATTTTTTCTTTATCCTTTGAAATAAAGAAAGCTGATAGCAAAGTAAACAATATGAATAATAGAAAATTTGGTATTGCTGTTACAAAATTTAATGTTGATGTAGCCAATACACCTAAATGCTTTATTAGTGAATTAAAAAAATTGTACAGTGTTTCATATATTGACTTAGCTATATTGGGTGAAATACCTATTGAAAAAGTTTGGAACTTATTGTTAAGATATCCAATAAAATCATTTACCTTTAGCTTTAAGTCTGGAAGTCTGTTAGAAAGATTTGTCAATTCTGAGATCAATAGTCCACCTAATGAAGAAATCAAAAGTCCAGCTATTAAGACAAAGCTTATGATAGATATAAATGAAGATATACCTCTATATATTTTTAATTTTCTATTTAAGAAAATTACCATAGGTTCTACAACTATAGATATTATCCATCCAAAAATAAAAGGTAAAAGAAGAACTATAGATTTTGCAATTATAATATAAATTAAAATTAATATAAAAATTATCATGAGTTTAGAAATTACTATATTGTTCATTGTATCCTCCTACATAAATCTTCTGTATTATTATATAATTATTCTAATCATATACATATATTATAAATATTAAACTAAAAAAAAGAAATGGTTTGAATATAATTTTTGAATTTTAGAGCAGTATTACTATATAATTAGTTTTTATAAAGAAGAAAGCTATTCAATTGAGCAAATTGCATAATTACCTTCTCGAAAAACTAACTACTACATATTCTTTTAAAATCTCCGAACCTATACCATATATATTATGCGATTTTGCCAAATTAGAGTTATACAATTTCCTCAATTAACTAAAGAATTTATATAATTATTTGATATACTAATATTAAGTTGTTTCTGGATTTTTAAATGAACAAATTATCTTCAAAAAATATTGAATATAAATTATAGGAGGTAGAATATATGAAAATAATTGATTTGCGTAGTGATACTGTTACTAAACCAACTGACGAAATGAGAAATGCCATGTTTACAGCAGAGGTAGGAGACGATGTATATGGAGATGATCCTACTGTTAATGAATTAGAAAGAATAGCTGCTAAAGTTGTTGGCAAAGAAGATGCATTATTTGTTCCCAGTGGAACCTTTGGAAACCAGTTGGCCGTAATGACCCATACCAAAAGGGGAGATGAGGTGATTTTAGAAAGCAATTCACATATAATTATGCATGAAGTAGGAGCCTCTTCAGTAATTGCTGGAGTACAGCTTAGAGCAGTAAAAGGGAAAAATGGAACAATGGATCCTGAGGATGTTAAAAGAGCCATAAGGGATAAGGATATTCATTTTCCTGATACTGGATTAATATGTATTGAAAATGCTCATTCATGTGGTTCTGTAATAGACATTAGCAATATGAAGGCAATAAAGGAATTAGCTGTAACTAAAAATATACCTGTTCATTTAGATGGAGCAAGGATATTTAATGCAGCTAAATCCTTAAAAGTAGATGTAAAAGAGGTTACTAGACATACAGATAGTGTAATGTTCTGTCTATCCAAAGGATTGGCTGCGCCTATAGGTTCTATTTTAGCAGGACATAAAGACTTTATTAAGAAAGCTAGAAAAAATAGAAAGCTTATGGGTGGAGGTTTAAGACAAGCTGGAGTTATAGCTGCAGCTGGGATAGTAGCTATAGAAAAAATGGTTGATAGATTAGATGAAGACCATGCAAATTCTAAATATTTAGCTGAAGAACTGTCAAAGTTTGAAGGAATTAATGTTAAGTTTGATAGAAATGATATAAATATGATTTTTTTTGAACTAGGTGATGAAATTATTGAGGAAAATCAGTTTGTCTGCAAAATGCTTAAAAAAAATATAAAAATCAATGGTAAAGAAGATGGAGAATATAGATACGTAACAAATAAAGATGTTAGTAGAGAAGATATAAAATATGTTCTCAAGCAAATGAAGGAAATATTAAATGAATGTTAAAAATTTATTCACTTTTGAGTTTTGAGTCGTGATATTGTATAATTTATTTGTACTTATATTTTTTTATTAAAAGCTGTTTAGAGCTTTTAAAATAGGTAAAATTTGTTATACATATTAAGGAGGAAAAAAATGAGTAATTTACTTAAAGATAAAAATATTTTAATTATGGGTGTTGCCAATAAATGGAGTATTGCTTGGAGTATTTCAAAGAAATTTATTGGTGAAAAAGCTAATGTGACATTTACATACTTTGGGGAAAAAAGCAAAGCAAATTTAGAAAAGTTTTTAAAGCAAGAAGGCATTGAAAATGCGACCCTGATTTCTTGTGATGTTACCAAGGATGAAGATATTCAAAGAGCCTTTGAAGAACTTAAGGATAAAATGGGAGTTCTTCATGGTGTTGTCCATAGTATAGCCTTTGCTAATAAAGAAGAATTGCAAGGGTTTTATTATAATACTTCTAGAGAAGGATATTTAATGGCTCAGGATATTAGTTCATATTCATTGGTGGCTGTTTCAAGATATGCCAAACCATTAATGACGGAAGGTGGAAGTATAGTTACACTGACTTATCTTGGATCAGAAAGAGCAATAAAAAATTATAATGTTATGGGAGTGGCTAAAGCAGCTTTAGAGGCAAGTGTTAGATATTTGGCCGTTGATCTTGGGCCTAGTAATATTACGGTTAATTCTATTTCTGCTGGCCCCATAAAAACTACTTCTGCAAAGGGAGTTAAAAATTTTTCCGCATTATTAAAGGGGTTTGAGGAAGTTGCTCCAATGAGAAGACTGGTAAAAACAGAGGAAGTGGCAAATACGGCATTATTCCTTTGTAGTGATCTAGGAACAGGCGTTACCGGTGAAAATATCCATGTGGACTGTGGGTATCATATTGTAGGATAATAAATATAAAAAAACCATTCATAAAAATTTAGAAATTACAAATCCAAATGCTTCTTAGAAGCATTTGGTTATTGCAAAATAATTTTAACTGCCTCTAATAGATTTTCTACTGTATAATCTGCTTTTTTATAAGATTTTCCTATTTTTATTGTTTTACATCCAGCTTTAATTCCTGCCTCAATATCCACATCTCTATCCCCAATCATGAAGGAGGATTGCAAATTAATATTGTATTTTTCAGCAAGTTTTTTGATCATGCCTGGAGAGGGTTTCCTACAATTACATTTTGTCCTAAAATGGGGACAAAATTCTATTTCATCTATGTTTGCCCCTGCTTTTTCAATTTCCTTTAATAATTTTATATGGATTTCATTTAAATCTTTTTCTTTAAAGTATCCCATTTCGATTCCACCTTGATTTGTAACAATAAAAACATAATATCCAGCAGTATTTAAATGTAATATAGACTGTGCAGACCAAGGGTACAATTTTAAGTCCTGTGGTCTATTTACAGGTTTATAATTGTCATTTATAACACCATCTCTGTCTAAGAAAACAGCTTTATTCATAAGTGTAACCTCCAATGATATAGTGAAACAAATTAAAGTCTTTACTTAAATCTTTATAATTAGGTATGATATTAATGTTAACAAAAAATTCATTAAAAAAATATAGTTTTTTATGGTAAAATAAAATTTAGGTGATTTCATTTTGATATTATTGTATTAGAATTTAATAATGTTAGTAATTATTATACCTTAGATTCATTAATATATGTTAGAAATATGAAAATTAAAGGTTGAAGAAATTGCATAACTCAAATTTGCTCGATTGATATTCTATAATATGGATTTATTTTTTTCGGAGGAATAAAAGTGAAACAGAATATGGTTTTTAAATTAGTATTAATATTGGCATTAATGACTAGTTCGGTTATGCCATTTTCTGGATATATAGTTTTTTTTATATTATTTTCTTTCTTACTATTTAGAGGAGGACTGAATAAACTGTTTTACTTGTTAAAAGAAGATAAGTTTATTCTATTTTTTCTTATATACATTTTATTTTTATTAATTAAGTCTAATTATAAGATTGATAGCTTAATAGGGTCTATGGTTGTTTATATATCTATATTTATTTATTTTTCAATAAGAAAGTATGTTAATTCGATTAATGATACTATAGACATATTTAAATATTTTGTTATTAGTAATATAATAATTTCTATATACGGTATTATTCAGTTCTATTTTATCAGTGATGCATATTTTGCTTCCAGTTGGGTGGATAGTAACATATACAGTATTAATATGAGGGCATATTCAAGTCTTATAAATCCAAATGTTCTGGGAGGTTATCTAGTATTTTGTATATGTCTTCAGTTAAAATCACTTGAAAATATTAGATCTAGAAAAGTAAATATAATATCTTTAATCTTGTCTAGTTTATGTTTAATATTGACCTATTCTAGAGGAGCATGGATAACTTTGCTTGTTGTAGTATTTTTAATGTACTTTCATAGAAAAAGAATAGTATATATTTTCTATTCATTAGTTTTTTTTGTAGCTATAACTATCATTAACGGAAGCAGTGGGCTGGAAAGAATTAGTTTAAATAATGCTTTGAATGATCACAGTTTTCATTATAGGATTGATATATATAAATCTGTCCTTGAGATAATAAGACAGAATTTTTTATTTGGTACTGGTCTAAACACTATGAAACACTACATAAGTAATTATTCACAAGTAATAGAAGCACCAGTGGATCATGCACATAATATTATTTTAAATATAATTGGTGAAACAGGATTTGTTGGATTAGTTTTTTTTAGTATTTTTTTTATTTCTCTAATAAAAGATATATTTTTAATGTATAAGTTCCAAGATGAAATTTATCAAGATATTTCTATATCTAGTTTTTTAGCTTTTTTTTCTATAATTATACATGGAATGGTAGATGCACCTATTGTTGCTCCACAATTTTTATTTTTTGTGATTATTATTTATAGTTTTGTAAAAAATATAAAATACTATGATATTCTTAAATAAATGTATTGGACCTTTATTAAAGCAATAGAAATATTAGTGGAGGGGACTTTTGTATGGAACAAGATATACTAGCTTTAAAAAGAGCTATTTTTGAGCTAGAAAAAAATAATTCTTCCAATGATAAAAGTAAAATATTAAGTAACATAGATAATATTATAAGTATTTGTGAAAGCCTTAAACATAATATAGAAAAACAAGAAAAAAATATGTATAAGAATATTAAATGTATAGGAATTAACACAATTTCATTTATTTATAAACCTATGCTTGTAAAAAATTATTTCGAAGGGGATTATATTATTAGATTTTCAGAACAAAGAACAAAGGACTTGCAAGAGGCTAAAGCGTTACATGCCCATAATGAGTTCTGGATTCAGCATAGAACTATAAAAGGCAATGTCTTTGGGTCTGTTCCAAAGGAATTACTAAATGAAAAATCTATAAAATCTCTTTTGCGTAGTGGATGGAAGGAAGT
Source organism: Maledivibacter halophilus (assembly GCF_900167445.1). GTDB lineage: Bacteria > Bacillota > Clostridia > Peptostreptococcales > Caminicellaceae > Maledivibacter > Maledivibacter halophilus. The sequence goes on from NZ_FUZT01000004.1 coordinate 181,905, forward strand.
AGAAGTAGATATAATTGAAGTAAAGGGAGATTATAAAAGTCCAAAAGAAATAGTTAAATTTTGTGAAAATACTTTTAGATATTATATTCTTTTACAAGAAGAGTCAACTAATGCATATTTAATATTGGAGTATAAAATATAATATTTAATTTTGCCAATTAATATAGATGTCTCATTAATTGAGGAAATCCTATCACTATGATTTGGCAAAATTCTATAATATATGAAGAAATTATGCAATTTATTTGTATATTATGAATATTATAGAAATTTTTCTTTGACCTTATTCCAGAAATTATATTCTTTGAATCTTAGAAGTTTTATCTTTAATTCCGATAATCTCACTTGAACTTCAACTGTTTCATTATATCTATGTTCAGTCCCATCAGTTACTATTAAAACTGAATTCTCATATGTATATTCAGGGAAAATTTTTATAGTTGCATGCTCAGGAACAATTATACTTGAAGTAAATGATCGATATGCAATTGTATTTATAGGAGCTATAGGTGTAATTTGTAGCAGATTGAGCCTAGGGTCTACTATACTACCTCCCAATGAGTAATTATAGGCAGTACTGCCTGTGGGAGTAGATATTAAAATACCATCACCACTGAATTTTTCTAAAAAATCTTCAGCTAAAGATAGGTTTAAATGTATTGTTCTAGATTTAAAGCCTTTGATAACAATTTCATTTATTCCAAGGATCTCATTACAACTATTACCTGTGCATATCAGACCTTCAACGGGGCTGATTTCATCGATTCTATAATCCCCCTTTTTATATTTAAATATGAATTCATCCAATTCGCGGGGAGATAGATCTTGGAAAAAACCAAGGTGTCCAGTATTGATACCTATAATTGGAATGTCGGGGAAATTATATTTGTGGAGGGTTCTAAGGAATGATCCGTCACCTCCGATACATATAATTAAATCTGCATTTGGCTCAAAGTTTTCAGTAACGATAAAATCACTTTTTTCAAGTTTTCGTTTCAATATTCTTTCTGTTTCTTTAGATACCGACTTGTTATTTGATACTATGTTTATTTTTTTATTTGCTAAGTACATATATAATCCTCCTTTTGCACATTTAAAAGTTGGTGTTGAGTCAATCTATTTTAAAACCAGAAGAATAATCTTAGTATTGCTGTTGAATAAAATAAAAATTCCTTAGAAACATATAAAATAATATATAGGAATATTGTTTTTATTTTAACTTATTTAAGCATCTCTTTCAACTTATATAATTTTGGGGTGATGAAATGAACAATAAAATAAACTCTAATACATTGATATATAAAATAGAAAAAGAAGATACAGGTATAAAATTAAAGGAAGTTTTATATGATAAACTCAAGCTTTCTGGGAGATTAGCTCGGAAAATTAAAAGAAGTAAAAATATCTTTGTGAATGATTATAATATTTCTTTAGATAGCAGTCTGAGAAAAGGGGACATAGTGAAGGTTATAATGCCTAATGAAACTAACAATTTTAAACCTCAGGATATTCCTATAGACGTTGCTTATGAAGATATGGATCTTCTAATCATAAATAAGCAACCTAATATTGTAGTGCATCCTACAAAGGGGCATTATGATAATACAATAGCCAATGGATTAGCTAATTATTTACAAAAAACTGGACAAGTATTTAAGATAAGATTTATTAATAGACTTGATATGAATACCTCAGGGTTATTAATGATAGCTAAAAATCCCTTTGCACAGCAAAAATTGTCTGATCAAATGAGTAAAAATGCTGTAGAAAAGAAATATTTAGCAGTTGTAAGGGGAGTGATAAAAAACAAATATGGTACAGTAGATGTTCCAATAGGTTTGACAGATGAGGACCGAATACAGAGAAAGGTAATTAAAGATGGTCGAAGAAGTATTACCCATTATCAGGTACTTGATAGTTATAATGATGCCAGCCTAGTAAGATTAACTCTTGAAACAGGTAGAACACATCAAATAAGGGTACATATGAAATATATAGGTCATCCAATAATCGGTGATGAATTATATGGATATGTAGATAAGGAATTAATCAATAGACAGGCATTACATGCTGAAACTCTAAGATTCTATCAGCCAAGGACAGGAGAAGAAAAATTAGTAAGGGCTGAAATGCCTCAAGATATAGAGCAATTGATTACAAAATTAAAGAAATAAATTAATAAAGTTAAATACCAAAGCGACAAACACGCTTTGGTATTATTACATAAAAATGTCCAATAACATACCTTTAATTTCATCTAATCTATTTAGAATTTTCAATTTGTCCTTTTCATTTTTAAGGAAATCTTTTGTTAAGTTTTCTAATTCTTCATCAACTAGCTTGACCATAGACATTATTCTATGTCTTCCTCTCCTGTCAAGAAAATTTTCTTTCTTAAATTTATGTGAGTTATTAACTGTCAAATTTAAAAATTCTTTTACTAGTTTCTTATATTTCAGGATATTATTCAAATAAAATTTTTTTTCTATTTTTTCAGCTTGTGTATTTATCTCATCTAATAAAATAGTTAGTTTTTCTTGTAGGGAATCTCCCTTAAGATCACTAAGTTTTGTAGAAAAATTGTTTTGGATTTCTTTTTGAATTTTATTTGAATCCTTGATTATTGGATTAATATTATTTTGGTTATTTATATCTGTTATTTTCATATAATATTCACACCTCATTTGCATTACTATAAATCAAAGAAGTAATTTTTGAAATAATATATATAATTGTCTCTATTATATATTTCGGACAAATAATACATTATTTTTACTATATTTTTATTATTTAAATTAATAAGATTTAGATGGACACTTTTATTTTATATATATATAGGTTATAATATATATAATAATATAAGCCTAGGATGTTCGTTAAAGCCTTGAAATTCAACCACCAATAAGCATCCGGGAGTTCGGGTTTCTCTGTGGATAACAGGCCTCGCTTTGTGGAAGTTTGAAGCATGGAATAGAACACCCACCTAGTTGATACCGGGTGTGAATTTCCAAGGTGACGGCATCTTGGGTATATTATCGAACCTTCATTTTTAATGAGGGTTTTTTACTGTTTTTGTCTTATTTAAAGGAAAAAAGGTATTTTAATGTTTTAAATTTAATACACCCTGTAATTATAATACATAATAAGTATACTATACCACCAATTAAAATGGAAATTATAATACCAAGATTTGCGTAAAGGCCCAAATTCACAAGATATTTATTACATATAAAAATTGCTAATGTCATGAGTAGTGAAGATATTATTGGTTTTAGTACATCATTAAATATTTTTATCTTTAAAGTCACAAAGTGTTTTAAAGTAGTAAGATTTAAGAAGAATATTAAAAAAGAAGATAGTATAAAGCCGATTATAAACCCATGTATCCCAATTTTAGGGATAGCTACTAAATGATATATACAGATTAATTGTATTGTTGTACCGATTAAATGATTAATTGTCGTAATAATTTGTTTTCCTAGGCCGTGTAATATGCCTGCCATAATATGATGAAGACTTAAAAAAATCAAAGAAAAGGAAAAATATCTTAAGTATACTCCTACACTAGGTTTATTATAAAGAAAACCACAAATGGGGCCTCCAAAGAAAAAAAATATAAATGTAATAGGGATTGAAATAATCAATGTTACTTTTAAAGCAAGTAAGGATTTAAGTTCAATATTCCTAGTTTTTCTTAAAGCATTCTCTGATGAAATATTTGGAATAAGGTTTACAACAAAGGCAGAAGTAACAATAAAAGGAAGAAATAGTAGAGGAAGACTCATTCCTACTACCTCTCCAAATGCTGCAACGGATTCTTCTAAGCTATAGCCAGCAGTTTGTAATCTGCGAGGCACAAGAAACATATTAGCAGATTTCATAATTACTGATACTAGCTTGGATATGGTTATTGGTAAAGAAATAATAATTATTTTCCATAAGAGGGAAGCTGAACTAGTAAGGTTAAGTGATTTGTTATTGTTCAAATTATGTATACTATATGATTTGAATTTAGAAACAAGAAGAATTAAGCCTCCAATTTCACCTATTGAAATTCCTAATGTGGCAATCATAACAGAAAAAGCTAAATCATTAGGATTTAAAATATATAAAATACTAATTACAAATGAAACCCTTAAAAGCTGTTCTACAATCTGAGCATTTGCCGCAGGCATAACTTTTTTTATTCCATAGTAATAGCTTCTAAAGATAGAGGAAAGAGTAACAATTGGAATAGCAGGAATAAGAACCAATAGACTTTTTTTAAGTTTATTACTTTTTATTATATTTGATGTAATGAATTCAATATTGTTAAAGGTTAAAATACATAAAATAATTGATATTGTAAGTCCTAATATTGAACTTATAAACAATGTTTTCTTACACCCTCTATAATCATTTAGGGATATTTTTTGTGCAATAATCTTAGATACAGCAATTGGAATACCTGAGGAAGTTATAGTAATAATTACTAAAAAGACAGGGAAAACTAAATGGTATAATCCGATTCCCTCAGAACCTAAAAAACGTGACAATAGAATTTTGTAAAAGAAGCCTAAAAATCTTGCTAAAAAATTTGCCATTATTAATATAATTGTACTATATATAAATGAATTATTTTTCAATTATAAACCCTCTTTCCTTTTTTCATATTCAATTTTGCCATTTCATCAAGTTTTTAATATTGGTATAATAATTATTCTTAAAATAGATGAAATATGACAATATAAAATATTGAAAGAATAGATATACTTATGAATTTTTTTAGCTGATCCGAAGAATAATAGTATACATGTAAGGAGATGAAAATATGGAGCTGATTTGTCCACTATGTAATGGATTAATAGAATATAATATAGAATGTAGATTGTGTAATGAAAAAATGGAGGATAAGGGTAGAATAGCAGATTACTATGATAATTACAGCTCATACTTAGACATGAATATAACTGAATTAATAGATAAAGTTGAATATGATAAATGTGTACATCTATTTGTATGTTCAAATTGTAATAATGATAAAAGAATTGCAATTGATAAAATATAATATCTTAATTTTAAGTATTTTAATACATAAAAAAAATTTATAAAGATAGAATAATATTGAGTGCATATAGATATTCCAGCAAAACAGTTAATTTGTATATATCAAGATACTCAAGGATTCTAAAAGGCTTTATGTAAATTAATAGTTTTACTTGAATTTCTATAAAGAGAATAAGGAGGTGCTAAGTCCATGAATATGAATACTCGTGATACTATTATGAAAAAACTACTGGATGCTCAAGAAAATGTACGCGATTATGAGATGTTTGCAAAACAAGTAGATGATGCTGAATTATCTAGTACATTCAAAAGATTTGCAGAAGAATCAGGTATGCAGGCAAGAAAATTACAAGAATTTATTGATAAATACGATAATCAATAAAGTGTGGAGTTTCCCACACTTTATTTTTGTAGTAGACAGATAAATTAAATTGTTATTGCATTTAAAGCAAAATATTTAATTTGCTAGTATAAACAGGTTAAATTAAGGTTTCAAGTTTCATAGCTATAGTTTATAATAGAACTATAGCTATGAAACTTGAAACTTTAAGAAGCTAGGAAATTGCATAATACATGTAAAAAATTTTAGAATTAATTAGAATTAATAATATTAATTATGCAAGCTTCTTAAGCAAATAAAAATGTAGAAATGGTGGTATATTATGGATAAGTTCAAAAAGCTTAAACTAAATAGAGAGTCACCTGAGCACTTATATACTCAATTATATAATTTGATTAAGAACTTGATTATTAATAATAATCTTAAAACCCATGAAAAGCTACCTCCTATTAGAAAGCTTGCAGATTTATTGGGTGTCAATAATATAACTGTAGTTAAAGCTTATAATCTTCTTGAAAGCAATAATTACGTATATAAAAGGATAGGTAGTGGTACCTATGTTTCTTCTATTGAAAAGGATATTGCTCCAAGAAATATAAATGTATTGCAAGATGAAGCCTATGAAGATATAAGCTTAATGGATAGAGGACAAATAGAGGTCAAAGAGAATATGATCAATTTTGCAAGTGCGACTCCAACTCCCCAGTTGTTTCCTGTCAGTGATTTTAAAGAGGTGTTAAATGAGGTTCTGGATAGAGATAAAGGTATGGCATTCGGATATCAGGAAAGCAAAGGATATTTTCCACTAAGGCAATATATTGTGGAATATCTGGATTTTTATAAAATTAATACGGCAGTTGAAAATATTCAAATAATATCAGGGGCCCAGCAAGGAATCGATGTAATAGCTAAAGCCTTATTAAGGCATGGAGATACGGTTATAGTAGAATCACCAACTTATACAGGTGCGATTGCTATATTTGAGTCCAGGGGAGTAAAGATGGTTCAAGTTCCAATGACTAAAGATGGTATTGATCTTAACATCTTAGAAAAATACATAGATAAGTATAATCCAAAATTGATTTATACTATGCCAAATTTTCAAAATCCTACTGGTTATTCATATAGTTTAGAAACTAAAAGAGAGCTTTTAGAGTTAGTAAATAGAAAGAAAGTACTTATAGTTGAAGATGATTATTTAACTGATTTGAATTTTTATACAGACGATAATCTTACCTTGAAAAGTATGGATAAACATGAAGATGTAGTATATATCAAGAGCTTTTCAAAAATATTTATGCCTGGTTTAAGATTAGGTTTTTTGATAGTCCCAATGAATCTCAATGATCAGATTTTAATTGCTAAACAAACTTCAGACATTTCAACTTCAGGTCTCATACAAAGAGCCTTTGATTTATATTTAAGAAAGGGAATTTGGCGAAAACATATAACATATATGAAAAAAATATATAAAGAAAGATTCGATATAATGGTAGAAAGCTTGGAAAAGAACTTACCAAAGGATACTACTTATCTTAAACCCCTTGGAGGAATAAACTTTTGGATAAAATTATCCAATGGATTTTCAGCAAGTGAACTTTATTCACAGAGTATCAATAGAGATATAGTATTTATTCCTGGAGGAGTTTTCTATCCAGAAGATATTGACAGTAATTGTTTTAGATTGAGTATTGCTGATGTTTATCCCGCGGATATAAGGAAGGGCATTGAAAAATTGTGTGAAACTATTAAAGATTATTATAAAAAAAGTAATATTGGATTTGAAAGGAAAAGTACTTATAGACCGATATTATAAGATATATTTGACGTTTTTGTTACAATTTCCATGTTCCAAGCTACAAAAAAGAGATTTTTATGGTTAAGTCTTTTAAGTTTATATAATTGAGGAAATTGCATAATACATGTAAAGAATTTTAAAATACAAAATGCAGTAGAGAGAGTCAGGTAAGTTGTCTACATATTGTATTTTAAGATTGACAATGTTAAGTATGCAAGTTTATCAAGTGAAAATAATAAAGGCGTGCATTTTCCACGCCTTAAGCTGTGATTTTTTCTTTAGATACTTTTTTATTATCTTTTATTTGGGTAGAATTTTCATTTTTCATTTTACATTTACCATCAAACATAGCTTTTTCTTCTACAATAAAGCTGCCGACTTCAATGTCTCCAATCAATTTTCCGCTGCTAGAAATTTTAAGTTGTTCAGAAGCTATAACGTTTCCTTCAACAATACCTGAAATTTCGATACCATCAGTTTTAACATTTCCTACTATTTTACCTTCTTTTCCAATTATGATGTTTCCATTTACTTCTATATCACCCTTAAATAGACCATCAATTCTTAATAGACCACTAGTTTTTAAAGTGCCTTCAAAGTTTGCGTTATTACCAATTAAGGTATCAAAGTTTTGGGGAGATATATTATTTTTTTTCTTTAGCATTTTGATTCCTCCAATAGTTTTATTTTAGTTGTTAAGATTTTCAAGAACTTTCATTGGATCAATTTGTTTTCCATTATAACGAATCTCAAAATGAACATGGGGGCCAGTACTATTTCCTGTACTACCAATTTTAGCAATAACTTGTCCTTTTTCCACCTTGTCACCAACCTTTACAAGATTACTGCTATTGTGGGCATAAACACTTTTATAACCATAGCCGTGGGCAATAATAACCATCTTACCATAGCCGCCATTCCAACCAGAGTATGTTACAACACCTTTTCCAGCTGCCACAATATTTGTTCCTGAATTGTTGGCTATGTCAAGACCCTTATGGAAGTCAATCCTGTTTGAAATAGGATGTCTTCTATAGCCAAATTTAGATGCTATTTTCCCTATAACAGGCCATTTGTTGGGTTTTGATTCTAAATACTTCAATTGCTTTTCAACTTCCCCAATGAGAATATTATATTCTTGCTTTTCAGATTCTATTAGATTTGTAATTGCATTAATTGAGTTGCTATCAGTTAAATCTGTAAAATCATAGAGGTCATTGACTGAAATGTTATGTATACCAGTTAAGGATCTAGAGGCTACATGCTTATCATTATTATTACTTTTTAACCCAACCATATTTCGAATCTTATTTTCAAGTTCGTATAACTGGGATAATTTATTCCTTACAATTTGAGTTGTTTTTTTCAATTGGTCTATTTCTATGTTTTGCTGTTCGATAATCGAATTTAGGTTTTGTATATTGTCTTTTTTGGTATGTAAATCTTCTACAAGAAAAGATTTTTTACTGGACAAATAAATAGTTGAAATTATAAAGAAAATAAATGCAGATATAAATATGGTTAAAATTAAATAGACAATTGGTTTATATAGCTTAAGCTGCCTAGTTTTTTTCCCACTATGGGGAATTATAACAAAAGTAAATTTTTCTTTTGATATATTTTTAAACATATCTTTACTTTTTTTTAGAATATTCATAAGTATTAGCCTCCGAGTAAAAAATAAATATTACAATTTTATAAATAGAATATTACAAAATAATTACTTTACTATTAATTCAACATTAAATATAAAAATCCTCTTAAAAGCAGACAAAAAATAACAATATATACATAAAGATAAGGAATACTAAAATGAAGGAATTTTGGAAAAATTGTAGAATAAAAAATTAAAGATATGTACTTATTGATTTTATTGTTGAGGAGGCATAGCTTATGAAGATAATTAATAATAAATATAGGCTTTTAAATATATTTAAAAAGGATGACTATGGGAAAATGTATGTGGCTTCTGATTTATCAAACAACAATAAGAAGATATTATTCAGAACTATTGAAACTGAGAGTAATGATAAAGAATTTATAGATTTTTTAACAAATAAATTTATATATATTGCCTCCATTAATCATTTATATATTCAAGAAAATAAAAGTTTTAATGTGATTGATACAATAAACAATAAAAAGTTAGTAGATTTAAAGTATTTTTATACTGCTGAATATATTGAAGGCAGACCTATTGATTATAAATTATTATCTATGGAAAATGCCCTTGAAATATTTATAAAATTATGCTATGCTCTAAATTATTTACATTTTAGAGGTATAAGCTATAGATTATTAAACTTTGAAAATATAATTAACTATGGCAATAAAAGTAATGATGCTTTAAAAATTATGAATTTAGTGGATATATACCAACAGAAAAAAAATATAAATACTATTGTTAAGTATAATAACCAGTTTATTGCCCCAGAAATCAGGTTAGGTGAAAAAGGTGATTTTACATCGGATATTTATTCTCTTGGTGTTGTTTTTTTCTATCTTGTAAGTGGATTAGACTATAAGAATAATAATTTTAGAGATATATTTAAAGAAAATAGAGTTGATGGTTTAGATGAAATAATTAATAGGATGACTACTTTTCAGTCAACTAGCAGGTATAAGAGTATTATAGAGGTTATTAATGATCTTAAACAGTATTTATCTATAGACTTCTATTTCTTTGATAAGGGGTATTATGAAAGGCTGAATTTCAATATTCCAATTATTAATAGAAAAAAAGAAAAAGACTTGGTTTTGGATTCAATAAAGGACAATTGCTTTGGAAGAACAAAAAATATTTTTATATTTATCCATGGAGAAGCTGGAATAGGAAAAACTAGATTTGTAAAGGAAATAAATTTTCAAATACAAATTAAAAAGATAAATGTTTGTTCTATTGAATTAAGCCAGGAAAGTAATCAAAGTTTATATGTATGTAAGAAAATTTTGAGATATATTGTTAAAAATAATATAATAGATGATGATTTAATTAGAAAATATGGAAGTGAATTAGTAAAAATTTTACCTGATCTTAGTGTGAAATGGAATGTAAAGCCTAGTGAGACTTTATCAGAAGAAAAGGAGTTATTAAGAATAAGTAATCGAGTTTATAATTTCATAAAGGATTTTACTCTTAAGAATCCTTTAGTTATAATTGTTGATAATATACAATATGCCTATAAGGATGACTTGAATATATTGGAATATATAATTAGAAATGCAAAGGATACTTTACTGACTATTATTTGTACATATACTGATGAAGATAGTGTGAATAATGGTGCTTTATTGAATGAATTTAAAAAAGAAATTACAACAAAATTTATTCAATTAAGTAAATTGAATTTTGAGGAAATATCTTTAATGGTACAAAATATACTTGGCGTTGCTTATAGGCCCTTGAAGTTAACAACTAAAATAATGGAAGAAACCAATGGAAATCCAAGACATGTAGAAGAAATTATGAAGAGTTTATTTATGGATAAAAAAATACTTGTTGATAATAAAAGGGTTTGGGGAGCTGATATAGATGATATATGTGATTTGGAGTTACCATCTAGTATAGATGATGCTAGGTTGAAGTCGTTAGATTTGCTTGATCCAATTTCAAGAAGAATTCTAAATGTCATATCTATTTTTCATTCTCCAGTATCGGTGGACATAATTAGTAAAATAGTAGATATTCATAAGGTTACTGTAGATGAAATATTAAAAAAGCTTGTATTCTTAAAAATTATTAATGAAAATTTTCAGGACTGGGGATATTCTTATGATTATTATGACAAACAATTAAAAAGAAATATATATAATAATATTAATTATTATGACAAGAAAGTTTATCACTTTCATGCATCTAATATTCTAGAGGATTTTTATATAAGTGAAGGTAGAGATTATACTGTAGAGTTAATATATCATCTTACAAATTGTAATGAATTAGATAGAGCTGTAAAATATTGTATAAAGGCTGCAGAAAAAATGGAGGAGCTTCATATATATAATCAAGCTAATGTTTTTTACAATAGAGCTATATATCTTTTAGATCAGGGGAAAAATATTAAAATTTTATTTAATATTCTTATGAAAATGGGGTTAATATATTTTAGGATAGGTCAATTGAATGATGCTTTTAAAGCTTATTCTAAAGCCTCTAATATAGCATCTAAGAATCAGTTGTTAAAAGAGCTTGTAGATGCACAAAATAAAATAGCCAATACTTATTTTTATAAAAATGAGTATGAAGTCACTAGAAAAATACTGAAGGATGTTTTAATATTATCAAGGGAACTTAATTATATTGACGGAGAGTTAGAAGCTTCTTTCGTAAAGTGTAGATTATATGCTGCAGAAAAAACTAAAATAAATCTTAAGGATATATTGGATGAGTGTATTGATAAAAGTTTAAGGCATTCTAAATACCTATATGCAGGTGAGTTCTTTAATGAAAAGGGAAAATTGTATTATGATGAAGGTAAAATGTTAAAGGCAAAATATTGTTATGAACAAAGCATTTTTTTCTTCGAAAAATCAAACAATAGTATTAAAACAACAAGACCACTAAATAATATAGGTGTAATATATCTTAAGGTTTATAAGAAAGTATCAGAGGCTAGAAAATATTACTTTAAAGCCTTGAGATTATTTGAAAAATATAATTATATAATTGATAAAGGAATATTTCTTCTTAACATAGGTGAAACATTTTTATATGAAGATAATTACAGTGATGCTATACATTATTTTAATGAATCTATCAATGTAAGTCTAGACATCGACGATAAAAATATATTATTTGCATTATATATTCATTTATGTGATACATATTTGAATTTATATGAGTATGATAAATCCTATTACTATCTTAAAAAGATGGAATTAGAATTTAATAACTACAGTAGAAATGATGTTTATTATTATGATTACTATATTATTCATATTGATTTTTTTACACAGATATATAATTATTCCAAAGCTGAAGAATGGCATAATAAGCTCTCTAAAGAATTAAATGGATTGAAATTTGATTTTGATTTACAACAAAAGATTAAAGAGTTTCAAATGTATAGAATGAATTTACAATTCCACAAAACTAATTCAAAAAATATAAATGAAATAAAACAGTTTTTATCCAGTAATATTGATAAACTTCATTCAAAGCCAGTGAGATACTTTTTGAATGATTGGATATATATATTAATAATGGAAAGTAAATATGATTTAGCAAAGTATTTTATTGAATTAGATGCCAATTTAATAAATAATTTTAATTCAGAAATATTTGATTTGAAAAGAGATTTTGTATTAGGGTTATTTTGTGATAATAAAATCCATTATTATAAAAATCTACTAAATGATTTATCAATTAAAAAAATGTATATATATGAATGGAAAGTATATAAGATTATAGGAGACGAATACTATAAGAAAAGCGATTATTTTAATGCCTTAAGTAATTATGTAACAGCATTAGATATACTAAAAAATTTGACATATAAAATTCCTGAAGAATTTAGAGAAGAATATATATTTAATAATAACCTCAATTACGTTCTTAAAGAAAGAATTGAAAATTTAAAGTCAAAAATTCTTTATAATAAAAACAGTAAGACTATTCAAGAGGTTAAAGTACAAAAGATAATAGAGGTTGAAGACTTTTTCGATTTTTCAGATTTGAATAAACTCTTTAAAAATAAAGAGTTTATGAAATCAATATATAAAGAATCAAGAGGAGGACTATCATGTCAAATTACTGAGCTTAAGGATCTTATTCAAAATTTGAAAAAAGATGAACTTTATAATATTCAATTAATAATGAGATATTGTGCTAATCTTTCCTTAGCAGAAAGAGGATTTGTTTTCATAACCAATGAAAATAATGATATTGAAGAAGTTATTTATTTAGGAAAACATAAAGTAACTGAAGAAATAAAAGATATATTAAGGAGTGCAAATCATAAAGATCGTGGTATAATAGTTACTAATGAGAATCAATTTAATAAAGATGATTTAAGACACAGTGAAATAAAATCTCTTATTTGTATTCCTATTAAAAAATCAGAAAAAGATAATTATTTTTATCATAATAATAACTATCGCAGAAAGCATGAAAATAGAGTTTATTCAAAAGAAATAGTAGGGTATCTTTATTTGGATACAAAGGGTGTTTTTAATAATTTTACATATGAAACCTTTAATAAATGCTGTTTATTAGATAATCTATTATATATAATGATAGAGAATTATAATTTAAAGAAAACATCAAGCATAGATGAATTAACAAAATTGTACTTAAGAAAGCATATAGAAGATCTATTTAAGAAAGAACTACTGTTTTCTAAAAGGAATGAATTGAATTTATCAGTTATTATGTGTGATATTGATAAATTTAAAAATGTAAATGATTTATATGGACATAGAAAAGGAGACGAAGTTTTAGAAAAGCTAGGTGTGATATTAAAGAAAAATCTAAGAAAAACAGATTTAGCAGGGCGATATGGAGGGGAAGAATTTATTATAATATTACCAGAGACTGATCCAAATGATGCATTTATAGTTTGTGAAAAATTAAGAAAAAGTATTGAAGAAGCAAAAATAATGGATAATAACATGGATTTAACATTAAGTTTTGGAATTTCTTCTTATCCAATACATGGAGCAAGTGAGGAGGAACTTATAGAAAAAGCAGACCAGGCTCTATATAAATCTAAAAAATCAGGTAGAAATAAAACAACAATATGGAATGAAAATATTGGATTTAATAAACAAAGATATGATAAATTGGTAGGAATAATAACTGGTAATATTTCTAATGATTATCGAAATGTTAATATAATTATAGATATAATAGAACTTCTTAAGAAATCCTATCCTAAATCCGATAGAATATTTAAAGCCCTTGGCTATATGATAGAAATTTCTGAGTCAAAATATGGAGCTATTTTTGAAATTGAAGGTAAAGTAATAAAGAATATTTATGCCAGAGAAAGGACAAATAATAAATGGTTGAAGGATTTTAAGTTTAATCCCAAAATTATTGAAGAATTTATTGGCCAAAAACAGGGAGATTTTTTTATAGACTGGAATGATATTTCTCAAATTGACACCTTTAAAGGTGTTCCAAGCTGGAATTCATATATTATTATTCCAATCATTAAGAGTAATGAGCAAAAAGGAATTCTACTTTTATCAGTGCCTATAAATGAAAAAGAATTTGATTTCAGTAATTTTAATTTAATCAATTCCTTAAGTGGTGTAATTGCTTCAATGATGTAATAAATATACAATTTATGAAGAGGTGAAAAATTATGGCAGTTACTATTAAAGATGTTGCAAAAAAAGCAAATGTATCTATTTCTACAGTTTCTAGAGTGATTAATGATTCAAAACCCGTTAGTGATGAAATCAAACACAGAGTTTTAAAGGTTATAGAAGAAACAGGTTATACACCAAATCCTGTTGCTAGAAGTCTTGTAATGAAAAAAAGTCAGCTTATTGGGGTTGTTGTACCTAGTATATCCAATTTTTTTATAGGAGAAGTTTTAAATGGTATAGAAGAGATTGGAAAAATGTATAATTATGATATATTGCTTTGTAATACCTATGGGGAGCTTAATCAAGAATTGAGGTATCTTAACTTGTTAAAATCAAAACAAGTTGAAGGCATAATTTTTATGACATGGGAGCTTAAAGAAGAGCATAAAGAATTTTTTAATAAAGAAGACATTCCTATTGTTATGATTAATAGAGATACTTCAGAGTTTAATATTACTTCAGTTTCAATAGACCATCAAAAGGCGGCCTATGAAATGACAAAATATCTTATAGATAAAGGACATAAAAAAATAGCCTTAATTAGAGGCAGGATAGAAAATTATGTTTTTGGCATTGACCAATATAAGGGATATGCAAAGGCTATGGAAGAAAATAATTTGGAAATTGACCAGAGGTTAATAAAAAATTGTGAATTTAAATTAGAGTTAGCTTATGAAGCTGTACAGGAAATGATTGAAGATGACATATTGCCAACAGCGATATTTGCAACAGCAGATTCTATGGCTTTTGGAGCTATTAATTCCTTAATTGATAGTGGTTATAAAGTACCTGAGGATGTTTCAGTAGTAGGTTTTCATGATATAAAGCTTGCTTCAATATATAGGCCTAAATTAACTACAATAAGACAACCTCTGTATGATATTGGGGCAGTGTCTATAAGAGCTATAGTAAAAAAAATAAAGGGAGAAGAAATTGAAGAAAATATTTTTGTTCTTCCCCATGAATTAATTGAAAGAGATAGCTGCAAAAGCATAAAGTAAACTTATCTATAGAGAATATTTTCTCTCCTTCTGACTAATAATAAATTTAGGTTTAAGAATAAAATTTGTTTTTGCATATACCTTAGTCCAGGAGGTGAAATTTTGAAAAGAATAGCTATAGAGAAGTCTTTAAGTAATGTTAGATCCTATTTAGAGGAACAAGGATATTCAGTTGAAAATTTAGAGAATAACAAAGAAAAAATTAGTTCCTTTGATGCAATTGTAGTATCTGGTCAAAATAGTAATTTTTTAGGAATGCACGATACTTCTACAAAAGGAACTGTGATATATGCAAAAGGATTATCACCAGAGGATATACATGGACAAATTCAAAATCGAATGAAATGAATAAGGCCTCCTTTTGGAGGTCTGTATTTCTTTGAGAACAGAAATCTTTAGTCAGTTTTAAGTTAAGTTTCAAGTTCTGGGAATTCATGTGATTTTTAAGATATTTTTGTATATGTAAATATACTTTGGTGTTATATAGTGAAACAATCTTAGAACTTTAAAATGAACGGGGGATTAAATGATTATAAATGACTATTTACCTATAAGTAAAGAAGATATGAAGAAAAGGCAATGGGATGAACTGGATTTCATATTGGTAATGGGAGATGCCTATGTGGATCATCCAAGCTTTGGAGGAGCAATAATATCAAGAACTTTAGAAAGTCTGGGGTTTAAAGTGGGTGTTATAGCACAACCTAATTGGAAAAATTTAAATGATATAAGGAAACTAGGGCAGCCTAGACTGGCATTTTTAGTTACTGCTGGAAATCTGGATTCTATGGTCAATCATTATACAGTAAGCAAAAGACCAAGAGATAAAGATTCCTTTTCACCTGGAGGAAAAACTGGACTTAGGCCTGACAGGGCAACCATAGTATATTGTAATTTGATTAGACAGGCTTATAAAAAAACACCAATTATTCTTGGAGGGGTAGAAGCTAGCCTCAGAAGATTTGCTCACTATGATTATTGGAGTGATAAAGTTAGAAGATCTATATTAATTGATAGCAATGCGGATTTATTAGTTTATGGGATGGGTGAAGGACAAATAACTGAAATTGCCAATAATCTAAATAATGGACTTGATATTCAATATATTAGACATATACCGGGGACCTGCTTCATAGTAGAAGAATTAGAAGAGTTATATGATTATAAAGCTATACCGTCTTTTGAAGAGGTAGAGTATAATAGAAAGGATTTTGCGAAGGCTTTTAAAATTCAGTATGAGGAACAAGACCCTGTTACAGGTAAAATGCTGGTACAAAAGCATAAGAACAGGTTCTTGGTACAAAATCCGCCAGCAATGCCGTTATCGAGGGTACAGTTAGATAGAGTTTATTCATTGCCTTATCAAAGAAATTATCATTCCTCCTATGAAAAATATGGTGGAGTTCCTGCTATTTCAGAAGTAAAGCATAGTATAATCAGTGAAAGAGGATGTTTTGGAAACTGTTCATTTTGTTCATTGGCATTTCATCAAGGAAGAATAGTAAGAAGCAGAAGTCATGAATCTATAATTAACGAAGCAAGAAAAATAACTGAAGACAAGGATTTCAAAGGATATATAAATGATGTTGGAGGCCCAACAGCAAATTTTAGACATGCAGCATGTGAAAAACAATATACAAAAGGATTGTGCAAAGACAAACAGTGTCTATTTCCAAACCCATGTAAAAATCTTAAGGTTGATCATAAAGATTATTTAGAGCTTTTAAGAAAACTTAGGAAACTCCCCGATGTAAAGAAGGTTTTCATAAGATCTGGACTTAGATATGATTATATTATGGCCGATAAAAATGAAGAGTTCTTTAAAGAGCTTTGTAAGCACCATGTTAGTGGGCAGTTAAAGGTGGCTCCAGAGCATATTTCAAATGAAGTTTTAAAGTTAATGGGAAAACCTAAAAGAAAGGTGTATGAAGAATTTGTAAGTAAATTTGAAAAAATTAATAAAGAATTAAATAAAGAACAATATATTATACCCTATCTTATGTCAAGTCATCCTGGAAGCACTTTAAAATCAGCTATAGAATTAGCTGAGTATTTGAGAAGTGTAAATCACTATCCAGAGCAGGTACAAGATTTTTATCCTACACCGGGAACCTTATCTACATGTATGTATTATACTACATTAGATCCAAGAACAATGAAACCAGTGTATATTCCTAAAAGCAAACTTGAAAAAGCAATGCAAAGAGCATTACTTCAGTATAAAAATCCCAGAAATTATGATTTAGTAAAAAGAGCTTTAATTCTTGAAGGAAGGGAAGACTTAATAGGTTATGGTCCTAAATGTTTAATAAGACCTGACAATAGGCAAAATAAGAAAAATAAACAAAATAGAAGTATAAGGAATAAAAGAAAAGTATCTAAGAAAAATAAAGTATTCAAGAAAAAATAAATAAAGACACTATATGTGTCTTTTATAGATTTATTCTCTTGTAGTTTGCTTTACTAAAAATATATTGTATACATAATCATATTATGTTATAATAATGGCTAAGTCCACAATATAAAAACAAATGTATTTGGTATGAACACATGGAGGGTTTATATGAAAAGTAAATATATAGTAATTGATAATGAAATATTACCTGATGTATTTGAAAAAGTTTTAAGGGCAAAGGATCTGATAAGGAGGGGGAAAGTAAAAGGAATAACCGATGCTGTTAAAAATGTAGAAATAAGTAGAAGTACATTTTACAAATATAAAGATTATGTATTTCCCTTATCAGAAGGAAACTTAGGGAAAATGGTAACAATTTCTCTTCTTCTGGAACATGAAACAGGTGTATTATCAGATATTATAAATGGAATTGCTAAAAAGAATGGAAATATATTAACTATAAATCAAAATATACCAATAAATAATATAGCTAATGTGACCATAACCTTTGATATTTCAAATTTATCCATTGATTTTGAAGTTTTGATGGATAGACTAAGAAATTCAAGTGGAGTGAATATGTTAAATATAATAGCTATGAGTTAGGAGGATAATAGACAAATATGAAGATAGGGATTTTAGGAATGGGAACAGTAGGAGCTGGAGTATATAAGATTATACAAGAGAATAAGAAGGAGATTAATAAATATTTAGATAATGATATTGAAATTCAAAGGATTCTAGTAAGAGCAATAAATAAAGATAGAGCTATCTTTATTCCTAGTGAGCTATTAACAGATAATTATGATGATATATTAAATGATGAAAGCATTAAAATTGTTGTGGAATTAATGGGAGGCATTCATCCGGCTTTTGATTATATTAAGCAAGCTATTATGAAGGGAAAACATATAGTAACAGCCAATAAAGCATTAATGGCTACCCACGGTAAAGAACTTGAAGACTTAGCTAAACAAAAGGGAGTATTTATAAAATATGAGGCTAGTGTAGGTGGGGGTATACCAATTATTAATACATTGATGGATAGCCTTGCAGCAAACAAGATTGAAGAAATTATCGGAATAATAAATGGGACGACAAACTATATTTTAACTCAAATGACCAATTATAATATGAGCTTTGATGAGGCACTTAAATTGGCTCAGGATAATGGATATGCAGAAGCAGATCCTACATCGGATATTGAAGGTGAAGATGCAGCATTTAAGATTTCTATTTTAACATCAATTGCCTATGGAATAAGTGTACAACCTAATATTATAGAAAGAGAAGGAATAACAAAAATAGATAAAAATGATATCAAATATGCTTCAAAATTAGGATATAAGATAAAACTATTGGCTGCTACTAAACGCTTTAATGATTCAGTTGGAATATATGTCTATCCTTCATTAGTACCTAATGAACATCCGCTGGCAGCTATAAATAATGAGTTTAATGCTTTGTTTGTTAGAGGAAATGCAGTTGGAGAGGTTTTATTGTATGGAAAAGGAGCAGGATCTCTGCCAACTGGAAGTGCAGTTTTATCTGATATTATGTCAGTAACAAAATCAATTAATAATAATATAAGAAATAGCAAGAAAAGTGATAGATTAGATAATAATATGGAAGTAAGGGGCATTGGCAAAAGTCAATATTATATTCGATTACAAGTGATAGATAAGCCAGGTGTATTGGGCAAGATAGCTATGACCTTTGGAGAATATGGAATTAGCTTAGATTCAGTGGTGCAAAATGGTAGAGATGAAAAAAGTGTTCCCCTTGTTTTTATTACCCATGATATTGAAAAGGAAGTGCTAGATAATACTTTGAAGGTAGTTAGTTCATATGAATTTGTGGAAAAAGTTGCAAGCATTTTGAAGGTGGAAAGTATAGAAAAATAGAAGCGTATGAATATATAAACAAATTTTTACATAAAAATAAACCTTAAAGTGTTGATTTTTATGTTCATAGCTATTATAATAATATGAAAATTAAAAATATAATAATAAACAATTCTAAATCTTAGTTTAGAATTGTTTATATATAATTGCTTTGAAGGGTAGTAGTAAATAAATTCGAGCTGAGAAATATAAGAAAGTTTTGTTGTAATAACAGTTTATTTTCTATATTTCGTTCAGAGAGTCGATGGTTGGTGAAAATCGATAGTGAGAATTATTGAATCCGACCCTAAGCTGTATAGGGGTAAAAAACCTATACCGGGTTATTACCGTTAAATAATTCAAGACTGCATATAATTGTTTTATATTCTATATTATATGTAGTAAAATAAGGTGGCACCACGTAGATTTTAATCTTCGTCCTTGACTATAAGTCAAGAACGGAGATTTTTATTTTTAATAATTGAGGAAATTGCATAATTACCTTTTGCAAAAACTACCTAATATATCTAGTTTTTAAATTTCTAAAGGACTACTATATAAATTATGCAATTGTTCCAAATTTAAATTATGCAATTATTTCAATCAATACCATATATATTTTATATTTTGCGTTTATAAAAAAGTATTTAAACTAATAAAAGGGAGAGTGGCAACATGAATGAGAGGAAAAAAGTAATTGTTACGGAAAGAGTAGATGAAAAATGCATTGAATTGTTACAAGAAAAAGTAGATGTTGATGTTAAGTTTAACCTACCTAGACAAGAACTATTAAAAATAATTGAAAGCTATGATGGTCTTGTAATTAGAAGTAGTACTAAAGTGAACAAAGAATTGCTTTCTAAAGCAAAGAAACTTAAGGTAGTTGGAAGAGCCGGGAATGGTATAGATAATATAGATATTGATGAAGCAACCAAAAAAGGAGTAGTAGTTGCAAATACCCCTGATAGCAACACTATTTCAGCCTGTGAGCTCACTATAGGGCTACTATTGGCCACAGCCAGAAATATTTCACAGGCCAACAGCTATCTTAAATCTGGCAAATGGGATAGAAAGCGTTTCATAGGTTCAGAGCTTTATGGTAAGACATTAGGGATTGTGGGACTTGGAAGAATAGGGGGATTAGTGGCCGCTAGAATGGCAGCTTTTGATATGAATATAATCGCCTACGACCCATATATTGCTGATGATAGATTTAAAAGATTTAGAGCAGAAAAAAAAGAAACATTAGAGGAATTATTAAAGGAGTCAGATTTTATAACCTTACACACGCCAAAAACTACAGAAACAATTGGAATGATTGGAGAAGAGGCCATTAATCAAATGAAACCAGGTGCAAGAATTGTTAATGTTGCTAGAGGTGGAATAATTGATGAAAAATCACTCTTAAAAGGACTTAATAGTGGTAAGGTGGTAAGCGCTGGATTAGATGTACATGAAGAGGAACCAGCAAATAATAATCCACTTTTTGAAATTCAAAATACTGTTGTTACCCCACATATTGGTGCAAGTACAGTTGAGGCTCAGGAAAATGTAGGAACAACCATAGCAAAACAAGTATTATCCGCTTTAGAAGGAGAAGTTGTTCCAAATGCAATAAATTTACCAACATTAAATAGAGATGATCTTAAAAATATAAAGCCATACCTTGATTTAATGGAAAAATTGGGGAAAATATATTATCAACTTTATACATCACCTATAGATATGATAGAAATAGATTATTATGGAGACTTAGCTAATCAGGATGTAGAAATGATTACTGTTGCATTTTTAAAGGGATTATTAGAAACAATAATAAAAGACAGAGTTAATTATGTAAATGCAAAATTGACTGCTAAAAGAAGAGGAATAATTGTAAATGAGAGAAAATTAAATGAAAACTATAATGGATACAATGATTTAGTAAAGGTTAAAATTAAAGGGAAAGAAATTGTATTTACTATGGCAGGGAATTTGTCAACTAAAAAGGAAGGCAGGCTTGTAGAAATTCTTGGTTATGAAGTGGATGTAACTCCTACAGAGCATATGATATTTATACAAAATAGAGATCTTCCAGGTGTTATAGGTAAAATTGGAACTCTTTTAGGAACTGAGAAGATTAATATTGCTTTAATGCAGGTAGGAAGGTTATTTGTAGGCGAAGAAGCGTTGATGATTTTAAATGTTGATAATGAAGTATCAATAGAGACACTGAATAAAGTGAAAAAAATTGATAATATACTATCTGCTAAAAAAATTCGACTATAGGAATCAATATATAAATAAAATAAATGCTCAGAATCATTAGGAATGATTTTGAGCATTTATTGATTTAGGAGGATAAAAAATTATACTATTAAAAAACTTTGATGATATACAATAAATTATAAAATCGTGAAGGGAAACAATTAATAATAAAGAATAATTATATAGTATAGGAATATAACATTTGTAATTGATTTAGAAACGATGGAAGAATAAAATAGAAAAGGAGTATAATAAATTATTTATAATAGAGTGTTAAAATTCCATAACTTTAAAATAATTGACATGTAAGTATTTGAAGTGATAATATAATATAAATAATATAAAATTATATATGGAGTGGTAGTAAATGTTATCAAAGGATAAACTGGACAGAATAAACTA
The DNA here is from genome assembly GCF_900167445.1 of Maledivibacter halophilus. Taxonomy (GTDB): domain Bacteria; phylum Bacillota; class Clostridia; order Peptostreptococcales; family Caminicellaceae; genus Maledivibacter; species Maledivibacter halophilus. The sequence goes on from NZ_FUZT01000004.1 coordinate 204,331, forward strand.
TCTTGCAAAGAAATCAAAAACAGAGGGATTGAATGACTTAGAGAAACAGGAACAAAAAAAATTAAGGGAAGAATATTTAAGAAAATTTCGACAAAACTTTAAGAAGCAGCTTGATTGTATCAAATTTGAAAATTAGAAACAATTAAATTAACTTCTTAATTGCATATTTATAATAAAGGGGGAAGATTAGTGTCTGAGAAACAATATGTGATTTTCAAATTAGAAACTGAAGAATATGGTGTAGATATTATGAAGGTAAAGGAAATAAGTGAATTCAAAGAAAGTACTAAGGTTCCCAATGCTCCGTATTTTGTTGATGGTATAATTAACCTGAGAGGAGAGATTATACCAATAATAAATTTAAAAAAGAGATTTAAAATTTCCCTTGGTAATGTCAACTCTGATACTAGAATAATAGTAATTAATATAAATGACAAGAATGTTGGGTTTGTTGTCGATGAAGCTTCACAGGTGCTTAGAATAAAGGATGATGAGATTGATGTGGCTCCTGAAATAATTGCTGGAGTTGAGAGACAATATATTACAGGTGTTGGAAAAGTAGGAGAAAAAATTATAATATTATTGGATTTGGAAAAAATCTTAACGGATGAAGAAAAAGAAAAATTAGGAGATATGGAATAATATATAATTAAATGTTGATAAAAAAATTCATGTTGACAACAGTATAACCCATGATTCGCACAATATATGGTGTATAATCATATCAGTAACACAATATATCGAGAGAGGTGCGAATGATGAAAAAGGTGCTGTTGTTTTTTTTAATTTTAATTACTTTGATAATTAATAAGAATATGATTTTTGCAGTAGAAGATGCTGGACAATCTATAGGAGAAGAAAAAAGAGTAGAGCTAAAAAAAGATGTAAACAGTTTATTAAACAAACGCTCTAATCTGTGGAATCAACTATTTTCTCCAAAGTCAAATCTAGTGGATATAAACAAAGAGCTTAAGGAAATTGTTGAGGAACCCTTATTAACTTATGATATGGAAGCATTTAGTGAAATTAAAAACAAACATACAAGTATGGAAAGAATATTAAAAGTTGATGTTCTAGATATAAGTAATATTAGAATAAATGAAAAAGAAATTATCATTGATATTAAAGTTGAGTGGCTTATGGAAGGATTTGAAGAGAATTATAAAGAAAAGCTGGATTATAGGATGAACTTAATCAAGAAGGATGAAAAATGGAAAATTTGTGATTATAAAGTTATATGAATATTATCTATGTGAATACCATATTCACATTTTCTTTTTGTAAAAATAGAAGCATAATACTATTTAATAAAGAGACAAAATTCGATATAATAATATAATAAGCATAATTTTAACATATTTTACGAGGTGTATTAATGTCCAAAAATGTAGATATAAAGAATCTTAATGAAATAGTGGAAAAAACCATTCATGCCATTGAATCCGGTAAAAAAGAAATATTCGATATTTCTGAAAAAGCTAGAAATGAATGTAAAGAAATTGAAGATGAACTTTTAGAATTGAAGAATAAAGTATTAAAGACAATTGAAGCGTGTGAAAAACTAGAAAGATTAGAAATAAATAGCAGGCAAAGATTATTAGTTGTTAGTAGAAATTTTAACAAATTTTCTGAAGCAGATATTAAAGAAGCATATGAAGTGGCAAATGACCTTCAGGTTAGACTTACTTTAAAAAGACATGAAGAAAAGGAATTGATTAAACAAAGAAATAATCTTGAAATGAGATATAAAAGATCTAAAGAGGTTGTATTAAAGGCTGAATCCTTGACTTCAAAGGTTGGGGTAGCCTTAGGTTATCTTAGCGGCAACCTCAAGGGAGTTTTTGAACAGCTAGAAGATATGCAACAAAGACAATTTCTTGGAATAAAGATTATCAAAGCTCAAGAGGAAGAAAGGCAAAGGGTTTCAAAGGAAATCCATGATGGACCAGCTCAGACTATGGCGAATATAGTTTTGAAGGCAGAACTATGCGATAAATTACTTGATATGGATAAAGAAAGAGCTAAAAATGAGTTGCGGCTTTTAAAAGAGATTGTTAGGAATAGTTTAAAGGATATTAGAAAAATTATTTATGATCTTATGCCTATGTCTTTAGATGATTTAGGTCTTATACCAACCATCCAACGATTAGTTATAAACTTTAAAAAGGAGACTAATGTAAAAGTTGATTTTGTTGTAAATGGTGAGAGTCATATAAAGGAATCCATTATTCAGCTTACAATATTTAGAATAATCCAAGAGGCTCTTAATAATATAAAAAAGCATGCAAAGGCTAATATTGTTTTGATTAAACTAGATATTGGGATGGATAAGATTTATATAAAGATAGTAGACGATGGAATAGGATTTGATGTTAATGAAAAGGTTAACTCATTAGATGATAAAAATGGTTTTGGTCTTTACAGCATAAAGGAAAGAGTAGATCTTTTAAGGGGGAAAATAGATATTGAAAGCAAAAAAGACAAAGGTACTAAAATAAATGTATCAATACCGCTGTGTGAAGAGGAGGAGCAATATGTGTAACAATAAAATAAGAATTTTAATAGTTGATGATCATTCTCTTATGAGGCAGGGACTAAAGCAAATATTAGAAATAGAGAGTGATATAGAAGTTGTTGGTTTAGCAGGTGATGGTGAAGAAGCATTGGAAAAGTGCCTTAAGCTTAAGCCTCATGTAATACTAATGGATATAAATATGCCTCATATGAATGGTATACAAGCATTAAGAAGAATAAAGGATATGGGTATTGATACAAAGGTCATCATGCTTACGATACATGAAGATAGAGAGTATTTATTTGAAACAGTTAATATAGGTGCAGAAGGATATGTCTTAAAGGATGCAGAATCAGATAGTCTAGTTAGAGCAATAAGAAATGTATACGGTGGAGAATCATACATACATCCAAGTTTGGCCACGGAATTTGTTAGAGAGTATAAAAATCGGGGTAAAACTACTGGTAAAGAACAGGGGAAGAATAAATTAACTAGACGAGAATATGAAGTTTTAACACTTATTGCTGAAGGTCTCAATAACAAAGAAATAGGTGAAAATTTATTTATAAGTGAAAAAACAGTTAAAAACCATGTGTCAAATATATTTAAAAAAATAGAAGTTAACGATAGAACACAAGCGGCTATCTATGCTTTTAAGCATAATATTAAAAAAATTTAGTCTAGAAACTAAATTTTTTTATCGTAAAAATAATTTAAAGAAATATAAGTATTAAATTTGGGGAAAATACATATTAGGACAGATTAAAAGATGAATTTGTAAAACAAAAAGAAAAATGGGAAAAAGAATCTATTTTTTAAAATCTATAAAGTAAGTTCTACTATAAAAAATCCATATAATTTATAAAAACCCATAAATTCTATTGACTTTTTTTTATATAAAAAATATTATTGAATTATGAAAAAATTATATATAAAAATAAATTTATATTGGAGGTAAACTTATGGAAACAAATTTTAAAGAAAACCATTCTAAAATAACCCACGAGTTTAAAAGTGCATGGGAAGAAATTAATGAAGAAGAAAAGAAACATGTATTCGAGCTTTCTGACGAATATAAAAACTTCTTAGATAATGGAAAAACCGAAAGGGAATGTGTTGAACAGATAATTAAAGCTGTAGAGTTAAAAGGATTTAAAAATTTGCAGGAGATTATCAAAAATAGTGAAGAAATAAAGCCAGGCATGAAAATTTATGCAAATAATAAAGGAAAATCAGCTATGGTATTAGTAGTAGGTAAGGATAAAATTGAGACTGGTATGAATGTAGTAGGAACACATATAGATTCACCAAGACTTGATTTAAAACCATTTCCTTTATATGAAGATGGAGGTTTGGCTTTATTAAAAACCCATTATTATGGTGGAATAAAAAAATATCAATGGGTATCTTTACCTCTTGCATTACATGGCGTTATATATAAAAAGAATGGTGAGAAGGTTAATATAATTATTGGTGAAGATGATAATGACCCTGTTTTTTTTATAACGGATTTACTTCCACATTTGGCAAAGGATCAAATTGAGAAAAACCTTAAAGAAGGGATAACTGGAGAAGGTTTAAATATAATTGTAGGAAATATACCTCTAGGGGACAAAGATATAAAAGAAAAAGTTAAATTTCATGTAATGAAGATATTAAATTACAAGTATGGTATTGAAGAAGACGATTTTATATCTGCAGAGATTGAAGCTGTACCAGCTGGGAAGACAAAAAATGTAGGATTTGATGAAAGTTTATTAGGTGGATATGGTCACGACGATAGAGTATGCTCATTTGCATCTCTAAAAGCAATTTTGGATATAGAAAATCCTAAAAAGACCTGTGTGGCATTTTTTGCTGATAAAGAGGAAGTTGGAAGCCAGGGTAATACTGGTATGGAATCAATGTTTTTTCAAAATATGATAGCTGAGCTCATTGGGTTACAAAACAAGGGTTATAATGAAATACTTTTAAGAAGATCATTTGCTTCAACTAAGGTTTTGTCTGGAGATGTTGCTGCTGGCTTTGATCCAAATTTTCCTGATGTTTCTGATAAGAGGAATTCAGCATATATAGGTAAAGGAGTTACAATAATTAAATATACTGGATCTAGAGGAAAATCAGGCTGCAATGATGCTAATGCCGAATTCATTTCTAAAGTTAGAAAAGTATTTAATAATAATAATGTATCTTGGCAATCTGGAGAATTAGGAAAAGTAGATCAAGGAGGAGGGGGAACTATTGCCTTTATATTAGCCAATTATGGAGCTGAGGTAATAGATTGTGGAACGCCAGTTCTTAGCATGCATGCTCCCTTTGAGATAATCAGTAAAGTTGATTTTTATATGACCTTTAAAGGGTACAAAGCTTTCTTCAAAGATGCTTAAATAGTGTTAAGATTTTCATAGCAATATATTGAAATTTTTAATCCAATCTTTCATGAACTAAACAAATCCCACTGCATATTAAATAGTGGGATTCGCTTGGTTCTTTTTAAATTTCAAAACAAATTTTTTAAAGGTTTCTGCTAAAGGTGAAAGAGCTCTACTTTTATGATAAACAAAGTAAAATTTTCTTTTAAATTCTAAACCATCTATATTTATATTCTTTATAAATTTATTTTCAATGTCATATGTAATAGCTTTATCTGAAATAAATGTAAAACCTAATCCCTGCTTTACACATTCTTTTATTGTTTCAGTATTTTCTATAGTAGCTATTACATTTAGATCATCGGTAGATAAATTATGCTTCTTAAGAGAATTTTCTACAACATTCCTAGTACCTGATCCTTTTTCTCGCATAATAATAGGAAATTTAGATAGTTCATTAATAGTTATAGAATCGATATTAGAAAACTTACCTTTATTCTGAGAGACAAAGATAATATTATCATTCATAATTTCAATATACACCAATTGACAACAATCTTTTTTTGCTCCAACAATGCCAAAATCAATTTCGCCTGATAATATTTTGTCAATCACCTGGCTTGTATCATATTTTTTAAGATCATATTTAACATCTGGATAAAGAGCACTAAATTTTTTTAAAAGTAGTGGAAGATAGTATTGTTCAGGTATAGTGCTTGAAGAAATTTCTAAAATCCCTTCTATTTTACCTTTAAATTGATTTAAAGAAAAAACTGCGTTATCACGTTTATTAAGAATATCAATAGCGTATTTATAGAGCAATGTACCAGCAGTAGTTAGAGTAATATTTTTATTAGTTCTATTTATTAAAATAGTATTCAATTCCTTTTCCAGGTTTAAAATATGATTACTCACTGTTGGCTGAGTGATGAAGAGATTTTCAGCAGCTTTTGAAAAACTTTTAAGTTTTACTACAGCCACAAAGGTTTCTAATTGTTTAAAATCCATAACTAACACCTCAGTATTATAATGATAAGATAATATTACCATTAAAACATATGTTTTTCAAATATTTATAATCACGATTATGTTTTTTAATTTTCCAATATTTGCATAATATCTAAGGTTTGTCTTTAAATATTTTAAAACCATATCTAGTAAAGATTTTTTGCAGAAGGTAATTATGTAATTTGCCTACTTATTAAAAAATCAAATGAATAAAAAAATATAGAAGGAAAAAAATAGTATTAAATGGAGGTGGAATTATGGGAGAAAAATATAATGCAAGAGATACAGATTTTATTTCTTTTAAAGTTAAAAATGGGAAAAATAAAATTAATGATACTAATGAAAAAACTAAAAAAAGAAACATTTGTGAAGAAATGGCTTTAGAATATTCTGAAGAACTTAGTCCAGATGATTTCGAATAAATCTATTTAAACAACATAAGACAAAATAATTATTTTAACAATATATACCAATTATATATTTGTTAAAAGTGCGAATAATATTGTTGTAAATTAAGGATAATATTAGAATTTAAAAGTGGAGGGAAAAATATTATGGGAAAGTCTAAAAAGAAAAAACCTAATTTGACAAATTCCAAGTCAGTTGGTAGAGGTGAAATGAACAATACTATTGAAAACATGAATGTAAATAATACTTATGGTGGAGGAAATATGACTAATACTACTGCAGGTGGAGGCTCAAATCTACAAAGCTCTAATGCAGTAGGAAATAGTGAGCTTCAAAATGCTAAGAAGAAAGTTAAAAAAAGCGGTAATCAAAATAAAAACCCTAATGGTAGAGGTCTAATGTAATGTAGATTTTATATATAATCCCTGAATATATTTTTTATTCAGGGATTATATATTTATAGGTAAAGGTTTCAATAGTTCCTATAATATTAAAATAACTTAAACTAGGCTTTGAAGTTTCTAATCTTTTTTTCTAGATTATTTAAATATTCCTGACGTTCCATTTTAAAAAGGAGTTTTTCTTCAATCTCATCTTTTTTTACTATAAACTCCTGAAGTTTTTCAAAATCCCTTGAGTATTCTTGTATTTTATCTTCAATATTTGAAAGTTCATTTTCTAATAATTCAATTTCAGAGTCGATCCTCTCATATTCAAATTTTTCTTTATATGAAAATTTTAGTTTCTTTTTCTTAGGTGTTTCAATATTAGGAGGATTTTTTCTTTTAGGTAATTTATCCTTGAATTCTTCTTTAATATTGTTTTTCCTTTTAGCTATAAAATCAGAATAATTACCTGTATATTCTGTTATATATCCACTACCTTCGAAAAAAAATATTCTATCACAGGTTCTATCCAAAAAATATCTATCATGGGAAACCGATATAACAGCCCCATCAAATTCATCGATATAGTCTTCTAAAATATTAAGGGTATCAATATCTAAATCATTTGTTGGTTCATCTAATATTAATACATTAGGGGCATTCATTAGTATCTTTAAAAGATATAATCGCCTTTTTTCTCCACCGGATAATCTGGAAATATAAGTCCACTGCATATCATTTGAAAATAGAAAACGTTCCATCATCTGAGAAGCGCTTATTTTATTACCATCTGATGTATTAATATATTCAGCACTTTTTCTAATATATTCAATGGCTCGTAAATTTTCATCTATATTTTCAGATGTTTGAGCAAAGTATCCTATTTTAACTGTTTTTCCTATATCAATAATACCTTCATCTGCAATAAGCTTGCCAGCAATTAAGTTTAAAAAAGTAGATTTTCCAGTTCCATTATCCCCTATTATTCCAATACGATGGTTTCTGAGGAATATATAACTAAAATCTTTAATCAGCTGATTCTTTCCAAAACTCTTAGATATGCCTTTCATTTGGATAATTTTTTTGCCAAGTCTTGAGTAACCAACGGAAATATCTATTTTTGAATCATCTATATTTACTTTAGAATTTTTTAATTCTTCAAATCTTTGAATTCTAGCTTTTTGTTTAGTACCTCTTGCCTTAACACCTGATTTAATCCATTTCAGTTCTTTTTTATATAAATTCTGTTTTTTTCTTTCAATGGCGGATTCAAAGTTTTTTCTTTCAATTTTCTTTTCTATAAATTGTGAATAGTTACCTGTATAGGTATAAATTTTACCATGATCAAGCTCCATAGTTTTATTTACAACTCTATCTAAAAAATATCTGTCATGGGTTACCATAAGCAAGGCACCTTTCCTGATTTTTAGATAATCTTCTAACCAATCAATAGATTTGTTATCCATGTGATTAGTAGGCTCATCTAAAATAAGTAAGTCACATGGAGACAATAACGCACTAGCTAAAGCAACTCTTTTTCTTTGTCCGCCCGATAATGTACCCATTTTTTTATTAAAATCAGTAACCCCAAGCTTAGTCAGGACTGTTTTAACTTGACTTTCCATATCCCAAGCATTTAAATTGTTAATTTCGTTGGTCAATTTTAATAATTGTTTTTGTAGAGTCCCATCTTTTGGATTTTCTTCAATAGTTTTAAGAGTTTCTTGATATTTTTTAATTAATTTTATAGTTGGTGAATTGCTTTTAAATATTTGCTGTAGAACAGTTGACTGTGAATCAAATTTAGGATTTTGATCAAGGTATTCAATGTTTATACCATTAGGAATATTGATATCACCTAAATCAGCAGTTTCATATCCTGAGATTATTTTGAGTAGTGTAGATTTGCCAGTTCCATTTATACCAATTAAACCTACTTTATCTCCATTATTTATGGTGAATGATATATTTTTAAATAGCTTTTTTTCCCCATAGCTTTTGGATATATTATTAGCAGTTAAAATGTTCATTGTAATCATCCTTTGTATCGATTTAAATTTCATCTCATGATGTATATTTTATCATAAAAGTTTCTAATATAATTAAACAAACTAAAGAGTTAATCTATATATTGTGAAAAAATTTAAAGATATTAATATTTTTATTATAAATTAATTCGTTGTACTAGCTCTTATATCAGGCGTTTTAATATTTAGTTTACTATCAAAACAAGTTAATTAAAATATGCAAATTTATTCTTTTACTGATTTACTATTTATTGCAGCCCAATAGCTAATACATTCTTCCTCTGAAATTTTCCTGATAACATGTTTTGTAAAGGCTTTAACGTATATACTATCTCCTTCCTTTAATACAAAGGTTTTATCATATACTTCTATCATCATACTTCCTTTAATTACTATTCCAAATTCGTCGGTTTCATGTCCCCAACAGCATTCCGTTCCTTTATGGTCTTTATATAGTATCTGACATTTACCAACGATTTTTTGATTTATATCTGTTAAGTATTGATATCCTAATCTATAGTCATTACTATATACTAGCTTCCTGTCTCCTTTTTTTATAAAGGGCTCAAAAGGGATGCTATCGTTTATTAAATCGATTATATTAATAGGCATGACTTCGCATATTTTTAGTAAATTGTCAAATGTAGGACTAGTAAGGTTTCTTTCTACATTGCTTAAGTATCCTACTGATAAAGCGGTTCTCTTTGATAATTCTTTAAGAGTTAGATTTAGCTTTTTTCGATGATGTTTTATTCTTTCCCCTATCATATAAATCAACTCCCTATATTAATATTATAAATATACAAAAGAAACATATCATATTTTATTTGAAATTTCAAACAAATTTTAAATTTCACTTTAGGAAATTGATACACATATTTAGAATTATATATTAATTTATGAAACTTAAAAGAACATGAAGATAATTTCATGATTATGAAAAAAATCGGTAAAATAGGGGTCGAAATTAAGAATTTGTGAAAAAATTAGATTGAGCTTATACAAAAACTATGTTAGATTTAAGCTAAGTCGACATATTTTTTTATAAGGGGTCCCGAACTAAATGAATGGAGGGAATTTTATGAGTGAAAAAATAAGCTATTCTAGAATAATCACTATGGCAGGTGCAATATTAGCATTTTCTATTGGTTCTGGTTTCGCAACTGGACAAGAAGTTATTCAGTACATTACATCCTATGCATATGAAGGAATACTAGTTGGTTTAATATTTTTAGCCATATTTGGATATTCGAACTATGCCTATGCAAAAGCAGGGAATGAAAAGAAATTTGAAAAGGGTAGTGAAGTTTATAGGTATTTTTGTGGAGAAAAGATAGGAACTATTTATGATTATTTCTCAGTGCTTTTTTGTTATATGTCCTTTATTGTAATGGTTGGTGGAGCAGCTGCAACCCTTCAACAGCAGTACGAAATTCCTTTAGTAATAGGAGCTTTAATTCTCACTATTTTGGCTTGTATTACTGTTGTATTTGGTCTAGAAACCCTTGTTAATATACTTGGGAAAATTGGACCAGTGGTCGTTATTATTTGTTTAATTGTTGGAGCTGTAAGCTTTGCTAAAGGAATATCAAATCTTTCTATGGGGGTTAATTTAATTAAAAATAAAGAGATCCAAATTATGAAGGCATCAAATAACTGGTTATTAGCAGGGGGATCCTATGGAGGATTTTGTATGCTGTGGTTCGGAGGTTTTATGGCAAAGCTAGGTGCTAAAAATAGTATGAAAGAATTAAGACGTTCTGTTGTATTAGCGGCTTTTTTAAATACTTTAGCCATATTGGTAGTAGGATTTGCACTGCTGGCAAACGTTTCTCAGGTGGCTAATGCACAAATACCAAATTTAATTCTTGTAGAAAATATTTTTCCACCCCTTGCTCCAGTATTTTCAATTATTGTTTTTATAGCAATATATACAACATCGGTACCATTGCTTTGGACAGCATCATCAAGATTTGCATTAGAAAGAAGTAAGAAATTTACTATTATAACAGTAGCTTTAGCTCTTTTAGGTTATTTCATAGCAATGAACATACCCTTTAATCGTCTAATAAATTTTGTATATGTTATTAATGGATATGCTGGTATAATACTGCTAATCTTCATTATTAGTAAAAATATCAAACTTAAAATTGAAAGTAAAAATTCTTTAGAAGTTAATTGAGGAAATTGCATAGCTTTAATTTGTCTGGGTTGTATATGCGAATATTATCCTTAATTTAATTATTTAGAATTAAATATAATTTATTAGGAGGAAATAAAATGGATATTAAAATAAATAAAAGATTTGAATATAAAGATTTACCTGACATGAAGAATATATTAAGTGATGTTGATAAGATTGCATCAAATATAACTATTGGAAAAACCCTTTTTTTTAAAGAGCATGGTGTAAAATCAGAAGCTGAATATAAACGTTTGGCTATTAAACAGGGAAAAATTTCGAAGCATTCCCATGTTGGGTGGAATTCTTGGGAAGAAACAGCTAAAAATATTAAATATATTTATAATGAGTTGAAAAATAGAGGTAGTTATATTACAAGATTTGGATTTATCTTAGACTGGATTATGGGAGTGCCTGAAGAACATAGACATAAGTTGCCAAAGGGTACAGGACTGATATTAGAGACACCTGAAGAATGGGAATTATTAGGACAGATTGTTCCAGTGCAGCCCCATTTAAGTGATCATATGATTGGTTCACCTAATGCACTACAAAATACTATTCAAGGACTAAAAGCAGGAGCTACATCTATAGGGAATGTTTCTCATTACTTTACATATGAATATCCTGGGGTAGAGCTGGAGCGAGAGAGAACTATTTCATCTTTGAAGGCTTTTAACCTTATGGGAAAATTTGAAGGAACTATTATACATTCAAATTTAGATGATGGTTTTGGAAATCAATTTGAGGATTTAGTAAATCTAACAGGTTGGGCTATGATGGAACGATATTTAGTAGAGGAATTATTAGGTGCAAGGATGACATTTAGCTATGGAAATCTATTTAGTGACCCTATAGGTAGGATTATATTTCATACTACTATGGAAAGTCTTAATACTAAGAAAACACCAGGGACTATGATTTTTGGGAATACAGTGGATTATGGACTTGATTATAATAGAAATTTTGGAGCCCTATCCTCTTTTTCATTAGCAGATGCTATTTTCCAAAGACATATGCCCACAGGTCATGCTGTCGCTTCAGTACCAGTGTCTGAAGCGTCGCGAATACCTACTCCTGATGAAATCGTTGATGGCCATCTTTGTGTGGATATGATGATTGAAAAATCTAAGTTCATGGAGCCCTATATGAATTGGGATAAAATAGAAAGTGAAAAAAATGTATACTGTGCTTGCGGCAAAGTGTTTTTTGAAAGAATGATGAATGGTCTTTATGATTTGGGTGTGGATATTGAACATGCTGGCGAAGTTTTTGCAGCTTTAAAGTTCATTGGGCCTAAACAATTGGAAAAGTATTTTGGCGTTGGACAAAAAGAGAAGGATAGACTAGGAAAGAGAATACCAGTAAGACCAACGGATATGATAAAAAATCTTCAGAAAAAAAAGGAAAAATCCCTAGCAAAAATTAAAAATATAGATGGAGCCCTCAATGGAAAAAAAGTAATTGTTGCAGCAACAGATATACATGATTATGGTAAGGAAATTGCAAAATCAATTCTTCAAAAAGCAGGAGCAGTTGTATTTGATTTGAGAACCTATGTTACCACAAATGAAATTGTTGAAACCCTTATGGAGACAGAAGCCAGAGCTATAGTTATAAGTACTTATAATGGAATAGCCTTAACATATGCAAAAGAACTATTAAAGAAACTTGAAGAGAGTAATTTAGAAGCTAAAATTGTAATGGGTGGATTACTTAATGAGAATCAGGATGGTGGTAGTTTAGCGATTGACGTAACAGATCAAATTAAGAAACTCAATATTAATTGTGATAATAATATGGAAACCTTAGTAGATACTGTTAGTAATATTTATTCCAATTAGATGTAGAGGAGAGTAGACGATGAAAAATGCAATACTACTTGACTTTGGTAGTACCCATACTAAAATGGTAATAGCTTCCTTAGATGAAGAGCGAATTCTTCACAGGACCTGTCATTCATCTACAGTGAAAACTGATGCAAGAGTTGGACTAGAGCTTTGCTTAAAAGAAGCAAAATATATTTTAGGTAATAATAATTACCATAGGGCAATAAAGCTATCTTCAAGCAGTGCAGCTGGTGGATTAAGAATGGCAGTAATTGGTATTAGCAAAAACTTAAGTGTTTCAGCAGGTAGAAATACAGCCTTTGGAGCCGGTGCGAAAATATTACATACTTTTAATGGTAAAATTTCTGATAAGGATATTGAGAGTTTAATAAAGGATAAAGTTGAAATACTTTTGTTTTGTGGTGGATATGAGAAGGGGAATCAGTCAATTCCATTATATAATGCAAATATTTTAGCAAAAAGTAAGCTTAATATTCCAATAATTTATGCAGGCAATAGTTATGTATCTAAAGAAATAAGATATATATTAATGACTGGCAGAAAGGAATGTTATATTGTAGATAATATAATTCCTAAGGTTGGCGTAATAAATACAAATTCTGCCGAAGAAATTGTTAGAGAGGTGTTTTTAAAGAGAATTATAAATATGAAGGGATTAGAAAAGGTTAAAAAACAATTAGATGGAATCCTGATGCCTACTCCATCGGCAGTACTTTCGGCTGGTGAGCTTTTGTCACAGGGATCAAATAATGAAAAAGGTATTGGAGATTTGATGATCGTTGATGTTGGTGGTGCTACAACAGATGTACATTCCTATGCCAACGAAGTACCTTATAAAGGGTCGAGAATTGCTGGATGTGTAGAAAATTATTCAAAAAGAACCGTTGAAAGTGATTTGGGGTTAAGGGAATCTGCAGCCTTGCTTGTAAAGGAGGTTGGAATAGAGGAAATATCTAATTCTTTAGGAATTTCTAAAGATGGATTGAAGGATTCTATCAATTTAAGAGTGGATCAAGTTGAATATATTCCTACTTGTAATGAAGAGTTAGAAATTGATAATGCTATGGCAAATTATGCTGTTAGTATTTCAGCTAGGAGACATGCAGGATACCTTGAACCAGTTCATTCAGCAAATTGCAAGTTTTTACAAAGAGGAAAAAATCTTTCAGGGGTAGGATTTATTATTGGAACTGGTGGACCAATAATAAATAGTTTAAATCCAAAAAAAATTTTACAAAAGGTTTTAAAAACTCAAGATAAGGATTCCAATATATTACTTCCTGAAAAAGCTAAAACATTACTAGATAAAGAGTATATATTATATTCTATGGGATTGCTAAGGGAGTATAATCAAGATGTAGCCTTTAGAATACTGAGAAAAAATCTAGTAGAGTTGTCTTAAATAACAAAAGCAACGATAATGTATAAAGCAGGAAGTAGCGGATATTTTTAATCAAAAATTTTTCAGTTATTAGAAGATTGATTAGAAAATCAGAAAAAAACACACAAAAAATAAAAATGACTAGGCTCTAGAGCCTAGTTTTTTCAATGGTGCCGAAGGAGGGACTCGAACCCTCACGAGTGTTACCTCAATGGATTTTGAGTCCATCGCGTCTGCCAATTCCACCACTTCGGCTAGTGACAAAATATATTCTATCATAAATAATTTGATAATGCAAGATTTTTTAAAAGAATTTTCAATAATGCTTGTCGAAGGATGTTGAAGAAGATGAGATAATATGATATACTATAAGATATGAAAATTTATATAGGGTGGTGAGTTAATGGATCCAGTCACACATGGGGTTATTGGACTGGCAATTTCTGCTTTTAGTGGGGATCCTGTTAGCCTAAGTAATCCCATCAGTATAGGATGTGCATTAGGTGCAATGTCCCCAGATATAGATGTAGTTGTAAGATTTGTAAAGAATGATTTTTATTATTTAAGACATCATAGGGGGGTTTCTCACTCCTTACCATCGTTATTGGCCCTATCAGGTATAATTACCTTGGGATTGGGGGTAATGTTTAAGAATGTTGATTTTCTTAGACTATTTTTATGGACGTTTTTAGGAGCCTTTTCCCATACTTTCTTTGACATATTAAATTCGTATGGAGCAAAATTGTTAGCTCCCTTTACAAGAAAAAAATTCAAAATGAATTTATTAATGCTGTATGATCCTGTAATAACAATACTTTGTTTATTTCTTATTTTCAAAAGGACTATTAGCAATATGTCCTTAACAACAGTTGGTATTACATTTGTTGTTTATATTGGTGCTAGATATGGAATGAGAAAGAGGGCTGAGAAGGTTATTGAGAAGCATTACACTGATGGATATAAGTTAATTAAAGTTAATGTTTTACCTTCTTTAATGGCTTTTCATAAATGGGATTTTATAGTAGACACAAATAGTCACAGCATAGTAGGGCAAGTAAACCTGATTAATAGCAAAGTTTTTGTACGGGAAAAGTTTAAGAAACCAAAAAGTGAAATAGTAGAATTATTTAATAAAACAAATGCAGGTAAATACTTCAAGGATTTTTCTCCTATAATTCATATTGATTATTTTGAAGAAATGGGAAATTTGGTTTTGAAATGTATAGATTTAAGATATTATCTCAAAAATAATTTTATGCATCATGCAACTGTTGTTTTTGATGAACAAATGAATGTAAAACAATCTTTTATTCAACCCTATGATATTAATAAATATATACCCATTATTGAAGAAATATAGTTTTTAGACACTTGTTAAAAATAACAGGTGTTTTTTTATTTATCAAAATCAAAAAAATAGAAAGGGTTTTTTAATATTATAGGGAACTTTTTAATAGATAGATTCGTCAAATATAGAATAGGGGTAATTAATTGCACAAATATAATGTGGATTATTTATATTACTTGGTAAGAAATATAACATTAAAAGAAGATATTTAAAGAAGATATATAGTAAAGTTAGAAATATATAATTTAAATTGTTGTGTTAGTTTTTATATGGAGTTTTTTAATATTTCCTTTTCGCTTATGGAATAAATGTATTTTTTTATATAGCTTTTTAAGAAAAAATGGATCAATAGAAATCATTTAAATGAAATATTTGATTTACTAGCACAATAAGTTAAGCTAAGATTTGAAGAAGGGAGTGAATAAGTTGTCTGATTATGAGAAAAAATTAATTGAAAAAAGTAAGAATGGAGATATAGAAAGTTTTGAGAAGCTCATAGAGAAATATCAAGTAGTTGCTTTTAATATTGCATATAGAATGCTAGGAAATAAAGAAGATGCCAGTGATGTAACTCAAGAATCATTAGTTAAAGTTTATAAATCATTGAAAAGCTTTAGAGGAGATTCAAATTTTTCTACATGGTTTTATAGAATTGTAAAAAATAACTGTATAGATGCAATTAGAAAAATGAAGAAAATCAAAACATATTCCCTAGATAAAGAATTTGAAACAGAAAATGGAAACTACAACTTTCAGATAGCTGATACTAAGTACTTACCTGATAGATTATATGAAATCAAAGAAAAGAAGGAGTTAGTTCAAAAAGCTCTTAATAAAATTCCTGAAAAATATCGGGGAGTTTTAATTCTTAGGGATATACAGGGGTTTACATATGAAGAAATAGGGAAAATAACTGAAAATCCTATAGGTACTGTAAAATCCAGAATAAGTAGAGGCAGATCAATATTAAAGGAAATATTAATAAAGGAATCGGAACTTTTCATTGAAAATTAAGTCTAAGTATATGAGAGGAGGGATAATATGAGATGTGATAAGGTTAAAGAAATATTATCACTTTATATAGATAATCAGCTAGATGATGGAGAAAATAAAGAAATTGAGAACCATATCAAAATGTGTGAAGAATGTAATAGAGAGTACGAAGATTTATTATTCATAAAAAAATTATTATCCGAAACGCCTCAAGCCCAATTGCCTGAAGGATTTAAAGCTGATCTTCATGATAAATTAGTGAAATGTAAAGAATTAGAAAAAGCAGAATTAATAAATTCTAGACAAACAGATAAAGACAAATTTAAAACCAAAAGAAAGATTAATTGGAGAATCTTATCTGGTATTGCAGCTGGAATTTTTATTATGGTTGTTTCTGTATCTTCTATATTAAATAATAATTTTATGATGGATAAATCAGCTGAAACCGAACAAGCAGCACCTAAGGAAGCTATGCCGTTTAGTATATCCCAGCATGAAGCAGGGAGTCCAGCTGAAGAAAAAATGGAAGAATCTATGGAAGAATCTAAGGAATACAACATGGCGAGGGGAAATAGTAAAGATATAAAATTAACAGCTGAAAACAGAAGTATAGCTCCTATGAAAGAAAAACAAGAAGATATTAAAGATCTTGAAGATAAAAAGATAATAGTAAATGGACATATACATCTTGAAACCAAAGAATATGCTCTAAGTTATGAAAAAATTGTAAATATCACCACTGACAATAAAGGTTTTATCCAAAGTTCAAGCACATCATATAAAGAGCCTGTAAAAAAACATTCTGAAAAATCACTAAAAACAGGTAATATTATAATAAGGATTCCTAAAGATAAATTTAATAGTATTTTTAACGAAATTATCACTATGGATGCTATTATTGATGAAAAGCAAAATATTAATGATATTACAGATGAGTATATAAAAGCTGTTGCTGAAAAGGAAAATTTGAACTTGGAAGAAAACAAGCTTAAAGATGAAGTGAATAAAAAAGAAGATGCTGAACAAATATCAAATGTTAAAAGAAAGCTAACCAAAGTTTTAGAAGCAAAGGATGAATTATCAAAGGAGATCACTAGATTAAATGATATTACTGATTTAGCAACAATAAAAATTTATATAGATGAAGTAGATTAATAATTATGATAGATGAGATAATTATATAATTTTTTCAGAAAAAAAATAAGCAGAGGGGGTTAAAAATCAAAGATTTAATTAAGAATTTAGGTGTATGTAGATATTTATAAAAACAATAATATTGGAGGTTGAAAAGCTATGAAAAAAATAATATATTTAATGATCATTCCCATATTAATTGCTGGATTATTTGCAGTAGATGCCATGGATATTTTTAGTGGAAAAGCACAAGCAAATAATAGCTCTTTGACAGAAGGCAACATTGTAACAGTTAATGGATTAGGGACAGTAAAGGTTAAGCCTGATATAGCATATATAAATGTAGGTGTAGAGGTATTTAATACAGATGCAAAAAAAGCACAGGATGATAATGCAAAATTAATGGATAAAATAATTATTGCTGTAAAGGAAAATGGAATAAAGGATGAAGATATTAAGACAACAAGATATACCATATATAAAACTAGTAAAAATGAGCCATCTTTTTCTAAAGAAAAAGAAAAAAGAATAGAAGGCTATATTTCTACTAATTCAGTCGAAATAACTATCAGAGATATAGATAAAGTAGGAAAAATTATTGATATAGCAGGAAAAGAAGGAGCAAATAGAATAAGTAATATAAGGTTTGGAATAAGCGATGAAGATAAATATTATAGTGATGCACTAAAGCTTGCAATGGAAAATGCCTCTGGAAAAGCTGAGGCCATATTAAGTACCTTTGGTGCAAAACCTGGGAAGCCCTATAGAATAAATGAAAATAGCTATGGAGGGCCCATTATTTACAGGAATAATAATTTAATGAAGACTCAAATGGCTGAAGAAGCCTATGAAACACCAGTAGAAGCTGGAGAGCTGGAAATAACTGCAACAGTAATGGTTGAATATAAATATTAAGATGATGTGGAAAAATATTTAATTGGGGAAATTGCATAACTCTAATTTGGCAAAATTGCATAATATATATGGTATAGCTTTGGAGATTTCAAAACTATATGTAGTAGATAGTTTTTGCTAAAGGTAATTATGCAATTTGCTCAATTGAGTAAATTGCTTTAGGTTAATAGTTACTTTTATAATAAATATGACCATAATAATCAGATTTATAAATTTGATTATTATGGTCATTGTTTGTATTATACAATAGTTTTTTATTTTATAAAGAGGATTTTAGAATAAAATTACGAATATTTAGGTGTATAAGAGTTAAAATGACTTCATAAAATCCAGTTTTATTGATAAAATATTAGTATTGAGTATTAAGGAGATGGTAATTTGAAGAAAAGGTTAATAATAATTGATGGAAATAGTCTTATTAATAGAGCTTTTTATGCTTTGCCTGATTTAACAACTAGGGAAGGTATACATACTAATGGTGTATTTGGTTTCATTAAAATGGTTAATAAAATACATGAGGATTACAAGCCTAATTATTTAAGTGTTGCATTTGACCTAAAGGCTCCTACTTTTAGACATATTCAGTATAAGGAGTATAAGGCTCAGAGAAAAAAAATGCCAGAGGAATTGGCACAGCAAATGCCAATTTTAAAGGAAATATTGGATGCCTATGGAATACATAGAACGGAGCTTGAGGGCTTTGAAGCTGATGATTTAATAGGAACTATTGCAAGGTTTTGTGAAGAAAGGGATTTTGAAGTAATAATAGTTACTGGGGATAGAGATGCCCTTCAGCTGGTATCTGACAATGTAAAGGTTATGATAACAAAGAGAGGTATCACAAATTTAGAGGTTTATGATAGAGATATGGTAAAGGAAAAGTATGGTGTTACTCCTGAGCAGATAATTGATTTTAAAGGACTAGTTGGAGATAAATCCGATAATATACCTGGAGTGCCTGGCGTAGGAGAAAAGACTGCTTCTAAACTACTAAATCAATTTAGTACTGTTGAAGAATTAATAAAAAATGTAGATAGTATTTCAAGTAAAAGCCATAGAAAAAAAATAGAAGAAAATATTGAAATTGCCCTTTTAAGTAAAAGACTTGCAACTATTAAGACAGATATACCCCTTGAAATAGATATTGAAGAGTTAAAAATAATACAGCCTGATAAGAAAAAGTTAATGGAACTATTTAAAAAATATGAGTTTAATAGTTTAGTTAAAACTTTAACCGATGAAGATGAGGGTATGGATAATGATGGGCTTCAAGATATAAAAAAGTTAAATGTAGAAATTATAAAAAAAGCCCAAAGACTTGATGAAATAATTAAGATGATAAAAAATAAGAAAAGCTTTGCTATTAAAATTTTTAAAGAAGAGAATAATATAATTACTGACAATATCATAGGGATTTCTATATCTGTAGATTTGGATAATAATTTCTATATTAATATAAAAGATAATGAAAAATTGTTAGATTCTTTAAAAGAGGTTTTTGAGAACAAAGAAATTAAAAAATTTGGACATGAGTTGAAGAAGGAAATAATTTCTCTACTCAGATATGATATTGTTCTTAGGGGAATAGAATTCGATAGTTTTATAGCTGCTTATTTACTAGAGCCTTCTCAAAATGATTATGACATATCAGATTTAGTGTTAAAATATTTAGAAGTCAAAATAAGCAGTAAGGAAGAGATTTTAGGTAAAGGTAAAAATGCTAAGAAATATAGTGATCTATCCCATGAGGATTTATCAATTTATGGGGGTAATACTTGTTATTCTGTGCTAAAGCTTAAAGAATTGCTTTATAAGGAACTTGAAAAAAATGAATTGATAGAATTGTTTGAAAAAATTGAAATGCCTCTTATTGAGGTTTTAGCAAGTCTTGAATATGAAGGGTTCAAAGTAGATAAAGAAGCACTTAAGGAATTAGATGAGGAACTTACAGTTAAAATAGAGGAGATAACAAATGAAATTTATCAGCTGTCAGGAGAAGAGTTTAATATAAACTCTCCTAAGCAATTGGGAGTTATACTATTTGATAAATTGGGTTTACCAGTGATTAAGAAGACAAAGACTGGCTATTCTACAAGCCATGATGTTTTAGAAAAACTATATAAGAGACATCCAATAATACCTCTTTTAATAGAATACAGACAGCTTGTGAAATTAAAGTCGACTTATATTGATGGGCTATTTAATTTAATTAATCCTATAACTGGTAAAATTCACTCTAGCTTTAATCAAACAGTTACAGTTACAGGTAGAATCAGTAGTACTGAACCTAATTTGCAGAATATACCTATAAGATTGGAAATAGGCAGAAGAATACGCAAGGTATTTGTACCTCATGATGATAACCATAGTTTAATAGATGCTGATTATTCTCAAATAGAATTAAGAGTTTTAGCCCATATGTCTAAGGATGAAAACCTAATTAAAGCATTTAAAGAGGATGATGACATACATACTATTACAGCTTCTCAAGTGTTCAATGTTCCCATAGATAAAGTAACTTCATTGGAGAGAGGAAGAGCAAAGGCAGTTAATTTTGGAATAGTTTATGGTATAAGCGACTTTGGTCTTGCAACAAATTTAAATATAACCAGAAAGGAAGCAAAAAAATATATAGATGAATATTTTAAAAAATATAAAGGTGTAAAAGAGTATATGGATAATGAAGTAGAAAAAGGTAAGGAATTTGGTTATGTTACTACAATTCTTAAAAGAAGAAGATATTTACCAGAGCTTAAATCAAGGAACTTCAATATAAGGTCCTTTGGAGAAAGAACAGCAATGAATACTCCTATCCAGGGAAGTGCAGCTGATATTATTAAGATAGCTATGGTTAAAGTTTTTAATGAGCTAAGAAATAGAAATCTTAAGTCAAAGTTGATTTTACAGGTACATGATGAATTGATTATAGATGCTTGTAATGACGAATTAGATGAAGTTAAAAAGCTATTAAAGAAAAATATGGAGAAAGCAATAGATATAGACGTTCCTTTAAAAGTTGACATGAATACAGGAGAAAATTGGTATAATACTAAATAAAGAGGAGAAATAATGAAGATAATTGGTTTAACTGGAGGAATAGCAACAGGAAAGAGTACTGTATCTAAGTGTTTGAGGCAGCTAGGTGGTACTGTTATCGATGCTGATATTGTTGCTAGAGAAATAGTCGAAAAGGGAGAACCGGCTTTAAAAGAGATAATAGACTTTTTTGGTAAGGAAGTTGTCGATAATAATGGAAATTTAAAAAGAAAAGAGTTGGGATCAATAGTTTTTAGTGATCCAGAAAAACTACAAGTTCTTAATAATATTACACATAGAAAAATAATTAAAAAAATAGAAGATAAAATTGAATACTATAGGCACCTCAATAATTTAAAGGCTATATTTATTGATGCGGCACTTTTAATTGAGATGAAGATGTATATTCTAACAGATGAAATATGGCTAGTTGATACAAATAGGGAAACACAATTAAAAAGATTAATGCTTCGAGATAATTTATCCGTTGAAAAAGCCATGGACAGGATAAAAGCTCAGATGTCTTTGGAGCAAAAGAGAAAATATGCTGATATAATTATTAATAATACAAAGGATTTTGATTATCTAAAAAAACAAGTAGAAGATCTATACAATAAGATATGATTTATAAGTGAGATATAGGATAATAGTTTTTCGGAGGTGCTTAATTGAGGGTTTTAGATTTAAGAAAATATAGAATTTTAATCATACTTATAGCTATTAGTGTAATATTGGGTATTTTTATATATACTTGTAAAAACGTTTTGAAGATTATATATCCATTTCACTATGAAGCCATTATAAAAAAGTATGCTAGCCAGTA
The DNA here is from genome assembly GCF_900167445.1 of Maledivibacter halophilus. Lineage (GTDB taxonomy): Bacteria > Bacillota > Clostridia > Peptostreptococcales > Caminicellaceae > Maledivibacter > Maledivibacter halophilus. Next base: position 226,709 of record NZ_FUZT01000004.1, read on the forward strand.
TGATTTAGATCCCTTTTTTGTGGCATCTATAATTAAAGCAGAGAGTAAATTTGACACAAATGCAGTTTCTCATAAGGGAGCAAAGGGTCTTATGCAAATAGCAAATATTACTGGTAATTGGGCGGCGGAGGAATTAAATATATCTGGATATCATGAAGAAATACTTTTTAATCCTGATATAAATATTAAAATAGGTTGTTGGTATCTCGATAAATTAAAAAAAGAGTTTAAGAATAATATTGGAAATGTTTTGGCGGCATATAATGCTGGTAGTGGAAATGTGAATAAATGGCTTTGTGATAAAAAATATAGTGATGATGGAAAGGAGCTTACAGAAATTCCCTTTGGGGAAACTAGAGACTATATTAAAAAAGTCAATAGAAATTTTAAAATATATAAATATCTATATGAATAAAGTGATTACAAAAAATTTGTTGAATAATTTGTCAAACTTAGATATAATTGTGTTAAATTTTGTTTTGAATGAGCCGTGAAAGGATTGATTTAATGAAACCAATGAAGAGCCTTGATGATGTAAATAGCATACATATAAATCAAGATAGGAAAATTCACTCTGCTACCCATGAAGAGATATTAAAGGGTGCAACTACAGATATTTATTTTTTGAGAACTCTTGATATATTAAAGGAAATGGATTTAGATAGTACAACGGTAACAGCTGAAATTTTTCCAAGAAAACATGGAGTCTTTGCTGGAATAGAAGAAGTTAAAAATATACTAAAAAATAAAGATATTGAAATGTGGACATTAGATGAAGGAGAAGAGTTTAGTCCTAAGGATACTGTCATAAGGATAAAGGGACCCTATAAAGAATTTGGAGCCTATGAAACAGTAATTTTAGGAGCATTGGCAAGTGCATGTGGATGGGCTACTGCTGCAAGGGAAATAAAAGAAGCCTGTGGAGAAAAAAGTTTTCTTTGCTTTGGAGCAAGACATGTCCATCCATCAGTGGCTCCAGTGATGGAGAGGGCAGCAGTAATTGGTGGAGCCAATGGAGCCAGTTGTATTTTAGCTGCAAAACTATTAGATATTCAACCTTCTGGTACATTACCCCATGCTGCAATGCTTATAGCAGGTGATACAAAAAAAATCGCAGAGGTCTATGATGAAGTAATGCCTGAAGATCATAAGAGAATTGTTTTAGTAGATACTTTTAAAGATGAAGTAGAAGAGAGTTTAAGAATTGCCAAAGCTTTAGGAAAAAATCTATATGGCATACGGGTTGATACACCAAGTGAAAGGGGAGGAGTTACTCCTAATTTAATCAAAGAATTGAGATATAAGTTGGATATGGCTGGATATAATTATGTTAAGATCTTTGTTTCAGGAGGATTAACACCGGATAGAATAAAGAAATTATCTGAGGTTGGTGCTGATTCATTTGGGGTTGGAAGCTATATTTCAGCAGCATCACCTATTGATATGACAATGGATATAAAAGAGGTAGAAGGCAAACCAGTTGCAAAACGGGGAAGATTACCCGGTTTAGTTGATAATCCAAAACTAAAGTATGTTCAGTTATAAAAAATTGAGAGCAATAGGCTCTCAATTTTTTATTTTAAATTTATTAAACCTCAAAGTTGTTTATCTTTATGAGCAATAAAACTTGTATCTTAGAACCTATAATGGGGTGTTCAGGTATATTTGACTATCTTGACAAAATCTAAAAAAAATTATATAATAATGTTCGTTACAAATGTAATTTTACTATGCGGATGTGGCGGAATCGGCAGACGCGCTATCTTGAGGGGGTAGTGAGCGACGCTCGTATGGGTTCAAATCCCATCATCCGCACCAGTTATAAATTTCTGAAATATTCGTATAGCTCATATTTTGAACCTACAGAATTTTAAAGGGAGCTCAATATTTAGATGTGGATATGAACCATTATGTGAGACCTATATATGGCAATGAAGGAGATAGAAGCATCTGTGCGGGCACCCACCTGTCGAGAGTGATAGGTGTCAAAAGATGAGTTACGGTATTTTGGATTATGGATCATAATTATATACACTATAGCTACCTTAATTTATTAGGTAGCTATTTTATATTTTTGAAGGGGATTTCAAATGACAAAATTTTTACAAAATTTTAACAATAAATAATTATAAAAACTATTGAGTTTTAATAAAAAAAGTTATATAATTAATACAGAATATTCAGAAAAAAGCGAGGTAATTTATATGCCATCAAAGAAGGAATTTTTACAACAACTAGAAGAACTAGAGGGTTACTATGACAAGTTGGATGAAGATAATAAAAATAAACTTGAAGAAGCCATACAAATGGTTGTGAGTAAATTTGAAAAAAGAATATAGTAGATAATAAAGCCATGGTTATTTATAATCGTGGCTTTATTATCTTATGTTTTAGACTAATCTATATAAAAATAATATGATATAATATATTTGATTGGTTTAATTGCATATATTTATATATGTAAATTTAGCAAGCAATATAATTTAAATTAAAGAAATGAAGCTTTATTGTTTATCTTAGGAGGGGGTACATATGAGACGAAATAGGACAAAAACCAGGAGTAAAAACAAGAAGGGTAGTTTAACAATTATTGTACTAATAGCTGCATTATTTATTGGTGCACCATTAATAGGATTTTTAGGTACCAAGTATATTTTGATTCCAAAGATTTTTAATGACAGGGAAAGTACCGCTAGTGGCAATGTAAGTCAAAATACTGAAAATACTACTGAAGAACTTAGGAAAAAAATTGAAAATAAAATTTCTGAATCTGATAATAAAAATAATGAAACTCAGCAAAGCAAAGAAGAGTTAAAAGAAGAACCGGTGGAAAAGAAGTTACACAATTTCGAAATACCAGCTTTGAGTATCTATAGTATTCAGGTTGGAAGTTTTGATAATAGGGAGCACGCACAAAAACAGGTTGAAAATTTAAATGAAAAAGGTTTAGGAGGATATATTGTTGATACAGATCGTTTTAGAGTTGTAACTATGTCTTTTACAGAAAGAAGCGATGCTGAAAAATTTAAAGAAGAAATTCAAAATCATTATTCTGATGCTTTCATTTCACCAAGAGAGCTATCAATTAGGTCAATTAATTATGGGGATGAGGGGAAAAAATATAGTGAAGTAGCAGGAAAAGGACTGGATGAACTTAAAAAATATTATGAAAATTTCTCTAAATTTTTAGCCAGTAAAGAGATTTCAAATTCTAATTCAAATGAGATAATACAATTTATAGACAGTGAAGTAAACAGACTTGAAAAAATAACAAACACGATATCTGAAGTTAGTCCTTCTGAGGAATTTGCAAATTTTAATAATAAAATCACCAATTTAGTAAATACATCAAAAGAAAAACTGATAAAAGTAAAAGAATCTAACATTTCAGATGAAAAGCAATTATTTGAAATATTTATGGAGAGTATTAATTCTTACGCTGATATTGTATAATTATGCCTATGAGGAGGTAAAGACATAAATGTTAATAAAAGATATAAAAGATTTACTTGAAGCAGAATTTTTGTCAGGGGAAGAGTTCTCTGACTGTGAAGTAATTGCAGCCTTTGGCTGCGATTTAATGAGTGATGTTTTGGCATTTGTTGAGGATAAAACCTTATTATTAACCGGTCTTACAAATCCTCAGGTAATAAGAACAGCTGAGATGTTAGATATAAATACTATTGTTTTTGTTAGAGGAAAGATTCCTCCGAAAGATGTAGTGGACATGGCAAGTGAAATGGAAATGATTCTACTTGCAACAAAGCATACAATGTATACTGCCTGTGGTATTTTGTACAATAATGGACTAAAGGGAATAAAAATTGGAGGCATATAGAAATATGAGTTTGAATGAAAAAGATACAAGTCTTAAACTTGAATATGAAGTTATAAAAGAAGATTTTAAAAGAGCGGGAGAAGCCTCTAGTGGTATAAAAAAAGTATTGAGACAATTGGGAATTGATTCAGGTATCATTAGAAAGGTTGCTATTGCAACATATGAGGCGGAAATCAATATTGTTATTCATTCAGAAGGTGGCAAAATAACTGTTTATATTAAACCTGATAGAATAGATATTACAGCAGAGGATAGAGGTCCTGGAATTGAAGACATAGATCAAGCTATGCAAATGGGTTTTTCTACTGCTTCTAATAAAGTGAGAGAGCTTGGTTTTGGTGCCGGGATGGGTCTTCCAAATATTAAAAGATCCTGTGATGAATTTAAAATTGAATCTAAGTTGGGTGTAGGTACTATTATTGAAATGATAATTTTATTATAATTTGTATTAGAATTTTAATTAATCAAAATAGGGAGGAGTTATATGTTTGTAAAAGATATCAAAGACAAATTTAATTTTAAGTTGTTAACTGGTGATACGGGGCTAGAAAAAGAAGTCAAAGGTCTATATTGTTCGGATTTGTTGAGTTGGGTTATGTCCCATGCAAAGGATGGTAATGCATGGATTACTGTTCAAACCCATATAAATATTGTTGCTATTGCTTCATTGCTAAATTTGTCCTGTATTATTGTACCTGAATCAATTGATGTTGAGGAAGATACAATTACAAAGGCTAATGAAGAAAATATAGCCATTTTTTCAACGGAACTTGATACTTTTAAAATCTTTGTAAAGTTTTATGAAGCTGGGATGAGATAAATGAAAATGTATTATGATTTACATATTCATACAGCCCTATCTCCCTGTGGAGATAGGGATATGTCACCTATGAATATAGTAAATATGGCTATCCTTAAAGGATTAGATATTATTGCTATAACAGATCACAACTCTGTAAAAAATTGCTTGCCGTGTATAGAAATGGCTAAAGATAAGGATATAATAATCATACCCGGTATGGAAATTCAAACAAAGGAAGAAGTTCATTTGCTTTGTCTTTTTAAAAATATAAGAGATGCATTAAAATTTGAGGATAATATACAGGACTATATGCCCAAAGAGTTAAACAATCCTGAATTTTTTGGAGAGCAGTTGATCTTTGACGAAAAGAATAATGTCGTAGATAAAGAAGAAAGATTATTAATAGTATCGGCAAATTTAAATATAAATCAAGTGTTTTCAATGGTGTCTTCATTGAATGGGGCGGTTATACCAGCTCATATAGATAAAAGAAATTTTAGTATTATATCTAATTTAGGATTTTTACCTCTTGACATAAATATAACAACTGTAGAGATTTCAAAAAATTGTAATAGAGAAGATTTTATCAACAGAAATAGGTATTTAGAGAAGTATAATATTATTATTAATTCGGATGCTCATTATTTAGGAGATATTTCAGAAGCTGAAAATTATATAGAGGTTCACACAAAAAACATAGATGAATTTTTTGAGCTTTTAAAAAATCATTTATAACTAGAAAAATAGCTAACTCCAATATGATATCAATTTTATAGAAAATAATGAAAACTTATTCATCTTTTCTATGAAATTGATATTAAGTTTATGTTGGTTATTTATAAAAGGGGAAAAAATATGAGAGAATTATCTATGCATATATTAGATATTGCACAAAATTCTATTGTTGCAGGTGCCTCAGAGATACAGATTATTATAGATGAAAACCTTAAAGAAGATACATTAACAATCAGTATAAAAGATAATGGTAAGGGTATGGATGAAGAAAAATTGATTAAGGTTACTAATCCCTTTTTTACAAGTCGAACCACAAGAAAGGTTGGGCTTGGAATACCAATGTTCAAAGCTTCTGCTGAAGGTTGTGAAGGAAGCTTTAGAATAGAATCTACAAAAGGTAAAGGAACTTATGTTGAAGCTATATTTAAACATAGTCATATTGATAGAGCACCACTTGGAAATATTGCAGATACTATGGTAGTATTGATTTCTTCAGATATAAATATTGATTTTATTTATAAACATATAAAAAATAATAAAGAATATGTAATAAATACTAAGGAAATAAAAGATATTTTAGGTGAAGTTTCTATAAATAATATAGATGTTTTACAGTGGATAAAGAATAATATAATTGATGGTCTTAATGATTTGTAATAAAAGTTTATATTTTATAGAATGTTAAAATATTATTCAAGATTGACAATGAAAATAATAAAGGTTACCATATTAAGGGACAATGTTTTTGGCTAATATTGTTGGAATTAGCTAAAATTTTTCTTTAAAATTTATAATGTATACTGTATACTTATAGTATGAAGTTTGTAATTTTTTTCTTATTGTTTATAATTACTTTACAAGGAGTGATTTAAATGGGACTATTATCATTTAGAGGAGGTGTTCATCCTCCGCATTTTAAAGAGCCTACTTCAAGACTAAAGATTGAGAAGGCTTCTGAGCCTCAGACTGTTACTATTCCACTTAGTCAACATATAGGGGCTCCATGTGAACCTTTAGTAAAAGTAGGGGATACGGTTAAGGTTGGTCAAAAAATTGGTGAGGCAGCTTCTTTTGTATCGGCACCAGTTCACAGCAGCGTTTCAGGAAAAGTAAAGGCTGTAAAACAATCCTTGACTGCAGGTGGGGAGGCTCTGTGTGTAATCATTGAATCCGATGGCTTGAATACTCTTCATGAAAGCGTTGTATCAAAGGGAGATATAGAAAGTTTGAGTGGAGAAGAGATAAAGAATATAATAAAGGAAGCCGGTATTGTGGGAATGGGCGGGGCTGCCTTTCCAACTCATGTAAAATTATCTCCACCCCCACAAAATAAAATTGATACTATAATTTTAAATGGAGCAGAATGTGAGCCTTACTTAACTGCTGATCATAGACTAATGCTTGAAAGTCCAGAAAAGATAGTTTATGGATTAAAGGCTATGATGAAGGTTCTAGATGTGAAAAAGGGCTATATAGGAATCGAAGACAATAAACCCGATGCAATTGAGTCAGTGAAGGAAGCAGCTAAAAATGAAAGCACAATTGAAGTAGTTGGACTGAGAACCAAATATCCTCAAGGAGCAGAAAAACAGCTCATATATGCCTGTACTAAACGAGAAGTACCGTCAGGTGGACTTCCAATGGCTGTAGGGGTGGTTGTAAATAATGTTGGAACAGCAGCAACTATTGCAAATGCCATCAAAACAGGTATGCCTCTTATAGAGAGGATTTGTACTGTAACAGGAAAGGGTGTAAAAAATCCTAAGAATTTATTGATAAAGGTTGGTACAAGTTTTAAGGAGATTATTGATCAGTGTGGAGGGTACAGTGGCAATGTTGGAAAAATAATTATGGGTGGTCCAATGATGGGACTTGCTCAACACAACGATGGAATACCAGCTGTAAAGGCGACTTCTGGTATATTGGTGTTTACACCTGAAGAAGCAACGCTTCCAAAGCCAAACAACTGTATTAAATGTGGCAAATGTGTAGAAATTTGTCCTGCATTTTTACAGCCATTATATATAAGTGCATATTCTTTAAATAATATGTATGAAACAGCAGAAAAATATAATGCATTAGATTGTATAGAATGTGGATCATGTTCATTTATTTGCCCATCAAAAAGACCACTCTTACAATCGATACGCGTGGCTAAACGTGAAATAATAGCTAAAAAGAGAAAACAAAGTAGTTAGGGGGGTAATTTGATGGATACTAAAGTTATAGTTTCTTCATCCCCTCATATTAGAGCTGATGAAAATATAGGCCGCATAATGAGGGATGTTGTTATTGCATTATTACCAGCAACGCTTGCAGGTATATATTATTTTCGATTAGGAGCAGTAAAAATTATTTTATTTTCTATTCTTGCAGCAGTCATAACGGAAGCTGTCATTCAAAGGATAAGGAAACAAGAGGTTACAATAAATGATTGGAGTGCTGTTGTTACAGGGTTATTATTAGCATTTAATATACCTGCGTCGGCACCCTGGTGGTTACCTGTAATAGGGGCAGTTTTTGCTATTGCAGTTGTTAAACAGTTGTTTGGTGGACTTGGTCATAATTTTATGAATCCGGCTTTAGCTGCTCGTGCAATGCTTTTAGCATCTTGGCCTGTTCAAATGACTAGTTGGATTGTACCAGGACCTGATGTTGTAAGTACAGCAACTCCACTGGCAATAATAAGTGGAACTGAGGCAGCTCAAGCAAATGTACCATCATTATTTCAATTGTTCATAGGGAATCATGGAGGCTGTATAGGAGAGACATCTGCTTTAGCTTTAATAATTGGTGGAATTTATTTGGTATATAGAGGAGTAATAACACCTAGGGTACCAGTTATTTACATTTCAACAGTTGCTGTCTTGACCTTTGTTCTTGGAGGCGGAGGATTTGATATACACTTTATGATGTACCAGGTATTGGCAGGAGGACTTATGATAGGTGCTATATATATGGCTACTGATTACGCTTCATCTCCTGTAACTCCAAAAGGCCAGATAATATTTGCATTAGGCTGTGGAATAATTACAAGCATTATAAGGCTCTATGGAGGATATCCAGAAGGTGTATCATATTCTATTCTACTAATGAATGTGGCATCTCCATTAATAGATAAGTATACTAGCCCTAAAGTTTTTGGGGAGGTGAAGTAATATGAAGGAAATAGCAAAACTAGGATTAATTTTATTATTAATTTGTGTTATTGCTGCATTAGCCCTTGCTTTTACAAATGAATTTACTAAGGATCAAATTGACTATCAAAGGAATTTGGCAAGTGAAAAAGCACGTATTGCTATTTTACCTAGTGCAGAAAGTTTTAAACCCTTATCTGAAATAGATGAAGATAAATTCAATGAATTAATGAAGGGAAATAATGGAATAGCAGAGATTTTTGCTGGACTTAAGGGAGATAGCATTATTGGCTATACATTTAAGACTCTTCCATCAGGTTATGGTGGAACTGTAGAGGTTATGACTGGAATAAATCTGGAAGGAAAAATTACAGGTGTTAGAATAGGAAATCATCATGAAACACCTGGACTTGGAGCCAATGCACAGTTACCATCCTTCTATGAACAATATGAAAACAAGAGTATCAATTCTGAAATTAAGGTTATAAAAACAAAACCAACAGTGGACAACCAGATTCAGGCGATTTCAGGTGCGACAATTACTTCGAGTGCAGTTACATCAGGAGTTAATACGGCAATAGATACCTTCAAGAAAATCACAGGAAAATAATTGCGGAGGTGAAATATATTGAATCCATTTAAAAATTTAAGTAATGGACTTTTTAAGGAAAATCCAACTTTTTTTCAGTTGTTAGGGATGTGTCCCACCTTGGCAGTTACAACCTCTGCTAAGAATGGTTTAGGTATGGGACTTGCATCAACTGCAGTTTTAATTTGTTCCAATTTAGTTATATCATTAATAAGAAAAGTAGTGCCTAGTAAAATAAGAATACCTATATATATTGTTGTAATAGCCACATTTGTTACAATGGTTGGGATGGTAATGGAAGGATATATGCCGGGGCTTTTTAATGCACTTGGATTATTTATACCGTTAATAGTTGTAAACTGTCTTATTCTTGCAAGGGCTGAGGCCTATGCTTCTAAAAATGGACCATTGGATTCTTTATTTGATGGTTTAGGTATGGGTCTAGGTTTTACTTGGGCATTGGGATTATTGGGAGCTATTAGAGAGCTCCTTGGAGCTGGAAGCATATTTGGTTTTACTATTTTAGGTGGTGCTTATAAACCTGCTTTAATAATGATATTGCCTCCAGGTGCCTTTTTAGCCCTAGGGATACTGCTTGCAATAAATAATGTAATAAAGTCAAGGTCTGCTTAGTAAGGAGGGAATATTATGGAAAATGCAAGTATATTTGTAATACTTGTTAGCTCAATATTAGTAAATAACTTTGTTTTATCAAAGTTCTTAGGTATTTGTCCATTCTTAGGTGTTTCTAAGCAAGTTGAAACGGCAACTGGAATGGGAATGGCAGTTACTTTTGTTATGACTATGGCTGGGATTATGACTTATTTTGTTCAAAAATTAATATTAGAGCCCTTTGGGATTGAGTATTTACAAACCATAGCTTTTATATTAGTTATAGCGTCACTTGTTCAGTTTGTTGAAATTGTGCTACAGAAAATTAGTCCTACCCTTTATCAAGCACTCGGTGTTTTTTTACCACTTATAACTACAAACTGTGCAGTCTTAGGATTAGCGTTACTTAATATTCAATATAAATTAAATTTAATTCAAACGATTTTCCATTCAATTGGTGCAGCTGTTGGATTTTCACTTGCAATTGTGCTGTTTGCAGGTATTAGAGAAAAATTAGAAATTGCTGATGTGCCTACTCCTTTTAAAGGATTTCCCATAGCACTTATTACTGCAAGTCTAATGTCAATAGCCTTTTTAGGGTTTGCAGGTTTAGTTTAATTTTTAACCTTTTGTAGATAATCAACATTAAAACTAAATATAAATTTCATAGAAAATAATGAATGTTTCTACATTTTTTCTATGAAATTTATAATACTTTAGAGTTGATTATCTTTGAATGTAATATAGAAAGGGTGATACTATGGATTTTAATAATATTCTTCTTGCAGGTGCAAGCTTAGGTGGATTAGGTCTTTTATTTGGTGCAGGATTGGCCTTTGCTTCACAAAAGTTTGCAGTGGAAATAGATCCTAGAGCTCTTGCCATTAGAGATGCACTTCCTGGCGCAAACTGCGGTGGTTGCGGATATCCAGGATGTGATGGTTTTGCCAATGCAGTGGCTGATGGTAAGGCTCCTGTTAATGGATGCCCAGTTGGTGGTGCCGAGTGTGCAGAGAAGGTTGCCGAAATAATGGGTGTTGAAGTTGGCGAAGGTGTAAAGCAAGTTGCAAGAGTTATTTGTAAAGGTGATAATAAAAACTGTAAAGAAAAATATGAATATTTTGGTATACAGGATTGTAAGGCGGCCGCTATGCTTGCTGGTGGAAGTAAGGGTTGCAGTTATGGATGTTTGGGTTTAGGAACATGTGTTAAGGCATGTCAGTTTGATGCTATAAAAATAACTGATGGAAATGTTGCTGTAATTGATCCTGAAAAATGTACAGCTTGTGGGAAATGCCTTGAAGTTTGTCCAAAGAACGTTATTGAATTTGTGCCATATGAACAAAATGTCATTGTGGATTGTAACAATAAGGAATTTGGTAAAGCTGTTAAAGAAAAATGTAGTGTAGGCTGTATCGGTTGTAAGATATGTGTTAAGACATGTCCATTTGATGCTATTGAATTTGAAAATAATCTTGCCAAGATAGATTATGAAAAATGTACTAATTGTATGCTATGCGCTGAGAAATGCCCTACAAAAGCAATCTATGCTAATTTTGAAAAACGCAGAAAAGCAGAAATTTCTGAAGAAGATTGTATAGGTTGTACATTGTGTAAGAAAGTTTGTCCTGCAGAAGCAATTGAAGGGGAAGTAAAGGTTAAGCATAAAGTTATAGAGGACAAATGTATTGGCTGTGGTGCATGTGAAGCAAAATGTCCTAAAAAAGCAATAAAAATGAAATAAATTACAAAAATGACAATTTGTAAAAACCTATGATATCCTATTGGTCAAGATATCATAGGTTTTTTTATTTCTATTTTGATTTGTAAAAAATACTACTTGTAATAATTTTTCCTAAATGCTAAACTTAAATTGTGTACTAAGTTTAAAACCGAGATTTCCAATGGTTTCCTAATTATAATGGAGCAATAAATTCTTTTCATTCAAATTGAAATAATAGATAATACAGGATAAGTTGGATATAATAACCTATATAGAGTTCATAGTAAAACTTAATTTATGCATATGAAAATATCCAATGGTTTTAAGGGTTTTTGATATGTGTAAATTAAAGTCTTTACTTGAATCTCTATAGAGCTCATAGTAAAACTTAATTTATACATAAAAAGCATCCAATTTTTTCTATATAAAATCATCTTATATTATATATAGGACTATCATAATAGATGTATTTAAAGATAAACAACTTTAAGGTTTAATAAATTTGAAATAGAAGTGCAGAAGTTTTCACTATTTTCTTTTAAATTTATTTTAACTATTTCTGTTGTGTAATTATAGATATTCCAGTGAAATAGTTAATTTATACACATTAAAAATCCCTAGAAGCATTGGATATATTGATATGTATAAATTAAGTTTTACTATGGAAAATCTATATAATAGCTTGTGAAGGAGGGCATCTCTAGTGAGATCAAGAAATAGGAATCCATGGCTTTTGTTACTTTTACTATTAGTAGGCTTAGTTATTGGTGGAGTTATTGGAGACATATTTGGAGATAGTATAAAGTGGCTTGGATACAGTAAATCTATAGGAATCAGTCCTGCTACTCTTGATTTAAATGTTATACAACTAACATTTGGATTTACTATGAACATTAGTTTAACAAGTATTTTGGGCCTTATAATTGCATTATTAATATTTAATAGACTGTAGGTGCTATATGAATAAAAAAATTATTTTAGCTTCAGCTTCCCCTAGACGACGAGAAATATTGAAAAACCTAGGGCTATGCTTTAGAATAGTGAAAAGTGATTTAGATGAGAAAATTAGATCTGATGAAAAGCCACAGCATATAGTTATGGCTTTAGCTTTTGAAAAAGCCTTAGATGTGGCTGGTTCTGTGGAAAATAACACAATAATAATAGCTGCTGATACAATAGTTTATAAAGATACAGTATTAGGAAAGCCTAAATCATTTAATAATGCATTTAATATGCTAAATTTATTGCAGGATGATGTACATTATGTATATACAGGATTAGCTGTAATAGAAAAAGGTACTGATAGAAAATACGTTACATATGAAAAGACTATGGTTAAGATTAAAAAATTATCTGAGACTAAGATAAAGAAGTATATTGAGACTGGTGAAGTGTGGGATAAGGCTGGAGCATATGGAATTCAAGGGTTTGGAGGAACTATTGTACAGTGGATTAAGGGAGATTATTTTTCTGTTGTTGGTTTACCAGTATCAAAGCTTGATAATATATTATTAAATTATTTTAATATAGATATTTTTGATATTGACAAGAATAAATAAAATATTTCATTTCTTAAAATTCCACAAATAATCTGTTATAATATATACTTAGAGTTATAAAGTTTGTGTAAGAGACTAAAAAGTATTGACAAAAAATAAGTTGATGACTTTGAAATTTAAGCAAGCTTTGGAGTGATAAATATGGACAAATATAACGTGACTATTAAAAAAATGCCAGAAAATGAAAGGCCAAGAGAAAAGCTCATAAGGTATGGTCCACAGACATTGTCCAATATTGAACTTTTAGCTATACTAATTAGAACTGGTTCAAGGGAACAATCGGCCCTTGAGCTTGCTAATGTTTTGTTAAGTCATCATGAGAAAGGGATTAGATATTTAGCCAATTGTACAGTAGAAGAATTAAGTGAAATAAAAGGAATCGGAACGAGTAAAGCTTGCCAGATTCTTGCAGCAGTAGAGCTTGGAAATAGATTATCAAGAAGTTCATTAGAAATAAAAAGAACTATAAAATCACCAAAGGATGTAACTGATATGTTTATTAACGATATGCGTTTTTTAGAAAAAGAACATTTTAAAGTAATTTTTCTTAACACTAAAAACGAAATAATAACATTTGAAACCATTTCAATAGGGAGCTTGAACGCTTCGATAGTACATCCAAGGGAGGTTTTTAAAAGAGCAATAAAAAAGAGCAGTGCGTCAATAATACTTCTACATAATCATCCTAGTGGTAATCCACAGCCTAGTAAAGAAGATATTAATATTACAAAACGATTAATTGAGGCTGGTCAAATAATTGGGATAGAAGTATTGGATCATATTATTATTGGCGACGGGAATTACTTTAGTTTAAAGGAAGAATCTTTAATATAAAATAAAAGCCATAGTCATCGTTGACAACTAGGAAGGAGTAAATGAATGGGATTATTCAACTTATTTACTAAAGATATAGGTATAGATTTGGGAACTGCTAACACATTAATTAATGTTAAAGGAAAAGGAATAGTAATTCGTGAACCATCTGTAGTGGCAATACAGGAAGACACTAAGGATGTACTTGCTGTGGGACTGGAAGCTAAGAAAATGATAGGTAGAACACCTGGAAATATAGTTGCCATTAGACCTTTAAAGGATGGAGTTATTGCAGATTTTGATACAACTCAAGGGATGTTAAGGTACTTTATCAAAAGGGCGAATCCTAAGAATTCAGTTGTTTTTAGACCAAGAGTGTTAGTTTGTGTGCCTTCTGGAGTTACAGAAGTTGAGAAGAGGGCCGTTATTGATGCCACTGAGCAGGCTGGAGCTAAAGAAGCATTTTTGATTGAAGAACCAATGGCTGCTGCTATTGGAGCAGGACTCCCGGTTGCTGACCCTACGGGTAGTATGGTTGTTGATATTGGTGGAGGTACAACGGAAATAGCAGTTATTTCTTTAGGTGGGATAGTTACTAGCAAATCCATTAGAATCGGTGGAGATGAAATGGATGAAGCAATTGTTCACTATATAAAAAAGGAATATAATTTGATGATAGGTGAGAGAACTGCTGAAGAAACTAAAATAACCATTGGATCAGCTTTTCCAAAGACTAAGGAAGAAAGAATGGAAATAAGAGGTAGAGATTTAGTTTCTGGACTACCGAAAACTCTTACAATTACATCGACTGAAATTTTAGATGCATTAAATGAACCAGTTAATTCTATTTTAGAAGGAATAAAAATCACATTGGAAAAAACTCCACCTGAACTTGCTGCAGATATAATGGAATATGGTATTATGCTTACTGGTGGTGGTGCATTATTAGACGGATTAGACAAGCTTATAAAAGAAGAAACAGGCATGCCAGTAAGAATAGCTGAACAGCCTCTGGACTGTGTGGCCTCAGGAACAGGTGTAGCATTAGAAAATTATGATTTACTTAAGAGAGTTTTCATATCTCCAAGAAGAAATCGTTAAAGTGGTGATAGTTAGATGGGAAATATTTTTAAAAGTAAAGTAATGATAGTAACAATTGTTACTATCATTTTACTAATTATAATTGGAATTACCTTTGGAGGAAGGGATAATATAACAAGTGGTGAAAACTTAGCAGGAAACATACTAACGCCAATTCAAAAGTTCTTTTATCTTGGAAGTGATTTCATATCAGATTTTATACATCCTGTTGCAAACGTATGGAAGCTTGATGGACAAAATAAAAAGCTTAGAGAAGAAAATATTAAGCTTCAAAATCAAATTATTAAATTGAAACTCAAGGTGCAAGAAATTGATGATCTAGAGAATCTTTATAATGCTTTAAATTATGCGAAGGAGAAGAATATCGAGAATTATGTTACCTGTAATGTTATAGCCAAGGATCCAGGAAATTGGTTTAATTTATTTACAATAGATGCAGGCCTTAAGGATGGTATAACTAAAAATAGCACGGTAATGAATGGTGACGGTTTAATTGGACTGGTATATGAAGTTGGGGATACATGGGCTAAGGTTATAACTATTATTGATAATAGAAGTAGAGTGAGTTTTGAAATCCTTAGTGATACAAATAGTAATATAGGACTGATCAATGGAAGTGGAGACAAAAATTTAAAGGGGTATTTATTTGATACCGAGACTAAGGCTGAGATTGGCGATTACATAGTAACATCTGGACTGGGTTTACATCCTAAGGGAATTATTATAGGTAAGATAAAGGACGTTATAGTAAAGGAAGATGAACTTTTAGAAAACATTATAGTTGAGCCTAATGTAAACTTTAAGAAATTAGATAGGGTGTTTGTAATACCAAATAATAGCAAAAAAGAAAATAGTGAAAATTAGAGGAGCTTAAGATGAGCGGATATTCAATGTTTGTTATAATTATAATTAATTTCATTTTACAATCTACAGTCTTTCAACATTTTCGTATAGGAGGAATTTTACCGAATACGGCGTTAATTATTGTTGTTTCCATAAGTATATTGTCAGGAAGGAAAAAAGGCGTTACAGCTGGAATAATAGCGGGTATATTGCAGGATATTTTCTTTAGTAAAGCGATTGGCATAAATATTCTGATATATTCTTTTCTAGGATATTTAATAGGTGGATTAGAAAGTAGATTGTTTAAGGATAATTATATTACCCCATTAATTCTTATGATTTTATCGACCTTTTTCTATCATGGTATATATTTCGTATTAATGCATTTTTTAAGACATCGAGTAGATTACATATCTATTTTAAGAACGGTTATTTTTACAGAAAGTATCTATAATTCAATTGTAGGAATTTTAATATATAGGATTTTTTTTAATCGTGTTTATGGGTATAAGTAAGTTGGAGTTGGAGGAAAAATATGCTTGATAAATTAAAGGATAGAAACAATCAAATTATAATTAGCTTTATAGTAATTTTTTTTATTATATTTGTTCGGCTTTTGAATCTTACTATTGTTGAAGGAGAAAATAGACGAGAAAGATCAGAGAATATTCGTATAAAGGATATTTCAATTGTAGCACCAAGAGGTGAAATTAGAGATAGAAATGGAGTTTTAATAGCTGGGAATATTCCTAGCTTTACTGTTCAATTAGTCAGAAGCGAATTACCTATAGAAGATCTTCATGAAGTTGCTATCAAAGTAATTGATATATTAGAAGAAAACAATGAAAAGCATATAGAATTTCCAATAATAATAGAAAATAATAATTTTGTTTATTCCTACGACAGAGAAATTGAAAATTGGCTTTTGTCTTTGGGAGAAGAATATTATAATTTAAAAGATGCTGAAGCCGTTTTTAATAAAATTGTTTCAGATAATTTACCCATTGAGAATTTAGATAAGCTGAAAGCACAAGAATATCTAATAGCCATGGGAATAACGCCACCTATATCTATAAGTAAAATGAAATTTTTACCACAGATGAAAAAAGAAGATTTTTTAAAAAGCTATGGATTGGATGTTAATATTGATGCCAAGAAAGCATTTGAAGAGTTAAGAGAGAAATATAAAATAGGTGATGAATATACGGATGATGATGCTAGAAAAATTTTAACAATAAGACATGCTTTAACAAGTCAGGGGTATCTAAAATATAAGCCACTTAGAATTGCTTCTGATATATCGGAAGAAACTGCAATACTTATAGAAGAAGCTGGAATGGATCTGCCAGGAATAGGTGTGGCTATAGAACCTAAAAGATACTATCCCAACGGTGAGATGGCTTCCCATATACTTGGCTTTCTTGGGAAGATATCAAATGAAAGTGAAATAAAAAAATATGTTGAAGAAAATGAATATTCTAAAAGTGATATTGTTGGAAAAACAGGTATTGAAGGTAAATATGAACTAATCTTAAAAGGAGAGAATGGAGCGAAATCCGTAGAGGTTAATACCTATGGTAGAACAGTAAAAGAGTTAGAATATGAAAAAAAACCAAAGCCTGGCAAAAATATATATTTAACTATAGATACCAAGCTTCAAAAAGTGGCAGAGGAAGCTTTAAAGCGTGGATTAGAGGAAATACAAAAAGGTGGAGCCTTTAAAAGCAAATGGGGAGATTATGATTACAAAGAAAGCTTTCCAAATGCAAAAACGGGAGCTGTAGTAGTTACTGATGTAAATACAGGCGAAGTTCTTGCTTTAGCAAGTTATCCAGCCTATGATCCCAATCTTTTTTCTACAGGGATATCTAATGAAGAGTGGCAGAATTTGCAGCCCGAAAACAAAAGAGATCCTATAGCGCCGAACCCAATGTTAAATATTGCCACAATTACAGCTGTACAGCCTGGCTCAATATTTAAAATGATTACAGGATTAGCTGCTATAGATCAGGGGTTGGACCCTAATAGAAAACTCTATGATGGCGGTGTTATTAGAAGAGGTTCAGAAACCTTTGGCTGCTGGATTTGGAACCAATATAAGACGAGTCATGGTTATGTTGATTTAATAAAGGCTCTGGAAGAATCCTGTAATTATTATATGTATGATATAGTAAATGGCTATGATTATTATAAGGATGAGCCTTTAGGAATAGATATGAATGTAGATAAATTAATAGAATATATAAAAATGTTTGGATTAGGTAAAACAACTGGCTTAGAAATATCAGAGTTTGTAGCGGGAGCTCCGGATCCCGATAAAAAATCAAGAAATATGCTATTATATTTGGAAAGAAGACTTTATGAAATTAGTGAAGACTATTTGCCAGCTAATATATTAGAGGATGAAGATGAAATCAAAAATTGTATCGATGAAATATTGAGCTGGGCCAAGGACAATCCTTCTAGGGGCACTATTTTAAGTAGGCTTAAAGAGATGGGCATAGAAGAATCTAAGGCAAATGATCTTGCTGATATTATAAAATTTGACTATTTTATTCAAATGAATTTTAAAGAAGGAGATGCATTTAATCTGGCAATTGGACAGGGAGCCCATGCGTATACACCAGTTCAAATGGCTAGATATATTTCTGCAATTGCCAATGACGGATACTTAAATGAATTAACACTAATAAAAAGAATTGGAAATGAGGAACAATCTAAGGCCGATAAGAAACAAAAAATTCCTCTTAATAATAATGATAACCTTAAGTATATAAGAGAAGGAATGAGACGGGTTAATGAAACTGGCACAGGAAGAAGCGCATTTAGTGGTTTTGAAGGTGTTGCTGGAAAAACTGGTACAGCGGAAAGAGATGGTAAAATTCCTCCTTTAGATGAGGTAGAGTATATAAAGAAACATTTAAAATATATTGCTCCTAATATATCATTAGATAAAATAATGGAAGAATCCAATAAGATATTTAATCAAAGAAAAAAGGAACTAGAGTCATTGCAAAAAGAGCTGGAAGAGCTGCAACAAAAGATTGAAGAATTGGAACAAGAGAATGAGAAAGTATCTGGTAAAGAAGCTAATGAGAATAGAGATGATGAAATCGAAAATTTAAAGAGCAAAAAAAATAGAGTGAATAATGAAATAATAGGCAAATTAACAAGGGGCTATTTTGAAGAAGGTTCAGTGATGAGGGAAGCAATAAAAAGACTTGATAAGAGAGTCACAGATGAAATGATTGACCAGTTTAAAAGCGATTATGATAATTTTGCATGGTTCACATCATTTTCTCCTTATGAAAAGCCAGAAATAGCAGTTGTAGTATTATTATTTCAAGGTGGTCATGGAGGATATGGAGCACCTATAGCTAAGGAAATAATTGGAACATATCAGGAGTCGAAAAATGGAGCTACAATGAAAAATAACCAGAATTTAGATGAATAATGTAAAGAAACGTAATAAATAAATAAAAGCTGAGGATTATACTAGTACCTCAGCATTATTTATAATAAATTTATTATTATAAAAGAAGGAATATCTTATTAATTGAAGAATTATTAATATAGCAAATTTATCGTACCTAAACTTAAATGATGTAAAATTTAAATTTATACAAATCTATAAGGCTTAAAGAATCAAAGTATTTAAATATAGATAGCTTGAGGTTAAATATCTATATACAGATATATATGGATTTGGAGGTAGCATTTAGATGGGTTTTAAGAATAATATTGAATTTAAAGGGACAAAGGATGGACTAATAATTCATTTCAATGAATCCTGTGAATATGAAAAACTCAAGGAACAGTTAATAGAAAGATTAGAAAAAGCCAAGGATTTTTTTATAGGAGCCAAAATAGCTAGAATAGAAGGTAAAAATTTAAGTAGTGATGAAGAAAATGAAATAATTGATTTAATAAATAACAGATTTGGAATGATTATGATAGAAAATAATATAACATGTTTGAAAAAAGAAGAAGTATTTACAGGCTTAGAGGAAGGTATGACTAAATTTGTAAAGGCAACCCTACGGTCAGGTAGAAAAATTGAATTTAAAGGTAACGTAATTATTATGGGTGATGTAAACCCAGGGGCAAAAGTTATTGCCTATGGCAATATTGTTGTAATGGGAGCTTTAAGGGGTACAGCCCATGCTGGTTCAAATGGTAATGATAAAGCTTTTGTATCTGCATTAAAATTGTTACCTACACAGTTAAGAATCGGAAAATATATAGCGAGAGCTCCAGATAGTGGGGGATATGATCCTAAATATCCTGAAATAGCTTTTATAAAGGATGATATGATTCAGATTGAACCGTACCTTACAAAAAATAGATAATGTATAATTAGGAGGGAATTATAATGGGCGAAGTTATTGTTGTTACATCTGGAAAAGGCGGAGTTGGTAAAACAACAACCACTGCTAATATTGGTGCTAGTTTAGCAATATTAGGAAAAAAAGTTGTGGTTATTGATGCCGATATAGGTCTTAGAAATTTAGATGTTGTATTGGGTTTAGAAAATAGGATAGTTTATGACCTTGTTGATGTGGTAGAAGGAGTTTGCCGCTTAAAGCAGGGTTTGATAAGAGATAAGAGGTTTGAAGGACTTTATCTGCTTCCAGCTGCACAAACGAAGGATAAGAACGCTATATCACCTAAACAAATGCAGGATCTTTGTAATAAACTTAAAGAAATATATGATTATGTTTTAGTAGATTGTCCTGCAGGTATAGAGCAAGGATTTAAAAATGCTATAGCTGGTGCCGATAGAGCTATAGTAGTAACTACTCCAGAAATATCAGCAGTTAGAGATGCTGATAGAATTATAGGACTTTTAGAAGCCGCTGAATTGAACAACCCTATGCTAGTAATAAATAGAATAAGAATAGATATGGTTAAAAAAGGTGATATGATGAATATTGAGGATATGACAGATATTCTAGCAATTGACCTTTTAGGTATTGTACCAGATGATGAGTATATTGTTATATCTACCAATAAAGGCGAGCCTGCTGCCAAGGATGAGAATTCAATGGCAGGACAAGCATTTAGAAATATTGCAAGACGAATTACTGGCGAAGATGTACCGTTTATGGAACTAGATATACAAGAAGGTTTTATGGTGAAACTTGCCAAACTATTTGGGATAAATAAGTAAGGGGGATAATATATGTTAGATGTATTTAAGTTTTTTAGTAAAGAGGGGGGTACTAGCAAAGAGCTGGCAAAGGAGAGGTTAAAATTAGTACTGGTTCATGACCGAACCAATTGTTCAGACAGTTTTTTGGAAATGATAAGGGGAGATTTGCTTAATGTTATTTCTGACTATATGGAAATCGACGAAGAGGGATTAGATATTAAAATTACAAAGACAAAAAGAGATGATGACAAAATTATGCCTGCACTTGTTGCTAATATTCCTATAAAGAAGATGAAGAATAGATAGTAATTATATGGCCCCAGTATAGGGGTTTTTATTTTTATTGGTTTGAATCAATAATTGAGGAAATTGCATAATTCTAATTTGGCTGGGTTGCATAATATATATGGTATGGCTTTGAAGATTTTAAAACCACATGTAGTAGATAATTTTTAGGTAAGGTAATTATGCAATTTGCTCAATTAATATATTTTAGTTTTACATTAGTGTTGAGAAGAGTAAGTTTTTTATGTTATAATTTCTTAAGGTGCTAAAAACAATTATACAATTTTCTTAGATACAACAACTACTAAGAGGTGCTTTATGATTGAAAGAAGATTAATTAAAAATATTGATTTTGGACTAATTGCTGTAGTTATAGTAATATTTTTTATTGGAGTTATTATAATTACTAGTGCTACTAATGTTATAGATTTATCAAAGGATACAACATTCAAAGAAAGTATAGGTGAAATTATTGACATCGGCCTTAAAAGACAGCCTAAAATTCAAATAATTGCTTTCATTATTGGAGTAATTGCTGTATTAGCTACCTTAACTATAAATTATAATAGCTTTGGTAATGCATATAAACCCTTATATGTCATATCAATTATATTATTGCTGATGGTATATATTCCAGGCTTAGGAGTAGTTAGAGGAGGGGCTAGGAGTTGGATCAATTTGGGGCCTTTAGATTTTCAAACATCGGAAGTAGCAAAATTGGGTTTTATTTTGTCTCTTGCTAAATATTTGGAAATGAAGTATGAAAAGCTTGAGACCATCAAAGATTTAATTGGACCTATGCTTTTTGTATTGCCTTTTGTAATACTTCTTTTAAAACAGACTGACTTAGGTACTGCTCTGGTATTTATTGTCATAACCTTTGGAATGCTCTTTGTTGCAGGTGTTAATATCAAGCTTGTGCTATATGGTGGGTTAATTGGGATATCATCCTTACCGTTAGTTTATAATTTTTTAAAGCCTCATCAGCAACAAAGAATTGATGCTTTTTTAAATCCTTCTGATCCTACTTTACCAGGCAATTATCATGTAGCTCAATCAAAAACAGCAATTGGCTCGGGAATGATATATGGAAAGGGCTTATTTAAAGGGACTTTTCATAGAGGGGACTTTTTACCTGTACAGGAAACTGATTTTATATATGCGGTTTTAGGGGAAGAGTTAGGCCTGATAGGTTGTACCATAATACTTTTACTATATTTTCTATTTTTGTATAAAATGGTGAAAATATCTAAAGATGCTAAAGATATTTATGGTCAGTTAGTTGTTACTGGTATTACATTTATGTTTGCATTTCAAATAATCGAAAACATTGGGATGACTGTAGGAATTATGCCTGTTACTGGAATAACCCTTCCTTTTCTCAGCTATGGAGGAAGTTCCTTAATAACAAGTATGATTGCCCTTGGATTAGTTTTAAATGTTTCAATGAGAAAGAAAAAAATTAGGTTTTAAAAAATTCCTTAATATTAAGGAATTTTTTTATTGAGAATGAATTAAAGCTTGACATTGTTTTACTATATTTAGTAATAAAAATCCCTTCTTAAAAATATATTGTAGTAATCACCAAACATAAGGAGGGGAATTATGGATAAGTCATATAGACGAAATTTAGTAAATAGACAAAGGAGAAATTATTATGGATATGGTTCTAAAAGGAGAAATAAAAAATCTTCTAATATATTAAGGAAAATATTAATTCAAATATTAGTATCAATTTTAATTGTATCAATTATAATTTTACTTAAAAATATTGACTCAGCAGTTGGAAATAATACATCTTCTTTTATAAAAAAAGTAATGTATACTGAATTTAACTATAAGAAAAGTATTAATATAATAAAAGAATATGCAATTCAGTTTAAAGATTATGCATCGGAAACTATTCCTGTTTTCAAAAAGACAGAAGGAAATTTTAAAATGTCACCTCCAATAAATGGAATAATCATTTCATCATATGGGAAAAAATTGAATCCTATTACTGAAAAACAAACTTTTCAAAGGGGAATAGATATAAAAGCAATAGATATAGATATAGTTAAGTCAGTAGAAAATGGAGTAGTTATACTAACTGGTGAAAGTGAAAACTTAGGTAAATTTATTAAAATAGACCACGGTGATGGTATATTTTCAATATACGGTAATTTGGAAAGCATATATGTAAAGGAAAATGAAAGGGTTATACGTGGACAAAGAGTTGGTAAAATAGGAGATATAAAGACCTCATATTTACATTTTGAACTATGGATCAATGATGAGGCAGTTGATCCTGAATTATATGTAGATTATAGTACGGTGAGTATATAATATATATTTTAATAAGAACTGTAATCTAACAATATAGAGTTTACGTAGTAAAACTTAGTTTATACAGGTGTAAATACTCAGTGCTTCTGGGAGTTTTGAACATGTATAAACTAAAGTCTTTACTTAAATCTCTATAAAACCTACAAATAATTAGAAAAAGATGTTAAAATGGTTTTGTGTTTATAAATAAATGAGGAAATTGCATAATACATGTGAAGAATTTTAAAATACAAAATACAGTAGAGAGAGTCAGGTGAGTTATCTACATATTGTATTCTAAAATTAATAATGTTAATTATGCAAGTTTCTCAAATCTGAAAATATATATCTTTAAATTAAAAAAGCATGTATAATATACAATAATGCAATACTAAAGATAAGCCCGTATTATTAAGGAGGAACATGAATGAAAGAAAAAATTGAAGAAATACTTTATAAAGTAGAAAAACCCAGTAGATATATTGGAGGAGAAAAGAACAGCTATAAAAAAGAAATAAATGAAAATATAATTAGGTTTGGATTTGCATTTCCTGATATATATGAAGTTGGAATGTCCCATTTAGGTATGCATATAATTTATAATTTACTAAATGAAGTAGATGATATATTTTGTGAAAGAATATTTGCACCTTGGATAGATATGGAGGGAATATTAAGAAAAGAGAATTTACCTCTTTTTACATTAGAAACCTATACTCAAATAAAGGATTTAGATATTATAGGATTTACTCTTCAATACGAGCTTAGCTATAGTAATATATTAAATATGCTGAATCTTGGAGGAATACCTCTTAGGAGCTCAGAAAGAAATGAATCTGATCCTATTGTTATCGCCGGTGGACCTTGTGCATATAATCCTGAACCCTTGGCAGAAATAGTGGATATATTTTTGATGGGGGAAGGGGAAGAACTCTTAATTGAATTTTTTGATATCTATAGAAAAATAAAGAAGGATGGACTTGGAAAAAAACAACTTTTAGAGAAAGTATCTAAAATAGAAGGCGTTTATATACCAAGCTTTTATGAATTTCGTTATGCTGAAGACGGTACAATAAAGGCTTTTGTGCCTAAGAATGAAGAATATCCTGCTAAAATTAAAAAGAGAATTGTGAAGGATATAAATAAAACTTTTTATCCAGAAAAGGTTATAGTACCCTTTGCAGATATTGTTCATGATAGGGCTATGGTAGAAATTTTCCGAGGTTGTACAAGGGGCTGCAGATTTTGTCAGGCTGGAATGATATATAGACCAATTCGTGAAAGAAAGTCAGATAAGGTTCTTGAATTAGCCGATAAACTATTGAAAAGTACAGGATATGAAGAAATATCTATATCATCCCTGAGCACAAGTGATTATTCACAGTTAAATGAATTGGTTAGAGGTTTGATAGACAGATATATAAGCAAAAGAATAGGAGTTTCTGTACCATCATTGAGATTAGATTCCTTTTCAATAAAACTTATAGAAGAAATACAAAAGGTAAGAAAAACAGGCTTAACCTTTGCGCCTGAAGCTGGAACCCAAAGATTGAGGGATGTAATAAATAAAGGTATAGAAGAAAAGGATCTGACATATGCAGTAACCAATGCATTTGAATTAGGCTGGAATAGTGTAAAATTATATTTTATGATAGGCTTGCCTACAGAAACCTTCGAAGATTTAGATGGAATTGCAGATTTAGCTAAAAAAGTAGTTGATATTTATTATAAAACTCCTAAAGAGAATAGAAGGAAAGGCCTTAAGGTTACTATAAGCACCTCATCCTTTGTTCCTAAGCCTTTTACACCATTTCAATGGGAGCCTCAAGATGAAATAGATACTTTGGTAGAAAAGCAGATGTATCTAAAAGACAAACTTAAGCTAAAGAAAATCACATATAATTACCATGATTCTAAGACAAGCTTTTTAGAAGGAGTATTTGCCAGAGGAGATAGAAGATTATGTAATGTCCTAATAAAAGCATTTGAAAAAGGTTGTAGATTTGATGGTTGGCAAGAGCAATTTCAATATGATAGATGGATGGAAGCCTTTTCTGAGTGTGGAGTTGATCCTCACTTTTATGCAAATAGGAAAAGGGACTATAAAGAAATTCTGCCCTGGGACCATATTGATGTTGGGGTTACAAAAAAATATTTAATAAATGAGAATGAAAAAGCTAAAGATGAAAAATTGACTAGAGATTGTAGATTAAGTTGTACTGGTTGTGGTATCAACAATGGTTTTATTGGGGGGGTTTGTTAATGTACAAGATTTTAGCAAAATTTACTAAAATGGATAGAATGAAGTTTTTATCTCATCTGGAACTAATAAGGGTAATTGAGAGAGCGCTTAGGAGAGCTAATATACCATTAAGATTTACTCAAGGCTTTAATCCACACCCCAAAATTTCCTTTGCTGCCCCCCTTGCAGTGGGAGTTTCAAGTGAAGGAGAGTATTTAACTGTAGAAATTAATAAAGAAATAAATGTTAAAGATTTTGAAAAAAAGTTAAATATGGAACTGCCAGAGGGAATAAAATTTATTAAATGCAAATATATTGATCCAAAAAGCAAGTCATTAATGAGCATAGTTGAAGAATCTACCTATATTGTTAAATGTATTACAAAAAATCAATATGACTTAAAAGAAATAGATGAATTTATAGAAAAATTTCTAAAAAGAGAAGAAATACTTTATAAGAAAATTGGAAAAAGAGGAAAAGAGAAAATAGTGAATATAAAAAAATATATTAAAGAAATAATTATTTTATCACTGCAGGAGAATGAAATTATTTTCAAAACAACTGTTTCCACAGGAAGTAAGGGGAACTTAAAACCTGAAGTTGCTTTTGAAAAGCTTATGGAGCTGGAAGGAATAGAAATAGATTTAGAAAAAGTAAGGGTACATAGGTTAGAAACCTTTTCATCAAAGGGAGATAAAAAACTACTTCCTATTGATGCTACAATTTAATTATTAGGGTGGTTAAGCAATGAATAAAATAGTTATTGATTCTGGATTCAGCCAAAGTCGTGTTGCGCTTTTAGAAGATGAGGAAATGGTTGAATATTATATTGAAAGTAAAAGTTTAAAACGACTTGTAGGAAATGTATATAAAGGTAGAGTGAAAAATGTTTTGCCTGGAATGCAAGCAGCATTTGTTGATATAGGCTTAGAAAGAAATGCTTTTTTGTACGTTAAGGATGCCATTCCACGAGAGCTATTAATTGATAAAAAAGTAGACATTAAGGATATTGGGATTAGAGATGTTGTTAAAAATGGACAAGAAATTATTGTTCAGGTAACTAAAGAGCCTATGGATAAGAAGGGGGCCAGAGTGACAACTCATCTTTCATTTCCGGGAAGGTATTTAGTACTTATGTCTCAGGTAGATTATGTGGGAATATCCCGTAGGATTGAAGACGAAGATGAAAGAAAAAGACTTAAGGAAATTGTTGAAGAAATAAAACCTGAAGGTATGGGTATAATCATAAGAACAGAGGCAGAGAATAAGGATAGAAAGGATTTTGAAGAAGACTTAAAATATCTCTTAAGACTTTGGCATAAAATTGAAAAAGAAAAGAACCTAGGCTTTCCACCTAAGATATTCTATAAGGATTTGGACTTGATTCACAGAACCATTAGAGATTTGTTTACAGATGATATAAATGAGTTAGTAGTAAATGATAAAGATGATTATAACATGATTTTAGATTTTCTAGATCTCATTTCTCCCGAGTTAAAAGGTAGAGTAAAGTATTTTGATCCCGGTATAAATATTTTTAGTTATTATGGAATAGAGAAAAAAATAAGAGAAGCATTAAGCAGTAAAGTATGGCTGAAAAGTGGGGGATATATTGTAATAGACAAAACGGAAGCCCTTACAATTATAGATGTAAACACAGGAAAATACGTTGGAGTTAATGATTTATCAAAAACTATCATTAAAGTGAATAAAGAAGCGGCTAAAGAAATAGCTAAGCAGATCAGATTAAGAGATATAGGAGGTATAATAATAATAGATTTTATTGACATGATAGATAAGAAGGCTGAACAGAATGTTATAAAACTACTATCTAGGGAATTATCCAAGGATAGAGTAAGAACAAATATTGTGGGGATGACAGGGCTTGGGCTTGTTGAAATGACTAGAAAAAAGGTGAGTAATCGTATTAGTTCAATATTGGAAAAAAAATGTCCATATTGTGGCGGATTAGGAATGGTACTAACCCCTGATACTGTTATAAACAATTTAGAGAATGAGCTTAAAAGGGTATCCCTGCACACTAATTCAGAAGCAGTCATAGTGGAAGTAAATCTAGAGGTAGAAAAAGTATTGGTAAATCAAAGAAAGGATTACCTAGGTGAATTGGAAAAGGCATTAAATTTAAGAATTTTTATAAATGGAAATAGTAATATTCATTCTAATCACTATAAAATTAAGGAAATGGGGAGACTAAGCAAAATAAAAGAGATGCTTAAAGGCGAGAAATAATATTATTGACAATGACTTTTAGCTGTGATAACATATATGTGTTGTGGATGTTAGATTAAATAATATTCACTTGTAGCCGCTCAAATCAGGTCTTAAAAGATTTATCTACCTAGATTTGGCGAGTCTGGACTGAGGAGGTGGAAGTATGTACGCAATTATTGAAACTGGTGGAAAACAGTATAGAGTAGAGGAAGGCGACACTTTATTTGTTGAAAAAATCGATAGTAATGCTGGTGAAACAGTAGAATTTGATAAGGTTTTAGCTGTGTCCAATGCAGGAAAATTATCTGTAGGAACACCTTTTGTTGAAGGAGCAAAGGTTTCAGCTTCTGTAGTTGAACAAGGTAAAGGCAAAAAAATAATTGTATTTAAGTATAAATCTAAGAAAGACTATAGAAGAAAACAAGGACATCGCCAACCACATACAAAGATAAAGATTGAAAAGATTAATGCATAAGGTCATTAAATATGATTACAATAAGGATTATTCAAAACGAAAATAAAGATATAATATCTTTTAGTGTTGAAGGACATGCTGATGCCGATGAATACGGTAAGGATATAGTATGTGCTAGCATATCAATTCTTACTCAAACGTCAGTTTTAGCCCTATATGAAGTTGCAGATATAGATATTGTATATGAAATGGAAGATGGATGGCTATATTGTCAAATTCCAGATAATATTGACAGTTTAAAGAGAGAGAGAGCTAATATAATACTTGATACTATGCTTATTGGAATAAAAGGTACTTTGGAAATGTATTCTGAATATATAAAGCTTCAATATGAGGAGGTGTAAATCCATGCTATTTAAAATAAATCTTCAGCTTTTTGCAAGTAAGAAGGGTGTAGGTTCTTCTAAGAACGGTCGTGACAGTGAAGCAAAAAGATTAGGTGTTAAAAGAACAGACGGACAATTTGTAAATGCTGGGAGTATTATTGTTAGGCAGAGAGGGACCAAGATACATCCAGGAAATAATGTTGGCAGAGGTGGAGACGATACCCTTTTTGCTAAGGTAAATGGCGTAGTAAAATTCGAAAGAAAAGGTAAAAGCAGAAAACAAGTTAGTGTATATTCTGTTGAACAAGCAAGTGCACAATAATGGAACTAAAACCCATACTTCAAGGTATGGGTTTTTTAAATATATAGATATGTGCGTGCTTAAAAAAGCAATGAAAAGAAAAATCCACATCTAAAAACTATGAAGAAGATTTTGATTAATTTTTAGAATCACATATCTATAGTTAAAAAATAATGTATAATATTTAAAGTACAGTAATGAATTACATAATGATATAAGGGAAAACTAAAATACAAAGTTTTATAATTAACAAGACTATAACTTAAACCTTGGAACTGTACAATATTATTGATATAATTATCTTGGAAAAAAATACTTATGTAGAGTTTACATAGTAAAACTTAATTTATACATATAAAAACACTCATGGTTTTTATATGTATAAATTAAAGTTTTTATTTAAATCTCTATATATACTTAAAGGTGATGATAATGTTTATAGATAAAGCAAAGATATTTGTTAAAGGTGGAAAAGGAGGAAATGGTAACGTTTCCTTTCGCAGAGAAAAATACGTACCAGCTGGAGGTCCTGATGGAGGAGATGGAGGTAAAGGCGGTAGTGTAATATTTGAGGTTGATGAAGGACTAAAGACATTAATGGATTTTAGGTACAAGAAAAAGTATATTGCTTCATCAGGAGAAAACGGAAGAAGAAAGAAAATGTTTGGTAAGGATGCAGAAGATTTGATTCTAAGAGTACCTCCTGGTACTATTGTTAAAGATGAAGAAACTGGAGCTATATTAGCAGATTTAACTACCCATAAACAAAGAGCGGTGATTGCTAAAGGAGGTAAGGGGGGCAAGGGTAATGTTCACTATAAAACATCTACAAGACAAGCTCCCAATTTTGCTGAGGCAGGAGACTATGGCGAGGAAAGATGGGTTATACTAGAGCTTAAGCTTTTGGCAGATGTGGGTCTTGTAGGTTTTCCGAATGTGGGAAAATCCACTCTACTTTCAGTGGTTACTAAGGCCACTCCTAAAATAGCTAACTATCATTTTACGACTATTAAACCTAACTTAGGAGTAGTTGATGTTATAGATGGAAAAAGCTTTGTTTTGGCTGATATACCTGGTTTGATTGAAGGTGCCCATGAAGGTGTTGGTTTAGGACATGAATTCTTAAGACATATAGAAAGAACAAAATTACTTATACATGTTGTAGATATTTCGGGTATTGAAGGTCGTGATCCATTAAAGGATTTTGAAAAAATCAATAATGAATTGGCTCGCTTTAATCCTAAGTTAGCTTTGAGACAGCAAGTAATTGCAGCAAATAAAATTGATTTATTATATGATAAAGGAAAATTTGAGAAGTTCAAATTGAATATGGAAGAAAAAGGATATAAAGTATTCCCTATATCTGCTGTAGCTAAAACAGGACTAAGAGAATTAATGCTGTATGTTACCGAGCAGCTGGATAAAATAGAAGATATTCCAATAGAAGCTGTTGAGGCGGACCATAGAACCTTCAAATTAGAAGGAAAAGAAAAGAGAGATGAATTAATTGTTAAAAAGGAAGGCAATAATTATATAGTAGAAGGTAAGTCAATAGAAAAGCTGGTTTATTCAACGGACTTTAGTGATATAGACTCCATAAGACGATTTCAGAGCATTCTAAAAAAACGAGGAGTATTTGATGAACTTATAAAGCTGGGTATTAATGATGGTGATATTGTAAAAGTCTATGATATTGAATTTGAATATTATGGTTAGAAATTATTTATAGAAAGGAGAGATTTAAATGTTAACGAGCAAAAATAGATCATATTTAAAAGGATTAGCTAATAATATTGAAGCTATTACTTATATAGGTAAAGAGGGTATAACAGATGGTTTTTTAAAGCAATTGGATGAAGCGCTGGAAGCAAGGGAAATTGTTAAAGTAAGTATACAAAAGAATAGTATCCTTGATACAAAGAAAGCTGCTAATGAAATAGCTAAACTAACAGGTTCAGAATTTGTCCAAGCCATTGGAAGAAAATTTGTTTTATATAGAAAATCAAAAAATAATCCTAAAATTGATCTGCCTAATTAATATTACTAATAATAATTTATGAGCCTAAAAAATTGGAGGAAAAAATGAAAAAGATTGGTTTAATGGGTGGAACATTTGACCCAATTCACTATGGTCATTTAGTATTGGCTGAACAAGTGCGAACTAGGTTTAAATTGGATATGATATATTTTATTCCTGCTGGGCTTCCACCTCATAAGAAGCAAAAGGAAATATCTAGCAGCAAGGATAGATATTTTATGACATTGCTGGGAACCATAACAAATTCATATTTTGAAGTATCTAAAATTGAAATTGAAGATGACAATATATCCTATACAGTAAATACTATAAAAAAATTTAGAGAAACAATCGATAATAGTTCTGAGTTATATTTTATAACAGGTGCTGATGCAATATATGAATTGGAAACATGGAAAAATGTAAGGGAGCTTCTAGGACTTTGTAGTTTTATTGCTGCAAGTAGACCAGGGGTTGATAAAAATAAATTGAGTGAAAAAATACATATGTTAAATGAAAAATATAATGGTAGAATTATTGAAACTTCTGTTCCTGCCTTAGCCATTTCATCTACTGATATACGTGAAAGAATAAAAAAAGGTCAGAGTATAAAATATATATTACCTGAATCAGTGGAGTACTATATATATAAAAACAATTTATATAGGGAGAAACAAATAAGATAGAATGTGATATATTAAGAATTATAATATTATATCATTTGAAAAATTTTTAAATTGGGGTGCAAAATTTGATTGATTTAGAATTAGTAAAGAAAGAATTAAAAAGAAAATTACCACTTAAAAGATATATTCATTCACTGAATGTTTCCAATACTGCAGTAAAGCTTTGCAGAGTTTATAATGTTTGTAAAGACAAGGGAGAAATTGCAGGTCTATTGCATGATTATGCAAAGTATTTATCCAATGATGAAATGTGTAAATATATAAAAGAATTTAAAATAGAAATTGATGAAGTTATAAATTCACAAAAAGATTTAGCCCATGGCTTAATTGGTGCGGAACTCGTTAAACGCAAATTTAAAATTCAAGATTTAGACATTTTAAATTCAATAAGATATCATACAACAGGAAGAAAGGAAATGACAAATTTAGAAAAAATAATATATTTGTC
Source organism: Maledivibacter halophilus (assembly GCF_900167445.1). Taxonomy (GTDB): domain Bacteria; phylum Bacillota; class Clostridia; order Peptostreptococcales; family Caminicellaceae; genus Maledivibacter; species Maledivibacter halophilus. The sequence continues at coordinate 258,929 of NZ_FUZT01000004.1, forward strand.
TGATTATATAGAACCTAATAGAAAATTTCCTGGCATTGAAGAAATTAGAAAAATGGCATTAAAGGATTTAAACAAAGCCACATTAATGGCATTGGACAATACCATTAAATATATTATTATAAAGGGATTACTTTTGCACAGTAATAGTTTGTTGGCTAGGAATAATTTGATTTTAGAAATGAATGCATCAGGAAACATTTGTCCAGATATAAGGGAGGATATTAGATGGTAGAAATGGGATCGGACCTTGCTTTGAAAGTTTGCAGAATAATTGATAATAAAAAGGGAAATGATATTGTATTACTTGATGTTAGAAAGCTAGCAACCTTTGCAGAATATTTTGTAATTGCAACAGGTAATTCAACAAAACATACTGCAGCTTTAGCTGATGAAATTGAAAAAACATTATCTAAAGATGGAATTTTTATAAACCATAAAGAAGGTCATGATGAAGGTAATTGGATATTATTAGATTATTTAGATATAATTATTCATATATTTACCAAGGATGAAAGAAGTTTTTATGATATAGAAAGAATTTGGAAAGGTGCAAAATATGTTGAATTAGATATTGACATAGATGAATAAAATTATTACAATAAAGAATAATACAGCAAATGTTTTTGAAAATTTAATATTAATATAAAAATTAATGTATAGGAGTATTAGAAGGTGATGCTATTTAAGGTTTTATTATAAAAATCTTTTTCAGAGAGTCGATGGTTGGTGGGAATCGATATAGTTAGCTTTTGAACTTACCTAGAATAATATATAGGCTGGTGACCTTTAAAAAACCATATGAGTGGACAACAGTGTCAAGTAGGGTGGTACCGCGGGAAATTTCTCGTCCCTATAAATAAGGGATGATGATTTTGTGGTGCCACTTTTTTATTATTTGTAGAAAAAATCCATATAAATAACAAGATAGTAATTTTAAGGAGGCAAATTAATGACTAAATATAATTTTAGTGACATTGAAAAGAAATGGCAAAATAAATGGGAAGAGGAAAATGCTTTTAAGGTAGATGAAGAATTTGAAAAGGAAAAATACTACTGTTTAGAGATGTTCCCTTACCCTTCCGGAAAACTCCATATGGGACATGTAAGGAATTATTCTATTGGAGATGTTATTGCAAGATTCAAAACTATGAATGGATATAATGTCTTACATCCAATTGGTTGGGATGCTTTTGGACTACCAGCGGAAAATGCTGCAATAAAAAACAACATTCATCCTGATAAATGGACGAGAGAAAATATAGCAGAAATGCAAAAGCAACTAAAGGAATTAGGAATTAGCTATGATTGGGATAGAGAAGTTACTACTTGTCTTCCAGATTATTACAAATGGACACAATCAATTTTTTTACAATTTTATAAACATGGATTAGCTTATAAGAAAAAATCTCCTGTAAACTGGTGTCCATCCTGCGAAACCGTCCTTGCAAATGAGCAAGTTGTCAATGAAAGATGTGAAAGATGTGATACAGTTGTTGCTAAGAAAAATCTTGACCAATGGTACTTTAAGATTACAGATTATGCTGAAAAACTATTAGATGATATATCAAAGCTAAAAGGATGGCCCGATAAGGTTAAAATAATGCAGGAAAACTGGATAGGAAAAAGCTATGGAGCAGAAATGAAATTTAAGATTGAAGGTAGTGATAAAAGCCTAGAAATATTTACTACCAGGCCAGATACTACTTATGGTGTTACCTTTATGGTTTTAGCCCCAGAACATCCATTTGTAAATGAACTGGTCAAGGGGACAGAATATGAAGATCAAGTTACTGAATTTGTTGACAAATTAAAGCATTTATCAGAGCTTGAAAGAACAGGAGGAAATGTAGAAAAGGAAGGGATTTTTATCGGAAGATATGCTGTTAATCCCCTTAATAATAATAAAATTCCAATTTATATTGCAAATTATGTATTAATGGATTATGGTACAGGAGCTGTTATGGCAGTGCCGGCCCATGATGAAAGAGACTTTGAATTTGCTAATAAATATGATATTGATATAATACCTGTAATAAAACCAGAAGAGTTAGAAAAAGTTGAAGATATTGAGCTACCCTATACAGAGCCTGGAATAATGGTTAATTCAGGTGAATTTAATGGATTGGAAAATAGAGATGGTTCTGAAAAAATTATAAAGTTTATTGAAGATAAAGGCTTTGGAAAGAGAACTACCAATTACAGACTTAGAGACTGGTTGATTTCAAGACAAAGATATTGGGGAACTCCTATACCTATTGTTTACTGTGATAAATGTGGCATTGTTCCTGTACCTGAAGAGAATTTACCTGTGCTTTTACCAACTGATGTTGTGTTTAGTGGAAAAGGAGAATCTCCCCTCACAACAAGTGGATCTTTTAAAAACACCCCATGCCCCAAATGTGGTTCACTAGCTAAGAGAGAAACTGATACAATGGATACATTTCTTGATTCATCTTGGTATTTTTTAAGATACACTGATCCTAAAAATGAAAATGAGATTTTTGATAAAGAAAAAGCTTCATATTGGATGGATGTAGATCAATATATTGGTGGAGTAGAACATGCAATTCTTCATCTTTTATATGCAAGATTTTTCACAAAGGTTCTTTATGATATAGGTTTTTCTCCGGTAGATGAACCTTTTAAGAATTTATTAACCCAGGGGATGGTCCTTAAGGATGGAGCAAAGATGTCTAAATCCAAGGGAAATGTAGTAAGCCCTAAAGAAATTATAACAAAGTATGGAGCTGATACTGCAAGATTATTTATATTGTTTGCTGCACCTCCTGAAAGGGATTTGGAGTGGAGTGATACAGGGGTAGAAGGATCTTATAGATTCTTAAATAGAGTTTGGCGATTAGTAGACGAATTTAAAGATAGTATTTCTTCAGCCAATACAGTTAATAATATTGTTAGTAAAGAAGATAAGGAATTAAACTTTGTCATAAATAATACCATAAAGAGAGTTACTGAGGATATAAGTCAGAGGTTTAATTTTAATACGGCTATCAGTGCTATAATGGAACTTGTAAATGAAGTTTATAAATATAAAGAAAATGATAAAGAAAAAATAAATCAAAATTTAACCACAAAGGCTTTAGAAACTATATTAGTGCTTTTATGTCCTTTTGCACCTCATATAACAGAGGAACTTTGGAATAAGATTGGCAAAAGAACAAGCATACATGACGAGAAATGGCCTAAATATGATAACAAAGCATTGTTAAAGGAAGAGATAGAAATAGTAATACAGGTAAATGGTAAAGTAAGGGATAGAAGTAAAGTTAGCAAGAATACCTCCAAAGACCAGCTTGAGAAAATTGCCTTAAACAACAAAAAAGTAAAATCTTTTATTGATGGAAAGCAAATTGTCAAAGTAATTTGTGTACCAGGAAAACTAGTTAATATTGTAGCTAAATAATGAGTATGCAAGGAGGAGAATTAGATTTTGAATAAAATAAATCCAATTTTAAAGAGTTATATTCATGTTGTAGAAGGAATAGCCCAAACCTTTGGTGAAAACTGTGAAGTTGTTTTGCATGACTTTAGTAAAATGCAAAGCTCAATCATAGCTATTAAAAATGGACATGTTACAGGGAGAAGTGTAGGAAGCCCTATGACTGAAGTAGGATTGAAGGCAGTTCGTAGAGGTAATACCAAAGACAATATAATAAATTATACGGGTAAAAGTCTTGAAGGAAGAGTTTTAAAATCATCTACAATGTTTATTAAAGATGAGAATGAGGAAGTTATAGGCTGTCTTTGTATTAACTTTGATTTATCAGAGCTTGTAGTAGCGAAAAAAGTAATAGATGATCTTACTAAAACAGAGGTCTCTATGGAAGAGAAAATTACAGATGATTGTGGGAATAGGGTTAATGATGTTTTGACTGATATAGTCAAACTTACATTGGAAGAAAGTGGTAAACCTGTGGCATACATGGGGAAAGAAGAAAAGGTAAATATAGTAAAGAAATTAGACAATCAAGGGGCCTTTTTAATTAAGGGTGCAATAGATTATGTGGCGAAGGTTCTTTGTGTTTCTAGGTACACTATTTATAATTATTTAGATGAAATAAGAGTTAATAATAAATAATTATTATAAAAGGAGAGGATTTTGCTATGAAATTGAAAATTGTTCATACTGATAAGGCTCCAGCAGCTGTTGGACCTTACTCACAAGGTGTTTCAGCAGGCAATTTATTGTTTGTATCTGGTCAGATGCCATTTAATACCGAAACAGGGGAAATGGTAAGGGGTAATGTTGAAGATGAGACAAGACAATGTTTGGAGAATGTAAAGGCAATTTTAGAGGAAGCTGGTACCTCCCTTGAAAATGTAGTAAAGGCAACAGTTTTTATTAGGGATATGGATCAATTTGATAGGATTAATAAGGTTTATGGAGAGTATTTTAATGATCATAAACCAGCAAGGGCATGTGTTGAAGTGTCCAGATTACCTAAGGATGTGAATGTGGAGATAGAAATGATAGCAGTAGTTTAGTAAAAGAGGTGCCTTAGGCACCTCTTTTACAATTCAAAGTTGTAAGTTTAAAGTTTCCACCTTCTTCTTCTCCTTCTTATTCGTTTTACCGTAACTATAGTTCTCCAAACTATAAAAATAAGTATTAGAGAAAGAATTATTTTTAATAATGACATGTTTTTTGGATCTTTAATATTTCTAATAATTTTATATATTTGCTTTTCTTCAATTGATTTATTGGCAATTAGATTTGTTTCTCCTATAATTGCACCGTCTAAACTGAAACTAACCTTTCCAAGTACCTCTCCTTTATTTATAGGGGCTTTAATCTCAGGATCCAATTCGATTTTTGATGATATATTTGTTTCATTATAATTATTGGGTACGGTTTTTGTAATATTATCTTGAGCCAGAAGAGATAAATCCTTTTCTATTCCGTTTTCAATTTCAATAGTCTTTAGTGAAGTACCAGAATTCACAAGATTTATTATTTTAAAATTATCTAAACCATAATCAATAAGTTTTCTTGAATCTACATACACATTTGTTCTAATAGCTTTTAGGACAACACTTATTACTCTTCTGTTATCTTTTGCTGCAGTGGAAACCAAGCATTGTTGAGCCGCATCAGTATATCCAGTCTTAATGCCATCGACTATATCATATTTAATATTAACCCATTTTCCATTATATTCTATCCTATTGCTTGGACCTACTCCCCAAAGAAGTCTATTTGTAGTTCTAAAATATCTAATTTCAGGAGTTTTTTCATTTGCAGGTATTTCATATCTTACAGTTTTAACAATTTCTTTAAATTTTGGAATTGTCATGGCATATTTAGATATCATAGCTAAATCATAAGCTGTAGTTACATGTTTTTCATCGGGTAAACCATTAGGATTTGTAAAATGAGTATTAAGAGCTCCTAATTCTTTAGCTCTCTTATTCATAAGCCTAGCAAATTCTTCAGTGCTTCCTGAAATATGTTTTGCTAATGCAACAGCAGCATCGTTGGCTGATTCAATCAGCAAAGCGTTTAACAATTGTTCTACAGTAAAAACTTCTCCTTCTTTAACGTATATACGACTACCTCCTATAAAAGGCGCTTCTTTATCTATAACTACTTTATCATCAAGGTTGGTATTTTCTAGGGTTAGTATAGCAGTCATGATTTTAGTTGTACTGGCAGGATACATTTGTTTGTGAGGATTTTTTTCAAATAGAATATCTCCGCTTTCAAAATCAATAAGTATTCCACTTTCTGCTGAAATATCTATTGTTTCAGCTGGGGTAATTGCAAAACTACTGAATGAAGACGAAATCAGAACAGTAACTATAAATAGTATTACAAATAAACGTTTCATAACTTTCACCTCTAGTCTAAATATGGATTGGCATAGCGAAATCTGGATTAATAGCATAACATATATAGTATATCAAAAAAACAATAAAAATTTAAGGTTTTCTTAGGGTAAAAAGAAGGTTTTAATGAAAGAAAAAAGAAATAATAACTACAATTACCATAATATAACTTTTATGGAATGCATATTTTGGATAGGAGGAATATAGTTTGAAAAAATTAAAGAAAAAGGAAATAGTTTTGATTATAATAGTAATTCTAGGAATTATATTTTTTAATATTAAAGATTTTAGTTTTAAGATGAACCAAAAACTCTTAATAGAAGAAAGCTTAGATAGTGAAGAAAGTAAAAATGCAGATGGGGAAAATGTGGAAAGCAATAAAAAAGGTACTGAAGATTCCGAAAAAGAAGTTTCTAAACCAGCTGATATAAAAGTTGATATATGTGGAGCTGTTAAAAAGCCTGGAGTGATTGTTCTAAAGGAAGGCGATAGAATTTTGGATGCAATAAATAAGGCTGGAGGGCTTACCGATAAGGCAGATATATTAAGAATTAACAGATCTAAATATGTTTATGACAGTGAAAAGATTATTATACCAGAAATTGGTGAAAATATTAATATAGAAACAATTAACGAATCAAATAATATAGGAATAGATGAAAAGATAAATATAAATACTGCCTCCAAAGAGGAATTAATAAAGTTAGATGGAATAGGAGAGTCTATAAGCCAAAGAATAATAAAATATAGAGAAACAAATAAAGGATTTAAAGATATAAATGAAATTATGAAAGTAAGTGGAATAGGAGAGAGTAAGTTTAATCAGATTAAAGATAGTATAAAAGTTAAGTAAAATATGTTAAGATAATGATGTGGCAAGATTTTTATAGTTTATTTTGTTTAATTTATAAAACATGACTTGCAAATTAATTAACGGAGGTGAAATCAATGAAGGACATTAAAAATAAAAGACTTACAGAGTTAAGCAGCAGTTCTGGCTGAGCAGCTAAAATTGGTCCTGAGACCTTGGCACAGGTTCTGTGTCAATTACCAAAGTTTGAAAGTGATAGGCTTTTAGTGGGATTAGATACATCCGATGATGCTGCTGTATATAAATTAAATGAAGATACTGCTTTAATAGAAACTTTAGATTTTTTTACTCCAGTAGTAGATGATCCATATGTTTTTGGACAAATAGCTGCTGCAAATTCATTGAGCGATATATATGCAATGGGAGGAAAGCCAATAGTGGCCTTGAATATAGTTTGTTTTCCAACCTGTTTATCCATGGATATACTGGCTGAAATATTAAAGGGTGGAAGCGACAAAGTGAGGGAAGCAGGAGCTTTATTGGTTGGAGGTCACAGTGTAGATGATAAAGAGCCTAAATATGGATTGTCGGTAACTGGAACTGTTCACCCGGACAAAGTCTTAAGTAATTCAAATGCAAAGCCTGGAGATATTTTAATTTTAACAAAACCCATAGGCCTTGGAATATTAAATACTGCAATTAAAGCTGAAATGCTTGATGAAAATATACAGCAAAAAGCAATTGATACAATGAGAAGCTTAAATGATATTGCTGCTGAGGGTATGAAGCTGACTGAAGTTAATTCATGTACAGACATAACAGGCTTTGGACTTTTGGGACATGCCTTTGAAATGGCTAAAGGAAGTGAAGTGTCAATTGTAATAGATTCAGATAAGGTTCCTATTATTGAAGGAACTATAGAAAATGCTCAAATGGGATTGGTACCAGCAGGAGCATATAGAAATCAGGAATATTTAGGAGAAAGTATCAAATTTCAGGAGAATATACCTACTTATATTCAAGATATTCTGTTTGATCCTCAAACTTCAGGGGGATTACTTATTTCCCTTAAAAAGGAAAAGTCGAAGAAATTGTTGGACTATTATAGCAAAGAATTGAAGACTGAATTTAATGTAGTTGGCGAAGTAACAGAAAAACAGGATAAATACTTAATAGTAAAATAAGCACTTACATTGAGTGCTTATTTTACTATTTTCTTCTATCTTTTTTCATAATCAGAGGTCATTTTAAATATTAATGGACTTAAAGTTAATAATCCAATTAAATTAGGTATTGCCATTAAGCCATTAAATGTATCAGAAAGATTCCATACAAATCTTAAAGGTATAAATGCACCTATCCAACATAAAATAACCCATACAATTTTATAGACACCAACAATTTTTACTCCTGCTATGTATTCAAGACATTTTGAACCGTAATAGAACCAGCCAAGAATTGTTGAAAAAGCAAAAAAGACTAGTCCTAAGGATACTATAAATGAACCAAAGCCAGGCAAAGCTCTACTGAAGGCAGTTGTTGTAAGGGCAGCTCCTGTAAGTGGCTCTCCAAATTGTGCTACAAAATTTGTAAAAGCTTCAGTTCCACCTGCTGGTATTTCTGTTGCTTTAACTAAATTACCGGTATTTGTTGCAACCAGCATTATTTTGTCACTACCTATTTGTATTAAATCAGATACTAAAATAACCAGAGCCGTCATTGTACAAACAACTAAAGTATCCAAGAAAGACCCTAGAGAACCTATTATACCTTGTTTAACAGGATCATCATTTTTAGAGGCAGCATGGGCAATAGGTGCACTTCCAAGTCCTGCTTCATTTGAAAAAACTCCACGGGAAACTCCAAATCGAATGACAGTTCCAATTAATCCACCTCCAACAGCTTTAGCTGTAAAGGCATTTGAAAAAATAGAGGAAAATGCCGTTGGTATTAAGGTTGCTTTATTAAATAAAACAATTAAAGAACCTAGAATGTAAATAATAGCCATAGCTGGAACTATCTTATCAGTAACGTTTGCTATACTTTTAATCCCCCCAAGAATTACTAATCCTACTGCAACAGCAATAAATATGCCAGATATAATTGGTTTTATTCCAAAGGTTGTTTGTAAGGATTCTGCAACTGAGTTGGATTGTACCATATTTCCAATTCCAAATGAAGCTAAAAAACCAAATAAAGCAAATAACCAGCCTAACCAAGCAAAGTTTCCACCGTATCTATCCTTCATACCATTTTTTATGTAATACATCGGTCCACCTGATTTTTCGCCATTTTCGTTTGTTATTCTATATTTTATGGCCAGCAATGCTTCACCGTATTTTGTTGCTCCACCAAAAGCTGCTGTAACCCACATCCAAAATACAGAACCTGGACCTCCTGCTGCAATTGCTGTAGCAACTCCCGCAATATTTCCTGTACCAATAGTGGCAGCCAAAGAAGTCATTAAAGCTTGAAAAGGTGTAATATCTCCCTCGCCAATGTCTTCTTTTGAAAAAAGAAGCTTAAATGCATATCCTAATTTTCTAAATTGAACTATTCTTGTACCTAGCGTAAGGATAATTCCAGTTCCAACTAGAAAGACAATCATAAAGCCTCCCCAAGCAAAATTGTTAATTTTGCTAATTATTAAATCAAATATATTCATAAAAAAGCCTCCTTATATAGATAATATTTATAGATTTATTGTGTTTAATTTAAACTTTTTTCTTCACTAATATGTTTTGCAAAATTTTAGAAAACTATGTATTTAAAGATAAACAACTTTAATGCTTGATAAATTTCAAATAAAAAATACAGGAGCATTTATTTTAGTTTGATTATACATATAGATTTTCCATAGCAAAACTTAATTTATGTATATCAAAATATTCTAAAAACACCGATATTTTTATTAAAAAGGACAAAATTATGTTATAATTTTATAGATAAAAACTTATAATCTTAAATATATAATGAAACAAATTCAAAAGTAGATTTATACATCAAAAGATCATATAAGTATGGATATTTTAGGATGTTAAATTAGGTTTCTTTCTTAAATTTTATTGGCGTATATTTATATAGGTAACCAACTCTAAAGTAATGTAAATTTTCTAGAAAAAATGTAAATTTGTTCATTATTTTCTGCAAAATTTATATTAAAACTCTCGATATGGGAACTAGCACAATGAGTTAAGTTATCTATAAAAATTGATTTAGACTAATTATAGGGGTGAGAATTATGAATAAAAGGGACTTACTTATAAAACTACCAAAGGTGGATGACATATTAAATGATATAAGGATACAAGAGATAATGGAGAAATTTCCAAGAGTTACAGTAGTTGATGCAATTAGATGCAAAATTGATGAAACAAGAAAACTTATTTTAAATACAAGTAATGACAATCTTGACAAATTTGAAATAGACTTAAATATATTAGTTGATGATATAATAGGAGTTATTGAAAAAGAAAATCAAATGAAGCTTAGAAAAGTAATTAATGCGACAGGAGTAGTTTTGCATACAAACCTTGGCAGGGCATTAATTAGCGAAAAAGTTTTAAAGGATTTGTCAGAAGTGGCTAGTAATTATTCAACATTAGAATTTGATATTGATACTGGAAAAAGAGGATCGAGATATTCCCATGTAGAAGAAGTAATATGTAAACTAACTGGAGCAGAGTCAGCACTGGTAGTTAATAACAATGCAGCAGCGGTATTATTAGTATTAAATACAATTGCTAAGGATAAAGAGGTAATTGTTTCAAGGGGACAGTTGGTTGAAATAGGAGGTTCATTTAGAGTACCTGAAGTTATGCTACAGGGTGGTGCTATATTAAAAGAGGTTGGAACTACAAATAAAACCCATCTTTTTGATTATGAAAACAATATAAATGAAGAAACTGCTGCAATATTAAAAGTGCACACAAGCAATTATAAGGTATTAGGATTTTCAAAGGAAATAGAGATTGAGGAATTGTGTTTGTTAGCAAAAAAATTTGATATACCTGTTATTGAAGATATAGGAAGTGGTACATTAATAGATTTGTCAAAATATGGATTAACATATGAACCTACTGTATTAGAAAGTCTTTCGAAGGGAGCAGATATAGTTACTTTTAGTGGAGATAAGCTTTTAGGAGGGCCACAGGCAGGAGTTATTGTTGGCAAGAAGATATATATAGATAAGATGAAAAAAAATCAGCTCACAAGGGCTTTAAGAGTCGACAAAATGACTTTAATTGCCTTAGAAGCTACCCTTAGATTATATTTGGATGAAAATCAAGCTTTAAATAATATCCCTACTTTAAGAATGCTTACTATGGATAAAGAGAAAATTAGAGAAAAGGCTATGGTTTTATATGATAAAATAATAAAAGAGGTAAGTAAATTTATAGTAGAATTTACAGAGGGCTATTCTCAAGTAGGAGGAGGAGCAATGCCTCTAACTAATTTACCAACATTTTTAATTTCTCTTAAATCCAGTGATTTAAGTACAAAAAAAACAGAAGAGCTTTTAAGATATAATGATCCAGCTATAATTACTAGAATCAATGATGACAAAGTGTTATTAGATGTAAGAACAATAAAGGAAAATGATTTTGATATTATTGTAAAGGCTCTTAGAGCCATTGAAAACAGGAGGTAAATATGGGAAATATTATTATAGGAACTGCTGGTCATATAGATCATGGAAAGACTACATTAATAAAAGCTATTACTGGAATAGAGACTGATAGACTTAAAGAAGAAAAAAAAAGAGGAATAACTATAGAGTTAGGCTTTGCTTTTTTTGAACTTCCCAATGGAAAAAAAGCAGGAATTGTTGATGTTCCTGGTCATGAAAGATTTATAAAGAATATGCTTGCAGGGGTTAGTGGAATAGATCTGGTTTTATTGGTAATTGCTGCAGATGAAGGTATTATGCCTCAAACACAAGAGCATTTAGATATTTTATCAATGTTAGATATAGAGAAGGGAATTATTGTACTTACAAAATGTGATTTGGTTGATGATGAATGGATAAGTCTCGTAAAGGAAGATATAAGAGAGAAAGTAAAGGGAACATTTTTAGAAAATTCACCACTTGTTTCAGTATCATCTATGGAAGGTACTGGAATTGATGAGCTAAAGAAGTATATTGCTGAGTTAACCGAAGATATACCGGAAAAAAATGTTGCTGAACCATTAAGACTTCCAATAGACAGGGTATTTACAATTTCGGGATTTGGTACAATTGTAACAGGTACCTTAATTGAAGGGACTATACAGGAGAAGCAGTCACTTATGATATATCCAGAAGAGCTGGAAGTAAAGGTTAGAAATATTCAAGTTCATGGTAAATCTGTTGACAAGGCTTATGCAGGGCAAAGGGTGGCTTTAAATTTAACTGGGGTAAAGAAGGAAGATATATCTAGAGGAGATATTCTTGCAGCTGAAAATTCTATGAAAAATACAATGATTATAGATGTAAAATTGAACCTATTAAAGAACTCCAATAGAAAAATAGAACATTGGACAAGGCTAAGATTTTACCATGGAACAAAAGAGATTTTATGTAGAGTTGTTTTACTTGATAAAGATGAATTAAATCCTGGAGAAAGCTGCTATGCTCAATTACGTCTGGAGGAAGAAACTGCTTGTAAATATGGAGATAGATTTGTAGTGAGGTACTATTCTCCCCTAGAAACTATAGGGGGCGGAGTTATATTAGATCCAAATGCAATTAAACATAAAATGTCTAATGAAGATGTAATAAATGAACTAAAGGATAAAAGCGAGGGGAATAAAGAATTAATAATTGAAAGAGCTTTAAATAAATTCAGCAGCAAGTTTCCCGATATTAAGTTTATATCTATTCAAATTGGACTGTCTGAAAAGCTTGTAGAGAAAGCTTTCCAAGAATTTGTTAAGGAAAAAATAGCTGTAAAATTTTCTAACGGAACATATGTCCATAGAAATTTTATTGAAAGTAATGAAGAAGATTTAATAAGCTTTTTAACTGAGTTTCACACAAAAAATACTTTAAGACCTGGAGTGTCAAAGGAAGAAATAAGAAGTAGATTTTTTAATAATATTAAAGGAAAATTATTTGATGAAATAATGGAAGTATACTATAAGAATGATATTTTAAAAATTCTTGGTGATGTGGTGGCTTTGAAAGGGTTTGAAGTTGAGCTGTCAAAGAAACAAGCTGTTTTAAAGGAAAAAATAGAAAATTTATATAAAGAGAATGAGTTCAAACCCCCTTTACTAAAGGATGTTATTAATTCAATGAATATATCAAAACAGGATAAAAATATTATTGACTTTATGATAAATGTGAATATATTAGTTAAAATTAGTGATGATATTTTATTTCATGCACAGGCCTATAATAAAGCAAAGGAACTGCTTAAGAATTATTTATCAAAAAATAAGGAAATAACTTTAGCTGAGTATCGTGATCTTTTAAATACATCTAGAAAATATGTATTGCCGCTTTTAGAGCATTTTGATGCTATTAAACTTACTAAACGAATTGAAAATAAAAGAGTTTTGTATTGTTGAATATAGAATTACTTTTTAGGTATATAATAAATAGATGAATCGAGGTGATTATTTAATGTCGAAAAAGCTTTTAGTTGTAGATGATGAAGAGATTTTATTGAAAGGTTTAAAATATAGCTTAGAACAAGAAAAATATGAAATAGATACTGCTGTTGATGGAATAGAGGCATATGAAAAAGCCATTAACAATACTTATGATTTAATAGTTTTAGATTTAATGCTTCCTAAAATGAACGGATTAGAAGTATGCAAAAAAATAAGAGAACAGTCAATGGTTCCAATTATAATTTTAACTGCGAAGGGTGAAGATAGTAATAAAGTACTGGGACTGGAATACGGTGCAGACGATTATTTAACAAAACCCTTTAATATTTTAGAATTAAAGGCAAGAATAAAGGCAATTTTTAGAAGAGTTGATTTAAAAGAAAATTATGTACATACTAATATGTTAGAAATTGATGACTTTACTATTAATACCCTAGGAAGAAAGGTCAGCCTACATGGGGAAGAGATAAATTTAACAGCAAAGGAATTTGATTTGTTATTGTTACTGGCAACTAATCCAGGCAAAATCTATTCAAGAGAAGCTCTACTGGAAACAATATGGGGATACGAATATTTTGGAGATGTTAGAACTGTTGATGTTCATGTGAGAAGACTCAGAGAGAAGATAGAAACAAATTCCAGCCAACCTGAATATATTTTAACTAAATGGGGAGTTGGTTACTATTTTAGAAATAAATAAAAAATTTAAAGGATTGAGGTGGAAATTAGTTTCCACCTATTTATTATTGGTACTTCTAACAATTTTATTAATAAATTCCTTTATCAATGAATCTCTTAGAATGAATTATATCACCGAGAAGAAGATAAGTCTTCTTACCCAAAGCAATATTATTGCTGATAGGTTATCTTACTATATTAGGGAAATAAATAGTAAATATGTTAATGAAATTATTAGGGAAATAGTAAAGAGCTCCAGTATGGATATAAAATCCAGGGTAATGGTTTCGGATTTAGATGGAAATATTTTAGTTGATTCATATAATACATTAGAAGGGGATACACTAAATGAAGAAGAACTTTCTCTTGCTTTACTAGGAGAAAATGTGGCAAGACACCATTATTTAGAAGAATATGGTAAGGTTATGTATGTTGCTGTTCCAATAGTAAACAAAGGAAAGATTTTAGGAGCGGTTTTTATATCTTCTTCATTAGAAGATATATTTTTAAATATTAAAACCACAATGCGAAAATTTATGATATTGTCTTTTTTTGGTTTAATGATAACGGCTTTTATTAGTTTTATTTTTGCTGATATAATATCTAAACCAATAGAAAAATTAACTGAAGCAGTTAAGCAAATGGCAAGGGGGAAGTTTAATCAAAAAGTAGAGGTATATGGAAGTGATGAAATAAGCAATCTCGGAAGGGCCTTCAATCTAATGACAACAAAGCTTGAGCAGGTTGATAAACAAAGAAGAGAATTTGTGGGAAATGTTTCTCATGAGCTTAGAACACCCCTTAGCTCTATAAAAATATTATCAGAGACACTTATACATCAAGAAAGCACACCAGAAAAAATATATAAAGAATTTTTAAAGGATATTGATTCTGAAGTTGATAGATTAAATAAAATTATTGATAATCTATTATATTTAGTAGATCTAGAAAAGGAAAATATTCATTTAGATTATCAAATAACCTATGTTAATTATTTAATACAAAAAATAATAAGTAATTTAAAGCCATTGGCCGATAAGAAAAATATAACGTTAAATTTTGATGAGAAGGTTAAAATACAAGTTATGCTTGATAAATTTAAAGTTCAACAAAGCTTGATTAATATTATAGGAAATGCTATAAAATACACTCCTGAAAATGGAAGAGTTGATGTGGAATTATATACCCAGCAGGATAGTTTTGTTATTAAGGTTAAGGACAATGGAATAGGTATTCCAGAGGATGAATTA
The DNA here is from genome assembly GCF_900167445.1 of Maledivibacter halophilus. Taxonomy (GTDB): domain Bacteria; phylum Bacillota; class Clostridia; order Peptostreptococcales; family Caminicellaceae; genus Maledivibacter; species Maledivibacter halophilus. The sequence continues at coordinate 274,109 of NZ_FUZT01000004.1, forward strand.
CCCTTTATTTTTGATAGATTTTACAGAGTTGACAAAGCTAGAGCAAGAAAGACAGGAGGAACAGGCTTAGGTTTATCAATAACTCAGCAGCTTATTGCCCTACATCAAGGAGAAGTCAAAGTAGAAAGTACAGTAAATAAAGGGAGTACATTCTATATAATATTGCCACTAAGGTCAGCTGTTTAAATTAGGGGGTTATTTTTTGAAATCATTTTATAGATTGTATGTTTTTTTACTTATTTTTTGTGGGATAATTTTATTTGCAGTAACCTTTAGAGAGGATATTAGTATATCAGAAAATGTAAGACCAATTCCTCCAGTTCCTGAAGAAATAAAATCCACATTTAAATTATATTTTGTAAATGATAATAGTTTAGCAGTAGAAAATAGAGCTGTTACTACGAAAAATATGTCATTTGAAAAGGTTATAGTTGAAGAGCTAATTAATGGACCCAGAAACAAAACATTGGCTGCAACGATCCCAGAAGATACTAGATTGTTGTCAATAGAAACCATAGAAAATATATGTTATGTTAATTTTTCAAGTGAATATATTAAAAATAATAAATTGCGGGAATTAGGAGAACCCTTGGTAATATGGTCTCTTGTAAATTCCTTAACCCAGCTGGATTATATACAAAAAGTACAAATCTTAGTTGAAGGTGAGAAGATTGAGTTTTTGGATGATGAAGATTTACTGAATCAACCCTTTTCAAGAAACGAAGAATTGATACAAAAACGTAATGTTACTCATTTTACAATTGTAAAGGATTTCTTGGATAGTTTGCTTATGGAGAGGTATGATAGAGCCTATTCTATGTTAGACAAAGAAAGTAGAATGAGAATAGGATTTCAAGAATTTATAACTTTTATGTCGGAATATATTAAAGAGCTAAGAGGCTATGAAATAGTACTTTACAACACTCAAAAATATAGTGATAAGACGATTATTTTATTAAAATATTCAAAGGATAATACAAATGAGGAAATTGGGTTTTATCAAGCATGGAAGCTAATAGAAGTAAATGATGAAATTAAAATAGTTTTAGGAGATAAGGAGGATTATATTAATAGCTTGTATTAACATTAAGACTTAAAATTTATTAAGCATCAAAGTTGTTTATCTTTAATATAAAACTATTAGAACATTATTTATGGAGGAGATTAATGAAATATAAATTAAAATACGGTAAAGGTATAGTTGAATTTGAAATCAATGATCAAAACTTCATGGGGGAATTGTTACCAAAGGAAATTGAATGTGATTTAAAAAATGAGGAAGAAGTCGAAAGGGCTTTAAAGAATCCTATAGGAAAATCAAGGTTAAAGGATATTGTGAAAGAGAATGAAGAGATAGTAATAGTAACTAGTGATATAACAAGACCAATGCCAAGCTCTAGAGTACTCCCATCTGTGATAAGGGAATTGAAGAGGGGAAAGGCTAAAGAAGAAAATATTACTATAGTTTTGGCCCTTGGAAGTCATAGAGGCCACACTGAAGAAGAAAAAATAGATTTAGTAGGAAAGGAGATATATTATAGTAATATAAAAATATTAGACAGTAATATGAATGAATGTATAAATCTTGGTAAATGCAAAAACGGAACACCAGTAGATATATTTAGACCCGTTGCTAGGGCCGATAGAATAATATGCATGGGAAATATAGAATACCATTATTTTGCAGGCTATAGCGGAGGATCAAAGGCACTGATGCCTGGAGTGTCAAGTCATCAAGCAATACAGGCAAACCATTCTAATATGGTAAAAAAGGAAGCACATGCAGGAAATCTGGAGAATAATCCAGTAAGACAGGACATAGATCAAACTGGTGATTTTATAAAAATAGATTTTATAATAAATGTAGTATTAAACAGTAAAAAGGAAATAGTAAAGGCAGTGGCTGGGGATTACATAAAAGCCCATAGAGAAGGATGTAAATTTCTAGACAAAATGTATGGAATAGAAATAGAAGAAAAGGCTGATATAGTTATAGTATCTCCTGGTGGTTTCCCAAAGGATATAAATATATATCAATCACAAAAAGGATTGGATAATGCAAAGCATGCTGTTAGGGAAGGCGGTATAATAATATTTGTTGCTTCGGCAAAAGAAGGGTTTGGAGAAAAAACCTTTGAAAAATGGATGCTCAATAAAACACCTGAGGAAATGATTAAGGAAATAAAGGAAAACTTTAAACTTGGCGGTCACAAGGCAGCGGCAATAGCTATGATACTTCAAAAAGCACAGATATATATAGTATCGGATTTGGAAGATAAATTAATAGAAAAAATAAATTTTAAACCCTTTAAGACTATACAAGAGGCTGTTGATAGGGCATTAGAAGAGTTAGGGCCAAAGTCAAAAATAATGATAATGCCTGCAGCAGGATCAACATTACCTATATATAACCAACATTAAAACTAAATATAAATTTCATAGAAAATAATGAAGGTTTCTGCATTTTTTCTATGAAATTTATAATACTTTAGAGTTGGTTATATTTATATACAAAGATTAACATATTACTAAAGTTTGGAATAATATACTATTGAACCAAGACAAACTATAAAAGAGGAGGTATAGTTGATGTTTGGTTACTGTGGAGGCGGTTATCTAATTCCTTTTCTTTTTCTATTTGGCGGAGGATATTATGGTCCACGTCGATGTCGACGTCCAACCTATTATTCTAGATGCCGTAGACCTTGTCGCCCGTATAGATATAGAAGATACTGTTAAGTTATGTAAAAATGAAAGGCGTTGCAATCTGCAATTCCTTTCATTTTTAAGAATAAAAACTGGCAAATAAAATTTTTATTTTTAAAACTCTGAGATATAAATTAGCCCAATGATTTAAATTGATATATTATCATCTAATCCATAAAATCATTATAAAGATAAAGGTAATAAGAAGGAAATTTGTGCTTGCAAAGGAAATATTAACATGCCTAAAATATTTTATTATTCTGTAATCCTTTTCTATAATTTTTTTATAAATTATATATCCGATTGTCATAGTAAAAATATAGTTAATGAAATTTTTTATTTTAAATACCTGTATATAAGAAATATCTACTCCAAAGAATGCACTCATTATTGGTACATAGTATATTCCTAAGACTATACACATAATAGTAAGAGAAGCCATAGCTAGAGAAATATTTATATCTATGGGATTCTTCTTTTTAGATTTCCCAAAAAATATTTGTGAAAGCTTTATAAATGATATACTTGTACCCAGGTTTATAATAAATAGCATTATAGTTTTTAGGCTAGAATATTGGATACCGTATTTTATAATGGACTTGCTTACAAAACCATTAAATAAAGGTGCACCGGTTATAGATAGCATACCTACTATCATACAAAGGGATATAAAAGGCAGTTTCTTAAAAACACCTCTTATTTCTGTAATTTGCCTTACGCCATAGGTGTTTATTATTACTCCTGCTCCTAAGAATAGTAATGATTTAAACATGGCATGGTTAAAAATATGCATTAGACCTCCAATATAAATTTTGCTTTCTAAACTACTTATTCCCATTAACATTATACCGATTTGGGAAATAGTATGGAATGCAAGGATTTGTTTTATATCTTTTTGACTTAAGGCAAATACTACTCCACATAGGGCTGTGAAAAATCCCAGAAAGAAAAAGAAGTCTACTAAATTTGCTATTTTAAATATCACGTTTAATCTAATAAATGCATATAGTCCACTTTTTACCAAAAGTCCTGAAAGTAGTGCTGATATCGATGAGGGAGCAGCGCCATGGGCTCTTGGAAGCCAGTTGAAAACTGGAAAAAATGCTGATTTTACACCAATAGCAGACATAATAAAAATATAACCTAGCTTAATAAAGCTAGTATCTTTAATTGATGCTATCTTTTCAGCAATAATATCAATGTTTAAGGTTCCAGAAACATTATATATTAATATTAATCCTAGCAAATAAAAGAGCATTCCTGCGGTATTAAATAACAAGTAATAAAGACCTGCTCTGACAGAATGACCGTCCTTTTTATATAATATCAATATTGTTGATATTATAGTTATAATTTCTATAAAGACAAATAAATTAAAAAGATCATTTGTTTGAAGAAGGCCTAAGAAAGTACCTTCAAGAAACATTAGGAAAAAAAGAAACTTAAAATCTTTTTTTCTTTTGTCCCAGGAATAGATTAATATAACCCACCAGAGAAAGATGGATAGAAAAATAAATGCCATTGAAAGCTGGTCATTTTTGAGCGCTATTCCTATATTTTTATCCCAGTTACCTAAAGAAATTACTTGGGGTATACTTAATCCATGGTAAATATCATAGTACTTAAAAGCCAGTATGCTGATGCTCAATTGAGCAGGAAAAACTATATAGTTCATATATCTGTTATGTATTAAGTATATTATCATTGCTGCTACTATGGGGATGAATATTAAATATATAGGTATAAATGACATTTTATCCTTTCCTTTCAAGTAATTTTTCCCAGCTTAATGTTCCATAATAATGAAATATTTTTATACTGACCATTAAGGACAAGGCAGTGATAGAAGCCCCTATCACTATTGCAGTTATCATTAAAGCTTGGGGTAGAGGATCTACAATATTTTCCAGTGTACCGTCACTGATTATAGGAATACTTCCATTATTAATATTTCCAAAATTTAAAAAAAGAAGTATAACTGCTGTTTGAGTAATATTTAAACAAACTATTGACTTAATAATATTTCTACTGGTAACTAGACCATATATACCTATTAAAACAATAATAAATGAAAGTAATAGATTCATATGTTAGCTTTCTCCCTCCTTTATAAAAGTTGAAAAGATAGTAACAAAGCCTAGAGCAACCTTTATACCAATTAAAAAGTTTAATGTTATGAGGAAAGCCTTTTTAAAGTCTATAGATCCCTCAAGGGGTACAAAATTAGTGAAATAGGCATTACGTGTAAAGAAACTTAATGAAGAAATAATCAATATTAATATAAAAGATAATTTTTCAAGCTTTATAAGTGAATTTAAGTTGCTAATTTTCCTAGGATATATATAATTACTCGTTAATACTGCAGTTGCCAATATTGCTCCTCCCTGGAAACCTCCTCCAGGAGAGACATGGCCATTTATTATTATATAAAATCCAAATATGAGCATAAAGGGAAATAGTATCCTACCTATACAAATAAAAAGAGGTGATATTTTCATATTGCATACATCCTTTCAAATCAAAGTTTATATTATTTCATCATCCTTTTTAGATATAAATATTATTCCTGAAACAACAATAAGAAGAATACTAGCTTCAAATATAGAGTCAAAGAGTCTATAATCAAGATAAATTGCTGTTACAATATTATTAGAGCCAGTTTCTGAAATTGCGTTATTTATAAAATATTCTTTACTGGAATAGCTAATAAAATCTGAGATATCATATACTGATACATAAAAACAGACAAATAATGTGATGAGCATTAATAATAAAAGTATTTTTTTAATCATAGGTTTCATCCTCACTAACTTTTATAATTTCTATATTAGATATATCCTTAGTCATTTGCTCAAGTTTATTTATTAGAATAGTACTTTCCTTACCCTTTAGAATATATTTATCATCGGACTGGGATTTTTCTACTATTAAATCAACATTTCTACTTCTGAATACACCCTTTAAATTATCGGGCCCAATATTATATATACTAAGCTTTAAATTGTAATGGTTTGTAAAGTCTTGTAGTAAACTATATCCCAGTCCTATTTCACTTTCTAAAAAATTATCATTTGTATGATTGATAACTACAAATTCCTGCTGTTTCGATATAGATATAATAAAAATTAGAGGGATAATGGCACAGCCTATAGCCACTTCAGCAAGAGCCACATCCGGGGCCTTATTAAGATAATATAAAGCTGCGGTGATAAGGGAAAATAATGAAAAAAGTACAACTAGTCTTATATTATTTTTACTTTTTACGATAGTTATTGTAACAATTATGAGAATAATTTGTAGCATATTTTCAATTAAAAAATTCATTTTTTTACCTCTTTCTCAATAATAATTCCATTTAAATATGCTGATCTAGCAATAACATGGTTACTTATTGGTGTTGTAAAAATAACAAATAGCATAATCAAAGCAAGTCTTATAGAAAAGGCATTAAATCCGCTGTAAAAAATCAAAGCTATAAATGTAGTTATAGCTGCAACGGTATCAATTTTACTGCTGGTTAATAGTCTTGAATACATATTTGAAAAGCGGAATATACCGATTATTCCAAATACAATATAAATCCAGGATAAAACTAAAAGTACATTTCCTATCATTTTTCTCTACCTCCTGATAAAATTAGTCTTGAAAGTAGTGTGATTGTTAAAAAGCCTATAATTCCATAGGTAAAAGCAATATCCAGTAAAATCAATTTTTGCTTATATACTCCGTGTACAGATAATAGAAGCAAAATCTTTGCAGAAAAAAGATTAAATGCAAGTAATCTTTCCCATATAGTAGGTCCGATTATCATTCTAATTAGAGTAATAAACATAGCTGCGACTAGCAATAGCATAGTAATTTGAAGAAACATAATTTCACAATCCTTTCTTATGGGAAAAGTATAAAGTATAGTAATTAGAATTTCATTATTTGTATTTATTAGTCATCAATAAAGAATTTTTCAAATTTATTTTTTATTTCTGCTTCAATAGCTTTATCATCTATATTACAGGGTTGTAGTGATAAAACAGTGAGCCTATTATCATTGACATCCATTGTTAAAGTTCCAGGTGTTAGGGTTATTGAATTAGATATTATTGTAATTGCTAAAGGGTCGGTAATATCCAATTGAATCTCAACTATACGAGGTTCACAGTCTTTTTTTATTATACGCATTATATAGCTGAATGAAGATTTATATATTTCAAATATTAATTTAAAGAAATATTTTATTAAAATACTTATTTTTATTGTTTTAAAAACAAAGCCTTTATCAGTATAGAGAATTTTATATGATAATTTAGTAACTACAAAGCAGGCAATAATTCCAGCTACTATATTCAAATAACTGAAATCAAAAGTTAACAGTATCCAAAAGATGAAAAGCGTAATAAATAGTTTATAATTTGTCATAATATTTACCATTGAGTCCTCCTGAAGTTTTTATAGGATATCTTTTTTTCGAGATAATATTATTTTGAATTTATTATCGTGGTAGTATGTTTCAGCATCATCTATCATATTTGCAACTATATGAAGATTGCTGCTCTTATATATATTGCCCAATAAACCCCAATAAAGGCTTTCAATTTCCAGAGTTCTTTCCATGCTCAATATTTGATTAATCTCATATATTGTATCTTTGTTAAGAATTATTTTTTCACTTGATATCTCTATTTTAGTTTCATTTGCATGTTCATTGATTTTTATAGAAACATCCTTGGCTTCTTTTTCTAAAAGTAAAATTAAAAATTCACATATAATCCCATTAATTTTTTGTTTTTCTTTGTTCATATTTGATACCTCCTAAAAAGAATAATATTTTAAACAAAAAAGTTACCCCTAAAACAAAATATATATTATATTTACTAGCAACTTTTATGCCAATATAATCTTTAAAAGAGAGAATTTACTGATATTACTTAATATAATTTTTTGTTTAAAAAATATAAAAAACTAAAATTTATTGTGTATTATTCATATTATATATAAATGTTTTTTTTTAGAACACTAGAATAAGATTAGTTTGCAAAAACCTGTATCAAAATAAAACATATGTTTTATTTTGATACAGGTTTTACAATCTAAAGATGCTATATAGTAGCTTTAGATGTATGAAAAGCTTATATTTACTTTATTATTTTAGTCAAATGTTATATAGACAGTTGTTTTTCTTAATTATTCTCCTCTGCTATACTAAACCAAGCAGTCTTGCTCCTTGAGCAACGATAAAGCATACAACAATACCTGTGGCTGTTGGAATCAAGAAGGACACCCAGGTCCATTTCCAGCTTTGTGTTTCTTTGCGAATTGTCAAAAGTGTAGTACCACATGGCCAATGATTTAAAGAAAATAGCATCATGCAAACAGCAGTTAACCAAGTCCATCCGTTATCGATAAATAATTGTTTCATTTCTGTTAAGCTATTAAGTTCTAACATAGCTCCCTTAGACATATAACTCATAATTAGTATAGGAACCACAATCTCATTGGCAGGAAGACCTAATATAAAGGCCATCATAATATATCCATCTAATCCTATTAATCTACCAAAGGGATCTAAAAACTCCGCACAATGAGTAAGTATACTTACTCCTTCAATAGTTATATTAGCCATACCCCAGATAATAAAACCGGCAGGGGCAGCAACAACAATAGCACGACTCAGTACAAATAAGGTACGGTCAAATATAGAACGTACAATTATTCTACCTATTTGAGGTTTCCTATAGGGAGGTAATTCTAGAGTAAAGGAGGAAGGCAATCCTTTTAAAATTGTTTTTGATAATAATCTGGATATAAAAAGAGTGAGTATAACACCCAGCACAATAGCTGCTAATATGGATAATGTAGCTGCCAAAGAACTAAAGGAGCCGGCGGCAGATCCAATAAAAATACTGGCAAGGGCTATTAAGGTTGGGAAACGTCCATTACAGGGTACAAAATTATTAGTAATAGTTGCTATTAATCTTTCCCTTGGAGAATCAATAATTCTACATGCAATGATTCCTGCTGCATTACAGCCAAACCCCATACACATTGTTAATGCTTGCTTACCATGGGCACAAGCCTTTTTAAAGTAATTATCCAGATTAAAGGCAATTCGAGGAAGATAGCCTAGATCTTCCAATAAAGTAAACAATGGAAAGAAGATTGCCATTGGTGGAAGCATCACAGATATAACCCATGCCAATGTACGATATACCCCCAATACAAGAATACCATGAATCCAATCAGGGGTACCAAGCCAGTTGAAAAATAGAGTTAAATGACCTTCTATCCAGAACAATCCATTTGCCAGTAGAGCAGAAGGAATATTGGCACCTTCAATGGTAATCCAGAAAACAAGACCTAATAATGCAATCATAATGGGAATACCAAATAATCTTGAGGTTAAAACATTATCAATTTTACGGTCAATATGATTATGGGTTTTATTTTCTAAGGAAATTACATCTTTACTAATGTTTTCAGCAGTTTTAACAATATTAGAAACAATATGATCTCTTAGAACTTCTAATTCGATATCTTCCTTTTTCAACTCATGATGGGCAATAGACAGTTTTTTATTCAATAACATATCCTTTGATAAATCAAAATTGAGATATTCATTTATTGATTTTAGTAAACTACTGTCTCCATCGATCAAACGAAGAGAGGTCCACTTACTGTTGATTTTATTTCCCACTAAAACATTGATATGGGGATCAACTTCTTTTATGGCTTTATTAAGTACTTCACTATAATTTATTTGTCTTGGGTTAGTTTTGATTTTTCCATAAGCAACTTTTTCTATTTTATCCTTTAATTCATCCAGCCCTTTACCACTTCTTGCAATTGTTCCAACTACTGGTACCCCTAAAAGCTTCTCCAGTTTCTTTAGATCAATATTAATTTTTTTTCTCTTTGCTTCATCTATAAGATTTACACAAACTACTACTTTATCAGTTATTTCCATTATTTGAAGAACTAAGTTAAGATTTCTTTCTAAGCAAGTTGCATCGGTAACAACTACCGTTGCATGTGGATTCCCGAAGCAAATAAAATCTCTAGCCACTTGTTCTTCTACAGAATTAGCCAATAAAGAATATGTTCCTGGTAAATCAACTAATACATATTTTTTATCCATATGTGTGTATTTTCCTTGGGCATTGGTAACGGTTTTACCTGGCCAGTTTCCAGTATGTTGATTAAGTCCTGTAAGACTGTTAAATACAGTGCTTTTACCTGTGTTAGGATTACCTGCCAATGCAACAACAATATCGTCAGGTGATTCCAATTCAACCTCAAACATTTCATTTAAGGCTCCTATTCCAGTAGATTTATTTGTCAAACCCATTTTTATAACCCCCTAGTTAATTAAAGTTTTATGGTAATGACCGCTTTGGTCAATAAACGCCTTTAATCAATGAAATTTATGATAAACTACTGAATTGATTCAACAAAAATTTTAGATGCCTCTTCTGATCTTAGAGCAATAACAGCTCCTCTGATTTGATATGCTGTGGGGTCACCTGCTGGACTTTTCATTAATGATTCTACACAGGTATTATGGATTAGACCAAGATCCAACATTCTTCTGCGAGCATTTCCCTTTGAAGTAAGTTTCTTAACTATACCAAAGGAGCCATTAGGTAATTCATGTAAAGGAATTAAATTTTTTTCCATAAAAAAACCTCCATTTTATTAATTTTTTATAATTTAATTTCATAAGTTAGTCATAGGAAACTTTATTGGTTTTAGCTAATAATTAAAATATGTATTAATATTTATATTTGTTACACTTATAGTTAAATTTTTATTTTAAAGATAAAGAGCTTTAAGGTTTAATAAATTTCAAATAAAAAATAGGAGAGCATTTATTATTTGAAATTTATTCTTAAGTAACAATATTGTTTACATATAATATAAAAAAAGAAAGGAAGAGGGATATGGAAAAAGATAGGGAATTTCATACTGTAAGAGGATACCAAATGTTAAATTCAGAAAATAAATTATTGACTTCCAGTATGGAGGATTATCTGGAAATGATTTATCGGGTTTGTATTAAAGAGGGATATATTCGTATTAATCAATTAGCCCATAAATTAAATGTACGTCCATCATCAACCACTAAAGTAGTAAAAAAATTGAATGTAATGGGACTAGTAGATTATCAAAGGTATGGAATAGTACAGCTTACTGAAAATGGAAAAGAAGTTGGGAGATTTCTTTTAAAAAGACATAGAATTATAGAAGAGTTTCTGAAAAACCTTGGAGTAGAAAAAACTCTTTTAAAGGATACAGAAATGATAGAGCATGATGTAAGTATTAATACTCTAAAAAAAATATATATGCTAAATGAATTTTTATACAATAATCCCGATGTAATTAAACGTTTTAAAAATTTTAAAAAGGAATTCTATAAAGAAAACCAAGAAATGTTAAAATAGATTAGCTCGTTTTGCTTTACATTTAAATCATCAATTAAAACTGGCAAAATTCACTGATCCAATCACCCCTTGACAGATTATATCTATATGCTATAATGTAATAGTCGCAAAAAACAAAGGGATTTTGGGAGTAGATGGGTGCTGGTGTGCCCTCTGGTCTTCAAAACCAGCATGAGGGGTTAGGAGCCTCTTAGGTGGGTTCGATTCCCACATATTCCCGCCAATTTTTTAATATTTAGACAGAATAGAATTTAATACCATAAAAAAGAGAATCCTCTATGATGGATTCTCTTTTTGCGTTTGATGGTATAAATAAATACTTCTTAAAAACTAACTATAGATATTCCAGTAAAATAGTTAATTTATACACATCAAAACTTCTCAGAAACACTGGATATTTTGATATAAATGAATTAAATTTTCTTATGGGAAATTTATACAAATGTACACCTATAAAAGTTTAATTTTTAAAGCTTATTTTTGATTCTTTACCCGATAATAGTCTACTTATATTTGTTCTATGTTTGTATATGACAAATAAACCAATTACAATAGAGTAAAAGAGAAAATATTTATGAGTCTTCAATAGTAGGGATATAACAGGAAACAATATAGCTGCTGAAATTGACCCAAGAGAAACCATTTTAGATATTTTGACTATGACAATTAAAGAAAATAATAGAATGAATCCAACCAGTGGATATAGTGCAAATATAGTTCCACCTGCAGTGGCCACCCCTTTACCTCCTTTAAATCTAAGAAAGGCTGGATAGCAGTGTCCTATGACAACACAGGCTGAACATATAACTGATATATCTATACCAATATAAATTTTAATAATAAGAATAGTAATGAAACCTTTAAGAAAATCCCCTAAAAAAGCCACTGCTCCAGCCTTTTTGCCAAGTGTTCTGAAAACATTTGTTGCACCGGAATTACCGCTTCCATAATTTCTTATATCAATTCCGCCAAAAAATTTAGCTGTCAGGAAAGAAAAAGGAATACTTCCAATTAGGTAGCTTGCAGCAGCAAGCAATAATATTTTAATCACAATAAATCTCCTTTCTTAAGAAAGTATATATCAATTATATAATAATTATATAATTATTATAAATAAGGTATGATATTCAATCAATATAAATTAATTATTTATTTAGGAAAATTGTACAGACTTATCATACAATTTCCCTAAAATTTATTGTTTTGATAATTCTTCCTTTACTAATTGTATATTACTCATGACTACACTGGCCTTTATTTTAATGACATTTAAGTCCTTTAGCAATAATGAATCTTCCAGATCCTTGATTGAAGTATTGAGCTTATTAGCAAGTTCGGTAAGTTTCTTATCTACTAATTGGGATACTAAAGCATCTTTGTAAATATTTAATTTGCTGTAGTTGCTTGACGCACTATTATAATCTTTAATTTTACAAGCCAATACTGTTTGTCTAAGGTAATATTTCATATAATATATAGGTGTTGGAAATTTCTTTTTAAAATTTTCTACTAAATCGGGAATATAAGAGGTTAATTTATTGCTGTAAACAAGGGTATCTAAAAAATTATAATTATTTGCTGAAATGGTTAGATTATTTAAAGTCTTTTCAAATCCCATTACAGGCTCTTGGGAAACTCCTGATTTAATAACGTCAGATTCAAGAGAATTCCACTTTTTATGTAACTCTCTAATCTTTTTATTTATTTTATCCCAAATAAAATCAATATGATTTGGAATTTCTTGAGTATTGCTTCCTTTTATTTTTTGAGTTTCAGATTCTAATATTTCAGATAGTAGAATATCATTTATTGTTATTGGCTTTGGTTCAAACTCAACTAGTTTGTCAATTTCTCCTGCTTCCTTTTTTTCTGTACCCTCTTGCTGACCATTGCCTTCTTGACTTTGGCTACTATCACTTTGAGAGGTCATTCCCATTTTAATAGAAAGTTCTTTTTTCTCTTTGTTCTTTTTAAGTTTTTCTTGAATTTGTTTTTCATAATAAGGGATCATATCTACTTCAGACATTATACTTATGATTTCTGATTCAATTTCTTCCACAACCTTAGGCATTTCTTTTGGCTCATCAGACGTTGGTGCTGGTTTTTTAGGAGCTTGTTGAGTACATGAAGATACTGACATTATAATAATAAAGGCCATCAAAAAATATATTAATATAAATTTGATTTTTTTCATATGAATCACCTCAAAATTATTATTTCCCTAGAATATTTAAAGGATACAGTAAAATTAAAATTTTAAAAAAACATTTCTAAAGAATCATATTATAATGATACAATAATTATATTATAAAGAAAAAATGGAGGAGATATTATGTCAAGGAAAAAGGTTTTAGTAACAAGAAAAATACCTGAAGAAGGAATAAAAAAGTTACTTGAACATTTTGATGTGGAAGTTAATGAATTAGATAGGGTTTTTACCTATGAAGAGTTAAAGAAGAAAGTTAAGGGAAAGGATGGAGTTTTATGTCAATTGGCAGATACAATTGATAGAGAACTGATGGATATAGAGCCAAATATAAAAATATTTGCTAATTATGCAGTTGGATATAATAATATGGATATAGAGGCAGCTAAGGAGAGAAATATATATCTTACTAATACCCCTGATGTTTTAACCGATGCAACTGCTGATTTAGCATGGGCATTGTTGTTTGCTGTGGCAAGGAGAGTAGTTGAAGGAGATAAATATATTAGAAATGATAAATTTACAGCATGGTCTCCAAAATTATTATTAGGTAAGGATGTTAGTGGAAGAACACTTGGAATTATAGGAACAGGACGTATAGGAAGAGCCTTTGGAAAAAGAGGAAAATCTTTTAATATGAAAATTTTGTATTACAATAGATCTAGAAAGAAAGAATTTGAGAAGGAAACTGGAGCACAGTTTGTATCATTTGAAGAAGTACTAAAAAAATCAGATTATATTTCCCTCCATACACCTCTAACTAAGGATACAAAGCATATGATTGGTGATAATGAATTCAATATAATGAAGAAAGAAGCAATATTAATTAATACATCAAGAGGTCCGGTAGTAGATGAAAAAGCACTGGTAAAAGCTCTAAAGTATAAGAAAATTTGGGGAGCTGGGTTGGATGTATATGAAAATGAACCAAAGGTAGAGAAGGAGCTTAAAGAATTAGATAATGTTGTGCTGTGTCCTCATATTGGAAGTGCAACTGATGAAACAAGGACGAAAATGTCTGTTATGGCAGCAGATAATATTATTGCAGCATTAAATGGAAAGAAGCCTCTAAATTGTATCAATTAAGCAAATTACATAATTACTTTCTTTAAAAACTATCTATTACATATGGTTTTAAAGCACCTAAAGCCATCCCATATATAATTAGGCAATTTTGTCAAGTCAGAGCTATAAAATTTATTTTGAATGACAATCTTGTTTATCTATAATAATATATATAAAGGTAAAAATGCCAAACTAGAAAGGATAAAAATGAAAAAAATAAAAAACATATTGTTTTCTTTATTAGGTAGAGTTTATATACCTAGAGATATTCTTGAATCTGGTGAAGATATATTATTACATATTTCTGATACTCCAGCAAGTTTTTATTCTAGTTTAGAATTGCTCATCAAAGAGCTTAAACCCAAATATATTGTTCATACGGGAGATTTAGTTGATAATATTAAGCTTGAATTATATCCTAGGAGAAGAAATATGTACAGAAAAAAAGTTAAGGACCTAATAAAAATATTGGAAAATTCCTTTGCTCATAAAATATATTTAACTATTGGAAATCATGATGATTCAAGCATTGTAACAGAATATATAAATAGGAGTATTATAGTTGAAGGAAGCGATATTATGGTTATAGATGAGGAAAATTATAAAATTAGCCATTTTTATAGCGAAATCAGCAAATCACCAGAAAAATACAATTTATTTGGTCATGATTTATCTATGACTTCCGATACGGAAAATGATATAGTTTATTTAAATGGAATAATAGGTATAAATATAATAACATTAAGGAGCAAGAAGATATTTGTTTTGCCCTATCCTTATGGAACAGATGATGCTAGAATGTGTAAATCAAATATTGGCCTTTAAAGGGGGTTTTTTAAATGTTATCCATTTTTCGAAGTGGTCCTAAGATTATTGTTTTAGAAAGTCAAGATGTGGATGTGTTGAGAAATTTATTTCTTGAGGATTTTGAAGCTGAAGATTATGATGTGAATACAGCCTTTGAGAAATCTACAGAAAATACAACTATCATATTTTTGACCGATAAAAAAGAAGAAATAATAAAGCCTAAAGATATTGCAAAAGTTCTGTTTTTAAAATATCAGTCAGAGTCAGTATTATGTAAAATAATAAATGATGATAGATATAATTTAATATCTTATTCAAGAATGGCACCAAGGATAATTATAATGAAGACCTTTGGAGATACAGAGAAGGTAATAAAACAAATATCAGAGGACTATAATGGAGAGATTGGAAAATTCCACGAAATACTTGAAAATAATAATACTGGAACAATTATTGTTTTCACACAAAAACGTTTAAATGAACCTATTTCTTTATCGGAGATTCATGAAAGAGCTATTATAATCAATAAAGAATATCCTAGTGTACTAAAAGAATTGAAAATACATGATTTAAAGTATCTTAATACTGGATTTGACAATAAAGATTGGTATGAGCTAATAATAAAAATCTATGACATTTATGGAGAGTATATGCTCCATTATAAAAGACTTTTAAAAGTTCTTGAGCAGCTGGAAGTAGGATTTATACTTGGAGAAGCTTGGGGTAAGGATGCAGCAACTATTTTAATGTCGGTAGGTGTATATAGAATCAGATTTTTCACGTATTATGATCCCAAATATATAAAGAAAATACTATTAGGCCTGGAGTACTTAGAAGATGGAACACGAATTGTTGACCTTGACTTATACCATAAAAGAAGAAAAACCTATTGGACTGATGTTATAAAAAAAGGTGTGAAAAATAAAGGAGAATTAAGTAGAATTTATAGGAACGAGATTTTTTCTAAATTGAGTGACGAAGTAAAAAGTGAAGTATTAGAAATGGAAAAGGAGATTTTAGCCACAAGGAAGTGAAAGTAAAGATATATGGCAAGTAGGAGGCAAAAAACACTAGCTGTAATAAAATGATAGCTAGTGTTCTTTATGTTGAAAAATATTGAAAGCAATAAACTTATGGAATATAATGGGATAAAGGTGGATTTAGTAAGAATCTATTTTAATATAAAAGGAGGAAGTTTTATGTTTAAAAAGTGTATCGTAATTTTTATTACTACCCTGTTGATAGTAGGTACTTTTGGATGTAATAAACAAACTTCTATAGAAAAAGATAATTGGAAAATAGGTTTAATAACTTCACCCCTTATTGCAAATGAAGATGGATATAGGTCGGCAGAGCAAATGGTGAAGAGATACGGCAAAGACCGTATAATACATAAGGTTTTTCCCGTTAAATTCAACCTTGAACAGGAAGCAATTATAGATAAGATTACTCTTATGGCATTAGACCCTAATGTAAAGGGAATTATTATAGCCCAGGGAATTCCTGGTGTAACAGGTGCAATAGATAAAATAAGAGAGAAAAGGAATGATTTATTAATAATTGTATGTTCTCCGGGAGAAGATCCCGATGTTATAGCCTCTAAAGCTGATATTGTACTTAGTAGAGATACAATAGGTACTGCTTCAGAAATATTAGAATTTGCCAATGAAAAGGAAGCAAAAACCTTTGTACATTATTCTTTTCCAAGGCATATGTCCTATGAATTACTTTCCCAAAAAAGAGATATTCTCAAAAGAGGTTGTGAAAAATTGGGAATTAAATTTATAGATGCTATGATTCCTGATCCTGGAGGTGAAAGCAGTATATCGGGGATTGAGAAATTTATTATTGAAGATGTTCCTAAGAATATAGAAAAATATGGTAAACAAACTATATTCTATACTACTAATTATAGTGTAGATAAATTATTAAGTACATTAGTTAGAAAAAATGAAGGAATATATCCATGGTGCTGTCTTTCTCCAGAGCATGGCTTTCCTCAAGCCCTAGGAATAGAAATACCAAAGGATAAAGAAGGCGATATTGAATATATAATTAAGGAGACAAGGGGAAAAATATCAGAGAAAGATATGGGAGGAAGAATGTCAGTTTGGGCAGTATCTTCTGAATCAGCATTTGTTGAAGTCAGTGTAGATTATATAAAAGACTATATTGATGGAAAAACAAATGGAAAACTAGACAAGGAAAAAATCAAAAAAAAATTAACTGAATATCTGGGGGGAGAAGTTAAATTAAAGGAATTGGAATATGGGGGAGAAAAATATGAAAACTATATATTAATAATATCGGATTTTATAAGGGGAGAATCCCATATATAATTTCTCTTTTCATCTAATTGAAGGTATTGTCAATGTCTATTTTACTTTAATAGTCTGATAAGCAAATTCTATATCTTTATTGGTGTTAAATTGAGACAGCATTTCTTCCCATATTAAAGAGCGATAAATCCTTTTTTGCTGAGGCTTACAAAGATAACGAACTGTTAATAGTATACCACTATTTTTTACATCGGTATAGACAATAGGGGTAAGATTTTTATAGTAGATCATATGTTTTTTAGAAATTTCATCTAAATTAACACCAGCATTTTTACTTTCATCTAAGCAATATTTATTAACAATATTTAAAAGAATTTTTTTAGCAGATACCCAATTGCTTTCAAAGGTAATTAATACTTCTAGTTCGTCCCAAATATAGTTAAATATTTTAGTATAATTAGCTAAATCCTTAGAAAAAATTTTACCATTTGGAACGTGTATTATTCTCCCTGTACTTTGATCGGGATTAACCCAGTTACCTATTTCAATAACAGTGAATTGAAAGGCCGTTATACTTATTACATCCCCAGAAACACCATTAATCTCTATTCTATCCCCTTCTTTGAAGGGCTTTTTTAACAAAATAAAGAAATAGCCAAAGATGTTTTCTATTGGCTCCTTTAATGTGATAGATAATCCCGCCGATAAAATTGCTATGAATTGAGTAAAATCTTTAACCCATAATAGGCATAATAGAAAAATAATTAAAGCAGTTGTAATGATTGAGGCTTTCTTTTTTGCTTTATGGATTTTTTTTACTTTGTCTATTTTTTCTTCAATAATTTTATTGATTAATTTACGAATTAGCCACCATATACTTAGTAATATAACAGTTATGAGTATTTTGCTATTTACAAAGTTAAGTATATCTTTTATGATATCCAAAAAAGTTATAACCGATTCCATATAATCATTCTCCAATAGAGTAATTTGTTCTTTGTAAATTATATTAATAATCGGAGATTTCAATAACAAAAACTTTTATCTTTAGATAAAAAATACTGAAAGTATTTTTATAGATATTCCAGCAAAACAGTTAATTTATACATATCAAAACTTCTCAGAAACACCAGATATTTTGATATGCATAAATTAAGTTTTGCTATTATGAATCTATTGATAAGCGTACACTTTAAAGATTAATAAATTTTAAAGAAAATACTGAACCATTTCATTAATTGTATATTCATCCATATCAAACTTAAATAGAGGTATTTTATATATTTTATTTACAGGAATTTCTTCTTGAATAACTTTTAGATATTTTTCTTCCTTAACTTTTTTGCTCTTCCAAAAATCATCTGAACTGTTGTCTGGTAAAATCTTATTGACAACCAGAGAATTTACTATTATATCATATGTTTTCAGCATTTTTACAGCTTTTTTAGTTTCTTCTATAGGCATTTTTTCAGCATTTAATACAAATATGAATTGTAAGTTTTCTCCATCGATCATTATTTCCCTTGCAAGGGTAAGATTTTTCTTTCTCTTGGATAGTATTTCAATTATCGGGTCTTTATCATCTTTGTTTTTTCCCATCATCTTTTTTAAGCTCAGGGTTTTCCTTCTTTTATTAATTAGACTGTCCATCCATGTACCAAGCATTTCAGGGAGTGATAATAATCTTAAAGTATGACCTGTAGGTGCAGTATCAAAAACAATGTAGTCAAAATCTTTAGATGTATTAATAATAAGTTCAATCATTTTATCGAATAATGCTGATTCGTGGGTGCCTGGAGATACACTGGCAGCGTCAAGCTGCTTGTTTAATTCTTCCATGATGATTGGACTCATAATGGAATGTAAATTTCTTCTTATTTTTTCTATATAAGCATTACTTTCTTTCTGAGGGTTAATTTCCATACCAAATAAATTAGATTCCAGCTGAGTCATTTTATCTTGGATTTTGCAATGAAATAAATCTGAAATTGAATGAGCAGGATCTGTTGATACAAGCAATGTTTTCAATCCATTTCGAGCCTTTGAAAGGGCAAATGCTGTAGAACAGCTTGTTTTCCCAACTCCACCTTTTCCACCAAAAAAAATTATTTTTCCCATAACAAATCTCCTTTAAGGGTCTATGTCTAATTTACCTGCTTTTTCTTCCCATATTGATTTCTTGTCCGACATTCGCATATTCCATTTTACAATATCTTCTCCTAAATAGGGTAATAGCTCTAATGCATAATAAGTTGTAGGTAAATCTATTCCCAGTAAGTCACCAAAACATAATAACATAAATTGGTCCATAGTTTCAAAGGCTTCATTTTCTATATGACCATGGGCCTTTCCCTGCATATCTAAAGCTCCAACAAAAAATAACTTTATATTCTCTAATGCTTCTACTATCCCAATGATTATCACCACTTTTCAATTAAATGAGCAAATTGCATAATTACCTTCTCAAAAAACTAACTACTACATATTGGTTTAAAATCTTCGAAGCTGTGCCATCGAAATATATTTAATTATAAATAATTAAATTAAGGATAATATTCCCATATGCAATTTTGCCAAATCAGAGTTATGCAATTTTTAAAAATTATTATAGTGGGAGAAAATTACAATTTTCTCCCACTATAAAATTATTTGTTTTTCTTTTTAACTTTAACTATTATTCTTTAGCAACAGAATCTATTTCTTTAAAGGCCTTTTGAGATTGTATTATTAAAACAATAGCTAATATGAATAATGCTACAGATAATAATAATAGCAGTATATTTCCTAGGTTGGCAATCATCAATTGAATAAGGGCAACGAGGGTAACAGCAAACATAAATACCATTGGTATAATTGCCATTTTATATTCTCTACCTGATTTTTTCAACCAAATTCCAAGGGCTAATAGTGCAAGGGCAGCTAATAATTGGTTGGCTGATCCAAATAATGGCCAAATAGATTGCCAGCCTTTAAAAGCGAGGCCTCCACCTAAAGCCACTGTAATTAATGTTGATACATATCTATTTGTCATTGGAGATGGCTGACCTTCACCTGATGTATCAAAGAATTCCTGGAATATAAATCTTGCAAGTCTTGTTGCTGTATCTAAACTTGTTAAAGCAAAAGCTGATATTGCAAGGGCTACAAAACTTTTTCCTGTGGCAAAGGGTAATCCAAATGAAGTCATAAAATTACCAACACCACTTGAAAATACGTTTACTGGTCCGCCATTATTAAGCAATTCAGTTAATTTATCTCCAGCAATATAACCAGCAGTTACTATAGCGAGCACTGCTAAGATACCTTCAATAAGCATTGAACCATAACCAATCAGTCTAACATCCTTTTCATTATCTACTTGCTTTGCAGTTGTTCCAGACCCAACAAGGGAGTGAAATCCGGATATAGCACCGCAGGCAACGGTTACAAACAACATTGGGAAAAGTGTTGCTTTTCCTATAGTAAAGCTTGTTACTGGAGCTAGCTGTAATGTAGGTCTCATAAAGATTACACCAATAAATCCTCCTATTAACATAGCATATAACAGGAATGAATTTAGATAATCTCTAGGTTGTAATAAAATCCAAACAGGTGTTACGCTGGCTATAAAGATATAAGCAAGTAAAATAAATAGCCAAGCTGTTTTTCCAAGCTGTAATGGGAATAATGTTCCTAGATAGATACTTAGGAGTAATAGTGCCACACCAATAACACTACCGATTCCAAGGCTTACACCTCTCCTATATACAAAGAAACCAAAGACAATTGCAACAGCAATAAATAATACTGAAGCGGTTGCTGCTTCAGGTACAGATACAAAGGTGTCGGCCACAATATTAGCAAAGGCAGCTACTACTAATAATAATGTGAGCCATGCAAAGATAGCAAATAGTTTTTTACCGTTTTTACCAACTGTTACGCCAATTACCTCTCCTAAGGATTTTCCTTCATGCCTTACTGAAGCAAATAGAGCACCCATGTCATGGACACCGCCGAAGAAGATTGATCCAACTATAATCCATAAAAATACAGGAACCCATCCGAAGATGGCTGCGCTAATAGGTCCAACTATAGGACCTGCACCTGCAATAGAAGAAAAGTGATGTCCTAATAATACAGGAGCCTTTGCTGGTACATAATCTACACCATCATTTATGGTGTGGGCAGGTGTTTTCCTAGAAGGGTCAATGCCCCACTTTTTGCTTAAGTAGGCACCATAGGTTACATAGGCAATGAAAAAAACAATTGCTGAAATTAAAAGTAATACAAATGAGTTCATAAAAATTAATCCTCCTTCTGCTAAGATAGAATCTTTTTAAGTTCCTTCTTAGCGTATTTATTTGATAATCCCTCTTTATTGTCGGGATTTATCAGCACAAGTCCAACATTAATCCAGCCCTTTAATCCAAATTTAAAACTTTTATAAAAATTGAATTTTTTAATGGAGTTAATTAATTTTTTATTTGTTGGCAAATCTGTTTCAAATATAAATATGATGGTACTAGACATATGTTCGTCATTTACATCAATTATTTGAGAATAGTGATTATTGATTAAATTTTTAATTTCATTTAAAGTTTCCTCAGCAAATCCTTTATCTAGTTTTTTATATAGAATATATTCATTATTTTCAAAGGCATATAATTCTATTTTTTTATGAAGTATATATTTAGAATTTCTTTGATTATAGCGGGCTATAAAATTAAAATCTTTGCCAGCTATGGAAAAATTATCTTCCAAATTATAATAAGTCTCTAATTTTCTTCTTAGTGTTTGTTCAAAAAACATAAAACCCGCCTCCTATATATAATTATACAGGAAGCGGATAAAATTAATTACATTTAATACCAAAATGAACATAATTAGTATTGAAAAGTACAAATCATAAGTTAAATGGTTATAGAATTTGCATCCGGTTTTTAAGCTCTGCAGTTTGATTCCTACTAACGGGAATTTCCTTATTAAACCCTTTTAATTTTACTCTATAGGTTCTATTGAACCAGGGAATTATTGATTCTATATAATTTAAATTAATAATATAAGAGCGATGACATTTCAAAAATTCATCTTCAGGCAATATTTGTTCAATTTCAGACAGGGATTTATAGCATTCAAATTCTTTATCTGAAGTAACAATTTTTACGGTTTTATCTTCAATGTAAATACAAACTATGTCCTCTGATTTAACTGGAAATAAAACACCATCTTTATATAAACATAAATGGCTTTTGCGTTCTTGAGATAAACTGAATTCACTAAGAAATTTATCTACTTTATTCATATTAAGCTTTTTTTGTTCCTTTAATCCCTTCAATTTAGAAAGTGATGTTAAAAAACGTTCTTCTTTTAATGGCTTTAAAAGATAGTCTACAGCATTTAATTCAAAGGCCTTTATTGCATATTCATCATAAGCGGTTACGTATACAATATAGGTATCTATTTTTTTACTTAGGATTTTTTTAGCCAGTTCAATACCGTCTAATAGTGGCATGCTAATATCACAAAATACGACCTCGGGTTCAAGTGTCAGAATTAAATTCAAAGCTTCTACTCCATTTTCAGCTTCTCCAATAACCTTGAAATCCTTATGATTGTCTAATAGAAATTTCAATTCATCCCTTGCGGGTTTTTCATCATCTACAACAATACAATTAATCAAAGATATTTCTCTCCTTTCATTTAGGAATAGTCATTTTTATTGATGTTCCAGAATGAATAGTACTCTCTATACTAAATTTGCAGCTCTCTCCATAACAACTTTTTATACGTCTATAGACATTAGAAATTCCAATCCCAGTACTTTCATCATATTTCCTTACTTCTTCCAATTTTTCATTATCCATACCGATACCATCATCAGTAACTTCAACGGTGTAAAATGATTTTAATTCGGTGATTTTAATATTTATATTTCCACCGTCTACTTTCTTGTTAACACCATGTTTAACTGCATTCTCTACAAGGGGCTGAATTGATAGGGGAGGAATGAGATATTCCATACTACAATTAATATCGTATCTAACATTAAGCTTTTCACCAAATCTAGCTTTTTCTATGATTAAATATGCTTTTACATGGTTTAATTCTTCCTTTAAGCTAATAAAGGCTTTATTGTTTTGCATATTCATTCTAAAATAATCGCTTAAATGAATTAATAAATTTCTTGCTGATTCTGGTTTAGTTCTACTAAGAGAAATAATAGTATTAATTGCATTAAATAAAAAATGAGGATTCATCTGAGTTTGTAAGGCCCTAATTTCAGCTTTAACTGCGGCTTTTGAAATTTCTTCTAGGCGACTTAGTTCCAGTTGTGATGAAAATAAATTTCTAAGGCCCTTGGCTAGCTCTATATCCTGGGCCAATATTTCTGCCGTTGTTTTATAAAGCTTCAAGGCTCCTTTAGTTTCTAAACCATCCTTAAGAGGTACCACTATTGATGAAACTAATTTACAATTTTTATTTGTACAGCCGATTCCTTTTTTTGTATTTGCAATAGTCATCCTGCCGGATTTTAAGGTTTGTAAAGTAACGGCTGTTTTACAGAATGTTCCTGGAAGATGATGGTCACTTCCCACACCGATATGGGCTAGAATTTTCGATTTGTCTGTTATTGCTATTGCGTTAAAATCGGTGGACCTATAAATTATTTCAGCTGCTTTATTTGCCGTTTCCAAAGTAAGGCCATTCTTAAAATACTTAAGGGTTTTATCGGCTATTAAAAGGGATTGTTTTGCACTGTGGGTTGCTTCTATTGAGGTTATATCCTTAATGTTTTGTATAATCATAATAAAAACGCTTATTCCAATAGAATTATTGATAATCATGGGTATTCCTATAATTCCCACAAGATCTACTGCTACTTCAAAGGGCTTGGCCAATGTGAGTATTATAACCATCTGTAGGGTTTCAAGTATCAGACCAATACCTAGTGCATAAATTATTTTATTTGTATTTTTTTTGAATCTAGAGCTCATTAGTCCAGCGATAACTCCTTCAGTAAAAGTAGAAAGGGAACAACTAAAACTGGTAAAGCCTCCAATGTCGATAAGGAATCGATGAATGCCGGCAATTGCGCCGGATAATATTCCAACTAGTGGTCCCCCTAGCAAGCCGCCAACAGCTACACCTATTACTCTGGTGTTGGCAATTGCACCACTTATAGATATACCCGTATAAGTTCCAACGATACTCAGAAATCCAAAGAAAATACCCATAAATATTTTTTCATTAGTATTTTGATTTTCTTTTGCAAATATATTTTTGAAAACTTTAGCCTTTGAGAGAATCAGTGCAAGCATAATGATAAATCCAACTCGGTAAATTAAGTCTATTAACATTAACTTCATAGTAATCATAACCCCTTATCATTATTGTATAGTAAAATTATATCAAATTTAACTTATCAAGGTAATTAAAATTGAATATTATAATTAGAAATTTCATAGAAATTATTAAGTATATGAGAATTATAAAATTTGAATTAAGGAGGAAATTGATTTGGAAATGACTATATTATTATTTTGTATTGGTCTAATATTAATTATAAAAGGTGGAGATATGTTTGTTGAATCTTCAGTTAATATAGCCAGAGCTACCCATTTGCCAGAAATATTTATTGGTGCCACAATAGTAAGTATAGCTACTACAACTCCAGAAGGCATTGTATCTATTACAGCAGCAGCAAAGGGATATACTTCAATGAGTATAGGTAATGCAATTGGTTCTACAATATGCAATACAGGCTTAGTATTAGGGTTTAGCAATATTATTATTCCCGGTAAAATCAAGGGAAGATTTTTTAAAATGAAATCGGTTCTAATAATAGTTTATTTTATTATCATTATTATTTTATCCTACGATGGTCTAATTGATATTAGTGATTCTATAATATTACTAATACTTTTATTTGTATACATAATATTAGAGGGATTTGTACTAAAATATAAAAAGAATCAAAATTTAAAAAATAATAAAATGAAAATTGGATTAAGAGGTAAATTTGAAATTTTTCTATCTTTTACCATAGGCTTATTAGGAATTGTAATAGGTTCAAATCTACTTATTAATAATGGGGTAATCCTTGCTGAATTTATAGGTGTTCCAGAATCAGTAATAAGTTTATCTATAATAGCTCTAGGAACTTCCCTACCGGAGCTGACTACAGCACTAACCGCTTTAAAAAAAGGTCATACAGCCCTATCGGTTGGAAATGTAATAGGGGCAAATATATTGAATATAACATTAGTTATAGGAGTTTCTGGAATAGTAAATCCCCTTAAAGTAGTGAAACAAAATTTGTTTTTGGATTTTCCCGTATCCTTCTTAATGATTTTAATTCTTACAATACCCTGTTTTTTAAGAAACAGGATAAGCAGGGTTCAATCTGCTTTTTTACTGTTTATTTATGTTGCATACATAACTATATTGTATAGAATTTATTTATAAAACTTATTTCTGTCACATTAATACTATTTGCGAATAATATAAATACAAATATAAAAATAAACAACTTTTATGTTTGAGGAAATTGATAATTACTTCCTGTTTTATTGAGGGTGTGGTGAGAGTGACTGAAGCCTTGTTAATAGCAATAGCTATTTGTATCGACTCCTTTGCTTTGGGGATAACCTATGGAATTAAGCAAATCAAAGTGTCAAAGATTTCAATATTAATAATTAGCTTAATAACTATTATTAATCTAGGGATATCTATTTCCTTTGGGCAATTGGTAAAGCAATATATTTCAGAGAGTACTGCTTCACTGATAAGCTGTATTGTATTAATTGGATTAGGGTCTTTTTTTATGTTAGAAGGATATATTAAATATAAGGTTGAAAATAAGTCCAGTAATAGGTTAGGTAAATTGTACATACCAAAGCTCGGGATCATAATAGACATTGCTTTAGATTCCACAAAAGCAGATTTGGATGTATCGGGGGATATAAATATAAAAGAAGCTCTATATTTGGGATTAGTACTTTCAGTTGATGCCCTAGGATCAGGTTTTGGAATTTCACTGGGGGGAATAAATCCTTCATATTTCCTCTTTTTTGTGTTTTGTATTAACTTTTTTTCAATTTTATATGGAAAATATTTGGGGAGCTCCATAAAGAGTTATAAAAAAAGTTTAAAGGCGTCTCTTTTGCCTGGAGGTATTTTGATCTTTGTGGGACTGTTAAAATGGATATAACAATAAAGAATCCTTTGACTATTAAAATAGTCAAAGGATTCTTTATTGTTATTTCTAATTGTAAAAATTGTATAGTTAAAACCATTCCCGTTTTTGGGAAAAGTATCAAAATTGGGAATAGGCTAGTGTCAATTTTGGGAAAAACGGCTTATTTAAAATTTAACAAGCCCTACATAGAAAATATAATAAAGAAAACATTAAAAATTTATGAGTCTATAATATTGAAATTTAGCTCTTTTATTTACAGTATATAAAATAATTATAGACATTGTTCTATTGATTTATTAAATTGGCATATAATTTGCTCTTACTATTTGTGAAAGGAATTTCCAATGGTTAAGGAGGGAAGACAGTCTTAAAGGTATAGTAAAAATTGCCTAGGAGCTTTAAAGAAAGGTTTATAAAAAAATATGAAAGGAGGCAGTTAAATTAGAAGATTTATTATAGAATTCGGTTTTAGGTTTATATATTCCAAATTTTGGAGATAAAGATGATAGTATTGAAGTTGCTGTGGCTTGTATAGAGGTAGAAATACTAAAACAATGAAATGGGAGGGACTAATTTTGACTTTATCAAATGGAAAAATTATTGATATGTATAAAACTATGATAAGAATAAGAAAGTTTGAAACCCAGGCTATGAATCTTTTTGCACAGGGAAGTATTCCAGGATTTGTACATTTGTACCTTGGAGAAGAAGCAGTTGCCACAGGGGCATGTGCAAATCTTAAGGACGATGATTACATAACAAGTACCCATAGAGGACATGGACATATATTAGCTAAGGGTGGAGATTTAAAATATATGATGGCAGAGCTTTATGGAAAAGAAACAGGTTATTGTAAAGGTAAAGGTGGATCAATGCATATTGCCGATGCCACAAAGGGTATATTGGGAGCAAATGGCATTGTAGGAGCAGGCCATAATATTGCTGTAGGAGCTGGAGCTAGTATTCAATATAGAGAAACTGATCAGGTTTGTGTTTGTTTCTTTGGAGATGCTTCTACAAATCAGGGAACATTTCATGAAGCATTAAACCTTGCAAGTGTATGGAAGCTTCCTGTGGTTTTTGTTTGTGAAAATAATTTATATGGAATATCTGTTAGTCAAAGCAGGCACCAGGCAATAAAAGATGTTTCCGACAGAGCTGTCGCATATAATATGCCGGGGATTACGGTAGATGGAAATGATGTATTTGCAGTTTATGAAGCAGCGAATGAAGCAATAAAAAGAGCAAGAAAAAAACAAGGCCCAACATTAATAGAGTGTAAAACTTATAGACATAGAGGACATTTTGAAGGGGACCCTGGTGCATATAAGCCAGAAGAAGAGCAAAAAGAGTGGTTAGAAAAGGATCCTATACCAAGGATTGAGAAGTTTATGCTGGATAATAAAATTGTAACGGAAGATGAATTAAAAAATTTAAATGAGGAAGTTGATAATGAAATAAAGGAAGCTGTAGAATTTGCAAACAATAGTTCCTATCCTTCATTAGAATCTGTAGTAGAAGATATATACACTGACATAAAAGAGGAGGTAAGAATAAGATGAGAAAAATGACATATGCTGAGGCCATAAGAGAAGGTATGAGAATAAAAATGAAAGAAGACCCAAATGTATTTATTTTCGGTGAAGATGTCGGTGCCTTTGGTGGATGCTTTGGAGTAACAGCTGGACTCTTTGATGAATTTGGAGAAAAAAGGGTAAGAGATACTCCTATATCTGAAGGAGCTATAATAGGATGTGCAGTTGGATCGGCAGCTACAGGATTAAGGCCTGTGGCAGAGCTTATGTTTATAGATTTTCTAACAGTTGGAATGGATCAGCTTGTAAACCAGGCTGCAAAAATGAGATATATGTTTGGTGGAAAAATCACCCTTCCCATGGTGGTTAGATTACCGGCTGGAGCAGGCGTTCAAGCAGCAGCACAGCATTCTCAGTCTCTAGAAGCTTGGCTTACCCATGTGCCTGGTCTTAAGGTGGTTTATCCATCGACACCACAGGATGCCCTTGGCCTGATGCTGAGTTCTATAGAAGATGATAATCCTGTGATGTTTGTAGAGCATAAATTACTATATTCTGTTACAGGTGAAGTTGAAGATAATGTTAAGCCAATTCCACTAGGGGTAGCAGATATAAAAAGAGAAGGAAAAGATGTTACTGTAATAGCAACTGGAAAAATGGTTCATGATGCACTAAAGGCAGCTCAATTACTTTCTCAGGAGGGAATAGAGATAGAAGTAATAGATCCAAGGTCTTTATATCCCCTTGATAAGGAAACAATATCTAAATCCATTGAAAAAACTAATAAAGTGGTGGTGGTTACAGAAGAAAACAAACGAGGTGGCTATGGTGGAGAAATTTCTGCAATGATTTCGGAAGAATATTTTGACTATCTTGATGGGCCTGTAATGAGAATAGGAGCTCTAGATACTCCGATACCATTTTCACCAGTTCTTGAAAGTTATGTAATTCCAAATGAAAAAGATATAGTTAATGCTATTAAGAAAATGATATAAGAAAGAATATGAAAGGGATAGCAGGTGCTATCTCTTTTAAAGGAGAATATCCGTGATAAAAATAGGTATAATTGCGAATCCTGCATCGGGCAAAGATATTAGAAGGCTTGTATCCCATGCCACGGTAGTAGATAATAACGAAAAAGTCAATATTGTGGAAAGAATAGCACTTGCTGCACAAAAATGTGGCGTTACAAAGGTGTATATAATGCCGGATACTTATCAAATAGGATATAAAGTTAAGGACAATTTAATTACATCAGGGGAGCTGGATATTGATATAGAAGTATTAAAAATGAAATTTAGAGGGAATCAACTTGATACAATAAATGCAGCTGAGATTATGGGAGAAATAAAGGTAGGATGTATAGTTGCCCTTGGGGGAGATGGAACATGCAGACTTGTTGCTAAAGGAATAAAAGACATACCATTTATAGGATTGTCTACTGGTACCAATAATGTCTATCCAAAGATGATTGAGGGAACAGTGGCAGGTATGGCAGCTGCAGTAGCTGCTTCAAAGAAATATAATATCAAAGATATTTGTAAAAGAGATAAAAGGATTGAGATATACAAAAACAATAAGCTTATTGATATTGCTTTAGTAGATGTTGTTTTATCAAAAAATATATTTATAGGGGCCAAGGCAATATGGAATAGTAGGGATATACTAAAAATAATGGTAACTAGAGGTCATCCAGCGAGTATAGGTTTTTCCTCCTTAGTTGGATGTAAGAAAATAGTTAAGGAAGAAGATGATTTTGGTATTTGTATTGACTTAACACAGGACAAATATAAAATTAAGGCACCTATAGCGGCTGGACTGGTGGAGGAAATAACATTAGGGGAACCTGAAATAATTGAAATAGATAAAGAGTATAAATATGTATTGGAGAATCAAGGGATAATCGCTTTAGATGGTGAAAGAGAAGTGGCTTTTAATAAAGGTGATGAATTTACTTTTAAAATAACAAGAAATGGACCTTTTCATGTGGATATTATAAAGACATTAGAAATAGCACAAAAGAATAAATTTTTTAATATCTAAAACTATTTGAAGACAATATTAAATTCAAGGAGGTATATTAATGGCAGAAATTGTTGTAATGCCTAAGCTTGGCCTTACTATGAAGGAAGGAAAGATAGTTAAGTGGTGTAAATCTGAAGGAGATAAAATTAATGAAGGTGAAACCTTACTTGAGGTTGCAACGGATAAATTAACAAATGATATAGAAGCAATTAAAGGTGGCGTTGTTAGAAAACTGTTAGCTCAGGAAGGTGATGTTGTTCCCTGTTTAGAACCTATTGCTATTATAGGGGATAGTGATGAAGATATATCTTCATTATTATTAAATTCAAGGGAAGATTCTGATAAAGAAAAGGCAGATAAAGTTTCTAATGATAAAGAAAAAGCAAAAGAAAAAGATGAAAAATCAAGTAAATCAGAGAGAATAAAAATTTCACCTGTAGCTAAGAAATTAGCAAAGGAAAATGGTGTTGACATTACAAAGGTTGTTGGAACAGGACCCCAGGGAAGAATAGTAAAGGGCGATATAGAAAAATATATAGAAAATAAAGATAAAGTTAAAGCTTCTCCAATGGCAGAAAAATATGCTGAAAAATTGAATGTAAAACTTTCAGATATCAATAAAGACGGTAGAATAATGAAAAGTGATGTATTAAGTTTTGACAGGAATCTTAAACTAATTGAAGCAGCCAGCCCAAGGGAAGAAAGAGTTCCCATGGATGAAATGAGGAAAGTTATAGCTCAAAGGATGTCTCAAAGCTGGGAAAGATCGCCTTCTGTTACTTATGATATAAAGGTGGATATTACTAATCTAAGGAGATTAAAAAATGAACTTAAAGAGATTCATAAGGTAACTTATACCGATCTTTTAGTTAAGATTCTTTCAAAAGCTCTTTTAGAATTTCCATTATTGAACTGCTCAATAGATGATGAAGAAATAGTATATAGAAATTATACAAATATTGGTATAGCTGTTGCATTAGAAAATGGACTTATAGTGCCAGTAGTTAAATATGCTAATGTTAAAGGATTAAAGGAAATTTCTTCTGAAATTAAAGAGCTTGCTTTTAAGGCAAGAAATAATGAACTTTCTACTGAGGATTTAACTGGAGGTACTTTTACTATTACCAATCTTGGAATGTATGGAATAGCTTCTTTTTCACCAATTATTAATCAACCTGAGGTAGCAATACTTGGAGTTAATACAATAGAGGAAACTCCTGTGCTGGAAAATGGAAATATTATAAATAAACCCTTTATGAAATTATCTCTTACAGCAGATCATAGAGCAGTGGATGGAGCAGTTGCCGCTCAGTTCCTTTATAAAGTCAAACAATATGTTGAAAAACCAGAAATACTAATGCTATAGAGGGGAGCGTAAATATATGAAAGTAGTTATTCTTGGTGGTGGACCTGGAGGATATGTATGTGGAATTAGGGCGGCGCAACTTGGAGCAGATGTTACAATTATAGAAAAAGAAGCTTTAGGAGGAACATGCCTCAATGTTGGATGTATTCCAACAAAGGTACTTCTACATACCAGTGAGATATACAATACAATGAAAGAAGAATCTAAGGAGCTGGGGATAAAATTAGATAGTATTGATATAGATTGGACTGCACTTCAAAATAGAAAAGAAGCTGTAGTTCAGCAGTTGGTAAGTGGCGTGGAAGTTCTTTTGAAATCCCACAACATTTCAATAATAAAGGGAGAAGGAAAGTTTATAAATGATAAGGAAATTGAAATAAAATTATCTAATGAAAAAAGGCAAATTATCAAGTTCGATAAAGCAGTAATTGCCACTGGCTCACAGGCTTCAAGAATTCCTGTAAATGGGATTGATTTAGAGGGAGTTATCACAAGTAATGAAGCCTTATCTTTAAGAGAAATACCGAAAAGCATGTGTATTATAGGAGGGGGAGTAATTGGCAGTGAATTTGCCAGTGTTTATTCTTCTTTAGGCACAAAGGTTACAATTATTGAAATGCTCCCAGATATTTTGCCTACAATGGATAAAGAGATTGTTGATGTATTGAAAAATCAATTTTATGAATTGGGGGTAGAAATATATACTGAAACAAAAGTAAAAGGAATTAGAGAAGATAGTAATAAGCTAATTCTTGATACCATCGTTAAAGGAAGGGAAAAAATATTTACTGCAGAGAAAGTTTTATTGGCGGCAGGAAGAAAACCCTCTGTTCAAAACCTAGGACTTGAGAAGATAGGAATAAAAGTTGATAGAGGAGCTATTGTAGTTGATAGAAGGACAATGGAAACCAGTGTGAAAAATATATATGCCATTGGCGATTGTAATGGAGGGGTTTTGCTTGCCCATGTTGCATCAGCTGAAGGGATAGTGGCAGCAGAAAATATTATGGGTAGATTGTCTAAAATTAAATTTAATACTACACCCTATGCAGTATATACTAAACCGGAATTGGCAGCTGTAGGCCTTACAGAAAAAGAAGCAAAACATAGGGGCTATGAGATAAAAGTTGGGAATTTTCCTTTGTATGGCAACGGCAAATCATTGATTATGGGAGAGTCAAATGGAATTGTAAAGTTTGTGGTAGATGCTAGAACCGATGAAATATTAGGGATGCATATGGCAGGACCAAGGGCAACGGATATAATTGGACAAGGGGCATTGGCTCTCAGATTAGAGGCAACAGTTCACGAGATTATAACAACAATTCATGCCCATCCAACAGTGGGAGAAGCCCTGCATGAAGCAGCCCACTCAGTTCACGGTTTAGCCATACATTTACCAAAGTTAGACAATGTTAAAATTTAAATAAAAAAGTAAATATAAAATATTTAGGACTTTGACGGATAAATATTAGAACGTTAAAGTCCTAAAATTCTAATAGGTTTTTATATGTTAAAGACCTTTTTAGGATTGTATTTTTATAGTAATATATAAATATAATACTTTTCGATTTGAAGATTATGATTAAATTAACCTGTTATTTCATTTTGAAAGGGTGGTATTTTGGATAATTATAATAATGGGAAAGAGGTGTGGAAAAGATTTATTAATGAAGGTTATATAGACTCTTCTGTAAGCCCAGTTATTGCAGAGTCATGGAAAAGATGTAAGAAATATGGAGTAGATCCTTTAAAGGGAATAGGTAAAAAAGTGTCTACAGCAAAATTAGATTATATTTTAAAAGAAAATAAAGAGCTTTTGGAAGTGGCGAGACCAATTATGGCAAATCTCCATGAAATTGTAGTAGGCACAGATTTTGCACTGGTTCTTACAGATAAAAATGGACATATTATAGAAACAATAGGAAATAACATTGTAAAAAATGAAGCAAATAAAATTCGATTTAATTTGGGAGCCTTGTGGAGTGAAGAAGCTGTAGGGACAAATGCTATAGGTACTACACTAGCTATTGATGAACCCATTCAAGTCCTTGGAGAGCAGCACTATTGCATAACACATCATCCCTGGACATGCTCTGCAACAACAATTCACGATGGTGAAGGAAATGTAATAGGGTGTTTAAATATGTCTGGTGATAGGAGTAAGGTCCATTCCCATACTTTGGGGATTGTTGTTGCAGCAGCATATACAATTGAAAAACAAATTGCACTGCTAAGATCCTATGAATTAGTTGAAACGATTTTCGAAAGTACCTCAGATGGAATTATAGTAGTTGATAAGGATTATAAGATTAAAAAGGTTAAAGAAAAGGCTTTGAAAATTTTGGATATTAGCAAGGAAGATATTCATAAACTAGATGTAAGAGAAATATTTAAAGATATAAATTTTAATTTTGATATGGATTTTTATAATAAAAGAAAAGATGCCTATTTTACTGATTGCAATGCCTATATAAATGGAAAAAGAATAGCTTGCAGCGCTAATATAGTACCAATGATTACTAATAATGAAATTATTGGTTTTGCCATAGTTTTTAAAGAAACAAAATATCTTCATAAAACTGTAAATAGAGTAACTGGAAATGTTGCCATCTATACCTTTGAAAATATTATATCCAAAAGTAAAAAAATGAAACAATTAATTAATTCAGCTAAAAAAATAGCAAAGACTAAATGTTGTATTTTAATTGAAGGAGAGAGTGGAACGGGAAAAGAATTATTTGCTCATGCAATCCATAATTATAGCAGCCGCTTTCTTGGACCATTTGTGGCTATAAACTGTGCGTCCTTGCCTAGGGATTTAATTGAAAGTGAACTATTTGGATATGAAAAGGGCTCATTTACTGGAGCTTTAAAAGAAGGTAAGCCTGGAAAATTTGAGCTTGCCAATGGAGGCACCATTTTCTTAGATGAAATTGGAGAACTTCCATTAGAGCTTCAGGCCAAACTTTTAAGGGTGTTGGATAATTTATCGGTAAGAAGAATAGGTGGAGATTATGAGAAAAATTTAGATATACGTATAATAGCAGCAACAAATAGAAATTTATTAAAAGAAGTTACAAAGAAGAACTTTAGAGAAGATTTATATTACAGATTAAATGTATTTAAATTGGAAATACCTCCTTTAAGGAAAAGAAAAGAAGATGTAAGAATATGTGTAAATTATTTTTTGAATAATTTAAATAAACAGAATGAAGGGAACTTTAAGAGCGTTGATGAAGAATCCATAAGATACTTAGAAAATTACAGATGGATAGGGAATGTAAGAGAACTTCAAAACATTATTGAAAGAGCATACTATTTATGTGATGATAGCCTTATAACAATAAAACATTTGCCGGAATTTATTTTAAATGAGGAAAGAAAATGTATTCACAAAGTTATCGATACACCAATTATTTCTGTAGAAAATGTAGAGAAAAACAATATTATAAAGATGCTCATGAAATGTCAGAAAAATGTTATACAAGCAGGTAAAAATCTCAATATGAGCAAATCTACAATATATAGAAAAATTAAAAAATATAATATAGATTTAAATGAGATTTAAATTAGAGGTTTTATATTGAGCGTTCTTTTTATTAATTTTCAGAATCACAAATCTATAAGGGAAAAACAGGTTTATAAAAATCACTCAAATGAAATATTAAAACTCTTATTTAAATTTATAGTAAAATTTTATAATAAAATTAAAATGTAAATTTTGGCAATAGATGAATCTTATCTAGATATTAAAAAAAGTTGCATTTCTTTGCTAAATTCAAGTTTTTAGAATTCCTTTAATTATCTCAATTGTAGATACAAATATATTGATGTATAAAAAATGATAATATATAAATATTATTTATAGTAGGGAGGTGGTCTACTATATCTAAAAGAATACATAAATGAAATGTTAGTTAAAAAAATAACAAACATAATTTTGAAAGTGTGTGAAAGCAAAATTCTGAATACTAAGATTGTCTTTGAAATCCATGAAAGCATTGGCTATTTTAATATGGATAAATTGAGTTTTGCTATGGAAAATCTATATGTTTTCTTTCAAAATTGAAAAATGAAAAAAGAAAGGATGATTTATAATGTGGAAAAAAACTATGCCTATTAGAGAAGTAAGAGAAATACGAGGAAAAACAAGTGTTTTTCTAGGTACTGGAGCTATTGAAAAGATATTTGATATAGCCAAGGAACTTAAGGAAAAGAGTATTGATAAGGTTGCTATTGTTACAGGGAAATCATCTTATAAAAGAAGTGGAGCTTGGGAGCCAATTGAGAAGGCTTTAAAGGAAAATAATATAGAATACATTTTGTACAATGGGATAACTCCCAATCCTCAAAGTGGCCATGTAGATGAAGCTACAAAAAAGGCAATAGATTTAGGTGCAAAGGCTGTAATAGGAATAGGAGGAGGAAGTCCTATAGATGCAGCCAAATCCGTTGCAATTATGACTCTATATCCAGAATATACAACGGCAGACCTTTATGAATATAAATTTACTCCTAAAAAGGCTTTGCCTGTTATAGCCATTAATACAACCCATGGGACTGGTACTGAAGCCGATAGATTTGCTGTTGTAAGTGTGCTGGAAGAAGGTAAAGAGTATAAGCCGGCAATAGCCTATGATTTAAGCTATCCAATGTATTCAATAAATGACCCAAAGCTCATGCTTTCATTGCCACAAAAGCAAACAGTATTTACTTCTGTTGATGCTGTAAATCATGTTGTAGAAGCTTGTACTACAAATGTATCTAGTCCATATTGTGTATTATTAGCAAAAGAAACAGTAGATTTGGTATCAGAATATCTTCCAAGGGCAATAGAAAATGGTAAAGATTTAGAAGCAAGATATTATCTTGTATATGCTTCTTCAATTGCTGGTATAGCCTTTGACAATGGAATGCTTCATTTAACCCATGCCCTTGAACATCCGTTAAGTGCTATAAAACCTGATTTAGCTCATGGTTTAGGTTTGGCCTTATTATTGCCCGCTGTAGTGAAAAATATATATAAGGCAAGGGCGGCAGTTTTAGCAGAAGTTCTAGCTCCTATTGTTCCAGGGCTAAAGGGTGATGAAGATGAAGGGGAAAAGGCAGGAGATGGAATAAGAAAATGGTTAAAATCCTTAGGAATAAATGAAACTTTATCGGATTTAGGCTTTAAAGAAGAAAATATAGAAAGATTAGTAGAGCTTGCTTTTAATACTCCGTCTTTAGGGTTGCTTTTAAATTGCTCACCTATAGAAGCAACAAAGGAAGTTGTGGCTAAAATATATAGAGAATCCTTGTAAAAAAATATGTTTTAATAAAACATAAAAAGCTTATGTGCTGCTGTTTTATTATATAGTGAAATAGTGAAACAAATTGAAAGGTTAATTTGTACATTTTACTTTGTTTCACTATTTTTCATTTCTGTAATTTGGTAAATTTTTCAAAAATTAAATCTAAAATTATATTAAAGCCAAGCCTTGATGTAAGATCATGATTCTTTATATGGTATTCCTTTAAATAAGCATACAAGGCTAAATCACTTAATTGAGATAAAAAATTTTGTGAAAGACCTGTAATAGAAATAATTTTAACCTTCTTTGTTTTTACAATTCCAATAATTTTCTTTATTATATCTGTTTCGCCAGATGCGCTAATCATAAATGCGAGATCGCCTTTCCCTAAGTTATTGGCAAACAAGATATTTTCATCCCTATCCTTTGGAACTAAACACATCTTATTAAAATATTGTATCCTTTTACAAAATGATAAAGCCGAATATTGAGATAAACCCAAGGAGAAGAAAACTATTCTATTTGAATTATGTATAAGCTCTGCTGCTTCATGTATAGCTTCAGAACTATTTAAAGAGAGGGTTTGGATAATAGAATTATGTATTGAAATATGATCTGAATTTAAGTTTATACCTTCATGGAGGTTGTTTGAGCTAATAATATCATATTTTAATTCCGAAAATCCTGAATATCCAAGTTTTTTACATAGTCTAATAATAGTATTAGATGAAATATAAAGGGAATTAGCCATATCAGTAATTTTCATTTTTGAAAAGGAGCTGTAGTTTTCTAAAATATATTCCACAATACGTTTTTCGGTACTGTTTATGCTGATATTATCCTTAGAAATCAAATCAAAAAACTTCATATTAATTTAATTCTCCCTTCTATATAAATGTATCTAGTTTATTACATGGACGAAAAGGAAATATTAGAAGCCTCCATATAAGAACTAGCACAACGAATTAAGTTAAGGAATATTATTATTTCCATCACTATTCATTATAACATTATCTGGTTTGTTTCCAATTAATACTGTATTTTTATTTTCTAAAGCTTGTATATTTTAAAGATTTTTTAAAATACAAGGTCAAAATCCTTTGATTATAAGATTTGTGAAAAAATATCACAAAATGTAAAAAAGTATTATACTGTGTAAAAAGTATAACATGTCTTGTAAGCGTTGTTATAAATTTTAGCCCTTGTTATACTAGTAAATGTAAACATGCATGTTTTAAATATCAAACTAATATACGGAGGTTAAGATATGAAAAGCTTTATGCAAAAATTTGCTAAATCCTTGCTTTTGCCTATTTCTACCATAGCAGCAGCAGGGGTATTTTTAGGTTTGGCTGCAGCACTACAGAATAGTGCCATTGTTGGAGAAGCATTTGCAAGTATGGAAGGAGTACAAAATTTCATAGGATTTATTAGAAAATTATCAGGATTGGTTTTTGGAAATTTGCCAGTATTCTTTGCAATATCAATTGCACTGGGAATGGCTAAAGAAGAAAAAGCAACAGCAGCATTTTCTTCTTTAATTGGATTTTTAGTTTTTCATCTGACCCTTAATTATCTTTTAAAATTAGATGGATTAACAGCAGCAACAACTTCACTAGAGTATTTAATGGAGAATCAGGGGCTTTCACAAGTAGATGCAAGTATTATAAATGCCAAGTATGGAACAGTTTTAGGATACTTTACCTATAGAATGAATGTATTTGCCGGTATTATAGTTGGCCTTGTTGTTACATATTTCCATAATAAATTTTATAAAATTCAATTACCAAGCTCTATCAATTTTTATGGTGGAAAGAGATTTGTTCCACTGGTAACCCTTGTTGGGATTCCAGTTGTGGCATTTATTTCATATTATGCTTGGCCTATAGTAGATTCAATAATTTCAACTTTAGGTAAGGGTATAGAAAATGCAGGTGCTTTTGGTCCTTATTTATACGGTTCATTAAATAGACTGCTTATACCTACTGGATTACATCATATATTAAATCAGGTTGTAAGATTTACTCCAATTGGAGGTACTGCAGTTATTGATGGTGAAACAGTGGTGGGAGCCCTTAATATATTTAACTCAGCAATAGGCTCAGTGGCAGGAGTTTCCAATGATATAGTTTCTATTGGAAGTAGATATGTGGGTCAGGGTCATATGATTTCAGTTATGTTTGGTTTGCCAGCAGCTGGACTAGCTATGATTCATTGTGCTAAGGATAAAAATAGGAAGAAAGTTAAAGCCTTAATTGCTGCAGGGATTGCATCATCTATATTAACGGGTATAACAGAACCATTGGAATTTACATTTATGTTTATATCTCCAATTTTATTTGGATTCCATATTATAATGTATGGCTTGGGTTTTATGATTATGGATGTGTTAGGAGTAGCTGTAGGTGGTGTTCAAGCAGGGCTAATAGACTTTACAGTATTTGGACTATTTAGAGGGATAGATACTAAGTGGTATTTAGTCCTTGTAATTGGTGCAATAATGGCAGTAGTCTATTATTTTGGATTTAGATTTATTATAGAAAAATTTAATGTAATGACTCCTGGAAGAGAAGATGAGGAAGAAGATGAAGAGCCAATAACAGAAGCAGTGAAGGATGATAAGCTTTCTGAGCTTATAGTCAATGCATTGGGCGGTAAAGATAATATATTAAGTGTGGAAAATTGCATGACAAGATTAAGAGTTGTGGTGGCTAATCCAAAGTTAATCAATGAAAAGGCATTGAAGGATACAGGAGCTTCAGGATTTGTAAGACCTACAAAGGATAATATACAAATAGTATATGGACTTAAGGTAGATCAAATAGCCACTGATGTTAAATCCTATTTAAAAAATATATAGAAATATACACAGTATGGAGGAAAAGATATGAACTTAAAAGAGACAAAGATTACTATAGTTGGTGGAGGATCAACCTGGACCCCTGGTATATTAAAGGCAATGACCAGGTATAAAGAATCACTTTCCTTTAAAGAAATAGTATTATATGATATAAATGAAGAGAGACAGAGACATATTGGGGAATTTGGCAAATTATTATTTAATGAACTATGTCCCGATGTAAAATTTGAATATACTACAGATAAGGAATTAGCCTATAAAAATGCTGACTATATCTTCTGTCAGATGAGAACTGGTGGGTATAAGATGAGGGAGCTTGATGAAAAGATTCCTTTAGAAGAGGGCGTTATAGGACAGGAAACCTGTGGAGCAGGAGGATTTGCTTATGGACTTAGATCCTTAAGGGATATGATAGAAATGGTTGAGGATGTGAGAAAGTACAGCAAAGATGCATGGATATTAAATTACACTAATCCCGCAGCAATAGTGGCCTATGGTTTAACTAAGAAATTTAAGGAAGATAAAAGAATATTAAATATATGTGACCAGCCTATAAATATGTTGATGTCCATAGGAAAAATACTTGGAGTTGATGAACAATCCCTTGAGCCATCATATTTTGGGCTAAACCACTTTGGCTGGTTTACTGGTTTATACAATAAAGATGGACAAGACCTACTGCCGGAGCTGAAAGAAAAAATACTCCAAAAGGGATTTAGTCCTAAGGATGCTGAACAAAGAGATAAGTCATGGCTAGATACCTATGCCTTGGTGGAAGATATGGTAAGGGATTTTCCTGAATATGTTCCAAGCACCTATGTTCAATATTATTTATATCCCGAATATAAGACAAAGAAATTAGACCCTAAATATACAAGGGCCAATGAAGTGATAAATGGAAGGGAAAAGAGAGTATTTGAAGAATGTGATAATGCTGTTAAAGCAGGAACAACACTTGGCAGCAATGTTGTACATAACGATGCCCATGGAGAAATGATAGTAGAAATAGCAGATACTATACACAATAATAAAGAAAAAACCTATATTGTCATGGTGGAAAACAATGGTATAGTATCGAATTTACCAAAAGATGCAATAGTAGAGGTGGCCTGTGTACTTGGAAATAGAGGACCTATTCCTTTTCATGTGGGAGAAATTGATGTATTCTACAAAGGTCTGTTGGAAAACCAATATGGATATGAAAGGTTAACGGTGGAAGCTTTCTTTGAAGGTAGCTATACTAAAGCTCTACAGGCATTGACTTTAAATAGAACAATTGTAGATGCCAAGAAGGCAAGAAGAATTTTAGATAGATTAATAAAGGCCAATAAAGCTTATTGGCCAGAATTGAAATAATAGAGGAAAATCAGTGATTTATAAATCACTGATTTTCTATAAAAATTTTTTGCTGGAGGTTTTTATGACAAAAATAATATTTAATGCAGATGATTTTGGATACAGTAAGGGTATAAATTATGGTATTATTGAGGCCTTTAAAAGTGGAGTATTAACATCGACAACATTAATGGTAACAATGCCTGGAACAAAACATGCTGTTGATTTGATGAGAGAAAATAAAGGTTTAGCAGTTGGACTTCATTTAAATATATCTTTAGGGGAACCTATTACTAAGGGTAAAACTTTAGTGGGGAATAATAATAAATTTATTAAACCGAAAAACTTA
This sequence comes from Maledivibacter halophilus, assembly GCF_900167445.1. Lineage (GTDB taxonomy): Bacteria > Bacillota > Clostridia > Peptostreptococcales > Caminicellaceae > Maledivibacter > Maledivibacter halophilus. The sequence continues at coordinate 315,549 of NZ_FUZT01000004.1, forward strand.
AAAGAAGGCTATAGGTATGATAAAGGAGAACTGAGATTAGAAATTGAGGCACAATATAATCGTTTCATAGAAGTGGTTGGAAAGAAGCCTTCCCATATAGACACTCATTTATTTAGTAGTGACAAAATACCAGAGATGAGAATGCTATGTAGTGAGCTTGCCATAGAAGAAAGAATTCCCATGAGGAACTTTGATTTGGATTTTACAAAGCATGTTGAATTTATACAACATAGAAGTTTCAATTCAGGATCCGGGTTAAATTATATATTAGAAAATATTGAAGATATATTAAAATATGAACATGTAGAAATAATGAGCCATCCAGGCTATGTTGATAATTATGTAATGAAAAATTCATCCTATAATATACAAAGAACAGAAGAGTTAGAATTTCTTATTTCACAAAAATTAAAGGATTTGATTAAAGAAAAAAAGATTAAACTAATAAATTATTATGATGTGATGAAATGAAATATATTGCGATTTACCAAATGAACTCGTCGTATATCGTGAGTATTAATATTTCCTGTACTAAATTTTTATATAGGTTTTGAAAGGAAAAATAGAATTATTAAGCTTCTTTGAATAAGGGAAATCATGTGAAAGATAAAGTTAGTAAATATATGAGGAAATTGCATAATTCTAACTTGGCTGGGTTGCATATGCGAATATTATCCTTAATTTAATTATTTAGAATTAAATATATTTCGATGGCATGTCTTTGGAGATTTTTAAACTATATGTAGTAGATAGTTTTCACAGAAGGTAATTATGCAATTTGCTCATATAATATAGCTATAGGTATTTATAATATGAATCGAGGTGGATAAAGTGAAATTTGTTTTAGCACCGGACTCCTTTAAGGAAAGTATGACAGCCAAAGAAGCTTGTATTGCCATGGAAAAGGGTATAAAAAAAGTATTTAAAGATGCAGAGTGTATTTATGTGCCTATGGCAGATGGTGGAGAAGGGACAATGGAAGCTTTAGTAGATTCTACAAAAGGAAAGCTGTATACTGTAGAAGTTACAGCACCTTTAGGCAATAAAACAGAAGGCAAATTTGGCATCCTAGGAGATGGAGAAACGGCAGTTATAGAAATGGCTCAGGCAAGTGGACTTCATCTGGTTGAAAGTAAAAAAAGAAACCCATTGGTTACAACCAGCTATGGGACGGGAGAACTTATAAAAGCAGCCCTGGATAAAGGAGTAAAAAAGATAGTAGTAGGATTAGGTGGAAGTGCCACTAATGATGGAGGAGCAGGAATGCTTCAAGCCCTTGGAGTAAGCCTGAAAGATAAAGAAGGAAGGGAGCTTGCCTTTGGAGGAGGAAGCTTAGGAAGTCTTGAGAAAATAGATTTGAGTAATTTTGATAGAAGAGTTCTAGATATAGAAATAAAGGGAGCCTGTGATGTTAAGAATCCTCTTTCAGGAGGGCAAGGGGCAAGTTATGTATTTGGTCCTCAAAAGGGAGCAACTTTGGAAATGGCAGAAATATTGGATAAAAACCTAAGGCAGTATGGAAACATAATTAGAAAAGTTTTAGGAAAAGAAGTTGACCATATTGAAGGAGCAGGAGCAGCGGGAGGACTTGGAGCAGCTCTAATAGGTTTTTGCAATTGCGAATTAGAAAAAGGAATAGATTTAGTAGTTAAATATTCTAATTTAGAGGAAAAAATAAAGAATGCAGATTATGTATTTACAGGAGAAGGAAGTATCGACTTCCAAACTAAGTTTGGAAAAACCCCTTTTGGAGTTGCAAAAACTGCCAAGAAATACAATATTCCTGTAATTGCCTTTGCAGGAAAGCTTGGTAGAGGATATGAAGAATTATATGAACTGGGCATAGATGCCTTTGTAGGGATTTTATCTGAGGTATCAAGTCTTGATGAGGCTTTAAGCAAAGGAAAAGAAAATTTAGAAGCCTCTGCAGAAAATACAGCACGTATAATTAGTATAAGTATGAAGAAATGAATTATAGTGAAACAATGTATTTTTGTATTTAAAATTAAGTGGCAAAAACTATATATGATTCAATTTTTTAAAACTAGCTGTAAGAATATGAACTGACTCATGTTAAGTAGACAAGTAATTTAATTAATTACAGTGTCTACTTTGGAAGTATCATATCATATTTTGATGGCTAGTTTTATTTTTATGATAAAAATAAAAAAGAATTGAATTTATGTTATAGATTTGCCATAGTATGTGTCAGATTGATGATATGGTGATTGGGTATTTATAAATAATAAAACTTTTTATTTTGTAAATAAGAGCAGAATTATGTCGATTAAAACAATTCAGATTTAAATTTATATATTAACATAGCTATAGCAAGAGCAAATAAACTTGACATTAATATTATAATATTAATAATATAAAAATACGACTATGCAATTTTAGATTTGGAGAAAGGGTGAAAAAAATGCATAAAAAATTTAATCTTATTATTACTGTTGTTCTAATATTTTATATTATAACACCCAAGATTTCATTTGCTTCAAATATATATGACAAATTAATATTTGAAAATCTTACTGTAGCAGAGGGGTTATCACAAAATACAGTTAATTCAATTTTACAAGATAGACATGGATATTTGTGGTTTGCCACCCAGGATGGGTTAAACAGATATGATGGTTATTCCTTTAAGATTTACAGGAAGGAAGAGAAGGATGATAATACAACCAGAATATCAGACAATGTAATCAATGTATTATATGAGGACAAAGATGATTATTTATGGATCGGAACATATTCCGGAGGTTTAAGTCGTTTTGATAGAAAGACGGAGACTTTTCTTCACTATAAGCATGATCCGAATAATGATAAAACCATTAGTTATAATGAGGTGAGAGCGATATATGAGGATAGAGATGGAGAGTTTTGGATAGGAACTAATGGTGGCGGTCTTAATAAACTCAATAGAGAAACAGGAGAATTTACCCATTATAGACATGATCCTAATGACCCAAACAGTTTAAGTAATGACCAAGTAAGAACTATTGTAGAGGATGAGGATGGTATTCTTTGGATTGGAACAGTATATGGGGGACTCAATGCCTTTGACAAAAAAACAAAAACCTTTACTCGCTATAGATATGATGAGAATAATACTAATGGCTTAAGTAGTGATTCTGTATATGGACTGTTAATTGATAAAAAGAATATAATATGGATAGCTACAAACGGTGGAGGACTAAATAAATTTAATAAGGAAACTGAAGAATTTACAGTATATAAGTATAGTAAAAGTGATAAAAATAGTATTGGTTCTAATAAATTACATACCCTGTTTGAAGACAGTTTAGGAAGATTATGGATAGGTATGCGGGAAGATGGAGGATTAAGTCTATTCGATAGAGAAAATGAGGAATTTTATAATTATAAATCAAAGGAAGGTATCAAAAATTCATTAAATGATAACTATATAAGATCCTTTTATGAAGATGACAATGGGAATATATGGGTGGGAACATTTGTAGGAGGAGTTAATAAATATGACAGTAAAAAAACTCGATTTGCCCTCTATCGAAAAGAATGGTGGAATGATAATAGTCTTAAAGACAATACTATTAGAGCTTTTTATAAAACAGATGATGATATCCTATATATAGGAACAGAAGGGGGATTGGATAAATTAGATAAAAAAACAGGGGAATTTACTAATTATTCCTATGAAGCCAACAATCCCAATAGCTTGCCTAATAATACAGTTAGAAGCTTATCACCGGACGGCAATGGAAACCTATGGATAGCTACCCATGGAGGACTATCAAAATTTAACATGAAAACAGAGAATTTTACCAACTATTTCCACGATCCCAAAAATCCAAATAGTATTGCAAACAATATGGTTTGGAGGGTTTTAGCTGACTCCAATGGAAATATATGGGTTGGAACTCGTAATGGATTAAATAAGCTTGATCCGGATACAGGAAAGATTATGACCTTTAAACATGATCCTAAAAATCCACATAGTCTATTAAGCAATAGAATTATGTCTATATACGAGGACAATAGGGAAAGAATATGGATAGGTACTGTTTTAGGAGGAGTAAGCTTATATGATAAAGAAATAGAAGGCTTTAAGAATTATCAGAATGACAATGAAGATAAAAACAGTTTGGTCAATAATAATGTTTTATCTATTTTAGAGTGGAAGGATAAAAAGATTTTGATAGGAACTGGAGGGGGATTGAATATATTAGATGAAGAAACTCAGGATTTTGAATTGTATACTGAAAAGGAAGGATTGCCCAACAATACTATATATGGAATATTATCGGATTCTAAAGGCAATTTATGGATGAGTACAAATAATGGAATTTCGAAGTTCAATACTAAAGATGAAACCTTTACAAATTTTAATATAAATGATGGATTGCAAAATAATGAGTTTAATAATGGAGCTTATTACAAGGCGAAGGATGGAGAAATGTACTTTGGTGGTGTCAATGGCTTTAATTCATTTTATCCGGAAGATATAAAAACAAGTGACTATAATCCATATGTGGCCATAACTAGTGTTAAAGTATATAATGAGGAAATAACACCAGAAAAACCCCTATCTGATAGTGAACCGGATTATATTGAATTATCCTATGAAGACGATTTTATATCCTTTGAATTTTCTTCATTGGACTTTTCTGCTCCGGAAAAAAACACATACTCCTATAAACTAGAAGGGCTTGATGAAGATTGGATCTATTCTGAAAATAGGAGATATGTAAGCTACAGTAATTTATTGCCTGGGACATATATATTCAGTGTTAGAGGTACCAATAGTGACGGTAAATGGAGTGAAAAGGAAGCAGCCATTAAGGTAAATATTATTCCTGCTTTCTGGCAGACAGAGTGGTTTAATATTTTGATTGTGCTTACCCTTTTAATAATTGGAATCTGGATATATAAATATAAGACCATAAGAATTAGAAAAAGAAATAAGGAACTTGAAGAATTAGTAAATGAAAGAACATATTCTTTAAAAAGAGCAAATGAAATGTTAGAAAAAGAAATCGAAGAAAGAAAAAAAGCAGAAGAAGCCATAAAACAAATAGCATATTATGACCCCTTAACCCATCTCCCGAATAGAAGATTGTTTATGGAATTGGGAGAAAATGAATTATTGAATGCAAAAAGAAACAAAGATTTACTAGGCATTTTATTTGTTGACCTAGACAAGTTTAAATCTGTTAATGATACTTATGGGCATGATGCAGGAGATATTTTATTGATTGAGATTAGTGAAAGGCTGAAAAAAGTATTAAGGAAAACCGATATAGTATGTCGAATAGGCGGAGATGAGTTTATAATTCTAATTAAAGATATCAAAGAAAAAGGAAATATATCAGTAATCATAGAAAAGATAATTAAAATAATTATTGAACCAGTAAAACTAAGTGGAAATATAAATGTGGTTGTAGGTGCAAGTATTGGATGCAGTTTTTTTCCACTAGATAGTGAAGATTTAGAAGAACTTATAAAGAAAGCAGATGAAGCGATGTATAAAGCAAAGAAGGTATCAAAGCCCAGTTATACAATATATGGTGAAACTGATATCAAAAAGAATTTAAATAAATAAGAATAGCTTTGAAAGAACAATGTAAGCCTCCTTATTAAATTCTTTGTTCTAAAATTAAAATATAACCTAGGAAATATTAATACTCCCGACATAACAACTAGCACAAAGAGTGAATTTATAATTAGTCAGTAACTTAATTGGTTTATAGTAATTTTATACTTATATAAACCAAAGAGTACTGGCTATTTTTCTGTATTAAATTAACCTATTGTGTTAGTAAATTAAATATTTAACATCAAATATAATTTAAGAGATTTTAATATGGAAACCAGCACAACGAGTTAAATTAAAAAAATATTAGAAAAGTCTTTACAAATTGAAAACAATAGTGTACTATATAACTAGTTCACTATTAAACAACTAATGAGGTGGAGTTAATGGATTTTGACAATAGCATCCCTATTTATTTACAGGTTATCAGAAAAATCAAATTGGATATTATTACTGGTAAGCTAAATCCTGGCGATAAGCTTCCATCTACTAGAGATTTAGCTAAAGAAATTAATGTGAACCCTAATACTGCATCAAGAGTATATAAAGAAATGGAAGCATTGGGACTATGCTTTAAGAAAAGAGGTTTAGGGACATTTATTACAGAATCAGAAGATATAGTTAAAACAATCAAGGATGAAATGGCCAGCCAAATAATTGAAGATTTTATTGAAGGTATGAAAAAATTAGGTTTTTCATACGACGAGATGATAGAGATTATTATAACCAAAAAAGAAAAATATAAGAATTATGATCAGGAGGAAAAATAATGGAAAATATTTTAAAAGTGGAAGAGCTTACTAAAAAGTATTTTAATAAAGTTGCATTAGATAAAGTATCTATTTCCTTTGAACAAGGAAAAATATATGGATTACTAGGTCCTAATGGAAGTGGAAAAACAACTCTTATGAAGGTCATAGCTGGTCTCCACAAACAAACATCAGGTCAGGTATTTGTTAATGGTAATCCCATATCCTATAAAACAAAAAAAGATGTTGCCTTTATGCCAACAGAAGACTTTTTGTATCCTTGGATGAAGGCAAAAACATTGGGTAAATATTTTAGCGATATGTATAAAGATTTTAACAGAGCAAAATTCATTAATTTAATAGAAAAACTTGAAATTAGTAAAGAAAATAAAGTTTCAGAGCTTTCTACAGGATTAAAGGGCAGATTAAAGGTAGCATTGGCTATTGCAAGGGATGCATCAATATATATGTTTGATGAACCATTAAATGGTCTTGATCCTATTTCAAGGGAAAAAGTAATGAACTTAATATCTGAAGCCTTTAATGAAAATAAGGTAATTATTATATCCAGCCATTTAGTAAGTGAACTTGAAACCTATTTAGACGAAGTTGTATTTCTAAAAAATGGGATAATAGAGCTCAAGGGAGATGCTGAAAGTATGCGTGAAGAAAATGGAAAATCTATTGAAGCTTTATATAAGGAGGTATATTAACTATGTTAAATTTAATAAAGTATGAGTTTGTTAAAAAATATAAGATGTTTATGATTGTTATTATTACAACTATTCTAGCGGGTATATTTACCAGCCTTAAGTTTGAGGAAATGGGAATTCCTATCTTTGCAGTAATACTATCAATTGGATTGTTTATACTTTATGCAGTAGATGTTGTTCAGATGTATAGCCAGGATATAAATAGAAAAACCGGCTATATGGTTTTTATGACACCAAATAGTGGATATACAATCATTGGCTCTAAGGTAATAACGGCATTATTAGAAGGCTTTGCTATGCTAATATTTTTTATTTTAGTTATAACATTAAATAGTACTATAGTCCATGGAATAGGTGAAGTTTTTAATATGAATTTTCATAATATAGATATTCCTTTTAATGAGGTTATTATTAATATATTTATATTTTTAACAGCGGTGTTACTTATGTTCATTGAATTTTTACTAACCATTTATTCAGCTATTACAATAAGAAAAAGTATTTTATCTAATGTTAAATTTAAAGGATTAATTAGCTTTGGAATTTTTCTTCTGCTTAATTATATAACTGGAAAAATCCATACAATTCCTTACAATGTATTAGATTATTCTAATTATGAACCTATAACAAAAGTGCCTCAAGTTAGTGATATGCTCAATATATTTGCACCTGCAATGGTTACAGCTATTGTTCTGTGTGGATTACTAACTTTACTATCGGGATATTTGTTGGAAAAGAAAATTAATTTGTAAGAGGTTATAAATGTTGTTTCTAAAAGTCGTAGTATAAAAAAGCTACGACTTTTCCTTTTTGTTCATGCAATAAACCCGTTTTTTTATATAAACTTGAAGGAAAAAACAAATTAAATTTGAAATTTGTTTATTTATAATGAAAAATTTTGGGTATTTATAAGAATAGCTAAAAAAAAATAATGGAGGAAAAAATATGTTTGAATGGTTATCTGGATTTTCTCCAGTTAAACAAGCTTTAATTGGTACATTATTTACTTGGGGAGTTACAGCCCTTGGAGCATCTTTAGTATTTTTCTTTAAAACAATTAAAAAAAATTTATTAAATGGTATGCTTGGTTTTGCAGCAGGTGTTATGATAGCAGCAAGTTTTTGGTCCTTATTAGCGCCTAGTATTGAAATGGCAGAGGAATTAGGTCAAATTCCCTGGCTGACGGCTGCAGTTGGATTTTTGGCTGGAGGAGCTTTCCTATTTGCTGTAGATAAATTTTTACCTCATTTACATATAGGGAAAGATACTTCTCAAGCAGAAGGTATAAAAACAAGTTGGCAAAGAAGTGTGCTTTTAGTATTAGCTATTACCTTGCACAATATTCCTGAAGGACTTGCAGTAGGTGTTGCCTTTGGTGCTGTTGCCTATGGATTGCCTTCGGCTTCATTGGCAGGAGCAGTTGCTTTAGCGATTGGAATAGGTCTGCAAAACTTTCCGGAAGGGGCAGCAGTTTCAATACCCCTTAGAAGGGAAGGATTTTCTCGAAAGAAAGCATTTCTCTATGGTCAGGCTTCTGGGGTGGTTGAACCTATTTCAGGTGTAATTGGAGCATTAGCTATTGTGTCTATGCGTCCTATACTACCTTATGCTCTATCCTTTGCTGCTGGAGCCATGATTTATGTTGTTGTTGAGGAATTAATTCCAGAAGCTCAGCAGGGTGAAGAACATATAAGAACAGAGATTGCGACTATTGGATCTATGATTGGATTTTCTGTAATGATGATTTTAGATGTTGCATTAGGGTAATTACAAAGATAAAAAGAATTTGAGGACAAGGAAAGTATATTATGAAGGTAAACAAGAGGCTGATTATTATAAAAGTGAAGTTTAATTATCTATTACAAAAAAAATTAAAATAAAAAACTCCTTTTTAATTTAGTATAAATTAAAAAGGAGTTTTTTATTAATACTACTAAGTCTTATCCAATTTCTCCAGTTTCTATGTAATCTCTATAATTTACATATTCATTAGCCTGTTCTCCATCAATATAGTAGAATCCAGAAACCTTAGGCTTGGCAGTAGAAGCTATTACAATACGTATAGCCTTATTTTCTCCATATTTATATATCATGGAAGCACTAAGGGGTCCCATTCTAAATTCTCCTAAATATTCTATTTCATCTGTGTTTTCAACTAAGTTATGTTCTTTTATGAAATCTTCTGCCAGTTTTTTACCCTTCTCTGTTTCTACCTCTTGATTTTTAGATTTTTCAAAATCAATTGTATAATAAATGCTAATATTTTCAATTTCTTTTGTTTCAGGGTTTATTTTAACAAGAGCTTTATTTATATCATTTTCATCCTTTGGTTTAGATTGATCTACTATTTTGCTATAAAAGTATGACCCATGTTCCTTAGACCCTTTTACAAGACTAAGATTTTCTATTGCATTTGGCTGCATATCTTTTCCAAAATATTTTTCAAATGTATCCACCACTTCTTTAGTTGCCTGCTGTTCATTGGTTTCATTAATGGTATTACCTTGAATTGCAGGATGTACAAATGCCTTGATTTCCTCAGCCTCATTAAGGATAGTAGCCTCCATATTAGATTGTGTAGACTGTGCAAATGCAGGAATACTGGAACTTAACATTCCTACTGAGATTGTTCCTAGCAATGCTAGACTTGTGATTTTTTTAAAGTTCATAATTCATTCCTCCTAAAAATAATTTTATGTACATCTTGATTATGCACAATCAAAGTATAACGAATAGTTGTATTGAAATAATCAATAAGTTGTAAAATAGTTGTAAAACATATGAAGATATTAAAAAAAGAATAGCCCAGTGACAAATTTATATATAATTTTACAACTTATTTACAACAATTATATAATTCTAATAAAATTTAGTATTATAATGTTGGTGAATAGGGGGTAAGTACTATGAACGAAGGAAAAAGAAGAACAATATTGATAAGAAAGAAAATACAGAGAAGGATGAGACAAAGAAAGAGAAGAAGAATATTTTTGGCATTTATTTTTATTACGATGTTTTTCAGTATTACCTTTGCAATAGATAAAAACTATTTCACCGAAGCAAAGGATGACTCTTTAAAAGAAACAATAGAAAATAGCCACAAGCTTATTTTAGTAAATAAAAATCATTCCTTATCGTCGGATTATACTCCGGAGGATTTAATAGTTCCTAATGTACAATTTCCTTTTAAGGAATATCATTCTAAAAAGCAGATGAGAAAGGAATCAGCTACTGCCTTGGAAAATTTGTTTAAAGGAGCTAATGAAGAAGGGATTAAGCTCTATGCTATATCAGGGTACAGATCATATCAAAGGCAGGAGGCTATCTACAATAATAAAGTGAGAAAAGCAGGTATAGAAGAAGCAAATAGACTTGTTGCCTATCCAGGAGAAAGTGAGCATCAAACTGGTCTTGCCATGGATATATCCAGTCCAGGCAGTAGGAATTTATTAGTTGAAAGCTTTGGAAGCACAAAAGAAGGTAAATGGATAAAGGAAAACTGTCACAAATATGGCTTTATAATAAGATATCCAAAGGGTAAGGAGCATATTACAGGATATAGTTATGAACCTTGGCATATAAGATATGTAGGGAAAGAAGCAGCAGAGGATATATTTGAAAAAGATATTACTTTAGAAGAATATATTTTAAATGAAGAGTTATAAATATATTTATTAGTAAATTTGTATAGTAAACTCCTTATGGTTTATTTGGTATTTCAAATTATAACCATAGAGGAGTTTTATTTTTAATTGAGCAAATTGGAGTTATGCAATTTCCTCAATTATATAGATTTCCAATAGTAAAACTTAATTTATACGTATCACAATATCCAATGTTTCTAAGGATTTTTGATATGTATAAATTAACTGTTTTACTGGAATATCTATATAGAGTTTACATAATGAAACAAATCTAAATTTTATTTTACAATTTCTTTACAAATAAAATATAACTCCTATATATTTTATTTGTATAATAAGTCCAGAAAAACAGATTTAAAATATAGGAGGCTGAAATTATGAATCTAACAAAAATCAAAAAAGGAGTAACACTATTATTAGTGGGAGGGATGTTAGTAACAATAGGCTGTCAAAGTGAAGCAGCAATGAAGAAAGATGAATTAGCATTAAATAAAAATGCAATTCAAAATACCCAGGTGGTAGAAAAATTAAGTAAAGAAAAATTAAAGGAAATGGTTCTTAAGGAATTTAAAGAACACTTTGATGTAGAGGTAGATACAGAAAGCTTATTTGAATACATAGAAATATCAGATAAGGGTTATTGGCAGGTTTCATGGTCAACCTTCAATGAAAAAAAATTGGATGAGGCCAATAAAAAATTGTTTGATATGAAGGGTAATTATAAGGAAATTACAAAGGAAGAGAAGGAAAAGCTACTTGAGGAAATCAAGGAGCTAAGAACAGGCTATAATAAAGCCATTACCTATTATGCCAGAGGAAATGGAAATGGCAATATAATGAAAATAGGAATAAAAAACAGAGCCAAAGATGAGGATATATATGGAAAGGAAGTAAAGGAAATAGAAGTTAAAAAGGAAGAAAAGGAAATCGCCCTTAAAGCTCTAGAGGATTTCGCAGGACAAAAAGTAGATGTTTCAGATTTAAATGAAGAAATAAGTATGAAGGATGACAGTTGGGAATTTTTCTGGGATAATGAACCGGATTGGGATGCAAAGGAGACAAAGTCGATAAATTATGGTGTAACAATAGATAAGGAAACTAAGGAAATAAAATCAGTAACATATGTAGATGATATTGCAAAAGAACATAAAACGAATACTTTTCCAGAGTTTGATACAGAAGAAGGTAAAAAAATAGCTTTAGATTTTATTAAAGAACATGAATACGTGGAAAAGATAGATGATGTTGAATTTTTAAGATATTGGAATGCAGATCCTCAAATAGTTTTATTCCATGTGGATTATATCTACGGTCAAGATGAAGAAACTGGTAAGACAAAGGTTATAAAAGTTACTGTAAATAAGCGTACAAAAGAGATATGGAGTATGGGTAAAGTTCTTGAAAGTGATGAAGAACTGAAAAGTAAGGATCATGAAAGAACAAACAAACCAAATCCAAATGCATTGGGGTAATAGGATTCTATACAATAAAAGGTATTGCAAAGATGCAATGCCTTTTAAAAAAGGCTTTTTTCTAGAGGGGGAAGTTAAATGAAAAGAGCATTTATAATTATATTAATTATTTTAATAAGTTTAAATATCATAGCTTGTGAGGATCAAAAAGAGAATAATCATAAACTAACAAATGGAAAAGTAAATACCGAGAAATATTTTCTTAAAAAAGATACCCTTCTTTCTAAATATTATGAGAAATCATTAGATTATATATTAGTAGAGCTTGAAAAGTATTTAGATAAAGGGAATGTACCTAGGGAAGAATATAAAGTAGAGAAAGAAAATGTGGAAAAATCTCCTTGGAAAGAAATTGGGTAAAGGGTAATTGAATATAAATAGGGGAATTTATTAAAACTTTAATTTAGATGATTTTAAAAATAATTTTACAACTTTTTTACAAAAAAAATATAGTTTTTATATATTTTATCTGTATAATAAATTTAAGTGATGAAATTGCATAATATATATAATATTGCTTTGAAAAATTTAAAGCAATATGTAGTAGTTAGCGTTTTAAGAAAGTAATTAAGCAATTTGCTCAGATAAATGAACAAGTTGAATACATAGGAGGAGCAAACTATGGCTTTTATGAAGATGAAAAAAGCGATGTCTTTATTTTTAGTAGGAAGCATGTTAGTGACAGTAGGCTGTCAAAGTGAAGCGTCGATTAAAAAAGATAAATTAATAACAGAAGAAGGTTCAATTCAAAAAACACAGTCAGCGGAAAATTTAAGTAAACAAGAATTGAGGGAAATAGTTCTCGAGAAATTTGAAGAATATTTTAACAAAAAGGTAGACATAGAAGATTTATTTGAATACATAGAGATATCAGATGAGGGTTACTGGCAGGTTTCCTGGTCGACTTTTGATGAAAAAAATTTGGATGATGCTAATAAAAAATTGTTTGATATGAGAGGTAAAGAGATTTCAAAAGAAGAAAAGGAAAAATTACTTAAAGAAATTAAGGAACTCCAAAAAGGATATAATAAAGCTATAACCTATTATGCTATAGGAGCAGGAAAGGGTAATATAGAGAAAATAGGAATAAGAAATAGAGCTAAAGATGAGGATATATATGGAAAGGAAGTAGAGGAAATAGAAGTTAAAAGGAAGGAAAAGGCAATTGCTATTAATGCCCTGGAGAAATTTGCAGGAAAAAAAGTAGATGTTTCAAATTTAAATGAAGAAATAAGCTTGGAGGATGACAGTTGGAAATTTTTTTGGGATAATGAAACGAATTGGGATATAAAAGAGACAAAGTCAATAAACTATAGTGTAACAATAGATAAGGAAACTAATGAAATAAAAGCAATAACCTATATAAATGATATTATAAAAGAACATAAATCCAATACTTTTCCAGAGTTTGATACAGAAGAAGGTAAGAAAATAGCTTTAGAATTTATTAAAAAACATGGGTACGTAGAAAATATAGATGATATTAAATTTTTAAGATATTGGAACGCAGATCCCCAAATAGTTTTATTCCATGTGGATTACATATATGGTAAGGATGAGAAAACAGGGAAGACAAAGGTTATAAAGGTTACTGTAAATAAGCGTACAAAAGAGATATGGAGTATGGGCAAAGTTCTTGAAACCGATGAACAATTGAAAAGTAAAGATCACGAAAGAACAAATAAACCAAATCCCAATGCACTGGGGTAATGGGATTCCATAAAATAAAAGGTATTGCAGGATTGCAATGCCTTTTTGTAGTGAATAATATTTAAATACATGAATTTCCTTAAGATTAGAAGGGAAAAATAGGATAATTCTAAATTAATATGTATCTATAAGATTAATGTATAATAGGTATATTAGTATCTTATTGAGGATACAAAAGGAGTGTTTTTAAATTGGAAAAAATATTAATAGTAGAAGATGATTTAGGTATATCAGATTTAATAAAGCTTAATTTGAAAGTGGTAGGCTATGAAGTAAAACAAGTTTACGATGGAGAAAAGGCGCTAAAATTAATAGAAGAAAAAGAATTTGACTTAATAATTCTAGATGTAATGCTTCCAGGGTTAGATGGTTTTAGCATAATGGAGAAAATAAATAACGTAGATACACCTGTAATTTTCCTAACGGCTAAGGATTCCCTTTCAGACAGGGTAAAGGGATTGAAAATGGGAGCAGATGATTATATAGTAAAGCCCTTTGAAGCCATAGAGCTTTTGGCAAGGATAGAGGTTATCTTAAAAAGATATGGAAAGAAAGCCAGTACTTTAAAATTTAAAGATTTGGAAATTTTTTCAGAGGAAAGAATTATAAAGAAAAGTGGTGAAATAGTAGATTTGACGGTAAAGGAATTTGAGCTTTTAAAATTATTAATTCAAAATAAAGGGATAGCTTTGTCTAGGGATAAAATATTGGAGAAAGTATGGGGATATGATTATTTTGGAGAAACAAGAACCGTTGATATGCATATTCAAAAGCTTAGAAAAAAATTGGATTTATCTGATGAAATAAAAACTGTGTATAAAGTTGGTTATAGATTGGAGGACTAAATGAAATTTTGGCAGAGGATTCTTATATATTCAGTAATTATATTTTTAATTATATTTAATATAGGAGCATATTTTTTAATACAAAAAAGTCATGACTTGAGTCTCAATAGAGAAGTAGATAGAGGTCTAAGTGAACATTTGAGTATTTACTCCGGAGTAACCAGCAGTATAGCTTCAATAAATTCAATAACAGGTAAATTGGACGATTTGTTTTATAGAAAAATTATATATCTTGTACTTGAAGATTACATTGATAAATTTAATGATAAAAAAACCTATATAGAAATTTTAGATAGTGATAATAGAGAAATTTTTAGTGATTTGGATATTGAAATAGAGGGAAGAAGGGTAGAGCTTGTAAATCCTCTTTTAAACAAAAGAAGATATATTATAAGGGATGTAGGAGATAAAACCTATATGTTTATAACCAATTTATTGAAGGCAGATAAAGAATATTTCAAATTTACATATATAAGGGATATAACTTATATTTATGAAGAAAAGAATAAACAGCTTGCTTTCTTTATTAGATTGGAAATTATAATCTGCATTATATTGGCTCTTGGGATGTATGCTCTAAGTAAACATATAACAAAACCAATTAATAAGCTAGTAGATTCTACTAAAAGAATAAAGGAAGGAAATTTTTCTCAGAGAGTAGATATAAGTACAAATGATGAAATAGGAATTTTATCACAAAATTTTAATGAAATGGCAGATACAATAGAAGATAAAATATTTGAACTGGAAAAAAGTGTCAAGCAAAAGCAAAGATTTATAGATAATTTGACCCATGAATTAAAAACACCACTGACTTCTATAATTGGATATGCAGAGTTTTTAAAGTCAACTAAATATGATGAAGAGACATTTTTATTGTCTGTTAATTATATAATAAATGAAGGTAAAAGACTTAAAAAGCTTTCTGATAAAATGATGGACTTAATACTTTTTAAAAAAGAAAATTTCATCATGAAAAAGGAAAATATTAAAAATATACTTTTAGAAACAAAAGAAATATTAAAATCTAAACTGGAAAGTAAAAACATAGATTTGATTATTTCAGCAGAAGAATATGTAGTCTTAGTAGAAAAGGATTTAATAAAAAACCTAGTGATTAATCTAATAGATAATGCTATAAAGGCTTCCTATGATGATTCAAAAATTTATTTGAATTTATATAAAAATGATGATTCAAAAGTTGTTCTTGAAATAAAGGATGAGGGAATAGGAATTTCTAAGGAAGATTTAAATAAGGTTTTTGAGCCCTTCTATATGGTTGATAAATCTAGGGCGAGAGCAAGTAATGGTGCTGGAATAGGTCTTTCTATTTGTGTTGAAATTGTAAAGGTACACAAGGCTGAAATAGAAATAGAAAGTGAGCTGAATAAAGGAACGGCAATAAGAATCATATTTTAATAAATCAACTCGTTGCACTAGTTTCTATATCAGGGATTATAATATTTCCTTAAAAAATCCTAGAAGCATCGATATTTACTATGGTCATCCATAGGAAATAGAATTATAAAGAGATATGTAGATAGCGAAAGGAAGAGAAGAATATGAAAAATAGAATAACCAAGATACAAATAGCTACTATTATAGCATTTATTGCTTATGCTATATGGGAAAGAGCAGTATATATATGGGCAGAAAAACTTCCCAAATCAGACCCTATTATTAGAGTAGATTTAGTTATGATTTATCCAGTATTGTTTATTCTTTTGATAATTTCATTTGTGCAGTTATGGAAACAATTAGGAAAGAAAAAATAAAAATATGTACCAAAGGATTTGACAAAGATTTATTCTGAAAAATAAGCCTTTGTCAATTTTATATAATTTAGACTTGTGTTTTATAAAAAGGGGAGATGTTATTTTGAATAAGAAAATATTAATTGTAGAAGATGAATTTCCTATAGCTAACTTGATAGAAATAAATTTAAATGTAGCAGGATATGAAACCCAAAAAACATATGATGGATTAGATGCATATAACATACTCCAAAAGGAATCCTTTGATTTGATTCTCTTGGATGTAATGATTCCAAATATAGATGGCTTTGAGCTTATAGAAAAAATTAAGCATCTTGAAATACCAGTAATATTTCTTACCGCTAAAAATACTGTCTTAAATAAAGTAAAGGGACTGAAATTAGGAGCTGAAGATTATATAATAAAACCCTTTGAATCTCTTGAGCTTCTTGCAAGGATAGAAGTCGTTTTAAGGCGTTATTCTAAGGATAATAATATCTTAAAATTTAAGGATTTGACTATTAATTTAGAAGAAAGAATAGTTAAAAAGGATAAACAGATAATTGAATTGACTATAAAGGAATTTGAACTATTGGTTTTATTATTTAAAAATAAGAATATGGTTTTTTCTAGAGATCAAATTTTAGAAAGGGTTTGGGGATATGAATATTTTGGAGAAACAAGAACCATTGACAATCATATCCAGAAGCTGAGAAAGAAGCTAGATCTTACAAAAAATATCAAAACAGTATATAAAGTAGGATATAGATTGGAGGATTAAAAAAAATGAAACTTTGGAAAAAAATCTATATTATTTTTTTTATATGCTTTATCATATCCTTTAATCTGGCAGGAGTTGCAATTATAGAAAGAATATATAACAAATCAATTAACAGAGAGGTAAAAGAAAGCTTAGATGAGCATAAAAATATAGTGTCTGAAATTGATATAAGTATTCATATGTTCAATAGGATTAGAAGCATAGATCATAGTAGTTCAAGCAAATCTATACAGGATCTTATAAAGGAATATGTAAATACATTTAGAACAGGAGGAGAATATATAGAAATATTGGATATGAAGAACGAAGAGATTTTTTCTAATCTGGATTTTAATCCTCCAAAGTATCGGGAAGAATTAAAAGCTCTATCAAGAAACGAAAGGAAATACATTATAAGAACAATAGATGATAAAAATTATTTGTTTGTAACAGGCATAATGGATTTAGGAGAAGACTATAAAATATCCTATATTAAGGATGTATCCTATATTTATCAGGAAAGAAAAGATCAGTATCGCTTTTTCTTTATATTTGAATTTTATATTTGCATGATTTTTGCTGTTCTCATTTATTTTGTTAGTAATATGTTAACAAAACCCGTTAATAGATTGATTAGAACTACACAAAAAATTTCCGATGGGGATTATTGTGATAGGGTAAAGATTACCAGCAAGGATGAGCTAGGGACATTATCCAGTAATTTTAATAAAATGGCTCAAGAGATAGAAGAAAAAATCAATGAACTTGAAAAAAATAATGCTGCAAAAAAGATGTTTATAGAAAATTTGACCCATGAATTAAAGACACCCTTGACCTCTATAATAGGATATGCCGACTTATTACGTACTAGGAAAGTAAAGGACAAAATATTGTGGGATTCAGTAGATTTTATTTATTCAGAAGGGAAGCGGCTTGAAAAATTGTCCTTTAAAATGATGGATTTAATTCTTCTAAGGGCCGATGATTTTGAACTTAAGTCAGAAAAAATCATAAATCTTTTTGAAGAAGTTAAAAAAGGATTAAAGCCTAAATTAAAAGATAAAAATATCGAATTAATTATTAGTGGGCAGAATGATGAAGTGACATTGGAGAAGGATTTAATGAAAATACTTCTTACAAATCTAATTGATAACAGCATTAAAGCCTGTGAAAAAAATTCAAAAATTCAATTGTCTTATTATGAAAATGGCGATAAAAGAATTATTGAAGTGGCCGATAATGGAATAGGAATTTCAAAGGAAAATATCGATAGGATATTAGAGCCCTTTTATGTTGTAGATAAATCAAGGACAAGGGCAAACAACGGGGCTGGATTAGGACTAGCTATATGTAAAAGGATTGTAGAAATCCACGGAGCAAGACTTAAAATAGAAAGCAGGGAAAATGAAGGTACAAAAGTGAAAATCATATTTCAATAGAGTTTACAACTATTTTACAACTTCCAGAAATATTCATGATATTTTAAAAGTATAATAAAATCACAGCAGGAAACAAAATAATAATTTAATGGAGGTAATGTAAATGAAAGCAAAAAAAATTATGGTAGGAATGTTGGCAGTAGGTGTTTTAATGGGGTCAGGATATGGAATCTACGATCTTGCAGGAAAAAGCATTATAGCAAAGAGCATTAGACCAAATGTGGTTTACGCTGAAAAAAGTCAGGAAGTAACAAATGTAGATCTAAAGGATGAAGCTGTTAAAGCTTTGCAAAAGTATTTTAAGGAAACACCAGATTTTGATAAGCTTAAGTTTAATACAAGTACAGAGACTAAAGAGGATAAAATGGAAGCCTTTAATAGGCTAATTGATGTCAAGAAAAAAATGCTAGAAGGCCTGAAGGAGATTGATCTTAATAATATAGAAAAGCCTTCAGAAAAATTTGATAAAAATGAGAAAGATGAGGATAAATTAATAAAAAATCTTAATCTTATGAGATTTTACTCTATAAAAGAGAATCAAGGTATTGAAGAAGCTAAAAAAGTTTTAGAAAATAATATTAATAATAATGAGGAAAGTATAAAAAGATTTGAAAAAATGAAGGAAGGAATCAAATATGGACATATATATCTTAACTGGGAATCAGAAGATGGGTACTGGTCTGTAAAATTTGATGATAAAACTAAAGAAATATTAAGTGCCGGTTATGAAATTAAAGATGGTTCTGGATCAGTTGATGCTGAAAGCTTTATTAGTATTGAAGAAGCTAAAAATGCAGCTGAAAAGTTTTTAGAAAACAATAAGCTTAATGGAATTAAAGATTTAAAACTAGTAAAACAGGAAGAATTCCAAGGTCATATGAATGGTCTTACTAGTGGTTTTGACCATGATTCCGCTGCATTTTTCTATGAAGATGAAAATGATACTAATAAGAAAGTAAATGTAGTGGTTGATAGAAGCACTGGGGAAGTGATTAAATTTGATTTAGGAAAAGCAGCAGAGGGAGTTACTTATCAAACTAGTCCATATTAGGATAAAATAATTATATTGAAGAGTGTGTGAATATTTAATTTTATAAAGTCATGATTATACAATTCTTGATGTAGGATTTACATAATGAAAATTGAGATTTTAATTAAATCCTATATAAAGATAGAATAGATTTAAAACTGTAATGAAGACCTATTTAAAACTTTAAATAGGTCTTCATTACTTTGATTTTAAAGACTATAAAGGAAAAACACATAAAGCAATGTGCATTATGCACATTGCTTTATGTGTTTTTATATTCAATTATACAAAGGAAAAACCACTTTAGGAAAAGAATAATATTTATAATAGATTCGACAATATATATCAAAATGCATCAATAATCTTTATAAAACAACTGCTTAATAATTGAGCAAATTGCATAATTACCTTCTTAAAAAAACTAACTACTATATATTGTTTTAAAATCTTCGAAGCTATACTATCAAAATATATTTTATTGTAAATAATTAAATTAAGAATAATATTCGCATATGCAATTTTGCCAAATTAGAGTTATGCAATTTCCTCAATTAATAAAAATCTTTTTAGCTAAAGATAAACAATCTAAAAACTTAATTTGTTTATCTTTAAAAATTTTAAATATTAGGAACAAGAGAGATGTATTATAAATTTTTAGAAAATTTATAATACATTCAATTAAGATATATTTAAAATAATTTATCTTTTTTTAATATATCCAGAGGTTATATAGATTTAATTTTATCTTTAAGCTAAAGGGATAAATCTATAAAAGCAGTTATTGATATTTCCACTAAAATCCAAATATTAAGATCGAATTGTATGGGTTTTTATAAAGTTCTTATATTGGATGTGGAAGAGATAGAAATAAATTTAAATGACTAAAAATTAACTATGCTAGGAGGAAAAAAATGATTTTGAAACAAGTAATTGAAATATTTGAGCTTCTAGATAAACCAAATGCTAATGGTGAAGAAGTATCAAAATATTTTAAGGGTAAAGGAAATTGTGAAGTAACAGTAAATACTGTAAAAGGCGATAAAGGTAGCACTGATTTTGTTAAAATATTAATTAAGGGAGAAAATGGTAAAAGTAATAAAGGTAGTGTTCCAACCCTTGGTATAGTAGGAAGATTAGGGGGGCTTGGGGCTAGACCTGAAAAAACTGGATTTGTATCAGATGGAGATGGAGCTTTAACAGCTTTATCTGCAGGACTAAAACTTGCTCAAATGAATAAAAATGGTGATGTACTTGAGGGAGATATAATCGTAACAACTCATATTTGTCCAGATGCACCAACTCAAGAGCATTTTCCTGTTTATTTTATGGATTCGCCAGTTGATATGGAGACTATGAATAAGCTTGAAGTTACAGAAGAGATGGATGTTGTTCTAGCCATAGATACAACCAAGGGAAATGAAATTATGAATTATAATGGTTTTTCAATATCTCCAACAGTTAAAGAGGGGTATATTTTAAAGGTTAGTCATGATTTAACAAATATTATGAAAAGGGTAACTGGAAAGCTTCCAAAGGTATTTCCCCTTTCTCAACAGGATATTACTCCCTATGGAAATGATTTATATCATTTAAATAGCATACTTCAACCGGCAACGTCTACTACAGCACCGGTTGTTGGAGTTGCAATAACTACAGAAGCATCGGTTGCTGGATGTGCTACTGGAGCAACTCATTTTGCAGATGTTGAAGCAGCAGGAAGATTTGCAATTGAGGTGGCAAAGGATTTTGGAGAAGGTAAATGTAGTTTTTATGATAAAAATGAATTTGAAACATTATTAAGGCTTTATGGTGATAATAAGAGATTTCAAACAAAGGGAAAATAGTTTCAGCATAATTTTTAACCTTTTTATATTGAAATAGTACCAAATTTCAAATTAAAGTCTTTACTTAAATCCCTATATAGATATGTGGCTGAGAAACTAAAGAAACGGAAGTAGACTCTGAGGTTTCCTTGCAGGTTCATTACATGAGCCAAAAGGATTCTCAGTAGCTACTGGAGCAAGTTGATTTTCAAAATCACACATCTATATTAAAAGGGGAATTTAAAAATATATTTAAAGGAGGAGACAAATAATGAGAAACAAAATAGTATCAGTAGTATTAGTTGTTGCTGTAATTTTTTCTTTTGCTTTAACAGGATGTAGTAATAAAACTGAAAGTCAAGAGGAGAATCCAGCTAATAGTAGTCAAAATGAAGATGCAAATGTTGAAAGTGATTCTAATACGCCTCAAGATGGAGGTATGCTTACAGTTGCTTTAGCAGCAGTTCCTAAAACATTGGATCCTGTAAAATATACAGGTATTTATGAAGGAAATGTTATTCATAGTGTTTGTGACAATCTAGTTTATTATAATAAAGATTTAAATGAAATCATACCAGGATTGGCAACTGAGTGGAAAATATCAGATGATTTAATGCAATACAGTTTTAAGCTTAGAGATGATGTATATTTTCAAAAGGGTAAATACCAGGATGGAAGAAAAATGACTGCAGAGGATGTGAAATACAGTCTTGAAAGATCAGCAAAGGAATCTGTAATGAAAAGACTTAGAATGCTTGACCATGTGGAAGTTATTTCTGATACAGAAATAGTAGCACATTTAAATGAACCCAATGCAGCATTTTTAACAGTATTAACTGATTCAGGAAATGTAATAGTTCCTAAGGAAGAAGTAGAAGGTTGGGGAGACGATTTTGGTAGAAATTTAGTTGGAACTGGACCATTTGCCTTTAAGGAATGGAGAAAGGGAGACTGTGTAATACTTGAGAAATCAGATAATTACTGGGGAGAAGAGCCTAATCTTGATGGAGTTACATTTAAGTTTATAAATGATGTAAATATGATGACAAATGCTCTAAGAACTGGGGAAATTGATGTTGCCACAGACCTACAGGGTGAAAGTATTGCAGCAATTAAAAAAATCGACAATTTAGTATTAAATGAAAAACCTGCACTTAAGGTAATTTATATGTCAATGGATTTAGATAATGGTCCTACTAAGGATGAAAGAGTTAGAATGGCAATTCTTTCAGCTATAGATGTTGATGCAATGGTTAAGGGACTTTATCCATATGGTGAAGCTCAAAGAGCATATTTATCATTGCCTCCTGGATCATGGGGATATGATGAATCCTTAGAAGCATTGATTCCTAAATATGACCCTGAAAAAGCAAAGGAATTAATGAAGGAAGCAGGATATGAAGATGGATTTGAAATCGATTTTTATGTATCAGGTAGTGATAAAGCAGGGGTAATTATTCAAAGCTATCTAAAAGAAAATTTAAATATTGATGTAAATATTAACTTGCTTGAATGGGGAACATTCAGTGAAACAGTTTCTAAAGGCGAAGCACCACTTTATAGTATGTCATGGACATGGTATCCTGATCCTGATTTCTTCTTATATCAAATGTTCCACAGTGATCAAATTGGATCTTTAGGAAATGGACAAGGCTATAATAATCCTGAAGTAGATCAGCTGCTTGACAAGGCCGTATCAGAAACAGCAGATCAACAGGCTAGGGCTGAACTTTATAAAAAAGCTTTAAAAATCATTACAGAAAATTATGGAAGATTAAACTTTGCTAATGGAAAAATTATAGATGCATATAGTGACAAGGTTCACGGCTTTGAACGTGGAGCCGATGGAAGCATTTTTATAGTTAATCCAGAAGTAAATGTTTGGATGCAAAAATAATATTTGTTATTGATTATCCCCTTTTAATTAATATAAAATTCAAAAACCCTATATTATCTCATATAGGGTTTTTGAATAATTTTCAAATGAGATAATTGCATAACTGCAATTTCCTCAACTCATAAGAATAGAGGTGAAATAAAATTGTTTAGATTTGCATTAAAGAGAATTTTACAGCTTATTCCTACCTTGTTTGTAGTTGTGTTCATAGTATTTGCAATTACTCGTATAATACCGGGAGACCCTGCTGCAGTTATGCTAGGCCCCCAGGCAAGTGTTGAAGCTGTTAATGAACTTCGTGAGGAATTAGGACTAAATGATAGTATACTTAAACAATTTGGACATTATCTTCAGGATATTCTTAAAGGTGATTTAGGTAAGTCCTATTATTATAATGAATCGGTGACAAAGCTTATTGGAGAACACTTTCCCAATACCTTAATATTGGCAGTAATAAGTATAATAATTGGATTGCTAGTAGGAATTCCAGTTGGAGTTATTTCTGCTACCAAGCAGTATTCTGCCTTTGATTATATATCTATGGTTATTGCACTAATAGGTATTTCCATGCCAATATTTTGGCTAGGTATGATGCTTGTGTTATTGTTTAGCGTAAATTTAGGATGGCTCCCATCTGTTGGTATGGGCTATGGAGGTTTTGTTGATTCAGTTAAACATTTAATACTTCCTTCTCTATGTCTAGCTACAGGTCCAACAGCAGTTTTTGCCAGATTTACCCGTTCAAGTATGCTAGATATTGTGAAGCAGGATTATGTAAAAACTGCAAGGGCAAAAGGATTAAGGGAAAGAGTAGTAATTTGGAAGCACGCATTTAAAAACGCCCTACCTCCTATAACAACTATCGTAGGCATGAGATTTTCAGCTGCGTTATCTGGTGCAGTTCTTACAGAAACTATTTTTAGCTGGCCTGGATTAGGGAAGCTTATAGTTGATTCAATTCAAAACAGAGACTATACATTAGTTCAAGGAAGCGTTATATATATGGCTTTCATATATATAATTGTCAATTTAATAGTAGATATAGGATACGGATTTTTAAATCCTAAGGTAAAAGCTTCACTTCAGGGAATGAAGGGCGGTGAATAAAAATGATGACTAAAGAAAGTGATAAGAATTTTGTCGATCAGCAGAAAAAAGATTTAGAGATAATAAAAAGAGAGGCAAAGGCAAATAGCTTTATTAAGAAATTATTTAGAAACAAAACAGCTGTGGCTGGATTAATAATAATTCTTGTGGTTATTTTCACTGCTATTTTTGCACCTTTACTTGCTCCCCATGATCCAAATAAAATTAATCTTGTAAAACCATGTTTAAAGCCTGGAACAGAAGGTCATATCCTTGGTACCGATGAATTTGGCAGAGACATGCTCAGTCGTGTGATATATGGATCACGAATTTCCATAATTGTGGGTGTGTGTGCAACAGCACTTGGTGCATTAATTGGTATTGTAATAGGCTTAATATCGGGATACAAAGGTGGAAAAGTAGATACAATCATAATGAGATTTATGGACGGTATGTTTGCCTTTCCTTTTATTCTCTTGGCAATAATTATGATGACTGTTTTAGGAAGCGGACTGCAAAATGTAATTTTTGCCATAGGAATAGCTAACATACCCTATTATGCTAGAATTGTAAGAGGACAGGTTTTAATAGCAAAGGAAGAGGACTATTGTCAAGCTGTTAAGGCCTTAGGAGCGTCTAATTTTAAGATTATTAAGGATCATATTATTCCTAATATAGCATCACCAATAATTGTATATGCAACACTGAATATTGCCGGAACTATTATATCGGAAGCAGGCTTAAGCTTCTTAGGCCTTGGGATTCAGCCTCCAATTTCTTCCTGGGGAAACATATTAAAATCGGGAAAGGATTACTTATTGACTGCACCTCATATTGCAACCTTCTCAGGTCTTGCAATATTAATTACAGTAATTGGATTTAATCTTTTTGGAGACGGCGTAAGGGATGCATTGGATCCTAAACTCAATAAATAATTATTTTAAAGCAAGGTGGTGATAAAGTTGACAGATAGACTATTAACTGTTAATAATTTGAAAACATATTTCTATACTGCTTCGGGAGTAGTAAAGGCTGTAGATGGTGTAAGCTTTACTCTTGATAAAGGGAAGACTTTAGGGATAGTTGGCGAATCCGGTTCGGGAAAGAGTGTTACTGCTTCTTCAATAATGAGATTAATACCTCAGCCTCCTGGTAAAATAGTTGATGGAGAAATTGTTTTTGAAGATAAAAATATAATAGATATGTCAAAAAATGATCTTCTAGATTTAAGAGGTAAGGATATAGCAATGATTTTTCAGGATCCCATGACAGCTTTAAATCCCGTATTTACTGTTGGATCTCAAATAAGAGAGGCTATTTTAGCCCATAGAAATATATCTAAAAAAGAAGCAAAAAAACTGGCTGTTGATGCGCTAAAATTAGTTGGAATACCTGATGCCGATTCAAGGTACAATAGTTATCCCTATGAATTTTCCGGTGGTATGAGACAGCGTGTTATGATAGCCATGGCTGTGGCTTGTAATCCTAAATTGCTTATTGCAGATGAGCCTACAACTGCCTTAGATGTTACTATTCAAGCTCAGGTTTTAGAATTAATGAAAAACCTGCAAAATCAGCTTAATACTTCAATATTAATCATTACCCATGATATAGGCGTTATATGGGAAGTTGCCGATTATGTTATGGTCATGTATGCAGGTAGAACCGTTGAATACACTGATACAGTAAGTTTATATAAAAATCCTATACATCCTTATACTTGGGGACTGTTAGACTCTATTCCAAAAAGAAATATTGAAAAAAATGAGCCTCTGAATACTATTGAAGGGAATCCACCGGATTTAAGGACAACCGGAGAAGGCTGTAACTTTGTTGGCAGATGTCCCTATGCAAAGGATATTTGCAGAAAAAAGCAGCCTGAATTAATAGAAATTGAAAAAAATCATTTTGCTGCATGTCATTTTCAGACTAAGGATAGTCGTCTAGTAAGGAAGGGGGGACTTTAAATTGACTAAACCCATACTAGAGGTAAAGGAATTAAAGAAATATTTTCCCGTACACGGAAGTAAATTATTCGAAAAAAATAGATATTTAAAAGCTGTAGATGGTATATCATTTGATGTGCAAAAAGGAAAGACCATTGGACTAATAGGAGAATCAGGATGTGGTAAATCCACAGTTGGAAAGGCAATTATGGGCTTAAATAAAGCTAGTGGTGGATCTATAAAATTTAAAGACGAAGAAGTTACCAGCTTTAATAAAAATAAAATGAAGGAATTTAGAAGAAACGTACAAATGATATTTCAAGACCCCTATTCTTCCCTGGACCCTAAGAAAAGAATTAATTATATTGTAAAGGAACCTTTGCAAATTCATGGAATAGGAACGCCTAAGGAAAGAATGGAAAAGGCAAAGGAATTATTGGAAACTGTAGGACTTAGTTATTATTTTATGAATAGATATCCCCATGAGTTTAGTGGAGGTCAAAGACAAAGAATTAATATTGCAAGGGCTTTAATGTTAGATCCCCAGGTGCTAATATGTGATGAGCCTACTTCTGCACTGGATGTTTCTGTACAAGCTCAGGTACTAAATCTTTTTAAGAAATTACAGGAGAAATTTGAATTAACCTATTTATTCATATCCCATGATCTTAGTGTGGTTAAGTATTTAAGTGATGAAATTGCAATAATGTATTTGGGAAAAATTGTGGAAATGGGAGAATCCAATGAAATATACAAAAATCCATTACACCCCTATACCAAGGCATTGTTTTCAGCTATTCCAACTGAAGATCCTACTGTAAAGGTAGATAGGATAGCATTAAAAGGAGAAATTCCTAGTCCTTTAAATCCTCCTAAAGGATGTCATTTTCATAATAGATGTCCCTATGCTAAAAAGGAATGTATGGAAGTAAGCCCTAACTTAGATGGTGTAGCTAATAATCATAAGGTTGCCTGCTATTTATACAAATAAAAAAGTAATTAAAAAAATTCTAATTGAATAGTTCAAATTCATAAGGAGTGAATTAGAATGAATATTAAAAAAGAACTTTGGAAGGAAATTGATAATAGAAAGGAGCAGCTTATTGATTTATGCTGTCAGCTAATAAAAATGCCTACTGAGAATCC
The DNA here is from genome assembly GCF_900167445.1 of Maledivibacter halophilus. GTDB lineage: Bacteria > Bacillota > Clostridia > Peptostreptococcales > Caminicellaceae > Maledivibacter > Maledivibacter halophilus. The sequence continues at coordinate 343,135 of NZ_FUZT01000004.1, forward strand.
TCCAGGAGAGATGGAGGACATAACAGAGTTCATCTGCAAATATTTAGAAAAATTTGGGGTTGAAAATAAAGTACATAGGCCAAAGCCAAATAAGCCTAATATTGTAGCTAAATATGGAAATGAAAAAGGTAAAAAACTTATATTTAATGGACATGCCGATGTTGTTCCTGCTGGAGATTTATCTAAATGGGATTTTGATCCATATTGTGGAAAGGTAAAGGATGGAAAGATTCTTGGAAGAGGAACAAGCGATATGAAGGCAGGCCTTGGCGGAGTGATTTTTGTTATGGGGCTTTTAGCAGAAAAGAAAATACCACTAGATGGGCAGATGTTTCTTACTGTTGTTCCTGATGAAGAAATAAGTGGGGAGTTAGGAACGAAATGGATTGTGGAAAACAATATAGTAACTGGAGATGCATGTGTTGTAGCTGAACCAACGGGATATGACAATTGCGAAGTAGGGCAAAGAGGAACTCTATGGGTTAATCTTAAAGCCGAAGGTACATCTGCCCATGGAAGTCTTTCACCATATGTTGGAGACAATGCAATTGAAAAGCTTATTAAAGTCTTAGAAGGTATTAAATGTCTTACAAAATTGCATGGTGAATATGAAGGAGAAGTAAAGGAAGTTATTAAGGAATCTAAAATAGCAGCTAAGGAATGTTTAAACAAACCTGGAGTAGAAAATATAATTGATCATGTTACTGTGAATATCGGTCAAATTAAAGGAGGAACAAAAACTAATATGGTTCCTGATTCTGCCCAGGCCGATGTGGATATAAGGATTCCCCTTGGAGTAAGTACTCAAAGGGTAATCGATAATATTGATAAGGTTATAGAGGATTTAAATCTTAAAGGAATAACATACACCTACAGCTGGAGGTCTGAGCCTAATAATGTATCAATAAACAGTGAAATAGTTAAGGCCGTTAAAAGAAATACAAAGGATGTCCTAGGTATTGATATATCAGCCACTTATCAATGGGCTTCAAGCGATGCGAGGTATTTTAGGAGTGCAGGTATTCCAACCATTCAATATGGTCCTGCTAATACTGAAGGTATTCATTCCTACAATGAAACTGTAGATGTAAAGGATGTAATTAATGCAGCCAAAGTCTATGCTGGAATGGTTTTAGACATGCTTGTTTATGATTAATATAGATAACCAACATTAGAACTTAATATAAATTTCATAGAAAATAAAGAAATATTTTACATTTTTTCTATGGAATTTATAATACTTTAGAGTTGATTATCTTTACAAGGAAGGTGTATAGGATGATACTACTAAAAAATGGGACTATATTTGATTGTGATACTGGTAGTTACATAGACAAAGATATACTTATAGGTGACAAAAAAATCTTGCAGGTAAGCTCTAATATAGATATTCATGACTCAAAAATACAGGTTATTGATGTAAAAGAAAAAATAATATGTCCAGGGTTTATTGATGCCCATTCCCATATTGGTATGTGGACCCTTACTGAAAAAGGTAATGATGCAAATGAATGCGTTGAGCCTATGACGCCTACTATGAAGGCTATAGATGCTGTTAATCCAATGGATACTGCATTTAAGGATGCATATGCATCTGGGATAACTACAGTTATGGTTTGCCCTGGAAGTGGTAATGCAGTAGGAGGGCAAGGAGCTATAATTAAAACCTGGGGTGAAGATGTTGAAGAAATGATTGTAAAAAGCCCGGCAGCTATGAAAATGGCATTTGGAGAAAATCCTAAGAATGTATATAGTGCTCAAGGCAAAAGTCCAAGCAGCAGGATGGCTACAGCTTCCCTTATAAAGGAATTATTAACTAAAGCATATATGTACTTTAAGGAAAAAAAAGAAGGCAATGCAGCTGACTATGATGCTAAGCTAGAAGCCTTTATTCCTGTATTTGAAGGAAAAATGCCATTAAAAATCCATGCCCATAGGGCCGATGATATATCTATGGCTGTAAAAATTGCTGAAAAGTTCAATTTAAAGGCAACCCTAGATCATTGTACGGAAGGGTATTTAATAAAGGACTATTTAAAGAATAAAGATTTTCCGGTTATGATAGGCCCACTATTTTCCTTTAGGAGTAAGGATGAACTAAAAAATGCATCAGCTAAGTGTGCAGGAATATTGAGAGATAGTGGGATGTTAGTATCATTAATATCCGATCATCCCTTTACTAATTGTAAATACTTGCCCCTATATGCAGGATTATTATCTAAATATGGATTTAGTCAAGAGGAAGCTTTAAAGGCCTTAACTATAAATCCTGCGAGAGCTTTAGGCATTGATGACAGGATTGGGAGTATAGAAGAAGGCAAGGATGCTGATTTAGTTATTTTTGATAATGAGCCCTTAGAGTCCTTAACAAATGTTGTTATGACTATCATTAATGGGATTATTGTTTATGAAGGTTAAATATAAATAGTTGGCTTTGATTGGAGGAAAACGGGATGCTGCTTTTAAAAAACGGAAAGATATTAACTATGGATGAAAAACAAGTAGTCTATGGTGATATTCTGATAGAAAATGGCAAGATAAAAGAGATAGGTGGGGCTGTAGATTGTCCTGGAGCTGAGACCATAGATCTAAAAAATAATATAGTAATGCCAGGTCTTATAGACGGTTATTGTCATGTGGGATTAATAGAAAATGGCGTTGGTTTTCCTGGGGATGATATGAATGAAAACAGTGAAAGTATTAATTCTCAGCTTTCTGTTGAGGATGGAATTAATATAAGGGATATATCTTTTAAAGAAGCATACCAATCAGGAGTTACAACCCTTTCTGTATGCCCAGGCAATAAAAGTATAATAGGAGGCAAATCCTGTATATTAAAAACCTATGGAAATTCTCTAGATGAAATGATAATTAAAAGAAATGCTGCTTTAAATATATCTATTGGTGATAGCTGCAAGAAATTAGATGATAAAAACCCTGAAATGCCAAGATCAAGAATGGCTATAATGGATATGCTAAGAAGCTTTTTTGAGAATTCTAAAAATTATTTAGAAAAAAAGTCTAGTGGAGAAATAGATTATAGTAAATATAATAAAAAGTATGAAGAAATGGATACTGTATTTAAAAAGGAAATGCCACTACAGATTTCTGCCCATAAAGCACAAGATATTCAAAGTGCTATGAAATTAGGTAAAATGTATGGATTAAATACTATTATAAATTACTGCACTGAAGGATATATGATTATAGATCAGCTTGTAAAGGCTAATTCTCATATTATGCTAGGTCCATATCTAACTGATAAATCCAGTAATGAGCTTATTAATAGAAAGGACGAAATTCCTAATATATTATCTCAAAGAGATATTATGTTTTGCTTAACAACCGATCATCCAGAAGTACCAGTTCAGCTATTATCTATGTGCGCTGCTGTGGCAGTCAAAAATGGATTGGATTACCTAAGGGCTCTAAAGGCAATTACAATTAATCCAGCTAGAATTTTAGGAATAGATGATAGGGTAGGAAGCTTAGAAGTTGGAAAGGATGCAGATATTGTTGTTTTTGACGGTGACCCATTAAAAACAAGCACCAATGTTGTGATGACTCTATTAAACGGTTCTATTATATATAAAAATTACTAATATTATTTGAGTATATATGGAAGGTGAGTATGTGAAGAAGATTGGAGTAATAACAATAGGTCAATCTCCCAGAAATGATTTAATTCCAGAAATAGAAAAATATATCAATAATGATGTGCAAATAGTAGAATATGGAATACTTGATGATTATACATATGAAGAAGCCATTAGAAAATTTGAACCTGTAAAGGGTAAAAATGTTCTTGTTAGCAGAATGAGGGAAGGTACTCAAATAGAAATGAATGAAGATATAGTTTGTGAGGAGCTTCAGAAAAATATATATAAAGTAGAAAAGGATGGTATCTCTACTATATTGCTATTATGTACAGGAAAATTTCCACAATTTAATCATAAGGCTCTTTTAATAACACCTTTTTCTATAATACATTCTATTGTAAAAAGCATATCAGGAAAAGAGAAGGTTGGGATTATTATTCCAGATTCTTCTCAAATTAGGCAATGTAATAGTTGGTGGAAGGACAGCGATATTAATGTAGTTATAGAAACTGCTTCCCCATATAATTATTCAAAGGCTGGGATGAAAAAAGCAGCCATGGAATTAAAAAAACAATCGGTGTCAATGATTGTTATGGATTGTATGGGATATACAATAGAGATGAAAAAAACGGTGCAGGATATTACTAAGGGACCTGTTATTTTATCTAGAATTTTGGTAACTAGGGTGTTGAATGAAATATTGTAGTGTATAGATGTACGTTTTTAGAAGTTTAATTTGTGGTCGCAGCCACTGAGAATCCTTTTGGCTCATGTAATAAACCTGTTTCAGATTGAATAAAAAAGGAGAAACAGGTTTATAAAAATCGCTCAAAAGGAAACCTCAGAGGCTGCTTACTTTCTCAATTTTTATTTGAATAACTAAAAGGGAGGTTTATAATATGCATAAGAAAAAAAGTATTAATGAGGATTTAATAAAAAGGGCTTCAAAGTATTATCATTCTGATAAACATAATGAAGTTTATTCTGATGCTATTATTGAAAATGGTTTAATAAAAACTGCTCTAAGACGTAAATCTATTCAAAATATGCATTTTGATTTTTCTGATGAAATTGATGTAGGTAGAGTTACTGCACAAATGAAAACTGGAAGATGCTGGATGTTTGCTTCCTTAAATAGCATGAGATACGGCATTTCTCAAAATTTAAATATGAAGGAAAAGGATTTTGAATTATCTCAAAGCTATCTTTTTTTCTGGGACAAATTTGAAAAATCAAATTTATTTTTAGAGAATATAATAGAAACCATTGATAAAGAATTGGATGATTATGAAGTGGTAGGATTATTAAAAAATCCTATTTTTGATGCAGGTCAATGGGATATGTTTGCAAAGCTTGTTGAAAAATATGGAATAGTTCCTAAATATGTTATGCCTGAAGCTTATTGCTGTACTGACTCGAAGGTTTTTAATGCAATTCTAAGTGAAAAGCTTAGGGGTAATGCTAAGATTCTAAGAGATATGTATGGAGATGGAAAGAGTATTGAAGAAATTCAGTTAAAGAAAGAAGAACTTCTTGTAGACATGTATAATATAATAGCTCATTTCTTAGGAGAACCACCTAGAGTTTTTGATTTTGAATATAGGGATAAAGATAATGAATTTCACAGAGATGGAAATATTACTCCATTAGAATTTTATCATAAATATTCCACGGTTAAAACCGAGGATTATATTAGTATAGTCAATTATCCTACAAAGGATAAACCCTTTGGTAAAACCTATACTGTAAAGTTTCTAGGCAGTGTAGTGGACGAAAATCCAATAAAATATTTAAATTTAGATATACAGACACTAAGAGAACTGGCAATTAAGCAAATAAAGGGTGGAGAGCAGGTTTGCTTTGGCTGTGATGTTGCAAAAATGGCAAAAAGGGATATAGGAATATTAGATGCAGATATGTATAACTATGATATAGTACTAAATACAGAATTTAACTTAAATAAGGCAGATAGACTTGCATATAGAGGAAGCACCTTAACCCATGTTATGACACTGACAGGAGTTAATCTAGTTGATGGAAAACCAAATAGGTGGAAAATACAAAACAGCTGGGGAGAAGTAGATGGCAATAAGGGATTTTTTATCATGAGTGACGATTGGTTTGATGAATATGTATATAAAGTAATAATAAATAAAAAATATGTGCCTGAGGATATAGTAAAGGACTATGAACAAAAGCCAATCCTTTTAAAACCTTATGATCCAGTAGGTTCAATGTATTAAGGAACTTTGAGTAAATATCGACTTTTTTATTTAATATTTATTTACTATATTAGATAAAATGGCATCTATCAAAATTATTAAATGACTTATTTTGATAGATGCTATTTTCTATTTTAGGAAATTGTCCTATGTTTTTGTTAAGTATAACGATTTTACATGGAAAGTATATATATATCGTGAATCTTTATTCCAAGCTGGAAGAGAAGTCGGGCTTCGGAATTATTCAGGCTATATCCGGTTATAGATTCTATTTTCTTTATACGCTGATATAAAGTGTTTCTATGGATAAAAAGTCCATCGGCTGCAGCGTTGAAATTATAGCTGGAGTTTATTACAGATTTAATAGTTTTTAAAAGCTCTGTATTGTTTTCTTTATCAAATTTAATTAATTTATCTATAGAATTCTTATAAAGTCTTTCAATTATAGGATTATTCTTAATACTATAAAGAAGATGATAAACTATTAAATCGTCATAGGGATAAATAGATTTTACGTTTTTGAAAATATTTAAGCCCATTTTTATGCTAAATACTGCATCTTCATATGCAAGATTTAATCTATCAATAGTATTGTATGCTCTACTTATTCCAATAGAGAAACTGTATTCAGGCATTTGAATTTCCAGTTCCTTTAATAAATTAGCATAGCTTTCATTTAACTTAGCATTTGGCAGTTCATCATGCTTAAGCCTTATAAAGATAATAGTTGAATTTTCACATATAGAGTAGTCTTCATAAAATCTACTTTTTGAAATATTAAGGGTCTTGTCAATTATTTTTCTTGGTATTCTATCTGAAGAAGCTGGGTTAAGATGACTTTTATTTAAATGCTTAATATGAATAAGCCATACAAATCTCTTTAAATTGTATTTAAAATTAAAATAGTTACATTCATTTTCAATTATTTTTTTGTCAGAATACAAACCGTAAAGTATCCCTCTAACAAACTCATCCTTAGATTTATTATATATCATTTCATTTTGATGATAGGACATCATAGATATGATAATAAATGGAATAACTTCATTGGCTATCCTTAAATCATATTTACTATCACTTTTAGAGTCATAGTTTATCAAACATAGATACCCTAGCAATCTAGTGTATAACTTTAGGGGAAATATAGTATACTTGTCATTTTTATCTATATATATTGATGGCTTCAGTGTTGAAGATCTATCTATAGATCCATTATTAATTAATTCTGATATATAGCTTATTGGTATATTTTTATTATGTTTTCTGTTGATTTCTATGTAGTCAAGAATTTTACAGTTGTCTGAAAGTAAAAGTATTGATTGTTTAATATAATATGAATAAATCAAAATTATATTAGTTAGTGTATAGTAACTACTGTCTTTCAAACTTAGAAGATTATTTTTTAGTTGGTTTATTAAATAACTATCAATATTATTTTCACCTATTATGCTGAGTATACTTCGATAATCCAAATCATAATTTGCTTCTAAAATAGGAAAGTTAATTTGGTCTACTAACTTTATCATTTGTTCTAGCTTTGTTTTTATTTCAATGTCTGTTTCTTGATTAATAATAATGAGAGCAGAGATTTTTTTTTGCTTTAATAGGTTAATTATATTAATTATACTCATTTTTTCACTGATTAATATATCGGAATTTAATACTACAAGGTCATTTTCACTAATCCAGTATGTTTTATCTGGAACATTAAGGAATTGAACATCTTTTATTTTGTTAGATAGATAGTCATAACCGTTTAAAATATTTACTTTACCAAATACTTTAATTTCATTAAATAGCTTTTTACATTCCATTAGTTATTTCACCCCATGTTCTTTTGCAAAAAAACAATATAATAATGATTATACTCTAACTGTCGGGATGAATCAAGCTATGATGCATAGACACTGAAGACTTGATTGTCAGCTTAAAATAGGAATTCAATAATTTATAAAAAATAAAATAAGGTATTAACATATGTAATAGTATACAGTATACTATAATTGTAATAAATTATGTTAATAAAGAGGCGAGTTGTGATGAAAAAAAATAGTATTATTGGGACAATAACCCATTGGCGTGATTTTAAACTTCAAGTTTTTTCAGAGGGCATAATTGTTGGAATTTTAACTGGAATTATAGCGGTATTATATCGAATACTACTATATCATGCAGATATTGGCAGAAAAAAGATTTATTCCTTATTGAAAGAAAAATCATTTTTTTACATTGTTGGTTGGTTTCTCTTACTAATTGTTGTAGGTATTATACTTGGTAAAATTGTAAAGAAATATCCTATGATTAAGGGAAGTGGAATTCCACAGGTAAAGGGAGTTTTGGTAAGAAAACTTAAAATGGAATGGCTTAAGGAATTAATTACAAAATTTTTAGGGGGTGTTTTAGCCCTTGGTTTTGGGCTATCCCTAGGAAGGGAAGGTCCCTCTGTACAATTAGGTTCACAGGTTGGTATGGGAGTTAGCTCATTGTTCAAAAGACATAATATAGAAGAAAAGTATTTAATTACAAGTGGAGCAAGTGCGGGACTTGCGGCTGCCTTCAATGCACCCTTAGCAGGAGTAATGTTTTCTCTTGAGGAATTGCATAAAAATATTTCTCCAATTGTATTAACATGTGTAATGGGAGCATCTTTAGTGGCAGATTTTATTTCAAGTGTTGCATTGGGGCTTAAACCAATATTTAATTTTGAAGTTGTTTCTGTATTTCCTTTAAATAAATATGCTTATTTGGTTATCCTTGGAATATTAGCAGGGGTTGTGGGAAAATTTTTTAATACAGGATTATTAAAGGTTCAAGATTATTATAGCAGACAAAATTTATTTAAAGAAGAGTATAAACCTATTATACCCCTTGTTATATCAGGATTTTTAGGCTTTTTTCTTCCCCAAGCTCTTGGTGGAGGACATAATTTAATTGTCCATCTAAGCAAGGTAAATATGGCTATTGGAGTAATAATATTATTACTTGTGGTTAAATTTTTATTTACTATAGTTTGTTATGGTTCTGGAGTACCAGGAGGTATTTTTCTTCCCCTATTAGCCATAGGTGCTTTATTGGGAGAGGGATTTGGTTATATTTGTGTCAATTATTTTGATATTGATTCAATTTATACAATCAATATAATAATTTTATCTATGGCTGCATTTTTTACAGCGGTAGTTCGTGCACCTATTACTGGTAGTATATTGATTACTGAAATGACAGGAACCTTTGATCATTTGTTGGGATTGATAACTGTTTCAATTACTGCATATATTGTTACTGATTTATTAGGTTCCAAGCCTATTTATGATGCACTTTTAGAAAAGCTATTGAAAAATAACAAAAATAGTGATTTTAGCAGTGATGATGAAGATGAAAAAACTTTAATGGAAATTCCTGTGGCAATGGGTTCTAAAATTGAAAATAAATACATAAAAGATATTGATTGGCCTTCTGATTGCCTTCTTGTTGGCATAAAACGTGGAGAATGGGAAATGATTCCCAAAGGAGATACGATGATACTACAAGGGGATTCCTTAATTATATTAAGTCATAAAAGACAAGCAGATAATCTGAAATATGATTTGCTTTTAATGGGGCAGGAATCAATATAGTGTTTATTTATATTTGAAAATGAATGTAAGCAAAAGGGTTAAAAAGACTGAAGCCAGATATAGGTTTTGGTCTTTTTTGAGTTTCAAAATATTAGTAGTACAAGAAGATAGTATAAAAATATATGTATAATGAATTATATTGGAAATAGAATGTAAATAGGAGATGATAAGAAATAAAACAATTTAAAGATTTGTTTCAATATATAGAAAGGATTGTATTGTTATATGAAAGGTAATAAAATTACTTACTTTAGTATATCAACAGCCTTTATAGGAACACTTATAGGAGCAGGTTTTGCTTCGGGTCAGGAATTAATGCAATTTTTTGGACGCTTTGGAGCAAAAGGGATTGTTGGTTCTTGTCTAACAGCTTTTTGTTTTTCTATTTTAGGTATTATTATTATGCTTACAGCCAGAAACATGAAAACAAGCTCATATGAAGAAGTGTCAGTTCCTAATGTTAAGATTTTAAAAGTTTTTGCCAATAGTGTTATAACATTTTTTTCATTTGCTGGTGTAACGGTAATGATAGCAGGAACAGGTTCATTGTTCAGTACCCTTACAGGGTCAGAGGAGTTTGTTGGTAAAATAATAATTACCATTATAATTATTATTACTACATGCTTTGGTACAGACGGTCTAATTAATAGTTTCAATATTGTTGTTCCTGTAATGATTGCAATTGCAGCTATAGCAGGAACTGTTGGATACTTAAGTGGAATAGATGCTCTTTTTTATGATCCAATCAAGTTTCATGGATTAACTAATAATTGGTTTCTTTCTGCTATGTTGTTTGTATCTTATAATACGGTGATAGCAATTGCTGTTTTAGTACCCCTAGGTGTGAAGTCAAAAAGCAAAATGGATATTATAGGTGGAGCAGCTGTTGGTGGAATAATTCTTGGAAGTATTGGTACAGTATTATGCTTTGCTATTGTAAAAAACTTTACACTGGTTTATAAAACAGATTTGCCAATGCTTGTCATTGCTCAGCATAATAATAAGTTTTTGGGTGTGACCTATGCCTTTGTTCTCTTTTCAGGTATATTTACAACTGCAGCTGGCCTTATGTTTGCCTTGGTTGAAAGATTATATGTATACAATACAAAAATTACAAAAAATAAGATATTAATATCCATGATAATAGGTTTATCTGCACTATTTTGTAGCAGAGTTGGATTTACAAAGTTAGTTAGTATATTATATCCGATTAAAGGATATCTTGGATTTATTATTCTCAGTTTTCTTTTTTATAATTATATAAAATCCAGAAGAATAAAAGCTCATATAAAGTAAGATTTACAATTAAAATATTTCTAAAATATTTAATTTTACTCTTGGGTTATAATTATTACACCGTTAGATAAACCATATACATTTCCTGACAATGTACGTCCTAGCTCAGAAGCAATTTGTTCTTGGCTTTTTTTATTTTCTGCAAAAAAAGTTGGTGCACTTGAATGAACTACTAACTTTTCATCTAAAGTTATAATAGCCAAGATGCTTCTAGTTGAACTTTCCTTCATATTAACAACTCCTTAACTGGTTTTGCTATTTATTTTTTTATTTATCTCAAGGATTGGTACATTATATATTATTTCTTTAAGCTTCGATACATCCTTTGTAATAGGAACAATAACTAAAGCTAAGTCTCCATTATCAAAATTTCTTCTGGTTTCAACATATCTCTCTAGTCCAAGTAATCTGGAACACTCATGGACAATGGCCTTTCGCTGACCACTGTGATTTAGCATGATTTTTTCATTTTCTCCAATTGGTTTTATGATTATTCCAATACCGTTTTTTAAAATTCTTTTCTTAGTCGCAGATAATCCTATATTCATTACATAAATATCGCCAACATATAAATTGCTTCCTTCTTTAAATTCTAAAGGTGCTTCTGTTATATTTACAATATCCTGTAGTGTATGACCTTTAGTATAGTTTTTAAGAATTAAAGTTACAATAAACCCTAATGCAATAGAGATAGGTATAATAATAATGTTTCTCTTAGTCATATATCTAATAATAAATGCAGAAAAAGTAGTAATTAATGAAGAAATCATTACAATATAATTTCTGGCTTCAAAAGTTTTGGCGATACCATCTATATAGGATTCTCCTCTAGGTGCATAGCTATCTCTTTCTAAAGAGTGTAAAGTTTCCTTTTCCATTTTTCTTATATCTCTAAATTGTTGTATTGCTAATGATAGAAAGGTAACAGCCACATAGTTTTTTCCAAGCAATGCCGGATAAGCAACAGCTCCGATAGCGGCTGCAATGAAACCAGTTGTTAAATTAATTAAATATCCATTTGGTAAAGTAGGATATTGTCTTATATCACCTCTAAGCATCCATCCTCTACTAAAAAAACCAACTATTATTCCTATAAATATGAACAATAAAACATGGGATTCTAAAAGATGATTATTCATTATATCTATTCTCCTTGCTAATTTATTATAATTATTATCAGCATGTATTTTTAAAAATTATTAAGTGAGCAAATTGCATAATTACCTTCTTTCAAAAACTAACTACTATATATTGTTTTAAAATCTCTAAAGCTATACCATATGCATTATGCAATTTTGCCAAATTAAAGTTATGCAATTTCCTCAAGCAGATATTCATTTTTTGTAATACTTATTATTTGCAATAAATGTTTTTAAATGCAGATAAATTATATATATGTAAGGAAATTGTATAATTACCTTTTGCAAAAACTATCTATCATATATAATTTTAAAATCTCCAAAGTTATACCATCGAAATATATTTAATTCTAAATAATTAAATTAGGGATAATATTCGCATATGCAACCCAGCCAAATTAGAGTTATGCAATTTCCTCATTTATATAAAGGAGCAAAATTTTTAAAATTCTATTGATATACTAAGGACAACTATGGTAAAATATTATGGTCGAAATGAATGCATGAACAATAGTTCATGCATTCATTTCATTGATATTAAATGTATTTTAAAAACTTTTTTAAAAGGGGGACAAATAATGAGTGAATCCATAGATAATATTAAATTTAAGAATAAAAATCTATATCTTATCATAATTACTTTATTAGGTATCACTTCGATAATAGGATATATATACTTTTCTAAAATTGCCTATTCTGTTTCTATAAATGATAAAATGATTGGTATAGTTTCAGATAAAGAGAAAATTAATAAAATCCTTAATGAGATAAAGGATGAAATGGGAAAGAAATATAACAAAGAAATTAAATTAACTGAAGAATTAAGTTTTAAAAAAATTAAGGCTGAAGAGGACCAAATAACATCTAGTCAAGATATTAAATCTAAATTATATGATATATTGGATTTTAAAGTTGATTCATATGCTATTAATGTTGATGGTAAAGATTTGGTATACCTTGAGGGTAAAGTTTATGCACAAAAACTTTTACAAGAAATTAAAAATAAATACATCGGGGAAAATGAAGAGCTAAAGGAGATAGATTTTGCTGAAAGTGTAAAAATAAAGAAAAAGGAAATGGATATTAATAAATTGATTTCATATGAAGATGCCCTCAATTATATTTTGTTAGGGGGGAAGGAAATACAGAAGTACAAGGTGAAGTCAGGAGATACGGCTTGGGATATTGCAATTAAACATGATCTAGATTTACAAGATATATCTAAAGCCAATCCAAATACAAATTTGAAAAATCTTAAAATAGGACAAGAAATTAGCTTAAATCTTCCTACCCCATACATAAGTGTAAAAACAGTAGCAAGCAAAGAATACGAAGACGAAATACCTTTTGAGGTAGTATATGAAGAGAGTAGCAATATTTACATAGGAGAAAATAGAATTAGGAGAAAGGGTGAGGAAGGAAAGAAAAAAGTAAGTGCAGAGCTGGTAAAGATAAATGGCATATTAGCTGGAGAGAATGTTGTAGAGGAAGAAATATTAAAAGAGCCAGTTGATGCTATTGTTGTAAAGGGAACGAAAGAAAGACCAAAGACAATGGCCTATGGAGTTTTTGCTTCGCCTTCAAGGGGAAGGCTGACATCAAGATTTGGCCCAAGGTGGGGAAAAGCTCATGAAGGGATTGATATTTCAGGATCAGTAGGCACACCAATTAAAGCAGCCGATGGAGGAAAGGTTGTAACTTCCGGTTGGATTAATGGATATGGAAAGACCATTATAATAGATCATGAAAATGGTTATAAAACCTTATATGCCCATGCAAACTCATTAAAGGTTAAAAAGGGTCAGCGGGTATATAAAGGACAAGTCATTGCCAGCATAGGAACTTCAGGAAGGGTAACCGGTCCAAATCTTCATTTTGAAGTACAAAAGAATGGTGTTGCCAAAGACCCACTTAAATATATAGAGAATTAAAAAATTAGAATTAGAGAATGAAGGATACTGTTCATCACTGCCCGTCTTTTAGACGGGCTAATTTAATGTATATAAAGTGTCTAAATTCAATTAGTTCTTCATAGTTATGCAAAATTCAAAAGGACAAAACCGTATCTAAGGTAATACTATTAAGTAAAATACTACTAAAATATGATATAATTACAAAAACAATACTTTATATATAGGAATATTGAAGCTTAATTTATTGTATGACCAACAGTGTATTCCTCAGAGAGGAGTCCAAAGATATGTACATTGCATCATAATTTAATTAGAAATAAAAATAATATTTTGAAAGGAGTACTTGAGTGGATAAAAAAAGCTATTTAATATTAGCTGCTTCAATTTTGTTAGGATTTATAATGCTAGGAATTATTTTAAAACTACCAATAGAGAATTTAAGTGACAATGTATCTTACTTAGGCAATAAAGGTTATATAGAGAACTTATCTGAATTATACAGATATCAAATGATTTCAGTTAATGATACTAATATTATAATATTTGATAGAAAGACGGGTGAATATTGGAGGAAGTTTGTACCTCCAAATGAAGGACCAACAGAATGGACAAGAGAAAAAATCCCTGATTATAATGAAAAATGATATATGTATTAAGGTTTAACTTATTGTCTATTTAAAAAAATCCAGTAGAAAGTAATCAATATACTATCTACTGGATTTATTATATTATTTTATATTTCCTATAGAGATATCTTATATCTAGCTTAAATAGGAAAGGGGTAATCCTTCTATCTTGGTGTTTATATATGTTTAGGAATGGATTTTAAAATCAAGGTATGATGAAATATAAGTATAAGTTAAGTATATACAAAATTTCTTAAAAATTCCTTTATTGTTGACTTTTGTATCTCCATAAGTTATAATTGTTTTGGAGATACAAAAAGAGGTGAATATTTGTCACAGAAAAAAATAGGTCGTCCTACAGATAATCCAAAGAATATTTCAGTACGAATTAGGATGGATAAAACTACAGTTAAAAAACTTGATAAATGCTGTGAAGTTGAAAAATTAAATCGTTCGGAAATGATTCGTAAAAGTATTCATAAGTTCTATGATGGCCTACAGGATAAATAAAAGAAGTGGTGAACGCCGCACAAGCAATTCTACCACTTCTTATCCACCACTATCAAAGACAGCGGTAAATATATTATACCTTGTTTGCGATAGTAATTCAAGAATGGGAGGTATATGTGTATGGAAGATTTTAGATGGCATTTTGATAATTTTATTTCAGAAATGCTGAATACGGCATTTAGGTATTTCAGGGATACAAATAGGGAATACAAAGAAATAAAGTGCTATTTAGATAGCCACAGCAATAGGTTTGACGAAATATTAAATTCTCTAAATGAAGGGGATAGAAAATTTGCCAGAGAATACATAGATAAGACATCTTATAAAGCATCATGTTGTGATGAAAGTTTATATATAGAAGGATATAAGGATTGTGTTAAATTGTTAAAGGAGATTGGTGTGATATAAATATATATAAAACCGATAGGGTGAACTATGACCACTTTATCGGTTTTATAAATAAAATATCAATATTTAGAATTACAACTAGTTATTGAAAATTTCCTATGACTTATTTCCAAAATCTTGAAGGATAAGATATTGATTATTGGAATAAGGTATAGATAAAAGGCATAGGGAATAAAGCCAAAACTGCTTACATTCATGGTAGTAGTAGGTACAAAGGCTGCCATATTCCATGGAATGAGAGCTGATAGAACTATTCCTGTGTTTTCTAGGTCTATAGCCAGCTTATATTTATCAACATTTTTTTCTTTGTAAGTATGGGTCATAAGCTGATTGGTTAAAACCGTTGCAATAGATTGATTGCATCCAAAAGCACCGGTTAAAATACTTACGACGGTTGTATATGAAAAAAGGTCACCACGGGTTTTTGCTTTTAATAAAATATTTTCTACACTTTTTAGCATATTTGTTCCATCAAATATTCCAGCTAAGGAACAAGATACAAATACAACAAGGGAGGCTTTCCACATAGAAACAATTCCTCCACCTTTAATTATAGTATAAAGAGGATTAGATGTATCTAGCTTAAATCCCAGGATTATATATTTTAATATCTCTGTTAAATTGTATTCTTGGATGGATACACTGATAATAGATGCCACTAAAATACTAAAAAACATGGATATTTTAACATTGATTTTAAATATGGAGAAAATTATGATTATGATTGATGGTAATAAAACAACCCAGTTTATATCAAAATTATTTATTATTTCACTATCAATGCTACTGCCAAGAAAATTCAATGGCTGTTTAAAAGAAATCATTGTATAAAGGACTATTGATATAATGAAAGGTATTGCTGATGTTTTAAACATATTTCTTATATTTGTATAAAGATTTGTTTCCGTTAAATTGGCAACTAAATTTGCACTAGAGGACATTGGAGAAGATCTATCACCAAAATAAGCCCCTGCAATTATTGCTCCTGCAGCTATATTTATATTAATATTACCACTTTTAGCTAATACAATTAATGCTATACCTACAGTACTAGCTGTCCCTAGGGACGTACCAAGGAGGAAGGATACAAGGCAGCTTATCAAAAATGTATAAAGGATGAAAAAATTAGGATTCATAAACTTAACTCCATAGTAGACTATTCCTGGAACAGTTCCTGCTGCCATCCATATAGCTGTAATAGCTCCTATCAATATGAATATTTTTAAAACAACAAATGCTTTTTTCCCTCCAGTATATGACATAATAAGGATATCTTTTAAAGAAAATCCTCTTTTCCATGAAATATAGGCAAAAATAAAAAAGCCTATTGACAAGGGTATACCTACAAAAATTCCTTTTAAAATAGAAAAAACTAATATACAAAATGTAAGTACCATGGCTATAATTACATCCATATTAACACTCCTCATAAAAAAATAACTTTTATGTAAAAATAGGAAAAAGTTTTAATATATTGATTCTAATTTAGTATATTTTCCCCAGATTAAAATGATATAATATTATATCATATAAATACTATAATCCTTCGGTATATATAAAACAATTATTTGAGAAACTTGCATAATTAGCATTACTAATTTCAAAACACAATATGTAGATAATTTGCTTAGCTATCCCTACTACATTTTGTATTTTAAAATTCTTCAAATGTATTATGTAATTTCCTCATTTATATAAAGGAGCTAAATATATGAAAATTGGAGTTTTTCAGTTCAAAGGTAGTGATGATATTTCCCAAAATCATGATGTAATAACAAGAACTATCATAAATGCATCTAAGAAAAAAGTAAGACTTCTTGTTTTTCAAGAATGTGCTACATGTGGCTATCCACCGGTTGAAACATCTATTGTTGATGCAATTAATTTTAAAAAATTAAATACATATTTTCAGGAGATTAGAAAGCTTGCTCAAAATCATAATATGTATATCGCTTTAGGAACCATTAGAGTGGAAAACTCAAAATATTATAACTCAATTCAGCTAATTGATGCAAATGGAAAAATTATTGGAGCATATGATAAACGTGGATTATGGGGATGGGATTTAGACAATTTTACAAAGGGTGAATCTTTAGGCATATATAAAATTGATGATATTGAAGTGGGATTTAGAATTTGTTTTGAAGTACGATTTCCGGAATATTTTAGAGAATTGTTTAAATCAAATGTAAAGCTATGCTTTGTTAGCTTTTGCGATGTTTCAAAACAGCAGTCGATGGAAAGATATAATATTATTAAGTCCCATCTTGTGACAAGGGCAGTTGAAAATGTTATGACTGTAGTATCCGTTAATAGTATATCAGATTACCAAACAGCTCCAACAGCAGTTTTTGATTTAAATGGCTATGTTCTCAAAGAAGCTCCCATAAATCAGGAATACCTTCTTGTATATGACTATAGTGTTCCTAAAATAGGATTTGGCCAGAAAGGTAGAATCCGAAATTCACGGGAATTGATTTATAAAGATAATCAACATTATAATTATGATAGGAGTTACTATGAATAATAAAAGGATGAAAGTTAAAAAAAAGAAGCTATTAGTAAGATTGTTTGCCTTAGTGCTAGTTATTATATTAGCATTGATATCTATATTAATTATAAATTTTTATGTTAAAATGTCAGTCAAATCTAAAATCATAACCGTAGATGAGGCGACTTCATTAGATGTCGATTGTATCCTTATTCTTGGAGCAGGTGTTTGGGGAAATGAAAGACCTAGTCATATGCTTGAGGATAGACTTTTACAGGGAATTGAATTGTATAATAATGGAGCCTCTGATAGATTATTGATGAGTGGAGATCATGGTAGGAAAGAATATGATGAAGTGAATGTAATGAAGGAGTTTGCAATTAAAAATGGTATTCCTTCAAAGCATATCTTTATGGATCATGCAGGTTTTTCTACATATGAAAGCTTATATCGTGGAAGGGATGTTTTTGGGGCACAAAATATCATTATTGTAACACAGCGATATCATTTGTACCGTGCTTTGTATATTGCTGAAAAATTAGGAATCAAGGCATATGGAGTTTCTTCTGATCCGAGACAATATGCTGGACAGGATGTTAGAGAATTGAGAGAAACACTAGCAAGGGTAAAGGATTTTTTTAATGTAATTATTAAGCCTAAACCTACTTATCTAGGTGAGGAGATACCAGTAAGCGGAAATGGTGATTTGACCAATGATCTAAATCGTTCTAGATGAATGCAAGAATTTTAATAATAATTAGTTTAGTAAAACGTCTCCATCTTTAACAGGTGGAGGCGTTTTAACGTTTATATAATAAATATAATAGTTTAAGTTAAAAAATTAGTAGAAAACGTTTGACGAAGTTTTGCAATGATGGTATACTTACTAAGTAACTTATCATACAAGTTAAAGAAAAAATTGGGTTTTCTTTGATAATGGTATGATGTGTTACATGAATTTGAGAGGAGATGATACAAATGAACAGAAGGAAAATTGTTAGTTTATTATTGGCTTCAGTAGTTGTGCTATCTGTAATTTTAACTGGATGCCAAGGATCAGGAGATACCAATAGTGAGAAAGTGGTAAAATTACAATTATCTCATCAAGTGTCTCCAAAACATTCAATTAATGAAACTGCTATGAAATTTGCAGAATTAGTAAAAGAAAAATCTGAAGGTACTATGGAAATAGAAATTTTTCCATCAGGCTCATTGGGAACAGAGCGTGAAAATCTAGAAGCCTTGGGAAATGGTAGTCTAGATATGGCTGTTATAGCTGTTGAATTTTATCCTGCCCTTGTAGAAGAAGCTGGTGTTTTTGTTTTGCCTTATATGTATGATAATTATGAACATCAAACAGCTGTACTTAAAGGAGAAGCTGGAAAAATGCTATCTGATATGATTTTAGATAAAACGGGAGCAAGAGTATTGAGTTACTATCCTTTAGCATTTCGTCAAGTAGTTACAACAGATAAGCCTATACATACTGTAGAAGATATTAAAGGACTAAAAATTAGAGTTCCTGAATCTCCAACCTATGTAAATACATTTACATTACTTGGAGCTGCTCCAACACCAGTAGCTTGGGGGGAAACATATACAGCCTTAGAAACAAATGTAGTGTCAGGGATGGAAAACACGCCGGAAAGTATGTATTCAGCATCCATGCATGAAGTTGTAAAATATATTAATATTACAGATCATATTTCTGCTCCGACAACATTTTCAATTTCTGACCAAGTTTTTGAGGATTTAACTGAAGAACAAAAAACAATTATTAGTGAAGCAGCACAAGAAGCCACTGATTTTGGTTTAGAGCTTACTATTGCTAATGACACAAAGTTCCGTGAAGAATTAGCTAAAAACATAGAAGTTATTGAAACAGACAAAGAATCTATGAGAAATGCGATTAATTATGATGCTTTTAATGTTATGAAGCTTGAAAGTGCAAAAAAATTAAAAGAATTAATTGATGCTGCAAGATAAAAAAGTGTAGTTTGTTAGTTTTATTAATACATTCTATATTTGTTAAAAACATGCTTGAGTAAAATCGCTATAAATCAATTTATTATACTCAAAGTATTGTTTTTAACAAATTAAATGATTAGTGTAAAGTATTATCATAAAGGATAAAGAGGAAGGTACATCTATGGAAAGATATGCAAGAAAAATGATTAGTTTTATTAATGGTATTAGAAAAATTTTAAATGGATTAATAATATTACTTTTTTTGTCTATGACAATTGTAGTTATAATTAATGTATTTGCTAGATTTGTATTGAACTCTCCAATACCTTGGGCTGGAGAAATGTCTCGCTATTCCTTTATAGGAGTTATATATTTAGGTGCAGTATTGGCAGTAAAAGACCAATCACATATAGGATTAGACATTTTTATTGACTATTTTCCTCCTAAAATTAGGAAGTTTATTGATACAGGCTCAAAAATTCTTATTTTGATTTTTCTTATAGTATTTACTTATAAGGGAATTGAAATGGTTCTAAATAATCTAAATACAAAATCTGCAGCCATGTTGATACCAATGGCAATTCCATATGCAGCATTACCTATTGGTGGAATGGGAATGATTTTTGAGCTTGTTGCTCAACTTTTAAAGATTGAAAATGTGAGTGAAAATGAAAGAATGGAGGGGAAATAGAAGATGGTTATGATTGTAGTAATTGTTACATTTTTTGCTCTGTTAGTATCGGGAGTGGCTGTAAGTTTTACTCTAGGGTTGTCGTCTTTGCTATATCTTGTACTAACAGATACCAATTTAATTGTAATTACTCAGCGTATGTTCGCAGGTTCAGATTCATTTACTCTCATGGCAATCCCCTTATTCATTTTTGCAGGAGAAATTATGAATGAGTGTGGAGTAACAAAAAGAATTATTAATTTCTCACAGTCTTTACTTGGTTTTATAGCAGGAGGCTTAGCCAATGTAAATATTTTTGCAAGTATGATTATGGCTGGTATTTCAGGTTCCACTACAGCCGATGTTGCATCTATAGGTAATATGCTAATTCATTCTATGGAAAAATCCGGGTACAATAGAGCATATGCAACAGCTATTACGGCAGCAAGTGGTACGATTGGTTCAATAATACCACCTAGTATTTTAATGATTCTTTATGGTTCTATTACTGGTATTTCCATAGGTAAACTCTTTTTAGCTGGTGTTATACCAGGAATTTTAACCGGTGTAGCACAAATGATTTATGCTGTATATAAAGCTAAAAAAAATCCTAATCTTTATGATGGGAATTCAGTTATCTTTAATTGGAAAGATTTAAGAAAAAACTTTTTAGATGCTATTCCTGCACTTATTATGCCGTTAATTATTATTGGAGGTATTTTATCAGGGGTTTTTACGGCTACAGAGGCGGGTGCTATTGCATCTTTATATGGTTTGATTATAGGGATTTTTGTGTATAAAGAATTTAAGGGGAATAGGATTTTGAGTACCCTTCTTAATAGTGCAAAGACAACGGGGATGTCTATGTTGATTGTTGCAGCTGCTATGACGTTTTCATGGATTTTAGCAAAGGAAGGTTTTCCAAGAGAGGTTGCTAATATGATTAATGGGGTTTCTCAAGAACCATCTATTGTATTGCTTGCAATGATTTTAGTTATGATGATTATTGGCTGCTTTATGGATACTACGGCGGCAGCAATAATTATGGTTCCGATATTTGCACCAATAGCTCAGCAGATAGGATTAGATCCAATTCATTTTGCAATGATTATGGTATTAACTTTTATATTGGGAGGTATTACACCGCCGGTTGGCATTACCCTTTATGTAGCATCGGCAGTGGGAAATGTAAAAATAAAGCCGTTGCTAAAGGAAATGCTTCCTTTAATATTGATATCTCTTATTATCTTAATGATGGTAGCCTATATACCTCAAATAACAATGTTTTTACCAAATTTATTAAACTAATGAAATTATTTAAAGTATGTATTCAAAACTGATGGATGATATTTGTTTGTATAATATGATTTGCAAATTATATATAATTGGTAAATTGTTGAAGATGCCTGCCCTTTGTGATATAATGTACTAAGGCAAAATCTTGTATGACGAGTTACAAGTATAATTAATTAGTATAAATTACATATATCAAATAATTGGTTCAAAGAAGGATAATTTCTTTGAACCAGAAGAAAGGGAAGTCATATGATAACTAAGCGCAGTATTACGCAACAGGTAGTAGATTATTTTATTGAACAAATTGAAGAGGGAAGTTGGAAAGTTGGAGAGAAAATTGCATCTGAAAATGTATTGACAAAGGAGCTTGGGGTTAGTAGAACAAGTTTAAGAGCTGCCATACAGCAATTTGTGGGTGTTGGGATGATGGAAAGTATTCATGGAAAAGGTACTTTTTTACGTTCTAATGACTTAACTAAGCTGAAAATAGGAGCCAAAAAAGTTAAAAAATATGACTATTTAGATATGAATTCATTACTTGAGTTTCGATTGATACTAGAAACCGATAGCTGTTATTATGCGACTCAAAGAGCAACAGATGAAAATATTGAAAAGTTGCATTCATATCTTCAACAGATGAAAAAGTCTGTTGGAAACCCAAAGGAATTTGTTCGATATGATATGTTATTTCATATGGAAATTGTACATGCAACGGGCAATCCACTTTTAGAGAACGCTTTAAAAGATGTGTTTGCCCAAAAGGAAAATAATTTTAAAGATTTTAATGAAGCATTTGGCTATAAGGATGGAATTTATTATCACACACTTTTACTAAAAGCCATTGAGGCAAAAGATGCTTCTTTAGCCAAGCGAATTATGAGAGCACATTTACAAAAAGCCATTGATGATATTTACTATGAAAATAACGTAGATAAAGAGGAACAAGAGATTCTTTCTAAACTCTAAGATCAAACTCCTTTTCCAGCTTGACAGAATAAGTAAGGAGATAAGCTATGACAATAAAAATTAGAGATGTGAAAGTCATTCTTACTGCCCCAGAAGGGATAAATCTAGTTGTGGTAAAAGTAGAGACAACTGAACCTGGACTATACGGGCTAGGATGCGCTACTTTTGCTTATAGACATTTGGCAGTGAAATGCTTAATAGATGAATATATTAAACCACTAGTGGTGGGGCAGGATGTATCGAAAATTGAACAGATATGGCACTTGATGCACCACAATGGTTACTGGCGCAACGGTCCAATTGAAAATAATGCAATTTCTGGTATCGATATGGCTCTATGGGATATAAAAGGAAAGTTGGCAAATATGCCTGTATATGATCTTTTGGGAGGTAAATGTCGAGAAGGTGTTCCTATTTATCGTCATGTCGACGGTAGAGATGTTAATGAAATATGTGATAATATTTTAAAGTACAAAGAACAAGGTATTACAACTGTTCGGTGCCAATGTGGAGGATATGGTGGTACTTATGGAAATGCACCAAGTACAGCACCAATTGGATCGCCTAAGGGTGTTTATTTGGACTCTAATAAATATATGAGGGATACGGTGGAATTGTTTGAAGAAATTCGTAATAGAGTTGGTTATGATATAGGTTTATGTCATGATGTTCATGAGCGAATTCAACCAGTAGAAGCAATTCAATTTGCTCAGGAATTAGAACCCTTTAAACTTTTTTTCTTAGAAGATGCCATTCCATTGAATCAAGGGGAGTGGCTTAGGCAACTAAGAGCAAAAACATCTATTCCTTTAGCACAAGGAGAATTATTCAATAATCCATATGAATGGAGATTTTTGATTACGGAACAGTTAATTGATTTTATTAGAGTTCACATTAGTCAGATAGGAGGCATTACACCTGCCCATAAGTTGCAGATATTTGCAGAACAATTTGGAGTAAAGACAGCCTGGCATGGACCTGGAGATATGTCGCCAGTGGCACATGCTGCCAATATCCATATTGATTTGGCTGCTCATAATCTTGGCATTCAAGAATGGTCTGGTACAGAGCCACCTAATTTTGTTATACAGGACCTTAAGGGGCCAAGGGAAGCCCTTATTGATGTATTTCCAGGATTACCAGAATATAAGGATGGATATGTGTATGCTAATGATAAACCAGGACTTGGTGTTGAGATTAACGAAAAGGAAGCAGAAAAATATCCTTGTGAAAATGTTGTTACAACATGGACACAGACGCGGTTGCGTGATGGGACATTACAAACTCCATGATTATGAATAAATGAAAAGTCATATTTTAGTATTTTTCATTAAACTATAAAACCTTATTATTAAGTTATCATAAAAAAGGAACAGCCTATATTAGTGATAAAATCCTGATAAGTTATACAAATTGAAAGCAAGTAGTAGAGATTTAACTTAGAAAAGCAACTATATGATGAGCTGTCTCAAAAGCGAGACAGCTTTTTTCATATTTTTGAGATAGATGAGGTCTATAATTATGTGATTTTAAGAAAATATAAATATGAAGAAAACTATACTTATATAGCAGAAAAAATCTAGATAATTAGATAAAATATGTCTAATAAATATACAAGAAGTGATTACCAGCTAAACAAAAATATAATTATTATAACAGTATAAATTTTAATATGCTGTTTTTTTGTATAGAAATAGGTTTATGATATTAAGCTGTAAGTTTTTAATTTAAAATGTTCTAGATTTTTTATAGGCTTTTAATATCGTACTACCAAGTAAACAATAAAATATATATTGACAATTAGGATAGTAACTACTATAATAACTACTAATATCGGTAGTTATTATAGTAGTTACTAAAAATATAAGGGGATTTACTAATATAGGGAGGTTTAATTATGGTAAAGGATTGTAAAGTTAAATATAGCTTTAAGGATGGAGTTATTGATAGTTTGCCAATAGTAATTGGTTTTATACCAATAGCAATGGCATTTGGAATATTATCCAAAACCACTGGCATTACAATGATCCATAGTGTATTATTTTCTGTTCTTGTATTTGCAGGAGCAAGTCAGTTTATAGCTTTGAATTTATTAATGGTAGGGGCAGGAATAGGAGAGATTATTCTAACTACACTGCTGGTGAATTTTAGGCATTTTTTAATGAGTGCATCTATTGCAACAAGGATGACAGATGATATGAAGAGGTGGAGTCCTTTTATTGCATTTGGTATAACAGATGAAGTTTTTTCTGTAGTATCATTTAAGAAAGGAATGTTAACTAAGGAATATATGGTTTCCCTTGAATTTATGACATATTTTGCTTGGGTATCTGGAACGGCACTAGGATATTTTGTGGGAGGAATACTATCGACTTCTGTTAAAAGTAGTATGGGCGTAGCATTGTACGCTATGTTTGCTGCTATTTTAATACCGGAGATAAAAAAATCTACTAAAGCTGCAATATTAGCAGGTCTATCAGGTATCATAAACACTTTATGCAAGTATTTTTTAACCTTACCTCAAGGTTGGAGTATTGTTGTATCAATTGTTTTAGTATCGTTTTTAGGTTTATATTTATTTAAAGAAGGAGAAGTGGCAGAATATGAATAATCAAATATTATTAATTCTAGGAATGATGTTTGTAACTTATATACCAAGATTACTTCCTTTAGTTATGGTATCGGGGAAAAAATTACCTGAGAAATTGGAAAGGTTTTTAAGCTTTATACCTTATACTGCTTTAGGAGCACTTATTATTCCAGGAGTCTTTTCTGCTATACCAGAGATGCCTTTGGTTTCATTATTAGGAATAGGATTTTCTTTTGCTTATGCTTTGTATAAGGGTGGAATAATAATACCTGTATTGGGATCAATATTAGTAACCTTTACAATGATTTTAGTAAAAAATGGATTTGTTTTTTAATTACAATTGCAAGAGGAGATAAAATGGACAGTATGGCATGGAATGCAATGTGAAATTAAAAGAAAATATTTTTAAGAAAAGTGTTATGGGAATTCTATAATCAGAGGTGAAAATACATGAGCAGTAATTTATTGATTATTGAAGATATGAAAAAATTAGGACTAAATGAATATGAAGTGAAAGCATATTTAAAGCTCCTAGAAGAGTATCCTGTGAATGGCTATGTTTTAAGTAAAAATTCAGGCATCCCAAGGTCAAGAATCTATGAGGTGCTAGATAACTTGAAGAAAAAGCAGATAGTATTTGAACAAATTGAAGATAATACTACCATTTATTATCCTTTAGATCCTGAATTGTTGATTAGCAAAATAAAAAATAATTTTGATAATATATTGAGTCATGTGGAGGAGTATACTAAGAAAGTTTATTCAAAACAAGAAAAAGAAAATGATTTGATTGTTATTAAGGGAAGAAATAATATTATAGATTTTATAAATACTTTAATTAGTGAGGCAAAAAAAAGAATAGCAGTTTCTATATGGGAAGAGGAGATAAATGATATTTCTAAGGGATTAAATGAAGCGATAAATAGAGGGATTATGTTAAGGGGGATATACTTTGGAAAAAATAATCCCTTTAAGGAAATAATTACCCACAGAAGGATAGAAAGGTATTTATCAGAAAAAAGTGAAAGATATATGCTGATTATAATTGATGGTATTCATGTTGTGTCGGGAGTCATATCAAGGGGAGAAGAAAGTCAAGTAACATGGACAAAGGATAAAGGCTTTGTAGAGATAAGCGAGGATTATATTGCCCATGATTTAATGGTAAATCTTTATTCTGAAAAACTGAAAGAGGATGAAAGGAAAGAGTTTGAAAGTTATCTAGATAATATTAGAAAAGAATATTTTGGATTTAGTGAAGAAGAATTCCATAAATTTAAATAATATAAAGGAGGAATTATAATGAGTGAACTAATTTTTCAAAGTGACAGCTATTTAAAGGAGTTTGACTGTGCTATTGTTGAAATTGATGCTGAGGAAAATGCAGTAGTTCTGGATAGAACAGCATTTTATCCCGGTGGAGGAGGACAGCCCTGTGACAAAGGCGATCTTGTAGTAGAAGACGAAATATATCCAGTTAAAAAAGTAAAGAAAAAAGGAGCAAAAATCTATCATTATATTGATGGACCATTGCCTAAAGTAAATAAAAGCTCTAAAGGTAAGATTGACTGGGAACATAGGTATAAGCTCATGAGAACCCATACTGCTATGCATATTTTATGTGGAGTTGTATGGAGAGATTACAAAGCCCAGGTAACAGGAGGGAATATGGAACCCCTTAAAGGAAGAATGGATTTTGAATTTGAGAATTTTGATAAGAATTTAATTCAAGATATAGAAGAAAAGGTAAATAAAGAAGTAGAAAGTAAAAGAAATATAAAAGTGAAAATACTTAAAAGGGAAGAGGCATTTCAAATACCAGATTTAATAAGAACTAAAATAAATCTTTTGCCAGAAGGAATTAAGGAAGTTAGAACAGTTGAAATAGAAGGATTGGACCTTCAAGCCGATGGAGGAACCCATGTTAAAAATACCAATGAGGTTGGAAGGATAAAGATTGTAGATTATAAAAGCAAAGGAAAGAATAATAAAAGAATATATGTTGAATTAGAAGATTAGAAAATAATATCCTAATATGTTATAATATAACAAAATGTTCTATGATGATCTTAATTGACTTATAGTCGAGGGGGAAATAGATGCTAAATAAGTATGTAAAATATATATTTATAGTACTAATTATAATTTTGCTAATTACTTATTATTATCCATTTCCTATTAGTAAAATCATAGCATCTTATACAGGAATTTTTACTCCAGAGACAGTAGATTTAAAGGTGAATTTTTCTTCTTTTTTAAGTAAAGATTTTAAAATGGATGATACTAATCTAGTAAATGAATTATATTCATATATAGAGAATTTAAAAGTACGAAGAGTTATGATACCTCCAAATTCTTACTACATACAAACTCCGGGATGGTATTTGATAAGGATACAGTCAAAGGAAGGAAAATATTTGATAATAGTTATATACAATAGTGATTATATAAGTATAAACGGGAAAACTTATAAATTGACTGATAAAATGGATTTGAAAAAGATATACAAATTAATACTGCTGGATCAAGATAAAGAGGATATAGATGAATATTATTTTAATATAATTGAAGAATTTAAGTAAAGACAATAAATGAATAAGAAAGTCAATATGTATGTTTTTAGGCGAGAAAAATGAAAAGAAAACAAAGACTTTTTATAGCCAGCTTAATAATATGCTTTTGGATGATATTTATTCAAAGTTATACAGCAGAAACTCCAACTAGGCATTCATTAGGATTTCCCGTTAAATTTATAAGTTATATCGGAAAAAATCCTCCTCAAAATAGTATAGAATTATTTTTTCTAAGGAATATAAAACATATAAGCTTTGCTTTTGGGAACTACATAATATCTACAATAATTATATATTTAGCACTAAAATTATTATTATTTATTATATACAAAATAGGCATAATAAAAAGAGCTAATTACTAACTCAAGTTATGAGTTTGATAATTGGCTCTTTTTATATATAAATAATCTTAATGAATTTCAAATTTTTATGGCAAAAAATTTTTAAAACCTAAATAAAGTTATGTCTAATTTTAATGTAATTAAATATTTCTAAGGGAATATTCATACCAGTTGCCGATTCGAAGCCTTGAAAGCCGGGAGCTGAATTGGCTTCACATATTTTGAAATGCTCGTTATCAAATAATAGGTCTATTCCAGCAATATCTAGGCCAAGCACTTTAGCACTTTCAGTTGCTAGCCATTCGATTTCAGGATTAAGCTCATAGGATTTTACCTTACCCCCTTGAGAAAAATTGGCTTTAAAATTTTGGTCGGCTGAGCTTCTTTCTATACAACCAATTGCTCTACCTCCTACAACAAATACTCTCAAATCTCTACCAGAGCTATTTTTGATGAATTCCTGCAGGATTATGTTCATATTAGTATTTGTACTATTTATCAATTGCATTAAATCCTTAAAACTATTTCTGTTCTCTGATAAAAACACTCCACTTCCCTGAGAACCGTGAATTGTTTTAACTACTACAGGAAACCCCAGATTTTCTTCTACCAAATCTATGTTTACAGGAAATTTTACTAACATAGTTTTAGGTACAGGAAAATTATTAGTAGCAAGTATTTGTTGTGAATATAGCTTATCCTTAACTATATCTATACTGTTGGGAGTATTGACTATATATACTCCTAGCTTTTCTAAATGTCTTAAGACCGCTAGTGAAAAGTAAGTGGTATGTGAACCCATTCTTGGCAATACAAAATGTGGCAATTCTATAGGTTTACTATCAAAAAATATTGATTTTTTACCGTCCTTTGTTACAATTAAATCTAATTGCTCTGGATATATAATTTTTAAATCAATGTTGTTTTTCAATGCTTCTTCCAAAAACCTTTTGTTTTCATAGCTATCTTGCTTAACCCTAGCTTTAAACTGTCTGTATAAAATCCAGCCCCTTATTAACATGTAAAAACCTCCTCTTGAATATAATTTGATGATAAAATTAACAGTTAAAACTTTATTTTAGATTTAATTGATTGTTGAGAAATATAAGTATATAAATTATAATTTAATTTTTATAATATTTCTATACCTAATTTTAAATATTTTAGTAATATTTAAAATACAACTCCATCAAGACAAGGAGTAATTATTACATGCTTATGTACAAGGGAAAGTGATGAGATTGTTCTATCAGAGGAGCGTACTGAATACAGTTGAGCAACAAAGGAAGAGTTAAAAGGTTTTTTGCATAAAGGAATTCACAAAATTTATTCAAGTACTTTTAGAAGAGAATCAGATACAATTAAGGATTTTGCTTACAGATTTAAGCTTGAGATTGAAAAGGTTGAGGATTTAAGAGAAAAAAAGTTGCTGATATTTGGATAGAAGATTTTAATTATAAACTGAATAACAGTGAAAATTTAAATGAAGTACAAACTAGAAATATTAATGAAATCTATAGGATTCTAGAAAGCGATCCTTAGAAAAATATTAAATGGATGTTCGACATATGCAAATTCAATCTTAGAAGGTCTAATTTCAATAGTTTTATATGTTGAAGCATACATGTGAAATGGAAACACTTTTAGGAATAACTGACTAAATAGTCATTTCAAAACTTGGGATAGGATTAGTGTTAAATTTATATATGTTTTGGAGAATATTTAACTTGATATTAGCAATAAAGACGTCGATACTTCAACAAGAATTCATAATAGTATCCTCTGTGTCAAGCAAATTAGATATAGATTAATTATATAGATGTATATTTTTAATTTATAATACAATCAGTAAAAATAAACTATATATAAATATTATTAATAGAATATTAAATAACAATTAAGAAATAATTATTTTTTTCAAAAAATAACTATTACAACATATTTTTACAAAAAAATTAAAAAATGTATGTTATATTGTGGTTGTACGTACGAAAGATGATATTTAGTAGAGGGGAGGTGAAAGCATGTTGAAAAAAGGTTTAGTAATTAACTTGTGCTTATGTTTATTATGTGTTTGTGCCTTTCTACCAATAAATGCACAAGCAGAAGAAAATTTTGGATACTATGCTAAACTAGTTGATGGAAATGTAGAGGCATATATAGCGTCTATGCCTGAAGCTGACTTAATGATTGACATATATTATTATGATCAGGCAGATGATTATATAATTTTTAAAAATTACAAAGAAAAAAATTCTATGGATTTAGAAGTTGTAGATATTCCACCCAATGGTTCAGATCATGCACTGGTTAAATTTTATGTAAACGGTGTAAAAGTAGGACAAGAATGGGTGAATATGTAAAGTAAATTAATTAATGAATTCATTAATACATAGCAAGTGGGCTGTCTCGAAATGTGAGGCAGCCTGATTTAAATGTTAGAATAAAATTGTAGAAACGAAAAGGAAGATAGAAATGTTAGACCACAAATTAATCTAATTCAAAAAAATCACAATATAATATCCTTTTCTTGGAGATCAGTCCCAAAGCCTTTGGAGTTTAACGCTTTAGAAAAGCACAAAAAAATTTTCGATAGGGAGATAATGGGACAAAAATAAAGATGAGCCTATTCTCTCAGAAAGATGTAACTTTCTTTAAGGCCCTCGGTTTTCACTTCTGCATTAGACCTATACTTCCTAAATAAGTAGACACATCTTAAAATAAATTTAATCAATAATATTAATTTCAGGCTGAGCCCTGAAAACTAATTCAGAACCAATTGAGTGAATATCTTCATTAGAATTGCATATTATAGACATTTTTGCTAGAGGATTTAAGGTTTTTAAACAATTATTTGTACTAGAGAATAGAAGCTCAAAAACATCATATGTAAAAAGCCATAACAATTAAAGTAGAAATAGCAATATATTTCTTGTATGGAATAATATATTATGATAAAATAAAAGCACGAATGGTTTTTAAAATATTTAGGAGGTTTTATGCCCAAAATAACTCAAGAAAAGAAACGTGAAAGAAAAGAACATATTCTAAATATAGCTTTTGAATTGTTTGCTGAGAAGGGATATTCTGCAACGGGGATGCGGGATATCATGAAAGCGGCAAATGTTAGTAAGGGTGGTATTTATGTTTATTTTGAAAGCAAAGCAGCCATTCTACTATCAATTGTAGAACGCTTTGATAATAGAAGACATAATATTTTGGAGAGTATAGATACAACCTTGTCCGCTGAAGAAATATTTGATTGTTATCTGAGAGAAAGACTCGAGAGATTTAAATACGAAGAAAATCGTAAATGGTCAAGGCTTGCCCTGGAGTTTTGGTCATTGCCTGAAAGGATACCTGAATTAAGTAGAATCATGGATAGACGATTTAAGGCTTATCAGAAAGATATTGAATATATAATTAGACAAGGTATTGATAAAGGTGTCTTTAGAAAGGACTGCTTAATTGATGAAGTAGTTTACCAGATTATGAGTACAATAAATGGTGTAGGTGTCTTGTCAGGAGCTATGGGGAGGGTCATAACAGATAATCAGATTAATGAAACAATAAAAATGCATCTGAAATATTTGAAAGGGGAATAGTGGTTATGTATAGGATTATGAAATGCTCGGAGGTATCAGATTCACAAATATTTAAAGCTTTTACAGACGGGTTTTCAGATTACATGATTCAGGTAAAAATGGATGAAGCTTCATTTATTGATAGGTTCTTCGGACCAGAAGGTAATGACAGAAAATTATCTTACATTGCTTTTAGAGAAGATAAGGCTGTAGGTGTGATTCTAGGAGGCATTAAAATTGGTGAGAATTTTAAAACTCTAAGATGCGGAGGGATGGCAGTAATTCCTATGGAAAGAGGAACGGGTCTTGCAAAGAGATTGATGAAGTTACATGAAAAAGCTGCAATAGAAATTGGATGTAGACAATTATTTCTTGAAGTTATTAACGGCAATGATCGTGCAATAAAATTCTATAAAAAGATGGGATATGAAAAGGTATATGATTTAACCTATAGGACATGGGAGCTAGAAGGTAAGAATCCGCTGAAAATGGATAAAAATTCTCTTCAAAACAAAATAGAACTGTTGACTTATGATGATATTCATGCACTAAGAAAGATAGATTATTCCCATCTGCCTTGGCAGGGAGAATTTCCATATTTTAAGCTTGTACCATGTCATTTCTATGGTATAAAGGATAATGAAAAGATTGTTGCAGGTGTTGCTGCCACAAGTAACCGTGTTTTCTATTTATGGGTGCATCCCGAAAAACGAAATAAGGGTTATGCAAAAGCATTGCTGAATAAAGTCATTATAGATTTAAAACCAGATGCATTACGTATTACATATTCCAATAATTCTCAAATACATACATTTGCTAATCACTATAAAATGACTAGTGAACCAATCAGTCAATTAGAAATGTATAAGTGGTTAGAATAATTATACTGAAAAACCTCATAAAAAAGTAAGGGATAAGTTCCTTAAGAAATACTTGGTTTCTTAGGGAGCTTTTTAAATAGTAAATTGAAAATTTCAAAGTAATATGTAGTAGTTAGTTTTTGAGAAGGTAATTATGCAATTTGCTCAGTTAAGCAAGGTATAAGAATAGGGGACAATTCTATTATTTTTTATGCAGAAAAATATATAAGGTAATTTGAGTAAAATAATTCCAAAATATGATATAATATAAAATATATTTCGTATATGATAGCGGCTGATGTCTTTATGGTGACTGTGATATCTACAACCAAAGGAGTGATAGGTATAGATAAAAAATGGATAGCAATCATTGGTAGTCCAAGAAAAGGAGAGAATACAGAACGGTTAACTGATTATGTAATAGAAGGGTTAAATAATAAGAATATAGCTGTAAAAAAACACTATTTAAATAGCAAAAATATATCAATGTGTACAGCATGTGAACATTGTATAGAAACAGGAGTATGCAATATTGAAGATAGTTTAACAGAAATTATTAATGAAATGAAATCTGCTGATGGATATATATTAGCTTCACCATCATATAACTATAATGTAACAGCACAAATGAAAGTATTGCTAGATAGAATGTTTTGCTTAAATGATTATACAGATGGAATATGGAAAAGTCGACTATCTCCAAATAAAAAAGCCATTATTATAGGAGTGTGTAAAGGAAGAAGTAAAGAGTCTATGGGATATACAATAGAAGGAATGAGGAAATCTATTGATGAGCTTGGTGTAAAAGTAATTGATATAATAGAGTATTTTAATACAAAATATAAACCGGTCAAGGATGATAATAAAATAAGGAAAAAGCTGATTCTTAGAGTTAAGAATAATATGGAGCTTGAATAAAATTATGTAACAATAGATTAGAGTAGTTGTCCAGCTTAGAGATACAGCTAGTCCCAAACATTATAGGAAGTGTCAATAGCCTTTTGATAGCAGGGATAAGTTGCATCTTATGTGTATATTTGATTTAAGATGGGATGCAAAAGAAAAATAATTCCTCAAGACAATAACCAATTTATATTAAAAATTAAAGGCTCAAATGAGTTTCCAATACCAGGGAGAAAATGTGCATTTAAAAAATAATTTATAGAGATCTCTGTTTAGTATTACAATATATAAGGAGATGAAAATTATGGAAGTATTATTAAGAAAATTTGAAGAAAAGGATATACCTAAATTAATATCATGGATTCCATCAAAGGATTTCTTAATTCAATTTGCAGGACAAGCATATCAATTTTCTTTAATTAAGCAACAGCTTAAAAAAGATATTGAAGAAATGGAAATGAAAAATAATAATTTAATGTATAAAGTAATTGAGAAGGAAACAAAAAATGTTATAGGACATATTCAACTCATAAGGATAAATACTATAGATAAAACTGGAGCTATAGGAAGACTTTTAATAGGAGATAAAAGTACAAGAGGTAAAGGGATTGGCGTAAAAATTGTAAACCAACTACTGGATATAGCTTTTTTTGAAATAGGGCTAAAGACTATTAGGTTGAATGTGTATGATTTTAATATTGGTGCAATTAGTTGTTATAAAAAAGTTGGTTTTACAATAGTAAATAGGATAGAGAATAAAGTAGAAATTGATGGGGAATGGCGGGATTGTTTAGTTATGGAAATAACACTTGATAAATTTTTGAAGCTGAGACAAAAAGATACTTTTACATCCTAAAAATGCATTATAAATACATGGTAGAATTGTGTTTAGTCGGAATATTTTTAGGAGGACAACTATGAAGCAATTTCTTTTTATTTAATTTTTGAATACATATTGTTTTTTAAAATAATAATAATTAAAATGATTATTTTAAAATAAATGGAAAGCGGGGGAGGTTATTTGCTTGAACCTCTAATAATTGTACCACGTACAGTTTTGGCACTCATTTTTCTTTTTATATCTACAAAAATATTGACTAAAAGAAGTTTGTCTAAGTTAACTCATTTTGATTATCTTGCTATTGCAACCTTGGGAACTGTAGCTGGTAATCTAGCATTTAATTTGAAGATAAGGATTATAAATTTTATTATTTCCATGATAGTAATTACATTAATTATTTATTTAGTATCTTATCTTTCTTTAAAATCTAGATTATTACGTAAACATTTGGCTGGAGAACCAACTATTCTAATTAAGAATGGCAAGATTTTAGAAAATAATATGTCTAAGTTGAAATACTCTTATGATTACCTAATTCAGCAACTTCGTGAGAAAAAAGTTTTTGATATTAGCCATGTTGAATTTGCAATATTTGAACCTAATGGAGAGTTAAGTGTTCAGTTAAAATCTCAAAACCGACCATTGACTCCACGTGATCTTAATATACAGACTGATTATGAAGGACTTGCTACGGAGATAATTCTAGATGGAAAGTTAATAGAAAATAGCCTTAAGCTAAATAGCTTAACTAAACACTGGCTTAAAGATGAACTAAAGAAAAGAGGAATTAAAGATATAAAAGAAGTGGCTTTTGCAGCATTAGCTACAAATGGGAACTTATATATAGACCTTTATCGGGATTAGCTTATCTCTGAGTTTTATAGAGGGATTTAAATTGGTGGGTGGACATTTAAAAGAATAGAACCCTGTTTGGAAGTCTTGTCAAACAATGGATTTGTAGAGCATGTACATATTGATGGAAAAAACAAAGAAGAAGTAGTTGAAAAAATATTAATGAATATTAATAATGGGAAAAGGTATAGATTTGTTGAAGTTTGATTTTTATGTAAGTAAAAAATAGTTCTAATGGTAGGATGATTTTATATGTATGTGTTTGAATATGCAGATAGTTATTCTTTTGAATATCTTAGAAAACATGATATTCATATATTAGATGAAATGTTATATAAAAAAATAAGAGATAATGAAGTTATAATTGCAAAGAAAGATGACAAAATAATTGGTTGGTTACGATATAATTATTTTTGGGATAGCATTCCCTTTTTAAATATGTTGGTGATAGATGAAAAGTATAGAGGAAATGGCATTGGAAAAGATTTAGTAAGATTTTTTGAAAAAGAAATGAAAGCTAATGGATATAATATTATTATGACTTCGTCATTATCCAATGAACTGGCTCAACATTTTTATAGGAAACTAAGTTATAAAGATTCTGGCAGCTTAATAATAGAAGATGAAGCATTAGAAATTATATTTACAAAGAAATTATAAGGTAGCGGTGAACTGTATGCAAGCATCATTAAGTAGTATTTTTTATTGCTTCGAATCATCTGTTTATAATATATTTGAAAAGTATCTTATTAGGATGACGATAAAATGAAAAATAAGGAGATGAATATGAGTATTAACATACAAACTGAAAGACTGATATTGAGAGAATTTACAAAGGAAGATACAGTTGATTTACATGAAATATGTAGTGAGACATATATTTTAAAATGGATGCCTGATTGGGAGGTTCCTTTTGAGATTAGAGAAAAATGGATCGAATGGGTTAGAAGTAAATATATTACCTCGACCCGAGAAAATATAAGAATGATGTTAGGAATAGTATTAAAGGAAAGTGGAAAGTTAATTGGAATGGTAGGTGTCGGTAATAAAGAAGAAGTAAATAATGAAATTGAGATTGCATATTTTATAACAGAAAAAATGAGCGGAAAAGGATATGTGAGTGAAGCAGTGCAAGCAATGAGTAAATGGATATTTAAAACTTTTGATATAGATTATTTAATAGCAATTGTGGAGTTAGACAATTATTCTTCTCAAAGAGTTGTAGAAAAATGTGGATTTACAAAAATAGGCAAAAGGATGATATTGAATTCTGGTGAAAGTGAAGAAAAACCATTTTATTATTATAAGCTGTTAAACAATAGAAAGCAAATAATGTAGAATTAGTATTGAAGATCATGATTACAAGATACGAGGGGTATGAGTATGGATCATAGTGAAAGATTTATATGATGGGATTACTATTTTGGAAATAGGTGAAGATGTTTGGGCAAATACATACTTTTATAACAATAATGTGGAAGAATTAATAGGAGCCTTTAATTCAATAAAAAATACTATTGCACCAAATATAGGTTTAAGATTACAGTTGGGATTGTCTCGTCACTGTAACATTAAAGATATAGAAGAGTGGATTAAGCCTTTTTGGGATTATAATTGTTTCTATTCCATTGATTTATATGGAGATGAATTTGCTCAACCTATAGAAAATTTCAAAGAAATATATCGTAAGGCAAAAGAGGAAGGACTGATACTGAAAGCCCATGTAGGAGAATGGGGAAATGCTGATTCTGTAAAAAGAGCTGTTTCAGAATTAGAGCTAGATGAGATTCAACATGGTATAACTGCGAGTCAATCTCTTCAAGTTATGAATTGGCTAAGAGATCATAATATTAGGCTAAACATTTGTCCTACAAGTAATGTAATGTTAAATAGAGTAGAGTCAATAAAGAAACACCCTATTAGAAAGCTATTTGATAATGGTATTAAAGTTACTATAAACTCAGATGATGTTCTAATTTTTGACAGTTCTGTCTCTGGAGAGTATTTAAAATTATTTCAAGAAGGTGTATTTTCAGCTAAAGAATTAGATACCATTAGATTGAATGGTTTAGTTTAAAGTATAGCTAGTTTCATTTGATTTAATTCTATAATAGAAAAATAGTAGTGGTTTTCTATAGGAATTCACATATTACTGAATATCTAAACCATAATCTACAATATAAATACCGCTAGAAGGATAATATGTTATATGCCATTGTTTTTTTCCATCATTGTGAAGAGATAAGTCTACAATATACTTTGGTAATAGGACTTCTATAGTATCATTACCATCACTTATATTAGCAAAATGATAATCCTCTACATATAGTAAATATTTAGAGTCGTCTAAAGTTAATTCTTGTAATTCTTTAACTCTTACTTTTCTTGTATTTGTTACATTACCTTTAATTACTATTCTTGAAATAGATTGCTTGCCTTCTAAAAGCTCTTTCTGTATATCTTTGAGTGAAACATCTTGATAAACAGGAACATTTTTCATTAGATATTTTTGTGTGGTATTTTTAGTTACAATTTTCATGATTTCTTTGAAAAAAGCTGTATTCCTCACTTGAATAGAACTTATTTGATACTTACCTATGTAGAGCGAAGAACGTTTAACTTGTATTGTTAAAACTTTATCTTTGGTTTTGTAATACCAAGTCGTATCGCCATATTTTTGACTGTTTCTGTCAGTTATATATTTATTAAATTCCCCATAAATCGAATTATAGTTTTTAATTCCTGTTAACTCACAGGCAAGGTGTAGAAGTTATTTGCGTTTTTCATCGTCAAGAATATCAGTTTCATATTTTCTAGGATTTTGGGAATGATGGAAAAACTCAGCATTCCTTGTTTTTTCATGCTACCAATACTCAATTTCTGTTCATTTTCAGAATTGTTATTGAGAATAATTTTTTGTTAACCCTATATATTTTCGTATTTCCAACTGTGTCGGAAGCATAATATTTAAAGCAATAGATACAAACTACTTTCATAGAAAGCTTTTCAAGAAGTGTGATTCCATAGTAAAAGTACAGCTAAAAGTGCAATAAATTCATTAAATTTATCTTTTTCATAAGACATCCACTACTATAAGTGTGGGCTAGGATTTTCTTCAGGTGGAGTAGAGTCTCCATCTGAAGCTTCGACCTTCTATTTTAGCTAGAATATTTTTTAAAATAAATACTTGACATTTTAAAATTACAAATGTAAACTTATATTGTAATTACATTTGTAAACTGAAATTAATTATAGTTTATATTCATTACTTCATAT
Source organism: Maledivibacter halophilus (assembly GCF_900167445.1). Taxonomy (GTDB): domain Bacteria; phylum Bacillota; class Clostridia; order Peptostreptococcales; family Caminicellaceae; genus Maledivibacter; species Maledivibacter halophilus. The sequence goes on from NZ_FUZT01000004.1 coordinate 381,673, forward strand.
GAAGATATCTATTAGGAAGCTATTTAATTAGTGACATTTGTAAAATATAAGAATCTGAATGGGGAAATATGACATGGGTATAATAAACAGAGTTTTTTTAGGGGTATTAAAATCTTCACTGAATGCAAGTATTATAGCGGTTTTGATTATGATAATAAAAGGATTGCTTCATAAAAAGATAAGTCCTAGAATACATCATGCATTATGGTTTCTAGTATTAATACGCTTACTTATTCCTTTTCTTCCTGAAAGCAATCTAAGTGTATTAAATATTTTACAACAAAACACATCAAATATTATGTATTATGATCATGGTAATGATGTTGTATCTAAAATTGATACCGTTAAAGATGATTTAAATAATATTGACATCATTAATAAAGATACTAATAACAGCTTTGATAAAGAAATTAATAGTAAACAACCAAAAAAAACTAATGATAATGAATTAATTTTATCTGAAGAAAATACAATTATTAGCAATAAAATAAATATCTTATCTTTAATATGGTTGTCAGGTTTTCTTTTTATAGTTATATTTATACTTGCTTCAGCTATTAGAACTAAAAACAAGGTAATTAGATTAGCGAAAGTTACAGATGTTGAAATATTATCCATTATGGACAGCTGTAAAAAAATAATTGGGATTAATAAGGAAATTCCACTTTATACAGGAAACTATTTTAATAGTCCTTGTATATTAGGAATTATCAATCCGTGTATTTACTACCCAAGGAATAAACTTGATAATATCAATAAAAATAATTTATATCATATCCTTTTACATGAACTTGCTCACTTTAAAAGAAAAGATCTATTATACAATCTAATATGTGTTTTAACATTGTCTTTACATTGGTTTAATCCATTAATATGGTTTGTTGTAAAAACTATGAGAGTAGATAGAGAACTGGCATGTGATGCATATGTACTTAATACTATTGGTGAATCAGAAGTTACATCATATGGAATGACAATAATTAACTTTCTAGAAAATAGTTCATTAAATAAAAACAAGCATAGTTTGCTCTATTTTAATGAAACAAGTTGTAAATTGGAAAGGAGAATAAAAATGATTAAAGGCTTTAAAAAAGGTAGCTATAAAATATCTATGCTAACTATAGTTATTGGCATATTAATCTCATCTGTTACACTTACTGATGCTATAACACCTACATATAATAATAGCGTCAAACCAATTAATTCTATTGAAAAAAACAAAGATAAAGTAACAATATTTGATCCTAATAGAATAGAGAATAAAGATATCTTAAAGCCTAACCGTAGAGCATATGGAGATATCAAAAAAATTTCTAAAGTACTAAACTTTAAACCAAAATTGCCTGACTATATTCCAAATGGATTTATCTTTAAAAATGTGATATTAATAAATTTAAATACTAATAAACCTGAGATGCGGGTATGGCTTAACTACCAAACACAAACCGGTCCTCATTCAAGTATGACGTTTGTAGCTACACCTATTACTGAACCATTAGAAAAGTTTGATACACCATTTCTACATGGTTACAAAGTAACATTTACTAAAGAAGAAATATCCATTGATAATATGAAAATCATTAAAGCAAAAGCTAAAGATAGTTTTATGACAGATATATACTATGTCTGGCAAAATGATGGATTGCAATATACCATATTAAGAGATGGAGCTAGTGCTTCAAGCCAAGACGATGAAATTTTTAAAATGATAAAATCTATTAAATATCCTGAAGACATTAAAAATGTAAGCTATAAAAATGATTTAAAGGGTCCCCGCCAATCTTTAGAAGTATACGATACCTATGACTTGGTTGAAGCCGTAAATGCTATAGGATTTATTCCAAAGCTATCATATAAACTTAAGGAAAGCTATGAAATTGGTGAAATTTCTGTTCTAAATAGAACACGTATCTTATACAACGAAAAAGACTTAACAAAAAAAGTTTTTCTTACAGTCTATGGAGACGAAACTAGTAATAATAAATTTACCTTTGAGCAGATAAAAGACAAAGATTTATACAAACAAATTAAGAATAATAACCATATAAAGAATTATTATGAAAAAACTATTAATATTACCTCTTTTAAGTTAGAAAATAAAGACGTATATAAATCAGAAAAATACCTTGAATACCATGATGCTCCCGATGAGCCTTATATCATTACCTATTTATGGGAAGAAGATGAATATTTTTGTGTAGTATCTCTAAGTGAAAAGATTGAAAATCATGGAGATATATTAAAAGAATTAATTAATTTTAAGCCATTAGATATTGACAGTTTATAATACAACCTATTTTATATATCCAAAAACAAGATAACTTTTCAAGTTATCACTAAAAGCTTCAGCAATTTGCTGAAGTTTTTTAAAAAAAAAATTATTTGTATTTAAATTATTTTTCTAATTAATATTACCTAAGCCCCCATGAATATAAATAGATATACAAAAAATGAGAAGTTGAAAAAGGGCAAAAAGGTGATATAAAAAGAGTTAGATAAAAAAGGTTGCTCTTATGGAATATAGAATATTAATGTCCGACAAAAAAGTGTCTTAAAAAGGGGTGATAATCCAAATAGTTTATGAATATATCTAAAAATTATTCTTTAAATAAAGGTTGGATATAACCATGATAAAACAATATATAAATAACTTTATACCTACACAGGGAGAAAAATTGTGGTCAAATATAAAACAGCAATGTACAATATATAAAGAATATCTTCCCTGCAAAGAACTTCAATCTCATATAGCCTGTTATTGGACATCTAAAACAAATAATATTTCTAATAAACCTATTTCTAGTAGAATTATACCTGATGGATGTATGGATATTGTATTTAATATAGAAGAAATAAACAAAGGGAAATGTGGATTAGTATCTGGATTAATGACTATGCCTGAGGAACAAAAAGTTAAAGGTATAAGTGAGTTCATAGGGGTACGCTTTTGGCCTGGAGAGATAATTCCATTTCTTAAAAATTCAGCAAATGATTTTACCAATCAGTTGATTCCTTTGGATAGTATTTTAGGAAAAGTTGCCTTTGACATAAGTGAAAAACTATACTTTGAGGTAACATTAAGTGAGAGATTAATGATTATTGAAGAAGAATTAGTAAAATTGCTATTAAAAGCTAGTGTATCCAATAAACTAATAAAAAGTGCGCTATGCACAATCTATCAACATAAAGGCATAATATCTATTAGAAGCTTATCAAAAGAAATGAATATAAGTCAAAGACAATTATCTAGAAAGTTTAAAACTTGGATAGGGACAAATCCAAAAACATTTATTAATATAATACGATTTCAATATATTATTAAGCAACTTAATGAAAGGACTAATATTAATTTTCAAGATTTAGCCTTAGAAAATGGATATTATGATCAAGCTCACTTCATTAAGGAATTTAAAGCTCTTTATGGGAAAACTCCTGGGAAATTATGATATGAAAATGTCCATTTTTTACAATACAATGCTTATAATTAGTAGTAAAATAGAGAAAAAGAGATATTAAGGAGGATTAAAAATGAATTTAACTCATAGTTGTATTATAACTAGTGACGTTAAGAGGTTAAGTGAATTTTATGAGCAGGTATTACAAATTGAAGCAGAATTTTATGGAGAAGACTATGCTGAATTTAAAGTTGGACAAAGTACGTTGGCAATTTTCGACTTGAATGCTCATGATAGTTCAGCTCCAGGCTCAGCTCAAACTGCATCAAACAAAAGCATTATTTTGGAATTTAATGTTGAGAATGTGGATAAAGAATACGAAAGATTGAAGAAGATGAATATTGACTGGATAAAAACTCCAACAACACAACCCTGGGGAAATCGTTCCTTTTATTTTCGTGACATTGATGGAAATATGATTAGTTTTTATACCCATGTTTCATAATACTGAAGAGATACTTTAGAAGCAATATGACGAGTAAGGGTGTAGCCCATTACTCGTTAGTTTTATTTACATATTGATATGATAGTAAAGGTGGAGATATCCCCACACTCCTTAAAATTGCATTATGTTAATGTAGATATAAATTTCCTTTTTAATAAGGAAGATTAGTACAGCTATAATAGTAGTTTAGTAATATTACTATTACTAGCTGGTCTCTAACTTATTTTAATATATGGGAAATTCCCATATATTAAAATAAATGAAAGTGACACTGAGGCGTATAAGAAAAAAGGGAAGAATATAGTGGTGTTTTATATTATTGCCGAAAGTGTGATTATTAATATTAGATTAAGATGATAGGTATTAGTTAGCAACCACAATTTAGTGGTTGCTATTATATTATAAAAAGAGGAGTTAAATTAAATGAATAAACAAAGAAATGAAACACTTTACTACTTTTGCAGTAGTGTTTATTTTATGCTCAATTTCAGCAGCAGTAATGATGTTCACAAAAGATATTACAAATATTTCAGCCTATGATCAGATGAAATTTATCATCAGATTTGCAAAAAGTTAAAAGGTATATAGATATAAATATTTAAAAGAGTGGAAATTTGAAGGGTGTGAGTGATGTGAGTAACAGATTAATGAGAAAACACAAGATATCATGACAGCTTCTTAGAACAATTTATACTTTTATTTATAAGTTTTTGATTGTGGATAAGGATGTTTTTCATCAGTTTTTCCTGCTAAATAGTCTAAGCTTGTTCCATAAAAATCTGCAAGTTTGCATAATGTTTCTACAGATATGGTAATTTCACCCCGTTCATATCTTGAATAAGTTCTTTGATCAATATTTAAATAATTTGATAATTGAACTTATTTTAAATCATTATCTTCTCTCATGTTGCGTATACATTTGAAAATCATAAAATCACCCTAAGAAAATTATATATTAGGCGTATTAGTAGTATTGATATATAGGTTTAATACGCCTATAGCATTTATAAAGGGAGAGATTTAATGCAAAAAAGTCATAAAAAAATAAAAGATGATTATATGTTCGAGATAAAAGAAATACTTGGTAAAATAACTTATAAAGGAATTGAGGACGACAATTTTGAAGAATTAAGACTAGCTTTAAATAGAATATATTATTTATGACTATATTCTTGATCAGTTGTAATATTTCTTAAAAGTTGGTGAACAATAAACATTAACTAAAAAAGGTATTATTTTTAAATATAAAGACAAATTGAATTGGAGGCTAATTCATTGATTAGGGCATTAGGTATAACAAAAGATTTAGAACTAATAAACGACATATCTTTAAAAGAGCTAAATGATCCTAATATAAAATGGTATTGGGTAGATTTTGATTCTCCAAATGAAGATGAGATTACTGTGCTTAGTAATAGCTTTAATTTCCATACTTTATCGATTGAGGATTGTCTTCATTTTCTGCAAAGACCTAAGGTTGATAATTATGATAATTATAATTTTTTTGTTTTTCATTCTTTAAACCAAAAAACACTAGGGGCAGAAGAATTAGATATATTTATAGGTGATAACTATATAGTTACATTTCATGCAGCACATTTATATGAAGTTGATTATGTTTGGGAAAAAGTTCTAAGTGATAAAGATATATTGACTAAGAACCATATTTACATTACTTATTTAATTGTAAATAAAATTGTTACAGAATATTTTCCATCTGTATATAAAATTGAAGATACGCTAAATAATTTAGATAGTTTTGCTAAATATCAATCGTTAAATAACTTGATGAATAAAGTTTTTGATATTCGCAGTGATTTATTAAAATTACGTCGTTTAATTAACTCTATGAGAGACTTACTTTATTCAATATTAAATTCTACTGACTTTGAAGCTTTTGAGTATAGTAAATTGCACTTTACCGATATTTATGATCATCTACTTAGACTTTCAGAGATGATTGAAGCAAATAGAGATATTACAGCTGATATACGAGATAGTTATCTTTCAATTAGTTCTGATCGTATGAATAGAATAATGATGTTCTTTACAGTTATAACGTCAATTTTCATACCACTGACCTTTATTACAGGAATCTATGGCATGAATTTTCAATATATGCCAGAGCTCGAATGGCGTTATGGGTACTTTATTGTATTATCAGTTATGGCATTAATTAGTATTATAATGTTTTTGTGGTTTAAACATAAGAGATGGTTTAAAGATTAAAAAGACATTAACTAATGCAAAATTTGGGAGTATAATCTTTAATAAATTATGTTTTTTTGTTTTTGTGGTTGATAATAACTACAAATAAAATAAGCTGGGTGAGGATTATGAGAGAGAGTATAAGGTTTAAATTTTTAGAAAATAGCAGGGTCAGGCTTTACTAATTTTGATATGATAGAACTAATACCTATAGGGATAACAGGGACAGGTAAGTTTACAGCTGTCAAGCATTTGGATATATGACAGGGAATAAAATCATCTTTTTAGATTCTGAATAAGACTATAAAGAAAATATACAGGAAAATCATATTAATAAAAGTAAAAAATAAGAAGGTATAAAAACAGTATCTAGAATCAATTGCTAATAGAGTCAAAATTACATAGTGCTATAGAAATAAAATGAACAAATGAATCAATATAATAAGGATAAAGAAATTGAAAGACTATTAGAAGATGATGAAGAATTGCCATTTTAAGAATAATGTTATAATTGTAGGAATGTGATAAATACATAAGAAACAAAGATTAAAATGATAATGTTTTTTTACATATGGAAAAGAGTGTATAATATAATTGAGGAAGTAAAACAGAGTGAGATGTTGTAAAATTCAGTATAATTAAGTGTACTTTAGAGATAAGGAGTTTGATTATATGAAACCAATAAATTTAAATGAATTATCAGAACAATTAGATTGTCTTTTTGATGAATGGTTATACTATCTTAATATAAATACGGGTAAAATAGTAGAAATACAGATAGAATACTTTAATATAGCTGAAGAATTAGATGAAAACTATGATATTTCCGGTTATTTAAATTGGGAGCAGGATGAAATAAAAACGGCAATTGATATTTTTGAAAATTGGGATAATTATATTAGTCTTCCTAATAAATTCTATATAGATGAGTATTCTATAATGGAAGAATTTAGTTATAGTTATCATGACAAAAAAGTAAGTGATAAATTATGTTCTGCTATACGTGGTCGTGGCGCATTTCGTAGATTTAAAGATACTATTATTTGTTTTGGAATTGATGATGAATGGTATGCATATAAAAAAGCTAAATTGATTGAAATAGCAAGAAATTGGTGTGAGATTAATCAAATTCCATATTCTAATTAGTACTGTAGTTGATCCTAAAAATCCTGGAGCTTTTGATGAGATAATACACCCATTATGGATATTAATTACAAACATGTATCTAGGAGAGGTAATTACAATAATAGCAGATATTTTGTTGAATATAAAATTGAAATGTTCTTATGTGTTTAGTTAGGACAAGGCTTCCAGTATGAATTGTTTTTTCTTACTAAACGAATATAGTGTTGATATGTTTTTACATTTTCAACTGATATGCTTTTAACTGATTATAGAAAAAGATTTTAACATACAGAGTGCAGTTAAGAAACTTAAAATGGGGAAGTAGATAAATTTGTTTAAACAAATTTATCTACTTCCCTTTTATAATAATCTTTTTTATCTACACATATGGTTTCAAAGTAAATATAATCAAAGAAAGGTAAAATGATTTATAGAAAGAAAGCGTTTTCAGGATTTGACCAGAGATTTTAGTATGCCCCTTAAAAAACAGTAAAAAAACTAACAGTTTCGGTAAACATACTTAATTAATTTTTATAGGAGAATAATTTATAATAGATAGGGTAAGAGGTTTACACCTTTTAGGTATAAATCGGATTGATTAAAACTATTTATAGGAGGGAACAAAATGAAGAAAATTAGAATTATTGCAATGGTTGCATTATTAGCAACTACTATAGCTTTCACAGGATGTGGAAACAAAACTGCAACAGATAATACTGATAACACACAACCGGAAGGGGTAGCAGATCCAATCAAAATAGTAGCTGCACATAACCAAACAAATACGGACAGTCCATATCAAACAGGCTTGTTAGAGTTTGAAAAAGTTGCAGAAGCTAATGGAGTATTTGATGTTGAAGTACATGCGGGAACAATCGGAACAAGCGAAGCTGAATTAGTTGAAAAATTAAAATTAGGAGCAGCTGATGTTGTACTAGTTTCTCCAGGATTTATGACTAAAACTGGTATTAAAGAAATAGATTTATTCTCATTACTTTATTTATTTGACAGCTATGACCACTGGGAAAAAGTTGTTGATGGTGATGTAGGTAAAGCAATGTCTGATATTATATATAACAAATCAAATGGAGAGTTTAAAGTATTAGGATACTGGACAGCAGCTGTTCGTCACTACTATGGTAAAACTCCTTTAAACTCAATCGAGGATGTTAAAGGATTAAAAATTCGTACTCAAACTTCTGGTGCTGTATCTGAGTATTGGACAAGCTTAGGTGCTATTCCAACAGCTGTAGCATGGGGAGAATTATACCAAGGTTTACAACAAGGTATTGTAGACGCAGCAGAAAATGCATACCCATACTTAGTTCCAATGGAGCATCATAAAACTACCAATGGTAAATACTTAACTGAAACTGGTCATGATTATACAACTCGTCTATTATTAGTAAATGCTAAGAAATTCGATAAAATGACTGATGATCAAAAAGCTGAACTTATGAAAGCTGCTGAAGCTTCTGTTGATGCAGAAAGAACTGCTATCTACAACGAAGAAGAATCTTACAAACAGCAATTAATTGATGATGGAGGAGTAGTAAATGAAATTGATAGAACTCCATTCATCGAGGCTGCAATCCCACTTCAAGATAAGATTGCAAAGGAATTAGGATTAGAAGAATTATTACAAGCTATAAGAGATGCAAAATAATTGTATGAAGGGGAGCTATGCTCCCCTTTGAAAATAAGAGGTGATAACATGAAAAAAGCGATTGACTTATTAGAAAGAATTCAAAAGTATATAGGGATAGCCTTTTTATCAATATTTATAGTAGTTGTAATTATTCAAATTATAGCAAGATACTTAGAAATATCTGTTTTATGGACTGAAGAAATAGCAGTATTTTCATTTATATGGGCTGTGTTTATGGGAGCATCAATTATGGTAAGAAAAGAAGCTCATTTTAGCTTTGACTTTTTAAAGTCGAAATTATCTGGGATAAAAAAACATATTCTCGATATTATCATTAATGTACTTATGCTTGGATTTACATTGTACATGTTAGTTTACGGAAAAGAGATTATGATTACATTTTGGAATTACAACTGGTATTCATTACCTGATTTCAAGATGGGATATGTTTGGGCAGTAATTCCACTTACTGGAATGCTTATGAGCATCTACATAATTGAGCATATAGTAAACAATATTATTCAGATGAGAGGAGGAAAATAATGTTTGCACTATTTTTAGTAATCTTATTTATAGTATTGATTGTAATAGGGACCCCAATAGCTTTCTCTATAGGAATTGTGTCTCTAATTGGTATTAGTAACATTGCAAACATACCAAATCTTGTGGTACCAATGAAGATGTTTTATGGCTTGAATTCCTTTGTATTATTAGCAGTTCCATTGTTTATTTTAACTGCAAACCTAATGAATGAAGGAAATATAACAAAAAAATTAATCGACTTATCCAATGCTTTAGTAGGACATGTTAAAGGTGGATTAGCTCATTCTAATATATTGGTTTCAATGATATTTGCTGGAGTTTCAGGTTCATCAACTGCTGATACAGCAGGTGTAGGTAAGATTTTGATACCAAGTATGATTGAAAGTGGATATGATAAGGAAACTGCCGTTGGAGTAACTGCTGCATCATCAACTATTGGTGGAATAATTCCTCCAAGTATAGTTATGGTTATTTACGGTGGACTTACAAATGCATCAATAAGTAAATTATTTTTGGGTGGAATGATTCCAGGAATCTTAATCGGACTAGGAATGATGTTTGTAGTTGGCATAATGGCTAAAAAGAAAGACTTTCCCCGATACGAGAAAACAGATGCAAAAACTAAGATCAAATTGATTAGAGAATCAATTCCTGCTTTATTAACTCCTATGATTATAATAGGCGGGGTAGTAACTGGATGGTACACAGCTACTGAAGCTGCTGCATTCTCATCAGTATATGCATTTCTAGTAGGAATGTTCTATTACAAAACCATAAAGTTGAAAAGCATTCCTAGAATATTAGAAGAAACATTAAAACTAAGCTCTTTATCTTTATTTGCTTTAGCAACTGCTAGCGCTCTTGGAGAATTATTAGGATATTATAGAGTTGGTTCTTATGTGCAAGGATTCTTTATGAATACTGTTTCATCTCCAATAGGCTTTTTAGCAATAGTTGTATTATTCTTCTTATTTGTAGGAACATTTATGGATGCAATACCTGCAATGATTTTATTTGTACCGATAATTTTACCAGCAGCCACCTTATTAGGTATTTCTAACGTTCACTTAGGGATTATAATAGTAATTACATTATCAATTGGATTGGTTACACCACCATATGGTTTATGTCTATTGATAGCAGCTTCAATCGGAGAATTAGGAGTAGAAAGATCCTTTAAAGCAGTTTTACCGTATATAAGTATAATTTTGATGGTGTTAGTTTTAATAATTGTATTCCCACAAATAGTTCTTATTTAAAAATAAAAAAAGAGGAGGTTATAATATGACAAAGAAAATAGTAATTACTTCAGAGTTCTTTGGAAAGTTTTCAGATGAGGGAGAAAAAATCTTACTAGATGCTGGTTTTGAAGTGATAGAAAATCCATATAAAAAGCTTTTGGATGAAGATGAAGTTATTTCAATAATAGGCGAAGCTGATGGAATAATATGTGATCTAGAAGGAATAACTAAAAAAGTAATTGATGGTGCACCAAATCTGAAGATTATTTCAAGAAGAGGTGTGGGTACAGATTCTGTGGATGTAGAATATGCAAAGGAAAAAGAAATAGTTGTGTCAAGGACATTAGGCGTCGTTGAAAAGCCTGTAGCTGAGCTTGTTATGTCATATATATTGAATATAAATAGAAAAATAAGTGAATTAAATAAAGAAATGAAAATGGGCAATTGGACTAAACTCTTAGGGAATAGCCTAGAAGGAAAAGTACTTGGGATAATGGGAATGGGCAATATAGGTAGAGAAGTTGCAAGGAAAGCAAAAGCTTTTGATATGAAAATAATTTACACTGATGCAAGAAGAAATGAAAAAGCTGAAGAAGAATTAGGGGTAGAATTTGTTAGTTTTGAAGAATTGATGGCGGGGTCCGATGCAATTAGCATACATGTACCATTATTGGAATCAACAAGAGGAAAGATTAACTATGAAGCAATGAAAGCCATGAAAAAGAAGCCTATTCTCATAAATACAGCAAGAGGACCAGTTATAAATGAAGCTGATTTATGTAAAGCTTTAGAAGAAGGAATGGTATCATTTGCAGCAATAGATGTCTATGATGTAGAACCCAAAACTGATTCACCTTTAAAAGAATATGACAATGTAATACTTACACCTCACGTAGGGACATTTACTGAAGAAGTATTTATAAATATGGATATATTAGCAGCAAAAAATATAGTTGATCACTTTAGATAAAGGATATGTTTTAGTTAGAATGAAATAGGATGTGGTATATATGTTAAGAAGTCAAGAAATGAGAGGTGTCGCTGCAGAAATTGACTCCTTAAAAATTGGAGCTGGTTGGACAATTGAAGAATTAGACAGACCTCAAGTTATGATTCAAAGCTCTGTTGGTGAAAGTCATCCAGGTAGTGTTCATTTAGGAGAATACGTAGAGTGTGTTAGAAAAGGGATTAATAAAAAGGGTGGAAGAGCAGCTCAGTATACTGTAACGGATATGTGTGATGGTATTGCACAAGGTCATGATGGAATGAATTATTCATTATTATCCAGAGAAATGATTGCCAATATGATTGAAGTACAGATGCAATCAACTCCTTTTGATGGAGCAGTTTTTTTATCTTCTTGTGATAAATCTGTTCCAGCTCATCTTATGGCAATGGCAAGAAATAATCTACCTTCAATCTTTGTTCCAGGTGGCGTTATGATGGCAGGAAAAAATAATCTTACACTGGAGCAAATTGGTACTTATCAAGCTAAATTTTTAAGAAAAGAAATAGACGAAGAAGAGTTCGCTTATTATAAACAAAAAGCTTGCACAGGTTGTGGAGCCTGTCAATTTATGGGAACTGCTGCAACTATGCAAATAATGGCTGAAGCTTTGGGAATGGCATTACCTGGCTCTGCTATTATGCCAGCTGCAATAGGTGGAATTCAGAAAATATCAACTGAGGCAGGTATACAAATTTTAGACCTTATCCATAAAGATATAACTCCAAAGAAGATAATGACAATGAAGGCTTTTGAAAATGCTATTATGGTGCATGCAGCCATTGCTGGCTCTACCAATTCCTTATTACATTTGCCTGCTATTGCTCATGAATTAGGCTTAGAGCTTCCAGCGGAATTATTTGATGAAATTCATAGAAAGATTCCGTATCTTTGCAATGTTCGGCCAAGTGGTTTTTATCCAGCAGAATATTATTGGTATGCAGGTGGAACTCCAGCGGTAATGGAGGAAATAAAAGAGCATTTACACCTTGATGTACTAACAGTAACAGGTAAAACATTAGGAGAAAACCTACTAGAACTAAAAGAAAGCGGATATTATGAAAAGTGTTATAGCTACTTGAAAGAAAAAGGCGTAGAGAAAACTTGTGTGATAAAAAGTTACAAAGATCCTATTCAACCACAAGGAGCAGTTGCAATTCTTAAAGGGAATTTAGCAACAGAGGGAGCTGTTGTAAAACACTCTGCTATTGATAAAGATATGCTTCAAGTTGTAGGAAGAGCAAGACCTTTTAACAGTGAAGAGGAAGCTTATAATGCAATAATTGAAGACAGAATTGACCCAGGTGATATTGTATTTATAAGATATGAGGGACCTAAAGGGTCAGGTATGCCTGAAATGTTCTATACTACCGAAGCTATAGCCTCTAATCCCAAGATTGCAAATTCAGTAGCTCTAATTACAGATGGAAGATTTTCTGGAGCCACAAGGGGGCCTGCTATAGGCCATGTATCACCTGAGGCTGCAGAAGGTGGAAATATTGCACTTGTAGAAGATGATGATCTAATCCAAATAGATATTCCAAATAGAATCTTGAATATTATCGGAGTAAAAGGTATAAGAAAAACAGAAGAAGAAATGGATGAGATTTTAAAAACTAGAAGAAACAATTATATTGAACCGCAGCTAAAAGAAAAAAGCGGAATACTAAAAATCTATTCTCGTCTAGCAGTATCACCTATGAAAGGTGGATACTTATCTGTTAGATAAACTACTGGGTAGTTTATCTATTTTTTTGAATTCTGAAGGACTCAAGCCAGTATATTTTTTAAACACTTGTGAAAAATATGCTGGGTCCTCAATACCTACTTTGATAGCGATTTCATAGGTTTTCATATTACCCAAGGATAAAAGATCTTTCGCCTTTTCTATTCGTGTTTTTGCAATTATTTCAGTTAAGGTAGAGCCAGTTTCTTGTTTTATTAAGCGACTAAGATAGCTGCTGTTTACGTGAGCTAATTCTGCGAGATCATTTAATTTTATTTGATTATCATAATTCAATTCAATATAACGGGTTACCTTTTTTATTATATAATTATCCTGTGAATTCAGATAAGACAATCTATCTATAGAAGATAGGATTACCTTCTCTAGAATATTAGTTAAATCACTTATTGAATCACAATTTAGTATATTTGTATAAGTTTTGCTAGAGTTCTCTACTATTTCAGATAGATTAATATAATGATTAAGCAAAAGCTTAAAAGAAAGTGAGGAAATCAAAATACCAATATTTTTAATGTACTCTATTGGTTGCCTAGATGATTTTAATTCATAAATAAATTTATTCATAGTAGATAGAGCAATATCCCGGTTACTAGATTTTATTGAATCGATAATTTTATCTACATAATTATGCTTTAATGTTTTATCTAACTTAGATGTAGTTGGAGCATAATCAGAATAGGTAAAAATATTATTATCCTCATAAAATCTTAAAGATAAAGATTCTGTTGCCTCTTTGTAAGCTGTATGAACTTGTTCTAAGTTCTTGTGTAGATTGCTTATACCTAGAGAAATAGATATGTTCATAAAATTACTAAAAAAATCAAGTAACTCCTTGCTTTTATTTAAAAAAAATGTGGTAGAATCTTCATCAATATTTTTTTCTACATTAATTATGGTACAGATGGAGTTGCAATCAATTGTAATATTATAATGAGTAAAATCTTTAAATATAATGGATACAAATTTTTTGATTTCTCCAAGTATATTCTTCTTATTTTCTTTAATATCAATAAGTTCACTGTCTGTATTGGTTGTGAATTTAAAGTATAAAACATGATAAGTTTTTAAACTTATGTTTAAATCTTTTATTGTATTTTGGATAGTAGTTTGATTTTGATGAAGTCCATTTATAAAATCATATAAAAATTTCTCTTGAAGAAGGCTTAAATTCTCATTAAGCTTGTCTTTCATAGATTCTAATTTTTGAGATTTTAATCTTTCCTCAGAGATAATCTTTATAGCAGTTTCAATAGCTTGAGTAATCTTATTATTGGAAGATGGTTTCAAAACAAAGTCTACCACATTGTATCTTATGGCAGATTGGGCGTATTCAAAATCTGAGTAACCTGTCAGGATAATAACCTTAATATGAGGAAAATTTTCATGAATATACTTTGATAAGTCTATACCATCCATTCCAGGCATCTTGATATCTGAAATTATAATATCAGGTTTATCAGTTTCTATTAGTTCCTTTGCTTCTAAACCATTTGTAGCTTCACAGGTTACTTTGCAATTCATTGAATCCCATTGTATGAAATTTGCAATACCTTTTCTAATTATTGGCTCATCATCAACTATCATAATAGAATACATTAATAATCCCCCTTATCAATTGGAATCTTTATAGTTGCTGTTGTACCTTTATTAATCTTACTTTCTACGGTTATTCCATAAACTTCTCCGTAAAATAATTTGATTCGTTGATTTATATTTGTAAGGCCTATATGTTTACGACCATTTTCATTATTATCAGAGTTATTTATTAAATGCTTATTTAATTCCTTAGTATCAAAACCAATGCCGTTATCAGTAACCATTAAATATACTGAATCCTCTTTTGAATAAATTTTTATATTCAAATCACCATTACCAATCTTATTTTCTAGACCATGAACTACTGCATTTTCTACTATAGTTTGAAGAGAAAGTTTTGGTATAAATAAACTTAGCAAATCGTCATTTTCAATATAAATATGGATATGTATTTTATCTCCGAAGCGAATATTCTGCAAATCTAGATAAAAATTCACATATTTTAATTCTTCTTTTATTTTGATTTTTTCTTGATTACTAAAAGTAAAATTTGATCTTAATAATTCTCCTAAGGAGTGTACCATGACAGTAATATTTTCATTTCCAGACATTTTAGCTTCCCAACTTATAGTCTCTAATACATTAAAAATAAAATGTGGGTTAATTTGAGCTTGCAATGCCTTTAATTCTGATTCCTTTAAAAGGAGTTGTTTTTTATAGACTTCATTGAATAAATTTTCTATCTCATCAAGCATGTTATTAAAGGTTAAACTAACTTGATTTAATTCTGTATATCTATACTTTGGCATTTTAGATTTAAAATTTTTATTCTTAACTTTTTTTATATGCTCAATTAAATCATTGAAGGGCTTGGTTATTGTGGCTGCAGCATAAAAACTTATAGATAAAGCTAAGAGGATTGTTGCAAGTATTATAAAGGTATACTTAGTTATAATACCTATGGAGGTAATTTCATTTTTGGGAACCATTATAATTGAAGTTAATCCAAGATCGTCTATATCTTGGCTACCTATAAAGTAGATTTCATTATTGTATTTAAATTCTTTGTTTGAATTAACTGCATTGTAAAATGACTTATTCACTCTAAATTGTGAGCCGATTTTATTTCTATCTGTGTGATAAATGATATTTTTGTTCTTATCTATTATCAAAGCTATATATTTTTTTTCTTCAAGTGAAGTTATAAATTTATTATTCAATTCATCTTCATTTATGCTAAGAATAAGCTTACCTATGGTTTCTTTTGAGATTAGGGGCTTAATGACTTTTATAAAATAAATTACATTATATTTTTGTGAAGGAAGAATTATTGTTTCTTCAGTTTTTTTATCTTCTAAATTATTATACAAATTGATATGGTCAGCTATAAAATCTTCACCATGAAGATAGTCATGATGAAGATAAAAAAAGTTGTCTTCTTTTTCAAATACAAAAACAGATTTCAATAATCCACTGTTCCAACCATAATCATGAATAACATTATACTTTAATTGAGACTCAATTTCCAATCTAGTCAGTGATTTTAGGGAGTCAGTTTGCTCTTCTCTGTTAAGTTTTAAAAGGTTTGAGCGTATCTTTTGATTAGATAAAAAAAGATTAAATGAGTTATCTATTATTCTATATTTTGAAACTACGCTATCTGTAATTTGATGAAGTGGTTCCTCTATTTCTTTACTTAAGTTTTGTGTTAGTAAATTATTATAAACAAAATAATAAAGATAACCTCCAAAAAGTGACAAAGGAAGCATAACGGTTAATGTGACTAAAAGAATGACTTTATATCTAAAAGAATTCTTTATAAGCAAGTGGGTATTAATTAAAAAGGATTTTATATTTTTAATAGTATTGGAAAGAGTGGTTTTCTTAAACATTGTAAAGCCTCATTTCTTATATATTTAAAGCTTAAAGTTCTAGTGGATTCTTTAATATAATTATACTATGATTTTTAAATAAAGGTTATTGAATAATAAAATTAGTCAAAACAGGTAAAAAAATTTATAGAAAAGTAAAATATCTTATATTACTCAAGCCCCAATGAATATATATGAGGAAATTGAAAGAATATGGGGGCAAAAATGGGAAAGTTAGAAGAGTGTATCTTCGAGGAAATACATACAAAGGCTTCTACTTATACTATGACTATATTTTAGACTAGAAAAGCGCAAATAGAATTATGGTTAAATATCTCCTATATAAATTAAATTCAAATCAAGTTTTACCATAAAGCAATTAAATATCATAGAAGAATTATCTTACCATACAACAAAACTCTATAATATAGCTAATTATGATTTAAGAGAGAATGGTTTTAAATCTTATGTAGATATTGAAAATGCTTTTAAATCAAATTGGCATTGTGATTTTTGCATAGTCATACAAGACAACAAGCATTTAAGGTGTTAGAGCAGAATTGGAAGTCATATTTTGCAAGTATTAAAGATTTTAAAGTAAATCCACGTGGTAGTTCACGTATTATTGTAATTGAATGTGGCTGATTTGAAAGAATTAAGAGAAGTTGAAAAGAATAAATTCTAGAGATGAGGAAATACTTATACATATTTATACCTATATAGCCCTATAATAATTTTATATTGGCTAAAGGGGTGAATTGATGAAAAACAATACTATCAACATAGTACTAGTAACTTTGATTATAGTTATATTTTGGGGATATTTTACAGTCATTAATTTAACATTTGAAAAGGATATAATAGAGCATCTAAAATCAGCAGAAAGATATGCAAAGAATGAAGATTGGAATAATGTGTTAGAAGTAGCTAGAGATATTAAGAAATCTTGGAATAAACAAAAACATTTACTAATGTTTAACTTTGCTGAGGCAGAATTTGCTGTTTTTGAAAACCATCTTAGCTATATAATTGGAGGAGCTGAAGGAAAACAATTAGATACAACATTAAGTAATATATTGGCTGCTCAGGATTTGTGGAATAATACAAAGCAATTCGTTCCAGAACCTTAAGTAGGAGTTTTATGAATGCTGTTATATATATACTAAGATGTATTGTTATGCTATTAGTAACTTGGACAGGAATAAGACTTATAGGAAAAAAATCAATAGCTGAAATGACATCCTACGATTTGGCTGCTATTATGCTACTAACAACTGTTTCGGCAGAACCTTTAGTTTATAAGATATCATCTAAGGCTACTGTTGGAGTTTTTACTATAGTTATAGCTACTGTTTTTCTTGGATCATTGTCACTTAAAAAATTTTTCTATAATATTGATTCTAAACCTTCAGTTGTTATTGCTGAGGGGAAAATAATTGAAAAAGAGCTAAAAAAGGCTCGTATGAATTTACCTCTCCTTGTATCAGAGCTTAGAATAAAGGGTTATCAGAATGTTTCTGATATTAAATATGCTATAGTTGAGCCAAGTGGTAAAATGTCAGTTATAGCTAAGTCCCAGGTAAGTCCTGTTACTCCAAAGGAAATAGGAATTCCTACAGCACCAGTAAACTTGAGCTTTCCCCTTATTATTGATGGAAAGGTAGATGATAAAAATCTTAATTTTCTTCAAAAAGATAGAGAATGGTTATTAGGTCAGCTGAAAGCCTTTAATGTTGGGAATTTTGAAGAAGTTCTGCTAGCACAATATGATTCATCAGGACAACTATTTGTGAATATTAAGAACAAAAAAATAGAAATTCCTAATATTTTTTAATATTTTTATAAACACTGGAAATAATACTTTTGAAAAAAATTACAAGGAGAGATAGATGTATGACTACAGCAAATAAATTAGAACAGGCTTTAGCCAGTGCTAAAGGGTTGGCAGCAGATTTAAAGACTTTCTCAATGGATACAAATGACCAAAATGCTAAGCAAATGTTTAATATGTTATCTACAAATGCAGATAATATTGCTCAGATGTTGCAAAATAGAGTTAATTTTGTTAAAAGTGAAGAACCGCAATACAATCAACAGCAATAAGAAAATAGGATTTAAAATACTAATGCATAGAATAAAGGTTAAACAAGAAAACGTCTGTGAATATTAAAATCAACAGACGTTTTCTTATCAAAATTATTTATAAGAAAAAACCATCATTAAATAAGGGTTTTAATAATCTTCAGTATTTCATTAATAAAATTTTTATTCATGGCATATAAGTTTAGAAATAAAAAAATACAAGAATAGAAGTGATTATATGAGTCATAGTTTTGATAAAAAGATATATACTAGATTAGGCTGTCCTGTTCATTATTGGGTATCTAAAAATAGTTCAGATAATTGGTTAATATTTCTTCATGGTGTAGGCTGTGACCACAGAATGTTTAAGGATCAGATAAATGCTATACCTAAAATCTATAATATTTTATTATGGGATGAAAGAGGTCATGGTAAATCTAGACCTTTAGGAAATAAATTATCCTTTAATATTGTAGTAGAAGATATTATTAAAATTATGAAAAGGGAAGACTGTAGTAAGGCCACTTTTATAGGACACTCTCAAGGTGGTCAGATTGCACAGGAGGTTACTTATAGATATCCTAATAAAGTAGAAAAGCTAATTCTTATAGGAAGTAATTGTAATACAAAAAAGCTTACAATTTTAGAAAAGTTAGCTATGACTTTAACACCAGCTTTGTTAAGATTATATCCATGGACCGATCTAATAAAACATAATATGAAGACATGCAGTAAAAATATAGATATTCAAAAATATGTTGAAGGATGCTATAAGAATATTGGTAGGAGAGATTATATAAATTTGATATTAGCAACTACAAAAGCATACCATTTTGAGGAAAAATATAATCCTAATAAAGCAATTCTATTTCTATATGGTGAGTATGATAATACATTGTATACAAAGGAAGCGTTAAGGTATTGGAATAAGATAGCAAATACGTGTAGGTGTCATATGATCAAAAATGCAGCCCATAATGCAAATCAAGATAATCCAAG
Source organism: Maledivibacter halophilus (assembly GCF_900167445.1). GTDB lineage: Bacteria > Bacillota > Clostridia > Peptostreptococcales > Caminicellaceae > Maledivibacter > Maledivibacter halophilus. Next base: position 401,579 of record NZ_FUZT01000004.1, read on the forward strand.
TATGGTTAATGAGATAATATTAAAATTTCTAGATAAAAAAATAAAATAATATTATTGTAGTTTGAAAAATAATATAACTAGGGGTACCAAACGGTGAACTAAAAGCAGGATTACAATACATATCTCAAAGCTTTAGAATAAAAGACCCTGCAATAAAGGATTTGTTTTTGGATATTAGGGCAGAAAAATTTAGATGGTTGCCCAAACAATTAATCTACTAAATGAACATGAAGTAGACGCAGGTGGAGTTTATTATTCTAAATTTGATTTTTTATCTACATATACCTTTCCGGAACTATCAATTTGAGCTAAAAAGACATCTTTAAAATTTGATATATTTTGCAGCTTTAATTGTTCTATTAACCAGCTTTTTGTTATTCCCAATTTCATGAGGTTATTTTCTATTAGCTCTCCATCTTTTATAACAGATAGAGGTAAATTTGTATTATCAGAGGGAATACCCATATTCTTTGATGTAATAGGCTGTTTTTCTGATTTAAGTAATATACTCATTTTTCCATCTGGTTCCATTACAGCAAACTCAACATCAGCTACACTAAAGATTTTTTTCTCACGCAATTGTTCAAGCAAATTATCTGATGAAAGTCTCATATTGCTTAGATTTTTTTCAATTATCTTACCTTTTGAAATTACCATAGTAGGTGTACCTTCAAATAAAGCTCTGGCTCTTTTAGATTTTAGGGATAGGTATCCCATTATATAAGAAAGAATAGGGATACCAATTAATCCAACAATATAATAGAAAGGATTTGTCCTAGTATCAGAGATTAGCCCCCCTGCTAAAGTACCTAAAGTTGCAGCTGTAGCCATATTATAATATGTTATCTTACCCATTTCTTTCTTACCTAATATTCTTAAAACACCCCATATGAGAATGAAAGCTACTAAAATACGAATAGTTAAATTTATGGCAGTTATTAAAATCTCCTCCTTTACATGTAGTTTGTATTATTATTTACAATAAATCCTTTTCAAATACTATTGAGTTAGATTTTTATCAAAATTAATTATATCATAGAGTTGTTTAGCCATATTATAGATTTTAGTTTTAACTGTTTTTAAATTCAAGATAAAATGTAAACTAAAATAATAAAAAGAACTAAGATCAAAGAAACTCCCAACCTTATACATATGAATATATACAGATATACTTAAAAAGAGGAGTTAAAAGAATATACACAATAAAGAGAATATTAATATAGTGTATCTTGAAGGGAGAGTATATACAAAGGCTTCCATTCAAGTGATATAATGGAATGAAAGGAGAGAGTATAATGAAGAATTCTAAAGAGTTTAAACTTGTTGAGTGTCGAGGGACTCCTTATGAAATAGGCATACAGTGGGGAGAAGGCTGTAAAGAAAGTATTCTAAAAATTTCAGAAAACATTAATAATAGCATGGAGTATTTTCATCAAGCTTCAAAGGAACAAATTATTTCCCATGCAATGAAGTTTTTTCCAAAAGTTAGAGAATTTGATCCTTATCTGGTTGAAATAATGCGAGGGCAGGCTGATGCCACTGGCCTTAGTTTTGAAGAAATATTTACTCAGAAATGTTTTAATGAACTTACTTTAAACTATAATAATATTGCAGGCTTATGCACATCCTTTGCAGTCACAGGAAAGGCAACGGAAGATGGGAAAACTATTTTAGGACAAAATATAGATTTTCTTACTGGAACACCAATAGATTTATTGAAAATTCATCATTCTAATGGTATTGTACAATTTACATTAAGTTTTTCTAATTCCAGTGAATTAACATTTTCGTCTACTGGAATTGGTATTTGTGGAAATTCTACTATAGGTGAAGATTCCTCATCTAATATTCCCATGGGCTGTTATCTTCCTAAAGTGATGAGAGAGAAAAATATCAATGATGCCATGGGTATTCTTAAACAAGTTGCTAGTGGTCTTGGATACTATCATTTAGCAGATAGAAATGGCCATATATGTGGTATTGAGAGTATTCATAACGATTTTCAACTTTTATACCCAGAAAGAGATATGTTATTGCATTCAAATCATTATATTACAAAACGTTTTGAAAGAGTCGATACTGCACCACAATTACAACCTGATAGTTATAATCGATTAGATAGAATGCACAGTTTAATGAACGAGAGTTATGGTAACATAAATATTGAAAAAATTATGAAAATATTATCTGATCATGATGATTATCCAAATTCTATATGTCGTCACATTGATCCTAGTGCGGAAATATCATCTGAAACATTAGCATCATTTATCATGGTACCTGAAGAAGGGAATATATATATATCCGTCGGTAATCCCTGCGAATCTAATTATGTACGGTATGAATTTTAGATTTTATAGAAAATACTCTTAGTGGAGATGGAGAAGAGATTGATGCCTATGTGCTTGGGGAATTTGAGCCTTTAGATGAATATGAAGGAAAAGTAATTGGTATTATTAGAAGATTAGATGACAATGAGGATAAACTTGTAGTTGCAAAGGAATTAAATAGCTACGATAAGCTTCAGATAGCAGCACTAACAGAGTTCCAGGAAAGGTATTTTAAGTCCGAAATAATTACCTTTGACTATTTGAAGTCATCTATAAGAAATACAGCGAAGGCCTTAATAAGAAGAGAAAATGAATTATTAGTGCTAGAAGAGTTGGTGGAATTAATTTAGTAGTTAATCCTTCATTTTATATAAAAAGAAGGATTAAGGTATTGGAATAAGATAGCAAATACAAAATGCAGGTTTCATATGATCAAAAATTCAGTTCATAATACAAATCAAGATAATCCCAGTGTGGTTAATAATAGAATATCACAATTTTTTGATATACAAGTGTAAATACTTTTTTATCCTTAACTTAGATAGTAGCTTATGAAAATTAATTCTAGATTTATTAATTGAGAGAAATAAAATATTATGTAATGATATTGTTATATAGAATTTCTAGATTAACTTACGAGGGGGAACTAAGATGATAATTTTAGTAAATGGTGCATTCGGAGCAGGTAAAACTACGACAGCGAATATATTAGTGGAAAGAGTGGAAAATAGTATAATTTTCGATCCCGAGGAAGTTGGATTTATGATACGCAAAATTACTGAAGGAGTAAGGTATGGAAAAGAAGATACTGATGATTTTCAAGATATAGAAATATGGAAAGTTCTTGTTGTAAATATAGCAAGAGAATTAAAAGAAAAATATAGAAAAAATCTTATAATACCAATGACTATATATAAGGAAAAAAACTTTCAATATATAGTAAAGGGCTTAGAGGAGATAGACAAAGATTTTTATCATTTTTATCTGAATGGAGAATACTCTACTATCCAAGCTAGACTTATAAAAAGAGGAGATAAAATTGGTGGGTGGACATTTAAAAGAATAGAACCATGTATAGAAGTCTTGTCAAACAATAGATTTGTAAAGCATATATATATTGATGGAAAAAACAAAGAAGAAGTAGTTGAAGAAATATTAATGAATATTAATAATGGGAATAGGCTAAAGTCCTTTGACTAAAAAGACAGGGAAAGAAAGTATTATAAAACATATTCGAACGAAGATGTTTAAGGGGCTTAAGTAAAGTGAAAATTGAATATTTTTGTTGGGGGAAATAAAATGACAAGGATATATTTTGTACGACATTCAAAGCCTGATTTTTCAATTAAAGATGATCTAAACAGACCACTTTGTGAAGAAGGTATAAGAGCTTGTAAAAAAATAACCGAATATTTATCTGATAAAAGAATTCATAAAGTGTATTCAAGTCCTTTTAAAAGGGCAGTAGATACAATAAAAGACTTTGCTGACCGATTTGAGTTTGAGATTGAAAAGGTTGAAGACTTGAGAGAAAGAAAAGTTGCTGATATTTGGATAGAAGATTTTAATGAATTTGCTAAAAAACAGTGGGAAGATTTTAATTATAAATTGAGTAACGGTGAGAATTTGAATGAAGTGCAAACTAGAAATATTAATGTAATCCATAAAATTTTGAAAAGCAATGCGGATAAAAACATTGTAATTGGAACCCATGGAACTGCTCTTAGTACCATTATTAATTATTATGACAAGAGTTTTGATTATAGTGTATTTAGTAGAATTAAAAATCTTATGCTCTTCATAGTCTTCATTGATTTTGAAGGCTTGAATGCAATAAATATACAAGAAGTTATTATAAAATGAAGAAAAATAAAATTTTGCTTAAAGTGTTTATCTAAGCTTAGCACCACATATATTACAAAATTTTGGCAAAAACCTTTTTCCTAAAAAAGATCCACACCTAGGACATCTCCAATTATAATAGATATAAACTACTGGAGCAAGTAAAGCAAGAATAATTCCATACAATATTATTTTAGGGATTTTATTTAAATGACTTTCATAGATTGCAGAAATTAAAATTATAGCAGGATATACTAAAAGCATTAAAAATATAGTAATATATTGTCTAATCTCTCTTTTTCTAAACTCTTCTAATATCATTTTTTCATTGTATTTGTCATTTAGATTCATACTATATCTTCACCTCAATTATAAGTTATTTCATATTAAAGATATCATACTTTAACTATTAATAAAAGCTCAACTAAATCAAGTTTTATTGAATGAGGAAATTGTATAGTTCTACATATATTATGTAATTCTGCCAAGTTAGAATTATGCAACTTCCTCAATATAGATATTCCAGTAAAATAGTTAATTTATACATTTCAAAATTCTTTAAAAATGCTGGATATTTTGAGATGTATAAATTAAGTTTTACTATGAGAATATGGGGGAATATATTTTTCAAATTTTAAAAAGTGGATAAGCCAGTGGCTTCCTGAATACGATAAATAATAGTTTTTATAAAGGACTTAGATTTATAATCTTCATAATTAACTGTATAATAGCCATTTTCATTATTCCAAATTCTTTTGAAATATGATTTGATGTCTTTACTTAATTTTTTAGTAGGTTTTGTTTTTATCAGTAAATTAGTCTCTAAATTATAATTATCAATATTTCTTCTAGTCAGGTTTGCTGACCCACCAATTATAATAGATTGGTTTTTCTTTTCTATAAAAATCAGCTTAGCGTGATATTGCTCTCCATGTGTATCATACCACCTTATATTCACTTTATTGTTTGTTTTTTTAATTATTTCATGTGCTGCTTGTCTATTTGGTATCCCATTTTTCTTTATACCAAAAGCATCTTTATTAGGATCTAAAATGATTTTTACTATTACCCCTCTATTCCCTGCATCTATAATAGACTTGATTATTTTTCTATGTGATAGATAAAACATACCAATTGTTATTTTATCATTTTTATTGGTTTTATTTATTGAACTTATAATATTATCTCTAATCTTTCCTTCAGTAATAACTTGTACAGTTGTATCTGATTTCTTAGAATTTGTAAAGGATATTTTCGCTTCCTCAAGATTAGTATTTTTATATCCTGATAACCTTGCAATTTCTAATTCAGTCTGTATTAAATCATATAAAATTTTTCCACTTACTTCAAAAGCTATATTGGAATGGTAACTACTAGCATCATGGGGATTTGCAGAAGATACAATTGCACTTTTATCAGTAATAAGTACTTTTCTATGGTTTGCTTTGAAATTTAGAAGTTTAAGATAACCTCTTAATGTTACTTTAGGGGAATTAGCACCAAATGGGCTAGGAAGCCATCCTTTACCCTCTGTTCCAAACCATTTAAGCAAAGTTCTCCATATCCCTGAATATAAGGGGTTAGAGTCTCTCAGAACTTCACTATTAGTAATTACTACATCAATACCATTTTCTTTTAATTTCTTAATATATTTAGATTCGTATGCTCCATAAAAATTATTGATTTCATCTGTAATAAAAAGTATATTTATATTTGGGTTTTCTTTTTTCTTTTTAATAATGGCATTTGTAAGTTTTTTTGATATTTGTGGGAAGTCATATTTTGAATCATAGTAATCATTGAATAAAAACATATCTATAATAATAAAATCTTCAGCTTGGTTTATTGTACTTAACCAGCTACTAAATATGGCTTGATCATAGTTCTTTTTATCTGAATGAATTTTACTCATATATGTGAGATCGTAAAGAAATTTTATGTCAGAATCATACCTTATGGGTCCTTGAACTGAAATTTCTTTTGGAATGGGTGTTATAAATCCATTAATAATACATATTAATATAATTCCTAATAGAAAATATTTAAATAGATAGCTCTTTTTTTGTTTATTAACAGTCTTATTGATCATAAAAAATCTCCTTTTAGATTTATTTATTGAAATTTTTAATAGTATATTCAACAAAATTTGACAAAAAGCATTATGAAAAGATTTTAACACAGATCAATAATGATTTACAGCTATTTTATAAATAAGATAAAAAAATACTTATAAATAAAGGGAAATTAAAATTTATCCATTGCTTTACTGTAAGAAAGCAAGATTTTACTTTATTACATAAAGTAAAGTCTTGTCTGTATCTATTATCCTATGCAGTTTTTTATTCTTCAAGTGTAGCAATTTAAATAAACAAGCACTATTTTCTATTATAAACTGATTTCATATACTTTACATAATATTTCAATGATTTCTTTTTCTGAATAAGGGGATTGTTGTATAAATTCTTGTGCGTCTTTCATAATCATATCTAGATCTTTCCAGTGTTTGTATTTTTTATGTTTATCTTCTCTCTTTATACCAACAACCTCAGCCAATAAATTCGCATAATTAATAATAGAATAATTATAGTTCTTTTCTTCAAGAGAAAAAAATTCGTGACAAAAATGACAAACATCTATTAGTAAATCAGCGTTTGTATTTGCTGCTTCTTGAAGTCGCTCTTCCTTTACCTTATTAGAACTATCTTTCAAATGAAGAGTACACCAACTTCCACAACAAGAGGTATTACGTCCATGACGAGGCATTTCTATTAATTGGATTCCAGGGATATTATTTAATATATCTCTGGTTCCTGTTAAATCTAAACCAGTATAAGCAGATTTACATGGTTCATGGAGAGTTACTTTCGTATTAGGCATTTCTTTAATAGGTAACTTTTCCATATGTTCTGAAACAAATTGTGAAAAAGAAACTACTTTAAAAGGAATGTCTTTAATTATAGGAACTGTTTTATCAAAGCGACATTGGCAAGTAGGGCACCAGAAAATCACTGTTTCTGGATTATATGATGCGAGTTTATCTACCAAAGTATTAATATTTTTTTCTCCTTTTTCGATTTTACCAAAGTATAATTCATTGTTACCACAACAATAATCTAGCCCTGGTACAAATGCATAATCTTTTGTTATAGTATCTATGATATCTAAAGCATTTAATATTTTTTCAGGCTGAAAATATACGTTACATCCAGGAAAAAAAACATATTTAGAACTTTTTTTCTCAGAACTTGACGTTATTTTTGTATAATCTTCTTTAGATACTTGTATGCTTGATAATATTTTATGAATAGAGTTATAATCTTTTGGATTACTATACTGATCTTCTAAATCAGAGTTTTTTATATACTCAGATCTAATTATTTCATTCATAACCATAGGATTTAACCCTTGAGGGCATATGCCTTCCACACATTTATAACATTCCACACAAGAGAAAGCTTTTGTATAAACTGTGTCATTTTTAGATCCATTTTTTAAAAAATCTAAACAGTCTTTTTGAATTTTTTTAGGTGGCAAGTCCCTTAAATCAGTTTTATCTACAATAGAACAATGCTTGACACATAATCCGCATTCAATACAATTTTCTATCATTTTCTGTTTTTCAGTTTTGTAAAAATTTGTTAACCATTCTTCCATTTCAATTTCTCCTCATATAAATAAATTTGGTTCTATGTATTTAATTATATTTTATATTTTTTTCACTACCTTGACAAATAGACTTATTGAATGTTTTAGTTATCCTTATTTTTTATCTTTTTATTTCATCATAAAGTTTAAAAGTGAGCTTGACCCTGTCAGTATATTGGAGCTGTGATTATGCTGTCTAAACCTGTTGAGTATAGAAGATAGGTATGGTAATATAAACTGTTGTAGTAATCAAATGGGAGGTTTACTCTTTGAAAAATAAAATACTTGCAATTGGTTCAATTATGCTAACAGTTATATCATTTTTTATGATGGTTGACACTAAATATTTTGGATCATTAGGGGATTATATAATACAAGGAATGGGATTAAAGGCTTGGTCTGGTAATTGTGTGTTTTTTTATTATGAAAAATGGAAGAAAGATACTATATCCAGAAGAGTTAATAAAATTAATTTAGAATTTAATCGTCGTTTGAAGTATCATATAAATCACCAATTTATAAGGCAGAGGTTAATAATTAATAAATAATCAAACATCAATATAATCCCTATCTAATACAAAGAAGTGGATTATTTTTAAAGTTGTTATGAAATACAATATATGGTAATATCATGTTAGAATGTTTTAAAGGTTTGAATGATCTAGAAAGGTTGTTTGTTGATGAAAAAAATTATATATTCAACTATGATTATTATTTTTATTATTATGTTAATATCTTGTAATAAAGAAAAATTAGAGTTTCAGGAGGTTTCTCCATTTTCAGAGGAACTTGCAGCTGTTAAAGTTAATGAAGGATATTGTTATATTGATAAAAATGGTAATCTTTCAATAAAGGATTTCTATGACAAAGCTGAAGAATTTAGAAATGGTATAGCTTGGGTAAAGAAAGATAATTATTGGGGAGTTATTAATAAAAATGGTGAGTATATCATAAATCCTAAATATGAAAATATACAGTCGTTTTTAGATCAAATCTATGTTGTTAAAGGAGAAGAAGGTTTTGGTTGTGTAGATAGTCAAGGAAAGGAAGTAGTCCCTGCTGTTTTTACCAAGGTTGATCCTGTCAATGAAGAATATGTTATAGTAAAAGAGAAAGATAATTATAAATATGGGTGTATTAATATAAAAAGTGGGGATATCATAATAAATCCTATTTATGATAAAATAGATTTTCAATTATCAAATGAAATAATATTTGTAAGAAAAAATGGTAAATGGGGTCTTCTAAATACAAAAGGCAATGTGGTTTTTCCTCCTAAATACGTCTATATTAGTTCTTTTTCTAATTCGATTGCTTTAGCAAGAACAGAGGATTATAAATACAGCTTAATCAATATTAATGGAGATGTAGTAAAAGAATTAGAATTTAATGGATTAGATATAAATATAGATAATACTAAATTTCATGAAGGTTTTACAATAATAGAATCAAATGATAAGTTTGGTTATATTAATGAAAGAGGAGAAATTATAGCAAAACCTAAATATGAAAGTGCCAGACGTTTTTATAATGGAATGGCTAGAGTAAAGTATGAAGGCAAATGGGGCGCTATTAATAAACAGGGTGAAATGATAATAAAGCCTGCATATGAAGAAATTGGTCTATTTACTGAAAATATTGCTCCTATTTGTTACAAATATGACGATGAAAACAAGTATGGATACATAAATAATTTAGGTGAAGTAATTGTAGAAGCAAAGTATGATGATTTTACACATTTCAAAAATGGAATAGCTCAGGTTGAAACTAATAATAAATATGGGATAATAAATATAGAAGGAAAAGAGATTATAAAACCCATTTATGATGAAATTCAGCATTTCCCCAATAATACTTTATTAGTAACCTTACAAGATAAAAAGGGATTATTTAAAAGAAATGGAAAGCAATTAACTGAAGTATCTTTTGAAGAAATAGATTATCATGTTTCTGATGGACTGATTCCAGTAAAAAAACACAACAAATGGGGCTTTATTGATTTAAAAGGAAAAGCAATAATTGAACCTAAATATGATGATGTGACGTATTTTAATAATGGATTAGCTTTTGTGAAGCTTAACACCAAATGGATATGTATAGATAAAACTGGGAATAAAATTTTTAGTGAAATACATTAAAAATTTAATAATACAAGCATAATTTGCAAAAGATTAAAAGCTTTCTTTAAAGAAGGTTTAACAATTACTTGAGATTTCCCATAAAAACTTAGAAAGTTTTATTCATAGAAGATATTATCAAAGTGATTGGCAGAAATATATAAGGATAAATCAAGCCCTTTTTGTCAATACCCCTTCAAAAAATCCCCTTCAGCAATCCCAAAATTTTTTTTAGCACAAATTGTATAGCATAAGTTTTTTTATGCCTATTTATAGGTTTTTGATTGTGGATAAGGCTATTTTTCATCAGTTCTTCCTGCTAAATAGTCTAAGCTTGTTCCATAAAAATCTGCAAGTTTGCATAATGTTTCTACAGATATGGTAATTTCACCCCGTTCATATCTTGAATAAGTTCTTTGATCAATATTTAAATAATTTGCTAATTGAACTTGTTTTAAATCATTATCTTCTCTCATGTTGCGTATACGTTTAAAAATCATAAAATCACCCCAAGAAAATTATATATTAGGCGTATTAGTAGTATTGACATATAGGCTTAATACGCCTATGGTATTTATAAAGAGGGAGATTTAATACAAAAAAGTCATAAAAAAATACAAGATGATTATATGTTTGAGATAAAAGAAATACTTGATAAAATAACTTATAAAGGAATTGAGGACGACAATTTTGAAGAATTAAGACTAGTTTTAAATAGAATATATTACGAATATGGAAATGTAGATGAGGTAGTAAAAATAAGTCAGGAGCTTGACAAGTATATTTCAATTAAACAAAAGAAGAGTTCTAAAATATAATTTCTATGTAAACAATTTAAATTGTTTTTCTAATTATATTACCCAAGCCCCAATGAATATATATATATGAGGAAATTGTATAATACATGTGAAGAATTTTAAAATATAAAATGTAGTAGAGAGAGTTAGAAGGTTTATCTCCATATTGTATTTTAAAATTAATAACGGTAATTATGCAAGTTTCTCAGATATATTAAAATAAGGAGTTGAAAACAATATGGGCAAGAAGGGTAATATAAGAAGAGTATATCCTGGAGGAAATACATACAAGGGCTTCTACTCATACTATGACTATATTTTAGACCAGAAAAGTGCAAATAGAATCATGGTTATAAAAGGAGGCCCAGGAGTAGGGAAATCTCACTTTATGAAAAAGTTAGGAGAAGCAATGCTGGAAAAGGGATTTGATGTAGAATATCACCACTGTTCTTCTGATAATAATTCTGTTGATGGTGTAGTATTTCATAAACTAGGAGTAGCCCTTGTAGACGGAACAGCACCCCATGTAATAGATCCCAAAAACCCCGGAGCTGTTGATGAGATAATACACCCATTATGGATATTAGTCATAAGCATGTGTCTAAAAGGGGGAATATGAGTAATAGCAGGTATTTCGTGGAGTATGAGGTGGAGATATTTTTTTGTGGATAGGTGGGACAAGAGTATCAGGTGGACTTGGATTTTTTGGAAAAGCAATATAAAAATATTGAAGAAAAAGCATATTTTTTTAAAATGAATAAATGTATAGTTTTACAAATAATTGAAGGAAATTAAGAAATCATATAGAAGCAAAAACTATGTCAATAATAATTGATATAGGGGGATAAACATGGAAAATGCTATTTTAGATGGTAAAGTCATTAATGTATTTAAATTACTGGAAAATAGAGATTATAGTAAAATAAAGAAAAATATACTTATGTTAAGAGAAGCAAGTAAAAATCATAGATTGAGATGTACTGATTGTGGAAATGTAGTACATTTTAGATTTAGTGAAGATATAACTGAGCATTTCTATCATTCAAAAGGAAGTAATAAAGATTGTCCATATAGTGAGTATAGTAAAGGTTTGACTGCTAATCAAAGAAAAGCAAAAAAAGTATTATTTAAACAACTTGAAAAAATATTTCCTGAATCAATTTCTAGCACTTATACTGAAAAAGTTATTAAAAATGTTGGTCGTGCTGACTTTTATTTTGAATTTAATAGTGGAGAAAAATTGGCTATAGATTATGTGAGGAAAATAAATTCTATTAATTTTAATAAGAAAAACCAAGCTTATAAGGATGCTGGTATAAATAATGTTTGGTTTTTAAATACTAAAGATTTCTACAATAAGATTTATACGAATCAAGAAGAAATGGAATTGAATAAAAGAATTGTATTAAATGAGTCTATAAATAAAGTAATAAGTTTTTTGGATGTTGATACTAAAGTAATTACTTTACTTAAAGATTTTCAATTTAATTATAAAGGTCATAAAATAGAAGATATTTTTGAAATAAATTATAATATCAATGATTTTATATTATCATCTAGTGGTAGATTTGAAGTCGATTTTTTTGATAAATATCATGTATGGAAAGAACATAATAAAAAAGAATTTATTGAAGGAATTAAAATTCAAGAAGAACTCGAAAGAGAACGTGAAAAAAGAAAAAAGGAATATGAAGAAATATTAAATAAACAAAATGAAGAAAAATTGGAACTTATTTCTGAAATAATGGCTCGAAGAGATATTGTAAATAAAAAAGATAATAAGAGTTCTATAATAAAAAAAGAGAAGAAATATCAAAAAAATACACATAGAAAAATTAGTCATAATGAAGCAAATATTATATTAAGAAAAATTGGTACAAAGCATATTACAAAAGATGAAGCTGAATCCTTATATTTCTATATTGTAGAAAATATAAATTGTTTACATGATCTTGATATAAATTTAAATGAATTAAAAATAAAGGCATCAAGTTCACTTGGAAAGATTAATAATACAAGTATAAGAAAATGGCTAGTAGAAATAAAATACATAAAATAACATAAAAAAGTAAATATGTTCTATGTTTTAATAGTTTGTGAGTGATGTAGAAAACAATGGAATGATATAGATGTATTCAATTCATGAGTTGAATTTTATTTTGAGATATAAAAATGGCAGTTGCTAAATTAGTAGCTGCCATTTTTATATTTGTATAACGTAAAATACCTGCTGTGACATGCTCCATTTGTGGTATACAATTAAAATAATATACTGTTCTTTATAAAGGGAGCATATTCATAAGAGGAGAGGTTTAAATTCGACAAAACTAGTCAAAGGAATTTTACAAAATTTGCGTAATTAAAATAGTTGTGAGGTAAAAGTTGTGAACAGATAATAAGGTGACAGTAAATACACTATCAATTACTGTTAAGAAACTAGCAACTCATTATCTTTATTATTACAGATATTTTTATAGGAACGGAGATTTAGTATGTATGACTTTAGTGAACGTATAAATTTACAGAATATGAAAAATAGTAGTTTGTTAAGAAATGGAAGTGGTGAAGAATACATTAAAAAATATTTGCTAGATTTATATGGAAGAGTTTTACAACTGTGTTATAAATATAATAAAACAATTGAAGCAATTAGGATTCAACAAGAATATTTTGGAGAGTATGTAATTTTACCTAAAATTGAATATTCTGACAAAGGAATTCAATTGGAAAAGAAAATACTAAGTAAATTACCCATCAACAAAAACTATGAATTAGATAGGAAAGAAGATAAAATTGCAGTAACAAATTTTCTTTTGCAAGAATATAAACAAATGTTGAATAAGGAGTTGTTAAACTCTAGCAAAGAAAATTTACTTATGTTATTTTATTCTATATCAAGTATGATTAGTTATATATCTATGGGTAGCGCATATCTTTTTAAGCACAAGGCACCTGATGCTGAAGAAAAAGATATAAATATCCAAAACATGATAATTGATACAATCGGATTAATACATAGTGAAGCTGAGTTAGAGATAGGTAGCATACTGGGTGTAGAAAAGAAAAGTTGTGAATATCTTATTGGTTTGATTTTAAATGAAGATTTAGATTATCCTGAAGAAGAAAGAGTGACAATAAATATAGATAATATTTTTTTGTTTACTGATAAAATAATATATACTTTAGTAATAAAGAAAAGTATAAACAATTTATCGCATTATGGGGTCAAGTTTAGAATAAATGAGAATAATTTATGCTTTGATGATGATTTTAAAGATAAGCTGAAACTATATTCAGAAACTATTTATAATTCATCAGTTGATATAAATAGTTCAGAAGCTAATGCTATATTCTTACAATTTGAGAAAAAAGAGGGATATTCAATCAAAATATTAGAAGACTATATAAAAAAAATAGAAGGTAAATATCTTAATATACAACATATAAGTAATATTGTTGAAGATAAACTCCTATATTATGATATGCATATAGCTACGGGAGCCAATGTCGAAAATATCAAAAAAATAATACAAGCCATTTCTTTAAGAAAGCCAGAAGGGAGCTTGGAAGATGCTATCTTATCAACTGATAATAGAGTTTTTAGGGCTCCGATTATAAAAGTTGATAATTATTTTATTGTTTCTTACTATATGCTAGTTGAGGCATCACATTATCTAAGATATAGGATTTTAAGAAAAGAACTTTCAAATGATGGTAATTTAAAAAAGCAGATAAAGAAATTATATGATGAAAAAGAACTTAAGGATTTAAAAGAGCTCATTATGAAATATGGTGTACCAGGGGATGTAAGCTTTGAACTTGAGAGCAAAAAAGAACTTAAATCTTTATTTAAAGAAAAGGGTATTACTAAAGAACTGGATTTTTACTTTGTTTATAATAAAACTTTATATACAATGGAGTATAAAAATCAAGATATAGATAGAAATATATTTGAGATCAGTAAATCTTATAGCAGAAACAAGTCAAATATTAATAAACATTTAAGATTAGTAGATATAATTAGAAAAAATAAGTCATTATTTGAGAAGGTTCTAGCGATAGAATTCACCAATATTAAATCATTTTTAGTATTTAAGTATAAGAATTCCTTCTCAGATTTTTACAGAGGAAATGACATATTTTCTTGTAGCTATAATGAATTTTATGATTGGTGTAAGGAATTAATATGTTATGATAAGTAAAGCCAAATTTTAAAATTGTAATAGGACAAGCGTATTTTCTTTAATTCGTTCAACCTTAAGTTTTCAGCAGTATCTAGTGATTGTATTGTTATTGTATATGGCAGGTAAAATGAAGTTTTTCTAATAATAATATGCACTCCACTACAACACGAACAGTCAACTGAAAACATGGATGATATATTTAAATTACTAATTGACAATTAGACTGAAAACATACAAATAATAATTGATATGACAAGTACTAATCATAAAGAAATAGACGAAGACACTAGCAAACTTATAGAAATAATAGAATTAGAAATAACCCATGATTGACTCTATTCTTACACTTTTGGGATGAAATATATTTGATATGGAGGAAATTATTATTATGGAAAAATTTATAGTAATAATGAGTGAAAAAAGCACTTTTGGTTGGATATTATTAATAGCATTATTCATATCTATGCTAAATTTAATATTTAATAAACCGATAAAAATATTCATATACAATAAAAAATGTAGAGCGTACTTTGACACAAAAAGAAAATTCAAGAAAAAAGATGAGATTTATTGTTTTATAAGGGAATACTTTTGCAATAAGAAAAATCATAAAGTTGACCATAGATTATATTTGAATGAGAACTTAAATTCTAATTTATCTTTTGATTATTTAGGAACAGTGACTTTTTTATTAACTACTTTAGTAGTGATAACAACAAGTGATACTCTAAAGGTAAATAATATTCTACCTATCTTATATGTGATAGTAAATTTATTTCTAATAACTTTAATGATAAAAATAGGTTTTGAAGTATATAAAATGCATGAAAAAAATTTTTATAGATCAAGCCTACAGATTTTAGATGAAGTAGAGAAATCAAAAGATTATATTTGTGGTATGTATATGATAAATTACTTATTGTATGATTCATCAAAGATTAAAAATAAATAAGAAATTATCTAATTAGTTATAATAAATAATTTGGAATTATTTATTATTATATTATCCAATCCCATATGAATATATATATACTTAAAATGAGGAGTTAAAAGAATTATGGACAAAACGGGAAATGTTAGAAAAGTATATTTTGGAGGTAACACATACAAAGGTTCTATTCATTCTATGATGCTATCTTTGACCAAGAAAGTGCAAAAAGAATTATGGGTATAAAAGGGCGACTAGAAGTAGGAGAATCAATGGTTGATGAGAGGTTTAACGTACAGTATAATCATTGTTCTTATGATAATAATTCTATTTGTAGTATTTTATGAAGTTGTATTAGCACTTATTGATGGCACATAACACCATGTAGTAAATCCCAAAATCTCTCCATTTTATTTTACCATTCACAGATGTGACTGGCAATTAGAAATACCGATATTTTGGCAAATAGGAATGAAAAGTTTTTCCAATTTAAAACTAAATTTGGCGTATCGAACTATTGACATGGGGGGGATGATAGGCTTTATAATGCCAAGCTCTTTATTTTCAACGGGCTTTATAATCATACCCGCAGAGACTCAATGGCAATAGCAAACTTCATTACTGGAAAGAGTTCAGGAAAATTATTTGCCAGAATTTCTCCAAATTTGATTGCCGGTAACAGCAATACATCTCTTCACTGAGTGCAAAGCATCACCTGCGAAGAAAGGTTCATAGGATTCAGCTAAGAGACATGGATAATTCAAACCATTATACATAATAAATTTTACTATTGAGGTGACAAGTGAAATCAATTGAGACTTTTATAATGAGGTATTATTATAAAAAAATAAATGAGCCCATTAAATATGAGAATAGAGAATTTAAAGAAAATGTATACAAATATATTGAAGATTATTTAGTTATGAAAAAATTATCTAGTGATTATCAAGTATTTTTTTCAGAGAGTGAAAGTAGAGAATGGAGTGAGAAAAAGTCTTACATATGGGATGATATTATTGATCTACTAATTCGTAACGCCTTATTCTATGGGAATTGCACTTCAAAATTCACTGAGAAAATTGTAAGCACTATTAGATTTTATTGTGGAAATATTTATAGTTCTATAAATTCATTTTTAAGAGAAGATGGACAATTATTTAAAGAAAGAGATTATTATTACCATCAAATGATTTCTCATATTGAAAACTTTGATTATATTTTCGCAAGAAAAAGTATAAGTGAAAACATGATAACTTTTAGATGGATGAGCAAGAGTGGATTTGAAAATGCAGTTGGCTGTAAGCTAAAAGAAGTTGAACCAGGACTTGTTTATAAAGATAAAGCATATTTGAGTACAAGTAAAAATTTGTATTATGACCATTATAATAAAACAACTTATGATGAGTCGGATGGGGTTGTGTTATTAATATTGAAAGTTAAGAATGGAATTAGAGCAATTGATGTTTCACTAGTTGCAATAAGGTATGATGAAGCTGAAATATTGATTGACAAAGGAACTAAAATTAAAATTATAGAATCTGTTGTAATTAAAAGTAATAATGCTATATTTGTAGGAGAGTTAATACAGTAAATTTACTATGTATAACAAAACATTAGCATATGGGTGTGAGCACTGGAGGCTAGGTAACAGCAAGTCGATAAGGGTTGGCAAAAAGAAGGTAGAATTATATTGATTACTCTTGTCTATTAGATGAGATAATAGGTGAAAAAAGGAAATGAAAACGACCAATCCCTTTATCTTCAAGAAAGAGTTAAGATTGAAATTATGAAAAGTTTAAGTTTATCGTTGGAGAAAACATAAAAGGGCTAGAGTAGTGATGAATAAATAGCTACACCTTCTCCCCATCCCCAAAAACAAAATAACCCTCAAATCGACCACCAAGAGCTTCAGCAATCTGCTGAAGTTCTTTTTCTGAAAAATTATCCCTATTTAATTTATTGGTTAAATTCTGTCTAGAAGTACCAATGGCAATCGCTAAATCAGTGATTGTCATTTTTTTACGTCTAAGAACAATACGAATTTTTTCACCCATTGTTAAAGTCATAAATATCACACCTTCAAAAAGTCTTTATACAGATAATATACACTAAAATCTAGACTAGAGCAACAAATATACTTCTAAAGAAACTTAATAGTTTACAATATTATTGACATAAGATATAATAAAATATACAAAGACACTAAAAAGTTTACAAAAAAGAATGGAGGGAAATTTAATGTCAAGTAAAGTAATAGCAATAGCCAATCAAAAGGGAGGGGTAGGTAAGACTACCACAACAATGAATCTAGGCTATGCATTGGCAGAGCAGGGTAAAAAGGTTCTATTAATTGATTTTGACCCACAGAGCAACTTAGCAATGTGTATGGGAGTTGACCGACCAGAAGAATTAGATACCACAATCTATCATCTTATGATGGGAGTTATTGAGGAAAAAGAGCTGCCTTCTAAGGAAGATTACATTATATCAAATGGAAAATTAGATTTCATACCCTGTAGCATTGAGCTGTCAGCAGTTGAGGTCAATTTAGTCAATGCAATGAGCAGGGAATTAACCTTAAAATCAATTATCCAGGAGGTTAAGGAATCATATGATTACATCATTATCGACTGTATGCCTTCACTAGGAATGCTAACCATTAATGCTCTAGTAGCTTGTGATACCGTACTAATAACTGCTACTCCCCAGTATTTATCAGCTAAAGGATTAGAGCTTCTTTTAAAGACAATTATCAAAGTAAAAAGAAGAATCAATCCTAATATTGAAATTGACGGTATTCTCATCACTATGTTTACCCAAAGAACAATTCTTTCTAAGGAAATAGTAAAGCTAATTGATGAAGCCTATGGAAAACAGATCAGAGTATTTAATAGTAAAATCCCTGCTTCTGTCAAGGTAGGAGAATCTAATTTAAGAAATAAAAGCATTATTGAATATAAAAGGAAAAATAAAGTAGCTCAAGCATATATAGACTTTGGAAGGGAGTACATAAGCTATGAGTAAAAAGAAACTACAGAGCTTTGAGGATATGTTTGGTAAAGAAATGCTGGAAGCAGATGAAAAAGAAGAAACAGCAGGAGTTATTGAACTGGATATAGATATATTAGTGCCATTTAAAGCTCATCCATTTAAGCTATACGAAGGTCAAAGACTAGATGATATGGTTGAAAGCATTAAGGAATTAGGTATCATTATCCCCATCATAGTAAGACCAACAGACGATGGGAAATATGAAATTTTAAGTGGTCATAATCGTGTAAATGCAGGAAAAATAGCAGGACTTGAAAAAATTCCCACTGTTATTAAGGAAGATTTAACAGATGATGAAGCATTCTTAATTGTAACAGAAACCAATTTAATACAGCGTTCCTTTACAGATTTAACCCATTCAGAAAGAGCTTCTGTTATAGCATCAAGACACGAGGCTATGAAAAGTCAAGGAGTAAGAAGTGATTTGTTTAATGAAATTGAACGGCTATCAAAGACTGATGAAATAAAGGATTTTGGAACTTCTGCCCCAATGGGGCGGAGGTTGGAAGCAAGAGAAAAGGTAGGGAAAGAATATAATCTATCCAAAAACTCCATAGCAAGATATTTAAGAATATCAAAATTAATAAAGCCATTTCAAAGCTGCATAGATGAAGGTAAAATACCTATTCGTGGAGGAGTGGATTTATCATATTTACAAGAGGAAGAACAGCAGCTAGTTTACTCTGTGTTTGCAGAAATAAAGGGTGCAAAAATAGATATGAAAAAGGCAGAGCTTATTCGTTCAGCTTCTAAAAACAAGGAACTGACAAGGAAAATAGCTGCTGGTATTATCCAAGGAAAAATAAAGAAGAAGAAAAAAGGAAGACCATCCCACTTTAAATTGAAGAATAAAATAGTAGATAAATTTTTTACTCCTAAGCATAAATCAAAAGAGATAGAAGAAGTTATAGAAAAGGCATTAGCTCTATATTTCAGCCAGCAAGAAGAAAATAATAGTGACGATATGAAGGGGGAATTAATTGGTGAATAAAATCAAGGAGTACGAAGCAATATGTAAATCCCTAATAAATTTATTAGATATTGATGAAAAATCGAATTTAAAAATAACCCAATACATTAATAATTATGGTGTCGTTAACTTCTTTAAAAACACCGAGCTTATGGAATTACCTGAAGATGCTCATAAAAAGCTTCAAGCTATACAGGATGTACTATTCTATATAGAAAATGTAGATTCAAGACATGGGGGTGAGGATTTTGAAAACCAATAGACCCTACACAGAAAGCTTCTTGAAGGGATTAAAAACTCTAACTGGAGTATCCTATAGAAAATTAGAGTCGTATGCAAAGGAAAATAACCCCCTTAATATATTAGAGCATCCCAAAACATTAGGAATTAACGAAAAGCAGCTAAATAAAATAGGACTTCTCAAAGAAATTATCTCTTCATACAATCTACTCAAAAATCATGAACGTGAAGATAAAATAAAATTTACCACACCAAATGAAGTAGCAAATTATTTCGTACCTTTATTAAGCAGTATAAAGGATAAAGAAAGATTTATGGCAGCATTTTTAGACAATGGCAACAACATAATAGAAGCTCAAATAGTATCAGAGGGTACAGTATCTCAAACAGTAGTTTACCCAAGGGAAGTATTAAAGAAAGCTTTAGCATGTGATTGCAGCTTCATTATTTTAGCCCACAATCATCCAGGCGGCACATTAAAACCATCAAAGGAAGATATAGCATTAACCCAAAGACTTGTTGATATATTTAAGCCCCTTGATATAAGAATACTAGATCACATTATTGTTGCAGGAATAGAATTTACATCCCTGCAGGAAAAGAGCTTAATGCCACAAGGTTGTAAGGAAAAAGCGAATTATGAGCCAATTAATATAGGAGAAAACTCTTCAAAAGAAAATATTGAAAGCTATATGCCGCAAGAAATTAATAAAGAAGAGGAGTGGGAAATGGAAATATAGAGGAGGCAATAAATGAGTAGAAGACTAATACAGGTAAAGGAAATCTATGATAATATAACCTCCAAGATAATTAGAAATAGGGATGAATGGAAGAATTTTTTAACCTTTGCTTCAAGGATATACAAATACAGCTTTGACAATGTAGTTCTAATATATGCCCAAAGACCTGATGCAACAATGGTTGCTAATATGAGGCTTTGGAACAGAAAAATAGGTAGATATGTTAATAAAGGAACTAGAAGCATTGCAGTATTTGATACAACTAAGCCTGAATTAAAATTAGAATATTTATTTGACATTAAAGATACTAATGGACCAAAGCATACAACACCTACTGTTTGGAAGCTCAATAATAAAATAGAATCCCTTTTAGTAGACAGACTTAATAAAAAATACAGTATAAACTATAATGATCTAGAAACCCAAATAGAAAAGCTAACAAAGCAAATAGTAGAAGAATCCTTAGAAGATCATATGATAGATTTTAAATATGACCTAGAGAATACTTGGCTTGAAGGATTACCAAAGGATAGTGTCGAGCTATTTTTTAAAGAGACCATATCGGAAAGTGTTGAATATATGGTAGCAAGCAGATGTGGTATAGATACATCGGTAATGGATGATGAGAATGATAGCTTTACAGTAGTTACCCATTTCAATAGCAAGGAATTAATATTTAGACTAGGAAATGCAGCTTGCAGTATATCTCAAGATATATTAAGGGATATAGAAAGGGAAGTTAAAAGCATAATAAAAGAGCAAAGGAGAATGAAAAATGATGAAAGAAGAAAGCAAAATGACCTACAAAGACATAGACGGAATACTTTATCCAGAGATACAAATATCAAGTCAAAAGGAAGCAGACGAGAAGCCCCTAGGAAAATACGGAAGGATGGCACTAAAATACATGAGGGAAAACCATACGAGCAGATACAGCTATCTTTTATCGGAGGGGCAGCTAATGCCGCTGATACACAAGGTAGACAAGGAAGCCAAGGAGAGACTGGAGAGAATAATGAAGCAGCTGCTGGAAAAAGACCCAATACCAAATCCAATGAACACAATGGAATCGGCAAAACACAGAATGATGATAAAAACCATGGCAGAAGAGATAATCCAAGGAGAGATAATTTACAAAAAGAGATAGTGGATATAAGAAATGAGAAGGAGTTGCTAAAAGGCAGCTCCTTTTCTTTGGAGCAAAACCAAGAATCAAATAGAAAAGAATCATCGATTACTCAAAAAATCAATTACCAATATAACCCTAATGATGAAATAGGTATCGGTGGCTCTAAAACAAAATGCAGAAGCAATCTTGAAGCCATAAAAGCATTAAAGGCTATTGAAGGAGAAAATAGACTGGCTACTGAGAAGGAGCAATCTATATTAGCTAGATATACAGGCTGGGGTGGTCTTCCTAGGGCTTTTGATAAAAATGCAGTAGGCTGGAATAGAGAATACAAAGAGCTTAAAGAATTATTAACTACTGATGAATATGAAAGTGCCAGAGCATCAACAGCAAATGCCCACTATACATCCCATATTATTATTGAAAATATATACAAAGCCATAGAAAGCTTTGGATTTAAAGCTGGAAATATCCTAGAGCCTAGTATGGGCGTTGGATATTTCTTTTCTATGCTACCCGATAGTATGAAGAACTCAAAATTATATGGTGTAGAGCTTGATGATATATCTGCAAGAATATCAAAACAGCTGTATCAGAAAGCCAATATAAAATCCTGCGGCTTTGAAGAGACAGATTTTCAAGATAATTTCTTTGATATAGCAATAGGAAATGTACCCTTTGGAGATTACAAGCTATTTGATCCAAAATACAATAAGCACAACTTTCTAATCCACGACTATTTTATAGCCAAAACAATAGATAAGGTAAGACCAAATGGAATAATAGCCTTTGTAACAAGTAAAGGAACAATGGATAAAAAGGATAGCTCTGCTAGAAAGTACATAGCCAAGAGAGCTGATTTAATAGGAGCCATAAGACTTCCTAATACAGCATTTAGACAAATAGCAGGAACAGATGTAACAGCCGACATATTATTTTTACAAAAAAGAGAGAAAATGTCGGTAATTGAAGCTGATTGGATAAATGTATCGGAAAATGATACTGGAATACCTGTTAATCAGTATTTCCTAGGAAATCCCGAGATGATATTAGGTGAAATGATATTTGACCAGAGAATGTTTGGAGAGAACAGTAAATATACAGCCTGTGTCAATAATAACCCTGATTTTAATTTATCAGATGAACTAGAAAGAGCTGTATCAAGCTTAAGTGCAGCCATAGGCACATATGAAAGAGAAATAGAAATAGCAAAGGATGAAATATCTGCTGATCCTAGTGTTAAAAACTATACCTTTACCTTTGTAGATGGAGATTTATATTATCGTGAAAATGCCATAATGAAAAAATATAATGCAAAGGGAAAAGTCCTAGAGCGAATAAAGGGGCTTCACCAGATTAGAGAAATAACTAGGGATATTATCAATATCCAACTAAAAGGCTGTACTAAGCATGAATTAGAATCAAAACAATATCAGCTAAATAAAGCATATGACAAATTTGCTTCAAAATACGGACATATTTCTTCAAAGGCCAATAGTAGGGCTTTTAGTGATGACAATGACTATCCACTATTATGCTCCTTGGAGGTAGAAGATAAAGATAAAAACATTATTAAGGCTGATATGTTTTCAAAGCAAACAATCAGACCAAAGGAAGTTATTACATCAGTAGATACAGCAGTAGAAGCTTTAACTGTATCCCTTAACGAACGTGGAAGGGTAGATATAGATTTTATGACAAAGCTTTATGAATCTACACCTGAAAATCTAACACAGGAGCTAAAGGGATTGATTTTCTTGAATCCTGAAAAATATAATGAGGACAATATAGTCTATGGATGGGAAACCGCCGATGAATATCTATCAGGTAATGTAAGACAAAAGCTGAAGCTGGCAAGGATTTATGCCAAGACCGATGAAAGATTTAATATCAATGTCAAGCATTTAGAAGAAGTACAGCCTAAAGACCTTGATGCCAGTGAAATAGATGTTAAATTAGGAGCAACATGGATTGAAACGAAGGATATAGAAAGGTTTATATACGAGCTTTTGGGAACACCAACGTATTATCACAATACAAGCTCTAGCTACGGCGGCAATAATGAAATAAAGGTTCATTACAACAAATATAATGGAAGCTTTGGTATTTCTAATAAAGGACATGATGGTAGTTCAGTAGCAGCAACAAAAACCTTCGGTACAAGCAGGATGAATGCCTACTACATCATTGAAGATACCCTTAATCTCAAATCCGTTGTAGTGAGAGATAAGATAGAGGAAGATGGTAAGGAGAAATACGTAGTCAATAAAAAAGAAACTATGTTGGCTAGAGAAAAGCAAAACATCATCAAAGAAGAATTTAAAAGCTGGATATTCAAGGACCCAGAGAGAAGAAAAAAATATGTAGACTACTATAATGAAAATTTTAATAATATTAGACTTAGAGAATATGATGGAAGCCATCTGACATTCCCTGGAATGAATCCCGATATAAAACTAAGGCCCCATCAAGTTAATGCAGTTGCCAGAGTATTGTACGGTGGAAACACATTATTAGCCCATGTAGTAGGTGCAGGGAAAAGCTTTGAAATGATAGCTAGTGCCATGGAGCTTAGAAGGCTGGGCTTATCAAAGAAAAATGTTTTTGTTGTACCAAATCATCTTACAGAGCAAATGGGAAGTGAATTTCTAAGGCTATATCCCAGTGCCAACATCTTAGTAGCTACTAAGAAGGATTTTCAAAAGAAAAATAGACAAAGATTTGTAAGCAAAATAGCAACTGGAGATTATGACTGCGTAATAATTGGTCACAGCTCCTTTGAGAAAATACCTATTTCTAAGGAAAGACAGGAGAGAATGTTAAAGGATCAAATCCATCAAATTACCTTTGCCATCGAAGATACCAAAAGGCAAAATGGAGAAAGATGGTCAATAAAGCAAATGGAACGATTTAAAAAGAGCCTTGAAACGGAACTAAAGAAGCTAACAGATACTCAAAAGGATGATGTAATCAATTTTGAAGAATTAGGAATAGATTGCATGTTTGTAGATGAAGCCCATGCCTATAAAAACTGTGCAGTGTTTTCAAAGATGAGAAATGTATCGGGTATATCAAATGCTAGAGCTAAAAAAGCTACAGATATGCTTATGAAATGTCAATACATTCAAGAGATAAACGAAGGTAGAGGAGTTATATTTGCTACAGGAACACCTATATCAAATTCTATGACAGAAATGTTTGTCATGATGAGATACCTTCAAAATCATGAATTAAAGAAAAGAGGAATACACATCTTTGATAGCTGGGCTGCTATGTTTGGTGAAGTAGTTACATCCCTAGAACTAGCACCAGAGGGCAGTGGCTATCGTCTAAAAAGTAGATTTGCAAAATTCAATAACCTGCCTGAATTAATGAGTATGTTTAAAAAGGTGGCTGATATTCAAACAGCAGATATGTTAAATCTACCAGTCCCTAAACTAAAGGACAATAAATATCACCTTGTGGCTGCTGAGCCATCAGCCTTTACAAAGGAAGTAATGCTAGAGTTTGCTGAAAGAGCCGAAGCTATAAGAAATGGACAAGTAGAGCCAAGTATAGATAATATGCTCAAAATCACCAATGAAGCAAGACTTTTAGGAACAGACCAAAGATTACTTGATAAAGAAGCTGAGGATGAACCAGATTCCAAGGTTAATATATGCATCCAAAATATCTACGACAGATACCATGAAACCAATAAGATGAAGGGAACACAGATAGTGTTCTGTGATGTAGGAACGCCAAATAATGATGGACGTTTTTCTATTTATGATGATATTAAAAATAAGCTTATAAATAAAGGAATACCTGAAAAAGAGATTTGCTTTATACATGATGCTAAAACAGAGGTTCAAAGAGAAAAAGTGTTCTCTGAAATGAGAAGTGGAGAAAGAAGAATAATCATAGGAAGTACTTCTAAAATGGGGACTGGAACAAATATTCAAGACAGACTAACAGCTCTGCATCATATAGATACAGCATGGAGACCTTCAGATATTGAACAAAGAGAAGGAAGAATCCTAAGACAGGGTAATATGAACGATGAAGTCTATATCTACAGGTATGTAACCAAGGGTACATTTGACTCTTATATGTGGGGACTTGTAGAAAACAAGCAGAAATTCATATCTCAAATAATGACTTCAAAATCAGTATCAAGGAGCTGTGAGGATGTGGATGAAGCAGTGCTATCCTTTGCAGAAGTAAAAGCTCTTGCAACAGGGAATCCACTGATAAAGGAAAAGATGGATATTGATAATGAGGTTAGAAGATTAAAGATTTTAAAATCAGCCTATGATAGTCAAAGGTATTCACTTCAAGATGACTTCACAATAAGATATCCTAAACTGATTGCAAATCTAGAACAGAAAATAGAATGTATTATCAAGGATATTGAAAAAAGGGATATGAATAGTAGTGATGATTTTTCAATTAATATAGGTGGGAAAGTCTTTGAAGAAAGGCAGGATGCAGGAACAATGTTAGAGAGCTTTTATCCTAAAGCACAAAAGGATAATTCAGAAATTAATGTTGGCAGCTATAAAGGCTTTGAAGTACTTCTAAAGGGAAGCTATTTTACTGATTTACCAAAGCTTATAATACATGGCAGCCTAAAGTATTCCATAGAGCTTGGAAGCAGCCCTCATGGAAATATGACTAGGATTGAAAATGCACTAAACTCTTTAGAAGATAAAATATCATCCTATGAAGCTAAGCTTGAGGAATATAAAAAAAACATGGACCAATCTAAAATTGAATACCATAAGCCCTTTCAATATAAACAGGAGCTTAAAGATAAGATTAAAAGACAGTTTGAGCTAAATGTCCAGCTTGATATTGACAAAGGAAAACAAGGTGAAACGCTGGATGATGAGAACAATATTGAAGACAATGAGCCTATTGAAATTAAGCCTAATGAGCTGTGTAAAGCTGAAGAGCTTGAAGTATAGGGGGAAGAAAAATGACTGTAAGGAAATTAAGGTTTACAGATGAACAAATAGAAGCTGCAAACAGTGTTAATATACTGGATTATGCAAGAAATTCAGGATATTCCCTTAAACAAGTATCAAGAAACTCCTTTAAGATACCAAAGTATGGTGGACTCTATATTGACTCCAATGGTCACAAGTGGTATTGGTTTACAAGGGATAAAGGTGGTGGAGCAATTCAATTTGTAATGGAAATGGAGGGAAAAACTTGGGTAGAAGCAGTTAAAAGGCTATTGGGATTATCTAATAATATAGAAGTATTTACACCAAAGCATAAGGCTACAAAAGAAGAAAAGGGTGAAATGATTTTACCAGAAAAAAATAATACCTACAAGCATGTAATAGCTTATTTAATTGAAACAAGAAGAATCGATAAGAGCTTAGTCTATGATCTAATAAATCAAAAGAAGATATATGAAAATAAATATAAAAGCTGTGTATTCATAGGTTATGACAAAGAAGGAATACCTAGATATGCATCCTTTAGAAGCACTAATACAAAAGGGAAAGCTTACAGAGGAGATGTTAAAAACTCTGATAAAAGCTTTCCCTTTTGTGTTGAAGGAAATAGCGATACAGTAAATGTATTTGAAAGTCCCATTGACCTTATGAGCTATTTAAGCTTTTTAAGGATATATGACATTACAGATTTTAATAACCACTGTATATCCCTGGGGTGTATATCAGATACAGCATTGGAAAGATATTTAGAAGATAATCCTAATATCAAAAAAATAATACTTTGTCTTGATAATGATGAGGCTGGAAGCTTTGGATCAGAGAAGATAAAGGAGAAATACGAGGATAAATATACAATAAGTCGTCATGTTCCAAAAGGGAAAGATTTTAATGAGGATTTAGTGGAATTAGTAAGAAATATAGAAATTTCACAACAAAACAATAAGGATATTGAAGAAAGAAATGAAGTTCAAGAGCTTATAATCTGAAGGAGAGTGAATAGATGAATTTCTTAGACGATAAGAACATGGAAAATTTTAAAAGCATACTCATGGAGGACAATACTAATCCAAAGGACGTAGAAAGGCAGTCTTTATTTTATATTATTGCAGGAAATGAGGATTTATATAGTAAGAGAAAACATATCTATGACTTTGCAGAAAGAGCTATAAATCCAGAATGCTTAGAGAGTAGCGAAGTAGATTTTTCTTCTAGTTCAAGGGCGTTAATAAGGCTTGGATACAACTTATATAACAGCTACAGCGATAAATATACTACTCCTATTGATATTTTGTATGGTCTTGATAGTGATAATTATGTGTTGGCATTAAATTCGTTGGACATAAGATTTGGGGTAGAACGTGAAATGGAAATTTGCTCTATTGATGAAGGAAAAGAGAATGAAGACTATTGTATAGGGGGGTGATAAGGTTTTTTGTCTGTATAAAGGGAATGATTATGTATTATAAATCTGAAGGACTTTATAAATTATTACTTTAAATACTAGTCCAAAAACTAATATTGAATATCTTCTTTTTTGTATAATAAGTAAATCTAACTAACACCAGTGGAGACCTATTTCGAAGTATTATCTTTCTATTCAACAAAACCACCTAAATATCGACAAGAATAGTCAAAGGAATTTCACGAAATTTGCATAATATATATAGTTGTAGATGAATTAGAAGAAATGTAACAGAATATCTTTATTGACATTATATAGACTTATTATATATATGAAGAGTTATAATTAAGTACTATAAAACTCAAATATAAAAATATATAGAATCAAGGACTACATGAGTTAAAGAGGAGAATATTCAATGAGACTAAGTATAGGTGATAATGATTTTTTGGATTCCTTTGAACATTTGTGGGAAAAAGATATTGATGAAAATGGGACAAGTAAATTAAATTTATTCATACTCAATATCAATGCAAATAGTTTTGACTACTCATGCTTAGTAAGAAATTTACGCGATCCTATGATTGATTATTCAGTTTCTAGAAAAATTAAAGAAATGTATAAACAAAGACCAGGAACGTTAGCGCATGAAGCACAGAAAAAATTTAAAGAGTATATTAATAACACAGGTGAACTTGGAGAGCTATTATTATATTGTTTTTTAGAAACACATTTAAATGCACCTAAAATATTATCTAAACTTGAATTGAAAACTTCTACTAGCATGTATGTGCATGGAGCTGACGGCATTCATATGTTAAAATTAAAAAATGGAAATTATCAATTGCTCTTTGGTGAATCTAAGACCATTGCTGATTTGACAAATGCATTTCGTGATGCTTTTACTTCAATACATGATTTTAAAAATGAAATAAATAAGGAAGGTCAAGAGAAGAGTGGAATTAATTATGAGAAAAGTTTAGTATATGCTAACCTTGATAAAGAAGCATTTTCTGAAGAAGAGAAAGAGTTTTTAAAAAAAATAATATATCCTAGCAGAGAACGTGATTTTGAAGTAGATGATGCTTTTGGGATTTTTGTAGGATATGAAATTGAACTTACTGAACATGATAAAAAGTTGCCTAATAGCGAGTTTAGAGCAAAAGTTAAAGAAAAAGTAAGTGAAGATGTCATAAATAGAATTAGCTATATCAATAGAAAAATTGATGAATTTAAATTGTATGGACATAGTTTTTATATTTACGTTATACCCTTTACTGAGCTGGATAATAATAGAAAATCTATCATAAAGGAGATTACATAATGGGGCTTTTGAAAGAATTATCAGAGAATGTTTTAACTGATGAATATTTTATAGAATTATTCAAAAAAATTGAACGGATTAATTTTTATAAGTTTTTTGATATAAGTTCTAATAATGTTCTTACAGAGAAGGAATTCTTTGATCTAATGAGATACGCAGAGATTCTTTCTTATTCAGATAAGCCAAAAGAAAAAAATTTTTCTTATAAGATTATTAGTTTATTGTTTTCTGATTATAAGCAAAATGAGTATTTTGTAAGTTATGCAAATGCTATATTGGTTAGATTGGGAAATTTTCCAGCACTTGAATTAGTTCTAAAAAATAATAAGAATGTAATTTTATCTAATGAAATTGCATTGGAAAGAATTGTTAAAAAAACTTTTCAGAAAGACCCTTATAGTAAATTTGTATTTACTGATCCGCAATTTAATATTTATGAAGCTCTAAAAAATAATAATCATTATAGTTTTTCTGGTCCTACTTCTCTTGGTAAATCATTTATTATGGAGGCATTCATAAAGTATTTAATCCATGAGCATAACTATAATGAAAACATCGTTATATTAGTACCTACAAGAGCCTTAATTAATCAAGTAACAAATAGAATGAAAAGGGAGTTAAAAGATGTGAACCAGTATAAGGTATTATCACATCCTGTTATACCTAAATTACATTCAAATGATAAACAAAGATATATTTTTGTGTTTACACCTGAACGGTTAATAACATATTTGTCTAATGGAGATAACCCTAAGATAGATTACATGTTTATTGATGAAGCACATAAAATGGTATCTAAAAAAGATTCACGTGGCCCTTTATTTTATCATGCAATATTACAAGCAGAAAGAAAAAGTGTAAAATTATTTTTTTCTTCTCCAAATGTACCGAATGCAGAAGTATTTTTGCAACTATTTGAAAAAAGTATAGAAGAAACAATGTCAGTTAAAGAATCCCCAGTTGCTCAAAACAGATACTTTTTAGACTTATACAATGACAAATTGACACTTTTTTCTGATTTTAACGAAGACATGGAAATTCCTATAATAAGAAATGAGGAGGATACCAGAAAAGATTTTAATTTATGGTTAGATAAGCTTGGTAAAAACAACAAAAATATAGTATATTGTAATTCCACAAAAGATACTATAAATTATGCAATAAATTTTTCTAATATCTTACCTGACAAGAAGCATGAAAAAATAGATGAGTTAATCGATTTAATAAAAGAGCATATACATAGAGATTATTACTTGATAGATTGCTTAAAAAAGGGAGTGGCATATCATTTTGGTAGATTGCCTCAAAGGGTAAGAGAAAAAATAGAGCAATTATTTAGTGATAGGATTATAGATTACATATTTTGTACATCAACCTTATTGGAGGGGGTAAATTTACCTGCTAAGAATATATTTATTTTAAACAATGCAATTGGATTATCGAAATTTGAAGATATAGATTTTTGGAACTTGGCGGGAAGAGCAGGTAGATTAACTAAAGAATTATCTGGTAATATAATATGTACAAAGATTATAGATAAGAGAAACACATGGAATAATTTAGAAAAGGATTTAAAAGTTGTTAAGAATAAAAATGTAGAGAAAATAAAACCTCTAGTAATAAAGGGGCAAAAAAATTTTTTTGAAAATATTGGACGTTCGTTAGAAAATAAAAATTTTACTAAGAAAAAGCCTTCTAGTGGAGAAGTTGATATATGGAATCATTATGCTAATATTGCACTTATTCATGAAATAAGGAACGATCAGTCGGTATTAAAATCAAATTTTATCAATAGG
>NZ_FUZT01000003.1 GCF_900167445.1 Maledivibacter halophilus
GGCTACGGTTTCCCTTCCCATTTGATCCTGAATAGACCTTACAACTGGTGTTGGTCCTGGAATCATAACTAATCTCCTATTTTTCATTTCTATACCTCCAATTAAAATTTTTTATTGAAAACTTTATATTATTTTAATATAGATAAAGCTTTTTCCATCCTATCCATGGCTTCTTTTATCTTTTCAAGTGAATTTGAATATGATATTCTTACATTTTCTGGAGCCTCAAAAGCCTCACCAGGAACTACTGCTATATGGGCCTTATCAAGTAAGAAATTTGCCACATCCTTTGAATCTTTAATTATTTCTCCCTTGTAACTCTTTCCAAATAGGCTTGAAATATTAGGCATTAGATAAAAGGCACCTCTAGCTTGACTACATCTTATATCTTTCATTTTATTCAATCTATCCAAGAGATATTTCCTTCTTTTGTCATATTGAGTTCTCATATAATCTATGGATTCTTTAGGACCCTCCAATGCTTCTACTGCTGCCATTTGTGATATAGAATTGGCACTGGTTGTCATATGCCCTTGTAAAGAAGTCATTCCCTTTATAACTTCAGCAGGCCCTGCACCATATCCAAGCCTCCATCCTGTCATGGCATAAGCTTTAGAAAATCCATTGACAACTATGGTCTTTTCCTTAATCTCAGATGAAAAGGAAGCTATGGATATATGTTTACAGCCATCATATACAAGCTTTTCATATATCTCATCGGAAATAATATAAAAATCATGCTTTACTGCTAACTGACCTAATTCCCTAAGGGTTTCTTCTGTATAAACCGCCCCAGTTGGATTATTAGGTGTATTAATTATAATGGCCTTAGTTTTATCTGTGATAGCTTCTTTAATTTTTTGGATATTTAACTGAAATTCATCCTCTTCTTCGGTTTTAATCAAAACCGGTTTGCTGCCTGCAAGCTTAATCATTTCGATATAGCTTACCCAACAAGGGGTTGGTAATAATACCTCATCTCCTTCTTCACAAAGAGCCAATACTGCATTGATTAATACTTGCTTGCCTCCAGTAGATACTATTATTTCCTTTGGACTATACTTAATTTTGTTATCCTCTAATAGCTTTTTACATATTGCTTCCCTTAATTCAACTGTTCCTGAAACAGTAGTATATTTGGTAAACCCTTCATCAATAGCTTTTTTGCCTATTCGGCAAACGTTTTCAGGAGTGTTAAAATCAGGTTCTCCAACATTTAATGCAATTACATCTACACCTTGTCTTTTAAGGTCTAAAACCTTAGCTGTAAGTTCTACTGTTGCTGAAGGTTTCATATTTTTAACTCTTTTTGTCAACAACACCATTCCTCCTTCAACTTATATGTTCCACTTTAGATATTTTACTATTGTTAAATATCTTTTCTCTTTATTAAATATATTCTACTTATTTTACAAAATCCCTTCTTTTTTTACAAAAAATTTTTTTGTTTTTTCTATAAAAAATAAAAAGCATAGGAAAAAGCCTCAACATACAATGTATATAGCAAAACCTATTAATAGTTTTACTTAAATTTTTGTATTTGCTTTTTCTATACTTTTAATTGAGATAATTGCATAATTCCAATTTGGAACAATTTCATAATATATAGTAGTTCTCTAAAAATTTTAAAACTCAGGATTGTATCTTCTAACTTTGCTAGTTGAAACTCCATATTTAATTAATCCAGTTAAAATAATTAGAGCACAAGTTACACCATCTAATACTGGTACAGAAAGATTTTTTTGTATAATTCTATCTAATCCTGTCATCCCAGCACAGCCAAGTACTATAACCTCAGCTTTATCTTCCTTTACTGCCAGCTCAGCCGCTTTAGTTAGGCTTTCTTCTTCAGACCATTCATTATCTTTAGATTTTGGAGCTCTAACTGATGCCAGCATATCCTGGAGATGATATTTTCTTACCAGAGCCTCCTTATTGGGAATTGAATGTTCTATTGGAGAAATTACTGAAAACTTATGTCCAAGCATCGAAGCAATTTTCATCGATGCCTCAGCTATTCCCACAACTGGTTTTCTTGTAATTTCCTTAATAAGATCAAGATTTGGATCAGAATGACATGCTATAATAAATCCATCAACCTTTTCTTCATTCTCTTTGACCAACTTTATCATACCAGTAGCGGACATAATATGGTCTTCATACCTTGCAATAAACCTAGGTCCTCCCATAGTAGGCTTACATATTATTTTAAACTCTCCTTTAGCATAGTTTTCAGCTGTCTTTTCTATGGCTTTAGTCATTTCTATATCACTGTTGGGGTTTATAATCATTATCTTCACTTTATATTCCTCCCTTTATAACTCTAGAATTACTTTATGCTATTCATTATATAAAATGATTTATATTCTAAATCAGTCCAGTTTTTATACCACTTTTGTAAATATGGCTTTATCTCCTGAAGCCTTTGGGCATATCTTACTTGCTTTTTACTTAATCCCTTGCTTATTTGTTTTCTTACTTCCTTATATAATAGTTCAACATCTATTGTAACAATTTTTCTATTTTCCATAATTATTTCTCCACCAATAATAACCGTATTAACATAGCTTCCCTTACAGCGATGTATAAATATATCTGCAATATTTAAATTAGGTGACTGCCATGGATCATCCATTATTTTGTTTAAATCAATTAAAACAATATCTGCCTTCATTCCTGGCTTAATAGACCCCAATTCTCCATCAAATCCACAAACTCTAGCAGCATTAATAGTTCCCATCTTTAAAACATCAAAGGAATTCAATGGAGGAGTACTATCGAGATCAAATCCAGAGGTTCTATGAAGGTAATAAATCATCCTAAGCTCCATAATACAATCTTCATCATCATTTATTCCCTTTCCATCAATCCCCAAGGATACATTTACTCCAGCTTTGTTGAGATAGTAAACAGGAGAAATCCCATTTCTTACAGCTAAGTTACAGCTTGGGTGATGGGTTGTCGATGCCTTATGGAAAGCCAAAAGCTCAATATCAGTTTCATTTAAATAAACTGCATGCCCCAATACTAAATTCTCATCCACTAATCCAATATCATCTAAATGGGCAAGTAAAGATTTCCTATACTTTCTTATTCCAAAGGCTTTTTGTATTGGAGTTTGTAGGGTATGTATATGTATAGGAAGCTTTCCTAATTTATCGGCCTTTTCCTTTACCCTAATTAAAAACTCATCGGTTGAACCCTGAACCCAGCTAGGACCAAAAATAATTCTCGTATTATTATTATTGTATTTATGGTAAAGCCTTTCAAAAAGCTCCATATATTCCTCTATAGCAGCAGACTTATCATAAAATACCATTGGCCTTGCAAAATCTTGCAAATCAGAAGGAAGAGTTTTAAAAAACTCAATATCATCATAGGCTAGGGTATTCATATTTCGTACCCCAGGAGAATATGCTATTCTTGCTCCCACTTTTTTATATCCTCTAATCTTTTTTTCTGCCTTTTCCATTGCCTTTGAATCCAAGGCATTTCCCCAATCATTATGATGTATTGTGGTACAGCCGTTTTTAATATGACGAACAGCATTTAGCATAGTGTTGAGTTCTGGATCTATATCTGGAGCAAATGCCCAATCAATTAAAGAATTTTCCAAAAAATCGTACAATACACCTCTTTGTATATATGAAAGCCCTTGCCCATGACTATGACCATCAATTATTCCAGGTATAGCCAGCTGTTTTCCATTCCCTTTGATTTCTACATTAGGATATTTCATTTTTAAAGAATCAAAATCCCCTACTTCAGCTATCCTTCCCTCTGAAATATAAATTCCACCATTATTAATGATACCAGCTTCTTTTAAAGAAGGGTCAGTGATCAAATATTTGCTTCTAACCAATATATCCAAATTTCTCATCTCCCCTAAGTTTATTATGGGAATTATAAGATTGCCTTCAATAATTTTGATATATAAAATAGGTCTATTATGTAAATTTTTTCCTATACTATCACTACCTACAATATTCGATCTAATCTAATTATTGTATCTAACAATATCTCAGTCCCTTTTTTTATATCTTCCCAGTCTGTCCATTCATCGGGACAGTGGCTTTTCCCATCCTTACTTGGTACAAATATCATTCCCGTTGGAACTTTATTAGCTATAGCTTTAGCATCATGGCCTGCGCCACTGGCCATAATTTGATAGGGAATATTTTTATCTATACAAGCCTCTTCAATACACTGAACTATTCTTCTACTTGTCTTAACAGGAGGCTTATTTATTAATAATTCAAATTTAAAGTCCACTTCCCCTATTGATTGTGCTGATTTTTTTATTTTATTTACAGCCTTTTCTATTCTTTCTTGATTTAAGTCCCTCATTTCAAGTATTAATTCTACCCTACCGGGAATAATATTAACTGCCCCAGGAAACACATCAGTTACTCCTATTGTAGCTACAAAAGGAGCTCCCATACTCTTTGCTATTTTCTCTATCTCAACCATAAGCTTAGATGCCCCCATCATTGCATCCTTTCTCAAATTCATAGGCGTTGTTCCTGCATGATTTGCCTCTCCTAAAGCACTTATTCTATATCTAGTTATTCCGGCAATACCTTTAACAATACCAATTGGAATATCCTTACTAAACAAATCTCCTCCCTGTTCTATATGCAGCTCTAAAAATGCTTTAATTTCACTGGTATTTCTAATGGAGCTTTTCACATCATCCAAGGTTAGTCCATATTTTTTCAATTTGTCAGCTAATCCATTCTCTAAGGGATCCTGAAGGCCAACCATTACTCTACTGCCAAAGGTCCCTCCCATTTCACTACCTTCCTCTGCATTAAAAGATACTATTTCTATTGGATGCTTTGTCTTTATATTATTTTCCTCTAATACATAAATACATTCCAAAGCAGCATTCACACCTAAATTCCCATCAAAAAGACCTCCATTTTTAACAGTATCCATATGGGAGCCTATCATTATTGATGGCAAATCATTATTTTTTCCTTCTCTTTTACCAAATACATTTCCCAATCTATCTGTTTTTACTTTCAATCCAGCATCCTTCATTAAATCTTTAAAAACATCAGAAGCTTTATAATATACATCGCTGAAGGCGAGCCTTGTTATACCCTCCCCTTTTTTTCTTCCAATTTCTCCAATTTTTAAAATATTCGATTTAAGTCTTGTCAGATTTATATTCATAATTCAACCTCATTTCATAATAGTTACTTAAATTTATGATAATCAATGAAAATCAAGTAGCTTTAAATTGATATTTAAAGCTACTTAATATATAATAAAGTTGTTGTGTTTTGTTTATGCTATGCCATTTTCCTGATATTGTTGATCGTCAAAAAACCTATTTATAATCTCTTTATTAGGAGGTGGTGTAGCTAAACTTACTAATATATTTGCCAAGGTTGAAGTAAATATAGAAGGCAGTATGGGAAACCATCCAAAGGGCTTTTGCAATGCATACCATATTATTGCAGTAACTATACCAACAATCATACCTGCTAATCCACCTTGAGCATTAGATCTCTTCCATGCAAACCCTATTATTACAGTCATTGCAAGCATAGAACCCAATATTCCCACCATATTTGCCTGTATCCACATAACAGTTGAAGTCATAAACATAGTTGAAATAATAGCTAATATCCCTATTATTAAAGTAGCATATCTTGATATCTTTAATATCTTCTTTGAGTCAGTATTATTAGGGTTTATGAACTTTTGATATATATCCCTAACCGCTGTAGTCCCTGACAATAGCAATACAGAATCAGCTGTTGATACTGAAGCTGCAAGAATTGATGCTAAAACTATTCCTCCTAAAACAGGAGATAAAAGCTCTTTTACCATTATAGGAGCAACTGCATCTGGGTTGGTGATACCTGGAAATAATATTTTACCTGATAATCCTATTAACATAGTAGGTACATAAAATAAAAGTAAAGTAAATCCTGTCCATCCTTGACTCATTCTAGCAACATGTTCATCTTTGCAAGAATAAAATCTGGTCATAATTTGAGGCACTCCAAAGTTTCCAATTCCCCATGTGATACACCATGATATAGCTAACCCCCAGGTCATTGCCCCTCCTGCAAATGGATCCAAGGCTTCTGGCTCAATTTGTGCCAATGTTAAATGGAGCTCTTTAAAACCTCCAACTTTTCCTAAGGATACAAAGGTTAGTATAAATACACCTATTAATATTAAAACTGTTGATATAGTATCTGTCCAGGCTACAGAAATCATGCCTCCTGTTATTGTGAATATAATAAATACTACCCCTATAATTATTATTGCAGTATTAACAGGTATTCCAGTTGCAACATTTACTAAAACGCTGGATCCCACCAATTGTGCACAAGTAAATAATAATGTTGAAAACAAAATTAATACTGCAGCAATACCACTATGAATTTTTCCATATCTTTCTTCTAGAAAATCCGGTAAAGTCACCTTTCCAAATCTTCTTAGCCTTGCAGCAAACCACCCTGCAAATATTATGGTAGAAATTGCAGTTCCTGCCCAATTCCACCAGCCGCCCCATCCCAGCTGATAATAATATCCTAAATACCCCATAACCGATACGGTGCTGACGATGGTGGCAAAATAAGTGCCTGTACTTGGTATAATTCCCAAGCTTCGTCCTGCAACTGCCCAATCATCTGCATTTTTCACATATTTAGAAACAAATATTCCTGCTAAAAGAATTATTATAAGATATAGAAGCATCATCAAACTATAGATCATAACGTTTTCCTCTCCTTCCTATTTTTCTTTTATTTCAATTTGTCTTTTCCTTTCCTTTGCTCTTTTTTCGCCAATAAGGGCAAAAGCCATAGGCAGCATACAAAGTATTATAAAAAATAACCAATACAATTTTAAATTTTTAGGAATATAATCCAACATATGTTCATTTCCTCCCCAATTATTTTTAATACAATCAATATTTAATGATAAACCACCTTAAGGTTTAATTTACACATCTTAAAACTATCGATACTCTTGCCATCTTTCCATGTATAAATTGACCTTTAAATTTGTTTCTTTATATAATAGGCTTTATCAATTCTCCCCATCCTTCTGCTCCTTCATCCACTTCTGTATTCTCCATAATAACTCTGCCTCTAACAATTGTATGTTCTGGCATACCCTTAAGTTTCCATCCTTCGTATACCCTTGCAATATCCTTAGCCTTAGAATACATCTTATCCCTTGACACTGTAAACTCTTTATTCATATCTACAATTACAAAATCTGCATCTGAACCAACTTCAATGACTCCTTTTCTAGGATAAATATTAAATATTTTTGCAGGGTTTTCAGAAATAAGCTCTACAACTCTTTTTAATGTTATCCTTCCTTCATTAACTGCATTTAGCATTAGTGGAAGCCTTAAATCTATACCAGGAAAACCAGCTGGAGATGCAAAAATATCCTCAAGTCCCTTTTCTTTTTCTGAAAGTAAAAATGGTCCATGATCACTTCCAATAAAGTCAACGCTACCATCATTAATATAATCCCATAGTTTATCAACAATTTCTTTATTTCTTAGGGGTGGATTACATTTTGCGAAGGGTCCTAATTCTCTAATTTTGTCCTCTGTAAGGAATAAATAATGGGGACATGTTTCAAGATATAATTCTTGTCCTTCATATTTTGCTTTTTTTACCATTTCCATAGCTTCTGGCGTGGAAATATGTACAAATTCAATTTTAGCCCCGGTTTCCTTTGCAAATTGAATGAGTTTTGAAACTGTTTCAAACTCACTGATTGGGGGACGTGACTCTGCATGAGCCATAAAATCTGTTCTGCCTTTATCTCTAAGCTCTTTAATCTTTCTTTGAATGATATCATTGTTTTCTGAATGTACAGCACATATAAGTCCTGTTTTTGCCACTTCCTTAAATCCATCAAGTATTTCCCCATCATTTGCCATTGTCAATCCAATAAATTCTTCATCTCTACCCTCTGGAGCTTCATGGAGAAATGTCTTATATGCTATTATTCCTTCCTTGGCTATCTTAGAAATTTCCTCTGGAAATTCTGCTCCAGCAGCACCAAAAAATGCAAAATCCACTAATGCCTGGGGCTTTGCAACTTTGATTCTGTTTTTTAATATTTCTGGTGAATATTGTGGTGGCTTTGATATGGGATGCTCAAGTACAGTTGTAACTCCTCCAGCAGCTGCTGCCATTGTTCCCGTTTTAAATGTCTCCCTATCAGATCTACCGGGATCTCTAAAATGCACATGGGGGTCGATACCTCCTGGTAGAACAATTTTATCCTTTGCATCAATTATTTTTTCTCCCTCTGGTAAAAACCTATCCTCACATATTGCAGCAATTTTACCTTCATAGACAGCTATCCCTCCCTTCACTAATCCTCCATTTGTAAATACTAGACCATTTTTGATTACCAAATCTGCCTTTTTCATTTATGATGTCCTCCTTACTTTATTTTTTCTTGCCTTAAGTGAAACAAATTCAAAAGTAAATTTATACATCAAAAAATTGCAAAAGTATGGATATTTATAGTATGTATAAACTAAGTTTTAAGATTGCTTCACCATAGCAAGTTAATAACCTAGTAAAATTAGAATTATACAATTTCCTCACCTAAGTAAATATATTTTCTTAGAAATATTTTCTGCGCTGTCTATAACTTTTTTTAGAAGTAAATCAACCCCTTTCGTTTCGACCCTTTCAATAGGTCCTGCAATGCTTAATCCATATAATAAGTTCTTTTTATCATCAAATATTGGAGCTCCTATTCCCAAGGCACCATCATCATTTTCAGCTTTGCTGATTACATATCCTTTCCTCTTAATATCCTTTAATTGTTTTATCAATACTTCTCCATCGGTTACAGTATTTTCTGTATATTTCTTTAACCCATTCTTAATTAGCTGATTGACATCTTCCTCTGGTGCATATGCCAATAGAATTTTCCCTGTTGCACCACAATGGAGGGGTATATTTCTTCCAGGCTGGGATGTAAGTTTTATTACTGCCTTTGTTTCTACCTTTTCCAAACATATACCTCCATTTTTTGTATATACAGAAAGCATTACAGTTTCGTCAACCTGATTACATAAAGATTCCATTTCTTCTAAAATAATTTCTTTAAAATCATATTGATTCCTTATTTCACTTGCAATATTTAGAATCTTAAATCCCAATCTATATTTTTCACTATGTTTATTCTGAACAAGCCATCCTTCACTTTCTAAAGTTTTTACTATTCTATGAACAGTAGTTTTGTGAAGATTTATAGCTTTGCTTATATCAGTTATTCCTAAATATTTTATATCGCCTTTATAAAGATTAAGTATTTTAATAGCTCTTTTTATTGAATTAATTTCATTGCTCTTTCTAGACTTTTCCATTTTTACCTCCGTATTATTATTCACAATATCGGAACACTGTTTTGTTATTGTGTTTATTGATATTATTCTACAATTTTTTTAAATATCCTTCTTTTTATTACAATTTTCTGAATTATTTTTTATCTTTGCAAAAAAAAAGAACCTACAAAGGGTTCTCTTCTATGGATTCCTTTCAATCCACATACTATATAAATATTTAATTTATCTCTATATGATTTTTTGCAAATTACTAAGAATATATATCAGAAAACTCAATATCCATCATTTCCACATTCCGCTTACCATTAGATTTTTTCCCTTCTCCTTCACCATTTTCCCATGAAACCAATTTAACTGGTAGTTCTATAATAAATTCTGTTCCCTTTCCATATTCACTTTTTAAAGAAATCTTACCATCATGCATTTCTACAAAGGCCTTTACTAAACTTAAACCAATTCCACTTCCTTCAGTTTTTCTAGTTAAACATGAATCAACCTGTGTAAATCGTTCAAAGATTTCTTTTTGTTTCTCCTTTGGAATACCTATTCCAGTATCCTTTATGGAAATGATAATTTTTTCATCTTTATCATGAATATTTACTTCTATAGAATCATTTGGTTTTGTAAATTTAATAGAATTTGAAATTAAATTTAGAATAATCCTTTCTATTTTATCTGAATCAAAGGCCATAATCTTTTCCTCTACATCCGTATCAAAAACAATTTTCTTGGATTTGCTTTTCACATATTCTACAGTTGATAAGGTTATATCTTCAATAGTCGATACAATATTCCCATTTTCTAAATTCAATTTCATAAAACCAGAATCTATTTTTGTTAGATCAAGTATATTATTGATAAGCCTTAAAAGTCTATAACAATTTTGCTTTATGGTATCTACATGGTTATTCAATTTTGTAATATCAAACTTTGAATTTTCTTTTTTGAGATTAAACTTCATCAATTGAGTCGTAGAAAAAATAATATTTAATGGAGTTTTGAATTCATGGGATATATTAGAAAAGAACTCTGTTTTCAAATTTGAATACTCTATTTCCTCTTCTAACTTTTTTCTCTTTTTTTCTAAATCTTTATTCCACTTTAGCATAGGTATGGCTATAAATTGTCCTCCCTTTAAGGATATTGCTGCAATAACTAATATTCCTAAAGCTCCAATAATTAATAATTTATTAGTCTTTTTTATAATTGGACCATATATGTATTTATTAGGTATGATAGTTACTATTTTCCAATTATCTGTATTTGAAATCGTGCTAAAATATGCATTTGAACTTACACCATTGAAAACATACTCTAAATCTCCTCCATCATTATTTAAAATATATAGTCCGTATTTTACAAAATCCTCATTTATATTTTTAGATGGCTTAGTTATATTTTCACTACCAATAAAATTCCTATTGGGATGACAAATAGTATATCCATTTTTATCTACAATATATGAATAGGAGTCCTTATGCTTTACTTTATATCTTTCTATCATTCTACTTAAAGTTTCTATATTTGTAATACCACCTAATGCTCCTACTATTTCTCCCTTATTCCATATCGGTACTGCCATAGTAGCCATTAAGTCTCCACTTTTTTCTGAAATAAATATATTAGATATGGATTTTTTACCCTTCATTGTATTTTTAAAATATTCTTCATTCCTCACATTAATATTTTCCTCATCAGTACTATACTTATTTCCTTGGCTATCTACTATAAATAAATTATCGAATCTTTTAATTGATTTCATATCATCCTCTGATAAATTACTAATATTTGTTAAATTCACTTCCATTTCGAAATATTTTTTGACTCTTTCCCAATTCATATTTTTAACTAAAGGATACTGTGCATAAGTATTTAGTAGATTATATCTTCCTTGAAGATATCCGGAAATTCCTCCAGAGTAGATTTTAGAATTATCTAAGAAATTATCTTCCATCATTTGCAGCATCATGTTTTCTGAAAAATTACTGGAAAAGTAAATAAGGATTCCACTTAATATAGTACAAATTAGAACTGTAAAAGCTAGGACTCGTTTAATTATTTTAACATAGTAATAGTCTCTATCATGCATAAGCTGTCCCCCTTTATAGTATTAAATTAGTCAGATAATTACAATTTCCTCTATAAATCGATTTTTTATAGAGGATTACAGACTAAACTTTACTATATCCTTAATGGTTTTGTTTTCATTTTTTCTATATTTACATCATTATGTTTTTAAAATATATGGTTAAACAATCTATATTTTTTATTACCCTTTAAATTATATCATAAAGTTTAAGTTTAACCTGAGCTCTATTTTTTGCATAAAAAAACACTTGGCTTAACCAAGTGCTATCTTCCCAATATCTTTCCTATACTGTTTTCCTTCAAATTTTATTTTATCAACATTTTTATACGCAATATTTCTAGCTTCATTTATATTTTTTCCGGTGGCAACTACACCTAGAACTCTTCCACCATTTGTAACTATATTTCCATCCATTAACTTTGTTCCTGCATGAAATACTACTGCATCCTTTATACTTTCAAGACCCTTTATGACCTTTCCTTTTTCATATTTTCCAGGATACCCCTGTGAAGCTAATACTATACAAACAGCCTTCTTATCCGACCAAATAATTTCTTGCTTTCTTAGCTTTCCATTTAATATGCTTTCAATAATATCAACTAAATCTGTTTCAAGTCTTGAGAGTATTACCTGGGTTTCCGGGTCGCCAAATCTTGTATTGAACTCTAATACCTTTGGCTCGCCATCTTTAATCATAAGTCCTATAAATACTATTCCTTTATAGTCTAATCCATCATCCTTAAGACCTTTTGTGAAGGAGCTTAATATTCTATTTTCAACCTTTTCTTTAATATCATCATTATATATTACACTTGGTGAATATGTCCCCATACCACCTGTATTCGGTCCTTTATCTCCATCAAAAGCTTTCTTGTAATCTTGGGCACTAACCATAGGTACTATAGTTTCTCCATCTACAAAGCAAAGTATCGAAGCTTCTATTCCATCTAAAAATTCCTCGATAACTACTTTGGTTCCAGCATCGCCAAATTTTTTATCCTTCATAATCATATTTAATGCTTCAAGGGCCTGAACTTCATTTTCAGCAATAATTACTCCCTTACCAGCAGCAAGTCCATCGGCCTTTATCACCATTGGAAATCCATAAATCCCTATATCATTTATTGCTTCATCTACATTGACATATTCCTTATACTTTGCCGTAGGAATATTATGCCTTAGCATAAAGTCCTTTGCAAAGGCTTTACTGCCTTCAAGCTGTGAACATTTTTTGTTTGGACCAAATACCCTTAGGCCCTCTTTTTCAAATCTGTCAACAATACCATCCACTAAAGGTACTTCCGGACCAACTACAGTTAAATCAATATTCTTTTCTAAAGCAAAGCCAAGCAAAACCTCTATGTCTTCAGCCCTTATATTAACTAGCTCTGCCATACTACCTATTCCTGCATTACCAGGTGCACAGTATATCTTATCCACCCTTGGGCTTTGAGAAATCTTCCAAACTAAAGTATGCTCACGTCCACCACTACCAACAACAAGAACTTTCATTTTTTCACCTCCAAAAGGATTGTGCAAGGTTCAAGTAGCCACAAAACTGATTCATAGCATAAGCCAAAAGGATTCTCAGTG
This sequence comes from Maledivibacter halophilus, assembly GCF_900167445.1. Lineage (GTDB taxonomy): Bacteria > Bacillota > Clostridia > Peptostreptococcales > Caminicellaceae > Maledivibacter > Maledivibacter halophilus. The sequence goes on from NZ_FUZT01000003.1 coordinate 13,038, forward strand.
GCTAGGACTGTAAATCAAGCTTTATAAGTGTACATCTATACATTTAAGCTAGTAGCTTATTAATGCTTAAAATGTCTCATACCTGTAAATACCATTGCTATGCCATATTTATTAGCAGCATCGATTGATTCTTGATCTCTTATTGAGCCCCCTGGTTGAATTATTGCTGTAATTCCTGCCTTGGCCGCTGCCTCTACACAATCTGCAAAGGGAAAGTATGCATCTGAAGCCATTACACTTCCTTTAACCTCTATAATTGCTTGTCTGATTGAATTTTCCACAGCCCAAATCCTATTTACTTGTCCTGGTCCTATACCTACAGTTTGCTTATTCTTAGCCAATACTATACTATTTGACTTAATATTCTTGCACACCTTCCAAGCAAATTTTAAGTCTTCCATTTCCTTATCTGTAGGTATCCTTTCTGTTACTATCTTAAGTTCATCTTTGTATAGCTTACTATCTACATTTTGAACAAGTATACCACCATTCACTTTCTTAATATTCATGGCATTTTCACTTTGCTTTTTATGAATATCTTCTAATTTCAAAAGCCTAATATTTTTCTTAGATTTTAAAATTTCAAGGGCATCTTCATCAAAATCTGGAGCTATAACTATTTCTATGAATATTTTGTTTATTTCCTCTGCAGTTCTGTAGTCTATGCTTCTATTGGCAGCAATTATTCCTCCAAATATTGACTTTGGATCGCATTCATATGCCTTAATATATGCATCATAAATATCATATCCACTTCCTGCTCCACAGGCATTGGTATGCTTTACTCCTATAACTGTAGGCTCATCATATTCCTTTAAAAGCTCCAATGCTCCATTGGTATCATTAATATTATTAAAGGAAAGCTCTTTACCATGAAGTTTAATAGCATTTACCAATGAGCCTTCATTTTTTTCTATTTCTTTATAAAAGGCAGCTTTTTGATGGGGATTTTCACCGTATCTTAAATCTCCTACCTTTTCATAAGTAAGTGTCAAACTTTCAGGGAATTCCTTATTTTCTAATCGATTTCTTAAATAAGTAGAAATTAATGTATCATAATGACATGTATGTTCAAATACCTTAAGTGCCAATTCATACTTTGTTTCATAGGATACTTCATTATTTTGGGCTAATTCATTCATTACTTTATCATAATCCATAGGATCAGTTACAACTGTAACGTCTTTGAAGTTTTTAGCTGCAGATCTCAGCATTGTTGGTCCACCTATATCTATGTTCTCTATGGCTTCGTCAAATTCTACATTTTCCTTAGAAATAGTTTCTTTAAAAGGATAAAGGTTTATAACTAATAAATCTATCGGCTCTATATTTAACTCCTTAAGCTGCTTCATATGATCTTCATTATCTCTTACTGCAAGTATTCCGCCATGGATAACCGGATGAAGTGTTTTTACCCTTCCATCTAAACATTCTGGAAATCCCGTAATATCAGATACTTTAGTTACACTTATTCCACTTTCCTCAAGTCTTTTAGCAGTTCCACCTGTAGAAATTATTTCTATCCCAAGGTCCTTAAGCTTCTTAGCAAATTCTACAATTCCGGTTTTATCTGAAACGCTTATTAAAGCTCTTTTAATCACTCAAAAAACCTCCTCTTAAATCACTAAAGTAATTTTTTTGTACTAGTTTATATTTCAGAACAAAAATTTAGTTTAATATCACAATAGGTTATCTTAATAAAATAATAATAAGCCTTGATGTTAATGTTAACCTTAGCTTTAACCTTAACCCTATAAATCTATCCTTAATCTATACTTATCCTAACCTTCCTACCTTTAACTTGCAGTTTATCTTCACAAAACATCTTTACCCCAAGGGGTAGAAGCTCATGTTCTATTTTTAATACCTTTTTTGACAAAGTATCTACCGTATCGTCAGAATCTACATTTACAGCCTTTTGAAGTATGACAGGCCCCGTGTCGGTTCCTTCATCTACGAAATGCACCGTAGCCCCAGTTAACTTAACTCCATATTCTAAAACTGCCTCATGAACTTTAAAGCCGTAAAATCCCTTTCCACAAAAACTTGGAATAAGAGATGGATGAATATTTATTATTCTATTCCTATAAAGTTTAACTAATTTTTCACTGAGTATACTCATATATCCAGCAAGAATAATTAAATCTATTTTTCTTTCCTGTAAAATTTCGATGATTTTATTATTTCGCTTATCAATATCAGGATAATTTTTCTTTCCTATATACATACCTTCAATATTATGATTTGCCGCCCTCTCTAAAGCATAGGAATTCTTTTTACTTGAAATAACTATTTCAATTTTTCCATTGATATTACCTTTTTCAATATTATCTATAATTGTTTGAAGATTACTTCCCCTACCTGAAACTAAAACAGCAATTTTCTTTAGAGGCATAATTTCACCCCATTAATATCCTTTTGTACTTTTCCTATTATATAGGCCTTTTCACCCTTTTTTTCTACTGTCTTAACTATATTTTGAGCATCGTCCTCTTTTACAACAAATATATATCCTATACCCATATTGAAGGTCTTAAACATCTCGTCTCTTCCTATATTTCCCTTTTTTTGCATTAAACTAAATATAGGTGGAACATCCCAGCTTTTTAGATTAATATTTACACCTAAGCCCTTTGGAATAATTCTGGGTATGTTTTCGTAAAATCCTCCACCAGTTATATGAACCATTCCATTTACATCATATTGCTTTAATACAGCCATAACTGTATCGGCGTAAATCTTAGTAGGTCTTATCAAAGCTTCTCCCAATGTTTCACCTAATTCATCTATATATTTATCTGCTTTATATTTCAATTTATCAAAAAATAATTTTCTTACTAATGAATACCCATTTGAGTGAATACCACTTGAAGGTAATCCTAAAACTATATTTCCATCTTCAATCCTGCTTCCATCTATTATTTTATCCTTATCTACTATGCCAACACTGAATCCAGCCATATCATACTCCCCATCGGAATAAAAACCTGGCATTTCAGCAGTTTCTCCTCCTATAAGGGCACAACCTGCCTTTATACATCCATCAGAAATACCCTTTACTATATCGGCAATTTTCTCAGCCTTTATTTTCCCTGTTGCTACATAATCTAGAAAGAATAATGGCTTTGCTCCCTGGCATAAGATATCATTAACACACATTGCCACAAGGTCAATACCTACAGTATCATGTTTGTCCATAATGAAGGCAAGCTTAAGCTTAGTTCCAACTCCATCGGTTCCCGAAACCAAAACTGGAGACTTATAATTATCTGAATCTAGCTGGAAAAGCCCACCAAATCCACCAAGATCACATAAAACATTTTTATTAAAGGTATTCTTTACATAACCCTTCATTAAGTCTACAGCCCTAGCACCTTCTTCTATATCAACTCCCGAATCCATATAAGTCAGTTTTTCATTCATTTTCATTCACCTCCAGCAAAATTTTTTTACTTTTTCCCATAACGAAACTTACTATTACCATTTGGAACTTCCATAGGATAATTTCCACTAAAACAAGCAGTGCAAAGATTTTCATCCTTCATATTAATTGATTTTACAAGACCTGGTATACTTAAATATGCCAAGCTGTCGGCTCCAATAGCTTCCCTTATTTCTTCTACTGAATTGGTAGCCCCTATAAGCTGCTTTCTTGTAGGAGTATCTATTCCAAAATAACATGAGTGTTTAACTGGAGGTGAACTAACCCTTATATGGACCTCTTTAGCTCCGGCCATCTTAAGCATATCTACAATTCTCCTGCTGGTAGTTCCCCTAACAATAGAATCATCTATTAAAATTAATCTTTTTCCTTCGACATTTTCCTTAAGTACACTGAGCTTTAGTTTAACCATAAGCTCCCTCATCTTTTGATCCGGTTGAATAAAGCTTCTTCCTAAATATTTATTTTTAAGGAGTCCCTGTCTATAGGGAATTCCAGACTCCTCAGCATAACCTATTGCAGCAACGGTTCCAGAATCGGGTACAGCCATAACGATATCTGCATCTACTGGATTTTCTCTTGCAAGTATTTTCCCTGCCTCTATTCTACTTTGATATATACTCTGTTCATCGATAACGCTATCGGGTCTGGCAAAATATACAAATTCAAAGGAACAAAGAGCCTTTGGCTTATCTTCATCATACATTATGGATTCTATACCATTATCATCTATAATAACAATTTCTCCTGGTTTAACATCTCTTATAATTTCTGCACCTACAACTCCTAGACCACAGCTTTCTGAAGATAAAACATATCCGTCATCGAGTTTGCCAATACATAGGGGTCTAAGTCCATGGGGATCTCTAACTCCAATTAGCTTTCCTTCACAAATTATACTTAAAGCAAAGGCTCCTTTTATTCTTTTTACAGCAGTGGCTATAGCTTCTTTAAAGCCAAGATTATAATTTTTAGCAATCAAATTAGCTATTACTTCACTGTCTATCGAAGTTTGGAATATTGAACCTCCGTCTTCCAATTCATCTCTAATTTCATTGGCATTTACAAGATTCCCATTATGGGCCAATGCTATGGAACCACCTTTATATTTAACAACCAAAGGCTGGGCATTTGTAACATAGCTTTCACCGCTTGTAGAATATCTAACATGTCCAATTCCGATATTCCCCTTTAGTCTGGAAAGTATTGTATCATTAAAAACCTCTCTAACCAGTCCCATTTCTTTATAATAATGGATTTTATTATCATTATACAGGGCTATACCAGCACTTTCCTGTCCTCTATGCTGCAGAGTTATAAGGCCAAAGTATATCATTCTTGATATATTTTCCATGCTGTTTGAATATATTCCAAATACTCCACATTCTTCTTTTAATTTATCTAAAGCAAAGTCATTGCAGGCCATTGTATTTTATCCCTCCATTTATTATAGATGTGTGATTCTGAAAATTAATAAAAAGAACGTTCAATCCAACAAGAATTTAGAAAAAAAGAAACAGATTTTTCCATTACTGCAACCTCTTTAATACTTCTTCGTAGGCTTCCTCTACTTCTCCTAAATCTCTTCTAAATCTGTCCTTATCAAGCTTTTTATTAGTCTTTAAATCCCATAGTCTACAAGTGTCAGGAGAGATTTCATCGGCAAGTATTACTTCCCCATCATGTAAACCAAACTCTAGTTTAAAATCCACAAGCCTAATATTTCTATCTTTAAAAAATTCTACTAAAATATCATTTGTTTTAAAAGCATATTCCTTAATCTTTTGAATCTCATTGTCCGCTGCAAGTTCTATTGCTTTAATATGATAGTCATTAATCATAGGATCACCTAAATCATCATTTTTATAGCAAAATTCAAGTACTGGAGTTTTAAGGGGTGTTCCTTCTTCAAGGCCCAATCTCTTTGCTAAAGAACCCGCAGCCACATTTCTCATAATAACTTCCAAGGGAATTATTTTTACATTTTTAACTATCATTTCTCTGTCATTTAAAAACTCTAGGAAGTGGGTTGGTATTCCCTTTTCTTCTAAAAGCTTAAAAAGTAAGCTGGACATTTTATTATTGATTATGCCTTTACCAAGGATTGTCCCCTTTTTAACTCCATTAAATGCCGTTGCATCATCTTTATATTCTATAATGTATTTTCCTTCATCATCGGTTTTAAAAACCTTCTTAGCCTTTCCCTCATACAGCATTTCTTTTTTTATCATTTTTTATCCTCCCATGTGAATAAAGTTTGGTTTTATTAGTAAAACAAGTATATATGGTTTTTTAAGCTACTTTGTCATTCTTTCTAAATACTCCTTATAGCCCAAATCCTCTAATTTTTCTGCTTTGTTTTCTACTTCTCTTTGCAGATTATCTTTATACTCCTTAACTTTATCTCTAATTTTTCCATTCTTTACACCCAATATTTCGGCTCCTAAAATACCGGCATTTTTGGCTCCATTTATTGCCACTGTAGCAACTGGAACTCCACCGGGCATTTGAACAATTGATAAAAGGGAGTCAAGTCCACTTAGCTTCGATGTTTTTACTGGAACTCCTATAACCGGCAGCTCTGTAATTGAAGCAATCATTCCAGGTAGATGGGCTGCTCCTCCTGCCCCGGCAATAATCACCTCTAAGCCTCTATCCCTGGCAGTTTTTCCGTACTCAAATAGCTTCTGAGGAGTTCTATGGGCTGAAACTACTGTTAATTCATAATCAATATCAAATTCATCCAATATTTTAGCCGCTTCACCCATAATCGGTAAATCTGAATCACTGCCCATAATAATTCCAATCAATGGTTTTTTACTCTTCATGCTTAGCCTCCTTTGATACAGCCTTTAAAGTTTTCTTTACTTTATATGCCTTTTCTATAGCCTTGTCTATTTCTTTATCTACAATAGTGACATGACCCATTTTTCTATAGGGCATTATCTCTTTCTTTCCATAAATATGAATACTAACACCTGGAATAGATAGAGTCTCCTCAACTCCTATATAATCTGCAGTTCCACAATGATTTTTTTCTCCTAAAATATTTATTACTACAGTAGGAATTATTAATTCCGTGGATCCAAGGGGTAAACCCATTATGCACCTTAAATGCTGCTCAAATTGAGAAGTAACACATCCTTCAATTGTATAATGACCTGAATTATGAACCCTTGGAGCAATTTCATTAACTAAAATTCTCTTATCCTTTGTAAGAAACATTTCTATTCCAAAAACTCCTACACCATTTAAATTTTCTACACACTTAACGGCAATTTTCGATGCTTCCTCGTAAATACTTTCATCCACCCTTGCAGGGGCTATAATCATATCGCAGATATTTTTCTCTTCATCAAACTCCATTTCAACCAATGGATAACATTTGATTTCCCCTTGCTTATTTCTTGCAACCATTATTGCTAATTCTTTTTCAAAATCAATATACTCTTCAAGGAAGGATTCTGTTTTTAATCTGTTTTCTATATTCTCTTTATTTTTGATAACATAAACCCCTCTACCGTCATAACCTCCTCTACAGGCTTTTTGAACAACGGGAAAAGCAGGTATTTCATCATCTAAAGCATTATGATCAACTTTTTTCCAATTACTAGTGGGAATATTAAATTCATCTAGAAATTCTTTCTGTTTTGATTTGTCCTTTATAATTTCTAAAACCCTTGAAGCAGGATAAATTTCTTTTCCTCTGTTCTCAAGTTTTTTTAGGATTTCAGTGTTTATATGTTCTATCTCAAAGGTAGTTATATCGCATTGATTAATTAATTCTTCAATTTTCCCTTTATCATTAAAATGGGAAACTATTTGTTTGTTTGCAATTTCACTAGCGGGTGAATCAGGTGTTGGGTCTAAGATAATAACAAATAGCCCCATTTTCTTAGCCTCTTGTGCTATCATTTTACCTAGCTGGCCTCCACCTATAATTCCAATCTTCAAATCAATAAATCCCTTCAAATATATCACCCCTTGATTTAATCTTAGCAAAAAGGATTTTTTAAGTCAATGATTTATACGTATATTTTTATTTATTTTAGTTTTATAGTTCGTTTTAAATTGAACTTTATACATGTCTATTTTTGTTTCCGTTCACAAACATGTTTTGAGTTCCTAATTTATATAATCTAATCACTGAAAATTATAAGAAAAGTGTAAATATTGTGCTAGTAACTCAAATGTTTTATATTAAAAGTTTTATTTAAAAGAAATACTAAAACTCTAAATATATAGAAACTAGCACAATTAATTAAATTAATTTCTAACCAAAATATCTAATTCCAGCTTCAAATATCTTCTGATCCTTATCACCTGGTACATTTTTGCATACATTCATGCCCATTCTTTCGGAATGTCCCATTTTTCCAAGTATCCTTCCATCAGGACTTGTTATTCCCTCAACAGCATTAAAGGATCCATTGGGGTTAAACTCTCCTTCATAGCTTGGATTACCATCAAAATCTACATATTGAGTAGCCACTCTGCCGCTTTCTATAAGCTCCTTCATTACCTCTTCATTTGCCACAAATCGTCCTTCACCGTGGGACATAGCTATTCTATGAACATCTCCAACCTTTACATTATTAAACCATGGAGAAAGATTCGACACAACCTTAGTCATGGACATACAGGAAATATGTCTTCCTATTTTATTAAATGTGAGGGTTGGTGAAGTTTCATCAATATCCCTTATTTCTCCATAAGGTACTAATCCCAGTTTTATAAGAGCTTGAAAGCCATTACATATACCTAATATTAATCCATCCTTGTTTTTAATAAGATTCATAACGGCTTCTTTAACCCTTGGATTTCTAAATACAGTTGCTATAAATTTACCGGAACCATCGGGTTCATCTCCAGCACTAAATCCACCGGGCAGCGCTATTATCTGGCAGTTATTTATCTTTTCTACCATTTCTTCAATAGATTCTTCAATATCCCTTGAAGTAAGATTTTTTAATACAAAGGTATCTGCTTTTCCACCAGCCCTTTCGAAGGCCTTTGCTGTATCGTATTCACAATTTGTTCCAGGGAATACAGGTATAAATATCCTTGGCTTTGCAATTTTTACCAAAGATTTTATTACATTACCATTTTTATATAATATATTTTGAGGTTTTCCCTGAACATCCTCTTTTGTTGGGAAAATATCCTTTAAAGGTTCCCTCCAGGCATTTATAGCCTCATCTAAATCAATGCTTACTTCATTAACATCTATAGATTGTTTTAATTGTGTTCTTCCTAAAACTTCATATTCTATTCCAGCTAATAATTCTTTTAAATTTTCATCTGGATCTATTTCTATAATCATTGAACCACAGTGGTCCTTAAATAATTTACCGCTTTCTATTCTATTATTAAATGTAAAACCTATTTTATTACCAAAGGACATTTTTGAAATTCCAGCTGCTATACCACCTATTCTTACAGCTTGTGCAGATAGAATTTTTCCCCTTTGAATAAGCTCATAAATCTTAGAGTAGTTTTTATCAAGAATATCAAAGTTTGGGATATTTCTTTCATCCTTTTTAAGGGGAACAAAAACTACAGTACTATTTTTCTTCTTAAACTCCGGTGATATTATTTTTCTAGCATCGGCAATGTCTACAGCAAAGGACACCAAAGTAGGAGGAACATTTAAATCCTTAAAGGTTCCTGACATGCTGTCTTTACCGCCAATTGCCGGTACTGAAAGTTTCTTTTGAACATAAAAGGCTCCAAGTAGTGCACTAAGTGGCTTACCCCATTTTTCTCTATTATCTCCCAGCTTTTCAAAATACTCCTGTAATGTTAATCTAATCTTTTTATAGTCTCCTCCAAGGGCCACAATTTTTGAAATCGATTCTATTAAAGCATACATAGCTCCATGGAAGGGACTCCATTTAGCAAGCCTTGGGTTATATCCATAGGTCATTATACTGCAGGTATTGGTTTCTCCATCTAATACAGGTATCTTTGCTACCATTCCTTCCGATGGAGTAAGTGAATGCTTCCCACCAAATGGCATCAGTACAGTTGAAGCACCTATTGTGCTGTCGAATCTTTCAACTAGTCCTTTTTGATCTGCAACATTTAAATCCTTAAGATTTTCTATCCATGCCCTTTTTATTTCCTTATCCTTATATAAATTAGCAGTTTCATCAAAATAGTTATCCTTATGGGACGGTTGAATTATTTTTGCACTGGTTTTTTGTTTAACTCCATTACTGTCCAAAAACTCTCTACTTATATCAAAAATATTTTTTCCACGCCATTTCATTATTAATCTGCCGGTATCCGTTACCCTCGCCACTAAAGTGGCTTCCAGATTTTCCTGCTTTGAAAGTTCCTTAAATCTATCTAAGTCTTTTTTGTCAATTACTACTGCCATACGCTCTTGGGACTCTGATATTGCAAGCTCTGTCCCATCTAATCCTTCATATTTCTTAGGAACCTTATCAAGGTCTATTTCAATGCTGTCTGCAAGCTCTCCTATGGCTACAGAAACTCCACCTGCTCCAAAGTCATTACATTTTTTAATAATCTTTGCAAGCTCTGGCTTCCTAAATAGCCTTTGTATTTTTCTTTCCGTTGGCGGATTACCTTTTTGAACCTCTGCTCCACAAGTAAAAATAGATTCTTCTGTGTGTTCCTTAGAAGACCCTGTGGCTCCACCGCATCCGTCTCTACCTGTTCTTCCTCCTACCAGTAATATCAAATCTCCCTTGACAGGCTTTTCCCTTTTAACATTTTCCTTTGGAGCTGCTGCAATAACTGCTCCAACTTCCATTCTCTTGGCCACAAATCCTTCATCATATACTTCTGCAACCTGTCCAGTGGCAAGTCCTATCTGATTTCCATAGGAACTGTAGCCATGGGCAGCTTCCACGGTGATTTTTCTTTGGGGCAGCTTTCCTGGCAATGTCTCTTCTATGCTTTTTCTTGGATCTCCACTCCCTGTAACTCTCATGGCCTGATAAACATATGATCTACCTGATAGAGGGTCCCTTATTGCTCCTCCAAGACAAGTAGCCGCTCCACCAAAGGGTTCTATTTCAGTAGGATGATTATGGGTTTCATTTTTAAACATAACTAGCCATTTTTCATTTTTCCCATTTACATCAACATCTACTTCAATGCTGCAGGCATTTATTTCATCGGATACTTCAAGATCGTCAAGTTTTCCTTTTTTCCTAAGCTCTTTCATACCAATAACAGCTATATCCATAAGACAAATATCCTTATCTTTATCACCGTAAACGTACTCCCTAGATTTTAGATATTCTTCATAGGCCCTTTCAATTGGATCGCTGTAAAAGCCTTCTTCTATTTCAGCTTCTTCTATTTTAGTAAGGAAGGTAGTATGTCTACAGTGATCTGACCAATAGGTATCTATTGCCTTTAGCTCGGTAACTGTTGGATTTCTCTTTTCTATATCTCTAAAATAATCTCTACAGAATACAAGATCATCTATGTTCATTGCAAATCCAAATTCTTCTCTAAAACTAGCTATTCCCTCTTCTTTCTTGTCAATAAATCCTTCTAAAATCATTACGTCATTAGGAACTACAGTCTCCATTTCAAGGCTCTTTGGCTTTTCAAGGGAAGCTTCTCTGGAATCCACAGGATTTATACAATAATCTCTAATTTTTTCAAAATCTTTATCCGTTATGCTACCCTTTAATATTAATAATTTAGCAACATGAATAATTGGCCTTTCTTTTTGAGTCAATATCTGTACACATTGCTCAGCAGAATCGGCTCTTTGGTCGTATTGTCCCGGCAAAAACTCTATTGCTAATGTTTTTTCATTCTCATCAATATTTATATCTTCTTCATATACATTGTCTACATTTGGTTCTGAAAAGATGATATTTTTTGCTTTATTAAATTCAACATCTGAAATTCCCGATACATCATAGCGATTGATAACCCTTATTTCTTCTAAGTTTCTTATCCCTAAATCATCTTTTATGTCCTTAAGTAGATGCTTAGCTTCCACATCAAAACCACTTTTCTTTTCAACAAATAGTCGTCTTACTATTTTATTCACGAGATAACCCCCTATATATAATAGTTTTTCAACTAAAATTATCTAATTTTTTATCTGTTTCTTATACTACAAAGATTTAATCCTAGTCATTATTTATTATTAATTATTAATTGCTTTATAAATCTGTTTATCCTTTTTTATTCAATCTAAAACTTATTTTTACATGAGCCAAAAGGATTCTCAGTGGCTACGACCGCAAATTGAACTTTTAAAGGCGTACATTTATACTTCTCTTTACAATTAAATTCTAACATAGTAAAATATATAAATAAAATTAATAATATTAATAATTATTATAAGGAGTGCTAATGCATGGATATTAATTTTGAATTATATAAAGTTTTCTATTTTGCAGCAAAAACCATGAATTTTTCTAAGGCTGCCGAAAAGCTTTATGTCTCCCAATCAGCAGTAAGCCAATCTATAAAGCTTTTAGAAAAAAAACTGGATACTAAGCTCTTCTTTAGGCACACAAAAAATATGAAATTGACCTGTGAAGGTGAAACTCTTTTTAAGCATATAGAACAAGCCTTTAATTTTATAAAGTCCGGTGAAAGGGCTTTATTTGAAATAAGTAATTTAATGGAAGGCGAAATCCGCATCGGTGCCAGCGATACCATTTGTAAATATTTTCTCCTACCCTACTTCAAAAAATTCCATGAAAATTATCCAAATATTAAGATTCACATAACTAACAGGCCCTCTCCTTTATGTCTAGAACTTCTTAAAAGGGGAAATATTGATATAGCTGTAATTAATTTAAGTGATAAATACAAATATGAAAATCTAGAAGTGACTCCAGTAAAGACTATACAGGATGTTTTTATTGGGGGAGAAAGATTTAATGAGTTGAAGGATAAAACTATCAACCTTAAAGAACTGGAAAAGTATCCAATATTAAGTCTGGAAAAGAATTCTACAACAAGGGTTTATTTTGAAAAGCTCATCAAGAAAAACAATGTGAAAATTTCTCCAGAAATAGAACTTGACAGTATAGATTTGCTTGTGGAAATGACTAAAATTGGGCTAGGAATTTCCTTTGTTATAGAGGATGCAATTAAGGAGGATCTGAAGAAAGGAAATATATTTACTCTTAATATGAAAGAAAAGATTCCAAGTAGAAGTATAGGTATTGTCACCCATAAAAAAATACCCCTGCCATCTGCTGGTAAGGAGTTTCTTGGGATGTTTTGATATTAATATCTATTCCAATAATACAGTATATTTGCAATACCACCTTTAATTATGGATATTGTTATATAAGCACATACTATCCCAATAGACAATATATAAAGATGTTTTATTGACGATTTACTCATTATACTCTCTAAAGCCCACTTTGCATAATCTATCCTTTTCAAATTATTTATTCAGTTTTATTTCCATTTTTATCAAACTTCTTATGAAGTTCTACTTGTACAATAAGAAATACAATTACAATTATACCTAGAACTGAATATGCTATAATACTTATTACTTGAGTATAATCTATCAATTTAGAGAAAACAAATGCTAATGAAATACATTCAAGTACGATACCCATTCCTAAAAAAAGTTGCCCAGCTCTTTTATTAGCATATTTCCATGTACTTATGGATCTTGATGATGCTCTTGTTCTAAATCCCCAAATGTTATTTATTTTTTTTGCAGGTAAAAGTAAAAAAGTCACCCCTGCAATAATTATAATAAAAGGTAAAACAACTATTTTTATAATATTTAAAACCATTAGCACCCCTCCAGGTTTTAATACATGATATAGATAAACAAGTTTAAGATTAAAAATTACTTATACTAACTTGTAGCATTAATAAGAGATTTGACTTCAAGTTTATTAGAATTCATATAGCTAAGATAACCTACGATAAATTCTTCCCTTGGAACTCATTTTTCAAAACACATTCTTGCTTAAATCCTATTGTCTTAAATAATTCTAAAGCCTTAATATCCTAACTCTTATTTTTTCTATATTCTTAGCAATTGGTTTAACAAGCCTATCTAACATCCTTCTCAAAACTAGCATTAATTCTTCTTTTTCAGAAGATAGACGTTTTTTTTTACAAATGGTTCAGGCGAATTATTATTTCATGAAATTCTTGGACATATGTTAGAAGGTGATAGAATTGTAGCTTCCACATCTCCTTTTACCAATAAACAGGGAAGATTAGTAGTAGGAGAAAACATCACTTTGATTGATGATCCGACAATAGAAGGTGCTTGGGGAAGCTACAATTATAATGATGAAGGTATAAAATCAAATAAAAATAGTGCTTTCATCCCATCCACTTATAGAAGATAGGAAAATTTCACACTATTTTGTTAAAAAACACTAAAAATTTAATATTCTTTTTCCAGCCAAGTATTTATATAGTTAATATATTTGCCAAAATCCTCAAAATGATTTTTAAATTTATCTACCATAATTTTTTTATCTATTCTCATATAATCATGTACCAGTATATTTCTATTTATAATCCCCTTTCAATTGCCCAATACTTTATCATATCTTCCTTTAGATTTTCTTCGTTTATATCAGCTGATACAGTATTATTTAATTTTTATTCTAGTATATATTTGACTTCATCTAAATTTTTTTGTATCATATATATCTCTACTTGTACTTTAAAATTTTGTTATCTTCCACCCCTTATTACTCTAAGCTCTATTTCCTGTTTTTCAACTTTACTTTTTATTTCCTTTACATCTTCTCTTAATCCACTTATTCCCTCTATACTCTGCTTGTATCCATCATAAAGGGCTTTATGGTTTTCGTCCATTTTATTTTCTAGTCTAACTATATCCTTTTTTACACCGTCTATATCTTTTTTTACACCGTCAATTTTTTCATCAATCTTATTATCTAGTTTTTTAAATCCATTTTGCATTTCATTATACATTTTCGTTAGTAATTCAAAGGTTTTATCTTCCATCGTTTTTACCCCCTTTTTTTCTTTATCCGTAGGTTTATTAATTATATTTTATCATAAATATAAAGTGTTTTGATATTAATAACCCCAGTGAATAAAGCACTTTAAATTTAGTATCTTTTTTATTTAAATTATTACCGTCCTTTTATTAAAATTTTTAGTTTTTTAATTCCAATAAACCAATTTTAAAAACATATTCATTATTTTTATTTGTTCCCTTAATTCTTCATCACTGGAAACGCCATAATATTTACCCTTTATTCCCCTTGATTCCACTGTCCATAAAAATGACTTAAAATTGGGATAATCTTTAATAGCTTTTTTCATAAACCATATAAAATCCTCTAATTTCTTATATTTTAAAGTCTTATTTTTCTTTTCTATTTTATACTTCTCTAAATCCAACAACAGTTCAAAGGGAATCATAATTTGATAACGAAAATCATTTTTATCTTTTCCATCAAAGTCCCTTATATAATTTAAATAGCTTTCACACACTATTCTATACATTATATCGCTCCCTAAATAATCTAAGCTTTTCTATATTTACATAATTATATCAAAATCATCCTTATGTACAAGCAGCCTTGATAAACCTTCCCTATCCTTTCTTAAAATTTCTCCGGCTAAATTTCTGCTTTTTATATCCATGTTTTTGTTCTATATCTTTTCCTCTATTTTTCCTTCTTTTATAACTATACTTGCTATTACTGGAATTACAATTAATGTTAATAATGTTGAAACCAAAAGTCCTGACATAAGTGAAATAGCCATAGGGGTGAAAAGTTCACTTCCCATTAGAATCAGTGGTATAAGTCCAATAACAGTTGTGGTTGTGCTTAGAAGTATTGGTCTTGATCTTTTTTTAGCAGCTTCAATGCATGCATCTTTTTTACTTCTTCCTTCTTTGATTTCACTATTTATATAGTCAATAAGAATTATAGCATTATTTACTACTATTCCTGCAAGACTGACCATTCCAAGAAGTGCCGTAAAGGAAAGATTAGTTCCTGTAGTATAAAGCCCCAAAAATGATCCAATTACCGAAAGGGGGACAGTTAATAGGATAATAAAGGGTTCTATAAATGATTTGAACTGTAATAAAAGTATTCCATACACCACTAGCAAAAATGCCAAACCAATAAAACCAATTTTACTAAAGTTCCTTTCAATGGATTTGCTTTCTCCTCCTAAAACAAACCTAACATCTGAATACTTACTTTTATCAACCTTATCCATCAATTCCTCTTGAATCTTAACGGCATTACTTCCAGAAAGAACATCAGAAAAAACATTTACTGAATATTCATTGTCAATTTTTTTAATAACTGGCAATACTGAGGCCAGCTCTATTTTCCCCATATCCTTTAGTATATGCTTCTTATCTGTAATTTTTGATTTTATAGCTAGGTTTTTCAATTCACTAACCTTAGAAATATTGCTTTTAAGTCTGATATCATATTCCTCACCATTCATTCTAAGAATCCCGGCATTTCGTCCCCTTAGTGCTATATTTATTTCATTTTGAATGTTGTAGTTATTTATCCCCATATGACTAGCTTTTATCTTATCTACATTGGATATATACTCATATTGCTTTGATACAAAGTCAGTATCTACATTTGATGTTCCCTTTATTGTCTTCAAAACTGCTTTAATCTCTTTAGCTACTTCTCCTAATCCTTCAACATCCTTCCCAACTATTCTTATATTTACCGGAGTCCCAATAGGCTCTCCCTGTTCAAGCTGTTTAACAACCGCTGTTCCTGAGCTTATCTTTTCATTAAGCTTTCTTTGAATATCATCCCTTAAGGCGGTCAGATTACTATATTTCCTACCTTTACCAATCAATCCTTTGTCAAGCTTTACAACTATTTGCCCATAATCCTTTGATGGAAAGGCTGGAAACATAGTGTCATAGAATCTTGGAAGTCCATCTCCTATTGCCGCTACGCAGTCAGTTATTTCATCATATCCAATTACTATTTTTACAATTTCATCAGTCAATTCCTCTGTTTTTTCTATATCTGAGCTGAGTTCACTTCTTACATCTATATACATCATATCCGTATCTGCAAAGGGGAAGAACTTTAATCCCATACTGCCTCCAAGTTTAACCGTTCCAATAATAATTATCACAAGAAGAAGTAATACCAAAGATTTTCTGTCTATAGAATATTTAAGTATTTTATCAATGAATATTAATTTTTTCCTCTTAGGTCTACTCTTTTTAAAAAACAGAAATGCCATAGTTGGTGTTAAAAATAACGCAACTAAGTAAGATGAAGAAAGAGCAAGAATAACGATAATAGGCAAACTTTTAAGATACTCACCAATCTCTCCTCCCATTAATAAAAGGGGCATGAAGGTACAAATAGTCGTTGCTGTAGATGTTAAAATCGGAACAGCAACCTCTATAACGCCATCCACACAAGCCTTAATTCTATCTTCACCTTTATCCAGTCTTACTTGGATTGCATCGGATACAACGATTGCATTATCAACCAGCATCCCCAAGGATATGATTAAGGCAACTATTGATATCTGATGAATCTCAACCTCAAACAATCTCATTCCCGAAAAGGTCATAAATATTGAAAGAGGTATTGCAATAGAAACTATTATTGCATTCCTCAATCCCATTCCAATGAATACCACAATAATAACAAATATAATCCCTTGAAGTAAGCTTGTTATAAATCCACTAACTTCTCGCTCTACTATTTCTGGCTGATATAGTACTTTACCTATTACAATATCATTTGGAATTTGATGCTTAAGTTTTTCAAGGGCATTATCAATTTCCTTACCAATTGGAATAATATTTTTACCATCTTCAAAGTATCCCACTATAAGAATTGAATTATTTAAATTCGTTTTAACTTTATAGGCTGAGTCTTCTAATGCTAATTTTACAACACCGATGTCCTTGATTCTAGTTACAATCCCTGTTTCTTCAGATACTGCAACAACAATATTTTCAATATCACTTAAGTCATCATAAAAACCCTTTGCTCTAAAATTTATCTTACTATGACCATCGAAGACCTGTCCTGAGGGAATCTCCAAATTTTGTACCTTTATAAGACTCAGTACTTCATCATAGGATACTCCCAAATAATTCATCTTTCTATAATCAAGCTCTATAAGTATCTCTTCCTGATGCTTACCCTCAATCTCTATTTTATTAATTCCATGAATCCTACTTAACTCCCATTTAATATCATCACCATACTTTTCAATCTCACTATAGGAATAGTTGTTCCCGCTTAAAGACAGAATAATGCCAGCAGTTGCCATAAAGTCAGTATCTACTTCAATTCTTCCGCAGCCTTCTGGTAGTTCTCTTTGCAAATCCTCCATCCTTCGTCTTACCTTATCCCATGTTTTTGAATAATCATCTGCCACCTTAACAGTAAACAAAATAACCGATACACTTGGTCTCGAATAGGAGGCTACTTCATCATACTCTTCAAATGTCATTAGTTCTTCTTCGATCTTTTTGGAAACCATCTCCTCAACATCTTCAGCAGATGCACCAGAATAAACTGTGGTTATCATTGCAGTGGCAAGCTCAATTTTGGGAGATTGCTGTTTTGGAGCCATATGATAATTAAATAATCCAATAATCACCAGAAGAAAGGCCACAAATAGTGTTATCTTTCTATCTCTAATAGCTATATTTACAAATCTCTTCATTACCCTTTCCTCCTACTTCAAAATATTGATTCTATCTCCTTCACTTAGAGCTCTCATCCCTTCCACTACAACATTATCATAATCATTGATACCTTTAACTAATACAAATTCATCATAGCTTCTAATAATATTCACTTCTTTTTTTATTGCTATATCATCGGATACTACATAGACATAATCTTTTTTATCTGTTCCAATTGCCGTCAAAGGAACCTTAACCCCATAATTCTTTTCTACTATTACATGAACATTTACAATTGATCCTATTGGAAACTTATTATCCTCCATTACTATTTTTACTGGGAATAGCCTAGTTTCAACATCAGGCTCCTTTGAAATTTCTACTATAATACCACTAGTTTCCCTATCATCGATAAAAATTTTCACTTTATCCTCTAACCTAATTTTTTCTAAATCATCAGCGGTAATTCCCATATTCACAATATCTTCGTCTTTTCTTACTACAATAACTGGCATTCCTACCGAGGTTATTTCATCTTCTTTAAATAAAATTTTGGTAACATAACCATCAAATGTTCCATATACAATGCTTTCAAATACATCTTTGTTGGTCTTATTATAATTTAGCTTAGCTAATTCATAATTCTTCTTAGCTGTTTCATAGTCTTGCTTTGTAGTCTTAAGCTTTAACTTTGCCTTATCATATGTAACCTCATCAATAGAAGCATTTTTATAAAGCTCGCTAATACGTTTATAATTATCATCAGCAAACATATACATTTCTTCTGCTTTTTTTAGCAATGATTTGCTTTGATTAAGCTTGAGCTTACAGCTACTTTGTAAAACCTTTAAATCCGAATCATCCACTGCAAATAGCTTATCACCTTTCCTTATCCTTTGGTCCTTCTCCACAAATATCTCCCTTATTTCACCTGGAATCTTAGATGAATATTTAATATATTCATCTGCTGTTACTATTCCTATATAATCAAGGGTTTCAGTTATCTCTTCGTTAATAGCCACCTCTACTCTTATGGGCTTTTTTAAAACCTCCTTAGCATCATTGGCATTTGTCTTTGTACAACCACTGAAGCTCATTAATAAAAATATTAGAAGAAGAAAAATACTAAGTTTGCAAATTTTCATAACATCCTCCTGTAGATAACCAATATAAAATATACTATACTTTAAAAGTTGGTTATATTAATATTGTTTAGCATCTAAACTATACATTAGAATTATTGTTTAGGTTCTAAACCATTTTAATTATAACACTACTCTTAATTGCTATCAATATAAATTCAAAAAAAAATAAAACTGGTTTTTTACACCAGTTTATTAATTACTCTCCTATACACCTTTACTTTATTTGATCTAGATATCTATTCATCATATGGTCAAATATATCCATAAGTTCTTCTAGAAAATCAATATTTTCCTGGGAAGATGCTGCAAGAAATTTAAATATCTCGCCATCCACCTGCTGATGATGATTTTCATGAAATCGAAATGCTTCCCAACCCAAATCTGTAAGATCAACAATAACTTCCTTGGCATTTGTACTATCCTTATACCTTCTAAGAAAGCCCTTCTTCTCTAGCACTGTAAGTTTTTGTGAAACAGCTCCCTTTGTTACTCCTAGATGTTTGGCAATCTCCGTTACATTAGCATTCGGAAATCTTCCTATTGTGTCAATTAGATGAATATCTGTACTGCGAATATCAAAACCTCCTACATTAAATGTTAGCTTTTTATCCATTGCCACAATCTTAGTAAGTAACCTATTAAATTTTAATAATATTATTTCATACCCACTATTATTCATATCCATTTTATTCTTCATATTTAAAGTTTATGTAAGTTTGAAATTCATGTCAAGGAATAAAACAGTAAAAAACATAAAGTTTTCACAAATTCACATATGTGTATATTGCTATTTTACAAGTGAATAAAGCACTTTAAATTTAATATCTTTTTTACTCAAGGGACCACCATTTTTTATTTAATTATTTTAAATAAGTAGATATCCTATGCCTTTCCTTGGTTTTTTTGTTGAGTTATTCCACATACAAGACATTAGCCATGGACTATTGACATCTACTGTGTTAATGTTTAAACTGCTGCAGCTTTGATAAACTTTCCCTATCCTTTCTTAAAATTTCTCCGGCTAAATTTCTGCTTTTATCATCAAGTCTACCCCTCAGTACCTTTTCAGCCATATTTATACCTTGACTTTCTCCTTTTATAGCTTTATTTACTACATATGAAGGATCAGTGTCACCGGCTAAATCCATATTAACCATCAAGTCCCCCATTACACCCTTTAATCCTAATTTTTCATCGGGTTTATGTCCTAAATCTTGAATATAATTTGATAAAACTGTCATGTTTTCTCGATGTTGGTTTTGTACTTCTTGAAAAGTTCTTTTCATATCTTTATCATCAATCTCATCAATATAGCTATTAAAAGCTTCTACTGCCATATGCTCTCCTTGAAGTAATTTATTAAGGGCTTTTATTGTTTCTTTACTCATCATATTTGCTCCTTTCTTATTTATATTTAAGCTTATTTTTTCCTATTTTATATGAAAATATTAAAACTTCCGATATAGGAATTCCCACAACGAGTTAATTTACTAACATAAGAGATTAAAATAGCTTTTCTTAAGCTTCTATGCTAACAATAATTTTTCCACTCAAAAAGTAGAAGCCCTTATTTTGGACTTCTACTTTTTTTATAAAATCTCCTCATCCAAATTATATCTGTTTACATTAAGGTAATAAGGGAGGAAACAAAACTTTTGGATAAGGAAAATATATTTAATTTATACTATAAAAAATTTAACTACAAATAATATTGCCAAAATGTACATAAGTGGTGAAACCTCTTTGAATCTTCCTGTTAAAGTCTTTAATAAAACATAGCTTATCATACCAAACACTATTCCTTCTGCTATACTATAAGCAAGAGGCATCATTATTATTGTTAAAAAAGCCGGTATAGCTTCTGTAAAGTCTTCTAAATTTATGTCCTTAATAGGTGACATCATGAAAAGTCCTACTAATATTAACGCTGGTGCCGTTGCCGCTGAAGGTATCATTGTAAACAAAGGAGACAAAAACAACGCCAAGGCAAACATAGCTCCAGTAGCCAGTGCAGTAAGTCCTGTTCTACCACCTTCTGCAACCCCTGATGCACTTTCTACATATGTTGTTACTGTACTTGTTCCAAGTACTGCACCTACTGTTGTTCCAATTGCATCTGCAAACAATGCCTGCTTAGCCCTTGGAACATTTCCCTCTTTATCTAACATGCCCGCCTTTGTTGAAACCCCAACTAAGGTTCCAACGGTATCAAACATATCTACAAATAGGAAAGTGAATAGTACTATTAACATTTTCATTGAAAAAATCTGTGAAAAATCAAATTTGAAAAAAATTGGTTCTAATGATGGGGGAGCACTGATAAATTTTAATCCCTCCGGTAATTTAGTAATTCCCATTGGTATACCAATAACTGTTGTAATTAGTATTCCATACAGTAATGCTCCCTTTACTTTTTTAGCTAATAATAAACCTGTAATTATTAAACCTATAATTGCAAGTAGTGCCGATCCTGAAGTTATATGTCCAAGTTTTAATGGAATTCCATCCCCTATAACTACAACATTTGAATTAAAAAGACCAATGAAGGCTATGAATAGTCCTATTCCCACAGAAACTGCTTTTTTAAGAGATAGGGGGATAGCATTAATTATAGCTTCTCTAACATTTAAAAACGTAAGAATAATAAATATAATTCCCTCTAAAAATACTGCTGTTAGTGCAAACTCCCAAGAAACCTGTAAACTCCCTAAAACCACTGTATATGCAAAAAATGCATTAAGTCCCATACCAGGAGCCAGTGCAAAGGGTAAATTGGCAACAAATGCCATTACTAGGGTTGCTATAACTGCTGATAGGGCAGTAGCTGTAAATACAGCTCCAAAATTCATTCCAGCATCCTTTAACGTTAACGGATTGACTACAAGTATATAGGCCATAGTCATAAAAGTAGTAATACCAGCCATTATTTCGGTTTTTACATTTGTGTTGTTTTTAGATAGCTTAAAAAATCCTTCAATCATTTTATCCACCTCATCTTTTATTATAGATATTCGCTTTTATTATTTGAGGAAATTACATAATTATCTCTTTTAAAAACTAACTATTCCATATAAGCTTTAAAATCTCTAGGTGATTATCATATATATTATGCAATTATCCCAAATTCTAATCAAGCGATTATCCTAAATGAAATTATTTTGAGATAAATTAAAAACAGAAGCTACACATATAGAGTGAAACTTCCGCTCAAAATATTATCTCACAGCCAAGTGGAAAATACCACTTAGATAAATTTCACCCATAGTCAGACAATTTACGGTTGCCCGGTAGAAACTTCCCGACCATATTTCGGAAATTATATGAGAGGATATTTATTTTTGACAAATAAATCATAACAAAGTAAATTCCAATAGTCAATAGATTTCCCGAATTTTATTTTGTTATTTTTATTATTTAGTTGTGATAGTCCGAATGTTTATTTTTAATATTAAAATCCAATTCGATTTTTTAAGTTACTATCTTTATATTCTATATGTAAAGAAATATAGAATATAAGAGTTTTCTTGACTCTTTATATTATATAGGTATAAACTAATTTTAAATTAATATTATTTTAAAGATAGACAACTTTGAAGATTGTTTATCTATATATAGTGAAACAAATCTATAATATTTTAAATTTTTATTTAAAAGGAGGTTTTTCAATGTTTAAAAAATCTTTAAAATCAACAGTATTAGTATTTGTTCTATTAGTTACAATGGCTTTTTCATCTCTAGGAGTTTATGCCCAGACAAACACTATTCCTACAAGGGATGAAATCGAGGATAAATACAAATGGAAACTGGAAGACATTTATGAAACCGATGAAGCTTGGGAAAAGGATTATAAAAGATTAGAGGATACGATCCCATCTATAGAAAAATATAAGGGAAAACTCCATGAATCACCAGACCACATTGTAAATTGTATACAGCTTGTAGAAAAAGTGCACCGTTTAAATGACAAATTAAATGTTTATGCTTCTATGAGAAGCGATGAAGACTATGGGAACGATAAATATAAAGCTATGGCCAATAAAGGAGCTATTATTAACAGCAATCTATATGAAACCATTTCATTTATAGAACCTGAATTATTATCTATTTCTGAAGACAAATTAAAAAAATACTTTGATAATGAATCCCTAAAGGATTATGATTTATATCTTAAGAACTTATTAAATTTCAAAGCCCATTCCCTTTCTGAGGGAGAAGAGGGTATACTTGCTTCTACAGGTGAACTATCTTCAACTCCAGAAAATGTCTATGAAGCATTTAAATATGTCGATAGAAAAATCGGAAAAATTCAAGGGGAAGATGGAAAAGAGATAACCGTATCTCCAGCAGAATACAGTAGATTACTTAATCATTCAAATAGAGATATGAGAAAAAAAGCCTTTGAAGTAGAATTTAACAGTTATAAGGAGTATATAAATCTCTTGGCAGAAAGCCTTGCAGGAGAGGTGAAAAGCAATATATTTTACGCAAAAACAAGAAATTATAACTCAGCCCTTGAAGCTGCTTTAGCTCCAAATAATATTAAACCAGAGGTTTATAATTCTCTAATTGAAGCTGTAAATAATAATTTAAAACCCCTACATAGATATGTATCCCTAAGGAAAAAGATTCTAGGTATTGAGGATAAGGTTCATTATTACGATATGTATGTTCCAATGATAAATTCTGTATCCTCCAATATTCCCTATGAAGATGCTAAAAAAATGGTAATGGAAGCTTTAAACCCACTTGGGGAAAAATATATAGAGGATTTAGAAATTGCATTTGATAGTCGGTGGATAGACGTCTATGAAACTCAAAATAAATATTCGGGAGGATATTCCTGGGGAGCATACGATACCCATCCCTATGTCCTTTTAAATTATAACGGCACTTTAAGTGAAGTATCTACATTGGCCCATGAAATGGGGCATGCATTAAATACTTACTATACAAATCAAAATCAGCCATATATTAAATCCGCTTATCCAATATTTACTGCTGAAGTGGCTTCTACCACTAATGAAGCAATAATGTATGATTATTTAATAAAAAATGCAGAAACCACAGAAGAAAAAATATATTTAATAGGTTCCTACCTTGAACAAATAAGGGGTTCTATTTATACCCAACTAATGTATGCAGAGTTTGAAAAAATCATACATGAAGCAGTAGAGTCGGGAGAAACACTAACCGCTTCATTCTTAAACGAATCTTGGGGCAATTTAATGAAAAAATATTATGGTGAAGATTTTGAGGTGGATGAACTTGTTAAGGTGTGGTGGTCAAGAATACCACATTTCTACTGGAATTTCTATGTATATCAATATGCCACAGGACTTTCAGCTGGAATTAAATTGTCAGATAACATAGTAAATGGAGGAGAAGAAGAAAGAGAAGCATATCTTGAATTCCTTGGAGCTGGTGCTTCCGATTATCCCGTTGAATTATTACAAAATGCAGGAGTAGATATGTCTACTACTGAACCTGTAGAAAAGGCACTAGAAAAATTTGATGAGCTTTTAACTGAACTTGAAAAGCTTTTAGAGGAATAGGCCTCAAAAGTTCCTTAAGGGACTTTTGTAGATTCCAAGTTCTAAGTTTTAAGAAATATAGGTTAATCTTTTGGGATAAATTTTAGACGACTCTTGTGATTGAGTCGTCTTTTTAACTATCATTAAGAACTATCATTATTAGCTTTCTTTCATTAATTCTCTTTCAGCCATTTCGATAAGTTTTCTAGTCATTGTTCCTCCCAAATCTCCACCATAAGAGCCATTTTTTCTGGAAGTCAAATTCCCTTTATCTCCCTCTGGGATGCCTTTTAATCCAAGTTCATTAGATATTTCCATTTTCATTTTTTTTAAAGCCTCTCTAGCATTAGGATCTATTGGTCTATTTGCCAATTGAATTCACCTCTTTTTTTCTTTATCTTTAGTATTATTTTTTGAGAATTATATAATTAAAATTCCAGGTAAATTTAGGTTTATTTATATAGTGAAACAAATTCAAAAGTAAATTTATATATAAAAAACTTCATTATAGATATTCCAGTAAAACATTTAATTTATACATATCAAAAATCCTTAGAAACACTGGATATTTTCATACGTATAAATTAAGTTTTACTATTGCAAATCTCTATATGTAGTTCATACTGCATTTCAATAGTAACTATGTTGTAACAAATACCATTGATTGTTAGGATTACAAGCGACACATTTTTAACCTTTAGAAATTAAAGATCATATCTTGCTTTTTTTACATTTAATGGTGCTACATAATTTATTTTAAAATAATCCATTAATTTTTAGGAACTTTTATTGGACCTTACCGTCTAATCTAACAAAGCAGTTTAAAAACTATAAAGCTAAAATAATTTTTCAAATTAAAATTAAAGGAGGACATTAAAATGAAATTCAATAAAATACTTGTATTTACAATAGCAGGTACAATATTAACTTCAAGTCTTATTGCATCAGCTGAGTATAATCCAAACAAGGTTACAAAAGGACCTATTACTACTATGAATGTAAAAGTTAGTGAAGAGCTACAAGATTCCTATGATAATATGAAGTTTGTCCTTGTAATAAATGGAAAAGGATTAGATCTTAAAGAAAACAATATCTATACAAAAGATAACACTATTATGATTCCATTAAGAATTGTTTCTAAGGCTCTAGAATATGAAATCAAATGGAATAATGAAGAAAAAACAATAGATTTAACTAAAGGCCCCCATTGGATTACTATTAAACCAGGAGAAGATTACTATACCTTTGGAAAGAAAGCTCCTATTAAGCTTGGTACAGCTTCAGAAATTTTAAAAGACCGCACTTATGTACCTTTGAGCTTTCTAACAGATGTCTTAAATATAGATGTATCAATAGATGAAACTGGAGTAATCAATATCAATTCAGAAAATAGTATTTCAGAAAAGAAAGAACTACTAGAAATTCAAGGAGAAATTACTGAAATAAATAAAACAGAAAAAAGTACAATGATATGGATTAAAGGGAAAAAAACTGATGCAGGAGAAAAGTCCGTCATTTTACATATCAATGATGAAACTCCTATAGTTAATCCAATAACCGATGAAGAGCTATCTATAAAAGATCTTAAAGAAGGAGACACTGTAAGAGGTTTTTATGGACCAGCAATGACCAAAAGTATTCCTCCCCAAGGAAAAGCTGAAAAAATTCAAATTTTAAAGGATATAACTGTTAGAACAGGTAAAATTACTAGTATTATGAATAATGAAAAAGCAAATCAAATTCTAATAGGAGACAAAGCTAATGGTATAGTTTTAAACATCAGTAAGGAAACGAAAATAGTTACACAAGATAATAAAGAATTAAGTTTTGAAGATTTAGAAGAAGGAATGGAAATTGAAGCATTTCATTCTATTATAATGACAATGAGCTTGCCACCAATTTCTTCAGCACAAAAAATTGTAGTTAAAAACACAGATATTTAAACATACAAGAGAATATAAAATATTTTATAGAGCAAAATGGGGGACTGATAAGTTCCCCTTATATTTTTTAGCATTTATAGCTTATATATAACTCTTAAGCTAATCTTTCACTAAAATATATTCCTACTTGAGATATGCATTCCTTCCACTGCCTAATAGGCTGACTCCATTTTTTTTGATGTTCATAGGAGCTAGATAAATTATTTTAACTAAAGCTTCATCGTAGGATATGTAGTTTTATTTTTAGTATATATTAGTTTTTTCATTTCATATGGATATTTAAAATATGTCGTAATTTCATACCATTCATTCTTAAATTATGGTATAAAAGAAGTCTCCACACTACCTTATAAAGATACTATGGAGACTTAAGTTTAATGGAAAAAGATAAAATTCAAGTAATTAGAGTCTATTTCTCTAACTAACTTTTAAACAATCTTTAGGAGGGGGAATTATATTCAGTCTACCTTTCTCCATTAAATAAATTCTGTCACATATTTTTTTCAACAATTCCTTTTCATGACTTATTACTATTAATCCTAAATTTCTTTTCTTCACAATGCTTAATAGCTGTTTCCAAATATACGCCTGTGTAATCCCATCAAGCATCGTCGTCATTTCATCGGCGATAATATATTCTGTTAAAGGATTTAAAGCACGAACAATTGAGAATCTTTGCAATTCTCCTCCTGATAATTCTATTGGCCATCTATTCATCCATTCTTGTTTTATTCCAAAGGTATCTAACAAATCTTGGTCTGGAGAATAGCTTTCATTTAAGATCTCCTTCATTTTCCATTTAGGATTCATTGATTTCTCAGGATGTTGGTAAATCAACTGAACCTTTTGAAATCCTTTTAAAGATATTAACTTACCATCAATAAGCACTTCTCCTTCACAAGGTTGTTGAAAATTTGATAGAATTTTAGAAAGACTGGTTTTTCCACAACCGCTATACCCTGAGATTCCAACAATTTCTCCACGCTTAATTCCAAAATTAACACCCCGAAATATCCATTGATCATGATTATAGTAAAATCCAATATTATTGCATCTTAATGTCATTTAAACACCTCCATATCAATAAACTCATTTTGTGGTAACGAATTCCAAAGATTTTTCGCATAATCCGTTTTCAATTCACTTCCATTTCCCTTAAATGCACGAGCAGGAGCCGTCTCTATATTTTCCCCATCTTTAAAAATCGTTACATAATCGCATATCTTCAATGCCGAAACTATATCATGAGTAATTAGCATAACAGCCATT
Organism: Maledivibacter halophilus; assembly: GCF_900167445.1. Lineage (GTDB taxonomy): Bacteria > Bacillota > Clostridia > Peptostreptococcales > Caminicellaceae > Maledivibacter > Maledivibacter halophilus. The sequence goes on from NZ_FUZT01000003.1 coordinate 40,997, forward strand.
CCTCGATCTGCAAAGCTTCTCAATTGAGTTAATATAGCATTTAATGCCTCAGGATGGATTCCAGGTGTTGGTTCATCAGCTATAACTAATTTTATGTCATCCTTAACACTCGTAGCAAATAATACTCTTCTAAGCATTCCTCCCGATAATTGAAAAGGATATAAATCTCCATCTGATTTTTTTAGTCCATATTTCCCGAACAATTGTTCCTGAACTGCCTTTGCTCGATCTTTGGGTAAGCCAATTTGTACTTGATCTTTTACTTTCATTAAAGGATCTAGATAATTTACAGATTGTGGTATGAAAGCTATTTCTTTTCCTCTTAATTTCTCAATTCTCTTCTGATCCATCAAAACACCGTTGTAATACATCTCACCTTCTATAGAAGCATTAATCGGTAAAATTCCCATAACTGCATGTGCCAATAAACTCTTTCCAGATCCACTTGCCCCTACAATTGCTAATATTTCCCCCTTTTTAATACTTATATTTAATGATTTAACTGGTGTGATTCGGATTGTATCTAACCCTCTCGAATATTGGGTAAAAGATATAGATAAATTATTAACTTCTAAAATATTATTTTTCATCGTTTCACCACCTACATATAACTAGTTTGTGGATCAAAGAGTACACGTAATGATTCGCCTATACTATCAAAACTCTTAACCACTATTACAAGTAAAGCTCCTGGAAAGACTACTAGCCACCAATCACCTAAAGAAATATACTTTACCGCTTCAGATAAAATGATTCCAATAGATGAAGTTTGTGCTGATAAACCGAATCCTAAAAAGGTCATGGAAGCTTCGTGTAAAATTGCATGAGGAAATAATAATAAAAGACCTACCATAACCTGGGGTAATACAGCTGGTAAAATATGTCTTGACACGATAAATAACTTACTTTTCCCAAAATTCTCTGAGATCTTAATATACTCCATATTTTTTATATTATATACTTCATTTCTCACAAGTCTTGCAAGGGTTGGCCAGTGGGTTAATGCTACACCAATTACAACGCCCTTTGCTCCCCTTCCTACTGCGAAAGAGATTAAGATCAAGAAAATCAAATGAGGCATACTAATAAATAAATCAATTAACCATAAAATTAAAGAATCTATTTTCTTCCCTGCAGTTGCAGCCATAACTCCCATAATCACAGCTATTATTGCACCAGTAAAAGAACCTATTAAACCAACAAGCATGGAAAATCTAAGGCCTTTAACCGTTCTTGATAGCATATCTCGCCCTAAAGAATCGGTTCCAAATAAATGACGTGCATTTGGTGCTAAGCTCTTTTCAGCAACGTTTGTAGTTACATTTGTACCGGTTAGCAAACAGCTTAATATGATAATGGTTAAAATTATTAAAGCTGATAAAGCAATAGAAAAAATTAACTTTTTTCTTGACTTCAATTCCATTATCTACTAACCCCCTCTTTCAAATATGGATTTATACCTGCGTTTATAATATCTCCTAACATATTACCTACAAAAACGAATACAGCACCAATCATGACTATTCCTAATAACAAGGGCATATCACTTTTTAATCCAGCTTCTGTTAGGGTTTGACCCAAGCCAGGATAAGAAAAAACCTGTTCTGCTAACACTGAACCCCCAAATAATTCTCCAAAATATGCAAAATGTAAGGTTATTGCTGGAAAAATAGCATTTCGTAAGGCATGATGCTTAAATATTTCCCAATTACTTTCACCTCTTGCTCGGGCAAAAACAACATATTCACTATTTAATACATCAATCATTTTTTCTCTTGTGTGTAAAGTCACATTTGCAATACCAAGTATACTTAGTGTCATCACTGGTAAAACCAAATGGTGTATTTTATCAGCTAGGGTAACTTCACTGTGACTCATTCCTATCGGTATTGATATAGCTATTGGGAACCACTTTAATTGAACTGCAAAAATCAGCAAAAAGATTAATCCCATCCAAAAAGTTGGGACAGATGCTTGAAAATAAGATAGCCATTTAATTATACGATCTACTATACTTCCTCGTTTAAAGGCAGCAATGGTTCCCAAGACAAATCCAATAATACCTGACAACACCCAAGAAATTCCCATCAATGCAAAAGAAGCTTTTGCTTTCTGTTTAATAATTTTAGAAACAGGCTCGTGATGGATTCTAGAAACACCCATGTCCCCATGTAGCATGTTTTTTAGCCATATTCCATACTGTTTAACAGGAGGTTCATTTAAACCCCAATATTCTGCAATTGCTTCATATTGCTCCTGTGTTAAAGAAGTGTCATTATCAACACTTGCTCTCACAGGATCAATTGGTGAAAATTTCATTAAAGTAAAGGATAAAATAGAAAGTCCAATAAGTAAAGTAATCCCACGTATCAATTTATTAAAAATGAACTTATATTTTTTGTTCAATTTTCTAACCTCCCTCCTTCATATAAGAAAGGGGGGGACTATTAAAAAGAACCCCCCTATTACTTAATTATTTTGCATCTTCATTCCAAGTCCATTCTGCAATATTATGAATTAATGAGAACTCGTGCCCATGACTATGTATTGGCTGTTCACCAACATCAATTCGTTTATCTCCTAAATATGTGTGATTAAAACGAATCAACCAACAATTAGGCAAGTCTCCTAACGTACTAGCACCGATCTCTCCATCCCATTGTGCTAATTTCCAATATTTATTCGCCTCTTCTAAATTAGAAGCAACCATAGCTTTTTTCATATATTCCATGACCTTTGGATTGTCATAGAATGTAATATTTGTCCAACCACGACCTGCCACTGCAGGGTTATGAGACTCATAGAATTGGTTTGGATGATGTCTACCCCCTGCATAAAGTAATGAAACTTCGTGGGATTTTGTAAACATTTCATCCCAGTTACTTCCAACAAGGTTTATATTTATACCAATTGCTTTAGCTTGTTCTGATGCAGCAATTGCTACATTTGTTCTAAGTACATCGGCTGTTGGATAGTATAAATCAAACTGTGCCTTAATTCCATTCTTTTCTCGAATCCCGTCATCACCTTCTATCCAACCTGAATTGGTTAATATCTCTTTTGCTTCATCTACTCGATTATCTTCTATGGCAGTTTCAGGATTCCACCAAGGCATACCATCAACAACTGAATATGCAGGTTTTCCATGTCCATTTAGAACTGTATCTACTATCGCCTGACGATTTAATCCTATATTTAAAGCCTTTCTAATGTCTGGATCGCTTGTTACTTCATTTCCTACAGGATATCCATCTGGAGATTCTTTCTCACCTGGTTTTACATAAGGCAGCGAAAGCCCTCTTACATCATTCGATTCATATTCAAACAACTTCCATCCTGGAATTTTTTCATCAGCAAATTCAGGAATTGCATAAATCATGTCCACTTTTCCAGCTTTAGCTGCAGCAAGTGCTGTATTTTCATCTAAGCAAACCCATGTCCATTTTTTAAAATGTGGTTCCTTCCCATGCCAATATGGGTTTACCTCAAAAATCGCCTGCTCATCCTTATCATACTGTACAAGCTTATACGGACCCGAACCAATAGGATTTCGAGGATAATTTTCATCATAATGATCCTTTGGAAGAATAGGCACCTCACTTAATTGTGCAACAAAAGTTGACCGAGGTTTATTCAAGTGAAAAACAATTTTATTTTTTTCAGGAATTTCTATTTTATCTATAAAATTTAAATCCCAATGCTTTCCATCTTCCTTTAACATCTCATATGAAAATTTTACATCCTCTGGTGTAACAGGCTCTCCATTAGAAAATTTAAAATCATCATGTAAATTGAATGTCCATGTTAAACCATTTTCTGAAATAGTATAATTTTTAGCAAAATCTCCAATAAAATCTAAGTCAGGGGTTTTTTTCAATAAAGTGCTATGTAATATAGGAGATTCGTTATACATACCCCACCTTTTCTTTGGATCAAATTCATGAGTAATTCTAGCTCCCATGGAGATGACTAATTCATCTTTTACTTTAGGCTTCTCTACAGTTTCTTCATTTGTAGTTTGATTAGATTCGTTGTCGACAGGTTCGTTTGAAACTTCTTTATTGCTACATCCGACAACTAATACCAACAAAGCTATTACAAAAGTTAATATTAACAGTCTTCTTCTAAACATTTTCGTTCCCCTTTTCATTATTATTTAGCTTTATAATTAATTGTACATATGATAATAATATTTTAATTATTATCAGTATTACGTAATCAAAATGTTTATTACTTTTTATTAATATTTATTAGTATATATCACCGCCTTCTTTTTCTTGGATCAAATTTTCCAGGAGCTCTTGTCCCCATCCATACAAAGAACCAACTCATCTTTTGGCTCTTCTTCTTTGGTTTCCTCTTCATCCATTTTGCTTTTTATATTTAAGCTATATTTAGCAGCTAACCCCATGAAATAATAATGATTATCATTATGAATTAGCTATTGCTAATGGTAACAGATTACCTCCCACAAATCAATACTATGGAAACAAACTTCATAATTCTTCATAATTTCCATACCTATAATATTACAGGCTCACTTTCAAAAATCATGTTCATTTATTAATTGAAGTTAGAAACATACCACTATCCAAGCCAATGCAACTTATACAGCATACATTTACTCAATATTATAATAAAACAAATAAGAAAAGACTTTAGAAATAGGCTTAGATGAGATTATTAATAATACCCTTGATTATTTAGATTTATCAAAGCAATAGGTGTAACAAAATCATTAGTTAGTAAGATAAATATAGTCTTGCTTAAAGTTGATAAGGAAATATATGAGATGTATAATAAAATAATAATGAATAGAGGTGCAAAATGAAAAAAGACAAACAAATATTAAGTGTAAAAAATTTAAACATATCTTTCACACAATATTATAAAGGCCTTAGAGCTAAACGTGTAAATCCCATTAAATCATTAAGCGTAACAATTAATGCGGGAGAAATAATGGCTGTAATAGGGGCAAGCGGGTCAGGTAAAAGTTTACTGGCACATGCTATCTTAGGTATATTACCTAATAATGCAACCTGTGGCGGGGATATTATTTACTGTGGAGAACCATTGACAGAAGAAAGAAAGATTCAATTAAGGGGTAAAGAAATTTCTTTTATACCACAATCGGTAAATTATTTAGATCCATTAATGCGAGTATCTGAACAAGTAAAGATAGGCTTACCCAAAAAAGAAGCGGATAAAAAACAAAAAGAATTATTCCTCCGATATGGGCTTAAGGAAAAGGATGGAGCTTTATACCCCTTTCAGCTATCAGGGGGGATGCTGCGTCGTGTTCTTTTCGCCACAAGCGTGAGAGATAACATAAAACTTGTGATAGCTGATGAGCCAACACCCGGAATTCATCCTGAGGCATTAAGTGCTATGCTCAATCAATTAAGAACATTCGCTGATGATGGAGCTGCGGTTATGTTGATTACCCACGATATTGTTTCAGCCCTTACCGTTTGTGACAGAGTAACAGTATTAAAGGACGGCCAAACAATTGAGACAACCATGGCTGAAAATTTTTCTTTGGATGGCAGAAATCTAAAGCATGAATACAGCCGTGCCCTTTGGAATGCTTTGCCTCAGAATAGCTTTTCTATCTATAAGGAGGTGTAAACTTGGCTTTAAAAGGTTATAATTTAGGCTTTTATTATAATAAAAATCAGTGGTTGTTTCGTCATCTTAATATAGAACTTTTTTATGGAGAAATATTAGGGATATCAGGCTGCAGCGGCAGTGGAAAAACAAGCTTATCTAAAATACTATCAAATTATCTTAAACCAGTGGAGGGGTTTGTAGAGATAGATGAAAAGCCCTTTACAAAAAAAGAAGTTCAACCTGTACAACTTATCTATCAGCATCCTGAGAAGGCAATTAATCCTAAATGGAAGATGAAGGATGTTCTGGAAGAAAGCTATGATCCAGACGATACTATTTTAGAACGATTTGGAATAAGGAAAGAATGGTTATCAAGATTTCCTATTGAGCTTTCAGGAGGGGAGCTTCAGCGTTTTTGCATTGTAAGAGCATTGCATCCTAACACAAAGTATATAATAGCCGATGAGATGACCACAATGCTTGATGCTGTTACTCAAACAGTCATATGGAGAGAACTCTTAGATGTTTGCAGAGAACGTAAAATAGGTCTTGCAATTATTAGCCATGAAGCTGCTTTACTTTCAAGATTATGCGATAGAATTATTTCTCTAAATCAAAGGAAATCATATTATTCAATTGAAAATAGGATTAAAAACATTGTATAGCTGCTAATAACAGCATATTACTAGAAGGCTAGTGAAAAACTAGTTGCGCGTAAATTTAGATTTTAAATATAAAAAGGAGATAAATTTTTGGTAAATCACAACCCCAAATTTATCTCTTCGATTTTTCTGTATTCCTATTGCTATCCTTTGTTTTGTATAGGAAATTTAATAATTGATTTATAGCATCTATTATCAGAACGAGTTAAAAACTCTCCTTTATGAAGCTCCATAATTTTTTTACAGTTCATCAAGCCTATCCCCGTACTGTTTACTGTATATAAGCTGTTCTTAGGATTGACCCCATTAGAAATAACAATTTGTAAAAAATCCTTTTCAACTATAACTGTTACTGTGACAGTAGTACAATGATCTCCATAACGAATGATATTTGTAAAAATATTGTCAAATAGTCTTTCAATCAATCTAATGTCATATACAAGAGCATATTTATAGGGTTTGAAAGAAATTGTATAAGTAAAACCATTATCTTCTAATATATCTAAACGTTGATTAATTATCGATATAAGATTTTGTGTTGAGTTACATCTAAGCAGAGCTGTAATATCTGTCTTTTCTCCTTCAAGATAGAAATATTCAAAGGCTGAATTGACAAGATCATTGAGCTGTAGTCCCCGATTTAAGCAAAGCTTGGTATATTTCATTCGTTTATCATTATCTTCAAGTCCATTATCAGATAAAATCTCCAAGTAACCAATTAAACTTGTTAGCGGTGTTCTTAAATCATGAGATATGGAAGCTAATAAAGAATTTTGTGCATTCCTTCGATGATCTTCTATCATTTGCTTTTTTGCAAGCTCTTGTCTCAATTCATTAATATGTAAGCTAAGATGTGCTAATTCATCATCTCCCTCAATTAAAATATCTTTTTCTATATCCCCTCCTTTTATATTGTAAATACAATTAATGATATATTCTAAATATGATAAACGTTTTTTTATAAAGATACTTATAAGACCTATATAAAGAAAAAAACAAAGAATCATATTTAAAATCAAACAAAAATCCTTTAACCTATAAAGGTTATATGTATAACTTAGGTTCAATAAAAAATGGTCAATATACCAAAATGATAATTTATATAAAAAGAAGAAAGGCGCTACTAATAAAGGGAGAAATTTAAGAGAAAGCAACAAAAACTGCTTAATGATTTTTTTATATTGTTTATTTTTAATACACAACATAACCTTTTCCCCATACAGTATGAATATATTCAAATTCTGAATCAATAGCTTGTAGCTTCTTTCGTATATTTTTAATGTGGACCACCACAGTATTATTTGAAGACAGTATAAACTTTTCTCCCCATACATTTTCAAAAATTTCCTTCACACTAACACTGTTCCCCCTATTGCTAATGAGGTAGAATAATATCTTGTATTCAATATCAGTAAGTCCAACTTTAATGTTATTTACAGTAACTTTATTTATGTTTTTATCAATAAAAAGATTATGGATGCGTATTCCTGATAATTGTCTATTAGCATTTTCTCGTCTTGACAACGCAAACACCCTTGCAAGTAATTCTTTAGACGAAAAAGGCTTTATCATATAATCATCGCCACCACATAATAAGCCTTTAACCATATCATCTTCACTTGATTTCGCAGTTAGAAACAGTATCGGAACCATGGAAACTTCCCTTATTTTTTCACATAAAGAAAACCCATCTTCGTCTTCCATCATAACATCTAAAATTATGACAGAGAAGTGGTTATTTTTAAAATACTTCAGTGCTTCATTCGAATTTATAGCTTTATACACAAGATACCCTTTTTTAGAAAGATGATAATCTAAAATATCTAATATTTCTGAATTATCATCAACAATTAGTATGGATTGCATAGTTCCCCCCCTTTTTGAAGGTTTAAGCTAATGTAGTATATTATTGTCTATGTATAAAATGTAATTAAAAATGATTTTCAATATTATCTTACATTAGTCTTGTCATAATTGCAAGACACTAGTTATGGAGGTTACTGTCCAGTAATAGTTAGCAATTTTTTGAGAATATAAAATATCTTGTGTAAATGAACGATGTATTAAAAATTCATATGTGAATAATTATTAATTGAATATACATAGGGTGCCCCGTAGAGCAAAATGGGGGACTGATAAGTTCCCCTTATTTTTTTAGTATTTATAGCTTATATAATTTCTACTATCACCAAAATTATTTCCATTAGAATCATTCTTATTATAACCTAAATGGTGCTCAAGCTCTGCTTCTAAAGCTTGTTACATTGTTTCTCTAAATATTACCTTGACAGCTTCTTTTACTTCATCTACTGTTTGACATTTCTGTGCTAACTTTTTTATCGTTAAATTATTAAAGTTTTGCATAAATAATTATCTCCTCTTCTTTTATTATTTTTCTGATGATTTCCATAACTTTTCTGCTGTTATAGCCCATTTTTTCGATACATCCTGGCATTTATCAGTTAATTCATCGACAGACTCTTTATCGATAGGTTGGGTAGAATGGGCCTTTGCCATATGTACCATTTCTTTTAACTTATTAGGATTATCCAATAATGGACAGGGTCTTAGATGGTTATCGTTAAAGGGCTGATTTTTCTGATATTCCATAAACAAAGGAGATTTTAGGGCTTCTATTAAACTTACATCCTTTATATTTAAATTAGAATAATGAATGAATGCACAGGGTTCTACATCTCCATTTGCATTAATATGTAAATAATTTTTGCCACCTGCAATACAGCCGTTAACATATTTTCCATCATTCCAAAAATCCATAAGGAATATTGGTTTTTCTGATCTACTCTTTGTAACTTGTCTATACATATACTCTCTTTGCTCCGAATTTGCAATCAAATCTAAAACTGCGCCTTTTCCTATTGGTATATATGTAAAATACCAGCCAAACATACATCCCTTTTCTATCATAAAATCCAAATAATCATCTGACCCAACAGTTTTTGTGTTTTTGCTATGGTAACAAGTTGAAAAACCAAAACCTACTCCATATTTCTTTAAGATATCCATAGCTTTCATTACCTTTTGATAGGTTCCTTTTCCACGCCTCATATCTGTTTCTTCTTCATAGCCTTCAATACTAATAGCCATTAGAAAATTCCCGACTTTTTGTAACTCCATGGCAAATTCTTCATCAATTAATGTTCCATTGGTAAAGGCTAAAAACATACAGTCATTATGCTTCTGAGCTATCTTTATGAGATCTTTTCTCCGCACCAAAGGCTCTCCTCCAGAATAAAGATACATATATATTCCAAGTTCTTTTCCCTCACTAATAATTCTATCCAATAACTCATTGCTCATTAAATCAGCTTTATCATATTCTGCCGCCCAACATCCTTTACACTTTAAATTACAAGCTGAAGTGGGGTCCATTAATATAGCCCAAGGAATATTACAATTATATTTCTTTTTCGCTTTTTCAGATATTTGTGATGCCACAATATTTGAATTTATAAAGAAATTTATTAAAGTTTTTTCCTTTACCTTTGGTGCTAATTCATCAAAACCTCTTTTTATAATTTTAAATGTATTATTTTCTGGATTTTCCACACCTCTGCGAAGCCCTTCGATAATTTTTTTGTGATATTCCTTTACTGCGAGTTTATCTGCCCAATTCAATATTTTAGGTATATTTTTTATAGGATCTTTATCAATATAGCTTATACCTTCTTTAACAATGCTGGCTCCTATTATTTTCTTTGCAGTAAGCATATTAATCCCCCTTTAATATTATAATTTTATGAACATTAATGTTTTTTTAGACAATAGTGTCATTAAAAAATTAAAAAAATTATACCTTTAATCCATCTATAATTATATATATATTTTTTAGATGCTCTTCTATTGTAATATTGTCATAAAAACATGTTTGGAGTAAACAAACCTCTATTAACGCATATAAAACAAAAGACATACTTTCTACATTAATTGTCTTGATCTCTTTATCTTGTATCCCATCTTTCAAAACATTTTTAAAAGTATTTTGAATTTTACTGGTGTATTGATTCATTGTTTCTACCATTCTATTATTTTCTCTTTTAAATAGAAGCCATAAATCAATTAACATTAAAATTATATTATTACTTTTATATTCTATGACAATCAAGTTAACAATTTTCTTTATTTTCTCTATATGAGACAATTTATTGTCTTCCAAAATAGTTTTATAGTCTTCTTCTGAAACTTCAATAATATAGTCAATGGCGTATTGAAATATTTCATCTTTATTTTTAAAGTATTTATAAAGTGTAGTACGTCCAAAATTGCATTCCCTTGCAATATCTGAGAATTTTGTATAATGATATCCCTGGGCCACAAATATTTTTAATGCTTTTTCTGTAATCTCTTCTTTCTTTTTTTCATAATCTACAATTTTAGGCATATTCAGCTCCTTTCTTTTCATATTATATCATATAAATATTAACTTTTTAATATTCTTGTCATAATATGTAATTACACAATTCAATAAATTGGAAAACATGTAATAAATCTGGATTTTTCATGGGCTTATTATAAGTATATGCCAATATCATGGTTTTAAAAGAAATTTTGAAAAGGGTATAAGAAGCATTTTATATAATATTTTTTTCATAGAATGAAAAAACAAAAAATGGTTATAGATACTCATAAAGGGAGTATTCCAATAACCACTTTGTTACAAATTAAATCTAAACACATTTTTTTATTTCATTATATATATTTTCAACAATTTTTATCTCTGTTAATCCTGTTTCTTTATTAATTGCACTACTATAAATATGAGGTATTACCTTTGAACAACCAGCACCTATACAAACCTTTATTATTTCAGCAACATTATCTAAGCTTATACCACCAGTTGGCTCTATAATAGGCATTTCCACTCTAACACAAGCCTTCGCTACTTCTTTTAATTCTTCTATATGCTCCAACCCACCCATATGATAATATTTAACAGATTGAACCCCTACTTCTTTTAACATCATAACTGCTGTATCAACATCGGCTTTAACTTCTGTCATATTGCAGCTTTGGGCACCAGTAGATATTTTAACCTTTCCAACTACCCCAGTTGGGCTTATTAAAGCATTTACGATTGTTTGTTTACATCCCTTTCCTTTCAGTAGCCCCACAGTATAGCCAGCTGCTGAATATACTTGATTTACATGGCCTGGATCTAATTCTGATGCTATGTCAGCTACAATTGACCATTGTTTAGGATCACCATCCCCAAGCCCAATAGACAAAACAGGAACTTTTTCTAAGTATTTCTTGCCCATATTAATAGCATCTTCAACTGAATTAAATTTTTTAGATAGTATACCAATAACTGCATTACCATTCATAGTATCCACAACTTCTTTAGCATTATCTGGATCTTTAGCTAAAAAATTAACTGCAACCCTATCCTTATAAAAATTAAATCTATCTAAATTCATTTCTAATTCTCCTTTAATCTATCTATAGTTTTTAAAACGGTATTTAACAATAAAACTTCCTGCCCCTCTTTCAAAGGTCTAGGATCAAAATGTATATATCCTAAATTTGAATAGTAATTTCTTGTATATACTGCTGGATTCTCACATTCTAGAGCATTTATAAGTTTTTTAGCATTAAAACCTAAAATATTTTCATCAATTTTAAGCTTCAGTCTATATATTTCCCTACCAGCACTATCTTTTTCAATCTCAGCCCTTAGGCCTTCAATTTTATTGAATTCTTCTCTTAGCCAATTAACTATTTTTAATTGTTCATCTATTAGACTTTTTAAATCTTTATTTTCATAAAGCTGTAAAGCCTTTAGCAAACCAATAATATTTTCCTTATTAACCTTCATTGCCCTTGCAATTCCAGCATATTGCCTTTTGCAAGCTGAAATCCACTTTCTCTTTCCTGTAATAAATCCTGAAGTAGGACCTTCTATAGCCTTAGCCCCACTATAAATAACCATATCTGCATTCATTTCTATATATTTTTTTAAGTCTTCTTCAGCAGCTGCATCCACTATAATAGGTAAATTGTTTCTATGTGCTATCTCTATCATTTCTTCAAGAGAAACCATGCCTTTTTGTACTGCATGATGAGATTTAATATACATTAAAGCAGCAGTTTTTTCATTAATGCTTTCTTCAATGTGCTCACACAAAACTTTATTTGCCTGCCCTACTTCTACAACATTTCCTCCCCCTAAGCTTATCATCTGAGGAATAGATGCACCAAAGTTTATAGAATGGCCTTTTTGTATAATGATTTCGTTTTTCATGCCTTGACTATTTGGTAATTTTTCAATAAGATTGAGTTTTCCCTTAGTTATAACTGCTGCTGTTGTTATTGCAATGCCGGCAGCAGCTCCTAAGGTTACACAGCTTCCCTGGGCCGATGTGAATTTTGATATGATTTCATCGGCTTTTTCTATTAATTCTTCCATAACAACATAGCTTTTAGAAGCATAGTATACTGCCTTACCTACTCTATCATCTTGTGTTGAAACACCCAAAATTGTCATTTTACCACTTGCATTAATAACATCTCTTACTCCAATTTCTTTATAAACCTCCAACATTCTTTCCCCCCAAATAAGGAAAACAGGAGAATCTCCCCCGTTTTCCTTATAAAATTATAATATTCCTAATATTGAAGCTACTATACTTATTACAATAATTGATGATAAGATAATATTGTATCTTGGTCCCTTTTTCTTTAAAAATCCGTATATCCCAAATACTGCTACCAAGGGAAGTAATCCCGGTGCCATTGAATCTAGTATTTCCTGTATAACTATTGGGCTTCCTTCTAAAACATTTATTTCCAATGGTGTTGTTATGTTTATATAACTGGCTGATAACGCTCCCATCATAAATAAACCAAGTATACTTGCACTATTAATTAATTCTTTGACCCTTCCATCCTGAAGCAAATTAAGTATTGATTCTCTGCCTAATTTATAACCTTTATGACATAAAGCATAGCTTATTATTAAAGTTATTGCTGTATAAGAAACAAGTGGTAAAATTCCGCCCATTGAACTTCCTTCCATGGCAAAGGGTAGAAAAATTCCTATAATTAATGGCATAATTCCTGCCCAAACAATAGAGTCCCCCATACCGGCCACAGGTCCCATCAAACCAGTTTTAATACCTGTAATTGCAGAATCCGGCACATTTTCTCCATTTGATTTTTGCTCTTCCATAGCAACTGAAATACCGTGAATTATGGTACCAAAAATCCCCTCCGTGTTAAAAAAGTTCAAATGTCGTTTAAGAGCTTCACTTAAGGTTTCTTTAGTTGTATATAGCTTTTTAAGAACTGGTATCATGCTTGTACAGAAAATTAAGCTCTGTAAACGTTCATATGAATTTGACAATTCTGCTCCTAAATAATAAATAATCCAAACCTTTGAAATATCCTTTTTAGTAATTTTTGATATAGTAGAATTCTCAGACATTATGCTTCAGCACCTCCACTTAATGATGTACCTTTGTATAATAACGCTATACATGTACCAAAAATTGCTGCTGCCATAACACTAATATTCAAAAACTTAACAGCAAAGAAGCCCATTATAAAGAATGGAATTAATTTTTTCTTTCCAATAACCATTATTGTGATAGCAAATCCTAATGCTGGTAAAATACCTCCCATAATCTCAAAGGAGTGGGTCAACCATTGTGGTAAAATATCTAATATTTTTGAAACAACTGTCTCTCCATAATATGTTGATATAAATACTATGGGAAAACGAATAATAAAACCAAGTATTGCCGGATAAAGAAAAGCACAGCGGTAAATTCCTTTAGTATTTGCTTCTTCAGCATATTTATCAGCCATATGTATCCAAAAAGCATTTGTTGTACGTCGGATTTGATCTACAAATACACCAAGTATTCCAAAGGGAACTGCCAATGCAACTGCTAAATTAGGCTCCATTCCAGTCTGTAATGCTATTGGAATAGCAATACAAGCAGCCAGTGCTGGATCTGACGGCACATTTCCACCTGGTGTGGAAGTAACCCCTAAATATACTAGTTGAACTCCCGCTCCTATAATCATAGCTTGTGTCATATCTCCAAATAGCCATCCAACTACCACAGCCACACAAACTGGTTGTAGTAGCATTCCAGAAAAAGTATATCCAAAACGAAGTCTGGCAAACCAATAATATAAACCCATACAAACAGCAATCATAAATGATCCCATACTAAAACCTCCTATTTATTATATTTTTTTAATATTTCTTTAAACTGCTGTGGCTTGTCTTCCGGTATAGTTTGGAAAATAAATTTTACTCCTTTTGATTCCAATCTTTTTATAATTTCCACATCATTATCATCCAAAGTAATATTTTGAAAAACAGTTTTTCGATTTGGCCCTCCGCCTAATCCTCCAATCTGAACATTTTCAACTTCAAGTCCCTTATTCCAAGCCTCTTCAAGGGAATTCAAATCACCAAACAGTAATAATACATTTCCTTCTCCAAATTTATTACTATTCCAATTTTCACAGGCTTCTTCTATACCATAGCAATCAACATTTACATTAGGTGGTGCAGCCATCAAGTAAACATTTTTCATAAATGGGTCTTGAATTAACATATCACTTGCAACTATAATTCTATTTGCATTTGATTGTGAAACCCACTTTGTTACTACTTGTCCATGGATCAATCGACTATCTATTCTACACAATACAATTTTAGCCATATTTCTTACCTCCATTTAAAATCATTTTTCACTATTCATCGACAATTGTATTTCCTTTAATACATTTTTACAGCCATGCTTCCCGGAAGCCACTATTCTTTCAACAACCTCCCTATCCCCTAAATTATCTATAGAAGCCACTGCTTCAAGTAACATATTTGCATTTAAACCCGACACTACATTGATCTTGAACTCTTGACTAAGCTTTGCAGATACATTTGACGTAGTTCCTCCATATAAATCTGCCATTAATAGTGAATTTTCCGGTAGATTAGAAACCTTGTTCCTAACTTTTTTATAATATTCCTGAAAAGTTTCACTTGCCATCAAAGGAATTTCCGTTATTCTATCAGTGCTTCCAAAAATCATCTTTATACTGTCTATTAGTTTTTCTCCCCATCCTCCATGGGTAAGTAATAATATTTCTGGTTTCTTATTTGTCATTTAAGCACCTCCTCTCATATTGTCAATTATTATACTAGCAATCTTCATGCCAAATTTGTGTCATAAAAAAAACACCTTAAGGTGTTTTATTATATAAAAGCTCATAAATGCAAGATATTTCACTATGAGAAAGTTGTATGCCATAATTTTTTTCTATTTTTGAAAATGACAATTTTATTACAGTAAATTTTTCATTATAATCCAATGATTTATATCTAGCTTCATATTCCATAGGTTTTTTCATTACTATTATTCGTTCCACCATACAACAGCAGTGTATTAAAAATCTTAATCTGATTTGTTTAGTTATTGCCAAATCTAATTTTTCGCATATATTACTTAAAGCTTCCTCAACCTCCAATAATATCTTTTCTGGATTTAAAATCGTTAGATAATCAATAATACTTTGTAATGTAATAGAACTTACAAATTTTTTAGTTATTTGCTTTGTATCATCCCCACAATCACCTATGCGATCAGATATTCCGATTATGTCTATAAGCAATTCAATACCATTTTCAGAGAACAGTTCTTCCAGGGATATAAAGGGAATATCTAAAACATTTATATTAAAGGTACCTATGACTCCTATTATTTCTTCATCCTCATTTATTTGATTTAGTAATTTTTCCTGACTATCAATATTATGGTATTCCTTTGATTCTATCCTAAAATTCTGGGGTAATAAATCTTTAAAGGTGTTTTCAATTAACACTTTTATTTTATTTGCTGTTCCTATTCCAGTAATACATGAAGTTATCAATACCCTTGATTTTTTTTCTGCAATTTTTTTGCTTTCTACAATTAATGAATCCCCACAGGATAATTTTTTAAAATAGCTTTTCATTTCATCAAGGGGTTTTAAATCATATATTACTTTTCTAGTTACTTCCAGTAAAAATTCCGTATTAATATTTTTAACTACAAGGGTTTTAATCCCCAATTGTTTTTCAATGATTTGCCCAAAGGAAACTAATGACCCCATATCTACTAAAAGTATTATTTCTTTATATTTTTTATTTTTTATAATATTAATTAATTTCTCCAAGGTTTCTCCAATGGATTGATCAATAGGCATATCTATTGACTGCAATATATCTGTTCTAAATAAATCATTGGCAAAACTTGCCATGCTTGTTGCCGTTGTATTACCATGGGCAATTAGTATTACACCACAATTTCTATCCATTACCTTTATTGGACTACTATTATATACAGCGTTCAAAAATAATGTTATAAAAATGAGTTCACTTTTAGGACAAGGTATATTTAAAACCTCAGACATATATCTGCATATTATTTTTGCTTCATCATACTCCTTCTTATAATCATCTACAATATATGATGTATTATAAACTGGTGGAGTATCGCCCTTTTTCATATATGATAAAAAGGAATATATATGTAAATAGAAACTATTTTTATTATTATCATCTAAAATTCTTCCAGTAACCTCTTCTATTTTACCAATTATTTTATTAATTTTACTAGCCATGGGCTCATCTATGACCTTTTTAGTAGACATAGACTGTAATTTATTATGAAAAGTATATTGAAATAAAGTTTGTATTTTATTTTCCAATAGTACTTTAATTTCTGAATGTGATAATTCTTTTTCCATAAGTACACTATATTCTTTTATTAGTAAAGAATAAAAATTTATTTTATCATCTTCTAATTCCTTCAAATCTATTTCTTTTGTATATAAATTTGTGTTTTGAGTATTAATAATAATAAATTCATTATTCTTATATATAGATTTTAATAAATTTTTAATTCCTAATTCCTTCTTACTAATTTTTTCTGTCACAAAAGTGTCATCTAAAACAATGCTATTATAGCCTTTTGTCATAACATTCAAAAAAGCTTGAGCACACTTATATTGAATTTCACTTTTTAATTCACCAATATTTCCTTCAAATTCATGGGTCATAAGATAATAAGCAAAATCATATGAGAGCCTAATATCTAAATTAGTTTTTATACTTTCCTGCTGCAAAAACTTAAGAATCATTTCCAATCTTTCCTGCAAAGTTCTTTCCTTTAATGATGGAATCTCAATAACTACTTGTATTCTTCTAAGAAAGGTTTTTAAAAAAGTTGAATTTACATCGCAGGTTGTTGCTCCAATAAGCCTTACTGTAACCTTTTCTTCCTTATTTGAAGAACCCAATTTCCTAAATTTGCCTTTATCAAGGAGCGAAAAAAGCTTTTCTTGACCTTCTGCAGGCAGTCTGTGAATTTCATCTAAGAAAAAAAACCCTCCATCGGCTTTTTTTATTAGTCCGTCCTTATCATTAACTGCACCTGTAAAGGCTCCTTGAGTATACCCAAATAATTGTCCAGTTAACAGCTCAGGATTATTATAGTACTCAGAACAGTTGAAATAAACAAAGGGAACTGCTGTATCAGTTTTATTATATAGCTCATAAAAACGATACATTAATTCAGCAAAATAAGTCTTACCCACACCAGACTCTCCCGTTAATAAAACATGTAATCCATTGGGAGGATAAAAAATAGCAGATTTAGCCTTATATATTGCCTCCTTCAAACTTTTATCATATCCTATTAGATTTTTAAAAGGGTTTCTATCTTGATTTTTAAAATTTTTTTCATTTTTCTTAACTAAATACTTTTTTCTTAAGACTTCAAAGGACTTAACTTCATAATCCTCTTTGTCTATAGTAGTATTTAATAAATTTTCTATATGATACTTTTCTATAAAAAGTACTGGTCTACTTTTTACTTTAATTACTTTTCCTTCTTTATTTAAAATATTTAACTCCTGGCTAACTGAATTCCTTGCAATATTAAGATTTTCACTTATTGATTGGGCAGAATATCCTATAGAAGAATTATAAAAAAGGGATTCTCTATCTATTTTTTGAGATAATTTTCTTATTTCATTATATATACGATCTTTTCTTTTCATAAGATCTCCTCCATGGACCTTTATTAAGCAAATATTTTAAAAATTTGTTAGATAAAATAATTAACTTTAAGATTTAATAGATTTGAAATCTTATATTTATAGTATATTCTTACGACATATTATGTCAAATTTCTTATTGTTTAAACAATAAGGCCACATAATCTGAAAAATTTAACCATACTCAAAGAGTACAGCAAAATGGAGTCAAAAAAAAGTTAATTGAATATCCCTTAAGAAATCCCCCTGACCAATTTGATTACAAATTTTCAATTGTACTCAGCTTGATTTTATTCAAAACAAACAATTTTTAAAAATTTTCTTTATTTCTATTTTATAACATGTTAAGCTGATTATGTAATTAAGAATTCGAATTCCTAACACAAAACACGATGATCATTTATAAATGAAAAATATCCAAAAGGAGGTAATTATTATGCAAAATACTGAATTACCAACATTAAATTGGAAATCCACAGAATCTCAACGTATAGAAATAATTCCAGAAAAACTATCAGAACTTGATTCCATAATAAAATCAAAATGCAATAATATAAACGGTATAATCGTCGTAAAAAAAGGAGATATAGTTTTCGAAAATTATTATAGAGGATACGGTCCAAATGACATTCATCACGTAGCTTCTGTAACAAAAAGCATTCTCTCTGCTCTTATCGGCATTGCTATAAAAAAAGAATATATTAAAAGCATAGATCAGAAAGTGCTGGATTTTTTCCCTGAATATATTTCCGATACCGACAATGAAAATAAACAAAAAGTAACTATTCGTCATCTTCTTACTATGACCGCCCCCTATCCTTATGATGACTGGAATGAACCCCTTGATAAGCTGTGTACCTCACATGACTGGGTAAAATATACTCTAGATATGCTAGGACAAGGTGGAAACATTGGGGGGTTTAAGTATTCCACAGCTGGATCACACTTGCTATCGGCCATCATCACCCGTAGCACAGGAAAAAGCGCCCTTGAGTTTGCCAATAAATATCTTTTTGGCCCCATAGGTATGAGAATAATTCCACAATATAAAATGGAATCATTTTCTTATGATGATTTGTTTGGAAAAAATGTAAGGGGATGGGTAACCGACCCACATGGAAACTCTACAGGTGGATGGGGTCTCACACTTACTCCCCGTGATATGGTCCGTTTCGGTCTATTATATCTCAATTATGGATTTTGGAACAATCAAGAGATTATTCCAAAATCATGGATTGAAGAATCAACAGCCTCTAATAAAAATAACTATGGATATCTGTGGTGGTTATTCAAGGAAAACACTGTTTTTGCATACGCAGCAATGGGGGATGGCGGTAATACTATTTGCTGTATTCCATCAAAAAACATGGTTGTATCAATCGTTTCAGAATTTATGATAAACCCGTATGATCGTTGGAAATTGATTAAGGAACACATCCTTCCAATTTTTTAAAATTAAATGTTCCCTATCGCTTGTAAACAGTAATAAACTCAAAAATCAAGAACCTCTCATCTATTTATAGATGAGAGGTTCTTGATTACACATTGATATTTAATAGAAAAGTAGATAATTATATTTTACAAATAACACATGATACAAACTCTTTGTCAATTTATTTTAAGCCAGTGGTATTATTCCCACTCGATAAGTTAGAATGAAGCTTAAACTTATTTGTTTAATTTTAACGGTGGTTTATAGTAATTTTGGATATTTTACTGATATTATTTGAGGTTTTAAAAGTTTTTAATAGCATTTTAATATCAATGGCTACTTATTAAAATAACCATATAGCATTTTATAAATCCATTTTGATTTAATCGCATCTAATTTTTTTTGTAAGTTACTAATTTTATTCTGTAGTGAAATGTTTATATCTTTAATGCTATTAATTTCATTTTAAAAAAAAGATAACTCACTTAATTTCTTTTTTTCATTAATAGTAGCTAGTCTAAGTTGCTCTTTCAGTTCTCTATTTTGTGCATCAAGTTCATTAATTTTCTCAGAAATTAGGTATTCTTTTGAAATAGGGTCTACCAGAATAGAAACATATAAAGTATTATTTAGTTTTGACACAATGTTTTTGTATTGTTTTTCTTCTTCTTCCTGGGTTTTGAAATCCTCTTTAATATATTTCCAATTTTTAGCATTAAATTCTATTATAGGTATTTCTAAATCTCTAAACTCTTTTATTTTCAGTTCATCAACTTTATAACTATAATATATTTCTATAGCTAACTTTCCAGCCCACTTTTCATAATATATAGCTGGTTCTGATTTTGTAAAATACACCATTACATCTACTACTCTATACTTGGTTTTACTAGTGTATACGACCTCTTCTTGCACAGATTTGTCAATATAAATTTTAACAGGTTGCCCCTTAACTTTTATATTAATAACTTCTAATCTAGAAATACACTCCTTAAAAAATTCGTGTCTATAACTTTCTTCATAACCTTCATGAATTCTATTTGATTTATTTGATTTATATCTAAAATGACTTTTGCTGAGCACTCCGTTTTTCCCTAAAACAAAAGTCATTTTTTCCTTAAAGTTAGCATTATATGTACTATAAAAATTGTCTTTGTTTCTTTCCCAATATTCCGTTTCAAACGTTTTCCAATGAATTACATCCCAGATGTTGATTCTTTTATATTCTCCATTAATTAGTAAATCAGCACTTCTTTTCATATATTCTCCTCATATTTATTAATTTCCTCAATACCTATCTCTTTCATATACTCATAAATCCCATTATAATATTCACATATTCTTGTATGATCATTATCATCTCCATATGGGACATATATAACCATACCTTGTCTAGCTCTAGTTAGTAGCACCCTATAAGCGTTTTTTAAGTATAATTTTTTGTCATTACTATTTATATTGATCCACTTATTACCTCTAAATTGTTTATAAATAAACTTTTCACCATTAAATCTAAAATCAGCCCCCCAAGCTACTAATGCGAAGTCTAGCTCTAACCCCTGTATATCAAACTCTGTAGCTGTATCCTCAAGATAATATGATGATCTCACATCTAAGCAATCATTTAAAAACCAATTTTTTGCCTCAATATCGTTCTTTACATATATTCCTTCTGCCTTTAATCTAAGTGCTTTAGAGCTTGCGACCATGCCGTATCTCTCTGTGCCTCTAGCCTTATTTTTAATCCAATTTTTAGCAACAATCAAATCTCTTGTTATTACAATATCATAATTATCCTTAAGTGTATTAAAAAGTTCTTTAGCAACAACATGCTTAACATCTAATAAACTCTTCACAAAACCAGATAAATTTTCACTTCTAAAAGAACGTAATGATACAGATAAATGAAGTTCTTCCTTAATATTTGCATTAATAGCCGATAACATCGCATTAAGATCTTTTCCTCTTCTATATTCGTTATCCGTAATTCTATTAGAAACAAATACATTCCAATCTTTATGTTTATACTTTAACGCCTGAAACCATTCTCCTAACCCTGCTTCTCCAGTGTTTATTTCTTGTCCACCACCGACAAGACAAATGATAACAGCCCAGTCTTCATGTCTATTCATATATTGAATCAAAAATTCTGGTTCTGACATGTCAAAATCAAGTTGTCCTTTTTTAGTTCTCATGAATTTTGATGTTTGCTCTTTAGTCCACGCTCTTTGTGCTTCATCAAATATTGTAACTTTTTCTGTAGGTGGATGCTCGCTTTTAAGTGCTTCATCTCTGAAATGATGTATTATTTGTATAAAAGATTTTGCTTTTCTTAAAGCATCTGTTTTCTTTACTTTAGAAGTTAAACATTGATCCCTAGCTAGCGATTCTTGTAAAACATCAACAAGAGGCCCATTCCCTGACAAAAATACTGCATGCTCATTTTCATCAAAATTTTGCCTTACACTTGCTATATTAAGTCCCGCTAAAGTTTTTCCCGCACCAGGTACCCCTGTTATAAAACAAATGCTTTTCTTCTTATTTGACTTTGAGTAATCAATAATATTATTTATTATCTCCGTAGTTTGATTAAGGTTAATAGCACCTGCATCAGACCTTGAAATTTCTTCAACATTATGTCCAGAATAGAGAGCTTGTGCTGCCTCTATGATTGTGGGCGTTGGTTTGTATATAGAATTTTCCCAATCTTCAGCTACTATTTTTGATTCTTTATCAAGTGAACTAATGTTATTTAAACAGCTGTAAATATTTCTCTTATTACAGCAAATAGGAACATATATATTATCATCATACTTTTGTAATGAATTATTAATTGCATTCGCTTCAGTAGCAATCAAAACTGGGACTAATTTTACATTATGACTTTCAGAATGAAAATACTTAAGATCAAGCGCATAATCCATAACCTGATCAATATTATGATTAAGATAATTTTTTTCTCCAACTTTAAATTCTAGTAAATAAACAGTATCATTATGTATAAAAACGTTATCTATTCTTTTACCTATTCGTGGTATAACATATTCAAATATAATCTTCCCACTTTTAAAATTTCTTAACTCCTCTTTTAATATTATAATCTGCTCAATCCATGCTGATTTTTGTGCAGAGTCTATACCAAATTTATCATTAGAAGCAATTTTCCCTAATATTTCACTATTTGATTCTGCTAAAAATCTATGTAATAAAGCACTATATAAGCTTCTTTTCATCTTTTTCTCCTAACTTTATTTGTCCTTCCTTTTTAAGTACCTTTATCCTATTAATATTTTCAACTGTTGCTTTTGAATGTCTATTTACATGACTAAGGATATCATTAAGTATCTTATTTTCCTCTTTTATTTTTTCAATATCCCTTAATTTTTCCTTTAGTATATAATGGGGTCAGGCTTTACTAATTTTTGTTATTTTCAAAACAATCAATTATTACTTTGACCTCTTTCGTCAATTTTTTCTCCTTCAAATACACTTTGCCTGTTATTTCTCTCTAGTTATTACATGATATAGTGCTCCTACATAATGTATTCTAGGTTTTCTTGCCATAGTATCACCTTCACTCTTTTAAAGCTTTTATTATTTTAATTATATCATTTTTAGTAAATAGTAAAGCCTGACCCTATTTCCTTCCTTCCAAACTATTTAACGACGCATTTTATGAATTATGTCTAACTAACACTCTAAAATATCTTCTATATAACTTAAAACTATATAATTTCCTTCATTAAATTGTTTAATTTTAAAGATCATATTTCAAAAATAGAAGCCATTGCTAATTTTCTTTAAGTTTCAATAAATAATGAGTATATCCCTTTAAATCGTCTTCTGTTTCTCCAAAGGATATAGTTTCCATGGCGACAAAAATATTATCTTTTGTTATATAAAACATAGGATTTGACAAAACCCCATCTTCTACATACATAGTATAATGCTTGATTTCATTGACACCTAATTCTTTTTTAATGTCATCATAGTCAAATATAGAACTCAAACCCTCAAAATTCTCAAGATTTTCTCTGGCTAAATCATCATAATATTTATCACCGTAGTCCTTTATGGTGATAAATTCAAAACCTTCTGATGGATTTTCTCCAAACGTTCCTGAAGTTTCATAGAAATAACCCTCTTCTATTGAAAACTCTACACCTGTGAAAGTTTCTGTTAGTGCTTTTAAGTCATTTTGATATTGTTCTTCACTTATTGCAGAAGATTTGGGCATATATACTACTTCATCAAATGTGTATTCTCCATAAAAATCAGCTATATTTAGAGATGTATTATCTATAGATTTATTAGAATTTGATACCAGGACAATAGCAACCACTATTAAGAAAATAATCGAAACTAGCGCCACCCAAAATTTAGGTTTCTTATAATTAATCACGTTTTTAATCCTCCTTTTACCTTCCCTTCGCCGAAAACAAGGGGGCTAACATTTAATATATGTCTTCCAGCAGCTAATGATAATGAAAAATTAGCGTAGTATTTTTTTATGTTTTCATTCATTTCTTTCAGTACTTTTTCGTATCAATATATAAATCTATGTCACTGCCATAAATAGCTTCATCCTTTACAGATGAACCAACTAATATTGCCTTATCTACTGGGTAACTCTTTAATATTGGAATCATTTTTTCTTTTATTGTTTTAATTGAAATAACGCTAGAAGTCATCATAATCAACATCCTTAATTTATTTAATTATAGATTTATTATATCATTAGACAAATAACATTTGTAATTATAGCTTCAATAATATTTTAGGATAAACTTCAAATATTAATATTCTTTACTACAATAAATCACGCGATAGAAATTCCCGTCCTAATAAAATGAATGAAGTATTAAATTCAATTTATGCCGAATATGTGCCAATGACAATATGCCTTGACAAAGGGATTGTAATCAAGGCATTTAGCGGCGAAAATATGGTGACAAACATTAAAAATTATTTTGATTCTAAAGAAGGGTCACTGTTTCTAAAAAAGCTCAATCCTTATTAAATCATAGTCAATATCTCTAGCTCTTATTTTTTTGCCAAAACTATAATGATTGGTAAATATAATTTTATAGTTTTGGTAAGTCTATAATCAAAGTTAATATCAATTTTGTTTTATATTATTTAATTTAATAGTTATTGTCAGATTGGAATTAAACTTTACTAAAAGCACAAAGTTATTTACAGACTCGCATTTAAGCAAGCTTGCCATAATTGCATTTGTGATAAACTCAAATATTTTAAACTAAAAATTATTTAGCTAGTATTAATATTAATGATGTGACTTTGATTTCAATCTCTTAATTATTTATTGATATTCTAAAAACTTGGGTTTCCTGTCCTTTTCCATCATGTGTTTTATATACATACTCCCATCCTAATTTTTTATAATATTCAGAAGTATGCTCGGTTCTTAAATATAGTGTTTCAAATCCTAATCCTTTTACCACTTCCCGAACTCTATTGATTAACTTTTCCGCTATTCCTTGACTTCTATAGTTTGGTCTTACATATAGTGAGGCTAACCACGGTGTTAAATTATCTTGGGTTTTTAAATCATTTTCAAAAATAGAGATTGTTCCCACACACTCACTGTCTATAACTGCTACAAGTGTTATGGGAAAAGATTTTACATTGGTCTTTTTAAAATACTCAGTAATCAGGTCCAACTTTTTTAAACTCTTTTCTGATTCTATAACAAACTCATTATGAATCCAATTTGCTACTGTTTCTACATATTCAGGGTAGTTACATAAATAATCTATATACATTTTTATCACTCCACTAATAAAGTCATTGTCTTTTACTCATTTGTTTCATCATCCATAACACTTATTGTATATTTATCTAATGATGCGACATAAGCTTTCTTCTTTAAACATATTCGAATAAGTTTTTAAGACTCGTTTTAAAAACTTATTCCTATCTTCTAGAAGTTTTATATTATGTATTTACAAAATATAAGTAAAGTGCCTAGTATAGTTAGATTGATTTTTTAGATAAGAGACTAATGAAGAGATTTGTGTAAGAATCCCACTAAGAGAAAAAATTGCTTAGGTTCGAACTGTTTGACCATAGTGAGTTTTCAAACCTATTTTTTATCGTGTGGTGATTATTACCAAATCTTGAACCTGACGGAACGTTCTAAAAAATCAATCTAACTTCCCAAATAACAAAATATTTCTTAAGACACATCAATATACTAATGTGACATCTTTCACATTGCTTTTACATCTAGCTTTTTCAATACATATACTGCTCACATGTAATTATACCATTATTTGTAATGAATTCATTCAATTCTTTGCTTTTATAAATTTCTTTTATATGATAATTAATCGTATGAGATTCTCCTTCAAAACATTTTCTCATTTTGCATTTGATGGGACTTGATCATCTCTTAGAAGAATGGTATGAAAAGAAAAAAGCTCTTGAGAGCGGTAAAATATCTCAAGAAGAATATTATGAGTGGAAAATGAATTGGCCTAAAAATATAGATAGACGTTAAAAGTTTTTTACTCTTATAAGATACTTAATATCAAAAGACATTAAAAAGCCTCTATAATCCTTAATATTAAAGGATTACAGAGGTTTTGTTTATTATTCCCACTCAATAGTTGAAGGAGGTTTACTAGTTATGTCATATACTATCCTATTTACATTGTCTACTTCATTTACTATCCTATTTGATATCTTTTCTAGTATATCGTAGGGTATTCTAGCCCAGTCAGAGGTCATACCATCTGTAGAAGTAACAGCCCTTATACCTACTGTGTGGGAATAGGTTCTTTCATCTCCCATAACTCCCACCGACTTCATATTTGGCAGGGCAGTAAAGTACTGCCATATTTCTCTTTCCAAGCCAGCTTTCTTGATTTCTTCTCTTAAAATGGCATCTGATTCTCTTACTATTTGAAGCTTCTCTTCCGTAATTTCACCTAAAACTCGAATGGCAAGGCCTGGTCCCGGGAAAGGCTGTCTCCATACAACTTCCCTTGGCATGTCCATTTCTTCTCCAACTCTTCTAACTTCATCCTTGAACAATTGCCTTAAAGGCTCTATTAAATCAAAATCCATATCTTCAGGAAGTCCACCAACATTATGATGACTTTTGATTACCGCAGCTTCATCGGTGCCGCTTTCTATAACATCAGGATAAATTGTACCCTGTAGTAAATAATCTATTTCTCCTAATTTTTTAGCTTCTTCTTCAAATACCCTTATGAACTCTTTTCCAATTATTTTCCTCTTTGTCTCTGGATCCGTTACTCCATTTAATTTTGTTAAAAATCTTTCTCCAGCATTTATTCTTATAAGATTCATATTGAATTTTTCGCCAAAGACTTCTTCTACCTGATCTCCTTCATTTTTTCTTAAAAGACCATGGTCAACAAAAATACAGGTTAGATTATCTCCTATGGCTTTATGGACTAAAACTGCAGCCACAGAAGAATCTACTCCTCCTGATAGTGCACATAAAACCTTTTTATCTCCAACCCTTTCCTTTATTTCCTTTACAGTTTTTTGGACAAAATTATGCATAGTCCAATTTCCACTACATCCACATATTTCATATAAGAAATTTTTAATAAATTCTTTGCCAAAGGGAGTATGATTAACTTCTGGATGAAACTGAACAGCATATAGCTTCTTGTCTGTATTCTCCATTGCTGCAACGGGACAGCTTTCTGTTGTAGCTGTTATTTCAAACCCCTCTGGAGCCTTTTCAATAAAATCAGTATGGCTCATCCAGCAAACGGATTTATCCTTAATATTTTTAAATATATCCTTATTTGGTACTATATTTAATTTAACTTTACCATATTCCCTTGAAGATGCTTTATTTACCTTTCCATCAAAAAGCTTTGCCATAAGCTGTCCCCCATAGCAAATTCCAAGTACAGGTATTCTTAGCTGAAATATTTCCTTTGAAATAGTGGGAGCATTTTCAGCATATACACTTGCAGGTCCACCCGTAAATATTATACCCTTAGGTTTCTTTTCATTTATTCCTTCTAAGGCCTTTTTATAGGGAACAATTTCACAATAAACATTGGCTTCTCTAACTCTTCTTGCTATTAATTGATTATATTGTCCACCGAAGTCAACAATTAATATAAGTTCCTTAGCTTCCATAGTAAACCTCCTTTTCTTTATTAGCCATTATAAATTAATCTCTTAAGCTGTAATTTGGTGACTCCTTTGTGATGTGGATATCATGGGGATGACTTTCCTTAAGTCCTGCACCGGTTATTCTTATGAATTTTCCATTTTCTTTTAAATCCTTTATTGTAGGAGTTCCACAATATCCCATACCAGCTTTAAGTCCTCCTAATAATTGGTAAATACTTTCTCTAAGGGGTCCTCTATAGGGAACTCTACCTTCTACACCCTCTGGTACAAATTTCTTTGTATGCTCTTGGAAATATCTATCTTTACTTCCTGCAGCCATAGCTCCAAGGGATCCCATCCCTCTATAAACCTTAAAGCTTCTTCCTTTATATATAACTGTTTCACCAGGGCTTTCCTTTGTTCCTGCAAATAACGAACCAACCATTACTACATCAGCTCCTGCAGCTATTGCCTTAGGAATATCTCCTGAATATTTAATACCACCATCTGCTATTATTGGAATACCATATTTCTTTGCAGCCTTTGCACAATCGTATACCGCAGTTATTTGTGGAACACCTATTCCTGCCACAACTCTAGTTGTACATATGGACCCAGGCCCAATTCCTACTTTAACTGCATCGGCTCCAGCTTTGATTAAATCCTCTGTTGCCTCGGCAGTGGCAACATTTCCAGCTATAACCTGAAGCTCTGGATACTCTGACTTAACTTTTTTTACAGCATCCAAAACTCCTTGGGAATGTCCATGGGCAGTATCTAAAACAACAACATCTACTCCAGCCTTTACCAGCGCCTTAACCCTTTCCATCATATCCTCGGTTATTCCTATTGCAGCCCCTGCTAAAAGTCTCTTACTTTCATCGGTGGATCTATTAGGATATTTAATGGCCTTTTCAATATCCTTTATTGTTATAAGTCCTTTTAAATATCCTTTTTCATCAACTATTGGAAGCTTCTCTATCTTTCTTTTGGTCAATATCTTTTGAGCTTCGTCTAAAGTTGTTCCTTCCTTAGCAGTTACTAAATTTTCCTTAGTCATTACTTCATCTATTTTTTTATCAAAGTCATTTTCAAATCTTATATCTCTATTTGTTAAAATACCAACTAATTTCTTATTTTTATCTGTTATTGGAACACCAGAAATATGATATCTCTCCATTAGCTCCAATGCATCTGCTATCAAATGTTCCCTAGATAAATAAAAGGGATCAACTATTACTCCATGTTCACTTCTTTTTACCTTATCCACTTCCATTGCCTGTCTTTCAATCGACATGTTTTTATGAATTATCCCTATTCCACCTTCTCTGGAAATTGCAATGGCAAGCCTTGCTTCGGTAACAGTGTCCATTCCTGCACTCATAATAGGAATATTAAGCTTTATTTTTTTAGTAAGTCTTGTTTTCACATCTACTTCCTTAGGAAGAACATTTGATTTTTGTGGTATAAGTAATACATCATCAAATGTTAAACCTTCTTTAATTAATTTTCCCTCCATAAATTCACACCCTTCACTTTTTTCATATTATTTGTAAATTACCGAAATATAAAACCTATAGAAAAATAAATTTTACTTTTTTATGTTTCAATATATTGGAAAACATAAAAAAGTCTACATAATAACTTCATAAGAGTGAAATTATTACCTAGACTAATTACATACTAAATTTAAAGCCTTACCAATAAATTTTACTATACAAACAAGTACATTTGAAGTATATTATTGCTAAAGAAAATAGTATGTCCTATAATAATTCCACCCATAGTCGGACAATTTAAGGTTGACCGGTAGAGACTTCCAGACCATATTTCTGGATTTATATGAGTGCTATAAATCTGTTTATTATTTTCTATATAAAGTATCAAATTTATTTGTAATTGTCAATATAGTAAAAAATTATTGTAATATTTAGTGAACTAAGCAAATTGCATAATTACCTTTTCAAAAAACTAACTATTATATATTGTTTTAAAATCTCTTAAGCTATACCATATATATTATGCAATTTCCTCAACTGTCAAAAGTCTTAATCTGGGTTAATATATATTTTACTATATTTTTTTATAATGGACCACTGATAATTGTCTTCCTCTTCTTTTAAATTTGGTTAAATTAATAACAAATAGGGTAATTTAGAAATAGATTACTAATATTAAAAAGGAGGAATTTAAAATGGGAAAAATTATTAGCTCCCCAGGAAAATATATACAAGGAAGTGGTGAACTCAAAAACCTTTATAATCATACTATAAACCTAGGTACCACTTTCATGGTTTTAGCTACTGAAGGTGGTATGAAAAGAACAAAGCATATTGTTGAAAAAAGCTTTGAAGGTAAAGATAAAAAATTAGTTTTTGAAATATTTAACAAAGAATGCTCCAAAGAAGAAATTAATAGATTAATTGAGATTTCTAAGAAGAATAATTGTGATGCTGTAATCGGCATAGGTGGAGGAAAGCTGTTAGATACTGCAAAAGCAGTTTCATATTACGAAAAAATTCCAGTAATTATTATACCTACTATTGCTTCCACTGATGCTCCATGTAGTGCATTATCTGTTCTATATACGCCAGAAGGTGTTTTTGACGAGTATCTGGTACTTCCTGAAAATCCTAATCTAGTACTAATGGATACAGATATAATTGCTAAAGCTCCTGTAAGATTATTTGTATCTGGTATGGGAGATGCCTTAGCAACTTATTTTGAAGCAAGGGCTTGTAATATTTCTAACGCGAAAAACATGGCAGGCCTTCTTCCTGCAAAATCAGCCTATGCTTTAGCACAACTTTGCTATAAAACACTTTTAGAAGATGGTCTAAAGGCAAAATTGGCAGTAGAAAATAAAGTAGTGACACCTGCCGTTGAAAATATTATAGAAGCCAATACCTATTTAAGTGGTATAGGATTTGAAAGCGGCGGACTTGCTGGGGCACATGCAATACATAATGGATTTACAGTCCTTAGTGAATGCCACCATCTATATCATGGAGAAAAAGTGGCTTTTGGAACTCTAGTACAATTGGCCATGGAAAATGCTCCAATTGAAGAAATAGAAGAATTTATTCTTTTCTGCATTAATATTGGTCTTCCAGTAACTCTAGAGGAAATGGGAATTAAGGAAATAAAGTCTGAAGAAATAATGGAGGTTGCAAAAGCCTCCTGTGCAGAAGGAGAAACCATTTACAATATGCCCTTTGAAGTAACTCCTCAAAGTGTCTATGCAGCCATTATGACAGCAGATGCATTAGGTAGACAATATATATAATAAAGTAAGGGCTAGGAAATTCCTAGCTCTTTACTATATTTTAATTATATTTATCCTTTCTAAAAAACTATTTACTTCTTCTATTTTAATAATCCCAGCTCCATAATTTAAAACATTGGATGTTGCAGCAGCAGTTGAAAGCCTTATCACTTCTTTAATATCCATATTTCTACTTAGTCCAATGGCAAAGCCCGCAACCAATGCATCCCCACATCCTACAGGATTTACAGGGGTTATTTGTGGTGGAATTACTTTATATAAATCCCCATTATACCCTACTATTGAACCATCCTCTCCCATAGAGACTACAAATAATTTTATTCCCTTTTTCATATATTTGTCAGCAGCATTAATAATATCATTTTCACATTTCAATGATATACCGAGTACATTTTCTAATTCTTTCCTATTGGGCTTTGCCATAAAGGGAATAGCCCTTAGTCCTTTTTCCAGACTTTCTTTACTACTGTCAAGAATAGTCACAGCTTTATTTTCCTTAGCTATATTGATTAGATTTTCATATATCCCTTTAGGTACTCCATTAGGCAAGCTTCCAGACAAAGCCACTACATTAGCCCTTTTAGAAAGATATTTATATCTTTCTAAAAATCTATCCAGTTCATCTTCATAAATATAGGGGCCAGCTTCTAATATTTCTGTACTAGTATTATTTTTGCTATCTAATACATTTATACAGGTTCTGGTTTCTTCTTTAACAAACTCAAAATCACTTTTAATTCCCTGATCCTTTAGTCCTTCTAAAACAGTTTTTCCATTATTCCCTCCAATAAAGCCAGTTAATCTAACATCCTCCCCCAAAGCCTTTGCCACTCTAACCACATTAACACCTTTACCACCTGGCAAAGCCTTATATTCTTCAGTTCTAAAGACATTTCCAATACTATAATCAGGTACTGTGTAGGTTTTGTCTACTGCCATATTTAAAGTAACAGCAAGTATCAATACCCTCACCTCCATTTCTTTCTATAAAGCTTTGCCTATTATATAAATACCTTATTGGCGGAACCAGCTAAATCAATTTTTTGTCTGATAACATCCTTCATCATTTTTATACCAGGCTTTAAAAATTTCCTAGGATCATTTTCATTGCTACTGTCCTTAAAAAATTCCTTTATGCCATTAGAAAATGGAATTTTTAGTTCAGTTGCAATATTAATTTTATTTATACCAAATTCTATACATTTCTTTATGCTTTCATCGGGAACTCCTGAAGCACCATGTAAAACCAATGGAATATCCACCATACTTCTTATCTTTTTAAGTCTTTCAAAATCCAATTTCGGATCCCCCTTATAAACTCCATGGGCCGTTCCTATTGCTATTGCTAAAGAATCTACCTTTGTTTTATCTACAAAATCCACAGCAGCCTCAGGATCAGTATATACTGCACTTTTTTCATCCACAATTAAATCATCTTCTGTTCCCCCAATTACACCCAACTCTGCTTCAACAGGTACTCCCACTGCATGGGCTGCTTCAACAACTTTTTTTACCATATTTATATTTTCTTTTAAATCCAATTTTGATGAATCTACCATGATAGATGTAAATCCTGCCCTAAGGCACTGAATTATCATATCAAAATCTTCACAGTGATCAAGATGCATAACAATAGGTATATTATACTCATCAGAAGCTGTTTTAGCCATGTTTGCAAGGTAATTTACCCCTGCAAATTTAATTGTTCCAGGTGTTGCCTGAAGAATTACAGGAGATTTTTTTTCTTCAGCCACACTAACCGCTGCCTTTAAGGTTTCTAAATTATGTATATTAAAGCCGCATATGGCGTATTTATTTTTTTGAGCATCTATTAAGTATTTCTTTGATGTAGCCAATGCCATTTCGATTCCTCCTTATTTTTTAAATATTGAGCATAATTTTTATGGAATTCTCATTTTTATCTACCATTGTTTCAAATGCCTTCATTCCATCCTTTAGACCATATGAATGGGTTATTAAGGGTTTCAAATTTATTTTTCCTTCTTTTATAAGATTAATGGCTAAATTCCATTCATGGCCAGGATAAGGTCCACTATATGACATCCATGATCCTGTAATCAATAATTCACCCCTTAATATTTTTTCAAATGTGGATCCATCAAGCTCAACCTTGCCATGGGCTGTACCTATATATACTATTTCCCCTAGCTTATCCACTACATCAATACATTGTCTTTGTGTAACAGGAGTTCCAGCAGTTTCAAAGGCAAATAGAGGTTTACCATTTTTCTTTATATGATCTATTAAATTTACTTCTCTAGGATCTATAGCTTCATCTGCCCCCAATTTCTTTGCTATATCTAATTTTTCCTTTACTATATCCACTATATAAACCTTTCCTGCCCCCAATGCCTTTAAGCACTGAAGTGTCAAAAGTCCTATTGTTCCTGCACCAAATACTATACAAGTCTCGCCAGCTCTAAGGTTTATCCTTTCTATGCCATGTAATGCAACGGTAACAGGCTCCACCATAGCAGCCAGATCATAATCCATATAATCTGGAATTTTTATTACATTTTCTGCCTTTACAGCCACATACTCTGCCATGGTACCATTTTGCCTTGAACCCAGAAAACCATAGTTTTCACACATAGCAGGCTTTGCGATTTTACAATAATGACACTGTCCACATGGTAAAAGGGGAGCAGCTATAACTTTATTTCCTATCTTAAGATTTTCTACCTCTGAGCCTATATTAACAATTTCTCCTGAAAATTCATGACCAAGTACAATTGGATAATATCTGGCTCCATCACCCATTGCCCTGGGTATATCGGACCCACATATTCCACATGCCCTTACCCTTATTAGAACTTCATCTTCACCATACTTAGGTATTTCTATTCCTTCATATCTTAAATCCCCTTTTCCATGGACTAATAATGCTTTCATTTTACCCATAATAATCCTCCTTTTAATACACAATAAAGCAATTTCCCCATATAAATGAAACCAAACACAAAAGCTGTAGAACTTTGCTTTTAAATATAACTTAGGGAGTTTTAATATTTCGTTTGAGTGATTTTAATAAACTTGTTTTTTCCTTTTGGGTTTATATAAAAAAACAGGTTTATTACATGAACGAAAAGGAAATATTAAAACTCCCGATATATAAACTAGCACAAAGAGTTAATTATTATATTGTTTTACTACCTTCCTGCTGCTTTAATTTTTTGAAATATAATACAGTGAACACAACACAGAATATATAAATACTTCCTATCACTAATAAACCACTAATATTTTCTAATTTGAATAACTGAGTTAATATATAAGTTATTGGAGAACCACCCTGGTCCAATGAAGCCACTTTTGTCACACCATCGGCTAGTTTTGCACCGGATTGTTCAGCTAATATAGTATGTAGTCCTATTGTTTGTGTTGAAATCCATATTGTCATAAACATAATTGCAAATCCAGATATAAGGGTTCTAAATAAATTCCCCTTGTGAATACCAACAGCCATAGCCACGAAAAATCCTATTGTAGCTAAATCACCAAAGGGCAACACCTTATTTCCAGGTACAATCACAGCTATTATAATTGTAAGTGGTACAAATAATAAACTTGCAGATACAACTTCAGGCTCCCCTAAAAGTACAGCTGGGTCTAATCCAATATAAAATTTCTTTCCATTAAATTTCTTAGAAAGTAATTCTCTTGCAGCTTCAGATACAGGAATAAGTCCTTCCATAATACATTTAACAACCTTTGGCATTAAAATCATAACAGCAGCCATTTGCATACCTAATTGTAAAGTTATTTTAAACTCATATCCTGCTAAAAATCCTATTATTATTCCCAGTATCAAACCAATAATCATTGGCTCACCTAATACTCCAAATCTTTCGCTTATTTTCTCAGAGTTAAAATTAATTTTTTTAACTCCCGGAATTCTATTAAGGAGCCATTCTATTGGTACAGCAATTGGCCCACAATATGCTGAAGTCCCATGGGGAACAGCTATTCCTTCCAGTCCAAAGTATTTTTCTGTAATAGGAGCAAACCAATCCCCTAGCTTATAAGCAAAGGCTGCATGAATAATAACACCCACTATTCCTATTGCAAAGCTTCCTGTAGCTATATGTAGTATTGCACCTGTAAAGGCCATATGCCATATATTCCAAATATCTACATTTACAACCCTTGTCAACCCTAAAACCAGCATAATAATATTTACTGCTACTGCAATAGGTATAGCTATAGTAGCAATGGGAGTGGCCCAAGTCATCGGAGATGAGCCTGGCCATCCAACATCTACTACACTAAGCTGAACACCAAATCTTTGAGCCATAGCTTGAGCTGCTGGTCCAAGATTATCTAGCATCAATCCTATTACAAGACCAATTCCTATGAAGCCAATACCTATCATTACTCCTGATCTAAAAGCTCTACCAGGTTTTTGTCCCAGTAAAATTGCAAATAAAAATATAACTATAGGAAGCATAACTGATGGTCCTAAATCCAAAATATATTTTATAAACTCCATGAAAAATCCTCCTATCACAACTTAATATTTGTCTTTATTCATATACATCAAAGAATTTGTATAATTCTAGTTCGGCAAAATTGCATAATATATAGTATTTCTGCAAAGATTTCAATACCACAGTAATGGCTGATTTTTTGATAACATAATTATGCAATTTGCTCACATCAATTCATATAAAATAATTCAATTTTTTATTTGAGGAAATTGCATAACTAGTTATTGTAAGAATTCCAATATTTCACCCTATATATTATGCAATTATCCCAAAATCAAATTATAAAATTAATTTTCTTATTTTTTATATCTTTATTTTAAATAGCTTAATATGGTTTCCTCTGTTTTTTCAACATTTATTCCTGAAACAAACGACATTCCACTTACAAGGGGTATACCATAATCCTTTTTAACCCTTGATGTTGTTACTATTAAGTCAACATTGTCACATTTAGATGCAATTTCTGATACCCTGCATTGAATAATTTCTACAGGTATATTCTCCTTTTTACACAATTCTGCTATTTTGTCTGCTGCCACTGTGGAAGTTGCAACTGCTCCACCACATGCCACAATTATTCTCTTTTTCATTTTATATTTTTCCTCCCCTCAAATTTAATTTTTATTTTTTTTATAAAAATGATATACTATTACTACATCAATTTTATATAAAACAATTTAATTTTTTATTTGTCTTTCCTTGTATAGAGATTTAAGGAAAGATTTTTTTTCTATACTTTCAATTCCTGCTTCAAAAGATTTATTATATCCTTTGACTCCTTCATCTCTTTGATTTTTTGTAATACCTCTATTTTTTGAAACATAGCCATAAGTCTTTTTAGGAAAAATAATTGAGTCTTAGGTTCTTTAACTACTAATATAAATACTATTTCAGCATTTGTATTTCCATCTTCGGCCATAAGCTCAAATTTTATAGGTTTTTCAAGGGTTACCATTGCTATAGTAGTTTTATTTACATGGACAGCATCGGTATGGGGAATGGCAATTCCAAGCTCACCTACCTGAATACCGGTAGGGTGCTCTTTTTCCCTGTTTATTAGAGCTTCTTTAAATGTTTCTTTCACATAGCCCTTTTCCTTAAGCAAATCTCCCATTTTCCCCAATAATTCTTCCCAATTATTTACATTTACATTTGGCCTAATTATGCCTGGATCAAATTCAATTGCTATTTCATTTTCTTCTTGCATATTTTAAAACCTCCTTTATTACATCTTCGCCATTATTCAACTTTTTTATTTTTTGATTAAGGTCTGTTCCTTTAATTAATTTGTATATTTTAAGAAAATTATTCTTATGCTTAGGAGTTAAAGCCAACATAAGGACAATATTTACTTTACCATCATCCCAGAGCAAAGGTTTTTTTAGTATGCCCACCCCAATAATTGGCCTGATTATAGAATTTTCCCTGGTTGTATGGGGAATAGCCACATTATCGCCTATATATGAGCTTGCATCCTCTTCCCTTTCCATGACATCATTGTAAAATTCCTTTTTAACATATCCTTCATGTACTAAAGTATCTACCATATTTGCTATTAATTCCTCTTTAGACCTACATGAATCAAAAAATTTAATTGCTTTACTATCAAATAAATCCTTTATAGATACTCCCCCATTGTTTTTCATAATTGAATTATTGCTGAGCTTAACTGCATTAAGTAAAAAATCTAATTTTTCTCCATCTAATATTTTTTCAAAGGGAATAAATATTAGATTTTTATATTCAGGATCTACTGTTCCAACTATTAATAATATTTCATAATCCTTTTCTATCTCTAAAATTTTTTCTAGAAAATCACCATCTAATAATCCAACAGGTATAATATCTATACCACAACTTAAATCCCCAAGCTTCTTTTTAATTACTTCCTTAATCTTAAGGGCTGTACCTTTTCCTGTGATACAAGTTGTAATAATCGCTTTACTCTTTGGCTTGCTTCTAAAGTCCCATTTCCTTATTTTGCTGTTGGATACCATTCTATCTAACTCTAAAATAGAATCATAAACCCCTTCTAGTGTATTTGAAGATATGGATGCTTTTCTAATTGCCTCTATAACCATTAAAGTATCTACTCTAGGTATTGCCTTTACCTTTACCCCAAGCTCCTCTGAAATAATTTCTTCAAAGGATACAAGGGAACCCATATCTACTAAAAGTAAAACTCCCTTTCCTTCATGGACCTTTGTTATAGTATCCTTTACTTTTTCCAATATTTCTCTAGGTTTAACACTAAGTTCCATACTTATAGCTATGCCGTCATTGATTCCAAGGAGGGCTTGTGCCACCTTTAGCATTGAATCAGCCACCTGCCCATGGGTTACAACTACTACCTTTACTCTTCTTTCTTTATAATTCCTATTTTTTTTAATATAGTGAATTAAATATAATGCTATAAACCCTGCCTCATCTTCAGGAACAGTAATATCTAATTTTTCATTTAATATATTTGCCAGCCTCAGTGCAATTTCAAATTCCTTTTTATTGTTTCTTTTTATATTATCAAGCTGGGGATTTATTATGATATTTCCAGCCATTAAGCGCTCTACAGCAGAATTTATATGTAGAGACAATATATTAAAAAGTGATTGCTTTAATTTTTCATCTATATTAATTTCCTTTAATACATACTCAACAGCCTGGGTTATATCTATGCCTAAAAAGTTTTTTAGATCCTTTTTAGATATATATCCATATTTTTTTTCAATACTATTTGTATAATTTTCTACAATTGTATTTAACTCCTTAACTAAATTCTTCTTCTCCTTTAATCCTTCTTCAGTTTTTTTGATTTCATCAATTCTCTTTTTCATTAAATATCCAATATCATGTTTAATTAGCTGTTTCTCAATATCTTTATTATTGGGAACAATCGTAATATCATTGAGTCCCAATAAATTATGCTCATCCCTTTTATTGGATATATCCAACACCTGATTTTTTATATGGTTTGGAAGTTCTTTTATTGTGATCTTTATAATATCTTCCTTTTCAGATAAAAGCTTTAAAAAAGCCTTAGCACATATCACCTGTACATCTGATTTTAATTGGCCTATATTTCCTGTACATTTGTAAAACAATAAAATTTCTAATATTTTCTCAGATAATTTAATACTACAATTTAGCTTAGCTGCTTCAATGGAAAAAAACTTATATATAAGCTGCAATCTTTCTTTCATTGGCCTATCCTTAAGAGGAGGAATTTCAATTAAAACTGGAATCCTTCTTCTAAATGTAATCAATAAATTAGACTCTAAATTTTCTGTTGTAGCACCAATTATCATAATATTTACTTTTCTAATACGACTGGTTTCCCCCAGTCTGGAAAATTCTCCTTTATCTATTATCCTGAATAGAATTTCCTGCCCTTTGGGGGGAAGCCTATGAATTTCATCTAAAAATAATATACCTTCATTTGCTTTTTCAACTAAACCTTGCCTATCTTTATCAGCACCAGTGAAACTACCCTTTGAATAACCAAACAATTGAGAAACTATGAGTTGAGGATTATCACTATAATCAGCACAATTTAATGTAATTAAAGGCATATTTCTGTTTTTTCTAATTGTTTTAGCATAATTATATATCTCCTCAACCAATTGACTTTTGCCTACTCCCGTTTCCCCAAATAAAAGAGTATGTAATCCATTTGGAGGGTATAATACCGAAGCCTTAGCTAATTTAATAACTTGTCTAAGACTCCCTAAGGCACCTATAACATTGGAAAAATCATCAATTTTATTAGCAGCATCATTAGTATCAACAAATTCAAATTCTTCCCTTTTTAAATATTCTCTTTTTTTATTATCTATATATTCCTTATATTTTCTTACTCCAAAGGTTGAAATCTTAAATCCCAGTTTATTTAATTCGCTAGTTATTTTTCTTAAAGATATTTGGGGATCTGAGATAATTATATTGTCTATATTTTCTATTAAGTAACTTTCTCTTCTTTCTAAATAATTAGGAATATTATTTTCCTGCCTTAATAGATTAATCTTTTCTCTATTTGTATCTAAGATTTTAGCCAATTCATCATCTTTCATAGGATTTCTTTTGTCTTCTCTCTGGATAATAGATAATAAATCACTAATCAACTTAATCCCTCCATTATTCACCTGAGAAACTTGCATAATTAACATTATTAATTTCAAAATACAATATGTAGATAACTAACCTGACTTTCTCCACTCCATTTTGTATTTTAAAATTCTTTACATGTATTATGCAATTTCCTCAACTATTAATATTAGCAAAACTTATGCCAAGATAAATATATTCGTTGAACTTTTAAAAAGACTGGTATCACTAATGTTGGAAATATTTTTTAACAAACTATATCACATTTTATACTATCTCTTGTTTTTTAACAAATTTACTAGAGGTATTTCTTGTGATATTTTCTGTGATATCTATTGTATAATATAACACTCCATTATCTCTTTGTATATATAGTGAAATAAATCCGTCTTAAGTTTTAATATTGTATCTATAGATAAGTAAATTAAAAGGTGAATTTATACATAAAAATTAGGCCGTCTCACATTTTATTGTGAGACGGCCTGTGAAAATTACTCTATTTCATCTTCTGGATTTCCTATTGTGCCTGGATCTTCTCCAAAGGATACATGGGTATCCTTCATATTTGTTAGATTGTTATCACTTGCAGTATTATTCCTCTTATCTCTTTTGTCTTTAAACATATTAAAAAAATTATCTAAAAAACTCAAGTTAACACCTCCTTATAATTTTTCTAAAGAATATCCATTACTGTAAATTATGTTTATCTTCTTCATAATTTACAAGAAATATAAATTAATTTATTTCAAATAATATAATTAAGAAAATCTCATAACTACGATTTGGCAAAATTGCATAATATATATGGTATATCTCTGAAAATTTTTAAGCTATATATAATATATGGTTCTTACAGAAGGTAATTATACAATTTGCTCAATTAAATACTATTTCTAAAGGAGGATTAAAAATGTACCCTAATCCTAAATTTGACGAATCTAATTTAAAAGTCCTTGAAAACCAAATGTCCTATGAAGCTATGATGAACAAAAAATATAATTTGTATGCATCATATTTTAATGATGCTCAGTTAAAAATTCTCTGCCAAAACTCTGCTGAAAAGCATAAGGAAAATTACAATAATTTACTTAATTATATAGAGTCCAACCATAAATCTACATTTTAATTTTTTTAAACTATATTAAAAGTAGCTTTTGCAAAAGAAGACAATTATGCAATTTCCTCAGTTATATATAGTATTTCACATTTTTTCATATTAATTCAAAAATGTTCCATGGAGGTTGAAAAAAATGTCTTACAGTCTAGATTTTAGCGAGAAAGAATTACTCAGTGACTTACTTATGTCAGAAGAACAGATTACTCACTCATATACTTCATCTATCATGGAGTCAACTTGTCCAGATTTAAGAAATGCATTAAGCATATGCTTAACAAATACTCAAAATTGTCAGTTTGAAATTTTAGATTTAATGAATCAAAGAGGTTGGTATAAAATTAAAGAGGCAGATTCAGTTGATATAGAAAATATTAGAAATAAATTTTCCATATTATACAACGAACTATCATAAACTAACTCATTGTGCAAGTTCTTATATAGGGGTTTTAATATTTATTTTTAGTTTATTAAAATCACTTAAATGAAATATTTAAAACCCCTGATAATCTTTTTAGCCAAAACCATTAACCATAATCCATAAGCTAAAAATATGATATCATAATATTATAAATATGCTTTTAAATGGAGGTAAGACATATGGAGTTTATTTATGGAGCTACTACTATAAAGTTAGTTCAAGGAGATATTACAAAGCAAAATACCACAGCCATAGTCAATTCAGCAAACTCAACATTATTAGGAGGCGGCGGAGTCGATGGCGCCATTCATAGGGCAGGAGGACCTAAAATACTAGAAGAATGTAAGGTCATAAGAGCTAGGTATGGTGGCTGCGATGTTGGTGAAGCTGTAATTACCACAGGAGGAAATTTACCATCGAATTATGTAATACATACAGTAGGTCCAATATGGAAGGATGGCAAGCATAAAGAGCCTGAGCTTTTGACAAACGCCTATAGAAACAGCTTAAAGCTTGCCCATAAAAATAACATAGATACCATTTCTTTTCCTTCCATTAGTACCGGAGTATATGGATATCCAATTGAAAAGGCCTCAATCATAGCCCTAAACACTGTTAAAAAATTTATAGATGAAACAGACTTTAAAGAAATAAGGTTTATATTATTTTCAAAAAAAGATTTTGATATATATTTAAAATCAGTAAAAGAAATCTTCAAAAGCCATATTTAAGCCCAGATTATTCATGGAAAGTTTGAAAGAGTGCAGCAGAGTTTTAAATTTTTTATGAATAATCTGGTTTAAAACCCATGAGAAATTTCTCATGGGTTTTTTATTTCTATTTTTTACCATATACAATTTCATAAATATTTGTATATAAGAATCCTTTAAATCACAAAATAAAATTGAGTAATACAAAATAACTCTTAGTGTAAGAAAGGAGAATCTTTGTGGCAAATTTAAATCAAGTTGACCTTACTAATGTATCTCAACAAGAATTGCAAAATTTAAGACATATTATTGATGAGCATCAAACTATGGCTAGTAAGCTAAATGAATACTCAAATAGGTGTCAAGATAGCCAGCTAAAGCAGATGTTTAAACAAGCTGCTCAATCTGCTCAAACCACTGTACAGCAATTAACAAACAAATTATAGAAAATGGAGGTAAAGTTTATGAATATGCAAGAAAGAGATATGGTAAGTGACGTTCTTTCTGGTACAAAATCCAGTATGGTTACCTACACCAATGCAATTGGAGAATGTAGCAATAAGAGTTTAAAAAATGCCTTAACACAGCTTAGAACTGAAGCTGAACAATTTCAAGACCAATTAGGACAGATAGCAATACAAAAAGGTTACTACCCATCTGCTCAAAATGCTACTCAACAAGACAAACAACAGCTTAAATCAGCTCTTTCTAAAAATATATCTGGTGGAAATATGACCGGTGGAAATATGAATAATAAAATGAGCTAATAATTTAAATGTTTAAGGACTCCATTACTTTATGGAGTCCTTGTTTTGTTTATTATCTTAAATGCCAGGGAATACTATTTTTAGCTATTAAATCTTCATATGTTTCCCTTTCAACTATCACCTCGGCATTTCCTTCATTTAAAAGTACTAC
Organism: Maledivibacter halophilus; assembly: GCF_900167445.1. Classification (GTDB taxonomy): domain Bacteria; phylum Bacillota; class Clostridia; order Peptostreptococcales; family Caminicellaceae; genus Maledivibacter; species Maledivibacter halophilus. The sequence goes on from NZ_FUZT01000003.1 coordinate 83,958, forward strand.
GGCTGGTCTTAAAGCCTTATTGTAATTACTGGCCATAGAATAATTATAAGCTCCAGTGCTGAGAACTGCCAAAAAATCTCCAGGCTGGATTTTAGGAACATTTAAATCCCATATAAGTATATCTCCCGTTTCACAACATTTTCCAGCTATTGTAACAGTATTATCAGCAGGCTCATTTACCTTATTAGCAACAACAGCTTCGTATTTTGAGTCATAAAGAGCTGGACGCGGATTATCAGGCATTCCACCATCAATTGATACATAAGTTCTAATTCCTGGTATTTCCTTGATAGCACCTATAGTATATAAAGTAATTCCCGCATCTCCTATGATCCATCTTCCAGGCTCTATTATAATAGTAGGTATTTCCAAATTGAATTCTTTACACTTTTCAAATACCTTCTCCATTATTGCATCGGTAAAATAACTTAGAGGCTTTGGATCATCTCCCTTTGCATAATAAATACCATATCCACCACCAGTATTTAATTCCCTTGTAATAAAACCAAACCTATCCTTGGCTTCCTTTATTAGATTCATAATTTTCTCAGCTGCAATTATATAGGATTTATTATCAAATATTTGAGAGCCTACATGAAAATGAAAGCCCAAAAGGTTAATATTTTCATATTCTATACCTGCCTTTATGGCTTTAAATATTATATCTTCCACAATAGGAATACCAAATTTTGAATCCTTTTGTCCTGTTATAATATATTTATGGGTCTCGCTTTCTACTCCAGGAGTAACTCTAAACAATACATTGGTCTTCTTATTATATTTTTCACTAATACTATTGATTAGTTCAAGCTCATATAAGTTATCTACAACTATCCTCCCGATATCCTTAGATATGGCAAGCTGTAACTCATCCTCACTTTTGTTATTACCATGAAAAAATATTTTCTCTATTGGAAAATCTGCCTTTATTGCAGTAAATAATTCTCCACCTGAAACCACATCTAAATACAGCCCTTCTCTTTCAATAATCTTGCACATAGCAAGATTTAGAAAGGCTTTACTAGCATATGCAGCCTTAACATTCTCATATTTTAGTAAAAAACTTTCTCTTATCTCTTTACATTTTTCCTTGATAATATCTTCAGATACAACATATAAAGGAGTACCATATTCTCTAGCAAGCATCACAGTATCTAAACCACTAAACATATAATTACTATTATTAATTTTATTTTCCATAATAATCACCCATTCTTTTTAGTAAATTCAATTTTATTTTTAGCAATTTTTATGCCAAATATAATTGCAGGAAGAATAGGGGATTTATAAATTCACAATTTAATTATTTTCCGTTTAATCGAACTAATATTATAGACAATCTCCCTTAATGCTGTATTTTTCGACAAAAACATAGTTCGTTTTAGCGGACCATTTTCCGTATTATCGAACTTCTATTTCATACTTCTTTATCTTGTCATAAAAAGAAGTTTTTCTAATATTCAATATATCCATGGCTTGTTTTTTATTACCATTGCAAATTTTTAGAGCATTAATAATAGCTTTTTTCTCTGCCTCCATTACTGCTTGTTTAATAGTTTTAATATTATTTATATCTTCTTTTGCATCCCCATTACCTGTTTCAATTTTTAAATGCTTTGAAAGTATAGTTCTACCATCACAGAGAATTACTGCCCTTTCAAGAATATTTTCCATTTCTCTAACGTTTCCCGGCCAATTATAATTTTTAAGTTTTTTTAAAGCTTGTCCAGAAATATGTTTTTCTTCACATCCAACCTTTTTACAGATTTCTGGCAATTTTGAATATACAATAGGGTATATATCCTGCTTTCTTTTCCTAAGTGGTGGTATCCAAACGGGAAATACATTTATTCTATAAAATAAATCCTCCCTAAATCTACCTTTTAAAACTTCCTCCTCTAGGTTTTTATTAGTGGCTGCTATAATTCTCACATCAATTTTAATTTCCTCTGTACCACCTACTCTAAAAAAAGATTTACTTTGTAAAACCCGTAAAAGCTTTACCTGAGTTGAAAGAGGAATTTCAGATATTTCATCTAAAAATATAGTTCCCGATTTTGCCATTTCAAAAAAACCAATTTTTCCTTTTGTTCTAGCTCCAGTAAAGGCTCCTTCTTCATATCCAAAAATCTCGCTTTCAATAAGGGATTCTGGTATAGAAGCACAATTAACGTGAATAAAGGGGTTATTCTTAAATTTACTTGCAGCATGTATTTCCCTTGCCATTAAACCCTTTCCTGTTCCACTTTCTCCAAGAAGGAGAACTGTAGAGCTTGAATTAGAAGCCTTATAAAGAAGTTTTTTAACCTCATTTATTTCATCACTTTCTCCAATTATATTTGGAAACATATTAGCAACACTTTCTCTTCCACTAATTTGTTTTTCAATTTCTTCTAATTTCAAAAATGCTTCATTTCTCTCTTCTATGAGTTTCTTAAGTTCTGATATGTCCTTAACTTTTAAAATAGCCCCTACTCTTTTACCATCTCTATCCACTGGTGAAAGAGAACACAGAGTAGGTCTGCCGTTTATTTCTATAAATTTATTTTTAAAGCTTATACTTTTACCTTGGGCAGCTTCATAGAATTCCTTAATATCAGAAACATGCCCATGAATATCAAAAATATCTCTCCCTATAACTTCTACTTCAAGATTTTGCCCCTTTGCCATATATTCCTTACCATTAAGCAAATCTAAAATACTTTCCTTTCTTATGGTATATCCATTAGCTTGATAAAACTTTACTTCTCCAGTTTGGCCTTCAAGTACCACCATATGACCTATTGCACTTATATACTCAATTTCAAACTTTTCACCATTTACGATAATATCAATAATTTTACCTACTATATCAATATTTACAGTTATATCTATTCCCTGAAAACTTGTATTCAGTTTCATAAATTTTCCACTATCATTTTTCATATATTTATATATAGGAATAATCTTTTTATTCATATAGGAGCCTATAGCTATAATGGAATCCCCTATTTTTATATTTTTATCTTCAATACCTATTACACTTAAATTATTTGGAGTAAGTCCACCGTCATCTCTTCCAAGATTATTATCTGCTATTATTACAATATCTCCCTCAATGATTCTTCCTGATTCATGTCCTCTTCCCTGATTATAAATAACACCAAAAACTTCCTTTGCCTTTTTATTATATATTTGAATTTTGCCATTATTATCAATAAAAATAAACCCTTCAGACATCATATCTGTAAATTGATTAATATAATCTATATCAGCAAACATAAAAGCCTCCTTGTCATAATCTTTAAGATAAAGTTTTAGAATTAAAACTAAAATCTTTACTTAAACCCCTATATATATTTAATTACTACCATTATATACAAATTATAATAGATTTAAAACAAGAATTGTTTTCAGAGTATTTGGTTTATCCATATAATTGAGGAAATGAAAAAGAGGCTTTACAAAAGTTCTAAGAACTTATGCAAAGCCTCTAATATTAGCAAAATGTTGTTAAATCAGTTTTATGAAATTATAAAACTGTTGTAATCAACAGATTTAACCATTTTTTACATCATTGGAGGCATTCCGCCGCCCATTCCACCCATTGGTGGCATATCAGGTTTTTCTTCTGGAAGCTCAGCTACTGCAGCTTCAGTTGTTAAGAATAACGCAGAAATTGATGCAGCATTTTGAAGAGCTGAACGAGTTACCTTAGTTGGGTCAACGATGCCAGCTGCAAGCATACCAGTGTATTTTTGATTTAAAGCATCAAAGCCAACACCATCTTCACTATTTCTAACTTTTTCAACTACTATTGAGCCTTCTAATCCCGCATTTATAGCAATTTGTCTTAATGGCTCTTCAAGGGCTCTTCTAACTATTAATGCTCCTGTTCTTTCATCTCCCTCAAGGCCTTCAAGCATTTTTTCTACTGCTTTAGCAGAATTAATAAGTACTGTACCACCACCAGCAACAATACCTTCTTCAACAGCTGCTCTTGTTGCATTTAATGCATCTTCTATTCTTAATTTTCTTTCTTTCATTTCAGTTTCAGTAGCAGCCCCTACTTGGATAACTGCAACTCCACCAGAAAGCTTAGCAAGTCTTTCTTGTAATTTTTCCTTGTCAAAGTCAGAAGTAGTTTCTTCAATTTGAGCTTTTATTTGTTTAACTCTATCTGATATAGCTGAACTATCTCCTGCACCATCTATGATAGTAGTGTTCTCCTTGTCAATTTTAACAGACTTAGCTGTACCAAGCATATCTATTGTAACGGTCTTAAGATCTAATCCTAATTCTTCAGAAATCACTTGACCACCAGTTACTATAGCTATATCTTCAAGCATTGCCTTTCTTCTATCACCAAAACCTGGAGCTTTAACTGCAACACATTCAAAGGTTCCTCTTAATTTATTAACAACAAGTGTAGCAAGAGCCTCACCTTCAATATCCTCAGCAATAATTAACAATTTCTTTCCTTGTTGAACTATTTGCTCAAGAAGTGGAAGAATTTCTTGAATGTTTGTAATCTTCTTATCTGTAATCAAGATATATGGACTTTCAAGGGCAGCTTCCATCTTTTCAGTATCAGTCACCATATATGGAGAAACATATCCTCTGTCAAACTGCATACCTTCAACTACATCTAAAGTAGTTCCCATAGTTCTTGATTCTTCAACAGTAATTACTCCATCTTTTCCTACCTTTTCCATTGCTTCAGCTATAAGAGATCCTATTTGACTATCGGCAGCTGAAATAGAAGCAACATTAGCAATAGCTTCTTTTCCTTCTATTTGCTTTGAATTTTTCTTAATTTCTTCAACAGATACTTCAACAGCTCTTTCTATACCTTTTTTAAGTATCATTGGATTTGCACCTGCTGCAACGTTCTTTAATCCTTCTCTAATTATAGCTTGAGCAAGTAATGTAGCTGTAGTTGTACCATCACCAGCAACATCATTTGTCTTAGTAGCTACTTCTTTAACTAATTGAGCACCCATATTTTCATATACATCTTCTAATTCAATTTCACGGGCAATAGTTACACCATCATTAGTAATAGTAGGTGAACCAAACTTTTTATCTAAAATAACATTTCTACCCTTAGGTCCTAATGTAACCTTAACTGTATTAGCTAATTTATTAACACCTTCTTCTAGTTTACGACGAGCATCTTCACTGAATCTAATTTCCTTTGCCATTGTATTACCCTCCTTATGTAATCAGTTAATAGTTTAAATTAAGTAAATTGCATAATTATTACCTTTAAAAATTTACTACCCATATAGTTTTTAAGTCTTTAAAACCATACCATATATACTATGCAATTGTTCTAATTTAAATTTATGAAATTTCCTAAATCGTTAATTGATTTCTCTATTCTACTACAGCTAATAAATCACTTTGTTTCAAAATAGTATATTCTTCTCCGTCATACTTGATTTCAGTTCCTGCATATTTTGAGAATATAACCTTATCTCCGACTTTAACTTCCATTTTAACCTCTTTACCATCAACCATACCGCCTGGTCCTACTGCCATTACTTCAGCCATTTGAGGTTGTTCTTTAGCTTGACTTGGTAAAACTATACCGCTTTTAGTTTTTTCCTCAGCTTCTACTTTTTTGATAACAACTCTGTCACCTAATGGTTTGATGTTCATTATAAAACCTCCTCTTTTTTTCTTTATTTAAATGTAATTACAAACTTATTTATTAGCACTCACCTCAGTTGAGTGCTAATCACAATACTAATTTACAATATAAGTAATTATAACGCAAATCCTATTTAAGTCGATTTAGAGTTGTTTTAAGTAATTTTTTTTAATTATAATTGCTTTTTAAAATTTTTTTTCTATTATCTTCATATTTCTCTTTATTATTCTAATTTATTAATAATTATGTTATTTTTTCATGTTTTCTTTAATTTTTTTTGCTTTTAACCCCACTATAAAAGGACTGTTTTTTGTAAAATTTATCTTTTAGATTGCTTTTTTCCTCTTCCTATCTTTAATTCCCTAGCATAATAAAATAAATACTGCTGAGCAAAACCAGCCAAGGGTCCAAACTTATTTTGTGCAAATTGCTGAATTTTTTTTAGACTCGTACCTTCTGGTATATAAAAATACTCCATGACTCTTTTTACCCATATATCTATAGGAAATGCATCATCTTTATCCATAGAAAAAAGCATAATACAATCTGAAACCTTAGGCCCTATTCCTGGAAATTCCATAAGTCTCTCCCGAGCCTTTTCAGTACTTAAGTTTTTAAGTCCATAGATATCTACTCCATCTTGAACTATAAGCTTTGCGGCACTTAATATATATTTACCTCTAAAGCCTATTCCACTAAACATAATATCATCTACATCTAAATTATATAATCTTTCAGCTTTGGGAAAGTTGTAATGGTCTCTTCCTTTGTACTGTCCAATATACTCTCCATAATTTTTGCTTAGGGCTTCTATAGCTCTTTTTATCATAGGTATCCTATTATTTGCTGAAATTATAAAGGATACGAGGGTTTCCCATTCATCCTGTTTCAATATTCTAATACCATATCCAAACTTCGTTGAAGTTAACATAGTATCATCAATTTCAGATAATTTTTCTTTTATATCTCCATAATCTCTTTTTAAATCAAAGTAATTATACCATACATCCATAAATTCACTATAATTGGTATTATCAATATATACATTATCTCCTTCCTTTTTTAAATTGATAACCTTACCCAGGGCAACTCCCGTATAGCTTCCGTCATCTTCCTTATTCCATCTAAAGCATTGTCCACATTCAAATATATGGGGTAGTTCAAAATCCTCTACTTCTTCTAAGATTACTCCATTTTCCTTTTCTTTAACTCTCATATATTAAAACACTCCTTATCTATAAAAGTTTTTTATCTTCAACATACTAATCTTTGAAGGATTTGAAAATTATATGTAGAATTAGTTATTAGTCAAAAATGGTAAAAAGGGTGAATCTTTATGGATGATTTTATAAATAAAATGAAAAACAATATTATATTATCAAATCAAGATATAAATCTTCTACGAAATGCCATCAATAAAGAACATCCCCAGCTTGATGAATCCTCTAAAGCTCGTATTTTGGCCAGAAATATTCACAATATATTAAATAAAAATCTAAAGGGCTTCACTAAAGATTATAAAAGCAATGTGAAAAACAATCTGATAAAAAATACATTCCTAAGCAATAGAAAAATCATATATCAATACGATGTACTAAAAGCATGTGCAGCAAACCAGGATACAAGTCTTGAATTTATATATCAAATAAACAAATGGATAAGCACACAAATAGATGAAGAAATAGACTTAAATATTATAAAAAATATAATTCAAGAATTAAGTGTTGAACCTGAAAGCATTACATATAATGATACTTCCTTAAGTAAAATTCTAGAAGAAAACGATAAAAATATTAAAGAAAAAAAACATGACAATATAAAAGAAAATCATAATAATTCTTCAGATAATAAAACAATATCTGATGATGAGTGCATCATAGAAGATGAAAACCTCAATGATAATAAAGAAATATCCTCTAAATGCCATGTAAAAGTTAAACCTATTATAAAATATATCGCCAAACTTAAAAACAAAATTCTATATATTTTGGAAACAAATATGTCAGATGAAGAAACCAGAAAATATATACTTATATATTCCCTAGCACTGTGCCTTTTACTCATACCCATTACTCATATTTTTAAAAACTATATATATAAAGACAGAGCAGCTTTTATTGAACTGGTTACAAGTGCAGAATATAATAATATAAACTTAGAATTTGAAGACAATGATTATGAAATTAGCAAGGATTTAGAACTCATGACCAGTCACTTACCGGATCATTTTAAATACAAGAGAATAAATGAAAAGGAATTGAGAAATTACTTAATAGAAAAAAACTCTCTTTTAGCTAAAGAACCCTATTTCTCAACCATAATTAAATGCGCCAAAGAATTCAATCTAAATCCTATCCTATTATTTTCAATAGCTGGTCATGAGCAGGCCTTCGTTCCTAAAAATCATAAATTTGCTAAAAAAATTGCTAATAATCCCTACAATGTATTTAAGAGCTGGGAAAATTACAATACTAATATAGTAGATTCTTCTAGAATCGCCTCTAGAACCGTTATAAATCTTTTAAAGGGTCGACCAGAAAACGAAGACCCTTTTAAATGGATAAACAGAAAATATGCCCAAGACAAAAAGTGGTGGAAGGGAGTTAAGGAAATATATAGTACCCTAGAGAAAAAATCAGGGTTAAAGGTAAATATTGATGGTTCTACTAAAGCCAATGAAAAAGTATATTTTGATCCTACAAATTAAAATGGTGACAGGAAAATATTCTCTCAATCCTCTCACCATATTTGTCAATCATTCCTTTATTAACAAATGAAATTTTCCCACCTCTCTTTATTCACTCTTCACACTTAAATCTATAAAGTCAAATTTCGTCACATCAAATAGCCCTACGTCTGTAAGCTTAAGCTCTGGTATTACAGGAAGTGCAAGAAATGCTAGGGTCATAAAGGGATCTATATCCTTATTTACGCCCATATCATAGGCTATTTTTAACATTTCCTTCAGCTCTGCACTTACCTCATCTAGAGCCTTATCAGACATCAAACCAGCTATAGGCAGGGGTAATGATTTTAAAACCTTACCCTTAGAACATATGGTAATTCCACCACCTATTTCGTCTATTTCTTTAATAGCTAGAAGAATATCTTCATCGTTATCTCCGGCTGTAATGAGATTATGGGAATCATGGGCAACAGTCGATGCTATAGCTCCACTCCTTAGATTGAAGTTTTCAACAAGTCCAAGTCCAATGTTTCCAGTTCTATTATGTCTTTCAATTACAACAAGCTTTAAGATATCAAGCATATCATTATATTTAAAATACCCCCCTTCTGTGTCTACCTTCCTAATTACCTTTTTAGTAACAAGGCTGTGGGCCGATAATCTCATAACATTTACAATGTCACTCTCTAATTTTATTTTAAGCATATCCTTATTTACTTCACTTAATTTTACGGTATCAATTACCTTTGAGTTATTCTTGACTTTAACCTCAAATAGGGCCTTGCTGTCTTTGGCAACCAGCTTACCCTCTTTAAATACCTTTTCAATATTAAAACTTTCCATGTCATCTATAACTATTAAATCTGCCAAATACCCTGGTACAATAGCCCCTCTGTCATATAATCTATAGCACTCAGCCGCATTCAAGGATGCGATTTTAATTGCAGCTATAGGCTTGATTCCATTCCTTATGGCCAACCTAATATTGTTATCAATATGTCCGTCGTTCAATATATCCTCTGGATGTCTATCATCGGTACAGAACAATGTTCTCCTGAGATTAGCTCTAGTTATCCCCTTTACCAAGGCCTCCAAATTTCTTGCAGCAGAGCCCTCCCTTATTAGTATATACATACCTAATCTAATCCTGTCCTGCATTTCTTCCACAGTTGTACATTCATGTTCCGTTTTTATCCCTGCACTAACATAAGCATTTAATTCTTTTCCAGCAATCCCCGGTCCATGCCCATCCTTTAACTTATCTCCTGCCATTTTTATTTTTTCAACAACCCCTTTATGTCCTCCAATTACACCGGGATAATCCATCAGTTCCCCTAGACCCAAAACCCTATCACTATTAATCATTTTTTCAAGCTCAGTAGCGCAAAGCTCTGCACCCGAATTTTCAAAGTCCGTTGCTGGTACACAGGATGGAAGCATTACAAATACATCAAGGGGGATATCCCTGCTTCCCTCTAGGATATACTCAATCCCATCCAAACCACATACATTGGCTATTTCATGGGGATCAGCTATTATGGTCGTAGTTCCATGGGGAACTATGGCCTTGGCAAATTGACTTGGTGTTACCATGGATGACTCAATATGTACATGCCCATCTATAAGTCCCGGTGCCACATATTTGCCATTTAAATCGATTTCTTCTTTCCCAGCATATTCTCCTATACCTGCTATCCTACCATCACTTATTGCTATATCTCCTTCGATTATTTCCTCTGAAAACACATCGACAATCTTCGCATTTTTTAGTACTAAATCCCCATCTACTCTTCCAGCTGCTATATCGATTCTTTTTTTCATATACTTGTTCACCTCTCTTTAATTCCCTTTAATATTTTCTCCGGTGAAGCCGGTAGTTCATTTATCCTCACACCAACTGCATCATATATCGCGTTTAATATAGCAGGAGCTACAGGTATCATTACTGGCTCACCTATTCCCTTGGCTCCATAGGGTCCCGTTGATTCTGGATCTTCAATAATAATCTTCTCTATCTTAGGTATATCAAGACTAGTTGGAATAATATATTTTGAGAACTTATTATTTTTTATCATCCCATCCTTCAATACAATATCTTCAAATAGTACATATCCGACTCCCATGGCAAATCCTCCTTCTACCTGTCCCTCTACCATAGAAGGATTTATTGCTCTTCCCACATCTTGTGCACAAACGGCACTGATGATATCAACCTTCCCAGTTTCAGTATCTACTTCTACCTCAACTCCGTAGCAATTAAAGGTGTATGGCCAATAGGGTGCACCCTGTCCAGTAGCCCCGTCCATTTCAGTAGTCTGGGCAACAAATCTCTCGGTTACAGTTAATTTTTTACCCCTGTTCTTAAAGCCCTTAGCAATTTTTTCAAAGCTTATTCTTTTTTGGGGAAACATTTTAAGATATACCTCTTTATCCTCAGCCTCTAATCCCAAGGATGTATTTAACTTTAATTCATCCTTCGCAGCTTCAAACAGTCTTTTCTTAAATTCTTCCACTGCTAATTTTACTGCATTACCTGTATTGTAGGTCTGTCTGCTGGCTGCTGCCGTACCTGAATCAGGAGTTTCGTTACTATCTTCATGGACAATCCTAATATCATCAATGCCAATTCCTAAAGCCTCAGCCCCTATTTGACATAGAATTGTCTTAGCTCCTTGGCCAACTTCCGAAGCTCCAACAGAAATCGAAATTTTACCATTCTCCTCTAATCCTACGGTTGCAATAGAAATGTCAGGAAAACCATTGCCATATCCAGTCCCATAAAAGGATGCAGCAATCCCCTTACCCCTTCTCTTCATATTATATCATCTCTCTTTCTCTTGAAAACATTCTTTCAAATACAGCTTCTATACATTCTTTAAGGGGGACACTCTCCGTAAGAACTTGACCAGTTGCAGTTATACTTCCAATTCCAAAACAATTTTTAAGCCTAATTTCTACAGGGCTGATGCCAAGCTTTTCTGCCAAAATGTCCATTTGCTGTTCATTTGCCACAGGAGTTTGGGTTGCTCCAAAGCCTCTCATTGCTCCACAGAATGGATTATTTGTATAAACTGCATAGCTATCAATCTTAATATTAGGAATTTCATAGGGACCAGTAGCATGGACTCCAGCTTTTCTTAGAACATTAACAGCCCAAGATGCATACGCTCCTGTATCTCCAACTATTTCAGCTTCAAAAACTGTAAGCTTTCCTTCCTTATCCGCTCCCGTTTTAAATTTCATATAAAGGGGATGTCTTTTTGAATGGGCATAAAAGGATTCCTCTCTGGAATAGCATACCTTAACGGGTCTTTTTGTAAGCAAGGCTCCTAATGCAATATGTATCTGCATTGTTATATCCTCACGACCACCAAAGGCTCCACCAACAGCAGGATTCACTATTCTTATCTTCTCCTTTGCATAGCTAAGGGCCTCAGCCACTTCTATCTGATCAAAATGAGGATACTGAGTAGCTGCGCATATTACTATTGTCTCATCTTCTTCCACATAAGCTAAACCACTTTCCAGCTGTAAAAAAGCATGATCCACCATTGAGGTCTTATACTCATTTTCCACTATGACATGGGAGGATCTGAAGCCTTCATCAATATTTCCTTTTCTGCATTTATAATGATACACTATATTGCTGTCTCCATGTATTTTAGGTGCATCATCCTTCATTCCTTCCCTTGGATCAAAAACCGCAGGAAGTTTATCATACTTAACTTCCACATGTTTGCTAGCTTCAATGGCCAACTTCTCATTTTCTGCAATTATAAAAGCCAAAGGATCTCCAATTCTTCTTACTTTATCCTTACAAAAAACCTCGTGGTCTTTAATATATACGCCATGATGATTTTCTCCAATAATATCCTCATGGGTCAATATCTTTACTACGCCTGGAAGTTTCTCTGCTTTACTTACATCCATCGAAAAATATGCATGGGGCTGCATTGACCTTAAAGTAACTCCATAAAGCATATCATCCATGTATAAATCACCAGGATACTTTGCCTTTCCTAGTATTTTTTGTTTCCCATCGACTCTAATTAGATTCTTTCCTACATTTCTATAATCACCCATGGGCTTCACTTCCTTGCTCTTGTAATAATTCTGAAGCCCTTTCAATGGAATCGATAATTTTTTCATATCCCGTACATCTGCATAAATTGCCTGAAATAGCCTCTCTGATTTCTTCCCTTGTTGGATTAATATTTTTATCTAGCAATGCCTTTGCAGACAGAACCATTCCCGGTGTGCAATAACCACACTGCACCGCGCCATTATCTAAAAAGGCCCTTTGTATAGGATGCAAATTGTTTTCATCGCCTAAGCCCTCTATAGTTAAAATCCTCTTACCATGGGCCTGGGTTGCTAAAATCAGACATGAAGTAACTGTTTTACCATCTAATATTACTGTACAAACTCCGCATTCCCCCTCACCGCAGCCTTCCTTTGTCCCTAGCAGTCCCATCTTTTCCCTTAATAAATCTATAAGCCTCAAGTCCTCTTCAACTTCAAGCTTATAATCCTTATCATTAATATTAACCTCAATATTAATCATGGAATTCACATCTCCTTCGTTCTTTTACTTTCCTTAACCTTAAGCTCCCTGCAAAAAATATAAATCCACGCTATCCATTAATGGCATTATAAACAACCTTCTTAAACACCCCCTTTACAGCTTCTCTCTTATATTCTAAGGAACTTCTACCTGCAAGCCTTCGTGTCAAGCTCTCTGAGTACTTCTCTGAAGCCTCTTCAATGGTCTTGTCACAAAGCTCTTTACCCTTTAAAAAGTTCTCAACACTGTACTCTCTGAGGGGATAACCACCTAATGCACCAGAGGCAATCCTAATATTCTTCATTACCTTATCTTCAATCTCTATATAAACCGAAGAACTGATTTTCGATATGGACAACGCATTTCTGGGCCCAAGCTTTTCAAAACCCATATGGATTTTCTTATTCTTTTGAAGGGGAATTTTTATGCTGATTAGCATTTCATTAGATTTTAATGCAGTTTTATTTTTATCCTTATAGAATTCACTAAGCTTTAAGGTTCTTTCTTCATCCTTACTTTTAATATTCAGTATTGCATCCAAGGCCAATAATGGTGGAACTATATCTGCCGCAGGAGAAGCATTACAGATATTTCCTCCAACAGTACCCATGTTTCTTATTTGTGGTGAGCCTACTGACTTTGCAGCCTCCCATAATCCTGGTATTTTGTCTTTAATATATTTACTCTGAACTATTTCAGAAAAGGTCGTTAGTGCTCCCAGTACTATCTCCTTCTCAAAAATTTCAATTTTCTTCATCTCTCCGATATCAGAAATATCAATTATTATGTCTCCCTTATTCTTATCTTCTTTAATATGGACTAATAAATCGGTACCGCCTGCTAAAACCTCTGCTTTATCTCTATGCTTTTCCAGTAGCTGTAGAACGCTATTTATGTCAAATGCCTTGTGCACCTTTGTAATTCCCATAGAATAACTCCCCCTTTATTTAATGGTGAATTTCTCCATTTGCTGCTTAATAAGCATATTAGCATCATCTATGATTGACCTTTCATTTAAGGTTAGAAGCTCTCTATTCCTCATAACAATTTTTCCGTCTATAATTGTAGTTTCAACATTGTGCCCTGAAGCAGAATAAACTAATTGAGATATAATATTAGAACCTTCATGGGGTGCATTACTAATATCATTAAGATCAACAATTGTAATATCAGCTTTTTTTCCTACTTCTAGGCTTCCAAGCTCATTTTCCATGCCCATAGCTTTTGCACCATTTATCGTAGCCAGCTCAAATACCTTTTCTGCCGGCATCGCAGTAGGATTAAGAAGCCTTGCTTTTTGAATTAATGCTGCACTTCTCATTTCTCTAAATATATCTAGATTATTATTGCAAGGTGCCCCATCTATTGCGATGGATACGTTTGCTCCTAATTCAAGTAATTCTGGAATTTTTGCAATACCTGAAGCTAATTTCAAATTAGAATTCGGACAGTGGGCTATCTTAGTTCCTGTATCAGCTAGGATTTTCATTTCCTCATCATCTAACCATACACAATGGGATAATATTAGGTCTTCACCGGTCATTCCAAGCTTATGAAGATACTTAATATTCCTCATTCCCCTATCCCTTTCAACTAATTCTATCTCTTTTCTATTCTCCGACGCATGGGTATGAACCATAACTCCATATTCCTTGGATAGGTCCCTAACCCTTATAAGAAGCTCCTCTGTACATGAAACAACAAATCTTGGTGCAAAAGCATATTGAATTCTTCCATTTGCTGACTTATGCCACTTTTTAAGCAGCCTAACACTCTCATTAATCGACTCATTTGTATCTTCCATAAGAGTTTTTGGTACTCCCACGCCATAATCCATCATACATTTACCTATTATGGCTCTAAAACCACTTTCTTCAATTGCATTTAAGGCAGACTCAGTATGATTTACTGTCTCCATATCTATAATTGAGGTAGTTCCACTCTTTATAAGCTCTGCTATTCCAAGCTTTGCAGAGATATAATTTGTTTTTGCAGTATGACCGCCCTCTAGGGGCCATATTCTCTTTCTCAACCAGTCGAGTAATTCTAAATCATCGGCCTTACCCTTGAATAGGGTTTGAGTTAGGTGAACATGGGTTTGTATCAATCCAGGAATTATAATCTTCCCCTTTGCATCTATCTCTAAATCCCCAGATTTCCCAATAGATGGAGCAATTTGATCTATTCTATCGTCCTTTATAAATATATCGCCCTTAAAAATTTGTCTCTCTTTGTTCATTGTTACTATTGTGCCCTCTGTGATCTTCAGTGTTGACATCTATATCCTCCTTTAGTTGTTTCAAGTTCCAAGTTCCAGGTTCCAAGCTTCTAGCTATGAGCCACTAGCTGCTCTCTAATCTTTTCTGCTTGGAACTTACAACTTAAAACTTGTAACTTAAACCCGGATTTAATATTATCCCCTATCACTTATCATAAAAGATAGGGGATAATAGATTTAAATGAAGAATTTAAATACAAAGATTATGGAAATTATAAACATTAGAGGCGATACGTCTCTGTACTTTCCTGTTAAAAGCTTTAATATTACGTAGCTTATCATACCAAATACAATCCCTTCAGCAATACTATATGCAAGGGGCATCATTATTATTGCTAGGAAGGCTGGTATTGCCTCAGTAAAATCATCAAGATCTATTTCTTTAATAGGACTCATCATGAAAAGACCTACAAGAACTAAGGCTGGTGCAGTTGCAGCGCCTGGTATCATGATAAACACTGGTGAGAATAATAATGCTAGAGCAAACATACCAGCACTTGATAGAGCTGTTAAGCCAGTTCTTCCTCCCTCTGCAACACCAGAAGCACTTTCAACATATGCCGTAACTGTACTTGTTCCTAAAAGAGCTCCTACTGTTGTTCCAACGGCATCTGCAAAAAGAGCTTGTTTAGCATTAGGTAAATTTCCTTTTTCATCCAGCATATCTGCCTTGGTTGCTACACCAATTAGTGTTCCTACGGTATCAAACATATCTACAAACAAGAAGGTAAATAATACAATTAACATATCAACCGAAAAAATATTAGAAAAATCAAGCTTGAAAAGAATAGGACTAAGTGATGGAGGCGCACTTATAAGCTTAAAGCCCTCTAAACTCGTAACTCCCATGGGTATACCTATAATAGTATTAGCTAATATACCTATTAGCAAAGCTCCCTTAACACCCTTAGCAAGCAGCACACCTGTAATTACTATACCTATTAAAGCTAATAATGGATCTCCTGAAGTTATCTTACCTAACTGAACTATAAGACCGTCAAGTTTTCCATCTCCCACATGGAATTTACCTGTTGTTATAACTCCTGAATTTACTAAGCCTATTAGTGCAATGAACAATCCAATACCAACTGAAACGGCTCTTTTTAGGTTCAATGGTATACAATTTATTATTGCTTCACGAATATTTAAAAAGGTAAGAATAATAAAGATAATCCCCTCTAAAAATACTGCTGTTAAAGCAAATTCCCACGAATAACCCATACCTAAAACAACAGTATATGCAAAGAAGGCATTCAGACCCATTCCAGGAGCTAGTGCAACGGGTAGATTAGCGTAAAAGGCCATTACTAATGTAGCAATCATTGCCGATACAGCAGTTGCTGTAAAAACTGCTCCAGAATTCATTCCCGCCGATGATAAAATCAAAGGATTAACTATGAGAATATATGCCATGGTCATAAAAGTAGTTATTCCTGCTGTCACTTCTGTTTTGATATCTGTATTATTGTCGGAAAGCTTAAATCTCTTTTCAAAAAATCCACCATTCTTTGTAAGACTCGTCAATTGTTGCCCCTCCTTTATTTTTAGATCTACTGCTTAATCGATAAATAAATCCCCCCTTTTTCTTAAATTGCAGTAGGTAACTTTAATTTATTTTACTGGGTCTAATATCTCAAAATTTTCTACATCTATTAGGCCCCTATCAGTAATCTTCCATTTAGGACTAGTTGACAGAGCAAGGAATGATAAGTGCATGAATGGAGCATGAACCTTACATCCTAATTGATTCTTAGCTGTGTTCTCTAATTCATTTATTTTTTTACTCACTTCACTGCCTGTAAGTTCGTCGGTTATTAGACCGCCTACGGGTAATCTGAGTTGGCCTAGTATTCTACCCCTATCTGCGATAGCTAGGCCGCCGCCCATTTCTATAACCCTATTTACTGCTAAAGTCATGTCCTCCAAATTTGTACCAACTACTATTATGTTATGGGTATCATGGGCAATACTTTCTGCAAAGGCACCACTATTAAGTCCAAATCCCTTAACAAAGGCCTTTCCAATATTACCATTTCTTCCATATCTTTCAATGCAAGCAATTTCAAGAACATCCCCTGAGGTATCCGGTAGAACTATACCATTTTGTACCCTTAAATCAAACTCAAGGCTGCCCGATAGATTCTGATCAGGTATAAGCTCTAGGCATCTAACAGTGGCTCTACTTCCAGAAGCTTTTATCTCAAGGTCATCCTTTGAAATCGGCCCTCTTTTAACTGAGTTTTTAACTGTGTCTGGGTATACATACTGAGGTATATCTACAACCATTTGTCCCCTGGCTGCTACTAAATTTCCCTCTATAAATACTGCATCAACAATCATATTATTTAAATCACTTATTATGGCAATATCGGCAAGTTTACCAGGTCCTAAAACACCTCTATCCTCAAGTCCAAAATATGTAGCAGGATTTATAGTAACCATTTGTATTGCCTCTACTGGATCTACTCCCTGGGCTATGGTCCTCTTAACAATTTCATTCATATGACCTAGCTTTTCTAAATCCTCTGCCACCATATCGTCGGTTGCAAGTATTGCCCTTCTAGAGTCTAAGCCTTCCTCAGTTACGGCCCTTATGCACTCAGCCATATTCCTTTGGGTAGACCCTTCCCTCATGAAAACATATACACCCTGTCTAAGCTTCTCAACACATTCTTCCTTAGTCGTGGTTTCATGACATGAGCATCTACCTCCTGTTGAAATAATATGGGCTGCAAGCTCATTTCCAAATAACTCCGGTGCATTTCCATCAACAACCTTTCCTATACTTCTTGCGTAGGCCGTTGAAGCAACTAGATCAGTTATTATTTCAGGAGTATTTCTATATACATGTTTAGCGTTACTAAAACCCTGAAGCTCTCCGATTCCAATTATGTTTTTATAATTCAGCATTTCCTCCATATCCTTGGAGCTAATATCTACTCCTGCAGTTTCAAGCTGTGGACAATCTGGAGTTAAGGCAGGCACTACTAAGTGTACATGATTTGGTGTTACATCAGCCTCATCGGCCATTGCTAACATTCCTACAGAACCTAAGGCATTCCCTATTTCATGGGGATCAGCCACTAAAGTTGTAGTTCCTGAAGGTATAGATAGCCTTGAAAACTCTGAAATAGTTAACATACTGCTTTCAAAATGCATATGAGAGTCTATAAAACCTGGTGCCATATATTTTCCATTTACATCTATAAGCAGAGTTTCATTACCAATAAGCTTTTCAGAGTCTCCAACAACTAATATGTGTTTCCCCTTAATTGCTAGGTCAGCTCTATATACTTCTCTAGTTATTACATTGATTACATTCCCACCATGTAAAACTATATCTGCATGCTTCATATCAGACATTAGTACATCTATAAGCTCTCTATATTCCATTGCTTTTTTTATAATATCTGGCTTCACTCCCATCACCGCCTTCCTATTTCTTTTCAAATACATCTAAATATATATCAACGTTATCTATAATCCCAATAATGGCTGCATCAATAGGTGCATCAAGTTTTCTAGCTGCATATCTGGCTGCGGTTCCCTTGGTGTATATTACATATTCACCAATACCTGCACCAACCGTATCCACAGTAATTATTGGATCCCCCATAGGGTTTTTATTAATATTTAGGGGCTGAGTGAATAATAGCTTACACCCAATAAGCTTCTCATCTTTTCTTGTAGCTACAACAGTCCCAATTACCATTCCTGTATACATAGGAACACTCCTTTATTCAGGTGAAGGATAATAGTTTACCTCTAAGTTAGCGTAGTATTATTCTTATCTTATTTTCCTTCGCTACATCTTTGGCTAGAGGAGTTATAATGGTTCCTCTACTTACAGTAAATTCTCCTGTTTTTCCTACTAAATCTAGGATATCTCTTTCTGTTATGACCTTCTTTAAATCTGCTTTTTCTCTTTTGGCAAATTCATTTTTTCTATCTTCATATATACCTGTTTCTTTACCAATACATGCTTGATAGTCATGTTCTTCAATTATTTTTACTCCAAATTCTTTTAGTATTTCCATATGACTATTCATCAAATCCAACATCTTCTTGCTCTTACAGGACATTTGCTTTCTTCCCCATGCTGAATTTTTATTGACAAACACCTTCTTACCAGCCCATAAAAGCTGCCATAACAGCATAGATATAAAGCTATCCTGTATTCCTACAGCTACCTTAGCTAGGGTATTTTGGGTTAAGGCAGGCACTAGGACTATATCCGAGGATTGCACTATTTCCAAGCACCTTTCCTTATCATGCTCAAAATAAATCCTATGTGGACTAAGTAAACCGGTTATTCTTTCAACATCAATAACTTCCTCAGCATTTTTTGAAAAGCATAATGTCAGCAAACAGCCATTCTCTATAAGCTTTTTGAGATTATCAAGGACTTTATCAATTTCTAGATTGCTTCCTGTAAACAATACTAAAATATTATCCTTTTCTACCTTAGAATATTTCTTAGGCTCTATGCTTTGATTATTTATTCTTGTGGTGATATCTCCAAGAACCTTAATTATCAAATCTTTATTAGACATGAAAATATCTCCCTTTTACGAGTTAAACGTTAAACGTTTAAACATCATTATTCTTTATTTAATATAACTCTCTCTACTTCAGAATGTGGACGTGGGATTACATGTACAGAATGAAGTTCTCCTACGGATCTTGCAGCTTCTGCTCCTGCGTCTGTAGCTGCTTTAACTGCACCTACATCTCCTCTTACCATAACTGTTACAAGTCCGAAACCTATCTTCTCATAGTTTACTATTGTTACATTTGCTGCCTTAACCATGGCATCAGCCGCCTCTATTGCCCCTACTAATCCTTTAGTTTCAACTAATCCTAACGCTTGACTCATATAAATGACCTCCTATTTTTTTGTTTGTAATTTAAATTTTTGATTGTTATTTCTCTGAAACTTCCTTTAAATCTTGTATATCTGTCTCTTCTTGCTTAACTTCGTCTTTTTTTATAGATGCACTTTGTTTTTTTCTCGATACTGTTCGTTTCTTCTTTGGCCCACTCTTTTTCTTGTTGTCCTTTTTACTGTTTTCCTTGAACATCTCAATTAGTCTATTCACATCTTCGTGGGGTCTTGGTATTACTTTAGATGCCAAAACTGTTCCCACTTTTCCAGCGGCACTAACTCCAGATTCAACTGCCGCCTGTACAGCTGCTACTTGACCAACTAAATGTATCGTTACACTTACTGATTTGCCTGCACCGATAACCTTTTCACATCCAATAAGTTCTACATCAGCCGTATCTGTAGCTGCATCCAGCGCTGCTGCCGCTGCAGATAGCCCTACTGTTTCTATAAGTCCAAGTGCTGCACCCATAAAGGCTTACACCTCCAAATCTCTATCTTTTCTTCCCAATGGAAGTTAAAGAAACCTTTGGAACTATATCTTCTAAACTGACTTTGTTAATTCTCCCTATATATGGCTCCTTGATTTTCTCAGTTCCTGAATCATTTTCTGTCCTATTCTGACCTATACTTTTACTAATAAGCTCCTCTAGTGTAATATGCTTACTTAAATTTTTACTTTCAATGTGTCTACTTACGTCAACCTTTCTTTTGGTTTCAGCTTGTGAATTCCTATTATTTTCCTTGTGTATAATATTCATTATCATATTTTTTTCTTTATCGCCTATATGCATCTTACTTCCTCCGGTACCGGTATTATTACCTTTGCCAAGGGTACATTTCTCTACTATGTTTTGCATAATTACTCTGGTTAACTGATTTGTCATTCTAACACCCCATTACTCGCCAAATAATTTGTCCAGTTCTTCATTTGGTCTAGGTATTACATTTACGGATATTACCTCAGCCATGTGCCCCGCAGTAGACTTTGCATTCTCAATTGCAGCCTTTACAGCCGCCACATCGCCTTCAATAATAACTGAAATTACTCCGGAACCCACTAAGTTAAAGTCCTTTATACTTACATCAGCAGTTTTAAGCATGGTGTCGACAGCTTGTATTGCTGCTACCTTACTTCTAATTTCAAAAAATCCAATTGCTTGCCTCATCTACATACCCCCTTTAAATTTGGGGAAGTACTTTTCTATATCAATCTTTTCATAACCAGGAATTATAGCCTTATTAAATTTTATTCCTGCTTCCCCCAGCGGTTTAGTAGCATCGATACCTACCTTGTCGGTAATCCCCCTAATATTATGAGAGGGATCTAATCCTGATCCATGTGCACCACTTACTACCACTATATCCTTAGATGCTTGAACTCTGGTGGCAAGGGCTCCTTCTATATCATCACCGTCAAATATATCAATATCTTTATCTACAACAATTACATGCTTCATATCCTTATTGCTGCCAAGTGCTCCTAGAATGACGCCCTTTCCATCCCCTTCCTGCTTTTTGTTAATTGAAACAATTCCATGAAATCTGCATCCCCCACCTATTGTCATATTTACATCCTTAATATCTGCAAACTTGCTGACATGCATATAAAGCTCAACTTCTCGCATCAGTCCATTGGAGAGATGTTCTTCTCTGCAAGGGAAGGAGACCTGAAAGATCGGATTATTTCTAAACATCACCGTTTTAACTTCTATAACAGGATGATTAGCTATATTACCGTAGTATCCCATCAGCTCGCCAAATGGCCCTTCAACCTCTTCTTTGCCATGGGGGATAACTCCCTCAAATACTATCTCAGCGTGGGCAGGAACTTCCAAGTCAATTTGATGGCACTTAACAAGTTCTAAAGGTTCTCCCCTTAATGCACTATCTACCTCGTATTTGTCCACACCATAGAGTTCACTACTAACTTGTGATGCTAAAAGAAACCCATAGTCATAACCTAATATAACTGCCACCTCAAGATCCTTCTTCTTAGCCTTTAGTTCCTGTAGCTGCCCTGTAAGCAACGGTGATGCTATTAATATGCTTAAGTTATCTCCTCTATTTACTTGAAGTCTTCGGATAGAAGTATATCGCTTTCCGGTTTCATGATCTTTGATTATTACAACACCTGCTGTGATAAAACTAGAAGAATCACTTTCATGAAACGTTGGTATAGGGAATAGCCGTGTAATATCTATATTTCTAGTAAGTATATTTTCCTTAACAGGACCATTATCCAATAGTTTAGTGCTCTGGGGATTTGCTATTGCATCCATGAACTTACAAATACGCTGCTCATGGTTTGTATTTACCATATGGTAGAATATATCCCTATCTCCGAACATACCTCCTATAACCGATACATTACTTCCCTTTACATTGTTAAACAGTATTGGTTTTTTGTTGCTGAAGTGTTTAAGAACTGCTCCCAATTCAAACTTAGGATCAACTTGTCTTTCACATACTAAAAGTTTGCCACTCTTCCTTAATTTCTCTAAATCAGCCCTTAACATTTGTCTTTCCATTTAATCACTCCTAAAGCAAAGGTGCCTTCGTCACTTTGTCAGTTACAAGTTCCATGTTGCAAGTTCCTAAGTCTTTTTTAGGGTCTTAAAACAAAACTCATTCTACTATTTTTCTATAATAGTTTAATGCTCCAAGCTACACCTGTCTTGTAAGATTCTTTTTCTTGGAACTTGTAACCTGCAACTTGAAACTCAGAAAATATCCTATTTCCATCTTTTAAATAGGTTTGTATCTATGCCTAGTTGGTCTAAGACTCTTCCAACCATTATATTTACTAAGTCCCCTATTGTCTGAGGGTGATGATAGAAACCAGGGGATGCTGGAACTATTCTTACACCCATCCTGGCAAGTTTTAACATATTTTCAAGATGTATTACACTGAGAGGTGTTTCCCTAGTCACTAAAACCAGCTTTCTACCTTCTTTGATTGTTACATCTGCTGCCCTATGAATTAGATTTAAACTCAAGCCCCCTGCAATAGCACCCAGGGTGTTCATTGAGCAAGGTATTATTATCATTCCATCGGTTTTGAATGAACCACTGGCAACAGGAGCTGCCAGATCATCTATTTTATGGAAATAAGCTGCCATAGATTTTAGGTCATTAATTTCTATATCGCATTCATGCTTAGTAACGTATTCTCCCATCTTCGATACGATTAAATGGGTTTCTATATCTAATTGTTCTAGAGCTTTGAGCAGCGCCACTCCATATAAGGAACAGCTTCCCCCTGTCACCCCAACTACTATCCTCATAGTTTTCGACCCCATTTACTCAACTTTATTCTCTTGGTCTCCTCCACCTAGCCATGGGTCTTCACCTTTTTCCCATGCATCTATATACTCGTCAATAGTCATTACCTTAGTAAAGATACTTAAATCATTTAAGCCATATTGATGCATTTCTTCGGTTTTTGATGCACAAGCATCACTCAAAGTGATAACCTTATAGGCATTATATAAAGCGTCAGATGCCGTACTTCTTACACATACGTTTGTCCAAACCCCTGTAACTACTACTGTATCAATATTTTCTTCCCTTAAATAAAGATCAAGATCAGTGTGGGCAAAGGCACTGTGCCTTCTCTTAGGGATGGTATACTCATCTCCCTCGGGATAGAGATCCTTTATGAAGTCTGAACCCCATGTTCCCTTAACGGCGTGAACAGGTCTAACTCTAAAGTCTGCATCGTTTTTTCTATGGGCTTCTTGGATATGAACTAGATGGATATCATCGTCCTTTCTCCCTCTAACCCACTTAAATAATCTTTGTAGATTAGGTACTATATCATCTCCACCTGGACACCTAAGTGGAGCTTTTTCTCCTATAAAGTCATTTAACATATCTATTACAACTATCGCATGTCTTGGCATTATGATTCCCTCCATTTTTTTATTCATAATAAACTACTACCTAGATCAAGACCCTTGAGCAGGATATATATGAAAACCCTATATCCCCCTACTCAAAAGCCTATCTCAAACCTAGTAGCTAATTAATATTTAATCGTCTTATCAAGCTTCTGAATATTTTGCCTTCTTACGAATTCTCCATATCCCTCTTCTCCTACGATTCCATTTTCATCATCATAAACCAATTTACCTCTAAGGATTGTTTTAACTGGCTTACCCTTTAACTTATAACCGTGAAAAGGAGTATATTTAGCCATTGTATACATTTTGTCCTTATCTATAGTCCATTCTTTGTCTAGGTCAATTATGGTAAAATCAGCATCTGATCCTATGAACATAGCGCCCTTCTTAGGATAGATTCCATAGTGCTTAGCTGGTCTTGAGCAAAGTACCTCTACTAATCTGCTGAGGCTCAATCTTCCCTTATTGTATCCCTCACTTACTATAACAGGAACCATTGTCTCTACTCCAGGAATTCCAGGGAAAGCATTCCATATATGCATTCCTTCTGCATCCTTTTCTGTAGGTATTTCATATGGAGCATGGTCAGTTGCAACGAAGTCAATTCTTCCATCTTGTAGAGCCTTCCACTGCTCTTCATTGTCTTCCTTAGTTCTAAGAGGTGGAGCAATTTTCGCAAACTGCTTGAATTCTGTCATTGCATCTTGATAATTCAAAGTCAGATAGTGTGGGCAGGTCTCTGCAGTAACATCTAGCCCTCTCTTTTTGGCATCTCCAACTAGTTTTGCACCTATTCCACTACTCATATGAACTATGTGTAGTCTAGCTCCAGTTTCCTCTGCAAAGCTTATACCTAATTCTATAGCAACCTTCTCAGCCAAAGTGCTTCTTGCCTGAGCCCATGCAGGTGGATCCATTCTACCTTCTTTTTCATACTTTTTAACATAGAAATCACACAGTGCAAAGTTTTCAGCATGTATTCCAACTGGAACACCGGTCTCAGCTACTGCCCTAAAAGCTTCAAGCATTTCAGGATCGGTAACTCTGGGATAGGTTGGAACTGAAGGCGTCATGTAAACCTTAAATGCAAGAACACCATAGTCAGCTTGCTCCTTCACATTATGAAGCCAGCCATTTCTTACGTCTTCTCCGGTAACTCCTCCCCACATACCGTAGTCAATTATGGCTTTATCCCTTATGGCATTAAGCTTGTGTTCTAAGTTTTCAACGCTTCTTACCGATGGTACAGAGCAGCACGGCATATCAACTATAGTTGTAACACCTCCGCTGGCTGCTGCAGAGCTTCCTGTCAGAAAATTTTCTCTGTGGGTAAATCCAGGGTCGTTTATATGGGTATGTGAGTCAATGCAACCCGGTAGAGTGAGGTGACCTTCAGCATCTATAAACTTTGAAGCTTGAATTCCATCTAAGTCCATTGTAAAGCCTGCAATCTTTTGATCCTTTACTAGTATATTTGTAACAACTGTGTCATCACCTTGAGGTATACGTGCATTTTTAACAATCACATCATAAGTCATAAATATGCCCTCCTTTATTTTTTTATTAAATGAGCAAATTTCATAATTACCTTCTCAAAAAACTAACTACAGCATATTATTTTAAAAGCTCCGAAACTATACCATATATATTATGTAATTTCCTCAAATATTTGATTTCTTGTATTATTAGAATAAAAGTTTGTACCTTCTTTAAGTAGGTTTATCCATCCTAAAAAAGATTAATATAGGGATTCAAGTAGAAACTTTAATTTATACTATATAAATCCTATATATCTAGTCCATAAGATGTGTTTCTAGTATTTGCTCCCTATTAAAGTTTTCAAATCCAAGCAGGTACTCTAAAGAGTTTAATAGATAATCTAACTTAACAGGTCCAACTATTTCAGAACCAGTTACTGCTACACCATATCTTGCTGCTTCTTGCTTAACAAAATTAAATGTTCTATATAATGGTGTTTTTCCGCAATCAAACATGTTCATCGATACAACAACGCCTTCCCTCTCAGGGAATTTAATTCCTACTGCCCTTACAGTTGAAAATCCACCGCTTGGTCCCCTTACACCCTTAGCAATCTTCTTAGCTATTTGTAAATTTTCAGTATCTAAGAAAACATTGTAGGCAGTTAATCCTTCTAAATCTGCACTTAGAATAGTAGCTCCTGCAGTTGGATGTAATTTAGCAGGTCCCATATCAGGTTTTCTTTCATCGGTATGACAGACTTCCTTTAAACCTTCGTATTGTCCCTTTCTAATGAATGAAAGGGCCTTTCTTTCTTCACACCTTGCATTTTGACCTGAGAAGTACAGTGGAACTTGGCATTTTTCGTAAAGCTCTACTGCTAGTTCCTCTATGTACTTTACACACTCTTCTAAGGTAATGTTTTTGAATGGGAATATTGGTATAGTATCCTGAGCCCCTATTCTTGGATGTGTACCCGATTGTTCTTCCATATTAATTAGCTCATAGCTCTTACTTGCTAGATTGATAAGGGCTTTCTTAAGGGGCTTAGGCTCACCAATTAAAGTTACTACTGTCCTATTGAAATCATGCTCTGGCTCATAGCTTATAAGTTTTACTCCATCTATATTTCTTGCTTGATCGACTATGGCTTCAACTACCTCTTCTCTCCTCCCTTCACTAAAATTTGGAACAGCTAAAATATACTTTTTCTCATTACTCATTTTATATTGCCTCCTCCTTTATAAATACATAGATTGAAAATTTTCATAAAAGACTTTCTTCTTATCTACTAATAGATTTTATGTGTTTTTACTTCTACTATTTATCTAATTCAAATTTTCTATGAAATATTACAAAAAGCCTTTGTGTAGATTTTATGAACAAACATAAATTTTCTGAATATTTTTATATGTATTTTTGTATATTTTACATAAGGGATTTTAATACAAGTTCGTCAAATATAGTTAACAAATAGATTTAGATATTAATATAAAGGGGGTAACAAATGATGGGTTTAAAATTAATTGATCTTTCCCAAGAGATATTTCAAGGCATGTCAGTTTTTCCTATGCATCAGCCTACATTTATAATGGTTAACATGACCCATGAGGAAAACATGAAATTAACGGGAAGCAAGACATTAGGTTTTTCAGCAAGAAATTTGCTTATCAGCGAACACGGTGGTACCCATTGCGATGCAGTATGGGAGTATAATCCAAAGGGAGCAACCATAGACAAAATGCCTATGGAATACTTTTGGGGCAGTGCAATATGTATAGATCTATCCCATATACCTGCAAGTAGATATATTGAATCAAAGGATTTAGAACAGGCAGTAAGAAAATCTGGACAGGAAATAATGAAGGGGGATATAGTTCTCCTTTATACTGGCCACCACGATAGAAATTTTGGCACTGATAAATGGCAGACTGAATATACGGGCTTAAGCTATGCTGCTGCAAAATGGTTGGCTAAACAGGGAGTAGTTAATATAGGTGTAGATGCCCCCGCAATAGATCACCCTGACGACTTAGATTTTTCAGGTCATTTAGTCTGTGGCGAATATCATATTTCTAATACAGAGAATCTATGTAATTTGGATCAGATTGTTAATAAAAGATTCCTTTATATAGGACTCCCTTTAAAGATAAGAGATGGATCAGGTTCTCCAATCCGGGCTGTGGCCTTGGTAGAGGAGTAGAAGATTTATCAGATCAAACTAAAATTAGAAAACATTTTTAATACTCTAAAAAAGATTAAGCCGATACCGACTTAATCTTTTTCTATATTATATTTTACTGTAAACCACCTTTAAAATACATTCTCAGCTAAAAATGTAGTAGAGAGAGTTAAGTAAGTTATCTATATATTATTTACAAATTTATTAGATTTTAATTCCCATAATTTGCTTTATTTTTAGGGCAGTTTCTAGATTAAATCTATCATGTTCATTATCTAGATTCATGTCTGTAATCTCATGTATTCTATTGATTCTGTACAAAATAGTGTTATAGTGGGTATAAAGATGCTCTGACATTTTTTTTAAGTTTCCATTGGTCTTAAAAT
Organism: Maledivibacter halophilus; assembly: GCF_900167445.1. Classification (GTDB taxonomy): domain Bacteria; phylum Bacillota; class Clostridia; order Peptostreptococcales; family Caminicellaceae; genus Maledivibacter; species Maledivibacter halophilus. The sequence goes on from NZ_FUZT01000003.1 coordinate 111,958, forward strand.
ACACCTCTAGGGTTTTAACTAGTTCGGTATCCCTTTTTGCATCGTATTGACATAGTGGAAATAATGTGGAGTTATAAAACTTTAATAATTCCTCCCTTAGATTATCATGGCAAAAGATTTTATATATTCCCAGATTGTCAAAGTCAATAACAGTTTCATCTATAAAGGTTTTTCTTGCTTCTATTGCTTTATCAGCATCCTTCAAACTTTTATAAACGTTTTCCACTCCTTTATAAACCCTTCCAATTCCTATACTATGTTGTGTAAAGCTCATTTTTTCATTAATTGATTTATTAATATTCTCAACTATTTTATCTAGCTTTTTCTTTAGGCTTTTCTGATCCTTCCACATAAACATAATAATAATGCTTTTCCCTTTACTTGTAATCAAGTATTTGACATCTTGATTATTACATATTTGATTTATGATGTAAATCCCCTTATTTTTATATTGATTAAAATCATATTCATCACCAATACTGGGCGTCTTATTATCAAAATATATATTAACAATATTATAAAATACCCTATGATCAAACTTGTAATACTTTGCTCTTTCGATAGCCTTTTCTTTTCTTATTTTATCAAGGGAAATAAGGTCTTCAAAAAATTCCGCTGCGTACCTATTTTCTACATCTTGAACTGAGATTCTCTTCAAAAACTCTACAGCCATGATTGTAGATGCTCTTTCGATTGATACAATATCAAAACTTGTTATACTTTTTTCTGCAGCTACTGCTATGACATGTCCAAAAATACTATTTTTCACTACTATCGGAACCATTATAGCTTCATATTTTTTGTCTTTTATCTTAATTTTACAGGAATATGTTTTAGATAAGTTTGAATTATATACATTATTGTTTAAAAATTTCTCAATGTTCATTGTAAACTCTTCATAATCAAATGGATAAAATTTATCATCATATATTAGATCGTCGAAATGATGATTTTTAACTAAGATTGGATTACCTATTATTTTAGATAATGTGGTGGCGATATCCTTGGCATCTCCACCTCTGAGGATTATATTCATCAAATCATTATGGAGTTCTTCAACTTTTTGAAGCAACAAAGTCTGCTTATTAAATACTTTTTTAAATATTGGACTCATTATATCAGTAAAGGGTATTTCATAGTCTAAATCAATGATTGGAAATTTTAATTCGTTTGCTAAATTTGTTACTTCCTCTGGCAATCTTTCTAAATAGGGATATACCTTTATTGCTATCCCTGCCAGCTTCTTCTTTTTAAGCTCTCGAATAAACTCAACCTGTTCTTCAGTTTCAACAGCTTTAAAAAAATATGCTGTAGTTAGTAAAAGCTCACCTTCACTAACCCAGTTAAGTATCTCGTAATCGGCCATAATGTTAACTCTATAAATTACATTATTGTAGCCTTCAAACCCTGCAATCAGCTTACAGGTTTTAAAGCAGTCCATTTGCAATGCTTCTTTAAGAGTAATACCAGTTTCCTTTAACAAACCTTCCCCCCCTTACCTTAGTCAAAATTATTCATAGAAAATTCAAGGCTACCTATATATTTTCAAACCCTTCATGAATAATTCTGACTCATATTAAGTTCCTAACAAGATTAAACACCCTTAATAATGTAATTGAAGAGATTGCATAACTCCGATTTTCATATGCAAATATTATCCTTAATTTAAGCATTTAAAATAAAGCATGTTTCGATGGTATAGCTCTAGGGCTTTTAAGACTATATATAGTAGTAAGTTTTTTAGGGTTATAATTATGCAATTTACTCAATTAACTTAATGTCATTTAGTTATAATATATAGTTCTTAATAAAATTGTAAAATCCCTTCCTTCTTTTGAAGAATTTTAACAATATTGATTGAAAAAAATCGTGCTTTTTCTTGATTCATTTGTGCATTTTTCACAATTTCTCACTATTTTCATTTAATAATCAGTGTATTTTTTCATATAAAAATCAGTAATTTTTTAAAGTTTTTGTAGATACTCTACAAAATAGAAAAGGGGATGTTTGAGAATGACAAATTTCAATCTTACTTGAAATTCATTCTGAAACATCCCAGGTTCTGTGTTCACAAGATTTCTTTATAAAACAGCTCCCGCTTTAGTTTGCAGTCTTCTGTTTCTCCACTACATCCCCTTCAATATATTCTTCTTTCAAAACTATATTAAGAAGTAAAGCTGTTATAGTCCCAGCACTTATTCCTGAAGAAAATAAACTCTTTAACATACTAGGTAAATGCTTTAGAAAATCAGGTCTTACGGTAACGCCAAGCCCTATTCCTAAAGATATGGCAAGTATAAGCATATTTCTATTATTGAGTGGAATATTTTTTATTGTCTTTATTCCTGCAGCTGCCACCATCCCAAACATTATTATACCCGCTCCACCTAACACGGGATTAGGCATTATTGCAATAAGAGCTCCAAACTTAGGAAATATTCCTAAAAGCATAATTACAACCATAACCGATACCGATACCGCCACATTTGTTAAACTGCCATAGTCAGCGGCTCCATATCCTCCAGCTGCCCAGTCTATTGATACAGGAAGTAATGTAAGACCTATTAACATCACTACTGTTCCAGTAACTATCGGTGGAAAAAATCTCCTTAAGGGCTTAATAAAGCGGCTAAGAATAATTTCTATAAAGGAACCTAGTATTGTAGCTCCAAATATTCCTGGAAGCCCCATTGTTGTTCCAACAGCTATAGAAGGCCCAACAAAGGTAAAATCTGTTCCCATTACACATGCAACCCTGGCTCCTACTTTTCCAATACCCCTAGCTTGAATAAATGTAGCAATTCCTGCAGCAAACAGTGATGCACTAACAAGAAAAGCTAAATCATTTACCGGCAGACCTAATACCCCGCCAACAACTAAGGGTACCGCAACTATTCCTCCAAATGCCGCCATAATATGTTGAAACGCTAGAAGAATGCTAATTTGAATAGTTGGTTTGTCATGAATCTTATAAAGAATTTCCGAACCAGACTTAATTTTCCTTTTTTCTAACTAGATTTTATTTTTCTCTTAAACATATGTAAAAGTTATACAAATATTTTTTTCGGTAGATTAACATTCTGCATATCTATTGTATATTTCTTATATTTTGTAAAATATATACAATTAAATTAGAAAAGAGTTACTATAAAATCGGAGCTTTTTATAGTAACTCAATATATTTATACCATTTCCTATTCTTAATCCCTCATTATGCCAGCTTCTTCAAAGGTAATCATTTCATTATTCATATAAACCGCAGCTTCTATTAGGTTAAATGTTAAAACTGCTCCAGTCCCTTCTCCTAATCTCATGTCCATATTCAGCATAGGTTCTAATCCTAAAAGCTTAGATGCTCTGGCCGCTCCCTTTTCCAAGGAAGCATGGGAGGCAAACAAGTAGTTTTTCACTTTTGGTTCTATTTTACATGCAATTAGGGCTGCTGCTGTTGCTATAAGTCCATCTACAACAACAGGTACTCTCTCAGCGGCTCCCGCTATCATAACACCTGCCATTCCACCAATTTCAAGACCTCCTACCTTGGATAAAACATCTATGCCATCCTCTGGATCGGGCTTGTTAATCTCAATGGCTTTTTTTATTATCCGAGCCTTATGAATCACCTTCTCTTCTGATAACCCAGCACCTTTCCCGGTGATTTCCTGAGGGTCATAGGAGCCTAAAACTGAAATAATAGCAGTACTTGGAGTAGTATTCCCTATTCCCATCTCTCCTGTGGCAAGAAGATTTCTTCCCTTCTTTATCTCATCAGTGGCTATTTCAATACCTACCTCTAAAGCTTTTATGGCTTCTTTTCTTGTCATAGCAGGACCCTTGGTCATATTATCAGTTCCATACTTTATCTTCCTGTTTATTACCCTTGGTTCCTTTAAGTCTGAAGCAACACCAATATCAACACTAATAACATCTGCCTTAGCTTGTTTAGCCAAAGCACATACCCCTGTAATTCCTTTAGTAAAATTACAGGTTTGAATTGCTGTAATTATCTGAGGATCCGGTGCCACACCTTCCTCATAAACCCCATGGTCACCTGCCATAACTATAACAGCTCGATTATCAACCTTTGGAAACCTTTTTCCAGTTATACCTACTAGTTTTTCTGCCATTTCCTCTAATCTGCCGAGACTTCCCTCAGGTTTAATTAAATTATTAATCCTCTCTCTAGCTTTTCCCATAGCCTCCTTGTCAAGTTCTTTGATTTTCCCTAAAGTTTCTTTTAATAATTCCATAATTAAGTCCTCCTTATAGCTTGTATTTTTATCTATAGATAACCATCATTACAATTTATATTGCTTTAAAATCCCATATCTACATTAGCCAATAAAAAAACAAAAAAAGTTCACAGTTTATTTGCTTAGCAAACAAACCATGAACTTTACCTTCATTCATGAACTACTGACATCTAGGCAGGTCTCCTGACTTTGGCTTATCTAACGCCTTTAAACGCCTTCCCATTGGGCACTCAATTCTATAATACACTAAATCTATATTCTTAAAATTGAGTGTTGTACAGTGGCATAATGTTTAAAGACTTACCATTACAGTGGTGGGTCCGTTGAAGATTCTCACTTCATTCCCTATTCTCCTTAACCTTGCACTATCCTAAAGGCAATGGAATTAAAGCACCTAAATTTCATATTATTCAGTTTTACATCTTTATTATACAAATAAGTTTCATTTTTTGCAAGTGAATAAATTGAGCAATAATATTTCTTATCCTAATCCAAGTATTTTCTTAGTTTCATCTACGCTGGCTATTTCCCTACCCAGTTCTTTAGCTATTCTCACAACCCTTTTTACTAGTAATTCATTTGTTGCATGACTTCCATCTGGCATTTTAAGAACATCTTCCAGTCCTGTTCTAACATGCCCTCCCAAAAGTATTGCCATTGTAATCATTTCAATCTGAGACCTACCTATACCGGATACTGTCCATGTGGCCCCTTTAGGCAAGCTATCTACCATAAACATTAAATTTTTAGGTGTTCCCTTTATGGATCCCGGTACATTCATAACTAAATTAAAATGCAAAGGTTCTTTTAAAATGCCTTTTTTAACAAATTTTACAGCATTGTGAATCATAGCAACATCAAATGCTTCTATTTCCGGTTTTATATTATTATCATACATCTTTTCAGCTAAAGCCTTAATTAGCTGTGGAGAATTGGCATTAACACTATTTAGAAAATTTGATGAACCAGTTGCCAGGCTTGCCATATGAGCATTTAAATCCAACATCTGTCCCCGCCAATCTATAGTGTTTGCTCCTCCCCTTGCACCGGTAGAAAGCTGCTTTATTATTTCTACATTCTCTTCATCTAATTTATCTACAATTTTTTTAAAAATACTTCTATCGCTTGTAGGTTTTTGATTTTCATCCCTAATATGTATATGAGCTATAGCCGCACCTAATTCATGACATTTTTTTATATCTTCAATGATTTCATCTATAGTTAAAGGCGAATAAGGATTTAATTCTTTAGTTGGTACATTCCCTGTAGGGGCAATAGTAATAATTAACTTTTCCATAAAAACACTCCTTTCCTTTTTTATAGCATTTCTTCGCTGGTTTTCTTGATTCCAGCTTCCAATGTATCATATAGCAAATCAATTTCTTCTCTAGTAATATTCACCGGGGGAGCAATAAGGGCATGATCTCCTCTTACACCATCTACTGAACCTCCACCAGGATATACAACCAAACCTTCCTCAAGGCAATTACTCATTATCTTATTTTTTACTGCAAGCTTTGAATCAAAGGGTTCCTTTGTTTTTTGGTCCTTTACAAATTCAATACCTATCATCAAACCCTTTCCTCTAATGTCACCAACTATTGGATATTCATATAGCTTCTGAAGCTTTTCCATCAGATAGTCTCCTTGTTTAGCCGCATTATCTACATAGCCTTCCCTCTCCATAATTTCTATTACCTTATTAGCTATACCACAGGATAGTGGATTACTAGCATATGTATGTCCATGAACAAAATGTCCTGAGCCCTCAACCATTATTGTATTGAATATTTCATCGCTAGCTATAGCAGCTCCTATTGGAGTATATCCACAGCTCATTCCCTTTGCACATGTAATAATATCAGCCGCCACACCATAATGCTCCATAGCAAATCTTTTTCCTGTTCTACCAAAACCAGCCATAACTTCATCTACTATTAGCAATACATCATATTTATCACAAATTTCTCTAACCATTTCAAAATATATTTTATCAGGATGTACCCCAGGTGCAGCCGAACCTACCACAGGTTCAGTAATAAATGCCGCTATATTGTCGGCTCCATGCCTTATAATCTCTGCTTCTAAAGCCTTTGCTGCTTTTATACTGGTTTCTTCCAGAGTTTCACAGTTCCATGGATTTCTGTAATGATAAAATTGCGGTACTTTAGGAAAGTTAATTAGCATAGGATCATATATTTTCCTTCTTCCAGTTATACCTGTCATGGAAAGAGCTCCCATTGTGTTTCCATGAAATGAATTCCACTTAGAAATTACCTTCCACTTAGTAGTATTCTTTCCATCCCTTTCAACAAAATATTGTCTAGCCATTTTTATGGCTGTTTCAGTAGATTCAGATCCACCTGATACAAAATAGACATGATTTAGATTTTCTGGAGCCCAATCGGTTATTTTCTTAGCACATTTTTCAATTGAATCAACTGTCCATCTGGAAAGATGGGTAAAGGCTATTCTTTCCATATGTTTTTTGGTGAATTCCGCCACCTCCTTATTTCCATGACCAATATTGGCCACAGCCGATCCAGAACAGCCATCAATATACTTTTTGCCTTTTTCATCAATTAGGTAAATACCTTCCCCTCTTTCTATTTTAGGGTAGCGCCAGTTTTGATTCCTATAGAATACATTGTTCTTAGGAGCTTTGTTTAGACTCATATAAATCCCCCATTCTTTATTTAAATTTATTTTCAAAAATTAACTTAACTGATTGTGCTAGTTTCCCTTAAATAAAAAAATCCAGTGCAATATGAATTACTTCCTCAAAGAAAGTTCATATTGTACTGGATTTTATTCACTAAGCAATGTTGTAGTACAACACCACGGTAAATAAAGCAGTAATAATTATTTTAAAATTCTTATAATTAAATTATATATCAATTATTTTCTATTTTCAAGCTTTTAAAATTTTTAATAATTTCCTTGTGCATACATAGCATCTGCAACTTTTAAGAATCCAGCTATATTAGCTCCTGCAACTAAATTATATCCGTATCCATAATCCTCTGCAGCCTTCATAGCATTGTTATGGATATTTATCATTATTTCATGTAATTTCGCATCAACTTCTTCTTCGCTCCAAGATAATCTCATACTATTTTGTGCCATTTCAAGAGCAGAAGTACTAACTCCTCCAGCATTAGCTGCCTTAGCTGGACCAACTATTACATTGTTATCCTGTAAATATTTTAATGCATCATTTGTAGTAGGCATGTTGGCAGCTTCACACACATATTTAATTCCATTAGCAACTATTTGCTTAGCATGTTCAAGATGAATATCATTTTGAGTAGCACATGGCATTATAATGTCAACTTTAACTCCCCATGGTTTTTCTCCTGGGAAAAACTCTACGCCATATTTATCAGCATAATCCTGTACCTTATCTCTACCTGAAGCTCTCATTTCTACTAGATAATCTATCTTTTCTCCAGTTACTCCATCTGGGTCATAAATATATCCATCAGGACCTGAAAGTGTAACTACCTTACCACCTAGCTCACTAACCTTTTGGCATGCTCCCCATGCAACATTACCAAATCCTGATACAGCAACTGTTTTACCTTCAAAAGTATCATTTTCATGCTTTAGTATTTCCTGGCAGAAATATGCTACACCAAATCCTGTAGCCTCAGGTCTTATTAAGCTACCTCCATAGGATAGTCCTTTACCTGTTAAAACTCCATTCTCGAATGCACCTCTAATTCTTCTATAGTGTCCATATAAATATCCTATTTCTCTTGCTCCAACACCAATATCTCCAGCTGGAACGTCTACATCTGGGCCAATATGTCTATAAAGCTCTGTCATAAAGCTTTGACAAAATCTCATGATTTCACCATCGGATTTTCCTCTAGGATCAAAGTCTGAACCACCTTTTCCTCCTCCAATTGGAAGTCCTGATAATGAATTCTTAAATACTTGCTCAAATCCTAAGAATTTTATAATACCAAGATATACAGAAGGATGGAATCTTATTCCTCCTTTATAAGGGCCTATTGCACCATTAAATTGAACTCTCATACCACGGTTAACTTGTACCTTACCATTGTCATCAACCCATGGTACTCTAAAGATTATTTGTCTTTCTGGTTCTACCATTCTCTCTAATAAATTAGCCTCGATATACTCAGGATGTTTTTCTAAAACTGGCGCCAAAGAAATTAATACCTCTTCAACTGCTTGTAAAAATTCTGGCTCTCCACTATTTCTTTTCTTTACATTTTCTAATACTCCATTAATGTAATCTTGTGCATTCATAGTTTTTTCTGCCATTGCAAGAAACCTCCTTATTTTTTTCAATATAATAACTATTCAATAAAGTCCCAAAATAGATTTTATTGAAATAATTAACATAAGTACCTTTTTGTGTCAATAAGTATATTCCTCATTATTATGGCCTTTCCAGATAATTGGTATTAAATATACTACTTTCAATGATTAAAATAATTATTGGTAAAAATATTCAGAAAAGTTGCTATTTTGACTGGAAAACCTTTTCCTAATTCGTAAATAAAAAAATGCCTATTGCTTTTTACAATGGCATTATAACATACACGTAAATTTTTGTAAATAACATATCATTTTTTTATTTCTAAACTTTTTATAACAATATTGACAGAAATTATATTTAATGATGTCATATGTCCAACTTCTTCTTTAACTCGTTTTTGAAGTAATGATATCTCATCAGGAATCCTATAGCCATATTTAAATATTAACTCAATATTAATAGCTATTCCCGTCTGATGAGTAATTATTTTAACCTTAATCACTTTATGAATACTTTGAATATTACTACTTACATACTTGACCATATGAATTATAGCTCTATCATTTATAGTAAATTTACCCATGTAGCTGTAAGTAGGCCTAACAACGGACTTTTCAGCTATCTGGAAGGTGTTGTCCTTTTTCCTACCAAAAATTTTAAGCTTATCAATAAAATACCCGGAAAAATCTTTTTTAATTTCAAAGGTAGGAACCGGTATTACATGTTTCCCTTCTTTTAATCTCGTTTCCTTTGCTATTCTTATATCTTCTTCACTAGATATTTCATATATATATATCGTTTCATCTATGGGTCCTATTTTCAAATTTTCACAAATATAATTAACCATTTTATCAGAAGTTCCTAAAATTAGAATACATTTAGGACTATATTCTTCTATTTTATTAATAATATTTTGCCTATGGCTTTTTTCCATAAATAAAGCTGTCTTTACTGCAGATATTTTAGTTTTCTCCCTTTTTGCAGATTTTCCAGCAATTATCTTACTTCCTTTAATCAAAAGGCCATCATCTACAACATAATCAATTTTTTTATAATGGGCAAGCTCTAATGCTTTATAGCTTTTTCCTGTACCACTTTTCCCAACTAGCGCAACTACTCTCATGAATTGCCTCCATTTATTAAATATTAACTTTTATTATCTCATAAAACAAAATATTTGTTAATAGAAATTAATTCCTATAATTGAGGAAATTACATAATTCTAACTTGGCTAAGTTGCATATGCGAATATTATCCTTAATTTAATTATTTAGAATTAAATATATTTCGATGGTATGTCTTTGAAGATTTTTAAACTATATGTATTAGATAGTTTTTACAGAAGATAATTATGCAATTTGCTCAATAGTTAATTTAACTCGTTGTGCTAGTTCTTATATCAGATTTTTAATATTTAATTTACCAGCACAACTTCTTAATTTATTGACACAAGATATTAATCCAAGGGAAAATACAATGATAATCATTATATTTTAGTCTATTTTTTAGATTTTTTCCATGATACTATTGTTTAACATACCTTGTATACTGTATAATTCATTATGTAATGTTTTTAAGATTTATTAAAGGAGGATGTTACAATGGCTTATAAAATTAATGATGCTTGCATTAGTTGTGGAGCATGCGAAGCAGAATGTCCAGTTGGAGCTATTAGCGCAGGAGATGACAGATACGTAATCGATGAATCTAGTTGTATCGATTGTGGAGCATGTGCTAATGTTTGTCCTGTAGACGCTCCTCAACCAGAATAATAGATACATATTAAGAAGGCATTTAGAAAAGATTAAGCTCTTAAGCTTAGTCTTTTTTATCTATTTTATCTAAAACCTCTTACGCTAAATTTATTCTCACAGTAGACTTAATATATCTTCTGATTTATCTTACTTAAAAATTTCAATATGGCTTTCTCTTCATTAAGAGTCACATCACTAAGTATAAATTCAAAGAATTCTTGCTGCCCGACTATTATCTCATTATAGATTTCTTTTCCCGATACCGTTAATCGAAGCATATTAACTCTTTTATCTTCCTGGGCCTTTTCCTTCTTGATATATCCAGTTATTACTAGTTTTTTAATAATCGATGTCACTAAGCCTCTATCAATTTCCATTTCTTTTACAAGCTCGTATATTGATTTTATTTCATTTTTTCCAATTTTCTTTATTATAAACATTTCCAACAATGAAAATTCCTGATTTTTTCTTGCAACTTTAAATTTCCTTTTATCTGAAATTAAAACTTTATGGGCTATTTTTTCTATCATTCTATTTATCTCATTATAATAATTTGCCATAATACCACCTACTGATAATAGTTTTCATTTATTATAACATAAAAAAATATGCCCGTCTAACGGAACATATTTTATAAAATTTATTATGCTTAGCCTCATTACAGATGAATGGATTTAAAGTTATCCAGACTTTTCCATACTTCTTGCTGCAACTACATCCACATCGGTATCAAGTATCTCTTTGATAATAACATCCCCCATTGAAACTGGAGCTTCTATTTCAATTGAATTTATTACTTTCATGCATTCATAAATTTTTTCCTTAGGAATAGATTCCTTTGTTTTTACAGGCAATCTATTCAATTTCCCACCTTTAATTTTTACAGTTGTTGTTAAAACCCTTGTAGGATTAGTCAACTCTTTAATAGCATAAGTCTCTCCCCTTGGGCATTTATTCCCTGTAACAACGTAAGAATCCTTATCCTTTGATATTTCAATATGACATCCAACAGGACATACAATACAAATAATTTCTTTATTTTCCATTTAAACGCCCTCTCTTTCCAAAGACACTGTAATAATAGATTTGTCAGAAAACATTAATTCTTCTTTTTTAATTCTTAATGATTCCATTTCACCAGGGGCTAAATGATTTTTTCTTGTTCTTTTAATTTCTTTTCCATCAATACAGACAATCATATTCATATCTTTATATACATTATCCACCCTCATGAATAAATCCAATGTAGTATCAACATTTGACAATCTAACTTTCTGGGGAATAATATATCTAATTCCTGGTCCTGGCTTTATTTTAGCCATAGATCCATCCTTAATAATTTTTTTAGCTATATATCTTGCAGCACTCTTTCCTGCTTTTCTACTTTCAGCTGTAACAAAATCCACTAGATCATGTACATGAACAACATTACCACAGGCAAATATCCCTTCTATGCTTGTTTCCATTGCCTCATTTACAATTGGTCCCGAAGTAACTGGATCAAGTTGAACTCCCGTATTTCTAGATATGTCGTTTTCAGGAATTAATCCAACAGATAATAACAAGGTGTCACAATCAAAAAATATTTCTGTTCCTGCAATAGGCTTTCTATTTTCATCCACCTTAGCAACCTTAACACCCTCTACCCTATCCTTACCTTTTATTTCTGTTACAGTATGACTAAGTAATAACGGAATATTATAATCCTCAAGACATTGTACAATATTTCTGGTAAGTCCTCCTGAAAAAGGCATAAGTTCAACTACAGCAAGCACCTTGGCGCCCTCAAGCGTCATTCTTCTAGCCATTATAAGGCCAATATCTCCGGACCCCAATATAACGACCTTTTTCCCTACCATATACCCTTCCATATTAACAAATCTTTGAGCAGTTCCTGCAGTAAAGATTCCAGCAGGTCTCGTTCCTGGTATTCCTATAGCACCTCTAGTCCTTTCTCTACATCCCATAGCCAATATAACAGCACTGGCTTTAATACTCAAAAACCCGTCCACTGTATTAATTGCACTAATTTCTTTATCATTACTTATCCCCAATACCATTGTATCTAGTTTATATTCTATTCCCAGCTCTCTGAGCTCCATAATAAATCTTTCTGCATACTCTGGACCAGTCAATTCCTCTTTAAAAATATGAAGTCCAAATCCATTGTGTATGCATTGTTGTAATATTCCTCCTAATTCCCTATCCCTTTCAATTACCAAAATACTATTTACTCCATTTTTCTTTGCTTCTATTGCAGCGGCTAAGCCTGCTGGTCCTCCTCCAATAACAACAATATCATATACTAACATTAGCTTTGCCTCCCTATAATCCACTTTTTGTTTCGTCTACTAATATATAAGACTGTGAGCCGTCCTTTACAATATCATTAATATCCTTTCCTAGCTCTCTTGCCAAAATTTCCATGACCCTAGGACCGCAAAATCCCCCCTGGCATCTCCCCATACCCGGTCTAACTCTTCTCTTTACAGCATCTAATGTTCTTGCCCCTGCATTTCTATTTATTGCATCTACAATTTCCCCTTCTGTAATACCTTCACATCTGCAAATAATCCTTCCATATCTTGGATCTTCATTTATCACCCTGGATTTTTCCTCATTACTTAGTTCCATAAAGCGTATCAATGGTCTTCTATTTGGTTTAAAATCTCTTTTTCCCTTCAAATGGCAATTAATTCCTTTAAAGATATCTATAACATACTCAGCAATTGCAGGAGCAGCAGATAAACCTGGCGATTCAATTCCTGCAACATTTATAAATCCCTTTGCAGCCTTTGATTCTTCTATAATAAAGTCCCCGGTATCAGGTTTTGCCCTCAAGCCCGAGAAGCTTGTGATAGTTAAATTAAAAGGAATTCTTTTGATAGTTTTCTTTGAAACTTCTCTTATAAGTTCAATACCTTCTCTGGTGGTTTTTGTATTTCCCTTATCATCAATATCCTCAGCGTTTGGACCAACAAGTAAATTTCCATGTACAGTAGGAGTTACAATAACGCCTTTACCATATTCTGTAGGAGCCTGAAAAATCACATGTTTAACAATATTTCCTGCATTTTTATCCAATATATTATACTCTCCCCTTCTTGGGGTAATCTTAAATGATTTATCTCCAACCATTTTACTAATTTCTTCACTATAAAGTCCTCCACAGTTGATTACATACTTTGCTTTTATTTTTTCCTTTTCAGTATATATATGATAATTGTTTTCTACTTTCTCAATATCTGTCACCTGACTTTCAAGTTTTATTTCTACTCCATTATCCGCTGCATTTTCTGCCAAAGCAACGGCTAATTCCCAGGGACAAATAATTCCAGCAGTAGGTGCATATAGAGCACCAATAACATCTTCATTGATACCAGCTTCTTTTTGTCTTACTTTTTCAGCATCTAATATTTCCATATTAGGAATACCATTTTTAAGCCCTCTTTCATACAAATTTTTGATCTTTTTTATTTCCTCCTGATTTGTGGCAATAACCATCGAACCTATCCTTTTAAAATGCACATCTAGTTCTTTGCATACACTATCATACATAGGATTACCAAGGGCATTTAACCTGGCTTTTAATGTGCCTGGCACTGCATCATAGCCAGCGTGAATAATTGCACTGTTTGCTTTCGTTGTTCCATTTGCTATATCTGTGTCCTTTTCAATTAAGACTATATCTAAATCATATTTAGATAATTCCCTAGCCACAAAACTTCCTATTATACCAGCTCCAATTACAGCTACATCATACATAAAAAACCCTCCATTGTTTAAACCAAAATATTTTATAAAGACAATTTAAACTTCCTCTAAACTCCAAATTCCACGTTTAATGCCTTAAATAACAAAGCTTTGATTTACTATTACTATAGATATGTTTCATTAAAAAAGTTTATATTCTTATGCAACAAAAAAAGCCCTACAAGCAAAACCTACTATTTATAGATTTCACTTATACGGCTCTCCAAATCTCATGCCTTTAAAATATATTATTTAATCATATAGTATCATAATAATTAATATTTGTAAATATATATGCTCTATATCGCTTTACTAATCTTCACTGCCATCATCGGCTTCTTCCCACTTACCTGCTCTTTCAACGGCTTTTTTCCATCCCTTATATTTTGTTTCTTTTGCATTTTCATCCATAGAAGGTTCAAAATGTCTATCTACCGACCATTTTTCAGATATCTCTTCCCTGCTATTCCAAAAACCTACTGCCAAGCCTGCCAAATATGCTGCTCCAAGGGCTGTAGTTTCTGCAATAACCGGTCTTTCAACGGGTACTCCAAGTATATCTGCCTGGAATTGCATTAAAAAGTTATTGGCAACTGCCCCTCCATCCACCTTAAGGGTTTGAAGATTTATGCCAGAATCTTCTTCCATGGCTTCCAGAACATCTCTTGTCTGATATGCTATGGACTCTAATGTGGCTCTAATAATATGATTTCTATTGGCACCACGGGTAAGTCCTGCTATTATACCTCGTGCATACATATCCCAGTATGGTGCGCCAAGTCCTACAAAGGCAGGGACAACATATACCCCATTGGTGTCTTTTACCTGATTTGCAAAATATTCACTGTCTTTGGCATCATCAATCAATCTTAATTCGTCACGAAGCCACTGAACAGAAGCACCTGCTACAAAAATACTTCCCTCCAGAGCATATTCAACCTTACCATCTATTCCCCATGCAATTGTAGTTAATAGGCCATTATTAGAAGGTACCATTTCTTCTCCAGTATTCATAAGCATAAAACAACCTGTTCCATATGTATTCTTCGCCATGCCCGGTTCATAACACGCCTGCCCAAATAAAGCAGCTTGCTGGTCTCCAGCTATACCTGCTATAGGTATCTTTGCTCCGCCAAATGTCTTTGGATCTGTTTCTCCATAGATTTCACTTGAAGGTCTAACCTCTGGAAGCATTGAAGCCGGTATTCCCAATTCATTAATAATTTTCTCATCCCATTTAAGTTCCTTAATATTATACAGCATAGTTCTAGAAGCATTTGTATAATCCGTTACATGGACCTTGCCCCTTGTAAGATTCCAAACCAGCCAGGTATCTATATTTCCAAACAACAATTCTCCTTTTTCTGCCCTTTCCCTTGCTCCATCAACATTATCAAGTATCCACTTAATCTTAGTACCTGAAAAATATGCATCTACCACAAGACCAGTATTCTTTCTTATATATTCTTCCAAACCTCGTTCTTTCAGCTTATCACATATATCTGCAGTTCTTCTACACTGCCAAACTATGGCATTATATATAGGTTTACCAGTATTCTTATCCCATACAACAGTAGTTTCTCTCTGATTTGTTATGCCAATAGCAGCTATTTCTTCCGGTCTTATTCCAGCAGATTCTAAAACCTCTCTAGCCACCCCACTCTGAGAACCCCATATTTCCATAGCATCATGCTCTACCCAGCCACCTTTAGGATATATTTGAGTAAACTCTTTCTGACTTGTCTTTACTATTTCTCCATCGTGATTAAAAATAATTGCCCTTGAACTTGTAGTCCCCTGATCTAACGCCAAAATATATTTTTTAATCATAATTTCATCCTCCTAATTAATTATATTATAAAAGTTTATAATCATCTGAAGCAACTATAACTTTTAAAAGCTTCTAACTATTCACTAAATTAAACAAATCTACAGAACAATAAATGTTAAAAAACAGCAAATATTATGAATGCACAAATAAATATGGCTGTGGCTGGAGGGTCTATGTGAGAGTCACAATTGCTATTAAATATCAATGCGGCTATTTCAAATAATATTGCTGATAATATCGCAAAGGCTGCGCCAATAAATATATTTCCTGTGGCAATAGCTGCCAATCCCGCAACCAGTGTAATGTGATGGGTTGCTGGAATTGAAAATCCCATTTGAGCAAACATTAGTGAAGCAGCACTAACACAAAATCCAAATGGACCAATGTTAGTAAGAATTACTACATAGGATACAACTAGACCTAAACCTAAACCTATTATAATATTCAAGCCTAATGTTTTTAAATCTGGAAAATATCTTCTTCTATTTAATTCTGATGCTGCTGCCACTTCATCATCAGCAGGTATCATTTTACCAAATAATCCTGTATTTCCAAAAACCAATCTAGCAATAATACCCGATGTCACTACTGTCATCGCAATTGTATCAGTTTGAAGAACTAATATGGTTGAATAAAGATAATTTATTCCCAAGCCCAATACCCCAAAAACGCCACCAACAATCAATATACCTGCATCCCTATATTTACTTAATGGTATTAAAGTATTCATACCGCTATCAAGAACCTTCTTTTTATTAGCCGCATAGGCGGCAGCTGCAACTCCTCCAGCAAAAGCTATATGTGGTCCAAATAATGCTCCAAAGGTAATATCATTTAATATAATCTCTGGGCCTCCAGCAGCTATAACCGCAACCCCAACAAGCCCTATAAATCCTGTAAAAATAAATGCAGGCAATGCCCCTATTACTGCTCCCAATAAACCCCCACCAAATGCAGCTAAGATTAATTCTAATGTCATATTATTTCCCCCTTTTAATATATTAGTTCTTTAGTCTCAAATCATTATCTCTCTTCATTTTACTTTAGATAATTGTAATCCCCCCAAACCTTTTTTATTTTTAAATTATATATACTACCGCCTCCTATCACCTCCAAAATTTCAGTTTATATTTCATCCAAACGATTTCCCGTTGGATAAAATTACATGCACCAAATTTCTTCTTTACTTGTAGATATTCCTACTGCACCTGATTTTAAACAGTCTATTACATCGTGTTTATCACTAATCAAACCTCCAGCTATTATAGGTGTTCTTGTCTGGTTATATATTCTATTTATAATTTTGGGCATAGTTCCAGGCATAACTTCTGCAGCGTCGGGTTTTGTAGAAGATATAGAATTGATACCTTTATCCAAAGAAAGAGAATCTAATAAGAAAAGTCTTTGTATAGCGCATATATTCATGATTTTTGCTTTTTTTATAAGATTGCTTTTGGTAGTAATAATGCCATCGGGATTCATTTTTTCACTGATATATTTTAACGCAATCCTATCCTTTGAAAATCCTTCAATTAAGTCAATATGAATATAAATATCCATGTGAGCCTTTTTAACTCTATCAATAACTCCTTTTAAATTGTAGATATCTCCAGTCAGTAAAAAAATAATCTCACTAGGTGATTGAATAGCTAAATTAAGCTTTTCTAAATTGTTAACTGCAGCTATAATTGGATTTTGTTCTAACTTATGAAAAAGCTTTTTTTTCATTTTATCCACTCCTATAATCTACATAACAACACAATTGTTTCACTATAGTTCACACTTATTCTAAATTAATTTTCTTAAATACTGAAATTTGTTGCAAAGCTTTTGATTTTACAAATAAGAAAAAGCCACACAAAATTAACCTAATTTATATAGGTAAATTTGCGTGGCTCTCACCATCTCCTGCCTCAATATTTGATTATATATATATTGTACAACACTAATTATTATCAGTCAATACTTAATTTTCCAAATTATTTAAATATTCTAGTTATAAAATTGAAAATTTATAATTTTCTAATATTTTTTCTGTAGTTTTCAGTAGTTTTTAGTAGTTATTAATATAATATTAAATTATCAAAATTTTTTCAACAATAACTTTGCTTTAATTAAAACGAACCTTTATCTGAATTTTTGAAAATATGAATTTTTATTATTGACTCTTTCAATTTGTTACTTTATAATTGTAATAAATTGTTAATAAAATTTAATATATCTCTATCCGCTCTATTAACTGCTGTTATGCAGCCCATGACAGCTTAACTAATGGAACCCGGTATAATATATCCACATAATTTTTATCATTTTAGATAAATAATTTTATAGTGCAAGAATATATTTTGAATTATTATTGATCTAAAATTGCATTTTTATTGTTTTGCTTTTACCATCCTTAACTTTTATGTGGACTAAATTTATATGGGGTTTTTATTATTTTGGTAAATTATAGTTTTAAAGCCTTTTATTTTCATTATTGAAGATAAAGGATTTAAAATAAAAATTTGAGGGGGAATAATTAATGAGGAAAACTTTATCTATCTTTCTTATGATGATACTTGTAGTATCATTAGTATTAACCGGCTGTGGTGGGTCAACAACCCAGGAAACCGGCGAAAGTACTGGAGAACAATCTCAAAGCTCCGGTGGAAATCTTGAACTTGCATTTGCAACAGGTGGTACTTCTGGTACATATTATCCATTAGGTGGAGCTATGGCTAATGTATGGAATAATAATATTGAAGGAGTTAACGTTACAATTCAGCCTGCAGGAGCTTCTGTAGAAAACATTAACAGAGTTGCTTCCGGTGAAGTAGATTTGGTTCTTGCTATGAATAATATAGCAGATGATGCTTTTAATGGTACTGGTGAAAGCTTTAGTAAACCTCTTACAAACTTTAAGGCAGTGGGAGTTGTATATCCGGAGGTTATGCACATTATAACCACCCAAGATACAGATGTTAAATCAGTGGCTGACTTAAAGGGTAAAGCAATTAACCCTGGTCCTCCAGGAAGTGGTACCTATGTAACTGCAATGAAGATTTTAGAAGCCTATGGCATTGGTCCAAAGGATTATACTTCAAAACCCGGCAGCTTTTCTGATGCCGTTGCAGGTCTAAAGGATGGTAATATAGACGCAGCTTTTGCAGTTGTTTCATTCCCAGCATCTGCAGTTACAGAAGTTGCAACTACTAATCCTGTAAGAGTTATTTCTATAGATGGAGCTGAATTTGATAAAGTTAAAGAACTGATTCCATTCGCTTCCAAATTCACTATTACTGGTGGAGAATATAATGGTCAGGACGAAGATGCCACAACTGTAACTCTTCAGGCTGTACTTTATGTTAAAGAAGATCTACCAGAAGATTTGGTTTATAACATTACAAAAGTAATGTATGAAAATACAGATTCAATAGCCGAAGGACATGCCAGGGGTAAACAAATTAAGCTAGAAAACGCTTTAAACGGTATAACTACACCTATTCATCCTGGAGCACAAAAATACTATGACGAAAAAGGATTAAATAAATAGTAGATAGGCCGGGATAGCTTACCTATCTCGGCCTTTTATAATATTATGAAAACATCTAAATTCTTAAAAATATCTGTTGTCATTATTACCATTATATTGATAATCTCAATACTTTCATTATACAAAGTTACCTTGCTCCAGGTTTATATTGCAGATAAAGGCTTGGATTTCAATAAAATTTTACTCCAATTTCCGGCAAAACCCCAGGATAAATTCTCTGTTAAATGGACACATTCCGTTAGTCTGAGGCCTGTTATTGAAACTTATAAAATCGAAGATGATTTAAGTATTTCTATATATGAAATGATTTTTGACTCCTTTAGTGCTAATTTACCATCTAGTCCAAATCGTGATGAAATATGGGAATATAATGATGATTATATTCGAGTTTATAATTATGATATTATATTTGATTCAGTCCCTGTAGTCATAGGAAAAATTGTGGCAAATCATACATTATTTTTTAAAGATAAAGTTATCCCCCTTAAAGATATTTATAAGCCCGGGGGATATGTAAAAATTAGAGCTAGAAAGAAAAGCTTGATTAAATATTTTTTTGAGGAGGCATTTTATTAAATGAGTGTAAATAATATAAAGCCAACACTTGATGAGAAAAAACAGCAAGAACTCATGGCTAAATACGATAGAGAATTTACCTTTAGACAATTAACGGGAATCTTAGGGAAATTTGTATTTATTATAGCTGTTATTTGGAGTTTATGGCAAATCTATACATCTTCATTAGGATTGAAACCTCCCACAATACAGCGTGGTGTTCATGTGGGTTTTGCCTTAGTTCTAATATACTTACTCTATCCATTAAGGAAAAATGATAGATCGAATAAAGTTAAATGGTATGATTTTATTCTATTAGCTGCATCTATTGGTGTAGTGGCATATCACGTAGTAAATTTCGAAACTTTATTATTCCGGGCCGGTGCTTATACTAAAACCGATATGATAGTTTCTATAATAGCTGTAATCTTAGTTATAGAAGCAACAAGGAGAGTGGCAGGTCCAGTACTTATAACTGTTTCAGGTGTTTTCTTACTCTATGCCTTCTTTGGGAATTATGTACCAGGATATTTCTCCCATGGAGGATACAGCTTACATAGAATTGCAACCTATGCATGGATAAGTACAGAATCTATACTTGGTATTCCAATGATGGTATCATCAACCTTTATCTTCTTATTCCTATTATTTGCAACATACCTTAAAATGACAGGAATAGGTGATTGGTTAACGGATTTAGCCCTTGCCATTGCTGGACATTCTACCGGAGGTCCTGCAAAGGCTGCAATTGTTGCAAGTGCAACTCAGGGAACAATATCCGGAAGCTCCGTTGCCAATACCGTTGGTACCGGATCAGTTACAATTCCTCTTATGAAAAGCATTGGTTATAGATCTGAATTTGCTGGAGCAGTTGAAGCTGCCGCATCAACTGGAGGTCAATTGATGCCACCGGTTATGGGGGCTGCCGCATTTATAATGACGGAATTTACTGAATTACCCTATGTTACAATAGCATTGGGAGCTGCAATTCCAGCACTCCTCTATTTTACCGGTATATTTATAATGGTTCATCTAGAAGCTAAGAAAAATGGTTTAGAAGGGCTACCAAAATCTAAACTTCCTAAGGTTAAAGAATTATTAAAGAAAAAATGGTTCCTTGGACTTCCAATAATCGTGATCGTTTACCTCCTGGTAAAGGGCTATACTCCAATGCGTGCGGCTTTAGGAGGAATTGGATCATCCTTGATTATAGGATTTATAAATGGATATATAGATAAAAATCGAACCTTCGGATTAAAAGAAGTTATTAAGGGCTTGGATGAAGGTGCAAGAAGTGCTCTTCCTGTGGTTATGGCCTGTGCAAGTGCAGGTATAATAGTTGGAGTTGTTACTTTAACTGGACTTGGAATAAAACTCTCCCATGGTATTGTATTACTTTCTGGAGGGAAAGTTTACCTTACTATGTTTTTAACTATGATTGCTTCAATAATTTTAGGAATGGGAATGCCTACAACAGCTAACTATATAGTTCAAGCAACCATTGCAGCCCCAGCTCTAATTAAAATTGGAGTTCCTGTATTAGCTGCCCACCTTTTTGTATTTTATTTTGGCATAGTGGCAGATATAACTCCACCAGTTGCTTTAGCTGCTTTTGCCGGTTCAGGAATAGCTGGATCAAACCCCTTTAAAACTGGAGTAGAAGCTTCAAAATTAGCCTTTGCAGCATATCTTGTTCCATATATTTTTGCAACCTCTCCCGTTTTAGTTTTAGTTAATGCTACACCATTAAGAGTAACTTTCGCTTTGATAACAGCGCTAATTGGAATGTTTGGTATTGCTGGAGGAGTTAGCGGATACTTCTTGATGCCTTCTAAAGCTTGGGAAAGGCTTGTACTTTTTGGTTCTGGTCTAATGTTAGTTAATCCAGATATTAAAACCAGTGGAATAGGTTTTATATTACTAGCTGCAATTTATATATTTCAACGTTCAAAAAAGAAAAAAGCTGTTAAAGCGTAAAAAAGCATCTTAAGACACTTTTTTAGCTGCAAGTTCCATGTTCCAAGATTCCGGTCATTCTTTGAAGCTTTAAAAAAACAAAAGAAAGAGACCAGAGAACTTAGAACTTTAAACTTAAGGCTTAGAACTAACAAAAGTGCCCAGCGGGCACTTTTGTCCTATCTATCAAGATTTAATTTATCTATATTTAAGACTCTTATAGAATCCTTTATTTTCTTTTCTATGGCCAATTTTCCATACTTATCTACTTCATTGCGATCCTTTGGACCATGGTGTACAGAAGCTGCGCCCCCTATACATCCTCCTTTACATGCCATACCTTCAATAAAATTCCCTTTAAGTCTATTTACTTTAGCCATATTTAAGGCTTTTTTGCATTCTAACAATCCATCACATACAACAGGATTAAACTCTGTATCTATTCTTTCTTCTTCTATAACATGTTTAATAGCCTCAGTCAAGCCTCCACTTCTAGCAAAAATTCTACCGAAGAAGGAAGCATTATCTAAAAGATCTTCATTACATTTTTTAAGGTCAATTTCTGCCGCATCTAGCATAGCAGTTAACTCTTCAAAGGTAATTACATAATCTGTACTTCCCTTAATGCCCTCTCTATTAATTTCCCCTTTTTTTGCAGTACAAGGACCAATAAATACTACCTTTGCATCTTTGTCAATATTCTTTATCAATCTTGAAACTGCTATCATAGGAGAAACGCTGCCAGATATATTTTCTTTAAGTTCAGGATAATTTTTTTCTATATATGAAACAAAAGCAGGACAGCAAGAGCTTGTTATTACTCCTTTTTTATCTATCTCTTTACTGAATTCTTCTGTCTCATGGGACGCTACAATATCTGCCCCCAAGGCCACCTCAACAACATCATGAAAGCCTAAAAGCTTTATTCCATTTACCAGCTGTCTAATATTCACATGTGTAAATTGAGATGAAATTGCAGGAGCAATAGCAGCATATACATTAAAATCATTTTGTTTTGATTCTTTTAAAAGATTTATGACATCAACAACATAGGATTTATCTACAATAGCTCCAAAAGGACATTTGTATACACACGCCCCACATTGTATACACTTTTCATTATCAATAACAGCCTTTTTATCCTTATCTATAGATATGGCATTTACCTCACATGCCTTTCTACAAGGTCTCATTACATCGGAAATGGCATTATAGGGACAAACATTTTTACACTTCCCACATTCTATACATTTATTTGTATCAATATAAGCTTTATTATCTACATAATAAATAGCTCCAACAGGACAAGCTTCATGACACCATTTAGCTAAACATCCTCTACATGCTTCTGTAACTGTATAACGACTTATTGAACACTCATCACAGGCTATTTCCAAAACCTCTATATTGTTCTCATTATCCTTATTCCCGCCTCTTGCTATCTTTACTCGTTCTTCAATTATTGCTCTTTCCTTATATACACAGCATCTAGTTCTTGGTTTAGGGCCAGGACTTATTTTTTCAGGTATTGTATTATATTTTTCTTCAAGTGTTTCTTCCATTGCTAATTTAGAGACTTCTTTTAATACTTCATATTTTATTACTTGAACATCATTTTCGAATTTTCTCATATTTATTCACTCCCAGCTTAAGGATTATGAAAACTAAACATATGTTAAATTAACTGTTTTCCCTAGCTTCTTCATTATTTTAATTAATTGTTCAACCACTTTTAGCTTAATACTTAGATCAATAGGTAAATCTGGATTTTGATGGGCTGGATTAACAGCCTTCCCAACCCAAAAATTTATATGGGTACATTCTTCTACAAGCATTTTTGCAAGTAAAGATGCAGCGTCCCTTTTTGTAGGGTTGTATACTGTATACCCGTCCGATGTGGAATCGCTGAAAGATTTTATTTTTTCTACAGTCTTACTTAAAGTCAATACTCCTTCTGTTACTAAATCAATACCCTTTATTGAAGCTGTTGGAGGAACATCTTTATCAATATATTCTAAGTTTGTAATCAGCTCTTCATTTAGCTCCCTTGAAGCAATTTTAGCTGCAGTTCCTCCACAAACTATTTTCTTGCCTTCACTTCTCATAAGCTCCTCAATTACATATTTATCTTTATTTGGGTCTTTAGGAGGTCCTGTGAATATATTTATAATCTCAGGCTTTCTTATTTTTATTGCTGCTACTGTGGTATCATCTCCTGGTTTGTTAACATACAAATTCTTACACGCATTAACCAATCCCTTTGAAATGTTTTTAGCACTTTTCATATCCTTAGATAAACGCTCCAGATACTCTGCCACATTTTCCCACTGCCATCCTAAATTTAATACTCCTCCTACACCAGCATGAATGACTCCATCGCTTACGCTAGCTAAAACATCTCCTTTTTTAAGCATAAATTCACTTTCTTTTATTAACTTGCCATTTATAACTTTATCAATCTTTTTTATATCTAAAATTTTATTGTCTCTAATAAAAAAAACCGGAGGATTATCACATTCTACAATATATACCTTTCCATCGTTATACACCTTAATTATTGTGAAGGTAGAATAGGCCAATTTCCTAACCTTGCATACAGGTAAAGTCTGTATTATTGTATCAACTGTTTCGTCTAGGGTAGACCCTTCCTTAAGCATTGTGGCAGCAATCTTCGATGTTAAAGTAGCCAATATATTTGCCTTAACTCCACTGCCTAAGCCATCGGCTAAAACAATTATCACACTATCATCTGTATAAACTACTTCAACCTTATCTCCACAAAGCTCTTCACCATATTTATTCAAACTGTCATATGAAATATCTATAAATAGATTCATGTGATATCACCATCTTCAGCTAATGCTATTTTTTTAAGCCTCGTAAGTGTAGCTTTAGTTTCGGCTGTTGTCTCTCCCAGTAAGCTGGCTATTTCCTGGGCTACCCTCATTTGCTTATCAATAACATTTTGAGCAGCGTCTGCAGCATTTTTCTTTACCTTTATTAGTTCTTTATTTTGTTTTTCTTCTTTAGTTATATTAGACATTATAACTAATAAAACTTCCTGATCCTTCAAATATAAAATATTTTGAAGTAATACAACATTGTAATCAGAATAAACAATTTTTTTAGCAAAAATATTTTCCTTCTCCATTAATACATCGCAAAAATCACTATCATCAATTATCATAGATATTGGTTTTCCCTTTATATCACGGGCACCGATTTTAAATATTCTTTCAGCTGATGGATTAAATTCAAGTACCTTCAATTCCTTATTCAATAGAAAGATTACATTTGGACTATATTCAAAAATTACATTAGTAAGGCTCTCGGATTTATTTCTCATATATGGTAAACATATTTTACTGTCTGCCTTTCCTTCAAATATAGCTTGAGCCTTTTCACGGCAGGTATCATAGCCACAAGTACCACAATTTAGCTCATCTTCCTCACTGTACTTACCCATTTCCTTTAAGATAGTTTCTATTTTTTCTTCATCGGCTATAACTCGTTTAATACTCTTATCAACAAATATTTTTTTAAAATTCATATCTTCTGGCAGTTCCATGAGCTTATCTTGGGTTATATTTCCTTTTTTCCTTACATAATCCTTTACTTTTTTCTATCTGGCATAATATGATATTGGATTTCTTGTTGTTCCGGGACCTGCTATGCAGCCGCCCTTACAAATATTAAGCTCTAAGCAAACATTGCTCAATTCTCCTTTCTGAACACTCTCTAATACATCCTTGCATTCATCAATACCAGTTACACTAATGAGCTCATATGGAATTTCATCACTATCACTATCGAACATATTTTTTATTATATTTCCTGATAGAGGAAATCCGCTGCCTGTTTTAAAGGATTTTCTTTCAAAGAAGCTACTTTCTAATTTTTTAAGATCTATTTCTTCTTCCTCTAGCCACTGGGATATTTCATCAAAGGTCAACACTGCATCTACATCTGTCTCATGTTGAAAATCTATAGATTCAACCTTTTTACTTATACAGGGGCCAATAAATACTACAAATGTATCCCTGCCATATATTTTTTTAATAATTTTACCATGGCCAATCATCGGTGACACTAAAGGAATCATATACTCTATCATATCTGGATAATACTTTTCTATTAATAAATTTGCCGAATAACAGGATGTAGTAATTATATTTTTCTTATTATGTTCTTGTATATATTCCCTATACAACTCCTCAATAACTTCAGCACCTATTGCAGTTTCCTCTATAATACCAAAGCCAAGTTTTTTTAATCCTGTTACCAATTGACCTTCCTCCAACATATCAAAATTTCCAGCGAAGGATGGTGCTAAACTCACAACAATTTTTTTACCTTCATCTATAGCTGACTGAACTAATTTCAAATCACTTTCAAATTTAATTGCACCCTGTGGACATGATTTTAGACAAGTGCCACAGTATATACAGGTTTCATTTACCATCTCAGCTTCTTCATTCTTTACTTTTATAGACTTTATAGAACAGTTTCTAAAACATTTATAACAATTCTTACAGTTTGCATCGGATATACTTAGAAGGCTCAATTTTATAACCTCCCGGCAATATATTTGTTAAAAAAACTATCTACTTCATTTTCTTTGACAGAAATCACTTCTCCATTATCAATTTTCACAGAAACCCCTTTTGTGCAGTGCCCTAGACAAAAAGCAGCTTTTATTTCAATCTTATCTCCCAAATGTTTTTCTTCTATTATTTTTTTTAGATTAGCTATAACATTGTATGCACCCTTTAAATGACACGCACTTCCAATACACACATTTACTTCTATCATTTATATCACAACCTTTTTAATAAATATTTATTTTTATGGGAATTTAAAATAAAGGCTCTGATTTATAAATGAAATAAACTCCCATAAATCCTAAGCATTTGTATATTTATAATCAAGTTCTATTATATCTGATTCTACGTACAGTATACACTCTTGTTATTTATTTATCAATATGTATTTGTTAAAAACTTATTATTTTATTTTCCTTCAATTATTCTAATTTTTGGTATTTTGCAATTATTGAAATTATTTGATATAGAATATTAATTCTAACTTTTTAAATAAATATTCCTTAAATATGAAGCCAACAAATATTGTTAATATATTAACAATATTTGTTGGCTTTTATATTTCTGATTTTCCATTTTTATAATCTCTATACCCATGTAAAAAACTAATTCATACTTAAAAAAGGTCCTATACTAATTATTATTATACACAAAAAAGAAAGTGTTTTCCCTGAAATTTTATTGATATATCAATTGACAAGAAAAAATATTGTGATATTATTAACATGAACTTGGAAATAATATTAAAGAGTTTTATTACAATTCAACTATTGAATTAATATTTTTTTTAAAAACTTAGTTAAAATTTTAACTATATTTGTTTCGCAATTTATTACATACTTAAGGAATGAGGTGTAAAACATGTCAGTAAAAAATGTACAACAGTTAATGGAAAAATTAGAAAGAGTAAGGGAAGCTCAAAGAAAATATTCTACCTATACTCAAGATCAAGTTGATGAGATTTTCAGACAAGCTGCTATGGCTGCAAATAATTCTAGAATCCCGCTGGCTAAAATGGCTTTTGAAGAAACTCAAATGGGAATCGTAGAAGATAAGGTAATTAAGAATCATTTTGCCTCAGAATATATTTATAATAAATATAAAGATGAAAAAACCTGTGGAATTATAGAGAAAGATGATTCCTTTGGTATCATGAAAATTGCAGAGCCAATAGGTACTATAGCTGCAATTATACCAACTACAAATCCAACATCAACTGCAATATTTAAAGCCCTTATAGCGCTTAAAACCAGAAACAGTATAATATTTTCTCCACATCCCAGGGCAAAAAAATCAACAATTGCTGCGGCAAAGCTGGTATTAGATGCTGCTGTTAAAGCCGGAGCTCCAAAGGAAATTATAGGATGGATAGATGAGCCTTCATTGGAGCTCTCTCAATGTGTAATGAAACAGTGTGATATGGTCCTTGCTACTGGAGGCCCAGGTATGGTTAAAGCAGCTTATTCCTCTGGGAAACCTGCTATAGGAGTAGGGGCAGGAAATACTCCCGCCATAATAGATGATACAGCCCATATAAAAATGGCAGTAAACTCAATACTTCTTTCAAAGAGCTTTGATAATGGAGTTATTTGTGCTTCTGAGCAATCTGTAATAGTTTTGGATAAAGTCTATGATGAAGTTAAAAAGGAATTCTCTGAAAGAGGAGCCTATTTATTAAAAAAGGATGAAATAGATAAGGTTAGAAAAATAATATTAGTTAATGGAAGTATAAATGCAAATATAGTTGGACAATCAGCCTATAAAATAGCAAAAATGGCGGGAGTAAATGTTCCTGAGAGCACTAAAGTTCTTATTGGTGAAGTTGAATCAGTAGAACTTAGTGAACCCTTCTCCCACGAAAAATTATCACCGGTTCTGGCTATGTATAGAGCTAAAAGCTTTGATAAAGCTCTGGAAAAAGCTGTAAGACTTGTTGAGCTCGGCGGCTTTGGTCATACTTCAGTATTGTATACAGACACAAATAACTCTCAGGATAAAGTAGCTAAATTCAGTGAAGCCATGAAAACAGGAAGAACAATAATAAATATGCCATCTTCACAAGGCGCCATAGGTGATATATACAATTTTAAACTACCACCTTCATTAACCCTTGGATGTGGTTCCTGGGGCGGAAACTCTTTATCAGAAAATGTTGGAGTTAAGCATCTTATAAACATCAAGAGTGTTGCTGAAAGGAGAGAAAACATGCTTTGGTTTAGAGCCCCTGAAAAAGTATATTTCAAATATGGATGTCTGCCAGTTGCTTTAAAGGAATTAAAGGATTTAGGCAAGAAAAAAGCATTTATAGTATCTGACAAAGTCCTCTATAATTTAGGTTATGTAGATATAATTACAAAGGTATTGGAGAAAATAGGAATTGATCATAAGGTGTTCTTTGATGTAGAACCTGATCCAACACTGGCTGTGGCTAAAAAAGGTGCTGAAGAAATGAAGTCCTTTGAGCCAGATACAATTATCGCACTAGGTGGAGGCTCTCCAATGGATGCTGCAAAAATAATGTGGGTATTATATGAACATCCAGAGGTCAAATTTGAAGATCTTGCAATGAGATTTATGGATATAAGAAAAAGAGTATATAGATTCCCAACTATGGGTGAAAAGGCTATAATGGTGGCAATACCAACCTCATCGGGTACAGGCTCTGAAGTAACTCCCTTTGCAGTTATAACAGATGAAAAAACCGATGTAAAATATCCATTAGCTGATTATGAACTAATGCCAGATATGTCTATAATAGATGCTGAATTAATGATGAATATGCCAAAGGGCTTAACAGCTTCCTCCGGTATAGATGCATTAACCCATGCCATAGAAGCTTATGTATCGGTTTTGGCCTCAGAGTATACTAATGGAATGGCCTTAGAGGCAATTAGATTAATATTCAAATATTTACCACAGGCTTATAATGATGGTCCAAAAAATATAAAAGCTAGGGAAAAAATGGCCCATGCTTCAACCATGGCAGGTATGGCCTTTGCCAATGCATTCTTGGGAGTATGCCACTCAATGGCTCATAAATTGGGATCTATTCATCATATTGCCCATGGTACAGCCAACGGATTGTTGATTAATGAAGTTATACGATTTAATGCTGTGGATAATCCAAGAAAACAAGCAGCTTTTCCACAATACAAATATCCAAATGCTAAATGGAGATATGCTAGAATTGCTGATTACTTGAATTTAGGTGGAAAAACAGAGGATGAAAAGGTAGAACTATTAATTGATGCCATAGAAAAGTTAAAATCTCAGATAAATATACCAAAAACTATAAGTGAAGAAGGTATTTCAAAGAAAAAGTTCTATGCTACTTTAGATGAAATGTCTGAAAAAGCCTTTGATGATCAATGCACAGGTGCTAATCCAAGATATCCATTGATCAGTGAAATTAAACAAATGTACATTAATATATTTGAATAAAATAAAATATTTAATTTATTTCACAAAAAATCAAGAAGTTAGGAAGAGAAGAAATTTTTAATCTCCCATTTTCCTAACTTTTTTGTATTTTTAAGCTCTATTTTCCATTTTCCATGTTTCATATCTTTCGATGGTGGCTTTAACAGCAACACATATAGCTTTTTGAGATAGTCCATGAAATCTATTTTGTATTTTTTCAATTAATTTATCTGTCTTCTCTTCATGTATATTATGTCCTACTATTATTTCCTTTAAAAATCTCTTTGCTTCATCGGTAATTAAAGTACAGCTGGTATCTTCAATAATACCTGTTTTAGTATTTATAACCAGACCTACTCCCACAACTTCAAGGAGTTTTGCCGCTGAAATTGCACTTGGAAGCTTTGCATAAGAAATAAAATAAATAGTATCATCGCTATAAATCTTATCCATATTGCCCTCCATAAAAACCTTATTGATTCACGCTTTTATAAAGATAGGTAAGAGTTAGTAGACTCTCTATTAGATTTACATTTTCCACTATAACATCCTTAGGAACCCTTATATCTATGGGTGCAAAGTTCCAGATAGCTTTAATTCCACTGTCAACTAATTTATCAGCAACTCCTTGAGCACTGCCTTTGTTTGTACAAAGAATAGCAATATCAATATCTTTATCCTTTATAAATTCTTTAACATTATCCATATCTCTTACTTCAATATCTCTTATTTTTATTCCAAAAAGCTTTGGATTAATGTCAAATAATGCTTTTACTTCAAATCCAACCCTCTCAAAATTAGTATAGTTTGCAAGGGCTTGACCTAAATTACCGGCACCAATGATTATCGTCTTATAATCCTTGGTTAACCCTAAAATCTTACCTATTTCGTAATAAAGCTCTTCAACATTATATCCATACCCTTGCTGGCCAAATCCACCAAAATTATTTAAATCTTGCCTTATTTGAGAAGCTGTAAATCCAATTATATCACTAAGCTCTTTAGATGAAATTCTCTTTATGTCTCTGTTTAGTAAGTCCTTTAAATACCTATGATATTTAGGTAGTCTTCTAATAACAGCCATCGATATCTTACATTTTCCGTTCATATAACAAACTCCTATTTAAATATTTTTTTAAAAAAATTATACCATTTGAATCAAACACTGTCAATTAATTATCAAATATTATTTAATAATTATTATCGATAAATAAAAATATGACCTATACTAATTATAACCCTAATTTTAGGATATTAGACATATTGTAAAACTTTCTTAATATAACTTTAATATTCAATATTGTTAAACTGTATAAAAAATTCATATAATGAAACTTTATTTTATACACATTGAAAATATTGATTTTTCTGAATAGTTTTAAAATATACAAATTGTCCCTGAACTATCTTATTGATATTATATATAATATACCATAATTATGAAAATATATATATAGCCTAGAAACTTTTAATTTTAATAAAATCACATAATTTTACTCGTTATGCTATTTTTTTATAGGGAAATTTTTAATATTTTCTTTTAGTTTATGTATAGATGTACGCCTTTAAAAGTTTTATTAGCGTATATCTATGGTATATTAAATTCTAATATTGGTTATCCATAAATAATTGAGGAAATTGCATAATACATGTGAAGAATTCTAAAATGCAAAATGCAGTAGATAGAGTCAGGTGAGTTATCTAAATATTGTATTTTAAAATTAATAATGTTAATTATAAAAGTTTCTTAATTAATAAGTTTATATTAACTTCTACATCTTTATGATAAAATATTTTATATGTATAGAACCTTGTAGGGAGGCTTTAAAATGATTGCAGTTTCGTGTAGTAATATTACTAAATCTTTTGGTATAGATTTAATATTGGAAGACATTTCATTTACAGTAAATATTGGAGATAAAATTGGATTAATAGGCAAAAACGGAACCGGAAAATCTACTCTTTTTAAAATACTTACCGGTCAACTACCTTATGATAAAGGAAATATTTATATATCCAAAAATTTAAATATAGGATATTTAAAACAAAATTTGAATTTTGATAGTGAAAAAAACATATTTGATGAATGCCTGGAAGTTTTCAGTGACATAATCGATATGGAAAAAAAGATTAGAAATCTAGAAAATGAAATGGCCGAATTCACTAATCATGAAAGCCGTGAATTTAAAAGCTTAATGAATCTTTATTCTAAACTTCTTGATGAATTTAATAATAAAAATGGATATGGATATAGAAGTGAAATTAAAGGCGTTCTTAAGGGGCTTGGCTTTGAGGAAGAAGACTTTGAAAAACAAATACTTAAATTAAGTGGAGGGCAAAAATCAAGGCTTAATATTGCTAAACTTCTGCTTCAAAAACCCCATATTTTGCTTCTAGACGAACCAACTAACCATTTAGATATTGATGCAATTAACTGGCTTGAAAGTTTCCTTAAAAACTATTCAGGTACTATTTTAATAATTTCCCACGATAGATATTTCTTAGACCAAATTGTAAACAAAGTTTTCGAAATTGAAAACAGAAAACTCATTCAATTTGAAGGCAGTTATACAAAATATGTTGATTATAAGAAAAACTTATATGACTGGCAAATGAGAAAATATTTGGAACAACAAAAAGAAATAGCTAAACAAGAAGAAATGATAAGAAGATTTAAACAACATGGTACAGAAAAATTAGCTAATCGTGCAAAAAGTAGAGAAAAACGCCTAGAAAAGGTAGATATAATGGACAAGCCAGTAATTAATAACAAAAGAACACGGATTAAATTGGAATCAAAGATTAAAAGTGGTAGAGAAGTTCTAAAAGCCAATGATTTATCCAAATCATATGACGATAATCATCTATTTTCAAATATTAGTTTTGATATATATAGAGGAGAGAGGGTGGCTTTAATTGGTCCTAATGGAATAGGAAAAACTACCTTATTTAAAATTCTCCTGAAAAAAGTAAACTATGATAATGGTGATATTACTGTAGGCCATAATGTCTTTATGGGATATTATGATCAAGAACAGGAAAACTTAAATGATGACAATAATCTTATAGATGAAATATGTAATGAAAATCCTAAAATCTCCATCCCTGAAGCTAGAAATCTTTTAGCTGGATTTCTCTTTATAGGTGATGATGTTTTTAAAGAGGTTAGGACTTTAAGTGGTGGAGAGAAAAGTCGATTATCACTTTTAAAATTAATGCTTTCAAAGTCTAATTTTATATTACTTGATGAACCTACTAACCACTTGGATTTGCCTTCTAAAGAAGTGTTAGAGGATGCATTATTAAGCTATGATGGTACAATTTTTACCATATCCCATGATAGATATTTCCTAAATAAAACAAGCACCAAAATATTAGAAATTTCAAAGGATGGTATTAATGAGTATCTAGGAAATTATGATTATTATATTGAAAAAAAGAATGAGCTTGAAAAAACTTCTATTGAAGAAACTGACAAAACTTTGACAAAAACCAAGATAAAGGAACAGCGAAAGCAAAAGAAAATGGAAGAAATTCAAAGAAAAAAAGAAAAACAACTAATAAAAAATATTGAAGAAGAAATATTTAATTTAGAAGAAAGATCCAGTGAATTAGAACTACTGATGTGTAATGAGGATGTATACGCTAATCCTGATAAAAGTAAAAAAATCCATGAAGAATACGAATTAATAAAGCTTAAATTAAAAAATTTATATGATGAATGGGAAAAAAATATATAAATTTTTTCTAGACAATTATTGAAATTTAAGTATAATAGTAGTAGATTCTTAATATGATAAGATAAAATCAGATTACTCATAGAAAACTTAGAAAACTAAGTATAGATATTCCAGCAAAATAGTTAATTTATATACATCAAAATTCTACAGAAAAACTATGTATTTTTATATGCATAAATTAAGTTTTACTATTGGAAATCTATATAAACGTACGCCCTTAAAAGTTTAATTTGCGGTCGTAGCCACTGAGAATTCTTTTGGCTCATGTAAAAATAAGTTTTAGATTGAATAACCAAAAGGATAAACAGGTTTATAAAAAAGTCTCTTATAAAACTTTTATTTAAATGTAGACTTTTTTGAAACACATAACGGAAATTATATTTATTTGAAGAATTAGTAAGTTTATAATTTCCTATGTGTTATAAAAATCGCGGGGAAGAAAACCTCAGAGGCTCCTTCCTTTATTAAGTTTTATTGACACAGAACTATATAAATAGCCAACTCTAAAATATTATAAATTCTAATGTTGGTTATCCATAATTAATTATTCTATGAATAATCTGACTCAAAGAAAGACAAAATGAACTATATGAATTTAAAAGAGGAGGAATACAAATGGCTTTTAATAAGATTAAGGAAATTATTATCGAGCAATTGGGACTAGAGGAAGATATAGATATAACTATGGATACTTCTTTAATAGGTGATCTGGAAGCTGATTCATTAGATGCTGTTGAGGTTATTATGGCTATAGAAGATGAATTTGATATTGAAATTCCTGATGAGGACGCTGAAGATTTTAAAAACATCGGCGATATAGTAAGATATGTAGAAGAAAAAATTTAGTCTGGATTTATTTCCAGACTTTTTTTATTTTCTCCATTTCCCGGGAAATTTCATTTTCTTCCATAAATATTCCTAATATCATACTTAATTTCGACAACATAATTTGTAGAAAAATAAATTATGTATACCAAAAATTTTAGTCATATTTTCTTTACTTTGTTCATATAAATTTATTAAGAAATACTATGCACATGGGTATCCACAAGTTTTCCACATTATTAACAGAATAATCCACAGTCATTTTAGCAAATATCCGATTTTCATATTTTATCAACATTATCCACAGATTCATCCACAAAACCACTGTTGATTGTGAATAAAAATCATAAAACCTGTTCATGGTTTACATAAATAAGTTTTTGAGGTTTATAGTTCCCCATTTTCTTTTGCTAATTTTTAGCATTTTATCATTTTTTATTGATTCACATACAGCCAAAATGCAATTTTTGTATAATTTTTGTATCATCTACTTTATTTCACATTTGCTACCTTCACATATTTTTCTCCAAGCTTTAAATTTGGTATGGCATTCAAATACATATCAGCAGTATATCCATTAATATAATCATAATATGCAGCACAGCCTATCATCGCAGCATTATCTGTGCATAAAGATAAAGGCGGCACCATCAACTTAAATTGATTTTTATTGGCCCTTCTTCTAAATTCTTCCCTTAGTCCGCTATTGGCAGCCACTCCTCCTGCAATAACAATAGTATCTACTTCATACTTCTGGGCTGCTGTCATAGTCTTATCTACTAAAACATCTATAACAGCCTGTTGAAAACTTGCAGCAACATCTTCTTTCGATATTGGAATTCCTTTCATCTTTGAGTTATTAAGATAATTTAAGACAGAAGATTTTAATCCGCTGAAACTAAAATCTAAGCTACCATTTTCCAGATAAGTTCTAGGAAAATCAATGGCCTCCTTATCCCCTATCTTTGAAAGTTCATCTATTAGAGGTCCCCCTGGATATCCCATCCCTATTGCCCTTGCAACCTTATCAAAGGCTTCTCCAGCCGCATCATCTCTAGTTTTTCCAAGGACTTCATATATACCATAATCCTTCATATATACCAGATGAGTATGTCCCCCCGACACTATTAAACAAATAAATGGAGGCTCTAGATCCTTATATTCAATAAAATTGGCATAGATATGTCCTTCGATATGATTTACTCCTATAATAGGTTTCTTTAATGAATAAGCTAGGGCCTTAGCAGTTGACAGTCCCACAAGTAAAGCTCCAACTAATCCTGGCCCATAGGTTACACCTATAATATCTATATCCTCAAAGTTTAGATTGGCCTTTTCAAGGGCTTCATCAATAACATAGCTAATGTTTTCCACATGCTTCCTTGATGCAACCTCGGGTACTACTCCTCCAAATCTTTTATGTAGGTCTATTTGAGAAGAAACAATATTTGAAAGTACTTCTCTACCATTTTTTAAAACAGCAACTGAAGTCTCATCACAGCTGGACTCAAGCGCTAAAGTAATTAATGTTTTTTTCATTTTTTCTTTCTCCTTTGTTTTTCTACTAGTTTTATCCTATATTTTTATATTATATACCACTACTACTTCTATAACCAAAAAATTTTTATAAACCTGTTTTTTTCCTTAAAAATTATATAAAAAAACAGGTTTATTGCATGAACGAAAAGGAAATATTAAAATTACCTATATAGAAATTAGCACAACGAGTTAAATCACTTTTTCTCTTTCATTTCTTTAATATTTCTTTCTTTAGTTAATCCCAATACCTTATAGTTACCCATTGACAATCCTGCAATTAAAAATGAGTTTAATATAATTAAAAATATAAGTTCCAAAATAGAGCTGTGAAACATTTCCTCATTTTTCATGAACACATTTATATGCTGCATTGAAACAACTAAAAAAGATACTATTAAGTTTAATATTTTAGGTATTCTTTTGTCTGTCCTATTTGTGATAAAAATTTCCTTTATTATCTGAGTAATTAAATTAACCGCCATGACCATTGCCGTTACAGATGATAAATAATCTATATTGAAAAGACCAAGGTATCCGCTATCCATATTCCTCCCTCCTCTTTTTAATATATATGCTCATCTATAGTTTTCTTTACAAAAAACAAAAAACCTATGAGTGCATAAAAAAATCTCATAGGTTTAAACTCTGATTTATTCATATCTCAATGCATCTATTGGATCGAGCTTAGCTGCTTTATTGGCAGGATATATCCCGAAGAAAATTCCAACTCCTGCTGAAAAAATCCATGCTATTAATATTGTTATTGGAGATACTGTTGGTGGAATTTTGATGAAATTTGATATGATATATGATAATCCCACCCCTAAAACTGTACCTATTATTCCTCCAATACCTGATATAATAACTGATTCAACTAAAAATTGAAATAATATATCCCTATGTCTAGCACCAATGGCCTTTCTAATACCAATCTCCCTTGTTCTTTCTGTTACTGATACAAGCATTATATTCATAACACCTATTCCACCAACTAATAATGAAATAGCAGCTATGGCTCCAACAACCATTGTCATTATCCCCGCCATCTTATTTACCATTTCCAGATCGCTTTCTGCATTATAGCTTCTATATTTGTTCTTACCCACATTATCATGACGTCTTTCAAGCATCTTTACCATTCTATCTAAAGTTTCCTCTATATTAAGCCCCTGTTTAAGATTTAATTCAATCTCATACACCCTATCTCCTATTCCAAACATTTTTTCCACAGTTGAAATAGGAAGATAAATAAATTTGGGAGCATCTCCAGACATACCTCCCATAAGTATGGATTTTTTGTTTTTATAAACTCCAATTATTATTGGAGAATAGTTATTTGCATTATTACTTACAATGATTCTTTCTCCAACAACATTGGTTCTTCCAAAAATCTCTAATGCCAATTCATCATCAATAATTACTACATTTCTTTTGGCTTTAATATCTCCTTCAGCTAAATATCTTCCCTGGATAATTTCCTTTTTATCTATACTATTATATTCATGGCCTACTCCATATATATATACATCTCTCTTTTCTCTACCAGCCACAACTTTACCGTTGACACTAAAAGTATTGGACATAGCTGCAATATCATCTCCAAAGGACCTTCTAAGGGCCTTTAGGTCTTCATGATTCATATAATCCCTTGATGTAAGGTCCTCCCTCCAATTATGATATATGGTTGCCCTATTGACACCTAATTTTTCAAATTCCTTATTCATCATAGCCTTACTACCTTGCCCTAGGGCAACTACAGCTATAACCGATGATATCCCTATGATTATGCCAAGCATTGTTAGCAATGATCTCATTTTGTTTACCCATATGGCGTTTAAGGACACCTTCATACTCTCAAGAAAATTCAAACTATCAACTCCTTGCCTCAGATGCTGCCTCTAGCTATTAGCTATTAGTAGCCATTTTTTTATCTTCAATTATTTCTCCATCCTTAAAAGTAACGACTCGCTTTGTCTTTTCCGCTATATCCGGCTCGTGGGTTACCATTACAATTGTAGCTCCCTCATCATTGAGACTTTTAAATATATCCATTATTTCTTCACTGGACTTAGAGTCAAGATTTCCCGTAGGCTCATCGGCTAAAATAACTGCAGGATTATTGACTAAGGCCCTGGCAATAGCCACCCTCTGTTTCTGGCCTCCTGAAAGCTCATTGGGCTTATGATGTATTCTATTTTCAAGTCCAACCCTTTTTAAAGCTTCTATAGCCCTACTATTTCTTTCTTTAGATTTTACATTTGCATAAAGCATAGGTAATTCTACATTTTTAAATGCAGAGGTTCTGGATAGTAAGTTAAAGGATTGAAAAACAAAACCAATTTTCTTATTTCTTATTTGGGCCAGCTCTAATCCATTTAATTCCTGAATTTTAGCACTGTCTAGCTCATATTTTCCATCGGTAGGCTTATCAAGGCATCCCAATATATTCATCATTGTAGATTTTCCCGATCCAGAAGGCCCCATAATAGAGACAAATTCTCCTTCTTCTATATTAAGATTTATCCCCTTTAGGGCTTCAACCTTTATATTTCCGTTACTATAAATCTTCCATAAATTTTCTATCTTAATCATATTTATTTCCTTCCTTACATATTATTGGTTTTTATATCGGTTCCATCTTGGATCATTTCTGTAGGATTTAAAATCACATTGTCTCCTTCTTTAAATCCATCACCAATTATTTCAACCAACATATCTCCTTCAAGACCTGTATCTATAACTGCTTTTTGGGCCTTATTATTTTCTACAATATATATACTTTTTTCACCACTTTTATCTGTATATATTGCTTCATAGGGTACAACTAAAGCATCCTTTTTACTTGCAGTTTTTATTTCTACATTTGCAGAAAAATTTGGCTTGAGTTTTGTATCTTTATCATTGATATCTATCTTAACCTTTACAATCGTTTCAGTTCCCTGTCCATTTTTTTCAATAATGGCATTAGGGGATATGTAAGCTACTGTTCCTTCATATACCTTCTCATCAGCTCCATCACAGGTCACATTAACTGGCTGACCAATTTTTACCTTTCCTATATCGTATTCACTTATATTGGTCTGAACTTCTAGATTTTCTGTATCCTGCACCTTAAACATAAGTGCCTCAGCATTAACAACAGATAGCTCTGATATATTAACTTCTATTACAGTTCCATCTATTGGACTTATTATATCGCTTTTTTCTATATTTGATTTTATTCTGTCTATTTCAATTTCCATAGATTTTATTTGTTTTTCCTGGGTTTTTATTCCCGATAAATTATCGGCATCATCATATTTCTTCTTTGCCAAAACATAATCATTATAGATTCTTTTCATTTCACTTTTAGATTCCTGCAAATCATTTTCACTTATTGCCCCAGCTTTTAAAAGTTCTTTTTTGTCTTCATAGTCTTTTTTAGCATCCTTATATTCTATTTCTGCATTTTTAAAATTAGTTTCTATATTTGATCTTTCATTTCTTTTAAGCTGATTTAACTTATCCTTGGCTATGTCCAACTTTATTTCATTTTGTTTAAGCTCAAATTTAAGATTATCAGAATCTATTTTCCCCAGTATATCTCCTTTTTTCACCTTCATACCTTCCTCTACCGATACTTCCTTTATTTTACCTGAAATATCAGAAGTAACATCCACATAATTTTTAGAAATAACTGTACCACTTGTAAAAATATTTGATTCTATATCCTTTTTAATAATTGCTGTAGTTTTCACAGAAATTCCAGTTTCCTGCTTTGATTTTACAGTATTTACAGCAGCAAGGGAAATAGATGCCGTAACAATTACTAAAACTAAAATAATAAGTACCGTTTTCTTCTTTGGTTTACCCATCTTTATCCTCCTAATCTAATATAAAAAATTATCTTTTACTATGTAAACTCTGTATAGAGATTTAAGTAAAGACTTTAATTTATACATATCAAGACTCCTTAGAAACGCTGGATATTTTGATATGTATAAATTAAGTTTTACTATAGGAAATCTATATTATTGACGATAAATATTTAAAAATCCCTTCACATTTTACAAAAAAATTATGAAGGCCTTAAAAAATCTCATAATATTTCCTCATTAACAATTATATACCAAATTCAATTATAGTTTTATTAAAAATTTCTTAAAAAAAGAAGGCCCTTAGCCTCTCCACATAATTATTGCATCTTCATTATTATCTTTATAATACTTAGGTCTTCTCCCACAGGGCTTAAATCCAAACTTCATGTAAAGTCCCTGGGCAGGTTTGTTACTTTTACGAACCTCTAAAGTCATTCTATATATACCTAATCCTTCAGCATATTCTATCATAGATTTTACTAAGAAACTTCCTAATCCTTTATTTCTAAAATCCTTATCTATTGCTATATTAGTTATATGGGCTTCATCAACTATAAACCACATACCTCCATATCCTACTATCTTCCCATCATATTCTATTACAAGATATGCTGCCAAATGATTATCTTTTATCTCTCTTTGAAAGGATTCTCTAGTCCAAGGAGTTGCAAAGCTATTATTTTCTATATCTAAAACAGCTTCAATATCATCTAAAGTCATTTTTCTGACATCAACATTACTCATTCTTTTCACTACACCTTTTCATCTTTTCTTCATACTGTCTTTCTGCTTCAGATTTTCTCAAATATATTGGTACAATATTGAGATAACTTTGGGTATTTACCTTATCATCATTTATTTTATCAAGGGCAAGCTGTGCAACCGATGAAGCTCTCTGCATATTTACGTATAATGGAGCAAATAGTGCCTTATCTCCCAAGATATTAACTATATCATTTTTATATCGATTTAATCCATCTCCAAGGAATATAACTTTTTCTTCTCTCTCTTTAAGTTTATCCATAAGCTCACCTATACTTAGGGGAGCTTCATCCACTACATTTATAAGCTTATGCTCTACCCATTTATACACTCCAGTATAAACCTGATTTCTTCTTGCATCCATTATTGGACAAATTAATTCTCTACTATATGTAATATTATAGGCAAGTGCTTCAAGACTTGAAACTCCTATTATAGGTATATCTCTGGAATGAGCTAATCCCTTTGCAGTGGCAATACCTATCCTTATTCCTGTAAAGGAACCTGGGCCCCTTGATATCGCAATAAAATCAATATCCTCCATGGATAATTCAATCCCCCTTAGAAGCTCATCTATTATGGGCATAAGCTTCTGGGAATGGGTCATAGGGCTATTTATAGTATATTCACCAATCAGTTTTTCCTCATTCATTACAGCCACAGTAGCAACAAGGGAGGAGGTGTCTATAGCTAATATATTCATTATTCCATCAACTCCTGGATCATATTTTTATAATGTTTTGTTGTTCCCTCAATATAGAACTCTCTGTTATTTATTTCATTTCCCAGCTTTATTTCTATCCACAGATGTTCCTTTGGAATTAACTCCTTTATCTGAGATGCCCACTCTATTATACAAACTCCATTACCATA
Organism: Maledivibacter halophilus; assembly: GCF_900167445.1. GTDB lineage: Bacteria > Bacillota > Clostridia > Peptostreptococcales > Caminicellaceae > Maledivibacter > Maledivibacter halophilus. The sequence goes on from NZ_FUZT01000003.1 coordinate 153,503, forward strand.
AAAATACTCTTCATAGCCTAGGTCATACATCTCATCTATATCCATTATTCTATATACATCAAAATGATACACCGGTAATCTACCATAGTACTCATTTATTATTGTAAAGGTGGGACTTGTAACATCTTCTTCAACTTCCAAACCTAAAGCTATGGATTTAGTAAGGGTGGTTTTCCCAGCTCCCAAATCACCTGTTAAACATATTATATCACCTTTTTGCAAAAGGTTGCCTAATTTATATCCTATATTTTTAGTTTCTTCTTCATTTGTGCAAACAATCCTTTTCAAACTTTCACCTCTATTTCAAATAAACAATCTGTTTTTTTACTATATATTAAAGTAACCTATTGTGCTAGTAAATTGAGGAAATTGCATAACTCTAACTTGGCAAAATTGCATATGCGAATATTATCCTTAATTTAATTATTTAGAATGAAATATATTTCGGTGGTGTATCTTTGTAGATTCTAAAACTATATATAGTAGATAGTTTTTGCTGAAGGTAATTATGCAATTTGCTCAATTAAATATTTAATTTAAAATGTAATTTAGGAGATTTTAATATTTCATTTAAGTGATTTTTATAAACTTGTTTTTTCCTTCAGGTTTATATAAAAAACAGGTTTATTACATGAACGAAAAGGAAATATTAAAATCTCTAATATGAGAACTAGCACAAGGAGTTAAAATAATTTTTTTATAATACATATTATCTCCATAATATATTATATTATATAAATAGACAAGAAAGGGTTTTAAAATAGAAAAAGCCATCTTAATACAGACAGCTTTTTTGACCTAAGAGAATGCTTAAAAAATTAATATTAGCAACCCCACTTTAATCACATTTGGTTTTATAAACCACTTTTCCATCAATAATCGTATATAAAACTTCAGCCTTTAAATCAAATGGGTGCTGACTCCAAATTACTATATCTGCGTCTTTACCTTCCTTAAGACTTCCTACCCTCTCATCCAATCCTAAAATTTCTGCCGGATTTATGGTGATAGCCTTTAAAGCTTCCTTTTCATCCATACCGGCTTTAACAGCTAAAGCAGCACATAGAGGTAAATGTTTAAGTGGAATCACCGGATGGTCTGTCATGATAGCCACCTTAACTCCTGCTTTACTTAAAACGCCTGGTGTATCAAATGTAAGGTTCTTCAGCTCAAATTTACTCCTTTCACCAAAGCTTGGACCTACTATTGCTCCCAATCCTTCAGCTTTTATATGTTCAGCTATTAAATGTCCCTCTGTGCAATGCTCTAATGTCAATTCAACTCCAAATTCCTTAGCTATCCTTATGGAGGTTAGAATATCATCGGCTCTGTGAGCATGGGCCTTTAATGGTATCTCTCCATTAATAACCTTAAGCATTGCTTCCATTTTCATATCAAAGGCCGGTTTCTTGGAGCTATCTTCTCCAGCTTCCTCTAGTCTACTTTTATATTCATTGGCCTTCATAAGCGTTTCCCTTAAAATTGCAGCAGTGGCCATTCTAGTCATAGGTGATTTCTTTTGCTCATTGTATACTCTTTTTGGATTTTCACCAAAGGCACATTTCATAGCTAAAGGCTCTTTAACTATCATATCATCTATTCTATTGCCATAGGTTTTTATAGCCGCAAATTGCCCTCCTATAACATTGCCACTGCCGGGGCCAGTAGCAACACAAGTTACACCGCCTTCCCTTGTCTCTTCAAAGGTTCTATCCATTGGATTTATACCATCAATTGCTCTAAGATGTGGTGTTACAGGATCTGTCATTTCATTTCCATCTGCTCCCTCAAAGCCTATAGCATCCTCCCACATACCTAAATGACAATGGGCATCTATAAAACCAGGCATTATTATTTTCCCCTCTGCATCAATCACCTCAACATCAAGGGGTGCAACAACATTTTCTCCCATTTCACAAATTTTACCATCATCAATCAGTATACTTCCGCTTTCATAAATCTTTCCTTCCATAGTAAAAATTTTTCCGTTTTTGATTAGCAGCATTAATTTACCTCCTCTAGTTATACTTTATAGTCTATTCAAGGTTGAATATAGTATTCAACAACTAAATTGAATTCTCCTTCTATTATATAATTTTTTTTATACATTTAAAGAAAAAAATGTTTAAGAACCTTTTATCTAAGGATTTCTTAAACATCAGTTTGTTTTTCTATATAGATACTTCTTAACCCTTATAAATATTTTTACAGTTAGTTTCTTTAATAAAAAATATAAATATAAATCCTATAACAACCGATATAAATGAATACATAAATGCCTTATGATATAGTTCTATTGGTGGAATGCTATCTGAAAATCTGTCTAATACCTTTCCTAATAAGGGTGGGAGCAAAGCTGCACCAAAAAATCCGCCTATATTCACTACTGAGGTTGATATACCAGGGATTTCAGGTGGATTAACTTCCTTTGCATAGGCCCATCCCAGTACAAATACCGAACATGTAAAACCCAGAATAAACAATAAGGGCATCAATATTTCAATTGGAGGCTTTCCACCATTTAAAAATACTAGAGCAGTCCAGCATATTACATATATAACCCCAAACACCATCATTGGAAGCTTTCTTTTTTTAATAGCATCAGAAAGCCTGCCAATTACTATGCTTCCCACTGCCAGCCCCAATACTGCTGACATGGTATAACTGGCAGCTTTAACCTTTGGAATATTATATACCTCAACTAAATAGGCTTCTCCCCATGACCCCGATAAGGTTACAAAAGCTCCAAAGAATCCCGCAAATACTACAAATCCCGGCCAGGTTTTTGGATTTGAAATAACCTTCCTTAATCCCTTTAAGAGATCGGGCTTTTTACCTGAAGATTTTTTTACCTCTTTACCTTCTATTTCAGTTATTGAAGGAAGTCCCATTTCTTCCGGAGTATTTCTAATAAATAGATAACACAAGATTGCAATCACTATTGATAAAGCCCCTATAACTGCAAAGGATATTCTCCATGTTAAATATCCAACCATTATAACCAATGGAGCCTTTGCAAACACTCCACCTAAATTACCAACAAAGGATGTAATGCCCGACATAGTTCCAAATTCACTTTCCTTGAACCATTCAGATTGAACTTTTAATATGGATATGAATACAACCGATACTCCCAACCCCACTAATAATCTGCCACAGAATGCCCAAAATACTGTTGGGGCATATCCGAAAACCATTGATCCAATACCTGCCACCAAGGTTCCAACTGTTACTGTTTTACGAGCACCCAAAGAGTCTGCCAGCATTCCCGAGGGTATCTGCATAAGCATATAAGCATAAAAATAAGTTGAACCAAGATTTCCAAAGGTAGTTCCTGTAATATCAAATGCATTTATCAGTTCGTCCTTAACAACACCAACAGCCAATCTGTGGAAGAAAACAATAATATAGGCTAGAGCAAGTACTCCCCATACAACATAACGATAGGTCATAAGCTTTTTAATCTTATTCTTGTCTAATTGGGACATGTGAATTCTCCTTCCTGTATGTTTATAAATATATAAATGGTAAAATTATATATATATATTTCTAATTTTATAATATCAAAAGCTTTTTTTATACACTTTTTTAATAAAACTCAAATTTTTTTAATATAATTTTAGAAATACTCCATCCTATATTATTAACATCGCTTTTAAAGGTAATTCTTTAGTCCCAAAGTTTCAATTATAAATTTTAACCTATATTCCGTTATACTTCCTTCATACTCAGAGATATCTTTCCTCTTTCTATATCTAATTCAATGATTTTAACCTTTACTTCATCACCAACAGAAACTACATTCATGGGATTCTTTACAAATTTATTACTTAGCTGAGAAATGTGTACCAGACCATCCTGTTTAACTCCAATATCTACAAATGCTCCAAAATCAACTACATTTCTAACGGTGCCGGTCATAATCATATCAAGTTTAAGATCTTCCATCTTTAATACATCGCTTCTAAAAATAGGTTTTGGCATTTCTTCCCTTGGGTCCCTACCTGGTTTTTTTATCTCTTTAATTATATCCTTAAGGGTTGGAAGTCCAACTTCTAATTCCTCTGCTAATTTTTTGATTTTTTCTTCAAGGGTCTTTGACTTATCTTTTTGTGGACTTTTATTTTCAAACTTAAAATTAGCCAGTGCCTTTAAAGACTTTACACTTCTTACATTTTTCTTACTCTCATTAAAAGTTCTATCATCCCCTGCTTTATATTCCAGTATTTTATCTTCTATATTCCTAAGCTTCCCTTCTTTAATATCAGCTTTTGTATAACCCAATTTTTCTATAAATTTCAAAGTAATATCATAGGATTCAGGATGGACAGCTGTATTATCAAGCCCATTATTACCATCGGAAATTCTAAGGAAACCGGCACATTGCTCATAGGCTTTATCCCCTAATCTTTTAACCTTTTTTAACTGGTTTCTATTTTTGAATTTTCCATTTTCTTCTCTAAACATAACTATATTTTTTGCTATCGAAGAAGAAATTCCCGACACATATTTTAGTAATGAAGGGGAAGCAGTGTTTAAATCAACACCTACACTATTTACACAATCTTCAACAACATTTTTTAGAGTTTCTCCTAATTTCTTCTGGTTCAAATCATGTTGATATTGTCCTACACCTATGCTCTTAGGATCAATCTTCACAAGCTCTGCAAGGGGATCCTGGAGTCTGCGCCCTATGGAAATGGCTCCTCTAATAGATACATTTACATCTGGATACTCCTCTGTAGCCAATTTAGAGGCAGAGTATACCGATGCTCCAGCTTCACTAACTATTGTATAATATACTTTTTTATCTATTTCATTTAGCATCTGTGCCACTATCAATTCCGTTTCCCTTGAAGCAGTACCATTTCCAATGGGAATAATATCAATATTATATTTATCTATAAGGTCTTTCATAGTTCTTTTAGATTCTTCCACCTGATTTTGAGGAGCATTTGGATATATAGTAGTATAATCCAGAAGCTTACCGGTTTCATCTAATACAGCAATTTTACATCCCGTTCTATAGCTTGGATCAATAGCCATTACCCTTACATCCTTAACTGGAGGTATCAATAACAGTGGTTTTGTATTTTTCCCAAATACCTTGATAGCTTCCTCCTCGGCCCTTTCTGTAAGGGTGTTTCGTATTTCTCTCTCAATGGATGGAGAAATTAATCTTTTGTAAGAATCTTCTATTGCCTCATTTAATATTTCAGTAGTAATTACCTTAGGATTTTCAATAATTGTTTTTTTCAAATAGCTTAATATCTCTTCATCGGGACTTACCAGTTTAACCTTCAATTTCTTTTCCTTTTCTCCCCGATTTATAGCCAATATCCTATGATTAGCAATACTCTTTACTGCTTCATTAAAATCATAATACATTTCATAGACTGTTTTTTCATCACTATCTACTGCCTTGGTGCTAATTGTGGCGTTACTAAAATTCAAGTTTCTTATTTTCTTCCTATGTTCAGCATTGTCCGATACAATCTCAGCAATTATATCCTTTGCACCATTTAAAGCATCTTCAACTGTATTTACTTCCAATTCCTCATTGATAAAAGGTTTTGCCAATTCCTCTATTGTGCCTTCCAATATTTCCTGATTCATTATTAATTCAGCCAGTGGTTCAAGCCCCTTTTCCTTGGCCTTTGTAGCCCTTGTCCTTCTTTTCTGCTTATAGGGCCTATATAAATCTTCTACCCTTTGAAGAACTTCTGCCTTAAGTATTTCTTTTTTAAGCTCTTCAGTTAATTTTCCCTGTTCATCGATTAATCGAATCACTTCTTCTTTTCTTTCTTCTAAGCTTCTAAGATATGTAAGTCTTTCATCCAAGTCCCTTAGAACCTCATCACTTAATCCACCTGTCATTTCCTTTCTATACCTTGCTATAAAGGGTATAGTATTTCCATCATCTATAAGCTTTATTGTATTGATAATTTGAGATTTCTTTAACTTCAATTCATCAGCAAGCTTATTCACTATTAAATCCATTGTATCCGCTCCTTTCTTTCTGGTCTATTATACCATAATGAGATGTTTTAATACTAAAAAAATAAACAGAGGTCAGCCCCCTGTTTGCTTGTATATATATTATTAAAAGCTAAATAAACGGAAGTAGACTCTGAGGTTTCCTTGCAGGCGATTTTTATGAACCTGTTTATCCTTTTATCTCTTAAATTTAAAAACAGGTTTATTACATGAGCCAAAAGGATTCTCAGTGGCTACTGGAGTATGTTATATTTAATAATGACATATATTTATATTTATATTTATATATTCCTTTGCTTTAAATATTCATCAATAAAGATATCTATTTCGCCATCCATTACCGCTCCAACATTTCCAATCTCAGCATTAGTTCTATGATCCTTAACTAAATTATATGGATGAAAAACATAGGAACGTATCTGACTACCCCAAGCAATCTGACTGTAGTCACCCTTAAGGTCCTCTATTTTTTCCTTCTGTTCCATTTCCTTTAAATCTATTAGCTTTGCTGTAAGCATTTTCATAGCAGTATTTCTATTACTCAGTTGAGATCTTTCATTTTGACATTGTACTACTATTCCAGTAGGTAAATGAGTTATTCGAACTGCAGACTCTGTTTTGTTTACATGCTGTCCGCCTGCCCCCGATGCCCTGTAGGTATCGATCTTCAAATCAGCAGGATTTATGTCTATATTCACATTATCATCCAAATCCGGCATTACATCCACAGAGGCAAAGGATGTATGTCTCTTACCTGAGGGATCAAAGGGAGAAATTCTTACTATTCTATGAACTCCCTTTTCTGCCTTTAAGTATCCATAGGCATTTTCTCCTTCTATAAGCAAAGTAACACTTTTAATACCAGCCTCTGTATCAGGTAATATATCAAGGGTCTTTACACCATATCCTCTTTTTTCACTCCACCTTGTGTACATTCTTAAAAGCATTTCAGCCCAGTCCTGGGCATCCAAGCCACCAGCCCCTGAATGTACTGAAAGAATTGCACTATTCTTATCAAATTCCCCACTAAGGAGAGTTTCTATCTTTAATTTATCTATATTTTCAGTGAGTTTTTCTATACCACCAGTTATTTCCTTTTTAACAGATACATCCCTTTCTTCAATGGCCATTTCTGCTAATAGCTTTAATTCTTCCCATTTAGAATATATCCTTTGAAAATTTGAAACCTTTTCTTTAAGCCTTTTAGAGGTCTGTAGAATACTTTGGGCCTTTTCCTGATCATCCCAGAACTCTGGCTCCATCATCTTTTCCTCAAGCTCTGAAGTCTTCTCCTTTATACCATCTATGTCAAAGAGAAACCCTCAATTCTTCTAAACCCTCCTCAAGCTTGGTAAGCTCCAATAGGCTTTGTTCTAATAAAATCACTCCATCACATCCTTTTAATTAGATATGTTATATATAATATTTTAAAATATTAAAATCTAATCATTTTTCCCACAGCATTTTTTATACTTTTTACCACTTCCACATGGACAAGGTTCATTTCTGCCTACTTTTCTTTCTTTCCTAACTACAGTTTTTGGTTTTCTATTGGCTATGCCATCTCCACCAGTAGCATCCATTATTCTAGCTACCTTTTCACGTTTAGTTTCAGTTTCTAATGTAACATTAAATATATGTTTTACGGTATCAACTTGAATACTGTTTGTCATTTCATTAAACATGTCAAAGCCTTCCATTTGGTATGCTCTAACAGGATTTTCGTTTCCTATTGCCCTAAGGCCAATTCCCTGCTTAAGCTGATCCATTGCATCTATATGATCAATCCATTTTGTATCAACTATCTTAAGCAATATTACTCTTTCTACTTCCCTCATTCTTTCTTCGGTAATTTCTTTTTCCTTCTTATCATATAAATCTTTTGCTATATCTAATATCTTATTTTTTAAGCCTTCTTTAGTAAGCTCCTCAATGTTTTCAAATTTAAGGCTTTCGCTTGGAAGGAATATTGTATGAAGATAGTCTTCAAGTCCTTTTAAATCCCATTCTTCCGGATAATTCCCATGGGCAGTATAGGCTTCAATAGATTCATCCACAATTTGCTCAATCATTCCCCAAATATGTTCTTTAAGATTTTCCCCTTCAAGTACTCTTTTTCTCTCTTTATAGATTATATCTCTTTGTTTATTCATTACATCATCATATTGTAATACATGCTTCCTAATACTGAAGTTTCTGCCTTCAACCCTCTTTTGAGCAGTTTCAATGGATTTTGAAAGAATTTTTGCTTCTATAGGTTCATCTTCTTCCATTCCTAGTTTATCAACCATTCCCTGTATTCTTTCACTACCAAATAGTCTCATAAGATCATCTTCAAGGGATATGAAAAATTGAGATGATCCCGGGTCTCCTTGACGTCCTGAACGACCTCTAAGCTGATTGTCTATCCTTCTTGATTCATGCCTTTCTGTACCTAGTATATGAAGTCCTCCAGCTTTCTTTACCTTTTCGGCTTCCTCATCTACTGCCTTCTTCATTTCCTTATATATATCACTATAAATCTTTCTTGCCTTTATAACCTCTTCATCTTTGGTCTCACTAAGACTATTCACCATAGAAATTATATTTTCATCAAAGCCCTTTTTCTTAAGTTCATCCTTTGCAGTATACTCTGGATTACCTCCTAGTACTATATCAGTACCTCTACCAGCCATATTTGTGGCTATGGTAACTGCTCCAAATCTACCTGCCTGGGCAACTATCTCCGCTTCTCTTTCATGATTCTTAGCATTTAAAACCTCATGCTTTATGCCTTTCTTTTTTAAAAGCTTACTTAAAAATTCAGAGGTTTCTATTGAAATAGTACCCACAAGAATAGGCTGTCCATTCTTATGTCTTTCTTCTATTTCTCTAATTACCGACTTAAACTTTCCTGTCAGTGATTTATATACAGAATCAGGTAAATCCTTTCTTATAACCGGTTTATTAGTAGGTATTACAACAACATCCATTCCATAGATATGCTTAAACTCATCTTCTTCAGTTTTTGCTGTACCAGTCATACCTGAAATCTTATTGTACATTCTAAAATAATTTTGAAGAGTTATTGTAGCAAGGGTTTGGGATTCTCTTCTTACTTCAAGTCCTTCCTTAGCTTCTATGGCTTGATGAAGACCATCGGAATATCTTCTACCAAACATAAGTCTACCTGTAAATTCATCAACAATAACTATTTCTCCATCTTTAACAACATAGTTTATATCTTTTTTCATAAGGGTATGGGCTTTAAGGGCCTGGTTGATATGGTGAGAAATCTGCATATTTTTGGGATCAGCAAGATTTTCAAGGCCAAAGAATTTTTCCGCCTTTGGAATACCTCCTTCATCGGTCAAAACTGCTGTATGAGCCTTTTCATCTATGGTATAATCTATTTCATTTTTTAAGGTCTTTATAAATGTGTTGGCTGTAAAATAAAGGTTGGTTGATTTATTCCCTGCTCCTGAAATAATAAGAGGGGTTCTTGCCTCATCTATTAATATACTGTCAACCTCATCAATTATAGCGTAATTCAGCTCTTTTTGTACCCTTTCTTCCTTGTAAATAACCATATTATCCCTTAGATAGTCAAAACCAAATTCATTATTTGTACCGTAGGTAATATCAGCATTATAGGCCCTTCTTCTTTCTTCCGTTGAAAGACCGTGAACTATACATTCAACTGACAAACCTAAAAATTCATAAATTTTTCCCATCCATTCCTTATCACGGCTTGCAAGATAGTCATTTACTGTTATTACATGAACACCCTTTCCAGTAAGGGCATTTAAATACACCGGAAGTGTAGCCGCTAAGGTTTTACCTTCACCGGTTTTCATTTCAGAAATACGACCCTGATGCAGGACTATTCCACCAAGAAGCTGTACTCTATAATGCTTCAGACCAAGTGTTCTAACAGAAGCTTCCCGTACAACTGCAAATGCCTCTGGCAAGATGTCGTCTAAATCTGCTCCATTTTTTAACTTTTCCTTAAAATAATTTGTCTTTTCCCTAAGTTCTTCATTTGATAAAGATTTAATATCGGGTTCAAAAGCTTCAATTTTATCTACAGTCTTCATAAGACGTTTAACTTCTTTATCATTGAAGCTTCCAAATATCTTTTCCAGTAAATTCATTTTAATTCATCCCTTCAATTTATACTATTAGCAAAAGGTCTACTTACAAGTTTTGAAATGTAATTTATACCTTTACAAATTTAATTTTCTAGTTTATTTAAAAGTATAGTCAATATTTATATATACAATTCTCTAAATATATATTATATCATTAAATTACATCAATTTTTGTATTCTTTTTGTAATTTATTGGTTACATTTTCATTACAATGTTTCAAATTTCCCTACCAAGGAAGTTTTTAAAGCAATAAAAGCAGAAAAATTGAAAAAAGACAGGTTTCCCTGTCTTAGTCTTAAAAACTTAGAGTTTTGGTCTATATCCCACTCTAACCATTCTACTTCTGGTAGTAAAATAAGATTTAATCATTTCTCCCTGGATAAATAGAACCATTCCTAGAGACATAATTATATCCCCTATGCTGATGACTTTAGCCATCGGGTAAGGCTTTGGTATTACAATATATTTTCCAAGATGCTTTGTCCAATTTCCGACTTCATCTAAGGACATATAATTTATTATCTCACCATTTTTTATTCCATCCACCATATTTTCTAAACCTGCAAGCTTTAATCCTTCGAAATATATTGGCATTCTAAATCCATTTATAAACATTACAACATAATTGAGTATTGCACCGATTAAAATTAACCACATTGCCTTTTTATCTAAATTGATAATTAAGGTTAAAGTTATTAATACAGCTGAAACAATATAAAATTGTTTTCCATATGCCTGGACAATTGAAATATTGGAAAAAACAGATATCATTACTTGTATTATTAAGGCCAATAAAATTAAAAACCATCCTCGTATTTTGGTTATACTGATATTTCTAAAGCTACCATTTCTAACTAAGCCAATAATTATTCCTAGGACTATAGCTTCTATAAACATTAAAAAAACTCCTTTCCGTACAAAAGTATCCATATATCCTTTTGTAGCTCCAAATTCTAATCTATTGTTTCTAAGTTTTTAAGTCTTTATAAAAAATAGTTTTAATACAATATAAAAAAACCCGTACCCTATTATTTACTTCTACTTTTTTATGCAAAATCCTTTGAAATATAAATAAATTTTAAAATAATTTTATTTATTATCTCACTTCACTTTTTTATATAGATTTCTAATAATAAAACTTAATTCAAGATTGTTTCACTATAAAAGGCAGCATTTTAGCTGCCTCAATGTTTTCTAAAATTAAATTTTTTAAACATATGGTTCAATTAAACCGTAATTTCCATCCTTTCTCTTATATACAACATTAACTTCATCTGTGTGACCATTGGTGAATACGAAGAAGTTGTGACCTAATAGATCCATTTGAAGTACTGCTTCTTCTGGGTCCATAGGTTTGATAGCAAATCTCTTTGTCTTAACAATTTTTTGTTCTTCTTTTTCATCCTTATTTAAATCTGGTATGCGTTCAAATCTAATGGTGTCATGACCATAATATCTCTTTTGAAGCTTAGTCTTATATTTCTCCATCTGCTTGTATAGTTTATCAATTGCTTTGTCAATAGAAGTATACATATCCATTGTAGCTTCTTCTGCCCTTAATATAGTTCCATTTATTGGTACTGTTATTTCTATTATCTGCCTATTTTTTTCTACGTTTAAGGTAGCCTTCGCCTCAATGTCGTCCTTGAAATATTTTCCAAACCTTTCTAATTTAGCTGTTATTGTGTCCTTTAATGCATCTGTAATCTCTAAATTCCTACCACTTACTTTTACTTTCATAGCTTCAGCTCCTTCCAATATATATGTTTATTAGAGTTGAAATATCAACTCTTAAAATTAATAGCTTCAACCTTTGAAATTTATGGAACTACACGATTTGAAATTTTTCTGTTTCACCACTATATAACTATATAGTATTCAACTATTCCTTTAAATATATCTTATCCAATATATTTTTAAAAAATAAGCTTGTCTATATAATATATTTTACCCATATGAGCTTATCTAAAACATATTAATATCTTTCTTTTTCAGAAATTTTCTGCAATTTTTTATTTAATATTTTATTTTATTTGATTGAATTTACAGATTTTAATATTTTATTCCTTTGTCTACAATTTTATTAGACAAATAAATTTTCCCACATATTTGTGGATAATTTTTTTGTTTTCTGTGGATAGTGTGGATTAATCTGTTGATAACTGTATTTTTCCCATATGTGCTTGTTAATAATATGTTAACTTTCTGTGAACAAATTATTTTTTAAAAATTTTGTTGAAATGTGCAAAGTTTTTGGATAATAATTATGCACATATAAGATGAAAAAAAGAGAAAAATAAAAGTCTCAGCACTTCTGAGACTTTTACAATTTCCAATATTTTCTCATTTTTTCTTGTCAAAAAACATAGATGATATTTGGTTTTTATATGCTCCATAGGCATTTGTAGCTTTTTGACCTTTCTTTACACCCTTTAGTTTATCCCTAATCTCATCCATATCCTGCTTTAACATATTAATATTTTGATTATCAACGATTTTAATCTTTTCAGTCAGCTTCAAAATTTTCTTAACGATGTCCTTTAATATCTTCATCTGTGGATATTTTTCCACATCCATTTTATCTATGCTATCTACAGCTAAATTCTTCTTTAGTTCATTAAATAAAGTATAAAATTTTACATCAAGTTCATCTACTTCAGATATATATTTATCCTTTAAATCTATTTGCTTCAAAACAGTTTCGATCTTTTCCAGCTCTAGAAACCTTCTTTGTCTATTAGTTAGATCAAAAATATTTTGCATTAATGCTTTCTTTTCTTTACTTATATGTATCAGTTTTTTTATAATATTCTGATTTTCCATAATATCAACCATTCTAAAACCTTTATTCTTATTTTGCATAGGCAAGACCCATAGCTTCCTTCCAGGTATCCTTCAGATCCTGAGCTAGTCCTAAGACTTCTTCTACAGATTTTTCATCCTTATTTATATTAGCATCTATAAGTCTCTCATTCATAAAAACATATATGCTCCTAAGATTTCTACTTATTTCGTAATCCATATTTAAAGTAATATTGAGTTCATTAATAATATCCTGGGATCTTATAATAGAATTATTAGTTTTTTCAATATTCCTTTGCTTTATAAATAATTTAGCCTGTTTTAAGAATTTTATCAGACCCTCATAAAGCATCAGAGTAAGTTCTTCCGGTTTAGCTGTCATAATCTTTTGTTCTTTATATTGATCCATCTTATTTTTAGTTGTATCCCCTTGAGTCTCTTTAATATTATCAATTTTATTATTATTTAAATTGGCTTTTAGTTTCAAAGCAGATTTAGGCATAGAATAATTGTATGGATTTTTCATTGCCATTTATATCACTCCTAATCTAAGTTTCTCTTTTACATTAATGATCCAAGCTGAGACGAAAGCCAAGAAGATTGCTGATACATCTGCCCCAATGCCTGTTCCATAGCACCATATTTACTATAATATCTATTTTCTATCCTTAAAAGCACCTTTTCTTGGGTTAATATTTCCCTTTCCAGATCTAAAATATTTTCATCCAACATACTTATACTACCGTTTTTGAGATTTTTACCAGCCACAAAATCTATTAAAATAGAAGATTTTACATCCCTTAAAAGATCTGAGTCCTCTCCTGGACCAGCCTTATCTATTATCTCTTTCATATCTTCAGTCATGGTATCAAACATTCTGGTTATTAATCCACTTTTATTATATTTATCTTCATCATCTATATAATCATCGGGACTATTAAATAATAAATCTATAACACCATTTGGGTTATTAAGAATAGCTTTCTTAAGTTTAGTTTCATCAACTTCCAGCTTACCCTTAGATGAATACTCTCCTGTTTCGATACCTATTTGAGTCAAATGATTCATAGAATCACTTAAACCCGAAACTGACTTATATAAACCTTTTCTAACACTCATAAGCATTGTAGATAATATACGATCGTTTTTAATAAGACCACTTTTAGCCATGTCTTCCCATTTTTTAACCTGGTCTTCAGTTAGAGATTCCTTTTCTTCATCGGTTAAGGGCTGATAATCTCTATGTACTTCTTCTCCCAGCTTTTCATTTATACCACTAATTAACTCATTATATTTATCTACAAAATCAGTTATTTTTTCATAGACAGAATCAACATCTGTGCCCACGGTAATAGTAGTCTGACCTGTATTCTTTGCAGTAATGTTTATGCCATTTATACTGAAGGTATTAGATGATTTAGTAAGGCCAGTAGCATCACCAAAGTCAAATTTTGCATCTTTTCCTCCATAATCTTCATCAATATTAACATCTAGCTTTAAAGCATCTGCAAAAAATTTATCTGGAGTAATAATATCTGCTGGGTCAATTCCATCTAAATCAGCATTGCTAATATTAAAATAATTCTCTTCACCTGTTTCAGTTGTATTTAAAAAGAATCTATCTATATCACTATCATATGCTGCCTGTATACCAATATTAGAATTATTTATTTCATCGATAACATCCTCTAAAGTATTTACTGAAGTATCAAAGGAAAATTCTTTGTATCCATTAGGATAATTCTCTGGATCATTTTCAGTAACATTAGTTCTTATTTTAAAGGAAAGTATTTTTCCAGAAGAAATACCAGCAAATTGTTCATCCAATGTATCTTTGCTAGTCTTTCCTTCTACAGATATTGAATCTGTACTTGTTTTAGAAACATTCTTAGCAAGCTGAGTTATATTTAAATTATAGCTTCCATTTAAAGCTTTAGCTGTGGCCTTGGCATCCACCTTAGTCTCATCAGATGATGATGCAGACTTAACCCATGTAAAACTATCCATTGAACCACTTAACAATGTTCCAGTATCAGTTAACTTGGCTAAACCAAATTCCTTCCTTGCATCTACTATAAAATTAGCTATATCTTTATTGATGCTTTGATACATCTCACTTCTCCATAAATCTATCTGCCTTTTCCTTTCCAGTTTACTAACTCTTCTTTCTCTTTCCACCTTCATCAAATCGCCAACTATTTTATCTATATCCATACCGGAGCCACTCAAACCAAAAATACGCATATTTGACAAATTAAACACCCCCAAAATTTAACTAATAATGAATAATTATTTACTATTTATTTTTAATTCTTAACTCTTAATTCTCAACTGCAAATTAGCCAAGCTAATTTGCCTAAGCTCTTTCATCAACAAACAAACCTGCAAGCTCCCACATTTTTGCTATCATATCCTGTATTTTCTCAGGCGGAAACTCTTTTATAACTTCCTTTGTATCTGTATCAATAATTTTAAACATAATAGCCTTAGTTATCTTATGAACGTATCTTTCTATTTTTCTATTAGAGGCTTCTAATTCTTTATTTGCCTGCTCAATGGATTTATCAAATAAAGATTCACTAAATTTGCTTTGTCCTTGTTCCCAACCATATGAACCTTCTTCACTTATTTCTTTTGATTTTTCCTTAGATAGTTCATATGGTATTTCCAAAGTTTTATTTTCCACAGCATTAGAATTATTTATCTGTAAATTTGTTGCACTAGATGTACTAATAGAAGCATCTATTCTCATTTTTTACCCTCCCGTCTTAAACTCTCTATCTATTATTTCGGTAAATTCTACCTAAATGTTTAAGATTAATATACAATAATTGAAAAATATTTTTTCTAATTTTTTTATTTTAAAACTAAAGATATTTAATAATATCTCCGATAACAATAATGAGCAAAAAAATGTCAAAGATTTTTCGGCGGCCGACGTAAAATCTTTGATAAATAAAATAATTACCCAGGCAGGGACGCCCGGGGAAAAATTCAGGGAGGAATTTTTAATGAGAATTAATCACAATTTAATGGCAATGAATACCCATCGTCAGTTGGGAGCTGCCAACTCAATGGGTGCAAAATCAATGGAAAAATTATCTTCTGGTCACAGAATAAACAGAGCTGGAGATGACGCAGCAGGACTTTCTATCTCTGAAAAAATGAGAGGACAAATTAGAGGTTTAAACCAAGCTTCTAGAAACTCACAAGATGGTATTTCTTTAATTCAGACTGCTGAAGGGGCATTAAATGAAACACAAGCAATCCTTCAAAGGATGAGAGAGCTTGCAGTACAATCATCAAATGATACAAATGTTGATGTAGATAGAACTGCAATTCAAGATGAAATGAATCAATTAATATCAGAAATAGATAGAATTTCAAGTACTACTGAATTCAATACCCAAAATTTATTAGATGGAACTTTTAATGGACAATTCCAAATTGGTGCAAATGAAGGACAAAACATGAATTTATCTATTAGTAAAATGGATTCTTCTAATCTTGGTCTTATTGGTGGAATGGAAGTTGAAACAAAAACAGGTATTAACGTAGCTGCATTTTTAGATGATGGTACCTACACTATAAATGCAGCAGGTGATGCGTTACTAGATGCAGCAGGTAATGAAGTTGGTGCAGTAGCAGGTACAGATATTACACTTGCAGATGGGACTACAACAGTTTCTTTTGCTAATGAAGATATGACAGCAGGAGATACTATAAAAATTAGTGGTGACGGCACAGAGATGACATTAACAAAAGATATAATTTCTGGACAAACTAACAAATTGAGTGCAGGAAGCTATTCAATCAGTGGCACAGATGTGCTTAAGGATGGACAAAAAATAGGTACATTTGCAGGTAAAGTAATTACTTTTACGGATACCTCTTTAGGAACTTTAGATGCTGCAGCTGTATTTGGTAAAACTGCTGATTTTGCTGATGGAAATACTTTTGATATTAAAGGTGTAGATGTTTCTAATAGAAAAATGGCAGAAGGAAGTATTTCTGCTATTAACAGTGCTATTGAAAACGTATCAGCTGAACGTTCAAAGCTTGGTGCTGTTCAAAACAGATTAGAGCACACTATCAAAAACTTAGACACATCTTCTGAAAACCTACAAGCATCTGAATCTAGAATCAGAGACGTAGATATGGCAAAAGAAATGATGGAATTCACTAAGAATAATATATTACAGCAGGCTGCTCAAGCAATGCTTGCACAGGCTAACCAAGCTCCTCAAGGAGTACTTCAGTTATTAAGATAAATTAGTATATAACTAAATCTGAGGCTCTGGAAAATCCAGGGTCTCTTTTAATATAAAGATGAAATGGAGAATCTAAATGATTCAACAGGGACAAAATAAAGATTTATTGGAAGAAAAATTAAAATGGGTAAAATATAGATTAGAAATCCTTGATAAAATAGAAAACAAGCTAAAGGAAATAAAAACATTAGCTCAATACGCCAAAAACAATAATTTGAATTCTACCCAAATCAAGGAAATAAATAGCAAAATTAATATTTTGAACGAAGAAATTCTAAAACTAGATGAGGAAAGTAGAACTTTTTCACCGGATTATAATTAAATTATTTTGTTATATATAAAAAATCTAATATTATGTTACAATGGTACTAAATATGAATTGGAGATGATGCTATGGATATCGCAGCAATGTCTACAATGTTAAGCCAAGGAAAAATAATGCAGCAGGCCAATATTTCTGTAATGAAGATGGCCATGGGCTCTGCCGAAAATTCCGGTCAGATGCTAAAGGATTTGGCTGATACTAATGCTCAAATGATGGAACAATCGGTAAATACCCATTTAGGAAATAGTATTGATATTAAAGTTTAAAAAAAGCAGGTGCGAATTAGCTCGTACCTGTTTTTTTATTCCCTTTTATTTTTCACAAATTAAGCTAAAATTTTTAATCTTAAAATTATATTCTTCTAATTATCACTCTAATTAGATTTTGCATATATTATAATTCCTATTCTATTAATATGATCAACTAAATCTATATTTTTTATTTTTTCGTATATTGATATATCAAAACTATAGGGAAGATATAGTTCATCTAAATCCAGATATAATTTATTTAAATCTTTCATATTTATATTCTGTCCTATTAAAGTCAAATCTATATCTGAACCATTTTTATAATTTCCCTTCGCCCTAGAACCATAGATTAACACTCTTTCAATTTTAGGATGCTTTGAAAAAACATTTACTATACTTTCTATTACACTATCCTTTAAACCATATTTCATATTTTTCTACTCTCTTCGTTTTGAAAAAGATTCATCTTAATTCTAAATTTTTGAAACTCTTTAAAATACATATCCTTTATAAGTCTTATAATATCATCTGCTGTAGTTTCATCATAGGTATGACTTGTCAAGTTTCGGCTCTTTATCATCTGCATCCAAACTTCTCCATTTTCTATTATTCCGAGCTTAAAGGCTTCTCTTACAGCATCCCTTGAGCCATATATCTCTGTATTTCCTCTGCTCTCCAAAAAGTCCTTTAGTACTTTCCAAGATAATTCATGGGTATATTCAAAGGCTTGTATAGTCCCTTGCTTTTCCAACCTTGAAAGTTCCCTTTTATCCATTAATTCCATAGCTTCCCCAAGCTGATCAAATGCTTTTTTATAATTATTAAATCTTTGAATCCAACGTATATCTTTATTTACCAAAACAATTCTCCTTTCTAAACCAAAGGATGGATTTTTCGGTTTTACATTTTCCACTGGTTGTTACTGATGTTTTCATTGCTTTAAATCATTATATCATAAGGTATATTTAAACGATACTATAATTCAAAAACAAATTTAAGATCAAGGGGACGGGGTTGTTGCTTCCGTTCTTATCGTAGCTTATACTATAACTTCCAAATAATATTTGTTGATACTCCCGTAACTCTTGCCAATTGTCTTGTTGATACTCCTTCAATCTTTAATAGCTTCTTCAACATTATTTTCCTTTTTTCTTTTGACTCTTTATGTAATGTCCATGCTTCTATATTAAATTTGTTTTTTATTATTTGTCTTAATTCATCATCTGATATCCTCTTCTTTTTTTCTTTTATATCTAAACATTTATCATCATTAAATTTATTATGAAATTTTATAAATAATTCAAGGGCTTTGACAGCATCTTTATCAAATATCTTTAAAACATCATTCTTATCTACTATTTTTGGAGTTCTTAAATATTCTCTGGAGCTGCTCCATTTATATTCTTCTATATTTCTAGTAATGCCTGCTTTTAAAGGATTTTGATGAATATATCTTATAACTGTTAAAAAATATGAATCTGTCTCTACAGGTTCACTCTTAAATCGATCTTGAAACAAGTGTCCTATTCGTTCATATTTCTTATTATACCAATATACATAACTCCCACCTATACGTCTCATTATTTGCTCCAAGGGTTCTTTATCTTCCTTTAACAGTAAATGAAAATGATTGTCCATAAAACAATATGCATATATTTTATATTGGCATTTTTCTTTATATCTTATTAAAGTTTCCAATAGTCTTTCTTTATCTTCATCATTCTCAAAAATACTTTGTCGATTTATTCCCCGTAATATTATATGATATATCCCAGTTTTACTTTTCTTCCTTGCTGTTCTTGGCATATTAATCACCCTATTAATTATACTAAAATTCTGAAATTGGTTTGATACAGATTTTTAAAAGCAACAACCCCGTCCCCTTGCTTCTATGGTAACAAAAAATGAGTCGATACCCTATATATATTGCGTCCTGCAAATTATATAGATAATATCAACTCGTCCCTGAGTCAATTATATTTATTTTTTTCTTACTCATTATATTTATCGGAGCCCTTATGTAAATACTTTAATCTTTTTTGAACAATTTATTTAAATCTTTTAAATTCAATTTTCCTACTGCAGCCTTCCTATTTTCTTCCTGAATTTGTAAATATATTTCCTTCCGATGAATTTCAACATCTTTAGGGGCAGATATGCCTAGCCTTACTTTGCCTTCTTCTATATCTATAACTTTTATTTCTATTTTTTCATCTATCATAATGCTTTCATCTTTTTTTCGCGATAGTATAAGCACGGCTACCCCTCCTTATTTTGTTTTTTTAGATGTATCAAATATCTTATACTTTAAAGGATATTTATTACTTTCCAATACAATTTGTTTTGCCCTCTTATTCTCCCAGTTTATTATTATAGGTCCCCTTAAATTCAATGTCATTTCCTCAATACTTTCAGGAACTACAGCTATAGAATATATTATTAGTTCCTTATGGTCTTTTAATTCTAATTCCTTCACTATTTTATCGGGAATATCAAATTCATAATTATTTATAAATAGAAAGGGATTTGCTATAACAAAAGCTAAATCTGGCTTATCTACTGATTGAAGCCAACAAAAGGGAACTTCTGGGTCTGGATTATTAATAACAGCATATTTTTTTATTTTCTCAAAGCCTAAAAGACCTTCATTAAAATGTATTATTTTGCTTTCATCTATTTGAATTTCACCAAAATGGCGAGTATTTAGCTTCATTGTAGAACCCCCTTTTTTCTAATTATTCATTGCTTTTTATATTTTTCGGTCAACATTCTCTCCTATATATTGAATATCAATGCTGTTTTTTTGTCTTAGGTAAATTTCTACTTTTCCTCTGGTATAGTCAACCTGGGGTCTATTTATTTTTACATCCATGTTTGCTTTGCCTTCATGGACTTTTATATCTACATTTCCTTCTATTATATCTATTTTAGGTCTGCTTTTTGGTATTAGTCCAAAGTTAAATTCTCTATTGAATAGTTCGAAGGCATTGTAGTCTGCCATTTCTGCTATTGGATTATAATCCTTGTGAATATCTGCCATTTGGTTGCCCTGACTAACTCTTCTCTCTATCCCCTTAAGGGCAGCCTGCTTACTTATCTGGGCTGTTTCCCTGGTCAAGTCCAAAATGTTTTTAAGCCCTGCTTCTGCAAAGCATTGATACTGGTCTATGATAACCTTAGGATTTTCACTATTTATTTCAACCTTTGCATGCTCCGTATGCATGTTTAAATCAGCCTTAGGCTGGGATATATCAAGTTTTGCATTTATTGTATTGATTCCTATTAATGCAGGGGTTGTAGTTATTTTCAGCATGGGAATCACCTCAGATATATATAGTTAAAAGTTAAGAATTTTTTATTAATTCTTAACTTTTAACTCTTAATTCTTAACTAGATTTTCTTCGACTTTATCGAAGAAAATCTAAAAGTGTTGGCTGTATAACTCTAGCTCCTACCGATAGTGAAGCTCGATATACATTTTCCTGGTTTTTGAGGTTCATAATAACTTCTGCCATATCGACATCTTCATTTTGAGTCAAAAGCTTTGTGAAGCTTAGGTTATCGTCTTCAATCCTGGATTTTACTAATTCCATTCTATTAACCCTTGCTCCTATATCGGCTCTTATAGACAATACTCTATCAATATGGGCATCGGCTTTTTCTAAAAAATCATCTATTTTATCTTCATCTCCGGCATTCATTGCATCTATAACATCCTGAAAATCCTCTAAAAGCGTGCTTTCCTCAGCTCTAACAACATCCACCTTTAAATTGGGCTTGGTCCCATCCAAAGGGGTATCTTTAGTAGTATATCTAATCGTATAGTCGGGTCCAGTTCCTTCCTTCGTAGCTACAATAGATTGATTTGGAGGTGGATATGCTGCATCAAAGGCTGTATTGATAGCAGTCACAAGACCATCCACATCGTCTGATGGCAAGGCTCCTATGGTTATTCTTTTAGACTCTCCATTTAAATCAACTAATATTTCAGCACCTTCAAAAATGGACCCTACAATATCCCCATCATTTAAAGTCCCTGTACTCTCTATATATGCTTCAGAGCCATTCACAATGGTTCCATCGCTAATGCCAAAGGCTCCTTCTAAATCTGCAACAGAAATGCCTGCTGATCCTGTAAAATCAACCTGAATCTCAGCATTCTCTCCATAGCTCTTACTTTCCAATTGTAAATTATTTGAGCTGTCAAAATAAACAGCTGCCCCATCTCTAAGCTTATTTCCAGAGCCGTCTTCTGCATCCTTTAATATCTCAAGTATTTCATTTTTATCAATGGGATCATTAGGAGCTTCTCCATTAAGGGCCCCTAGCTTAGCACTGTCGACTTTATAAACAGTTCCATCAACAGTTATTTGAACTGCATTGGGGTCAAGCCCAGTTGTAAAGTTAAAATTCAAATCAACGGGTGATGTAGCACTAAGATTAGCCCTCTTTGCCTCTTCAACGCCACTACCACTATAGGGAAGTTTACTTAATGAAAATCCTATATCCTCATATCCAAAAATATCCAGTCCATTTGTGCTGACCTGTATATCTTCACCAATGCTTATCTCATAGCTGCTTGAAGGTTTATTTTCCAATTTAAAGGAAGTAATATCTATATTGTATTTACCATCTTCGTCAAAAAGCTTTGTATCGGTATTATATCCGGAAAAAACATATCTTCCGGCATATGTAGTATTTCCCGAGGATATAAGCTGTTTTTTAAGCTGCTCCATCTCCGAAGATATCTTTTCCTTATCCTCAGTTGTTAAACTGCCTGTTGCTGCCCTTACTGTAAGTTCTCTAGCTCTTTGCAAGACATCTCCTATATCCGCCACTGCCGCTTCTGTAATCTCCAGCCATGACAAAGCGTCGTTGTTATTCTTCTCATATTGCTCAAGCTCAGCTAAATCAGTTTTAAGCTTTAAAACCCTTGAAGCAACTATAGGATCGTCAGAGGGAAACCTAATCTTCTTTCCAGTTGCATTTTGAGTCTGAAGCTTGTCTAAACGTCTTAAGTTATTATTTAAATTCCACATCATATTTCCAATAAGCATATTATTAGTAACACGCACAAAATCACCCACTCATTATTAATTATTCACCATTCATTATTAATTATCTCCCAACTAGTCCCATTCTGCTAATAATTGTATCTATCATTTCATCCATTGCCGTTATCATTCTAGAATTGGCATTAAAGGAATGTTGGAATTTTATCATATTTGACATTTCTTCATCTAAGGATACTCCTGATATGGACTGCCTGTTTGTTTCCACCTGATTTAGCAGAACCATTTGATTGTCCCGCATTCTAATGGCCTCCTGGCCATCTACACCAAGGTTAGAAATAAGGGACTTGACATAATCATCGGGACTTCCCCATTCATACATGTTTACATCATGCCTCATCTGGGACATCTTGAGTGCATTATCACCATCTCCTGGAACTCCATCTGGTGTGGCGGATGCTGCTATTTTATTCAATCCGTCTTCTCCCTCTAGGTCAGAGGCAATAGTTAGCTTATCTGCAGGTATCCTGTCCACTATATAAAATCCGCCATTTATTTCTTTAACGGTTTTATATTTATATTTTGATGGATCAGCAGAAATTTTATTTTTCAGCTCTTCTTTGGCCTCTTCCATATTGTCGGCTGCAACCATTTCGGCCTCACCATTATCCAATCCTCTGGTCAATAAATAATTTTCATATTCTGCTGTTGACATACCATTGATTGTAAATAAATTCGTTCCTAAATTGCCATCCAAATCGTATCCACTTTTATGCATGCTGTTTAAAGTTTCGCTTAAGACATCGGTGAAATTATTTAGTCTTTCCATATAATAGGGTATACCTTTATCACTGCCGGATATATTATCCCTCATATCTATAAGGCCCTTTATTTTCCCCCCTTTTGGAGTAAATGTAGACCCATCTTCCCATTTTATATCATGTAATTTCCCTGCATCAACATCATTGAGCTTATCTACTCTTTCTTCATATTTTAAGCTGCTATTTCTGAAGTGAGATACAAGGGGCTTCCCATTTATAAGTACATGAAATCTATTGTTATTATCTTCATAATAATCTATATTAGTGAGCTGAGAAAGCTTGTCTACAATCAAGTTTCTCTGATCTCTTAAATCATTGGCATTACTTCCATCGAGCTCCGCCTCATATATTTGTCTATTGAGCTTTTTAATCTGTTCTGAATATCCATTTATCTGGTCTACGGTTGTTCTCACTTCAAAATCTGTATCGCTTTGCATCTTTGTAAACTGCTCTGCCATATGATTGATATTCTTGGCTAAAGCGATACTTCTTTGTCTTACCAAGGCCCTTACAGTAAGGCTTTCAGGTGTTTTATTCAGCTCATGGAGGGAACTAAAAAATTCATCTAAAACTTTTCTAATTCCCGCATCAGAGGGTTCATTAAATATAGCTTCAATATTCTGAAGGGCATCAGCCTTTGTTTGCCACTCTCCCAAATCAGTATTTCCCCCTCTATATTTAAAATCCAAAAACTCATGTCTTATTTGAACTATACTGTCGGTATCTACTCCAGTTCCAAGCATACCTTGACCGTTTGGCAGAGTCATTGGACTTGACTGCAATATATTAAGCCTTTGTCTTGTATAGCCTGCAGTATTAACATTGGAAATATTATGTCCTGTTATATTCAAAGCTCTCTGACTAGCAAAAAGTCCAGAACGAGCTATATTGAATCCAAAAAACGTAGAAGTCATTTTTCATCCCACCCCTATATTTTAGCATCAAATAAATTTTTGTTTATATTTACATCTTTTTCCTTTGCACCACTTCCATAGGTGCTCCCCTGATTTTCTAAGCTTGTAAGTAAATTTTTATTGAATTCTATATACTCAAGGGACTGCTTTATAAGCTTATTGTTTAGTTCATTTTTATCTTTAATTGTTTCTAATATATCATTAAATTTATCCTTTATTGCCAATACCTTTTCTTTGTTTTCTTCATCTAAATGCTGTATAAGCTTAGAAATATTTTCAGCTTTATCAAGACTCAGCTCATGAGCTATATTTTTTAATATAGCTGTCCTTATATTTTCAAGCTTACCTATACTAATTATCATAGTCTGTTCTTTACTTGTGATATCATCTAAGTCCTTTATTTTGCCTTCGATAATAATTCGCTTTTTCTTTTCAGCAATTTCCAATACTCTTTCATAAATTTCATACTCTTTGTTTAAAGCTTGTATCAGCTGCTCTACAGACTTATTCATATTATTGACCCCCGTACTCTCCTTCAACCTATGGTTGAAGAGTAATGAATAATGAATAATTAATAATTTTTAAAACCTCTTATTCATTATTTACTATAAAATTATTCACCTTAATTTCTAAATTTTTTTGTCAAAACGTACCTTTTCGGACATTTTACTGACAATTTCTTCAGCTGATGGATTGTATGTTCCTGAGGTTATTGCATTATTTATTTCTTCAACCTTTTCTTTCCTGATTTCTGGCAATTTTTTAAAGGCATTAAGTGCCACTTGAAATTCTCTAGCCTTTGATGAAATTTCAATTTTATCCTTTGAAGCACCTACTTTATTAATTTTTTGTGGTTTTGTGACTTTACTCTTATAGGTTCCCAAAGCCTTTTGTATATTGGGATTATTAAATATCTTCATTAAAAACACCTCATCTTTACCGATATTACTAATTATATTATCGGCAAAGGTGAGGTGTTTATTAAGAAATTTTTTATTTTCTTTTATTTTTCATCTGTGCTATATGCATTCTTTCCCTTGTAGATCTTTCTTGAGGCTTTCTTTCTTTTTCTCTTTCGCCATCACCTTTAAAGCCTCTTTCTAGGGCGCGGGCACATTGTTCACAATACCTTCCTGTTCTAATGCTTTTCCCACAGCTTTCACAGTCCAGCAATATCCCCGGATTTTCTCCTACTATCTCCAGCTTTCCTTCTCTAAGATAGCGTAAAATTTTATCTTCAGGAACCTGAGTTTCTTCAGACACTACTGTTATTGTCTCTTTAGGATTTTCATACAAATATTCTTTAACTTTTCTAAAGTCCTCATCATCTTTCTTTCTGCATCTATAGCAAAGCTTGCTAATACCATCATACTGAAATAATTTACCACACTCTTTACAATTTCTTACTTTCAAACAAATCGCTCCTTTACGTTTTATTCCTATAATTATATAAAATAACTACCAACAATCATTCCGTCCTGTGGCAAAGGTTGCAGCATATATATTTTGTGCTCCATTTTCAATCAATACTCTGCTGCATTGATTTATAGTTGCTCCTGTTGTATAAATATCATCAATAATAAGTATATTCTTATTAATTATACCATTTCTCTTTGCTACCTTAAATGCATCTTCCAAATTTTTTCTTCGTTCCTCTTTTGTCAGCTTGTTTTGCGTTATTGTATGTTTTGACCTTATTAAAGTTTTGTTATCTAAATCTATATTGGCCATGCGGCTTAAATGCCTTCCAATAATATTGACCTGATTGAAGGATCTAGCCCTTTCCTTAGCAGGATGAAGGGGTACCGGTATAATCATATCAATGGAATTGATTTTCTCATCCACGAGTCTATCATAGATAATTTCAGCAATATGATATGCAATATATCTTTTTTTATTATACTTTAAATCATATATAATTTTTTTGGATAAGTCATCATATTCAATACATGAAATAGCCTTTGTGAAAAAATGTAAATTGCTGATGCATTCATGACATATCTCATCTATATAAAGATCATTTATGGGCTTTCCACATTTATTACAGGTTTTTCCACCGATAAACTTCAGCTTAAGTTTACATTTATGACAGATCGAATATTCCTCATCTCTATCTATGGGTCTACCGCATAATATACAATATATATTCCTTGGAAATATAAAATTTAATAGGGTGTCTATACATTCATATGAAATTTTTATATAATTCATAGGATACACCTCAATGGTTATTATTTGAAGAAATAAGCCGAAGAGAAAAAATAACCATTAAACAACTTCTGTATTCTCCATATAAACCACAGTATCTCCACCATTTTTTTTGCCCCAGTACATTCGTATATCCGCTTCCTTTATTAAATTCATAATTCCCTTTGCACAATATGGATATGAAGATATTCCTATACTAACTGTAATCTTAACATCTTCCGCTTTAAGTTCATCGATATAATTTTTTGCACCCTTTATTTTTTCCTTTATCCTTTCAGCAATTTTACAAGCTGAAGTTAAGTCTGAATTTGGTATAATTATAGCAAACTCTTCTCCTCCATATCTAAAGGCTATATCCGATTCTCTGATATTATCCTTAATTATTTTTGAAATGGTAATAAGCACCTTATCTCCAACTATATGACCATATATATCATTGAATTTCTTAAATTTATCTATATCGATTAAAAGCAAAAATAAATTATTATTAAGTTCATTGACATTTTCGACCTTTTCTTTCAACGTCTTATAAAAACACCTATAATTATAGAGTTTTGTTAGTCCATCGGTAAATGAATTGATCTTCATTCTATTGTATAAATTACTATTTTCCAGCACACTACAAATCCTCGATGCAATCATATATAACAGTTCCACAGTATTTTCACAAAATTTATATTTTTCCTTAGAACAAACTGCAATAACCCCTATACCCTTTTTATTAAAAATCAATGGTATTATTGCACATGCTTGTATTGGAAAATCGTATTTAAATGTTTCTTTTATATTATAATCTGATATCAAATCTGAACTCACAATACTATCTAGTGTTTTTAATACTTTGCCGGCAGCACCTTCTCCCATTGAAAAGATTATATCCCTTGGGTTAACATATATGCTGCCATAGTGGGCCTTTGTAGAAAGTATATCCCTATCTTTATCATAAAGCATTATTAAGCAATCATCTATACATAGGGTTTTAGCAACTATTTCAGCTATTCCTTCCAACACTACTTGATTATCTGGAAAAGAATCTATTAATTTACTTATTTTATATAGGGCTTCAAATTCTTTTACCTTTTTATCCAGCTCTTCACTTTTCATATTATGGAGCATTACAAATCTTCCAAATAGGACTGCTGCCAATGTTATGTACAAAAAAAACAGGTATTTATCCATAAAATTCAAATTATTAGCTGAAAATGAAATATAAAATATATTTGAAAGAGCAAATAGAACTATACCATAAGATCTCGATATATATATTGTTGCAGTTAAAATAATAAATGGGAAAAACACATGATAAGATATATTATTTACTCCATTTAAATACCAAAGTAGTATAGGTATCAGAAAAAAATTACCTAGAACCTTTATTTTAAGATTTTTATTTTTTAATGAAAATAATATATTGAATATGACTATAAATAAAGTAAGAGGAATAATTTTCATATAGCTCCATCTATGATAATTATTAATATTAGCTATTATTAATAAGACAAAAGTAACTACTTTAAACAATATATAATTTTGTTTAATACTTTTTCTTATTTTCATTTGTCTCCTCACCATTCGAGCTATGGTAAAACAAATTAAAAGGTCAATCTATACATATGGATAAATCCTAGTTGCATAAATATCTTAAAGATGTATAAATTGAAATCTGACATTGTTTCACCATAATAATTTTGGAAATATTGTTACTTTTGTAAAAATTATATCATATTTATAAGGCTTAACATAGAATATTTATAGGTTAAATTTGTTCTAATAGCTTTTCATCTATAATTCTCTTTAATCTAAAGCTAAGACCAGAATTTCTATTTGAATTCTTCTCGTTTTTTATCATCATATGTAAATATTTCTCCATACCAACTAAAACCACCAGCTCCTTTGCCCGGGTCACAGCAGTATATAGCAGGTTCCTATTCAAAAGCATTGGAGGTCCCCAGCACATGGGAATTACAATTACAGGAAATTCACTGCCCTGGCTTTTATGAATAGTTATGGAATATGCAAGCTCTATTTCATCTAGGGAGGAAAAATCATAATCTACATATTTTTCATCATCAAAGCAAACCGATAAAAGTTTTTCTTCATCGTCTATATCAGTAACATATCCAATGTCTCCATTAAAAACTCCTTCTCCTTCCTTAAAACCGTTTTTACTCTTCCATTTAATATTGTAATTGTTTTTTATCTGCATTATCTTGTCTCCAACCCTAAAAAGCTTGTCTCCAAAAACCCTCTCCCTCTTTTCCTTACTCTTAGGATTTAGTATGCTTTGCAGTTCTCTATTCATATTGATTGTCCCAACCTTACTATTTTTCATGGGAGTTAGAACCTGAATATCCTTCCTTGAATCATAATCCTTAAATTTTGGTAATCTTCTTATACACAATTCCTTAATAGTATGAAGTATCTCATTTGGATTTCTCTTGGACAAGAAAAAGAAGTCTTTTTCCTTTATATTAACTCTTGGCTTTAGACCTTCATTTATCCTATGGGCATTAACTACTATCATGCTTTCCCTTGCCTGTCTAAATATTTCAGTTAGTCTCACAACTGTTACAAGGCCGCTTTCTATTATATCCTGAAGAACATTTCCAGGTCCTACAGAAGGAAGCTGATCAGCGTCTCCCACTAATATTAGTCTGGTTCCCGGTATTATAGCCTTGAGCAAATGATACATAAGAAGAATATCCACCATAGAAACCTCATCAATAATAATCACATCGAAGCTTAAGGGTTCTTCACCATTTTTCATAAAGGCCATACCTGTATTATCATCAGAAAATGAATATTCCAAAAGCCTGTGAATGGTTTTGGCTTCTCTTCCTGTTGTCTCTGTAAGCCTCTTTGCTGCCCTCCCTGTAGGCGCTGCTAATCCAATCTTAAGGCTCTGATCTTCAAATAGCTTTATAATACTGTTTACAATGGTAGTTTTCCCCGTTCCCGGTCCACCGGTTATAACCGTAACACCATTCTTGAAGGCTTCTTCTATGGCCTCTTTTTGCTTTTCCTCTAATATAATATCCTGTTCTTTTTCAATCCCATGAATTTCCTTTTTAAAGTCAAGCTTTGAATCACCAAAAGCTGTATGTGACAATTCGATTAGCTTTTTACAGACACCGGTTTCTGCATAAAAAAAAGCCATTGGAAATACTGCTATATCTCCATTAATATTTTCCTGGTGAATATCTCCATTGATTGTTAAAGTCGTAATACCGTCTTCAACCATATCTCTTTCGACTGCTAAAATTTCAGAAGCCCTTAAAATAAGTTCTTCCTTGATTGCATAGGTATGCCCCTCAAGATTATATCGGGTTAAAGCATATTTTATACCACACATTATCCTATAGGGTGATTTGGGATCTATTCCCATTTTTTTAGCAATGGTATCAGCCATTTTAAAACCGATTCCTATAATATCATCGGCTAATCTATAGGGATTTTCCCTTAAAAGCTCCACCGTCTTATCTCCATATTTTTTAAATATTTTAATTGCATAGGCCATAGATACACCAAATTCACTTAAAAAAAGCATTACTTCTTTAATTTCTCTTTGCTCTTCATAGGCCTGGGCAATTGCCTTAGCTTTCTTATCGCCTATTCCACTGATTTCTATTAGACGCTCAGGATTATACTGAATAATATCAAGGGAATCCTTTCCAAACTTTTCTACAATTCTTTCTGCCATTTTAGGCCCGATTCCCTTAATCAAACCAGAAGCCAGATATTTTATAATCCCCTCTAAATCCGCTGGGGGAATTTGCTTACTGCTTATAACATGAAGCTGCTCACCATATATTGGATGAACAGTTATACTGCCGGTAAAGGACATGGTTTCACCTACATTTATAATAGGTATATATCCTACAACTACCCTTTCTTCTTCTCCAGTATCTATTTCAGCCACCACATATCCGTTTTCTTCATTTCTAAATATAATTTCTCTTACTGTACCTTTAATTTCTATAGACATAAAATCACCACAATAAATAGTTTTTTAGCTCGAACCTAATTAACCCCTTTGCTAGTAAATCAAATTTTTTGTTCTAAAATATTAAAATTCCCGATATAGGAACTAGCACAACAAGTTAATGATTAATTCAATTATATCATAAATAAATATCAAGCTATTTACTCATAGTAATTTAAATAAAGATTATCGATTTCCATTTTTTGTATTTAGAGTTATATTTTTATATGTTTTTTTATATTTAAAATTGGAATAATAATACTTGAAACAAGTTAAAGTATATCAAAATATACTGTCTGATTAAAGATAAACAACTTCAAGGTTTAATAAATTTTGTTTATCTATAGATGTTCCAGTAAAACAATTAATTTATACATATGAAAAATCCCCTAGATGCATTGGATATTTTCATAGGAATATTCATAGGAATAAATTAAGTTTTACTATTGGAAATCTATATAGATACTGGTTTTGAATATACTTATAAAGGAGAGATGAATTTATGGACAGATTAGCTCTTGTATTAGTAATAATAGGTGCTCTTAACTGGTTATTAGTAGGTCTATTTGGATACGATTTAGTAGCAGCTTTATTAGGAGGTTCAGGTGCTATATCTGCAGGACAGGCTTCTGGAATTAGTCGAGTAGTCTATGCTTTGGTTGGTATAGCGGGCGCCTATGCAGTAAGCTTCCTATTTAGAAATAGAGAAGTAAGAGATTAAAAAAAGCGTCTTTACGACGCTTTTTTTGCTGTAATTAAAATCAGAAATCTTATCAGGCAGTTTTCTCTTTATTCTCCCAGAGCTTCCTTTCTTAAAAGATCAGCTTTGTCTGTTTTTTCCCAGGACAAATCTATATCTGTTCTACCAAAATGACCATATGCGGCAGTTTGTTTGAATATAGGTCTTCTTAGATTCAAATCCTTTATAATAGCTGCCGGTCTTAAATCAAAGTTTTTCTTAACAAGCTCTACAAGCTTTTCTTCACAGACCTTTCCTGTTCCAAAGGTTTCAACCAGTATAGAAACAGGCTGTGCTACTCCAATGGCATAGGCAAGCTCTATTTCACATTTATCTGCAAGACCTGCTGCAACTATATTTTTTGCCACATATCTTGCAGCATATGCAGCAGACCTGTCCACCTTAGTTGGATCTTTACCTGAAAAAGCTCCTCCACCATGTCTTGCATAGCCGCCGTATGTGTCAACTATGATTTTTCTTCCTGTCAAGCCTGTATCCCCCTGGGGTCCACCTATAACAAACCTACCTGTAGGGTTTATTAAATATCTCGTACTTCCATCCAATAAATTCTGAGGTGCAATTTTATTTATTACGTGTTGAATAATATCTCTTTGGATTTGTACCTGGTTAACCTCCGGGCTGTGCTGGGTAGAAATAACAACGGTGTCAATTCTAACGGGCTTATCATCCTTATATTCTACCGTAACTTGAGTCTTCCCATCGGGACGAAGGTAAGGTAGCATTCCGTTTTTTCTTACCTCTGAAAGTCTTCTTGCAAGCCTATGGGCAAGGGAAATTGGCAGTGGCATTAATTCTGGAGTCTCATTGCAGGCAAAACCAAACATAATACCTTGATCGCCAGCACCTATGGCCTCTATTCCATTTTCCATTTCTCCCATTTTGTGTTCCAATGCTTTATCTACTCCCATGGCTATATCTGGAGACTGTTCATCAATTGCAGTAAGCACAGCACATGTATCACAATCAAATCCATATTTTGCCCTTGTATATCCAATTTCTTCAATAGTTTTTCTAACTACCTTTGGTATATCAACATAACAGGAAGTAGAAATTTCTCCGGCAACTAATACCAGTCCTGTTGTAACGGTTGTTTCACATGCCACACGAGCATTTGGGTCATGGGCAAATATTTCATCTAAAATAGCATCTGAAACCTGGTCACATATTTTATCCGGATGTCCTTCAGTAACAGATTCTGATGTAAAAAGTCTTTTCAATATTATCTCCTCCTCTTTTAAGTTCCTATGATCAAAAGCGTTTTAGGCCGCGTTTGCAGTTATATATTCTATTATACCCTTACTAATAATGTCAGATACTAAGAAAACCTCTTCTGCAAAGAAGAGGTTTTTATCTTTATTCCTCATCTACCAGAATATATTATTCCGTAGGACTTGGCACCGTGTACTTTATACCGGTTGCCGGACTTCACAGGGCCTATTCCCTCCGTCGCTCTTGATAAGGTGAAACACATTATTGAATTTGTCATAGAAATAGTATCACATAAATCCAAAACAGTCAATATTTTTTATATATTCATTGCTGCCAATTGACTTAAAAATGTTATTATAGTAGCAGCTATTATATTACCAATAAATATGGCTAAAAAGGCATTTCTAATCCTAAAATTAAACAAGGCTGCTGCTACAGATCCAGTCCAAACACCGGTTGAAGGCAAGGGTATAGCAACAAATAAAATAAGTCCAAGAAGACTATATTTTTTTATATTCTTGGCCTTTCTCTCTGTTCTATTTATTAGCCAAACCTCAAGCCTTCTTATTATGGAAATTCTCCTCAGCTTTGCGAAAAAAGGTTTTAAAAAAAATAATAAAAATGGCACGGGAATCATACTTCCAATTATACATAAAACAGCAGCATGAATTGGATTCATTCCCATAGCAATGGCAAAAGGAATCCCTCCACGTAGTTCAACTACCGGTAAAGCTGAAATAAATAGTACTTTAAACTCCCTTGAAATAAAGTCCAAAAAATCCATTTCTCATATCCACCTACCACTTTATAAATATATAGCAAAATAATCTTAATAATGTTTATTATATATAACAAGCTTATGAAATACTTTATAGAATAATTCATAATAAAAAATAAAATAATTTCTTACCCAGTCCTTAATAGAATAATTAAATTAACTTACCAATATCTAACCCTTTAAAATGCAATTAAAGTATATATTTAAAGCTGGTCTTTGTCAATAATATACCAAGGCCTCATATATGTCGAAACATGGAATCTTAGCCCCTATATAAATTAACTCATTGTGCTAGTTCCTATATAGGGAGTTTTAATATTTCCTTTTGGTTTATGTTATAAATTGAAATGTATTTGTAACACTTTCTTAATTATGATAAGTATTATCAATGGAGTATAATGTACATTAGGAGGGGATATAGCTTGAGAAAAATTTTAGGATGCATTAAAAAAGCTGTAAATGATTTTAATATGATACAAGAGGGAGACATAATTGGTGTTGGAGTTTCTGGTGGAAAAGACAGCGTCACACTTTTATATGGATTAAAGCTTTTTCAAAATTTTTCACCGGTAAAATATAAACTCAAGGCCCTATCCTTAACACTTGGATTTGATGATTTTGATTTAAGCCCTATACAAAAGTTTTGTAATGAAATAGATGTGGAGTATATGATTAAACCCACGCAAATTGGAAAAATAGTATTTGAAGAAAGGGAGGAGAAAAATCCATGCTCACTTTGTTCCAGATTTAAAAGGGCCGCCCTTCATAACCTTTGTAAAGAAAACTCTATAACTAAATTAGCTTTGGGGCATCACATAGACGATGGTATAGAAACCCTATTTTTAAGTATGTTTTACGAAGGTAGGATTAGCACCTTCAATCCTGTAACATATCTTAGCAGAAAAGACCTTACAATGATAAGACCTATGATATATGTAGAAGAAAAAGATATAGAAAAGGCAGTGAAAAAGCACTCCCTTCCTATAGTTAAAAGTCCATGTCCAGCAGATGGCAATACAAAAAGGGAGTATATGAAGCAGGCACTTTTAAAATTTTATAGGGATATACCACCAGCCAAACAAAATCTTTTAAATTCTTTAATGGGTACTGATCAATTAAATATATGGGGTATGCAAAAATAAGATTGGAGGATACAAATGTTAAATAAGAAATCGAATAAGAAAAAAATTCTTACTGGACTATTGACTGCTGCTTTGGCATTCAATATTTTTATTACCTTTTCCGCAGCTGAGTTTATAGATATTTATGAGGAAAGGACATCGGAGAATATATCCAAGGGAGTAGTCCATGAAAATATAATGAGATTTACTAATGAGGGTTGGTTAAATATAAATGTTATGAGAATTGACCTTGAGGACAAATATACTTCACTTGAGGTTCTTACCCATGAAGATGGAATATCCAATAGAGATTCCTTGACCAATCTTGCTTCAAAAAATGAATTGGCCAATGAAATTATAGGGGCTATTAATGGTGATTTCTACGATACAAATGCCTTTGCAACAGTAGGACCCATAGTTAAAGATGGTAATCTCCTGACATCATCAAAAAATCATCCTGACTTTGCCACATTTAATATAGACTCAGATAATAATCCATTTATTGATTATTGGAGCAAGAACACCTTAAACATTAGTAATACTAGAAATAACGCTATAATTAACATAGGCCATAAAAATAAGTCCTACATAGACAACAGCGTTATACTTTTGGATAAAAACTGGGGAAATTTATCCTTTGGAATTGAGAAACATGAAAATATAGTAGAAATGATTATTTTAGAAAATAGAGTAGTGGAAATTCGCAACAATTTAGAAGCCATAGAAATTCCTGAAGATGGATTTGTTATAGCTGCAACTGGTCCTTCAAAGGAATATATATTAAATAATTTTTCAGTAAACGACATAGTGTTATTAAATACATCAACACAGCCAGACTTTGAAAAACTTTCTTTAGCAATAGGTGGGGGAGCTGTTATATTAAAAGATGGAAATATCCCCAATGAATTCTCCCTAAAAATCCCTGGGAGACATCCTAGAACCAGTATTGGAATCAGTAAAGATAGAGAAGAAATAATCCTGGTAACAATCGATGGAAGAACATCTTCCTATACCGGTGTAACCCAGAGAGAATTAGCTGAAATATTGCTTGAACTAGGAGCCCATGATGGAATCAATCTTGATGGCGGTGGATCCACTGAAATGGTAGTAAAACCCTTAGGTGAAAATGATATTAATATAGCAAATAATCCATCGGGAGGATTTGAAAGAAGAATAATGAATGGTCTTGCCGTGCTAAACAATAGTCCCAAGTCTTCCCTAAAGGATATTATTATTCAGTGTGAAGATAAAAACATATTCTTAGAATCCTCTAGAGTATTTGAATTAAAGGGATACGATAAAAATTACAACCCAATAGAAATAGATTTAGAAGATGCAAAATGGACGGTAGAAGGTATAGAGGGAGAATTTGATGATAATAAATTTTTCCCCAAAACTACAGGAAATGGAACAATTAAAGCATCCTATAAAGGAAAAACTGCATCTATGGATATAAAAGTAATAAGCAATCCAATAGATCTTTCAATATCTCCTTCAAAAATATTTGCACAGGAAAAAAAGGAAGTCCCCCTATATGCAGAAGCTGTAAACGATGAAGGTTATAGGGCAAAGGTTGAACTGGATGATCTAAATTGGTCTATTCCAGGCAATATTGGTAAAATCCAGGATAATGCTTTTATAGCCTCTGATAAGGTAAGTGCCGATATTATAAAAGCCTCCTTAAATAGAATTAACTCATATATCCAAGTATCAACAGGTTATCGAAAGGTTCAATTGGAAAATTTCGAGGGAAAAAATGGGAGCTTTTTACCATATCCCAATGAAGCAACAGGAAATTATGACATTTCTTCCAAGGAAAAGGAAGGGAACTCATCAGGTAAGCTGAGCTATGATTTTTCTAATATCATTGGCACTAAGGCAGCCTATATTGTTTTCAATAATGGAGGACTTTATATGGCAGAGAAACCTGAAAAATTGGGCTTATGGGTATATGGTGACAAGGGAAATAGTCATTGGCTTAGAGGACAATTAAAAGACTCAGCTGGCAGCTCCTTTAATATAAACTTTGCAAGAAATGTTGACTGGGAAGGATGGAGATTTGTAGAAGCTCCTATTCCCAATAACGCAGTTGCTCCACTAAATCTTGAAAGATTATATTTAGTTGAAACACAGCCAACCTTTGAAGACTCTGGATATATTTATGTAGATGATATGACTGCCTTTTATAAATCTAAGCTTGACAAAGAAATACCAAAGGATAATACCATTTTTACTGACAAAAGAAATATTCCCTCTGAGCTTAATAATGAAAATTCCTTTAGATTCTTAGCCCATGGAAATATTAGTGATATGGATACATTATTAGATAAACTTGTAATAAGGGATCTTTCAACTATTTCTAATGCTATGGATTTAAATGTCTTTACAAATCATATTGATAAAGAATTTGAAGATAAGCTGTCAGATAATTATATAGTTGGAGCTTCAGGTCCCTCACTTTTAACCCATAATAACAGCTCTTTTATTAGGCTTGACAATAGTAATAACGGTATTAGAGCCACAGATTATAAACAGTGGACATGGCTTTTAGATACCCTTAGAAACATAAAATCAGATAGTCTATTTGTAATATTACCGAATCCATTAAACTTCAATGATAAACTTGAAGAAAAATTATTTCTTGATACTTTTAAAAGTCTAAAGGAAGAAAAAAATATGGATATATGGATTCTTACTGGAGGTAATAACGATAACTTTGATATAAAAGTAATAGATGGCATAAGATTTGTCAAATTGAAATCATATCCTCAAAATAACAATATCGATGTATTTGACCAGCTTAAATATATGGTATTTACAGTTAATGATGGATATGTGACATATGAAATCAAAGATATGTACGAAAAAAATAATTAAGATAATTTTATGCTTTAACTTATTATACTAATTTCTATCTGGGGAGTTTTAATATTTTCTTTTTGTTCATTTCATATAAATAAACCTATTTTTATATGAAATGAGGGAAATAATGAAATATTAAAGCTCCCTTAAACATTTCAAAAACTATAAATTAGCAGCTATTTCTTACTCAACATTTCATTTAAAAGCGTAAGCTGCTCATCAAATAAGTTTTCTCTTAAAATTTTATAAATCTCCCTTTCTTTTTTAATGGAATTGTTCATAAGAAGTTTTTTCAATTTCTTTGTATTGTACTTCCCCATACTTTCCAATATATATCTTATTTCCTCTTTGTCATGAATTTCAAAATCACTTATGCTTTTATTGCTATAATATCTCAAAAAATTATCTAATACTTCATCATTAATTATATGAACATTAATCTCTTCATTTAAATCCTTAATTTTCACATTGGATATAAAACCTGCTAGCTGGGGATATCTTTCTGATACGGAAATCATATTTATAGAAGGATGAAAACTCATTATTAATGCTGTTGATCCAAGGGTTATTATAATTATTGATGTTAAATATATTTTTTTAATAGTTTCACCTCCAAAATATAAGAATTATATGTCTCTTTTTGATATTTTTCTCAAAATATTTTTTTCTATTCCTATAGATGACTACTATATATGTAATTCTGTTGAAATTGGTATAGCATTATCATATAATTTAATTAAGGTGATTTAATATATTTATATATTTATTTAATAGTCATAACCACGAAAAGAGGTTTTATTATGGATAATAAGGACAACTTAAGTTGTAAAATTGAAAAACTTAGAAATGAAATTTCAAAAAAAATAAATGAGAATCTAGATAATATAACCATCGATGATATCATTGATAAAAGCAATGAACTTAATAATTTAATAGTTGAGTATTATAGAGAAACAAATAAAAATCATTAATTAAAAACCTGACCCCTTCATATACATCATATGAGGGGGTGTTTTTTCTTTTGATCATAAAAAATATCGACTTAATAAGTGAAATTAAAATTAACTTTCAAGATAAACATGCAATTAAACTTTTATCTGAAAATTTATCTGAAAAATTAGAGGATAATACAGTAATAGTTTGTATTGGCACTGACAGATGTATTGGAGATACTTTAGGTCCATTAGTAGGAACATTTCTAGCAAAGTCAAACTTTAAGTACCCTTTTTATGGAACACTAAAAAATCCAATACATGCAGTTAATCTTAAAGAAGAAATTAGAAAAATAAATAATTTACATAAAGATCCAAGTATTATAGCTATTGATGCATGTCTGGGAGAAGAAAAGTATATTGGTAGTATTCAGATAAGGCATAGTCCTATCTTCCCAGGAAAGGGTGTAGGCAAAAACCTTCCTTCCGTTGGAGATATTTCTGTAGTTGGTATAGTAGACAAATTCACAATTGATGATTTCTTTCAAATTCGCAACATCAGACTTAATTTGGTAATGGAAATGGCTGAAGTGATTGGAAAAAGCTTGATAAAAGCTGCTAAATGCTATTAGCTAAAGGCAGCAGCCAGTGACTATCAAAACAATTAAAGGAATAGTAAATACCGAGAAAAATGTTGATAAAAATACCATCTTGGAGGCCAGATGATAATCATTATTAAATTTAGCTGCCATTATCGCTGCATTAGCAGCAACTGGCATAGAAATAATTATTGCCGGTATAGCCAGTAAATAATTACCAAGTCCTATGCTTTTTAAAATAACTATTACTAAAATTGGTAGTATTACCAACCTTATTCCACATATCATGAAATTTTTCCTTGTAGTAAATACATCTGTAATTTTTACATCTGCTAAAATTGAACCTATAAATATCATAGCCAATGGGGTGGTTAGGCTTCCAACAAGTTCTAAGGTTCTAAATATTGAATAAGGTAAATTTATAGAAAATAAAAAAAGAATAAATCCAATAATTACAGCAATCATACCTGGATTTATAAATTTTTTTACATCTAAACTTTTTTTGCTATCTAATTCATTTTGGATAGTTTTTTTGTTATTCCTTGTTAAAATATGTACCCCCAAAGTCCATATCAAAATATTAAAGGGGAGATTATAAAGAGCCGCATAGAATACCCCTTCATCCCCCATTAAAGCTCTAATTACTGGATAACCCATATATCCAACATTTGAAAATATTATAGCATATTGAAATATATCTCTATCTGTGCCCTTTATTCCCATAAATTTTGTTAATCCAAAAGAAGAAAGTATAACCAATATATAAACTCCCACTGAAATAATAATTAATTTACCGCTTTTAATCAAAACTTCAGGGGAAAAAGAAAAATTCATGGCTGTAATAATAAAAGCAGGCAGGGCCACATTCATTACTAGATTACTCAAGTCCTTATTCATATCATTAGATATTACTTTCATTTTTTTTATAACATAGCCTATAACAATTAGCAAGAATAGTACAATTACCTGATCCAATATAGCCATAATTTATCTCCTTTATATATAAAACCTGTTATCCTTCATCATCGAGAAAATCGAAAAAATCTTCATATCCACTATGAACAAATTCATATAAAAGGGGAGCATCTGTCTTAAACTCACCTTCAAAATCGATTAGCAGCTTAAAATCTTCTCCTCTAAAATATTCCTTAAGCTTTTTTAAATTTTCCTCACAAAAAGTACTTACAGCCAACTGTCCTGATGTGGTAACAAAATATACAGCAAAAATATCGCTATTGAGATAATATAATGGATTCTTTACATGATCATTGTTTGGATGAAATTCAGTATATAAAAACCCCGTTTGGTGAACATTTTGCATAGCATTGGGCTTATCTCTATCTAAAATTTCAACAAGCTCTATAAGTTCATCTGTTGAATATATCAAAATATATTCAGGTCTCTTGAGCTGAAAAGTGGCTTCTATAGAAGATATTTTCATTTTATCGTTAATACGAGCATCAACTACCTTAGGTATTCCATCAATTTCCTTAACTGCAATTTCAGAAATTATTAACTGATATCCTTTATCCAAATCTATCAAAGATTCTACATTATAGTAATTAACGTCATCATCGGAATGTGAGAAATTCACTACATTTTTAATTAAAGTCAAAGATTTATTGGTTGGATCAAACTCTTTCATTTGATCCTCTGCCCATAGAAATCTTTGTGCTTTTTTATCATTTCCAACAGCCCTCATTATGAAATAATTTACCATTTGATAATCATTAACTATTTCTTCGCAAACCTTATGCCATAATTTAGATTCAATATCTTCATCAATTTTGGCATCCTTATTCAGTAAAAATTCATATTCTTCTAAACTCTGGGGTAGTTCTTCATCATTTCTAATATTAAGCTTAAAGCTTTGATTAAGTATATATATGACTTCCCTTTTATATATACGTACAAATTTTCCCCCAAGACCGCCCATCATTTTGGATGAAATAAAGTTTATTTCTTCTTCACTTGCATTCATCATACTTTCATATCCGTCAATACCATACTCCTCAAAGTCAAGGTGAAAAAATTGAACATACTCGTTACCTTCTTCAGTTTCCCAATAAAGCTTCATTCCAACTACACCCATAAGTCTAGTATTTGTAACAAATCCCTTTTTAAATTTATATTTGGGCTTGGAGGTTTTTCCCCCTCCTCCCTTTATAACCTTAAATTTATCTTTTTTCATCTAATTACTCCTTATTTTTCAGTATCTACTTCATTATATTCTAACATATATTTTTGTGAATATATAGTGAAACAAATTAAAAGGTAAATTTATACACAATAAAGAAACCCAAAAGTATCAATATTTTAAGACAATATTTAAATTGTAGGATTCGAAATAAAGTCCTTAAACAACTCGTTTATTATTTCATCCAGAACATCATCCTTAACAGTTTTCATTAATAAATCGCTTTGCTTGAAAAACCTTGGTATTATTTTAGATACATTACTTGTTGATGGCTTAAATCTAGTCAGAACTTTACCCTTAAAATCTTCAAAATTATATATCTCAAATCTTTTAACACCATGTTTCTCTGCTATTCTTTCATATATTGCTAAAATAATGTCTTCATACTCCCCATCTCTTCCTATATTTAAAAATTCACTAAGCTTTGGAATTATATATTCAAATAACATTCTTCTATAGGGCATATCTTCTATTCCCAAGATCCTCCCAATCCTCAATACCTTCTCCTTATCTAGATTTATAAAATAATTTATAAAATAATCTTCATCTTTTTTAGGCTCAATATAATATTTATTTCCCTTTAGTTTATTAAAGGCTTTCAAAGTATCAAAATAGCCAAGCTTTAAATTTCTTCTTGCCCTCTCAGTAGTAAAATCCAAAGTCATGCCAAGATCATCGGAGGGAGTTATATAGGTAATATTAAATCCCTTCTCCCTAACCCGCCTCATCCTTCCAATTCCATAGAGCCTAACTGCTATCAAATTCCTATATCCCTTGGATAACAACAGCCTTATAGGTAAATTATCGTAAAATCCGCCATCCAAATAAAGCTTTCCTCTTATTTTTTCCATCTTAAATACAGGTAAATGTGCGCTGGCAATCAGATAATTTATTAACTGTCCATTAGGTATATCTTCTATATAAAGCTCTAGGGGCTTTAAATCTGTTAAAGAAACAGTTACCATTCCAAAATCTTTTTTTGAGCTCCTAATAATATCTTCATTAATATATTCCTTTAAAAGAGTCTTTAGTGGTGTTATATCAAGCCCTCTATTGCCCAATAATTTCTTTAGCTGATTTATAATATAATGGAAATTATCCGGTGTAATATCAAATTTTAAAAGCTTTTCTAAAAGCTCATCTTCTATATTTATAACCTTTGAAGGGGACATATTGTACCATATATCATAGCATCTTTCTAATTCATCCTGAGCAATTATAGCGCCATTTAATGCTCCAACAGATGTTCCAGATATGCCATCTATATCTATTCCCATCTCCTTAAGAGCCTTCCAGGCTCCTATTTGAAATGCTCCCTTTGCTCCTCCACCTTCTAATACTAATCCGTACATAGAATCACCTCACTTTTGGCCTACAGTTAATAGCCAGGAGTTAGTTTTACTGGAATATCTATCTCTCTATATAGTATAACTAAAACCTAATAAATTGACTACAATAATTATAAACCATTTTTCCCTTTATATAATTATATGCTCTTTCCATGATAATTGCTAAAAATATTAATGAAGCTATTTTCAGAGGGTATAAAGGGCAAAATTATAACGTGACAAAAGACCGATCCTTGTCACGTTATTAATAAGTTTAAATGGGCAAAGGGGATTTATTACCTTGCCCCTATTTATCAACTAAAGCAAACTTAATTACCGCTTTGCATGCCACCTTGTCCCCAACATAGGCCACAGCCTCTCCTTTTCCTATTCCCCTTCTTAAGCTCACCATTTCCACTTCCATTCTAAGTGTATCTCCAGGGACAACCTGTTCTCTAAATTTAACATTATCCATGCCTGTAAATAAAGCAAGCTTATCCTTATACTCCTCCATAGATAATACTGCCACTGCTCCCACCTGGGCCATTGCCTCCACCTGAAGCACTCCGGGCATTATTGGGTTACCTGGAAAATGCCCCTGGAAAAATGGTTCATTTACTGTAACACTCTTTATTCCAACAGCCTTTTTTCCCGGCTCCATTTCTATGATTTTATCTACCAGTAAAAAAGGATATCTATGGGGAATGATCTTTTGTATTTCTACACTATTTAACATTATTACTACTCCTTTTTCTCTTTTAAATTATTCTGCCTTGTTTTTATATACTATATTCTTCTATGAATAACTAACATTAGAATTTAATATAAATTTCTTAATCAAATATCCACAAACATCTTCCTATTTATTATTTTTAGATAATTGCTCATACATCAGATTTGATAATCCTATTCCCTGTCCTTTAGACACTTCCCTTGCTATTTCTTCATCAAGCTTTTCTTCAAATATTTCTCTCGCATAGCTTTTCTCCAAAAGTTCACCATCTATAACTGTTCTTCGCATGTTTTTCAAAAGAATATTTGTGAAGATTTCTTCAAAACTATTACATGCTTCTTTGAGCTTTTCAGTATCATTGGATTTTTCAACCGATTCAAGTATTTTTTTGAATTCGTCGGTTTTATTAGTATCAATGGTATTTTTAGCTTGATTTATAGGATTTATATTTAAATTTGATATTTTCATGGAGCTTACCTCCTAAGATTATTGGCCATTTGCAACATCTCATCAGCAGTTTGGATAGATTTGGAGTTGACTTCATAGGCCCTTTGGGCTGTTATTAATTTTATCATTTCCTCTACCACTTGAACATTTGAAGTTTCTAAAAATCCTTGTAAAACTTCTCCTGCATCACCCTCAAAGGATTCTACAAATTCTCCTGAAGCCGTTGTTTCCTTCAGCAGGTTCTTTCCTACGCTTTCAAGCCCTGCAGGATTTGCAAATTTTACTATTTCAAGCATTGCAATTTCTTCTATTTCTTCATCATCTGTTCTTTTAACACTTACCATCCCATCGGAACTTACATAAATATCAGATATATCTCCACCAAGCTCCACATCTCCCATGTCACTTTGAACATAATATCCATCTGCAGTAGTTATTCTTGCTTCTCCATCTTCTATACTGAGTTTAAAGCTCCCATCCTTTGTAAAGAATAAATTATCATTATTATCCCTTACCATAAAGAAGCCTTGTCCATCTATTGCAAGGTCTAAATCATTATCAGTTTGTTCAAAACTCCCGGATGTAAATGAACGTACTGAAGCAGCCGGCGTTACTCCATGGCCTACTTCGAGATTAACAGGCTTTCCATTTCCCTGATTAAAATCTGTTCTTCTTAATTTCTCATACATAAGATCCTTAAATTCTATTCTCTGCTTTTTATATCCCGTTGTATTTACATTGGAAAGGTTGTTTGAAATAGTATCTATATTCAATTGCTGTGCCTTCATACCAGAAGCTGCCGTCCAAAGAGCTCTCATAGTTATTAA
This sequence comes from Maledivibacter halophilus, assembly GCF_900167445.1. Lineage (GTDB taxonomy): Bacteria > Bacillota > Clostridia > Peptostreptococcales > Caminicellaceae > Maledivibacter > Maledivibacter halophilus. The sequence continues at coordinate 198,010 of NZ_FUZT01000003.1, forward strand.
TTCCTCCAATACAATCTAATTATATATAGATATACGCCAATAAAACTTAAGAAAGGATTCTCAGTGGCTACAACCGCAAACTAAACTTTTAAAAGCATACATTTATAAATTTCCCATAGTAAAACTTAACTATCTACATTAATCATTCATTATTAATTTCCTAGACTTTCCCCACTTCATTCACTACTTTTCCTATTGTTTCATCATAGGTTTTTATAACCCTTTGACTTGATTCATAACCCCTATATAAAGTCATCATTTCTATCATTTCTTTAATTGGATTTACATTTGATTTTTCTAATCGTCCTTGAAATACCTGACCCTCAAAAATTTCTTCTTCTAATTCTATGTTTTCTTCTATTTTGTAAAGTCCTCTTTCTGTTTTTCTCAAATCCCTAAGATTTTCTATACTAACAATATCTAGCTTATCAATTATTTCTCCATCCATCATAATCTCTCCAGCTGGGGTTAAGGATATCTCTTCACCATCTAATATGATATTCCCATACATTCCCTGAACTCTATGACCCTCTGAGGTTACGAGTTCTTTATCACTATTGAGTTTAAATGATCCATCCCTAGTATATCTAATGCCTTCATCGGTTTCTACTGTGAAAAATCCACTTCCCTTTATAGCAAAATCTAATGGATTTTCAGTTTGTATAAGCTGCCCCTGCTGAAAATTAGTTTCTATTCTTTCTAATTTAACACCGGAATTCATCGTTCCTATTACAGATGGATGAGTAAATGTTATTAAACTATCTACCATTTCCCCATCTACAAAAACTCTTCCATTTTCATCTATATTTAATTCGCCTTCACCAACATAAATTGATCCACTATTACCTAATATTTCATACCCATAATCACTATTTATTCTTCCTTCTCTATCCTTATAAAATGTCCTTAAAAAGCCATCCTCCCCAACAGTAAATCTAGCCTTATCATGATAGCTTATTCCAGTTGGAGTCTTTACCCGCATATATCCAGTATCTGATTTCACTTCAAAATAACCATTTTTATCATTTACCTCTACCTCATGAAATTTCGTCAAATTTTCAGGTATAATATTTCCATCCATTTTGCTGATTAAGGCATCTTCAAATGACTCTAAAAGAACCAAATCCTTTTTAAACCCTGTTGTATTTACATTTGCAATATTATTACTCACTACATCTATTTTTCTGTTATTTGTTATGAGAGATGATGATCCCATATATAATCCACGAAACATGCTCTACCTCCTTGTGTTGACTATTCGACCATAACTAATAGCCACTTAACTCCTAGGTTTTTAGGCCTAATCTTTGTTAGTAAAATATAGTTCCGAATACAATATCCCTAAACATTTTATCGGTTATTTTGAGGATATTCTTTAAATTTTTATTTAATTTTTTAATTTTTATATGATAATTATGCAATTTGCTCATTTAATAAAAGTCTTTAAAAAATCTTAAAAAGATCGCTAATCATAAATTTAGCGATCTAGTGCATTATATAAAACACTTATCTCCTTCTTCTATTTCTTCTATTTGTCATCATGCTCTTTTCAAGTACATCAAGATGATTCAATGACATCCCCGTACCAGTTGCAACACATGATACCGGATCTTCTGCTATATAAGTTGGAATACCTGTTCTATTCTCAATAAGCTTGTTTAATCCATTAAGTAATGCTCCTCCACCTGTCATTACAATACCTCTTGTACTAATATCTGAAGCCAGTTCTGGAGGAGTCTTTTCAAGAACTGAGTGGACTGCATCTGCTATTACACTTACGGTTTCATTAAGGGCCTCAAGCATATCCTCAGTAGTAACCGTTATTGTCCTTGGAAGCCCTGTAATTAAATCTCTTCCTCTACAATCCATTTTTATTGCTTCTGTCTTTGGAAATGCCGTACCAATATTTATTTTTAATTCTTCAGCAGTTCTTTCTCCTATAAGTATATTTTTGGTCTTTCTCATATATTTAATAATAGATTCATCAAATTTATCCCCAGCTATTTTTATTGACTCACTAACTACTATACCTCCCAATGATATTACAGCTATATCTGAGGTTCCTCCTCCTACATCTAAAACCATATTCCCATCGGGCTTAGTTATATCCAGTCCCGCCCCAACTGCAGCAGCAATAGGCTCTTCTATAAGATAGGTCTTCCCACCACCTGCTTCAGTTGTGGCATCTATAACTGCTCTCTTTTCAACTTCTGTAACACCACTTGGAACACAAACTATTATTTTAGGCTTAATAAAGAATTTTCTGCCGCAGGTTTTATTAATAAAATATCTAAGCATTCTTTCAGTAACCTCATAATCGGAAATAACCCCATCTTTAAGGGGTCTGATAGCCACTATATTCCCGGGGGTTCTTCCTAGCATTTGTCTAGCCTCTGAGCCTACTGCAAGTATCTCATCTGTATTTCTATCTATTGCCACCACAGATGGTTCCTGTAGAACTATCCCTTTACCTTTAATGTATACCAATACGCTGGCTGTTCCTAAATCAATACCTATTTCTGTTCCAAACATTATTTCACACCTTTCATCTTTATCTAACTGCTTATCTTTAGCTTTTTCTTTTTTTCTTTTATAGTGAATCCAATATAATCTTGAAATTATTTTAATTTTAAAATAGAGCTAAAGTTCTAATTTGTTTTAAAAATACCCATAAATTTACCATTCTATACTTTTTTACAAATTCCTCTATATTTTTCATCATTTTTAGTATAAAAAATATTTGAATTTAAAACTGTCAAATTTAAGTAGACCTTTGTATTCTATACCTATTTATAACATAATATTGCCCTCTTTACAATGGCTATATAAAATAATAATATTTTATTATTAGACTTTTTTCTTCTTTAAAAAAATTACAAAATAAAACAAAGGTTTTACCTTTTTAAAGCCATATTTTCAAGTCATTATAAAGGCTTAATCTACATTTTAATTTTTTAATCTATATCGATTTTTAGGTCTGCCTAGTTTTCCATAAATATGAATAATCTCAAGTTGTTCCTGTTCTAGCATATATTGTAAATAACGATGGACAGTTTGATATGCTAAATGAAGACCCTTTGTAATATCACTTATGGTAACATCCCTATCCTGCTTTTTTATATAGTCCTTAATTAAATTTAATGTGGCCACACTAATACCTTTTTCCAGGTATACCCTCTCTCTTTTTTCATTGAGTTCCCTATGCATATCGTATATATGAAGATTTACTTTTATCCTTGCAATTAGGTCTGGGGCCTTTATGGGCTTAATTGCAAAGTCCGTTGCTCCAACAGCCATAAATTTATCGGATATCTCCTGCCTCTCATCTACTGTTAACACAAGTATAACCAATTCTGGCACTAATTCCTTAAGCCTTTTTACAGTAGTTAGACCATTGAGTCCCGGCATGTGATAATCCACAATAACCAACTTGGGTCTAATTTCTTTAACCAGTTTTATTCCTTCTTCGCCGCTATCAGCAGTATAAGCTTCATATCCGGAAAATTCACATATTTCCTTTATTGTAAATAGTATATCCTCCTCATCGTCAATAACAACAATTTTCACCTTATCATCCATTATCCTGCCCCCTGTCTTCTATATTTGCAATTGGTAATTTAACAATTACAGTGGTCCCAAATCCATATTGGCTTTCTATTGCTATTATTCCATTATTCTCCTCTATAATCTGCCTGGCAAATGGAAGTCCCAAACCGGAAGTGTTATTTGTTGAATGTCCGATTTTCCAAATATCATCCAGTTCATTTGGAGGAATGCCAATACCATTATCAATAATCTTTAAAACAATCTCATGCTCTTCCCTTTCTATCTTTAGCAGTATTCTCTTCTCCGGTTCTGTATTTTCTGCTATGATAGCATTTTGTATTAAATTTATTATAGCCCTTGACACTCTAATTTTATTTACAATAATCGGCGGAAGATCCTTCTCATATTGAATCTCAAACTTAAGAGATTCATCTTCTATTGGTATCTGGGATCGTATATAATTAATCAGTACAGAGATATCTATAACTTGTCTGGATTTTCCATAAAGAAAGCTGGAAATCATTTCACTCATCTTTTCTACAGCACTTTCAATTCTTTTACTGTAGGTAGATAATTTATCCAAATCCTTGGATAACAGAAGCAAAGAATTAAGTCCTCTTATAGTTACAAGTGGTGTTTTAAGATCATGGGCCAAAGCATTGATTTCATGATATATTTTGTTTTCCATCACCTTAGCCTGCATACTTTCCAATTCTCTAGCCTTTTGATAATTTTCCTCCACCACAATAATATGCCTATGATGAAAACTATATAGAAGCGCCGTCATGATAGATGAAAACAATAGGGGAATTAAAAAAGCAATACCTACAGTATTAAGTATAGATTCACTTTCTAAATAAAATCCAACAATCTTAATACTTACAGAAATATCACCGGCTCCAACTCCAAGACTCGATAAAGCTGGCATAATATTAATCCACTGCACAGCAAAAAAAACTTGAATACTAACGATTATATTAGAAACTAAATTCATTTCTTCTTTAGAAATTATCATTAAAAATGTGATAAATATCAGGGATAAAAAATCCGTCAAAGGTTCCCAGGGTAAAATCAGCCATCGATGATATATTCCTTTAATCAATAGAAATACAAGAATAAATAAGAGTCGGTTCTTGCCATGACTAAAGGACTTTAATGGTTTTAGTTGTCCTATGATAAGTAATATACTTATATATAATAATATATTATGTACAGTGAAAAAAATATTTGCAGAAGCAGATGCCAACACTAAATTCCCACTGTCTCCTGAATTAATGGCTTCACGGATCCATACTATAATATTAAATAAATAGGATTTTGACATCAAGGTAATAACAGTTAATATGACAAATAACATATACCCCATCATAATATTTAAATTGACATGATATTTTTTGTTTAACATAAATTCACCTCAACGATACAAGGAAGCAAAGGGCGCTTTTATTTCTTGAATATCCTTAACCAGTGACAATGGTGTATTATTTTTTGAAGATATACTACTGATAAATTCATCATAATCACCATCATGGGTACTAATAATAAATGAAGATGCCTCACCTACTATTTCCAATAAATAATCTGTTTTTGAATTTCTTCTTGCTTTGCCTCCTATATATACCATAACTATTGGCATATCTAATTTTTCAACACTATCGATAAATCTTTCAATACGATGAATTTCATCCTTGTATGAGGTATCATTTATCACTTCTCCAATTCTACTATAACCTACAACTATAACAACAGAACGTACAAGCTCTAAATCTACCCTTTCAGCCTTAGGCATGAAATAATTGTGCAGCATCAGTTCATTGGCTATATCTTTGATTATATAAGTATCTGTACTTTGACCTGCCGATGTGATTAAGATTTTTTCATCGGCAATAGGATTTGGAAGATAAATATTAGTTTTATGTTCTTTGTATGACGATGATTTAAACCAATTTAGAATTGTTAAAGTTATAATTGTCCCCAGAAAAATTAGTGCAATTCTTTTTATGATTATTTTTCTTTTCATATTATTCCCCATTCTCTATATAAACCTTATTTAATACTTCCTGACCACTAATACTTGGTATATAGCCAATAACATTTTTTCTCACTCCTATAAATGTCATTGTATGTACCAATGGTATTGCTGGGGTATCTTCATGAATCAACTCCTGCAGAGTTCTATATAAATTGGCACGAAAATCCCGGTCGGTTGCTTGTCTAGCTTGATTCAGAAGAATATCCACCTGTGAATCCCTATAATAGGAATAATTCCTTGATACTCCCTGCTTTAAATTTTCCGAGGCAAAAATTGTATACAGAAAATTATCAGGATCAAATATATCTCCATTCCATCCTGCCAGCACCATATCATAGTCTCCTTTATTTCTTCTTTTAATAACCTCTGCCCAAGGAACTATTGATAGCTTAACCTCTATATTAGCTTTAGAAAGACTGCTTTTAATGTATTCTGCTAATGCAATGGGTCTAGGAAAGTATTTTCTTGGTAAATCCATAACTAAAAGTTCCAACTCAAAACCATCAGATAACCCTACCGATTGCAGCATTTTTTTTGCTTTATACACATCATAATCTAAGGCCTTTATAGTTTCATTATGTCCCCAAATTACTGGCGGTAAAAAAGAATTTGCGGATTTTGCCAGCTCATCAAAGGCCTCAGTCATCATTTTATCACGATCGAATAAATGTCCAACAGCCCTACGTACTTCCCTTAGCTTGAAATAGTCTTTATTCATATTCATAGATAAGTATCCTATGTTAAAATAAGGGCGACTTATAAGTGATATATTTCTATCTTCTTCCAGTTTCTCAATCTCATTTTTAGTTAGCAAATCAACAACATGAATTTTTCCAGACTTAAGGGCTCTTAGCCTTTCCTCTTTATTAGCTATGGTCTTAAACATAACTTTATCTACCTTAGCTTTCTCTCCCCAATAATTATCATTTCTTTCTAATACTATAGTATCATCATCCCTCCATGATTGGAAAACAAAGGGACCGCTTCCTACTGGATGTTGCTTTAAATTTTCATTAAAGGTCATGATAGCATCAGGGCTAGCAATTCCAAAGGCTGGCATTGTTAATATATTTAAAAAAGGAGAATAAGGCTCTTTTAGTCTTATTTCTAAAACCTCATCGGATAATGCCGTCACTTGCTCCACAATTCCAGGAAAACCTCCAAAGCTCATATTCCAATAGGTAAAATAACCTGTATGATAAGGACTGCTTTCGTCCATCCATCGAGTAAAGTTAAAGGCTATAGCTTTTGCATTTAAAGGACTTCCATCATGGAAAAAAACATTTTTCCTTATTTTAAACTGCCAAATCAATCCATTCTCACTGATATTCCAGCTTTCTGCCAGTGAAGGTACAATTTTACTACTATTATCATCATATCGAACTAAATTGTCATAGATATTTACAGTCACCTTAAAGGAATCATGATCTGTCAAAACCGCTGGATCTAGCCCAAGGGAAGAATTAGCCCTTCCCATGACAAGAATTTTTTCTTCTTTATCATCACTAAGTAATTCCTTTCCCTTATCTATTAAACCATCTATTTGAAAGTGGAAGGCTGTAAGTAAAATCCACAAAACAATTGCTATTCCACTACCTATTAAAATCCATTTAAGCTCTCTCATATTTCCACACTCCTCGTACTTATTTTATCAGAAAAATAGTAATTTTGTATTTTTTTCAGAGAAATAAGTGATAAAAAAACAATTTATTCTATGTTTCACTTATACTTATATATGTAATATTTCAAAATTTAATAATTTTAATTTAAAAGGAGGATGCTAACACATGGAAACAAATTCAAAGCAACGCTCAGGAAAAGGTTTTTTCAACTTCTTTCTTGATGGAATTGAAAAAATAGGTAATAAACTACCTCATCCTGTAACATTATTTGCATTATTCGCCCTTGCAGTTATTATTATTTCAGAAATTTCTTCCCGTGCAGGATTAACAGTTGATTTTTACGATGCAAAGTCTAAGGCTCAAAAAACAGTAGAGGCTGTATCTCTGTTAAATGCTGAAGGTTTAAGGTACATGATCAACTCTGCAACACAAAACTTCACAAGTTTCCATCCATTGGGAACTGTATTGGTTGCAATGCTTGGAGTAGGTGTTGCTGAAGGAACAGGACTTATTAATGCTTCATTAAAAAAACTAGTACTTAGTACTCCAAAAAAGCTTATAACTGCCGTAGTTGTATTTGCTGGTGTAATGTCAAATATAGCTTCAGATGCAGGATATGTTGTATTAGTTCCCCTTGGAGCCATAGTATTCTTAAGCTTTAAACGTCATCCACTGGCAGGTTTAGCAGCTGCCTTTGCAGGGGTGTCCGGCGGTTTTTCTGCCAATTTACTATTGGGTACATTAGATCCTTTGCTAGCGGGTATTACAAATGAAGCCCTTTCTGCCGGTGGTATAGACGCATCAATATTACCAACTTCCAATTACTATTTTATGGTTGCATCTACAGTATTAATAACTTTCCTTGGAACCATAGTAACAGAAAAGATAGTAGAGCCACGACTGGGAGAGTACAAAGGTCAAAACGCTGATGAAACAATGGAAGTTACCAAAGAGGAGAAAAAGGGTTTAGTTGCAGCTGGTTTATCTATACTGGTATTTATTGGGGTATTTTTACTGTTAATGCTTCCTGAAAATGCAATATTAAAGGTAGATGGAAGCTTAAAGACATTTACTTCTAATGGACTGGTTCCAGTAATAATGCTATTCTTCTTAATTCCAGGCTTAGTATATGGTATAACTTCGGGAACAATTAAAAGTGATAAAGACGTAGTTAAGTTCATGGGAAAATCCATGTCCAACATGGGAGGTTATTTAGTTCTAGTATTCTTTGCTGCTCAATTCATTAAATATTTCTCCTATACAAATTTAGGTATTATATTGGCAGTAAGTGGAGCAAATTTCTTAGAATCCGTTGGTTTTGTAGGTCTACCTTTAATTATATCCTTTATAGTAGTTGCTGGATTTATCAACTTATTCATCGGTTCAGCATCGGCAAAATGGGGAATCATGGCACCGGTATTTGTTCCAATGATGTATAAATTAGGATTTACACCTGAATTCACTCAATTAGCTTATCGTATTGGGGATTCCTGTACAAATATAATTACTCCTCTTATGTCATATTTTGCAGTCATCGTTATATTTGCTAAAAAATATGATGAGGACACTGGAATTGGTACCTTGATATCTACAATGCTTCCTTATTCACTTATTTTCTTAGTGGGATGGACATTATTATTAACTGTATGGTATTTCCTTGGATTACCAATAGGACCAGAAGCATTTATAAATCTATAAAGAAACTAATAAAGCAGGGCTTTAGCCCTGCTCTTATCTTGTAGTTGATTTATGCTATTTTGCTAAGCCACTATATTTTATCTTTGTTGCTTTCCCACCTCTAATATGTCTTTCAGCTTTATTTTTATCAAGTATTCTTTTTACTTTGATAGCTAAAAGAGGGTTTATCTTGGGGAGTCGTTCGGTGACATCCTTGTGTACTGTACTTTTGCTTACTCCAAAGACTTTAGCTGTCTGTCTAACTGTAGATTGTTTGCTGATTATGTGTTCAGCGATTTCAACAGCCCTTTCCTCTATATAGTCCTTCACTGATGTACCCCCTTTAAAAAAATGGTTTGTTACATAATATGCAGTGAAATTACTATATAGAACATTAAACTTATAAGTTAAGGATTTTTAGCTTATTAGTTATTCTCTTCTTTATTCCTGGGCCAAATATTTCATTGGATCAACATTTTCACCATTAAGTAATACTTCAAAATGAAGGTGTGGAGCATCTGCTGACTCAAATATCGATGAAGTTCCAACTCCACTTATAGTCTGTCCTTTAGTTATTTTATCCCCTATATTAATCATTGCATCAGTACATAAATTACTATATCTTGTCATTAATCCATTTTCATGACTAATTGATACAGTTATTCCAAGCCTTGAATCCGTTAATATCTCCACTATTTCCCCTGCCAAAGCTGCTTTTACCGGGGTATTTTCTTCTGAAATTATATCTATACCATGATGAGTCGTATAATGCTCTAGGGTATTTGAATATGTCAAGGTTTCAACAGCATATTCCATACCTATCTCTCCCTTTACAGGCCACATCATTACCAGATTTTCATCATTTGAAGCTTCTATAGCTTCATCATTGGTATCCTCATTTTCAGCTATATTTAACACCGGTTCATACACTAGTTCCTCAACTAAAATTTTCCCTTTATTCTCTTCAGGATTTTTAGTTGAATCAGAATCTTCCTCAATTATGTCTAAACTATCTTGTTCTGTTATGGCTAACTCATCAAACTCATCTAATTCATCAAATTCGTTTTCATCTCCTATAATAATAATATCATCAGTTTGTTTTTCCATTTCTCTTTCTGTCATGTCTATAATTTCAGATTCGGCTATATTTATTTCATCATTTTGAGGGATTTTATCCTCTGCTATTCTATCAACATTTGATTTAGCCACCCAAACAGCCACTACTCCAACTATACAAACACATAAGAACATAATAATATAAAAACCCTCTTTTTCCAGCAATCTAAGACTCTTTTTTTCTTTATCAGTATTATTATTCCTTTTGAACTTTTTTCTAAAATTCATATCGTCCACCTCCATTTTTTATTATTACCAAAATATCAGTGGACGATACATAAAATTGTTATTTATATTCTTCTATTTCCACTCCCTGATAATAGTGCTTTAATATATCTATAAAATCATATCCTTCTTTAGCCATTCCATTGGCTCCGTATTGACTCATGCCTACTCCGTGACCATATCCCTTTGTTGTAAATGTCATTTTTTCTCCAGATATTTTTATCTTAAAATTAGCTGATTTTAAACCAAATAATTCCCTAATATTTCTACCTGATAATATTGCATTGCCTATCTTCATCTTAGTTATTCTTCCACCTTCGCTTCTTTCTAATACTTTTAGAGAATCTACAATATTATTTTCATTTAAACCACAATCCTTATATCTATTATTTACCTTAGTAATAAATTCATTTGTAGATATCACTGTTTCATCCTCCAGATGTCTGGAGTCTTTTTCATAGGGGCTATCTACACTTCTTAAATAGGGGGCCATAGATGTAAAGACATCCTCAGAGTTTTCTGTTTTTCCACCGCTTGTTGAATGATATAAAGGATCTATTAGTTTTGAATCATATGTTATTATTAAGCCCTTTGTTTCCTCTACAGCTTTTTCAATCTTACTCCAATAATTATTCATCCAATCCTGAGGCTTTGATTTTTCAAGTTCTGCTTTACTTTTATATACCTGACAATGTACTTGATTGCAAACCTCAGCCCCTGGATGAGCTGGATTTCCTTCATCTCCATATTTTATTTTTTGATGAATAACCTTAGTTCTTGCAGCCACTGCCTGAGCCTTAAGGGCATCTATTTCAAATTCAGCTGGCATCTCGCTGGCAACAACACCCTTCACATACTCTTCCAGTTCTATTTCTTCAATCCTTTGAGTTTCCTTTATATAAACCCTTATAATTGTTTCCTTTGAAATTTGTTCTTTATTTTCAGTATAGAGTGGATCTATATCACAGCTATATATTAGAACCATTGGCAATATTATTATTACTAATATTATTCCAATTACTATATAAAAAATCCCCTTCATATTTTCTCCCCCTTGTCCATATAAAGCTCTTTACATTTTATGTTATCAAAGGGTAAAATATGATAGATGAATTGTTTTTTATCCTCAAATGCAAAAAGAAACGACTAAAAGTCGTTTCCGTAAACATATCACATTTATCTGTAGTTAAACAATCTTAAAATTTACTTTTCAATTTGTTTCACTATGCAATTTGCTTAATTAGCTATATATTATTCCACTCTTTCAATGTCTGCACCTAAATTTCTTAATTTGTTTTCTATTGATACATAGCCTCTTTCAATATGATATATGTCATTTATTTCTGTTGTACCCTCAGCAACTAGTCCTGCTAGTATAAGCGCCGCTCCAGCTCTAAGATCAGTAGCTCTAACCTGGGCCCCTTGAAGTCCTTTTACACCTTGAACCACTGCACTATGTCCTTCTATTTTAATATTTGCACCCATCCTGTTTAATTCACTAACATGCATAAATCTATTTTCAAATACTGTTTCAATAATAACACTGGTTCCCTTTGCAATACTTAAAAGGGACATAAATTGAGACTGCATGTCAGTTGGAAAGCCTGGATATGGTAGAGTCTTTATATCTATAGCATTGATTCCATTTGAAGCATTAACCCTTATTTCATCTCCATTTTCATAAATTTCTACGCCACATTCCTTAAGTTTTGCTATCATTGGCTTTAAATGATCTGTAAGTGCATTTTTTATTGTAACATCTCCACCTGTTATTGCTGCTGCAACCATATATGTACCTGTTTCAATTCTATCTGGTATTACAGTATGCCTTACTCCACCTAGCTTTTTAACTCCCTGTATTTTTATAGTATCGGTTCCTGCACCTTTTATATTGGCACCTAAACCATTTAAAAAATTTGCTAGATCAACTATTTCAGGTTCCTCTGCCGAGTTCTGTATTATAGTCTGTCCCTCAGCCATGGTGGCAGCCATCATTATATTTTCAGTGGCACCTACGCTGGGAAAATCCAAGTATATTTTATCTCCTATCAATCGATCAGCTTTTGCCTCAACATAACCATGACCTAATTCTATTTTAGCACCTAATGCACTTAATCCCTTTAAATGCAAGTCAATGGGTCTAGCTCCTATAGCACAGCCCCCAGGCAAGGATACCCTAGCCCTTCCCATTCTAGCTAAAAGAGGCCCTATCACTAAAAATGATGCCCTCATCTTTTTTATTAAATCATAAGGAGCTTCTGAGTGATCTATCTTACTAGAATTTATCTCAATAATTCCATCGGAATGTTTCCTGACATTAGCCCCAAGAGAAGTTAAAACTTCACTTATTACTTCAACATCCCTAAGGGGGGGAATATCTTCTAAAATAACTTTATCCTGGGCTAGTAAAGATGCTGCCATTATTGGTAACACAGAGTTTTTTGCACCACTTATCTTTACTTCTCCCTTTAAAGGTCTGCTTTTTCTTACAATTATCTTTGGCAATTGTGGTCCTCCTTTTATTAAATTGTTGGTTAAATTAAGGACTTTCCAAAACTGAAATATTTTTAAAGTATATTTTTCATTTTATTGTATTAATATGGTAAAACGATCTGATAATAAACGCAAAATACTCCACCTTAATATTTCTACATGAATTAAATTTTTCCTTCTTGAATTTTAAAATAAATGTCATTTCCTAAAATTAACATAAATATACTTTTGAATCTAATATTCTAAAACAATTAATGGTGTTCCTATCCATATATAGGTCCTATTTTCATAGCTATTGAACCTAGAAGCAATATTTATATTCACTTTCTTACCACAATAGCCTATATGCTTCTCAATATTAGATGTATATCCTGTTATACTTATTAATTCATCTGACTCTATTCCCTCTATTTTTTCAGCATCAATTTTTTTAAATATATTTTTAATTTTCCCCTTAATTTCTTTCATATCAACAAGTCCATCATAGTATCCTATTAAATTAATATTTAGATTAACACTTCCATAATTACTTAGAACATCTCTAATTTTATCACATAATTCTTTTAAATCATATTCTTTATTAGTCTGAATTATATCTATTACTATACTACTTTCTTTAAAGTCCTCAAGTCTGGAGCTTTGTAGTATGACAGTACCATGTATTCCTTCACTAATAGTACCGTTAACAATAACCTGACTAAAATCGTCCCTATTTTCCTTTTCAAATTCAATCTCTTGCATATTTAGCTTTCCTGAAATATCATTACATATTTTATTGGCATTGTCAATAGTAATAAATTTGTCATTAAATACAACATAACTATTAATATTTATATGATCCAAATGTGCCTGGGACTCAAGAAAAGAAGTATTTACTATGTCTTCTGGTTTTAAATTTTCACTGGAATTGCCAAATACAATAGATACACTGAATATAAAAATTAAAATATACGTAAATAATTTCTTATACATTTCCCTCACCTCATTATTAATACCTAGAAGCTTTAAAATGATAAAAGGAAGAGATATAGCCACAAAATATGCAAAGGGGGACTTAAAATCATATTTTGTGCTATACTCTTTCCTCTTTCATTAAAAGTATTAACACATTACTTTTTTTATATACATGTTTTTTTATTTATGAAAATAATTTTTTGAGAACTAAAAAGGAATCCCAAGACAATAATTGTCTTGGGATTCCTTTTTATTCACCCTTTGAAACTCTTATTCTATTTATAGCTTTATTAAGAGCTATTTGAGCCCTTAAAGTATCTATGTTTTCAGAATTCTTTTTGAGCCTCTCTTCTGCCCTTTTCTTAGCAGCCTCTGCTCTCTCAACATCTATCTCCTCAGGCCACTCTGCCGAATCGGTAATTATAGTGGCTTTATCTTCATCAGTACTTATAAAGCCTCCAGAACATGTAGCCTCAAGAATTTTGTCATCCTTTTTTATTTTAATTACCCCTATAGATAAAGGCGATACAGTAGGAACATGATCCCTAAGAATTCCAACATCCCCTTCTAAAGTCCTAGCAATAACCATGCTTACCTCACCTTCAAAAAACTTTCTATCGGGAGTAACTATTTCAATTTGGAAAGTCGATGCCATTTATTCACCTCCGAAAAGTTCCAAGTCTAGAAACTTGTAACCTGCAACTTAAAACTTAACCCTAAGCTTTTACTCTTAAGATTGTTTAGCCTTTTCCACTGCTTCGTCAATTGTACCTACAAAGAGGAATGCCGATTCTGGAAGATCATCGTGCTTGCCTTCTAGTATTTCCTTAAATCCTCTTACGGTTTCTTTTATTGGTACATATTTACCTTCAAAGCCAGTAAACTGCTCAGCAACATGGAATGGCTGAGATAAAAATCTTTGAATCTTTCTTGCCCTGGAAACAACTAATTTATCTTCATCTGAAAGCTCATCCATACCAAGTATGGCGATTATATCCTGAAGTTCTTTATATCTTTGAAGTATTTCCTGAACATCACGGGCTACTTTATAATGCTCCTCTCCAACCACATCGGGAGCTAATATCCTTGATGTAGAATCTAATGGATCAACGGCTGGATATATACCAAGGTTAGATATATCCCTAGATAAAACCGTAGTTGCATCAAGGTGGGTAAAGGTTGTTGCCGGAGCAGGGTCAGTAAGGTCATCGGCAGGTACATATACAGCCTGCACTGATGTAATAGAACCCTTATTAGTTGATGTAATCCTTTCTTGAAGAGCTCCCATATCAGTAGCAAGTGTAGGCTGATAACCAACGGCACTAGGCATACGTCCAAGTAAAGCTGAAACCTCTGAACCCGCTTGAGTAAATCTAAATATATTGTCAATAAATAATAATACGTCTCTTCCCTCGGTATCCCTGAAATATTCTGCCATGGTAAGTCCTGTAAGACCTACACGCATCCTAGCTCCAGGTGGCTCATTCATCTGACCAAATACCATTGTAGTTTTATCTATAACTCCAGACTCAACCATTTCATAGTAAAGGTCATTACCCTCTCTAGTTCTTTCCCCAACACCAGCAAAAACAGAGAATCCACCGTGTTCCTTTGCTATATTATTGATTAGCTCTTGTATAAGAACTGTTTTACCAACACCAGCTCCACCAAAAAGACCTACCTTACCACCCTTTGAATAGGGAGCTATAAGGTCAACTACCTTAATACCTGTTTCAAGCATTTCAGTAGAAGTTTCCTGTTCCTCAAAGGTAGGAGCAGGCCTATGGATCGGCCAATTTTCCACTCCCTTTGGAGGCTCCTTTGAATCTATAGCCTCACCAAGCACATTAAATATACGACCTAATGTTGGAGTTCCTACAGGAACTGAAATTGGAGCTCCTTTATCAACAGCTTCTACTCCTCTTACCAATCCATCCGTTGATGACATAGCTATACATCTTACTGTATTGTCACCTATATGGTTGGCAACCTCAACAATTATTTTCTTATCATTGTGATTAATCTCTATAGCATTCAAAATATTAGGCAAATTTTCACTTTCAAACCTAACATCCACTACCGGACCTATTATCTGTACAACTTTTCCAACGTTTTGGGCCATAATAATTTCACATCCTTCCATAAAAGTTCTAAGCTCCAAGTTCTTAGAACAACAAATTATTTAAGGGCTTCTGCGCCACCAACTATTTCTGTAATTTCCTGAGTTATAGCAGCTTGACGGGCCTGGTTAAAGGATAATGTCAAGCTATCAATCATTTCTTCTGCATTGTCAGTTGCACTTTCCATAGCCACTCTTCTTGCAGCCTGCTCACTAGCAGCTGACTCAACTAAGGTACCATACATTGTACTTTCTATATATTTAGGAATCAAATAATCTAATACTGCTCCTGGAGAAGGCTCATAGGAAACATATTTAAATTCCTTTTCCTCAGCTTCTTCCTTTTCTTCCTTTGATACGGGCAAAAGTTTAACCATTTTAGGCACCTGGGATATAGTGCTTACAAATTGAGTATAAACAAGTTTTATCTCGTCTATTTCACCTTCTTTATATAATTTCAAGGCTAGCCTGCCTATATTTTTGGCATCGATGTATTCCGGTTTTTCAGAAATATTTAAATACTCACCTACTATATTGTAACCTCTTTTTGAAAAATAGCCCTTAGCCTTTTGTCCAATGACAATAAAACTAACCTTTTCTTTCTTTTCTATATCCTCTAAAGCCTTTTTTATGGCATTTATATTATATCCGCCACATAGACCCCTATCAGCTGTAATAACTATATATAAGCTTTTCTTAACTTCCCGTTCAATGGTATATGAATGATCTATATTACTGGAGCTTCCCAGTATTTCCTGCACTGTTTCATTAACAGTTTCAAAATATGGTCTTACTTTTTCAAGCCTGCCTCTTGCTCTCCTTAGCTTAGCAGTAGATACAAGCTCCATAGCCTTTGTAATTTGCTTTGTACTATTTACACTTCTGATTCTACGCTTTATATCGCGCATTCCCATTCCTGCCATCTACCTTCACCTCCTGCGGCAAGGGTTTTTAAAACATATTTATGCTCTATCTTTTTCTTTTTCCAAGAATAGCTTATTAAATTCTTCTATTGCTGCTTTAAGTTTATTTTCAGTTTCTTCATCAAGCTTTCCGGTTTCTTTTATAGCATCACCAATCTCAGGCTTGTTATTTGTCATAAATTCTATCAACTCTTCTTCATAACGTCCTAAAGCTTCCACCTCTATATCACTTAGGTATTTATTAACTGCCGCATAGATAATCATAACCTGGTCCTGTACCCTCATTGGACTGTACTGAGGCTGCTTTAGAATCTCCATAAGTCTTTGTCCTTGATCAAGTCTTTCCCGTGTATCCTTATCCAGTTCAGAACCGAATTGGGCAAAGGCAGCCAGCTCTCTATATTGGGCAAGCTCAAGCTTAATTTTACCTGCAACCTTTTTCATAGCTTTTATCTGGGCATCTCCACCAACACGGGATACAGATATACCTGCATTAACCGCCGGTCTTTGTCCTGAATAAAATAATTCTCCCTCAAGATATATCTGACCATCGGTAATAGATATAACATTTGTAGGTATATATGCTGAAACGTCACCGGCCTGGGTTTCAATAATCGGTAGGGCAGTTAAAGATCCTCCACCAAGTTTGTCACTCAGCTTTGCAGCCCTCTCAAGTAATCTACTATGCAAGTAGAATACATCACCAGGATATGCCTCACGTCCTGGAGGTCTACGAAGCAACAGTGACATAGCACGATATGCAACAGCATGCTTGGATAAATCATCATACATTATCAATACATCTTTTCCTTGATGCATAAATTCCTCTCCCATGGCACAACCAGCATAGGGAGCTATATATTGAAGTGGAGCTGGCTCACTGGCAGAAGCAGAAACAACTATAGTATAATCCATAGCACCACGCTCTTCTAAGTTCTTAACCAGTTGAACTACAGTAGATTTCTTTTGTCCTATGGCAACATATATACAAATTACATTTTCTTCTTTTTGATTTAAAATTGTATCAATACAGATAGCTGTTTTACCTGTTTGCTTGTCACCGATTATAAGCTCCCTCTGTCCTCTACCTATAGGTATCATTGAATCAATAGCCTTAATACCAGTCTGTACAGGCTGGTAAACTGATCTTCTATCTATAACACCAGGTGCATTTGATTCTATAGGTCTATATTTTTCAGATTTTATTGGTCCCTTTCCATCTATAGGCTGTCCCAGTGCATTAACTACCCTTCCTATCATTTGCTCTCCTACAGGAACCTCAACTATTCTTCCAGTACTCTTTACAGTATCTCCTTCTTTAATATTCTCATCGGACCCAAGTAAAACGGCACCAACATTGTCTTCCTCCAAGTTTAGCACCATACCGTAAACTTCACCAGGAAACTCAAGAAGCTCTCCTGCCATACACTTCTCCAGGCCATGGATTCTTGCAATACCGTCACCAACCTGAATTATTGTGCCTACGTCCTTGGCTTCCAGCTTGCTTTCATATCTTTTAATCTGTGCTTTTATCACAGAACTTATTTCTTCAGGTCTAAGATTCATGGTCTACTCACCCCTATCACTTACACTATGATTTGAGATAGACTTTCCTTCATTTCTTCAAGTCTACTCTTTATTGTTCCATCAATGACCTTGTCACCTATCTTAATTAAAATTCCGCCTACAACACTTTCTTCTATCTCATTTGAAAGATTAACAGTTTTTCCTGTTAAAGAAGATAGCTTATTTTGAAGTATCATTTTATCTTCTTTCTTTAGAGGAACAGCCGTTATTGCCACAGCCTTGACTATTCCCTTATGCTTATTAACCATATCTTCATATGACCATTTTATTTGCTCAATAAAATGGCCTCTTCTTTTATCAATTATTATTTTTAGAAAATTATTCATTTCCTTGCTCAATTTATCACCAAAAACTTTTTCTATTACTTCTTTCTTTTCATCTACTTTAACCAATGGAGTTTTAAATAACTCATAAAAATCTTCATGGATTTCAAATGTTTCCAATACAAAGCTAAGCTCATCTAAAAACAAATCCATCTTGTTTTCTTCTAATGCCACTTCAAATAAAGCCTCTGAATATGTTTTGGATACTAATTTTGCCATCTTGTTTCCCCTACCTCATCTATAAACTTTCTTACAAGGTTATTATGCTTTTTCTCATTTAAGTCCTCTTCAATGACTTTAGAAGCAGCTAGCATGGCAATAGAAGCTATTTCATCCTTAAGTGAATTTATAGCCTTTTCTCTTTCTCTCTCTATTTCTAGATTAGCTCTTTCCTTTATTTCCTTTGCTTCTTTTTCAGCTGCCTTTACGATTTCACTGGCCCTTTCTTCAGCCCTTTTAGCAGCATCCCTTACTATCTGTCTTCCTTCTTCCTGGGAAGCTTCAATTTTACTAATATATTCACTCTTATACTTTTCAGCTTCTTCATTTCTTGCTTCAGCCCTTTCTATAGACTCAGCAATTTCACTTTTTCTCTTTTCCATAAACTCGGAAACTGGTTTGAATAGAAGCTTTTTGAGGATAAGAAATAGTATAAATGTATTAATTAATTGAAACCAAAAAGTCGCACTCGGGTCAACTAATCCAAACTTCAACCCTTCCATTTAGACGCCTCCTTTACAAACCGAATTATATTAACAGCAAAATTTATTATAATTTAAATTCAGCTATTTAAAATCGGAGATTTTCAAAACTGGAGATGGTTTTCCATCTCCATTTAATCTAAAAATTTCTAGAAAAATGGGTTAGCAAATAACAGAATTAGTGCCACGATTAATCCATAAATACCAGTAGTCTCTGCTACTGCTGCACCAAGAAGCATAGTTCTAACAATATCACCCTGAGCTTCCGGCTGTCTCCCAACACCTTCTGCACCTTTACCAGCTGCATAACCCTGACCAATTCCAGGTCCAATACCAGCTATCATAGCTAAACCTGCTCCAATTGCTGAACACGCTTTTATTAAATCTACACCATTCATTCTACTTCCTCCTTTAAATATTCACTCTTAAAATTCGTTTTCAAATTTGTGGGAAATATTTTTTGATTTGTACACAAGTATCTAATTTGCAATAATATTAAACTTACCTGATAAATGGATTTGCAAACATTAATACCAATGCAATTATAAGTGCATAAATACCTGTAGTTTGGGCCACTGCCTGACCTAAGAACATAGTTCTTACAACGGTGGAATATAATTTTGGCCTTCTTCCCACTGCCTCAGTAGCCTTTCCAGCTGCATAACCTTGTCCTATTCCTGGTCCAATACCAGCTATCATGGAAAATCCTGCTCCAATTGCTGCAGCAGCTAAAATTATAGATGCTCCTGTAACATTAACTATTGGATTTCCATATAAAAGTATAACAGCAACTACTAAGGACAAAATACCAGATGTCTCTGCCACAGCTGCTCCTAAAAGCATAACCATAGTAGATTGTTTACTTGCCTTGGGATTAATCCCTACAGCCTCAGCACCCTTTCCGGCTGCGTAACCTTGCCCTATTCCTGGGCCAATACCAGCTATCATGGCAAGTCCAGCCCCAATAGCTGAGGCAGCATAGATCAAGGTCTCTTTGTCAAAGCTAAGCAGCCAAGCAAAGAACTTATCAATAAAATTCATGCTGCACTCCTCCTTCATGACTAAGCACTAATTTGAGGAAATCTCATAGCTTTTAATTTAGCTATAAAATAAAGCACTCAAACCTTTGAAATAATACTCAAACCTCTTTGTTATAAATAAAACTTTAATCCATAGCCATTGATATAAATACCATGGTAAGCATAGCAAAAATGAAAGATTGGAGTAATCCTGCAAATAAATCAAAATAAATATGAAGCACTGCAGGGATCCCTGCTTGCAGTATTGGTATTCCAATACCCAATGCACCACTCAAAAATCCTAATGCATTGTATAAAAGAGCCATAATAATTACTCCACCTACAATATTACCAAATAGACGAAAGGCTAAGGATACTGGGTTAGCAAGTTCTCCTATAATATTAATTGGTAATAAAATAGGTATAGGTTCCAAAAAGCCTTTGAAATAACCTTTAATTCCATTGGATTTAAGACCATTATACTGAACCATACAAAATGTAATTATAGAAAGGGCAAATGTAGTATTAACATCTGCTGTCGGTGGTCTAAGACCAAACAAACCAGAAATATTTGCTATTCCTATAAAAATTAAGAGAGTTCCTACATAGGGTGCAAAACCCATTTTGTCTTCACCCATAGTTTGTTTTGTTAGATTATAGATAGATTCTACCAAAACCTCAACTACATTTTGCAACTTACCTGGAACCTTATCAAATTTTTTAGTAGCAAAATATGCAAAAAGACCAAGAACTAAGATAATAAACCATGTGACAGTTACAGTTTGACTAACTGCTATACCACCTGGCAATTCTATAACTTTATAAGGTCCAAAGCCGCCATTCATTGGTTGTCCTCCCTTCTCTTAAAAATTCTTTTGTAATATTCCTTACTGTCAAACAAATGTGTTGAAAATACTGCTATTTTCACTAAAAGCAAACCAATAATTGTGGCAAATCCATTTAAATGATCTGCCCTTAGAGAAACTACTATAACAATTCCAGTGGTAATGTATCTTAACATATACCTAGAGGAAGTATAGCCCTGAGCTCTTCCTGGATTCATTGTAACTGCTTTCTCAATAGTTTTTCCCAAGTGAATAAAATTTAGTATTCCTATTAGTCCACCAAAAATATACCCTAGTATATGGGGCTTTGGGTTTTCAGATGCAAAGAAAGCTATTACAATTAAACCACAAAGTAAAACTAAAACTCTTTTAATAATCTTAACTTGTAATTCATAGGTTTTATTCAATTATGTATCACTTCCTTTTGTTTAATATCTTCATCATAATTTTGTAAAGATTTAAAAATGAAGAAGCAACTCCTAAACCTATAAATATAAATAGGAAAATATTACCTGTACCAAACTTATTATCTATATAATTACCAAGTAAAACACATATTACTATAGGTAGAGCCATCATTAAACCAATTTGAGTTAAAAATATTAGATTCTCATACATTGTATATTTATTTTTACTCATCTATTTTTTATCTCCCAAGTATAAAAGTATTGAACTGAAATAATTGCATAATATATATGTAGTGCTTTAGAAATATTAAAGCCATGTAGTGAAAGAATTTAACAATATTCTTCAAAAAATATAAAATATATAATTTATAATTATTATATATTATTAATATATAATTATAACATTAATATTACCACATATAAAATTTTATAATACAAAGAATATTTAGACAAGTATAATAATTTTTTTATATAATCATTATATGATCATCAGATGTTTGTTAAATTTTCATCAAACCTCGATTAAAATATAATCATGGTTTGCATACTATAATACTATTCGACAATCTTTTTTAATTTCCTTCTTATCTTTTATTATAAATTTAATATTTTATAGATGAAGGCTTTTAAAATCCACCTTCGTTCTTATAGTTTTATATACTTTAGGAATTTACATACCTCAAATTTGATAAAATTACATATGCGAATATTATCCTTAATTTGACTATTTAGAATAGAATATATTTTCATGATATGGCTTTAAGGATTTTAAACAATATATAGTAGTTAGATTTTTAAGGCAATTATGGGATTTACTAAAATAATTATAAAAATATGTATTTTTTATGAATTTATGTAAATACTATATATACGGATTTTAAGTAAAAACTTTAATTTATACAAATCAAAAACTCTCAAAATCGCAATGTATTTACACATGTATAAATTAAGTTTTTCTTGTAAATCCTATAGAGATTCAAGAAAAGAGAGAAGGTTCAATTATGTTTTTGGTCCCCCTTTACATAATTTTGAATAAACCTCTCTTTTCTTTTTTACAAATACATTCGAACCGTTAACTACTTATCTTTAAAATACTCCTTTATAGCCTTTACTATTCTCTCACTTGCTTTTCCGTCTCCATATGGATTAACGGCACTGGCCATTTTTTTATATTCTTCTTTATTATTTAGTAGTTTATCTGTCGTATTAAATATTTCTTCCTTCTCTACACCTACTATATTCACCGTTCCTGCCTCAACTGCTTCAGGTCTTTCTGTCTCTGTTCTTAGAACTAATACCGGTTTGCCAAGGGCAGGAGCCTCTTCTTGAATTCCTCCTGAATCCGTCAAAATTACATATGCTCTATTCATTAAATTTGCAAAAGGCTCATAGTCTAGGGGGTCTATTAAGTGAACTCTAGGTGTATTTTCCAATATGCTAAATGCTATTTCTCTAACCTTGGGATTGAGATGGATAGGAAATACCACCTCAGCATCTTCATTTTTCATTACTATTTCCTTTATTGCTGAAAAAATATTTTCCATAGGTTTTCCAAGATTCTCTCTTCTATGGGAAGTAAGAAGTATAACTTTTTTATTTTTATAATCTATATTATTAAGAATATCTAATTCAAATTTATACTCTTCATTGACAATCCCAAGCAAAGCATCAATTACTGTATTACCAGTTACTATTATATCATTTTTTTCTATATCTTCTCTAAGAAGATTTTTTTTATTTCCGTTTGTCGGGGCAAAATGAAGATTGGCAAGCCTTCCAGTAAGACTTCTATTCATTTCCTCAGGATAGGGAGAATACATATTTCCACTTCTAAGTCCAGCTTCAACATGACCTATATTTATCTGATTATAAAATCCAGCCAAAGCACCTACAAATGTAGTTGTAGTATCTCCATGGACTAATATCATATGGGGGTTTACTTCTTTAATTACTTTCTCTAACCCCATAAGAGCCCTACATGTTATTTCACTTAAGGTTTGTCCAGATTTCATTATATTCAAATCATACTGTGGGGAAATATTAAAAAGCTTCAAAACCTGATCAAGCATTTCTCTATGTTGGGCAGTAACACACACAATAGATTCTATACCATCAGTTTCTTCTAATCTTTTTACTACTGGAGCCATCTTTATTGCCTCAGGTCGTGTACCAAATATAGACATAATTCTTAAGGGATTAAAAACTGTTCCTTTTTTATTCAAATTATTCATCCTTTCAAAATTGAACTATATAGGGTTTATATAGTAAAACAATATTAAATTTAAAAGCCAGCTTTCTTTATAGAGGCCAAGCATTAATTAAAAAGCCAGGGAATCCTGGCTTTCTATTAAAAGTCATATAAAACTTAATAAAGGAAGAAGCCTCTGAGGTTTCCTTTTGAGCGATTTTTATAAACCTGTTTATCCTTTTTGATTATTCCATCTAAAACAGGTTTATTACATGAGCCAAAAGGATTCTCAGTGGCTGCGACCAATAAATTAAATTTTACAAGCGTACATTTATATAGGTTAAGGTTAACTTATGTATATTAAAATATTAGTGTCGTTTGTCTGCATTTGAAGCCTTATGCTTTTCAACCCATGTTTGATTTATAGGAATTGCCACAATAGCCACAGTTATGACTAACATTATAGCACTGTTTACATATTCCTGCTCTAGTAAAAATGCTCCACTAAAGCCCAAGAAGGAGCTTATTGTATATAGGATTAAAACCGCTCTTTTTTGACCCATTCCTATGGAAAGTAATCTATGATGTAAATGACCCTTATCAGCTTGCATAATAGGTTTCCCATTGAAAGCCCTTCTTAAAATTGCAAATGTAGTATCAAAAATAGGAAGCCCTAATGCAAATATAGGTATAATCATAGCTATAGCGGTAGGTCCCTTTATAAATCCATTTATAGATATGGCAGCTAGAATATATCCTAAAAATAAAGAACCTGTATCTCCCATAAAAATCTTTGCTGGATTAAAATTATAGGGTAAAAAGCCTATACAGCTCCCAGCTAAAGCTAATGTCAACATTAAAGTATCCTGGCTATTAGATAATTCTGGTTTGGCATACGCAACATAGGCTAAAGTTAGTGCTGCTATAGCTGATATTCCTGCTGCTAGCCCATCTAATCCATCAATCAAATTAACAGTATTTGTAATACCCACAACCCAGAATATTGTCAGAGGTATACTTAAAATACTAAGCTTAATTGTTTCTTGACTTAAAAATCCAATAGTATCGGATTTAAAGAAATTAGTTATGTACTCTATTTTAATTCCAAACTTAATAAGTATAATAGCTGCAGCTATTTGCACTAATAATTTCACTTTAGCCGGCAATGGCCTTATATCATCAACAAAACCCATTGCTGCTATAATAAGAGCTCCTAAAACCATACCAAATATTTCTCTATTGATTTCTAATAAGTTAATTTTAAATAGAATCAATATACTTACTATAAAGCCTAAAAAAATGGCTAGGCCACCTAGTCTTGGAATTGGAGTTTTGTGTACTCTTCTATCATCCTTTGGTATATCTATAGCCCCTACCTTGTGGGCCAGTTTCTTTACTATAGGAGTTGATAAAAAGCTTACTAAAGCTGCAATAGCCCCAGGCAAAATAAATCTGGTCATAATTCACACTCCTTGATATAACTTTCAGGTCAATTCTTAATAGTCAGGTTTAGACAACTTGTCTCACCAAAGATATTTTATAACAAATTCCTTATAATGTAAACGAAATTTCATATTTGTAATATTATTTTAATCATATTTTACCAGCTTTACTCCGGCTTCTTCAAGGATTTTTAGTGATAACTCATCAGGATACTTCCCTTTGTAATATATGGTTTTTATCCCTGCATTTATTGCCATTTTAGCACATAAAACACAGGGTTGAAGGGTTACATATAGTTCCGAATCCTTTATGCTTACGCCATGATAGGCAGCTTGAATTATGGCATTTTGTTCTGCATGGGTTCCTCTACAAAGCTCTGCTCTTTCTCCTGAGGGTATATTCATTTTCTCCCTGTAACATCCAATATCTATGCAATGGGGTGTATTAGCCGGTGCGCCATTATATCCCGTAGCAAGTATTCTTTTATCCTTAACTATAACAGCACCTACTTTTCGTCTAAGGCAAGTAGATCTGCTTTTTACAACCTCAGCCATTTCCATAAAATAGTCATTCCAATTTGGGCGCATGCATCCCCCTCCAATCGATACAAATGCGCCAAAGGACGCATTTGCAGTTTTTTAAGATCAATTTTTCCTAAAGAGTCTTAAAAAACAATGGTATAATCCATAAATAATAATTATATTAATACCTTCTACATTTTATTCACTCTTACTTTAAATTATTTCTAAATAGTACTTGCTGCTTTGTACATTTTTCTACTTTGTTCCAAATAGCCTGTCTCCTGCGTCTCCTAAACCTGGAACTATATATGCATGTTCATCTAATTTTTCGTCAACTGCTGCAACATATATATCTATATCAGGGTGGGCCTTATGAACTGCATCTATTCCTTCTGGTGCTGCAATAAGACATACCAATTTAATATTAGTTGCTCCTTTATCCTTAATAAATTTTATAGCAGCCTTTGCAGATCCCCCTGTAGCCAGCATTGGGTCAACAATTATAAGTTCTCTTTCATGTACATCTGTAGGCAATTTGCAATAGTATTCAACTGGATTTAAAGTTTCCGGATCTCTATATAGTCCAACATGTCCTACTTTGGCAGCTGGAAGCAAATTCAAAAATCCATCCACCATTCCAAGCCCTGCTCTTAATATTGGAACAATAGCTAATTTTCTGCCTGAAATAACCTTGGATTTAGTCTTGCAAACCGGTGTCTCAATTTCAATATCTTCCAAGGGCAAATCCCTGGTCACCTCATAGGCCATTAGCATTGAGAGTTCCTTAACCAATTCTTTAAATTCCTTTGTTCCAGTATTTTTATCTCTTATTAATGTTAATTTATGCTGTAGTAATGGATGATCCATAACAAAAACTTTACTCATTCTAAGCAGCTCCTTCCAGTTATTAAGTTTTAAATTTAAATAAAGATTATAATTTATAGGATTAAACCTTATATTATCCCTTGAAATATTTAGTTTCTATATCTGTAATTTTTCCTACTCTTCTTTCATGTCTTCCACCTTCAAATTCCTCTTTTAGCCACACATCTACAATTTTCAATGCAAGCCCTTGACCAACAACCCTTTCGCCTAATGCAAGGACATTGGCATTGTTATGGGCCCTTGACATTTCTGCTGAAAATGTATCGGATACAACGGCACATCTTATGCCAGTTACCTTATTAGCTGATATAGATATTCCTATTCCTGTACCACAGCATACTATTCCTCTATCATAGTCTCCTGATTTCACTGCCTCGGCAACCTTCATACCAAATTCAGGATAGTCTACTGATTCAGTAGAGCTTGTTCCAAAGTCTTTATATTCAATGCCCTTTTCCTCCAAATGATTTTTAATAGCTTCTTTTAAATTATAGCCACCATGGTCACTACCTATTGCTATTTTCAATTTCTTTTCCTCCTTGAGTTTTGTTAATAAAAAGACGCAAACCTTTTATATGTTCTACATATTATAAATATATTCCTTCTTTTTTTATTTGTAATATTTGCTAACTATTTTTTTTAAAGCTTTTTCTATTTCATCGGCACATGCTTTGTACACATCAATATTTTGTCCATATGGATCAGAAATATCAGCTGTTTCTCCATGGGAAAATTCTTTTAGCGTATATAGTTTTTCCTTTGCACTTGGCACAGCCCTTAGAATTTGTCTTTTATGGCTATTTGTCATAGTCAGTATAATATCAGATTCTTCAATCATCTCCTTGGTCAATTGTTTAGAAGCATGACTATTTAAATCAATATTTTTTTCCTTTAGAGCTTCAATTGCATTCACTGAAGCTTTTTGCCCTTCAGATGCCCAAATTCCTGCTGACAATACTTTTATATCCTTATCTTCATCCAGCTCTTTAATAAGATCCTTAAAAATAGCCTCGGCCATACTACTTCTACATGTATTTCCAGTACATACAAATAGAACAGTTTTCACCTATATCCCTCCTTAGTTACTTTATGGTCATATCTTTATTGTCAGTAGATAGTACGAATATTTTACATTTTGAGCCACTACACCCTCACCACATTATGTCCTGCAGCCTTCATCAGCCTGTTCATTATAGCTTGTCCTATGTTTCTTTCTTCAAAGGTTTCAGCTAATATAATATCCACACCTTTTTCATCAAACTCCCTCAACACTTTAAAAAGGTTGGCTGCAACAGTTTCTAAACTGCCTCTTTTGCCAACAGATATTATTGCTCCACCCTTATATTTATCCTTTGTTTCATCTGTAGCCATTATTCCAACCCTATATCCTTCACTCTCTTTAGCCAATCTTAACTCTTCTATCCCTCTAACCATATTGTCCAATTCTCCGCTTATAAGAATTACATCGGCATTTGGTGAATAATGTGTATATTTCATTCCCGGCGATTTCGGTATAAATTCACCAGCTCCACTATTTTTTACGGCAGGGTCAACTTCTACCTCTCCAATTACCTTCTCCAGCTCTTCCTTTGTAACTCCACCGGGTCTTAAAATCATGGGAGTATCTACGGTAATGTCTACTACTGTTGACTCCACTCCTACATCTACATCGCCACCACATATGATAGCATCTACCCTTCCCTTTAGATCCTTTAACACATGGGTTTCCTTTGTAGTGCTTGGCTTACCTGATATATTAGCACTTGGTGCAGCAATCGGAACACTGGATAGCTCTATTAAAGCCTTTGCAATTGGATGGGAAGGCATTCTAACAGCCACAGTATCTAAACCTCCTGTAACACTTTTAGGTACTAAAGAAGATTTCTTAAATATTAAGGTCAAAGGCCCTGGCCAAAATGCGTTAATAAGCTTTTCAGCCTTTTCAGGTAACTCTTTGATAAGCCTATGAATATCTTCATATCTGGCTATATGTACTATAAGGGGGTTATCGGAAGGTCTCCCCTTGGCCTGAAATATTTTCTTAACGGCATCTTCATCTAAAGCATTAGCTCCCAATCCATAAACAGTTTCAGTGGGGAACGCAACAGTTCCACCATTTTTTAATATTTTTGCACTTTTTTCCAGTCTATCAATATCTATATTCTCTTTATCAATGTAAATTATACTGGTTTTTATCATTTGTAATCAATCCTTTATTATCCTCTAGCTGAAAGTAAAAATTATTACAACTTATCAAATCCAAATTGTTTGTTTCTATTATACATAAAAATTTATATAAAGTTAAGGGTAAATTGAGCCTAATGCCCTTTTGTCATAAACAATCCTACTATAAAACCCAAAATAAGACCAATAGTAGATGTTCTTCCTCCATATAATTTGCTAGAATTTGGTATAAGCTCTCCACATGTTATATAAAGCATTGTTCCTCCTGCAAAGGATAAACAAAACGCTATAAAAGCTCCTGAAATTTCTCCTAATACTGCTCCTATAAAAGCTCCTATTCCCATAGGCAGTCCCACTAAAAAAGTAGATAATATTGACTTAAGCCTTGACATTCCTCCTACCCTCATTGGTGCAGCCATAGACATGCCCTCTGGTATATTATGTAACGCTATAACAATAGATATTCCTATTCCAAGCTCTTTTGTTGCCATAAATCCAGAACCGATTGCCAAGCCTTCGGGAAAATTATGCAATGCCACTCCTAGGCCTATTAATCTTCCCATTTTTAGCAAATTTGTATTACTGCTAATCTTGGCTGATCTTCGACTACGAACCAGTTCATCAATGAATATTGTAATTATGACACCTATAATTATTCCTGCCAGCCCTATTAAAAATTTAGCCCTTTCAAAAGCCTCCGGCAAAAGGTCAAAACAAACTATAGTGAGCATTATCCCTGCTGAAAATCCAAGAATAAGGCTGAGAATCCTGTTGCCCGGCTTTCCAAGGCTCAGGGCCAACATTCCTCCCAGTCCCGTGCCAATAACTCCAACCAGAAAGCCTGTAAGTGTTATGTGTACAATATTATCCATTAATCCCCACATCCCATATATTAGTTTATTATGCTATCTAATTTATATGAACAAAGGGTGGGATGTATGCTAAGGATGGATACAAGGGGACGGTTCTTCTATACCACTAAAAATGCCATAGAAGAACCGTCCCCTTATATCTTCACCTTTTATATTCTTATCTTGCAAAACTCCATTTAAGCAGTGATGGTGTTATTAAGGTCGTTATTAATACCATCATTATTACCGCTGCCAACTGCTGTCCATTTATTATATCTATAGCCACACCAAGATTTGCTATAATTATAGCCACCTCAGCTCTTGGAATCATGCCAATACCTATTTGTAATGCTTTAGTTCCATCAAATCCCGATATTCTAGCTCCAAATCCACAACCTATAATCTTACCTAAAGCCCCTAATATAACAAGTATAATTCCGATACCAAAGGCACTTATGGCAGATTTAAGGTCAACACCAAGACCTATAGCAACAAAAAATATAGGTGTAAAAATCAAATATGATATTTTATGAATTTCATGGGAAATTCTATGTCTATGGCTAGTCATTGAAAAAACTACTCCCGCAAAATAAGCTCCTGTTATAGCAGCCACACCTAGTTCTTCTGATAAATATGCCAGGATAAAACAAAATATTATAGCATATCCTACTATAGTATCTTCTATATTTATTTTGCTAGAGATTTTTGACAACAGCTTAATGAGTAGGTATCCTATTATAAATGTTATAACAAAAAATATTCCGATTTTAGCTACAACTACAAAAAGACTACTATTTGCTCCAGGCTTTACCAGTCCTATAATTACTGTTAATAGAATAATACCAACAACATCATCTATGATTGCTGCCCCCAATATACCTATACCCTGTTTACTTCTCATTTGATCTATTTCTCTTAGGGTTTGTACTGATATACTTACACTTGTTGCGGTAGATATTACTCCCATAAATAAACTAGCTAATAAATTGTCTGTAATAAAATAAATACCTGTAGATACCAACAGAAATGGAGTTATAACTCCTCCCAAGGCTATTAGGGATGAAGATTTTCCAGAAGCCTTTAGCTCATTTACATCAGTTTCAAGCCCTGCAAGAAACATCAAAAAGATTACTCCAATTTCTGCAAGATGACTTATGGTCTCAGTTTTTTCTATTATTCCCATTCCTAAAATAAGCCCTGCTAAAATTTGTCCCAAAACGGCTGGCTGCTTAAACTTTTTGCTTATAATGCCTCCTATATTTGCTGCTAAAAGTATTACTCCTATATGAAGTAAAAAAGCTAATTTGGATTCCATCTTAAAAACTCCCTTCAATTAATTTTAATTAATTAGAAAGGAGCATTTATGTTTTACATTCATCGCACTTAAGCATTTTCACACCTTCTTTTTAGTCAAGGTTCATTTTCTTAGTATACTCCTATTAAATAATTTTTTCAATAAATTTCACAAAAATTTAAAGTGTTTTTCTAATTTATAATAGTATACCAGTGTCCAGGGATACTAATACATTTATACTTGTATTTTATAACTTTAATCTTAGAATTTTTTTAAGCAAACGAGACAATTCTCCTCTATTTTAAAAGTCCTCGTATTTATGCCAGAAGGTGATTTTCCTTATATAAAAGCTGCGCTAAAGATTCAACTTCAACGCAGCTTATCTATCCCTATATCAATCCAGATTTTTGCAATAATCTTCTTATAATCACTGCCACCTCAGCTCGGGTAATCTTATCCTTAGGAGCAAGAATACTTATACTTTTTCCCGATAGGATGCCTTGATTTACACAGGTATTAATACTGCTTTTTGCCCATGGTGCAGATTGTGCAAAATCAGCATATCCTTCCAACTGGGTAAATTCATCTTTTTGTGATTTTCCTTTGAGCCCAGTGATATTCATTGCTCTGGTCACCATGGCCATGGCTTCTTCACGGGTAATAAAGTCCAGTGGCTTGAATCTGCTATTCTCATAACCGTTAATGATATCATACCCATAAGCAGTCTTAATATAATCACAATACCAAGAATCTTCTGATACATCTATAAATGGATTAGTTCCTATTCCTGGTTTTAGCCCTAACCCTCTTACCATAATGGCAACAAATTCAGCCCGGGTAATACTACGATCAGGCTCAAACCGATTGTTTCCCACACCGCCAACAATCATTCTCGAACCCATATCGTTAATAGCCTCCTGAGCCCAGTGGGCTTTAACATCCTTGAATTTTTGTGGATGATAGATGAGTACATAAGTACTGTCTGTAAAGCTGTTGATTTGAGCATAATATTTGCCATCAGCTTTAATTACTTTAGTCGGTACATGTCTCACACTGCCATTAGGTTCAACAATTACACCAGTGGTGATCCTATCAATATCTAAGTCTTTTGGAATAGTTATGCTTCTTTTGACATAATCGCTATAATTACTAACTTTTATTGTTTTTTTATTATGGCTGCATTGAACTATGAAATCAACTGGAGAAGCAGCAATTGTAAAATCATTACCTTTAGCTGCCTTTTCTACTGTATTTAACGTATCTCCCTGGAGCTTAGCTATGCTTATTTCTACATCAATATCTTTTAACTTTACATTTTTGCCCAATTGATTGGCCGCAGTCTCCATATCAATTTGCGCTGCAGGCAGTGTATAAGCCCCATATTCAGTTTTAACTTCAATAACCGCCTGCTCCTTGGCCATATCGTCTAACAACTCACCATTGAGGATTGCTGTAGAGCAATCGGCTGTTTTATTAAATAAAATGGCGACAACTGTATGCTGTCCTTCTTTTTTAAGTTTTTTCTCTAGCTTTTGTTTATCAATGGTAATCTTTTGTATTCTCTTCCCATTGTCCCTATCGGTTGTTAGTATACCTGCTTTTTCCTTTTCACCATTTACATAAATTGTCACATAGTCATCTTTACTTAAACCCCTGCTGCTGTGGCTGGAATGATGATCATCATCACTACTGTCTTCTTCATAAAAGTTTAACAGCTGGAAGCAGCTGAATTTATGGATAATAAATTCCATGGCTACCGGCTCGTCATTTTCATACTGAAACATACCACTTAGCAATTCGGTGGTGCCGTCGCTATGTTCAATAAAGATATGCATGGAATCCAAAAATTCTTGTTGATCTTTATCTGGTATGTCAATTCCCCTTAAGGGAATTGATACTCTGGTACTGGAGCCCCTAAAGTTTGTTTCAATTCTTCTGGGAATGCTCAGGACATTTATTGGCCTACCATCTGCAGCTTTTACAACTGTCATATTTGTAGCAATGTTGTTTTTAACCTCATCTTGTTCTTCTTTATCTTTTACAGATACCATTCTAAAGAAAAGATCACTACCCCTTTCAGCCACATCTTGTAGTTCCTGGTAATCAATATTAACTGAGCCTTCATTTGTTTGAATGTGGAGTCCAGAATTTTTGTCTGCCATAGCTTCTAAGAATGCAGCTGGCACTTCCACTACCTGTTCGTCTGCCGGTTCTGTTTCTGACTGTGGTATTTCTATCATAATTGTCCGCTGTTTTTCATCGGCTTTATCTGGATTAATCCCATCGATTAAATGTGCAAGTTTGTCTTGATTCAAGATTACGGTGTCAATTTTACTGCCGTTATTGAGGTTAGTTCTTAAGATTCCAACATTGTCTTTATTCTCCGTACCTTCCTGGCCCACTTGCACATTGGCTTCTCTAGATGTAGTTTGTCGCATATCACTATCATCAATGCTCACCGCCTCATTTCTTACCACGAGGAGGAATGTTTTAGTGATTGTATACTCACCGAGGCTGATCTCGGCGGTCAAAATAGCCTTAGCATCTGCTGTTTTCGGACGAATAACGCTTCCTACAGTTTCACCATTTTGCTTTGTAATCTGTATAATACCTGAGTTATTAGATGTCCAATTGATGGTAGTTCCATACAACCCTTCATCCAATAATGTAAATGAAGATGTAACACATTCCCAGTTGTCTCCGTGTTCAAAGGTAAAGGCTTTGGCTATACTCAGATCACGTGCAGCGTCCTGTATGCTATCTTTGGCTGTCTTTTTAAGAAGTCTTACAGTAAATATTTTGGTTTTTTGTGCTCCGCTTATCTCATGGGTGATGGTGGCAGTTAGTGTTACTGTAAGGTCTGCCTCATCGGCTGTAGGCCGCGTTACTCTACCTGTAGTTGTAATGCCCTCATCACTAGATGTCCAATTAATAATGGTATGTCCTGATTTACCTACTTTTGGCAGATACAGATTTCTTGTTACATGCTTAGCATGATCTCCCGAGGCATATCCAATAGCTAGGGCTTCATAGTCTTCACGCAGATCCAATTCCGGGGATTTTGGTTTAACTATTACTTTCACCCTTGCCCTATGCTCATCTGTATTAGCAATTCCTTCGAGCAAGACCAATGTGCCTTCAAATTCATAAGTATCCCCTTTATTGGCATCATATTCCGGTGTTCCTTTATCCCAGTTAACAGCTAGATTCTGCCTTGTCTCGTCTGCTAATGTTACCTGAACTGCTGCTGGCAGGCCAATATCCTTTAATGCTGTGCCATAGGGTACATCCACATTTTCTATTGCTTCGATATCTATAATTTCCTGAGCCTGTGCACCTTTTTCTAGCACTGTGACACTGATCTTTGCTTTATGTTCAGCTGTGTTGCTGATATATTCTTCTAAAACCAGGCTTCCTGTGAATTGATAAACACCTGGTGTATCACTATGGTAAGTGGAGCTTTCCATATCCCAATTCACACTCAGGTTTGTGACCGAATAATCATCCAAAGTAACTTGAACCCTTTTGGGCAGCTTGAGTTCATCAAGTGGTGTGCCATAAGGAACGTTAATATCTGCTGTTGCTTTTACATCTGTAATTTCTTTGTTAACCGGTATTGATTCAGATACGGTTACAGCAATGGTTTTGTTTTTTGCAGTTCCATGGACTTTATTGATGTTAACAACTACATTATCGGTTATTTCTTCTTCTGTATATGTAATATCTCCATTATTATCCACATTGTAATTTGCCGATTCTAAGCTCAAGGTAACACCGGTTGCACCCATGCCAGGGATATCATTTAAGTATGTCAACAAATTAGCATGGGTTCCTTCGATGGCTGTAAAGCTTGAGGGTAATAATCCTCTGGCTTTAGTGATGGCTGCATTGGCTAACTCTTCGGGAGTTGGTTTAGGGGGAGGAGTTTGCTTTTTTAAAACAATTACCTTTACAGCTGCTTTATGATTATTTGTATT
Source organism: Maledivibacter halophilus (assembly GCF_900167445.1). GTDB lineage: Bacteria > Bacillota > Clostridia > Peptostreptococcales > Caminicellaceae > Maledivibacter > Maledivibacter halophilus. The sequence continues at coordinate 232,942 of NZ_FUZT01000003.1, forward strand.
GACAATTCCTTCTTCTAATAAGATTAGTGTTCCTGTGAAAATATAATCTCCTGGATTATTGCCCTTATATTCCGGTTGTCCACCATCCCAGTTTACAGCCAAGCTTGTAATGGAACTATTTTCCAAGGTAACTTTAACGGTTATCGGTAACTCTATTTCATTAAGTTCAGTGCCATAATTCACTTTGATGTCTGCTATATTTTTCACAGAGCTTATGGGAAGCGGTTCTGTACCTGCCGAAGGAACCCCACTGCCATCACCTATCTCTACCAAAACTGGATAACCACTGTTTTTGTCATCATCTTTGCCCCATTTTGCCAGTGTAATACCACTAGGTATCCCTGTAATGTCACTTAAATTTTTATTGAGACTTTGGGCAAAATAATATGTTTGCATCTCAGATGCTTCCATTCCAAAAATATTATCGTAGTAGTATCCGCCGCTACCGATACCTTTCTCAGCTGCACCTATTCTCCAATATCCATTTGTTAATATACTCCCATCATATAAATCTCCTACTAAACCTCCAACATAAGTTCCAGCTCCACCTTCTATATTTCCTGCAGCATAACTGTTCGCTATTGTTCCAAACAGATTAAACCCTACCAGACCTCCAACAGCATGATCCTCACCTTCTACATTTCCCATAGCATAACTATTGGCTATTGTACCACTCTCATTAAACCCCACCAGACCTCCAACAGCATAATCCCCTTCTACATTTCCCGTAGCATAACTGTTGGCTATTGTATCAAATTTATTAACCCCTACCAGACCTCCAGCAGCATAATCCCCTTCTACATCTCCTGCAGCATAACTGTTCTCTATTGTACCAGCATTAAATCCTACCAGACCACCAATACTATTCTCTCCTTCTACATTTCCTGTAGCATAACTGTTCTTTATTGTACTATCCAGATTAACCCCTATCAAACCTCCAGCATCAGCATTTGCTTTCGCTGAATATATGGCACAATTTTCAACACCAACATTCTGTATTGCTGCTTTCTCGGCATATCCAAACAAACCAACATATCGAAAAGTTGTATCTTTATCTTCCTTCGTACCGATTTTTACATTAAAGATGATATTGCCTTTTCCGTCAAAAACTCCCCTGAATATCTTCCTATAATAGGAATTTTCAGAAGTTCCAATTGGTGTCCAGTAATACTCTGCCAGATCAATGTCATCAGCAAGCTCTACTGTTTTATCTTTAAAACTGTTTCCCTGATTGTTCACCTGATCGGCAACCCAGGCTAAGCCTAGTGCTGTATTGATTATATAAGTATCATCATTTACACTGTAGTCAGTATCCTCTTTCGCATTTCCAGCCACATCAGCCCAGTTGGTAATCTCCCCAGCTGCTATATCATCTGATGTGAGCTGATCTTGATAGAATTTGACCACATTATCATTTTCATCCACATCATAAACCTGCAAATATTTATCTGGGTCTATACCTTCCGTAATATCATCTCCAGATATGTAGTCATCTATTAAGTTATCTCCACTTGTAGGCCCTTCATCTCCAACCTTAGGGGTCGCCACGGAATCTGAGGTGATATTAACTACAAACTTCGCAGTGGCATCTCCTGTAACCGATGCTTTGGTTGAACCGACTTCCATTCCAGGCGATACATCAACATCCAATGCTGGAGCTTCTGTGGTCTCTTTTTCTATAGTCACATTGCTTGTATCTTCTGTTGTTGTCTTATTTCCTGCATTATCAACTGCAGTTACAGAAACATTTTTATTTGTTCCTTCTGTTACTCCTGAATCTATTGTATAGGCTGCTGTCCATATACTACTGCTTTCCGATGCTTCTACTGCATCTCCACCACCAAATTCACTGAAATCCACTGTGACACTGCTTATGTCACTATTGTTATCTCCAGATTCTGTATCGTCCCATTCTGCGGTTACGGTGTCTCCTACTTTAAAAACACTGTCCCTTCCCGCTGCTCCACTTAGGGATATATATTCATCTGTTACTATTGGATTTATCCTGTCTACAACCAATTTTCCAGCATAATCCATTGCAGCTGTTCCGCCATTACCATCATCTGCTGTAAACGTTACATCCTCATATGTACCTTCTGCAATATTTAAATCATCTATATCCCAGGTTAATGTCCACTTTTCACTTCCACCTTCTACTGTATCAGTTGCCTCATTTCCATCAATAGTAGCTGATACAGTCACGTCATTATCTGCATCTGAAATTGTACCAGAAATAGAAATATCCTCATTATTTCCATAAGTTAAATTGATATCATGATTTGTAATAGAAATAGAAAGTGCACTACCTCCACTGATACCACTCCCCACTTTTGCTTCGTCAGCACTTACCGTCAGCGTCAGTATGGTGAGCATCATCACAAGTATCAGTAATATTACAATTTGCTTTTTACATATGTTTTTGTTCATTTTATATCCCCCTCTCTATTACTCTTTAACTTCTACAAACAGCTTCGTCATATTCATAACATAAGTTACCTGATTTAACCATATAAAATCATAATAGCATCTATTTCCAAAAAGTAAATTATCCTTTAGGATAATTTTAGAAAAAAGGGGAGTAAAAAACCAGGGGAACGGTTCTCATGGTTTAGAATTGCCAACCACAAAAATCGTCCCCCTGGTTTTTGTATTAAACTAAGGAACTCCTTGGTTTAGGGTTTTACATTTAACTCAATTTCTTCAATTTTTCAGCTTGATCAGTAGTAATTAATGCATCAACTATTTCATCAATCTCACCATCTAAAAATTGATGAAGCTTATATATTGTTAATGTTATTCTATGATCGGTTACACGACCTTGAGGATAATTATAGGTTCTAATTTTTTCACTTCTTTCTCCCGTACCAACCTGACTCTTTCTAGCCTCGGCAATTTCTGCATTTTGTTCAGCCATAACAGTATCATAAAGCCTTGCCTTTAAAACCTTCATTGCCTTTTCTTTGTTTTTCAATTGTGATTTTTCATCCTGACATGTAACAACCATTCCAGTAGGTATATGGGTTATTCTTACAGCCGAATCAGTAGTATTAACACTTTGTCCTCCATTACCAGAGGATCTAAAAACATCGATTCTTAAATCATTTTGATTAATATCCACCTCTACATCATCCACTTCTGGAAGCACCGCAACAGTAGCAGTGGAAGTATGGATTCGTCCTCCCGATTCAGTAGAAGGTATTCTTTGAACCCTATGGACGCCACTTTCATATTTGAGCCTTGAATATGCTCCTTTACCCTTTATCATAAATATTACTTCCTTTATTCCTCCTACACCAGTTTCATTACTACTCATCATTTCTGTTTTCCAATTATTTCTTTCGGCGTATCTTGTATATAGTCTCAGCAGCTCAGCAGCAAACAGTCCAGCTTCATCGCCTCCTGCTCCTGCCCTTATCTCTACAATAACGTTCTTTTCATCATTTGGATCCTTTGGTATTAGAAGTAGCTTTAGCTCTTCTTCCAAGGGTTCTACCCTTTCTTCTAATTCCTCTAATTCCATTTTAGCCATTTCTCTTAATTCATCATCTTTACTTTCCTTTAAAATTTCTCTGGCTTCTTCAATCCCAGACTTAACCTCCTTATACTCCATATATTTATCAACAATAGGCTTTAATGAAGCATGTTCTTTAATATACTTTTGCCACACAGTCTGGTCGCTAATTACCTCCGGATCAGATATTTTTTTACTTAAATCCTCATATTTTTCTTCTATAAAATTTAATTTTTCAAACATAATATCACCCCATTTTTAAGTTCTAAGTTCCAGGTTCTAAGTTAGTAAGCTTTGAACTTACCACTTAGAGCTTTATTCTTGCGCTTACCACTCTTTCAATACCAGCTAAATCCTTAGTTATCTCAATATCTACATATTTCTTTTTCTCCTCCATGAGCTTAACAACCCTTTGAGCCTGGTCGTGGCCTACCTCCAAGGCTATTAGTCCATTATTTTTTAAATACACAGGAGCTTTGTCTATTATCACCCTATAAAAATCAAGACCATCCTCACCACCATCTAATGCAAGCCTTGGCTCAAATTTAGATACTTCAATTTGAAGGGTATCTATATCCTCTGTAGGTATATAAGGCGGATTGGATACTAAAATATCTATTCTCTCTAATAAATTTATATTCTCTAGAGGTTCAAATAAGCTTCCCTTTAAAAAATTTATTTTAGGCAGCACATTATTTTTCACTGCATTTATTCTAGCTATGTCTAATGCTTTTTGCGATATATCTATTGAATAGATATATGAATTTTGAACATATTTTGCTAAACTAACAGATATGGCTCCACTTCCTGTACCTATATCTATAATATTATATTTATCATTCTCATCTATACTGTCTAATATCTTTTCTATCAAAATCTCAGTATCTGGTCTTGGTATCAATACCCCTTCCTCTAAATAAAACTCTAATCCCATAAATTCTTGAATACCAGTTATATATTGGACTGGAACTCCACAAGCCCTTTTTTGAATCAATCCTTTATATTCTAAAATTTGCTTGTGGGTCAATACTCTATCCTTATTCACTATTAAGTATAGCCTATCTACCTTTAAAATATGGCAAAGTATAACCTGGGCATCCAACAGAGGGGTAGAAACCTTTGTTTTAAGCCTTCCTACAGCTTCCTTCAATATCTTCTCAATAGTTATCATTACAAATCCTGATCCTTTACAAGTATACTTTTTAAAGCTTCAATAGCAACCTCCAGCTGACTGTCATCGGGTTCTTTGGTAGTTAATTTTTGAAGCATAAGTCCAGGATAACTGAGAAGTCTCATGATTTTAGATTTGCTTTTCCCTGCTACCTTTATGATTTCATAGGAAATCCCCGCCACCAAAGGAAGTAATATTAGCTTTATAATTATTCTTTCTATCGGACTTTCCCATCCTATAAAAGAAAATAGAATTATACTGATTATCATAACAAAAAGTAGGAAACTGGTTCCACATCTTGGATGAAGAGTAGTAAATTCTCTGGCATTTTCTGGAGTCAATAGTTTTCCACTTTCATAACAGTAAATCACCTTATGCTCTGCTCCATGATATTCAAAAACTCTTTTTATCTCCTTCATTCTCGATATAATAATAATATATCCAATGAACATTAAAATTTTCAAAGTTCCTTCAAATCCACTAAGTACTAATCGATTGGTAAATATATTTTTAAGAAAATTAATAAGAAAAGTAGGTATAAACATAAATATTAATAGGGCCATTGCCAAGGCCAGGAAAACAGAAAAATAAGTAACTATATCATCTGCTTTATCTCCTAATTTTTCTTCCAGCCATTTTTCAAATTTACCTTTATCATACTGAGAATTCCCTTCTTCAAAAAACTCTGCGGAATAAGTGATAGCCCTTACACCTATTATCATTGAATTAAAAAAAGCTATAACACCTCTTAAAACAGGTATTTTATAAAGCTTGGATTTTTCTATTTTACTTACAGGTTCCTTCTTTACTACTATTTCACCGTCAGATTTCCTTACAGCCATAGCAAGCCCATCGGGCCCCTTCATCATTACTCCTTCAATTAAGGCCTGTCCGCCGACACTAACTTTTTCCATTTTTTCACCTGCTTTCAAAACACTAGTTGGCTATTATATTATATCATATATGTTCCAACCTCATATCTATAATTAATCTCTAGGCACCTCATGATGTAATCTGCATCTTGCTTCATAGCTTTCAGTGGCTCCTACTAAAACTACTTCATCTGAATATTTTGCAGGCTTTCCGTTTATTAATCTCTGAGTTCTATGGGCAGGAGCTCCACATTTTACACATATAGCACTAAGCTTATCCACAAACTCTGCAATTGCCATAATCTTTGGCGTAGGTCCAAAGGGTTCTCCACGAAAATCCATATCTAAACCTGCTACCAATACTCTTTTACCTCTATCAGCAAGGGTTTTTATTACATCAATTATATCGTCATTAAAAAACTGTACTTCATCTATCCCAACAACATGGGTTTTTTCATCTACATATTTATAGATATCCTTGGGATTAGATATGTTTATAGCATTGATTTTACTACCATTATGGGATACCACATTTTTTTTGCAATACCTATCGTCTATAGAAGGTTTAAATACAATTACATTTTGTTTGGCTATCTTAGCTCTTTTCAATCTTCTTATTAATTCCTCACTCTTTCCACTGTACATCGGTCCTACTATAACTTCTATATACCCATGATGATTAGGTCTATACATCTTACTTTTTCCTCCCTTTGTATAAAGCAACAGATTACGGATAATATCCTGCCTATAGGCTGTTTTTATCAACACAAAATAAGGCTAGAGAAATTTATCTCTAACCTCATAGCTTTTTTGAAAATTACTATTCCATACCATATTTCTTCTTAAATCTCTCCGCTCTTCCGCCACGCTCTACAGTCTTTTGACTTCCTGTGTAGAAAGGATGGCATTCAGAACAAATTTCTATTCTAATCTCGTCCTTAACTGACTTAGTTTCAAATGTATTTCCACAAGCACATCTTACTGTACATTTATCATATTTTGGATGTATTTTGGGCTTCATATATTTCACCTCTTTCATCAATTTTCTCTCTATATATTAATAATATTCTATATAATTGTCAAGGAAAAATAGTATTACAAATAAATCATAATACTTTTTCAACCATTACATTTTATCACATGACAACTAAATATTCAAGATAGGTTTTCAATAATTATAATATTTTTTTTCTCATCATTTCTACAAATTCATCATTGTTTCTTGTAGAAATCAACTGCTTAATTATCGCCTCTGTTACTTCATAGGTAGAATTACTACTCATAGCCCTTCTTATATTCCATATGGTCTCAAGCTCTTTTTGGCTAAGGAGTAATTCTTCTCTCCTTGTACCGGATTTTTGTATGTCTACAGCTGGGAAAATTCTCTTTTCTGATAATTTTCTGTCTAAATGAAGCTCCATATTACCAGTACCCTTAAATTCTTCATAAATCACATCATCCATTCTACTTCCGGTTTCAATTAAAGCAGTGGCAAGAATGGTTAAACTGCCTCCTTCTTCTATGTTTCTGGCAGCCCCAAAAAATCTCTTAGGTTTGTGTAAAGCAGCAGGGTCAAGTCCACCGGATAATGTTCTTCCAGTAGCAGGAATTGTAAGATTATATGCCCTTGCAAGTCTTGTGATACTATCTAGAAGAATGACAACATCCTTTTTCTGCTCAACCAATCTTTGAGCTCTATCCAATACCATTTCAGCAACCTTAATATGATGATTTGGAAGCTCATCAAACGTAGAATAGATAACCTCTGCATCTATAGATCGTTTCATATCTGTAACTTCCTCTGGTCTCTCATCGATCAGAAGAACTATTATTTCTACCTTAGGATAATTAATAGATATGCTCTTGGCAATTTTTTGAAGTAGTATAGTTTTTCCTGCCTTTGGAGGGGCAACTATAAGTCCTCTCTGACCTTTTCCAATGGGAGCAATAAAATCAATAAGTCTCATAGACAGATCTGATGAGTTAGCTTCCAGGGTTATTCTATTATTTGGATAAATCGGGGTAAGATTTTCAAAATTAGGCCTTTTAGAAGCAACTTCAGGGGGATCACCATTTACTTTTTGAACATATAGAAGAGCTCTAAACTTTTCACTACTTTTAGCTGGTCTGGTAATACCAGAAATCATATCTCCTGTTTTTAACTTAAATTTCCTTATTTGAGAAGGGGAAACATAAACATCTAATTCACTAGATAAAAAGTTATGAAACCTTAAAAAACCAAATCCGCCATCAGACATTATTTCCAAAATACCTTCAACAACATCTGCCTGATTATTTCTTTCAATCTCATCATTTATCTTCTCAGGCAGTTTCTCTCTCGAAATACTTTTATCTATCTTCGGTTTTTTTCTACTGATTTTTTCACTATTAACTTCTTCATTATTGATTTCCTTTTGACTTAACTGATCTGAACCTATCTTCTCTGAATTTTGTAAAATAACGTTTATTAGTTCTTGCTTTTTATACTTTGAATAGCCTTTAATATTCAGATCCTTAGCCATTTGTCTCAGATCTGACATATTTTTGTTTTGTAATTGTACTGAATCCAAGTTTGCACCTCCACAAGAATATAACTACTAGCAACCAGCTAGCAGCTTCCAGCTCTACAAAAATCATTCCTTCAGTTCTTTATAAAACTATAAACTGAAAAAGAATATTACACAATTTTCCTAGAAGCCAGTGGCTAAAAGCTAGCAGCTCCACTATTTATTTTGCATATTTCGGTTTCTTTTCCATATTGTGTACAGTTTCAACAAATCTAATTGTTCCAGTTTCTGATCTCATTACTACAGAATGTGTTAAGCACTTGTTGTGGGATAAATATCTAACTCCTTTTAATAGATCTCCATCGGAAACCCCAGTTGCAGCAAAGTATACTTCATTTCCTTTAACTAAATCATCTAATAGTAACACTTTATCAATATCAACTTCCATTTTTTTGCATCTTTTCATTTCTTCATCACTCATTGGTGTAAGTTTCCCCTGCATTTCTCCACCTAGACACTTTATAGCCGCAGCAGCTATTACTCCTTCTGGAGCTCCACCCTGCCCTATTAAAACATCTACTCCTGTGTGCTCAAAGCAGGTTGCAATTGCTGTAGCAACATCACCTTCTCTAAACAATTGTATTCTACATCCTAATTCTCTACAATCTTTCATAATATCATTATGTCTTTCCCTATCAAGCATTGTAACAGTGAGTTCAGTCACATCTTTGTCAAGGGCCTTGGCAATATTTATCATATTTTCCTTTACTGGTGCATTTAAATCTATAACACCTTTTGCCTTTGGACCAACGGCAAGCTTATACATATAGGTATCCGGAGCCTTTAGTAAAGATCCTCTAGGTCCCATGGCCACAACAGATATAGCATTTGGTAGTCCTTTGGCAACACAATTGGTGCCATCCACAGGGTCAACAGCTATGTCAACCTTTGGTGAATTTGATTCACATGCTCCAATTCTTTCACCTATATACAACATAGGAGCCTCATCCAATTCGCCTTCACCTATAACAACTATTCCGTCTATATCCATGGTATCAAACATCTTCCTCATACTATCCACTGCACCTTGATCTGCTAAATTCTTATCACCTCTGCCCATATATTTCGCACTTCCTAATGAAGCAGCTTCTGTCACCCTAACAAGGTTAATAGCTAAATTTCTATCCATAAACTTATTTTCCCCCCTCAATATGTTTTATTATAATGAAATAATCTGAAAATTTTGTTTCATCATAAAGATAATCAATTCCAAAATTATTGAACATTAATTCAATACCTAACAAATAAAAGTTAGCTCTTTGATTAAAGTAATAGCTAAAAAAATCTATCATTAAAATACCATTCTACAATATCAAATTCAAAAAATATTTAAGGGAATACAGGCTTTTTCACTTCAGATTACTATAGAGAAACAATCTCAAGACTCAATCTAGACATCTTAAAAATATCGATACTCCTACGATTTTTTATAATGTATGAATTGCCTTTCACTTTATTTCACTATATGGATTTAAAGCTTGATATTAAGAGAAGGGTATAATTTATTATTTTAAACAATAATCAACTTAACTTTATCAATAATCATTATAACATAATTTATATATAAAATCGACTAAAGACCTCTATTACTTTATCAATTGTGTCAAATTGGAATTATACAATTACCTCAATTATAAAGCATTATAAAATTCAAATCAATATTCTTTAAAAATATATTAGCTATATATAACTAAAAAATTCAACTTACTCCAATAGTCACATATCTATATATTAATTATTACAGTTTTATTACACATATTATACATTTATTTTAAATATTTTTATAAAATAGCATATATTACTTTAATTATGGTATATTTATTACTAGGAACTAAAATGGTACAAAATAACTATCATGTCATATTTGGGACAAAAATATATGCTTCTATAAAGCCTTTTAGCCTAAACAAATGAGGAAATTGCATAATTCTAATTTGACAAAATTACATATGCAAATATTGCCCTTAATTTAACTAGTTATGATAGTTTCTATATTAGTTTTTTGATAGGGCAATAGTGCAATTTACTCAAATCTAAATAATAGAGGGAATTGCATAATACATGTAAAGAATTTTAAAATACAAAATGCAGTAGAGATAATTAGGTAAGTTATCTACATATTGTATTTTAAAATTAATAATGTTAATTATGCAAGTTTCTCAATAAATTAGGGAGGTGCAGTTATGAAGAGAAAACTGGCAATACTATTATCAATCTTTGTTTTCTTTAGCTTTCTAAATATAAATGTATATGCCACTGGCGATGAAAATGAAAATCAAAAGCCAATAACAGTTAAATTAAATGGAGAAGCCCTGGATTTTGATACCGAACCAGTAATTATTAACGATAGGACCATGCTTCCAATGAGAGCCATATTTGAAGAGCTGGGTGCACAAGTTAACTGGCACAAAGAAATAAAAACAGTTACTGGCTATAGAAGATATAAGGACATCTCAGACATGTTTATCAAGCTTAAAATAGGAGACAATACCGCCTATAGAAATGGAAAGGCCTTTACTCTGGCTTCTCCACCAGTTATAAAAAATGATAGAACCCTAGTGCCAGTAAGATTTATTGCTGAAAGTTTTGGAGTTGATGTTGACTGGGATAGCAAAAACAGAACTGTATTATTGAATTATGATACTGATCAAGTTAACTCTCCAGAATTAATTGACGATATCTCTTATGTAACTAAATACTTTGATTCTGGCGTTAACATTATGATCCCTGAGTACTGGAATAGAGGTTCTGATTCTAATAAATTTGGATACAGGGACGAAAATAATAGTATACAAATGGCTGTAGATATAGTTGAATTTAAAGAATCTAAAACATTAGACCAGTTCACCGAAGAAAGCAAGGCTTCTATACTTAATAATTTTAAAGATAAGGTTATATTCACTGGAAACAACAAAATTAATATAAACAATATTAATGTAAATGTTGTCTATTTGAAAAATTCCTCTACTACACCGGAAGTAAATCAGGTAATATACTATTTTACCCATTCAGAATATGGATATAAAATAACTTTTTCATATTATTCTGAAGCCAATGACAGTCAGTTTTTAAATATAATCTCAAATATTATGAACACCATTGAAATTAGTGGCTTAACAATTAGCACAAAGGACGAACACTATATAGAATATGATCCTTTCTTTAATTATGAAATAGATTTAGACTCTGAAATTTACTCAAGTATGGAAGTAGAAGGTGAATTTGATTTTAAAGGAACATTAAATAATAAAAATGATTTTAAATATTTTATCGTAACAATCTCAAGGGCAGCAGAAAAGGTCCAGCTAAAAGTACCTATTACCAATTATGAATTTAACTCAAAAATCTACACTCCATTTAAATTAGGTAAACATAATGTAACTATTGAAATACCAAAATCTCAGGATAAAGTTATGCAATTTAGTGTTTTAAATACAAGCACCCAGGATATCAGGTATCTTATACCAAGCATATTAGTTGAGAAGGACGATAAAGAAATTATTGATTTAGCCAACGAAATTACTAAAAATATAGATAAGTATCTACCCGAATATGACAAGGCAAAGGCAATATTTAAGTGGATTTGTGAAAACATAGAATATGATTCAGAATCAATTAATAAAAGTCCAAGAAGTGCCAAAAAAGTCTTAGCTGATAATAAGGGAACTAATGAAGAATTATCTTATTTATATGCTGCATTGCTTAGAGCTTCTGGAATACCTACTAAAATAGTAAAGGGAACAAGGGTTGATGAGCAGCATGTATGGAACGAAATAGAAATTAACGGAAAATGGATTATAGCTGATGTTACCCTGGGAAGCAGCAGCGGTGATATCGCTGAAGATAATATTAGCGAAGATGAAACAGCTGATAAAAAAGCAGATATGAAATATTTCGATATTAAAAGAAGTGACTACGAAGAAAAATTCCCGGAAACTGAAATACTGGAATATTAAAACTTTGAAATAAAAAATAATCCTTAAAAAAGCATGACCATAATAATCAAAAATTATAAAGCGATTATTATGGTCATATTTTTATAAAAGAAAATATCAAGCTTATTTATTTAGCTTTTCCCAATCTTTATTGAATTTCTCTATTCCTTTATCAGTCAGTGGATGATTTAACATTTGTTTAAATACTTTGTATGGAATTGTTGCAATATCAGACCCCTGTAAAGCCGCTTCAGTTACATGCATTGGATGTCTAATGCTTGCTGCAATTATTTCTGTATCAATCCCATGAATATCAAAAATCTGAGCCACTTCTCCAATAAGATTCATACCCGAATTACCTATATCATCCATTCTTCCTATAAATGGACTTACAAATGTGGCACCAGCCCTAGCTGCAAGTAAAGCTTGGTTTGCCGAAAAGACTAATGTACAATTGGTTTTTATACCCTTTTCACTAAGAAGCTTTATTGCCTTTAGTCCTTCTTCAGTCATTGGTATCTTTATTACGATATTTTCATGGATACCTGCCAGAGCTTCTCCATCCCGAGCCATATCTTCTGCCTTTTCTGCAACTACCTCTGCACTTATAGGACCATCTACTATATTTACTATTTCATTTATTACTTCCTTTAAATCTCTTCCTTCTTTGGCTATCAAGGATGGATTTGTAGTAGCTCCAGCTAATACTCCCCACTTACTTATTTCCCTTATTTCATCAATATTAGCAGTATCAATAAAAAGCTTCATTCTATCACATCTCCCTTATTTCTTAATACCTAATATTTCCCTTGCTTCATCGGGAGTCGCTACTTCTCTTCCCATTTCTTTGGCGATTCTTACAACTCTTTCAACAAGCTCAGCATTTGACTTTGCCAATACTCCCTTGGAATAATATATATTATCTTCAAATCCCACCCTTACATTGCCTCCTAAAACTATAGCCATAGCAGCAAGGGGAGTCTCAGACCTACCTATACCTGCCACTGTCCATGTGGATTCTTCAGGTATACTTCTTACCATATGCATTAAATCCTCGGGAGTTCCAGGACAAGCACCGGGTACACCAAGAACAAAATCAAAATGTAGTGGAAAATCTATAAAACCTTTTTTAGCCAGTCTTAAGGCATTGTTGATCATGCCCCTTTCAAAAACTTCTATTTCAGGCTTTACTCCAAGCTCTTTCATTCTTTTTGCAAACTTTTCCATATATTCCTGCGAATTCATAAATACATCGGGTCCAAAGTTACAGGTTCCACAGCTAAGTGTTGCCATCTCCGGAGCTAATTCAACAGGCTGTAATCTTTCATCAGCTGAATGCCATACAGCACCACCAGTTGAAGGCTGAACAATGATATTACACTTAGCCTCAATTTTTTCCTTTATTTCCTTATAGACCTCATAGGCTTGAGTTGGGTTACCATCATCATCTCTTGCATGTACATGTACTATAGAAGCACCAGCTTTATAGCACTCATAGGCAGCCTCAGCAATCTCATCAGGAGTAGCAGGAAGATTTGGCTGCTGTTCTTTAGTAACCTCAGCACCAGTTAAAGCCGCAGTAATTATTAGTTTTTGCATATTAACATACCCCCACATTTATTCTAAACTCTCTAACATTCTGCTCAAGTTCTTAGGTCATCTCCAAAGGCTGACCACAAAACTCAGACCTTAAAACTCACTTCCTCTGCTTATTTTTAGGCACCACACAAGTTCCTGATGCTCTGCATACTACAATGGGCTTCTCTAATACATCACATGCTGAATCGCTTAAATCTGGTCTTGGAATTATAACCTTCCTGGCTTCAAATTTCATTTTTCTTGAAGAATTTCCACATTTGATTATTTCACCTACTGCTTCAATATAATCTCCGGCATAAACAGGTGCAGTAAATTCCACACTATCATAGCCTGCAAATAGCCCTTCATCACCATCATTTCTGATTAACAATTCAGTTGCAACATCACCAAAGAGCTGAAGCATCTTTGCACCATCAACTAAATTTCCACCATAATGAGCATCGTGCATACTCATCCTCATTCTTATCATTGCCTTTTCCATAGATTCATACCCCCAGAAATATTTTTTTTGTTTTTATTTGCTTTTTATGATAATTATTTTATCAGCCACAAAATCAAATATTTCACTTTTATCTTCCCCATAAACAAATACTTCATCATCTTCATCAAGATCTCTAAATCTTCTATCTCTCCCACTTACAGTCATTATATCTGCATCATCTGCCAAAACTGTATAATGTTCTGTTCCATTATTTTCTACAACCTTTATAGTTATTGCATCAAAATCTTTGTGTATTTTAGTTATTACACCGTTCATACTGTTACTGATTTCAACTTTTTCTGCTTCTATATCAGTTACTAACTCACTTTCTATCTCAAGCTCAACTTTATAATCTACTTTGAGGTCACTAATCTCTGCATCATCATTATCAATTTCTATATCAACATCAGGAGCAAGGGTATATGTCCTCTCTATTCCATCATCATTTAAAATAGTAATTTTGTTTTGACTTCCTAAAATTATTTCTGTTATCACACCTTCATCATCTTCATCAATACTGGTGGCAACTATCTTAACAACCTTATCATCCTCGACAGTTGCAGTAATTACATCTCCCTTTACTAGATCCATTAAATCTCTTTTTCTACCATTTCTTCTAACGCTTGCATCTTCATCTACTTCAAGCTCAATTATTCTTTTATTAGATGTTTTTAATTCCATTCTAGGATAGTTTCTAAACACTACACTGCTTTCTAGGATTCCCTCATAAACCCTCGTCTTAGACTCAACCAAAACTTCTACCAATGTCTCACCATCCACAGTAAAAGTTACAGTATCTCCTCTTTCAAGCTCATCTGCATCTGCTGTTTTATCATTAAGCTCTATTAATGTATCATCATCTGTTTTATAGGTCCTTTTATTATTGTCACTATCTCTGAAGGTTATTAAATAATACCGTCCCATGTCTATTACATTATAAATTTCTGCATCGGAATCCGATAAGCTTTGGCCAACTTCAACCTTTACCACAACATTATCATCATCAAGAAAAAGCTCTATTTCTTGCTTTTCCTTTAAATCATCTATATCAGCTCTTCTTCCTCCTATTAGTATTTCTGTATCATCTTCTATTTTATAGATATTTTTATCCCCATCATCATCTTCAACTACTATTGAATTATTATCCTCTACTACAACTACTATTTTCCCTTCTTCAGTTGACAATTCCCTTTCATCATATTCTTCATCTTCGTCTTCATCTTCCAGATCTATTTTTATATCATCCAATATATCATAGGCTAAAGAAAACATTTTTGCTGCTCCAGCCCTGTTAATAGGTTTATTAGGATTAAAATTATTATTCTCATCGCCGCTTACAATATCCTTTTTCACTAATAGATCCACATATGGAGCCGCTGTGGTAGAAATAAAGTCTGTATCATTAAAACCAAAAACTATTATATTTCCCCTTAAATCTTCCTTTAGATAATTATTCAACGCCTTTCCTAAAAATACAGAAACCTCTGCTCTCTTGACATTTTCCAATGTTCCATCGGGTTTAAAAAATCCTTGAAGCTCATATTCTTCAAGTATGTCTTCCTCAAGGGCAAAGGCCACTGCTTCCTCAGCCCAGGAATATCTAGTAGGTATATTAAAGCGATGTAAAACCATGCTGTACCTTTGCAGTAAACTGTTTAAATTTACATTTTCTAATTTCCCTGCAGCCTTTATTGTTCTAAAAATCATAGTTATTGCTGCAAGCTTGCTAACATTTTCCGCAGGTTTAAAGGTGGCATCGGGATATCCTGCTACAACTTGCTTACTTTCCATCTTCTCTATGTATTCCTTTGCCCAGTGACCATCTCCTACATCGGTGAAGCTCTGAAGTGCCAATACCCCTATGGTATTGGTCAATAACAATGCTGTTACAGTTACTAATGCGACTAATATTTTGTTTGTCTTTTTCATTTACTTTACCCCCTAAATTTGTTATCTTCGGTATTATTTTAAGCTTTACAATTGAATTTCCATTAAGATATACATACTTCAGAATGTCTCACACATCTTTTATTAATAAACCAAAAGGACATGGAGATTTACTAATAAAAAATGTATACTTTGACACACATAATATATATTCTATAAAAAAAAAAGAAATCCTCTATTTATAAGGAAATTATACAATTTATAAGGCATTTATGCAATCTTCTCTACATCTTTTTTTTCACTTTTTTTAATCTAAAAAAATCCTCCCTTTCCTTTTCTTCCAGTGCCTCTGAAATAAACTTCACCTGATGCTTATATTTAGGTATTTGTATCTTTTCTAAAGCATTGGCCCTTTTTTGGGTCTTTTTAATCTCCATAGCCAGCTTATATACCGAATTCTCTATCTCAGACAATTCATAGATAAGGTATTTAACTTCTCTAAATTTCATTACAGCTATATCCATTGCAGGATTTGTTCTAAAAAAACCATAGTAAGGCTTTAGGACCTTTTCCTCAAATTTCACCGTAGGAATCTCAACTCCCATAATACTTTTAAGTAAAATTTCATATTCTTCAATCTTCGGTATAGACATGGCAGTTTCTTCCACATTATTAACACCCATAGTTACATTGACTAACTTAAGAGCTTTATATGCCTCTTCAAAGGTAATACTTATTCTCTTCTCCACATCCTTTACCTTATCAATGAGTCCCATTATCTCCTTTACAAGAACGCTCCTCTTCTTGTCTAAAAGATCATATCCTTTCTCAGAAAAATTCAAAAGACTTTTTGACTTTATTAAATTTGCTTTGGTTGGAGTAGTGTTAATCATTGGGATCATTCCTTTCAAGAATTGACAAAGGAGACTAAAGTCCCTTTGCCAGTTATAAGTTGTAAATTCCAAATTTCAAGCACCAAATTTTTAGGGCTATTTTTTATAATATTTCTCTATCATCTCAGGACTCAATCTGTCCAGTTCCTCCTCCGGTAATATGCCTAATATATTCCATGCAAGATTTAGACTTTCCTCTACATCTCTATTTTCATCAAATCCCTGGGTGATAAATTGGCCTTCAAATTTTCTTCCAAACTCCATATATTTCCTATCCACCTTCGACAAATCATCCTCACCTATTATTTGAGACAGAGCTCTAACCTCCTGCACCCTTGAGTAGGAAGCAAATAGCTGATTGGAAATCTCAGGATGATCCTCCCTTGTAAAGCCCTCTCCTATTCCATCCTTCATTAATCTAGACAGTGAAGGAAGTATATTAACCGGAGGATATATATTATTTTGATAAAGCTCCCTTCCCAAAACAATCTGCCCTTCTGTAATATACCCCGTAAGGTCAGGAACCGGATGGGTTATATCATCATTTGGCATTGTAAGAATAGGTAACAATGTAATGGATCCCTTGCTATCCTTCATCATTCCTGCCCTTTCATATAAAGTGGCCAGATCAGAATAGAGATATCCCGGATAGCCCTTTCTACTGGGAACCTCCTCTCTAGCTGAAGAAATTTCCCTTAGGGCTTCACAATAGCTAGTTATATCTGTCATTATAACCAGTATATGCATTCCCTCTTCGAAGGCAAGATATTCAGCAGCTGTAAGGGCACATCTAGGAGCAATAGTCCTTTCCACTATTGGATCATCGGCAAGATTCAAATACATGGCCACCCGTTGTATAGCTCCAGATTCTTCAAAGCTTCTTTTAAAATAGTTTGCATCATCATGCTTTACACCTATGGCAGCAAAAACTATTCCAAATTCCTCATTGGAATCGGAGCTAATCTTTGCCTGCTTTACTATCTGTGCTGCCAATTCATTATGTGACATACCGCTTCCAGAAAATATAGGCAGCTTCTGTCCCCTTATAAGGGTTGAAAGAATGTCTATAGAAGAAATTCCCGTCTGTATATAATTTCTTGGATATTTTCTAGCCACTGGATTAATCGGCCTTCCATT
Source organism: Maledivibacter halophilus (assembly GCF_900167445.1). Classification (GTDB taxonomy): domain Bacteria; phylum Bacillota; class Clostridia; order Peptostreptococcales; family Caminicellaceae; genus Maledivibacter; species Maledivibacter halophilus. The sequence goes on from NZ_FUZT01000003.1 coordinate 250,995, forward strand.
GACATTATATTTTTTCTCACTATAAACCTTTCCACCCTTATCGATGGGCTGACCTATACCATTAAAGGTTCTGCCCAGTATCTCCTTTGAAAGGGGTATCTCGAAGGGTTTCCCCGTAAATCTTACAGAGGAATTTTGGGTAGACATCCCTGCTGTTCCTTCAAAGACCTGGGCCACAACCTTATCTCCTTCAACTCTTATTACCTTACCCTTTCTTTTTTTCCCACCTGCATCAATATCCAATATTTCCCCATAGGAAACATCTTCAACATCAGAAAGAATTATTAAAGGGCCTTCAATTTTATCCAGCTTAAGATATTCTTTTTTCATAAAAATCACGTCCTAATACTTTTATACTCTAATAAAATTAAAATTAGGTATATAAATTGTTTATTCATATTTCTCCATTAACTCATCATAATACCCATCAATTTCCTCTTTTAGCTTTTCTATTCCCCTTAAATCATTATTGGGAATAGTATATTTCATTTTAGCTACATCATTGAATATTTTCCTGTCTTTTATCTGGGATATTGGTATTCCTTTCTTTATTCCTTCATATCCCCTTTTATATAAATGATCAATGAGCTTTAACATTTCATACTGCTTTTTTATAGGAACATATGTATCTATTTTATGAAAGGCATTCTGCTGCAGATAGCCTATTTTAATTATTTTTGATATTTCAAGTATCAACCTTTGATCATCGGGAAGTACATCTTCACCCACAAGCTGTACAATCTCCTGAAGCTTATTTTCCTTATGAAGTATTTCCATAAACCTATTTCTGATATCCAATGCATTATCACTTACATTTTCACTATACCAGTCATCTAGAATTTTTATATAGCCGCTGTAACTGGTTAACCAATTAATTGCAGGATAATGTCTAGCATATGCCAATCTTTTATCCAGTCCTAAAAAAGCATTTACATATCTCTTGGTATTTTCAGTAACAGGCTCAGAAAAATCTCCTCCGGCTGGAGATACAGCTCCTATAATAGTAACCGATGCCTCTTCACCATTTAAGGTTGTTACATAGCCTGCCCTTTCATAAAACTGAGCAAGTCTCGATGGCAAATATGCAGGATATCCCTCCTCAGCAGGCATTTCCTCAAGCCTTCCCGATATCTCCCTGAGGGCCTCTGCCCATCTGGATGTAGAATCAGCCATAACTGCAACATGATATCCCATGTCCCTGAAGTATTCTGCCATTGTTATACCTGTATATATGCTGGCCTCTCTGGCGGCAACCGGCATATTAGAAGTATTTGCTATTAAAATAGTTCTCTCCATTATTGGCTTGTTGGTTTTGGGATCAATAAGCTTTGGAAAATCCTCTAATACCTCAGTCATTTCATTCCCACGCTCACCACAGCCTATATAGACAATGATATCAGCGTCGGACCATTTTGCAAGCTGATGCTGTGTCATTGTCTTTCCAGTTCCAAATCCTCCAGGTATTGCTGCGGTTCCACCCTTGGCAATGGGAAAAAATATATCCAAAACTCTTTGGCCGGTTACAAGGGGAAGCTCTATAGGAAGTCTTTCCTTCACTGGACGTGGATCCCTTACAGCCCACTCCTGATACATTTTCAAATTATGCTCATTTCCATTTTCATCCTCTAAAACAACTAATGTCTCTTCAACGTTATAACTGCCGCTCTTTGCAATCCATTTTACCCTGCCCTTTATTCCGGGAGGTATAAGCAATCTATGGATTATCAAAGATGTCTCCTGAACATTGCCAAAGATAGTTCCCTCTGTTAAAAAATCACCTTCACAGGCACATAATTTCACTTCCCACTTTTTCTTCTCATCAATGGAAATAAGACCTATTCCTTCTGCTATAAAGCCCTCAGAAATTTCATCTATTTTTTGGAGGGGTCTTTCTATACCATCAAATATATTACCTATCATTCCAGGTCCAAGCTTTAAGGATAATGGTCTCCCCTTAGATACTACCTTTTCCAGAGGCTTTAACCCTTCTGTTTCCTCATAAACCTGTATTGTACCCTCATCACCATCAATAGAAATAACTTCCCCTATGAGCTTTTTCTCACCCACCATTACCATTTCTCTCATTTTAAAATCAGCCATATTCCTTGCCTTTACAACAGGTCCATTTATAAAAATTATTTCACCTTCATTTTTCTTCAAATGAATCACCCCGTGTTATTGTCTTCTTTGCCACTGCCTACGGTCGAGGTTAAAGTTAAAATCAAGTTATTTGACTTGAATTCAAAACATCATATAGCCTTTGTCCCATTAGATTCCTATTATCCTCTATTCTGGTTTTAATAGAGCAATCAACCTTTATGGTTTTTTCTTTATCTACACCTATAACTCCACCTATGGCATCGTCCTTTAGACTTTCGAATTCCACTTTTTTAGTATCAAAATTCTTTTCCTTTATTAAATTATTTATCATTTTATTAAACTTAGGCCTATCGTTATCTCTTATAAAAAGTATTATAGCTTTTTTGTTCTTTAGATTTTCCAATACTATAGCTAGACTTTCTTCCATATAAGCTCTATAATTATCTTCATATGTAAATTGAACAGCCTTTAATCTTATATTATCTATTATCCTACCAAGTAATTCTTCCTTTTTGCTTAGGAGAACCCTCTTTTTTTCAACCTTGGCCTTTGACACCAATCTGTTTTTTTGTATCTCACCTTTATTTATCATATTAGAAATAATTTTATTCGATTTTTCCTCTATGTCCAGCTTATGTTTCTGTATAGCTTCATTATTCCCCTTTTCTATTTCCCTCTTCTTCTCCTCATATTCCCTTTGAACCTTTTCCAATACCAGCTTTGTAAATACATCCAGTTTTCCTTCCATTGTTATCATAGTTACCACCTCATATTTTGATTCCAATTGATTCTCTTATATATTTTGCTATATAGTCTTCCCTTTTCTCATTATCCTTGTCGGGTATTGCTGTGATTAATGGATATTTTCTCTCTAGTTTCAATTTCATAATTTCCTCTTCTGCCAGAGATAATACCTTTTCAGTAATAATTACAATGCCTATCTCCTCATTTGATAGTACCTTCTTCATCTCCTCTAGAACCTTTTCCCTTGTATTTACTATTACTCCTTCAATTCCCGCCAGTCTCATACCTATCAAAAGCTCCCTGTTATCACATATTAAATAGGATCTCATAAAATCACCTATAATCTACCAAGAATCAATATAGAAATAATAAGTCCATATATAGCTATACCTTCAGCAAGGCCAACAAATATCAAAGTTTTTCCAAGTATTTTAGGGTCCTCCGACACTGCCCCTAAAGCTGAAGAGCCAACTGCTCCAACTGCATATCCAGCCCCTATAGTTGCAAGACCAGTACAAAGAGCCGCTGCTATAAAACCTAACCCCGATGGACTGCCTGCACTATCCTGAGCAGCTAAAACTATATCAGGTATCAAAACTATAAGAGCTATTAGCATAAGGGGAATAAACCCGGATAAATTAAACCCCAGCACTTTTTTAAGCTTAGACTTTGATGCCTCATAATTCATATATGTCATCATCACTCCAGCGCCTATTGTCAACGCAACAATTATTATTGAAGAAATTAATATATATTTCATTTTTTAAAACCTCCCAAGTTTCTTTTTAGTCTTAATTGTCAGCTAATCTCACTGGCCTAAACTCAATTCCTTCTCCCATGTAATATTTGCTGAAAAGTTCATAGTACTCTAATCTTAGTCCCTGGATGAATACTATTAAGCCCTCTAGGCATATTATAATTATATTACCTATCAGGAAAATAATTATGCTTCCTGCAAAGTTGTTTACTATCTTGGCCATGGTTTGAAATGCTATAAACAGCCCAACATGGTTAAGGGCAAATGCTCCTACCCTTATAAAGGAAATCGTATTACTCATCATGCTTAAAAGAGTTTCAAAAATATCAAAGCCACTTTCTATGTAATAACTAGAGGCCTCCTCATTATATAGGGGCCTTTTCTTAAGTATCAAATTGGCTAGAGGCTCCCTTATCACAATAAGCACCAAGGAAATTAATACTATTACATACAGCAAACCCGATGGAACTATCTCTTTATCAAGGGCCACATTGGCCACAATACCGAGAAGGGCCAAATAGAAAATTAATCCATTGAGGCCATTTCTACCAAATAGACCTTCCTTCATATCCCTTTGCTTTAATTTATTAACAATGCTGTATCCAAAGCTTGTAATAAGCATTATTATACCTATTACCACCGACCCCATAAGCATAAAATCTATATGTTCTATAGGATGAACCAGTAAAGCTGGAATAATATGTTCAAATCCAAAAACACTTCCATATAAAAAGCCAAATATAGTCGAACTTATTCCCAGCCTTGTTAATATTCCTCCATATAAGCCTTTTTTATTTTTTTTACTTAAGTAAAGTCCTGCTAGAAGAAATACAAGTCCCTGACCAACATCTCCAAACATAGTACCGAACAAAAGCATATAGGTTATGCTCAAAAACGGTGTAGGATCCATTTCACTGTAGGATGGAACTCCGTACATTTTTACTAAAGCCTCAAAGGGTCTTGTCAACCTATTATTTTTAAGCTTGGTAGGCGGTATTATATACTTATGAACCTCACTGACACCCTTAAACATAAGGATAACCTTTTCCCCGTATTTCCTAAATCTATCCTTTATTCTTTCCTTTTCACTACTTTGTACCCAGCCCGATAGATAGAAATAACTCTGGGTGCAGGCAGTTTCATTTTTCACCCTAGAAATTTCTTCTTCCAACATTAGCCTACTATACGCCCTCTCTACTACAGCTCCATATTCCTCTTTTAATTTTTCAAGCTTATTATTTATAGTCTCAAGGTGAGATTTGTTTTCTCTTACTTTATTTTCAATATTTACAACTATTTCATCGGGGGTTCCTAAAAACTCCTTGGGAATATCCAGCTCATAAAACCTTACAGAATGTAATGTCCTATTGGTTTCAGTTTCAAGATCCTTAGGACTGATTACAAGATACACTTCTCCTTTTTCATTACTTCCTATGTGCAGGACAATTGCCGATATATTTTCATAATTTTTCTTGAGCCTATTTATATTTTCTTTAGATAATATGCCTATTTTAAAACTAAAAAAATGAAGATTCTTCAAAATACTAAGATTTGCATTGGTTTGCCTAAGTTGGTGTATATGACTGTCAAACTCCTTTATCCTTTTTAACTCTTCATGATATTGTGTTTTTTCCCTATAAACCCCTTCAATATCCTCATAAATATCCTCTATTTCTCCTATAGAAGTCTCAAAATCATATTCCTCTTCAATATATTTGCGTTTTATATTTTTTTCTATCTGCAAATAATCCATTAAATTATTAATTTTCTCAGATATATCTTTATAATCCCTTTCCTCTCTATATGCCTTTATGACACACATATCTACAAGCTCTTCTATATTTTCTTCTGCTATAGACAAGGTAAAATTATCTTCATTTATCTCATTTAAGGCATTGACCATATGAATATTTTCAAGCAGAACTATTTCTCTTGAAATTTTATCTATATACCTAATAGGTGCAACCAGATTAAGCATTTCCATTTTTGCCACTGTCATCTTTTCCCACCTCCCCTTATTTAAAACTTTCTTACAAGGAATTTTTTAATGTTTTCTTCATCCATACCATAGCGTACAGCTTCCACTATGGAAATTATATCCCTCATCTCGTATTCTAAGAGATGTCTATAAACAACAGATTCCATTATATTCATCTTTTCTCTCTTTTTATAGTCAAGTAACAAAAAATACAAATATCTTTCTATACGTCTTTCCATATATATTTCAAGGGTATCCTTATTATCAAACAAAAAGCCGTATTTAGAATCAATCATCTTTCTTATAAGCTCTTTTTCATCCTTTGTATAACAAAGCTCCTTTATTCTTTTAAAATTTAAATAATATCCATTATGGAGGGTATAGTTAATAAGTTCCTCGGGTAAAAGTTTATAAAATCTAAGACCCCTATATATCCACTGAAGATTCAAAAGATCTATATTTTTTCCAAGAAACTCCCCAAATACCTTCCTATCCTTACTATCTAATCTTTCTATACGCTGGCTAAGGAGTTTAAAATATAATCTGTCAAGGGACATCTCCATGTAAAACAGTCTTTTTTCAAGACTCTCATTTTTATAGAACTTAAGTACATCATAATAAATAGTCCCCTTAAGGTTGTTTATTAACTCCTCTAGGCTTTTCGATAAGCTTAGGGCATCGTAATCTATGGTGCTATATACCCCTGAATAAACTACCAATTCTTTAACATCTACAAGTTTTTCTTTTCTTGTAATTGCCCTTAAAAACAATTTTAAATCTTCTATTTCAAATCTTATAAAAATAATTTTAAATAGCCTTCTATATTCATCGGTAAAATAATGTATAAGCTTTTCATTCTGATTAACTATGTATCTTTTAAGGAGCAGCTCCAGCTCCTGCACTTTAAGTGATGTAACATCAACGCCTTCCATCACCTCTCTATAGGCAGTATTATTCTTTAAATATATTGCTATATCCTTAACACTTCTCATGGATATTAATTTGCTATAGTCATTTTTTGTAAGCAATCTTCCCTCTAATGTCCGTACCTTTGTATTTATAGCAGCAAATTTTTTAATACTTCCCATTGCTTCACATCCTTCATGGTAGACAATTACCTTTAGGTCAATGCTTATTGAGTCCAAAATTAAAGTTAATGTTGAACTTTAAGTTGAAATTTAAAGCCTGGGGTTATTCTTTTGGATTATTTAAGTTTTAGTTTAAGATTAATTTTGAAGATAAACAAATTTAAAGAGTAATGATTAGTATAATTTTGTGGTTTGATGTTTTAATAGATATTTTGAAATGTTTTGTATTGATTGTATTAGTTTATTTGCTGGATTAATATTACTGGAATTTTAAAGATGAACAAATTTAAGGTTTAAAAATTTCATGAAATATTTCTTTTTCCAATTTTTTGTGGATCATTCTATAACTTTCTTCTAATTTTTCACATTCTTTATTGGTTTCTAACTGGATTTCTTTACTTTTGCGTTTTCCTTCATTAAGTAGTTTTTCATACTCTTTTTTTCCCTTAATTCTAGCCTTTTCCAATTCTTTTTTTTCTATTTCATTTAGTCTTTTATTTAATCTTGCACCATTTTCCCCTACTATTTTCTTAGTTTTATTCTCTATCTCCAAGGCCTTTTTATCTATCTCCACTATTCTATTTATTATGTTTTCCACATGTATTCCCCTCCTATAGGACAAAGCTATGACCCTAATAATCCCCAGAAACTTGACAACATAATTATATTATATATCATTTCTTCAAACTTATGGTAAATTTTCTAAAAGAATCCCAATATCCAATTATACAAAGTTTTTATAAACCTGTTTTCCCATTAAAACTTATATGGAAAAACAGGTTTATAAAACGAAACAAAAGAATTATGCAATTTCCTGGCCTATATAATTTTAATAAATGAATTTTCCTGCATCATTGTAATATTTTACTTTTGCCATATTATAGCTGTACATTATTTCAACTACCTTTTCTTCAACATTGGATAAATTTTCTTCAGCTGCCAGCACCTCAACAATGGTTCCAGCTGCCATTTCAATATCCAATTTTTTAAGGAGAGTACTATCAGTTCCAAGACCCTCTTTGTATTTATATTCTGCTATTTCAACATTCTCCTGGGCCCTTTCCACCATATCCTTTGCCTTTTCAAGCATATCTCCTACAGTTATAAGGGTTTCATAGGATTGTCTCACTTGTGATACTACATCTTTAATGGCTTTATCATAACCTAATCTCGCCTTATCTTTAAGTAGTTTAGCTTCCTTATATTGATAAGTTATATCAGGATATTTCTTTTTAATTTTTTCGAAGTTTAAATCATATATGGCAACTTCTCCAAGGGTTTTCTTTATTTCTAATCTATTTTTAATACCACTTTCCAAGCCTTCATCTAAATCTGGTATTTCTCTTTCATCTACTAAAACATCAGTAAGCTCAATATTTGTATCCAAGGGAATATTTAAGTTTTTCTTTAACTCAATAAGGGCATTTTCAAGGTCTCCCTGGGCCTTTCTATACTCTATCTGAGTTCCTTTATAGTAAACATCCGATAGTAACATATCGTCCCTGGCCTTCATTCCTACATCATAGCTGTCCTTTGCAAATTCATACTGCTTTTTAGCTCTTTCCATGGCTTTCTTCTTAACTTCAACCATCTTCTGAGCCTTTAATACATCATAGTAGTTTTTTTGTATAAGCATTGCAATCTGATTCTTGTAGATATTATATGAAGCATTTGTTACTTCGTATGATATATCTGCCATAGTTGTCATTAAATTTGATGTTGAATCAACATTTAATGAGTCTAAACTATCAAAGCTTAGATTTTCTGATATAGATATTCCAGCTTCCTGTAATGAATCTATAAGGAGAGATTTACCTGCACCAAGGTCACCCCTTCTATTTTTAAGCTCCTCCTTCATACCTGGTATTACTATGTCCTTTATACTATCAGGTATTGGTTTACCAGCTTCAATATCTATAGTAGACCCATCGGGAAGATTTATTTCTTTATCAACAGGAGAAATTCCCTTATCTAAAAGATCCTCGGCCTTATTTAATTCCTCTTTTCCCTTTTCTATTTTTTTATCTCCATCTTCAAGTTTTTTACTCAAATACTCTGTCCTATCCTGCTTTAAGGCACTTAAGTCTATTTCATTCCTAACTACTTTTAGATCTATACTTTTTTCAAGTCCCAATTGAACTGTTTCTTCTATATTAAGAGACATATTTTTCCTGACTTCTACAGCTTTTTCTTCCTCCTTAGAACTATTTCCTGCAAAAGCCACATTAAATAGAAGCAGTGAAATTAAAACACCTATCAAAAACTTATTTTTTCTCATTATTTCTTACTCCTTTCTCTTTACACCAGATTTTTACTGACCAAACCTCTTTGAAGCTTATTAAACAAGTTCAATAATTGTTTTTTCTCCTCATCATTTAAAATAGTCATAACATCCTTTGACCATATTTTATATTCCCTAATAACCTTTTCAGTAAACTTCCTACCCTGTTTTGTTATTGCGGCTATAACTTTTCTTCTATCCTGACTATGTCTTTTTCTGCTTACATAACCCTGTTTCTCAAGCCTATCCACCAGCCCAGTTATATTAGCCTTAGTAACTAACATTTCTTCACCTATTTCGGACAGGGTTATACCGTCCTGTGAAGAATTATATAAAATGACTAAGAGATTGAATTTAGTGCTTGATATATCAAATTGGTTAAAAAAAGTATTATGTATTTCTTCCAATATTCCAGCGGTTTTCTGAAGTTCAATAATCGTCTTATTGGCAATTTCACCTATCCAATTATAGCTTTTATACAGTTTTTTTGCCTTACTCACCAATCCACCCCCATATATAATTTTTACATAACAGTATTATACTACTATATATTTTATATGTAAATAGTTTATATGTTAACTTTTACAAAAAAGAAAGCTCCTTAATACATTTTTGTACTAAAGAGCTTCCATTGTAATATTTTAATACATACTTTAAAATTCTCCGCCTCCCTGACTACCTACAGAAGGCATGGCAGATCTTCCTACTCCTATGGAATCTTCGAATTGTAAAACGGCCAGATTATAATCCAGTACAGCCTGTGAAAGTCCCAATTTAGCCTGAAGTAATGCTGTTTGAGCCTTTTGAACATCTGTTAGTACACTCATCCCTACATCATAGGATAATTGACTTAGTCTTAAGGCCTCCTCTGCCAATTCCACTGATTTTTCTCCTGCTTTTATTTCCTCTTGCTTTTGGGCAACATTTAAATAATTTCCTCTTATTTCTATTTCGATACCTTTTTTAGCATCCTCGAGTTTCTTTTCTGCTTTTTGCAGATCGAGCTTGGCTTCTTTATATTGATATGTAATATCAGGATATTTCTTTTCTGTTATACGGAAATTAACCTGTGCAAGCTCATGTCCTACCACTGCTGCTTTAATTTCATTTCTGTTTAACAATCCCTTTGATACTGCATCTGCAATACCCTCTAATTGAAATTCCTTGTATTTTAATTCATCTTTCAATTTCAATTCTTTCATTACATCATGGCCTAATATCATATTCAAAGACATTTTAGCATTCTTTACTGTAGTTTGTGCAGATTTGTAATCATTTTCTGCTTTAATCATATTTAGCTCACTATTAATTACTTCCTGCTTAGGAACCAGTCCCAATTCAAGCTTTTTATTAGTCTTTTCATATAAATCCTTTGCTATTTCAACATTAGCTTTATTAATCTCTTCAAGCTGCTGTGCCTGAAGCAATCCGTAATAAGCCTGCTCCACCTCAGCCTTTAGCTTTTCTATTGTGGCATCATAATTTCTTTTAGAACTTTCCAATCCATATTCACCAGTAATCTCAAGCAATTTTACTGACTGCAGATACTTTATAGAATCTTCATCCCTAGTATTAATCACCTTTTTTACGTCCCTAAGGTCTCTCCTATATTTATCATAGTCAACCTCAGCCTGCTCTAAATCAAGCTTTGACTCCTCTATGGATGGACTGCTTTCTATTATAATCTCAATGGCTTTATCTAGGCTTAAGTCAATACCCTTCCCCTGAAAGTCCATACTATTAATTATGTTATTCTCACCTAAAGTTGTACCTACTAAGGTAAAGCATAAAACTAAAGCAAGAATAATACTACCAACATATTTTTTCATTACTATCATCCTTCCTAACATGCTGACTCATTGGTCGATTATTCTTTGATTTTACATTACTTTCCTCTCTATGTCAACGTCATAAATATTAATATTGTATTAAAAATTGATTTCACTACAGAGGTATCTTTTACAGTAGGAAGAAAAAAGACACAAGAGAATTGCCCCCTTGTATCTTTCTTTTTATACTATTCTTTGAAAAATTTTGGAAGGTATTTTTTATGAGCCTGAAGCATTTCATCAAGTATTTCCTTAGCCACCTCATCGGATGGTACTAGTGGATTTATAGTCATTGCCAACAACGCTTTACTATAATCTCCAGAAACTGCCGCCTCTACCGCAGCCCTTTCAAAGGATTTTATACTATTTACAAGTCCTCTAACATAAACAGGTAGATCCCCTACAGTTATAGGTCTTGGCCCTTCCATTGTAATAACACAGCTCACTTCTACTGCAGAATCATCATCTATACTTGCTATGGCTCCATTGTTTCTTGTATTAACAGGTTGTATGTCTTTTTTATCATTATATATTGAATTTATAAGGTTGCATGCAGCATCACTATAATATGCGCCTCCACGTTTTTCAAGCTGTGGTGGCTTTATATCAAGCTTTTCATCCTTGTAGAGCTCAAAAAGCTCTTTTTCTATCTTCTTAACTACCTCTGCCCTTACTCCATCCTTTTTAGATTCTTCTATCTCATGCTCAACCATCTTTCTTGTTTTATAATAATATCTATGATATGGACAAGGTATTATTCCAAGGGCTTTTATAAAATCTTTTTCCCAGCCAAAATCAGCTATATTTTTCATTGTCATACTTGGATTTTCACTTGTTATCATATCAATAACCTTATTAGTTACATTGTTACCATCAAGATATACATTAAGTCCATACACCATATGGTTAAGCCCTGCAAAATCTATACGCACTCTACTAGAATCTACTTCAAGGAGCTTTGCTATATTCATTTGCATACCAACTGGTACATTGCAAAGACCTACTACCTTTTTAATCTTCCCATATCTTAGTACAGCTTCTGTAACCATGCCTGCAGGATTAGCAAAATTTATAAGCCATGCATTAGGACAAAGCTCAGCCATATCCTTTGTTATATCCAGTATTACAGGTATAGTTCTAAGGGCTTTAAATAATCCACCGGGGCCATTTGTTTCCTGTCCTATGACATTATATTTTAATGGTATCTTTTCGTCCTTTTCCCTAGCATCTAAAAGCCCTACTCTTATTTGTGTAGTAACAAAATCAGCATCCTTTAGAGCTTCTCTTCTGTCCAATGTAAGATGGATCTCCATAGGCACTCCTGCTTTTTTTACCATTCTCCTTGCAAGATTTCCAACTATATTTTGCTTTTTCTGACCCTCTGGTATATCCACAAGCCACAGTTCCCTCACTGGCAGTTCATCATAGCGTTTTATAAAGCCTTCTACCAGCTCAGGTGTATAACTAGAACCTCCACCTATTGTAACTATTTTAATCCCCTTCATTTACAGACACTCCTTTAAATGCATTTTTTCATATAAGTTGACAAACTCTGTGGCCATATCCTTTACGGTCATGGCATTCATTAAATGATCCTGTGCATGTATCATAAGCAATGTTATATCAGGGCCATTTCCAGCAGCCTCTTTTTGAATAAAATCAGTTTGTATATTATGAACCTGGGATAATTCTTCACCAGCTTCTTCAAGAGCTTTTCTAGCAGCTTTTATATCATTGTTTTTTGCATGTTCTATAGCATCCATCGCTAGGCTTCTAGCATTACCACCCCTTATGATAAGGTTTATAACCTTCTCCTCATAATTCATAGTCAACAATCCTTCCCTGTATATAATGTCCTTTATAGTGCTTTATAGTTTACCAGCTTAATGCCGCGTCTATTTAGTTTTTCCTTTAATTCAGGCCCTGTAAGTATGTCTAGTTCAACTACCCTCTGAGTATTATATGAGCTTCCCCATAATATTTCTTTATCTAAATATGCAGGATGACACATAAGCTCCATTATTTCTTTATCCTCTACTGATACTTCTTCCAAAAATCTTTTTTCAGTTAAATCCTCTCCATAAAATTTTCCTGTAAAATAATCTACAGCCTTTATATTAGAATACTTACCTTGTATACTAGTTTTGTCAAATATTCTTACTGGGAGATCATATTTATTCGCAAGCTCTAAAACTATCTGTAAAACCATCTCATTTCCATGTACGTGATGATGACTGTCTATATGTGTAGGAGTAAGACCCGATGCTAAGAATTTTTCCATCTGAGCTTCAAATTCCTTTCTTACATCCTCAGGTTTTGCATATTTAGATACATTATCAATATGGTGAAACTTTCCATCATCCCCTATTAATGATTGCACATCATTACTAACAGGGCCACCACATGAAAGCACTAAATGTATTCCTACCCCAAGTCCAGGATTTTCCTTTGCAATTTCAAATGCATGATCTGCTCCAGGCATATTTGTCATTAAGGTTGTAGAACTTACTACTCCATTTTTATATGCTTCCAATATACCTAAATTTACTGCCTTTGAATAACCAAAATCGTCTGCATTAACTATTAATTTCATTTCAATCCCCTTCTTTTTTTATAAAGTTTACTTTTCACTTTCCATTGAATTTTCTTCTTCAAGTTTCTTATTGTCCCACATTTTGAAGAAGGGATAATATAATGCCAATGCTATTATAAAGTTCACAAGCTGTAGCACAGCACCTGAGATTCTACCACCGGTTGCTAGGTATCCACTTATAAGCATAGGAGTTGTCCAAGGTACTGCCACCCCACATGGTAATGCAACTAATCCCAATTTCATAGCCATGTATGAAATCAAGGTTATTACCAAAGGTACAAATATAAATGGAATCATTAAAATTGGATTCATTACAATAGGTGTACCAAATACTATGGGTTCATTAATATTAAATATACCTGCTCCTAATGAAAGCTTACCCAAATTCTTAAGCTGTTTACTTTTAGACTTGAATGCAAGTAATATTGCTAATACCAGTGTGGCACCTGAACCACCTACGAATACCCATAAATCTAAGAACTGAAGTGTAACTATATTTGGTAATGCCGCTGTTGGATCAGCTTGAAACACCATTCTGTTTTGGTCCATTAATGATAACCATATAGGATTCATAACAGCACCAACTACTGCTGAACCATGGAGCCCAGTTGTCCACAATAAATCTATAAGGAATACACCAACCAGCGCTCCTCCAAGGCTTCCTCCAAGCTTGCTAAGTGGAGCTGTCAAAAGGTCTCCAACTACATTGTGAATATGCTCAAATGAAGTATGCTCTAAGCCAATACGCAATATCCATACTACTGTTATTACCACTAAGGCTGGGATTAAAGCGGCAAATGATTTTGATACTGCTGGGGGAACTCCCTCAGGCATTTTTATAATTATATTCTTTTGAACTATCTTTCTATATATCTCTGTTGAAATAAGAGCTATAAACATGGCAACGAATAATCCTTTACTTCCCATTAAACCTACAGGTATAACTCCTCCTACTTCCACAGCCTCTGCTGCACCCTCAGCTGCAAACATTATCTTATGTGGTGTTACTAACATAAATGCTGCAAGGGAAATAGCTCCTGCTGATAATGGATCTACTTCATATCTTTCTGCTAAACGATAGGCTATACCAAAGCTTGCAAATATTGCCATAATATCAAAGGTTGCACCTACTGGATATAGAAGTCTTGTTTTCCACATTTCTCCGAATACTCCAGCCATGAAATCGTTATATCCAGGTATAGGTAAAAATCCAATAATTAAAAATAATGATCCAATAATCAATAATGGCATTGCCAGTATTAATCCATCTCTAATGGATTGAAGATGTTTTTGGTCTGCAATTCTTCCTGCAACAGGCATAACTTTTTCTTCTAGAAAACTATTAATTTTACCCATTTCTTTAGTCCTCCTATTAAATTATTTTTTCAAATTTAGTGCAAATTCTAGTACTTTTTTTCCATTTACCATGCCATAATCACTTGGGTTAATCATGGCAGCCGGTATTCCTTTCCCATCACAAATCTTTTTTAATGCGGGAAGCTTATATCTGATTTGTGGTCCCAGTAATAAAACGTCTGCTTCATCAATATGTTTTTTCACAGAGTCTGCAGATACTGCCCATATCTTTCCCTTTAGTCCCATTTTTTCAGCTTCCTTTTCCATTTTAGTAACAAGTAAGCTAGTAGACATTCCAGCAGAACAACATAATAAGATATTCATTATAAAATCCTCCTTTTATATATAAAATAATTACGTCTATTAATATCAGCAACATTCATGCCAAAACACTAAAAAACAGTAATTTAGAATCGTTTTCCTCTATTTCTGGCTGCTCTGGATACTAAATTTTTTCTGTTTTTTTTAAAACTTTATAAGTGTTTTAATATAAAGCTTAGTGTTTCAATGGATATACTAGTGTTTCAATATATAGTTTAGTGTTTTATAATTAATAAAAGCCCCCTCGCCTAAGCGAGAGAGCTTTTTATTAGTATTCCTTCTGATTATCTTCATGGAAGAAATTCATTATATAGCAAATTTCATCGTCTACTATTTCTATTTTATATTTCTCTTCTATAGAGTTTATACAGTTTCTTATCATATAGTATAAGCCTTGATTTTCTTTTATATATTTTTCTTTATCTATATATTGATCCACTGTGCTATCTGTCTTTAATCTATCTATCATACAGCTTATATGAAGGGCAGCCCCTACTAAAATACCCTTATCCAGCCTTGTATTAAGCTGCCGCTCTATATTTGAAATAAATCTTTTTACATCAGGAAAAACCTCAGTTTCATCTACATTTTTCAAGTGATACTTTAAAGTTCTTCCCATCTTATAATATGTTCTGTTAATTTCAACTAGATTCTGAATCTTATTTATGGCTGTAAGATTTAATACTTCTACCAGAGTATATTGTGGTATATTAGTATTTATGCTAAAGGAGCTTATTACGCAAACTATCTCCTTCTCTTCCTGTAGCCTGTCAAGTCTTGGTCCTATACTATCCTTATCTATTAAATTCATAGGTATTATTTCCAATATGTCGTCTTTAATATCCAGATGCCTACATAAATGGTTTTTCATAGCCAAGGCACTTCCTTCTCCCGTTAAGCATACAGTAACAATGGCAAGCTTCAATTTATCCTTATTATCAATTTCTATTTCTGTATTATTGACATAGCTAACAAGATCCGTCACATCCCTATATATTTCATCAAGTGAATACCCTAGCATAGCCTTTCTAGTAGCTTCTATAACATGTGGAGTACTTACAAAGGTTACTGTCTTTATGGGAGTTTCAAACTCCTTTTCTATGACTTCCCCAAAGGTAGTAAGGGAACCCATATCCACTAAAAAAATGAAACCCGATTCTCTATTATAATCCTTTATATATTGTCTTACCTTATTAAGTACATCCTGGGGCTTTACATCCAATGGCGCATTTATTCCCACAGCATAGTTTACCCCTAATAGATTATTTGTTACATCAACCATAGAAGTGGCTCCTGTACTTCCATGGGTTATAACTATTACCCCAACTGTTTCTTGCTCTTTTTTTCTTTCACTTTCATCTAACACAAAAAACATTGTTAAAAATCCGGCTTCATCTATTGGCAGCTTCACATCTAATCTTTCTTCTATAAGCCTTATACAATCAAAGGCTAATAAGAACTCCTTTTTATATTTTGTTCTTATTTTATTAAGCTGAGGATTTATTATATTTTTCCCTCTCTTTATCCGATCAACGGATGTACTAATATGTAATACCATTCCTAAAAATACCCTTTCACTTAAGGTTTTTTTAAGCCTCTCTTCACTATATCTTACTATTTCCTCCACTAGTTCTATAATATATGGTTCTACTATACTAGTTAAATTTGTCTTTTTTATTCCTCTATCTGCGCCATGAATACATCTAGTATAATACTGTTGTATATCCTTTTCCATAATCCTTTCTATTTCATCTTCTTCAATTCCTTTAATCCTTAATTCATTTATTCGATTTTCTATCAGCTCATATATATTGTCGTTCTTTTTTTGTTTGTCTGATATAAGACTACCCTGCTTATGGTCAAATATACAGTATTTGTGGTTTATTCCTATAAGCTCATTCCATATATGTCTGTGCTCCTTCTCATTGTACAGTCCCTTTTTAATATAACTAGGTAAATCCGGGCTATGAATAGATATTTTATCCTCCCGTCTTGATACATATTCTGTATAAGCCTTTGCACAGGCAAGCTTTACATCGGTTTTCAATTGACCTATATTGTTGGGACAATTATAAGTCAAAAACGCCCTCAATGAGTTGGCAGAAACCTTTATTGGCTTATTTAATCTTGAGGATTCCTCCCTAAAAAACTTACTTATAAGATTAAACCTTTCCCTCATTCCTCTTTCCTTTAATGGAGGCAGTTTTATTATCATAGGTATCCTTCTTGTAAAGGTCTTTAATAAACTGGATTCTGGATTTTCCGTTGTGGCTGAAATTATAAAAACATCGGCAGTCCTCTCTTCATTTGTCTCCCCAAGTCTTCTATAAACACCCTTATCCATAAATGTAAAAAACATTTCCTGACCTTCTGCCGGAAGCCTGTGAACTTCATCAAGAAAAAGCATCCCACCGTTAGCCCTTTCTATAAGTCCTATCTGATCACTATCAGCACCTGTATATGCTCCTTTTTTTACTCCAAAGAGCTGACTAATAAGAAGCTGGGGGTTAGAGCAATAATCAGCACAGTTAAAGGTTATAAAGGGAGCCTCTTCTGTGAGCATATCCATTTCTATTGCATATCTGTGCATTAATCCTGCAAACATGGTTTTACCTACACCAGTTTCGCCTAAAATAAGGGTATGCATACCCCTTGGCGGATACAATATTGCAGCCTCTGCCTGTTCTACAGACATAACTAAACTGTCGCATTCCTTTACAAGCTCATCAAATATTGTCTGTTTTTCCTCCTCAGCTATATAATAGAGTACCGGTCTTCCCTCACCCTTACATATTTTTCCCTTTTTCCAAAGCTTATTTAAATCATTACTTACATTTGCACGGCTTAATCCCAGCCTTTGAGCCAACTCCTTAGTTGTTATTCCATCATCTACTGCCATTTCCTTTAATTTGTTATAAATTACATCTATTCTCTTCATAAAAACACTCCTCACACAAAGGTGGGCTCATAAATCCCTATACTACTTTTTTCGACATTTTTATTACTATGTTTTATTTTAACATAATATATAAAAAAGTGACACAAAGGACTATTTCTTTGTATCACCCATTAATATATATAAGTTCTGCTATATGACTCATAAATTCCTCATAATTATTTGAGGCCACTAACAAATCCACATTTTCCTTTTTACACAAAACATCTATCAAGCTTTCATATAGCTCCATAAAATCCCTTCGGTCCTTTTTATTTACTGCAATAAGTAAAACCATATTTATATAATTATTACCCCATTTAATTTTATCATCATTTACAAGGACAGCTATAACGGTTTTTTTAGAATCTGTTTCTATAGAATGGGGTATGGCAAAATTATTTCCTAAAAAAGTAGTAGAAGAAAGCTTTTCCCTTTTAATAACTAAATCCACAAAATTATCATTTACTAATTTCTTATTTAATAATTTCTCCCCTAGAAATCTTATTATTTCAAATTCATTATCATAATATATATTTTTAAAAAACAAATCCCTGTCAAAACATTTATTAATGTATTTTTTTACTATGCTTATATTCTTTTCATTAATTATTTTTTCGATGCCAAAATCAATCTTCAAATAATCCTTATGGGTCAGTAAGGGATTAATCTTGATAAAGGTACTATTTAATTCCCTTTCTATATTAGTTGTAGAAATAATTAAATTTGCAGACAATTTATTTAATGTATTATCTACCAAGGTTAAAACATCGGTTATCTCTATAGAATCACTATACCTTTCCTTTAGTTTTCTAATAATTCTTAGATGTATATCATGATATTTGGGGCAAATAAGTACTGTTTTTATTTTACTATTTAATATTTTATTTCTTTCAAGGGCCGCACCTATGTGAATGGCTATATAGCCCATCTCATCCTCGGGTATTTTAAGGCCAGTATTTATATAAATTTCATTCGATATAAATACTGCAACCTCATAAATAAAGGGATAGGTGATCTTAATATTTTTATTCATGGGATTTTTCGTATAGGTATTATTTTTTATTCTAAAGAGCATATTTTTAGTGTGAATAATAAATTTAATATAAAATTCTTCATTGTTTAGATCCAGGAAATAATAATTATTAACCTTCAATAAAATATTATCAACCAGCTTAATGTAGCTTGGTTCTATGAAATCCTTTAAGTTAAACTTATTAATAGTAGAATAATTAAGTGTTGCCTTTCCCATTATGAGAAAGGTTAAGTAATATATTTCTTTTTGAGGAAATTTCACATTAAAGGTTTTTTCAAGTCTTTCTATTATTTCCTTACAAATTTCGTATTCCCTGTATTTTTTTATATTTAAGTAATTATTCTCATCACTGTTTAAAATATAATTATTTTTTATTCGAGTTAATATTATAGCCACATGGATAACCATACTCGTAATAGAATAATCGTTTGCGTATAAATTGTAAGAATTAAAGGTATCAATAAATATTTCCTTTATTAAATTCAAGTCAAAATCTTCAAATATATTTTCATAATTATCCAGATTTAAGAAATTTCCATCGGTTTCAACATACAATAAATTCCTTATTAATTGTCTTTTGTTTTTCTCATCTCCCTTTATACAAATTGTATTAAATTTCTTATCTATTTTTAAATTATAATTCTTCACTATATCCTTTATTTGTTTTAAATCCTTTTCTAGTGTTGATAAGCTCACAAAAATTTCCTCAGATATATCATACAAATCAATGGGCTTTAAAGTAGTCAATAGTTTATTAAGTATATAATTAACCCTCTCCTTTGGCGATATGGGCATATAATTATCGTCAAGATATTCTTTACAATTAAAATTATCTATAATCTTATATCCTTCTGATGAAGATAATATGATTTGTAAATTTTTAAATTCATTTATTTTTTTAATATCATTTCTAATTGTTCTAGTAGTTACATTAAATTCCTGAGCTAAGACACTTCCTTTGACCCAGCTTGACTGCAATAGTAGAAATTTCATTATTTCTTTTTGTCTTGTAATCAATAGCATACTGACAACTCCCATTGAAAATGTATTCTTATCAAACAAAAAATTCTATTAATTTTCCTCCTATTAAAACTCCCAGTATACCTATAACCCCTGCTAATACCGGTGGCGCCGGAAGAGGAAGCCTTGCCTTTTTAAATAATATTCCTAAAACAATCCCTGCAATGGCGGGCTTTATAATTTCTAATAATATATTCATACCTGTTCACTTCCTTGTATCCTTCTATTTTCAAGGGCTGCTACAATACTTCCTCCAAGCCACACCCCAAATATCCCCATAAAACCGGATATATTTGTGGGAGCAGGAGATGGAAATTTCAATATCTTAAATACCATTCCTACGACTATTCCTGCCATAAGGGACAAAATTATCTCCCGAAAGCTTTTTGTACTAAATTTCATTTTATAGTTATCTCCTCTCTTATAGATTTCCTATAGTAAAACTTAATTTAACTCCTTGTGCTAGTTTCTATATCAAAATATCCGATGTTTCTAGGGAGTTTTGATGTGTATAAATTAACTGTTTTACTGGAATATCTATATACACTATCAAGAACACAGATTAATATATCTATTTGTACACTTGAGCAAATTGCATAATTACCTTATCGAAAAGCTAACTACTATATATTGCTTTAAAATCTTAGAAGCTATACTGCATATATTATGCAATTTTGCCAAATTAGAGTTATGCAATTTCCTCACTTAATATTATATAAAAAAAAGCTTCATTACATAAAGCATTTATTTTCCTACCCCCTAGGAAAACAATTATTTGTTTTAAAAAACCCTATTTTATAAAATACAGTTGTACAGATTTTTACTTGGAAATTTTAATCAAAAATTTATAGGTTCCATTCTTTATGAAGGGAGGAAAACAAATGGACAAAGCTTATGTTCAAGAAATAGCATTAAAAATGATAGGACATGCAGGAGATGCCTTCAGCTATTATTTCCAGGCACTAGATGAAGCTAAAAAACATAATTATGATAAATCAAATAAGCTCATAGAAGAGGGAAATTCTTCTTTAAATAAGGCCCATAATTTGCAAACTGAAATGCTAAGTAAGGAAGCCGGTGGAGAAGACAGTGCCTATAGCATTATAATGGTCCATGCCCAGGACCACCTTATGAACTCTATTTTAGTAAAAAAATTAATTGTAGAACTAATTGAAATGAGAAAATTGCATAATTAAGATTTGAAATCAAACAAAAATGAAGGGAGACTAAATAATATGTCAAAAATTGAATTTCCTCAAAATTTCCTCTGGGGCTCGGCAACAGCTTCCTATCAAGCTGAGGGTGCATACAAGGAGGATGGAAAGGGTCTATCCATCTGGGATGTATATACCCACATAGAAGGGAATAGCAAAAACAACTCTAATGGAGATGTTGCTAGCGATCACTACCATAAATATAAGGAAGATATTAAGCATATGAAAGAGTGTGGTCAAAACAGCTACAGATTTTCAATATCCTGGCCAAGGATTTTACCTGAAGGTAGGGGAAAAATAAACCCAAAGGGAATTGAATTTTACAAAAACATGATAAATGAATGTCTAAAAAATGATATAAAGCCCTTTGTAACAATATATCATTGGGATTTACCTCAGTCCCTACAGGATATTGGAGGATGGGAAAATAAAGAAACTGCCTATGCCTTTAGGGATTTTTCTAAAATACTTTATGAGGAATTGGGAGATAAGGTTGAATTGTGGGTAACCTTTAATGAGCCTAGATTCTTTATATATTCTGGATACCTAATTGGAAATTATCCTCCTTCATATAATGATCCACAGAAAACTATCCAGGCTTCATACAATGTTATGTTGGCAAATGCGTTTGCAATTGAGGAATTTAGAAAATCCAATGCTAAGGGCAAAATAGGATTAGTTCATTCCTTTTCACCGGTATATGCTATTAGTGATAGTAAGGAAGATAGAATAGCCCTTAGAAATGCAGATAATTATTTTAATAATTGGGTTTTAGATACAGCTGTAAAGGGAAAATTTCCTCAAGATTTAATAGACAAGCTAAACAGAAACTATGACCTTAGCTTTATGAATAAAGAAGATTTAGAAATTATTAAAAACAACACAGTAGACTTTATTGGACTTAACTACTATGCCAGGGCATTAGTAAAAGCCTATACAATCGGAGAAACTGTTCTTAAGGTAAATAATAGCGGAAAGGCTAAGCAAGGCTCTTCTAAGATAGTTGTAAAAGATTGGTTTGAAATGGTTGCAGACCCAAAAAGTAAGTTTACAGATTGGGATACGGAAATATACCCAAGGGGTCTGTACGATGGAATAATGATGGTAAAAGAAAGATATGATAATATCCCTATATACATTACAGAAAATGGTATAGGAATGGTGGAGGAAATGGTAAGTGGTGAAATCGATGATTCTCCACGTATTGAATTTTTAAAGCTCCACCTTATTGAAATATATAACGCCCTATCCAGCGGTGCAGATGTTAGAGGGTACTATGTATGGTCAACCTTTGATTTATACAGCTGGGTGAATGGATATGAAAAAAGATATGGACTTATGTATGTGGACTATGAAAATAACAACAAACGAATACCTAAAAAAAGCTACCATTGGTATAAAGATGTAATAAATTCCAATGGTTCTATATTGGAAGATTAAGGGGGAGAAAAATGAGTAATAAAGGTTTCTTTAATAATATTAATAATATAGCTGAGAAAAAAATATTGCCCTTTGCCAACAAAATAAGCAGACAAAGACATTTGCTTTCTATTAGAGATTCTTTTTTAACGGTTTTACCTATAACATTATTAGGGGGAATTGCTTCTATCTTGGCTTCTCCTCCTGTTAATCCAGACTCAATACAGGGGAGCAATATATTCTTTAAATTTTTAATTGCATGGAGTAATTTTGCAAAAGCCCATTCAATGGCACTAAATTGGCTATTTGCATTGACTTTAGGATCCTTTGCTCTATATGTATCTGTTGGTATAGCCTATTATTTATCAAAATCCTATAAAATGGAGCCCTTTATCCCCAGCATCACAGCCTTGGCTTCCTTTTTAATGGTTACAGCTGTTCCAATAGAATTATCCTTTGCAAGCAAATCCATATTGATTAATTTCTTCGATGGAAAGGGATTATTTACTGGAATGTTAGTTGCCATTACCTCCGTTGAAATATTTAGGTTTTTGAAAAACAAAAAAGTCGGATATATAAAAATGCCCGACAGTGTTCCACCAGCATTATCGGCTTCCTTTGAAACACTTTTACCGGTTATAATAACAATAAGCATTTATTTCTTCGTTTATTCAATATTTGATAATACCATGGGCCTTCCACTGCCTGAGGCAATGCTAAGTATAGTGGCACCGGCTATAAAGGCCGTTGATAATGTATTTGTTGTGTTTTTAATCAGTGCATTTACCCAATTTTTATGGTTCTTTGGCATCCATGATGCAGCAATCGGAACAGTAATTGGACCCATTAGAGATCATAATTTAGCCGTAAATGCATCGGCAGTAATGTCAGGATCACAGCCACCATATATTTTCACTACACCTTTTTGGGTATATTTTATAGTTATTGGAGGTGCCGGTGCAACCTTTGGATTGGTTTTACTGCTCCTCAGAAGTAAATCTAAGCAATTAAAAACCGTTGGAAAATTAGGTATATTACCTGCATTATTCGGTATAAATGAACCAGTAATCTTTGGTACACCCTTGGTTTTAAACCCTATGTTTTTTATTCCATTTGTTTTTGCTCAATCTATAAATGCTGTTATTGCCTATTTATTCATGTGTTTTGGAATAATAGGAAAAACCTATATAATGGGGGGCTGGAATTTATTTTCACCCATTGGGGCATTTATATCTACAATGGATTGGAAGGCGTTTGTATTAGTAGTTTGCTTAATAGTTTTAGATATACTTATTTACCTACCGTTCTTTAAAGCCTATGAAAAGAAATTAGTAAAAATGGAAAATGAAGGTCAAAAATCTTAGAGAAGGGAATGATTATAATGAAGGCTGTTTTAGTATGCTTTGCTGGAATGTCCACTAGTATTATGATGAATAAAATGAAAAAAGCAGCTGCTAAGAAGGATGTAGATTTAGATATAAAAGCCATACCCTTAAGTGAGCTTGAAGAAAATCTTGAAGGAGTTGAAGTAGTCCTACTTGGCCCTCAAATTAGATATGCCTATCCCGAGGTTGAAAAGTTAACTGAAGGTAAGATACCAGCTGTAGTTATTAGCTCAGTAGATTATGGAATGATGAATGGTGAAAAGGTGCTAAACGAAGCAATAAAAGCCATAGAATAGCTGAAAACCAATAAATAAAAACCAAGGAACTAGCTTTTTTTATAAAAGCAGTGACCTTGGTTTTGTATATTCTACTTCATTCCCAAGAAATATTTACGACATGAAATTCCGATGAGCTTAATTTGGCATCATATCCTTTGTCAATTTTACTTCCCCCTCGTTGTGCTATTTTCTACCTTTCAAAATGACTTTTATTACTCTATGAATATGTTCCTTCAAACTCCTAAAATATAAAAGCATAAATTATGAAATTGCCTATACCATTAGCGAAGCCAACGGAAAAAAATCATCATTCTTCTTGCAGGAAGTAGAGAAAATTTTTATAAGCAATTAAAGCGATATATGAAATAGCCCTCCTTAAGGGCTATTTCATAATTGTTTAAGAAATCATAGATTTTATGAAATCCTTGAAAGCATGGGATATTTTGACACATCTAAACTAAGAACCTAATATACTATCAATAAAGTCATTAAAGCTTTCTATTTTCTCTCCTCTATCCTCTAATTCCTTAAAATAATTTGCCTGCATTATTACAGCCTTCTTTATATACTTACTATTTTCCGTTACCCTATTTCTAAAAATATTGAATATTATATCCAGCTCTTCTTCTCCCTTTATATACAGCTTATCCTGGAAGGGATATATTATTAGGGGAAGTATTATTGGAAGCTCATCAGTCTTACTTTCTATGATTCTCTTCTTCCAGTCCTTTATCATATGTCTTATCAATTTAAGAAATATATCTTCCTCTATATATCTTTCCCTTTGAAACAAAAGATAAATATAGCCTTTCTTTTTATCTATATTTGTCCTATAAAGTCTATCAAAAAAATCCTCTTTAAGCTCTTCACAAATAAAACTATCTCCTTGAAGCATCAATGTATTTAAATCTATTTCCTTTGTAATAGTCTTAGGTAAATGTCTATTCAAAAAAAACTTCACTACCTTTGAATTTGAAAATATTTCTTTTAAGGATTTATAGTTCTTATTTTCTATTTTCACTCCATCACCTGCCTATCTCTATATGATACTACATATATATCTAGCGAATTAGAAAACCACCCTCTACTTGTGCTTCTCTAAATATATCTCTAATTCTTTTATCATTAAAAATAACATACAAGGGCCTTACAAACTCTAAGGACTTTATGGAATATATATAATTAAATCCTTCCTTTTCCATAATATATTCCTTTACTCCTTTGTGTAACAGCATGATCTCCATGGGTGTCAATAGATACTGTTTTTGTGGCATTATCAACATTCATTATAGAGCCATCCTTTCCAGTATGAATTAAGTTTTGCTTAGAAAATCTATGTAGATATTTCAGCAAAATAGTTAATTTGTACACATCAAAAATCCACAAAAGCATTGGATATTTTGATATGTCCAAATTAAGTTTTGCTATGGAAAATCCGTGTAGATATTTCAGCAAAATAGTTAATTTGTACACATCAAAAATCCACAGAAGCATTGGATATTTTGATATGTCCAAATTAAGTTTTGCTATGGAAAATCTACACTATTGTCTTAATATTAAAAATTTGGTAAAATGTTATCATAAAGTTTGTGTGGGGCAAACTTTATGATAACCTGCTAAGTATTGGCTAATACTTAGATCTTAGCTGTTTCATATTATATGAAGCAGCTAGTCTGGTTTTGAAAATCGGAGATGCTATGTAAGGTATTTTATCACCGCCTTTTTATAAAATATTATAGCGCATTATGCGTCTTTAACTATATGATATAACGCATATCGCGCTAAGTCAAGGAGTTTTTATATGTTTTCAAAAGAAATTTTTTCTGAACGTGTTAAAACACTTCGCATATCTCATAATCTTACTCAAGATAAGCTTGCAAAAAGTGTTGGCTTTTCATCTAGTAGTACCATTGGTGATATTGAAAGGGGTAGAAGGACAACCCCTATCGATAAAATTGTTGCTTTAGCTGACTTTTTTGATGTTTCTATTGACTATTTAATAGGTAGAACTAATAATCCTAAGATTAATAAATAAGCAAAAAATTTTATTATATTATCTAGTTCTTAGCTGTTTCATAATTTTTGAAGCAGCTATATTTTTGTTTTTTATAACGATATATCGTTATAAATATAATACTTCTTTTCTCATGCTTTGTCAACGATTTATCGGTAACTATTTAACTTATATTTTGTTATACTTTTTAAAAAGCGTTAAAAGGAGTAATTATGACTATAAAAGAAGCAATTTCTAAAAGAATAATAGAATTATGTAAAAAAAATAATATAACTATAAACAAATTATCAACAATGGCTGGATTAACCCAATCAACTCTAAACGATGTTGTAAATGGAAAAAGTAAAAATCCTACAGTTAGAACTATATATTTAGTATGTTTTGGACTGGGAATTGAATTAAAGGATTTTTTTGATTCCAACTTATTTTTTGATCTAATCGATGGTTAATTTTTATTTAATAATGTACCTATTAAACTATTATATAAAATAATACTCACACCATCAGAACAATAGGTAAGTTTTGCTCAACTCATTACCATTTGGTAAGTTAATATTAACATACCATTTGGTAACATGTCAATAGTATATTTATAATTTCGGTAAAAATAGTGTGTGGAAAATTTGTATGTATTATAATATTGGTAAGGTTTTATTTAGGAGGCTTAACAAGTGGGAAGTATTGGTAAGAGAATATTGGATTTAAGAAAACAACTTAATTTAAGTCAGAAAGAGTTAGCTGAAAGGACCGGAATTACTGAAGCTACTTTATCTCGATATGAAAATAATCTAAGAGAGCCAAAGGCAGAAATCATTACAAAAATATCAGATGTTTTAGAGTGTTCAACTGATTATCTTCTTGGCCGTACTGACAATAAAAAGGATTATACCAAATGCAATAATTCCAAGACCATAGTCTATAAAAGAATAGAAGAAAAAATCATAGAAAGATTATCAGATGAAGGGATCATAGAAAAAAATCAGCCTATTAATCAATATATAGCTGATAAGGTTGTCAAATATGGTATAGAAGCCACTATCGAAATATTAAAGTTGGAAAAGAATAAGGTAGAAAAATAATTAATCAATAAAAGCCGATTAATAGTAACAAAAGAATCTCTTTTAGAGATTCTTTTATTGTATATAATACATTATTTAACATTTGAGTCAAGTATAATATTAAAATATGAAATTATAAAGTTTTTAATACCTTTCCTAGTCTAGTTATCCCTTCAATTATTTTTTCTTCATTCATAGTGGCATAATTTAGTCTAAAGTGATTTTTATCTCCTCCATTGGGAAAGAAAGAATCTCCAGGAACAAAAGCAACCTTCGCCTCTATGGCTTTTTCAAATACATCCATTGCTTTTATATGCTTTGGAAGCTCTACCCATGTGAAAAGCCCTCCCTTGGGATGGGTGAATTTGATATTAGTGGGAAACTCCTTTTCCATAGCATCTAGCATGGCATCTCTTCTGGATTTATAAGAATCTATTATTTTATTTACATGTCCATCAAAATCATACATTTTTGCAAAAGTAACCACTTCTCTTTGAGCCAGGGAGTTTACCTGTAAATCTGCCCCTTGCTTTATAAGTACATATTTCCTTATTATATCAGGCTCTGCTGCAACCCAACCAACCCTTAAACCAGGGCAAAAGGTCTTAGAAAATGTACCTAAATAAACAACTATTCCCTCTTTATCATAATATTTGATTGGAGGCAGCTTTTCACCTTCAAATCTCACATCACCATAAGGACTGTCTTCAATCACTAAAATACCATATTTACCTGCCAGCTCAACTAATTTTTTTCTTCTTTCTCCGCTCATAGTCACACCAGTAGGATTTTGGAAATCCGGGATAGTATAGATGAATTTGGCCTTTGGATTTTCAATAAGGGCTTTTTCCAATTCCTCCATTATCATACCCTTTTCATCCATGGGAACTTCAACATATTTAGGAAGATATGGATTGAAGGCTCCTATTGCACCCACATATGTAGGGCTTTCACAGATTACTACATCCCCCTCATTTACAAGTAATTTTGCAGAATACTCAAGCCCCTGCTGGGATCCGCTAGTAATAAAAATATTGTCTGCTGTTATATCAATTCCTTTATCCGACATCCTACCTGCTATAAATTCTCTTAAAGGCTGGTAACCTTCCGATGCTCCATATTGCAAAGCATAGGCTCCATCCTCCTTTAGTACTTTCTGACAGACCTTTTCCATTTCCTTTGCTGGGAAAAGCTCAGGAGCTGGCCATCCCCCGGCAAAAGAAATAACGTCGGGCTGCCTAGTAACCTTCATCAGTTCCCTTATTGCAGAGGGTTTTACATTGTACATTCTATAGGCATATCTGCTCCCAGAACTATTTGTCATAGGGTCTACACCTCCATTCCTATTTCTATTCCTTTTCTAAGAGCTTCTATATTCAAATCAATTACCTTTGGCTTATGGGCGAACTTATCCTTTATAGCTTCAATAACTGATTCTTCCTTCAAAATGCCTGTTTTCTGAATAATAATACCTACTGCAATAATATTTGCCACAGCAATATTCCCTAATTTTAACGCCATATCATTAATCGGATAGCCAAATTGTTTTCCCTTAGATTCCTTAGTATCTGAAATCAAACTATTATCATATATTAATACTGCATCCTCACTTAAATCCGCTGCATATTTATCATAGGCAACCTGTGCCAGTGCCAACACTATATCGGGTTTTGAAACTTCAGGATAAGAGATATCTCCATCACTTATTATTACATCGGATTTGGTGAAGGTTCCCCTAGTTTCAACTCCATAGGAGGATACTAATGTAGCATTTTTACCTTCATATATGGTGGCTGACTCTCCTAATATGGTTCCACTGGAAACCAGTCCCTGTCCACCAACACCGCTTAATATTATTTGACAAGTCTTGCTCATTTTTACACCTCCAAAGTTATATAATCTCTTTTGCCTTTGAAATAACCCTGTCATATCTTGCTGTATAATCCTCTATATCTTTATCCACAAATTTTCCCATAACAAACTTTCCTTCTTTTTCTTCTTTAGGTAATTTCTCAGCCCTTTCAATAGAAATTGAATTGTCCTTGATCCATTTCATGGCACCTGCCGAAGTCTTCATTCCGTTCAATCTTCCATAATGGGTAGTACATGTTGAGATAACTTCAACAAAGGAGAATCCCTTTTTCTCTATTGCTTCCTTAATGAGCTTTTGAAGCTGAATCACTCCATAAACATTTCCCCTAGCAACATAGGGAGCTCCAGCTGCCTTAACTAATTTGCATACATCAAAGCCATTTTCCACATGACCATAGGGGGATGTAGTAGTATAGCTGGCATGGGGTGTTGTTCCCGAGTACTGCCCTCCAGTCATACCATAATTGAGATTATTAACTAATATTGCAGTTACATCAACATTTCTTCTGGCAGCGTGTATTAAATGATTTCCTCCAATAGTAGCCCCATCACCGTCACCCATTAAAACTATGACATTGAGCTTTGGATTTGCCAGCTTGATTCCCGTTGCAAAACCCAAGGCCCTACCGTGGGTACCGTGAAATGTATTTGTGCTTATATAATCATCGGCCTTTCCCCAGCATCCAATACCAGTTACAACCACTGTATTTTCCTTCTTTAGCCCAAGCTGGGCAAAGGATCTTAAAATTGACCCTAAAACTATGCCGTTACCACATCCTGCACACCAGAAAACAGGCAATTTTTCCTTTATTAAATAGTCATCATATTTATTTACAGACATTTTTCTACCTCCTCTATTTTATCTAATATTTCCTTAGGAGTTATCATTAAGCTATCCACTCTACTTAGCCCTTCTACCGGTATACCATAGTCATTTATCTTCTTAACTTCACCAATAATTTGTCCTAAATTCATTTCAGGTACTACTACTCCCTTTACCTTTTTTAAAACTTCTCTAACTTCATCATCGGCAAAGGGCCATATAGTTACAAGCTGCAGCAATCCAATTTTTTTCCCTTTATCTTTAGCAATATTCACTGCTTCAAGGGCTGCTCTAGCAGTACATCCAAAGGCTATTATTGCATAGTCAGCATCCTCTAAATTGTATTTTCTAACTATAGTAATATCCTTCTTATTTTTTTCAATTTTATCTGTATAATGTCTAATAAATTTATCAGCATTTGCAGGTGTAGAATTTGCCATACCCCTTTCGTCATGGGTAGTTGTAGTGATTCTAAAAACATATTCACTTCCATAGGCAGCTAAAGGTGCTATACCATCTTCCTGATCCTGAAATTTAAAGGGCTGGTAATCCTTTGGATCGCAATTTGGCTGTTTTCTATTTACTATTTCCTCGGGAGCTATTTCCCTAAGAACTACTTTTTCCTTTAAATGACCTATTGTTGCATCGGATAAAAACATTACCGGAGTTCTATATTTTTCAGATAAATTGAAGGCTTCTATAGTAAGATCATAACAGTCCTGTACAGAGGAAGGAGAAATAACAATTATTCCATGATCTCCATGGGTTCCCCATCTTGCCTGCATTACATCTCCCTGAGCGGGCTTGGTAGCAAGGCCAGTACTTGGTCCTGAACGCTGTACATTTATCAGTACACATGGAACCTCTCCCATTACAGCAACCCCCAAGTTCTCTGACATCAGAGAAATACCGGGTCCACTGGTTGCAGTATATGATTTTTTGCCGCTTAAAGAAGCCCCAATTATTGCCGCCATACTTCCTATCTCATCCTCCATTTGTACATAAAGACCTCCTACCTGTGGAAGGCGATTGGCAGAGCCCTCGGCAATTTCTGATGAGGGTGTAATGGGGTATCCTGCATAGAATCTTGCCCCTGCGGCTATGGCTCCTTCCACTACTGCCTGATTACCCTGTATAAATTTAACCTTATTATTTAATGTCATTTTTACTCACCTCCACTTTTATAGCAAAATCTGGGCATCTTAACTCACAAAGTTTGCATCCTGTACATTTTTCCTGAAAACTAATTACTGGGGAGCCGTCTAATTCCCTAGTGTATACATCAGCAGGACAAAACTCTACACAGATACCACATTTTTTACACAGCCTTGGATCAATTGTTATCTTTTTCATTTTGATGCTCCTTTCTGTATTTTCTAATATGAAATTTATAATGCTTTAAAATTTCATTATTTCTATCTGTGACTCTCTACCTTTCTACGAACTTCCATGGAGCTGAGGGAAAAAATTAGAATTATAAAAAAGCTAGATAAAAGTCCAATATATAAGGAGTCAATACTACTTATGCCAAAGATTTCCCATCCTATTGTTAAAATAGGAGCTGATATAATTGCCAGCAAGCCTGCCTTTCTTTTAACCCTTCCTTTAAAGAATATAGCTCCAATGAGGGGAATAAAAATGGTAGTTCCCCTTAATGCCATAGATAAAAAGCCCCATTTTAAAATAAGTGAATCGGCATTGATATATACCATAAGTAAAGCCAAGGCAGAAACTACAAATACTGATAATCTCAAAATCTTAAGTTGAGACTCATCCCCTGCCTTGGGATTAATGAATCTTAGATATATATCCCTATTTACCATGGTGCTAACTCCAAGGGTAAGACCTGCTCCTGTTCCAATTACAGAAATAATCAAGGCCGCTATAATCACCCCACCAATCCAGGGATTTAAATAGCTTAAAATAAAGGCTGGCAAGGCTTCCTTGGGAACCAATCCCGGATTAACGGTTCTCATATACATCCCTATTAAAGTACATATAAGCCCTATAGGTGGAATCAACAGAGCTGATATAAAGGCTCCCTTCCTTGATTCCTTTTCTGTTCTGCCTGCAAACATTGCCTGTAAATAGGTTTGGGTAGAAGCAACCCCTACAACCATAGAAAATCCCTGACCCAGTCCAGCACCAATACCATTGCTAAAGAGATTAAACCAGGGATCCCTTGGGAAAGATGCTGTAAAGCCCCGAACTCCCCCAAAATATTTCAGTGTGAGTATTCCACTTATTCCCAATGTCAAATAGAGTAAAATTGTTTTCATTATTCCAACTACACTAGTACCTAAAAATCCACCGAAAAAGATATAGGAAATTATTAGTGCAATGGTTATAATAGCCCCTACAATTATTGTGACATTGAATAAGGATGTGAGTATGGCAATGGAAGAAAGAACTTGCCCTGTTATGTGGATGAATATAGCTAAAGAAGTAATAATACTGGCAGCAACTCCCGCATATTCCCCATAACTCATTGATAAGAGCTGGGAAACTGTATCTACTTGTGCTCTTCTTAAGGGAACAGCCAAAAATATTCCTAAAAATAAACAAGCCAAGCTGCTTCCCAATGTAAACCACATGGCGTTTATCCCTTGCTCAAAGGCAAGTTGAGCAGTTCCTATGGTCGATGCCCCTCCTACAATTGTTGCAATAATGCTTCCGGCAACCTTTGAAGAACTAAGCTTTCTACTGCCTACAACAAAATCCTGGGATGACTTTACTTTTTTTGTTGATGCAAATCCCAGATATGAAACTATGAAGATGGTTATAAAAGTACCGATATAGTGGAATGGTGTAATCATACAATCCCTCTTTTCTTTTATAGATATGTGATAGGGTTTTAATATTTTCTTTGGATTTATAAAAATCACTCAAATGAAGTATTAAAACTCCCTAATTTATATTCAATAATAAATAATGCAAATTATATGCCAGTATTATATAATTCAGTAATTCTTCTAAAATCACTGAAATAGGCTGTATAGAAAAAAGTGATTTTTTTAAAAGAAGTGTCAGTTTAAAGATTTAACATAAATAATGAACAATGTTTAATATTTAAACATTGCGTGCAAAATAAAAAAACCCAATTCATTGGGTTTAATATTCTTCCATCTCCTTCATTTTTTTCCACAAGGTAGTTCTGCTTATTCCTAGTTTTTCCGCCAGTAGAATTTTATTGCTATCAAATATATTATTCAGCTCCTCAATAAGCTGAAGCTCCATATCCTTTAAAGTGCCTACCTTTACCTTTATAGTATTTTTATCCTCTTCTAATTTTTCTATTTCGTTTTCTCTACCAAAGGATTGTATAAATAAATTTCTGATAAACTTTTCTTCGATGGTCGGATAGTCCGATAGTATAACCATTCTTTCAACAAAATTCTGGATTTCCCTTACATTCCCGGGCCAGCTATATGCCATCAAAAGCTTCATAGCATTTTCTGTAAGTCCCTCAATTTTTTTATTATGTTCTCTGTTCATTCTTCCTATAAATTCATTTACTAATATGGGGATATCCTCTTTTCTGTCCCTTATGGGTGGAATCTTTAAATTTAATATATTTAATCTAAAATATAAGTCCTCTCTGAATTTATGTTCCTTAACCATTTTATATAAATCAATATTGGTGGCTGATATGATTCTAACATCCACTTTGACTATATAGTCCCCTCCGATTCTCAGAACCTCCTTCTCCTGCAGCACTCTTAAAAGTCTGCTTTGAAGACTAAGAGGTATCTCTCCGATTTCATCCAAAAAAATAGTCCCACCGTGGGCCATTTCAAATAATCCCAGTTTTCCACCTTTTTTTGCCCCAGTAAAGGCTCCCTCCTCATATCCAAACAGTTCACTTTCCAATAGGTTTTCAGGTAATGCGGCACAATTAACTGCCACAAAGGGCTTATCCT
The DNA here is from genome assembly GCF_900167445.1 of Maledivibacter halophilus. Lineage (GTDB taxonomy): Bacteria > Bacillota > Clostridia > Peptostreptococcales > Caminicellaceae > Maledivibacter > Maledivibacter halophilus. The sequence continues at coordinate 285,016 of NZ_FUZT01000003.1, forward strand.
TCCTATCACTAATATTGTGTATGCTTTGGGCAAAGAGCTCCTTACCACTGCCGGTCTCCCCCTGTATAAGTATGGTGGTAGATGTCTTTCCAAACCTTATGCCATTATCTATGGCCTCCTTAATAGCTTTACTTGATCCCAGTATTTCACCAAATCTATGTTTTGCTATAAGACCTTTATTGTATAGCTTATTTCTTACATTTTGCTCCAGCTTTTGAAGCTTTGATATCTCCTGTAAAGTAATAATGAGCCCAGATTTTTCATCCTCCACAATTATTGGAATTCTATTTATGATCAGCTGAATATTATTTATTTTAATTATTTCATCCAGCTTATAGCCTTCGTCTCCATAAACCATATTAAGATAATAATAATCCTTTAAATCTGAAATATTTCTACCTAATACAATATCTGATTCCAAATCAAATATTTTCTCGGCCACAGGGTTAAAGGTTGTAATAAAACCCTGTTTATCTACTGCTATTATTCCCTCGGAAGAATAGTCAATTATTATTTTAAGCCTTTCGCTTTTCTCTTTTTCCCTTTTACTTAAATCACATATATTTTTGGCATCAATAATGGCTTGCCTAACTGAGTTTCTATTGCTTTTTATAATCACTGCATCTACATCTCTTCCCTTGGAAGTTTCTAGCATGCAGCTGCCCATTCCCACTAAAGTAAATTCACTTTTATTAAAAATTTTGTCAACTTTCTCTTCAAATTCTTTTTTGTTTCCGTAATTGACCACTTCAAAATCAACATTTAATATATCCTTTAGGTTTTGAAGCTTGCTAAGCTTCTCAGACCTATAGCAGAACAGTACAATCTTTTTTTTGAATTTTTCCTTTGCTTCCAATAGGGCCCTTAATATATCAGCTGTGCTTATTTCTATAGATACTACAGGTATTGTGACTATTTCTTTAATGGCTTCAAGGGTTCCTCCCTGACTTATTATAATATCAAACTTGTTTTCCATCTTTTTAGCATATAAATGTCCATCCCTCATTATTCCCCCTTCATATATGCTAATAGCTACTCCCAATTCCTTGGATATCTCCTTTAGCATTTGGGTTAGCTCAGGATAAGTAGATATAGCTAATATCTTAGGATTCATTACAATCTCCTCCATCGAGTATCATTATCCATTTGGTATCACTATAAATAGAGTTCTAGTTTTTATCTGTTATCCCTGCTTTTTTTCTAAAAATTCTGTCTTATTTTGTTGTTTTTGTGTAGAGAAAAACTGGCCAACAGCCAGCTCTCCTCTAATCCCAACCTCTTAATTTACTTATATTCTCTAAGCTCTTCCACTCCATTTAATACTCTTATAACCCCCTGGGTTAAGGCTATCATCTCATACTCTCCCGGATATACCATTACCTTGGATATAAAGTCTACCCTTTCCTTTATCCAATCTATAAATTCACTATCAAAGGCCAATCCCCCAGTTAAAACTATTGCATCTACATTCCCCTTCAATACAGCTGCTCCAGCTCCTATCTGCTTTGATATCTGATAGGCCATGGCCCTATAAATCAATTCCGCTTTCTTATCTCCCTCTTGTATCATTTTTTTAACTTCTCTGCCGTCATTGGTGCCAAGATAAGCCATGAGACCGCCATTTCCCACTATTTTCTTTCTTATTTCCTTTTTAGTATATTTTCCTGAAAAGCATAGATCCACAAGTCCACCTACCGGCAGTCCCCCTGTTCTTTCCGGTGAAAATGGACCATCTCCATCTAATGCGTTATTTACGTCTATGATTCTTCCCTTTCTATGGACTCCTATAGAAATCCCTCCACCTAAATGGGCAGTAAGAAAATTAAGCTCTTCATATTTTCCTCCCAGCTCCACAGCTGCTTTCCTTGCCACAGCCTTAGAATTAAGAGGATGATCCTTAGATTTTCTTGGGATTTCCGGCATACCAGATATCCTAGATATCTCTTCAAATTCATCTACTACTACAGGGTCAACAACATAGGATTTTAGCCCCAATGGCCTTCCTATCTCATAGGCTATAATTCCTCCCAGATTTGAAGCATGCTGACCCATAACACCTACCTTTAAGTCTTCTACCATAGCTTCATTAACAAGATAGGTTCCTCCGTCCACCGGCTTCATATTTCCTCCTCTGCCGGCTATGGCGTCTAAGGAATTTAAATCAATATTTTTACTTTCTAATACCTTTAGCACAATGTTTTTTCTAAAATCCAATTGACTATATATGGTTTCAAACTGTTTCATTTCATCATATGAATGTTTGATCGTTTCTGTAAACAATTCCTTTTCATTATCATAAACAGCTATCTTTGTAGATGTTGACCCTGGATTGACAACCAATATTCTATAGCTCTTATTCATGAGTATCTCCCTCCTATATATAGATGTAGATATGTAAATGAGAAATTTAAAAACTAAAAGTAGACTCTAAGGATTTTTAATCCCTACTGGAGTAAATTCAATTTATTAATCACATATCCATGGTTTTTGAAACTAAAACAGCCAGTGCTATGGAGTTGAATTTTGCTTCATCGGAGCTGGCCCTTGATGTTAAGACTATAGGCGTTTTTGCCCCCATCATGATTCCAGCTTTTTTAGCTTCTCCAAAGTATTCCATGGATTTATTTAATATATTTCCTGATTCAATATTAGGAGCCACCAAAACATCTGCATTTCCTGCAACGGGATGATTTACTCCTTTATGTTTTGCAGCCTCTATTGATACGGCATTATCAAGGGCAAAGGGCCCACCTACAATACATCCCTTTATACCGCCCCTTTCATAAATTTCAACTACTTCCTTTGCCTGAACTGTTGCAGGCATTTTTTTACTTACTTTTTCTACGGCACAAAGCATTGCCACCTTTGGCTTTTCTATTCCCAATCCATGGGCTACCTTCACTGCATTTTCTATAATATGTACTTTATCATTTACTCCCGGAGCAATATTCATTGCAGAGTCAGTTACTATAAATGGTCTGTCAAAGACCCTTACAGCCACAACCCCAACATGGCTTATTAGACCTCCATCCATAAGCCCCTTTTCCTTATCTAAAACTGCTCTTAATATTAGGGATGTGTCAACAAATCCCTTCATAAGCATGGTAGCTTTTTTCTCATGAACAGCTTTTACTGCTATCTTACATGCCTCTACCTTATCCTTTATATCTATCAGCTCAAATTTTTCCAAATCAATTTTCAACTTCCTAGCAATTTTCCTTGTCTCTTCTATATCTCCTATTAATATTGGATTCACTATCTGCTTTTCATAGGCATAGCTGACTGATTTTAATATATCTTCGTCCTGGCATACTGCAACAGCCATGGTTTTAGGCCCTATTTCTTTTGCCTTTTCAGCTATTTCTTTAAATATTTTTATCATTTTATCACCCCGATCTATTAGTTTTTTATGGTATATAAAATAAATAAGCAATTTCTATACCATTCTATTTAAACCTATAAAATCAAGGTTTTTAGATATAAGTATAAATGTATTGAATAATAATAGTTAAAATAATGAACATCGGCACTTATTTCTGTTAATTTTTTAAACAAAAGAATAAGCCTAGAGGTATACCTCTAGGCATTATATTTTAAGCTAATTCAGCCTTGCTAGAATCCTTTAACTCATCGTCTGTATATTTCTTTATGGAGAATCCGATATATGCAAATATTAATGCAATAACAGGGTCTATGAAGTTGAAGAAGGCAAATCCTACGTACTGACCATAGGAAACTTGCAGCATTGACATTGCAAACAATGCATTACTGTTCCAGGGAATTAATGGTGCTCCTAATGTAGAGGAGTCCTCTATAGTCCTTGACAGATTCTCAGGTTTTAGTTTCCACTTTTCATAAAGGGGAGACATCAATGTACCGGTCATAACTGCTGCAAAGCTCATGGAACCACCTATCATATTTGCCAAATATGCCACAAGCATGGTGCTTCCAACCAGTCCACCAACAGATTTGATTTTTTTAGCCATAACATCCAATATGGACTGAAGTATTCCACAATGTCTTAACATACCTCCCAGACCTAGACCTGAGACCATGATTGAAGCAATATTTGCCATGCTTAAAAGACCGCCTCGGTTTAAAAGCTTGTTTAGAAATTCGCTTCCAAAATCTCCGGAAAAGCCTGTATACAAAGCTTGAGCTGCATAGGCAGGCTCAAAGCCCTGGTATAAAGTAGCAACAACAAAGCCCGTTGCTGAACCGATTAGTATTGAAGTTACAGGTGATTGCCCCCTTATAAGTAGAATGATTACAAGGATTGCAGGTGCAAGGGATATAATTCCTATATTATATAAACCATCTAAGGAGTTTAAAATTTCTTTTATCATTGAAAGGTCTGCTGTATCACTGCCGTATCTAAAACCAAGGAATAAAAAGATAATAAATGTGATTATATAAGAAGGTACAGTAACATATAGCATATGCTTTATATGGGTTATGACATCTGTTCCTGAAACTGCTGGCGCAAGATTTGTGCTGTCGGACAGTGGAGAAAGCTTGTCTCCAAAGTAGGCACCACTTATTACTGCACCGGCAGTCATTCCAGCAGGAATTCCTAGGCCTGCTCCTATACCCATCATTGCAATACCACAGGTTCCCATGGTTCCCCAGGATGTTCCTGTAGCAAGAGAAACCAAAGAACATAGAATTAATGCAGTTACAAGAAAGAATCTGGGGGTAATTACCTTTAATCCATAATAAATCAGTGTAGGCACTGTTCCAGCACTAATCCATGCACCAACCAACATTCCAACAGCTAGAATAATGGATATTGCCTGCATTCCCTTCCGAACCATGTCATAGGCTGCCAATTCCAACTCGGAAAAAGAGTATCCTAATTTTTTAGCAAAGGGAACAATTATAAGCCATGATAAAAACATCATTACTTCTATTCTTACCTTTAAAAAGTTTATCCCCACTATCATAAAAAGAACTATTGCTCCTAAAGCCAGAAAAGCATATTTAGCAGAAGGCATTATCTTTTCATTTTTCATTAAGCTTTCCTCCTAATATTTTATTTTTCTCTCTATAAATAGATGTTTCATTCTTCTAATATTTTAATCGTTATAAAATTATCAATATTCTTTCTCTTTTTATCTATCTGATCTATAAGTCAAAATTGTAAGGAATATTGTGTCTTTATTTCATATGTCATGGATACGTTTTCCTCGCCTACATTATAATCAAATAAAAAACCCGGGCTATTATTTGTATTACTGATTCTCTAGATGCAATTTATATGCCACTTAATTGCAATAATTTAAATATTTATAAAACTCCCTTATTCCCTTAATCCTATCTTAATTAAAAAATTAGACAAAAAAATAAAGCACTAAGTAAATGTTAATAAATTTAACATTACTTAGTGCCTTGTTTAATTTATAAACTGTTTATGAAATTAATTTAATATTTATCTTAAAAGCAAATCTCCAAAAGTAGCATTAGTATATCCATGCCCTATATATTTCCCCTGTATCCCTATTGACTGCAAATTTTATCTTGTATTCTCCATTTTTTAAAGCTTCTTCCTCCAGAATATCTTCAAGAAATTCAGTAACACTTTTTTTGTCGTTTTCTATTTGAATATATTTTCCTTCATAAATATAGTCAATATACTCTTCCAATTGATATTCTTCTAAATCACCATCCACTTCAATGGTTAGGGATTCTTCTCTACTTGTATCAATTTCCATTAGTGTACCTTCTTCAAGCTTATAGTCTCTGTAATCGGGAGATGATATAATAACAGCCTTTGGATCATTAATGTATACGTCCACCCTATCACCTTTATCTAAAGAGCCTCGGCTTTTCATTTTATTTCCAACTAATATAATACTGTCATCTCTTATTCTATATTCTTCTCCATCTATAGTTATCGTATCTCCATCCATACCATCTATTTCATCGGATATAAACTGAAATTCTTCATCTTCCATAAGCTCCAGCTCATTATCAGTATTTATTTTAAACAATATAAGCCTTCCAGGATATATATTATACTGCCCCTCATGTAATGTATACTGCTTAACCTCTGAGCTGCCATGTCTAACTATATCAGCATAATATTCATGTCCCAATCTATAAATATTTTCCACATATCCTACCTCTGTCTTTTCCTGTATCTTATCCATATCATCCCAAATAACCAATAATTTTAATTTATCGTCATCATTTGCATATATTACCTCTACATCTCCTATTACCTTCTTATCCTGTAATCTTTCCCAATCAATTTTCTTCACATTGTAAGGATTATGATCTGTATAATCAAAATATATGGTATCACTATCCACCTCATATTTATCTCCTTCAATAGTTACAAAATCTTCTCCAAAGTCATCCCCAGCTTTTATAGTACTAGTTTCACTGGTCAATATAATACTTTCATATATATTTGGATCCAAATCCCTTAGTTTTTTAGATTTTCCTATGGAATATTTTATTATGCTTCCCTCAGGAATATCATCTTTTAATCTTTCATATTCTGAAGAATCCTCAAAGGCATATACCTTCCTTTTTCCGTCCTTATTATATATCTGTATTTCTCCCCTAACAGCATCTCCATATCTAACTAAAACGCCATAGGAATCAATCTCTAAATTGAAATTTCCTTCTATATAGGCTATATCCCCCTTATAATCAAGATATAAAGATACATTTTCTTCATAAAAATCCTTAAGATAATTTGTGGCGTTGTAATCATCTCTTTCTCCATTATATATTTTCTCACCATTTTTATAGGAGTATATAAATTCTTCAGCTAAATTATATTCCTTTGAAGGATCTTCTTTCAAAGTTATTTTTATATTCCTCCCATTATAGCCTCCATAGAGCTTATCAAATTTACCCTTAACAACATTTCTAAATGCCAGTATCATCTTTATATCTTTGTTTTCCTGATTATCAGTTATATTTATAATATCTCCCTTTGCCAGTTCTTCAAATTTAATCTCAGTTCTGTCAGCTCCATTGACTAAATAAAATTTATAATTTTCATCATCTTTATTCAGCTCAATTTTTCCATTAGTTCTTTTATCCATGCCTATATAATCAATAGTCTTTTCTTTTATATCTATAGCCTTCACATAATAATTCTCACTATCCCACTGTAGGATATTAGCATATATTAATTTCCCATCTTCAGTTCTAAAAACGCCAAATTGTCCATTTTTTAGATATCTTTTATGATTTTTCTTTTTAACTTCTTCATTATCTATATATATTTTACAGTCTTTATCTATATCTATAAAATCATCCATGCCATTTATCTTTATTTGACCTACGGGAGCTTCTTCATAGCCATTTTCGATAAAGCTATTTCCATATTTTCCATCTTCTCCGCTTTCACCGTTATTTTCACCTTTACTATTTTCAGCATATATTATAGTCTCTTCATCATTTATGTAAACATCCAGCTTATTCCCTGCCAAAAGAATATCTGAAACCTCAGGAACATATTTATATCTTTTTTTCTCCTCTTCCCCATCGATATTCATTCTAATATTAACATAATCTTTCTCGGATATAACTTCCTTGGAAAGAACATATGAATCTTCAAATTTAAATATTCCTAATCTGTCTTCTAAAATTATATCCTCGGCTTCTCTAAATTTCCCCTTTGGAAAACTTGGTATAAGCATCTTCTGATTTAATAAACGGTCAATAATCAATGCCACTTGTCCCCTATTAACTGCTACATCATTTTCCATGACAATTCCATCGATTATCCTAAGCTCCGATGCTTTAACAATAAAATTATTAGGCCAGTCCCCTTGTAAGACCTCGTCTTTATATCCTATTGACCTTAATGCTATTGCACAGGCTTGAGCAAAGGTTATGTTTTCATTGGGCTTAAATGTATTATCTTCATAGCCCTTGATGAATCCACTGCTAGATGCTATATATATGTATGGTGCCGACCAATCTTTAGCATCAACATCAGTAAAATTAAGCTTATCAACATTAATATCCACATATATATCAAGGGCATTTACTATCATTTTTGCAAATTCTGCCCTGGTTATATTCTGCTCTGGATGGTATTGTCCATCATCCTTCCCAGATGCAATACCAAAACCTACCAGTCTATTTACAGCCTTATTAATCTCTTTTTGGAGTTTAGAACCCTGCTGAGGTTCATTCTGCTGAGCAGCATTTTCCTGAGTAGTATTCTGCTGAGCAAAAACTAAACCTTCAAAAGATTGAGATATAATTGTAGCTGCTATTATTAGACAAACTAAAATTCTAAAGTTATTTTTGTTCATTATATACCTCCCAAATCCTATTTAAATAAAACACTATGTACTATTATATCATTTCATCGTGTCAAATTTAATAGGATTATATCAAATAATAAAGAAAATTTGGAGGTAAATTTTCAAAAAATAAATTGCCAAATAATTCTAATTTTATTAATATTCTCTGGCAATTTATTTAATTTAACTTGTTGTTCTTCGGAGTTTTTAATATTTCCTTTTCGTTCATGTAATAAACCTGTTTTTTTATTTAGTTTTGAATGGAAAAACAGGTTTATAAAAATCACTCAAATGAAATATTAAAAACTCTTAAATTGCATTTGAAATTAAATATTTAATTTCCTAGTACAACAGGCTAATTTATAAATCTTATATAGAACCAATAAAAAGGCACAAAAGAACTTTTTCTTTGTGCCTTTTATATTATTTTAAGCTTTTTTCAATACTTTCTTTTAATTCTTTTACAGTCTCTTCTTTAAAATTCTTTCCTGTTATTTTATTGTTGTACTGATTCCACAGATACATGAGATTGTTTTTTGTATCATTGAGCTGTGATACTTTTCCTTGGGCTTCTTCAGGTACATCTCCATTTAAATCTTCCATTGCTGCTCTCGTAAGCCTTGGCACCCAATCCTGGGAAAATGTATCCCAATCTTCTGGAGTCGGATTTTCAGCATATTTAGTTTCAATTTCATTGTACAATTCTTTTAGATCTGATTTGTATTGACCTATTTGTGGATATTTTTCCTCTATATTAGGAGCACATGAAATTGATAAAAGGCCTATTAGACTTAATAATATAGTTATGGATAATCTTTTTTTCTTCATTTAGAAATCAATTCCCTTCATAATATTTTTCTTTAGTATTATTTGTACTTTTTAAATATATTATGAAAAAATTGTACATAATTGTTCAAGAATAAAATAGGCCAATATAATGTTTCTTAAATCTATTGAATATAAAATCCAATTTGTATTCAAAATAATATATATAGTAAAACTTAGTTTGCAAATACTTATTAAAATTTATTAAACCTTAATGTTGTTTACCTTTAAGTTAAGTAACATTTTCTTGTTACAGTTACACAATCTCCCTGTCGTTATTTGAATATATTTGTCGAATATTGTAATTTTAGGTATTTCTTTCTGGCAATCTATTGCTATATTCTATATTACATATTATTATAATATTATGAATTACTGAAATTTAAACCTGTAAACCTATTTATTTTTCTTATTATTAAAGATAAACAATGCTTTTTTTCTTTAATAATTTTATTACTAAATACTTATAATATAATTATAATAAAATTCATTATAATATATGAAATCGAAGGGAGATATAGCAATGCTGCTTCATGAATCTATAGAAAAATATAAACAATATCTTATAACAATGGACAAAAGTAAGGAAACCATAAAGGGATATATGTCAGATTTGTCTTCATTCCAATACTTCCTTGAAAAAAAATATAATTGTCCTTTATATATAAATGAAATTCAAACTATAGATATTGAAGATTATCTATACTGGCTAAAAAAAGAAAAGCACCTTCAGTCAACAAGCAGAAGCAGAAATCTCTATACTTTAAAATCTTTTTGGAAATATGTCCACAACAAAGATTTTTGTATTAAAAATGTGGCTGCTCTATTAGAGCCCATTAAACTGCAAAAAAAGGAAAGGGTCTATTTATCGCCTGGCGAAGTAAATGAGCTTATTAATGCAATTGATCATCCATTGATCAAAGTAGTTTCTCAAACTTTGTATTATACAGGGATGAGAATAGGTGAATGTCTTAATCTCAAGCTAAAGGATGTAAGTCTTGATACATAGGTAATTCATATAATAAATGGCAAGGGAAAAAAGGATAGAACTATACCTATAAGTAATCACCTCATTAAAATATTTGAAAACTATTTAGATAATATTAGACCCGATGTGAATAGTGATAATTTTTTTGCCACTAAGAAAACAGGAAGCCTTAGCGCTGCATACGTTAATAGAGTATTAAACGATACTACTAAAAAACTTAGGTGGAATAAAAATATCAGCGCCCATATTTTACGTCACAGCTTTGCTTCCAATCTTATAAAGAACGGTGTCAATTTAGTCCATGTACAAAAGCTTTTAGGTCACTCCAACTTAAAGGTAACTTCAGTTTATACCCATGCAAATATGGAGGATTTAAATAGAGCTATTAATGTTTTATAAAACTGACTATCATTATGAAAGGCGTGAATTTTATGTCCGAAGACTACTATGATGAGGAATACTTAAAGGAAAATCTATACGATGAAATATCAAATGAAGAAATAGCCGCATCACAGGCTAATAACACAGCTTCCTATGATGAAAACTTTATACTTCAAAAACTAATGGAGGGTATATCAAGGGAAGAGCTTGCTAAAGAGCTTGACCATAAAAGCTATAGAACACTGGATATGTATATGCGTCGTCGTGGATATAAATGGGACAATTACAAGCAGATATATATATTAAAATCACAGTCAAATATTCCATCTGTACATTCCTCCAGCACCTCAAAGGTACAGAGAATATTATCTCTTTTTAAAGCTGATATTGATCCTAAAGAAGTTGCTAAAAGAGTGGGCCTTAAAGACCATAGAACAATGGCTGCATATATGAAATCCAAGGGATATATATGGTCAAGTGAAGATCAGAACTATACCCTTTTAAAGGGACCCATATCCTCTGGAGAAAATCAGGATAGCGCTAACAGCTCACAAACTACAGGGGAAAATCATGAACACAATAATAAGGATTATATTGAAGAAAAAAGAATTGATGCTTCTTCAGAAGGTAATTTATCTAAGCTTGATAGATTAAATAGACTTATACCAATGCTTGAAATGATAGAACGGAATAAGGATAAATTGACTCAGCTCCTTGCCATAAACGATGGAGGCACTATTCCCCGTTATGTTGTGGGTGGCATAACCATAACAAAATCTTTATGTATGTCCCATTCTCTATCGGAACTTGTGAAGGAATTCAGTAAAGAAAAAAACATAAGTCAAAAAGAGATTTTTGAAGTTGCAATAATAGAGTTTTTAGAAAAATATGGTTATGAAAATGAAATCAATGCTCTATTTACATAGTTTTAACTTTTAATTTATTTTACTATATATTATAAATTCTTTTCTGCAAAGACATTTTTTAATGTCTTTCTATTTTTACCATTTATTTTCCATTTTAATGAATAAATTGATTTATATTGCAAACAGTAACATATTATTAGTTATAAATTATAATAAAATTACAACATTGTAAGTAACTTAGTTAAATTATTAATGTTTTATTTAAAATACAATTTTTAATACTATATTAAAATAATATTTTAGTTACAAAGTAACTAGATATAGCAAGGCTTATAATGCTGATGTATACCCCTTTATGCATTTGGAAAAATATAGAATTATTTTTGGTAGAATATGTGCTATTACAGATACTGTAAAAAAAGCACCAGGTCAACAATTAGATTTTTCTATTAACAACGGAAAGGAAATTTCTATAGCAGAATTAAAGTTAGAGGGATATACAGTAGAATTCTTTACTACTGAATCTGCTACACCTAACGTTACAGGAGTAATTAATGCTAGTAGTTTAACTGAATTTGAATACCAAGTTGTAATAACAGACGGAGAAGGCAAAGAAGTTAAATCAGAATGGAAAGAAGTAACAGTAGTAGATGATGAAGCAATAGTAAACGTATCAGAAGTAGTAGTTAACAATGGAAGTGACAATGTAGATTTCATAACAGTTGGTGAAACTAGTAACGTCTTTGAAGTAACAAAAGTAAAACAACTAGATGGTGAAGTAATAAATGCTCCTTCATCAACTTATTCCGTTGATAAAGCTGTAAGCTCAAATACAGATCTAGCTTACTGGGATGGCACTAATATAATACCAGTGTCAGCTGGAACAGTAACATTTGATTTAACAATTAAAGATAATGCTTCACCAGCAAATGAATTTGAATATACAATTGATGTAGTTGTAAAAGCTGGGCAAAAAGTTACATCAGCAGAATTAAAAGATGCTACAGTTAAATATGACCAAGATACAGGTCAAGTAATAGAAATCTTAATCAAAGACCAAAATGGCGATGTTATGAAAGAAGCAACTACTAGTAGTTTAGTAGTAGAAGTTAATGGTGTAGTTGATTCAGCAGCTACTTCAGCTACTAATGGGTTATTAACTGTAACAGCAGATTTCTCAAGTGCTGAAGTTGGTAATCAAACAATAAAGGTATCACAAACAGTAGACAGTAAGAACGTAAAACTAGGCGAATTCACAGTTGAAGTAGTTGACACAGATGCTGTAGATATAGAATATGCATTCTCAGTCGATAAAGACAGTGAATTAGAAAAACTTGACTTATATAAGACTGAATCAACTGATATTGTAACAGTAGCGGTAAAAGCTACTAAAAGTGGAGTAGCAACAACTCCTGAAACTTTAGATGCTACACTAAAATTAGAAGTTAAAGATGGTAACAAAGCTCTAATTGTTAGTACTGATTGGGCAACTGAAGAAGAATTTACAGTAGCTTTAGATCCTGAGACAGAAGTTGGTACAGTAACAGTTGAATTAATTAGAGTAACTGGTGCAAAAGAAGAAGTAATCGAAAGCATAGATATTGCTGTAGAAAACACTGCACCTCAAGTTCTTGGAATAACTCACATTGCCTCAGAACCTGAGCTTGATGTTACAGATGTTACAGCAGTAACATCAGATGAATTACAAGGTTTTGTAGATGGTGGATTTATATTAGTAGAGATGAGTGAAGGTGAATTTGTTGCTTCTGATATGGTAGAAGATATAATCTATATTCTATCTAACAAAGAATTAAAAATCGAAGTTAAAGATTTATATGGTGGAGAAACTTTTACAATTAGCGATGTTACTTTAAAATAGAAAAAACAGGAAGAACCAAAAAACCAAAAGGTACCAACCCAAAGGTACCGGGTACCGCCCGAACCTTGTCGAAAATGAAATAAAGTAAGAAATAGGCACCTCACAGGTAGAAATATTTGTGGGGTGTTTTTCTTATGCATTCATTATTTTATAAGAATTACCTAAAAATACATTTAAAATATGTTGTGAACAATAGTAAAAATAGAAATTGAATTTCTAGCATAATAATGCTATAATTAAGGCATAATAAATCAAGGAGATGATTTTATGCCTCAAATTCGTCCAATAAAGGATCTTAGAAATACAACAGAAATTTCAAAATTATGTCATGAGTCAAAAGAACCAATTTTTATCACTAAAAATGGTTATGGTGATATGGTTGTTATGAGTATAGAAGCTTATGAAAAGTCATTGGCAAAATTAGAACTCTACCAGAAGCTTGCAGAAGCTGAAGCTCAGATTAAAAACGGGAACGAACTATTAGATGGAGAAGAAGTTTTTAAGAAGCTGAGGAGAAAATATGGTAGAAAATAGTTATAAGATTAAGATCACGCCTAAGGCTGACAATGATTTAGATGAGATTTATGGTTATATTACAAATGAACTTTTAAATGGAGATGCTGCAGAAAATCTTATGAATAAAATCGAAACAAGCATCATGAGGCTTAAGCAATTTCCTTTTTCATGTAGCCACGTAGAAGATGATGTGCTTAAAGATAAAGGATATCGAAAATTAATTATTAAAAATTATATTGTATTTTATATTGTAGATAAAATAGAAAAACAAGTTGTTGTTATGCGTGTACTTTATGGGCCACAGAAGTATCAAGATATTATTTAAGTAGTACCAAAGGTACCGAGTACCGCCCGAACCTTTTAATACAAAATGATTTTGACTGATATATGTATTGTCTGATATAATTAGACTAAATAAAGGGGGCGGAGTATAGATGGAGCAAGAAAAAATATTATCTATGATACTAAGCAAACTTGATAATATCGAAAAAGATCAGCAAGAAATGAAAAAAGACCTAAAGGATATGTCTGGAAAATTAGATACAGTTGAATTAAGATTGCATAGACTAGAAGAAGGACAAGAATCAATAAAAAAATTCATGTTTGAATCTGAAAAGGCATTTAAGAAATTTGAGCAAGACCATATATTTATTGAAAAGTTGAAAAAAGTTGTAGGTGAATAAACCCAAAGGTATCGGGTACCATACGAACCTTAATTAGACTAAATAAAAGGGGGCGGAGTATATATATGGAGCAAGAAAAAATATTATCTATGATATTAAGCAAACTTGATAATATCGAAAAAGATCAGAAGGAAATGAAAAAAGAACAGCAGAAAATGAATAATAGGTTTGATAAACTAGAACAAGGACAAGAAGTAATTAAGAAGGATATAAAAGAGATAAAATCAATACAGAAGACAATTCAAGAATTCATGCTAAGTACAGAAAAAGCTATAGAAAAATATGAACAAGACCATATATTTATTGAAAAATTTAAAAAAGTTGCAGGCGAATGAAAAAAACTAACAGGGAGATATCTGTTAGTTTTTTTCTTTTGCTTACCACCCATTCATTTACCTTCAAAAATGCTTTAACTCACCCTATATACCTCCTTCCTAAGCACTATTTCATTTTGATTAAAGGGGCTTTTATGCTTGTAAACAATAGGATAAAATGATAATATTTAACTATAAACAAAAATTGGAAAATATTATATAAAAACATCACATTTGGAAGAAGGAGGAAGAAAAATGGGGAAGAAAAAAAGGATATGGTATCCAGGGGCGGTTTATCATATTATGAATCGTGGTAATAGACGATCTGCCATATTTAAAGATAATGAAGATTACCAAGTATATTTAACGATTTTAAAAGAAACTATGGAAAAATATGAATATATATTATATGCTTATTGTCTTATGACAAACCATATACATATGCAAATAGAAACTAAAAATGTAGAGATATGGAAAATTATGAGATATATAAATTTATCTTATACTAAATACTTTAATAATAAATATAATTTTATAGGACATCTTTTTCAGGGAAGATATAGAGCAGGAATAATTGAAAGTGATGCATATAATCTTCAAACTAGTAGATATATACATCTTAATCCAGTAAAGGCTTCTATGGTAGAAAAACCAGTTGAATATAAATGGAGTAGTTATGGTGTATATATGGGAGAAATAAAAAATGATATTGTAATAGATGAAAAAATATTATCCTACTTTAGAAATAAAAGCAGAAAATTATATAAGGAATATGTGGAATCTAAACTTATGGATCAACAAATAAATAGAGAAATTGAAGAAAGAATGGGGGTATAAAAAATGGCCTCTATTATAAATAGCTTTGCTATATCAGGAATAGAAGGATATTTAGTAGAAATAGAAACGGACACAATATATGGACAACCTTCTATTTCTATAATTGGATTGGGAGATAGAGCCATAAAAGAAGCAAGCGAAAGAATACAAGCAGCTATTATCCATGAAGGCTATGAATTTCCCAAAATGAAAATTGTAATAAACTTGGCACCAGGAGATATAAAGAAAAAAGGATCGCATTTTGACTTGGGTATGGCTGTAGGACTTTTATTACAATCTAAACAATTTGCCCATAAGGATATGGACTTAGATAGTTTTGGCTTTATCGGTGAATTATCATTAAATGGAATAATTAGACCCTGTACTGGTATACTTCCTATGGTTATAGCAGCCAAAAAAGCTGGTATAAAGAATATAATACTTCCCTCAGAAAATGCCCAAGAAGCCTGTTTAGTTAGTGGAATAAATATATATACCTTTAAGGATTTAAAATCTACAATTAACTTTTTAAAGGGTAACAATCATACAAAGCCTATAGAAAAAAGCTTAGGTCTATCAGAAAACGCAAATCATATCCTTGATTTTGAAGATGTTAAAGGGCAAGATGCATTAATAGAATATATTGTGGTTGCAGCAGCTGGAGGACATAATATGCTCATGGTCGGAACTCCAGGATGTGGTAAATCAATGATTGCTAAAAGAATACCAACTGTTTTACCTAAAATGAGTGAAGAAGAAGCTTTAGAAGTAACTAAAATATATAGTGTATCGGGCTTATTAAAGGATAGAAATAACTTAATTACTCAGAGACCTTTTAGAGCACCACATCATAATTCATCATTAAATTCTTTAGTAGGTGGAGGAAACAATGCTATGCCAGGTGAAGTATCCTTAGCCCATAATGGAGTTTTATTTTTGGATGAGGTTGCAGAATTCAGTAAAAAGACATTGGATGCTTTAAGACAGCCTATGGAAGATAAAAAAGTAACTATATCTAGAGTAAATTCTACAAATATATATCCATCTAATTTTATGTTTATTGCAGCCATGAATCCATGTCCCTGTGGTTACTATAGCACCAATAAATGTAAATGTAGTGATTATGAAGTAATAAAGTATAGGCAAAAGATTTCAGGTCCAATATTAGATAGAATAGATATACAAAAATATGTACAACCAGTAAACTTCATTGAATTAACAGAAAATAAAAAAGGAATATCCTCAAAGGACTTACGTGAAAGGGTAGAAAAGGCAAGGAAAATACAAATAAGAAGGTATAAAAATATTAAAGGAATTAATTGCAATGGACAAATGACTCCAGATCTAATAAAAAAATATTGTAAGCTAGAAGATGATTCAAATAAACTTCTTAAAATAGCCTATGACAAATATGGGTACAGCGCTAGAACCTTTGATAAATTTTTAAAGGTTGCTAGAACCTTTGCTGATTTAGAGGGTTCAATTAAAATCCGAAAAAAAGATATTGCAAATGTGTTGTTATCAAGGGATTTAGACAAGGAAAAAACAAGGATGTACACTGTTTAAGTAAAGGAGATATACCAATGGTATATTGGATTTGGTTAACTCAAATAAAGGGAATAGGACCTAAAAGACAAAGAAGATTATTAGAAAAATTTAATACGCCGGAAAATATCTATAAGAAAACTTTAGAAGAATTATTGGAATGTGATGGGATAGGATATAATATGGCGGAAAAAATAATTAAAGAAAGATCATTGAAAAAGGCTGAAAAAATATTAAATAATGTAAAAAAGCAAAATATTAAATTATTGACTTTAAAAAATCCTTTGTATCCTACTGAAGCTAAAAATATTAAAGAAATGCCTGTTTTAATATATTATAAGGGAAATTTAATTGAAAATAGTATGGGGGTTTCTATTGTAGGATCTAGAAGATGCAGTCAGTATGGCAAAAAAGTGGCCACTGATGCTGGCGATTATTTAGCAAGAGAAAATATATGGGTAATTAGTGGAATGGCTAAGGGAATCGATAGTTATGCCCATACTTCATGTATAAAAGCAGGGGGCTATACCATAGCAGTATTAGGAAATGGATTAGATATATGCTATCCACAAGAGCATATAGAACTTATGAAAAAAATAATTCAAAATGGAGCTGTTATATCAGAGTACCCTCCTGGAACTAGACCAGATCCAAAGCATTTTCCAAGAAGAAATTTACTAATTAGCGGATGGTCATATAAAATACTGGTTGTAGAAGCAGGAGCTAAAAGTGGAGCTTTAATTACTGCTGATTATGGGAAAAAATACAAAAGACAGGTTTTAGCTTTACCCGATAATATATATAGTAAAGAAAGTATAGGAAGTAATAGATTGATTGGTAATGGAGCTAAAATTTATTTAAGTAAAGAGCAATTATTAATAAATAATAGATATGAAAGAGAATCTGCCTCTATAGATAATTCATCTGTAAATCATTGTATTTTAAATGAATTGGATGATATGGAAAAAAGAATTATTGAGATATTAATAGCTGAAGGGGAAAAAACATTAGAGCAGCTAAGTTTTTTTACTGGCATAAATACTATGAACTTAGTAGAGAAACTATCCATTATGGAACTAGAAAATAAAGTAATTATTCAAGGCTCAGTAGTAAAGGCAGTATGTCCTCTTGAAACCTTGTCGAAAAGGAAATAGACCGCATTTTCTACAAGATTTGTGCGGTATCTTTGATAAAATAATTATGTGTGGATGTACTTTTTCATCAAATTTGACGAAGAGCCGAAAAAAGCACCCCACAATCATTTCTAAATGTGAGGTACTTATTTTTCACTTTATTTCATTTTCGACAAGGTTCGGGTTGTACCCAGTACCTTATTCTAAGTTTGCTATTGCTTCTACAACTGCAGCTTCAAGTTCTGCTAAATCGTAGAACTCATTAGCAAGTGCATTTTCATTTCTTGTATTGTCATCAGCATATGCTTGTAAATCATCTATTGCTAAATCAATTGCTGCTGCTACTGTATTCTTATCAGTTAATGACAGTGCATTATATGCGTCTAATCCTAGCTCTTCAGCAGTTAGAGCTACTCTTATAGCAGTCGTATCTCCATCAGCCGCATTCACTGCATCCACTGCTGCAATAACAGCAATTTCAGATTCAAGTTCTTGAACTTTAGCTTCTGCTGCAGTAAGAACTTCAATTCCTTCTAAGTCAGCTTCAACTGCACCAGCTGTAACCGCTGCATCAACATCTGTTCTAGCATCAGTTACTTCTGCTGCTAGAGGTGTTGCTGCATCATCAACATCAATTCCGTCACGAGCAGCATTTAATTGGTAATCTTCTACTGGAGTAGGGATTGCTGCAAGTGATGCTTCAGCTGTTGTAATAGCTGCTATTCTTGCATCAATAGTACCAATTGCAGTTGTAACTATAGTATCTAATTCTGTTTCATCATAGATTACTCCAGCTACTGCTTCTGCATTTCTATTATTATCGTCAGCATAATCTTCTAATGCATCTCTAAGTTCAATAACTTCTTCTGCTAACCAAGTCTTTTGTTCTGAAGTATAGTTCTTAGCGTCAATATCTGCTTTTGGTGTTGCTGTAGCAAAATCAGTTGACTCAAGTCCTAATCTCATTTCTACTGCATTTGTTGCTTCATTTACTGCTAATAAAGCAGCTTTTGATGCTGCATTATCTTCATTTGCTTGAATTTGTGCTAGTACAGCATCATCAAGAGCTACTTGAGCCTGTGCTAATGTTAAAGCACCAACAGCACCGTGAACAGCTGTAGCAACGGCAGTTTTATCATCATCACTCATTGCTTCGTATTCAGCAGGGAATACCAACCCTAATGATTCGAGTTCAAATGCAACCAAAACTGCAGCAGCATCTCCTGCAGCATTTAATTGAGCTAAAGCTGCTGCTGGCATTGCTGTATCATCTTCAAAAGCAGCTTCTAATTCTGCTTTATCATAGAATTCTTTTGCAACTGCATCTTCATGTCTATCATTATCTGCACCTGGAGCTGGTAGTGCATCTTTAATTGCAAATACTGCAGCAGCAACACTTGTTTGTTGAGCAGCTGCTAATTCATCATATTCTGCACCTAGTCCTTGTAAGTCTAAGTCAGCAAAATTAGCGTTTATAGCAGTTTCCATCTCGCCACCAGTATTTACAGTTACTGCGTTAATAGCTGCGAAAGCTGTATCGAAGGCATCTGATACAATTGCACTTGCTTCTGCATCAAAAGCTTCTTGGATAGCTGCTAAATCAGCAAACCCAGCTTCTGGTCTTGCTGCTAATACATTTGTAGCTACTGTTTCTTTATTAGTATCTGTGAAGTCAGCATAAGCACCTAACTCTAATCCTAATTCAGGAGCTTCTAAAGCAGCTTGCATTGTAAGATAGTTAGCTGCTTCATTTACTGCTACTATAGCTTCATCAACATAAGCTTCAACTAATGTAGCTGTGTATTCTACTTCTTCATAAGAAAATGTAACTTCTGTTTGCCCGTGTACTAAAGCTTCTGCTAAAGTAACTTCTACTGGTTCCATTCCCTCAAATGTAACACTTAATGTTGTTGCGTTAATAGCACAAAATGACCTGTTTTTATGTATGTGATGAAGCCCTTAACCCCACTGAACTCAAAGGGTTGAGAGCCTCTTATATACCTATTTTACCCCTCATTCATATAATGAGTATCATAGTTCGTACCTATAGTTTTTATAAGCTTATTATTCATAAAGGTTTTATTATAATTTGTGTAACCTAAGCATTTCTATCAATTTTTCTTCTCGTTTTCTCATCTCAGAGATTACATTTTTTGAACTAATATTTAGAGGTTTTATATTTCTACTACCTTCCTCTAATCTTTTAACCGTTTCTATATTTGAGATTTTAAAGCTTTTAGAGAAAGAATCTGTTTTCATTATTGTAAAACACACTCTACACTCTTTTTGTATAAAAACTCTGGATCTATATCTGCTTGGTTGCACCATTCAATACTATCAAAAGATATTCTTACAGTTTTAAATTTATTCTCATCTTTTAACTCTTTATAAATACCTTTGTCCAAATAAGGCTTCATATCAAATATTCTTTTCTCACCGTTTTCAAAAGTTAATTCTAATTGATAATCCCTTAAAGGTTTAACTTCTTTAACTGCTAAATACATATTGCCACCTCCTATTTTAATGGATCAATTCTAAAAGGCAGTTCACTATTCATCGCTATTTCCCAGTTTGCTTTTAGCTCTTCTTGTTTTAGCTCTGCCCATGCTAATACAAGCTTGAGCTGCTTTCTTGGTAACGAGCCTTCTATCAATTCACAAGTATTTATATCTATAGTAGCTGTGTGCTCTGCATAATATGCATGAAAATGAGGTGGGTTATGTTCCTCTGGAGCACAATACATTCTAATTATAATCCCATAAAACATACTAATCGTTGGCATTTTTTCATCAATTCCTTTTAATCTTCTTGTTATTATTATACCACAAACCCACCTCTTTTAAAAAAGTATTTATTCATTTTTTAGAAGAGTTTCTATTTCTCCTTTAAAGCCATACTTTTGCAGGTACTCTATAAGAGCTCCTTCCATTACTTCTCTCTGGGTAATGTTCTTTTCTTTACTAAATTCTCCTGCAAGTTTTGCTATCATGTCACTCATATAAA
The DNA here is from genome assembly GCF_900167445.1 of Maledivibacter halophilus. Classification (GTDB taxonomy): domain Bacteria; phylum Bacillota; class Clostridia; order Peptostreptococcales; family Caminicellaceae; genus Maledivibacter; species Maledivibacter halophilus. The sequence continues at coordinate 306,238 of NZ_FUZT01000003.1, forward strand.
TTGCTTTAGTCCTAACTAGCCCTGGAACTACATATCTTGGAATAGTTCCATCTTCTTTGGTGCCAGATATAAGCTGGTAAATGTCATCTCGCTTTTCATAAAGAAATCTTATAAACGGAATGTACTCATCTATGTCTGTTGGTGGTGCTGATGCAGTCTTTGGTTCTGGTTCAGCTTTTTCTATTTTTTCATCTACTGTTTCTTCTACTTTTCCAACTGTCTTTATATAGTTAGTCTTGTAGGCATTCCACTCATATCCTTTATTGGTCATATATTCTGCCATTTCTTTATGGTCTCTAAAGCCTTCCTTCTTTGCTATAAGTTTTGGATCTGCGGCTTCTTCCTCAAAGGCAGTGATGATGTTCACTACCTTTGAAGGTGCATAGCTTTTAGGGTCTCTATCCAGTTTATGTGCTTTATTCTCCTGTGGTACATACTCATTTGATTCTGCATCAAATCTGAAGTTCTTTCTTCTCATATACATATCTAAACTCTTATAAGTTTTATATCCTAATTCTTCTGCAGCTTCATCTCTAGTTTTAAATTTTAATAGTTCAATTATCTTTCTTACTTTTGAATCATAAATTGGCTTTTTCTCACTCATTCTTTTCCCCTCCTATAGTAGATTTACCGCATCGCTTAATTTACTCATGTCTTGGTGCAGGTATCTTGTAGTTACTGCTAAACTTGCATGGCCTAGTAATTTTTGAATACTTACTACTGAGGCTCCTTTTTCTAAAAGGTTAGTTCCAAAGGAATGCCTTAACACATGGGCTGATACTTCTTTTTCTAGTCCAATTTCATCTACTGCTTCATTAATAAGTCTGTTTACATATGTTGGTGAAACTTTACCTGTTCTTTCTAAGGCAAAGAACCTGTCAGATTCTGCTTCTCTAATGTTTTCTAAATAGTTTTTTAGCAAACTGTGCAGCTTATCGCTTATTGGTATGTCTCTGTCCTTCCCACCTTTCCCTTCTATGATGTGAACCACTCTGTTTTCTAGGTCTACTTCTTCAAGCTTTAAGTCTGTTATTTCTGAAATTCTTCCACCTGTGTAGAAAAGGGTCTGCACTACTGTTTTAATGGTTGGATGCTTTATGGCTGCTGCTAAGTTTTCAAACTCTTCTTCAGTTAAAAACTCCCTTTCCTTTTGCTTCACCTTTACTGGTTCTATTAAAGCTGCTAGGTTTTTCTCTGCTAAGTCCTTTTTGGTGCAATAGTTGTAAAAGCTTCTTAAAATATAAACTGACCTACTTCTACTAGCTGTAGAAATCTTTCTTTTCTTTTGATCTAGTAAATAGTCCTCTAAGTCCTGAAGTGTTATGTCCTCTATATACATTGGGCAGTTGTGTTTTACACTTAAGAAGTCATCAAAATAATTTAGTTCTTTTTCATATCCTGTGATGGTTTGTTTGGACCTGTCAATTAATTTCATATACCTTACAAAGTCCTTAATGCCTTGACTTAACAACATTTCATCTCCTCCTTTAGTCTTCGTGTGTCACATATTACAATTACATCTCACTATTATCAAGTTAATCTTCACTTATAATTAGTTATTGTTTTACATTAGAAATTTAAGTTTTCTAGGGTTAAAAAAATATGCCCTAGGTAAAATACCTAAGGCTTAAATATCATAATAGTAGCATCAAATCCTGATTTCTTTAATTTTGCTACTTGGTTTTCTGCATTTTCTCTAATAGAATAGGAGCCTGCCATTACTCTGTATAGTGTTTGGTTATTTGATGCTGGTGGTGATTGGGTCAATCCCTTATATACAACTCCCAGCTGTAAAAGTATAGCTTTAGTAATTCCTTCAACTATCTCATTAAACTTGTTATCGAATAGTTTATTATCTTGAGTATTATCTATAAACCCTATTTCTACTAACACTGCTGGTGCCTTTGTCTCTCTTAATACATGGAAGTTTGCCTTCTTAATACCCCTATTCCTAAGACCGATAGCTACTAATTCCTTCTGTATCTTATCTGCTAAACTCTTAGCTTTCTCCGTTTGATTTATATAAGTGAAGGTTTCTACACCTTGAGCTGCCTCTGGCTTAAAAGCATTTCTGTGAATGGATATAAAGTAATCATAAGTTTTCTTGTTTTCCATATCACTTCTATTCTTAAGACTTAGAGTACTATCAGTAGTTCTAGTTTCATCTACCAAAACCCCATGTCTTCTTACTTCACTAGCTACTGCAAGTCCTATTCTTAATACATCATCTTTCTCGCACCGAGCTTTATATACTGCACCTGGGTCACTTCCACCATGGCCGTAATCTAGACATATTCTATTCATTCTTTTCACCATCCTTAAGCTGTACCAATATCTCTTTGAGTTTCTCAGGTATAGGTAGTCCTATGTTTGCAGAGTTTTCTAGTATACTTATTCCTTCATTAGATATATAGAAAAATATTACTGCTGTTCTTATTGCACCACCATTTTTGATGAGATATGCATCTATTGTGTGACCTATAGCTACCATTAAAAACACCATTATCTTTTTAAATATTCCTTTAAATCCAATGGCACTTGATACTTTTCTTTTAATTATTGCAAGCATTACTCCTGTTATATAATCAATAACTACAAATGCAATAAGGGCATATAAAAAGCTATCGTGTCCACCTAGTACATAACCTAAGTATCCTCCGATAGCTGTAAATATCGCTTTTATGAAATTTAGTATATCATCCATCTAACCCCTCCTGTCTTCTACCATAGCTTTTAGTTTTTCAGTTAATGTAGGTAGACTATCTCCAAAGACTACATTAAGTTTAAATCCACTGGCTTCATAAACCTCGGTTACTTCTGTAATTCTAACATCCACTGTAATTCCCCACTCCTTATTCTGGACTGTTACAATATCACCTAAGTTCCAGTCTCTTTCATATTGAAATGGTCCAGTAGGAATAACTTCTGATTGAAAGGAAATAAGCCTTTTATGCTCTGATAACTTTAACTTTCCTCTATCTGGTAAATCATTGCTACTTTCCAAGTCTCTAGCATCTACAAAGATAACGTGTTTATCTAGACCTGTTGCATCACTTCCTATAGTTATTATTTCTCTGTTTACACCTTCACCTTGCCCAGCCACAATAGCATAGTTTCCAAACCCCACTAAACTATCTATATATTCCTGGGATTTTACATTATCAAACTCTGGAGAGAAGATAACTGGTGGATTGATATCTTGATTTACTGAAAAGTTCCTTCCATTATATATGTCAAATATCCACTTCTTTAAAGTAGAATCTAAATAGATGTGCCAGCCTAGATTTGTAATTCTACTTATGCTCTCTAATTCTTCAGCTAAATTTTTATACCTACTTTGCCATTTGATGCTTTTCCCTCGATTTTTATTTGGAGCAATCTCAAGGTTAGGAAATTCCATACCAGGGATGAGCAAGCAGTTTCTTTCTACATAATGCTTCATAACTGTTTCTGCATCTGCTTCAATTGTATCTACGGCCTGGTTATCTGGTGGAATAGTAATTCTTTGTTTTGCAATAGCCCCTAGTGTATAACCTCTAACTGTTAAGATTTCCTCTCCTTGTTCATTTGTCTTTACTTCTTTGTGCCTTATAACCCCAACCTTATATTTATCTGCCCCAAGCATGATTAATCTATTGATATCAAGCTTATCAGCGTTTTGTACCTTTGTATTGGTAACCAGCTGAAACTCTCCATAGGAGTAATACTTCCTTAAAAAAGAAAAGGAAAGATAGTTGTCTACCTCTCCTTGTAAATCTAGTGTTGGTGATAATATTCTAATTGGTTTCATTTAGTTATCTCCCAAGTTTTCATCAAAAACAATATCTCCATATTTAAGTTTAAAATGGTGAATATTATTTTGCCAATTTTCACCGGCTAATTCATCAAGTTGACTTTTTTCAGTATCAAATAAAACCATTGCAGGATCGCTTGTTGAATACTTAAGCGTAGCATATCCAACAGCACGGATTTCTCCATCAATTTCCTTTAGTATTAAAGTTACCATGCTTTCACCTCTATTCCTCTAACCAGATTTTATAAATATAGACATTGCTAGTATAGGTGTTTGATGTGCTATCCTTAGCTCTAGCACCAGCTCCTATATGATAAGTTCCTGTGAGTTCACTAATATCTAACTCATCAATCTTCCTATCAAAGCTATTTGATACACTTAGTTTAAAGTTCGAATCATGAACACCCGTAGTTTTAGAATCAATCAATCCAAAATGACCGTACCCATAAACACCGCTGGCAAGACTCTCCCATTCTATCTTCAGCTTACTATACTTTGTTATATCAACCTTTGAATCCGTAACAAATTGTCCTGACCTATATGCAGTGGATGATGGATTGACATATACTCTTAATCTATCAGTCTCATAATAAAAGCTTGCACTGGGCTCTATGTTTATTTGCTCAAAAATACTATCCCTAACACCTATAAAGTTCGTAAACATTTCATCTTTCCACATGTTTATAAACAGTAATGAATATTTTTGTGCATCCTGTTTATACCATTCAATTAAAGTTTCATTGCTTAGAATTAAATTGCTTGTTAATAAACTACTGGTCAAAGCCTTCCTGGCGATATAGTTTTCCAATAATTTATTCATTAGAAATTCTGTTGAAAGGATTTTAAATGATACTACTTCATCATTTACAACATCTTCAATTCCTGAATAGTAAAAAGCATTTAAACCCTTATCATGTTCTTGTTCTGTCCATCCTACTAACATTTTACCCGTCAGCATTTCATTGCTTTGTCCAATGGGATATGACCATAAATCGGCACCGTAATAAATTGCATCTCTAGCTACAGAGCTGTTTGCAACATTAGTGCAGATATCTACATTATCTTTCCAATGCTCATAATTTTCTGCAATAAACCTACCATCGGTTTGTATACTAACGCCATCATATTTAATATGCTCAGGATACTGCTCTGAAAACCAGTAATGGAGAGGAAAACTGGTCATAGAATAAATACAGCCATCTGTTCCTTGAGCAATCCACCCTAATATTACTCTCTTTACCTCTTCCCAATAATACTCTAAGACAATTTCCCCACTTACATCCTCAACTTCTCTACTTCTTCTCAATTTCATAATGTTACTCGGAATATCAAACCAATAGTCCCCAGTTACAGGGTTTTCAGGTTCAAACCTTGAATACGTTAGTTTCTTCTTTATACTATAGCCAAAACTCATAGTCGCACCATCATTATTTAACTCTGCCCAAATGAAATAGGCTTTGTCTGGGCTTTCTGGCATCTCTAAAACATAAGTCCCATAGTGAGCAATCGAACGATTAACAAATAATCCACCCGTTACTCCTAAAGCAAAATTGATAATAAGGCCTACCCTACCACCTGTTATATTAAGCTTTCTTGAATACTCTAAACTCTGCATATAAGACGGTTTGCCATTAGCATAGTGAGGTCCACTTAAAACACCACCACTAACATAAAGTTGATTAGTTAAACCCATATATCCATCAAAACCAAAAGGTAGAGGGGATACTCTCACTCCTTGCTCCATTGTTCCAAGTTCATTTTTTCTAATGTCCACCTGTATCCCTCCCTTTAAGCATCAGCACCGAATGCTGTAAAATCAATGTCTTTTTCAGTTACTTGAGCGATTAATTTTGTGTTTTCATCTAATAGAAGTTTTCTCCCGATAATCTCAAAGATGAAACGAGCATTTAGCTCACCTTCCCAGATTCTACTTTTTAATCCTGTAGTATTAGCCCAGGGTGGGTTCTCACCTAAGTAATCCCTCATCACATCATCATAGCTTGTTGTATTTGCATCTAGTTCTGCCAGTGCGACCTCCGAGTTTTCTATCCTTCCATATACCTTATATCCCCTAGCTCCTATCACAGGACTCCATGATAAATTAATATAATACTCGTCATTCATACTGGGATGGCAGTCTGTTAGAATAACTATTTCTGATGCTAGGGTTTCTCCCGAATCATCTAGAGCTGTTACTTTATAGGCATAATCCTTTCCTTCTACTCCACCGTGGAATAGTTTCTTTATTTCTTCAATTGTTAAAGGTTCTTCCCCAGTACCACTGGCCTCTGCTACAAAGTTTTGCTCTCCACTTATTTGTATATTTTCAATTGCTGTGGCCACAAGGCTTGCTTTATTAGCCTCATCATCTAACAGACCATCACTATTTGTTGCTAAGATAATTCTTAAATCCTTGCTCTCTTCTCCAATAATATTTGCAGTCAAAGGCTGGTCTGTAAGGGGTGTTGTTATAACCTCTATTGTATATTCATTTCCTTCAAGTCCTGGCTTTTTAACCCTTACATCGACTGCTCCATTAATACCAGAACCTATAACTGCTGCAGCTCTTCTGCCATGGCCATGATCACCTACCTTTATGGCCTGAAAGTTTGAAGGTGCTTTTAACATATTTCTGTTTTTAGATGCTAGGGCTATTATAATCCTCGAACTGTTAAAACCTCGATTTAGGATATTAATATCAACAAGAGCTTTTGCTCCTTCATCATTTACCCAATCAAGCCACTCATAGGTATTTGGATTAGTCATGGTGTACGTTTTAAGGCCCATTATTTATCCCTCCTTTAGCCAAATATAATAGCATTTACTATATTGTTGTGAGCCGAGTTATCATCTTCATGTTCTTTAAACTGTGTCCTCGTAATTAAATTTGTTGTGTCTTGTATTTCATTAAACCACTTTTTCCATTCAGTATAAAACTCTCCATCAGGCTCACTTAATTTATCTCCCACCCACTGTATCCATTTAGATACAAACTGTTCGAAGGATAGATTAGCTTCTTGCTTTTTAACGTTAAGATAATTTATCCATTCATTAAATATTTGTGTAGTATCCACCTGTTCAAAAAGATGAGTTGTAATTCCACATACCTCATGATTAAGTCTTTCATCAATAATTTGATAGTCTTCAATAAACGACTTCCCAGTAACAATTTCTACTTGAGCTAATGATATTTCATAGGTATTATCATTTCTAGTTATCTCGGGTGCTACTGGGCTTTCAGCTGGAATACCTTTTAATATAAAAGCCTTGACGTATCTTTTATCTAAAGACTTATCAAGGCGAATTACAATTCTATCTATTCTATTTAACACTGAATCTGCTGCATCAAGTGTCAGCTTTAAATCCTCACTTTCAATTTTATATAAATACCCTTCAATCCAGGCATAGCCTTCCTTTATATTGATGGACATATCTGTTCCAGTAGTAGTTACTCTTAAATTATCTCCACCATTAAAGATACCATTAGATATTAACTGTCTAAAATACTCTGCAAATTCATCTGCTGTATAAAATCTTTCATCTTCTCCATCTATGGAGTCAAAGAACATATACTTTTCAGCCATTAAAGCCCTCCTTCCTAAATATATCTATTTCTCCATTTAACAGTAACTCTAGTTTTTATGCTGTCATTATTACTTTCATAGCTTAGGATATTATCCCCTGGAGTTAGACTCCAAAATACACTATCTAAATCTATATAGTGAAAGGCATTATCTCCGTTAATCCTTACATACTTTTCTCCAAATGTAGTGGAAATAGAAAGCACATCATCTTCACCAAGACTTCTATTAACTCTAATAAATTCTCCTGTAGTCATATTGATAACTGTAGGATTAGTAGCTGGACCATTAAATTCAATAATTACTGGAGTAGCCACATCTCCATCATTAATACATTTCCTTCTAAAGCCTCTATTGGAAAAGTTGGTGGGAAGTCTTAAGTTAAATTTAATACCTCCCATAAGATAAGACATCTCTCTACTTTCAGTAAAACTATCCACCCAAAATGGATTATGACAAATTAAGTGTATTAAATACTTTTGATAGAATAGTCCTCTGCTTCCTTCACTACTTGGAAAGATAGGTGTAGTTTCTACTACAGCTTTTATTTCTTTTCCTTGATGGAGAATAGTTACTTCACCTAACTTAGGATTTAACACCCTCTCCATCTTCCTTTTATATTCAGCCACTTTTCTAGGTTCATTTCTTGTAATAATTATCCCTTCAATGGAGATGGCTCTAATGCCTAGTGTATTGTCAATATATGTGGAGCCATCTTGTTTAGGCGACTTCTGACTTTCTATATCAACTCCAAGGGCTTCGTCTATCTTCTCCAAATAAAACGGAGCCTGATTACCTAATATAATCTGCTCCCCCTTAGTATTTTTAATTATTAAATTTTCCATCTGTTTCACCTACCATTCAAGAGCTAATTCTTTAGATGCATTTTTAATTTTTCTAGCGGTTTCATATGGAGATAATGGAGCAGGGCTGTTGATAACTATATTTTGTGTTATACCCTTATCCCCAGAAAGCATCTTTTTAGTCACATTATCATCATATATCTTACTACCTCTTGGAAGTTCTACAAGCTCTGGACCAAGTTCTCCTACCATAGTAAGACCGCCTTGAAAGAAGCTAGTTCCACTAAAGTTTTTAGCTGGTCCACCTGATACTGCTTGTGATATATTCTTAGTTATGTTTTCAAATACGGTAGTGAAGGTAGCCTTCTTATCCTCCACCTTTTGCTTATTCCAATCTACTAATGCAGATATTCCATCTTTAATAGAACCTACAACAGTAGAAAAGGCTTCTGATACTTTACTTGCCATAGCTGGAAATTTATCTAATGTGGTGGAAAGCATAGAGGAAGTTTTACTAACCCATTCTGATTCCGAATCTGTTATGGAGTCTATTATCTTTCTCTTTATATCATTTGCTTTTTCATTTATTTCAGATTTAATATCTTTCCATTTATTTTCTGTATCAGTTTTAATTTCAGACCATTTATTAGATACATTTTGTTTAATTTCCTGCACTTTAGTGGCTGTATCTGTCTTCATATTAGTCCATTTGTTTGCTAGATCTGTCTTAATGTTTTCCCACTTTTGTGATGAATCTTTCTTTATTTCTTCCCATTTCTTACTTACATCTTCTTTTATTTGTCTTGATTTAGTGGATATATCATCTTTCATCACTTGCCATTTTGTCTTAATTTCACCAGTTTCCCAATCTACCTGATTCACGTGTTCTTTAGCTTGAGCCTTTGCTTCCTTTACTACTTTTTCATGCATCTCTTCAGCTTTCTTAATGGATTCATCTTTCTGACGAGTAGCTTCCTTTATTAACTTATCTGCTTGATCTTTAGTAATAGTTCCAGCTTCATCTCTTTGACGGATAATTTCTTTAATGACATCATTGTATTGTTCTTCAGCAGCAAGGATTGCTCCATCCTTTTGCTCTATACTATTTTTAACTACTTCTGCTGCTTGTAGAGCTGTAATTTCTCCAGCTTGAGCCTTCATCCTTTCCATAATAGCTTTCGCTTCTACTTCATTTTCAGATAAAACCTTAATCCCTGTATCCACCATTTCTCTTTGAATGCTATTTATTTCTTCCTGTTCCTCTTTAGTTAATGCTCTCTTCTCAGTAGATGCTAGATCTAATATTTCTTTTATCCTTGCTTCTCCATCAGCTATACTTTGTTTTCTATTTTCATAGCCTTCTTGCATATTATTTAAAATCTCATCTTGTTCTTCTTTAGATAGGGATGTACTGCTCGTTACAAAGTCTTGTATTTTACCTAAAGATTCTTCATGGTGTGTATCTAGTCCAGCTTGAACCTGCTCTGCCATCTGTGAAAAGTTTGATGTTATCCCATCTGCCATTTCTTTAGTAACTTCCTGACCACTCCAAGAGAGCTGATTTAAAGCTAGAGTTGCTTCATCATTTAGTTCTAGAAACCCACCTACAGCTTTCTTGGTAGATTCCGATACCTCATCTCCAAATAGTTCTATTGCAGGGATATTTTCCTCACTTAAATGTTTATATAATGCAACCCCTCCAACTACTGCAGCTCCAATGGCTAGTGTCCATGGGTTAAGGAGTAAGGCTCCTGCTTTAGCAGCTATTCCTGCAGCACTAAATCCTGTAGCCATTCCACTTGTAGCAACTGTAGCTGTAGCAGCTCCTGTTTTTAATCCAGCCAAAGCTATTGATGCTTTAGAAAAGGCACTAATAACAGTACCTGCTCCACCTATAAGCTTTCCACCAAGGATTAATAATGGTCCTATAGCTGCTGCAAGAGCTGCTACTTTCACTATGGTTTCTTGTGTAGCTGGACTAAGATTTGCAAACCATTCTACTGCAAGCTGTAACTTTTCTACTAGGGTTTGTAGGTGTGGAACTAGGATTTCAAATATTTGTATTCCTACACCTTCAAGGGCTGATTTTAATTTAGTAATCTCCCCCTGAAGATTATCCTCCATAGTTTCAGCCATCTCTTTAGCTGTTCCTGTATACTCCCTTGTGGCCTGTGTTAGTTTTTCATAATCTTCTTCACTTGCATTAATAATTGAAAGCATTCCAGCCATAGCTTCTTTTCCAAATATAGTAGCTGCATATTGGGCTTGTTGTTCCTCGGAAAGATTAGCAAACTTTAATCTTAATTCATCCATGACGTTTTTAAATGGAAGCATCTCTCCGTTGGCATCAGTGATTGATATTCCTAAGTCGTCCATCGCTCCTGCCATATTACTTGTTGGGTTTGCTAAGTTTGCTATGGCAGTTTTTAGTGATGTTCCTGCTTGAGATCCTTTTATTCCTGCGTTAGCCATAAGGCCTAGTGCAAGGGCTGCATCCTCTGCTGAATAATTAAGAGCACCAAAAAGAGGAGCCACATATTTAAATGACTCCCCAAGTAAACCTACATTTGTATTACTGTTTGATGATGCACTGGCTAGTAGGTCTGCAAATTCCCCTGCCTGTCTGGCTTCCATTCCAAAGGCAGTAAGGGCATCGGTGACAATATCAGAAACTGAACCTAAGTTTTCACCACTTGATGCTGCAAGCATCATTACCCCTTCAAGCCCATCTAGCATTTGATTTGTATCCCATCCAGCCATGGCCATATATTTTAAGGCTTCAGCAGATTCAGATGCAGAGAACTTTGTAGTAGCACCCATCTCTTTAGCTTTTTCCTCTAGTTTCTCTAAATCATTACCTGTAGCACCACTAATAGATTGGACTTCACTCATACCTGCTTCAAAATCAGACCCTACTTTAACAGCTGCAGCACCAAGACCAACTAAGGGAAGTGTAATCTTTTTAGTTAGATCCTTTCCTACTGACTCCATTTTCTTGCCCACATCTTGCATCTTCTGTCCAACAGGCTCTAGAGCTTTGGCTAATTGATACCATCCTGAGGATTGAAGTTCTATCTCTTTATTTAGACTATTTAAGTCCTGTTCCATGGAAACTAATCTAGTTCTTGCCTGATTTAATTTTATTTCAAGTTCCTGAGTTGCCTTAGCATCTTTACCCTTAGTCTCTACTGACTTTTGATGTGCTGCTTCTAGAGCCTCTACCTTTTGTCTTTGAAGCTCTGTTTGTTTAGTTAGGCTGTCTGACTTTAATTTCAGCCCATCTAATTCCTTACCATGCTTTCCCATCTCGGCACTTGCAAGTTTAAACTCAGACTGAACCTTCTTCATCTCTCTATTTAGATTACCTATTCCATTTTGAAAGCCAGTAGAATCTAAACCTACCACTACATTTAATTGTCCTATTTCCTTTGCCACTTACACCTCACCACCTTTTGGCATAAAAAATACACCTAACTCCTAGGTGCTATAAAATATCATCAATATATACTTTTTCACTTCCAAGCTTTCTAGTTAATAGCTTCAAATAATACATCATATCCATGGAGTCAATTTCATTTAGTGTCCAGCCTTTATCTAAAAGTGCTAGGTAGAACTTATCTATAAATTCTTGGGGCTCCATGGCATTCCCCTCTATTCGTTTTTTTCATCACCTTTAGTTGTCTCTGTCATTTGTCCAACTACTTCATTGATGCATTTTGTGATAGTAGGAATTAAATCTTTTGATGAAAGGCCATCATAGACATCATCTCTTGTAAATTGATTACCAAACAGCTCAACAATATAGTCAATCAGCTTATCCAACTCTTCAGGTGAAAGACTCTCAAAGTTTATTCCATTTGATACTTCTATAGTTCTTCTAACCATTCTAGCTGATATAAATGAAGCTACATAAGTTTTATCCTTCTTATCTCTTTTTAATATAATCTCCATATTAACCTCCCACTACAGTAGTATCTCCTGGAACACTAGCAAACCATGATTCTGCTCCTAGGAAATCCTCGCTATCTTCATCAGCAGTATGTTTCCATTCTCCATCATGAAGCCTTGGCATAAAGGTTAGTTTAAGCTTAGGTGTTTTATGCTCTACATTGTCCTTTTTTGTCGAATAATCCTCTGCTAAAGGTTGAGATACTCCTTTTAAAAGCCATACATATCTATACTTTCCATTAGACTTTAAGCTCTTGAATCCCAATGCAATATGTGGTGGAACATCAGCCTTATTCTCTATTAATACACCATCCACTATCTTATTTCCTAATATCTTTGCCCTTGTCTGCAATGGTAAATCGGCAGTTTCTACTTCTACATCAATTTTACCTAATGCTGAAATGGACTCCCATAATTGATCATCAGCATAGACTTCTTGGGTATTTACTGTAGGGTTTATGGTTGCATTAATTGCTCCCACTAAATCCTCTGGTAATTCATATGTCAAAGCTTCTTTTGTGTCTTCTGTTAATATTGCAAAATGTAAATCATTAAGTCCTACTTGTGCCATTATATGACCTCCTTAAAAAATCTCATTACTTTGTGATAAGTCTTTGTATCCTCTTCATATAAATCATAAAAGTTTAATTTAGTAAATCCAGCATCTATTATTCTTGTATAAACGGTATCTACTAAATCTGTATAATCTTCCTTACTCCAGATATCTATCTGAACATAATATCCATTAATTAATTCTTTATCATCAGAATGTAGCTCAGGCTTATCTAGATAGATGAAGAAAGTGATATAGGTTTCTTCATCGCCACTATAGGTTTGAAATCTTACTGGAACCCCTATATCTTTTAAAGCTGATATAACTTTCTTATTTATACTCATAAGCCTAGACCTTCTTTTAAATTTTTCTCAATCGCCTCCATGGCTTCCTCTTTAGAGGTTTCATAACCTCTGGACATAAAGGGGTTAGCTTTCATCTTTACAGTTCCAAATTCCACAAACTTCCCATAATATCCATCCTTATCTGGACCTACTTCCACCCTCTTTACTCCATCCTTAGTTTTAACTCTAGATGCAGTAATGCTTTGTTTTAGTTTTCCTGTCCTTACTGGTACTTCTTTTTTTATGGATTCTTTAACTACATCTCCAGCTTCTCTTAAGGCTTTGTTTTCAATTCTAGATCCTTTTTGTCCTAGCTTTTCTATTTCAGCTAGTAGGTTCTCCATTCCTTCAACTTTCATATCAGCCACTTAAATCTACCTCCATAGCCTTAATTTCCATCAATTTATTTTCATATTTTATATTATCTATTGAAGTGATATTGTACTCCTTATCCTTAAATAGAATCCTCATAGATGTGTCTAAATCTTTAAGGTATCTAACAGTAAATTTAACTGTATTCTCTGCTTGAACTGCTGCAGCCTCATAGTATTCTCTACCATGAAGGTTAGTTATACTAGCCCATACTGTTTTTACATCTGTCCATTCTTCTATTTCAAATCCATTTTCATTGGTGGTGGTAGTTAATCTTTGTAGTGTTATCCTATGTCTTAATTCGCCTGGGTTCATTCTTCCACTCCCTCATAACAGTAATTAAGCTGGGCTAACATACTATTAATTACAGGCCTTATCTTATCTCCTACTTTTCCAGCTGTAAGACCTCTGTTTTCATACCAATCTACTACTAGGATTAGACAAAAGAGCCTAGCTAGATTATTTGTATCATCAAAGCTTCTACCTGTTGCATTTTTAAGATATTCTTCTGAAACTTTTATAAGTGTATTTATTAGGGTATTATCCTCATCTCCATCTATTCTTAAATATTCCTTTGCTTCATCTAGGGTAATAAGCATCTAAGTCCCTCCAATAAAAAAGGAGCAAGAAGTATAATACCTCTTATGCTCCAGTTGTTGAAATAGTAAGTTTACCAAATACTGCTGCAGTTTCATCCCATTTAACACAATCATCACGAGTTATAGTTCTAAGTTCAGTTGTATCTCTTCTCCATGCATCTCCACCAATATTTGTAGAAGCTAGTTCATAGGTGCCTTTATTAAATAGAACCATTAATTCTTTAAAATTTCCTACTATAAATGGAGCCTTTACTGTAGTAGTACCTGTGGAAGGTAGAGTTCTATTAGCCACTACTATAATTGGTCTACCTTTAAATATCTTCTTTCCAGGCTGTGTAATATCTTCTTGAAGAAGTGGTCTTCCATTAATGTCTTCCTGTTCATCTAGCCAATGGAATCCATCTTGATTGGTGATAATAGAGCTAGATAAAGAAAAGGCTGGATCTAAGTCTACATTTAATACCTTCTTTATTGCATTTATGTCTTTTAGGTCTTTACTTGATAGAGAATTTAATACAGATAAAATCAATCCGTTCTTAGTTACCATGTGCTTTTTAGCAATCCATTGGGTAATATAGGCTAGGATATTTTGGTCTGTATCCCTTAGTAATTCATTAGTAATTGGAAGGTATCCTGCCCTTTTAATTAGCTTATAGCTTACTGGTGTAAACTTTGGATTGTCTATTTCTTGAATCTCTCCATATTCATCTACAACTTGAAAAGGAACCATATCTTCATCTTTTTCTAAGACCCTAGAACCTGATAGTGCATTTACTCTTTCATTTCTTACATGGACAGATAGATCATTCATAGTTCTCATAATCTTATTGATACGAGTTTGAATATCTTCAGGTACTATAATTCCTAAATCTCCATCAGCATCTGTGCTTACTCCACCTTCATGGACAATACTAGATTTATATTCATTGATAATGCTATAGTCATCTGCTGTTATTCTTTGTCTTCTTAGCCCTTTTAAAAATACTCTTTTGTATTCTGCTTCTAGATCCCTTTCTACATTATTTATTGGTGTTGCATCATCTAAATTAAAAGCTTCAGCTGCTTCTAATTCCTGCTGCATTGACACTTTCTTTTGTAACGCTCTTACTTCTTCCATCATATTTTCAGCTTCACTTACCTTATCCTCAGCTATTAGATTTCTTACCTTCGCCTTCTTTTCTTCTAAGCTTTGAAGTAGTTCTCTTAATTCTTTACTCATAAATATTCATCCTCCTCAAATTAAAAAAGAGCCTAAAGCTCTAGTTCGATTAATAGTTTCTGTTTTATAGATTTTTGATTGTTTTCTTGCACATCATTATCTGGTTTTGGCTCTTGTATTAACGCTTTAGGTGTATTTCTATATCTCCCCAATACATCCATATCTACAGATGCAGCTATTTTCTTTTCCTCTTCTACCACATGACAAAATCCGTATTCTTCGCATTCCTTGGCAGTAAGCCATGTTTCATTATCCATAATCTCTATAATTTCATCTCTTGTTAACATGGATTGGTTTTCATAAGCTGCAATAAGGCTTTCCCTAATCTTATCTAAGTCCTCAGCTAATTTTCTAAAGTCAGCTGCATTACCCATTCCTATTGTCCAAGGGTTATGAATCATCATCATTGAGTTTTTAGGCATAAAAATAGTATTGCCTGCCATAGCTATGACACTTGCAATACTAGCTGCGAGTCCATCAATATATACATTTTTCTGTGCCTTATGTCTTTTAAGGATTGAGTAAATAGTCTGACCAGCAAAAACATCTCCTCCTGGAGAGTTAATGTAGATATTTAATGTGTCTACATCCCCAAGATTATCTAAATCAGCTTTAAATTCTTTAGGAGTTACTTCATCTCCCCACCAAGTTTCATTTGATATTTCACCGTATAGTGTCAGCTCCCCTTGGTTTTTATCTAAGGATTTAAAGTTCCAGAATTTCTTATTCTTTTTCCCTTTCAGTTCCATCACCACCTCTCATATACTGCTCTCCTGCCATTTCAATAGGCATCATGTTTCCATTTATAAGTAGCCTATCTCCACCTTCCTTGGTTTCTAATTCTTCTAATGCCCTAACTTCATTGGCTGTCATAAAGCCTGATTGGATAGCAATTCTATATCCTTCGTATCTTGTTTTAGGGTCAGCACGAAGTATGGCATTTACATTAAACTTAATATAGTAGCCTTCTTCTAACTCTCGCTGTGTAAATAATTTATATGTCAGTTCCTGCTCATATCCTGTTAATATATCCATCAAAGTATCTACATAAAATTCCCTTTGCTGATGCTCTACATTGGTATGAGTTGCTCTATCTAAATCATTAAGTTGATGGTTCTTTACCCCAAAGGCTGCAGCTATTTGCTTAACTGTTAGCTGAGTGTTTTCTATAAACTGTGCATCTGCCATTGTTAGACTCAGTGGTTGGAACTGATATCCTATAGGAAGAAGGGATACCCTATTTGCATTTTTAAGTCCACTTGCCATCTGTTCAAATCTTTCTCTAAACACCCTTTGAGCCTCTGGGTTTAAATCTCCAATATAGTGAATAATGCCTTTAGTTTGAAGTCCAGTTTTAAAACTATTATTTAAATATTCACTAGCAGCACCTGCATTTTCTATGGTGTTCTTTAATTGCTCTAGTGGAGTCATTCCAACTATTCCATCAACCGTTAATCCTTTGAAGTGTAATATTTCATCTGGATCTATTCTATACTCAGTACCTTTATTATCTGTATATACATACCAGAGCTTTCCCTTCTTTGGCAGCAGCCCCACATCATCTATAAATATTTGAACCTTGGTGCTGTCTAGTGGATATATTCCTGTAACTTTACCTGCATCTCTACCTTTAGTTTCAAAATCAATCCAGGCATAGGAATTTCCATAAAGATTTCTTTGTACTTCCAAGGCTTTAAAAAAATCCCTAGAATTCATCCAAGGATTTGGTCTAATCTTTAAAATTGGTGTTAGATAATGACTTGTATCAACCTGCCTTCCATCATTACTTCTGTATACCTTAGTTGGTAATTTACCTATACTATCAGCCAATATTCTGATGCAGGAAAACACAGTTGCTTCTTTTAGGGCATTTTTACCTTTGAAGTTTAATTCTCCTGGTTCAATCCCTAGCATTTCAAGTAGCCTTCTATCATTTAATGATACTGCTTCAGATTCTGCTCTAGTGTTAAACAGTGTTCTTATCTTATTAAATACACTCAAATGCCATCACCCCCTAGCCCCAAAGTTTATCTAACATTTCCTCTGTTGAATTTTCATTTATATTAAACTTACTTCCTTCATTTCTTATTGCTCTATCTAATGCCATAATCATAGCCACAGCTCCATCTATCTTTTCAGTAGACTTCTCCTTATCTGGCTTTATGTTTCCTGCAGGGTCTGTTCTAATGTGTATATTATCCATCATCCAAGATAGTACTGGGTGTCCTCCATGAGCTATTCTTTTTTCAAGTACTAGCTTCATCAACTCTTTTGTAGGTGGACTCATATCCCTATATCCTTGTCCAAAAGGAACTACAGTAAATCCTGCACCTTCTAGATTTTGTGTCATCTGAACAGCTCCCCATCTATCAAAGGCTATTTCCTTGATGTTGTAATCTTCCCAGAGTTTTTCTATAAACTTTTCTATAAACCCATAGTGAATAACATTTCCCTCTGTTGTTTTAAGATGGCCTTCCCTTTCCCAAATATCATAAGGTACATGATCCCTTCTAACCCTTAAATTCATATTTTCCTCAGGTATCCAAAAGTATGGGAGTACATAGTATTTATCATCATCTGGTATTGGAGGAAAAACTAATACAAAAGCTGTAATATCAATGGAGCTTGAAAGGTCTAGTCCACCATAACATTCTCTGCCTTTTAATTTCTCAGCATCTACTGGTGTAGAACACATCTCCCAGTTATGCATTGGCATCCATCTTACTGACTGCTTTACCCACTGATTTAGCCTTAGTTGACGGAAGAGGTTCTCCTCTGCTGGGTTTTGTTTTGCACTTTCACAGGCTATTGCCATCTTTTCTTCCTGAACTGTTACTCCCAAAGATGGGTTAGCTTTTCTCCAAACCTTAGGGTCTGTCCAATCATCTCCTTCATCTGCTGCATAGATAACTGGATAAAAGGATGAGTCTACTTTTCTTCCCTTTATTATATCTTCTGCTTTTTGGTGAACTTCAAATCCAATGCTATGTCTATCATTTCCTGCTGTTGTAATTAGAAAGTTTAAAGGTTGCCTTCTTGCATCTGCTGCTCCATGGGTCATTACATTAAACATTTCTCTATTAGCTACATGGATTTCATCAAAGAGTACTGCATGAGGGTTTATCCCATGTTTACTAAAAGCTTCAGATGATAGTACTTGATAAAATGAATTCATAGCAGGATAAACTATTCTCTTTTGTGAAGCTACTATCTTAAGCCTCTTCTGTAGTGCAGGTGATAAGCCTATCATATCTACTGCTACTTGATAGATTAAACTTGCCTGAGCTCTATCTGCTGCACAGCTATATATTTCAGCTCCCCACTCTCCATCTGCTGTAAGCATATATAAAGCAAGGGCAGCTCCTAGTTCTGTCTTCCCTTGCTTCTTTGGTATTTCCACATATCCAGTTGTAAATTGCCTATATCCATCTTCCTTTATTACACCAAATAGATTCCTGATTATTTCCTTTTGCCAGGGAAGAAGAATAAATGGTTTGTTATGCCACTTACCTTTTGTGTGTTTTAAGTTCTCTATAAAACTAACTACATATTCAGCCCTTTTTTTATCATAGCTGGATGTGGGTAGCATGAATTTTGTAGGAGTGAACTTATCGGTCATACTATCACTTCCCAGCACTTCTTAACATTCTCTCCATTGGATCATCAGTGTCCGTGTTTTCTGTATTTACTTGAATCCTAGTTCTTGATGCAGGGGTAAGCCCAAATTGGGATGCAAAGTCCTTCATAACCTTAAGATAGGTTTGTGCTATGGACACTTGAGGAACCTGCTGAATATATCCTGATGGAGTTTTAAATATGGTTCCATGTTTAGATAGAAATTCTTCAGCTTCCTTCCATCTAGCATAGGCCTGGCAGTAGCCTGCAAAAGCTGTCATATCTATCTCAGTTAATATTCCTATTCCCTCCATAATATCAGCCATTCTTTCCCATTCCTTTTTAGCTTCAGGTTCAAGCCATGACGGACATTCTGGAGCTTTTTTCTCTGGCCTAGGTTCATTTTCATTAAGTGGTCTCTTTCCAGGATTACCTTCTAATATCTTTAGTGCAGTTGGCTTTGGTGTTCTTCCTCTATTCGCCATGCTATCACCTCCAAATCTATAAGAAAAAGAAGCCCAAACTTAGGCTCCTTTGAACTTTTCTATTTAAATTTCCTCGACCCTTTATCCCTAGGCCCCTATTTAAAAGGCTTACAGGGGAAACTGTGGCCTCAGTTTTTCTTAATTTTGCTTAATTCAATGGCTTCTTCAAGATATTTTAAATCAAATCCAAATTCCTCATATCCTTCACTTACTGCATTTAGATAATATTCACTTGGAAGGTTTAAGTTTATTCTATCCTTTATTTTGTTAGTCATAATATAGACCATGGCTTCTACTACTCCACCTGTTTCCAGCTCCACTGGTACATCTTCTTTATAGTAAAAACTGGGGTAGCCTTCATACCTATCCAGGGATATTTCATCTTCTGGTTTTAAATCCCAAATCACAACTGGTACTTCTCTATTTACCTTAGGTTCTATGGTTAGGTAAGCATTATCTGGCCTTCCTTTAAAAAGTAAGTGGTAGCCTTTTAATATTCCCTTTCCATAAACCTTGGCAGTAGGACATCTGTATGTCATCTGCTCTACATTTAAGTTTGAACCATAGGCTATATATAGCCTTTTATCCATTTTCATCTTCCTTTCTCTCGCCACAGTTTGGCCTGTGTGCCCTTTTTATTTAAGCCTCGAGGGTTTATACCCTTCTTTAAGCCTTAAGAGGGGTTTCCCCCCTCCTGTGTTTAAGCTAAGTCCTGAAACCTCCAAGCTGCACTTCCCTCTAGGTGCTTTACTAAATGCTCCCTTGGGTTTTTGAACTCGTCACCTATAAAGCCAATTCTGTTAAGCCAGGTTCTCATTGCAAACTTTGGGTTTTCTATCTGTGGCTTCTTGGTGCTGGCAGACTTTTGGGTTAAGGCTTGGTTGTTCATGGCTAGGGCTAAAAGGATGTATGTTCTAATTTTTCCTGCGTGAAGACTTCCGTTAAATCCCCTAAGTTCTACTGTTCCTACTCCGTTGAAAAAGCTGTGTAAGTTTAGGAAATGGTAACGGCTATCGTGGTAATGTCTGCTTCTTCCTTGGTAGTAGCCTTCGTACCAAATGTCTTCTATTTCTTTAAAGCTAGTTGGCCTTTTCTTTTTCATTCTTTCTACCAGTTTTTCATCTAGGGCTTTGCAATATCTTATTCTGCTTGGTTCTATTTGTAGGCTGTTGTAAAGTAGGTCGTTCCTTGAGTAGATAATGTTTACAAAGTTGCGAAGAGATTTTGGAGTGTGGTCGGCTCCATTTAGGTGAATGTGTATTCCTGCCGAGTTATTTACAAATCCTCCTGCCTTTCTTATTTTCCTTACTAGCTCTTGCAAACTTTTAATGTCTTCTTGGTAGGTTAAGATTGGGCTAACAATTTCTACGCTGTATTCTCTTCCTGCTGATGTCCTCTGGCCATTTACTTTTCTTTGGCATCTTAGGCTTCCGTCATAAACTACCTGCCAGGTTCTTCCGTCTGGTCCTACTACTTTGTAGTTTCCATTTGTCTTTCTAATGCTTCCTTCTAAATGTTCAGCTACAGTTCTTGCTGCTTTTTCTCTTGTTACTCCTGTAAATTCAATTTCAATTCCAAAGTTTCTTGTAAGCACTCTATTTATCCCCTTCCTGTGTGTTTTTTGTTACATACATATATCACTCAGAAAGGGGTAAATAGCAAATACTATTTTCAAAAGAAACACAGTATTTTACACTATTTCAACATATGCAGAAATAACGGCTAAAGCTTCAAGGTAAGAACCTGAAGCCATTACCTTTTCCACCATTTCATCTGCTTTATCTTTCATTTTAGCTTCTTTTAAGGTTTTTGAAGCAATAGCCATAAGGCTAAAAACATTCCCATCTTCACCAATTAATTTGCATTTAGGTTTACTCATAACTTTCACCTGGCTTTCTAAAGGCAGAGTTTCCACTTAAATTTTGGAGAAGCTCTTTTCTAATTTCTTTATATTCATCCCCCACCATTCCTAGTCTTGTTAGCCAAGTTCTAAAAGTATATTTTTCATTATCAGTAGCTTTCACCTTAGCTAAAGCTCTTTTTTGGGCCTTAGCATTTTTATTTATTAATGCAAAAAGCCAGGTAGCTGCTTCTGTTCCTGTATGCTTAAAGATTATGGTTTTATCTTGGAAGTTAAATTTTATTCCTGGATGGTCTAGGTCATCAATATCCTTCATTGCTCTTTCAAGACTATCTATGCTCTTAATATCTGCCTCGTTGATTTTAATAACAAGGTCTTCTTCTACTATGTTTTCTTCTATATTCAGTGCCTTTTTAATTAAAGGCTGTCTGCTGTAAATCATATTCACAATATTCCTTAAGCTTCTTCCACTATGGCCATCCATAGGTATTTCTAATTCATAACTAAGGCTTTCTTCTGGTCCAGCAATTAGTTCTTCAAATTCTATTTCTTCTCCTGCAGGTATCATGATCCTTCCCTCCCTATCAATAGTATAAATTTCTTTAGGTGTTTCAATTTCATATGCAAAACTTGGTGCTCCTAGGTACTTAGGCTTTACACCAAAATGTTCACCTAATAATTTAACTTTCTTCTTTCTATCCATTTGAATCCCTCCTGTGATTTTGTTACTTACATATATCACTCAAAGGGATGTATAAAGCAAGTTTTATTTAAAAAAGCACCAAGGGTTTATTCGAAAGATAAATAAAAAGCCCTTACAGGGGAAACTGTGGGCTAGGATTATTGGTTATTCTTTTGTAATTTCGCTATATTTGATTTTCTTTCCATCTCTTGTTAAATACACATCTTCATCAGTTCCTATAAACTCAATATATCTTTTTACAATTACATCTGTATATTTTTCATCCAGTTCAATTGCATAGCAAATTCTATCTAGCTGCTCACTGGCTATTAGTGTAGAACCACTACCAGCAAAAGGCTCAAGGATTATACTGTTATTAGATGAACTGTTTTTTATTGGGTAAGCTATTAAGGGTACTGGCTTCATAGTTGGATGGAGTTCTGATTTTGTAGGTCTATCAAAATTCCATACAGTGGTTTGTTTTCTATCTGAATACCATCTATGTCTTCCCTTTCCCTTCCATCCAAATAGGATGGGTTCATGCATCCACTGATACGGGCTTCTTCCTAAAACCAAGGATTGTTTTACCCATTGGCAGACCCCTGAAAGATAAAAGCCAGCATCTTGAAAGGCCTTTCTAAAAATATATCCCTTAGTGTCTGCGTGGAAAACATAGATTGAAGCATCATCTGCCATATTGCTTTCTATGTTTCTAAAGGCATCAAATAAAAACTCATAAAACTCCTTATCTTGTAGGCTATCGTTTTGGATTGTACCTGCTGTACCTTCATAGGAAACTCCATAAGGAGGATCTGTTACGCAGAGATTTGCTTTCTTTCCTTCCATTAGTCTTTCGTATGTTTCAGCTTTAGTACTATCACCACAAATCAGCCTATGTTTTCCAAGTAGCCAAATATCTCCTAACTTTGAAACTGCTTCATCTTCTAAAGCTTTATCTATATCGAAGTCATCATCTTCTGTATTTTTATCATGGATTCTAGAAAATAGATCATCTATCTCTGCAGCATCAAATCCAGTAAAGTCTATATTAAAATCCATTTCCTTTAAACTTTCTAGCTCTAAAGCCAATATCTCGTCATCCCAACCAGCATCTAGAGCCAGTCTATTATCTGCTAAAATATATGCTTTCTTTTGGGCATCTGTTAAATGCTCCACTAATACACATGGAACCCTTTTTATTCCTTCTTCTCTTGCAGCCATTACCCTGCCATGGCCAGCAATAATACTTTTATCCTTATCAATTAAAACTGGATTTACAAAACCAAATTCCCTAAGACTACTTCTTAATTTATTAATTTGCTCTTTATCATGAGTTCTAGCATTATTTGCATAGGGTATTAATTCGTCTATATCTATTAATTTTAATTCTTCCGTTGTTTTCAATATTCCACCTCCAAAATTAAAAAAGCACCTAAAATATAGGTCCTAAAATCCTTATACCCCCCCTAGTGAATTTCGCGAATTCTCACACGAAGGGGCCGCCCCGTTCCTGAAGAATAGAGTTTTAAATTATATGACCCGCCCTAGGGGCTAGTAAGTATAAACCCTTCTCCTCCATCTGCCGTCTTCCTTGGCGGTCTTTCTATCATGACAGGACTTGCACAGGGATTGTAAATTGTTAAAGTCATAGAATAGGTTCTCATTTCCTTTGTGTGGCTTTATGTGGTCTACTACCGTTGCTGGTGTAATCCTATTCTTCTTCAAACACTCAACACAGAGTGGTTGTGTATTTAATCTATATCGTCTCAAGTCTTGCCAGCGAGTGCTATTATATAGTTTCTTATGTTTACTCTGCTTTGGTTTGAATTCCATCTCTTCTTTATGCTCTTCACAATAGTATCCTTCAGTTAGATTAGGACACTGTGGATGCTTGCATGGTTTAAGTGGTCTCCTTGGCATCTTTATCAACTCCTATAAATAGGCATAGAAAAAGCCCTAAAAGAATTTAATCTCTTAGAGCCAACATTGCGTTTCCTTGGAATCGTATCGATATAACCTTGGCCTATTCTACAATGCTCTGGTGTCTTTAATTTTCTATACCTTT
Source organism: Maledivibacter halophilus (assembly GCF_900167445.1). Lineage (GTDB taxonomy): Bacteria > Bacillota > Clostridia > Peptostreptococcales > Caminicellaceae > Maledivibacter > Maledivibacter halophilus. The sequence goes on from NZ_FUZT01000003.1 coordinate 330,158, forward strand.
ACATCTTATACTATACTACATATTGGGTGTGCCATTCTATGCCCTTTACTGCCCATTTTGTATTTTTTCTATTTCTTTTAATGCTCTGCCATGTATCTTAAATACTGTTCTGTTATTATAGTCTAAAGCATAAGCTACCTCTTCCCATGTTTTAGCTTCAATGTATCTCATCTGCAGTAATAGTTGACTAACAGGGTCATCAACTTTACTGATGGTTTCTAATATTTCTGCTTTTAATCTTATCAGTTCATCTATATCATCATTTATCTCATGACATAAATCTATTAATTTCACTGTTGCATCTTCCATAGGACTTGTAGTAGCTCTTCCTCCTAATACCTTCTCTTGAGTAAAGTTCACCGTAACTCTTGTAGCTAGTGCTTCCAGCTGTTCCTTCTGCTCTAACTTACTATTTATTCTCTGGTCAAGCCATATAGCCTGGGATAGATATTCTTTAGCATTCATCTAAATTACCTCCCATCTTTCCACCATAGTAGGTTTCAATAATGTGATCCCTTCTATCTTTATCTAAGGACATAATTCTTTCCATTACCTTAATCCTACCAGCTTCGGCTTCTTCCTTTGTTTTATAGAAGTTACAACCTTGACAGTTCTTTACCTTTAAGGCTTTACATCCTCTACTTGTATAAGCAAAGCAATCTTCAACACTTCTGCCTTCTAGCTTTTTAATCTCTTTATTAAATCCTTTACTAGCTCCTTCTATATCACCTGCAATTGCCTGACCTCTTATGGTTTTGAGAGTTTGTCTAGGCATTGTTTCTCTATAGTTTTTAAGTTCTTTAATGATTTTCTCTTTACTCATCTCTATAAGTCCCCCTTTTCTAATCTAGCTTTAACAGCTTCTAGTAATTCTTCTTGACCTACATTCTTTTTATTAAGTGCTTTTATAACATTCTCATCAATAGTTCCTTTAGCAATGATGTGGTGAATTACTACCGTTTCATTTTGACCTTGCCTATATATCCTCGCATTGGTTTGTTGATAAAGCTCTAATGACCAAGTAAGAGAAAACCATATGAGAGTTGATCCTCCAGCTTGAAGGTTAAGGCCATGTCCTGCAGATTGTGGATGGATAAGACCAACTGAAATATTTCCCTCATTCCAATCCTTGATATCCTTAGATGTTTTTAACTCTCTTACATCAAATCTATTTTTTATTCTTTCAAGGTCATGTTTAAACCAGTAGGCAACTAGTACTGGTTTGCCATTAGCTCCTTCAATTAAATCTTCTAAGGCATCAAGCTTTCTATCGTGAACTTGTATAAAATTCTTATCCTCATCATAGACTGCACCACTTGCCATCTGAAGGAGTTTATTAGATAGAGCAGCTGCATTGATAGCATCTATTTCTTTATCTTTAATACTTACAACTAATTCCTTTCTTAATGTTTCATAGACTTCTCTTTCCTTTTCTGAAAGATGAACTATTAGCTCATTAGTTATAAGAACAGGCATATCTAAATAGTCTTCTGATTTCATTGAAACTGTAATATCTGATATCTTTTCATAAATAGCATCTTCAGCAAAAGCTAGTGGTTTGTAAGAATAGACGATTGCTCCATTTCTTTTATCTGGTTTAAAGTAAGTTTCTCTATACTGTCCAATAAAGCGACCAAGCCTTTCCCCCATATCCAGGATTCGAAACTCTGCCCACAAGTCCATCAAACCATTAGAACTTGGAGTTCCTGTTAGTCCTACCATCCTTTTAACCTTAGGTCTAACCTTCATAAGTGATTTAAACCTCTTTGACCTATGGGACTTAAAGCTTGATAGCTCATCAATGACAACCATGTCGTAATCAAAGACAAGTCCACTCTTATTAATCAGCCAGTCTATATTCTCCCGATTGATAAGATAGATATCTGCTTTGGTCTTTAAAGCTTTTAACCTTTCTTCTTTACTGCCAATAGCAAGTGAATAGTTAATAATATCTAGGTGTTCCCATTTTTCTATTTCAGAAGGCCATGTAACTTTCGCTACTCTTAAAGGAGCTATAATTAAAACTTTTGATACTTCAAATGAGTCAAATAATAGATTTTTAATCGCTGTAAGACTGATTACGGTTTTACCTAACCTAAGCCCATATCAAGTAGAATGGCAGAGATAGGCTTGTCTTGAATATAGTTAATAGCATATCTTTGGTATTCATGTGGTATGAACTTCACTGGGCATCACCTCCGATTTCATCAAGTATCTTTTTAATATCACTTTTATTATCAAGAACAAAAACCTTAAATCCTAATTCCCTTAATTCTTTTATTCTCTTTATCTGAATAGGTCTTGGTCTTTTACCTGGACCCTTAACTTCTACAAAGCCTATCTTTCCTTCTGGGAGTAGTATGATTCGATCGGGTATCCCCGTCAAAGATGGGGAGATAAATTTAAGACACATCCCCTGACAGGCTTTAGTTTCTTTAACTAGTTTTCTTTCTATATCTTTTTCCAACACTTGAGTTTTCTTCCTCTCATCAGATGATGTGTAGGTCTCTGTAACCTATATATATAACTATTTATTATTATTTTATTTTTTTATTTATTATAAAAAGTTTTATATATAAGCTTCATTGACCTACATTTTTATATAAATTCAGACTTTAACCTTATACCTAGAACAAAACTACCTTTGCTTGTTCTCTTTCTTTCAAAGCCTTCAGTCTCCAGTGCATTATAAAAGTCAGAAGTGCTTCTGGCGTATTCACCTGTTCTCATACAGAAAGCTCTATACTCGCTATAAAACTCCCCAGACTTAGATGAGAAAGATTCATCAATCTCACAACAGTCCTCAAAGAATCTAGATATCCAGTCATTATCTGACTTGTATTTATTGATGGCACTTTCAACTTTTACTGGAAGCTTAAACTTATAGTCATCTTCAATAGCCTTCTTAGCTCCATCAATAACCCATTTAAGAATTGCACCCCCAGCATTATGGAAGAGATAATCACTATAGTTTTTAATATCTGATTTTCCTTCAATCTTTGCTTCAAAAGGAATAACTATAAGTCTTCTCCATGTTCCTTCATCCATTGCACCTACCTTTGGTAAATGGTTTGTATAAAGTACTAAGGTGTGGGATGGAGTAAACTTAAATGGTGCCTTATATTTCTTTTCAGCATGTATCTCATCTGTAGAACTAAGCTGTTTTACATTGGATGTAGAAAGCCTCATCCCTTCTTCAAGTTCTGCAGCAATAAGAAGTCTTTTCCCTCTAGCTTCAGCCAGCTCAGGTTTTGCATTTCTCTTACAACCTACTGTAAGAATATCTGCAGATATTGACCCACTGTAACTTCCAAGAACTCTTGCTATTACATTCCAAAATGTGGACTTACCATTCCTTCCTTCCCCATAAGCAATAATCAAAGCTTCTACATAGACTTTTCCTATGGTAGCAAGACCTGCTACTTTTTGAACATAGTTCATGAGTTCATCATCACCACAGAAGAATGTACCAAGGGCTTCTTCCCACAAACTTTTACCTTCGTCACTTGGGTCTACCATTGTTTGTTTGGTAATGAAATGAAGTGGATCATGTTCCATTTTCTCTCCCGTTCTTAAGTCAATGGTATAAGATGGAGTGTTTAATAAGAACTCGTCTTGATCTAGTTCCTTTTGTTCTATTTCTAACATAGGCATTGCCTCTTTTGTAGTTGCATGAATTGCTCTAGTGTCACCTCGTTTGATAGCATATTTCTTATAGTTTTCTGCCATCAGGTACTGGTTATATGAATGAGTCTGCTCTTTGCTAAAGAGTGAAACTGCTTTTTTGGTAGTTAGGCTTTCTAGCAAACCTAAAGCTCCATTTTTCCTCATTTCATCTCTTGCTTTTTTAAGTGCAATATCAGCTTCTTCAACTTGTCTATTAGCCAGGTCTTGAGATAAGCCATGTGCTTTTAAATCAGACTCCTCCCAGTAGCCATCGTTATATACTAAATATTTTGTTGATGGAGAGTAGCGAAGTCTGTCTTCATACTCTCTTACAAATACCTCAGCTTGGCCTACATCGGAATACTCAGATGGTTTTAAGTTAAACTCCGTATTATACTTTTCAGGTGGGATGTAATCCTCATTTGAGCTAATCTTTTTTCCAAACTTTAAGGCACTCTGCCAGATTTGTTCAAGTTCTTCATCTGGTAACGGAGGACTACAAAGCTCTGCCTTTTTATTAAATAGCTCTTTTGCTTGTTCTGTATTGCCGTATCTAATAAGAACTCGTCCAGCATAATGGCTCATAGTATTGTTACGATTGCCTTCTTGGATTTCATCTTGGGCTGCATCCCAAGCTTCAAAGTCATCTTCTAAAAGTTCAGTAACAAGCTTTCTACCACTAACGATCTCTACTACTGGATTTTCTACACCAAAGAAGAGTCTGGCTCCATCTAGTGCATTTCTATCAAAGAATGGATAGTAGTAAGCTAGTCTTTCTTTTAAACTTTCATATTCTTTGATGTCTGTAACCCTTGGAATAGGAAAGTAGATATGAAGCCTTGGCCTAGGAGCCTTGTTTTCTTTTTCCTTCATATGGTTTCTGCTATATACAACAGCAAACTCTACATCTTTAAATACATCCTTTAAATCCCCAATATCTTTCCAGTCTTTTGGATTATCGCTATAGTCATTATCTAAATCCATTGCAATGCAGTCTGACTCAACGAAATTACCTTTTGAGCGATAATTGTTTTTATATTTAGCCATGACATGGTCATGTTGAGCAGCCTTTTCCAAAGACCGAGTATCGGTGACTATAACTTCATTAGAATAAAGGCAGTTTTTTATATCTCCTCGAGTGTTTGATACATACAATTTCAATCTAATACCTCCTCTAGAGTAAAATATCTAATGGTCTTTCTGTATTTTTCTGCAAGCTTAATCTCTTCTTGCATGCCTTCAGAAATATATCCATCTAAAACCCAGATTTCTTGACACTTTCTTAGAAAAATTGAGTTCATAAACATAGCAAGATCCCTTTCTTTATCATTGTCATCATCCATAAATTGAGGAAAGAGAAGATGTGGAGCAAAGGGTATTGCATTCTTATCTACAGCAAACCTGGAAAAAGCTCTTGCATTTTTAACATTTTCTTCTACTTCACCACGATATGGAGAGCAGATATATACCAGAGGACGAAAGCCCTCTGAACGAATCTTACTTAAAGCATAGTAGGGTGTTAAGTCCAGATAACCCTCAGAATTATATTTATTCATGGCGACCTCCTAAAAAATATTCAATAAAATATTGTTGACCTTTACCTGTTACCTTTGTAGTTTTTGAAATAGTTACATGGCCATCAGAATGAGTGATAGCTGTTTCCTTTACTCTAAAAAGTCCTAGTTCCATAGCTCTTTGTGTTGGAGCATTATAGTCCGTTCCTTTTCTCTTGATTAAAAACCCATCTTGACGCAGCCTTTCAAAGAGCCTATTCTGACCAGTATCCATACCATTTGCCTTTAGGATTTTTGCAAGTTCACCAATTAATATGGTTGTATTACTAGTACTTACAGCATCTGCAAAGAGCTCCTTTGGCTTCATTTCTTCAATACGAGCATTTCTCTGTTCGATGGTCTTCTGAGCAATAAGCAGTGCCTTTGAAAGAATTTCCTCATTAGAATCATCATCCTTAACCTGAATGTATCCACCAGTCTTTCTTATAGATGGTAATACCTCATGAGTAATCCAGCGTTTAAATTTCTTTGCACTAGGTTTTCTGCTTGCAAGGATAAGATTATAAAGACCAAACTCATTAACACAGTTAGTAGCCCCTCCAGATAACCCTATGTTCAACATAGACTTCTCATCATCATCCAACCTGCCCATGGCTTGAGTAGTATTTGCGATATCAAGTGACTTACATATATCACTCGCTACAAACCATGGTTCGTCTTTCTCAGTCACCATCCTTACCTGTCCAAATTCTTCATTTTCAAATATCTTTAGTTCATTCATCTTATGAACCTCCTATAATTTATTAAGAGGAAAAACCCTCTCGCTATAATCCATAGGAGAGGGTCAATTCGGACGGGCAATATTAATCTTTTTGATAAAATTCACATTCAAAACCATCTGCATCAAGTATTAGTCCTTTTGCCCAGATAGGCTGAACTTTCATAATTTCATTTACTTCTTCAATACTGGATCTTCCTATTGGTGCTTCTATTACTACCTCATCATGGACATGCATTACAATTTCAAATCCTTCTTTACTTAATCTCATCATGGCTTCTGCTAAAATATCCCTTGAGATAGCCTGTACAATATTCTCTACAAATTTAGCACCATAGCTTTCTATCCTTTCCCACTTGTTTCCGAGGCCTGTCCCTTCATAGGTGATGGACTCACCACCAAACCTGTTCGTTCCCATTCTTGGTTTGACGTATGAAAGCCTTCTACCACTAGGAAGCTTAATAAAGAGAATACCTTTTTCATAAGAGAGAGCTAGGTTTTTAAATTTGATTTTGCTTCTTGTCTTTATTACATTTTTAATTGCCTTATCTATATCCCACCAAAGTTGGACTATGTTAGGATTGGCTTCTCGCCAGGAATCAACTATTGTCTGTAGTTCATCTTCCTCAATTCCCATTTCAATTGCACCCATTGCCTTAAGTGCTCCAATAGAACCACCATAACCACAGCCAAGCTCAGCTTGTTTACCTTTTTGTCTTAAGTGGCCATTTACACCATTCTTTTCTACTGGAACACCAAACATTCTAGATGCTGATTCACAATAAATGTCTTTGCCATCTTGAAAGGCATCCATTCTCCACCTCTCGTCTGCAAGCCAGGATAGGACTCTGGCCTCAATAGCTGAGAAGTCCGATACTATAAACCTGTAACCTTCTTTTGGAATAAATGCTGTTCTTATAAGTTGAGATAATACATCTGATGGGCTATCAAATAAAAGTTCAATGGTTTCATACTCACTATCTCTTACAAGACCTCGAGCAAGCTTTAAGTCTTTTAAATTGTTTCTTCTTAAGTTTTGGACTTGTATTAATCTGCCTGAATACCTTCCTGTTCGATTTGCACCATAGAACTGAATTAGGCCTCTAACTCTTTTATCATTTCCCCCAACATTTTCCATAGATGTGTATTTCCTAACACTAGACTTGGAGAGTTCCTGTCTTAATTCAAGCACTTCTTTTACATCACCTGTAGCTGTTTCAAGTGCAGCCTCAACTTTCTTTTTAGCTAATGAATCTATCTCTAATCCTTTTTTATTTAACCACTCTTTTAATTGCATTGGTGAATTTGGATTTTCAAGCCCAGTAAGTTCGATGGCTCTATTCATGTTTTCTTCTCGTAGCTTATCATCAAAGCAAATTGCTTCTTCTACTAGAGTGTTATCAATTTCAATTCCTCTATCATTTATCTCTTGGTCTAGATGATAATGATCCCATTCATTATTAGGAAGTGGAAAATGTGATAACCTTTCATGGATGGCAAGTTCTGTCTCTACATCTCGTTTGTTATATTCCTTAAAGGTCTCCCACTTTATTGGGTCATGGCTTGGAAGATTTCTAGTTCTTTTACCATTAGTTTTAGTTGGTTTACATGGCATACAAAAATATCTAATGAGGTTTTTACCTTCACTTAATTTTTGTTTTTCTAAACCGAGTACTTTACTTACATTTTCAAGAGATAATGGAAGTCCTAAATATAGAGACCAAACCATAGTGCAATACCATGAATCAGGATTCAACTTCTTACCTAAATACCTTGAAAGACATATACGTTCAAAGTTTGCATTGAAGGCCCATTTTTCTACTGAATCATCTTTTAATACATTTAGTATTTCTCTTGGAATCTTCTCACCACTAGCTAAATCAATTACACTTACCTTGCCACCATCAACAGAATAAGCAAAGAGGAGGATTTCAAAATCCTCACTCTCTGCATATTTATATACTCCACATTTAGATAAATCTGTTGATGAAAATGTTTCTAAATCAATGAATATTCTTTTAGGATAAAAAGTCATCATCATCATCTTCAAGACTTTCAAAGTCGTCTGCTGCACTGCTTCTTCCACCGAGTGGTTCTCCATCTTTTACCTTTTGGATATTGCCTAGCCCACAAGCCACACCTTTGTTCCCATTTACATTAAATGCATAGAAGCTAATAGACACCCTAGCATAGACACCACTGTATACTTCAGAACGATCTAGGATAGGTTCCACATTTCCATCTACAATCTGTGGTGCTGTTATGGAGTTTGCATTTACAAAATATGAATCCTTGTATGCTGCATCATCTTTTTCTACATCCCCATCACGAAGAGGAAGTTTTAAAGCTGCCTTCTTTGGTTTCTTTCCTCCAAATCTACCTATGCCTTCCTCAATAGCAGCATCAATGGCATTTTCAATCTTTTCAATGGTCTTTGTATCTGACTTTGGGATAATTAGTGATACAGAGTATTTTTCTTTGCCTCCTTGCACTGAATGTGGTTCCCACACATGGGCATATGATAGTCTTACTACTCCTGTTACTACCTTCGTTTTATTTCTCATTTATATTTCCTCCTTTTGGAATTCATCTTTTACAGTTTCAATCTCTTGTCTTTTATCTGACCTAGCTACTAGGGTTGTTTTTCCCTTTGGTTTCTCAAGTAGACCAGATAGTAAATCATTAAATTTCTCTTTACCTAATAACTTAGTCATAGATGTAATGCCTTTGAGCTTTTTCTCATAGGGGTCAAAACCTTCTGCTTCTACTAGACGAGCAACTTTATCTTCATCTATATATCTTCTATTACTGCGTCCTTCTACAAGTTTAAAGTCAGTCCATTTCCTACCTTCAAGTGCTCTTTTAAAAGCATAGTCTTTTATGTCTTTAATCCAAGATTCGATCTGGTCTACATGTTTTAGAGCCTCTTCTACCTCTTCATCTGATAGAAGGGGTGGAAGTTTAAACTCACATCTAGCAATTTCTAGTGCCACATTTGCTCTTTCCCTACAGATGCTCTTTGCTTTACAAAATCTGCACCAGTCTCCAGACTCAAACTCACCTTCACCATTAAAGGCTAATTTAGATTTAGGAATAATTACTTCTTCAGCCCACCTATAAAGCTTGTCTGCTACTATTTCAAAAGTTGAGATGTTCTCTCGTCTTGGCTGGTAGATGTGCATGGTCACTTTTTCTATGTCATAGATTCCATCAAATAGATCAAGTGCTCCAAGACCATAAAGCATTAGCTGGGTATTTTGATTTGCATCTACTAAAATTCCTTGACCATGCTTATAGTCAATTACATGGAGCTCTCCATCTGTAACAATGATTGCATCAGCTGTTCCATAGCTTTCTTTGGCAAACTTAGATAAATCAAGTCTCTCTTCAATTAGAACTAGAGGTTCTCTATACCTTGATATGACTTCCATTACATAAGTGGCATAGCTTTCTGCACAATCTTCCATCTCTTCATTGTAGAACTCTAAGTTTTCAGTTGGGTCTTTGCTTTCAAGTCCTAAGAGTTTTTTAAGCTTATGTTCACACAGAGCATGGGCTTCTGTTCCTTCCCTTGCATAGGAGCTAAACTCTTCTTGAAATTTTTCCGATAGCTTTATTGATGGTGGACAAGATATCCATCTCTCACTAGATGAAGGAGATAGATATGCATGACTAGTCATGACCGATCACCTTGGCATCCTTCATCAAGTCAGCATACCTAGATGATTCAACTTCAGATAGCTTGTTTGCTCCATAATCTTTAATGAGCTTTCTAACATCATCTGTAAAACCACTCCGACTTAAATCAGCGAGAACCGCTCTTACTTCTTCCAAGGAATAGGCCTTTTCAGCTTCCTTCTTTGGACTGTTATTGGACTCAAGCATAGCAATTAGTTCAGACAGAGAATCTATACAATCCTGTGCTTGGCTTACTACTTCATTAATAAATTTCATTCGTGACATTTTCTCCTCCTTCCTCTTCTTCAGTAATAGATAGTTCCTGTACTGTATCACCTGGAATGATTACGGTGACTCTTTTACTCTCACCAAATAAGAGATTAAGAAATTTCTCTCTGATGGATGTTTTCTTACATCTTACAAGGCGAGTAGTGCCTTCATCAGAAACACTTATTTTTAAATTGTGTTTCATACTTTTTCCCCCTTTCGAAGATGGCTTATTTGCCCCTTCGCTATAAACCATCTGAAAGGTAATATTCGGACGGCCTATTATAAATTTCTTTTTATTGTTGCAATAGCACGATTAATTGTTCTTCTAATTGCAGATTCATCTACACCTCGCATCTTAGCAATTTCCGTTTTTGAATATCCTTCAAGATAGTGAAGAATTAATATTTCTTGCTGATTTTCAGTACAAAGGGAAATGAGGGAATTTATCCTTTCCTTTTCTTCTAGAATTTCATGAGGGTTACATCTGCTAGAAAAATATTTTGCATCTTCATAAGTGAATGATTCTAATGATGAATGCCTATCTTCCCTAGATTCTTTCTGATTGTTCAATCTTTCTTCATAATGGGAATCCAGATAAGCTGTTTTCCAATCTGCTTTATAATTAGGATCTTGAAGCTGTGTACGAATTTCGATATCGTCTGGGCAATCCTCGATAAATAAATTAATTTCCTTTCTCTTACCTTGGTATTTAACAGTTAAAGGTCTTTGCATAAAAATGCTCCTTTCCCAGATGAGAAAAGAGCATGACAATCAGCCAAAAAACTCACCTTTTTTTTATTAAGTGAGCCTTTCGGCTGCTTTGAATATCTTTAGATTAATTGTTTAATAGGAAGGTTTAATTCCTAATTAATAAATTTACCCCCTATTATTTAAATAGATTTAAACTTCAATTTTTACTATTTGCTTTAGAACATATTTTCTTTTTTCTACCTCTACTATTAGTTTAGGTCATTTAATAACCCCCATGTCGGACACTTCATGCCCGCTTTGTAATGGCTAAAAATGCACAAAAAAAGAGCCATACATAAATCCTTTAGTTGGATTCATGCATAGCTCTTTGAAACTAAGCATTAAAAACGGACATGCCATGCCCGATTTTATAGAAAATAATTTAATTTTTATAATGGATCTGCATTAACAGATAACAAGAAATCCCTTATACTATTCATTGATTCAGGAAACTTGTGAGTAAGTACAAAGTCATACCATTGATGACTTGTGTTATTATGTATATCTAATGAATGTGGCGAACAATTAATTATATGGGAGCTAATTTTAGGTGGTAATTTAAGTGCGAGACATAGTGCGACTATTGAGTTAATAGATCCTTTAGTCTCACCTTTCATTATCCGTCTAACTGTTCTTTCATTTAATAGTACCTTTTCACCTAATTCTTCGTAGGTGATACCTCTCCAATCTTTAACTATTTCAAAGCAAGTCCTATAGTCTGTTGTCAATTGCCTATATATACGATATTCTTCCAAGACCTGCTCTTTAAGAAGTTTACTTTGTTTTTCAGGACTTGCATGCTGGTAGCCATCATTATATGAAATATCAAATACTACTGCAGAGCTTTCATCTCTATTTAAATAACATTCTGTGTAATACCTTTCTTTAACACCATCAGACTTAATTGCTAGGTCAAATATTAAACAGCATTCATCCATATGGGTTAGGGCATATCTAGTTAATACAGTTTCACCTAGTAGATTTTCTCCTACATATTTAGGATGGTTAAATACAAAATGTGAATCTACATATATATAATTTCCTTCTCTAATTTCTGGATTAATTAAACTTTGAATTGCAGCATCTTCTGCAGGAATAGAAAAGGTTTGATTTCTTTTTAGGGTTCCTTTCTTAAAGCTATGTGGCTTTACATATTGGCCATTAATATATAAAAATGCTCCTGCTGCTTCTTCATAGCCTGAATCAATCATTCTAATTTTAGCTGCTAGTCTTGATACACAGAAAAAGATTGCTAGTTCATCTATTGCAGGTTGTATTACATCAATAATTTCAGGAGTTTCTAGCTCTTTTTTAAATCGCTTTATAACTTCAAAGGCCTTAGTTTTAAATGATGAAAGTGGCATTTGAATTCTAGGTGCTAGTGCATTTGCATGCCATTCCATCCATCCTGTGGCATCTTTTTCTCCATCTTTTATGCCTCCTACTACTTTACATTTTATTTTGGTAGCGTTTTCATTATATAGTCTTTCTAGTTCAAAAGCTTTTCTATGCTTATCCCAATGAACGCATTCATGAACTATAGTATTATTTACCGCTCCTAAATTTCTTAAAAAATATGCCTTTGGATCTACAAATATTGTTCCTGCTTTAACTTCTTCAATTACCATTTCATCTATATGAGGGTCATAAAGCTCTGCCTGTGAATTATGAAAATATATCTGCCCAAAGATAGACATATCCTTGGTTATTTCTCTTACTTCTACTTTAAGTTCCATCTTATCAGCAAGCTCTATTGGATCTAGGGGCATGGGTCTTTTTAGCATTTCAGGATAGTATCTTTCTAAAAAATCTCTAGCAACTGAATCTAGTTCTTCCTTATTAATATAAGGTACTAGAGCATCTGATAAAGGTTTTTCAATTTTATTTCTTTGAGTATATACTTCTATACCTATAATATGAAAGTCATCTAAGGACTTTTCTAGATTGCCTTTACAGTTTAATAAAAACCATTGATTGCATAAATCATAATCATCATAGTGATAGTCACCTTCAGAAACCTTAATCTCAGCATCTATTACAACATCAAATTCAATTTCCATCCCTGGTAAATCATTGATTGATGCCATTTTAATTTCCATATCTGTAAGAATAACCTCTCCTACATTATGAACATTTTGTATGTCTAAATCTAAGTTGTCATGGTTTCCCTCTATATGTTCCTCTAAGTAGGAGTAAAAATCATTATAAAATCTATCTGATATATAATTTATAAAAGAACGATTTTTTACCATAAAATCCCCTCCCCTTTAGATAAATTATAACATAAAACGATATGAATTTTCAGACAAAAAACACCCCAGCTCGACAGCCTCTCTAATCCCAAGAGAAGCTAATCCAGCCAGGGTGCTTTTTACTTATCTACTTCTAATACTACTTTAAACTTTACTGAAAACGAATTAGCAGCCTCCGACTCTGGAAGTCCATCAACTATTTCATACTCTTCATCAAACTCATCAAAGAAATTCTTGTAATCATCATAGCTTGGAAATATTATGCCATCCATAGATCCCTTTCTAATCTTACCTTTAATATAATCTGATAAACAATACATTAAAAACTCCTGATGTTTTTTACTAAGTTCTTCAAATCTCATTTTTATCCCCTCCTACTTTATATATAGAAATAGGGTGGGGATTTTACTATGCATAAAGCTAAATATTTCTTATACTACCTGCAGATACTAGGATACAAAAATGGATTCTAAGACTTAAGGTTTCTCTCTTGGCCAACTGCTATATTCCAACTTCAATGCCATTAAAAAAATCGTCAACACTTACAAGTCTTGACTTAAAGCCTTTCTCAATATCAAAAGTCTTAGGATTAGTTATAGTAATCTCAGGAACAACAAATCGAAATTCCTGTTGTTGTATAAAAAAATCATCTTTGCAGTACAAGTGTCTATAAACATTGTCTGTTGTCATTGTAAATACTCTCTTATTATTGAACCTATCAGATGCCCCCGTCAGATATTCTAATCTATCCATTGTTAATATCGACATATCATAATAACGGACTAATTCTGAGTAGCACTTTTCTTCAAAAGCTTGGGTAACACACCTTATAAAATCTTTTGGTGTCTCTATCACTAATGCAGAATCTGCATCTCCAAAGTGTTCTCTAATTATTCTTTCCTTCTCCTTGTCAAATTTTATTTTATATCTATTGGCAGAATAATAGTATTCACAATCTGTAATGAATCCAGAAGTTAAACAAAATACAGGCATTTTATTCACTCCGTCAAACCCCATATTCATGATTGCTTCATCTATTCTATTTATTACTTTATCACTTTCATGGTCTCTTATTACAACATCAGTAGCATTTATTAACATTCTCCCATCTAAAGTATCGCCCTGACCTTTTTTCAGTTGCTCTTTTTCAATATCGTTAAAGCGGCCACTGTTAGAAAAATATACTTTTCCATTCTCAAGCTCTACTAAATGTTCCCTTCTACCAAACTTTACAAGGAATAATATTTCTTGACTCCCCATAATCCCCTACCCTCCTTTTTACCCAATTATACAACAAAACCCCCAAGGATTAAATCCCTAGGGGTATGCTTGTATCAACTCATTACTGAGTTAGTTATAATTCTTAATTATAGTCCCATTGCTGCTTCAATTTCAGCAATTGTTTCTAGGTCAGCTTTAACTTCAAATACTACTCCAGCTATATCTGCTTTAGCTTCTGCACCAAGTGCATCATAATCTTCGCTGATAGCTTCTAAAGCTGTAATCATAGCTGCTATATCTGCTGCTCCATTTACATCGCTGATTAAAGTTGTATAATCTCCTAAATAACCAGTAGTAAATATCGCAGTTTGTAAAGCATCAAAGTCTGCTGGAGCTGTTGCTTCTTCAGCTAATGCATCAATTACGTATTGAGCAAATTCAGCTTTAGCTGCGTTTGGAGTTAAGTTTGTAAATTCGTTAGCTGGTTGTAAATCAAATAATAATGTTCTCATTTCAGCTGCAGATTTTGTATTCAATGCGTCTGCATAAATAACTAATTTTTCTGTTTCTGCTCCTAGATGTTTAACACTTCCAGAAGTATTCACATCAGCTTTTAGTGCTGCAAGAGCAGTAGCATCTGTAGGATCACCTTCTAGAGTTGTAACACTACCAGCCAATGCATCATATGATGCACTACCAGTAGTATAATCTTCATCATATGCTACTTTCCAAGCTGCTTCAAAGTCTGCCATTGCATCTTTAGCATCTTGTACTATAGTTAAATCTAACGTTTCAGCTTCAAGTGCTGCAATTGCAGGAGTCAAAGTTGTAAGAGCAAGTTCAGTTTTTGTTAAGTCTTCTTTTTCTAAAGCTTCAATTGCTGCTACAAGATCATCATATTCAGTTACAGCACCTTCTGCTGGAACTTCACCATTAGCTGCTACAAAGTCTGCCAATGCTGTTTCAGCTTTTACGATTTCAGCATCTGCTGCTTCACGAGCGTCAGCAATTGCTTCTAATTCAGCATCTATTGCTTCTATAATCTCCGCTTTAGTATCTCCATTACTATCTGTAACTTCATCATTTACTAATACAAGTGCCTCTAATGCTGATTTGTATGCATTTAGCTCAGATGGTTTTGATCCATCTATGCTTCCAAATACAATTCCGTCGTCTCCAGCTACAACTGCATCAAGGTTGATTACATCAATTGCATCTGATATAGCATCGAAATCAGTCATAGCTCCATCAAGAGTATTTAAATCAGTATCAAAGATTGGTCCAGCTGTATCCATGTATGCATCCATATTTGCATCTAATACGTTGCTGAATTGTCCTTTTAATACTAGGTATTTAGCATATTCACTGGTTACTTCAGCATCTGTTAACTCTTCTTCAAAAGCATCAAATTCTGAATTTGCAGCAACAGCATCTACAACATCTTCTTGAACTTCTGCTACAGTGCTAAGAGGCTTAGCAGCTTCTTTTGCAGTATAGTAAGCATCAACTTTAGCTACATCAAAGCCTGTGAAATAAGCTTCATCAGCTAAAAGAGTTGCTAATTGAGCTGCAGTAGCTGCATTAATATCAGCAACTAATGTTTCAACTGCATCAAATTCAAGAGCTACATTAACTTCTTGTGTTGCTTCACCGATTGTTACTTCAACAACATATTCATCATCACCAAAAGTTTTGCTGCTAACATCAAATGTTACAACATTATCTATGATTTCAGCAGAATTAGCTGTAACTATTGCAGTTCCAGTCTTTGCACCTTCATCATCAAGTGCAAAAATAGCAACCTTTGCTGTTGCATCTTCTTCTGCTTCAAACGCTGCTACATTTAGTTCAATTGTCTTGTCAATAGCACTTACACTCTCAACAACCACTGAATGATCAATTTCAATCTCCTCAGTAGTTCCGTCAGCTTTTTTCAAAGTAATTGTATCTGGTAAAACACTTTCTTCTACATCAGTCATATCAACAGCATTTTTAAGATTACCTGTTGGAGTTTTAAATAAAATACTTCCATTAGCTTCTGCAACTGCTCGTTGCAATTCAGGTATGTAGGAAGCGTCATCTAATAGTTCTAGTTCGTATGCTTTATTTCCAATAATTACTATGTTACTAGGAACTCCAGCAGCCATAGCAACTGAGGAAAACATAAGCATAAACACTATAACTAAGCTTAGAACTCTAAATTTCTTCATTTAGGGTATTCCTCCTTAATATTTTAATATTTTTAGGAAAGCAATTTAAGTGCTTTGGCACTTAAATTGCTTCTTACATTTTTAACTTATTGTTTTACTTCTTTAACTTATTTTGCTTCTACTTCTACTTCTACATCTTCAGCTATAACTTCACCATCAGCATCATATAAAGTTACTTTTACAGTATCGCCTTCTTTAACACCAAATGTTACTGCTTCATCACCTAAATCTACTGGTTCTAAAGCTACATCTTCTCCTTGAGCAGTTTCTACCATATAAGTTGCTGCATCATCATATCCTTCTACTTTAACTTCCACAACAACACCGATAGTACTTTCTGTAGGTCTTACTGTAACTGTAATTTCTTCATCTCCACCAACAGAATCTTCCAACGCATCAATAGCATCTTCAATAGCTTTTACAGCATCTTCTATTTCTTCTTCATCATCTGAATCTTCCATAACTTCTTCAGCATCTTTTAATGCATCTTCTAAATCATTCCAAAGATCAGAATCATAATCATCTTCGTCATTATCTTTTAGAAAATCTTCAGCATCTTCTATAGCATCTTCTAAATCAGATTTGTCTATAGGATCGCCAAGAAGCTTAAGCTCTACGATTAAATCTTCATCATCTTCATCATACTCAATTACTTCTACTCTCATTCCTTCTTTAAGTTCATCTTGGATATCTTCACCCATTGCAAGAACTTTTTTTCCATCTTTATCATAAAGAATTGTATCTTCATCTATTTCTTTACGATCGCCATCAATTATAATTCTGTTACTACCAACATAATCTACTGTACCTTCATCACCTTCGCTGCCACCTTCATCAGAATCTTTTAATTCTTCACGAAGTGTAATTGCCACGATTTCGCCTTTGTTGTCATCATCTCTTACAGCCTTGAAGTATTTGTAATCAGCGATATCTTTAACTTTACCTGGATCATCAGCTTCTTTATCTTCATCAAGAATCCAAACTACAACGCCTTTAGCTAATCTCATGGATTCTCCATTAACAACTACATAATCATCGTCTTTATCGCCATCTTCATCTTTATCAAATTTAACATATCTGTCTTCTATGATGTCATAAGACTTATCAAGTTTTGCTTCATCATCAGTATTCATTTTGAAAGCAACAATATCTCCATTGCCAAAGTCATCTTCGTCTTCTAATACGTAATCGTCTTCACCTTTTTCGAAAACATCTATTGCAACTATATCATCGTCACCGTTACCTGCTGTTCCAACATCTTCAGTTACAACACCAAAGTAAACATCATCGTCAACGCCTTCGAATTCTGGATCTATGAATACAACCATATCAGCGTCTTTACCTGGTTTACCAAGTATAACTGCTCTCTCATCTGATTCAGCTTTGAATTCAGATTCATATATTGATTTATAGCTTATAACCTTTGGATCTAATTCTGACTCATCATCTAATGCAGTCATGAAAACTGTATCTTCATCAATGTAGAACTTAGTTTTGTCTCCATCTTTGTCTACTAAATATAAAACATCTTCATCACTGTCTTTTTCTATTGCAGGAGCATCATTATTTGTCAATAAACTATTTTCTACTAATTCGATTTTTAAATCTTCATCATCGATGTCGCCATCTTTGTTAAGTTTGAACTGCATAATAGCAAATTCTAATCCATCTTCAACACTGTCAAACCAATAGTCTTCATCTATGTCTCTTAATGGCTTAGCATCGCTTCTATCATCAAACTCATACTTAGCTTCTTCTTCGTCACCTTCAGCGTCTGGTATAACAACTTCTACCTCTGCCTTTGAACCAAAGTCTGCATAAGTTACTACAGCATACTTAGTTGCGCTAGTAGCTTTAGTATCACTGAAGATTAATTGAACTTCATCATTTAAGTCTAATACTGCAGTTACTTCTTCTCCATTGATATCGTCTAAACTATCTTTGTTTGAATATGCTTTGAAGCTGTCAAACTCATCATCTGAATATGCTGCTCCATCATATGCCTTGTCATAATTTTCTCCGTCTATCTTCACTTCGTCATTTTTAACTTTTTCAAGCTCTCCACTTACTGTAGAGTTTTTAACTACTAAGTATAGCTCATCGCTATCTTCCCATGCATAGATTGCACTGTTTACATCAACATCATCGATGTCAATTACTTCAAATTTTTCATTGTAAACAAATACGCCATCATCATAATCAGATAGATCTAAAGTTTCTTCATCACCAGTTCTATCAACGAATTCGTATTCATCATCGTCTATCTTGAATACAACACCAGCTTCAACTTCACCAAAGTCGAATAAATTAGCATAAGCTACTTCGTCATCATCGTTAAGTACAAAATAACCATATGCGTCTGCTGGAATTTTGTCTAATTTTTCTTCTTCGAAGTTTACATAAACTTCTGCATTTTTAGCCCAGTCATATTCTTCATCATCAACATAAAGATAAACTACTTCATCATCTGAATCTTTTTTAACTATAGTGTCAAATTTAATATTGTCTTCATCAGTGTCAACTTCTAAGTTAACTATTTGATCATCGTCAGCCCAGATTGTTACTTCTAATCCAAGAAGTGTATCAAGGTTAACATCACCTATTAATAATTCATATATGTCACTACCATCGTCTTCACTGTCTACTTCGATTTCATTATCTTTTAATGAACTCTTAATATTTGGTACTGCAGTAACTACACCTTCTATTTCATCAATATGTAGCTTTGTCTTTAAAAGAGTTTTGTCATCATCATCATTTTTATACTCTGGAGTGTCTCCCCAAGTAGCTTGATACATTAAGTTAACATCTAAAGATGCATCTACCATCTTAGCAACGTCTCCACGAGTTGCTGCTGATGCGTCTGCAAATGAAATGTCATCTGTAATGTCTTCTTCTGCAGCCACTGCAAGGTATCCATTTGGATATCCACCCATAGCTTGTGCTTTAGGCTCATATCCTAATGCCCTTACTATCATAGTAACTGCTTGAGCGTAAGTTACTTTATCTTCTGGTCCAAATGTTCCATCACCACGACCATTTATGATTTCCATACCTGCTGCTTGGTTAATGTATCCTGAAGCCCAGTGTCCTGCAGGAACATCGCTAAAAGCAGTTGCTCCTTTGCTGTATTGTGCAGATTCACCTACTCCAACTGCATGAATCATTATCTTAGCAAATTCTGCTCTTGTAATTGTTTTTTCTGGTTTGAATTCTCCATCGTCATAACCAGATACGATTTCTAATGCTATTAATCTTGTTACAGCATCTTCATAATCTGTACCTTCAACATCTGCTGGAGCTGCGAAAGCAAATCCGAAGCTTCCAAGTACCATTGAAAGTACCAATACTAATGAAAGTATCTTTCTCATGTTTAAATTTCCTCCTTTTATTTTGTTCTTTTTTTGTAGTGAGATTTTTGAATCAACCCTTTATATCCTTCCCACTGAGAATAAAATGGGTTAAATCTATAGAAGTGGAAAAGATTTAAAATCAAATCCACCTTCTAACATAATAAGATTGAGTAATATAAAACTCAAGTTGTTCAAATAGCCTGCCTAAGAAATATAAACCTAATATGTATTTTTTTATCCTAATCAGGGAATATATAGATTAATCACTAACGATATAATACCATAATTTTTTTTCCCATTCAATGCGATTTATATTACAATATTATTACATGTTGTTTTCACTAGTATTTCATCATGTTTTTTAGAATTTTTTTAAAATCTTTTTTAAAGCAAAAACACGAAAAAAACCTATACATAAATGTATAGATTTTTTTCGTGTTTATTGTTTCTTTTGTATCCTATTCCTCTTCAACAAGGGATAATTCTACAACTACTCCATCTTCAACTTCAAGAATATTTACTTCTGTTTGATTTTTTACTATATTATCTTTTATATCTGTGTTTCCAATTGCAATTAAATTACCTTCTGCATCATAGAGCGTTGTATCTTCATCTAATGTGTAAACAGTTCCATCAACTGCGATCTTTGTTCCTGAAGTGTTGATATAAGATACAACACCTGTTTCTGTTTTATTGTCTTGAGTATCTTCATCACTTTCTTCTGAAACAATAGCTGCCACTATGATACCTTCATCATTGTAAAGATATTTAAATACTTCATAGTTATCTACTTTAGATCTAGCCACTTTGTTTTCTAATTCGTCAGTGTCATCTTCATAGATTACAGCTGATGTATCTAATTTTCTATCTTCACTATCATTAAGATCTTCTACCCAACCATCGTTGTACTTGATTCCATCTTCGTCAACATCTTGATTATCTGCTTCGCTTGCTAGTACTGCTTTATTATCAGTGTTTAGCTTGAATGCAACTAAGTCACCAACTTGGAAGTCATCTTCATCTTTAACTGCATATTCATTTACGCCTTCTCCTGCAACATCAATTTTAGCCATATCGTTATCGCTTGTAGTCCACTGGTCTAATACAACACCGTAATAAACGTCATCGTCAGCACCTTCAAAGTCTTTGTCTAGGAATACAATCATTTCTGCATCTTTACCTTGGTCACCAAATACTAAAACTCTACTACCTTCAATTGCATTTTCATAGATTTCTTCATAGTCGATTACTGCTGGGTCTAATTCACCTTCGTCTTTACTATTTGAATCTAATGCTGTCATGAATACTGTGTCTTCAGAGATATAGTATCTATGTCCCTGAACATCTAATCTGTCAGAATCAGTTGACTTAGTTAAATCTCCTATTTCATAGTTTTCACCTTCTGCAGCTGCTGGTAAATTGTCACCGGCATATACAAGTTCAACTATATTTGCTTCTCCATCGGAAATTTCTCCATCAGAGTTAAGCTTAAACTCCATTGCTGCAAAGGATAAATCATCGTTACCATTGTTTGAATCTTGATTTTCAAAGTATTGTAAATCTTCAAGTCTAGAACCATCTGCTCTAGTTTCAAATTCATAGTTTACTTCATCTTCTTTTGTGAATACTGTTGCTTCTGATTTTGATCCAGCTTCACCATAAGTTACAATACCATACATAGTTCCACTAGTAGCTTCACTATCACCAAAGATTAACTGAACTTCACCATTTAAATCTAATACTACTGTTACTGTTTCTCCATTAAGGTTATCTAAATCTTTTCTATCATCATAGATACCGAAGCTGTCAAATTTATCATCTGAGTAAACTGCACCATTTGATGCATGTCTGTCATAAGCTTCTTCATCTACTTGTATCTGATCATCTTTAACTCTATTAAGTTCTCCGTTTACTGCTTTGTTTATAACGATTAAGTATAGTTCATCACTATCTTCCCAACCGTAGATTGCACTATTTTCTTTTATTTGATCCTTGTCAATTGCTTGCATTTTTTCATTGTAAACAAATACTCCATCTTCATAATCAGCTAAATCTAATTCATTGTTGTCGTCACCGTCTCTGTCAACATATTTGAATACGTCACCATCAGCATCAAATACTACACCTGCTTCAACTTCACCAAATTCAAATAAGTTAGCATAAGCAACTTCTTCACTGTCATTGAATACGAAATATCCATATGCATTTGCAGGAATTTCATCTACATCTACTTCTTCAAAGTTAACGTAAGCCTTTGCTCCCTTTGCCCATTGATATCCTTCATCATCAACATAAAGTTTTACTTCATCTTTAGTTGAGTTTTCAGCTACACTATCAAATAATATATCGTCTTCATCTGTTTCAATTTCTAGGAATACTATTTCATCATCATCAGCCCATGCTGTTACTTCTAAACCTAAAAGTGCATCATAATCTGCATCAACTAATAATTTGTAATCTTTACCATTGATTTTGATTTCATTTTCTTCAAGTGAACTGTCAGTATTTGGTACAGCAGTAACTATAGCTAATGTATCATCTACTGATTTGATTTCGTCAACACCTAGCTTTGTAGTCATAAGTGTTTTATTTTCATCTTCTTCGTACTCTGGGTATTCTCCCCAAGATGTTTGAACCATCATTGGCACTGTAAGAGAAGCATCTACCATTTTAGCCACGTCTCCACGAGTTGCTGCCATTGCATCTACTATATTTACATCTTCAGTAATATTCTTTTCAGCACCTACTGCAAGGTATCCTCCAGGATATCCACCCATTGCAGTTGCCTTTGGCTCATATCCAAGAGCTCTTACTATCATAGTAACTGCTTGTGCATAAGTTACTTGATCTTCTGGTCCAAAGTTTCCATCTCCATAACCATTGATAATTTTCATATCAGAAGCTACATTGATGTATCCAGCAGCCCAGTGATTTGCAGCCACGTCAGAGAATAATGTTTGTCCTCCCGCGTATTGTGCCGCTTCACCAACTCCAAGAGCAGTAACCATTATTTTTGCAAATTGTGCTCTTGTTATTGTTTCGTTTGGTCTAAATGTTCCATCTGGAAATCCTGATAGGATTTCTAATGCCACAAGTCTTGTTACAGCATCTTCATAATCTGTACCTTCAACATCTGCTGGAGCCGCAAATGCAAATCCTAGGCTTCCAAGTACCATTGAAAGTACTAATACTAATGAAAGAATTTTCTTCATTTTTCTTCCTCCCTGTTTTCTTTAAATTTTTGCCTATCGGCATAGGTTAATTTTATATATTAATGGGAAAATCTGTTTTTGGAATTTTCCTCATTAAAAGCTTTGTCTTTAGTGATGTATATTTATTTATAAATAACAATAAATATTTTCTCCGCTTGACATAATCCATTATACTATTTGTTTTCTTTATAGTCCATTACAACTATATTACAATTTGTTACACTAGGTTTACATAATAATATTATTTGGAAACCTTTGTATATTTATTTATTTTTAGCTAAAGTTAGGCATGGTTTCCTGCATTGGATTATAGAACCTTTGTTCCCGTGGGGAATAAAAAAAGAGATACTACTTTTTCCTTCGTAGCATCTCTTTTTTCATCTCTATATTCTTTACTTTATCTCTATTTATTGTTTTTTAGAGCCGCCTTTATTAAGTCCCTAAAGAGTGGATGGGGTCTTGTGGGTCTTGACTTAAATTCCGGGTGGAATTGTCCTGCCACATACCAGGGGTGATCCTTTAGTTCAATTATTTCCACCAGTCTTTCATCTGGGGATATTCCGCTTATTATAAGTCCCTTTTCCGTCAGCTTTTCTCTAAAATGGTTGTTGAACTCATATCTATGTCTGTGTCTTTCATATATGAGGTCCTCTTTATATGCATCCTTTGCCTTTGTTCCTTCATAGACTTTACAAGGATATGTTCCAAGTCTCATTGTACCTCCAAGGTCTTCTATGTCTTTTTGCTCCGGCATAAGGTCTATAACGGGACTTGTGGTATTTGGATCCAGCTCTGAGCTGTGGGCATCCTTTAGTCCTACTACGTTTCGGGCAAATTCTACTACTGCCAGCTGCATTCCAAGGCATATTCCAAGGAAGGGTATTTTATTTTCCCTGGCGTATTTTGCAGCTAATATTTTTCCTTCTACTCCTCTATCGCCAAAGCCTCCTGGAATAAGTATTCCATCTGCATCCTTTAACTTTAAGTTTATGTTTTCTTCAGTTAGATACTCTGAATGTACCCAGTGGATTTCAACCTTGGCTTCATTGGCTATTCCTGCATGCTTTAATGCCTCTGCCACTGAAAGGTAGGCATCCTTTAGTTCTACGTATTTACCTATTAGAGCTATTTTCACTTCTTTTTTTGGATTCATTTCTATTTCAACGATTTTTTTCCATTCCTCTAGGTTTGGCTTTTGACATTGAAGGTTTAATCTATTACATACTAGCTCCGGTAATCCTTCCTCCTCCAATATTAAGGGAACTTCATATAAGGAGTCGGCATCGGGGTTTTGTACTACATTATTTGGATCTAAATTACAGAATAGTCCTATTTTATCCTTTATTTCCTCTGAGATAGGTCTTTCGGTTCTACATACTATTACATCGGGCTGTATTCCTATTTCTCTAAGCTGCTTTACACTATGCTGGGTGGGCTTTGTTTTCAGTTCTCCTGCCTTTGCAAGATAGGGTATTAATGTAACATGTATATACATTATATTTTCTTTACCTACATCGTATTTTATTTGTCTTATTGCTTCCATGAAGGGAAGGCTCTCTATGTCCCCTACTGTACCACCTATTTCTGTGATTACTATGTCGGGATTGCTGTCTCTGCTTACTCTAAATACTCTATCCTTTATTTCATTGGTTATATGGGGAATCACCTGTACCGTTGCTCCCAGATAATCTCCCTTTCTTTCTTTGTTGAGGACTGACCAGTATATTTTTCCTGTGGTTACATTGCTGTATTTGTTGAGGTTAATGTCTATAAATCTTTCGTAATGTCCAAGGTCAAGGTCTGTTTCTGCTCCATCCTCTGTTACAAATACTTCTCCATGCTGATAAGGGCTCATTGTTCCAGGGTCTACATTGATATAGGGGTCAAATTTTTGGATCGTTACCTTTAGTCCTCTTGATTTTAATAGCTGTCCTAGTGAGGCTGCTGTTATTCCTTTGCCAAGGGAGGATACTACTCCTCCTGTGATGAAGATATATTTCGCTGACATAAATTACCTCCTTCTGTTGGTTAAGCAAATTCCATAATTTAGATTTCCTTCAAAAATAGTGAGAGGTCACCCCTCGGGGTGACCTACCTTGTCTGTAACTTCCTCTATTGGCAGGGCACCCTCTTGGGGTGCTCTTTTTTTACAATTTCCTCAATTACAATAGTATATACTGAGGTTTTATTGTCGTCAAGGGGTTTTTATTTTCCAACTACTTCTATGGCTTTTTCAAGCTGTAGGTCTTCTGTGCCATTGCTATATACCCTAAGTACCTTTTGATTCATTTTCTCCCTTGTAGGGAAATCTAACTGGCCTGAAGGTGATATTTCTTGAGCCCTTTGGAATTGTTTTATAGCTTCTATGGTTTCTTCGTCCATTATTCCTGTGATTTCAACTTCATATCCTATAAATTTAAGTCTTTGCTGTGCTCCATAAATATTCAATCCCTTATCACCCAGCTTTGGATTTACATCCTCTATCATAGGTACAAACTGAGGAATGTCTTTATTATCTTCTTCACTAACATTTTTTATAACTATATCCGGTGTTACTCCTATACCATCGATTTTACTTTTATCTGATGTTAAATATTCTGCTATTGTTATCTTTATTCCCCCACCATTTGAAAGAGATGCAACGGTTTGTACAGTTCCCTTACCATAGGTTTGGGTTCCTATTATTGTACCTGAGTTTGTAGTCTTGACAGCACCTGCAAATATTTCTGAAGCACTTGCACTGCCGCCATTAACCAATACTACCAGTGGTTTGTCTATCTTTTCTCTTTTTGCCTTATAGGTATTTTTCAAATCACCTTTAAATTCTATGTGTACAATAGGTTCATCCTTTGGAACAAAATAATCTGCAACCTTTTCTACTTCACCTAGTATTCCACCTGGGTTGTCTCTAACGTCTACGATAAAGCCCTTTACATTCTTTGCCAAAAGATCATCCAATGCCTTTTTCATATTCTCATAGGTATTTTCATTAAAGGTTGTTATTTTTATATATCCTATATTATCTTCTATCACTTCATATTCTACAGGGTTTACTTCTACTATGGCCCTTTCTATATCAAAGTATAATATCTGAGGGTTATTTCCTCTGGAGATACCAATACTAACCTTGGTACCTTCCTTTCCCCTCATTAATTTTATTGCCTTTTGTATATTTGCATTGCTGACGTCAACACCATCTACTGATTTGATAATATCTCCAGATTTCAGTCCTGCTTTTTCTCCAGGTGTACCCTTTATTGGAGCTATTATTGTGATTTTTTCATTTCTTACACCAACTGATATCCCTATTCCTGCGTAGGTTCCTGAGCTGTCCACATTAAAATCCTCGTAATCATCGGGACTAAAATAGGTGCTGTGAACATCCAATGCATCAAATAGCCCATTGTATGCTGCTTCCATCAGTTCTTCTTCTGTTACATCATATTTATATTTTTCTTGAACAAATCTTACCATGCCACCTAGGTAATTCAACCTGTCATTTAAGCTTAAAGATTCTTCAGAAACTTTATTGGCATAGGAAAGTCCAGTTGCCAGTAAAGCAATTATTACAACTAATGCTATGGATATTTTTTTAAATTTCATTGATCTAAACATATTTTGCCTCCTCAGTTAAAAATTAACTATATTTTCTCTATAATCTTTTTGAAGATCTCTTTGTAAAAACTCTAAAAACCTTACCATCATTGCAGAGGCTTCAGCCCTTGTCATGATTTTATCAGGATTTATATTATTACCTGTATCCCCGGTAACAAGGCCAAATTCATTTGCAACATATACATAGTCTCTAGCCCAATAGGGGATTTCTTCATCATCATCAAAGGCCATGTAGTACCCCGGTGTAGGAGACTTGGATTCAAAACCTAAAGCTCTTATCAATATTGTTATTGCTTCAGCCTTCACAAGGGGTTCATCGGGCCTAAATTCACTGCTGTTTGTACCCTTTATTACGCCCTTTTCTACAGCCTGCTTTATATCACTATAATCTTGATCTTCTACATCCATATCACTAAAATAGGATTCTTCCGGCTCTTCATTTCTTCGCCTTGGTCTTCTTCTGGTACTCTCTTCCTCATCCAATGTAGGTCTCATATTACATGCTTTTATGATACCCTTTATGAATTCTACCCTCGTCATAGGTGTATCTGGCAGGAAAAAGGTCGAACTTCCTTCAAATACATCAAGGGAGTAAAGCTTTTCGATATAATCCTGGGCCCAGTGTCCCGATACGTCCTTGAATTTAGGAATAATCAATCTTTCAACCTTTGGATTCATTTTTCGCGATAAGCTTATAGTATCTTTATCTCTTTTACCTCTCCTAGGTATATTATCTCTAAATTTAGGTAAATCATATCTGTATTCTGATACTACCTCTTGATTTGTTGCCCTCAAATGTCCTCCACTGAAGCTGGAAAAATTGGCTTCATTTTCAGAGTATTTTAGGGTTTTTGTAGTGCTGTCGGAGGTCTGTATATTCACTGTTCCCTGCCAACTAATTTCTTCAGCATCCTCTTCATCTTCCTCATCGTCTTCAAGGACAAATCCTTGAAAATTTATTATATGATCTAAAATTTGAGTTTCTGTTCCACCCCAGAAATTTTTATAGCCCACATCTCCACCAGAAATATCAACTATAACCTTACCATTTTCTTCATTGTCTCTATAATATTTGTAATATTTTCTTCCTTTAAAATTTCCAGAATAAAAATCGGAAGCAGGTCTATTGTCTATAACATCGGATTTTGAAAACTGATAATCCTCTAAGTCAAATTCTTCATCTTCTATTGTAATATTTTCCTTATAGTTATCATCTATCTCTGTATAGGCTATGGTCTGTCCCTTATCATTTCTCTTATCATATTTTGTTATAAGTGTAAGTCTTCTGGTAAGTCTTCCCTCTATGTCTTTATCTTCTGGAGCCAATCTAAAATCATATTTGATTATTTGTTCATCCTTCCTTTCACTAACTTTAACACTATACTCTCCCACAAATTTAATAGGTTCACCGGTCAAAAATACTATCTCAGCATACTCATATTCGTTATGAACTCCACCTGCAAAATCCATAGGCATTGCCCATCCTTTAAAGGGAATGATACACATAATTATTGTCATTGCTATGGCTGTAATCCTCTTCACTATTTTTCCCCCTTTATTTTACAAGAACAATTTTCCCTTTACTGCCTTTCCTTATCAAGTATAATCTGTCCTCTGGTTTTAATTCCTCAGGCAGGATCATTTTGTTATCCTTTATTATCATAGCGTCTTCTATAAGAACATGCAAGTTTGACCCCCTTGCCATCCATTGTTCTTTTCTAGAGCTCCAATCTCTTCCATCCCTAAGCTGAATTTTCCATCCTACTAAAGAATTCTCATATACCTTTTCTACTACTCCATTTGTCACTCTTTGACTATTTAAGGAATCAAGTTTTTCCTTTACAAGAATGGAGGATATCCTATCTCCATCGGTATATATATATCCATACCAGTCATCTTCATCGTCATCATTATCATCATCTACGGAATAATCCCTCTCGAAAAACTCCTCAGCTGTTATTTTTTCATTATTTTCAAGGTCAAATATATATGTATCATCGTCATAGTACAGCTCCTTATCGTCACCAAAGGATTCCCATTCATTTTCTTCAAGGAGGAAGAAATCATCTAATATAACTTTGTTTCTTGTTATTTCTTCAAGCTCTCCTGCATATATATATGCCTGTCCTATATTTGAGTTGTTTATATTTTCATTATATACGTAAATAACATCTATGATGCTTCTACTATTTCTTCCATCGGATATGATCAGGGCATCGCTATCTGGATTTAATGAATACTTATCTACCATCCTGCCGCTCTTTATGATTATTGTTCCGTCATTGAAGCCTAAATTGACTTTATTATTGGCTAACTCTAGATATTCAGTATACCAGTTTATTTCTTCTATTTTATCTGAATATCCCCTTTCATAAAGGTTTTTTATAACCATTTTTTCGATTTTATTATGTCCAAAGGAATCTTTAAGGGCCATGTATGCCCTTTTGCCATAGTAATACTTAAGCTTTTCAGGGGGAATTTTGCTGCCCCCTATATATATAGGGGTATCTGATGAATATTCAATAGTCATTGAATCCCCTAAGGTCTCCCAGTCTCCGTTTCTAAATACTTCAACATCCCCAAGAGTAATACTGTCTTCATAGGGATCTGCAAGTTTAATATTTCCCCTGCAAAGCTCCTTTATTTTTATAGATGAATCGCTTTGTATTTCCATTTTGCTGATTATATTAGAATTAATTTCATCAAAATAGAGCTTAACTCTGTCTCCTTCATAGAGTACATCGGGATTTACAGCTTTATTATCCTTTAGTAGTATTGTTGATTCAGAGGTATAATAGGTCTGTTCCTCTCCCCAGGGAAGCCTGATTGTCAATTGATTTCTGTCAATTGTTTTGATTGTTCCACTTCTGAATTTTCCTCCCTCTTCTATATATCCCAGGTTTGAGGTGGAATAGCCCTCAAGGTGTCTCAGCCTCCACCCTCTAAGCTCTCCATAAACTTCTATTCCTGCTCTAAAATCTGAGAGCTGTGCTTCTCTGTTATCAATTTTTATTATGGCATCCTCAGTCAAGGATAGCTTATGGATAGTTCCATCATATCCTTCTATTTCTATTTCTTCCCCATCAATGCCATTATAAAAGCCTTCTACTATCCTTTTATTAGCAGGCTGTAAAGCATAGGCAATTGAAAAAGCATTAATCAAGAATATACATAGAATAATAAATGCTATATTTTTCTTTTTCATCTATTATCGCTCCCTACTGGCTTTGTCTTTTCCCTATTATTGAATATTTACCCAATCTATCTGATATTGCTCGTATATTTGAAGTATAGTCATGGGTTCTAGCTGCAATAGATGTCCATGCTCCTTCATATTCATCATATCTACACAGTTCTATTCTTTTGTATCTTCTCATATTGGCCTTTTTCAAATCAAAGTCAATTGCTATCTCAAATCCTGATTTAAGATGTTCAATATCACTATATTTTTCGCCATCAAAGAGTTTACCTTCCAATACAAAGGTCTTGGATAAATATCCTTCAGATAATTTTTTGTTATTCTCCTCTAAGGCTTCAGATCCAAAATCAATTCTAAATCTTACTCCTACATCTTCATTTGATCTATTTTCCCTTATGGTAGTATTATAAAAGATTTTAGGGTTAAACTTTAAGTCAAATTCTCCTCCAACTATTTTTATATCCTGTGCATCACTGCTTGATATTACCTTTGCAGGCATATCTATTGTTATCTCCTTTATTCCTGCATACTGGGTTTTTGTAAGATCTAGCTCTATATTATCATCGTCATAATCCGATGTTCCAACAATGATTTCTAGTCTATTTCCCACTTGCTGAATATTTGTATCTTCAGCGATTTCACCATCCTCATCTTCAATTTCCTCAACTTTTCTTCCAGTTGAAACTGTATTACTTTTTCCATACTCAGAGGATTCTCCGTATTCTCCAACGGATTTTATCAAAAATCTATAATCTGTTTTTTTCTCTAAATCTTCAAATATAAAGGATGTTGAATCAGTTGAGCCTATGTACTGGGCTCCCCCATCATCTATCATAACAAACACTTCATAGTCAAAGGCTTTTTCTGTTTTTTTCCAGTCTACTTTTATATATTTATCATACATAAGAGTTGCAACTACATTGACTGGAGCAGCTATATCCGGCAGTCCATATTCAAGGCCCTCATATATATTACTTCCACCACCATCGGAATTTATAACTATTATAGTCAAATCTCCCATTGCGCCTTCAGGAGTTGTAACATCCAATGTCTCTGTATCTTGATATTCTACATCAGGTGCTTCTATACCTTCCTTTAGCACATAAATTTTTTCTCCAATATATACTATTTCACCTTCTGGGGATTCCTCATCTCCTACTTCTTCAAGTACAGGATTAAATATCACCCTTGCACCAGTATCAAAGCCTGAACCCTTGATCCTTATTTTTTCTCCACCCTCTACTGAGATAGTATATATCTTGTTCTCATCCTCTGTATCT
The DNA here is from genome assembly GCF_900167445.1 of Maledivibacter halophilus. Lineage (GTDB taxonomy): Bacteria > Bacillota > Clostridia > Peptostreptococcales > Caminicellaceae > Maledivibacter > Maledivibacter halophilus. Next base: position 361,156 of record NZ_FUZT01000003.1, read on the forward strand.
ACTACAGAGGTTATCTTGGGAGCGCTTATGTAGGTGAAAATTCCCACAGGTACTGACAGCTCTCCATCGGGATTTTCAACTTTTACTTCAACTTCCCCTGGATCATGGGGTGGTGTATAAACTACGATGGTTTGATAATTTATTACTTCTACATCCCTTTGGGGAACCTTTGTGCTTCCAAAATATACAGCAATTTCACTGCCATTCATAACATCTCTGAAATCTTCCCCTTTAATAGTAACTTTGGTCCCTCCAGTGCTGGGTCCTTTATCAGGAGTAAGAGAGCCTATCTGGGGAAAGGTTTCTCCCTTTATAAATTGGATATATATAGGGGGATCTGCTTCATCGGAAGCCGCTGTACCCCCATCCTTATTTATAACAACAGCTCTATACATATTCCCTACATTGTCTTCAGAAACTCCCGGCATAGTAAAGGTGAATTTGTTGGGCAATTGATAAGTAATATCCCCTTCTTCTATTGTAAGCAGATCAGAAATCTTGATTACTGCTCCCTCTCTAAAGTCCTTTCCATGTATACTAACTGTATTTCCACCCTTATAGGTTACTTCCAGAACTAAGGCATTGTCCTTTTCTACAGGGTCCCTTCCTTCCTTTGTAATATTAGTAATCTCAGGAGAACTGTCGGGGTTTTTATAGGTGAATTCCGCCTCTCCTTCTCCTCCATCGGGATTTATTACAATAAGAGGGACTGTCCCTATGGTATAATAGCTGGGGGTATAAACCATAATCTGCTCCGAGCTTATATATTCAACCTTTGGAGAATATCCTCTCTCCACAAAAAGTCTTCTATCTTCAATCCATAGACGTATTAACTCATGTCCTCTATAGGAATTGCCTTCAGAATCCTTAAGTATACTTACATCTACGTATATATCACTATTATCATAGTCTGTTATTTCTCCTTGATATATAAGATCATATTCCTCAATAGAAAGCTTCAGTTTATCATTTGCTCCATCGTATTCTGCTTTAAAGCCTCCCTCAAGCTTTATGGTTGCCCTTGAGTTGTTTATAAGTCCTGAGTTTTCTTCATCTCTTTCTATTTCTGTATTGGTTATTCTTCCAAAGTTCACAAGTACTGTGGATAGATTTTTCAAAATTACATCCCCAGTTGAATCATACTGATACACTTTGATATAGCTTTTTTGAAAATTCTTTCCCTTTATTTCAACCTTGTCATAGCCTTGTTTCCTTCCTTCACCAGGTGTAACTGAATCAATGGAAGGGTTGGAGCTGTCATAGGTAAAATTAACTCTATTTGAAATTCCAGAGTCATTATTTACTATGTAGACATCAACCTCTTCCTCTCTGCTAGGAGGAAGTATTACCTTAAGGTATCCCTTTGAAAATTCAACAATTTTAGCTTCCTTATCTCCAAAATACACCTTTGGTAATATGGGTGATGCAAAGTATTGATCGTATTCTTCATGATCAAAGTCTCTGGGCTCTGTCCAATCCTCTTCTGTTCCAATCTGTTCTTCATTATTCCATATTCCATCTCCATTTATATCTTCATAATCCTCATCTTCATCTCGCTCTTTATTCCTGTTTTTATCGTTAAAGGGCTCAAAATATCTAAAATCGGAGCCTGTTATTTCAACAATATCTCCCCCAGCTGCATTTCCACTTTGAGGAACTATCTTGGTAATCTCAGGATTACTGGAGGGAATAACATAGGTAAATCCATCCTCCTTGCTGTCACTTCCTCCATCGGGGTTTACAACCACAACAGGTACGGTTATCCTGTCGGTATTTAATTCCTCACTCAAATCTCCGTCATAGGGAGGTACTACAGCCTTTATTTCTGTTCCATCGGTATTTACCTCTACATCATCTGCCTCTACTTCTACTCCATTTATAATAACCTTTGTTTTAGAGCTTCCATTATCTTCAAATTCACTACCGGAAATAGTTATGGTATATCCACCTTCAGTTGATCCTTGCTCAGGTTCTATTTTTTCAATTTGAGGTTTTGATTGGGGCTGTTTGAAATAGTAAAAGCCTTCCTCGTCTTTTTTGATATCTTTTTTGGTATCAGGGTTTACTACTGCAAGGTCATAATAGCCATCAGCCGGTAGAATAGGCACTTTAAAGCGTATTTGATTTTTACCTATAACCTCTACATTATCTCCTATAATTACATTGTTCTCTATTTTAAAGGGGGTCTTTATTCTAAGAGTTTTACCGTCAAGTGAAATATAATCTCCTCTTCCGTCGGTATCAACTGAAAGAGTAAATGACCCTCCCCCTACCTTGTCTGCCTTTATATTAGAGCCATCGGCTGAAAGCTTATATTTTTCATCAACTCCGTTTGTAATATATGGATTGTCCTTTACATCTTTTTCTATGGTATAGAAAGTATCGTCGTCTTCGTTGTGAAGCACTATGCTGTGGTAATAATCTTGAAGCTCTAAGGTTCCATTTGATATGGTCAATACCTTTTTTCCATCGGGGGCAGCATAATCTAAAAGCTTAATTTCCTTGGTTGAATCCTTTAGATTATAGGTGTTGATATCCTGTCCTTCTAAAAAAATCCTTGTTCCTATAAGCTTTAAAATACTATCTTCATTTGCTGTAGGATCGGGAAGTAGAAAGTTATCTCCAGTTACAACTACAAGGGTTCCCGTTTCTCCTTCCTTAGGTGAAAAACTAGTTATTTTGGGATTTGTATAGGTTTTTACATAGGTAAATGGAAATGTATCCATTCCTCCGCCTTCATTCATAACTATAAGCTGGGTTTCTCCCTCTCTTCCACCCTGTGATGTGAAGGTTATGTTCTTTCCATCCTGGGAGCGATTGATATTTTCAACTTCTACTCCGTCTATAAATACCCTTACTCCATCTTGAAAGTTACTTCCTGTTATTTCTACTTCTTCTCCCCCTTCTACGGTTACTACATTGGGATCCACATTATTAATTACAGGAATTTTATTTGCATCGGGCATTACAAATTCTACGGCATTGTTTTTCTGAATACTCAACCCAGGGTTTTCAGAGTTTCTAACTGGATTCGTTATTTTTACAAAGGTTTTTCCAAGGGTGGTGATGGTAGTTCCCTTTGGAATTGTCACCAGTATCTTAGTTCCTATTTCATTTCCCTCTGTACCGTCTAATTCTTCTCCTGCATCATTAAATATCTTTATATCCGCATTTGGATCATAATCATCCTCAGTAGAAAAGCTTTTATTTAATACCACCTCGCCAATTTCCACCTGGGGATACATTATTTTTTTGTCTCCACTGCCGTCATCATACTTATGTACTGCAAAGTTTTCTCCATAGATACCAATAAGAATATCATCTGTTACTTCATAGTCAGCTCCATTATCTTCCACCTGTATTTTTTCAGGAACTATTTCTGTAATATCAGGGGTCAATTTACTTGGTATATAGGTATAGCCGTCCTTTAGCTCTGCTCTTTCTTTTATGGGGATTGTATCTGTAATTGGGTTCCCATCTTCATCAACTTTCTTAATTTCAAAGATTGTTTCAATTTCAGCTACTACATCCTTTACAGGGTCATCTTCTGCGTCAGTTATCTGGGGTGTAATAACCTTTATTTTATCTAAGTTGTCAGTAAAGCTGTAGTCATAGCTGCTTCCTGAGGAATCTTTGGCAAATTTTGCCTTGCCGCCAATTGTTATATTTATAGTTCTAGTTACTTTCATAACATCAAAGTTGTTATAGGTACCAATTACTGAATCACTTGGATCCCCTTCATATTTTATTATCAATTTCTCTTCATTTGAATCAGCTTCTACACTTTTCTTATAAATAGGTGGGTCTGTTTCTGTTAAAGTAAACTCTGGTATATTTAAGGTTCCTAAAAACTCCCCGGATATTGTTACCTCCTGTCCAGAGTCAGGTCCTGTATTTGGTTGAACATTTATAATCTTGGCTTTGGTTTTTCCATCAATAACATGAAATTTCTCTGCTTCTGAATCTTCATCATTGTTGTCTACTCTTACAATATAAACCTGATTCACTTCATCCATGGGATCCTTATCCTGGGCAACTGCGTTTGTAAGAACAACATAATATTCCCCTACAGGAATATCAGGTACTTCTACCGTTAAAACATCTTCTCCTTCGGTATCTCCTGAATCCGGTAAAAAGGTCTTATTTTTTCCTTTGTTTTCATTTGTATAAGGGTCGGTTCCGTTTATATCAGTTAGAAAGAAAACATCATATTCATCTAAGTCCTGGGCTGTAAAATATACCTTATCACCTTTCTCTCCACGGTTTGGAAACATTTTTAGGTCCCTGAGGTTGTCAATTGATTCTACTAGTCTAAATTGCTCTTGATAAGTATATGTAATGGTTACATCTACAACTGTACCATTATTATCTGGAAAATCAACGGAGTCAGATTCTTTTTTTTCAAAGATAATATTTTGAAGTCCAAGATCTCCTGTTAAATTAGATTTTTTATATAGATCATTTTCCAAAGCCCTGTTTTCAAAAATGGTTTCCGCTCCAAGATGCTCGTATTTACCTATTATTTTCGCGCCACCCACGCCGCTGTCATCTATTCCAATTTTATCCAGATTTGAGCCTTGAAGAACTATTTCACCATCAGAATCAGCAGAATTCCTTTCAACCCGTCTTGTAACTCCTGATAGAGTAGGCATATTTTCTTCATTCAAAGCAATTTTATATCCCTCTATTACTAATAAACTTCCAAGCTGGTCATCGTCTAAATCAAATTGAAGAATACCTTCAGAATTTGTGGTTCTACTGGTAAGAGATTGGTATCCGCTGCTTGTTTGGATACCTACCTCAGCATTTTTAATATTGCTTCCATAAATCAAAACTCTTCTAGTTTCTAGATTTCTGTTTCTGTTATATATCTTATAAATGGTTACTGAATCTACCTTAAAATTGTCTGGATCAAGGGCATTAGCTATTATACTCTCCCAGCCGCCCATGCCAAAAAGCATTAAAAAGGCCATGAATAAGCCAAATATTCTCTTAATAAATCCTTTGTATTTTATTTTCTTCATTATGCTTCCACCACCTTATTAGAGTTACAAGTTAAGCTCTCCCACGGGGATAATCCCCATGGCAGAGCTTAATCCGCTATTATTACAAAAATTCCTGGGGCTTTACTTTGTACAGTAACTATTTTGTCCACCTGGTTTACTGTCATTTTTTCCATATAGAAATTCCTTGTATCTTCATCATATCTTAAGACCTCAAGATTTTTACCATTGGATTTTTCAAAGGGTATATCAAGTATTATGCTGTCAAAACTAGAGTTTTTAGCTGTTGCCCTTATAAATTCTGACTTTACTGAGCTTCCAGCCAATTTTTTCTGTAGAGACTGCTTCAAGGCTTGATCTGCCCTTCCTAAAGTTAAAATTATCTCATCATCATCGGAACCTGAATCCAATCTTACATTATAAAAGTCTATATCTGCCCATTTAGACTTTGTCTTTAAAATTCCAATTTTGTCACTTTCATCTCCATCTATGACTATTTTCCTTACTAAAGTTTCTATTCCCATAAGATTATCTAAATCGAGCTCTAAATATTTGTCATCGGCATATTTCGATTTTAACATAACTGTATTTTCACTGACCTCTATATCCGCCCTTACTTCTCCAAGATCAACTTCATCAGAAATATATTCTTCATTGGGAATCCAGTCTCCTTCTTTAACTACACTAAATTCTCCATATAATTCTCTAACGTGATTCTCATCATTTTCAACATATATATTATATATACCAGGCTCTAGTCTATCTCTTCCATCGGGAAGATAAACCTCTAAATATCTGTTTCCATCTTCATTTTCCTTTATTTTTACACGCTCAGCTTCTATATCATTAAAATATACTTCTACATCCTCATAAAAATATTCTCCTGTAATTATAATGGGGTCATCCTCATCATAGTCTTCTACAACACTGCCTATGAATACATCGTTAACTAAAGGATTTGCCATTGTTGTAAAGCTCCATGTAATTATTTTATTGCCTTCGATGCTGTCAGAATAGGCTATAATATCTGAGGCTATGTTAACATTGTAGGTGGTTTGAGAATTTAACTGTTTTATGGGTACATGAAGATATACTTCCATTTTCTTTTCATTTTTTTCAAATATGTATTCTAAATATCTACTCTTTTTACCCTCTGATGCTTCCTTATCCTCCAATACATTAATCACTTTTCTTATGAAATCAATATTCAAAAGTGAAAGGCTGCTTCCCCTTGCTTTTATAGAAGTCCCTTCCATAAGTGCTTCAAGTCCAGTATATCTTGTTGTTCCATCGGAGGACTCAGAATGCCTTATATCCAGTTCTCCAGCTCCATCTCCATCAAAATCAATATCCTTAAAGGTTATTTTTAAGAAATATATATATTCTCCATCTATTTTCCTTTTGTTTATTTCATTTTCATCATACCATATATCAATATCCGATGGGTCTTTTTCTATTGGTTCAGGACTGCCCTTCGGGTTTATGATAAGTTCATCTGATTCAAGAGAAGCTCCATTATTAAAGTTTATATTGATATTAAGCTTTAACTCATCATTAATAGAACCAAACTCTTTTAAAAATTCACGTTTACTATCATCTCTTATTTTTACTTTTATGGTTGTTACATCCTGAAATTCAATATCTTCCAGGGATATGTTAACAACTTTAGTACCTTCTGCATTAGATATTGTTGCACCCTCTATGGCTTGTCTAAAATTATATCCCCTTATTAAGATTTCCCATGTTTCTTTTGAAATAGTTTCAATATCATTTTCATTATTTTCCAAGCTTAATATACCCATTGGCTGCTTACTATTGCTTTTTACCACAAAATCGAATTCCAACCTTGACAGGCTTTTCCCCGATCTGCTTTCAAATGTGCCACTTGGGATTTCCAGCTTATATCTTCGACCATAAACTAACTCTTGGCTTGGGTAAATATACAGCCTTGTGTGGTCCTCTCCATATTTAGGAAAATTTTTAACTGGGACTTGATCTATTCTATCTATTTCTATATCTGTCATTTTCCCACTATCTGTATACTTGTAATAATCAGCTAGTTTTATATCCTTTAAGCCTTCAAATAAATTTTCTTGAGCTTTAGGTATAATCTCACCCTTTATATCAATATATATCGGAGCGATTTTCCCATATTTAGGTGATTCAAAAAATGGTATTCCTTCTTGAAATTCATCAACTTTATACCCTGCCACACTTTCCCAGCTTACATCTAAATCTTTACTTGATTTTTTAGTCCAAAAGCTAAATTCTATATCCTTATCCAGATTATATCCCGATAAGTTTTCTATTGCTTCTTTATCTATGCTTATCTTATATTTGTTTAAATTATCTAAAGAATACTTAGGTGTTATCTTTAAGATTCTATATTCATTTTCATATTTGAGGATTTCTACATTCTTTATATCGAGTTTCTTTAATTGACTATTAATTTCATCCAGCTTATCAATATCATACATATGGATGTTACCACAGTCATAAAGTTTAAAGTAATTATTATCTGTTTCAAAATCCTTATCAAGCTTAATGGCTTTATCAAAGGCTATATAAATGCTTCCTGAGCTGTCCAAATTTGTTGAATCTATATCTGTTATATCATCTCTCAAGTAGGAGCTTGAGGAGTATGACACAGCCCTTGGACTTTCTCCACTACTTCCAGTGGTAAAGTTCAATACTATTTTTTCATTAAATAGTTTTTCATCCCCATCTACATCGAACTCTATGCTGTCTTCATCAATTATAAAAGTATAGGGTGTGTTTGATCTCAGCAGTCCATTTACATTTGTCTCATCATCCTTCAGGTCTATTAACAATGTTTTTTTATCAGAAGCTATGGATATTTCTGTATTTAAATTATCTAAAGCCACATACTCATCCTCATTATACATATCTCCAAGCCTAAGATGTATCTTATTTTCCTCCTGATTATCACTGCCAAAAAAACCTGTAAAATCTGTGGTTTTCAGGTTATATAAAAATTTTATCTTTATAGTAGGTTCTAAGCCTACATTCTCTTCACCATTTGATGGGCTGGTGCTTTCTACAGTTGTCTGAGCATTAGCTATTATTGGTAAAAAAATAAAAAGCATTATAAAAGCTGCTAAAAAAATCCTATAGTAATAAAGTTTTCTCCCCATATTGTTTTTGCTGAATTCTACCCTTTGGAAGATTACAGCTTTCCTCCCTCCGATGAAATAGTTGTGAAAATTTACTTAACTGAGCAAATTGCATAATTACCTTACTAAAAAATTATCTACTACATATAAACAACCATTAGAACCAATAAGGCTAATGGTGTCACAGCTATAAAATTTCCATAAGTCTCTTTAATATTATCATATATTTTACAAAATTTTTGTCAACTTTTCACATTTATACCTTAGCAAACCTTAGCAAATTGCATAGTTACTTTCTTGAAAATTATATATGAAAACAGGTTTACAGCATGAATGAAAAGGAAATAATTAAATTTTAAAGCTAGTTTTAATGTAAAACAATGTAGAATATTAGCATGATTATATATAATTTATCGTCAAAATCCTTTGATTTCTTTAGTCATAATTATAATGATTCTTTTTTCCTAATTTCTCCAAATTTATTTTTTTATCTTTCATTTTCAATAGGATTAGTGTATTCTATTGATATAAAGCAAAATTATACTTGGAGGTGCATAACTTTGAGAAACAAACTAATTATTATCCTCTTCTGCTTCTTTATTTTAGGTACTATATCAGCTTTTTCCGAAGAGAATGCAGTTTATAGTGATAAATATGTCCAACAATTGGAAAGGGAAATAGATAGTTTAAAATCAGAACTTAATTCTAAGAATAATAGAATCTACAGCCTAGAAACCAAATTATATGATAAGGACAACGAAATTTTGGAGCTCAAAAGAAGTGTAGAAAATTGGAAGGATCAGATTAATCTTTTATCTGAAGGTTCAAAGGATCAAAATACTAAAATAACCATACTTGAAGGTCAGCTGGAACAAAAGAATACTAAAATCTTAAACTTAGAAAGAAGTTTAACTGATAAGAATAACGAGATTAAGAATCTAAACAATGATTTAAATGAAAAGAATAATGAGATTAAAGCTCTTAAATCCAATATATCGGGTCAGGCTTCTAGAATAGATGCTTTAGAAGGAAATCTTGATGAAAAAGCCACAAAACTAGACAAATTGGAATCTGAACTGGTAGAAAAAGATATAGATATAAATAATTATACTTATCAATTGGACAAAGAATCTCTTCTAAAAAATAATTTGGATTACAAGACATCTCAATTGGAATTAGAGGTTGAGATTCTAAGGGATAAATATGCTGACGATAATGACGACGATGATGATGATGACAATGATTTAGAAGATATTGAGGATATGCTTGAGGATGACTATGACGAATATGAAGATGATGATGTAACCTTTGATTTCGATGATTTCCGCGTCTCTCAAAGGTCTAACGGAGATATTAGAGTTAAGCTGTACGGAGATAATTTTGATAAAAGAGATGAATGGAAGGATAGGGACAAATCAGAGTTTAGAGATTTTATAGAAGATTTATGTGATGATATAGATAAAGATTTTAATGAAGATATTATAGTTTATGTTTATGATGAAGATGATGATGAAGTCGCTGAATATGAATATGATCATAGAGACAACAAAATAAGCGATAGGGATGAATACTAAAATGAAAAGAGGGCCCAGAGCAGCATAGAAATTCGCTGCTTTGGGCCCTCGCTTTTTATATAAGTTTTCTTTCCACCATCTCAGTAACTATAAATGAAGCCACATGTTCTGCATAGGAACCCCTTGTAAAGCCCGCATCATAGCCCAGCTCCTTTGCCAGCTCGTGGCTTAGTCTCGGTCCCCCACAGGCTAAAACTATTTTGTCTCTCATTCCTTCTGCTTCCAAAAGCTCCACCAGCTCAGTCAAGTTTGGAATATGAACATCTTTTTGAGTTACTACCTGGGATACTATTATTGCATCGGCATCTACTTCTATTGCCTTTGCTATTAATTCTTCATTGGGAACTTGACTGCCAAGATTGTAGGCCTTTATTCCCTCGTATCTTTCAAGTCCATAGTGATGGTCATAACCCTTCATATTCATAATGGCATCTATTCCTACGGTATGGGCATCGGTTCCGGTACATGCCCCTACTATTGTTATATCCCTTTTTATATTTTCCCTTATAAATTCTTCAACTTCAGATTTATCCATTACTTCCACATCCACCTTTGGAACTTCAATATTTTTATAATCTACTGTGTGGATGCATTTTCCATATACAACAAACATTGTATAGCCTACACCAAGGTCCTCTGAGTGGGTAACCCTAGACTCTTCAAGCCCCATTTTGAGTGCAAGTCGTCTTGCTGCTTCCTCTGCCTCGGGTCCAATGGGAATGGGTAATGTAAAACTAAGCTGGGTCATTCCATCGTTTAATGTATCACCATAGGGCTTTACTCTTGTTAAATCTACATTTTGAACAGCCATTATCTCTCACCTCCCAGCATAAGGTCAACAAATGGATTAAAGTACTTTTCATCCTTAATTATAACTCCCTCAAGTCCCTTTCCACCGTTAAAGGACCTCTTAACTCCTGCAAGCTTTCCTTCCTCAATTATATTAAATAGTCCTTCATCTTCTATTTCCTCCAGCATATCAGCAGCCTTTGAAAGTACCTGAGCAGCTCTTTTTTGAATAATACCATCCTTCTTAAACTCTATTTCATCACCAAGATTCCTCATATTATTAAATATATATTTAGCATTTTCTATGGACAATGCCCTATCCTGTAAAAAAGGTGTATGAATTGCCTCGGTTAGCATACCTAAAAGCTGTAGGCTTTGTCCTGTCATTATAGCAACCATATTAAATAGTGCATCCTGAAGATGTCCCTTAAATATATTCCCTGTTTTAAATTTAGTTGGAGGCATATATTTAAGTGGAGCATCGGGGAATATCTCCCTTGCCATTTGAGCTTGGGCCAGCTCCCATAAAAATCCATTTTCTATATTGGGATTCATTTCAAAGGCGTGGCCAAGTCCCATTTGCTTTTCAGGAATTCCAGCCTTAAGGGCAAATTGCTCATTGATAAACTGGGAGGCCAAAACTGTATGGGCTTCTTCAACGGCATCGGAGGTAGTCAGATAGTTGTCTTCTCCTGTATTTATAATGATCCCCGCATATCCATTGATAACTCTAGAGAAAAACTGGTCAACAAGGGTTCTCTGCATGTTTATATCTCTAAAGAGTATTCCATACAGGGCATCGTTAAGCATTACATCTAGTCTTTCTATGGCTCCCATTGCGGCTATTTCCGGCATGCAAAGTCCTGAACAATAGTTGCAGAGTCTAATGTATCTTCCTACTTCCTTTCCAACCTCATCCAGGGCCTTTCTCATTATTCTGAAGTTCTCCTGAGTGGCATAGGTTCCTCCAAAGCCTTCGGTGGTTGGGCCATAGGGAACATAGTCTAAAAGACTTTGGGCTGTTGTTCTGATTACTGCAATTATATCGGCTCCCTGTCTTGCTGCTGCCTGGGCCTGCAGTACATCTTCATATATATTTCCCGTTGCAACTATTACATAAAGGTATGGCTTTTTCCCTTCACCGATATCCTTTATCAAGGCTTCTCTTTCTTCTCTATTTTCTCTGATTGTGGCAACCATATCTATTGCTAATTTTTGAATTTCCTCTTTAATTTTTTCTTCATCTGCTATTGGAAGCTTCATTATATCTAGCTGCCCTGTACTTATTTCCTCGGCTATCTCCTGGGGATTTTTCCTTGTGTTTGCTATGGCATTTCCTATCCAGTAGGCAGCCCCAGTTGAAAGTCCTCCACCCTCAGCGATATGGTCTACCACAACATTTGGAAGAGGTTTTTCAATATCATCTACTCCGTCTACTCCTAAAAGTCTTACTACTGTCCTTTCAACGGTTACAGTAGTATGTTTCTCTATGAACCTCTGCATATCCTCGGCAATATTCCTTGCAGAGCCTCTGGCTTTTTCGATTAGTCCTTTATCTAGATTTAATTTATTTTGCATCATTCACACCCCCGTGATTTAATTCATTATTCACTACTGATTAATATTTCTTCCGCATCCTTTAGTATTTCTTCGTTTAGTCCCATAAGTCTCGATATGTTTATGGCGTCCTTTGGCACTTCCTTTATGTCTTTGATTTCCCTTAGTCTATAATCCATATAGTAATGAAGCATATCTATGGACTTTTCTTCACCCTTTATTTTTTCAGTTATTTCATCCCAATCCTTAACCGATAGTCCCCGCACCTGAAGGTGTTTTACTTCCCTTTCATCGGCTAGGCCGTCAAAATGGGTTGTTATTACTGTTATTGTATTTTTGTTTTTCAGGTGATTTATTATTGCCTTTGAAATTGCATAGCCTTCCTTTGGGTTTGTTCCCCTGGCCAATTCATCAATTAATATGAGTCCCTTCTGATCAGCATCCTTTATGGCTTCCTTTATTTTTAATATCTCACCACCAAAGGTACTGAGTCCCTTATCGGCGGACTGCATATCCCCCATTGAAAAGAATATATATTTTTTAAGTGATAATTTCATTTCCTCGGCAGGTACAAACATTCCATACTGGGCCATGGCTAAAAGGAGCCCTATAGTTTTTAGGGCTATTGTCTTTCCTCCCATATTTGCACCGGTTATACATGTAACACCTTTATTTAGCTCAAGGGTAAGGGGGGTAAATTCTCTTCCTGTTTTTCTAAGATTTTGTTCTACTTTAATGTTCCGACCATTCAGTATATATATGCTATTTTTATCTATTATCTCCGGTCTTTTTCCTTTGAATCCAATGGCATGGTATCCTTTACTGACAAGCAGATCCAGTTTACCTATGGCATCTATTCTTCTACTTATATCCTTAATATATTTTCTTATCTCCTGACTTAGAAATTTTCTAACTTCAAATTCCTCTTCTTCCTCTAAAAGCTTTAATTCCTGAAGCCTTTCATTATATTTGTCTATATCTAAAGTATTTATCGTCTTAAAGGTTATATTCATATATGTTTCCAAGCTATATGTTAAAAATTCATATGCTTTAAATTTATCGATTAATTCTTCATCATTCTTATTTATTGTGATTTCTCCGTTGGGCCTTAACTTTACATTTAAATCCTCTTCTACTCTCTTTTTTAGCTTTCTTCTTTCCCTGATGATTTTACTTTCTATATCTCTAATTTCCCGTCTTATCATGGCAAGCTTTTTAGAATAGTCATCATATATATAGAAGGTACTGGATTTGACCCCACTGGGATTAAATAAATTCTCCAAATATGGTATAGGCATAGGTCTTATATCCTCAGGGATAGTCCACTTTAGCTTGTTTAACCTTTCATTTAATGCCTTTAAAATATTTATAAATCCCTTTATTTCAAAGAGCTCTGTAGTACTTAATATTTCACCTTCATCTACTCTTTTAAAGGTCATCCTCAAGTCCTTGATTTGCTTAAAGGAGCTTCTCATTTCTATAAAATCATATCTCTGTCTTTCTATAAGCCTTACAATATTTTCTACTCTATCCAGTTCCTTTGTCAGCTTATCCTTTTCCTTAAATTCATATGGTCTCATGGCCTTTTTATAGGCTTCTCCATATGGAGTATATACATTAAGATTATCGAAAACAAAATTTAAATCTATATTTTTTTCAGTATCCCCTGATATATAAATTATAAACACCCCCACCCTTTATTTTACAAATTGCTCATCATAACATCTATAACAGGTACCGGGTTTAAAACTCTTTTCATTTTATCCATAAACTCCCCTGGAGAAAAATAGTAACCAAGGGGAGAATATGGGTTTATGGTTACTGCCAATATATTGATTTTTTCCATAACCTTAATATTAACTCCAACCTTCTCAAAATACAGCCAATCTTTATAATTAATAAATATTTTTGTTGCATCATTTACAACGAATGTAACATTTTTAAAAAGCTTAGTTGATGTAACTATATCCTTTAATGTTTTTGTAACTAGGGATCCCCTTATAATAACGTATTTTGTATCCTTTTTAAGGGCAGCAGCTATTTCCCTTCCAAAACCAAGGGCTGTTTTTATATTTAAAGCCTCTATTTCATATTCATTGTTAACTATATACATAGTTTTGTCTTTTAAAATCTTCTGATTTATTTTTTCAAGCCTATTATCTTCAATTTCCTCTATATTAAACATATTTACCTGATGGGCGGTTTTCTCTATTACTTTATCCATGCTTCTACTCAAAACTGCACCTGTGGCCAGTATTGTGGCCTGTGTAATCCCTGGACAAGCTGAGGTTATTCTGTCTAATGCTCCATCGACTATAATTATACTGGCTCCATAATGGAGCATTCTATCTGCAACTCTTTTTACATCCCTATTGGTACAGGGCCCGGCTATCTGAACATAGCCCGATGAAAGGGCTCTAGCTATTACCACCCTTCCAAGGGAGGTATTGTGATCTGTTATTTCGAGGATTTCAAGATTAGCTTCACAAACCTTAAAGATTTCCTCTGCAGTTGCAATTATAGTGCCGGAATTAATGTAGATGAGAGGCTTTTCAGTAAATGTAACTACATCCTGCTTTTCTCCATCTCGTCCTATAGATGTAATTCCAAGCTTTAAATTGCTGTCTAGGGCTTCTTCAATTAATTCATTTAAGGTTACAGTTTTTCCGGAGTTTTTGGCCATCCCCACTACCGACACTATACTGTGCCTATCTTTTATTAAATCAAGCAGCTGCATTGCAAATCCCCCTGTGTTAATTATTAATTATTCACTATTCACTATTCGTGATGTACTCTTTTATGTCTTTCTAAATCAGATGGTTCTAGTGCAAGATTATTTCCCTGAAGCAGTCCAGCTACACCGGTGTTCTTATGCTGATTTTCTCCTCTACATACAGGACATGAACATTTTTCTTCATATCTTTTCGGTTCTGTGTAGGTTGTAATAACTCCTTCGTAATTCCTGAGTATAACCTTATTGGGTGATTGGGAAATTACATAGTTTGGCATAACTGGTATTTTCCCTCCTCCACCGGGAGCATCCACAACAAAGGTTGGTACAGCATAGCCTGATGTATGGCCTCTAAGGGCTTCTATGATTTCTATCCCCTTTGAAACTGGGGTTCTAAAGTGCTCGATTCCTGCAGATAAATCACATTGATAGATATAATAGGGTCTTACCCTTATTTTAACTAGGTCATGAACCAATTTTTTCATTACATGAACACAATCGTTTATGCCCCTTAAAAGAACTGATTGATTTCCCAGGGGTATTCCTGCATCGGCCATTAGCTCACATGCTTTTTTAGTTTCGGGAGTTATTTCCTTTGAATGATTAAAATGTGTATTCAGCCAAATTGGATGGTATTTTTTAAGCATATTTACAAGATTCGGTGTGATTCTTTGGGGGAGAACAACTGGAGTCCTTGAGCCTAGCCTTATTATTTCTACATGGGGTATTTCCCTAAGCTTCTTTATAATATATTCAAGTCTTTCATCGGATACCAATAGGCAGTCTCCACCTGATAATAATACGTCTCTAACCACTGGAGTATTTCTTATATATTCTATTGCCCTATCTATATTTTCCAGTGGACTTTCGTCATCTTTTTGTCCTGCAAATCTTCTTCTTGTGCAATGACGGCAGTACATTGAACACATATCTGTTATGAGAAATAATACTCTGTCGGGATATCTATGGGTAAGTCCTGGAACAGGGGAGTCAGTATCTTCGTGTAATGGATCGTCCAGGTCAGCGTCACTTATATATGTTTCATACAGTGTAGGAACTGCCTGCTTTCTAATTGGACAGTTAGGGTCATCCTTTTCCATTAATGCTGCATAATAGGGGGTAATTCCCATTCTCAATTTTTTAAGGGCTTTGTTTATTCCCTCTTCTTCCTCCGGTGTAATATTGATAACCTTCTTTAAGTCCTCCACTGTAGTAATTCTGTTTCTAACCTGCCAGTGCCAGTCATTCCACTGCTGGTCAGTAACATCTTTCCATAGTTCTATTTCAGAATAATGTCTCATTAATTTACCACTCCCATTTTTTTGGTTTTTAGGCATAAAGCTTTTCATACAATTCTCTAAGCTCTTTACTTTCTCTCATGATTTCCAGTGATATTTTTGCATGTCCTTTAGTGTATCCGTTTCCTATTATCATCCTTGTATCCATTCCAACTCCTTCAGCTCCAAGGGCCGCCTTTGTAAAGCTTGTTGCCATGCTGAAGAAATAAATAAGTCCATCATCTTTTGTTGCCAATATACTTGACATTTCTGTATTTGGAATATTTACGCAATTAATGGTTACATCGGCCATCTTGCCGCCTGTTATTTCCTTTACTTTTTCCATAATCTCCACAGATTTTGTTGCATCGGCTATTATATATTCATCTGCAAGACCTACTTTTTTGACTCTGTTTACACTTTCTTCCCTAGTTCCTAAGCATATAACCTTTCCAGTTATACCTGCCCTTTTCTTTGCTTCATAAAGGCACAGCATTCCTGATTTTCCTGTTCCTCCTATTACAAATACTGTATCTCCCGGCTTAACCAATTTTGCAGTCTGGGCAGGTGCTCCTGCAACATCTAATACCGATAATGCAAGATTTTCAGGCATATCCTTTGGTATTACAGCATATATGCCGCTTTCAAATAAAATTGCCTTTCCCTCTACATCTACTTGATCGACATTCTTTCTCACCTCTTTTATTTTATCAATCCTAAGTGGTGTAAGGGATAAGGAAACTAAGGTTGCAATCTTATCTCCTACCTTTAAGTCTGTTTTACCCTCTAGGGCTGGACCAATTTTTTCTATAGTTCCTATAAGCATTCCTCCAGAACCAGTCGTAGGGTTATGATGCTTACCTCTTTTTTCTACTATACCAAGCATTATTTCTTTGATTTTTTCCACCTCTCCATTTGCTTCCTCCTTTATTTGAGTAAAGCTTGCAGAGTCAATATTAAGAGTTTGTACATCAATAAGTATTTCGTTATCATAGATATTCATATCGTTGTCAATTTTCCATGCCGGCTGAGGTAATGTGCCCTTTGGCTCAATTACTCTATGTGTTCCAAATTTACATCCTTTTTTCATCTTTTCATACCCCCATACTTTATTCTTTCATTATAGAATATTATTTATTTGAAGAAATTTTATTTATAAAAAGGGAAAAAGCAGGTTTATAAAAATCACTCAAATGAAATATTAAAACTCTCTAGTGTATAAATTAACTGTTTTGCTGGAATATTTATAAAGATAAAATTTCTTCCTTTTTCTCTTATATAATGCAAATATTATGCCATATCTTTTTGGGATTGAATTTAAATTTGTTATTAAGGCTAAAACGGGATTTTGAAAGGTCTTGAGATTAGAAATTATCTCTTTTACTGGTAGTCTTGTGCCGAATTCTAGGCACCTTATATATATGACTATAGGAGGTTTATTATTACATAGGGAGCTAGTCTTAGTGGGCTGTCAAAAATATTTTCCACTAAGTTTCCCTGGGCTATAGGTGATTATCCAGGAACTGTCCCCCGTGGTTACAAAATGTATTTCTTTATTTTATACTGTAGTGTCTGTCTTGGAATTCCGAGCAGTGATGCAGCTTGGCTTATATTATTATTAGTTTCCTTGAGGGCATTTTTAATCATTTGCTTTTCCAAATTTTCAAGGGCATCCTTTAGAGGAAGTTTTTCTCTTACTGCCTCTGTACTTATTCCATGATAAAATTTTATCAAATTTTTAGGAAGGTCTCCTACTGTTATTATGTCTTTGTCGATAATATTCATAGCTCCTTCTATAACATGCTCCAGCTCCCTCACATTGCCTGGCCAGCTGTAGCTTTGAAAAATAGAAGCAACTTCTCCAGATATACCCTTGATATTTCTATTGAGTATATTATTATATTTTTTTATGAAATGTTCTGTCAAAAGGGGAATGTCTTCTTTTCTGTCCTTTAAATCAGGTATTCCTATGGAGACTGCATTTATTCTATAGTATAGGTCCTTTCTTAAAAGCCCTTCTTCCACTGCTTCCTCGGGAGGGATATTGGTTGCAGCAATAACCCTGACATTTACCTTCTTTGTTTTTATGTCTCCAAGTCTTCTGATTCTATGCTCCTGAAGAACCCTCAAAAGCTTTGCCTGAAGCTGGATAGGCATTGAGTTTATTTCGTCCAGGAACAATGTTCCCCCGTGGGCAAGTTCAAAAAGCCCAGGTCTGTCATCGGCATCTGTAAAGCTTCCTTTAACTGTTCCAAACAATATGCCTTCAAGTAAATTTGCCGGTAATGCTGCACAGTTTTGAGCAACAAAGGATTTTCCTGCTCTTCCTGCATTGTGTATTGCCTGCACCAGAAGTTCTTTACCAGTACCAGTATCACCATAAATAAGTATGGGTGATGGACTGGGTGCTGCCTTCATAGCTATGGACTTTATCCTTAGAATTTCCTTACTATGACCAATTATATCTTTAAAGGAAAAGCTTACTTCATCATCATATATGTTTTTTTCGTCTCTGCCACCATATATCTTATTCTGCAGGTCTATTACCTTCTCCGATAAAGCCTTGACGTCTGTAATATTTCGTGATATTTCTATGGCTCCAATAATTCTTCCATTTATTTTTATAGGTAAGGTGGAGTTTATTGTCGTGATTTTCTTCCCCTTATAATTGATGAAGGACTGCTCTATATTAAATAGGGGGATGCCGACTTTAAGGACTTGAAATAGAGTGCTGGTCTGCTCTTGCAAAGATGGGTATATATCAAATACGTGTTTCCCTATTACATCTTCTTTATTAATGTCATCTAAAATTGCAGCCATTTTATTACAGTAGACTATATTCCCTTTTTTGTCTATTATCTGAATTCCATCGCTAACAAAATCTAAAATTTTCTCTATGTTTTTTCCATTTAATAGATTATTCATAAGCTCTTCCTCCATATGCCAATTTTTCAGCAGCAATCGCCCAAAATTCATCACAAAGGTCGCAGCAAAAGGGTCTAATGACCCTAAGCTTAGAACTTTGAACTTAGGACTTAGAACTGTATTTTCACATTTTCTCATACAGGGGCAGTTCCAATATTCCTAATATTTCTTTTAATATTATTTTAAAGCTGTCCAGCAACTTTAATAGGGTCATTAGCTTTTCTCTGTTTAATTGTCTAAACACTATAGTGGAATTTATCTCATAGAAGATTTGGCATAATTCATTGGCATATTTTATTAGTCTATAGGGCTGGTTTTGATTTATTGAATCTATTAATGCATCTTTAAAGCCCGTCATTTTTTTTATGATTTTCTCTTCTAAGGGATTGTCCAAAAGCTCCTTTTTAATATTTTCTATATTCCCTATGTCTATTCCTTCTTTTTTTAATGTGCTTATCACTGAAGATATTCTATTATATGGATATTGAATATACCTTAAATAGTCCGTAGTTAATTCCATATTTATTTCATTGGCTATTGCTTTATTACATAGAGTATATTTGATTCTATGAAACCCTATTTCCTCTATTAAATCAGTTAAAGTAATTTTATCTATTACAAATCCATTTTTCAGTATCCTTACACCTTCTATAATTGATCTGTCTTTATCAATGCCTCTAAATACCCCTTGATAGGGGGAAGCAGAAAATGTAATGCCTTCACTTAGTTCTCTTTCATTCAAACTTATTTCCACATCTTTAAAGTTTGACAGTAGATACCTGGTATTTATATCACTATCATAATCCTTTACCATTAATATTTTCCTTGCTTTATATCCTACAAAGTTGTATATGTTTCCTAAATAATACATATTCATAAAGCCTCTAAAGTTTTGGATATCCCAAATATCCCTAATTCTATCGGTCACCATTATTAACTTTATATCCTTTTTTGTATTATTAAATCTCTTAAAGTCTCCATTTTCTACTGATATAAGATTTTCCTTTATCATGTTTTCTTCCTTTAAATAGAAGTTAATAAAACCAGGGTCCATAACTTCTATGTTTTTAATAAAACTGTATTTTGGAAGAAGCCTATTCTTTATATCATCTCCTAGTTCATAGCCCTTCATATTTACCCTTTTAGCTAATTTCATGGCAATGTTAGAAGAAAAATCTCCATATTCCCTATTTTTAGGGATGTTTATATCTATATCTTCCGTGTTTAATGATATATCTACTGCTTCTTTTACAGCTTGTATTAAAATACTTTTCAGCTTTTGTTTAATTTTTCATCACCCCTTTCTAGAAAGAAGTTCTAAGTGGCAAGTTCTAAGTTCTAAGCTTAAGGTCATTCTTTCATGTCTTTAAAAACCTAAGAAATTGAACTAAAAACTTTGAACTTAGAACTCTTTTACATAATTTCTATATCCAGCTTATTAGTGCCTTCCGAAAGCCCCTGAAGGCTTATACGATATTCTAAGGATATCTTTCTCTTTTCCTTTTCGTCCATTTCTAGATCTAGTTTTTTTGTAAGTATTTCCATTCTAAAATTGCCGTAGGGTGTACTGTAATTTGATACATGTCTTTTGCCCTTTTCAAATACTAATTTTGATGTTGCTCTGCCAAATCTTTTCAGCTCAACTTTGTCATCTGTAATCTTTAAGGTGGTGGTACAACCCTCCATTCCAGATAACTCCGATTCCTCATAAACTAAATATCTGGCGTTGTCCTTATCATAATATTTTCCCTCGGTTATGAGTTCTATAACATCCTCATTATTTCCTACAGGGTTTTGGGTCCCTTTTATCTTTAGCATTACATTTTTCATTTGTTTCACCTCCATCTTAGGCTTTATCACCTTTTTTCCCTTTATATCTCTCTAATGCCAATTGTATTAATTTATCCACAAGCTCATTATATGAAACTCCCGTTTCCTGCCATAATAATGGATACATACTGTATTTAGTAAAACCTGGCATTGTATTTATCTCATTTATATATACCTCATTAGTTTCTTTTTCTAGGAAAAAATCTACCCTTGCCAGTCCTGCGCATCCTAAAGCTTTATAGGCAGTTAAGGCCATCTTTCTTATTTCATCGGATTTATCCTTTGGAATACCGGCTGGAATTATCAGTTTTGATTTGCCATCATCAAAATATTTAGCCTTGTAATCATAAAATTCGTTGGATGGCACAATTTCTCCTACAACCGATGCCTTAGGATTATCATTTCCCAATACTCCACATTCTATCTCTCTGCAATTTATATTTTTTTCAATCAATATCTTTCTATCGTGTTTTGCAGCTTCATTCAGCCCCTGTATCAGTTCATCTCTGCTACGGGCCTTTGTAATACCTACACTGGAACCAAGATTTACTGGTTTAATGAAAACAGGATATGAAAATTGTTCTTCTATTATTTTAACATAATCATCCATATGGGTTTTTAACTTATGCCTTAGTGCCACAAAATACTCAACAACATTCAGCCCCTCAAGTTCAAACATTTTTTTAGCATAGACCTTATCCATACACATAGCTGATGACAGCACTTCTGCACCAACATATGGTATATCAGCCATTTCTAAAAGCCCTTGTATAGTTCCATCTTCACCATATGGCCCATGAAGTACTGGAAATACAACGTCAATCTTCTTTTCCAGTCCAGGAGGAACTACACCCTGCATTTGATTTTCTTTTTTCCCAATGGGAATAATTGAAAAAACATTTTCTTTAGGTTTATCATGCAATAGTTTATTTGATATACCTTCCCACTCACCATTTTCTATCTTCTCTATAGGTCCATTATATATCATCCAATTCCCTTCTTTTGTTATACCTATGGGAATTACATTATACTTCTCTTTATCTATGGCTCTAATTATGGAAGTAGCGGACATAAGTGATACTTCATGCTCCGCTGATTTTCCACCAAATATGATACCAACATTTACTTTTTTATTCATTCTATTTATAATACCTCCAATTTTAAGTTTCACTAATATATTCTTATTCTATAATTATTAAATTTATTATTCAAATGTTTTTTTATAAAACAAAAAAACAAGGACTAATCCTCGTTTTTTAAATCATCAATATTCCATTTTCACTTTTTATAAGCTTAAATATCTTTTCCTCTGCTCCTGTATCTGCATTTATATATATAAAGAAGGTATCACCTTTGTATTGTGCTTCAAATTCATAGCAGAAAATTTCCTTTAGATAATCTGTGGGAATATAACAAAGTCTTGGCTCTTCTGTGGTTTCTACCCTTATGCTTACTTTTTCCCTTGCCTCCTGTGGAGTTAGTCTTGGACTTTTAATGCCTCTACTGTAATTTGATATAAGAAATTTTGTTGAATCGAAGCCTACTATTGTGCCGTTATCTAGGGCCACTTTGACCTTTATTAGGTCAGGATACATCATAACGCCATCCTGCATATATACATAATTTATTACTAATACATTATCATTTTTTAAATTAAATGTTGGCTTCATATTTTTAAAGCCCTTTTCTTCTAAAAACTTTGAAGCTATTTTAACAGCCTGAGGCGCTGATATATTGGCTTTTTCTACTTTCCTATTGTTCAGCATTAGCATGGGCCTTCCGCCTATCTCACTAATATCAATATAAATAGGGTTTTCCTTTCCTTCTTCCTTATTCTTGGGCTTTAATGTAAAGGTATATGCACTTAGTCTGCTTTTACTTTCTTCACTTCTGCTAACTTTTTCTACTACATATTCACCAACAAATTGAACTGCCCTCTTTCTTGCCTCTTCTTCACCGGCTTTTTCACCCTTTAATCTAGGCTTCATTCCCTGGATAGCATGCTCTGAAAAGGGGCCGTCATATATGAGCTCAGGATATTCTACCATCCTCTCTTGGAATTTAACTAATCTTGTCTGTATCTCACTTTTCTTCTTTGCTTCTTCATTTAATTCTTTAGTTCCCTTACGGCGAAGCTCACCCTTCCATACACTTCCCTTTAATGCCTTATCATGAAGCCCATGGAGGTCCTTTCCCAAATCCATAGCATAGCTTTGAAATCTCTCAAGGTTTTCTATATCCTTATCATTTAACTCTTCTCCATTAAGATTTTTTCTTGATAGAGCAAAGGTATAGTCTCCTAATTGGTTTAAAAATTTTTCAACTTTACTTATTTCTCTATGCTTAATTGGAAGCTGAGCTAAGTTTCCCTGGGCATTATAGGCATTCATTAGAATATTGGAGTAAAGAACTATGTTTTCCTTTTCCTGGGATGAGACCAGCAGCTTTGATATATCCGTAGATATTGTCTCAACGTTCCCAATTGTATCATAAAACATTCTTTGAAACTGGTTATCTAAAAATGTGTAATACCTATTCTTATCCCTATACTGCCAATAACCCCAAGCCCCTGTGATCACTACAGCTATAGCTAATAATATAATTGGAATATTTCTTTTTTTCAAATTTTCACCTCCACTCTTTTTAGTTTCCAAACCAGTGTTTACCTATTTTTACTGAAACCTTACGGCTCCATATCCATTTGCTTGTAGCTGTGGCTGGATTCCAATAATAAAGAGAGCCATATGTTGGATCCCAACCGTTTAATGAATCTCTAGCTGCCTTTAAACAGCTTTGTGTAGGTGCTAAATTTATTTGACCATCGGTAACAGCAGTAAATGCTCCCGGTTGATATACTACTCCTGCTATTGTATTTGGAAATGTTGGACTCTTTATTCTATTTAATATTACTGCTCCCACTGCAACTTGTCCTTTATAAGGCTCTCCTCTTGCTTCACCTGTAATTGCCTTTGCAAGTAATGTTATATCCTCATCTCTTGATATGCCAGAATTTCCGGGTTTATATTGGGGTTTTGATGGACTAGGTTTATTGCCATCAATTCTAAGTCCCAATGCCTTTGCTGTTTGACTTCCTACAACTCCATCTACACCCAGGCCATTTTTACTTTGAAATTTTTTAACAGCTGTAAAGGTTCCTCCTCCATAAACTCCATCTATGGGCCCATCATAATATCCCCATTTTTTTAATGTACTCTGAAGAAGAATAACTTCATTTCCCCTTGACCCCCAATAGAGTGTTTCCTGAGCAAGAGCCCTATCAAAATAAATATTCATAGCAAAAATTGAAATTCCAAATGAAAATATCAAAATTATACAGAGTATAGCTGTGATTTTTTTCAAAATTTGCCACCTCCCTTATTTTTTAATTCTCATGTTTATTTTTTGTATTAGAAGATGGCTTTATTCATGAATTATAAAAAATAGAAAGTGAAAGCAAATATGGAAAAATGAAAAACCGCCTAAAAGGCGGTTTTATTTGACTTTGGTTTAATATCCCATTATTTTGCTTAGTTTCCATTTGGATTTTTCTAAAATTTCTACTACTTTAAACTTCAGTTTTATTGGCAGCTCCCCTTTCTGAGCTGCAGCTGAGTTTATCATTTGATATTCTTCTTCCGATAGTACTTCTTTTAATTCAGTCTGAGTTTTTTCATCAGTTAAGCCGTGCTTTACATCTATGAAACATAGGGGTGGGAATAATACGCACCACCAATTTTTACCTTCTCCATTACCTATTACTACCCTTAGAGCTTCATACTCACCTGCGGGTAGAGTTATACTTCCATAATTCTTAGTTGGGAAATTATGTTCCTGAAGTGCAACTTTTACAGAATAATTGAATCCATTACTCTTTACCTCTTCTAGGGCAACTTTTTCAATAAAATTAATATTTTCTGTTATTATTCCCTTTGCTTCATTTATGCTTTTGGTCTTAAATTTACTACTCATTTCATTTATAATCTTGTCTCTGACCTTAAGCTTAAGGGTTTGATCAAATGGCGCATCGCTGTTTGCAATCACATGAAGCCTAATTAAATTTTCCTTAAAACTTTCACGATTTTTATATACATCAGAAACATATGCCGCCACAGAAGATGTTATAATTCCCAATACTATTAATAATATTATATAAGTCTTTTTATTCTTCATAATAATTCCCCCGTTTGCTATAGTTTTGTTTTCATTAAAAGTATTAACAAAAAGGGGAATTTTCATACCAATATGTTATTTTTTTGATATGTTAAATATTTCTTATCCCTGTACACCTACTCTTCTAACCTTCATATCAAAATCAACCTTAACCTTTATATTAGGATAAATTTCTTCCCAATTATCTTTAACCTTCTCCCATGTATTAGGTTGAAATTTCCTTAAATTTTCTCCTATTTTAAATATATCTGCTCTAAAATCTTTTTGAATCTTTTTAAATAAATTTTCCAGTTCCTTGGAAATCAATTCACTTGCTTTCTTATTTACCTTTTCTAAATATTTGTTATTAAAAGGTTCATCAGGTGTTTTAAAGTAATGCTGCATGAGTTCTCCTTCTGCAGTTATTTTGAAATATACATTTATTATTCCATCCTTATCTTCGTATGTTTTCATTTGATTCTTTAAACTTGATTGAAATATTATTATATATTTATCATCGACTTTTATGGTGAAATCCGCTGATTTTGTTTCCCCTTTTAAGATTAGGGCATCTCTGGTTTCCAATTCCCCCAGCATTCCCACCATTTTATTATTCTTTAAAATGCCAGCGCCACTAACCTTTATTTGACCATCGGATTTAACTATTCTGGGAGCCATTGCAGCATTGCTTTCATAGAGATCCTTAGCTATGGTTCCCAGGTTAATTTGAGCCCTTCTAGGGGATTTGAACTCTTTATCCATTAATTCTTCAATATAAAGTCCAACATCCATGTCTTTATTTGTATCGGCCATAAGAATCTCTTGAGCCTTATCAGGAGTTACAAAAAAATATAGTTTTCTACTTAAAAAAACATTTCTCTGCATTGCATCTGCTATTTCCCTAAATAGCTTTTCGTCCCTCATTAATTCTTCACTGCATATTATAACTTTAACATGACCTATATAATAGTTCTTATTATCCCTTAGAGCCACTTGTTGTATTCCATCGGCAAAGCTTATACATGTGGTACTATAGATAAAGGATGGCTTTCCTTGACCTTTATTAGCTATAACCGTTGTGTTGGGGTAGGAAATTGTTCTAATATATCTATCAATTGATTGCCCCTGATATTCCTTTTCTAAGTCTTTTTCCTTTTCCTTATCTGTTCCTTTATATTTATCAAAACCTACTGCCGTAATAAAATTTCTTTCATCTATCTCAACCTTATCCCAGCATCCACTTAATATTAGAATAGGAAGAATTAAAAGTAATATATAGATTTTTTTCTTAAACATTTTTTTTCATCCCCTTCTTAGAACCCCTTATAAACAAACTAATAAGAAGTAATAAAATTGGTATAATAACAGCAAATATTGTGGTTAAATATTTAGCAAATATATCCATATAATCATAAACCTGTGCAACATTTTCTGGTATTAAGGATAGAACATATATCATAGGAAGCAATATTATAGACAAATAATTATGCTCCTTGGACTTTAATATTCTACTCAATAATAGTACACATCCAAAGTAGGCAATGGCAACTGTCATAAATATAGAAAGAAGCCAAGTACCCATTATTACCACCTCTACATTTTCAAGAAGAGTTCCTGGTAAATTCACGCTTTTAAAAAGTGTTACAACAGGCCATATAAGATTTTTGTTTTCTGCTATACCAAATCTTGCAATAGTCATTGCTGTAAAAATAAAATATATAATAGAAATAAACCCTATGCTTTTAATAGAAGCCTTCCTTATATTTTTTGTATCCTTTATAAATATACCCAAAACTAAAATTACTTCAAACCCTATATAACTAAAGAAAACCTTTGGTAAGGCTTTAATCAAATTGGGTAAAGGAGTATGCAACACTGGTAAAAAAGCAGTAAAATCCAAATCTGGAATAGCAAGCATAATAACTATTATAGATGGGATTACAGATAATGGTAAAGCTATAACTGCAAGTCTTGCTATAGATTCTATTCCACTTCTTACAAGATAGATAGATGTAAGTAAAAAGGTAATGATTATTATTTCAATGGGTGTTTTAGGCAAGAGGAAATTTTTGGTTATTTCTCCAAAGGCTCTTACTTCAAGGCTCGTAATTAGTAAAAAATATATTAAATATAAGAAACCAATTAAAATACCCATTGGCTTGAATAGTATGGTTTTAGTAATTTCAATTATTGTTTTTTTAGGGAATTTAGTTACTAATCTTTGTATAATTAAAACTTGTATTAGAAATAATATGCTGCCCATCACTAATACTATTAGACTATCGGGGCCAGCACTTTGGGCTAATGTACTAGGAAGAGATAAAATTCCTACCCCTATCATATCCATTACTAATATGGAAAAAAGCTGATTACTCATGATTTTGTCATTATTTCTATCCACTATTATCTTCACCCTTCTTTAAGCTATCTCTACTGTAGTGATTGGATAATCTATCTTGATCCTGCTTAGATATAAATTTAGGTCTTTCTTTCATTTTATGTAGGGGAACCCTTATAAAGGTATCTTTAAACTCTTTTAGTGACATATTGTAGTTAAAAGGTGCTAAGTATGGAATACCAAAGCTCTTTAAATTGGATAAGTGTATCATTGTAATTAAAGCTGCAAGCATCAATCCATAGAGCCCTAAAAATGCTGCTGCAACCATATATGCAAATCTTATCAATCTAAAGGAAATCCCAAAGCTGTAGCTTGGAATAGAATAGGCAGCAATGGCTGTTATGGCAACTACTATAACCATGAGAGAACTTACTATACCTGCATCAACTGCAGCTTGACCAAGAACTAGGCCCCCTACAATACCTATGGTTGCACCTATAGGTCCAGGTAATCTGATTCCCGCCTCCCTAAGAAGCTCTAATGCCGCTTCCATCATAAATGCTTCTACAACTGATGGAAATGGTACTCCATCCCTATTCCCAGCTATATATAAGGCTAATTCTGTTGGAATCATTCCAGGATGATATGAAAGCAAGGCAATATATACAGCCGGCAATAAAACAGATATAGCCATTGCTAAATACCTAAGTATTCTTATGGCCGATGAAATTAAAAATCTTTGATTATAATCTTCAGATGCCTGTAATAAAGTATTAAAGGTAGTTGGAACTACTAAGGAAAAGGGAGTATTGTCTACAATAATAGCTATTTTTCCTTCATATAAACTTCCAGCTACTTTC
This sequence comes from Maledivibacter halophilus, assembly GCF_900167445.1. GTDB lineage: Bacteria > Bacillota > Clostridia > Peptostreptococcales > Caminicellaceae > Maledivibacter > Maledivibacter halophilus. The sequence continues at coordinate 389,323 of NZ_FUZT01000003.1, forward strand.
TCCGGTCTTTCAGTATTTTGTATCTGTGGAAAGGGAGAACGCCAATTGTCTTCTATAAGCTGTTCTATATATCCGCTCTCTAAAATACTGTCTATATCTATTGCCCTTAATCTATAGACTAGGGTCTTTAATATATCTTCATTTGCTAATCCTTCTATAAATAGCACTGCCACATCGGTCTTTGATCTTTTTCCAATTTGCATTTGCTTTATTCTTAGCTTAGGATCCCTAATTCTTCTTCTGACCAATGCTGTATTAACTCTTAAGGTTTCAGTAAAACCTTCCCTTGAACCTCTTATGACAGTATCAGTCTCCGGTTCTGATATTCCCCTCATGGGCCAGCCCTTTGAGGCAATAACTATTGCTTTATCCCATTTGTCAATTAAAAGAACCGTTTCTCCAGTTAAAATATTCTCTATGACCTTATTGAAATCATCAATTTCTTTTAAATCCGATACAGATAAAACTCCATTCTTTATTAGTTCATAAACCTTTTCCTTTATGCTGCTTACATCGGGACTGGTCATCCTTGCAAGCATCATTAAGTTTTTTAAAACATATTCATTTACTAAAACTTTATCTGCAAGACCTTCAGCATAAACTGTGCTAAATCGAAGTTTTTGATTTTGGCCAACATTAAATTCTCTATATATTATGTCATCACAATTATTTAGAATACCTTTTAACTTTTTCACGCTTTCATCTAAATTCTTAGGAATATCTATCTTATCTATTTCATCTTCATTGGTTTTAAAGAGCTTTTCATAATAATTCATTTTGCACCTCCATGTATTACTTATGGGTGAGGGTTTTAAGTCAGTTCTAATTAGAACTTTAAACTTTTTTAAAGCACATAATTTATAACTACATAAAATGTAACGCCTGCTATTAAAGATATATAGCCTAAACCTCTGCAAAGCTTTGCTTCTCTTTTCAGCTTCTTCTTTTTTAATGCTCTATAGTCTACAAAAATTGAAAAAAGAGAAGTTCCTATTATAATTAATAATAAATACATTGTGGCAAAGCTTTTGGCTTTTTGTAAAACTGCCTCCATTAATTCACTTCCCTTACCAAAATTTCCTCTATATAGAGTTTGTAAAATAGTGAAAGTATATACATGATAGTTTAAAATAAATTTATATAAAAAACAGGTTTATTACATGAAGGAAAAGGAAATATTAAAAATCCCTAAATTGTATTTAAAATAAAAAAGCGAAAGATTTCTCTTTCGTTTTTTGGGTTAGACTATTATTTTGTTATTTCATTTCTCTTTTTCCATTTTATTATTGATTCTTCTATCATCTCCACATGGGTTTGAGCATATTCCTGTGCTTTCTTTGAGTCCCTTTCTCTAATTGCATCGAATATTGCTCTGTGGTATTTTTTTATATCTTCATATTCATTATATTCATTAAAATATATTATTCTAAACCTTTGAAACTGTTCCTGTAACCCTTGAACAATATGCATGAGTTTATTATTTTGAGATCCTTTAACTATCATGTCATGAAATTTAATATCCAGCTGAATGATATCTTCTTTTTCCATAATATCTAATTCATCTTCAAATTTCTTTAATATTTCCTTTAATTTATCAATCTCTTTGTCTGTCATTCTTTCAGCAGCAAGATATGCAGCTAATCCTTCTAAAAACATTCTAACCTCTAATATGTCTAAAATATCTTTTATAGATACATCTGCCACATAAGCTCCCTTTCTGGCCACCATTTCCACCAGACCTTCAAGCTCTAGCTTTCTAATGGCCTCTCTTACAGGGGTTCGGCTGACCCCAAGTGATTCTGCAAGCTGAAGCTCCATAAGTCTTTCTCCTGGTTCTAATTCTCCGCTTAAAATACACTTTCTCAAGTGCTCAAATACAATTTCCCTTAAAGGTTTATAATTATTTATTTCCAGTTTATCAGATTTAAATTCCATTATTATTGCCTCCCATTATAAGACTTGACTAAAAAAGTTTGATTATATAGCAGTCTTAATTTTTCATATGCGGATTTTGCTTTATTGTAATCTTTAAAAAGTCCATATACACTTGGTCCACTGCCACTCATTAGGCTTCCCAGAGCTCCATATTCAAGCATTTTTTCTTTGATTGACTTCACTATTGGATGTCTTTTTAATATACCTGATTCAAAAACATTACATAGATTATTGGCTATCTTATATAAATTATCATTTTCTAAAGCTTTTAATAATGTTTCTGTATCAGGTCTAATTTCTATATTATTTAAATCTAAATTTGAATAAGCTTCTCCAGTAGATACACATATATTGGGCTTTGATAATACTATCCAACCACTTCTCAATCCTTTAATCTCAGTAAGTTTCTCTCCTATGCCCTTTGCAAGGGCTCCACCACCTAAAATGCAAAAAGGAATATCTGCTCCAATCGGCATTCCTATGTCCATCATTTCTTTAATGGATAGGTTTAAATCAAACAAAATATTCATACCCTTAATTACAGCAGCAGCGTCACTACTCCCTCCAGCCAGCCCTGCTGCTATAGGTATATATTTTTTTATATCTATATATATACCAGATTTTATATTGTATTTTTCTATCATATAATAAGCTGCTTTATAAGCAATGTTTGATATATCATTAGGTAAAAAACTACAATTAGTAGTTAATATAATATCTTCATCAATTTTTTTTAAATAAATTTCATCATGAAGAGTTATTTGCTGCATAATCATATTAACATTATGATAACCATCGTCTCTTTTATTTAATACATCCAATGATAAATTTATCTTTGCTGGCGCTTTTAAATTAAGCTCATTCATCTTATGTTATGCACCTCTTTTCTCTTAAAACAGTTTTTTACAATATAGATGTGCCCTTGTGAAGTTTATTAAAGGAAATATTAAAAATCCCACTATGAGAACTGGAACAACAAATTAATTTATTTTATTATATTACATAATAATACAATATACATAATACAATTTTACTTGTATACTTACTATTATAAACAAAAAATCCGTATGCGACTACGGATTTTTCATAATTAAAGTAAATAATATTATTTTTAATTAATTGAGCAAATTGCATAATTCCCTCTTTAAAAAACTAACTACCACATATTGTTTTGAAATCTCCGAAGCTATACCATATATATTATGCAATTTTGCCAAATTGGAGTCATGTAATTTCCTCGATTACAGCTTATATTCATAATTTTTTTGGATTATTATTTTATCTCCCATCTTTATTTCTTCAGAGTCTAAAATCTCATTTGTTTCCAATATTTCTTTTACAGTAGTATTATATCTTTTAGCAATATTCCACAAATTATCTCCTTCTTGAACAAAATATATGGTTATGCTGGCTCTATTATCATCATCATCTATTTCTCCTAAATCCTCTATATTTATCAGTGCTTCAATCTCATATTCTTTCCTTATTTCACTGGAGGCATTTAAGCTAACTTTAGTTTCAATTTGTTTAGAATTAATGGTGGCATAATCTACATTTTCTATATCCAATTTAATGTCTGCTTCCATATCTTCATTTAAACCTTCAACTTCTACATAATGTCTAAAGGGTACCTCCTGATTAAATGAATAAACCTGCATTTCTTCATTGTCAGCCATATATAGGACATTTGTGTCTACAAAGCCTTCTATAATGTTTTTATTATCTATCAATTTATAATCTGTAACTACTGGTCTTGCTTTTACTGTAAGAACTTTAAAGATATTGGGATATTCAGATGGTGTATCTATAGTTTCTTTTATAACAGCATGGGAAGAATTATTCCCTATATTCTTCATAAACTTTAAGTTCTGGGTTTGAATATTTAATTTTCTTGAAGGCGAATAGGCATCCAAAATCACTTCCTTTTCAGTCTTATTGGATACCTTAGCTCCTGCTTTTAATACTACTTCAACATTATAGCCCTTGTTTTCTTCATTTAAATTTTTCTTTATATCGGTAAAGATTTCGTCTACCTTTACGTCAACTATACAGTCCATATTTTCCTGGGCCTTAGGTACTTCTATAAAATGTGTAAATGGTATTTCATGCTTTAATTCATGTATTGGATTTCTTGGTTCTTCAGTGGCATATAGAAGGTTTACATTAACATTACCTCCTATTATCACTTTATTGTCTGTAATCCTCTTTTCATTAACAACAACGCTTCCATTGGCTTCTAATATTTCATTAATTTCAGCTTCTTCTTCTCCAAGCTCAAAATTTTCTCTAAGTACTGTTTGAGATGAACTATTTGAGATTACATTATCATACTTTATAGTATTCTTTAATGCCTGAACATCTTCTAATCCTTCCACTTCCTTTACAATATCAATTTCATCTGTCTTGAATACTTTTCCGTTTATGTTTAATACTGTTTGTACTGAAATCTTCCTTTCATTCATGATACTAAAATCCATATTTTCTATACTGCAATTAACCTCCGGCACCATAATTCCATCTATATCATCTATTTCTATATTCTGAGTAAAGTTAGATGATGCCTTCATACTATGCAGAATTTTATCTGGATCATTTGAGGCATAGAGCACCTTATAATCTACTGTACCATCAACTACAATTTTTCCCTGCATTATTTCTTTATCTGTTATGTTTACTCTTCCCTGGGCTGATAAAATGTTATAAATATCTGGTTTAGAATCCGGAACGACTATATCACTTTCTACAAGGTTCTGAACATTTTCTGATCCAATCATTCTATCTAATTTAAGCATTTCCTTAACTAATCCTATGGACATTCAATCCCATCCCCCTTACTGTTTACTATAAATAACCAACAGTAGAATTTAAAATAGCTTAGAGTTGGTTATATTTATTATAGAATTCCTATTATATTAATATTTTATGGACAAAAAAATATGACAAAAACTTAGAATATACTTAAGTTTTTATTTTAGAAACAAAAAAAAAGAAGGTTAAATTAACCTGTTGTACTAGTAAATCAAATTTTTTGTTCTGAAATATAACTTAGGGAGTTTTAATATTTCATTTGAGTGATTTTTATAAATCTGTTTTTCCCTTAAAAGTTATATAAAAAACAGGTTTATAGCATGAACGAAAAGGAAATATTAAAACTCCCCATATAGAAACTAACACAACGAGTTAAATTATAAATCTTCTCTATATAATGGCATACTCATACATCTTGGGCCACCACGTCCCCGTGATACCTCTGAAGATGGCATAATGTTAAGCTTTATACCATGCTCTTCTAAAAGTCTATTTGTAACATAATTTCTAGAATATACTATAACTTCTCCTGGGGCAATGGCAAGGGTATTGGACCCATCATTCCATTGTTCCCTGGCTGCGTCAATACTATTTCCATTTCCGCAACGAATTAATCTTACATCATCAAGCTCTAAGTATTTCATAAGAACTTCCCTTAAAGCCATGGTTTCCTTTTCTATTATTAATTCCTCCGGCTTTTCACCTTTTCTTAATGAATATACTGTAAGTGGTTCTTCGATTTCTGGATGTATTGTAAATTTGTCATAATCAACCATTGTAAATACAGTATCTAGATGCATAAATGCTCTTTTCTTTGGGATATCAAAGGCCAATATTACTTCAAAACCCTCATCACTACCAAGTATTCTTCTAGCAATTTTTTCTATGGCAGCACTCTCAGTTCTTTCGGATATGCCAATAGCAATAACTTTATTGCTAAGTATAAGTTGATCTCCACCTTCTATGGATGCATTTTCTTTTCTATCGTACCAAAAGGGGATAATCGCATCTTTAAAATCCTTGTGATATTTAAATATATATTTTGAAAATAATGTCTCTCTATTGCGTGTAACTGTCTTCATGTGATTTAAAGAAACTCCACTTCCTATAGTGGCAAATGGATCCCTTGTAAAATATAAATTTGGCATTGGATCTGTTATGAAAGGATAATTGGACTCTACAATATCTGTTAGTGATGATTTTATATTAGAGCCTACCTCTTCTTTTCGAATTCCTGCCATCATTTTCTCAATCATTTCCTTCTTGGAGGAAAAGCTTAAAAGATATTCCTTTATAAGTTCTTTTTTCTTGTCGCTCATAACCTTAGTTTCCTCAATAAATTCATCAATGAATTTATTTCTTATCTCATCGTCAATAAGAGCCTCAGCAGCTAGATCTTCCAGATAAACTACCTCGGTTCCATTTTTTCTAAATATATCCGCAAAGGCATCATGCTCTTCTCTAGCTACTTCTAGATATGGTATATCATCAAATAAAAGTCTATCCATTAAACTAGGAGTTAAATTCTCTATTTCTTTTCCCGGTCTATGCAGCAATACTTTTTTTAGTTTACCAATTTCAGATCTTACATTCAGTAACCTTCTATCTCCACTCATTATTTACCTCCCATAAAATCCATTGTTAGTTAATGGTATTTTTTTACTTTTTATGCATTGATTTTTCTTTACTTTAAAGTATACATTGATTGCATATTCTTTGCAAGCATGCTATTTTTCAAAGCTTTTAGCTTTTTTGAATTTTTTAGTAGAACAATGAATATTCATCCAATGTATATTTTTCTAATTTGTGGAATATGATTTTCCCTTTTCTTTATTTTCTGCACTTAATCAATTTTTATAATTTTTTGATTATTCGACATCTTTTGCATAAAAATTTATTATGCCGCATAATAAATTTTTTCAAAAAAAATAAATGCGTATTATAACGCATTTATCAAATTTCAATTCTTATTCCAATATAGGGTTTATATAGTATTTTAAAATCTTTTTTATATAAAGCTTTTAGACAAAAAATTAAACGCCTGTAGTATAAAACAGGCATTCTATTAAGAAGCTTGTATTTTTAAATCGTTACAACAAAGTGTTATTTCAACAGTCTCTGTTAATATATCGGAATAACTGTAAGATACCTTTCTCTCAGAAATAAGCCCTCTATCTATTCTAACTACAAAAATACTTGGATATACCTCTTCTAGAACTCCTTCTTTTACAAAAACTCTTTTCCGACCTTTATTCGTTTTAAGTATGACTTTTTGACCTAAATAATTTTCAACATTTCTCTTCAGTTTCGTTAGAGTCTCCTTTGTGGCCAAAAAAACATCTCCTTCCCCATTATTGTATACAGTATAATATTATCACACTATTATCCTTATGTCAAATTTTTGGTACAATATTATACAATTTTTATTTCTGTTTGTCAATATATTATTAGCAATTACCAGAAAAAACATGAGCATCTTTCACTGTAAAAGATTTCCATGTTTTTTCTTTCTCTATCAATCCTTTTATATTACTAGCTTTAAGATTTTTAAGAATTTTTTTGAAAATTTTACTTTATTTTATATTATATAAGTATAATTTCCGTGATGTATTTCAAAAAAGTCTACCTTTAAAAGTTTTATTAGGGATTTTTTTATAAACCTGTTTATCCTTTTTCTTTAATTTAAATAAAAACTGGTTTACAGACAGAGATAAAAAGGATTCTCAGCGTCTACGACCATAAGTTAGAATTTACAAGCTTATATATCTATACATAAATTAACTCGTTATGCTAGTTCTTATATTGAGGATTTTAATATTTTCTTTTCGTTCATGTAATAAACCAGTTTTTTATATATACCGGAAGGAAAAAACAGGTTTATAAAAATCACTCAAATGAAATATTAAAATCTACTTAAATTTAATTTAAAGCATAATATTGAATTTACTAGCACAACAAGTTAAATTAAAAATACAATCAAATTTGGTATTGATAATATTCAGTTATTCCATTTGCTATAGATTGGGCAATTTTTTTTGAATAATCGCATTCCATAAGTTTTTTTTCTTCTTCCAAATTAGTCAGATATTCCACTTCTATATGAATTGCACTTTTTGTTACTGTTTTTAATAAATAAAAATCTGCCACTTTGACTCCTCTATTAACAGATCCTATTTTTTCAGCCATGTTTTTTATTATAAAATTAGCTATATTTTCTCCTTCTTTATCTCCCCTATAGTGATATATTTCTGTACCAGCAATATTAGAATTTGTAAAGGAGTTCATATGAATACTAATAAAAAAATTAGGCCTAATCTCATTGGCTATCTTTGCCCTTTTATTTAGTGAAATATATTCGTCTGTATATCTTGTAAGAATAACCTGGGCACCCAGGTCTTCCAGTTCCTTCTTTAGTTCCTGGGATATAGAAAGAGTTATATCCTTTTCTATTAGCCCCAGCTCTCCAATTACCCCTGTATTTTCTTTTCCTCCATGACCTGGATCTATTACTATGACTTTATTGTTTATTGGTTTATTTTTATCAGGCTTTTCATATTTTTTAATATCTATACCAGTATAATAGTATCTTAAAATTTCTTCAGCCTTCTGACCTTGCTTAGCAATTTCATTTGCTCCATACTGGCATAATCCCAGACCATGTCCTTTTCCTCGGGTTTCAAATCTTAAAGCTGTAGGCCGCCAGCCGAATCTTGTAGAATCTAGACCTAAACATTTACAAAACTCTGTCCCCTTGAATACTTTATCTCCTAGTTTAATCTTCTTTACTCTACCCTCTTCATCTCTTTCAATCACTTCAATAATATTATCAATATTCGCTTCATTTATGGGAGACGTTTTACCTAATTTTATATTGAATTTTTCTTCTATTTCATCTATGCTTACATCCTTAAAATTTTCCCAGTAGGGTGAGCTAGTGCAATAATTGCAAAGAACCTTCCTTAAATATAAGACATTATAATCCTCTACATTTTCAGAGTTTTCTGTTGAACCCCCACATGTAGGATGATATCTTGGATTTATAACTTTATTTTTAATAGTCATTATCAAGTATCTTGTTTCCTCATTGGCCCTTACTAGCTTTTCCCAGTTTTTTTGAAAATTCTTTCCCCATTTACTCTTTAATTTTTCCTTTGATATCCATGGACCGCAATGTCCTTCTGTACAAAAATCAGCATCTATATGTTTAGTACAACCCTCCCCTCCAAAGATCCTAGCCTTTCTAATAAGAGCTGTTCTAGCTATTATAGTTTGAGCCTTAATAGCTTCTAATTCAAAATCTATATTAATCTGAGCCGCAACCAATTCCGGTATAAACTCATCTATTGATCTATTTATTAAAGCATTTGCCTTCTTATCATATACTTTTATTAATACAAGGTTTTCACTGTTTTTCAATTTTTAAACCTCCTTCAATTTTTCCCCTCCATTTCTAGATTATAGCCCAGATTATTCATAGAGTTTTTTAGAAATAATTTATAATAAAATATAATTCTCCTCTACAAATAAATCTGGGCTTTATACACTATGTTTATTGATAGGGTGATTTCGGCAATCCTTTTCTATATTTCCCTCTGGTTTGAAGGCCTCCTATTCCCTTAACTCCTGTTATAGTATTTTCTAACACTTCTTCTATGGATATAAATCTATCTACACTGGTATATGCGATTTTTTCACTAATAAAAACAGGGTCTAAGCAATGGATTAGTATGGATTGTAGAATGTAAACTTAGGCAAATTGAAGTAAAATAAGTTTTGAATTCAAACATATTTTCTTAAATAATGAGAAAAATAAGTAAGGAAAATATGTTTAAAGGGTTATAGAAATTTCTTTTATTGCTAAAATTTATATCTTGACAATAAATCTATAGAGTATATAATTTTTTTAAAATGAGATAAAGATAAACAACTTTAAGGTTTAATAAATTTCAAAGAAAAAATGTAGAAGCCTTCACTATTTTCTTTAAAATTTATTTTAAATGTTAATGTTGTTTATCTATAATTGCATAATTAAATTTGGGACAATTGCATATACCAATATTATGCCTAATTTAACTCACTGTGCTAGCTTTTATATCCAAAATTTCAATATTTAATTTATTAGCACAAGGGGGTAATTTAGTTGTTTAAAATGAAATATATTTTTATGGTATGGCTTTGGACATTCTAGAATTATAGGGATTTAATTTCTAAATGACGTAATTATGCAATTTCCTCAAATACTAATATTCTAAAATAGAAATGGGGAATGGTAGTTGGCAAAACTAGTTAAAAACAAACTAAAGCTATATGGCTTTAACAATTTAACTAAAACCTTAAGTTTTAACATTTATGATATTTGCTATACAAAGACTCAGGAAGATAGAAAAAGATATATAGAATACATCGATGAACAATATAATGCTGAAAGGCTGACAAATATTCTAACCCATGTAACTGAGACTATAGGTGCCAGTGTGTTAAATGTTGCAAAACAAGATTATAATCCCCAGGGTGCAAGTGTGACTTTATTAATTTCTGAAGAGGAGATCCCTTTATATGTAGTTGACCCTTCATGTAATAGAGGAATTATAACTCCAATTCGAAAAAATATAGTTGGGCATCTGGATAAAAGTCATGTAACAGTCCACACATATCCTGAAAGTCATCCCCAAAATGAAATAAGTACCTTTAGGGTAGATATAGATGTTTCCACATGTGGTACAATCTCTCCCTTAAAAGCTCTGGATTATCTGATAGATAGCTTTGATTCAGATATAATAGCTATCGATTACAGAGTTAGAGGCTTTACTAGAGATATCGATGGTGAAAAGCATTTTATAGACCATAAGATAACCTCTATACAAGACTATATTTCTGAAGATACCATAAATAAATACACATTATTTGATATGAATATATATCAATCCAATATTTTTCATACAAAAATGAAATTAAAGGATATAAACCTCGCTACTTATCTCTTTGAAATCAATGAAGAAGATTTAACTACTCATGAGAAGAATACTATAATAGAAAAACTTAATAAAGAAATGAATGAAATTTTTTATGGAATGAATATTGAATAGAAAATTATATAAAGGCGTCATATCATGTGGACGCCTTTAATTATATACAATATTTTTATTGCCAAAATTATAAATCACTTCTATTTTACAAGCATTATAAATTGTTATTTTTCTTATTAGCTTATTTACTACTATACTGTCTAGCTTTATATATTCATACAGTTTATTATAGCTTTCTATATCAATTTGCCTATTATTATATAATTCCAATCCTGCTTTATTCTCTTGTAAGAGAGTTATTTCGTTTTCTATGGACATATTCTTTGAGTTAAATTCTTCCTTTGTTATTAAGCCCTCTATAAATATATCCAAAAGCCTATTTTTTCTTTTTACTGTATTTTTAATTTCTTTATCTAGAGAAATAAATTGATTAGTGTTTTGATTCTTTTTTATTTCTACTTTTAATTTTTCATTAAATCTATCCAAGTCCACATTTTTACCAATAAGCTTCATTAAATCTTTTTCTATTAATCCCTTTAGCTCTTCTTCTTTAATGTAACAGCCCCTACAGCTGCTCTTGCCCATCTTGTTTACTCTTCCACAGATATAGGAGAATTTATTCTTTTTATAATGCAGCCTGCTATTACAATGTCCACAATACAATATATTAGTAAATAGATGTTTTCCAGTAGTTGTTATTTTTCTTCTCCTCTTTTTCAAAATTCGCTGAACAAGCTCAAAGCTTTTATCATCTATTATGGCTTTATGGGTATTATTCACCCTTATATATTCTTCCTTTGAATTCGCCTCTCTTATTCCATTTAATAAATCCTTTGTTTTACTTTTATTTTGGACCATATTACCTATATATATTTCATTTGTAAGTATATTTTTTATGGTGCTTTGATGCCATAAATTATTGTTATTGGTCTTTCCAGCTGCCATGCTGGGAGTAGGATATCCCTTTTTATTTAAATACTTGGCTATTTTATAAAGCCCTTCCCCCTGTATATACATTTTAAATATGAGTTTTACTACTTCCGTTGTTATATCCCCTGCTGGTATTAGATCATTTTTCCCAGCCTTTTTATATCCATAGGGAGGATTGCTTCCATTGTAAAGTCCTTTGTTTGCTCTTTGATTTTTACCAAATTTTATACGCTGACTGATTTTTTCCGACTCTTTTTGAGCCATGGAAAGTAATAGAGTAAACATAAATTCATCATATTGATCTGAGTCAAAGGCATCTTCTATTGTAATAAACCTAATACCTTTCTTTTTAAATTCTCTTATATATTTAAGTCCCTCTAAAGTATTTCTTGCAAATCTTGAAATACTTTTTGTCAGAAGTATTTCAAAAAAACCCCTCTGGCAATCCTCTATTAATCTCTTTAATCCTTCTCTTTTTTTTACTGACATGCCGCTTTCTATATCTTCATAAACCTTATAAAGCTGCCAGCCCCTTTCTCTTACGTATTTTTCAAAATAACTTTTCTGATGTGCTATACTACTTTTTTGAGTTAACATATCTGTGGAAACCCTAACATATACAGCACATCTTAAAATAATATCACCTCACCATAAATTTACGCAAATAGAACTTAATAAGGAAATCTCGGCGGCCATGACCTTGAATCAAACTTTACAAGGGTATATTTATATATTAATCATTGGCTGGCAAATATTTTTACAATTATTAATTCAAGTAAAATCTCTTCAAGGCTTTTTTCACCTTCATAATAGAATTCAACTTCTCTTTGGGTTCTGTCCACTTAATCATCTCCTTTTTAGAATATATTATATTTTAAGTAAAATTATTCTACATTCTACAAATCACTAGTGTTCTATGGGGTGAACTGGCATAGTTTGCCCCTGCTTCAATCATAACTTCAAAAAAAGATTGGCATGCTCCTGCAAATATTACAAGTTCATCCATACTTGGTTCATATTTTCTGGCTTCTTTTATACTTTCAACAAAGTATTTTGAATTTTTATAATTGCTTATATCAACAAAATCATCTTTTCCCTTTATTATGCTGTCATGGCCTGTCAAAATCAATATATCGGGGTTGTATTCTCTAAGTAGCTTTCCCACTACCTTCGGTTGTTCTTCTTCAGATACAATTTTACCTACAGCTTCAATATCCAGCTGCTCATATACTTTAAGACATACATCTATATATTCTCCATCACCATCTAAATGTAATACTTTACCTGGCCTTCCAAAATGGTTGCTATCTCTTGAATATTCTAAAGCACTTCTTGTTAAGCTTCTATAATAATTTTCCTTTCTTTCTTTTAAAATATTTTTTACTATATGAGTTATTTTTTTACTAAAAACTTTATTAAACTGATTAACTTTATTTAATGGAACCTTTGTTAAATCACTCTCAGGGGAATCTGCAATAATCCGAAGATTAGTTCCCTTTAAAATCAAGGTTCTCTTATTATTTTCATCAACCACTATATCTGTAACCTTAAATAAAATATCATAATCATATGACTTTCTAGCTACTATATCTCCTATTTTTAGATTAGTCATTAATATATTTCCTCCTATAACCCCCATTTTATAGAAATCAGAAACTCCATTATCCATATATAGCCTTTGCATAGTTCCTATAATTATTAATCTGGGCATAATTATAAACTACTGTATTATATAGTATGATTTTTCAAAGGTTTAGGTGCATAGTAACCTATAAATTGTATTATGAGTAGAATATAATAGAGAGTTCTAAGTTGTAAGTTCTAAGATTAGGGTTATATCTTTTAAGCAGTAGAAATAGGAAAAAGAAAGAAGGTAATAGATGTTTAAGTAGTTTATTAATTGAGGAAATTGCATAACTCTAATTTGGCACTTTACTTATTTTTTACTATTGAAAGACCCTATAATTATAACTTTGACTTTAAAAGACTTGGCCCTAGAACTTTGAACTTTAAACTTAGAACTTAAAACCCGGTGGTGATAAAATGATATATGCAGTTGTACCGGCTAAAGATGAAGGAGATGGAATTGATAAAACTTTAGATATGCTTATAAAAACAGATGTGGATAAAATTTTAATTTTAATTAATGGTTCTACAGATAATACCCTTGAGAAGGTTTCTAATATAAATAGTAATAAAATAATAGTTAATTATTTTAACAAACCCCTTGGCTTAGATATCCCAAGGGCCATAGGCGCACTTTTTGCCTATAAAGATGGGGCAGAGAGTTGTGTTTTCGTAGATGGCGATATGACAGGAGATATTGAGGACAATATAAATGAAATCATTTATGATTTGTCCTTTAATAACATAGATATGGCACTTACCGATTGTTATCATGAAATTCAAAATAATAGCAATATGGCTAAAATACTTTTAGCCTTTAGACGTCAATTAAATATGGAATTAGGGCTATTTGAAAAAATTGGTTATGCTATCCCAAGCCATGGCCCCCATGGAGTGTCCAGAAGATTTATTGATAAAGTGGGATTTGAAAGCTTTGCTATGCCTCCTGTATCATTGGCTTTAGCAGCAAAAAATAATTTGAATATAAAGGTATCCACAATAATCCCCAACCATATGTTAAAGTCAACAATAAAGGACGAATACCACGCCTGTCAAATAGCTAAAACAATTATTGGGGACTGTATTGAAGCTTCATTGACTTATCAATGTAATCCTAGTAAAAGAGGCTTTGATGGCATGGAATTTTTAGGTTACCATAAAAGTAGGCGTTTTGATATATTGAAATATTTAATAGAAGATGATTTCAAATGAAGAAATAATTATGCAATTTGCTCAAATAAATTTTTCTTTGTATTTATATAAAAAATTAATCTTATATGGAAGTTTTTCTATTTTACTTTTTAAAAGCTTATAGTATTTGTCTTTAAATAAATCATATTCATCATAATAGTATCTAGTTGCTATTTCCCAAATGTCCTGGGGAAATTGAATAAAGGAAAATATTATCTTATATTCTATTTCCCAAAGCTTTCTAACACTATTATACTCCTCTAAAATTATTAGAGCCTTTTGAAAGTCCCAGTTTAGTTTATCTAAAGCACTTACAATTAGACATGCTATGTCATAACATCTTAATCCAAATCTACAATTATCAAATTTTATTATATTAAATTCTCTATTTTCATCTAAAATTATATTTTTATAATTATACTCCCCATGACAAAGAGCCCTTACGGCTGCTTCTTTTCGACAAAGGTCAAAATATCCATTTTTCTGTAGCATTTTTACTGACTCAATTCCCATATCATAAAGCAAATCTATATTATTTAACAGTAAATTATCTATATTACTTTTAACATCCCTCATTTTTATAAGGCTTTTTATATATAAAAAATCCTCACATCTATCCAGATAAACTTTTTGAAGTTTTCCTATATCTGATTCAAGTTCACCGGATGCAAAAGAAATAATTCCCCTTGTAAGCTCATGGAATTTGGCTAAACATGCTGCTGCCTGCTTTAGTTCATCGACATCATTGTAATTACATTTTTCCCCTTTTACCCATCTTGTCATAACATAATAATTTTTATGATACTGTATATATGGTCTTTTATTAAACACCATATATCTGTCTAGATTTTTAAAGCCCTTACGAACAAGATTTTCCTTGACATCATGAATAAAAAGAACTTGAGTTATGCTATAGTTAATTTTTTTTAAGTAGAAAATACCTTTATCAGTATGTACAACCTGGTTTTTATTTATTGGAATACTTCTGATTAATCTGCAATCAAACTTGTTAACAATTTCATTTATCTTATCCCTCATATTTACACATCCTTATATATAAACTAAAATCTTTACTTAAATCCATATAAAGTAAGTCTTTATTTATGCATGCCTCTATAAATGTACGCCAATAAAACTTAAGAAAGGAAGGAGCCTCTGAGGTTTTCTTTTGAGCGATTTTTATAAACCTGTTTATCCTTTTTACTATTCGATTTAAAACAGGTTTATTACATGAGCCAAAAGGATTCTCAGTGGCTCCGACCGCAAATTAAACTTTTAAAGGCGTACATTTATATAGATGTATGACTGAGAAACTATATATTTAAATCTCTATATATAATTTTATATTATACTTAAATGAGGAAATTGCATAATTCTGACTTGGCTGGATTGCATATGCGAATATTATCCTTAAGTTAATTATTTAGAATTAAATATATTTCGGTGGTATGTCTTTGGAGATTTTAAAATTATATGTAGTAGATAGTTTTTACAGAAGGTAATTATGCAATTTGCTCAAATAAGTATGTTTTTTTTTTATATATATGGGTAATAATGTTCTTAGGAGGTGTATTAAATGAAAAAAGTTGTTGTTTTTACTAGTAGCACTTGACCACATTGTCATACTGCGAAAGAGTATCTTTCAGAGAAGAACGTAGAATTTGAAGAAAGAAATGTTCAAACTGATCCACAAGCAAGAAAAGAACTTGTTAAAAGAAGAATCATGGGTGTTCCTGCTATATTTATTGACGATGAAGTAATTGTTGGTTTTGATAAAAATAAGATTGATGAATTACTTTTGTAAATCTTTAAAAGGACCATTAAACTGGTCCTTTTTTGTGTTAAATATAAAGATAAAAAATTTATTTTGCTTGTCATAATATAGCCCTATTATTCTTCATCTTCTTCATCATCGTATCTATCAATGACAAATTCAAAAAATCCTCCCTCGTCCTCTTCCTCAACTTTACTTTCTGTGCCTTGAGAATCAAGATCACTTTCATCTAGAGCAGACATAATTTGCATCATTCTAATCATACTATCAATTTTTTCAGCATTGGGAAAGTTTTTTCCACCTATATTTCCTAACATTGGACCTACTAATTGTATCATGTCCTTAATGCCCATGTTTCCTCCATTTTTTCTTTTTTCATTCATGGTCTTATTTACTTCATCAAATTTATCTAACATAGTTATGGTATTTTTAAAGTTTTGCATATTTTTCTTAGTTGGTTCATCCATAAATTGTTCAAGAGCACCCAGCATATGTAAAGCTTTTTGCCTTTGGTTCTTGAATTTTACAGGTTTTTGAGAACCATCAGATGAACTTCTAGCCATATCACTTCCAAACTCCTTTACAGTAGAAATTTTGTGCATTGCAGATAAAAAATTAGAGAGTTTATTCAACATAAGCGAATTATCAGAATTCATATAAGGACTAACTGAATCTACCATATTCATGGCATTATCTATATCCTGCGTTGACAATTGCATATTAAATAGCATGTCTGTTAATTCATTTACTCTTTTCTTTATATTATCCATTATGGGAAAATCTGTACCATTTTGGTTAATCATAAATATAAACATTATAGGCAGCAATAATTCCTTATCTAGTCCAAATATTTTACTACTACTTTCTTCTTTTATTTTTTTATCTTCATTTTCACTGAAATTAGTTAAATCTTCCATATTATCGCCCCCTACATTATGGGTAATCATATTTTTATATTATGCGTGAACGTTTCTTTTTGTTACGCATATTATGTTTAATATAAACATTGACACTGTTTCCCTGTAGTAAATTTTATTCAATTGGAGGTTTTAATATGAGAAAAGACATGAATGAAAGAAAATTTAAGAAAATGAAGGAATCCGTTGAAGAGTTAAAGGAAGCGTATAAGGGCAGAAGCGGAGATGAACTAATTAATGAGGTTAAAAAAATTAGAGCTAATATGAGCGATGAAGAGTTTAGAAGGCAAATAGCTTCTTTGAATAAAATAAGGGACTTTTTAAGTGAATCCCAACAGAGAAAGCTAGATAAGCTTATAGAAATGTTAGAAAATAAGTAAAAAATCTATATCAAAAGGAGGTTAATTCATGAATAATTTATTTGGCGGCCGTGGCCTATTTGAAGGTGGTAATTTAATTCTCTTCTTATTATTAATTATTCTCGTAGGTGACTGCTTATGCAATTATGATTGTGATCCAAAATGCTAATTTAGTCTGTTGTGCTAGTAAATCAAATTATTTATTCTAATATTCACATTTCTTTTTACTTTGGAATAATATATTATTGAACCAACCATAAAGGTAGATAGCCGCAGGAAAAAATAATTTTTAATTTCATTTATCTTTATAAGGGTTTAATAAGCCAGAAGGGAGGTTGAATATATGTCTTGTGGTGGTGGATATCATGGTGGTGGTAATTTAATTCTCTTCCTATTATTAATAATTCTTGTAGGTGATTGCCTCTGCTTCGATGGATGCAATATTTGTTAATACTGCTTTATCCTTTAACAATTGAAATAATATTAGCTGGGGTTTTGCCTCAGCTTTTATTTTTATATCTAGGAACATTTTCCTTATGTTCTGAATAATATGTTATTGAGCTAGGCAAGCTCAATAAGTAATTAAGGAGGTCAATTTTATGGCTAATGGCTATGGACGCGGCGGTATTTTTGGTGGTGGTAATCTAATTCTTTTCTTGCTATTAATCATTCTTGTAGGTGACTGTCTCTGCTTCGATGGATGCAATATTTGCTAATAGCAATTTAATTTATTTAAAATAAAGGCTGAAATTTTCCTAAGCCTTTATTTTTTTATATAATCACACTTTGTATATTTCCTGAATAATATGCTATATATAGACAATTCAAAATCATATTGTTGTCTATATAATAATAATTATCTATGCAGCAATATGAATACTTCTAAAATCCTTTAAAATATATAAAGCAAGCTGATATAACTTAGTTTTTTGGTAAGGAGGGAAATATATATGTCTGGTGGTTATGGTTCTTTTGATAATGGTAACTTAGTTCTTTTTCTACTGTTACTAATCCTTGTAGGTGACTGTCTCTGCTTTAATAAATACTAAATTTCAAATAACAAGATTTTTTCACTATATATAATTGACTTTAAAAAGTATTATAAATTAAGGAGGTAAAATTAATGGGTGACAGACGTGGTTTATTTGATGGAGGAAATTTAATTCTTTTCCTATTATTAATAATTCTTGTAGGTGATTGTCTCTGCCTTGATGGTTTTGGTAGATGTTAATTTAAAATTAATTAGCTGAAGATTTATCTTCAGCTAATTAATCTATATGCATAAAAAACTTTTTTGTGCTATGTGTATTATTTTTTGTCTATATATTATCACTTTTTTTGATTCTATGAATATACTGTTAATGAGCTAGGGAAGCTTAATATTCGAAAAAAAGGAGGGAAATATATGGGTTGTGGTGGTGGATACAATAGTGGTGGTAATTTAATTCTCTTCTTATTACTAATTATCCTAGTAGGCGATTGTCTATGCTTTAATTACTAATTTTGGTAATTTGAGGATTTTAAAAGCTGAGGTCTTGCCTCAGCTTTTTTGGCTTTATACAAAATATTATGTAAAGAACATTTTATAAATAGCCAGAATATTATATTATTAACCATAATGAAATAAATTTAACCTGTTGTACTAATAAATTCTATCTATAATAAGGTATTGTAATCTATTAGGAGGTGTTATGGATGTCAAGAAGATATCATTCCAACTATCCCTGCCACGACAATAGTTTTATCTTTATTTTAATTATTATATTAGTAATCCTCTTTGGATTCGGAAACTGCGGCTATGGATGTCGATAATATATAAAATTACATTGATCTTTAGTTTTAAACATCACATTTTAGCCACATCAAGAGTAATATAATAGTATAATAACTCTTTCATTTTTAATTGGGGGTGCAGGGAATGGCTTTTGTAATCAAGGAAAGTAGATTAATCTTGTTTTTACTGCTCCTTATATTAGTTGGAGATCTCATTTGGGTAGATGATAGATATATTTATCCCAATAAACCCTATCATTAAATCAATCTACTTCATACAATAAGCTGAGCTTACCCTCAGCTTATTTATCCTTTACATCAAATTTATACAGCTTGTCCTTTACAGAAGTTACAATCATTTTACAATTCTATTACATTACAATTTTTGGATTGATTCCATGCTATAATAATATTAAGTAAAAAACGGTGAAATATCTTGGTGGTGATGGCATGGAAGTGTTAATGGTTATAATAATGATAGTAATTTATTTTTTACTTGATGCTTCTGATTATGAAAAAGAATCAGCTTCTAGTGACTTTGTTAAACAAAAGATGAGATAAGCTAAAAAGTATCCCTCCTCTTAATATAATATAAATTTGTAAAAAGACCTTTATTTAATATGCTTATGGTTTATTATAGTAGAGGTCTTTTTCATTTTTGTATTTATATAGTATTTTAACAAAAAACTCTCCCTAAATTTTCTTAGGAAGAGCTTTTTGTGTTGGAAATTTATAATTTTATTCTTATTTGTTTATATTCATAAATTTTCTTATTTGTTTATATTCATAAATTATTATACTATACCAAAGGATGCTGCAATAATAGTCACTATCGTAGCACAAAGGGGGATTACAACAGTACACATTCCAAGATCTGCATAGGACTGTTTGTGAGTAAGTCCTGTAATACCTAATAATGTTATAACTGCTCCATTATGAGGGAGTGTATCTAATCCACCACAAGCCATTGCAGCTATTCTATGAAATGCCTCGGGGCTTATGCCAAGGGCAGCAGCTTTTTGCATATATATATCCCCTAATGCTCCTAAAGCTATACTCATACCGCCTGAAGCAGAACCAGTTATACCTGCAAGTATACTTGTTGATGCTGCAAGGGAAATAAGTGGTGTGCCGGGAATAGCTAATATAGCTGCTTTAACCAGCGCAAAAGCTCCTAAAGATTTGATAACGTTTCCATAACCAACCTCTGATGCAGTATTGATTATAGCTAATAATGAACCATAGGCTCCTTGATTTACTGTATCCTTCATATCATTAATATTTTTACGGAATAATATTAATGCTAATATTATAGATGCCACAAGGGAAATTATTATACTCCATATACCTTTAACCTTATCTAATGTGGTTCCAAATTGTTCTAGATACCCTCCATCCATATTTGCAAAATATAGTTTTCCTAGCAAATAATTTAAAACTAGCACTAAAATTATTGGAGCTAATGCAGCAATAAAGCTGGGAAGCTTATCCATATCAAATTCTTTAATATCTTCTTTGTGTTCACCATATCCTTCTCCAGCTGCCATGGCCTTTTTAGAACGCTTTGTAAGCCAGAACATTCCTCCCCCAAACATAACAGCTGCACCTATAAGTCCAAGGAATGGAGCTGCCCATGCAGTGGTTTCAAAGAATGGCATAGGAATAGCATTTTGAATTTGAGGAGTACCTGGTAATGCTGTCATTGTAAAGGTAAAAGAACCAAGGGCAATTGCTGCCGGTATAAATCTTTTTGGAATATTTCCTTCTCTAAACAAAGCTGCTGCCACTGGGTAAACAGCAAATGCAACAACGAATAATGAAACTCCTCCATAGGTTAATATACCACAAGATAATACAACTGCTAAAATCGCTTTATCTTTTCCAAGTTTATTAGCTATGAAATGGGCTATTGATTTGGCTGCCCCTGAAGCATCCATTACTTTACCGAATATTGCACCTAATAGGAAGAGTGGGAAATAGGATTTTGCATATCCTGCAAAGTTTACCATGAATATTTCAGTATAGCTTGCCAATATAGGTAAATCTCCTGAGAACAGTACCGCCACCATTGCCAATATTGGTGCTAAAATAAGAACTGTGATGCCTCTGTAGGCTAAGTACATAAGTAAAGCTAATGAAATAATAATACCAATAACACCTAACATAATTTAACTCCCTTCATTACTATATTTTTTATAATTGCTAAGGGTCAGATGCGAAAATGTCACCTGCCCTTATAGAACACAAAATTTATTACTGAGCTTAATATTTATTATTTTTATATAGTAAGCCCCATTAATTCTTCTTTAAATATTCTTTCATCCATTTTCTTCAAATCATTAGGAACTATTGGTTTAAAGTCCATCAAATCCAAAATATCCCTTTGAAGATCTACACCTGGTGCAATTTCTTTTAAAATCAGTCCTTCTTCTGAAAGCTGGAAAACTGCTCTTTCTGTTATATATAAAACAGGGGTTTTATTTTCTATTGCATAATCACCACTAAATGTAATCTGCTCAACTTCATTTACAAATTTTTTAACTTTACCTTCCTTTTCTATAATAAGTTTTCCATCTTCTGTCTTAACCCTTAAGCCACCTGCTGTAAAGGTTCCACAATATACTACTTTTTTAGCATTTTGAGTAATATTGATGAATCCACCACAGCCTGCTATTTTAGGTCCAAACTTGGAAACATTGATATTTCCTTTACTATCACATTGAGCCAGTCCCAAAAAGGCTAAATCAAGTCCACCACCGTCATAAAAGTCAAATTGATATGGTTGATCAAGTATAGCTTCTGGATTAGTTGAAGCTCCAAAATCCAAACCTCCACCTGGAACTCCACCAATTGGCCCAGCCTCAACTGTAAGAACCATTTGATCTCCTTTTCCTTCTTCATTGGCAACCATTGCAATCACCTCAGGAACTCCTATACCAAGATTAACTATTGCTTTAGGTATTAGCTCCATAGCAGCCCTTCTGGCTATAATTTTTCTTTCATTTAGTGACAACGGTTTCATTGAATCTACAGGAATGAATGTTTTGCCACAGTAAGAGGAATCATACTTGGTTCCGTAGGTTTGCATATGATTTTCTTCATTTTCAATAACAACAACTGTATCTACGTATATACCTGGTATTTTTATAAGCTTTGGATCTAAAGAACCACTTTTTACCACCTTTTTAACCTGTACTATTACTTTTCCTCCTGAATTCTTACATGCTGCTGCTATTGAAAGGGCTTCAAGGGAAACAGCTTCTTCTTCCATGGAAATATTTCCATTTTCATCGGCATAGGTTCCTCTTAAAAGAGCCACATCAACTGGAAAAGCTTTGTAAAATAAGTACTCTTGCCCTTCAAGTTCAATAAGCTTAACAATATCTTCCTTTGTTACTTCATTTATTTTTCCACCTTGTAGTCTTGGATCTATAAATGTTTTTAATCCTACATGGGTAATAGTTCCTGGCTTACCAGCAGCAACATCTCTAAACATATGAGAAATTACACCTTGGGGAAGATTATAGGCCTGAATTTTATTTTCCAAGGCTAGTTTTTGTAATTTAGGAGCAAGCCCCCAATGTCCTCCAATAACCTTTTTTACCAATTTTTCATGACCTAAATGATTTAAGCCTTTATCCTTACCATCACCTTGCCCAGCTGCATAAACTAAAGTAAGGTTTTTAGGACTACCTGTTTCAAGAAATCGTTTCTCTAAAGCTATCTCTACTTCTTCAGGTACTCCTATACCAACAAATCCTCCAGTAGCCACTGTTGCATTATCTGGAATCAATTTTACCGCTTCTTCTGCATCCAATAGTCTAACTCCCATTTTCTTTTGACCTCCTCTATCATATTGTTAATAATTTATCTATATTCTTATATGTATTATGTTTAATAGCAAGTGTCATGCCAATGTTTATATTTATAGTTATTTAATTAACAAGGAGGCTATATGACTCTATTCCAAGGTTTTAGATGAGAAGATTTCTTTATCCATGTATAATAGGCAAAAAAATAATCAAGAAAGATGTATATGAAATATACATCTTCTTGATATATCAATAAATGCTTATTAGCCTATACAAAGGTATATATCATAGAGCGTAAACTATGTTTACATGTATTACTTTTATACAATTATTATTGCTTTTATGTGATGAATATTATAATTTTTTAGTACAAATTGTATCTTTCTATCTTTTTATACAATCCTACCCTACTTATTCCTAAGAGTTTTGCAGCTTTATTTTTATTTCCCCTGGTTTTTTGCAAACATTCACTAATAATTTCCCTTTCAACTTCCTCCACAATTGCCTTTAAATCTCTATCCCCCCCAGAATAAGTTTTGCTTTTTTGCTTGATTAACCTATTGGGAAGATGCTTTGCCTTTATTGTTAAATCTGAATCTAATAAATTAATAGCTCTTTCTAATACATTTTCAAGCTCTCTTATATTTCCCGGCCAATGGTAATTCCTTAAATAATTAATAGCCTCCTGAGATATTTCTTCAACATATATTCCCAGCCTATTGGCAATCTTCTTCTTCAGTTCATTGGCAAGAGTATCTATATCTTCCTTTCTTTCCCTAAGGGGCGGCAACTTAATGACCATAACGTTTAACCTATAGAAAAGATCTTCTCTAAATTCCTTTTTTTCAACTAATTTCTCCAAATCCTTATTTGTTGATGATATTATTCTAACGTCAATATTCTTTAGTAGATTTCCTCCAAGTCTTTCCACTTCTTTCTCCTGTATAACCCTTAATAATTTTGCCTGCATGGTCATAGACATATCCCCTATTTCATCAAGCAAAATAGTGCCTCCATTAGCCAGCTCAAACTTACCTTTTTTACCGCTCTTTTTAGCTCCAGTAAAAGCTCCTTCTTCATATCCAAATAATTCAGATTCCAATAATTCACTGGGTATTGCTGCACAATTTATTTTAACAAAGGGTCCTAAATTTCTTGAGCTTGCATTATGAAGAGCGTGGGCAAAGAGTTCCTTCCCCGTACCACTTTCTCCCAAAATCAGAACATTTGAATTTGTTTTTGCAGCTTTTTTAGCCATGGTTTTAACTTCAATCATTTTGGGACTTTTACCAACTAAATCATCGAAGGAGTATTTTGCAATTCTTTTATCATCTAATTCATTTTTATAATATGCTATTTCCTTTTCTAGCTTATTTATTTTTTTACTCAATAGTCTTAAGTCGCTAACATTTTTGAACATAACTTTACCAATTGCCCCAATTACTCTACCTTCCTTTTTAAGGGGTATACGGGTGGCAATCATTCTTCTTCCCTGTATTTTCTGTATTTCTGCCACTTCCATTATCCCTGTTTTTATTACAGTATGCATTCTGGTATTCTCTATAACTTCAGTTACGTGCTTTCCTTCAGGATTTGGGTCTTCTACAAATTCTTTGTATGCTTTACTCATCATTGTTATTATCCCATTTTCATCTACAACTACAATCCATTCATTAAAGGTATCCAATATTGTATTTAAAATATCAATATATACTTCATCTTCATCGAGTTTTCTGCTTATTTTATTGTAATCCGTTACATCCTGAAATAAAGCTATAGCACCTTGTATTTCTTCCTTATAAAATATTGGCAATCTGTTGACTCTAAATTGCCTTCCATTACTGGAAAATCTATAGTTTATCTCTTCACTTTTATTTTCTATAACCCTGATGAGCTTAGTATTTGGAATAACCTCCCTTATCTTTCTTCCCATAACCTTTTCAGACTTTATGCCAAGTAACTCCTCTGCAATACCATTAAGCATATTAATATCTCCATACTTATCTATACCTATTAAAGCCTCATTAATATTTTCTATTATTTTCCTGAAATATTCCTTGACAAATTCCAAATCTACACCTCCTCATTATATTAAATATATTTTATCCCTTAATATAGGGATTTAATTAAACTGAATATGTTAGTTCCTATCAAGGGGGTTTAAAAGATAATATTAGCATATACAATTTTGTCAAATTAAACAAATTGAAATTATGCAATTTCATCACCTCTTTAGATTTTATCATAGTATAGTAAAATTTTTTAGATTTTTAAGATTTCCTAGAAATAGAAAAAGATAATCTTCAAATGAAGATTATCTTTTTCTTTGTGGATATGTAGTGAAACAAATTGAAAGGCTAATTTATAAATCAAAAAAATTGTAAAAACATCGATATTTTTATGATATATGAATTAAATTTTGAAATTGTTTCACTATAGCTAATAAGTTATTGTACATTAGGGAGTCAATTTTAGGATATAGGGATTTAGTAAATGATGGAGGTTAAAAAAAGAGTAATTTCCTCATTTTTATAAATGACATGGCAGATTTCTATTGATACTAATATCCCTATATCCATAATTACCATTTGCTTTTAAATTGAAGCCTGATATCCAAGGGAAAGCTTGAATATCAAGCTTCAATTACCAATCCCCCGAAATATTCCAAGGGATTGGTAAATTTTATATTACTTAGATTCTTTAGCAGCAGCAAGTTCTTCAACTAGTAAAGGAATTACTTTGTTTAGATCTCCTACTATTCCTACATCTGCAACTTCAAATATAGGTGCCCCTGCATCTTTATTTATCGCCACTATGAATCCTGATTCTTCCATACCTGCTAAATGCTGTATAGCTCCTGATATACCGCAAGCCACATAAAGGTCTGGTCTTACAGTTTTTCCTGTCTGCCCTACTTGGTGGTCTCTGTCAATCCAGCCCGCATCTACAACTGCACGGGAAGCTGATACCTGACCTTCAAGACTATCAGCCAACTGCTTAAGAATTTCAAATCTTTCAGGGTCTCCGATACCTCTACCCCCTGAAACTAATACATTGGCTTCTTCAATATTAATTTTTTGTTTTACTTCTTTTACTACTTCTAATATTTCAACATTTCTATCTTCTTTAGAGAATTTAACTTTAACTTCTTCTACAACGCCTTCTCTATTTTCATCTTTTTCAAACAACGGCATAACTCCCGGTCTAACGGTAGACATCTGTGGTCTGTGGTCACCACAAACGATAGTAGCCATAATATTACCACCGAAGGCTGGTCTTGTCATTAACAAATTTTTGCTTTCTTCATCTATATCTAATCCAGTACAATCTGCAGTAAGTCCTGTATGGATTCTAGCTGAAACTCTAGGAGCTAAATCCCTTCCTATAGTTGTAGCACCGATTAAAAATATTTCTGGTTTTTCAGAGTTGATTACTTGGGCTAAAGCCTTTGCATATGGCTCTGTCATATAAATATCTAATGCTGGATCATCAACATATAAAACCTTGTCTGCTCCATAATGGATTAAAGTATTTGTTTTATCCTTTATGTTATTACCTAAAATTACTGCTGTAACTGTTTCACCTAATTTTTCTGCAATTTCTCTACCTTTTCCAATAAGCTCTAAAGAAACTCTTTGAATTTCTCCTTCTCTTTGCTCAGCGAATACAAAAACACCCTTATATTCTGCAATATTCAAGATACTCCCTCCTCATACTGTTTTAGTTCTAGTAGCTAGGTTATAGTTAACCGTTTGGGTCATTTTTATTGGCAATTGATTTTTAATTTTAAATTGAGTAAATTATATAATAAATTTCTCTTTTAATTTATCTACAATAATTTTTGCTGCATCCCTTGGCTCTAATTCATATACTTGACCAGCAGATTTAGCTCCCTTTGTAAATGATTTCTTAACCTTAGTAGGTGAACCCTTTAATCCTATATTCCCCATGTCTATTTCTATATCATTTAAACTCCAATTTATTATTTCTTTTTCTCTATAGGCATCATATATTCCGGCAACTGACATATACCTTGGTTCATTCATTTCACTAAGGGTAGTAATTAAGCAAGGCATTTTTGCCTTTATCCTTTGATATCCATCTTCAAAAACTCTCTTTAATATAAGGCTGTCTCCGTCCACTTTAAGATCTTCAACATAGCTTATTTGTGGAAGTCCTAAGTGTTCAGCTATTTGTGGTCCCACCTGAGCAGTATCTCCATCTATTGCCTGCCTTCCTGCTATAATCAAATCATATTCCAGATTTTTTACGGCTGCTGCCAATGTACTTGATGTAGCCCAAGTATCGGCACCGGCAAAAGCTCTATCACTTAATAAAATTGCCTTATCTGCTCCCATTGCCAAAGCTTCTCTAAGGGCTTTTTCAGCTTGAGGGGGTCCCATTGTAAGAACAGTTACCTCAGCTCCCATTTCATCCTTTAGTCTTAAAGCTGCTTCTAAACCGCTTTTATCATCGGGATTTATAATACTTGGTACTCCCTCCCTTATAAGTGTTCCTGTTTTAGGGTCCAATTTAACCTCTGTAGTATCTGGCACTTGTTTTATACAAACAACTATTTTCATTTTCAAAGCCTCCTTATCTCAACATATTTCCTGCTATAACCATTTTTTGAACCTCTGAAGTTCCTTCATAAATTTCCGTTATTTTAGCATCTCTCATCATTCTTTCAACAGGATATTCTCTTGTATAGCCATATCCACCATGTAATTGCACTGCTTTAGTTGTAACCTCCATAGCTGTTTCAGCAGCAAAAAGCTTAGCCATAGCAGCATCAGTACTAAAGCGTTCTCCATTTTCCTTAGCCATTGCAGCTCTATAAACCAAAAGTCTTGCCGCATCTACTTTTGTTTGCATATCTGCAAGCTGGAATTGAGTATTTTGGAATTTAGCAATTGATCTTCCAAATTGTTTTCTTTCCTTAACATATTTTACCGTTTCGTCAATGGCTCCCTGTGCTATACCTAAGGCCTGTGCTCCTATTCCAATACGCCCACCATCTAGGGTTTTCATAGCAATTCCAAAGCCCTTGCCTTCTTTTCCAATCAGGTTTTCCTTTGGTACTCTAACGTTTTCAAATATAAGTTCACAAGTTGCAGAACCCTTTATACCCATTTTTGATTCTTTTTTTCCAACACTGAAGCCTTCATAATCCTTCTCAACTATGAAAGCTGATATTCCTTTAACACCTTTACTTTTGTCGGTCATAGCCATAATTATATAAATATCAGCATAGCCTGCATTTGTTATAAATATTTTTGAACCATTTAATATATAATGGTCTCCATCCAATACCGCCTTTGTCTGTTGTCCTGCTGCATCGGTTCCAGCATTAGGCTCTGTTAATCCAAAGGCCCCTAATTTTTCTCCCTTTACCAATGGAATAAGGTATTTTTGTTTTTGCTGTTCTGTTCCAAATTCATATATTGGTGATGCTCCTAATGATGTATGGGCTGAAACTATAACCCCTGTTGTTGCACAGGCTTTAGATAACTCTTCTACAGCCATTGCATAAGCTAGGTTATCTCCACCTTGACCCCCATATTCCTTTGGAAATGGTATCCCTAAAAAACCGTATCGTGCTAATTTTTTTACAGTTTCTACAGGAAACATCTCTTGTTCATCAACTTCTTCTGCAAGGGGTTTGACTTCATTTTCTGCAAATTCTCTGTACATTTGACGTAGCATTTCATGCTCTTTTGAAATTCGAAAATCCATACTATTTCCTCCTCTAACCATCATATTTAAAAATAAAGTGAAGTAATAAATTATATACTGGAATTATATACTTTGTTTGTTTATTAATTAACGTTTTCACTTTAATCATAACTCTATTTCAAATTTTTTTCAACTTAAAACAGAGTTATAATTCATTTTATTTAGGCGGCATTACTGTTGCAACACCTTTAAGAACCACATCTCCATTTTGATTAGTACAAATTGTATTAAGCTTTAATCTATTTTTTTCTTCAATTCTCTCTATAACTTCTACTTCTGCCTTTATAGTGTCTCCAAATCTTACTGGAGCAGTAAATTTTAGTTCTTGACCAAGATATATAGTTCCCGGTCCAGGTAGCTGTACCCCTAAAACTGCTGATACCAAGCCTGCTGTCAACATACCATGAGCTATTCTGCCCTTGAACATTGTATTCTTAGATACTTCCTGATTAATATGGGCAGGATTTATATCTCCTGTTATTCCTGCATAAAGGTAAACATCTGTCTCCGTTATGGTCTTTTGAAAAAAAGCTTTATCCCCAATTTGAATTTCTTTTATGGTTTTACCCTTCATCGAATTTGCCTCCCTTTTTTTATAATCCTGGAGTCAAGAAATTTAATTATTTCCAGACTCCAAAATCAGAATGTATATCTATAATAGCTTATTTAAGTCCACCGCCTATAATCGGTCGCCAGCTTTAAACTATTTTAAACTATAAAAATTATCTTTCTACTACTATGGCAGTTCCCTGACCTCCACCAATACATAAAGTTGCTAATCCCTTTTTGGAATCTCTTTTAATCATTTCATGAAGTAAAGTAACTAGTATTCTTGCTCCAGAAGCTCCAATAGGATGGCCTAATGCAATAGCTCCACCATTTACATTTACTTTTTCCATGTCAAACTTTAGATCCTTTGCCACTGCTAGAGATTGAGATGCAAAGGCTTCATTAGCTTCAATCAAATCCATATCTTCTATAGTTAACCCAGCTTTTTCTAATGCTTTTTTAGAAGATGGTACTGGTCCATATCCCATAATAGCAGGGTCCAGTGCAGCCGATCCATATGATTTTACAGTGGCTATGATATCCAATCCCAATTCCTCAGCCTTTTCTCTAGACATTACTATAAGCATAGCAGCTCCATCATTTATACCTGATGCATTACCTGCTGTTACTGTACCATCCTTTTTAAATGCCGGTCTTAATTTTGAAAGCTTTTCAATTGAACTTCCAAATTTAGGATGTTCATCTGTATCTACTATTATAGGATCTCCTTTTCTTTGTGGAACTTCTACTGGAACTATTTCATCCTTAAATCTTCCTTCTTTAATAGCTTTTTCAGCTTTTTGCTGACTGGCAAGTGCAAATTCATCTTGTTCTTTTCTGGAAATTTCCCATCTCTGTGCAATATTTTCTGCTGTAACCCCCATATGATAATTGTTAAAGGCTTCCCATAATCCATCCTTTATCATGGAGTCAACTAATTTACCATCGCCCATTCTCTGTCCCCATCTTGCTTTATCAAGAAGGTATGGAGCTTGTGACATGTTTTCTGTACCACCTGCCAGGATTATGTCTGCATCTCCCAGCATGATAAATTGTGCCGCCATACTTACTGTTCTAAGTCCTGAACCACACACTTTGTTTATTGTTATTGCAGGTACTGTCTCTGGTATGCCTGCTTTGATAACAACCTGTCTTGCAACATTTTGTCCGAGTCCAGCCTGTAATACATTACCTATAAGCACTTCATCAATCATTTCTGCCTTGATTCCAGCTTTTTTAATGGCTTCTTTTGCAGCTGCAACACCTAAATCTACTGCTGATACAGATTTAAAATTTCCTCCAAATGTTCCTATTGCTGTTCTAACTGCACTTACAATTACCGCTTCTCTCACTCTTATTCCTCCCTGTTAATTCTATAATTTTTCAGCTTTTTATTTTGAATAATCATAAAAACCTTTTCCAGTCTTTCTGCCTAAAAGTCCTCCCCTTACCATCTTTCTTAGTAATGGATGAGGTCTGTATTTTGAATCTCCAAATTCTTCGTATAACACTTCCATAATCGCTAAATTAACATCATTTCCTATTAAATCAGCTAAAGCTAAAGGTCCTATAGGATGATTTGCACCAAGCTTCATAGCTGCATCAATATCCTCTGCACTTGCAACTCCATCTGCTAAAATTCCAACTGCTTCATTAATCATAGGAATAAGTATTCTATTTACTACAAAACCTGGAGCTTCTTCTACTTCTACAGGAGTCTTCTTTAGTTTATTTGTAACCTCTATAATTGTATCCTTTGTCTCCTTTGAAGTAACTATTCCCTTTATAACCTCTACAAGCTTCATTACTGGAACAGGGTTAAAGAAATGCATTCCTATAACTTTGTCTGGTCTTTTAGTCGCACTTGCAATTTCTGTTATTGAAAGTGAAGAAGTATTTGTTGCAAGTATTGCCCCTTCCTTACAAACTTCATCTAACTCAGCAAATATTTTTTTCTTGATTTCCATGTTTTCCACTGCTGCTTCCACTACTAAATCTGCATCCTTTGCCAAATTAATATCTGTAGTAGCTGTAATTCTGCCTAGTATCTCATTTTTCTTTTCCTCTGTTATTCTTTCCTTTTTTACACTTCTATCCAAATTTTTTGTTATTATTCCTACGCCTCTTTCAACAAATTTTTCTTCTATATCTCTCATTACTACTTCATAACCTGACTGAGCAAAAACTTGAACAATTCCACTACCCATTGTTCCTGCGCCTAGAACAAATATTTTCATTCTTAGTCCTCCCTTTTTCTTTATTTTTATTATTTGTTTTTAAATTCTGCTTTTCTTTTTTCCAGAAAAGCTGACATACCTTCCTTTTGGTCTTCTGTTGCAAAGCATAATCCAAATAAATCTTTTTCTATCTCGTTTCCAGTATCCAAATCACAATTAATTCCTCTATTTATAGCTACTTTAGAGTATTTAACTGCAATTTGTCCATTGGATGCAATTTTCTTAGCCATTTCTAAAGCTTCACTTATTAATTCCTCTTGGGCAACAACCTTATTTACCAAACCTATTTCCTTAGCTTCCTGTGCCTTTATTATATCTGCTGTAAAAATTAATTCCTTTGCCTTTGCCGTTCCAACTAATCTTGCAAGCCTTTGGGTTCCAGCAAATCCTGGGGTAATTCCCAATCCAACCTCTGGCTGCCCAAATTTAGCTTTTTCTCCTGCGATTCTTATATCACAGCTCATAGAAAGCTCACAGCCACCACCTAATGCAAATCCGTTTACTGCTGCTATAACTGGTTTTTCCATAAGTTCAATTTTTCTAAATATACTTGATCCCAATTCTCCAAACTTTCTTCCTTCTACTGCTGTCTTATCTCTCATCTCAGATATATCTGCTCCTGCTATAAAAGCTTTTCCTTCACCTGTTATAATGAGAACATAAATCTCTTCATCCTTCTCAATATCATCTATTGCTCTATCTAGTTCCTTTAAAACATCAGTATTTAATGCATTTAAAACCTTAGGTCTATTGAAGCTTAGAATAGCTATATTATCTTGCTTTTTTAACAACAGATTATCGTAACTCATATTTTCAGCTCCCTTTGCTTAAATATTTTTCCAACCTATACACAAGATATTCGCAAGTCCTGTGCCAAGTTATAAAATTTAAATGTTTTTCCTAATTTTTTTTTAATTTTTAATCTTTTATAGGTAATATTATTTAAATAAAATATTACTGAAACATTTGATATACAAGAGTTTATCAAGCTTATCCATCCTTCGCTTAGTTTGTCAATTTTTTGACAAATCAATGGATAGTACTAATTTGTTTTCCTGAAATTTGAGGGGGTTTTCTCTTTTCCCCATGGAATAATAATAAATTCTGTATACTTATTTAACACCTCCCAGCTGATTGATGATTTAAATAATTATTTTAAATATCCATCACCCCCAGCTTTCCTAATGATATGCTCCATAATTTCTTTTTATTAAATAATTTTATGTAAATAAATAGCCCATATGAAATTATGCACATAAAATTTACATGTGTACTTTATTTACACTTTTGCCAAAATTAGTGTTGTAGACAGCTTGTTTGATGCAATATAGAATTTCTTTGATGTAATATAGAATTTAAATTTGATATACTACGGGGATTTATATATTATAAAAGGAAATGTTACATTACTAAGGCTCTTTGAAGATTTAAGATTTGTTATTTCAGGTAATGCCATTTAAATAACCTTCTTTCAAATTTGTTTACCTAAATATTTACTTCTACACTTATATTTTACATCAATAATATATAGATTCAAGTAAAACTATTAAATAAAAAACTTACCTAATTAACATTATTAATTTAAAAATACAATATGTAGATGATTCGTCTGACCCCTTCTACTACATTTTGTATTTTAAAAATTTTTATATGTATTATGGAATTTCCTCAATTTTATATACAACTATAAAAATATTCATAATAAAGTACTTGACGTAAATTGGATTTAGTGATAATGTTAAAATATAAATTAAATAAATATTTTCTTCAGGGCAGGGTGCAATTCCCGACCGGCGGTACAGCCCGCGAACCATGAAAATGGTTGATCTGGTGAAACTCCAGAGCCGACAGTATAGTCTGGATGGAAGAAGAAAGATTTTTTGTGTGTGTTTTGTAATTAAGCCCTGAAGTTTTACTTCAGGGCTTCAATATTTTTTGAATTCAAAAGCATAAATACTATTTAAAATTATAGGAGGTCATCATAATGTTTAAAGTAAAAAAAATGACTACAATGGCTATGCTCATAGCACTATCTGTTATATTAATCTATACTATTCGTTTTCCAATTATTCCATCGGCACCATTTTTAGAATATGAACCTGCCGATATACCCATAATTATAGGTGCTTTAATTTACGGAACAGTAAACGGTTTAATCTTAACCGTAGTTGCTTCCTTTATTCAAGCCCTTACTGTTAGTTCAGCTAGCGGTTGGATAGGTTTTGTAATGCATGTTCTTTCAACTGGAACCTTGGTTTTGGTAAGCAGCACCATCTACCATAGAATTAGAAGCTTCAAGGGATTGGTTATTGGGTTGATTCTTTCATGTTTTGCTATGACATTAGTTATGGTTCCAACAAATCTCTTTTTTACAGTCAAATTTTTAGGAGTACCATATGAGGCCGTTAAAAGTATGCTAATACCAGCAATAATCCCCTTTAATCTACTAAAATCTATTATTAACTCTGTTGCCATAGGATTTGTATACAAAGGAATAAGAGTTGTAATAAAGGAAAAATCCCATAATATGACAATAAAACATAATGTTTAATCTAATGAACATACTTAAGGCTATGAAAAAAGTTTTATTTTAATTCCTAAAACTATTTTCATAGCCTATTCCTATTAGAATAATTTATATTTTTTAATCGCCTAACTATAAATTAGAACTAGACCTATCTTAATTTAATCTGTTGTGCTAGTAAATCAAGATTTTTTATCTACTAGAAAATAAAAAACTGTGAAAGTTTCTTATCATTATAGTCCTTCACAGCTTTTATATTATTTATATAATTTCTATTCTTCTATTGTTTCATCATCTTCTACTACTTCATCATCTTCTACTACTTCATCAATTTCAGTATCTTCTTCATCTAGTTCAATAGTTTCAGTTTCTTCATCCCAATTAACTTTAAGTCCAAGGTTTTCAGCTATTAATCTAAGAGGTACATATGTCCTTGAATTTATTATTTCAGATTTAGTATCAATATCTATTTTTTCCCCATTTACATATACTTCATTGTTATCTATTGTAAGGACTATCTCAACATCATCCTTAAGAACTGTTACTTCTCTTGTTTCTTCATTCCATTCTACTTCTGCTCCAAAACCTTCTACAATTGCTCTAACAGGTACTAAAGTTCTCCCTCCTTTTATCACCGGTGGAGTATCAAACTTCATATTAGCCTTTTTAGATAATACACTATCAACATCTAAAACCTTTATATCTTCTCCATCTTCTAACATTTCTTCCTTGGCTTGTTCAATTTCTTCCAATTCATCCTCTGTATACTTATTTCTAATAACTTCTTTTCTTTTAATCGTTATAGACTTCATGTCCTGCTTTAACTCTTCCATTTGTCCTTTAATTTCCTGAAGCTGTTGATTTAGCTCCTTAGCTAATTCATTATCTTCACCATTTTTAGCTTCTTCATATTTTTTTTCTAATTCATCTTTTTGAATTTCCAACTCATCTTTTTGAGTTTCAATCGCATCCTTATCCTTCTCTAACTTATCCTTAAGTTCCTTCCAATCCTTACCTTTTTCAATTTCTTCATTAACTTTTTCACTACTTTCATCACTAATTTCTTCATTAGTTTCTAGCTCTTCATTTTCTTCAGTTTCTGTAACTGTTTTTTCTTGTTTTGTCTTTATCTTATTAAGATTTTCCTTTCCTTTTACTTTATCCCCTGCTAAGGCAAATGTAACACTGGATAATATGAGTGTACAAGAAAGCGTTATTGCTAAAAGCTTTTTTGACATGTTTAGTCCTCCTTTGTTTTTTATGTATTTAATTCATTATAGATTACGTATAAATTTAAAGTTTTTAGTACTTAAGAAATAGAAATTAGGACTAAAAGCCCATTTTTGATTTTTCTTTTATATTTCTCTTTTAAAGCAGGAAATTTATAGGACTTTGTATAACTTATAATTGAGGAAATTACATAATTCTAACTTGGCTAAGTTGCATAATATATATGGTATGCCTTTGGAGATTTTCAAACTATATGTAATAGATAGTTTTTACAGAAGGTAATTATGCAATTTGCTCAATTAGATATATTCAACAATTTTAAATACAATGTTGTTTATCTATAGTTTATACTAAAAAGTTGGTGAATATTATGACAAAATATAAAACAAAAACAGTTCCAATCGATGAAATTGAACCGGGTATGATTATAGCTCAAGATATTTTTACCGATATGGGACAAATGTTAATATCTACCGATACCAAACTGGATGAAAAACATCTTCGCAAACTAAAACTTTACCAAATTAAAGACGCTGTTATTAAAGAAGTTGTAGAAGAAGATTCAAGTCATAAAAATAATCTTAATATCGAAACCTCTAGGAAAGATAGAAAAAAATTTCAATTATTCACCTCATCCTATTTGGAACATAACAACTCTCTAAAAGATCAAATGATGGATATTAGTGAAGGCAAAGAAATTGATATTTCGGAATTATTTTCGATTAGCAGTGATTTATTAGATTGTGTAAAACATAGAAGCAATTTATTTAACTTTTTAAGTAGCCTTCAAAGCTTTGATGATTATACTTATTCTCACTGCATAAATGTTTCATTGATATCCTATACAATTGGACAATGGCTGGGATTTAGTAAGAAAGAACTTATGAATATATCCGTTGCTGGACTGCTTCATGATATTGGTAAAACTAAAATTGATAGAAATATTTTAAATAAGCCTGGCCCCCTTACAAATGCGGAATATGAAATAGTAAAAAAGCATAGCACATATGGATTTAAAATCATTGAAAAGCAAGATATCTCATATAATATCAAAATGGCTGTTCTCATGCACCATGAAAGATATGATGGTTCCGGTTATCCCTTAAGGGCTAAGAATAATGAAATAAATAACTATGCAAAAATTGTGGCTATTGCCGATGTCTATGATGCTCTTACTTCTAAGCGCCCCTATAGAGACAAATTTTCTCCTTTTTATGTAATCGATAAGTTTGAAAAGGAATATTTGGGTAAGATGGACACAAGATTTTTAATGAAATTTCTTCAAAACATTGCTTATTGCTATCTAGATAATTGGTGTTTACTTTCTACCGGTGAAGAAGCAAAGATTATATTTATCAATAAGCAGATGCCATCTAGGCCAATTGTTCAAATAGATAATACTATATTGGATTTGAGTCAGGAAATAGATATATATATTGAAAGTGTATTGTAGACAAGAAAACTGGTAAAAGATGATTAACAATCTTATATTTTATAAAATCTTGTTAATCATCTTTTTATGTTCATTAGCTTTAATTATTCTTCAAATGTTTTAACTACGTCCTTAAGCTTTTCTCTTATTGGTATGTTTTGGGGACATTCTTCTTCACATCTTCCGCATTCAACACATTTAGAAGCCTTAGCTTCGTCCTTAATAAATTTATTATAATTTTCCTTTTCCCCTTCGATATTATCAAACATGAATCCATCATTATAGTATTCAAAGGCTCCTGGTATGTTTACTCCAGCAGGACATGGCAGACAATATCTACAGAAGGTACAATTTACTTTTATTTTATCTTTATACATATTTCCCACCTTGGCAATCAAACTCTTTTCCTTCTCTGTTAAGGAATTACTTTTTCCTTCATCGGCATATTTTATGTTTTCCTTAACTTGATCCAATGTAGACATGCCGCTTAGGACTGTACTTATTTCCGGATAATCCCAAAGATATCTTAATGCCCACTGGACAGGAGTTCTTTTAATGTCATTGCTATTCCAAGCATTCATAATTTCATCAGGAACTTTAGATACAAGCTTTCCACCCCTTAATGGCTCCATTATTACAATGCCTAATCCTTTCTGTGCAGCATATTTTAAGCCTTCCTTACCGGCTTGATAATCTTCATCAACATAATTATATTGTATTTGGCAGAAGGTCCAATTATAAGCATCCACAATTTCTTTAAATAATTCAACATTGTCATGGAAGGAAAAGCCCACATATTTTACTCTGCCATCCTTGACAATTGTATCTAAAAATTCAAATAGTCCATTTTCGGTTAGGTTTTTCCAATAGCTTTCTTTTAGGGTATGAACTAAGTAAAAGTCTATATGATCTGTTTGCAGTTTTTCTAATTGCTCATCAAGATATTTATCCATATCTTCTCTTGTTTTAATAAGCCAGCTTGGAAGCTTTGTGGCTAGATATACCTTTTCTCTATATCCATCCTGTAGAGCTTTTCCAACTAATCCTTCACTCATCTGACCATGATATGGATATGCTGTATCAATATAATTTACTCCATTGTCTATGGCATATCTTAGCATTTCAATTGCCTTTTCTTCATCAATATTCTTGATATCTTCACCAATAATAGGAAGCCTCATGCATCCAAAGCCAAGGGCTGAAACCTTTTCCTCTGTTTGACCAAATTTTCTATATAACATTCTTACTCCCCTTTCTCTCTCTATATATAGATGTACGCTTGTAAAATTTAATTTATGGTCGTAGCCACTGAGAATTCTTTTGGCTCATGTAATAAACCTGTTTTAAATTGAATAACCAAAGGGATAAACAGGTTTATAAAAATCGCTCAAAAGAAAACCTCAGAGGCTACTTCCTTTCTTAAGTTTTATTGGCGTATATCTATAATAGTAAAACAAATTAAAGTTTTAAAACCTCTGGATAACTACCATATATAATAATCTTAAATACTATAATTCTATTTCAAAGATATAAAATCCTTCTATAGTTTATAAATGAAATAAAAGGGGTTTAAAATGCAAAGTCCTGAATTTTTATGTTCATAAGATGATCAATTCTTTCTAACAATTATTACTTCCATATCAACCTCGATATGGTATAAGCCAATTATTTAGCTCTTTTGTTTGTTTATAAATACTTTGATAAATATGAAAAAGTTTTTTATATCTATTAACATTTTTATATTTTGGTATAAACTCTTTGTCAACTTGTAAAAACGAATCTGAACAATCTTTTAACGTATCAAACCAACCGCAACCATAAGCAGCTAACATCGCAGCTCCAATTCCTGGCCCTTGCTGGCTAGAGAGCTTTATAATTTTAGCATTAAAAATATCAGCTTGTATCTGCATCCAATCATCATTTTTCGATCCACCACCAATTGAAATAATTGTATCAATTGTTTTACCATTTTTTCGAAAAATATCTATCGATTCATTTAAGGAAAAGGTTATCCCTTCTATTATTGCCCTAACAAAATCTTTTTTTTGATGAGTACTATTTATACCTATGAAGCTGCCCCTTATATTTGCATCCACATGGGGGGTTCTTTCTCCCATTAAATATGGTGTGAATAATAATCCATTAGAGCCTATAGGAACTGATTTAATTTCTTTAAGTAGCTTTTCAAAGGATTGATCCTCTGCAAAGACATTTTTGAACCAGCTTAAGCTATAGCCTGCTGAAAGTGTAACTCCCATTGTATAAAAGGCATCTTCTACTCCATGATTAAAGTAATGGACTTTTCCTTCGAAATCTTTGTCTGCATTTTCTTCATATGACAAGACTACTCCTGAAGTTCCAATACTAACCATTGTTCTTCCACTTTCTATAACGCCTGAACCAATGGCACCACATGCATTATCTGCTCCACCTGCAAATATACGGGTTGAATTTGATAAACCAGTAATTTCAGCTAAATCAGATGATATTTTTCCTACTTCTTTGTGAGATTCTATTATTGGAGGGCAAAAATCATAATCAAGCTTAAGAAGGTCACAAATTTCCTTACTCCATTTTTTCTTTTTAACATCAAATAATAAAGTGCCAGCTGCATCAGAATAATCCATATGTAATTTACCTGTAAGTTTGTAACGCAGGTAATCCTTTGGTAATAAGAATTTTTTTGCTTTACTAAATATATCTGGTTCATTCTTTCTTACCCAAAGAATTTTAGGTAAAGTAAAACCCTCTAATGCAATATTTTTAGTAATATCCAACAAGCGTTCCTTTCCAACAGTCTTATAAATCTCTTGGCACTCTTTTGTAGTACGTGTATCATTCCAAAGAATGGCATTTCTTAAAACTTCATTATTCTCATCCAATAACACCAATCCATGCATTTGTCCTGAAAAACTTATTCCCTCAATTTGAGATGAATCTCCTTTGAAATTCTTTATTAGATCAGTTAGTCCCTCAATCGTTTTATTAAACCATTCTAGAGGATTTTGCTCACTATATCCAGTTCTTTTTTGTATTAGAGAATAGGGTCTAGATACTTCCTGTACTACACTACCATACTCATTTACTAACAGTATTTTAACAGCACTGGTTCCTAAATCAATTCCTATTACGTATTTCATTGCAAAATCACTCCTTTAAATATTTTTGATAAACCTATTTATATTCTTTTTTCCCTGGGTAATACCAAACTCTAATTCATAACTTATTTCCTTATAAAATTTTAATGAATGATAATAAACTACATCAGGATAATTCTTAGTAGGTGATAGATATTCATCATATTTCTCTTGTCTATTTCATTCAATTTACCCATATAAGCAAAATGTCTCAAGTACTTGAGACATTTTGCTTTAATTAAATTAATATTCTGGTAATCTCTTTATATTTTTATCTGTAAAAATATCAGAAGAATCGTCACTATTAGAAGAAAACTCTGAAATTACTGCGCCTTTATCTCCAGCTTGAAACCAATGAAGGGTATTTGGTTTAATCGTGAATTGCTGGCCTGCTTCAAGTACTATTTCTTTAAATACCGTAAAATTTTTTCCGTATTCCTTAGGAAGAATAGCTATTGGGTTAGAGGTTCTTTCCCCTTCTACATATAAATATACTTCTCCCCATCTGCATCTAAATGTTTCCATCTTTCCTTCAGAATTATCTTCTCTTTTAGGGTGTTTATGCTCTGGGCAAGTCTGTTTTGGAAATAAAACCATCTCTTTTGCACAATATCTACTGGTATTTATATATGTAACCAGCTGCAATCCCATTTTTTCTATATCATTTAATCCAAAATCTGCAACCTCAATATTATTTATTTCATCATTTGTTAAAACTATATTAGCTTTTTGAAAATATTCATAGGTTTTCTTTCTAATATCATCAACTAGTTTCTTATTCAAATTAATTAAGCCTCCTATCAAAAATAAGGTTTCTTATAATCTATTAGCCGATCCAAACCTTTTAATTGTACTTCTTGCCTCTTCTTTTAATGCTTCTGTGGCAGAACCCAATATATCCATAGTCATTAAATTATCAGGGTTTTCTTTCATATATCTCTTCATTTCATCAATAAAGGCTTTTCTTAATGCTGTACTTACATTAATTTTACTTACTCCTAATGATATTGCTTTTTTAACATCATTTTCTGGAACTCCACTGCCACCATGCATTACTATTGGAATATTAACCAATTTTGATATATTATCTAATAATTCAAAATCAAGTTTTGGCTCCCCTACATATAATCCATGGGCTGTTCCAAAGGCTGGTGCAATGCAGTCAATGCCAGTTCTTTCAACAAAATCCTTTACTAATTCAGGATCTGTTACTTGAACATTATCAACTTTTTCTCCAAATTCAGTTGTTTGACCTATTGTCCCTAATTCTCCTTCTACAGTAACTCCAACAGCATGAGCCATATCAACTACTTTTTTTGTATTAGTTACATTATCTTCAAATGGAAGAGTAGATCCATCATACATTACTGATGTAAATCCACCTCTTATACATTCAGCTGCAGCTTCAAATGATGGTCCATGGTCTAGGTGAATAGCTACTTTTATATCTTTATTTCTTCCGAAGTTCTCTATTATATCCACAATATTTTTAGCATCAACATATTCAACTTCTTCATAAGCAGCTTGAATAATCAATGGTGATTTTAATTCAGCTGCCACTTCAATAAAGCCTTTGTAAAACTCTAGATGTGAACCATTTAATGCTGGTACTGCATATCCATTCTTGTAAGCATCTTCTAATATATCTTTCATAGGTACTAATTTCATTTTATTTTCCTCCTAGAATTGTTAAGTGAGCAAATTGCATAATTACCTTGAGTAAAAACTATATATATATCTTTATAATCTGCAAAGATATACCACATATATTATGCAATTTTGCCAAGTTAGAATTATGCAATTTCCTCAATTATTTTATAGTATATAAATTTAATATTTATTATTAGAAAGTACCTCTTCTCTAATATTCATATCTTTGTATGCGTTACCCATAATGCTTTTGTAAACTAACAAAAATATGGTATCTATAACCGAAAAGGCAGGAACTCTCGTATAACTAAATTCCTTAAAAAATAATTCTTCATTTGTTACTGTAAATAGTTTGTAATCAGACAAATTTACTAAAGGAGATTTTTTGCTGCTAGTTAAACAGATAGTGGTTGCTCCCCTCTCTTTAGCTATCTCAAATATCTTCAATATAGATTTTGATGTTCCTGAATTTGATATTCCAAAAGCTATATCATTTTCTGTTAGAGAATAAGCAGATGAAATTTGCATTTCAGATATAATATCTACATGGCTTCTTATTCCAATCAAGTTGAATTTATACGCTGCATCCATTGCCACAGGCAGTGAATTCCCTGCTGCATAAAAATAAATGTAGTTACTATTTATTATCTTATCAATGCACATAGTCATCATATTCACATCTAAACTCTCAGACGTCAGCTTTAGTTCTTCTACTTTATAGCTCATAATACTTTTTATAGAAGATTTTATATCCTTTAAATCTACAGTTGCCGGAATAATGTTATTAGGATTTACGAATTTTTTGGCTAAAGTCATTTTAAAATGCTGGTATCCATTAAAGCCCAATTTTTTGCAAAATCTAACTATAGTTGCATCACTAACATCACTTTTTTCTGACAA
The DNA here is from genome assembly GCF_900167445.1 of Maledivibacter halophilus. GTDB lineage: Bacteria > Bacillota > Clostridia > Peptostreptococcales > Caminicellaceae > Maledivibacter > Maledivibacter halophilus. Next base: position 431,869 of record NZ_FUZT01000003.1, read on the forward strand.
TTCTGTAATGGTCATATTTATTGCCTCTTCTGGAAATTGCAAAACATAGTCTGCAACTTTCTTTTCAGCATCAAACAAAGACTCATAAGCTATTTGTATAGAGTTTAAAACATTATTAATCCCTTTATCCATTTACACTCTCCTTTACTTTTAAAATTTTTTTGCTAATTTAGCAAATTAGAGTTATGCAATTTTCTCAATTAATATCTCTATAAATTAAATTTAACAGTATCCATATCAATATCTGCTTCGTTATCATCATCTATGATTGCTTCATCTATATCAACTGGTTTTTTCAATACTAATAGTACAATGGCTGTGGCAAAGGACCCTATTAATAGACTTAACATAAAGTATCCTGCTTTTACTGCAGGCATAGTAGGCAATACAAATAATCCTCCTGCTGGTATACCTGCGTTTGCCCCAAATAGCATACAAAATCCTCCTCCTATTGCACCACCAACACCTGTAGCAATAACACATTTGATAACATCATTCATAACAATAGGTAAAGATCCTTCTGTTATTTGAGCAAGGCCCATTGGAAAAGCTGATTTCAATGTTTCAATTTCTTGTTTAGTATATATTCTTTTCTTAATCAATTTAGAAATAAAGTAAGCTATTGTCATACCTATGGGAGTAACCATAGAAGCCAAAATGAGAACAGTAATTGGCTCTTTAATTCCTTCATAAAACAAACCTAATGCAAAGGCAAATACTACTTTATTAATAGCACCACCATAATCAATTGATGCAAAAACCCCAATAATCATACCATAAATGAATTTTGATTGACTATCTAGACCTTTTAAATAATTGGTTAATATTTCTGTAAGACCTCTTACTGGTATACCAATAACATAAAACATTATTAATCCTGATACAGCAGAAGCACTTAATGGTATAATAAGTGTTGGTAATAATCCTTCGGCCCAGTAGGGAACTTTTATACTCCTAATTAAGAAAACCGTAATATATCCTGCTATATATCCTCCAAGAAACCCCCCAAGGAATCCTGCTCCAACAGCATTTGCAACTAAACCAACAATCATTCCTGGAGCAATCCCTGGCTTATCTGCAATGGAATAAGATATACCAGTAGATACAACCATTGGCAACAACGTTAATCCCATTATACCCATAGTAGAAAAAGCATCAAATATAGTAAAACTTTTGCTAAAATCCGTAATATTCTGACCAGACCCAAAATTACCAATTACAAGTAAAAATCCTGAGCCCACAACAATTGGAATTAAAAAAGATATAGCTGTCATTGCATGTTTTTTTAAATCACTAATTTTCATCAATAACTCCTCCTATTGTTAGTTAATGAAATTGCATAATTACCTCTTGTAAAAATTACCTAATATATCCAAATTTAAATTTTCTAGAAATCTGCCATATATATTATGCAATTGTCCCAAATTTAAATTGTTCAATTATCTCAATTATTTCGTAACTACACTTTCTATTTTTTTTATAAGTTTTTTAGGAGATTTAATTACAGTATCAGTTGAAACTTCAACTGTTTTCTTTCCTTTAAATCTTTCCATATCATTTATTTTTATATCAGCTGCAATAATCACAACATCAGCTTCTTTGATATCCTTTTCCTGAAGCTTATCTTTTACCCCAATAATTCCTTGAGTTTCGATATGTACTTCATGTCCTAAACTTTCGGCAGCACTTACCAACTTTTCTTTTGCGATATAAGTATGAGCAATGCCAGCGGCACAAGCAGCAACACCTACAATTTTCATTATTATAACCCTCCAATTTAGATAAATACTTTTTTTATATCTTCAACTGATTTAGCCTCTAATAATTTTTCTACTGCTTCCTCCTTTCCTAGCTTAGAAGCTACTTCAGCTAATAACATCAAATGTTTTTCAGCATTTTCATTGTCATTACCTACAGCAAATAGAAAAACAATTTTAACTCCCTTATCATCTAATGTTTCCCATTCAATTTCTTGCTTTAACTTTCCAATTGCCACACCTATTTCTTTAACTGAATCACTCCTTCCATGAGGAATTGCTATATAATTTCCTATACCTGTGCTTCCAAGAGATTCTCGATGATAGATATCTTTTTTAAAAGATTCTATATCATCAATATAGCCAGCAATCTTTAATTTTCCTGATAATTCATCAATAGCTTCATCCTTATTCTTTGATAACATGTCAATACAAATAAGCCTGTCGTCTAATATTTTACTTAAATCCATAAAAAGCACCTCAAATCTTATATTTTTAATATTGCTAGAATAAATACTGAAATAAATCTCACGAAAAATATTTTTTCGTATTTATGTGTTAACGCAAAAATATTTTTTACATAATCATTATAACATTTCATATTTATATGTCAATCTAATTTTTATCTTTTGCTTCTTAAGGGAAGAAAACCTCAGAGGCTACTTCCTTTCTTAAGTTTTATTGGCGTATATCTGTAATTTAGGTATAATAAAAATAATAGTAAAAGTATTTTATGAAAATACTGACTGGCGGTTCTGGATTACTAATTATTTCTTTAGGTTTTTCTTTGAAGTTAAAAAACTTAAGAACACAGTATTGGAGGTAACAAAATGAGTGATAAAAAGATATTAATAGTTGAAGATGAAAGCAGAATGAGAAGGCTAATTTCTGATTATTTGAAAAAGGAAGGCTATAGCATTATTGAAGCCGACAATGGTAAAAAGGCCATTGATATTTTCAGCTCTGAAAAAATCGATTTGATTATATTAGATATTATGATGCCAAAGTATGACGGCTGGACGGTTTGTAGAGAAATACGGAAAATATCCAATATACCTATAATAATGCTTACAGCTAGAAGCGAGGAATCCGATGAGTTATTTGGATTTGAGCTTGGAGCCGATGAATATATTACTAAGCCCTTTAGTCCTAAAATTTTAGTGGCAAGGGTAAAAGCTCTTTTAAAAAGATCTTATATGGAGGAAGAAAAGATATCCTATGACGGCTTGGAAATAGATGTTAATGGACATAGGGTTTTTATTGAAGGCAGAGAAATTGAAATGACTCCAAAGGAATATGAATTGCTAATTTTTATGACTCAAAACAAGGGAGCAGCCCTTAGTAGGGAGCAAATACTCAACAGCGTATGGGGCTATGACTACTTTGGAGACTTAAGAACTGTAGATACCCATATAAAGAGGCTTCGAATGAAGCTGGAAAATAAGAGCAATTATATTCAAACCGTAAGAGGTGTTGGATACAGATTTGAGGTGGATAAATGAAAAATTCTATAGGTAAAAAACTGTTTATTGGAATTGCTTTCTTTGCTTTAATAATAGTTTCTCTTTCATGGCTTTTAAACACTAAGTATTTGGAGGATTACTATTTAGACAAGAAAAAAGACAGCCTCTTTGAATATGCCCAGGATATTCAAAGAGATTATAAGGGTAATATCGATTCTATTGATGAAAGAATTGCAAATATTGAAAATTCCATAGGGGGAAGCATAACAATAATAGATGAAAATGGCAGTGAAATATATTCTTCAGTATTTACCCAAGGAAGAGGTGGAAGAGGTCGTTGGAGCGTAGGTGGTATTAGTCTTTTGACCAATGAAGGAATCAGAAGGGTCTTAAATGGAGAAACGACCTTGGAAAGCTATATCCATCCTAGATTTAATACAATGTCCTTCCTATTGGCTTCTCCTTTAACAAATGGTCATATATTAATTATGGAAGCCCCAGTTTCATCTATTAAAGAAAGTGTAGAAATAGCCAAGAGCTTTCATATCTATATTGGAATAATTTCTCTTTTAATCGGAACTATACTTGCCTTTATTTTTTCTAAAATATTTACAAAACCTATAGTTGAGCTTAATAACGTGGCTAAAAGCATGTCTAAGCTGGACTTTAGCAAAAAATATATTGTTAAAAATAATGATGAAATAGATCAGCTTGGAAAAACTATAAACTATTTATCCGACAAGCTTGATACTTCCATTACAGAGCTTAATATGGCTAATAAAAAGCTTAAGGCTGATATAGAAAAGGAAAGACAGCTTGAAAAGCTTAGGAAGGAATTTATTTCAAGTGTTTCCCATGAGCTTAAAACACCTATAGCCCTTATACAGGGTTATAGTGAAGGTTTAAAGGATTCTGTAATAGAGGATGAAGAAGACAAAAACTTTTATTGCGATGTAATAATCGATGAGGCAAATAAAATGGACAAATTAGTTAAAGATTTACTTAATCTATCCCAACTGGAATCTGGTTATTATCAACTTCAGAAGGAATCCTTTAACATCTATGATTTAGTTAAAAATATTATTGATAAATTTCACCCTATACTTAATGAAAAAAATATTAGTCTTAAAGTAAATTCCGATAATAAAAAATTAAAAATTTGTGGTGATCTTTCTAGGATAGAACAGGTTCTTGTGAACTTTATCAACAATGCAATAAATCATGTTGACGATAGAAAAACTATAAAGATAAATATCAAGGATCATGCTCAAAAGGTTAAAGTAGAGATAATAAATACCGGCGAAATCATATCTGGTGATGAAATAGATAAAATATGGGATAGCTTTTATAAGGTAGATAAGTCCAGAGCTAGGGAATATGGTGGAACGGGACTTGGACTATCTATAGTAAAGGAAATTTTAAAGCTTCATAATAGTTCCTTTGGTGTAGTTAATGTAGATGGTGGTGTTAAGTTCTGGTTTGAGATGGATAAGGTATGCTAGGATGTAAATAGGGGGATCATATGAAAAAAGATAAAAATATTAAAGACTTAAAGGACTGGCAATCAAAGCAGTATAGTCCAGGAAATTTTATAGGTACTGGCAAGGTTCCTAGACCATTATTGGGACTATCCAAATTTCCCAAGATATTAATTGGCATCGGAATATTTTCTTTGATTTTGGCTTTATTCTTTTTGCTTAAGAAGGCTTGGCTTTTTTCTTTATTTCATTTTATTTTCGGCATATTATTCTTTTATGGAGGTATTACAAGGATTATTGAGAAAAATAAGAAATAAAAATTTCAATTGTGGATAAATTTTGCTTTTAAGCTAATTCATCCACAAAAGCTATATGGTCTCAGCAAGTATGTGGATTATTTCATGCTTGCTTTTTTGTTTTACTATGGGAAATCTATATAGATTTGTGATTCTGAAATTTTATAAAAACTTCAAATTTACATATAGTGTTCACATAATTGTCACATTAGGATTTTATAATGAAGTCAAGATAAAAAAATAAATCAAATTTGAAAGGAGAAATTTTTATGAAAAAATTATTAAGTTTAGTATTAGTAGGAGGTCTTGTATTATCAGTAGGGATTGTTTCCTTTGCAGGTTCACTTTCAACACCAGCAGAGATTTATGGAAATCTTACTGGAAAAACTGTAGAAGAAGCCTATGAGCTTAGAGGAAATGACAAGACATTTGGACAATTGGCACAGGATGCAGGAGTTTATGATAAGTTTAAAGATTCTTTTCTAGAAAGTAAAAAGGAAGTACTTGCTGATAGAGTGGAAAAAGGAACAATTACTCAAGAAAAAGCTGATGAAATAGTAAAGCTAATGGAAACAAACTGTGATGGAACTGGCAGCCAGCGTCTAGGTCAAAAATATGGAATAGGTTTTGGAAATGGAAATGGTCAAGGTAAAGGCCTTGGCGGAGGTCTTGGAAAAGGTCTTGGTAGAGGTAATGGAGCTGGTAGAGGAAATGGTTTTGGAAGAAATCAATAGAAATATTACTTAGGCCCCTGAATTTCAGGGGCTCTCATATTTATGAAAGGGGTTTTTCATATGAAAAGAAGAACAAAAAAGAAAATATCCATTCGTACTATTATGCAAGTCTTCTTTTTTATTCTAATTGCAATAATAGCATATAATCATTATTTATTTGATATTGGAAAGGGAATTAAATTTCTTTCTTCAGCTTCTGTCCATGCAATATGTCCCTTTGGTGGAATTGAATCTATTTATCAATATTTAACTACTGGAACATTAGTTAAAAAAATCCATGAATCATCTATTATTTTAATGTATATAAGTTTTCTTTTAGCAGTCTTATTTGGCCCTGTTCTCTGCGGATGGGTTTGTCCCTTAGGAAGTATACAAGAGTGGTTTGGTAAAATAGGTAAAAAAATTTTTAAAAGTAGATTTAATAAGTTCATACCATATAAATATGACAGGCACCTAAGATTTTTACGATATTTTGTATTAATATTTGTGATATACATGACGGCTACATCAGGAGATTTAATCTTTAATGAAGTAGATCCCTACAGTGCTCTTTTTCATCTGTGGAGCAGTGATTTAGCCATAGGAGGATTAATAGTTCTTATTATAACCTTAACCGCTTCATTATTTGTTGAAAGACCATGGTGCAAATATGCTTGTCCCTATGGTGCCCTTTTAGGTATAACTAATTCATTTAGAATTTTTAAGATCAGAAGAAACTCAAAAAGCTGTATTTCATGCAATAAATGTGACAATGCTTGCCCTATGAATATTAAAGTCTCTAAAACAGAGGTGGTTAAAGATCATCAATGTATAAGCTGCATGAAATGTACTTCTGAAGAAGCTTGTCCAATAGGAGATACTGTTGAGTTTACAGTCCCAAAGATTAATCAAAAGGAGGTAAAGATACATGAAAATTAAATCCACCTTCCTTTGTGTGACAATTATTGTTATTATATTTGGTGGAATATTTATATCATCAGCCCTAAATATATGGAAAACTACAGCCTCTAAAATACCAGAAAAAATTACTGAGGGAGACTTTACTGGATCCTATGATCCCGCTGATATAAGAGGCTCCTACTCCTTTAATGATATTAGTAAAACATTTAATATTCCCCTTGAAAACTTAAAAGAGGCCTTTGGCTTACCTGATGATATTGACCCTTCAACCTTTAAAAATAAAGATTTAAAGGAATTATATGAGGATTTGGAGGAAGAAATAGAAATAGGTAATTCCTCGGTAAAGCTTTTCGTTTCTTTATATACTGGATTACCCTACGATATGGATGAAGAAGTTTATCTACCCCAAAAAGCTGTAGACATACTGAAGAATAGAAATTCTTTATCTAAGGAACAAATAGAATATCTAGATAATCATACTGTAAATAATTTGAATTAAAAATAAACTTTATTCTCCTTTTAACTATGGAGGATAAAGTTTATTTTCATAGGTTATAATTTTTCATAATGTGAGGAAGGTAATTATGCAATTTGATTATATCTCTGAAGTTATTAATTTGTCTACTTTCTTTATTATTTTATCGGCTAATTTTTTATCCATTTTTCTTAATTTGCTATAATACTCTTCTTTATCTTTATAATCCTCAATTTCTTCATTAAATAATATATATTCCAGCATTTGTCTAGCTTTATTTATGGAAATATTTCTTTTTGATCTATCTCCTTTATAATTTATAAAATAAGCTATTATCATACTCAAGCTATCTATAACCTTATTTTTATCAAAATTTTTATTCAAGCTTTCAGAAAGCACATCCAAATTCTCTTTATTATTACTTGCTTTATTTTCTACAGCATCATCAATAATTTTCTTGGTGTAGCCTATAATGCAATTACTCCCCTGACAGACCCCACAATTTCCTTCCCCTAAGCATATCCTATTAACACTTTCCTTTATTTCATTGGTATATTCATAAAGGGTTAAAGCTGCTTCTTTAAAGGCTGTACTTCTATTAGACTTTCTAAGCTTTAATACCGGATTTAATATAAAATAAACACTAATAATTAAAAGTACAGAAAAAATTAGTACATTGGTGCTTGTTATATATTTAGCTGGTAGAGATTGGTATAATTTAATAAAACCAAAGATGAAAAATATAAATGCTGAAGCTATCTTTATGGTGAATTCAGGAATTTTATCTCCTATTTTACTTCCAACAAAAATTCCAACACCACTTGTGAGAACCATCCCACTTACTGTTCCTAGTAAAATAAACAGAGGAAATGATGCATCAGAGGCCAGGGTTATAGCTGTAAGCTGTGTCTTGTCCCCTAGTTCTCCAATAAAAAATGCTAACGCCACTGTTAGAATTGGTCCAAAATTTTTCTTTATTTCTTCATTTTCATCATCTTCTTCGATTTTTAGAGTCCATAGGGCAAAGCCTATAAATAAAAAACCTGCTATTATTTGAATTGCATCAAGGGGTATGACGTTGGAAAGATAAGCTCCTAAAACAACAGCCAAACCATGGTTTAATAATGATCCTAAAAATACTCCTACAAGAACTTCCTTGACTTTAAACTGAGTTGCAAAGGCCATGGCCAATATTTGGGTTTTGTCTCCCATTTCGGCCATAAAAATTAAAAACATTGATTGTAAAAATTCCTTTATCATTGGTTGCTCCTTTCTTTTAATTTTATTATTGATAAAGCAAATTGCATAATTACATTCTGCAAAAATGTCTACTATAGCTATATCATATGTATTATGCAATTTCCTCAATAATCCCTATATAAATAGAAAAATATAAAAGCGAGACCCATGGCTTAATAGGACTATTAATATAGATTTCCCATAGCAAAACTTAATTTATACATGTCAAAATATCCGATATTTCTGGGGAATTTTGATAAGTATAAATTAATAGTTTTACTTGAATCTCTATACTAGTCTTATTAAGCCAAAAGTCTCGCTTCTTTAGTTATATTATTAATAGCTAAAGTAAATAGGACCAGGTATAGTTATACCAGCATGTTGATCCTATATATGGCAAATGCCACAGCTACTCCCTTTTAGCTTCCTTACTTTCATCAATATATCACATAATATTATCTTTTTCAATATATATTATTTTTTCTTCTTTTTCTTCCATGAATCTTTAAGGGATACTATTCTATTAAATACTAATAAGTCACTTGTAGTGTTTTTGGTATCAATAGAGAAATAACCATGTCTTAAAAACTGATATCTACTTCCCAGCTCAGCTTCTTTTAGCTGAGGTTCAACAAAGGCAGTTTCTAATATTTCTAGTGAATTTGGATTTAAGGTTTCCTTCCAATCCTCTACTTCATTTTCTTCTTCATCCAATAACAGGCGATCATATAGACGAACCTGAGCCTTAACTGCATAATCTGCTGAAACCCAGTGAATAGTACCTTTAGGCTTACGTTCTTTAAAGCCTGTACCACTTTTGGTTTTTGGATCATAGGTACATCTTAATTCTATAATTTCTCCAGTTTTTTCATCCCTTATTACTTCATTACATTTTATAAAATATGCATGTCTTAGCCTAACTTCTACACCCGGTGACAGACGTTTGTATTTTTTGGGGGGTTCTTCCATAAAATCTTCTTTTTCTATATATACAACCCTTGAAAATGGGATCTTTCTTTTTCCCATTTCTTCATTTTCCGGATTATTGTCGGCCTCAAGCCATTCAACTTCTCCCTCAGGATAATTTGTTATAACTACCTTTATGGGGCGAAGTACAGACATTACACGGAGAGCCTTGAGCTTCAAATCATCCCTTATGGCATGCTCAAGCATTGCCATATCTACTACACTATTACTTTTAGATACTCCAACACTATCTAAAAAGCTTTTTATTGCCTCAGGTGTATATCCACGTCTTCTCAGTCCAGATAAAGTAGGCATACGAGGATCATCCCAGCTTTCAACCTTGCCTTCTTCCACAAGCTCCCTAAGCTTTCTTTTGCTCATAATCGTACCAGTAAGGTTCAGTCTTGCAAATTCAATTTGCTTTGGTGGATTTTCAAATTCACATTCCCTAACAAACCAATCATATAGAGGTCTATGGTCTTCAAACTCCAATGAACATAGAGAATGGGTTATCCCTTCTATGGCATCCTCTAGGGGATGGGCATAATCATACATGGGATATATGCACCATTTATCACCTGTTCTATGATGGTTTGAATATTGTATCCTATAAATAACTGGATCCCTCATATTAAGATTAGGGGACTTCATATCTATTTTTGCTCTAAGTACCCTTGAGCCTTCTTCAAATTTTCCATTTTTCATTCCTTCAAATAATTCTAAATTCTCTTCTATGCTGCGATTACGATATGGACTTTCCTTACCGGGCTCTGTTAGTGTTCCTCTATACTCCCTTATTTCCTCTGCACTAAGATCACATACAAAGGCCTTTCCTTTTTTTATCAGGTGCACAGCACATTCATAGAATTTCTCAAAATAGTCTGAAGCATAATAAAGTCTATCTTCCCAGTCATAACCAAGCCATTTTATATCCTCTTGAATGGAATTTACATATTCAATATCTTCTTTACTTGGATTTGTATCGTCAAACCTCAAATTGCAAAGGCCATTATATTTTTCTGCTGTACCAAAATCTATATTGATGGCCTTAGCATGGCCTATATGTAAATATCCGTTTGGCTCTGGTGGGAAACGAGTATGTACCTTCTTATATACTCCTTTTTCTAAGTCATTGTCTATTATATTATGAATAAAATTTGATGCCATTGCAGCATTATTATTTTTGTCTGAATTAGCCGACATCACTTAACCTCCTTGCCCTCTAGGGTTATCTTATCTAATAATGTTACCATAAAATATGCTTAATTTCAAAATAAAAGTTTTAGTCGTTAAATTCCTGCTTTTGAAGACAAATCTTCCTTAGAAAATCAACCTAGGGATATTGGATTTTATTATTTTTTATTATATTATTCCTATTATGGGATTATTAATACCTGACGAACTTCCTATATGTTATAAAGGTAATTTTTGGTGTGTTATAATAATATTATCCTTTCTTAAGAGAGGAGGTGGGGGACATTGTCTCGCAAAACAAAAGATAAAGAAGAGTACATATTAAAGGTTTTAACAGTATTAGCTGCTTTAATTACAGCAGTAGCTGCACTAATCCAAGCAGTAAAATGAGCAGTAGAAAAGAAGGTGCCGGTACACCTTCTTTTCTTTTTTTGTGAGGAACATTGTCTCGTATGTTCTCTTACTTATAATATACCATATACTTCTAATTTATTCAATTGAGAAACTTTCATAATTAACATTATCAATTTTAAAATACAATATAAATGTACGCCCTTAAAAGTCTAATTTATCCAGATTATTCATAGAAAATTTAAACCACCATATATTATAAAGGCAATTTTTAACATGTTATAATAATATTATCCTTTCTTAAGAGAGGAGGTGGATAATATTGTTCCACGATACAAAGGATAAAGCTGAATACATAATAAAGGTTATAACAGCTTTAGCCGCCTTAATTGCAGCAATAGCCGCACTAATACAAGCTGTAAAATGAACAGAAGAAAAGAAGGTGTAACGGCACCTTCTTTTCTTTTTTTGGTGAATAACATTGTCCCACTTGTTTTGTTCTTACTTATAATATACCATATACTTCTAATTTATTCAATTATTTATTGAATATCATAAATGTATGCCCTTAAAAGTTTAATTTGCGGTCGTAGCCACTGAGAATCCTTTTGGCTCATGTAATAAACCTGTTTTAGATTGAATAACCAAAAGGATAAACAGGTTTATAAAAATCGCTCAAAAGGAAACCTCAGAGGCTACTTCCTCTATTAAGTTTTATTGGCGTATATCTATGGGTATTTATGGATTTATTTATGATAAAAATCAGGCTATTTGTAAATTATATAGAAATATATTAAAGTAACTTGTTGTGCTAGTTTTTATATCGGGATTATTACTATTTCCCTTAAATCACATCTGAAATTAAATATTTAATTTACTAACACAGCTATTTAAAGTAATATAGATTTATAGGTTAACGATCTAAAAATCTAATATTTGTAAAGGAGACTAAAATGGGACAGCAGCCAGTATATGATTTTAATATTAACATTAAGTTTGTAGGTTTAGTAATTTTAGGAATATTATTAGTAGACTTTCTAATCAACTTGGTACGAAGAGCTAAAACCTATAAAAGCAATAAAAAAGTAATCAATAATATTTGGGGAAAAGAGCCTAAGAAAAAATATATTGATTCTGATTTTGTTCTTTTGGCGGATTTCTTTAGGTACAAAATGAAAACTAATAATTTCATTCATGTAATAGATGATATTACCTGGAATGACATAGACATGAAAAATGTATTTATAAGAATAAATAATTGTTTGTCAACATTAGGTGAAAATTTATTATATTACGTTTTAAAAACTCCAATTTTTAATAAAGAGGATTTAAATAAAAGAGATGAGTATATCGAGTTTTTTGCAAAAAATAAGGAAAAAAGAGTAAAGCTGCAAAATATTATTATAAATATTGGTGAAGAAAGAAATGAAAGTATAATTAATTATCTTTCAAATGGGCAAAACAAAGGCAGTAAAAGAATTCTAGCTTATATTGTCCTATCAGCTGTTTTTGTAATATCCTTAATAGGATTAATGTTTAAGTCGGAAATCTTTTTATATATATTTTTAAGTTCTGCCATAATAAATGTAATAGTTTATTATAAAACCTCGGAGAAAAGAAAGGGTAAAATTGAAGTAGTAAAGTACATTTCTAAGATTGTCCTCGGGAGTAAAGAAATTCTTAAACTAAATTATGATGAAATTCATGAATATAATCTTAAGCTTAAGAAGGCTTTTAAAAATCTAAAAAATATACACTGGAAGTCATCGGTATTGTTAAAGCCCCTTGATCTAGATTTGTTATCGTTTTTAAAGGTATTCCTGCTATTTGAATTAATTGTATACGAGGATATTATTAACCATATCTATAAATATAAAGAAGAAATTATGGAGACTTATGAAACTATAGGATATATTGATGCATTAATCTCTATTGCCTCTTACAGAGAGGGGTTACAATATTATGTAAAACCAGAATTACTGGATACTAATCAGGGAGTAATAATTGATTGTGAAGATATTTATCATCCTCTGATAAAAAATCCTATAGGTAATTCTATTTCTACAGATGAATCAATTTTAATAACTGGTTCAAATGCAACGGGTAAATCCACATTTCTAAAGACCCTTGCTATTAACAGCATATTAGCCCAAACTATTTATACTTCAACAGCAAGAAAATATAGATCAAGTTTTTTTAGGACTTATACCTCAATGGCTTTAAGGGATGATTTATTTAACAATGAAAGCTATTTTATTGTTGAAATTAAATCTTTGAAAAGAATTTTAAAAGATTTGAATAATGATATTCCTATTTTATGCTTTATAGATGAAATCCTTAGAGGCACTAATACAATTGAGAGAATAGCAGCATCATCCCAGGTATTAAAGCATTTAAATAATCAAAATGCCCTATGCTTTGCAGCAACCCATGATATTGAACTTACTGATATTCTAAAAAATCATTATGTGAATTATCATTTTCAAGAAAAAATTGTAGATAATGAAATAATATTTGATTATAAGTTACATAAAGGAAAGACTAAATCAAGAAATGCTATAAAGCTATTGGAAATAATGGGTTATGAGAAAAAAATTATTGATAGTGCATTGCTTTCTATCGATAAATATATTAATGAAAATAAATGGATAATAATATAGATAAAGAACATGCAGGTAAAAGTTCTACCCGCATGTTCTACACAAATAGCATAACGCTATCACAGCAACCTTATGTCATTTTTCAATTTTATTTTACCATAAAATTCAATTGATGTCAAAAAATATTTTTAGAATAGAAGTAAATTTTTTAATATTTTTTTAATTCTGATTTCTATTCAAAAAGGGTAAGTCTAATCCCGGTGTCTCTGGATTATTTAGTATCCCTAAAATTACACCTATAGAACAAACTGCTTTTACCGTGGTCATGATTCGATCACTGTCTACCTCAATGCCATTTGTAATCAATATTAGTATAATTAACGATGTTAAAGTTATTATTGTTCCAGGGTTTTTTAGTCTTCTTAACATAATCAAGCCTCCTTCAACTATTTTATATTTTGAATATACCAAAAAAAGAAACCTACCAGTGAGGTTCCTCCGAGTATTACCAATGCCTTTATCCAATTTGCCAGGTTTTCTAATTGCTTAATCAAATTATCAAGTTTTTCTCCCATTTTTGCATTACTTATTTCTAGGTCCTTTATTCTGGCTTCATGACTATCCAATCTATTTACAACTTCCTGGTGTCTATCGCAGCTTCCCATCTAAACACCTTCCTTCTTAATCTAATAATCCTAGTCTATCTAAAAATACCATTAGTTGTTCTTCTGTTACCGGATTTTTGGCTCCTATTCCATCGTTAATTCCCATCTTGACTGCCTTTTCCCAAGAATCCTTAGCCCAGTGGGATATTTCTTCATCTATCTTGTCTTTGTAGGCTTTTTCCAAAACTTCCTTCATAGGAAATTTTGTGCCTGGACAGGTTTTTGTAGAAAATTCATTGTGTCCGTGTATAGGCAGCAGTCCATATCTACTGCTAATATTTTTAAGTAATTTGTAAAGAGTATATAGCTGATTTTTATTTGGCTCATATTTATCAAAATTTCCAACTAAACATATACCAATGGATTTTTCATTCTCACCTATGGTATGGGCTCCTACTTCCTTTTCGTCACGCCCCTTATGGAGGTACCCGTCAGTTGTAATAAGATAGTGATACCCTATGTCCCTCCATTTTTTCTGCTCTACATGGTACTTTTTAATTGATTCAAAGGTTCCTTCATCTGTGGCACTATGGTGAAGAATTATTTTATCGGGCTTATTCATTTTTCCACCTCCATTAAATAGAATAAAAGGGTGTTCCAAGCTCCAAGTATTAGAGGCTTTCTATTAAGCTTTATAAAAAACTTTTGTATTCTTTGAACATAAAAAATACCCCTTCTTGGGTGGTCATTCTATTTTATTCATTATTTATAATATTTATATCTACTTTTCTGGAAACATTTCCATATTTTGTTGATTAAATTTGTTTCACTACAGTTTTTTCTGCTTAAGTACAATATATTGATCTAATTCCTGACTTATATTAACTAATTCATCTTTATCTATATTGGATTCAATAGCTTTATTTAATTTCATACGAAGCTCATTTATTTTCTCTTCAAGCTCCTCTTCGCTTAATCCCTTAATCCCATCCTTATTTTTTCTTTTTATCATTTTAATCATCCCCCTGAAATTCTTATATATTTTACTTCTTTGATTTGGCTTTTGAAATCTAATTTCATGCAAATGCATGAAATTGTATTGTTTAATCAACGGACTTTAATTAGTAAAATTAAGGTAGAGGTGAACAACTATGGAAAAACACATAAAAAAATTCCAACAATTAGGCTTAAATATATCCTATTATCGAAGGCTCATAGGATTATCTCAAATAAAACTTGCAGAAAAAGCTAATATAAGCAGAACTCATTTAAGTCAAATTGAAGCTCCTAATATGAAAAAGTCTCTTTCAATTTCCACATTATTCGATATTGCAGACGCTTTAGATATTGATGTTGCTAAGTTATTTGAGTTTAGAGAGTAATATATTACAAACTCAATTAAGGTTAATATTATACTTTCTAAAGCTTTTATATAAATTAAATTTCCTGATTATCAAATTCCAGCAATTTATACACAGGAATATGTAGTGTCTCAGCTAATAGAAATAAGGTTTCTATTGAAAAGGATTTTTGACAATTTGGCGCTTCTATTTTACTCAAATAGCTTCTACTTATACTCATTCTATTGGCTAGTTGTTCCTGTGACAATCCAAGCCTCTTCCTATATTTTTTTATGTTTTTCCCTAATTTCACATACTGGTCAGCAAATCTACTCTCCATATTGTCACCTCTTAAATAAATTGTAATCTATTATTATAGAATTATTGTTCACTTATAGAGAGCGTATTATTCTGTAATGTTTATACATATAATCACAAGTTATCCATTTGTTCAAATTTATAAATGAGGTGTTAAAATGATACAAAAAAATACTTTGTCAAAGAAAGAAATCTCTGACAAAATATCTGATCTTAGGTTAATATTAAGTGAAGCCTATGAAAAAAATGGCCATACCGATGAAGTTGTAAAAATAAGCCAAGAGCTAGATAAATATATTGTTCTTGCTCAGGGGTTTTTTGTGGGGAAGTAGGGTGTGTCTTTATTCTCCTGTATATTATACATTGATAATATATTAGTTAGTCTTTACTCTAAGCTCTCTTTGGCTAATATTAGGATTAATGTTTATTACTTCTTCAATTATATTGTCAAGCAATTCATCTCCAAGGCTTAAAATAAAATAACCTCCTTATACTCTTACCATAGGAGGTCACTTAAATATAATATTAGAATTTTCTCCGATATACAATTTAGTAAAATGAAAGCTTTTTAGATTATTAAGGAGCTTTCATTAACTATATCTATTCCCAATATTATACATATTATGCATTTGTGCGTTAAAGCCTTGGTTAGTCTATGTCGTATAAATTTCCAACTATGACAATTCACTTCTATATGGTTCAGGTATCTGTTCTATATTCCTCATTTCATTATCTAACATAAATCTATACAATCTCAATTTTCTTTCATCCATACTACAATACCTCCATTTCTTCAAGCAGTGCTATAGCATCAGCCAATAATTCTTCAGTTGTAGGTTTTCTATCTAGTTCCTCAAAGAAAAATCCATCTTTTTGAGTAAAACACAACGAAAACGATTTGTACCTGTCCACTGGTTTTTGAGGCATTTGAACATCCACCTCTAACATTCCACCTAAATTTTGTTCTGAAACTGTCATTACCTTATTTGAATTTGGGTAAAATCTTATATACACTTCTATTCCTCCTCTTAATAAACTCTTACAAAATTATCGCTTTGTTTGAATTTGTTATATGTTTTTGCATCTTCATCCTTGAATGTTTCAAAATTATATTCTTTAACTTGTCTTGATAAAGACCAGAACAAATTACCTGTAGTACTAGTTTTGATACGCCGAGAACCTTCACTATTTACTCCTGAAGAAAACTCTAAATTCCAAAACCAACCTTCAGCATCCCATGTGAATATTTTCCCATCACTATTTAGTCTCATTAGGTGTGACCTTGAGTTCATCGCTGTTGTTTGCCTGCCAGAGAGACTAAATCCATTTATTGTGAAATAAACAAAACCATCATCAGAAACAGATAACTCACTTGGAGTTTGGCTTGACAAAGTTACAATTAAATAATGTATCCAAATGGTATCTTCAGAAACTAAATCAATTTTGTGTATTTCTCCTTCAAATGAGAAATAAAGAAAGTCATTTTTTATAACAAGGTTAGAAATATTGCTATTTGTCTCTGCAATTGTTTTAATAAATTCACCTGTATCAGAATTCAAAACATTTATCGCACGGCGATCACTACTTATACAGTAAATATTCCCCCCCCAAGCTCCAACCCCTTGTTTGAGAAAGGAACTCGCTTCAGTATTATTATGCCATATTTGTTTTCCATTTTCCTTATTTATTTTGTAAAGTCCAGAATTACCAGCGTTAGCTATAATGTTGCCGTCATTTGAAAATACGATTTGTTCTATCTTTGCTGTAGGGCTTGTGAAAACCCATAGTTGAGAACCTTCAAAACTTTTTCTTACGGCTTCATCATACCCTGATGAGTATAAGTACCCTTCCGAATCTAATAAAATCGAATAAACAATATTGTTATGCCCTGAAAATGACCATATTACATCCGAATGAGTTCTTCCTACTTGAGTGCTATAATGTTGTTTTATTATCTGAGGTGAGGTGGTACTACTCCCACCTGCTATTATTACTGTTTTTTCTTCTGCATTTACTATAAAATCATTAGTATATAATACATTGTTATTGGATAATGTTTCCTTTGATAAGTCATTCCTTAGTGAACTACCAGCAAAAAAAAACCTAGTGAATTCTGGAATATAATAGTTTTTATCATTACTAAGAATTGCCCCTAAAAATATCTTGTCACTCATTTACTCCACCACCTTTTCTAAGAAAACTATTCCATCTGATATTTTCCATTCCCACTTATCACCTGTTACATTGTCATTTAGAGTCGCTAACTCAGCCATTTGCGCACAAATCCCACCTATATTCTCAGCATTACCCTTGACAGTTTCCTTAGTCCTTTTCTCTCCTGCCAAATCATTCACTAGATCAGCAGCACCTTTTATTCCTTCTTCAATATTATTCAGCTTATCAGCAGTAATCCTTGTTCCCTCTTGTATAATTTCTCCTGGTTCTCTTTCAATATTAACTACTTCCTTGGTTCCATCCTCTTTGGTTATTTTGTACTTTGTAGGGTCTGTTACTATTTGATCCTTCCAGTTTATTGGATTATATGTCATTTATATCACCTCATTTATTGAAATGCTGAAGGTTTTGAAAAGTCCTTTTTCTTTTTTCTTGATTATATTGCTCTTCTCTTCCTTTACTATTTGATTGTCTCTATCGTACAATTTGAACCTTGTAATATTTCCTTCAACATTTTCATCTAATAAAATATTTATTTTTACTATTAAGCCCTCTATATCTTTGCTGTGAATAGGTATGTCTATATTTTTGTTATTTATCACGTACTGGCATTTTGTAATCTGGGATTCTATATAGGCTGCCAGTTTTGAGAGAAAATGCTCACTTATCATAATGCTTCACCTCCAGCTGCTATTTGATTGCAAACTGGAAAAATCACAGGTATTTCTACAGCTTTAAATTCAAGCTCAATCCTATCATTTTCCCTTATATACAATACATAATCTAAATGGGCTGGCTTGATTTCTTCAAGGGTGTTTTCAAAATCAACTAGATTTAAAATATGGTCTCTAATGTCTTCAAAAAGAATATTAAGCTTACCATTAAAGTAAGCCTTTGTTTCTCCATTTGTATAGGCATTTGCTATACTCTCAAGTAAAGCTTTGTCAAATTTCCCTATACCTCTATATTTTGATTTAATAACACTTCTTCTCTCTTCATAGCTTTTATTTATATCTTTGCTTATTCCTAGTTCCTTTTCATATATATCTAATCCCCATGTGGCAGTATCAATTGATAATTGTTTTATAAAGTCCTCTATATCCAAGGCTTTATTGTCTATTTCCTCAGCTTCTACATCTATAATATCCCTAAAAACCTTAGAGTTTCTTTCATATATAGGTAAGCATTTAATCATTTTTTCACTACGCAATTGTCACCACTCCCAACACTGGTACTTCATCATTATCTAAATTTATGGCTGTTGTCTGCCCATTGATTGTTAGATTTTCAAAATCAATTATTCCTTCACTGTCCAGTATAATACTAGCTATTCTATTATAGCTTATAGTACTTTCTTTGAAGGCTATTTCCCTTAGATAATTGATTATATTATTTTTTACACTCTGAAGCCTTTCTTCATCGGTTACGGAAGTATCCTTTATTGCTGTAAAGGATATGTTAAGGTCTACTCCATTGGCACTTACAACGGTGCAAAAAGCTCCGATTGGAGCCTTTCCTTCCCCTAATCCTTCTTTATTTGGGTCTATATATGTTTGTACTTTTTCAACCAGCTCTGTACTTGCTGGTTCCTTATTGGAATCAATTATTACAATTTTTACTGTATTATCGCCATTCCAAAGGGGAATAATTTTTACATCTCCTACTCCAGTAACTTCCTTGGCCCAATTTCTATAATGATATTTATTTCCAGAGGTTGCAGGAGTTCTAATACGTTCATAATATCTCTCCAAAAGTGCCTTATCATCCTCTGCTTCATATCCACCAGTAAAATCTTCATTGTTAATTACACTTGTAACCCCTGCAATGGTAATGGGAAAATATTGTATAGACCCTTCAGGAACATTCCCAACTGTTCCATAATCTTCACATTCTACAGGCATAACTATTTGTCCTGAGCTGTCTATTGTTTTAGATTCTTTTATAATAAAGCTCAAGGTATCACTGGCAACCATATCTCCTTTATTTATGGTAGCTCCTGCTTTTCCTTTAATAGTTACACATCCAGACGCCTTGGTGGCGGGTTTTCTTTCTATTCCTGTCTTCTCATATAATCGTTGTTCAAGCTCATCACCCTTTAAGTTTTCAATGCTTAACTTTTCCTTAGCTGTTTTTATTTCCTGATTTATGCTATCAAATTCTATGGCAGCAGGTTTTGTTACATCATATACAAAAGAGCCCTTTGTTTTATCGTATTTTCCTACTATATTGTTTAACATTCTGCTGTGAATTGTTTCTTTGTTGTTTGTCATTTACTTCACCTCTTTTTCAGTTCAACGTTTCAAATTAGAGATTGAGGAAATTGCATAACTCTAATTTGGCAAAATTGCATAATATATATAGTATAACTTCGAAGATTTTAAAACAATATATAGTAGTCATAGGCGTTAACTTAAGCCACATTATGGAAATTTATTTTTGGAATAAGATATTCCTGTAGTAATTCTAAGGTTGTTTTTCGCCTACGTTTATCATGTAAACTTCGCTTAGATACTTTTTCAAAAACATTTTTTAATAAGTTGATGGTCATTATAGAGCAGGTAATGTTTTGCGAAAATATATTGTTATAAGATTTCAAGAGTTTTACAAATAAAAGTAAACTAACACCACGCTTAAAATGTTTATAAGTAATGGGATATAGGATGTTATAAATTTTAAAAATTATAATTGATGTAATCAATCGTCCATATATTAAACATTCTAACTGATATTGTCCTGGATTTCCGATTTTATCTATATTTAAATAACTCTTCAAAGATTTAAATACAAGTTCTATCTGCCATCTTGCTCTATATATGTCA
>NZ_FUZT01000018.1 GCF_900167445.1 Maledivibacter halophilus
AATTTTGGCCACTGTATCATGCGATACTGTGGTCTTATGAGGTATTAATCACCGTTTCCGGCGGCTATCCCTCTGTACAAGGCAGGTTACCCACGCGTTACTCACCCGTCCGCCGCTTTCCAGCTCTATCTTCTCCCGAAGGATTAGTTAAAGCCTTCTCGCTCGACTTGCATGTGTTAAGCACGCCGCCAGCGTTCATCCTGAGCCAGGATCAAACTCTTAAATAAAATTTTCGGGTTTGACCTTTTATTGGTCAGGCTAAACGTTGACTTTTACATCAATCGTTCAACATGTTTTTTTATCCTTACACTGTTCAGTTTTCAATGTCCAAAGTTTTTGTCGTTTGTTGCCGACTTATTAATATTATCATATTCAATATCGCTTTGTCAATCTTTTTTTTTTGCTTATTTATATTTTTTTGGCAACAGAAAATATGATATCATTATTTTGATTTTTTGTCAATTGATTTTTAAAATTTATTTTTTTATATGCTTTTTTAGTTTAATAAGATCTTCAAAATAAATATCTTTTAAATTTCTATTATAAATTATTGCTGCTGGATGATACAAAGGAAAAATTGTATATTCTTTAGTTTCAATTATATTTCCATGAACTTCACCCACTTTTATATTTTTTTGGCTAGTCAAAGTTTTTAATGGTACATTACCTAGAGTTACAATTAACCTTGGCCTAATTATTTCTAATTCCTGAAATAATATTTTAGAATATTTTTCTATTTCATTTTTATTAGGAGGTCTATTTACTTTTCTACCGGTTTCTTTATTTATCCTATATGGTCTTATTTTTACAACATTAGTTATATATATATCTTCTCTTTCTAATTCAACTACCTTTAAGAATTCATTTAAATTTTTTCCTGCTTGACCTACAAAAGGCTTCCTTAGTTCTATCTCCTTTGAACCTGGGGCTTCTCCTATTAAAACAATTTTCGCATCTAGATTGCCTTCTCCAAAAACTACGGTTTCTTCACTTTCATCTATACAAATTTTCTTTAACTTCTCATATGTTTTTTTCTTTAACATTTATAACACCTCTTTCTTGAGTGGAGAATTTACACAATTACTTTTTAGGAAAAATAACTATTTATATATAAGTTCAGATTTTTCTAAATACTACCAAATATATTATATAATTGTCCTAAATTCCAGTTATGAAATTATCTAAAGTAAAGTAATCCTACCTTTAAAACTTAATTTTAATATAGGGAAATAAATTGATTTGCCCCCACTAATTTATAAAAATAGTGGGATAAGTATTTACAAAATCTATTTTCGTTTCTTAAGTTTGAAAATTAAATCTCTATAATAATATTATTATACAACTTCTCAATCAAAATACTAGAATTTCATTATAAAACCCATAAGATTTGTTTAATAACTCCTATGGGCTTTTAATATATAATTTTAATTATTCTCCTAAATATGCCTTTTGAACTTTATCATTATTAAGAAGATCAATACCATTCCCTTCAAGTACTATGGTTCCTGTTTCAAGTACATATCCGTAGTCAGCAATTTCTAAAGCTGCCTTTGCATTTTGCTCTATTAATAATATAGTAACTCCTTCTTTGTGAATTTCCTTTATTATATCAAATATATCCTTTACTATGAGTGGGGCAAGTCCTAAAGATGGCTCATCCATCATAAGTAACTTGGGCTTAGTCATAAGTGATCTTCCCACAGCAAGCATTTGCTGTTCTCCACCAGACATAGTACCAGCTTTTTGCCATAATCTATCTTTTAATATTGGGAAAAGTTCATAAACCCATTTCATATCTTTATTTATCGAATCCTTACTCCTTCTTGTATAAGCACCTAAAGTTAAATTTTCTTCAACTGTAAGATTTGGAAAAATCCTTCTTCCTTCGGGTACCATAACAACTCCCTGTAAAACTATATCCTTGGTTTTTTTATTGGTAATATCTTTATCATTATATATTACAGTTCCACTTGTACTTTTAACTAACCCCATAACACTTCTGAGTGTAGTACTTTTTCCTGCTCCATTAGCACCTACTAAAGTAACTATTTTATTGTGTGGAACATTTATATTTAATCCTTTTAAAGCATGTATTCCTCCATAATATACATGTAAATCTTTTATTTTTAACATTATTCCACCCCTAAATAAGCTTCTATAACCTTTGGATTGTTTTGTATTTCAGTTGGTGTACCTTCGGCTATCATTATTCCATAATCTAAAACATAAATCCTTTCACATACCCCCATAACAACCTGCATATGATGTTCAATCATTAAAATTGTAATATTGAATCTATCTCTTATTTCTGTAATAAACTCCATTAATTTCATAGATTCTTGAGGGTTCATACCTGCTGCAGGCTCATCTAATATTAAAAGTTTTGGATCTGTGGCTAAAGCCCTAGCAATCTCAAGCCTTCTTTGCTTTCCGTAGGGAAGAGATGAAGATTTTTCATTTATAACATCATCAAGTCCCACATCTTTTATTAATTTAATAGATTTCTCTAATATTTTTCTTTCTTTATTCCTATAATCAGGAGTTTTTATTATTGCTGAAAATAAATTTGAATCAAGTCTCATATGGTTTGCAATTAAAACATTATCAAGTACAGAAAGCTCTTTGAAAAGCCTTATATTTTGAAATGTTCTTGCAATGCCCAGTTTTGTTATCTCATGGGTTTTCATTCCAGTTATATTTTTGTCTTCAAAATATATTTTTCCTTCAGTAGGAGTATAAACACCTGTTATCATATTAAAACAAGTAGTTTTTCCTGCACCATTAGGTCCTATTAATCCAATAATTTCATTTTTCTCTATTTCCATATCAAATTTTGAAACAGCAGTAATTCCTCCAAATTTCATAGTCATTTTATCTGTTTTTAAAACAGTCATACTTTCACTTCCTTTTAACTAGCTTTTATTTACCTATAGCTGTTTTGTCTTTTTTCCTTAATATCCAATCCCAGCTAAATTCATTGGTTCCCATAAGACCTCTTTGATAAAAAAGTATAACAAGCATAAGTAAGGTTGAAAAAACAACCATCCTCATACCTGATATTCCCTTTATAATATATCCACCTATTTGTATATCCGTATCAAGTACCCTTAATGCCTCCATGGATATAGTAACTATTACAGCTGAAATAACACTTCCTGTAATACTTCCAATCCCCCCTAGTACAACTATAAGTACAATATTAAAAGTTAATAGGAATCTGAACATAAGAGGATCTATAGTTCCCATAAGATGTCCTAATAAAGCTCCCCCAATTCCAGCAAAAAATGAACCTATAACAAATCCCATCATTTTATGTTTAAATAAATTAATACCCATAGCTTCAGCTGCCACTTCATCTTCTCTAATAGCCTTAAAGGCACGACCATAACTACTATTTATAAGAAGAACCATAAAGATAATGGTGATTAATGCAACTCCCCATGTCCACAAAATAATCTCCTTAGGATTTCCAGTTATGCCTATATTAGGCAGACCCTTTATTCCTAAAGGCCCATTAGTTAAACTTTGTGTATTTGTAAATATTACTCGAATAATCTCGCCAAAACCTAAAGTGGCTATTGCTAAATAGTCATCCCTTAATTTTAAAACTGGTGCTCCAACTAAAAATCCAGCCACAGCAGCCACTATACCTGCTATTATTAAGGCCACTGGAAATTGATTTAATGGAAAAGGTACATTTTTTAGCCAAGGTACTATAGGCTCTAGGAAAAAATTCATTTCCTTTGCCTCGGAAGACATTGTAAGTAATGCACTGGTATATGCTCCTACTGCCATAAAACCGGCGTGTCCTAAAGAAAACAGTCCAACAAATCCATTTATAAGATTAAGGCTTAGTGCCAATATTACATATATACCACAAAGGTTAAAAATCCTCATTTTATATAAACCAAGATTAGCATTTAATATAAATAGAAGTATCACAAAAGCTAATATTGCAATCAATGTTAAAATATTTTTCTTATCCTTCATAGTCTACACCTTCTCCACTATATTTTCTCCCATTAAACCTCCAGGTCTAACTAATAATATTATTATTAAAAGAACAAAAGCAAATGCATCTCTATATCCCGACAAAGCTGGTGAAATAGCAACTATCATAATTTCACCAAGCCCTAAAATAAATCCACCTAAAACTGCACCTTTAATATTGCCTATTCCTCCTACAACAGCAGCTATAAAGCATTTAAGACCCGGCATTAATCCCATCGCAGGAATAAGTTGAGGATATTTTAACCCCCACATAATACCTCCAATGGCTGCAAGGGCTGAACCTGTTCCAAAGGTAAAGGATATTATACTGTTTACATTTATCCCCATTAATCTTGCTGCTTCATAATCCTTAGAAACAGCCCTCATTGCCATTCCGACCTTTGTCTTATTAATTATATATAGTAAAATATATAAAGCTATTGCAGTTATTATTGGAATAATAATTGAAACACTAACAATAGAAACTCCACCAATATTAGTTATCTTTGAAAAAATCGGTGGTATTGGAAATGCCTTTGGTCTTCCACCAAAGATAACTATACCTAAGTTTTGTAATAGAAATGATGCACCTATAGCAGAAATCATAATAGAAATTCTTGGAGAATTTCTAAGGGGTCTATATGCTGATCTTTCTAAAATAATACCAAATATACAGGTTAAAATAACTGCAATTAAAAATGATGCCCACCAAGGAAGTAAAAATGATGTCATAGCGTAGAATGCAAAATAAGTTCCTAACATAAAAACTTCACCATGAGCAAAATTAATTAATCTTAAAATTCCATATACCATTGTATAACCTATAGCCAAAAGAGCATATAAACTGCCAAGGGAAATCCCATTGACCAAGTGCTGCATAAAAGTGCTAAAACTCATTGAAATCATATCTTTTCCCCCATATCTCTTGTCATTTAAGTGAATATAGAAAGTTATATAAAATTATACAATATTTAACATTTAATCGATTTAGAATAGCAATGTAGACTCCCCCTTGGGAAGCCTACATTATAAATTTATTAATTAATAAATATTCTATTACTTTTTCATTGGCTCAACTGTTGTAAGGTAAGTAAATTTTCCATCCTTAACTGTTTTTATTACTGCAGCTTTAACAGCATCGCCATTTTCATCTAAATTAACTACTCCTGCAGCCCCTGGAAAGTCCTTGGTCTGTTCAATAGCATCTCTTATAGCAACAGGATCAGTGCTGTTTGCCCTCTCGATTGCATCTAGTACAAGTAAATATGCATCGTAGGCTAGTGCAGTAACTGCTGCTGGCTCTTTACCATACTCTTCATTATAAGCTTCTAAGAATTTAGTTGTATTATCGGTAAGTTTTGCATTGGCATCGAAAAATGTTGAAAATACAATACCTTCCGCAGCTTCACCACCAATTTCTATAAATTCTGGTGTTTCCCATGTGTCCCCACCTAATATTGGAAGATCAAGTCCTAGCTCTTTAGCTTGCTTTGTAACAAGAGCCGATTCAGTAAAATTACCCGGTGCAAATATAGCCTCAGCTCCTGATTCCTTAATACTTGTTAACTGAGCTGTAAAATCTTGATCTCCTGTATTATAAAAAGCTTCATATACTATTGCATTTTCATCACCAGTTAATTCCTTAAAGGTATTTTCAAAAAACTTAGCTAGTCCAACTGCATAATCATTAGTTTTCTCAATAATGAAGGCCACTTTTTTAGCCCCAACTTCATTATATGCATAATTGGCCATAACATTTCCCTGGAATGGATCTATGAAGCATACTCTAAAATAATAATCATTTCCTTTTGTAACTAACGGATTTGTACATGATGTTCCAATTGCTGGAACTTTTCTCTCGGATTTTTTTATAACTTCCCCGGCAGAAATTGAAAAACCACTTCCCCAGCTACCTATTATAGCCGATACCTTTTCCTGGTCTATTAATTTTGTTGCCGCATTGGCAGCCTCAACCTTATCGGATTTATTGTCTACATAAACTAATTTTACTTTTTTCCCTAAAACCTCAGGATACAGCTTATTTGCTAAATCAATACCTTCTTTTTCCAAAGCTCCACCTGCTGCATTTGGACCAGTTAATGGTTCAAATACTCCTATCTTAATAACCTCAGATGATTCTCCACTTCCATCTCCTTCAGATGTAGTTGCCTTTTCAACACAACCAACTAAAAATAATGATATAACCATTACAAAAACCAAAAGTAATGATATCTTTTTCATTTTGCAATCCCCCTTAATTTTTAATCGTTTAAATATTCATTGAAAACTAATAAATAAAAATCTTAACAATTGTTATAATAATTTAATATGTCTGATAATAATTTTAAATCTATGTGACGGTTTTGTCAATATAAATGTTTTTATTACATGTACAAATGTATTTATATCATCGACATTTTTCTTGTTTTTTCCTCATTATTCCGCATTTTTCATTATTATGGTATTTAATTAAGTTTTCCTATAACACATAGGAAATTATAAACTTACTAATTCTTCGAATAAATATAATTTTCGTTATGTGTTTCATCAAAATCTACATTTAAAAACTATCTTTCAAATTTATTTTAAGTCTTAATATTGTTTATCTTTATATACATATAAAAATATCAATGCTTCTGGATTTTTTTGATATATAAATTCATTTTTCAATTTTTAACAACTTATAAACTATAGATTTTATTGATAGGACTTGTATATTATGATATTTTAATATATTATAAAAATTAAATATATATGGATAACCAACATTAAAATTTATAACACTTTAGAGTTGTTTACCTATAGTTAAACAATGACAAAATTTAATTTATTCATAAGATATTTGCATAATGATATCCTATAATTGTTCATGTATAAATTAGACTTTGCTATATATAGTCATGCTACATTAAAACTTAAAATAAATTTTACTGATATAGTAAATGTTTTTATATTCTTTCAGTTCAGCGAAATTTATTAATCTTTTAGAGTAGCGTTACTATAATCCTATATTCATGATTTTATGTATAAATGGAGGTATACCTATGAAAAGAGTTTTTTCTGGTGTCCAACCAACATCACAAATTCATATAGGAAATTATATAGGTGCTATTAAAAGATTTGTTGATTTACAAGATGATATGGATTGTTTCTTCTGTATTGTAGATTTACATTCAATTACTGTACCTCAAGATCCCAAAAAACTATATGAAAATTCTTTGCAGCTTGCCGCTCTTTATATGGCAGTTGGTTTGGATCCAAATAAAGTTACTTTATTTCTTCAATCCCATGTTCCTGCTCATTCTGAACTTGCATGGCTTCTACAATGTAATACCTATATGGGTGAATTGAATCGTATGACTCAATTTAAGGAAAAAAGTAAAGGAAAGGATACAGTTACTACTGGTTTATATACTTATCCAGTACTTATGGCTGCTGACATTTTGCTCTATGGTACAGATTATGTTCCTGTAGGCAATGATCAAAAACAACATCTTGAAATATGTAGAGATGTGGCCTTAAGATTTAATAAAAAATTTGGCGAAACATTTGTTATTCCAGATCCATTAATTTCTAAATTCGGAGCAAGGATAATGGCATTAGATGACCCTACGAAAAAGATGAGTAAAAGCAACGAAAATAAGCATAGTAAAATAAATCTATTAGATACTCCTTCAAAAATCAAAAAAAGCATTATGAAAGCCATCACTGATAGTGATAGTGAAGTAAGATACGATGTGGAAAATAAACCTGGGGTTAGCAATCTAATGACTATATACAATATCTTGGGAGGCTTATCCTTAGAAGATATTGAAAATAAATATGCCGGATTGGGTTATGGGGCATTTAAAAAAGATTTGGTAGAAATTGTAGTATTGTCTTTAGAACCTATTCAGAAAAAATATGAAGAAATTCTTAACTCTGGTGAAGTCGAAAAAGTATTGAAAAAAGGTGCTGAAAAAGCAAACGAGGTATCTAATGAATTTTTAGAAAAAGCAAAAATAAATATGGGTTTTGTAGTATTTTAAATTAGAATTATCTGATATAGATATCTTACTGAGAAACAAAAGAATGAGTATAGATAACGAACTCTTTAATATTCGTCATCTATACTCCCCTGATTTAGATATTTTAATAAAAAAACTTCCACTTGTTTATCCTTGGAAGTTTTTTTATAATTCATTTAATTTTTTGAGTTCCTTTCTAAATTTCTTAATTATCTTCTTTTCCATTCTTGAAACAGTCATTTGAGATACTCCAAGATTCTTTGCAACTTCAACTTGAGTCTTATTTTGAAAAAATCTTCCATCTACTATCTTAATTTCTGCTTCATTAAGATTTTCCATACATTTCTTTAAAAAATCTCTATTATCAATAAAATCATAACTTTTATCATCTGTACCTATAATATCTTTTAATTGAACTTCTTTATCATCACCATTATTATCATAGCTTATATCAAGGGATTTAGGCGTATAAACCTGACTAGCCTCCATAGCTTCTAAAACTTCTTCCTGTGTAACTGATAAATAATCAGCTATATCCTTAACCTTAGGAACTCTTTGTAAATTTTGTTGAAGCTTTACTTTAACATCATTAACCTTTTTTGATAATTCCTGAATTCTTCTCGGAACCCTTATGGTCCAACCTTTGTCTCTAAAATACTTTTTAATTTCTCCAATTATAGTGGGAGTTGCAAAACTGGAAAATTCAAAACCCCTATCTACATCAAATCTTTCAATAGCATATATCAATCCTAAGGATGCAACTTGATAGATATCGTCATAATCAATTCCTTTATTTACATACTTTTTTGATAGAATCTCTGCAATATATAGATGTCTATTAACAAGCTCGTTCCTGATATTTATATCTTTAGTTTCTTTATAAATATTGAATAATTCTTTATGATCTAGCTTATCTAGGGATTCTACCATATCGTATTCCTTAGTATCATTTGCTTGGCTTCTCATATATTACCATCCCCTTAATTATACACTTCTTCTTTATTAAAATACTTTGTCATTCTTATTATTGTTCCTTTTCCTGGGGAAGATTGTACCTCAACATTATCCATTAAGGATTTAATTATAAATATACCAAGGCCACTCTCCTTTGGATTACAAGCATCTGGCTTAGGACATTTGTCTATATTAAAACCTTTACCTTCATCCTTTACCTCTACTGTCAGTTTATCATTACTAATAATAAATTCTACTTCAAAATTATTATTACACCCATGTAATACAGCATTATTACATGCTTCACCTACTGCAACCTTTATATCATCAATATCTTCAATATTAAAACCTACTTTATTTGCAATAACTGAAGATGTCATCCTCACAACACTTACATATTCTGGTTTACTAGGGAGTAATATACAAACGTTTTCTTTGTTGAAACGTTCAATTTTTTTTTCAGTTTTAGCATTCATAAAAAATTCACCTTCCTAAATTTGAATTACTTCATAACAAATATTTGATCTAAACCAGTAATTCTTAAAAGCTTAGACATATTTGGTTTTGGATTGGAGATTATTATATTTTTTTCAATATTTTTTAATTTTTTTAATATGCCTATTAAAACACCTAAACCAGTACTATCGATATATTCTAGTTCTTCACAATCAAGTTCAATATCAGTTTCTTTTTCTTGCAAAAGGTTATTTAAATTTTCTTTTAAATTATTGGCATTGTAAATATCTACTTCACCCATCAATTTAACTTCCCATAGATTTTTTTCATTATTAAATGTCTTATTAATGTTTAATGACACAAAAAAACCTCCTCGTAAAACTATTTTAAATTTACCCATTTTTTTTAATAAAAAAACACTATTTCTATATTTCTTTTTTAATAATAATATCATAAAAATAAATTTTATCAAAATATGTTGGAGATTGGTATTTTATAGATTCCCATTGATTTTTCTTTATTAGTGAACTTTATAAAAATTTAAATTAAAATAAATTTTTATTTTTTCCTAAAACTTTATTGTTTTACTGTATAATTTAAATATGTTAATTTTATGAATATAGTGAAATAAATTAAATTTTGAAATCATTTCACTATATTCAAATATATTATAAACGACAACTGACCCATTACAATGCATTATTTATTCATTACATATTTTTTATTTTTATCTATTATTATTTTTTGGGGGGATGCCTATGTTAAAATTTTTTAAAAATTGGAAATTTGTATTTATACTTACTCTTCTGCTGCTTTATATAGTTTATTTTACAGTAGTTTACAAAACTGAACTTGAATTACCTTCAGAAAAGTGGAGTAGAGATCTATTATTAACTGAATTCAAAGCTGAAAGTATAAGTGAGGCTATGGCAAATAGCAATATATCTTCTATACCTATTTCAGATGAAAATGTTTTTATAACTTTTTGGTATAATAATAACAATATCAATTATTCTATAATAAACAGCCAAGGAATTATCGTTTTAAAAGATAATTTGAATTTCAGCATAGAATCTTTAAAAAAAATTAGGGGAATATATAGAGATAATATCATTTTTTTATATAGCTTAGAAAATAGAAATTTAAAAATCTATGAATTTGATTTTAAAGCTAATAAAGTTCTATCTAAAAAAAATATAGCAGATGATGTTAAAGATTTTATTGTAAGAGAAGATATTCTTATTTATTCTAATAATAATTCCTTAAATTTCGTAGATACATCTGGTCATAAGGAAACTGTAAAAAATATAAATGTAGAAAAATTTGAAATTATAAAGGATAAGGAAAATCCTTTATACCATATTGCCTTATATGAAAAATTAAATTCTAAGGACAATTATCTTACTTATCTAACCTATAATTTAAACAACAGAAAAATAAATGTACATAAGCTAACAAGTATTGCAAATTCCGTAAAAATATCTTTAGACCGTGTTGATATAGGTATTATTGACGATAAAATAAATATACTAGCCTCTTTAAATGATAATAGATTTGGAACTAACGTTTTACATAATTTTACATTTAAAAAGAATGATGTTTCTAATTTTTCTAAAAATACAATGAGTTTAAATGGATCAAAGCCATATCCCCAAATTTTAAAGGAAGAAAGAAAAAAATTAACATTCATTGCCTCGGTAAATTTAATAAAGGGGAAGGACACTGAAACTGTTAATCTAATAAAATATACTATAGATAAAAAAAATAATATTACAGGTGAAAAATTATTAACTAAAACAAATTCCTTATCGGTAAATCCTTATTATTTCAATTTAAGTAACAATGACTATCTAGTGTGGACAGATATTAATGGAAGAAATAAGAGTATTTTAATATCAAGCAATTCCAATGACATAATCAAAGCATCAAAAAAATTAAGAAGTAGTGAAATACTAGATTTATTTATGGCAACTTTCACAAGTCTAATACCTAGTATTTTTATTTCCTTGATATCAGTTATGAATATATTTATGCCAACCATACTATTTATATTTATAGTTTCTGTAATAAATCTTAGATGGGTTGAATTTTACTATAATAGAGTATTTATTATTATATTTATATTACATTCTATTTTAAAAATTTTTTACACTAATAGAATACTAATAGATAATCATGAGGTTTATAAATTTCTACCAATTTTTTTAAAAAATCCAATAAGCTTATACTTTTTAATCGGAATAGCCACTTTAATTGCTTTATATTGTCTTAAATTATTCTTAAAAAATAGTAAAAATAGAAAGCATCTAGTAAAAACATACTCCTTCTTTGCCTTTATAGACATATTTATTTATACATTTTTAACTATTCCCTATGTTTATTCATATTTACTTTTAACTTATAAAATTAATATTAGCTAAATCATTTTAAAATAGTATAGGGAGGCATATAAAAACATGCCTCCCTATACTATTTTATTCTTCTTCTTTTTCTATCTGATGTGATATTTTGGCTATAGATGCTACAGTGTTATCTTCTCCAATTCTCATTAGTTTTACTCCTCTAGTGCTTCTACCAAATCTTGATATATCTTTAACTTCCAGTCTTATAACTATACTCGATGTATTTATAATCATTATTTCACTATCTTCACCAACTATTTTAGCACCTACAAGTTTTCCTGTCTTTTTACTTATATTGTAGGTTTTTATTCCTTTACCACCTCTAGTTTGTATTCTATATTCATCTAGTGAAGTTCTTTTCCCAAATCCATTTTCACTAACTACCAATAAATCCGTTCCTTCATCAGCTAGTCCCATATCTATAACATGATCGTTTTCATTAAGGTTTATGGCTTTAACTCCCATAGCTGATCTTCCCATACTTCTCACATCTTTTTCACTAAATCTTATGGACATGGCTCCTGAAGTTGCTAAAATTAATTCCTTTGTTCCATCAGTTAATTTTACACTTATGAGCTCGTCTTCATCCTTTAAGCTTATTGCTATTAATCCGGATTTTCTTGATGTGTTAAATTGTGGCAAATCACACTTTTTAATCATACCGTTCTTAGTTGCCATAACTAAATAACCATCTTCAGTAAATTCTTTTATAGGTATTACTGCAGTAATTTTTTCATTAGGCTCTAAATACAGTAAATTCACTATATTTGTCCCTTTGGCTTGTCTCCTGGCTTCTGGAATTTCATAGGCCTTCATTCTGTGTACCTTTCCAAAATTAGTGAAAAACATTAAATAGTTATGAGTAGAAGTAATAAATATTGTCTCAACAAAGTCTTCTTCCCTGGTTGAAAGTCCGGCTATGCCCTTACCACCTCTTTTTTGACTTTTATATGTGGTTGCAGGTACCCTCTTAATATATCCCATATGGGTTAAAGTAATAAATACTTCTTCTTCATCTATTAAATCTTCTATATCTATTTCATCTTCTCTAGCTGCTATCTTTGTTCTTCTCTTATCACTATATTTTTCTTTAATTTCAAGCAGTTCATCTTTTATAATATTCATGAGAAGTCTTTCATTTGCAAGTATTTCTCTAAGTCTATTTATAGTCATAATCAATTCTTCATATTCTGAATCTATTTTTTCTCTTTCAAGTCCTGTTAATTTTTGAAGTCTCATATCAAGTATAGCTCCAGCCTGTATTTCTGTAAGTTTAAAATTCTCCATTAAACCTTTTTTAGCTTCAGCTACATTTTTTGATCCTCTAATTAACTTAATAATAGCATCGATATTATCTAAAGCTATTTTTAAACCTTCTAAAATATGGGCCCTTGCTTCAGCCTTATTAAGGTCATACTGAGTTCTTCTAGTTACAACTTCTTTTTGATGAGCTAAATAATGATTTAATATTTCATATAGATTTAAAACCTTTGGCTGTCCGTCTACAAGTGCTATCATTATTATACTAAAGGTAGTCTGAAGCTGAGAATGCTTATATAATTTGTTTAAAACTACATTTGCATTAGTGTCTTTTTTAAGCTCTATAACTACTCTAATACCGTTTCTATCACTTTCATCTCTTAAGTCAGTTATTCCTTCAACCTTTTTATTTCTAACTAAATTTGCTATTCCTTCAATAAGCTTAGATTTGTTTACTTGATAAGGAATTTCGCTAACTATTAATGCTTGTTTTCCTTTACCTATATCAACAATCTCAACATTAGACCTTACTGTTACTTTTCCCCTGCCTGTTCTATAGGCTTCCTTAATAGATTCCTTACCCATTATTATTGCGCCGGTAGGAAAATCAGGCCCCTTTACCACTTTAATAATATCTTCCATCTCTGTATCTGGGTCATCAATCATTTTAACAGCTGCATCTATAATTTCACCTAGATTGTGGGGAGGTATAGAAGTTGCCATACCTACTGCAATACCTGTTGAACCATTTACAAGAAGATTAGGATATCTGCTTGGGAGTACTGCAGGCTCCTTTAGAGTTTCATCAAAGTTAAGTGTATAATCTATGGTTTCTTTATCTATATCCCTAAGCATTTCTACAGAAAGCTTTGTCAATTTTGCTTCTGTATACCTCATTGCTGCAGCGCTATCTCCATCAATAGAACCAAAGTTTCCATGTCCATTTACAAGCATGTATCTTGTGGAAAATTCTTGGGCAAGTCTTACCATTGCATCATAAACAGCTGTATCACCGTGGGGATGATATTTACCTAAAACATCACCGACAATACGGGCTGATTTTCTATGGGGTTTTTCTGGTGCTAAACCTAATTCATTCATTGCATACAATATTCTTCTATGGACAGGTTTTAGTCCATCCCTTACATCAGGAAGGGCTCTACCTACTATTACACTCATTGCATAGTCTATATAAGATTTTTTCATTTCACTAGCTATATCAACCTGTATAATATTTTGTTTTTTTTCCTCCATTTAAACTCCCTCCCTTATACATCTAAATTGTTTACATATTTAGCATTTAATTCTATAAATTCTCTACGGGGTTCAACCTTGTCACCCATTAAAGTAGTAAATATCTCATCAGCTAAAATTGCATCATCTATATTTACCTTTATTATAGTTCTTTGCTCTGGATCCATTGTAGTTTCCCAAAGCTGTTCAGGATTCATTTCTCCAAGACCCTTATATCTTTGTAAGGATATCCCTTTTCTTCCTATTTCATTTAATAATGTATTTAAGTCATTTTCATCATAAATATAATGTTCAGCTTTACCTTTTTTAACCTTATACAAAGGTGGTTGCGCAATATATACATACCCTTGTTCTATTAGAGGTTTCATATATCTAAAGAAAAAGGTTAAAAGCAAAGTTCTTATATGGGCACCATCAACATCAGCATCGGTCATTATAACGATTTTATGATATCTTAATTTGCTTATATCGAACTCATCTCCTATACCACATCCAAAGGCTGTTATCATAGCCCTTATTTCGTTATAGTTCAATATTTTTACTAGATTTGCCTTTTCTACATTCATTATCTTACCTTTCAGGGGTAAAATTGCTTGAATTTCTCTATTTCTTCCTTGCTTTGCAGAACCTCCGGCAGAATCACCCTCGACTAAAAATATTTCACTTTTGACTGGGTCCTTTTCTGAACAATCGGCTAATTTTCCTGGAAGAGTTAAATTATCAAGTATACCTTTTCTTCTAGTAAGTTCCCTTGCTTTTCTAGCTGCTTCCCTAGCTTTAGCTGATCTAAGACATTTATCAATAATAATCTTTGCCTCTGAAGGATTTTCTTCTAAAAAATTTCCAATAGTTTCAGAAGCTATTGATTCTGAAATACCTCTTATTTCACTATTTCCTAGTTTAGTTTTAGTCTGTCCTTCAAATTGAGGATCCGTTAATTTAACTGAAATTATTGCTGTTATACCTTCTCTTATATCTTCCCCCTGAAGATTATTGTCCTTCTCCTTTAAAAAATTATTCTTTCTTGCATAATCGTTCATTACTCTAGTTAGAGCGCTTTTAAAACCACTTAAATGGGTACCACCTTCATGGGTATTAATATTATTAGCAAATGTAAAAATGTTTTCTGAATATCCATCTGTATATTGGAGGGCAATTTCTATAACTGTCCCATCTTTTTGACCTTCATTATATAAAATACTTTTATGGATAACAGTTTTGTTTTTATTTAAATGTTTTACAAACTCTTTTA
The DNA here is from genome assembly GCF_900167445.1 of Maledivibacter halophilus. Lineage (GTDB taxonomy): Bacteria > Bacillota > Clostridia > Peptostreptococcales > Caminicellaceae > Maledivibacter > Maledivibacter halophilus. The sequence goes on from NZ_FUZT01000018.1 coordinate 15,576, forward strand.
GTCCACCCTCATAATGAAATTCTGACTTTTTATTTTCATCTTCTCTTTCATCTTCTAAAATTATCCTTATACCTTTATTTAAAAAAGCAAGCTCTCTCATTCTATGTTCCAATATTTTATATTCAAAAACTATATCATCAAATATTTCCTTATCAGGTTTAAAGGTACTGGTAGTTCCACTTATATCTGAATCTCCGATAATTTCAAGCTGGGTTTTTGTTTTACCCCTTTCATATCTTTGCTTGTATATTTTGCCATTTCTTCTAACTTCTACTTCAAAATACTCCGACAAGGCATTTACAACTGAGGCACCAACACCATGAAGGCCACCAGAAACCTTATAGCCTCCTCCTCCAAATTTACCACCAGCATGAAGTACTGTATGAATAACTTCTACAGCCGGTTTATTCATTTTGGGATGCAGATCAACAGGCATTCCTCTACCATCATCGGAAACACTTATTGAATTGTCTTCATGTATAATAATTCTAATATTTTTGCAATAACCTGCTAAAGCTTCATCTATACTATTATCAACTATTTCCTCTACTAAATGATGAAGTCCCCTCGGACCCGTTGTACCAATATACATTCCTGGTCTTTTTCTAACAGGTTCTAAACCTTCAAGAACTTGTATCTGCTCGGCATTGTATTCTTGATTAATTTTTTCGGCCATCTGTTTCCCTCCTGACTATATACAAAAACTATAAAACTTCTTAAATATCATTATTTTGGACAATACTACCATTAGATATTTTAAAAATGCTCCCTTCTTTATCTAATGGAATCATAAGCTCAGGCAATTCAGTTATAGTAATAAAGGTTTGTACATTTTTTAAACTCTTTATTAAAAATTTTTGCCTATTTATATCTAATTCAGACATTACATCATCTAATAATAGAATTGGATATTCTCCAATTTCTCCTTTTATTATTTCTATCTCAGATAATTTTAATGATAGTGCTGCAGTCCTTTGCTGACCTTGAGAACCAAATATTCTTATATCCTTATTGTCAATGTAAATACCTAAATCATCCTTATGGGGTCCAACTGTAGTAAAACCTCTTTTTATATCATTATCAATTTTCTTTTCTAACATTTGTTTAAAACTTTCATAAATATCTTGGGTTTTATATTTTTTGTCTATTTTTATATTACTTAAATATTTTATTTCTAAATTCTCTTTACCTTCAGTAATTCTTCTATTCATTAATCTACTTAGCATATTGAGCTTTTTAATAAATTCTATTCTTTTGAAAATAACCTCTGTCCCATATTCTACTAATTTTTCATTCCATATATCAATAGTTTTTAATAATTTTTTATTATAAGCTATATTTTTTAAGAGATTATTTCTTTGTAACAAAACTTTATTATATGACATGATATTATAATAATATTTTTTGTTTACATGAGATATTTCTCTGTCGATAAATCTTCTTCTTTCAGAAGGCCCACCCTTTATTAATTTTAAATCCTCTGGAGAAAAAATAACTATATTAATGCTACCAAGTAATTCTGAAAGCTTAGTTAAACTTATTCCATTGGTTTTTATTTCTTTATTTCTATTATTCCATAATCTTAATTCTATAGAAATTTCTCCGTATCTTTTTTTTCCCTCAGCTTTTATATATGCCATATCTTTATTCATCTTTATAAGCTCTTTATCTTTATTGGTTCTAAATGATTTTCCAAAACCTGTTACGTATAAGGATTCCAATATATTTGTTTTTCCCTGGGCATTATTTCCAATAAAAATATTTAGTTTATCATGAAGTATTATATCTAACTTATTATAGTTTCTAAAGTTAATTAACTTTAATTTGCTAATAAACAATTTTAGCACCTCGGCTTAAAATCTAAATTATTTTAGACATACTATAATTAGATTTTTAATCTATAAATTCAAGGAAAACAATGTAATTTATAAATTTTTCCTTGAATATTTATAGACGTCCCTTATAAATTTTTATTTGAGAAACTTGCATAATTAGCATTATTAATTTTCAAATACAATATGTAGATAACTCACCTGACTATCTCTACTACATTTTGTATTTGAAATTTTTTTACATTTATTATACAATTTTCACATTTATCTCTACTTTTTATTCAATACTTTTAATTTTATATCTTCTATTTCGATTATATCCTTATTTTTGATTTTCTTACCTCTTTGGGTAACTACTTCTCCATTTACTTTGACCAGACCTTCTTTAATCAATATCTTTGCTTCTCCTCCCGAACCTACTATATTAGCATATTTTAGGAGTTGATCCATTCTTATATATTCTGTTTCAATAAGAATTTCCTTCAACTTTATACCTCCTTAATTTTCTATATATAATTATATATTTCTCTATTAAATAATCTTTACTATTTCATCCATATTTATTTTACATCAAATAGTAGGTTTTGTAAGTAGACAATTTGAACTAACAGAAATTAAGTCCTCCTTTATTAAGAGGACTTCTAATTATACAATAATCTTTAAGATGTAAAAAGATATAAAAGTAAAAACTTTTTATATTACTTTGACAATCTTACAGGTAAAACTAAATAAATATAATTATCATTATCTGTTGGTTTCATAACACAAGGACTCACAGCTGTAGTAAATTCTAAATATATTTCCTCGCTATCTATAACCTTTAAAGCATCTAAGAGATATTTTGAATTAAAACCTATATCTATATCTCCACCTTCTAATTCAATTCTAACTTCCTCATTAACACTTCCAATTTCTACATTGGAGCTGACATTCATAATTTCGTCCTTTATAGAAAATTTTATAGCATTATTTTTTCCTTCTTTAGCAAGTAATGAGGCCCTTTCTATACTATCTAATAGTTTTTTAGTATTTACCTTAACCTTTGATTTATATTCCTTAGGTATGATCTGATTATAATTTATAAATTCACCTTCAAGTAACCTCGAAATAATTCTAGTTTTATCAATGCTAAATAGTATTTGTTTGTCAGTAAAAGAAATATAAATATTTCCCTCTGATTCATTACCTAATATTCTATTTATTTCGTTTAAAGTCTTACTGGGAATTACTGCCCTATTTTTAATATCTGCATTTAGATATGCCTTTCTAAGAGCCAATCTATATCCATCTATTGCAACCATTAATATATTTTTATCTTGTATTTCAATTAAAGCACCGGTTAGTATAGGTCTTGTTTCGTCTTGGGATGTTGCAAAAATAGTTTGTCGTATCATATTTTTAAATAAATCCTGGCTTATTATATAGGTATTATTTTCTTCGATATATGGCAGCTGGGGAAATTCTAAAGCTGGTTGTCCTACAAGTTTAAATTCCGAATTTTCACATTTTATAAATACATTATTTTGTTCATCTACTTCAATTTCTACATCTGAATCAGGTAATTTTCTTATAATATCAACAAATAATTTTGAAGTTACTACTATTGATCCTTCTTCTAATATTTTTGTATCTATATAATTTTCTATACCAATATCTAAATCGTTTCCTACTAACTTAAGCTGATCATTTTTCGCTTCTAAGAGAATTCCTTTTAAAATTGGTAAGGTAGTTTTAGTAGAAACAGCTTTTTGAACTATATTTAAGGCCATTGATAGTTGTTTTTGTGAACATATTATTTTCATTTTTAAAAACCTCCTTTTGGAAAGGAATAATATAAATATAATAAAATTTATTAGTAATAGTAGTAGGGGCTGTTGGTTTGTGGAAAAGTCATTATAAACAAGATTCTTTAATTAATTAAGCTGTTTAAAAGATTGTTAATAAAAAAAGCATAATCTAAGATTTATCCACAAAAAAATTTACTAATTAAATTTTACTTTTATCAACAAGTTATACAACGTTTTTACACAAAAAACTGTTGATTAAAATTTATGACAGTAATTAATTTATAGAATTGTAACTAATGTATAATAAATTTGTTATATTATTACTTCCATTAAATAAATGATATATTTGCATAATTTTAAAGAAAAGTTTTATTTATTATTCTCCTTTTATTTCCTTTAATATTTTATCTACTCTATTTTTAAAATCGCTATTTGTGTTTATATCTTTGCTTATTTTATCGTAGGCATGAATTACTGTAGTATGATCACGACCACCAAATTCTTCGCCAATTTTAGGCAAAGATAAATCAGTAAGCTCTCTACTTAAATACATAGCTATTTGTCTAGGATATGTTATTGCTCTCGTCCTTCTTTTTGAATTTAAATCTTCAACCTTTACATTATAATTCTGTGCAACAATGTCTTTTATATATGATACTGTTATCTGTCTAGGCTTTGAAGATGATATTATATCTTTAAGTGCTTCATTTGCCAGATCAATTGAAACTTCTTTATTAGTTAGGGATGAATAGGCTGATATTCTTATTAATGCTCCTTCTAATTCTCTAATATTTGATTTGATTTTTTTAGCAATAAAATGAATAACCTCATTATCTATATTTATATTTTCTAATTCAGCTTTTTTTCTAAGTATAGCTATTCTTGTTTCAAAATCTGGAGCTTGTATGTCTGTTATAAGTCCCCATTCAAATCTAGACCTTAACCTATCTTCTAAAGTTGGGATTTCTTTAGGAGGCCTATCACTTGAAATGATTAATTGTTTATTAGCTTCGTATAAAGCGTTGAATGTATGAAAGAATTCTTCCTGGGTTCTTTCTTTACCAGCTATAAATTGAATATCGTCAATTAAAAGAACATCTACAGTTCTATATTTATTTCTGAATTCTACGTTTTTATCATCTTTTATTGAATTAATCAATTCATTGGTAAATTTTTCAGATGAAACATAAACTACCTTTGTACTAGGATTTTGACCTAAAATATAGTGACCTATAGCGTGCATTAGGTGGGTTTTACCTAATCCAACACCTCCATATATAAAAAGTGGATTATAGGCTTTAGCAGGAGTTTCTGCAACAGCTAAAGAAGCAGCATGTGCAAATCTATTGCTGTTTCCAATTACAAAGGTATCAAATACATACTTTGGATTAAGAACTGGTTCTTCAAAAAAGTTATTTTCTTTTGTATTATTATTTTTGGTTAACCTATGAAAATCATCGCTGCCAGGTATGACAAACTCTATTTTAAAGTCTTGGGAAGTTACTTGTTTTATTGCATTGGTTAGTAGGGTCATATATCTAGTTTCAAGTATTCCTTTATTAAAATCATTAGGAACACCTAAAATTATTGTTTTACCTCTTATAGAGACAGGTTCTAATGATTTTAGCCATGTATTATAGCTAACTTCAGTAAGTTCTGTTTTTATTAGCTTTAAAGTTTCTTCCCAAATTTCACGGAGATTAAGACTCATAATATAATCCTCCTAATTACTTTAATTAACTGAAATTATGATTTAGGTAATAAATATTAAAAATGTAATTAATTTGTAACAAATAGTGAGTAATTTTTTTATTTTTCATATAAAAGTCCACAATAAATCCACAACAAATGTTAATATTATAAAAGATAAAAGAAAAAATATTTATATATAATAATTAACAATGCAAACAATTATTTTTGTGGAAAAAATATTTTTTAAAAAATTTTTTTATAATATTAACATTATATACATATTTAAAATTAAGAAATTAACAAGAAAAAGTAGAGCTTTAGAGGTATTTATGTTAATAAAGTTAATGTTATACACAAGTTTATCCACAAATTGTGTATAAATAACAACTTCTTAATAATTTATCCACTTATCAACAGGCTATATCTAATAATATCAAATAACTAAATTGAGTTCAATGAAAATAAAAAAATATCCACAAGAAAATGGATTTGTTGATACTTTTTCCACACTAGAAATAAATAGATATATAATTTTTAATTTAACTAACTGTACTAGTGAATTGAATACGTAATTTCAAATGAGATTTAGAGGAGATGAATATTTCATTTGAGTGAATTTTAAAATAAATATGAAATTGTAAACTTAGCAAAATAATATATAAATATAATTTCTGTTATGTGTTAAAAAAAAGCTTACATTATAAAAGCTTTATAGGGATTTAAGTAAAGACTTTAATTTTATACATGTTCAAAATTCCCAAAAATCTTAAATATTTGTACATGTATAAATCAAGTTTTACTATGTAAATCTTATATAAAAGACCTTTTTATATTTTCTCCTTCAAAACTATATAGAAAAACGAGTTTATTATATGAACGAAAAGGAAATATTAAAAAGGCACGATATATAAGAACTATGATAAAGAGTTAATTTATACATATCAAAACTCCTCAGAAACTCTAGAGATTTTGTTATTTACAAATTAAGTTTTGTTATGGTAAATACATATGATTATGAATATCTTTAAATTTAATAAAATCCTTGACATGTAATAGTTATAAGGGTATAATTATTTAGCGGACTTTTACTATATGAATATAAGTTTAATATATAGATACATACGCAAAATTCGAAGGAGGTGTAGGAATTGAAAAGAACTTATCAGCCTAAGCGAAGACAAAGAAAAAAAGAACATGGTTTTAGAAAAAGAATGAGTAGTAAAGCAGGTAGAAATGTTATTAAAAGACGTAGGAAAAAAGGTAGAAAGAAATTGACTGCTTAAGGCCGCTAATAGTGGCCTTTTTCTGTAATTATAGATGACCAGCATCATACTTTATTATATTTTGGAGTTGGTTATTGTTAAGGAGGTTTGGAAAGAAAACCTTATGGCTCAAATAGAAAGGCTAAAAAAGAATACAGATTTTAAAAATGTTTATAAAAAAGGGAAGTCTTTTGCAGATAAATTTGTTGTAATTTATTTATGCAAAAACTTCAGTAATGTGACAAGGGTTGGTTTTACAGCAAGTAAAAAAGTTGGAAATAGTGTTAAAAGAAATAGGGCCAGAAGACTTATGAAGGAAAGCTTTAGAAACAATAGTCGTGATATAAAAATTGGCTATGATATTGTTTTTATAGCTAGGGTGGCTATAAATGATGCAGATTATTATGATGTTGAAAAATCAATAAGAAGAGTTATGAAAAAATCAAAAATTTATATGAATTAATAATAATTAACTTCAAAGTATAATAAATATAATATTTATTTCAATTCTAATATCTTATTGAGGAAAAAAGGTGTTATTTTGAAAAAAATTTTAATAATTTTAATAAAGATATATAGAAAGTATATATCACCTCTTAAAAAGCCAAGCTGTAGATTTTATCCAACTTGTTCCCAATATGCCCTCAGTGCCATTAATAAGTATGGAGCTTTAAAGGGGTTAAGATTAAGTTTGATTAGAATACTAAAGTGTCATCCCTTCCATCCAGGAGGATATGATCCTTTGAAATGATAAAATTTAGGAATTGAAAAAACTATGAAAAATTAGTATATAAACGATAGGGGGTAAAGAATTGATTGCAAAACCATTAGGTTCATTATTATTTTTCATCTATAATATAGTAAATAATTACGCTATAGCTATAATATTATTTACGGTAATAGTTAAAGTATTGTTATTACCTCTTACTTTAAATCAAGTAAAACAAACAAAAGAGATGCAAAAAATACAACCGGAATTGAAAAAGTTACAAGATAAGTATAAAAATGATAAAGAAACTTTAAACAAAAAGATGATGGAACTCTATTCAGAACATAAAATTAATCCTTTAGGTGGATGTTTACCATTAATTATTCAAATGCCCATTCTTTTTGGATTGTTTGGAGCCCTTAGAAATCCTGTTGAATACGTTTTCAAGGGTAAAGAAGCTCTTGCAAGTATAGCGACTGATGCTCCTTTTTTATGGTTACAAAATTTAGTTGATCCTGATGTTTTTATGTTAGGAGGTTTTGAAGTACCTGGTATATTACCAATTATAGCTGCAGTTTCTACTTACCTTTCAATGAATACTATGAATAGTGCTGCAAATCAAGCTGATCAGCCGCAAGCCATGAAGACTATGAATTTACTTTTACCACTAATGATTTTATGGTGGGGTAAAAGTTTCCCAGCAGGACTTACTTTATATTGGGTTATAAGTAATTTATTCCAAATGGCTCAACAGCTTTTATTACCTAAAGGTGTAAAGCTTAAGGAGGAGTAAAAAAATATGAAGTCTGTGGAAAATATGGATAAAACTATTGCAGAAGCAATAAGTGGTGCATTAGCTCAGCTAAATACTACTAGAGATAGAGTTGAAGTTGAGGTTCTTGAAGAGCCCAGTAAAGGTTTATTTGGACTATTTGGAAGTAAAAATGCCAAGGTTAGAGTGACTTTAAAGAATGATCCTGTAGAAAAGGCCACTAATTTTTTGGAAAAAGTTTTAGATTGTATGAAGATACCCGCGGTTCTTAAAGCAGAATTGAAAAATAATAATCTTCATATAGAAATAGTTGGGAAAAATGCTGCAATATTAATTGGAAGAAGAGGACAAACTCTAGATTCATTACAGTATTTGGTAAGCCTAGTAATTAATAATGGGGATTCAGATTATGTAAGAGTCATATTGGATACTGAAAATTATAGAAGAAAAAGAGAGCAAACATTAATAAAACTGGCTAATAAATTGGCCTACAAAGTGAAAAAATATAGAAAGAGTATAACCCTTGATCCTATGAATCCATATGAAAGAAGAATTATACATTCAGCACTTCAAAGCAATCCTTATGTGGGTACTAGAAGTCAAGGAGATGAACCAAATAGGAAAGTTGTTGTATATCTTAAATAGTTATAGATAAAATCACTAGAACTTTAAAATAAGCTCTAAAAGAAATCTATCGTTAAGGCTAAAGAATTATTTTAAAACCCAGTATAAATACTGGGTTTTGTTATTGTTTTGTGTTAAAATTGGAATAATAATAATGACTGCTAGTTAGTGAGGTGAACAATATGATCGATGATACTATAACTGCTATTGCCACTGCTTTAGGTGAAGCAGGAATAAGTATAATTAGAATAAGTGGTCCAGAGGCTATAAATGTTTTAGATGGAATTTTTAGGTCTAAAAAAGGAATTAGTATAAAGGAATATCCTCAAAGAAAAATGGTATATGGACATATATTTGATAAAGAAAGAAATAAAGTATTAGATGAAGTTTTAGTGGTATATATGAAAGCTCCCTATACATACACCAAGGAAGATATAGTAGAAATTAATTGTCATGGTGGAATAGTACCAACAAGAAATATATTACATCTTGTATTAAAAAATGGTGTAAGGATGGCTGAGCCTGGAGAATTTACTAAAAGAGCTTTTTTAAATGGCAGGATAGACTTAGCTCAAGCAGAGGCAGTAATGGACTTAATAAGTGCTAAAACTGATAAGGGGTTTGATGTGGCTTTAAGTCAGCTTGAAGGAAATCTATCTAAAAATGTGAAAAAACTTAGAGAGATTATATTAGAAACCTTAGCTCATTTACATGTTAGTATAGATTATACTGAGGAAGATATTCAGGAAATAACATATTCCCAGCTTTTATCTAATATGGAAACCATTAAGGATGAGATTGAAAGGCTTTTAAAGACATCTGAAACGGGAAAAATAATTAGAGAAGGGTTAAATACTGTAATCATTGGGAAACCAAATGTAGGTAAATCATCTCTTTTAAATGCCTTACTTAGGGAATCAAGGGCTATAGTTACTGATGTTCCAGGAACTACAAGGGATGTTATTGAAGAGTATCTTAGTATTAAAGGGATCCCATTAAAGATTGTGGATACTGCTGGAATTAGAGATACAGAGGATTTAGTAGAAAAAATTGGTGTGGAAAGAAGTAAAGAATTTTTTAATAGGGGAGATCTAATTATATTAGTTTTAGATGCTTCTGAAGATTTAACTAAGGAGGATATGGAAATAATTGAACATATTAAGCATAGAAAAGCAATAGTTCTGTTAAATAAAACCGATTTACCTCAGAGGGTTGATGAAAAGAAGCTTGAAGGATTATTACCTAATCAAAGAGTAATAAAAATATCAATTTTAGAAGAAAAGGGCTTAGATGAAATTGAAGATGAAATAGTAAATATGGTTTATGGTGGGAATATTAAGTCAAGGGACAGCTCTTTTATCACAAATGTAAGACATAAAAGCTCTCTTGAAAAAGCTTTAAAAAGCATTTCAGATGGCATAGAAGCTGCAAATCAAAATCTACCATATGATTTAATAGAAGTTGATATAAAGGATTGCTATGATTTTTTAGGAGAGATAACAGGAGATACAGTTGACGATGATATTGTAGATAAAATATTTAGTAATTTCTGTTTAGGTAAGTAAAAGTTTATGGAGGTTGATTTATGATTGAAAAATTTGAAGCAGGTAAATATGATGTTATTGTTGTAGGTGCTGGACATGCAGGATGTGAAGCAGCGTTGGCATCTGCAAGGCTTGGGCAAAAAACTTTGATTCTATCTATAAATCTTGATTCTATAGCTATGATGCCCTGTAATCCATCTATAGGAGGAACGGGAAAGGGACATCTTGTAAGGGAAATAGATGCTTTAGGTGGAGAAATGGGTTTAACTATTGATAAGGCATTTATTCAAAGTAGAATGCTCAATACTGCTAAGGGCCCGGCAGTTCATTCCCTAAGGACCCAGGCCGATAAAAATCTATATCACAGGGAGATGAAAAAGACTTTAGAAAATGAAGAAAACCTGGATGTAAAACAAGGTGAAGTTGTAGAAATTATAATTGAGGAAAATGAGGTAAAGGGAGTAGTATTAAGATCCGGGTCTATATATTATAGTAAAACTGTGATATTGGCAACAGGCACATATTTGGGTGGAAGAATTTTTATAGGTTCATCTAATTATGAAAGTGGTCCAAACGGATTAGCTCCATCATTAAAACTTACTGAAAGTCTTGTAAAGGTTGGTATTAAACTAAGGCGATTTAAAACTGGAACACCGGCAAGGGTAGATAGAAAAACCTTAGATTTTAGTAAAATGATTGAACAGCCAGGGGATGAGGAGATTATACCCTTATCTTTTATGAATGATGAGCTGAAAAAGGATCAAGTATCCTGTTGGCTCAGTTATACAAATAATAAAACCCATGAAATTATAAATAAAAATTTACATAGATCAGCCATGTATAGTGGTCAAATTGAGGGAACGGGTCCTAGGTACTGTCCATCGATTGAAGATAAAGTCGTTAGATTTGCTGATAAAGATAGGCATCAATTGTTTATAGAACCTGAAGGTTTGGATACAAATGAAATGTATGTGCAAGGAATGTCTACAAGCTTACCAGAGGATGTTCAAATAGAATTTTTAAGTACTATACCTGGACTTGAGAATGTTAAAATTATGAGGCCTGCATATGCTATAGAATATGATTGTATTGATCCTACAGAATTAAAGCTATCGCTTGAGTTTAAAAATATTAATAATTTATTTTCTGCAGGTCAATTTAATGGCTCTTCAGGATACGAAGAAGCTGCAGCCCAAGGGCTTATGGCCGGAATAAATGCTGTCTTAAAAATAAAAGGAAAGTCACCTTTTGTATTAGACAGATCTGAAGCATATATAGGAGTTTTAATTGATGACCTTGTTACTAAGGGTACGAATGAACCATATAGAATGATGACCTCCAGAGCTGAATATAGACTGATATTAAGACAGGATAATGCTGATTTTAGATTGACTGAGAAGGGATATAAAATTGGTTTAGTTAAAGAAGATAGATATAAGAAATATATCAATAGAAAATTACAATTTGAAAAAGAAATGGAAAGACTAAAAAGTATATATGTAAAACCTGATGAAGTAAATGATTTTTTAGAAAAGAGAAACAGCTCAAAAATCAATAGCAGCATATTATTATATGATCTTATAAAAAGACCAGAACTTAACTATGATATAATCAAAGACATTGATACTAGCAGGCTAGATATAAGAAAGGATATTGCTAGACAATGTAATATACAAATAAAATATGAAGGATATATAAGTAAGCAATTAAGACAAATTGACCAATTTAAAAAATTGGAAAGCAAAAGATTGAATTCTAATTTAGATTACAGTAAAATAGAAGGGTTAAGACTAGAAGCAAGGCAAAAGCTAAATGAAATAAAACCCTTGTCAGTTGGACAGGCTTCTAGAATTTCTGGAGTTTCTCCAGCAGATATTTCTGTATTATTGGTTTATCTAGAGCAAAGCAGAAGAAGGAAGGCAAATGAAAATGAATAGCAAAGATATATTAAAGCAGGGTGGCAAGGAAATAGGATTGGATATAGATGATAAAATGGTAGAAAAATTTTCATCTTATATGGAATTGTTAATTCAATGGAATGAAAAGATTAATTTGACAGGAATAACTGATAAAAATGAAATAATGATAAAGCATTTTTTAGATTCATTGACCTGTATTATCACAGGTACTATAAAAAATGATTCAAAGATAATTGATGTAGGAACAGGAGCAGGCTTTCCAGGAATACCTTTGAATATCTATTATGAAAATTTAAATATAACTTTATTAGATTCTCTTAACAAAAGAATTAGATATTTAAATGAGGTATGTAAAGAGTTGAATCTTAAAAATATTGAATTATTACATGGTAGGGCAGAAGACTATGGAAAAAAGGAAGATTATAGGGAAAAGTATGATGTTGCCGTTGCAAGAGCTGTGGCGGATTTAAGTGTGATTAGTGAATATTGTCTTCCCTTTGTAAAGGTCAATGGATTTTTTATTGCACAAAAAGGACCCAAGGCTTATGAAGAAGCTTTGAAATCTGAAAAGGCAGTAAGCGTTCTTGGTGGAAAAATAATAGATAAAGTAGATGTAAAATTGCCCTTTAGTGATATAAACCATACTTTAATTATTATTAAAAAGATTAAATCAACTCCTAAGAAGTATCCTAGAAAAGCAGGAACTCCTACCAAAAAACCAATAGTGTAGATGAAAAATATATTTATTAAATTTTTTGAGGTAATTATGTAAAAATCTCATTTAATAGAGCTAATGAAAAATTCTTCTATTTTATAAAAAAACAAGAAGGAAGTAGAATATTTATGACGAATAAATAGGTTAGAAGTATTTATATAAGGGGTCGTGGACAATGGAAAATGTTAGTTTAAAGAATAAGGTTACATATCTATCAATTGATAGTATCCAGCCAAATCCTTATCAGCCTAGAAAAAAATTTAGTAAAGAAGGGTTAGAGGAGCTTTCTTCTTCAATAAAATCTTATGGAGTTATACAACCTATTAGTGTTAAGAAAAAAAATGAAGATAATTATGAATTGATTGCTGGTGAAAGAAGGTTAAGAGCTTCAAAATTAGCTGGTTTAGATGTAATACCTGCTATAATAGTTGAAATGAGTGATGAAGATTCTGCTGTTGTGGCTTTGATAGAAAATCTTCAGAGGGAAGATTTGAATTTTGTAGAAGAAGCTGAAGGATATTTTATGTTAATAAATGAACATGGTTTTACACAGCAGGAATTAGCTGAAAAAGTAGGTAAAAATCAATCTACTATAGCTAACAAATTGAGAATTTTAAAGCTTTCTGATGAGATTAAGGATTTATTAATATCCAATAATCTTACAGAAAGACATGGGAGAGCCTTATTGAAAATACAGGATGAGAAAATTCAAAAAGAAATATTAGAAATAGTGATTGAGAAGGGTTTTAATGTTAAAAGAACTGAAAGGTTAATAAAAGATACTCTTGAAAAATTGCAAGGACCGGAAGAACCAGAGAGAAGACAATCAATTAAGAGTTCATTAAATTTTAGAATTTATTTAAACACTTTAAAAAATGCATATAATGCAATAAGGGATACAGGGATAGATGCTAAATATACTCAGGCAGATAAAGGGGAATATATAGAGGTTGTGGTTAAAATACCAAAAAAGAAGTAAAGATCGTGGCTAAAGCTGCGGTTTTTTTTATTTGAGATAATTGGAATTTGGACAATTGTATAATATATATAGTATTATTCTAAAGATTTTAAAAATATATGTAGTAGTTAGTTTTAAAAAGAGGTAATTATGCAATTTCCTCTTTTTATTTAATTTTGAACTTATTATTGTAAAATAGTAGAAGAATAAAAGAAGGTTTTGATTATAATTTATAATTTTCCTAATAAAGTTAATATACCTATTATTATAAATGCACTTCCTGCTCCAAACTTAAGATATTCAGGTGGTATTAACTTTGTTATATATGTGCTGGCAAGAACTCCTATTAAAGCACTAAGAATAAGTGCTAGAGAAGCCCCTATAAAAACACCTAGTGGAGATTTTGTTTGAGTTGCCAATAACATTGTTTGAAGCTGTGTTTTATCTCCTAACTCTGCAATAAAAACCATCCAAAATGAAGTTAAAATAATTTTCCACATTAATAGTTCCTCCTATGAGTATAAAGTACTGCTACTCTGAAGATTAATAAATTTCGTTGAAAAAATGTAGAAGAGTTCATTATTTTAACAAAATTTATTTTAATTTTTAATATATCAAAAATAACCATACTTATTTTTATTAATGGAGAATAGAAAATATGAATATATTTTTGTTAAGGTAAATTATTGAGAGGGATAAATAATTTATATGATTGAGCAAATTGCATAATTACTTCTTCAAAAAACTAACTACTACATATTGTTTTGAAATCTCTGAAGCTATACCATATATATTATGTAATTTTGCCAAATTGGAGTTATGCAATTTTCTCAATTATTTCTAAAAAATATATTTTTTAAAAGGAGGAATTTTTTATAAAGAAAAGGAACTATATTATATAATATAGTAGAGGGTTAATAATAAATATAACCTTAAAGGGGGATTAAATATTATGGGGAAAGCAATAGCTCTATTTAACCAAAAAGGAGGGGTAGGAAAGACAACTACAAATGTAAATTTAAGCGCATGTATTGCAACAAAAGGCAAAAAAATACTTATTATAGATATAGACCCCCAAGGTAATACTACTAGCGGTTTTGGTATAGATAAAAATAGTACGGAATCAAATATTTACGATGCCTTATTGGGGGATGATGATATTGAAAATTGTATTATAAAAACTGATTACAAAAATATTGATATAATTCCTTCAAATGTGCAATTGGCTGGAGCTGAAATAGAATTAACTAAAATATCAAATAGAGAATATATATTTAAAAATATGATTAATAAAATAAGGGATAAATATGATTATATATTTGTTGATTGTCCTCCTTCCTTGGGTTTATTGACTATTAATTCCTTGACAGGGGTTGACAGTGTAATAATACCTATTCAATGTGAATACTATGCACTAGAGGGAGTAAGTCAACTTATGAACACAATACAATTGGTTAAAAAAAATCTTAATCCGTCACTTGAAATTCAGGGTGTAGTTTTGAGCATGTTTGATGGCAGAACAAATTTATCTATACAGGTAGTGGATGAAGTTAAAAAATATTTTAGAGGCAAGGTATATAGAACAATTATACCTAGAAATGTAAGGCTTGCTGAAGCACCTAGTCATGGTATGCCAGTAATAGATTACGATCCTAAGTCAAAGGGAGCTGAAGCTTATAATGAACTTGCCGAAGAATTCTTAGAACTAGAAGAGGATGTGATTTAATTGGCTAAAGCAAAAAGAGGACTTGGAAAGGGTTTAGATGCACTTATACCTCATAAATTTGAAGAAAGTGTATTAGATAATACAAATAGTGATGGAAAAATTGTTAAAATGATAAATATTGATGATATAAAGCCTAATAAAAATCAACCGAGAAAGTATTTTGATAAAGATAAGATAAAGTCTTTAGAGGAATCAATATCTAATCATGGTATAGTTCAACCTATTATAGTCAGAAAGCATGAAAAGGGATATGAAATTGTTGCAGGAGAAAGAAGATGGCGTGCAGCTAAAAATACAAAATTAAAGGAAATCCCTTGTATTATAAAAGAATTAGATAATCAGGAATTGATGGAGCTTTCTTTAATAGAAAATCTACAAAGAGAAGATTTAAATGAAATAGAAGAAGCTTTAGCTTATAAAAAATTAAATGAAGAATTTAAAATGACTCAAGATAAAATTGCAAATATTATAGGAAAAAGCAGACCCTATATTGCAAATACATTAAGACTTTTAAATTTAAATGATGAAGCAAAAAAAATGATAATAGAAGGTGAAATTTCAAGTGGGCATGGAAGAGCACTTTTAAGAATAGAAGACGACAAACTTCAAAAAGAGATTGCTTTTAAAATCAATACTGAGGATTTAACTGTTAGAGAAACGGAGAAGCTTGTATCTAGGATTATAGAAAAAAATAGAAAAAATAATGCAGTTAAAAAAGTTAATAAAGTTAATAAAGTTAAGGATAGTACTATTGTATATATTGAAGAAAGTTTAAAGGAGATTCTTGGAACAAAGGTAAATATTGTAAATGGAAAGAAAAAAGGAAAAATAGAGATAGAATATTATAGTGATGATGATTTGGAGAGAATTATAGAATTTTTGAAAAAGTAAATGTTTCATGTGAAACATTTACTATATGTTTTCATATAAAGTGAAAGAGGTGTTATATGGAAAAAATAATTTATCAGGTAGACTCATTTACAGATACAGTTTTTGGAGGTAATCCTGCAGGAGTTGTTTTGGACACAGAGGGATTAGATAAAAATAAAATGATTAATATTTCAAAAGAAATGGCTCTTTCAGAAACTGCATTTGTAAAGAAAGTTAATGGTAAGGAGTTTGATTATGAAATAAGATTTTTTACACCTACAGAAGAAATAGAATTATGTGGTCATGCCACTATAGCTGCATTTTTTGTTTTAGCTAAAGAGGGACTAATTGAGTCTGTGGATGAAAAAATAGTTGTAAAACAAAAAACTTTAGCAGGAGTTTTACCTGTTGAGATATATTTTAAAGAGAATAAAGTGGAGAAAATAATGATGACACAAAAAAGGCCTGAATTTATTTTTGATGTTGGCAATGTCGATGAAATTGCAAATATTATGGGTTTAAATATTTGTGATGTTGGGCTTGAAAAATTCGAAATATTACCAATGGCTTATTCAACTGGACTTGTGGATATTATTTTTCCAGTAAAAAATATAGATACACTAAAGAAAGTAAAACCTGATTTTGAAAAGTTAAAAAATTATAGTATTAAACATAATGTAGTAGGAGTGCACGCTTTTACTTTTAAAGATTATGATAGAAGGATAGTTTCATGTAGAAACTTTGCACCGGCCTTTGGAATTAATGAAGAAGCTGCCACTGGAACTTCAAATGGAGCTTTGGCTGCTTATTTGATTAACAATGATATAATTAATATAAAGCAAAAAGTTGACATTATATGTCAACAGGGATATTTTATGAAAAGGCCAAGTCAAATACATGTAGAAATAAACAAAGATAGTGAAGGTTTAATTGTAAAGGTTGGTGGCAGAGCTGTTCTTGCTATGAAAGGGAAAATATATTTATAGGAAATAAAAAATATAGAATCTATCACATAAGGTGAAACAAATTGAAAGGTGAATTTATATATCTCAAAAACCTAGGTGTATTGATGTTTTTAGGATGTATAAATTAAGTTTTGAGATTGTTTCACAAAATTTTACAAAAGGAAGTGTTTCGATGATCTATTTAGATAATGCAGCTACTTCTTACCCAAAACCAGAAGAAGTGTATAAAGCTGTAGATAAGTGTTTTAGAGAATATGGAGCTAATCCGGGAAGGTCAGGACATAAACTTGCTTTAAAGGCAGGTAGAGGGATATATGAAACAAGGGAATTGATATGTAAGCTTTTCAATATTGATAATCCAATGCAAATTATATTCACATATAATGCCACAGATTCGTTGAACCTTGCAATAAAAGGTATTCTTAAAAAGGGAGATCATGTTATAACTTCAGGTATGGAGCATAATTCAGTTATAAGACCTATAAAGGCATTGGAGAAAATAGGTGTTGAAAATACCATAGTAGAATGTGATCATGAAGGTATAATAAAAATTAATGAATTAAAAAGGGCCATCAAAAATAATACAAAATTAATTGTTATAACCCATGCTTCTAATGTTACAGGAACATTAATGCCTATAAAAGAAATAGGAAAAATTGCTAAGGAAAGAGGAGTTTTATTTTTAGTAGATGCAGCTCAAACAGCAGGTGTTTATAATATTGATGTTAATGAAATGAATATAGACCTCCTGGCTTTTCCTGGACATAAAAGCCTTATGGGGCCTCAGGGAACCGGTGGACTTTATATTAGACAAGGCATAGAGCTTAATCATATGAAAGAAGGAGGGACTGGTAGCAAATCAGAATCTCTATTACAGCCAGAAATAGTTCCCGATAGATATGAAAGCGGCACTCCTAACACACCGGGAATTGTAGGACTGGGTGCTGGCATAAAATATATTCTAGATATTGGTATAGATAATATAAGAAAGCATGAAGAAAATTTAACTGAATATATGCTAAATGGACTAAAGAATATTGATGAAATTAAAATTTATGGCCCTAAAGATGTAAAAAGAAGGGCGGCTGTAATTTCAATAAATATTGGGGATTTAGATTCATCTGAGGTAAGCTATGTACTGGATCAAGGTTTTGATATTGCAGTAAGATCAGGTTTGCATTGTGCACCGTTGGCCCATAAAACATTAGGGTCTTTTGAACAAGGAACTGTAAGGTTTAGCATTGGATATTTCAATACCAAAGAAGATATTGATAAGGCTTTAAATGCAGTAAGGATGATATATGAAGAAATGTAGTATGGGATATAGGTAGAAAAAATTTATAGTGGAACAAATTTATTAATCTTTAAAGTTTTTTATCTTTATAGATATTCCAGCAAAACAGTTAATTTATACACATCAAAAATCCCTAGAAGCATCGGATATTTTGGTATGCATAAATTAAGTTTTGCTATAGGAAATCTATATAGATATAAACCCTTAAAAGTTTAATTTACTCATGTAGACACTGAGAATCCTTTTACGCCCCTCCTATAAACTTGTTTAAATTTTAAACAGGTTTATAGGAGAAAACATATCATATATATTATGTAATTGTTCCAAATCATGATTATGCAATTTCCTCAATTATAAAACTCAAGATGAGATAGCGAGTGTGGAAGATTATGAAGAAATATTTATTTGTAGTAAATCCTGTTGCTGGAAAAGGACGAACAGTAGAAATTATTCCTAAAATAAAGGAAAGCTTTGATAAGGATAATATACAATATGAAGTCAAGATAACTAGTCAGAGGGGTGAAGGAGAGAAGATTGTAAGGGAAGGGATAGATAAGGGATATACCCATATAATCTCTGTGGGAGGAGATGGAACAGCTTATGAGGTGGTTAATGGTATTAGAAGGGAAAAAATAGTATTGGGGATATTGCCTGCTGGAACAGGAAATGATTTTGCAAGAATGATAAATATGCCTAAGGATCATGATGAAATATTAAAGGTTCTTAAGATGGGCAAGACAAAAAGAGTAGATATTGGAATGGTAAATAATAGATATTTTCTAAACTGTTCAAGTGTGGGTATTGATGCAGAAATAGTGAAAGAAACTGAAGCTATTAAGCAATATGTTTCAGGACCATTGGCATATTTAATAGGAGTTTTTAAAACTTTGACAAAGTATAAAAATAAAGAGGTAGAAATATTTATTGACAATAAAAAAATAAAAAGAAATATTGAGCTTGTTGCAGTTAGTAATGGTAAATATTATGGCGGAGGCATGAAGATAAACCCTATGGCAGATTTTCATGATGGGTTATTAGATATATGTTTAGTAAATAAGATTAATAAAATTAAATTTGCTTCACTTTTTTTTACTGTTTTCAAGGGACAGCATATAAGGTTTCAAGAAGTAGAAATTTTTAGAGGTAAAGAAGTAAAGATATTGGGAGACAAATCTCTATTGCTAAATGCAGATGGAGATATTATTGGAAATATTCCTGCTGAAATTAATATACAAAAAACAAGAATAGATGTGATTTTCCCATAAAAGTATAATATTTGCCATTGTAAATAGGAATTATAAGATAGTCTAATTATAAACTGTTTTTTGAATAAATAATAGGCCTCTTAGAAAGAATATTTCTAGGAGGTGTTTTTTGATGAAGAAAACTATAGCCTTAAATAATGTTCCTATACATATTAAAGAAAGCCTTATTGAAAAAGGATATAAAGTAGTTGATGATTCATATACTGGATATGTAGATACAATATTATATAATAGTGATAATGGATCATTAGGATATCTAAATATGTTTGATAATATAATAGATATGAGCAGTGGAGCATTTGTAGTAGATGTTAGAGGTAAACATCCCGATGAAATTGAAAATATAATTGAAAATAGAAGTTATACATCATTATTATAAAAAGACTACTATTCAATTTAACCTGTTGTATTAATAAATTAAATATTTGAGAAATTTTTATAACACATAGGAAATTATAATCTTGTCAAATTATAGATGAATATAATTCTAATTATGTGTTTCAAAAAAGCTTTATAAACCTGCTTTTTTCCTTCAAAGTTATATAAAAAAACAGGTTTATTAAATAAGCCAAAAAAATTTTTAGTAATTCCCTGAGTAGGTTAAATTTCTTGATCACATATTTATAATGCATTAATCTGTATAATGTTTTTGAATTGATAATATATTTAAATGAGTAGTTAACTTAGATTCAACTGCTCAATTTTTTTGTTGATTTCTTTGTAAAATTTCCAAAGTCCAAAATAAATTGCACTTGAAATAGTTTCGGCCATATTCATTACTAGATTTAGTCTTGTATTTTGTAGTACAATATACTCCATAAATCCTCCTAAATTTACAATACCTGTTATATGTATATCTCCAACTGGTGGTAAGACTTTTTTAACTCCAGCTCCAGGTTTTATTGGGCCCTGTGATACCGTTATGTAACCAACTCTATCAACTTTACCAAGACATGCATCAATGGCAATAACAAATGGATTTTTATGATCTGAATAAATATTTTCAATTTTTTCTTCTAAATTTTTTGCATGAACTGGTTCATTTAAAGTTCCATATACATGAACTTTTTCAAATCTATTTAATATTTTTTTGATTTTATATCCAGTTAATGGGCCTAGGGAATCCCCTGTGGATCTATCGGTGCCGATACATAATATAATTATTTCATCATGACAACTGGTATAATTGTTCTTTAGATAAGATAAAAATATATTAGAAAAATATGAAGTGGCTAAAGGATTATTAATATTTACTGTATTTTCTGAAAGCTTCGATATTGAATTCAATAGAATACCCCTTTCTTAATTAATACATTGCAATGAGCTTTGCATAGTAATATTTGAACTTTTAAAGACTATTGATTTTGTAAATGAATACAAGATTTATATATGCAATGTATATAGTATTTTTATAAAAGTTTTCCCTATAAACAGAAAAAAATACGTTAAAGATAAAGAACTTTAGGCTTGAATAAATTTCAAATAAAAAATGTAGGAGTATTCATTCTTTTCTTACGAAATTCATTTTAAACTTTAGAGTTATAAAAAAATCTTTGATATTAATTGATGACTGTACTAATTTATAGTAATATAAAAAAAAAGAATGTAGGGAGGAGATATCATTGCCTACAAAAGATTTATTAAGTAAAAATATAAATATTTATAAGCAATGGGAACAATATGTAAAAAAAGGAAAGCTAGAAAAAAAAGCTTTGAGGAATTTTATTGCTGATTCATGGATAAGAAGTAAAAATTATGGGATAGATCCATTCACAGAAAAAGTTAAAATAGAGTTAAATGAAAAGGAAATAAATAAAAGGTATGAAAAATTTAAACCTCTTCTAAAGACAGCTAAACCTTTCATGAATAGTCTTCATAAAATAGTTGGCAACTCTGGATTATTAGTTAGATTAACCGATAAAGATGGTTATGTACTTGAATGTATAGGTGATATGAATTTATTTGACAAATATGGTAGTTTAAATATATATAAGGGATGTAATGTGAAAGAGGAAGTAATTGGAACAAATGCAATTGGTACTGCATTATATACTAAAAAGCCTGTTCAAGTCATTGGTGCAGAGCATTTTTGCAAACAATATCATGGCTGGAGTTCTTCAGCTTGTCCAATTAGGAATAATAAAGGAGAAATAATAGGAATACTAAGCATGACAGGGCCCTATGAAAAGGTTCATTCCCATACTTTAGGTATGATAGTAGCATCGGCAGAGGCAATAGAAAAGCAGTTAAAATTGGATCTTATAAATAAACAATTGGAGATTGCTATTAAGCACTTTCATGCCATAATGGAATCCATATCAGATGGGTTAATTTGTATAAATACCAGGGGAATAGTAACAGATATCAATTTGTTTGCAAGAAAAAAATTATTATTAAAAGAAAAAGATATAATTGGGAAAAGTATAAAAAATATATTATTTGAAGATTATAGTGATAGAATATTGAAAGCAATAAAGAAGGGGAGAAAATTTGAAGAAGAAGAAATTTATTTTAAACTTAAAAGAGGCAAAAAATTACTATGTATCGCAAATATAACTCCTATAAACGAGCTATCAACAAATAAGCTTGAAGGAGTAGTTATAACATTTAATGAAGCTAAGGTTATTCATAGTTTGGTAAATAAAATAGTAGGAGCTAAAGCAAGATTTAAGTTTAATGATATCCTTGGTGAAAGCCCCCAAATTAAAGATGTAATAGAATTAGCTAAAAGATGTACAATGAATGATACAACAGTTTTACTTAAAGGAGAAAGTGGTACTGGAAAAGAGTTGTTTGCACAATCTATACATAATGCCAGTTTAAGAAAGAATAAACCCTTTATTTTTCTAAATTGTGGTGCTATACCTAGAGAGCTTGTGGCAAGTGAGTTGTTTGGATATGTAGAAGGAGCCTTTACTGGGGCTAAAAGGGGAGGTCATACAGGAAAATTTGAGCTGGCTGATGAAGGTAGTATTTTTCTTGATGAGATAGGAGATATGCCTCTAGATGCTCAAACTAATCTTTTAAGGGTTCTTGAAACCAGAGAGGTAGTAAGAGTTGGAGGTCATGAAATTATTCCTGTAGATGTTAGGGTAATAGCTGCAACCCATAAGGATTTAGAGAAGGAAGTAGAGCTTGGAAATTTTAGAAAGGATCTTTATTACAGATTAAATGTAATGCCTATTAATATACCCCCACTAAGAGAGAGAAAAGAGGATATAAAACTTTTTATAGATTATTTTATAAAGAAATATTCTGCTAAAATGAATAAAAAAATAGAGGGTATACATGATAGCTTCTACAGAGGGATGATGAGCTACAATTGGCCTGGGAATGTTAGAGAGCTGCAAAATGTTATGCAGCAAATAATAAATATTGTTGATAATGGAGAAATTTTAAGCTATAATAATCTACCTGATTATATGAAATCAAATGATATGACAGAGTCCTTGGGGATAAAAAATAAACTTCTTTCTTTAGAAGAAGTTGAAAAAATCACCATAGAGAGAACTGTAACAGAGGTTGACAGGAATATTGCATTGGCATCTAGGGTATTGGGAATAAGTAGAAGCTCTCTTTATAGAAAAATATATAAATACGGGTTACAACATGTACTAAAATAGAACATGTGTATTAAAATAAAACAGAAAAAATGTTATCAAATCTAAAAAGTGTATAAAAATAAAACATATTTATTTTAAAGGGAGATTTTTTACAAGCATTCCCTTATTTTTTTTATTTATATTTACAAGCATAAATAAGTTATAGCAACAGTTATAAATCTTTCGAAAATATTGGTATGATATTTGCATTAATATACCTTAGGCTTTATTTTGAAATTTTTGGAGGTTTTTATGAAATTAAAAGAGGTATTCTTTAAAGTATTAGTATTGTATTTGATTATTTGGACTATTTTAGCAGAAAAAGTTGACTATCAGGTCATAATAATAGGGATATTCATTGCTTTCTTAATAAGTATGTATAATTATAAAATAAAATATAGGGATTATAAAGGAAATTGTTTTCTGAAATTTAGGAATTTGAAATTGTTTGTTAATTATTTATTTTTACTTATTAAAGAAATAATTATAGCGAATATTCAGTTAGCTATTATAGTTTTAAGTAGAAAAATTGTTATTAGTCCTAATATAATAAAATTTAATACTAAGTTAAAGAGTGATTTTTTAAAAATGATTTTAGCAAATTCTATAACTCTAACTCCAGGTACTTTAACAATAGAGATAGATGATGATGAGTTTACTGTACACTGTATTACCAAAGATCAGGCATCTGATGTTATAGATTCTAAATTTGAAAAATTACTTTTAAAGATAGAGGAGCAGTTATGATGATTGAAAAAATATTAATTTTTTCTTCAATTTTTTTGAGCTTGACAATATTATTATGTATGATTAGAGCTTTAAAGGGACCAAGCCCTGCAGATAAATTGATTGCAATTAATGTTATCGGTACAAAAACTGTAGTATTGATATCAATAATTTCCTATATTTTGAAGGAAACATATTTTATAGATGTAGTGCTGGTGTACGCCTTAATAAGTTTTATTGGTTCTATTGTAATATCAAATTATATAGAAAATAGGAGGTGAAGTTCATGAAAAATATTTTGATATGTATATCTTTAACTGGAGGATTGTTCTTTCTATTGGTTGGAACTATAGGTTTGTTAAGATTTCCAGATATTTATACAAGAGCCCATAGTGCAGCAAAATGTGATACGCTTGGAGCTATTCTTTGTTTATTTGCATTAATGCTTTATGGAGGACTGAGCTTTGCAAGTTTAAAACTATCTTTAGTAATAATTTTTTTGTGGATGACTTCACCTACTGCAACCCATTTAATAGCTAAGGCTAATTACAAAGTAAAGAAGAGAAACTATTAAAGGAAAAATAGCTTTAGATTTGATTCACAGATTGTGAAACAATGCTAGATTTTATTTTATAGATTGTAAGAATATATATGATTTTGAGATTTTTTATGGTTTATAAATTGACCTTTCAATTTGTTTCACTAAAGATAAACCACTTTAAGGTTTAATAAATTTGAAATAATTTCACTACTTTTTTGAAATTTATAATACTTTAGAGTTCGTTATCTTTATATATAAACGGGGTGAAAATGTAATGAAGGTATTTAGTATAATCATGCTTGTATTTCTAATTGGATGTTCTATAGCAGTATCAACTATAAAGAGCTTACTTGGAACTATTATAGTTTTTATGGCATATAGTCTTGTAATGGCAATTCTATGGCAGCAGCTCAATGCTCCTGATCTTGCTATAACTGAAGCTGCAGTTGGTGCAGGTATAACTACCCTTCTTTTTGTTCTTACTCTCAGGAGAATTAGGGGGAATAAATAGATGAAAAAAGGAATTTCAATTATTTTAACATTAATCATAATACTAATTTTACTTATAGGAGTAAATGAACTTCCCACCTTTGGTAAAGAGAATAATCCATCAAATAATTATGTTGCCCATAAATATATAGAAAATTCCATAGAGGATACAGGAGGGTTGAATATAGTTACTGGGATTATACTGGATTATAGAGCATTTGATACCTTTGGAGAAGCCACTGTATTGTTTACTGGTATAATAGTGGTTCTAATTGTTCTTAAAAAATCTTAAAAAACAATTCGTATGAAATTAATCTTAAGTTTTAATGTTGTTTATTTATATCTATAGGTGGTGATTAAAACGAATAATATAATCTTAATGGAAGTAGGGAAAATTGTAATACCTTTGATTCAAATATTTGGTATTTATGTAATTTTCTTTGGACATTTATCCCCTGGAGGAGGGTTTTCAGGGGGAACTATACTAGGTACGAGTTTAATTTTATACAGAATATTATTTGGTAAAGAAAAGACAAGGGAAAAATTAAGCTATGAAAGACTTATAAAATTAATATGTGGATCACTTATATTTTACGGTATACTAAAGGGTTATAGTTTTATAACAGGAGGATCTCACATAAAAGCTCCTCAAATTCCCCTAGGGAATCCAGGAGATTTAATATCAGGAGGATATCTTCTTCCACTTAATATAGCAGTGGGAATAATAGTATCGGTTATCATATATTTTTTATTTTGCTTGTTTTATGAAGGAGAAGTATAGCTATGGATAAATTGTTTGTTAATTATTTTGAAACTGCTGCGATTATATTGTTTGGAGTAGGATTTGTTACTTTACTTTTACATAATAATCTTATTAAAAAGATTATTGGAATGAATATTATGGATACAGCGATATTTCTGTTTTTTATTTCAAAGGGCTTTATATTTGGAAAAGAAGCCCCAATAGTTAGTGATGTTCATAAAGGTACATATGGATATGTAAATCCCGTTCCTACTGCTCTAATGCTTACAGGAATAGTAGTTGCAGTCAGTATAACTGCCTTTGCCTTAGCTTTAACAGTAAAGCTCCATGAGGAGTATGGAACTATAGAGCTTGATGAAATTATGAAAATAAGGAGGGAATAAAGTGGATATAATTAGAAGTTTTCCCCTTGTAATTATTTTAATTTTATTTATAGGGTCCTTTGTTATACCATTTCTTAAAAAAAAGAAATTGGTAGAAGGTTTGAGTTTGGTAATGCTAGGAATTTCGGCCATATTATCCTTCATAACCTTTAAATATGTATATAGCTTCGGTTCGTTCATATACAGGATAGGTCATTGGGATGCGCCCTGGGGAATAGAGTTTAATATAGGTATTTTAGAAGCTATTATGTCAATAATGTTTACATTTGTTGCATTTTTCATATCCTGGTATTCTATTTATACCATAGAAAAAGAAATAAAAGAAAACAAGATTTCCTTTTATTATATTCTAATTAATATATTAGTGGGTACTCTTCTTGGAATAGTATATACAAATGATCTTTTTAATGCCTTTGTTTTTATAGAGATAAGTACCCTGGCAGCCTGTGGAATTGTTGTAATAAAGGATAAAAAGGAAAATATAAAGGCTGCTTTAAAGTATTTGATATTAAGCAGTCTTGGTTCAGGTCTTGTATTAATGGCAATTGCTTTTATATATTCTATAAGTGGCAATTTAAACATGAGTTTTATTCATAAGGAACTTATTGATGTTTATATGTCCTATGAAAAGAGTATATTGATTTCTATAGGACTTTTTACAATAGGACTTGGTATAAAAAGTGCAATGTTTCCACTTCATGTATGGCTTCCCGATGCCCATTCCAATGCTCCATCCAGTTCAAGCGCCATGCTTTCAGCCCTGGTTCTTAAGGCATATGTTATTTTGTATATAAAGATTTTATATAGAATGTTTGGCAGTGAAATAATGAATGAATTTAAGGTGCTATTATTTATGGTTTTAATACTTGGTAGTTTGGCCATGATTATTGCTTCAATATCAGCGATACTTCAAAAAGATATAAAAAGGATTATTGCTTATTCCAGTGTAGCTCAAATGGGATATATATTCTTTGGAATAGGACTTGGTAATAAGCTTGGCCTTGTTTCTTCCATTTTTCATATATTAAATCATGGCTTTATAAAATCTGCATTATTTTTATCGGTAGGTGCTATGATTGAAAAATCAGGGGAAAAAAAGGTACTGGGATTAAGGGGAATAGGTAAAGAAATGCCTATAACCCTTGGAATATTTACCTTGGGCGCCATGTCTATGGTTGGTATTCCTGTGCTTCCGGGATTTATTAGTAAATTTAATTTTGCCCTTGCAAGTATTGAGGCTGAGAGAAAAATATTTATTTCAGTAATACTTATAAGTAGTTTATTAAATGCATTATATTATTTCCCAATAGTTATTAATGGATATTTTGGAGAAGAAAACTTAGAAGGTAAAAAATTAATGTCTAGGGAAAAGCCAATAAAGGAGTTGATGCCTGTTTTAGTCTTAATTACAGGGGCTCTCTATTTGGGAATTAGATTTAATAAAATAATATATATTATTGAAAAAGGAGTAGAGGTCTTTTTTTAGGTGAGTAAATTATATGAGAAAATTTACGTACGGAGGTAAAAATTTTGAAAAGCTATTTTATACTTTTTCCTATACTATTTCCGCAAATAGCTTCCTTAGTTATGGGAATGATACAATTTAAAAGTGATAGAAGAAGAAATATATATGTGATGAGTATATTATCATTAAATCTTATTTTAATCATTGCTTTATTGTCTATTAATCAATCTATGGATTTTCATTTTATAAAGATGAATAATTTAATGGATATATATTTTAAAATTGATAAATTAGGTATATTATTTGTTTTATTGGCATCTATATTATGGATATTTACAGGATTTTATTCCTTTTCATATATGACCCATGAAGGTAAGGAAAAAAGATTCTTTTCATATTTCATGTTAACATTGGGAGTTACTGTAGGGATTGCCTTTTCCGGGAACTTATTCACATTATATATTTTCTATGAATATTTAACCTTAGCAACTTTTCCCCTTGTAATTCATAATGGAAGTAAAGAAGCCCTTAAAGTAGGCAGAAAATATCTTATTTATTCCTTTGGTGGAGCAACAATGGCTCTTTTGGGAATTATATTAGTTTTTACACTTGCCAACAGTACAGCATTTATGGAATTTGGAATACTTAGGGGGATAAGTCTAGATAATAGAAGCTTATTATTGGCTATATATATGATAATGTTTATAGGATTTGGAGTAAAGGCTGCATTGGTTCCTTTTCATTCATGGCTTCCTGCAGCTATGGTTGCCCCAACTCCCGTCAGTTCACTGCTGCATGCTGTGGCAGTTGTAAAATCAGGGATATTTGCACTTATTAGAGTGAGCTATTATATATTTGGTTCCGGTGTTCTTTATGAAATAGGAGGAAATTATTATATAAGTATATTGGTAGTACTTACCATACTCATGGGTTCTTTACTTGCTCTACATCAGGAAAATCTCAAGAAAAGGCTTGCATATTCTACTGTTAGCCAGCTTGGATATATATTACTTGGGATTGTTTTACTTAATGATCAAGCATTGGTTGGTGGGCTTTTGCATCTCATTAACCATGCAGTAATAAAAATAACATTGTTTTTCTGTGCAGGGGTAATTTATTATATGACAGGAAAAAAAGATATTCATGAAATTAAAGGAATAGGTAAGGAGATGCCTATAACTATGGGATGTTTTACAATAGCTTCAATTTCCCTTATAGGAATACCTCCTACCAATGGTTTTGTAAGCAAATGGTTTTTAGCCCTTGGGGGACTTGATGAAAATAAAATTCTTTTTGTAGTAATTTTATTATTAAGTGCCATATTGACAGCAGGATATTTGCTCCCTATAGTGATTACTGCCTTTTTCCCCGGGCATAATGAAAAGATAATTAAAAAAGAGCCTCCTTTGCCTATGCTTATACCTATAGTAATATTAACGGTGATTATTGTAGTTTTAGGACTTTTTCCAAATATAGTATTACATTTTATAGAAGATATAGTTAAAGGAATAGTTTAAGCTTGATTGTTTTATCAACAATCGAAATCCTTGGAGGGATCAAAAATGATTTATAGGAATGCTATTTTAGCAATTTTACTTTTGCCTATGATTGGAGCTCTAATAGGATGGCTAATAGGTAAAAAAAGTGAAAAATATAGAGATACCTTTAATATAATATTAACTGGAGTTGAATTCTTAGTAATAAGTCTACTTTTTAGAAAAATAACTTCAGATCCCATAGAGGTATTTATTCCAGATATAATGGGAATTGGCCTTTCTTTGAAGCTGGATATATTTAGATATATATTTATATGGGTAACTTCCTTAATATGGTTTTTAACTACTATATACTCTACCCAATACCTAATAAAATATAAAAATAGGAATAGATATTATGCATTTTTTATGCTGACTCTGGGAAGTACTTTGGGAATATTTCTATCAGAAAACCTTATAAATCTATTTACTTTTTTTGAAATAATGTCATTTACTTCATATATACTAGTTATACATGATGAAGATGAATATGCCCATGATGCTGGGAAATCATATATTTCCATGGCAATAACGGGAGGCATGGTTCTTCTTATGGGATTATTCTTAACCTATGATTATTTAGGAACTGTAGATATAAGCCTGCTATCAAATTCAATGAAGAATTTAGGAAATATTAAATATTTGATATCCTTTTTGCTTATTATAGGTTTTGGTGTAAAGGCAAGTATGTTTCCTCTTCATGTATGGCTTCCAAAGGCTCATCCCGCTGCACCTACTCCAGCCAGCGCCATATTATCGGGTATATTGGTAAAAACGGGTATATTTGGAATAATTATAGTGGTTCCAATAATAATGGGGGACGATATATTTCTTTCAACAACTATAATTGTTTTAGGGTTTATAAATATGTTTTTAGGAGGATTTTTAGCTATATTTCAAAGGAATATAAAAAGAATACTTGCCTATAGCAGTATGAGTCAAATTGGATATATATTATTAGGTGTTGGACTTATTGGACTTTTAAAGAAACATAAAGCTATAGCTGTTTATGGAACCCTATATCATATATTTAATCATGCCCTTTTTAAAGTGCTTCTATTCTTGTGTGCAGGTGTTATATACATGATACTCCATGAATTGAGTATAAATAAAATAAGAGGCTTTGGAAAACATAAGAATATACTTAAGGTGTTATTTCTGGTGGGATTATTTTCTATAATAGGAATGCCTGGATTTAATGGTTTTATAAGTAAGACTCTTTTACATGAAGCTTTAGCCCAAGCACATCATATTTATGGAAATAGATGGCTTGATCTGGCTGAAATAATATTTACCATAAGCAGCAGCTTTACAGTGGCATATCTGTTAAAAATATTTGTTACGGTATTTATAGAAGAATCCGAAAAATACTGGGGACAATATAAGCATCATTTAAAGAAAAGGGCTATAATTCCAATGATAGTATTAGGTTTTATAATAATATTCATAGGTATTAGACCCAATTTCATTTTTAAAATAATTGGAGGTACCATGGATTTATTTAAAGCCCATGGACATATTAAACCACATTTCTATACAATCCATAATATTAAAAGCTCAATTATTACTATGGCCTATGGCTTTATAATATACTTTGGATTTATAAGGAAATATATTAGAATAGAACAAGACGGTAACCCCTTGTATATTAATCCGTCTTTAAGATGGCTCAGCTTAGAAAAGCATGTATATATTCCAATTAGTGTGTTTTTATATAGATCAAGTTCAGTAATATTTAAAGTGATTGATAGAAGTGTAGTTAATCTTGTTGTTTATATATCTAATGGGTTTAAAGCTTTAAGTGGAATTAAGGTTAAAAAGCCAAATATATCTGTAAAAAACATTAAAGTAAAAAAAACCGATATATTTCTAAAGAATATTAAAGTAAAAAGACCTAATATATCTATGAAAAATATTAAGGTAAAGAAACCACAATTGGATATAAAGAATATTAAAGTAAAGAAACCAAAGTTATTATTACGAAAGAAAAATGTAAAGGAATTTAAAACATTTTCTGATATTATATCTATTCTAAGATTTAACCTTAATAGTTTAATGTATGCGGTATTTATATTAGCTATTATGCTTATAGTTGTTTTAGGAGTTTTAATTTTATAGAAGATAATTTGTTTTTATAAAGGGCTTACTTTAAATATAAGGGGCTCTTTATATTTTAAAGTTCTTTATGTTTTATGTAATTTCCTTAATTATTATTGGCACATAGTATAAGTAGACATAGAAACAATATTAGTGATTTATAAGAGCTAAATCCATGACTTATAGCTTCATTTAGTGAATATAATTCATTGCCATTATGGGAATTATAATAAAAATTAAGCAAATGACTTAAGTCAAGCCTATTATTATAATCGTATTTATTACATAATTCCTCTGAAGAAGTATTACTTTTTATATCAGCCAGATTACTTACATTAGGGCTGTTATCAATATTAGTATTGTTTATTGAAGCAGGATCATCTTTAGGTTCATTGTAAAAATCAAGTAAATAGCTTAAATCAAGCTTATTATTATAATTACATTTATTGCATAAAAAGTCTAAGGACGGGTTATTTTTCACATAAACTTCATCATTTATATTGGTGTCATTATTAGGTTTAGGATTATCTATTGAAAATAGCTTGTTTTCAAACTCTTTGGAATAATAAGGTAAATCATTTGACTCCTGGTTTTTTTCTGCGGTAGTTTCATTATTTATATTGAATTTATTTTTTGAATTAATATTATCTTCTAATGGAATATTTTTGTTGAAGCAGGAATTTTTATTATCATTAGAAGAGTATTTTATATAAATTTCTTTATTTTGAAATATTTCAAATTCAAGTAAAACAATCATATTAATATTTAATTCTTTAACTTCCTTTATATCTATAGATTCTTTTTGTGAATTTTTATCATATACATACTTATAGTGTTCATTAATTTTGCTGCTAATCAATTGGAAAAAGGGTGGCTTATTAGGAATTAGTTTGCTTTCTGATGATAAATTACTTTTTTTAAAATGTTTAATATCTGTTGTATCATTATTTGATAGGGGTGATATTTTTAGCTTATTAGATATTATTTTTGTAGTATATTCAAATGGTATATTTATATTGTAATGTCTTAAATTAGCATATGCTTTTGAATTATAGTATATTTTTTTAGAAACTATCCCCTTTATAAAAAGACAGTTTTCCTCTTGTATAAATTTACAAGATTTTATTATAAGTTTATTTTTAACAGAATTAATGTTTATTGCATTTTCCGGTAATTTCACTAGTTTGTCTATGGATAGTTTAACTATAAGTTTATCAATTAAAACAGGTACATTTGATACTATATCTGATTTTATATAATCTAAATCAACAAGCTCATTTTTAGAGCTTTTTAAAATTTTAGTTACAGACTTTATGTAATTAATGTTTTTCTTTTTATCATCAGTCAATTTTATCACCACCATATTTAAAGAAAATAATATTTTTTCACATTTTGCTGTCTATTACATAATATGAAATTAACTATAATAAGTTCAAAAAAAGTATCTAGATAAAATCTAGATACTTTAAGAAGGTATATTTTTTTTAATTATATAGCATCAATTTGAACTTGACGTTTTTGTAAGATTTTTAAAGTAAGGAATATAACCATTTTTTCTTCTATTTTAGAGAATAGTCTTTCTTCAAAGGGTGCAGGAGAAAATTCTAAGCGGTTAAGGTATTCATCAAATTCTACTATTCTGCTGCTGATAAGTTCACAGAATGGCATTTCGTTGAAAAATTCAGTACTTATTTGGTTATATTCTGATAAATCACCAGCTAATAAATCTTCTTTTTCAGGGAACCCAGATGGTAGTTCTTGAGTTCTGAAATATTCGAACTCCTCCGTAGTATTTGTTTGTAATGGTGCAGGGTCAATACCATTGAAGGTTACAGGTGTTGAGCATTCAAATGGAACGTCTACAGTACAATGACGTATATCTCCACATACGCTTTCGCTATCTGCACAAGCAGCTGTGGCATAATCTATATTTTTACGGACAAAGCCCTTTATAAAGAGAATATTTGTATCCTGTAAAAGTCTACATTGAGTTATTTTAACTCTTTTCTTAATATTTTTTATTTCTATTGCAAATTCAGGAAGGTTTATAAAAGAGCTTACGTTAATTTGCACATTAAGTTCAGCTAAAACTACAGGTACCTTTACCACTGCACCGGTTGTAATAGGGTCTAAATCTACAGGCGTATTAACGCAGCCTTCTAAGGTGTTTGCAAAAACGTCTGCACAAAATGATGAGTCTCCACAATTGTTTCCATTAGTAACAGTAACATTTGCAACTTGGTTAGTTGTTTCATTAGCCATGAAATAATTACCCCTTTCTTTTATTTTAATGATGGAAATAGGGAAAGATAGTAGAGGGCTATTTCTCTATTTCCAGTAATAGTATATTCAGCTGTCCATTTTTGGTGATTAATATTAAATAAATTATTTATAAAAAATTAAAGAAAGGTTAATTGAAGTTTTTGGAGAAATAGTTTATGATTAATATTGAAAATTACAAAGAATATAAAATTGATTAAAATAATTTATTGTACTAGTCTCATATCAGGAATTTTAATATTTAATTAACTATCACAATAGGTTAAAATAAGTATAATCTAAGTAAAAGAGAGTATTGAGAAATATTTCCTTTGTTAAAATAGTAGACGAGCTTAGGACTAGTAAATTAGTAGTTTGTGAAAAAATTAAAATTGAAAAAAGAAAACCTGATAGAAATATATAGCTTTATGCAATTTGCTCAATTAAAAAGAGGTGTTAATTAATGAAACGTATTGTGATGACCGGTGGAGGAACAGCAGGCCATGTAACTCCAAATATTGCCCTTATTCCCAGACTAAAAAAATTAGGATATGATATTCATTATATAGGAACTGAAAAAGGAATTGAAAGAAAGCTTATAGAAAAAGAAGGTATACCCTACCATGTTATTAATGCAGGAAAACTTAGGAGATATCTAGATGTAAAGAATTTAACAGATGCATTTAGAATAACCCATGGATTTATGCAATCTTTAGCATTAATTAGCAGGTTAAAACCTAATATTGTATTTAGTAAGGGAGGATTTGTATCATCTCCCGTTGTTTGGGGGGCATGGATGAACAGGGTTCCCATAGTAATACATGAATCTGACATTACCCCGGGATTGGCCAATAAGATTGCTATTCCATTTGCAAAAAAGGTATGCTATACATTTCCCGAGACAGGAAAGTATATTTCAGAGGATAAGGGAGTTCTAACTGGTATACCTGTCCGTGACAGTCTTTTTTTTGGAGAAAAGAAAATGGGTAAAGAGATTTGTGGTTTTAATGATGAAAAACCAATTATCCTTATTATAGGTGGCAGCTTAGGGTCTCAGGTAATAAATAGAAATATAAGAGCCAATATAAAAACGATTCTTAAAAGCTTTCAGGTTTGTCATATATGTGGAAAGGGAAATATAGATAAAAATTATGAAGGAATAAAAGGTTATAAGCAATTTGAATATGTAAGGGAAGAACTATCCCACCTATTTGCCATGGCTGATTTGATTATTTCCAGAGCTGGAGCAACGGTTCTATATGAAATATTAGCCCTTAAAAGGCCGAATATTTTAATACCATTATCTAAAAAGGCCAGCCGTGGGGATCAGATATTAAATGCAGAGTCGTTTAAGAAGCAAGGTTTGAGTCATGTTATTATGGAAGAAAATCTAAATAGTGAACTTCTTTTAGAAGGTATAAAGAAGGTATATAAAAATAGGTCTGCTTATATAAATGCTATGAATTTAAATAGGGCCGGCAGTGGAATTGATAATGTAATAAAAGTTATTCAAAAGTTTAGCAAATAATTAAATTAAAGTTAATAAAGAAAGTTCAATTTAACATATGTACATAAGTTAAATTGAACTTTTTTAACTTAATCCGTTGTGTCAGTTTGTATTTTAAGGACTTTTAATATTTGGGGAAATTGCATAATACATGTGAAGAATTTTAATTATACAAGTTTCTCATTTCATTTAAAAAGTTTATGTGTATAACTTATTTTTAAGATAAGCTGTTGATAATATAAAGAAATGTGTATAAAATAGAGAAAAAGATAAGTTTATCCACAGTTAAATATGAAAAGCTTTTAATCTATTATAGGAATTTTAGAAATTATTATTTAAAACTACAGAGGGATAGAGGTGACAATATATTATGTATAAATTTAATGTGAATATTGACAGATTGATTATAGATTTTATTCAAAAACATATCCACAACCCATTTCTTGATAGAATTATTCCTTTTATTACTTCACTAGGTAATCTAGGATTAATATGGATTATTATTTGTATAGTTTTGATAGCAAGTAAGAAATATAGAAAAGCTGGAATTATAGCAATATACTCTTTAATTATAACTACAGTATTAGGTGAGTTTTTATTAAAAAACCTTGTAGCAAGACAAAGGCCCTTTATAAATATTCCAAATATAAATTTATTAATAAATGAACCAACATCATATTCTTTTCCATCTGGACATACGGGATCTTCCTTTGCAGCAGCCTTTACATTTATAAAGATGATCGATAATAAGATATTAGTCATACCATTGGTATTATTGGCCTGTGGAATAGCCTTTTCCAGATTGTATTTAATTGTCCATTACCCTACAGATATATTGGGAGGTATTATACTTGGACTAATTTCTTCTCTATTAGCTAGTAAGTATTTTGTTTTTAGAGAAAAAAATAAAGGCTTAAATTTATAAATTAGGGTTTAAAGCTTAAATTTATAGAATAAAATTTTATAAGGAATAAATTTTAGGTTCAATTAATGGGAGAGAGTATATTATGAAGAAATATAAATTGAGAAATGGCAAAGTTGTGGTTATAAGAGAGGGAAAGAGAGAAGATGCCAAAGCTGTAATAACTTATATGGAAAAAGTTTCTGGTGAAAGTGATTATTTAACCTTTGGCGATGGAGAATTTAACACTACAGTAGAGGAAGAAGCTATATTTATAGAAGATAGTAAAAAGTATAGAAATGCCTTGTTTTTGATTGCAGTGTGGGAGGGCGAGATAATAGGCTGCCTAACATTTTCAGGAGGTAATCGTAAAAGGATTGAGCATTATGGGGAGTTTGGTATAACTGTTTTAAGAAAATACTGGGGTTTTGGTATTGGAAAGATATTGATAAATTATTTAATTAATTGGGCGAGGGAAACAGGTATAATTAAGAAGATTAATCTGAAGGTGAGAGCTGACAATATAAAAGCTATTAAGTTATATAAAAGATTAGGTTTTATAATGGAAGGAGCTATTTCAAGATTTTTTTATCATAATGGTATATTTTATGATATATATATTATGGGAATTGAGATTGATTAGAAAAAACTTAAGATAAGAATTTAAAATATAAATTAATGAATTTGGCCCTTAAGGCTGGATTTATAAAGTACCGAAGTAATCATTGGATAATGGTGAAGATAGAAAACTAATGTAAAAAGGAGAAGAGGGAGATGGCTAATTTAAATGAAAAAATATTAGAGCTGAAATCAAAAATGAATGATAAAAAGAGAATAAAGCATAAATTGGATAATATGTTAAACCAGAGAATGGAACTAAATAGAAGAAAAGATGAATTGAACAAAGCTTTTAAAAAAGAAGAGTTAGATGTGGAGAAATTGGAGGGAATGTCTTTTGCAAATATTTTTCATTCAATAATTGGAGATAAATCAGAAAAGCTTGAAAAGGAAAAACAGGAGGCCTTAGCAGCTAAATTAAAATATGACAGTATCTGCAGTGAAATACAGGCGCTGGATAATGACATAGAAAGACGAAACAGAAGATTATATGAATTAAAGGATGTAGAAGAAGACTATGAAAAGCTTATAAAAGAAAAGCAGTATAGACTTGAAGCATTTAATAGTGAAATAAAAGAAACCTTAAGTAGATTTCAAAGTGAGGAAGTAAGGGCCCTTTCAAAGGAAAAGGAAGTAAAAGAGGCAATAGAGGCAGGAGAAACATTATTATATTCCCTGCAAAGGGTGAAGGAGCATTTACAATCGGCCGGTGCCTGGGGAACCTGGGATATTCTGGGAGGTGGATTCATTTCCACCATGGCAAAGCATTCCAAAATAGATGATGCTAGGAATGAAATAAGTATAGCCCAAAGATATCTAAGAAACTTTCACAGGGAATTACAGGATGTAGGAAATACAATTGATATAGATATAGAAATAGGTTCCTTTTTAACCTTTGCAGATTATTTCTTTGATGGTCTTTTTGCTGATTTGACAGTTCAAAGTAAAATAAATGATTCTAAATCCAAGGTTGAAAAGACAACAAATGATGTAAGTTACATGCTTGATAAACTAAGAAGGGAACTAAAAGAGTCTGAAATTGAAAGAGAAAATATTAGAAAAAAAGTACAGGAGCTTATAGAAAACAGTTCCATAGAATAGATATATTAAACATCCTTTTAGAGTGGATAGATTTTAGTGTAATATTTAAGATAAATAACTTTAATAAAAACACAGAAGGGTTTATATTTTCTTTCAAAAGGAGAAAAAAGATGAAATTAAGATTAAATTCAATGATAAAAACATTACTAATTCTTTCTATAATTGGTTTTGTCATGATAGCTTTTAGAATAATTAATCAAAGAAGTATAAGATTTGCCTTTTTAATATGGAATCTTTTTTTAGCTTGGATACCTCTTTTTTTATCCTCTGCAATGAAATATATAAATAAAAATAAAAGACAAGGCATAAAGAAAACGATCTATTTATTGGCCTTAGGGTTTTGCTGGCTCATATTTTATCCTAATGCACCTTATATAGTTACTGATGTAATTCATTTAAGTGTTTACAATTACTATACTATATCAAATTCTTCATATAATTTTGATTTCAATTTCATTATGTGGTATGATTTAGTCCTTGTTATGCTTTTTATATTTACGGGTTATATAATAGGGCATATTTCCTTGTATAGAGTACATAAAATAGTAGAGGATAAATATAAAAAATCATTGGGGTGGATATTTATATTTATTGTTTCAAACTTAAGTGGATTTGCTATATTTCTAGGAAGATTTCTTCGACTCAATAGTTGGGAGTTTGTAACTAATCCAAAGAATCTGTTTAGGATGATATTTGAAAGTATAAATTCAGGATCATTGAAGTTTACATTTATGTTTGGGCTTTTTATATTTTTAATATATATTGTCATGTATAATCTAAGCTCTTTAAAGAAGAGTGAAGATTGTTGATTTTCAATCCTTATGTAGGGTAAAGCCTCTTAAGGGTTTTTTAAATTGAGAAAATTGCATAACTTTAATTTGCTCAATTAGAAAAATTTAAATTTCTTGAAGGGTTTAATAAATAACCAGCGTCTATATAAATAGAAATGGAAAAGTTAAAGAAGGAGGTCACAAAATGAAGGAAAAAAAAATTGGCGTATTTACCTTGGCCATATCTTTAATATTATTAGGAGCCTTATTTTTATTGGACAATTTTATTGATATGAATATATATGATATTTTATCTATAGCTTGGCCCGTAATTATTATTTTACTAGGTTTAGAATTGATTTTTAGTAAATTCATTTTTGGAAAGGATGAAGCTAAACTATCTATAAGTGGAAAAAGTATCTTCTTTATTATAGTAATAGTATGTATATCCTTTGTTTTTGCAGCTATTCATCAAATTCCCTTAAGGCTAGATATTGATGGAAGCTTTATACCTATTGTATACAAAAACGAAACTATTGAAAATAGGGATATAGAGGTTCAAGTTAAAGATAAAGATAAACTAGAAGTTAAAAATGAATTTGGTAATGTTAATGTAAAAAAAGGTGATCAGAAGGATATTAAGATAAATATGCAAGTGAAAATGAGGCATAATTATGATGGAGAGGAAGCTAAGAGGATAGTTTCAGATATATTAGATGTGATTAATAATGATGGAGATACAATTCAAATAGTTAATAATGGAGAAAGAATTACTGCCAATGGACAAATAAGTAATTTGGAAGTGGATTTGGATATTGTGATACCTAAGGATATGGAGTTGGATATTACTAATAAATATGGAGAAGTGTCAGTGGATGACCTTGGAGATGGGGCTGTAATTAGTAATAAACATGGTGATGTGTCAATTAACAATTTAAAGGGAGATATAGATATAGAAAATTCATATGGCAAGGTTGAAATAACAAGTATACAGGGAAGTGCAAGTGTTAAAAATAAGCATGGAAAAGTATTGGCTAATAGTGTAAGCAAGGATATAGGTGTAGAAAATGAATATGGAGCAGTTGAAGTTAATGATATAGGTGGAAATGCAGATATAAGTAACAAGCATGAGCTTATAGAAGCTAAAAAAATAAGAGGCAATCTAACTATTGAAAGCAGTTATTGTAAAATAGATATAGATGAAATAGAGAAAGACTTAAAAATCAATGGAAAAGGAGGAAATATAAATTCACAAAATATAGATGGAAATGTCAGGATAGACAGTGAGCATGGTAATATTAAGCTCATAGAAGCAAACAAGGCAATAGATATTAGAAGCAGACACGGCCAAGTAGTTTTTGAAAGTGAAAAGCCCATAAGTGATAAATTGGAAATAGAAAACGAGTATGACAGAATTGATGTGAGATTACCTGATAATCAAGAGGGAAAATTTAATATATATTCGAAGAATGGACGAATAAATAATGATTTTGGATTAGAAGCTGATGAGGATAACAATGAAAGTCGTATTGATGGAAATATTGGAAATAGTAATGTTAAAATAAATATAAGGGCTATCAATGGCAATATTAGAATAGATAATTAATAGATTTATATGATTGAGGAAATTGCATAATACATGTGAAAAATTTTAATTATACAAGTTTCTCAATTGTTTGAATATGGTGGTGATTCATTTGGATGAAAACGACATAATAATAAAGGTGCAAAGAGGAAATACTGAGGCATTTAGCAGTATAGTGGACCTCTATAAAAATAGAGTTTTTGCTTGTGCTTACAAATTTACAAATGATTATAGTGAAGCCCAGGACTTATCCCAGGAAATATTTATAAAAATATTTAATAATATATCAAGTTTTAGATTTGAGTCAAGTTTATCAACATGGATTTATAAAATTGCCACCAATAAATGTATAGATTATAAGAGAAAAAAGAAAATAGAAATTTCAAGTTTTAATGAAGCTTATAAATATGAAGGTTTACCAGATATTAAATTAAGTTCAAAGGATAGCTCCCCAGAAGAAATAGTGATAAGCGATGAAAAACAAAGAGAGGTTCATAAAGTCGTATATGATTTACCCGAGAGATATAAAACTGTAATAATAATGTATCATTTTAATGAATTGTCCTATAGGGAGAT
This sequence comes from Maledivibacter halophilus, assembly GCF_900167445.1. GTDB lineage: Bacteria > Bacillota > Clostridia > Peptostreptococcales > Caminicellaceae > Maledivibacter > Maledivibacter halophilus. The sequence continues at coordinate 56,428 of NZ_FUZT01000018.1, forward strand.
ATCCAAAATACTTAAAGTTCCAGAAAAAACAGTTGAAACCAGACTCTATAGAGCTAGACAACTATTAAAGAAGAAATTTTCAAATAAAAGCTCAGGAGGTGAGAAGGGATGGAATGCAAAGAAATATTAGAAAAGCTGGATATGTACCTTGAAAATAGATTGAATGATATTGAAAAGTATAGGATAGAGAAGCATTTGGAGGTATGTAGTAAATGCAGTAAAGAATATAAAGAGCTTAAAGGGGTATTTGATCTTCTTTCTAGTCATCCTGTGGTTTTACCTCCTGAGGATTTTACTGAAAAAGTAATGAATCAAATAAAGATAAAATCAAAAGCCAATAATATAAGGACAATTATAATAAAGAAATGGGGTATAAGCTTTGTGGCAGCAGGTTTGTTAATATTTGTATTAAATACATCTTTTGGATATAGTACTGAGGATATTTCAAGCTATATATATGAAAAACCACTATCTATTAATAGCCAAATTACTAATTGTTTAAAAGAAATACCTTCAGTTGTTTCAAGAACCTATAAAAAATTAGATTTTAAGCAAATTAAATTTTTTAAGAATAAATAAGGTTATATATTTAAAAGTAGGGAGGGATTAAAGTGAAATGTAGTGTACACAATGATAAAGAAGCAAGCTTTAGATGTTTTGAATGTGGAGCCGTTATTTGTAAGGAATGTGCTGTAGATATTGATGGAAAGATTTTTTGTAAGAATTGTTTACAAAAGAATATATCTAAGGATAATAAAGGTATAAATATAGATAAGCCAATAATGAAAAATAAATACGATAAAAATACAAGTTCCTTTTGGACATTTGTTTTTTCATTAATTCCTGGAGCAGGACAAATGTATCTAGGATTAATGAATAGAGGGCTTCAACTTATGGTGCTTTTTATAATACCAATATTCTTAGCAAATATGTTATATTCAATAGGAGGAGTATTGTTCTTGTTTAACGTAATAATTTGGTTCTACAGCTTCTTTGACTGCTTACAGACAAGAAAATCTATTAATGAAGGAGAAACTGTTGATGATACGCTTATCTGGGATATAAAGATTAAAAATTTAGATTCATTAAACTATAAACATGTAGGAATAGGCTTTATAGTAATCGGGGGCTTAAGCATATTAAATAATGGATTTCACAGGATATCTAACTATATTCTTGAATATTTTTCAAGAGATGTATATCAAATTTTCAGATTTATTAGAGAATCACTTTTTCCAGTTCTCCTTATAATGATTGGAGTATTTCTACTTAAGAAAGCTAAAGCTAAAAAGGAAGCTTAAATTTTTATAAAAAGCCGTTTCTAAAAATATTTAGAAGCGGCTTTTCTTTGAACTTAAAAGTTTAATTTGCGGTGGCAGCCACTGGGAATCTTTTTGACTCATGTAAAAAATAAGTTTTTAATTAAAGAACTAAAAGGATAGACAGGTTAATAATTTCCTATGGGTTATAAAAATCGTGGGGAAGGAAAAATACATGTAAAAGAGAATAATATAACAATAATGATATAGAGAGGAAGATGAATTTTGATAAAGATAGATTTTTATAAAGTAGAGAAAGTAAAAAATGAATCATTGAAGTTTGCCATAATAGCAGCTGAATATAAAGAAAAATGGATACTTGTCAGACATAAGGAAAGGGATACTTGGGAAATCCCTGGAGGACATAGAGAAAAAAATGAAGATATAAATGAAACAGCTAAGAGGGAATTATTTGAAGAAACAGGTGCCAAGGAATTTACTATAAAACCCGTATGCAATTATTCTGTTACTGCAGATAATGTAACTAACTATGGTAGACTTTTTTACGCAAAGGTAAATAGGCTTGGAAAATTACCGGAATTAGAAATAGAAGAAATAAAACTGTTTGATGCTTTACCTGATAATCTAACATATTTTAATATTCAGCCAAAGTTATTTAGGAGGATATTAGAATGGAAAAAGGAAAGAATAGAAAAATAGGTAAACTAAGTAGGCTTGAAAATATAATTTGTATATTTTCACTATGCAAGAATATTAATTTAGTATAAACATTCTATAATAATATTAAAGGAGGAAAGTGCCTTGCTGAGATTATTTAGAGTTAAAGGAAAGGTTAATTGGATTGCATTAATTATCAGTATATTAATTCCTTTATTAGTGGGCTTTTTAAGTTCTTATTTAGTAGGAAGCGATGCTTATAATAGCTTTGAGGAGTTAACAAAGCCTGGTTTTGCACCGCCTGCCTGGGTTTTTGCTCCAGCTTGGATAATTTTATACACACTTATGGGTATAGCAAGCTATAGGGTCTGGATGTATAGATCAAATAGGTCAGATGTAAGAAGTGCCCTTATTGTTTATGGGGTTCAGCTATTTTTTAATTTTCTATGGACAATAATTTTCTTTGGATTGGGATTAAGAGGCGTTGCATATATTGAAATAATTATATTACTTATACTTATAATAATTACAACAATTAGATTTTACAAAATAGATAAAATTTCAGGATATTTAATGATACCATATATATTATGGGTGTCCTTTGCCTCAGTATTAAATCTTTCAATATGGCTGTTAAATAAATAAATAAAGGTCTTGAAATTTATCATAAATAAGTGATAAAATATGAGTAGTAGAGAATGAGGAGGTTAAAGATGAAGGATAAGGTTTTAGTTAACCATATTTTGGATAAACTGCCAGCTAATTATACTATGACATTTACTTTTTTTGGCCAAGGGGGTAGTGGGTCCAAAATTAAATATTATGTTAACTAAAATCAAGTAAGTCATCTTTACCTAATAAAATCTAAATTGATTATTAACCCAGGTTAGAATTTGCTTGCCTGGGTTTTTATGTTTATAGAGGAGTTTATTAAAGTTAAACATGAAAAAATATATTAATATTAGGGTATGAAAGTTCAGGCAGAGATTTACTTGCATGGACTTTTTATTTTTGACTTTAAATTGAAATGGAGGAATAAAAAATGATAGAAATTGCTTTAAAAGATATTGAAAAATATTATGGAGCCAATAAAGTTCTTGAGAATATAAGTTTTGAAGCTACTAGTGGAGAAAAAATAGGAATACTAGGAAGAAATGGTACAGGTAAAACAACAATTTTTAAAATTATATCTGGAATAGAAGATTGTAATGGAGGCTCATTGTCTATAAGAAGGGGATCCAATATAGGATATCTAGATCAGATACCAGAATATCCGGAAAATTACAGATCCATAGATGCTTTAAATGATGCCTTTAAGAATGTCTTTGATATTAAAGAAAAAATGATTATTCTAGAAAAGAAAATGACTAATTTACAAGAAAAAAATCTAGATAGTATAATGAAGGAATATGGACTGCTGCAAGTGGAGTATGAAAATAAAGGTGGTTATGAGATAGAAGAAAAAATAAGTAAGATATGTACAGGATTAAAAATAGATGAAGAACTAAAGGAGAGACTTTTTTCTACTCTGAGTGGAGGGGAAAAGACAAGGATTGTTTTGGGCAGGATATTACTTCAAAATCCCCATATACTTTTACTTGATGAGCCAACAAATCACCTTGATATAGAATCTGTAGAGTGGCTTGAAGAGTTTTTAAAGGAATATAAGGGGACAGTATTAGTAATATCCCATGATAGATATTTTTTAGATGCTGTTGTGGATAAAATATTGGAGATTGAGACTGGAAAATGTAATGTATATCATGGCAACTATTCTTACTATGTTAAGGAGAAGGAAAGAAGGCTATATGAGCAGTTTGAAGTTTACAAATCTCAGCAGAAAAAAATAAAATCAATGGAAGAAGCCATTAAAAGATTTAAGGAATGGGGAAACCGTGGAGATAATGAAAGGATGTTTAAAAAAGCAGGAAATATGCAAAAAAGAATTGATAGAATGGATAAGGTAGATAGACCCCAACTGGAAAAAGCAAATATGAAGCTCAATCTCTCAGCAGATTCTAGATCCGGTAAGGATGTAATAGAAGTGAAAAAGTTAAGAAAAAGTTTTGAAAGTAAATTTATATTTAAGGACCTAGACTTTTATGTTAAGTATGGAGAGAGGGTGGCTGTTTTGGGGAAAAATGGATGTGGAAAATCTACCCTTATTAAGATATTATTAAGTGAAATTAATGCTGATAGTGGAGAGGTAAAAATAGGAGCAGGGGTAAAGAAAGGCTATCTTCAGCAGGAAATAAAATTTAGTAATAAGGAGCACACCATATTACAAGCTTTCAGGGAGGATTATCCTGTAGATGAAGGTAAAGCCAGGGGAATCCTTGCAGGGTTTTTGTTTTATTCTGATGATGTATTCAAAAAAGTAAAAAATCTATCGGGGGGAGAAAAGGTAAGACTTAAGCTGTGTAAGCTAATGCACAGGGATATAAATCTTCTTATATTGGATGAGCCTACTAACCATCTTGATATTGATTCAAGGGAAATTCTTGAACAGGCACTTATTGGGTTTGATGGTACTGCAGTTTTTATATCTCATGACAGATATTTCATAAATAGAATGGCTGATAGGATAGTAGAGTTTAATAATGGAAAATTAATAAATTATGTAGGAAATTATGATTATTATAAAAGGAAAAAGACTAAAGAAAAATTAGCCGAAAAAGAGAAACCAAAGAAGAAAAAATATAACAGAGAAAAAATTAATAATGGGGAAATGAGGGAAGATTCTAGAAAGAAAATAGATAAAAAAATTAAAGATTTAGAATATGAAATTGAGGGGTTAGAAAGTGAAATTAAAAGCTTAAATGAAGCTCTCTTCAATTACTCCGATGATTATGAAAAACTGACCCAGATTCATAATGAAAAATGTAATTTGCAAAAAAGACTTGATAAGTTGTTGGAGGAATGGGTAAAATTAAGTTCATAAGGAAAATAAAATTAAATTAAGCAATAGGAGAGATAAAATGGCAAAACTTGATCTTATAGCTACTTCTACCTTTGGAATAGAAGCAATTGTTGCTAGGGAACTTAAGGAATTGGGATATGATAATATTACTGTAGAAAATGGAAGAGTTACATTTGTAGGTAATGAAAAGGCCATCTGTGATACGAATCTTTGGCTTAGATGTGCCGATAGAGTATATTTAAAGATAGGAGAATTTAAAGCCACAAGCTTTGAAGAGCTCTTTCAGCAGGTAAAGGCACTGCCTTGGGAGAACTATCTTCCAATAGATGCTGAGTTTCCTGTAAATGCAAAGTCGGTGAAATCCAAGCTTTTTAGCTTATCGGATATTCAGGCCATATCAAAAAAGGCAGTAGTGGAAAAAATGAAGGAAATCTATTTTAAGGATTGGTTTGAAGAAAGTGGAGGAAAGTATCCAATACTGGTGTCTATTTTAAAGGATAAAGTAACTGTATCTATAGATACCAGTGGAACCGGACTTCATAAGAGGGGATATAGAGAAGCCCAAGGGGAAGCACCACTGAAGGAAACCCTTGCGGTTGCTATGATAAAAATAAGCAGGTGGCATCCCGATAGAACTCTTATTGATCCCCTTTGTGGTTCAGGAACCATTCCTATAGAAGCTGCTATGATAGGAAGAAATATAGCACCGGGGTTAAATAGAAGCTTTATATCGGAAAAGTGGGACTTTATACCTGAGGATTTATGGAAGGATGCTAAAAAGAAAGCTTATAAGGCCATAGAGTATGATAGGGAATTAGATATATATGGATATGATATAGACGGCAGAGTGGCAAAGATAGCTATGGAAAATTCAATAGAAGCAGGGGTTGATGATTGTATTCATTTTCAAAGAAGACCTGTAGGAGAGCTAAGTACAAAGAAAAAGTATGGATACATAATATGCAATCCACCCTATGGAGAAAGACTAAGCGAAAAAAAGGAGGTAGAAAAGCTTTATAGTGAAATGGGAAAGGTTTTTTCTAGCCTTGATACATGGTCTTACTATGTACTTACCTCCCATGAAGGCTTTCAAGAGGCCTTTGGCAAAAAAGCCAATAAAAACAGAAAACTCTATAATGGTCGTATTAAATGCTATTACTATCAGTATTTTGGACCAAGACCTCCTAAAAGAAGAGATTAATTTTTAGAGTTGTTTTTGCTTTTATGCAAAACTTCAATATTCCTTGACTTGACTAGTAAGTATAAGTTATCAACTAGATAATGCCTTAACCGAATACTATATTTGATGAAAATGATCCAAGAGGTTAATTGGACAAGTGTTTTACTATGATAGGCTTATTAAAAGCAATAGACTTAAAAGATGATTAACAATCTTTTGTTTTACAAAGTTTTGCTAATCATCTTTTTACATTTATAGATTTTAATTTTTATTTCATATCAGATTCATCATATTTGGGTACAGCTCTATGAAACTCTTCATATATATCTTCTCTCAATTTTTCATCACTAAATATATCAAATCCTGTTAAAGCCAGGGCTTTGGCTCCTTTTATCATTTGAATATGTGCCTTATCAGTTATGGCTGCCTTGGTAAAATCAATTGAGTGACTAATGGTTCCTGGCTCTGCTATTTTTAAATATGAATGTATAGCTGGTACTATGAGACTAACATTCCCTATATCCGATGAGCCATACTTCATATTTGGCTTTGGATAATTCATAATTTCACCAAATTGTGCTATATTTTCCTTTAGTTTTTCGGCTATAATTTTGTTTGGATATCTTTCTGTATAAATAAGGGTTTTACTAATATCAGCCTTTACTCCCATAAATTTTTCTATAGACCTAACAATATGTTCTATATGCTCTACAACTACCTTTAAATCACTAACCGTATCTGCCCTTACGCTAAATGAACATGATGCATAATCTGGAATAACATTAGGGACCTTACCTCCATTTGTTATTATCCCATTAATATTTGCCTTTAAAGGAAGTATTGCTCTTATATGATCTATAAAATTAAATGTATTTATTACGGCCTGTAAAGCATTTATTCCATCCTCTGGTGAAGATGAATGGGCTGATTTTCCATGATATTCTATTGTAAGCTTTCTAGTAGCTAAACCTCCTCTGCATATAATATTTGAAGTGCTGGGGTGTATCATCATTGCATAGTCAATATCATCAAATACTCCTTCATTGACCATTATTACCTTACCGCCTCCACCTTCTTCTCCTGGTGTTCCCAATACTACAATTTTTCCGTCAATTTTATCTGCTATTTTGCTCAGTCCTATGGCAGCACCTACAGACATTGTTCCTATTAAATTATGTCCACAACCATGTCCTATTTCTGGTAGAGCGTCATATTCTGCTAAAAATGCTATTGTAGGTCCCTTGCCCTTACCATTATATTCTGCTCTAAATGCTGTTTCTAAATTTGCTATGCCTTTTTGTATGTTAAATCCGTGTTTTTCTAATAATAGTACTATATTTTTTACTGCGCTATATTCATGAAAAGCGAGCTCTGGTTTTTCATGAATTTTTTTACTTAAATCTATTAGCTCTTTTCTAATATTTTCTATTTCATCACAAATTTGTTGTTTAAGTATCATAATATTCACACCTCTTAAATTCAATATAGATGACATAATACACAATGACCATTTTCTACTTCCTTTTCCATAGGCATTTCTTTAGAGCATATTGGTTTTGCATAGGGACATCGTTCATGGAAATAGCACCCTGAGGGTAAGTTTATTGCACTGGGAATTTCTCCCTGAACATTTTTGGAGTTTTTTAAATTTGTACCGGATAATTTAGGCACAGCTGAAAATAATGCCTTAGTATATGGATGTAAAGGGTTATTAAATATATGTTTTTTACTGCCTTTTTCTACAATTTTACCTAAGTACATAACTCCTAGTTCATCACTTATATGTTTTACAACTGATAGATCATGGGCTATAAATAAATAAGAAAAATTATATTCTTCTTTTAAATCCATCATTAGATTTAGTATTTGAGCCTGTATAGATACGTCAAGGGCTGAAACTGGTTCATCTGCTATTATAAATTCTGGCTCTACAGCTAATGCTCTTGCTATACCAATCCTTTGTCTTTGACCACCGCTAAATTGATGGGGATATCTTGTAGCTTGTTCAGCCCTTATTCCTACTTTTTTTAATATTTCAAAGGCCTTTTCCCTTGCTTCACTTTTAGAACTTGCAACTTGATGAAATAACATTGGTTCTATTAATATATCTAATACCTTTTGCCGAGGGTTTAAGGAAGCATATGGATCTTGAAATATCATTTGCATTTTTTTTCTATATTTAAGCATTTCGTTTCCAGTAAGATTTGTTATATCTTCCCCGCAAAATTTAATATTTCCACCTTTGGGATCAATAAGTTTAATAATTGTTCTTGCAGTTGTGGACTTTCCACATCCGGATTCTCCAACTAAGCTAAAAACTTTACCTTTGTCAATGGAAAAGCTTATATTATTTACTGCATTTACAATTCTTTCTTCCTTGATAAATTTTCCATTTTTAAACTTAATCTTATCCAAAATACCCTTATTAAGGTCAAACTTTTGTTCTAAATTTTTTACTTCAAGGATTTTATCCATCTACTTTTCCCCCTCTCTCAGCGGAAAATGACATGCAACATAATGTTTTTCATCGACCATTACAAGTTCAGGTTCCTTTTCCTTACAAATATCCTTACAATATTTACATCTGGGAGAAAAATTACATCCCTTAGGAAGGTCAAACATATTTGGTACAATACCAGGAATTGTTTCTAATCTTTCTTTATTTTTATCCAAGTCAGGTATTGAGCTTATTAATCCTTTAGTATATGGATGCTTAAATTTTTCCACAATACTCTTTGTATATCCTGTTTCTATGATCTTTCCACAATACATAACGTTTATTCTGTCTGATATTTCCGATACAACAGCTAGATCATGGGTAATTAGCATCAAAGAACATCCTTGTTCCTTTACAAGATTTGTCATAAGTCTTAATATTTGTGCTTGTATGGTAACATCTAAAGCAGTCGTTGGCTCATCAGCTATTATAAGCTTTGGATTTGCTGCCAAAGCTATGGCTATAACTACTCTTTGACGCATACCGCCACTGAATTGATGGGGATAACTTTTTAATCTACTTTCAGGATTTGAAATGCCAACGGCCTTTAAAAGTTCTATACATCTTTCTTTTCTTTGTTCCTTTGTCAATTTTTCATGGAGTATCAAAACTTCCTCCATTTGTTCTCCTATTGTATATACGGGATTTAGTGATGTCATAGGATCCTGAAAAACCATTGAAATATCTTTACCTCTAATCTGATTCATTTGGTTTTCAGATTTTTTCATTAAATCCTGTCCATCAAATATTATTTCCCCAGTTTCTATTTTACCTGGCTCATCTATGAGTTTTATTATTGAAAATCCAGTAATAGATTTACCACCACCGGATTCCCCAACAACACCTAATATTTCTCCTTCATCTATATCGAAGCTTATATTATCTACTGCTTTTACCGTTCCTTTAAATGTATGAAAATAGGTTCTTAAATTATTTACCTGCAATAATTTCTTCTTCATTGTATCACCCCTTTTATTTCAGCTTAGGATTTAATTCGTCCCTTAAGAAGTCTCCCAGTAGATTTATTCCAAAAACAATAATCATAATATATAGTCCTGGGAAAATAGATACCCACCATAATCCACTGTACAATACATTAAACCCATTGTTACAAAGCATACCCAATGAAGGTCTAGTAATAGGAACACCTAATCCTAAAAAACTCAAAGTTGCTTCCGTTAGAATAAAAGAACCTACTTGAATAGTTGATAATACTATAATGGATGTAAAAACATTTGGTAGTACATGTTTAAATATAATTGTAAAATTGGGAAGACCAATAACCTTTGTGGCTTCTATAAACTCTTTCTTTTTTACAGAAAGGGTTTCACCCCTTACGGTTCTTGCATATCTTACCCATCCTACTAAAGACAATGCTATGAGTATATTGATTATACCTCTACCAATTAAAGACATTAAAAATATTGCAATAAGCATGGTGGGAAAGGAAAGTTGTATATCAGCTATACGCATAATGATTGCATCAACTTTTCCTCCGAAATATCCTGCTATAAGCCCCAATACTATACCTATAGCACTAGCTAAAAATGTACCTACTATACCTATGATTAAAGAAACTCTACTACCGTATACAATGGCACTAAAAATATCCCTTCCCTGTTGATCGGTACCTAAAAAGAATTTCGATTCTCCCCCTTCATCCCATGCAGGAGGCTTATATGCATTATTTAAATCAATATCCGACATATCATAGGGATTTTGTACTGTAAATAATGGACCAAATACAGCAATTAAAAGTACAGCTATAACTATAATAGATCCAATAATTGCAGTAGGAGATTTTTTATAGTTATGAAAAAATTCTGATTCTAAAAATAATCTCCATTTACTTGCTTTTTCTTGAGTTTTATTAGAAGTTTCAACTTGAATACTCACATTATCACCTGCCTTTTAATTATTTTAAATCTATTCTAGGATCTATGAAGGTATAAAGAATGTCTACAATAAAATTTATGAATACAAACATTACAGCAACAAATAAAACATATGCAGCCACTATAGGTCTATCGCTACTATTAATGGCATCAATCAGTAATTTCCCCATTCCCGGCCAAGCAAATATTGTCTCTGTTATAGTTGTAAATGCTATAAGAGAACCGAGTTGAAGACCGAAGATAGTAACTACTGGTATTAATGTATTTTTTAATGCATGACCAAACAAAACCTTTCTCCTAGAAACTCCCTTTGCTCTGGCAAACTTTACGTAGTCTTGTCTAATATTTTCTTGCATTCCTGCCCTAGTTAATCGAATAATGGTGGCTATATTTGCCAATGCAAGGGTTAATGATGGTAAAACTAAATGCTTCCATCCGCCGGTTGTAGCAAGACTAGTTCGAATTCCTAAAATTGTTCCCACATCACCTCTGCCCGATACAGGAAGCACCCCTAGAGTAAGACTAAAGAAAAATATCATTACCATACCAATCCAAAATGAGGGTAAGGATATACCTGCAATTGATAAAGTCATGATTGCTTTGCTAGATAGTTTATTGGGATATGCTCCTGATAATACACCTAAGGGAATACCAATTAATGCTGACAATAACATAGCTATAATTACAAGCTCTAAAGTGGCTGGAAATCTTTCTATTATTAGACCTAATGCAGGTTGATGATATATGTAGGATTTACCAAAATCTCCTTTAAGGGCATTTTTTATAAATATGCCATATTGAACTGGAAGAGGCTTATCTAGTCCAAGGTATTCTATGGCAGATTGAATTTCTGCCTCTGTAGCATTTTCTCTAACCATTAAATATACTGGGTTTCCCATGACGCTTGTAAACATAAATACCAATATAGATACTACAAACAATACTAAAATAAGCTGAGATACCCTTGTGGATAAATATCTAAGCATTTTATCACCCTCTCTGTTAATAAGTAATTTCAAATATTAAAACTCTCGGGATAGAAAATAGCTTGGTGGGTTAAATTTAATAAAGGAAAGGAAAAAATCCTTTCCTTATAGATTTCTTATAGCAAAACTTAATTTATACATATCAAAATATCCAATGCTTCTGAGGATTTTTGATATGTATAAATTAACTATTTTACTGGAATATCTATAATTTATTTAACAAATTCCATATCCCAAGCATGTATATAATTGTCTTTTCTAGGATGGTATTTTATATCCTTACTATGGGCATATATATCTTGTTGGAAATGAAGGGGTATATATGATACATCATCTGCTGCTATTTTCCATACCTCTTGCATTATCTTACTTCTTTCACCAGGATCAGCTGTTGCTATAGCCATATCTACTAATTTATCTACCTCTGGGTTTTGATAATATCCTCTATTAACTCCACCATAACCTTGCTTCATATATCCATCTTGTGACATACTATATACGAGATCTAATCCCATAAGGGCACTTTCTCCACCGCTGTCAGCCCATCCTGTCATACATAAATGAGTGTTATCTCCTTCTTTATTAGTTCCACTTATATATGTAAAGAATATAGTTCTTGACATTAGATTTAAGTTAACCTTTATACCAATCTTTTCAAAATATCCTGCCACTGCAGTTGCAATTTCACCATCATTTATATATCTATCATTAGATGCATCTAGAGTAACTTCAAATCTATATCCATCATCTTGCCTTGGATATCCGGCTTCATCAAGAAGTTTCTCTGCTAACTCAGGGTCGTAACCTAATCTTTTTATATCCGGATTGTAACCATTAAATCCGTCAGGAATATAAGTTGAAGCAGGTGTTGCATAGCCATTCATTATTTTTTCAACAATTTCCTCTTCATTTATTGCACGATACATTGCTTCTCTTACTTTAATATTTTTAAAGGGATTAGAACCATCTGGAGATTTTAGCGGCATATCTGCATCCTTACTTGGATTGTCTGTCCAACCTGCTAAATTAAGATATATAACCCTTAAACTAGGTTGAGATACAATCTGTATATTATCCTTTGACTGCAGCATATTTATATCCCTAACTGGCACATCAGCTATAAAATCAACAGAACCTGAAACCATATTAGCTGTACGTGTACCTTCATTAGTAATAGGCTTAAATGTTACCTTCTCTACATCAGGGAGCTTACCCCAAAAATCATTATTCCTTTCAAATACAATTTTATCTCCTCTAACATGTTCAACAAATTTATATCTACCAGTACCATTAGGATTTAATGCAATCCATTCATCATTTTGACCTTCACATGTTTCTTTGTCTAAAATCATTAAATCCTTTAAATGAGCAAGAAGTAATGCATTTGGGTCTTTACATACAACCTTTACAGTATAGTCATCAATTTTCTCATAGCTTTCAACTGTAGATAAACAATATTTAAAGGCAGACATCTCTTCTTTTGATCTATCAAAGGAATAAATTATATCATCTGCTGTAAAATCATTACCATTATGGAACTTAACGTTTTTTCTCAAATTAAATGTCCAAGTTTTGGCATCCTCTGATATATCCCAAGTTTCTGCTAGGGAAGGTTCAGGCTGCAAATTTGCATCAGGTGATACTAATGAATCATATAGATGATTATTTATAGCATTGGTTATTGTTTCATTTAATGGATATGGGTCTAAAGAGTAAGCATCTCCAGCTAATCCTATAACTACTTCTTTTGGAGCATCGGCATTGCCATTTTCACTGGCCTTATCACCATTATTAGTTGTATTAGTATCCCCACCGCAGCCTGCTAGTAAGGAAACTATAAGGACAGTAACTAAAAAAAGTATAGTTGTTTTTTTAAACATTTAAATTCCCCCTATTTTTTATTTCTCTTTGTTATAATAATACGATAGCTTACTAAAGTTAATTGCTAAAAAACATATGTATTTAAGTCAAGCTATTATATAACAAAGACTTTTATTTTACTGAATAGATTTATCTATCCAGCTGTTGACTATCTAAATTCTGTGACAATAATGATTGGATTTTTTCTAGGTTATCCAAATGTAAGATTAGCTTATCTTTCATATTAAAGCTTAATACTACAACTAGTATTTCTATTAGGCAGATAGTAGAGGATATAAAATTGTGAAAAACTAGGGATTCACTATAATTTTTCAAAGAATATTTGGAATTTTTAGCTAATGGAGATTCATCACTATCAGATATAGCTATGTATGTTAAGTTATTTTGATTAAGATATTCAGCAATGTTAATAATGTTTTGAGAATATTTAGGGAAAGATATCAAAATAAAACAATCTTCAGCCGTAGCTCTTGTAAAATCTATGCTTGCTTCCATAAGATCTCCAACTTTTACTATTTTACTATCAATATTTATGAGTTTTAGTCTGTTGTTTAAATAATCAGCAATTACTTTAGATATACCTTGACCACATATATATATACGCTTTGAGTTGCTAATCAAATCTGATATTTCCTGAAATGTTTTTATATCATTATTATTAAGTGCCTTCTCATAATTAAGTTTATGTATTTGAATAGTATTATTATAAACATCATTTAAATTATCTAGCTCTTGAAGGGAAGATTTAATTTCATTTGGTACATAAAGCTGTTCTTCTATTAATTGTTGAAAGGATTTTTTCAATTGAATAAATGAATTAATGCCAATACTCTTACAAAAATTCAATATAGTTACTTCAGAAACATTTATCTCTTGACTAATATCCTTTAGACTCATAAATCCTACTTTACCATTATTTTTAATAAGGTATTCAGCTATGACTTTTTGTTTATTACTCAAATTATTCATATTGTTCAATATGTTGTCAATAATTGTCAAACAAACTACCTCCTTTTTTAAATAATACTATATTTATAATTTTCAGTCAATATATTTTATTTATATTTTAAAGTAAATACTTTAATTTCTGAATTTTGTTTATATTTTTTTATGAAAAGAGAAACCCTATCCTTCAGTATTTTGAAGAAGAAGTTCCTTTGCATGTAAAATTTCAGTTTCTAAATTATTTTAAATATTATACATGACATTACTGAGTCTAGAAGTATAGTAAAAAATTAAAGTTTAATATTATTTAACTACAGAAAAATAATGAAAAAGCTTAAAATAGGTAATAAATACTTAACTGAGCAAATTGCATAATTACCTCTTCAAAAAACTAACTACCACATATTGTTTTGAAATCTTCGAATCTATGCCATATATATTATGCAATTTTGCCAAATTAGAGTTATGCAATTTCCTCAACTAGGATTTATTGCCTAATTTTGTTATAATTTAGATTGAAGATAGGTTTTTTATGGATATATGAAAACTAGGATTAAAAGAATTTCGTTAAAGAATTTTTTAGGGAGGGTATCCATGGTTTTAACTATAGCAGTTTGTGATGATGAATTAACAATAGTTGAAATAATAACTTCATATATAAAATCAATAGATATAAAATGCCAAGTAGAAATAATACAAGCCTTAAGTGGAGAAGAATTATTAAAGAAAATAGAACAAAGGAAAATTGACATAGCTTTTCTAGATATAGAAATGGAAGATACAGATGGAATAATACTGGGAAGAAAAATAAGGGTTAAATATGAAGACTGCATTATAGTATATATAACAGGATTTAAAGATTATGCCCTTGAAGCCTTCGATATAAATGCATTCCAATATATATTAAAGCCTATTACTGAAAAAAGATTTAAAAGCTGTATGGATGATATAATATTAAGACTCAAGGAGAAAATGGCATTAAAAGAAAAAAACAGTGTATTTATTATTAATAATAAAAAAAACGTAGTTAAATTGAAGTATGAAGATATATTTTATTTTGAAAAATTGCTTAATAAGATAAATGTATATACATTAAAAGGGAATTTTGAATACTATGGAACTTTTAAGGAATTAAAGAAAGAATTAGATATGGAAAAAAGCTTTATACAATGCCACCAAGGATATATAGTAAATACATTAAAAATTTTAGAATTAAAGGATGAGGAAATATATTTAAGGGATATGAGAAGATTAGTCCCTGTCAGTAGAAGATATAAAAAAAAGATAAGAAAGATTTTAGAAGAAAATTTATTTGAATAATATGGTGATTCTATGGATATTTGGTTAATAGAGGACTATGTATTTGCTGTATTGGATGTTTCCTTAATACTTTATTTTACAGATAAATTTTTGACAAGGAAAAGAGAAAAAAATAAATTAATACTTCTAATGATAATCCTTCAAGCAGGGATCAATTATCATATTAATCAAGAATTAGGCTTTGCCAGTTTGCAAGGTTTATTAATAATGATAGCAACTACAAGTATGATCTTTAAAGGAATATTTAAACAAAACTTTGTATATGTTTTTTTCTTTGTTATATTAGGAATTGTATTAATATCTTTAGTTGAAATAATAATTACAATTTTAATAATATTTATAACAAATAAGAATTATGAGATTTTTTTTAACAAGAGTATGTACAGAATTATAG
Organism: Maledivibacter halophilus; assembly: GCF_900167445.1. Classification (GTDB taxonomy): domain Bacteria; phylum Bacillota; class Clostridia; order Peptostreptococcales; family Caminicellaceae; genus Maledivibacter; species Maledivibacter halophilus. The sequence goes on from NZ_FUZT01000018.1 coordinate 72,383, forward strand.
GAGGAATTACATCTAAAACAGCTTTATATTTAATAATTAAAGAATTGGCACTAAAAATAAAATATAAAATAGGAAAATATTTCAAAAAAACACAAATCTATCAATTATTATTTGTTCTATTTCTAAATATAATAATGATTTTTTCAGCAATTTATTTTTATAAAAATAGTGATTTAATTAAAGTAAGTGAAAAAAGATATATAGTTATATTATCTATGTTAATTATAATATTTACTATATTAATACTAAAAATAATAAAAAGTATAATGGAATATGCAGTGAAGGAGGTTCAGTGGAGTATAAAGGAAAAAGAATATAAAAGGCAGGAGTTCTACATGAAAAATATGGATGATATGCTTAAAAATTTAAGGGCTCAGAGGCATGATTTTAATAATCATATTGAATGTATATATGGTTTAATTAGTATTAAGAAATTTGAAAAGGCTAAAGAATATATTGAAAAATTAACTAATGAAACAAATGAGCATAATCAAATAATAAATGCAGGGAATCCTATTCTTGCTTCATTATTAAATGTAAAAATTACTAAAGCAAGGAAGAACAATATAGAAGTAGATACAAAAATAGATATAAATACAAATATATCAATAGAGTACATAGATATATCAATTATAATAGGAAATCTTTTAGATAATGCTATAGAAGCTTGCGAGAAGATAGAGGAAGATAATAGACTGATAGAAGTAGATATTTATACTAAAATGAACAATTTAATAATAAAAGTAGCAAATAGCAAACCTTCACAAAAGTCACTAGAAGAAAAAATAAATAATAAAGGCTTTACAACAAAAACAGATACTGAAAATCATGGATTTGGATTAACAAATATAAAGCAAACTGTGGAAAAATATAGAGGAATAATAAAAATAGAAGATAAGTCAGATATATTTAAAGTAAATATTGCAATACCAATTGAAAACGACTCATAAAAAAGAGTCGTTTTTCCTTTTTTGAAAAATATACATACCAAATACCATCTTTCATCTACCACTTTTGTAAAATCTATTGAAAAAATAATAAATAAATGTAAAGTATAAGGTAAATAAGGAATTAAATGGTGGTAGATATGGTTGATAGAATATGTAGAATAGTAACTCAACAATTAGTACAAAAAAATATAATTGAATTTGAAGACTATGATATTTACATGTATGGGTTGCAGATGTTTATTGCAAGTATATTTAAAGGTATAGGTATATTTGCTATATTCTATGGATTGGGCTGGCTAAAGGAAGCTATAGTGTTTATAATGGCTTTTGGTATTTTAAGGATAAATGCAGGAGGATACCATTCAAGTACATATTTTAGATGTTTTATATTAACTATAATAACCATGATAATATCCATAGTCCTAGCTATATTTATAATACCTTATACCTTTATGATATTACCTATCTTAGTTATATCAATTTTATTAGTATTACAATATGCTCCAGTTGATACACCAAACAAGCCTTTAAGTAATGAAGAATACCTAGTGTATAGAAAAAGAAGTATTATAGTAGTTTTATTAGAAAGCTTAATAATACTGATAATATTTATAATAAAAAAAGATTTTTTAATATACTGCAATATAGCTGCCATGGCTATATTAAATGAAGCATTAACATTGACGCCCTTTGTAACAAAGAGTGTATATAGAGGAAGACAATTTTTAGAAAAGGAGGTCAAAACAAATGAAAAAGAGAGGTTTATTACTAAGTAGTATAGCTTCTATAGCATTATTCTTTGCCAATATGGGAGCTGGAACCTGTTCTTATGTTATATATCATCAACCTAAGTTTCCAGAGAAGTTAAGGAAGTGAAGGGTATTGTAAGTAATTGTAAATTTTAATGTTTTGGAGCTGGTAAGTTTTGCTTGTGGCTAAGGGGGAATAGATTGTAAACTGGATAAGAGGACCTGATTTGGGATACTTTTCAATATTATCCTAATTATTAAAATAGAGTTGAAACAAATATCATTGTACATATTCATATTATTGTAAAATATTTAATATTATATAAATTATAATTGTTCTATGCTTTTACATTTCTCTATTTTTTAGCGATTATATCAATCGGTATTAGTAGACAAAAAATAAAAAACGGAGGTATAAAATTTATGTTTAAAAAAGTTTTATCTATATTATTAGTAGGTATGATGCTATTCTCAAGTATGATTGTTTCTAAGGCAGAAATAGCCAGTCTTCAACCAAGTGAAACAGTTACAGATTTCGCACAAAAAAATATAGGTTTTTTATTAAATAATTTAAAATCAGACCCGGAAGCATTTGGAATGACAGGTATAGATTTTGATAATCTTACTCTTAGTAAGCCTATAATCCCTTATGATGCTGATAATAATTATGCAACTATTAAAGATTTAGTTTATTATCCAGTATTAGAAAATAATAAAATTGTTGCTATTTATAGTGTTACCAAAAGTAAAAATGGTACTTTAACGGCAACACTCGGACGTGATTTTGCCGATGAAATAAATAACTTCATTAGTTCTAATAATGAGAAATTTTCTCTTGTAATATCTAGCGATGGTCTACATATAATAAATAATTTAGAAACTGCAAAACTTGAGCATAATAATAAGCATAAGAATGGACATTTAAAAATCGATATTAAAAATGCTCCTAAAGAAATAATGACTTCAGAAATAAAATCTGATTATAAAGCTAACATAGATTCCTCAACAAAAGGAGCTATGTTACGTGGAACATTACCTGACAAGTATACAATACATGTTCCTGTAGTTAGACAGTATAATGACAATGTTTGCTGGGCAGCTTGTGCTGCTTCTGTAGGTCAGTACTGGACTAATATAAGAAAAACTGCTAGACAAGTATGTGATATACTTGGCATAAGCTATAGCAGAGGAGGAACTTTATCTAATACTGAAGATGCTCTTGAAGATATATATGATATAAATGCTGGTGTTAATAAACGTTCTCATTATGAAGGTCAAGAAGTATCAGAGGTTATACACGATGAAGGTAAACCTATAATTGCTGGCTTCAAAGGCGATGGAAAATTAGGACATATGGTTGTTGTTTGTGGATATAGAATTTATAGTAGTGGTAAAACACTTACAATAATGGATCCAAATTACTCCTATTATAGAACTTCTACATACAATGATGATGAAGGAGATTATACTATTGTTGTTGATGGACATGTTTTTGAATGGCTTGGTCAATGCTATATTAAATAAATTTAAATTTTAATTTATACAAACCTCTATGAAAATTTGTTATTTCATAGAGGTTTGTATTACAATTATATAATAATTGATTTTAAAATATAATGGAGGTAAAAATGAAACATAAATTTAGCTATGTATTTCTATTATTAATAGTAGTTGTAGGTTTTAGCTTAATTTACTATTTTAGTCAAGAAAAAGACTGTATGTTTACAGTTAGAAATTAT
>NZ_FUZT01000019.1 GCF_900167445.1 Maledivibacter halophilus
GATATCCTAATCTTAGCTATTAACTGCAACCTCGCACTATTAGCATTCATCTTTGAAAACTAACCTTGCTGTTGGTCTAATCAAAGAGATGCAGCATCTGTAGTAGGCAGAATATGACAACTAAGTCAGGAAGCATGCTATTTAAGCAATAACCTTATGGTTTTGCAAGGAGGGAAAGAATTATCCTTCGCTAATTATTCTTAATCTTATTTTAGCACTAGGATATCTCAATTAAAAATTGTAATAGAAATAAATAAAAAAATATGCTTAGAACACTTATAAAAGTGTTTCTAAACATATTATACGAGGAGGTATTTTTATGAAAAAATTTGTAATCGAAGATCAATTTTGGGAGTTGTTTCCCAAAGCAAAAATAGGTATTGCCATTAGTCGAAAAATAGATAATTCTATAAAAGATGTTGAAAAATATAAAGAAATGATATCGAAGGCAGAAGAAGATGCTCTAAAGCATTTACAAGATGAAGAATTCAGTAATAATAAAGTAATTAAGGCGTGGAGAGAAGCCTTTAAAGAATTCAAAACTAAGAAAGGTGTTAGATCATCAATTGAAGCCTTATTAAAAAGAGTCCACAATAAAAAGGGAATAGGAACGATAAATCCATTAGTAGATATATATAATTCTATTTCTTTAAGATATGGTTTGCCTTGTGGAGGTGAGGACATAGATGCTTTTGTTGGAACTGTGAGGTTGACTAAAGCTAAGGGTGATGAACAGTTTGTTCCCTTAGGAACTAGTGAAAATTCTCCTCCATACGAAGGAGAGATAGTTTACAAGGATGATGCAGGTGCCATATGTAGGTGCTGGAACTGGCGTGAAGCATCAAGGACTATGCTTACAGAAAATACTAAAAATGCATTCTTATGTATCGAGTTAATTGATGATAGTAGGTACAGTGAATTTGAAAAAGCCTTATATGAACTTAGGGATATGATAACAGAAAATATTGGAGGAAGAAGTAGAATTGAAATACTAGATATTAATAATAAAGAAATAATAATTGAATAAAATGAGTTAGATAGAGTATTTACTGCATGTCAAAAATACATTAATAAATAAGACTTGGCTTTTGTCAAGTTTTTTAATATACGCAGCTAAATAAAAACCGCAGTAACTGCGGTTTTCAAATATTATCTTTTGCTTTTTTAACTATTTTATCTTGAATTTTGAACAACTTCATAAATGTTTTTTGACATTCAGATCAATAATTCCATAGCTATTAGTTGGAGATATGCTTTTGCAGTTTATTTGATAGCTGGAATAGTGATTGTTTTAGTTGTACTTTTCTTAAAGGAATTACCAAAAGTAGAACAAGAAAAATATGAGAAGAAAGCAATCAATACTAAGGAATATAACAAATCTACTTAAGAATTTAAAGGTTGTTATCTCTGTAATATCTATGTTTATTGGGTTTGCTATCCTGTTGTTTACAGTTAATATTATTTTTATTGGAATTGCTATTATTGGTATAGGTATAGGATCAGGATTATTATTGCCAACATTTATCCGTATCTAAAATTGAAAGAAATCCTCAAAGGAGAGTATATCTTTGAGGAAAACACAAGAACGCAAAACAATATAAATATACATGAAAATATTTTTTTGAAAACATAAATAACTACGAAGATGTAGTATAGGTTAACATTACAACTAAACAGTTTCATCTTCTACAATTTTCTTCAAGGGTTCAATCATTGAAGATTTCATTTTATTTGAGTAAATTTCTTTTCTAATAGGAGGAAATTTACTCATTAGTATTAATATAGAATTAATTATTCTAGATTTATAATTTTTTTGTGGGAAATCATATACATTAAGTGCTTTATAAGCCTTGTGATCAGCTATAAACGGAAATCTTATCTTCCCCCATATTTCATCTCTAAATATCTTCATACCTGCTACGCCAAGAAAAGTGGTGGGCTTACTGTAATTTACAGTTGATAATTTAATAAGATTGTATGCGAAAGCATGTAACTGTTTATCGATTTCTATACTGGTATCATATTCGTCAGTTATAAAACCAACTAAATTGGACCCTTGCCATTGAGTATAGGATTCTAATATCTGTCTTGAATTAGGCATTTGATTTAAAGGGCCAGATATTATAAATCCTATTTGTTTACCTGAAAGAGATGGAGTGTGAGTATTAAAAAATCCTCTGTCAAAAAATCTTTTCCATATAGAAGATAAATGTCTGTATTTAATAGTGCCAGCAAAAACTATTATATCCGCAGTTTTTAATTTACTATTATAAAAGTTAATAAAATCATCTTTATTAGTGTAAACACACTCATAGTTATAACCACATTTTAAGCAGCCTACGCAGCTTCCTTTCGTATTTATATCTTGAAGATTGACTAATTCTATGCTTTGGGAAAATGAACTTCTAAATTTATCTATCATGTTTTTTAAATTAATATTTTCTAAAGAATCAGCTACAATGACTATTTTTTTATTTAAAACATCTATTTTATCATGTGTAAATTCAGGAATATATGATATTGTAGAATATTTTACTGGGCTATAGTTTTTTAAAGTAATTACTTCATTTTCTATTGCATCAAAATAGTTTTGAACAAATTTCAGTAGGTTTTTTCTTATATCTTCTTTTTCTAAATCATACATATGTAGTGAAAAATAATCTACATAATTCATATTCAAATCATTACAAATAGAATTTATGTAATTTATTGCAGTATGGTCAAAAAAGTGAATTGATGTAGCAAGAACTGAAGTATATTTTCCTTGAAAAGCATCTTCAACATCTCTTTCAAAAATTAATTCTATAAACCTTTGATAATTTGAATGAACAGTAAATACATAAAGAGGGAATGCCCATATAACTCCATCACCAGATTTAACGTCGCTAATTATACTTTCAAAAGCTTCTTTATCCTTTTCTATTTGATTAATCCTTTGAGAAATGTTAATTATTTTTAATTCATGCTGCTTAAATTTTTTTTGAATATAGTTTATATACTGCATAGTAACGCTGATATCACCTTTAGGACTTCCATTTAAAACTATGATTTTCATTTAAAACATCTCCATTATTTATTATTTTATTTAAGACATTTTTTTGGTCCAGTAAGACGTTTATTAGATAGTTGGTTTCTTATAGGACATATATTGCAAATTATGTTGACGCTGTAAACATTAAATTAATTATACAACACTAAGTTTACAGTGTCAACATTTTGTGTTATAATTTTCATCAAGTGATATTTAAAATATATTCTAAGTTTTGGGAGGCGTGCAGCAGTGGGTAGAAAATATCATCATGGGGATCTAAAACAAGAACTTATACATAATGGATTATTACTGATAAATAAAGAGGGGATTGAAGGATTCTCCTTAAGAAAAGTTGCAAGTATGTGTGGGGTAAGCCATAATGCGCCCTATAAACATTTTAAAGATAAGGATGGACTTATCGATGAAATAATTAGAGAGGTTTGGAAAAAATTCTATATAGTATTACTAGAGGTAACTGAGCTATATTCTAATGAACCTAAATTACAAATTGTTGAAATGGGAAAAGCATATGTGAAGTTTATGGTGGAAAATCCAGAGTATTTTAAGTTTATGTTTTTGTCAGATAATCCATATCCAATAAAAATAGAAGATGATAAATTTTTAAATGCTAAAGCTGGTGCTTTTGGAGTTTTTAAAGATAGTTCAGAAAGATATTTTATGGGAATAAACTTGAATAAGGACTTATATATGCAAAAGACATTAACAATGTGGAGCATGATTCATGGAATAGCAATATTAATAGTTAAAAAGAGTATTGAGTATAATGGAGATTACTTAGCATTAGTAGAGAGAATGATTAAAACTAGCATTTAGTATTGTAAAATTCTGTGATAAGTTACTTTGACAAAGAGTAGTTAACAATAACTTATATATCGCAAAACTATAAAAAACGCTGATAAATACAGTGCGAAGAACCGTACCATAAGTAATGGAGGTTTTTAATATGTAATCCTTGACAAATTTTTAGTACATTGATAAGATTAAAATGAAATTAATAATAAGGAGAGTAAGATGATTAATACGTTTTTAGCTAGATAAAATTCTAACTGAATATTGTGTGAAAGATATGTATTTACTAGTGAGGATAATAAGAATGTTAGAGTTATCCTTAAGTGAATATATATAAGTACACATTATAGCTAAGAACGGTGTTTAACTTATTTTGAAAGTATTTTTGAAATGCTTTTTATTTTAAATTATATACTACATTAAATTTCTCAAAATTTACTTATATTTCAATAGATAAAGGCTCATTAAGGGCTCTTAGTTTTATTAATGAAAAATATGTGGTTTTGGAATGAAAATATTGTAGGCTGTAGGTTGAGCTAGTTCAACTTACAGTCCTTTTTATTTCAACGTTTAGCTATAATAGTGTACCTCTAAAGGTTTAAATCAAATTTTTAAAACTTAAATATAATTGGAGGAGATACTATGGGTTTGTTATTACAATGTTTGAATATAAAGAAAGAATTTGGAGATAAAACTGTTTTAAAAGATATAAGTTTTGATGTAGAGGTAGGAGATAGAATAGGAATTGTAGGGAACAATGGAGCTGGAAAGACGACTTTAGCACATATAATTACGAATACAATAAAAGCTGATAAAGGGAATATATTATGGCATAATAAGGATATAAAAATCGGCTATCTTCATCAATCTACCTATTATACTCAAAGGGAATTTCAAAATATGATTAAAGGTGATCAAGAGGAAATAAGAGAGTTTTTTCAGACAACAAAGGAGTTAGGAGTTAATAAAATAGAGGGTTGGGATAATAGACGATTAAGTAACCTTAGTGGGGGAGAAAAAACAAAACTTGCCATCGCCAAAATATGGGCTGAAAAACCACAATTACTTATTCTTGATGAACCAACAAATCATATGGATTATGAAGGTGTTCAATGGCTGATTAGTGAGATTGAGAAATATAAAGGAACCATACTAGTCATATCCCATGATCGTTATTTTATGGACCAAAGTGTTGATAGAATTATTGAAGTTGAAGATGGTGAAGCACATTGTTATAGAGGAAACTATACCTTTTATCGTGATGAAAAGAAGAGAATATATGAGAGTCAGCTACAACACTATAAAGAGCAAGAGAAATATAAAGATAAGATACAAAATGATATAAAGAGACTGAAGGGATGGTCTGAAAAAGGGCATAGACAATCAACTAAAAAAGAAGGTTTTAAAGAATTCCACAGAGTTAAAGCCAAAAAGAAAGATAAGCAAGTAAAGTCAAAAATTAAAAGACTTGGGAAAATAGAAGTTGAAGGTGTTAAAAAGCCTAAAGAAGAGCAGCAGATTAAGTTTAATTTTAATAACGATGATGATAAATGTGGAGATAGGATACTTGAGGCGAAAAGTATAGGAAAGAGCTTTGGAAATAAAAAGTTATTTGAAGATAGTTCATTCTATATTCAAAGAGGAGAAAAGATTGCCTTGTTTGGTAAAAATGGATGTGGTAAAACTACTTTGATAAACGCTATTTTTAAGGAAATATATATGGATGAGGGAGAATTATATCTAAGTTCTTCAGCAAAAGTAGCTTACTTAAGTCAGGATGTTATGAATCTTGATGGAAATAAGACAGTATTTGAAACTTTTGGAATAGAAAATTATAAAATAAGAGGAATACTACAAACTTTGTTAGCTAATATGGGTTTTTCAAAAGATATGATTCATAAAAAGGTAAATACCCTTAGTCTTGGAGAAAGAACAAGGTTAAAGGTGGCCTATATGATTATGATGGAAAATAATGTTCTGATACTTGATGAGCCTACCAACCATCTTGATGTTCATAGCAGGGAAATGTTAGAAGAAGCTTTAGAAAATTATATGGGAACAATCATTTTGGTATCCCATGATAGATATATTTTAGAGAGAATATGTAATAAAGTTTTGATATTTAAGAACAAGAAAATTAAGAGATATGAGTATTCATTTAAAGAATATATTAATAGGGAAGAAAGAAATAAAAAGAATAGTGTCAAAAAATCAATAGACGAACAATTAATGATTTTAGAAAATAAAATAGCAGGCGTTGTTGGAAAACTTAGTTGTTTAACTCCAGATATGGATAAATATAAGGAATTAGATGAAGAGTTTAGAGCATTGATTGCTGCAAAAAAAGAGATTAGAAATAAAAAATATTAAATTGTTACACAGCAAATTATTCCACCCCCAAAAAGTCAAATTATTTTAGCCTAATTTTCAAATAAAATGATTAAAAAAGGTCAGATTAAATAATCTTATGCTAAAGGAATAGTCAAAAAAAGCAAATTATTATATCTTAAAAAAAGACGCTAAGTGCTTAATTAGAACTTAGCATCGTAAATATAATCTTTATCAAGAATAAATCTAAAGTTGTTCATTACAATGAACCAATCATATGATTTTTCTATTCTACAAGGCTGATAATTGTTTAAAAACTTTATAGATAATTGATATCCACAGCGCAGTTCATATGATGTATCATTTTGACTATGGAATACCCAAATATCTGTAAAGGGGCAGTAAGCAAGAATTCCCTTTGACACATATTCACCTCCAAAAATGTTTTAAGCAGTAATATTTATCTCAGTTTGTGCTTCATAAACTATTTCACTATCAATAGATTTTAGCTTCTGATTAGCACCAGAAATTAGACACATTCTAGCAAGTCTGCCTAGGGGCCTTAAAAAGCCGTTGGTGCTTGAAAACATTAATTCATATGCACTATCAGTAAATAAAGGTTCACTGCATCCTGCATTCTTTAAAGCAAAGATGATATATTCTTTGACTTCATCCTTTGTAAGCCCCTTCATGCAATAATTTATCACAATACGTTGTCTTAGAGCTTCATGGGGCTGTCTACTAATTTGAGTTATGAATGGAATCTGAGCTGTTAAGATGAGGATAGAGTAGTCTCTAGAATCTACCTCAAAATTGAATATTAGTCTAAGATCATCGAGAACTGAATTTTTCAGAAACTGTGCCTCATCTATGATAATAACTGGCGTAATGTTTTTGCTCTTGTGATATGTAAAAATAGCTTCTTGAATTTGCCTGAACATATTGACTTTCTTGTGTGAAGGAGTTACCCCAAGGCCTTCAGCCAAAGCCCTGTAAAAATCCATAACTGTTAGTGTAGATATAGGTATATAAACTACTTTGTAAAGGTTAGGGTTGAGAGAATCTATGAAGTATCTAATAAGGGAAGATTTCCCTACACCAGGTTCACCTGCAATAAGACCAAAGCCCTTTGAATTTTTTAGAAATTCAAGGCGATCTAAAGCAGCTGAAAATTCTTTAGATTTATAGAAATATTTAGTATCAATATCCTTTGGAAAAGGATCTTTGGTTAGACCATAAAAAGCTTTATACAAAATAAGCACCTCCAATTTTTAATTTGCAGAAAATGAGGAAAAATCAAGGGCTTTAATATTTTGATTTCTTCTCATCTTAGAATTATCTATTTTGTTTACAGGATAGATGGTTTCTAGAAGCTTACCTTCATCAGAGAATATAAAGGCTTTATCTAAGTTGCCTGGCAGATAGCGAATATTTATTTTATCTCCTATAAACTTCATGGGAACCTCAAATATAATTTTGTCTATGGATATGGTAGAATCATTCTTAACTTTACGGGATACTCTATAGTAAAATAAATAGTCAAGTTCCTGTTTATCAGGAATAAATCTTACCTTATCTACATTACTCATAAATTTACCTATAGGGCTTTCTTTTATAGATGAATGAACTTCATTATTGTATTTCTCTACGTAGTTATATAGGGATTCATTAAGTTCCCGGAGGGATTTTAGTTTAGTCCAATCAATAATGTTCATCCACTGATCGTGGAGGGTTCTAAACCATCTCTCAATTTTCCCCTTGGACTCAGGAGAATAGGGTCTTGCGTAGCAAAGGATTGTTCCTATGCCTGCGCATATTAACTGCATTTGGCCACTTTTATATACTTTACCGTTATCAACAAATAGCTTCTTCGGTATACCCCTTTTGGCTACCGCCTTTTTTAATACTGTGTGTAGAGCTATGAGTTTTTCATGGTAAAAAGCTTCAGCGTGAACTATTAATCTACTGGCATCATCTAATATAGCTACTATATAGGTTTTATGCTTTTTACCTTCAATATACAGATAGGGGCCTACTGAAATATCAGATTGCCAGCAGTCATTAGGATATTCAAATTCAAAGGCTTTTCTTTCCACTGGGATAAGCTTTTTGGGTGTTAAATCTGCTTTTGATAAAAACCTTTGAATTGTCGAAAGGGATATCTCACCGAAGGATATATATCCCTTTGCAATTAGTTCACTATGGATTGATTTTGCACTACGTTTTGGAGAATTTTGTTTACTTAATACTATAAACTCTTTAGCTGCAGGAGATAGTTTTCTAAGTACTCCTTTGTCGCTTCTGGTTTTTGGATATAGTCCATCTATACCATGTTTCCTATAAAGGCGAAGCCATTCCTTTATAGTTTCAGGAGCATACTCTCTTTTCATTCCCTGCGGGGTATCATATTTCTTTGCGCTGATTTCTTTCAAATATTCTATCTGGGATTTTTGAGTATAGGTATTTGTTAGCAGGGGAGCTATCAAGGAATATCTGAAAAGAGCAATAGCCTGTCCTAAATTTTTCTCCATCGAAAAAACCTCCTTGTTCTAGATTTAGTATGGATTTTAGACATGGAGACCAAGACATATCCCTCAAAAGTTATGTGGGATTTAAATATGGATGATTTTTTTGAATTTAGACCTTGAAACCTGATTTTGAAAAGTGACTTAATACCCTAAAAAACTGTGAAACTACGCTGAAAAACAAAAAAAGGGCGTGGCTCACCTAAGAATTTGTTTCTTAAGGTTTAGAAAAGAATGGCTTAGGCATTTTGATAAAATAGCTTTTGTTAAAATCTTCATTGGAATCAATGAAAGTTTTAATTTTTTCTATAATCCTTTTAGCTTCAGGATTATGCATATCATAATAGTATTCATCAAAATGAGCGAAAAAGGAGTTTGTTACGGGAGTCACTTTACTCATACGCTTTCTAAAGGAATAAATATTTGAAATGCTAAAATAGCTTTGTGTATTCAGCTCTTTAAATCTACTTACAATCTTGTTATATGAGTATTCTAATACATAGCTATAGTATAGACATAAGAATATTGCATCAAAGGAGTATTGATAATATGGAATTAGAAAACTAGGCAGAAGAGAGTGTGTTTTACCGCAGGAAGGACACTTTATCCGAAGGATATAAATGCGATAGCTACTAGATCTTGTAATCACATTACGAGTATAAAACCCATGACGATGTAATCTTCCCATGTATCCACATTTAGTACAACCATACTTACATGGAAATATATTGGCTTTCCCTAATTTATTATATTCAGTTATATTTTTTATAAATTTGGCTATAATCATAGTTAAATTTCTTGTTTCAAGTTTTATTAGGGAAAAGTCTTTTGTTAGGGGCTTTTCCCTATTTTCATTATTACCATTTCATCTGATAATATATCTTATATTAGATTAAATAATCTGAATAACTCTAAATCAGATTGTTTAATCTGATTTAATCTTCTAAGATTATTTAATTTGAAGTTTTTGATAAGATTTAGAGTAGAATAATGTGCCGTCTAACAATTAAATTCTAAGGCAAAGAGAGGAATAGAGAAGATAGGTTTATAATCTCTTCTATTTCTCTGATCGTTATATATTTAATTAATATAGGTGAAACAAAAAAATAATGTATTTAGTTAATTATGGTGAACAGTATTATAAATAAATGCTTTTTTAAAAGAAAATCGAATTTAGTAACCAAAATAATAATGTGAATTTTGGTTATTAATGTGAGGAGGACTTTCATGAAAAAAATACAAAAGCCTTGGATTAAAATTAAGGAGACTATCGAACAAGAGGACTATAATTTAATTAATAAGCTTCAAGAGCAATGCATACGTAACGATCAAACTACTTTAAAACTTGAGCTTGATTATAAACTTGGAGCTATTTCTAAAAATGATAAAATCTCTTGTATTCAGAAGTTAAATGAATTTATGTATTATGATGGACAAGAGATTATTGGATATATTGGAATTTGTGGCTTCGGAGTATTAGGATCACCCATAGAAGTAAATGGAATGGTTCATCCTGCATACAGAGGACAAGGGGTTTTTAGGATGTTAAGCGAACTTGTAATTTCAGAGTGGAAGAGAAGAAATTTAAAAAGTATGCTTCTATTATGTGATAGAAAGTCAAGCTCTGGACAAGCATTTATTAAAGAATCTGGAGCACAGTACAAATATTCAGAATATGAGATGTATCTCAAAGAAAACAATTTAGAATCCTTTCAAAGACAAGAATGTGGAATCACTTTGAGAAAAGCTACTAATGAAGATGCTTACGAGATTGCTAGACAAAATATAATTTACTTTAATAATAAGGATTCTAAAAGTAATTTGAAAGATGGTGATTCAGATATCATATCAACAGAAACAGAAGTAAACATACCAAATAAAGACATGATATTACCGGAAGAGGAAGAAAAGAGAGGGATGACCATCTATCTTGCACAAAAAGATGAAAAAATAATTGGAAAAGTACATATTCAATTGATTTCTAGAATTGGTGGTATTTATGGTCTAGGAGTATTACCTGAGCATCGTGGGAAAGGGTTTGGAAGAGAAATTCTAATAATGGCTATAGAAAAGTTAAAAGAAGAAAATGCGATGGAAATTATGCTTCAAGTAGCTACTGAAAACTCTAATGCCCTTAATCTTTACAGTTCTTGTGGTTTTAAGGAGATATCTACAGTGGATTATTATGAAATTACGAGTCAATAATACTTAAATACTCCCAATCCTGTTTAAAAAAATCATAGGGTCAAGTATATCAATTTATATCTAATCAATGTACCTGTCCTATGATTTTAGAGAAAACTATTATTCAGGGCTTTCATCTTCTATGTGAAGTAATATCATATAAAAATGTAGAAGCGTTCATTATCTTCTTTGAAAATTTTTTCAAATGTTAGTTTTGTTTATCTATAGCTAATTTTCTAATATTTTGTCTAAGATTAACGGGTCAATCTGGTCTACCTTCAATTCTATAACCATACCAGTAATTACACCCTGTGCATCTCTTGTGAATTGAACAACGGTCACTTCTTTATTTCCTTCGCCATCTCTTGATTCATTTATACTTTGAATTTCAGATACGCCTGTCTCTCCTTCTTCAAATAGACCGTCTACGTCAAATGAAATTTCATAACAACTTCCATCTTCATCTTTATATTCATAACATGCCATGCCATATTCATCGTAAGTAACTTCTTTTACGGATTCAGGTATTACAATGCCCTTACCATTTTTAATTTCATCTTCTAATTTAGCCCAAAAGATATCCAGTTCTTCACTATCTGCAAAATCTGCTTCATCTTCTTTTAATAATTCTTGCAGATATTTTTCGGCTTTGTCCTGGTTAGCTTTTGTTATGTCTAAAGGTAAGTTGAAAAGAGCATTGGCACCATTGTAATCAGTATTAAGGGTAATTTCACCAGTTTCTTCATTATAATTAAAAGCATTTATATCATAGAAATTGCTTGTACTTATGCAAAGGTAAAGTCCTCTGTCGGCAAATATTTCAACCCCGTCGCATTCAATCAATCTGTACATAATCCCATCAATTACACACTCACTGTATGCACCATTCATAGATGCTATGTTCACTTGCCATGGCTTTTGTCCCTTTATTAAAGGAGAGATAAAAAACGGAACTTGACCATACTCTTCATCCTGAGTATCCGGCATTTTACTACCATCTTCCTTTGCTATTGAGACTACGGCGTATGTTCTATTTGGATGTATATCCTCTGCTGAGTGTCTAAAGTCGCTTAACCCTTCGCCTGATACGATTCCAAGCAAAGTAAAACTATATCCCCCGGAAACAACTGATTCGTTTATTTCAATTGCATTTTCGTCATCAAATGCATGGGCAAGTGTTTTATCTTCAAAGTTATCGGCAACTTGTTTTGGGCTAAGAAAATGCCAGGTTGCAAATGCCCCTATTGACATTGTAAAGATAAGTGTAGCAGCAACTAATACACCTGATATTCTTTTTCTATAGGCTGGTTTCATAATATCATTCTCCTTTAATTGGCTTATAATTTTTTGATTTAAATCTTCATTGGGCTCAACTGTTGGAGAAAAGGCTTGCTTTAACAATCGTTCAAACTGATTAGAATTTTTCATATTTACTAACCTCCACCTCCAAAATATTTTTCAAGGCTTTTCGAGCCTTGTAAAGCCTACTTTTCACAGTCCCTTGTGGAATCTTTAATGCCGATGCTATCTCTTGAATGGACATTTCTGCAGTATAGTACATATACAAAGGTATTCTTAATTTATTGCTCAACTTATCTGCTGCAGTTTGTATCATAACACGGAGTTCATTGGATATAACCATATCCTCTAAAGTTGATTTATCCTTGAATATGTATTCATAATTCACATCCTCGTTAAATTCCTGTATTGGCGCTATTCTTTGCCGTCTAGCATATTTACGACGCTTGTTTTTCCATATACCTATTGCAATGGAAATAAGAAATCCTTTAGGATTATTATCTCTATCAATTTTATGACATATTTCCATTGCTTTGAGAAATGTTTCTTGATATAAGTCATCTGTATCGTTCTTGTTTTTTACAAGCTTATGGCAAAATCCGTAAATAGCTTTACCATGCAACTCAACAAGATTGCTTAAATCTGCAATGTCCAAGTAACCTCTCTCCTTTCAGCATAGCTAAAGCCTCCTTTTTAAATAGCTCTTCACTTATATATTGTCATTGTATAATAAAAGGTTCATTTTTTTGTCCCATAAAAAAATCTTTATAATCAAGGTTATATATCTAAGCTCTTTAGACCTATAATGAAGATCTGGGTCAGGTTTTGCAAACTACCAAAAAATCTTTTCTAAAAGTAAAAAACAAAATGCAAAATATGTTTTCTTTCCAGAATGCAATGTATATAAACAGCCTGAAAAACTTAATTTATGCATATCAAAATACACAGCGTTTCTAAGGATTTTTGATGTGTATAAATTAACTATTTTACTGGAATATCTATATTAATTCTTTTAATAGTAAAATTAATATGAGTAATATAGGACATTAGGAGCTTGAAAGAAATAATGTTTAATTAATACAAAATAAAGTGTGATAAGAGGAGTCAGTCTAATTATTAAACTTTATGATATAATAATGTAGAGGTGAGAGAAAATGGCAAAAAAACCAAGAGTACATTATTAAGGAGTACTTTATCATGGGATAGGCCGTAAAAATAACACTTCTGTACCTTTTAGTTTAATGTATAATGGCTTTATAAAGTTGCGAAAGGTGATTTCATGATAAAAAAGCTTTTGTTTTTGATTTCAATTGTGCTGGTTATTTTATTTGCCAACAGTTTTACAAAACTTGAATATGATATGAACTTGATTGATTATTTGTCTTCTGATACGACCTTATCAAAGGATGAAATTACTTATTTAAATGACCACAATACCTTAATTTATGGTGCCGATTATAACTCTCCCCCATTGCGGTACGTAAATGAAGGATCCCAACAATATGAGGGCTTGGTTATCGATTATCTACGGGCCCTATCCATCGAATTAGGAATAGCCATTGAATTTAAACCTTTGATTTGGAATGATGCCCTTGATTTATTGAGCAATGGTGAAACCGATTTGTGTGACATGTACAAATCTGAGGAGCGTTCTAAGAAGTTTCTATTTTCGAATCCTATCTATTACCAGCGGGGAGCTATATTGGTGCGAAAATCAGATAACCTTATTACAACGGTTGAAGATTTAGAAGGTAAAACCATTGCAGGTAGCAAAGTTGACTATATCTTTGAACATATTGATAAGGAGTTTGATAATGTTACAGGTATTGAAACGTCAGATTTACAGGAAGCTATTAAACTCTTGACTGATGAACGTATTGATGCAGTCCTTGGTGACGAGTCAGTTATGAACTATTTTATAACCAAGGCACAGTTAAAAAACGAATATTCCATTCTTGATGACTATTTATACGAACGAGAAGCTGTACTTGGTGTACATAAAGATAATTCCAAACTTTTAAAGATTTTAAATAAAGCTATTAGGAATTTAAAAAAGAAGAAAACCATGGAACTGATTTATCAGAAGTGGTTTGGTATTTCGCCCTTAATTACTAAAAACAATAGAAGTAGAAAAATTACATTAATTACAAAGTATATTTTCTCCTTAATTTTTGTACTTGGTACTGCCCTATACTCTTGGAACATTCAGTTAAAGAAAGAAGTTAAACGACAAACAAACGAACTTAGACTGTCTAATAATGAGCTTGAAACAGTGTTTAATGGTTTAACCCATTTGATGACTGTAATTGATGATGAATGCTATGTAAAAGATGCCAACAAAACCTTTTGTGAGAAATACAATCTTACAGCCGATATGCTTAAAAATGCCCATTGTAAGGATATTAATGGAATTCTCGGTTCGATATGTGAAACATGCCCTATAAAAGAGACTTTCAATGAAAACCGCACAGTAATTAAAGAAATTAAACATAAGAATCGGATTTATAAGGTCAGTACCTACATTTTGGATCAGCTCCCTCAAATGAAAAAACGGATTTTGGTTGTGATGGAGGATATTACAGATTTTAAGCTTACTGAACAGAGTATGTTACAATCAACCAAGATGGCAGCAGTCGGTCAACTGGCAGCCGGTATTGCTCACGAGATGCGGACGCCGCTTGGTATTATTCGAAATAATTGCTACTTTATGAAACGTAGTAAATCACAGGACGATAAAGATGAATCCATGGCAGTTATTGAATCCTCTGTTGACAGAGCAAATCGAATTATTGATAATTTATTGAATTTCTCCAGGATGACAGATAACAAAGTTTCCCAAACCAATATTTATAATCTAATCAGCAATATTTATGACTTAAGTAAAAAATTATTTGAAAACCATAAAATATCCTTTGGACTGCAATGTCCTAAAGATTTGGTTTTTACTATTAACTCCGAGTCCTTAAAGCATGTCATGATCAATTTGATTAATAACGCTATTGATGCCATGGGCGAAGGTGGCGATTTAGATATTCACGTAATGGCTGATTCCAAGGAGATGATTATCCAGGTTTCGGATACCGGGAAGGGAATTGATGAAGATATCCTAAAAAACATATTTAATCCATTTTTTACAACTAAAGAGCCAGGATCAGGAACAGGTCTCGGCTTATATATAACATATAATGAAGTGCAAAAAATGAAGGGCGTTATTGATGTAGATAGTATTTTGGGAGTAGGGACTACTTTTGCCCTTATTATTCCAAGACATGACAAATTACCTTTGAAGGAGGTTGAATAATGAAACCTCAAGATTATAAGATTTTGATTGTCGATGACGAAATTGAATACACCGTTATTTTAAAAAAGATTCTTGGATTGGAAGGCTTTAGTATTCAAACCGCATCTAGTGCCGAAGAAGCTCTCTTTAAGCTTAAATTAAAACAATATGATCTAGTTTTAACTGATCTGATGATGGATGGTATGAATGGCATTGAGCTTTTAGAAAAAATTAATATAAAAATACCTGAAACTTGTGTTATTTTAATGACTGCCTACGCAACCATTGACAATGCCGTTGAAGCCATGAAAAAAGGGGCAGATTCTTATTTTGTCAAAGGTAACGACCCAGAGGAACTGGTATCGGAGGTTTTAAGTCTTTACCAGTCTAAAAAACGTAAATCGACACAATCTGGTGAAAGTGAACAACAGATTCTCATTCCATTTTCCAAAAACAAAGCCTTTATCAAGGCATTAGAAATGGCCAAGAAAGCTGCTCGAAGCAATGTGAATATTCTGCTACTTGGAGAGTCTGGTGTTGGAAAAGAAGTTTTTGCTAGGTATATTCACCACGAAAGTAAACGCTATGATAAAAGCTTCGTTGCAGTCAATTGCCATGCTCTGCAAGAAAACATCCTTGAGTCCGAACTTTTTGGTCATTGTAAAGGAGCTTTTACTGGGGCTGATACGAATCGAATCGGACGCTTTGAATTAGCACATGAAGGTACTCTGTTTCTTGATGAAATTGCAGATACTCCCCTATCTGCGCAGATTAAGCTCTTAAGGGTATTGGATCTTAAAAAAATTGAACGTATGGGATCCAATGCAAGCATCGATGTTGATTTTCGGTTGATTACAGCAACCAATAAGAATCTACAGCCCCTTATTGACTCTGGTGAATTTCGTGAGGATTTTTACTATCGGATAAGTAGTATTGTTTTAGAAATACCACCTCTTAGAAAAAGACCTGAAGATATACAAGACTTGGTTATGGATTTTATAGAGCGTTCGTCAAAGGAAATGGGAGTTCCTACTTGTAAAGTTTCTGAAGATGTCATTGAAATATTGAAAAATTATGATTTTCCTGGGAACATTCGAGAACTTAAAAATATAGTGGACAGACTTGTTGTCTTTAGTGATGGTGACATAATTAAGCCAGAGGATTTACCAGCTCGATTTTTTGATGCTAAAGCAGCACCTAAAACCCTTAAAGAGATTAGGCAGATGAGTGAAAAAGAATATATTCAAAAAGTATTGAATGAAAACAATAATAGAATGGGAATTTCAGCAGGCATCCTTGGTATTACTAGACGACAACTTACCAATAAGGTAAAGGAATATAATCTTAAAAACAAAGAATAAATCTTGAATAATTCATAGAAAGGATTGGATTGGGAAGATATCTAGTGGCTATCGTGAATAATGAGGATATACCAAAAGAGGAAAACATTTTCCAAACATGGGAAATAGATTTCCTCTTTTTTCGTGGGAGTTGATGCCAGTTCTTATCATTCAATTAGATTTGAGTTGCCTAAATCCTCATGATTCTTTGTTTGTGTTAAAATTCCATTAATATTCTAAAATTTGGCACTTTTCTTGCGATATTATATATTCATGATAAGTTATGTATGAAATTAATGGGAGGTTTTACAATGAATACAAAAACAAGAGATATCATTATTATTGGTGCGGCATTATTTGCAATGTTTTTTGGTGCAGGCAACCTTATTTTCCCACCATCTATCGGTATGATGGCTGGTGACGAATGGTTATTCAGCTTGTTTGGTTTTATTTTAACTGGTATTGGATTACCAGTGCTGGGGGTCATTGCTGTTTCAAAGGTAGGCGGTACAATCAACAATTTATCCGATCACGTAGGACCGATATTTTCAAAAATATTGGGCTCTATCATAATACTGGCAATTGGACCATTGCTTGCAATTCCACGTACTGGAGCAACAGTTTATGAGATCGGTATTAAACCATTGTTCGGTTCTGTACATCCTTTATTGGTTTCTGTCACTTATTTTTCAATTACCTTATTTTTTGTTATTAATCCATCAGGAATTATAGATAAAATTGGTAAGATTTTAACACCTATTCTCTTGATTGTAACGACTACGATTATTGTTAAAGGAATTTTAATTCCTATCGGTATACCCACTAAAACAGTTATTTCCATGCCCTTTTCAAAGGGATTCACAAATGGATATCAAACTATGGATGCCTTAGGATCAATTGTAATGGCTGGAATTGTACTGGTTTCACTTCTTGAAAAGGGGTATACCGATAAGAAAGAACAAATCAACATGACGATTAAAGCAGGACTTATTGCGGGAGCAGGTTTACTGTTTATCTACGGAGGGCTCCTGTATCTAGGTGCAACATCAAGTGGTGTTTTTGCAGCTAATATATCAAAATCAGAACTAATTGTAAAGATCACTAATAATGTTCTTGGAAGCATGGGTAAAATTGGCATGTGTGTTGTTGTTTCAGCTGCATGTTTAACGACATCCATCGGTTTGACAGCTGTTGTAGGAAACTATTTTTCAGATTTATCAGGTGGACGTATTAGTTATAGACTCATTGTTACAGGAACGGTATTATTCAGTACTATTATGGCAGTAATTGGTGTTGAACAAATTGTTAAGTTAGCTGTACCATTGCTTGTACTGGTTTATCCAGTTGCCATTATTTTAATCTTGCTTGGCTTATGCGATTCACTTATTAAGAACAAGAACATCTACAAAGGTGCTGTAACTGGTGCACTTATTATAAGTTCTTTCGATGCACTTTCTGCCATGAATGTGCAAGTAGGATTTTTGAATGATTGTATGGCAAGACTTCCTTTTGCAGCAATGGGCTTTGGGTGGGTGATTCCAACAGTTACTATGGCAGCTTTAGCAAGCCTTATCCCAGATAAGAAAGATATGAAAGGACAAGGAAAAGTATTGGAAAACTATTAGTACAGTCACAATTTGAAGCACTTATTTTATATGGGGCTGATGAAAAGTATAGAAATTATATTTTTAAGAATAATGAAGAAATAGAATCTTTTATAAAAGGGCTTAAATCATTTTATAAAGATACTAATACTAGAGAATTTTTTGATAATAATAAAGGCCTAATGAATAGTGTGAAGACTTATATTGAATATAATATTAAAGACAGTAGATTAATAGTAGATAGTTTTTGCTGAAGGTAATTATGCGATTTCCTCAATTAGTATACTGAAATAGTATATAATAATATTTATAATAAATGAATCAAAGAAAACTAGGGGAGGATTACAGCTCATAGAAAAACAGGCGATGTCCAAATACGAGATATTAACGTTCTTAATTTAAATTTAACTTCTGAGTATGGGAAAATTATTTAGGAAATAGCCTGATATGGTAGCTATGGATAATTTATGGTAATATAAGTATGATATTATAATTTATAAGATCATGTAAAAGGAGGCTTGAAAGCTTATGCTTAATCCAATCGTTATTGTTGCATAGCAAAGGCTATTGCAACGATCAGTTAAAATACAAAAATAAGATTTGAATATAGCCTTTGCTATTCCTAATCGAAATAATACTTTTAGGAGGGCAAAATGAGCTATAAGAAAGCAATTTATATACTCCCTAATGATTTGCTTGAAAAGGTGCAGGAATATGTAGATGGGGAGTTTATCTATATTCCAAGAAAATCAGGGAACAAAAGGGAATGGGGATCTAGGACCTCTACCCGCCAAGAATTATACAAACGAAATAAACAGATTTATGAAGACTATTTGGCGGGTTATAGTTCACAAGGTTTATCTAGAAAATACTTTTTATCCTTGAAAAGTATACAAAGGATAATAAGGGAACAAAAAAATAGTGATTAACTTTTCCAATGAGCCAATTCAGTTTCTTTACTGTATTGGCTCATTTTCTTTTACTAATTATCTTTAAGGTTTAGCTTTGTATATTCAGATGGTACAATTTTTAAGTAGAAAAAATACTGAATTAGGAGTGAGTATAATGAAAAGGATTAGTAAGAATCCACCTGTTATTTTTCCTATTAGATTCTAATAGGAAGGAGTAATTTTCATGCAAAAGATAACCTGGGATATACAGTATTTATCCCCACCACCTGCAATTAAGTATTGTAAGAAATGTGGTAAAAAGACAGAATACCTTTGCTCCGGGTTGTTCCGGATAAATGCACAACGCAAGTATTTAGATATATGGTTAATCTATAAATGTTTAGATTGTGATTCTACTTGGAATATGACTATTTATTCCCGTATCAACCCTAAAAATGTCGCCCCTAAAATATTAGATGGGTTTTATAGCAACAATGGAGAGCTCGCCAAAAGATATGCTATGGATATAGAGTTAATACGCAGGAATGGGGCAGAAATTGGACTTCCAAAGTATAAAATACTAGGGGCCAATATCAACTTTGGTACGCCTATAGAATTGCATATAAAAAGCTCTTATCCATCTCGACTTAAAGTATCTTCTTTGCTGCGGGAAAAAATGAATTTATCTCAAAATACTTTTAAGCAGATGATAAATAGTGGATCAATTCGAAGCGTTAGCGGACTTAATTTAAAAAAATGCAGATTGCAAGCAGATGCTATATTGATTATTGATAAGTGGCCAATTGAAGGTTAAGGCGCCTTTACATAAGTATTGTAAAAATTTATGTTTAATATAAAGATAAATAACTCTAAAGTATTATAAATTCTAATGTTGGTTATCTTTATAATTGAGCAAATTGCATAATTACCTTCTGCAAAAACTATCTACTACATATAGTTTTCAAATCTCCAAAGCTATACCATATATATTATGCAATTTTGCCAAATTAGAGTCATGCAACTTCCTTAATTAGTAATATTTATGGAGAATAGATAAAATAGGACTTGCTTTTTGTAAAGTAAGTCCTATAAATTTATTTTTTATATTTTTCTTTTATTTCAGTAAAACTCATATTAGAATCCAGATAATTTCTTTTTAAAACAATCCTAATTTCTTTTTCAGTATCCCTTTTATTTAGGTTTTTATTAAATATGTCATGTATTTCAGAGGATATTTTTTCATTCATCCCCTTCTCAATTATCTTTACAATACCAGATTTTCTATCACTATATCCATATTTCAAAGGAAAGCAGTAGGCATTTTTAATATCATTTTGAATTACATAGGTGTCTAAACCTGAAAGCATAAGAGTTTTATCTATTATGTATTCTAAATCTTGATTATTTATTGAATCCATTTCATCAATAATTTTTATGATACTTTCCTTAATTGTATTTTCTATATTAGATTTAGATGAAATTAATTTTTTAAATAATTCATTATACAGTTCTTGTTTTAAAGGAATATCTTTATCGTTATGGCCTATATATAAATCCATAATTTTATCTTCATCAACAAGGGAATATAGTCTTTTATCATTTAAAATATTTGCTATTTTTATTTCTTTATCTTTATTTCCTCGGTTATTTAATTCATCCATTTCATAAGTAAAATAAATAATATATTCTTTTCTAGACTCAATTATACTGTCAAGGATTAGCTCCAATATAGCAGCATCTATATTTTTTGGCTTAGAATCTATTATTTTATTAATCTCTGCTGTATTCAAATATTCCTTATATTCATCTTCATCATCTAAAACCACTGTTACACCTTCAATTATAACTGGTAAATTATACTTACTTTCTTTAATAACCTTTAAAATATTATCATTTAACTCACTTTTCTTTAATATTTTCCTCAAATGTTCTACAGTAGACTCAAAGGCAGTTTCATATCCTAAATCCTCATAATTATAATAAGCATAGGCTATATCTTCAGGGATTATATATTGTTTAATATCACTTATTCTATAATCATAAACGAGATCTAAAAATTCTTCATATATTTCATCAGAATGCTCTGTGCTTATTTCTTTATAGCTCATTTTAGCTTCAGATTCGGCTTCGAGTATAGAAACTATCTCATCTAATATAGTGTCTATTTCTTCTTTAGAGTATGAAAACTTTATTTGACTAAAGACTTCTGACTGTATTGCCTCTTGTTTTGTCTTATATCCCATATCAGTATATTGAGCAACATTAGCTACAGCATCATCTAAATTCCAGCCATGGGCTATATCATTATCCTTTAAAATTCCACTGATTCTTTCTGCACAATCATAATATTTATTATAATTTATAGATTCAATAATTTCCTCAGCAATATTTTCTATTTTTTCTTGAAATTTCTTTTCATTTTTTTTTATAATTATTTCATCAAATAGTAATTTTACTCTTTTATCATTATCCTTTGTTTTTTCTACCAATTTTACTAGTTCACTAGAATCTATAGAATCACCTAACTGGTGAGCCATAAGATATTCCTCAAGTATTGTTTTTATATGGCTATATTTTTTTTCATTCTCTATTCTTTCTACCACATTACTAAGAGACAAGGCTAACTGTTTTTTAGTATTATAATTTTCTATTATATCTGATATATCCCCATAAATATCTATAGAAGAAAATTTATCATCTAATTTCATTAGTTCATATTTACTAATTTCCTTATCAAGCTTATAAAATTTTAATAAAGCATCTATTTTATCTATTCTATTTATTGGGTCTTTATATTGAAAATATGAATCTTCTATTTTTACTTCTATAGTATTTATTAATCCTCTAGTAATCATATTTACCCATTTTTTTTCTTTATTATAACTATCAATATTTATGAAAGACTTTGGGGATTCCATTTCCCTTGTATCTAATTTATAATTATCAAATAGATTTTGAAGTTTTTCTTCTTTCTTAGAATCATCTATAGAAGAATTTAATATATTTATTGCACTATCACATATACTTGTATATAATTCAATAAATTGTCCTTTTTCAAAAACCTCATCACATATTTCATCATCATTAGCAAAAGCGTTATAAGGTGCTAAATTAATTAAAATAATGATTGTAAGTATGTAGCATATTTTTTTCATTATATCTCCTCCAAATATTAAGTTGTTAATCTTCACATTGGTAATTATATCATATTAGAATTATAATATTTTCTATAGAATATAATTTAGAAGCATATTTTTAGCAAAGCCTACTGCACAGCTAAAGTAGGGATATATTGAAGAATATTAGAAATTATGAGATAATTATATAGAAATATAAAATTAAAAAGGAGTTTTGTTTTATGTTAATTAATAATAATTTGGGTGCATTAGAGATTGTAGTTAAACGACTTAATAAATAAGTGGGTTTAACTAATTTGAACTCCTAAATTGTAGGATATAATTAAATAAATGCTTTCTTATTCATTAAGTTGTTATTTTGATTGTAAGATTATAAATGACTTAAGAATATTGGAGGATAATAAATTGGATAAAATGATAAATTTAATAGATTTTGGATTAAAAGAAGAAACTAAAAGGAAATTTGAAGAAAACTATAAAGGCTATTTTTTAGGTAGAGTATCTGTAGAGCATAAAAATATGTATAGAGTTATAACTGAAAAGGGAGAAATATTAAGTAAAATATCGGGAAAATTAAACTATAAAGCTATTCTTAAATCCGACTATCCAGCTGTAGGCGATTGGGTTATACTAAACAAGGATAATGAGAAGGATGGTATAGGTATTATTCAAGGAATATTACCAAGAAAAAGTGTGTTCTCAAGAAATATTCCTGGAAAAAAGAATGAAGAACAGATAATAGCATCAAACATCGATAAAGTATTTATATGTATGGCACTAAATAATGATTTTAATATTAGAAGATTAGAGAGATATATAAGTTTAGCTTGGGATAGTGGAGCACAACCAATAGTTATTTTGACTAAGGCTGATTTATGTAAAAATATCAGTGAAAAAATAAGTAAAGCAGAGGAAGTTGCTTTTGGTATAAATATTTTAGTAGTAAGCTCAATAAATTTAGAAGGTATAGATAGGATAAAGGCTCAAATAAAGCCTAAAGATACGGTAGCTTTTATAGGTTCATCTGGTGTAGGAAAATCTACAATAATAAATATTTTACTTGGGGAAGAGAGACAAAAAGTAAATGATATAAGAAAAGATGATAAGGGCAGACATACTACGACCTATAGAGAACTTATCAAATTACCTTGTGGTGGAATTGTTATTGACACTCCTGGTATGAGAGAACTTCAAATATATAACGGGGACTTGGAGACTTCCTTTTCAGATATTAATGAAATCTCAAAAAATTGTTATTTTAGAGATTGTAAACATGAAAGTGAACCAAAATGTGCAGTAAAAAAAGCAATTGAAGAGGGAAAAATTACTGAAGAAAGATTAAAAAGCTATAAAAAGTTACAAAAAGAGTTAGAGTACATGGAGGATAAAAAATTACTCAATTCAAAACAATTAGAGAAGAAAAAAATAGTAAATATGCTAGGAAGTTTAGATGGAATAAAGAAGATAAAAAATAGAAAATAGAATATAGAATATCTAAAACATATAGAGACTTAAAATTAGAACAAACAATTACTAAAATCCTAAAATATGATAAAATTTAATGAGTGACAATCTTTATTCTCTAATAAGGAGGTATTTTAATGGGGATTTTTAATTAGGCATTGTTTAAAATCATTACAATCTAAGGAGTGATGACAGTGCCATATTTTAATTATAATGGGAGAAAAGTTTATTTTATTAATAAGGGGCAGGGGGATCCGCTAATATTATTACCTGGTAATACTTCCTCTTCATCGGCCCATAGATATGATATTGAGTTTTTTTCGAAATATTATAGAGTTATTTGTCCAGACTATTTAGGCTATGGGAAAACAGAAAGATTAAAAAGAGTACAATTAGATTTTTGGTGGTCAAATGCAGAGATGTGTAAAGAACTTTTAAAATCTTTAGATATAAAAGACTGTATTTTAGTTGGAACAAGTGGAGGAGGTATAATTGCCATTAATATAGCAATTATATCACCAGAATTAGTTAAATGTGTTGTTGCTGATAGTATTACAGGAGAATATCCAAATAAAAATGATTTTGATAAACAAGTAGAGGCCCGTAAAATGGCAACCGATGAAATGAAATTGTTTTGGCAGATATGCCATGGTGAAGATTGGCAAGAGGTTGTTGAATTAGATTCTCAGCTCCTAAAACATGTATCTAAAGAAAATGAAAGTTTTTATAAAAAGAGACTAAATGAAATAACATGTCCAGTTTTGCTTACAGGCAGTTTATCCGATGATGCCATTACAAATATAGAAATAAATATTTGTAATGTTTCGCGCCAAATAACTAATTCAAAAATAATGCTTTTCCCTACAGGTTTTCATCCATTAATGTGGAGTAGGCCAGAAGATTTTAGAGAAAGTGTTATGGATTTTTTTAAAAAAATATAGAATTATAAAAGCCGAGAGTAGTATTACTCCCGGCTTTTATTGGCTCCATATCAGCCATCTTAATTAATTTTCTAATTCTTTTTTATATATTTGCAATATCAATTTTTTAGTTTCCTTTTCATCATGAACATAATAAGATATTCCATTTATGGCTTCAGATTTTCCTGGGAGATTATAAGTTTCTATATCTTCTATTGATATCCCCATAGCCTTTTTGGAATAATTTCCTATATCCTCAATTTTCATACTAGTTTCAACATTATTGAAAACAGTATTGGCAACTGTAGGTAATTTCAAACTAAAGGCTTGTTTTGCAGCTGCTTTAATAAACTGCTGTTGACGATTTATTCTACCAATATCTCCATCTGAGTGGCTATTGCCGTTGTTTTGTCTGTATCTTAAAAACTGTACTGCCTCTTTTCCACTTAATACCCGATTTCCCTTTTTGAGGTGAATATGTAATGGTGGCTCGCTCCAAGGATCGTCATAATCCATATCAAAAGGAATATTAACCTTTATGCCTCCAAGAGAATCAACTATTGATTCCACATCTTCATATGAGAATGTTACATAGTGGTCTACCGGTAAATTGAGAAGATTAGAGACTGCTTTCATAACTCCCTCTGGACCCCCAAAATTAACCTCTTTGTGTCCATATACTGCATTTATCTTTTTTAAAGATGGAGAATCATATCCCTTTGTATAATAATATGTGTCTTTAGGGATAGAAATTAAATCTAGAGATTTACTATTTGGGTTAAAACTAGCTAAAATCATGGTATCTGTTCTAACTCCATTTAAACCCATTAACAATATATTCACCCTATTGCTCTTTTTTATTAATTTTGTAAATTCAGTTTTTTCATTCTCTATAGACTGATATAGTTGATTTGAATTTAGGTCATCTATTATCTCATCTTGTGGCATTTTATTTGTACAATTAGTGGTAAATATCAATAGTACTACAGCTGTGAAAACTATAGATAGGATTCTTTTTATTATCCCAATTTTTTTATATTTCATAACTCCTTTAATCCTTTCCTTAACGTTGTTTTTTCTGAATGAGCAAGTACATACTAGTGTAAATTTATGTTTGTTTATTGCACAAGATAATAGTGAGTTTGCATATTCAGATTTTTTTTCCTCTCCTATTTGTCTTAAAACCCTTTCATCACAGAAGCTTTCAATATCTCTACTAAATAAAATATAGCTAATCCATAGGATTGGATTAAACCAATGAATAGATAGAATAACTAGAGATAAGATATTTATTAAGCTATCTTTCCACTTTATATGTTGTACTTCGTGTAATATGATATGGGTTAACATTTTTTCTTCCTTCATATCAAAATCCTCTGGTAAAATAATTTTAGGACGTATTATGCCTAAAACCATTGGTGAAGAGGCATTTTTATCTTTATATACTTTTATTCTATTATTTCTTTCATCAAAAATATTCTTCATAAAATCCAGTTCAATAGGCTGTGCATATCTAAATCTTTTGTTTATAAGAAAACACATAATAATAAGAGTTGTGACAAAAACGATTACGCCTGTAAACCATATTAATGAAAAAATATTTATGTTTTTTTCAGTGGAATTTTTATAATCTATCTCTTTAGTAATATTATCCTGATTTTTTTCAATGGATGTAATTGATTGTGTGGCTTCTATGGGTTGATCAATGGGACTATTGTTATGGGGGATTAAAAATTCACTTCTG
The DNA here is from genome assembly GCF_900167445.1 of Maledivibacter halophilus. GTDB lineage: Bacteria > Bacillota > Clostridia > Peptostreptococcales > Caminicellaceae > Maledivibacter > Maledivibacter halophilus. The sequence goes on from NZ_FUZT01000019.1 coordinate 26,557, forward strand.
ACAATATTTGTAGTGTTTTTTTCCAGATCAATATCATTCCAAATACTAATGGGTGATGAAAGATCTATTGGCACGATGAACTTAATAAATACCAGAACCCACATCAAGTATAAAACTATTTTAGGTATGTGGTTTTTAGTTAAGCTTCTGAGTATTATTACTATAAAGGCAAGTATTCCTCCCATAATACTCATCTGCAATATGGTATTAAAAATATTATCCATCATTTATCCACCTCATCAATTATGTTTCTAAGCTCATCAATTTCTTTTTGTGATAAACTCTCTTTTTTTATAAAATTTTTCACAAGAAGATTGAAAGATCCATTATACATTTTATCAAGAAGAGTTTTAGTTTCTTCTATTCTTATTTCATCTTGCTTTAGAATTGGCGTACAAATAAAATTTGGATCTGTGCGCAGAATAGCATCCTTTTTTATAAGTCGCTGTATGAGAGTATATGTAGTGTTTCTTTTCCATCCCTTCTTTTTTAAAGTGATTTCTGCAATTTCCCCAGCTTTAAGAGGGCCTGATTCCCAAAGTATGTTCATGATAATAATTTCTGAATCTGTAAGTTTAGTTTTCAAGGCTACCATCCTTTCTACAAATGTAGTAATATATATCATTCTACATCTGTAGTAAGATGTTGTCAATATAAGAATTGTAAAAACTCTATAATTTTTTTAAAAATAAGACAAATAAGGTTTTATTTGATAAAATAATATAATGTATATAAAAGTATTTAGTACGAATAGTAATGTATCACATATATTTAACTGAGCAAATTGCATAATTACCTTTAGCAAAAACTATCTATTATATATAGTTTTATAATCTGCAAAGATATACCACATATATTATGCAGTTTTGCCAAGTTAGTATTATGCAATTTCCTCACTTATCTATTCTTTTGAAAAATACCAAATAGGTTTTATTTATATTTTAGATTATTATAGTAGTTCCATCAAATTTAGTTAGGGTAAATCCATTAAAGTTTTCATTGTAGGTGTTTTTGTAGTCTTGTAGAATTTGGATAGCTACTGATTCACCTAATTTTAAACCAGAGTTGGAATCAGAACGCCAATGGACACCTGCTAGGTTTCGACCAATAGAGATATTAGAAGCAAGCTTGTTTAATTCTCCTCCTACTGTCAAGGCCTCTCCTGAATAAGGTAATAGGGAAATACCATCAGCACTAGCCACAACCGGGTCAGGAATTATAAATGATTCGTTAAAAAATGCTTTTAGAATAGTAACGCAAGCTCCAGCAATACAAGCATGACCAGCTGGATAGGCTGGATGATTAGGAGAACCTTCCGGATAGGCCATGGGTAACAAATAAGTACCATATTTAGAGAATATCTTAGTAAGAGCATTAGATTTAAATAATTCCTTATTAATAGGATAGGTGGTTGCTCCTGTTAAATTATTTTGAACACATCCACCAAAGGCCTCGGGACGAAGGACTCGCTGGACTAAGAATTTCTGGAACCAGGCAGCTTCTAGTGCCAATCGTGCTGCCTTAGTAACAAAGTCTAAAAATTGGGCTGTACCAAAGGTTACAAAGCCATCTTGAGTTCTAGAATTTAGATAAGGGTTTTGTGGGTCTAATGCTCTAGATCCAAAACTTAGTAGAACCAAGCAAGCAGTTAGCGTACTTTGGTAAGTAAAATCTACATGAACCCATTGCCCCAAATCACGGCCATTTCGAATATAACGTAGAGGTGAATCAAAGGTTATTGAACTATTTGGCAATTCTCCATTTTGGATATCTAGCCATTTATCGTAGCTAACCATAAAATTATTTCCACACACTGGACTGTTATATCGTTGGATGACGGTTTTATTGCCAAATGGAATATCTTTATAAAAAAATTGTGAAATATAGGGTCCTACTAAGTCACCAGGTAAATTCCCCCTAAATAATGTCTTTGTAGTAACAACTCCATCTTGTTTAGGTCCTCGAAAATCAGAAAACTTTGATAGATCAGCAGCGGCTTCAATAGTAAGTGGGTTAGTATCATAATTTATGAAAGCCACATCTCGGGTTAGAGCCCCCCAATAGTCTTCAGCCATTTCACTGGCACGCCAAACACTGCTAAAGGTTGGGGGCACCAACATGGTCAAATGATGAGAATCAGGTCCCATCAAATCATATGCATAAGAACCTTGAGGATTGGCGAGTTTCATAATGCCACCTAAAGGAATGGCTTCAAAAATATCGGGATTACCGGTGGTTAACGCTTGAATAAAAATGTTATATGCATCAATGTCAACTTCTCCTAGTTTATTATGTGGCAAGGTCTTAGAGAAGTTACCAATCTTATTTGCATATAAATTTTCATCACCATTACATGGATGACCTGGTAGAGGAAGGTCTCTCTGAAATTGGGCTGCGTTTTGTCGAATTTGAAATGCCTCTTCACGACGCTGTAGAGGAGTTAATGGTCCAATTCCAGAATGTTTTCCTAAATTTGAGTTTATATTTGCAGCTTCTTTTTCATGTATCTCATTTTTACAATTTATTATTCTTCCATTTTTTCCTTTTTGATTACTATTTTGTCCCATATCTTTATCTACCTCATTCATATATTTATTTTATACTTTTTCACTATCTATATATGTATTCAGATTTAAAAAGTTACAAATACATATAATTTGTCCAAAGCATTATTTTGTAGTATGAAAGGCGGTGAACCCATTATGAGGCTTATTCGAGATAATTACTCGGTGCAGTTTAAAATCTGGTAGCAGATTGCATCGAGGTAAAAGTAAAAAATGCTATCAGATAGCTGCACCGTTATATTTTTCTAGCTATAAAAAATATTAAAGGAGTGGCTATTATGGATTGTAATATTTTGAAACAAAAATGGTTATTGGAAGAGAACAAGAAGTTTAAAGGATGGGATTTTTCATATTTAGATGGTCGATTGGAAGAGGAGAAACTACCCTGGGATTACAAAAGTCTTATTAGTAAGTACTTAAATAAAGATGACATGTTACTAGATATGGGGACTGGAGGAGGAGAAATTTTACTTTCATTAAAACATATTTATACCAATACTTCAGTTACAGAAGGATGGCAGCCTAATTTGAAGCTTTGCAAAGAAACACTTGAGCCATTGGGTATAACTGTTAAACAAGTTTTTGATGATAAAAAATTACCCTTTGATGACAATACATTTAATATGGTTATTAATAGACATGAAGATTATGATGCCAAAGAGGTAAGACGTATTCTAAAGAATAATGGTATATTTATTACTCAACAAGTAGGTGGGAAAAACAATGAAAAGTTGTCAAGGTTTCTGATACATGATTTCAAATCAGAATGTCATGATTTTGAACTTAATAAAGAAGTAAATAGATTTAAGAACCTTGATTTTAGTATTCTCTATGAAAATGAATATTTCCCTTACTTAAAATTCTTTGATGTTGGTGCAATTGTATATTTTGCCAATATTATCGAATGGGAGTTTCCAAATTTTTCAGTAGAAAAATGTTTTGATAAGCTCTGTGAATTAGAGAGTAAAATAAAAACCAATGGATATGTAGAAAGTATAGAGCATCGATTTATAATAGCTGCAAAAAATAATAAGTAGATCTATTAAGGTTTCTGTGCTTAACATCACATAAATTCTTAAATGTACTAAAATATTATTTAGTCTAAGACAGGATATAAGTCAAGATAATAGAAAAAAATTTAGCTGAAAAGAGATTATAGTGAAAAAAGCAGGCGTTATCACCTGCTTTTTTGCTGCCTATTTTACCTTTAGACCATCTTCTAAATCCTCCATAGAAATTTCAAAGGCAGGTATACCTATGGCAGCAGATTCTATTTCTTCTGGTTGAAAATATATTACAATCTTATCATCTTTTAAATAATAATCTTGATTTTCATTAATTGATGTAAATTGATGAAATAATTCACCTATATATTCAGGATTTTGTCCTTGAGATATTTTTTCTTCTTTCCATTCTTCATTTATTTGAGCAATTTGTTCTTTGATTTTTCCATTTATTGTTTTTTTATAATCATATTCCTCTTTAAATAAATCCTTTAGCTCAATTATATTTCCTGTTTTTAGATCAATATTGTAGGAGCGACTACTACTTTGTCCATGGGCTCCACCAGTGTACTTATAATAATTCATATAAATACTTAATAAATCATTTTCATTTTTTGTTTCCTCAAAAGTTATTTTTCCTACAAAAGGACTTACTTCTTTGGCATATTCTTCTGAACCTTCCTTTGTTCCTTCATTAAAAGCTAATGCATCTTTTTCAAATAGCTCATTAATTTTGTCTGCTACTTTTTGATCCACATTACCAGATATAACAGGAATATAGATATTTGCTTTATAGAGCTTTTCATCTTCTTCAATCTTCTTTGTATTAACTATTGCTGCATTGGGGTTTAATTTTATATCTGTATTAAATCCTTTTTCGAAGGTTTCTATAGGAATGGAAAATTCACTATCCTTCATAGGATTATCAATTACAATCATAAGAGTATCATTTTTTAAGTAATACTGATCGTCCTTTATATTTGATTTAGTTACATAAGTAAAATTTTCCTCTTCTTTGTAATTATCCATTATATATTTTTTTATTACTTCCTTATAATCTTCATCCTTATCAAATAATTTATAAAGGGGAATTTCCTTTCCCGTGTTTATATCAATTGTATAGGAAAATATCTTCTTTTCATCAAATTTTGTTGAATTGGCCATTAAAACTAAGCTTAGAATATTTTCATCCTTCATTGTTATATTAAAATCAGAGGAGATGGAAACTTTTGAATAGGCTGGATGATCTGATTCATACCATGTTTTTGCAACCCTTATTTCCTCATCCATAAACTGATTGATATTTTTTTCTAATAAATCATTTATACTCTTCTGTATTTCTTCATTTTCAATGTTTTTTACAACAGGAATTTTTATATTACCATTAATATAAGCCTCGTCAATCTTTATTTCCTTCTTATCCACTTCAAAATCCTTGTGATACGCTTTTTCATTTTTTATATCATTTGCATAAATTTTCATATCCATAGCTTCAAAACCACTTATACATATACTTCCAACAAGTGCACCTACCACCATTGTATGTAATATCTTTTTATTCATCGAAATCCTCCTCTAAATTTTTATTGTTTTGTTGTCATTGATATTATTATAAATTTTTTATTAAAAAGAAGAGTTGCAAAATAGTTACAATTTTAAATCAAATATTAATCAATAGCCTTCGATTTTTTATGGGAGGATTTTACATAATAGTCGTATCAAAAATTATCATTTTGCCTGTAATGCTTTCTAAACTGAAGTGGTGTTAGAGCTTCTTTCTTTTTAAAGAGTCGGATAAAATTACTTTGGCTGTTAAAACCACAGTCCAATGCAATATTAGTAATATTATTATCTGTATAATAAAGCTGATTTTTTGCATCAGCAATTCTTTTTAATAATATATATTGTTTGACAGTAAATCCAGTTATATTTTTAAAAGAATGAGAGAGATAATATTTATTTATAAAAAATTTTGAAGCGATTGAATCTAATGTTATGTTACTTTTAAAATTTTCATCAATATATTGCTGCACTTTAAGTACACGTTGTTCATTTTTTCCAATATTCACTATAGGAAAATAATCGGTATACTCCCTATAAATTAAAATTGTAAAAATTGATAATACTGAAATAAATTTGATATGCCAAAATACTTTCTTTTCTAAATAAATGCAGTGAAGCTGATCAAATAAACTTTTCACTAGCTCAACATGTTCATCTTTAATTTTGAAACCATGTTTAAAATTTTTAGGCCTAATTTTAAAGATAGAAAGTAAAGCGGGTTCTCTTATTGTATTGTCCAAATAATCTGAGTCGATAATAATCATATATCTAGAATAAGGAGTTTTAATTGGGAACATTTTATGTTTTTCAAGGCTATTTATGAAAACTAAACTATTTTTATCAAAATTATAGCTAGAGCCATTAATCACAAATTTTGAACTTCCCTCTGTAATGAATATCAATTCATAACCGTTATGATAATGTTCATCTAAACCACTTTCTTCAAAGGATAGAGTCACATGATTCATATCTATATTTTGATAGTTCATTAAATCCCTCCTTTCAAAAGACAAGTTTTATCAATTTTGGAGCAAGTATTCGATATAAGTATATCCACTATTATATTATAATAGCAATGATCAAACAAATTAAATATAAGGGACATTGAATGAAATCAGGGAGGTATACAATTGTCAAGTAATATATGCAGAAGTAAGGGTAATTTTACTTATAAAAATATTGAAGACTTGGAAAACGATATTAAGAAATTAAATCTAGATATTAAAATTTCCAGTAACTTTGAATTATTTAAGAAGAAACTTGTTATAGATAATCATATTATTCCCAATGCATTAGCAACCCATCCAATGGAGGGAGGAGATTCTGATGAATACGGTAGCCCAACTGAATTAACATATAGGAAATATGAAAAAATTGCTAGAGGCGGTGCAGGGCTTATATGGTTGGAAGCGGTCAGTGTAACAAAAGAAGGTAGATCCAATGATAGACAGCTGTGGATAACAGAAGATAATTGGAAAGCCTTTAGAAAATTAAATGATCTTATAAAAAAGTCGGCAAAAGAAGAATTTGGAGAGGCTTTTCAGCCAAAAACAATTATTCAGCTCAATCATTCTGGACGATATTGTAAAGCGAATGGAGAAAGAAATCCTATTATAGCAACCCATAAAAAAATACTAGATGATAAGATAGGGATTTCACAAGAACATCCTATAGTAACAGATGAATATTTGGATAGTATTATATTAAAATTTGTAGAGGCAGCAAGATTAAGCAAAAAAGCAGGATTTGATGGTATAGATATAAAAGCATGTCATGGTTATTTATTGTCTGAACTGCTATCTGCTTACAATAGGGACGGTAAATATGGTGGGAGCTTTGAAAATAGAACAAAATTAATGCTGGATATAATCGAAAAGATAAAAGAAGATAAAGATTGTGAAGATTTACTGTTATCCTCAAGATTAAATATTTATGATGCTGTACCTTATCCTGATGGATGGGGGGTTTCAAAAACAGGTGGACTAGACATTGACTTAGAGGAACCTAAAAAGCTCATTAAATTACTTGCTCAGAAAGGTGTTCGTTTAATCAGTATAACAATGGGAAATCCATACTTTATTCCCCATATAAATAAACCTTACGATATAGGAGGATATATTCCAGAGGAAGAAGTTATCCTTAGCTGTAATAGATTAATTAAAGGAATAGGAGAAATCCAAAAAAGCATTCCCCAGGTTAATATTGTTGGGGTAGGATATAGTTGGTTTAGAGAATTTGCCTCTTATGTTGGGGCAGGAAGTTTAGAAAAAGGATTATGCAGGATAGTTGGATTTGGAAGAGAGAGCATTGCCTATCCTGAATTTGCAAGAGATATTTTAGAAAATGGAGAAATGAAATCAAATAAGGTTTGCGTTTCTTGCAGTAAATGCAGTGAAATGAAAGCCAAAATAGGGACATGTGGCTGTGTGGTAAGAGATTCAAAGGTTTATGTACCAATATATCAAGATATGAAAAATAGGGAGGTGAATAAAAGTGAACAAGGTTGCTGTAGTTAGTGGAGGAACAAGAGGGATAGGACTTGCTATTGTGAAAGAACTGTATGCTGAAGGTTTTTCTGTAGCTTGCCTTGGAAGAAGTATGAATGAAAATATAGCTGAGCTCATAAAAAGCTCAAATAATAAGATTAAATTTATTGAAGCTGATATCAGCTCAATTGATAAAATTGAGTCTGCTATTAAAAAAGTTATAGAAGAATTTGAAAGAATTGATTTATTAGTAAATAATGCTGGTGTTGCACCAAAAGAAAGAAATGATATTCTAGATACGACACCTGAAAGCTTTGATTATGTATTAAACATCAATCTTAAAGGAACATATTTTATGACACAAAAAGTTGCTAATGTTATGATGAAACAAAATAATAAAGATTACATTCCTAAAATAATTAATATTTCTTCCATGTCTGCGTATACTTCTTCTACAAATAGAGGAGAGTACTGTATATCAAAAGCAGGAATAAGTATGGTAACTACATTATTTGCAGACAGATTAGCAGAGCATGGCATTTTCGTATATGAAATTCGACCAGGTGTTATTAAAACAGATATGACGGCAAAAGTGAGTGAAAAATACGATAAAATGATAGAGGAAGGGCTGTTCCCCATAAAAAGATGGGGTTTTCCTGAAGATATAGCAGGGATAGTAAGTTTATTAAGCTCTCCTAAAATAAGTTATTCAACAGGGGAAGTTATTAATGTTGATGGAGGGTATCATATCAGGAGGCTATAATGAAAGCAATCAGTGGAGAAATCCAAATAAAGGATGCAAAAATTAATATTTATGAATATAATACAATAATTATTGGCTCTGGTGCAGCTAGCTTGAATGCTGCTGACACTTTGCATAAATTGGGGCAAAGGGATATATCTTTAATAACTGAAGGTATGAATAAGGGAACATCTAGAAATACAGGATCTGATAAACAAACTTATTATAAACAGTCTACCACGATAAAAGACGAAGACAGCCCAATTAAAATGGCAAAAACCCTATATAATGGTGGGGCTATGCATGGCGATATTGCACTTGTTGAAGCTGTATTATCTTTGAAAAGTTTTTATAATTTAATTCATATAGGGGTGCCTTTTCCCCATGACGAATATGGTCAGTATGTAGGTTATAAAACAGATCATGATGAAAATAGTCGTGCTAGTTCAGTAGGACCGTTGACTTCAAAATATATGACTGAAAAGCTTGAAGAACAAGTTAAAAAAAATGGCACGGATATATTTGATAAATTTTTAGTAATAGGGATATTGAAGGATTTCACCAAAAATGAATCAGTTGGAGTTTTAACAATAGATATAAAAAATATAAATGATTCAGATTATGGACTGACACTTTTCAGCTGTAGAAATATTATTTATGGCACAGGGGGACCAGCATCTACTTATTATAGGTCTGTATATCCCAAAAGCCAATCAGGTGCCACAGGAATAGCACTGGAAGCTGGCGTTAAAGCCCATAACTTAACTGAATGGCAATATGGAATTGCATCGACAAAATTTAGATGGAACTTATCAGGAACATATCAACAAGTAATTCCACGATATGTATCAACGGACAATGATATGAATGATGAAAGAGAGTTTTTGGAAGATTATTTTGATAATCCATCGGATTTATTGAATGCTGTGTTTTTAAAAGGTTATCAATGGCCTTTTGATGCACGAAAACTTGCAAATAATGGGTCTTCTATGATTGATCTTCTTATATACATAGAAACTCAGATAAAAGGGAGACGAGTTTTCCTGGATTTTAGAAATAATCCCACTTGTGCTGATTTAAATGGAGCTTTTCAATTTGATTTATTAGGAAAAGAGGCATATGATTACTTGTTTAACTCTAATGCTTTACTTAGAACTCCTATTGAAAGATTAAAGAAAATGAATCCATTAGCTATTAAATTATATAAGGATCATAATATTGATTTAGAAAAAGAATTTTTAGAAATTGATGTATGTGCCCAACATCAAAATGGAGGATTAGTTGGAGATGTCTGGTGGCAAAGTAACTTGAAGCATTTCTTTCCTGTAGGAGAGGTTAATGGAACTTTAGGAGTTTATCGTCCAGGAGGAACAGCGTTAAATTCTACTCAAGTAGGTAGCTATAGAGCAGCAGAATTTGTTTCAAAGGTTTATACTCAAAACCCCATAGATATAAATCAATTTACTGAAAAAGTCAAGACACAGGTAGAAAAGAAGATTGATTTTATAAAAATGATAAAGATTGATAAAAATCAAAAATCTAATTTAATGGAATTTCAAACAAAACTCCAGAAAGAGATGTCAAAAAATGCGTCTTTTATTAGAGAAATTTCAGGAATTAGAAAATCAATGGATTATTTCAATAAAACCTTTCATTCATTAGCAGATTTGATACATATTAAGGAATTGAAAGAATTACCTGTTGTATTTCGCATTTATGATATGCTTATTACTCAAATTTCAATATTAAGCTCTATAGAAGAGTATATTGAGTATGGCGGAGACAGCAGGGGCTCATATCTTGTTCACAATGAACATGGTGATTATGAGATAGACTATCAAGGAGTAAATTTAAAATATTCTTTAGATAACACTATTGAAGATAAAGTCTGTGAAACACAAATAAAAGAAGAAAATTCGTCAATAGAAGTTACACAAATGTGGACTACAGTTAGAGCTATACCGGAGTATGATACTTGGTTTGAAAATATTTGGCGAGAGTATAGAAAAAATAATATATATAATGGAGGAATAAATAATGAAACTAACTAAAATGAAAAAAAGTATTTTAGCAATTGTTTTAATGATAGTTATGATTCTACCTTTAGCAGCATGTGGAAATAAGGATGCATCTTCGGAAAATAGTGGAACGCAGAAAGATGAAATTTATGAACTGAAGTTTGCACATGTTGTTAGACCAACAACTCCTAAAGGAGCGGCCGCAGAAGAATTTAAAAAAATTATTGAAGAAAGAAGCGAAGGAAGAATTAAAGTCACAATATATCCAGACTCACAAATGGGAGCAGATCAAGAAATTAATGAGCAAATATTATCTGGAACACTAGATATGAATGCACCCTTTTTCTCAACACTTACCTCTTTTGTAGAAGAGTTCGAGCTGTTTGATTTGCCTTACTTATTCAATTCCAGTGAAGAAGCATATGCTGCTTTAGAGGGAGAAGTTGGGCAAAAACTGAATAGCTATTTAGAAGAGAAAGGATTAGTTTCTCTTGGATATTGGACAGGTGGATTTAAACAACTTACTAATTCCAGTAGACCAATAAAATCAGTTGCTGATCTTGATGGATTAAAAATTCGTGTTAGCCAAAGTCCTCTTTTAGTTTCACAATTTAGAGCTATTAACGCTGGAGGAATTTCAGTACCCTTTAGTGATTTGTATTCGGCTTTACAAACTAAAACTGTAGATGGTCAAGAAAATCCATTTGCAAATATTGCAAGTAAAAAATTCTATGAAGTACAAGATTATATGACAATTAGTAATCATGGTTTTATGGGCTATGCTTTCATTATGAGCAAGAAAAAATTTGATTCTATGCCTGAAGATTTACAAGAGTTAACGAAGGAAGTGGCTAGGGAAGTAATGAAGTGGGAATGGGATAAAACAGCCCAAAAAGATGCAGAGTACTTACAAGAAATTAAAGATGCAGGTATGATTATTGATGAGTTTGGAGAAAAGGAAAAAACAGAATTTAAAGAAGCTACTAAAGCTACTTATGATGAGTTTTTAAATAAACCTAATGGAGAAGAATTACTTAATTTAGTTAAGAAATACACGAAATAAAAGAATATATAAATGTATCAAGGGTTGAACAACTCTTGATACATTTATGTGATGGAATTGCATAATTACCTTCCCAAAAAATCATTTACTACGTATGATTTTAAAATCTCTAACCTTATATCATATGTATTATGTAACCCAGTCAAGGCAGAGTTATGCACTTTCTTCACGTAATTTAATATTACAACGTTAGGGTGTGTTTTATGAAAAAGCTTATTAATTATTTAAACAAAGGAGAAGAGATACTTGCTTCAAGCTTGTTAATTTTAACTTCATTGCTTGTTTTTGTACAAGTAGTACTTAGGTATCAATTTAACTATTCAATATCATGGTCAGAAGAATTATCTAGAATTATGATTGCATGGTTTATATTCTTAGGAAGTAGTATGGCAGTTAAAGATAATGCTCATGTTAATATGGATGCATTATTCATTTTGACCTCTGGAAAATTCAAACAAATACTTAGTATATTAATAGATTTTATTAATATTATATTTTGCATATTAATTGTTATTGCTGGAGTAGAAATGATTCAAAGTGCTATAGATATAGGATCTAAAGCTACCTCTATTAATATACCTTTATATGTTCCATATGCATCAGTACCGGTTGGAGTATTTCTAATGATGATAAGATATATATTTAGCATAAAAAATAAAATATTAGATTTAATTAATGGCAATATATAAGACAAAGAGGTGATGAAATGATATTATTAGTAAGTTTTATAATACTACTTCTACTTGGCGTTCCTATTAGTATAACTACTGGATTATCAACGATAATAGCCATGGCTGCAAGTGATATTAATTTACATACGGCTGTTCAAAAAATGTTTTCAGGTGTAGATTCTTTTAGTTTAATGGCCATACCATTTTTTGTTTTTGCAGGGGATATTATGCTAAAAGGTGGGGCATCTAAGCGATTAATTGGCTTTGCCAATAAGTTATTTGGCTGGATAACTGGAGGATTACCTATTACTGCAATTATATCATCAATGTTTTTTGCTGCGTTATCTGGTTCAAGTCCTGCTACTGTAGCAGGTGTTGGAGGCGTGATGATTCCAAACTTAATCGAAAATAAATATCCTAAGAAGTTTACAGTTGGATTATTATGTGCTGCGGGTTCACTTGGTATTATAATTCCTCCAAGTATTACAATGATGTCCTATGGTGTTGTTTCTGAGCTGTCAATAAGTGATCTTTTTATTGCAGCAATTGTGCCTGGAATTTTTATTGGGATAACACTTATTATATTTAGCTATGTTTATGCAAAAATAAGAAAACAAGAGAAAACAGATTTTCCAACATTTAAAGAAGTAATTATATCCTTTAAAGATGCCTTTTTTAGTATTTTAATGCCTGTAATTATATTAGGGGGGATATATTTAGGATTCACTACACCTACAGAGGCTGCAGCTGTGGCTATTATATACAGTATGATTATTTCTGTTTTTATTTATAAGGAGATTAATGTTAAAGACATATTGGTCATTGCACGAAAATCAGTTGTTACATCAGCTATGATTATGTTTGTTATTGCAAATTCAAAAATTTTTAGCTGGTACCTAACATTCCAGCAGGTTCCTACAAAGGTAGCCGAGAGCGTTTTGGGACTAGGAAGTTCTCTCATTGTAATTCTATTGGCTATTAATTTAATCTTACTATTTGTAGGTATGATTATGGATTCAAGTGCGGCAGTATTGATTTTAACACCATTATTTCTACCGATAGTTACTAATCTGGGAATGAATCCAATTCATTTTGGAATAGTTATGGTTGTAAACTTGGCATTGGGAATGCTCACACCGCCCTTTGGATTAAATCTTTTTGTTGCATCGGGCATAAGCAATATGTCTATTCCTGATGTTGTTAAAGGCTCTATGCCCTTTGTGCTTCTTTTAATTATTGATTTATTAATCATTACCTTTGTTCCTGAATTATCCCTTATGTTAATCAAGTAAAATGTATTTTCAAGATGTTATATCAAAATAGCAGTAAATTTTCTTTAAAAATGGAATTATGTAATAGAGGTTAACAGATGTTATTTGTCTGTTAACCTCTTTGTTTTTTTAATAAGTTTACAAATCTGTGACATTTGTTTATTTTCCTGAAAAAAATCTCCTTTATAATGGACATAGAAAAGATATTTTGCTTATCTTTTGGAGAACTAAAAATATTGGAGGGAAAAGCATGAAAGGAAAGGTTTTAAGTATATTAACAATAATTGGGATCATTTTACTATTGGGATTATCAAATAATTGGGGGCAAGAGGATAAATTTAAGATAATGGAAAATGCCAATGCCATAGAAAGTCATCAAGAATTGAAGATGGAAAAAATAAGTGGGTACGATATAATAGGGAGTTTTGGAAACGAAGACTTTGTAGTGAAGCAAAAATCATTTTCAAATAATGAGGGGCCTATAAAGGAAATTCTAATAAGAGATGTTAAAAATAATGATAAGCAATCCATAGATTTGTCTAATTTAAATATAAGGGCTAGGTCTATATGGAATGTGCAAGAGTCCAATGGGTACTTATATTTTACCGCAAGGAAGAATAATAAAGCTAAAGAAGATGTGGCCTATGAAATTAATATAGATAGTAAAGAAATAAAGGACATATCTAATTATATTAAAGAAAATGAATCTATTTACCACAGTGATAATCAAAAAAGTCTTATTTTAGCAAATAAAAATGAAGGAAGAATAAAAAATCTTAGTAAAGATTTAAAAGAAATCCAAAATTTTCAACTGCCCGTGAAAAAAGGTGAAAATGATATTTATTATGATAATAATATAGTATCTATTAAGAAAGAAGATGCAAAGATAACAAAGGTATATTTTATAAGGGAAAAGATGAAAAAGGATGGTTATATGGGACTAGATGAAATACTTTCAAAAGAAGCATATGTTTATGACGCAGCTCTAGGTGCTGAAAAAATCCTGCCATTTAAAGAAACAATCCTTAATATGAATGAAAGAAATGGAAATATTTTTATTGAAGAAAAAAGAGGAGATAATGTTTATCTTACCCAAAAGGACGAAAATGGAAAAACTTTAAATGAGGAGTTTTTATACAATAGGAAAAAGGGATATTTGCGAAAGAAAGTAGAAATATCTCCTAATGGAGAATATGGAGTAATGCATTTTATAAGAACCTTTGATAAGAATAACAAAAGCATTGAAGAATTGTATTTGATTGATATGAAAAATCATAAAAAATTTAAATTTATGGCTTTTGAAGAAGGAGAAGGGACGTTTCATAATATAATTTGGAGTAAAAATGGTAAAAATTTAGGAGTTAATTTATTAAATAATATTGCTCAAGAATTGGAGTATTGCATTATTAAAATAGAAGATATAATATAATAGATGTTATTTTCTAAAAATGGGTTTGAGGAGGGGTTTGGATGGCAAGAAAAATTTTAGTTGTAGATGATGAAAAAAGTATAGTAAAAGCCCTTTGCTATGCCCTTAAAAAAGAGGGATATGAGGTAGGAAAAGCTTTTGATGGGATAGAAGCCCTAAAGGTGTATGAAGTATTTAAGCCGGATATGATTATATTAGATATTATGATGCCTAGGTTCAATGGCTATGATTTTTGCAAAAAAATTATGGGGGAAAAAGTTTGGATATTAATGGTTACAGCTAAAACTGATGTAATAGATAAAGTTTTAGGACTTGAATTAGGAGCCGATGATTATATAACAAAGCCCTTTGATATAAGGGAGTTATTAGCTAGAGTTAAATCCGGTATCCGTAGAATGGATAAGAGTATGAAAGAGGGCCAAAGGAATACTTCCATAAGAAGGGGAGAATTAGAACTCATTTATGAAAATCGGCAAGCCATATTAAGAAATGAGGATATGGAGCTGACACCAAAGGAATTTTTACTTTTATATGAACTTTTAGCCAATCCAAACAAAGTATATTCGAGGGATGAACTATTAGATAAAGTATGGGGAATGGAATATGTTGGAGGAACTCGTACAGTGGATACCCATATTCAAAGGCTAAGGAGAAAACTAGGAAAAAAATATGAAAAACTTATTTACACAGTCCATGGAGTAGGTTATAAGGGTAGGGCTGATATTTGATGAAGGCTGGAATAAAACTTAAAATCATGGGGTTTATTTTTCTCTTATTGCTTTTTACTATGTTCTTTTTAGGTTTTTTTGTAATCAAAGGAGAAATAGAATATGAAGCTACTAGGATAGAGGAATTTTTAGGGTATGAGAAAAACAATATAGAAAAGGAATTTCATTTAAATTTTAAAAATAGATATGATGAAATAGAGGAAGATATGGATTCTTTTGGAGACTATATTTACCATAAATATTATTTTAAAAATCCTAAAGCAATTGTATATGATCTTAAAGGTAATCCTTTAGTGGATACAAACTATACAGAAGAGCAGATTGTAAATAGAAATAGCAAAAAAATTATCGATACGATTAAAAATGATAAAATTTTATATACCATAAGGAGAGATAAAATTTACTATTATTTCCCACTAAAAAAAGAGGGAGATGTGAAAGGCTTTGTTGAATTTTTATATAGGAATAGGGCTTTAGGTTCTTTAAGGAAAAATACTCAGCAATTATTTATAGGATTTGGTTTAATATCTCTTATTTTAGGAATTGGAATAGCCTATTTATATTTTTCAAAACTGGTAAAAGATATTTCAAACTTAAATGGATGGGTTAAAGGAATAAAATCTGGAAAAAAGGAAATATTAGCACCTCTAAAGAGAAAGGATGAAATAGGAGAATTAAGTAAGGGAATTATTGAAATGAGTAGTGCTATTCAAAATAGTATGGATGAGCTTCATAAGGAGAAATCCAATTTAAAGTTAGCAGTAACAAAATTAGAGCAAATGACAAAGGAACAAAGAGAGTTTTTAGGTACAGTAACCCATGAATTTAAAACTCCACTAACTTCCATAAGAGCCTATGGGGATTTACTTACATTATATGAAGATAAGGATTTATCAAAGGAAGCAGGGGAGAATATTGTACAGCAATCTAACAGATTAGTGGAGATGGTAGATAAAATCTTGAATTTATCCTATAGGGAAAAATATGATTTTGAGATGGAATTTGAAACTTTGGATATCAAAAACATTTTAGAAGAAATATGTTTTATGATGGAACCTAAAGCTGAGAAACATAATATATCTATCAATAAACAACTTTGTGCAATAAAAATAAAGGGCGATGAAAATATGATGAGGCATATTTTTATCAATTTAATAGATAATGGGATTAAATATAATTATGATTTTGGGAAAATTTTCATAAAAAATTGGGAGAATGAAAATTCTGTTTTTGTTGAAATAAAGGATACTGGGATTGGTATTTCAAAGGAGGATCAAGAAAAGATATTTGAGCCTTTTTATAGAGTTGATAGGGAGAATATTGAAGGTAGAGGGGGAACAGGACTAGGATTAGCTTTAGTCAATAAATTCGTTAAAAGGCATGGAGGAAATATTTCCTTTAATTCTTCAAAGAAAGTAGGAAGCATTTTTACAATCGAATTTAAGAAATCATAGGAAATAATTGGTTTCATAACAGGATTAGTACAAACTTGCCTATATAGAGAGGAATTAGAATGTTATTTATTTTAATATATAGTTCAATCTTAGTATATTTGATAATATAATAATTTCACTTGCAAATAATTGTTCACTAATAGGAGGCTCATATTTTATGAGAAAAATGATATCTTGCTTATTATTTATAGCTGCAGGAGTAGTTTGTTTTTACTTTGCATTTCAAGAAGGAACAAATGCAGCATTAGGGATACCACTTACAATAGTTGGTGCATTATCTTTTGGTTTGGGGATTTATAAGAGTTGGCGTGACGGAATTTTAAAATCTTTATTAGATTTTCTTTTAGATTTTTTAGTATGGCTTTAATAACTGCTGATTATGAATTATTGGATTTACAATCTAATACTGGAATGGCAGAAGGTGAAGATTATCAAAATTATACCTATAATGAAGCTAAAACAGTGGCCATGAATTTTGTGAAAGAAACAAATTTACTGGGAAAAGATTATACTTTTTTAGGAAATAGAGATGAAGAAATGAAATCAATAAATGAACAAAATGGGTCACTTTCTTTTTTCTTTACTTTTCAGTATGATGAAAATAAAAGAGCTGTAATTGTAGTAGATAAAGAAAATGAAAAAGTAGAAAGATTTATATTGGATGATTAAATCCGATTTTGTTTAAAACAATATTAAGTTTTACAATTTTTTACATATGTTTTTATGAATGAAGGCTATCTTTAAATTATTGAGATAGTTCTTTTTTCATGTTATACTTACAAATAAAATTTATTAAACTTTAACTAACTTTGTTATTGAACTAATGACTTATTACATTAAATTTTGGGTATATATGAATAATTAAATTTAAAGTATATATTTTCCATAGTAAAACTTAATTTATGGGTGTCAAAATATCCAGTGTTTTTGAGGATTTCTGAATCTATAGATTTAGAGAAATATAAGGATATGGGATGTTTATGTAAATACTAAAATAAATTATAGGAGGATTTATGATGAATAATGAGAAAAATCATGATTGTAAATGTGGATGTAATGATCATCATGCTGAAGAAAAGCATGAATGTGGATGTGGCTGTGGAGGGCATTCCCACCATGAGGTAGAGATGATATATTTAACACTGGGTGATGGGACAGAATTAGCGTGCAAAGTATTGGCCATATTTGAAATAAAGGATAAAGAGTATATTGCACTACTTCCTGAAGGTGGGGAAGATGTTTATTTATATGGATATAAAGAAAGCGAAGAAGGCCCAATGATATCACAAATAGAAAAAGACGAAGAATATGCTTTAGCATCAGAGGCTTTTTTGAGTTTATGTGAATAATATAAACTGTTCATTATTGAAATATAACAAGAAGATTGAATCTTTTTGTATTTTGGTAATATTTTAAAATGATTATGATAATGATTTCTAAAAACCCTCAACTTTTATTTTGCACTAATATTGATGCAAAAATGAAAGTTGAGGGTTTTTAGTAAAAAATTATAATTATAAGTAAGGAGGTAAATGATGAAAACGTTATTAAATTGTATAGAAGAAATTCCAGAAAGGCTTACAGATATTTATGAGGGCAGAGAGAACTTATTTGAACTACTTAAAGGATATGTTGGAAATAAAAAAATTAATAAAATAGTAGTGGTGGCGTCGGGTACTTCATTTAATGGAGCATTTACTACAAAGTTATTTGGAGAGAAGATATTAAATATTCCAGTGGATATAATATATCCAAATTTATTTTTAAATTATTTCAATAAAAATCTTCTATCTGAGGATATTTTGTATTTGTTTATATCTCAAACTGGGACAACTAGACTTGTGTATAACTCATTAAAGCTTGTAAAAGATAAGGGCCTGATGAATATATCGATAACAGAAGATCTTGATTCTCCTATTGCAAAGGAGGCTTCATTAGTTATTGATATGAAAACAGGAGGTGAAAAGTATATCTATAGAACTATAGGATACTCTGCTACCTGTGGAATACTCTATATGTTATATTTAAATATCTTAAGAATCAAAGGAAATATTAGTTGTGATGACTACACTGCTTATGGTTCAGATTTCCTATTGGCTGTAAATAATTTGGAGAATATAATGGATGAAGTTATTAAGTGGTATTCTGGGAGTCCATTACCACTAAGAACCTTTAAGAAATTTATATTCTCTGGAACATCTGATCTTTATCCTGTGGCTATGGAGGCAGATATAAAGTTTATGGAGATGGTTCCGGTATTTACAAACAGCTTCGAAATAGAAGAACTTATACATGGACCACAAAATGCCTTTGATGATGAAACTGGATATTTCCTTATATCTAAAGCTGGTGCAGATAGTGATAAGGCTATTAAAATAGCAGACTTTATTCATAATGAAATAGGAAATAATTCCATAATTGTTGGAAATAATATTGCCAGAGATACAGATATAAATATAGAGGTTAAGAGTAAAAACTTTTATCCATTAGAGGTTATAACAGTATTTCAAGTGTTAGCTTATAAGCTGGCAGTAGATAAAGGAAGAGATTTAAGCGTAAGACTTCATTCAGAGATAAACAACTATATAACAAAGTCCCTATAATGATCTTATTAACAAATAATTAGAGTTATCAAATTGTAGATATTTCAGCAAAATTTATTTTGAGTTTAATATAGCATAACTATAGATATGTGATTAAGAAATTTAACTAACTCCAGTAACCGCTGAGAATCCTTTTTTTAGTTTCTAAGTCACATATCTATAGAAATCAATCTTAATAAAATTCATTTTATAAGTATATTGTGCTGGGAGGTGAAATAAGAGATGCTAAAGGTATTATTAGTAGGCCATGGCAGGTTTCCTGAAGGAATAAAAAATTCAGTGGAAATAATAATGGGTAAACAGGACAATTTATATACTATAAATGCATATACAAAAGATACACCATTTGAAGAAGAACTGAATTCATTTATTCGAACTGTGGATTTAGATAAGGACAAGCTTATAATAGTTTCAGATATGTTTGGTGGTAGTGTAAACCAAAAGACTTTATCTAATGTAGATATGAAAAAGGTAAAGCTGATAACAGGTTTAAACCTTTCAATTCTCCTTGAGGTGCTAATGCTTCAGGAAGAAGATGTAACAGATGAAAAACTTAGAAGTATAGTTGAGGAAACAAGGAAACAAATAATCTTTGTGAATGATACATTAAAGGAAGATGTAGAAGACGATTTTGATTTTTAGAGGAGGTATAAAAAGTGATTGTAAAAATGAGAATAGATGACAGACTGCTCCATGGACAAGTGGCATATAGCTGGAAATCTGCTCTTTCCTATGATGCTATAGTTATAGCTAATGATGGCGCATCAAAGGATAATGTGAGAAGAACAGCTATGAAGATTTCAACTCCAGAAGGAGTTCGCCTTGCTGTAAGGTCTATTGAAGATGCTGCAAAGCTTTTAAAAAATCCGAAATTAAATAGGATGAAGGTATTTGTAATAGTTTCAAAACCAAAGGACGCCTATAATGTTTTAAACTTAATAGATGAAAGACCTTCTTTAAATGTAGGTGGCATGCAGAAAAAGGATGATAAGGTTTCTTTTTCACCGGCAGTATTTGTATCAGAAGAAGATATAGAGTATTTAGATAAGATAAAAGAAATGGGAATAGAGATAGAAGTAAGGCAGGTGCCTTCAGAAAACAAAAAAGCCTACGAACCATTAAGAAACAAAGTAAAATTTTAGGGAAAGGAGGAAATATATATGCAGATAGCATTTTTAGTTGGATTAGTACTAGGTATGCTCTGGTTTTTAGAAAAAATCCTTGGAACACCTATGGTAATAAGACCTATAGTAGTATCTTCGGTAATAGGAATAGTGCTAGGGGATGTTAAAACTGGAGTAATGATAGGTGCATCATTAGAACTTATATTTATGGGGGCAATTCAAATAGGAGGTGCCGTTCCACCGGATGTATTAGTTGGTGCAGGATTAGGTACAGCCTTTGCAATTTCAACAGGTGAAGGGTCAGAGGTGGCTCTAGCATTGGCACTGCCAATAGCAATACTTGCCCAATCACTTAAAGTAATCGTATTTATTGTAAGAAGCTGGTTTATGGATTTTGCAGTAAAATTAGCAGAAAATGCAAATATAAAAGGACTTGTTACCCTTAATATAGGAGGATTACTTCTTCAATCTCTTATGTATTTTGTAGTAGGTTTTACAGCTATACTATTTGGTTCTACTGCTGTGGAAGCATTTGTTAATAGTATACCAGCTGTAATCATGAGCGGCCTTAAGGCTGCAGGAGGTTTATTGCCGGCAGTAGGATTTGCACTACTTTTACAACCAATGATGGATATGAAAAATATATTATACTTTTTACTAGGATTTATTTTTGTTTCATATATGAATCTTCCTATACTTGCAATCACTATTATGGGTTTAGTACTAGCATTTATTATAACTTATGAGATGGATAAAGGCCCAGGCGGATTAAAGGCTTCTAATGCAATAGATGATGATATGGAGGGATTGTTTGATGATTAAAAAAGCTAAAGCTACAAAAGAAGAGAAAAAGCTTTATAGGGAAATTTTCTTAAGTTCTTTTTTACTTGAAGCTTCATATAATTATGAACGTCAGCAAAGTCTTGGTTTTGCCATAGGTATGTGGCCTGCAATAAAAAGATTTTATAAGACAAAGAAAGATCGAGCCGAAGCTCTTGTAAGGCATCTTGCTATATTTAATACAACTCCTCATATAGTTACATCAATAACAGGAGTTGCAACAGCCATGGAGGAACAGGCAAGTAAAGATAAAAATTTTGACGTTGGAACTATAAATAGTGTTAAAGTAGGACTAATGGGTCCATTGGCAGGAATTGGAGATTCACTTTTTTGGGGAACTTTAAGGGTAATAGCAGTAGGGATAGGACTTTCACTTGCAAATGAAGGAAATCTTTTAGGACCAATTTTGTTCTTGCTGCTTTTCAATATACCACATTTACTTGTTAGGTATTATGGTGGAGTATTTGGCTATAAATTAGGGACAAACCTATTAAGCACTGCCAGTGACTCAGGGATAATGAATAAGATATCTAAAGGAGCAACGGTTGTAGGGCTTATGGTAATAGGAGCAATGAGTGCATCTATGGTAAAGTTTCAAACGGGGCTTTCCTTTGATATAGGGGGAACGAATTTTCAATTGCAACAGTATTTGGATCAAATTTTTCCTCTGATGCTTCCTCTGCTTTATACATTATTTATGTTTTGGCTTCTTAAGAAGGGACGAAAATCAACAGCTTTACTTTTAATAACTATTGCTGTAGGGGTTATTGGAGCTTTTTTAGGTATAATGTAAAAAAGAATTCTGTGATATAATGGTGCTGTATTCAACTTGGAATGCAGCACTATTTACAGGAGGATTTTATGGATAAATATGATCTTACAAGACGTCAGATAATTATAATTAACAGCCTTTATAAAAAAGGAACACTGACATCACTAGAGCTTTCATTAATACTTAATGTATCCGTAAGAACTATTAAATATGAAATAAAGGGAATACGAGGAAAATTTAGAAAAGAACTTTTAGAAATAGTAAGCAGTAGCAGAAAAGGCTATAGAATCATAATTAGAGATAAGGATTTTTTAAATTATTTAGAAGAATTAAATTCATCAAATAAAATTAAATTTATGGATAAATTACATAAAAATAATTATGAAAGAGTATTTTATATTCTTAGAAAGATACTCACAGAGGATGATTATTTAAAACTTGAAGATCTTTCTAAAGAACTGTATGTAAGTATATCCACTTTAGATCAAGATATAAAAGAAGTGAAAAGGCTTCTTAATAAGTATGAATTAAAGATAATATCGAAGCCTTATTATGGTATAACTGTAATGGGACCAGAGCTTAATAAGAGACTTTGTATATCTGAATATATATTCCATAATGAAATGATGTTTATAAACCAATATATGAATAGAGATATGGAAGATTTGGAACTGAGCGTAGAAAAAATTCAAAAAATAGAAAATACTGTAAGGGAAGTATCCTTAAAAAGTAATATACTTATTTCAGATTTTTCAATAAAGAATATCTCAATACACATATTTATTGCATCAATTAGAAATAGAAAAGGTCATGAGATAGAAGTTTCAAAGGATGTTGAGCAGAGAATATCTAAAAAACCCTTGTATAGAATATTAACCATATATATAAAAGAACTTGAAGAATTGCTAGAATCTAAATTCAGTAGAAAAGAAATAGCATATATTTATATGAATATAGACAGCAAGAGAATAGTAAGCAAGGAAGAAGAGATTACTAATTATATAGATGTAGAAATTGTATTGGATGAAGTATTTAAAGAAATTTATAATAATTTTGACATAGATATATCTAGGGATAAAACCTTAAGAAAGTACTTAAAGCTTCACATACCTCAAATGATAAAAAGAATAAGAAATAATCTTATAGTAAGAAACCCAGTAATACATGAGAATCTAAGAAAATATCTTTATGCAACCAAGGTTACTGTTTCAGCCGTTGATGTTATAGAGAACTATTATAAAGTAAGCATTCCACTAGATGAATTTGGGTATTTATTATTTTATTTTAATATGGCACTTTTTAATTTAAAGAAAAAGAAGCCCTTTAAAATAGGTTTCATCAGCTCCAGGGGAAGGGCAGAATCTATAATGTATCAGAATGAACTGAGGGAGAACTTTAATTTTAATGAAACATCGATTATAACTTTTAATACGGTAAAAGAAGCTGAAGAAAAAAGTTCAGAAATAGATGTTCTAGTGTCTACCAGCAATATACAATCAGAGCTATTTAAGCATAAAGTATCTATAGAAGAAGGGGCTTATATTGAAAAGGTTCAGGAGTACCTTAGGAGAAGAGAATTATATTCTTTAGATATTGATAAATATTTCTGTAAAGATTATTTAATAACCGGTATAAAGGGAAATTCAAGAAAAGAAATACTTAAGCAAATATATACTAAGCTTATTGAACTGAAAGTAGCTAAAAGAAAGGAGCTTAGTAAAATGCCCTTTGTATCCCATGAAATAGGAAACAGGGTTGTAAATCTTCAGGATCTTTACAAAGTATGCCATAAAGAAGTATGTCTTATTGTTGTTTTAGAAAAGCCTATACTATGGGAAAAAAGTATAGTTGAGGTTTTTTTCTTAATAAAAACAAAGAAAGACGGCGATAAGGATCTTTTTATATTGTGCGACCTTTTTTCTAAATTTGCTTCTGATAAGGAAAAAATTAAAGATTTAATAGATAAAAAAGACTATGAATCATTTATGAAGGACATTCTCGAGTATTAAAAATTAATATTTTCATATTAGAGGCGATGAATGTAAAAGTATTTTCTATTTGCTATAAATTGTAATTTGTAAAAAATATATTATAAGCTGCAGATAAATTCCATAAGACTATGCTGAACTATATATTGTAATGTATAAAGACAAATTTTCAATAATGAAGGAGTTATAATATATGAGTATAATAGAGATATTATTATTTGGTTTAGTTATTATTATAGCCCATTTTTTAGAAGCAATAACTGGATTTGGATGTACTGTTTTAGCTTTGCCCTTTTGTATAGCAATTACAGGGGTCAAAATAACTGTTCCAGTACTGACTGTTATAGGGTGGCTTTTGGCTCTTTATATAATAATAATTGATTGGAAGTCAATCATATTTAAAGAATATCTGAAGATATTGGGTTTTGTTATTTTGGGACTTCCAATAGGAATGAGGATTTTTGATGTTTTGCCTGAAACGCCCCTTAAAATATTATTAGGTATTTTCATGCTAATTGTTTCAATAAGAGGATTAATTATAAGTTTTATGCCTGAAAAAGATAATGTTTCTCCTAATCATGGGAGTAAAGTAGGAAAATGGCTATTGAATTTCTGCTTGTTTTGTGGAGGAGTTATACATGGGGCTTTTAGTTCAGGAGGGCCTTTTATTATAATTTATGCCACAAAAGCTCTGCCTAATAAAAGTAATTTCAGGGTAACATTAAGTGCATTATGGATTACGTTAAATAGCGTTGTGATAATAAAGAATTTTATGATAGGAATAATGACTAAAGAAGTTATAAATCTTACTATTTGGATGATTCCTTTTTTAATAGTAGGTATGGTTCTTGGCAATATGGCACATAAGAGAATAGATGGAAGCTCCTTTAATAAAATTGTATACGGTGCTTTATTGATTTCTGGGATATTCATGTTTGTTTAATGAGAATTTGTGTGCAGTTTTTTAAAAATATAAATCCAAATACAAAAATGGTAGATGGAATTTAAGGGATTTTAATATTTCCTTTTTGTTTATGTAATAAACTCGTTTTTTTATATAAACTCGAAGGAAAAAACAAGTTTATTAAAATTACTCAAATGAAATATTAAAATCCCTGATATTACCTTTTGTTTTTTCTATAATTATCATATTTTAGAATATGCTTTTTGTCCTTTTGTAGATATATAATAGAATAATGATGTGATAATAAACAACGAAATCGCACCTATAGATATAGATGCTATGGTTAAGTCTGGTTTAAACCTTATGGTGAAGAATGTAATTAGTCCACTCATAACTAAAGAAATTATTCCACTTGCAAAAGTGTTACGATTTTGTTTTACAGCTTTTTGCTCATTATCCCAGCTAAGATTGGGATTATTGATATCAATTATTATACCAATACTACTGCTTATAGTATTAGCTAGCAGACTTGCTATAAGTATAAATACAGCCATGACTAATGGAATTTTCACCATGAAAATAAGTATTAATATAATTAATAAAATATTAATCATGTCTATGATAATAGCTGAAAAAAGTTTACTGAAAATTTGTTCCTTATAGCTCATGGGAATATATTTATTTATATACATATTTTGACCTTCTCTTGAGATAGCTGTACTCGCTACTCTATTACTGCCTCCTATAAAAAATGCAATAGCAAAACTCATGGCTATAACTATACCTACAAATTCCTTGTTTGCAAAAAATCCCCTTATGGTTGCCATTGAAAAATAGGAGTCAATATTTGTGAATATTCCAATTGCTAACAATATTGGATAAATAAGATTTGATATAACACAACTGATTAAAAAAACTGGAGTTCTAAATAATATTTTCATTTCCTTTAATGTATAAACTTTAAATTTTGAACTTTGTTTTGTACTCTTTTCAATTTGTCTTTTATCCAATTTTTTTCTTTTGGCAAAGGATTCAGAACCTCCAATTACACCTTTAAAATAAAGTTTTTGCGCTGCAAATATAAATATTGCTATAGATAATGCGCTTGCTAAAACAAATAAAATTAAATTTAAGGCTATTTCACTGATTGATTTTCCTATTAAAGAGTAGGTTGCCCAATTAGTGGTAGGAAATATTGTACTTACAATTCCGACTAAAGAATTATCCCCGCTGGTAAGCATTTCTATCATTTTTTCTTTACTTACCTTATTACTTCTATATAATATATTTACTCCTATACCTATTATGAGAGAAAAGACTGCTGCAATAGTTTTAAGTGTATCCTTATGCTTACCTAGATTAGTAAATCTCATTATTATCATATTTAGCACCGATGCTAATACTAAAGGGATTATTGGTAATATTAAAAATATTACAATGCTAATAGTCCAATAGCCTAAGCCTAAAGAACCTTTATAGCCATAGACTACCAGCAGAGGACCTAAAACTAACAGCTCTGTTAAATATTCATATATTAAAACCGTAATAAATTTTGCACTTACTATTTCATAGGGTTTTAAGGGGAGAGGAAGTAATATATCTATATCCTTTGTGAAATAGAAGGTCGTTAAAACAAATGATATACCAAAGACAAAGATTACAACTGTTGCTATAGAAAATGCTATATTAACTAAAAGCCCTTGCTGGTTTATACTGGCCAAAAAATCATATGTTTCAGAAATAAAACCGATTAAAGGAATACCTAAAAATATAAGAAATCCAAATAAAAGTAGTTTTGATAACCAGGAAGATATTTTATTATTCCTTTTATACTTTTCTTTACGTCTATTTTTCAAGAAAGTTTTTGCTAATAGATAGATTTTATTCATTTTCGGTCATCTCCAAGAATATTTTTTCCAAGGAATCATTTTCTTTTATCTTATTTTTTAGTTCATCTAAGCTTCCGCAGAATAAAATTTTTCCTTTTTTTATTATGGCAATTCTATCACAAAGCTTTTCTGCTACTTCTAGAACATGGGTAGAGAAGAATACAGTATTTCCAGCATTTGCATGCTCTCTCATCATTTCCTTTAATATAAAAGATGATTTAGGATCTAATCCACTTAAAGGCTCGTCTAATATCCATATAGATGGATCATGTATAAGTACTCCAATTATAACTATTTTTTGTCGCATACCATGGGAATAGGTTTGAATTTTATCTCCAAGTGCATCAGCTATATTGAATCTATTGCTTAAAGTTTCTATTCTTTCTTTTCTTATTTCTTTTGGAACTTCATATATATTAGCCATAAAATTTAAATACTCAATTCCCTTTAGTTTTAAAAACATATCTGGACTATCGGGAACAAATCCAAATTGTTTTTTTGCTTTTAAAGGTTCCTTTTTTATATCTATTCCATTTAAAAGTATAGTTCCCTCATCCTGATTTAGTATTCCCGTTATCATTTTTATAGTTGTTGTTTTACCAGCCCCATTATGTCCCAAAAAACCAAATATTTCTCCATCTTTTATTGTTAGATTTATATTGTCTACTGCATTGGTTTTTCCATTGTAGCTTTTTGTAACATTTGAAATTTCTATCATAGGGCACATTCCTTTCATAATATACTAGGAGTTTTTACTGTTTAATTTAGTATAACCTATACATATACTTTTATAATTATAGCAAAAACATTCTATAAAAAAAATATATTGAACTTAAATTTTATAAGTTTTACAACTTCTTTACAACTAATATATAGCTTGTATATATATTAGCAGTATACTTTAAATGCAAGTTAAAGATAAACGACTTTAGGATTTACTAAATTTGAAATAAAAAATCCATAATCTTTCATTATTTTATTTCAAATTTGTTTCACTATAGAAAAACATAATGAAAAAGTGGAAAGATTTATATTATAGAATTATTCCCCCCTAAAATATATAAAGATTGATTGTTTGTAATGAAACAATCAAAAAAAGAAATCCTCTATATCCAATTTGGTAAGGAGGATTTCTTTTTTAAAAAGTTAAAATTAACTAAAAATTATATATTATAACATGGCTTTAAATTAAATATTTAGTCATATTTCCATCACAAAATAATCATAAATTTTGCACATACTATATATGCAACAACAAAACTTAAAAGGGAGATGAAAGTTTAATATGATGAAAAACAGTATATGTAAAAAGCCTGTTGTAGCTTTTGTTGTTGTGAGTATTTTATTATCTATGGGAATTACAGCATTTGCAAATGAAGTAGATAAGGATAATTATAAAAAAATAGTTTTGAACAAGTGTAATAAAGATAATTTTGTTCAAAAGAAATTTGAAGGGATACTTGAAGATTTAGTAAAGGAAAAAGAGATAACTAAGGAAAGATCAAGAGAAATAAATGAACAATTTAATAAAGAGTATAACCAAGAAAAAAGGGGTTCTTGCTGTAAAGGAGCAAATAAGAAATACAAAGGGCATAGGATATACAGTATAATAAATATTTTAAATGAAAAAAAAGTAATTACAGACAAAGAAGCTAATGCTATGAAGGATAGGATAAAAGGTTTTAGAAAGCAAAAATTTAACCAAGCATTAGAAGAGTTGGTAAACAAAAATATAATTACAGAAACAAAATCTAAAGAAATCCAAGAATATATAGATAAATATAAAGCTGAAAA
Organism: Maledivibacter halophilus; assembly: GCF_900167445.1. GTDB lineage: Bacteria > Bacillota > Clostridia > Peptostreptococcales > Caminicellaceae > Maledivibacter > Maledivibacter halophilus. The sequence goes on from NZ_FUZT01000019.1 coordinate 55,464, forward strand.
ATTTAATAAGTTTGAAGATATGACAAGGGAAGAAAAACGGTTATACTTTAAGGAAAATAGGAAAAACAAAAAAAGCGTAATAAATAAGATGATTGAAGACAATATAATATCAGAAAAGCAAGGAAATGAGATGCGTAAGATTTTAAGGAAAAATAGAAGTGAAAAATAATTATGTAGTGATTTTGATGAAATAGTATTATCTAAAGAGCTATCTTTTGATTGTTAAGATAGCTCTTTTTTGTGGATATTTTTTAAGTCATATTGATTTAATGAAGAGAAAGGATATTAAATTCAATGTATGCTATAATATATGAAAAGTACATTTAAAAGCACAGTATAATTTATGATATATTATGGGCGATATAACAATTAGTAAGGGGATGTGGTTTTTTGAAAAATTTAAATTTGGTTATATCAATGAATTTAAAACGTATTCGTGAAGATAAAAAAGTGAGTCTTGATAAGGTGGCACAAATGACGGGAGTTAGTAAAAGCATGCTAGGACAAATTGAAAGAGGAGAGTCGAATCCAACAATTACTACCTTATGGAAAATAGCAAACGGGCTTAAAGTGTCATTTGCTTCTCTTATAAATCAGCCCCAATCAGATACAGTTATAGTAACAAAAGAAGATATAGAAACCTTGACCGAGGATAATGGAAAGTATAAAGCATATCCATTTTTTCCATATGAGGATGGAAGGAGATTTGAAGTGTATGGGATAGAGATAGAAAAAGGTGGATATTTAAGCGCTGAGCCCCATGGACAGGAAACCCACGAATTTATTATTGTTTTTGATGGAGAGATTACAATTAGAGTAGAAAATGAAGAGTATACAGTAAAAAAAGGAGAGTCAATAAGATTTAGAGCGGATAGGCCCCATTCATATCATAATTCGGGAGGTGGTTTAACAAGGGCTAGTATGGTTATATATTATCCAGAGTAAATTAATTTTAAAAAAACAAACTAGAAGACACTGCTATGAGGATATTTAAAAGGAGGATATTTAAAATGAGAAAATTTTCTTTGAAAACTGTTTTATTTACTTTAATTATAAGCATGTTTGCAGCTAGCTCTATATGTGCATATGCTGTGGATATAGAGGAAAATTCATTTTCTAAAAAGGAAATAAAAGAAGATGTTGAATTTTTATTTAATAAGCTAGAAAAAATACACTTTAATCTATATTTTGATTCTAATAAAGAAGAGATAAAAGAAAAGCTTGAAAGTATGATGAATAATATGGATAATTCAGTTAGTGACTTAGAATTTTATAAAAGAATTGTTCCAATCATATCAATGCTTAATGATGGTCATACTAGAATTTCCTTACCTGATTCATATATAGAGAAATTACAGTTGAGTGCAAATTTAATTCCTATACAAATTAATGTGAGTGAAGAAAAGCTATTTATTGATAATATTTTGACTGAAGAAAATTTTGATAAATATAAAGGTTGTGAAGTTCTATCAATAAATTCAAAGGCCGGAAAAGAAATATATAGTGAAGTAAAAAATTATGTTTTTGGAAAACAAGAGGCATATAGAAATACATGTATTTCTAAAAATTTTAAGGCATTATACTATTTGAATAATGACTTAAATGATAACTATACTTTAGAACTAATGGATTTTAATAATAATAAAGTTAAGTTAAATTTAAAAGGTATAAGTAATAGTGAGTGTATAAGCTTCCTAGAAAACAAAAAAAATGATACTCAAAGTAAAATGTATGAATATAAGGTTATAGATGAAAATATTGCTTTAATAGAGATTAATTCTTTTAATACTGATTTTGACAGTTTTAAAGGGTTCTTAGATAGTACCTTTGAAGATATTAATAATAAAAATATAAAGGAACTAGTAGTAGATTTAAGAAAAAATGGTGGTGGAGATGCTACTTTAGGAGATTTATTTATAGAATACATATATGATGGTAAATATAAAAGAATAGGAAAATATGCTTTCAAGATAACCGAAGAAATAGTAGATCATTACGAAAAAAATCATTGGATGAATGAAGAACAAATAAAAGAATTAAGAAAGAATATTGGACAAAATTATGAAGCATATAAAATTCAGGCTTCAAGAAGTTTTACAGAAAAACCTGTTTTTGATGGAGATACATATTTCTTAATTGGAAATAATACTTTTTCCGCTGCTACTATGCTTTCTTCAATAGTTAAAGATTACAATATAGGATATTTGATTGGAGAAGAAACAGGTGGATTAGCAACAGGTCATACAAATTCATATAGTTTTAATTTACCTAATACTAAATTATTAACAGGTGTATCTTTTCAGTATCTTGCAAGACCTAATGGTTTAGATACTAAAAGAGGTGTACTTCCAGATTATTATGAAAAGGATATTGAAAAAGATGCTCTCGATATTGCTGTAGAAATAATTAAATCAAAGAGCTATTAATTGAGTAAATTGCATAATATATAGTTTCAAAATCTTAAGATATATACCATCGGAATATAGTTAATTGTAAATAATTAAATTAAGGATAATATTCCCATATGCAATTTTGCCAAATAATAGTTATGCAATTTCCTTAATTATAAAATTTATAAGTTAATATGAAATAAAGATATAAGAGAAGAAAAGTATAGATGTAAATAAACCTGCTAATATATTATGAAGGCACATTATTTTATTTATTTATGAAAGAAGGAATATATAATGGAGGTAGATAATTCTTTAGAAATATCATTTGATGAAATTGCAAAAGAATATGGTGATATGGTTTCATCCATATGTAGAAGGATGATCCAAGATCCTAGTATGGCCGAAGATGCCGCTCAAGAAGTATGGATACAAATAATTAAAAGTATAAATTCATTTAAAGGAGATTCAAAATTATCTACTTGGATATATTCAGTAACACGTAGAGTAATAATTAGCTATTGTACTAAGGAAAAAAAATATACAACAAGGTTTTTAACTAATTATTTTAGGAATGGGAAATTAGAAATTCCTAAAGATATAGACTATGACAAAGTAATTTGGATAAAAGAAATGTGTGATAAATGCATAACTGGAATGTTACATTGTTTGGATAACGAAAAAAGATTGATATACTTATTTAAAGATATGGCACAATTAGAATATAAGGATATTGCTTTTATATTTAACAAAGAAGAAGCAGCAGTTAGAAAGATGGTATCTAGAATAAGACACAAGTTAAAAAATTTTCTTAATGACCAATGTATTCTATATAACCCCAAGGGAAAATGTGATTGTAGAATGAAAAAGTTAGTGAAGGAGATAAACCTTAATAAAGAATATGAGAAAATAAGAAAAATAATAGGAAAAGTTAATTTTCTTTTAGAGTCAGAAAAAATACTCCCTAAAAAAAACTTTTGGAAAAATTATATATAATAATGTCACAAAGATATAAATATCTCCACTAATATTAGTGAAAGAAAAAATAAAATAATATTATTGGAGGTTATGTTATGGATATGGAAATGAGAATAAAAATTTTAGAAAATGCTTATATTGGTTCCTTGGTTGATGCTATCTATAATTTTACAAAGCAAGGGGTTTTAAACAAGGTTACTGAGGAGAAGAGAAAAATTCAAATGATAACCGGTAAGAAACGAGCAGAACAATTTGGAATTACTAAGCCTGAAGATGTATTTAAAAGGTTAAGTGATATATTTAATTGTGCATTTTGGGAATTAGAGTACTGTAATGATGGATTTGAGGCTAATTCAAAGAGTTGTAAGCTATGTACATATGCTAAAAAAATGGGTACAGAAGCTCCATGTAATATGTATTGTTTGCATCCAATGGAAGGGATGATTAAGGGGATTGATCCTAAGTTGAAATTTAAAGTTAGTGAAACTTTATGGGAAGGGGAAAAATGTAAAGTTAAAGTTAGCAGGTAAAACAAAGTATTGAATAGGATATTTAAAAACTTAAATCCTAAATTTTGGAGTTTATAAATAAAGTATTAGGAGTTTGTAATAGGAATAAAAGGTAGTAAATTTTAATATAAAGTAGGAAATAGAGGAGATGGCTATGATCTCCTCTATTTGTCTAATTCTCTCATTTTGCCTATATCTTATTTTTTCTGTAATATTCTACAATGATTATATCAAGCTCTTGACTAACTTCTACCGTTTCATCGGTGATGACAATATTTTCTTTTGCGTTAAATTTAGCTGTTTTATACATCTTATATCGCATATTATTTATGGAATCCTTTATTTTCTTTAGTTCTTTTTTATTGTCATCATTTTCTTCTTTTTCAGAAAGACTAGAGGATTGGCTGCTGCTATTATGTTCATCAGCTGCAGACCATCCCCCACATTTTTTTGATTTTGAATCATTGTAAGGCATATATATTTTCCTCTCAAAAGTTTTTTTGAGAGGAAAATTAAAAAAGTGCACAGCAGGGCTAGGCTATAGAATCCCTACATGCGCACTTCATGTTATTGAAAAAAAGTGGTAATTATTATATAATAACATAAGGTTGCGATGATAGCTTTACGCTATTCATGTAGGTAGTCTGTGTACCTGCATGAGCTTATGGGTGGGCCAACACTCATAAGACATGGCGACCTTTTTAATTTTCCTCTACATAGATTATATACTATTTTTGGTGAAAAATGCAATAATATTTAAAATTTTCATTTATAAAATAAATCTGTAATACCAGATATAGAAATTGCACTGTAAATTAAAAGCAGTCCCATAGCTATATTGAATTGTCTTTTATGTTTTGATAGAAATTTATTGAATAAAGAACCAAATAATGCCCAGCATGAAGTTGATAGGAAGGTTACGAAGGCTAAAAAAATTGAAAAAACCAAAGCAACACAAATATCACAGTTTGATTTGGTACTAGAAAAGAACGGGAATAACTGGAGGATTGTTGAATAGATAGTTAGAATTAAGGCTTACAGATATATTGAAATATGATGTAAGCCCTTTCAAATATTATTGCTATAACTTCTATTTTTTAAAATCGGATTAAATTTTATCTAAACTTGGTGATTTTAAATTCTTAATGATTTCCAGCTCTGCTAAATCGGTATGGTATAATATCAATTAAAAGGGGAGTTTTTATGAATAGACTATTTGAAATCATCATTCTATTAATTGAAAACGGGAAGATGACTGCTGATGAATTGGCAGTCATCTTTGAGGTCTCCAAAAGAACTATCCTTAGAGATTTAGATAAATTATTAATTGCTGGAGTTCCAGTACAGTCAATACAAGGACACGGTGGTGGAATCACAATTGATAAGTCCTATCGGTTTCCAATTGATTATATTACCAAAGATGAAAAATTATTATTACTTGCTGGGATAAATGCACTCGATAGTGTACACAAATCAAATGAACTATTCAGCCTTCTTCATCGTATCTCTAATAATGACAATGAAGTTCCTGTTATTGATATTGATTTATCCTCTTGGTATGGAACAAGTCTAATCCCAAAAATTGAATTGATTAAACAGTCTATTACAGAAAATAAAAAACTTTCTTTTATGTATTATAAGAATGAATCATCAAATCCGAATTGTGTTTCACCGTACCAAATTACCTTCAAATGGAGTAGTTGGTATTTAAAAGCAGTTAAAGATAATGAAACCACTCTGAAAATGTTTAAACTAAACCGAATGGATAATCTTCATGTCAGTAGCGAACCTCGTTGTTCTTTTGAAGATGTCATTAGCTTCAATTCGCAGGCAAATTATTCATATCTTGACCAAAAAAATTACCATCTTGATGCAATTTTTAATATTTCACAGAAATCAAAACTTGTTGATGAGTATGGAAATGATTCATTTACCGAAATAGATGTCAAATTAAGATTTAAACGTTGGTTTGCCAATAAGGATTATCTATTGTCTTGGCTCTTAAGTTTCGGTATGGAAGTTAAAGTTATTAGCCCTATTGAAATAAAAGAAGAACTCATGAATATTATTCATTCAATGCAATTAATTTATAAACATGACACATAGTTGTCATGTTTATTTTGATATAATGAATTCAAAGATAAATAAGGGAGGAGGATTCTATTTATGGATGAACTACTACAAGAATATATCCAATATGCAGAATCATTAAAAGGAGCAGATGTTTATTATAGGGATAGTTGGGAATGTTATTATTTCTCCCTACTCGGTAAATGTTTTGGAATGCTTAGTTCTGTAAGAATTACTCTAAAAGGAAATCCACAAGACAATATCATTTTGCGTGAAAAATATAATGATGTAACTTCTGGTTATTACTCAAACAAAGTTCATTGGAACTCAATCAAAATGGACACTGATGAATTAACAAAAGATGATATTAAAGAAATGATTTATACATCATATAAACTTGTTTATCAAAAACTCTCCAAAAAGGATAAGGTTGTCATTAATGAGATGAATGGAATTGATTGAAAAAAGGAGCTGATCTTAAAATGATGAATCGAATTAATTTAATCTGTTTAGGTGTGAAAGATATTAATCGTTCACTAGAATTTTATAAAAGTTTAGGATTTCAAACAACTGCAAATAGAGGTGCACCCATTGTTTTCTTTAATAATCAAGGAACGAAATTGGAGCTTTACCCTATTAAATATCTTGCGCAAGATATCAATAAAAATAATCCCCCAGTCATTAATCAAACAGAGTTTTCAGGAATCACACTTGCATGTAATATGAAATCTAAAGAAGAAGTAGACTTATTAATGAGTCATGTTCAAGAGGTTGGTGGATTCATCATCAAAGACCCTCAATCTACTGAGTGGGGCGGATATGGCGGTTACTTTCAAGACCCCGATGGATATTATTGGGAAGTAGCATATGGAGCAAGCTGGGAATTTGATGAGAATGATATGTTGGTTATAGATTAGACAATTATTTGTCTCTTGAATAAGGTAAACGTGTGGAGATTGATGGATATAGTGAATTCCTCTTTCTTAATAGAAAGGACTATCCTAAAACATCAAGTGATTACTACTTTATATTGAAAAATCTTGTTAAGAAGTACAACAAGTATAATGAGGATAAATTACCGCATATCACTCCACATATTTTGCGAGCGTTTAAATAAACTCAAAAAGATGATTTAAAATCTATATTAAGTTTATTATAATAAAAATAAAAAAGCCACAATTGTAGTAGTAGATAAAGAAAATGAAAAAGCAGAAAATTTTTCATTAGACGATTAATCTCAAAAAATGTATAAAGCTCGATCCTTTGTAATGAAATAAGGAAGAAAAGAAATCCTCTGTATCCAATTTGGTAAGGAGGATTTTTTGTTATGGTGAATCTATGTTCTTGTTGATTTTTAAAATATCTTTCATAAAAAATACATAGTGTACATAAAATACATAGTGTACATAAAATTATGTTGTGATATAATGGAGGTGAAAAAGGAGGTGCTTTCATTGATAGCTATTAATGCAACGGATATGAGAAAAAATTTTGGTGGATATATAGATGAAATTGTTAGAACTAAGCCTATCTTTGTAAAACGTTCCAGAGATTATTTTATGGGAATTAGTATAGAAATGGCTATAGAATTAGTCAAAGATGTAACCTTTATTGTAAATAAATATATAGAAGAAGATAACTCAGTTACTCTGGCTTTGGAAGATTTTGATTTAATAGTTAATGAAGAAGATGAAGAAAAAGCTATAGACTCTTTGGTGAAGGATTTAAGAGAATATTCTATTGAATATTATCAGGATATAGAATTTTGGTCAAGTGACTTAAATAGAAAAAAGCAAATGAAAAGCATATTAAAAGTTCTCCTAATTGAAGATGATAATAAGCTTAAAGAAAGTTTTATATGCCAAGTTGGAAAGAGCTAAAAAGATTTTGTGATAGAGATGGTTGGGAATTGTATAAGGATACTGACCATTATTTTTATAGAAAAGTTCAAGTCGATGGAACAATAAGGAGAACAAAGGTATCAAAGGGATCCGGTGAAATTAAGTATCACCTTTGGAGGCAAATATTAAAAAAACAATTAGGAGTTACCCAGGAGTATTTTAACAAGATAGTATAGAAGAAAAAAGATTCTTAAATTCATGGAAAATGCAAATAGAATAGCCATGGAGGAAGAGTATAAGGGAATAAGTTCAGTTCACTGTATGACAGCTTTCTTAAAAAGAGATGAGCAATAGCCTCAAAGTTTTTTCATATATTTTAAGCCTCATAGTGCAATATATGATATGCTCCCCTTATAGTAGACAGTTAAAATAATAAAACTGTTCGCTATAAGGAGGAGTATTTTTTATGGGAAGAAAAAGTAAGTTCACAAC
>NZ_FUZT01000009.1 GCF_900167445.1 Maledivibacter halophilus
AAATTTAAAGATACAATGTATATAGTAGATGGAGTATGTGCAACAGCAGCAGAACCAGAATATATGCATGATTTTGGTATCGATGTATTATTAACGGGATCACAAAAAGCCTTTGGAGTAGCTCCAGGCCTTGCAATAGTGTTGGCAGGACCAACAGCCTTAAAAAGAAGAGAAACACTTGGAGACATACCAGAATATTATGCAGACTTTAAGAAATGGGAACCAATAATGGATAATCCAGCAAAATACTTTGCAACACCAGCAGTTAATATGATATGGGCCTTTAAAGAATCAGTAAAGATAATAAAAGAAGAGGGAATAGAAAATAGATATGAAAGACATAAAAAAGTTGGAAGGGCAATGCAAAAGGCATTGGAGGAATTAGGCTTTAAAATACTGGCAGAAAAGGATCATAGGGCAGTTACATTATCAAACCTAATATATCCAGAGGGTATAGACGATGGAAAGTTTAGAAGTTTGCTTGCACAGGAAGGTATAGCAGTGGCAGGAGGATTAGGAGCCTATGCCGGTAAAATGTTTAGATTAGGACATATGGGAAATATAGATACCCATGATTTAGTGTCAACCCTATCAACTATAGAAAGAGCTCTATATAAATCAGGTATGAAGGATGTAATGGGTAAAGGTGTCGCGGCTTTGACTACTGAACTGGCTGAATAGGTGATAAGAAAGCTTTATAGAAGTGCTTCATAGTGAAGCAAACAAAAAATTCAATTTGCTTCACTATGGATACTTCTTAAAGTTGTTTATCCTTATAATACTTTGAAAATAAGTAAGTTGTATAGTATACTACTGCTGAGCTCAAATTTTTATAATTTAAGGAGAGGAAGCAAAATGAAATTATCGAACAGAATAGCATCTATGCAGCAATCACCTATAAGGAAATTGGTACCTATTGCTGAAGAAGCGAAAAAGAATGGAAAAAGGGTATACCATTTAAATATTGGACAGCCAGATATTCCTACTCCAAAAGTTTTTTTCCAAGCACTTAAAAGTTTTGATGAAAAAGTTTTGAAGTATTCATTTTCAGAAGGCATGCCAGAATTAAGAAATAGCTTTAGTAAGTATTATAAAAAACATAATATCAATTTTGATAAGGACGATATTATTATTACCAATGGTGGAAGTGAAGCTTTGCTGTTTACATTATTAGCTGTTTGTGATTATGGAGATGAGGTACTCATTCCTGAACCCTTTTATACAAATTATAGTGGCTTTAGTGAAGTTGGAGGAATAAAGGTTGTTCCTATTACTACCAAGGCCCAGGAAGGATTTCATCTTCCAAATAAAGATGAAATAGAAAAACTTATAAACTGTAAAACTAAAGCAATACTTATTTCCAATCCAAGTAATCCTACGGGAACAGTATATACTGATAAAGAAATATATATGCTTAGGGATATTGCTAAGGAATATAATCTTTTTATTATAGCAGATGAAGTTTATAGAGAGTTTATATATGATGGATTAAATTACATAAGCTTTGCTCAACTTGAAGATATAAAGGACCAGGTTATTATAACAGATAGTATTTCTAAAAGATATAGTGCTTGTGGTGCTAGGATTGGATGTGTTGCATCAACCAACAAAGAACTAATGGAGCAAATATTGAAATTATGCCAAAGTAGACTTTGTGTGCCTACTATGGAGCAAATAGGAGCAGCATCCTTAATTAATGTTCAAGATCAATATTTTAAGGATGTGGCTAAGGAGTATAAGAAGCGTAGAGACATTGTTTATAATGCACTTAATAATATTGATGGAGTTTTTTGCAGAAAACCTGAAGGGGCTTTTTATGTGATAGCAAAGCTTCCGGTAAAAGATGCTGAAAAATTTGTCATTTGGATGTTAAAGGAATTTGATGTAGACAATGAAACAGTGATGATGGCACCAGCAGAAGGGTTTTATGCCACTGAGGGGCTAGGAAAAGATGAAGTTAGAATATCCTATGTTTTAAATGAAGAGTCTTTAAAAAAGGCAATGCTGATATTAGAAGAAGGTCTAAAGAAATATATAAGATCTAATTAGAAATTTTAAAAAGAAAAGAGGATTAAATTCCATGAAAAAAGTAGGCATTATCATATGTGGAAGGTATCATAATTGTGGCGGAGGTAAATGTCTGAAGGCTTTAAGAGAGAGGGAAGGGGGCTTTGCTCGATATTCTAAGGAAGAAGAACTGGTTTTAGTGGGATATACAAGTTGTGGAGGCTGTCCGGGAGGAAATATCGAATATGTTCCTGAAGAAATGATAAAGAATGGGGTGGATGTAATACATTTAGCAACTGGAATGGTAGTGGGATATCCTCCATGTCCAAGAATTCGCCAATTTAAAGAATTTATAGAAAATAAGTATAAGATTCCAGTAGTAATTGGAACTCATCCTATTCCAATGAAGTATTTTGAAGCCCATAGTAATCTATCATTTTGGAATAGCATGAATATGTGGGAATTTGCTGAGGATTTAATGGAGGAAGATAAAAAGATGATGGAAAAATATAACTAAATAAGTTTTCAAATGTAATATTTTAATAATCTCAAAAAGGCTCCTTTCAAAATAATTTAATGAAGAAAGGGGTCATATTTTTATTATAAATTATAGATAAAATATTTGATGCTTGATAAAATTAAAGTTTTCTATATTTATTTGTTTTTAAAGTATTTAGAAGCTTCATTTGTAATTTCAAGTATATATTCTATCCATTTTCCAGTGTTTTCTTCGTTAAATCTAGAGGTCGGTCCTGATATACTTATGGCAGCAATTATTTCGTCGTTAAATCCTAAAACTGGGGCAGCAATACAGCTTACTCCTAATTCTCTTTCTTCATGGTCAAATCCATATCCATTATTCTTGATTTTATTTAGTTCATTCTTTAAAGTATTTATATCAATAATAGTTTTATCAGTAAATTTTTTAAGATTTAAACTTTCAAGTATAGTTTTTTGTTTTTCAGGAGATTGATATGCTAACAGTATTTTCCCTGCAGCACTACAGTATAGAGGTGCTCTAGCTCCAGTTTTAGTAAACATTTTAACTAATCTATCACTTTCTTCCTGAGCTAAATATACTATCTCATTGTTATCTAATACAGTTAAATTAGAAGTTTCTTCTGTTAAATTTTTTAGTTTTTTCAAGTATGGTTTTAGTATTAAAGAAAGACGATTTTGTTCATTAGCTATTTTGCCAATTTGCCAAAGTTTAATTCCTAATCTATATTTTTTTGTTTTAGGATTTTGTTCAATAATATTAACCTTTCTTAAAGTGTTTAACAGATGATAAGTTGCACTTACACCATAATTTAAACTATTACTTATTTCAGTTACCCCTACCTCTTCATCCGAATATGCTATAAATTCCATTATTTCTATAGCTTTTGTTACTGAATTTATTGTTTTCTTTCCTTTTATATTTTTACTATTTTCACTCATGTTTTTCCTCCATATTTTCTTCATTATATGCTAATTATAGTACATCAAAAAAATATTTCAATTAATCTCCATTATATCATATAACTAAAGTCAATTATATAGATTTCCATAGTGAAACTTGATAGTTGACGACAGTTTTATTTTAAAGAAAGAAAAAAAGCAATCTTGCTAGGATGTTTGACTCTAGCAAGATTGCCTTTAATTTTATACTATTTAACTTGAAGGTTCACCGATTGGTTCCAATTCATTTTCTGTTGAAGCAACGACCACAGCACATGAGGTATCTCCAATTACATTTACAGAAGTTCTTGCCATATCAAGTATTCTTTCTATACCGGCTATAAGAACAAGACCATCCAGTGGTAGATTTACTGATTGTAGTACAAGGGTTAACATTATAAATCCTCCCCCTGGTACTCCTGCAGTTCCGATAGAACCAAGTGTTGCAGTTAAAATGATAGTAGCAATTTGCCCGAAGGATAGATCGACTCCATAGACCTGAGCGATAAAGAGTGCACATACACCTTGATACAGTGCAGTACCGTCCATATTTATGGTTGCACCTAAAGGAAGTACAAAACTAGCTATTTTTTCCGAAACACCTAGACTTTCACGGGTAGACTTTATTGTCACCGGAAGGGTTCCAGATGAACTTGTTGTACTAAATGCTGTTATAGCAGCAGGAGCAATACCTTTAAAAAATTTAACAGGACTTATTTTACCAAATATCTTAACAGCAGAAGAATATACTAAAACAGCATGTAAGAAACAGCCGAAGTAAACTGCAAAAATAACCATGCTAAGAGGTTTTAATACATCAATACCATATTGGGAAATTACAGGAACAATTAATGCAAATATACCATAGGGCGATAGTTCCATTATAAATGCTGTGATTTTATACATTATTTCTGCTAAGCTTTCAAAGAAATCAACAAAGGGCTTGGATTTTTCTTCGCCTATAGCGGTGCATCCAACACCTAAGAATAAAGCGAAGGCTATTATTTGCAATATATTTCCAGATACTAAGCCATTTAAAGGATTGCTTGGGATTATATTCAGCAATATGGATGCCACAGATGGGGCTTGTTCAGCAGCCATATTAGCATCTACTGGTATACTTAAACCACTACCAGGGTTTATTATCTTACCTAATAGTAAACCTATAGATACTGCAATTGCTGTAGTAGAAAGATAATAAATAACTGTTTTACCTCCAATTCTACCTAGGGATTTAACATCACCGATACTTGCAGCACCAACGATTAGAGATGAAAAAACCAATGGAACTATGATCATCTTAATCATATTGATGAATAAAGTACCGAAGGGCTTGATATATGTTTGAGCTATATCAGGTACACCTTGCATAAACAGACCTACAATAATACCGACTATAAGACCTAAGAAAATTTTAGTTGTAAGTTTTAACTTTTTCATAATCTCCTCCCTTTCTGAAAATTATATTTTATTAAAGATAAACAGAATAAGGACTCAAAATTTATTAGACCTAAATCTGTTTATCTTTGACACTAATAATAAAATATACCATTTCAGACGGAAAAAGACATAAAAAGACTGATACAGACCAATTAGATTCAGATAATTTAAAATAATCTTAAATTGAATCCTTTATAAGAATAATACTGCTTTCAATAAATTTTCTTATATTTATTTTTCCCTGCTTAAGGGAGTTACCCCGTAGATAATTCATTTGTTTTCGAAGTTCATTAAAATCAAATAATTGAGGACCGTAGTTTTCAAAAACAGGATTCATATAATCTTCAATACCAAGGGAAGCCATTATATTAAATGATTTAGATATTGTTCGTCTTATACGTTGTTCAACAGCATATAATTGAGTTTTATCCTTGGGATTGTCAACAAGGGCTTTATACATATCTGACAATTTATATTTGTTTCCATCAAGCTTATTTACCCAAATAATAGCTTTTATAAGGTCATCGCAGCCAGTTTCACCAATTATACCCAATCTGCTATAAAATTTTTTTATCTTATTTTTCACATAATTGTCTGAAGAATTATTTTCTAATTTCGTTAAATAATCTATATTTGAAAAGGTATCTTTAAAGCTATCTATTATGCTTTTCATCATTATGTTTCTTTTAGCCTTGTTTATTATAGTTATTACTTCAATTACATTTATTGGCTTATTGATAAAGAATTCTATATTGTGATTATATGCTTTGGCAATCATGTTTTTATCACTTACTTCTGAAATCATAATAATTGTAGGGAAGTAAAGGGTTTGAATTTCCCTTATTACATCTAAGCCATCCTTATCTGGTAATAAGTAATCTAATAGTATTATATCTGGTTTTAATGAAGAGATTTCCTTTATTGCTTTGCTGCCTGTGGTGGCCATACCAACGAATTCATTTGGAAAGTTTTCATTGATAATATTATTCAAAACATTTACTATTCCCTTATCATCATCAACAACAAAAATAGAGTTTTTCATTATTCACCTCCACTAAGCTTATAATAGGGTATCTCCACTGTAAATTCAGTATATTTGTTTAGCTTGGATTCTACCCTTATCTTTCCTTTGAAATAATTTTCTACTATGTGTTGAACATGGGTTAATCCTACACCACTAGACATTTTACCTGTTATCCTATCGTACTTAGATGAGTAACCAGCATCAAAAATATCTATTAATTTATCTTTTCTTATACCTGGTCCGTTATCCCAAACTATGAATTTAACTATATCATTATTCCTTAAACAATTGATTTTAATTTTACCAAATTTATCAATAGCTTCAATACTATTTATAGCTAGATTGTTAAGTATGGATATTAAATGATAATATTCCTTTGTGGTAAAAATGGAATTATAGTTAATATCAATGGATATTTTTTTATTATGCTTTTCAGCAATTTTACTCATATTGTCTTTAATGATATATAAAATATCTTTGTTGCTCATATAATTGACGACACTTTTTTTATCAAAGGCTGATTCCATTCCTGCTATTACCCTTAGATAATCCTTTTTCACCTCATGTATTTCCTTAGCCACCTTTAATAAAACAGATTTTAAATCTGGGTCTTCAATATCATGATAATAATTATGTATTAAGCATACTGTGTTTTCTATATCATTTCTAGATTTATTTAAAAAAAATAGCTCTGTTTTCAAGCGGGAAGTAAATAAAATCAAGTCTCTAAAATGCTTTTCTCTTTGGTCTTTTTTAAATCTTTTTACGTAATAACTACTTAACCAAAAAACCAAATAGTTAATTATAGTTCTTATAAAGCCTATAATAATTATTAGCATAATAATTTTGTCAAAGTGACCTGATGTCCAAACTTTACGTGTAAAAGCTTCTACTAAATTTGAAAAGGAATCGCAAACCCATAGGCTAAGCATGAAATTTAAGGGACTGTTGGTTTTATGTCGTACCTCTAATAGTTGAAAAAGAATACCAAAGGATATATAGAAAGTAATAACTGGTATGTATATTAATATGACTTCACTAAAGCTATAAAAACCATTGTTTAAAAATACTACTATACTTCTAAATAGAAACATTGAAAAACCAACTAAAATACAAATGAAAATAGCATTATAATCTTTAAAATATAATAAAAACAAGGATAAAATAACTACTGCAAAAGATAGTCTAAAACCATATGTATAAGGAGTAATATATATTTGGCCCATAAATACACTTAATATACATATGGCAAAAACATTCTCGACTTTCCTTCGATTTTCCTTAATTATGTTAATTATGTTCAAATTATCACTCCTAAGGCTATAGAAGATAAGAAACTATATATGAAACTTTCTTTCAAGTTTAATCTTATATTTTTCCGGTAGTCCATAATGCAGATAAAGAAATAATACGGAAAAAGGAAATAAAGATAAAGCTACAATTAAAGACCAATACAATTTGACATAGTGATTTGTATGTAGTGATATAAAAGTTTCTGTTACCACACAGCAAAGTGTTATAGACATAAAAATATATGATATAATGTTTAATCCCTTTTTCCTAGTCTTTTTAAAAAGATAAGCAAAAATTAGTGTAGTTATAGTGCAAATAATGACACAGGGAAGTCCGATAGGTATAAACCAATCCAGGTGTCCATTAAATATGTCTAAAAAGTATAATAGAATAATTGTAGTAATGCTTATACCTATTACTGAAACTTTAAATTTGGGAATAAACTTAAATATAAAAAATAAATAAATCCAGCTTGCAATTACACTGACAACACTATACCTTGACCAGGTGAATTTCCCTTCTTCTGAAAGATTTTGAAATAACATAATTTCAATAGCAGTTAAAAGAATCACAGAAATAATGATGAATATTCTACGTTTTCTTTTTTCAATCTTACTAGGATAATCGTTTTGTGGAGTTGGAAATCTGTCTGTATCTTCTTTTTTTTCTGGCATTATATCTGGAATAGGGAAATCACATAAAGGGCATTTTTTAATACTATAATCAACTTCTACGCCACATTTTGAACAGTAAGGCATATATTTTCACTCCTTAATTTGTTTCAATTTTTACTGGTATGTTCATTTTCCTTATTTTTCTAAAGAAAATTCTTTCTACATCGTTATTACTTGTCAATTTACCAAAAGTTATATTAAGCTTATCCCTATAGCTAATAATAGCTACCTTAATGATATTACCTTGACTGGGAGGAGGATATAAATCAAATCTATCGATATATTCTTCAATTTCCTTTGGCATGGTTATTTTACCCATATTCGATAAGCCACTTGTATAACGGCTTTCGGCAACAATATTATAGGCTATAGGTAAAACTAAGTTTTTCAAAGGTAATGGAAATAATCTAAGTATAATTGACAATTCACTTTTTACATTCATTTTTATCTGTTGACTTATATATCTTTTATCAATTTCTGTTTGCATAAAATAATGAACATATTTAATAATTTCTTCGAAACTATATATTCCAAGCCTAGGGTCTATTTTAGGAGTTACACTTATAAAAAAGTTGCGCATTGTTTTTGACGGATATATTCCTCTTAAATTTACAGGAACATTAAGTATTATTGGCTTTATGAGTTTTTTCCTTTTTTTAGAAGGCATTGAATAAATAATTTCTAAAATTGACTGAAAATACAGTGCTAAAAGAAATTCTGTCAAAGAAACATTGAACTCTTTAGCCTTAGATAATATGGCTTTTGAAGGTATTATACCAGTTACAATATGATATACACCTTTTTCCTCTAGGGAAAATGGAAATTTGAAAGCTCTATCTTTTTTGGGGGGCTTTGGAATTTTTTTATTATAATATTTTTTAAAAGCATCTTCATATTCTTCTATATGTGGTGCTTCATTATATTTAAAGAACCCCTCTGTGTCTGTAGTCTCTATTCCCTTTAATCTGAAGTATTCCACAATTAATGATTTTAAAAAAATCAATCCACCTGTTCCATCAGTTATAGAATGGGAGAACTCTACAGATATCCTTTTGTTATAATATAAAACTCTAAAGGGAAATTTTCCTCTTTTTTTAACTTCCATATTCATGCATGGATAAAAAATTTCCTCTTCTACTAAAGGGATTTTAGATGTATGGACAAAATAATACCAAAATATACCTGATTTAAGATTTACCTGAAAATAAGGAAACCTTGGCATTAGGATATTAAGAGCATTTTGCAATATCTCAGGATCAACTATTTCATATAGTGTGACAGAAAGTCTAAATAAGGTACTTACTCTTGAAGACATTATAGAAGGATATAATTTTCCAGCATTATCAAGGCGAAACCAGCTATTATTTTTATGTGTCATGTTAGATAACCTCCAAGGCTGTTACAAGTAATTTAATTATATACTATAGCGATCAGTTTACAAGGGCATTGAACTATATGTTTATTTTGTGCTTTTATGTTCTATATTATATCATTTTTATGGTTTATATTATATTAAAAAAAGTTCTAGTTCATTTGTTTTCAATGTTTTTAAGACTTTTCAAATTCCTTTAATTTTAAAGGGCTTTGTGATATAATCAATATATAGAAAATTTAAAAAATTACCTCCTATTAGGGTATTAATTGAACAGTTACATATTCATATTGAGTCCAAATATAATGAAATTAAGGCTATTAAAAGTTAATTGGCCTATATTTAAGAGAGAAATTTTAAGAAAGAATGATTAATAGTATGGAAGAACTAGTGAGAAAATAGATAGTAATCAGCTATCTATTTTTAATGAGCTGAAAAAGTCGTAATCTTAAACAAGAAGAGCCTACTAAATAGGAAGTTGTGATAAAGGATAGAAAAGTATTTGTTACTCTTGAGCTGATTAGTTATATTCTATACTTGAAATATAGCCATGCTCCTTTATGGACAAAAAGGCTATTTTAAAAATATCATTCCTTTAGGCTTAAGGACTGACATCCTGTCAGTTCTACGAATTTTCCTGAAATCTTTCAGATAGTTTTCTAACTAAATTTCCGAAATCATTCTTTTTTCTTTTGAGTAATTTTTAGTATTCATAATCCATCTATTTGAATCAAATATTTTTATATTGTACAAGTATAAAAGAGAAAGAAGTGAAAAAATGGATATAAAAAAAGAGTTAGAAATAATAAAAGAAAAATATAAAGTACAAAAAACTATTTTTGATAATGCATATGATGGTATGTATATAATGGATAAAGATGGATATACGGAAGATATAAATGATGCATACTTACAAATAACTGGACTTAAAAAAGAAAATTTAGTTGGATTTCATATGCAGGAGCTTATTGAAAAGGGGTATTTTAATGAATCTGCTGGTCTTAAAGTATGTAAAACTAAAAAAACTGTAACTATAATAGATACTTTCCAAAATGGGAAAAGATGTTTAGTGACAGCTAATCCTGTTTTTGATGATGATGAAAGATTTATAAGAGTAGTAAGTACAGTTAGAGATATGACAGAACTAATGTTATTACAGCAAGGAATTGAAGAAACACAAAAACTAAATGAACAGTATGAAGAAGAAATTAACTATTTGAGACAACAAAATATGAGTAGAAATAGAATTATAGGAAAAAATAGTGAATTTATCAAATTGTTAGAACTAGTTCATAAAGGCGCTGGATCCGATGCTACAGTCTTAATAACAGGAGAAACAGGAACGGGCAAGGAAGTTATAGCTAAAGAAGTACATAATTCAAGTTATAGAAAATCAGGACCCTTTATTAAAGTTAATTGTGCAGCAATTCCAGAGAATCTATTAGAGTCAGAATTGTTTGGCTATGAAAAAGGTGCTTTTACTGGGGCACAAAAAAGTAAACTTGGTAAGTTTGAACTGGCGCAAAAAGGTACAATACTTTTAGATGAAATTGGAGAAATGCCAACACAACTGCAGTCAAAAATACTTAGAGTAATACAAGAAAGGGAAATTTACCATCTAGGTGGAACTAAGCCAATAAATATTGATATAAGAATAATAGCGTCAACAAATTGCAATCTGATAGAACTTATAAAAAAAGGAAAATTCAGAGAAGATTTATATTATAGATTAAATGTAATTCCTGTTTCAATTCCACCACTTAGGGATAGAAGAGATGACATTGTGCTGTTTGTTGACTATTTTATTAAAAAGTATAATAAAAAATATAATAGATATTGCAAATTATCTAGAAAGGCCCTTAGATTATTGGAGAAATACGATTGGCCAGGTAATATAAGAGAACTTGAAAATTTAATTGAGCGGTTAATTGTTACTTCTGATATAACTATAATAAGTGCTGAATATCTAATTGAATTCGATGAGGAAAAATTTTGTTATGATATAAATTACTCTTGTGGAAAAGGGAAATTAAATGAAATTGTTCAGAATGTTGAAAGGCAAGTGATAAAAAAGGCTTCATTAAAATATAAGAATACAAGAGAAATGGCAAAAGCATTAGGGGTAAGTCAACCTACAGTTGTTAGGAAAATGAAAAAATATGGTATTAGTCCAAAAAATATATAGAATGTAAATTTTACTGGATATTGATTGAACAAATTCCTAGATTAAAAGTATTAATCAAAAAATAATTTGATTAATATTAGTATCTAGATTACTAAATGAATCAAGAAAGCTGTAAGCAATCTAAATTGAGGAATAATTATATAAATAACAACTATTTGATACAGAAATAAATCAAATAGTTGTTATTTTTTTATAAAAATTATAAAATTCAAAATACTCAAACCACAATCAATTCAACACATGGATTTTAAAAGAACCCTGTTATTCTTTATCGGCATGATAATTGCTATGTATATTATTATACCATTTTAAAAAATAGGGGTGATAATATGTTAGCAATAGTAAAAGAGAAAAGAGGACCTGGTTTTGCCATAAAGGATGTTAAAAAGCCAGTAATCAAAGAAGATGAAGTATTAATAAAAGTTGTTTCTGTAGGAATATGTGGTACCGATATTCCTATACTTGGAGGAACTAGAGATGTTCCTTTTCCCATGATACCAGGCCATGAATTTTCAGGAGATATAGTAGAGGTAGGAAGTAATGTAAAGAATTTTACCATAGGAGATCGAGTAACAGCAGGGCTTGTAATTGGATGTGGAAATTGCAAATTTTGTATAGATGGAAAAGAGTCTTTATGTGATGAACTTATAGAAACAGGAATACATGTGGATGGAGCATTTGCAGAATATGTATCAGTTCCAGCTAAAACAGTATTTAAATTAAGTGATTCTATGACCTATGATCAAGGGGCTTCAATTGACCCTATTGCATCGGTATATAGAACAGTAAAGAAAGCCAATATTGGAGCCAAGGATGTAGTAGTGGTATATGGACCTGGTCCTATAGGACTATATGGAGTTCAAACTGTTAAGGCTCAAGGAGCAAAAACAGTTATAAATATTGGTGTAAAGGGAGATGAAAAAAGACTAGAAATTGCTAAAAAAACAGGTGCTGATTATACGATTAATGCAAGTGAAGAAAATGTAGTAGAGAGAATAAAAGAAATTACAGATGGAGAAATGGTAGATATATTAATAGATGCTGCTGGCCATCCAAGTGTTATAGACCCTGCAATAAAAATACTTAAAAAGGGTGGAGTTTATGGAATAACAGGAATATATCATAAACCAGTTGAAGCAGATTTTGGAAAAGTAGTAAGAAGTGAATTAACTATATTCGGAACAATTTGTTATACAAGAAATGAATACAAAGAGTGTATTGATTTAGTGGAAACTGGGAAGGTAGTAGTTGAGCCCCTTATTTCACATCATTTCGATTTAAAGGATATGGATAAGGCTTGGGAGGTAATCCAAAAAAGGGAAGCAATAAAGATTATCTTAAAGCCATAATATAAAATCTTTAAAAAATTAGAAGGGAGATGAAATGTAGTGGAGAAAAGGGATAATGTTGTATATCCATATATACCAAATAGCGTTTCAAAAATTAAAGAAGAAATGCTAAAGGAAATTGGAGTAGAGAAGGTAGAGGAGCTGTATCAAAGTATTCCTAAGCATTTAAGAGTAAAGGGTAAGCTTAATATTCCAGGACCTATTTTATCAGAAATAGAATTAAAGCATCATGTAGAAGGAATTATAAATCAAAATAAATCCTGTGATGAGTATGTAAATTTTCTAGGGGCAGGATGCTATAATCACTATGTTCCAGCGGTATGTGATGAAATTAATGGAAGAAGTGAGTTTTTAACGGCCTACTGTGGAGATACTTATTCAGACCATGGTAAATGTCAAGCCATATTTGAATATACAAGTTTAATTGGTGAGTTGTTGGAAATGGATGTAGTTGGGCTAGCTACCTATGATGGAGGTCAAGCAGCTAATACTTCAATACGAATGGCCCATAGAATTAATGGCAGAAAAGAGGTATTGATTCCTGAAATAATCGATAAGGATATAGTTAATCAAATAAAAGAGTATTGCGATTTTATGGAAATAAAAAAAATCAAAGCAAATAAAGCTACTGGACAATTGGATTTAGATGATCTTAAGGATAAGATTTCAGAAAAAACAGCATGTGTTTATATAGAAAATCCTAATTTTTTAGGATGTATCGAGGAGCAGGGAGAAAAAATAAGTGAAATCGCACATAGTTATGGAGCTGAATTTGTTGTATCGGTTGATCCTATTTCATTAGGTGTTTTAGAAACACCAGCAGTATATGGCGGTGATATTATTTGTGGAGAATTACAGGCCTTAGGAATACATATGGGCTATGGAAGCGGTCTCGGTGGAATTATTGCAAGTAAGGATGAAGAAAAATATATAATGAATTTCCCAAATCACTTTTACAGCTTATATGAAAATGAAAAGGGTGAATTTGGATTTAGCCGATCTCTAAATCAAAGAACAAGCTATCACAGCAGAGAAGAAGCAGTAGAATTTTTAGGAACAAATGTTGGTCTTTGGGCAATAACAGCTGCGGTTTACCTCTCACTTCTTGGTCCCCAGGGAATGTATGAAGTGGGAAGAAATATATTATATAAGAGTAATTATGCTAAAAAAGTATTAGGAGAAATTAAGGGAGTAGAAATATTGTACCAAGAGAGTAAGAGCTTTAAAGAATTTGTAGTGAATTTTGATAGAACAGGAAAAACTGTGGAGGAAATAAATAGGCAGTTACTAAAGGAAAAAATATTTGGCGGCTACGATTTGTCAAAGGATTTTACTGATTTAGGTCAATCGGCATTATATTGTGTTACTGAAACAACGAGAAAGGAAGATATTGAAAATTTAGCTAAGGCAGTAGAAAGAATTCTTTTATCAAAGGATAGTAAGGGGGGTAAAAATGAGTAGAAATAAGAAAATAAGGGATTTTCACGAAGCTAAATGGCAAGAACCGATTATTTTAGAATTAAGTGAAGAGGGTCAAAGAGGAATTGTTTTTCCCGATGTTGAGGAAGAATTAAAGGATTTATTTGGTGAGGTTGACAATTTAATTCCAAGTAATATGAAGAGAAAAAAGAAACCTGATTTGCCAGAGCTAGGACAACAGCAGGTATTAAGACATTATCTTAGATTATCCCAGGAAACATTGGGGCAAGATTTAACTATTGACATTGGCCTTGGTACTTGTACTATGAAATATAGTCCTAAGATCCATGAGCAGTTTGTCAGGAATCCTAAGATTGCTAAGATGCATCCCCTTCAAGATATAGATACTGCCCAGGGAATACTTAAGATTATGTATGATTTTGAACAAATAATGAAGGAAATATCCGGTATGGATGCATTTTCATTTCAGCCCGGTGGTGGTGGAATGGCTATCTATTCAAATGCATCAATTATAAAGAAATACCATGAGGATAGAGGAGAAGGAGATCAAAGGACAGAAGTCATAACAACTGTACTATCCCATCCCCTTAATGCAGCTGCACCAAAAACTAAAGGTTTTAAAGTAATCAATCTTATGCCGACTGAAAGTGGATACCCAGATATAGAAGATGTAAAAGCAGCAGTTTCAGAAAAGACAGCAGGTTTTTTTATTACTAATCCAGAGGATACGGGGATTTTCAATCCACTGGTAAAGGAATTCATAGATATAGTACATCAGGCCGGTGGATTATGTGTATATGATATGGCAGACTATAATGGATTATTTGGAATAGCAAGGGCTAAAGAAGCAGGAATTGATTTATGTCACTTTAATTTACATAAGGCCTTTTCTTCACCCCATGGTTCTATGGGTCCATGTTGCGGAGCCCAAGGGGTTACAAAGGAACTTGAAAAATATTTACCCTATCCAAGGGTTGATTTTGATGGGGAAAAATATTATTTGAATTATGATAGGCCCCATTCAATAGGTAAGCTTAGAAAATTCTATGGTGTTGTAGCTGTGGTACTAAGGGCATATGCATGGACAATTACCATGGGAGCAGATGGACTTAAAGAAGTTGCAGAAACCTCTATACTCAACAATAATTATTTGATGCATAGGCTACTGAAAGAGGCAAAAGGAATTAGTGTACCATGGGGAGATGGTGGTCATAGACTTGAGCAAGTAAGATATAGCTTTGAAAAACTGAGAGAAGATACAGGGGTTACAATTGATGATATCGATAGAAGGGTAGTAGACTATGGATTACAGACATTTTTCCAAAGTCACCATCCAATGCTTATTCCGCAGCCCTTTACCCCTGAACCAAATGAGTCATATTCTAAGAGGGAACTTGATGAATATGCAGACATATTTGTTAAGATTTCAGAGGAAGCCTATGAAAATCCTGAAATTGTAAAAACAGCACCCCATAATGGGCCTATTTCAAAAATAGAGGATGAGATAATAGTAGATCCTAAAGATTTAATTGTAACATGGAGAGTATACAAAAGGAAAAAGGGATTAAAGTAAATGAATATTGGTTTAATTGTTAATCCTATTGCCGGTATGGGGGGAAAAGTAGGACTGAAGGGAACCGATGGGGAGAATATATTAAAAAGAGCCATAGAAGCAGGTGCCATTAAAGAATCACCATATAAAACAATAAAAATGCTTAAGATTTTAAAAGAACATAAAAAGCCAATAAATATAATGACGGTAAGTGGAGATATGGGGGAAGCAGAATGCCTTGAAGCTGGAATTAAGCCAGAAGTGGTATTTGTAACTGGTGGAACCACATCCTTTAAGGATACAGAAGAAGCAGCAAGGGAAATGATAAGGAGAAAAGCATCTGTTATAGTTTTTGCAGGGGGGGATGGAACTGCAAGAAATATTTATAATGTAGTAGGTGATAAAGTTCCAGTAATAGGAATTCCCACAGGTGTAAAAATCCACTCAGCGGTTTTTGCCAGCAATCCTAAAAACGCAGGAAGGGCAGTTATTAATTATCTAGAAAACAATAGATCTATTTTAAAGGACCGTGAGGTAATGGACATAGATGAAGAAGGATTGAGATATGGTAGAGTTAGTGCAAAGCTTTATGGATATATGAAAGTTCCCTTCGATAAACAGTATATACAAGGACTTAAATCAGGATCAAATAGTACGGATAAGGGAATTATATCAAGAATTTCAAAGTATATAGTTGATAATATGGAGGAGGATACCTATTATATTGTAGGTGCAGGAACTACAACAAAGGCTATTTTAGAAAGGCTTAATTTAGAATATACACTATTAGGTCCCGATGTTATTTATAACAAAAAACTTATTTTAAAGGATGCAAATGAAAGGGATTTAATAAAAATATCAAAAAATAAAAAGGTGAAGATTATTATATCTCCTATTGGAGGACAAGGATTTATTTTTGGTAGAGGAAATCCACAAATAAGCGGCAGTGTAATTAGTAATGTGGGAGTAGAAAATATAATAATAATTGCTACTCCTGCTAAGCTATTAAGTCTTTTGGGAAAAGGTTTGCAAGCTGATACGGGAAGAGATGAAATTGATGCTTTGTTAAAAAGAAGCTATAAAATTATAGTTGATTATGGGGAATACTACGTAATGAGCTGTAAAGATTAAATATATATTATGAAATTGTCCCAATACTTCATAACTAAATTAATTGAGGAAATGGCATAACTTTCCATATAAATCCAAACACTATTCCTTCCTAGGATTTTTTGACTAATTTTACTGAAATAATATCATATAATCACCATTTGTTATATTTTACTATTTTAAACATTTTAAAGCAAAAAGTCAATAGTAATGTTTGTTAATAAATAAACATTAGTGTTTAAAAGTATAAACTTAAAATATGATTACAACACTTTTGAAAGTAATTCTAAGAAATATAAAGAAAAACAGAGATAATTAATAAAACATAGGAAGAGGGGGTTTTATAATGGTTCAACATGAAGATGTTATTAACGAGTCAAATTTGAAGACATCATATCGGAGAAGTTTGTTTCTTTTTATATTCGGATCAATATCAGGAATATTTATATTCTTTGTACAGATTAATGGACAATTTCCTTTTGAAGCAATTTATAAAGGACTTTTAAATCTTTTAGGAGATGCTGTACCATATATTATATTATCATATCCACCATTAATGATGATCGGATTTATTTATGCTAAGAAATTTGCAAAAGAAGGTTCGAAAATATGTAATTTCTTTGAAGAAGATAATACATTTCATGGAGTAGTATACGTATTTTCATCAATACTTGCTGTTATGATATTACTTCAATCAGGTATAAGTGTATTATATGGTCCAAAATCAGCTGGATTTATGGTAACAGATATTTTACCCTTTACAATAACAATTATACCAGTTGGAGGTGCAGTATTGCCCCTTTTAGCATCATTTGGACTGTTAGATGTTATTGGTAGTGTATTAGAGCCAATAATGAGACCAGCATTTAAGGTTCCTGGAAAGAGTGCTCTAGATACAATTGCATCGGTTGTTGGGGCTGCAGTAGTAGGTATTTTTTTAACTGCATCCCTTTATAAAGACAAGCATTATACAACAAAAGAAGCATTATTAATATCTACAGGCTTTAGTTTGAATTCAGTTGGATATTGTGCATTTTGTGTAGGTTATGTTGGTTTAATAAGTAAGTTTAATATAATGTTTTTAATGTATCTTGTAATTACATATGCATTAGCTGCAATAATGGTCAGAATACCTCCAATAAAAAATTATCCAGATTCTTATGTCGATGGGAGTATTCAAACTGAAGAGATGCGCTCAGAAAACGTTAAATTTAGCATTCATCAAATAAAAAAAGGGTTTAATAATGCTATTTTAAAAGCGGATAGTTCTGATGGTATTATTAAGGAAGTTTCAAGTGGTTTTATAAATGGTATTGGAGTTTCTATGAAGGTAGTTCCAATGATGCTTGGAATTGGTGGAGTTGTATTAGCAATAAATGAATTTACTCCATTGTTTGTAATATTAAGTAAACCTTTTATTCCTATTATTAGTTTGCTAGGGGTTCCGGAAGCTACAATCGCAGCTCAATCAATATTTGTAGGTGGCTTGGATTTGTTTTTGCCTTCTGCATTAATAGGAGCAGCAGCTGTACCAGATGCAACTAAGTTTTTTGTGGTTATGATTTCTTTAATGCAAGTATTATATATTACTGAAACCATGTTGCCTATTATTTTCTTTGGAATACCGGTTAAGTTTAGGGATTTACTAATACTTTGGGTAATGAGAACTATTATAGCAATGCCATTTGTAGCTATATGTATGCATTTAATATATTAATCCACTAAATCCTAGGATGTGTTTGATATAGGTAGTATTCCCAAAGATTTAATAAAACAAGTGAAATCGTTCTCATAAATCAGTTAAATTCATATAATAGTAAAAAACAGTAAAAAATTGAAAACCTAACAGGGAGGGAATATAAATGGATGTAGAATCAGATACAAGATCTAAAGAAGTTGATAGGACAGTAAAAGATAATTCTGATATAGAGCCTGTAAACATTGAAAACATGACTATATTTTCGAGCTATAAGATATTAAAAGATGGAACAAGAATTTTTTCAGCAGAAGACTAAGTAATATAAGTGGAAGCTAGAACTTTCTTCAGATGGAGTAGAGTCTCCATCTGAAGCTTCGATGTTCTGCTTTAGAAGAACGAGTTTATTTGTTTAGTATTCATATTATCATCCTTACTTTCCCAATAAATCTTTCCATCTTATCAAAATCTTTAGACCCATTTGTTTCAACACCACTGCTGACATCTACAACGGCTGGCTTTACAATATCAATAGCTTTGTCTATGCTGTTCTCTGAAAGACCACCTGCTAAGATAATAAATTTTTCCTTGCTGATTTTTGAAGCTAAGCTCCAATTGAAGGCTTTACCAGTTCCTCCATAGGCTTCTTTAGTATATGTGTCTAATAGATATCCATTGGCATTATAGTGTTTCAAATTTTTAAAGCTTTCTTTAGTTTTCACTCTAAAAGCCTTCCATACTTCTCTATCAAAGAAATTACAATACTCTGGAGGTTCATCACCATGGAGTTGAATAATATCAAGCTCACAAAACTCAGCTATTTCCTTTACTGTATCAACAGAATTGTTTAAAAATACTCCAACTGTTTTAATATTTTTATCTAACTTGGTAATTAATTTTTTTGCTATATATTTATCTATTTGTCTCTTGCTTTTAGCAAAAACAAATCCTACATAATCAGGCTTTAGCTTATTTGCATAGAGTATGTCATCTTCACATTTTAAACCACATATCTTTATCTTAGTCAATTTATTCACCCCTAAACTCTTTAAACTTATCATTTATACAGCTTGCCCTCATAAAACTTTCTCCTATAAGAACACCATTTACACCAAGGGTCTCAAGAAATTTTATATTTTGCCTTGTATTTATTCCACTTTCACTGATTATTATTTTAGATTTAGGTATATGTTTTATAAGATTCTCTGTTGTAGACAAGCTAGTTTTGAAAGTTTTCAAATTTCTATTATTAATTCCTATAATTTCTGAATCAGCTTCTAATGCAATTTCAAGCTCAGCCCTATTATGGACTTCTATTAGACAAAAAAGTCCTAGGCTTCTTGCAATTTTCTGAAACTCAATTAATTGAGTTTTTGATAGTATTGAAACTATAAGTAATATAGCATCTGCTCCTAATATTTTTGATTGATATATCTGATAAGGGTCAATGATGAAATCTTTTCTAAGTAGGGGAGCTGAGGTGACATTTCTAACCACATTTAAATATGAGTTATCTCCCCTAAAAAATTTATCCTCAGTTAGTATGGATATAGCTTCTGCTTTATTTTCGGTATAAGCTATGGCTATTTCCATAGGATTGAAATTATTTTTTATTATTCCTTTGGAAGGAGAAGCCTTTTTAATTTCAGCTATTATGCTCAATCCCTTTACTTTTTCAAAGGCTCTTTTAAAGTTTCTCCTTTCTTTACAATTTTCTATTGAAGAGATTATGTGATTAATTGGCGTAATTTCCTTTTCCTTTTTTACTTTCATTTTCTTATAGGTCACTATTTTATCTAAAATCATATGGCCAGCTCCTGACTAAGCTTTATGAATTGATTTAATTTTTCTAATGCAAAACCTTTATCTATTACTTCTCTAGCTCTGTTTATCCCTTCAAAAAGAGAATTTGCCTTTTCGCCAATATATATAGCTGCTCCAGCATTAAGCAACGCCATATCTC
Source organism: Maledivibacter halophilus (assembly GCF_900167445.1). GTDB lineage: Bacteria > Bacillota > Clostridia > Peptostreptococcales > Caminicellaceae > Maledivibacter > Maledivibacter halophilus. The sequence continues at coordinate 20,546 of NZ_FUZT01000009.1, forward strand.
TCCTTGGGCCTTTTTCACCATTTAAAATGTTTAATATTATTTCTGCATTTTCTTTAGGATAGCCTCCTGTCAAATCTTCTGCTGAGGCTAGTTTAAAACCATAATCCCTGGGATCAATATAATAGGTAGAGATTTTACTGTTTTTTAACTCAGAGACCTTAGTTTTTCCAGTAATAGTAATTTCATCTAGCCCGTCCAGTCCATGAACAATCATGGCTTGTCTAGAACCTAGATTTTTCAATACTCCTGCCATAAGTTCAGTATAATTTTCAGAAAAGACTCCTAGAACTTGATTTTTAACCATGGCTGGGTTTGTAAGGGGACCAAGAATATTAAAAATAGTTCTTATACTTAATTCTCGCCTTGGCCCTACTATATTTTTCATGGCACTATGAAACCTAGGAGCAAACATGAATCCTATATTAATATCTTTTACACATTTTTCAATCTTTATAGGTTCTAATTCAATATTAATTCCCAGGGCTTCTAATACATCTGCACTGCCACATTTGCTGGAAACAGAGCGGTTACCGTGCTTTAAAACCGTAATTTCAGCAGCAGCAGCTATTATTGCAACCAAAGAGGAAACATTAAATGTATTAGCTCCATCTCCTCCTGTACCACAGGTGTCTATTGCACATTTATTTCTAATTTTTACTTTATGAGCCTTATCTCTCATCACCTTGGCTCCACCAGTGATTTCTTCCACAGTTTCTCCCTTTATTCGAAGTGCTGTTAAAAAACTTCCCAGCTGTGAATCCTTTGCTCTTCCTTCCATAATAATATTCATAGCCTGTATCATTTCTTTTTCCGTTAGGTCTTGATTATTTATAAGTTTATTAATTGCAAACTTAAGCATTTAAATCCCTCCTATTTCTATAAATTAAGAAAATTTCTTATTATCTGTTTACCATGATCTGTGGCTATGGCTTCAGGATGAAACTGTAAACCAAATATAGGGTATCTTTTATGCATAAGTGCCATAATTTCCCCATCATTTGTTTTTGCAGTAAAGTATAATTCATTAGAATCAGAGTTTTTATCAACTATCAAAGAATGATATCTAGTTACCTTTAAAGGATTTTCAATACCGCTGAATATACCCATTTCATCATGAAAAATCATAGAAGTTTTACCATGAACAAGCTCCTTAGCCTTTATAATTTTACAGCCATAGACTTCTCCCATTACCTGATGGCCAAGACATATTCCAAGTATTGGAATTTTACTGCCAAAAGCTTTTATAACATCCTTTGATATTCCAGAATTCTTTGGAATGCCGGGACCGGGAGAAATTACAATATGGGATATATTCATTTCTTCAAGTTCAGATATAGTAATCCTATCATTTCTGAAAACCTTAATGTCTGGATTGATTTCCCCTATATATTGATAAATATTGTAAGTGAATGAATCATAATTATCGATTATTACTATCATACTAATTTCTCCTTCTACTTTGTTATTTTTATAGCCTCCATGAGGGCGGTTGCTTTTCTAAGGGTTTCAAGATATTCACTTTCCGGGTCTGAATCTGCAACAATTCCAGCACCAGCTTGAATATATGCCTTATTATCCTTTAATACAATAGTTCTAATAGCTATACAGGTATCCATATTTCCATTTATGCCTATATAGCCAACTGCTCCTGCATATACTCCTCTTTTACTGCTTTCTAATTCATCTATTATTTCCATTGCCCTTATCTTTGGAGCTCCGGAGACTGTTCCGGCAGGTAAACATGATATTAAGGAGTCAAACATGTCATAATCTTCCCTAAGCTTACCAATTACATTTGATACGATATGCATGACATGGGAATATTTTTGTATTTCCATATAATTTGATAGCTGAACTGTACCAAATTTTGAAACCTTTCCAATATCATTTCTAGACAAATCCACAAGCATTAAGTGTTCTGCCAACTCCTTTTCGTCACTTAGCAGATCGCTGGCCAATGCTTTGTCTTCAAAAGGAGTTTTACCCCTGGGTCGTGTTCCTGCTATAGGACAGGTTTCAATATTATCTTCTTTAACTTTAATTAACATTTCTGGTGAGGAGCCTACTAGGCGGTACTCTTCAAAATCTATATAAAACATATATGGAGAAGGATTTATGTTTCTTAGAGTACAATAGATATTGAATGGATGTTTGTCTGTTTTAATTTGTAGTCTTTGAGATAAAACTACTTGAAAAATATCTCCAGCTCTTATATATTCTTTGGCTTTAATGACATTATTTATAAAATTTTCTTTTGTTTCATTACTTATATAATTGAATTTTTCAGAATTTGTAGTTTTAATATTTCTTGAAATATAATCACTATTTAAAATTTCATCTTTTATTTTTTTAAGCCTTTCTATTCCTTGATTTTTTAACATTTCTTCATTAGAAGATATGGGAAGATTGAGTACAATAATTATTTTCTTATTTAGATGATCATAGATGATAATTTCTTCCATAAACAAAAGATGTATATCTGGCATTTCTATGTCATTAAAATTTATATTACCCAATTCTTCATAGCTTCTTATAACATCATAGCCAATATATCCTACTGCACCTCCAATAAAGTCAGGCATATTATTTTGCACTGGCATTTTATATTCATTTATTAATTTTCTTATGATGTCTAATGGCTTACCTGTTTGTTTTACAGCTTGATTATTCTTATAAATATATACTTTGTTACCGCTGCATTTAATCTCTATAAAGGGATTTCTCCCAATATAGGAATATTGACCCCACCTTCCTGTATTTTCAGCACTTTCTAAAAGGTAGCTTTTTCCCTTATTACATAGTTTGTTAAATAAAGAAATCGGGGTTTCATTTTTTCCATCAATTTTACTAGAAAGAACCAGTAGTTTTGAAGATTCAAAGATTCTTCTAAAAATTTTAAGATGTTTTTGAGACAATGTAATTCCTCCTTTTTCAAAAAAATTTCACAGTATAGATGTGTTGATATAAAACTTAGGAAGGATTCTCAGGGGCTGTGATCAGAAATTAAATTTCTAGCAATCAAAAAGCACTTCATCCCTATAAAAGGGACGAAATGCTTATGATTTCGCGGTACCACCCACATTAGATAGAATTAAAAGCTATTAAGAATTCTAAAAATAAAGGCTGACATACAAGAATTTAGGCTAGGTATTATTACTTTTGAGTAAATTTTGCCTAGTGAAATGCTTTCAACTAAAAAAAGCATTACATCCTATTTATACAGGACGAAATGCTTATATTCCGTGTTGCCACCTATTTTAGATAGAGCTTATCTATCTCTCTCTTTCAGATACGGAAATAAGATTTTGTTATTTCGATATCCTGTCCTTGTAACGTAGGACAAACGACTAATGGTACTCTCAAATATGATTTCACACTGCTCCTCATGGAACCATTCAATAAACAATCTGCACCGGGTTTCCACCATCCCCAGCTCTCTATGGCTTCATATTTTATTTACTATTTCCACTCATAAGATTTAAATTATATTATTTTTATAGAATTATAATATCTATTAGATATTTTGTCAACAATATAAATGATTTTTTATAATGGTATTTTTTAATATAGTTTTAAATATTATCTAATTTTGACAAACTAGAATTATGAAATTTCCTAAATTAATTAAATTAGAATCTATAGAAAGGATACAATATGGGAAAAAAAATATTAAGTCTTCAAACTAAAATTACAATATTGATAATCATAGTTGTTTTTATTTCAATATCCATTACTCTTCCTTTTATAACTAAAAGGGTAATGGAAAGTGTTCAGAATAGGCTTGAGATTAATATTACCAATATAGCTAAAATAATTGCAGAATCTCCAGCTATTAGAGAAGCATTGCCTAGAAAGGATCCAAATTCAATAATTCAGTCCTATGTAAGTAAGTTATTAAAAACAGTAGAGAATGTAAATTTTATAGTTGTTGCGGATATGAATAGTATTAGATATTCCCATTTAAATCCAGAAAGAATAGGTCAAAAATTTGTTGGCGGGGATCAATATAGAGTAATTCAAAAGGGTGAGACCTATATTTCTGAGGCCACAGGGACATTAGGCAGATCAATGAGAGCTTTTACACCAGTATATGATCTAGAAAGCAATAGACAAATAGGCTTTGTTTCAGTAGGAACTCTTATCGAGAGTATTGAAGAGGCAAAAAAGAAATCAATTCGTACTTTGATTATTTTAGCTTATATAGGTGCTTTAGTAGGGGCTGTTGGAGCGTTTTTACTTTCAAAGAATATTAAAAAGACACTTATGGGCTTAGAACCCGAGGAAATAATAAATCTCTATAATGAAAAAGTAAGTATGCTTGATGCTATACATGAAGGAATTATTGCTATTGATGGGAATAGTAGAATAACCTTAATTAATGACTCCGCATTAAATATACTTCAAATGAATGATAAGTATGAGATGAAAGATATGATTGAAAAGGTTGTTACAGATGTTTTTCCTACAAGTCGATTACCGAATGTTTTAAAAACTGGAGCTGCAGAGTATGATAAGGAACAGCGAATTAATGATACCATCATTGTTACCAATAGAGTTCCCATAAAGGATGGGGAGCGGATAGTCGGAGCTTTAGCTACTTTTAGAGATAAAACAAAAATAACTAGGTTAGCTGAAGAAGTAACAGGAGTAAAGCAAATAGTAGATGCACTAAGGGCAAATAACCATGAATTTTTAAACAAGCTCCATGTTATTTTAGGATTGCTTCATATAGGAGAGATTGAACAAGCTAAAAAATATATTTTAAATGTTACTGAAAGTCAGCAGAAAATATTGAGTATTATTATAAAAAGAATTAAAGATCCAACTATTGCCGGATTGATACTTGGCAAATTTAGTAGAGCAAAGGAATTGGGAATAAGGATACAGGTTCATGAAGATACAAAGCTTGGTGCTGACCATAAAAATATAAGTAAAAATGCACTTATAACATTGATAGGAAATATATTGGAAAATGCAATGGAGGCTGTAAGTAAAACTAATAAAGATGAAAAAATTGTAAAGTTTAGGATTGAAGAACTGGAAGATAAAATCGAAATTGAGGTTGAAGATTTTGGAGTGGGAATTAAAGAAAAAGATTTAGAGAAAATATATAAAAGGGGTTTTACAACTAAGGTTGGAAGTGAAGGAGTGGGATTGGATTTAGTAAAGAGAACAATAGATAATTTAAATGGTAAAATATTTGTATCTTCAGTATTAAATAAAGGTACAGTAGTTAAGATAACACTGCCTAAGGAGGCTTAAAATGATTGATGTATTAATAGTAGAAGATGATCCCATGGTGTCAAAATTAAACAGACAATATGTTGAAAGTGTTGGTGGATTTAACGTTAAAGGTGAAATACAAAATGGAGAGGAAGCCTTAAAATTTTGCAAAAAAAATAAAATAGACTTGATAATACTAGATATATATATGCCTAGGTTAAATGGAGTAGCTTTTTTAAAGGAATTAAGAAAAAGGAATATTATGGTAGATGTTATATTGGTTACTGCCTCGAAGGAAACTCAAAATATTGATGAAGTATTAAAATTAGGTGCAGTAGATTATTTAATAAAGCCCTTTGATTATGAAAGATTTAAAAATTCACTAGAGAATTATTCAAAAAGATATGAATTTTTGCATAGTACTGGCACTGTTAAGCAAGAGGAACTTGATAGAATAACTAAAGCTCTGGAATCAAAGACAAATACTGGTTTAAGGAAAGGGCTTCATAAAAAAACCCTTAAAAGAATACGACAGTTTTTGAAGGATAATTCTAATGAATATTTAACAAGTGAAATCATTGCAAAAGAAGTTCCATTATCTAAGGTTACAATTAGAAGATATTTAGAATATCTTGAGTCTATAGGAGAAGTAAAGCTTGAAGTAGAATACGGTTCAGTAGGTAGACCATCACATTTATATAAATATATTGGGGACTAATGAATATAGAGATTTGTGATTCTAAAAATATAGTTCTTATAGCAGTAAAAAAGTATTTTCTTTTTTGCTGCTATTTTTTTGTTGTCTAGGAACTGAGGTGTTTTTATGAAAAATTGTCAAAACTGTTTTTTAGAACTTGTTAAAAAGTACACATAAATATTTTTATTTATTAAATACTTATAATATTTATTTATTATTGTTTACATTTTTATAATATTCTAAAATCTTTACAAGCGCACATCTATAAGAAGGGATGATAAATATGAATTATGGAGAAAAGAGTCTCAAAGTCCATGAAGAAAAAATAGGTAAAGTTGAAGTTGTATCTAAAATAGCGGTAACTAATAAGGAAGAATTAAGTATCGCTTATACACCTGGTGTTGCAGAACCATGTAGAAAGATCCATGATAATAAAGAAAACGTTTATAAGTATACATCCAAGGGTAATTTAGTTGCAGTGGTTTCCGATGGAACAGCTGTTTTAGGATTAGGAGATATAGGGCCACAGGCTTCTATACCTGTTATGGAAGGGAAATCTGTTTTGTTTAAAGAATTTGCAAATGTGGATGCCTTTCCCATTTGTTTAGCCACAAAGGATATAGATCAAATAGTAAAAACTGTAAAATATTTAGAACCTACCTTTGGAGGAATAAATTTAGAGGACATATCTTCACCAAGATGTTTTGAGATCGAAAAAAGATTAAAGGATGAATTAAACATACCAGTATTTCATGATGACCAGCATGGAACTGCTATAGTTGTTTCAGCAGGATTAATCAATGCATTAAAGCTGACGGGTAAAAATATTGAAGATGCTACTATAGTAGTTAATGGACCTGGAGCAGCAGGTACTGCAATAGTCAAGATGCTCGTAAATCTTGGGGCAAAAGATATTATTGTATGTGATAGAAATGGTATTCTATGTAAAGAAAATAATAGTCTAAAAGGTCATAAAAAAGAGCTTGCAAAAATGACAAACATAAATGGCAAACAAGGGGTCTTAAAGGATGCATTGGAGGGGGCAGATGTATTTATTGGAGTATCTGCTGCTAATATTGTAAATCAAGAGATGATTAAATCTATGAACAAGGATGCTATAGTATTTGCAATGGCTAATCCTACTCCGGAAATAATGCCGGATTTAGCTATAGAAGCAGGAGCAAGGGTTGTTGGAACAGGGCGCTCAGATTTTCCTAACCAAATAAACAATGTTTTGGCCTTTCCAGGTATCTTCAGAGGTGCTTTGAATGTAAGAGCTAGAGGAATAAATGAAGAAATGAAATTAGCAGCTGCCTATGCTATAGCCGGAATAATAAGTGATAAGGAGCTTAAAGAAGATTATGTTATACCAAATCCATTTGACAAGAAAATAGTTAAAAGAGTAGCTGACGCAGTTGCAAAAGCTGCAAAGGAAACTGGAATGTGCTAAAGGATTATTTAAAAAAGCATGTCAGTAGATTTTACAAAATATGATAAAGGGGAGCTCAAAATGTCCAATAAAGTAAATGAGAAAAACACTACTGTTAGCTTAGAGGAACAAGGTTATAAAATTATGGGTATCTCAGCTTCAATGTTTTTCGTTTTAGCCATAGTAGTTTTAGCAGCTACTTATATGGGTGCACTTCCAGGTGGTATGGTTGGAGCATTTCCTATTATGATGATTATTGGAGCAATATTTAATGAATTAGGTAATCGTACACCTATTGTAAAGGATTTTCTGGGTGGAGGCCCAATTGTAATTATATTTGGTTCTTCAATTTTATTAACCTATGGACTGCTACCTGAAAAGACTGGGGAAATAGTAACTACATTTATGAAAGGCGGAGGATTTCTAAGCTTTTATATTGCAGCTCTTATTACTGGTAGTATATTGGGGATGGATAGAAAACTATTGATTAAAGCTTCAGTAAGATATTTGCCTGCTATTATAGGGGGCGTTATAGTTTCATTAGGTTTAGTTGGATTAGTTGGTGGACTTATAGGATATGGAGCAAAAAAGGCTATACTATATATTGGAGTACCCATAATGGGTGGAGGTATGGGAGCTGGAGCTGTGCCCTTGTCAAAAATATTTGGTGAAGCTTTGAATGTTGACACAAAGGAAATGCTCTCTGTTATGATACCGGCCCTTGCTTTAGGAAATGCTTTAGCTATAGTTGTGGCAGGCCTATTAGATAAGCTAGGAAAGATAAAACCAAAATTTACAGGAAATGGAGATCTATTAAAGAAAGAAGATAAGAAAGAAGCTAAGAAAGAAGCTCCTGATAAGGAAGATGTAAACTATCCTATTGATTATAAATTAATGGGTATTGGACTTTTATTATCAACTACATTTTTTGTTTGGGGGAAAATATTAGGGGAATTTATACCTATTCATTCATATGCACTTATGATAATATCTGTAGCTATTTGTAAAGCTGCAGGCATAGTCCCTAGAAAATATGAAGTTGGAGCTTTTCAATGGTTTAGATTTATTATGAATAATTTGACTCCCGCATTATTGGTTGGGATAGGGATAGCTTATACAGATTTGAACGCAGTTATTGATTCGTTTAATATACAATATATTTTATTAGTTTCTGTTACAGTTGTGGGTTCAGCAATTGGCTCAGGCATTATAGGAAATTTACTGGGCTTTTATCCTATTGAATCTGCAATTACTGCTGGTCTATGTATGGCAAATATGGGAGGTACAGGAGATGTGGCAGTATTATCTGCTTCAAAACGTATGAAATTGATGCCCTTTGCCCAAATTTCATCTCGTATCGGTGGAGCCTTTATGCTTATACTTGCAACAGCTCTATTAAGCATATTTGGATAATTATCAAAAGTTAAAGAAAAAATAGAAAAAGAATCTAAAACCGAAATTATCTCTGTCAAATTGACAGAGGTTTTTCTTTATTGTGGAGATTATTTTTGTACTATTTACAATTCCAAATTGTTTCATTATACTTATGGAAAAAAGCAAATAATAATATAGAATATTATATGAGACAATCAAAACATGGAGGAAAAGAAATGAAATATTATGATGCTATTATTATTGGTGCAGGTCCAGCAGGATTGTTTACTGCTATTAATTCATCAGTGAAAAATAGAAAGGTATTAGTTTTAGAAAAAAATTCTTCTGCGGGAAAAAAGCTTCTGATTTCAGGAGCAGGACAATGTAATTTGACCCATGATGGGAGTGTAAATGATTTTTTGAATTATTACGGAGAGAATGGAAGATTCATAAAGCATGCACTGTTTAATTATACTAATGGGGATTTATTAAGTTTTTTTAGAAGCAGAGGTTTAGATTTTACAACCAATGAAGATGGAAAGATATTTCCCGATACTTTAAAGTCATTGGATGTTTTAAACATACTTTTAGAGGAATGTAAAAAGAAAAATATTGATATAAAATATAATCGGAGAGTAGAAGGGGTTAATTATAATAAAGAAAGCTCATGTTTTTCTATTAAGACAGAGAAAGAAGAATATGAATCCCGGTATTTAGTTATAGCTACTGGAGGAAAGTCATATGGTAATACCGGTTCAACAGGAGACGGATATTCATTTGCTAAAGATTTAGGGCATAATATTGAAAAGCCCATGCCTTCCCTTACACCATTATATATAAAGAACTATCCTTTTTCCGAGCTTTCAGGAATTTCCTTTGAAGATATTATTATTACTTTATGGAGAAGTAATAAAAAAATTAAAGAATTTAAAGGGGATATTCTTTTAACCCATAAAAATATTTCAGGACCGGGAATTTTGAATTTTTCCAGATATGTTCTTCCGGGAGATATACTTAAAATAAATTTTATAGGTACAGAAAATGAAGAAGGATTTAGAAAAAAATTTATAGAATATATTCAATCAAGAGGAAAGTTAATGGTGAAAACTGTTTTAAGAGAATATTCTATTCCCAAAAGATTTATAGATAAACTGCTGGAACTTGCTTATATTTCCCAGGAACTTAAATGCAGTGAGTTGGATAAAAAAAGAAGAAAGTGTTTAATTAAAATGCTTATCAGCTTTCCAATGGAGGTAGAAAGATTAGGAGATTTTCATATTGCTATGGCAACAAGGGGAGGTGTATCCTTAAAGGAAGTTAATCCTAAGACAATGGAATCCCGTATTATTAAAGGTTTATTTTTTACTGGAGAAGTACTTGATATAGATGGAGACACAGGAGGATATAATATACAGGCAGCATTTTCAATGGGGAAATTAGCAGGCCAAAGGATAGGTGAAAGGATTAAGGGGGAATAATTAAATGAAAAAGAGATGTGGATGGGCTGGAAATGATCCCATATATATTAAGTACCACGATAAGGAGTGGGGAGTGCCAGTTCACGATGATATAAAGCATTTTGAATTTATAGTTCTAGAAGGAGCTCAGGCTGGACTTAGCTGGATAACTATATTAAAGAGAAGAGAAAATTATATAAAGGCCTTTGATGGATTTGACCCTGAAAAGGTGGCCAAATATGATGAAAAGAAAATAGAAAAGCTTCTTCAAAATAAGGGGATAATCAGAAACAGAAGAAAAGTTGAGGCTGCCGTAGTAAATGCGGGGGCTTTCCTGAAAGTGCAAAGGGAGTTTGGAAGCTTTGATAAATACATATGGCAATTTGTTGGAGGAAAAGTGATAAAAAACAGATGGGAAAGCTTAAGTGAAGTTCCTGCAAAGACAAAGGAATCAGAAGAGATGAGCAAGGATTTAAAAAAGAGAGGATTCAAATTTGTTGGTCCAACTATTTGTTATGCATATATGCAGGCTGCAGGAATGGTGAATGATCATTTAGTAGATTGTTTCAGATATGATGAGGTTTAGATTAGGTTGATTGAAGAAATATAAAATTTTGGTCTATTTATCTCCCCATATTCATATTTATTAATATGGGTAAGGGGGGACAAACATGGGGAAGAAAGCTGTATTATTTCTCATGATTTTTTTATCTTTAATAGGCATTTCATATGCAGATGAAGAAGATTTAATAAAGGCGGAGATTTTAGAGATAGAGGAATATTCCAGTGAAGGCATACCTAAAACCAAAGTCAAAGCCAGAATACTGGAAGGGGAATATAAGGGAAAGATAGTCAATATAGAGTATATACCCATTGAGTATTCCTCTAATAATTATAAGCTTGTAAAGGGGACAAAGATTTTAATAAAACTTGATTTTCATGAAAGTGGAGGGGTAAAAGCCAGAATTATAAATATATCCAGGGAAGATCATTTAAAAATATTAGGTATGATTTTCTTAGCCTCAGTAATTTTATTCGGAGGTATAAAGGGAATTCTTTCTGTGGCCTCCCTAGGAATAACGGGAATTATAATAGTTAAAATTATGATACCAATGATACTTGATGGGCATAGTCCAATGCTTGTGGCTGTTGTGAGTACAGTAATTATTATATTAATAAGCTTTGTTCTTATATCGGGTTTTACCAGGAAAAGTCTGGTGGCCATATTGGGAACTGTAGGAGGAACAATCACTGCAGGTATTTTAGCTAAAATCTTTACAGATTTATGTGCTATAACAGGATTTGGAAGCGAAGAAGTAAATGTCTTAATAAGACATATGGATGTAGTGATAGACTATAGAGGGCTATATCTTAGCGGAGTACTCATAGGAGCCATTGGAGTAGTAATGGATGTAAGCATGTCAATTACTTCAATGATATTTGAATTAAAGGCAAAAAACCCTAATATAGGCTTTGGGGGACTAGTTGAATCTGGGCTTAAAGTTGGAAGAGATATAATGGCAACCATGGTAAATACCCTTGTACTTGCTTATGTAGGAGGGGCAATGCCGGTGATTTTGGTTCTGTACTTTATGAATTTGCCCTTTAACAGTCTTGTAAGTACAGAGATTTTGGCAACGGAAATAATAAGGTCCTTGTGCGGCAGTGTGGGTTTAATACTAACTATACCCTTCACTTCAATAATTGCAGGAATGATGGTTCCAGATAAAAAGTATATTAAGAGAAGATATAGGTACAGAAAATAAAAAGGGACCGTTCCAAAGGCTAATAGCTTGCCTTTGGATTGGTTTCCTTTAAATTATTTGCAATTTTTCTAAGACATCTAAGAAAGACGGTACGCTCTTCTTTTTCTAGAGGATTTAAAAGCTTTTGCCATAAAAGCTTTTCTCCGTTCTTGTGTTCCTTTTGGGCTAGTTTTCCTTCCTGGGTCAATTCAAGACCAAAGGACCTTTTGTCCCTTTTACTTATTGTTCTATTTACTAAATTTCTTTTTTCCAATCTGTTAATTGCATTTGTTAGTGTACTATTAGGTATACCTAAAATATTTACAATTTCTCTAAGAATTATATCTGGATTTTTATGAATAATTTCTAGAATACTTATTTCGATGGTTGTAACTCCTTTAAGCTTATCGGTAAATATTCCGATATCACCCCGTTGACTAGCAAAAACTATTTCATGATATATTTCGTCTATGGCTTTAATCTCATCCATATTTATAATATCCTTCATAAAATCCCTCCCCGTATATATTTCTTATACTAATAAATATATATGTATATCTTTATCAAAGATGTAGGGTTTTAAAGTACTATAAAATTTTATATTTATTATCTGACCAATTTATAAACGAAAATATTTACAGGAAGGAAAAGATATGGTATTATGTTATTGATAATGATAACTATTATCAATAACATAATCAATAAAGAGGGGGAACAAAATGCAGGTGCCTAATTGTAAGGAAACTTGTATATTGGCTTATAAAAATAAAGATAGATTTATTACATGGCTTGTTGAGATACTAGGGCCAGTGCTTATGGGTTCAAAACCTGCTGAATTACTTAGTTTTTCAAAATATGAAAAGGACAAATTTAAAAAAATTCAAGATATAGAAAGACATATAGGTAAATGCAAAAGAATTGAGTATAAATTATTTAGATATAAAAATGATAGTATAAAAATACTATTTTATAATCCAAGGGCTTTGGATAGGAGCTTAAAAGAATATAGAAATATGAAGTTTTTAAAAAGTCTGGGATATCCAAAGGAATATGATTTAGATGAATATATACAATTTATTGTCAATAAAATGGTAGATGGTATAATCCCCCATGAAATAGGAGTATTTTTAGGATATCCTTTGAAGGATATTATAGGATTTATAGGACATCCCTCATTAAAACTTACTAAAATCAGAGGCTGGAGAGTTTACGGAGATCCCAGGCTGTCAGATAAAAGACTTCATGAGTTTTTAGAAGCTAAAAGTAAAATAAAAAGGATGCTTATGCTTAAAAGACCTGAGGAAATTTTAATATCTATGTAAAATAAGGTTGGGTTTAACTCGTTGTGCTAGTTCCTATATCGGTAGTTTATATTTTAAAACAGAAAAATTGATTTAATAGCACAACGATTTGATTTATAATATTGAGTTTATAAGCTGTGATAAATTACAGCAAAAACATATATATAAATGGAGGGAATCATAAATGAAAAAAGCAACTATAATTTACTGGAGTGGTACTGGCAATACTGAAATGATGGCAAATGCTGTTGCTGAAGGAGTAAAAAGTGTTGGGAATGATGTGGATGTAGTTAGGGTAGAGGATACAAACAAGGATATGGTTATTAATTCACAGCTCCTTGCATTTGGCTGCCCTTCTATGGGGATGGAGGTTTTAGAAGAAGAGTCTATGGAACCCTTTATTGAGTCTTTAAGTGATGTTGATTTTTCAGGTAAAACAATTGCATTATTTGGGTCCTATGACTGGGGAGATGGTGAATGGATGAGAAATTGGGTAGAAAGAATGAAGGAATATGGAGCCAATTTAGTAAATGAAGAAGGTTTGACTATTCATCTGACCCCCGATGATGAAGGAATAGATGATTGTAAAGCATTGGGAGAACAGTTGGCTAAAGCATAAATAATTATATATAATTTCTATGGAGGCTAAAATGGTTCACGACATAGGGGAATTATCACAGAATTTTGAATTATACCATGATATAATTCAGTGTCTAGTAGGAGCACTTGAAGCTAAGGATTTATATACAAGGGGACATTCTATAAGGGTTGGGGACAAAACATATGAACTGGCAAAGGAAATAGGAATAGCTGGAGAAGAACTTGAGATTATACATATAGCTGGTCATCTGCATGATATTGGAAAAATAGGTGTTCCTGACAAAATTTTAAACAAAAGAGGCAAATTAACTGATAATGAATGGAAGGCCATAAAAAGACATCCTGAAATTGGAAGTAATATTTTGAATAATTCAGGCAAACTTAAGATTATATCAAAGCTTGTTCTTCATCATCATGAAAGATGGGATGGTAAAGGCTATCCCCATGGACTAAGTGGAAAGGATATTCCACTAGGGTCTAGAATTATTGCTATATGCGATTCAATAGATGCCATGACTTCACAAAGGCCCTATAGAAAACCAATGTCATGGGATGTATGCAAAAAAGAGATTAGGAACAATAAGGGAATACAATTTGATCCTCTTTTAGTAGAAGCAGTAGAAGGATTATGGGAATATTGGGAAAAAGACACTTCTTCAAATAAACATTAATTTTTCCCCAAACCACTAGGTGAATATATTTATTTATCTAGTGGTTTTTCTAACTTGCTAAAAATTCATAATGAATATAGTATAGCTTTAGAACTTATAAAGCAAGAAGAAAAGTCTTAATTGTTGAGTAACAAATTCTGGTTAATTCCATAAGGAATGGGATGAAAGCTCCATGATGTTTTTGGAATAAGGTATTGTAGTTGAAGGAATAAACTAATAAAATATATGTATATAGTGAACTACTCATCGCTTGCTTAATCAGAAATGGGGGGTTTTAGTATTGGTCACCAAAAGTTTTAGGTGATATAAAGAAATTTTTAGACCACAGGATATAAAGTGGAATTAATATGCTGATGAGTGTATAATTATTTATAAATATTGACAATAAGATAGAAAAGTGGTACATTGACAATGATTATCAAAGAATTAGGGGGAATAAAAATGAATAAATTATTCAAATTTACTACAGTCAGTTTAATAATTGTTTTATCATTGCTTGTTTTTGCAGCTTGCGATGGCAATAAGGCAGAAAGTGAGCCTACAACTATAAAAGTTGCAACCCTAAAGGGACCCACAGGGATGGGAATGGTAAAGATAATGGAAGATAATGAAGAAAATAAGGGAGATATAAATTATGAATTTACTGTATCAGGTGCTCCCGATGAGCTAGCTGGAAAAGTTATAAAAGGAGAAGTGGATGTTGCTGCTCTTCCTACAAATCTGGCAGCAGTTATCTATAATAAAACAGAAGGACAAATAAAGCTTGCAGCAGTAAATACAATGGGAGTATTATACATACTTGAAAATGGAAATGAAATAGAAGACATCGATGATTTAAAGGGTAAAAAGATACATGCCAGTGGTAAAGGTGCTACTCCAGATTATGTACTTAAGTATGTCCTTAAGGAAAATGGAATAGATCCTGAAAATGATGTTGAGATAGATTTTTCAATGCAGCATGCTGATCTTTCTGCAATGGTTGCTGCAGGAGATGCTGACATAGCTTTCTTACCACAGCCCCATGTTACTACAGCTCTCATGAAGAACAAGGATATGAGAATCGCCCTTGATATGACTGAGGAATGGGATAAAGTTTCAGGGGATGAAAGTCAGCTTGCCATGGGATGTATTGTTGTACAAAAAGAATTTGCCCAGAATAATAAAGAAGCTTTAGATAAGTTTTTAGAAGAATATAAAGCTTCAGTTGAGTGGGTGAATGCCAATAATGCCGATGCAGGAGCCTTGGTAGAAAAGCATGGGATTCTTCCCAATGCAAAATTGGCTGAAAAAGCCATACCAAAGTGTAATATTGTATTTATGGATGCTGGGGAATCAAAAAAATTATTAGATGGATTCTATAGAATACTCTTTGATTTTAATCCAAAATCAGTTGGAGGTAAGCTTCCCGATGAAGAGTTTTATTACATTGAAAAATAATAAAACATTTAAAGCATGGGTTATAATATTTTGGATATTAGTTTGGGGGATAGTTTCTCTGCTTATAAATAAGGAGATCTATCTCCCTTCTCCTATTAGTACCCTAGAGGCCTTTCTTAAATTAGTAGTAAAAGTAGAATTTTGGAAGAGTATTTTCCTGTCTATATTCAGGGTAATGTTTGGATTCATTATTTCATGTATACTTGGAATATTTATTGGAATAATCTGTGGCTTAAATAAATTGTTTTATGAGCTTTTTAATCCATTAATTGTTAGTATAAAATCTACTCCTGTTATGTCCTTTATAATTATTGCCCTTATTTGGTTTAAATCTGGAAATGTTCCTATATTTATATGTTTTTTAATGTGCTTTCCGGTTATCTGGACAAATGTTGTTGAAGGCATAAGGAATGTAGACAGTAATTTACTTGAGATGTCACACATTTATAATGTTAAAAGATATATGATAATAAGGAAAATATATATACCCTCTGTTATTCCATATATTTCAGCTGCAATTACCATGGCTTTAGGTTTGGGTTGGAAGGTTACAGTGGCCGCTGAAGTACTTAGCAGTCCCAAGTATTCAATAGGTAAACATCTTTATGATGCAAAGGTGTATCTGGAATCTGCTGATTTGTTTGCCTGGACAGGAGTAATAATAATACTTAGTTTCGGATTTGAATTTTTATTCAAGTATATATTTAAAAGGTTGAAATTAGTGGGTTATTAAAGGATGTGTAGAATGTGTGGGTTGAAGTAAAAGATGTCAGTAAAAGATATGGAAACCTTCAGGTCTTAAGGGATTTTAATATTAAATTTGAAGAAAAAACAATTTCAGCTTTATTGGGACCCTCGGGCTGTGGTAAAACAACTCTGCTAAATATAATTTCCGGATTGGAGCAGTATGATTCAGGAAATATTAAAGGTATAGAAAATAAAAAGTTCTCCTATATCTTTCAGGAAGATAGATTGGTTCCCTGGCTTTCTGTAGAAGAAAATATTCATTTTGTCCTAAAGCGATTATATAGGAATCAGGAAATAATAAATATTACTGATAAATATTTGAAAATAGTTGGTTTAGAAGAATATAAACATTATTATCCCAGGGAGTTAAGTGGTGGAATGAAGCAGAGAGTGGCCATTGCAAGGGCTTTTGCCTACCCCTCTGATATTCTGCTTATGGATGAACCCTTTAAGGGTTTAGATATGGAGCTTAAAACTAATCTTAGTGAGGCCTTTATTTCTCTTTGGAAAAAGGATAAAAAAACCGTTGTTTTTGTTACCCATGATATGAATGAAGCTATGGTCCTTGCTGATTATGTATTTATATTAGATGGTAAACCTCTAGCTATAAAGGATAAAATAGTTACAGAGGATTAAACTTTTAAAGGCGTACATTTATATTTAAGTTGTAAAAAATAATCTTAAAGCATTGAGATTAGATATTTAAAAATACCAAAGACATTTTAAACGCCTTTGGTATTTTTTATAATATAGAATAATTATTAAAGGAATCAAAAATCTGTCGGATTTTCTCATCGGTCATTCTAAATTTAGGACCAGTTATACTAAGGGATCCAATAAGATTTCCAGATATATTTTTTATTGGAAGACCAATGCATTTTATACCAACTTCAAATTCTTCATCATCTATAGAATATCCTCTATCTTTAATCATATAAATTTCTTTTAATAGTTCTTCCTTCGATGTGATAGTATTGTTGGTAAATTTTTTGAATTCGATATTATCCACTATTTCTTTTGCTTTTTCCTCAGGTAAATTTGCTAAAATGATTTTTCCACTTGAAGTACAATATATAGGACATCTTTTTCCCTTTTTAGACAGTATTTGAATTGGTTGGTTCCCAGTCATTTTTTCTACAAAAACAATTTCATTATCATCTAAAACTGCAAAATGAGCAGTTTCATTGAACTTATCGACTAAATGTTCCATTAAGGGCTTGACAAGCTCACTAAAATTCATCTTGTTAAGATAGCTGCAGGCTATTTCAAAAAACTTTGTAGAAAGTGAATATTTGTCGTTTGTTTTATTTTGTACAAGGAATCCTTCATATTCTAGAGTCAATAATATTTTATGAACAGAACTTTTTGACAGGTTTAATTTTTTACTTAATTCCGTTGTACCCATTTCTGTGGAATCGCTATTAAACAACGATAGAATATTACAAGCCTTTTGTACAGACTTGATTAAGTACTTTGTATTACCCTTCATAATACTACTCATAATTAACACCTCATAAACTCTTACTCTCATCAATTTAGAGAAAAGAACTTGTTTTTTTATTATATAGATTTGTTTATCTATAATTTCCTTACTTAATATATTAATAAATTCAATATCTTATTTCAAGCTTATATTTTGATGCTGTAATTAAAAAAATCTCAATTCATTAAAAAACAAATTAGAATTGAGATTTTTTTGATTTTTTATAAGGGAGTCAATTATAAACTATATTATGCCTATCAAACTTGCAAAGTACATGAATATAACATTACAAATTATCCAAAGTAGCGATATTATTATTCCCGGTTTTGGCATATCCCAAAGCTTCCAGTACTTATAATCATAAGTAGTTAAAGGTATAGGATCAAGGGGAATCAAAAATACACATGAAGCAGTAAATGCAATAGGAAGGGCTAAAATAGCTGGATTTATTCCTAGGTTTGAAGCTAAAATACTAAGAACAGGAATAGCCACTGCAACTACTGCCGTTGCCACTGGTAAAAGCAAATGTGAAAATATACCGAAGGAACTTACTGCTAATAAAATTGTAATTATATTTGTGCTGCCCAAATTACTTAAAAAGGTTGTTGCTATCCATTCAGCTCCTTTTTGGGAATATATTGCCATACCCAGTGTATTTGCTGCTCCTAACAATAATAAAACATTCCAAGAGACAGAAGAATTTGCTTTTTCCCATGTAACCAGATTAATACCTGGAAGAAACAATGTAAATGCAGCTAAGACAGAAGCTAGTGGTATAGATATACCTGTCCAGCCTTGAGTAAACCAAAGAATTATTGTTGTAGTAAATATTACTAAAAACTTCTTTTCGGCTGTTGAAAGAGGCCCTAATTTTTTTCTTTCTTCCTTTACATCTTCAAATCCCTTTACATACTCAAATTCTGGTGGAAACATTTTGGTAAGTATAAACCATGAGAATAATGTTAGTATCATAGCCATAGGAAAGCCTATTATAGTCCATTGAATAAAGCTTATATCCATATTTGCTGTGCTTTTTAGCAAAGAAATTGATAATACATTTATACCACTTCCTGCTGGAGTACCGAATCCACCAAGGGCAGAGGCTATAGGTATACCCATCATCATTGCTTTTCCAAAATTAGACTTACCTGGTATACAATTGTTTTTTTGCAATATTGAATAAGCTATACTTGAAAAAATAATTGCTGTAGGAATATCAACCAGCACTGTTGATATAACAGCCGTAGGCAGCATAAAGCTTAAAAGCACCATATTTGCCTTTGTTCCAAATAAGCAGCTGACAAATAGAGAAATTCTTTTGCCAAGACCAGAGTCTATGAAGGCCTTAGCTATAATAAGGGTCGAAAGTATAAAGAATATAGTGGCAATTGTAAAATTCGATAAAGCTTCCGATAGTGGAACAATTTTAAGAGTATCCAAAAGCATAGTGAATAAAACGGCAGAAATACCTATAGGAACAATTTCAAATACCCACCAAATAACAGCAACAAGCATGAGAACCAGGGCTTTTTGACCTTCTAGAGTCAAACCCTCTGGAGTTGGAAGCTTGGTTAAAAATATATAAAGAAATATAGACAGTATTCCCAATACAATTTTTTTATAATCTATTTTATTATCAATTGACATTGAAGAAGTATTACCCATAATAATTATTACCTCCATAATATAAAGATTTTAAAGATATAGAATCGTTTTCATATCTCACAAAAATAATTTTTTTAAAAACATTAAGCAGTAGGTGTGTTTTATTACGATACATTGTATTCTAATAATATATTCATTCGACATTATTTTTGATATTCCTTCCTAAAAACAAAAAAAATTATCTTTTTTTTAAAAAAATTTTAATTCAAAAAAACGGTTGATTTTTAAAATAAAATAATTTATAATCCAATTAGGTGTTGTAATAAGATACATTGTATTCTAATAAAATACAAACTGAATAAGGAGGGGCCAATTTGAATAAATTGAAATTTTATGGCCTAGGTGGCCAAGGAGTAGTGACAGCTGCTAAAATATTTTCATCTGCAATATCATTATATGAAAATAAATATGCAATCACTGTTCCTGCCTATGGACATGAAAGAAGAGGTGCACCGGTAAATACAAGTATTATAGTTGATGATGAGCCAGTATTGCTGAATTCCTTTGTATATACTCCAGATGTAGTACTAGTTATGGATGACACTATAATAGATAAAAATGTAGATGTATCTGAGGGAATTCATGCAGATAGTATCCTCGTTATTAATACAGAGGAACAAGGAATATTAGAAAGATATAAGAAGTTCAATTTTAAAGAAATCTATTATGTTGATGGTACCCAAATTGCTGTAGAAACCATTGGCAAGGGGATTCCAAATGGATCTATGCTAGGAGCTTTGGCAGGCAGTGGTATTGTAACTATAGAAGCTGTAGAGAAAGCAATAAAGGATATGTTTAAAGAAAAGGCAGGTGATATCAATGCAAAGGCAGCAAGAAAAGCCTATGAGCAAATCAAAAAAATATAGAGTATTTGGACCAGTGGCAACTGTATTCGATAGTTCCAATACGGGAAGCTGGAGATTAGAAAGACCAGAGATTGATTATTCTCAGTGTATAAAATGTGGTACCTGTGAAAGGGTATGTCCAGCAAATGTAATTGACGTTTTAAAAGAAGAAAAAGAATGTGTAGTTATAGATTTTGACTATTGCAAAGGTTGTGGAGTTTGTGCAAACGAATGTCCTAAAAAATGCATTGATATGGTCTTAGAAAAGGGAGGTGAAAAATAATGTCACATAAGATGTTGGATGGAAACTCAGCTGCGGTTGAAGCAATGAAGCTGGCTAGAGTTCAAGTTATATCTGCTTATCCCATTACTCCACAAAGCTCAATTTCAGAAAAGCTTGCTGATATTGTTGCTTCTGGGGAATTAAAGGCGGAATATGTCAGGGTTGAATCAGAGCATAGTGCAATGTCTGTGGCAACTGCAGCTCAACTAACCGGTGTAAGGGCAGCAACAGCAACTGCCTCAAATGGTTTGGCTCTTATGCATGAGGTGCTTAGTATGACATCGGGAAATAGAGTTCCTTTGGTAATGCCAGTTGTTAATAGAGGGATAGCTGCACCGTGGACTTTATGGTGTGAACATGGAGATGCCATGGCAGAAAGGGATTCTGGATGGATGCAGTTTTATTGTCAAAATGTACAGGAGGTTTTAGACCTGCAGCTTATGGCCTATAGGGTTGCAGAAGACGAAAATGTTTTGACTCCAGCTATGGTATGCTTGGATGGTTTCTTTTTATCCCATTCTATGCAGAAAATTGACGTACCGGAGCAGGAAACTGTAGATAAATTTATCGGAGAATACCGACCTAAAAATACATATTTAGATACGAAGGATCCTATGTTCATATGTGATTTAACATCTCCCGGTGAATATACAGAAATGAGGTATCAGCAAAAAACTGCCTTTGATAATGCTATTGAGGTCATAGAAAAGGTTCAGGATGAATTTTACAAAACCTTCAAAAGAAAATTGAGTATAGTTGAAGGCTATAAAACAGATGATGCCGATGTGGTATTAGTTACATTAGGTTCAATGACTGGAACTGCAAAATATGTTGTAAATAAATTTAGAGAAGAAGGTAAAAAGGTAGGGGTGGCAAAGCTTACGGTATTTAGACCATTTCCTGCTGAATATATAAGAAAGCTTCTCGGAGATAAGAAAGTAATAGGGGTTTTTGATAGAAGTGCAGGATTAGGCGGCCAAGGAGGACCAGTTTGGAGTGAAATAAACTGTGCATTAAAAGAACTTGACTGTGATATTAGAGACTATATTGGCGGCTTAGGTGGCAGAGATGTGCCTCCAGCTACAATTGAAAAAATCTTTAATGAATTATTAGAAATACATGAAGGAAAAGGAGAAAATCACACTCAATGGATTGATGTGAAGGATAACGCTATGGATATAAGGCAGGTGATTAAGAATGTATGATATTAAACATAAATCGAAGGGATTAGTTTCCCATGGAGTGAGCACATGTGCAGGCTGTGGTCTGGAGCTTATTATCAGAAATGTTTTAGAGGTCTTGGGTGAAGATACTATTATAGTAATACCGCCTGGATGTTCAGCTCTATTTTCAGGCTTTGGAAAAGAAACAGCATTAAAGATACCTGGTTTTCAAGGGAATCTTGAAAACACAGCCGCATGTGCTGCTGGAATAAGAGCAGCATTAAATGCTAAAGGAAATAAAGATACAACTGTACTTGCATTTGCAGGAGATGGAGCCACAGTAGATATTGGTATTCAAGCCTTATCAGGGGTTTTAGAAAGAAAAGATAAGATCCTATATGTATGCTATGATAACGAAGCCTATATGAATACTGGGATTCAGGGAAGTAGTTCTACCCCCATACATGCCAGTACAACAACTACACCAGCTGGAAAAGTAACGAATAGAAAGGACCTGCTTCAAATAGCTATTGCCCATGATATTCCCTATGCAGCAACGGCTTCTATTCATAATGTAAATGATCTTAAAAAGAAGGTCGAAAAGGCAAAAAATGTTGATGGGCCATCTTTATTGCATATTCATACACCTTGTCCTACAGGCTGGAGATTTAATCCTGCTAAATCTGTGGAAATAGCAAGAAAAGCGGTACAAACTGGATGTTGGATTTTGTATGAATATGAGGAAGGAAAGGCAAAGGTCAATTATAAGCCTAAAGAATTAATGCCAGTGGAAGAATATACTAATTTACAGGGAAGATTTAAAGGCTTAAAGGAAGATGAAAAGAAAAAGTTTCAGGAATATATTAAAAACCATTTTGAAAATTATGTCAAAAGATTGGAAAATGATATCTAAAAATATTTAAAAATAGACAAGCTGGAATGTTATAGGAAGTTTTAATGCATCCTAGCTTGTCTTTTTTAAAGCAAAATAATTAATTTGCAGGAGGTATAGAAAATGCCATATAAAATTTTAATAATAAATCTGGGATCTACCTCTACAAAAATTGCCATATATTCTGATTTAAAGGAAGAATTTAAAGAATCCATAGGACATTCCCAAGAAGAACTTAATGTATTTTCCAATATATGGGATCAGATAGATTTTAGGAAGGAAAAGATATTGAATCTATTAAGAGAAAATGAATATAAATTAGAATCCTTTGATGCTATTTCCTGTAGAGGAGGAAATGTAAAGCCAGTCCCTGGTGGTATATATCTTTTAAATGAAGAAATGGTTTCAGATATGCGCAGTGAAAAATATGGTGTTCATCCAACAAATGTGGGAAATGTCATTGCATATCAGCTAGGTAAGAAAGCTGGCATACCAGTTATTATAGCAGACCCACCGGTAACCGATGAGCTTTGTGAATTTGCCAGATTTTCAGGGATAAAAGAAATACCTAGAATGAGCAGCTTCCATGCCCTTAATCAAAAACGTACAGCAAGAAAAATATCAATGGAGCTTAAAAAAGAATATGGGGATATTAATTTAATAGTCGCACATTTAGGAGGAGGAATTTCAGTAGCTGCCCATGAAAAGGGCTTAATAATAGATGTTAATAATGCCCTTGATGGAGATGGGCCCTTTTCTCCAGAAAGAGCAGGAACAGTGCCGGCGGGAGATTTAATTAGAATGTGCTTTTTTGGTAGATATAGTGAGGAAGAAATAATCAAAAAAGTAAGGGGCGGCGGAGGACTTATGTCCTATTTAAATACCAATAGTGGACTTGAAGTTGAAAAGATGATTGACAATGGAGATAGATATGCTTTAAAGGTTTTTAAAGCAATGGCCTATCAAATTTCAAAGGAAATAGGATCGGCAGCAGCGGTTCTTAAAGGTAAGGTTGACGCTATTGTATTAACAGGCAGCTTAGCTTATTCTGAAAGACTAACAAAATGGATAAAGGAAAGCACAGAATTTATAGCACCTATATATATAATGGCTGGAGAAAATGAAATGATTTCACTGGCTGAAAATGCTTTAAGATATCTTAATGGAGAAGAAAAACCAAAGAAATATTAGAATGAAGGCGGTGGAAAAATGATTAAAAACTTAAATGACTTAATTGAAAAAACTAAAAATAGAGAGAAAAGAAAAATTGCTATAGCAGCAGCTGAGGATATAGATATATTAGAAGTAGTAGAAAAAGCTGTAGAGCTAGGATTGGCAGATTTCATCCTTATAGGAGACAAAGAAAAGATAGAGAAAATAGCCCTTGAAAATAATAAGAAATGTGATTATGAATTAATAGATGAGGCAAATCATAAAAAAGCAGCGGAAAAGGCAGTTGAATTAGTAAAAAAGGGAATGGCCCATGGAATCATGAAGGGGCTCCTTCATACAAGTACATTTCTCAGGGCTGTGCTAAACAAAGAGAAGGGCTTAAACAAAGGAAAAATGATAAGTCAAATATCTGTATTTGATAAAGAATTTGGTGAAGGACTGCAGCTTCTTACGGATTGTGCAATGTCCATAGAGCCTAGTCTTAAGGAAAAGAAGGAAATAATAGAAAATGCAGTAGAGCTGTCATTAAAAATAGGTTACAATAAACCTAAGGTGGCTTTGCTTTCTGCAGTTGAGGTGATAAATCCTGCAATCAATGACACATTAGAAGCAGCTGTTTTAAGTAAGATGGCCGATAGGGGTCAAATAAAAAATGCAGTGGTGGATGGTCCCTTTGCCCTTGATAACGCAATATCACCAGAGGCTGCTGCCCATAAGGGAATAAAAGGTGATGTGGCAGGTCAGGCAGATGTTTTAGTAGTGCCTAATTTACAGGTGGGTAATGTATTAACAAAGGCCCTTACCTATTATGCCCATAAAGATGTGGCAGCAGCGGTGATGGGAGCCGATGCACCAATTGTTATGACTTCAAGAACCGATTCAGTAAAGAATAAATTACTTTCAATAGCATTAGCTAGTTATATATCGTAGCGGTAGGTTTTTATAATTATAAATAAATTTATAGAGGGAGGATGGGAATGCCTCAGATAATAAGAAAAGAAAATATTCCTAAAATATTAATTTCACTTTTATTTCCTATACTTATAATATTAATAAAACCCATAGGATTATCATTAAATCAAAGCATAGTCCTTGGAAGCTTGTTTTTAACGGTGATATGGTGGGCATCAGGAATTGTGTATAAGGATGCAGCTTCTATTTTTCTAATTTTTATGTTTGTACTGTTTGGAGGAACACCTATAGAGAAAGTATTTTTCTTTCCATTGTCAGATAACTTTATTTTAGTAATAGCATCCTATTTATTATCCCAGGGAATTGTAAATTCAAAGGTTGCCGATAAATTTTCCAGCTTTATTTTAGAAAAATACTGTTATAACAGCATCAGACTTGTGATAATGTCCTTTTTGCTGGGAATAGGATTGATTTTCGTAATACCCCAGCCCTTTCCTAGAGTTATATTATTGGCCTCCATATATATAAACTTTTTAAAAAATTCAAAGGTTGATAAGGAAGAGAAGTCAGTTCTAATTTTTAGTGTATTTGTTGCATCTACTATAACATCGTTAATGTTTTTAAATGGAGACGTTATAATAAATTATTCAGCATTAAAGTTTGGCGGCATATCCATGACCTATATTGAATGGGCAAAGAATATGCTTTTGCCTACATTAATTACAACAATAATTATAGCCGCAGCTTTTATACTGGTATTTAAGAAAAACCTTAAAGGTAGTTTTGAAAGAAAAAATACAGAAGAGAAAATATCCTTTGAAAATAGTGAAAAAAAGGCATTATTTATTACTTTTGTAGTTGTTTTATTATGGCTTACAGAATCAATACATGGAATAAGCAGTGCTAATGTGGCACTGATAGGTGTAATAGCTATGTTTATAGCTAAAATAATCGGTATAAAGGATTTTAAAGTAATAAATATAAGCTTACTAATATTTTTAACAGCGGAATTTTCAATAGGAAAGGTATTAACCGGAAGCGGTATAGCAGATAATTTAAGGGATTTTTTAACTGGATTTTTCCCTTCCCCTGAAAGTATAATGTATATACCCTTTATAATTATTTTAATAATGTTTTTACATATGATAATGGGAAGCTTGGTTACGGCGGCTTCTGTTCTTATTCCAACTTTAATAACACTAACTGCTGGAAATCTATCTCCCCAGTTTATTGTAATGCTGTCGGTTGTATCTATTTGTTTTCATTATATAATGCCATTTCATCATGTAACAATCATGATAGGATATGGAAATGAATATTATGAGAATAGACATGTAATGAAAATAGGTATAATACTTACATTTATAACTATTTTTACGGTTTTATTCGTATATATTCCTTGGTGGAAGCTTGTTGGTGTGATATAAAAGAAATTGAGAAATACTGAGTAATACATAAAATAGATTAAAATAGTCAAAATGGGGTCAGGCCTGGTAAAAAGTTAGCCAGGCCTGAAATTAATTTATAATTTAATATATAAATTATCATTGACTTCATCTATCAGCTCTGAGGGATTGTTTTTGCAGTATATGTATAATTGATGTAAGGCTCTGGTTATTGCCACATAAAGGAGTTTTATATGGAGCTCATCCTTGATATAGTTTTCCTTTGAACAGTCATATATCATGACTATATCAAATTCTAAACCCTTGGCCAAATAGGAAGGGATTATTACAACTCCTCCATTATAATCTATATCCTTACCGGTTATTAGCTGAATATCTTTACATTTATGGTTTTTTAGTTTTTTATATACTTCATCACATTCTTTACTGGTTTTACAAATAATTGCAATAGATTTATACTCTTTTTTTCTAAAGGTTTCTATTTTTTCTTTAATATCTTTTATTATGTCTTCTATACGATTTTTATTTATGACAAAGGGTTTGTCTCCGCTTCTTAGTACAGGCTGTGCTAATGGCAAATTTTTTCTATTTAAGCTTTTTATAACACCATTAGCAAAATTCATGATTTCTCTGGTAGAGCGATAACATTTTTTAATAGTTAAATATTGAGTTTTCCTATTTTGAAAGATATCTTCTATTATTTCATTCCAGTCATTTATTCCTCTATAGGAATGAATACCCTGTGATAAATCTCCAACAATTGTAAATGAATTATTAGAAGAAATTTCTTTTAGAATAAGCATTTGCATTGGACTAAGATCTTGGGCTTCGTCAACTACAATATGACTAAACTTTTTTCCAAGGCTATCAGAACCTTTCAATTTATTTTTTATATATATGAGGGGCGACAAATCTTCTCTTTCTAAATATTTATTTTTAAATATTTGTTTGGAATATTTTGTTATGAAGGCTATATTCACCCTGTGGATTTTTCCAGAAGAATATCTATTTAATAAGGAATCATTTGTAATCAAATCTTTGTATAATTCTTCTATATTGATTTTTGTCCATGTTTTAAAGTAGTTTTCAAGTGATGAGAGGGATTTTTTATCTATTGAATCAAAGCTTTCATCTCTTTCATTATAGAGCTTAATAAGATTTTCTCTTATTTTTTCATCATCACTATTTTTTCCCTTTATTTTATCAGCAAGTTTGTCATATTTTTCATGTATTTCATCTTTAACCTCATTGATTCTTTTTTCAAGGGTTTCTTTGAAATGCTTTTTTATTCTTTCTATTCTAGGAACAACAGGAAGATAGCTATAGTCTTCATGATACATCTTCCAGACATCCCTATATGTATAAATTGTATAATCATTTATTTCAAAATCAGTTTTGGGTACTATATTATTAATTACATCTTCTAGAAATTTATCGATTATTTCCTTAAATAAATAGGAGCCTTTAAAAGTTGATGTGAATCTGATTTTGCTTTTTTCTTCATTGGAAAGGGACTGAAGGTCTAATAAATTTATAAGCTTATCCTCAGCATTTGTAAGGCTATAGTCTTTTTCAAGGAGTTTTAATGCAAGGTCCTCAAAGGTAGACTGTTTAATTTCATCAACTCCTAAACCGGGTAAAACATCCCTTATATAGTTTAAAAACAAATTGTTTGGGACAATTATAAGAATATTTTCTGGCTTTAAAATATTCTTATAGGTATACATCAGGTAGGCAATTCTATGAAGTACTATTGTGGTTTTTCCACTGCCTGCAGCCCCCTGAACAATAACTGTATTTTTTCTGTCGGCCCTTATAATATCATTTTGCTCAGATTGTATTGTTGTGACAATATCCTTGAGCCTATTGTCCTTCTTTTGCCATAGGGCTTTTTGTAAAAATTCATCCATTGGAGTGAGTCCCTTGTCAAATATATTAATGAGCTTCCTATTTTCTATTTCATATTGTCTTTTTGCTGTTAAATCGCCCATTATCAGTCCTTCTGGAGCTGTATACATAGCTTCTCCAAGCTCTCCACTATAATATAAGCTTGCTATGGGAGCCCTCCAGTCTATTACTAATCTTTTATCATTTTCTTTTTCTACAACACTGGTTTTTCCTATATAATAGGTTTGGGTTTCATCATCACCCAGTCGTTTAAAATCTATTCTTCCAAAATAGGGTTTAATTTTAGCTGCCTTTAATTCATTTAGCTTTTTAGCATTTATTTTCCAAAAATGTTGAGTTAATTCATAGTCATTACTATATCCACCACCGGATGCTTTTCTGATTTGAAAAAATTTTTCTTCCAGAATATCTACCTCTTTTTTTATATAGTCAGTTTCTTTATCAACGCAATCATATGTCTTTTCTAAATATGTACTTTCTTCAATATAATCAGAATGTTTATTTGCCAACAAAAAAATCCCTCCTAATAATTATCTCGAGTAAGAATATTATATATAAATTGGGATTACATTGAAAATAGCGTAAAAGAGGTATCTGTATAATGAGATGCTAATGGAAATAGATTGGAAATGCAAACTCAATAATTCTTAGTTTTTTTAACTTTTTCTTGCCTAAATGGCATTTTTATTATATACTATTGTAAAAGTCGTACTTAAAATAAATTTACATATTATGACAATTTATTTAAGGTTTATAACTTCGGAAAACAGGAAAAATTTTTAGATTAAAATGCAAGAGCCACCGGTTTATTTCAATTAACCGGTGGCTTTTTACTTCGGTGTTTTATTTTACTAAATATTATTTTTCTTATAATATTCTACAATTAGGATATCAAGCTCTTCACTGATTTTTACAGTTTCATTGGCAGTTAGAGTACCTTGGCTTTCTTTAAATCCTGCTGTTTTATACATTTTATACCGTACATTATTGATGGATTCCTTCATTTGATTTATTCTTTCTTTCTCTACATTATTTCTTTCTTTTCCAGAAGGGCTGGGGGAGCAGCTGCAGTTTTTAGAATCATCATATGCAGACTGTTTCCCACAACCTTTCTTTTTTGGGTTTTTGTAATGCATATATATCTTTTCCTCTCAAAAAAATTTTTTTTGAGAGGAAAATTAAAAAAGTGCACAGCAGGAATATAGAGTTCCTACACGTGCACCTATGTTATCTCATTGAAAAAAATTGGTAAATGTTATATAATAACATAAGGTTGCTTGTGATAGCTATATAAGCTATTCGTGTAGGTAGTGTGCTTACCTGCATGAGCTTTTGAGTGCGGCCACACTCAAAAGACACGGCGACCTTTTTAATTTTCCTCTACATAGATTATATACTATTTCTGGTTAAAAATGCAAGAAGATTTAAATTTTTCATGTAATGAATGGGATATGTTTTTAGGTATACCCAAATTTTATGCAGTAGATAGTTTTTGCTGAAGGTAATTATGCAATTTATTTAAATCTTAGGAGATATTTTAAACTTTAATCATAGGCGTTATCTTAAACTATATACCCCTTTTGGTTGTCTTTTTGCAAATGTAATTTGCTCAAATATATAGAAATGAATCAAAAGTATATAAAGGTTTAAAAACTATAAATCTATTAGCACAAAAATCCAATGAAAACACAGAAAAAATTAGAGTGCCTAGTAATGCTATAGCTTCAATCTAATTTTAAGAATGTTTTTGAAATTGTGACAGATTAAGCTCAAAAGAAAAAAAGCCCAGTAATTAGCATTGATTGCTTTTTATTGGATTTTTTTAAACTTAATTCCTCATAGGTAATCTAAAAACGAAGAAGAAATAAAAGAGGGGCAACAATTTATTAATTTGTTTCAATTCCTCATAGGTAATCTAAAAACGTACAACTGTCTTTTATTTCCTCCATTTCTTTAGTTGTGTTTCAATTCCTCATAGGTAATCTAAAAACAAAATTTATGGAATTTAATGAACTGCCTTTTAAAAAGTTTCAATTCCTCATAGGTAATCTAAAAACTAGCAAAAGCTGCGACAACTATTTTTGCAAAACTTTGTTTCAATTCCTCATAGGTAATCTAAAAACTTAGAAAACAGCGCTTTTTATGGAGGGGTATATAAGTTTCAATTCCTCATAGGTAATCTAAAAACGTTCTCCTTCTCTAGCTTCTAAAGTAGTTATTGATGTTCGTTTCAATTCCTCATAGGTAATCTAAAAACCGTATTAAAATTGCCCTGCTTAAACAATACTTCTTTGTTTCAATTCCTCATAGGTAATCTAAAAACTATCTAAACTAAATTCATTAGCATCATCCAACAAATCGTTTCAATTCCTCATAGGTAATCTAAAAACAATGTTATATTTGCTGGATATTGTATAGCTCCTGAAAGTTTCAATTCCTCATAGGTAATCTAAAAACCCATTTTCCCCTTGAAAATGCTATATTCTTATTCTTCTACATAAATCAAAAAAATCCTTCTTTTTTTGAATAAAATCTTAAAAATATTGCAATTACTATATATCTTCAAAAACAAAAATGTCGTCGACCTACAGGGGTTTTTGCGCTACTGGGGGTCGACGACATTTTTATATTTGATTCTTTATTTAATTTTTAAATAATTTCTAATCAGAATTTTCATAGGGAATTTTTTCTATTTCTTCTTTTGTACACGTCCTTACTCTAATATCCATTATTGACTGTTTAGATTCTTTATACTCTTTGTCTGTATATGGATTTAGATATATTATATCAAATTATTATGATATTAGTTGCTTTTTATAAGCTTTTAAAGTGTTTTTTATGATTTTTTGATCCTTTATAGGTAATCTAAAAATCTATTTTTCCTTTGAAAATGCTATATCCTTTTTGTGGCATTCATTAACATTTTCAAAAAATGACAGCCTTGGGCAAAGAGAAAGATTTATTGGTAGTAACTATGAAGAGTAAAGAAAAATGCATGATGATAGTAAATGTTTTTTTATTGGAGACATGATATAAAAAAATGATATAATAAAAAGTAAACTATTACTTTTCAAGCAAGTTGTGTAAATTGAATTTAAGAGGAGATGACAAATTTGAAAAAGCTAATTAAACTGGTAGTATGTACTTTTCTAATAATTAATATGGGACTGCTAAATATCTATGCCCTGGATGATGTGAAAAAGGATGAGGCCTTTACTAGGGCTCAAGTAAAAGAGGATATAGATTTTATGATGAAAACCTTAGAGTCTGTCCATCCAAATCTATATTTTGCAGTGTTAGAGGAGCAGGTAGAAAAGGAGATAAATAAAGAGCTGGGGGATATAAAGGACTTTGCAACTGGCCTGGAGGTGTATAAGAAATTTTCCCCTATAATCAACAAGTTTCAGGATGGCCATACAGGTATGGCATTTCCAGAGGACTATATAACAAATCTAAAGAATTCAGACAAATTACTTTTTTTAGATATAGAAGTTAAGGCTGGAAAAATTTACATAAAAGATAGCTATAGAAAGGAATATGAAAAATATAATGGATGGACCATTGAATCCATAAATGAAAAGGATGCATCAACAATATATGAAGAGATAATAAAATACATAAGCGGCAGCCAAATAGGCTTTAAGGAATCTCGTATTGAAAGCAATTTTGTATTGTATTACTATTTGGACAATGAGTTAATGGATAATTATACAATAAAGGTTAAAAACGAAGAAAAAGAAGGAATAATGAAGATTAAGGGCATCAGTCTTGAAGAAGGCAGAAAGCTCAGAGGCGAAGAAGAGCAGCAAAGAGAAGATTATGTTTATAAAAAGATTGATGATAATACGGGATTAATTACTTTTAATAGCTTTAGTGATTTTGAAAAATTCGACAAATTTTTAGATGAAACCTTTAAAGAAATAAATGAAGAAAAAATAAGTAACATTATAGTAGATTTAAGAGAAAATGGAGGAGGAAACTCTCGGTTAGGGGATTTATTAATAGAGTATATTTATGATGGAAAATATACTCAGGCAAATAGAATGGATATGAAAATAAGTGATGAAATCATTAAATATTATGATCATTTAGCTAAAGAGAATAATGCTAGTGAAGAGGAGATACAGGAAATGAAGGATCAATATATGGGAAGTGTAGGAGAATGTATTACTTTTAGTGCTGAGCCCTCAAGACATTTTTTAGACAAGGCAAAGTTTCAGGGGGATGTTTATTTCTTAATAGGCAAGCGTACATTTTCCAGTGCAGTTATGTTATCTTCAACGGTTAAGGACTATAATATGGGCTATCTAATAGGAGAAGAAACAGGAGGACTTGCAACTCATTATGGTGATCTTTATAGGTTTACTCTTCCCAATACTAGCTTGAACATGGTTGTATCCCATAAATATTTTGTTAGACCTAATGGACTTGATACAAAAAGAGGTGTGTTGCCTGATTATGATATAAAGGACTTAGGAGAAAGGGATGCTTTAGACATAGCACTTAAGATAATAGAAAATAAAACTGGGGAATAATTTAAAATAGAATTTAGGGGTTTTAATATTTCCTTTTTGTTCATGTAATAAACCTGTTTTTTTATATAGTTTTAAAAGAAAAAACAGGTTTATAAAAATCACTCAAATGAAATATTAAAACCCCATAATGTAAAAACTGGCATAATGAGTTAAGTTAATATATAAATTAGGAGTAGCATATTATAATTTTTTATAGGATATTTATAAATGAATAGGAATTTATTTTTAAACACTTGACAAAGGTGAATTTTGGCACTAAAATTTTAGTGTGGAGGGATTTAGATGTGGCACAATTTTTGAAAGAAGAAATAAGGAAAAGAATTATCAAATCTGCAATAAAGGAATTTAGTGAAAAAGGATATGATAGGTCATCTATAAAAAGTATTGCAAAGGGGGCTGATATTTCTGTAGGTAATTTGTATAGGTACTTTGAAAACAAGGAGGATTTACTAAGGGAAGTTATAGAACCTGTTTTTGGAGAACTGGCACAAATGATAAATGCAGAGAATATACTTTCGGATATGGACTATAAGGGCTATATTTACAATAAGCTAAATCGTTTTTTAGATTTGTATATTGCAAATAAATCAATTTTTTTCGTGGTAATTGATGGGTGCAAGGGAACCAAAATGGGAAATATAATAGATAGTTTTACTGATATGCTTGCAGATAATATACAAAAACTGATAAGTAAATTTAATATTGGTGATTTAATCAATGTATGGGGATTTTCCCGTGCCTTGGCAGTGGCTGTTATTCAGGGAACAATAAGCATTTTAAGAGATAGCAGTGATGAAGATGTAAAAGCTAATTTTTTTCAATATATTTCCTTTTTAATGAATGATTTCGATCAGCGTCTTGAAAAAATCTAATTATTTTTATTTAATAATGAATATCAGTTCACTTATTTTATTGAGTAAAAGTGAATGCTTGTTCGTTTATATCGCTTCAAAAATAAACCTTAATGGATATTTTTAACTAAAATTAGGAAGTAGAAAGGATATCAATAGGTTTTTATAATTTTTTCAGTGCAAAGGAGGATGTATTATGAGTAAAAGAAGAATTTTAATCATTACACAAATAATTATAGCTTTGGCCCTTGTATTTACAGGATGTTCTCAAACAGAAGAGGTGGCTGTAGAAGAAAGGGTAAGGGCTGTTAAAGTCGAAGAAGTAAAGGAATCAGAAATGCCCCTTTTGCTTTCTTATTTGGGAACAGTTGATTCAAAGGATATAGTTAAATACGGGTTTAAGACGCCGGGGAAATTAGGCAAAGTTTTTGTAGATGAAGGTGATAAAGTTGAAAAAGGAGCTAAACTTGCCCAGCTTGATATGCAGGATCTCCAATTTCAGTTTAGTGCTGCCGAATCTACCTTAAGAGCAGCAGAATTAAATATAAAAAAGGCTAAGGAAGCCTATGAATATGCCCAGAGTTTACTTAAAAGAGTAGAAAAATTGCATGAAAAGGGAAGTGTTACTGAGGATTCCTATGATAAAGCAAAGCTTCAAGTTTCTACAACTGAGCATACATATGATCAGGCAAAGGCTCAATATGAGAAGGCCAAAACAGATTATGATTATAAGAAAAGCCTTCTAGAGGATGCAACCCTCTATGCTGACCAAAATGGAAGTGTATTAAAGGTACCCTTTAAAGAAAGTGAGCTTATTCCTCAGGGATATCCAGCTGTAGTTATAAGGGGGACTCAAAGAGTTATAAATGTAGGTGTTGCACAAAAGGATTTAAATAGAATCCAAATTGGAATGAAGGCTTATGTAGAAGTAGATGGAGAGAAGGCAGAAGGAATAGTAACAAATATAGCTGAGACTCCTGATGCTGAAACAAGAACATATAATGCAGAAGTAACCGTAAAGGAAAATGTTTATAAATTAGGTTCCATTGCTAAGGTTGATTTTGATCTGGGAAAAGAAAAGGCTATTTGGATACCTGTTACATGTCTTTTATCCGATGGAGAAGACTATGTATATGTTGTAAGGGAAGATAGAGCATTTAAAACAATAGTTGAGATAGAAAAGTCCTATGGAGACCATGTAAAAGTTAATGGACTTAAAAGCGGTGATATTTTAGTGAATAGTGGAATGAAAAATCTTAGAGATGGTATAAAGGTAAATATTGCAGGTCAGGGGGGATTATAATGGGAACTATCATAGGTAATATGGTAAATAGAAAAAGAATAATAATATTTCTTGCTATTATAATCTCTATTGTAGGTGCATTATCCTATTACCATCTTCCCAGACAGGAAAGTCCCGATGTTTCTGCTCCTATTGCAATGGTAATAACGCCCTATCCCGGAGCATCGGCACAGGATGTTGACCAGCTTGTTACAAAAAAGATAGAAGACGAATTAGCTGAGCTTGATGGATATGATTACAGTATGGCTGTATCAAAGGACAGTGTTTCAATTGTAGGAGTTATATTCCAGAGCGATGTTGATACGGATCAGGCAATGCAAAATGTAAGAAATACTGTAGTTGATATCAAAAGTGAACTGCCAAGTGGAACATTTCAAAGTACCATTAATACAGACCTTGTTGAAACCGCTGGTATTATCATAAGTTTATCAGGAGAAAATTACAGCTATGAGCAGCTTGCATCCTTTGGAGAGCAGTTTAGAGAACAATTGATAGATATTGATGGAGTATCAAGGTTTTCTATTGATGGAGATTTGGAAAAGGAAGTTGAAGTTAAAGTAGATATTCCAAGACTTAATCAGCTTGGGGTGTCAATGGAAGATATATATACCTTGCTTATGGCTCAAAATATTGAAATTCCTTCGGGAAATATTGAAAGTGGTAAGCAGAAGATCAAGGTCAAAACCTTTGGTAATTATTCTTCCCTAGATGAAATTAGAAATACAATTATTGGAGTTTCCAGGGAAACCGGTGTAGTTACCAGACTGGGAGATATTGCAGAAATAAATATGGTAGTTGAAGATGGAGTTGAAAAGTTTAAGCAGGATGGGAAAAATGCAGTTCTCCTTACAGGTTATTTTGAAGAAGGTAAAAATGTTGTTATTATAGGAAAAGATGTAAGAAAAACTATCGATGAACTAAAAGCTCAGCTTCCTGAGGACCTTATGATAGAGGAAGTTGTTTATCAGCCCCAGGATGTAAGTGATTCTACAAATGAGTTTATGATGAATCTTTTAACGGGGATAATATTTGTAATTGTTGTTGTATGCCTTGGAATGGGACTTAGAAATGCTGTTGTGGTGTCTGCGGCGGTTCCTCTTTCAATATTAATTACATTTGCGGTAATGTATTTTACTGGAATTAAGATTCATCAGATATCATTGACAGCCCTTATTATAGCACTGGGGATTCTAGTTGATAATGCCATAGTTGTCAGTGATATGATTCAAGTAAGGATTAATGATGGAGAAGAAAGGTTATCTGCGGTGCGAAGGGGTACCAAGATGTCGGCCATACCGATTTTTACTGCTACTTTAACTACTATTGCGGCCTTTTCTCCACTTTTAGGAATTCACGGCGTTGTTGGGGAATTTGTTAAAACAGTGCCCTTGGTTTTAATAATTTCTGTTGTGGCTTCATATCTGGCAGCTATGTTTGTTATGCCATCTATGGCATCAATATTCTTTAAACCAGAAAAGAAGAAAAAGAAGAAAGAAAGTATTGTAAGGGGCTTTTTTGGAAAGGCATTGACCATTGCATTAAAGGCAAAGAAATTAACTATTATTACAGTATTTGTAGCTTTAATTTTAGTTGTGAAATTTGTTTTACCCCTATTGGATTCTCAGTTTTTCCCTTATGTAGATAAGGATTTGGTATATATAGATATGTACGCTGAAAAACCTGGGGATATAGATGCTACTGAAAAATTAACCGATGAAGTTGCAAAGCTTATGGGAGAGCAGCCTGAAATAACAAGCACAACAGTTGCAATTGGAGATGGAATGCCTAAATTTTATATAACAATGCTTCCTGCAATGCCTTCTAAGGATTACGCCCAGATGGTATGTAAATTTGATTTGGGAGAAAAAGAGAATAGAAGATTTGAAAATAGAAAGCAATTTTCTGATTATATCCAGAATCTTTTAGATGAAAATGTTTCAACTGGAGATTGTCAGGTGAAGCTCTTAGAATATGCAAAGCCCCTTCCAAAGGTAAGTGTTAAGGTAGGGGGAGAAGATTTGGATAAATTGGAAAAAGTGGCTAAAATGATAGAGGCTGAAGCTAGAAAGATAGAGGGTACTAATAATTTAAGTGTAGATATGGCCGATGATACCTTCCAGTTTGAAGTACATGTTGATGATGATAAAGCCAGCAGTATGGGAATTTCAAAATATGATATTCAAAGACAAATCAATATAGGTTTATATGGAGCTACGGCTACGGTTTACAGAAGAGACGGTAAAGAATATGATATTAAGGTTAAAAGCAATATGAATAATATTAAGGATCTTCAAAACTTTGAAATAAAATCTTCAATAACTGGGGAAAAGGTGACCCTCAAGCAAATTGCAAATATAGACTTCGGACCTAAAAAGGATACTGTAAAGAGATATAAATGTAAAAAGACAGTTTCTGTAGAAGGCGGTGTTTTAGAAGGATATGATGCATCGGTAGTGGAAAATAGAATAGAAAATGAAATTCTTCCTAAGATAGATA
Organism: Maledivibacter halophilus; assembly: GCF_900167445.1. Taxonomy (GTDB): domain Bacteria; phylum Bacillota; class Clostridia; order Peptostreptococcales; family Caminicellaceae; genus Maledivibacter; species Maledivibacter halophilus. The sequence goes on from NZ_FUZT01000009.1 coordinate 58,142, forward strand.
CCTTTGGTACAAAGATAACCTTTGATGGGGAAAGGGAGATGATTAAGGAGTACTTTACAATCGTGGCGATACTTGCGGTTATAGCTATATTTATAATATATATAATCCTTGTAGTCCAGTTTAATTCCTTTATTCAACCATTGGTTATTCTTGTGACAATACCACTGTCAATTATAGGTTCTGTTGTTGGATTGTTTATATTTGATAAGCCCCTATCCTTTATGGCATTTTTAGGTGTTGTTGCCCTTATAGGATTGGTTGTTAAGAATGGAATTCTTCTTATTGAATATATCAATGATTCAAGGAAGAAAGGACATTCTATAGATGAAGCATGTGTTGATGCAGTAGGTAAAAGATTTAATGCCATTATTTTAAGTGCTGCTACAACAGTAATGGGACTTGTGCCATTGGCTTTTTCCAAAAGCGAATTATTTCCACCTATGGCTATTTCCCTTATGTCAGGTCTTATAGTATCTACATTCCTGACCATGGTGATAATTCCTGTAATATACAGTCTTGTAGAAACCTTTATTGAAAAGCGTAGAAATAGAAAGATAGAAGTAGAAAATAGAGCTTAGAAACTTATGAAATATTAAAGAGATGACTTTTGTTTTGATCAAGAGTCATCTTTTTTAATATGTGGATTTTCTATTAAAGATAAGGAATATTGGGGATTAAAATATCTATGTTTTTGACATTTTGTTAATGTATAAATTAAGTTTTGCTATGGCAATCTATATAAATGTAAGAATTGACAAAGAAAGAAATAATAGATAAAATTATGGTAAATGATAATTATTATCAAAAACTTCTTCCTAGGTGTTTTAGTGGGTTTTAAAAAAGCTTATTTTTTTATTAGCTTTATTGTTATAAAAAGGAGCTATTATAAAATGAAAAAAGACATAATAGATAATTATTACAAATATATAGAAGATAGATATTGCTCTATGACATTGGATGAATTATTGGGAAAAAAATATATTGTTTCTGAAAAATTTGGCATTGGAAGCTTTTTAAGGATGAAAATAGAAGATGGTTTAGAAATAGCAAGGATGGAATTTGATCAAATGGAAATGGATATTGATAATAGAGGATATAGGGATGATGTTTTAGAAGTCGCCTATTGCTATAGTGGAAGTATAAAAATTACATCCCTGCCCGATAATAGGAAGTATGTACTTAAAGCAGGAGATATCTGTATTTATAAGATGCTTAATGATTTAGATTATTTTAAATTTGAATATGAAAATTGCAAAACTATATCTATTCATATGTATTTTAAAGCTATTAAAAGCGTTATAAGTCCATCCTGGGAAGATAAAGTTATAATAGATTGGCAGGAAAGTATCAATAATATATTTAAAGGAAATACAATAGTAATTGAAAAATCAAGCTACGATTTAAAGGAAATAGCTAGGCAAATAGATTATATATCCAGTAATAATGTAATGAGTTATATGAAGCTGAAATTAAAAACAATTGAATTTTTAGCCACCTTTCTTGAAGAAAAATTAAGGGGAGATAGTAGGAATTTAGAAAAACAAGAAAGTGAAATAGTATCTAAGTCAAAGGAGATAATAAATAGAAATCTTGCCTATCCCCCTTCAGTTAAAGAATTAGCCATGAAATTAAATATTAGTGTTTATAAATTACAAAAAGCCTTTAAAGAAATTACAGGGAATACAGTGTATAAATATATAAAAAAAGAAAAGCTTGAAAAAGCTAAATATTTATTGAAAAATACAAATATGTCAATTTTAGAAATTTCAATTGAAATAGGATATGAGAACCCAAGTAAATTTGCAAACTTGTTTAAACAATATAACCATATGACTCCTTTAAAATATAGGAAAATTCAAAATAGCATTGAAGAAAAATAACATAATTTTGTTTTTGGAGCTTTTTTTATTTATATTGGAGTAGAAAATGATAATCATTATCTCTTAAAATAATATTAAGATGTATAACAAAGCTTTATTATTGGAAATCTATAGATCGCCCATAGTAAAACTTAATTTATACTGAAGGGAGTGGGCTGAAATGAGTTTTTTGAGAATTAATAATTTATCTACCCAGGTAGATGGAAAAGATATTTTAAAAAAAATAAATTTAAAAATTGAAAAAGGAGAAACCCATGTATTATTAGGGGCTAATGCATCGGGAAAGTCTACATTACTTTATACATTAATGGGTTTTCCTAAATATAATGTTGTAGAGGGTAATATAGTTTTTAATGGAAAGAATATAACGGGCTTAGAAATAGAAGAAAGGGCGAGAATGGGAATTGCTGCGGTTTATCAGAATCCTCCTGCTATAAATGTAAAGCTATCTAAGCTTTTAGATAAGATATCTAAGAGAAAGATAGAGTTAGAAGGAACTAAGGAATTGATGGAAAGAGAGGTGAATATAGGTTTTTCTGGAGGAGAAAGAAAGCTGTCGGAGGTTATTCAGGTTATTAGCCTAAATCCAGAATTTATAATTTTAGATGAACTAGATGCGGGATTAGATATAAAAAATCTTGAGAGATTAAGCTCTATAATAAAGAAAGAATTAGATGGCAAATCAATTCTTTTAATTACCCACAGGGGAAGAGCACTTAGATTTTTCAAACCAGACTTTGCCCATGTTATGTTGAAAGGAGAAATTGTTTGTTCATCAAAAAATTGGCAGAAAATATGGAAAACAATTGAGGAGGATGGTTATGAAAGATGTAAAAGGTGCGAATTATACTCAAATAGATAATAAAGCTCAAATAGTTCAGCAAGAGAATGTTGTGATTTTAACTAGTCCCAAGGCCTATGAAAGGTTTGACTGGAGCAGAGAGCATTTTCCAACGAAGCCCTATGAGGGATATTTTATTTGGATTAAGAATTCTTTAGCAGATCCCTTAATTACTAATACTTTAATATGTTCTGAGCATGTCAGTCAAAGCACAATGAATTTAGTAGTAGTAGAGGAAGGCATAAGGGCAAAGATGTATAATACCTGTGCTGCTAAAAGGCAAAATTTATATGGAAAGCATGTGGGGCGTACAAAAACTATTGTAAAGAAAAATGCTATGCTTGAAATAAATCATTTACATAGCTGGGGGAAAGATGATCAAGTAAGTTCAAGCATGGAGCTTATTTTAGAAAAGGGTGCAGAAATATATCTTACGCAAAAATGTCAAAGGGCCCCTATGAAGCTAGTCCTTGAAAATCGTAATTATTTGGATGAAAAGGCTTCTTTGAATTATTCAACTACTATTTTGGCTAATGAAAGTAAAATAGAAATGTATGATGACACTTATTTAAATGGAAAAGATGCAAATGGTATATCAAGGGTAAAGGTTATTGCTAAAAAGAATACTGAAATAAATACGAAAAGTCGAATGTTTGCAAACGAGTCTGCAACAGGGCATTTGGATTGTATGGGACTTCTGTTATCCAATGATTCAAGTATTGTTGCTGTACCTGAGCTTATAAATAAGAATAAAGATGCTTCCCTTACCCATGAAGCTTCAGTGGGAAAAATTTCTGATGAGGTTTTAAATTATTTAAGGAGTAGGGGCCTGAGTGAGGATCAGGCTATAGATTTAGTAATAACAGGCTTTTTAGGAGAAGAAGAAAAAATAGTTATTGGAGATACTGTTATTTCCTCAAAGGTAAATATGTAAAGAAGCTTAGGACTTTAAGAAGATTGAGTGTAGAGAGGTGATTTGATGGACTTACAAGTAAATAATGCTATTAAGGAATTAATGGGAAAAAATGATGTGAGAATAACAAATCAGAGAAAAAGGGTTCTTGAAATTCTAATTGAGAATAAAGACAAGCATATTTCCGTTGAAGAAATTTATAGTCTTTCTAAGAAAAAGGGGAATGTTATTGCTCTCCCAACTATCTATAGAACTATGGATATTTTAGAGAGGATAGGTACAGTTATTAAGCATGATTTTGGTGATGGAGCTGCAAAATACGAGTTTTTTATGAAGGAAGAAGAAAACCATCATCATCTAATTTGTGAAAAATGTGGTAAAATTATAGAAATCTCTAATGCCCTACAAGATGATTTGGATGAGAGGATATTAAATGAAAATGGATTTTTGTGTGAAAAAAAACAGTTGAAAATTTATGGCTACTGCAAAGAATGCATAAATGTATTAAATGAATGATAGTAATTTTCTTTATAATAATCATTTCTAAAATCTAACCATTTGGTTAGATTGATTTTTTTGAAATAAAAAAGATGATATAATATTACTAATAAAAGTAGAATTTAGATTTAAATTATTATTAAAGATAGTTATTTTTATTATCATTATAGGATAATAAGGAGAGTAGTAGATGGGGAAAAAATTTTGGTATCTAGTTTTATCCTATGGATTATTTTTAGGATGGTTGTTATCATTTCTATATAATGGACCTGCCCTTAATATAATATTTAGAAGCAGCGAAGTAAACTGCAATCATTTAGCAATAGCATATATATTAACTCCTTCCATTGTCTTTTTCTATATAGGATTTTATAATATAAAGAGAAATTATAAATCTGCATTTATGAAATATAGCATCATACTGTGTTTTGCTGGCACAGTTCTTACTATTCTTATAAAGGATTATAATAATCCTATTCTTGCTTATATTATTGCAGGTATTATGGGGTGCTGTAGCGTACTCTTTATAACAGGCTGGGGATGCTATTTTGTAGAATTATTAAATATTAAGAATATGTATAAAAATATGGCATATGTGATTTGTTTAGGTTATATAATATTTAATATCAATCAAGAGTTGGATTACAGAGCTTTAGACACCTTGATTATGACTTCTCTTTTTATATGCTTATCTGGAGCCTATTGGGCTTCTTCAAGACTTATAGGAACGGCTGCAGAGAAAAAACAGGACTTTAATATTAAACTTCCTACTGATTTACTTGTTATGATGTGCTTTTTAATGTTCCTATTAAATATTGGAGGCGGAGTAGTTCAAACATTAATTAGTCCCTTAGTAGAAAAGAAATTTGGGAATATACATATTTTCGATATAAGTGTATATTTTTTTATAGCTGTAGTGATTTTTAAAATAAAAAAAAGATTTCAAACAGATATTATTATTACTCTCTCAATTGTGGTGATAGCCTGTGGCTATATGACATTAGTTATTTTTACAAAAAACCCTGTATTTGCTTATATTTTAATAATTTTAGGCTATGCTATTTTAGACATTTTTCTTTGGACATTGGTAGGAGAAATGGGATATATTTTTGGAAGACCTATAAAAATATTTCTTTTTATTATGTCATCTAATTTAATGGCAGTTTTTATGGGCAATCTTTTAGGAATGTTTTTAAAGAGTAAAAATGAACATATATATATATCAATATCTGTTTCATCCATAGGTGCTATTTTAGCATTCGCATTTTTACCTTTCATAAATAAATTGATGAAAAAGGGATTTGATGAGATGGAGGATATCAAGAACACAAGGCAAGCTATGGAAGGGGTAGTAACAGAAGATAAGGCAGTCAAATTACTCACAGTTAAGGAGCTTGAAATTTATAAGCTTATGCTCCTTGGTCTTAAAAACAAAGAAATAGCTAAAAAAGCAAATATTACTGATAATACATTAAAAGGACATGCCAGGAAAATTTATAAAAAATTAGGAGTGAAAAATAAAAAAGAGCTTCTTGCTAGTTTAAATAAGGAGGCTAATCTTTGATAAAATCATACATAAATATTTTTAAAATATATCCTTTTATTATATTAACCCTAGGATTTACATATGGAGCTACTATAGTATTTACTTTTTTTGGCCCAGTTTTGACTATAACAGTAGGGAAGCTTACTCCAACTTTAAGTATTATTGGTGTACTGGTCCATGTATTTAGTTTTTTTTTAAAACCAACTGAGCTAGAGAAGAATCAAAAGTTCTTTTATGTCTTTTTAGGAATAGTTATTCCACTTATTTTATTATTTTACACATTACCTTATTATTTTCAGATACTAACCATAATGCTTTATGCTTATATGATTGGCAGAATCGGTTGCTTTTGGACTTATATGGCTAATGCAGTTATTCCTAGTCACATAAGAGGTAGAACAATATCTTTATCCCTCTTTATTTCTTTTGTAATTTTATTTCTTCTCAATATTAGTTTTCCTTTATTAACTAACAGAGTGGCCCTAATATTTCCAGGGGTTATAAGTATTATAGTTGTTGTTTTCTATTCAAAAATAAATAGGAATCATAAAAACAATGTAGTAAGTTATAAAAATAAAGCCTACAGTAATATACATTCATATTATATATATGCTTTTCTTATAGTAATTTATATAGCGGGAGGTTTTTCCTATGCTGGAATATATCCTTCCTTTGAGCCATATATGCATATTGACAGGTATTATAATGTTCTTTTCTATTTATTAGCTATAATTACAGCGGGAATTGTTCTTGATAAGTACGGGAGAAAAATAAATTTTATGTTAGGAGTTGGGTTTTTAGGGATTTCATTTACATTTTTTATAATGCCTTCCTCTGTTATTACCTACTTTATTACACAAACCTTTTTACAATGTGGCTGGGCTTTTGTTAATGCCTTTGGATGGAGTTTTTCCTGGGATATGTCAGAGAGCTTAAAGAAAAATTATGTTTTTCCTAGAGGGATAGCAGCTATGCTTTTAGGAACAGCAATAGGAGCTTTTTTGTCCCAGACTATTGAAAAAATAGGTTTTGGACATTCTTCGGTATATGGTATAGTTACTTTTATACCCCTGTTTTTGGCAATCATGATTTTAGTTTTTTTTCCTGAGACGTTAAAAAGGGATAAGAGAAGGAAAATTGAATTTAATAAATTACAAGGAATAGAAGAATTAAAGATATTAACTCCAAGGGAATTAGAAGTATGCTATCATGTGATAAATGGATTTAATAATAAAAGAATAAGCAAAATTTTGTTTATTAGTGAAAATACAGTTAAAACTCATATCAGTAGGATTTATAGTAAATTATACATATCATCCAGAAGTGAATTAACGAGCTATATATATGAGATAATTCAATACCACCCCTAGTATACCACCCTTAAAAATCATACTTTTTTTAACTAAAAGTATGATTTTTTTTTATGCTTTTTTTGGTAAATTGATTATAAATTGAGGAATCGGGAGTTTTAATATTTCCTAAGTTATATTTGAAAGCAAAAAATTTGATTTACTAGCACAATAGGTTAATTAGATATGATTGTATAGATGAAATTTTTCTTAGAAGGGAAGGTGTGTGATGGATATTATGTTTTATGTAACTATTGTTCTATTAGGAATAATAATTTTATCTAGTGCAGGATATTTGATGCATTATTTTGTAAACAATAGAAAAAGTTCTAAAAATACGGATGGAAGGAAGATGTAGAAAGCATTGTGTATTTATTAAGTTTTAAAAATTTTAAATAAAAAACAAAAATAGGAGGTTATTCAGTGTTGAATTTAATGAGGAAAATATTTTTGATGGTCACAATATTAATGTTTATTTTTGTAAATTTTACTTATGGTGCAGTGAAGGTTTGCCCTGTTCCTGAGAATGATAGGGGATATATGATGGAGAATGTATTTAATAATTCTCATGTAACATACTCATATTCAAATCTTAATATTGGCGGAAGCTCAACAGGGATTACAGGTGGACAATATAATTCTAATTCAACAGAAAATATGATTCATAAAACTGCAGTTTTTGAACTCAATGTGGAAAAGGAAGGTATGGTTACCTTAGATGTAACTCCTGTAAATGGAGGGTATAATGTATCTTCAAATATTAATATATATTTTGTTTCTTCCGTATCTGGTGTTAAAAAATACTACAATCCCAATGTCAGTTCTATTTTAGAAGTAGGTAATGGTAATTGTAAAAGAGCCTTTTATGCATATCCAGGGAAATATTTTATTTCTGTAGGAGGGACTAATTATTCTCAAAACAGCATGACAACCAATCATAGAATATTCTTAGAATTTTCTATAAAGGCTATGCAGGAATTTTTTCAAGTTGAAAATAATAAGGATACAAGTCAATCAAATCTATATAAATTAAATTTTACAGATTCAGTAGTTATAAATGGCAATATCGGCATGAAAGCAATATGGGGGAGCAAATGGTATGTTGATAAAGAGGATGGATATATTTTTACGGCTCCAAGAACAGGAAAAATAAATGTATCTCTATATAATATAGATAGGGGTGGGCTTAAAATTTTTACTAAAAAGCAAAATTATATAGATGGTATCAAAAGCTTATCCAATGAGTGGAAGGATTATGTTAATTTAGTAGGAAGTCTTAGGGATCCAGGGAATATGGGATTATGTAATTTAAAAGTTAATCCTGGAGAAAGTGGCAGGGCAGTAGTAGATGTGGAAGCAGGGAAAAAGTATAGATTTAATATAAATAATAGTTTTCCATGTGAATATAAAGTTGTGCTTTCCTATATTGGAGGCAGTGTTATAGAAAAGGAAGAAGCTTCTCTTAATATAGAAGGAGATTATATAGTAAATGGCTATAATATGGTTCAGCATAAGGAATACAAAGGCCAAATGAGTCAAGAAGCGTCAGGAGTAAAAATGGTAGGAGATATCCACACTAATGGTAGGTTAGTAAACAATTATAGAGATGGAAATAGGATTGATACAGTAAATTCCTTTGATGTAAAAAATAAAACTGTATATGGATCCTTCACAGTATATGGAACAAATTATTGTGCTTATACAGGTCTTGCTGTAGAAAATATTGCAAGTGGAGGATATGTGACTACTCATCACAGTTGGGCAGGAAGTAAGGTTGTTAAGAATGGAACAAAAATATATAAAACCCTTTCTTTTACAGATGATACATGGAAGATGACTATTTCAACAGGAAATTATTATGGAAAACCAAAAAGCATCCTAATTGAAGAAAAATCTGGTTCCCTTTCGGAAGCTGCTAAAAAAGCAATTAACAGTCCACAAAAAATTATATTTTTCTTTGGAGATAATTATGGTGGTCCTTCTAATTATATGATCATACATGATTTATTTATTGAAGATAATGACAATAAAGTTGTATCTTTAATCAGTGATAATCACAATATGGATACAGCCAGTCATGATATATTTTAAAAATTTTGCACAATAATTATTGACATATACCCAAAACCTGTTATAATGTAATTGTAAATGGCATATACCCAAAATAAAAGGAGATGAATTTAGGATGCCAAGAAATGATGGAACAGGACCATTGGGTCAAGGACCTATGACGGGTAGAGCTTTAGGTAATTGTGGTGATGGAAAGACTGCTAATACAAGTTCAAGCATTAGAGGGTCTGGATTAGGAAGAGGATTAGGAAGAGGAAATGGAAGAGGACTAGGAAGATTTCTTAATAATGAAAAATTCAAAAATCAAAAATAAGGGAACGAATTTTAATTCGTTCCTTTATTTTTTAAAGACTCTGAAGTTATTTTATTGCATCTCCTCTATCTGAAGAGATTTTTCTTCCCATCATTTTTACATAGTTTTCAATTTCTTTTCTCTCATTTTCTATACTTTGTTCTTTAATAGAGGGGTTAGGGTATATTTCATAAAGTCTTCTATATTCAAAGGGCTGAACTTTTCTCATTATTACATTGGCACCTGTATAAAATGCATTTTCCCTATCCCTTACATTAGTTACTTCTAATGATGTAGTTGTAGGTAAGTGGGGTCTTTTTAATAAAATTCTGGTAATAGCAAGGGTTTTTAAGGTTAAATTAGTACTTCCAGTAGGGTTGTTTCTAAGTCTGGTTTGAGGATGTGAAATAAAAGGACCAATACCAGCCATGTCCACATCTAATTCTTTTAAAAGTAATATATCCTTTGCTATTGTGTTTAAAGTTTGACCAGGAATTCCAATCATAAATCCACTTCCTGTCTGATATCCTAATTCTTTAAGCCATTTTAAACATTGTGTTCTGTTTTTGAAGGTAGAATGGGGATGAAGATAATTGTATAATTCTTCATCGGCAGTTTCATGTTTTAAAAGAAATCTATCGGCCCCGTCTAATTTCCACTGTTTATAATCATCATATTCTCTTTCTCCAACACTTAAAGTGATTGCAATATCACCAAGCTTTTTAATTTCTCTAATGATATAAGATATTTTTCCTCTGTCATACCATGGGTCTTCACCGGATTGAAGGACCATTGTCTTATATCCGGCTTCGTATGCTCTTTTAGCATATTCAATTATTTCTTCAGGATTCATTCTATATCTTTCTAAAGATATATTTTGCCTATTTATTCCACAATATAAGCAGTCACATCGACAGTGATTTGAAAATTCGATTATAGCTCTTAAGTGTATCTCATCACCACAATATTTCTTTCTTATATTGTTTGCTTGCTGAAATAGATAATTATCGCAATTAGAATCGAGTACATTAACAATGTCTTCTATATTGGCATTGGAGCTTACAATCATTTTATCAATAGTTTTTTTAATATCCATTATAGATTTCTCCCCATATGTTATATATATAGTAAAAACAAACTAAATGGTTATTTCCTTTGTAATTATATCAAATTAGGAAATTATTGTCTATTGATCAAAGCTATTATAAATCATTTGTATGTTCCATAAAATGGGATAAAGATTATTGACATATACCCAAAACTCTGTTATTCTTATATTAGAGTATATGGCATATGACATTAATCATTACTATGTAAGCTATGGGGAATATAGGAAGGGGGTATTAATATGCCAAAATTTGATGGAACTGGTCCTAAGGGTGAAGGTCCAATGACAGGTCATGGAAGAGGATACTGTGTAGTTCCTTTAGAGGATGTTGAATCGCCAATGATTAGAAAACAACTTGATTCAGATTCTTCTCTAGAGGATGATAAAAAAATTACTTCAGATAAGGAAACTAATGAATAAATATGTGATATTTATATAGGGGAGAGATAAAGTTGGAGATACAGCTTGATTGTATACCTTGCTTTCTAAGACAGGTTTTAGAAGCATCTAGGATGAATACAAAGGATGAAGAAATACAAAAAGAAATACTGCTTGAGTCAATAAATATAATTGCAGAAATTGATAAATATAAAAGCGCACCAGAAGTAGGAAGAGACTTACATAGACTGGTGAAAAAATACACAAAAGTTGAAGACCCCTACAAAGAACTTAAAGAAAAATCCATAGAAACTGCTGAAAGGATTTATCCTGATATGAAGCATTTTCTATATAAACAAAAAGAGAGGCTGTATTGGGCTTTAAAAATTTCTTCAGTGGGAAATATAATGGACGCAGCAATTTATGGTGATAAAAGCATAAAAGAGAATTTCTTAGAAGAATTTGATAAGGAATTCAAGATATGTGAAATAGAAAAATTTCAAAAGTGCCTTAAAAATGCAAAAACTTTGTTGATTATAGGAGATAATGCAGGGGAGACAGTTTTTGACAGGGTTTTAATTGAAGAATTATTACAGCTTGATGTAATTTATGCAGTGAGAAGTAAGCCTATTATTAATGATACTACTACAAAAGAAGCTTATGATTCCCAATTACAATATAGTGCTAAAATTATATCAACGGGATGTGATGCTCCAGGGGTAATTTTAGATGAATGCAGTGAAGAATTTAAAGAAATATATGATACAGCTGATGTTATTATAAGTAAAGGTCAAGGAAATTATGAAACCCTATCCGATGAATCAAGGGGAATATTTTTTCTGCTTAAGGCAAAATGTCCTGTAATTGCTAAGGATATAGGAGTAATGGTAAATGATTATGTATTAATGCAAAAATAATTTATATATTAAGGGTCTGTTTCACATTTTATTGTGAGACAGACCCTCTTTACTTGAAATTACAAATATATTTCTAAAAAGAAAAATATAATAGTTTTTCTAATTTGCAGGTATTAATAATTCTTGTCCTGGATAAATTAAATGAGGATTTTTCAATTTATTTAATTCTGCAATTTTTTGATATGTAGTTTCAAATTTTTCTGCAATTTTCCAAAGCATATCATTAACTTGAACTGTATAGGTTTTTAAATTATTAGGTTGTTCTTGAGGCTCATTAGTTGCTTGTTGAGTTTCGTTTTCTACTTGTTCTACTTGATTATCAGCTTTCTCTATTTTTGAAGCTTTTGTTTCTTCAGTTTCAGTTGTTTGAATAGTTTCTTCTATAGTAGTAACTTTTTCATTTTCCGTAGCTTCTTCTACGGCTTCACTTACTTCAATGAGATAATCAACAGGCTCAGGGGTAATAGATTCAGCTTCCTTTATATTTTCCACAAGTAAATCTCTAACTGGAACATAGGTATTTACTATATTTTTTGCATTGGAAAAGTCATATTCATCTCCACCAGTTATCATAAAGTCATTAACGACAACTGTATAATATTTATCCATCTCAAGGGGAGTACCATCTTCTAAGGTTATAGAAGTTATTCTATTTCCAAATTCTTTGTTTCCATTATATTCAACCTTAAGACCCGAGAATTGTCCATCGGTAACCTTAGGATTTAATATACCGTGATCAATTGCTTTCTTTAAATCTTCACCTGGGAGTTCCATAGTTACAAGGGTATTATCAAAGGGGATTATTTCATACAAATCACCCATCGTAATATTTCCTTCTAACAAGGACGTTCTAAGACCTCCACCATTTTGTATAGCCACTTGGCAATTGGCTTCTTTTCTCATAATATCTGTAACCCATTTACCCAACAATGATACATTTGGCTTTGATCTGTCGTGGGTGAATTCACCAGCTGCTGTTCCTAAGGACTCATCTAAAATTGGGCCTAATTCCTTACTATATTCATCATATATTTTGGAAGCTCCTTCATCTGCTGCTATGTCATTTTTGATTTTATACACATCGTCAATTGCAGCAGTAATATCTTTTACTGTTTTATCTTCGTTTAATTCAATAGATATTTTTCCAAGGGAACGACCATTTTTATAAGCTTGAACAATTGGAACTTCATTCACATTGCCAACAACTGTTTCATGGCTGTGGGCAGATATAATTGCATCTAGGCCTTCTACGTTATTAGCTAAATCAACTGCATTTCCAGTAATTTCTTTTGTTTCTCTATCTTGGGAAGAATCAATATGGGTTAATGCTACTATAACATCAGGAGTACCTTCTTCTGCCTTTCCTTCTTCTAAGTAATCAACCCATGTTTGTGCAGCTGTCACTGGATCTCTAAATTCAAGGCCATCTACATTTTCAGCCTTTGTTAATGTAACGGTATCAGGATGAGCTAGACCTACAAAGGCAACTTTAATCTCTCCTTTTTCAACTATTAAATAAGGTTTTGCCCAATCTACAGGTTCATCTGTCTCAGTATCATAAATATTTGCAGCAAGAAAGTCAAATTCTCCATCTTTAGCCCATTTTTCTATATACTCTACGCCCCAGTCAAATTCATGATTACCTACGGCAGATGCAACTACGCCCATGGCTTTCATCATTTCTGATACGGGAGCTCCATATGTAAGGTTTGATGGAGCTGAACCCTGATAGTTGTCTCCTCCAGATACTATAATGGTATTGGGATTTTTCTCTGCAATTTCCTTAACATATCCTACAAGTTTTGCCATACCAATATTTTTGCCACCTTCGCTTACATCTTCTGCTAGGCTTCCGTGGAAGTCATTAAAGGTAATAATATCAACGGTATTAACTTCTTCGGCAAAAACAAAGGATGTACTCATTGTAAATAACATCATTGCTACTACTAACAAGCTTAGAAGTGATTTTCCTTTACGGACTTGCATAAATTTTCTCATTTCCTTCCCTCCATTAATAGATTTTATATTTTTGACATATCTAATAAATTCTATGATTTCTAAAAATATCCTTCTTATATTTATAAATTTTATTTTGTAAGTTTAATATAGATCTAAGGTGTTTTAAATATATCAAGAAATCTTAGACATGCCAGGATATTTATGACATAATATGTCTATAGAGGTAATAATAATTTAAACCTTTATAAGAAGAATTTAGCTTAAATTTTCTTCAGGTGGAGTAGAGTTTCCATCTGAAGCTTTGATGCTTTACTTTAGCAAAGAGAGTTCATTTTATTTAAAAGAGGTATATCATATGTTTAAAAAAAATAGGCTTGCTATTTTATTATTAATAATTATATTATTTTTTTTGTCTATTGGAGTATTGTTTGAGTATGAAGCTCAGATAAAGATAAGAAACAATGATATTGAATATACATGCTTCTTTGGGAAAATATTAAATTTTCATGTTTTGGGAATTAAAAATAGGTACTATCCTTCAAAAATAAAATTATTAGGTTTTTCAAAGGAAGCTGTAAATTTAGTTGGGGTTTTAAAATCAAAACATCAAAACAGTTTAATATTTACTTTAGGAAATCTTATTAAGCAGTATTCATTAAAGGGATCTTTAAAAACCTATAGATTTAAAAATGATGAAGCTATAGTAAGTACTTATATATCAGATATAGATAATGATGATAATGATGAACTTTTGATTATTACAGGAAAAAAGAAGGAGAAGTTTGGAGAAAAATTAATGATTTTTTCCTTTGATGATGGGCTAAAGAAAATCTATACAAAAGCCTTTAAGGATATGAATCCATGGAAAATACAGACTGCAGATGTAGATGGGGATGGAGAAAAGGAAATATCAATTGGAGTATATAAAGAATCTCAGTTTCATCCTGTAAAGTCTAAGAGACCATTTATATATAATTGGAATGGTGACAGTATATCTCCCAAGTGGAGGGGATCTAGGCTTTCAAGACCCTTTGAGGACTACATATTTTTAGATATAGATAATGATGGTCTTGATGAGCTTATTTCTATAGAGATATTCAAAAACGGTAAAAAAATTATAAATTCATATAAGTGGAAGGGCTTTGGGTTTGAAGGTATGGCAGAAAGTAAAGAGTACCAGGATATACTATTTTTTGATAATATTACGAATAAGGAAAATAAAAATAGCATTATAATTAAAGTGAAGAATGGAAGTAAATATGAATGGATATTAATGAACTATATTGATAAAAAAATCAAAGTAAAAAATAGATTTAGAGAGTATATACCAGTATTTAATATTGATTGAGGAAATTGCATAATTACTTTCAGTGAAAATTAATTACTATATACAGCATACAGCTTTAAGGTTTCTAGAGGAATACCATAAAGATTATGGAAGCTAGCCTAATTTTAATTATGCCATTATCTTAATTAGTTGAAAGGGGAAAATTATGAGGATAAGAAAAATTTCAATCTATTTTTTGTGTGTAGTTTATGTTTTTGTAACAGTGTTTGGAACTGTAGGCTGTGCTAATAATAAAGATACAGTAAGACAGAGATTAGAAGAGTTTGAAACAGAAAATATTAATTATGAAGCTGGAAAAATTGAAGAAGAAGCTTTAAATTCTGAAGAAAATAATGTAGATGAAGAAAGTGTAATTAGAGAAGAAGAGAAAGACAATGATGATTTTATCAAAGAAGAACGTGGGGAAAAAGGAGAATCAAAGCTGGGCTTGTTAAAATTCACATCACAAAAAGATAGAAAAGTAATTGATGTTCCATATGAAGCAATAAACATTGAGCCCAAGGCTAAATCATATACCGTAATGGAGGATTTATCAAATGTAATTAATGTGGATAGCTTTGGAGAGTTCAGCCCAGAGCAGAAAAAGCTTTTGGCAAAGAATGGCTTTGTAGTAAATCCTACAAAGGAGGAGCAGCTTTTTTATATTTATGAAAAAAATGAATATAAAAAAATACCTAGCTTTATAACAACTGATTCAGTTCTTCAGGTGTACCATATATTTTATGACTATTCCTTAAGGCTTCTTGAGAAAGAGAAGCTGTTGGGCTTTGTTGAAGAATTAACTGAAAGTATGCTTAATAAATCAATACTTCTATTTGATGAAATAAATAATGAAGAAATAAAAAATGCTCAGCTGAAAAACATAGCTTACTTTGGAGCAGCAGCTCTTTGTCTTGAAAAGGATCTACCGAAAGATATGCCAGAGGAAGCAAGGGAAATGGCTTTAGCAGAATATGAATTAATTAAAGAGCAGGCTGGCTTTAAAAAATCTAAAATATTTCCATATAAATTGGATTACAGTCAATATAAACCAAGGGGACATTATACAAGAAACGATGATTTTAAAAGATATTTTAAAGCTATGATGTGGTATGGACAGGCGCCATTTCCACTTTACAAGGTTGATGAAAATAATAATGAAGTAAGAAATATTGAGCAAACACTTCAGGCATTACTTATAACCTATAGTGTGTTTTTAAATAATGATAAAGAAGATGATATAACTTTATGGGAAAATATATATGATCCAACTGTATTTTATGTAGGAACAGCCGATGATCTTAATATATATCATTATAAGGATTTACTTATAAATGTTTATGGGGAAAATCCTGATATTAATCAATTAAATGATGGAGAAAAGCTAGATAAGCTATATTTGGAAGCAAAGGAATTACCTGAGCCCCAAATAAAGGCTAAATATACTGATGTGGATACTCCAGTAGGTAAGCAATTTAGATTAATGGGTCAAAGATATATTCCCGATTCAGAAATCATACAAAAGCTGGTAGAGCCTATAAATAGACCTATACCTTCTGGTTTAGACGTAATGGGAGTTTTAGGTTCTGACAGGGCATATGATATACAAATAAATCATTATCATGAAGATAAAAAGTCACCTAGATATATAGACATCTTTAATAAATTAAAGACAGAATTTAATGAATTAAATGAAGAAAAATGGCGTGGTAATATGTACTACGGCTGGCTTTGGACACTCAAGGGATTACTTAAAGAGTTTAAAGACGGATATCCTTCTTTTATGACAAATAAGGCATGGACAGATAAATCCTTAAGTACAGCACTAGGAAGCTGGGCCCAGCTTAAGCACGATACGATTTTATATGGAAAACAAAGTGGAGTAGAGTGTGGCGGTGGAGAAGAGCCACCTCAGGTTAAGGGATATGTTGAACCGAACATAGAGGTTTATAATAAGCTATTGTGGTTAACTAAATATTCAAGGGAAAACTTAAAGCAGAGAGATATGCTTATAGAAACTATGGAAAGTAAAATGCAAAGATTTGAAGACCTTCTTCAGTTTTTAATCAATTGTTCAGTAAAGGAACTTAATAATGAAGAACTTAATTCAGATGAATATTATCAGCTTTTAGTTTATGGAGGACTTTTAGAATATCTTACAAGCTCCTTTGCAGGAGATGGCATGAGGTGGTTTGAAATAACCTCTGAGACAGATAAAAATATGGCAGTAATAGCTGATATTCATACCATAGCTCCAAATGAATTTAGCGATGGAGGATATTTTGAAGTAGGAGTTGGTCCTGCATATGAGATTTATGTGGTGGTTCCCATAGGTGGAGAGCTATATCTTACCAGGGGAGCAGTATTTAGCTATTTTGAATTTGATTATACCCATAGGCTTACCGATGAAGAATGGCAAAAAACAATTAAAGAAAATATAATGCCCCAGCAGCCCGACTGGATGGACAGCTTCATAAAAAGAGGTAAGGAAGAAATTCCTGCTCCAGCAGAGCCATATAGTACAGGGTGTTAAAAAAGTTCTAAGTGCTATGTTGTAAGTTCTAAGATTTAGGTCGTATCTCTTGGGTAAGTAACAAAGATTTAAGGAGAAAATCAGCTATGAAAAAGCATTTTTTATTATTAATATTATTAATATTGATAATTGGAGTTGTACTGAAAGATTGTTACCCAAAAGAAGTAGTTTTATGTGCTGTGGGAGATATATTATTGGATAGAGGTGTTAGAGCACAGATTAAGAATGATTATGACTATCCCTATAGGAAAGTAAAAAATGTCCTTGGAGGAGCAGATATTACCTTTGGAAATTTAGAATGTCCCATAACCAATGATGGCACTCCTGCTTTGAAAAGACCATCACTTCTATTTAAGGCAGATCCTGAAAATGCAATTGCTATTAAAGAAGCTGGCTTTGATATATTAAATTTAGCTAATAATCATACTATGGACTATGGCAGTGAAGGTATTATAAATACAATGAAAACACTAAAAAAATACAATGTTGATTATATTGGAGGAGGACATGATTACAGGGAAGCCAGAAAACCCCTTTATATAAAAAAGAAAGGCTGCAAAATAGGATTTCTTGGGTATTCAATTTTTCCTCCAGAAGGATATATTAGCTTTAGCGATAGAGCCGATGTTGCAAAGGTTTATATTGAAACCCTAAAGGAAGAAGTAGAATCAGCCAAGAAAAATTGTGATTTTTTAGTTGTATCCTTTCATTGGGGAAAAGAATTTGAGTTTTATGCAGGGAAAATGCAAAAGGAGCTTGCCCATACAGTTGTAGATAGCGGAGGGGATTTGATACTAGGACACCATCCCCATGTGCTTCAAGGAATTGAAAAATATAAAAATCGTTTGATATTTTACAGTCTTGGGAATTTTGTTTTTGATAGACAAATTCCAAATGGGACAGATGAAACTATAATAGTTAAATTCAAAATAAAGAATAAAAAGATTCAAGAAGTAAATATAATTCCAATAAAAATAAAGAATTGTCAGCCCTATGTAGCAAAGGATATTCAAGCTGAGTATATATTGAATAGACTTAAAATGTATTCAGATGGAATGAATATAAAGATGAATATTAAAAAAGGCATAGGGGATATACAGTTTTACCAGCATTAAGATCACAAAAAAGGCTGCTAAAAGTAAAATCTTTTAGCAGCTTTTTTCGTGTGCCACAATCTCCAAGTGAATTTATGTTTATCACCATCAAATAGAATTTTATTCAAGGATTTTATAATTTTTGACATAGGAACTTCATCAGTAAGAGCATATTATTGGGGAAAAGTGAAGAATAGGATTAGACTATGATAGTAAATTCAAAATTTACAGAATTTTATTGACAAATTAATTAATATATATTACAATTATCTTTAATTATTTAAATATAACTTAATTAACAAATATTTAAATATGTCAGAAAATTAAAATAAATTCAATAGGCAAGGGAGGATTTAAATTGAAAATTACTAATGTAAAAGTTGAAAAAGTCCAATTGCAATTGTACAGCCCAATTAAAGTTGCATTTGGAGTCATTGAGCATGTATATACTGTGCTTGTGAAAATTGAAACTGATGAAGGAGTTTATGGAATTGGAGAAGGTTCCCCTTTAGAATTTGTTACAGGAGAGACTATAGACCATGTAATAGTATCTACAAAACTTTTTGGAAAGAAAATTATAGGTCATGATCCTCTGAATATCGAAAAGATCCACAATATAATGGATAGTACCATATCAAAAAATACTAGTTCAAAAGCAGCAATTGATATAGCTTTATATGATATTAAAGGAAAAATTATGAATGCTCCTTTATATAAAGTTTTAGGTGGGAATTCAAATAAATTTGATACGGATATTACTTTATGGATATCTTCTCCAGAGCAAATGGCAAAGCAAGCTAAAGAGAGAATCGAGCAAGGTTTTAAGATATTAAAAATAAAGGCTGGAATTAATCCCCAGCAGGATATTGAAGCCATTAAGCTAATTAGAGAAGCTGTAGGTTATGATATCAGATTAAGAATGGATGCTAATCAAGGATGGTCAGTTCCTGAAGCAGTTAAGGTTATGAAGGCTGTAGAAAAATATAAGGTTGAAGCTGTAGAGCAGCCATTACCCCATTGGGATATAGACAATATGGCATTAATAAGAA
Source organism: Maledivibacter halophilus (assembly GCF_900167445.1). Classification (GTDB taxonomy): domain Bacteria; phylum Bacillota; class Clostridia; order Peptostreptococcales; family Caminicellaceae; genus Maledivibacter; species Maledivibacter halophilus. The sequence goes on from NZ_FUZT01000009.1 coordinate 77,896, forward strand.
ATAAAGTAGATATAGGAGTAATGGCTGATGAGAGTGTATTTTCTCCTGTAGATGCCATAAGAATAGTGAGAAATAAATGTGCTGATATAATAAACATCAAGCTAATGAAAAGTGGCGGATTATATAGGGGTGAGCAAATAAATGCCATAAGCGAGGCCGCCAATATAAAATGCATGGTTGGATGTATGCTTGAAAGTAAAGTTGGAATTACAGCAGCAGCTAGTTTAGTGGCAGCGAAGAAAAATATTACAGAGGCTGATATGGACAGCTTTTTGTATATTAAAGATTCAGATATAGATGGAGGTTTAATATTTGAAAAGGGTACAATTACTCTTCCAGAAGCACCTGGGCTGGGTATATCTATTGATTTTTAGGTTGATAGTTCCATATGTCTATTAATTATAAATTAAAATTTGAATCATAATATAGATATTCCAGTAAAACAGTTAATTTATACACATCAAAAATCCCCAAAAACATCGGATATTTTGATATGTATAAATTAAGTTTTACTATGGGAAATCTATATAGATATTCCAGCAAAACAGTTAATTTAATTCATTATAGAATTCAAAAAAATACTATTTACAGGGAGGACAAATTATGGATAATGTAATATTTTCAAGTTCAGGAAGTCTTATAGCAATTATAGCCCTTATTGTAGCTCTTAGTCTTTACCTTCAAAAATTTAAAGCTTTTAAAAGTATAGGCCCGGCTTTAACTGTAATAATATTTGGTATACTACTTTCAAATTTAAAAATTGTACCTACAATGGCCAATGTATATGTGGTTATATTTCAATATGCAATACCTCTATCCATGACAATGATGTTATTGAATGTTGATTTGAGTAAAATGCTTAAATTATCTAAGCAGCCTCTATTAGCTATGTTATTTGCTGTATTGAGTGTAGGGTTTGTTTCCCTTTTAACTGGATTTATTTTTGCTCCTAAATTGAATGAAGGATGGAAAATGGCAGGTATGTTTGTAGGGACTTATACTGGAGGAAGTTCAAACTTGACAGCCATTGGAACAGGATTAAATGCCAGTGCTGAAACCTTTGCAGCAGCCAATGCTGCCGATTATGTAATAGGTATGCCTACTTTGATATTTTTATTTGCAGCACCAGCAATACTTAAAAAGTCAAAGAAATTTCAAAAATTCTGGCCCTATTCTTTGAGTGAAGATGAATTACTTGGAGAAGGACATGAGGAATTGATGAGCGAAAAAGAATGGAGTATTAAAGATATTGCATGGTTATTTGCAATAGGATTTGTTGTTACAGAAATAGCCACTTTAATTTCAACAATGGCTCCAGGAACATTGCAAAGTGCAGTAAGAATACTTCTCATAACAACAATAGCAATTGCTTTAGCTCAAGTTAAACCTGTTAAGAAGATAAAGGGGAGTATAGATTTAGGTTTGTATGTGGCATTATTCTTTTTAGCTATTATAGGATTTATGGTTAATTTAAAAGATTTTTTTGGTTCTACTATGCTTATTTCATTATATATACTATCAGTAATAGTGTTTTCTTTACTTCTTCATTTAATATTATGCAGATTATTTAAAATTAAGTATCAATATGTTATTGTTTCAATAGTGGCTTCTATTGCCGATGGGTCCACCTCAGCTCTTGTAGCTGCTTCAGCCCAATGGAGGTCTTTAGTTAGTATAGGTGTTGTCTTAGGGGCCATTGGAAATGCCCTAGGTAATTATTTGGGAATATCAATAGCTTACCTTCTTAAAACTATTATTGGTGCATAATTAAGAAAAAGGATGTGTTCATTAAATGTTAGAGTACTCTCTTTATCAATCAGGAATTCATTGTGCAGATATAATATTTAAAGATGATTGTATAGAGCATATAAAAAAGGATGTTTTTAGCAATAAATGGCTGGAAAAGACTATATTAAAAAGTAAAGACATAACAAAATATGAAGAAATATATAAAATAAATCTTAAGGATTTGAATAGTAAACTTGATGAATTTAATAAAATTTTTAATATTGAAAAATTTCAAGTAGAGACTCCATGGGGAGCATTATATCAGAAATCTGAAATAAATAATAATATTTGGTGTGAAAGAAATAAAAAGTTCCCATTAGATATAGTTTTAGTGGAAAATGAGGTTGTGGGATTTATAGTAACCACTAGAGAAGTTTGTAATGTTTTAGTGAAAAAAGGTTATGAGGATTATACGCCTTTAAAATTGTGGAAAGAAAAGGAGGTATCTAATCCTCAATATGCAGTGGAATTTAAAGGTACATTTATGGTTCCTATGAGGGACGGTGTTAAATTAGCCACTGATGTTTGGCTTCCCCGAAATATAAATAAAAAGATTCCCACTATTTTTGTGAGAACCCCCTATGGTAAAAAGCTGTTTTCTCAGGCTCATTTTAAATATGTACAAAGAGGATATGCGGTAGTTATTCAAGATACAAGGGGGCGGGAAGATTCAGAAGGTAAATGGATACCTATGCACTTTGAAATTGAAGATGGCGATGATAGTATTAATTGGATTGTTAGCAATGATTGGTCGGATAAAAAAGTAGGAATGATAGGTGCTTCCTATGGAGGATATGTTCAATGGGCATCAGCAGCCAGTGGAAACAAACATTTAAAAGCCCTTGTAAGTATAGTTACTGCAGGAGGACCCTTTATTGATATGCCTAGAAAGGGTGGTACATTGGCTTCTGGTATGCTGGCTTGGGCCTTTGCAATGGCAGAAAAGAGATTTAAACCAGAAAATATGATTAGAGATGATTGGGATGAAATATTAAAAATAAGACCCTTAAAGGATATAACAAAAAAAGCCTTAAATACTGATGTATCATTTTGGAATTATTGGCTAAAGCATGATGAATACGATGAATTTTGGAGTAAGTCAAATTGGTTTAAACATAAAAATAAAATAAAAGTTCCGGCAATGGTGGTTTCCGGTTGGTTCGATGATAATGGAATGGGAACTACAGAGGCTTTGGATATAGTTAAAGAATATGAAAAGGGAAATAAGAAAGTATTTTTAGGTCCATGGATGCATAGTGCCAATACTACAAGGGATATTCATGGAGTAGGCTTTGGGAACAATGCCGTAAGATACGATTTGGATTACTATTATCTTGCCTGGTTTGATAAACATTTGAAAAATATCGACAATGGAATAGAAAAGGAAAAGGAAGTAGAATATTATACCCTAGGAGATAATAGGTGGAGAGAAGCTGAAAACTGGCTTCCAAAGGAAGTTAAACTTAAAAATCTATATCTAAGCAGCAGTGGAAATGCCAATAAATCAGATATAGATGGTAAGCTTATTTTTGAGAAGGTTCAAGCTGAGAATCATGATACTTATGTTTATGATCCAGAAAATCCAGCGCCACATTTAATAGACCTATCAGAAAATGAAGTAGGGGTTCCAGATAATTATATTAATGTAGAAAAAAGGTCAGATGTACTAGTTTATAGCACTGATAAGCTTAAAGAAGATATTACTATTGCAGGAGATATTCATGTTGAATTTTTTGCATCAAGTTCAGCAAGGGATACAGACTGGATTGTACGACTAACAGATGTGGATGAAGATGGAAATTCAATTAAACTTGTAGATGGAGTTTTAAGAGCTAAATTTAGAAATAGTTTTGATAAAATCGAATTATTAAAACCAAATAGAATAGAAAAATATATAATTAGAACTTCTAAAATTGGTAATACCTTTAGAAAAGGGCATAAAATACGGTTAACTATAACATCCAGTGCAGATAATTTTATATTTCCAAATTCAAATACGGGAAATGATTCATCAACTGATACTGAAGTTGTTAAGGCAACACAGAAGATATATCATGGTGGCAAGTATACATCACTAATCAAATTACCGGTATTGTAAATTAACTCGTTGCTTTAGTCCCCACAGGGGGAGTCTTAATATTTCTTTTTCGCTTATGCATAGATATACGCCAATAAAACTTTTAAGGGCGTATATCTATATGTAGTGAAACAAATTGAAAAGTTAATTTATACATCATAAAAGAATCTTTTAAAAACTATGAATAAGATTTTGATTAATTATTGTTGGATTGAACGTTCTTTTTATTAAAAAATATTGTAAGTTGTGATAAAATATTAATAGTCAATGGTATATAAATCTTAATTTTACATCCTTTGGAAATTTAAAATCTCTTGCATAATATATGGTAGATTTCTAGAGATTTTAAAAATGGATGTAGTAGGTAGTTTTTTATGATAGGTGAGGAAATTGCATATAGTAAAAATCCTTAATAGAAGGAGGGCGTAAATGATTGGAAGTAAAATCCGAAAAATAAGACAAGAAAAAGGACTTACCTTGAATCAAGTTGCTAATATAACGAATTTCACTGCCAGCTATTTATCTCAGATAGAGAGAAATATGACAGAACCTTCAATTTCTTCTCTAAGGAAAATAGCACAAGCCTTTAATGTACCAATATATTTTTTCTTAAGTGATGAGGACGAGGAAGAAAAATTTTTTATAAAGACTAAAGATAGAAAAATAATGAAACTTCCTAAAAGTAATATTTTCTATGAATTTTTAACTCCTATGCCAAATGAAATGGATTGGCAAATGAAGTTTGTATCTGGTTATTTTGAAATAAAGCCAAAAAAATCTGCCAGCAAAGATTTTTTTATACACAAGACCGATGAAGCAATAATAATATTAGAAGGAACAATGGAATTGATTTTAGGTGAAAAGCACTATTTTATGGAAAAGGGAGATTCTGTATATATCAAAGAGAATATTCCCCATAAAATGATTAATAATGGAAATAGTACAGTTAAAGGAATATTTATAATATCTCCTCCCGTATTTTAAGTTTAGGGAAAAGTGAGCTGTCTCAGAAGATGAGGAAGCTCTTTTTAATTTTTTGGAGCATTTTTTCTATGCTTTGGAGTAGAAAATGATAATCATTATCAAGTATAATAACATAAGTGACAATTATAAAGCTTATGCTTATTAGCGAGGAGGATTAAAATGAAGGAAAGATCAAATTTAAAATTTCTTCTGGAGGTATCTGGTAAAGAAAAAATCAAATTATACATTTCTGCTGTATTTAGTGTTATAAGCTCAGTGTTTTCTATAGCACCCTATATTTTAATGTATTATATAATTCTGGAGCTGTTTAAACCATCGGTAAATTATGAAGCAGTTAAATCAATGGCAGTAATTGTAGGAATAATTGTAGTGGCTAGAATGGCAATATTCTTAGCTTCAGGAGTATTTTCTCATATTGCGGCCTTTACAATACTTTACGAGCTTAGGATGAAGGCGGCTAAACATATGGCAAAACTAAATATGGGTTTTTTTAAAGGACATACCATTGGAGAGATTAAGAAAACCATAAATGAAGATATAGAAAAATTAGAAAATTTTATAGCCCATCAAATCCCAGATTTGGCTTCAGCGGCGGCAACTCCTGTTATAGTTATTGCTTATCTTTTTTATTTGGACTGGAAACTTGCATTGGTTTTGTTTATTCCAATTATTTTAGGCTTTATGTCACAAATGGCAATGTTCAAAGGGATGAAAGAAAGGATGGAGCATTATCATCATCTCCTTCAAAAGCTTAATTCCACCATTATACAATATATAAATGGAATGAATGTAATGAAGGCCTTTAATCTTTCTGCAAAATCCTTTAAAAATTATAAGGATTGTACAGAGGAATATTCAGATTATTGGGAAGAAATAACTAGAACAATGGTTCCCTTTTATAGTGTATTTTTGATTCTTATTGATTCGGGACTTTTATTTATAATTCCCATTGGAGGGATTATGTTTTTAAATGGAAGTATAGATGTTTCTACTTATATACTATTCTTAATTTTAAGTGCCACCTTCCTTAATTCATTTAAACAATTATTAGAATTTGGAGAAAGCTTTTCTCTTCTTTTAGAAGGAGCTGGAAATGTTAGGGATATTATAGAACAAATGCCCCAGAAAGAAGGGAATGAAGAAATAAATGAAAAAATTAAAGGGGAGATAGAATTTAATAATATTACCTTTAAATATGACAAGGAGGAAGTTATAAAAAATCTATCATTAACTGTAGGAGCAGGTAATATAGTGGCCCTTGTTGGACCATCGGGCTCGGGGAAAACCACCTTGGGGCAATTGGTAGGAAGATTTTGGGATGTTGATAAAGGCAATATTAAAATTGATGGTATAGATATAAGAGACTTCAAAATGAACAGTTTGATGGATAATGTATCCTTTGTATTTCAGGAGGTTTTCATGCTCCATGATACCATAGGGAAAAATATTAGAATGGGATCAGATAAGGAAATGGAGGAAATTATTGAGGCTGCAAAAAAAGCCCAGATACATGATTTTATAATGGGCTTGCCTAAGGGATATGATACCCTTCTTGGGGAAAATGGAATAAAGCTCAGCGGAGGGGAAAAGCAGAGGATATCCATTGCAAGGGCCATATTAAAGGATAGTCCCATTGTAATTCTAGATGAAGTAACTTCCTACTCCGATGTAGAAAACGAATCAAAAATACAAGAGGCACTTAGAACTCTATTAAAGGGTAAAACTGCCCTTATTATAGCCCATAGATTATATACCATAAAAAATGCAGATAAAATTGTTGTGCTTAAGGAAGGGGAAATTCTAGAACAGGGAACCCATGATTTCCTTATGAGGAAAAAGGGGCTATATAGACATCTTTGGGATATGTATGATTATGATTTGACTATGGAAAGGGGTGCATAATATGTTTTCAAATATAAGAGAATTATTAGGAGATGAAAGAAAAACCCTTCGAAAGCCCTTGATTTTATTAGCTCTAGATACTATATTTCATATGTTTTCCTATGCTATGCTGTATTTTGTTTTATTAGATTTGCTTGATAATGATTTGAGCATCTCAAAGATAAAAACCTATACAATAATTATGATAGTGGCCCTTATTATCAGAGCGTTAGTAAATTCAAAGGGGTATATGGGGATACAAATTAAAGGAGCTAGGGCTATTCAAAAAATGCGTATTTCATTAGGTGACCATATTAGAAATATAAATTTAGGATACTTTAATAAAAATAGTATAGGAAATTTATCTAATATAATGACAAATGATCTTCAAGACTTTGAACAAACGCTGACTCATAGTACCAGCGATTTAATAAAAACGGTTTTTCTGAGCCTATACCTTCTTGCAATAACCTTTGCAATTGATGTGCAGCTGGGGACTATTCAGGTTTTAGTAGTAATAATTGCATTTCCTATAATCTATTATGGGGGAAATAAGGTTACTAAAATAGGTAAACATAAAAAGGAAGTTATGAATCGGGTTATTTCAAGGTTGGTTGAATATTTAAGGGGAATGCAGGTGTTTAAGGCTCATAATCTGGCTGGAGAAAAGTTTGAGAGATTAGAAAAATCCTTTAAAGATTTAAAAAAGGAGAGCATAAGAACTGAAATTTCTATTGTGCCCTATGTATTATTATTTCAAATTATTGTAGATTTGAGCTTTCCCATATTATTACTTACTGCCGTAACAAAATTTGGCACTGGTACAATAGGAAAAAAAGAGCTTTTGACCTTTATTATAATAAATATAGCCCTTACAAATGTACTTAGGGGATTTGCAGCCCAATATGGAAAGCTTCGTTATTTAAAACTAGCATCTGAAAAGCTTATTAGTACTTACAACGAGAAGGAAATGAGCTATAAATATGAAGATGTAAATTTTGATAATTATGATATTGAATTTGAGGATGTAAGTTTTGAATATGAAGAGGGTGAAAATGTTATTAACAGCTTAAGCTTTAAGGCTAAGGAGGGAACCATGACTGCCCTTATTGGTCCTTCGGGGTCTGGTAAAACTACCGTTACAAGTCTTATAGCCAGATTCTGGGACATAGATAAGGGGAAAATAAAAATTGGGGGAAGGGATATAAGGAATATAAATCCCGATTCACTATTAAAACATGTAAGCATGGTTTTTCAGGATGTATATCTTTTAAATGATACAATATACAATAATATAAAGCTTGGGAATCCAAATGCCAGCAGGAAAGAAGTAATAAGAGCTGCTGAGATTGCCAACTGTCATGAATTTATAGAAAAGCTTGAAAAGGGGTACGATACAATTGTAAGTGAAGGGGGTTCCACTTTATCGGGGGGAGAAAAGCAAAGAATATCCATAGCAAGGGCTATACTTAAGGATGCTCCTATAGTATTATTGGATGAAGCTACTGCTTCCCTTGATGCAGACAATGAATTGGAAATTAGAAAATCAATTAAGGAACTTACAACAGATAAAACTGTAATAGTAATAGCCCATAGATTAAATACTATTAAGGATGCAGATCAGATTATTGTTTTAAATGAAGGAAAGGCCGAGGAAAAGGGAAATCACATGCAATTAATAAAGAATAGGAGGAGGTATTATAATATGTATAATGAAATGGAAAGGGCCAAAAGGTGGGCAATTTAATTTGACATATTATAATCCCTTTTATATAATAACAATGAAATGATAACCGATATCAATAATTAATGGTTATCATTTCATTGTTTGAAATTATAACTTAGAGTATATAAAAATGAAGGAGTTTTGTGATGTGCACCAATAAAGCTAATAGGAGAATATTCTTGTAATATTTCTAAGAAATACTATATAAATTCCAAGGCTTTTAGTTTTGAAGCAAAATAGATATTCTAAAGGAAGGTATAACAAGAATGCGGAATATAATGAGTGATTCATTCTATTTAAACAAGATGGCTGTATTATCAAATTACACCGAAGATTATTTTACGTATAAGCTTTTGCCTGAATACGGAGAAGGAACATTTACTATCTTTAAAATAATACCGGGATTTTATTTATCATTTAATAATTTTGTTATGAAAAATAAGATAATTAATTGTGATAAGAAATACGAATTGTTTTCACAAACCCGTATGAAAATTGATTATTGCTTAAAGGGTAAAGTGCTAGCTTATAATAGAAAAGGGAAGGTGTGCGTTTCCAATAAAGGAAAGACTTCATATTATACTGGTGTTGAAAATCTTTATACAGTAGAGCATTTTGATAAACAATATGAGAGTATTACACTATATGGATACATTAATGAAATTGCAAATGTTTTTGAAGAAATATTTAAAGTGAAGAAAAAAAGTTTTTTCGATTTTTGTAAGTTGGTTAATGAAGAAAAGGAATTTATAGTTATTAAAAGAGATACTACAGCTATACGTCTTGTTAATGAGATAAAGGAAGGTCTTAAGAATAAAGAAAATGAGAATACTAGACTTAGAGCTATTGAATTACTATTATATGAACTTAAAAATTTTAAAGGAAATAAGAGACGGAAAGAAGTCTATTATAGTAGGTCTACAATTGACAAGATTATAGATATTGAAAGGTATATAATTAATAATTTGGATCAAAAAATTACCATAAACAAACTTAGTAGCAAATTTGATATTTCTGTAGACATATTAAAGAAATGCTTTAAGCAGGTGTTTTCTACTAGTGTATATGCATATGTTAAAAAATCTAGAATGGAAAAGGGAAAAGAACTACTAAAAAATAGCGATAAGCTTATTACGGAAATAGCATTGATTTGTGGATATAACAACCATCATAGTTTTAGTAAAGCATTTAAGGGGCACTATAAAATTACACCAAGAGAAATGAGGAAATCAGGTTAGGCTTTCATATTTAATTAAGAAACTTGCATAATTAACATTATTAATTTTAAAATACAATATGCGGATAGCTCTCTTGGCTCTCTCCACTACATTTTGTATTTTAAAATTCTTCACATGTATTATGCAATTTCCTCAATTATATGAAGGCTTTTTTTATTTTTAAAATAAAATTTTAAAATCTTTATTTAAAACTCTTTTTGGAACCCTTTTACCCTTTTTGCGAAAGAAGCTAGTTGTTTTTTATGTTAAACTTATTGATAATGATAACCATTATTGAAATTCATCCCTATGGTATATAGAAGTAAGAAATATTTAGAAATGGAGGGTTAAAACTATGAATGATAGTAGAAAAGATTTATTGGAAATGAGCATGGGAAAACTCTTTATGAAGCTTGCTGTACCTGGCATGATAGGTATGCTGGCAGTAGGGTTATATAATATGGTTGATGCTATATTTGTTGGGCAGCTTGTAGGAGCTGCTGGAGTTGGAGCTATAACAATGGGATATAATATTGTTTTAGTAAATCAAGCAATTCTTACATTGTTTGCCACTGGAGCAATGTCACTTTTATCAAGGGCTATGGGTGAAAAGGATCAAAAAACAATTGATAAGCTATTTGGCAATGTGCTTATAGGCGTAAGTGTTTTATCGGTAATTCTTACAGCCATAGTATTAAGTGGCGCAACTAATATTCTTAAATTTCTTGGATCAAAGGGAGAAATATTGGTCTTAGGTGAAAGATATATAAAAATCATTGCATTAGGCTTCATATTTGGTGGGGTGGGACCTGCCCTTAATATGTTAATTCGTGGTGAAGGTAATATGAAATCTGCTATGAAGATTGTATTTGCAGGTATGATAATAAATATAATTCTAGACCCAATTTTTATTAGTGTATTTGACATGGGTATAGAAGGTGCGGCAATAGCTACTGTCATTAGCCAATTAATATATTTGTTAGGGGATATAATATATTTCAAATCAGGTAAAAGTGTTATTAAGCTAACAAAAAGAAGCTTTAAACTATCCCTTGATATTATGCCGCGAATATTGTCAGTTGGTTTTTCAGGTATGCTTATGCAAGTAATGTCTGCTGTTCAATTGGCTATTTTACTGAGATTAATGTCTTCCTATGGAGGCAACAATAGTATTATTATTCTAAGCTGTGCTCAGAGAATACTGATGTTCGCTTTTATACCTATGTGGGGAATCGGGCAAGGATTACAGCCTATATTAGGAGCCAATTATGGTGCAAAGCAATTTGATCGTGTTAAAAGAGCATTTTTATCCTTTACAAAGATAGCAATAGGAATATCAGGTGGATTATGGATTTCTTTCATGCTGTTTCCTAAATTTATATTAAGTTGGTTTATAACAGATCCTATATTGGTTCAATTTGGAGTAAATAATTTCAAGATATATTTATGTGTATTTGTGCTGTATGGGTTTATGATAACATCTATTACACTCTTCCAAGCTCTTGGTAAAGCAGGTAAGGCTGCAATAGTAGTTATGGGAAGACAAATATTATTTTTTATTCCAATAGCTTTAATTTTACCAAGGTTTATAGGTGAATTAGGTGTATGGTTAGCGCTACCTCTTGGAGATTTGTTGGTAATTATACTTTCTTCTATTTTCGTTATAGGAGAGTTTTCAGCTTTAAATAATAAAAGTAAAAGTTATATAAATGGTAAGTTGAAAGAAGAATTTTAAAAGCATAGTAAAGTTTTGTTATGCTAATTCAAGGAAGGTGAAAAAATGGGAGAAATAATGAAAATCTTTTCTTATGCAAAGGATTATAAAAATAAGACCTATATATCAGTTGTACTTTCAACAATAAGTGTTTTTGTGGGAATAATACCCTATTATTTAGTATATAAAATTATCATGGCATTTGTAGGAGATACCCATGTGACAATTAATTATATACTGATGATATCAGGGTTTATTCTAATTAGTTTGCTTCTTAAATCCTTGTTATTTTTTATGGCAATGGCTGCTTCCCATGATGCTGCCTATGATACTCTTATGGGAATGAGAAAAAAGTTAGCTGATAAAATGATAAAAATGCCAATGGGTGAAATAAACAAAAAGAGTTCAGGAAATTTTAAAAACATTTTTGTAGACTTAATAGAAGAAATGGAATTAATTTTAGCCCATATGATACCAGAAGGTATATCTAATTTAGTTGTTCCCTTAGTAGTTTTAGTATATCTATTTATTCTTGATTGGAGAATGGCATTATTATCATTAGGTACTATTCCCCTTGGAATGGTTATGTATAAACTTATGTTGCGTGGAGCTGGTGAAAAGATTAAGCAGTATTTTAAAGCATCCAATGAAATGAACTCAAATATTATTGAATATATAGGTGGTATGGAAGTAATTAAAATATTTAATCAGACTACGACTTCCTTTGAAAAGTATACGAATTCAGTTAAGAATTACAAAAAATTTACCCTTGATTGGTATAAACAATCATGGATATATATGACTGGTTTTTTTACTATTGTACCTTGCACCATGTTATTTGTAGCACCCTTTGGAGCATTATTTTATACTAAGGGGACTCTTTCTTTAGGCACATATGTTTTATGTATGCTATTATCTATTGGATTAGGTGCTCCTTTAACTCGATTAGCAGAATTTGTTGAATTTACTCATATGTTAACTGAAAAAAGTAAAATTATTGAGGATTTGTTTGATAGTAAAGAGATAGTTGAAAAAGATATGTACAAAATACCTGAAAATTATGATATTTCCTTTAACAATGTTACCTTTGCCTATGATAAACAGGATGTTTTAAAGGGTGTTAGCTTTAAGGCTAAGGAAAATACAGTAACAGCCCTTGTTGGAGAATCTGGTTCAGGTAAGTCAACCTTAGCAAAAATATTAGTTAGATTCTGGGATGTAGAAAAAGGCGGAATTAGAATTGGTGATGTCAATATAAAAGATATTCCCTTTGAAAAATTAATGGATTATATAAGTTATGTTTCCCAGGATATATATCTTTTTAATACTTCAATTATGGAAAATATACGTATGGGTAAGCCTAATGCAACAGATGAAGAGGTAATACAGGTGGCAAAATTAGCTCAGTGCCATGATTTTATTATAGAGTTTGGAGATAAATACCATACCAGTGTAGGGGATACAGGTAATAAGCTTTCAGGAGGACAAAAGCAAAGAATATCAATTGCAAGGGCACTGCTAAAGGACGCACCCATTATAATTCTTGATGAAGCAACTGCCTTTACTGATCCTGAAAATGAAGATAAAATACAAGAAGCATTAAACAGTTTAACAGGTGGTAAGACTATTATTGTAATAGCCCATAGATTGTCTACTATAACAGATGCAAACAATATAATTGTAATGGATAAGGGCAAAATATCAGCTCAAGGAACTCACGATAAGCTCCTTAAAAAATCAAAAATTTATAGCTCCATGTGGGAAGCCCATACAAAAGCTATGGACTGGGATATTAAAGTAAAGGAGAATAAGATATCATGATTAGAATCATTAGGAGAATGTTAAAGCTTGCAGATGAGTTTGCAGTTAATATAAAAAAAGCAATGGTATGTGGGTTCTTTTTAGGTGTATTTAGAAACATGCCTATTTTTGCTATCCTTTATATTTTATTTAAAATAGTAAATGGAACTATTAATACAAATACCGCTTTTATAAGCGGACTTATAATTGTAGTAGGCTTAATTGGACAGTATGTTTTTAAGTATCTTGTTTACATTTTGCAAAGTGGAACTGGTTATAAAATTTTCGAAAGAGAAAGAATAAAGATCGGAGATAGATTTAAAAGATTTCCCATGGGCTTTTTCAGTGATGGTAATATGGGTAAAATTTCGGCAGTAATAACATCGGATTTAACTTTTGTAGAAATGTGGAGTATGGACTCAATAGATAAAGTGGTTACTGCATATGTTAACATAATTATCGGTTGTATTTTTCTGTTGATATTGGATTACCGTTTAGCTTTAGTATCAATAATAGTAACTATTTTAGCGATGATGGTATTGAGAAAATTACAGGTTATTGGAAAAAAGCAATCCTACATAAGGCAAAGTGAGCAATCTAAAATGGTTTCTGCTGTTCTTGAATATGTACAGGGAATATCCGTAATAAAAGCATTTAATATGAGTGGAGACAAATCAAGGGCGACTAAGGAAGCCTTTGAAAAATTTAGAGATATTTCTTTAACGATGGAAAAGAGATTTATGCCTTCCATGTTTCTATTTGAATCATTTTTTTCAGTTGGTATTGCTGGCACGATATTTTTAGCAGCAAGCTTAACATTAAATGGAAGTCTTGACATGTCTATAATGCTAATGATGTTCATATTCATTTTTGAGTTGTATTTGCCATTAAAAGCTCTGGGGGTTTTAACTGCTAAACTTAGAATTATGGAGGCTGGTCTTAATAGATATGAAGCATTAAAGGATATAGAGATAATTGATGAAGATGGAAGAGATATTAGCCTTAATAAATTTGACATTGAGTTTAAGGATGTAAGCTTTGCTTATGAGGAGAAGAATGTATTGAAGGATATTAGCTTCAAGGTTCCTGAGCGCAGCATGACTGCTCTAGTAGGAGCTTCAGGTTGTGGTAAAACTACAATAGCCAACCTTATTGGGAGATTTTGGGATGTACAAAAAGGAGAGGTATTAGTAGGAGGAATTAATGTAAAAGAAATGACCTGTGATAGCCTTCTTAAAAATATCAGCATGGTATTTCAAAATGTATATTTATTTAACGATACAATTTTAAATAATATAAAATTTGGGAAGCCGGATGCTACCGATGAAGAAATAGAAGAAGCAGCTCGAAAAGCAAAATGCTATGATTTTATTATGGAGCTTGAAGATGGATTCGATACCATAGTTGGAGAAGGGGGCTCAACATTATCAGGAGGAGAAAAACAAAGGATTTCAATAGCTAGAGCCATTTTAAAGGATGCACCTATTATTCTTTTAGATGAAGCAACTGCAAGCGTTGATCCTGATAATGAAAATCAAATCCAAATGGCTATAAATGAGCTTGTCAAAGATAAAACCCTTGTTGTAATAGCCCATAGATTGTCTACTATACGTAGTGCCGATCAAATACTAGTTGTTGATGATGGTAAATTAATTCAAAGTGGAACCCATGAAGATCTTATACAAGAGGAGGGGCAATACAATGATTTTTGGAAGAGAAGGATGAAGGCTAGAGGTTGGAAGATTAATAGTAATGTAAAATATCAAGTAGAAATCTAGAAAAATTTTTGTTGATTTTCAGAATCATACTTTTATATAGTCTGTATAGTGTTTTGTCAAAATATTATATAGGCTTTTTTAATTGAGCAAATTACATAGTTACCTTCTGTAACTACAAATGCGTAGTAAGACACTTTGCTTTTCGATATACCCAAAACGGAATAATAATGGACAAAAATAAACAAAAATACTTGAAAATCATTATCAATATGGTATAATAAAAGAAAAAAAGGAGATTCCATGGAAGAAAAATATTATACAATTGGAGAAGTTGCTAGCAAATTGGAAGTACATACAAAAACAGTAAGAAGATACATCTATAATGGTAAAATACAAGCTTTGAAGGTGGGTGGTCAGTGGAGAATTTATCAAGGTGCACTTGATAAGTATTATGAAAGCTCCAAGTATCCAAGTGATAAAGAAACCGTTAGCCAGGATGACTTTTGCATTTTCATGGATGGACAAAATAGGACAACTAATGACAAACTTCAAGTATGTAGTATTATTGATTATTATGTAGATCAGCAAGAGGAAGCAAAGCCAATAGCTTATGAAATCACCGATGTAATAATGTCTATGGAGGGACAGGATAAATATCGTTTTAATTATGTATATGATGCAGCAGAAAAGAGAGTACGGTTTGTATTATGGGGGAATGGTGCTTTTATGGAAGCAGTAGCTAAGCGTTTAAAAAAATTTGATGGAAAATTAGAACCATAAAGCATAAAGAGAGAAGGGTAAAGTATGCATGTAAAAACAACATATCGAATTGATGGTATGACTTGCGTGGCTTGTTCAGCAGCAGTAGAGCGTGTAACTAAAAAAATAGATGGAGTTTCATCGGTCAGTGTAAATCTGAACATGAAGAAAATGCAGATTGAATATGATGATGAAAAAGTAAATAGGGATAAGATTTTTGAAAAAATAGAGAAAGCTGGTTTTGTACCTTCTGAGGATATTGAAGAAAAGAAAGTTACCATACCTATTCTGGGTATGGAGTGTGCAGCCTGTGCTAAAGCAGTTGAAAAAGCTATTGGAAAATTGGAAGGTATATTGGAGGTTACTGTAAATGGACTTGCCAATAAAGCCTATGTAAAATATGATGTTAAAAAAATTAGATTATCTGAAATTAAAAGAGCAATAGTAAAGGCAGGATATGAGCCTAAGGAAATTGAACGCAATATAGACAATGAAGTAGAAGATTCAGGACGCTTAGAGGAAAATAGGATGTGGCTTAGATTTAGAATAGCAATAGGATTTGTTATTCCCCTTCTTTATGTTTCAATGGGCCATATGATAGGTCTTCCTATTCCCAAATTTATAGATCCTATGACAGCTCCCCTCAACTTTGCAATTGCACAATTTATTTTACTGGCTCCAATTACTATTGTTGGAAGACATTTTTATACTAGAGGCTTTAAAACCCTTTTTACTGGTCATCCTAATATGGATTCCCTTATTGCAGTGGGTACATCGGCTGCAATATTGTATGGAATAGTTGCAACCTATAGGATTGCAATTGGGGAAGTACATTATGTAAGGGATTTATACATAGAATCTGCAGGAACAATTATTGCCCTTATTATGCTGGGTAAGTCTTTAGAGCATCGGTCTAAGGGAAAGGCATCGGAAGCTATAAAAAAGCTCATGGGACTTAGACCGAAGGAAGCTGTGGTTTTACATGGTGAAGAAGAAATCATTATACCTATAGATGAGGTGGAAGTAGGGGATATTGTTTTAGTTAAGCCAGGTGAAAAAATACCCGTTGATGGAAGGGTAATAGAAGGATATAGTGCCGTTGATGAATCTATGATTAGTGGAGAAAGTATACCTGTTGAAAAGAAAATTGGAAGTCATGTAGTTGGAGCAAGTATTAATAAAAATGGTCTTTTAAAAGTTAAAACTACAAAGGTGGGACAAGAAACAGCACTGGCTAAAATTATAGAGCTGGTTGAACAGGCCCAAGGTTCTAAAGCTCCTATTGCCAAACTGGCAGATATTATAGCGGGGTATTTTGTACCTACTGTAATTACTATTGCAGTTTTGTCAGGACTGGCATGGTATTTAGCAACAAAGGATTTAGAGCTTACACTTAAAGTATTTATTTCTGTGTTGGTTATAGCTTGTCCTTGTGCACTAGGGCTAGCTACTCCAACTGCTATTATGGTTGGAACTGGTAAAGGAGCAGATGAAGGAATATTGATAAAGAGTGGTGTAGCCCTGGAAAGAGCCCATAAAATAGATGCCATAGTTTTTGATAAAACAGGAACAATTACGGAAGGTAAGCCGAGGGTTACAGATTTTATTACTAAGGGACATGACAAATTAGATATATTGAAATGGATTGCTTCAGCGGAAAAGGGTTCTGAGCATCCCTTGGGTGAGGCTATAGTTCAAAGAGCCCAATCAGAAAATATTGGACTATCTAAAGTGAAGAATTTTGGTATTATTTCAGGACAAGGTATTAAAGCACAAGTGGAACAACATGACCTTTTATTGGGAAATGAGAAGATGATGAGTGATTTTAACATTCAGGGATGTGATTTTGAAAAGGGTTACGAATTAGCAGCCCAAGGAAAAACACCTATGTTTATTTCAGTTGATGGAAAGTATGTAGGTATAGTGGCAGTGGCCGATACAGTTAAGTCAGACAGTAAGTCCGCTATAGAGCATTTAAAAAATATGGGTATCAAGGTAGCTATGATTACTGGTGACCATCAAAAAACAGCAGAGGCTATAGCTAAGCAAGTAGATATAGATTGGGTTATATCTGAGGTTTTACCAGAGGATAAATCCAGAGAAGTAAAGGCTCTTCAAGAAAAGGGATATAGGGTAGCTATGGTTGGAGATGGAATTAATGATGCACCAGCTTTGGCCCAGGCAGATATTGGTATAGCCATAGGCTCTGGAACAGATGTGGCTATGGAATCAGCAGATATAGTATTGATGAAGGACAGCATAGTTGACGTGGTGAAGGCTATTGAACTCAGTCATGCAACTATTAGAAACATCAAACAAAATCTATTCTGGGCCTTTGGATACAATACCCTTGGAATCCCAATAGCAGCGGGAGTACTCCATATATTCGGAGGTCCCCTTCTTAATCCTATGATTGGAGCTGCAGCAATGTCCTTTAGTTCAGTATCAGTTGTTAGTAATGCCCTTAGATTAAAGAATTTTAAATCAACTTTATAGGAGGAAATAAAATGGAAAAAATCATTAAAATAGAAGGTATGAGTTGTCAGCACTGTGAGAACAGAGTTAGAAAATCTTTAGAATCTTTAGGCAATGTGGAAATCATCGAAATCAGTGCAGAGAAAGATGAAGCTAAGATTAAAGTGTCAGAAAAGATTATAATAGACCAAGTTAAAGAAGCAATTGAAGATGCAGGATATGATGTTATTGATATTATATAGGTAGAATTCAAATAAAGAGCCTTCAGACTAGTATATAACACTGGTTTGTGGGCTTTTTGTTTTGTGAAAAAGAAGAAATAAAAAAAGTTATTGACATATACCCAAAACATGCTATAATATAATTATAAAGGGTATATACCCAAAACAAAAAAGAGGAGGAATTGCAATGCCAAGAAATGATGGAACAGGACCACTTGGGAATGGACCTATGACAGGTAGAGGCTTAGGACTATGTAATGATGGTAAAGCTTTTGGCTTTGGATTAGGTAGAAGAGGAAGAGGATTAGGATGTAGAAGGGGCTTTGGAAGAGGCTTTGGAAGATTTTTTTACGATATTAATCAAAATCCTCAAAACCAAAAGGCCATACTTGAAAAACAAAAGGAAATTTTAGAGCTAGAATTAAAGGATATAAATGATACATTAAAAAATTATTCAGAAGATGATGAAAAATAAAGAGGGGAGTTTACTTCCTTCCTTTATTTTGTTAATATAAAACTTAAATACGATTACTAAATTTATATATAGAAAAATCCTAAAAGAGTTTATATTTAAGAAACTTGCATAATTAACATTATTAATTTTAAAGTACAATATGTAGATAACTTACTTGACTCCCTCTACTGCATTTTGTATTTTAAAATTCTTCACATGTATTATGCAATTTCCTCATTTATCAAAAAAATAGACATGTTATGGTTTTAAAGTTTAAAGAAGCCATAATAGAGGGTATTATAATTATAAGGCTGAAAGTAAATATTTTAATTTATACTAGAGGAGGAAGAAAAATGCCTAGACCTAAAAAATGGAGAAGAGTTTGCAAAGTTCCAGAGATAAAGGCATATGGTCCAGTGGATAGAGATAGCATTGACAATTTAGATTCTGTTATTTTAACAGTAGAAGAATTAGAAACAATAAGATTAATAGATTTAGAGGGAATGAATCAGGTGGAATGTGCTGAATTAATGGGAGTTGCCCGTTCAACTGTGCAAAGAATATATAATGATGCCAGAAAAAAAATTGCAAAAGGCATTATAGAAGGTAGAACACTAAAAATAGAGGGTGGTAATTATAAAGTTTGTAATACAGATTTAGATATGGAAAGATGCAATAATTGTTTTAGAAAAAGGCATAGACACGGAAGAAAATACGATTAATCTATTTATCTTTAGAATTTTGACAGTCAATACAATATCCATATAATTCAAGCTTATGATCCGTTAAATCAAATTTTTTATCCTTAGATAATTCTATTAAGGTGTTGATAGGGCAAAATTCTATTATTTCAGTTCTTCCGCAGTTTTTGCATATTATGTGGTGGTGATGTTTATCGCAGCATCTCAATTTATATAGAGCTGTACCTTCATCGGTTATAAATTTATATAGAAGGTTTAAATTTTCTAATACTTCCAGATTTCTATAGACTGTGGACATATTAGTTTTGGAATAAATTTTTTTAGATTCATCAAATAGATATTCAACTGAAATTAAATTATTATGATTTAGAGACAATACTTCTAAAATTGCCTTTCTTTGTTCAGTAATCTTGTATCCATTAGATTTTAGCTTATCCATTATATTTTCTAATTTCATAAAAGTCACTCCAACCAAAATTCCCCAAGTCATTCTCTTTTCCTTTTATCAATTTTCTTAATTGCATATCCTATATATTATCATACAATAAATAATACATAGATACAACTTTTAGAGAAATTAAAAAGCTATAAAAGGCTTTTATTTTTTGAAATTTATGGCAACAATCCTATTGACATTAGAAATATATATGATAAAATTTAAATTGAAAATGCAAATGCAAATGATTTGCAATAAGGAGGAGAAGTATGAATTTAAGAAAAAATATTTTATACATATTGATAATAATCATGCTCTTTATTAGTGGTTGTGGAGCTGAAAATCAAGACGGAACGAAAACTGATGCAGATGGCAGTGAAAAGATAGCAGTAGCGGTTTCTATAGTACCCCAGGAAACCTTTGTAAAGGCAGTTGCCGGAGATTTAGTAGAAGTTATAACTATGGTTCCTCCGGGGAATAGTCCTTCCAATTATCAGCCTACTCCTAAACAAATGAGTAAATTTAGTGAGTCAGAAATTTATTTTTCCATTGGAGTTCCCACGGAAGAAGCTAATATATTACCAAGAATCAAGGATTTAAATAGAGATATAAAAATAGTTTCTTTAGATGATAAGGTAAGTGAAGTTTATCCCCATAGATTTTTTCAGGGACAAGAGGGAAAAGGAAACAAAGATCCCCATATTTGGCTTTCTCCCAAACGTGTTAAGATCATGGTGGAAACCATAAAGGAAGAATTAATATTATTAGACCCTGATAATAGAGAAATTTATGAAGAAAATGCATTGAAATATATATCTGAGCTTGATGAAATAGATAATGAAATCAAAGAAGCGTTAAAGGAGCATAAAGGACAGTCTTTTATTATATATCACCCTGCCTTTGGATATTTTGCCGATGATTATGGATTGAAAATGCTGGCAATAGAAGACCATGGGAAAAAGGCAACGGCTTTAAAGGTGCAGGAGGTTATAGAATTTGCCAAAAGGGAAGATATCAAATTTGTCTTTTATCAGGAGGAATTTGACAGTGGTCAGGCCGAGATTATTTCTGATGAAATTGAAGGGGAGGCCATTAAGGTAGCTCCTTTAGCCCCAAATTATATAGAAAATTTACTTCATATAGCCAATAAGTTTAAAGACACACTAAAATAGGAGAGGTTTGGATGTACGATATTAATATAGAAAACTTAAGCGTTTATTATGGCCCTGTGTGTGCCCTTCAAAATATTAATTTAAAGGTTAAAAGTAATGAGATTTTGGGGATAATGGGGCCAAATGGTGGAGGGAAAACCACATTACTTAAAACAATATTAAAAATAATAAAGCCTACAGAGGGGAAAGTTTCTATAAAGGGGGACAGTTCCATTGGATATGTCCCTCAGTTTACAGTTTTTAATAGAAGCTTTCCCATTAATGTTTTAGATGTGGTTCTTATGGGGAAATTATCAAGAAAAATTAAGTGGTTTCAAAAATACTCTTTTAAAGATAAAAAAGATGCAGAAGAACTTATAAATAAATTAGGTTTATTAGAATTAAAAAACAGACAAATTGGACAATTGTCGGGGGGACAATTGCAAAAAGTCCTTATAGCTAGGGCTTTGATTACAGACCCTAAAATTCTTATACTAGATGAACCCACTGCAAACTTAGACACTAAAGCAAAAAAGGAAATCCATGAAATGTTAAAAAAACTTAGTGAAAATAAAACCATACTTATTGTTACCCATGAGATGAAGGATATATTTCCATATATAGATACTGCTGCATATGTAAATAAAACTTTACATTATTACGAAAATCCTCAAAAGTTAAAGAGTGAAATTTTTGAAAAAACATATGGATATAGTATTGGTACCATCAATAAAGAAAAAGTAATAGATAAAAAAATTACAGGCCATAAGGAGGATGAAGATGATCAAAGGATTATTTAAATATGCATTTATGCAAAATGCATTTATGGCTGCTATTTTAGCTAGTATTGTATGTGGAATAATTGGAACAATTATTACTCAAAAAAAATTAGTTAGTATGAGTGGAGGAATAGCCCATGCTTCCTTTGGAGGAATTGGGTTAGGATATTTATTAGGTATTGAGCCTATAATAGGAGGGCTTTTATTTTCTGTTTTGGCTTCTTTAGGGATATCCACTATAAAAAGAAAAACTAATACATATTCAGATACATTGATAGGTATATTCTGGTCCTTTGGAATGGCACTTGGGATATTATTTATTGCACTAACTCCAGGATATCCTCCCGATATGACTTCATATTTATTTGGTGATATACTTACAGTTTCGTCACTATATGTAAAGATAATGGCAGTATTGAGTTTTATAATCATTTTTTCTATTGCAAGCATTTTTAATTATTGGAGAGGATATTTGTTTGATGAAGAATTTATGGAAACATTAGGGGTAAATACTTTAGCCCTAGAGTATATTTTATTTGTACTTATATCTTTAAGCATAGTCATTCTTATAAAAGTTGTGGGAATAATATTAGTAATAGCCCTGTTGACGATACCTCCGGCAATATCTAAATTATTCACATATAATCTCAAAAAGATGATGCTTCTATCTACTTTAGTAGGGGCTGTTTTTAGTATTATGGGATTATTTATATCCTATCAATATAATATTCCTTCAGGGGCAACTATTATACTATTATCTGTAATAGGATATTTTATTGCCAGCTTTATTTCTAAAATGATAGATAAGAGAATTGAATAATACACATATCCTTGGCTTTACTTTAGCAGAAGGAGTTAACTGTAAAGGAGTATTGAAGGAATGATTTCAAAACCTATTATGAATAAAGTTGAAAATGCAATCATATTTTTATTAAGTATCTTGATTACAACAATAATTATATTCAATATAATTATTAACTTTGAAGACGCCATTTCTCTAATTGTTAAAAATGACTATTTAGAAGGTTTTGCTATAGTTTTTTTAAGTATAATATTAGAAGCTATACCCTTTGTAATGATAGGTGCTTTTATATCATCAATAATTCAAATATTTGTATCAGAAAAAACTATAGCAAAAATCATTCTTAAAAGCAGATTTGTAGGACTTGTTATTGCTTCTTTAATGGGTCTTATTTTTCCGGTATGTGAATGTGCTATAGTACCTATAATGAGGAGATTACTTAAAAAAGGAGTTCCTCTTTACATAGCTGTAACCTTCATGCTGGCAGTTCCCATAGTAAATCCTGTAGTGTTGGCTTCTACCTATTATGCTTTTTCTGGGGAAGTTTATATGGTATTTTTAAGAGGTCTTTTGGGGTTTGTAAGTGCTATTTTAATAGGACATATTGTAGGAATTATACAGTATAAAGATAACCCATTAAAGAATAATGACCTACCTGAGCATATAGATTCTGACTGTGGACATAAACTCCATCACCATCATAGCTGTAGTTGTGGACATGATCATCATGCAAAGGATAGTAGGAATAGTATTTTTTCAAAAACGGGTAGTATAATAGAGCATACAAGCTTAGAATGATACTCTGTTGGTAAGTTTCTAGTAATTGGAGCCTTTTTATCTGCATTAATGCAAACCTTTATATCTAGAGGTTATATTTTATCAATAGGGCAAGGAAAAATATCTTCTACTATAGTTATGATGATTTTAGCATTCGTGCTTTCATTATGCTCAGAAGCTGATGCGTTTATAGCCAGAACCTTTGTCGGTCAATTTACCATTGGTTCTATAGTTGGTTTCTTAATATTAGGTCCAATGATAGATATAAAAAATACTCTCATGCTGAGCAGCTCATTTAAAATGAAATTTGTAATAAGATTAATGACAATTATATCTTTAGTATGTTTTATTATGGCTATGCTAGTAAATATTATTGAGATTTAGAGGTGAAAAAATGAGAAAATTTAATATAAATGAGTTTATATGGTTTATAATACTTGTTTCCTTTACCTATTATATTTACCAGCTATTTGATACTGGGAGAATAAATATATATTTACATCCGAAGATGTTTAAATATGTACTTTTTTCTTTGATTATTTTCACGTTGCTTTCTATATTTCAGATTAGAAAAATATTTTCTCAAAATAGAACTAAAAAAATAAAAGCTGGTTTTATTATTTTCATAATTCCATTGTTTTTAGGATTTGCATTAAATCCAGATAGTTTAAGTACACAGATATTATCTAATAAAGGAGTAAATATAACAAATAATGATTTGAATAATGGAGTAGCAGTAGGTGATGAATTAACTAAGCTTCAACAGTCAGATTATTATAATGAAGAAGATAATAGTGATTTAGAAGATAATGAAGTGAAAGAAGAATTTATTAATGAGAATTATTTCAACAACAAAAACTATGATACTAATTCAAAAAAATTCAAATATACTTTAATGGAATCATATGAAAATTTAGATGAAATGATTGGACAAGAGATAGAACTATCGGGTTTTGTGTATAGAGAACCAGATTCTTCTAAAAACAGATTCGTAATTTCTAGATTATTGATGATTTGCTGTGCTGCTGATGCCCAAGTGGTAGGATTATTATGTGAGTGGGATGATGCTAAAGGACTTGAAGATAATCAATGGATTAAAATTACTGGCGTATTTGATTCAACTACTTATTATAATAAATATACGAACGAGGAAAATCCCATGGCATTAATTAAAGTGACTAATATAGAGCATATAGACCCTCCTGATAGTCAATATATATATCCATAATATCAAATGATTTAAAGGGCCCCACAGGCATGGGAATGGACTGTTATTTTTATATGGATGAAGCGATGATACTTTCAGATTATGTATTTATATTAAGAGGGAAGCCTCTATCTGTTAAAGAGAAAATTGTTACAAATATTATAAGATAAAAGTGAATGTTTATAGTTTGCATAGTAAAAAGTACTTGACAAACATGTATACCTGGTATACGATTTGTGTATGAAAGAAAATATAAAGAAGAATATAATTGAAAAATATGCAACTCTTACTGAAAAAATAGCTAAAAGCGGGAACCAGTCAAAACACTTTGAAACTGATGTGGAGATATATAGAAGTGAAATACATATTATAAGTGTAATAGGTCATAATGATGATATTCATATATCGGAAATTGCAAGAAAATTTGGGGTTACAAAAGGGGCCATATCAAAGACAATAAAAAAACTTGAAAAGAAAGGATTAGTTGAAAAGGCAATAGATAAAACCAATAATACTAGAACATTGGTTAAATTAACAGAGAAAGGTCTAAAAGCTCATTATGCCCATGAAAAATATCATAATGAATATGATAAAGATATGTTTTCATATTTAGAAAGCTTAAATGAACGTGAGTTAGAGATTTTAGATACTTTTTTAGAAAAAGCTAATCAAATGGCGGAAAGACACATATAATAGTCCGCTATTTATTAGTTAACAACGTATACCCAGTATACGTTTTGGAAAGGAAGTGGTTCACCATTTATTTAAAAATTAATTTATAGAATAGAATAGCTCTACGATAAGTAGGGTTAAATAAAACATCGACAATGAAAATGAAAATCATATTCATGAGTAGGAAGTAGAAGCTAATATTATGAAACTAAAAAAGAAATGTAAATGAAAAAATAAAATTTCTAGTATTTTATGACATTCAGTGTAGAAAGAAGAATTAGTAAAAAAGGAGAGATATAATATGGATGAAAAAATTAGAATTATGAGTGAAGAAAGAATTTCAAAAGCATTATTGAAATTCGCTATACCTGCGATTATAGGATTACTTATAACTGCTATATATAATTTTGTAGATGCTATATTTGTTGGAGGGTTAGGAACCAGTGCAATGGGAGCAGCAGCCATAGCCTTTCCTATATCAATGGTCATTGTGGGACTTGGCTTGACATTGGGAAGCGGTGCCTCTTCTTATATTTCTAGACTTTTAGGAAAAGAAGATATGGAGCTAGCAAATAGAACTGCTTCAACAGCAGTTTTTTCGAGTATATTTTTAGGAATAATCGTGATAGTGCCCTCCTTAATTTTCTTACAGCCATTATTACGGTCTTTTGGAGCCACAGATACTATATTGCCCTTTGCAAAGGATTATTCTTATATTTTTATTGGTGGTTCAATATTTAGCGTTATAAACATAACCATGAACAATATAGTGAGAGCTGAAGGGGCTGCTAAAATTAGTATGAAAGCATTGATGGTAGGAGCAATTCTCAATATAATTCTAGATCCAATATTTATATATAGCTTTGGGTTGGGAATAAAGGGAGCTGCTATAGCCACAGTGATATCACAAGTGGTAAGTATGATTTTATTATTAACTTTTTTTTCTAGTGATAAAAGTAGCATCAAAATATCAGCGAAGTATTTCACTTTATCTAAAGAAATAATGTTAGAAATACTAAAAATAGGAATGCCAAGTCTTGTTTTTCAGATATTATCCAGTGCTTCCATGGGACTAATAAATTCGGCTGCTGTTCCTTATGGTGATGCGGCAGTAGCTGCTATGGGGATTGTCAATAGAATATTTGCTATAGGAAGCTATGTTATATTCGGATTTTCAAAGGGGTTTCAGCCTATTGCAGGATATAACTATGGTGCAAAAAAATATAGTCGGTTGAAGGAATTAATAAATATTTCTCTTAGATGGACAACTGGTTTTTGCTTGAGCTTAGCAGTGATTCAAATTATATTTGCAAGTCCAATAGTATCAATATTTAGTGATGACCCATTAGTTCTTAAAATAGGGGCTAGAGCTTTAAGGGCTTATAGTATGATGTTTCCATTCTTTGGATTCCAAATGATATATATGACATTATTTTTAGCATTAGGAAAAGCTAGAGAAGGTGGAGTGTTGAGTCTAGGAAGACAGGGCATGTTCTTGATACCAACTGTGCTTATCTTGCCACGAATAATAGGATTAGATGGAGTTCTTTTTTCTCAAGCAATAGCAGATTTCTTGACAACATTACTAACGGTGTTCTTTTCTGTTAAGCTAAATGACAAAATTAGTAGCTTGTTAGAAGCAATTCCAACAAATGCTAATATAAAAAAAATTGGATAAAGTAAAAAGTATTATCAATTACTAAGGAGTTTGGTAGGAGATTTCAAGAAAAAGTTTATTTGTTATTTATTGTGTCATATAGACGGACAAAAATAGCTAATTAAAATGGCAAAAATCTATAGGAATGGAAAAGTCAAATTTAAATACTGCTGGTGTATTTGTCTGGTCTATAATAGCTGTTGTTATATCTGGTACATTTGATACCATAATAAAGCTAACAAAAAGAGCATCATAAGTGACACATAAATAATATATAATAAAAGCCATTTTATCATTTGATAAAATGGCTTTCTTAAAATTGAACTTCAAGCATTTCTACTAAAGGCTATCTCATTAATAGAATTTATAGGGATTACTACTGGAACACCTTCTTCATCAATTATTACCTTTGTATATACGCCGTATACAGAGTGTATCATTTTTGAAGTTATGACGGAAATAGGTTTGCCCCATGCATAAATGCCTCCTTTGCCATCCAATACAATAATATTATCTGCATATCTAGCTGCAAGGTTAAGATCATGAAGTACTATAAGAGATGTAATTTTTCTTTCCCTTGTAATGGAATGTATCAATTTAATAATTTCTAAAGGAGCATATATCTTGCCTGTTGGATAAAAACAGCATATCTTTATTTATGAACAATTCTTAAAGAAGCTTCTATTTTAACTAAAAACAGTTTTAAAGATAAACAACTTTAAGGTTTAATAAATTTCAAATGAAAAATGTAGAAGAATTCATTATTTTATTTGAAATTTATTTTGAATGTTATTATTGTTTATCTATAAATAACGCTTTACACTATAAAGTATTTATGTTAAAATCTTCGATGAGAATGTTTCTCATTTTTTTATAATATAATGTATGCCTGGCATACAAAGGGAGGTTTATAAAAGTGAAAAAGATTTTGATAATTTTTTTAGTTATGGTAATTACAGTTGGAGCTTATGGCTGTGGTCAAAAGGAGATTGTTTCAAAACATGATGCTCCGGAAGTTGAAGAAAAAGTAGCATTGGATGAAGGACAAAGAGAAATAGTGGATTTAGGTGGTAATGTTGTTAAATTGCCGTCAGCTGAAAAATTGAATCGTGTCGTTATTATTTCACCACCAATTGCATCAATTCAATATAGTGTACTTAAGGATACAAGCAAAATAGTTGCTGTGCATCCATTTACATTCAAAAATGCTAATCCTCAGATAATAAAAAATATCTTCAAAAATTTTAATGACATTGATACTAGCTTTATAAAGGAATTTAATATAAGCACAGAATCTGTTTTAAATCTTAAGCCCGATATAATTTTTTATTATGGACAGCAGGAAAAAAAAGGTTTAGAGAGCTTAAAGATTCCTATGGTGGATTTTATGAAGCCCAAGGATAGAGATCCAGTTGCAATTACTACTGAATGGGAAAGATTGATTAGGGATATTTATGAAGTTAAAGACGGAAAAACAATAAAAGAAGAATGGGAAAAGGTAAATCAGGAATTAAGCACTTCTTTAGAAAAAATAGGTGAAGATAAATTAAAAGGATTAATGATATTTAACAATAATAGCAACAAGATAATTGTTAGCGGTAATAATACATATGGAGATTATTGTATGGAAATGAGTGGATTAGTTAATGTAGCAGATAGCATTGTTGGAAAGAAAGAAGTTAGTATAGAACAAATTTATCAGTTCAATCCAGATATAATCTATGTATTTATGGGAGAGCCTGCTTCAAATTACATAAAGAGTATTGATGGACAGGATTGGTCAAAGGTCAATGCTGTTAAAGAAAATAGAGTATATGATGTTCCAGAGGGAATATTTTCATGGGGAGCACCTAATGCTGATTCGCCTTTAATGATACATTGGATGGTCACAAAAAATTACCCGTCATATTTTAATGAAGATAAATTAATGAATACCATTAAGGAGTATTATGATAGTCATTATAATATGACTTTAACAGACGAAATGATTGATTCTATTGTTAAACCAAATAAAGAAAGAGAGTAATTATAATATGAAGGACAAGAATCTTAAAAGATATTACATAATTCTTAGTATCATATTAATACTTCTCATATTTACTTCTTTAGCAGTTGGTAAGTTTGAGATTTCAAAACGAGATTTATTAGGGATATTAAAGAATACTTTGTCCAATAGACTTTCTATGGATGATATCGAAACATTTGTTATTTTTTCTGTAAGGCTTCCTCGGATTCTCATGGCAATACTCGTTGGTAGTGGACTTGCTGTAACAGGAGTAGGCATGCAGGCAATTTTTAAGAATCCCTTAGTTAGTCCCAGGATATTAGGTGTATCAGCTGGAGCTAGCTTTGGTGTTGCACTTGGTATTTTAATTAATAATAACATTGTTTTTATACAGCTTATGGCATTCCTGTGGGGGATTGTCGCTGTATTACTTACCTATACAATTGGTAAAAGCAATAAATCATCTTCCGTTATTATGCTGGTTTTGGCAGGCATAATTGTAAGTGCAGTTTTTACATCATTACTATCATTGGTGCAGTATAGTGCCGATGTAGATACGGAACTGCCATCCATTATTTATTGGCTTATGGGAAGTTTATCTGGAATAGAGATGAGAGATGTAAAAGCGGCTTTTTTACCTATTGTGTTTTCTATTGGATTGTTGTTTATGATGAGATGGAAGCTTAATATGCTATCATTGTCAGATGAAGAAGCTGAGGCACTTGGACTTAATGTTAAGCTTTATAGAATATTGGTTATTATATCTGCTACTATTATCTCGGCTACAGCTGTATCCATGTGTGGAATGATTGGATGGGTAGGGCTTATCACACCCCATATTGGAAGAATGATTGTGGGGACTGATAATGAAAAGCTAATTCCTATTTCCATTATTATTGGAGGAATTTATTTGTTGTTAATAGATGACCTTTGCAGATTGATGTATAGCTCTGAGATACCATTATCTGTATTAACTGCTTTAATTGGAGCACCGGTTTTTGGATTGCTTTTAAAAAAGACAGGAGGGAATTGGACATGATTTTTAAGGTAGAAAATGGACATTTTTATTACAATGACATACCTGTTTTAAAAAATATAAACTTTGTAATAGAAAAAGGGGAATTAATGACAATACTTGGGCCAAATGGAGTAGGGAAAACTACTTTAGTCAAGTGTATGCTTGGCTTTTTAGAATGGACTAAAGGGGATACCCTTATAGATGACTGTACTATAAAAGACTATTCTAGAAGTCAGCTGTGGAAAAGGATAGGATATGTACCTCAAATGAAAACTCTACCATTTTCCTATACGGTGGAATCATTAGTACTCATGGGACGGAACCCTTATATAAACTTTTTTTCAAGACCTAAGGAAGAGGACTATTATCATGTACATAAGATATTAAAAGCTTTTGGACTTGAACATTTGAAAAAGAAACGAATAAATAGATTAAGCGGTGGGGAAATACAAATGATCTTGATAGCAAGAGCATTAGTTTCAGAGCCTGAAATGCTGATTCTTGATGAACCAGAACTGAATTTAGACTTAGCAAATCAAGTGAGAATTTTTGATGTATTGATTGGGCTGGTTAAATCTAAAGGAATTAGTTGTATTGTTAATACACATCATCCTATGAATGCTGTGAGATATGGACAAAAATCTCTATTATTAATGAAGAATTTTAAATATATTTATGGAAATGTTAATAATGTTTTAAATAAGAAAAATCTATCCACAACCTTTGAGCTTTCAAAAGATTGGTTTGATTTTAAAATTAGTTAGGAGGGGATTATCATGTTAAATAAAAAAGACTGCAGCCCAAATTATTTTTATAAAATGGTTCAAAATTATAAGGAAGCCCAACTGTTATTTGCTGCAATAGAGCTAGATATATTTACTTACTTAGGAGAATTTAAAGATTACAAGGCTGTAGCTTTAGAAACAGGTTATAATGAAAGAAATCTAAAGTTCTTTTTAAATAGCTTAGTGGCAATTGGCTTGATAGAAAAGAAAGGTGATATTTACAGAAATACGCCTATAGTGGATCGCTATTTAAATAAAGAAAGAGAAGTATATTTAGGTGGATATATTGTATTTAGAGAAAAAATGACACAACTTTTAAATGTAGTAGAACGTGTTAAGAAAGGCCCAATTGACTATGTTGTAAAAAATAATAAAGGCGTTGAGGTTTATGACTTTTATAAGTTAGCAAAGCTATCAATTAAAGAAATGTATACAGGAAGAGTCCAGTCGTTATTAGAGATTTCAAAATCCTTATTTATTAAAGACAAAGCTTTAAAGATATTGGACTTAGGGGGAGGTTCTGGTACTCTGGCAATAGAGTTTATCAAAAATTATCCTGATTCTACAGGTGTGATTTTTGAGCATCCCTCGGTTTCTAGACTACCTAAGGAATTAGTTAAAGAAATGGAATTTGAGGATCGTATAAAAGTTTTATCAGGAGACTTTACTATTGATGACATAGGAAAGGATTATGATTTTATAATAGCTTCTGGGGTATTGGATTTTGCTAAGGATAGTTTATCTCATATGGTGAAGAAGCTATATGATGCTTTAAATGTTTCAGGATATCTTTACATTGTCTCCCATGATGTTAATGAAGAGCATACGGCACCAAAGCAATCCATAGTTGGATGGTTATCTAGTCATTTAGATGGCTTAGATATTTTGCTTGATAAGAATAGTATTACTAATGCCTTAGAGACAGGTGGTTTTGTAGAAATAGAGAGGGATAATATACAAGGAATCATGGATAATCTACAGGGTGAGATTTATATTAAAGGTTGAAAATCCTATTAAATTTAATATAATTATTATATGAAGGATAAAACTCGTGAAATAATGGGAGAATTTTTAGAATTAATTGAAGTAGTAGCCAATGGGAAAAGAAAGATTTTGGATTTT
Source organism: Maledivibacter halophilus (assembly GCF_900167445.1). Lineage (GTDB taxonomy): Bacteria > Bacillota > Clostridia > Peptostreptococcales > Caminicellaceae > Maledivibacter > Maledivibacter halophilus. The sequence goes on from NZ_FUZT01000009.1 coordinate 109,822, forward strand.
GGAGATGATATGGTCTTTTACAGGGGTGAAATCCATATGATTAAAGTAATTGGCGATCATTCAGGTATTTATATATCTGAGCTGGCTAGGCACTTTAATATTACCCGTGCAGTTGTATCAAAGACCATAATTAAGTTAGAAAGGAATGGTTTTGTACGTAAAGAAGAAGATCCATCTGATAGGAAGCGGGTATGTTTGTATCTTACTGAGCGAGGCAAAGAAGCCTACGAAGCTCATAATACCTTTCATCTTGTAAATGATAAAAATATATATCAATTTTTAGAGGGATTAGAGGATGATGATCTGGATATAGTTAAGGCTTTTATGGTAAAAGTAAATGAAATGGTAAAGAATCATTTCTAATAACAGGTACAGTTTTGAAAAAAAGAGCTGCCTAAAGTGATTTTGAAATCACTTTAGGCAGCTCTTTTTCTATTTTAATGATAAAAACATATTCAAGATAGGGATTATGGGTAAAGAAAAAAATTCCTTATGGGATCAAAAGAATTCTTTAAAGAGTGGCAAATGATAATCGGTATCATTTAAACTGTTCAAGAGGAGGTGTTAGCTATAAGAAATTTCATTGTAGAAAAGGTTATATCGAAATTCATTATATTTTTATGCATAACGTTGATAGCTTTTATATTGATGAATATCTTCCACGCTATTAAGGACAGAGATTTTCCAGTTGTTGTTGCATTTATTGTGTTATCAGCTATAATCTTCTCGATTTGTAGTATTGCTGCAGAAGTAATAGTCGTGAGAATAAATAAAAGACTTTTGGAGAGTAATGAAGTATTATGAGTAAAAAAAATCTGTTTAGCATTATTCTTAATAATCATAATTATATTTACAGCTTTATTAGCTCCTTATATTGCTCCAAACGATCCCTATGAGAACAATATAAATATGAGATTTAAAAAAAGTAGCAGTACATATCCTTTAGGAACTGATAAAATAGCATTAGGAATATTTGATATTTTCATGGCCTTTCCAGCCTTTATTTATATTATGGTTTTAATTGGGATTTTAGGTAATGGAAAGCTTAACCTTATTATTTTAATGACTGTATCCACATGGGTAATATTCATATCTTCTTGACAATGAATATATATATGATAAAATATAAATAATAATGATAATCGTTATCAAATAGAAAGGAGTGAAATATTGTGAGTGTAGTTATAATAGGTGGACACGAGAGAATGGAAAGAATTTATAAGGATGCAGGTAAAAAACATGGATGTCGAGTAAAGGTTTTTACCAAGATGAAGGGAGATTTAATGAAAAGAATAGGTAATCCCGATTATATAGTTACTTTTACAGATGTTGTATCCCATAAATTAGTAAATACAACAATGAAAATTTCTAAGAAAAAAAACATACCCAATTTAAGATTGCATAATAGCAGCCTTACTACTTTGGAAAATGCTTTAATAGAAATGAAATGTAGTTAATAATTGAGATAATTGCATAGGATAATATTATCCTCAATTAGACTAAGAATTTGAATTTCAAAAGAAAAATTAAAGAGAGTGAACAATATGTCAACATTAGTAAATAGTTATAGTCCATCCAAAAGTAATATGATAGTATATAAAATCTTCAAATATAATCCTTTTAAAACCTTCGATACTAGGGAGCTTTTAACAAAAATAAATAAAGAGAAACAAGTTATGAGTAAAAGAACAGTATTTAGAGCAATTAATAAGCTGGTTGAAGCTGAAAAGATATATTGTTGTACTATTAACAAGGGAACAAGGAGATTCCAACTATTAAGTAATAACTACTATTTAATGATATGTGAAAAATGTGGAGCTAAAATATTTGGAGAAATAGAAGATTCTAATATTATTAGTGCAATACATAAAAGGAATACTGACGTATTTATAAAAAAAATGATTATAGAAATTAATGGAATTTGCAAAAAATGTCGTTAAAAATATAATAAATAGTATTGATAATAATGTATAACTAATATATAATATAAAATAGCAATGATAATCAATATCAATAATTATGTTTTATAATTCACATAATCATGTGGGAGGGATTTATATGCCATTAGCTATGACTGGTCCAGGCCAAGAGGTTGTATTGAAAGCTATTAACTGGGGACCTAAGATGAAAAAGAGATTACAAGATATGGGATTAACCCCTGGAGTTAAGGTTAGTGTTATATCAAATAATAATAATGGTGCATTTATACTAGATGTAAGAGGATCAAGATTAGTTTTAGGAGGAATGGTGGCTCACCAGATATTAGTAGATATTGCTTAGAATATGATATCAAATAATCTTCGGGCTAAAACCCGAAGTATTTTATGGATATAATTAAATCGTATATGTTTAGGAGGTAATTTTATGGAAAAAACTTTAAAAGCCTTAAAGCCGGGACAAAGTGGTAAAATAGCAATGATAAAATGTAAAGGGGCTGTAAGAAGACGTCTTATGGATATGGGTGTGGTTAAGGGGACAGAAGTTTATGTTGAAAAGATAGCACCATTAGGAGATCCAATTGAAGTTAAAGTAAAGGGATATAATTTGTCTTTAAGGAAAGAAGACGCTAAAAATATTATAATGGAATAATTTTTTTTGATTAGTTAATGATAATGAATCTCATGTTCAAATAAGGGGGAATAAATATGTCTAAAAGTATTACGATAGCTTTAGCCGGTAATCCCAATAGCGGTAAAACAACACTTTTCAATGGATTAACAGGAGCTAGGCATTCTGTTGGTAATTGGCCAGGGGTTACTGTAGAGAAAAAGGAAGGGAAATTTAAGCATAAAAATATTGATGTAATAGCTGTTGATTTACCGGGTACATATAGTCTATCACCCTATTCAATAGAAGAAATGATAGCTAGAAATTATATAGTAGAGGAATCGCCGGAGGTTGTTATAAATATTGTTGATGCTTCTAATATTGAGAGAAATCTCTACCTTTCAATGCAGTTAATTGAGCTTGGTATTCCTGTTGTTATAGCATTAAACATGATGGATATTGCCGAAAGAAGAGGTCATAAAATTGACCATAATAAATTATCCAAGTCATTAGGTGTAGCGGTTGTGCCTATAGTGGCAACTAAAAATAAGGGAATAAAAGAATTATTAGATGCTGCTGTTGATGTAGCCAAGGGAAAAATTAAATATAGTCCTTTTAAAGTAAATTATGGAAAAGAAATTGAAAATAAAATTGAAAAGACAATGTCTATGATTAAAGATAGATCAGGTGTTTCAAAATATAATCTCAGATGGCTTGCTGTAAAGGTTATAGAAGAAGATGAAGCTGTGTTGGAGCTTCTTGGTATGAAGGATAAATTTGAATCAGATGATGAAATAGCAGTTTCAGATGAAAATGCTTCTGAAGAGGATTTTGAGGCGATTATTGCTGATAAAAGATACACTTATATTACTAATATCCTTTCTAATGTAGTCAAGAAGCCAAAGAATAACGTGTTAACAACATCAGATAAAATTGATAAAGTGCTTACAAATAGATTATTAGGACTTCCTATTTTTGCAGGACTTATGTATATTGTTTTTTGGTTTACGTTTAATATCGGTAATATATTTCTTGATATGATAGATGGATGGTTTGGAGCCCTTGGAGAATCAGTAGGAGCGACACTTGAGGCAGCAGGTACTGCTGGCTGGCTTCAGTCTCTTATTGTAGACGGTATAATTGGAGGTGTAGGTGGAGTATTAGTATTTCTACCTAATATTGTATTTCTATTCATTGCCATAGCTTTACTTGAAGATAGTGGATATATGGCTAGGGTTGCATTTATAATGGATAGGGCAATGAGAAAAATAGGGCTTAGCGGTAAAGCATTTATACCTATGTTAATGGGTTTTGGTTGTACAGTTCCAGCAATTATGGGTACAAGAACCCTTGAAGATGAAAAAGATAGATTAGCAACAATGCTTGTGGCACCCTTTATGTCCTGTGGTGCAAGGCTGCCAATTTATATATTGTTTGCCGGTGTATTTTTCCCTGGGAATGAAGGGACTGTTGTTTGGTCATTATATGTTCTAGGTATAATAGTTGCTATTATAATGGCACTTGTGTTTAAGAAAACTATTTTTAAAGGGCAATCATCACCCTTTATTATGGAGCTTCCTTCATATAGAATACCGACTTTAAAGGTAACAGGAGCTCTTGTTTGGGAGAGGGTTAAAGGATATATTTTAAGGGCAGGTACTATTATATTTGCTGCTTCCATTGTTATTTGGTTTATATTGAATTTCAATTTTACCGGAATGGCTGAAATGGGTGATAGTATAGGAGCTTCCATTGGAAGAGTTATGGGACCTATATTTAAACCATTAGGCTTTGGTTCCTGGGAAGCAACATTATCACTTATTACAGGATTATTAGCTAAAGAAGTTGTTGTAAGCAGTATGGCTGTTATATATGGATTAGGAGAAGCAGTAGGAGAAGCAGCTATGGAAGGTGATGTTGCAGGATTCGTAGGAGCTCTTAAGGGTGTAGGTTTTACAGGCCTTAGTGCCTATGCATTTATGGTTTTCTCACTGCTTTATACTCCTTGTATTGCAGTTATAGGTGCTTTCAAAAAAGAAACTAACTCATGGAGATGGACCAGTTTTTTAGTTGGATATCAATTTATATTGGCATGGGTAGCTGCTATGCTAGTATTCCAAATAGGTTCTTTATTTGGACTTTAAGGAGATGATTTTATGGGAGGTATAATTACCTTTGTTCTTGCAGCATTGGTATTGGGGTATGGAGGCTATGCCCTTGTAAAAGGTCTCAAAAGAGAAGTAAAAGGTGAAGGGTGCTCAGGTTGCAGTGGATGTAGTCTTTCGAAAAATTGTAAATCCCGCAATATACATGATATATAAAAATAAGCAGCTTTAAGGCGTCTTAGAGCTGCTTATTTTTATGCTCAAAATTTTTATCATAATAAAGTCACTTTCTTTAATAGATTTTGTATTTATTAAGGGAAGTGATTTTTTAAAATTAGAATAAAAAAACAAATTATTGCTAATATTAACCCTTAAATAGAAGTATATTTATTCGATTGTATGAATTATTAAAAAATTTTATATAATAAAATATTTTATATATTTTCAAAAAAATCATTGACTTATGATATCTATCTGATATAATCAGTTTCAACATAAAAAATTCTTAATAATAAATTTTGGAGGCAAAAAAGATGGAAAATCTTATTAGAAAGGAAAATGCAAAACAATTTTATAGCTTTTATTACTTTAGCTGGGGCTATTTCTTTTACTTTTATTTTAGCGCTAGTTATTTGTTTTGCAAAAGAATATGTAAAAACCTTTCTAATGAGTATAAGGTGAATAAATTTTTACCCAATAATATAAAGGCATACAGTGTAAGTTGATTATACCTTTATAAATCAAATATTTGGTAAACCAAGAAGGCTCATTATAAGAGTCTTCTTTTTTATTTTAAAAAATAAATAGATAATTCCAAATACTAATATTATTTATCAAAAGAAGGGAGATTTTAATATGATGATTGTTATGAAATCCAATGTAGAAGAAAAAGAGGTTGAAAAAATTAAAAGAAAAATGGAGAGCTTAGGATGTGAAATTCATGAATCAATAGGGGCAAATTATCATTTGCTTGGACTTGTAGGAGATACAAGTAGAATTGACCCATCCCAGATACAGGCAAATAGAAATGTTGAAAAATTAATATTTATACAAGAACCATATAAAAAAGCAAATAGATTATTTTGTCCTGAAGGGTCTGTAATAGAGGTAAGGGATAAAAAAATCGGTGGGAATAAATTTTCTGTAATAGCAGGACCTTGTTCAGTAGAAAGTGAAGAACAGATCATAAGTATTGCAGAGGATATTAAGGAAAGTGGAGCTTCCTTTTTAAGAGGTGGAGCATTCAAACCTAGAACTTCACCCTATAGCTTCCAGGGACTTAGAGAGGAAGGACTGGAGTTTTTAAAGGCAGCTAGGGAGAAAACAGGACTTCCAATAGTTACAGAGCTCATGTCACCGGATAAAATAGAACAATTTGTAGAGGATGTTGATGTAATTCAAATCGGTGCCAGAAATATGCAAAACTTTGATTTGTTAAAGGAAGTTGGTAAAACACAGAAGCCTGTATTATTAAAAAGAGGCATGTCTGCCACTATTGAAGAATTATTAATGGCTGCTGAATATATAATGTCCGAGGGAAATGAAGAAGTTATTCTTTGTGAAAGAGGAATAAGGACCTTTGAAAAATATACAAGGAATACATTAGATCTTAGTGCAATACCAGTAATAAAGAAAAAAAGTCATTTGCCTGTAATTGTAGACCCAAGTCATGCAGGAGGATTATGGTGGTTAGTTGAACCTATGGCTAAGGCAGCTTTAGCAGTTGGGGCAGATGGAATAATGGTAGAAGTTCACAATGATCCGGCAAATGCAAAATGTGACGGGCAGCAATCAATAAAACCCGAAAGATTTAAATCTTTAATGGATATATTAAAAAGAATGGCAGAAATAGAAAATAAAGAAATATAATGGGGTGGTTGTATTGAGTGAGATAGACTTTAATATTACTATAGTAGGATTGGGACTAATTGGTGGCTCCTTTGCAATGGCCCTTAAAGAACTAAATATTAAAAATCTTTGGGCAGTTGATATAGATACAAATGTCATAAAGACTGCTGAAGATATGAGAATAATTGATAAAGGATATACTGACCCTGAAACTCCTTTGCAAAACTCTGATATAGTAATAATATGTTTATATCCCAATTTAACATTGGAGTTTATAAAAGAAAACATGGATAGCTTTAAATCGGGAGCAATTATAACTGATACAGCAGGTATAAAGGAAAGATTAATAAAAGAGGTTGATTTGGTTTTAAGAAAAGACATAGAATTTATTGGTGGTCATCCAATGGCTGGAAGAGAGTATAAAGGCTTTGAATTTGCATCAAAGGAAATTTTTAAAGGTGCCAATTATATAATAACTCCTACCAATAAAAATAGCAGGGGAAATATAGAAAAAATAGAATTACTTATAAGGAGAATTGGTTTTAAAAGAATAATTAAAATTACTCCCCAAAAGCATGATGAGATTATAGCATATACAAGTCAGCTTCCCCATATAATGGCCACAGCCCTTATTAATAGTGATGAAGAATGCGATACAAATTCGTTTGTTGGAGGAAGCTTTAAAGATGCAACAAGGGTGGCTAGAATAAATTGTGATCTTTGGACCGAGCTATTGATTAATAATGGTGAAAATGTATTAGCTCAAATAGAGAGCTTTGAAAAAAGACTAGGTGATATAAAAAGGGCTATAATAGATAATGAAAGGGATGCTTTAAAAGCTCTATTTGAAAAGGGAAGTCTTAAAAGGGAGGAATTGATTTAAATCATGAAAATATTAGAGGTAAACCTTCCACAAAAAAAGTATTCTATATTAATAGAAAAGGGAATTTTAAATAATATAGGTAAAGAGATTAGAAAAATATATAAAAATAAAAAAATAGCCATAATAACCGATTCAAATGTTGAAGGGTTATATGGCGAAAAAATAATTGAGATATTAAATAAATATGATTTTCAGACTAAGACCATTGTAATAGAACCTGGAGAAAAAAGCAAATCTTTACATTCAGCTGAGGAAATCTATGAAGAATTATTGGACTTTGAAATAACAAGGGGAGATATGATAATAGCCTTTGGTGGAGGAGTAGTTGGAGATTTAGCCGGTTTTGTGGCTTCTACATTGCTAAGGGGAATTCCATTTATACAGATACCTACATCTCTTTTAGCCCAGATAGATAGCAGTGTAGGTGGAAAGGTTGCAGTAAATTTACCCCGTGGGAAAAATCTCGTAGGCAGCTTTTATCATCCTGAGGCAGTATTTATAGATCCGGATTTATTGAAAACTCTTGATAAAAGATTCTTATATGATGGGATGGCTGAGGTAATAAAATATGGATGTATAAGGGATAAAGAGTTGTTTGAAAGATTAATGACAATTGAAAACGAAGAGGAACTTTCTAATAATATGGAAGAAATAATATTAAAATGCTGTACTGTTAAAAGAGATATAGTTCAGAGGGATGAAAAGGATAATGGAGAAAGAATGCTTCTCAACTTTGGACACACAATAGGTCATGGAGTGGAAAAAAGCTTTGGATATAAAACATATACCCATGGAGAAGGGGTGGCCATAGGGATGTACAATATTACAAGGAGAAGTGTGGAAATGAACATAACAAAAGATAAAACATCTGATTTAATCAAAAGAATACTTATTAAATATAATTTACCCTGTGAAATGCCTGATATAGAAAAGGAAGAAATTATAAATGCTGTTAAACTTGATAAGAAGAATAAAGGCGATAGAATGAATATAGTACTGCTAAAGGAAATAGGTAATGCTTTCATAAAGAATATTGATAGAAAAGATGTAAAGCTGTATATTTGAAAGGGGATTGGTATATGAATACTGTTAAAATCTATCCTAATGATCTCTTTGGAGAAATAAATATTCCTCCGTCAAAAAGCCTGAGTCATAGAGCCATAATATGTGGGGGACTAGCTGAAGGAGTAAGTAATATAGATAATTTGATATTTTCAGATGATATTAAAGCAACATTAAAGGGAATGAGGTCTCTAGGGACAAGGGTTCAGTGTATAGAAACACAGGCCCATAAAGAAACATATTGTGTTAAATTAGAAGGAAATGCTAATCTTAAGGTCCTAGATGAAAATATAGATTGTAAAGAATCCGGGTCAACCCTAAGATTTTTAATACCCTTTGCAGGGCTCACAGGTGATAAAATAACCTTCACCGGCAGAGGCAAACTTGTAGAAAGACCTTTAGACCCATATTATAGGATTTTCGATAAACAGAATATAAAGTATAAAAATGAAAAAGGTAAACTGCCGCTGGAAGTAATGGGAAGGCTTAAGCCTGGAACCTTTGAGATTGATGGCAATATAAGTTCACAGTTTATAACGGGTCTTATGTTTGTGCTGCCATTACTTAATGGTGATTCCACCTTAAAGATAACAACTGAGCTAGAGTCCAAGGGATATGTTGATTTGACCTTGGATATATTGAAAAAGTTTAATATAAAAATCGAAAATAATGATTATAAAGAGTTTAATATAAAGGGAAATCAGCAGTATAAAAGTGGATACTATAGAGTAGAGGGAGATTTTTCCCAGGCAGCTTTTTGGATAGTTGCTGGGATTTTAGGAAGAAATATTAAATGCAAGGATTTAAGAATAGATTCTCTTCAGGGAGATAAGGTTATATTGGATATAATTCAAAAAATGAATGGAAAAATTCAAATAGAAGAAGATTTAATTGAAGTAAATCAGTCAAGAACTAAGGGGATTGTAATAGATGCTTCAGAGTGTCCGGATTTAGTCCCAATACTTGCTGTTTTAGGTTCTGTGAGCAAAGGGACCACAAAGATAATTAATGCAGAAAGACTTAGAATAAAGGAATCCGACAGATTAAAGGCAATATCTACTGAGCTGAATAAACTGGGAGCAGATGTAAAAGAACTAAAGGATGGGTTAATTATTGAGGGTAAAGAAGATTTAAGGGGTGGAGTAGTGGTAGATAGCTGGAATGATCATCGTATTGCCATGGCATTGGCAGTGGCTTCTATTAAATGTATTGACCCTATAATAATAACTGGCAGTAATGCAGTAAATAAATCCTATCCGAGTTTTTGGAGAGATTTTGCGGGACTAGGAGGTAAAATAGATGAGCGGTATTTGGGGTAAAAATATAAAATTATCTATTTTTGGAGAATCCCATGGTAAAGCCATAGGAATAGTTATAGATGGTTTGCCATCGGGGATAAAGCTTGACCATGAATATATCAGTAAAGAAATGAAAAGAAGGGCTCCAGGAAGAAGTAAAACAGCAACTCCCAGAAAAGAAGGAGACAATTATGAAATTTTAAGTGGATATTTTAATGGAAGAACCACAGGAACCCCTCTATCGGCAGCTATATATAATACTAATCAGAGGTCCAGAGACTATGAAGCTACTAAATCTATAATGAGGCCGGGGCATGCAGATTATACAGGTCATGTCAGATATTCAGGCTTTAATGACTATAGAGGAGGAGGTCATTTTTCCGGAAGACTTACAGCTCCATTAGTATTTGCAGGGGCTATTGCAAAGCAGATTTTATCTAATAAAAATATAGTAATAGGAAGTCATATAAAAAGTATAGGTGATATAGAGGATAGATCCTTTGATGGAGTGAATATTGAAGCTTCACTATTAAAGGAGCTTACAGGTAAAGAGTTTTCTGTAATTGACCCTGAAAAGGGAAAAGAAATGAAGGATTATATATTGAAAATAAAGGAAGAAAAGGATTCAGTGGGAGGGGTAATAGAGGCAGCGGTAGTAAATCTTCCAAGGGGTATCGGATCACCCTTTTTTGATTCTGTAGAAAGTAAACTTTCCCATTTGCTTTTTTCAATACCAGCGGTAAAGGGCGTAGAATTTGGAGCAGGCTTCGATATAACAAAAATGAAGGGAAGCAGTTCCAATGATGAGCTTTATATAAGGAAGGAAGAAATAAGTGCTTATTCCAATAATAACGGTGGAATAGTAGGAGGCATTACTAACGGGATGCCAATAATATTTAGAGTAGCTATAAAGCCAACTCCTTCTATAGGTAAGCTTCAAAGAACAGTTGATATAGAAAAAGGTATAAATACAGAGATAGAAATAGAAGGACGTCATGATCCATGTATAGTACCTAGGGCAGTGCCTGTAATTGAAGCAGTATGTGCCGTGGCATTAATTGATCTGATGATGGAAAAGGGTGGATTAATATGAATGAGCTAGAAAATCTAAGAAGAGAGATAGATAAAGTAGATAAAGAGATAGTGGCTTCATTTGAAAAGAGAATGGAAACTGTTTTAAAAATTGCAAAATATAAAGAGAAGAATAATATAGAAATTTTTAATCAAGCTAGAGAAATAGAAGTTTTAAAAAAGAATATTTTAAGATTAAAAAATAAAAGATTTGAAAAATCCACTGAAAGGTTTTTAAATAAACTTATGGAAATAAGCCGAGATATCCAAAAAGAACATTTAAGTGATGACAGGGGACGGTTCTTTGTCATGGAGAAACTTGACAAAGAACCGTCCCCTGTCAAACCGTCCCCTGTCAATATAAGAGTTGGATATCAAGGGGAGCCGGGATCCTTTAGTGAGGAAGCATTGACACAGTATTTTAAAGGCAATGTAAGTACACATAATGTAAGGGAATTTGAAGATGTGTTTGAAGCCCTTAAAAAGGATAAAATAGATTATGGAGTGCTTCCAATAGAGAATTCTTCTACTGGAGGAATCTCTGAAGTATATGACCTTTTGAGAAAATATGGATTTTATATAATTGGAGAAAGATGTATAAAGGTGCAGCATAATTTAGCTGCAATGAAGAATACAAAATTCCATGAAATTCAAGAAGTATATTCCCATCCTCAAGCATTTAAGCAGTGTGGAGAGTTTTTTAAGGATTATCCTAATATAAGATTAATACCATATAAAAATACTGCAATAAGTGCTAAATATATTGGTAAGGAGCAATCGAGATCAAAGGCGGCAGTTTGTAGTGAAAAAGCAGCTCAGTTATATGATTTAGAAATAATTAGAGGAGATATAAATTGTAATAAAAGTAATTATACTAGATTTATTATAATTGGGAAAAATCTTACTATAGATAATGATTGTAATAAAATTAGTATAGTGACTACAACCTCCCATACTCCTGGGGCACTATATAAGATTTTAGGATTTTTTGCTAAGAATAATTTAAATATGATGAAAATTGAATCCAGGCCAATCATAGGTAGGTCATGGGAATACTTCTTCTATATAGACTTTAGTGGAAATCTTAATAATAACTCAGTAAAACAATCTATTGAAGATATTGAAAAAAGCAGCAGTTATTTTCAGTTATTAGGTAATTATAAAGAACATAGCGTATAATGGATAATTAATAATTGTAAGGGTCAAGTCTTTGGGGTCTAGTAAGAGACTTAGTGCTAATAAATATGATAGGTGGGATAGGATGAGCAATTTATTTGGGCTTATAGGAGAAAAATTGAAGCACAGTTTTTCTCCTGCTATACATTCAATAATATTTAATGAGCTTAATATAGAAGGATATTATGATTTGTTTGAGGTGAAAAGCCAGGATTTAAAGATGGCAATCTACGGATTAAAGGCTATAGGTGCTAGAGGAGTAAATGTAACTATACCCTATAAGGTTAATATTATGGAGTACTTAGATGATTTGTCTCATGAAGCTAAAAAAATAGGTGCTGTAAATACCATTTGCTTTAAAGAAAATAAAACAATAGGATATAATACCGACTATTTTGGCTTTGGTATTATGTTGGATAAGTATGATATTGATATTAAAAACAAAGAAGCAGTTATTCTAGGGACGGGAGGAGCTTCTAAAGCTGTATTACAGTATTTACTTGATAAAGGAATAAGGGATATTATTTTTGTAAGTAGAAATATAAGAAAAAGCAAGGAAAGACTTAAAAATTATAAAGTTATATCTTATGATGACTTTAAAAAAATAAGTGATAAGGATATGATAATTAATTGTACACCATCTGGTATGTATCCAAAGGTGGAAAATTGTCCAGTAAGTAGAGATGATATATCAAAATTTCAGGCAGCTGTTGACTTGATTTATAATCCAGTAGAAACATTATTTTTAAAACATGCTAAAGATCAGGGAATAAAATCAGTAAATGGTCTATATATGCTTGTAGGGCAAGCTGTAAAGGCTCAGGAGCTTTGGAATGATATTGAAATTAGCAGTGAAGTGATTGAGAAAATATATGAGGAAATAAAAAAATTAAGATAAATTTAGTATACAGGGTGGTTATAAATCATGAAGAATAGAGATGTTAACATAGTTCTCATAGGTATGCCTGGCTGTGGCAAAACAACCATAGGGAAGCTTATATCAAAAAAATTAGATATTGGTTTTTGTGATATTGACCATTATATTGAAGAAAAAGAAGGAAGAAGTATTCCAGATATATTTAAAGATAATGGTGAGGAATATTTTAGAAGATTAGAGAGTAAAGCAGTAGAACAAATTAGTCAAAAGTCAGGATTTGTAATATCTACAGGTGGAGGAGTAATAAAATTTAACGAAAATATGGAATTGCTAAAAAAAAGTGGTATAATTATATTTATTAATAGAAAATTAGAAAATATAATATCAGATATAGAAACAGATGGACGGCCACTATTAAAGGATGGAAAGGAAAAACTTCATAAGCTTTACAAGGAAAGAATTGATTTATATAAAAAATACTCAGATCATGAAGTGCTCAATGAGGGGAGTTTAGAAGCTGTAGTAGAAAAAATTATAAGAATTATTTCTAACTAAGCTTTCTAAGGAATACCCTAATACTTAGAATTTGAAACTTATAACTGGCAGGAAGTCTTTAGACTACCTTGCCAAGAGGAGTTGAAGCCTTTGAAAATATTAATAATAAATGGGCCTAATATTAATCTTTTGGGAATAAGAGAAAAGCATATATATGGTAAAATTAACTATGAAGAAATGTGCAAATACCTTAAAGAGAAAGCGGAAAAATTAAAGCTTAATATAGATATTGTTCAAAGTAATATTGAAGGGGAATTAGTGGATCATATACAGGAGGCCTATGGCAAATATGATGGAATAATAATCAATCCAGCTGCTTATACCCATTATAGTATAGCTATACTAGATGCACTAAAGGCAGTTGATATTCCTTCGGTGGAAGTGCATATTAGCAATGTTAACTCAAGGGAGGAATTTAGAAAAAGATCTGTAACAGCTCCAGGATGCATTGGACAAATATGTGGTTTTGGTATATATGGTTATGTTATGGCTATGATGGGATTGATTAATGATTTAAAACAGGAATGAATTTTAAATAAGGAGATTTTAATATGGAATCAAAAAAAACCTTGTCACTAATTGCTATAATGATAACATCCACAGTATGGGGACTATCTTTATTGAGTGTAAAAGTTATAGTTGATGTTATACCGCCAATGACTATGACTTTTTTTAGGTTTTTAATAGGATCTTTAGTATTATCGATTATTTATATGATTAAAGAAAAAGAAAAGAAATTAGATAAAAAAGATATACCTATGTTTATTTTGTCAGGGGCTTCTGGGGTAAGTGCATTTATTTATTTTCAGAATAGTGCTGTTCAGTTTATATCAGCTTCTTCGGCCTCAATAATAGTTGCTGCTATTCCAATATTTGTATTGATTGCTGAGGTAATAGTTTTCAAGACTAAACTATCAAATAAGAAAATTATTAGTGTTATATTGTCCTTTATAGGTGTATATTTTATAGTAGGTTATGATAGTTCTTTAGCTTCTTCAGATTCCTTTAAGGGTTATTTAATGATGTTTGGAGCAGTTATAGCTTGGGTTGTTTATAGCATTGCAACAAAGCCCTTATATAAAAAATATTCTCAAATATCTATTGTATACTTTCAAACCCTGTTTGGAACATCGGTCTTAATCCCCTCTATATTTGTAGAAACAGCAAAATGGAGTCTGGTAAATAATGTGATAATATTAAATCTTCTATTCTTAGGAATATTCTGTTCAGCAATAGCCTATTATCTATATGTTTATGCGATGGAACATTTAGGTATCTCTACTACAGCATTATTTTTAAATCTTATTCCTGTTATAACAGTAGTAAGCAGCTATTTTATACTAAAGGAAAAAATAGGGATATATCATATAATAGGTGGAGCTTTAGTAGTTACTTCTGTTTATTTAGCTAATATTAAGGGAAAAAGTGGTGAGGAGAAATTGGTGGAAGAGGGAGAACTTAAAAAAGCTACATAGTAGAATAATGTAGCTTATGAAAGATAGAAAGTAAAGGTATGATTCTTAAAGGAGTCATACCTTTACTTTTATTCAAAATGATTTAAAATTTTTTAAAACTTCTCCAAAAAATCAATTGCAAACCTAAAATACAGTTCAGTTCCTATGGCTAAGCTGTCTTCATCAATATTAAATCTTGGATGATGATGGGGAAAATCTGCTCCTTTTTCAGGATTTCCTGCACCAACAAAGGCTATTAAACCAGGTATTTTTTCAAGATAATATGCCATATCCTCGCTTCCCGTTGTTTTTTCCATTTTCAAAAGCCCATCTTCTCCAAGCATGCTTAAAACAGTACCTTCAGCAATAGATGAGCATTTTTCATCATTGATTGTAGGTGGTGTTCCTTCTATATATTGAACCTTTGCCTTAGCTCTATAGGCTTTGGCAGTATTATCTGCATGTCTTTTAATTATTTCAGGGAGTATAGCCCTTGTTTTAGGATCAAAACATCTTACTGTACCTTCAATATGGGCTTCTCCTCCAATGACATTAAACCTTGTTCCAGATTGGATTTCCCCTATTGTAAAAACAACAGTATCTAAGGGATTTACTTCTCTACTCATAATGGACTGGGTATTCATAACAAGGGATGAAGCTGCAACAACTGCATCAATACCTTGATGGGGCATTGATCCATGTCCCCCCTTACCAATAATATCTATTTTCACATGATCTCCTGAAGCCATTCTAGGACCTGGGTCTACTGAAATTTTTCCGGTTTCGATACCAGACCATAGATGTATTCCCAAAATACCGTCAACACCTTCCAAAGCTCCTTCTTCAATCATTTCTTTTGCTCCTTGAACCATTTCTTCAGCAGGTTGAAAAATAAGCTTTATAGTTCCCCTGATGTTTTCCTTGATTTCATTTAAGGCTCTAGCAGCTCCAAGAAGCATGGCAGCATGGCCGTCGTGGCCGCAGGCATGCATTACTTTAGGATTTTGTGATTTATATTCAATTTCATTTTTTTCAGTAACCTCTAAGGCGTCTATATCTCCTCTTAAGGCCACTATTTTGCCTGTAGGCTTTCCTTTTATAGTAGCGACAACACCAGTTCCAGCCATTTCAATGTATGGAATACCCATATTTTCAAGTTCGGATTTGATTCTTCTAGAAGTTTCAAACTCTTTCCAGCTAAGTTCAGGATTCTTATGGAAATACCTTCTTAAGTTTATAACATAATCCTTTTGGATTTCTAGGAGCTTTTTATAATCCATTTTACCCCCCCTATCTATTTAAAAAGTCAATTGCAAATTGTGCATATAAAGATGAAGCTGTTTCAAGGGCATCTTCATCTATATCAAATTTTGGATGATGATGAGGGTAGTAATCTACCTTTTTCTCATTTCTTGAACCTACAAAGGCAAAGGCTCCTGGTGCTTTTTGAGTGAAGAAGGAAAAATCTTCTCCACCAGTGGTTTTTTCGTAGGTTACTAAAGCATCTTTTCCACTGGTTTTTTCTACAGCTTCTTCAGCTATGGCAGACATTTCTGGATCATTTATTGTTGGTATAACAAGCTGTTTGTAATCAACTTTAACCTTGGCTCTATAGCTCTTAGCAGTTTGATCAGCTACTCTAGTGATCATATCCTCAAAGGAATCATTTACTTCCATGCTAAAGCATCTAGTTGTTCCCTCCAAATGGGCTTCACCTGCAATAACATTGAATCTGGAACCGGCATTAAACATACCAACACTTATAACTGCAGGGTCAAGGGGGCTAATTTCTCTGCTAACAATGGATTGAAGATTCATAACTATGGCAGATCCAACAAGTACCGCATCAACACCCTGATGGGGCATAGAGCCATGGCCTCCTTTTCCTATTACATCAATTTTAAATATTCCTGCAGAAGCCATTCTAGGTCCAGCTTCTACAGAGACCTTGCCTGCTTCAGTGTCATTCCATATATGGAGTCCAAAGATTCCATCTACGTCTTCCATTACTCCTTCTTCTATCATTTTTTTGGCTCCCTGGGCTACTTCTTCACCGGGTTGGAAGAGTAATTTTACACTGCCACTAAATTCATTTTTTATTTCATTTAATATTTTAGCTGCTGTAAGTAAACTGGCAGTATGAGCATCATGGCCGCAGGCATGCATAAGTCCTTTAACCTTTGATTTATATTCCTTGTCATTTTTTTCATTTACCTCAAGGGCATCCATATCTGCCCTTAAAGCTACAGTTCTACCATCAGCTTTGCCTTTGATGATTCCTACTACTCCAGTTCCAGCTACCTTAGTACACTCAATTCCCATTTTTTCCAATTCTTCTATAACTCTACCGGAAGTTCTAATTTCCTTCATACTAGGCTCAGGATTCATATGGAACTCTCTTCTTAAGTCAATAGCATATTGTTTATATTTTTTAGCAAGCTCTTTAACAGTCATTTATAGTACCTCCCCTAAATCAAGTATTGTATTATATACAACTTCAATTCCTTTTTGCAGATCTTCATAATCAGTCCATTCCTCGGGACAATGGCTTCTACCATCCTTACTAGGAACAAATATTAATCCAACATCTGTTATACCTGCCATAACCATAGCATCATGACCTGCACCACTAAGCATTTTAATATATGAAAAGCCCTTTGAATCGGCATTTTTTTCAAAGCTTTTTATTATTTCTTCTGACATTTTAACGGGTTTTACATCTAACATTTCTTCTATTATTACATCTAGTCCAGAAGCATCAGTTTCTTTTTGAATTAATTCAATAACTTTATTTTTTACTTCTTCTATACAGCTTTTATTTTTTGATCTAATATCAATAGTAAATTGGGCTTCACCAGGCACAATATTTGCTGCACCGGGTTTAACACTTAAGGCACCTACAGTTGCAACAGTACCTTTTCCAGCTTCTATTGCATAATTAGGAATATGTGAAATTATTTTTGAAGCAGCAACAAGAGCATCGGCTCTCATATTCATTGGAGTAGTTCCAGCATGGTCAGGCCTACCCTTTATTGTGACTTTTAAGTTATAAAGTCCAACTATAAAATCAACTATGCCTAAGTCTTTTTCTCTATTTTCTAATACAGGTCCTTGCTCTATATGAAGCTCAATAAAGGCTTTTATATCTTCAGGATTTCTCTTAGCATTATTAATATCATCTGGATTAAAGCCAAATTCTTTAAAAGCTTCAGCCATAGATATTCCTTCATTATCCTTATTATTATTTAGTTCTTCTATTGATACAGAACCTGCCATTGCTCTACTTCCAAAAACCCCTGAGCCGAATCTGCCGCCTTCTTCTTCTATCATACCGACAAACTCAATTGGGTATTTTGTCTTAACATTATTCTCAGTAAGGACCCTCATTACCTCAAGAGCCATAATTACACCGGCAGGGCCATCAAAATTACCACCATTTTTTACAGAATCAAAATGAGACCCTATCATTATAACTGGAAGATCATCATCAGATCCTTTTTTTCTTCCAAATATGCTTCCAGCAGGGTCTTCATAAACCTCTAGTCCTAGCTTTAAAAGTTCATTTTTTATATAGTTTCTTGCACCTCTATCTTCCTCAGTAAGAGAAAATCTCGTAAGACCTTGACCAGGAGTTGCATTAAATTTTGATAACTCCTCTATGTCTTTTTTTATTCTATTAAGATTTGTTTTCAAAACATTTCCCTCCAATTTTAATTAGAACAATTCTTTATTAAAGATATAGATGTAGGTTTGTAAAGTTTAATTTACTCAGTTAGCCACTGAGAAACTTTTTGTGCTCCCCAGTGGCTAATTTCATTTCTAAAGTTTTATTAACGTACATTTATAAAGAGTTGTTCTAAAATTCTATAATAAATTAGTAAATATGCCTGCAATTATTACAGAAACAATTGTAACTGTAGTAAATCCACCAACAAGCATTTTAGGAAGCATTTCATCCATAAGGAATTTTTTTTCTTCCTCGCTTTCAGTAAGGGCTTTGGATGCTTCTTCAGTAAGAATATAGTTAGGTGGAAATCCGTAAAGTGCAGTAAGGGCTATAGCAAAGGACATTTCCTTAGTGTATCCTAATCTTTTGCCAATTAGCATTGAAAGTAAAGCCATTCCAGATACGCCTATAACTATTATTCCACCAAGAGGAACAGCTATTTGGGCAAGCATTGCAGGGGTGGCTTTAGCAAGACCTGCAAATATAAATGCCATAAGACCTGTGATTAGAAATCCAAATGAGCCTGAAAGATTAAGAGGCTTTTGTTCAACAAATCCTAATTCTTGAGCAATTACACCGAAAAACAGACACATAACAAAGGGTGAAATGTCGACTGCTGGCTTAATGAGGTTTGCGAATCCTACAGCAGCCCATGCAGTTATACCAAGCTTTGCAAGGATCATATATGTTGTTGAATAGTTTTTTGGTATAGCAGGTATAAGCTTTTTCTTAGGTGCAGTTTCCTCATTGGATTCAGCTTTTTCAGTAGGTTTTAGCTCACCATTTCTAAAACCATTTAAAAGTCTAGTTCCTTCTTTTTTCAACATTAGTGCTGTAAGGGGATAGCCAACAAAGCCCTGCATTACATAAGTAACTATGGCAAGGACTGCTAATTTATCCATTCCTATTTCAGCGGCTGCTTCAGACATTATGATGGCAGCTACAATACCACCTGTTAGTGGAGGTGTGGCTATAACAGCAGTTTCCCACCCAAATATAGCTTTACCTACTGTAAGGGTAAGTGCACATACACCTACGATTCCTATTAATGCCACGGTAATAGTTTTCCACTGGCTAGCCAGTTCTCTAATAGTTAGCATGGTACCCATATGAGTTATTAATAAGTACATGGATAAATAAATAATTGGCTTTTGAAAACCTGCGAGATCAACGATGTCCTGGGGAAAGAAAGTCCAGAAACCAAATAAAAATAATAGTGCCGAAACAAATACCGATGGAATGAATGCCTTTGATTTAGTAGACACAATATCTCCTATTGTTAAGACCACAAGTACAATAGAGAATGCCATTAATAAGCTCATTATTATTACCTCCTTTATTAGTTAATTTCATATAATATGTCCTTATATTCTAAACATTCTATCAACTATTAACATTTTTTTCTATGTTGCTGACACCAAAATTTTATAGACAAATTTAGTGTATTTTTATACAATAATAAGGATAAAGAATTATGTAGGGTTTATTATAGTAAAACTTAGTTTATACATGCCCAAATACTCAGTGCTTCTGGAAGTTTTGGACATGTATAAATTAAAGTCTTTACTTAAATCACTATAGGTATATAGAAATTCCCGTAAAGACTTTAATGCATACATATTAAAAATTACTATTGATGGAATGATATTATATATACATAAATTTAGTTTTACTAGGAACTCTATATAATAATTTAAAAGGAAAAATGAAGGGTTGAGTAAATGGAAAATAAACCAATTAAAGTAAATAAGTTGGAGGAGTTATTAGAAGCTAGTAAGCTTCTTAATTCTACCCAGGACACAGATTATATATTAGATTATTTATTAAAAAAATCCCTTGAGCTTATAAAGGGTGGAGATACAGGAGTGATTTTTCTTTATAATAAGGATACAGGCCTGTTAGAAATAAGGTCCTTTGTAGGCTTTGAAAGCGGTGTTGTAGAGGCCAAACTTTATCCTGGAGAGTCTATGACAGGGATTGCTTTTCTTAAACAGGGAACTATATTTTTCAGTAATTCTAAGGAAACAAAACAGGCTATGGGTACAATGAGAGAAAAAAATATGAAAATATTACAAAACTCCCTTAATAAAAAGCAGAATAAACTTTTACAATCTATATGCTGTCCTCTGATATATAGAGGAGAATGTATTGGAGTAATAGTGATAGACAATTTTGAAAACCCTGGTGCACTAGGGGAAGAAGATGTCTATCTTTTAGAAGCAATTTCCATTCAGGCAACTATAGCCATAATCAATGCACAAAACTATGAGAAGCAGCTTAAAAATAATGAAGATTTAGAAAAATATAATAAAATGTTAAAATTTGAAAAAAATAAGTATAAATATTCAACTAGTCTACATAGTAGATTTACTGAAATGATACTAAATGGTTGCAGTGTTGAGGATATTCTTTTAGAAGCATCGACATTATTGAAGAGAGACGTTTTTATTATTGATTTATTTTATAATATTAGCAATTATGTTTTTAATCACTATACTAATTTTGATGATGTTAAATTAATGAGCCATAATTTAATAAAGTATTTAAGTGAAAGCAAAACATCTAAATATCATAGCGAAGATAATAACCTTCATTTCTATTTTTCTCCTATAATGGTTAATAGAGATACATTAGGCTGGTTTTGTGTTATATCAGATGATGATAAGTATTCAGAATTAGATAATATTACTGTAGAAAGAAGTGTAACTATACTAGCCCTTGAGCTATTGAAAATGAATGAACTTAGTAATATGGAGCAAACCCTTAAGGGCGATTTTCTAGAAAGCCTTATAGCAAATCAGAACAAAGATTATATTATGAAATACGCAAAAAATTATGGCTTTCGTTTTGATAGAAAGCACCAGATAATCGTTATTGAAGTTGAAAGGAATAAGGAACTTGTGGGTCAAGAGCAGCATCAAAATAAATTTAGTAAATATATAAAATATTATTATAGTATTATAAATGAAAAGATTAATAGAATTTTCTTTAATTCTATAACTTTAATTAAGGGTAATAAGATTGTAATTATACTTCAATTAGATGATGATAATAACAAAGAGAAGATAAAGCTTTTTCTAGAAAATATTGTGACAGAAAATAATATAGGTTTTTTTACTAAATATGGGAATAAAAGGGTCAGAGCAGGAGTAAGTGACGAAATTAATGGCTTGGAAAATTTTAAGGATTGCTATTTTAATGCTATGCAAGCTGTTAAAATGACTAAGGATATCGATGGAGAGGATTTATATTATTTTTATGATGACCTAGAAATAAAGAAAATGCTATTAAATAATGATAAAAAGGATCTTGAATATTTTATTTCAAAAACCTTAGGAGCTCTTTTGAATTATAGAAAAAATGCAAGAAAGGAATACTTAGAAACTATTAAAACCTATATTAAGAGTAATGGTAATTGGACCTATACTAAAGATTATCTCCATATACATGGAAATACCCTTAGCTATAGGCTAAACAAGATAAAGAACTTACTAAATATAGATTTAAACGATTATAATCAACGATTAAGGCTGCAAATAGCCTTTGAGATACTTGATATACTTCCTTACATGGATAAAATAGAAAATTAAGAAGGGGGTTAAGAAGATTTTCTTAACTCCTTTAGTTTGTGTCTAATTCCATTGTATATATGATTGAAATACTTTTTTATCACTATGATTATTAATACCTTCAATGTAAAAAGAATTTATATTATTTTCAAAAACTCCTCTGAAGATGTGAATTATATCTTCAAATTTACATTCAGATATAAAGTTTATCTGCATTTCTTTTATTTCTTTTTCTTTAAATATGTCTTGTGGAAAGCTATCCATGATAAGTTCAACATATTTTACATTATTCATATGCTGATTTATATCTATATCTGAGTAACTTACTCTTTTTTCAAAAAGAAATTGCGTTTTGTCAGTCCAAGAGATTTTATCTGGAACTTCGTATAAAGAATGCTCGTTTTTGAAGTGGTGAAGCTTTTCTATATATAATTTAGGTCTTTTGGGACGCATTTTTTTACTATCAATAATTAACCAGGCTGTAGTGGCCTTGGCAATAATTTTATTTTCAGAATTGTAAAATTTAAAATCTCTAAGTACAAACAGTTTATCTATTCTCTTAGGCCATGTTTCAACTCTTATTTTGTCTCCAAGTTTAGGCAGATTAATAATTTCAATTTTCACCCTTGAAAGCACCCAAAACAAGTCTTCTTTTGATAAGTTATCATAACCTATTTTTAGATGGTTTGCATGATTTGTGGCAGATTCCTGCATGTAATTAAAGATAGAACTTATTTTTACTTGATTTTTAAAATCAACATCATATGTATGTATTTTAAAGGTTTCTTCCCAAACGATACTCATAGTACTTTTCTCCTTCAATATATAAATTTGAGCTTTTGCTTAAACTCCTATAATGATATTCTATAATATTAAGCTTACATATTTCAAATAAATATTATATTTAGCATTATATATACTCTTATAAAGTTTTATTTGTATATAAAATTTGATAATATTGAAATATATAGAAAAAAGCAATAGGGGGAATAATTATGGCTTTACTCAAGGTTATAGACCTGAAGAAACATTATAAAAATATAAAGGCAGTAGGTGGAATAAGCTTTGAGGTCAAAAGGGGTGAGGTTTTTGGACTCCTTGGGCCAAATGGTGCAGGAAAGTCAACAACAATATCTATTATATCTACTCTTATAGCACCTGATTATGGGGATGTTTTATATAAGGGTGAGAGTGTAATCAAATCACCTAAGAATTTACAGAAAAATCTTGGAGTAGTACCACAGGAAATAGCTTTATATCCTACTCTTACCGGCTATGAAAACCTTAGATTTTTTGGGAATATATATGGATTAACAGGTAGATTGTTGAAGCAGAGAATTGAAGAAGTATCGGAAATTATAGGAATAAAAGATAGATTAAAGGATAAGGTTGAAAAGTATTCCGGCGGCATGAAAAGAAGAATAAACATTGGTGCTGCCCTTTTGCATCGGCCTGAGCTTCTTATCATGGATGAGCCTACAGTTGGAATAGACCCCCAGTCAAGAAATCATATATTGGATACAGTTTTAGAGCTTAATAGAAAAGGTATGACTATTATCTATACAAGTCACTATATGGAAGAGGTTGAATATCTCTGCACAAGGATAAGTATTATGGATAAGGGAAAAATTATTGAATCTGGGACTAGGGATGAGCTTATAGAAGTTATAAAGGGAAATAAAAGGATAGAAATTAGGTTTGATAAAGTATCAGATGAACTTATAGAAAAAATAAGGGATATTAATTATGTAAATAAGATAGAAATAATAGAAAATGAGGTAACTATTACTATTAATAATGGAGATGAAATTTTCAAGGATATTATAGAAAGGGTAGGGGAGACAGACGTTAGTATACTTTCTATTGATGTTAAAAAACCTAACCTTGAAGAAGTATTTTTACACTTAACTGGTAAAGCTCTTAGAGATTAAGGGGGAAAGAATAAATGAAAATAATTGATATATTACGAAAGGACTTAAAAATAGTTTTAAGTGATAGAAAGGCTTTAATTACTATGATCTTTATGCCAATAATTCTTTCAACTATACTGGGCTTTGCTTTAAGTGGTTCTTTTATGAGTAGTGGGGATAGAGATATTTCAAAGTTTAATATAGCTATAGTAAAAAATTATAATATTGATGAAGAATTAAAAAAAGTTAATGAAGAATTAACAAGAGGTATGATAGGTGAAAATCTAAATAAAGAAGAAAAAAGTAATTTAATTAAAGTATCAAATGAGCTTGATATAGAAAGTATTTTTTTTGATGAATTTCTTGGAAGCAAGAAGATTAAAAGAATAGTTAATTATAGAATAGAAGATGAAAAAACATCAAGAAAATTATTGGAAAAAGGAAAAGTATCAGCTGTAGTAATATTACCTGAAGATTTTATTTATGATATGATTATTAATTTTTTAACTCCCTTTAGAAATATTGTAAAAATAGATATGATTGGAAATCCAGAGTATTCCATAGGTTTTCAAATAGTAGAAGATATAATGAATGGTTTCACTGATAGGATATCTTCAATAATAATTGGGAAAAATGTTTTTCTTGAAACTGTTTTAGAAAAAGATGTAGGCAAGAGGGCCTTTGAAGATATAGAAACTATAAAGAATAAGATTACAAATAATATAGGAAATATTGAAGTAGATATTAATTATGTAACTTTAAATGGGAAAAAAACTATCTCTAGCTTTGGATACTATGGAGCAGCAATGGCAACAATGTTTATTCTTTTTGCTGCTGGCTATGGAAGTAAAACTCTTTTAGAGGAAAGAGATAATATGACATACCAGAGGATGGTCATAGCTGGAATATCCAAATGGAAGATGACAATAGGTAAATTTTTCGTAATAGCCATTGTAGCATTATTACAAATATCTATTATAATACTTTATTCTAGTATCTTTTTTAAAGTCAGTTGGGGAAATATAGGATTGATTTTTTTAATAAGTATATGTACGGTATTTTCAGTAGCAGGACTAGGAATAATGATAGCTGGGGCCACATTTAAAGCTGGTAATTATAAGATTACAATTGCTTTTCAAAGTATAATAATTCAGATAATGGCTCTAATAGGAGGAAGCTATATCCCCCTTGAAACACTACCTGAATACATACAGAAAATCAGTATTTTATCAATAAATGGTATTGCCCTTAAATCCTATTTAAAATGTATGATGGGATATGGTATAGGGGAATTAAAGTTATATCTATTATTGCTTTTAGCCATGGGGGTAATATTTATTTTCTTTGGAATAATCCTTTTAAGAAATGGGGGAGACCTAAAAAATGCTTAGTATAATTAAGCTTAGATTTTTAATGCTTCGTGATGAGTATAAGTCCATAGTTTTATTAACAGCCATGGCACTTGGCTTCACTGCTGTTTTTGGGATATCCAATGTAGATGGATATAAACCTAAGGTGTTGATAATAGATGAAGATAATAGTAAATATTCACAGCTATTTATAGAGGAATTAAAAATGAGTAATAGCTTTGAATATGAAATAAGTAATTATGATAGAGGAATTAAGCTTGTGGATGAGGGAAAGGTATTAACAGCAATTATATTGAAGAACAATTTTGAGAAAGACATAGAGATGGGTAAGTCTCCTATTATTGATATTTTGAAGTTAAAGGATGATATTTATATATATAGATTAGAAGGTCTTATATCTAATATTTTTAATAAAATGATAAGTAATATAAAAATATCTGAGGCTGCTGCCGATTATATAGGGCGTTTAAAAAGTATCAACAGGCAGGAAATTGTAAGTAAAACATATTTAAAGGCTTTAGAAGCTTGGGAGTATGAAAAGCCTATAGTAATAAATCAAGAGATGATTGAAAGGAAGGGTAAGTCTGAGTATAATCATTTAAAGCATATGATGATAGGCTTTGCCATATTCTTTTCAACCTATACTGTGGTTTTTAGCATAGGAAATATTCTTAATGATAGAAAACATAATATATGGCAGAGAATGTTAATTTCACCTGTGTCAAAGACTTCCATATTAGGTGGCAGTATGATATCAGCATATATAATAGGATGTATTCAGCTTGGAATATTAATACTTGGAGGGAAATATCTATTTGGTATAGATTGGGGAAAGAGTGTTTTAGGAATAATAACAATAGCTGCATCCTTTGTATTCACAATGACATCATTAGGATTGCTGCTTTCTGGTATTGTTAGGACTGAGGCCCAGCTATCAGCTATCACACCAGTAGTTCTGACCAGTACTGGAATGCTTGGAGGATGTCTGTGGCCCCTAGAAATAATAAACTCAAAGGTATTACTTACAATTGCAAATTTTGTTCCCCAAAAATGGGCAGTTGAGGGAATGGAGAAAATAGCAGTAAATGGATACGGCTTTGAGGCTGCACTTATGCCTTCTTTGGTATTACTTGGAATGGGACTGATTTACTTTATGGTAGGGGTTAGATTGGTTAAGTTTGAATAAGTATAAATTAATTATTTTACTGGAATATCTATAGATATGGGCCAATACAAAGTTAAGAAAAGAAGTAGCCTCTGAGGTTTTCTTGCCATCAATTATTTAATCTAAAACTCATTTTCACATGAGCCAAAAGAATTCTCAGTGGCTACGACTACAGATTTTATTTTTTAAATAGACCTTTGTTAAAATCAATAGTTAATTTTCCATCTTCAAAATGAATGATATCATTTTGAAATAATGTTTTTTCAAACATTGGTTTAGGGGATGGAATATTTACAATATTACTTCTTCTATGTACAGATAAAATCAATCCTAATAGAAACATGGTGAAAGTAAAGCTAATAGCTCCATAGGATAAAAGTGGAGGTGCTTGTGTAAAGATACTATAGAAACCCAAATTGTTTACAATAGATCCAATAAACTGTAATAATAAAATTGACAGACACCCTAGAGATACTGATTTTCCTAAGATGTTATTTTGTCTAGTAGATATTTTATACAATCTATATAATAAAAAGAGGATTAATAAACCAACTACTATTGCAGGAATATATCCCAATTTTCCAATTATAAAGGCAAAGGAAAAATCACTACTCCATCCCGGGAGATACTTTTCCAAGGGTTCTTTGTGGATTGAAATGGTTCCAATGGGCTTGGCATTACTAATAATATGCCTAATAATATTTACTTGATATCCTAATCCTTTAGGGTCAGCATTTTGGGTAAATAGAGGTATAAGCCTTTTGATACGATAGGGTGCTTGGACTATTAAAATGAAAAAAACTAATATAGATGATAATATTGTTGGAATATAAACTAAACCTAGGCTCAATTTAGTATTACAATTAAATAATCCACTTTTGATCACTGAAGTAAGTATCACTAAACATGAAATAACTATTACTAAACCGGTACTCATAGATGGAATAAAAAGAGTTATAATAATTGGCGGGATACAAAGTAATCCCGATAAAATAATTCCCAAATATTTCATATTACCAAGATTATATACTAAACCTGAAAAAATAGGGATAAATAGTAAGGAAGCAAAGGGCCCATAGTATATGGCACCATTTATAACTGGTGAAAAAATAAATACTGCTATCATGAATAATATATAAGCTATATATAATATCCATGAGTATTTTTTTAATAGTGTATAATCAAAAAAATAAGCTATAGTAAATATTACAATTCCTATAGGTGCATATACAAGAAAACCACTAAAGTATTCTCCTTGGACACTATTTGAAAAAGGTTCTACAGTACTGTAGAGATATTGCATACCTCCACTTATTAAAAGAAATATTGCTGTAGTAATTAATACAGACCATTCAACTAAAGGCTTATGGGTCTTATTAAGTTCTTTACCAATTAATATAGGATCTCCCATATCTTCAATTGATTTAAGTAGGGCTTCCTTTTCATCCATTCCCTCTACAATATATGCTTCTTTTTGATCTTCAATATGGTCATTAAGCTCTTTTCGTATTTTTTTATGTAAATTTTTAGCTTTAACCCGCTTACATACAAGGTTTAAAAAATTTTCTTTATCTTTAAATTCCCTCAAAGTTTACACCTCCTAAAACCTTATTTACGCTATTGGTATATATAGACCATTCATTTTGCTTTTTGTCTAATAGTTTTCTTCCTTCATTGGTAATGCTATAATATTTTCTTAACTTTTGATTTTCAGATTTTTTTTCGTAGGAAGTCAAAAATTTTTGCTGCTCTAATTTGTGTAAAAGGGGATATAATGTTCCTGCCTTAAGGGTAAATACATTTTGTGAGCGAAGCTTTAGCTCCTCAATCATCTGGTATCCATACATATCTTCATTACTTAAAAGCTTTAAAATCAGCATTGTTGTACTTCCGGATACTAGACTTTTATCAACTTTCATAGTTTTCCTCCTATCATATATAGATTATCTACATATATTGTATATAGATGATCTATACAAGTCAAGGGAAAAAGCAAATTATATATAATTGAAATTAAAAACGTTGAAATATGATTGCTAAAATGCTAGAATTATAATGAACTGAATAAAGGATATTTTTATGGTGCAGTTTTACTGCTTAAAAGGGAAGCTAGTGAGAATCCAGCACGGTCCCGCCACTGTATATAGGGAGTACTATATCATGCAGCCACTGTTTTTTATAAAATGGGAAGGTGATAATAGTATGTTGATCTTAAGTCAGGATACCTGCCATATTAATACACGCTAAAGCTCACGAGGATGGGGAGGTGTTACAGCAGAGTACTTATATAGGTAGAGTACCTATGTCTATACTTCTTTATTTTTCATGAAGAAGTATTTTTATTTTTTTGCAATAAAAATACTAGGAGGAAATAATATGAAAAAAGTTTTAAGAAATAATAAAGTAACTATATTAGTATTAATCATAGCTATGATGTTAAGTTCAGCTTTACTTATTGGATGCAGTGGTCAAAAGACGACTGAACCTGCCGATACAGCAAAACCTAAAGAAACTACTGATGAGCAGAAGCAAGAGGAAACTATAAAGGATGAAGAAATTGTACTTGCTGCCCCTAGAGATGTTGCACCTGGAAAAGAAGACGCTTTTTTCACTAGTGTAATCCTATATATTTGGGAGCCTCTTATAGGGATGGGAGAAAATGGAGAGCCTGTTCCAAAGCTGGCTACATCCTGGGAAGCTTCTGAAGATAAAAAGGAATGGACATTAAAGCTCAGAGAAGGAGTAATTTTCCATAATGGCGAAAAATTTAATGCGAATTCAGTTGTTGCAAACTTTAATAGATATAAAAAAATGAAGTCTAGAAACTCAAAATTCTATACATTCAATGTTGATAAGGTATATCCAGGATTAATTGATTGTGAGAAGACAGATGATTTTACAGTTAAGATTACATTTAAAAATCCATTACCTACACTACCATACAATATGGTCAACTTTGGAAGTCCCATATACAGCAGTGACAGCTTTGATGAAAATGGTGATTTTGTAGGTATACCGAGTGCAACTGGACCATTCAAGCTAGTAGAGATGGAGAAGGATTCATATTGTGTATTAGAATCCTATAAAGGATATTATGGTGAAAAAGCTAAAGCTGAGAAAATAAGAGTGAAAGTAATTCCCGATGCCCAGACAAGATATTCGGCATTAAAGGCGGAAGAAATAATGGGAGTAATGGACCTTGGAGCCATAACACCTGCATTAGCCGAAGAGCTTTTGAAGGATGACAGATTTGAAAAATCAGTAGAGAAATCAACCATAAGCCATTATATTTCAGCTAATGGTAATAAACCTCCCTTTGACAATCTTAATATGAGAAAAGCAATAAGTCTTGCATTGGATAGACAACTTATAGTTGATGAGTTCTATAAAGGTCTTGGAAAGCCTACACAAAATATACTAAACTATGCTTCACCCTTTGAAAAAATTATAGAGCATGAATATGATATAGAAAAGGCCAAACAACTTGCAAAAGAAGCTCTAAAGGGAGAAAAAAAGGATATAGATATGATAGTTCCTTCGGCATTTACACAAAAATATCCATATAAAGAAGAAGCTGAATATATTCAAGCTACATTAAAAGAGCTAGGGTTAAATGTAAATATTCTCATTTATGATTGGCCTACATTTAAGGAATTAAGAAAAAATGGAGAATTTAATTTATCCATGCATATACAAGGACTGCCTAATATGGAGCCCTATTCAATATTTGACAGATTTATGAGAAGCAATGGTTCTACAAATATAGCCTACAATTTGGGATACAAAAATGATAGAGTTGATGAATTAATGGATAAATTAGATCAAACATTAGACCTTGATGAAAGGGCTAAAATATATGATGAATTACAGGATTTATCAGCAGAAGAGCTTCCTACTATTCCTCTTTTCTGCGATGCAAATTTAATAGTATTCAATAAAAAAATTGATGGGTATAAATCAATTATTTATGGCACAACTCTCCCAGAACTTCATTGGAGAAAGTAATGATAAACACTCTGAAATACATAGTTAAAAGAATATTAAATGCAATACCAGTTTTAATAGGTGTATCATTGATAGCATTTGTTTTAGGAATTATGGCGCCGGGAGATCCGGCCCTTGAAATTCTTACAATGGATGGAATGAGTTATCCCACTCAAGAGGAGCTGCAGGCTATGAGAGAGGAGATGGGGTTAAATGATCCAATAATAATACAGTACTTTAATTGGGGGAAAAATGCTTTAAAAGGAGATTTGGGAAGATCTTATATGACTAATGAGCCGGTATTTGACGAAATTATAAGAAGGTTACCTATTACCTTTTCAATAGCAAGTTTAGCAGTTATCATAGCCGTTTTACTAGGTATTCCATTGGGAGTTTTAATGGCTTTTAAGAGATACTCCCTAATTGACCATTTGGGGAGAGTTATTGGACTCATGTTTATCTCAATACCTGGTTTTTGGCTTTCATTTATGCTAATAACTGTTTTTTCTGAAAAGCTTAAAGTATTACCTACCAGTGGATATGGATCTTTTAGACACTTAATTTTACCATCGATAATTCTTGCTTCTGGAACCATAGGGGTGATTATGCGATTAAACAGGGCAACCTTGATAGAAGAGATAAATAAAAATTATATTCTTACAGCAAGGTCCAAGGGGCTATTTGACAGAATGATAATTGTTCATCATTCTTTGCTAAACTCTATTATGCCTGTTATTACATATTTAGGTAATTATTTTGGAGGAATACTAGGAGGCTCAGCTATAATAGAAACAATTTTTGCAATACCTGGAATAGGCAGCTTTGTAGTTGATGGAATTTTTAGTAGAGATTATCCTGTTATTCAGGGCTATGTATTATTTATGGGTATAGCCTATATATTATTTAACCTATTGGTGGATATATGCTATGTTATGTTAAATCCTCAGATAAGATTAGGAGGGAAAAATTAATATGACATTATGTAAAATTACATCTGCAGTATTGATAGTTATTTTACTTCTTAGTTTGTTTGCTCCATATATAGCCCCATATAATCCTAATGAAATAGATATGGGAAATAGGCTAAGTAAACCATCAACAAAGAATTTTTTAGGGACGGATTCATTGGGAAGAGATGTTTTTAGTAGAATTCTTTATGGTGGAAGAACATCTATATTATTATCTATTATAGCTTCTATGCTTACAATGCTTCTAGGACTTATTTTAGGAATTATATCGGGATACTTTGGAGGGAAGCTTGACAGTTTCATACAAATACTTGTCAATATTTTTCAAGCCCTACCTAGTATTAGTTTTATGATATCCCTTATAGGAATAATGGGACCGGGAATAAAAAGTATACTTTTTTCAGTGGTTTTAACATCCTGGGCTAATTTTTCTAGAATTGTAAGGGGAGAAGTATTAAAAATAAGGGAAGAAAATTATATAGAAGGAGCTAGAGCCCTTGGTGCTAAAAATTTTTATATTATTATTTATCATATAATACCTAATATTATAGGGCCATTTATTGTACTTTTTACAACCAGAATTGGGAAGGTTATCTTGTCCATTGCAGGTCTTAGTTTCTTAGGACTTGGACTTCAGCCTCCTACTCCTGATTGGGGAGTAATGATAAGTGATGCAAAGACTTATTATATAAGTAATCCAATATTGATTATAGCTCCGGGCATGTGCATAATGGTCCTTAGTCTAAGTATAAATCTACTTGGTGATGCACTAAGAGATTATTTAGATAGCAGCGAAAAATCTTATACACAATTATTGTAGTGAGCTAGGAGATATTTATGAAAGAAAATATAAAAATTGAAAGCTTAAATATTTATTTTAAGACAAAGGCTGGAAATGTAAAAGCAGTAGATAATGTTTCTTTAGAATTAGAAAAAGGAAAAGTAATTGGTTTAATAGGTGAAACTGGCAGTGGTAAATCAGTTTTAGGTTTATCTATATTAAGACTTCTTGCTGGGAATGCAGTAGTGTCAGGAAGTATTATTTACAAAGATATTGATATATTGAATTTAAATAAAACGAATATAGTAGGTATTAGAGGGAAAGAAATTGCCCTTGTCCCCCAAAATCCTGGAACAGCATTGAACCCTATAATAAAGGTTGGTAAACAAATAGCAGAGGGTATAATACTTCATGAAAAAGCTAAAAGAAAAGAAGCAAAGACTAAGACCTTAGCTATTATTAAAAGACTTATGATGGATAGTAGTATTTCAAAGGCTTATCCCTTTGAGCTAAGTGGTGGAATGAAACAAAGAGTTTTAGCAGCAATAGGAATTTCATCTGATCCTACATGGCTTATAGCAGATGAACCTACAAAGGGTTTGGATGCAATAGTTAGGAATCAGGTGTATAAAACATTTAACAAAATAAAGAAAAGAAAAGATACTGGAATACTCCTTATAACCCATGATTTAATCCTTGCTGAAAAATTATGTGATAAGATTGCAGTGATGTATGCCGGTGATATTTTAGAATTTGGCTTAAGTAAAGAAGTCTTAGAAAATCCTAAGCATCCATATACAAAAGGCTTAGTAAATTCTCAGCCCCATATGAATTTAAAGCCTATGAAAGGCTTGTCTCCTAGCTTAATAAACTTGCCTAAAGGATGCAAATTCCATCCAAGATGTGGGTATGCTATGAAAAAATGTTTCTTAGAAAAACCGTTACTCTACAAGACGCCAAGTGGCTCTAAGGTGAGGTGTTTTTTATTTGATAAGACTAGAAAATATTACAAAGATATTTAAGAAAAGAAGTTTTTCTGGTGAAAATACTTTGGCAGTAGATAATGTATCTCTAACTATTGATAAAGGAAAAATATTAGGTTTAGTTGGGGAAAGTGGATGTGGAAAATCTACTTTAGGAAGAATAATACTTAGATTAACACCAGTTGATAAAGGTAAGATATATTTTTATAATAGGGATATTACTAATTATACATTTAAAGAAATGCAAGCTATAAGAAGAGAAATGCAGATCATTTTTCAGCATCCAGATACATCATTAAACCCTCGTAAAAAAATAAAGCATAGTTTAATAGAGCCATTTAAGATTCATAGATTAAGCAGTAAAAATGAGGATAATATAATGTCAAGAATCATGAAATATTTAGATTTAGTTGGGTTAAATGAGGAAATATTGGATAGATATCCAAATCAAATAAGTGGTGGACAGATTCAACGGGTTGTACTTGCAAGGGTTTTAGTGCTTGAGCCTAAATTTTTAATACTTGATGAAGCTACTTCGATGCTAGATGTATCTGTACAGGCTCAAATTATAGAGCTTCTAAGAAAGATTAAAAAAGAGTTTGATATAACATATTTATTTATTTCTCATGATATTGATTTGGTGAAGGCTTTTTGTGATGATATTGCTGTTATGAAAGATGGTAAAATAGTAGAATTAGGCAGCAGTGAAAGAATATATAATTCACCTGTTCATGAATATACAAGAAAACTAGTAAAAACATTTAGAGAATTTTAAAGGATAAGAGGATTATGATAAATAAGAGTAAATTTATGTTGGATATAAGTAAGAAATATAATTTGGATTTTCAAAAATTATGGCAAGAGAGTATCTTGACTAAGGGAGAATATAATGTTAAAAGAGCCTTAGATGATAATGTGGAATCAAAGTTTTGGGAAAAATTGGCCTCTAAATATGATTGTAGGGAAACTCTCTACGATTATGCACCAGAAACATTTGATAAGCTTCTTAATATTATTGGCAAAAATAGAACTATTATTGAAATAGGTTGTGGAACTGGAAAATTTACAATTCCAATGTCAAAGTATTCAAAATCAATTTTAGCCATTGATTTTTCAAAGGATATGTTAAGTATTCTAGATCAAAAAATTAAGAAAAATAATATAACTAATATAAATACAAAATGGATGAAATGGGAAGATATAAAAGTAAATAAAGTAGATGTAATTTTCAATGTAAATGCAATTTATCGTATGTGGAATATAAGAGAAGCTCTACTTAAGATGAATAAATATGGTAAAGAAAGAGTAGTTTTAGTATGGACTCTTCAAAGATCATTATTTGACTCAATATTTGCTGAAATGGGTATATTTGGTATAGGTGCAAATAGCGATTATATACATATTCAGAACATATTGTATGGACTTGGTATAGATGCAAATACTGAAATTTTAAGAATTACAAGGCCAGTTATTTATAAAAGCCTAGAAAAAATATACGATGATTTTAGAAAGGATTCTAAGAATTTAATTCTATCAGATGATAAATTTGTAGAAATATTAAATAGAAATATAATTAAGAAAAATGATCATTATATATACAATGCTAAGCTTAAGGTTGCTTTTATACATTGGGTTCCAACGATAAAATGTTTATATTGACTTTCATCTAGTATAAGAGCTATTTATATGGATTTAATCATTTTAAGAGTGGGTTATGTTTATTGCCTGCTTTTTTTCTTGTAAATAATCTGTTTTATATCTAGTTTATATTTTATTTTAAAAAATCAAAAGAATGTGTTAGAATTGAATTAAGAAATAATACCCTCCTTAAATTTTGTTTACCCTATTAAAATTATTTAACTTCAATTTAGATGTGAAAAATTTCTTAAAGTTCTTTTCAATAGAATGAAAATGTGTTTTCTTATTAAATTTCCTAAGAATATGTTTTTAACTTAATTAAATGAGCAAATCGTATAACTTTTTTTAAAAAAATTACTACATATTCCTTTAAAATCTTCTAAACTATACCTTATATAATATTCAGTTTTCTTAAACTACAATTATGCAATTGTTTCAGGCATAAAGTGGGTTTTTTAATAGAGGCTATAAAATAATATTTGGTACTATAAAAGGAGAAATCTTAATATATGAAAAAAAGAATAATTTATTGTATATCAATTTTTTTGTTGTTTACTATCTTATCTATAAATATTTATTTAAATACTAAATATAATATAAGCTTATTTCAATATTTAAGTAGATCTAACAAAATAACTAATGAAGAAAGAAATTGGCTTGAAGACCATGGAACCATTATATATGGGACTACAAATAATAATCCTCCACTTAGATATGTAGACAAAGAAAGCGGAGTTGTACAAGGTTTGGTAATTGATTATATTACTGCCTTGTCTATTGAATTAGAAACAGAAATAAAGCTTAAGCCTCTTTTATGGAATGAAGCAGTAGAAAAGTTGTCCCTAGGAAAAACCGATATTTTAGATATGTTTGCTTCTCCGGAAAGATCAAAATTTTTTCTGTTTTCAGATCCTATTTATAATATGAGGGGAGTTATTATTATATCTAATGATGAAAAAAATATTAATTCCTATTGGGATTTGAGAAATAAAAGAGTTGCTGCATTAAAGGAAGATTATTGTATAGAATTTTTAAAATCAAATGTGAAAGATATAAAATATTTAGAAACCGATGATGTTAAAGATGCAATGCTATTATTAAAAGAAAATAAAGTAGATGCCGTTGTAGGGGATGAGCCGGTAATTAGTTATTATAGAACAGCTTTAGGAATGAAAAATAGATTTGAAATTATTGAAGAGCCAATGTATGAAAAAAAAGTTGTTTTAGCAGTACCAAAAACCCGTAAAAAGCTCCTTAATATATTGAATAAGGGTATTTACAATCTCAATAAAAGAAAAATAATGAATAAAATTCAGCAAAAGTGGTTTGGAATATCAACCCCCCTATATAAAGAGAAGGTTACAGAAAAATTCATTTCAATAGTTTTAATATTTATAGCAATAATATTTTTAATCGCTTATATTTCTTATTTTTGGAATAAATCATTAAAAAAGGAAGTCAAAAAAAGAACAGAAGAACTATATATTAGTAGGAAGGATCTAGAGATAACCTTTGATGGATTGACTAATCTATTAATAGTTTTAAATCAAGATTGCAATATAATAAATGTAAATAAATCTTTTTGTAATATGGTGAGGTTCAATAGAAAGGAAATATTAAACAATAATTGCAAAGGTTTTCCTGGAATTCTTTGTGTAGATTGTGATAATTGCATTGTTAAAGAAACCTTTAAGGATAAAAGAAATCATCAAAAAGAAATTAATTTTGAAAATAAAATATTTGAAAAAACTACTTATCTCTTAAAGGATACAACCCGGGACAGCCATAGAGTATTAGTTATGCTTAAGGACATAACTAAGGTTAGAGTAAGTGAACAACAGCTTTTACATTCTAATAAAATGGTGGCTGTAGGACAGCTTGCAGCAGGAGTGGCCCATGAAATAAGAAATCCTTTAGGCTTAATAAGAAGCTATTGCTATATATTAAAAAATAAAAAAAATAGGGAGGATGTAAAAATTGACAAAGCTTTAAGGGTAATTGAAGGTTCTGTTAAGAAAGCTAGTAATACAATAGATAATTTACTTAATTTCTCTAGAATTTCTAGTAATAAATGGGAAAAAGTCAATATGAGGGACTTAATTAATAGTATTGTAAAACTTAAAAATAGAGATATGGAAAAAAGGAATATAGAAAAGGAGATAGACTGTGAAGATAATCTTTTATGCTATACGAATACAGAGTCCCTTAAGCATATAATAATTAATTTATTAGCTAATGCTATAGATGCAATTCCTAATAGAGGAGTAGTATCAATTAAATGTAGTATAGAAAATAATAAGCTGTTAATAGAATGTGCTGATAATGGAAAGGGAATAAAAAAAGAGGATATTGAGAATATTTTTAATCCCTTTTTTACTACAAAGCCTAGAGGAAAGGGTACTGGGATGGGGTTATATATTATATACAATGAAGTACAAAAACTAGGGGGAGAAATTTCTGTTGATAGTGTATTAAATAAGGGAACAAGCTTTTATGTTACACTACCACTTAGATGGGAGGATATAAATGAAAGGGAACTTTAATCATTTTAAAATACTTATTGTAGACGATGAAGAAGAATATAGGGAGGTCTTTAAAGAAATACTTGATGAAAAGGGGTATATTACAAAGGCTGCATCTAGTGGAGAGGAAGCTTTAAATATATTAAAAACCCATAGCTTTCATTTAGTTTTAACGGATTTAATTATGAAGGGCATAGATGGTATAGAGCTTTTAGAAAAAATAAAAGAAGAATATTCTGAAACAGAGGTTATAATTATAACTGGATATGGAACAGTAGAAAATGCAGTTGCGGCAATGAAAAAGGGGGCATTCACCTATTTTATTAAAAGCCATGATCTAGAAGAGCTTACAATAGAAATAGAGAAAATTAGAAAAATCTTTTATTTGGAGAATGATAACGAAATTTTCAAAAACCAACAAAAAAATTCTAAATATATGTTGAATACAAATAATAAAAAATTTATAAAAATTATTAATATGGCTGAAAAGGCTGCAAATAGCAATGTGAATATATTGATTTTAGGAGATTCTGGTGTTGGAAAGGAAGTATTTGCAAAATATATTCACAGCTGTAGTGAGAGAAAAGACCGACATTTTTTGGCCGTTAACTGCCATGCCTTTTCTGAT
Source organism: Maledivibacter halophilus (assembly GCF_900167445.1). Lineage (GTDB taxonomy): Bacteria > Bacillota > Clostridia > Peptostreptococcales > Caminicellaceae > Maledivibacter > Maledivibacter halophilus. The sequence continues at coordinate 147,943 of NZ_FUZT01000009.1, forward strand.
AATTTACTTGAGTCAGAATTATTTGGACATGAAAAGGGGGCTTTTACCGGCGCCATAGAACAGCGAAAGGGAAGATTTGAGGCGGCCCATGGTGGGACCTTATTTTTAGATGAAATTGGTGATATATCCTTAAGCACTCAAGTTAAGCTTCTTAGAACAATAGAGACAAAAAAAGTGGAAAGAATAGGTAGTAATAAAACTATGGATGTGGATTTTAGACTCATAAGTGCCACAAATAAGGATATACAAAAATCCATTTCAAATGGAGAATTTAGGGAGGATTTGTTTTATAGAATAAGTACTATAATAATAGAGATACCTCCTTTAAGGGATAGAAAAGAGGATTTACCAAATTTAATAGAGTTTTTTCTAGAAAAATCAAAGCTTGAATTAAAAAAACAAATACACACAATAGAAAAAAAAGTAATGGAGCGTCTTCTTTCCTATGATTATCCAGGGAATGTAAGGGAATTAAAAAATATAATTGAACGGTTAGTTGTATTATCTGAAAATGGTATAATAAAGGATATTGATTTAAGCAAATATAGGGTAGATAGTGAAAGAGATACAAAAAGCAGAGAAGAAAAAATCCATAATAATAAAGAAGTAGAGGAAATTCAAAGGATAAGATCCCTTAAGGATATAAGATCAGAGGCTGAAGCCAAATATATAAAGAAAGCTCTTGAAATAAGCGGCAACAATGTAACTGAAGCTGCAAGGAAATTAAGTATAAGTAGAAGACAATTATTTAATAAAATTAATGAATATAAATTGAGATGATTTCATTTTAACAAAAGAATTAAAGTTGGGGTGGAAATTTACTTCACAGCTGCATGGTAATTAATTTCACAGAAAGCTGGCAATTTTTTTCCCATATTTAATAGAATAATAAAAAAACATACCTAAAATTCAGGTGTGTTTTTTTATTATTTTAAATTTATGATGACTGCTATTCTTTTAAATTCAATAGCGTAGAGGCCCAAGAAAAATTAAAATTTTGAATTGTCTAAAAAATGGCACATATGTTGCTTAATTATTAGGATATAAGAAAACAAAATCAATAAGGAGGGAAAAAACAAATAGTTGTTTAAAAAATTAATCTAAGAGAAGGAAGAGGAGGAAAAATTATGGAGGGTAATAGAAAAGTGGCTATTTTAGGAGGTGGACATGGAGCCCACGCCATGTCAGCAGATTTAACATCCCGTGGATTTTCAGTAAATCTCTATGAAATGCAAGAATTCAAAAGTAATATAGAAAAACTATTTGAAACCCAAACAATAGAGGCTGAGGGAATAGTTAAAGGAAAATTTAAGCTTAATATGGTTACATCAGATATTGGAAAGGCCATTGATGGAGTTAAGTATATACTCATTGTTACTCCCGCATTTGCCCATAAAAACTATGCACAGCTCCTTAAAGGAAAGGTGAAAAGGGATCAAATTATTGTTGTATATCCTGGAGCCTTTGCAAGTCTTTTGTTTAAAACCGTATTTGGAGAAGAAGAATGCCCAGTTATAGCAGAAGCTAATAATTTGCCCTATGATGCAAGGATTTCTGCTCCATGTAAGATTTCAATATTTGGACGAAATAAAATAAATATAGCTTATTTACCAGCTGAAAAGGGAGTAGAATTAATCGATGATATGAGAAGTATTCATCCTTACGAGAGAGTTTATGAAGATGTATTAGAGGCAGGTTTAAGCATAGTAAATCCAGCTTTTCATGCAGGGCCATGTTTATTTAGTGTAAATTCCATTGAAAATTGGCCTAAAAGATCATTCTTCCTATATGAGCATGGAGTAACACCAGCATCGGTTAAGCTTAATGTTAAATTGGACAAGGAAAGAAAAAATATTGGAAGCAAGCTAGGATATAAATTGACTCCTATAGAGGATTTTAGTGGATTAAAGGAAGGATATCAATGGCAGGATTTATATATGGGTATGCATGGAAATATATCCCTTACTCCTATTAGTGGTCCTCACGATATAAATAATAGATATTTTACAGAGGATGCTCCCTATGGATTGGTTCCTTGGAGTTTTATTGCAAAGGCTGTAGGAGTTGAAACACCAATAATTGATTCAGTAATTAATATTTATAATATTATCCATGAAAGAAATTGGTGGGAAATAGGAAGAAATGCAGATGACTTAGGACTTTCAGGAATGACTTTAGAAGAAATAAAGGAATATGTTAAAACTGGGAAAAAATAATAATCAAAAGGAGGTCCCGTTTTGAAAAAATTAATAGCCATTTTATGTATATTCGTTATGATAATTTCCTTAATTGGATGCTCAGGCGGTGAAAAAGCAGCAAAGTCAGATGGAGGAGAAAATACTAAGGCAGAAAAGTTTAAGCTTCGTATAGCTTCCCATTATCCAGAGGAGCATATTGCTGTAAAAATATTAAAAAATGTTAAAGAGAAAATTGAAACAGAGACAAATGGAAATATTGAAATCAGAATATATCCTGGGGGACAGCTTGGGGACTATACCCAGGTTTATGAGGAAGTAATGAGGGGAACTATTGATATGGCTCATATTGCTATTCCAAGTCAATATGATGAAAAGATTGAAATGAATTTTATTCCTTATTTAATAGAGGATTATGAGCAGCTGGAAAAGGTTTTCGCTCCAGGATCCTATTTTTATAATAAATATGAAGAAATCCACAAAAATCAAGGAGTTCAACTTTTAGGAATATATGCAGAAGGCTTTATAGGTTTTGGAACCAAGGATTTACCTAAGGACTTAGCTGATCCATTAGTTAAAAAGGATGCTCTTATTCGTGTGCCTCCTATTGATGTATACAAACTAGTTACTGAGGATATGGGATATAGAACTACAACTATTCCCTATGCAGATCTTTACAGTGCTCTACAAACTGGTGTAGCCGATGGATGGATTGGAGGAACACCATTACTTAACTATTTACAGTTTAGGGATGCTATTAATTATTTTATTCCATACAATGTGTTTATGGAAAATACAGGATATTTTATCAATGAAGAATTATTAAATTCAATGCCGGAAGAATATCAAAAATTAATTAAAGATACATTTATGGAAGAAGCTAAAAACAGCTATAAACTGGCAAAGAAAAATGATGAAGAAGCAATGGCGAAATTAAAGGAATATGGCGTTGAAATTGTTGAAATGAGTAATGAAGAAAGAAAGTCTATTGCCAAACATGTTCGAGAAACAACCTGGCCTAAGCTTCAAAAAAAATTCGGCGAAGAAATTATGGAGGGACTATTAGGGGATATCCAATAATTTCATTAAATAAAATATTTTAGATTTGAAACAATCAGCTAAATTAGATCAATGATAAAGTTGAAAATGAGTTATGTAAATGATTTAAAAATAATGTGCATAGCTCATTTTTCAAATTATAAAGAAAGGAATGAATTATTTTGAAGGAGAAAAAAAGCATTACAGATTCTTCTTTGTGGAAGGGACTGCTTCTTTTACAAAGATGGATTTTGACTATAACTAGTATTCTAGCGGTTTTAATTATTGTTACAAGTGTTGTAATGCGCTATGTCTTTAAATCGGATTTATTTGGTATTGAGGAAATTCTTATTATAGTTGCTTTTTGGCTTTATTTTATTGGTGGGGTCCATGGAAGCTATGAAAGGAGTCATATAAAGGCGGATTTGCTTTCAATTTATATAAAAAATGAAAGGGCAAAATTAATTTTATCCTTTGTAGAAACCTTTATTACTTGCATTGTAGCTATTGTATTATCTTTTTGGGGATATAAATATTTTATTTGGGGGATAGAAATGGGTGCAAAATCTCCAGGCTGGAAGATACCTTTAGTAATATCTCAAAGTCCAATATTTTTTGGTTTTGTTCTTATGACTTTTTATTTCATTTATCATTTAATAATAGATTTTAAAAAAATGAAGGGTGAAATATAAATTATTGATAATGTTTAGGAGGAAAATTTATGGAAATTCTAATTTCTGTTTTAATATTACTTATAGCATTGATTTTAGGGGTGCCAGTTCCCTTTAGCTTTGGAGCTTCAGTAATATGGCTGACTTACTCATTGGGATATAGTCCCGACTTTTTATTACCTATAGGATATAGTAAGCTTGGATCCGTTGTACTATTGGCTATTCCCTTGTTTATTATGGCTGGAGGAATTATGGAGAAGGGCAAAATTGGCGGGGCCCTTGTTGATTTAGTTAATAAATTTGTTGGAAGGATTAAGGGAAGCTTAGCCTTTGTTACAATTATTTCCAGTGCCATATTTGGATCAATTTCAGGAAGTGCTTCAGCGACATTATCCTGCATAGGGTCTATTATGTATCCTAAGCTGAGGGAATACAAATATCCCAAGGGAATTTCAGCGGCATTTATTGCAAATGCATCACCCCTTGGGCTTTTAATTCCCCCCAGTTCTGCACAAATATTATATGCTTGGTCAGGTAATCAATCGGTGCTTGCTTGTTTTTTATCAACAATTATTCCTGGGATTATTTTGACAACTCTTTTATGTTTAGTTAATTATTTTATGCTTAAAGGCAATAAGGATATGGAGACTCAACGGGAAATGACGAAAAGTGAGTGGGCAAAGGATTTAGGAGTAAAGACTAAAAGAGCAGTTCCTGCATTATTTATGCCCTTTATTATACTAGGAGGAATTTATGGTGGTTTTATGACTCCTACAGAATCTGCAGCCGTAGCAGTACTTTATGCTATTCCTGTAGGAATGTTTATTTACAAGGGATTGGATGTGAAAAGTTTAAAGTCAACCTTTGTAGAAACGGCTACAACTACTGGTGTGGTAATGGTTATGTTTTATGTTGTAATGATGTTAAGTCGACTATATGTAATGGAAGATTTACCGGGAACAATAATGAATATACTTACTTCAGTTTCTTCAAATAAATACATCATATTAATAATGATAAATTTATTTATGGTGATAATAGGAATGCTTATGGATGATGTAAGTGGAATTTTATTAAGCACACCTATACTTTTACCAATAGTGACAAAGCTAGGGGTAAGCCCTATTCAATTTGCAGCAATTTTGGGAGTCAACCTAGGTATGGGGAATATAACACCTCCAACGGCGCCACTTCTTTATCTTGGAGCTAGGGTAGGAAAGGCTAGAGTCAATGAAATGTTAAAGCCAACTTTAATAATGATATTATTTGCTTGGATTCCAACCTTACTTCTTACAACCTATGTACCACAAATTTCATTGTTTTTACCTAGATTGATATTGGGGAATAATTTTTAGAAAAATATAAATCCAGTAGATTAGAAGGAGAAAATATGATAAAGGAAGACAAACAAAGAATGATTCAAGAATATGTTCCTGGTAAGCAGGTTACTCTAGCCCATTTAATAGCGAATCCCCAGCCCAATATTTATAAGAAGCTTGGATTAGGTGATGATAAAAATGATGCAATAGGCATACTTACCATAACACCAAGTGAAGGTGCAATAATAGCAGCCGATGTTGCTACAAAGGCTGCTGTTGTAGAAATAGGGTTTTTAGATAGATTTAGCGGGTCCTTAGTAATAGTGGGAGATGTGTCTAGTGTAGAATCAGCTTTAAATGAGGTCTTAGAGGTGCTTACGAAAATATTATCCTTTACTCCAACTAAAATAACAAGATCCTAGAAGGGATAGATAATATGAGGAAAATTATATTAATAGGTCCTACTGGAAGTGGTAAAACCACATTTACCCAAGGAATAAATAATAAAAAAAGAAAATATAAAAAGACCCAGTCAATAGAAAGAGACAAAGAAATTATAGATACTCCGGGGGAGTATATAGAAAATAGAAGGTTTTACAATGCTTTAATAACAACTTCCTTTGATTGTGAAATAATTGGATTGGTTCAAGATTGTACTAGGGATGAATGTCTATTTCCTCCAAGCTTTGCTGCTATCTTCAATAAACCGGTAATAGGAATTGTAACTAAGGTAGATAGTGAAGAAAAAAACTTAGCTTATGCTGAAGAATGTTTACTTGATGCAGGAGCAGAGAAGATTTTCAAGGTCAGTTCTTTAGATGGAACTGGTATGGATGAAATAAAAAAATTTTTAGATATTGATTCTTTTACTGCAGAAAAAGGGGAGCTTCAAAGATGAGGGAGTATATCTTAAGTGTGGGAATAGATATTGGAACTTCTACAACACAATTGGTTTTTAGTAGAATAGCCATTGAAAACACAGCCTCAATAAGTTCAGTACCAAGTATAAGGGTTGTGGAAAAAAAAGTTATATATAAAAGTGATATATATTTAACTCCACTTATTTCTAGGGATGTAATAAATGGAAAGAATATTAGAAAAATCATAGAAGGAGAATATAAAAAAGCTAATATAAAGCCCCCTGAGGTCGGTACTGGAGCAGTGATAATAACCGGTGAAGCCGCAAGAAAGGATAATGCAGATGAAATATTAAACACTTTAAGTGGATTGGCTGGAGAGTTTGTAGTTGCAACGGCAGGTCCTGATTTAGAGGGTATTATAGCAGGAAAAGGAGCCGGAGCCCATTTAATATCTAAGGAGAGGGGCTGTATAGCTGCAAATATTGACATTGGAGGAGGCACAACCAATATAGCTGTGTTTAAGAATGGAGAAGTAATAGATACCTCTTGTTTGGACATAGGAGGAAGGCTTATAAGATTTAGAAAAGCCATATTGGAGGCAGCCTATGTATCTTCTAAACTTGAAAAGTTAGCTAATACAATAGGGATAGATATTTTTGAAGGTAGAAAACTTAATGTAGATGAAATTCAAAGAATTGTCTTTAGAATGGCAGAAATTTTAGAGGAAGTAATAGGAATAAAGGAAAAATCCCAGGAATTGGAATTTATGATAATGGATAAGGACCTTAAAAGAAATTATGAAATAGATTATATTTCCTTTTCCGGTGGTGTTGCAGATTTTATATATGAATCTAATATAAGGGATAAATTCAAGTATCAAGATATAGGAATAGTACTTGGGGAGGCAATAGGGCAGTCTAAGTTAATTAAGGAGAAAAAATTAATAAAAGCAGCGGAAACCATAAGGGCAACAGTGGTTGGAGCAGGCTCCCATACAACCGATGTTAGCGGAAGTACAATAACCTTTACAGAAGATATTTTACCCCTTAAAAATGTGCCAATATTAAAGATTACTAAAGAGGAGGAAAAGCTTCCTTCAAAGGAGCTTATTGAATTAATAAAAAATAGAATAGGGTATTTCAGCTTAAAAAAAGATAAACAGCTGGTTGGAATTGCCTTAAGTGGACAAAGTAATTACAGCTTTAAGGAAATTCAAAGTCTTTCTAAAACTATTATAGAGGGGATGGAGAAAATAATAGCTTTAAATCTTCCTTTGATAGTAATAGTAGAGAAGGATATAGCTAAGGTATTAGGACAAAGTATAAAGGCCCAGTTGAAATTTGACAAGGGTTTGATTTGTATAGATTCAGTTAAGGTTGAAAATGGAGACTATATTGATATAGGTAAATCCTTAGCTGGAGGAAAGGTAGTTCCAGTAATAGTTAAGACTCTATTGTTTAGCTATTAATTAAAATAATTACATTAATAAATTCCACTAGATTGAAGGAGAGAAAAGAATGGGACTCAAAACAAGGCTTTTTGGAACCATCTATACCTTTAAAGATATAAAGGAAGTATTGGCAAAGGCCAATGAAGAAAAATCTGGAGATAAGCTGGCAAAGGTTGGGGCAAAGTCAGTAACTGAAAGAATAGCTGCAAAGGAAGTGTTAAGTAATTTGACATTAAGTGAACTTAGAAATAACCCGGTAATTCCCTATGAAGAAGATGAGGTAACAAGAATAATACAGGACGGAGTAAATGAAAAAATCTATAATGAAATAAAAAATTGGAGGGTTTCAGAGCTTAGGGAATGGATACTCAGCTATGATACAAATGAAGCAGATATAAAAAGAATAGGCCGAGGGCTTACAAGTGAAATGGTAGCTGCAGTAACAAAGCTTATGTCAAATTTGGATCTTATTTATGGAGCTAAAAAAATAAATGTAACAGCCCATTGTAATACAACTATTGGTAAGCCTAAAACCTTGTCCTTTAGACTTCAGCCAAATCATCCAAGGGATGATCTGGATGGAATTATGATATCCCTTATGGAAGGTTTAAGTTATGGAGTTGGAGATGCCGTTATAGGCCTGAATCCTGTAAATGATACTGTGGACAGTGTCTATAATGTCTTAAATATGTTTGAGGAATTTAAAAGAAAATGGGAAATTCCTACACAAAATTGTGTTTTAGGCCATATTACTACCCAGATTGAAGCAGTAAAAAAGGGTGCTCCTGCCGATATGATATTTCAAAGTATAGCTGGAACAGAAAAGGGAAATACAGCCTTTGGTGTTACCGCCCAATTAATTGAAGAAGCCCAGGAATTAATGCTTAGACAGGGCATGGGTACTGGGCCCAATCTTATGTATTTTGAAACAGGACAAGGTTCGGAATTGTCATCTCAGGCTCATCATGGAATTGACCAGGTTACACTTGAGGCCAGATGCTATGGCTTTGCTAAAAAATTCAATCCATTTTTAGTGAATACAGTAGTTGGATTCATTGGACCAGAATACTTATATGATGGGAAGCAGGTTATAAGGGCCGGTCTTGAGGATCATTTCATGGGTAAGCTTACGGGAATCCCCATGGGAGTAGATGTTTGCTATACAAACCATATGAAGACAGATCAAAATGATATTGAAAACCTGGCAGTTTTATTGGCAGGGGCTGGATGCAATTACGTCATTGGTATACCTGCTGGAGATGATATAATGCTTAACTATCAATCCTTAGGCTATCATGAAGCACCGGCCTTAAGGGAATTGCTTGGATTAAAGCCAATTAAAGAATTTGAAGAGTGGCTTGAAAAAATGGGGGTTTATGAAAATGGAAGATTAACTAAAAGGGCTGGAGATGCTTCAATATTTATTAGATAGATTAAAGGAGAAAATATTAATTTTATGGAGGTGAGAATTTGATTTCCCAAGGGGATTTAAAAAATATTATAAAAAAAATTGTTCTTGAGATGACCAGTGAAGAAAGGGAATTTTATATTCCCAATATTCCTGATTTAACAAGTATTGATATAAAAAAAGAGCTTCTAGTTCCAAATCCTAAAAAGAAGGATGCCTATTTTAAATTTAAGGAAGCCACTTCCGCAAGGGTTGGGGTATGGAGAACTGGAGCAAGATATAAAACTGAGACATTATTAAGGTTTAGAGCAGATCATGCAGTTGCTCAGAATGCTGTTTTCACCTATGTGTCAGAAGAATTTTTAAAAGAAATGAATTTGTTTTCAGTAACAACCATGTGTCGTGATAAGGATGAGTTTTTAACCAGACCGGATTTAGGCAGAAAATTTGATAAGGAAAATGAAAAAATTATACTTAAAAACTGTAAAAGGAAACCGAGGGTTCAAGTTTATATATCCGATGGACTAAGCTCAACTGCTATTGAAGCCAATGCGAAGGATACCTTTGAGGCTCTAGTTCAAGGACTCAAGGGCTATGGAATAGAAATAGGCACTCCCTTTTTTGTTAAACATGGTAGGGTGCCAGCTATGGATATGATTTCGCAGCTCCTTGATGCCGAAGTAACCGTTGTATTAATAGGAGAAAGGCCAGGACTTGCCACTGCCGGAAGTATGAGCTGCTATATGGCATATAGGGCAAAGCCTAAAATGGCAGAATCCAATAGAAGGGTTGTTTCCAATATTCATGATGGTGGGACTTTAGCCGTAGAAGCTGGGGCATATATAGCAGACATTATCAAAAGGATATTAGAGGAAAAAACAAGTGGATTAGACCTTAAATTATAAAAAGTGGAGGTTTAACTATGAGAGATGATCCATTACCTAATAAGGTACTAAGTGTGAAATTAATACCCAATGTAGCTCAGGATATGGCTGAGAAATTAAATCTTGGGACTGGTCATAGAAGTATAGGGATGATTACTACAGATTGTGATGATGTTGGATATACTGCCCTTGATGAAGCCACTAAAAAGGCCTATGTAAAGGTCATATATGCAAAATCATTGTATGCTGGAGCAGCTAATGCAAATACAAAGCTGGCAGGAGAGTTTATAGGTATATTGTCGGGGCCAGATCCAGCAGCTGTTAAAAGCGGTTTGAATGCGGCAGTAGAATTTATAGAAAATGGAGGATGCTTTTATAGTGCCAATGATGATGATTCAATAGTGTACTATTCCCACTGCATATCAAGGACTGGATCATATCTATCCCAGATGGCAGGAATAAATGAAGGTAAGGCTTTAGCTTATCTCATTGCACCTCCAATAGAAGCAATTTATGGATTAGATGCTGCATTAAAAACTGCCGATGTTAAAGTTGCGAAGTTTTTTGGTCCCCCTACAGAAACGAATTTTGGTGGAGGTCTTCTTTCAGGAAGCCAATCAGCATGTAAAGCTGCTTGTGAAGCCTTCTCTAAAGCTGTAAAATTTGTAGCAGATAATCCAAAGAAGTATTAAGAGGATGAAGAATATGACTAATAAAGCCCTAGGGCTAATAGAGACCTATGGATATGTTCTAGCGTTAGAAGCTGCTGATGTATGTCTTAAAGCAGCTGATGTAAAAATAATTGGATTGGAGCTAGTAGGGGGAGGATTTGTAACTTTAAAGATTTGCGGAGAGGTAAGCTCTGTAAAGGTATCTGTAGATATCGGGGCAGCTGCAGTGAATAGAATGGGAAGGGTAGTATCAGTAGATGTTATATCTAAAACAGCCATAGGCCTAGAAAAAATAATATATTCCAATGAAAAAAGAGAAAGAAGCAATAAAAATGATCTTGAAAAAATAGTAGAGAAAAAAGGAATTAATTTTGAGGATATTATTATATCAAGTGAAAATTGTAATAAATTAAACAAGTTCAAGGTTGTGGAGCTTAGGAAAATAGCTAGACAAATAGATGATTTTCAAATGGACAAAAAGAAAATAAAATTTGCCAAGAAAATAGAACTTATAAAAGCAATAAAAAATTATTTAAAAGGCCAGGAGGGGTAGATATTGATTAAAGATAAGGATTTAAGATCTATTCAAGAAGTAAGAAATCTAATTACAATGGCAAAAACCGCCCAAAGAGAATTCGCCAAATCCAGCAGGAACTTTATTGATAAATTAGTTTATAAGTTATCAAAGGCGTCTTTAAGGGAAGCAGAGGCCTTGGCAAAGATGGCTTCTAAGGAAACAGGTTTTGGTAAGTGGGAGGATAAACTTATAAAGAACAAAATAGCCAGTAAAAATGTATATGAATATATTAAGGATATGAAGACAATTGGAATTATTAATGAGGATAAAGAAAGGAAAATAGTTGAAATAGGTACTCCGGTAGGGGTTATTGCAGGACTTATACCTTCAACAAATCCTACATCTACGGTTATATATAAAACCCTAATAGCATTAAAATCTGGTAATTCTATTATATTTAGTCCCCATCCCAATGCACTTAATTGCATATTGAAAACTGTAGAGATATTAAACAAAGAAGCAGTAGAATTTGGTGCACCAAAGGGACTTATAAGCTGTATGTCTATACCTACTATAGAAGGTACAGAGGAGCTTATGAAAAATGAGGATGTAGCCCTAATACTTGCAACCGGTGGATCAGGAATGGTTAAGGCAGCCTACAGCTCTGGGACCCCAGCCCTTGGTGTAGGGCCTGGAAATGTGCCAGTATTTATAGAAAAAAGTGCAGATATAAGTCAAGCCGTAGAAATGATTTTTGCTAGTAAAACCTTTGATAATGGCACTGTGTGTGCTTCAGAACAAGCTATTGTTACGGAAGAGGTTGTGGCAGATAAAGTTAAAGAAGAGTTAATTAGCCATGGAGGATATTTTCTAACCGGTGATAAATTAAAAAGGGTAAAAAAGGTTATGGAAAGGCCAAATGGAGGTATGAATCCTAAAATAGTTGGGAAATCAGCTCAGGATATAGCAAGTATTGCTGGTATAGATATTCCTCAAGGAACTAGGGTTTTAATTTGTGAGGAAAAGGGGGTTGGAAAAGAATATCCCTTTTCTAAGGAAAAGCTAACGACACTCCTTGGATTTTACACAGTAGAAAACTGGAAAACAGCCTGTGATTTATGCTTTGCTCTCCTTGAAAATGGAGGAAAAGGCCATTCCCTAGCCATTCATTCAAAGGATGAGGAAATTATTAGGGAGTTTGCATTAAGGAAGCCAGTTTCAAGATTTTTAGTCAATACTCCATCAACCCAGGGGGCAATTGGACTTAGTACAAATCTTGCGCCTTCATTTACCTTAGGCTGTGGAGCTGCTGGAGGTAGTGCTACTTCCGATAATGTAGAGCCTAATCATTTAATAAATATAAGAAGAATGGCCTATGGTATAGATGACCTAGGGATAAATGGAAAAGAAGAAAAAGAAAATTTTATAAATGACATAAATAATGTAGACATAGAAACTATATGTAAAGTGGTTATGGAAGAATTGAAAAAGAATAATTAAAATAAAGGAGGAATTATAAATGGCAAATATGAATGCACTTGGAATGGTTGAAACAAAAGGATTAGTAGGTTCTGTTGAAGCAGCAGATGCAATGGTAAAGGCAGCAAATGTGACACTTATTGGAAAGGTACATGTAGGTGGAGGACTGGTAACAGTAATGGTTAGAGGGGATGTTGGAGCAGTAAAGGCTGCTACCGATGCAGGTGCAGCGGCAGCAGAAAGGGTAGGAGAATTAATATCTGTTCATGTTATTCCAAGACCCCATAGTGAAGTTGAATTAGTACTTCCTAAAACTGAGGGATAAATTTCTATTAGATTATAGCTTATGGTGTAAGTTCTAAGGTTGAAGTTATTTTGATGGTTGTTCTTAATATAAGGGATTTATTGAGCTTTTTTTATTAAATAAATTTCTATTAGATAAAATGATTTTAAGGCTTAGAACTTATTACTTAAAGCTGTAAATTCTCTAGAGTAGGATGTTTGTTTACAATTAAAGGGAGTGGGGGAAATGAAGGTATTAACTGAAGATATACTTCGCAGAAAACTTAAGGAAAAATCCTTTGACAAATATTTTATAACTAAAAATGTTATTATAACCCCTTTAGCAAAACAATATTTAAAGGATAGAGGGATTGAGCTGATAATAGAAGATGATTTACAAAGGGATGAGGATTTAGATATTTCCAACAAAAAAATTATTCCTAAATATATTTCCTATTATTTAGGAGGAGTTTTTGAAAAAAAGCCAGAATATATGACCCAAATATACGGAAATAAATTGGTTTTTAAGGATGATCCCAGAATAATATTTAGAGGAAAGCTAGACAGCCTTCAATCTCAAATAATGGAGCTTCAAATTTTATTGGATTCTCAAAATATAAATAGGCTTGTAGAGGAACTTGAGGAAGTTTTAAATTATATCAGGGAAATTCTAAAGTCTGAAGTTTTAGAGGAAGAGTTATGTAGGAAAAAGCTTATAGGACTAAATCAAGAAGAGCTCAGGGAAATGTCCCATAATCCTAAAAAACATTTTGATATAGACCATATATTACCAAATTACAAGATGGGAAAAGTATTAATAGGCCTTAACACCTTAAGATGTAGTGTTAGAGAAGCAGAACTTACAGCAGTAAATGCATTTAAAAAAAATTTAGAAATTAGCAGAATCGATATAATAAGGGGATTAAATAGATTAAGCAGCTGCATTTATATACTTATGTGTAAGTATAAAGCAGGCTTATATAAGTAAGAGGGGTTGATACTTTGGAGGAAGCATTAATAAAGGAAATTGTAAAAAGGGTAATGGATAGGGTGGACTATAATATGACAATACCTATAGAAGCATCGGCAAGGCATGTACATCTAAGTCAAAATCATATGGAAAAGCTTTTTGGCAAGGAATATAAAATGTCAAAGAAAAAGGATTTATCTCAACCAGGACAGTTCCAATACAAGGAGAGGGTTACATTAATAGGACCTAAGGGAGTAATAAAGGGAGTAGCAATATTAGGACCGGCAAGGGAAAAGACCCAGGTGGAAATTTCAAAGACAGATGCAAGAATATTAGGAATCGATCCTCCAATTAGAGAATCTGGAAAATTAAAGGATAGTGATTCTTTATTCATAATGGCTGGAAAAGTAGTTATAGAAGCTAAAGAATCAGTAATTATAGCTAAAAGGCATATTCACATGACTCCAAGGGATGCAGAAAAATTTGCTATTACAGATAAACAATTGGTAAAGATAAGGGTTAAAAGTGAAAGGCCTATTGTTTTTGAAGATGTTTTAGTTAGGGTAAGCAGTAGATATAAACTAAGTATGCATATAGATTTTGATGAAGCCAATGCAGCCGATTATAAGGAAGGTATATTTGGAGAGATAATTCTTCAAAGTATTTCTATGGATTGAAATAAGGATGTGGTAAAGTGATGGTGGATAATCTAAGCAAGATCATAGCCCAGGAGGTATTAAAAAGAATAAAGGAATCAGAAAATTATATGGATATAGTACGGAGTAAGAAGCTGTTGATTTTAGATAATAGTTCAAATAAAGAAAATTATGCTGACGTATATTTTAAAAAAACTAAGGTTAAATTTTTAAATGAATCCTGTATTGAGGAGTTGGATTCATTTAAATACATTATAGCTCCTAATTTGTCTAATAAGGATCTAGCTGGTATAGCCCTAGGAATTGAAAAAAGTAATATTTCTAGGTTTATAATAGAAGGAATTTTAAGAGGGAAAAAAATTATAGCTATAGAAGATGGAATTGAATATAAAAAATTTAAGGAAAGGTCTAATTTAAATTTTTTTAGGATCTTCGAGGAATACCAAGAAAAAATAATGAAATTTGGTATATCAGTAGTAAAAAGAGAAAATCTTTATATGATTTTTAAAGAAAAAGAGACAAAAAATTTTTCAAAGAAATTAGATGGTTTGAAAGAAAATTTAGATGAGGCTCTGTTAAATAAGAAGGTTATTATTGAAAAGGATATTTACAATGCCTATAACATAGGATATAAAAACATTTGTATTAATAAGAAATCAATAATAACACCCCTTGCAGTAGATTATATAAAATCTAATAAAATTAATATTAGATATAAATAGAATAGTTTAAGAGAAAATCCTTCTAGAAAGGAAGATTAATATGATTATTGGAAAGGTTGTAGGAAATGTATGGGCCACCAGAAAAGAGGAATTACTAAATGGCTTTAAATTACTGGTTATTAAGCCAATTAATTATTATACTAATGAAGATTTAAAAACCTTTGTGGCAGTAGATAGTATTGGTGCAGGTATAGGTGAAACTGTTTTAATTGTAATGGGGAGTTCTGCAAGAAAGGCGATTCATAAAAAAGAAGCTCCAATAGATGCAACGGTTGTGGGAATTATTGATGAAGTAGAAATAAATAGGGAAATCAAAGTATAGCTTAAGGGGGTAAGAAATATATGGATTTGATTCAAAGGATATTTGAAGCAGGAGTTATTGGAGCTGGAGGTGCAGGATTTCCTACCCATATAAAGCTAAATTCAGAGGCTGAAATTTTAATTGTAAATGGAGCTGAATGTGAGCCCCTTTTAGAAACAGATAAATTTTTAATGAGAGCCCATAGCCGTAAAATAGTAAGAGCTATGGAAGAAGTAGGGAATCATATAAAGGCTAAAAAATTAATTATAGGGCTTAAAAGGAAATATAAAGAAGAAATTAAGGAACTGAAGAAGGCTATAGAAGATTTAGATTCAAGGGTAGAGCTTTTTCTTTTAGATAATTTCTATCCTGCTGGGGATGAACAAATATTAGTATATGAGGTCACAAAACGGTCTATACCAGCAGGTGGAATTCCCCTAGATGTAGGTGTAGTTGTATCTAATGCTGGAACTATGATGAATATATATGAAGCTATTAATGATAAGTCCGTAACCTATAAATATGTTAGCATAATCGGAGAAGTTAAAAAACCATCTATTATCAAGGTACCCATAGGAATAAGTATAGATAAATGTATTGAGGGTGCTGGAGGAGCAAAAATTGAGGATTATAGTGTAATATTAGGTGGGCCTATGATGGGAAAAATTATTAATAGATGTGAAGTGAAAAATGAAGTAATAACTAAAACCCTTGGAGGAATTATATTGGTTCCACAGAATCATTATATTGTTAAAAGAAAAGAAGCGCCTATAAAGCATATAGTCAATAGGGCTAAAAGTGCTTGTATTCAGTGCTCTATGTGTACAGACCTATGTCCAAGATATTTAATAGGCCATAGACTTAGACCCCATAGAATAATGAGGGCGGTAAGCTTTTCGGAAATAAATCAGGAGGTTTTAAAAGAGGCCTTGATATGCTGCGAATGTGGAATATGTGAATTATATGCTTGTCCAATGGGCTTATCCCCTAGGACAATAAATGTATATTTAAAAAATGAGTTTAGGAAAAATAAAGTTAGATATAAAAAGCAAGATATAAAAACTACAGCAAAGGAAATCAGGGAATATAGAAAAATACCTGTTTCAAGGTTGATTTCAAGGATAGATTTAACAGAATATATAGGAGAAAAAATTAATGGCCCCTATGATATAGAAGCCCTTGAGGTTAAAATTCCCTTAAATCAGCATATTGGTAAACCAGCAAGTCCCGTGATAAAGGTTGGAGATAGGGTGTCAAGGGGACAAATAATTGGAAAGGTGGATATGGGTGATTTTGGTGCTAATATCCATTCTAGTATTAATGGAATAGTATATGAAGTTGGAGAAAATATAGTTATTAAAAGTGAAGAAAATGAGGTGATTTTATGATAAGAACAATAGGTTTATTAGAATTAAATAGTATAGCTAAGGGAATAGAAGTGGCCGATAATATGATTAAGGCTGCTGAAGTTGAATTGATAAGGGCTAATTCAATATGCCCAGGTAAATATATTGTTCTTATCTCGGGAGATGTGGGAGCAGTTAAGGCCGCGGTAGAAGTAGGTACAGAAAAGGGAAAGGAATTTGTTGTGGATAAATTAATCCTTCCAAGTATACATCCACAGCTGATAAGTGCAATAAATGGAACTACATTTATAAATGAGCTTTGCTCATTGGGGGTATTAGAATTTTTTAGTGTTGCCACATCTATTGTGGCCGCTGATGCAGCAGCTAAGGCAGCCTCTGTGGATTTAATTGAAGTAAGATTAGGCTTTGCAATAGGTGGAAAGGCCTTTGTTACACTAACAGGAGATGTAAGTGCAGTTCAAGAAGCCGTTAAGGCAGGTGTAAAGGTGGCTAATGATACTGGAATGCTTGTAAATAAAGTAGTGATTCCATCGCCTAGAAGGGAATTGTTTGATAAATTACTATAAATATTCCAGCAAAATAGTTAAATTATATATATCGAAAAGCCCCAGAAGCATTGGATATTTTTATATGTACAAATTAAGTTTTGCTATGGAAAATTTATATAATCTTCTTATGTAATTTTTAAATCTTTGATTTTAATATTCGATACCGAGGTTTTTAAAATATAATTTGTATCAATTATTACAATTATATTATACTATAATTATTCACATGTAAATATATACTCAATAAACTCTATACAAATTTAAAATGGGATGATTATGTTATATTAAAAGAATTTTATTAGTTTAAATAAATTTATTTTTTAAAGATGTTGAACTTAATACCGAGTTCTTTTTTTAGATAGTTATTAGTTAATAACTAGTTATATACCCATTTATAGTATAGGGTAAAAAATCTGAATTTTCATATAATGGGGATGATAAAATGTATAATATAGTCCAGATCAATGATTTAAACCATTATAAATTAATTTTTGAAGAGATTCTAGATATGACCGAAGACGGCTTTGTTGTAACATCTACAGATGGTACAATATTAGAAATAAATACAGCCTATTGTAATTTCTTAGGTACAACTAAGAAAAAGGCTATTGGACGGAATATTGGAGAGTTTATAAAAAACACTAAAATGCTTGAAATAGCTAAGACTGGTATGAAGGAAATTGATACTATACATGAACTGGTGGATGGGCAGCAATATAAAGGGGATAAATTTATATTTGTTACAAGATCTCCAGTAAAAGAAAAGGGGAAAGTAATAGCTGCTGTGGCTCAAGTTAAATTTAGAATGAATACCCTTAAATTGACAAAACAGCTTTTAAAACAGGATAAGGAACTTAAATACTATAAAGCTGAGTTACAAAGGTTGAGAGAAAGTACCTTTGATTTGAATTCTATTATAGGACAAAGTAAAATATTTATGGAGTCAAGAAAACTAGCAAGAAAAGCTGCTGGAAGTGATTTGCCAGTATTAATTAGTGGAGAAACTGGAACTGGAAAAGAAGTATTTGCCAATGGAATTCATAATGCCTCATATAGAAAGAGCAATCCTCTAATTAGTGTAAATTGTGCCGCAATACCTGGAAATTTACTGGAATCGGAATTGTTTGGATATGAAGAAGGTTCTTTTACTGGAGCAAAACGAGGTGGGAAAAAAGGGAAATTTCAGCTTGCCCATAAAGGAACACTATTTTTAGATGAAATAGGTGATATGCCACTTCATATGCAAGCTAAGCTTTTAAGAGTACTTCAGGAAAATAAAATAGAAAAAATTGGTGGATATTCTCCCATAGATATTGATGTAAGAATAATAGCTGCAACAAATAAGGATTTATGGCAAATGGTTAGGGAAAAGAAATTTAGAGAGGATTTATACTATCGTCTTAATGTTATAAATATAAAAATACCTCCTTTAAGGAAAAGAAAAGAAGATATAATGTTATTTGTTAATTATTTTTTACAGGATCTGAATAAAAAATATAAAACAGATGTAATAATAACACAAAGAGCAAAGGAAGTTCTTGCTAACCATAAGTGGCAGGGGAATATAAGGGAACTTAAAAATGTAGTTGAAAGTGCGTATGTATTAGCTGAAAATAATTATATAGGCGTTAAAAATCTCCCGTCAAATCTATTAACTTGTAGTGTTGATGAAAATACTACAGTAAATGGCGGTTCTTTAAATCGAATTTTAAGTGAGTTTGAAAGAGATATTATTTTAGAAACTTTAATTGAAAATAATTATAATGCAACAAAGACAGCATATGATTTAGGAATTCATAGGACTACTCTTTACAAAAAGATGGATAGATTTAATATTAAAATTTCCAGGATAGTAAAAGGTTAGTTTAGCAATTGAGGAAATTGCATAGCTATAACTTGGAAAAATAGCACAATACATGTAAAAATAAGTTTATAATTTCCTATGTGTTATAAAAAACAGCAGGGAAGTGTAGAAATTTTTCTACACTTCCCTGCTGTTTTTTCAAAATAAAACTAGATGAAGTAAAGAATATATGCAAAGTGTATATATTTTTCTACATATTATAAATTTATCTACATATACCACTTGTTATTTTCAGAAAATTTCGTTAATAATAAATCATTAAATCTGATTTTGAGAGGAATTTTAAAATTAAATTTAGATTAAAAAGTGATTTTATTAAATCATATATTAGGCAAAAAGCCTTATAAAGGTTTTATTTTTTTAGTCTTATTCCATTATATGGAATGATAAAATAATAACGATTAATAGCCTTGGCAAGTGTTTTGCTTTATGTAAAGTTATGATTAATATAAAGCATTGCTGAAATATATTTTTAAAAAATTTACTTGAGGGGGGTTAGTATATGGCAGGATCAGAATTTATAAGCTTAATAGGAATTATTATTGCATTTATTTTATTAATGGGTTCAATCATTTTAATTATAGTTGTGAATAAAGCAATGAAAAATGGAGAGACTTTTGTGGCTAAACCTATGGACATATTCCATGAAGATGCAGATTATCCAAGCGGGTTATTGGCTTTGCTTCCTCTAATTCTAACTATATTATTGATTAATGTAAAGATAGATGGTAAAGCCATAGTACCGATTGAGGCAGGAGTTTTTATTGGATCTATGCTGGTATTAATTTTCTTAAATAAATATCAGGATAATAATAAAATACTTCACAATATTGGAGAAGCAAGCAAAATATCTATTGTTTCTATCACTAACACTTGTTCTGTTGTTGGATTTGGGGCTGTTGTAAAGGCTTCTTTAGCTTTTCCATCAATAGTAGATTCTATGGTTAATATACCTGGACCGGATTATGTAGGTGTGGCTGTAGGAACTACGGTTATAGCTGGAATAACTGGTTCAGCTTCAGGAGGACTGGGAATTGCTGCTCCTTTATTGGCTCCTGTTTATTTGGCAAAGGGTGCAGTGGCAGGTGCAATTCACAGAACAATGACAATATCCTCAGCGGCATTGGATTCCTTGCCGCATAATGGCTATATTGTAACAGTTACTAATGGTCTATGCAATGAAACCCATAAAGATGCTTATGGACTCATATTTTGGTTAACAGTTGTGACACCCTTTGTAGGTTCCATAGTGGCAGTAGCTTTATTTTCACTTTTCCCATTCCTGCCATAAAAAGTTCTCAATTAGTATTTTAAAATTAATAATTTTAATTGAGGAAATTGCACAACTCCAATTTGCTCAATTATGCAAGTTTCTTAAATAATAAAATTTATTATCTGTTTTAACTAATTTAAAGAGGGAGAGGGATTAATATGGTAGATAAAAATAAAGTAAATAATATTATCTACGGATATCAGGGTAAATGGCTGGGGGTTGATTTAACTTCTGGAGTTTTAAAGGATCAGATCTTTGAAGAGGAAGTTTTAAAGAAGTTTTTAGGATCATCTGCATTGGGGACTAAAATTCTTTATGAAGAAACAGGACCTGAAACAAAACCCCTTGGACCAGATAATGTATTGATATTTGCATCGGGATTTTTTAATAACACCAGGTGTTTATTAGGAGGGAGGTATCAGGTTATTTCTAAATCTCCATTAACTGAAGGATTTGGTGAGGGAAATAGTGGAGGAACCTTTGGTCCGATGCTAAAAAAAGCAGGCTATGATGGAGTTATTATTAAAGGAAGAGCAGAAAAGCCAGTATTTTTATCAATAATTGATGGCGTTGCTCAAATAGAAGATGCAAAGGAACTGTGGGGATTAGATACCTTTATAACCTCAGAAAAACTTCAGAAGAAATATGGAAGCAAGGCTGTAGTGTCATGTATAGGTCAGGGAGGAGAAAATCTTGTAAAGTATGCATCAATTATGAATGATGGACCAGAAGCTAGATGTATAGGGAGATCAGGAATGGGAGCAGTTATGGGTTCAAAAAATCTAAAGGCTTTGGTTGTATATGGCAGTAAAAAATCCAATATTCTATATGAAGAAGAACTGATTGAAGATATAAAAAATATTTCAAAGAAGTTAGGTAAGGACTTGAAGGAGCATCCCTTTAGGAAGTATGGAACTCCCTTTGCATATGCAGGTTCTTTAGCTACCGGAGATTTACCTATTAAAAATTGGCAGCTTGGAGCTTATGAAGGGATGAATGAATTATCAGCATCTGCTATAGAAAGGAAAATGGAGATAAAACCATATTTTTGCAGCCAGTGTATCCTTGGCTGTGGTATTACTGTACATGTTAAAGAAGGGAAATATGCCAGCATAAAAACTGGTGGACCAGAATATGAAACCCTTGGAATGCTGGGAGCTAATTTATTAATTACAGATCCACAAGCTGTTCAATATGGGAATGAATTATGTAATAGATATGGCATAGATACCATTTCCTGTGGAAGCACAATAGCTTGGGCCATAGAAGCCTTTGAGTATGGATATATTACGAAAAATGAAACCCAGGGACTTGAACTCAGATGGGGAGATTCTGATATGATGATAGAGCTTATTGAAAGAATTGTTTTTAGAAGGGACATTGGTGATATTCTTGCAGAAGGAAGCTATAGAGCATCCCAGGCTATTGGTAATAATAGTGAAGCCTTTGCTGTACATGTGAGAGGTCTAGATTTGCCTGCCCATGATCCAAGGGCCCATGTCTCAAGTGCCGTTGCATATGTTACCACTCCAAGGGGAGCATGTCATCAGGCAGGAGCCCATAGTTCAAATAGCAAACCTAATGCTATTGAGACAGTTCGGTGGAGTAAAGAGATGGTACCAGGAAAACCAGAAAATGTAGGTTCATGGGTGGCAGAATTGCAAAATGCCATGAATATGGCAGATTCTTTGGGAGCATGTAAATTTTCTGGTCTTGTATTAGGAGGAAGTCCTATCTCAAAACATGCTGAGTGGATCAATTTGATTACCGGGTGGAATATGACTCCTACGGACATAGCTGAAGTGGGTGAAAGAATTCATAATTTAAAATGGCTTTATAACTATAGATGTGGTACTACTCGTAAGGATTTGGCAATGCCTACAAGAATATCGACCCGTAAACGGGGGGAAGGAGTAAATGGAAATGAACTTCCAGCAATTGATATTATGTTAAGTGATTATTTTTATCAGCGTGGCTGGAGTGAATTTGGAATTCCGCTTCCCGAGACCTTGGAAAAATTGAAAATTATTGAATACATGCCTGAAAATTATACTGCTGGACCTAAGCTTTCAAAGGGTTAATTTATTATAGAACTATTAATCGGAGGTTAAAATTATTGTGCTAAAAGTAAATGGAGACGATATTTGGATTGAAAAAAGTATGACTATATCGGAAATTATATCTAAACTTAGAGAAGAATCCTATAATGATATACTTCTTAATCAACCCTTTATAATATTAGTCAACAAAAAATATATTCCTGAAGATAAATACAATAAATACAAACTAGACTTTGGAGACGAAGTTACAATAATTCCTTATATTGCAGGAGGATAAAAGACTGTTCCATTAAATAAAGTGAGGTAATAGTGAACTTTAAACTATAATTATTATGAAACTCAACCAATTTAGAATTATGCAATTTCTTGATTTATATAAATTATTAAATAATAAGAGGAGGAAACAACCATGAAAAAAATAGGCGTTTTAGGTGCAGGGGCAATGGGCAGAGGCATGATTAAAAATTTAATAGAATCAGGATACGAGGTTTATGTATACGATCCATCTTCCAAGGCCCAGGAGATATCCAAAAATATGGGAGCTGATGTACTTAATTCTCCAAGGGAAGTTGGAGCAGTAGTTGAAATTTTATTAGCTAGTTTACCAACAAGTCAGGCTGTAAAGGATTCTATATGTGGAGAAAATGGTGCTCTGCAATCATTAAAAGAGCAATCAATTATATGTGATATGAGTACTACAGCCGTTTCTACTGAAAAGGAATTGTATGCACTATGTAAGGAAAAGGAAATTGGTTACTTAGATTGTCCAGTTAGTGGTGGACCAATGGGAGCAGAAAATGCTACTATGTCTATTATGGTTGGAGGAGATAAGGAGATTTTTGATAAGTCAAAGGAAGTTTTTAATATTATTGGAGGCAATATTTTCTATTTAGGTAAATCTGGTTCAGGTCAGACTATAAAAATATGCCATAATATGGTGTTAGCCGTAACAACCATATCCCTTGTGGAATCCTTTATAACTGCTGTTAAAGCGGGGGTTAACCCTAAAACCCTTGCCGATGTATTTAAGGTGAGCGTAGCTAAAAGTGGTACTTTAGATGTATTTGGCGATAATTTGGTAAATGGTACCTATGAAAAAACTATATTTGCCCTGAGCCATATGCATAAGGATGCAAATCTTTATATGGGATTGGCTGATGAATTAAAAACACCGTCTCCAGTTAGTAGTGTTGTATATCAATTATTTAATGCTGCTATAAATAAGGGACTGGGTTCTAAAGATCAAACTGCGGTTGCAGAAGTTTTAGAAGAAATGTCAGATTTCAGAATAGCTTTTAATCAATAGTCTACAGTTTATTATGAATTTATAAGTAAGATTGTAAAAAAATAATTCTTTAATTTGAGGATCAATAAAGCGGATTTTTCTATGGGAAATCCGCTTTATTATAACAAGCTTATATATAGACGGATGCTAAAAAGGAGAGGATATGCGATGAATTTGCCATTAGAAAATATTAAGGTTTTAGACTTAACTAGGGTATTGGCAGGCCCATATTGTACAATGATTTTAGCTGATTTGGGAGCCGAAGTCATTAAAGTTGAAAGGCCCTATACTGGAGATGATTCAAGGGCATTTGGTCCATATGTGGAAAATGAGAGCATGTATTTTATTAGTATAAATAGAAATAAAAAAAGTATTACAGTTAATTTAAAAAGTGATAAAGGAAAGGATATTATTAAGGAATTAGTTAAGAAGGTTGATATAGTAGTTGAAAACTTTAAGCCCGGAACGATGGAAAGATTAGGGCTGGGATATGATACATTAAAATCAGTAAACGAAAAAATTATTTATGCCGGATTATCAGGATTTGGCCATTATGGACCTTATAGCAGCAGACCAGCCTATGATGGAGTAGTTCAGGCCATGGGTGGGATAATGAGTATTACAGGTCAAGAAGGAGGAGAACCAACGAGGGTTGGCTCTTCAATAGGAGATATATTTGCTGGGATTTTTGGTGCTATAGGGATATTATCAGCAATTAATAAGAGAAAAGTTGACAGGCTAGGAATGAAAGTAGATGTATCTATGCTGGACTGCCAGGTTGCAGTACTTGAAAATGCTATTTCTAGATACTTTGCAACGGGAAAATCTCCAGTACCTATGGGTAATAAACATTCTTCCGTTGTTCCCTTCGAACCTTTTAGTACAAAAGACGGAAAAATAATGATAGCAGTAGGAAACGATAATTTATGGTTGAAGTTTTGCACATCAATAAACAGGGAGGATTTAAAAAAGGATGGAAGGTTTAAAACAAATCTTTTAAGATATAATAATTATGATTATCTAAGGCCAATAATCCAAAAGGAATTAATTAAAAAGACTACGAAGGAATGGGAAAAAATCCTGATAAATGAAGGAATTCCTAGTGCACCTATTAATAATATAGAGATGTTGGTCAATAATGAACAGGTAATTGCGAGAAAAATGATTCAGCAGATAAAGCATCCTAAAGCCGGTAGGGTAAGTATTCCTGGAGTTCCTATTAAGATAAGTGGGTGCTCTGATGACATAAGGTTTTCTGCTCCAGTGCTTGGGCAGCATACAGAGGAAATTTTAAAGGAATATTTAAGTATATCTAGTGACAATCTTGAGATAATGAGAAAGGAAGAAGTTATATAAAGAAGCTATTCTAACCTGTTGTGCTAGTAAATGAAATATTAAAAACTCCGGTATAGGAACTAGCACAACAAGTTATTTTAAGGAGTAGGGTAATTTTATGCTGCTGTTTGTATTTCAATTAAACAATTTTTCCAATTAAATTTATAGGAACTGAAAAGTCCTTATTTAGTTTACCCTCACTAATAGCTATTAGTGTTGTACATGGTCCAGCAGATTTATAAATATCTATCTCGAAATTATCTTCAAATTGAATTTCTATACCTTGATATTTACACAGCTTATCTAGCTCACCCTTTATTCCGGAGGAGCCAACAGGTATAATTTCTTTTATATTTTTTAATTTCAATATCTTCTCTAATATTTTTATATCACATATAAGTCCTTGATTTTCTAAGACCTCATTTCCAATACTTGGGATACCTATAGAATAAATGGAACTATTCTTGTAAATACTATCTATCACAATATCATCTTTATTTATAATTCCAAAACCAGTTATACCTAAAGCAGTCATTGAAGTTTTCATGTTTTTTTCTGTACTTATTGTAATTGGAATATTAAATTCTAGTTCTGATATTTCATTTTGTACTCCTTTTAAAATTTCATCTCCAGTTGGATTAGGCTCATTGGAAATATTAGCGGTAATACCTATAGGTTTAGCACCTATAGATATAATTTCCATAAGACATACTCTGGTTGTATACTTTCCAGTAATATTGTATGGAACCTTTACAATATCATTTTCTTTTAATCCTATGGCTCCACATGAATCACAGGCTATAACTAAGTATTGAGATTCATTGAGGCTGATAAAATTCACATCTCTATGTTTATAAATCATTTTCTAACTCCTTTGTTTATTAAATAAAGTGTTTTTTAAGGGTATGAATACTAAAGCTGAAAGAATAACGTTTAAGGTGCTTCCTATTAATAAAAATGGAGCTATTCCAAGGAAAAAAGGCCATCCAAATTGAGGAAATATAAGTAATATGAGGGGGGATACAATTCCATTTAATAATATTCCAACAAAGGCACCTATAAATATATTGGTTTTTTTATATACAAACCCATATAGATAAACTGAAATAAACATCATAATTGCGACTATTAAATGAACTGGTAATGAAAGGGGAAAACCAATGCTTGCAGAAGTTAAAATATGACCTAAAAATCCAATTGTTCCACCTGTAATTCCTCCCAAAATTAGACCGGATAAATAACCGGCAGTAGAGTCAAAAGCAATTGTTCCCAAGGGGCTTGGAATCTTAATATAAGAGCCTACAAAGCTTAGAGCAATAAACATTGCCATAAGAACCAATTTTTTTGTATTACCTTTCATCAAAGACACCTCCTAAATATAGATTTAATAATGTAGATTTATAAATGCATTGTATATAGTATAGTATCTTTTATTTATAAATTCAATTCTATATAATATTTTATGCTATATAAATTATAAAATATTGCAATAATATAAAGATATACAAGAATATAAAGTTTATATAATTTAACTTTATATGGTGGAATAATGTATAAATTAGCCTATGAGTTTGTTTCACTATAACCAATGAAAGGATGAAAAGATGGAGCTAGAATTTATAGGGAAGTTAACCCTTCAATTGATTTTAGGTTTTTTTTCACTTTTAATTATTACAAAGATATTAGGGAAAACTCAAATAAGTCAGGTAACGCCCTTTGATTTTATTTCTTCTTTGGTATTGGGAGAGCTTTTAGGAAATGTAGTTTATGATAAAGAAATTCATATATTTGTATTTTTATATGCAATTTTTATGTGGACATTTTTAATATATATTATAGAAGTAATAACACAAAAATTCAGACGTACTAGAAGTTTTTTTGAAGGCAATCCTTCAATTTTAATTAGAAATGGACAAATTGATTTTCATCAGTTAAAGAAAGAAATGTTAGATATAAATGAACTTATGAGCCTTCTAAGAGGAAGAGATATTTTTTCAATTAGGGAAGTGCAATATGCCATTTTAGAACCAAATGGATCACTGAGTATATTAAAAAAATCTAAATATGATACTCCAACAAAGGAAGAATTAAATATTGTTAATAAGGAGGTATATTTGCCTGTAGCCTTTATACTGGATAAGGAAATTATATGGGAAAACCTTAATGCTTGTGGATTTGATGAAAGCTGGCTTAGAAAAGAACTTGAAGCTAGTGGTATAAAGGACATAAATGAAATTTTTTTTGCAGAATGGAAATATGATGAGGGCTTACATATTGTTCCATTTAGGGAAAAGAAATAATAAAAATTTTTGGAGGATTATGTTAATGAAATATTTAGATACGGTAATGGAATTAGTCATAGGTTTTATGGCTCTTTTTATTATTACAAAGATGATTGGTAAAAGACAAATTAGTCAGATTACTCCTTTTGATTTTATTTCTGCCATAGTATTGGGTGAACTTTTAGGCAATGCCATATATGATAAAGAAATTGGATTACTATATATTATAAGTACATTGTTATTATGGGGAGTTCTTATGGTATTAGTTGAATTAATCACACAGAAATTTAGAAAAACAAGGGGATTTTTAGAAGGCAATCCTTCTATAGTGATTAGGCAGGGATTAATTGATCGTAAGGAGTTAAACAAAAATAAGATAGATATTAATGAATTACTAAATATGCTAAGACAAAAAGATGTTTTTTCAGTTCGTGAAGTTGAGTATGGAATTTTAGAAGCTGATGGAAAAATGAGTGTTTTGAAAAAATCTAAATATACACAGCCTACAATCGAGGATTTAGGGCTAACTAAAAAACCTTCATATTTGCCATTTGCATTAATTATTGATGGAGAGATTGTATTGGACAATCTAAAGAATAGTGGATTTGATGAAAAATGGCTCCAGATACAATTAAATAATCAGGGGTTTGATAGGGCTAAGGACATATTCTATGCTGAATGGAAACAAGACGAAGGAATGCATATTGTACCTATGAAAGAAAAAGCATGATGAGTTTACAAAAATTCACATATATAAAACCACTATTTTGTATAGACAGTATTAATGTTTAGCAAATATTATAGTAAAAGCTTAAATACCTCTTTGCTACCTGTTGAAATACTTGTTTTAGATCTTTCAAAGTAGATTTAATTCAATAATATTCCATTGATTTGACATAATTTATTGGTTATTTGTCAATAATACTAAACTGATGGTGGATTTAAAGCAGAAAATTTTAAAAAATTTTTTGCTTTCATCTTTAGGATATCCTAGAAGAGTTGTTTGTTCAAATAATTAAAATGTAGATTTATTAAACTTTAAAGTTGTTTATGTTTGGAGAATTTTATATGGAAGGGAGAAAAAAATATGAAAGAATGTTATTTAGGAGTGGATGTGGGGTCTGTTAGTACTAATATTGTTGTAATGGATTCAAATAAAAGTGTAGTAGACACTTTATATATAAGAACGAAGGGTAAGCCTATAGAAGCTTTGAAAATGGCACTTAGACAAATGAAAGATAGACTAGAAGATGATGTGACTATATCAGGACTAGGAACAACAGGGAGTGGAAGACATCTAGCAGCCACCATGCTGGGAGCCGATATTGTTAAGAACGAAATAACGGCCCATGGTGTGGCGGCTCTAAATATTGTACCCGATGTTAAGACTATTATTGAAATAGGTGGACAGGATTCAAAAATTATTTTACTTAGAGATGGGATCATATATGATTTTGCTATGAATACAGTTTGCGCAGCTGGAACTGGGTCTTTTTTAGATAGACAGGCTGAAAGACTGGGAATTCCAATACGGGAATTTGGAAGCCTTGCATTAAAATCAAAGTCTCCCGTAAGGATAGCAGGTAGATGTGCAGTTTTTGCAGAATCAGACATGATACATAAACAGCAGCTTGGACATAATCAAGAAGATATTATAAATGGGTTATGTGAAGCAATGGCAAGGAACTATCTCAATAATCTTGGTAAAGGAAAAGATATAAAGCCTCCAGTTGTTTTCCAAGGGGGAGTTGCAGCTAATATAGGAATAAAAAGAGCATTTGAAAAATTATTGGGATGTGAAATAATTGTCCCCAAGTTTGCAGGAGTAATGGGGTCAATCGGAGCATGTCTTTTAGCTAAGGACGAGGTAGAAAAAACCGGTAAAACTAAATTTTTAGGGTTGGATATTGCAGATAGTACATTCAATGTAAAAAGCTTTGAATGTGATAACTGTCCTAATATGTGTGAAGTAGTTGAGTTTTATAGAGATGAAAAATTAGTTGCAAGATGGGGAGATAAATGCGGCCGATGGAGTAATGCCCAGTTGAGTCGTGGAGATGAAAAGCTGGCGTAGAGGTCAGAAGTTAAATTACGGAGGTGGGATATGTTTGTAAAAGTTGGTATTCCAAGGGCACTTCTTTATTATGAATATTGTAAATTATGGATATCTTTTTTTGAAAATCTAGGTACCAAGGTTATAATATCAGAAAAAACAAATAAGGAAATTCTTGATAGAGGGGTAAAAAATACTGTTGATGAGGCATGTTTACCAGTTAAGATTTACCACGGGCATGTTTTGAATTTAAAGGACAAAGTTGATTTTATTTTTACGCCGAGAATAGTAAGTGTTAATAAATATGAATATATTTGTCCTAAATTTTGTGGACTACCTGAAATGATAAAATATTCCGTTAAGGGGCTGCCTCAGTTTATTGATACTACAATAGATTATAGAAAGTCAAGAAAAAATTTTAATAAGACAATTATGGAGATAGGAAATTATATTACCAAGGATAAAAATAGGATCAAATTTGCCTTTGAAAATGCCCTCAAAAAGCATAATGAATATAAGTCTCTCATAAAAAAAGGTTTATTACCTATTGATATATTAAAAGGAGAGAACTATGAAGAAAATATTAATGAGGGTAAAGAAAAAGTTGTACTTTTAGGACATCCATATAATATATATGATTCCTATTCAAGTATGAATATTGTCGAAAAGCTCAGGAAGTACAATCTTTCAGTTGTAACTTGTGATACTTTAGATGAAGATGTTATTAATCACAAAGCAAAAGAGTTAAATAAGAAGATGTTTTGGAGTTTTGGAAGAAAGATTCTTGGAACTGCTTTGTATTCAATTGATGATGAAGAAGTTTGCGGAATTATTTACCTTTCGTCCTTTGGATGTGGGTTGGATTCTGTTATAGCTGATGTTGCTGAAAGAAGAATAAGAAGAAACTCGAAAAAACCCTTTACCATGCTAACCATAGATGAACATACTGGAGAAGCAGGGTTAGATACAAGAATAGAAGCTTTTGTAGATATGATTAAATGGAGGAAAAAAAATGAAAATAACTTTTCCCCACATAGGGAATACATATATCCCCATTAAAGCAATGTTTGACGATTTGGGGGTAGAAACGGTGATTCCACCGAGATGCAGTAAGAAGACATTAGAACTAGGAACAAAATATGCTCCAGAGTTAATATGTTTGCCTCTTAAAATAAATTTGGGAAATTATTTAGAAAGTATTGAAAAGGGAGCAGATACAATAGTGATAACAGGGGGCTGCGGTCCTTGTAGATTTGGTTATTACTCCGAAGTTCAAAGGGAGATATTAAAAGATTTAGGCCATGATGTTGATATAATTGTACTTGAAGCACCTCAGGGAGATAAAAAGGAATTTTTCCGTAGAGTTAGCAAAATTTCAAATACAAAAAATATTATTAAAATAACTAAAAGCTTAAAAAATGCAATTGTAATATTAAAAAAGTTAAATAAGCTTGAGGAGATAGTTCTTAAAAATAGGCCATATGAGATTAATAAAAATGAAATTAACAATTTATATAGTGGTCTTATTAAAAAATTAGAAAAGAGTACTGGCTCTAAGGAAATGACATATTATCTCAATAAAGCCTTGAAGGAAATAGATGAAATACCACTGGATAAAAATAGAGATGTTTTAAAAGTTGGTATAGTTGGTGAGATATATACAGTAATAGAAGATTTTTCAAATTTGGACATCGGTAAAAAGTTAAATGAAATGGGTGTAGAAGTCCATAAATCCCTTAGCACTGGAGAATGGATTACTGAGATGTTGTTTTATAGAAGTTTAGGGCTATCAAATGAAAGGAAAATATGGAATGCAGCAGATCCCTATGTAAAAACCTGTATTGGGGGACATGCCAGAGAGACAGTTGGCAATACAGTATTGTACTCTCAAAAAGGATATGATGGAGTTATACAGCTAATGCCTTTTACTTGTATGCCAGAAATTGTTGCAATGAGCCTTATGCCAAGTATACAAGCTGAAAACAATATTCCCGTACTATCTCTAATTATAGATGAAATGACTGGAGAAGCAGGATATCTTACAAGACTTGAGGCATTTATTGATTTACTTAGGAATAGGAAAGAAAATCCAAAATATAACAGAGCTTTGTAAATATTTAATTTGTAAAGGTTTAATATGAGACTCTTATTTCAGTTTCATCTGATATATAAGAGAGTCTCATTTTTTATTTTCTTTTCTATGGAATTACCGTAATGATTATATTGTATTAGTATAAAAAGTATGGTAAAATGACATTTAAAAATGTATATCTATAAACTGAATTTAATTATAGTGAGGTGGGGTTTTGAAGATTCTTAGGCAATTAGCTATTATATTAATCATTGCTTTTTCTGGAGAAGTGCTTAGCAAGATATTTCACTTGCCTTTACCGGGAAATGTTCTTGGAATAGTAATATTGTTATGTCTTCTTTCATTAAAAATTATTAAATTAGAAATGATAGAGGATATAAGTAAATTTTTGTTAGATCATTTGCAATTCTTTTTTATACCTGCTGGAGTTGGATTAATTTCTAATCTGGAATTGCTTAAAAGCAAGGGTGTAGCTATTTTATTAATATGTGTAATTTCTACGATTGTTGTTATGACCGTTACGGGATTGACTATTGAGTTTCTAAAAAGGAGTTTTAAAATATGATTGATTTGTTACATACACCATTATTTGGAGTTATTATTTCAATAATAGCTCTTGAAATAGGATTATATATAAATAGAAAAACAAAAATTTCTCTATTAAATCCTTTATTAATTAGTATAGTTCTAATTATAGTAATTCTTATTAAGTTTGATATATCCTTAGAGGCATATAATGAAGGTGGAGGTCTAATATCCTTTTTTCTAGGTCCTGCCACGGTTATATTAGCGGTTCCCTTATATAAACAGTTTGAAATTTTTAAAGCTAATATACTTCCTATAATTGTTGGTATAACTGTAGGATGTCTTACTTCAGTAATTAGTGTGGTATTTTTATCAAAATTATTTGGTCTATCAGATGATATACTTAGATCATTGATTCCTAAATCAATAACTAATCCTATAGGAATTGAATTATCAAAGCAAATAGGGGGGATACCTTCTATTACTGTAACAGCAATAATCATTACAGGAATATTCGGATCTATAATTGCACCTTATGTATTTAAAATATTTAGAATTAAAGACAAAGTTGCTATTGGCGTGTCTTTGGGTACCTCATCCCATGCATTGGGAACGACAAAGGCCATAGAGATGGGGGAAACAGAAGGGGCCATGAGTGGTCTTTCTATTGGTTTAGCGGGATTAGTAACGGTGATTTTAATTCCTTTATTAATTAACCTGTTGTGCTAGTTTCCATATCAGGAGTTTTAATATTTCCTTTTAGTTCATGCTATAAACCTGTTTTTTCATATAGCTTTTAAGGAAGAAACAGGTTCATAAAAATCACTCAAATGAAATATTAAAACTCCCTAAGTTATATTTTAAACAAAAATTTGATTTACTAGCACAAAGGGTTAATTGAGATAATTGTATAATTCTAATTTGGGACAATTGCATAATATATACAGTAGTTTTCTAAAGATTTTTATTATAATTCATTAATTCTTTTTCTCCCATTTCAACCAGCTTTTTAGTCATATGTCCACCTACATATCCTCCATAAAAAACATTTTTACCAGAATCAAGACCACTTTCATTAGTTAAAAGATTCTTAGTTATTCCCAATTCATTAGCTATTTCATACTTCATTTCATTTAATGCCTTCATTGCGTTTGGATCTACAGGACCTTTAGCCATTATATTTTCACCTCTCTTATCAATATTTCTTATATATTATTTTTTTAGGATTTCCTTTTGTTCATACTAGGTAATAAAAGGTTATTAATGATATCATAATGAATATAAATTTTTCATTACTGCTATTTTAATCTTTTGATATAGTGAAACTAATTCAAAGATAGATTTATAAATCTTAAAAAATTGCAGAAGCATCGATATTTTTAAAATCTATAAATTAAGTTTTGAGATTGTTTCACTATATTAAGTTGAAGGAAAAAAGTAAATGTGTTATAATAATTATACAATATACAAAAGAATGTATATTGATGAGAGGTTGAATATTTATGAGTAATTATAAAAAGAAGCTGATGTCTAAAAATGGAAAAATAACAATGCAGCTTGCAAAGGAAATGCTAACTTTTCAAGTTGGAGATAGAATAAGTACGGTTGGTCAATATTCTAAAAGATTTGATACTGCTAGAGGAACTGTTCAATCTGCATTGAAGTTTCTTCAAGAAATTAAAGCAATAGGATTAGAATCTAGAGGGCATTTAGGAACATATATTATTAAAATAAATTATAAAAAGCTTTGGGAAGTATCGGATTTTGGGGTTATAATGGGAGTAATGCCTTTGCCCTATTCAAAGAGGTATGAAGGCCTTGCAACTGGACTTTATAGTGCATTTGAAAAAGGTGGTATACCATTTAGCTTGGCATTTATGAGAGGTGCTGCAAAGAGAATAGAAGCACTGACATCAGGAAGATATAATTTTGCTGTTATATCAAAATTAGCAGCCACATTAGAAATGAGAAAATCCTCTGATATAGAAATTGTTTATGAATTTGAAGAAGGTAGTTATGTTGGAAATCATGTTATTATTTTTAGAGATGACAAGGAAAGTAAAATATGTGATGGAATGAGGGTAGCATTAGATACAACATCTATAGATCAAATTATATTAACTTCCTATGAGTGTGAAGGAAAGGATGTAGAATACATCGATACTCCTTATAATCAGATTTTACAAAAGCTAAAAAATGATGAAGTTGATGCAGCAATTTGGAATGTGGATGAAATACAAGAAAAAAATCTTGAGTATAATATCTATCCTTTAACAAATCCTAAGACGAGGGAAATTGATAAAGAAGACACCATTGCTACTATAGTTATAAGTAAGGGTAATCTAGAGTTTAGAGACATTTTTAAGAAATTTATTAAAATGAAAGAAGTAGAAGAAACACAAAAAAAGGTTATAGATAATCATATGATTCCTATATATTAAGTTTTTTTTAAAATGAATATACAAAAAAATGTACATTGAAAAGGAGAAAAGAAAATGGATAAACCATTAAAGGAAAGATTAGAGATTCTAAAGCAGGCAGGAGAAATAAGTGATGAAATAATGGGTGTTGTTATAGAATTTATAAAAAATTTTGAGAAAAAATATTCATTAGAAATTAATGAAGAAAATGGATCTATGCTTATTACTCACCTTTCCATGGCCCTGGCAAGGATAAAAAGAGGAGAAGAAATTGATGGAATGGATGAATCAGTTCTAAATGAAATAAAACAAAATCCAATTTATGGGGAACTTCCTGAGTTTTATGATGAGATTGAGAAAAAATTACAAATTAAGATACCAGATTCTGAGAGAGGATTTATAGCAGCCCATGGATCTATATTAATAGATAAATGCAAATAATCTACAGGTGTTAGTATAGATCAAAATTTGATAATAAAAAAGCCACATATGTTTTTTCATAGAGATTATGTTTTTTATAAATTTATAATACTTTAGAGTTAAACATCTATTGGTAGTTATGTAGCATTTAAAAATAAACTAAAATAGTCAAGGAAAGAGGTGAGTATATGATTAAGATTGTAGTTGGTGGAGCAATTGATAAACAAAATATTGCTAAGATTATAGAAGGAATAGGAGGGAAAGATGTAAAGGTTGAAATAAAATCAGATATAGAAGCTGCAATGGCAGTTAAAACTGGTACTGCTGATTATTACTTTGGGGCATGTAATACAGGTGGTGGCGGAGCTCTTGCAATGGCAATAGCTTTGTTAGGAGCAGGTAAATGTGCTACCCTATCGATGCCTGGTAAAGCACCAGAGGAAGAGAAAGTTATTGAAGCAATAAATAAAGGTAAAGTTGCATTTGGATTTACAAATGAACATATTAATCAAGCAGTACCTATGATTTTAAAGCTTATAATAAATAAATAAAGAGAGGGATTGTCATGAGGTATATTCTAATTTTTTTAACAGGAGCAGTGGCTTCAATGTTAGCAAATAGAGGAATAGCAATATTTAATGATGCGGTTAGGCCTATTATTCCCGAATTCAAAGAAGGTAGAATGAAAAGATCAGAATTAGCAGCTACAACATTTGCTTTAAGTATTGGGTTGGTTATTGGATTTGGTATTCCTTTTTCTATAATGTCCCCAATTATTTTGATTCATTCATTATTTTTAGGCACAGATATAATTGGAACATTTTTTCATGGAGAACCAAGCAATAATTGGCTAAAGGATAAGAAAAGTGTAAGGGGATTCATATTATCAGGACTTGCCGGTGGAGTTTATGGACTTCTATTACTCATAGGATTAAAGTGGTTTGTTGATGGAATTCAAAAATTACCGGTAAATGTGTTTGATGCTTTAGGTGGACTAGGAGATCCAGTTATATTTGCATTTGCTGCCTTTCCTCCCTTGGCAATAGCATTTGAATATGGCTATAAAAAGGGGATATTTTCTTTGGGGATTGTTTTACTAATAAGACAGATTATTGAAAGGTTAGGATATGGAAGTCCTGATGGATGGGCATTATTAGCAGGATTTATAATTCTTATGTTATTTGCTATAAAAGAAAAGAATGAAAGTAACGTAGATACTGCATCCTTATTTGTTGATAGGGTTAAAAATATAAGAAAGAATATGGTATGGATTGCTATTATGGGTGCTTTATATGGTATGTCCTGTAATATAAATCTATTGATGGAAGGACCACAATCTTTATTAGCTTTAAAAGAAGGGTTAAAATCTGATGCTGTAAACTTTAGCTTAGCGAGAGCATTATCCTTCATACCATTAAAAGGGACAACTTCTTTGGCAACTGGGACATTTGTTACTGATGGTTTTGGATTTGTTGCTACAGTTGGTATATTAGCACCTAATATTATAATAGCTGGTATCTTAGGTGCTGCAGTAATTTCTTTGGAGGCATCTAGTTTATTGGTATTTGCAAGATTTTTTGATAGATTTCCTGGAATCAGAAAAGCGGCAGATAATATAAGGAGTGCAATGTCCAAATTATTAGAGGTGGCTTTAATTGTGGGATCAATGCTGGCTGCTAATAATATTGCACCAGGGGTTGGATATTTTGTTGTGGCAGGATTGTACTTGCTTAATGAAACTGCAAAACGACCATTGGTTAAGATGGCAGTTGGACCTATTGCAGCTATTCTTGTTGGAATCATAGTTAATATTTTAGCGTTAATAGGATTATATATGCCAGCAGCTTAATTTATCTAATCAAATTATTAGAATAGTAGAAAATATACTTAGCTACAAAACCATGGAACTGCTAGTCCGTGGTTTTGTAGTTGAGAATAGTATATAAAGAAACTTTTAAGGAGAATTAATTATGAAAACATATCCAATAAAAGCAATAGATTTTGAGAAAGCAAAAAAAATGCAATTTAAATTAGTAGACATTATCCATCAAAATTTTGATGGATATGAATTTCTTCAAGATGGAGATTATGGAGTTGTACCAGGAGTTGGGCAGCCAAGATATACCCAAAAAGTAGAAAGAGTTTTAGCACAGTTTTTTGGAGCAGAGGAGGCTGTATTAGTTAGAGGATCTGGAACAGGTGCTATTAGAAATGTAATGAATGGAGTATTAAAGCCCAATGGGAAAATATTACTTCATAAAGCTCCCATTTATCCTACAACTAAAATTATTGTGGAATCAATGGGACTTGAACCCCAATATATAGATTTTAATAAAATTTGTGATATAAAAATTGAAGATCTTTCTCATATATCCTTTGTACTTATTCAACATTCAAGACAGAAGCTGGAGGATAGATATGACTTAAATGAAGTTATTAATAAACTAAAGAGTGTAAATAATGATATGACCATATTGGTTGATGACAATTATGTAGTTATGAAGGCAGAAAAAATAGGAGTACAGCTTGGAGCAGATGTAAGTGCTTTTTCACTTTTTAAGCTTTTAGGGCCTGAAGGGCTAGGGTGTGTTGCTGGCAAAGGAAGCATAATAGATAAAATAAGACAAATGAATTATTCAGGAGGGAGCCAGGTTCAGGGACATGAGGCGATGAATGCTTTAAGGTCATTAGTATATGCTCCAGTATCCTTAGCAATACAAGCTGAAGAAGGAAATAAAATAGTCTATAGATTAAACTCAGGAGAAGTAAGGGGAATAAAATCTTCATTTATTGCAAATGCACAATCAAGAGTTGTTTTAGTAGAATTTGAAAAACCAATAGCTAAAGATGTGCTTAAATATAGCTCTAAGTTAGGGGCGGCTCCTTATCCAATAGGTGCTGAATCAAAATATGAAGTAACGGCTATGTTCTATAGAGTATCTGGAACTTTTCTCAAATCAAATCCTAAATTAGAGGATTATATGATACGTATTAATCCAATGAGGGCAGGTGCAGATACTGTTATTCGAGTATTAAAGGAAGCAATTGATAAGGCATTAGAATAGGGGGAAACTCAATGTTTTTAGATATGACATTAAAAAGAAATCCAAAGTTAATAAAATATGCTGTTGAATTCCATAGAAAAGCTGAAATTAGACCTAATTCATATATTCTAGATATGGATACGATAAAGAGTAATACAGGAAAATTAGTAAAAAGTGCAAAAAAATATGGCATAGAGCTCTATATGATGACAAAGCAAATAGGAAGAAATCCTCAGATAGCAAGTATTATTGCTGAGGCTGGAATAGAAAAGGCTGTGGCAGTAGATCCATGGGAAGCATTGGCTCTTGGAAGAGCAGGAATAAAGCTTGGCAATGTAGGTCATTTAGTTCAAATTCCCTTTGGAATGATAAAGGAAATTTTAACCTACAAGCCTGAAGTAATTACAGTATTTACTTTGGAAAAGGCAGAGGAAATTTCTAAATTAGCCCTAGAGATGGGAAAAAAGCAGGATATTCTTTTAAGAGTTACAGGAACTAAAGATACGGTTTATGAAGGGCAAGTAGGTGGATTTAAAGAAGAGGAGCTTATACAAAAAGCTGAGGCAATAGAAAAACTAAAGGGAGTAAATATAGTAGGAGTAACTGCTTTTCCATGTTTTTTATATGATTCATATGAAGGGAAGATCCATGAAACAGAAAATGCATATACAGTGGTTAGATGTGCTGAGAAGCTAAAGAGTAAATTGAATATTGATGTTAAACAGATTAATATGCCGAGTGCAAATGCAATAGCTTCTCTACCTTTAATGAAAGAATTGGGAGCTACCCACGGGGAGCCTGGGCATGCTATAACTGGTACTACTCCATTACATGGAATTAAAGAACTAGATGAAATTCCTAGTATCGTATATGTTAGTGAGATATCCCATTGCTTTGAAAATAAGGCATATGTATATGGTGGTGGACATTATAGAAGATCTAATGTAGATAAGGCTATGGTAGGTAGGGATTTTGAGACTATGAAAAATAATGTTTTAAAAGCCCAAGATATATCTCCTGAAGCTATTGATTATTATGGGACTTTAATAATTGATAATAAGAAGGCCTTAGTAGGAGATACAGCAATTTATTCATTTCGCACCCAAATTTTTGTAACAAGAAGTGAAGTTGTTCTAGTTGAAGGAATACAAAAAGATATGCCTAAAATAATAGGAATATATGACAGCTTGGGAAAGAAGCTTAGATAAAGGTCGTGGTAATATGAAAAAACGAGCTATTGTATTGATAATAGACAGTTTAGGAATAGGATATATGGATGATGTTAAAAGGGTTCGCCCTCAGGACGAAGGTGCAAATACCTTTTATCATATTTTAGATAAATCAAAGGATATAAAAATACCCAATCTAGAAAGATTAGGAATAAATAGAGTCCTTAGACATCCAAGATTAAAGAAAGACATAGGAATTGCTAGCTATGGAATACTCAATTTACAGCATTATGGTGCTGACAGCTATGCAGGTCATCAGGAGATAATGGGAACTAAACCTAAAAAGCCTTTGATGAAACCCTTTGTATATTTTATGGATAATGTAAAGGCTGCCCTTGAAAAACAAGGATATAAAGTAGAAATACCTAATACCTATAGACCCTATTTATTGGTGAATGAACTGGTTGTAGTTGCAGATAATATAGAAACTGATTATGGACAGATTTATAATATTACAGCACCACTGGATCATATATCCTTTGATGAAGTATTAAAGATAGGGAAGATTGTTAGGAAGAATGTAAAGGTAAATCGCGTAATAGCTTTAGGTGGAAAAGATGTCTCTATAAAAGAAATTATTGATAGTATAGAAAGACGAGAAGATGGACT
Organism: Maledivibacter halophilus; assembly: GCF_900167445.1. Classification (GTDB taxonomy): domain Bacteria; phylum Bacillota; class Clostridia; order Peptostreptococcales; family Caminicellaceae; genus Maledivibacter; species Maledivibacter halophilus. The sequence goes on from NZ_FUZT01000009.1 coordinate 187,772, forward strand.
TATAGGAGTAAATTCGCCAAAATCAGGGGTATATAAAAAAGGATACCAGGCAAGACATTTAGGCTTTGGTGTAAACCCAGAAAAGCAGATTAGTAGTATTTTATCAAAACTAGGAAAAGAAATTACTCTTATTGGCAAAATGCAAGATGTTATCAAATGTGATAAAGCAAAAAATATACCAGCAGTGGATACACAGCTGGTTATGAAAGAAATAATAAAACAACTTCACCAAATGAATGAAGGATTGATTTCAGCAACAGTTCAAGAAACTGATTTGGCAGGGCATGCCCAGGATGTTGAGCTTTATGCAAAGAGAATAATGTTAGTAGATAAATATTTAGGTATCATCATAGAAAATATGACTAAGGATGATTTGCTTATAATTAGTGCTGATCATGGTAATGATCCTACAATTGGTCACAGCCAACATACTAGGGAAAAGACTTTTTTACTGGCATATAGTAAAAGATTAAGTAGTAATTATATTGGAGAAAGAAAAACACTATCGGATATAGCTGCAACAATTGGTGAGTATTTTAATTCATTATCACCAGAGAATGGACAGAGTTTTTACAGTTCATTAAATAAAAAATCTGATATAAGATAGTAATAATAAAATCATATGAAAAAAGACCTCTTTTATTTTGACAAGAGGTCTTTTTCTATTTAAGTAGAAATCCTATTCAAAATCTGAATCTTCATAAAATCGTGATGGGTCTATTATATCTTCGTCCTTTTTCATTGACCAAGGCATAACATATGCGTTTTGCTGTTTGGGTATAATATCATAATCATGGGAATTATAACTTTTATCTATTAGATTCATGGCTTCCTTGGCACTAGTATAATCCTTATCCTTTGTGTTTTTTTGTTTTGTCATCTTATTCACCTCTTTATTTTAATGGAGTAAGATAATTGCATAATGTATATAAATTTCTAACTGAAATCCCTACAATATTTATTTGTAAATATGAATTAAATATGCAATTTTCTCAAATAGTATTTATATTATATTATTTCTTATAAAATAAAAATTATTATAGATAAAACAATTGCATGATTATTCAGATAAATAGTTTTAACTTGATTTCTCTATGATTTAAAAATTTTGGTATAATAGTTATATATAACTATGTTGAAATTTAGATTGTGGAGGCTAAATATTATTATGTAAAATTTAAAATTTTTAGGAGGTGAAGAAAATTACATATAATTCTAAATTAGTCACGGATTTTTTAGATGAGTTGTTTGATGCTATTTTACTACTAAAGGATAGAGAAGAATGTTACAGGTTTTTTGAAGATATTTGTACTATTAAAGAGCTGCAGGCAATATCCCAAAGGCTGCAGGTGGCAAAGCTGCTAAGAGCAGATAAAACTTATCATGAAGTAGAGAAAATAACCGGTGCAAGCACAGCAACAATTAGTAGAGTAAATAAATGTCTTCTTTATGGTGCAGACGGATACAATATAATATTAGACAGAATTGATAAAATGGAAGGGGAAAGTAAATAATTGAGTAAATTGCATAATATATGTAAAGAATTTTAAAATTAATAATGTTAATTATGCAAGTTTCTTAATTAAGTACAATTGAATAAAGGAAAAAAGAGGAGCAGAAATTAGTTTGCAGAAAAAATCTTATAGTGAAAAAGCATGAGGATATCGTAGTCTGTATTAATAATTTTATATTTATTGAATTTTAGGTATTTATATTTTTAGTATTCATAAAAGTTTTTATAAAAGAAGGAGGCAAAATGCCTCCAAACTTTAGATGCTTTTTACTTTTTCAGATAATTTTCTAGCTGATGAATATGGGTCAAGGGATGACATTATATATGACATCACTGCCACTCCATCTGCTCCTGCTTTAATAATATCTCGAATATTTTTTTCATTAATTCCCCCAAGGGCTATAACGGGAATATTGACTTTAGATTTAATATTTTTTATTAAATTAATTCCTTTAGGTTTAAGTCCTTTTTTACAATCAGTTTCAAAAATATGACTGGCTAAAATATATTTAGCTCCATATTTTTCAGCATCTATTGCTTCCTTTACACTATGGACTGATAATCCAAACAGTACTCCATTTAAATCTGGTTTGTGGTTTTCAAAATCCTTAATACCTATATGAAAAAAGTTAGCATTAGAAATTATAGCGGATTTTAAGTTCCCATTAATTATTAATTGAGCACTAAAGGAATTAGTTATATTTCTCAGTTTGAATACAATGGGAAGCAGTTCTTTATATGCTAAATCCTTTTCACGAAGTATGACTGCTTCGGTTCCACCCCGTAGAGCTTCTAAAACTACACTGTATAGATTACCAGATTTTATTAATTTCCTATTGGTTATGAGATAAAGCACATTAGTCGTCCTCTCTCAATATATTAATATTTTTTCCTTTCATAACTTTATTCATATTTCTCATTGAACACATTTTCCCACACATTGTACAGCTATCATCGTGCTCTGGAGTAGATTCCTTCCTATATCTTCTTGCTTTTTCCTCATCAATTGAAAGATTAAACATTTTTTCCCAATTCAGATTTTGTCTTGCCTTACTCATTTCATAATCCCACTGCTTTGCACCAGGAATATTTTTGGCTATATCTGCTGCATGGGCTGCAATTTTAGTGGCAATAATTCCTTCCTTCATATCTTCAAGATTAGGTAATCTTAAATGTTCTGCCGGTGTAACATAACAAAGGAAATCGGCACCATTAGAAGCTGCAATGGCCCCACCTATGGCACTTGTAATATGATCATATCCTGGAGCTATATCAGTTACAATAGGTCCTAATACATAGAAAGGAGCACCATGGCAAAGCTTTTTCTCAATAAGCACATTAGCTTTTATTTCATTTATAGCCACATGACCTGGGCCTTCTATCATTACTTGAACATTTCTTTCCCATGCTCTTTTAGTTAGTTCTCCAAGTATCATTAATTCTTTGATTTGGCTTGCGTCGGTTGCATCATTTATACTTCCGGGACGGCAAGCATCTCCAAGGCTAAGGGTAACATCGTATTTTTCACAAATATCAAGAAGCTCATCATAATACTCAAAAAATGGGTTTTCTTCATTATTAAGTTCCATCCAAGCATAAATAAGAGAGCCACCCCTTGAAACTATGTGATTAAGTCTTCTATTTCTCTTGAAAACCTCAGCAGTTTCTCTGTTGATTCCTGCATGAATTGTTATAAAGTCAACACCATTTTCAGCATGTTTATGGGCTACGTCTAAGAATTCTTTGGCAGTAATATCCTTAAGCTCTTTATCATAGAAACCTACAGCATCATAGATTGGTACAGTTCCAATCATGGCTGGTGACATATCAACAAGCCTTGTTCTAAATTCTTCAGTTTTTCCATAGGAGCTTAAGTCCATAATGGCTTCTACATTAAATTCTAGAGCTCCTTTTACCTTTTCAAGCTCTTTTTCTATATTATAGCAGTCCTTTGAAATACCAAGATTCACATTTATTTTTGTTCTTAGTCCTTCGCCAACTCCTTCAGGATTTAAGGACTTATGATTCTTGTTTGCAGGGATTACTATTTTTCCCTCAGCTATTCTTTTTCGTAATATGTCTATATCCATACCTTCTTTTTTAGCTACTATTTTCATTTCTTCAGTGATAATTCCTTTTTTAGCAGCATCCATTTGAGTTGTATAATTCATATGTAAATCATCCTTTCATTTATTTTATATTTGCAACCAGTCTTTAAACACTGGTTGATAGCCTTTACTTAATAATATTCTTTTCATTTCTTCTACACTGCGTTTGTCAGAGATTTCAAACTGACTGTCGCTTTTTGTCTTAGAAGAATGACCTCCTACTTCAGTAGATACTCCCCCAGACATTTTGGTAACTCCTAGGGGAATAAGATTATCTCTAAAATTTTGACTTTCTCTTGTTGATATTGTTATACCAGCCCTTGGCAGAAAAAGTCTCAGTGCCAGTAATATTTGTACTAAGCTTTTATCATCTACTAGAAAAATATCGTTAAAGCTTCCTACATGGGGTCTAATCCTTGGAAGGGATACACTTATCTCTGTATCGGAATATTTATTCTGGAGATATAGGGCATGAAGTCCTGTGAAAAAGCCTTCCTTTCTCCAATCGTCTAATCCTAAAAGTGCTCCAATATTTACACTATGGATTCTTGCTTTACATGCTCTTTCCGGTGCATTTAATCTAAAATCATAATTTTTCTTTGGACCGGCTATATGAACCCGATCATATATTTCTTCATTGTAAACTTCCTGATATATTGTAAGGGAGTCAACGCCAGCCTTTACAACTTTGCTATATTCTTCTTCAGTTAATGGATAAATTTCTATGGCAATAGAATCAAAATATTTTTTAAGAATTTTTACAGCATCAATAATATATGACACTGGACTATCCTTTTTTGATTCACCGGTTAATATTAAAATATGTCTCAAACCTGTTTTAGAAATTGCCTTGGCTTCCTGCTCTATTTCTTCTAGAGTCAGCTTTTTTCTTATAATATTATTTGAAACATTGAATCCACAGTAAGAGCATTTATTGACACAATGATTAGCAATATACATGGGAGTAAATAAGTGCATTATTTTACCAAAATTCTGTACCGTTAATCTATGGGATTTTTGGGCCATTTCTTCTAAAAAGTTTTCAGCTGCTGGAGATAATAAAGTTAAAAAGTCATATTTATCTAGTTTTTCTTTATTAATTACTCTTTGAATATCTTGCTTAGTTATTTCACTAAAGAAATTAGAAAAATCAAAATCCTTTATTTTGCTGTATTCATTATAGAAGGACATTTTAATACCACCTTTACTTATTCAGAAATCCTGTTAATGGAGAAGAAGCCTCTGCAAATTCTTTCTCTGGGGCTGTTTTTGAAAGATAGGCTATTCTTCCAGCTTTGACACTCAAATTGAAGGCTTTACCCATATTTATAGGATCACCGGCAGTTGCTATTGCAGTATTGACTAAAACTGCATCTGCTCCTATTTCCATAGCCTCGGCAGCATGTGAGGGCTTACCTATACCTGCATCTACAATAACTGGCAGATTAATTTCATCTATTAGTATTCTGATTAATTCCTTAGTTTCGAGTCCCCTATTTGTACCTATTGGAGCTCCTAGGGGCATAACTGCTGCGGCTCCAGCATTTACTAGATTTTTGGCAGCCATTAAGTCAGGACTCATATATGGAAGAACTACAAAACCTTCTTTAGCTAAAGTTTCTGTGGCTTTTATGGTTTCATAGTTATCTGGAAGAAGATACTTATTATCAGAAATAACTTCGATTTTTATCCAGTTACCACATCCCATAGCCTTTGCAAGTCTTGCTATTCTAACTGCTTCATCGGCATTTCGTGCACCAGAAGTATTGGGTAGTAAAATGTAGTCCTTTGGAATATAATCTAATATATTTTCCTCCTTTGATTTCAAATCTACTCTTCTAAGGGCCATTGTAATTACCTTAGACTCAGAGCTTTTTATTACGTCTGGAATAATTTTTTTGTTTGGAAATTTTCCTGTGCCTATAAAGAGCCTATTATCAAGTTCTACATCACCAATAATTAATTTGTCCATTTTTACACATCCTTTTCTCCCATTATTATTCTCAAAACTGTATTGGCTTGATGGTTAGCAGCAATTGCAACTCTAGGAGACATAAGTCCACATCCGGGTTTTGCTTCAGATACATCATCCCCTATTAAATAAAAATTTTCTCTAATTTTTTTTGTTGCTATGGTATTGCTGGAAAAATAGCCTGCCAATCCAGAGGCTGCCACTATCTTTTTTTCAGGCATTTTCTGTAATACAATATTTATGAGCTTCGCCTTGGATCTGGGATTATCAAAGGCTTCAACTATTATGTCTACATCAGAGAAAATTTCTTCTACATTGTTTTCATCTATATAAGTATCTTTAGTTTCTATTTTTACAAAGGGATTGATTTTTGAAATTAAATCTTTCATAGCTTCAGTTTTTTTCATTCCCAAATGCTTTATAAAGTATTGCTGTCTGTTTAAATTACTAGGTTCAACTATATCAAAGTCTATGAGTTTTAAATATCCTATTCCAATTCTAGCCAGTGAAATTGAAGCATTTGAGCCCAAGCCTCCAAGTCCAGCAATTCCAACTCTGGCTTTTTTTATTTTTTCATGAACTCCCGGCGTATGACGTGATATCATAAGGGCTTCAAGCTCTTCATAGGATGGTATTTCGCCTTTTTTTATAAGGCTTATTCTATCCTGCTTTTTAAGGGGAATATCTTCACTTATGATAAATCCGTTGTGAATTACTATATCTGCATTGGGTCTATAGCTTTCTTTTATAGAAAAAGCTGTAGCCTTATTATCTACAATAATGAGTTTTTCGTTAAGGAAGATTTCCATTCTAACCACCGCCTACTAGACTAATAATTTCAATTTTATCTTTTTTGTTAAGCATAAAATTTTTATAGTTTTCCCTGGAAATGATTTTAAAGTTTACTTCTACAACTACTTTATTCATGTCGAGATTTAGATTTTTAAGCAGATCGAGAATTGTAATATTTTGAAAATCCATTTTCTTGTCATTTACTATCATGCCGGACCTCCTTTCATTGATTGATGGTTAAAGTAAAATAGTTAAAGTTAATATATAACTTTATATATTTATGTAATCATTGAAAAATGTTACCTTCATAGCTAAAGTTAAAGTTTAACTTTAAGTATAGAGAAACAATTTATACATCATAAACAATCCTAGGAGCATAGATGTTTTTAAAATCTATAAATAAACCTTTTAATCAGTTAAATTTAGATGGTTTAAGTTAATATGGAGCTTTAGGTATCTAGATAGTTGTTGGAAAACCTCATTTTCAAGGTTAAAGTTAAATTTGAACTTTAAATTGTGAATATGAAATAAAAAAGGAAGCAGATAATCTGCTTCCCTCATAACACTCATAGTATAAGAATATAGTAAGTGAAAATAAATGTTTTTAATGTTTAACAAGCTTTAAATAAAAAATCACAAATTCTAGGAATTTGTGATAAGTAATAAACTATATTATATAAAAATACTTACTATAACACACTTCCCTACGGTGGGATTAACCACGTCAGGTTATGAGGGTCAGAAATAACATTTCTATCTCAGCCTATTATATAGGCTCCCCTAGTTACTATTAAATTTTTTCTTCAAAGGAATTATAACATGTTTTGAAGAATTTTACAACATAAATGATTAGTCTAAAAGAAAAAAATTCTTAAAGTACAAATTATTGTAAGAAAATAATGGAGGGAAAAGATGGAATATGTAGAATTATAGAAACATACAGAATTTAACATTCTATTATTTATATGTTAGCCAGGCATTAAGTTCTATTAAATTTTTATATAAATATGTTTTAAGCAAGGAAAGAAAAGATAGATATACAATTCTTTCCCAAATAGTTTTAAATATTCTTAGGGAATATGCAAAATATGAAAAACCAGAAGATTGGTTATTTACAGGAGGAAAAGAAGGTGAATATTTAAAGGAACGATCAGTTCAACTCTTAGATATATACAAGAAGTATTAGGGCATACAAGTTCAAAGACCACCGAAATATATACTCATGTGAGTAAAACAAACTTAACAAAAATAAAAAGTCCTTTAGATAAAATATTAAAAAAAGACAATTAATATTACTAATAGAAAGGTTTTAAAGGTATATACAGCTATAGGAAAGCATTACCGACATAAATAGTCGCGTAACATACTTATCTAGAAGTATTAGCGACATGGGTTAGTCGGTAACGCATTAGTTAGATAAAATTCCCAACTCATTTCGGAGATTACTATTGGGTTATTTAATATTGGATTAGAATATGAGTTGTGAATAATCAATAGATGAAGTATATTTATGAAGATTGAGGGGATGGTTTGATTATGTATCTAAAAAGAAAATATATTAGTCTATTATATGTATTAATAATTGCTCTTACTGTTGGGTGTAGCAACAGTATGGAAGAAATTGTTTACAATTTTCCTTTAGAAAGAGATGTAGTAGAGCAAGTAATATTAGAGAAACAATTAACTTGGCGCATAGAAGATGAACAATCTCTTAACGAAGGCCAATCAAATTTCTCATTAAGAGATGAAGATAACGTTTTTTGCAGTATAAATAGTACAGACGGAGAATGGGGAAGAGTTATAATATTACAATTCCATTTTCCACTAGATTATACAACAGAGCAAATACAGCAGTTTAATAAAGAAGAATGGCCTAGTATATTTGAACTTACCTGTACTTTTTACGGAAATAGTAAAAATGCAAAAAAAATCTATAAAGAGTTTTTAGGTTATTTAAAAGGCAGGAACAGTAATGAATATGATTATGGATACTTTACAAAACGTATAGACGATACTCATTTTAGAGTAAAATTAGCTCCATTCACAAATAATAGCAACTATTATCAAATAGCTACTTTAGAAATTTTAAATAGTGAGACTTATGAAAAAAGAGCATTTGAATTTGCAAAAGGATGGATAAATAGGGCAAAAAGACAAGGAATAAAAGTATTAGACAATATTAGTGTTTCTGATATTATAGAAATTAAAACAGAAGATGAGGAATTACGGTTAATTGTTGAAGGTCATTTAGAGGATATTCAAGAATTAAAAAATATACCTAAAAATCTTCAAGAAGTACTTACCCATCACGCACATAAGGACGACTATTTTACCGCCAAGTTAGTGGACGATACTAGTAGTATGGATGTGTTTGTTCTTGCTACTTCTCTTAACTCTAGAGAATTAGGACAAGATAGAAGTCATCATATTAATTATTATACTAAAGGGAAATTAAGTGTTATAAATTTTAGTCCATTAAATGAATAAAGAATATTTGAATAACAAGTATGAATATAAAGTTGCTACTTCTTAAAACATAAAGAAAAATTTACTATTTTCAACTATCATAAAGGTTATTTTAATATAAATGATTTAAAAGATATTTATTTACATTAAATTGAGAATAAAAAATTAAGGAGATTAATAATGAATGAAAAACAATTAATTGCAGAAAAAGCAGTTGATTTTATCAAGGATGGAATGATTGTTGGCTTAGGAACAGGTTCAACTGCTTATTGGGCAATTACAAAAATAGGTGAATTAGTTCGAAATGGTATGAATATTAAAGGTGTTCCAACATCTATAAATACAGAAAAATTAGCACAAAATTTAAATATTCCTTTAGTGAATATTTCTGAGATTAAAAAAATAGATATAACAATTGATGGGGCTGATGAGTTTGATGAAAATAAAAATGTTATAAAAGGTGGTGGAGGTGCACTTTTAAGAGAAAAAATTATTGCTTCAATTACTAATTATTATATTATAATAGCTGATTCTTCTAAAAAAGTAGAAGTTTTGGGAAACTTTCCATTACCTATAGAAGTAACTCCTTTTGCTCATGAGATAACAATTTATCAATTAAAACAGTTAGGATGTTCAACGAATTTAAGGTTAGAAAATGACAAACCATTTATAACTGATAATAAGAATTTCATAGTTGATTGCAAATTCAATAGGATTAACAAACCAGAAGAATTAGCAAATAAATTAAATAGTATTCCAGGTGTTGTAGAGCATGGATTATTTTCAAATATGGCAGATATTCTAGTTACCGTAAATAATTGTGGAGAAATTTCAATTATTGAATAGCATTATATGATAGCTTATTTAAATTACTATGGAGGCGGTTTTCATAGGTCGAGCGACCACATCATCTAACATTGTGTTTAGCGTAAAGGTGCGCAGAAGAATTGTACGCGTTGGAACACATACTGGACATGATAACCTTAAGACTAGATTATATTCACATTTTAGAGGAAAAAATCAAAGAAGTAGTATTTTTAGGCGGAATATTGGTCGGGTTTATTTAAATAAAGATAATAAGAATTATTTACCAATTTGGAATTCCAGTAGAAATAATAAGAGTTCAACTCTTAGATATATACAAGAATTATTAGGACATAGAAGTTCAAAGACAACAGAAATATATACTCATTTAGAAGTATTAGCGACATATGAGAGTCGGTAACGTAACATATGCCTATATTTGTTAAACCGAGGAGGTCAAAAAATGAGATATATTTTTGCAATTGGTGGAGGAGAAATAAGTGAGTTAGAAACATTTGGTATAGATAAAAAGATAGTTGAAGCTGCTAAAAAGGCTAAACCGAATGTATTATTTATACCTACAGCTAGTGGAGAACCACAAGGATATATAGATTCATTTAACAACGTATATGGTAAAAAGCTTGGATGTAAGACAGATGTCCTTTTATTGTTAGAAGGTAAAATACTTTGTGGTTTAAGTGCTGGCTCAATTTGCTGGTTTAAAAGTGGCCATGGTGACTCTGAAAGTTTTGAAACAGAAGGTAAATGGAATTATATAAGGGTAGAAGGAATAAACCTATTAGATGCTATGCACTGTCCACACTATAATGAAGATAATAGAGAAGAAGATTTTTCAAAGAAGATATTAGAATATGATGAGATTGGTATAGCTATTGATAACAACTGTGCAATTGAATTTAAAGAAAATAGCTATAGAGTACATAAAACAGAAAAAGAAGCAAAAGCTTACAAAGTTTATCTAGACAAGGGACAAATTATAAAAGAAGAGTTGGTTAATATAACAGAGTATAAGTCAGTTAAAAGAGTTGTTTTGTAAGTAGGGCATACGATCACCTAACAATGCCTTACCGTTCGCTACGTGAAGTAAGTTTCTAGGGTTAGTGAAGCACATGTTTTCACTGGGTGCAATCACCACCAAGGAGTATTCTTTATGGGTCCGTTCAAGCACGTAGGCAAGCCGAGATGTTAAGCGAAAATTAGTGGTAACTACATTTAAATGAAGGTGGTTTATATGAAAATCTTAATATTTCTTCATGGAACAATAATAATGCATAAAAATGGTCTTGATAAAAGTAGAGAAGAAAGAGTAAAGCAAGTTTTGAGTGATGATAACTCAATTCATGATTTTTTAAATTATATTCCGATTGGTAAGTCATATGAAAAATTAAAAATTTGGGTTAAGCAAGAAGTGGAAATTTTCTATCTCAGTTCCAACCAGTTACTTGATGATATAAATAAAGATCTTTTTGTTTTGAGAAAATATGAATTTCCAAAAGGTAAATTGTTATATAGAAAAAATGGTCAAAGTTACAAAGATATTGCAGAAGAAATAATACCAGACATTCTGATTGAAGATAATTGTGAAAGTATTGGTGGAACAGCTGAAATGGTTTACCCAAATATGTCAAGTTTAATAAAAAAACAAGTTAAATCTATTGTATTAAAAGAATTTGAAGGAATAGATAAGTTACCAACTAATGTTGAAGATTTAAAAGACTGGTATAAAATAGTTTGAATCTTTGTGTCATGGGAATCACTAACCATCGTCTAACAACGAATTTACGTAAAGGTGCTTTTAGAGAAGATTATTGAGGTAGATGAACCACATTTCTTCACTAAGGGTAGCCGCCTTAGAGTTCAGAGACGTCGCAAATACAAAACGTTATCTAACATTTTATTTCATTTTTTATTTATAGAATTATTTGAGCTTGTACAGGAGGCGATTAAATAATGGGCAAATTTCATGATGTCAATTTTATTAATCTACCATATAAATTAAAATCAATGCATTGTTGGAAAAAGATACTATTGGTTGTTCTAGTTCAGAGATATTTTTTCTTGAAGGTATCTCAAGTGGAGGAAATGCATATTTGAAAGTCTGTAGTAGTGAAAGTGATTCTATGGAAAAAGAAAAAAATATTTTAAATTGGCTGGATGGGAAAGTACCTGTTCCAAAGGTGCTTCATTATAATGTTTTCGATAATAAACAATTCATGCTAATTTCAGAAATAAAAGGTTTAAATGCAGCTCATTATTATTATACTTCTAAACCAGCCACAGTTGACACAATGTTAGCAAGATCTCTTAGATTAATTCATGATATAGATATAACGTGCTGTCCATTTGATAGTAGGCTTAATATAAAGATTGGTGAAGCCAAAAAACGTGTTGATTGTGGATTAGTGGATGAAAATAACTTTGAAGAAAATTATATATGAAAGGCAAGTGAAGAATTATATAAAATGGTTTTAGAAAAGAAACCTGATAATGAAGATTTTGTTTTTACTCATGGTGATTATTGTATGGCTAACATAATATTATTGGGTAATAAATTGAGTGGATTTATTGATTTAGGAAGAGCAGGAGTTAGTGATAGATATCAAGATATAGCATTAGCAGTACGTAGTTTTGAACATAATTTTGGAACAGACAAGTGGAATGATTTATTTTATAAAGAATATGGCATTGAAGATGTGGACTATTCTAAAATAGAATTTTATATTTTGCTTGATGAATTGTTTTAGAAAAAGGGAATGAAATAAAACGTCAGATAATAATACCTTGCCGTTCACTGTGTAAAGCAAGTTTTTAGGGTAAGCGCAGCACATACCTTCACTGGGAGCAAGCTCCACCAAGAGAGCATTCCTTACGGGCCCAGTTCAGGCACGTCGGCAATCCGGGACGTTAGCTGACATCGGACAAAAAGATAGCCGCGCGTCCATGTGCAGATTTGATAGGGATGAACTATGTAGAAGTTTAACTCAATAGTTAGATATGACTAAATAACAAATGATTATAAAATTAATACTATTTAAATTGGAGGTAAAATCAATGGAAGCAAAAGTAAGACAAGCAGTAGATAGTGATAGAGATATTTTTGTTGATTACACAGTAAAATTAAGTAAATTCAATCGAAGTAATCATGCTAATGAATCAAAAAATGATGATTATGAATCAGTTTTAAATGCAATACAAAGAAAAGCTGAAAAAACATTCTGTAATAGAAATGAAGAGACTTTAATCTTAATTGCAGAATTAGAAAATAAACCTGTAGGATATGCATTAGGCAGAATATATGAACAGGATGAAACAGCTGATAATGGAACAGGTTTAATGGGATTATTTGATGAGTTATTCGTTGATGATATAGCAAGAGGGCTTGGATTAGGACAAAAACTATTAGATAAAACGATTATCTGGATGAAAGAAAAAGGAATTAATAGAGTTAAATTACATGCTTATTCTTGGAACAGTAATGCTAAAAAAGTATATGAACGAAATGGTTTTAAAGAATATGCAGTATCGTATGAAAAGTTTATCTAATTTTATCGCATCATGAATATATTTTTAATCATAGTATTTTAGCTAATATTATTTATACTATATGAAAGTACTTGCTAAGCTAATATTTTTGAAGTGGCATATTTGTATTAAGGTAAGGGACTGACGGCCATGTCAGCCTCTGAGTTTAGGGTCGTCCTCCGACATCAGCTAACAAAGCATTTAGCGCAAGGATGCACGGAGGTACGTATTTGGTGTAGTTCGGGTGCACCAAATCTCTTTATCGGGAGCAAAGCTCCACCAAGTCGAAGGGCTTTTGGGGCCCGATTCAGAGACGTCGCAAATGCCAGACGTTAGCTGAAATCTGATAATTAAAAATTATTTAATTAAAGGAGCAATAAAATGATGAAAAAAATTAGTTTAATAATATGGTTTATAATCATTACTTCTTCCATATGTTTTGCTAATGAAGAGAAATATGGAGATTGTTTTTCTACTGGCACAAGAGCATACATAAATAATCAATATATTGAGTCCTGGAATATAAACAATAAGACTTATATAAATATTGAAGATTTAGATCTATATGGTTTTGATGTTAAATGGAATAAAGAACTAAAAGAATATACTGCTATATACACTAATCATATTGAGCGAAGTAATTTTTTATTAATGCACAAGGCACAACCAATATTAAAAATGTTAAATAATCAATGGTACAATGAATGGATAAAAAGAACAGATCCAATTTTTCACAGTACAGCAACACCACATGGAGAATTAGTCGGGATAGCTCCAAGAAGTGAAGGAACAATTGTAATTGAATTTCAAAAGCCTATAGATACTAAGTATATTAATAAAAGATACATACCTATATTTTATAGAAATATTGATGTTTCAAGTAAATTTCATTATAAATTTGATGTGGAAAAAAATTTATTAGAAATAATATTAAATAATCGCGATTTTATCCAAGATTATAATTATGATTCAAATTGTGAACCTAGAATTAATGTGATCTTTTTAGATGGAATAAGAAGTACCAATGGAGAAATTCTAGCTACTCCATTAAGATTTTCAACAGATATCAAAGAAAAATTAGATAATGAAAATATTATTAATGAAAAATATGTAGGTGATTGTTTTAAAACAGATATAAAAGCAGTAATTAATTATTGGGATGCAGATATTTATAGATTTGATAATAAAAACTTAATTTGTTTGGATAGGCTTGGAAAGCTAACATGGGATGATAAAAATAGAGCTATAAAAGTTGAAATTAATAAGGAAGAAGATTTATACTTATATAGATTGGCTAAACCAATTTATAATGGTAGATATAAAGATTGGATATTAAGAACTTCTCCAGAGATGGTTAGGTCAAAATCAGAGAATGATAACAAATTAGATCTGATAAGCAATGAAGAACGTTCAATAAAAATTAAGTTTGCTAAGGATATATTACCTGAGTGTATAAATAGCAACTATATAAAAATGTATCATGGTCGTTCTGACCAATCAGAGAAGTTCAATTATATTTACAATGAAGAGGAAGATACTTTAACATTAGAGTTAAATGATACCAGTAGGGATGTTATTAGTGGTATAGGCCCTTTATTTGATAATACTGAAGTTAATGATATGGATAATATGGAAGGAAGAAATTATTGTATATACATATTAGAAGGATTAAGAACTACAGACGGAGAAAAGCTACCTGAGACATTAAGATTAACTTGTGGGACTATATGGGAATCAGAGGATGATATATAGATTAAATAGTCAAATTAACAGACATCAGCTAACGCAGCAGTTCCCTACATAAACTTTTGGTATTGATTTTGCTGGTCAATAAGGAGTGTTTATGATGCAAAATCGACGCCAAACCCGTTGGGACGTTTGCATCGGGAACTGTGGGAACGTTAGGCAACAGTGAATGTATATTTTGGGGCATGTTCTGTGAGTGCCGATAGAGATTTTCCTTTTAGCATTTATAAACTTGTAAGGAGAAATTAAAATGGAAATAAATATTAAGCATAAAAAAATTAAAGAAATCGTTGAAAAAGAATTGTCATGTTCAGCTCATAATTTAGATCATATTCTTAGGGTATATAATCTATGTATTTTACTGTCACAATTTGAAGAAAGTGTTGATCTAGAAATTCTTATTCCAGCTGCATTGCTACACGATATCGCAAGAGTAAAAGAAAGTCATGATAAAACAGGAGAAATTGACCATGCAGTTTTGGGAAGTGAAATAGCTGAGGGTATATTGAGAGATTTAGAATATGAAGAAGGAAAGATAACAAAAATAAAACATTGTATTATTGCACATAGATTTAGAAGTGGAAATGTCCCCAAAACTATAGAAGCTAAAATACTTTTTGATGCAGATAAACTTGACGGATTAGGGGCAGTTGGAATTGCTCGTACATTTATGTTAGCAGGACAATTTGGACAAAGTTTATGGACAAATGAGGCGTTAAGTGATTATATATCTATGAATACTACTGAGAATGGAAGACTTAAGGAGGTTTCGAAGCATTCACCATTTATAGAATATGAAGTTAAATTTAAGAAAGTTCCAAATCAGTTATATACAAAGAAGGCAAAAGAAATTGGTTTGAATAGATTAAAATTTATGGATGAATTTTTCAAAAAATTAAGTTTGGAAATTGAAGGTATATAATAAGTTTACATGGTGACTTCTAGCTAAATAACATTATGATTTAAAAAGTTTATTTAAGGAGTAGACGTCCTGTCTACTTCTGAATATGGGGACATTGACCGACGCCTAACAATATCTTGCCGTTCACTGCGTCAAGTAAGTTTTTAGGGTAAGGCGCAGTACATACCTTCATTGGGTGCAAAGCACCGCCAAGGGGTATTTCATGTGGGTCCGATTCAGGTACGTCGGCAAGCCGAGACGTTATCTGACATACTAGTTTGTGACAATCGTATGTTTTTATGAAAGAAGCGGTCTAATAGAGATTGATACAGGAGGTAGGGTGATGCGAGAAAAGTTTTTAAATATCAGTTTCTATTTGGGTTTTATACCATTTTATTGGTTATACAATATTATTCGTCATAGAGATTATCGTAGAGGTTATCATTATCTGCAAGCAATTGCTTTGAATTTATTTTTCTTTTATAGTTTTATAGTATTTGTTATTTGTTTTATTATTCATAATCTAATTATGTATTATAATTGTAGTCTTACATCAGTTATACCATTAGAACTTTCTTTTTATATATTAGGTATTTTAGTATTTATATGTTTTATTATTTGGCTAGAAGGTATTATTGCTGCAATAATTGGTTATATGCCGAAAATCCCACTGTATTTGTGCATTATTTCTAAAACTACTCGTATAAACTATTCTATATATTTAATAATAATCCGCCATATATTAGTCATTTTAATGATAATATTAATAATTCATTCAGCTTCAATAACTCAATCAAAAGCTGAAGAAGCTGAAATTTTCATGTTGTATGATGATATGGGATATATACCAAGAGAGGTATTTACATTTGGGTTTTATCGAGAATCACTTGTTGCTATAAATCGTTGGGGTGAGAACAGTGTTGCTATTGTACCACTAAATAAGAATACGCTAAATTATGCGTTGAGTAATGGACGTTTTGTATATATAGCTTCACATGGAGCTAATGGATATATTGTGCTTCATGGAGGTGATCTCTTCTGGCCATATGATCTAGAAGGTACTCATATAAGTTCTACTCTTCAGTATGTTTACTTGTCTGGATGTGATACTGGATTACTACATGATGAGTGGGAAAGTGCACTTATGCCTGCATATGTCAAAACATTTGACCGTTTATCTGCAACTATTGAACATATATATTGGTTGATTGTAGAAGGCCCTAAAGTAATAAATTCATTGAAATAAGTTATTGGTAAAAGGCGTTAGATTATTTCCGTACGTCAGATAACAATGCATCTTCGTAAAGGTTCGCAGGGTATTCCTCTTGGGCTTGCCTGCGATGGATTCCTAATGGGTCAGGCTCACCACATCCCGCTCGTCGGGCCAGTCGGTACATTAGCCCTTATCAGGGCATGAGCGCCTCCTTCTAAGGTGCTGGGACGTCGCAGATGTGGAACGTTATCTAACATTTCCCACTTGTTTCGGGAACAGTTTCATGGGTCATTAAAACCAATTGTAGTTATTGATAGGGGTATAGGTAATGCAATTTATCGAAGTTAACAGAGATAATGCAGATATATTATTTGATTACTGGAATGAAATTAGGAAAAACATACCGTATTTTTACAGAACTACATATAAGTTATTCATAAAGTCTTTATTTGATGATACGTATGAAGGAAGGACTGTTTTTAGAACTAATAATGTTTTTGGTATACAAGAAGATGGTCAAGTTAAGGGGGTTATACAATATGACATTCCTACATTTCATTTTACTGAAGTAGGAAAAATTACTAAAGATATTAACATAGGAGTTATACTTAATCTATATTATGAGGAAACAAGGATTGATATTGGGAGAGTGTTATTAGATTTATCCTTGGACTTTTTTAAAGAAAATAATATTAAAGATATATATGCATTTTATCACGCAATGGGTATGAGTTGTAATGGGAATCATGGTAAATTACATGAGGAATATAATTATGTAGGTAAGCTATTATGTGAAGAAGGATTTGAAATTGAACATGAAAATATTTATTATATATGCGATATGAAAGAAAAGAAATTGGAATATCAAAATAACAGGGATATTAGAGTATCTGAGTTAGAAGATAATAAACAAAAGTTCATATTATATGATGAGGATAATAAAGCATTAGGAAGTGCAGAAATAAAATATATTGATAATCTTACAGGATCAAGTGAGAAAGATATTATTTATTTAGTATGGATAGATATTGATAAGAAGGTTAAAGGAAAGGGATTAGGTACAGAATTTTTAAACCATATAATTCAATATTGTTTGAAAAAAGGATATAGGTATTTGCATACAGATACAGCATTAAATAATAAAATAGCTCAAAAGTTCTATATTAGAAATGGATTTATAGATAATGGTATAACAAGAAGTTATCTAACAAAAACAAGTAGTTAGGAAAATCTTTAAGGTCTTGTGGGAAACATCAGATAACATAGGATTAGCAGATATTTCTTCACTGGGTGCAAAGCACTGCCTACGAAGAAAAGCTCTGAAGGTCCAGTTCAGAGACATCGCTAATCCTCAAACGTTCTCTGAAATGGAGAGCAAAAAGACGAGCCATCCGTGGCGCGAAATGCTTGGGGTTCGTCTCTGGTTGTTATTCACAATTATATTATATTGTGAAGTACTAATTATTTATATTAGGTGTCATAAAAAGGAGAGATTATGTATGGAAAAAATTCTTCATTCAATACTCGCGGTGTTTCCTACACCGAATATCGAAGAAACCGCTAAGTATTATAACGAGATTATGGGATTCAGAATTGTTAAATATTTAGATGTAAAAGAACCCCACATATGCCTTTACCGTGATAATGTGGAAATAGTATTGACTAAAGCAAATAACGAAAAAGTCCACACGAATAGGGAACTCTACGGTTATGGGGAAGATGCTTATTTTATTACGGACAATCAAGAAGCATTACAAAATGAATTTATAAGTAAAGGAGCTAAAATTGTTCGTCCGCTCCATATGACAGATTATAATAATATGGAATTTGTGTTAGAAGATATAGACGGACGGTGGATTGCTTTTGGAATGAAACAAAAATAACACTTCCGCAAATAAGCATAATCAGAAGTTGTTTTCTCAATGTTTATAAATGATGTAGTAAGTGGACTTTCAAAGTTTTTAGGGGCGCCGCCGTCCATGGCGGCTAGGCTTTGCGGGACCCTCTACATCAGAGAAGAAAATTTTCACGCTCCGGGCGTGCTCATGGGGCGTGTCTGCCAAACCGTCTCACCGGGCTCACGCCTCTAAAGAGAAGGGCTCTGTGTGTCCGGTTCGTCGGTTTCGTGAAAACAGGATGTTATAAGAAATGGCGATATCGAGGTTGTTTTTAGGGGTCTTGTTTATTAAAAAAACTAGATGGTATGTAATTGTAGAATAATGCTGAGTAAGAATTATCTGTAATAAAGGCAGGAGGTATAGATATGTTTGGTAAGATTGCAGATTTACATATTCATTCCTTTTACTCTGATGGAACAATGTCTCCAGAAGAAATTCTAATAGAAGCATCTAATAAAGATGTGGGTCTATTAGCTATAACAGACCATGATATACTCGATGGTTCAGTTGAGTTAATGAAGTTTTATGAGAAATATGATATAAAGTGTATCTCAGGTGTGGAGATAGATGTAATTGATAATGGGATTAATTATCACATTTTGGGATATGGTGTAAATTTAGAAGATGAAGAATTCTGTGATTTTATTAAACAAAACCGTATTTTGTTAGAAGCAGTTAATATAAAACTAATTGAAAAAATGCAACATGATTATGACTGTATAACATTACCGGATTACTTGAGGTTTACTTATGATAAGACAAAGGGCGGTTGGAAAGCATTACATTATTTTATTGAAAAAGGTCTGACGAAAAGTTTATTTGAAGGATTTATGTTGTATTCAAAGTATGAACATTCCTATAATTGTGTACAATTTCCATCTATAAAACTAGCTTGTAAATATATTCATAATGCTGGAGGTAAAGCTGTTTTAGCACATCCAGGTAAAGTCATTAAAGAAACTAACATAGATAGTTTTAAGAATGAAGTGTTGAGAACTGTTGATTTAGGTATAGATGGTATTGAATGTTACTATCCATCACATATAAGAGATATTACAAATGTGTGCCTTGAAATTTGCGAAGAGAGAAATTTACTTATAACTTGTGGTTCGGATTGCCATGGTGAGTTTGAAGATACAGAAATTGGTGAAATGAATATACCAATTGAAAAGCTAAAGCTAGGGGATATTTTTTCAAGATAACCATACAGATAATGAGCATTAGCATTATGATAAGTTTATATTTGTTATATTATGTGAAGGATTATAAAGCAAAAAACATCGCCACTTCTTATAACAAAGCATTTAGCGCAAGGGTGCACCACATTTCTTCATCGGGAGTAAAGCTCCACCAAGAAGAATGGCTCTGTGTGTCCGATTCAGAGACGTCGCAAATGCAGACCGTTATACAAAATTTTTATAATTTTATATAAGATGTATGGGGTAAGAGTTTTAAGTTTTAATAATTACGAATAGAGACAACATGAGGGGGAAAAAGATGAATTATAAAGTTATATCAAAGATGTCTTGTAAGATTATATCAATTTATATGTTTTTCAAATTTATAACAGCTTTTCAGAGTTTCTTTTATGTTTTTTATCCAAATAGCCAAGCTCAAATTGAACAAAATAGTGTATTTTTCTTTTTGCCATTTATTATTAGTTTATTTTTAAGCATTATTTTATGGGTTTTTGCAGATAAAATATCAAGTTATATGGTAAAAGAACCTACAAATTCAAGTAATAATGTCAAGGTAGATTATATAGAATTACAAGCTATAGCTTTTTCAGTTGTTGGAATTACAGTATTAGTAAATTCAATACCACAAATTATTAGATTAGGTATTGATATGAAAACAATAGTATCAAACGATATAATAGCAAATTGGGATATGCTATTAAGGACGACTAAAAGTCAAATGATTGGTTATATAATTAAAACAATTTTGGGGTTGTGGTTATTGTTTGGATCTAATGGAATTGTAGGCTTAGTTAAAACCTTAAGAACAGCTGGAGTAAAAGGACCAAACGATGAGTGAAAGGATAATTATAAAAACTTCGCATAACAATATCTTGCAGTTCGCTGCGTTAAGGAAGATTCTAGGGTAAGCGCAGCACACGCCTTCAATGGGTGCAAAGCAGCACCAAGGGGTATTCCTTAATGGTCCAGTTCAGGCACGTCGGCAAGTCGAGACGTTATAGGAAATGATGATATTGGGGCTATTCAATGAGGTATGATTGATAGAAAGCAAGAAGTTGCGGAATTGTAGAATTTTGTGTAGTAAATATTATTTATGTAATCGGGGGTATCTATATTGAAAACAATTGACTATAAAGAATTAAAAAAAACTGAAATTGACATAACTTTATTCGCAAGCTTTAATCGCTATCAAGATGTAAAGAAATGTTGGCGCAAAGAAAATGGCGAATGGATATTAAAAGCAATTGCTTTTACTGAACAGTGGGGTTCAGATGAATATGAAATTCTGGTTAAATGTTTACAAAACACTATAAAAACAGGTGGCACAGTATTTGGTGCTTTCTATAATGATGTGCTTGTTGGATTTGCCTCTATCGAAAATCAGTTTTTTGGATCACAAAAGGAATATCTGCAACTTTCAAGCATTCATATATCTTACGAGAACCGTGACATGGGAATAGGTAAAAAATTATTTTCTCTTGCGTGTAAAAAAGCAAAAGAGATAGGTGCTCAAAAGCTTTATATATCTACGCATTCATCTGAAGAGTCACAGGCATTTTATAAAGCGATGGGCTGTGTGGAAGCGATGGAATATAATGATAAATTAGTTGCTGAAGAGCCATGTGACTGTCAATTGGAGTATTGCTTATTTAATAAACATAATGAGTATAATTATTTGTAATACATTATTAGTTTTAGGTCATAATCTTTATATTTTATGAAGAGTTTTCATAAGTATAGATAGATTATTAATGATAGTGTATAATACTTATAAAGATAGATGAAATATCTTTAGTGAGGTGATAAGTGTGCAAACAATAAAAGAAGAAGCTATACGTATAATATCTAATTTACCAGATGATGTATCAATGGATGATATTATGTATAAGTTGTATGTTATGGATAAGATAAAAAGTGGACAAAGCGATATTAAAAGCGGGAATTACCTTTCAAGTGATGATGTGAGGAAAGAAATTGAGAAATGGTAAAATGGTCTAGATTGGCTAGAAATGATCTAAAGCTCATTTATGAATATATTGCTCATGATTCAAAAATATATGCAAAAAAAGTTGTGAATGAGATTGTTAACAAATCAGAATATATTGAGTCATTCCCGCAAATGGGATAAGATAGTTGAGTAAGTTAACGATCGAAGTATAAGAGAAATTGTTGTATTTTCATATAGAATGATATATGAACTTGTTGAGGAACATGTAGAAATACTTGCATTAGTACATTTAAAAAGAGATTTCAAATCATTGGATAACTAAAAATTTAAAATGACTTATTGATATATGACCCTAGTATAATCTCATACTAGGGGTTTTTTGGCTACAGCGCCTAACAAAATATTTGCACAAGGGTGTACGGAAGTATGTTTTGGTTGGGCCGATTCAGAGACGTCGCAAATGCAAAACGTTATATGCCACCTAATAGGATACGAGTGTCATATGTAGTATAGGAGGAGATTTGTATATGATGAAAGGGTTACAACTAGAAAGTGAAAGATTGGTGTTAAAAGTACTAGATGATTTATATGCGGATAAAGTTTTAGACTATTTCAATAGAAATTCTGATTTTTTAAATAGATGGGAATCTATCAAAACAGCTGAGTTTTATACTTTAGATTTTCAAAAACAGCAACTCAAAGATGAGCTGAAAAAGATGGAAGAAGGAAAACTTCTTAAAGTATGGATTTTTGAAAAAGAAGACATAGAGTTTGATAATATAATAGGGTCAATTGCTCTAAATGAGATTGTGAGAGGATGTTTCCAATCATGTTTTTTAGGCTATAGAATAGATGAAAGTAAAACCAATAAAGGATATATGACTGAGGGAGTAAAAAGAATAGTAGAATATGCTTTCAATGATTTAAAACTTCATAGAATAGAAGGTAATATTATTCCTAACAATATTGCATCATTAAAAGTAGTCGAAAAACTTGGTTTTTACAATGAAGGATTAGCAAAGAGATATTTGAAAATAAATGGGAAATGGCAAGATCATATACATATGGTGTTACTAAATGATGAAATGGATTAGAGTTTAGTATAAATTTTCATTAAAGATAATTTTAGGGATTGTTTTGACTGTACGGACGTATAATAAAAGCTTGCAGTTCGTTGCGTAAAGTAAGTTACTAGGGTAAGCGTAGCACATACCTTCACTGGGAGCAAGCTTCGCCAAGAGAGCATTCCTTACGGGTCCAGTTCAGGCACTTGGGAAAGCCGAGACGTTAGGTAGCATTTTTACTTATGAAAGTATGAGGTGTTATGCATAATGAAAAAAATAATGATAGTTGGTTCGGCAGGGGCAGGTAAGTCGACCCTTGCACGTAGGTTAAATGAAATAATAGGTATTAAATTATTTCATTTAGATAAGCTGTTTTGGAAACCAGGTTGGGAATGTATATCAAGAGAAGAACTAAAAGAAAAGATAGGAAGTATTATTACTTTAGATTCATGGATAATTGATGGAAATTATAGTAGTACAATGGAAATGAGGTTAAAAGAAGCAGATACAATTATTTTTCTAGATTTTCCTTTATGGTTATGTTTATCGGGTGTTATTAAAAGAAGATTTATGTATGAAGGAAAAACAAGACCAGATATAACAGAAGGATGTAAAGAGAAGTTAGATTGGGAATTTATTAAGTGGATTTTAACTTTTCCCTATAAAAAACGAAAGACAATTCATAAAAAGATAA
The DNA here is from genome assembly GCF_900167445.1 of Maledivibacter halophilus. Classification (GTDB taxonomy): domain Bacteria; phylum Bacillota; class Clostridia; order Peptostreptococcales; family Caminicellaceae; genus Maledivibacter; species Maledivibacter halophilus. The sequence goes on from NZ_FUZT01000009.1 coordinate 211,633, forward strand.
AGCAATATTCTGAAGAAAGGAATGTTTTCGTATTTAAAAATAGAAAAGAAGTGGAAGAATTTATTAGTATGGTAAGGAAGAATAGTAATGTTTGATTATTATATTATATGAGAGTTTAAGGCGAGGTAAAACATCACCTAACACCGTGTTTAGCGTAAAGGTGCGCAGAAGAATGTTTTTGGGGTCATTGCGCACCAAATTTCTTGGTTGGGTGCAATCACCGCCAAGACCGTATTCTTATAAGGTCCAGCTCAGAAACGTCGTAAACACATAAACGTTATCAGACAGATGAGGAGAAGATGCCACACGTCCTGTGCGGAAAAATGCGGGACGGTCTTCGAAGAGGTTACTGTTCCAGACTAGTTTTATATTACGAAGATTATGTATTATGAGAGGGGAGAAATGTGAAGAAATTTATTTTAGTAACTGGAGCACCAGGAGTAGGCAAAACTACATTATGTAAAGAATTATTTAAATCAATAAATGGATGTGCATGGCTTGATTCGGATTGGTGTTGGATGATACATCCATGGATACCAAAAACAACAGAACAAAAGAAATATGTAGAAGGTTCATTTTTACGAGTTTTACGTGGATATTTAGAAAATGAAGATATTCATACTGTATTATTTAGTTGGGTAATGAACAGTATGTGGATGTTTGACTTGATTACAGAACCGTTATCTGATTTAACGCTTGATATACGAAAAATTGCTCTTGTTTGTGCTAAAGAACAGCATATGAAGAGAATGAAATTAGACGGTAGAAGAGATGAACAAGCTAACTTTCCTGATTCAATGGATAATTATTATAAACTTGGGGCCAGCATTATTGATGTTACCTCATTGTCTAAAAATGAAGCAGCAAAAATAGCATTAAATATTATAGAGATGTGATGCTATAATAATATACCTTTTTATATAAAATGAAGTAAGTAACATTTTTGGTGGGAAGTTTAAGGGTGCGACGTCCTGTCGCACTCTGAACAAGTGGGTCCTCATCCGTCAGATAACAACGTGTTCACACAAGGACGTGGTAGGGTCTCCAATAGGGAAAATCAGAGTAGGAGTCAACTAAAGAGCGAGCCACGTCATACCGTCTCAGCACCCGAGTTAGGGACTGCATTAGGCGACACCTACTTTGTAATTCTAACTCAAGAATGGAGAGGATATTATGAATGAAATTGAAGAAATCCTAAAGAAAAGAATTGTCTATGAAGTTAATAATATGAAAAGTGTTGATGTGAATAGAAATATTGTGTATAAGAACACCAATGATATGAAGTTAAAAATGGATATCTACATGCCATTAGAATTTGACAATAATCTCAAATATCCAGCTGTTATCTTGGTTCATGGAGATGGTCCTGCTGAAATATTAGAGAACATCAAGGATTCAGGACAATATGTTTCATTAGGGCAACTAATTGCTGCATCAGGTCTTATTGCAGTCACATTTAACCATAGATCTTCTTATAGACTTACAAGAATGAGAGATGTAGGGGATGATATAGAAGATGCAATAGAATATGTAAAAGAAAATGCAGAAAGGCTCAATATAAATAAAGACATGGTTGGGCTTTGGGCGCTTTCGGCAGGAGTACCCTATGGAGTTTCTGTCGTTTTAAAGAATAGACAGTTAAATATTAAGTGCTTAGTTAGCTATTATGGATATCTAGACTTACAACATCGTAAAGAAGAATTTTCAGAGGATATTACATATGAAAAGCTGAAAGAATTTTCGCCATTAGCTTATTTGATCAATGTTAAAAATGAATTTCCTTCATTATTTATCGCAAGAGCCGGATTAGATCACCCCGTTATTAATAGATCAATCGATAATTTCATTTATAAATTGCTTGAACTAAATATTGACTTTGATTTATATAATCACTCAAATGGTGAACATGGATTTGATATATATAATGATAGCATAAGAACATGTGAAATTATAAAGTTAACAATTGAGTTTCTAAGGAAACATCTTGGCGTCGCCTAACAAAGCACTTATGCTGCGGCACGGTGGGCCTGGGCAGGGAGCATGCGTACCTTGGGTTGTCGGATGCATTTGCTTCGGAGCAAATGCATCCGGCAACCAACACACCTTCACCGAGAGCGAAACTCTGACATGGAGACAGACTCTGTGAGTCCGGGACCGTTATATGACAGATAGCGCAATGGCTACGCCGTCCTGGCGCAGGAGAATGAAATGTATAATATGCCAATTTATCGTAATAGTGAAGAATCAGCTATTCTGAAAATTAGTGGGAAATAACGAAGTAAAGTATATTTATATAATTTCAGGAACTTTTCTTATATATTTGACGCCTAATAAGTGGAAGGAGTGATAGAATGAAAAAATATCTACATCTATCTGTTTGTATGGCTATAAGTTTGGCACTCTTAGTTGGATGCGGAAATAATAGTAACAGCAATTTAGCGGAAGGAACAGAAGACACCGTAACGGAAACTGTTTCAAACCAGCCTACTGAGACAACAGACTGGGAACCGACAACATATGAAACTGTGAACAACTTTGATGGCGTTACCATGACTCTAAAGGAAGGAACAGTTTCCTCTAGTGGTTTGACATTAGCAATTGAGAATAACTCTAATAGTCAGTGTATCTATGGCGAATACTTTTGGTTGGAAAAGAAAATTAATGGAAGTTGGTATCAGGTTCCTGTAGCTATTGATGGCAACTACGGATTTAATGATATTGGCTATGATTTGGCTTCTGGAGATGATGGCGAATGGGCAGTCGATTGGGAGTGGCTCTATGGAAGTTTAGACACAGGTGAATACCGCATTGTGAAAGATATACAAGATTTTAGAGGGTCAGGGGAATATGATAATTACTATTTGGTTGTGGAGTTTATAATTTGCTAACCAAACAAAATAAGCATAATTGGTTACTGTTATTAAGTCATATGATTTATATATTATGCAACAGGAAAGGATAACTTTTCCGTAGTTTTTTATAGGGGCTGCCGTCCATGGCGCCTCTGAACAGGAAGTTGCCATCCGACAGATAACACAGCATTCCTGCAAGGGTGCGGATTAGCAGGTTCAACAAAGCGGCTCGTCCAAACCTAAGATAAGAGCTATCTAAGGCTTGGACGAGCCTGTAAGGGTTGAGGGTGTCGGGAATGCTTGCACGTTATATAAAATTGTCAACTCATTTCGGAGGTTAACTTAGGACAGAGTAGTGTTAACCAAGTTATAGTAAATAGCAAAGGAGAATTATAATGAGAAGATTCATGATAGGTCAATATAGTCATTATAATCGTGATAAGCACATAAGGGATTTTAAAGATAATTTTTATGGGGTTGAAGCATGTTTATTAGAAGATGATATTGATATACAGAAATTGATTTCAGAAGCTAACAAAGATAAGTTTAATATAGGAATTCATTTCCCATTAAGAGCAGGAGGATGGAGATTAAGAGATCCTCAGTTTCTATCAAAAGATGATGGAATTAGGAAAAGTTCTTTTGAATACATGAAGGATGAACTTGAATGTTGCTATAATTGGGTAAATAATTTATTAAAAGAATGAAAGTATTATTAAGGAATGGTAATTAAGCTGAGTTGACAACTTTACATAACAAAAGCTTATCCTTTTACTATGGACAGCACGTTTTTAGGGCAAGCGTAGCACATGCCTTCACTGGGAGCAAGCGTATTCCTTGTGGGTCCAGTTCAGACACGTCGGCAAGCCGAAACGTATAAGAAAGTTGACTAAAATAATAGGGAGTGATTGTTTTGGGTCTAAATCAATATAGAGATGAAGCAAAGAGATTTATGGAGGAAATCAATGCTCAAGATGAAAATATAAGTATCTTGTTTTCTATGTTTGGAGAAGAATTTAGTATTTTGAAAGAGACATCTTTAGATAGCATGGAAGAATTTAATCATCAGGTATATGATATGTTATTTATACTTTTTGAGATAGCAGCAAAGTTTGAATTGGATTTAGATGCAGAATGGGGTAAGGGAAAAAAACATAAGGAAAAGAAATATTGTACAAATAGAGAAAATAAAGCAGTAAAATACAATAAACTTGTGAGAGATAAAATACCAGAGATTTGTAATCAAGATGGTAAGGATGTGATTATCAAAGAACTATCTAATAAGGAGTATGAAAAGTGTTTATGCGAGAAGTTAATAGAGGAATGTGAAGAATATATAGAAAGTAGAGATATAGAGGAACTTGCAGATGTTATGGAAGTTGTATATGCTATAGCTGCAAATAAAGATGTGAATTATTTGGATATTGAATCTCTAAGGCAAAAGAAGAGAGAAAAAAGAGGCGGTTTTGATAAGAAGATATTACTTATCGAAACAAGGGAAAGATAGGATATTTTGAGTTTATAAAATCAAAATTGTACAAAAATGGAGATAAAAACTTTACTTGGGAATGGCTACGTGAGTAGTCAACCATCATATAACAACGTATTTAGCGCAAGGGTGTATGAGAGCACGTTTTTGGGGTAAGTCATATGCACTACATATCTTCACTAGGTGCAAGTACCTCCAAGGAGAAAGGTTTTATGGGTTTGGTTCAGACACGTCGCAAATACAAACTGTTATCTAAAATCAAAACTTAGGGTTGATAGACATAAATATAAGAATAGGGTAAAATAAAGAAAAAGACATTGTGGTGATAGTATGTTTAAGAATATTGAAGATAAAAAAAGAAAATTGGATAGTTTAAGACCATTGAAGACTGAGACAGTAAAAAGTATACGTGAGAAGTTATTACTTGATTGGACATATAATTCAAATGCAATAGAAGGAAATACATTGACATTAGTTGAAACTAAAGTAGTTTTAGAAGGTATTACAATAGGAGGAAAGACTTTAAGAGAACATCTTGAAGTTATTAATCATAAGGAAGCTATATTGTATGTTGAAGAAATAGTAAAAAATGAAGAACCTTTAACAGAATGGCAGATTAAGAACATACATAGTATAGTACTGAAAGGTATAAATGATAATTATACAGGAATATATCGAGATCAAAATGTCATTATTTCAGGAGCTATGCACATACCACCAGATTATATATTACTTAATGAATTAATGAGTCAATTTATCGACTGGTACAATTCCAAAGAAGTACAGGAAATGAATCCAATTGAAAGAGCAGCACGTGTTCATGGAGAGTTTGTAAAAATACATCCGTTTATAGATGGTAATGGACGAACAGCAAGATTATTATTAAATTTAGAATTGATGAAATCAGGATATCCACCAATAGTAATAAAAAATAATAGAAGAGTAGAATATTATGAAGCACTTGATAAAGCTCATACAATAGGAGATTATTCTTATTTTATAACTATTGTAAAACAAGAAATAGAAAATAGTATAGATTTATATTTGAGTTTATTATAATAATAGTTCCCATGAAATATTGGGAACTATAGTTGTTTTGTGGAGAATGTCGAAATATAGGGTCGAAGTTTTGACTTCAGATAAACAAAATGTTTGCATAAAGGTGCACTGAGGCGCATTTTTCGAGTAGTTCAGATGCACTACATCCCTTTTATCGGGTGTAACCATCGCCAAGGAGAACGGCTTCGAGGTCCAGTTCAGGCACGTCGCAATTAGATGAAATTGACTCATTTATTATGGGGTATTCCTTTTAGGAAAGTTAATGGTCAAATAAATATAAAAGCATTATGACTAGTAGATAATAGAGTAAGATATTAGCTGTATCTGGGTGGTAGGAGGTGGAAGCTTGAAAAAAAAGATTAAAATTATATTAGCTGTAGTGATTATATTTTTGATAATGAGTTTTTACTTCAAGTATAAAATGGACATAGAGTTGTTTACTAGTAAATATAGAATTGGGATTGAATATGGAGTACAAAGTATAGTCCTTGTTAAAGCACATGACTTTGTAAACAGATTGAATCATAATATATATGAACTTGATAATTACTTTGATAAAGACTGTAAAATTTATCTTAATAAAAATCAATATTACTACAAGAATGATATACGTGATCATATGGTAAAAAGGATGACTAAAATAAGAAGTGAGCCTGATGCAATGGTGTTTAAATATGTAAAGTCAGATGCAGAAATTATTAATTATAATAAAAATTTAGTTGAAAGCAAAATAGTTGGAAAAGCAAAGGTTCTAAGTAATGAAGATTATTGGGATGGTAAATACTTTGAAACAGAAGAAGTAGATTATGAATATGATGTAACATTTAAGAAAATATTTCTTTTTGTATGGAAAGCGGTCGAATTCAAAAGTAATAGCAAAGTAATAGAAGAATTATTGATGAATTAATTGTAAAGAGATTTATATAAAGAGTGGGGTAAATGTGCACCACACCTTTATATGACATAAGGCACACATGTTGCTAGCAGTTCTTTATAGATAAATCAAAAGAATAGGCAAAGTAAAAACTAATAGTAATAATGGGATATATATACAAGTGTATAAGGAGGTTTACAGAATGAAGAAAACCGACTATTCTAATATCTCAGCAAGGTATGATAAAAATAAATTTAGACATGATATTAAGTTGGATTGTGATTTAAAAGATTATATTAATTGTTGTAAGAAAGGTAAATACGCAGTTTTAGACTTAGCATGTGGGACAGGAATTTATTTAGATAACCAAATTAAGCATTTTAAACATGTGAATATTGAGTGGCATGGGTTAGATTTGTCTAAGGAAATGCTTGACAAAGCAAAAGCTAAGGTTGATAATGTTTTATTTACGAATGGTAAGGCAGAGAAACTTCCATATGATTGTAGCTATTTTGATTTTATTTCAAATAATTATGCGTTTCATCATTTTGAAAACAAGTCTGAAGCATTAGATGAAGTAGGTAGAGTAATAAAAAAAGATGGGATTTTTAAAATGCACAATATAGCAATACATGATATGTCAAAATGGTGGATATATCAGTTGTTTCCATCTGTATATTATGAAGATTTGAAAAGATTTTGGCAAAAGGAATTGATTTTTAAAGAGTTATAAAACAGAGAGTTTGAAGTAAAAATTCAGTTAGAATATAAGTATGATGTAATAAGTGAAAATAAAAGTCATCTAAGAAAATGGCTTTCAAACTGTAATATTTTACAGAAAAAACTTGCTGGTGCTATAGAATACCATAAAATTGATAGGGTACTCAATTAGTACAATAGACGAAAATAATATAGGTGAATTAGATTCTATATACTTAGAGTCAGAATATAGGAAATAACTTTTGTTTAAATTTAAAAATTTTAAAGGAGTAGGCAGCTAAAGGTGAAATGCTATATCAAAGTTTTATATTGATGATGAGAAAATTGTATAAAGATTTGGAGGGGATAGGTGTGAATATTATTAATGGAAAATTTAAAATGTTTGTTGCTATCTTCATATTGATATTGGGTATTATTAATGGCTGTGCAGTGGAAGAAGTTCAATATGATTTTCCTCTTTCCAGTGAAGATATTGAAGAAGTTTTGCTTTCAGAAGATTTAAAATGGAAAATCACAGAGTCCGATTCCTTTGGTGAGGGACATAAAGTATATAGACTTGAGAAGGATAATGATAAAATTATCAGTTTTATAGGCAGCTATGGGAATAAAAATATGAAGTCATTACAATTATCCTTCTTTCCAAAAAACCCAATGGTTAGCAAATCAATTTCTGAACCTATAACTGAAGATAAATGGGCAGATATGATAAAGTTAGCAGGTAGACTGTATGGAAACAGCAGGCTGTACAAAAACACCCATGAGGAATTAATTAGGTATACTTCTAAGCGAAGTAGTAATGAATATGGGGATACATCTTTTACAAAGAGAATAGATGATATTCATTTAAGAATAGTTTTAAGAGCATCTAAAGAAACAAATAATAAATATGATTTAGCAGCAATTTTTTTAATGAACGACGTTGCATATGAATCAACATTAGCAGACTCAGCAAATTATAGGAAAAGGAGATGGTTGAGAGAGGAAACAGAAGTACTAGAAAATCATAAGATATTTGAAATTTTACAAATGAATGATGAAGGTAGTAATAAAGAAAAAGGTTTAATAATACAAGGGCATTTAGAAAAAATAAAAAAGGCAAAGAAAGAGGAGATGCCAAAGTCAAATATATTAAATCTTCTAACACCCTTATATGAAGAAGATTATCTAAGTGCAATTTTAGTAGATGAATCTGGTAGTTTAGAAATTATTATGCCTTCTAATTCCCTCAATAAAGAAGAGTTGAGTCAAGTAAGGAATCATTATATTACTTACATACCCGATGAAAATATATTTGTCATACATTTTAGTGTTTTAAGTGAACAACTTAGAGAATTAGAGAAGATGAATAGAATCTAAAAGCGTTATATAAAAATATAAATATCTAGGTTTTTGTTATATAGCCTTTCAGAAAATTATACTTAAGAGCTCTAGAGAAATAATCAGAGCTCTTTTTAATATTGACATTAAAATACTAATGTGTTAGTATACTAGTATAAAAGATCAAGGAGGAATTAAAAATGAAACAAAAATTCTTAGCAATTGTTTTGATTTTAGGTTTACTTGTTTCAATGACAGCTTGTGGTGGAGCAGAAAAAAATGAAAAGGTTCAAAAGGAAAGTTATGTGCTTAAAGTAGGTACAGTATTAACTGAGGCAGATCCTATTTATAAGGGGCTTGAGGTTTTCAAGGAAAACGTTGAGCAAAAAACAGATGGAAAGGTTGCAGTGGAACTATACTCAGGTTCTCAGCTTGGGGCTGACGAAGACGTTTTAGAACAAGCAAAAGTTGGTGCTAGCGTTGGAATTATTACAGATCCAGGTCGTATGAGTAATTATATTAAGGATTTTGGAATTTTAGGTGGACCTTATTTAGCAGATAATTATGAAGATGCTTTAAAATTAATGGAAACATCAGTGTATAAAGATTTAGCAGGACAATTTGAAGAATATGGATTTAAAGTGCTATCTTTTAATTATTATCAAGGTAGTAGAAATCTTTTTACAAAATCACCAGTTAGTAAACCAGAAGACTTAAATGGATTACGTATCAGAAGTTCTGGTTCAGATGTAGTAACTAAGTCATTAGAGGCAATGGGAGCAAATACTACAGTACTTCCATGGTCAGAATCCTATCAAGCACTTCAACAAAAAGTAATTGAAGGTGTTGAAGTACATAATTCTGCAGCAGCAGGGTCAAGTATCTATGAAGTTACTGATTATCTTTCTGAAACAGGACATTTTCAATTACTTACAGGGCTTGTAATTTCTAATGATTGGTTTGAAAAATTACCTGAAGAATATCAAAATATATTAACGGAAGAATCTTATAATGCAGGTAAATATGCTTCAGATATTGTTATAAAAAAGAATGAAGAATATTTACAAACAATTGTTGAAGGTGGCATAGAAGTTGTAGATGTAGATATTGAAGCATTTAAAGAAGCTGCAGAATCAGCTTACGATGCTTTAGGCTATAGAGAACTTAAAGATAAAATTGATGAAGAGTTAGGAAGATAATTCTAAAAGCGAGGTTTTAATATGAAAATTCAACGTATTGAAGAAATAACTGTATGTGTAGGTCTTTCAATACTCATATTACTCGTTTTTACGGCGGCAACATTAAGATGGTTTGGTATAGATATGTCTTGGTCAGTTGATTTTGCCCAATTGACATTCTCTTGGGTCTGCTTCATTGGAGCAGACCTGGCCATGCGCCATAAACGACATATGGGTGTTGACATACTGGTAAATAGGTTTTCTCTGCCAGTACGAAATGCAATTTATTTATTTAATAGTATATTGATTATGTTTTTCTTGGTATTTATTACTTACTATGGAGCAAATCTATCAATAATCAATTTTCAGAGAACCTTTAATACACTGCCAATAAGTTATTCCTTTGTTACAATTAGTGCACCTATCGGGTGTTTGCTTATGTTATACACTAATACCAAAAGGTTGGTAGAATATATCAGCAACATTATAAAACATGACTATAGAGGTATTATTCAAGAAGACAAGGAAGGAGGGGAAACCATATGATTATATTAGCTATAACTTTTACTATACTATTGATTATAGGAATGCCTGTAGCCTTTGCTGTTGGTATATCTACACTCTTTTTCTTTATTAGTGAAGGCGTGCCTTTTCAAATTATTGCCCAAAAAATGGTAAGTAGTACTCAATCTTTCTCATTACTTGCAGTCCCCTTCTTTGTTCTTGCGGGAAACTTAATGAATGAAACTGGAATCACTAAGAGGCTTATAAAGTTTTCAACAGTACTTACTGGACATATGTATGGTGGTCTTGCTCAGGTTTCTATTGTTCTGAGTACATTAATGGGAGGTATTTCAGGTTCTGCTACAGCTGATGCTGCAATGGAAAGTCGTATACTTGGTCCAGATATGGAAAAAAGAGGATATTCTAGAGGCTTTACTGCAGCTATCTTAGCTATGGGGGGGTTAATTACCTCTACAATACCTCCGAGTATTGGCCTTATTTTATATGGGGTGACAGGTGAAGTATCTATAGGTAGGTTATTTTTGGCAGGAATTGTGCCTGGTGTTTTATTGATGATTGTTTTTATGACTACAGTGAATGTCATTTCTAGAAAAAGAAAATATGCTAGAGAAACAGAAAAAAGACCAACATTCATAGAAATTTTGAAAGGATTAGTAGAGAACCTATGGGCTTTACTATTTCCTGTTATACTAATTGTTGGAATTCGTTTTGGTATTTTTACACCATCTGAAGCAGGTGCCTTTGCTGTGGTATATGCATTTATTATTGGCATGTTTGTTTATAAAGAATTGACGATGAAAAAGATGATCAATGTTTTAAAACAGACTGCAGTGGATTTAGCGGTAATTATGTTAATCATTATTTGTTCTAATGCTTTTGGTTATGCATTGGTTACTGGAAGAATTCCTCAAACATTAGCAGATTTAATAATTAACGTATCATCAAATTCTTATGTTGTTTTATTTATTATATTAGCTTTTGTTTTTATTGTAGGTATGTTTATGGAAGCAACTGCAAATGTATTGATTTTAACTCCAATTTTTCTACCTATTATAACAAATTTAGGTTTTGATCCAGTTCATTTTGGTATCCTATTTATGATTTTAGTAACCATGGGAGGAATGACTCCACCTATAGGGGTTACAATGTATACTACATGTTCGATATTAGGATGCCCAATTGAAACATATACGAAAGAATCAATTTTATTTTTAGGTGCTGTTATTGTTTTGTTAGGAATATTGGCTTTTTTCCCACAAATAGTATTATTTTTACCAAATATGGTTTTTGGTTAAAAATCAAAAAGATATAAAAAGGAGAATAAAATATGAGGTTAACATTTGACGAAATTAAGAACGAAATTAAAAGGGTTTTTATGAAATATGGACTCAGTGAAGAAAAAGCAGAAACTTGTGCTAGAATTCATACAGAATCAACTTATGATGGTATTTATTCACATGGGACAAATAGAGTTGCCCGATTTGTTGATTATATTAAAAAGGGTTGGGTTGATGTAGAAGCTGAGCCAACTTTGGAAAAAGAATTTGGTGGGATACAAATTTATAACGGGAATATGGGACCAGGTGTTTTGAATGCTTTATATGGTGTAGAAAAAGGTATGGAGCTTGCAGATAAATATGGTATTGGAATGGTTGGTCTAAAAAATACTACCCATTGGATGCGTGGTGGTACCTATGGTTTACATGCAGCTAATCGAGGGTATATTGCTATTATGTGGACTAATACTGAATCCTGCATGCCACCATGGGGTGGAAAAGAATGCAAGCTGGGAAATAATCCTTTTGTAATGGCGGTGCCAGGGGTTAATGGTAAGCCAGCAATTGAATTAGACATGGCAATATCACAGTACTCTTATGGGAAACTACAAGTAACAAGATTAGCTGGCCAAAAACTACCATTTCCAGGAGGGTTTGATAAGGATGGAAATGTTACAGATGATCCCGGTGCAATAGAAGAATCTATGAGAATCATGCCAATAGGATATTGGAAAGGTTCTAGTTTTTCTTTTATGTTAGATATTTTAGGTTCTGTTTTAACAGATGGTATCGGAGCTCCTGATTTAGACAAAAAAGGAAAAGGAAGCTGTGGTGGAGCATCACAAGTTATGATTATTATTGACCCTAAGAAGATTACTGATGAAAAAGATATGGCAACTACAATTGAAAAAGCTGTTGAACACATAAAAAGTTCGGAGCTATCAGAAAATTCAACTGGAATCTTTACACCGGGTGAAGATTTTGTGAAATTTAGAGAAGAACATGATGCTAAAGGTATTTTTGTTGATGATAGTGTTTGGGAGGAAATTAAAGCCCTTTAAATATATGGATGGGCATTTGGCCTATCCCTTCTTTGAAAATATGATGATGTAATAAATCAAGTAAATGCAGTTAAAAAAGTTATAGTAAAAGTGAAAGTCTAGTTAATGGAGGCATTGTGATGAAAGCATTGAGAGTTGAAAAACCTAATAATATATCTGTTGTTGAAATACCAAAAGTAAGACTAGAGAAGGATAATGAAATACTTATAAAAGTTAAGGCTGCTGGTATTTGCGGTAGTGATATTAGTATATATTCAGGCCAGTCACCAGTTGCAACCTATCCTAGAATTCTTGGACATGAGGTAACGGGAATAGTTGAAGAAATTAGTAAATCTGTTACAAAATTTAAAGTTGGGGATCATGTAATTATTAAACAAACTGAGAGCTGTAATAATTGTTATGCCTGCAAGCATGGCAGAGATAATGTTTGTGTTGATTTAAAGGTGAGAGGAGTTAATATTGATGGCGGTTATTGTGAATATATTACGGTACCAGAAACATCGGCGTATAAAATTCCAAAGGATTTAGATTTTAAAACAGCTGTTTTAATTGAGCCTTTTACTATTGCTTTTCAAGCCTGCAGCAGGGGAAGACTCCAAAAAGATGATACCTTACTAGTATATGGTGCAGGGGCATTGGGTGCAACGGTTATTCAAGTAGCTAAAAGCTTTGGCTGCAAAATTATAGCTGTAGATATTGAAGAAGAGAAACTTATTCAGGCAAAAAACTTAGGTGCTACCTATGCAATCAATGGGAAAAGTCCTACTTTAAAAGAAGAGATACAGGCTGCTTCTGAAAACTATGGACCGACAATTTGTATTGACTCAGTATGTAACCCTAAATCCTTTGAATTTTTAGTAGATATTGTTGGTAATGCAGGAAGGGTTGTACTAATGGGATTTGACACCAGAGTTTCAGAAATTCCACAATTTAAAATCACAGCTAGGGAATTAGATATTATTGGTTCACGATTACAACATGATAAATTTGAAAAAGTAATTGACTTATTTGCTAGAGATATTATTCAACCGAAAGATATGATTTCACATGTTTTTCATTTTGAGGATATTGAGAAAGCATTTGATGTAATTGCAAGTAAACAGTTTAGAAAAATTGTATTAACTTTTTAACTTAATTGAATCCAAATTATGCAATTCCTTTAAGTTTTAAATTTATTTAAAACCAGAGATAAAATAATGTGTGAAGGTTGATATCTATATATAGTACGTATATTAGAATTATAAATAGCATCCAATAGTATAATAGAAAAGTATATGACTGGAAAATAAAAAACTAATACTTTATAATAGTAAGAAACTAATATGAAAAAAATAAATTTAAATGAGCTTTTAAAGCTTTAAGAAATAATGGGTAGGTGGGTGGTTATATGAATGATATGAATATTACTGAGCGACATGCTAAAGAAAGTGCTCGAGACTATGCTTTACGTATAATAAAAGAAAATATTGTTTCGATAAATTTGGTTCCAGGTTGTAGTGTTAGTGAGAAGGAACTGGCCTCTAAAATGGGATTAAGCAGAACTCCAGTACGTGAAGCTCTTATAGAACTGAGCAAGACTCAAATTGTAGAAATATTTCCTCAAAAAGGAAGTAGCATTGCGTTAATTGATACAGAACTTGTTGAGGAGGCTAGATTTTTAAGGTTGGTACTTGAAACAGCTATTATTGAGTTGGTTTGTGATGTGGCAACAAAGGAAGATATTGCTAAACTTGAAGAAAATGTAATGCTTCAGGAACTTTATCTTAAGAACTCATTGTCACATAAGTTGCTTTGTTTAGACGATGAATTACATAAGCAGCTTTTTATAATTTGCAAAAAGGAAAGAACCTATGACATGTTAGAAAGACTCATAATACATTTTGACAGAGTTCGAAATCTTAGCCTATCTACTGTAAATGTGAAAGATAAGCAGATTGTAGATGACCATAGGGATATTGTTGAAGCAATTAAGAAAAGAGATAAAGAAATGGCGAAGAAAGTTATTAAAAAACATCTTACTCGCTATGAGCTTGATATAAAATTAATTCAAGAAAGATATCCTAGCTATTTCAAAAATACTTAAAATTAAAACTTTATAAATAAGCAAAGGGTATGCCAGGAAACCTTCAATCCAGTGAAGAGATAAATAAGACACAGTTTGAAATGCTTACTGATTCAAGAAGTTTTGTTTCATACCCAAGACATGAATATTTTAGGCGAATATTGTGTAATCTTATTGGAATTTGGATTGAAAATGGAGAATATGTAAATGATTTAAAGCAAGTAGGAAAAATTGTAGAAGATATTTGTTTAAATAATGCAAGAAGATATTTTAGAGTTTAAAGATATCATAATATAGAGTCTAAAACTAATTTTACTAACTATTTATTATGACTAGGATAAGGAGGCAAGAATATGAAGATGACACTAAGATGGTTTGGAAGTAAGCATGATAGCGTGACCTTAGAACAAATAAGACAGATTCCTGGTTGCGTAGGTGTTATTACAACCCTTTATGATTCTAAACCTGGGGAAGTGTGGGGCAAAGAAGTAATTGTAGCAATGAAAAAAGAAGTAGAGTTAGCAGGACTAGAGGTTAGTGGTATTGAGAGTGTAAATATTCACGATGATATTAAAATCGGTCTTCCCACAAGGGATAAGTACATCGAAAACTATATTGAAACTCTTGAAAATTTAGGAGAAGAGGGCATAAATTTAGTATGTTATAATTTTATGCCTGTATTTGATTGGACAAGATCTGATCTTGCTAAGATAAGACGTGACGGGTCTACAGTCCTTTCCTATGATCAAGAGCTTATTGATAAAATAAACCCTGATAGTATGTTTAAGGAAATGGAGTCAAATTCTAATGGATTTGAATTGCCAGGGTGGGAACCAGAACGATTGGCAAGGGTAAAAGAGCTATTTGAGATGTATAAAGATGTAGATGAAGAAAAATTGTTTGAAAATCTTGTATATTTTTTAAAGGCCATTATGCCAACTTGTAAAAAATATGGAATTATGATGGCAATTCATATGGATGATCCTGCGTGGTCTGTATTTAATTTGCCAAGAATAATAAACAATAAAGAGAACATTCAAAGAATGCTTGATGCAGTTCCTATAGAAAATAACGGGTTAACAATATGCACAGGATCTTTAGGCTCTAATCCCAATAATGATATTCCAGATATTATAAGAAGCTTCAAAGGAAGAATTCACTTTGCTCATATTAGAAATCTTATTCATCACGGACCAGGAAAGTTTGATGAAGCAGCTCATCTTTCATCGGATGGTTCTTTGGATATGTATGAGATTGTAAAGGCTTTATACGATATTGGAATGAAGGGTCCTATAAGACCTGACCATGGAAGAATGATTTGGGGCGAAAAAGCTATGCCAGGTTATGGATTATATGATAGGGCTTTGGGAGCAGCATATTTAAACGGTTTATGGGAAGCAATTGATAAATCAGCTAAAAAATAGTCAGTTATATAAGTACGATTTTTGCTTACTTAATAATCTAGAAATGTAATCTGAAATAAAGAAGGTGAATAAAATGAAATTAAATATAGAGACTCTAAAGGATGTTGATGCTTGGCAAAAAGCAGGTTTTAATCTTCCAAAATTTAATCTTGAGCAAGTAAAAGAAAATACCAAAACAAATCCTAACTGGATACATTTTGGTGCAGGAAATATTTTTAGAGGATTTATTGCAAATGCTCAACAAAATATTTTAAATGAAGGAAAAAGTAATAGAGGAATTATTGTGGCAGAGGGGTTTGATTATGAAATCATAGAGAAGGTTTATAAGCCATATGAAAACCTTGGAGTACTTGTTACTCTAAAGGCTAATGGTAATATTGAGAAAACAGTTATTGCAAGTATTGTAGAATCATTGGTTGTGGATTCAAAAAATGAAGAAAATTGGAAGCGATTAAAAGAAATTTTTATAAATCCGAGTCTACAAATGGTAAGCTTTACAATAACTGAAAAGGGATATAGTTTACAAAATGCCAAGGGTGAATATTTATATGATGTACTAGAAGACTTTAATAATGGCCCTAAGAATCCAGTAAGCTATATTGGTAAATTAGCTGCCCTTGTTTACGAACGATTTATAAATGGAAAGCAACCTCTTGCCTTAGTTAGTATGGATAATTGTTCTCATAATGGGACTAGACTTTATGAGTCCGTTAGTAAGTTTGTTAAAAAATGGGTAGAAAAAGGACTCGTAGAGGAAGATTTTGATAGTTATATTAATAATCCTAAATATGTATCCTTTCCATGGTCTATGATTGATAAAATTACTCCAAGACCAGACCCCAGTGTAAGGGAGATGCTTAAAAGAGATGGGTTTGAAGATGTAGAGACTGTAATCACATCAAAAAATACTTATATTGCACCTTTTGTGAACGCAGAAGAATGTGAATATCTTGTTATTGAAGATTTGTTTCCTAATGGCAGGCCCAATCTTGAAGAATCTGGGATTATTTTTACTGATAGGGAAACAGTTGATAAAGTTGAAAAAATGAAGGTTTGCACTTGTTTAAATCCTCTTCACACAGCCCTTGCTATATATGGATGCTTACTAGGATATACCTTGATTTCAAAGGAAATGGAAGCTTCTGAATTAAAAAAGCTTGTAGAAAAAATAGGATATGAAGAAGGGCTTCCTGTAGTTGTAGATCCTGAAATTATTGATCCGAAGAAATTTATTGATGAAGTAATTAATGTAAGAATTCCAAATCCTTTTATGCCAGACACACCACAAAGAATTGCAACTGACACTTCTCAAAAATTAAAAATTCGTTTTGGTGAAACAATAAAGGCATATATGAAAAGAGAAGATTTAAATGTAATGGATTTAAGGTTTATTCCACTTGTCTTGGCAGGATGGTGTAGATACTTAATGGGGATTGATAATGAGGGAAATGAAATGGCTCTCAGTTCAGATCCTCTTTTGGAAGAATTAACACCTTATGTTGAATCAATTTCCCTTGGAGACAAAGGCCCTTTCCATAGGCAGCTTAAACCTATATTATCCAACGCTAAAATTTTTGGTGTAAATCTTTATGAAATAGGTTTAGGAGAAATTGTAGAAAATTATTTTGAAGAACTAATAGCATCAAAAGGTGCAGTTAGAGCAACTTTGAAAAAATATGTTTATAGCGAAAAAAATTGAAAGGTGAATTTATACATCAAAAAATAATTTTAAGGTTTGTATAGGAAAAATCATTTTATGCTTACTATTGTAACTAGCTGCGGATTCTTTCTATTTTTGAAATCCACGATCGATATCAATGTATTGGTCGTGGATTTGCTATGTAAGAAGGTTTATAGTCAGAACAACAAGTAATAGTAAAATAGGTTTTAATATTTTTTAAAAAGAGATCTCGGATATGCAAAATAATGGTATAATATGGTTATAATTATTTTATCATTAAGTATTCTAGTTATTATCCCTTTCTTAATATTAACAGTTTCATTTGTTTAAAATATTTTCTTTTGAGTCGGATTGTCATGGAGAAGAGCTTTGTAGGTCTGATTCGATGACGTCGTAAGTACGTAAATATTATACGATATTCCAGTGCTTTAGAATACTATAAAAGTATTTAATAATATAAAGGAGGTTTCAATAATGAAAAATGAGCGTAAAAATGAAGGGACATTAAGACAGGCACTTGGAAAAACAAAATATGATAGGGGAATTATCATCGATATGGTTATGAGTGTTCGGTACATTGATGGCACACTCAAAGAGGAGACTATAAAGCTGATAACAGAAGGAATCAATGCAATTGTATGGAATGATGTTGCGGTAGAAGCATTTTACTCCAAAATGAAAGAACTACCATCAATAGAAGAAATATGGGATGGTCAAGAGAAGCCTGCTATTATTTGTGTTACTGATGATAAAATGTATGGTTTATGTTTCGATAAAGAGAGACCTGAAGTTAAAACAGTAAAAATTAAAGTACTGTACCCTGATGGAAGTGGGAAGGAGACAGAAATATGTTGTGATAATAATAGTATTATTGCAATGGCATGGACAGATGATACAATAGACGTTTTAAGAAAAGCACTAGTATCTCCTGATAGAGACCAATATTTCCAAAAAATCTGGAATGATCCTGTAGATTGGAAAAATCGTAATACATTAATAACTTTTATTTCCGATGGTAATGTTAGAGCATGTTGTAAATGTCTAAATTGTGAAATGGAAGGGGCCTGTGTTTGTGGAGGTTGTTAAATATACTAAACCCTTGATGTGAAAATCAGGTGAGTAATAATAGTGGGGGAATGGAAATGAGAATACCAATTTATCAGATTGATACATTTACAAATGAACAATTTAAAGGAAATCCTGCAGCAGTATGTCCATTAGAAAAATGGATAGAAGATGATTTAATGCAAAATATTGCATCAGAAAATAATTTATCAGAAACTGCTTTTTTTGTAAGAGATGATAATGAATATAAATTGAGATGGTTTACACCAAAAGGCGAAATAGACTTATGCGGACATGCAACATTAGCAGCTGCCTATGTAATATTTACTTATTTAGATAAAAGTATAATGAAAGTAAAATTTAACACCATAAGTGGAGTTTTGGAAGTAGTGAAGGAAGAGAATCTATTAACAATGATTTTTCCTTCTAGAGCAGGAGAAAAGTGCGAAGCTCCTGAGGCACTTATTAAAGGTTTAGGTAAGAAACCAAAAGAAGTATATAAATCAAGAGATTATATGGCTGTGTTCGAAAGTGAAGAAGATATTTTCAATCTTCAACTCAATATAGAAGAATTAAAGAAGTTAGACTCATTTGTAATAGCAACGGCAAAGGGAAAAGAAGCAGATTTTGTATCAAGATTTTTTGCACCAAATGTAGGAGTAAATGAAGACCCAGTTACTGGTTCTGCTCATTGTACCTTAGTACCATATTGGAAAAAGATATTAAATAAAAATGAATTTGTAGCTTTCCAATTATCAGAAAGGGGTGGAAAGCTATATTGTGCCGATTTAGATGAAAAGGTAAAAATGGCTGGAGAAGCTGTAGCATATTTAGAAGGATATATATATGTTTAGAGATATGTACTTTTTAAATTGATTACTAACCTATTAAAGATTATTTGGGTCATTGTTAGTGATACTCAATGATAAGCTTGATGGTAGCAAAAGCAAAGTTGCTTTTGATTGGGCTACAAATTATATTCCTAATAATATTAGTATGTTCACAGGCTGTTTGATTTTGTTAATTATTTTTTATGTACTGTTAGAATTTATTAATGAATCATACTTCTTAGATAAGAACTCTAGCAGCAAATTACTCAAATTAAAGACTGATACATTTACAGCACCTCTATTGGTCTATAAACTTATAGGTGTTATTGTTCAGTTAGATTTTATATATATTAACAGTTACATTTATTATCGATAATTTTATTAATAGATTAAAGTTTAATACCAAGACAAAAGCTTCACATAACACGCCAGTTAGAGACATGCCAATCTAGTGATGGATTGTGTTGCGTGATAGGAATGTTATTAGCGGAGTTATTATCAGTGGAATATGAGTAAGGTACAATAGCGAACTGCGGCAACGTTATAAGAAATTATGTCTTTAATTTTAAAGTATTGTATCAAAGTTTATTCTTTTGATTTATAAAACTTGAAATCATCGCCAAGGCACATTCCTCAGCCTAAGAGGGAGCTATCTAAGACTGAGAAAGGTCGGCAACACGAGATGCTAGATGCTATTACTAATTGAAAAGGAGGAGAGGCAAAACATGAGAAAAAAATTTGTTGTTTTAATATTATTAATTCTTATGGTTTGCTCCTGTCAGAAAACTGAGTTTATGAGTGAATATTTTGATAAGAATAAAATAAATGGAACAGTAATTATTTCTTCATTGAATACAGGTAAGGAATATATTTATAATTCAGAGAGGAGTGAGCAACGATTCTTACCTGCGTCAACATTTAAGGTATTAAATACTCTTATAGCTTTACAAGAAAATATCGTAGCGGATGAATACGATATTGTTAATTGGGACGGACAAGATAAGGGCTTGAAGGAATGGAATAAAGATCAATGTATCGCAACTGCTTTACCTGAAAGTTGTGTATGGTTTTACCAAGAATTAGCTAGAAGAGTAGGACTAGAAAAGTATAATAAATATCTAACAAAGCTAGGATATGGAAATGAGAAAACGGGAAAAATGGTTGATACGTTCTGGCTTGAAGGAGACTTGCGTATATCAACTAGAGAACAGATAGATTTCTTAAAGAACGTATATAATGAAACATATAGTTTTGATGAGAGGAATTATAGGATATTAAAAGAAGCAATGATTGTCGATGATACACCTGAATATGTTTTAAGGTCAAAAACTGGCTGGGCTTTAAGAGCCAATCCGCAAATAGGTTGGTATATAGGTTATATTGAGACAAGTGATGATGTATGGTTTTTTGCTTGTAATCTAGATATTATTGATAAATCTTATAGTAAATACAGAAAAGAAATTGTGTATAATGCATTAGAGGAATTAAAAATAATAAAATGAAGTATAACAGCGTCTAGCAAAGCGTTTAAACAAAGGTGCACTTAGGAATGTTTTTGATGTAGTTCAAGTGCACCATATTGTCTCACTGGGTGCAAGCACCGTCGAGAGAGTATTATTTACGGGTCCAGTTCGACGCCGTCTCAAACGCTGGGACATTATAAGAAATAGCCTCACTCATTTCATAGTATACCTTTTGGGTCATAAACATTAGTGATAAGTTGGTATTAAACTATAAGATTTGGAAGTACCAAGTTTAGTTAAGGAGAGATAAAATGAATGCTATAGAGATATTATCTAAAGAAAAGGTATTATTATTTGCTTTCATTTTGGTATTACTTTGTGGTTTTCTAATGGGAGAGATTATTTTTAGACTGAAAAAGGAAAAGGCTTTAAAGTTGGGAGAAAAACTTGATGGAAGTAGAGATTTTCATATTAGAATAATTTATAACAATATAATAAAGTCTTATGGTATTTTAAGAGTAATAATAGTTATATTTACAATGAATTTATTGGGAGGAGCATTAATTTGGTCTTCAATTGGTGGAATATTCATTGGCATTCCATTTTTACACTATGCTTTAATTGGCTTATTAACTAATCTAGTATTAAAAAGATATCCAGAACGAATGAAGTGGTTAACAATACCTAATATATTGTTTGAAGTAGCAGCTTTTATGGTCGCAGCTGTTGGCGGAATAAGTATAGGGCTAAGTATTTGGGGAGCAGGGAACTTATATGTTGCATTTAAAGAATGGAGTATACTTTTTATAACAATTGTTGTGCCATTTCAACTTATTTCAGCTATATTTGAAGGATTTTTATTTAAGAGAATCTACATAATAGAAAAGCACCCATGGCCTCGAGAGATATCTAAAGAAAACAATTTATAGAACGGATGCTAGGATTTGACTTCGGAGCTGAGTAAGGAAACTTCTGATAACAAAATATTCCCATTCGCTTTGCATATTTCTTCACTGGGTGCAAGCACCGCCAAGTAGAAGGCTTTGAAATAAACCATTTGTAAAACGAGAAGATGATTTTCTACATCAAAAAATTCAGAGTATATACCAAAAATATAGACCTTCAAATAATAAATTCGTAGAAATGTAATTCTGCACATATTTATTTTGATGATCTAAAATTGAAAAAATATTATATCAATTTTGGTAATGATAGTAATCTAAGCTATATTGTAATAGAAAAAAGTACTGATATACCTGTTGAGACTATTTGGGTTAGATTATTTGACATAATTTTTTACGTTACTAAGCTTAACTTTATATGTAAATAAATACTAAATTGATATTATAAACATTTATGATAATGAGGAGAATGTTTATGAGAACAGAAAGTGAAGTTCTATCACAATTCAAAGGATGGGCTAAGAGAAATGACTTAATTAGAGGGGCAGTATTAACTAGTTCTCGTGTTGTACCTGATGCAAGTATTGATTTTTTATCAGATTATGATATTGAACTATATGTATCAGAGATAGGATCTTTTGAAGAAAATGATGATTGGCTTAAAGCATTTGGCTCTATTATGGTACGCTGGCCATTTAAACCACGCTCAACAGGTAAAAAAAGTTGGATTACTCGGCTTGTTTTATTCAAAGATGGAGTGCGGATTGATTTCCAGATTACAGACCAGTTTGAGATAGAGCCAGATACTTATGATAATGGCTATAAAGTCTTAATTGATAAGGATAATATATTTAATGAGTTATCTAAACCGACATTTTCACAATATTTAATCAAAAAACCTAGCAAAGAAGAGTATGAAACACTAGCAAATGAATTTTGGTGGGATGCTTACTATGTTCCTAAATATCTTTGGAGAGATGAATTACCTTTTGCTAAGTATATGTTAGATTATATTCTTAGGTATTTGTTTTTAAATAAGATTATAGAATGGTACATTGGTATGAAAAATAACTGGTTAGTGAATACGGGAGCTTGTGGTAAAAAGTTCAAGAGATATCTTGATTCAAAAACATGGTCAGAATTTGAAGAAACATATGCTGGAGCAGACGTGGAAGAGAACTGGAAAGCATTTTTTAAAACAACAGATTTTTTTAGAAAGATAGCAAAACAAGTTGGTGAGAATTTAGGTTATGAATATCCTGATAATTTAGATAAAGAAGTTGTACAATTTTGCTTAAAAATTAGAGAGACGGATAAATTTTAATTATAATAATTACTAAGTGAAAATAATTTATGCGAAGTAAAAAATTACATCTGCTAACAAAAGATTAGCAGACATCCTTTCACCGGGTGTAAGCACCATCAAGTAAGTATACCTGACATTGACAATACTATTTCAGAGTGTTTCTTTTGGTCAAATGATATAATAACAAATTATGTATTGATGTTTAAGTGTTAGCTAGGGCAATTAGTTTAGAAGGAGAGTTTACATTTATTACTTGTTCATAAGAAGGGGGAGGAGATTATTGCCAAGTATTTTTAATGAAGAAGAACTAAAATTTAAGTTTAGTCAATCTCCAATAGATGAGTTTTCATGGCATAAGAGCGAAAAGTTGTCTCATCTTGCAAAATCAAATGATTTGGTCTTTGATGTTAAATTACTTGATAGTGGGAAGTATTCTTATCCTTATCACTTTCATAGAAATGCTGAGGAATTATTCCTTATTTTAAGTGGAAGAGTAATGCTTAGAATTCCAAAAGGTTTTAAAGAACTAAGAAGTGGTGATATAGTATTTTTTGAAAAAGGACCTACAGGTGCTCATCAATTGTATAATCATACAGATAATATTTGTACATATCTTGATATAAGAACAAAAAAAGATATAGATATATGTGAGTATCCTGATTCTGGCAAAGTAAATATACTTCCGTTTAGCGAAATATTCTTAAAACAGAATCAAGTGGATTATTTTGAAGGAGAGGAAGATATAAAAAAGAGATGGAGCGATTACAAGGATAATATTTTGGACGAAATATAAGTACCTTAGTTAGGTTAATATAGGTTGCTCTGGAGTTAGTATTGTCAAAATCATTTAACAATGTTTTCATATTTATTGCATGGAGGGATTCTTCTATGGTTAGCGCCTTATACATATTCCATCACCTAAGCTTGGTAGGGACAGTGGCCCCATTAGCTTCATATGATCTTCTATAGACAAGTAAATCGTCAGATATAAAGAATAAACAGTTATTTGCATGTAGTTGTTTGAGTGATAATATGCAATAATTACTATTTTTATTATATTTTGAATAAAGGAGATGAAATATGTTGAAACAAATACATAACCAAGCGGAAAGACTCTATAAAAATATTGGAAAATATAGCGCTTTAGATGTTGCACGTAAAATTGCTTTTGGGATAGATTTGCCATTATCTCCAACAGAAAGCCAAAAAAAAGAATGGGTAAAATTTATTTCTTCCCAACTTGAAAGAATATTTGATGAACATACTATAAAGAATATTCGAATGGGTTGTTATTGTACCGAAAATGGAAAATTAGATGAATCTAAAGAATTTATTAAAAATATTTATAGTACGTCTGTTTCTATGGTAGATTTTGTTAATAAAATGAATGAGTATGGAGTAGGATGGTATATAAAAGACGGATATTTATTCACAAAATATTTTTCGTGTCCATGCCCAATGCTTGAAAGTGTTGACATACTGCCTACAAAAACCTGGTGTTATTGTACTGTTGGATATAATAAGAAAATCTTTGAATATGTTTTTGATTGTGAAATTGATATTGAATTAATAGAGAGCATTAAAATGGGTAATAATCAATGTCTTATGAAAATTATACCAATAAAGTGAAACTTAGAAGGTCTATTGGTATCTTAGCATACGGTATCTAGAAAGAGATGAGTCAGGAAATCTATATGTCATGATATATTCTATGGGAGTTGGTACAGGGGCTTATTCTTGGAAGTCGTCGGTTTAAGCCACTATTGAAGAAATCTTGCCTCCTACGTTTAGTACAAAGCTGTTTATCAATTGTTTTGCTGTCAGGTCTTTTGTGGTGTATCAGTTAAGATTATTTATTTATATCTTCAGTATTTCCCATAGCGTCTAGTTGGCTAGGAATTTTGATTTTTGTTTCTGGCATTGTTCTATTGTTGTCAGCATTGTCTCCTTCTATAGAAGACAAGAATAATGTGAAAAGGCAGTTAAATGCATAAAAAAGTAAGAATATAAAACTTAATCTAAAAATAGTTGAAGGAATTAGAGATTTTAAAAGTGGTAACGAAACATAGAAATTTATACGAATGTTTTTATTGTGCGGTTTAATACAAAAAGAAGTAGTATTATGTTTTTAAGCTAAAGAGTTTGTATTTATTACATAAATCTAAATTGATAAAAAGGAGAAATTTTTATGGAATTTCATTCTAAAAAAGACCTTTGGCTTGGATTGTTAATTTGGATTCCAATAGGTGGAGGGTTTATTGCTTCTCTTATGGGTGAAGGTTTATTTATTAAAATTCTAATGTTAGCAATTTTAATTTTCATTGGCTGGATGTGGTTTGGTACAAGATATTATATTTCAAATGGAATAATTATTGTTAAGTATGGCCCTTTTAGAAAAAGTATAGTGATAAAAGATATCAAGACCATAAAAAAGACAAACAATCCAATTTCATCTCCAGCTCTTTCTATTGATAGGATTGAAATAAGGTATGGATATTCAGGTATAGTATTAATATCTCCAAGGGACATGGAGGGATTTATTAAGCTTATTTTAAAGGAAAATGGTAATATAGAAATTAATATATAGTATAGAGGACAAATAATATGATATATAATGGAATAAAATGTGACTATTTCAAAAAATCCAGATTCTTTTTAAAATAATAAATAGACTTGTCTAGTTAAAAATGCTGGAAAATAAGTGTAAGGGAAGTGTTTTACTATGATTAGCTATAATACCGAGAAGAAAGTTGATTATGATAGATTAATAACTCTATTTAATCAGGTGGGATGGAATGATAAAACTAAAGATATTGATAGATTAAAAGCTATGGTGGAGAATTCCCAAATAGTAATTACTGCATGGGATGAAGAAATAATGATTGGCTTTGCCAGATGTACAACTGATTATGTATTTAATGGACAGATAAATAATGTAGTAGTTGATTTGAAATATAGAAGAAAAGGTATTGGCAAGGTTTTAATAAATAAGATATTAAATAGCAGTAGACAAGTTACATACATATTAAGGGGAAGTATAACAAATGAAGAATTCTATAGGAGTTTAGGTTTTGAAGATGGTCCAATATCTTTAGTTTATAAACGAAGAAAATAGGATGAAAAATAATGTGATTGGGGGGGAACTATTCTAACCATGAAAAATTCAGCTAATACAATAAAAAAGTTTTGGAGATGGATTATTGGATATGAAGATACTTTAATTGAAACAATATGTGAAGCTTTTACCATAATAACTGTTATAAATAGTTATATGATGATATCTGGATTAGATAAACCCAAAATCGGTAGATTTACTTACATTCATTTGTTAATAAGGTTAACAATTATTTCTACGGTTTGTGTTATATGGGATTATGAAGATGCATTTCAATCAATAAAAAAATATATAACAAAAATGAAAAATATAAAAGGGATAGCTAAAATTAATATTAAAAAAATCTATAAAAATGTGTTAGAGAATAAATATAATTCAATATGTGTTATATATACTTTTATAATTGTAAGTATTTGTCTTGTAATGGCATTGGGCCCTTATGTTCCTAAAGGTGGTGTAAAGCTATATTTTAATTTAATACTATTATTTGCATTTATTTCTATTACTATATTGTTCTTATATATATTAGAGAAAATAAAAACCTTATTTCATAAAAACCCAAGATTGTAAGGGAATAAAGATGGAAAAATGAAATTAATTCCGATGGATTCATGTTGCTTTTAATTAAAATAAGGGGGGATTGAGAATGTTACAGGAGAGAAAAGCAGAATTGGCAAGAAATTTTAAAAATAGAAATATAGAGGTCTTTTTTTTTAATACTATAAAAGATGTAAAAAAAAGAATAATGGAATTAATATCTAATGACAGTACTGTAGGAATAGGGAATTCACAGACATTAAAGGAAATGAAGATATCAGGGACTTTAAATGACAGAGGAAATATTGTATTTGATAAGACATTGGCAAAAAGCAAGGAAGAGATAAAAAAATTGAAGAAAAAAGCTTTGTTGGCAGATTGGTATATAACAGGAACAAATGCTGTTTCAGTAGATGGACATATTGTAAATATAGATCATAGTGGCAATAGGGTAGCTGCAATGATTTATGGTCCAGAAAAAGTAATAATTGTGGTAGGAAAGAATAAGATTTGTGAGACATTAGAAGATGCTGTAGAAAGAGCAAGAAATATTTCAGCGCCACTAAATGCAAAACGGGCAGGATATAATCCACCATGTATAGAAATGAAAAAATGTGTGGATTGTAAAACAAAAGAAAGGGTTTGTTTCAATTTAGTTATCATTGAAGGTCAATGTGAAAAAGGGAGGATACAACTCTTTGTAGTAAATGAAGAGGCTGGTTTTTAAAAAATATATATTTTCAAGCTAACTACACTGGTAAGAGGAAACAGTAGGTTATACCGTAATCTGTAAACCAAACCTTATTTAAAGGAGGAATGAAGTTTATGATAAATGGTATAAATCATATCACTTTTGCAGTTAAGGATTTACAAGTATCAATAAATTTTTATTCAAAATTATTAGGATTAAAACTAGTAGCATATTGGGATAAAGGAGCATACTTAATGGCGGGGAATATTTGGATTGCCTTAAATGTAGATAAGAAAACTATATCTAAACCATCTCCAGATTATACACATATTGCATTTAATGTGATTTCAACAGAGTATTCTAAATTAGTAAAACGGTTAAAAAAAGCTAATGTAAAGACATTTAAAGATAATACATCAGAAGGTGACTCTTTTTATTTTCTTGATCCTGATGGTCATAAATTAGAATTACACTACAATACGATAGAAGATCGTTTGAAGTGGGCGAAAGAAAATGACTGGTCTTCATTTGTTATTAAATAGTAGAATTCCACGTGATATCTGTACCAACGGCGTTGGAAACTGATAGCTCGATGAATATAAGACAATATTTTTTTACAATGAGGTTTGTAAAAATGAAAAATAAGGAATATAGAACAAATTAAGAGAAGAAAATAATTTGAATTTCATAATGTAAATTTACTAAAGGAGACAAATTTGATGAAAAGCAATACAATTGCATTGTTGGATTCTATAGTATGGGTAAAGAAAATTAGAAAGGCTCTTTTTATAATACTTATAATATTGGTAATTATAATGTTTGTTGTTCCTATAATTATAATAGATCAGGCAACACAGAAAGTTACTTATCAAGGTAATGCTGCTGAGCATCCATTGCAGGATATATATTATGCTGAAGACTTTGGACTAAAAGCAAAAGAGATGACACTTACCACAGAGGATGGATTAAAAGTGTGGGCTTCAGAAGTTTTTACACCTAATCCAAAGGCAGTTATCATTTATCTTACAGGTATTCGACAACCATCAGTTACTTACTTTTATGGACATTCGCAATGGCTGAAAGAAAAAGGTTATGCATCTATTCTTTTGGAAGTGAGAGGACATGGCAGTAGTGATGGAGAAAAAGTATGCTTAGGTTATAAGGAAGTATCTGATGTTAAAGCGGTGGTTGATTACATCAAGGATCAAAAAAAATATGAAGAAGTCCCGATTATTGTTCATGGAGTTTCCATGGGAGGGGCTGTTGCAATTAATTCATTTGGTACAATAGGTGAGATAGATGGTTTAATTGCTATGTCAACTTATTCAAGATTTGAAGATGTAGTTTATGATACCATGAGAAGTTATAATATTCCAGGATTTATTTGTGGAATAGAAAAGTCCATAACTCATATTCATCTACAAATAGTATTCGGGAGTGAAGCAAAGGAAATGACACCTATAGACCAAATAAAAAATATAGACGGCAGGTCAGCATTGTTAATAGCATCCACTGGTGATACTGAAGTATTACCAGACAACATGGGGCGATTGTTAAAGGAAGCACCTGAAACTTGTGAGTGGTGGCTGAGAGATTCTTTGGACCATTTTATAATTCAAGACTGTGATTTTAAAAATGTAAAGGAAGATGAAGAATATTGTAATAGAATTTTATCTTTTTTAGAGAGGATTAGGTAACATATGGGGAATGATATCTTATGGTTTGTTTTACAAGAAGGTATATAAAAATAGTACTATTCTCATACAGTTCAAAAGATATGTTTTTTTATAGGTGAAATACTTTTCTATTTGTTGTTTTTTGCTGATTTAGTACTTCGATAGAATTGTGATTTTCACCTTTATCTGTTTTTGAGTAAATATATCATAGAATTTTAACAGTCTGATTAGTTATCAAAAGGATAAAGTTTTTAGGAGGAATGTTTATAATTTAAGGAAACATCTTAAAATTCAGAAAAAAATTAAAGGAAATATAATGTAATTAAGAGAATAATATAAAATATTATTAAAAATTAGAATCTTATGGGCACGGATAAGACACGTCAGAAAGTTGGCACAGAATATAAAATTTTGCTCTTTTGTTTATAAAGATTGCATATAAGTTCAAGATTTGCGAGGTGAAAGAAATGAATATTATCGAGTCTATTGAAAAAGAAGTAGAAGATAAATGTAAAGAAGAAAATAATGTTTTTGGATATGGAATATGGAGTCATCATATTTTAAGTGTTGTTAAATATGCAAAGCTTCTTGCCGAGGAAATTGGAGCAGATATTGAGATAGTAGAAATAGCATCCCTGTTACATGATTATGCAGGTATAAAGGATTATACTAAGCATGAGAAACATCATATATATGGTGCTTTAGAGGCAGAAATGATGTTAAAGAAATTTAATTATCCTAATGATAAAATTGAGAAGGTAAAAGATTGCATTATTTCACATAGAGGCAGTATTCAAATAGAAAAAAAATCAAAAGAGGCTGTTTGTGTTGCCAATGCAGATGCAATGGCTCATATAGAAAATATACCTTCATTATTATATTTTGCTTATTGCAAAAAAGGATTAGGAATTGATAAAGGTTCACAATGGGTGAGTAAAAAAATTGAAAGAAGCTGGAACAAGTTAAATGATGAAGGAAGAATGCTGATACTAGATAAATACGAGAGTGCACAAAAAATATTGAGTATAGACTTAAAATGATCGCTATATGCAATAAACTTTTAAAGAAATATAAAAATAAAATTTATGGAGGTATGCATAATGTATATTGGTCAAAAAGTCAGATTGAGAGAGTATAGAAAAGAAGATATTGAGAAGGCACAAAAATATATGAATGATCCAGAAATGAGAAGATTATTACATCCAGGAATTCCCTATCTCTATACCTTTGAAGATGAGGAAAAATGGTTTAATGAGCTTTCTGCAAACAAAGATGTCTACAACTTTGCAATTGAAACAATAAAAGATAAAAAGTATATTGGTGGCTGTGGACTAAATAAAATAGATTGGAAGAATAGTGTTGCAGTAGTAGGAATTTTTATTGGAGATAAAGAATACTGGGGCAAGGGCTATGGAACCGATGCTATGAAAATTTTAATTAAATTTGTTTTTGAACAAATGAATATAAACAAAATAAAATTAAATGTTTTTTCCTTCAATCAAAGAGCAATAAAAAGTTATGAAAAATGTGGATTTAGAAAAGAAGGGATTCTTAGACAGGAGATATATAGAGATGGTCGATATTATGATGATATAATAATGGGGATATTGAGAGAAGAATATAACATAAATTAAATTCTATCTAAATTCTTATTGAATTAAATCTTTCTTTATGTTAATTTTTAGAATTACAGATAAAATTATAAGGAGTATTTATATGTTTAAAAGAAAAATATTGTTTGCAGTGATTTTATTAATTTTAATGTCAATAGTTGCTCCATTAATATGCTATGGAAATTCAGCAGAGCCGCCTTCCATATTGATTATAGTTCCCAATGCACCTGATAATCTTGAAATAAGCATTGAGTCCGATAATGAATATAAAAAGGCTGGTAAATCCAATAAAGCTAATGAAACATATTATACTTTTTACTTGAGGGATTTAAAAAATACAAAGGAGTATAATTTAAAAATTAGTACAGGGAGCAATACCTTTGAAATATTATTGGATCAGCCTTTGAAAACATATAGAAACATATTTACCTTGGATTTGAAAAATCAGAGGCTAATCCCTGGCAAATCCTTATCAAGGTCGATTGTATTATTATCTTCTAGAGTTATTTTGACATTAATAATAGAAGCTTTAATCTTCTTTGTATTTGGATATAGACAAAAAAGGTCATGGTATATTTTCCTAATCATTAATCTACTTACTCAAGGAGTCTTAAATATTTGGCTTAATGGATTTTTTCCTTTGGACAGTTATATAATTTTAGCTCTGATATTTGGTGAAATATTTGTATTTATTGTTGAAAGTCTTGCATTTTTAACTTTTATTAAAGAACATAGTCGTTTAAGGACAATTCTGTATGTATTATTAGCAAACATATTAAGTTTAATTGCAGGCGGATATATAATTACGATTATGCCAATATAGTACATTATAATGAAGTTGGGGAGAAATTATATTATTGAAGAAAATTAAGATTTGTAGGGGGGGCTTAAATTGAATAAGAAAGTGAAAGAATTAATTTATAAATATGTAAAAGAGTATTCAGAGAAAAAAGAAATAAAAACTAAATGGGGACAACCTATAGTAAAATTTTCTGATGCCAATGATAAAATGTTTATTAAGTTAAAAGAAATTGTAAGTCCAACTCACGGTTTACCTAAGGATTTTCTAGAGGATGCCAAAACAGTAATTTCTTATTTTATTCCATTTGACCCATCAGTTGCAAATTCAAATATAAAAGGGAAGTATAGTTCAAAAAAGTGGGCCCAAGCTTACGTAGAAACTAATGATTTGATATTTAATCTAAACAAATATATTAAAAAAGAATTTGAAGCTTTAAATTATAAATCTAGTATTATACCTGCAACACATAATTTTAATGAAAACAGTCTAATCAGCGATTGGTCCCATAGGCATGTAGGCTATATTGCAGGTTTAGGAAAGTTTGGTTTGAATAATATGTTAATTACAGATAAAGGATGCTGTGGTAGAGTAGGAAGCATAATAACTAATTTGAAAATAGAGCCCACTAAAAGAAGTGATAAGGAATATTGTCTTTACAAAAGTAAAGGAATCTGCAAAAAATGTGTAAAAAGATGTGTGAATGATGCATTAAAAGTAGATTCCTTTGATAGACATAAATGTTATGAAATATTATTGTACAATGATAAATTGCATTTTGACCTTGGGTTAACAGATGCATGTGGGAAATGTTGTGTAAGCTTGCCCTGCTCTTTTACTAATCCAGTATAATATACAATATATTCCATATGGATATGATTACGGTTTGTGTTAAAATTTAATATAAAGTGAAAAGGAATGGACCAGAGTGTAATATTAAATATGGAGGAAACAGAAATAGACATATTTCTGAATTTTAATATTGATAATGGGTTTAAGGAGAAATAGGAGGCAAAATTGACTAAAAATATAAGACCAATTAAAAGATCGAAACTGAGAATTAAAGCAGGTAAAATGTTTTATACCACAAAACGATATTTGGAGTGGTATTTTGGAGATAAGAAATATTCAAAAACATTTTCCAATGTTTTCTTACCTAAAACTGTTTTTACCCATAAGACACCATTGTATAGAAAATTAAGGAATGTAGACATGTGGTTGCAGTATAATAAAGTCATTAATCTCAGAATAGCTATTGAAAAATTAGATGGAATAATAGTTAATCCGGGAGAGACTTTTTCCTATTGGAAGCTAATCGGAAAGCCCAATAGAAGAAAAGGATATGTAGATGGAATGGTGCTTTTTTATGGAGGGTTCAAGACTGGAGTTGGAGGAGGTTTATGTCAATTATCAAATATGATTTATTGGATGACCTTACATACTCCATTAATGATAACTGAAAGATACAGGCATAGTTATGATGTATTTCCTGATTCTAAAAGAACGCAGCCCTTTGGAAGCGGAGCCACATGTGTATATAACTATAGAGACCTGCAGATATATAATGGAACGGATAAAGCCTATCAATTACATATGTATTTAACCGATGAATATTTGATTGGAGAATGGAGAGCAGTGAAAAAGCCATTATTTACATATGAAGTATACGAAAAAGAACATAAAATCACCCATGAATATTGGGGAGGATATATTAGACATAACCTGATATATAGAAAAGTTCTTGATTCAAGTAATAATATAGTAGATGATGAGTATATTACAGAAAATCACGCACTTATGATGTATCAGCCCTTTTTAGAAGGGCATACTCAGGAGAGTGTATCTTAAAGAGTTTGTAGGTGTTTAATGGAGGAACTTTTAATATGAAAAAAGTTATTGTATTTTTAATAATTTTATTGATTACTCTAACCGGATGTCAGAAAAATAATTCACCAGAGGATAAACCAACTATAAATAATGCTAATCTTAAATCAGACATAAAATCTCTACTAAATGAAGGTAATTATTCTTTAGAGATTAAATATGATGACAGCCAATTTATTAAGGCCAATAAATATTTCACCCATAGACTTTTAGAAGTATTAACCAATGATTTGGCTGAGGACTTAGTAAAGGACTTTGAAACTCAATGGAAAGAAAGTATTATGGATAACTATAATATAATTTTAAAGTTTCAAGGTTATAAAGAAATTTATATTAATACAGATTTGGAATGTTTCTGGTTTGAAGATGAAGATAAGTTATATAGTGCAAAAGGAATTAAAGAACTATGGGGAAGATATATTATTAAAATAGTTGAAGGTGATCCTATTTATTGGGACTTTGAAAAAACAGTCTTTACTGAAATAAATGACGACATTGATAGAGATGAAAAAGAGGATAATGTATTATTGTTTTATGATGGGGATATACGCTTAAGGGTAAATGATAAGGAGCTGGTTATAGGTAAATCTCCCTATATAAGACCAAGCTTCAAATCTGGCAAGCAGTATTATAATCATTCACCTTTAGATAGTGTTAATCTTGAATACATTGAGAATTTGGATCTATTAATGTATACCTTTGAATCATTTAGCATTCATGGTCCTTTTACTAATGTTAGTTTTTACAAATACAAAAACGGAAAAATAAATAGAATATGGTCTGATTTTGATATTGATTGTGAGATTAAAACTATTGACTTTGATAAAGGAACAGTTGATATTTCATTTCCCTTTGCTAACATTGTATATAAAGCAAAATTAAATAATGAAGAGCTAAAAATAAGCAAGTCAATTGTTTCAGAACTTAAAGCTGGAGGAATTGAGATTAACAATAAGTATATTGATGATATAAAAGAAAATATTATGAGCAGTGGAGATCATATATTGTTTAAGGATTATGATGGGGACGATGCTCCGGAACTTGTTGTATTAGGAGAGATAGATACTGTTGGGGCTTCAACACCAATACGATTATGGGATAGAATAGTATTTGTATTTGATTTGTTTCCCGATAGGCTTAGTTGTATTGATATATTATTGGAAAGAGATGTAGAGGATGGAAATAACATTTTTAAATATTCTAATTAATTGATTTAAAAAGGATTCTATATGAGTTTCTAAAGGAGATTAAAATATGAAAAATGAACATAGATCAGTACAGGAAATGTGGATGAATTATTTAAAGGTTATAGGCGAAGATAGGAAAAGTAGAAATAAAGAGTATACCTCATGGTATTTTTGCGACAATGAAAAGGATGCAAATCATTTGGCCAAGTTGGTTGTTGAAGGAACTAAAAGGGCAACTGCTTCATTATATTATTGGTACGAGGTAGAAAAAGAAAAACCTCCTAAAAAAGGAGACTTAAGTATAATTACAGATTGGAATGGGATAGCAAAGTGTATTATTAGAACCAATAAGGTTTCTATAATACCGTTTGAAGAAGTGACAGAGGAATTTGCAAGAATGGAAGGAGAAGGAGATAAATCTTTGGAATACTGGAGAAATGCACATATTAATTTTTTTAGTAGAGAGCTAAAGGACCTTGGGAAAAAATTTTCTAAAGATATGACGGTTGTATGTGAGGAATTTGAAGTTGTATATAAGTAATATGAATATATTACTGTATTTAGAATGTTTTTAAAATGTAGAAAGAAGGGAGAGGAAATATGGCGGTTATAGTTCAACATAAGGAAACACTTAAAAAATTTATTTTTCTAGGTGTAGGCTATGGAACCTATAAAGCAACTAGACCAAGCTTTCTAGGTGGAAATCTATTTCCAAATGAAGATGAAGGAGAAACCCGTGTAGCAGCAGTATGTGACAAAGAAGGTAATATAATTTGGTTTCCACCAAAGGATTTAAAAGTTATAGAAATAGATGGTGTAAATCTTAAAAATTTAAGTGAGCTGTTTGATGAAGAGAAAGATAATGCTGACTCGTTAGAAGTATGTCTAGAATGTGGACATAAAATATATGACCATGATGAAAGTTGTTCAAGCTGTGGGAGAAGTTTTGTACATAAGAAATAAAATAACTAAGAATGCAAACACAAAGAAGAGGAAAATTTAAAAAGTGATATAATTTTAGGATATATTATTATAAATATAATTGAAAGAAAATCTTTTGTAAAGATATTGAAAAATATATTTTTAGAGATAATCTATCTATCATCCAATAGAAATTTGCATCAGTGAAAAAGAAAAAATATGGCAAGAATTAGAAAAATTTATATATTAGATTGACCTTTTTAATATTTAGATGTAGAATAGTTAGTGAATTAAGATATCAATTTATTTTAAATATTAATAACAATGGGGAGTTAGATGAATCTGGCTGAGAGGAAGCTATATTGCTTCGACCCGTATTACCTGAACTGGATAATGCCAGCGGAGGGAAAATATTGTCTGTTTATTTTAGCTTAACAGTTAATAGCCCTTATCCAGTTTAGGATGAGGGATTTGTTTTTTTTATTTAGAATACAAAGACTAATAAAAGCCTTTGTCAATAAAAAGGAGGAAAGGAAATGTCTGCAATTAATGTTAGCTTACAAATTTTACCAAGTGTATCCGATGAAAGAATTTATGAGGTGGTTGATAAGGTAATAGCCTATATAGATTCTACCGGTGTAAAATATGAAGTTGGCCCCATGGAAACTACTATGGAAGGAGAGTTTGATAAACTTTTGGAAATTGTAAAAAATGCTCAGGAAATATGTGTGAAAGAAGGAGCTTCCAGAGTTTTATCGGTTGTTAAAATTGATTATAAACCCGAGGGCGTGACTATGAATGAAAAAATCGGAAAATACAGGAAATAAACTTATTCCTATTATATTTTTAGGTTTATTAATTTCTATTTGGCATTTTGTAACTGAATATGGATATATAGAAAAATATCTTTTGCCTTCGCCAAAGGATGTGGCAATTACATTTTTTGAAATACTGCCCCAGCTTAAGCCCCATATAATTATTACACTGAAAGAGGCACTATTAGGATTTGCTTTGGCAATAATATTAGCTATTGTTTTGGCTATTTTAATGGACAATATAGAAATAATAAAAAAGGCAATATATCCACTACTCATTATATCCCAAACTGTACCCATAATTATTCTAGCACCACTTTTTGCCATATGGTTTGGTTTTGGAATTTTTCCTAAGATAATAGTGGTTATGGTAGTTTGCTTTTTTCCCATAGTAGTTAGCTTACTTGAGGGGCTGGATTCTGTAGATGAGGATATTATTAATTTGATGAAGTCAATGGGTGCAGGCAAGCTTAAAATTTTTACTTTAGTAAAATTTCCTGCAGCCATGGTTAACTTTTTTTCAGGACTTAAAGTCGCAGCAACTTATAGTATAATGGGGGCCGTTATTGGCGAATGGATGGGAGGAAAACTAGGTCTGGGATTATATATGATGAGGGCAAAGAAGTCCTTTTATCTAGATAAGGTTTTCGCCATCATATTCTTAATAGTGGCTTTAAGCATGATTGTATTTAAGATAGTTACAGTGTCCCAATATTTATTTATGCCGTGGACTAAAGAAAAAGAAAACAGGAGGAATAGTAATGAAAAAAATAGGAGTATTATTTTTGGTAGTGGCTCTATTAGTAAGCTCTTTAACTGGGTGTCAAAATGAACCGGTAAAGGAAGAAAGTAAAGTAGAAAATGAAAATAATGAAGAAGGAAAAAATGAAGAAAAGGAAAGTGAATTGGAGAAGGTAACATTTATACTTGATTATCTTCCAAACACTAATCATACTGGTATTTATACAGCCTTGGAAAAGGGATATTTTAAAGAAGAAGGACTTGAGGTTGAAATTATTCAACCTGCCAGTACTGATATAGATCCTTTAATTGCCAAGGGTGAAGGAGATCTTGGCGTAAGCTTTCAGGAGCGTGTTACTTTGGCTAGAACTGCAAAAAATCCACTGCCTATAAAGGCTGTGGCAGCTATTATACAGCATAACACCTCTGGATTTGCAGCACCTGTTGAGAAGAGTATAAAAAGCCCTAAGGATTTTGAAGGCAAAATCTATGGAAGCTGGGGAACTGATTTGGAAAGGGCATTTTTAAAGACTGTTATGGAAAAAGAAAATGCAGATTTTGAAAAACTTGAAATCTTAGACCTAGAGACCTTCGACTTCTTTACAAGCGTTAAAAACACCGTAGATTTTCAATGGATTTTCTATGGTTGGGATGGTATAGCAGCAGAAGTTAAAGATTTCCCAATAGATTTTATAAAGCTTCAAGATGTTGACCCAAAATTAGATTTTTATACACCTGTTATTATAACAAATGAAGAAATGATTAAAAACAGACCTGAAGTAATAAGAAAGTTTTTAAAGGCTGCAACAAAGGGATATGAATTTGCAATAGAAAATCCCGAAGAAGCTGTAGAAAATCTATTAAAGCATGCTCCAGAAACCGATAAAGAAATAGCTGTAAAAAGTCAAAAATATCTGGCTCAGGAATTTAAAAAGGATGCAGAGCGATGGGGAGAAATGAAGCTTGAGATATGGGAGACCTTTGGTGGTTGGATGTACGAAAATGGTCTTTTGGAAAAGGAATTAAATGCAAAAGAGGCATTTACTAATGAGTTCTTACCAGAAAAATAAGCTTAGGATTAATAATATATATAAGAGCTTTGATGATATTTTAGTTATAGACAATGTATCCCTTGAGCTTAAAGAGAAGGAATTTGTATCTTTACTTGGACCTAGTGGAAGTGGGAAAAGTACAATTTTCAATATAATAGCAGGACTTATCTCACCGGATGAAGGTAAGGTTTTTATTGAAGGTAAAGATTTTACAGGAAAAACCGGAAGAGTAAGCTATATGTATCAAAAAGATTTACTTCTTCCATGGAAAAAAATAATTGATAATGTATCACTGCCCTTAGTGGTTAAGGGAATGGGAAAAAAAAAGGCAAGAGAAAATGTGCAAGGATATTTTAATATATTTGGCTTGGAAGGGTTTGAATACAAATATCCCTTCCAGCTTTCAGGAGGTATGAGGCAAAGGGCTGCTCTTATGAGGACATATATGTTTTCGGAGGATATAATCCTTTTGGATGAACCCTTTGGAGGGCTGGATGCCATAACAAGAAGAAAAATGCAGGACTGGCTATTGGAAGTGCTTCACAGTCTAGAGGCTTCAATTCTTTTTATTACCCATGATATAGATGAAGCATTACTTTTATCCGATAGAATTTATATATTATCCGATAGACCTGCAAAGGTTAAAGCCCAGATAAAAGTTGATTTACCAAAGCCTAGAGGAAATGAAATTATTACCACATCAAAGTTTAATCAATTAAAGAAAAATATTATGAATATGCTTTAAGTTTTTCCTATATAAAGAAGAAACTTAAAAACTTGGAACATACAATATGGAACTTTGAACTAACAAAGAGGTGTAAAAATATGACTTTTTTCGATAAAGAAGCTAATTCATATGATGAATGGTATAAAACAAAATTCGGTAATTTTGTGGATAAGGTTGAAACGGAATTGGCTTTTAAGCTTTTTAAGCCTGAAAAGGGAATGAAAATTTTAGATATTGGCTGTGGAACTGGAAATTTCAGCATTAAACTTGCTAAGGAAGGTTGTAAAGTAATTGGTATTGATATTTCCGAGGAAATGCTTAAAAAGGCACGACGAAAAGCTCAGATGATGAACCTTGATATTGAATTTTATAAAATGGATCTTTATGATTTGAAATTTCAAGATAAAAGCTTTGATGCAGTATTTTCAATGGCAGCATTTGAGTTTGTAAAAGAGCCTCTAAGAGCATTAGATGAAATGTTTAGGGTGGCTAAGGATGGGGCACAAATTTTAATAGGAACCATTAGTAAAGATAGTAAATGGGGAGAATTATATCTGAGTGAAGAAGTTCAAAAAAATACTGTATTTAAGTATGCGGATTTTAAGACTTTAGAAGATTTAAAGGCGTTAAGGAATGATAAATTAGTGGATTTTGGAGAATGCTTATTTATTCCTCCAAGCGCAAATGAAGAAGATATAACTATGGAAAATGAAATCAGGCTCTCCCAAGGAGAAAGAGGTGGATTTATATGTGCCCTATGGAAAAAATAGCTTCCTGTGAAATAGCATATATACCGATTATGAGTGAAAATTATATCGATGATGTAAATAAAGTTCTAAATATCATTAAATCCTATGAATTAGAATATAATATTGGTATTTTATCAACAACTATAAGGGGAAATAAAAATGAAATATTTAGCTTAATAAAGGAAATTTATGATACTATGGATGAAATGACAAGCTTTACTATTGACATAAAGATATCTAATATTTGTGGGTGTAAAATACATGGGTAATAATGAAAATTGATTGATTTTTTTAGCATGTCCCTCATATAGATAATAAGACAATTATTATTCTGTATGGGGGACATTCTTATGTTTGAAGGATTAAGCAAGAAAATGGTATACATTGTTTTGGTTCTATTAATTTTTAATGTTCAAGGAGAGGATTGTGGGAGTAGATTAAATAATGTAAGTAAATTAAAGATTGAGAATGGAGTTGCAGAAAAAAACATAGACAACCTTGATGAAAGTGTTAGTTACTCAAATATTAAAGCAGATGATTTGGTGATGGAGTTGGAAGCTCAAGAAGAGGATGATTTAAAAAGTGAAAAGAAAGAGCAAAAGGTAGATTGTGAGGTGATATACGAAATTGACGAAGAAAAATTAAAGAAAATAAATTATGATAATACATATGAGAAAGAAGTAGTAGAGAAATATAAAAAAGAAAATAATGTTGGCATAATTATGGACAATCCAGAGAACTATTCAGATATTAATGGAGTTACCTGCTTTAGAGGTAATAACTTTCGAAACTCTGCTGCCTATGGTTTTGTTGATGTAAATGAAAAAAAGCTTGAAATTATTTGGAATATATCTATTGGAAATATAGGTCGATGGACAGGAGTAGGCTGGAATGGACAGCCAGCTATAGTAGAGTGGCCTAAGGAGCTTCGTAACAGTATGAATATATTTGATGAAAAGAAAAATAAAGATAATTTAAAGGAAGTTATTTATGGGACGCTAGACAGCAATATTTATTTTTTAGACCTTGATGATGGTAGCTTTACAAGAAACAAACTAAAGATTCCAGGACCTATTAAAGGGAGTGTTACTATAGATCCTAGGGGAATACCACTTTTATATGTAGGACAAGGCATTAATCGTGTTAATAATAGATGGGTAAAAATGGGATATAGAATATTTAGTCTTTTAGACCAAAAATTACTATGCTTTATAAATGGACAGGATGAATTTGCATATAAAAGAAGGAGAAGCATATATACTTCAATGTGATTCTGCTGGAAAAATGTATCTTATAGAAGGAAGCTCAGGAGAAATTTTAGATAAAATATCACTAGGCTCAAACGTCGAAGGATCTCCAGCAGTATACGAAAATATGATTGTAGTTGGAACAAGAGGACAAAGGATATATGGAATAAAGATAAAATAGAGAGATTCAACTCTCTATTTTTTCGTTTTGTAAAAGATCAAATGTATCAAACGTTGTAAATTCAGCTTATATAAATAATTATAAATTAACACTGGTGAAATTATGGAATAAGTTTTTCTTAAAACTTATAGGAACTACCCTAATACTTGCAACTTGGAACCTGTAACTTGCAACTAAAAACGCTCCCTAGACGCATTTATCCATCCATGTAACATAAAAAACAATTGTAACAAATATGATACATAATTTAGAAAGTAAGTTTGTTTATTAAAAATATAATTATTACTACATGATAGAGAAAAAAATGTTACATGGGGCTGAAAAAGTAATAGATAGTAACAGCTATTTTATTAGATAGCATGTTGGCATAATAATTGCTATTTACAATGAGTAATTGGAAAAAGGAGGATAGGAGATAGTAGAGTAAAAAAATAATAGGAGGTTTATTATGGAGATTGGAAGTAAGAGGACAGGTATTATTATTTTTATAACAGTGCTTTGGGTTTTCATTACTATTAGTGGATGGAATGGTAACTGGTTTTCTGGTTTAATATCTAGTGTCGTATTAATGTTACTCTATATGATGCTTGGAGCGTCACAAAATGGGAAGCTGAATAAAAAATTATTTTTATATCCACTTTTATCATGGGCAGTATTATGGATTGTTGGTTTCTATTTTTCAAAGTATTATGCAGATGTTTTTGCAGGTAGAATGCCTGATTTTACAGTTTTGGGATTTCATCCGTCCTTTGCCTTTACTATATTGACATATTGGATAGGAGGAGTACTTACTCTTACAGTAGGATTTTATATTTTTTCAGATTATTGGTTATCCGATAAGGGTTGGGACAATTTCAAGAAAAAAATTGAAGCTATTAATACTGCAAAGGAGGAATTATAGATGTCAAGTGGAGTTAAGTACTTAATAATGGCATTTTCATTAGGAATGATTGTAGTTTCATTTATAATAGGTTGGACAGCGAAGAAAAAAGCTTCAGATGCTCAATCATTCTTTGGTGGAACTGCACTTTTCGGTCCGATTTCAGTTAGTTTATCCACTGTTGCAGCAGTAGCAAGTGCTTTTGCTGTGGTTGGCGTACCGGGTATTATTTATTCCTTTGGTAATACAATGACATTGTGGATGCTATCTTCAGCTGCTTTTGCAATGGCCTATTTTGCAATCGGTAAAAAGATAAGGGCTATGGCAGAGGTTGCTCCTATTGCAAGCCTTGGAGATATAGCGGATTTAAGATTTAACAACCATAGGGGAATAAAAGCTACATTATCCATTGTACTTTTCATAGGAGCTATAGCTTATTTAGCGTCACAAATCAGTGCAACATCTGCATTGTTTGCACATTTATTAGGATGGAATCCAATGGTAGCTGGATTTTTTATCTTTGGGATATTGACGGTATATACTGCTATAAGTGGTGAAGTTGGTGGAGTTCTTACTCAAGCATTTCAAGGCTTGATAATGGTAGTTGCAGGAATAATAATGATTGCTGCATTTTTCTCTATTACAAATGGTTTTGGAAGTGTAGTAGAGGTGGTTTCTACCGCAGGAAAAGTAACAGCTACGGTAGATGGACAGGAGGTAACTAAAGCATTTAGTCCTGGAATGATGAATGCTTGGGGAATACTCCCAGGATCAATAGCTATGACATGGATGTTTATTCCTATTTTAGGAACAATGGGTCAACCTCAAGTTTTAACAAGGATGTACGCATTAAAAAATCCTAAGGATATGCCTAAGCTTGGATTATATGCAGCAGTAGGACATATGATTGTTGGCTTCTTTGCTGTAACAATGGCATATGCAGCACTTTATCTTGTTGGTAAAGGTATTATACCTCCATTGGTAAAAGGTGATAATGCAATATTTGCAGTTGCTGATTATGTTGGGGTATATGCTCAACTATTTGTTTATGCAGC
Source organism: Maledivibacter halophilus (assembly GCF_900167445.1). GTDB lineage: Bacteria > Bacillota > Clostridia > Peptostreptococcales > Caminicellaceae > Maledivibacter > Maledivibacter halophilus. Next base: position 254,588 of record NZ_FUZT01000009.1, read on the forward strand.
TATACTTGCAGCGTCAATGTCAACTGCAAGCATGTTCTTAACACTTTCTTCTAATATCATTTCAAGAGATTTACCTAGTGCATTAGGCAAAGAATTGGACTCTAAGAAACAGATTAAGATTTCCAGAGTTATTACCTTTGTAATAGGTATATTTGCAATACTATTTGCATTAACCAGCGGAGAGGCAGTAGCTATACTAGGTACTTTTGGATGGGGGACATTAATGTCTGCTACTTTCCCAGTATTTATAACAGGACTACTGTGGAAAAGAGCAAGCAGTCAAGGAGTGTACGCAGGCTTAATAACAGCTTTGATTTTAAATATCACAGCCTTAGTTCTAGATAGAACAGGATTTAAATGGCCTGGCGGGTTACCTTGGTATGTTAATGTAATAACTGCAGCATTAGTGGTAACTGTTGCTGTTTCATTATTTACTAAAGGAGCTACAGAAAAAGAACTTGACAAGAGAGTTGAAGCAGTTATAGATCTATAAAATTTAACAGCTTAAGGAGGAAAGACATGAAAATTTTAGGAATATGCGGAAGTCCCAGAGTAGGAAATACAGAATATTATATTAATGTTGTTTTAAAGGAATTAGCTGAAAGCGGATTTGAAGTGGAATTAGTAAGATTAAGGGATAAAAGCATTAATCAATGTGAAGGATGCTATGGATGTATAGAAAATAAAAAGTGTGTAGTAAATGATAGTTTTGAAGAAATTTTCAACAAGATGCTAAAGGCAGATGGCCTTGTTATTGGGTCACCAGTATATAATGGTTCAATAACTCCTAGATTAAAAGCGCTTTTAGATAGGGCTGGATTTTCTTCTCGCTGGATGAAAAATGACTTAAAAACTGATAAAGGCAAATATGACTGGGGACAAATGCCTTTTTCAAGAAAAGTTTTTGCACCAATAACGGTTGCAAGAAAAACTGGTCAAACATTTGCATATGCACAGCTAGCTCTATGGGCATCAGTTAATGATTTTATCATAACAGGATCAAATTATTGGACCATTGGTTCAGCAGGAACATCTGGCAGCATAAATGCCAATGAAGATACAGAAGGCATAAGCATAATGCAGCATTTAGCAGAAAACATGGACCATGTAATTAAAAAATTAAAGGCATAAGCAACAAGAAAAGAACTATGATTTTTTTTCATAGTTCTTTTCATATTTTTTATACTTTTTAGGTTGCCCCTAATACTTGCAACTTGGAACCTGGAACTTGCAACTAACAAAGAGTCACAAGACATTTTGTTCCTTACGCCTCACGATTTTTAAGCTTCCTGTAAAGAGTCATTCTTTTTATACCTAATAATTCTGCTGCCTTGGATTTATTATTGTCACAAATATTCAAAGTGTCTTCAATTATTTTAAGTTCAATTTCCTTAAGTATATTGTTTAAAGAACCTTTCTCAGATAATAGCTCTGATGAGCTATAAGAATTAGCCATACTTTTGTAACTATTTTCCAGTATATTTATAGGTATTGAAGCCTTTGTTACTTCATCTCCAGTTGCAATTACCATTAAGCGATAAACAATGTTTTTTAGCTCTCGAACATTTCCTGGCCAATTATAATTAGACAGAGTTGATATAACTTCCTTAGAAAACTTTTTATATATTCCATTTTTTTGATGGAAAGAAGATCTGAAGTGTTCAATTAATAAAGGTATATCTTCAGGTCTCTCACGTAATGAAGGTATATTGAGATTTAAAACATTTAACCTATAATATAAGTCCGCTCTAAACTTTTTTTCTTCTACTTTTTTAAGAAGGTCATAATTTGTAGCTGCAATAATTCTTACATCAATGTCTATTGATTTGCTACTTCCTATTTTCTCAATTTGATTTTCTTGTAATACTCTTAGAAGCTTAGATTGCATGTTAAGAGGTAAATCACCGATTTCATCTAAAAAAATTGTTCCACCTTGAGCTAATTCAAACTTACCTAATTTCCCCGACTTATTTGCTCCAGTGAAGGATCCTGCTTCATATCCAAAAAGCTCTGATTCAAGTAAAGTTTCAGGAATTGCAGCACAGTTAATGCTTACAAATGAACTAGAGACTCTATTGCTGTTATTATGAATAGCATGGGCAAAAAGCTCTTTACCTACACCACTTTCACCAGTAATTAAAACAGGCAGATTAGTTGCTGCAAAAGAATGAGCTCGAGATTTAAAATGTTTTATTAAGGAAGACTGAGTTATTATGTCATCAAATGTATATTTAGCTTTGAAATTGGAACTAGTACTTTTTATATTACTATGACTTGTGGTTTTTATAGAATTAATTATAGAATTTCTAATAGTTTTTGCGTTGTTTAAGGATTCAATATCATCTAGTACTATTATTCCAGCTGCACCGATTATTTCATCACCATCAAAAATTGGGATTCTATCTACAATTGATTCTTTTCCATTTTGAAAGACATGCTTTTGTCCAATTTCTGGGATGCCTGATTTTAAAACTATTGGTAGTCGTGTAGTATTGTCAATTTCAGCAAGGTGTTTTCCAACTACTTCTGTCAAGGGTGTTTCAAGGTAATCTAAAAAAGCTTCATTCATAACGATAACTCTACATTCACTGTCAACAAAATTGATAGGGAGAGGAAGTTTATTAAATAGAGAAGAAGGAATGGTATTAAAAAACTTATCGATTTGGTTTATATGGTTAAATTTATACAAACAATCACCTCCCAATATTAGATATTTTATTACTATTATATCATCAATCTAATGCCATTTTAAGAAACAATTAGATGTGTGTAACAATTTTGCAAAGTGTAACTATAGAGTACATTATATGGAGAAATTGGTATAACTCAAATGCTTTACAGAATATTGTTTCTATAGAGTAACTAATTGATACAATATAATTTTGAATCTGATAAATAGTTATTATTTAAAAATATTCTAAAAACAACATTTTTAGAAGTAATTATATTTTAAAAACTAATTTAAAATCATTTGAAACCTATGGAAATTCAATGAGTAGCCGCATATTTAAACATGTTGAATTTTTAAAAAATGTATCTAAACCTTCTAATTTTCTAAAGCTGGCAAGACTTTTGCAATTAAATTGTAGTAAGAAAGAAATCTTAAAAGCATTACTAATTTAAGGAGGAATTTTAATGACTAAGAATTTTCATGTTGGTATTGTTGATTTTGAGACATACCTTCCAGAAAAAACAATAACAGCAGAAGAACTATCAGAGCTCGTAGATATACCAGCGGAAATATTGAGAGAAAAAATGGGGATTAATAGAAAACATGTAGGAGGACCAGAGGATCATTCGGCAATGATGGCTACAAAAGCATCTAAAAAACTTTTAGAAAGAAATAATATAGATCCGAATGACATTGACATGATATTATACGCAGGTGAAACATATTGTGAATACGTATGCTGGACTGCAGCTATAAAAATACAAAATGAATTAGGTGCTGATAATGCATATGCATGGGATTTAGGATTTAGATGTGCAGGTACACCATTAGCTTTGAAAGTAGCAAAGGATATGATGAAGTCTGATGATAGTTTGAATACAGTATTAATTACTGGAGGAAATACAAATGCATATTTAATAGACTATAAAGATAAAAATCAATCATTTATGTTTGATATGTCACCTGCTGGACTAGCTATTTTAATTAAGAGAGATCATATGGAAAATGAAGTTTTAGGAACTGGAATAATAACAGATCATGTATTTTGCGATGATGTAATTGGAAAATGGGGAGGAACTCTATATCCAATAACTGATGAGATAGCAAAAGACCCTGAAAAATTAAGAAAGGCTAGATTAATTCATCTAACTGATCCAAAGGGAATGAAGAAAAGATTAGCTGAAAAGTCTCTACCTGATTTTACAGGAGCAGTTAGAAAAGCTCTAAACAAATCAAACTTAAAGAAAGAAGATATAGATTTTATTGCCATAAATCATATAAATCCCAAAGCACATTATGCTATCATGGGTGATTTAGGTATTGATAAAGAAAAGACGGTATACTTAGCTGATGATGGACACTGTGGTCATGCAGATCAATTTCTTGCATTAGGACACGGGTTATCTAAAGGAATAGTAAAAGAAGGTGATATCTGCGCTTTACTAGGTGCTGGAACAGGATATGCTTTTGGCTGCACAATGATTAGATGGGGTAAAACTAGGTAATAATTAGGGAGGTCAAATATATGAATATTAATGAAATATATAAGAGTAAGTTAAAAACAATACCAGAAGCAGTAAAGCTTATAAAATCAAATGATTTTATTGTATGCGGGCTTGGTGGTAGTGAACCTTTAAATATATTAAATGAGCTTCATACGATAAAGGGAAATGGAGTTAAAGGCTGTGAGCTTAGTAATACATTACCATTTGGCAATTATGAATTCATGAAAAATCCTGACTATAAAGATGTTATTCATGTTAATGGATGGTTTTATACACCGGGATTAAGAAAGCATCATCCAAAGGGACATTTATCTTTCCAGCCACAGCATTTACATCTTGCTTTAAGCAAAAGATTGTATGCCATGGAGGGAAGAAGAAAGGTTTTATTGACAACATGCTCAAAGATGGATAAGCATGGCTATCTAAGCTTATCTATAGGAAACACCTATGAAATGGAATTGGTGGAATCTGGAGATGCAGTAATAATTGTTGAAGTAAATGAAAATTATCCTAGAACCTTTGGTGATAATCAGCTTCATATAAGTCAAATTGATGCAATTGTTGAAACAGATACACCAATTGTTTCTTTACCCGTTGCACCTTTTTCAGAAAAGGATAAAAAGATTGGTGACTATATAGCTGATCTAATTGAAGATGGTTCAACCATCCAACTGGGTATTGGTGGAATACCAAACGCTGTTGCCAAGGCTCTAGAGTCCAAAAAACATTTGGGGATTCATACAGAAATGTTTACTGATGGCATGGTAGATCTGATAGAATGTGGAGCAGTAGATAATTCTATGAAAACACTATATAGGAATAAGTCAATTTGTACCTTTGCTCTCGGTAGCCAAAAACTCTATGATTATGTTGATGATAATCCTAACGTATTATTTATGCAAGGTAAATGGACAAATGACCCTTATGTTGTAGGACAAAATCATAAAATGGTTTCTATAAATACTACAATAGAGGTTGATTTAACAGGTCAATGTTGTTCGGAATCAATAGGACACAAACAATTCTCTGGAACAGGAGGGCAGGCAGATACTGCAATAGGTGCACAAAATTGTCCAGAGGGAAAGTCTTTTATAGCTCTTTATTCTACTGCAAAGGTTAAAAATAAAAATGGAGAAAGAGTTACAGTATCAAAAATAGTACCTACACTAAAGGCTGGAGCTACTGTAAGCTTATCTAGAAATGATGTTGATTATGTAGTTACAGAATATGGTGTTGCATGGCTTAGAGGACAAAGTATTGGTCAAAGAGTAAAAAGACTTATAAATATAGCTCACCCAGATTTTAGAGAGGAATTAAGATTTGAAGCCAATAAGCTTATGATGTGGTAAATAGTGATTTTTTAAATTTATAGACTACAAAATATAACCGCTTTAAACAATCTGACCGCTTGTTTAAAGCGGTTATATCTTTGCAAAGAAACTGAAATATTCTCTTTTAAAGCTCATAAGAAAGCCCCACAATACTTGTAGCTTATAACCTGGAACTTGCAACTACAACTGCAATTGGCAAACTTTGAAAAAATCTACTTTTAAGCTGAAAACCGATTATAATACTGCAAAAAATCACTTAATGGCTATTACCTATTTTCAATGGGCTAAATTCCGTAGCACTAAAGCCGGTATTAAACTTCATACAAAGTTAGATTTAAGTAAAGGTATACCTGAAAAAATTATTGTTTCAAATGCTAAAGAGCATGACAAAACAAAAATGGATAAACTTATGAGTGAAAATTAAGCTATTTATATTTTAGATAAAGCTTATAAAGAAATATCGCATTATAAAAATAATAGATTCTACAGGTAAAGACTTAGTATTTCTAACTAATATATTTACTTTATCTACTGAAGATATAGCGTGGCTTTATAAAAAACGCTGGGAGATTGAATTATTTTTTAAGTGGATTAAACAAAATTTAAAAATCAAAGGATTTATAGGACATAGTTTTAATGCTGTCATGATTAAAATAATTACAGCTATTATTACATTTGTTATGTTAAAGCTAGTTAAGCAAAGTGCTAAAACAGCCTACGGCTTAATAAGAATAAAAAGATTTATAAAACATTCATTAACTAAATCAATTGATAAAGAAAAATTCAGTTGGGAAGTATGGCTAAGTGGATAAAATATTGACACTTTAATTCCATATAAATCCAAGAATACTTCCCTACGGGAATACTTTAACTAATTTTACTGGAATAATATTGCAATATGTGGGTTTTCAAATTTTTAAAGTTTAAAATATCATATAAGTAAAAGTCAATGGTAATATTTTTAAATTATTGAACACTAGTGTTATAATATATAATAAAAAGGAAATGATTTGATTATATAGACTTGGAGGATAACTATGCAGAAGAATAGTAATATACTATGGAAATTATTTAATGTTTTTTTTAGAATAGGTTTTTTTACAATTGGTGGAGGCTATGCCATGTTGCCTATGCTTCAAAGAGAGGTTGTAGAAAAGTATAAATGGTCAACTGATGAAGAGATAATGGACTATTATGCTATAGGTCAATCTACTCCAGGAATTATAGCTATAAATACAGCCACATTCATAGGATATAAGGAAAAGGGGGTTATTGGAGGTATCGTGGCAACGCTAGGGATGGTTGTACCTTCATGGTTTATAATAATTTCTATAGCTGCTCTATTTCAGCAATTTGCAGATAATCCATTTATGCAAAGAGCCTTTTCTGGCATACGTATAGTAGTGGTGGTACTTATTTTAAATGCAGTAGTAAAAATGGGTAAAAAGGCCATTAATAATTGGATTGGTATTGTTATTAGTTTTCTAGCTTTTATATTAGTTATAGGCCTTGGAATATCTCCAATTTATATTATTGTAAGTGCTGGTATTGTTGGTATTTTAATAAATGCTTTAAATGGGAAAGGGACGCAACTATGATAGAATTATTTAATATATATTGGATTTTTTTTAAAATAGGTTTATTTACGATTGGAGGAGGACTAGCCGCTATTCCTTTATTACAAAATGAAGCATTAACTAGGGGCTGGGTAACTAAGGCTAGGTTTGCAGATATGATAGCCGTTTCCCAATCTACTCCTGGACCTATTGGGATAAATTTGGCAACCTATGTTGGCTTTAATGAAATGGGGATTGTGGGTTCTATAGTGGCAACTATAGGAATGGTTACACCGTCTATTATCATAATATGTGCCATTGCTAAGTTTTTAAAGCATTTTAATGAAAATAAAATAGTCAGGGGTGTGTTTTTAGGGCTTAGGCCAGCTGTAACAGGTCTTATTGCATCAGCCGCCTTTAGTATTGCATTAATTGCTATTTTCAATATTGACATGTTTAAATTAACAGGAAATATAATAGACCTGTTTAATTTAAAGGCTGTGGCTCTATTTGTAATTTTTATGTATGCAACAAACAAATGGAAATATCACCCTATATTTTATATAATAATTGGAGGGTTAGCAGGATTGCTTATTCTTTAAATTTAAAGGATTTTAGAAATATAATTAAAAGAGGAAAATTTATAAGCACCTGAGTAAATTGAATAATTGCTTTTTTAATAAACTAACTACTACATATTGTTTCGAAATCTTGGAAGTTATAACATCAAAATATATTCTATTCTAAATAATTAAATTAAGGATAATATTTGCATATGTAACCCAGACAAATTAGAATTATGCAATTTCCTTATTTTACTATTATGTAAAGGATGATGAGAAATGAATTTTAATCCATTGCAATATGATTATAATTCTCAAAGAAGTGTTGTATATGCTAAAAATGGTATGGTTGCAACATCTCAACCCCTTGCTGCACAGGCAGGACTGGATATCCTAAAAAAAGGAGGAAATGCTATAGATGCGGCTATAGCAACGGCGGCAGCACTAACGGTTGTTGAGCCAACCTCCAATGGTATAGGTGGGGATGCCTTTGCATTGGTATGGACAAAGGGAAAGCTACACGGGTTAAACTCCAGTGGGCCATCGCCAAAGAGTATCTCTATAGAAGCTTTAAAGAATAAAGGGTATAAAGAGATTCCCAAATTTGGATTGATACCGGTTACTGTTCCTGGAGCACCGGCAGCATGGGCTGAATTATCGAAAAAATTTGGAAGACTTTCCTTTACTGAGGTATTGAAACCTGCAATAGAATATGCCGAGGATGGCTATCCAATATCACCATATGTTCAAAAATTATGGAATAAAGGGTATAAGCTGTATAGTAGAGAGTTAAAAGGAGAAGAGTTTAAACACTGGTTTGAAACATTTACTAGGGATGGCAGGTCTCCAATGGCTGGTGAAGTTTGTCACTTACCCGATCATGGAAGGACCTTGAGTTTAATAGCTCAAACGAATGGCCAAGCCTTTTATCATGGAGAAATAGCAGAAAAAATAGATATGTTTTTTAAAAAACATGGTGGCTTTTTAAGGAAGATAGATTTAGAAAGCTTTAAGCCGGAATGGATTGATCCAATAAAAATAAATTATAGGGGCTATGATGTGTGGGAAATTCCTCCAAATGGGCAGGGGGTAGTGGCACTCATGGCTTTAAATATACTTAAAGGCTTTAATTTTACACAAAAGGATGATGTTGAAACCTATCATAAACAAATTGAAGCAATGAAGCTGGCCTTTGCAGATGGACAAAAATATATAACAGATTATAAAAGAATGAGGGTAAAATTAGAAGATCTACTTTCCGATAGTTATGGAAATGAAAGAAGAAAATTAATTGGTAAGGAAGCTTTAACGCCAGAGGCTGGAAAGCCAAATGGAAGTGGAACTGTTTATTTAGCCACAGCCGATAATGAAGGGAATATGGTTTCCTTTATTCAGAGTAACTATATGGGTTTTGGATCTGGAATAGTAGTCCCTGGAACAGGTATAAGCTTACAAAATCGGGGGCATAATTTTTCCTTTGACCCGTTGCATCACAATTGCTTAGAGCCTTGTAAAAGAACTTATCACACTATTATTCCGGGATTCTTGACAAAAGGGAATAAACCAATAGGTCCCTTTGGAGTAATGGGAGGTTTTATGCAGCCCCAAGGCCATGTTCAGGTTATTATGAATATGATAGATTTTAATTTAAATCCTCAGTCTGCATTGGATGCACCGCGTTGGCAGTGGATAGAAGATAAAACTGTGCATTTAGAGCATAGGTTATCAAATAATATTTCCTATGGACTATTAAATAAAGGCCATGATATAAAAATACAAGCTGATTCAATTAACTTTGGCCGTGGTCAAATTATTTGTGTGGATGAACATGGTGTTCTTTGTGGAGGAACAGAGCCTAGAACAGATGGTACTATAGCGGCATGGTAAAATCAAATAGAAAATATTTAAAGTTTCTATCCATTATAAATATTCTTTATAGAGGAAATTGTATAATCATCTTAAGCAATTTTCTTTATAAATTATGTTATTATAATATTAATAAATGTATTTGACATATGTAATACTATAGATGTATATTTAATAGAATTTAGTCTAATTGTTATTGCATCATGTATTGTAAATTATAATGGAATTAGGAGGAGTAATATTTGTAATGAGAAATGTAGATGTGAAAGAAATTATAGGAGCAGTAAAAGAAATGTGTATAAGTTCAAATTATAATCTTGGAAAAGATGTTTTAGATGCATTTGAAAAGTCTAAGAGAAGTGAAGAATCATCAGTAGGAAGAGGAATAATTGAAAATCTTATCAAAAATGCAGAAATAGCTAAAAATAACCAGGTACCAATGTGTCAAGATACGGGAATGGCTGTGGTGTTTGTAGAATTAGGCCAGGAGGTTCAAATTATAGGGGGGAATATTACAGAAGCCATAAATGAAGGAGTAAGACAGGGATATAAAGAAGGTTATCTTAGAAATTCAGTTGTAGAAGATCCCTTGATAAGAAAAAATACAGGGGACAATACACCGGCAATAATATATTATGATATTGTGCCTGGAAACAAGATTAAGATAACAATATCACCAAAGGGATTTGGTAGTGAAAATATGAGTAAGACAAGGATGCTAAAACCCTCAGATGGGATAAAGGGAGTAGAGGATTTTGTAGTTGAAACAGTATCACAGGCTGGGCCTAATCCATGTCCACCAATAGTTGTAGGAGTAGGTGTTGGTGGAACATTAGATAAGGCTGTATATCTGGCTAAAAAGGCATTATTAAGGCCTATTGGAAATCATAGTAATCTTGAACACATTAAAAAAATAGAAAAAAGTCTTTTAGATAAAATTAATAATCTTGGTATAGGGCCCCAAGGTTTAGGTGGAAATACTACTGCTCTTGCAGTTAATATTGAAGTGTTTGCAACTCACATAGCAGGCTTACCTGTGGCTGTAAATATAAATTGCCATGCTTCAAGACATGAAGAAAGAATTATATAAAGAGTTATAAACCATTAATAAAGGGAGAAGATAACTATGTCAGTAAATACAAAAAAAATAACAACTCCTTTAACTAAAGAAAAGGTACAGTCCTTACATGCAGGAGATACTGTTTATATAAGTGGAACTGTATATACGGGTAGAGACGCAGCTCATAAAAGATTAATTGATACCCTTGAAAGAGGAGAGGAGCTGCCCTTTAATATTAAAGATCAGATTATTTATTATGTAGGGCCTGCCCCAGCTAAACCGGGACAAGCAATTGGCGCTGCTGGGCCAACTACCAGCTATAGAATGGATGATTTAACAGTTCCACTTCTTAAACTTGGATTAAGTGGAATGATTGGTAAGGGAAGTAGGAGTCAAGATGTAATAGAAGGTATGGAGAAATACGGAGCAGTATATTTTGCTGCAATAGGAGGAGCTGGGGCACTTATTTCTAGCTCAATAAAAAAGGCTGAGATTATAGCCTATGATGATTTAGGACCTGAAGCAATAAGAAAGTTAGAGGTAGAAGATTTTCCTGTTATAGTAGTTATAGATAGTAAGGGAAATAATTTATATGAAACAGAGAGGGAAAAATATAAAAAGTAGGAGGAGAAAATATGGCAGATTATAATGAATTGGCATTAAAACTACATAAAGAAAATAAAGGAAAAATATCCGTAACAAGTAAAGTAAAGGTTGAAACTAAGGATGATCTGTCTACAGCCTATACTCCAGGTGTGGCACAGCCATGTAGGGAAATAGAGAAAAATAAAGATACAGCTTATGATTATACATCCAAAGGAAATCTTGTTGCTGTTGTAAGCGACGGTAGTGCAGTACTTGGATTAGGAGATATAGGAGCCTCAGCTTCTATTCCAGTAATGGAGGGAAAAGCAGTTCTTTTTAAAAGCTTTGCAGATGTAGATGCATTTCCAATATGTTTAGATACTCAGGATGTTGATGAAATAGTTAGAACTGTTAAGCTAATGGAACCGGTATTTGGAGGTGTCAATTTAGAGGATATAAAAGCCCCAAGATGCTTTGAAATAGAATCAAGGCTTAAGGAAATATTAGATATTCCTGTATTCCATGATGATCAACATGGTACAGCCATTGTAGTTGTAGCTGGACTTATTAACGGATTAAAACTTGTGGATAAAAAAATGGAAGAAATAGAGGTTATTGTAAATGGAGCCGGGTCTGCTGGAATAGCTATATCAAAATTACTTTTAAGTCTTGGTGTTAAGAATATAATTTTATGTGGACGAAAAGGTGCATTGCATAAAAATTCAAAAGATATGAATTGGGCACAGTTAGAAATGACAAAGATCACAAATAATAATAATGAGACTGGAACTTTAAAAGAAGTCATAAAGGGCAAGGATGTATTTATAGGCGTATCTGGACCTAATATAGTTACAAAGGAAATGGTTTCTACCATGGCAGCTAAGTCAATAGTTTTTGCCATGGCTAATCCTGTGCCGGAAATAATGCCTGATGAAGCCAAAGCTGGTGGAGCTTATATAGTTGGCACTGGAAGATCGGATTTTCCAAACCAGGTAAATAATGTTTTAGCATTTCCAGGTATTTTTAGAGGAGCATTGGATGTAAGGGCTTCAGATATAAATGAAGAAATGAAAATAGCAGCAGCCTATGCCATAGCTGAAACTATATCTGAAGATGAACTAAATGAAGATAATATATTACCAAAGGCTTTCGATAAGAGAACAGCTAAAAATGTGGCAAATGCAGTAAAAAAAGCAGCTATAGAAATAGGCGTTGCTAGGAAGAAATAATTCATAGGCATATGCACGAATTTTCCAATTTATACATATCAATAAATAAATATAAAAAAAATCTTGACAACTTATTATATATAGCTTATAATTTATACAATAAATTAACAAGATTAAAACTGTGAAGAGAAGAGTAGATACACAGCTAAGTCCTAGCGAGCTGGTTATGGTGAGAGTCCAGCACAAAGCTTGTATTGAAGAACGTCTCTGAGTTTCTAACCGAAAGCCATGTGTTTTATTAATATGGGTGAGTAGACTTAGACGGAGCCAAACCGTTATTAATTGGGCGATATCGAATAGAAATATTTCTATTCTGTATTTGTTGAGTGAGCAATACTATGCTAATCTGGGTGGTACCGCGGAAAATGAGCCTTTCGTCCCTTTATATGGGGATGAAGGGCTTTTTTAATTGAGTTAGGGATAATTTTATAATTGAGATAATTGCATAATTTTAATTTGAGACAATTTTATATGCTGATATTATATTCAATTAATCTATTCTAAACACATAAAAAACAAGGAGGATTTAAATTATGAAATCTTTAGAAAAATCATTAATTATACCCAAGGACTATGAAGCAAAGTTAAATCTAATAGATACAGAGATTGGAATAAAAAGTATTAAAGATCATTTCCAGAAAACTTTAGCTAAAAAATTTCAGCTAACGAGGGTGTCAGCTCCACTTTTTGTTAGACCTGAAACAGGCTTAAATGATAATTTAAATGGTATTGAAAGGCCTGTTTCCTTTGATGTATTGGGAATCGGTGGTAAAGAAGTAGAAGTAGTTCATTCACTAGCTAAATGGAAGAGAATGGCACTTGCTAAATATGGATTTGATGTAGGTAAAGGCTTATATACAGATATGAATGCCATAAGAAGAGATGAAGAGCTTGATAACCTTCATTCAATATATGTTGATCAATGGGACTGGGAAAAGATTATATCCAAGGAAGAAAGGACAGTTGAAACTCTTAAGGAAATAGTTCAGGAGATATATAATGTATTCAAAGATACAGAGGAAGAAATTTGTTCTATATATCCCAAACTTGAAAAACAGCTTCCAGAAGATATTTTCTTTATAACAGCTCAGCAACTAGAGGACAAATATCCTGAATTAACTCCTAAACAAAGAGAAGATGCAATAACTAAAGAAAAGGGTGCAGTATTTGTAATGCAAATAGGTGAGGATCTTAAATCAGGTATCAAGCATGATGGCAGAGCACCTGACTATGATGATTGGAAATTAAATGGAGATATATTATTCTGGTATCCAGTTTTAGATATGGCCTTTGAAGTTTCTTCTATGGGAATTAGAGTTGATGAAAAAGCATTGGAAAGGCAATTGAAGCTTGCTGATTGTGAAAAGCGTAAAGAGCTTCCATACCATAAGGATTTACTTGAAGGTAAACTTCCATATACAGTAGGAGGAGGAATAGGACAATCCAGAATGTGTATGTTCTTCCTACAAAAGGCTCATATTGGCGAAGTGCAAGCAGCAATTTGGCCAGAAGAAATGATTGAAGCATGTGAAAAAGAAAGTATAATTTTGTTATAGTGAAACAAGGTGAAGTTTTAATTTATACATCTTAAAAATATAGATGCTTCATATGAATGCTTCTGAGATTTTTGAGATGTATAAATTTAGCTTTAAATTCATTTCACCTTGAGTCCATTTATTTTTGTTTTAAAGAAATGAGGAAATTGCACAATACATGTGAGGAATTTTAATTATGCAAGTTTCTTAAATCATTAAAAAATCATTAATAGACAATTATCAACTACAATAGTTTGGCAAATGTCTTTATAGAATGACATATGATTTAATAGCTTGCTTCATATATCTGATTGTTGTATCTGCTGCATACTCATTAGTGAAGTCCACTTGCTTATTTAATATTCGTAAAAGCATACCTTCATAAATTAAAAGAATCATTTCATTTATTTGGTCCAAATGTTCTTTTTTAAAAAAGCCTTCAGCCACACAAGCTTTAAGAATAGTCATGGTTCTGATATAAATATTTTTTTCCATAAGCATTGGCAATATTTCAATTGATAGTTCTCCTAATTCTTCAGGAAAAATCGAATAGTATTCTTTAATGGTATCATTAATAAAATTCCTATATTTATCAAAGAAAATAATATAATATATTTTAGGATTTTTAAAGGAATGATGGCAAAAACATTTCCAAACGGCAAAGAATTTATCAAAGGCATTCATTGAATCTTTTATATAATACTTTAAACTAAAGGCGTAATTCTTTAAATATTTCATGGAAGCGAAAAAAAGTAAATGGTTAAGGTCGTTAAAGTAATTATACAAAGTAGCACTATTATAACCTGCGATATCTGCCACTTTTCTAATTGTAACTGCTTCTATTCCTTCCTTTTCAATAATTTGATTTGCTGCATCAATAAAATATCCCATCATGCGTTTCTTTTGTATTATTTTTTTATTCATTATTATCACCAACTATTTGCAATTAAATTGTATAAAATTTTTAACCTTAACTATTATAACATATAATAGTTGATTTACTTAAAGTTAGAATATTATTTTAGATTGTAATATTTGATATTAATATAATTGTATATAAAAAGATTCTATGAATAAAATACAAAAATAAAGAAGGAAATTATATAATAGATGTAGAATATTATTTTATGATAATGGCAATAAATGTAATAGCTTTGTGCTTTAGCCTTGGATCCAAGGATGGCAATTAAATTTATTGTCGCTAACTATAAGCTTTACAAAAAGAAGTGATATAACACAAATTAAAATTTCTACTGGAATCTCTATACTACAACTTGATTTTAAATTAATGGAAAGGTGGTCAAAATGGATAAATTAGACATATATGAAATAGAAAGCAAAAAAACTAAGACATTATCGGATATTGTATTTAGCAAACTCAAGACAGCAATTTTAGAAGGCTATTTTAGGGAAGGAGAAAAATTATCTACAGAATCAATAAGAAAGAAGTTTAAAGTAAGTAGAATGCCAGTTAGAGAGGCATTTCGAAAATTAGAAGCAGAAGGCTTAGTTGTTGTTCATCCTCAAATAGGTGTTATTGTCTCAGATATTAGCATTGAGGAGTTTGAAGAAATTACAGAAGTAAGAATATTATTAGAAAAATATGCAGTGAAAAAGGCTTTAGAAAATGCCACAGATAAAGATTTTGAACTATTGGAAAATATTATTGAAGAAGAAGAAAAAGAAATAGAATTTATGAAGAAAATAAAAATTAGAAATAAATTTCATCTAGAGGTATATAAATTAGCTAATAATAGCATACTTTTCTCTCATATATGTGAAATATATGATAAATTTGGAAGATATATTTATTTGCATGCCCAATATGTAAAAAAAACTGAGAAATATAATCATAGAAAACTGTTAGAAGTATTTCAAAGTAGAAATATTGAAAAAACATTAGTAATATTGGAAGCCCACATAAAAGATGTGGCGGAAGAGATAAAAAGGATTCTTATTAATAAATAAATTCAGAAAAGAAGTTCAAAATTCTTTTCTGAATTTCAAACTTTGATCCTATAATATTGAAAAGTGATTGCCAACGAATATATAATAAATTTTGATTTAAATGATTGCTAAATAAAAGAATAAGTATTGACATGAAAAGGTTTTTTTTATATACTAATAGTATCTTGGATCCAAGGATGCCAGGTGTAAAAAACTTACATTAATCTTCAAAATATATATTTTAAAATAGCAGTTGTGATTCTATTAGTTCATACTAAGGAAAGTAGCACTACAATGTCATATTTGTAGAAAAATTAACAATCCTATGTTTGAAAGGAGGTAAATTAGTGAAGCTTACAAAGGAAGAATTAGAAATATTAGATGGTTCACAGGGCAATGCAAAACAGAGGGCAATGGAGCTGTTAGTAAAGTATGGAGAGGCATTAGGTGCAGAAAAATTTGTTGAAGTTACAAATGTGACAGGTGGTATTGGTGGTTCTCCACAAATAAGAAATTTTGCCGATCAAGTGGGAGATATGGACGCAGTATTTTCAGAGTTCAAATTAAATTCCAATGAAAGGGTGGAAATACCAAGACTTGAAGCCTTTTCAACTGCCCTTACAAATACTATGGACCCACTGTGCTGGAAAATTCAAAATGCAACTGAGAGTGCATATAAATGGGGAGTGAAATGTGAAGATTATAGTAAAACAATAGATATGCATTGTGCCTTTACATGTGCTCCATATGTAGTTGGTATAATGCCAGTATTTGGTGAGCATTGTGCATGGATGGAGTCAAGTGCAATATCATTCTGTAATTCAGTTATAGGTGGTAGAACAAATACAGAGGGGCTAGAAAGTACAGGTGCAGCAGCTCTGGTTAAGAGAATTCCCTACTGGGGATTGCATATTAAAGAAAATAGGTATGCCACTCATCAAATAGATGTAAAAATAGAAGTTGATTCAAATAAGGATTGGGGACTACTTGGATATTATTTTGGGAAGATGGTTCAGGAAAAGGTTCCCGTAATTAATGGAATAGGGTCACAGCCTAATCTTATTAAATTAAAGCATTGTTGTGCTGCAGCAGCTTCATCAGGTGGAGTGGAAATGTATCATATTGCTGGGAAAACACCAGAGGCAAAAACCCTTGAGGAAGCACTGGGCAATAAAAAGCCCTTAGAAGTTTTTCCCTATGGAGAAAAAGAGAGAAAGGAAATATATGAACATCTAAACTCAGGAAATAGTGAAGATGTTGATTTTGTAGTATTAGGCTGTCCCCATGGCACATTGGAAGAAATATGGCAAGTTGTTAGATTTTTAGATGGGAGAAAAATAAATGGAAATTCTGCTCTATGGATTTTCGTACCTAGAGCTATTAAAGATATGGCTGATCGTCAAGGATATACTGAAATTATAGAAAAAGCAGGTGGTCATATTATGGCAGATACTTGTCCAGCTATGGCTAAAGTTTTTCCAAAAGGAACCAAAACTGCTGCAACTAATTCAGCAAAGCAGGCCCATTATTTTCCATCGCTAACTGGAATAGGAACCTTCTATGGTTCAACTAAAGAATGCATTGAAGCTGCTGTTAGTGGAAAATGGCGAGGTGAATTATAATGAAGGAAATAATAATAAAGGGAAGAAAGGTTATTGGTGGAGTTGCTCAGGGAGAGGCACTTGTTACAAAGCAGGCTATTTCGGGCTGGGGAGGAACAAACCCCCTTGAAGGTAAAGTTATTGAGAGAAAACATGAGCTTGAAGGTTGTTGTTTTAAAGATAAAATACTGGTTTTTCGTGGAGCAAAGGGATCCTCAGGCTGGACTAATGCTTTTCACATAGCAAAGTTAGCAAATAAATTACCCAAAGGGATTATCTTTACAGAAATGACCACAAAAATTGCTCTAGGTGCGGTTATTATGGATATTCCAGCAATGACAGATTTTGAAAAAAATCCTCTTGAAATAATCGAGACTGGTGATTGGATAAAGATTGATTCTGATAATGAAGAAATTATTATCAGAAAAAATAAATAATAATTTAGGGGGGCTACTTATGAGAAGAAGTATCAAGTCAGTTTTATCATTAGTAATTATAGTTGTTTTAATTTTTTCATTAACTGCATGTGGTGGCAAGGAAGCCAAGGGAGAAAAATCAGAAAAAGTTTACAAATGGAAATTAGCCACAACATACAAAAATCCTGCATCAGGAGCTCAATATAATAGTATGGGACAAGCCATTCAAAAATTTTGTGATGATGTAAAGGAGAAAACAAATGGTCAGGTAGTTATTGAGCCATATTTTGATGGAACTTTAGGTGGTAATGTGGAGCTATTTGAACAGTTAAGACGCGGAGAAATTGAGATGTACATTGGACAGCCTATGGCAAGTGTTGACAAAAGATTTGGTGCATTAAGCTTACCGTATTTATTCAAAGATATTGAAGAAGTAAAGGAATTAGTATGTGATGAAGAAGGAGAAATATTTAAACTGGTTAAATCATGGATGGATGAGTATAATTTGGAGCTGCTAGCTGTTGGACCAAGTGTATTTAGAGGATTTGCAAATAGTAAAAGGTCAATAGAAAGTATTGAAGATTTAAATGGACTGGCAGTACGTATTTATCAGGATCCAGTTGTTCAAGCTTTTTGGGAGGAAGTTGCAAGCCCAACGCAATTATCCTTTGGTGAAGTATATACAGCCTTACAAACAGGAACTGTAGACGGCTTGGAATTTTCACCAACGGGAGTTGTGGCATATAAGATTGCAGAGGTTGTAGATAATTATACTGATATTAACTGGCAGTGGACATTTGGTTTACCTTTACTTGTAAATGATAAATATCTAAATGAGTTACCTGAGGATTTACAAAAAACTGTAAAGGAATGTGCTGTTGAAGCAATGAAATATCAGGGCGAGCTTGGATCAAAGGATGATCAGGCTGCCGTAGAAACTTTAAAGGAAGAGGGAATAAAAGTAGTAGAACTAACAGATGAACAAAGGCAGGAATTTATTGACTTTGCAAAGACCTTAGAACCTAAATTTATAGAAATTATTGGTAAGGATACATTTGAACAAGTTACTTCAGCAGTAGAGGAAGCTAGAAATAAATAATCTGATCTGCCTCTTCTTTAGAGGAAGAGGCAAGATTATCTTTTTAAAAGAGGTGAAGATAATGGTGGATATTTTATCTAAAATTGATAAAATGATACAAAAGCTTTCTAACTTTTTAATGGGTTCATTTGTAACATTGATTATAGCCATAGTATTTATTCAAGTTGTATTTAGATATGTTCTAAAATTACCATTAGCTGGAGCAGAAGAATTGCCTAAATATTTTATGATAGCCTGTGTATATTTAGCAGCTGGTTTACTGGCAAGGGATGACGGACATGTTAAAATTGACATGCTTACCCTTATAGTGAAAAATGAAAAAATAATTCATATTATTAGAACTTTAACACATTTATTATCTTGTATAGCAGTTTTGGTATTTACGATTTTAAGTTTTGAATATGTTGCGTTTAACTATACCTCCAAAGACGTTTCAGCAGGATTAGGATTCCCAATGTGGTGCATCACTTCCTTTTTAATTATTGGAGGCACGCTGATGACGATTAATTATTTTATCAGTGTAATAAAGGATATAAAGGAGGTTAAACAATGGCAATAGGAATTAGTTTCGCGGTAATATTAGGGCTTATAATATTAAGCGTACCAGTGGCAATTTGCTTCCTTTGTGGATCATTACTTTATGTTTTATTAACAGGCATGTCTCCAGGAGGTATTGCTCCAGGTGCATTCTTTGCATTGGATTCAACAACATTATTGGCAATTCCATTGTTTCTAATTGGTGGAATGTTAATGGAGATAAGCGGTATAGCAGAAAAATTAATTGACTTTGCAAGTGCTTTATTAGCAAAAGTAAAAGGTGGATTGGCTGCAACAATACCTGTGGCTTGTATGTTTTTTGGAGCACTAAGTGGTTCAGGAACAGCAGCTGTTGCTGCATTAGGATCTATAATGATACCAAGGCTGGAAAAACTAGGCTGGGATAGAAGATATACTGCTGCACTTATGGCTGCATCAGGGCCATTGGGCTTTATGATTCCTCCTAATATGACGGCTATACTTTACGGTGTTATTTCAAATACTTCAGTGGCGGCACTGTTCTTATCAACTATAATACCTGGATTTATTTGGTGTAGTCTCTATTTAATAATTAATAGAATATTATATAAAAAATATTTTAAAGAAAATGAAGATTTTCAAAAACTAATGAATCAGTCAGTTAAAGAAAATGTCAAAAAAAGCTTTAAGGAATCTATTCCTGCCTTTATCATGCCTCTGATAATATTGGGAGGGATATATGGTGGCATTTTCACCGCAACAGAAGCAGGGGCAGTAGCCTGTGTTTATGCAATTATCATAGGAGTATTTATTTATAAAGTAGTAGATTATAAAAAATTCTCAGAAATGACAGTGAAAACTGGTAAAACAATAGGATCTATTTTAATAATTTTTCCAATGGTTAATGTTTTTACTCGGTTTTTAATAATTGAGGGCGTTCCACAAGCTGTAGCAAGCTTCTTACTAGGAATTACTAGTAATCAATATGCTATATTACTATTTATCAATATTATATTCCTTGTTTCAGGCATGTTTTTGTCCTCAGGAGTTATAACCCTAGTATTAACACCGCTTATGATGCCAACAGCGGTTGCTATAGGTTTAAATCCTATACAAATGGGAGTAATGTTGTTTACAGCTGTAGGAATAGGTACTATTACACCTCCAATGGCTATGAATTTGTTTGTTTCATCTAAAGTTAGTGGTGTGAAATTTCAGGATATGCTAAAGCCACTATGGCCATTGTTATTTTTCGGAGCAGTTCCCGTGTTGCTATTAGTTACATTTATTCCACTCTTATCATTATGGCTTCCTAAAATTGTTATGGGAGCAAAGGCTATAGGGCTTTAAATGAAAAAAATAACTGTTATAGGCGGAGGTGCTACAGGATTAGCTGCTGCTGCACACTTGACCTTAAAAGGAAATAAAGTAACTTTATTTGACACGGGTGAAAATATAGAAAAGATAATGAAGTGCCGTAAAATAAATTTTATTGAATCAGAAATAACTAGGGAAGTTGACATTAATAATTGTACAAATGATCCTAAAATTGCTTTAGAAGATTGTGAAATAGTTATTGTTGCTGTTATTGCACAAAGACATGAAGAAATAGTTAAGGTATGTAGTAAGTATTTCAGTAAAAATCAAATAGTATTAATTACTCCAGGGAATTTGGGGTCATTGGTATTTTATAATTATCTTAAAAATAATGATTATAAAATGCCCTTATTAGCTGAAGTTGAAAGCAATTTATATGTATGTAAAAAAAGAGATGATATTACAGTAGAACTGGTATTGCCTATTAGGCCAAGATATATAAGTTCATTTCCTGCAATAGATACAGCAAAGGTAATTGAAGGATTTCAAGATATTTATACTTTATATTCAGCAAAAAATGTATTAGAAACAACCCTTAATTTACCTAATATAGACTCTCATGTTCCAGGAGCCATACTTAATGTTGGAGGAATTGAAAGGGGAGACTTTTATTTCTATAGGGATGGATTAACTAAATCTGTTTTAAAATTTATTGAAAAACTATATGAAGAAAAAATTATGATAATGAAAAAACTAGATTGTGAAATTAGAACAAAGTTAGATTTATTAGAAAAAATCAGTGACGCTGATAATTTTCCAAATTTAAATCCATTCAGGGAAATAAAAGGGCCTGATGATGTTTATCACAGATATATATCAGAGGATACCTTTGTAGGTATGAGTATCATTACTTCATTAGGAGAGATGTTAGGAATTAAGACTCCTACTGCTAAAGCTTTGATATATATAGCATCAATTTTAAATGATTGTGATTATAGATTGAAAGGAAGAACATGTGAAAATCTTGGACTATCAAATATGACAAAAACACAATTGAACTATTATTTAGAAACAGGAAGAAATAAAGAGCTTTAAGTTTTGTTATTTTATATGAATGAAAAAATTATAAAATAAATAATGAAAAAGAATTCTTGTGATTCTTTGTGTTTTTAAAACATGGATCCTAGGATGACATAATAAGGGGGTAAATAAATGAAACTAGAAGTTGCAAATTATAACGTAGAGGATGTAAGATGGGCTGAAAAAAGTTATTTTGCAGATAGTTGCCTGTACTTAAGTAAGAGGGAATTAAAGGATATAATTTTAGAAGATGAATTGTTAGAGGATGTTGAACTTGTTTTAACAAAACCAGGTGAAAACACAAGGATAGTTAATATTCTGGATATGTTTGATGCTAGATGCAAGGCAAGTGATGAAGGAACTATATACCCTGGTTTTACCAATGACATAGGAACCCCGGGAATAGGAAGAACAAATGTATTAACCGGTTTTTCAATTGCTGAGATTGGAAAGGTTGAAAATTTACAGGCATTCACAGAAATTTTTCTAGGTGTACTTGATATGAATGGTCCTGGAGCAGAAGTGACTGAATACAGTAAAAATCATGTTTTATCATTAGTATTTTCATGTAAAACCAAAAACGCCGAATCCATGGCTATGGTCCATAAAAGAGCCTGTACCAAGATTTCAGAATACATTGCCAAAACAACCATAAATAAGAAGCCAAATGAAATAAAAGTGTATGAAATGAATCCTTGTAAAAGAGGAGAGAAAAAGCTTCCAAGGGTTGGATATATATATTATACTGAATCACAAAATCATTTAAAAGAAACATATTTCTATGGAATAAATTCACATTATTTTGTTCCTTTCACTATGCATCCCAATGAAGTTATGGATGGAGCCATGGTATGTATGATGTATGAGTATTCTGCAGGACACCGAGATCATACCATATCAATGTGTAACAATCCAGTTGTGCAGGAGCTTTACAGTAAGCATGGAAAGGAAATTGAATTTGGTGGGATGATAGTTTGTAATGCACATTTAAAGCATACACTCAAAAAATCTGTAGCCTATTTGGCTGCAAAAATTGCTAAATACAATTTGGAATTAGATGCAGTTGTAATAACAAAGGAAGGCGGAGGACATCCTGTAACAGACCTTATGTTATGTGGAGAAGAATGTGAAAAAGCGGGGTTAAAAACTGCCCTTATTACAGAAGAAGTTTTAAACCCCGATGGAACAGGTATGTCAACTGTATTTTATTCACCCCATGTGGATTTAGTAGTGAGTACTGGAAACCATGAAGAGCTAGTTGATATTCCACAAATGGAAAATCTAGTTGGATATGAAAAGGATCATCCAAAATACTTGGAAATGATAGGACCTAGAAAAATAAGAAGTGGTGTTATACCAGGTGCACTGCAGATTACTGGTCATACAAAATTAGGATGTAAAGCTTTTTAAATAATTTTTAAATAATCTCATAATTTGTGATGAAGGGAGTAATATTATGGGTAAAATAAGGATAGTACATTACTTAAATCAATTTTTTGGAGGAATTGGTGGAGAAGAAAAAGCAATGACAGAGCCCTTTGCTGAGGAAAAACCAATTGGGCCAGGGTTGGCTTTACAAAAATATATGAAGGATATTGGAGAAGTTGTTGCAACAGTAGTATGTGGAGATGACTATTTTAACAATGACAAAGAAAAGGCAAGCAAAGAAGTTCTGGAAATAATTAAAAAGTACAGTCCTGATTTTCTTGTGGCTGGACCTTCTTACGCAGCTGGAAGATATGGTTTGGCATGTGCCCAGGTATGTAAGATAGTTAAAGAAGAATTAAATATAGAAGTTATTACGGGTATGCATCCGGAAAATCCAGGAGCTGAGCAGGCAGATAAAAGCTTTTACATTGTTCAGACTCCAAATAGAGTAAGAAATGTAGCTAAAGATATCAAAAAAATATCTGATTTTTCTAAGAAGCTTATAAGAAAAGAAAAAATAGGATGTGCCCAGGCTGAAGGGTATATACCAAAGGGCTTTAGAAAAAATGTTGTTCAGGAAAAGCTTGCTGCAGCTAGAGCTGTAGAGGGACTAATTGCCAAGTTAAATGGTAAAACATTCAATAATGAGATACCTAAACCCAATATTTATGTTGTTGAGCCTGCAGAGCCTATAAAAGATATGAAGAAAGCTAAAATAGCCCTTGTTACTGAAGGTGCATTATTTCCTAAAGGAAATCCCGATAGGATAGAAGCAGCTTGGGCTACTAAATTTGGTAAGTACTTTATAGGTGATTATGACAGCATGCCTGCTGAGGTTTTTCACTGCTATCATAGCGGCGTAAATACTACCTATATAAATGAGGACCCTAATAGATTAGTGCCCCTTGATGCACTTGTAAAGTTAAAAAATGAAGGTGAAATTGGACAGGTATATGATTATATGTATGCAACATGTGGCTGTGCAATGCCTATAGAGAATGGGAGAGAAATGGGTAAAAAGATAGCTAAAGGGTTACTTTCAGATGGCGTAAATGGTGCTATTCTGACATCAACCTGAGGTACTGGTACACGTTGCGGTGCAACGTTAACTAAGGAATTAGAAAATATGGGAATACCTTGTGTATTGATTACAGCGCTTTATGACCCTGCTAAAGGAATGAACGTTCCAAGAGTAGTTCAGGGAACTGCAATTTGTAATGCCACTGGAAATCCCGATATTCCACTGGAAGAAGAAAGAGATTTTAGGTATAAACTTATAAAGAAGGCTTTGAATCTATTGGAAGTAGAAGGAGATAGGCTGTAAATATTACTTTTAATCTTTAGTTTATTTATTTAAATTAATAAATATAAATCAGACATCTTCTAGGCATTGTCTTCTAAAAGATTAGTGGATATAGCCTTTAGATGTCTGATTTATTATTTATAATTGATATAATTGTACAACTATGATTTGGTAGAATTAAATAATGTATATACTAAGTATTTGCCCATGTATAAACTAAGTTTTGCTATATAAACCCTATATAGATAAAAAACATTGAAATTTATTAAAGTTTAGATTTGTTTATCTTTAATACCTATTAAAAATAAACTATAAAACAGAAAAATATAATCATGATTATATAATAAACAAATTTACAAAACGATCAAAAGTATGATATAATAGTTCCGAATTAAAAAAAATACAAACAATGATCTTTTATATAATTTAAAATAAAGGAGGTAAATTAATGGATAATCTATATGACATTATAATAGTTGGATGCGGGCCAGCAGGTCTTGCTGCAGGTTTATACTCTGCAAGGGCTAAAATGAAAACCCTTATTTTAGAAAAGGGAAAAACAGGAGGACAAATTGTTACTACCAATGAAGTAGCAAATTATCCTGGTTCAATTAAGGAAGCAACTGGACCAACCCTTATTGCAAGGATGGTAGAGCAAGCTGAAGAGTTTGGTGCAGAGAGAAAAAACGATGCTGTGGTTTCAGTTGATTTAAATGAAAAAATTAAAGTAGTAAAATGTGAAAATGGAGAGTATAAGGGTAAGGCAGTTATAATTGCAACAGGAGCGACTCCAAGAAAATTAGGGGTACCTGGAGAAGAAAAATTAACTGGTAAGGGAGTATCATATTGTGCTACATGTGATGCGGATTTCTTTACTGACCTTGAGGTGTTTGTAATTGGTGGAGGAGACTCAGCAATTGAAGAAGCAATATATTTAACAAAATTTGCCAGAAAAGTAACAGTTGTTCATAGAAGAGATGAATTAAGGGCAGCTAAATCTATTCAGGAGAAAGCCTTTAAAAATGAAAAAATGGAATTTATATGGGATTCAGTTGTTGAAGAAATTAAAGGCGATGGAATAGTTGAAGCAATGGTTCTTAAGAACAAGAAAACAGGT
>NZ_FUZT01000002.1 GCF_900167445.1 Maledivibacter halophilus
AGAATGATAAAGATGAAGCAATGGAAAACATATAAGGCAATGCATAAAGAAATGAGAAAACAAGGAATCAAAGGCAGTGGGGAGAAGATGGCAGTTACAAAGTGGAAAAATTCAAATGTTCACATCATACACATGCTACTTCCCAACAAACTGTTTGAAGAACTTGGACTCATTGATTTAACAAAATACGAAGTTGGATTGTTGTCGAACTATTATTAGTTTACGAGAAATTTCAGGAGCCGGATACGGCAAACGTAAGTCCGGTTCTGTGAGAGCAAAGAAAATAGGATTAATTATCCTATTTTCTAGCTACTCGATATATATAAGATTTAAAACATCTTTATTTATGACATGTCACCCAAAAATCCTAAATAGGTGTGTACAGCTTATTGGGAACCTACAAAACTTTAAGAGGTGAATAAAATGAATCTACCATTAATAATTGTTGTTTGCTATATAATTGGATTATTTGCTATAAGTATTTATGCCAGAAAACTTGCTGCAAAGGGTTCTGAGAACTTTATACTAGCCGGAAGAAAACTTACCACTCCACTAATAGCTGTTACTGTTACTGGCCTTGCCATAGGTGGAGCATCGACTATTGGTGTGGCAGAAAGAGCTTATAATGTAGGTTTAGCTGCTGGATGGTACAATGTTGCATGGGGATTAGGAGCTATAGTTATGGGAGTAGTTGCTGCTGCCAAATATAGAAAGCTTAATATATCCACTGTACCTGAATTATTTGAAAGATTCTATGATGTAAAGGGCCATATTATTTGTGTACTTAGTCAAATAGTTATACTTTTAGTAATAACTTCCTTGCAATATGTTGCAGGAGGAGCTATACTTGCTTCATTATTACCGAATATATTTACATTAAAGACTGGAATGATTATGAGTGCTGTCGTTTTTATAGGAATTACTTTTATAGGTGGTATGTGGTCAGCAGGACTTTCTAATATTTTAAATGTGGCTTTAATATATGTAGGTACTATATTTGCAGCTATCTCAACTCTTACTTCTCAAGGGGGATTAAATAATATAGCCTTAAAATTGCCTGCAGATGTTGCATACTTACATCCAATAAAGGGATTAGGATTAGGAATTATAATGGGTTGGTGTGCAGTAATGGTAACACAAACTATGTCGCTGCAAGCCACTGTTCAGATTGCTTGTGGAGCAAAGAGCGAAAAGCAGGCTAAAAAAGGATTTATTATAGGTGGACTTATGATGATTCCTATAGGGTTTTTAGCGGCTCTTATGGGAATAGCTGCAAAGGTTGCTTATCCAGATATAAGTGCAACTATGGCACTTCCTAAAATAATAATGTCCTTAAATCCTATTATGGCAGGTATAACCTTAGCTGCCCTGTGGGCAGCCGATGTTTCTACTGCTTGTAATCTTCTTTTAGGTACTTCTACTTTATTTTCCCAGGATATTTATAAGAGATTTATAAATCCAAATGTAGATGATAATAAGTTTATGATAATAAGTAAGATTACTGTTATATTTTTAGGGTTATTAACCTTTGGATTATCTTTAACAATTGTTGGCATACTAAAAACATTACTTGTTGCTTTAAGTTTAACTACAGCCTTTACTGTAACATTTCTTTTTACAATATTTGCACCTGGTTTATGCAGGAAAAATTCTGCCTTCTATACAATGATAGTAGGTATATCAGTTCTTGTTTTATGGCAGTTGTTCCCACAAATAAGAATATTCTCCCATGTTATATATTTAGAGTGGATAGCTTGTATAGGAACTTTCTTATTGGTGGCTGTATTAGATTCAGTGAAAACTGTTGATCTTGATAGAACTAAGGAAGTAGCATAATTGATAGAAGAAATTGCATAATTATCTCTATCTTGATTTGTAAAAATTCTATAAGAATTAAAATGATATTTATTTAGAAGGGAAAAAGGATTATGAAAGAGTATAAAATGAAGTATGGAAAAGAAAAAGTTAATCTTTGTTTAAATGAAGAAAATTTGATGGGAGTTATAGAAAGTAATAAAATAGATAATAAAAAATCTGAAGAAGAAGTAATATTAAATGCACTTGAAAATCCCATAGATAGTCCTAAGCTTTGTGATATAGTAAATGAAGGAGAGAAGATATGTATAGTAATATCTGATATAACTAGAGCATGGCAGAAAATGGGAGCATATCTTCATTACATTGTGGATGAATTAAATAAGGGTGGAGTTTCTGATGAAGATATTGTATTTTTGAGTGCTACTGGATCTCATAGAAAACAAAGTAAAGAAGAACATGATATTTTATTAGGAGAAAAATTGGCTGATAGATTTGAAGTTATAGACCATGACTGTTTAGATAAAGAGAATCTGGTTTATCTAGGTAAAACCTCCTTTGGAACTCCAGTTGAGATTAATAGGATAGCTATGGGCTGTGATCATATAATCCTTACTGGAGCCATAGTATTCCATCTATTAGCTGGATGGGGAGGAGGAAAAAAATCTATACTGCCAGGAATTTCGAGCTATGATTCCATAATGAAAAATCATTCTATGTCACTTAATCCCGAAATGGGAAGTGGATCTAATCCAGAGGCTAGAAGTGGTAAAGTTAAAAATAATCCTATACATGAGGATATGCTTGAGGCTGCAGAGTTTGTAAAGCCATCATTTCTATTTAATGTTATTATGGATTCCAAGGGAAATATTACTAGAGCTGTGGCTGGAAACTATATTAAGGCCCATGAAGAAGGATGTAGAATAGTAGACGAAATAGATGGAGTAAGCATTAATGAAAAGGCTGATATGGTAATTGCCACTGCAGGAGGATATCCAAAGGATATAAATTTCTATCAGACAATAAAGACAGTAATAAATGCTAAAGAAGCAGTAAAAAAAGATGGGGTTATGATAATTTTAAGTGAGTGTAGTGATGGATTTGGAAATGACCCAATAAGAGAAATAATACAAAATTATAGTTCCCTGGAGGATAGAGAAAGGGCATTAAGAGAAAATTATTCAATAGCCAAATATATAGGTTATTATGTAACGGAAGTAGCTGAGAACCATTTATTTATATTAGTATCTAAATTAGCTCCAAAGGCGGTATCAATGGCCAATATAAATGTAGTTAAAACTGCAGATGAAGCATTGAAAATGGCTTATAAAGTCAAGGGTAAAAACCTAAAAACCTATTTAATGCCCCAAGGGGCCAATACTTTTCCTAAATTAAGAGAGTAGTGAAGGGCTGTGGGTGAATATAGATTTTTGATTAAAAGTAGATTTTAAACAAAAAGGCATTCTATCAAAATCTTTGAATTACTTAGATTTGATAAAATGTCTTTTTCCATTTTAAGGATTCCTTTTATATTTCCCAACAGTCCCTAATAAAAGTTGTTTAAAGAGATTCTATTTTGAAAATATTTTTTTGCTGCTTTATAACCTTGATTATATAAAAAATTATATGTTTTATCACCGGTAGTTATATCAAAATTTGTAGAAGATACATTTTTTGTATCGATTTCAATAGATCTCATTTTATCTTTAGGACTTTGATTATAGATATCCTCTTGAACCTTCATAAATGATTTGAACAGATTTTCTATATATTCTAATAAATTATTTATTTCATTATATTTTGGTTGACTAATAAACTTTGCTCCCAATGTCTGTATATTTATGCCATTAATTATATTGTCCATAAAATAATTGGAATCAAATAAATTTATAGGATAATTTCGCATAATTCCACCGTCGGAAAATACATGAGATATTGAATTTTTATAGGACATATCTTTATTAATTTCTATTGATTCAAAAAAGAGAGGAATAGACATAGAAATCCTAACAGCTTCAGCCACTTCCATATCAGGAGTGGTTTCATAGGAAAATAGCATTGAAGAGTTAGTAGATATATCTGTACCAATGATATATAAATCTAAAAAAGGTCTCTGATTTACATGAATATAAGGAGTTTTAAAATCCTTAAATGTATAGGGGGGAAGTTTTTTAGAACTATCAAATTGATCTGCAATTTGTTTTTTTATCCATTTGTAAAAATATTCACTGGAAAACCACCCGTAATTCTTTATTAATCTATATATACAATCAATATCTCCAAATATTTTTTCTATTTCTTTTTTTATAGCATGAGGGATGATTTTCAAATCAGAATGTTCACCATTTTGTGGGATTTTTTTATAATCTAATGTATCAGCTATTTTTTTCATTTCATTAAAAGGTAATGAAAAACTGGTTAAACATGTTGTAATAGCTCCTGCCGATGTTCCTGCCACTTTTGTTATATTTTGTAATATACCCTTATTGTACAAATAATCTAGCACCCCTAAATAAGCTATTCCCAGTACTCCTCCTCCTTCAAAAACCAAGTTTTTATAATTATAATCCACAATATCACCTCATATATTATTTATAGCATAATATTCAGAAATGAATTTTGCTGTGAATTTTGAAAAAAATTTCAATTTAAATTGAAATTTTTTTCAAAAATACAAATTATTTAATTATTTATCTAATAAATGAAAGTTTATAAATTCTTTGAATTAGCCCAATATAAGGTAATTTAGTAAAAAGTATGAATTTTGGCATTTTTCTTGCTTGTATATAAATTTGAAATGCTTGCTTAAGATAATAAGCAAAAAAATTAAAGGAGGAAGTAAATTGAAAGCTAGAAAACCTTATATTTATGAAGCTATACTATCTTTTGTTTTCTTAATTGTAGTAATGGGAATAGGTATTGCAGTATTTGGTTCCGATCCCCATATACCTATGCTTATAGGTACTGCTTTTGCTGCACTAATTGCATTGAAAATCGGTTATTCATGGAAAGAAATTGAAAAAAGCATGTTTGAAGGAATAAGCCAAGCACTACAAGCCATTATTATTCTTGCAATTATTGGTGTATTAATAGGGGTATGGCTTTTAGCAGGGGTTGTTCCAACTATGATTTATTATGGACTACAAATTTTATCTCCTAAAATTTTCTTGTTTGCAACAGTCATTATTTGTTCTATAACTTCCCTTGCAACAGGAACATCATGGGGCACAGCTGGAACAATAGGTATAGCTCTGATGGGAGTATCACAAGGGTTAGGAATTCCAGCACCCATAGCTGCAGGTGCTATTATATCAGGAGCTTACTTTGGGGATAAAATGTCTCCACTTTCTGATACAACTAACCTTGCCCCCGCAATGGCAGGAACTGATGTATTTACCCATGTGAAATTTATGATGAAACCTACAATTATTTCATATGGAATTACTCTAGTATTTTTCCTGATAATTGGTTTTAGATATGGAAATGTAAATGTAGATATGACTAGTATAGAAATTATGAAGGACGGTATGAAAAACTCTTTTAATATATCTCCTCTACTTTTAATTCCCCCTATAGTAGTAATTGTTTCTATTTCCAGGAAAATGCCTGCTATTCCAGGGATATTTATAGGAATAGTTTTAGGTGCAATATTGGCTCCAATTTATCAAGGAGCAAATTTTGGTGATATACTGAGTTCTAGCTTCAGTGGTTATGTAAGTCAAACTGGGCTTGAATCCATTGATGAACTTCTTTCTGCCGGGGGCTTGGAAGGCATGATGTATTCAATTTCATTGACTATTATTGCAATGATGTTTGGAGGTATCATGGAAAAAACTGGTCAGCTTGAAGTTATCGTTAATAAGTTAATTAGTAAAGTAAAGAGTATTCCGGGATTAATTTCATTGACAATAGCCACTTGTATAGGCAGCAATATGACAATGCCTGAACAATATATTTCAGTTGTTGTACCTGGTAGAATGTATGCTCAGGCTTACGCTGATAGGAAGCTTCATCCTAAAACATTGTCAAATGCTTTGGAATCAGCTGGAACATTGACTTCTGCTTTAATTCCTTGGAATACATGTGGGGCATTTTTATATGGAGTGTTAGGAGTTCCTACAATTATGTATGCCAAGTGGGCGGTATTTAACTATCTTACACCAATTGTAGTTATCGCACTGAGTTTTGTGGGAGTGACAGTTGCAAAACTAGATTCTGACTCGAAAGCCAGTGATAAAGTTAGTTAAGGGTTAAATGAATATATTTGATTGTAGGATTTCCCAAAATGATTTGAAAGTTGAATAAATTAAAAAGAATAGATATACTAAAATCAGAGGAAAAACTCTGATTCTTTTTTTAAAGGAGATTTAAATGAAGAGACGATTTATAATATTTTTTATATTAGTACTTATATTTTTTATATTATATGCTAATAAATATTTGGAATTAGAGCATAATGCAAATATTTTAGAATATATTAATCTATCTTCTGGTCTTACAAATGATGAAATTGAGATACTTAATAAATATCAGCCATTGATCCATGGAGGAAATATAAATGAACCTCCCCTTGGTATGTATTATGAAGAAAATAGACAATATATGGGTTTTGTTGTGGACTATATAAATGCACTCTCAATTGAGCTTGGCGTTCCAATTATTTCTAAGCCTATGGTGTGGAATGAAGCCCTTGAAGCATTAGAGGAAGGCAGAACTGATTTATGTGACATGACTCCTTCTTCTGAAAGAGCCAAATCCTTTGTTTTTTCTAATCCCATATACAGACTTAGGGGATTAATAGTAGTAAAAAATTTTAATAATAAAATTCATGATTTATATGATTTAGATAATATTAGAGTTGCAGTTCAGGAAAAAGATTATTCAATAGAATATATTAATTCAAAAGGAGTTAATCCAAATTTTGTTTTTGCAGATAATCTTTATGAAGCCTTGAATTTATTGTATAACAATGAGGTTGATGCTGTTGTAGGAGATGAACCGGGAATCAGATATTATATGAATGAACTGCATTACATGGGCGATTATCGTATTATAGAAGAGCCATTTTATGATGATGTATGTGCTATAGCTGTATCAAAAGAACAAAAGGACCTTATAAAAGTTATAAATAAAGCTATTTTTAATATAAAAAGAAAGGGAATAGACAGAAAAATAGAAATTAAATGGTTAGGTCATACTACTTTTTTAAGTGAAAATAAATTTAATGAAAAAATAAAGCTTAATCTATTAATGTTTTTGATTCTTTCCATGATTATTGTATATTTAGTTTATCTTTGGAATAGAAGCCTTAAACTGTTGGTTGATTCTAGAACTAAAGAATTGCAAATTATGAAGAATGAATTAGAAGTAACCTTTGATGGGATAGAAAACTTTTTAATTGTTTTAGGCAAGGATTTAAGAGTAAAAAATATAAATAATCCATTTTTGAAATACTTAGAAGGAGATAAAGAATTAATTTTAAATTCTTTATTTATGGAGATATTACTGCTTTGGGATTTTGAAAACCAAAATGAAAATTTAATATATAGATTACTTACTTGTTATGATGAATGTAATAAATTTGATATTCAAAAAAAATATGAAGTTAAAAGCAGAGGAAGACTATTTCAAGTTTCAATTTATCCATTAGAAAGAAACAAGTCCCAGGTAGTGAATATTTTAATAATGATTTCCGATATTACTAATATGAGAATTCAAGAGCAAAAGCTTATTCATTCCAATAAGATGGAAACAATCGGTCGGTTGGCGGCGGGGATGGCCCATGAGCTAAGAAATCCTTTAGGAGTAATTAGAAATTCTACTTTTATTCTACATGATGAATATAAGGAAAAAGATAAATTAAAGACGATGGCAATAGAAGCAATAGATAATTCAGTAGATAGAGCAAGTAAGATTATTGGAAATCTATTAAAATCTTCAAGATTGACTAACGATAAAAAAGAATGGACTAATCTTAAGGATTTGATTGGAGAAGTAATAAATCTATATAATAAACCTTTATATGAACAAAATATTAAACTGGATATTTTTTGCAAGGAAGATATAGTGATATATATTAATAGTGAATCATTAAAACACATCCTTATGAATCTGATTCATAATGCTATTGATGCCATGGAAGAAGGAGGAATATTAGAAATACAATGCCTTTGTAATGTTAAAAACATTGAGATTAAAATTAAGGACAATGGAATAGGAATAGAAGAAGAAATGCTTGATAAGATATTTGATCCCTTTTATACTACTAAGGATATAGGCAAAGGAACGGGTTTAGGATTGTATATAGCTTATTCAGAGACTGAGAAAATAGATGGGAATATTAAGGTGATTAGCGAAGGAAATGAAGGAACTACTTTTATTATTGATATTCCATATGGGAGTGAAGATGTATGGCAGTAGAGTTAAAACTCTTGGTAGTAGATGATGAAAAGGATTTTCGAAATCTTCTTAGGGTTATTCTTGAAAGAGAAGGATATCTAACGGATATTGCTGAAAATGGTAATATAGCAATTGATATGATTAAAAAAAATCACTATGATGTTGTTCTAACAGATATGAAAATGAATGGAATTGACGGGATGCAGCTTTTGGAATATATAAAGACATTTGATGAAAAAATTGAATGTATTATAATTACTGGTTTTGGAAGTGTAAAGAATGCTGTTGAGGCTATGAAAAAAGGAGCCTTTTCATATTTTATTAAAAGCAATAATCCTCAGGAATTATTATTTGATATTGAAAAAATATCTAAAATAAAATCCTTAAGTGATCAGAATAATCTATTAAAAGATGAAATTGGAAAACAAAATTATATATTAAAGTCAAAAAACCATGATTTTCAAAAGACTATAAAATATGCTAAAAAAGTTGCCACAACAGATTCTAATGTTTTAATTCTAGGAGAATCAGGAGTAGGGAAAGAGGTTGTTGCAAGATTTATTCATAAATGCAGTAACCGTAAAAATGAAATATTTATGGCTGTAAACTGTCATTCTTTCTCAGATTCTTTACTGGAGGACGAGTTGTATGGACATGAAAAAGGAGCTTTTACTGGCTCATATCATATGAGAAAAGGTAGGTTTGAAGCTTCTGACAAAGGTACACTTTTCCTTGATGAAATAGGTGATATACCAGCATCAACTCAAATCAAAATTCTAAGAAATATTGAAAATAAGGAAATTGAAAGAATAGGAAATAATAAATCAATTAAAATTGATTTTAGATTGATTTGTGCTACAAATAAAGATATTAAAAGTGAAATTTATAAAGGTCGATTCAGAAAAGATTTATATTATAGAATTAGTACTGTAATACTGGAGATACCTCCACTTAGACGAAGAAAAGAAGATTTGCCAATACTTATTGACTTTTTCTTAAAAAGAGCTCAAAAGGATTTAAAAAAGAAAGTAAAGGGATTAGATGAAGATTTAATGAATGTTTTATTAAATTATAATTATCCAGGCAATGTAAGAGAATTGAGAAATATTATTGAAAGATTAGTAGTTATAGCTGAAAACGATAAATTAACCTTAAGAGATGTTAGTGGTTATGATGTTTTTTCAGATTCAAGATTTCTAAATAATAAGAAATCATTAAAGGAAGTCAGGCAGTTTGCTGAACGTAGTCATATTATAAAGATTTTAGAATCCTATGACTTTGATATAAATAAAACTGCAGAGATTTTGCAGATTACAAGCAGACAGCTATATAATAAAATTAATGAATACAATATTGTAATTAGGAAAAATTAGAGTAAGCTTTATAATAGGAAAGGAGAAGGAATCATACATGATTAAAGAATTTGAAGGAATTAGACCTGTACTGGATGAAAAAACATTTGTAGCTGATGGTGCAAAAATAATTGGTGATGTTACCATGAAGGAGTTTGCTAGCATATGGTTTAATACAGTTGTAAGGGGGGATGTAAATCGTATTGAGATTGGGCGGTATACCAATATTCAGGATAATAGTGTTATACATGTTGCTGATAAATTTCCAACTATTATAGGGGATTTTGTTACAGTAGGCCACAATGCGACTTTACATGGATGCACTATTGAAGAACATTGCCTCATTGGTATGAGTACCACTGTGTTAAATGGTGCTGTTGTTGGCAAGGGGAGTATAATTGCAGCAGGAGCATTAGTCAGAGAAAATCAAATTATACCACCTAATTCCCTTGTGGTAGGTGTACCGGGTAAAGTTATTAAGACTTTAAATGAACAGTGGGACAGTATACATGCCCAGGCACTAAAATATAAGACACTATGGACAGAGCGCTATAAAATAATGCCAAAGGCAGGTGGAGAAAGATATAAGGGGGAAAAAATTATATAGATTATAGTTTATATTGTTTTAAAATAAATATCTAAATTTTGGAGAAAAATATCAAATGTTCTAAATAGATAATAGCAAAGGGAGAAAAACATGAAATATATATGCTATGCAGCTTTTAGTGAAGACTTTGTAATACTTGCAGAAAAAATATTTAAAAAACTAGGTGAAAGTAAAAATGTAGATATTCGAGTTTGGGATCCTCAAAAACCCCAAGAAGTTGTTGACGATGGAATAAAGGTTATTATGGCCCGTGGTGGTACTGGAATAAGAATAAGAAACACTCTTGATCTACCAGTTGTTGAAATTCCAATTCCCTTTGAAGATATAATGAAGACTTTACTCAAGGCTAGTAAAATAGGAAAAAATATTGGAGTAATTGGTTATAACAATTTATTAAAAGGATTAGATCTATTAAATCCACTATTAAATATTAATATAAAACAAAGATTTGCAAATGATGAAATTGAAATGAAAAAGCAGATACAAAAATTTAAAGATGAAGGGATAGATGTAATAGTAGGTGGTCTGCTTCAAACTTATATAGCAAAAGAACTTAATATGAATTATGTTAGAATTGATTTAAGTGAAAAGTCATTGGAATATGCATATAATGAAGCAAAGGTAATATTAGAAACTATTCGCTTTAATACTAGAAAAAATGAAGAGCTAAATGCAATATTGAATCATACTAAGGAAGGTTATGTTGCCATTGATAAAGAAGGAAAAATAACTTTAATAAATAAAAGAGCATTGCAGCTGATCCCAGAATATGAAAAGCAGCCTATCGGCACCCCGCTTGTAAACGTATTCCCAGAGTTTGGTGGTTTGCTAAATGTCTTGAAATCTGGAAAAGAGATTTTACATGAAACCACTTGTTTAAAAAGCACAAATATTCTTTATAATTTTATTCCTTTAAAGCTTGATAATAATGAGGTCATAGGAGGGATAGCCACATTTAACGATAGCAATACAATTACTAAGGGCGAATATAAAATAAGAAATAAATTATTGAGTAAAGGACTATATGCAACATATGAATTCAATCATATAAAAGGTAAGAGCAAGGCCATAAAGGAGTCTATAAATATTGCTAAAAAATTTGCAGATGCAGATTCAACTGTATTAATAATGGGAGAAACAGGAGTTGGAAAGGAATTATTTGCTCAAAGTATACATAATATGAGTTCAAGAAAATTTGGACCCTTTGTAGCTTTAAACTGTGCATCCCTTCCAGAAAGCATCTTAGAAAGTGAATTATTCGGATATGAAGAGGGGGCCTTTACAGGAGCTAAAAAAAATGGAAAAGCTGGCTTATTTGAATTGGCCCATAAAGGTACTATTTTTTTAGATGAAATAAGTGAAATGCCTTTAACATTACAAGGAAGATTTTTAAGAATTTTGCAAGAAAGAAAAGTAATGAGGCTTGGAGGTGACCAGATTATACCTATAGATGTGCGTGTAATATCTGCAACAAATAGGGAGATCAAGGATTTGGTTACGGAAAATAAATTTAGGCATGATTTATTTTATAGATTAAATGTTTTAACTTTAGTTATACCTCCACTTAGAGATAGAAAAGAAGATATTTATGAATTAGCAAAAGAATTTTTAGAAAATTATTCTAAAAATAAGGAAATTAGCTTCTCAAAAGATGCCAGAAAAGCTTTACAAACATATAAATGGCCGGGAAATATTAGACAGCTTAGAAATTTTATTGAAAAACTTAGCATAATAAATACAGTAGATATGATTAATGCAAATATAATAAATAAAATGATATCCGATTATGAACCTGATTTCGAAGAGATAAGGGAAACTAAATATAGTAACTCTAAAGCATGTATTACAAAAGAAGAAATAGAAAATGCTTTAGGGTTTACCAAGGGAAATAAAACTAAGGCAGCTAATAATTTGGGGATACATAGAAGCACTCTTTGGAGACTTATAAAGAAATATAGCATTTAAATAATGTTGCAAAAGTGTTGCTTGTGTTTCGATTGAAACATAAGCAACACTTTTATTGTTCGGAAATAGAAATATTATCTTATGATGTGTTAAATTTATAACTATTAGTATAAAGGCGTTTCAAGCTATTTTTATTTTACATTTTGAATTATGGCACAATTATTGCTCTATCTAATTTAAACTGTTGTGCTAGTAAATCAAATTTTTTTCTAAAATATAACTTAGGAAATATTAAAACTCCCCATATAGGAACTAGCACAACGAGTTAACTTATGTATTATATATAATTTGACATCGAGGAGGATTCATATGATTGATTTAAGAAGCGATACCTTAAGCCTGCCGGAAGAAGAAATGTTAAAAACAATTTTGCATGCTAAACTTGGTGACGATGGAAGAACAAATGAAAATGGAAGAGGTGAAGATTTAACTGTAAATGAACTTGAAGATTTTGCTGCTAAGCTGACTGGAAAAGATGGATCTATACTATTTTCTTCAGGAACTTTAGCAAATACAACCGCTATATTAACCTATTGTAATCCAAATGACAAAGTTCTTGTTGATGAAATACAGCATATTTATAAAAGTGAAAAAGTTGTATTTGAAAAAAGTCTTGGACAATTAATTCCTGTTACTTATAAACTAAATAAAAGAAAAACTCCAGATATAAATGATATTAGAAATTTATTAAATGAAAATAATATTAAACTTTTATGCATAGAAAATCCCCATAATTTTGCTGGTGGTACATGTATTAATCTGGAAGAATTAAAAGAGATATATAAACTTGCTAAAGAATTTAATGTTCATGTACATATGGATGGTGCAAGATTATTTAATGCTGTAGTAAGTCTAGGTGTAAAAGCAGAGGATATATGTAAGTACGTAGATTCTGTTATGTTTTGTTTATCTAAGGGATTAGGTGCACCTATTGGTTCCCTTTTATGCGGAAATAAAGATTTTATAAAAAAAGCAAGAATAAAAAGAAAATTATTAGGGGGGAATATGAGACAGGCTGGAATAATAGCAGCTCCAGGACTATATGCTCTTCAGAACAATATTGATACATTAAAGCAAGATCATGAAAACGCCAGATATGTTGTTGACAATCTTAAAGACTTAAAAAAAACAAAGGTTCAAAAGGATGTACAAACAAATATAGTTATGCTGGATATAAGAGAAACCGGTTTGACTGCTGAAAAATATTGTGCAATTGCAAAAGAAAAAGGTCTATTAATTCGTTCGGTATTAGGAGGGAATAAAGTTCGTTTGGTTTTTTATAGAGGAATTAGTCGCAATGATACAATTATTGCAGCAAAAATTATTAAGGATATAGATAGTTTAATATAATTTTGATAACTTAAATTGTATGCAAAATATTATCAATAATATATGAAAGGTTGGGTTTATATGAAGATAGGTGGAAAGAAAATTGGTTTAACAACACAAGTTTTTCTTGCTATGATTGTAGGAGCTATTCTAGGACTTCTTATCGGAGAACCTATGACCAAATTAGGGTTCATTGGGACAATTTGGCTTAATTGCATTAAGATGATTGTTGTACCTATGGTTATTGTTACTATTATTACAGGTATTACTTCCCAAAAGGATGTTAAGTCTTTAGGACGTATTAGTGTAAGAATAATGGCTTATTATATTTTTTCCACACTGATTGCCTGTGCCATAGGATTAACTGTGGCTTTAATTATTAAACCTGGGACAATAGCTAATTTTACAGGACTGGCTTCAAAGGAAATCACTGGTTCTACTGATATTACCGTTGCAGATTTTTTTACAAGTATGTTTTCAGCAAATATGTTTAAGACCTTTTCAGAAGGTAATATTTTACAGACCCTAATCATTTCTGTTATGATAGGAATTGCAATTTTAAGAATGAAAAATGAAAAGTTCAAAACAACTGTAGTTAACGGATTTAATGCACTTGGGGAAATGGTTTTTTCACTTATTGGAATGATTATGATTGCATCACCAATAGGAGTATTTTTCTTGATGGCCGATTCATTTGGCAAATATGGTGCAAGTATTTTTACTAGTATGGCAACCCTAGCAGGTACCTATTATCTGGCTTGTATTGTTCAAATAATCTTGGTTTACGGTGGAGTAGTATGGTTAACAGCAGGAATTAATCCCATTAAGTTTATAAAAGATAGTGCTGAATTATGGATTTATACAATTTCTACATGTAGTAGTGTGGCTTCCATCCCCATAAATATTAAAGTGGCTAAAGAAAAATTTGGTGTTCCTGAAAGAATATCCGGTTTTACTATTCCTTTAGGTTCTCAAATGAATTATGATGGTAGTGTAATATTATATGGTAGTGTTATTGTGTTTATCAGTCAAGTAGTAGGAGTACCAATTACTCTAGGTGTTATGCTTAAAGTTATATTCCTATCAGCAATTTTATCTACTGGCGGTGGTGGAATTCCAGGAAGTGGTATTGTTAAATTGCTTGTTATGGTTCAAGCCTTTGGACTTCCAACTGAAATCGTTGGTATTATTGCTGCATTCTATCGTTTATTCGATATGGGAACAACTACTAATAACTGCTTGGGAGACTTAGCAGGAACTGTATTTGTTTCAAAACTAGAAGAAAAAACTATTGAAAAGAACAATAGAAAAATGGCTGAAGCCAATTAATTGATAAACTTGCATAATTAACATTATTAATTTTAAAATTCTTTACATCTGTTATGCAATTTCATCAATTATTTAAGGAAATTCTATAATTATTTCTTATAAGAACTATTTAATATGTTTAGATTTTACTAAATGCTGGGTAAAAAAACCCAGCATTTTAACTTTGATGAGAGAAATATATAAGAATTTATAAAATTATTATATTCACAAATTTCATATATCTTCATATTGTAATAGTATCTAGGAAATGGAAGGGGAAAAGAAATGATACCATATTATCCGTATATGCCTATGAATTTACAAAGAGCATGTAGGAGAACTAC
This sequence comes from Maledivibacter halophilus, assembly GCF_900167445.1. Lineage (GTDB taxonomy): Bacteria > Bacillota > Clostridia > Peptostreptococcales > Caminicellaceae > Maledivibacter > Maledivibacter halophilus. The sequence continues at coordinate 15,120 of NZ_FUZT01000002.1, forward strand.
ACCAAATTCTTATATAAGATTATTTCATGCTTCACCTAATGCGCCAGCTGTAGATATTTATGCTAATGGAGACCTTATTGTACAGAATCTTTCATATAAAAATTTCTCGAAATATCTACCGGTTGCTCCAGGAAATTATAACATTCAAATCTATCCAGCAGGTAATACTACAAATGAAGTTTTAAATACAGATTTATATATTCCCCAAGGAACAATTTTTAATGCAGCGGTTGTTGGAGAGCTTCCTAATATAAGTTTATATCCTATACCTGAGCCCTATACTGGACAAAATTTTGGCAGACCATGTATTAGATTTATTCATTTATCTCCAAATGCTCCAGCTGTGGATATAGTATTATCCAATGGCAGTAAGGTATTTAATAATGTAGGTTATAAGGATATTACAGATTATGTTTGTATTCCTTCTGGCACCTATACTTTCCAGGTGCAACCTACAGGAAGCGATGATGTAGTTTTAACAATTCCAGATGTTCGATTGAAGCCTAATAATTATTATACTGTTTATGCTGTTGGATTAGTTGGTGAAACTCCAGAATTAGAAGCCATATTGGCTCCAGAACCAAGGCAATGAAGCTTTATATATTGAAAACAGATGGTTTTAATAAGAACCATCTGTTTTTTTATTTTTAATATTTTATATTGTTGACAGTATATAAGCATAGCTATATGCTAATTATATAAAGATCAAAGGATGTGTTGAAAAGTTGAATTTAAAAATAGCTGTAATTGGTTCTGAAGACACAGTAGACAGAATATTGGAAGTTACTAAGGAATTTGAAGGGAAAGCAGAATTTATGCCCTTTAAATATAAAGATAAGTCTCAAACTATTGAGTATACAAAAGAGATTCAGAAAAATTCAGATGCAATTATTTTTTCAGGGGAGGCACCTTATACAATAGCCTTAAATGCAGGGGTTATAAAAAAACCTTCAGTTTATGTTCCAAGAAAAGGGACAAGCCTTTATAAAGTGCTTTGGAAAATGAGAGATGATAATATTGATATTAAAAGAATAAGTACAGAAATTTTGTCAACTGAAGAAGTTGTGGAGACCATGGAAGAATTAGAGGTTGATTTTGAAAAAATTTATAACTATGATTTTGACCATTCTTTTAAATTTGAACATAAAGAATTGGCTGATTTTCACTATAATCTTTGGAAGGATGGGAAGATAAGTGCTGCTGTGACGGGATTTACAAATATATTTTATATGCTAAAAGATAGAGGAATGCCTGTTTACAAATTATATCCTACAAAGCCTTTAATCAGGGAATATATTAATAAAGCCATATTGCTTGGAAAAGTAAAAAAGGTACAACAGTCTCAGACTGCGGTTCAAATAGTAAAGATAAGAAATCGAGGAGAAAGCTTTTCTTCAGATTATGAATTTATGATGATAAAAAATAAATTGGAAAGTAAACTTATTAAGTATACTCGCGATAACTTTGGGTCCCTGTTTCCCCTTGGAAGGGATGAATACCTTATATTTACAAATAGGGGGTCAATAGAAAATATCTACAATATATTTAATTTCCATAGTGAAATTTATATTGAGGAAGATTCTAAGATTATATTATCTTCAGGTATTGGTTTTGGAAACACTGTATATGAATCAGAAATTAATGCAAGGATAGCTTTAAGCCATTCTATAAAAAGAAACTATAATTGTACTTTTATAATGGATGAATCTAGTAATGTTTCAGGACCCTTTTCAAATGAAGAAGATAAAAGATTTACCTATGACATGTCCTCAGGGAAGAATGAAGAAATAAGAGAACTTGCAGAAAAGACTTCTTTGAGTCCTGTATATATATCAAAATTAAGGGGGCTAATTGAAAAAATTGATAGAAATATTGTGGATGCCAATGTAGTTTCCAGTTATTTAGGAATCAGTACAAGGAGTGCAAGGCGAATACTTAATGTTTTAGTAAAGTCTGGATTTGGAAAAGTAAAGCATACTGAAAGCAAGGCTAAGACTGGAAGGCCAAGGAAGATTTATGAAATTAATATATAATTTGAGACATAAAAATAATATCTGTAGAGGCTTATTTTAAAATAAGGAATAGTACAATATATTAATAATTTATATATTAAAACTAAAGCTTATTTTGAAATAAGCTTTTTTTGTCGAAAAATGAAAATTGAAAAAAATTAAAAAAATGCAAGAAATTATTATAAAAATGTGATAAAATAGTATTAGACAAATCCTAAACAAGACCGAAAGTCCTGCAGGAAAAAATGTTCTTGGATTTATGTCTGTAAATAAAAGTAAGGGGGTAGTGTTAAATGGAAAATGGAAAAATGAAAAAGCAGACATTTCTTTACAGGTTCTTAAAAAAGGTAGAGATAGTAGGTAATAAATTACCTCACCCATTCTTCCTTTTTGTTGGATTAGTTGCAATAGTAATATTTTTATCTTTAATCTTATCGAAAATTGGTATACAGGTTAAACATCCTGTAAAAGATGAAATAGTTGTTGTAAAAAATTTATTAAGTAGAGAAGGTATTAGATATATGATACTAAATCTTCTTAATAACTTTACAAGCTTTAGACCTTTGGGATTAGTATTGTCAATGATGATTGGTATTGGCTTGGCTGAACAAGCGGGGCTAATGAGTGCCTTTATGAGGAAATTTATTTTAGGGGCTCCTGAAAAGCTGTTGATAATGTCTATTTTCCTAATAGGTATATGTGGAAATATAGCTTCAGATGCTTCCATAATTATAGTTCCACCATTGGCCGGAGCCATTTTTTATGGAGCTAAAAAGAATCCTATAGTTGGGGTTGCGGCAGGATATGCAGCAGCTTGTGCAGGTTTTACAGCAAATCTATTAATTGCTGGAACTGATGCCCTTTTAGCTGGGATTACAGAAGAAGCAGCCCATATTATAGATCCAAGTATCACTGTATCACCACTAGTAAATTATTATTTTATGTTTGTTTCTACCATATTATTATCAATAGTTGGTACATGGATTACAAAAAGGTATGTAGAAAAACAAGCAGGTGAATATATTGCAGATGAAAACATTCAGACAGATATCAATGAGTATCAGTTATCAGAGTCTGAAAGTAAGGGATTAAGAAGAGCTGGATTAATTACTTTAATATATTGGGGAATAATTATTATAGCTTTGATACCAAAAAATTCTGTTCTAAGAGCTGATGATGGGGGAATTATAAGTGGAACATTTATAAAGGGGATTATTCCTTTTATTCTATTTTGGTTTATTGCTGTGGGTATAGGCTATGGTAGAAAAGCTGGAACTATAAAACAGTCTGCTGATATACCTAAATTGATGTCAAAGGCAATGGCAGGAATGGCTTCATATATAGTAATTGTATTTGTTATAGCTCAATTTGTTAACTTTTTTAACTGGACGAACCTTGGACTTGTTTTAGCAGTAAATATGGCAAACTTAATGAAGGCTACTAATTTTACTGGATTACCAATGGTTATAGGTGTATTATTTATAACTATGTTTATAAATCTCTTTTTAGGCAGCGGATCAGCTAAGTGGGCTCTTCTTTCACCGGTTTTTGTTCCTATGTTTATGATGCTGGGCTATTCTCCAGAATTTGCACAGATTGCCTATAGAATTGGTGATTCCACAACAAATGCTATTTCACCATTGTTTCCGTATATAGCTATTGTTCTTGGATTTATGCAGAAATATAAAAAGGATGCTGGATTAGGTACACTTTTTTCCTTATTGTTACCATATACAATTGGATTTGGGTTGATTTGGATATTACAAATAGCAGTTTGGTTTATATTTAAACTTCCTTTAGGACCTGGAGCAAGTATTTTCATGTAAAAGCATAGAGTATTAAATTTTGAAATAAAATATAGTGAAATAATTCTAAGCTTTAATTTAAGCATCTTATCTTAAAATATCAATATTCCGGATTTTTATTATGCATAAATTGAGTTTTATTATGAACTCTATATAGATATTCTAGCAAAACAGTTAATTTATACATATCAAAAATCCCTAAAAATACTGGAAATTTTATATGTATAAATTAAGTTTTGCTATGAGAAATCTATATTATTACTAAAATATTTTAATCATAATTAAAGGGGTGTTGTAATGATTGACAAGAAAAGAATATTGGAAGTGATAGATCAAAAGAAAGATATTTTTACAGAGATTAGTGATAAAATTTGGGAATATGCAGAAACACGCTTTGAAGAATTTAAATCTGTAGAGCTTTTATCTAAGGCTTTAGAGGATGAGGGATTTGATGTCAAAAGAGAAATTGCTGATATTCCAACAGCCGTTAAAGGGTGCTATGGAAGTGGATATCCAGTGATTGGTATTCTCGGTGAGTATGATGCTTTATCAGGCTTAAGTCAAAAAAGTGGTATATCGGAGGAAGCACCTGTAATAGCAGGAGGCAATGGTCACGGATGTGGGCATAATATATTGGGAGCAGCATCTCTTTTAGCCGCTGTAGCAATTAAAGATTATATAGTAGAAAATAATATTGAAGGAACTATTTGTTTTTATGGATGTCCAGGCGAAGAAGGGGGTTCAGGAAAAACCTTTATGGCCCGGGAAGGAGTTTTTGAAGATATAGATGTTGCAATAACATGGCACCCCGGAACATATAATGGGATTATGAATGTTAATACCCTTGCAAACTATCAAGTATACTATAAATTCCATGGGAAAAGTTCCCATGCAGCAGCAGCTCCTCACTTAGGCCGAAGTGCTTTAGATGCTGTTGAATTGATGAATGTAGGAGTAAATTATTTAAGAGAGCATATTATCCCTGAGGCTCGTATTCATTATGCAGTTACAAATACTGGAGGGACCTCTCCAAATGTAGTTCAAGCTCAAGCTGAGGTTATATATCTTATTAGAGCCCCAAAGGTGTCTGAGGTAGATGAAATTTATAAAAGAGTATGCGATATAGCAAAGGGAGCAGCCATGATGACCGGTACAAAATGTGACATTATCTTTGACAAGGCCTGTTCAAACTATATTCCAAATAATACTATTGAAAAACTTATGTATGAAAATTATAAAGAATTAGGCACTTTTGATTTTGATGAAAAAGAGATAAAATTTGCTAGAGAAATAAGAGCGACATTATCAGATTCCGATAAGAATAATGATTTGCAAATGGCAAAGAAACTTATGGGAGAAAAAAGTACTTCAGAAATATTAAAGGAGTTAGAAAGAAAAGATTTATGTGATATAATACTTCCATATTCTGATTCATCTAATGTAAATATTGGCTCAACCGATGTTGGGGATGTAAGTTGGATTGTTCCAACAGCCCAAGTCTTTGCAGCATGTTATGCTTTAGGAACTCCAGCTCATTCTTGGCAGATGGTAGCCCAGGGAGCAAGTAGTTTAGCCCATAAAGGATTGGTTACAGCAGGTAAGGTTATGGCTATGACAGCTTTAGATATCCTAACAAATCCTAAAATTATTGAAAATGCAAAAAAAGAGCTAAAGGAAAAGCTTGATGGTGAAACTTATATTTGTCCAATTCCTAAAGGAGTAAAACTTTCACCAATAAAATAAATCCTATATAATTCATAGGTATTGAAGCCATAATAATTAAGAGGAGTGATACCAATGAATAAAGGGAAATCAAACAAACAGGATTTAAAGAAAAAATTAACTAAGGAGCAATATTATGTTACCCAAGAAAATGGTACAGAAGCTCCTTTTTCTGGGAAGTATTGGGATCATAAAGAAGAAGGAATATATGTTGATATAGTAAGTGGCGAACCTCTATTTAGTTCAAAGGATAAATTTGATTCAAGCTGTGGATGGCCCAGCTTTACCCAGGGCATTGATAGAAATAATATTAAAGAAAGGGCAGATTTTTCTCATAATATGCATAGGATAGAGGTAAGAAGTAAAGAAGGAGATTCTCATTTAGGCCATGTTTTTAATGATGGACCATTAGAAAAAGGTGGACTTCGCTATTGTATCAATAGTGCAGCCCTTAGATTTATCCATAAGGATGATCTTGAAAAAGAAGGATATGGTGAGTATAAAAAGTTTTTCGAATAAACGGTTGTTATAAGATTTATTAATTTTAAATTTAAAGAAATTATATAATTATTATTTGGCAGAATTGTATAATATATATAGTATTCCTTTGAAACCTTTAAAACTATATATTAGAGGGTTTTTACAAAAGGTTATTATGCAATTTGCTCATTTAATTAATTTTAATAAAGGAGATATGGAAAAATGGTTTAATAAAGTCGTTTTTGCATATCTTTTTTATACATTACAATAGTTTCAATACAAAAAACTTTTCAACCCTAGATGTTGACATAAATCGATAAATAAATTAAAATTAAGCTGAATAAAACTAAATACAAAGCTTTATGGTATTTCTGATTTTAAATTTAATTTAAGTCAGAGATTTAAAAGGGAAGTTTGGTGAAATTCCAACACGGTCCCGCCACTGTAATGGGAAGTAAATCTATATAGATCCACTGTTTCTTATATAGAGTTCCTAGTAAAACTTAGTTTATATGTATTTTGATGTGTATAAATAAAAGTTTTTACTGGAATTCCTATTAAAAAGAAATGGGAAGGCATAGATTTATTATGATTCTAAGTCAGGAGACCTGCCATGAAGAACAATACCATAATTACTCACGAGGATGAGGAGGTGTTAGAGGCAAGTAATTTGATAGTATGGCCATGTCTATTTTAATTTTTATTTGCACAAAACACCCTTTTATTTTTATTAAAAGGGTGTTTTATAAGTTTTTTAAGTAAAGTAAATATAGTGAAACAAATTCAAAGGTAGATTTATAGATTGTTTTACTATACATAGTTTTGTTATAAGTCGAGGGAGGATAAATAGAAATGAACTTCAATTATGTCCAATTCATTACAGATCCATTTATACTAATATTTATGTCAGTTATATCAGGTTTATTGATAGGTAAAATAGAAATCAAAAGAATTAAAATAGGAAATTCTGGAGGTTTGTTTACAGGCTTAGTGATAGGTTGGTTTGTTTATAGAAAATATATACTACCTTATGAGGGCGGAGAGAATATTCCTCTTCATATCAATAAAATCCTTGAAAATGGAATGATTCCAAAGGAAATATTCCATTTTGTATTAATATGCTTTATAGCATCGGTTGGATTATTAGCTTCAAAGGATATTGGAAAGGTTATAAAAAAATATGGTGTTAAATTTATCTTAGTAGGCTTTAGTGTCATATTTACTGGAGCTTTAATTTGTTATGTAGCTAGTTACTTTAATAGAGAGTTTAATATATATTCCGTAGCAGGAGTTTACATAGGAGCATTAACATGTTCTCCTGGTTTAGCAGCAGCTCTTGAATCAGTTTCGAATGTCGGTAGGGAAGCTGAAGCTATGATTGGACTTGGCTATGCCGTAGGCTATATTCCAGGAGTGGCAATAATAACTCTTTCTATGCAAATTTTACCTATTATATTTAAACTTGATATAAAAAAAGAGAAAAGACGATTTAATTATGAAATGAGAAAGGAAAAAGAAAAAAATGATTTAGATAGAATTGATTTTGAAGTTCTTTCATTTCTATTTATATGTATATTAGGTTCTTTTATGGGACAAATAAGAATTTATATGGGGCCAGTAATTAAATATTTAAGTTTTGGAACTGCTGGTGGAGTTTTAATAGCAGGCTTAATTTTAGGGCATATAGGGAAAATAGGATTTATGAATTTTCGTATGAACCCTAAAATCTTAATGGCCATAAGGGAATTATCCCTTTCAATTTTTTTGGCGATTGTTGGTTTAAGATATGGATATTCAACTATAACAACAATTGGAGACAGGGGAGGGGAATTATTAGGACTAGCCTTAGTTTGTTCTACAATATCTATATTGATGGGTTTTATAGTAGGTAGATATATTTTTAAAATAAATGGGATTATTTTATTAGGAGCTCTTTGCGGTAGTATGACCAGTACTCCAGGACTTACATCAGCAATAGATTCTATTGATAGTGAAGATGTAATGGCCGGTTATGGAGCTACCTACCCCTTTGCATTAATTGGAAAAATTATTTTTAGTATACTCATACATAGATTGTTTATAGGATAAAATTACAAAATTCACATTTTATAATTTAAGGAGGAAAACCCATGATGTCAAATAGGATTAGAAATAAAAAGCTTTTAAAAAGGGTGTGCAGTGCTAAGGAAGCTGCAATGTTGATAAAGGATAATATGAATGTCGCAGCTAGTGGTTTTACCCCTTCAGGATACCCGAAGGCAGTACCCCTTGCCCTGGCAGAAATATGTAAAGAAAATAAAGAAAAAATAAAAATAAATCTTTATACAGGTGCTTCTGTAGGAGACGAACTAGATGGTTCCTGGGCTAGAGCGGATATTATAAAAAAGAGATTACCCTATCAGACCAATGAGAGCCTTAGGGATCATACTAATAAAGGAAGATGTGAATTTTTAGATATGCATCTTAGTCATGTTCCCAACTACGTAAAATTAGGTTTTTTAGGAAAGATAGATATTGCCATTATAGAAGCTGTTGCAATTACTAAAGAAGGTCATATAATCCCATCTACATCGATTGGAGCATCTCCTACCTATGTAAAGATGGCAGATAAAGTAATCGTAGAAATCAACACCAGTCAACCCTTGGAATTAGAAGGAATGGCTGATATTTGTATTCCACAAAACCCTCCATATAAAAGGCCATTACCCATTGTGCTACCAAATGATAGAATAGGAACTGATTACATTCCCTGTGGTTTAGATAAAATAGCTGCCATAGTAATTACAGATATAGAAGATAATGTTCGTTCGTTATCACCAATTGATGAAACATCTGAGAAAATATCAGAAAACCTAATTAATTTTCTTAAAAAGGAAGTTGAATTAGGGAGATTGACAAATGAACTTTTACCCCTTCAATCTGGTGTAGGAAGTGTGGCCAATGCAGTTTTAGCGGGGCTGGGGAAATCGGAATTTGAAAATTTGGTTTGTTATACAGAGGTTATACAGGATTCTATGTTAGATCTTATAGATACTAATAAAGTACTGTTCGCTTCAGGAACTGCTATAACACCATCGATAGAGGGATTAAAAAAATTCAAAGAAAATATCAAAACTTATAGAGATAGAATTATTTTAAGGCCCCAGGAAATCAGCAATCATCCTGAAATAATTAGACGCCTTGGAGTTATAGCTATGAATACAGCTATTGAAGCTGATATATATGGTAATGTGAATTCTACCAATATAATGGGCTCTAGAATGATGAATGGAATTGGTGGTTCAGGAGATTTTACTAGAAATGCATATCTTTCCATTTTTACAACGTCATCTACAGCTAAAAATGGAGAAATATCTTCAATTGTTCCAATGGTATCTCACCATGATCATACAGAGCATGATGTCATGGTCATAATTACTGAGCAGGGAGTTGCGGATTTGAGGGGATTAAGTCCAAAGGAAAGGGCAGAGAAGATAATAAATAATTGTGCCCATCCTGATTTTAAGCCAATGCTTTTGGATTATTTTAGTCGTGCAAAGGAAAAAAGCTATGGTCACACCCCACATATATTAGGGGAGGCTTTATCCTGGCATGAAAGATTTATGGAAAAAGGAACAATGATAGTTGAGTAATTAATATATCTTCGATGGAGGTGTTTTGATTGAAAAATATGATAAAGATGCCTTTGCAATGTCTTCAACTGTTAGAGAGGTTCTGGGAAATGGATTTAGTGAATAAATTAAATATTTTAATATAAACGACTAAATGTGACAAATTTTACAGAATCAAAAATGTATAATCATATAGAGACAATTATATATAATAAATGCTGACTAGAAAACTAGAGGCATTATCTATTTCTATAAAATAGATAATGACTCTAGTTTTTTGTTTTAATTTTTATAGATTTTAGGTAGGTGACTTAAATGATCCAAATTCATCCTTTTACACTGATAGTATTTTCATTAAATATTTTGATATCTATACTTTTTTACAATCATCCTTTTTATATTTTTTTTATATTGATTATCTTAATTGTCAATATACTCATTATGAAGGAAAGGAAAAGGCTATTAGATACATTAAAAATAACTGGATATACAGCTTTTTTTATAATAATTGTAAATCCCCTTGTATCTAAGGGAGGAAGCTTAATAATTTATAAGGGAATTGATTTGCCTGTAATAGGAGAAATTGTAATTACTGTAGAAGCCATTGCCTTTGGAGCTGTTATGGCCATAAAGCTCATATCCATAGGTATGGTTTTTGTATTATATTCTATCATCAATAATCCCGATGATTCTTTTAGCTTTTTTTCAAAATATGCCCACAGACTTACACTTACATTATCTATGACTACGAATATAATCCATAGATTGAAATTAGAGGTTTTAAGGGTAAAGGAAGTAATGATACTGAGGGGAGCTAATTTTAAAGGAAAAAAATTTATTAAAAAAATTAAATCCTATTATCCAATATTAAAGGTGATTTTAATATCTTCCCTTGAAGGCTCCCTAAATAGGGCAGAAGCATTATATTCAAAGGGCTATGGTAAAAGAAAAAGAACCATGTATTCAGAATTAAGAATTACTGGAATAGATTTTATAATCAATACATTAAATATTATATTTATAGGAATTTTCATTTATGGTGTAAGTTCACAAAAAGCCATATATAATTTTTACCCCAGGCTAGGAAAATTAAATATAGAAGATATTTTATATCTAATTATTTTGACAGCTCCTATTTTACTTATACTTATAATAATGGGGAGGTATAGAAATTGGAAATCTTCAAAGTACAGGATTTAACATATTGTTATCCTAAATCAGAAAAGCCAGCCCTAAAAAACATAAATATATCTATAAATGAAGGTGAATTCATATTACTTATTGGAAAATCCGGTTCTGGAAAATCAACCTTTGGAAGATTATTTAATAGTATAGTACCCCAATTTTATGGAGGAACCATAAAGGGCCATGTAGAGGGAACAGAGGAAGTTGGAATGGTTTTTCAGGATCCAGAAAAACAATTGGTCATGGATAAGGTGGAAAGGGAAATTGCCTTTGGTCTTGAAAATATGGGAATGGATAATAAGCTGATGAAAAAAAGGGTTGCAGAAGTCTTAAGCTTTTTAAATATGTGGGAAATGAAGGATAAGAAAACCTATGAATTGTCCGGTGGTCAAAAACAAAAAACAGCCATTGCTTCAGTTATAGCAGTGGGAAATAGATTTTTAGTTTTAGATGAACCGACTTCCCAATTGGATCCCGTTAGTGGAGATGAAATATTACATATTTTAAAAAGATTAAATGAAGAATTAGGATATACTATTTTACTTATAGAGCAGAGAATAGATAGATGCTTTCATTTAGCCGATAGAATTTTACTTATGGAGAATAGGCAATTAATCTTTGATGGTAGTGCTGAAAATTTTGAAATATGGAATAAGGATAAGGAAATAAGCTTATTACCCTCTGTTCCTCAATTATTCTTAGAGCTTAATAGTAGTCCTTATATACCCTTAACTGTAAAGGAAGGCAGAAGGGAACTGAGAAGGATAATAGGTAAAAAATCAAAAAGAACATGGAAGCCAGAAAAAATCGATGTAAATGATAAAAGTGAAGTAATTAATATAAAAAAAATGAATTATATATATGAAAATGGAACCCATGCAATTAAGGATTTGAGCTTATCCATTTTTAAAGGAGAAATATTGGGAATAGCAGGGGAAAATGGAGGAGGTAAGTCAACCCTACTTAAAAATATATCTGGAATATTAAAGCCTACTAGTGGAAAAATCTTTGTTGAGGGAGAGATAGGTTTTTTGTCCCAGGATCCCAACGACTATTTATTTAATGACACAGTTTATGAAGAGCTTAAATATACATTAGATAATAAAAATATTAAAGATTGCTCCAGAATAGAAAAGACATTGGAGGAGCTGGAGTTATATGAATACAGGGATAAAAATCCCAGGGATTTAAGCAGCGGGGAAAGGCAAAGAGTGGCTTTAGCTTCAATTTTAGTTATGGAGCCTGAAATATTACTTCTAGATGAGCCAACAAGGGGATTAGATATTTACCTTAAAAGGAGCTTAGGAGAAATACTTATAAATCTAAAGAAAAAAGGAAAAACAATAATTTTAGTTACCCATGATATAGAGTTTTTATCAAAAATTTCCGATAGAATTTGTCTTATTTTTGATGGCACAGGGGTGCAAATAGGAACAAAATATGAGATTTTGACCTCTGGGATACATTATTCCACTCAAATAAATAAGCTTTTTACAGGCTATGTTGACAATATTTTGACTGTAGAGGATGGAATAAATGCTATGAATTTATTTAAAGAAGAAGGTGCAGTTTAAAATGAATTATGGTTTGATTTCCACAATAATCATATTATTCCTATTTATATTGATCTTTTTTTTGTACCAGAGAAAAGATATATCAGTAAAGGAAATATCTCTAGTAGCAACCCTATCAGCTTTGGCAGGGGCTTCAAGAGTTCCCTTTGCAGCCTTGGCCAATTTACAGCCCACAACATTTTTAGTAATAATATCGGGATATGTTTTTGGACCTATTTTTGGATTCATGGTGGGGGCCTTTTCAGCACTGATATCAAATAGTTTTTTAGGTCATGGTCCATGGACCCCTTGGCAGATGATGGCCTGGGGGCTTGCTGGATTGACAGCCGGCATACTGGGGAAATTTATGAAAAAACCTTCCAGATTGAAGTTGGCTTTATTTGCATTTGTTTGGGGATTTTTATTTGATTATATTATGAAATTATGGCATTGGTTGTTTTTAGTATATCCATTGAGTCTTAGGAGCTTTTTAGCTATGATTACAACTTCATTTTATTTTGATTTAACCCATAGCATAGGAAATTTTGGATTTACATATATTTTAGGTAAGGATTTTGTAAATGTACTCATAAGATTTAAAGATAGAATAAGCTATACCCAAATTACAACAGAGGGAAATAATAAATTTTAAAAAGGGAGGACTATAATCCATGTATAGAAAATGTAAAAACAAAAGAATTACCGCTGCATTAATTTCTATTATGATCCTGTTTTCTTTGGGAGGATATATAAGTAATGCAGAAAAAATTATTACCAATATCGATGAAGAAAAAAATATAAAAAATCAAAATAATGTCTTAAAGGAAAACACTGGAGTATTAATAGAAAATGAAGAATACACGGAATATAAAGGACCGGTCCAGGGAGAAATAAAATATAAAGAAGGAACTCCTGCAAGTGAAAATTCAAGAGACTATAAGGCCTTGGGAGATATTAAAAGCCCATATAAAGTAGATTTAGTTGTCACAAGTGATTTTGGACATACAAAGATCTTTGCCAAAAATGTGGGCCTTGTAAAGGATGAAGTGGGAATGGAGGTTCTTTTTAGAAATCTGGATATTCAAACTGCCTATGGAGGAGGCTTTGTCAATGCCATTAATGGATTAGAGTCAAAATTCACCTTTAATACTGGTGCTGAAAGAAAGAAAAAGGATTGGTTTTATTGGGTAAATGGTATATTGGCTCCAATAGGGGTTGCAGAGTATAAACCAGAGGCCGATGATGTAATTTGGTGGGATTATCATAGCTGGGGAATGACAATGTTCATTCCTGCTGTTATAGGCTCCTATCCCCAGCCCTTTAAAAATGGTTTTTGGGGAGAAAATCCCGGTACCGTCATTATGTATACAAAGGATATGAAAAATGCTGCTGAAAAATTAAAGGAAAGTCTTATAAATAAAGGGGTGAAAGAAATAGATATAAGTCCCTATGATCCTACAGTTTTAGAAGAACCAGAAAAGTATTACATATTATTGGGACAATGGAAGGAATTATCAAAGGAAAGTGAGTTTCTTCAAATAACAAATAAAAAAAGCAAGCTTATAGGAATTTATTCTAAGTTTGAGGATAATAAGCTTCATTCATTGAACTTTAAAGGAAAAAAAATAGAATCCTATGATAAAAAGGCCGGAGCAATTTATGCAACTGCCCCAGGTATGGGAAGGACTAAGCCAATATGGCTTGTTACAGGTATAGACAAGGATGGGGTAAAACTAGCCCTAGATGTTCTAATAAACAAGCCAGAATCAATCAAGAACTGCTTTGGAGCCGTTATAACAGAAGAAAAAATAGAGAATGTTCCTTATTTGAATTAACGGGGAATCCAAAACTTTATTTCATAAGAAAGGGATTAAAAATGAAGAGTATAAAACGGGGAATATTTATCATAATAGTTTTTTTCCTGCTTATTGGTACAAGGGTTTATGCCAGTGATTTGACCATGGATGTGGAAATGGGATTTGATGGGAGATGTAGAATTAATGGTATTAATCCTGTGAAAATCGAGCTTTTATCTGAAGATAAGGATGTTGAGGGAGAATTAATTTTAAAGATAGATGGTAGAGTGTATAAAAACACAATAAATCTTCCAAGGAAAGCAAAAAAGCTTATCCAATTTTCCCTGCCTATATTTAATGGAAATACAAATATAGAAATTAGTGTTACCCATGGAAAGGATATTATATTAAATGAAAATATTAGACCCAAGATAATAAAATCTAATTCCATGGCTATAGGATTATTGAGTGAAACACCTGAAGAATTATATTATATAAAGAATATAAACCCCTATTTTTTAAAGGAGCAGGAAGTAGAAATTATAAATCTAGATGAAAATATGGATTATTCATTAGGGGAATTAAAAAATATCAATATAATAATTCTTGATAATTTTAATACAGAAGCTCTTTCAGAAAAAAATCAGGAAATTTTTCTAAACTGGATAAAGGAAGGTGGATTAATAGTAGTAGGGAAAAAGGAATTTGCCCACAAGAATTTAACTGGAATTTTTTCAGGGATAGAAGAAGCTCAAGGAGTTGGAAGGGGCGCAGTAGTAGGATTAAATAATCCTATTAAAGAAAAAGATGCTAATTTAATAGAATATACAATTGAAAAAAATATTACCCCCCAGGGATTAGATCAATTATTAAATAAAAATTCTTTAAATAAGAAGGCCCAGGAAATTAAAAAGCTTCAATTTATTCCCGATAACCTCTTAAAACCAACAAAAAATAAAATATTATTTTTAACGGTTTTACTTATAGTATATATTCTTTTAATTATTGGGCTTCTTTTCTGGGAAAATAGGCCAAGGGGAATGGGTTTTGCTGTAGTAATAGGAGTATCATTTATATTTTATATTCTTGCATGGACCGGTGGATTAGGAGAAAGTAAAATAGTATCAAGTGAAGTGACCATTCACAATGAAAATACTACATCCTTTAATTTAATCAATATCTATCCATATAAAGAAGAAAACATGATAGTAAATTTAAGCTCTACATACTTTGCAAAGGAGTTAACCAATAGTAATTACATATTAGATATGGCAAACGAGGAAATTGTCTATAAGGATATAAATCCCCATTATTTATTTACAAAGGAAATAAATAATGGAGAAAAATCAAAATTAATCCTAGAATTAGAAAATGAAATATTAAAGGGGGAATTATTAAATCCCTTTCCCCATAAGCTTTATAAATCATTTCTTGTAATTGGGGATACGGTTTTATACCTTGGAGATATGAAAAGCAGGGAAAGAATTAATATAGAATACAAGCTGGATCATAATTTGCTTAATCTAAGTGATTACAATTATGTAGGAAAGATATCCCAAGCTGCTGGTCTGGATAGATATGAAAGGGGATTATTAGAATACTATTTGAGCCAAATAAAAGAAAAGAAAATAAATTCTAAATTAATTGGTTTTTCTAGAAATGAAAAAATAAAAACTATCAATAATAAAGAGAAAAAAATTCAAAACCACGGCTTAAATATTTGTCCTGTAAATATAAAATTTAATGGGGATGAGATTTTATTACCACCACAATTTATAGAGCCAGTTTTTAATATAAATAAGGAAATATCTAAAAATATTCAAAATGAATACAGCTTAAATAGTGGAGATGAATTATTATTATATTATTTTTTACCTTCTTTTATTGATGCCCATAATATATCCCTCTATGGAAAGATCGAAGGAGGGGAGATGAATATTGAGATTTATAACCATTATAAAGGTAGTTGGGAGAATTTAAACATTGATATGTTAGAAGGAGATAATCTTAGCAACTACCTTCAAAATAAACCTTTATCCCTAAAGATAACGGGAGAAGGAAGATTAATTATTCCTCAAATATCTGTAAAGGGTAAAGTGAATTTAGGAGATGAGCCTTATGAATAAAATCAGCAATAGAAATTTAATAATATTACTTACCTATATATTAATACTATCGGTGGTTTTAATTGGATATTTATTTATGGTGGCTTATCAAAGAGAAGGATATGACCCACAGGTTTATAATAGTGCTTATCTTTATTTTGTGATTTTACAGTTTGTGTTCTTCACAATTTTTCTTCCTCTATGGGATGATGTCAATATAAAGATAGGAAATACTAAGAATGAATTTTTAAGTATTTATATTTCAATGCTTTTAGAAGTAATTATCTTTTCCCTAGCCTCTATTCCCCATATTTTAACTATATTTATATTAGGTCATTTAAAGGGGATTAACTTTATTTTGCCCCTTATAATACAAATATTTTGGGGGATGGTTTTATTGAGCCTTAGGGAATATTTAAATATAAAATATAAAATCAAAAACCTAAAGAGCTTTATTTTAATTTTATTTATATTTACTCTTATTATATTATCCACGGTATTTTTATATTTTTATATAGAATATAAAAGCTTAGTTGTAATAACCTTGTATAATGAAGGTTTTCCAGGAATATTTTTTATAAACCCCCTTCTAGCCATTGGAGGACTTTTATATAGTCAGATAGGGGGAGGAAATTATCTTGGCAATTCTCCGCTAATAATTAATATATTGTTTTCCATTTTTATAACAATAATTTTTAATATTTTAAGGGTAAGAGAAATATTTAAAACAGGAGTAAATGAATATGAGAAAAAAGAAAATAATACTGGTATTAAAGAAGCTTAGAAGAAAAATTTGGATTGAAAGAATAATAAATTCTATAATAAAGGGTTTAATGGTTTTTAGCATATTGATATTTATATTCATGATATTTACTCAAATATATCCAGTAGTATATGGAATAAAGAAAGCAGTATATATATTTATTTTCACAATGATAATATCAATTTTAATAGGAATTTTTAAAAGGCCAAAACTAAAGGAAGCAGCCCTTGTAGGTGATAAGTTTGGTCTAGAGGATAGACTCATAACCTATATAGAATATAAAGAAGAAAATACTCCCCTTATGGAAATTTTTTTAGAGGATTTAAAATATATTCTAGAAAATTTTAATCCTCTTAAAAAATACAAAATAAAAATAAAGGTCAAAAGATTATTTACAGGAATTTTATTTATTTGCATTTCCCTTGGGATTTATTATCTACCTACCGGAACAAGGGGAGTTGCCGCAGAAAGGGAAGAAATCAATAAAGAACTCACAGAAGAAGCAAGGGAAATAAAAAAAATATTAGAAGAAGAAATGGCCTCAGAGGAAGATAGTAATATCAAAAAAGAAAAAAAAGAAATTTTAAAGGATTTAGAAAAAAAAATAGAAAGAACCTTTGACTTTAAGGATGGGGCAGGGGAAATTGCCAATGCCCAAAGAAGAATTGAAGAATTGTATGAAAGAAATAATGAAGATATATTAAGGGCCTTGGCAGGGATATTTCAAGGAGTATCTCCTGACCACAGGGATTTGGAAAATGCACTTATGAATAGGGATATAGAAAATACTATGGATTTAATAAAAAATAAAATTTTTACAGAAATAGAACAAAAAAAAATACTGGAAAACCTAAAAGCAGAAGAAAAAAATTATTATAGTGTAGAGACAAAGGAAGAATTAAATAAAATAAAGAAAAAGCTTGAGAATAAAGAGTTTTCAAATGAAACCCTTAGAAAATCCCTGGAAGAAATAAAGGAAAAAAAGGCTTTAAAGGATATGGAAAAGGATATTCTCAGTGAATTACAGGAATCCAAGGAAAGATTTTTTTCAAAAAGCAAGGATGGTATAGAAGCACCAAAGGGAGAAAAAAAATTATCGGCCCTTACCAAAGGAGAAAAAGCTGATTTAAAAAGTGGCGAAAAGTCAAGGGAAGAAAGCAGTGAACTTTTAGCAGGGGGCTTTGGAAATGAAGCCCAAAGTAATACAAAGGGAATAGGGAGAGGTGGTAAATCTGCCTCTGGAGAAGGCACTGGGGAAAAGGCCTTTGGAGAACTAGAAAAAAATTCCCAGGATAAAAGACTTGGAGATGATAAAGGGGATATTTCCAATATTCGAGGAGAAGAATCAAAAACAGGAAATATAGAAAGCAAATCTTCAAATGAAGTTTTTGCAGTGGAGGGAGAAAAAAAGGATTTAAGGACAGAATTGATAAAATACGAAAATCAAGGGATGAAATATATATATAAACAAAATATACCATTAGAGAGAAAGGACCTTGTTATAAAATATTTTATGGAGATAAATGGGGGAAAAACAAATGGAGAAGAAAATAATTAAAAATTTCCAGGGATATTTTGAGGAAATAGAAAAGGAAGTTAATAAAGCTATAATAGGGCAGGAAGAAGTAGTTAAGGATTTACTCATAGGAATTATCTCTGGAGGAAATGTTTTAATGGAAGGAACACCGGGCCTTGGGAAAACCCAGATGGTTAAAACCCTATCAAGGGTTTTAGATCTTTCTTTTTCAAGAATCCAGTTTACTCCGGATCTTATGCCAGTAGATATTCTAGGAACCTTTTTAATAGATAAAAAGAATGAAGAATTCAATTTTAAATTTCAGAAAGGACCAATTTTCAGCTCATTAATACTGGCCGATGAAATAAATAGGGCCACACCCAAGACCCAAAGTGCTTTATTGGAAGCAATGCAGGAGCAAACCGTTACCGTAGGAAATAATATTTATAATTTGCCCCAGCCCTTTTTTGTACTGGCTACAGAAAACCCCCTGGAAATGGAGGGAACATATCCTTTACCGGAGGCCCAGCTGGATAGATTCATGTTTAAGCTGACCATAGACCTTCCCAATATGGAAGCCTTATCCCAAATAATGGATTTAACCACCACCGAAAGAAATGAAAATTTAGACTTAAGAAAAATAGTGGGAAAGGA
This sequence comes from Maledivibacter halophilus, assembly GCF_900167445.1. Classification (GTDB taxonomy): domain Bacteria; phylum Bacillota; class Clostridia; order Peptostreptococcales; family Caminicellaceae; genus Maledivibacter; species Maledivibacter halophilus. The sequence goes on from NZ_FUZT01000002.1 coordinate 34,322, forward strand.
AGAAATAATGGAAATGAAAAGGGCTGCCCTAAAGGTACCTATAGCTGCACCAATAAAGGAATATGCCATAAAAATAATGTTGGCTACCCATCCGAGAGAAAGTCAATTGGATATTGTGAAAAACTATGTAAAATGTGGAGTAAGTCCCAGGGGGATACAATCCATTATTATTGCCTCCAAGGCAAGGGCCCTTTCTAAGGGGCGATTCAATGTTTCCTTTGAGGATATAAAAGCCATGGCCTATCCATGTCTTAGGCACAGGATATTTACAAACTTCCGCGGTATGTCTGAAAGAATAGATCCAGACAATATAATAGAAGAAATAGTAAAGCTGGTGAAATAAAATGGAAAAATTTTTACAAGAAATAGAACAAATAATCATAAAAAGAAGAAAAAGACTCATAAATGGACAAATTGGAAATAGAAAAAGCAAAAGAATAGGTTCTTCCCAGGATTTCTATGGACATAGAATATACAATCCTGGCGATGATACGAAAAAAATAGATTGGAAGGCTTATCCTCGCACTGGTAAATTTTATATCAGGGAATTTACAGCCCAAAAGCAGATGGAGATAAATATAATATTGGACTGTAGCGGCTCCATGGACTTTGGAAATCCTAACAAATTTCAATTGGCAGAGCTTTTATCAATTGGACTTGCATATATAAGTATAAATCAAAGAGATAAATTAAATATCTATACAATAAATAAAGATGTAGAAATTTTAAGAAAAAATTTAAATAATAAATATGATTTTTATGAGCTTTTAAATCTTATTAAAGATATAAAACCAAAGGGAGAAACAAACTTTTATTCTTTATCCTCCATAGAAAAAATCAAAGAAGGGGTGACCTTTATTATAACAGATTTATTTGGAAAGAACTTTTCAGATATATTAGATTATTTATCGTCAAAAAAGCAGGATATAATTGTTATACATTTAATGGCTCCCCAGGAAATAAAGCCGGATTTTTCTGGAGAGCTTAAGCTTATTGACAAGGAAACTGGAGAAAGTAGAAAAATTTTACTCACCCAGGGAATTAAGGAAAAATATAAAAAGAAAATTAGAAACTTCATAGAAGATAATAAAAAAATATGTGATTATAGGGATGTAAAATATGTTTTTTCCCCCAGCGATAGTCAACCGATTAATATTATTGCCAAGGCAGTCGAGGTGATTTAAATGATTTTTTTAAATCCATTGGGATGGCTTCTTTCACTGCTTTTACCCCTTATAATTTTACTTCATTTAAAAAAACAGCAATTTATACAAAGGGAAGTATCCTACCTTGGATTATGGGAGGAAGTAATAAAAGAAGTAGAGGGAATAAAGAAAAATAGGATAAATAAATATCTTCTTCTTTTTATTCAACTTTTAATAGGAATTCTAATAGTTATGGCCTTTGCAAGGCCTATGTGGATAAAGCCCTTTAAGGGAGAAAGCTTAACAATAGTCCTTGACAATTCCTTGACCATGAGGGCAGAAGAAGACGGAGTCACGGAAATAGAAAAAGCAAAAAAAGAAATAAAAAAATATATAAAAAATATAGATGATGATATTTCTATTGATTTTGTAACCATAGGAAGAAAAATCCAAACAATAGTAAAGGGGGGCAGTAAAAATCAAGTATTAAATGAACTTGATGCAATTCAGCCCACCTATGAAGTTTTTAATATAAAAAATAAAGAAGCTATTTTTTCAACTTTTCCAGAGCCTATAGTTTTCTTTACAAATAAGAATATATTACTTGGAGATGAAAATATAAAAATAGGAGATGGAATTAATAATATAGGAATTATAGATGGCAAATTCGATTACTATAATCGTGCTGCATTATTTAAAATAAGAAATTATGGAGAAAAAAATAAGGAAATAATTTTAGAATTAAAGGATGAAATTAATTGGCAGGATATTAGGAAAATAAATATACCTTCTAGAGAAGTAGTAAATGTAAATTGGACTGATATTCCCTTAAACATAGATTACTTAAAGATTTATATAAAGGAAGAGGATACGATTTATGGGGACAATGAATTTGTTCTTCCCATAGGAGATAAATACAAGAAGAAAGTTTTGATGATAGGAGAAAATTATTTTTTAAATAGGGCCCTTAAAAGCTTGCCCTATATAAAACTAACAAATATTAAGAAATATAAGGATATAAAAGAAAAATTTGACTTATATATAATAAATGAAAGGTTAATGGAAAAGAAATTATGGGAGGATAAAAATATATGGTATCTTAAGCCTCCAGAAGAAATGGTAGAGGGATACTTAGATAAATACAGTGAAATGAAAATAGCAGATGAGCTTTTTTCAGAGGATATAATTCTTAGGGATTCCTATTTAAAGGATTTTTCATATCTTAAGGAAGATGAGAATTTTAAAACTATACTTAAGGCAGAGGATAAAACAGTAATGGCCTATGAAATAGAAGACAAAGGGAAAAAAATATATTCTACCATAGATTTTAATAAAACTAATTTTTCAATGAAAACCGAATTCCCAATTTTAATTGACAATATTATTAAATGGTTTTTAAAGGAAGATAAAAGATGCTATGAGCCTGGGGAAGAAATATATATAAAAGAAAGTAATATAAGGCTTAAAACCCCCACAAAGGAAATAAATATAAATGGTGAAGAAAATATAAAATTAAGGGAAATTGGAAAGTACAATCTAATTGACAGAGATAAAAATATAAAGACATTTTTTGTTAATCCTCCAAAGGAGGAAAATATAAAATACGACTTTTTATCCAGAGAAAAAAAGAAAATAAACAAATTTCATTTCAATAATTTAAATAAAATAGATTTAAAAAATATAATAATTTGCCTTCTGCTTTTATTGATGATTTTAGAGTGGGAGGTGTTTAAAAATGCTGTATAATTTCCAAGGAAATATTATTACCCTAATAATTTCATCTATTGTTTCATTATATTTTGCCTTTCAAATTAAAAATAGCTATAGAGTAATAGATGAAAAAAAAAGAAAATATTGGATATTTATTAGGATTTTAACCCTTATTTGTCTTATTTTATCTTTAACTCAATTAGACATAGATTTTTCAGCTAGAAATACAACTACCATATTTTTAGTAGATAAATCCATAAGTGCAGATAAAAATAAAGAGAGAATAGAAGAATATTTAAATCATCAGCTCAAATTAAAGGAATCTAAGGATAAGATGGGAATAATAGTCTTTGGAGAAAAACCAATGATAGAAATGCCCATTAAAGATAAAATAGAAAAAATAAATTTAAGCTCTAATATTAATTCCAATTTTACAAATATAGAAGAAGCCCTAGATTTTGCAGTGAATTTTTTCCCGGAAAAAACAAATAAAAGATTGGTCTTAATAAGTGATGGAAGGGAAAATATGGGTAATGCTGTAGAAAAAATAAATAAATTAAGGGAAAATAAAATAAGCCTCGAAATATATCCTATAAATACTGAAAAAGTCAAGGATGTACAGCTTACTTCCTTGGGAATTCCAGAGAATATACATAATAAAAATGATATACCGGTAGAGATAATTATAGACAGCAATTTTGATGGAGAGGGTACTTTTATCTTTTATGGAAACAATGAAGAAATACTAAAGAAAGACTTAAGGGTAGAAAATGGTGAAAATGTATTCAAATATAGTATTTCTCTAGAGGATAACGAGAGAATAAATTATAGGGGGGAAATAGTTTTTAAAGAGGATAAAAATTATAAAAACAATAAAGCTTCTGGAGTTTTAAATATAGGAAATAGGCCCGAGAGCTTAATAATTGGAAAGGATGAGGATATAAAAAATTTAAGGGGAGTCTTAAAATCAATGGATTTAAATCCAATTGTTTATTCTTCCGGGGAGGTCCCCGATAATATGAATTTTTTATCCCAATTCAATGGAATATTCCTAGTAAATCTTCATCATGACAATATATCTTCTGAATTTGAAGAAAATTTACAAAAATGTGTAAAAAACCTTGGAACTGGCCTTGTAATTATAGGGGGAGAAGAAAGCTTTGCCCTGGGAGAATATAAAGATACTATTTTAGAAGATATTCTTCCTTTAGAGTGTGATATGAAGGGAAATAAAAAGCTTCCCAATACTGGCTTAATACTAATTATAGACAGCTCTGGAAGCATGGAGGATGAAAGCCATGGAGTAAAAAAAATAGATATGGCAAAGGAAGCTTCCCTAAGATCCATAGGAATACTAAATGAAAATGATTATATTGGAGTCTTAGGTTTTTCCGATACCTTAGAATGGATAGTTCCCTTTAAGAGTGCTGAGGATAAGGAAAAAATAAAAGAAAATATTTTAAAGCTCAGCTCAAGGGGAGGAACCTTAATCCTGCCAGCTTTGGATGAGGGAATAAATGCCTTTGAAAATGCTCCAGTTAAAATCAAACATATTATATTATTATCCGATGGACAGGGAGAAAAGGAGGGATATGAAAATTATATAAACAAAATGAAGGAAAAAAGCATAACTCTTTCTACGGTGGGAATAGGTCAAGATGCAAATATTGAGGTATTGAAAAAATTATCTAAGGAGGCAAAGGGAAGAAATTATTTTGTAAAGGATTTTACATCAATACCAAAAATATTTGCTAAGGAAACCTATCTGGCAACAAAAAAATACATAAATAATGAAGAATTTACTCCCATAAAAGTAGAAAACACAAAGTATTTTAATTATGATCAATTTCCTAATTTAAAGGGCTATGTGGGAACTGGAATAAAAGAAGGTGCAACCCTTGTTTTAAAAAGTCCCTTGGATGACCCAATACTTAGTCACTGGCAGTATGGCCTTGGAAGGGTATTGGTGTGGACCTCCGATTTAAATGGAAGGTGGAGTGATTCATGGATAAAATGGGACAAATTCCAGGAAAAATGGTCTTCTATAGTAGGTTGGATTTTTTCAAGGGGAAAAAATAAAGAAATGGAAATTGATTTAGTGAAAACTAGAGGAAAATTAGAAATTTTCGCTGCCCACAATAATCCTAAAGAAAACAGCAAATTTAAAATCCAAGTACAGGGACCAAAGGAATTCAAAGAAAATATATTATTAAATCAAATTTCAACTGGAAAATACAAGGGTGAGTTTTCCTTAAATGAAGAGGGCAGCTACTATGTAACAGCAGAATTAATAAGAGATAGTGAAACTATTGAAAGAAAAATTGAAACAATAAATTTAAATTATTCCCCAGAACATGAAATAAATAAAGGAAGGGGGATAGAAAGATTAAATTTAATAAGGGAAATATCAAAGGGAAGATTAATAGACGAAGATACAAATGTATTTAAACAACCAATAGATAAAAATAAATCATCTTTGGATTTGAGCTTTATATTACTTCCTTTGGCACTGCTTTTTTATATAGGAGATATTGCCATAAGGAAGCTGTAAATAAGCTTGATACACTTAGGAATGTATTAAAAATCTCCTAGATTATATTAGAAATAGGTTTTTAGTAAAATAATATTTTACAGATGTACGCTCATAAAACTTTAGAAAGGAAGGTATCCACTGAGATTTCCTTTTAGTTCTCTTTATAAACCTCTTTTGTCCTCTTAGTATTTAGAATTATAAAGAGGTTTATAGGAGGAGCGTAAAAGGATTCTCAGTGGATACCTGAGCAAGCTAGACTTTAAAAGCGTACATATATGTTCAAGGAGGATTAAAATGTTAAATAAATCAAAGAATAAAAAGGGTTTAAATTTAGCTTTAGTATTATTAACCATAATATTAATATTCAATCTATTTACAGTATCAATTTATGCCCAGTCTGTAAAAATTACTAAGGAGGAATTAAGGGAGATAGCCCAGAAAACCATTGATTATTATCAGGATAGATACAAAGAAAGGGAATTTAAAGGAATTCTAGATTGGCCAGCCTTTGGACTATTTGGATTTGAAGAGGATGTAAGTGGAGAAAAATGGACAACTGAGGATGGAAAAAACGGTGCATATTGGAGGGAGCAGCAGGTAAAGGAAGGTATAGGCCTTCGCAGCTCTGCCAGTACCGATTATCAAAGGACAATTATTGGAGTTTGCTCCGCAGGAAAGAATCCCAGGGATTTTGGAGGGATAAACCTTGTTGAAAAAGTAAAAAGCACATTGCTTCCCAGCGGTAAGTTTGCAGACTCCCTTGAGGATAATACAACAGGTGAGCCGGTGGGCGAGGATTTAATCAATGCCCATATTTTTGGCATAATATCCCTTTATTGTGCAGGAGAGCCGATTCCCAACAGAGACAAGGTTTTAAAATGGCTGGTAGATAAACAGCATCCAGATGGAGGATTTACCTATGATGTTAAATATTTTGAAGATCCAGAGGATTATTATTTAATTGATTCCGATATAGATATGACGGCTTCAGCCCTTATGGCCCTTGGAATATTAGGAGAAGATCAGTTCAATGAGGTGGTTCAAAAAGCTTTAAACTTTTTACATGAAAGACAGCTGGATAATGGAGGCTTTGATTCATGGGGAACAATAAATCCAGAAAGCTGTTCATGGGTAATTCTAGGACTTAATTCCATTGGAGAAAATCCTGTAGGAGAAAAGTGGACTAAAGAAAATGGAAACAATCCCGTTACAGCAATGCTTGAGTTTCAGCTGGAAGACGGAAGCTTTACCCATGTTTTGAGTAAATATGGAAATTACCGTATTTCTTCTAATGCCATGGCAACAGAACAGGGATTGTATGGAATGGCAAGTGCCTACAATGAAAAATCATTGTTCAAAATGCTTCATGAAAAATATAGACCAGAGGCAGAAAAGCATTTGTTCACTGATTATAAACCAGGAGACTTTGGATTTAAGGAAGCAATGGATTTAGTATATAAATATGAATTATCTGGCCATCTTGATGGGACATTTAAACCTAATGACCCCATAAAAAAATTGGAACTTGGAAAAATATTATCAGATGAAAATTATTCTACAAATGAGAACATAACCGGAGAAGAATTTATTATGGCTATTATAAAAAATGTAAATCTAGAAGAAAATTCTTTTGAAGGATATTTCAAGCTGGCCCATGAAAAGGGCTTTGTATACGAGAATTTTAATCCTAATAAACCCGTTACCAGAGCCCAGTGTGCCTGGAGTATTAAAAGACTCAGGGAAAGCCAGGGGTTATAAAAGTAAAAAGAATGTCATATATTGATGTAAGATTTTTTAAGGAGATTATGGGAAAACAATTGAAATTTTATGGAAATAGAGTTATAATTTATTAGAGACAAGGTATTGATATTAATATTTTAAAATTAAAAATGATATATAGTATACTATTTCGGTTCTTTGTATATAAATTACAAAGATTAAAGGGAATCTGGTGAAAATCCAGAGCGGTCCGGCCACTGTAAGTGGGAAGTAATCCTTGTATATGCCACTGGATGAATTTCTGGGAAGGCAAAGGAAAACGATGATCCATAAGTCAGGATACCTGCCAAAATAGCATTACATTAAACCTTCCGAGGAAAGGCAATATGTGGAACAGTATTTTAAATCATCTGTTTAAAATGCTTATGGTTATATATAGAAATACCATAAAAGCCCTAACCCTTATCGGAGGTTAGGGCTTTTATTTTAGGTAGCTTTGTTCCAAATCTTCAAATGGTAATTAGAAGAAAATGAAGGGGGATGCCATTTTGAGTAAAAAACAAAGTCAAATACTTTTAAATGAAAAGGAAAAGAATTTAATAGAGCTGATTCGAAGTACTGAGTATGGAGAGATTAGGATTGTAATACAAAACGCTATTCCCATAAGGGTAGAGGAGATAAAGAAATCCATAAAATTATAAATCAAGATAAGGGCTGACCAGAAAACTGGAGGCACTACCAATATATTTATTTGGTAGTGCCTTTTAGTTTATAAAAACAAACAAGCAAAAGATCATCTAAAAGGGGGGACATACAGGGTATTAGGGAAGAAGCATTAAATTAGATTTTTCAAACCAAAGAAAAAAAGGAGATGAATGTGATGAAAAAAAGATTAAGTATGTTGTTAGTTGCGTTTATGTTGGTGGCTGTTTTAGGAGTTCCTTCATTTGCTGATGATGGGTGTACTACTTATCCCTATATTACTTTAGCAGATAGTAATCATTTTACAATAGTTAAACAAGGAACAGGAGCAACTGAAATTGTACAAGCTGTAGGATTAGATTCTTCATATATTAAGCATGGTTTTACCAATGAGGAAGAAGCTTATTTAAAATGGACAACTTCTGATAGTTCTGTAGTCAAATTTGTAAAGGGACGAAAAACAGTAAGCCTATTGGAAGGTGAATCCCAAGTTACATTAAAAACTGTAGGAACTGGAAGTGCAGTAATTACAGTAACCTACGATACACCCGATGATAACCCAGTTTCTGTTACATCCTATGTGGTAGTAGAAGGAACTTCATATACAGGTGATGTAACAAATATTTCAGTTAAAGCGCAGGCAAATGGAACCACATATTGTGACCAAACAGGTCTTACAGTAGAAGAATTTAGCTTAGAAACTATTTTTGGTTCAAGCTTTGATGATTCCGATGTATTGCAGAATAGTCCATCAGGAATCCATGCATTACTTTTCGCATTAGAATTAGAAAAGGATCCAGATGGCTGCACAAGCATAAGTGACTCTAATTGGGATTGGGATTGGGTATCAGCTAATGTAGAGCTTGATTCTCAAGGAAGCTATTTGCTGAAAATTGGTAATGACTATTATTGGGAATATTATCTAAACAATCAATATGGAGAACATGCTTCTTCAGCTGTTCAATTGGATGACTATGATTCCGTAAGATTTGAAAAGTCCAGCTGGTAAAAAAATTAATAAAATTATAGTGCAGATAAGTAAAAGCAAATAGAAACTACAGTTTCTATTTGCTTTTTATGGATTATAACTATAGTAATTAATTAGAAAAAATAACAATAAAATACAATAAAATTCATTTCAATATTTAAGGGATTAAGTAAAAATTTTAGATTGCACATATCAAAAATTCCAAGGAACAGTGGTATTTTTGACATGTGCAACTTGGGTTTTACTATTATATAGCAAATGAACTGGAATATTTAATATAAAGCAATATATTTTTTAAAAGGTAAAAGGGGGGGTTTTAGTGAAGCTTAAAAGGCCAAGAAAAATTATTAGCATATTAATAATATTATCAATGATTCTATCTACAATAACACCTGTATTAGGTGAAGATTTAATAAAAGAACAGGATATAGAAATAAAGAATGAAACAGCTATAGAAGAGAAAGAACCGATAAAAGAAGAAAAAGAACCCACAGAAGAAGATGAAGAACCAACAAAAGAAGAAAAAGAACCCACAGAAGAAGAAAAAGAACCCACAGAAGAAGATGAAGAACCAGAAAAAGAAGATGAAGAACCACCAAAAGAAGATGAAGAACCAACAAAAGAAGAAAAAGAACCCACAGAAGAAGAAAAAGAACCCACAGAAGAAGATGAAGAACCAGTAAAAGAAGATGAAGAACCAGCAAAAGAAGATGAAGAACCAACAAAAGAAGAAAAAGAACCCACAGAAGAAGATGAAGAACCAGCAAAAGAAGATGAAGAACCAACAAAAGAAGATGAAGAACCAACAAAAGAAGAAAAAGAACCCACAGAAGAAGATGAAGAATCAAAGGCAAGTAAAATAGAAATAACAGGAGAAACAGAGGTAGAAGCAGGAAAAACAATACAGCTAACAGCAGTGGTAAAGAATGAAAAGGATGAAATACTAGAGGAAGAAAAGGTAAAATGGAAAAGTGGAGATAAAGAAAAGGCACAGGTAGATGAAGAAACAGGAGAAGTAACAGGGGTAGGAGAAGGGACTGTAAATATAATAGCTGTATCTGAGACGAATTCTGATTTAGAGGAAACAATATCTATTGAAGTAAAGAAGGAAGTTAAGTCTTTAAAATTAAAAGTAGAAATTTTAAGTCCAGAAAATGGGTCAAGTGGAGCAAAGGCAGGAAATGAAATAAAAATAAAGTTTAACAAACCAGTAGAAAGCTTGGAAGGTACAAATGATTCTTTATTAACAATAATGAATATATCAGAAGATGGAAAGAATTATGCAGATGTACATGATTATTATGAAAGAGAAGATTGGTATTTATTAGAATTAGAAGATGACAGCAATGGAGAATCGACCATAGGAGTATTTAAATGGGAAGATGGAGAAAGTATAAAATCAGAAAAGAATCGCTATTATGAAATAATAATTCCAAAGGGACTAATAAAGGCTGTAGATAGTGAAGAAGAGTTAGAAGCAATTGAATGGAGATTTGATACAGTAGAAAAGGAAGAAGAATTAAAAGTAGAAATTTTAAGTCCAGAAAATGGGTCAAGTGGAGCAAAGGCAGGAAATGAAATAAAAATAAAGTTTAACAAACCAGTAGAAAGCTTGGAAGGTACAAATGATTCTTTATTAACAATAATGAATATATCAGAAGATGGAAAGAATTATGCAGATGTACATGATTATTATGAAAGAGAAGATTGGTATTTATTAGAATTAGAAGATGACAGCAATGGAGAATCGACCATAGGAGTATTTAAATGGGAAGATGGAGAAAGTATAAAATCAGAAAAGAATCGCTATTATGAAATAATAATTCCAAAGGGACTAATAAAGGCTGTAGATAGTGAAGAAGAGTTAGAAGCAATTGAATGGAGATTTGATACAGTAGAAAAGCCATTAGAAGTAGAAAGCCTAAGTCCAGAAAATAAAGCTAGTGGAGTAGCAAAGGATGCAGAGCTAAGTGTTACATTTAATCAAGAGGTAGAATTCAAAGAAAACTCACAACTACCAGTCCAAGTTGCAGTTCTTTATGACAAAGATGGTGATGGAGAAGTAGATCAGAGTAATTCTTTATATGGTGATATAACAAAGCATGAATTAGTATTTAGCCAAGATAATCCCAATAAAGTAACAATACAGTTAAAGGATGAAGATGGAAAAAATATAGATCTAGAAGAAAACCATGTATACAAAGTAGACATAATACGTGAATTTATACAATCTAAAACAGGCGAAAAAATCTTAGATAAAAACATAAGATGGACCTTTGACACAAAACCCCAAAAACTAGAAATAACAAGCCCGATAAATGGGAAAACCATTTCTCCAAAAGATGAAATATTTATTAAAACTAGTAAAGAGCTAGATGAGGATTATATAAATAAATTAAATATATTTTTATACCAAATAGTTGAAAAAACAGAAGAAAATGAAAGGTCAGAAGAATTAATAAAGGAAGGAACAGGGAAAGACCTCGCAGAAATTGATGATGAAGATGGTAAAAAAATAATAATAAAATTAAATAATCAGCTAGAAATAGAAAATTCCTATAAAATTAAAATATCTACCCAAGAAGGAGAAGCTCTAGAGGATTTAATAATAATTAAATTTGATGTGAAGGATGTACAAGAATATGCTTTAAAGGAGATTCTAGATTTCTCAAGAAGAGAAACAGTTACTACAGGAATGCAAAATTTTATATCTGCATCCATGAATAATGGAATAGTATATGCTATTAGAGACAATACGGGTCTTGGTGAAGGTAAAAATGATGGAAAGGGAATAAGAATATATGCCTTTGATTTATATGGAAATGAGCTTTGGAATAAAAGAATAGATGGGGTTGGTACCAGTAATAAAAAGTATATGCCTGTATACGGAAAAGACGGAACAGTTTATATTCAAACCTTTACAAGTGATTTTGATAATTCAGAATTTAAAACACAACTTTTTGCCATGGATCCATATGATGGGAGAGTAGAATGGAAAGAGGAATTTGAAGGCAAGGGCTTAATTAAAACAAATCCAATAATAATAGATGATGAAATAATAATAACAACTCAAGAAGGAATATATAGTTATGAGAAAAATGGAGATGAAAAATGGAGCCATGAAATTGATGATGAAAATTTAGAAGAATCTATATCAAGCTATGAAATAAAAGAGCCCCCAATAAAAGATGAAAATAATAATATATATATAGCTATTGATGGAAAAAATCAAGACATAAAGGATGGAAAAATACAGGCTTTAGATTCCAATGGAAATAAAAAATGGAGCTATCCAACAAAAAGTGGAATAAGGCCACCGGTAATAGGAAGCAGTGGAGAAGTATATATAGTAGATAATAGATGTGTTATAAAGGTATTGAATCCTGAGGATGGAAGTGAAATAGAAGATCATCCCCTTAATAATTATGAATTAAGTGAAAGTAATGATTATAATATTACTTCCTTGTCTATAAAAAATGACATCGATATGGATACCTTGTATGCAGTTATTGGGTATTACAAGGAAGGAAAAAATAAAATAATATCAATTAATTCTAATGGAACTGAGAATTATATTTATGAAAACGACGAAGATTCATTTGGTAATTCAGTAGTAGACTACGAGGGGTATTTATATTATCCAGAAAAAACTTCCAGTGGAGGAGCCTTATATGTCATAGACCCCTATGGAAAAGAAGCCGATAGTATAATTCTTACTGGAAGTTCTATGCTTGGGTTTAATAGCCTATACATAGATGGTAATGTTCTTATAGGGGCTAAAAGATATTACTCAAATGTTGCAGCCGTTAAAATCCAAAGAAGAATTCCTGAAAGGCCGTCATCCATAGAAATAATAGAAAAGGATAAAAAGCTTGGGGAGAATTTAGAGGAAACATTGGCTGTTGTAGTAAAAAATACTCATGGAAAGGCAATGATAGGAGAAGAAATTCAGTGGGAAAGTGACAATGAGTCTATTATTGAGCCAACCTCCGATGGAAAATTACATTGTAAAGATATAACTGAAGAAGATAAAAAAGTTAAACTAACAGTAAGGGTAAAAGGAACTGATATAAAGGATATAGTAGAAGTAGAGGTTGTTGAGAAAGATCCAGTACCAGCTTCTATTAAGATTTTAGATGAAGATAAAGAAGAAATTAAAAATACAATCGATATAGAATATGGTATACCCTATCAATTCCATGTACAGGTTCTTGATCAATATGGAGATACTATGGAGGAGGAAGAGGAAGAAGTAATTTGGCATAGTATAATAAATTATTTTCCCGCAATAGATAATAATGGACTCTTAAATCCTAAAGCTGAAGGAATAAATGCCTTAGAGGTAATATCTTCTACAGATGTTAGAGTGAGAAAGGAAATAAAGTATAATGTTTTTAAAAGTTCAAGTGAATATAAGACCATATATCCTAAGGAAGCTATAATATCTTTTCCTGGAACCTTAGCATTATCTACCGTAGATCAATATGGAAATATTATTGAGCTTGAAGAGATAAAATGGTCAAGTTCCAATGAAAATGTGGCAAAGGTAGATGAAAAAGGAAAGGTTACTTCCTTAGAATGTGGAACTACTATTATAAAGGGAACTAGTGGAGATATAACCCATGAAAGAGAAATAACTGTAGTCCCATCCTTTGGATATCATTGGAATCTTAGCAGCCGTAGATTATCTGAATATATAGCACAAGGGAATAATGGAGCGCTTTATTATATTGATAGTAATCAAGAACTAATATCTATAAATTCCCAGAATAAAGAGGAAAACTGGAGAATAGAAGTAGGATCTGTTTATCATATAGAAACTAGTAAAAACAATATTATTTATTGTATAGTTAAGGATAAAAATAGTAAGTATAGACTATTAGCAGTAAAAGATAATGGGGAAATCAAGTGGGAATATGAAATCGAAAATCATGTAGGTAAGGTAATAACTAATATAGAGGAAAGTGATGAGGGTACAATTTATTTTGCATCATCCCAAGAAAATATGGGTGCATATTTATATTCAATAAATAATGAAACCGGTGAAAAAAATTGGGAAAAGAATTTTGATGAAGAAATTTCTTCATTTACATTAGACAGCCAAGATAATATTATTTGTGTACTTAAGGATATTAAAGATACTATAATAAATAAGATAAATTCTCAAGGTGAAACAATAGAAGAAAATATTTTTGAAGACCTATTATTTGGGCAGGTCAATATTGAAATAGATGATAACAATGCTCTATATGGATATTTTAGAGAAGAAGGTCAGCAAGAAGATAAGGAAGGAATATGTAAAATACAAAATGGTAATATTGTATGGAAATATGATGATGAAAGTATTACTCTTAGTAAAGAACGCCAAATTCTATTAAGTGAAGAAAGATTATATTTTATATTGGGAAGCAGTAAAGAAGATTATACATTTTATGTACTGAATAAAGAAGGAGAAGAAATATGGAAGAAAAAACTAAATGGTTTAGTAGGTGCTTCTCATTATATATTACCAAGTAGATATTTTATAATAGACAATGATAAAAATATATCCCTACCCCTTGTTGAATATAAAAAAGAAGGTTTTAGCAAAATTTCTATTAGAAGTAGAATATATAAAATGGATTCTAATGGAAATATTATACAAGCTATTAGCTATGATAAAAATAAATATGGCGAATTTGAAAGTGTTTTTTTAGGAAAAGATAAGAAGAGCTTATACGTTATAGGTATATATGATAGTAATAATAAACATAATTTAGTTAAATTCACCTTTGAAAATAATCAAGAAATTAGGGTAGAAGAAATTAAAATTATAGGAGATAAAGAAAGTATAATTGTAGATGAATTTCTTGATTTAAAAGCTGAAGTATATAATCAATTTGGAACCCTTATATACAATGAAAAAGTTACATGGTTCAGTGAAAATCCAGAAATAGCAACGGTGGACAATAACGGAAGGGTAAAGGGAATAGAGCCTGGTACAGTAACAATAATAGCCCAGTCCCAAACTAATCCACAGGTAAAGGGAGCTTTGACTTTAACCGTGGTAGAAGAGGATAAATATAATGTACCAGAAGACATAATAAATGAAAAAGCCCAGTTGACTATTGATTTTTACAAGAGAAAGGGAAGGCCTAATGGTGATTGGGTGGCCTTTGCATTGGGCGCTTATGGAGAGAATATAAATAAAAAGCCATATTTGTCTAATGGAAGAAGCTACATAGACAGCCTGTGGAGTTCAATAGAAGCAAATGATAATTTAGGTGATATTACTGAGTATGTAAGGGTCTCTTTAGGAATACTGGGTGCAGGCTATGATCCCCATAATTTTGCTGGGAAAAATTTAATAGAAAAAATATATAGCTATGGCAGTTTAAGCCAGGGAAACAATGCGGCTATTTGGGCCCTCATTGCATTAGATGCAGCAGATTCAGATATTCCTCAAAATAAAGGATATTTTACACAAGAATATTTAATAGATTATTTACTTAATAATAGAGATGGCTATGGATGGTCTATTGAGGGGGGAGGCTCAGAAATAGATGTTACAGCAATGGCAATTTATGCTCTGGCTCCCTATAGAAACAGATCCGATGTTAAAGGGGCTTTAGGTGAAGCGGTAGAATGGCTTAAGCAAAATCAAAATGAAGACGGGGGTTTTAATACCTTTGGAACAGCAAATTCCAGTACAGAATCTACAGCTCAGGTTATAATGGCCCTTACATCCCTAGGAATTGATCCTCAGGGAAAGGACTTTACAAGGGGACAAGGTAATCCTGTATCATCTATGCTAGATAATCAATTTCATGATGGAAGTTTTGTGCATATAAAGACGGGTTCTGCTACTGGTAATGGCATGGCAACAGAACAAGCTCTACAGGCCCTTGCGGCTTTAAAGGATTTTTATGAAAATGGAATATCAACAATTTTTTATCGTATAAGATATAGTAAAGACTCAGGAGATGCAATAGTAAGAATAGAAGGAAAGAATAGAACAATACTTTCCCAAACCCGTGTAGATATAATTTTGGAAGAAACAACATTATATGAGGCAGTTACTAAGGCATTAGATAAAGGAAATGTTAATTATCATGGGAGCGGTGGAAATATTGTTATAGAAAATGAAGAGGGCTGGAAATGGATAGAATTAAAGAATAATAAAATACAAACAAAATCTTCAGGTGATATTCTTTATGGAGGAGAAGAAATTATCCTGGTGGATGAAGGCATTACAAATCCAGTATATACAATAATAAATATTCCTACAAAGGATTTAAGTATAGAAAAGGAATTTCCAGTTTATGTATATGATTTAAAGAATAGACCAGTATCAGGTGCAGAAATAATATACTACAAGGAAAAGGAAAATCCAGTTTCTACGGGAATATATACCGATAAGGATGGAAAAGGGTTAATTACAATTTCAAATGAAGGTAAATTCTTTATTACAGCCCACGGAAAAAATTTAATAAGAGCTAAGGCTGAGGAAGTAATACTGCAGAAAAATAAGGAAATTGAAATTAATATTAGAGTAGAGGGTCCAGAATATACAATATTACCAAAAACAAAAGTAAAAATAATGTCAGGAGATTATCCAATAGAAGCTTTAAAGGCTGCTGGATTAAAAGTTACCTACGATAGTGGTAAAACAGATACAGAACCTCCAAAAACCATAGACGGAGTAAAGGGAGAGCCTAAATGGGATATATATCCAGAAAAATTTGGATTTGATATTCCTTTAGAAGAGGGAAATGATATTGTATTTACAGGTAATGGAACCTGCTATGATCATGGAAATGTATTTGTACCTGATAAAGCTGTGATAGATGAAGAATTTACTGTTATTGCAAAGGACAGTAATGGAGATCCAATAGAAGATGAAGAAATTGTATATTATAAAAAAGGAAAGCATAAAAACCCACAATATACTGGAGAGTATACCGATGAAGATGGAAGGGCAAAACTAAGTATTGACAGATTGGGAACATATTATATAACAATCATACCTGATAGTGATAAACATTTAGTTACTCCTGAGGCTCAAGAGATTGAAATAAAGGAATTAATCCCTATAGAGGAAGGAGTAACAGTAAGTATAACAATAACAGGGTCTAGGGAAAAAGAAATATTAGATGATTATGAAGTAACCACCGACATATTTGATTTGCAGCCATACTTAAGACCTGGAACTGGACCTACAGCAGAGCCATCTCATGATTGGTATGCAGAAAAATTTGATGAACCCACTGTAGCCCATGCAATGGTAAAGGCCCTAGAAGAAGAAGATATTGACTATGATTTCCAGGATTATGGATGGGGATTATACTTTGCCATGATAGATGGAGATAGGGAAAAGGAATATAAAGACACCTCAGGATGGATGTATAAAATAAATGGAGTACAAGGGCCAGGGACTCAGGATCAGTATATAGAAGATGGAGACGAAATTGAATTTTGGTTTGCAGTAGGTGGATGGCAGGATCCTTATCTTGAAATAGGAGAAAATATACTTTTAGATATTTTAGAGGATGAAAATGCAACGGAAGAAGAAATATTAGAAGCCCTAGAGGGTGTTGTCGATGAAATTCAGGACATTGCCGGTGATGTGAAGTCAGAAAAGGAAGCAAAACAATTAATAAATGATATAGAAGATATTACAGAATTAATTCAAGAAGCAGGAGAGAGAATAGAAACAGAAGATGGATTAAAAGAAGCATCCCATAGAACTATAGATTTGATAAAGGCATTGAAAAAAGCATCAGAAGTAGTAGAGGATGAAAAAATAAAAAGGGAAATTGATGAAGCAGCAGCAGCGGTAATAGAAACAATAGTAATGCTTATAAATGAACAGGAAAATGAAAAAGAAATAGACAAGATAATTGAAGAAATGATTAAAATATCAGGAGAACTTAAAAAGGAAATAGGGGAAGGAAATTCAAATAATCTAGAAAGAAAAATTATCGAGGCGGTAGAAATGATATTAAATAAAGGGGCTGTAAAAGAGGTAGAAGATAAATATATAGCTAAAGAAGGAAATAAAGAAGTAGTAACAATTGATACAAATTCAATTATAAAAGTATCAAAGAATTTAATGGAAAAAGCTAAAGCACTAAAAGAAAAACTGCAAGATAATAATATAAAGGGGAATAGGGAAGTTCAAAAGAAAATAACAATTAAAATACCAAAAACAAAGACCAGTGAAATAGAAACGAGGCTTCCATCGGGAATACTTAATAAGGTTCTAAAAGGTGGAATAGATAGTATAGAAATACAAACAAATGCAGCGGGCTTTAAAATAAATTCAAATACCTTTAAAGAAGAAATAAAGAATAAGGAAATAATTTTAAACGCAAAAAGAATAGAAAGAGATAAATTATTAAATAGAGCAAAAAATGAAATACCTGAGGGAAGCATAATAGTAGACTTAAATGCAAAGGCTGGAGAACAAAAAATATCAACCTTTGAAAAACCAATAGAGATAAGTATTCCATATAAAGAAAAAGTAAAGAATAAAGAAAAAATAACGGTATACTTATTAAGGGATGATGGAACAATAGAAACGGTTGGAGGATTATATAATCTATTAACTAGAGAGGTCAAATTTAATACAAGTCATTTCAGTAAATATTTTGCTAAAGAAGAAAATGTAGAATTTAATGACCTTGAAAAGGTCAAATGGGCAGAGGATGAAATAGAAATAATGGCATCAAAGGGAATAATTAAGGGAAGAGAAGATGAAAAATATGATCCTAATGCCAATATAACAAGGGCAGAATTTGCTGTATTAATGACAAGAATGCTAAAATACAAAGCAGGCAAGGAAGAAATACCATTTGAGGATGTTATAAAAGATAAATGGTATTATAAGGAAGTTGCAGCAGCCCATGAGAATGGACTAATGCAGGGAGTATCAAATAATGAATTTAATCCAGATGGGAATATAACAGGCCAGGAAGTAATTACAGTAATTGAGAGAATACTTATTCAAAGAGGATATAAAAAGGCTAAAGAAGAAGAGTTAAAGAATTATTCCCAAAAAGATAAAACAGCTAATTGGGCAAAGGCAGCAGTGGCCTTTGGATTAAGAGAAGGAATAATCAATGAAAATAAGGAAGAAGGATTTGTTCCAAATAGAAATGTAACAAGGGCTCAAGTTGCTGCTATACTTTATAGGCTGTATAATTTAATTATTAAATAGAGATTATTTATAAAAACAAATATTTAACCCCTTGATAAATTTATTATCGAGGGGTTAAATATTTGCAAAAATGTAGAAGCTTTATGAAATATATGGTATAACTAGGTAATATATAGGATAGTTCTTGACCAAAGTCACAAGAAAAGACCAAGTTAAAAAGGCCTTTATATAGTCTTAATAATGTCAAATCTATTGTTTTGAAAAAAATATTATGAGATACTTATCTGGAAAGCGCTTTCTAAATATTAAAATAGAAGAGGTGAAGGGATGTCAAATGGTAAAAAAATGAGTGAACAAATTCAAAGATTTGGTAGGTCCCTGCTTTTACCTATTGCTGTAATGGCACCAGTTGGTATGGTTTTAGGGCTTACGGGAGCTTTAGTTCAAAGCTATATGATTGAAAGAGTTCCATTTTTAGGAAATCCCACATTGAAACTCATTTTAACAAGTTTAAGAAGCATTGCAGGAGTCATTTTCAGTAATATTCCAGTTTTATTTGCCATGGGTGTAGCCTACGGAGTTGCTAAAAAGGAAAAAGGAATCGCAGTTTTCTCATCCATTATATCCTATTTAATTTTGAATGCCACAATCAATATTTGGCTTAATGCAACTGGAAATCTTGCTGCAGCAGATCAAATGGCCCAAATGGGGCAAGGTATGGTGCTGGGAATTCAAACGCTAAGATTAGATGTATTAGGTGGTATTATCAGTGGTCTCATCGGTGCAAAAATGACAGATCGATTTTATCAATTGGAGCTTCCAATAGCTTTTGCATTTTTTAGTGGTAAAAAATCTGTTCCAATTGTATCTATAGGAGTGACTATGATAGTTGGACTAATTATCCCCTTTTTCTGGAATCTAATAACGAAAGCTTTAATTTCTATATCTTCTATAATATTAAGAGGTCCTTTTGGAGTATTTTTTAATATAGTAATGAATCGACTTCTAATTCCCTTTGGACTTCATCATGTTTGGAATGCCTTACTTAGATTCACCCCTGCTGGAGGGACCTATATAATTGATGGGGAAAGTCATGTGGGAGTTTTATCGGCTTTAAACAAGATATTATTTGAATTAGGACCAAGCCATGAAGCTTGGGATATGCTGCCAGAGTTAACTAGATTTATGGCTCAAAATCAAATGCTTGTGACCTTATTTGTTATTCCAGCTGTTGGATTAGCTATGTATAAAACTGCTTATGCAAAAAATAGGCCCTTTGTAAAGGGGATTATTATAACTATGGTTCTAACACCTTTTTTAGGAAATGTAACAGAGCCTATGGAGTTTTCCTTTTTATTTATTGCTCCATTACTGTACATACTTTATGTTGTATTAATAGCAAGTGGAGCAGCTGTATTATATTTATTAAAAACAGGAGTAGGATATATTAGGGGAACTATTTTTGATTTTGCTATATTCGGATTAATGTATGAAAATACTAGATGGTATAATCTTTTAATAGTAGGTATTCCACTATTTATTATCACATATTTTCTATTTACTTGGGCCATAAAAAAATGGAATATTCCAACTCCAGGACGGGAAGAGGATGATATTGTATATAATTCTTTACTACAGGAAAAGAAATATGATGAAGTGGCTAGGATAGTGATAGGTGCAATAGGAGGAAAAGATAATATTCTTCATGTTGAAAATTGTGTAACTCGTCTAAGAATTGATTTAAAAAATATGAAAATGGTTGAAAAAGAAAAGCTAATGGAATCAGGAACTTCTGGAGTATTCTTCCCTATTAAAAATCATATACATATTGTCTTTGGTCCTAATGTAGAGTTTGTCAAAAATGCTGTGGACCGTCAGCTGGAGGGGCAGGAGGTTAAGCAGTGAATTTAAGTAAATTAGCACAAAATTATGGAAGCTTGACAGAGCTTGAGAAAAAAATTGTTGAGTATATAATGAATAATCCGAAAAAAATACTTTGTCTTACTGCTAATGAGTTAGCAGAAATATTATTTGTATCAAAAACTTCTATAATTAATTTATCAAAGAAAATAGGCTTTGATGGCTATAGTGAACTCAGATATTATGTAAAAAATCACATACAAAGTAATGAAAAAAAAGAGCAAATTTTATCCTATGATACTATACTAGGCAATATACATGATGAAATAACAAAAACATTATATCTTCAAAGTGAAGAAAATATAAAAACTATTGCTGAAAAGATAGTAGGCTCAAGGATGATATATGTCATAGCCAGGGGAGCTTCAAAGCCGATAGCTGATTTTTTAAGCTCTAGGCTGGCTATATTAAAGGTTAAATCTATTTTTATTGGAGATCCCAATGTAATCGATGTATTGGGAGAAAGCCTAGGAGTAGGAGAGTCTATATTACTTATGTCTTTATCCGGTGAAACAGAAAAGATTTTAAATATAGCCAAAGCAGCTAGAGCAAGGAGCATAGACGTTATCGCCTTAACTTCCTTCTCTAATAATTCATTACAGAATATAGCTAATTACAATATGTTTTGCTTTGCCAACAATACAAAAACAAAATATAACGATTTAATTTCAAGGCTTGGCTTACATACATTAACACAAATATTAATAACATATATTGCCATGACTAGAGAGGAGTAATATCATGAAAAGAGAAAAACAAATAGTCACAATAGTTGGAGCTGGAAGTACAAGGACTCCTGCTTTAATTGGAAGCTTAGTCAATTATAAGGATAGATTTCCATTAAAAAAATTAGTTCTATTTGACATAGATAAATCCCGCATAGATGCTCAAAAAGACTATATTAGATTAGTAATGGAAAAACATTGTCCAGATGTAGAGCTTTTTTTTACAGATGATGAAGATAAAGCTTATATAGATACAGATTATGTATTTTGTCAAATGCGTGCAGGAAATTTTGAAATGAGAAATTATGATGAAAAAATTCCCCTTAAATATGGGCTAGTTGGTCAGGAAACCTGTGGACCAGGGGGGTTCGCCTATGGAATGAGATCAATACAGCCTATGATAGATATGGTTAAGAAAATAAGAGAATATTCAAAGGATGCTTGGATATTAAATTATACTAATCCAGCTGCTATAGTTGCAGTGGCTCTAGATAAAGTATTCCCCAATGATAAAAAAATACTGAATATCTGTGATCAACCCTATTCAATGATCAAATCCTTTGCAAAAATATTAGAGGTAGATATGTATGATATTGAACCTAGATATTTTGGACTAAATCACTTTGGATGGTTTACAAAGCTATATCAATCTTCTACTGGAGAAGATTTAATTCCAAAATTAAAGGATTATTTAACTAATCATGAATTTAAGCCCTATAATGCCGAACAAAGAGATCCATCTTGGCTGGAAACCTATAAAAATGTAAATAAAATGATGAA
Source organism: Maledivibacter halophilus (assembly GCF_900167445.1). Classification (GTDB taxonomy): domain Bacteria; phylum Bacillota; class Clostridia; order Peptostreptococcales; family Caminicellaceae; genus Maledivibacter; species Maledivibacter halophilus. The sequence goes on from NZ_FUZT01000002.1 coordinate 56,682, forward strand.
GCATTTTCCTAGGTATCTACCTAACACATATTTACAATATTACTTTTTCCCCGATGAAATAGCCAAAAAAAGTAATCCGGAATATACAAGGGCTGATGAAGCAAAGGCAGGCAGAGAAAAAGAAGTATTAGATATTTGCAGACAAGCTAGGGAGCAAAATTCTTTGGAAGGATTACCTCTGCTTATGGGTCAAGTTCATGGAAATATGATGGTGGAAGTAGCAGAATCCATTGCATATGATCTTAAAAAAGTATTTGTAATTATGGCAAGAAATGAAGATATTATTCCAAACCTTCCTAAGGATGCAATGGTTGAATGTGCCGGAGCCCTTACTGAAAATGGAGCAGAGCCCTATCCTTATGGTGAAGTAGAAACCTTCTATAAAGGGCTTTTAGAAAATCAATATGCCTATGAAAAATTAACTGTAGAAGCATGCTTAGAGTCAAACTATGAGAAAGCTATTCAAGCTTTGACTCTTAACCGTACTATAGTCAACCCTAATAAAGCAAAGAGTGTTTTAGATGATTTAATGGAAGTTAATAGCGAATATTGGATTTTAAAATAAGGGGTGATACTATGTATCTGCATTCTAAGAATATTTATACTCCTCAGGGATTTCAAATGGGTTACTTAAAAATAGAGAATGGAAAAATAGAAGGGATTTTTGATGAGGCTCCTATAGGGGATGTGATTGACTATGAAGATAAAATTATTATACCTGGATTTATAGATATTCACATTCACGGATGGGCAACAGGATCTTTTGCCCATGAAGGAACTGTGGAGTCTGTTCAAAATATGTCTAAGGAACTGGTTAAGGTCGGTGTTACTTCCTATCTTGCCACATCTGGAACTAATTCTATAGATGAAATTAATAGACATCTTTGTCAGGGGAGGATAGCTATCGATAATTGGAGTCCCGATAAAGGTGCCCATGTTGTAGGTTTTCACTTGGAAGGGCCCTTTATTAATAAAGAATTTAAAGGCATGCAGAAAGAAGAATACTGTATAAATCCTTCAATAGAAATATTAGAAAATTTTTTTGGTAAAGCTGGAAAAGAAAATATAAAATTAATAACAATAGCTCCAGAACTAGAAGGTGCAGAGGAATTTATTAAATATGCTAATAAGGAAGATATACAAATTTCTATAGGCCATAGTGCAGCAGAATTTGAAGATATTGAAAGGCTAAAGGATTATGGTTTAGGTGGTTTTACCCATACCTTTAGTGGTATGAGAGGTTTTCATCATAGGAGGTTAGGGGTGGCAGGTGCAGCATTATATTTTGATGATATGTATGCAGAATTTGCTAAACAAACTGGAATGACTGTTAAACCCCAAGCCTTTAAAATAGCCTATAAAATTAAAGGACCTGAAAAAATTATATTAACCACTGATTGTGTAGGTTTGGCCCATGTAAAAGAAACTTTTTATCATTATATAAGAAAATGTACTTTTATTCCCGATGGTGATTATGTTAAACTCCTCCATGATGATGGAAAAGAAGAGAGAATAAACAAAAACGATTATGAAAAGGTGAAGGATTTTGAGCTTGGATTTTTAGGTTCTGTTAAAAATGTAGTAAAAAATGTTCAAGCCTCAATTAGTGATATAGTGAAAATGGCTTCAGAAAATCCAGCAAAGTATATTGGCGTATATGATACTAAAGGCTCCATAGAACCTAATAAGGATGGAGATATTATTGTAATTGATGATGAGTGGAATTTGCTAGATGTTTATGTTCAGGGAGTAAAGCAGAATATCCAATAAATTGATGTGATTAAGAAAATGAAATAAGGATAATGAATATTAGTTCATTATCCTTATTTCTATCCTTCTATTTTTTGCTCTTCCTCCTACAGTATCATTAGAGGCTATTGGCTTTCTTTCTCCCCAGCCGCTGAAGGAGATTCTATTTTCATTAATTGATTTTTTGCTTATGAAAAACTTAACTACATTTATTGCCCTAGCAGATGAAAGCTCCCAGTTGGAGGGAAACTGTAATGTATTTATTGGAATATTATCTGTAAATCCTTCTACTACAAAGTCATTATCGATAAGCTTAAGCTTATTTGCAATTTTATCTAGAATAACATATCCTTTTTCAGTTATTTCGGCTTTACCACTGTCAAATAAAATACTGTTCTTAAATCTAATAACTAGTTCATTTTCTTTTTCACTAATAGATACATCTTCCAAAAGATCATTATTTCTCAAAAAAGAGATAAATTCTTCGTTAGAGGTATTTAAATCGGTATCTACATTTTTTATATTAAAAAGTTTTTCCGATAATGATTTTTTTTCTTCCTTAAGCTTTGTATTTTCACTGCTCAGTTTATCTACTTTATTCATTAGAGAATCTTTTACCGTAGAAAGGGAACTTATTTCTTCGGCAGAAAAAGTAAAGAATATTATAAAAAAACATAATATGATTGTGATCATATCGCTGTAGGTTATCATCCAATGACTGGAAACATCATCTTCATATTCTATATTATCATCATATTGTGATTTCATTTTCGCTGTAATCCCTCTCGCTAAAGTTTTTTGGATATTCAAATCTTAAATCATCTGGAAGCATAACATTCATTTTGTCAAAAACATTTCTTATGGAGTCATTTTTTGCAATCAAAATAGCACCTTCAGTGATTATACGATATTCCAATGTTTTTTTATCAATTAATTCCTTTATTCTACCCATTAAAGGAACAGCGATGAAATTAGCTATAAGGGCTCCGTAAAGTGTACTTACTAAAGCTGAGGACATATTGGCCATAATGAGCTTAGGATTGTCAATATGAGACAATAAACCTACCATTCCTAATAGAGTACCTATAAGTCCAAAAGAAGGAGCGACCTGAGATATCATTTTAAGGACATTATAGGCTTTAAATAATTTGTTGCGTCTTGATTCGATATCCTTTTCAAGAACATCCCTTATATTATCAGGTTTTTCATAATCGCATACAAGGCCCATTGCACTTTTTATAAAATCATTTTCATGGTCTAGTATTTCAGATTGTATTTTTAATGCGCCATCCTTTTTAACCTTTATAGCAAATTCATATAAAGTAAATATGGCACTTTCATGGTCAATTTCAGCGTTGAAGCTACTTTTTATAATATGTATAGTAAATATTATGGTTTCAAATGAATAACTGATTATTGTTGATAAAAGAACCCCAGCAACAATTAATTCCAGCGCTTTAAAATTAATAAAGCTTTTAAAGGATATAGTTCCAAATATAGAGTGACATATGATGATTAAAAGAAAAGTAATGACTCCTATTTTCAAGGTTTTATCTTTTGATTTGTACAAATTGCACCTCCATGTAAATAGTATTTAGAATTAAGCTTTTAGTTTATTTCACTATAATATTTTATCATAGATTAAAGCTAATACAACTTTTCATGGAGGCTTTTACTATCTAAAAAATGTATTTAGTAAATTAGTCTGAGTTTATAATGGATAAAAAAGTAAAGAAATTCTTAAACTGAGCAAATTGCATAATTACCTTCTGAAAAAATTAACTACTACATATTGTTTTAAAATCTTCGGAGTTATACTATATATATTATGCAATTTTGCCAAGTTAGAGTTATGCAATTTCCTCAAACCATTTAAAAAGCCCAATTACCATTTTTAAATATTTGTACCTTTTCTTCTGAGTTGGTTACACCAACTATATCCATTTCAGATGATCCTACCATAAAATCCACATGGATTAAGCTATCATTTATACCTATCCTTTTTTTATCTTCTTTAGTTAATTTAGGACCGTTTTCAACACATAATAAATATGCCGAACCAATTGCAAAGTGACAGGAGGCATTTTCATCATATAAAGTGTTATAGAATATGATGTCTGTGTTTGAGATTGGTGAGTTATGGGGAACTAATGCAATTTCACCTAAAAATTGAGAACCTTCATCGGTTTCTATTAAATTTTTAAGGGTTTCATAGCCCTCTTCAGCTTTAAAGTCTATGATTTTACCGTCTTTAAAAGTTAATTCAAAATTATTGATTAAATTACTTTTGTAATTAAGAGGCTTTGTACTTCTTAGTGTACCATTTACGCCGGTTTTTTTAGGTACAGTGAAGACCTCTTCAGTAGGAATATTAGGCAGAAAGTAATCACCGTCTATACTTGTTTGACCTCCACCTGCCCATATATGCCCTTTAGGCAGCTCTACTTCAAGGTTTGTACCGGGGGCTGTATAAATTAATTTTTCAAAGGATTTTTTATTCAAAAATTCTAGTTTTTGATTTAAATTATTAATATGAGTTTTCCAAGCCTTAATTGAATCCTTGATGTCTATCCTAGTTGCCTTAAAAATATTATCCCATAACTTATCAATTGCCTTTTCTGGAGATAGGTCTGGAAAAACTTTTTTTGCCCAGGATTCATTGGGATAAGCGACAATTGTCCAACAGGCTTTGCCTCCTAATACATATTCCTTATACTCTTTAGAAGCTTCTGAAGCTGCTTTATTTTGAAGAGCCAATCTATCTGGTTTAACATCCGATAATAGATCAGGGTTTGAAGATATTATATTTATAATAGCAGCTCCTTCTTTTATGTAATTCATTAAGCCGTCTATTCTCCATTTTGGAAAGTTTTTAATAACATCGTCTGGGGATTTTAATAATCTCTGATGGATTATTTCCTCATCATCATATTCAACTATAACGTCCTTGGCTCCTACTTCATAACATTTTTTAGTTATTTCCCTGGCTAAGTCAACTGCATTAATAGGAGCCCTTACTATAACAGTTTGATCTTTCTTCACACCTACACCAATCTTTACAGTTAAATCGGCATACTTGGTCAAATTTTCCTTATACATATTTATCAACCTTTCCATATAAAAAAATTTTTATATTACTATTCTAACATTGATTTGAATATATTTACAAAAATTTTGAAATGTTTTTAAAATATTTACTTTGATATTAACGTCATTTAATTGAGGTAGTATATCATATATAGAATTCACATAATAGGGATTAATTTATACATATCAAAATATCCAGTGTTTCTGAAGAGTTTTGATATGTATAAATTAACTGTTTTGCTGGAATATCTATAGTATAGTGAAATAAACTAAAAGGTTAGCTTATACATCTTAAATACAAAAAAATAATGAGAGGATGGTTCATTATAGAAACTAGATTCAAGGCTTTTCAAGAAAAGAGAATGAAGATTTTTTCTGAAGTTGTTAAAAAATATTGGAATAATCAACTAAATAACAGTGAAGATTTAAACAAATTAGCAGAAAATATTAGAGAAAAATATAATTTTCTAGAAAAGGATATGTCCTTTATCAAAGATCATATTAGAATAGCCATGGGTTTAGATCCTAGGGGTGAAGATGATTTTCAAGATGAAATAAATATTATTAAAAATTCTAAGGAAGTAAAAAAACCTATTATTGCCAAGATAGAAGGAGTATGTGAATATTGTGATGATGAGGACTGCAAATGTAAAGATGCCTGCAAGTATGAAGCCCATATATATAGGAGAAGTAAAGGGCCTATAATAGAGAACAATAAATGCTTAAATTGTGGAGAATGCGTTACAAAATGCGATTTTGGAGCTTTAGCCGATAAAATAGAATTTCTTCCACTAATTGACTTTTTAAAGGATGAAAAGGTGCCGGTATATGCAACGGTTGCACCATCTATAATAGGGCAGTTTGGTGAAGATGTAACCATGGGTCAAATAAGAACGGCCTTAAAGCTCTTAGGATTTAAAGATATGGTTGAAGTTGCTTTATTTGCCGATGTACTGACAATCAAAGAAGCCTTTGAATTTACTAAATTAGTTAAAAAAGAAGAAGATTTCTTTTTAACCAGCTGCTGTTGCCCTGTGTGGTTCAATTTAGTGAAGAAAAATTATCCTAAGCTTTTTCAGCACATGCCTCCATCGATTTCTCCAATGATAGCTTCCGGCAGATTTCTAAAAAAATTATATGATGATATAAAGGTAGTTTTCGTAAGTCCATGTATAGCAAAAAAAGCAGAAGCTAAGGAGGCAAATTTAAAGGGTGATATTGATTTTGTACTTACTTTTAGAGAACTAAGAGAAATATTTGATACTTTAAATATAAATTTGAAAGACCTTCCAAAGGATGAAAAGGATCAAGCTTCCTTTGGGGGAAGGGTTTATGCAAGAACTGGAGGAGTAAGTTTTTCTGTAAAAACAGTAGTGAATAGACTAGAGCCCAGAAGACTAATTAAGCTTAAAGCTAAAAAGGTAGATGGAGTAAAGAAATGCAAGCAAATTCTTGATGAATTGTCTTTAGGAAATATAAAGGAATATAATTTTGTAGAAGGTATGGGCTGTAATGGAGGCTGTGTAGGAGGACCAAGAACAAATATAAATTCTGAAAAGGCAGCAAAATTAGTTAATGAGTTTGGAGAAGATTCATTAATAATGACACCTTTTGATAATATAAATGTTATGAAAATTCTAAAACAATTTGGAATTGATAGAATCGAGGAGATAATAGAAGATAACGAAGTTTCAAGGCTGTTAAACAGAGAATAAAAATTAGAAGAATGTTAGAGTAAAAACTTCTTAACCCAGATTATTCATGGAAAGTTTGAAAGAACGCAGCAGAGTTTTAAATTTTCCATGAATAATCTGGGCCTAATTCTATTGAAAATTATATTTTCGTATGTTATACTTTATCTTGATAAAATTTCATAATAACAAAGTGACGAAATCCACTATAAAACTTTCCATTTTTTATAGTGGATTTTTTTTGATTCAAAGGAGGATATATATGAAAAATTCGTCTTTTTATAATACTTTATTAAAAATTGCTTTTCCAATAATGATTCAGTATTTTATAACCTCATCGATTAATTTAATGGACAGCTTTATGATAGGAAAGCTTGGAGAAGAATCTGTTGCAGCCCTGGGAATTGCGAATCAGTATTTTTTCCTGTTTAATATCATAGTTATGGGAATTTTTTCAGGCTGCAATGTATTGATATCTCAATTTTGGGGTAAAAAGGATATAGTTAATATAAGAAAAGTTTTAGGAATATCACTTGTTTTAGGACTTTCAGTAAGTATTATATTTACCTTTGCAGCTAGATTTTTCAGCGTAGAAATAATTAGTATATTCAATAAAGACAAAATGGTTATGAATTTAGGTAAAAGCTATCTTAGTGTTGTATCCATAAGCTATATTTTTATTGCAGTATCCCTAGCCTTTGGTATAGGCAGCAGGGGAGTTCAAAAAGCTTTTTTACCTATGATATGCAGTTCCTTTGCTCTTATTGTAAATATATTTTTCAATTATGTTCTAATATTCGGTAAGTTTAATATGCCGGCCATGGGAGTTAGGGGAGCAGCTGTTGCAACTTTGATTGCTAGAATATGTGAAATGACACTTATACTTATTTTAATATACAAGAGAAAACATGTTTTGAACGCTTCAGTTAAAGAAATGCTGGAATTTGACAGTGGATTTTTTAAAGATACCATGAAAGTTGCTGTACCTGTTGTTGTGAATGAAATTTGCTGGGGTTTAGGTATGGTAATTTATTCTGTTATATATGGTAATATGGGAACAAAGGCTATTGCTGCAGTTCAAATATGTATGACTATACAAAATATGTTTTTTATAATACTATTTGCAGTATCCAATGCTGCATGTGTTATGGTGGGAAATGAAGTTGGAAAGGATGATTTTGAAAAAGCTAAAGATTATTCTAAAAAGCTTATTAAAATATGCTCTATTTTGTCCTTGGTAATGGCTTTGGCTCTTTCTCTTTCTTCAAGGTCTATTTTGAGCATTTATAATGTTTCCCATGAAGTATATGATAATGCCCTATTCATGCTTTTAATAACAGCATTTATATTGCCTGTAAGATTTATGAATGTTCTTTTGATAGTAGGAATATTGAGGGGGGGAGGAGATACATCCTATATTTTAAAAATAGAGCTTGGGACTATGTGGCTTATAGGTGTTCCCCTATGTCTTATTGGAGCATTCTTTATGAAAATTCCTGTTTATCAAGTATATTTTCTAGTAACCCTTGAAGAAGTGGTTAAATGTTTAATATCTATAAAAAGGTATAAATCTCAAAAATGGATAAAAAACCTTGTAGGAAGTATTAATGCTGCTTAAACAACCTAACTAAAACATTGTTTTTTAGAATAATATATGCTTTATAACGAATTATATATTATATTATTGACAAAATGTTTGACAATTGGTATTATAATAATAAATTAAAATGATAATATATTCATTAAAAAGAAATCACATGACTGGCGGAAGTGGAATTAACCACATGGAGTGTGATTGGAAGATATGCCGACCGCCTGGGCAATAAGTCCAGGCGGTTTGTTATTTTTTGGAAACCCCTTGGGCTTTATAATCATAAGTCGAGGAGGTTATTTATGTTTAAGAGAGAATGGCAAGGATTTATTGATGGTAATTGGAGAAAGCAAATAAATGTAAGAAATTTTATCGTTAAGAATTATATACCCTATGAAGGTGACGAAAGCTTTTTGGAAGAAATATCAGATAGAACAGAGGGCATATGGAACAAATGTAATAAACTTATTTCCAAGGAAATTGAAAAAGGTGTATTAGATATTGATACAAAAAATGTTTCTGGGATTAATAGCTTTAATCCAGGATATATAGATAAAGAAAATGAAGTTATACTTGGACTTCAGACCGATGAGCCATTAAAAAGAATGATAAATCCCTTTGGTGGAATAAGAATGGCAGAATCAGCACTTAAGGCATATGGCTATGAATTAGATGAAAAAATGGAAGAGATATTTAAAGAGTATCGTAAGACCCATAATCAAGGTGTATTCGATGTATATACAAAGGAAATGAAAAAGGCTAGGAGTGCAGGATTATTAACTGGACTTCCAGATGCCTATGGAAGAGGAAGAATAATTGGAGATTACAGAAGAATACCTTTATATGGAATAGATTTATTAATAGAAGAGAAAAAGAAGGATTTTAAGAATTTAAAAGGTTCTATGGATGAAGAATTGATTAGAAAAAGAGAGGAAGTTACCCAGCAAATAAGGGCCCTTGAAGAAATAAAGGAAATGGCCAGTTCCTATGGATTTGACATATCAAGACCTGCTGAGAATGCAAGGGAAGCTGTTCAGTTTTTGTATTTTGGATATTTGGCTGGAATAAAGGAAAATAACGGTGCAGCCATGTCCCTTGGAAGAACAAGTACTTTCATTGATGTATATATAGAAAGAGATTTAAGTAGAGGAATATTAACAGAAAAAGAGGCCCAGGAAATTATTGATCAATTTGTTATAAAGCTTAGGATGGCAAGGCATTTGAGAACTCCAGAATATAATGAATTATTTGCTGGAGACCCAAACTGGATTACAGAAGCTATAGGAGGAATGACCATAGGAGGAAAAACTCTTGTAACTAAGACATCATTCAGGTTTTTGCATACTTTAACTAATCTGGGACCGGCTCCAGAACCCAATATGACTGTTTTATGGTCAGAAAAGCTTCCAGAGAATTTTAAAAGGTATTGTTCTAAAATGTCAATAGAAAGCGATGCTATTCAATATGAAAATGACGATATTATGAGACCTGTTTATGGAGATGATTACGGAATAGCTTGCTGTGTTTCAGCAATGAAAATAGGAAATCAGATGCAGTTTTTTGGTGCTAGGTGTAATCTTGCAAAGGCTCTACTTTATGCTATAAATGGTGGTATAGATGAAAAAAAGGGAACATTAGTAGTGCCTGGAATTGAAAAAATTGAGGATGGAAAATTATCCTATGAAAGAGTAAGGAAAAATTACTATAAAGTCCTAGAATATATAGCAGAGCTTTATGTAAATACCATGAATATAATCCATTATATGCATGATAAATATGCCTATGAAGCAGGACAGATGGCTCTTCATGATACTAATGTCGATAGAATAATGGCTTTTGGAGTTGCAGGACTTTCGGTGGCCTGTGATTCCTTAAGTGCAATTAAATATTCTAAGGTTAAGCCCATAAGAGAAAATGGTATAGCAGTAGATTTTCATATAGAAGGTGATTTTCCTAAATATGGAAATGATGATGATGAAGCCGATGATATAGCTGTTGAGTTAGTAACCAAGTTCATAAATGAACTAAGAAAACATAAGACATATAGAAATGCCAGACATACTCTATCAGTACTAACAATTACTTCTAATGTAGTCTATGGAAAGAAGACGGGCTCGACGCCCGATGGAAGAAAAGCAGGAGAGGCTTTTGCACCTGGTGCCAATCCTATGCATGGTAGAGATGAAAGTGGAGCATTGGCTGCACTAAATTCTGTTGCAAAGATACCCTATCGCTCAGTTTGTGAAGATGGCATTTCAAATACTTTTTCTATTGTTCCAGAGGCATTAGGAAAAGATGATGAAACTAGAGTAACTAATCTTGTTTCTATTCTAGATGGTTATTTCCAGCAGGGAGCCCATCATTTAAATGTTAATGTTTTGAATAGAGAAATTTTAATCGATGCCATGGATCATCCTGAAAATCATCCAACATTGACCATAAGGGTTTCAGGATATGCTGTTAACTTTAACAGACTTACTAGGGAACAACAGCTGGAGGTTATAAAAAGAACCTTTCATGAGTCGGTATAAGGTTGACGGGGATGAGTAATAAAAGAGGAGTTGATATTATGCTAGGCAGGATTCACTCTATTGAAACTATGGGACTTATGGATGGACCCGGTATAAGATTTGTTACTTTTTTTCAGGGTTGTAAACTAAGATGCGGATATTGCCATAATCCAGATACATGGAACTTAAATGAAGGTAAAGAAGTTAGTGCAAAAGAACTCTTGCAAAAAGCTCTAAAATTTAAGACCTATTTCCAAAAATCAGAGGGAGGAATTACATGCTCTGGAGGAGAACCTCTCCTCCAACCAGAATTTTTGATGGAATTTCTAGCACTTTGTAAAAAAAATGGACTGCATACAGCAATAGATACAGCAGGATTTGGAAAAGGCCAGTATGAAGAAATATTAAAATATACTGACTTAGTTATTTTAGATATTAAACATGTGGATAAAAGGGGATATAAAGAATTAACAGGAGGAAACATTGAGGCATTTTGGGATTTTGTTAATATATTAAAGAGTACAGACACTAGAATATGGATAAGACATGTAGTTGTACCAGGAATTACAGATGGTGAAAAGCATATTCAAAAACTTAAAAATATAATAAAACAGTTTGAAAATGTAGATAAAATTGAGCTCCTGCCATATCATACACTGGGAGTACAAAAATACAAAGAAATGAATATTCCCTATAGATTAAGTGGAGTAAATCCAATGTGTAAGGAAAAAGTTAAAAAGATGGAAGAGAAATTATTGTCTGCTTAAGTATACAATATTAAAAAACCCTAATGTATTTCAAATACAAAAAATTTTATTTGCCAGCATAGCAGGTTAAATTAAATCAAGTTTTTAAAATATCTTCTGCCAAATTGAGGTAGAAGATATTTTTTTATAAAGGAGATAAGAAGTTTAATAGAGAATAATTTAATAAGGTATAAAGTTTTATATCTTTATTAAATTAACCTGTTGTGCTAGCAAATTCAATATTAAAAGCCGCGATATAGGAACTATCACAACGAGTTAAATTAAAATATTGATGGTGATATTAATGAAAAAAATAATAATAGCTGCAATTGCTAGGGAACCCTTATTTGAGTATAAAAGCCAGTTAAAGGACTTTTTTGGAGATTCAATTTATATTGAAGACTATTCACTAGAACAGCCCGATAAAAAAATAGATGGCGATTTAGTCATAGTTCTTACCCCTACATTAAAAGCAATTGCTTATAATGTACTTAAAAATGGAAAAACTCCTGTAATTTGTATTCAAACTGTTCCTACAAAAAAGCAAGTAGAAATAATAAATAATATACCTGATAATTCTAAGGTTCTAATAATTTCTGCATTTAGATTTTACGCCAAAGAGATTATTGAAGTTTTAAATAGACTTTCAAAAGAAAGTTTAAATTTTATTCCATATTATTTAGACATTAGAGATAAGACTATAGAAAACATTGATTTAAGTGTTTATGTTGGCGATGAGTCATTAAGACCTTCTTTTGCAAAGAATTATATAAATATTGGATGGAAAAAAATTCATCCTCAATCCTTTAAAGAAATAATTAATATTCTTTTTCCAAAGAATTCAAATTTTATCAGAAAACTTAATACATATGAAAAATCTGTTGCTAATATAGAATTTTCTGAACTAGTGGCTATTAAGCTAAAAAATGAATCGAGAATTGAAGTAAGCGGTATTATTGATTGTATGAAAGAAGGCGTGATTATACTAGATGAAATGGATAGAATTGTTGATTATAATAATTTAATAAGTAAATATTTTAATATTGAAAAGTATGTATATGAAAACTATAGTATTTATGAAATTCCATATTTAAAGGATATAGCAGATAGCTTGAAAAGTATTAATAATAATATTGAGATAGATTATTACTTTAAAGATATCAATAAAGCTTTTAAAATAAGCAAGGAAATTTTAAGATTTCAAAGTATAGGATTTAGAAAAATTATTAGGGTTAATTACAATGAATTTAATAAAAGAAGGCCAGAAAATAATAAGCCTAAGTATAAATTTGAAGATATTCATTATAAGAGCAAGGAAATGGGAGAATGTGTTGATATAGCAAAGAAAATTTCTAAGATAGATAGTCCTATTTTAATTGTTGGTGAAACGGGGACAGGAAAGGAATTGTTGTCCCATGCTATTCACAACCATTCCCATAGAAAGAAAAATTTATTTTTTGCAGTGAATTGTACAGCTTTTCAAGACAGCCTATTGGAAAGTGAACTCTTTGGATATGAACCAGGTTCCTTTACAGGAGCTTTAAGTACAGGGAAAAAAGGTATATTTGAAATTGCAAATGGAGGAACTGTTTTTTTAGATGAAATAGGAGATGCTCCAATGAATATACAGTCTAAGCTTCTTAGAGTTCTTCAGGAAAAGGAAATAAGAAGGATTGGAGGAAATGAAAGCATTCCTATTAATGTAAGAATAGTATCTGCTACTAATAAAAATCTGAAGGAATATATGGATAGGGGAATGTTTAGGAAAGATCTTTATTATAGATTGAATACATATATTTTGAATATTCCTCCCCTTAGGGAAAGAAGAGAAGATATAAGATTATTGATTATGTACTACCTGAATAATTTAGGATATAAATATAAGGTTATTGACAATAATCTTGTAAGATATATGATGAATTTGCCCTGGGAAGGTAATATTAGGGAATTAAAGAATTGTGTAGACTATTTAGGATATATGAGTGGAAGTAGAATAACAATAGATGACTTACCTAAACAATATAAAAATGATAATGGAAATAATATAAATTCAGATTTAAAAGTAAATAATGACAAAAGGGTATTTTATGGTTTATCAGAAAAAGAAGAGCATATATGTAAGTTTATTGTTAGAGCTTTAAGAAAAGAAAACATGGGAAGAAGAAAAATATATGATTTAGCATTGGAAAAAGGTATTCAAACTACAGAACATAAAATTAGGAAAATGATGAAGCTGTTGGAGGATGATGGATATGTACTAATTAAAAGGGGAAGAAAAGGTTGTATTTTAACAGATAAGGGAATTAGATTATATGAAAGGATTATATTATAAATTTACTTTTGGAAATTTATTTTTCCCAGACTTTTGAAATGATAATCATATATAAAACTGGACGAAAACGGGTGTAAAATGGAGAAAAAAACCATTTACACCCGTTTTGTTTTATTTGCATTCCGACGAAATAATCAGATGATATAGAATTTTTTTAAAATTTTCTATTCTTATAATGAGGTATATATATTACTTTGAGAAGAATTATTTTATGATTATTTATATTTTGTAATAATGATGGAATAGATTTTGCATTATTTAAAAGTATTAAATATTTAGGAGGAGATGATATGGTAAATGAAGTGGATAATATAAGAGAAGAAATAATTAGTATAAGAAGACAAATTCATATGTATCCTGAAGTTAGATTTGATTTGGATAGAACATATAATTTAGTTAAAACAAAGCTTAAGGAATATGGTGTAAGGATCAATGAAAATTATGGTAAAAGCAGTTTAGTAGGTATTATTGAAGGTAATGGTGATAAAGCCATTGCATTAAGGGCTGATATGGATGCTTTGGATCTACATGAAGAAAACGATATCAGCTATAAATCAAAAATTCCTGGTAAAATGCATGGCTGTGGACATGATGGCCATACTGCAATGCTTTTAGGAGCAGCTAAAATATTGGCTCAAAATAAAGAAAGAATAAATGGAAGAGTAAAGCTTATATTTCAAGCATCAGAGGAAGGTCCTTATAGTGGTGCAAAATACATGGTTGAGGATGGAGTAGTTGATGATGTTGATGCAATATTTGGGATACATATAAGTACTGAGATACCTACAGGAAAAGTAGAAATAAATAATGAGAGGAATATGGCTTCATCAAATGTATTTGAAATAGAACTAATTGGAAGGGGAGGACATGCTGGCTCTCCTCATAAGGCTGTTGATGCGATATCTATGGCTTCTAGATTAGTAGGAGAAATACAATATTTAATAAGTAGAGGCATAGATCCTTTAGAACCATTTGTTATATCAGTAGGAACATTAAATTCTGGACATTCTAGTAATGTTATTCCAGAAAAAGCTACTCTTACTGGGACGATTCGTTCCTTTTCAAAGGAATTAACAGATGATGTAATTAAAAGACTGGAAAATATAACAAAGCAAATAACCAAAACTTCAGGAGGCAATTATAAGTTTAATATTATACCTGGATTACCGGCATTAATAAATGATAAGGAAAAAGTAAAAATTTCTGCAAGGGCATGTGAAAAAATAGTGGAAAGTAAAAATGTTCTAATTACAGATTTACCCAGTATGGGATCGGAGGATTTTGCCTATTATGCTCAAAAAGTTCCGGCCTCTTTTATATTTTTAGGTGCAAGAAATGAAGAAAAAAATCTTATGAATTTTATACACAATCCTAAATTTAATTTTGATGAAGAGGCTTTAGTGCTGGGAAGTAAAATTTTTATACAGCATGTTTTAGATTTTTTATAAAAACTTTTACTATTCTCAAGGAGGGAATACAATGAGTACTGATGCTGAAGTGACAAATAATAAAAAAGTGAAAACAAAAAGAGAATTTCCACATGTATTGGTTTTATTGATTATTATGATTATTATATCAACTATCTTTACATATATAATTCCCGCTGGGCAATATGAAAGGGTTTTAAACGAAGCAACTGGTAGGACTGTAATCGATCCTAACTCTTTCACCTATATTGAAAACACTCCCGTAGGGTTATTTGAAATGCTCGTCAGTATAGAAGAAGGGCTAATTGCAGCTGCATCAATAACATTTATGATATTCATGGCATTTGCTTCCCTTTATGTAATAGAAACTACTGGAGCCATTGATGCAAGTATAGTTAGCATGACAAAAAGAATAGAAAAAAATCCTAAATCTGCTAATATCATGATAGCAATAATCATGACAATTATATCATTTTGGGCTTCCACAGGAACACTATCCTATGAAGAAATACTGGCATTTATACCTGTTTTTATAACTTTATCTCTAGCGCTAGGGTATGATGCATTAGTGGGTATAGGAATGTCCTTTGTTTCAGTAGGAATAGGATTTGCCGCAGCCACAATAAACCCCTTTACCATAGGAGTTGCCCAGGGAATTGCAGAACTTCCTATGTTTTCTGGAATTGGTTTAAGATTAACAGTTCTTTTCATAATGAATATAATAACAATATTTTATGTTTTAAGATATGCCAATAAGGTAAAAAAAGATCCATTAAAAAGTTTAATATATGATTGTGATTTTTCTGATTTTAAAATAAAAGGTGACAGACTTAAAACCGAATTTACTACAATGAGAAAGCTTACATTATTAGCCCTTGTAGTAGGTATTGGAATAATGGCTTATGGACTGATTAATCTGGGGTGGTATATAAATGAAGTGGCAGCAATATTCTTTGGCATAACAATAGCTGTAGGATTAATAAATAGATGGAGATTTAATGAACTAGCAAATAGGTTTGTAGCAGGCTTGTCTAAGGGGGTACTTTCAGCCTTGGTGGTTGGGTTTGCCCGTGGGGTACTGGTAGTACTTAACAAAGGTAACATAGTAGATACCATAGTTTATGGTGCTACACAGATTTTACAGCAATTAAATCTTTATTTAAGCGGCATAGGTATGCTTATATTCCAGACTATACTTAATTTTTTAATTCCATCAGGAAGCGGTCAAGCGGCTGTTTCAATGCCTATAATGACGCCACTTGCAGACCTTATTGGAATGAAAAGACAAATAGCAGTACTGATATTTCAATTTGGAGATGGATTCTCTAATCTGATATGGCCAACAGGATTTTTACTAATTGCGTGTTCAATAGGAAAGATTCCTCTCAATAAGTATTATAAATGGTTTTTGCCACTATTTGGTTTGCTTTTCATAATACAGATTTGTATTATATTCTTTGCAATTTCAATTGGCTACGGTCCATTTTAATTTAAACTATCAATAAAAAAGATTTACAGTAGGTTTTTCTACCGTAAATCTTTTTTTATTGATCTTATTGTTAAACCATAGGAAAAAATGGATGAGAAATCCTTTGTAAATATTGAAAGCACACATGCTTAAATTAAAGGAAATATTTTTATAAAAGATAGGGGATAGTATATATTAATTATTATTAAATTAAAAATGAGCCGAATAAAAGGTATTCAATAATTTTTAGAAAAGCTAAGTTGGATATATATGAAAGGAATGTCATAATATGAAAATAGCTATTATAGGGGCAGGTTTAGCAGGTCTATCCTGTGCCTATGAATGTGAAAGATTAGGAATATATCCAGATGTTTATGAAAGAGATAGGACTGTTGGATGGATTTGGCCTTCTGTTATCTTTTGGCCTTCTGTTTTTTATAGAGAACAAGGAGATATAGTAGAATATTTAAGGGAAAAATTCAATATTAATATTAGTCCTTCTAATATAGTAAAGAACTTTGTAATGAAATCTCCTAATAAGGAAGTTAAAGTAAACGGAGAATTAGGTTATTTTCTTATAAGGGGAAAACGGGTTGATTCTGTTGAGTCACAACTTTTACAAAAACTGAATAGAACAAGGATTCAGTATAATGTATCTGCCGATTATAAAGAGCTTTCAAAAAGATATGATTATGTTGTAGTTTGTAGTGGAAAAATAAAGGAAGCCATGGAACTAGGTGTTTGGAAACCTATTGATAATGTAGTTATGATAGGAGGAGTAGTATTAGGAAATTTTAATTCAGATTCATCAACGGTTTATTTCAATACAGAATATGCAGGTAGTGGCTATGGTAGAGTAACGCCATTTAGTCCATCTCAAGCTGTAGTGGGACTTTACATAGTAGGGGAAAAAGCAAAGAATGAATTTAATACAGAAAGATTATTTCATAAGTTTCTACATCATGAAAAATTAAATAATGTAGAATTTATATATAAAATTATCCCCCCTAGATTTCCCCTTGGAAAAGTTAAGAAAGTACAAGTGGAAAATGTACTTTTTGCTGGCAGGGCAGCTGGTTTAACCGACAGAGTTATTGGAGTAGGGGCTCCTGAGGCTATAATTAGTGGGCTTTTAGCTGCAAGGGCCATTATATGCGGAGAAAGCTATAGTAAGATGATAAAACCATTACAAAGACATATTGAAAATATATGTTCATTTAGAAAAAAGATGAATCAATTATCAAATGATGATTTCGATAGGTTGTTATCATTGATTGATAGACCTATAGTAAAAAGAGCATTATATAATTCTAAAATAAATTTTGTTGATATAGTAGGTAGTATTTTTAAAAATATTTATTAAGAGAATTATATATTATATATATTCCTACTAACTTAGCTCGTTGTGCTAGTTCTTATATCGGGAGTTTTAATATTTTCTTTTCGTTCATGCTATAAACCTGTTTTTATATATGATTTTTAAGGTGAAAACAGGTTTATAAAAATCACTCAAATGAAATATTAAAACTCCTTAGTTTATATTTTAGAGCAGAAAATTTGATTTACTAGCACAACAGGTTAACTTATCAATTAGACCTTTATATTATTATATTATGATTGATATGAGATAGTATTTTAATACGTGTAAAAGTACTTGTCAATTGTATTGCTAAAATAGAAATAATATGAAAAATGTGATATAATTGTTAAAACACAAGGGAAAAATTACATAATTTTACAAAAAGAGATTAAATATTAAAATTTAACTATATGCTGCTTGATTGATGTTGAAAGGAGGATATATTCATGGATAATAATAGAAATTCTGATGAAATATTAAATTTTTTAAGGAAGTTTGTACCAGATATACAAAAGATATTTGATGATGACATTGTTGTTGCTTTGACTGATAAGGAAAAGTACATAGAATATGCTTCAAATGAAAATGTTTCACTTGGAATTAATGAAGGATCACAAATACGAGAGGGGAGCGCTATAGATACTGCCCTAAAACAAAGAGTTCCTGTATCTAAATTTGTTCCTAAAGAGGTTTTTGGAATACCAATAAGAGCTGTGGGAGTTCCTATAAAAGATGAAAGTGGAAATATAATAGGTGGATTGAGTTCTGCAAAGAGTTTAAAAAGACAAATGGATATGAATGAAATAGCTGAAAATTTATCTTCCGCTTTGCAGCAGGTTTCTTCTGGGATACAAGAAATTTCTAAAGGGGTACAAGAAGTCGTTGAATCAAATTCTAAAATTTTAGAAAATATTACAGAGACAAGTAACGAAACAAAAAGAACTGATGAAATTATTAGATTTATTAATAATATAGCTAGAGAAACAAATTTATTGGGTTTAAATGCAGCTATTGAAGCTGCTCGTGCCGGTGAAAGTGGAAGAGGATTTGCAGTAGTTGCTGAAGAGATTCGTAAATTGTCTGTTTCCAGTAGTACATCAATTAATGAAATTAATGAAATACTTAAGCAAATAAGAAATTCTGTTGAATATATTGAGAAAAGTATTATGGAAACAGATAATGTTTTTCAGGGACAAGCTGCGGCACTTGAGGAAATTACTGCATCTATACAAGAACTAAATTCAACTGCATTTATGCTTGAAGAGATGTCAAAGAAGTTATAATATTAAATATAAACTACTATATTATGGGGATTGAACCTAATGGCACATAAATTTTAGTGTGGTTAAGGGCCAATCTCCATATTATCTAAAGGCAAATTCGAATTATATAATCATTTCAATTAATTTCAGGATAATATTTGGAGATTTAATTTTATAGTTAGAATTATGAAATTATATAGTATAATTATTGTTGGAATAGAATGAATTTAATGGGGATGAGCAAAATGATATTTTTAATACTAGCTATTATATCTAGTGGGATGATAGCTGTTATATTTAAGTTTTCAGAAGAAAAGCAGCCTAATAGATTAGCAATTACTACTTTTAACTATATAAATGCCTGTATAATAAGTTTTTTTATGCTTTCTAATAAAAAGATTTTAGACCTAGGATGGTTTAACTCATTTAAAATAGAAGCTCAAGAAGTCTTTTTATTAAATGAAAGTATCTATTCAAATGAAGCTTCTGCTGCCTGGGCAGTTATTATAGGTAGTATTACAGGTATTATCTATTTTCTAAGTTTTTGGCTGTATCAATATAATGTAAAAAAGAATGGAGCGGCTCTTTCATCAACTTTTATGAAACTTGGGGTCTTAGTTCCAACTATTCTTTCAATTTTCATATTTAAAGAGATACCTACAAAATTACAAATTTTAGGATTGTTACTGGCAATAGCAGGTATGGTAATTATTAATCTTTCAATGGAGAAGGATATTATAAAGAGTATAAAAATTGATCTTTTTTTATTATTTATAATGGGAGGATTAGGAGATTTCAACTCGAAACTATATCAAAATTATGGACAAAATGAGCATAAGGAATTATTTGTTTTTTATATTTTTATTACGGCTTTGATTGTCAGTAGTATAACTCTTTTCATTAAAAATAGAAAGGTTAAATCTACAGATATAATAGCAGGGTTGCTGGTAGGAATTCCTAACCAGTTTACTGCTTATTTTTTGGTGAGATCTTTGAATTATGTAAAAGCATCTATAGCATTTCCTATTTTTAGCTCAGGTACAATATTATTTGTCAATATAATTAATATAATATATTTTAAGGAAAAGTTGAGTAAAAATCAGTATATCTCCATAGGGATTATTGCTATATCCTTAATATTTCTAAACATTTAAGATGATTTAAATAGATGAGGAAATTGAGCAATTCTAATATGGCAAAATTGCATAATATATATTGTATGTATTCAAAGATTTTAAAATAATATGTAGTAGTTAATTTTTAAAGAAGGCAATTATGCAATTTGCTCAGATAGTTTTAAAATATTATTTATACTTTTCTGTTATTTTCACTGATATCTATAGATAAATTTATATTATCGTCATATTTGTCAACGTACATTTTGCCGGTTTTATCTACTGTAGCATACATAACTTCTTCAATTTTATTAACACCAAACATTTTTAAATTATTGATCAAATCTTTTCCCGACAATTTTCTTTTTCTTAGATTTTCATAAATAATTTGACCTCCAATAATTAATTCGGTAGGAAGATCTTCGTTATTTGATATTATACCTAAATCTCCTAATGTTACATTTCTTTTATCTTGTCTTTTTATTACACTCAAATCTCCATTAGTTTCTAAAATACCATATTCAACTTCATCAGGAGAAAAGCAATTTTTCTGTCTTAAAAGCTCATTAAGCTCATCAATACTATATCTTGCTCTTTTTAAGTTTTTTTCCAATAGTTTACCATTCTGTACTACAATTATTGGTTCACCACCAACCAGTTTTCGAAAGCTTCTTTTCTTTAGAGAAATGTAAGATATAATACCAGTTAAAAGACCAAATAAAACAAGGCCAGTTAAATGCTGGTATGTTTTTTGATTTACATCTGTGGCAAGGGTTGCTGCAATAGATCCAAATGTTATACCATTAATATATTCATAAAGAGTTAACTCTGAAACCTGCTGTCTTCCCAATAATCTTGTTATAAATAGTATAGAAAAAAATGCCAGAAAGGTTTGTACAGCTATTTCAAGAAAAATTTTCATTATACATCATCCTTTTCTTATTTTCTTTAATATTATTTTGTTTCTATTAGAGAATACTATACATGAGGAAATATCATAATTTTAACTTGGCTAAGTTGCATAATATATATGGTATATCTTTGGAAAATTTTAAGCTATATGTAGTAGATGGTTTTTATAGAAGGTAATTATGCAATTTGCTCACTTAATAAAATAAAATTTTATTGGTAGGTGAATCAAATGAGTTTACTTTATGAAGCTTTATTTACAATTCTATTTATAATAGTAGGATTTATAGTAATTTATATTTTGCATAAAAAAGAGATTATATGAAAGGAAAAATGACAATTCAAATAGAAAGCAAAGAATAGACTACCTTTTTAGCATATGTAAAACTTAACTTAGGCTTTCATCTATGGTCAGTAATAATCAAATATGTTATTATTATTTAAGACAAATAATAATAGAAAAGGTAGGATCATTATGAAGCGTTGGAAATTAAACTTATATACACTTTGGGTTACCCAAATTATATCACTAACAAGTTTTGGACTAGGTCTTCCCTTTATGCCATTTTATATTCAGAAAATGGGAGTTACTGATCCGGATAAAATTAAGCTTTTCACAGGTATACTAAGTACTGCACCAGCTATAACCATGGCTATAATGTCTCCAATATGGGGTAAGCTGTCAGATCGCTTTGGAAGAAAGCTTATGATACTTAGAGCCATGGTGGCAGCTGTGATAGTTATTGGAGCCATGGGTTTTGCCACTAATGTTTGGCAGCTTGTAATACTGAGGGGGATTCAGGGATTATTTACTGGAACTGTTACTGCAGCCACAGCATTTGTTGCAGCAGATACACCTAAGAATAGACTGTCCTATGCCCTAGGGTTTATGTCTTCTTCTAACTTTATAGGATATGCCCTTGGACCGGTTTTAGGTGGAATATTTGCTGAAAGATTTGGTTATAGATTTAGCTTTTTTGCAGGATCAGTACTTATGTTTATAGGAGTTTTATTAACTTTATTTTTATTAGTTGAAGATAAATCTACTATAGGAATCAAAAAAGAAGAATTTTCACATAGTGATAATACAGTGAAACTCTTTACTCCTATGATTTTATCATTATTACTGGTTTTATTCTTACATCGTATTACCAGAACCGTTTTTTCACCCTACATACCGCTTTTTGTACAGGAAAGCTTAAATAGTACAAAGGGAGCATCTAAACTCACTGGGATAATTAATGGAACAGCTGGGGTAGCAACAGCATTATCTGGACTTACTATAAGTCGTTTAGGAGATAGATTAAATAAACTTAGATTAGCAACTGTATTGATTATAATAAGTTTTTCCATATCTTTAACCTTGAGATTAGCAAGTTCTTTGTATGTGTTCATTGCATTATATGGGATTATGTTTTTCTTTTTGGGAGGAATTGAGCCTATTGTCACATCAACAACTGCTGAGAATACACCATCGGAAAGAAGAGGAGAACTTTTTGGCTTCCAAGGGTTAGTTGGAAGTTTAGGTTGGATGGTTTCTCCTATGATTGGAGCCTATATATCTCTTAATTATAGTATTAGAAGTATTTTATCTCTATTACCTGTTTTAACACTTGGTATTGCAATTGTTTTGTTTAAATTAAATAGAACAAGGACTAGGTGTAATAGAAAGGCAGTCTAGAATAAAAAATATAAAACTTTTAATGAATTAAGGAAATTGCATAATTACCTTTTGCAAAAACTAACCTATTACATTATATCTAGTTTTAAAATCTCTAAAGGGACACTATGTATTATGCAATTATCTCAATTAATATTGGGGAATAAGTAAGTTAGATCATTAAATCTTTAAATTTGTTTCATTATATAAATATGTTTATTCTTACTTAACTTATGGTACTATATAATTATAAAATATTTGAGAAAATTGCATAAGAGAGTCATACAATTTTTTCAGTTGATTACTGGGGGTATACATATGAGAGAAGAATCAAAAAAGTTTTTGGAAAAATTATTATCAACACCATCACCATCGGGAGATGAAGCTAATATACAAAAAATATGGATGAACTATATAAAGAATTTTGCTGACAAGGTTGAAACCGATGCTGCCGGTAATGTTATAGCAGTTGTTAATCCGGAGAATACCTTTAAAATTATGTTAGCAGGCCATTGTGATGAAATAGCTTTTATGGTGAATTATATAGATGACGATGGATTTTTGTATCTTTCAAAGGCAGGAGGTATTAGTCCTAAACTGGCCCTTGGAATGAGAGTTAAGGTTTTAGGTGAAAGTGGAGCTGTTTCAGGAGTTATTGGAGTAAAGGCTGAGCATCAGGGGGGTTCTAAAGATGAGGTGAAAATAGAAGATATTTATGTGGATTGTGGTGCCGAGGATAGGGGAGATATGGAGCAATACGTAGGTATAGGTGATTATGTTATCTATGACCAAGACTATAAATATATTCTAAATGATAGATTAGTTGGAAGGGGATTGGATAATAGAACAGGAGCTTTTATTGTGGCAGAGGTTTTAAGAAGAATTGCAGATCAGAATGTAAATGTTGGTGTTTATGCAGTTAGTACTGTAAATGAAGAAACAAATATGGGTGGAGCATATTTTGCAGGAAGTAGTATACAGCCAACTATGGCAATAGCCTGTGATGTTTCCTTTGCAACAGATTATCCCGACATGGATAAAAAGAAGCATGGAAATGTTGCTTTAGGAAAAGGACCTATATTGTCCAAGGGAGCACCAATTAATAAAAAAATTAATCAATTGATGGTAAATACAGCAAAGAAAAATAATATTCCTATACAGTATGAATTGACGCCAAGATTGACAGGGACAGATGCAGATAAAATAAGATTAAGCGGTAAGGGAGTACCAACTGCTTTAGTATCCTTACCCCTTAGATATATGCATTCGCCTTCGGAAATTGTAAGCTTAAGTGACATGGAAAATGAAATAGAATTACTGGTTAAAACTATTTTGGCATTAAAAGGAGATGAAAGCTTAAAACCTGTTGAATAATTTGTTTTAACTGAATTGTATAATAGATATTATAAAGCCTTGGGATTTGAAAATAATATTCAGCAGTTAGTTTTTAAATAGGATAATTATGTAATTTGATCTTTAAAATAAAAAACTAATAGACTCCAGATACTATTAGTTTTTTATTTTTTAAAAAAGAGTTATAATTTCTTTTGTTTAGTGCTATAATCATTCTAGAGAATTAGATGGAATAATTTTTGTTGAAGGCAGGGCTAACAATGACATATAATGAGAAAAAAATAATCTTAAGAATAGCTCTTTATGCAGGAGAAATACTACTTAAAAATGGAGCAGAAACCTATAGAGCCGAAGATACTATAAATATAATATGCAAATCCAAGGATTTAAAACATGTAAATTCCTTTGTAACACCAACTGGTATATTTATCTCTGATGATAGATTAGATGGAATAAGCTTTATAAAAAGGATAAAAGACAGGACAATAGATTTGAGTAAGATTTCTGAAGTGAATAATTTTGCTAGGAAATTTGTGGCAGAGGATATGGATGAAGAAGAAGCTATAAAGGAGTTAAGAAGAATAGATGTAGAAAAAAAGTATAATAAATATGCTAGAACAATTTTTACAGGTTTAGCTTCAGCTTTTTTTTCTCTTTTGTTTGGAGGAGGAATAGCTGATTTTATATTTGCTTTTTTTATATCAATGATTGCTATAATTGTAAATTGGAAAATTGAAGCTTTAAGTAAAACAAGTTTTCTAGCAAACGCCACCAGTGGAGCATTAATATCATTTCTTGCCCTTGTTTCAAAAAATATAGGCCTTGGAAGTAGTATGGATATGATTATAGTAGGTTCTATTATGCCCCTTGTGCCGGGTGTTGCCCTTACCAATGGATTGAGGGATTTTATTGCGGGGGATTTGATTGCAGGTACATCTAGAGTGGCTGAGGCAATTTTGATTGCAATATCAATTGCTGTGGGAGTAGGTACTATACTTAAGCTTTGGATGTACATTTTTGGAGGTGTAATTTAGTGGCTTACTATAAGCATTTTATTTTTGCTATTTTATCTACAGTAGGGTTTTCAGTTTTATTTAATGTTCCTAAAAAATCTATTTTTTATGCAGGGCTAACAGGGGGAATTGGATGGACTCTATATATTTATGCAAAGGACTTAACAATGTCTTCAACATTTTCAGTGTTTTTAGCCTCCACATTTGTTGGAATCCTAGGAGAGGTATTTGCTAGGATAGACAAAAAACCTGTTACCACATTTGTCATTCCGGGAATTGTTCCACTTGTGCCTGGTTATACAATATATTTATCAATGATAAACCTTATAAATCAAGAATTTTATAGGGCTGTAGAATTTGGAACTGAAGCTGTATTTACCAGTGGAGCTATTTCTGTAGGAATAATTTTTGTAACTTCAGGTGCCAGGATAATTAAGGAAAAAAGAAAAAAATGAAGATTAATTATATGATGGATACAAATCTAAGGCTTGAAGATATTGATGATGATACAAGGCGCAGAAAGAGATTATTGTAGTTAAAATTAAACTGTACTCTAGGTTGTAATACTTTTAAAAGATTTACTACTTAGAATACAGTTCTATTTGTTTTTACCTATAAAAATCATGAGCCCCTATTCTTTTATAAAAAGTTTTATTTTTAACTATCCAATTATTGGTTGACTTTCTTGGATTTAAAAAATATAGACAACCAGAAATATTATTTTTCCCGTTAAGGACAAGTTTAGCTGCCTTGATACTTTCTGTTGATGGTGAATTATGAATAGCTCCGTTTTTTGCTGGAGTATACTGATATCCGTAATTGGTATCAAAAATTACTTCTTTGATAGTATTGGGGAAATTTGGACTATTTTTTCTGTTTATTATTACATTACCAACTGCTATTTTACCCTCAAGGGGTTGGGTAGTGGCTTCTGCATGTATTATTCTGGATAGCCAGTATAAATCCTCATCATAAGAATCTGTTGTATTTACTAAAACAGTTTTATTATCATTATCCCAAGCCACATTACAATCAAATGCTTCTGAAATAAATCGGATAGGCACATATGTTCGACCTTCATATACACTAATAGGAGCATCGAGCTTTACATCCTGGTCATTAATTTTAGCAATATTTGATCCCAAGGTTAATCTAATAGTTTTTTTATCTTGCACTAATATTGCTGTTTTACTAGAATCTTCCCATATAATACCATCTGCGTTTAGAGCATTGGCTATGGTGCGTATTGGAACAAAGGCACGATTGTTTTCTATGTAAGGATGCTGTTCGGGGTTAAGTTTCTCGTTGTTTACCTTTATAGTTATTGTTTTATTCATAGAAATAGGTTTTATTTTAACTAAACTACCTTCAGAAATTATATTATCTTTGTCTTGATTTAATTCCTTAAGAGTATCGATATTAACATTAAATTCATTTGATATATAAGAATAAGAATCTCCAGCTTTAGCAGTATGCATTACAAAGGATTCAGCATGGGAAATGGGACTAATTAAAAATGTGGAGGCAATAAGCATTGAGCATATAAATTTTTTCATAATTAATCACTCCTTAACACATTTACTGTATCATTTGGGATATATATTAATCAATACTAAATACTTGGATTAAATTCCTATATATTACAGAAAAAACGCTAAAAAAATTCCTTTGTTATATAAAGTCAGGTCTAGTTAACCAACTAAATAAACAAAGGAGGATGTCCCGATTAAGGGCAAGAATAATTTATCATATATTAAAAAATATTATATAATGCTTAGGTTGAAGTATAATGATATACCTATAAGCATATATCTATTTTACTGCAGATTTAACCTTTTCAGCTACTTCTTCAGAAACCCATTTAGTCCATATCTTTTCGTGTTCTTTTATAAACCATTTGGCAGCAGCTTTTTCATCAACATTATTTTCCTTCATATAACTTAAAGCCTTTGCAGTTATTGCTGAACTTGTCTTATAATTTTTTAGAAATTCAACAACATCTGGAGCAGTATTTACTAAATCAGCATTTACGCAAACTGTCACATCAACAGGTTTAAACTCACATAAATACCCATTATTCCATTTCTCTTCACTGTATTCAGGTTCTTCCAATAAAGTCATATCGTACATACCTGTAATCCATGTAGGTTCCCAATAATATCCTACCCAAGGCTCACCCATTTTGAAGGCACTGACTAGTGAAGTGGATAAAGAAGAATCTGAGCCTGGATCAAAAACATTATAATACTTTGATAATCCATAGTTTTTTACTTTAGCTGTAATAACCTCATTCATTTCCCACACTGAAGGAGCATTATATATTCTTCCTTTGGTTTTATCCTCTGGGTCTTTAAAAAGATCAGGATATTTCTTTAAATCCTGTATTGTTTTTAGATCAGGAGCCATAGGTTCAATACCTCTTTCCTTATCACCTTTAATTACATAGGTTGGCACATATAAACCCATGGCATTATCATCAAAATTAGTTGATACTTCTAATATTTCACCATTTTTTATACCTTCATCATATTGTTCGGTAATAGTATTTTGCCATAATTCCATATGTACATCTATCTGTCCCTTCCTAAGACCTAAAACAGTAATGGGAGTTGTTCCAGGAGTACTTTCGGTTTTATAACCCAAACCATTTCTAATAATTATTCCAGCAACTGAATTATGGAATCTAAGACTATCCCAGCCTGCATCAGCGAAGATTATTGTATCTTTGCTAGTTTCTTTTGTTGTTCCTTCATTTATTGCTTCTTCATTGGATACTTTACTACAAGCAGCAAGCAGTATTAAGGGTAAAATAATCAATGGTAAAATTATGTAGCTTCTTTTTATTAATTTCAAAATCAATACCTCCTATTATACAATAGAGATAAACGACTTAAAGGTTAATAAGTTGTTTATCTCTATTTTTCAATTTAAATTATTTAAAGTTCTATTATAGAAATTTAAAAAAGCAGCTATAACTAACAACTTTTTTGAAATTTTAAGTTGTTAGCCCGTCTTTAATTGTAACACTAAAATTGGTAAATGTAAAATGTTATATTGTCTATACATTGTGCAATTCTGCTAAATCTTAATTATGCAATTTCCTCAATTGTTATCTGGATTGTTTTTTAAGAATATAATTTTTAACGTGAAAACAACAAAAACGAAAAAGGTGCCCGAAGACACCTTTAAAAATACATGAATTATCCAATATAAATAATATCACTTTACTCATATGTTCCCTTTACTAAAGTTTTACCTTCATGGATCATTAGCTTTCCATTGGCTATTACTGTCTGTATATTATTATCGTCATCCAGTAAAAGAATATCTGCATCTGAATTTTCTTTTATGGCACCTTTTTGTGGATATAAATCAAGGGCTTTTGCCACATTTGATGTAATAAATTTAAGAGCTTTTTCAAAGTCAAAATTTAGTTTTCCTATCATTGTTAGAAATTCTTTATATAAACTGCTAACTTGAGATACACCAATTTCAATTATATTTCCCTTGTCATCATATCGAGACCAACTTCCATATCCATCGGAGCTTATGGTTATATTTTCTAAAGGAACTCCTTCCTTTTCTGCATTTTGTATCACTTTACCTGGACTTAAATCTTCATAAATACCGCAAGTTAAGTCTATAAATCCACCTAGCTTTGCATATTCAAAGCCTTCCATCAAAAGTTCTTTTTTTCTATTTACATGGGTAGGTCTTATTGTTTTTATAGGAATATCAGTATTATTAATAACTTCTGTTATTGGTTTTAAACCTCTCTTACCATTGCCCATATGAGCTACAACTATTCCTGCCTTTCCAGAAAGCATTGCAGCAACTCTTACATCTGAAGCTAACCTTGATAATTCATCATTTGTTAGACTAGAAGATCTATGATCTGAAATAGCTATTTTACTACCAATTATTTCTTCAATAAAAACGATATCTTTTTTAACAGAACCAGTAATTGTTATCGGTGGATATCCGTAAGAACTAGTAATGGCATAGGCTGTGATCCCTTCTTCGTTAAGAGCTTTAGCCTTGGCCACAAGATTTTCTACACTTCTTGTGGTACCGTCTGTTCCAAGGAGTCCCACTACAGTTGTGATACCTGCCTGAGTAAGCTTAGATAATGTTATTTCAGGAGCTCTTGTCTTAAAGCTGCCTTCACCACCACCTCCGGTAATATGGACGTGTTGATCTATAAAACCAGGAACCATTTTTCTTTTATTCCCATCGATTACTTTGATTTTACTATTGAAAATTTCTACTTTTTCTTCAATAAGAGTTATTTTCCCATTACTTATAAGAACATCTTTTTTTCCAATATATTTTGGAGAATAAACTTCTACATTTTTTACTAAAATCATAATATTTTCACTCCTTATACGTTTTTTCCATTTTTCTTAGAAGGTTTATCAATGTACTCTATTCCAATACCAGTAAATGCGAGTATAATGGCAAATATTATTCCTGTATAATTTAATACTGCCCATGGAATATATTCAATAGTTGGAACACCTAGGGTTGCTGTCATATAAGCTCCTGCAGCTGACCAAGGTATTAATGGGACTAAAACTGTTCCAGAATCTTCTAGAGTTCTTGAAAGATTCTTAGCATGTAAATTTTTCTTTACATATACATCCTTAAAAAGCTCTCCTGGAATTAATATGGTTAAATAGGAACTTCCAGTAACAAAGGCCACTGTAAAGCATGATGCTATTGTAGATAGAATTATTCCACCTATAGACTTTACTTTTGACATTAATTTTTCAAGGACTACATCAAGCATGCCAGAAACACTGACAATTCCTGCAAAGCCCATGGCACAGAAAATTAGTACAGTGGTACCTGTAACAGAAGCAACTCCTCCTCTGTTTATTAAGCTTGTAACTTCGTTAATAACTTCCCCTTCATAACCAGTCATACTAACATTAAATCCACTGATAAGAGAAGCGAATCCATCTTGAAAGCTGAATCCTTGTATAAAAACTCCAAGTAGTACTGAGAATAGACTTGTTCCAAGCATTGTAGGAATTGTAGGCCATTTTTTAAGAGAACCAAGTAGTATAAATAATGTAGGTAATAATAAAATGATATTCCAGTTAAACATTCCATCCAGCTGTTGAAGCATTGTATTTACATTTTCTGGTGTACTCATTTCTCCAGAGGCACCAAACCCAACTATTAAATATACTATAAGGGAGACAATTGTTGCAGGTATAGTTGTATAAAACATATGTTTTATATGTTCATACAATTCACTTCCTGCAGCTATAGGTGCTAGATTAGTAGTGTCAGATAATGGTGATATCTTGTCTCCAAAATATGCACCTGCAACTATAGCTCCTGCTGTTGCAGGAAGTGACACACCAAGGCCCCCTGCTATTCCCATAAGGGCAACTCCAATTGTTCCTGCTGCACCCCAGGATGTACCTGTTACTATAGATACTATTGCGGTTATTATAAATGCAGTGACAAGAAGAAACTTTGGATTAACTATTTGAACTCCGTAGTAAATTATCATAGGCACTGTTCCGGAAAACATCCAAGAACCTATAAGAAAACCTACACTCCATAAAATAAGTGTAGCAGGAAGGGCCTTAGCAATTTTTTCAATAATAGCTCCCTGCATATCACTCCAATCATAACCTAAACTTAGGGCAATTATTCCAGCAACAAAGGCTGAAATCACAAGAAGAGGTTCGGTTTTTAGACCTAAATAACCGTAACCAATTGCCAGTGATAAAATCATAAAAACAATAGGTGTAACAGCTTGTCCAAAAGTAGGTTTTTTCTTTTTCCTTTCTAATTGATTCATAAATATCCTCCTTAATAAAATTATTAGAATTTGATTACAACAATATATATCCGCAAATAATGTGCCAACTGTTCTGATGATTCTATATATTGAAAATTGTTTGTATTGTACTAGTGTTTTCAAGGGTTTTGCAAAGATGAAGATTTGATTTTATTAAGGGGAAGCAAAAACAAAAGGATAAAATCATCCGTTTGATGGATATTTATATCCTTTTATTTATATTCTTCTAATGCTTTCAATCCAAGTTTATTTATTGTTAATCCTCGTTTTCCATCTTTTGAGACGATGAGATTTTTTTCTTTAAGTTTTTTAATTATACTTCTTATTTTAC
Source organism: Maledivibacter halophilus (assembly GCF_900167445.1). Taxonomy (GTDB): domain Bacteria; phylum Bacillota; class Clostridia; order Peptostreptococcales; family Caminicellaceae; genus Maledivibacter; species Maledivibacter halophilus. Next base: position 88,104 of record NZ_FUZT01000002.1, read on the forward strand.
CTTCACCTAAATCTAAATTTTGGTTTTTGGCGTGCTGAGCCAATTTACTTCTTCCGATCCCATTATTTTTTTCAATTTCTTTTAAGACCCATAATTCATTAATATCAAGTATAATTCTTTTACTTTCATACATTCTTTCCATCATATGATGGGGAAGGGAATATAAAGGAAATTTTTTACCTTCATAGATAATAGATAGATATTCAACTAAATTTATAAGTTCTCTTACATTTCCTCTCCAATTATAATTTTTCAGAAAATCTTTAGCGGTTTTCTCAAACAAGTCATCTAAAGTTTTTATATTTTTATTGTTAAAATATATTGAAATGAAATGCATGAGTAAATAGGGAATATCCTTTTTCCTATATCTAAGGGGAATAGTTTTAAGTGGAAGTATATTAATCCGGAAAAAAAGGTCTTCTCTAAATTTACCTTCAGATATAAGTTTTATTAAATTTTTATTAGTGGCAGCTATAACTCTAATGTCAATAGGAATTTCTTCAACCCCTCCAATTCGTCTTATTTTTTTCTCCTCAAGAACTCTTAAAAGCTTAACTTGAAAATCTAAAGGAGCATCTCCCACTTCATCTATAAATATAGTTCCCCCGTTGGCTATTTCAAAAAGGCCAGCTTTACCTTCTTCTTTAGCCCCAGTAAAGGATCCCTTTTCATATCCGAAGAGTTCACTTTCAAGTAAAGTAGGAGTAATGGCTGTAATATTTACAGGTATAAAGGCATTTTTTCTTCTGTAGGAGTTCATATGTACTGATTGAGCTATTATTTCTTTGCCAGTACCGTTTTCACCTTGAATTAATATTGTGGCATTAGTTTTTGAAAATTTTGCAGCTTTTCTGAGAATATCCTTTACCTCTTCGGTTATAGTTAGATAATCTTCAAATGTATAAAATTTTTGTGCTATTCTTTTTTCATAATTTCTTCTGATTTTGTGGTCTAGCTTTGCTATTTTATCTGTATAATTTATGGTAATAAGATACCCGGATTTTTCTTGAAAAGTTATTTCATCTACATCAATTAAAACTTCTTTTCCTTCTATGTTTGTAATAAATGAGTTGTTTTTATTATTGAATATGTCAATAGTATCTATTAGCTTTGAAATTTCTTTTGTAAGCAGATCTTTTCTAGTTTTGCCAAACATAGATTTGATTTTGGAATTAATACTAATAATTTTTCCATCATTATCGATATAAATTATTCCATATTCTACATTGTTTACGATAGCTTCAAGAAGCTTTTTAGATTCTATGGCTGATTTTCTATTCTTATCTATGGATTTAGATATTTCAACTATATCTTTAATATATTCTGTCACGAGGCTTTCATTTAGGACTCCAGTTATACCAAATGTAGATATTATTTCATAAATTGTTCCTATATCAAGTATCCTGGTTCCTATATTTATTAAATGCTTAACACAATGGGGAGATAAATCAGCTTCACCTGGAGTTATGGCGATTTCTAGTTTGGGATAGTCAACACAACCAGGATAAAAAGGATAATATTGCACATGATCAAGGCCTATTTCAAGTAATTGCATTATTGCTTGAAGGGCAGCTTGTTCACTATCGTTAACCAGTAAAACTCTGGTTCCTACTGGCAGAGATATAACATCTTTAATATTTTTATGGTCTATAACTCTTCTTGCAATAAGATAAGGGGTACTTTGATCAAAATATTTATATGTTATTTTTGCAATAAAATCACTGGTAAATAGAACTAAATTACATTTTAAATCTGATTTATATACATTAGACATTATTATAACTCTTATATCAAATTTTTCTCCTGTTATACTCTTGAGCTGATTTGCTATTCTATTTCCAGTCCCTTGGCTTCCGCTAACTATTATAAGCTTTTTCATATAAACCTCCATAAGTACTTATTTAAGAAAACTCTATTACTATATTATATGATAATTTAAGTTTATCAAATAATTGATATGATTACATAAAATATTCACTTAGAACAAAAAAATTCATTTTCTAGAATAACAGGTTAATTTATAGGTATGTTATAATTTAAATTGATAGGATAACGGAAGGATTTATGAATTTAATACATATATTTAAGGAATTTGTAAAGGAGTAAAAATATGAACATATATAAAGCTTTAAAAATGTATTTTGGATATGACGAATTTAAAAAAGGGCAAGAAAAATTAGTTAATGGCATAATTGAAGGAAGAGATGCTTTAGGTATAATGCCTACAGGTGGAGGAAAATCTCTTTGCTATCAATTGCCAGCTGTTATTCTAGAAGGGGTAACAATAGTAATTTCTCCTTTAATATCTCTTATGAAGGATCAGGTTGATTCATTAAATGAAATAGGAATAGAAGCAACCTATATTAACAGTACATTAGAGTATGATGAATTTATGTCCAGGGTGGATGATATAAGAAGAGATAAATATAAAATAGTGTATGTTGCTCCAGAACGTTTAAATACAGGGTTATTTGAAAATCTTATTAAATATATGAAAATTTCTTTAGTTGCAATTGATGAAGCTCATTGTATAAGTCAATGGGGACATGATTTTAGGCCAAGTTATCTTGAAATACCTAGATTTATTAAAACATTAAATACTAGACCTATAGTGGCAGCATTTACTGCAACTGCCACTAAGGAAATAGTAGAAGAAATAAAAAGATTAATAGAATTAAAAAATCCATTAGAAGCTATAACAGGTTTTGATAGGCCAAATTTATATTATCAGGTTGTTAAGACCAGTAATAAGCTTAACTATTTACTGGATTATTTAAATAATAATTTTGAAGATGATTCAGGAATCATATATTGTGCAACAAGAAAAACTGTTGAATCATTGGTAAGAAGGTTAAATGACAAAGGCTTCTCAGCTATCCCCTATCATGGAGGTATGGGATCCAATATACGACAGAAAAATCAAGATGATTTTATATTCAACAAGGCTAGAATAATTGTTGCAACCAATGCCTTTGGAATGGGAATAGACAAGCCCGATGTTAGATTTGTTATTCACTATAATATGCCTAAGAATATGGAAGCCTATTATCAGGAGGCAGGTAGAGCGGGAAGAGATGGAGAAAAAAGTGAATGTCTTTTAATGTATTCTCCTTCAGATGTAGTAAAGCAAAAACTCATAATACAAAATAATGAGCTTACTGAAGAAAGAGAAAGACTATTATATAAAAATCTTCAATATCTTATTGATTATTGTCATACCAATGACTGTTTAAGAAATTGTATATTGAAATATTTTGGTGAAGATATTAAGAATAATAAATGTAATAATTGTAGTAATTGCTTAGATGAAACAGAAATGGTTGACATTACTGTAGAATCACAAAAAATTTTGTCATGTATATATAGAGTTAATGAGAGATATGGAATAAACACTATAATACTTGTTTTAAAGGGGTCTAAAAGTAAAAAAATATTAGAACTGGGACTTAATAAGGTTTCCACCTATGGAATAATGGAGAATTATAATAATGATTCAATAAAAGAGATAATAATGCATTTAGTTTCAATGGGATATATTTATATAACAGCCGATAAATTTCCAATACTAAAATTAACACAAACATCAAAAACGGTATTAAAGAATCAAGTAAAAGTATATCATAAGAGGAATCTTGTAGAGCAAAGATCTACTTCAAATAAAGATGATTGGATTAAGAAAGAAATTAATATCCACTTTGATAAAGAGTTGTTTAATAGACTTAAGGAATTACGAAAAGAAAAGGCCCAAGAAAAGAATGTTCCAGTATTTATTATTTTTCATGATAAGGCTTTAAAGGAAATGTCAGCATATTACCCTCAAAATAAAGAAGAATTCTTAAAGATAAAGGGCGTGGGATTCAAAAAGTACGAAAGTTATGGAGGTGATTTTACAAAGGCAATAAAGGATTATTGTTTAGAAAAGAAAGTAGATGTTCACGAGGCTAGGAAGAAAAACATAGTAAAATCCGATGAGAAAAAGTCGAAAGCCAATAGCAGTTTAAATAGATATGAATTAACCTACGATTGTTATCTTGGTGGTTTATCATTGAAAGCAATAGCTGATAAAAGGGGGTTAACAGAGATCACAATACTTAATCATCTGAAGAGATGTCAAGAAGCTGGTAAGGAAATTGACTGGTCAAGGTTTTTGGATGATCCATTAAAGGAAGAAAGGATATTGGATACCATAAAGGAATTTGGATTGGAAAAGCTAAAACCCATTAAAGAAGCTTTGCCTGATAAAATAACTTATCAAGATATCAAACTTGTAATTTGCAAGAATGATTTAGCCTAGTATAATTCTAGGTAATGACAAGTAAACATGTTTATCATATAATATAAATTAAATAGATATTAACATTATTAACCAAAAAAGGAGAGGAGAATTAATATGTCAAAGAGCACACCACATATAAAATCAGATAATATAAAAATCGCAGAGACAATTTTACTACCAGGAGACCCACTACGTGCAAAATATATAGCAGATAATTTTTTAGAAAATGTAGTACAGTTCAATGGAGTACGTAATATGTTAGGATTTACTGGTGCCTATAAAGGAAAAGAAATTTCTGTAATGGGAACTGGTATGGGAATGCCTAGCATGGGTATTTATTCTTGGGAATTAATAAATGTTTTTGGTGTAAAAAACTTAATTCGTGTTGGTTCATGTGGAGCACTGCAAGAAAATTTAAAGCTATATGATGTGATTTTAGGAATTGGAGCATCGACCAATTCTAATTATGCTTCTCAATATGAATTACCAGGAACCTATGCTCCAACTGCATCCTGGAAGCTTTTAGAAAAGGCTAAAAAAATTGCAGATGAAAAAAATATAGATGTACATATAGGAAATATATTATCCAGTGATATTTTTTATAATGATAATCCCGATGCCATAAAAAAATGGATGAACATGGGAGTATTGGGGGTTGAAATGGAAGCAGCTGCCCTATATATGAATGCAGCAAGGGCTGGAGTTAATGCTCTTTGCATATTGACTGTTAGTGATAATATTCTGACACAAGAGGAAACTACTCCAGAAGAAAGGCAGACAGCCTTTACTAAAATGATGGAAATTGCTTTAGAATTAGCTGAGTAGAGAAAATAACATAATATAAAAAATGTCTTTGTTGTGTCTTTGTTTTTATATACAGAGACATTTTTTATATTAAATTTTGATTTGACCATAAAAAAGAATTGGTATTTTATTTAAGAAAGCTAAATTCTTATATTGTAGGTGATAAAAAATGGATATTAATTTTATTTTACAAAATAAAAAATATATACATGAAATATTATCAACTATTAATGAAGAAGTATATTTTATTGATGAAAACATGGACATTGTTTATGTAAATAAGGCTGCACAGAAAAATGGTTTTGATGAAGATAGAGTACTTAATCATTCGATATTTAAGGTTTTTCCTTATTTGAAAAAAGAAAACAGCTCATTTGTTAAGGTCTTCTCTACAGGAAAGCCTGTAATAGGAAGTATATGCACATATATTACTAATAGAGGTGAACGGAAAATCAGACTGACTTCAACCTACCCGATAAAGGAAAATGGTAAAGTTATTGGTGCTTACGAAATTGGAGAAGATATATCAGGGCTTAGCAGACAGTCGGAAGAGTTGGCTTCAAACCCTAAAATACATAATAAAAAGGATATTTTATCATACTCAAAGGATAAAACTGATAAATTTTATACACTTGATTCTATTATAGGAGAAAGTCCTAGTATTAAAAGATTAAAGGAAAAGTTATTAATGTGTGCAAACAGCCAGTCTAATGTTTTAATTTATGGGGAAACTGGAACAGGAAAAGAACTGGTGGCTCAGGCGATTTATTCTCTTAGGAAGGATTCTAAAACATCACCCTTTATTGTTCAAAACTGTGCTGCTATACCTGAAACTTTACTGGAGAGTATATTGTTCGGTACTGTTAAGGGAAGTTTTACAGGAGCTGAAAATCGTCCAGGATTATTTGAGTTTGCAAATGGGGGAGTGTTATTTTTAGACGAAATTAACTCAATGCCTATAGGTCTTCAAGCAAAAATACTTAGAGTTATTCAAGAGAGAAAGGTTAGACGAGTTGGTGGAGAAAGGGAAATTCCAGTGAAATTTAAATTAATTTCTTCAATAAACGTTAGGCCACAAGTACTTTTAGAGAAAGGAGAAATGAGGAAGGATTTGTATTATCGACTTAATGTTCTCTATTTTGATATTCCTCCATTAAGAGAAAGAAAAGAAGATATTCCCAATTTAGTTCAAGTTTTTATTGAAAAATATAATAAAAAACTAAATAAAAGAATAATTGGTATAGATGAAAAAATGATGGAAAGCTTTATGGATTATGACTGGCCTGGAAATATTCGTGAATTAAAAAATATTGTGGAGCGTTTTATGAATATGACAAAGGGCAAAGTTATTAGATTTGATAAGGAGGAATTTGCATCTTATCTTGTTATAAAACAAAAGGATGTTTATTCTAAGAGGATTAAAAAAGAAGGAAGAGTAAGACTAAGGGAAGCTGTTAAAGATTTGGAAATTCAAATAATAGAAGAAAACTTAAGACTAACCAGGGGAAATATTTCTAAAGCAGCTAGAGATCTAGATATACCTCAACAAACCTTAAACAATAAAATTGACAAATATAATCTCCGTTTTTTTGTTAATAAATTAAGAGGGATTAAAGATTTATAAAAATAGGTTTAATTTTCTATTAATTCCAACATTTTACCTAAAAATGGGTAAAAAAACCGGTAAAAACTTGGGTAGAATAGGGGATAAATTTATACAAACTAAGGAAATTCTACGGAAAATATTATTTGAAAATTGGATAAATAAAAGTACTGGTAAGTTGTTAAGTGCTTTGTATCTAGTTTCAAGCTTCCTTGTAACTGCTATGTTTTTAGTAGTTATGTCCAATACCGTAGTAAGCGTACCCGAATCTGGAATACCTGTATTACTATTAATTCCAATGGCAATGCTATTTGGCATATGTCTTAAGAAAAATCTACCCCTATTACCAATGTCAATTATATTTGTTATAGCTATTTTAGGAATATGTGCAGTAGGAGCAAATTATCCATTACATTTAAAATATAACACATGGGTTATTGTTTTTTCAATTTACACCTTTTTTGCTATAAGTTTACCAGTTTGGTTACTATTAGCTCCAAGGGATTACTTAAATACTGTTTTAGTAATCGGTGGTATGATTTTAGGAGCAATAGCTATATTGATTGTAAGACCGCCTATTTTGATGCCAGCTTTTGTAGGATTCAATAGTATAAGCGGGCCACTATGGCCAATGCTTTTAGCCACTATAACATGTGGTGCTGCTAGTGGAGTACATGGATTAATTTCATCTGGAACAACCTCTAGACAATTAGCTAATCAGAAAGATGGTTTTCTTGTGGCTTTTGGTGGCATGCAAGGGGAAACCTTTATGGCAGGTATTTCAGCTGCTATGATTATGGTGATGTTCAATTATAATGAATTTTTAAATATAGCTTATAAAAATCCTGGAGGAGCTTTTTCCCAAGCCTTGGGAAATTCTTTGAGCATGTTAGGGATAGATCCTGTATGGGCAACAACCATTGGAGCGTTAACTTTTAGTGCATTGCTGTTAACTACTTTAGACTCTTGGGCAAGGGCAGGAAGATATGTTATGCAAGAGCTTGCAGGAGAAAAAAGCATAATATCCAAGAACTCATGGATATCCAATGCAATTTATATGGCTATAGCAATATTTATTATGATAACGATTCCATATATGGATTTATGGTCAGGAATTGCCATAGGGTCTTTAACGCTTTTAACTGTACCATTATGTCTAATGATTGTTAAGAGGTATGAAGAGGAAAAACCCTTCAACTTTAAATTTAATTTGTTTGTAACGGGACCTTTAGCTTTTGTCTATCCTAGCGCTGTGGCAGCATTAATTTATCAAATCAACGGTTTTATTAAGTCTCAAAACTGGGTTTCCCTTGCTATGATTTTATTTATGACTTATACTATAGGATCTTTGACTGTATTTACTGTTAAAAGATTAAATAGGATCAAAGAAGCTAGAGATTCAAGGAAATTAGAAGAAGTGTAGTTAAGATTATAAATATAAATTATTATAAAGATAAATTTCTTTTAGTTCTGAATAATCATATATAGAAAAGTCTATATATGATTAAACTAAAATAATTTTGGAATTACCTTTGTTTCTTAATCATTATGAATGTATATCTAAAGATATAGAATAATAAAGCGGCAAATATTCTACACTGCAAAATTTATATGCATATTATATACAGGTTATTAGCAAAACAATTTTGCAGCAAGTATATATTAAGTGCTGCTAGCTAAATTATATAAGCTTGGCATTAAAATTGCTTATTTAAGTATACATTGAGAAAATTACATAATTTTAACTTGGCTAAGTTGCATAATATATGTAGTATGTCTTTGTAGGTTTTAAAGCTATATATAGTAGATAGTTTTTGCTGAAGGTAATTATGCGATTTGCTCAATTAAGAAATTATTAAAGATAAACAAATTTAAGCTTTAATATATTTCAAATAAAAAATGCAGCTGAAAAGTAAATATCTCCGAGTCTATATTCCTAAAGATATATCTATGGAATTAAGACCGTTAGGGTGTAATTAGAAATAATTATGCCTTCCATTGTGAAAAGGAGAAATATTTAGATATATAATTTATAATAGTCATTGATATAGATAAGTGCTTAAGAAATTTAACTAATTCCAGGAGCCACTGAGAATCTACTTCCGTTTCTTTAGCTTCTCAGTCACATATCTATATAAGGTATTTTAAATTATATTCTTTATAAGTTTGCATTATCTAAAAACTCCTTTCGCTTTTAAAAGAAAGGAGTTTTTTAAATTATAACTTAAATAAATCCAGACTAAAAAATTAAGGAGGTAAGAAGAAATGAAATTAAGGAAAATGTGGTTAAATATCAATGGAGCAAAGCGTATGGTTGTTTGTAATCCAGAAAAAGATTCCCTTGCTGATGTTTTGAGACGTATGGGCTTAACAGGTACTAAAGTTGGCTGCAATACTGGTGTATGTGGATCGTGCTCCGTTATTCTTAATGGAAAGGTAATTCGCTCCTGTGTAAAGAAAATAAAGACCGTAGAGGAATATAGCAAAATTATTACAATTGAAGGGATCGGTACTCCTAACAGTTTGCATCCTTTGCAAGTTGCCTGGATGAATTGTGGTGCTGTACAGTGTGGATTCTGTACACCTGGTTTTATTGTTTCCGCATATGGGCTATTGATGGAAAATGATAATCCTACCCGTGAAGAAGTTCGTGATTGGTTCCAAAAGCACCGCAATGTCTGCCGTTGTACAGGATATAAACAACTTGTTGACGCAGTTATGGCAGCTGCAAAGGTTCTTAGGGGAGAAGCTAAAATTGAAGATATTACCTTCCAGCTGCCTGAAGATAATGAGTGTTATGGAAAGCCTCTTGTTCGTCCTTCTGCACTTTCAAAGGTAACGGGGTTGGCTGATTATGGTGATGATGTAGAGCTTAAGATGCCTGCTGAAATCCTTCATGTGGCAGTAGTACAGCCCAGAGTTGCTCACCATGCAAAAATTCTTAATATTGATAGCTCTGAGGCTGAAGCAATGCCTGGTGTTGTAAAAATTGTCACCCATAAAGATATAGAAGGTACAAATGTCATGGCAGAAGCTAATTTACATGAACGCAGTACAATTACTCTTCCCAGTCGTAAAGTTCTTGCTGATGATAGGATATTCCGTTATGGTGATGTTGTGGCCTTAGCTATTGCCGATACAAAGGATCATGCTAGAGCTGCAGCTGCAAAGGTTAAGGTTGAAATTGAGCAGCTTCCAGAATATCTCAGCTATCTTGAGGCAGTTATGCCTGATGCAATGCGTATTCATGAAGATACACCTAATATTGTTGCAATGCAGCCGGTTTTAAAGGGTGCAGGTCTTGAAGATGCTTCGAGGGTTGTAGAAGTAATGGATAATTCTCCTTACAGTGTAGAGGGAAGCTTTTATTCATCCCGTGAGCCCCATCTTTCCATAGAAGGAGATATTGTTCAAGCTTATTTCGATGAAGATGGATTTTTAACCTTTCAATGTAAGTCCCAAGGGTTATATACTTCAATTAGCCGTATAGGTAATTCTATAGGTGTACCTATGGATAAGATGCGTATTGTTCAAAATTTTACAGGAGCTAGCTTTGGTTGGTCTACAAATGCAGGTGATCTTTGTCTTGCTGGTGCTGCTGCTGTTGCTGTTAAAAGGCCGATTTCTTTATCAATGAGCTATGAAGAACATCAGCACTTCAGTGGAAAACGCTGTCCATGTCATTCAAATGGTCGTGTAGCCTGTGATGAAAAGGGTAAGATTACTGCTGTAGAGTTTGATTTTGGTATGGATCATGGTGCTTATTCCTGGGGTGCTGACCATGTGATAGAGAAACCCAGTCGTTTTGCATTTTTCCCATACCGTGTTCCTCATGTTGCAGGACTTACACGTATAGCTAATACAAATCATAATTATGGTACAGCATATAGAAGCTATGGTTCTCCTCAGGCCTATACTCTCTCAGAAGCTCTTATGGATATGCTTGCAGAAAAAATTGGTATGGATCCCTTTGAATTCAGATGGGCAAATATAGCGAGACCTGGTGATACCAATATTAATAGTTGTTCATTTAAAGAGTATCCTATGGAAGAGATGATGGAGAAAATGCGTCCTTATTATGAAAAAGCTGTTACTGAGGCAAAAGAAGCCGATACTCCTGAAAAGCGTAGAGGAGTAGGGATTGCATGGGGAGGATTTAACGTAACTGAAGGTGGAACTGATCAATGTACTATTATACTTGAACTGGCATCTGATAACACTATAATTAAATATGACACTTGGCAGGAAATGGGTCAAGGTGGGGATATAGGCTCCTTAATGGTAACCTTAGAAGCTTTAAAACCTCTTGGCATAACCCGTGATAATATTAGACTCGAGCAGAATGACACTAAAATTTGTCCCGATGGTGGAATGTCGGCAGCCAGCCGTTCTCATTATATGAATGGGAATGCTACAAAAATTGCTGCTGAGAGGCTTATGAATGCTATGCGTAAAGCTGACGGAACCTATAGAACTTATGCTGAGATGGTGGCTGAAGGTATTGAAACCAGATATGAAGGTAAATATGAGTGCACTGCAACTCCTGGTATTACTCGACTTGATCCTAACACTGGTATTGGTGACCCGACTCCAGCTTATACATATGTTCTAAATTTAGCAGAGGTAGAAGTAGATACAGCTACTGGAAAGACCACAGTTATAGGTTTTACTTGTGTATATGATGTTGGAAAAATAGGCAATATTCAAGCTGTCAACGGTCAAGCCTACGGTGGGATTTCCCATAGCATTGGATTTGCCCTTAGTGAAGATTATAGTGACGTTAAAAAACATAAAAATATTGCTGCCAGTGGTGTTCCTTATATCAAGGATATTCCCGATAAAATTAATCTTATTCCATGCGAAACTATTCGTCCTGATGGACCTTTTGGTTCTTCTGGAGCTTCTGAAGCATTTCAATCTTCTGGGCATGTGGCTGTTCTAAATGCTATTTACAATGCCTGTGGTGTACGTATTTATGAAATCCCTGCTAAACCTGAAAAGGTAAAGGCAGGATTAGATATTCTTGCAAAGGGTGGAAAAATTGAACCTCCTAAGAAGTACTTCTTGGGTTCTGATTTATATGAGGAGCTGGAAAATATTAAGGCAAACCCTGTAGCATTCCGAGGACATGAGATGTTTGAAGCATTAGGAGATAGTCCTGATCAAAAATTCTTCTAATAATATTTTGGACTTGATTAATTAGTGCCCATACTGCCTTTATAATAGAAGTTTGGGCACTATGATTTGGAGGAATTCCTATGGAAGAAGCAAGAAAAAAAATTAGAACATGCTTGGAAGATCAAGAGGCATTTTGTACTGCTGCATGTCCCTTTGATTTTGATGTACGAAATTTTATAGATAAAATTCAGAGGGGAAGATTTAATGCTGGTTTTAGAGCATACCAAAATTCTGTAGCTTTCCCTGGAATTGTTTCTTATTTATGTCATGAGCCCTGTAAAGATGTATGTATAAGGGGAAAGAAGGATGGGGCAATATCTATAAGGCTTTTAGAGAAGGCCAGTATAGACTATGCAGCAAGAATTAGTCCAAACAATTATAATCTTCCACTTAAAAATAAAAAAATAGCAGTTATAGGTGGGGGGATTAGTGGTTTAGCCTGTGCCCTCCGCCTTTGTGCTAAAAAATATGAAGTTACCATATATGAAAAATCCCATCGTATTGGGGGAAGTCTATGGGATATTATGCCTTCAGATATATTTTTAAATGATATTAAGCAGCAATTTATGTATGAAGAATATAAACTTTGTTTAAATACAGAAATCATAAATTTGGGTGAATTAGAATTTGACGCCATATATGTTGCAACGGGAACTAATGGTAGAGATTTTGGGTTGAAAGGAAACAAGGCAGGGAAGAGTCCAGGAGTTTTTTTAGGTGGATCCCTTATGGGAAAAAATATTATTGAAGCAATAGCCGATGGATTAAATATTAGCAAATCCATAGAGGGATATATTAAGACTGGCAGTATGAATACTCCAAAAAAAAACAATGAAACACGTTTACAATTAGATATTAAGGAATTACCTTATGCCAAACCAGTGATACCATCAAATGGTAGTGCTTTTACCCGGGATGAAGCCCTGCAGGAGGCAAAGCGATGCTTAAAATGCAAGTGTGATAATTGTATTCAATACTGCGATTTAATGAGAAGCTTCAATAAATATCCTAAAATCATTGAAAATGAGGTTGAAGCTACTATAAATCCTGGAACCTTAGATGGAAATGGCACTATAGCTACTCGATTTATTTCTACCTGTAATCAATGTGGCCTATGTAAAGAGGTGTGTCCCCAGGACATAGATATGGGTGATTTTTTACTTAAAAGCCATAGAATAATGCAACAAAAAGGAGGGATGCCTTGGGTCTTTCATGATTTCTGGTTGAGGGATATGGAGTTTACAAATAGTAAATATGCACAAGTTTCACGGCTTCCCATGGGATATGAAAAAAGTAGTTATATGTTTTTTCCAGGCTGTCAATTAGGTGCTTCAGATTCTAAATACGTTATAGAAAGCTATAATTTTCTATTGAAGGAAAAGCCAGATACTTCCCTTATACTAGGCTGCTGTGGAGCTCCTGCAGAGTGGGCAGGAGATAAAGATCTTCATAATAAAGTAATAGAAAAACTGCGAAACTATTGGACTTCCTTTGGAAAACCAAAGGCTATATTTGCTTGTCCCACCTGTAAACAGATGTTTAATAGATATTTACCTGAAATAGAAGGAGTATTTTTATATGATCTAATGTTAAAATCGAAAGTTCCTATATCGGTAGATGGATCAGGAGAAATAGTATCGGTTTTTGATCCATGTTCCAGTAGGGAAGAACCACATTTACAAAAGGTAATTCGCCAGCTAACCCAAAAATCTGGCTTTAGCCTTAATCCTTTACCTATGGAAGGAAAGCTAGCCAATTGTTGTAGCTGGGGTGGTCAGGTGTCAATAGCCAATCCCTATTATACTCGCCAGGTTGTAAAAAAAAGAATTAGGCAGAATGATAATCCCTATATAACTTATTGTATAAATTGCAGAGATATTTTTGCAGCAGCTAAAAAGCCAGTTTATCATATATTAGATATTTTGTTTGGACTCCATGATTCAGGCAGAATACCACCTACTGTTACAAAGCGAAGAAATAATCGTGTAATCCTTAAACAGCAAGTACTAAGCAGATTTTGGAAGGAAGATTTTAAAATGGAAGAAAGAGAAATGAAATTTAATTTAAATATTATTCCTCAGCTCGGAGAAAAGCTGGATAGTGAATTGATATTGGAAACTGATATTGAAGCAGTTATTGAACACTGCGAAAGCAGTGGAAAAAAGGTTCTCAATCCTAATACAGGAAATTTTTTCGGTCATTTGCAGATAGGAAATATGACTTATTGGGTGGAATATAAATCTGTTGATAATGGCTTTAATCTAGTAAATGCATATAGCCATCGAATGAGTATAGATGAGGGGGAAAGAGATGGAGGAAGATAACACTCTAATTTGTTATAAATGTCAAAAAAAGCTTGAGGCAGGTAAAACATATTTTGAATATTTAGGTCACAGCTTTTTTACAAATATTTTAAAGTGTCCCAAGTGTGGAGAGGTATATATTCCAGAAGAACTGGCAAAGGGACGTATGTCTCAAGTTGAAATGCAGCTGGAGGACAAATAGAAGAAGTTTGCAAAAAAAATTAAATTAGTAAAATATATAATAATTAAGGAAATTGCATGATACATGTGAAGAATTTTAAAATTAATAATATTAATTATGCAAGTTTCTCAATTAACTGGAGAGGATATTATGTTTTCACCTAGCTCCATTTCAGTTTATGAAAGTAAGGAAATTAGGGATGTAACGGGAGATACAATAAGACCAGGAGGATTTGGACTTACAGATAAGGGAGTAGAGGTTTGTAAATTTAATAATAATGATAGAGTTTTAGATATTGGCTGTGGAACTGGTGCCACAGTAGAATATTTGAGAAGAAAATATAAATTAAAGGCAGAAGGAATTGACCCTTCCCAAAAGCTTCTGAGTGAGGCAAAAATTAAAAATCCAAAATTAAAACTATATAAAGGATACGGTGAAGAGCTTCCCTATGAAGAAGGCAAAATGGATGGAATATTTTGTGAATGCACCTTATCTTTAATGAAGGATAAAGATAAGGCTATAGAGGAAATCCACAGGGTTTTAAAGCCCGGGGGATATTTATTTATATCCGATGTTTATGCCAGAAGACCTCAATATATAACAGAATTAAAAAAGTTCAATTTTAAAAGCTGTATAACAGGGATTCATAATATTGAAGATTTAAAGAAGAAGCTAATAGAAAAAAATTTTGAGATAAAAAAAATAGAAGATCATACAAATTATTTAGAACAGATGATAGTTAATATTATTTTTAAATACGGTTCCATGGCTGCTTTTTGGAAAAAAGTAAATAATTGTGAAATCCATTGTAATGAATTAACAAACGATTTTAAAAAAGTTAAGATAGGATATTTTCTATTAATTGTTCAAAAAACTTAAAGGGAGGGGCCACTAAAGTGAATGAAACAGTCTTTCGTATTTTCCAGCTTGCTTCCAGTAAATATTGTTGTACCCAAATAATGCTTAAAATACAACTTGAACAGGAGGGAATAGAAAATACGGATTTAATTAAAGCAGTAGGTGGATTATGTGGAGGAGTAGGATTTTCTGGAGGGATTTGTGGAGTATTAACAGGAGGAATCTGTATAATTGGACTTTATAGTGGAAAGGGCCGTGAAGAGGAATACAATAAAGAAGATTTTTATGAAATGATTGAAGAATATATTAATTGGTTTGATGCAGAGTATAAAAGTAGAGAATGTATGGATATAATCGGAAGTCAACTTAAAAAAAATAATATGAAAGAGCCTTCTTATCCAGTTAAATGTGGAGAAATAATTGAAAAGGGATTAAGTAAAGCTTGGGAAATTATAAATAAACATGGCTATGAGTTAGGAGCGAGGGAATAATGAAAAAAAATGAAGAAATTGTATTTGAAACAGAAAGCCTTTGTCCCGTATGCCTAGAAAAAATTCCAGCCTATAGGGTTAAGAAAAAAGATAATATTTATTTAAAGAAAAAATGTAGTAGTCATGGAGAGTTTGAAACCTTGATATGGAATGGCAGTCCCAGCATGGATACATGGATAAGGAAAAAGATTCCAAGCAAACCCCAAAAAAGCTTTAAAGAAATAGATAGGGGATGTCCCTTTGATTGCGGTCTTTGTGATGATCATAGACAACATACCTGTACGGCTTTAATAGAAATTACCCAAAGATGCAATTTAAACTGTAGCTTCTGCTTTGCAAGCTCAAAGAAATACAATATTAGAGAACCCAGCCTAGATAAAATAAAATTTTGGTATAAAAGGATTTTAGAAGCTGGAGGACCCTATAACATACAAATATCAGGGGGAGAGCCTACAGTTAGAAATGATTTAGAGAAAATAATAGAAATTGGACATGATTTAGGATATGAATTTATCCAGCTTAACACAAATGGAATAAGAATTGGAGAAGATGAAGAATATGTTAAAAGCCTTAAGAAAGCAGGTCTAAACTCAGTATTTCTACAATTTGACGGTACAAATGATGAAATATATAAAAAACTTAGAGGAAAAAATCTTATTAGAACAAAAATTAAGGCCATTGAAAATCTGGACAAATACAATATAGGAATTATATTAGTACCGACCCTTGTTCCAGGTGTGAATATAGGCAATATAGGAGAAATAATAGATTTTGCCATAGAACATATTCCCGCAGTAAGGGGAGTACATTTTCAGCCAGTAAGCTATTTTGGACGATATCCTGCCAAAACATATGAAAACATGAGAATAACTATTCCCTATATAATAAGGGAAATAGAAAGACAGACCAAGGGAATCATAAAAAAAGAAAGCCTAAAACCACCGGGATGTGAAAATTCTCTTTGTTCCTTCAATGGAAATTATTTGTACAAAGGAAAGAAAGTTTTGAAGCCAATAACAGATAAGACTTGCTGTAGCGGAATACAAAGAGCAGAAGAAGGCTCGCAAAAAGCTAGGAATTTTGTGGCAAAAAACTGGAAATTACCTGAAAAAAGATGCAAATGCAGTGAAGATCATTTAGACAAATCAATGGAATTTGATGAAATATTAAATTATTTAAAAACCTATAACTTTAGCATATCAGGAATGGCTTTTCAGGATGTCTGGAATATTGATTTAGATAGATTAAAGGATTGTTGTATACATGTTGTAAGTAATGAAGGAAACTTAATTCCATTTTGTGCCTATAATCTTACAGACATAAAGGGAAATTATCTCTATAGAGGAAAATGCTAATGAAAATTACACCACTGGATAGATGGATAAAGGAAAAAATAGGCTATAAGGGAAAAAAGGATTTTAAAAGCGAACTTGACAATTACATACTAAATAAACTGCATCAAAATATAAAATATGTAAAGGAAAATAGCATATTTTATAAAAATCACTTAAAAAATACAAATAAAATATCTTCCTTTAAAGATTTTGAAAAAATCCCCTTTACAACTGATTTAGACATAAGAAAGAATCCTGGCCATTTTCTTTGTGTGTCTCCCAGTCATATTAGTAGGATTGTGACATTAAGGACCTCTGGAACTACTGGAGAAAACAAGAGAATATTTTTTACAAAGGAAGATCAAGAACTGACAATAGACTTTTTCAAAATAGGTATGTCCACTTTAGTAGAAGAAAAGGATAAAGTACTTATTTTACTTCCAGGAGAAAGGGAAGGCAGTGTAGGAGATTTACTTGGAAAGGCTTTGAAAAGATTAGGGGTTAAGGTATATATATATGGACCTGTACATAATTCTGAAAAAGTTCTTGAGATTATTAAAAACAGAAAAATAAACTCCCTTGTGGGAATTCCAATTCAAATTCTTTCCCTTTCAAGATATAAAAAAAGCAAAGAAGAAATAAAATTAAAAAGCATATTATTGAGCACTGATTATGCCTCAAATACAGTAATTAAAGAAATAGAAAAAACTTTTAACTGTAAAGTATTTGACCATTATGGTATGACAGAAATGGGACTTGGAGGAGGAGTAGAATGTGAAGCCTTAAAGGGATATCATTTAAGAGAGGCAGATTTATATTTTGAAATAATCGATCCCATTACAAAAGAAAAATTACCCAATGGAAAATGGGGTGAGGTAGTTTTTACTACCTTAACAAGAAAGGGGATGCCTCTTATTCGATATAAAACAGGAGATATAAGCAGAATAATCAATACTCCCTGCCTTTGTGGCACATACCTTAGAAGACTGGATAAAATAATTTTCAGAAAAAAAGAAGGGGTTTTATTAGGAGATATAGAAATATTGACTATAGGTGAATTAGATGATATATTATTTTCGATTAATGAGCTTATGGATTTTAAAGCTGTGGTAACTAAGGAAGAGGAAAAGGATTGCCTAACTATATATATAGATACTAAACTAACTAGGTACAAGGAATTACTTGTACATATATATAATAGACTGTATGAATTTGATTTAATCAAAGAATTAATTAAAAGAAGAAAATTGACTTTAAAGATTAAAGGGAGAATGAGAAAAGAAAATTATTTTAATAATGGTATACAAAAAAGAAAGATAATAGACAAAAGAAATAAATAGTTATTATAAAAAGAAGGATATCATTAATGAAAATTGTTGTATAATTATAGTAGAAAGAATTATTGAATGTAGAATATATTTAAATCATAGGAGGCATAAAAAAGATTAGAACCATGAAAATTTCATTAAATAGGGCGGGGTTTAACCCTTCCTCTCTAAGGAGAAGTTTCTAGAGCTGAGAACTAGTATAATCCATAAGCTAGGGAGCCGAGGAAAGGACAATGAGATAGAGAGGTACTGCGGCCCACAGATTGTGACTGTAAATGGCAGGGAAGGATTATTGGGTGACCAATGAAAATGATATGCATGGGGTACAGGTATAGTTATATTAATTATTACATACCTTTGTTTTGTTATATATTTTACCCCTTGATCGTTTATGCATAAAACTCCTTCCCTAGACTAGGGAGGGAGTTTTCATTTTGGAAAGAAAATCATCGATTATTGAAAATGCAAAAACAACTAAATCAAATAAAAGCTTTGTAATAATTTTTATTGCAATATTAATAATTTTAATATCCTTTACAATTGGGAAATATCCCATAACAATAAAGGAATTGTTTACTATTTTACATCAGGGTATTTTCTCCCTTGAAAGGTCACTACCAGATGTTATGTATTCAGTAGTATTGAAGGTACGATTACCTAGGATATTTGCTGCCTTCGCTGCAGGCGCTTCCCTAGCAGCATCGGGTGCGGCATACCAGGGGATGTTTAGAAACCCCTTAGTGTCTCCGGATATTTTAGGAGCTTCAGCAGGAGCAGCCTTTGGGGCATCTTTGGGGATATTAATGTCACTAGGGATAATAGGAATACAAATACTATCATTTCTATTTGGACTTTCGGCTGTGGCTTTAACCTATTTAATTAGTATGAGACTTAGTAAAAGTAATGGTACTACTATTGTGCTGATACTTTCAGGAATGCTTATAAAAACACTTTTTACCGCCTTTATTACACTAATAAAATATATTGCAGATCCCTACAGTAAACTTCCTGAGATAACCTTTTGGCTTATGGGAAGCCTAGCTTCAATTAATCTTCAGGATGCATATATAATCTTTATAGTTTTCATCATAGGGATTATCCCTCTGATGCTTTTAAGATGGAAGTTGAACGTTTTATCCTTTGACGAAGAAGAAGCCAGGGCTTTAGGATTAGATGTAAAAAAGCTTAGAATTATAGTAATACTTTGTTCCACACTAATGACAGCTTCAGTAGTATCCGTTGCTGGACTCATAGGCTGGGTAGGTCTTGTTGTACCCCATTTTTCAAGGATGCTTGTTGGACCTAATTTTAAAAAATTATTACCAGCAGCTGTATTGGTGGGAGGATCATATCTACTATTGGTAGATAATCTGGCAAGGTCTATAGGTAGTTTGGAAATTCCCCTGGGGGTACTTACATCAATAATAGGAGCTCCATTTTTTATATACTTAATGTTAAACGTAAGGAAGGGTTGGATATGAAAATAGAACTAAAAAATGTAACATGTGGATATGGTAAAAATACAATTATCAAAGATATTTCAATGGAAATAAAATCTGGAGAAGCATTATGTATACTTGGACCAAATGGTGTAGGAAAAACAACACTTTTCAAAACCATACTGGGATTTTTGAAGCTGCAAAAGGGAGAAATACTGATTGATGGAAGAAGCATATATGACTATAAAACCAAGGAGCTTGCAAAAATAATGGGATATGTTCCTCAGGCCCATAACCCACCTTTTCCCTTTAAGGTGATAGACATAGTTTTGATGGGCAGGATATCCTATATGGGAGCTTTTAGTTCTCCTAGAAAAAAGGATATGGATATAGCCTTAAGGGCAATGGAAACTCTAGATATATTATATCTAAAGGATAGGATATATACAGAGATAAGCGGAGGAGAAAAACAGCTTACTCTAATAGCAAGGGCCTTAGCTCAGGAAGCTAAAATGCTAATAATGGATGAACCTACTTCAAATCTGGACTTTGGACATCAAATCAGGGTTTTAAATCATATAAACGATTTAATAAAAAGTGGCATTGGAGTTATAATGACTTCACACTTTCCAAATCATGTTTTTCTATGTGCAACGAAGGTTTCTATGATTAAAGACGGAAAACTGTTTAAGATAGGCACACCAAAACAAGTTATTACCAAAGAAAGCCTTAAGGATATATATGGAATAGATACCGAGGTAATAGACATAGAAAGGAAGCATAAAAGGAATATAAGTTATTGTATTCCAGTTTAAAATAAAGTCTAAATAAGAATAAATTAAGGAGGAAAAAGCCATGAAAAATATTAACAAAATAATATCAATTTTACTAGTAGCAGTACTTTTAATAGGGGTCTTAGCTGGATGCAGTAAATTCAATGAAGTACAAAAAACAGAAAACAAATCTCAGAAAGAAGAGCAAAAGACAATTACAATTACCGATATGGCACAAAGAAAGGTGGAAATTCCAAGTAATATTGAAAAAGTCTATTGTAAAAGTCCGGAAGGAACAATACTAATGTATACTCTTGCACCAGATAAGCTTGCAGGATGGAATTATCAATTTACCACAAATGAAAAAAAATACATCCCTGAAAAGTATAAAGACCTTCCCATTTTAGGAGGATGGTTTGGCAAAAACAATACAGGGAATATAGAAGAAATACTAAAGGGAGCCCCTGATATAATAATTAATATGGGTAGAATTAATGATACGGAAATAGATGCAAACAATAGTCTGCAGGAGCAAATAGGTATACCCATAGTAATGGTTAAAAGTGAAACCTTAGATGATCTGGAGGATGCCTATGCTTTTATAGGAAAGATAATAGGTGAAGAAGAAAGGGCTAAAGAGCTTGCAGATTATTGTAAAAACACATTAAATTATGCCTTGGAAAAATCAGAAAATATAAGTGAAGAAGATAAAGTAACAGTATATTATGCCCAGGGTCAAAAAGGACTAAATACTGAAGCACCAGGTTCAGTTCGTATGGAAGTAATTCGACTAATTGGAGGGAAAAATGCAGCTGACATATCCGATGACAGCAGCTATGGACGAAGCAAGGTATCCTTAGAGCAAGTACTATTGTGGAATCCAGATATTATTATAACTGCCAGGGAAAGTAGTGATGATAATACCAAATCATTTTTCCAAACTATTTATGAAAATGAAGATTGGAAGGACATAAATGCAGTAAAAAATAAAAAGGTATATGGAATACCCCAAAATCCCTTTGGCTGGTTTGACCGCCCACCTTCAGTAAACCGTATAATAGGAATAAAATGGCTTGGTCATGTTTTATATCCTAAGGCTTATGAGTATGATATCATCGAAGAAGTAAAGGAATTTTATAAAACCTTTTATCATTATGAGATTAGTGATGAGGAAGCAAAAGAGTTTCTCAATATGGATTAATTAAAATTAGCTTGTTTATCTTTAAATTATTAAAGGAATATTAAAAAATTAATAATAAATGGAGGTCTTAGAAAATGATAGTAACTGATCTTATAGAAGCCGTTAAGGAGAAGGCAGAAGGTAAAAGAATAAAAGATCTTCGTGTTGGACTTGGATATACTGCTGTTTTACTGGATGATGATAAGTGTGGATTGGCTTATACCTTTAGAAATGAGCTGGGACCCTGTTGCTGTGTTTGTAGTGAAGGAGGAAAGATTAAGGGGAAAAAAACTATAGATATTATACAGTGGGCAATGTCAGATAATTTGGTCAAAAGTTCCATTGGAATAGCAACTATAAACGCATTGTTACAGGACAATGTAAAGGAATATAATTGTAGTAATGTATTCGAAGTATTGGATATAGGAGCCAAAGATACCTTGGGGGTTATAGGAGATTTTAAGCCATTAACTAAGGGAAAGGGTAAAAAAGCTAAAAAGCTTTATGTCTTTGAGCGTAGAGAAAGTAGAGAGGATAATTATTATTCTAGTAATATGATAAATGAATATCTACCAAAGTGTGATATTGTTGTTATAACTTCAACATCTATCATTAACAAAACCTTCGATGAAATTGTAAAATATTGCACAAAAGCTAGGCAAGTGGCAATGGTAGGGCCTACTACTCCTCTTTGTCCAGAGGTATTTAAAAAATATAAGATTGACATCTTAGCGGGGGTATTAATTGAAAAACCATTAAAGGTATTGGAAATAGTAAGTGAAGGTGGAGGAACGAAGAATTTTAACGATAGTGTTAAGCAAATTTATCTAGAGAAACTTGCATAATTAACGCTATCTTTTAGGGGAGTTTCATTATGAATAATTTATTTCTTACAGGCAAAATAAATATTGGAAAGACAACAGTATTGAATTCTATAAAAGAGAAATTGAATATTGACCATAATATGATAGGAGGATTTTTAACAAAGGCTTTTCTTAAAAATGGCAAAGTAAAGGGTTTTTACATACAGCCAATTAATTATCCTTTAGAAAAGCAGCCGGAATTTGAAAAAACAGTAATAGGCTATACTCCAGATGGGATAAAATGGGTAGGCGTTACAGATACCTTTGAAGGCTTTGGAGTAGAAATACTTAATTATTGTTTAGAATGTCCCTTTGAGCTAATTATTATGGATGAACTAGGATTTTTTGAAAGTAAATCATATATATTCCATCAAAAAATCCATGAAATAATAGAAAGTAAAAAGAAGGTCTTAGGAGTAATTAAGCCCCAGCCTACAATATTCATGAATTCCATAAGAAATCGTAAGGATGTGATTATAGTTGAAATCACTAAGGAAAACAGAGACTATATATCCACAAAGCTATATAATAAAATCAGATAGAGGCTTTGAGAAGAAATTTAATTGGACTTTTTCAAATATAAAATGGTTTTTAGAGGCAGAAGAAACTACTGACTTTTATGAAAAGTCAATAAAAGAATTGGAGCCCTATATTAAAAAATCGAAAACTGTTATTGATATAGGATGTGGTATAGGAAGTTTTTCTATAAGCTTAGCTAAAAAGGGATTAGATATAACTGCAATTGATATGTCATCAAAGGTTATAGAAGTATTAAGAAAAAGAGCCCAGAAAAATCTTATCCAGAATATTAATACTTATAATAGTAAATTTGAATCTATAACTAATAAAGAAAGTTATGATATAGTTTTAATGAGCTATATGATGGGACTAGTAAATGATAGTAATATGGAAAAAATCTTAAATATGTCAAATAAATATGTAGTCTTAATATTACCTATAGATGAGATAAAGAATGATTTTTCTATAACTGAATTATATGAAAGAATAGGAATGAATATAGAATTATTAAAACAGCAGACATATAAAGAATTATTAGAACCTCTTGATAGATTTAAGATTAAATATGATTTAAAATTGATTCAATCGGATTTTGGGCAACCCTTTGATTCAAAAGAAGAAGCCTTGAGTTTCATAAAATATTATTTCAAAATACCTATGATTAAAAATATGCAGCTAGTGAATTGGATTGAGGAAAAACTTATTATAAAGAATAAAAAATATTATCTTCCAAATAAAAAAAGAAGTGCAATGATTTTAATAAAGGTTTAGTATAAAGTGAAGGTGAACTTTATTAAATGAGAAAATTGCATAACTATAATTCGGGGCAATTGCATAAGAGATATGCTAGTCCTTATATGGGGGTTTTAATATTTCATTTGAGTGATTTTTATAACACAGTTTTTTCCTTCAAAACTATATAAAAAACAGGTTTATTGAATGAAGGAAAATGAAACATTAAAAACCCCTAAAATCTATTTAAAATGAAATATTTAATTTATTAGCACAACCGCTTAACTAGTATATAGTTTTATCATGTTAGTTTATTTCACTATATAATTCTATCCTATTAAATTTATCTAAAGATACTAAAGCTTTTAATGTAAGAACACCAGTCCATTCAGTTTTTGCTTTTTTCCATTCAGAGTCATAAGTATTCCAATTCCAATCAGGATCAATAATAGATTTTAAATTATGCCAATTCCAGGCAGGCTCAATCTTTCCATGGGATTCTAGCTTTTCAATTAAAAAGTTTAAGTTTTCTTCTATCAACCCATTACTAATATCAAATCTATAGGCATTTGGACTTTCTATAAAATCCAATGGTGTAGGAACGTAATTATCCCATTCCTCCTTTTTATAACATAATACTTGTTTAACACCTAAGATTAATTTGTTTTCTATTTTTTTAGCTAAATTATCTGAAAGTAAATTATATAATCTTATGTAGCAGTATATTTCATTTTCAGCTTCAAATTTTTCTTTGCTATTAAAATAAGCTATAGCATAATTTAAAAGCTTATCTACATCTATTTTTTGAACAAAGTTTTTGTATCTATATAAATAGGCAATTATTTCTGCAGAAGGATTTCCCCAGTTTCTATCAATTATAGTCATATCCTTCTTTGGAATATAATGCCACCAGGGTGCATGGGGATAATCATTGACCTCCTTTGGGACAACCAGCCATCCATTTCTTTTAGAGTCAAATGTATTCTCAAAATATTTAATTCCAGATTTGATAATTTCCATGGCTTTTTCTTCATTTTCACAATTAATTAAATGCTGAAAAGCAACAGTAGTTGCCATAGGAGAGGATAATGGCAATCTAAAATCTCCTTCTAGACCATTTCCAAAACCTCCATCATTATTTAAAAAATTTTCCAATTCATTTAGAACTTTTTTATTTTCATCATTATAAAAATATTTTTTTAGAATTTCACCTTCTAAAGGTCTACCTTTATCAAGTATAAATTTGCTAGCTCGATTAAAAGAATTTCTTGAAAGCTTTTTCATAAAAAGCACATCTCCTTTAAAAAGATTATTATTTTAAGTTAAGTATAATATATAATTGTA
Source organism: Maledivibacter halophilus (assembly GCF_900167445.1). Taxonomy (GTDB): domain Bacteria; phylum Bacillota; class Clostridia; order Peptostreptococcales; family Caminicellaceae; genus Maledivibacter; species Maledivibacter halophilus. The sequence goes on from NZ_FUZT01000002.1 coordinate 113,310, forward strand.
AAACTTTTCAAAAGATTATTGATTATCTGAAAAAAAATATATTATAATTTATTTAGGTTGTTAAATAAATATTTTTTTATTCATACATCAAAAAAGGAGGAGCTAATTCATGAAAAGGGTATTTGAGCTTGGAGAAGACTTTGCAAAAAGATTGGATTTAGAAGATCCATTAAAAGAAATAAAAAATAGGTTTTATATAAAAGAAGATGAAATATATATGGATGGAAATTCCCTAGGTCTTATGTCAAAAGATGCCGAAAAAACATTAATGAGAGTTGTAGAGGAATGGAAGAATCTTGGGATAAATGGCTGGATGAATGCAGAAATGCCATGGTTTTATTATCCAGAGGAATTAGGAAAGCTTCAGGCTCCCTTAGTTGGAGCTGAAGAAGATGAAGTCATTATCCATTCATCTACTACTGTAAATTTACATTCATTGGTATCGACATTTTTTAAACCAAAAGGTAAAAGAAATAAAATATTAATGGATTCATTGACATTTCCATCGGATAGATATGCTATTGAAGGACAGTTAAAGCTTAAGGACTTGGACCCAAGAGAACATCTTGTAGTAATAGAAAGCAAGGATGGAAAAACTTTAGATGAAAGAGAAATTGTTGGAAGGATGGATGATGATATAGCCTTAGTTCTTCTACCTTCAGTATTATATAGAAGTGGACAGTTATTGGATATTGAGTATCTAACAGGTCAGGCCCATAAAAGAGGTATTATTATTGGTTTTGACTGCTGCCATTCTGTAGGAGCAGTACCCCATTATTTTTCAAAATGGGGAGTGGATTTTGCCTTTTGGTGTAATTATAAATATTGTAATAATGGACCTGGAGGTACAGCTAGTATATATGTTAATAAGAAGCATTTTCATAAGGAACCGGTTTTAGCAGGCTGGTATGGCTATATAAAGGAAAAGCAATTTGATATGTCCTATGAATTTCAATCGGCAGAAAATGCAGGGGCATGGCAAATTGGAACTTCACACATGCTGAGCATGGCACCCTTAGAAGGGTCACTTAAAATGTTTAATGAAATAGGAATAGAAAAAATCAGAGAAAAATCATTAAAAATTACAGATTACTTAATGTATTTAATAGATAATGAGCTTTCTCAATATGGTTTTATAATAGGAAATCCTAGAGAAGATCATAGAAGGGGAGGGCATGTGGCTTTAGAACATGAGGAAGCAGTAAGAATAAATGAAGCTATGAAGGATAGAGGAATAGTACCAGATTTTAGAAATCCAAATGTAATAAGATTAGCTCCCGTTGCTCTTTATATTTCATATCATGATGTATGGAAGGTAGTTTCAATAATCAAGGATATAATGGAAAATGAAGTATACAAAAACTATTCTAAGAAAAGGGGAGTAGTTGCATAATATTATATTATAGATGTATGCTCATAAAGTTTTAGAAACAAAGATAGAATCTGAGGTTTCCTTTTACTCTTCCTTTCTAAACTTTTCTTTAAAAGATGTTTATAAGAGGAAGGTAAAAGAATTCTCAGTGACTACCTTAAAAACTTAAAAATTCTAAGCATACAGCTATGTATTATATAATTATTTAGCCCATCTTTTTAAAGTAGGAAAGAGAGTATTCATCATCTCTCTGGCTTCTTTCTCCTTAAAGCCTTGTTTTACCATATGGGGAACGCAGATTTCTATCATTTCTTCCATTGTTGCATCACCAGTAAAATCTCCATTCTTAAAGCAGTAGATGCAGTAATCGCTATTTTTACTTCCATCTTCATTAGTCCCTAATAAGTTTTCATTACTTAATGGCATGCCACAGCTTTGACATAAATCTTTATTCATCTAAATTCCTCCTATGTTTTTAAATTTAAAGTAATTATATCAGAGGTAAGATGACAGCATTGTGTCGTAATTCTTAAATTGTTTTGTATTTTTTTAAAATATTTTTTGCTTTATTTTTTATAATTTGTCTAATGTGAATAGGTTCAATAACTTCAACCCAATCACCAAAGCTTAAGATCATACTGTAAACCCACTCATCTTCAGGATATTCTATAGATATATATATATATCCATCTTCATTAAAGTCTAATTTTTCAAATTCAAAGTAGTCGTCTAGTCTGTTTAAAGCCTTGGGATGAAATTTTAGCTTAAGTTTTACGATATTTGTTGAAGAAAAGGAAAAACTAAAATCAAAATTATTTTCTCTGGTTTCAAAGGTTTCATCTATAGATGACAAATTCTTTATTCTTGTGAGTTTAAATAATCTAAAGTCTTGCCTTAATCGACAATATCCTTGTAAATACCAGTGATTTAATTTTAGTGCAAGCAAATAGGGTTCAACGGTTCTTTGAGTTGTTTGCCCATTTAAGTTTATGTAAGTGAACCTGATTATTTCTTTTTGTTCTATTGCTTTTTTGATTTCATCTATTTTTTCCTTTAGACCCTTAGAAAAACCCCAGGGACTAAAGTCCATAATTATATTATTTTTTATATGGTCATTTGTAGATTTGATGGATGTTAGCTTTTCTATTACATTTTTTAAATTCTTATCTTCATAGGCTCTATTAATACCTTCTAAAGCCACTAATAGAAGTTTATGTTCAGAATCCGATAGAAAATTTTTATCTATTTTATAATTATCCAATAATCCATAGCCGCCATATTGACCTCTATAGGATACTATGGGAATTCCAGCCATGTTTATAGCTTCAATGTCTCTTTGTATAGTTCTAATGGAAACCTCAAAATAATCGGCTAGATCCTTTGCGGTAATTCTTTTTCTATTTAACAGCATAATAACTATAGAAAGTAGTCTGTCTATTTTCATGAAATTTCACTCCAAATTTAAATTTTATTATGGGAAATCTATATAAATGTACGCCCCTAAAAGTTTAATTTGAGGTCGCAGCCACTGAGGATTCTTTTGGCTCATGTAAAAATAAGTTTTAGATTGAATAACTTTTTCGAAACACATCACGGAAATTATATTTATTTAAAGGATTGATAAGTTTATAATTTCCTATCTTAAGTTTTATTGGCGTATATCTATATATTTGATAATAGAATATATTAATAATATAATAAATTTAAATAAAAAAACAGGGAAATCAAGGAGAAATATTAATATATTAACATGGAAGGGGAAGATTTGCATGGGTGATAAATATAACACAGACAAAATTAAACTTTGGACTAGACAAAATAAGGAAATATTGAATGATTTAGAGAAATATGGTGTATATAGAGTTAAAGAAGAATATATAAAGCAAAAGCTTGATACAATTACTCCCTTTTACCTTAAGGCATATAAATGGTATGCCAAAAAAGCCTCAAATATTGTTGAAAAACCAGAAGGTGCTGAATACCCCATTTGGTTATCTACAACAAATAATATGATGCTTCAACCTACAAAGGATACGGTAGTTTTAGAACTAGAGGTAGATAAAAAACATGTTGTGATCACAGATCAGGAAAAGTGGGGCTATGTGATAAATTATTGGTATGTTCCATTAGATAGAGAAGATGAAAAAGTACATAATAAAGAGCTTGAAAAGTTTGGTATTTCAGATGAGTCAGAACTATTTATGACCCACAAAGGAAATTTTTATCCTTTACTACGAGATAAGATAAAGAAGAGCTGGGACAGATTGTTTGATAATAATATTAGATTATGTAATTTAACTCAAGGGACATTGTGGGAAATAAAAAAAGAATGGATAAGAAATATCATTTACTTCAAAGAATAAAGTTATGGGAGGTAAAGTTATGGGTAAAGATACTATTAAACTTTGGACTTGTCAGCAAAGAATAGTTTTGGATACTATAATGAATAATGGAGTATATCATGTGAAAAGGGAATATGTGACTAAGAAATATAAGGAAGTTTCAAAGATTTTTCTTACTGCATACAATTGGTTTGTTGCAAATGCACAGAATATAGTACAGCGTCCTCAAGGCGCAGAATTTCCCATTTGGACATGGGCTGATCCTAAATATGTTCAGCATTTTGATAAAGCAGTTATTTTAGCAATAGAAGTAGAAAGAAACAAAGCAATATTGTTTGATAGTGGAAAGTGGAATAAAATATTAAATCTTTCTTATATACCTAAGGATAAAAAGGATAGCGAAGGTTTTAAAAAAGAGCTGGAAAGATATAATATAACAGATGATTCTGAGGCATATATGAGCAATTTTTATCCTCAATTAAAATCGAAGATTAGAAAAAGCTGGAGTAGGTTATTTGATGAAAACATAGAGATTTCAGGGGCCATCAGGGCTGCTCTTTGGGAGATAAGAAAAGAATGGGTAATTGATATTATAGAAAAATAATTAATATAGGGGGAATTTCAAATGAAAGAAAAAGTAATAAAATTTGTAGATACTATAGGAGAAAAAATAATAGCGTATAGAAGGGATTTTCATAAATATCCTGAAGTGGGTTGGACAGAGTTTAGAACCTCATCAATTATAGCAAGGAAATTAAATGAATTAGGATTTAAGATAAAGCTTGGTAAGGATATCTTAAAGGATGAAGAGAGAATGGGGTTACCTTCAGAGGAAGAATTAGATCATCATTATTATAGGGCATTGGATCAAGGAGCCGATGAAGAATTTATAAGACCTTTAAAGGGTGGCTTTACGGGAGTTGTTGGAACTCTAGATTTAGGAGATGGACCTGTTATTGCTCTTAGATTTGATATTGATGCCCTTAAAATCCCTGAACATGAGGGTGAGGACCATTTACCCTATAAATTAAAATTTTCTTCAGTAAATGATAATATAATGCATGCTTGTGGACATGATTGTCATGCTGCAATTGGATTAGGAGTTGCAGAAACACTTTCAAGGTTTAAGGAAAAAATAGATGGTGTGGGTAAAATAAAATTGATTTTTCAACCGGCTGAAGAAGGTGTTAGAGGAGCCAAGGCCATGGTTAAATCAGGAATTTTAGATGATGTAGATTATATTATTGGCTCCCATATAGGACTGATATCTTTAAGTTCAGGAGCTCTAGTTTGTGGCACTAATGGTTTTATGGCGACTACAAAATTTGATGTTTATTTTAAAGGCTTGGCATCCCATGCAGGAGGAGCACCTAATGAAGGCAAGAACTCTATGATGGCAGCCTGTACAGCTGTATTAAATCTAAATTCTATGCCCCGGCATAAGGATGGAGGCAGTAGAATAAATGTAGGAACTTTGGTATCTGGTACAGATAGAAATATAATCCCTGAAAATAGCTTCATGAAAATCGAAACAAGGGGAGAAACTACTGATATTAATGATTATTATAAAGAATATGCCCTAAGAATTATTAAGGCTTCAGCTGAAATGCATAATGTAGACTTTAAAATAGAATATATGGGTGAAGCTTTAAGCGGAGTTTGTAGTCAGGAGCTAGTAAATAGAGTGAAAAATATAGGCATTAGCTTAGATTGTTTTAATAATGTAATAGACATATCCAATGAAACAGGAGGAAGCGAAGATTTTACATATATGATGAATAGAGTACAAAAAAATGGAGGACAAGGTGTTTATTTTACTGTTGGAACCAATATCAAAGCAGGACATCATAATTCCAAATTTGATGTTAATGAAAGAGATTTAATAAAAGCAGTTAAACTATTTGTTATATTGACTATTGATATTTTAAAAAATCATTAATTTTAAATGACAAACTTGTTTATTTTTGAAATTTTTAAATATATAGGATTTATATGGTAAAATTTATCAGTCTTTAAAGTTGTTTATCTTTATATTTAAAATAAGATGTGTTGAATTGAGTTTATAGGTAAAATTCAATTTGATATGTCTTTTTTTATTTTGATATGACAAAGATAAATATATTTCTACAAATTAAAATTTCATATGGGAAAAAATTCATCATATATCAAGAGAAAAACTACAAAAAATAAGAGAAAGAAAGAGGGTGAAAATATAAATAATTTTAAAACAGTTATATATATAACAGTATTAATTGTGATAATACTATCTATTTCCTCATTTAATTATCTAAACAATACAGAAGTTTTTAAAGCAAATCATATTGAACTCGTTGATTCAGTTGAATATCCTCCATATATAGATATTGATGTTGTAACATCGGAGGATATTAAAGAAAGAATCAGAATCGATAATAGGATGCAAGCTAAGAAGAAAAGAGATGAGAGAAATAGAGAAAAGGAAGAAGAGAAGAAAAAAGAAAAAGTTGAGCATATACTTTTAATAGGAATTGATAGTAGAACCAATGATTTTAAATATGCTAGAGCAGATACAATAATAATAGCTTCAATAAATGAGAATAAAAAACAGGTGAATTTGACATCAATAATGAGAGATACTTATGTAAAGATTCCTGGACATAAAAACAATAGAATTAATGCAGCCTATGCTTTTGGTGGCGGGAAGCTGCTGAAGGAAACAATTAATGAAAATTTTAATTTGAATATTGATAAGTATATAGTTATAAATTTTCAAGGATTCGAAAGGGTTATAGATATTTTAGATGGAATAGATGTGAACATTAAAAAATATGAGGTAAAAGAATTAAATAGATGTTTAACAGGACTAGGGAGGAGCAAAAGCTATTATATAAATCAAAGCGGTGTCAATCATTTAAATGGTATGCAGGCCCTTGCATATTGTAGGATAAGAAAGGTTGGGAAGGGAGACTACGAAAGAACGGAAAGGCAAAGGAAAGTAATAAAGGTAATTATTGAAAAAATTAGAAGTATGAACTTTTCCGACTATCCTAAAATAATAGCAAATATATATCCTAGTGTTAAAACAAATATGACTAGTAAAGAATGTTTAAAGCTAATATATAATTATTATAATATAAGTGATTGGATAGTAGAAAGCATGCAAATACCTACAAATGAATGCGGAAAACCTAGAATAATTAATTCAATGTGGGTAATTGATCCCGATTTAGAGGAATGTATTAAATGTATCAAAGAGTTTATATACTAAGGATGAGCAGCTCCAAAGTAAAATAAATTTAGCTGAAAGAATGAAGGCTTCTACATTCTTTCAGCTAAATTTATTTTAAGTGATATGGCAATACTATAGTTAAATGTACTGTGGAGGAAAGAGTGCTAACAATTTATGTATAAATTTCAATTCAAAACTGTAATAATAATAAAGAATAAAAAAATCATAGTATTACAATTTGACAAGAAATTTGACAACTTGTATAATTATTTTAAGTTGTCAAAAAATATTTTAAAAGGAGGCTAAAATTTGAATAATGAAATTATAAAAAACAGAGTTGGAAAAACTCCCTTAGTAAGGGCTAAAAAACTTGAGCAAGAATTTGATGTAGGAAAGATATATTTAAAATTAGAAGGAAATAATCCCGGTAAAAGTAGAGCTGACCGTTTAGCTTATATGATTATTAAAGATGCTATTGCTTTTAATAAGAAAACTATTTGTCTGGGGATGATAGTAGATTTAGCTAAATCTCTTGCTTTTCTTTGTGAATATTATAATATTAAATGTATTTTCGTCTTTCCTGAAAAAAGTAAATGGCTAAAGAACAAGAAATTTCAAAAAAAGAATATTGAGTTAATTGGATATGGAAAGAGGGAAGCAGATAGTATAAGATATAGCAATAATTTGTCAAAACAAAATAATTATTATAATGCTAACCTGGGATTAGAAAATAATATTTTAAATATGACGGCACTTTCACAAATAAGTGAAGAATTAGTACGTCAAGTAAAAGAGCCTATTGATTCTGTATTTATTCAAATGAGTTATGGTTTTTCAATATCTGGAATTAATTTAGGATTTAGAAAACTTTGGATGAAGGATGAAATCTCTAATATTCCAGCTCTTTATAGCTGCACTATAGAAGCGGGAAATGTAATATATGATAAATATAAAGAAACTAGAGGAATTTTAAACGATTTTAAGCCAGTAAAGAGGACAAAGTATAATAAGTATGTAAGAATTGGTCAGAGTAAAATGATGCAGAATGTATTAGATGCTGTTTTTGATACAAATGGTACTATTATAGGAATAGAAGAAGCTGAACTAGTATCAAATGTAAAATACTTTAAAGATTTTGAAAAAATTAAATTATCAATAGAAAACGCCTATTCATTGGCAGGATTTATTAAAAAAGCTAAAGAAGATGGGCTTAAATATGGAAATCATGTAATTCTATTAAACGATGGACATATAGACTTAGAAATCGAAAAAATGGAAGATATGGATGACATTACAATTGACCAGTTAGTTAATTGGATTGACAGTTGGATGATGGAATATACAGACCCTATAGATGAAATACGTGAAGCTGTAACTAATGCCATGGAAACAGGATTTGTTTTATTAGCTGTAATAGATAATAAAGTAGTAGGGATAACAGTTATTATAAATTCAGGGTTTGAAACCTTTATTCCTACATATCATTTAGCCTATATAGCCACAAATAAAAATGTAAAAGGGCGAGGTATTGCCACTCAATTGTTACAAAGAGCAATTGATTTGAGTAATGGGAATATTTCACTACATGTTGAAAAGGAAAATAAAAAAGCTATTAAACTATATGAAAAGATGGGACTTAGAAAAAGCTATGTTAGAATGATACATCAGACGTGGCAAGGCGAAACAAAGTAAAAGGCTAATTTGTACATTTCAAACTTTAATAAATTTTTAAATATTAGTTTGTCTACATATAAAAAATAAATTGAAATGAATTTAAAAGAAAAAGTTTACATCTAACAACTTATATGATATACTAAAGTAGTTAAGTTGACAACTTACTTATAATAATAAGTTGTCAAAAAAGCTTGATTTATATCATATATTGTTTTTTTATATTCTATTCATATCATATATGGCTATATTAATATTTATTATTTAAAGCCTTTCGAAGCTAAATACCCTATTAGAATAGAAGTACATAGCTTTAATTTATCCTTAATATTATTATTTGAATAATATAAAACTTTATAGGAGGGGATTTTATTGAAAAGATTTAAGAAAAATAGTCTTATTTTTTTGGCGTTAATATTTATAGTTACTATGTCATTGATGGCATGTGGACAACCAAGTGAAAATGATGGACAAGCAGATAAAAATAATAAAAAGGACACTATAGTTTTTGCCGATGCTGGATGGGATAGTATTAGATTCCATAATTCAGTTGCTGGTATAATTGTTAAAGAAGGACTTGGATATGATACAGATGTTATACCGGGAACCACTGCTGCAACATTTTTAGGCTTTAGACAAGGACAAATAGATGTATATATGGAAGCATGGCAGGATAATATTATAGAGCAATATACAGAAGCTATAGAAAAGGAAGAGATAGTTCCAGTTACAACTAATTTCGATGATAACTCTCAAGGCCTATATGTTCCAACATATGTAATAAAAGGTGATGAGGAAAGAGGAATTGAACCTATGGCTCCTGAACTTAAAACAGTAAAGGATTTAGCAAAATATCCAGAAATCTTTACAGATCCAGAAGATAATAAAAAGGGGAGAATATATGGAGCTCCTTCATCTTGGTCAGTAAGTGAAATTGTTAAAACTAAAGTTCAAAATTATGGATTAAGTGAAAAATATAATGTGTTTGATCCTGGTTCAGACACTTCATTGGCCACTTCTTTAGCTAGTGCTATAGATAAAGGTGAGCCTTGGGTAGGATATTATTGGGATCCTACTTGGGTGACAGGGAAATATGATTTAACCCTATTAGAAGATGAGCCCTTCGATGAGGAGAAATGGGAAGATGGATATAGATGTGAATTTAAACCTGTAGATGTTACGGTATGTGTTACTAGTGATTTAGAAAATACCGCTCCCGATGTTGTAGAATTCTTGAAAAACTATACAACAAGCTCTGCATTAACTGCTGAAGCTTTGGCTTATATACAAGAAAATAATGCCACTGCCGATGATGCCGCTGAATGGTTTTTAAAAGAACATGAAGAGGTATGGACTAAGTGGGTGTCAGAAGAAGTTGTTCAAAAAGTAAAAGAAGCAATAAAATAATATAGTGAAACAATGTCAAAGATAGATTTATAGATTGTTTCACTATAGAAAGTTAAAATGTGAAAATAACTAAAGTATAAAAATATAAGTACAAATAAAATATTTAATATTTTATTTGTACTTTATTTTAAAACTTAAATGAAATGAGGGAAATAGAATGTTTGAATTTCCAGATAATCTTAGATTTAAAATAGGAATTTATGTAGAAAATTTTGTTGAATGGTTAACAGAAAATTTTTCTTTTGTTTTTGACAGTATACAAGCCGGAGTTCTTTGGTTTTTATTAAAAGTTCAATCAGCATTGTTAATTGTTCCTTGGATTGTTGTTGTTATTCTTATTTTTCTATTAGGTTGGAAGGCTAAAAATTGGAAATATGGATTGACATTTGGACTTATGGTATTTTTAATAGGAACTTTTGGATTATGGGATGAAATGATGTTAACATTGGCAATTGTCCTTACTTCAGTAATAATTTCATTGGTTTTTGGGATACCAGTTGGCATACTAATAGCTTACAAGAAAAGAGCAGAATCTATCATAACCCCAATACTAGATGCTATGCAGACAATGCCTAGCTTCGTATATTTAATACCTGCTATAATGTTATTTGATCTTGGTACTGTTCCAGCAGTGTTTGCGACAACAATATATGCTCTTCCCCCTGTTATTAGACTTACAAATTTAGCAATACAAAGAGTATCTAAAGAAATGGTTGAAGCATCTAATTCATTTGGAGCTTCACCATGGCAGACCCTAATAAAAGTAGAATTACCCCAGGCTCTTCCTACTATTATGGCAGGAATAAATCAAACAACTATGATGGCAATGTCTATGGTTGTTGTAACATCCATGATTGGTGCCAAGGGACTTGGTATGAATGTTATGGTTGCCATTAATAGAATTGATATAGCAATGGGATTTGAAGCTGGTATTAGCATAGTATTTCTTGCAATTATTATTGACAGGTTAACCCAAGGGGTAGCCGATAGATTTAAATATCCAGAATAAAAGGGATAGAAGGTGAGAATATATGAGCGTAAAAATAAAGGTTGAAAATCTATCTAAGATATTTGGTAAGAGTCCTAAAAAAATATTAAAGAATTTAGAAGCAGGAATGAAAAAGGATGAAATTTTAAAGAAGACAGGACATGCTGTAGGTGTTAATAATGTAAGTTTTGAAGTTAATGATGGAGAGATTTTCGTCATAATGGGACTTTCTGGTAGTGGGAAGTCTACTTTAATTCGTTGTCTTAATTTACTTAATAGACCTACAAATGGAAAAATATTTGTGGATAATGAAAACATTGTAGAATACAGTAAGGCTGAACTTCAAAAATTCAGGCAAGAAAAGATTGCAATGGTGTTTCAGCATTTTGGATTGTTTAATCATAGAACTGTAATTGGAAATATAGAATATGGATTAGAAATAAAGGGAATTCCTAAAATGGAAAGATATAAAATTGCTAAAGAAGCCCTAGAAATTGTAGGGCTTAAGGGGTGGGAAGATAGTATGATATTTGAGCTTAGTGGAGGTATGCAGCAAAGGGTAGGTCTTGCTAGAGCCCTTGCTAATTCTCCAGAAATATTACTAATGGATGAACCCTTTAGCGCACTAGACCCTTTGATTCGCAGAGATATGCATCTTGAACTTTTAGATATTCAATCCAAAATAAAAAAGACAATCATTTTTATTACCCATGATGTTAATGAAGCCTTTAAACTAGGAGACAGAGTGGCCGTTATGAAGGATGGACAAATAGTTCAAATTGGTACACCGGAAGAAATCCTTAGTAATCCTTCAAATGAATATATAGAAGATTTTGTTAAGGATATAGATAGAACAAAGGTTTTAAGGGCAAAACATGTTATGAAGAAAGTAGGAGTAGTGGCATCAATCAAAGATTCTCCGAAAGTTGCTATAAGACATATGGAAGATGTAGGAATATCCAGTATTTTTGTGGTTGGAAAATCAAGGGAAGTTCTTGGAATAGTGACTATTGATGATTGTTTAGAAGCAATTAAGGAAAAGCAGTCTTTAAAAGACATACTAAGGGATGATTTTATTACTACTGATGAGGAAACCTATGTACAAGATCTTATACCAATGGCAGTAATTAGCAAGTTTCCTATAGTTGTAGTTGATGAAAATAAAAAACTGTCAGGTATAATACTAAGAGTATCTGTTTTATCATCACTAGTATAAGGGAATAAGTGCAATTAAATATTATAAATTTATACAAAAGTCCAATTTCTAAATTAATTTAGAAATTGGCTTTTGCAGTATAATTAGATTTAATATTTTTCTAAAAAGAATGATTTGAGCAAATTGCATAATTACCTTCTGTAAAAACTATCTACTACATATAGTTTTAAAATCTCCAAAGACATATCATATATATTATGCAATTCTGCCAAGTTAGAATTATGTAATTTCCTCACCGAAATATTTAAAGTTAGAACTTGGAATTTAAAACGGTAAAAGTATTTATAAAGTTTTTTGCTAAGGTGTTATAAATTTTTCAACATTATGCCATACTCCATCGTTTCCTACGAAAACAATAGTATCATTGTCTTTAAAGTCAAAATTAGGACCTGGAGATACTACGAGATAGCCATCGCGCTTTATACCTAAGATAGTTGCTTTTGTGTTTTGCCAAAATTTAGTATTGGCAATGGTTTTCCCTATGATGGGACTATTGTTGGGGATTTTCAATTCCAAAGGATATATTAATCCGATATTTCTTAATTCAGTAGAATATTCAATTATTTCTTCAATTTTTTCTTCGATCTGTTTTTCAATTTGCTTTTTTTGATTTAATAAATCACTAGTTTCATCCTTTAATTTTAAAATACTATTTTTAGTATCAAAATTTTGAATAAAAGAATAAGCTTGTTCTTTACTAATTATTGAAATTCCGCTTTTCTCAGTTACTTCTACAACATTCATCTCCTTGAGTAAAGCAATGGAACGTCTAATAGTTTCTGGTGATACACTATATTTACTTGCTAGAGTAGAGCGTCCACTGACTTTACTTCCTTCTTTTAAATCGTTGTTATATATGCTATAAGCAATATCCAATGCTATTTTTAAGTATTTCGGTATAGTATATTTTTTCATATATTAATTCTCCTTTATGTTAATATAAAAATTTTAACAGAACATGTATAGATATATCAAGGGGAAAAGCAAAAAGTTTACAACTGACAACTTGTATGTTATAATGTTGTAGTCAAAAGTTGGCAACTCTAAAAATAATTAAAGTTGTCAATATCTAATTAAGTTTATTATACTCTTTATGACCATGAAAATGCAATCCCATAAATCATATATTATATAATTGTTCCCAAATAAAAATTATGCAATTATCTAAGATGATAAGATATAAAAAAATCTACATAATTTATGGTGGAAAAAATATTTGTTTTGGCAAATATTAAAGTGAGGAAATTTAAACATTTGGTTTTCTATAGTGAAATGATGCCAAATTTGAATTTGTTTCACTATAAAATTATCAACATTTTATCTAACGAGCTGGACAATTTCTTGAGTTTAATATTTATAATATTCTATTTAATAAATAGTTTACTAATTATTATGATATGTATATTATAAAAAACCGTGGGGGGAGATTGTATGAAATTTAGAATAGGTGTTATTTACGATAAGTTACAAGTACAGATTAGTGATACGGAAGAGGAAAAATGTGCATATGAACAAGAAATACAAACTAAAGAAATAATATCTAAAATACTTAAAGACAGATATGATGTTATTGAGATTGAAGCAAATAGACAAATCATTCAAACTTTAATTAAAAGTAAAATTGATTTAGCATTTCCTTTATGTACAGGAATCAGAGGCGAAAGTAGACAATCGCAAATTCCAGCAATTCTAGAAATGTTGCAAATACCATATATAGGTTCTGGAATTTTAGGTCATGCTCTAGCTTTGAATAAGTCTGCTGCAAAACAAATTTTTGACTATAATCATATTTTAACACCTTCTTTTCAAATATTTTATACTTCAAAGGAGAGATTGAATTCTGATTTAAGGTTTCCACTAATTGTAAAACCCTCTTGTGAAGGTTCAGGTTTTGGTATTCATAAAGACAATGTTGTACATAATGAAGATGAACTTATCTTGAAAATAGATAACTTGTTAAGTGAATATCGTCCACCTGTGTTGGTTGAGGAGTTTATAGAAGGTAGAGAACTTACGGTAGGTGTTATTGGGAATGGAAATAAAAAGAGGATTCTACCGATTATGGAGATTAATTTTGATAATATACCGAAAGAATTTGGAAATTTTTATACCTTTGAAGTTAAATCAAAACTAAGCGATAAAACAAAATATATATGTCCTGCTCCAATTTCTTTAAAAACAAGAAAAATTATAGAAAAAAATGTGAATAAAGCTTTTGATGTACTTGGGTGTAAAGATATTGCAAGAGTAGATATAAGATTGAAGGGAGATAAGCCATTTGTACTGGAAATTAATAGCTTGCCAGGACTAAAACCAATTTATAGTGATCTGCCTAAAATGGCTTCGAAAGCAGGAATGTCCTATGAAGATTTGATATTTGAAATTGTAGAAACAGCAATAGAAAGAATAACAATAGGAAAGATAAGAAAAAAAATTAGCTAATAGTATATGGAATAAGGAGGTTGTACATGATAAAGTTTGAAAATGTATCAAAGGTCTTTGAAGATGGTTTTCAGGCATTAAAAAGCATAAATCTAGAAGTAAAGGAAGGAGAACTTCTGGTTTTAATAGGGCCTAGTGGAAGCGGAAAAACTACCACCATGAAAATGATAAATAGACTTATTGATCCTACAGAAGGAGAAATTCATATTAATGATACTTTAGTTCAAGACCAAGATCCAGTGGAATTAAGAAGGGATATTGGTTATGTAATTCAGCAGATTGGATTGTTTCCACATATGACTATTGCTGAAAATGTGGCCCTGGTACCTAAATTGAAGAAGGAAGATTCAAAAAAATATATGAAAAAGGTCGATGAGTTATTGGAGATGGTAGGTCTTTCACCAGAAGTTTATAGAGAAAGATATCCAAATGAACTTAGTGGTGGACAACAACAAAGGGTAGGAGTTATTAGAGCTCTGGCAGCAGACCCATCTATAATATTAATGGATGAACCCTATAGTGCCTTGGACCCTATTAGTAGAGAACAATTACAGGATGACTTGGTAGAATTACAAGAAAAAATTAAAAAAACCATTGTATTTGTTACTCACGACATGGATGAAGCCCTTAAAATCGCCGACAGAATATGTATTATGAAGGATGGAGAAATTGTTCAGCTAGATACTCCTGAAAAAATACTTAGACATCCTAAGAATGAATTTGTTAAAAACTTTATAGGAGAAGATAGATTGAGTACATTTTATAATCTTCCACCATTGGAAGAAGCCCTTAATAAAGCCATTACAGCTAGACCTAATAAAGGATTGGCAGAATCTATTAAAAGGATGAGGAAGCATAGAGTAGATAGCTTAGTGATTGTAGATAAAGAACAAAAATATTTAGGAATTGTTACTGCTTGGGATGTGCATAAACATTATAAAGAAGAAAATTATACTTTAGGAGATATTATAGATAATAAAATATCAGTACTTGGAATAAATGATAAATTTGAAGATGCTGTAGAGCTCATAAATAATGCCGAGCTTGGGTATCTCCCAGTAATAGATTATGATAATAAACTTAAGGGAGTTTTAACAAAGGGTAGTATAATGGAAGTTCTAGCAGATGAGTTCTTAGACATATAAAGATAACCAACTCTAAAGTATTATAAATTTTAATGCTGGTTATCTATAGAAGGAGGCAATATATGAATAATTCTTTTCAAGCATTTACAGAAACTATTGTTAACAGATGGCCAAGGATTTTAGATTCTTTAGGTCAGCATATGAATTTAACATTGATATCCTTGGGCTTAGCTATAATTATAGCAGTACCCTTGGGAATTTTTCTAACAAGGCATAGAAAACTAGCTGATGTGATTATTGGAATTGCAGCAGTTTTTCAGACAATTCCTAGTTTGGCTCTTTTAGGATTTATGATACCAGTACTAGGTATTGGTTTTACACCTGCTGTTGTTGCATTAACCGTATATGGACTATTACCGATACTTAGAAATACATATACTGGTATTGTGGGGGTAGACCAGGGAGCCATAGAAGCAGGTAAAGGAATGGGAATGACCACATTTCAAATACTTTTTATGGTAGAAATTCCGTTATCTTTAAGTATTATTATGGCTGGTGTTAGAACTGCAACAGTTATGATTATAGGTGTGGCCACCCTTGCTTCATTGGTAGGAGCAGGAGGTTTAGGTGATCTAATTTTTAGAGGAATTTCTTCAGTAAATGCTAATTTAATATTAGCAGGAGCTATTCCAGCAGCCGTATTGGCTATTTTATTTGACAATTTATTAAAGTTTTTTGAGTTTAAGCTTACCCCAAGGGGGATGAGATAATAGTGAAAATCTTTAAATAGCTCACTTAGAAAACAGACAAAATTTGAGGAGTGATTTGGTGAAGAAAGCAGTAGTATTATTCATATCCCTGATAATGGTATTTTCACTTGCAGGGTGTAGTGGAGAAACTGATAAAACAGTTGTCGTTGGTGGAAAGGATTTTACAGAACAAGATATTCTAGTACAATTGGTTTCAGAGTTGATTGAAGCTAATACTGATATTAAAGTAGATAGAAAAGCTTATCTAGGCGGTTCAAGTGTAGTTGCAGAGTCAATTGAAACAGGAGATATAGATATCTATGTAGAATATACTGGTACTGCTCTTATGAGTGTATTAGGTGAGGAGAAAATGAATGATCCTGATGAGGTATATGACCTTGTTAAAGAGAGATATGAAAAAGAAAAAAATATAAAATGGCTAAATCCTTTAGGATTTAATAATACATTTGCAATTACAATGAAGAAATCAAAAGCAAATGAAATGGGAATAAAAACCTTAACTGATTTAGGAAAGAAATCAAATGAACTTCTATTTGCTTCAACCCAAGAGTTTCTTGAAAGAGCTGATGGTTATGAAGTGTTTAAAGAGGTTTATAATGTAAACTTTAAAGATGTAAAAGGAATGGATCCAGGTCTTTGTTATACTGCAGTTAAAGAAGATGAAGTAGATGTAAATGTTTCATTTGCTACTGATGGAAGAATCCCGGCCTTTGATTTAGTTGTTCTTGAAGATGATAAAAATTTCTTTCCTCCATACTATGCTTCTACATTAGTTAGAATAGACACATTAGAAAAATATCCTGAATTGGAAGAGGTTTTAAATTCATTAGTAGGAAAAATAACTGACGATGAAATGGCCAAGCTAAATGCACAAGTAGCTATTGATCAAAAAGATCCAGTAGTTGTTGCTAAAGATTGGTTGAAGGAAAATGGTTTAATTGAGTAGTATATAGATTTTAAAGTTATTTATTTTTAAATAAGTTAATGCCTAAAGATTTGGTCATTAGCTTATTTTTTATATGTTTTAAGCAATTTCTTCAGTCGAATATTTATTATATTATAGGAAAGTATATTGAAATTTTAAGTAAGATGAGTTATAATTTTATTGTAAAACGAACTATTACATAAAAAATATATATAAATGTTCACTTGTATAAATCTGGCAATATGGGCTAGATGTTTCTATCTAACTACCGTAAATAGTTGCGGACTATAAGTGTTCTATACTTATTAACAGTACATTTTTCATGCCTCTCAGTCCTGTTTTTTTATAATAAATTATGGTGTAAGGAAAATATATAATATTCGTATTTGAACCATATTTTATTTAGGGTTTTTCTTTATTGAGCAAATTGTATAATTACCTTCTTAAAAAATCATTTGCTAAATATAGTTTTGAAATCTTCAAAGCTATACCATATGTATTATGGAACTAGCCAAGTTGAAGTTATGCAATTTCCTCTATTAATATTTTAATTGATTTAAGGGAGATGGTGATTTTGAAGTACGATGTAATAATAGTAGGAGCAGGTCCAGCAGGTATTTTTACAGCTTTAGAATTAGTTAGACAAGAGACTGACAAGAAGATTTTAATTGTTGAAAAAGGAAAAAGTATAGATAAGAGATATTGTCCTAAGGAAAAAACTAAGGAATGTGTTTTATGCAAACCATATTGTCATATAACAACAGGATTTTCCGGGGCAGGAGCTTTTTCTGATGGTAAATTGTCTTTGAGCCATGAAGTTGGAGGTGATTTACCCAAAATAATTGGTAAAGAAAAGACTCAAGATTTAATTAATTATACAGATGAAATTTATCTTAAGTTTGGAGCAGATCCAAAGGTAGAAGGATTGGAGAATAACGAAGCAATTAAAGAAATAAGAAGAAAAGCAATTGAAGCAGGGCTTAAGTTAGTTGATTGTCCTATTAGACATTTAGGTACCGAGAAGGCACAAGATATATATTTCAAAATACAAAATTATCTTTTGGATTCTAAAGTAGAAATTAAGTTTGATACAGTTGTTACAGATATAGTTATAGAAGAGGGATCAGTAAAGGCAGTAAAAGTAGTTGATTCAAAAACTAAAAATAATGAGAAGATTCTAAAGGGAGATAAAATAATTATTGCCACTGGACGAATGGGAGCAGATTGGCTAAAGAACATGTGTGTAAAGCATGAGATTGATCATGTTGCTGGAACTGTAGATATTGGGGTTAGGGTTGAAGTTAGAAATGAAATAATGGAAAAAGTTAATAATGTTCTTTATGAATCAAAGCTCATAGGGTATCCAGAACCCTTTAGAAATAAAGTTAGAACTTTTTGTCAAAATCCTGGAGGCTTTGTTAGTCAAGAGAATTATGATGATGATTTAGCTATAGTAAATGGTCATTCATACAAAGATAAAAAATCCAATAATACAAACTTAGCTATACTTAGCTCTCATAACTTTTCAGAGCCTTTTAACCAACCTATAGAATACGGAAAAAAAGTGGCTAAGCTTGTTAATATGCTAGGCAATGGTAGAATATTGGTTCAAAGATTTGGAGATATATTAGATGGAAAAAGAACCTGGCAGAATGAATTAGATAGGTCAAATGTAAAACCTACATTGCCCGATGCAGTGGCTGGAGATATAACATCTGCAATTCCATATAGACCTATGATGAATATTATAAATTTTATTAAAGCAATGAATACTGTTGTACCAGGCTTTGCAAGTAG
This sequence comes from Maledivibacter halophilus, assembly GCF_900167445.1. GTDB lineage: Bacteria > Bacillota > Clostridia > Peptostreptococcales > Caminicellaceae > Maledivibacter > Maledivibacter halophilus. Next base: position 132,533 of record NZ_FUZT01000002.1, read on the forward strand.
AGAAACATTATTATACGGTCCTGAAATAAAGTTTTATAGTAATAAAATAAATCTAGATAAAGTCTTTGAAACTAATATAAAGGGGCTTCACTGCTTGGGTGATTCCAGCGGTTGGACAAGGGGGCTAATGATGGCCTCTGTTATGGGTGTATTGATGGGAAGGATTATTTCTAAAGAAAATTAAATATAGTTAAAGGATCCTTGGTTCTATTAGAACAAGGATCCTTTTGTTACATAGAAGTTCAATGTATAGTTGAAAAATTTTATTTTCATATATCTCCCATAATTTATGGTTTAAGTATATCATATACTTTCAGATGTGTTTTCAGTAGTTTGAATAAATTTATATATACCTAAAAGAATTACAGTTCCACCAAGAATTTGCCATATACTAGGGAATTCTTTAAAGAAAAGTATTGCCCAAAGGGTGGCAAAAACAGGTTCTCCCAACATAACCGTTGATACAAAAGCAGGGTTTAGATATTCTAAAGACCAATTAAAAATACTATGTCCTAAAATTGTACAGAATACCGCCAATGATAGAAAAAGAAGCCAATCTAGTTTTGGGTAGGGATACAAAGGTGTATTTGTTATTAAGCTAAGTATAAACAAGGTTATTGTAGAACTGGAATAAACTATAAAAGTATAGCTATTAACGGATAATTCCTGACGTGCAACTCTTCCAATCATTATGTATCCAGCAACACAAAAGCCTCCTAATACAGCAAGAAAATCTCCATATATCATAGTATCTCCTATAGATGAATTTCCAAGGGAAATTATTATCATGCCTATTAATGTAATAACTATAGTTATTATAGACCTTTTAGAGATTTTTTCTTTAAGTATCAAAACACTGCCTATAACAATAAAAATTGGGTGGGTATTTACCAATAAAGTAGAACTTGCTATAGAAGTATGATTTATTGATTCAATCCATGTTGCAAAATGGAAGGCTAAAAATATACCACTTAATAAACAGATTAAAAGATTCTTTATAGAAATACCTTTAATTTCATTGAGGTTCTTCATTAATACATAGGGAAGAAGAATTAAACTGGTAAATCCAAGTCTATAGGTGGCAATTGCCAAGGATGGTGCTGAAGATATTTTAGTAAATATAGAACCGAAGGATACAAAAACTACACCAATCAAAATAATAAACCTAGCATTTATTTCTTTATTCATAATAACCCCCAGAGTAAATTTATAAATACATTATATAAGATATGGTTGAAAAATACTATAGATTAATATTGAAATCTTAATTATTGATTTTACATTCTATGGACAAATTATAATTAAAAGATAGGAGAGATATTTATGAAGAAAAAAATAGGACTTATATCTGATACCCACGGTTTAGTTAGGGAAGAAGCCCTAGAGGCTTTAAAAGATTGTGATTTAATAATTCATGCCGGGGATATTGGGAAAATTGAAGTGATTGATGCACTAAAAAAAATTGCTCCTACTTATGCAATAAAGGGTAATATTGACAGAGATAAATGGACAGAAAAATTTCCGAAAACCAGAGTTGTTAAAATAGGCAATATGAGTATATATGTAATCCACAATATAAAAAAATTAGATATCAACCCTAAAGAAGAAGGATTTGATATAGTAGTTTATGGTCATTCCCATAAATATAAAAAATATATTGAAAATGATATATTATATATTAATCCCGGTGGAGCAGGACAAAGAAGGTTTAATCTGCCAGTGACTGTGGCTGTATTATATGTTTTTCAAGGAATGAAGGAAGTAGAATTTATTAATCTTAGCCCATTGTGTTAGTAAATAATTAGATTTAATTTTTAAAAAATTTTATTTTGAAGAAATATTTTGACAAAATATTCAGAATGAAATATAATAAGGATAAAAGAAAAGGTTTTCTATATAAAATATATGTATAAAGGAGAGGCTATATTTGGGAAAGGTAACAATAAAAGATGTAGCTAAAAGAGCTGGAGTTTGTGTGGCTACTGTATCGAGAGTATTGAATAATAATTATCCTGTTAAAGAGAAAACAAAAAATAAGGTTTTGGAAGCAATCCAAGAGTTACAATATCAACCTAATGATATTGCTAGAAGTTTAAAAAATAATAAGACAAATACAATAGGTGTTATAGTGGCAGACATATCTAATGCGTATTTTATGCAGATTGCAAAGGGAATAGAAAACGTTATCCAAGAAAAGGGATATAATTTAATTATTTCTAGTACTGATGAGAATCCATTAAAAGAAATAGAAATCTTAGATATGCTTAGTCAGAAAAGGGTAGATGCAATCATCATATCTTCATGTAATAATGATGGTACTTTTATAGAAAGATTAATTAAGCGAGGGTTACCTGTTGTACTTATCGATAGAAGGATCAAAGGTTTAACAGCAGATATTATAGTTGAAGACAATTATGTTGCAGCATATGATTTGGTAAGTCAATTAATAGCTAAAGGGCACAAACGTATTTCAATTGTCAATGGTTCCAATTTTGTTAGCTCTGGTCAAGAGAGATTTGAAGGGTATAAAAAGGCTTTAGAGGATAACTGCTTAAAGATAAGGAATGAGTATATCTTTCAAGGAGAGTTTAGGAAAGAAGTTGCTTATACTAAGATTAAGAAGATGTTAGAAACTATGGATAAAGATGAACTGCCAACAGCTATATTTGCAGCAAACAATCTAATGGCAGAAGGGGTTATGGCTGCTTTATTTGAAAAAAATATTAATATTCCAGAAGATATATCTTTAGTTTCATTTGGAGAATTAAGTACACCTGAATTGATTAAACCAAGATTAACGGTGGTTTCTCAAAAAGCTTTTTCTATTGGTCAAAAAGCTGGAGAACTAGCTATACAGCGAATAGATGAAGACGGTAATTTGAATAGAAAAAATTATAAAGAAATTGTAATGGTTTCTGATATATATAATGGAGAATCGGTAAAAACATTAAATGATGTTTAGATATTTTCATATTTTTTTATCAGAAAAAGATAACGTTTTCTAAAAATTTGTATAGGCTTAGTTTATAAAGGTGCTAATATATTTATAAAAAATCTATTGAAAAGGAGTTGAATTATAAAATTAACTGAGGGAATTGCATAATTACCTTTTGCAGAGACTAAATACTATAGATATTTCAGCAAAATAGTTAATTTATACACATCAAAAATCTCTAGAAACATCAGATATTTTGATATGCATAGATTATTTCGATGAGAAGTATAAAATTTCAGTAAATATAAAAGAAAAATATATTAGTCCTTTGTCTAAAAATAAAATAAAGGAGAGATGAATATGAAAAAAAGAATTACAAAAGTAGTGAGCTTGTTCTTAATTTTTTCCATATTACTAGTTGGATGTTCAACTTCTAACACACAAAATGATACATCACAAAATGAAACCTCAGACGAAAAAAGTGAATTTAAAGCTGCAGTATTAACCATAAGAAAGCTTACAACCCCTGCTGATTTAAATACCCTAGATGGGATTAACAAATTAAAAGATGAACTCGGTATAGATATTAAGATAGTTGAATGTATAGAGATTTCCGAATATAAAGAGCAGGTTCAGGCATTGAGTGAGGAAGGTTATGATGTAATTTATTTTATTTATGATAACTTTTTAGAAGCAGTAGAGGAAATTGCACCAAATTATCCTGACACAAAATATATTGGATTATGGATTGATAAGCCAGATCACAATTTAGCAAATTTCAAGCCATTATTCTTTAGACCAGAACAAGGAGCATTTTTATCGGGGGTAGTTGCTGCATTAACTACTGAAACAAATCAAGTAGGATTTATAGGTGGAGGAATAAACCCAGGTATTTTGACATTTTTAGCTGGATATGAAGCCGGTATAAAATATATTGATCCTGACGTAGAATTAGCGGTTTCTTGGGCGGGAACTTTCGAAGACCCTTTAAAGGGAAAAGAATTGGGAACCAGCTTATATGGTAGAGGAGTAGATGTTATTTTCCAAGTAGCTAATCAGACGGGGTTAGGTGTTATTCATTCAGCAAAAGAACAGAATAAGTATGCAATAGGTGTTGATGTAGATCAATCTGATTTAGCACCTGGAAATGTTGTTGCATCTTGCTTGCTTGATCATGGATATGCAACATATGACTCTATTAAACAAGCTTATGAAGGTAATTTTAATACTGAACAAGTATACTATGGACTTAAGGAAGGTATGAATGTTGTGGCTATACCAGACTTTGTCTCACAGGATGTAAAAGATAAAGTAAAAGAAATAGAAGAAAAAATAATAAATGGAGAAATAACAATACCTAAAACTACAGAAACACGTTAAAAAATATTTGTACACTTCATGCAATTGGAAAGCATTGCATGAAGTGTAGTTATAACAATTATTTATTAATAGGTAAGAGGGGTTGGTATAATGGAAAAACCAATATTACATTTAAGAAATATTACAAAAATATTTCCACATCCTGAAAAACCAATTATAGCTAATGACCATGTTAACTTTAGCGTGAGTAAAGGGGAGATACACGCTATTGTAGGAGAAAATGGGACCGGGAAAAGTACTTTAATGAATATACTATATGGTATTCATCAGCCTAATGAAGGAGAAATTATATTAAATGGACAAGCTATACATTTAAAAAATCCAAGACAAGCCATTGAACATGGAATTGGGATGGTTCATCAACACTTTATGCTAATACCGTCATTTACAGTTGCTGAAAACTTAGTATTCGGTTTTGAACCAAAGAAAGGGTTGTTAGTAGATGTTAATAAAGCCAATAGAATAGCCAGTAAAATATCTGAAAAATACGGTTTGGAAATAGATCCAAAACAAAGGATTCAAGAATGTTCATTAAGCATGCAGCAAAGAGTTGAAATATTAAAGGTTTTATATCATGGAGCAAATATTCTTATTTTTGATGAACCTACGGCAGTATTAACACCTCAGGAAGCAAATGAGCTATTTAAAGCTTTCAAGGAATTGAAGGATGATGGGAAAACTATAATTTTCATTACACATAAACTAAAAGAAGTAATGGCCATTGCTGATCGTGCTACCGTAATGAGAAAGGGAAAAGTTGTAGATGTAGTAAATATATCAGATACTTCTACAGATGAATTGGCAGCAATGATGGTTGGAAGGAAAATATCCATCGGTACAAGGAAAAATATAATTAAGAATGATGTAAACAATGAAGCTATTTTAGAAGTGAAAAATTTAAAATGCCTAGATAATAAAAACAGCTTAAAGCTAAAAGGAATTTCCCTGACATTAAAACCAGGAGAAATTTTAGGAATTGCTGGAGTTGGTGGAAATGGACAAAGTGAATTGGTAGAGTGCATAAATGGTTTAGGTGAGGGGATTGTTGAAGGGCAAATTTCATATAAAGGTATGGACATTACAAATTATGATACACATAAAATTAGAGATCTTGGTATAGGTCATATAACCGGTGAGAGATATATTAGAGGAGTATGTAAAAGTGCAGATATATATGAAAATATAATAATGGGTGCCCATAAACGTGCTCCATGGTCATCTAAGCATTTTGTAAATACTAAAAACTTAGAAAAATTAGTTGATGACTTAATTGAAACCTATAGTATTAAAACTTCCTCAAAAAATTCTTTAATAATGAATTTATCGGGAGGAAATGTACAAAAATGCATACTGGCAAGAGAACTTAATCTAGCAAAAGAAATAATTGTGGCAGAAGAACCAACTAGAGGTGTTGATATAGGAGCAATTGAATTTATTCATGCTCAGCTTATTAAAAAAAGTCAAGAGGGTTATGGAATTGTATTAGTTTCAACTGATTTAGATGAAATAATATCATTAAGCAGTAGAATATTAGTTATGTTTGATGGGAAATTTGTTGGAGAAGTTACACCGGATGAAGACTCTTTAGAAAAAAAAGTTGGATTACTAATGGCTGGAATTTCATTATAAAGATGAGTAGCTATAAACTAAAGTTTTTACTTAAATTCCTATAGTGAAGAAATATGAAATTTTAATTTGGCTATCTATATATAGAATTAAACGGAGGAGGTAAATATGCGCAAAGAATTACGAGAATCTCTATTGAGATTATTAATAGCCTTTGGAGTAGCATTAATTGTAAGCAGTGTATTTATTCTATCTACTGGAGAGAACCCATTATTGGCTTATATTCAGCTTTTAAAAGGTGCTTTTGTTGGCAAGCTTAATATTGTTACAACTTTAAGATGGAGTGTACCGTATATAATAACAGGGGTTGCAGCAGCAATAGCTTTTAGAGCGGGTATGTTTAACTTGGGAATAGATGGATGTGTTTATTTAGGAGGATTGACAGCTGCTTTAATTGGAACATATGTAAAAGGATTGCCTCTATTACTTCATATTTTATTAGCTGTATTTGCAGCTATGTTTGTTGGTGCTTTATGGTTATACATTCCTGCTAAGTTACGTGCCTACCATGGCGTTAATGAGGTAATAACAACATGGATGCTAAGTTATACTGCTATATTATTATGTCAATTTTTAGTAGGTGAAATTTTTCAGGATCCTAATGATTTATCCCAAGCAGCTCAACAAGTTAGAACATCCTATATCCAGGAAACAGCAAAATTATCTCAATTGTTTCCTCCGTATCAATTAAATGCTTCAATTTTTATTGCAATTGGTTTAATTATTTTATTTTATATTTTTGTTAAAAGAACAACCCATGGATATGAACATACAATTGTTGGAGAAGCTCCAGATTTTGCCCAATATGGCGGTGTTGATGTTGCAAAAACACGATTTTATTCAATAGTTGTAAGTGGTGCAGTTGGAGCTTTAGCAGGTGCCACTGAAATTTTAGGAGTACATTATAGATATATACATGGTTTTTCAAATGAACTTGGATCAAGTGGTATTTTAGTAGCCTTAATGGGAAGGTTAAACCCATTAGGAATTCCATTGTCTGGAATTTTTATGGGTGCCATGCAAAATGGGGCAAGGGGTATGTCAAGGACAAGCAATGTTTCATTGGATACAGTAAGAATTATGATTGCGGTAGTTGTAATTTGCATAACGGCAGATGGGCTTTATGAGTTATTAAAAGTTAAAAGCAAAGTAAGAGAGGAGGAGTAAACTGTGCTTAATATAATCTTAAATTCTAATACATTTATAACAGGTATTAATCTTGCTACACCAATCCTCCTAGCTGCTTTAGGCGGTGTTGTTTGTAATAAAACAGGAAATTTCAATATTGCATTAGAAGGATTTATGTTAATAGGAGCTTTTTCGGGTTTGATGGGAAGCTATTTTTTTAATAGTGCTGCTGCAGGAGTATTTTTAGCAATTTTGATAACGGTATTCTTTGCGTTATTATATGGATTATTTTGTATTACATTTAGGGCTAATGAAATTATTGTAGGATTTGGATTTAATATGTTTGCCATAGCAATTACTGGATGGCTTATAGAACCTATATTTGGAGGAAAAGGTTCCTTTTATGATCCTTCTATATCAATATTAAATCCAATAAAATTACCTATAATTAGTCAAATACCTATCTTAAATAAATTATTGAGCAATTATAACATAATAGTGTATATATCCTGGATTCTTATTTTTGCTCTATATATAATGATGTATCGTACATCTTTAGGCTATAAATTAAGAGCTTTAGGAGAAAATCCTGGATCCTTAAGAGCTAACGGATTAAACATACCTAAATATTCTTATTTGGCACAAGTGATTGTGGGAATAACTTGTGGCTTAGCAGGTGCTTTTTTGTCAATAGGAAACCTTGGGATGTTTACTGAAAATATGTCTGCTGGGAGAGGAGTAATTGCTGTAACAGCTGTAATCTTTAGTAATGCATATTTACCAATTACTGCTTTAGCTAGTTTGCTCTTTGGTTTTGCAAATAGTATTGCCATACAACTGCAAGGCTTGGGTTTTCCAACTCAGTTTATTGAGATGATTCCCTATGTCTTAACAATTTTAATGCTTCTACCATCGGCATTTAAGAAAAAAAGGTTATTAAAGAAAAAAATTAATAGTTACAAGTAAATTAATTTTAGGAGGTATAGTGATGACTATTTTTATTAAAAGCAAGTTACTAATTGATGGCACAGGTAGAGAACCTATTGAAAATGGTATTGTTGTTGTAGAAGATAATAGAATTGTAGAACTTGGAGATTCAAATAGTATAGAAATACCTTTAGATTCGGAAATTATTGATTGTAGTGAAGAGATAGTATTGCCGGGATTGATTGATTCCCATTTACATGCAGGGGAGGATTCAAATAGAGAAGAATCGGTTTTAGGACAGCATGAAAAACCTGATGCATTAAGGGCTTTAAGAGGTTATTTATCATTGCAAAAGGATATTAAAGCTGGAGTAACAACAGTAAGATTATTAGGTGATGGAAAGGGATGCATAGATAAGATTATTAGAGACGCAATAAATTCTGGAGAAATTACAGGACCAAGGGTATTAGCAGCTGTTCAAGCAATTCGTCCAACCCATGGTACTGGTGGGCAGATTGGAGTAGCTGCTGATGGAGTTGATCAGGTAAGATATTATACCCGTAAAGCTATTTCTCTTGGAGCTGATGTAATAAAATTATTTGTCTCAAATATTTCTAGAGGAGAGACATATTTGGATTACTTACGTGGAGATCTTACTGGAGTTCCTGCATTTACAAAGGATGAAATTGCAGTAGCAGTAGAAGAAGCCCATAGAGCGGGGTTAAAAGTTGCAGTGCATTGCATAGGAGGACAGGCTTTAAGGTGGTCTTTAGAAGCAGGGGTTGATTCTATTGAACATGGCAATCTTATAGAAGAAGATGATATTCCTCTATTTTTAAGTACAGGAGCCTTTTTAAGCGATCCAAATCTTCACTTGTTTTTTGATAAAAAAATAGGGTTTGAAAGCGAGGGAAATAAGACTCATAAGTGGGATGATTTACCTAAATGGTGGCATGAAAAAGTAAGAAAATCCAGAGAACAAACAAGAAGAGTGATGTCAAAGGCATTAAAGGCAGGAGTGAAATTTGCTTTGGCCACTGACTTAAACCATGGAGGTCTTTGGAAAGAAGCAAAATATTTTGTAGAGGAAATAGGAGCTAGTCCAATGGAAGCTATTCTTGCTATTACCAAAAACGGCGCTGAAAATTGTGGTTTAGAGAAAGAAATTGGAACGTTAGAAAAAGGGAAATTAGCAGATATTATTTCTGTTAAGGGAAACCCATTGGAAAATATAGAAAATCTAAAGAATGTTAGTCTAGTTATGAAAGATGGAGTAATAATAAAATAGTATATCTTTAGCTTAATGTGAATTTTTTAGGAGGATTGTAATGAATGAATTTAATGAGAGACTAAAAGGATATTTACCCAAAGTAGGAATTCGTCCAATAATAGATGGAAGAAGGAAAGGAATAAGGGAAGCTTTAGAGAAGCAGACAATGGATATGGCTAAGGCTGTAGCTGAGTTAGTTTCACAAAATTTAAAATATACAAATGGTAAACCTGTCGAATGTATTATTGCTGATACTACAATAGGCGGTGTATCAGAGGCCGCAAAATGTGCTGAGAAATTTTCTAAAGAGGGTGTAGGATTAACTATAAGTGTTACTCCATGCTGGTGCTATGGAGCAGAAACAATTGATATGGATCCTATGATTCCAAAGGCGATTTGGGGATTCAATGGTACAGAGAGACCAGGTGCTGTTTACCTTGCTTCAGCACTGGCAGCCCATAATCAAAAGGGATTACCTTCCTTCAGTATTTATGGTAAAGATGTTCAGGATAGGGGAGATAGTACAATTCCCGATGATGTAAAAGAAAAATTGTTAAATTTCACAAAAGCAGGACTTGCGGTGGCTTATATGAGGGGGAAATCATATTTGTCTATGGGCGGTGTATCTATGGGAATTGCAGGCTCTATGGTCAACCCTGATTTTTTTGAAAGCTATCTTGGTATGAGATGTGAATATATAGATATGTCAGAATTTATTAGAAGAATTGAAGAAGAAATATATGACAAAGAAGAATATCAGAGGGCATTAGAATGGGTTAGGAAAAATTGTATTGAAGGAAGTGATAATAATAAGAAGGAGATACAGCATTCTAGAGAAGAAAAAAATATGGACTGGGAAACAAGTGTGAAAATGGCTATTATTGCAAAAGATCTTATGGCAGGGAATCCAGTTCTTAAACACATAGGATATGAAGAAGAGGCAGAGGGACATAATGCAATTGTTGCAGGATTTCAAGGACAAAGACAATGGACAGACCATTTTCCTAATGGAGACTTTATGGAAGCTATACTTAATTCTTCCTTTGACTGGAATGGTATTAGACAGCCCTATATTTTAGCAACTGAAAATGACAGCTTAAATGGAGTATCAATGTTATTTGGACATTTACTTACAGGAACTGCTCAAATTTTTGCAGATGTTAGAACCTATTGGAGTCCTGAGGCTATTAAGCGTGTTTCAGGATATGAATTAAATGGAGTAGCATCAAAGGGTATTATACACTTGATTAATTCGGGAGCAGCTGCCCTTGATGGTACAGGTCAGCAGTCCCAAAATGGCAATCCAGTAATAAAACCACACTGGGAAGTAACAGCTGATGAAGTTAAGAAATGCCTCGATGCAACAAGATGGAGGCCAGCTAGTCTTGAATATTTTAGAGGTGGAGGATATTCATCTAATTATGTAACTAAAGGTGAAATGCCTGTTACAATGTCTAGAATAAATATTGTTAAAGGTTTAGGTCCAGTTTTACAGATAGCAGAAGGGTATGCAGTGAATTTACCCGATGAAGTTCATAATATTTTGAATGAACGTACAGATCCAACTTGGCCTACAACATGGTTTGCACCAAGATTAACAGGTATAGGTGCTTTTAAGGATGTTTATTCTGTTATGCATAATTGGGGAGCAAATCATGGTTCAATAAGCTATGGACATATTGGAGAAGATTTGATTACTCTATCCTCAATGTTGAGAATTCCAGTCAATATGCATAATGTGCCTGAAAATAGAATATTTAGACCAAGTGCTTGGACAGCCTTTGGAACCAATAATTTGGAAGGATCAGACTTTAGAGCTTGCAGTAATTATGGACCCTTATATGGGAAGAAATAATTTAGTAAATAATTAGATTTTATTAACTGCCTTTGAAGGAGGAGTTTTATGGCCAAATATACGATTGGACTTGATTTTGGTACTTTATCTGCTAGAGCAGTTCTTGTAGATGTAAGTAATGGCTTGGAGATATCAATGTCTTCAAAGGAATATGCCAGTGGAGTAATAAATACAGTTCTTCCAAATACAGATATAAAGTTAAAAGAAGATTGGGCTCTTCAAGATCCTAAAGATTATCTTGATGTTTTATATCATATAATACCTGATGTTATTGAAAAATCTGGTGTAAATAGTGAAGATATAATTGGAGTAGGAGTAGATTTTACATCATGTACCATACTTCCTATAGACAGTAAAGGCAACCCTCTATGCTTTTATGAAAAGCATAGAAAGAATCCTTATAGCTGGGCAAAACTTTGGAAAGATCATTCTGCACAATATTATGCAGATATATTAAATGAATTAGCCATACAAAAAAATGAGGAATTTTTAAGACTATATGGAGGGAAAATATCCTCTGAATGGATGATTCCTAAATTAATGCAAATGGTAAGTGAAAGTCCCGAAACATATGATCAAGCCCATTCCTTTATAGAAGCTGGAGACTGGATTGTTTTTAAACTAACGGGTCAATTTAAAAGAAACTGTTGTGCAGCTGGATTCAAAGCCACATGGAATAGCAAATTAGGATATCCATCGGGAGATTTTCTTAAAATGCTGCATCCTAAATTAGAAAATCTTGTAGAGGATAAGCTTTCAAATGATATATTTTCAATAGGAACTAAAGCAGGTTATGTAAATGAAGAAATAGCTAAAAAAACAGGCTTAAAGGATGGAACTGCTGTTTCAGTGGCTTCTATAGATGCTCATGTGGCTTTTCCGGCAATGGGAATAAGTAGTCCAGGTAATATGGTAATTATTGTAGGGACTTCAACATGCAATATATTGATTGATGAAAGAGAAATAAAGATACCAGGAATATCTGGTGTTGTAAAGGATGCAGTAATACCAGGATATTATGGATACGAAGCTGGACAGGCTGCTGTGGGAGATATATTTAATTGGTTTATAAACAACTGTGTACCAGTTAATTATGTTGAAGAAGCAAGAAATAAAAAGATAACAATTTTTGAATTGTTAAATGAGAAGTCAGCAAAGCTTAAACCAGGGGAAACAGGTCTTTTGTGTCTTGACTGGCTTAATGGCAATCGGTCTACTCTTATAGACGCAGATCTTTCAGGAATGATACTTGGTCTTACTCTTTCAACAAAGCCTGAGGAAATATATAGAGCACTTATTGAAGCAACAGCCTTTGGACAGAACATGATAGTTGAAACATTTAGAAATCACGGTATAAAAATAGACTCTATTTATGCATGCGGAGGAATAAGTAAGAAGAATCCCCTTCTTATGCAAATTTATGCTGATGTAATGAATATGAATATAAAAATATCTGAATCAGATCAAGCTGTGGCCTTAGGAGCTGCTATGTTTGGCGCAGTATCTGCAGGAAATAAAAGTGGTGGATATGACAGCATAGAAGAAGCTGCATCTAGGATGGGAAGATTATTGGATATCGTATATAAGCCTATTGAAACAAACGTAGAAGCTTATCAAGCGATATATAAAGAATATAAGAAATTATACAATTATTTTGGCAGAGAGAATGATGTCATGAAAAAATTAAAAAAAATGAAAAGTGAATATTAGGAGGATTATTATGAAACAATCATTATCTATATTATTTGTTGGAGAATCTTGTGTTGTTCATACGATTGAATACAAAGGTTATGACAATTTTGCAGCTACTAGATATAATGAACCTGCATTAATCATGAAAGATGTTTTTGAAAGGGAAGGACATGATTTTACTCATATTCCTTGTCATAGGGTACATTTAGATTTTCCTACAGACTTAAGTGATTTGAAAAAATATGATGTTATATTATTAAGTGATGTAGGAGCAAATACAATGTTATTACATCCCGATACTGCAAGGTTTTCAAAGAGAACTGTCAACAAATTAAAGCTTATAAAAGATTATGTTAATGAAGGTGGAGGCTTTGGTATGATTGGAGGCTATATGACCTTTCAAGGAATAGAAGCTAAGGGAAAATATAAAGATACACATATTGAGGATATTTTACCTGTTAATCTCTTGACCTATGATGATAGAGTAGAGATACCAGAAGGTGTTGATTTGAAAATAAATCCTGGATCCCATATAATATTAAATGGATTACCTAGTGATTTGCCATATATTTTAGGATACAATCGCTTAATACCCAAGGAAAATGCAACTGTATTAGTAAAAAATGATAAAGACCCTATTATTTCAATTGGTGAATATGGAAATGGTAGAACATTGGCCTATGCTACGGATTGTACACCCCATTGGTCACCTTCTGCAATGTATGAATGGGAATATTATAGTACTTTATGGGATAGATTAGTTAAGTGGCTTGCAAAACAGCTATAATAAAATAATATTTTATTTTTATGTTTATGAAAAAATTAAATATGGTAGTTTAATAGGGTAGATATGGGCTGAGAAAATTTTTCATCTCATATCTATTTTTTATATGTTTTTCAAGGAATGAAGGAAGTAGAATTTATTAAAATCTAAAGCAGTATTTTAAAGATTAAACCTTCAAACCAGGAATTACTAATTATTGTAAAAACAATATAAATGATATATAATTCATACTGTAATGGATTTTATAATATTTCTTATTAAGGAGGCAAAAATGGGTTTGAAAAAATATTCTATAATGACCTTTACAGATGCAATGGATAAGACCTTTGATATACATAAAAAGCATATGGCCTCTTCTGCCCTGTATCTGTTTTTATACTATATAATAAGCTTTATTGCATATATTATAATATTTTTTATTGGAATATTTGGATTTGTCTATACAACGGCTAATTTATTTATAGGATATGGAAGGAGTAGTATATTTCCCGGTACAAGCCTTGGGCCAGTATTTTACTTTTTCACTATTTTTGGTATTGTTCTTGCGTTAATGCTATTATTTAAATTTATGAAACAAGCAGGAATTATTGATATTGCTTCTAAGGCTTTCTTGAATAAAAATGTTCAATTTGAAAAGTCTTTGGGAATGGCTTTTAAAAAAATTCCTGCTATTATCACTATAATAATAGGATATGGATTAGCATTTCTTCCGGTAATAATTATTTCTGCTGCTGCAGTATATAATTTTGATTTAATATATAGAGATTTAAACTATGCATTAGATAGCATTAATATATGGATTATTCTACTGGGAATAATAGTAGCTATTATAACTATTTGTTTAATAACTTTATATATGTTTTCAATTCAAGCCGTTGTTATTGACAAACTTTATTTTTTAAAAGCATTAAAAAGGAGTAGAATCCTTGTTAAGAACAGTTTTTGGAGATTATTAGGCATAAATATACTATTTTATATTGTAGTTTTAGCAATTACATATTCCATGTATTCTTTTTTTGGTGTTATTGGAGGTCTTATTATTCTTCTTTTAAAGGCTATAGGTTTACATGAGCCAAATATGGCTGCTTTATTGATGGTTGGAAATTATATAAGAATACCTTTACAAATAATATTGTCTATATTTATATCTCCACTTAAAGGAATATTTACTACTGTTTTGTATTATAATCAACGTTTTAAAAAGGAAGGTTATGATATAAAATTGGAGCTTGAAAATTTAAAAGAGGAAATAAATATAGATCAATTGAAGGCTTAATAAGTTTAGAAATTGGTTATTTATAGAAAAGGAGAAGAAGAGTGATATATATAGCTGAGCTATTAACTCCAACGAAAGAAAAATTTGATAAAACGATTGAAGGAATATTGAATAGTTCAAAGTATAAACAGTTCAATCAGAATTATATAGATGTAATGGGAAAATTAAGGGAAAGGATTATCTCTTGGCTAGAAAAATGGCTGGAATCTTTGAATTTTAGTGGAGATGAAATATCAAGAGTTGTACCTTCTGCCTCTAATGGAATCATTATTATCGGAACAATTATTATAATTTTAATTATAATTTTAATATTTTTATCTATTAAAAAGATGATTAAAAAAGATAATAGGGTCAAAAGAATACTTGGAGAGGTAATTGATGAAAAAACTACTACAGTAGGATTATATGAAAAAGCTAGAACTTTTAAAGATAGAGGCCAATATAGAGAAGCCATTAGATATAGCTTTATTGCACTTCTCTTTCAGATGAATGAATATAATCTTTTATCCTTAGATGAAACTCAGACAAATAGTGAGATAGTCTTTGCATTAAGAAAAAATAATTTTAAAAACATAGATTTGCTTGAAGAGGCTGCTCATTTATTCAATAAAGTATGGTATGGTCACAAAGTAATAAATGAGGAAGTTTATAAATCATGGGAGAAAACCATAGAAATATTGAATAATGGGGTGAATGATTTTGCAAAACAAAAATAGAAAGGACATATGGCTTTTTATACTATTGATTCCTGTATTTTTATGGTTGAGTTTAAACTATGCTGATCATAGAAATGATAACGGCACTTCCTATTCAGTTTTAAATAGAGGCTCTAAAGGAATGAGTATTATATACGAAACCATGAAGAAATTAAACTACCCAGTTAAACTAGTTTTAGATAATGTAGAAGATAAATCCCATGATAAGGTACAAATTATTGTTTCTGCCAAAAATAATCGAAAATTTAATATAAACAATGATGAAATTAAAAAATGGATAAAAAATGGCGGTAAATTAGTTTATCTATATGAAGATTTAGAAAATAGAAAATTGAAATATGGCAAAAAAATAAATACATATGAAAAGAATGATGGGTCGGTTTACTCTTATGGAAAGGGAAAAATACTGACAGGAAATATTAAACTAATAGCTAATAAAACATTAACTATAAATACCGATGGTGCATATTGGATATTAAGTCAAATAGATAAATGGAATTATAACAGTTTAGAATTTAATGAATTTTACCTGTATGAAAGTAGTCAAAAGCCATCTTTGTGGAGAGATATTCCTGGGGGCGTTAAGTTCATACTATTTCAATTGGCTATATTAATAGGAGCAATAATTTTTTATAAAGGGAAAAGATTCGGTAGGCCTATACCCCTTTATGAAGAAGTGGAAAGAAGTGAAAATGAATATATTTACTCGGTGGCTGCTTTATATCATAAAGCTGGATGTTGGGAAGTAGTTTTAAAAAGCTATTACGATGATTTTCTACTACAAGTGGAAGGATTATTTGGAAAGAACGAATATATTAAGGAAGAATGGTTAAAGCTTTGGGAAAATAAAAATTTACCAAAGCTTAACAAAGCAAAGAAATTATATAGAATGATAAATAGTTTAGTAAGTATTGATAAAAGTGAAAAAAAAAGAAGGAAAAAATATTTGGAAACAATATCTATAATTGAAGAGCTTAAAAAAATACTCATAAAAAGGAGAGAAAGCCATTGGAAAAGGTTGAAAAAGGATATACAAAGAATATAATAGATAAAATAACTCGGGAAATTAAGAAAGTTGTTGTAGAGCAAGATGAATTACTTAAATTCAATTTAATTTCTCTTTTATGCGGTGGTCATGTTTTGATTGAAGGGGTTCCGGGACTTGCAAAAACCCTTATGGTTAGAGGACTATCAAGAACTATTAATATAGATTTTAAAAAGATACAATTTACACCGGACCTAATGCCTGCTGATGTGACAGGAACAAAGATTTTTAATATGCAGACCAGAGAGTTTGAATTAAAGAAAGGACCTGTATTTACAAATTTCCTATTGGCAGACGAGATAAATAGAACTCCTCCTAAGACCCAGGCAGGGTTATTGGAAGCTATGGAGGAGCAAACGGTAACAATAGATGGTGAAATCATAAGACTTCCTAATCCATATATGATCTTTGCTACACAAAACCCAATTGAGTATGAAGGAACATATCCATTGTCTGAGGCTTTATTAGATAGGTTTTTGATTAAGCTCATAGTTGATTATCCTTCAATTTCAGCCGAGAAGGAAGTTTTGAATAAATATAATAAAGGATTCACAAGTATTGATTTAGACAGGGGAGGAGTTAGTGTAGTATGTAGTGCAGAGGATATATTAAAATGTAGAAGGGAAATAAATAATACGAAAATAGATGATGATCTAATTGGATATATTATCAGTATTGTATCAGAAACAAGAAATCACCCATTTATAGAAATAGGAAGCAGCCCTAGGGGATCTATTGCACTTCTGTATACTTCAAAAGCCCATGCTGTAATGAGTGGCCGGGATTTCGTAATTCCTGAGGACATTAAGAGTGTATCTATACCTTGTCTTAGACATAGAATCATACTAAAGCCAGAGGTACAAATACAAGGAACAACAGAAGATGAGGTTTTAGAAAGTATTTTATCTGGTATAAAAGTGCCTAGATAGGATGAAATATTTTGTCAGTTACTTTTTAAATTGTTTTAGATAGAGAGTTGGGTGATTGAATTGATTCTTACAAGGCGGTTTTTATATATTCTGACAGCAGGGGTTGTAATTGTTGCAGCTTCCTATTTTGTCGGTTTGCATTTAATGGTCTTTATTTTGTACAATTTGACATGCTTTACGGTATTGATATTAGATTATTTTCTTTCTCCTTCAGACAAAGAATTTAAAATAGAAAGGATTGGCGATACTAAACTTTCTATTTATGAAAGTGAAAAAATGAGGTTTGAAATCTATAATATTACTGGCAAAAAAATTTATTTGGAAATAAAGGATGAATTTCCAGATTTCTATTTTGAATCCCATGAAAAAATAATGAAGGGGTGTATTATGCCCCATAGTAATAAAGTCTTCGAATATGAAGTGATACCGAAAAAAAGAGGAGCTTATAAATTTGGAAATATACATGTACGCTATAAGAGTAATTTGAAACTTTGTATGAAGCAGTTTAAATTACCACTGGAAAGGGAGTATAAGGTATATCCCAATCTAAAGGATCTAAGGAAATATAGATTGGCTGTTTATAATAGTAAGTATTATAAAACCGGTCAAAAGCCTTTTAAGTTATTGGGTAAGGGCTCTGAGTTTGAAAGCTTAAGAGAGTACGTCTTTGGGGATGAATATAGAAGGATAAATTGGAAGGCCACGGCAAAGGAAAACAAACCTATTGTTAATCAATATGAACCAGAAAAAAATCAGCATGTATATATGATGATTGATACAGGCAGGCCTATGAGTTTTTCTGTAAGAGGGTATAAAAAATTGGATCTTGCAATTAATACGGCCTTGTTATTGTCGGATATAGTAAATCAAAATGGAGATAAATCAGGACTTATGATTTTTAATACAGAGGTTGAAAATCTAATAATGCCTGGGAAAGGATATAGTCATAGAAGCGGTCTTATGGAAGCATTGTACCATATTGAGCATACAAAGGACACATCAAATTATGAAGAGGCATTTTATTATTTTAAAAGAAAAGAAAGACGTAGAAGTTTAATATTTTTATTTACAGATTTTGAAACCAGTGAAGAAGCCGAAGATATGTTTAAAACTTTATCTATATTGTCAAAAAATAATATTGTAGTAATTATGTTAATGAAAGATGAAAGACTTAAAAAAATTACATCTATGACTTCAGAAAATGAACATGATATTTTTAATAAGGGAGTGGCCCTGGAAATACTTAGAGAACGAAAAACGATAATACAAAAACTAAATTCCAGGGGAATTATGTGCATAGAATGTTGTCCGGAAGAATTGGCAGTGAATGCTATAAACAAATATTTGTATATAAAGAATAGAATGTTTTTCTAGGTAACAGTTATGTATAGATAACTGTTTTTAGTGTTTTAGAGAATTACTTAAAAATTTGCAGCTTGGAATTTATAAAATATGGGATAGCAAAATAACTAATAAGTCCCATTGCTGTTACTAAAGCAAATATTAATTTTGCACCGGGTGATATTGAAAGTGGAGTAAAAAAGCCTTCAATAATACCGGCAATTACTAGCATTAATCCAATGCCAAATATCAAATAAACTGCTTCTTTAGCACCTTTTATGATAGAATGTTTTCTTGAATACTCCTTTGGGATTAGTATTGACCGTGCTATAATTAATCCAGCTCCACCGGAAATAAAAATAGCCGTCAATTCTATTATTCCATGGGGTAAAATTAAAGACCAATAAGTAAAGGGATTACCAAAGTGATATACAAGCCCGGTTAAAGCCCCAAGAATTGCACCATTATAAAATAGAATATAAATAGTACCTATACCAAGGGTTATACCAAGGACAAAGGCTTTGAAGGATACAGAAATATTATTAACCATGATCACACTGGACATTAATGGATAATCCCAATTATCATGATTATTCATTTCCCAATTTATATTTTCAATCATATTATTTGGTAGAAAATATGATGCATTTTCTGAATTTATTTCAACCATAATTAAGCTTATAATAAAGCCTGTAAAAAAGATTAAAAAAGCTGTTAGTATATAAGCACGAAATTTTTTTATTTGACTAGGAAAGTCCATGCTAAAATATTTAAAGATATCTGATATACTGCCTTTTTTCACGGCGTAAATATGATTATGGGCTCTTCCAGCTAATGAGTTAAGATAGGGAACTATATCACTATTTGGAAAATGAGTTTTTGAATATGATAAATGATGGCTTGTTTTACGGAAAAGATATAGGAATTTTCGAATTTGTTTCGAATTAAGCTTTGAAATACCCTTTTTATCTAATAAATCCGTAAGGTTCTTTAATTCTGTCCATGAAGATGTATGTTTTTCAATAAATTGATTTTCCTTCAATTTTTATCACCTCTACCAAACTATTGTATCAAATAAGCAATTAGAAATAAATGGTCAAATTTTATTTAAGAATGATTGGAGTGAAAGCATGAATAAAATAAAAATTACAACTCCTGAGAATATAGAAATTGAATACAAGTTAGCTGGTTTAGGTTCTAGAGCTGCAGCAGCAGTAATAGATTTTTTTATTCAAGGAGCTGCCATACTAATAATTTTGATAACATTGATTGCTTTTGAAATAAATCCATTGGATTTATATGAAGAAAATGGAGGATGGGTAATAGGGGTCGCTATAATTATTATCTGGATAATTGCCTACGGATATTTTATAATATTTGAAATGTCTATGAATGGGATGACTCCTGGTAAAAAATTATTTAAACTAAGAACTATCAGAAACAATGGTCAGCCAATAACAATTAAACATTCCATTATTAGAAATTTATTTAGAATTATTATTGATTATTATGGGGTTGGTGTAGTATTAATGTTTTTTACAAAAGAGTATAAAAGAGTAGGAGACTTATTGGCATCTACAATAGTGGTAGTAGAAGAGAAAAAGGATATGCCTGATATAATAGATTTGAAAAACAAAAAAGCTAATAATTATAGATATATAATTACAAAAGAAGAATACAGATTATTGAAAAAATATTTTTATAGGAAAGAAGCCTTGGGAGAAAATACAGAGACTTTAAAAAGGGAATTAGGGGAATATTTTACTGAAAAACTTAAAGTAACAAAATATGAAAGAGAATATGACATTTTTTTAAATGAGCTTTTGGAGCAGGGGGCAAATTTGTTTTAACTGAGCAAATTGCATAATTACCTTCCAAAAAGATTATCTACTACATATAATTTTAAAATCTTCAAAGCCATACCATATATATTATGTAACCCAGCCAAATTAGAGTTATGCAATTTCCTCAACTAATATTATATAGTTATTTCAATTATCTTTTGCAGAAGTTTATGTTGAATAGGGGTGAGAGAATGGCTAAAGTAAAAAAGACTAATGCAATGCGTATTTTGGATCAGAAAAAAATCAAGTATATTGCCTATCAGTATAATAAAAATGATGGTAAAATTGATGGGATATCTGTTGCGGATAAAATCGGTAAAGATATCAATATTGTATATAAAACCTTAGTAACACAAGGAAGCAGTAAGAATATTTATGTATTTGTAATACCTGTGGCCCATGAATTAGATTTAAAAAAGGCTGCAAAGGTAGCTAGGGAAAAGAAGGTTGAAATGATTCCAGTTAAGGATATTTTAAAATATACAGGATATATTAGGGGAGGATGCTCTCCAATAGGAATGAAGAAAAAGTATAAAACCTTTGTAGATGCTAGTGCATCTCAAATACAAAAAATTATTGTAAGTGCAGGTAAAATTGGAGAACAGATTGAACTAAATGTAACTGATCTGACTGAATCAATCGATGCACAACTAGAAGATATAATTAAGTAATATATTTTAAACATAGAAATATCTTTTTAGATTTGTTAATTAGTTTCCTTTTTTCTGTTTTTATAATATTAGGATCCGATGTAGTTACTATGCTAGTAAGTTCTAGTTGAAAAAGGGAGTTTAAAGCTCCCTGGGCAAATATTGAAGAAGATTGTTTTACATTTATTATAAGATAGACTTTTTTGAAACACATGACGGAAATTATATTCATTTATAATTTGTTAAGATTATAATTTCCTATGTGTTATAAAAATCACTCAAATGAAATATTAATACTCCCTAAGCTATATTTAAAAACAAAAAATTTCATTTACTAACATAACAGGTTAATTTAGATTGTTAATCGCTTATTAATTCATATAATTTTCAATTTTTTTATTATACATATCAATGAGCTCATAAGCTATATTCTCATCAATATGCCCTTTAGCAGAAGGTGTTTCAAAAATTCTCTTGGGCAATATTACATTTTTCAGATCAAAACCCAACATTTTTTTTATTCGAAGCTTAGTCTTATAAATTTTATCTGATATAGAAGTCAGATCAGCATCAGTAAAATTATAGCCTATAGAGTTTAACGCAAGGAGAATAGTTTTTCTATCATATACCTTTCTTGCAAACAAACAAATTATAAGAGAATTTAAAAGGCATCTTTCTCTTTCTTCATTAAATATTCCTTCAATAAGCTTTTCCTTATTAAACTCTTTCATTGATTGATCCAAAGAATAGCCTCCGTTACATAAATGAGAATGTCTAGCTCCAACAGTATGACCAAGGACTGAGCCATAACCTGTATGATATCCAGGTGTTTCATTTCCTGCAAATTGAACAGCAAAATCTAAGCCTCCATATTTTTCAGCAGCTTTGGCAGAGCCCTTTGATAAAACCTTATAGAATTCATTTTTATTGATGGCCATATATTTAATAGCCTTAATATAATTTTTTATATTACCATATTCAATAGGTATAATAGTGTTTTTGTCACTAATTAGTGCTTTTTCATAGGCTTCAGTAGCCCATCCAAGTACTACTCCTGTAGAGATAGCGTCAAGTCCCATTTCTTCTACTACTTCAATTAAGCTCAAGACATCTTCAGTTGTAGCTATTTCTAAATAGCTTCCTAAAGCAAATATTAATTCATAATCATAAGCTACGCTTACAGCTTCATATTCATAGCCTTTATCAAATGCCCTTCTAAATTGACCTATATGTATACATCCAACGGGGCATCCTGGACATGCCATTTTTCTAACTAAATTTTTAATTGCAAACTTTTCGCCAGAAATATTTTTAGCATTTTCAAATTTATTCTTATTCAGATTTTTAGTAGGTAGAGCTTTAATTTCATTCATCGATAAGACATTTGCAGATGTTCCTAGGTCGTGATATTTTTGCATAATATCTGTACTAGTTAATTTTCTAAATATTTTCTGATAAGCTCCTAAGTATTTTGAGGGATTTTTAATTTCAAAGCTCTTATTACTTATAGTGACTATTGCTTTCAAATTTTTGCTCCCAAATACTGCTCCAAGTCCAAGACGTCCAAAATGTCTATAGGTATCTACACAGACGTTTGCAAAGCTGGAAAGATTTTCACCTGCCGGTCCAATTCTACATATACTTCTCTTGCCTTCTCCCGATTCTCTTTCTCTTATTATTCTTCCAGTCTCAGCTGTAGTAAGTCCCCATAGGGCTCTGGCATCATTAAATTTAATATTATCACTTTCTATAGTTAAATATATTGGCCTTTTACTTTTTCCGGTAATCACAACTGCATCATATCCTGCGAAAACTAAGGACATAGCCATTCTTCCACCTGCATAGCTTTCCCCAAGCTCCATTGTTAAGGGGGAATAAAACATAGCTACAGTTTTTGTTATAGCAGGAAAAATTGAAGAGGCACAGCCCACAGCAAATACTATGGGTTGATTTTCATTTAATGGATGTAAATTAGGTTTAATATTTTCTTCTAGAAGCTTTGAAGCAACACCAACACCACCAAGATAATCATGTAAATCATCTCTTTTTTTTACTGTGACTTTCTTATTTAATAAGTCAATATATAATATTTTTATATAGTTTTTATAAAACATCGTCTACTTCCTCCATCCTTAAGCACTCGTGAGGACAAAAGCTTGTGCATATGCCACAATGTTTACAGATAATAGGTTTTTTTCTTTCTTCGTCAAATGAAATAGCTCCTACTATACAAGCTGATACACATTTTTTGCATCCAGTACATTTATCTTCATTTAGAATAACACCTCCACCGAGCCTTTTTTCCAGGGCATTTGAAGTACAGGACTCTAAACAAGCTATTTCATCATTGCAAGCTAAACAAAGGGTGCTAGTAAATCTTCCTCTAATGCCGCCGCTTGTTTTTATTTTTATAGCACTTTTTTCTAGGGAATGACTCTTGTGATTTACAGCAGAGCAGCTAAGCATACAGGAATAGCATCCTATACATTTATTCATTCCATCAGCTCTTATTCTTTTCGCCAGTTTAAACACCTCTTTATAAATTAAGTTTTACTAGGAACTCTATATAATTAGTATTTGAAAATTAGAGATTATTAATCCGGATAGTATTGTATCTATAAAACAAAAATTATATTCAGTAGAGAGCTTATATTATTGTGAACAATATTTGAAATAAATTGATATAATAGAATTAATATAATTGCATAATGTAATTATGTAATTTGCTTATATCATTAAGAAGTTAGGTGATAAAATGAAAATAGGACAGTTTTCTACTGAAAATAACGTAAGTATAGATACTGTAAGGCATTATATGAATTTAGGGTTGATTAACCCAGAAAAAATAGGCGGTCATTATAATTTTGATGAAAGATGTCAAAAGGATTTAGAAGAAGTATTAAGCTTAAAGGAAATGGGTTTTACATTAAATGAGATAAAATCTATTTTTCTATTTAAAGGACTTGGTAAACTTACACCTTATCAGGAAGTTGAATGCTTTAAGGAGTTTTTTGTAAATAAACATAAAGAGGTAATGAGACAATTGGAAGTATTACCCAAAATCAAATCGAAGCTTGAAGGAAAAATAAAAGAACTTTCAGATAAGGAATATAGCAATGAGTTTAAAATTGGTGTAGATATAGGAGTTTTAAACATATTGTCATGTTTAAAATGTAGTGGTGATTTAATATTACATGAGGCCAATATATCAAATAATCAAATAATAAAAGGAAAGCTTAAATGCAAATGTGGTGAAGAATATTTAATTGAAGATGGAATTTTGATTGTAAATAGTAAATCACAGGAAAAAAGTAATAATTTAGATAGAGAGTATATAATTAATCACATGGACAGCTATATAACAGAATATATAAATGATACTGATCCAAATTATTTAAACAACGTATATAAGGGATTGGAATGGTCATACAAAAAGCTTGATTTTCAAAAGCTTAAGAATAAGGTTATATTGGATTTGGGCTCAGGGGTTGGTTTTCTTCTTAGATATATATATAATGATTTACCTGATGATTCAATTTATTTGGCAGTAGACCATGATATTTTAGGCCATAAATTTTTAAAAAAAATACTAGAAAAAGCTGATTGTAAAAGGAAAGTAATTTTTATATGCTCTGACTTTTTAGAAATGCCACTTAAGGATAAATCCATTGACGTTTTATTTGATTATTCTGGTTCCAGTAATTATGCCTTTGAACATGATGGATTTCTTTTAAAGCTTATAGATGATTATATAAAAGATGATGGACTTTTATTAGGTTCATATATATTATTTAAAAAATTCAGTATAAATAGCTTTATTGATGGAAAATATAGAAAAAATTATATCTTAAGTAATGTAAAGGAAGAAATTAAGAAGCTGAATTATAAGTGCATCAGTGAAGCAATATCTGAGGCTGTAGATAAAGGGGGGAAATATGAAAGCTATTTTAGAAAAGATGAAAAGGTATATAGTTATATATTTTATGGTAAAAGATAGGGTTAACCCTATCTTTTAGATTTATATAGGGTTACCATAGCTTGTGATTTTATTAACTAAAGATAAGTATAGATGCACGCAATAAAACTTAAGAAAAAAAGTAGACTCTGAGGTTTACTTACCCACAATTTTGACGAACCTGTTTATCCTTTTAATTATTGATTTTAAGACAGGTTCATTACATTAGCTAAAAGGATTTTAGTGGGTACGACCGTAAATTAGCTTTTACAAGTGTACAGCTATATAATTTATGCCCGTATTATTAATTTCCTACCTACTTTAGGAAAATTATAAACTGTCTTTGTTCATTGATAACATTTATAATTGAATTAAAGGAGAGGTTCTACTGTGAAATATATATTTAACAAACGTTTATTAAGTATACTAAAGGAATTTATGAATAGTTCATCAAGTTATTTAACAAGTAGCTATTTATCTAAAATAATTGGTGTTACTACTAGAACTGTGAGAAGTGATTTAAAGGAATTAGATGAAATACTAAATCCATATGGAGGCAAAATCAATTCAAAAAAAGGTATAGGCTACAAGCTAGAGATTTTTAATGATATAAATTTTTCAAATTTCATTAACACAGTTTTCAATGAAAAGGCAAAAGAAAAGCATGACGTTCCAACCTCACCTGAAGAAAGAGTAGAATATATTATAAAAAAATTATTACAAATTAAGGGTTGTATAACTCTTGAAGAATTATGTGATGAGTTATATGTAAGCATATCAACTATAAAAAAAGATTTAAAAACAGTAAAATCAATTTTACAGGACTATAGATTAGTAGTTGCAAGCAGGTTAAATAAAGGGATAAGAATTGAAGGAGATGAAATAGATAAGCGCTTTTGTATTGCAGAATATTTTTTAAATAGAAGTCAGCTAGACAAAATTGATTTGGCAGAATTCTATATTGAAAATATTATTGTATTTAAGGATGTAGATCTCCAAAGAATAGAAGAAACTTTAATAGAAGAATTATCAAAAGCAAATTTTTCCTTGGCAGATATTGCATTAAAGAATTTAATAATACATATTGCAATAGCAATCAAAAGAATAAAGAAAAGTAATTATGTTAATCGAAAAAATGAAAAGATGAGAAAACTAGAAGGTGAGCATGAATATATCATTGCTAAAAATATAGTTAAAGCTTTAGAAAAAGACTTTAAAGTTACAATTCCTTCTTCAGAAATTTATTATGTTACTATTCATTTATTAGGTAGTAAGGTATTGGATGAAAGAAAAGAAGTAGGATTAACACATTTTATTGAAAAGGATATAAAGAAGCTCATTTTTAAAATTTTGATAGAAATCAATAGAAAGTTGAATTTAGATTTTATACATGATAAAAGGTTGACATGTGGACTAGTATTACATTTAAAACCAACATTTTATAGGATGAATTTTAATATGAATCTCAGAAATCCTTGGTTAGACGAAGTTAAAACTAAATATCCACTTGCTTTTCAAGCTGGTGTCATTGCAGCTCAAATAATTGAAAAAGAAACATCCTATAGAGTTGATGAAAGTGAAATGGGTTATTTGGCAATGCATTTTGGAGGAGCATTAGAAAGAAGAAAGAGAGGCGCTGATGCCAAAAAAAGAGTGGCCATTATTTGTTCTTCAGGAATGGGGAGCTCGAGCTTACTATTTGCAAAGCTAAAAAACTCATTAAGTAATAATATCGACCTAATAGGCACTTTCCCTTTGCACCAGTTAAACATAGTAGTTAGTTTAAGCCCAGACATTATTTTGACAACAGTACCAATAAAAGATAATATACCAATACCTAAAATATTAGTTAATGCAGTATTAGAAGATTCTGAGCTGAATGAAATAAAAAGTAAGGTTGAAAATATTGAATACTGTAAAAATGATGAGGTTGATTTTGAAGATTTATTTACTCCCGAGCTTTTTTTTACAGATATTCAATTTGAAAGTAAGGAAAAGGTTTTAGATTTTTTAACTAGTCAGATGGTTGACAAAGGATATATTGGTAAAGATATAAAAAAATCAATACTTGATAGAGAAAAGCTTTCTTCAACTGCTATTGGAAACTTAGTGGCAATACCCCATGCTTTACAAGTAGTAGAGGTTCCTTCATGTGTTTGTATTGGAATATTGGATAAACCAATTGTTTGGGACCAAAATAAAAAGGTTCAGCTTGTAATGGTTTTGTCTATTTCAAAAAATATTTCTTACAGGTTTACTGATATGTTTGGCACATTGTATCAAGTAACAAAGTCTCCATTGTCTGTGGAGGAATTAATAAATCAAAATGATTTCGATAAGTTTCATATTAAATTTCTAAGTGAGAAGGAGAAAAATTGACCATGAATATAAGGGATTTAATTAATAATAATTTGATTAATTTAAGCTTAAAGGCTGATACAAAAATAGAGGTATTGAAAGAAGTTGCTAAAATGATAGATAGAGACAATAGATTAAACTCAAAGCAGCAATATTATGATAAACTGATTGAACGAGAAGAACAATTCTCAACAGGTTTAGGGTATGGAATTGCTATGCCTCATGCAAAGACTGAAGCTGTAAAAATACCTACTATGACAATTATAAAGTTAAGCAAAACAATTGAATGGCAGTCTATAGATGATGAACCTGTAAAGCTTATAATAGGGTTAGCTGTTCCTGAAGAGCAAGGAGCTAACACTCATCTTAAAATTATATCAAAGCTATCAATGAATCTAATGGAAAAAGACTTCAGGGATAATCTTATGGGAGCTGAAAACAAGAAAGAAATATTAAAGCTAATGGATTTAGTACTTTGTAAATAGAGGAAATTGCATAACTCTAATTTGGCTGGGTTGCATAATATATATGGTATGGCTTTGAAGATTTTAAGACCACATGTAGTAGATAATTTTTAGGTAAGGTAATTATGCAATTTGCTCAAATAAATAAATTAAAAATAAAAGAGGAGTGAATTGATATGAAAATTGTAGCTGTAACAGCATGTCCAGCTGGGCTTGCTCATACCTTTATGGCTAAAAAAGCTTTAGAGAATGCTGCTAAAGAATTAGGATATACAATAAAGGTGGAAACTCAAGGTGCTATGGGGATTGAAAATGAAATAACTAAAGAAGACATAGCAAATGCTGATTTCGCTATATTGGCAATAGACTCATATATAGACAAAATGAATAGATTTGAATATATTCCAACAATAGAAGTTTCTACTAAAGCTGCATTAAAGGATTCAAAAGAATTAATTCAAAAAGCTTTAAAAAAAATAAATAAATAGTTAAGGGAGTGGGCTTCATGGAGATGAATAAAGTTAAAAGACACTTAATGACTGGGGTATCCTATATGATTCCTGCTGTAGTTGCTGGTGGTATATTATTATCCCTTGGAATAATTTTAGGTGAAGAAGGACTTGTAGCTAGTAAATTAGTAGAAGTAGGTGTATTTGCTCTTCAACTTATGGTTCCTCTAATTGCTGGATTTATATCATATTCTATGGCTGATAAGCCAGGTATTGCTGTTGGCCTTGTTGGTGGAGTTATGGCAAGAGAGCTAGGAACTGGATATATAGGTGGAATATTTGTTGGATTCTTTGCGGGATGGATTACTAACCAAATAAAGAAAGTTCCTGTACATAAAAATTTAATGGTGATAAAGCCTATTATGATAATTCCTGTACTTGGGGTTGCAGCAACAGCAATATTTATGTATTTAATATCTATACCTTTAGCTCCTGCAATGACTGGGCTGGAAAATTGGCTAGTTTCTTTAAAGGGTGCAAATCTTGCAATATTGGGATTGATAATTGGCTTTATGATGGCATTTGATATGGGTGGGCCAGTGAATAAAATTGCTCTTACATTTTGTTATGCAACCTTGGCAGAAGGAATATACCACCCTATGGCTGCTGCTTGGATAGGCATCATGACACCACCTATTGGATTGGCATTGGCAACATTGATAAAACCCAAATTATTCACTAAATCTGAAAAAGCAAATGCTATTCCAGCAGCTATTATGGGATCTCTTGGAATATCAGAGGGTGCAATACCATATGCTGTTACAACTCCATTAAAGGTAATTCCAGCTATAATGTTAGGTTCAGGTATTGGAGCAGCTCTTGCATTATTACTTGGTGCTGAAGCTACTATACCCTGTGCAATTGGAATATGGGGATTACCATTCTTAACACATCCTTTTAGATGGCTAATAGGATTTGTAGCGGGAGTAGTTATAACTGCACTAATAGTAGTAGTATTAAGAAAAGAATCAGATATTAAAAATAATGACGATAGCACTGAATTTTCAATTATATAAATAAATTAAAATATAAAGAAACAAAAAAATCCATCCCCAAGAGAGGGGATGGATTAATAAATGGAGGGTTTTTAATGAAATTTCATATAGTATCACATACCCATTGGGACAGGGAATGGCATAAAACCTTTGAAGAATATCGGGTAAAGCTAATTAGGGTAATGGATGATTTATTAGATTTGCTTGAAAACAATTTTGACTATAAATCCTTTATGTTTGATGGACAAACAATAGTTCTAGAAGACTATTTAGAAATTAGACCAGAAAATAAAGAAAGATTAGCAAAACTAATAAAAGAAAAAAGAATAATTGTTGGACCTTGGTATATTCAGCCTGATGAATTTATACCTAGTGGTGAGGCATTAATTAGAAATCTATTGATAGGTATAGAAATAGGTGAAAAATTTGGTCCAGTTATGGAGATTGGTTATTTACCAGATTCCTTTGGACAGTCTGCTTACATACCTCAAATCTTAAATGGTTTCCAAATAAAAGACTCTATTATATGGAGGGGTATAGCTGATGAAGATATAAAAAATAAAGAATTTTGGTGGAAGGGACTAGATGGAAGCAAAATTTTAAATCATTATCTGCCTCTAGGATATGAAAATGCAAAGTGGCTTTCGTTGAATGAGAAAAAAAATGAAGAAGTGATACAAACGAATATTGAAGCACAAAAGCCTTTAGCAAGTACAGATCATATACTAATGCTGTGTGGATACGATCAAAGAGAAGCAAACCCTGATCTTCCCAAAATTATTCAAAAGTTAAACGAAAAATATAAGGGTATTGGTCATGAATTTGTATTTACAACCTTGGAGGAATATGTAAAAGAAGTAAAAAAATCAGATAAAGAATTAGATGAAATAAGTGGAGAATTTAGAAAGGGTAAGCATATGCGTGTCCATGCTAGCATAGGGTCTACACGCTTAGATATTAAAAAACAAAACTTTGAAGCACAAGCCCTTTATGAGAAGTATGTAGAACCAATGGCGGCATTGTCATTATTAAAGGGTATTAAATATGATAATTCAATGATAAATCAAGGGTGGAAATATATAATTCAAAATCAGGCCCATGATTCAATAGGTAATGTTTGTACTGATAAAACCCATGATGAAATGGAAATGCGGTATAGTAAAGCTAAGCAAATAGGGAAAACCTTGTTATCCAATAAATTACAAGAATTTTCATCAAAGATTAAGTATGATGAAAGTAAGGGAAGACCTATAATAGTGTTCAATAGTCTATTAAATCCAAGAAAAAGTATAATGCAGATAGAAGTATTTTTAGATAATAAGGAATTTATTTTGCTAGATAGATTTGGAAAAGAGATAGAATATCAGATTATAGATATTAAAGAAGTGGATCTAAATGATTTTTCTATTGAGAGTCACTTTATAGGCAAAAACGCCAGTAAAAAAGGTTATATGATAAAGTTTGTTTTTATAGCTAATGTCCATGGATATGGATATACAACCTATTATATTAAAAACAAGAAATGTATAGATAATAATAATTTAATTTTAAAAGATAATATTTTTGAAAATGAACATCTCTTAGTTGAAATTAATTATGATGGAAGTCTTAGTATCAAGGACAAACATTCAAATAAAGTCTACCTTAACCAAAATATTATTGAAGAAAGTGGAAATGCAGGAGATGAATATGATTATTCGCCACCTAGGGATGACAGATTAATCTGGTCAAAGGATAAAAAAGCCAATGTAGAAGTTATTTATAATGGTCCAATTATGGCTAGGGTAAAGATAACCCATACATTAGATTTTCCATGGGATACTTACACAAAATATCGTTCAAATGAAACTTTAAGATCTACAGTTTCCAGTTATGTTACTATGTACAAAGGCATAAAAAGAATTGAAATAAAAACAGTTATCGATAATAAAGTTAGTAACCACAGAGTTCGTGCTCTATTTGATTCAAATATGAAGTTAAGCTCCCACAATTCAGACCAACAATTTGGAATATTAAATCGTCTAAACTATTTAAAAGAGGTGGAATACTGGGAAAAGGAAAAGTGGCAAGAGAAGTATTATCCGATTTATAATCAGCAAAAGTATGTAAATGTATTTGATGGGAAAAATGGAATACAGATTATGAATAGAGGGCTGCCACAGTATGAAATCCTTGGAAGCAACACTCCTAAAATTGCTTTGACATTAATTTGTACCACAGACTATATGGGTAAACAAGACTTAGTAAACAGACCAGGTAGAAGATCAGGATTACATGTTAAGACGCCAAAGAGTAATATGCTGGGAAGCTTTGAAACAGAATATGCAATATCAACAATTAATAATGAAAAGGAAATGAATTCTTTAGCTGAAGATTATGTATATCCACTTTATAGCTATATGCCGACTAGTATTAGTGAAGAAAATAAACTATCTTCAGATGAATATTATCCTATTGTAGTTGAAAATGAGGATATAGGCACGAGTGCAATTAAAAATTCTGAAAAGGATGAGGCTCTCATTGTGAGGCTTTTTAATACTAAGAATAAAATGATTGAAAGTATTGACATAAAGTATGATTCAAAAATATTTAAAGATGTAAAGTTTGTGAACCTTAAGGAAGAAGAGATAAAAATAAATAAAGACTATGAGATTAAAAATTCTATAATAAATATAAGGAGTATGAACAGAAACGAGATTATTAATCTCAAATTTTCGTTTAGTTAAAGCTAAGGGTTATAAAATGCACAAGGCAGAAATTAAATAAAGAATATAATGGAAATAGCATAATGAGAATATTGAGTATGAGGGTAATTAAAGTAAATAAATATATTAAAAGGTTCAGCAGATAAATCAAAAGATAGGGTTAACCCTATCTTTTACCTATTTATTTATATAAAAAAATAAAATTAATAATTGATATAGTCTATAGGCCACTATTTATAATGAAATTAAATGATAGGAGGTTTTAATATGACTATATCAGATAAATTTTTAAAAGGATTTACCAATAAAAGAGAACTTTCAAATATTATATTGTTTTCACTGGGAAAGTTTGTTTCTTTATTTGGCACATTTATATATTCCTTTGCAATAGGCTTGTATGTACTTAAACTTACTGGATCAGGTTTATCATTTGCAACTACCCTTGCTTTCAGTACTTTGCCAATGGTAATAATAAACCCTATTGGTGGAGTATTAGCAGATAGATTAAATAGAAAAGTATTGGTAGTACTTATGGATTTGTTTAATGGAATTTTACTAATAGGACTTTATTTTTTGAGTTTGTCATATGGTCTTAGTCTTATGATGATTTATATTAGTACATTTATTATGACCAGTTTTATGACTATACTTGACATAAGCTTTGAAGCAGCAAAGCCCAATATAGTTTCGGATAATAATCTAATGAATGTAAATTCAATAAGTAAAATTATTGACTCCTTATCAACTATTTTAGGTCCTATGATAGGAGGAGTCTTATTTGCAATTGTTGATATAAAACTGTTTATAATTGTCAATGGTATTTCTTTTTTATTTTCAGGAATATCAGAGATGTTTATAGATTTCAAATTTAATTATAAAAAGGAACTATGTGGAGAAAAAAAGGATATCAATTTTATAGGAGATATGAAACAAGGGCTTGAATACATGATGGATAAACGTGAAATAGTTGATTTGTTCACCATCTTAATAATTCTTAACTTTTCTATTGGCTTATCTATAACTGTTCCTCTTCCAGTAATTATAAATAATATATTAAAGTTAGGACCAAAGTATCTTGGTATAATTCAAGGTTTACTTCCTATAGGATTAATAATAGGTGCAATTTTTGTTAAAAAAGTTAATAAAGGATTATCCTATAACAAAATTTTGATTTTAATGAGTTTCGTACTTGCAATATGCATTATATTTATAGGCTTACCTATTTTACCATTTAACTTTATTAGTAATAAGACTGTTTTATTGATATACTATAGCTTAATAATGTGGATAATAGGAATAGCCATATCACTTGTTGATATACCCCTTTTATCTATTATACAAAAAAATATAGATGATGAATACAGGGGAAGGGTTTTAGGGCTAATATTAAGTATAGCTAAGATAATATCTCCAGTAGTATTTATAATCTCTGGATTTTTAATAGGACTTGTACCTATATATTTATTACAACTAATTGCAAGCTTAGTTTTATTTATATCAAATATAGTACATTTAAAAAGTAATAATATACATTTTGAATTTAAAAGAAGCCTTGTAAGTACAGTTAAGATAAGTTTAATTTTCTTCTCCCTAGAATTGATTATGTTTATAATCACTAGACCTAAGAATATTGAGATGTTTTTTTTCATATTTATATTTGCTTTTCTTTTA
This sequence comes from Maledivibacter halophilus, assembly GCF_900167445.1. Taxonomy (GTDB): domain Bacteria; phylum Bacillota; class Clostridia; order Peptostreptococcales; family Caminicellaceae; genus Maledivibacter; species Maledivibacter halophilus. The sequence continues at coordinate 166,588 of NZ_FUZT01000002.1, forward strand.
TTGCTATTAGAGAATATACTCAATCAAAAACCTAACAATTCATCATATCATAATGTTCAAATATATGAAATTATAACTGTAGATATATTTAGACAAGAAGATGCTCATTCAAAATGGAGGAGGATTTATGGAGGATTATTTGATGAAATAAATCCGGGATATTCAATTTGTATATTAATAAATTTTTTGGGATATGTATTGGCTATTTTAAAATAAATTTTTAGCTCCTTAGGATAAGGGCATCGTAAGGAGCTATTCTATACTTATTTCAGCAATTAATTTACAAAACATGTATTATTTTCAAAATAATCTTCTAATTTTAGTGGGCCTGCTATTACATCTCTTCCAACATATAATAGGCCATTGTTTTTGGCTTTTATGCTCCATTTAATAAGTGATATTTGACCATTTTTAATTTCTATTCCCGTTATACATCTAGGATGAACACAACTGCCTACATTAAAATATAAGGCTTCATTGGGAGCAGGTATTGTAGGACGGTGGGTATGGCCTGTAATAATCATTTGGTTATTAGCTTTTACCCATTCTAGTATTCTTTTTTCAGTGGCCCTTTTTTTCTTGAAATTTTTAGCAGCACTGGTAGGGTCCTTAAAGCCTGAATATAGTTCCAAAGGCTTCCATACATATCTAACTAAAAATTTACTCAAAAACCATAGATAATCATTGAGTATGTCTCCTTGATGGCCGTGAACAACGAAGATTTTATATTTTTTTTCTTTATGAACCAAGATTATGCCTTCATGGGTTTCAATATTTTTAAATAAGGGCTGATTTTTTTGTTGTCGATCATCATAATAATAATATAAATTATTTTTAAGATATTTTTCATCTTTTTTCATCATATCATGATTTCCCCAGATCATATATAATCTATTCTTTAAAAAAAATTTTCGCATTATCCAAAAAATATGACTATGTGATTCTCTTATTCTTGAAAATTTTCTATTTTCCCAAAGTTCGTCTCCATCTCCAACTTCAATATAAGTAAAACCTTGATTGTAGTAATAATTTAAAGAAGTAAACAGTAAATTTTCATTGTGAGCAAAGCTATCAGCCCAGCTATTATCACCTCTATGACAATCACTCATTAAGATTATTTTAGATGAGTCATCAATGAGTATTTTTTTTGACGAATTAAAAACTTTAGTTAAACGTTTAAAGGTAGACATATTTTTTACCTCACTACACAATAATATTAAATAAAGAGGATAAGTGTTATTTCAATACAATTTATGATAATAATATAAACTTTGTTACTATTAAATACTTAATGGCCTTTAGAATTCAAAATAATTTTAAAATTTCTTTAATAAAATTTCTGGATTTGTAATTTTTAGATTAAAATTTGATATAATTTAATAAATATAGATGTCAGGAGGAAATATATATGAGAAATGCTCATGAAATTGATTTTAAACTATATGGAGATGATATGCAGTTTGTTGAAATTGAATTGGATCCACAGGAAAGTGTAATAGCCGAAGCAGGAGCAATGATGTACATAGAACAGAATATACAGATGGAAACTATTTTTGGAGACGGATCAGGTAAAAATACCCAAGGGGGCTTTATGGGGAAATTACTAGGTGCAGGTAAAAGACTTATTACGGGTGAGAGCCTATTTATGACAGTGTTTACAAATATGGGTAGTGGAAAAAAGCATGCTTCTTTTGCTGCACCATATCCTGGTAAGATTATTCCAATGGATTTAAGTGTGTTTGGTGGTAAAATAATTTGTCAAAAGGATGCTTTTCTTTGTGCTGCAAAGGGTGTTTCTATAGGTATAGAATTTCAAAGGAAAATAGGGACGGGTTTCTTTGGGGGAGAAGGATTTATTATGCAAAAGCTAGAGGGAGACGGATTGGCTTTTATGCATGCTGGTGGAACTATCTTAGAAAAAGAATTACAATCAGGTGAAACTCTTAGAGTTGACACAGGATGTCTAGTGGCCTTTACTAAAAATATTGACTATGATATTGAATTCGTTGGTGGAATAAAAAGCGCATTCTTTGGAGGAGAAGGACTATTCTTTGCTACTGTAAAAGGCCCTGGTAAGGTTTGGCTGCAATCCCTTCCTTTTAGTAGATTAGCAGATAGAATATACTCTGCCGCACCTCAAACTGGAGGAGGAAGAAAGGGAGAAGGAGGCGTGCTGGATGTTTTAGGAGGACTTGGGAATCTTATAGATGGAGACTAGAGTTAATTTTTCAAGCTAGACTCTGAGGTTTCCTTTTAGCTCCCTTTATAAACCTATTTTGTCCTTTTTATAATAATAAAGTCTATTTGCTCTTATTAAATACAATAAAAATAGGTTTATAGGAGGAGCGGAAAAGGATCCTCAGTGACTACCCGGTCAAGTTGTGTTTTATAAATGGACATCTATATTTTAAGCTTCATGTCCTTAATTTAAGTTTACTGATTTTTTTCATCAGATAATTCATCAAATTGCTTAATAAGATCCTTTTTTATTTTATTTAATTCGTCTAACCTTTCTCTCATCATTGTTCTAACTTCTTCTTTCATTTTTTCTTTTTCTTCAGCATATTCCTGAATAATATTATTAATCTCTTCATCATTGGCTCCTCTAGCCTTTAATCTAGTTTGTATTCTTTCAACTTTTTGGTTGTTCCTTTCTTCAATATAATCCAAATTATTTTCCATTTGCTTAGTAACTACTTCTTTTTTTCTGTTCATTTCTTCTATTCTGTATTTTAATATGTCCTTAATATTCTTCATACTTTAGCCTCCTTTTATCAAAAATTTTATGGATAAAAGATAATGTTGTATTTATAAATATATTCAAACGATACTTCTATTCATTATACAATATGCAATATGAATATATATTGTGAAATGAAATTTAATACCTTGCTAATATATTCATAAATTATTTTGATTTTTATCACTCTTTCATCAAAAACGTTTCTTATAATTATTATTGTGACAGCAAAATATTAAATTAAGGAGTGGTGAAATTGAATAGTAAGACAAAAAAAATAATTAATGGTATGTTAGTGGGGACAATGGTATTTTCTATGGTAGGGCTAGCTTTTGCAGATAATCAATTGGATGCTGTGGATAGCACAAAATTCACCAAGAACAAACTAGGCATACAACAAAGACAAGATAGATTTAAATCTATACTAGATCAAATAATAGAGAAAGGGATACTTACTGAGGAACAGGCAGATCATATATCTCAAAAATTAGCAGAAAATAAAAGTCAAATACAAAAATTAACATTTGAAGAAATGAAGGTAAAATTAGAAGAAAAGGTATCAAACGGAGAGATTACTCAAGAAAAGGCCAATGAGATTTTAAAAAGGATGGAGAGCAAAGGTGATAAAGCTGGGAGAAAGAAAGCAGACGATACAGAAACTAGAGAGAGTCTGACGCTAGAAAAAATAAAGACAAAATTAGAGGATAAGGTTGCTAATGGAGAGATTACCCAAGAAAAAGCTGACCAGATACTAAAGAGAGTAGAAGATAGAAAAGTGAATATAGATTTGCGATTAAACGCAATATTTTCCCCATTCGTAGAAGATGAAACTATTACACAAGAACAGCTAAATAAAATAATAGAGTTATTTAAATAAAAATAATGAGGTTAGGCAATTGTTTGTCTAACCTCATTATAATAAAGAATATTATTTATTAAATCTTAAAGTTATTTATCTTTAATAAAAATTTTCAAAATATCACAGAAATATCACAATTGGACAATATAATAAAATTAGTTTCAAAAAAGAATGATGAAATAAAGGAGGAAATAAAGCTTGGTAAAAAAATTTGCATCTAATAAGTTGATTAAAACAGTATTAGTACTTGTGTTAATTGCATGTGCAGGCTTTGTTGGATTTAAGTATGTAAATAAGCCGGCTGAATCATTAAGCAAAGACACATTGCAAAAGGAAGAAAAAGTAAAAAAAGATGATATTACTATAGGATTTGAAGGTGATGGTGAAGCCGAAATACCTGTGGTTAATTTGGATTTTGATATAAGCGGGAAGCTCAAAGAACTTTATGTTAGTGAGGGAGAGGCAATAACTGAAGGTCAGCTTTTAGCTAAATTAAATGATATAGAATATTCAAAAAAGTTAAAAACAGCAGAAATCAATTATACAAAAGCCCTTGCTAATTTAGAGCAAAAAAAAGAAAATAGAAAGCTAAGTCTTATAAGTGAAAAGCAAAAACTAGAAGAGTTAAAATCAAATCTCGATCAAGTGGAGTCAGAATATTTGCTAATGCTAGAAATACAGGATGTATATTCTAAACAAGAATTAGATGTAAAAAAATCATCCTATGAAAATGCTAAGTTAGCTTATCAAACTCAACTTGAAAGATATAATATTTTATCCAGCTCAACCACTGATATAGAATTGGAGAAGGCTAATGTTGAGTCTTCCAAGTTATCACTTGATATGGCTAAAGATGACTATAATAGTACTATTTTAAAATCACCAATGGAAGGAAGGATATTAAATATAGCCTATAAGCCGGGAGAAACGGTATCCAGTGGAGATAATTCTGATAAGGTCACAGCTGATACTTCTCATTTTATGGTGGTTTCAGATGCAGATAAGGTAGAGGTTGTTGTGCCGGTTTCAGAAATAGACTTATCTAAGGTAGAAATAGGTCAGAGAGTAGAATTAGAATTTGAAGCCTTTGAGGGACAAAAATTCACGGGAAATGTCATTAAAATTGATTCATTACCTATGATAGATAATAATGGAATAGTTACATTTAATGTAAGGGCCCAGTTAGATGGCGGAGTAGATAAAATAAAATCAGGGATGACCTGCTCCGTAGAATTTATTATTAAACAAAGAAAAGATGTGCTTGTTATCCCTAATAAAGCCGTAAGCATGGTAGAAGGTAAGCAAATAGTAAAGGTGAAGGATGAAAGTGGAAATATAGAAACTAAGAATATTAAAACGGGCCTTACCGATGGGAAATTTGTAGAGGTTATAGAGGGTATTAATGTAGGAGAAACAATAATAATTGAAGAGAAAAAAGCAGAGTAGGTGGTGCTTTTATGAGTTTTGGAGAAATTTTAAGATCTATATTTATAAACATTAGAGAGAATAAAACTAAGGTGTTTCTTACTACATTAGGTATAATTGTTGGATCTCTTACTATTGTACTGGTAATGGCAATAGGAAGTGGAAGTCAAGAGAGTGTTAAAGAGCAATTTAAACGATTAAATGTAGGCACCCTATACATAATGCCTTCCTTTGGACGACAAAGAATAAATTTAAGACTGGAGTCAGAGGATATGGAGGAAATTTTGAAGGAGGCTTCCTCTATTTCTAAGGCTAGTATGATGATTAATGGTAATGCTAGTATAAGCTATCATAATACATCTACATCATCTTCAATAGCAGGAGTCATGGAGGATATTAAGGAGATAAATAATCTTGAATTAGAATATGGAGAATTTATAAATGAAGACTATAGGGAAGAAAGGGTTGTTGTTATTGGATCGGAACTGGCAAAATTACTCTTTGAAGAAGAAGGAATTACAAATGTCGTTGGAGAAAAAATTGTTGTTAATGGAAAAAGATTTGAAATAATTGGAGTTTTAAAGTATCAAGGGAGTGCGGAAAGAGGATTTAATCCTGATGAAGGACTTTTCATGCCCTATGAAATGGCAAAGAGATATATAACAGGGAGAAACCCAAGACCTATGATTGTTACCTTGGCTAAGGATATAGATCATGTAGATTCAGCTATTGAAGAGATTACCATGGTGCTTCAAAAAAGATATGGAGAAAAAAGTGAACAGTTTATGATTAGAGATGCTGGCAGCAGCCTCGAATCAGCAAAAAATTCTGCAAGGACTATGACCCTTATGCTTTTATCAGTGGCTACAGTTGTACTAATTGTTGGTGGAATTGGAATAATGAACGTTCTATTTGTATCAGTTAAGGAAAGGACAAGGGAAATTGGTATCTTAAAAGCTATAGGAGCTAGAAGAAAGGATATACTTAGAATATTTCTCTTTGAAGCCATTATCATAAGTGCTATAGGAGGATTGTTAGGAATAGTATTTAGTATGGCTGCAATGCCTATTTTACACTATTTCAATGTAAGGGCTATTAATACTTTGTTTGGATATTTATTGGCCTTTGGATTTTCTGTACTGATAGGGACATTTTTTGGATATTATCCTGCAGCAAAGGCAGCTTCACTAAGGCCTATTGACGCATTAAATTATGAATAAATCAATATGAATGGAGATGATGTAAATGTATAAATCCACCTTAAAAATCTTTGTGTGGTTAATAATATGTGGAGCTTTGTTTTTTACTGGATGTGTAAATGCCAATGAAAAAGCTGATTCATCACAAGAAACAAATAAAAGTGGAAATTCTGTAGAAAAAAATAGTACAGTAGAAAGCAAAGACAATAAAAAAAGCGAAGCTGCAAAGCAAAAGGGACAAAGAGATCAAAATAGACCGGATATGTTTGGAAAGGTAAAAAGCATTATTGGTAATGAAGTAATTTTAGAGCTTGCTGAAATTCCCCAAAGACAAAAGGATGAAGGAAATGGTAAAGGAGAAGATAAAAGCCCTATAGCTGTGAATAATGTAGGAATTGACAGTAGACCAGATCAAAGACCCCAGGGTGGGGCTGGTGGACGTCAGTTGAAATTCACAGGAGAAACAGCTACCATAATGATACCAGTAGGCGTGCCTATAACTATAAGAAGCAGTGGAGAAATTAAAAATCTAGAGATAGCAGATATTTATGAAGGATCAATGTTGCAGATATGGATTGATGAAGAGGAAAACATTAATAAAGTAATGATGATGCAAGGAAGGTAATTTTATGAATAGTAATGTTATTTATATGAAGGATATAGTAAAATCCTATAAAATGGGTAAAAATACACTTACCGTTTTAAAAGGAATATCTATAAAAATAGAAAAGGGCGAATTTGTGGCAGTATTAGGCCCCTCAGGGTCTGGAAAATCTACCCTTATGAATATAATAGGTTGTATTGATGTAGCTGATTCAGGTGAATATATTTTGTCGGGGCAAAATATTAAAGCTAAAAATGAAGATGAACTGGCATATATTAGAAATAAAGAAATAGGATTTATTTTTCAGAAATTTAATCTGCTTTCTAAGTATACTGCGGAGCACAATGTTGCATTTCCTCTGTTGTTAAGGGGAGTGGAAAAAAAAGCTGCCCAAGAAAAAGCTAGAAAGGTTTTAGAAGATGTTGGGCTTGGAGATAGAATTGATCATAAACCCTTAGAATTATCAGGTGGACAGCAGCAAAGAGTATCAGTAGCTAGGGCCTTAGTAGGAAATCCTAATATTTTATTGGCCGATGAGCCAACGGGAGCCCTGGATACTAAGACTGGAAATGAAATACTTGATATGTTTGTAGAGCTAAATAATAAGGGAAACACAATAGTAATGATAACCCATGATTTGGAAGTGGCTAAGCGTGCTGGTAGAATTATAAATGTAATAGATGGAGAGATAGTTGATTAGCAAAGGCGTCTTTGACGCTTTTCTAGCTTCAAGTTTCATGTTCCAAGTTGCAAGTTTTTAGGGTATTCCTCATAAGCATAAAAACCAATTGAAATTAAGAAATCACCTTACCTGCTTTTGGGAACTTCAAACCACACCTTTGTTCCCTTATTTGTTTCACTTTCTATGCCATATGAATAATTATGGGCCTTTAGAATATTTTTGACTATGGCCATTCCAAGTCCGCTGCCGCTGCTTTCCCTTTTTCTAGACTTATCTACCTTGTAAAATCTATCCCATATATATGGTAAATCTTCCTTTGGAATACCAATACCATTGTCTATAATTTCAACTCTTATAAGATTGTTTATATGAATAATTCTAATGGTGACCTGGCCGTTGTCAAAGGAGTGGTTTATAGCATTATTTACTATGTTATAAATTACCTGATGTATTTTTTGCTTATCACCGTATATGGAGATTTTATCTTCATTAATTTTAAAATTGAATTCTATATTTTTTTTAGAGGCAAAAAAAGAAAGTTTATCTATAACATTATTTATCACTTCTTCTAATGAGAATTTTTCTAAATCTAATTTATAATAACCTGATTCCATTTTAGATAAATAAAGAATGTCTTCGACCATGCTGTTTAATCGTTTTGATTCATCTATAATAATTTGAAGATACTCAGTATTTTCATTAATTTCATTTATATTGTCTTTTACTAATTCAGAATAGGCTCTGATTAAGCTAATGGGGGTTTTTAATTCATGGGAAGTGTTGGCAATAAATTCACGCCTAAATCCTTCGATTTGACCAAGTTGCTTGGCCATATTATTAATAGTATCTCCTAAAGTGCCAATTTCATCTTTTAGATTTAATTGTACATTAGCACTAAAATCACCCTTAGCTATTTTTCTGGCAGTTTCTGTGATTTTAAGAATAGGTTTAGTAAAGTATTTAGCAAATAGTAATGCCAAAATACTACCGATGAGTAAGGATATAAAAGTAATAATAGATAATTGTTTTTTTAAAATAGATATAGTTTCTTCAATTGGAGCTAATGGTGAAGTTATAATTATATTACCAACAATTTCTTTATCTTTAATTATTGGAACACCAACAATAATAGATTTTCTATTTGGTCTAGAGGATTCTTTTTGAATGGTAAAGGTTTTACCCTTCAATAAATTTGACAATATTTCTGGGTCATTATATGAATCCAATATACTCTTCTTAAAACGTTCTGGTGATATTTTATAATCCCTGAAAAATTGTCTTGGAACATTATAAAATATTAATTTGCCCTTGGGATCAGTTATAATTATTCTAGCATTATAAGAAGATTCCCAGGATTCGATTTCGTCTATAATTTGTTGGGAGATATTATTATAATTATCTGTTTCTGTAAAGAAAGAGGATATTTTATTTCCTTCTTTTAACAATATGTTTTTTCTTTCATTAACATAGAATTCATTTAAAAAACCCACTTGAAATAACCAAGTTAATAAAAGAATTATCAATACCAGTGATGTAATACCAAGCCATGATTTACTTAAAAGACTTTTCATTTTTATCTCCTATCATAATAAATTGTTTATAAAAAATAGCTTCATCAATGATTTAAATGGAATTTATATCCCGTTCCCCAAACTGTTTTTATATATTTTTTATATATACCCAGCTTTTCCCTAAGTTGCTTTACATGGGTATCAACAGTTCTAAGGTCACCTACAAAATCATAGCCCCATACCTGATTTAACAATTGTTCCCTTGAGTATACTATTTCTGGTTTCTTAGCAAGAAAATTTAAGAGTTCGAATTCCTTTGGTGTTAAAGACATTTCTATATTTTCTAAAAATACTTCCTTAGACATAGGTTTGATTTTTAAAGCTCCAATTTCAATAATATCAGCATTAGTTTTATTATTACCATTACTCCGTTTTAATACGGCTTTTATTCTTGCTATCATTTCCTTTGGGCTAAAGGGTTTGGTTATATAGTCATCAACCCCTAATTCAAATCCGAAAAGTTTATCGTATTCTTCTCCTCTTGCAGTGAGCATTATAATTGGAACAGAAGAATTTTCTCGGATTTTTCTACATACAGTCCATCCATCGATTTTTGGCATCATCACATCTAATAATATCAAAGAAAAATCTATAGAATCAATTTTATTTAAGGCTTCTTTACCATCAGAGGCTTCTTCTACTCCATATCCTTCCTTTTCAATATAAATTCTAATAACTTTACGCATTTTTTCTTCATCATCCACCACAAGAATTTTTGAATTTTTCATATTTTTTCACCTCAAAAAAATGTTCTTATGATTATAATAGCATAGATAAAGATAAAATATATTAGATAAATCTAAAAATTCATTCTTTCAACAAATTAATATCACAAAAACATCACAAAATTTTAAGAAATTGGTAATAGATTTTTATAGTAAAATGATATACTATAGATATAATACTTGGAAATTCGAAATAATATAGGAGGCGAAAATGATTAATGAAGATGATATTAGACTGATAGAAGATGTTGCAATAAAAATTAGTAAAAAACTAGATAAAGTAGAGAAAAATAAGGAGTTATTTGAGGAATTAAGTGATTTAACAAAAAAGGAGAAACAAACAATATTTATAATATCGAATAAAGGAAATAAAACCATGGGAGAGATTGCAGAGAAATTAGGTGTAACAGTAAGCACACCGACTACAACGGTTAACAGGCTTATTAAGAAAGGTTATGTTTGCCGCCATACTGGTAAGAAAGATAGAAGAAAAGTATTGGTAAGCCTTACAGAAAAAGGGGCTAGATTTTATAATGCACTGCTTAATATGAGGATAAATAATTTACAAATAATATTTGAGAATTTATCGGATATAGAGTTGGATATGTTTAGGCAGCTGATGAGAAAACTGGATAAAACCCTATAAAAAACTCCAAATTCAGTACTATTTTCTAAAAAATACTTAGAAAATCCAAATATTTTTAAATCCAATGAAAGGATGAATATTCCTATGAAACAAAATAAGCATGAATATATTGTAAAGGGGCCTATACTAAGCTCTTTGTTAAAATTAGCTCTCCCTTTAATGATAGGGCAATTAATACAGACCTTTTACAATTTAGTTGACACTCTTTGGGTGGGAAAACTTGGAGCAGAAGCAGTGGCTGCTGTTTCAATTAGTTTTCCTATTGTGTTTTTGATGATATCTTTAGCAGCAGGTTTAACTATTGCAGGAACGGCTCTTATTGCTCAAAATAAAGGGGCTGGAAATAATGAAAAGGTAGATAGAATTTTAGGACAGCTTTTTAGCTTCATTGGAGTATTGTCTATTATTCTAGCCTTTATTGGTTTTATTTTTAGTGAACAATTTATTACATGGATGGGAGCTGATTCTCAGATAATAGAAGATGCTTCTGGATATTTAAGGATAATATTTGCTGGTATCCCCTTTATGTTTATTTTCTTTATTTTTTCTGCCTCCTTAAGGGGAATAGGAGATACATTTACTCCTATGATAATGACATTATTTTCTGCTCTTTTGAATGTTATTCTGGATCCACTTTTAATATTTGGAATAGGAATATTTCCTAAGATGGGGGTTCAAGGTGCAGCTTTGGCTACTATTATATCTAGGGCATTGGCAGCAATATATGGACTTTCTCTTTTAATATCTGGAAAGAAGAACTTACATTTAAAAATTAAATATCTTAAACCAGATTTTTCAATAATAAAAAAAATAGTTCAAATAGGAATTCCATCATCTGTTCAGCAGTCTATGCTGGCAATAGCTCAAATATTGATGACATCCTTTGTTACCGCCTTTGGAACTACTACCTTGGCTGCATATGGAATAGGAAATAGAATAGTTAGTGTTGCTTCTATGATAGCAATGGGTATATCGACTGCTACAACAACTATGGTAGGACAAAATATTGGTGCTGGAGAAAGGAAAAGGGCTAAAGAAATAGCCAAGGCTAGCATGGGTTTAACTTTTGTATTATTAACATTTTTAGGTGCTATTATATTCATTATTCCAAAACAAATAGTTGGAATTTTTAATAAAGAAGCTGAGGTTTTAATGTATGGAGCTTCTTATATGAGGATTACAGCACTTTTTATAGGCGCTATGGGGGTTAGAATGGTCAATAATGGAACCTTAAGAGGTGCAGGCAAAACAATGGCTACTATGATAATTTCTATTATGGCATTTTGTGTTTTAAGAATTCCTTTAGCATATATATTTGCAAATCTAATGAAACTAAATCAGACTGGCATATGGTGGGGAATAGCTGCTTCCGATGGAATTAGTGCAATTATCAGTATAGCATGGCTTAAGATGAGTAATTGGAGCGAAAATGTGATCATTGATAAAGGCGAAAATAATAAAAATGATATAGATATTGCATAAGAATAATGGAATTTTATAATTGAAAATTTAAATAGAGGTGTATAGATGAAAAAATCTGAAAAGAAGACCTTTGATAAGGTTCATATGCATTATGATAACTTTATGAAAATATTTAATTTATATAGAGGAAAGGAAATATCTGATATACTAAATCTAAAAGGTGATGAAAAAATTCTTGACATAGGTGGAGGAACGGGATATTTAGCAAAGTATTTAAATACCAAATGTAAAGAAATTTATGTATTAGATGAAAGTGAAGATATGTTATCCCATGTGAAGGAAAAAGAAAATATTCATAAGGTTGTATGTGATGCACTAGATTTAAAAATAAATGATGAAAGCATGGACATTGTTATATTATCCGATGTTTTCCATCACATCAAGGATCAAAATAAACTCATGGATGAAAGCTTTAGAGTTTTGAAATATGGAGGTAGAGTTTTAATCCATGATTTTGATATTAGCCATAAAAGAACTAAAATATTAAGATGTTTTGAAAGAGTATTATTTGGAAAATTATACTTTAAAACTATAGATGAAGTTATAAATATATTAGAAAGTAGATTTTACTTAACTACAAAGAAGGAAAGAGGTTATTATTTCATCTTGGTTGGTGAGAAAAAAGGTGGATTAAATGATAAATAGATTTAAGCTTTATTTAAAACTTGGAAAGAGCTTTCTGAAGAATAAAGTTGTTACAGGTGAAGAATATGGAGAGGAATATAATAATATAGCTCAGACCTATAATTACTGGTGTGAAATTATGGGTAAGCATGTTGATAAGATTATTAAAAGTGAGTATATAATACAAAAAGAAAGTCCTATAATCATAGATTTAGCATGTGGAACAGGATATATAACTAGAAAAATCTTATCAAATGATTTTAAAGGATATATTGAGGGTGTTGACATATCGAGAAAAATGATAGAGAAGTGCTGGGATATTGAAGGAGATAATGTTAAATTTATTTGTAAAGATGCAATAAAATATTTGTATGAAAGAAAGGAAAAGGCCCATGCTATATATTGCGGATGGGCTCTGCCGTATTTAGACCATAGAGAATTTTTAAAGTCAGCTGATAAAGTACTTTATAATGATGGCATTATAGGAGTTATAGCCAACTGCAAGGGAACACTTGAGGGGATAGAGAAAATATATTTAGAAGTCATGGAGGAGAATATTGATGAAGTAATTAAACCTATGGATGCAAGGCTAAGATTGCCTAGGGGGACAGGAGAATTAGAAAGATGGTTTAGAAAGTACAATTTTTATCCCCTAGAAATTGGAGAAGGAGAGGAAATTGTAAGGTATGATACTCCAGAGGAGCTATATGACTGGCTTTGCAAGACAGGAGTTTTAGCGGGAACAAATAAGATTTTTAAGGATATGGATAAAATCCATGGAGCCGTTGTAGAAAAATTGAGACAGAAAAAGTATAATAGAGGTAAATATATTGTGAATCATAAATTTGTTTATGGAATTTTTAAGAAGGGGTAATAGACTAATATGAATAAGAGAATGATTTTAAGAATGGCTGTAGATAAAAATGTATTTAGCTTTTTATTACAAGCACATAAGATTTTTAGCAAAGATAGTAATTATAGTATTTTTAAAGGAATAAAAGCAATAAGATATATTTTAAAGGGTGAAAAGATAGTAAAATTTCAAGACAAATATATCCTAAGTACATTTATGCCTCCATTCCCTTCAAGAGCTTTTATGACCCATATTACTGCAGTTAGAGAAGAAAAAAATATATTTACCCAGCAAATCTATTCGAAACGCTCAGCTCCCATATCTATGCATGTATCCTTAACAGATAGATGCTTATATAACTGTTTCCATTGCAGTGCCAAGGGTAGAGAAGTTAAAAAAGAGCTAACTACAGAGGAATGGAAAAAAGTATTTAAAGAGCTTCAAGAAATGAAAACATCCGTTATAGGCTTAACTGGTGGGGAACCACTGCTGAGGGATGATATTGAAAAGCTTATTGAAGGCATAGATGATCGGAGTTCTGTTGTTCTTTTTACAAGTGGGCAAAATTTCACAAGGGAAAAGGCTATTAGTTTTAAAAACAAAGGATTATTTGGCGTAGGAATTAGTCTGGATTCATGTATAAAGGAAGAGCATAATAAGATACGTAGAAATGAAGATGCCTTTGATAATGCTGTAACTGCTATTAAAATAGCAGCTAAGGAAGGACTATATACAATTGTACAAACCGTTGTCCTTAAAAATGATATTAATGAGGAGAAGCTATTTAAACTGTTTTCATTTGCTAAGGAATTGGGGGCCCATGAAGTTAAAATACTGGAGCCAATTATTAGTGGAAATTTACTTCTAAAGGAAGATATTAACGAGATATTATATGATACAGAATCTAGAAAAAAATTAATTGAAATTCAACACAGGGCCAATAAAACGGGAAGGTACCCTAAAATAACAACCTTTGCATATACAGAAAGTAAAGAAAAATATGGTTGTGGAGCCGGTACTCAACATTCATATATAAGTACGGCAGGAGATTTATATCCCTGCGATTTTGTTCCAATGAATTTTGGAAATGTGAAAAATGAAAGTGTCTCAAAGCTTTGGAGTGAAATGAATGAAACTATAGGTAATCCCAAGATAGGCTGCTTTGCAATGAGGGTGAATAAAACTATACAGAATAATTCTAAGGGAATACTTCCCCTTTGTACAGAGAAATCAAAAGAATTATGTGCAAAGAATAAATCAAAGGAATTTCCAGACTTTTATAGGGAGTTACAATAAAATATTGAGAAAATCATATTTTTAGTCCTTAATGAATATTTAATCATTAAGGTTTTTATTTTTTTCATTAAATATAAGAATAAAAATGTTTAAAGAGTAATAAATAAATAGTGTACCAGAAAGGAAGTGATGAATAATGGGAAAAGAAAATTCAATATTATATAAGGGAAATAAAATTTTTACCTTAGCTAAAAAAGGCAGATATTTACCTAATGTATTTTTGGCTATTTTAATTGTTATAGTAGTTCTATTTGGAATGGATTTAATTTTGTTTTTAACGCCAATTGGTAGTATTGGGAGTAATATATCATCCCAAGGATTAAAAGGAGAAGCCCTTTCATATGCTATAAATGGTTTGGCTCTTCGCTTTGGTATGTATATTTTAACTTTTTTTGCATGGGTAAGGCTTATTGAAAGAAGACCTATATACACAATGGGTTTTTGTAGTGGTGGAATTTTTAAAAAATATTTGAGGGGTTTTATTATTGGAACATTAATGATGAGCTTGTGTATCGTAGTCTTTGGAGTTTTAGGTGTAGCTACAGTAGATACTTCAAATGCCTCTATAAAAGGATTTAATGCACTGGGGAGTGTGTTCATTGTACTTCTTGGATGGCTTGTACAGGGAGCTTCAGAAGAAATAATGATAAGGGGATGGCTTCTTCCAGTGGTGGGAGCAAGACATAATGTGGCTCTGGGCATCTTTATATCATCAACATTAT
This sequence comes from Maledivibacter halophilus, assembly GCF_900167445.1. Classification (GTDB taxonomy): domain Bacteria; phylum Bacillota; class Clostridia; order Peptostreptococcales; family Caminicellaceae; genus Maledivibacter; species Maledivibacter halophilus. The sequence goes on from NZ_FUZT01000002.1 coordinate 182,016, forward strand.
TTGCAGCTATGCATCTGCTGAATGCCAATATAAATATTCTACCAATAATAAATTTAACATTATTTGGCTTATTTGCAGCCTTATATGTAATATGGGAAGGTGGTCTTTGGGGTGTGTGTGCGCTGCACAGTGCATGGAACTGGGCTCAGGGCAATGTTTTTGGCATAGAGGTAAGTGGAAATGTACCTGTAGGGGGAATATTAGTTGATGTAGATACTGCTGTAGATTCAGATTTAATTACTGGGGGACTATTTGGAGTAGAAGGAGGAATAGTTTGCAGTGTAGTATTAGCTTTGGGAATCATTACTCTAATATTTTTAATTAAGAAGAAATGAGTGCTTGAAAAGCTAAAGAACTGTGGAGTCCAAAGGATAAAAATACTTTAGACTCCACTATTTTTTACTATTTGAGAAACTTGTATAATTAACATTATTAATTTTAAATGCAATATGTAGATAACTTGCCTGACTCTCTATACTACATTTTGTATTTTAAAGTTCTTCACATGTATTATTCAGGTTCCTGATTTAATTTTTAGTTATTGGTCTTTAAGACTTAGTTCCTTGATATTTTCTAAAGTGTCAAAATTAGATATTTTTATTTTGTTATTAGATATCGTATATAAATTATTGTCTATAAAGAGAACTCTTTTTACATAGCTATTATAGTCATTTTCTTTGTCTAAATGAGATATGTCTCCTCTAAGCTTTAAGTTATAGTTTTCATCTATTTTAAATACAAATGCACCTTGAGTTTCAAAGTTATGCTTATATGTGCCCTTGTCATAGCTTGAAGCGTAAATCGGAAAAGCAAGTATATTTCTTTTCTTTGAGAACAACAAAGATTTATGGCCATGCAAAATGTCTGTATGGGAGCCCTTTTCACCAATGATTATTTTATCTAATTCAATAGGATTATTATAATCTGTAACATCAAACATAGATATCTTTACACCACCACTTAAAACCCTACCATCTTTATCAATAGTATCCATCCCTATGCCTATAATATGATTTTCATCATAGGGATGGAGATAGCTGCTGTAACCAGGAATTTTTAAATAGCCAAGGACTTCTGGTTTTTTAGGATTTGTAAGGTCAATTACATAAAAGGGATCTATTTGTCTGAATGTAACAACATATACCTTATCACCCATGAATCTGACAGAATATATTTTCTCACCAGGTGCCAAGTCCTTTGTTTTACCTATTAATTTAAGATTTTCATCCAGCACATAAACATTATTTATGGATTCATTATCCCTCCATGAGTCGCCCTTGGTAGTTGCAATCCTAAAGTTTCCTTTATATTCATCCATTGAGAACTGGTTTAATATCCTTCCTGGTACTTCTCCATTATTAGAGTAAATAGTTTTTCCATTCTCTAGATTGAACTTAAAAATGCTTGAGGTAGTTTCATTATAAAAGTTTTCATCAATATTATATATATTGTACTTATATTTATCTTGACTTATGTACATACTTTCTGTGGAAACATACATATTGTTGCCACTTCCAAGATAAGCATTAACGTCAACTTTAGATGAATCAAGATTATTTAAATCAAGGCCTAAAGTAATAAGATAGTTATTATAGACGCTTTCAGGGAAATATCTAATATCTTCATAATTAATGAAGGACTTTTTCTTATCAACTGAATCCTTATAATAAGGTCTTATTTCTTGGTTTCCATAATAAACACCTTTATTAGCCACTAAGTAAAAATTATTGTCAATGAGTCTTGATGAGAGATAATTACCATCTAATTCAATATCTCTTAATAATGATGTATTACTTTTATCACTTATATCATATACAAGAACCTTTAAGGAATTTGAAAAATCAGGTGCAATTTTTAATTTATTATTTTCTTCTTGTTTATCTAGTTTTACTCCATGAAAGTATCCTATAGTTATAAGCTTGTTATCCTTTATATAAAACTCTAAAGGATCATAATCTTTTGAGTGTATTGTATTTACAATACGAAAATCATCTTTTGCTCCTTTAACAATATATATGTTATTTTTATTTAGAGTATATATATAGGACCCATCTGTTTTTACAATATCAGCTTCGTCTACTCCCTGTACTTGAATATTTGTTTCAGAATGGTCGGCAGACTGTTTATTTACCTCATTCTTAGCCTTTGATTGGAGATTTCTATTTAAAGAACTACCTCTACCTTCTATAATTGTTTCTACAGTATCATAGTCTTTTCCGTAGGAATTCATTTGGTTTGAATAATCTATAAGCTTATCTAGTTTTTCTTTAGTTTCTACAGAAGGAAGTTTGGTAGAGGTTTTAAATATATCAGGTGATTTAAAAGTTAGTAATTCTGTTGAAGATTCATATTTAAAATTATTGAAAACATTGTTTAGAAAGTCTGCAGTAACATAAACCTTATCTTTACGAATAATTGGTCTGATTTTATGTTTTATAAGTCTACCATTAAATACGAAATAGTCATCATTTAAAGTAAGTTTAACGAAATCTTTTTCCTTATAAATCAACACAGCTCTTTCTTTATCAATCCATTTAACTGAAAATCCCAGCTTTTCGAATAATTCTCTAATATGAATATAGGGATTACTTCCAATAGTTGTATTTGTTATTGAGAATTCTTTATAAATATCTTTTTTATCAATATTTTCTTGATTTATGTTTTTCTCCGAAAGATTTTTGTCAATATCATTTTGTGAAAAGCCTAAGCTATATGCAATAAGAAATAAAATAAATATAAAAATAATTAAGAATACCTTTCTTTTCATGAAATCCACCTCCAAAATGTATTTGTTTAAATAGACGAATCCTAAAGAAAAAAGTTCCAGAAGTAGAATTATTTATTTTTTATCCGAACGTTTGTTTGCCAAAATATAGATGATGTGGTAAAATAAATATACAAACATACGTTCGAGGTGGTTTTTATGGAATTACTTGATAAACTGAAAATATTAGCTGATGCTGCAAAATACGATGTTTCTTGTTCTTCAAGTGGAAGCTCAAGGAAGAATAGAAAGGGAGGAGTAGGTAATGCCCATGTCAGTGGTATTTGTCACAGCTGGTCCGATGATGGAAGGTGCATATCACTTTTAAAAATACTATTTACAAATTACTGTATATACGATTGTAAGTATTGTATAAATAGAGCCTCCAATGATTTACCAAGGGCAGCCTTTACCCCCGATGAGGTTGTGAATCTGACTATTAATTTTTATAGAAGAAATTATATTGAGGGACTTTTTTTAAGCTCGGCTATTTATAAAAATCCCAATTTTACCATGGAATTGTTACTGGAAACAGTTAAAAAGCTTAGAGAAGAAGCTAAGTTTAATGGATACATACACCTAAAGGCTATCCCAGGTGCTGACCCAATTCTTATTGAAAAAGCTGGACTATACGCAGATAGAATGAGTGTGAATATTGAACTTCCTTCTGATCAGGGACTCAAGCTTTTGGCTCCCCAAAAGAAAAGAGAAGCTATAATAAGACCCATGGGACTTATTACATCAAAGATTATACAAAATATTGACGATAGAAAGAAATATAGGAAAGCTTTTAAATTTGTACCAGCTGGTCAATCAACTCAATTAATCGTTGGAGCCACAAATGACAATGACTTAAATATTTTAACCTTAACAGAAGCTTTGTATAACCAATTTAAATTAAAAAGAGTATATTATTCGGCATATATTCCTATAACAAGCCATCCTAATCTTCCAGCCATTTCGGCTCCACCTCTATTAAGGGAGCATAGGCTTTACCAGGCCGATTGGCTTTTAAGATTTTATGGATTTAAAGCTAATGAGCTTCTAAATGGAGGAAATCCTAATTTTGATGAAAATCTTGATCCAAAATGTGATTGGGCTATTAGAAATATTCATAGATTTCCAGTAGAAATAAACAAGGCCGATTATGGAATGCTCCTTAGAATTCCTGGTATAGGTGTAAAATCAGCTAGGAGAATCATAGCAGCAAGAAGATTTTCATTTTTAAGCTATGATGATTTAAAGAAAATGGGGGTAGTTTTAAAAAGAGCCAAATACTTTATAACTTGTAAGGGAAAATATCATGGAATAAGAAATATGAATGAATATACAGTGAAACAGGAAATAATTATGAATAATATTAACAAAAAACCTAAAGATGATGGTCATCAGCTCTCTCTTTTTTCTCTTTATCCAAATATCTTTTATTCCCAGGATAAAAGCTTGCCTAAAATAACGGAGAAAAACTAATGTTACATTATATTTTCGATGGAAGCTTTGATGGATTACTTACATCTATTTATGAAGCCTATTATAGAAAAGAGAAACCTGAAAAGATATTATCTGAGGAGGATTATCAGGAAAGCTTATTAATAGAAAAAATACATATCGATACCGATGTTGAAAAGGCAAAAAAAGTATATAATTCAATTAAAACTAAAATATCAAATAGGGCACTTCAAAACGTATTTTATACATATCTTTCTGAAGAAAAGGATTTAGGAACCTGGATATATCAATATTTAAGACTGGGATGGAAAATTGGAAACAATATTGATTATAATATGGCAGATGATAGGGTTTTAAGAATATATAAGACAAGAAGGAAGGTAGAAAGGGAAAGACATCTATTACTAGGATTGATACGCTTTAGACGTTTGGAAAGCAATGTATATTATGCCCCCATTGAGCCTCAGTTTAATACGGTTGGCCTTTTAGCTCCCCATTTTGTAAAGAGGCTCTCAGATCAAAACTGGGTTATACATGATGTTAAAAGAAAAATAGGAGCAGCATATAATGGCAGGGAGTGGATAATAAGGGATATAGATTTAAAGGATAAGCTGAGACTTAAAGAAGATGAGCTTATATTTCAAAACCTTTGGAAGGAATATTATAAAAGTATAGCAATTAAAAATAGAATCAATCATAAACTTCAAAAAAGATGCATGCCAATGAAGTATTGGCGTTATCTTGTGGAGAAGAATTAATTTAACCCAGATTATTCATAGAAAATTTAAAACTCTGCCATGTCCTTTTGATTCTAAGACGTCCATCAAATTTTCGACGTACCGTATTATTATAGATAAAATTTATCTATAATAAATTTTATCCTATTGATTATTTCTATAATATGTTATAAATATTGACATTGAAAGTATAAATATATATGATTTAGTAATGGAATATAGTAAAAGAGGAGGAATATGGATGAAAAAAATATTAGCTTTATTGATTGCTGCCATTATGATTTTTTCTTTTGCTGGATGTCAGCAAAAGCAAGAAAGTATTGAAACAGAAGCTCCAAAAGAAGAAATACAAAAAGACGGTAAAAAAACAGAGGACTTAGGATGGTCTTCAGAATACTATGATGCTGAAAAAATGAAGGATGTTTCATTGAATATGTACGGTGTAACCGATAGTATTCGTCCGGTTTTAGATCAGTTTCAAGAGGATACAGGAATAAAAATAGAAAATTTAACTATGAAAAATGGTGAAATATTACAAAGATTACAGAATGAAAAGGAATCCGGTGTGGCAATTGCTGATATATGGTTTACTGGAGGCGCAGATACATTTATAAATGCAGCTCAAAAAGGACTTTTAGTTTCATATAAATCACCACAAGGAGAAGTTTTAGAAGATGTTATGAAGGATAAAGAAGGATATTGGTATGGAACTTCACTCACCTTAGTAAATTGGGTTGTAAACAAACAATTAATAGAAGAAAAGGGGTTAAAAATTCCAGAAACCTGGGAAGATCTTTTACAGGAGGAACTAAAGGGACAAGTATCAATGTCAAATCCTGCTTCCTCAGGAACAGCCTACAATGTAGTAAGTGCTATTTTACAAACAAAGGGTGAAGAAGAAGGATGGAAATATCTTGATAATCTTATAGAACAAGTTCCTTTCTTTACAGCAAGGGGAAGTGATCCAGCAAGGCTTGTTGTAAATGGAGAAGCTATAGTAGGCATCAATGCGAGTAATGGTGATAGGGAGCTAGAAGAAAATAATGAACATATAAAATTAGTTTATCCTAAGGATGGAACAGGATGGTGGCCACAGCCAGTAGCCATAGTGGAAGGTACAAAAAATCTGGATGCCTCTAAGGTATTTGTTGATTGGCTACTTTCCAAAAGAGGTATGGGAACCTTAGCTAAAGCTCGTAATGCTGCAGTTGCCCGTACAGATGTGGAAACACCGGAAGGAATAGTTGATATTAAAAATATAAAATTATTTATGTCAGATTTTAAAGCAAATGCAGAAAAGCGAGATGCGACTATAGAGGAATGGAAAAAACATGTGGAATAATTCTTGTAAAAGCTGGTAGTAGTATATTTGCCAGCTTTTATCTATAATCAAGGAGCGAATGAAATTGGGAAAAAGCAATTATTTTGTTAAATTTATCTATTGTATATTAGTAATTTTTATAGCTTATTTTGCATTTCTTCCTATAATTAGCGTAATAATACATGGTATTAACTCAGGAGATAATATTGGAATTACATATGACAATTTTAAAAGATCGCTGTATTATCTAAAGTGCAGCCTGGGAGTTTCGGTTTTAGTCACTATATTAGCCACAACCTTTGGACTCATAGTATCCTTTACATTAAAACGTATAAACTTTAAAGGACGAGGTATCTTTAGGGTTCTTGCATTGCTTCCCCTTATTAATCCCCCTTTTGTAGGTAGTATTGCCTTTATAATGCTTTTTGGAAGAAATGGACTTATAACTCACAAAATATTAGGATTAAATATTAGCCCCTACGGATGGCAAGGAATTGTTTTCATACAAACCTTGGGTTTAGGTTCATTAGCCTATATATTAATATCAAGTTCTATTCAAAAATTAGATATATCCTTGGAGGAAGGTGCACGTAATTTAGGTGCTTCAGAAAAGACAATACTTTTTACTGTTACATTACCCCTGATGGTTCCAGAAATATCAAGTGCGGCACTTTTAGTATTTTTAGCTTCAATGGCTGACTTCAGTACTCCTCTAATTATCGGAGGTGATTTTCAGACTTTAGCATCGGATCTATATATTCAAATAACAGGTTTATATAATATGCAAACTGCATCGGTGTCAGGAATTTTTCTTTTGATTCCCTGTATATTTGCATTTGTACTCCAGAGATATTATGTTCAAAAACGTACTTACTTTACTGAAAATACAAGCTCAGATGATATTGAATACAAAGATATAAAACCTTTGATAAAATATATATTGGTTACTATAAGTATAGTTTTTATTGGGTTTGTCTGTTTAAAATATATATTTATAATAATAGGTGCATTTACAAAGCAATGGGGATATAATTATACCTTTACACTTTCACATTTCAAATCAGTTTTTAATAGAAATCTATTACCCTTTATAAATAGTGTGAAATTAGCTTTTTTTGTTGCTTTAATATCTTCCTTTATAGGAGTTTTACTTGCGTATCTTTTACATAGCAAAAGACTTTTTTTAAAATCCTTTGTAGATTTTATAGCTGTTATACCAGCGGCTGTTCCAGGAATATTATTTGGTATAGGATATTTAGTTACATTTAAGTATCCTATTTTGGGGGTTGGACGTTTTATTTTTAAAGACATGAAACCCGTTATATTATTAGGGACAGGCATAATTATTTATATAATATGTATAGCAAGATATTTAAATATTGGACTGCGCTCTGGCTATGCTCTGCTTAAGCATTTAAATCCAGATATTGAAAAGGCATCACATAATTTAGGGGCTGGGGAAGTTAAAACCTTTTTTACCATAATGATGCCTTTATTAAAAGAAGCATTTTTTGCTGCATTTTTCAAAAATTTTTCCACTACAATGACTACTTTAGGTGCTATAATTTTTTTGTTACTTCCTAAGAACAAAGTAGCGGTTCAGCAAATATTTCAAATAATTACAAGTAGTGCAATGGGGGAAGCGGCGGCAATGGCATTGTTATTATCTCTTTTAACCTTAATATTACTTGGTTTTTTCTATTTAATTATAAACGGGAGCTTGATATGGAGTAAATTGAAGGAAGGTAGATTGATTTGGAAATAACTTTAAATAATATAACTAAAAAGTATGGAGATGTAATTGCAGTGGATAATATCTCTTTAGAATTTAAACAGGGAGAATTAATTGCACTACTTGGACCTTCTGGATGCGGTAAAACTACATTGCTTCGTATTATTGCAGGGCTTATTTCCCACGATAAAGGTGAAATCTATTTTAATGGTAAAGATATAAGTAAATTTTCTCCTCAAAAAAGAAATGCTGCCATGGTTTTTCAAAACTATGCACTATTTCCCCATCTAACGGTGGAACAAAATGTGGGCTATGGACTTAAGGTGAAAAAATTGCCCCAAAAACAGATAAATGATTGGGTAAAATCGGTATTAGAGCGTGTTGAATTAAATAATTATGGTAAAAGACGTATATATGAATTGAGTGGAGGACAAAAGCAAAGAGTGGCACTTGCAAGGGCTTTAGTTGTACAACCTGATATATTGCTGTTTGATGAACCTCTGAGTAATTTAGATGAAAAATTAAGAGTTAATATGAGGCAGGAGATTAAAAAAATACAAAGAGAAATTGGAATAACAAGTGTATATGTAACTCATGACCAGGGTGAAGCTTTGGCAATAGCCGATAGAATAGTTGTTATGGACAAAGGGAAAATCCAACAGATTGCAATGCCTGATGAGTTGTATTATAATCCTGCCAATGCCTTTGTTGCTAACTTTGTTGGAAAAGCAAACTTAATTGACTGTTCTTTAGAAAAAAGAAAAGGTAATAGAGCTGCAATTAATTTACTTGGAAAAAATATTGAAGTCCAAATAGAAAAGGAATTCTCAGGAGATATTATAACTGTTTTACTTAGGCCTGAAGAAATAAGATTTGTTAAGAATTGCGAGGGAATAAAAGCTATTGTTAAGTGGAAAGAAAATCTGGGAGGAATAAATAGATATAAATTAGAAGCATTTGGAAGTGAAATAGTAGTTGATGTATTTAATAGACGAAACTATAACTCTTTAGAATTGGGAGAAACAGTTTATATAGATTTTAATGATGATGCAGTTTATATTCTGTATGACTAATAATTTATGATTACATGAAAAGAGGGATATTATGATTATTGATTTACATTTTCATACAATGCAGTACTCTCCATGCAGTCATATTGATATGGAGGAAGGTATAAAAAGAGCTAAAGCTATTGGGCTAGATGGAATATGTATTACTGATCATGATAATAATGAAGGGACAAAATATGCAAAGGAATTTGGAAGAAAATATGATTTAATAGTTATTAGTGGAGTTGAGATATTGACCTATGAAGGAGATATTCTTTGTTTTGGTATAGATAAATTGCCAGAGAAAAAGCTTCATGCTCAGGAACTAGTTGATTTAATCAATAAATGCGGTGGCGCTACAATAAGTGCTCATCCATTTAGAAATAATGGAAGAGGACTTGGAGACAAAATAAAAAATTTAAAAGGATTATCGGCTATTGAAATATTTAATGGAAACACCAGTGAGGAAAATAATTTAAAGGCAAGTAAGCTTGCCAGTGAATTAAATATTCCATTTGTTGGTGGAAGTGATGCCCACAAGCTGCAAAATATAGGGAAATATGCCACGAAGTTTTTTAGAAATGTTACAAATGAAAAAGATTTAATAATGGCGATTAGAAGAGGCGATGTAGTGCCAGTATATTATGATGGTGATAATAATGGTTTTAATGAATTTTAGGTATGAATAGTTTGCTATTTTGGAGATTCCGATGAAATTATTGTTCTCTTTCAGAATGTGCAGGATGAAAAAATATGAGAAATCAATAACAATATAGGAATTTATTAAAATTATATATGAATTTCTTTAATTTAAGCCCCTTATAGTGAAGGGGTTTTTTTATTTTTAACATATTTATAATTTAGAATTAACTCTATTTTAACAATTTAAGATTAATAATAAGGTAAATTTATTTTATAATACTTTAAAGTTTGTTGGTTTTATACATTCTAATACTTTAAACTTTATTTAAATATAGAATGGGGCGTGATTAGCATTAAAAATGAAAAGGAAGTATTAATAATAGATAAACTGATAAATGATATTGTTAAGGGTCATTATAAAGAGAATGATAAACTACCATCAGAAAATGAACTTACAAATAAATATAAAGTACCTAGAATTACAATTAGAAAAGTGTATGAAAGATTGGAAGAAATGGGTTATATATATTCAAAACAGGGCAAGGGAAGATATTTGAAGGATAAAAAACAAAAAATTGATTTGGTTTTATCGGGTAATGAGAGCTTTAGTAAGAAAATGAAGGATAAAGGATATAACTTTTATTCCCAAAATATGTTTTGTGAGGAAATAGAATATAATAAAAAAATATATAATGAATTAGAAATATCCAAAAACGATAAAGTATATAAAATCGGTAGGCTAAGATTCATTGACGAAAAACCCATTGCTCTTCATATCTCCTATGTAGCTAAATCACTATTTCAAGATATAGATGAAAATGGAAAAAATATAAGATCAATGTTTGAGTATTATAGAAGTAAAGGATATACTGAATTTGACTCAGAGGAAAGTGTATTAAGAGTTGCTTTTCCAACTTATTATGAACGTGAAATATTTAAATCTTCATGTTTAATTCCTATGCTCATTGTGGAATGTAATTGTATTGACAAAAAAACAGGAAGAAAATTAGAATATACAAAAATTATTTATAGAAGTGATGTATTTAAATATAAGATATAAAGAAACTCTAAACTACCAATTGGGTAGTTTTTTTGTTTGCAAATGATTACAAATTATTCCCATCAAAAAATTGACAAAGGTTGTTTTTTAAAAAGGCTGGCTAGAAACACCCTAAGACCTGTAACTTGGAACTTGGAGCTTGTAACTACAAATACGTCATCGGACGAATTTGTACATTTAACATAAACCTAACATACTTAACAGAGAGTTAACAGCGGATAACTTGGCAACAAGATATAATCAATTTTGTGAAGGAGGTTAGTTTATGAAGAGACGTAGAAGAACAGAAATCTTAATAAAGGGCTCAGTAGAAACTAGCAAAAAATTAGCTGAAGAAATTATTAACAATTATGATATTAAAACAATCGAGAAGCCCAATAGTGGACTTGTAATGATAAAAATCCGTGAAACAGCAAAGAAAAATTTATTCTATTTAGGAGAAGTCTTGGTAACAGAGGCTAAAGTTCAAATAGAGGAGCATATGGGGATGGGGATTGTTCAAGATAATAAACCAGAGCTAGCCTATTATTTAGCAGTGATTGATGCAGCCTATAATGCTGACTTAGAAGAAACAAAGCTTTGGACTAATATTTTGCTGGAAGAAGAAAAGAGAATTAGTGAAAAGAAAAATAAACATCAGGCTCAAGTATTAAAAACCAAGGTTAATTTTGAGACTATGGATGTTTAATGGGAGGCTTAAATTATGAAAGTGGATTTAGTACATGATATTCAAAAAGCTTATCGTAATGTAGTGGAATCTATGTCCAGACCGGGGCTTATTACTAATATAAGTAAAGAAGCAAATAAAGTTGATTTAGATATTGAATTTTATAATTCTACTTTGGTTTTAATGCTGATGTTATTAGATGCAGAAGTTAGTTTCAAAGTATTTTCTGAAAATGAAGAGAAAATTACAAAACTTGTAAGTCAATTAACCTATGCAAAGCCAAATCCATTAGAAAAATCAAGCTATGTCTTTATAATGAAGGATTCTAAGACAATTGATATAGAAGAAGCTTTTGAAAAAGCATATGGGGGAAATCTTATTGATCCCCATAAATCAGCAACAATAATTATCGAAGCAAATAATATCTCAAATGATAAAGAACTAATTTTAAAGGGTCCAGGAATAAAAGATAAAAATTATATAAAAGTTGACATTTCAGGAAATTGGGTTGAGAAGAGGGAGCTTAAGAATATTGAATATCCTTTAGGAGTAGACACTATTATTATTGATAAAAATTCAAATTTAATTTGTTTACCTAGAACAACACAGATTTCAAAATAGGTGGTGATATAAATGGCATATGTTGCAGTTAAGGGTGGAACTATTGCAATAGAAGAATCCATTAAACGATTAAAATATGAGCGCTTAAAGAAAAAAGAAGTAATGAATATAAAGGAAATTGAAGCAGGTATGCGGGGGCTGATCGATCAAGTAATGTCCGAGAGTAGTTTGTACTGTGAAAAACTTGCAGCAATAGCTATCAAACAAGCGGAAGGAAATCCGGAAGAAGCAGTATTTTTACTTAGGGCATATCGCTCCACTCTTCCAAGAAAGCATTATTCAAAAGTAGTAAATTCCAAGGACATGGAGGTAGAACGTCGTATATCGGCTTGTTTTAAGGATATTGAAGGAGGACAAATTTTAGGTGCCTCATATGATTATACCCATCGTTTAATTGACTATGATTTAATAAATGAAACAAAGGAAGAAGCACTAAAATGGCTGGAGAATTTTGAAAAGGAAGTCAATTATGAAGAAAAAGTTGAGACTGATATAAGTAAATTACCTAAAGTACTGGATTATTTAAGAAAGGAAGGCTTACTAGTAGATTTTGAAAAAAGCCATAGGGAGCCCAAGGATGTTACCAAAAAAAGTATTGAATTTCCAACGGAGCGCAGCGAAAGATTACAAATTTTATCTAGGGGACAGACCGGTTCAGTTATATCCTTGGCCTATGCGGCATTAAGGGGCTATGGTGCGGTACATCCTGCTGTAGGAGAACTTCGTATTGGCAATCTACCAATTTATATAGACAATCCATTAAATAATACAAAGAGTTATGAAGATTCATTTTATATTGGTGAAATAAAAATAACGGAGGTTGAAACATTGATTCCAATTCCTATAGAGAAAGAGCGTGGGAAAACAGAGATTGAATTTGAAATAGGATACGGAATTTGTTATGGACAAAATGAAACTAAAGCAATAGGAATGAGTATTTTAGATCAATGCTTGGAAACCGGTGATCCAAGATATCCTACCCATGATGAAGAATTTGTATTATTGCATATTGATTCTGTTGAATCTACTGGATTTATTTCCCACTTAAAATTACCCCATTATGTAACCTTCCAATCAGAATTGGATAGTGTTCGTAAAACAAAAAAAGGAGGGAAGTAAGATGATTGAATATAATTTTGCTTTCTTTGATGAGGGCTCAAAAAGAGAAATAAGAAGAGCAACACTAAAAGCTATTGCAATACCAGGCTATCAAGTGCCCTTTGCTTCCCGTGAAATGCCAATTGCCCGGGGATGGGGTACTGGTGGACTACAGCTGACTTTATCATTAGTTGGCAAAGATGATGTATTAAAGGTAATTGATCAAGGTTCAGATGAATCTGTTAATGCTGTAAATATTAAAAAGCTAGTTACTAAAACAACAGATATAAAACAAACTGATTATACTCAGGAGGCAACGATTATACAGTCCCGGCACAGAGTTCCGGAAATATCTTTAAAAAAAGGACAGATTTTAGTTCTTCAAGTTCCAATACCAGAACCCCTTCGTCTTGTAGAGCCCAGTGAATACACAACAAAAAGATTACATGCTGATAAAGAATATAGTGGCGCCTGGCTAATGTTATTTGAACAAATTGTAAAATTTGGAAATACATCTACTGGTGCTGATCATCCAGTCAAGGTCCATGAAAGATATGTAATGGCACCAAGTCCTATACCACGTTTTGATAATCCCAAATTAGATATGTCAGAGGCTTTGATTTTATTAGGAGCTGGTAGAGAAAAGAAAATTTATGCAGTTCCTCCATATACAAATGTTGTTTCATTGGCCTTCGATGATTATCCATTTGAAATAGAGTCATTAGAAGGTAAAAAATGCAAATTATGTGGCGCAAAAAACGTATTTATGGATGAATTAATAGATGAGAAGACCGGTGAAACCTATTATCAATGTAATGATTCCAGTTATTGTTTACAGCGTTTAAATGGTGAAATAGATAATTAGAGGTGGTGTATGTAATGGAAAGCTTTGAAAAGCCAATATTAAGAGTAGAAAATCTACGTAAACAATTTGGTAATGGCTGTGACAGCTGTAAAGACCTAAAGCCTAATAGACTTAATAAAAATTATTGTCCTGTTTGTGGAACAATTTATGCGTGTCAGGATATTTCCTTTGAAGTATTCCCCGGTGAAATTCTAGGGGTGGTTGGTGAAAGCGGCAGCGGAAAATCTACAATGATGAAATGCTTGTATTTTGATCAGGAAGTAACAAGGGGAAGAGCATATATAAGCAGCTATAAAAATGGTAAGGAAAATATTTTTGAAGAATCATCCCAGCAAAAGCGTTATATTAGAAATAATGTACTTGGAAAAGTTTATCAAAATCCACTTTTAGGATTAAAAATGGATTTTTCATCAATTGGAAATATAGCTGAAAAGCTAATAGCAGCAGGTAATAGAAAAGTGAATGAAATGGAGGAAAGGGGAAAAAAACTATTAGAACATGTAAATATTTCAACCCTTCGTATGAAGGAACCACCAAAAAACTTTTCTGGTGGCATGCAGCAGCGAGTTCAAATTGCAAAGGCTTTATCAAATAACCCTCCAATATTATTATTAGATGAGGTTACAACGGGCTTAGATTTGTCGGTACAGGCAAATGTATTGGATTTAATTAAAAAAATTCAACATGAATTAGGGATTAGTATGGTTGTTGTATCCCATGATTTAGGAGTAATTAGAATGCTGGCCGATAGAACAATAGTAATGCTGAATGGCAGTGTTATTGAAAAAGGATTAACAGATCAAATCTTAGAGGACCCACAGCATGAATATACTCAACAATTAGTTTATTCACTATTGTAAGCGAAGGAGGCAATTAATATGTATTTAATTACCAATGGTCATATTATAACCGAAGATACTATTTTAACAGGATACGATATATTGATTGAAGATGATGTAATTAGGAAAATCGACAAAGAAGGCAGCATAAGTGTAAATAAAGATACCAAGATTATAGATGCTGATGGAGGTTATGTATCGCCGGGATTTATTGATATTCATTCAGATTATATCGAACATATGGCAGCACCTAGACCTACTACATTAATGGATTTTAGCTTAAGCCTTAGAGAATGTGAAAAACAACTTATTTCCCATGGTATTACCACAATGTTTCATTCCCTATCCCTATATAAGTCAACAGAATTTGGAAATAAACCAATTAGAAATCCAGAAAATGTACAAAAATTTATTGATTTAATTGATAATACCCACGAAAGCAAACACCTAATTCGTCATCGTTTTCATGCACGATTTGAAATTGACAATATAGAACAGGTTGACAATTTGAAATCATATATTAATGAAAACAAAGTACATTTAGTTTCCTTTATGGATCATACACCGGGTCAAGGACAATATCGTAATTTAGAAATTTATCGAGATACTTTAAAGGGATATAAAGACTTAGAGGATTTTGAAATTGATGAAATTATTACTGAAAGTCAAAGTAAAGATAAATTGACTATTGAAATGATTAAAGAAATAGGAGATTTAGCAAAGGAAAAGGGAATTACAATTGCATCCCATGACGATGATACGGTAGAAAAAATCGAGCTGGTACGAAGCTTTGGTGCCACCATAAGTGAATTTCCGATTACATTGGAAACGGCTAAAGAAGCAAAAAACCATGGAATGCATACAATTGCAGGTGCTCCTAATGTTTTACTTGGAGGTTCCCATTCAGGAAATTTATCGGCAGCTGTGGCAATTGAGGATAATTGTATTGATATTTTATGCAGTGATTATTATCCCGCAGCTATGCTTCATTCAATCTTCAAATTGCATGAAGAATATGGAAAAGATCTGGTCCAGATGCTTAAATTGGTAACTATTAATCCAGCTAAAGCTGTAAACATGGATGATGAAATTGGGTCAATTAAAGAAAATAAAAAGGCGGATATTTTAATAATTGAAAAAATTGAAAAGAATTTCCCAGTAATAACCTCAGTATTTGTAGATGGCAAACTAATAACTAAAACAAATTATAGGGTGTAATATGATAAACAAAAAATTAGGCAGAGATCCATATATCCATGAAAACTGTAAAATAGTAAATTCTAATCTTGAGTTATTGAAAGATTAAAAGAAATAAAATGGTGGGACTGGTCATACGACCTTATTAAAGAAAGATTTGATGATTTCCTAGGAGATATTAATAGCTTTGTAAATAAATATTATAGAAAATAGGTGATAATATGAAAGATTTATTGAAAATACAAAACCTATCAAAGTCATTTACTTTACACAATTTAAACAAACATATAAGGGCATGCGAAAATATTAGTATTACATTAAAAAAAGGAGAATTTATAGGTATAACTGGAAAAAGTGGAAGTGGAAAGTCAACTATTTTAAAGTCTATATATAGAACATATCTTCCTGAAAAAGGTAATTTGTATTATGACTCATGGAAATTTGGACTACTAAATTTAGCCACTGCCACCGAAAGACAAATAATTTATTTAAGGCAATATGAAATTGGCTATGTATCACAGTTTTTAAATGTTATGCCCCGTACTACAGCTAGGCAAATTGTTAAAAAAGCTCTTCTTGAAATGGGAAAAAATGAAGAATACGCTAAAAAGGAAGCAGAGAAGATGTTAATTCACTTTGAGCTGGATAGAGAATTATGGGATAGCTATCCAAATACATTTTCTGGTGGAGAAAAATTACGTTTAAACATTGCCAGGGCAATGGTCAAAAAGCCTAGACTATTACTATTAGATGAACCTACTGCCAGTTTAGATAATGTATCTAAATTAAGGGTTAGAGAATTAATAGAACAGTTAAAGAAGCAAGGTACAACAATGCTGGGAATCTTTCATGATTTAGAGTTTATGGAAGGTCTATGTGATAAAGAATTTAATATGGACAAGGGAATTATTAATAGTAATCAAATAGCTGTATAAAGAGTTTATATATAAATGTGTATTTTGAAATCTAACTAACTTCAGCAGACACTGAGAATCCTTTTGGCTCATGTAATAAACCAGTTCTAATTAAAAATTTAGTAGATAAACAGGTTTATAAAAATCGCTCAAAAGGAAACCTCAGAGTCTACTTCCGTTTCTTAATCTTGTTGGTCACATATCTATAATGAGAATCTCTATAAATTAAAAATATTGATAGGGAGGTGGTTAGAATGAAAGCAGATTTACATGTGCATACAAACATATCAGACAGTAACTACTCAATAGAAGAAACCATACAAATGGCTAAAGAACAAGGGATAACACATTTAGGAATTGTAGACCACGACACTACCTTGGGATTAAAAAAAGCTATTGAAGTAGGAGAAAAGTATGGTATTAAAATCATTCCAGGAATCGAAATTTCTGCCTATGACTATAAAAACAATAGAAAGGTTCATATTTTAGGATATAAATTTGATTTAAATGCCCATAATATCAAAAATTTATGTGATCCAATCATAAAGAAGCGTCACAATAATTCATTATGGCAAATAGAGAAGTTAATTGAAAATGGCTATAAGATTAGATTAGATGAGGTCTATGAAAAAGCCAAATATAGTACATGTATATACAAACAGCATATTATGGATGTTTTAATAGAAAAGGGATACACAGATAAAATCTATTCAAGTTTATATAAGCAGCTGTTTAAAGGTAATGGGATTTGTGCAAGGGATATAGAATATATTGATGTATTTGATGCTGTAAAAGCTATAAAGGGCGATGGTGGAATAGCTGTTTTAGCCCATCCAGGGCAGCTAAAATCTTATGATCTAATTGATGATTTAGTTGAAATTGGTTTAGATGGGATTGAGCTTTACCATGAGGATCATACTGATGCAGACCATAGAAAAATACTAGAATATCAAGAAAAATATAATTTAATTTTAACTGGTGGCAGTGATTATCATGGAGATTATGGTTCGAATTTTAAAATAGGAGATTTTCTTACTTCAAAGGAATATATAAAATTTTTTGATAATGAAATTGAAGAAGCCCTGAAATTTATAAAACCCATTGTTAAACAAGCAGGAGAAATATTAAAAGAAGCTGTAAAAAACCATATAAGTATCAATTTTAAAAACAGTGACCATAGGGATCTAGTTACTAAATACGATATAAAAATAGAAGAGTTCTTAATAGAAAAAATACTTAACCGGTATCCCAATCATGGCTTTATTACAGAAGAAAATACAAAGGAAAGTTATGTAAAGGGAAAATATATATGGATTATTGATCCAATTGACGGTACAACAAATTTTATTAACTATAAAAAAGATTTTGCTATATCTATTGCGTTATATAAGGATGAAGAGCCTTTATTGGGAGTAGTATATGATGTAATTAAAGATGATATGTATGTAGGAATTTCAAATAAAGGGGCCTTTCTAAATAATATCCCATTAGAAATATTAGACCCGAACATAGTACTGAAGGAAGCTATAGTTGATGTGAGCTTAAATTCTATAAGTAAATTCAGAGAAAATTTTGAAGCTGATTTAGTTAGGCTAACAAAAGATATAAGAGGGCATAGGGCCTGTGGTACAGCTTCTTTAGCCATTTGTAGAATTGCCCTTGGTGAAATTCATGCATATTTGTCGGCTAAATTAAGCTTATGGGACTATGCAGCTGCTTCAATTATATTAGGAGAATTAGGTGGAGAAAGCTCTTTTATATTTGAAAAAGCATCACATAAATTCCATAGAAACAAAGTTACATTTATTGCTGCCTGTAATAAAGAAATTTCTTCACAAATCATCGAAAAAATCATTTAGACATTTTAAGTCAAATAGGACAATTTTATATAAAAATAAAAACAATTAACAATTTTTTAACAGCAAATAAACATTCATTTAATCTTTTAAATATATAATAATTTTGTAGTAATTTAGTAATCTAGCTCGTTATGTTATTTTGTATACCAGTAGTTTTAATATTTCCCAGAAAATATTGCTTATTTGCATAGCGAATAGATGAAATATATTTATTGGAAAAAACTTATGAATAAAGGAGAGAACAAATATGAAAAAAATATTTTCATTATTAGTTGCAATTACTTTATTAACCACTATATTTACAGGATGTTCATCATCTACTGAAAAAGCAGGTAAAGACTACGATACGATTACTATGGTGTGGTATCCAAATGAATCAGGAGATGATTTAAAATCTGCCCGTGATGAATTTGCAAAGGTAATAGAAGAAGCCACTGGAAAAAAAGTAGAGCATAAATTAACTACAGACTATGCTATTACAATAGAGACACTTGTCAATGGAAATGCCCATATTTCATGGTTAGGAGCCCAAGGATATATTGAAGCCCATAATAAAAATGACAAAGTATTACCTGTAGTTGTTAATAGTGGTAAATCAGGTACTTTAGAGGATGCTGTTTATTACAGCTGGCTGTCAGTTCAAAAAGGTAACGAGGATCAATATAAATTGGGAGATGAGTTTTCTATAGATAATATTCAAGGAAAGAAGTTTTCTTTCGTTTCAAATAGTTCAACTTCAGGATTTAAAGTTCCATCAGCAGGAATAATTTCTTACTTTTCTAAAAAATCTAATTGGAAAAATATATCTAAGGAAGATTTATTGGAGGGGGGAGATGATAAGTTTTTTAAGGAAGTATTATTTGGAGGATCTCATCAGGGATCAGCTGTTAATCTGTTAACTGGAAAAGCTGATATTGCTGCCTTTTGCGATTCATGTGTTGCAAATTATGTTGAGCTCATTGATGGAACAGCCAATCGGCCAGGGGCAGTTTACAAGGTAAAGGATAATGCAGCAGAACCATTCAACACTATACCTGGTGAAGAATTTACGTTGATTTCTGTTACTCCAGTATTAAATGCCCCATTTGCTATGAATAGTGAAGTATTGAGCGTAGAAGATCAAAAAGCGATTATTGAAGCATTGACTTCTGATAAAGTGCCTAATAATGAAAAAATCTTTGTACCAGAAGGTTCAAATTTTAAAGGTTTATTTGATAAAGACGGCGATAGTAGATTCTTAAAGGTTGAAGATTCATGGTTTGATCCTGTTCGCGAATTATCAAAATAAAAGGGAGAGTTAACAATGGCATTGTTGGAAGTAAAAAATATATCAAAACAGTATAAAAATACAAAGGCATTATCCGATGTTAACTTTTCTGTTAAGGAAGGTGAATTTGTATCAATTATAGGGCCTTCTGGAGCAGGAAAATCAACTCTTCTTCGATGTATTAATAGAATGGTTGAGGCAAATTATGGAGAAATAATTTTTGATGGGTCCCATGTATTAAACTTAAATAAGAAAGATTTAAGGAAGTTAAGAGCAAAAATAGGTATGATATTTCAGCATTACAATTTGGTCTATAGATTAAGTGTAGTTGAAAATACACTTCATGGTCGGTTAGGATATAAATCAACTATTGAGGGAATTATGGGACGTTATACTGAAGAAGAAAAGAAACAAGCATTTGATATTTTGGAAAAACTAGGTTTATCAGAAGAAGTTTTTAAACGCTGTGATGAATTGAGTGGAGGTCAAAAACAAAGAGTAGGAATTGCCCGGGCATTAATACAAAACCCTAAAATGATTTTATGTGATGAGCCAATAGCTTCTTTGGATCCAAGCTCCTCAAAGGTAATCATGGATCATTTGAAAAATGTATCGAAGGAAATGGGAATTACTTGTTTGGTTAATTTACACCAAGTGGATGTTGCCATTAAATATTCTGATCGAATTATAGGCGTCAATAGTGGGAAAGTTGTGTTTGATGGTTCCCCTGAAGAATTAAATAATGAGAAAATTTATGAAATATATGGTGCTGAAGCAGGAAATTTAATCATTGACTAAGGAGAGTGAAATAAAGATGGATATATTTATAAAAAGAAGAAGGCAATATATAATGTTTTTCATAATCCTAGCTGGTTTTACTTTTGCTTCAATTGCTATTACTGAATATGATGTTATAAAGGGCTTTACTTCTCTGCCAAAAGCCATAGGATGGATGGTATCTAACTTTTATCCCAATGAAAAAGCAATGGAAAAGCTGCCTGGAATTTTAGAAAAGCTAAAGGAAACAATATTTCTATCTATTACATCAACAACAGTTGCAAGTCTTTTTGCATTAATTTTGGCTTTATTCGGTTCCAAAACGACGAAGATTAATAATGTTTTAAGTTCAATAAGCAGATTAACAGCTTCTATATTCCGTAATATACCAATTGTTGCATGGGCAATGGTATTACTGTTTTCATTTGGTCAAAGCTATTTTACTGGCTATCTTGCGCTATTCTTTGTAACATTTGGTTTTTTAACCCGTGCATTTATAGAGACTATTGATGAAGCAAGCTTTAGTTCGGTTGAGGCACTAAAGGCAACTGGAAGTAATTATTTACATATTATCTTTCAGGCTGTATTGCCATCTAGCTTACCGCAAATTGTAAGTTGGGTGTTGTTTATGATTGAAACAAATATACGCAGCTCTACATTAGTGGGTATTTTAACAGGAACAGGTATTGGATTTACCTTTGATTTATATTACAAGAGTATGAACTATAACGCTGCAAGCTTAGTTGTATTTAGTGTTGTAATTACTGTTTTAATAATTGAGTTAATTTCAAACTATCTAAGAAGGGTGATTTTATAATGGAAGGTTCATTTGTATCAACAGCTGGCTATAGGAAAACGAAAAAAGGGAAAATTAAGATAAAAAGAGCTACTCCTTCGTCAATTGCAATAAAATCAACTTTGTTTATACTGCTGGGTTTAACCATATATGGATTTATAGGCTTGGATAGCAAAGGTGTTGAACTATTTGAAGCCCTTAGCAGTTCTTTAATAAATCTAAAAAAGATGTTTTTCGAAGCAAACTATACACACTTTACAATTAAAGAAGCTTTATATCAAATTCTAATTACCTTTGGTCTCGCTCTATTAACAACATTAATTGGCAGCTTTTTTGCCTTGATTTTGGGACTTTTAGCAGCTGAAAATCTATCAAACAAAAAAGTATCTACTATTATCAAAGGCTTTGTTGCTTTCATTCGTGCAGTGCCGACAGTACTATGGGTATTAATCTTTGCCGTTGCTGCAGGTTTAGGTAGTGTTGCAGCAGTAATAGGTATGACATTTCATACTGTTGGATATTTAATAAAATCATATTCTGAATCCTTTGAAGAACTGGATGCAGGAGTTATAGAAGCACTAAAGGCTAGTGGAGCAAATTGGTGGCAAATTGTTTTTCAGGCAGTATTACCTTCATCGGCAACATATTTATTATCTTGGACATTTATACGTTTTGAAATCAATTTTACAAATGCAGTGGCTATGGGTGCTGCAGCCGGTGCAGGGGGGATTGGATTTGAATTATTTATGGCAAGCGGATTCTACTTTGATCTTCGTGAAGTTGGGTTTATCACATATTTAGTTCTATTTTCTGCAATAATTCTAGAGGTGTTATCAACTAAATTAAAGAACAGATTGGTAGTTAGTAATTAAAATATTAATACTTTTAAGTTTGTTTTTAAAAGAAGATAAATACTCCATGTTATTTATAAAATTTAAAAAGATTTTAAACTCAGATAATAGTATCTGGGTTTTCTATTTAGACAGTTTTCTGGAATATCT
This sequence comes from Maledivibacter halophilus, assembly GCF_900167445.1. Lineage (GTDB taxonomy): Bacteria > Bacillota > Clostridia > Peptostreptococcales > Caminicellaceae > Maledivibacter > Maledivibacter halophilus. Next base: position 204,671 of record NZ_FUZT01000002.1, read on the forward strand.
ATACTAAATTTCTAAAATTACAATTCATTTACAAGGACTACAATTCTATATATTCTAAAAAAATCCATAATAATTAAGTATTGACAATTGAGGAAATGATGATAAAATATAAAGTAAGTAAGTACTTACATTAGTACTTGAATGGAAAACGTTTTTCAGAGGGATATGTGATAAAATTTTGAGTCACAGTAAAAAACTTATAGGTTAAAGGGCAAAAGATATTATAATGAGTGAGGTGTTTGAGTTGTCAAAAATAAATGTGGGAATAGCAGGGATAGGGCTTTACGTACCCCAAAATAAAATGACAGCAAAGGAAATATCTGAGGCTACTAAAGGGGTATGGAGCGAAGAGGCTGTTAAAAACAAGCTTGGTATTATTGAAAAGAGTATACCGGGAGAAAATGATGGAACACAGGAAATGGGGGCTTTAGCAGCTCTAGATGCTTTGAAAAATTCTAATATTTCTCCTGAGGATATTGATGTAATACTATGTATGGGAGAAGAATGGAAGGAATACCCCTTAACTACATCTGCTCTTTACATACAAGATAAAATAGGAGCGAAAAATGCCTGGGGCATAGATATACAAAATAGATGCTGTACAACGGTTTCAGCTATGAAAATGGCAAAAGATATGCTTATAGCCGATGATGAAATTAATACCATAATGATTGTAGGGGGATATAGAAACGGAGACTTAGTAGATTTTGAAGATAAGAATATGTCGATGATGTATAATTTATCAGCAGGAGGGGGAGCTATAATACTTCAAAAAAATTATGATAAAAATTTACTATTAGCTTCTCATATCATAGCTGATGGATCCCTTTCAAGGGATGCGGGAGTTGAAATCGGTGGCACGGTAAATCCTATTACTGAAGAAAACCTTTTAGAGGCTTATAAATCCCTTAAACTTATGAATCCAAAGCATATGAAAGACAGATTAAATGAAGTATCACTTCCAAATTGGTTTACTTGTATAGATAAATCTTTAGAGAAATCCGGCATGACAAGAGAGGATATTGATTATTTAGCTATACTTCATTTTAAGAAATCAATGCATGATTATATGATAAACGAACTAGGTTTAAAGGAAGATCAAACGATTTATTTATCATCCTATGGACATATGGGGCAAGTAGATCAGATATTGTCTTTAAAATTAGCTCTTGATGAAGGGAAAGTCAAAGACGGTTCTGTAGTACTGATGATTGCAGCTGGTATAGGCTATGTTTGGGCAGCTAATGTAATTCAATGGGGGGAGAGAAAATAAATGTCAACTTTCTTACAATTGTTATTTAGCAGCTTAGAAACAGGAAGTGTGTATGCCTTGGCCGCTCTTGGAATTATAATTATATTTAGAACAAGTAAGATGACAAATTTTGCACAGGGTTCTATAGGTATGGTTAATGCCTTTGTTGCTACTTTCTTTTTAATGAAAGCAAATGCTCCAGTATGGTTAGCGGCCATTGTAGGTATGATTTCTGCTTTTGTATTGGGGGTATTAGTAGACATTATTATTATGAGGCAGGCTAAAAAAATAACTGCTCTGGCAAAACAGATTATTACCTTTGGATTAATAATGCTTTTAACTGGCTTGGCACCAATGATTTTTGGTACTAGTCCTTTAACATATCCGCGTTTTATACATTCCGGTACATTCCAAATAGCCGAGGCATCAATTACCCATAATGCACTATTAAATATAATTATGGGACTTACAATTATGCTAATATTATTTTATTTCTTACAAAATACTAAATGGGGACTTGCGGTACGTGTAACGGCTTCAAATGAGCAAACAGCTAGGCTTATGGGGGTACCGACTAAAACTGTAACTATGGGAGCATGGGCAGTGGCTGCAGCACTTGGAACCCTATCGGCTCTAATGCTTGCTCCAGCAATTACTGTAAACGTTTCCATGATGGATAACGTTCAAATAAGTGCCCTTATAGCATGTATTTTAGGGGGGTTTCAAACCTTTTACGGTCCGGTAATAGGAGCTTACATAATAGGTTTTAGTAAAAATATGCTTAATTATTATATTTCCTCTACCTGGGGAGATGCTATTTTGTACACATTAATACTTGTTTTTATAGTATTTAGGCCTAATGGAATTATTGGAAAGAAAGTAATTAAAAAGGTGTAAGAAAGGAGAATAAATAAAACCATGAAAAAAATATTAAAAAGTATTTATGGAAAATATATATTATTTGGAATTCTTATATCCCTTACACCAGTTCTCCAGTCAGTAGGTATTATAAGAAGTGCCACAATAACTATTTTTGGAACAATAATATTTTATGCCATAGTAGGAATAGGACTTAATGTTTTATTAGGTTATTCAGGTCTTGTTTCCTTAGGTACAGCAGGATTTATGGGTCTTGGGGCCTACTTATCTGCTTATCTTACTGACGATATGAATTTACCCTTTATTATTTCACTTATAATATCAGTTGCTATACCCCTTGCCATAGGGTTAATAATAGGATTGGTATCTCTTAGAATAGAAGGCTATTATTTAGCCATTGCAACCTTAGGAGTAGCCGAGATATTTAGACAGGTATTTATTGAATTTGATGCCATAACTGGAGGTTTCTCAGGAAAAAATGCAAGCTACCCTAGATTATTTAATATTATTCAATTGGATAGACAGCTTACCTTTATTTTAATGTCGATAATCTTAGTTGCAGTTATGATTTTAACATATAATTTTATACATGGAGCCACTGGCAGGGCATTATTGACTATGAGAGGCAGTGAAGCAGCAGCCCAAGCAATGGGAATAAATATCTTAAAATATAAGCTTATAGCCTTTGCAGTAGCCACATTATATGCTGGTCTTGGTGGAGTTTTATATGTTCATTTTATAAGATTTGCTTATCCAGCAACCTGGAGCTTAACATTATCCTTGCAGGTTTTGGCAGTAATAGTTATAGGGGGGATGAGAACTATTAGCGGTCCAATAATAGGAGCCTTTATAGTATTTGGAATTCCAGAGCTGGTATTGAAGCAATTGCCAGTGATAGGAAATATAGATGGCTTATCCTTTATATTCACAGGGATATTAATTATAGTTGTAATTCTCTTTTATCCCAATGGTTTAATACACCTTGGAAGCGATGTGAAAAAATTTATAGATAAAAGAAGACAAAGTAATATTGCATCAGAAAAACTTGAAAAGAAAAAGGTGAACCAAAATGGATAATAATAAAACATTGAAAATTGAAAACCTGTCAATAGCCTTTGGTGGATTAAAGGCAGTAGACAATCTTAGCTTTTCAATAAACAAGGGTGAAATATATGGACTTATTGGACCAAATGGTGCAGGTAAAACAACGGTGTTTAATTGTATAACTCAATTCTATAGACCCGATGAGGGGAAAGTGTTTTTCACAAAAAATGATGGAAGTGTAGTAGATTTAGTAGGGAAAAAGACCCATGATATTATAAAGCTTGGATTAGTAAGGACCTTTCAAAATGTAGAGCTTATACAGGAGCTTAGTTTACTTGAAAATTTACTAGTAGGTGCCCACATTGAGTTTGAAACCGGTATAATCGCTCAAGCATTGAGACTAAAGAAAGCGGTGAAGGAAGAAGAAAAGCTTAGGAAGAAGGCCATTAATATATTAAAGTTTTTACAGCTTGAAGATAAAATAAATGAATTATCCAGCGGACAGCCCTATGGAGTTTTAAAGAAAATAGAGCTTGGCAGAACCCTTATGAGTCATCCTACTATGATCATATTAGATGAGCCGGCAGCCGGTCTTAATGACACGGAAACGAGAAATTTGGCTGAGCTTATCAAGGCCATAAGAGAGGAGTATAAATGTAATGTTTTATTAGTAGAACACGATATGAGGTTGGTAATGGATATTTGTGACCGTATATGTGCAATTAACTTTGGTAAAAAGCTAGCCGAAGGAACTCCCGAGGAAATTCAGTCTAATAAAGAAGTTCAGGAAGCATACCTGGGAAAGGAAGAATAAAATGGCACAGATAGCATTAAATATAGAAAATTTAGAGGTTTCGTATGGGAATATAAAGGCATTAAAGGGAATAAATATTGTAGTTCCGGAGGGGAAAATTATAGCTTTATTAGGTGCAAATGGAGCAGGTAAAACAACTACACTTAAGGCTATTTCTGGTGTTGTGAAAATTAATGTAGGAAACATAAAGTTTTTTAATAGAGATATCACAAACAAAGATGCAGAAAAAATAACATCACTAGGAGTTATTCAGTCACCTGAAGGTAGACAGGTTTTTCCTGATTTAACTGTAGAAGAAAATTTAAAAATAGGAGCTTTCACAGTAAAAAATAAAAATGATATAGATAAGAATTTTAAAAGAGTATATAAATATTTTCCTAGACTTGCAGAAAGAAAGAAACAAATAGCAGGAACTTTAAGTGGTGGAGAACAACAGATGCTGGCCATAGCAAGGGCCCTTATGGCTAGTCCCAAAATACTTCTATTGGATGAACCTTCTTTAGGTTTAGCTCCCCTTATAGTACAGGATATCTTTGAAATAGTTAAGGAAATTAATGAAGAAGGTACAACGGTACTTATTATAGAACAAAATGCCCTTCAAACCTTAAAAATTGCCGACTATGCCTATGTGCTGGAAGTTGGGGAGATAAATATTGAAGGTAGAGCTGATGAACTTATTAAGGATAAAAAGCTTGTTGAGGCTTATTTAGGGGGACACTAAAGATTTTACTAAATTATTTTCTTTTGAAACTTCATAATTTGTTTTTAGCTTTTTATATAAATATAAAGTTTTTGAGCATTTGGTAAAATTTTACTGATGTCTAAAAATAAATTTAAGGAGTGAATAGTAGAATGGGAAGATGGAAATTATTTAGAGGTTTAATAGCTATGTTCTTGGTATTTAACTTATTTATTTCTGTTAGCATTGCTCAAATGAATGTTGAAGATGTTTGGGGGATTCCTAACGAGGCTTCCAATGAAGTTTATTTTAATTCGCCGGTGGCTCTGTCCAAGGATGTAAGTGGGGATATATATGTTGCAGATATGAGTAATAATAGAATTGTAAAGATTGATCAAAGTGGAAATCTTATAGAAAAGTTTGGAAGTCTTGGTTCTGGTAATGGAGAATTCGATACTCCCTTTGGGGTGGCTATTGATAACAATGGCAATATATTGGTAGCAGATACTGCCAACTATCGAATTCAAAAATTTGATTCAAATTGGAATTTTATAACTTCATGGGGTTCTTTTGGAGATGGCCCCGGAGAATTTGGACTGCCTAGAGAAATAGGCATAGATAGTCAAAATAGATATCATGTTTGTGATGAATTTCATGATCGTATTCAAGTTTTCGATCAAAATGGAAATTTCTTATATGAATATGGGGGAAGAGGTACGGCTAATGGGAAATTTAGACTTCCTCAAGGCATTGCAATAAAACAAGATCCCACAGGAGATAAAGTTTATGTATGTGATACCTTTAATAACAGAGTTCAGGTTTTAGATGTAGATGGAAATTATATAGAGCAATTAGGAACAGGAGAAGCGGGAGATAGTTCCAATAAATTCTTCTATCCTAGGGGTGTGAATATAGATTCTAATGGTGATGTTTACATAGCAGATACCTTTAATCATAAAATCAAGAAATTCGATTCTAATCATAACTATAAATATTCTACTTCTATAGGACTTGCTGATTTAGAACCAGTATTTCCTTGTCAGGTTTTACCTATAGGAAATGGCGATTTTATAGTTTCAGATACTGGAAATAGCCAATTAATTAAATTTGATGGATATTCAACCTATGCTACTAAAGATTTTAATATAGGAAAATTAAGAACTGACGATGGAGTATTTTCAGGAAGTACTGGAGCTGCTGTAGATTCTCAGGGGAATGTTTATATTACAGATAGCTTAAATCATCGTGTTCAAAAAATAGACAGTTCTGGGAATGTATTGGACAAATGGGGTGGAAATAGTGGCAATGGAGGCCCAGGTGCTTATGGTATAAATTATTGGCAATTTACTACACCTAAACAAATTTGGTACGATAAAAAATATGATAATTTAGTGATAGCAGATACAGGAAATAATAGAATTCAAGTGTTTACTAAAAATGGTGGCTGGGTAATGAACTTTGGATATTATCATCTAACTTTACCTGTAGGAGTATGTACTACAAGTGATGGTTATACCTATGTTGCCGATACTGGTGCAAATAGAATTGTTAAATTTAATCCCATGGGAGTATTTGCAGGTAGCTGGGGAACAGAAGGAATGGGAGATGGAGAGTTTAGGCAGCCTTTCTTTATCGCCAGTGATTCTAAGGATAATATTTATGTGGTAGATAGAGCTAATAGTCGTGTTCAAAAATTTGATAAGGATGGTAATTTTATTACAAAGTGGGGAACGAATGGAGGAGTTCCTGAGGAAGATCCATTAGAAAACTGGGGAATAGGAAATGGTGATTTTTTCCTTCCAATAGGAATTACAATTGATGAAAATGACAATGTTTATGTAACGGATAGCTCTAATAATAGAGTCCAAAAATTTGATTCTGATGGAAATTTCATAGAAAAGTGGGGGAATTTTAGTGGTAATGAAGGAGATTTCTTCTCGCCACAAGGGGTAGCATGTGGACCAAATGGTGAAGTTTATGTGGTAGATGGATTACTTAATAAAATTACAAAATTTACTCCATAAAAATATTAGTTTGCATATATAAAAATACTCAGGCATTTGAGAGTTTCTGATATTTGTAAAGTAAATTTTTCACTTACAATTTCTAATAGCTTTGATCTAAATAAAAAAAGGAGGAAAAAAATAATGAAAAAAAAATTATCTTTAATGCTAGCTGTGATATTAATAGCATCGATTTTTCTGTCAGCTTGTGGAGAAAGTGTAGAAACTGCCCAGGGAGTTACAGAGAAAACAGTAAAAGTAGGAAATAGTATAGCAACATCAGGACCCTTGGCACCAGTAGGAGTACCATTTAAAGCAGGGATTGAGGCATACTTTAAGATGATAAATGAGGCAGGTGGAGTAAATGGACGTATAGTAGAATATGTTCATCAGGATGATGAGTTTAATCCAGAAAAGGGTAAGGCGGCCCTTGATAGAATGATTAATGATGAAAAAGTATTTGCTATAGTTGGACATTTTGGAACCCCAATTGTAGGTGCGACTTTAAATGATATTAAAGAAGCAGGTATTCCAGCAATATACTTTGCAACTGGAACTGGTATTCTTTATAATGAAAATGCAACAGGAAATGATAGGGTCATATATCCTGTACAGCCAGTTTATCCAATGGAAGGACGTATTATTGCAGCTTGGGCAAAAGGAGAATTTAAGGCTTCAAAAATAGGGGTCATTTATACCAATGATGATGCTGGAAAAGATTTATTAGCAGGTATTAAGAAGGAATCTGAAAGTATAGGAGGTATAGCCATTGTTGAACAGCAGGTTCCTCCAGGGGCAGAAAATGTTTCTGCTGCTGTAACAAAGCTTAAGGATGAGGATGTAGATGTTGTAGCTATTGCTGCAATCCAGGGAACCTTTCCACAGATAGCTAAGGAGCTTGCTAAGCAAGGTATGGATAAGCCGGCTATAACAACATATGTAAACTGTGATGAACGTATGACTGAAGCTGTAAAAGATGATGTTACTGGTAAGTTTGAGATTTATGGTAATTCATGGGTGGATATGAATAAACCTGCTATAGAAGATTATAGAAAATGGATTCAGGAAACATCAAATGAAGATTTAAGTAGCAATGCTTATGCAATGACAGGATGGATAGCAGCACATTTCTTTACTGAAGGATTGAAACGTGTTGAAGAAAATCTTACTTGGGAGTCCTATATGGATGCCCTTGAATCAGCACCAATACAAAATCCATTTGGAGGTGCTATAGATTATTCAAATGGAAAAAGATTGGGAACCCAGGAAATGTCTCTTTTTAGAATGAATCCCGATGTGCTTTCTGGCTGGGAACCATATGAAGAGTTTATGGGAATAGATGAAATATTGAAAAAATAGTAATTGAGGAAATTGCATAACTCTAATTTGGCAAAATTGCATATGCGAATATCATTCTTAATTTAATTATTTATAATTAAATATATTTCGATGGTATGGCTTCGGAGATTTCAAAACAATATGTAGTAGTTAGTTTTTTGAGAAGGTAATTATGCAATTCGCTCAATTAAGAAAAAATCAGATATAAAATAAATATGCTCGGTTTTTCTAAGAAATTCACTTGGATAGCCGAGCTTTAATATAAATTAAATAAAGGGGATGTATAAGAAAATGTTCAATAATAAGATAATATCCGCCCAAGAAGCTTTAAAAAAAATCAAATCAAATGATACTATTGTAACTGGCTTAGGGGGATCAGAAGCTAAGGAGCTGCTTACAAATTTACATAGTATTGCCAGTGAAGTGGAAAACGTAACGGTAACCACATGTCTTCCAACGGTGAATGCTGATTATTTTATGAATGATAAGTATAAAAATTCATTTCGTATGGATGGTTGGTTTTATACTGGAGGTATGAGGAAGGTCCATAAAAATGGTAATATTTCTTATATACCCAATCACTTACATTTAGCTGCAGTAAGAAGACTCGATTATATTAAACCAAATGTATACATAGGAAATGCCACGCCACCAGATGGACATGGATTTGTATCCTTATCCTTGGGTAATGTTTACGAAAAAAGAATGATAGAAGCAGCTGACCTTGTGATTTTAGAAATAAATAACAAGCTTCCTCGAACCTTTGGAGATGTGGAACTTCATGTAAATGATATAGATTACATGATTGAAGTGGATTATGATGTGCCGGAAATTCCCGATGCACAGCCAAATGAAAAGGATTTAAAAATAGGGGCTTATATTGCTGAGTATATTAATGATGGAGATTGTATACAGCTGGGTATAGGAGGTATTCCCAATGCCGTTACAGCTTCACTGATGAATAAAAAGGATCTTGGAGTTCATACTGAAATGATTACTACGGGAATGATGAAGCTTGCAAAGGCAGGAGTTATAACTGGTAAACAAAAAAACTTTAATAAGGGAAAGATGGTAGCAGCATTTGCCCTTGGTACTAAGGAATTATACGATTTTATGGATAATAATCCATCAATAATGATTATGGATGGAAATTGGGTTAACGATCCTTATATAGTAGGGCAAAACCATAATCAAGTATCAATAAATACTACTATTGAAATAGATCTGACTGGACAATGTGCTTCGGAGTCTATAGGGTCAAGGCAGTTTAGTGGAACAGGAGGACAGGTGGATACTGCTATAGGAGCCCAAAGATCCCAAAATGGCCGAGCTTTTATAGCTCTTTATTCTACAACAAAAATTAAAGATAAGGATACAGGAGAAAGAGTTGAGATTTCAAAAATTGTTCCACAATTGAAGGCTGGTGCAGCTGTAACTTTATCTAGAAATGATGTTGACTATGTTGTTACAGAATATGGTGTTGTAAATTTAAGGGGTACTTCTATAAGGGATCGTGTTAATAAACTTATTAGTATAGCCCATCCGAAGTTTAGAGAAGAGCTTTATAAAGAAGCATTGAAAACTGGTTTGATATAGCGAAGCAATATTAAATTCAAATCATAAATTTTAATTTTAAAATTATAGAAAGAGGTGATAAGAGTGAAAATTATAGAAATAAAGAAAATAACATTACTAAATGGTGAAACATATAGATATAGACAATATATAGGAGGAGAGAAAAATATAGTTTTACTCCATGGAAACTTAGCTAGTTCCAAGTTTTATGATGAGTTAATACAGGATTTACCAGAGGAATATACTGTTTATGCAATGGATATGAGGGGACTTGGAGGATCTACCTATAATAGACCAATAGATACTTTAAGAGATTTTGCAGGAGATTTAAAATTATTTGTAGATAAGCTGGGATTAGAAAAATTTGATTTATTAGGCTGGTCAACAGGAGGAGCTGTAAGCATGCTTTTCTGTTCAAGTTATGGTTATATGGTAAATAGACTATTTCTGATAGCCTCAGCACCAGCTTCAGGATATCATTCCTATGCAGTAGATGCCCATGGGAATAAAACATTACTTAAATCCAAAAAAGAAATTCAGGAAGATCCTATAAAAATAGAATTACTGAGGGCATTAGAAAATAAAGATAGAGATTATTATAAAAAAGTTTGGAGTGCTGCAATATACAATAAAAAGAAGCCAGATCCAGAATTATATGATATACATTTAGAAGAAAGTCTACTTCAGAAAAATTTAATTGATGTATATTATGGCTTGGCAAAGTTTAATATATCTAAATATTATAATGGATTAACTATGGGCACAGAAGAGGTAGATAGAATAAATATGCCTACAATAATAGTTCAAGGTAAAGATGATTTACTGGTTTGTGTTGATGAAGCTAGGGAGTTAAAAGAAAGCATAGGGAATAATGCAAAGCTTGTAGTAGTAGAAGACTGTGGACATTCACCTATGATAGATGCTCCCGAGCTATTGGTGAAGGTAATAAGTGAATCATAGAAATTATTGAATAAGAGGTGTTAAAATGTCTGAATTAAGATATAATAATAAAAGAATCTATTATGAGATTTATGGAGATGGAGAACCTCTAATATTATTAAATGGAATTATGATGAGTCATTTAAGCTGGAAGGCTTTTATACCGGAGCTGTCAAAAAATAAAAAGCTAATATTATTTGATTTCTTAGATCAGGGAAAGTCTGATAAAATGGAAGGTATTAAATACGGTCATGAATTACAGGTGGAAGCATTAAAGGCCCTGATTAATCATATGAATATAAAAAAGGCTGATATTGTAGGTATATCCTATGGTGGCGAAATAGCCATGCAATTTGCTATAAAATATAAAGAATTGGTGGGTAAGCTTATACTTTTCAATACTGCCAGTTATACTACCCCTTGGCTTAGAGATATAGGTAGAGGATGGATAAATGCAGCAAAGACCTATGATCCAGAAACATTTTATAATGTATCTATACCGTATATTTATTCTCCATTATTTTATACTGAAAATAATGAATGGATGGAAAAAAGGAGAAAGATTTTATATAATGTATTTAATAGAGATTTTTTGAATTCTATGATTAGGCTTACAAAAAGTTCAGAGGGCTATGAAATTAGAAGTATGTTAAGAGAAATAAAGGCAGAGACATTGATTGTAGGAGCAGAATATGATTATATAACTCCTTTAATAGAACAGGAATATATTAATGAGAATATAAAGGGTTCTAAGTTTTTAGTGATAAAGAATTGTGGTCATGCATCAATGTATGAGAAACCAAATGAATTTATATTACTAGTCAATGGTTTTTTGAATATAGAAAAAAGCTTGTTGATTGTATGAAAATATGGAATAAAATATTTTCTATTGTTAAAGTTTTAAAAATTAGATAAATATTTTAGAGTGTATAAGATGGATTTTTAACTTTAAAACATGATTAAGTGATTTTGTATGGTGATGTACATAATAATATTTGTATATAGTAAATTAGGTTTTACTGTAACGGTTCTATAAAAGAGGGAGCATAATATTATGAGCAAAAAAAATAAAACTAGTTATAAGATTATGGAAGTAGCATTAAAACTATTTTCTGAGCAGGGATATTATTCTACTACTACAAAACAAATAGCAAAAGAAGCGAAAGTGAATGAATTGACTGTATTTAGACATTTTAAGACGAAGGAAAACTTATTTCAGGAAACTACTCAAAACTATGTAAGGGAAGTAAAAGTTGATGAAATAGTAAATAAGATAAAGGATAATGATTTTGATGATAATATAAGAATATTATCAAGAAAATTTCTTGATTTATATTTTTATAATATAAAACTATATAAAGTACAGATGAAGCTGGCAGATAAAGAAAGAAAATTTATAAGATTAAAGCTATCTCGTGAAATTCAAGAAGTGCTGATAAATTATTTTGAGGAGTTAGCTGAAAAAGGAGAAATTAGTGGAGATCCCAAAATGATGGCAGCAACATTTGTTAATAGTATATTGGGAGCTTTTACCGTATATGTACTTACAAATGATACATTTACAGATATATCTATAGAAAAAATGGTTGATGAACATGCAAAACAGTTTTCATCATTTTATCAAACAAAAAAAAACTGAGACAATCATCTCAGTTTTTTTATTTATTTTTAATATAGTAAAAAAGTTTAATAATAGATCAAATTTTATATAAATGAGGAAATTGCATAATACATGTAAAGAATCTCAAAACACAAAATGTAGTAGAAAGAGTTAGGGGGATTGTCTACATATTGTATCTTGGAATTAGTGATGTTAATTACGTAAGTTTCTCAAATAAGAAGATTCCATAATCATATCAAATAATATTGGATTGCAAGAGTACAAAAATATATTATAATAAATATAGGGATAGTAGAAGGAAATTTGTCATTAAAGCTGTGAAAAAGTAGAATTTTATAATAATATAAATAATAAATATATAATAAAGGACGGGTGATTAGTTGTGGGAAAAACCAAAGAACAAGCTACAGAAGAGCTTAGAGGATTAGTTGAGATTATAGTAGAGCTGTTAAAGAATAACAATGTAGGTATTGGACTGACCGATGATAAGAAATTTGTACTGATTGATAGTGAAACAGGTATATGTATGGAACTTGAAAAATAAATATTTTTTAAAATCAACTCCCAAATAAAGGGGGTTTTTTTGATTTTAAGGGATTCTATTGGATAATTGAGGATATTATAAACATTTTAAAGTAAAATAAAGGAGTGTATGAAAATTTCATAGAATAGTGAGAAAATTATTGACAAAAGAAAAATGACGTATTATACTCAAAATATAATTAATAACTACCTAGGTAGTAACTAAATGAAAGCAGGGATTAAGTATGGGGAATAATCAAGCTTTACAGGTGTATTCAGAGATTGGAAGCTTGAAAAAGGTTTTGCTTCATAGACCAGGAAGAGAAATTGAAAATTTGACACCGGATCTTATGGATAGATTGCTATTTGATGATATCCCTTATTTAGAAATAGCAAAACAGGAACATGATGCATTTGCAGATATATTTAGGAATAATGGGGCTGATGTATTTTATTTAGAAGAATTAACTGCCCAAGCTATTACTGATGATGTTATTAAAAATAAATTTATTGATGAGTTTATTGAAGAAGCAAAACCAATGAGTAGGAAAAAAAGAGAACTTGTAAAGGAGTATCTTTTAAGCTTTTCATCTAATAAAAAAATGGTTAGTAAAATGATGGAAGGTATTAGAAAGAATGAAATAAAAAATTTTGAAAAAACTTCACTATCAGATATGATTGAATCTGAATATCCTTTTATAGTGGATCCTATGCCAAATCTATATTTTACAAGGGATCCATTTGCAACTATAGGCTCAGGAATTTCTCTCAATCATATGAAAACGATTACCAGAAATAGAGAAACACTGTTTTCAAAATACATATTTAAATATCATAATATGTTTAAAAATGAAGAAATTCCATTTTGGTTTAAAAGAGATGAAAATGCTTCTATAGAAGGTGGAGATCAGCTGGTGCTTAGTGATAAGGTAGTTGCTATTGGAATATCTGAAAGAACACAGGCAGCGGCTATAGAAAAACTTACAAAGAGAATATTTGAAAAAAATGAAAGCTTTGAAGTAGTATTAGCCTTTGATATACCAAAAAAAAGAGCATTTATGCATCTTGATACAGTATTTACAATGGTAGATTATGATAAATTTACAATTCATCCTGAAATTGAGGGGCCACTTACAGTTTATTCAATAAGAAAAGGTGAAAATGAAGAAGAACTAATAATAGATAAGGAAACTAAAGAACTTAGTGAAATACTTAGCAAATATCTTGAAATTGATAGAGTTACTTTAATTCGTTGTGGAGCTGGAAACATGATAGACGCAGGGAGAGAACAGTGGAATGATGGATCGAATACCCTTGCTATTGCACCAGGAGAAGTGATAGTTTATTCTAGAAATCATGTTACTAATAAACTATTAGAAGAACATGGTATTAAATTGCATATTATGCCGTCATCAGAGTTATCGAGAGGCCGTGGAGGCCCAAGATGTATGAGTATGCCTTTGTTTAGAGAAAAAATTTAAAATAAAAAGGAGGAACAAAAATGCCAATCAGTTTAAAAGGAAGAAATTTTATTACGCTAAAGGATTTTACACCACAGGAAATTAAGTATTTGTTAGATTTATCTATGGATCTTAAAAGAAAGAAAAGAGCAGGAATAAAAGGAGATTTATTAGAGGGAAAAAATATAGTATTATTATTTGAAAAAACATCAACAAGAACAAGATGTGCATTTGAAGTGGCTGGTTTCGATGAAGGAGCACAAGTTACGTTTTTAAGCAATAGCCAAATGGGTAAAAAGGAATCAATTGAAGATACTGCTAAGGTTCTTGGAAGATTCTATGATGGTATTGAATTTAGAGGATTTAAACAAGAAACAGTAGAAGATTTGGCTGCTAATGCTGGAGTACCAGTATGGAATGGACTTACTGATTTATATCATCCAACTCAAATTCTTGCAGATTTCTTAACTGTAATGGAGCATGTTGATAAGCCTCTTGATAAAGTTAAATTTGTTTATGTTGGAGATGCAAGAAACAATATGGGGAATTCATTGATGATTGGTGCTGCCAAAATGGGTATGCATTTTGTAGGGATAGCTCCAAAGGAATTATTCCCATCAGAAGAATTGGTGTCAGAAATGAAGGCAGTGGCTAAAGAAACAGGAGCTATAATAGAATTCACAGAAAATATCCAAGAAGGTGTAAAGGATGCTGATGTAATCTATACTGATGTTTGGGTATCAATGGGTGAAGAAGATCAGTTTGAAGAGAGAATTAAGCAGCTTAAACCATATCAGGTAAATATGGATATGATTAATCAAACAGGAAATCCTGATGTGATTTTCTTACATTGTTTACCATCATTTCATGATACTAAGACAATAGTGGGAAAAGAAATTTATGAAAAATTTGGATTGAAAGAAATGGAAGTAACTGATGAAGTATTTAGAAGCAAGCATTCAGTCGTATTTGATGAAGCTGAAAATAGAATGCATACAATCAAAGCTGTGATGGTGGCAACTATAGGAAAATAGAAGGCATTATCCTATAGTTTTTTAGAGGTCTTTTAGAAAATAAAATAGTTGCTAGTTATTAGAATATGACTTTTTAAGGTTTTTTCTTTATAATTTTGATGATTTGGAAGATAAGATTTTAAATAGCTAGAGGCTAGCAACTATAGATATGTAATTAAGAAATTTAACTTACTCCATTATCCACTTATTTAGTTTCTCAATTACATATCTATATTATTTATTTAAGGAGGGGACAAAGAATGAGAATAGTAGTTGCATTAGGTGGAAATGCCCTTGGGAAGACACCACAGCAGCAATTACAACTAGTAAAGAATACAGCTAAGCCAATAGTTGATTTAATAGAGAAGGGAAATGAAGTAATTATAGCCCATGGAAATGGACCACAGGTGGGAATGATAAATTTAGCAATGGAAACAGCTTCTAAGACTGATGCAAAAACTCCGGAAATGCCTTTCCCAGAATGCGGGGCAATGAGCCAGGGATATATTGGATATCATCTTCAAAATGCTATCAGAGAGGAATTGTTAAATAGAGGGAGCAAAAAACCTGTGGCAACAATTGTGACTCAGGTTATAGTAGATAAGGATGACCCAGCTTTTAAGAATCCTACAAAACCAATAGGAGCATTTTATACAGAAGAAGAGGCTAAGAAATTGACTAAGGAAAAAAATTATATAGTAAAAGAAGATGCAGGCAGAGGCTGGAGAAGGGTCGTTCCATCACCTATTCCAGTAGACGTTGCAGAAAAAGAAACTGTTAAGACTTTGGTAGATAATGGTCATGTTGTTATAACTGTTGGGGGAGGAGGAATTCCTGTTATATCAGAGGGCAATAGGCTAGTTGGAGTCCCAGCAGTTATAGATAAGGATTTTGCTAGTGAAAAAATTGCTGAGATATTAGATGCTGATTATTTAATAATTTTAACGGCTATTGAAAAGGTTGCTATAAATTTTGGTAAACCTAATCAAAAGGAATTAAAAGAAATGACTATAGCTGAAGCTGAAAAGTACATTGAAGAAGGTCATTTTGCACCAGGTTCAATGCTTCCTAAGGTTAGAGCAGCAATGAAATTTGCAGCATCCAAAAAAGGGAGAAAATCACTCATAACAGCTCTTGAAAAGGCTGAAGAAGGGATTGAAGGCAAAACTGGAACTATAGTAGTTCAGTAAACCTTTGAAAGGATTTTTATATATGGATGAAGAGAAAATTATTGAGAAGATGATGGATATAGGTTTGAATAAATATGAAGCAAAAGCCTATCTTTCACTTCTTAAAAAAACTGATATAACAGCCTATGAATTAAGTAAGATATCTGGAGTGCCCCAGGCAAAAATATATGAGGTCATGTCTAAGCTTTTAGAAAAAAACCTAGTTAATATAGTAAGTGATAATCCAGTTAAATATGTGGCCTTAGAATTTGAAAGCTTTTTAGATGCCTATAAAAAAAATGTCAGCAAGACTGTAGGATTTTTAAAGAAAAATCTTAAAAAAGTAAATCAATCCAATAATATTTCTTATTTATTACATTTAGAAGGGATTGAAAATATAAATAGGAAAATAAAGAATGTGCTTTCAAATTCTAAGAAGTTTATATATCTAGAAACCTGGAACAAAGATTATGAGTTTTTTAAAGAGGATTTAAAGGCTTTAGAAAAGCAGGGAATAGAAATAGTTACTGTTTTATATGGTGATACAGATGATGAAGTAGGTAAAATCTACTATCATGAAATGGAAGATATGGATCAAAATGTATTAAAACATGGTAGGTGGTTGACTCTCATAGCTGATGGAAAAGAATCCTTATTTGTAATATTTAATGAAGATAAAACCCAGGCCATATGGACAGAAAATGAAGCCTTCATGCTAATGGCTGAATCCTTTATAGTCCATGATATATATTTAGCTGAAATATATATAAAATATAGGAAAGAACTTAATAAAGAATTTGGTCCAAACTTAAAAAAAATTAGAGAAAAAATGTGGATTGGACATATATAAAATAATAGATGCGAGATTAACTAGCATCTATTATTTATTTGTAAAAATTTGATATTTTGTAAATTTATATAGTGCTTCATATGAAGTAATTGGTAAAATTTGTTGAGAATTTGTTGAGATTAATATATTATAATGATATGGTTACAGGGCTGGCACTCCCACGCCTTAAGTCGTGGGGTTCTTAGATACATTAACTTCTTCTATACTCTCAAATATGGCTTAGTTGGAACATTTTCTTTTCTATACTATGTGATTTATGAGATGTTATCTTGTTTATTGGAAGTAGTTGGAGTAGTTTTTATCATTTTGGCGTATTTTTTTGGATTTATTAATATACAGTTTTTTGTGGTATTTATGTTAATATATGTAGGGTATAGTTTTATAGAATGTTTTGGATATAGACAAATATCTTCATTATATAGACTATCAGCAATTTTTCAATATAGAAAGAAAAAATATGAGTGGGGTAAAATCCATAGAAAACAGTACTATAATAGAAATGTAGTTTAGATAGGATCTTAAGACCATATACACTGAATGGTTTTGAATAATGAGGTGATAAATATGTTTATAGGAGTAGACTTAGGAGGAACAAATATAGCTGTTGGTATTGTAGACGATAGATGTAGATTGAAACTTCAAAAATCTAAATTAACAAGAAGACAAAGACAACCTGAAGCTATTATTAAAGATATTATTGAGTTAATTAGTGAAGTTATTAAGGACTACGGAATAACTAAGGAAGAAATAAAAGCAGTAGGTATAGGAATACCAGGATTGTTTAATCCAGATACTGGAGAAGTTATTCAATGTGTTAATTTGAATTGGAAAGATGTACAACTAAAGGAACCAATGGAAAAAGCATTTGGAATTCCCACATTTATTGATAACGATGCCACACTGGCTGGACTAGCAGAATATGAAGCAGGGGCAATGAAGAATAAAAAAAGCGGTGTGTTTATAACCCTTGGAACTGGAGTAGGTGGAGGTGTTATTATTGATGGTAAGATACATACAGGTTTTAATGGTGTAGCCTCAGAAATTGGACATATGATTGTTGGAGAAAATTATTATGACTGCAATTGTGGGAGAAATGGTTGCTTAGAAACCTTTGCATCATCTACAGCACTCATAAACTATACTAAGAAATTAATGAAAGAAGAGAAAAAAGAAACTATTATTACTAAGATAATAGATGAAAATATTGATAAACTAGATGGAAAAGTAATATTTGAAGCTGCTTTTAAAGAGGATGAAATTGCAAATCAAGCAGTAGATAGAATGGTGAAGTATTTAGCAACAGGAATTGTAAATATTGTAAGTGTAATTGATCCAGAAATTTTTGTAATTGGTGGAGGGCTTTCAAAGGCTGGAGAATTTCTCTTGGATAAAATTAGAAGAGAAGCTACAAAAAATAAATACTATAGGACATTGTCTATTGGGAAGATAGTATTGGCGGAGCTGGGAAATGAAGCTGGTATTATTGGTGCTGCTATGCTTGGAAAGCATTGTATAAACATGTGATAGAATCTATAATATTGAAATTGTGGGTTCTTAAAAAAATATTTAATAAGATGATTGAATTAATATGTTATAATAAAAATCACTCAAAAGAAAATTTTCTTTTAGGAAAATTTTCTAGTCCTTAAAGATATTATTACTATACATAGGGATATATATAGCGAAAGTCAACTTATAATAAATAGGAGTGATATTTTGACAGACAGAAATAATTTTGCAAAAGAAATAGAGGCTATAGCAGTTAGATCACTTTTATATGAAGTTGCTGCCACACCAAAACCAGGGCTAGTGGATAGAAATGATAACGGTGCCCATAGTGATATGGATTTTTTTACCTTTATTGACAGCAGTTCTGTACTTGGTGAAACCTTTTATTTATGTACATTAGCTGGCATAGAGCACGATGGGAATATTGATGCTTTGCTTGATACTATCAGACCTATTGGTATCTGTGGAGAACACAGGATGTTTTCCATAACAAAGAAAGTTAATACACATAAAGGACTTATATTTTCTCTGGGGATTTTGTCAGCTGTTGTTGGATATCTATATGGGAAAGATCCAAATCCCATATGGTGTGCCTATAATATTTGTGAAAAAGTTAAACTTATGACTAAAGGTTTAGTAGAAAGAGAACTTACAGGCAGGAATATTAAGAATCCCTTAACCTATGGTGAAAAGCTGTATATGAATTATGGGGTTACTGGAATACGTGGAGAAGTGGCATCGGGATTTGAAACTGTTTTAAAATTTAGTTTTCCTATATTTAAAAAATTAATGGAATTAAAAAAGGGGTCACTGAACGAGAGGATGATTCATGTATTACTTCACCTAATGTCAAAGACTGAAGATTCAAATATTCTTGGAAGGCATAATTATTTGATGCTTCAGCAGGTACAAGCCCGTGCTAAAGAAATTATAGAATTGGGTGGAGCTTTCTCAGATGAAGGGAAGAGAGAAATTGAGAAATTTAATAGCTGGTGCATAAATAAATGGGTAAGTCCTGGTGGTTCTGCTGATTTATTGGCTATTACAATAATGCTGTATTATATTGAAAAATTGAAAAATTAACACTTAAAGTATTTGGAAAAAACCCCTTGTACAAAATTTACATTTATAGTATAATCTATTCAGGCAATGAAAATGTTTTCTTTAATAGCCTAAGCTTATTATAGATGCTGTTAGCAGACTATAGATTAAGATAGGAATAGGAAAATATTTACAAAAGTAATTATAATTAAATATTTTATATTGATAATGCGAAAGATATCGATATATTGTTATGCTTTCAAAGGTCAGTATATAAAACACCTAGAAAATTCTAGGAGCTTTATATGCTGACCTTTTTTGTTATGAAACTTATCTTATCCTATAAAAGGAGAAATTACCATGGTACCTAATAAATATCAAATAGAAAAGATAGATATTAACAATGAAATAGCCATGAAAAA
Source organism: Maledivibacter halophilus (assembly GCF_900167445.1). Classification (GTDB taxonomy): domain Bacteria; phylum Bacillota; class Clostridia; order Peptostreptococcales; family Caminicellaceae; genus Maledivibacter; species Maledivibacter halophilus. The sequence continues at coordinate 224,801 of NZ_FUZT01000002.1, forward strand.
AGTATTGAAGCTTTTAAAAAAGGAAGAATTGAGTATGGATTCAACTATAGAGGAAATGCTTGGAATATTTTATGAAGAAAAATTAATAGCCACAGGAGGAATAAAGGGAAATACATTAAGGTGTATAGCAGTAGACAAGGATTATCAGGGAGGAAAAATCTTTAATATACTTATAGGAGAATTAATAAAAATTCAATACCACAATGGAGTAAATGACATATTTGTGTTTACAAAACCATCTGCCCAAAAAAGCTTTGAAAACTTAGGGTTCTATGTGGTTGAAAAGATAAAAAATGGGGTTGCTTTAATGGAAAATCGCCCCGATGGTTTAAAGAAATATCTAGATAGATTATCAAAAGATAAAAGAATTGGTGAAAGGATAAGTTCTATTGTAATGAATGGCAATCCATTTACTTTAGGTCATAGATATTTAATTGAAAAGGTAGCTGGGGAAAGTGACTATTTACATATATTTGTTTTATCCTCTGAGGAATCCAGCTTTCCATATGAAGCCAGAAAGAAAATGATAATCCAGGGAACAAAAGATATTAAAAATTTGATAATACATAAAGGTGGTGATTATATAATTTCAAATTCTACCTTTCCCTCATATTTTATAAAGGAAAAGACAGAGGCAGTAAAGATTCACACAATCTTGGATCTAAAGATTTTTGGTAAATATATAGCCTCATGCCTTGGTATTAACATAAGATATGTTGGACATGAGCCCTACTGCCCAATAACCAATGAATACAATCAAACCATGAAAAAGATACTGCCAAAGTATGGAGTTATGGTAGAGGAAATTCCAAGAAAGGCTATTGAAGGAAGATATATTAGTGCTTCAAGGGTAAGGGAGCTTATTGATAAAGGGAAAATAGAAAAAATAAAATCTCTTGTTCCAAAATCAACCTATGACTTTTTACTTTCCCAGGAGGGTAAGAAAGTAATTAATAAAATTCAAAGAAAATCATTAGATAGAAGACATTAACAAGGGGTGATGAAATGCAAATAAAGAAAACAGGAATGGCAGGAACAATGGAGTCAAGTGATATAAATGTAGTTGTAGAAAAGAATCAGGAAAAAGGAATAAAAATTTATCTAAAAAGCTCCGTTGAAAAGCAATTTGGTAATCAGATTAGAAAGGCGATTTTAAAAACACTTAAGGAGCTAGAAGTGACAGATGTTGTTGTAAGGGCTATTGATCGTGGCGCATTGGACTGTACTATACGTGCCAGGGTTCAAAGTGCAGTTATGAGGGCAGCTATGAAGGAAAATGAAATAGATTGGGGGTTATTTTAGATGAAAAAAAGACTAAGAAGAACAATGATGTATGTTCCTGGAAGTAACCCTGGTATGCTTGCAGAAGCCCATATTTACGGAGCAGATTCCTTAATGTTTGACCTAGAAGATTCTATATCTCTATTAGAAAAGGATTCAGCAAGACTCTTGGTCTATAATGCAGTAAAAAATATTGACTATGGAGATATGGAGATAGTTGTAAGAATCAATGGCCTTGATTCACCCTATGGGAAAAATGATGTTAAAGCCATGGTTCGTGCCGGTGTAGATGTTATTCGACTACCTAAAACAGAAACAGCAAAGGATATATTAGATGTAGAGAAAATAATAGAAGAAACTGAAAAAGAAATTGGAATGCCAGTTGGAACAATAAAGATGATGGCGGCAATTGAAAGTGCCCTTGGAGTAATAAATGCACAGGAAATAGCAAAGGCTAGTCCAAGGATAATGGGAATTGCAATTGGAGCTGAAGACTTTGTAACAAATATGAAAACAAAAAGAAGCCCAGAGGGCATTGAGCTATTATATGCCAGGAGTCAAATATTAGTAGCTGCCAGGTCAGCAGGTATATATGCATTAGATACAGTATACTCCGATATCAATAATGAAGAGGGCTTTCGTAGAGAAGTTGAGCTAATAAAGCAATTGGGCTTTGATGGAAAATCCATAATTAATCCAAAGCAAATTGCTCCAGTTCATGAAATATATGCCCCAACAGAAAAGGAAATAGAGCATTCAAAAAAAGTAATAAATGCCATAGAAGAAGCCGAAAAAAAAGGATTAGGAGTAGTTTCATTAAAGGGAAAAATGATTGACAAGCCCATTGTTGAAAGGGCCCAGAGGATACTTGAATTGGCAAAAGCATCTGAAATGTAAAAGGAGGGACAGAGAAATGAAAAATTCTGTTGGACGAGAAATTCCAGAAAATATAATAGGATACAAAGAAATTTCTATATATAATAAACCCTTTGATAAAGAGCCTGTTGGAAGAAAAGCGGCCCCTTTATTAAAGCAGATAAAACCAAAGGATAACAAAGTATTAAAAAGCATAGAAGAAGTAATAAAAAAAGCAGGATTAAAGGATGGAATGACAATCTCCTTCCATCATCACTTTAGAAATGGAGATTATATCATAAACATGGTAATTGATAAAATAGCTCAAATGGGAATCAAAAACATTACCATAGCTCCCAGCTCCCTAACAACTATTCATGAATCTTTATTAAAGTATGTGAAAAATGGTGTGATTACAAGGATATATACCAGTGGTGTAAGGGGAAAATTGGCTGAGGCTATCTCCAATGGAGTAATGGAAAACCCCGTAATAATAAGATCCCATGGTGGTAGGGCAAGGGCCATAGAATCGGGAGAAATAAAAATAGATATTGCTTTTTTAGGGGTCCCTAGATGCGATGAATATGGAAATGCCAGCGGTAAAGGAGAGAAAACCATATGTGGTTCCTTAGGATATGCAAAAGTTGATGCTAAATATGCTGATACAGTAGTCATTATTACCGATGATTTAGTTGATTATCCTAATTTCCCTGCAAGTATAAAGCAGACAGAAGTAGATTATGTAGTGAAGATAGATTCTATAGGAGATTCTAAGGGAATTGCTTCAGGTGCAACTAGATATACTAAAAATCCAAAGGAATTATTAATAGCACAATATGCAAATAAAGTTATAGTTAATTCAGGATATTTTAAAGAGGGCTTTTCATTTCAAACAGGCTCAGGAGGTTCTTCCTTAGCAGTTACAAGATTTTTAAAGGAAGAAATGAAAAGGAAAAAAGTAAAGGCTAAATTTGCCCTTGGTGGAATTACAAAACCTATGGTTGAACTGAATCAAGAAGGACTAATAGAACATCTATTTGATACACAAACCTTCGATATAGATTCATGTGAATCAATTATAAAGAATTCAAATCACCATGAAATAGATGCATCAATGTATGCTAATCCCCATAATAAAGGAAACTTCGTAAACAAATTAGATATAGTTATACTAAGTGCCCTTGAAATAGATACAAACTTTAATGTTAATGTTATTACCGGTTCCGATGGAGTAATAAGAGGAGCATCGGGAGGACATTCGGATACAGCAGCAGGCTCAAAGATGTCAATAATAGTTGCCCCCCTAGTTAGAGGTAGAATTCCAACGGTTGTTGATCGTGTTAATACCATAATTACACCGGGAGAAACAGTAGATGTTTTAGTAACAGAAAGGGGAGTGGCAATAAATCCAAGGAGGACAGATTTAATTGAAAGGTTAAAGGGAAAGGGTATCCCAATACTTACAATAGAAGAGCTGAAAAATATGGCGGCAGATATTGTAGGAACACCAGAGCCAATCGAATATACAGATAAAGTTGTTGCTGTAGTTGAATATCGTGATGGAAGCATTATTGATATAATTTATCAAATCAAACAGGATTGATACAAACAATGTTTGCCAATAAAAATATTGAAATTATTCTAAGAGACAGAGAAAGAAGAGTAATTTACCAAAAAAAGCTTATAAAAGAATATAAAAATACCTTAATTACATTTAAGCTAAATATTCCAGGTCCTAAAAAAGACAGCCTGCTATATAGAAAGATATTTAATAATGGACTAAAACTATTAAAAGCTACTATGAAGGAATATAGGATACCTATTATTTTTCAAAGTCTATCTTTTAAGAATACTGGACCCGAGGCTTTTTTAGTGGTTAAAGCAAAGGCCCATAATATGAAAAAACTTTGTGTAAATATAGAAGAAAAAGATGGACTTGGAAGAATATATGACTTTGATGTGTTTGATTCATCGGGAAATTCTATTGGAAGAAAATTAATTGGAATTCCTGAAAGAAAATGCTTTTTATGTGATAAATACGTTTGGTTATGTGCAAGAAGTAGAGCCCATAGTCTTGAGGAGATGCTTGAATATATAGAAGTTACTGCCAAAGCGTATTTCAAATGAAGAAATATAAAAAGGAGAGGATTTGAAATGTCTTTAAAAAAGAAAATTTTATCAGGTGTTTTAGCAGTAAGCTTAATAGGAGCAGCTATTTTAACCGGTTGTGGAGCAAAGAATGCTAGTACAGGCGAATCATCAGGTAATGAAAAATATCCTAAAAAGGCAATGGAATTTATTGCCCCAAGTGGAGCTGGTGGAGGATGGGACCTTACTATTCGTACAGTAGCAAAGGTATTACAAGATACAAAAATATCTCCAGTTCCAATGCCAGTTACAAATAGACCAGGCGGAGGAGGAGGAGTAAATCTTGCCTATATGCAGGAACATAAAGGCAGTGATGCTTTGATTTCAGTATATTCACCACCTCTTTTATTGATCAATTTAAATGGCTCAACTGAGTTTAGTTATAAGGATACTACACCCCTTGCAAGATTAATTGCTGATTATGGAGTATTTGTAGTTGCAAAGGATTCTGAATATAATAGTATATCAGATGTAATGGAAGCACTTAAAAAGGATCCTAAAAGTGTAAAAATTGGTGGGAGTTCATCGGCTGGTAGTATGGATCATATTCAATTTCTATTAATGGCCAAGGCAGCCGGTGTTGAAAACATTAAAGAAATTGATTATGTAAGCTTCCAGGAATCTGGAGCAGCACAAATTTTAGGAGGGCATATTGATTTATTCTCTACTGGACTGGGCGAAGTAAAGGGATTACTAGAAAGTGGAGATTTAAAAGCCCTTGCTCAAACTGCAGATAAAAAAATTGGTACTGGAATAGTTTCAGAAATTCCAACTTGTAAAGAAGAAGGGATAGAAGCAACCTTTGTAAATTGGAGAGGCCTATTTGGACCACCTCAAATGCCTGATTATGCAGTAGAATTTTGGGAAGATGCTATAGCTAAGATGGTTAAGACCGAGGAATGGGCTCAGGCATGTGAAAGGAATAATTGGGATGAAGTATACTTAGATAAAGAAGAGTTTGAAGTGTTCTTACATCAAACAAATGAAGAATATAAAGAAATTCTTAATGATATAGGAATGTTGAAAGAAAAGTAAAGGTTTTATAAGAGATAATTATGCAATTTCCTCAATTAATTAAGGGAGTGATAAAAGGGTGAACTTATCATTATTAGCAGGAATTTTATCATTTATTATTGGAATAGTATATACTCTGCAAGCCTATTTATTACCTGATGCCACCATTGGAAAACCAATGGCACCCAAGGTTTTTCCTATTGTACTTGGTATACTTTTAATTTGTTTTGGTGGCAGTTTAATAATTCAAGAAGTTAAAAAGACAGGGTTTAAATTATTTGTAGAAAAAAAGACAAAGAATGATCAATCATTAAAATTAATATTATATACTTGCTGCATATGTATTGTATATGCTCTTACTTTTAATAAATTAGGGTATGTACTATCAACAATACTTTTCTTGGAAATGATGTTATTATTATTTAGAGGTAAAGAGAAATGGAAGATGAATACAATTATATCAGTGAGTTTTAGTGTCTTGATATATATAACCTTTTCAAAATTCTTAGGAATTACTTTACCTTCTATACCATTTATATATATATAGTAGAGGTGACAAATATGGATATGTTGGGTTATTTATTACATGGATTTTCTGTTGCCCTGCAGCCGATTAATATAATGTGGGTGACAATAGGTGGAATTTTAGGAACAATTATAGGCATGCTTCCGGGATTGGGGCCAGCAACTGGGGTTGCAGTACTTTTACCAATAACATTTTCAATGGGACCAGAAGCAGCATTAATAACAATGTGTGGTATATATTATGGAGCTATGTTTGGAGGATCAAGGAGTTCTATTTTAATTAATACGCCGGGGGATGGTGCTGCTATAGCTGCAACCTTTGATGGATATCCCATGGCTCAAAATGGTAGAGCTGAGGCTGCCCTTGCCATATCTGCTATTGCTTCTCTTATAGGTGGCTTAATAGCAGCAGTGATTATGGTTTTAGTGGCACAGCCTGTGGCAAAATTTGCATTGAAATTTGGGCCAGCTGAATATTTCATGCTTATGGTTTTTGCCTTGTCTGCAACAGCATCCATGGCAAAGGGGAATCTTACCAAAGGGTTCATATCAATGTTTTTAGGCCTTATGATATCAACCATTGGCATAGATGGCCAGTCGGGTATAGAGAGATTTACATTTGGAATATTAGAATTACAGACAGGAATAGATTTTTTAGTTGTAATTATAGCGATTTATGCTTTAGGAGAAGTATTTAAAAGTTTTAAGACCATTAAAGAAGGAAAGAAACAAATGCAAAGGAAATTTAAAAGGATATGGATAAGCAAGGAAGATTGGAAAAGAAGTAAATGGCCAATCCTTAGAAGTATTCCTTTAGGGTTTTTTATTGGTTCCTTGCCTGGAGCTGGAGGAACAATGGCTTCTTTAATGGCTTATAATAACGAAAGACAATTATCTGATCATCCAGAAGAATTTGGTAAGGGTGCTATTGAAGGACTTGCTGCACCAGAATCAGCAAACAATGCAGCATCGGTAGGTGCATTAATACCTATGTTAACCCTTGGAGTACCTGGTTCGGGAACGACTGCTGTTATGATGGGAGCACTACTTATGCTGGGGATTCAACCTGGACCTATGCTCTTTCAACAACATCCTAATTTAGCCTGGGGGCTTATCGCCAGTATGTTTTTAGGTAATTTAATGCTTGCTCTTATAAATATCCCTATGGCAGGGATTCTAGTAAGGGTTTTATCAATTCCTCCAAGGGTTTTATACCCAATTGTATTGGGACTTGCCTTCATTGGAACTTTTGCAATTAGCAATAGTGTTGTGGATTTTTACTTGCTTGTAATATTTGGTGCCATGGGATATTTTATGTCGAAGGCTAAAATACCTACTGCACCCCTTATTTTAGCGGCTATTGTCGGAAATAGTATGGAACAATCCTTTAGACAAACCTTGACGATTTCTGACGGTGATTTAAGTGCCTTTTTAAATTCTGGTGTTTCAATAGTACTATTAATATTAACTGTGCTTTCAATAGCTTTTCCCTTTATAAAGGATATGATTAATAAAAAGAAAAATACGGTGAGGGAAAGTATTTAACCTTAAGTATAAGCTTTCAAACTTTTTATGGCATAAGCTAATATTCTTGTGTAATTAAATTTACATGAGTATTTAATCTTATGCCATTTTCTTATTTTATAATTTCATTGAGGAGTGGGAAACCATCATGACAATCAAAAAAGATACAGAGGACCTATTAAAATTAATATTTGCCACAGTTGTAGTTATGGGAATTATCTTAATAACTTCATATATAAATTATGAAGATATACAGGGGCATATTATCTCAAAGGAACAGCAGCAATTATTGACAATATCAAAATCTGTATCTAGTAGTATTGAAAGGTTTTTTGAATATCATAGTGAAAATTTAGAAATTATTACTAAAAATAAATTATTTAAAGAGCAATTTAAAAAATATATGGTATCAAAGAAATTAAAAACTAAATTTGATAGTCTGGAAAATTATTATATAATCCAAAAAGATGATATTGATAGAATACAATTATTAAGTACAGATTTTCAGGTGATTGATAGTTATCCCAAAAACGATGTATCAACTTATCCTTATCGCTCAGAAGATATGACAAGAGTCTTAAAGGTGAAATCCCCAATTGTCAGCAGAGTTTATTCTCATAATGGTCAGCTTTATATTAGAATATATGAGCCAGTGTATTATAATTCGAAAATTGAAGCAATTGTATGTATTAAGATTAGTCTAGATAAAATCTATGAGAAATTGGTTAAGGCTATTCGAACGGGAGAAAATGGTTATGCTTCTGTTAAAGACCAAAATGGAGTTTTATTAATGCATCCTAAAAAGGAGGATTTAGGTGTAAATGTAATGAAGGCTAGAAGACAGGAATTTCCAGATTATGATTGGTCAGAGCTGGACGAATTGGTTCAGGAGCAAATGGCGGGAGGATCAGGAGTTGGCGTTTATCACTCTTTTTGGTATCATGATAAAGAGAGAAGGAGAATAAAAAAGTTTAGTGCCTACTCTCCTGTAAGAATTGATAATCAGTTCTGGATTGTAACTGTTTCTATGGATTATGTTGAAATGACTCAATTTATTCGGAATCGTACATATAAAATTTTAATGTTGAATCTTATTATTATTTTAATCTTTATTTCATGTATGTTTTATATATATAAGATTAAAAAGGGAAAAAGACAATTGGAAAAGGAGACAAAACTATTAAAGCAAGTCAATGACTTAAATAAAGAATTAGAAAAAGACATAGAAGAAAGAAAGTCCCTTGAGAAAGAGTTAATTCGCAGCAAAAAAAAATACGAAAGGCTTTTTAACAGCGGAAGTGATTGTACTTTTGTTTTGAATCTAGATGACAATAATTTGCCTACAGAGTTTTTAGAAGTAAATAAAAAGGCTTGTATGAGCCTTGAATATAATAAGGCAACCCTATTAAAAAAGTCATATTTGGATATTTCTGTAGATGGAAATAAAGAAAAATTCAAAAATATTGTGAAATCCTTAAAAAGTGATAAATTTATCATTTTTGAAGATACCCTTATTTCCAGTAATGGCAGAGAAATACCTGTAGAGGTTAGTGCCCATCTTTTTAATCTTGAAAGGCAATTAAAATTAATTTTAATTGCTAGGGATATTACCAATAAAAAGATACAAGAAGAAGCTTTAAAAAGAAGTGAGAAGAGATTTAGAAAAATCATTAATCAAGTTGCAACTGAAATTTCAGATGAAATTGATGAAAATAATATAGATATTTATAATGTTGAAAAAAATCCAAATAATTATCATTCTGAGATAGAAAACAAAAATCGAATTGCCTTAGAACTGGAAGAAATAAATATCAAGCTAGAAAAAATGTTTAAAAAAGAGGTAGATGAAAATAGAAAAAAAGAAGCTCTAATGATTTATCAATCAAGACTTGCAGCAATGGGGGAAATGATTGGAAATATAGCGCATCAATGGAGACAACCCTTAAGCTGTCTTGGGTTGATTTTCGCAAACATAGAGGATGCATATTACTATGGGGAATTGACAAAGGAATATTTAGAAGAATTAGTTGAAAAATCTCAGAAGCTTATCAGGCGAATGTCTCAAACAATAGATGATTTTAGGTACTTTTTTAATCCTAAAAGTGAGGAAAAATTATTTTCAGTGAAAGAAAACATTGAATTAACAGTTGATTTTCTTTATGAAAAGTTGAAGTTAAATGAGATTTCATTAAATATTCATTTGATTGAGGATAGTATGATTTATGGGCATCCCAATCAATATTCACAAGTAATCTTTAATATTTTACAAAATTCAATTGATGCTTTAATAGAAAATAGATCAAGCAAAAGAAAAATTGATATTAGAATTTTCAAAGACGAACATAATCAAATAGTTGAGATTGAAGATAATGGCAAAGGTGTTGATAAGACCATTATTAATCACATTTTTCAGCAATATTTTACAACCAAAAGTAAAGGAAAAGGTACAGGACTAGGACTTTATATGTCAAAGGTTATTATTGAAAAAAATTTTTATGGAAGTATAGATATATACAATCAAAATAATGGTTTATGTGTATCTATTATAATTCCCCAAAATGGAGTTGATAAAAATGAATAATACAAATAAAAGTATTCTATATAACCTTAAAGTCTTATATGTAGAGGATGAAGAATTAGTAAGGGAACAATTAGCACAATTCATTAAACGGCGGGTTGGAAAGCTGTATCTTGCATCTGACGGTGAAGAGGGAATAATGAAATTTAAGCAACATCAACCTGATATTGTTATTACAGATTTAAAAATGCCTAAAATCGATGGTATAGAAATGGCAAAAAAAATTAGAAATATTGACAGTATATCTCCAATTATTATTACAACAGCTATATCTGATGTAGAGTCAGTTATCCATACTATAGATGTTGGTATTGATAAGTATATTGTAAAGCCTATAGATACAAAAGAACTAATTAAAGCAATGGAAGAATCAGCATTAAAGTTATATAAGATAAAATCTAAAGACACCATTGTCAATTCACTAATTCTTGAAAAAAATAGGAAAAAGGAATTGGAACAAAAAATTCAAACTGTTATGGCTAAGTTTATTAAATCATCTACCGGGAAGGGACCCAAAAATGTTCAGGCTTTTATTCAAGGAGATATACTAACTGTTCAATTTTTTGAAACAAGAACCTTATATGAAAAGACTTTACTTAATAATATTCAAAATATACAGTTAGTCAATTATAATAGAGAATTATTCTTCAAAGATAACAATGAATATATTGAAGAAGAAGTCAGAAAATTACTAGGAACTAATATCAAAATTGACGAAATAATGGTTGATTCGAAATTAGATATTGATCAAATTAAATTTAAGATTTATAGTTAAATAAGGAAATTGCATAATTACCTTGTGCAAAAACTATCTATTATATCTGGCTTTTAAATTTTTAAAGTATAACTACATATATTATGCAACCCAGCCAAAATAGAATTATGCAATTTTTATAAATTATAAATTCAAAAAAATCAGGAGGTATATTATGAATTTTAAAAGATTTGGAAACAAGATAGTTATGCGAATTGATAGGGGGGAGGAGGTTGTTAAAACAATAAGCAAGTTTTGTGAAGATCAAAAAATAAAGCTAGGTTCTATTACTGGTCTTGGAGCAGCTGGCAGAGTTAAGATGGGACTATTTGATGTGGAGAAAAAAGAATATTTTTCCAAAGAGTTTGTTGGTGACTACGAGATCACTAATATTACTGGAAATATATCAACTATGAATGGAGAGACATATCTTCATCTTCATGGAACAATAGCAGACCATGAATTAAAAGCTTTCGGAGGACACTTAAATGAAGCTGTTATTTGTGCAACCTGTGAATTAGTAATCGATGTAATTGATGGTATGGTTGATAGGGAATTTAATGAAGAGGTAGGATTGAATACATATAAATTTTAAAGTTTAATATTGTTTTTCTTTAAAAAACATCCTCTTAAAATCATTTTAAGAGGATGTTTTTTGTTGAAGGTCAATAACTATAGTAGTTTTGATATTGGACTATATATCAGAAACTATAGAAATTAACTTCTTTTTAAGCAACTAAGGATTTTTTCACCCTTTTCCAATATTCTAACAGAGGGGGAACAGTTAATTTTTTCAGTTTTCATCTCTTTAAGTGTTTTCCACATGAAGTCCATGTGCTCAAAACTAATTTTTACTTTTCCACTTATATATTGGCAAATATATACAAATCCTAAAGAATTAGTTTTACTTTTATAAAACACATGGATTGGACATATGATTTTCACTTTCAAATTTGTTTCTTCCTTTATTTCTCTGAGAAGACCGTCTTCAGGATTTTCTCCTTTATCTAACCATCCCCCTGGTGGTGACCAGACCTTTGGAGGGTCAATTCTATTTAAGAAAAGATATTTACCCTCTTTTTCTACTAATCCTAAGACGAAAGGTTTTACCATAGAAATCCTCCTATTGGTGATTGTTTTTGTTGCAATACATAGTATTCAATGACAAGCTATTGGTGAAAAATATAGTGAGATAAATTAGAAACAAGTTTATAGTGTTTATGCTTACATTGCAAAAAAATAACATAAATGATATAATTTAAATGTTAGTTAGTACTAACATAATTCCAGGAGGGATTTAATGGAAAACCTAAACACATCGGAAAAAATACTAGAAGCAGCTATGAGATTATTTTCTGAAAAAGGATACAAGGCTGTTACAACTAAGAAGATTGCAAAGGAAGCTGGAGTATGTGAAATGACTATTTTTCGACATTTTGATAATAAACGTAATCTATTTGAAAATGCCTTTGATAAATATATATTTACTCCAAAGCTTAAAACATTATTCGATGATAAACTAGAGTGGAATTTAGAAAAGGATCTAATGGAAATAAGTACTGTTTATCAAGATATGCTATGTAAAAATGAAAGAATAATATTGATGCAGCTTAAAAACAATGAATTAATATTTGAACTTGACTCACCATTAAATAAATTTCCAAATGAATTTAAAAAATTAATGGCTGCATACTTTTCAAAAATGAAGGAAAAAGGAGTTGTAGATAAGGACCCAGATGTACTTGCTATAAATTTTCTTTCAAGTAATTTTGGGATTTTCACCAGCTTTACAATTCTTGAAAAATTTAATACCAATATTGATATTGACTCGTGCATTACAGAGTTTGTAAAGACTTTTGCTAAGGGGATTACCTCTTAGCTCAGTATTTTTGTGAAAGGAAATTATAAACTTTTTTAAAATAAATAAAAAAAACAGTCAAAAAAGAAGAAATTATAAATATGAATTAGTAAGAAGGCAGGTTTTTAGACAACTAATTGGAGTTAAATCATAAGAAACGAAATGGTATCACTTCAATTTAGTTTAAGGAGGACTATATATGAATAAGGTTTTAAATGTTGGATTAGATGTAGGTTCAACTACTGTAAAAATGGCTGTCTTAGATGAACAAGGTAATATCCTTTATAAAAAGTATAGTAGGCATTTTTCCGATATCAAAAATACTGTAGTTTCTATGATTGAAAGCGCAAAGGGAATATTACAAAAAAATTTAATAACAGTAATGATTACTGGTTCAGGTGGTTTTAATATTTCTAAAAAACTCAATATACCATTTATTCAAGAAGTAATGTCATGTACAAATGCAATAGAAAAGATCATTCCCAATACCGATGTTGCAATTGAGCTTGGTGGAGAAGATGCTAAAATTACATATTTAGGGGATTCAATTGAACAAAGAATGAATGGGACTTGTGCTGGGGGCACAGGTGCATTTATTGATCAAATGGCATCCCTTTTACAGACCAATGCTTCTGGCCTCAATGAACTGGCAAAGAATCACAAAATTATATATCCTATTGCTTCAAGGTGTGGTGTTTTTGCAAAGACGGATATTCAACCTCTTTTAAATGAAGGAGCAGCAAAGGAAGATATAGCAGCATCAATTCTTCAGGCAGTTGTTAATCAAAGTATAAGTGGATTGGCCCAGGGGAGATCTATCAAAGGAAATGTTGCATTCTTAGGGGGACCATTACATTTTATGCCAGAGCTTCGAAAACGCTTTATAGAAACCCTTAAACTAAAGGAAAATAATGTTATTTATCCAGAGGACTCTCAGTATTTTGTTGCTATAGGAGCTGCATTATCTTCTAGAAAAGAAGAACCTATTTTATTTGAATGTCTTTATGAAAGAGTTCCTGCTATTTGTAAACTCGATGATAAAGAGAATAAGGATGTAGAAACATTGTTTGTAAATGATGAAGAATATAGGGAGTTTAAAGATAGGCATAGAAAGCATAAAGTAAAAAGAGTAGATTTAAATACTTATTCTGGAGATGCTTTTTTAGGAATAGATGCAGGTTCAACTACAACTAAACTAGCTTTGATAGACGATAAGGGAGGATTATTATATTCATATTATGGCAGTAATAGAGGAAACCCTTTAGAGTCGACTATAGAGGCACTAAAGGATTTATATAGCAAATTAAATAAAGATACAAAAATTGTTTACTCAGCTGTTACCGGATACGGGGAACATTTAATAAGGGCTGCCCTCAGAGTAGATATTGGAGAAATTGAAACCGTAGCTCATTATAAAGCAGCAGAATTTTTTCTTCCAGGAACTGATTTTGTATTGGACATAGGTGGCCAGGATATGAAAAGCTTAAAAATTAAAGATGGTGTCATAGACTCGATAATGTTAAATGAAGCTTGTTCATCGGGCTGTGGATCATTTATTGAAACTTTTGCAAAATCCCTTAATATGGATGTGAAAGATTTTGCCTTGGAAGGAATTAAATCAAAATCTCCAGTAGATCTGGGAACAAGATGTACGGTTTTTATGAATTCTAAGGTAAAGCAGGCACAAAAGGAAGGTGCTACAATAGAAGATATTTCTGCTGGTATTTCAATTTCAGTTATTAAAAATGCCCTTTTTAAGGTTATAAGGTTAAGGAGCGTCAGGGAATTAGGAGAAAAAATTGTGGTTCAAGGTGGAACATTTTATAATGATGCTGTTCTTAGAGCCATGGAAAAAATAATTGGAAGAAATGTTGTGAGACCAGATATAGCAGGGATAATGGGAGCCTTTGGATCGGCAATAGTTGCTAAAGGGCGTTATAGAGAGGAATATAAAACTACTTTATTGCAAACAAAAGAACTTGTAGATTTTAAAATGAATACATCTATGAAACGATGTGGATTATGTGGGAACAATTGTCTTTTGACAATTAAAGAGTTTTCCGATGGACGGAAATTTATCTCTGGGAACAGATGTGAGCGGGGAGCAGGTATAGAAAAAGAAAGAAATGATATTCCAAACCTTTATGAGTATAAGTATAAAAGGGTATTTAATTATAAACCTTTATCCGAAAATGAAGCCGTTAGAGGAACTATAGGACTGCCAAGGGTATTAAATATGTATGAAGATTATCCATTTTGGTTTACTTTTTTCACTGAACTTGGATATAGGGTGATTGTTTCTAGTCGATCATCCAAGAGAATATATGAGATGGGAATGGATACTATACCATCTGAATCGGTTTGCTATCCGGGAAAACTTGTTCATGGACATATTACTGATTTAGTCGTAAAGGGTGTATATAAGATATTCTATCCTTGTATTCCCTATAATATACAAGAAGATAAAGAGGCAGGAAATCATTATAATTGTCCTGTAGTTACATCCTATCCTCAAACAATAAAGGCTAATATGGATATTTTAAATATAAATAAAATAACTTTCTATAATCCATTTTTACCTATTGATAATCCTAAGAAAATGACAAAGCGTTTAATAGAAGAATTAGCTCCTGAGAATATTTCAAAGGAAGAAATAATTAAAGCAGTTGGAAAAGCCTATAGTGAGCTTGATAAATATAGACAAGACGTTAGGAATAAAGGAGAAGAGGCAATAAATTATATTAAAGAAAAAAATATAAAGGGAATGGTACTGGTAGGTAGACCATATCATATTGATCCGGAAATTAATCATGGAATACCAGAGATGATAAAATCCTATGGGTTTGCAGTTATATCTGAGGATTCAATTGATCATTTAGCCAAGATTAAAAGACCACTGAGAGTTATTGATCAGTGGGTATATCACTCTAGAATGTATGCAGCTGCCACATTTGTGGCTAAAGAGAAAAACCTAGAACTAATTCAGCTTAATTCCTTTGGATGTGGATTAGATGCGGTAACTACAGACCAGATCAGTGAGATTTTAGAAAGTCACGGTAAGATTTATACCTTGTTAAAAATAGATGAAATTAGTAATATAGGAGCTGCCAGGATTCGTATAAGGTCTCTAATTGCTGCTATTAAAGAAAGAGATAAAAGAGAGTTTAAACCAACAAAGTTAGAGAATGATCATGAAAGAATTATTTTCACAAAGAATATGAAAAAAGCCCATACTATTTTGGCACCTCAAATGTCGCCTATACATTTTCAATTTTTAAAGATTGGATTTGAAAAAGCAGGTTACAATATAGAAATTTTACCTTCAGTTGATAAAAAAGCAATAGATGAGGGTCTAAGATATGTCAATAACGATGCTTGCTATCCTGCGATAATTGTAGTAGGTCAGATAATGGAGGCTTTAAAGTCAGGTAAATACGATTTAAATAATACTTCTGTAATAATCACTCAAACCGGTGGAGGATGCAGGGCAACTAATTATATAGCTTTTTTAAGAAAGGCTTTGAAGGATACAGAATTAGAGCATATACCAGTTATTTCTCTTAATGCAGCCGGCTTAGAAAAAAATCCAGGATTCAAAATCACCCTTCCAATGTTAAACAGCTTAATGAAGGGGTTAGTCTATGGTGATTTGTTAATGAGGGTATTATGTAGGGTTAGACCCTATGAAAAGTTTCCCGGCTCTACTAATAGATTATATGATTATTGGGTGGAAAAATGCAAGAAATCATTAATAAAAGGTGGAAGAAAGGAGTTTATAGACAATATAAATGGAATAGTAAATGATTTTGACACTCTTGACATTCATGAAGATATAGTTAAACCAAGGGTAGGTGTAGTTGGAGAAATTTTAGTCAAGTTCCATCCAACAGCCAATAACAATATTGTTGAACTTCTAGAAGGAGAAGGGGCAGAGGCAGTTGTACCGGATCTAATTGATTTTCTATTATACTGTGCTTACAATAGCAAGGCTAAGTATGAGCTTTTATCAGGCAGTTATATGAAAAATATTGTTAGCGGAATAGGTATAAAGTTAATTGAGTCTTATAGAAATGAAATGAAAAGAGCTTTAAATAATAGTAAAAGATTTGAAGCACCAAAGAACATAGAGGACGTTGCTTTAGGTGCATCAAAGCATTTATCATTGGGAAATCAGACAGGTGAAGGATGGTTATTGACTGGAGAGATGGTTGAACTTATAGAAAGTGGTATTAATAATATTGTTTGCTTACAGCCCTTTGCATGTTTACCAAATCATATAACAGGAAAGGGTATGATAAAAGAACTTAGAAAAACATATCCACTTTCAAATATTGCTGCCATTGATTATGACCCTGGTGCAAGTGAAGTTAACCAGCTTAATAGAATAAAGCTTATGCTCTCTGTTGCGTTTAAAAATTTAGATAAAGAAAATAATGTGGATAGCTATATAAGTGAAGTAACTAAAGCTACTTAATGGATATATTGCTTTACAATATAAAAAACTTAACAAATTTTAAAAGGATGGAAATTAAATGAGTCAGAAAAGAAATTTGACAGAAGGAAATATATTAGAAAAGATAATTAAATTAGCCATACCAATAATGGGTACTGCTTTTTTACAAATGACCTATAATATGACCGATATGCTGTGGATAGGAAGGGGAGTAGGGAGCAGTGCTGTTGCAGCAGTTGGAGCAGCTGGTTTTTATATATGGCTGGCTGCTGGAATTATTCTTCTTTCACAGATTGGTGCAGGCGTAGGAGTGGCACAGTCCATAGGAAGAGAAGATATAAAAACAGCCAAGAGCTTTGCTAGGAATGCAATTCAGTTAAACTTTTTTATAGCCCTATTATACGGCGTAATATTAATATTATTTAAAAATCCTCTTATCGGATTTTTTCGGTTAGGGGATGTTAATGTTACTAATATGGCTAAAGATTATTTAACTATAATTGCATTAGGTACTGTATTTTCCTTTGCCAATCCTGTATTTACTGGTATATTTAATGGTGGAGGAGAAAGTAAGCATCCCTTTTTAATAAATGCAATAGGACTATTAACTAATATGATTCTTGATCCCGTACTAATACTTGGCATTGGTCCCTTTCCAGCTTTAGGTGTAAAGGGTGCCGCAATTGCAACTATAACTGCACAATTAATAGTAACTATAATATTCATATTGTATATAAAAAATAAATCTTCTTATTTTTCAGGTTTTAAATTTTATATAATGCCTCAGTGGAATTATATAAAAAGGATAGTAAAGATGGGGTATCCTGTAGCTTTACAAAATGCTATGTTTACTATTTTTGCCATGATCATAGCCAGAATTATTGCCCTTTGGGGTCCAGTTCCTATTGCGGTACAGAAGATAGGTTCTGAAATCGAATCTATTTCTTGGATGACATCAAATGGGTTTGCTACTGCCTTAAGTGCATTTGTAGGACAAAACTATGGTGCAGGCAAGTGGAAGCGTATTTATAAAGGATATTTTACTTCCCTTGGTATTATGAGTGGAATAGGTATTTTAGCTTCATTGATTTTGATTTTTTGTGGTAGACCAATATTTACTTTATTTTTCCCAAATGAAGAAGAAACTATTTTTCAAGGTATTATTTATTTAAAAATACTAGGATTATCTCAATTATTTATGTGCATAGAGATAACAACGGCAGGAGCATTTAATGGGCTAGGAAAGACTCTGCCACCGTCGTTGATAGGAATTATATTTACTGGTCTGAGGATACCAGCCGCATTAATCCTTTCTAAGCCAGAAATTTTGGGGCTTAAAGGAGTATGGTGGAGCATAAGTGTGAGTAGTATATTTAAAGGTATTGTTTTGCTAGCTTGGTTTTTATGGTTAGTTTATAGGCAGCCAGAAATAAGAGAAAGACTTCGTTCTAGATTTATTGCTAGACAGACTGAAGGATAAATTTGTTCTGTTCATTAGTTGAATAGGAAAGAAGAAGGGGATTTAAATTATTAAAATAATCTATAATAAGCTCCAAGAAAAAACCAAGTTCAACTCAGGTCGAACTTGGTTTTTTTCTATTTACAATTTAATATTTCTTTAATTTGTTTTGCATCCTTATCTCCTCTACCGGAAAGATTAACAATAATAATTTTATCCTTTGACAAATTCTTGGCCAGTTTCATTCCATAACTAAGGGCATGAGAGCTTTCAAGGGCTGGAATTATGCCTTCGGTTTTGCAGAGGGTTTTAAAAGCTTCTAGGGCTTCATTGTCTGTAACTGTTACATATTTCCCTCTGTTAGAGTCTTTATAAAAACAGTGTTCTGGTCCAACACCTGGATAGTCAAGGCCTGCTGCAATAGAGTGTACAGGCAGATCATTTCCAGCTTCATCCTGTATTGTATAGCACTTAAATCCATGAATAACACCAATTGTACCTTTGGAAAGAGAAGCTGCGTGGTCTTTTGTATCTAAACCTAAGCCAGCGGGCTCAACTCCTACTATATTAACATCTAAATCATCATAAAAAGGATTAAATAGTCCAATAGCATTACTGCCTCCACCAACACATGCGATTAAGTAATCTGGAAGGCGACCTTCTTTTTCTAATATTTGCTCTCTTGCTTCTTTTCCTATGATACTTTGAAATTCTCTAACCATAACAGGATATGGATGTGGACCAACAGCAGAGCCTAAAAGGTAGAAGGTTGTTTCACAATTTTCTATGAAATCATTTAAAGCTGCATCAACAGCATCTTTTAATGTTTTTCTTCCGGTAGTTGCAGGAACAACCTTAGCACCTAATAATTCCATTTTAAAAACATTTAAACTTTGTCTTTCTATATCTTTTTCCCCCATATATATGGTGCAATCTATATTAAATAAAGCACATACAGTAGCAGTTGCAACTCCATGTTGTCCAGCTCCGGTTTCTGCTATAATTCTTTTTTTGCCCATTCGTTTAGCTAGTAAAACTTGACCAATAGTATTATTGATTTTATGTGCACCAGTATGATTTAAATCTTCTCTTTTTAAGTATATTTTTGCGCCACCAATGCTATCAGTCAAATTTCTAGCATAGTACAATGGGTTTGCTCTACCAATATATTCCTTCTGATAATATTTGAGTTCCTCAAGAAAAGATGGATCTTCTATATAAGTGAAAAAAGCATTTTCAATTTCTTTTAAAATTTTTTCTAATGGTTTAGGCACGTAAGCGCCACCAAATTCTCCAAAATATCCATTTCTATTTTTCATAAATTTTCCTCCTCATGAATAGGGCATATAGCCTCTTTAGATTTTTTATATTACTATGTTTAATCATTGTATTTTCCCTTCAAGTTCATGTGTTTTTCATAGCTAACGCCCCTCCTTTTACAGAAAATAAAAAATCCTCTATATGCCATATGACATATAGAGGACGAATATATCGTGTTGCCACCTCTTATTTGCAATAATATAATTATTGCAATCTCTTTTCAGATACGGGATAAAAATCCGATATCCTATCTCTATAACGGGAGAAAACCGTGTCGCTTACTAAAAGGTTCAGCTTCAGCTCATGAGTCCATTCAATCAGCTTTTTAATATTAGACTCTCACCATTGTCTAACTCTCTGTAAATAATCCACAAATCTACTAATCTCAATCAAAGCTTTTAAATATTAAAATGTGTTTAAAGAAGATTATAAATTTAAATAGAATAAATGTCAAGAGTTTTTTATAAAATTTTTCAAATAGATTTTTGCTTAAGATATTGGACCAAAGCTTCATCTAGTATTTGACTTATCTCTATTATTTCTGGAGCATTAACATCACCTTTAGCTTCAATAAGTTCATACATCTTAGAACGCAAAAGCTTTATTCTATTTTCTAAGACATTTAAATTTTTACAAGAATTGATAGAAGTCATATAAATCATCCTTTGATATATAATATACTTTAATTATACCCAATTTGCATGTCATATACTGTCAAAAAATGAATTTTATATGAAGAAAAATAAAATATTAAATCATATCATCTATATTTCTATCTTGTAAAAAATCAATAATTTTCTTTTCTTCCGATTCTGTAAATTCATATCCATGAACCTTCATGCCTCTATCTACAAGATCTATATGGTCAAATTTTAATTTTCCATGGGATTTATAGATAATTAAAGCCGAAGGGTCTTCTAATTCCCATATATTCGTACTGTTGGGATCCAATTCCACTCCTATTAGTATTTCTACTATTCCGTTATTATTAATAATTTCTCTAATATCATTTATTTTCAATAAAGTTCACTCCTTTAAGGCTTAATAAATTTATTTAGAAATATTTTTCAATATTATTATTACCAATTATAATGAAACAATGTCATAATTTATTTTTTCCCTAGATTAAAAGAGGTTTATAATAGGAAGATGAAAGGCTTCTCAGTGACACTTTGAGTAAATCAAACTTTATAATCCTATATCTTTAAAATATCTATGCTTCTGTGATTTTTTTGATGTATAAATTCATCTTTTAATTTGTTTATCTATAGTAAGGGTTAAAATTAAATTTAAATATGATATACTAATTTTAAAGGTGAATAGTCTAAGTATTATAGATATGGGATTAAGAAAATTAACAAGTTTCTTAATAAAGCTTTTAAAGAAACCTTAGATGTTATTTTCATTTCTTTAGGTTTTCAGTCACATATCTATATTGTTGTTTATTTTTACTAAAAGAAAAAAGATACAGAGGGGATATATATGAGCAAAAAAATTGTTGACTTTAAAGTTGGAGATTCAATTCAAGGTTTTTTTCTAGTAAAATCTATAAAATTAAAGACTTCAAGTAATAATAAGATTTTTCTTGATTTTAATCTTACTGACAGAACTGGAGAAATCAATGCAAAGCTTTGGGATTGTACTAAGGAAGATGAAAAAAAATATTCAGAAGGAAAATTGATTAAAGTAAAGGGAAGTATTTTAGAATGGCAGGGTAAGCTTCAGCTTAGAATCATAAAGATAAGGAATGTGAAAGAAGAAGATAATCTAATAATAGATGATTATGTTCTTTCTGCACCAGAAAAGTCAGAAATTATGTATGAAAAAATATTATCATACATAGATAATATTGATAATGATGACATTCGTAATATTGTCAGTTATCTTTTCAAAGAAAATAAAAAGGAGCTTATGTTTTATCCCGCTGCTAAATCTAATCATCATTCTATGCATGGTGGACTTCTTTATCATATTTTAACTATGCTTAGGGGAGCTGAAAAATTCTTAGAAATATATACTTTTCTAGATAAAGATTTATTATTTGGAGGAGTAGTACTTCATGATATTGCTAAAATAAATGAAATGGATTCTAATGAGCTTGGAATAGTCTCATCCTATACTAGTGAAGGTGAACTTTTAGGACATATAATTCAAGGAATAAAGCAAATTGAAAAGGTTTCAGAGAAAGTAGATGCTAATAAGGAAATAACAGTGCTTTTGCAGCATATGCTCCTTTCTCATCACTATGAACCAGAGTTTGGAAGTCCTAAGAGACCTATGATCCCTGAAGCTGAGATTTTACACTATCTAGATGTAATTGATGCTAGGATGTTTGATATGAAAAAAACACTTGAAAATATTGAACCAAGCGGTTTTTCAGATAAAATTTGGACTTTGCATAATAGAAAGCTATATAAGGCTAAGTATAATAATTTGTAAGAATAAGTATTTTAATTTTAGAGAATTTGATGTTTTTACACATATATATTGAAGAATTTAAAGGATTTAGAAACATCAATTATTTGAATATGTATAAAAAAATAGAAATTAGGCAAATATATTCAATGAATTTCAAAAAAGCTTTTGACAAATTATGATTTAATAAGGTATTATAAGTAATATAATAATTTGTATAATTAAAACATTTTATATATTATAGAACATCTTGTGATAGGAGTCATGTCAAGTAAAAAAAGAAAAGGCTTTAATGAGGAAAGTAGTAAAGAAAGTCAAATGCGTTTTAAGGTATATTTTATTTATATCCTTCAGAGAGATAATCCTTGGCTGGAAGATTATCAGCGTATGTCTTTATGAAGATCACCTCTAAGGGGTAAGAAAATACGAACGAATATTTAAACTCATGAGTTTATTTTTAGATTATCCCTAAGTTAGATATCTGAAATTTGGAAACAATAGTAAGATATCTCGTAGAGAATGCGTTAAATTCTAATGAGTGATAGGTTGTACCTATAATTTGGGTGGTAACGCGGAAAATTTTCGTCCCTAAGTCTTTTGGCTTAGGGACTTTTTGATATATACCATTTCAAATTAGAAATTAAGCCATAATCTTTATTCTATTCAAAAGTACTCAATAGTAATATACGTAACATTAGCAACTTGAAATATTCAAATTTCAAAGAAGATAGAAAGGATGGAATTATGAAAAAGTTTGAAGAATTATTTAATTCAACAGTTAGTGAAAATGAAAAAGAAATATCGAAATTTTGGGATGAAATTGATATTCTTAAAAAATCTGTAGAAACCCGTGAAGGTAAGGAACCTTTTATTTTTTATGAAGGACCACCTACAGCCAATGGAAGACCAGGAATCCACCACGTTATATCAAGAACTTTAAAGGATTCAGTTTGTAGATATAAGACTATGCAAGGGTATCAAGTAAAGAGGAAAGCAGGTTGGGATACCCATGGCCTTCCCGTTGAAATTGAAGTAGAAAAACAATTGAATCTAAATAATAAGCAGGAAATAGAAGAATATGGACTTGATAAATTTAATGAAAAATGTAGAGAATCTGTTTTTAAATATGAAGGTTTATGGAAAGAAATGACAAAACGTATGGCTTATGCTATAGACCTTGAGAATCCCTATATAACCCTTGATAATAATTATATTGAAAGTGTGTGGTGGATTTTAGATAAGTTCAACAAAGAAGGATTTATCTATGAAGGCCATAAAATTCTTCCATATTGTAGTAGATGTGGTACAGGGCTTGCTAGTCACGAAGTTGCCCAGGGATATCAGGAAATTAAAACTAATACGGTTGTTGTGAAATTTAAGCTAAAGGATAAAGAAAATGAATATTTTCTTGCATGGACAACTACACCATGGACATTAGCAGCAAATGTTTGTGTTACTGTTCATCCTGATGTAACCTATATAAAAATTAAGGCTGATAATGGGGAAATATATTATATAGCAAAGGATCTTGTTGATTCTGTTGTAGAAGAAGACTATGAAGTAGTTCAGGAATACAAAGGTAAGGATTTAGAATATATGGAATATGAGCAATTGATGCCCTTTGTTGATACAGATAAAAAAGCATTTTTTGTGACCCTTGCCGATTATGTAACTACTGAAGATGGTACTGGTATAGTTCACTCTGCTCCAGCCTTTGGTGAAGATGACTACAATACAGGTGTTAAATATAATTTGCCAGTACTTCAGCCAGTAAATGAAGAAGGAAAGTATACTACTACTCCTTGGAAGGGTATGTTTGTTATGGATGCCGATATAGAGATTATTAAGTGGCTCTATGAAGAAGGAAAGCTTTATAAAAAGCAGAAAATGGCCCATAATTATCCCCACTGCTGGAGATGTAAAACTCCTCTTTTATATTATGCAAAACCAAGCTGGTATATAGAAATGACTAAATTAAAAGATAAGCTTATTGAGAATAATAATAATGTTGAGTGGTATCCAGGCTATGTAGGAGAAAAACGCTTTGGAAATTGGCTTGAAAATCTAAATGACTGGGCAATATCAAGAAGCAGATATTGGGGAACTCCACTTAATATTTGGAGATGTGATGAATGTGAACACACTACCAGTATAGGCTCTAGAAAAGAACTAGCCCAGAAAGCTATAGAAGACATAGATGAAACAATAGAACTTCATAGACCATATGTAGATGATGTGCATATTAAGTGTGAAAAATGTGGAGCTACCATGACCAGAGTTAGTGATGTTATTGATTGCTGGTTTGATAGTGGGTCAATGCCCTTTGCTCAACATCATTATCCCTTTGAAAATAAGGACAAATTTTTTGAAGAGCTTTTCCCAGCAGATTTTATTTGCGAAGGTATAGACCAGACAAGGGGTTGGTTTTATTCTTTGATTGCTATAGCAACCTTTGTTACTGGAAAATCATCATATAAAAGAGTATTAGTTAATGATCTTATTCTAGACAAGGATGGCAGAAAGATGTCAAAGTCTAGAGGAAATACTGTGGATCCATTTGTATTGTTTGATAAATACGGTGCTGATGCCCTTAGATGGTATTTGCTCTATGTTTCACCTGCTTGGACTCCAACTAAATTTGATGAAGATGGACTAAAAGAGGTACAAAGCAAGTTTTTCAGTACCATTAAAAATGTATATAATTTCTTTGTATTATATGCTAATACCGATGAAGTAGATCCAAAGACTTTCTTTGTTGATTATAAGGATAGACCGGAAATAGATAGATGGTTGTTATCGAAGTTTAATAGTCTTTTAAAATCAGTAACTGGAGATTTACAAGTATTTGACTTAACTAAGACTGTTAGAAAAATACAGGAATTTGTTAATGAAGATTTATCTAACTGGTATATAAGACGTTCACGTAGACGTTTCTGGGCCACAGAGCTTAGTGAAGATAAGAAAGCTGTTTATAATACAACTTATGAAATATTAGTAGGTATTTGCCAAATGGTTGCTCCATTTGCTCCATATTTATCTGAAGAAATATATAAAAAGCTGACTGGAGAATTATCGGTTCACATAAGTGATTATCCAACTGTAAATGAAGACCTCGTGGATATTCATTTAGAAGAAAAAATGGATCTTGTAAGAAATTTAGTAAAGCTTGGTAGAGCATCAAGGGAGTCAGTAAGGATTAAAGTACGTCAGCCTATTCAAAAGGTTCTTATAGATGGAAAATACGGAGAATTAGTATCGGATTTAGTTCCCCTTATAAAGGAAGAATTAAATGTTAAAGAAGTAGTATTTGCTAAGGATTTAAAGGAATATATGAACTTTAGCTTAAAACCTAATTTTAGGGTAGTGGGGCCAAAACTTGGAAAGAAGATAAAATCCTTTGGAAAGGCATTGTCCAATTTAGATGCTTCAGCTGCAGTTCATAATCTGGAGAATGGTGGAAGCATAGAAATTGATTTAGATGGAGAAAAATTTGAAGTTACAGATGAATTTGTAACTATAAATATTTCGGCTAAAGAAGGCTTTACAGTAGAAATGGAGAATAACCTATTTGTGATTTTAGATACTACATTAAATGAAGAATTAATTAACGAAGGCCTTGCTAGGGAGCTCATTTCAAAGGTTCAGCAGCTTAGAAAAAATAATGGCTATGAGATGATGGATAATATTAGAATTTATTTTCATGGAGATGATAAAATAGCTAATGCAGCAGATATCTATAAAGACTATATAATGGATGAAACTTTAGCTGTTAGCATTGAAAGAGTTTCAGATGATAGCATTGAAAAATTAGACTTAAATGACCATGCAACAGGAATTAAGCTAGAGAAAGTTAACGATTAATATAGATAGTGAAAGATTTTATTGATGCAAAGTGCTAATTGCAAGATTGTATTTACTAGCAAATATATCATCTAAAAACAAAAAATAAACACGTGAGATTATAGAGGCATATAATATTATGCCTCTATAATTATTATTTTAATAAGGATAGACAACTTTAAGGTTTAATAAATTTGAAATAGAAATGTTGTTTCACTATATAGTTTAAAGATTATTAAAATGGGTAAATAGAAATTGTAAAGCTAAGGTTTAAGGGGGATAAAAAATGTTTAAATGGAAAGATGAGTATTCATGTAATATCAACGAAATAGATAACCAACATAAGAAATTACTGGAAATAGGCTTGAAATTATCAAATATAATAAAAGACAAAAATGATTTAGATCACTATGATGAGATTATTGAAGTATTAAGAGAATTAAAGGAATATACAATTTATCATTTTAAATACGAAGAAGATTTGATGCACAGGCATGGTTATAAAGAGTTAAATGGGCATAGATTAACCCATGAAATATTTGTTAATAAAATTATTGAAATTGAAAATAAAGATATAGATGAAAATCAACAAAAAGTAACTATTGAAATTCTTACATTTATTGCTGATTGGATTGAAAACCATATTTTAAAAGTTGATCATATGTATAAAGACTTTTTAAATGAAAAGGGAGTTTTTTAATATTTTGTTTTAAAAAATCTGCCAAAAATCTGGCTTTAGTAGATTTTATTTTTTGTAACATTTCCAAAACCCTCGAATATTTTATTAGTAAGTGATTAAATATTATTCTAAAAGCATTTTTAGGGGGTTGAAAATGTATAATTTTTATGATTTTTGGCAGATGAATCCATATAGAATGGACTTTTTTAGAAGAGCTCCTATACCTATAGATACTACCTATGTTCGAATTTTCCATGCATCACCTGATGCACCACCTGTTGATGTATACCTAAACAATAGACCAGTAGTTTCAAATTTGGAGTATAGAAGCTTTACAGAATATCTTCCAGTGTCACCTGGAGTATATAATGTAAAAGTATTTCCAGCTGGAGCGACTAGGAATCCAGTTATAAATACTAATATTAATGTGCCGTCAAATACCATTCTTACAGTTGCAGCTATTAATAAACTTGAAGATATAGCTTTATATGCTATAGAGGATACACCTATGCCTGTACCGGGTGATAAGGTATATCTGAGATTCGGTCATCTGTCTCCAAATGCGCCTAGTGTTGATATTAGGTTGCCAAATGGAAATAATGTATTTAGAGATGTAGAATATAAAGAAATTACTGACTATAAGTTATTGGATCCAGGAACATATACTTTAGATGTTTATGGAGCCGGAACAGATAAAAGAGTATTACATGTTCCAAACATAAATTTAAAACCCAATAGATTCTATACGGTGTATGCTATAGGTCTAGTAGGAGAAAAGCCACCGCTGCAGGTAGTTATTCCTTTGGATGGTAACTCATATATAAAAGTTAGATAACAAAGAGTGAAGTAAATCGGTAATAATCTAATAAATTAAATACGGCAAAGGGGCCTGTACGTTTAACACATATTTTTACTGGTGTGTTTAGGCGTTTGGTCCTTTGTTGTTTTTTGGTCAGTAAAGAACCACCAGAAGCCCTATAATTTATGATTTTGAACTCCAAAACTTTTCTTTAGTCATTCAATTCAAATATTACAGAATTATTACAATTTACAAAATTAGTTGTAAATATTACCAATAAATAATATACTATATATGCAAATAAAATTTTACGATAGGAGGTCGTGTTGATGAAAGTTATAAGATTAATTAGTTGGAATGGCAGCAGAGATTCTTTTACAATTTATACAATGAATACACGACCTAGGACTATCAGTATTAATTATTAGAGCTTTGTAACAATCCAATAATTGATAAAGTATAGCCATAGGTGTGTATATTATAGCCTATGGCTTTTATTTTACACATTGATAAACAAGTTTAAAGATTAATAAATTTCAAAGAAAAAATGTATAAGCGTTCATTTTTTTCTTTAAAATTTATCTTAAGTTTTAGTGTTGTTTATCTATAGATATTCCAGTAAAATAATTAATTTATACATATTAAATTTTACTGTTGGAAATCTATATAGTTAGTAATAATAATGTGTCTATATAAAAATTATCATTTTTAATACACTAATAGATTAAAGCCATGGGTTATTAACTGCCTCTGGCTTTTTATTTTGCAACTAAAAGAGCGTCATAAGACGTCTCTATACTTGGCTAAAGGAGGTAGAAAATGGTGGTTAGAATTTAAAAGAGTTTTTTACAGAAGAAACATTATGACAGAATTTATGGAGGTAAAAAATGAAAAAGATAAAGCTTTTACTAAAGTTTATGGAGGGAAATAGATTATTATATTTTGGAGCAGTATTAGCTATAGGATTATCTACGTGTTTTGAAATATTAATTCCCCTTGTTTTAAAATTTACAATAGATTCTATCATAGGGGATCAACCTATGGAAATTCCTAATTGGATATGGAATTTTATACATGCAAATGGTGGTAGAGCTTTGCTTTTACACAATTTATGGATTATTGGAGCTTTTATAATAATATTAACAGTTATAAATGGTATTTTTTTATATCTAAAGGGAAAGTGGTCTGCTGTGGCAGCTGAATCTGTTGCTAAAAATATTAGAGAAAGATTATATAATCATTTGCAGCATTTGCCCTTTGATTATCATACTAAAGTAGAAACAGGAGAATTGATACAAAGATGTACATCAGATGTTGAAACTATACGTAGGTTTTTATCTATTCAATTTATAGAAATTGGTAGGGTGATTTTCATATTAATATTTTCTCTATGGGTTATGGCTTCATTAAATGGAACTATGACTTTAGTTGCGGTATCATTAATTCCAATAGTTTTGTTTTTTACTTTGATATTTTTTTTCAAAGTGAAAAAAGCCTTTAAAATATCCGATGAATGTGAAGCAAGACTGTCAACTGTATTACAGGAAAATTTAAGTGGAGTAAGGGTTGTTAGAGCCTTTGCAAGGCAAAAACATGAAATAGATAAATTTTATAAAAAAAATTCAGAATATAGAGATGCAACCTATAAATTAATACGTTTACTTGCCTGGTTTTGGTCGTCTTCAGATTTTCTCTGTTTCCTTCAAATAGGAGCAGTATTGGTATTTGGAGTATATCTTGTAGTTAATGGACTAATAACTTTAGGAACCCTTGTTGTATTTATTAGCTATGAAAGGAAATTAATATTTCCAATAAGACAGCTTGGAAGGATACTTACCGATTTAGGTAAATCTTTAGTATCCTTAGAGCGTATAAATGAAATATTAGAAAACGAAATAGAAGATGGATTAGATAAAGGGAAAAAACCAGATATAAAGGGAAATATAGAATTTAAAAATGTTTCTTTTGGATACGACGAGGATAGAAATATACTTAACAATATTTCATTTAAAGTAAAAGCAGGACAGACAATTGCAATACTAGGTTCTACTGGTAGTGGCAAGACATCCTTAGTTAATCTTTTATTGAGATTATATGATTACAAAGAGGGACATATAAAGATTGATGGAATAGAACTAAAGGAAATAAATAAAAAATGGCTTAGACAGCAAATTGGCATAGTTTTACAAGAACCATTCTTATATTCTAAAACAATAAAAGAAAATATAGGAATTACTAAAAAAAATATAAAAGAAAAGGATGTATTTGAAGCTTCAAAGATTGCAGCAATACATGATGTAATATTAGATTTTGAAAACGGCTATGAAACTACTGTAGGGGAGAGAGGAGTAACTCTTTCAGGAGGTCAAAAACAGCGTGTGGCAATTGCTAGAACAATAGTTAGAAATTCAAGGGTTTTAATATTTGATGATTCATTAAGTGCCGTTGACAGTGAGACAGATTTAGCTATTAGAAGGTCTTTAAAGAGAATGAAAAATAAAGTTACTACATTTATTATATCCCATCGTATTAGTACTTTATCTGATGCAGATATCATTTTAGTTCTTGAGGATGGAAAAATAGTACAGTCAGGAAAGCATGATAAGCTAATTAAGGAGAATGGACTGTATAAACGTATTTGGACAATTCA
The DNA here is from genome assembly GCF_900167445.1 of Maledivibacter halophilus. GTDB lineage: Bacteria > Bacillota > Clostridia > Peptostreptococcales > Caminicellaceae > Maledivibacter > Maledivibacter halophilus. The sequence goes on from NZ_FUZT01000002.1 coordinate 254,953, forward strand.
GAATTCCCTTGAAGAAGAATTGGAAAAAGAAGCAATGGGCTCGGCCCCTGTAGCTTAAGGGAAATAGGAAAGGATAGATGTAAATGAGTACAATTAAGGAACAGAATTATAATAAAGGATTTGACATAGAGCTTTGGAAAAAACTATTAAGATTTGCAAAACCATATAAAAGGAATTTAATTTTAATTGGAGTCATGATGATAATATTAGCCAGTGTAGATGTAATATTTCCAATGCTTACAAAATATGCAATAGATAATTTTATAGTTCCACAGCAACTCGAAGGATTAAAAATATTTGTTTTGTGGTATATTTTATTAATTATTTGTCAGTCAATTTTTGTTTGGATATTTATAGAACAAGCAGCAAAAGTAGAGGTAGGTATATGCTACGATATTAGAAAATTAGGATTTAAAAGATTGCAGGAGCTGTCATTTTCATATTTCGATAGAACACAGATAGGGTGGATAATGGCAAGAATGACCTCTGATACACAAAGATTAGGAGATACAATTTCATGGGGCATAGTTGACCTTGTGTGGGGAACTGCAATGATGATTATAGTATCCTGTGTAATGCTTTTTATGAATTTTAAACTGGCTTTAATAGCATTAATAGTTATTCCCTTTTTAGCAATTGTAAGTTCTTATTTTCAGAAGAAGATATTGAAGGCTTTTAGAAAGGTAAGGAAAACAAATTCTCGTATAACCGGTTCCTTTAATGAAGGTATAATGGGTGCTAAAACTACCAAAACATTAGTTAGAGAAGAAAAAAATCTAGAAGAATTTAGTGAAATTGCTGGTAAAATGTATCGTTCATCTGTTAGAGCTGCTATTTTTTCTTCACTTTATCTACCAGTGGCTATAACATTGGGAAGTATAGGAACTGCCATGGTTTTATGGCGTGGGGGAGAAGGTGTAATATTAGGAAATCTAAGCTATGGTGCTCTTGTTGCATTTATAACCTTTACAATACAATTTTTTGAACCTGTTAGGGAGCTAGCAAGGATATTTGCTGAACTTCAATCGGCTCAAGCTTCGGCTGAAAGGATCATTTCTATGATTGAGACTGAGCCTGATATTAAGGATGACTCAGAAATAGTTAAGGTTTATGGTGATGTATTCAGTCCCCATAAGGAAAATTGGGCTAATATGAAGGGGAATATTACCTTTAACAATGTGTCATTTGCCTATAATGAAGGAGAAAAGGTTTTGGAAAAATTTGACTTAAATGTCAAATCAGGTGAGACAATTGCTCTGGTTGGGGAAACAGGATCAGGGAAAAGTACAATAGTGAATTTGGCTTGTCGCTTTTATGAACCGACTAAAGGTGAAATATTGATAGATGGAGTTGACTATCGAAAAAGATCATTATTGTGGCTTCATTCTAACTTAGGCTATGTTTTACAAACTCCCCATCTATTTAGTGGAACAATAAAGGAAAATATACTCTATGGGCGATTAGGCGCAACAGATGAAGAAGTTATAAGAGCATGTAAACTGGTTAATGCTCATAATTTTATAATGAAGATGAAAGGTGGATATCATTCTCAGGTCGGAGAAGGAGGGGGACGTTTATCTACTGGAGAAAAGCAATTAATATCCTTTGCAAGGGCCATATTAGCTGATCCTAAAATATTTGTACTGGATGAAGCCACTTCTTCAGTTGATACTGAAACTGAGATGCTTATACAAAAAGCCATTGAAAAGGTATTAATGGGCAGAACCAGTTTTATAATTGCTCATAGGCTTTCTACTATTCGTTTAGCTGACAGAATTTTAGTTATTAGCAAGGGCAAGGTTGTAGAAGAAGGAAACCACTATCAGTTAATTAAAAGAAGGGGATATTATTATAGGCTGTATACAAATCAGTTTATGGATGAACAGGAATCTATGATGCTTCATAAAAGTAGCTAAACTCTTTAGGGTCAAAACTTAAAAGTCAGCCAATGACTAATAGATGATAGCTAACAGTAAATTGGCTGAAACTTTAGGACGTAAATAGATATAAACCTAAAACCAGGAGGAATAAAAATGAGACTAGATTCGATTATGATAGAAAAGATTATTGAGAAACATAATAATTTTTCAGGTGTTGTATTTGCAATGGAAAAAGGAAAAACAGTTTTTGAGAGTGGGTTTGGATATGCAAACAAAAGTGAACTTATTGCAAATACCATAGATACGAGATTTGGTATTGCTTCAGGCTGTAAGCTGTTTACATCAATAGCTATATGTCAGTTAGTCGAAAAAGGTATAATTTCTTTCGATACATATCTAAAGGATTGTGTAGATATTGATTTTTCAAACTTTAATCCAAATATCACAGTTCACCACTTATTAACTCATAGCTCTGGTATTCCAGATTATTTCGATGAAGAAATAATGAATGATTTTTCAGAACTGTGGAAAGATAGACCTATGTATAATATAAGACAACCAAAAGACTTCTTGTCAATGTTTCAAAATAGAAATATGGAGTTTGGACCAGGAGAGAAGTTTAAATATAATAATGCTGGATTTATTGTACTTGGACTAATTGTTGAGAAAAACACGGGAATGGAGTTTACAGAGTATGTACAGAAGAATATTTTTGAGCCATGTGGAATGATACACTCAGGATATTTTCCTCTAGATCAATTGCCAAAGGGTACGGCATATGGCTATATTAAAGATAAGTTAGGTAACTGGAAAACGAATATATATTCTTTACCTATTATTGGTGGACCTGACGGAGGAGCTTTTACAACTGCTAAGAATATATTGGAACTATGGAAAGGGATTTTTGATTATAGAATATTGAGTAAAAAAGTAACTGATAAAATGCTAAAACCCCATATTCAAGTAAATGGAAACTTCTATTATGGATATGGTATGTGGATAATAAAAGAAGGTGAAGACATATTTAAATACTATATTATGGGAGAAGACCCAGGTGTAAGTATGATGTCCTCTATATATCCTAAAAGAGATATTAACGTAACAGTGATTGGAAATACTGAATTTGGAACTTGGGATATTGCACGGGAAATTCAAGATTTGATTAAATGAATTTTCACGAAAATATAGAAAAAATGGACATAATGTATAATTTCTGTTATCATAGCCATAGACTAAGAAAAAAAGGAGAGTAATATATGAGTGAAAACAAAGTTTTAGCAACAGTTAATGGAAAGCAAATAACAGAAATGGATGTAAATGCACTTTTACAAAATGTTATAGCTCAAGGTAATCAAAATTTTAACAGTGAGCAAGGTAGACAACAAATATTAGATGAATTAATTAATCAGGAATTATTTTATCTAGATGCAGTAGATAATGATTTTGATAAAGAAGAAGCATTTAAAAAAGAATTAGAAATTAATAAGGCTAATATTTTAAAACAATATGCTTTAAGAAAACTTTTAACATCAGTGAAAGTAGAAGAAGATGAAGTTGTTAGCTATTACAATAACAATAAAGAAAGCTTTAAAAATCCTGAGACTGTTAAAGCTAGCCATATACTTGTTAAGACTGAAGAAGAAGCAAATAAAACAATTGAAGAAATTCAAAATGGATTATCCTTTGAAAAGGCAGCTGAAAAATATTCTACATGTCCATCTAAGGCAAGAGGTGGCGATTTAGGTTTCTTTGCCAAGGGACAAATGGTTCCAGAGTTTGAAAATGCTGCATTTAACATGGGAAAAGGAGAAATGAGTGATCCTGTAAAAACTCAGTTTGGATATCATATTATAAAGCTGGTAGACAAAAAAGCGACATCTGAAAGCAGCTTTGAACAAGTTCAAGACCAAATAAGACAATTTTTATTAGGGAAAAAACAAAACAGTTTATATATAGACAAAACTACAGAATTAAGAAATAAATATGATGTAAAAATCAATGAGTAATAAGAAATATAAAAAAACAGACTCCTAGAAATTTTTTCTAAGGGTCTGTTTTGTATTTTAAAGAACTATGAAAATATCCTGAAAGTTTAGAAATAGACGCTTTTTTAAATATTTTTAGCAAATTCCTTACCAAATTCTAAACACTCTTTTAATGTTTCTTCAGAAGGGAAGAATTTTTTTGAAAGTGGTTCAAATGGAACTTTAAAGCTCATTTGTTTCAAAAGAGTTTGAGCCATTTTAATACCTTCGCCACTCCATCCATAGGATCCAAATACTCCTGCTACTTTACCCATATTTGCCATTGGATCTATAACCGAGAGGACATCCCACATAGGCTTAACCATAGTTTTATTGATAGTTGGGGATCCTAAAATAAGTCCTTTAGAGTTATTAATTATCAAATGAATTTTAGCAATATCTTCATTTTCAATATCCAAGTATTCAACCTTAACACCTTCAGATTCTAGACCTTCTTTGATTTTTTCTGCCATTTGCATAGTATTTGTGTAGGCTGATAAGTAAAGTAATGCCACTTGTTTTTGATTTCTATTTTCTACAGCATTAGTTGACCATTCAAAATACTTTTCAATGTTATAGCTTGGATTTTCTGAAAGTATAGGACCATGGGAAGTAAGTATAGTATCTATTTCAAAATCCTTAACCTTATTTATTGCATTTAAAACATGCTGTGCAAAGGGTTCTACTATAGATTCATAATAATGCTTGAGAGATTTTTTATATTCGTCCTTGTGAACATCCTTAGGATCAACTGAACTATAATGTGAACCAAAAGCGTCACAAGTAAATAATACTTTTTCAGCTTCATCGTAAACAAACATTGTGTCTGACCAATGTAAAAATGGAGCTGTAATGAATTTTAATTTTTTGCTACCGATATCAAGAGTTTCACCATCTTTTATTATATGACAATTAAAATCTCCATTAATTTGTTCTTTTAGAAAAATACTAGCGGCTTTAGTACAATAAATAACTATGTTTGGATTAATCTCAAGAATATATTTTAAGCTTCCTGAGTGATCAGGTTCAGTATGATTAATGATTACATAATCTAGTTTTTTAATGTCCACTAATTTGCTAAGTTTTTCAATAAATTCACCTTTAAAATTAGGTTTTACAGTATCAATCAAAACTTTTTTCTCGTCATCAATAAAATATGAGTTATATGTTGACCCATATTCAGTTTCCATTATAATATCAAATACTTCTAAACCCGGATCTAAAACACCAGTCCAATATATATTCCCTTTTATGTTAAAAGTATCCATACAATATACACCTCCTAGAATATTTAAAGCCTCAAGGCAATTGGTTTTCATTATCATTAATTAAATTATACCCTAATTAAAATTATAAAAACATTATTTTAATAATTTTTTCACATATTTAGAATACCATAAATCAGAGTTAAATGCTAATGATTAAACTAAAATATATTGCAAAAATAGTTTTGTATAATAATATAGTGAAACAATGGGAAAATACAAATATGAAACATTAGAATCTATTTCAAAATAAATGATTATAATATTAGTTTCTAATATTATAATCATTTATTTATATTTTTATTTAGCTGATAAGTATATTTTGAGTGATTATATTTTGACGAATGAGAGAACTTAATAAATATTTTTACATTTAGGACTGTTAATCTGTTGATTTTTTATAAGTTGAGTAATTTATGTTTAGAATAATGGTTTTAATATTATTCTATTTAATAGGAATGTAGATATCTATTTCAGAGTTTTCCGATTCTAAATCAAATCTTTCATCGTAAAGTTCAAAATCATGGGAAGGTGCAAGTTCATATCCAGATTTAGGTAACCATGTACTATAAATATATTCATAAGTATCACCTAGTGTATCTGATAATCCCCTATGGGTAAAAACAGCATATTTATTACTAGTAACTATTTCTCCAACCATACCTTTAGGAATTTCATTTAATGAATTTACTTCTACGCAAGCAATATATCCAAATTCACTCTCATTTGTCAAGTTTGAAACATATTCACAAACGCCTAAAGAAGTTTTGAGTTCCACTCTATTTTTTATTTCTTTTATTCTCTCAAAAAATTTTCTCCATAGATTAGGTATTTCATTGTTATTATTTGCTCCAAAATATTTTAAACCTATAACCTTAAATTCACTTTTTTCTACTATTTTTGGTTTCAAAGTTATACCTCCTTTAAGATGATTTAACCTAATTTCAGTTAATCTTTTTTTCTGCATTAAAATGAAATGCTTTTTATTTTTACGATACTTACCAGGTGTAATTCCATACATTTTTTTGAATGCTTTTGTGAAGGATTGTTGAGATTCAAACTGGTATTCAAGAGCTATATCAATGATTCTTTTATTGGTGTTTACAAGTTCATATGCAGCTTCTGTCAATCTTCGCTTTCTAATGTATTCCTTTATTGAACTTCCAACCATAGCACTAAAAATTCTATGGAAATGATACATAGAAAAATAAGCTTTGCTTGATATATCTTCTAGAGTTATTTTTGAAGTTAGATTTTCTTCAATATAATCTACGGCATCTTGTATTCTAGAATAGTAATCCATTGTATTACCTCCCGGAAGGTTATATATATATTTTACCAGTGTCAGAAAAAAATTTTTAATATTTTTTGCTATAGTCATTCCATATTAAAACTTAAAATAAATATTTCTTAAATCTGATATTAATCAGAGAATTGTATAAAGGTTTGAGGGTATCATATAGATACGATAGGTAAATTGATTTGCATATTAGGCAAAACGAAGGTAATTAATAAAATATAGGAAGAGGAGGAATTATTATGGATAGAAAAAAATTACAGGATGAATTTAAAGAAGAAATAGGTTTTGTACCGCCAGGAGTAATGGTATCTCAAAATTTTGGAGAAAACTTTCAAAAGATAATTTCAGATTACCATCATGAAATTTGGAGAGATGGTGTAATACCTTTAAAATATAGATATTTAATTGCACTGGCTACAGCAGTTTTTGATGAGAATGAAAAAAGAGCCAAGCTAGAAATGAATAAGGCAATAAAATATGGAGCAACAAAAGAAGAAATATTGGAAGTATTAAAGCAGCAGGTATGGATGAAGGGAGCACCAACCTTAGTTCAAATAGCACCACTTGTAAAGTATATGGAAAGCAAGATTAGCCAAAAAGACTAATAGTTACAAGTTCTATGTTCCAAGTTTTCGGGTCAACCTATTGAGTCTATTTAGAGAACTAGATAATATGAAAAGGGTTAATATTTTATTACATAAGTTTTTACACGTAAAAGAATGACAAAACAACTTGGAGCTCGAAACTTGCAACTTGAAATCAAAAAAGCATCCTAAAGACGCTTCTTTATCAAAGTCTTAACTCCTTTGAATTTGTTTCATTAAAATTGATTATATATATATATGTACAGGATAGGATTGAAAAATTAGTGATTTAGATATTGAAATAATTATGCCTTTTCGTGGATATATTATTAAGAAAGGATGGCAAAAAAATAACATATTACTTGAAAGATTGAAAAACGGAAAATTAAAAGATTATCAGTTTGGAGGTAAATATAATGGATGCTATAACGTTAATGATAGAGGAACATAAGAATATTAAAAAAGTACTTAGAGTGGCAAGAAAGCTATGCATTAATATTCTCAATAGAGGAGAAGTTAATTATGAAGCATTTAATATAGTTGTTGATTTTGTTAAAAATTATGCTGATAAACATCATCATAATAAAGAAGAAGATATTTTATTCAAAAAAATGTCGGAGGAACTAGGAGAAGAAATTGAAAGAGGTTCTATTTATGGTATGTTTGCAGAACATGATATGGGTAGATTATATATGAAGAATTTAGTAGAAGCTTTAGATAGGGTGAATAATGGAGATGACGATTCAAAGGTAGATATAATTGCCAATACAATATCTTATACCGACCTGCTCCATAGACATATTGATAAAGAAGACAATGCAATATATGAATTTGGTAAACGTAATCTTAGCATGGAAGCTATGTTGGAAGTTGAGGAAAGGTGTAGAGAAGTTGAAGATATAGCTAAAGAGAAAAATATTCAAAAAAAGTATATTAAGGCAATTGAAGAGTTAGAAAAAATGGTTTAGAATTAAATTAAGGGTAAACTGATTACCAGTCTACCCTTAAAATAACTTTTACTTATTTAAATCTTTTAAAAGAGCATCTAAATTAATGCCGTGTACCATAGATGCCTGCTCTAGAGATTCCATTTGAGCAGAGGGACAACCTATGCATCCCATTCCATATCTCATTAAAATTTCAGCAGATTCAGGCTTAGCTCTTAATAGTTCACCTATTAAAGTATCCTTAGTTATTTCCATATTAATATCCTCCTTAATATTTTTTGACCTCATGGATAAGTATTTTATTATTACCCACATTTTCAATATTAAAATAATATTTATAATTTGAATTGAAAGATTAAATAAAATTTTCAATCCAAATTTTATAAAGCTCATACAAAATATTTAAATTTAAATGACACTATTTAAGGACTTTTTATACAGACAATTAGCAACCTTCTATTTTAGTCTATTATCCTCATTTGCATTAATATTATTCATATTGTAACAGAACATATTGTCTAATTTTCCTAGACCTTTTCTATTATACCAGATTCTAGATTTTCGTAAAGTTTAAATTGAATGATAAATATAGATATGGGATTAAAAAATTTAACCTACTCCATTAGTCAATGAAAATATATAATTATAGTTTCTTTTTTATAGTTTTTTTATACTTCAGGTATTATATAATATATAATTTACTATAAAAGAATGTTCATTATAAATATTGAATATGGTAAACTAGATAATATGATAATAATATTAAATGGAGGGGTTGGATTTGAAAAAAGTAGTTGTTGAAAGTTTTACGATGGATCATACAAAGGTAAAGGCTCCCTTTGTCAGAAAATGCGGTTTAATAAAAACTCCAAAGGGAGATGTTATTACAAAATTTGACTTAAGGTTTACTCAACCTAATAAGGAAGCTATGCCTACAAGTGCAGTACATGCAATAGAACATCTACTAGCAGGTTTTATGCGAGAGGAAATAGAGGATGTAATAGATATTTCTCCTATGGGATGTAGAACAGGATTTTATCTAATTATAATAGGCGAAAAAGAAGAAAAAGACATTGCAAAGGCTCTTATAAAATCTTTGGAAAAGGTAACAGAAGCTAAAGAAATTCCAGCTGTAAATGAAATCCAATGTGGAAATTACAGAGATATGTCTTTATTTGGAGCCAAAGAATATGCTAAGTCGGTGCTAAACAGTTTGAAGGGAAAATATATATAAAATTGAATTATATACCTGTTATATTGAAATATTGTCTGGCTCCTTAATAAAGAAATAGAGGTGCTTGGTATGTTATTTTTAAACTCAACGATAGAAATGATATTAGATAATGTTAATGATGCTGTATGTATCGTTGACAAAAACTGCATAACGAGAATTTGGAACAAAAGAGCTGAGGAGATTCATGGTGTGACAAAGGATAAGGTACTGGGAAGACCAATAACTGATTTTTTCCCAACAGCTTTACTTCCGAAGGTAATAAGAGAAAAACGACCATATGTAGACGTATATAACAGTCCCAAAGAGGATTCCCATAATATTATTACTGCAAGACCACTTTATAGTGGGAATGAGCTTATTGGAGGAATAAGCTGTGACAGAGATATATCCGAATTAATTAAATTAACAGCTTTACTTGATAAAACTAAATTGGGATTGAAGGTCCTTGAAGAAGAGATTACAGCACTCAGCGAAAATAGATTTTCCTTTGATAGAATAGTTGGCCATAACATAGCATTTAGAGAAATAGTAAATCTATGTAAAAATATATCAAAATCCAATATAAATATAATTATAACTGGAGAAAGTGGAACGGGCAAAGAGGTTTTTGCCAGGGCAATTCATATAGAGAGTAGAAGAAAAGGTCATTTTATCCCAATAAATTGCAGTGCAATTCCTGAAGAACTAATGGAAAGTGAGTTGTTCGGATATGAGGGTGGTGCATTTACTGGAGCTTTAAGAAAAGGAAAGGTTGGGAAATTTGAGCTAGCCCATGAAGGAACCTTATTTCTTGATGAAATTGGAGATATGCCTTTATCTATGCAGCCAAAGATACTAAGAGTATTGGAAGATGGAATGATAACTAAAGTAGGTGGAACAAAGTCTGTAAAGGTTGATGTAAGAGTAGTTGCTGCAACAAATAAAGACTTGAAAAAAATGATGAAGGATGGATTGTTTAGAAAGGATTTATATTATAGATTAAATTCAATATTGATAAAGCTTCCGCCATTAAGAGAAAGAAAAGAAGATATACCCGATTTAATAAATGAATTTATAGAGCATTTTTGCATAACATATAGGTCTAACATTCCAGAAATACCATCACAAGTCATGGATGCACTGGTGAATTATGAGTGGGAAGGCAATATACGAGAACTTAAGAACATTATAGAGAGGATTGTTATATTAGTAAAAAACAATAAATCCGAAAAAATAGATATAGATTTTTTGCCTAGAAGTATCATTGAAAGCAATAAAGAACGAATAAAATGTGAAGAAGAAATCCTTGATTTAAATCATATTATCCATAGAGCTGAAAAAGAAGCAATTATAAATGCTATGAAGATATCTAAAGGAAATAAAGCAAAGGCTGCAAAGCTTTTAAATATCCCAAGAAGCACATTGTATTTTAAATTAGACAAACATAAATTAACCTGTTGTGCTGGCAAATGAAATATTAAAATCCATTATATAAGAATTAGCGTAGCAAGTTAGATTAGTATAATATAATATTATTTTAACAATTTAGTATGATTTGTCTCTGATAATTTACAAAGATTAAGTTAAAATATTGGAAAACTTCATAATTAATTAGTGAGCGTCAGAAAGTAGACATTAGTGTCAATTTTCTGACGCTCATTTTAAATAGAAACCATGATTTCACGTCAATTAATTGACATTTTACATTTGTCTAAGATATAACAATAGAAAAAATAATTTGAATATTTCCAAAAATGAATAAATAAATCTGAATAATGTAAAAATACAGCCCTTTTACTATAAAATATGGTAATAAATAGAACTTTGGCATGTTTCCTGCAATGTATAAAATAAAAATATAAATAAAAAATTGCTATTATAAAATTTGATAAGCGATAATAAAGCTAATAATAAAGAATTTACATTTTTTCTTAATAACTATTAAATGAGGGGATTGTATGATTACCTCAAATTTTAGTTATTGAAGAAATATATGTAGATTCATATATTTAACTTCTAAAATGGAAGTTGACATTTATAGATATTCCATCAAAACAATTAATTTATACACATTAAAACTCCCCAGAAACACTGGATATTTTGATATGTATAAATTAAGTTTTGCTATTGGAAATCTATATAGAAAGGGGGATAGTAGGAAAATCTAATAGAAATAAAAGGAGGATAATGAATGGGTCAAAATAAAGAACAATGGGGTAGTCGATGGGGATTTATCGCAGCCAGTATAGGTATGGCCATAGGAACAGGAAATATATGGAGATTTCCAAGGGTTGCTGCTCAAAATGGTGGAGGACCATTTATAATTGCCTGGACTGTGGCGCTATTTGTATGGTCAATACCTCTTCTTATGGGAGAAATGATAATTGGGAAAAGAACTAGATTAGGAACAATAGGCTCTTTTAGAGATTTTGTAGGAAAGAAATATACTTGGATGGGAACTTGGATTGCAGCTGTGTGTTTACTTATTATGTCTTATTATTCAGTTGTAATGGGATGGTGTATGAAATATTTTATCCTTTCAGCCTCAGGGTCTTTTAAGCCTGGTATCACTGTAAAGGAAACGGAAGCAATATGGAATAACTTTACAACTACACCCTCTCAAACGATCTTATTTCATATTATAGCTATGCTAATTGGAGGCTTTATTATTTATAAAGGGGTAACAAATGGAATAGAAAAGGCCTCAAAGATAATGATACCAACCCTTTTTGTCCTCTTATTAATCGCCTTAGTAAGATCAGTAACATTACCGGGGGCAGCTAAGGGTCTTGAATATTTATTTAGTCCTAAATTAAGCATGCTTGCAAGTCCTAAAATATGGCTTGAAGCCTTTACTCAATCGGCTTGGTCAACGGGAGCAGGCTGGGGATTTATTGTAACCTATGCCGTATACACAAAAGAAAGTGAAGATATTGGTGGAAACTGTATGATTATGGGGCTTGGAAATAACTTAGGAGCAATAATAGCAGGGATGACAGTTGTGCCAGCTATATTTGCTTTATCTCCTAGCATGGAATTCGCAAATGAAGCTTTGGCAGCAGGCAATCAAGGACTAACATTTATATATTTAGCCCAGGTATTTAGCAAAATGCCTGCAGGAAACTTTATTGCATCACTATTCTTTTTAACAATGGCAATAGCAGCATTATCTTCATTATTACCTATGATAGAGGTTGGGGTAAGAAATATAATGGATATGGGTTTAACGAGGAAAAAAGCAACGATTTTAATATCTGCAGTAGGATTTTTAATAGGTCTACCATCTGCATATAAGTTACAGATTTTGGATAATCAGGACTTTGTATGGGGAGTAGGACTTTTAGTAAGTGGATTATTCTTTGCTATAGCATTAATTAAGTTTGGATTAGAAGAATTGAGAACCAAGGATATTAATATGCCAAATACTGATTTTGTTGTAGGTAAATGGTGGAATGTATGTATTATGTTGTTTCCAGTATTGTTTGTTATTATCCTTGGATGGTGGGTATATCAATCTGTTATATGGTATCCAGACAGCTGGTGGAACCCATTTGAAACCTTTAGTGCAGGATCAATAGGATTACAATTCATTCTAGTTATATTGTTTGGTTTTATCACTAAGAATTATTTAATTAATAAAGTAATGGATGGTGCAATGACTCCTAACAGATTCAATAGTTCAGAAGAAAAATAAAAGGATAAATGAGATTTTAGCTTACTTTCCTATTTTTAATGTACATTATACTTTGTACTTCCTAAATATATAGATTAAATAATTCTAAATAGTTATTATCTTATAAGATTCAATTTAAATTTAAAATTATCAGAATCATACGAATTTTGTATAAAAGGAGGGGTAATGATGTCCCCAACATCAATTATTATGATGATAATTGCAATCGGAGTATATGGCATAGGATTTGCATACTTCTGTAATAAAGCATTTAATGTTAAAAATAAATAAAATAGAAAGGTTCTCCTTCGATTCGAAGGAGAACCTAAAATGACAGGAGGGGAGCTCATGAGAATTAAAAATCACCCTATTTTAGAGTTTGAAAAAGGTAAAAAGATTAAGTTTACCTTTGATGGAAAGGAGTATGAAGGATATGAAGGTGATACTATAGCATCAGCCCTTCATGCGGCAGGGGTAAAGGTATTAACCTACAGCCACGAAAAGAAAAGACCTAGAGGTTTTTATTGCGCTATCGGAAACTGTGGGCAATGTTTTATGGAGGTAAATGGAGTATCTAATGTAAGAACATGTATAGAACCCCTTAAAGAAGGTATGATTGTAAAAACTCAAGTGGGGAAAGGAGATATACTATGAAGCAGGTAGAAATCCTCGTTATTGGTGGCGGACCAGCAGGACTTTGCGGGGCAATAAATGCTGCAAAGGCAGGTGCAAAAGTTCTTGTTCTCGAAAGGAATCAAGAGCTTGGAGGACAATTGATAAAACAAACCCATATGTTCTTTGGCTCAGAGAAGCAGCATGCTTCAACTAGAGGTGTTGATATAGCCACAATACTATTTGATGAAATTGAAGAGTCAAAAAATATAGAAATTTTAAAAAATGCAACGGTATTATCAATATATGATGATGGAGTCGTAACTGCTGAGATAGATGGTAAATATACAAAAATTAGAGCAAAACGAATAATAGTTTCAACAGGGGCCAGTGAAAAAACCCTAGCGTTTCCAAATAATGATTTACCTGGCGTTTATGGTGCAGGAGCTGTGCAGACGTTAATGAATGTACATGGTGTAAAGCCCGGAGATAATGTATTGATGGTAGGAGCTGGAAATATAGGTCTTATAGTAAGCTATCAATTAATGCAGGCTGGAGTAAATGTTAAAGGTATACTTGATGCAGCACCTACAATAGGTGGTTATTTAGTACATGCTTCTAAAGTGAGGAGAATGGGAGTACCTATTTATACTGGATATACTGTTAAGGAAGCCTATGGAAAGGATTATCTGGAAAAGGCCACAATAATTAAGCTTGATGAAAATTGGCAGGAAATAGAGGGAACTGAAGAAGATTTTGATATAGATGTTTTGTGTATATCTGTTGGATTATCTCCACTTGGGGAGCTGTTATGGCAGGCAAATTGTGAAATGAGATATGTTGGAATGTTAGGTGGCTTTGTACCTGTTAGAACTGAAAATTTAGAGACAACAGTAGAAGGAATTTTTGTGGCAGGAGATGTTTGTGGCGTAGAAGAAGCAACCAGTGCAATGGTAGAAGGATATTTAGCAGGATTGATGGCAGCTAGTTCTTTAGGCTATGAAATGATAGATTTTGAAGAAAGAAGAGAAGATTATCTTCAGCAGTTAAAATCCCTTCGCTCTGGTCATGTGGGAGATAAAATACGTGCAGGTCTTGATCAAGTAACAATTAAAACTGAAGCGGCAGCTATATGATGAAAAGAGAGATAATGAAAGTTAAATGAAACTGTAAATTGACAAAGTGCCAAAGGCATCTTTGCCTATCAATGGAGGTGTAAAAATGTTAGAAAGAACTGGAGTCCCTACTATAGAGCAGATAGAACAGGTTTTTCCATCTGGGGAGAGATTGGCAAAGGGACCTGTTGCTATAATTGAATGTTATCAAAATATACCTTGTAATCCCTGTTATACTGCATGTAATAGAAACGCTATAAAGGAATTTGAAGATATTAATGATTTACCTGAGATTAATCATGATAACTGTACTGGATGTGGATTATGTATAGCTAATTGTCCAGGACTTGCAATTATGGTGGTGGATGCAACTTATTCTAAGGATGAAGCTCTGATTAAAATTCCTTATGAATTTATTCCATTGCCTAAAGAAGGTCAAATTGTAAAGGGATTAGACAGAAAAGGACAGTATGTATGCGATGTGAAAGTAGTAAAAGTACTAAGTTCAAAGACACTTGATAGAACTCCTATAGTTTCTATTGCCGTTCCAAGAGAATATATGAAAGTAGTCAGAAATTTTGGGATGTAAGGGGGATTAAAATGTCAGACAATAATATAATATGTCGTTGTTCAGATTTAACTAAAGAAGACATAAGAAAATTAATTGAGCAAGGCTATACTACCTTTGATGAAATAAAAAGAGTTAGTAGAGCTGGAATGGGGCCATGTCAGGGTAGAACATGCATGCCGCTGATTTTAAGAGAAATATCAATAATTACGGGAAAACCTATATCAGAAATAATGCCGGGAACATATAGACCTCCTGTTAAAGCCATAACCCTGGGGCAAATTGCAGAGGCCTTAGAAGAAGGAGGTAATGAGGATGATTAGAACTGCTGATGTTGTTGTTATTGGTGGTGGAATATCTGGAGTTGCTATTGCCTATAATTTAGCTAAAAAAGGTGTAAAAAATGTAGCGGTTATTGAAAAGAAATATCTGGCAAGCGGGTCTACGGGTAGATGTGGAGCCGGCATAAGACAACAATGGGGAACAGAAATGAATTGTAGAATAGCAAAATTTGCATGTGAACTTTTTGAAAATGCCAATGAAGAGTTAGGATATGATGGAGATATAGAATTTAAGCAGGGTGGATATCTTATGATATCCAGTACAGAAAAAGAGCATGAACAATTTAAGAAAAATGTAGAATTACAAAATAGATTGGGAATTCCATCAAGACTTTTAAGCTTAGAAGAGGCTAAAGAGATAGTACCATATCTTAATACGGATCCACTAGTTAGTGCAGCTTTTTGTCAAAAAGATGGTCATCTTAATCCTTTTCATACTACAGAGGCTTTTGCAAAAGCTGCTGAAAGGCTTGGTGTTAAAATATATAGATTTACAGAGGTTACCGATATAATAACTGAAAATGGAAAAATAAAGGGTGTAAAGACAACTAAAGGCGATATATCCACAAGCATTGTTGTTAATGCTGCTGGAGGTTATTCACATGTAATAGGAAAGATGGTGGGAATAGATCTCCCTGTCTATTCAGAAAGGCATCAAATTTTAGTGTCAGAAGCAATAGAGCCGATACTTGAACCTATGGTTATGGCATTTGCATTAAATCTTTATTGTCAGCAAGTTCCCCATGGAGGAATAATCATGGGTAGAGGTGATGATACAGAGCCTAAGGACCTACGTACTACTTCCGGTTGGCGATTTTTGGATGAAATGACTAAGACGATTATAAATATATTACCTCCTTTAAAAAATCTTAGGATGATAAGACAATGGGCTGGGCTTTATAATTTGACACCAGACAGACAGCCAATTTTAGGACCCGTTGATGAAATAGAGGGATTTTATCTGGCGGTAGGTTTTAGTGGTCATGGATTTATGTTTGGACCTGCAACTGGTGTATTATTAGCAGAAAGTATTTTAGGGGAAGAAAATACTTTGCCAATAGATATGCTGAATTTAAATAGATTTGAAAAGGGAGAATTAATATTTGAGCCAGCTGTTGTTTAGAACTAATATTAGTAATTGTAGAAAATATAAATGGTGATATAAAAACAAAATCTTAGGCTTAGCATTTTTGTTAAGTCTAAGAGTATTGATAAAGTCAATAAATTGACAGATTTAGAGATTGTTCTTAATATTAAGTCTAGTGTAATTAAAATAGTAATATTTATTATAGAAAGATACTTTTCCGTAATATATGAATACAATGTCAAATTTTCAAGACGAAGGCTCAAAATAAAGCGTCTCAAAAAAGGGCTTTTATCTTAAGCACCAGTTAATATCACGGTTTTTAAATAGTAATATTTTAAAGAGACATCCTTAGATTATGTAGTAATTCATGGGATAACTTTGTAGGATAATATAGAAAAAACCGTTAAGAATTTGTATTAATTGAAAATTGGCATGATAATTGCAATTATATAAGTTTTAATGTATTAGTAAAATAAGCTTTATTAAATTAGCTTTATAACTATTTAAAGGATTATAAACCTGTATATTTTTCTAAAACTATCAGGAGGTGAAAATTTAATGAAGGCATTAACTAAAAATGAAGAACTATGTATTGGATGTGGACTTTGTGAAGAAATTTGTTCCAATGCTTATTTTAAAGAAAAAAATAGAGAAAAAGCATGTATTAGGATAAAGGGTGGAGATGAAAATCAAATCAATGTATGTACTCAATGTGGAGTATGTATAGACATTTGCCCGGTAGAAGCCATTACAAGAGATAAAAGAGGGGTAGTTAGAATCAATAAGAAGGATTGTGTTGGCTGCTTCATGTGTGTAGGTTTCTGCCCAGAAGAAGCCATGATGCAGCACGATGACTACATCGAACCATTTAAGTGCATTGCTTGTGGTTTATGTGCAAAAGAATGTCCAACAGGTGCTATTACTATAAAAGATATTGAATTGGAAGCAAAAGAACAAGCTGCTGTGGCTAAAGAAAGATAGAATTAATTATAAAAATGGAAATGAAGGGGGATGAAGAAGGATGGAAATTAAAGCTCTTAAAGATGCTCATAAGCTTTTGGCAGAATTTAAATATAAGCTTGGAACCATTGAAAAGGGATATACAGACAGAACTCTCTATATAAACCTTTCTGATAATAAAATACAGTCAAAGCCAGTAACACAAATGATGAAGGACAAATTTATAGGTGGTAAAGGTTTTGGAATGTGGTATTTGTGGAATGCAGTAACACCACAAACGAAATGGAATGATCCTGAAAATGAAGTAGTTATAGCTGGTGGCCCTGTATGTGGAATTACTCAGTATCCTGGAGCTGGGAAATCCCTTGTTTGCTCATTATCACCACTTACTGACATACCCATGGACAGTAATGTAGGTGGATACTTTGGCCCCTATCTTAAATTTTCAGGATGGGATGCCCTAGAGATTCAAGGTAAGGCAGAGAACGATGTTATAATATATATAGATGGAAACAGTGGAACAGTTACAATCGAAGAAGCACCCCTTGAACCTGTAGATGGTCATGTTTTAGGCGAGATTCTTACTGAAATGTATGCAGATTCAGAAAAAGACAAAAGAAATATATCTATAGTTACATCAGGAACAGCAGCTGGAAATACTAGGCTTGGACTCCTGAATTTTACCTTCTACGATCTTAGAAGACAGGTTACAAGATTGAAGCAAGCGGGTAGAGGTGGAATAGGAACAGTATTTAGAGATAAAAAGATAAAGGCCTTAGTAGTTAAATATCAGGGAACAAAGGGTAACTTAAATAATCCTGCTGACCAGAGTATAATCAATAAAGCAGGTATTAAGCTCCATAAAGAAGTATGTCAGCTTGACGATGTTCAAAATGGTATGAGGAAAATAGGTACAGCCAATATCATAGAAGTAATGGATGAATATGACCTTCTTCCAACGCATAATTTCAAATTTGGCTGTCATCCTGATACCCATAAAATTGCATCAACAGTATTTATAGAAAAATATGTAACTCAAAATATGCAGGATGGATGTTGGTACGGATGTTCATTATCTTGTGCTAAGGCGGCAGATAACTTTGAAATCAAAACCGGCCCATATAAAGGACAAAAGGTTACAGTTGATGGTCCAGAATATGAAAATGCAGCAGGGCTTGGTCCAAACTGTGGAATATTTGACCCAGAAGCTATACTAGAGCTTAACTTCTACTGTGACACCTATGCAATAGATACTATTTCCTTTGGTACACTTACTGCTTTTATTATGGAATGCTATGAAAACGGAATACTCAATAAGGAAATAACTGGAGGACTTGAACTTAACTTTGGAAATAAGGATGCAGCCCTAGAGCTTATCCATCAGATGTCAAGGGGAGAAGGATTTGGATTAATTGCAGGACAAGGTGTACACAGGATGAAGAAAATATTTATAGAAGAATATGGAGCTGATCCAGACTTTATTAATGATATAGCTATGGAGCAAAAAGGACTAGAGTTTTCAGAATATATGCCTAAGGAATCCCTTGCACAGCAGGGAGGATATGGTCTCACAAATAAGGGACCACAACATGATGAAGCATGGCTTATATTCATTGATATGGTAAATAATCAGATACCTACTTTTGAAGAAAAAGCTGAAGCTCTTCACTGGTATCCTATGTTTAGAACATGGTTCGGTCTTTATGGCTTATGTAAACTACCATGGAATGATATATCTCCTGCAGATAATGCAGAAACTGATGAACCAGCAAAAATACCTGAGCACGTTCAAAATTACGTAGATATATGTAATGGTGTAACGGGAAAGAGGATAGACAAAGATATATTAATAAGAGAATCAGAAAGAGTATATAACTTCCAAAGAGTATTCAATATAAGAATGGGTAAAGGACTTAGAGCAAATGATGCTATACCATATCGTGCAATGGGACCTGTCACAGTGGAAGAGTATGAATCAAGAAGGGAAAGATATGACAACCAATTAAAAGAGTTAACAGATTTTAATCCGGAAGGAAAAACAACCCAGGAAAAGATGAAGGTACTTAGAGAATACAGAGAAGACCAATATGAAAAACTAATGGACGCTGTCTATAAGAGAAGAGGATGGTCTAAAGATGGAGTACCTACAATAGAGTATCTAAAAGAAATTGGTATGGACTTACCTGAAGTAATCGAGGTTGTTAAGCCTCACCTTGAAGCAGAAGAAGCTTGTTGTTAAAAATCCCCATTTTTTCTGGAGGTTTTATAATGATAAAAGTAAATAATAGAGATTTTGAGTGGGAAGAAGGACTAACTGTAGAAAAGCTTTTGCAAAAAAAGAGATATACTTTTCCTAAAATTATAGTGAAAATAAATGGTCAGCTGATAAAGAAAGAAAACTGGTCTAATACCATAATTAACGATGGTGATGATGTAAAGGCGATTCATGTCTTTGGTGGAGGATAAAAGGAATATTAAGTCTTAAGTTGCTAATTTAGTAACTTGAGGCTTTTTTTATTGACATTACTTTGTAAAAAAGCGTTAATAGAATTTTAATATTTAAGGATATTAACTAAAAATCACAGGAAAAATCAAAGGATACGACAAATTTTGGTGTATTTGAACAAATTGCTACACTTATGTTAAAGTGGTACAATAAAGTGACGCTATTAGTTAATAGAATTTCAATTTAAGAGAAAATAATGGAAAATAAAAGGGGGAATCGATTATGTCAATTCTAGATAACATATTTAGCAAGCTAAATCCATTGGCTATTGTAATAATAGTTGTTATATTAGGGATATTTATTTCAGCTTTTGTACTTTCTTTATCATTAAAGAAGAAATATTTTACAATGCTTTGGGATTTACAAGACGAAGAAAATAAAGAATCATCAATGTTTGAAAATAAAGTATTCAATAAAATTGTAGATGATTATAAATTAGCAGCTAAAGGTAAGTCTTCAGAAATAAATACTTTTGCTATTATTGAGAAGAACTTTAATAATGAATTGAAATCACAATACCAAGGTGAACGATTTGTAAAAAGAGCAGTTTCTCTAATGATTATATTAGGGCTTTTAGGTACGTTTTATGGTTTAACCATGTCTATTGGAGAGCTGGTAAAAACATTGGCTTCAAGTGGAGGCGTAGATGTATTAGATAGTATGGATTCAGTAATTTCTGGACTGATACGTTCTGTTAGAGGTATGTCAGTGGCCTTTATAACTTCTTTATTTGGTATTGCTTCTTCAGTTCTTTTAACTATAATAAATATCTTCTTTGGAATAGAAGACATTAGGGAGTCTATAATGGTTGAGATGGAAGAATATCTTGACAATATATTGTCACAGCGTATCGATGAAAAGAAAGAGACTCCAGAAACCTTAATAAAGGATGAATTAATTGCAAGCCTTAATGATTTTAATGGAAAATTAGAAGAAAGTATGAAGGAAATCAGTGAAGTATTAAGCTTAAGATTTGCTTCTGCTACAAGTGGCATTGAACAATTTTCAGAGTCCTTACTTAAAAGTGTTGAAAAATTCGAAAATTCACTTAATGTTTTTTCTGAGAATACAAGGGATTTTTCAGAATTTAACCATCATTTAAAAACAAACATCCAGAGAATGAATGTAAGCTTTAATGATTTTACAGAAGAATTAAAAAGCAATACTAAAGAAATTGCTATAGGGCTTCAAATAGAAAATTTATCAAAATCAGTAGATAAATTGGCCGACAAAGTAGAAAAATAATCTCTTTTCATTTTTTAGATAATTTCATAATATGAAATTATCTCATTTGCAAAAAGTATTATAAATTTTAATTATTGGTTATTCATAAGTGAAAAGTGAAGGGAGGAGATGAATATGAAGCTTAGAAGAAGGAGCTTTAAAGGAAATAGAGAAGAAGAAAATTTCTGGCCATCATTTACTGATATGATTTCTACAATAGCATTAATTTTGTTTTTTCTTATGCTATTAGCATATATTCAAAATATTATTGCTGGAAAACAAATTATTGATACCGAACAAAGGCTGGAAGAGTCGAATGCAGAAATAAGTAGAGCAGAAAAAAAATTAAGGCTTCTAAGGGATAAGATTGATGAAGCCAAGGCTGAAGTAGAGGAAGGCGAAATTGCTTTAAAGTTATCCGAAGAGCAAATTGAAGAGCAAAGAGAAATTATAGCTGAAAGTAATAGGGAACTGGGTGAATTAAGGTCAAAGCTTCAAGGTATTGCAGTACTAAGACTGGATGTTCTTAAAAAGGTTAAGGGTTCAGTAGAAAGAGAGCTTGGGAAAACAAATGATGCTGGTGAAGAGTTGGTTTTAATAAGTGATAATGGAAATATAGTTATCAACGAAGGATTAGTTTTCGATACAGGATCATCAAAAATAAAGGCAGAAGGAAGAGAACTTTTAGATCAACTTGCAACAGCCTTCGAAAGGGTTTTAGATGATAGAGATATAAGAAAAAATATTGATGCTATAAATATTCAGGGACATACTGATGACAGAGGATCTGGTGAGTATAACAGAGGCTTATCATCAGACAGAGCAAAGGAAGTTGTCAATTATATTATGAAGTCAAATAGTGATTTAGAGAATAAGTATGGACGTTATTTTGCTGCTAGTGCATATTCTGAGTTTAGACCAATTGCATCTGGACAATCGGAAGCTTCAAGGGCTAAAAACCGAAGGATAGAAATTTCAATTACACTTAAGGATTCAAATGTTCAAAATGTAATTAATGATTATTTAAAGGATTCTATAGAACTTTTTAATCTAGATGACTAAATTCAAGATTTTTTAAAATTTAAAATATGCTTATATTAAAAGAGGCTAGGTTTAAACCTAGCCAATTTTGTGTTTTGCAATTAAAACATTGTATTTTTGTTCATATCTTCTTGAGCCTTCATTTTCTCTGAGCTTTTTAATTGAGACTGAGCACCTACAGTTGTTGCATTATACATAGCTCCACCACTAGTGGCGTTAGTCATAGCATTAGCAGTTGTATTAGTCATGCTATACCCACCTGCATATGTCCCCATTCTTTTTTTTGCTTCTTCTAATTCATATTGTCTCATTTGATTATTTGTAGAATAATTATTCATTATATAACCTCCATAGAGAATTTTGTAAGCTAAGTTATATGAAACAAATTGAAATCCTTGAATCTAATATATATTGGTTTACGAAAATAAGCGGAAATTTTCCATCCTTTTCTATAAACATATTAGACTCTGAAAAAATTAAAAGGATTTTTATAAGTTGTGTTAACTTACAATCATATTATTTGAATATATGAGAGATTATATAACATGTAAAAGTTTCACCAAATAGAAAAAAATTTAAAACTTAAAAGATTTATTGAGGTATAATATTATGCTATAATCCAATTATAAGATTAATAAATTTTATAAGAGAAAAAACAAAGGTGATAATTATGAGAGTATTCATTGCAATAGAATTAGATGATAACTTAAGGCAATATATTTTTCAAAAACAACAAATAGTTAAAAAGAACAGCCGTAAAGGTAATTTTTCCAGAAAAGAAAATTTTCATTTAACTTTAAAATTCATTGGGGAAGTTAGTATTGAAGAAACTCAATATATAAAGAAAGCAATTGATAAGACAGCATCAATATTTTCCCCATTTAAAATGAATCTTGGGGAATTAGGATATTTTCCAAGAAAAAATAGAAAAATAATTTGGATAGGAACTAGTCAAGGTAATAAAAGACTACAACAATTATTTAATATCATGGATCAAAATTTAAATGTATTTGGTTTTGAAAGAGAAGTACGTGGACTAAAGCCCCATATTACTTTAGCTAGAGAAGTAGTTCTCAAAAAAGATTTTAATTCTCTGTCACAAGAAATTATAATAGAAAACAAAGAACTAATAGTTGAAAAGATTTCCTTAATGGAAAGTACGAGAATCAATGGAGTATTGACATACAGACCTATATATAGGAAAAAATTATAATTTTATGTATGAATTAACTATTTTACTGGAATATCTATATACAATAAACTTAACGTAAATTTAACATTTATTAAACTTAAAATTAACAATATAAAAATACAATGATATTGGGATAGTTTAAAATCGTAATTTCACAATCTGATTTATTTTAAAGCCAAGATAAAGACGCCTTTTAATCATTGGTAAGTGGTTTAAGGCATTTTTAGTATAAATAAGGAAAAGCATATCTAAATTTTATAATGCTTAAGAGTTGGTTATATTAATTTAAAAATCTAAAGGAGAGTAGTTATGGATGAAAGAAAAATTTTAGTGGTTGACGATGAGCAGCATATATTAGAATTAATACAATTCAATCTTGAAAGCAAAGGATTCAATGTTGTAACCTGTGATAATGGAGAAGAAGCAGTAAGAATAGCTAGTAAGGGCAATATTGATCTAATGATACTTGACTTAATGCTTCCTGGAATAGATGGTATTGAAGTTTGTAAAAGAATAAGAAACTCAGAAAATAGAAATCTTCCCATAATTATGCTTACGGCTAAAGGAGAAGAAAACGATAAAATTAAAGGACTTAACATTGGTGCAGATGATTATATGACCAAGCCTTTTAGTATAAGAGAGCTATTAGCTAGAATTAATGCTGTTATGAGGAGAATTAAAGATACGGAAAGTAAAGATAGTAATACCATTAAAGTAGAAAAGGTAACTATAGATATTGAAAAGCATGAGGTTAGAAAAGACGATATACTATTAGAACTGACCTTAAAGGAATTTGAGCTATTAAAAATACTTGCTCAAAATAGAGGGAAAGTTTTATCTAGAGATGTAATTTTAGATAAAATATGGGGATATGAATACTTTGGTGATACTAGGACGGTAGATGTGCATATTAGACATTTAAGAAAAAAGATTGATGACAATAATGGAACATTTATAGAAACTGTAAGAGGTGTAGGATATAAGATGAAATAGGTGGTTAAATGAAAAAGAAAATTTTTATAACTTATGCAATTTTATTGTTGATGGGAACAATACTTACAGGGCTTATTTCTCTAAGTTTTATAAGAATAAGTTATTTAAATAATATTGAAAACATGTTAATAACTAATGGAAACCTTATAAATAGTTTAGTAGAAGATAAATTAAACTATAAAGTTTTTTCTGAGGTTGATTTTTCAAGTTTTTCCAATAAGGTATCTGATCAGATTAATGCTCGTGTAACCTTTATTGATAGATACGGTAAAGTTATTGGTGATTCAGAAGTGGAAAAAGAAGACCTAAAGGAAATAGAAAATCATTTATATAGAGAAGAGGTTCAAAAGGCATTAAGTGGAGAAATAGGGAAAAGCGAAAGATTTAGCAGTACGGTTGAAGTGGATTATTTGTATGTGGCAGTGCCTATGAAAAAGGGTGGAATAATCTATGGTGTTACAAGACTTGCATATCCCCTTAATGAAATAAACAAAATAAATATTGGACTTATGAGAAATATTCTTATTGCAGTAATAATTGGAGTAGTTATTGCCATACCCTTGGGGTATAGATATTTAAAACATATAACAGAACCTATAAAAGAAATAACAAATATTGCAGGAAAAATAGCCAATGGTGATTTTGACAGTAAAGTAAGGGTGAAGAGTACTGATGAAATAAAAATATTGGCTGATACTTTTAATTTCATGTCCAGTACAATTAATGCAAATATATCTGAACTTCATGATAAAAATACTAAGCTTCAATCAATAATAGGAAGTATGAAGGAAGGTCTTATCGCAGTAGATAAATATAAGAAAGTTATACTTATTAATTCACAGGCCAAAAAGTTTTTTAATATTAACTTAGAAGATGTTCTTGGACACAATATTCTTAATCTTTTAGATGATTCAAATTTAAAATATCAATTGGAAGAAATATTGGAAAAAACTACATCCAGTAAAGTAGAAGTTAAATTAAAGGATCCAAAACCAAGAACAATAAAGATATATAAGAATATTATTAAGTTAAATGAAGACCCAAATAGGATTATTGGTACATTAATATTAATAGTAGATGTTACAGAAGTGAGAAAATTAGAAAAGATGAGAACAGATTTTGTGGCTAATGTATCCCATGAATTAAAAACACCATTAACGTCAATCATGGGCTTTATTGAAACCTTAAAGGGTGGAGCTATTGATAATGACAAGGTAAGGGACAGGTTTTTAAATATAATTGAAATAGAAACGGAAAGACTGACAAGATTAATAGAGGATTTGCTTACCCTTTCAGACATTGAAAGCAATGGTATAAGTTTTAAACAGAAAGTAGAGATATCAGTAAAGGATGTTATAGTTGAAATAAGTGATATGGCCAAAGAGCTTGCAAAACAAAAGAATATTAAATATTCATATGAGATGAAAGAAAATTTACCCTATATTTATGGAAGCAGAGATTGGTTTAAGCAATTACTGTTAAATCTGGTGGAGAATGCAATTAAATACACTCCAGGTGGTGGAGAAGTAAAGGTTTTAGTTTATGAAAGAGAAAATAATATTTTTATAAATGTTAAGGATACAGGAATAGGTATCCCCAAAAAAGATATTCCAAGACTTTTTGAAAGATTCTATAGGGTTGATAAGGCTAGATCAAGGAAAGTTGGGGGAACTGGTTTGGGCCTTGCAATAGTAAAACATATAGTGATTGCGTTTGGAGGCAAGATTAAAGTTAAAAGTGAGGAAGGAAGGGGATCTGAGTTTATAGTGAGGCTTCCCCTTTAAGTCCTCATTTTTTGTATTAAATTTAATATAAATAATTTTACAAAAGTAAAAAATACAAAATATATAGAAATTCATACTACTATATTATATAATTGAGAAAATTGCATAATACATGTAAAGAATTTTAAAATACAAAATGTAGTAGAGAGAGTCAGGTTAGTTATCTGCATATTGTATTTTAAAATTAATAATGTTAATTATGCAAGTTTCTCAATTTAGAAAAAATGATAAAAATAAGATTGCTAAAAAGGATTAGGAGTAATTATATATGAATAAAAGAGAAGTTATGATTAATATATCAAAAACAATAATTATAATATTTTTACCTTTAGCTATACTATTGACTATTTTACAATATTATTCCTATAATAAGGATTTCTATATGCAGAAGTTTGAAAAATATAATATTGAAAATATTACAGGTATGAGCAGGCAAGATTTAAGCAATGTTACTGAAAAGCTAATATCATATCTAAAAGGAAATGAAAAGGATTTAAACATGGAGGCTTCAATTAATGGTGAAATTAGAGAAGTATTTGGTCAACGGGAGAAACAACATATGATAGATGTAAGGGATCTATTTATTAAAAGCCATAGGTTAAGAAACATAAGTTTAGCCATTTCTCTAATTACTGCTTTAATCATTATTTTAGTTTCTAAAAGAAGAAAAAAGGACATATGGCAGTCTATCTTGTTTGCGGGAATAGTTCCAAATATATTTGCCATAATATTATATATATTAGTGAAGATAGATTTTAATAAATATTTCACATATTTCCATAAAATATTCTTTAATAATGATCTGTGGCTTTTAAATCCTAAAACCGATGTTCTAATACAAATGCTTCCATTAGAATTTTTCATTGATATATCTACAAGAATTATAGGATGGTTTCTTGGAATATTAATTTTAATGATAGTTATGGCATCTATTAATCTAAAGAAATCTTATATTGACTGACAAAACGCCTCCTTAAGGAGGCGTTTTTTATGTAATATCATTGTAATACTTTTGGAACTATTTTTTATTAGATATAATTTATAATATAATATAAAGAGAAATAGGCTTATTTGCAAATTTAGGAGTTAAAGAAAATATCTATAGCAGAGGTGGTTAAATTGAGAAAAAAGATTATGATTTTGATATCAATACTTACAATAAGTTTATTTGGAGGCTGTGCAATTGATGGCTCGGTGGAAAAGATGATGAAGCCCCCTAAATTATCTATAAGCCAGGAAGAAGTAAAGAATATTCTAAAGGATATCTTGGAGCCCGATGCTGAATTGAAGATGCCAATGAATGGAGAAAACACCAGTGCAATACAGTTTGTTAATTTGGATGAAGATAAGGAAGAGGAGATTTTAGTTTTTTATATTTTAGAAAATGATAGTATGCCTCTTAGAACATTGATTCTTGATAAAAAGGAAAAGTGGAATATAATAGACGGAATAAAGGGAATAGGAAATGATTTTGATATTGTTAAGTTTGGGGATATTACAGGAGACGGGACCTTAGAAGCCATTATTGGTTACAAGGGAGAAGGGTTTTTTGCTGATAAAGGATTAAGCGTATATGACTATAAAGATGGAGAAGTAAAAGAAATATTCAATAATTTCTATTCTGCTTTTGCATCTGGAGACCTTGATGAAGATAGGATAGATGAGCTTGTTCTTCTAAAATCTGATAGAGAAGAAGGAAAAGCCAAGGCCGAACTCTATAAATATAATAAAAGTCAAATAAGGAAAATAGATGAAACTAAAATGGAAGCATATACTAATTATGGGCATATAGTAGTTGGGAAAGCAACAGAGAATAAAGTAGGTGTCTTTGTTGATGAAGGCGTTGGAGCCCATTCATGTAAAACAGAATTATTAATCATGGAAAATGGAAAATTGAAAAATGTATTTTGGGATGATGAGAAAGAATTTTCAGATAAAACCTTTAGGGCATATTTTACTGAATCCCAGGACGTTGACAATGATGGTATTATAGAAATAGCTCTTTTGAGAGCTCCAATTGCTTCAGGGGATGGTTCTATGGCTGGTACTCCATGGATAACCACGTGGCATAATTGGGATGGAAATAAGGAATTAATTTATAAAAGTCAGAGCTTTTTCGATTATAGTTTAGGATTTTATTTTGATTTTCCAGAAAAGTGGGGAGTCAATATTGCCATAGATGGTTCTGATCCTAATTTATATAAAGAAGAACAATGGATACGGTTTAACTATTATGATGAAGAGAATGAAGAAAAACATCCCTTATTAACAATAGAAGCAATAAATAACAATAAATGGGAAGAAAAACAAAAAGAGTATGAAGATAAAAACTTAAATTACTTTAAGCTTGGAAACAAAGCTGATAAAATATATATAGGAATATTAGAAGAGAATACAGAAAATTCTACAGTAAGTGAAATGATATTGGATATAGAAGAAGTAAAAGCCAATTTTAATATTATAGATAAATAGACTAATATAAATAGCTTCAAGGCTTAATTAAATTTGAATAAAAGATTTATTAATAATTCAAAAACATCTTGAAGGAATTCAAGATGTTTTTGATGTACTAAGATTGGAGGTATGCATATGAAACAAATATTAGTTATGGATGATGAAAAGGATATAAGAGCATTTATTACTATCAATCTTAAAAGGGCAGGATATAGAGTTATAGAGGCTGGAACAGGAGAAGAAGCTCTGGATATAATATCTAATAATAATGATATAGATATAGCGGTATTAGATGTAATGCTCCCGGGTATAGATGGGTTTGAGGTTTGTAAAAAAATAAGAGAAAAGAACAAAGCAATGGGAATTATCATGCTTACTGCAAAAACCCAGGAGGTAGATAAAATAAATGGACTTACAACGGGAGCCGATGATTATGTTGTAAAACCCTTTAGTCCCAGTGAATTGGTTGCAAGAATAGATGCTTTAAGCAGAAGAGTTGATCTAATAAAGGAAAATGCTTCAACAAAAGAGCTATTATCACCTCCCTTTAGAATGGATTTAACTGAACGGATGCTTTATAAAAATGGTGAACCAGTAGAGTTAACAAAAATAGAATATCTAATTATGAAACTGTTTATTGAAAACGGTAATAAAGCTTTAAGTAGAAATTTCATCTTAGATGAAGTTTGGGGAGAAAATTATTTTGGAAATGAAAAGACAGTAGATGTAAATATAAGAAGGCTCAGACAAAAAATAGAGGATCAGCCTTCTGATCCAATATTTATAGAGACTGTATGGGGTTATGGTTATAGATGGAGAAGGGAAGATTAAATTGAAGGGCATAAAAAAAAGACTGTTTAAGAATTACATAGTCATAATTTTAATCATACTATTTCTTTTTGAAGGTATGTTCATAATTTTGATTAGAAACTACTATTATAATAATATTGAGCAAAGTTTAAAGAATAGAGCATCACTTATCGGAGGTTTTTATAGTAAATATATTAATGGGGGATATTATTCCTTTGATAGGGATGTAAAGGAAATAGTTAATAATTTTTCCTTTGAAGAAAATGCAGAACTTCAAATTATAGATGTAAATGGAAGTATTATATATAGCTCCAGTGGCTTTAATATAGGAGAGAAAGTAAAAACCAAAGATTATAAAAATGCCATAGGTGGAGAAATATTTTCTTGGGTAGGTAAGAATAAAAATACAGATGAAAAAATTATGGCTGTTTCTGCTCCATTAAAAACACAAAGTGGCAGTATCCTAGGAATTATCAGATATATTACTACACTTGATATAGCTGATTCAATAATACAACAATGGATATTATTTTCTTTGATTATAATATTAATTATCGTATTCTTTGTCTTTATTTTGAGTTTGGCCTTTAGTAGATCCATAATTAATCCTATTAATGAGATTACAAATGTATCTAAAAAAATAGCAAAGGGACAATTGGGTGAGAGGATAGAAAAACAATATAATGATGAGATTGGACAGCTGGCTGAGACAATTAATTACATGGCAGGAGAAATAGACAAGGTGCAGAAATTAAAAAATGAATTCATTTCCTCTATTTCCCATGAACTTAGAACACCTCTTACATCCATAAAAGGATGGGGAGAAACAATTCTAACAGGAGAATTTAAAGATCAATCTGAAACGGAACAGGGAATAAAAATAATTATTAAAGAAGCAAATAGATTGACCAAGATGGTTGAGGAATTATTGGATTTTTCTAAGCTTGAAAGTGGAAAGATAGTTCTTCAACTTGATAATACAAATATAAAAAAGGAATTTGAAGAAGT
Source organism: Maledivibacter halophilus (assembly GCF_900167445.1). Classification (GTDB taxonomy): domain Bacteria; phylum Bacillota; class Clostridia; order Peptostreptococcales; family Caminicellaceae; genus Maledivibacter; species Maledivibacter halophilus. Next base: position 285,534 of record NZ_FUZT01000002.1, read on the forward strand.
GATATATATACTTGAATCAAGGGCAAAAAATAAAAAAATTGATATTAAATATGTATGTGATAGTACAATATCAGAAATTTTAGCTGATAAAAACCGACTTAAACAGGTTTTTATAAATATACTAGATAATGCAATAAAATTTTCTCAAAATGGTAAAAGTGTTTTTACAAGAATTTACGAGAAAAATGATTGTATTAATATTGAAATAGAAGATTATGGAATAGGCATTTCTAAAGAAGAAATCACAAAGGTATGCCAAAAATTTTATAAAGTAAATCAAAACAAGTCTGGAAGTGGACTTGGATTAGCAATAAGCAATGAAATAATCAATCTTCATGGTGGAGAATTTAATATAGAAAGTGAAATGGGTAAAGGGACAAAGGTATTAATATCGTTACCCAAACCCAGTATTTAATAAAAACCCCCAATTTTTATCGGGGGTTTTTCAGCTAATCAGCTCTTATTCATATAATGGGAATTTATCACAAAGAGCTTTAACTCTTTTTTTGGCTTGAGTCAAGTCCTTGTCTCTATTTTCTATAGTCCAGTTAATAATATCAGCTATTTCTATCATTTCTTCCTTACCAAAACCTCTAGTTGTAGTGGCAGGAGTACCAATTCTTATACCACTTGTAATGAAAGGACTTTCAGTTTCATTTGGTACAGTATTTTTATTTGCTGTTATTCCTATTTCATCCAATAGATGTTCTGCTTTTTTCCCGGTTATGTTTTTATTTCTAAGGTCTATTAAAAGGAGATGATTATCAGTTCCACCGGAAACTATATTGAAACCTCTATCTTCAAGAGCTTTACTTAAGACTTTTGCGTTTTCAATAACTTTCTTTTGATATTCCTTAAATTCTTTAGACATTGCTTCTTTAAAGCAAACGGCCTTTGCAGCTATAATATGCATTAGGGGACCGCCTTGAATTCCTGGGAAAATACTCTTATCAATAGCTTTTGCGTATTGCTCTTTACACAAAATAGCTCCACCCCTAGGGCCTCTGAGGGTCTTATGAGTAGTAGTAGTAACAAAGTCTGCATAAGGTACTGGATTTGGATGAAGATCAGCGGCAATTAGTCCCGCAATATGGGCCATATCAACCATTAAATATGCATCTACTTCATCACAAATTTCTCTAAATCTTTTAAAGTCAATTGTTCTAGCATAGGCACTTGCACCTGCAACAATCATTTTGGGTTTTTCCTTTAAAGCTATTTTTCTTAATTCATCATAATCAATATATCCCTCATCATTAACACCGTAAGAAATCACTTCATAGAGCTTTCCAGAGAAGTTTACTGGGCTGCCATGGGTTAAATGTCCACCATGGGAGAGATTCATACCTAAGATTTTATCACCAGGTTCTAAGAAAGCAAAATAAACCGCCATATTAGCCTGAGAGCCTGAGTGGGGTTGTACATTTGCATGCTCTGCTCCAAATAAATCTTTTAGTCTATTTCGAGCTAGATTTTCGGCAATATCTACATATTCACAGCCGCCATAATATCTTTTATTAGGATATCCTTCAGCATATTTATTGGTGAGTTGGGAACCCATAGCTTCCATTACGGCCTTGCTGGTGAAGTTTTCTGAAGCTATCATTTCGATTTTATTTGATTGACGGTCCATTTCCAATTTAATACTTTCATAAACTTCTGGGTCTTGTCCTTTGATTGAATCCAGATTCATTAAAACACTCCCTTTATTTAGTATTTTAAATTACATATGTATAGATTTACACACTATTATCTTATCAATAATTTTATCAAATATAAACAAGAATATAAATTAATTTTTATATAAATTTCGACAAGAAAACAAAAAGAAGTTTGAATAATATAGGTTTAACAGTTCCATAAATTAGTTTTAGTAGGGAATCAATGTCCTATTCACTGAATAAAAGAAAAAATTTCATCAAATACCATAAAGGATTTAGTAGAATAAATATAGAAATTGTATATAATCGTAAATAGGAAAAGATGTTCCATGTTGTATGTTGAATTGTTGCTAGGGATAAGTTTTCATGTGTTTTTATTAAATGATGTCTAAAAGAATGACCCAAATCCTTAGAACTTGGAACTTAGAACTACAAAGCGTCGTTAGACTGCTTTGTTAATGGGGTGATATTATGATAATTAGATATATATTTGGCAGAGCAGGAAGTGGAAAAACAAGGAGAATTTTTGAAGAGATAAAGTATAAATTGAAGCAGGGAGGTCAGCATAAACTTTTGTTATTAGTACCTGAGCAGTTTACCCTTCAAACAGAATTCGATCTTATAAAGTCAAATGAACTTCCTGGAATAATGAGGGTAGAGGTTATTAGCTTTGAAAGACTTGCCTATAAAGTCTTTGATGAAGTTGGTGGACTTAAGAAAATAGATATAAATGAACTTGGAAAAATAATGGTTTTAAAAAGGCTTTTTGATAATCATTCAAAGGAGCTTGAAGTCTATACAAAGGCCAGTAGAAAGGAAGGCTTTTTAGAAAATTTTTGTGCTTTAATTACTGAACTGAAGAGAAATGACATATATCCTGAAGTAATTAAGGAAGTATTGGAATCCTTCGAGGAAGAAAATATGCTTACTAGGAAGCTTAAGGATATTGGATTTATGTATGGCAAATTTAATGAATATATGGATGGAAGGTATACCGATGAAGAAGATAAAATTAGTATGCTTATAGATAAGATAGATGAGACTAGATTTTTAGATAAAGCGGAGATTTGGCTGGATGGATTTAGCGGTTTTACATCCCAGGAATATAGGGTTTTAGAAAAACTAATTTTAAAGTGCCAAAAAGTCAATATAGCTTTAACCAGGAATACCAATGATGGGGCTAAGGATAAAAATTTATTTGGTCCAACCAACGAAACCTTTAAAAAAATTAGAGAAATAGCATATAGACATAATATTAAGGAAACCCAAACGGTTTTAGAGATAGAGCAAAATAAACCTTCAGAGCTTAAACACCTGGAAAAGCAAATTTATGCATTTCCCTATAATAAATACGGCAAAGCTGTAGAGAATATTGAAATGTTTTCCGGCACAAATCAGTATACAGAGATTGAAAATGTTGCATGCAAAATTGTTTCATTAGTAAGGGATAACAAATACAGATGGAAGGATATTGCACTGGTAAATGGAGACATGGAGACCTATGGACTTACTATAAAGAGGGTTTTTAGTGAATATGAGATTCCCTTTTTTATAGATGAAAAAAGAAGCATAATGAATAATCCAATAATAAAGTTAATATTATCATCCTTGGACATATTGAGTAGAAATTATAAATATGATGATGTTTTTAGATTCATAAAAACGGGATTTTGTGCTTTAAATAAGAATGAAGGAGAAAGATTAGAAAACTTTGTTTTAAAAGCTGGTATTGAAGGAAGTAAATGGTTGAATGATTTTCAGTACCAGGGAGAAGAGCCTGAAGAACTTTCTCAGATAAATGAAATTCGAAAGAAATTTATAACTCCATTTATAGATATAAAGGAGAAGCTAAAGGGCAGAAAAACAATTTCTGAGTTCAGTAATTATTTATTTGAGTTTTTGTCTATTTTAGAGGTTGAAGAAAAACTTGATATATGGATAGAAGTTTTAAAGGAAAAGGGAAAACTTGAATATGTAAATGAATATACACAAATATGGAATACTGTTATGGAAGTTTTAAATCAACTAGTTGAAATACTAGGGGATACAAAGGTGAATGTAGGAGAGTATAAAAGAATTCTTGAAGCTGGTTTTTCCCAATATAAAGTAGGTATTATACCTCCAACAATTGATCAGGTATTGGTTGGAAACCTTGATAGATCAAGAAGCCATAATATAAAAGCACTTTTCCTTGTGGGAGTAAACGATGGAATTCTACCTTCTGGTCAAAATGATGATGGACTTTTGCTGGATGAAGAAAAAATATTGGTTAAAGAAAAAGGGATACCATTATTATCTGATAATGAAACAAAACTAAAGGAAGAGGAGTTTTCGATCTATACTAGTTTGTCAAAGCCGTCGGAATATCTTTGGATAAGCTATGCACTATCGGACCCAGAGGGAAAGGCCTTAAGACCTTCTATATTAATTGAAAAAATAAGAAAAATTTACCCAAGATTGCAAACAGAAAGTGATATAGTTAAGGGAAGTATTGAATTAGATAAAAAAAGGCAACTAAATTTAGTTTCTATGCCGGGGCCTACATTTAAATATTTAATAGAAAATTTAAGGCTTAAAATAGACGATAATCCTACTTTGGAGCTTTGGGATGAAGTTTATTATTGGTATTATAACAATAGAAAGTGGGATGATAGACGGAATATGATGATAGAAGGGCTTTTCCATAATAATCAGGAGGATTACATAGGTGAAGAAAAGGCGAAAAGTTTGTACAGTATTCCACTAAAATCAAGTATATCAAGACTTGAAAAATTTGTTAACTGTCCCTTTGCCCATTTTATAGGCTATGGACTAAATCCAAAGGAGAGAAAAGAATATAAAATCAGTAATCCCGATATAGGAAGGCTATTCCATGATTCTATGGAGAATTTTGCAAAAAAGCTATCCATGGAAAATTTAAAATGGAAGGATATAGATAAAGAGAAATGCGAAGAAATTGTTGAAAAAATTGTAGAAGAACTGGCTCCAAATTTTGGATATAATATATTGGAGAGCAGCTATAGATATAGATATCTTGTTAATAAATTGAAAAGAGTTAGTAAGAGAGCTGCCTGGACTTTAACTGAACATATAAAAAGGGGAGAATTTACTCCAGCCTTGTATGAGGTTGAATTTGGTGAAGGGGATTTCAGTATGATTCCTCCAATTATAATTGAGCTTCCAGATGGGAACCAAATTAAACTTGAGGGAAGAATAGACAGAGTGGATATGTTGAAAAATGAAGATGGCAGCTATGTAAAAATAATTGACTACAAATCCGGAAATAAAAAATTTAGCTTATCCGATGTATATTATGGACTTCAAATACAGCTTATCGTTTATCTTGATGCTGTACTTAAAAGTAAGGATAAGCTGAGGTTTGATGAGGCCCATCCTGGGGGAGTCTTTTATTTTAAGCTGGATGATCCCATAATAGAGTCCGATGACGATGATACAGAAGCCATAGAAAGGGAAATAATGAAAAAGCTCAAAATGGATGGTATTGTCACAAAGGATATAAGAGTGGCAAAGGCTATGGATAGAGATATAGAGGCAGAAAAAAGTTCATTGATTATTCCAGCTAATTTAAAGAAGGATGGAAGCTTCAGTAAAAATTCATCTGTTATAGAAGAAGCAGATATTTACCATCTTATAAAACATGTTAGAAATCTTGTAATTGAAATAGCAGGTGAAATATTGAAGGGGAATATAAAAATACAGCCATGTAAAATCGATAATAATATTTCCTGCAGCTATTGTCAGTATAATTCAATTTGTCAGTTTGATAGAAATTTTGAAAATAACGAATTCAGAAACATAAAAAAATTAAAGGATGAAGAGGTTTTAAGAAAAATAAAAGCTGAGGATAAGGGGGATGAAAATGCCTAAATGGACTAAGGAACAGGAAAAAGCCATAAATATAAGGGGCAAAAACCTTTTAGTATCAGCTGCTGCGGGCTCTGGTAAAACAGCAGTTTTAGTAGAAAGAATAATAAAGCTCATTACTGAAGATATGATAGATATAAATAAACTCTTAATAGTAACCTTTACCAATGCTGCTGCAGGAGAAATGAGGGAAAGAATACTAGATGCAATAATAAAAGAAATAGAAAATGGCTCAAAGTATGAAGAGCATTTGAGAAGGCAAATTACTTTGCTCGGTAGATCATATATAACTACTTTACACTCCTTTTGTATAGATATTGCAAGAAGAAATTTTCATTTAGTGGATATAGACCCATCCTTTAGAATAGGAGATATGACTGAAACTAGCATATTGATCGAAGAAACTTTAGAAGAACTTTTAGAAGATGAATACAAAGAAGCAAATGAGTATTTTATTGAGCTGGTTGAAGGCTTTGGAGGAAACAGAGAAGATGTGAAGTTTAGAGAACTGATCCTTAAAATCTATGGATTTATTCAAAGTAAACCCTATCCTGAAAAATGGCTTAAGGAAAGTATAGAACAATTTAATATGACAAAGGAAGAATTTGAAAAAAGCCTATGGATAGAAACTATAAAGGGAAGCATAGAGATTGAACTAAAGGGGTCAAAGGATCTCATAGAAGGTGCTATAGAGCTTTGTAATAAAATAAATGGACCTAAGGAATATGAAGAAGCTTTAATACAAGATAAAAATATTTTAGAAAATCTTATCAGCGGTCTTAACACAAGTCTTGAAAAATTTTATGAAAATGCCAATAACGTAGTTTATCCAAAGCTTAAGACGATTCGTGGAAATAGAAAAATGGAGATAGATGAGAACTTGCAAAATGAAGTAAAGGAACTTAGGAATAAATATAAGGATAATATTAAATCTATAAAAGAAAAGATTTTAGTTAAAAGCTTTGATGAGTATTTAAATCAAATTAATGCAATGTATCCTACAATGAAATATCTTAGTGAGTTGATAATACAATTTGGTAATAGATATAGTGAAAAAAAACTCGATAAAGGAATATTGGATTTTAATGATTTAGAGCACTATGCTTTAAAAATATTAGAAAATCAGGAGGTCCAAAGGGAATATAAAAAGAAATTCCAGCATATTTTTGTGGATGAATATCAGGATAGCAATATTGTACAGGAAACAATTCTAAACCGTATAAAAAGGGAAAATAATTTGTTTATGGTAGGGGATGTAAAGCAGAGTATATATAGATTTAGACTGGCGGACCCTTCACTTTTTATTGAAAAGTATACAGGTTATCAAAGAGAAGATGGAGATTTAAATCAAAGAATAGACTTATCTCAAAACTTCAGAACCAGGGTAGAGATTTTAGAAGGAATTAATTATCTATTTAAAAACATCATGTCAAAAAATTTGGGAGAGATAGATTATACAGAAAATGCCTATTTATATAAGGGCTTGGACTTTGAAGATATTCCAAATCCCAATATAGAATTAAATATAATAGAAGATATGGTGGATTCTTCAGAGGAAACTTTGGAAGAATTAGAGGAAATGTCTAAAGTTGAGACAGAAGCAAGATTTGTTGTAAATAAAATAAAAGCATTGATTCGACAAAAGACCTATAATCCTAAGATAAAGGAATATAGAAATATTGAATACAAGGACATAGTCATTCTCCTTAGATCACCTAAAGTATGGGCTCCGATATTTTTAGAAGTTTTTATTAAAGAAGGGATACCGGTATATGCCGATGACAACTCTGGGTATTTTGATACCATTGAGATAAATATGTTTCTGGATATTCTTAAACTAATAGACAATAAAAGACAGGATATTCCACTGCTTGGTGTTATGAGATCTCTAATAGGCGGTTTTACTATCGAAGAATTAATAAAGATAAGGCTAGGGAACATGGAAGGAAGCTATTATGAAGCTATAGAGGATTATATTTTAAACAATGATGATATGCTTAAATTAAAGCTTAAAGAATTTTTAGATAAATTAGAAGGATGGTCGGTTGAGGCAAGGTATCTAAAGCTGGATGAATTCATATGGAAGCTCCTTATGGAAACAGGATATTATCACTATGTTGGAGCGATGCCAGGAGGAATACAAAGACAAGCAAACCTAAGGATATTAGTGGATAGAGCAAGTCAATTTGAAAAAAGTGCAATAAACGGTTTATTTCTCTTTTTAAGGTTTATAGATAGACTTACTAAGAGTAAAGGCGATATGGGCAGCGCAAAAACCTTGGGAGAAAACGAAAATGTAGTTAGAATTATGAGTATCCATAAAAGCAAGGGTTTGGAGTTTCCCGTTGTTATATGCAGTGGAATGGGAAAAAACTTCAATCTTAAGGATATACAGCAGGATATATTACTTCATAAGGATCTGGGCCTGGGACCTAAATTTGTGGACATAGAAAAGAGAATATATAATCAAACACTTCCCCAATTGGCCATAAGAAGAAAGATGAAGATTGAAAATCTATCGGAGGAAATGAGGATTCTTTATGTTGCACTAACCAGGGCTATAGATAAATTAATACTTGTTGGTTCAGTAAAGGAATTGGAAAGGGAATCAAAGAAATGGCTTAGGGGTACAGCCCTTCACAATCTGGTTAAGGGGCGTTCATATCTTGATTGGATATGCTCATCTCTGGCAAAGCATAAGGATGGTGAAGCTATAAGGCAGCTTGGAAAGGCTTTGTTTGATGAGGATTCAATTGAAAGTAACGAAAAATCAAGATGGACAATTAATCTTATAAATAAAAAAGAAATATTCTTTGAAGAAGCTGAAAAAATTCAAAGCAGTAAAGAATATAGAAGAAAGCTTGAGGAATTTCAGCTTGAAATAGAGCCAAAATATAAAGATATTATTGAAGAGCGTTTTAGATGGGAATATCCAAACAAATGTGATATAGGTATACCGTCGAAGCTTGCTGTAAGCGATATAAAGAAGGCTTCGGTAAGGAATATGAATGACATAGTGTATAAAATACCTTCTTTAGTAAAAAAACCAAAATTCATAGAAGGTAAAAGGAAATTTACAAAGGCTGAGACGGGTACTATTATACACTTTGTAATGCAGCATGTGGACTTGAAAAAAGTAAATAGTATAAATGAAATAAAGGAAGAAATAGACATTATGGTTACAAAGGAGCTTTTGACATATGAAGAAGCCGAGATAGTTAATCCGGAAAAGATACTAAGATTTTTTGAAAGCTCTATAGGAAAAAGAATATTAAAATCCCATAGAATATACAGGGAAGCTCCCTTTATTTTAAAAAAGAAGGCTGCTGATGTAATAGAAGATCTGGAGGATTGCACAGAAGAGCTGCTCATACAGGGGATTGTTGACTGCTATTTTGAAGAAGATGACGATCTTGTGTTAATAGATTACAAGACGGGAAGTGTTTTTGATGGAAATATTGAAAGATTATTAAGAAGATATAAAGTCCAGATGGAATTATACAGGGAAGCCCTCCAGGTGATTACCAGAAAAAGGGTAAAGGAAAGCTATATTTATTTGTTCGATATAGATAAAGAGGTGAAGATAAATTGAAGATTTTACACACTTCTGACTGGCATTTAGGAAAATATTTGGAAAATCAAAGCAGATTAGATGAACAGAAAGAGATTATGGAGGATATAATTCAAATAGCCGATGAAAATCAGGTTGAACTTGTTATAGTGGCGGGAGATGTATACGATAATAGTAATCCTCCTGCTATGGCTGAAAGGCTTTTATATAGAACCTTAAAGGCTTTGGGTAAAAACGGCGAAAGACCGGTAGTTGTTATAGCTGGAAACCATGATAATCCTGAAAGACTTACGGCTTCAACTCCCCTTGCCTATGAGCATGGAGTAATACTTCTTGGTAATCCTGACAGTAAGGCACAAAAAGGAAGAATAGGAAGGCATGAGATTGTAGAAGCTGAAAAAGGCCATATTGAATTAAAGATTAACGATGAAAATGTAATAATTTCAACCCTTCCATATCCTAGTGAGCAAAGGCTGAATGAAGCCCTAGGAGATTTATCCGATGATAAAGAACTTCAAAAAAATTATTCTGATAGGGTTGGAGACATTTTTGATAGACTTTCCAGTAAATATAGGGAAGATACCATTAATATTTGTGCAAGCCATATATTTGTTCTAGGGGGAGAAACATCGGATTCAGAAAGGGTACTCAAGGTTGGGGGAGGACTAACAGTAGATGGAAATAAGCTGCCTGCTAGGGCCCATTATGTGGCCCTTGGACATTTACATAAACCTCAGAGAGTAAAAAATAGTAATATAAAGGCTTATTATTCAGGCTCCCCTCTGCAATATAGCAGGAGTGAAATAGGATACAGTAAATGTGTTTATATAGTACAGGTCAATAGAAATAAGGAAACCAAAGTAGAAGAAGTTCTACTAAAGAATAGAAAGCCCATAGAAGTATGGAAATGTAAGGGAGTAGAAGAAGCAGTAGAGATATGTGAAAAAAATAAGGAAAGATCTGTTTGGGCGTATCTGGAAATAGAAACCGATAAGGTTTTAGGTCAATCGGAAATAAAAACAATTAAGAAATTAAAACCCGATATATTATCTATAGTTCCAATAATAAAAGAAATAGAAAATGAAGATGATCCCGAAGACTTTAAAGAAAAAAGTATGATGGAACTTTTTAGAGAATTTTATATTAACAAAACTAAAATTGAGCCTACTGACGAGTTCATGGAACTTTTTGCTGAGATAGCTGGAGAAGAAGGTGAAGACGATGAAACCAAAAACACTTAAGATATCTGGACTTAACAGCTTTATTGAAGAACAGACAATAGATTTTTCAACACTTATTGAAAGTGGATTATTTGGCATTTTTGGACCAACAGGCAGTGGAAAATCCACTGTATTAGATGCAATAACCATTGCTTTGTATGGGTATAATGCAGTGGCTAGGGGAACAAAGGAATTTATAAATACCGACATGGATAAGGTATATATTGGATATGAATTTGATTCCATGGGTAATAAAGGTAGAAATACATACAAGGTCGAAAGAAGCATAAAAAAAAATAAAAGTGGCGGTATTAATACGGATTTTGCAAGACTAGCCCTATTAGATGAAGAAGGTAATCCAGTAAAAATAATAGATAAAGTGTCGGAAATAGATGACAGAATAAAGGAAATTATAGGTTTAAATCATCAGGACTTTACAAGATCTGTGGTTTTGCCCCAGGGAAAATTCAGTGAGTTCTTAAAATTATCGGGGAAAGACAGAAGAAATATGCTGGAAAGAATTTTAGGATTAGAAAAATACGGTGGAAATCTTGTTGATAAAATAAGAAGATTTAAAAGAAAAAAAGAAGAAGAGCTTCAGCTCTTAACAGGAGAATTAAGTAGATATGAAGGAGTAACAGATGAAAACATCCAGCAGCTTAAAACACAGCTTCTGGATATTGAAAAAAAAGAAAGTCAAATAAAAAATCAGCTGAATTTCTATGAAAAAAGATATGGTGAACTTAATAAAATATGGGGATTGCAAAGTGAACTAAATTCCTATTTAAAAATAAAAAAGGACTTAGATTCAAGGTCTATTGAAATTGAAAAAATGAGAAACAGATATGAAAAAGGAAAAAGTGCTAAGAATGTAAAGCCTTATTTAGATAGGTATAATGATACAGTAGAGGATATAAATAAAAATAAATCTATACTAAAGGAACTGCTTTCAAAGCTGGATAGTATTAATAAAAAATTGGAATTGACTGAAATAAAATATAAGGAAATATATAAGAAAAAGAATGATGAGTTGCCTTTACTTATAGAAAGGGAAAGTAACGCAAAATATGCAATGGAATTAAATGATGCAGTACAAAAGCTTATAAAGGAAAGACAGGAGCTTGCAGACATATTTACAAAATACAGTAAAAGAATATCAGAATTAGAGAATAAGCTTAAGAAATTAAAGGAAATTATAGCAAAAAACAATAATAATATTGAAGGATTAGAAAATAAGTCTAAGACACTTAAAATATCCTCGGAATATAGAGAAATCCTCACCAAAGGCTGGAACTTAAATATTAGATTGAAGGAATTGAAAAAGGATCAAAATCACACTCTAAAGTATATTGAAAATTTAAATAGGAAGATTATGTTAAGCAGTAAAGAGCTTAATAAAATAGAAAGTCAAATGTCAATAAAGGAAGAAGGATGTAATCAGATAAAAAATCAGCTTAATAAATTAGAATCAAACCCTCCAAAAGACAATGATTATATACTAAATAGAGAAATAGAACTCCATAGATTAAGGGCACTGCTGGAGGAGACTAATAAAAATGAAAATAAGAAAGAGCTTTTGGAAAAAGAGCTAAAACTTATCTATAAGAATAAGAATGAAACTCAAATTAAAATTGACTATCTAAAGGAGAGATTAAGCCTAAATACAGAAAAGCTTGAAAATGCAAAACAAGAACTTAAAGAGTTGGAAAAAGCCCATAGAGCAGGAATTTTAAGCTTACACTTAAATGATGGTAGCCCTTGTCCTGTTTGTGGCTCTACCAGCCATCCAAAAAAAGCAGAATTCATAGAGGGAAAAAATATAGAAGAGATTTTAAAAATTAAGGATGGTTTTGAGGAGAGTAAAAAAGAGATTGAGAAGGCCATGTATGAATTAGGGCTAGAAATAAAAAATTATACTAGGGAAGAGGATAAATTAAAAGAAGAGCTTAATTCATGTATAGAAAAGCTTAAAGATAATTACTCATCTAAACTAAAAGAAGAGATTAAAGATATTATGGATGCAATAGATAATTTAAAGAAAATACTTAAGGCCTGGGAAAGAAGTAAAAATCACTTGAAAAATCTTTTGGAAATTAAGGAAAAGGAAAAAATAAGTTTGGAAAAACAAAGTATTAGAATTATAGAAGGAATAAATAAGGATAAAAACAGACTTGATGAGGAAAATAAAAGAAAGGATGAAATATTAGAAAAACTAAATAAAATTAGTGGATCTTACATAGCGATTAAGGAAAAACTTAAGATTGAAAATATAGATAAGGCAATGGAGGAAGTGAGAAAAAAAGAGGAAGAACTTGAAAAGCTTGAAGAAGGATTAAAGGAATTGAGAAATAATATTAAAAAATTTGATGTTCAAAAAGAGAATATCGAAAAAGAGCTAAATGAAGTAAAACTTAATAGAAGTAAGGTGGAAGAAGCTGGTAAGGAGAAACGTGGAGTTATAGATGAATACAATTTAAAGATAAAAAAAATGATTGGTGATAGAAAGCCTGATATCTTTTTAAAGGAGATAAATGAGAAAAAAACTAATATAATTGAAGAGGAAGAAAAGCTTAGAAAGATATTGGAATATGAAAAAAAACATTTAAATGAATTACGTGAAAAAAGAGTAGGTATTGAAGATACTAATAAGTCATTGGAAGCTTCCATGATAAATATTGAAAAAGAATTAAAAGAAGCATTAAAGGAAAACAAGCTTGAAAGCATCAAGGAAGTAAATGGTTTTTTAGTATCCAGTGAAGAAATTGAGTCTATGGAAAAAGAAATAAATAAATTTGATGATGAGATTGGTAAGGTGAAATATAATATTGACAGAATTAATAAAGAGCTTGATGGGGCTGAAATTAAAGAAGAGGATTTTTTAAAATTTAAAGAAGATATGAATAGTAAAAGGGAAAACCATAGATTTTTACTTGAGGAAATCGGTAAGAAAAAAGAGAAAATTGACGAGATGGAAAAGAACTTTAAAAGGGTTAGCGAAATAAACAAAATTATGAAAAAATTACAGCATATAAATGATATGCTTAGTGAAATGTTTAAGCTTGTATCAGGTAATAAATTTGTTGAATATGTGGCAACAAATCATTTGAGATATATTGCAAAGGAAGCCTCAAAGAGACTGATGGATATAACTAATAAGCGTTACAGTCTTGAGCTTGACAGTAATGGCAATTTTGTTATATGTGACAATTTTAATGGAGGAGTAAGGAGAGACTGCAACACTTTATCCGGTGGCGAAACATTTCTTACATCCCTTGCATTGGCTCTTTCACTTTCAAGTCAAATACAACTTAAAGGAAATTCTTCAATAGAATTTTTTTTCCTCGACGAAGGCTTTGGAACCCTTGACAGTCATCTTTTAGATACAGTGATGACTTCTTTGGAAAGACTCCATAAAGAAAATCTATCTGTTGGTATTATAAGCCACGTTGAGGAATTGAAAAACCGAGTGCCTATAAAATTAATAGTAACTCCATCAGAATCAGGGTTACATGGAACTAAGGTGGCTGTAGAAAGAAATTAATATTCTAAGCTCAACAATACCACAAAGAATGACCTTAAATCTTAGAACTTTGAACTTACAACTCCAAATGTATCAAAGATACATTTGAAATCACTTAGTATATCTATCAGCATAGGAAGAAGCGGCATATGAATCAGGCTTGATTTTTGCTTCTATGCCCATACCTGTAAATCTACCCATCATTTCACTGATGAATTCCCTTGTGGCTCCTTTTGCACCGATGTCAAGATGGGCCTCAAGGGTAAAATCTGCTCCTTTTTCTGCATAGGGTATTAATATATCCAGTATTTGGGATATATATTTATAATCAAATAAGAAAAGAAGTTCTTGGGTTAAGGATGTTTCTATGGAAATTTTTTCTCTAAGGCTGTTTATTCTTCTAGGAACTGTGTATTCTTTTATGCACCCCCATGCTCCCTTACCTATGCCATCTAAACCGATACGATGAACATGAATTGCAGATATGAAGCGGGTGAAGGATTTCACATGGGAATCTGTACCAATAGCCAACTTATAAAATGCTGTAGGCTCTTTGCCGATGAAATTCAAAATATTATTAAAAACTTCGTCAAATGTCATATTATGCTTTGTGGAATTTGAAAAAAGCATTTTGTTTAAATAATGGACTTCTTTATTATTCATATTTAGGACCTCCATAACGTTAAGTTTAAGTTGATACAAAGCTTTAAGAAACAGTATACCAGTTGAAAAATCTATGCTTGAGAGTTAAAGTTAATGTTTAACTAGAATAACAATAACATAACAGATTAATGTATATTTGATATATATTTTAACCAAAAGCTATCAGCAAAACTCCAAGTTTTAAACAAAATTTGAAAGGATGTTTTTATGAAGTTAATTAAAGAATTAAATACCTCAAAGGATTTAGCAATTAAAGCTGGAGAAGCCATAATGAAAATTTATAATAGTTCCTTCGATGTAGATTATAAAAAAGACCAATCTCCAATAACTTTAGCAGATAAAAAATCAAATGAAATAATAGTAAATGAACTTCTTAAGCAGTTTCCAAATTATGCAATTCTTTCAGAAGAAAGCAAAGACGATTTAACAAGATTAAATAACGATTGGTGCTGGATAATAGATCCCTTAGATGGAACAAAGGAATTCATTAAAAAAAATGGAGAATTTACTGTGAATATTGCTTTAGCATATAGAAACAAAGTAGTGCTTGGAGTTATTTATATACCAGTAACAAAGGAGCTGTATTATGCTGCAAAGGGTTTTGGAGCATATTATAAAATAGAATCCAAGCTTAATAAAATATCAGTTTCCAATAGGACAGAAAATATTAGAGTTATGATGAGCAGATCCCACGCCACAGAAAAACTTAAAAGTCTGCTTAAAGCTAATGAGCATAGAATATCTGATGTTAAAAGTGCAGGCAGCTCCCTAAAGGGATGCCTAATTGCAAAGGGTAAAGCTGAAGTATATTATCGCTATAATTTAACTAGAGAGTGGGATACTGCTGCAATGCAATGTATAGTTGAAGAAGCAGGTGGTATATTCAAGCAAATGGATGGAACACCTATGCTTTATAATAGAGTAAATACATTAAATGATAAAGGCTTTTACATTTTGAATAATTTAAAGAGTCAATTATCTTCATAATTATTTTATATTCTAATTATAAAACAATAAACTTATTTTTGACAATTAATATATTGTTGTTTTCCTTTGTTGTTTCTAGTATTTATCAACTGTTGAATTTTTTTTATATAATTTTCATTATTACTTACTCTTATGTGGCTAGTTAATAGGTATTGGTTTCTTGTTTTTGGAAATCTATTATACATTACATTAGTTTTTATGGTTTTTGCAACCATTTTGTTTTTTATATGGGTATGGGCATTTTTAAATCCATATTTATTAAGTTTGGTAAGATTTATTACTAAAAAACCACCGTTGGAAGGCTTAATTATGACATTATCCATACAAAAGATACCTTCTTTCTTTAGATGTTTTTCAATAACTCTTTCTTACTAATATTTTATTTTAAAATAATGCAAATAGTTACTATGAAGTTATCTATGTATAGATATACGCCAATAAAACTTATTTTTACATGAGCCAAAAGGATTCTCAGTGGCTACGACCGCAAATTAAACTACATTTATATAATTAATCCTATACTCCTATTTAATATAATATATGTTAGAAATAGATGAATATTTTGTTATTAATTAGTTAAATTTAGACATGCATACTTTTAAAGTCTAACTTACTCAGGTATCCACTGAGAATCCTTTTATGCTCCTACTATAAACCTCTTCTAATTTTTCTATGATTAATCCAAGGTAAAGCCAGAAAATTCTATTTATTCTTAACATAAATAAAATAATTACATTGACATTGGACTAGCTATGATATAATATTGTACTATAATGGAATATTTCTCCGAATTTGTTAGCCTAAAGAGTTATTAGCTTAAGGGTAATAAATCGAAAGGGTATAATTGGAAACGATTATGCCTCCCGTAGTGGAAAGGAGAATAGAATGATTTAAATTGAGATCTTTAAAGTGTAGATCATAATACAACTTCTTTCCCTGGTGGAGGAGGAGTTGTATTTTTTATTTATTTCGTTGATTCTGCTAAAGGAGGGGAAGACATTTAAAAATATAAAGTTTGCTTTCAGTATCATGATAATTGTTTTTCTATTATCATCATGTGACTCTAAAATACATAAGGAAGTTAATGAAGTAATACAAAAAGATCAGACAGTCAATAGGCTATCTGAATATGAAGATGATACTATTTATGGTGTTTATCATGTTACTGATGGGAAAAAAGAAGAATGTATTCAATTAGTCAGCCAAAAAGGATTTGTAGATGAGATAAAGATGATGGTCATAATTGACTTTAAAGAAGATGAAATTAAAGAAATTAAAATTTTATCCCATAATGAATCTCAGGATTACGGAGCATTATTGACAGAAAAATGGTTTTTGGAGAGATTTAAGGGAAGAGAGACAGATGATATTTTAAATGTGGTAAAAATGTCAGCTAAGGAGGAAAGTCAAATAGTTGCTATTACTGGGGCTACCATTACCAGTGAAGGGGTTGTGAAAGGTGTCAATCAATGTATAAATAATTATAAAAGAGTTAAGGGGGAGTAGTAGAATGAAGAGCTATACAAATAAAATTTTAACATTTGCAATTGTTTTATTATTATTATTTTCCACAGCCTGTTCCAATAAGGCTATGAAATCCACCGATAATAATGAAGACCAAAAAGCCCAAGGAACTGAGGAAGATATAGAAATATCTATAAAGGGCTTAAAAGATGGAGAAAAATTAATAAGTCTTAAAGAGTTAAAGGAAATAGAAGCAGTAACTGAAGAAATGGAGTCCATATCATCAAGTGGTGAAGTCAAAAAAGACAAGGTAAAGGGTGTTCCATTAGAAAGTATACTGAATCTTTATAATACATCCCAGAAAAATTACAATGGAATTCGATTCATTGCAGGAGATAATTATTCTATAGTAGTTCCCAAAGAAGTACTGGAAAAGAGAAAAATTGTTTTGGCCTATGAAGAAAACGATAAGCCTCTGGATGAAAAAGCATTGCCCTTAATGGTGGCTGTACCCGATGAAAGATCTATGTATTGGGTAAAGAACCTTATGGGAATCGAGCTTCTTGAAGAGGAACAAAGTGTAAATAGCAAAGTAGTATTTTTAGAGACGGCTGTATCCGGTATGGATAAAGAGGATTATACCTATTATGAAAGTCTAGACAAAGCTGTAAAAATTATGGATTTCCTCAGTAAATTCCCTGTAGAAACTGATAAGACAAGTGTATTTTTAAAGGCTGCTGATGGATTGGAGAAAGAAGAGGATATAGATGTATTTAAATCAGGATATATAAAAACTACTGGTAAAGATGTGCCACTATTTTTATCACCTGACCTTCCAAAGGGAATGCATGTAAAAAATATTTTATTCTTTACATACGGAGATTCTACATATTTTTCAATAAATCAGGGACTTAAGACATTTGAAAAAAAGGTAGTTGAAAATAATGAGGGAATTCCTTTAAAGGATATTTTTAAAGAAGTGGGACTTGTAAATGGAGACAAATATCTATGTACTGCTGAAGATGGATATGAAGTTGAAATATCGGCAGATGATATTAGTAAAGGGTTGATTTATCCAAGGGATAAAGATGGATTTGCATTGATGTTTGAAGGAATGCCCAAGAATACCAAGATAAAAGGTATTCTCAGTATAGAAGCTGTAAAATAAAAGGGACGTAAAAACAAGGGGGACTTAAGATGAAGATAAAAAAATTAATGGGAATTCTTTTGATTTTAACATTAGTAGTAACTGTTTTTGCTGGCTGCAGTGGGAAAGAAGAGGCTTCAAGTAAAGAAGCTAATTGGACTATAAGTGTAGAAGGTATTGGGGATGAAGCTATAAGCTTTACAGACATTTCTGCCCAAGAAATTGGTACCAAAGAAATTGAAGCTGTAATGAAGAAAAAAGACGGAAGTGAGCAAGAACAAACATGGAAGGGCTATGGACTTAAAGAAGTACTGGATTACTTAAATGCCGGTGAATATACCTCAGTTGTTGTAGAAGCAGCAGATGGTTATTCTAAGGAGCTTACAAAGGATTTAGCAGATAGTGAAGGTACTATTTTAGGTGTGATGGTAGATGGCAAAGCTTTAGAAGAAGATGACAATAGAGTTCAATTGGTGATTAAAGGTGAAGGATCAAACTGGTGGATAAAGGGAGTAGCTAAAATAAAAGTAATAAAATAAAGACAAAGGACCAACTCTCTAGAGGGGGAAAAGCTATGAACAAATTCTTGAGTAAATTCTCCGTATTTGAGCTAATAATAATTGCCATGATGGCTGCCTTAGGAATAGCAACTAAGCCAGTGGTTGTACCACTGGCTCATATTATAACAGGCCCCTTATATATCCCCGGCGGCGCCATTGCTGGAGGATTTTATATGATGTGGATAGTACTTGGAGCTGGATTGGTTAGAAGAAGGGGAACAGCGACACTTATTGCCTTTGTACAGGCTATAATGATAATAGTAACAGGAGTTTATGGAACCCATGGAATAATAAGTATTGCAACCTATACCCTGCCGGGTTTTATGGTTGATTTAATACTACTGATAACTAGAGGTAAAAAGAATCTCTTGCTTGATTGTTTTGCAGGAGGAATTGCTGCAAATTTAAGTGGAACCTTCCTGTCTAATCTAGTGTTTTTCAAGCTCCCACTTATACCTTTAGTTCTTTCACTAAGCAGCGCAGCTTTGTCTGGAGGACTAGGCGGTATAATTGCCTTTAATATTATTAAGGGCTTTAAAAAACTCAATATACTAGGAATAGAAAGGTAAGGTGGTAGGCCTATGAATAAAAAAATAATTCTACTGATCATAGGTTTGGCTTTTTTAGGTATTGGAATATTTGTAGGAAGGATTACTATAGATGCTTCTAAAGAGGTGTCTGCATATATACCTGATATGAAAATAATAGGGGATGTAAATGAAGTAATAGGGATTAACAATTTTAAATCCAATGAATCAGATGAAAATAAGTATTTTGAAAAAGCCATTCCCCTTATAGAGCTTGTAGAAATGGCAGAGCCTGTAGTAGAAGAATATGATGTTCTTTTAGTAGGGGAAGATGGTTTGTTTGCACAGCTTAAAGGTGAAAATTTAGATGATTGCAGTATTAAATTTTCTCAGGATAATGGCTGGGAGTCTATAACAGAAAATCACCCTATTAACAGCAGAATAAAGAGAATAAAGGAAATAGTTGTAGTTTCAAGGGAAAATACATGGGACTATGGCTTAAATATTATAAATTCTAGAGAGAATGTTTTAAATATAACACCGGGTCAATTTTATCTTAAGGAAACTACTCTTTATCCATATTTGGATGGAAAGTCAAGCAAAAAAGCTGGTGGGAAAGATTACGATGTAAGACTGTATAAGCAGAAAAAGCTATTATCCATCAAAGATGTTACTGGAGAAGATAAAAAAAATCTTCTAATGATGGGTGAAAATGGAGCATATGAAATCCTTAGCAATGAGGGATACCTTGAGCTGATGGGAAATAAAATAAACTATGTTGTTCCAAATGATAGGATTCAAATTCAAGGGATTAAAGGGATAATGATGGACATGCCTCCTGACAGTATAATGAATACTTATTATGATGCTCTTCATTATATTGAAAACGATGATGATGTAATGATTGTTTTTCTAGACGGTTTTGCATATCGTCAATATGCCTATGCAATATCAAAAAATTATATCCCATTCCTTGAAACCTTGGATAAGCCCAAAATGGCCACAAGTGTATATAAACCTGTTACCAATGCAGGCTTTGCTGCAATGATTACCGGAAAGCCTCCCCATATTAATGGAGTATATGACAGAAGCTATAAGGATTTAAAAACTGAATCAATATTTGGAGCCGTAAAGAATATGGGCAAAAAAGCAGTTCTTGTAGAGGGCGATATAAAGATTTTGAATACTGAGATTGAGCCA
This sequence comes from Maledivibacter halophilus, assembly GCF_900167445.1. GTDB lineage: Bacteria > Bacillota > Clostridia > Peptostreptococcales > Caminicellaceae > Maledivibacter > Maledivibacter halophilus. Next base: position 305,939 of record NZ_FUZT01000002.1, read on the forward strand.
ATCCTAAATATAGATAAAAATAAAAATGGAACTAGAGATGATGAAATTTTTAATTCAGCCTTAGAAGAGATAAAAAAAGATCCTAACCTTATACTAGTCCATTTCCACAGCATAGATGATATGGGACATGAACATGGCGATTTAGCAAAGGAAACCATGGAGACAATAAATACCATCGATGGATATGTAAATAAGCTTGCAGCAAGCTGGAAGGGTAAAATAATAATTACAGCAGACCATGGAATGCATAAAACTTCCGACGGTGGCGAACATGGAATGTTCAGATATGAGGACCTCATTGTACCTTATTTTGTTCTCGAAGGAGGAGCTTAATAATGAATAAAAAAATTACAATCATAGTGGTGATACTTGTCGCAATAGTTGGTATTACCTCCTATTTAAATTTAAAGTCTGTAGAAGTTAAGAAGGAATTACAGGAAGACGCTAAGTTCATCATAAAGGAAAATGGTAAAGAAGTGGCGACTCTGGATATGAAAGAAATAAGAACACTTGGAGAGAGAGAATTTAAAGCAAACCTTAAGAAAGATGGTAAAGACCCTATACCCTATACATATACTGGGGTACCACTTAAAAATATATTTGAAAAATATAATATAAGCTTAGAAGATAAATCCGCTGTAATTGTAAGTGCCGTTGATGGATATACAGTTGCTGTAGATCTAAATAAGGTGCTAGAGGAGGATAATGTATATCTGGCCTATATGAGGGAAGGACAGTCCATAGGCAATAGGGAGAATGGTGGAAAGGGACCCTATCAAATGATTATAAGTAAAGATCAGTTTAGTCAGCATTGGTGTAAATTTGCTGTGGAGGCAGATGTTAAGTGATATTGGCTGTAGAAATAGAAAATCTTAAATTTAAGTATAAGGGTCAGAAAGATTTTATTTTGAAGGGAATAAATCTTAAGGTTGAAAAGGGAGAGGTGCTGGCTATTGTAGGTTTAAGCGGCAATGGGAAAAGTACATTATGCTATTCATTAAATGGGATTATACCAAATGTTTTTGATGGAGATTTAGATGGAATTGTAAAGGTTTTTGGTGAAAATATTAAAGATATGGATAAATCAAAGCTTATGTCTGCTATTGGAGTGGTTTTTCAAGATCCTGATACTCAGCTGTTTTCTCCAACAGTAGAAGATGAAATTGCCTTTGGTCCAGAGAATTTATGTGTGCCTCGAGAAGAAATCGGCAGAAGAATTGACCAAGTATTAAAGCTTACTGGAATAGAGAAATATAGGCGTGAAAATCCAAATAATCTTTCCGGTGGAGAAAAGCAGCTTGTTGCCCTAGGGGCTGTATTAAGTTTAGAGCCAAAAATTTTAGTATTTGATGAGGCCATGGCTCAAGTAGATGATAATGGAAAGAAGAGAATTAAAGGAGTTATTAAAAAATTAAAGGAAGATGGAAAAACAATAATAATGATAGAACATGATTTTAATAATTTAGATATAGCTGATAGAGTTGTTTTGTTAAAGGATGGAAAACTACATAAATTTGAAGGGGAATTGTAGTAAATGGTTTATATAGAGGCAAAGAATATTAGCTTTGGATACCCAAAAAAGAACAAAATCATTGAAAACATTTCATTAAGTATATTAAAAAACGAGATTACAGCTATAACAGGACATAATGGGGGAGGCAAGACTACACTTGGAAAACTCCTGGCAGGTATATTCAAGCCTTTAGGGGGAGATGTTTTAATATTTGGAGACAATACTAGGGAATTGACCCTAGGACAGATAGGAGAAAAAATAGGATATCTTTTTCAAAACCCTGATAGACAGATATTCACATCAACGGTTAAGGAGGAACTTTTATTTGTAAATAAATTAAAGGGAAAATCTATGGATAAGGCCCATAGGGATATGGAAGAGCTTTTAGATTTTTTTGATCTTTATTCAAAGAAGGAGGAAGTTACATTTAATTTAAGCTATGGAGAAAAGCAAAGATTAGCATTAGCTGCAATATTAATAAATAGGCCTGAATTTCTTATACTAGATGAGCCAACAACCGGTCTGGATAAGCTTAGAAAAAACAAGCTTTCAAAATATTTGACAAAGCTTATGGAGAAGGGCACAGGAATGATAATTATTAGTCATGATTTAGAGTTTGTTAAAAGCCATGCCTCACGAATAATAGAAATAGCACGGGGTGAAATAATTGATGATATTAGATAAAGGATTATCTAAAACCTTAGACCCAAGGACAAAGCTGATTATTGTTATAGCTATATCTTCTTTAGCAGTTTTTATAAGGGATTTAAAATATCTAGCCCTAATACTTGCCATGGCTACATTGGTGGGTAAAATGCTAAATAGTGAAATTTTTATTGTCTTTAAGAAACTAAAAAAAATCTTTGGAGTATTCATTGGTATGATTATTATTCAAAGTCTTTTTATAAAAGGTGGAAATCCTATTATTAGTTTGGGGGGCATTACTTTACTTACAGATATTGGGGTTTTCAAAGCTGTGGAATTTCTTATTCGTATATCTATTATTCTTGTATCGGCAACAATACTTATGACTTCTACATCAAGGGAAATTCTACAGGGTCTTGTGCAGTGGAAGATTCCCTATGAAATTGCCTTTATGGTATCGGTGGCTATACGATTTTTGCCCTTGCTAAAGGAAGAAATAGATGATACCCTCATTGCAATTCAGCTAAGGGGGATAGATGTAAAAAAACTGTCTCTAAATGAGAAATTAAAACTCTATTCATATATATTTACTCCGGTGGTAGCGGGAGCAATTGTAAAATCCAGAAGGCTTTCTATAGCAATGGAGTGTAGAGGATTTAGAGCCTTTAGCCATAGAACAAGCTATATGAAGTTAAGGATGAAGCCCAAGGATTATTTAATATCATCGATTAGCATAATGACAGCTGCTTTAATAGCTTATATGTATTATCTATAGATATTCCAGTAAAATAGTTAATTATATATCTCAAAAATCCTTAGAAACGCTGGATATTTTGAGATGTATAAATTAAGTTTTACTATGGGAAATCTATAAAGTAGACAGAAAAAGGGGGATTAAAATGAAGGCCTTTTCAGTATATGGATATACTCAATCGGGAAAAACGACTACTATAGAAAATATCATAAGGGAACTTAAAAAAAGAAGGTACTCTGTTGGGTCAGTAAAGGAAATTCACTATGAAAAATTTGAAATCGATACAAAGGGAAGTAATACAGATAGACATAAAAAGGCAGGTTCTGAGCTTGTAACGGCTAGAGGATATTTTGAAACCGATGTTCTTTTTCCAGAAAAATTACCTATTGAAAAGATATTGAGCTTTTATGATCAGGATTATGTAGTACTGGAAGGTGTTACTGATTATAATATTCCTAAGATTCTTTCTGCAAAAAGTATAGAAGAGATAGAAGAAAGAATAGATGAAGGGGTTTTCGCCATATCAGGCAGAATAGCCAATGAAATTGATTCATATAAAGGTATTCCTGTAATAAATAGTATCGACAACTTAGATGCTTTAGTCAATCTAGTGGAAGAAAAGGTTTTTGAAATACTTCCTGATTTTGATCCCAATTGCTGCTCAGCTTGTGGATATGATTGTAGAACTTTAGGAATTAAGATATTAAGAGGAGAAGCAAACAGAGAGGATTGTGTAATCTCAAAGAATAAGGTTAAACTATTTATCGATGATAGAGAAATAAATATGGTACCCTTTGTACAGAATATTCTATCAAATGCAGTTAAGGGAGTAGTAAGTGAACTTGATGGCTATAAAAGAGATGCCCAAATAAGAATAGAAATAGGAAATGAAAATGAAAAATAGTAATTTAATCATTAACAGTGATGAAATTGATTTATACATGATAAAGGAGAAATTTAAAAGTAGAAAAAATGAAGTGTATTATATTAGTATAAAAAATAAATATGATAGAATAATGCCATGTGTATTAAAAAGATATATTGCTTCCAAAGATAATAAATCTAAGGAAACATTTTTACTAAAAATATTAAGAGAAAACGGACTCAATGTACCTAGAATTTATTTTGAGGGAATTGACTATATATTACTTGAGTATATTAGCGGAAAAACTTTATTGGAGGTAATTACTAACCTGGAAAACAAACAAGGAGAAAATATAGACTTTAAAAAAAATTATGAAATAATCTGCAAATTATTAAATTGGCTGGAAAATCTGTACTATATTTCAAAGAAGGCTTTAGGAAAAGCTTATGTATTTGAGGATGTAAATTTTAGAAATTTTATTATTAAAGGGGATAAGATATATGGCGTTGATTTTGAAGATTGCCATTGTAAAGGACATAAGGAAAGGGATGGAGGAAGAATTTGTGCCTTTTTATTAACCTATAATCCAGCCTTCACAAAGTGGAAGATGGAAGTGACAAAGTTAGTCATAGAAATAATGACCAAGGAATTTAACTATGATAGAAACCTCCTTAGGGAGGAAGTGACAAGAGAGTTTTCAGCAATAGAAAAAAGAAGAGGTATGAAAATACCAGGGGATATTATTAAAAAGATATTTTGAAATACTATCATTATATGTTCTCGATTATTAATGGGGAAAACTATTATATCGGGAACTTTTTAGTTTTTGATACAGGGTTTATAAGGGTACAGGATTTCATTTAAGCAAAAAGAAGGATATACATAGACTATATAGAAAAATATAGAGTAGAGATTCATAGATAAAGTTTGGTTTATTATTTTATTGACTAAAATAATAAATATGTAGAGAGTATTATATTAAGGCGGTGATTTAGTGAAAATAAATTTTTGTGGTGGAGCCAGAGAGGTAGGGGCAAGCTGCTATTTAATTAATATAGATAATAAAAATATACTTTTGGATTGTGGAATAAGAATGAAGGGTGGTAAGGATTCCTTACCAGACTTTAGACAAATACAGGAGCTTGGAGGTATAGATGCAGTAGTAATCAGTCATGCCCACCTTGACCATACCGGTTCCCTTCCAATAATTAGTCGTGAGTACCCTAATGCTCTAATATACATGACCCATGCAACAAAGGATCTTATCAGGGTTTTATTATATGATAGCCTGAAGATTATGAATAATAATGAAGGGGAGATACCTATCTATGCTGAAACCCATGTGAAAAACATGCTCAAAAAAATAGTCTGTTATTCTCCCCAGTATCCTATACAAATTTTTAAGGATAAAAATATAAAAGTTACGCTATATAATGCTGGCCATATAGCAGGGGCAGTCAGTATATATATTCAAGGTGATGAAGGAACCTTGCTTTATACGGGAGATATATCGGCTGTGGATCAGCAAACAGTTACTGCCGCTTCTCTACCTAAGCTGAGACCAGATACAATGATTATGGAATCAACCTATGGCGATAAACTCCATTCCAATAGGCAGATAGAAGAAGATAGGCTTATAGAAAAGGTTAAAGAGGTAATAGAAAGAGGAGGAAAAATCCTTATACCAGCCTTTGCATTGGGAAGGGCCCAGGAAATAATTCTGATACTTAAAAAGGCAATTAATAAAAATCAGCTTCCTAAGTTTAATATATATATAGATGGAATGATAAAGGATATAAATAGGGTATATAAGCTTAACCCCAATTATTTAAAGCGAAATCTGGCAAAGAAAATATTTAGAGATAATGAGATATTTTATGATGAAAATATTATAGCCGTTGAAAAAAAAGATATGAGGGAAGAAATAGTAAATTCCAAGGATGGATTATGTGTAATTTCAAGCTCAGGAATGTTAAAGGGTGGGCCCAGCTCATGGTATGCTGAGAAATTTGCATCGGATGAAAAAAACTTTATAGCAATTACAGGTTACCAGGATGAAGAAGCACCGGGAAGGGAGATATTAGACCTTATAGAATCAGAAGATGAGGAAAGAAAAATTCATTTTGATGATAGAAGCATACTTCTAAAATGTGGCATTGGAAAATATGGACTATCGGCCCATGGAGATAAGAGTGAGCTTATTGGGATAGTCCACAGGGTAATGCCTAGGAAAATATTTCTTGTCCATGGTGAAGAGAGTATAATTGAAGGATTGGCAATGGAGATTAATGGGGAGATAAGGGCTCAGGTTTTTGTACCTTCAAATGGAGAGGAATATGATATAATCTTTAAAAATCCTCGTAAACAGTTAGGCAGAAGAAAAGAAATTGAAAGCTTAATGAGGAAGGAAGAGCTAACAGAGGATAATATTGAAATCCTATGGAAATATTTATATGAAAATAAGGGATCAAATATAGGCTGGCTCATAGAAGAGATTATATATATTTGGAGTGGAAAAGAAGATTTTTCTAAAGAAAATATTTTAAAGTTTAGACAGGTTCTAAATGAATCAAAATATTTTGAGCCGAATTCAAGGAAACTGTTTCTATATCATCCCATACCGGAAGAGAAGATAGTTAAAGACGATGGATTAATGGAAATGAATGAAATGTTAGATATGGTTGATAATATATTTCCAGATGAAGCAGGATTGTATAAAAGAGGAGCTAGGATTGAAGAAAGTATAGTAATTCTTAATTTTAACTTTCCTAAGAGGGCCAGGGAAAAATATCAAAAGGAAATTAAGGAAGTCCAAGATAAAACAGGTTGGCAAGTAGAGATAAATAAAGACTGCAATCAAGGTGCAGCAGAGGAATTATTGTACTCTTTACTTCCACCTAATATAAATATGGATAAATTTTCATACCATCGAGACAAGGGTTATTTTAATATAAACTTGGATGGAAAAATAGATAATATAGATGATCTTCAAAGAGAATTTAAAGAAATTACTGGTTTAGAGCTAATGGTTGGAGAAGAAAAAATTCCTTCAAAGGATATAGATATAAAAAAGGTAGATAAAGAAAATATGATGGAGCAAAATAAAACCTTTGAAATTATAGATGAGGAATTTAAAGATAAAGACCATAGGATTTATAAAAAGAGCAAAAAGGAAGCTAAGGGAATTCCCTATATAGAACTAAGCTTTATATCTCCCCCAATTGGAGAAAAATATAGAAAGGTTTTAAAAGACTTGGAAGAAAAAACAGGCTGGAATATCATAATAGCCAATAATCCTAATCAAAATGAAATAATTAAAATTGTTAAAAACATATGCAGGCAAAAAGAAATAAAACCCAAGAAGAATCCAAGCATTCATGTGAAAGAAGAATTAGTAAGGCTGAAATTATCCGATGATATATCCAAGGAATTTAAAGAAGAAGTAGGAAAGGAATTTAAATATACAACGGGATTTGATTTGGAGTTTATAGTTTAAAGCTTTAAAAAAGTAAGATGCTTTGGGTTATTGGTAATATAAATCCTTTTTAACTTGATAGTTTTTTATAGTAAATATGACCGTGATAATCAGATCTGTAGCTTTTGATTATTATGGTCATGTTCTTTATTAAGATATTTTCTATTTTACTATAGAATTTTTTATATTTAGTAATTACTATAATTTCATATGTGTTATAAAAACAACTCAAATTAAATATTGAACTCCCTAAATTATATTAAAAATAAATTATTTGATTTACTAGCACAAGAGGTTAAGTTAGTAACAAGAGCAAAAAATGCCATATATTTTAGCAAGTAAAGCAATGTTATACATAGGAGTATTATATATAATATGATAAATATTGTTTTAAAATTGTAACGAAATGTATTAAGAAGATCTGAAAATATTTTTTGATTGCCTGTTTTGCCTTGTATGATATTTGGGTATATAACCAAAAGTGGTTTGCCAGGTTTCTATTAAATGAGAAGGTGGTTGAATGGAGATTAGACAAAGCCTTATCCATAGATTGATTATGAAAAAGGATGAACAATTTAGCAATTTAATTCAGTACTGTTTATATGGTAAAAATAAAAACTTAAATAATGTAGAAAGTTTTCTTAGGACATTGAATAAGTTTAGCAAGGTGCTAGACTTTAAAAGCCTTGTAAATATTAGTAATGAATTGAAAGAATGTTTAATATTATATAAGAATAGTTCAAACAAAGATAAGAACTTATTATTTAAAATTTTAGAATTATACAGTGATATTTATTCTGAAGTTGAAAAATTAGATACGGAATTATTTGATATAAGTATTGATGATGAAAACAACTCCGAGGGCAGTAAGTATAGTAATCTTGTACATAAAGGAAATATTCTTGTAGTAGACGATGATGTTATGGTATTGGATTTACTTGAGAAGATTTTCAGTAAAAGAGGGTATGATATAATTTTATGCTCAAATCCTTTTCACGTAATCAAAATAATAAAGGAAAATAGAATAGATCTTGCTATTTTAGACTTAGTACTACCTGAAACAGATGGATGTGATGTTATTGAACTAATTAGAAAAATTGATTCAAGATTACCCATTATTATTTTATCTGGGAGTACAGATACAGAAAATAAGATAAGGGCCTTTAGAATAGGAGCTGATGATTATATTGCCAAACCCTTTGAAGAAAAAGAGTTAGTGGCCAGAGTTGAAAGGACAATAACCAGGCATATGAACTTTAAAATTTCGTCTATAGAAGATGGGCTGACCGGGGCATATGTTAAGAGTTATTTTTGGAGAAAGATGAAAGAAATTAATAAGACGTATAGAAGAAACCAAAAGATTTTTTCTCTTGCATTTATTGATATGGATTGCTTTAAAAATATAAATGATACCTATGGTCACTTAATAGGAGACGAAGTCTTAAAATGTTTTGTATGGACCCTTAGGTCTTCTTTAAGATTTACAGACTATGTATTTAGATTTGGAGGAGATGAATTTGTGATCTTATTTCCAGAAACCAACGAAGAACAAGCCTATAATATTTTAGAAAGATTTAGAAATAGCATTGATTACGATAAATGTATGAAAAGTAATGCAGGTATTGTATGTGAAGGAGCTTTTAGTGCAGGAATTACCGAAGTTAAAAACGTTTATGATAAAATTGAGGATATAATAAAGAGGGCGGACATAGCTTTATATAAAGCTAAGATGCAAGGAAAAAATAAAACATGTATATATGAAACCCCTTCGGCTTTAATGGAGAACAATAGTTTATAAAGTATGAAAGAAAATATAAACAAAAGGCAAGTGATTTTTAAATGGAATATAAATATGAAATAATAAGAAGTCAGGATAGTTTTCCTATAAAGGCATTTACCCATAGTATTAACAGATTTGAAATGCACTGGCACAAGGAAGTAGAGATATTATTGGTTTTACAGGGATCAGTAAATATTAGAGTAGGAAATGAGAGATATCTACTCCAAGAAGACGATTTAATATTAATAAATAGAAATGAAATTCATAATACGAATAAAACCGAAGAAGACAATATATTATTTGCTCTTCAAATTAATCCTGAATATTATGCCACCCATTATCCACAAATCAAGAAAATAGTATTTGATTGTAAATCCTTTCTCCATGGAAAAAATGAGCAGAAAAGATTTGATACAATTAGAGGTTATTTAGCCCAGATAGTATGGGAACTAAACAAGAAAAGAGAAGGATATCAGTTGACAATAGGCAGCATAGTATACTTACTTGCAGCTTATTTAGTAGATAATTTTGACTATGTATTAATAGAAGATAAAAAAGAAGCAATTATGAGTAAAAACATTATTAGAATTCAAAGCATCATAGAGTATATAAATGATAATTTGGAAAAGAAGGTGACTCTTAAGGATATAGCAGATAATCAAAATCTCAGTATCTATTATTTATCCCACTTTATCAAAGAAAATATGGGAATGTCCTTTCAAGAATATTTAAATAATATTAGACTGGATAAGGCGGTATATTTATTGTTAAATACTAATAAAACAATAACAGAGCTATCATATGAAAGTGGATTTTCCAGTACGAAATCATTTAATAAGCTTTTTAAAGATACATATTGTTTTACGCCTACAGAATATAGAAAAAAATGTGGAGACAAAACAAATAATTCAGAAGATAATGATAAGGAATTGGAGAAAAAGAAGAGCAAAACTTATTTGGATGTAGACAGAAGCGCAGCATTTAAAAAGCTATTTAGTTATCTAAATCCATTGGACAATAAAGTAAAAGATAATAATAGATCATTGATTGATAGTGAAGCTATTTTTGTAGATGTTAATAATGGAGGACTAGAATATAAGCCATATTGGAAAAAACTTACTACTTTTGGTAGAGCTTCTGAAGGACTAAGACAAAAGTGGCAAGGTCAACTTAAAGAAATGCAAGAGGATATTGGATTTGAATATATAAGGTTCCATGGAATTTTTTCCGATGATATGATGGTGTACAATATAGATGATGATGGCAATATTGTCTACAACTGGTCTTATGTTGACGAATTATTTGATTTTTTTAAAAAGGTGAATATTAAACCCTTTGTAGAGTTAGGATTTATGCCTTCGGAAATAAAGAGCTCAGATGAGGTAATGTTTTGGTGGAAGGCAAATGTTTCTCAGCCAAGAGATATAAAATTATGGACTAATCTGGTAAAAGAATTTATCAAGCATTGTATAAACAGGTATGGGTTTAAAGAAGTAGAAACCTGGTATTTTGAAGTATGGAATGAACCGGATTTAGAATATGCTTTTTGGATCGGTAATAGGGAAAGTTATTTTAAATTCTATGAAGAAACAGTATTAGCTATTAAATCGATTTCTTCTAAACTCAGAGTAGGCGGACCATCTATTACTCATCAGATTACTATGGATGAAACCTGGCTTGAAGATTATTTTATATATTGTAAAACAAATAAGGTTCCTCTAGATTTTGTGTCATTACATATTTATCCAGAGTCCTTTTCGTCAAAGGAAGAGGTTGAGGATATAAGGATGAAGGCAAAATTAGGAGAAGATTCTCTAAAGCTAATGACAGATTGGAAATTGCTGAAAAGAATTTATTTTGATAAAAATCACACCTGCGATATCTTAAGTTCAGCAAATAAGAAGATAAATATGTTTTTGACCAATAAACCTGAGCTTCATATAACAGAATGGAACGCTTCTTCATGTTGTGGGAATTTAATTAATGATACATGTTTTGTGGCAGCATTTATTATAAGCAATATTTTAAAGAATATAGGGAAAACCGATTCTATGGGATTTTGGACCTTTACAGATATAATGGAGGAAACAAAAGCTGGCATTTCTGAATTTCACGGAGGTTTTGGATTAATTAGTAAAAATGGGTTGAAAAAACCTTCATATTTGGCATACTATCTGCTATCCAAGCTGGGACAAAGAATTATTAAGCAAGATGACGAATATATTGTCACAAAGGAAGATGAAAATATTCAGATGCTAGTTTATAATTATGCATATTTTGATGATCTATTTTTAAATGGTGATACTTCTGCTTTGCTTAATACAGAAAGATATTTAGTTTTTGAAGATAAACCTTCAAAAATAGTAAAGATAAATATAAGTGGACTTTCGGGCTATTATAAAATAACAAGATACCAGCTAAACAGGGAACACGGCTCAGTAGTTGATGCATGGATAAACATGGGGACACCAGAAAATATGACGGAAGAAGAAGTGAGATATCTTAAAGGAAAATCTTATCCTAAAATCAATATAGAATATTTGGATATAAGCGGAGATTATAAAGATGAAGTATGTGTTCCAATACATGGAGCTGAGCTAATAGTACTGGATAAGAAGATTGGATAGTAAAACATATTCAAGGTTTTTGATGCCTTAAATTATTAAAATGATAACAAAATTTGCTGTTTTATTAGAAAGGAGTATCTTTGTGAAAAAAATTTTGTCATTAATACTTCTTATTATATTATCATTAAGTATGATGAGTTGCTCAAATAATATAAGTTCTGAAGATGAAGCAAAAAAAGTTGCTACAAATTATATAAAAATTTTATATAATGTTGAAGACTTCACTAAATTTAAAACTAGACCTATAGCAGCAGAAGAAAGTTTTAAAAAAGAAGAAAGATTAAAACCTTATATAACAAAAGAAATGGTTAAAATTTTAAGAATGAATAGAGATATTATTTTTATCAATTGGGCTTCAAGAAATATACAAAGAAATCTATCTTTAGAAGAAATTGATTTAGAGCTGAATACTAATGCAGAAGATAAAATTTCCTTTTACTATACAGCCAAAATTAAATTATCGTCATTTAAAAAAGAAGAAGAATATAGAGATATAAAAGGACAAATCCAGCTTATAAAAATAGATAACGAATGGAAAGTAAAAAATGATAAACCTTTTAATTACTTAACTACATCAATAGATTTTTATAAAACCAAAAATATTTCTGATGTAAGAAAATCCACGAGTAACAATACATATAGCCAATTGAATTCTTATGTGGATGCAATGTTTTTTACTGTAAATAATACAACTAATGAAAAATTAACATTAAAATTTCCAAGTTCAAAACTTTATCAGTTAATATTATACAAAGATGGAAATAAAGCTTGGGAATATGGTGATGAAATCTCTCATTCTGGTGAAAATCCTGTTATTAAAACTTTAGATAAAGGAGAAAGTTTGGTATATTGTATTGATTTTCCTTTTGCATCTGATTCTAGCAAATATGAATATGAATTTTTTATAAATGCTCAAGGCTGGGAAAATAAAGAACACTTAAAAGGTATAGTTAATCTAAAAAAATAATATAAGAAAATTTTCTAGGCTTAAATATTTCATTTCTATATTAACTTTATCAGGGGTAAATATTTATAATGAAGAAATAATAGCAATGGTTTTTAGATTACCTATAAGGAATTGAAGTAATTATTATAAATAGTAATAAATTTTATACAAAGGAAAGGAATATATATGAGATTAATATGTCAATTTGAATTTAAAGGAAAACTAACGCTGCCAATTCATTATAATCATATGATCCAAGGATTAATATACAATAGCTTAACCGATGAGGCACTTAGGAGCTTTTTACATGAAGTAGGATTTAAAAATGGAAAAAGAAAATATAAGATGTTTACCTATTCAAGACTTTTAGGAAAGTATGAAATAAATAAAAAGGATAAGACTATAATGTTTGAATCACCTATTAAACTACATATCTCATCCTTAGTAGATGACTTTGTCAATAATCTAAGCACCACATTATTTAAATCAAATAAATTGTTTTTAGGAAATAAGGAAATACACCTAGCCAGTATAAATACAGAATATCCTATATTTAAAAATAGAGAAGCAAAGATAGAAATGTTATCTCCAATAGTAACTTACAGCAGTATAAAAATAGATGGAAAAAATAAAACAGTATATTATTCACCACTGGACAGTATTTTTTCAGAAAAAATAAAGGAAAATCTCATTAGAAAATATACAGCAATCCATGGAGAAGAGCCAGAGGATGATGAATTTGTTATTAAGTATGTGGGAACAAAAGAACCAAAGAAAAGCGTAATTCGATATCATAATACCATTATTAATGGATATAATGGCAGATATCTATTAAAGGGAAATCCAGATCTTATTAGACTAGCTTATTTTGTAGGAATAGGAAGCAAAAATAGTCAAGGATTTGGATGCTTTAGATTATTAAAATGATATCTAAAAAATGTCGTCGACCACCAGTAGCGCAAAAACCCCTGGAGGTCGACGACAATTTTATTTTTGAATATTTGCAGCAATTGGAATGCCTTTGAGTTTTTATATAAAAAAAGAAGGGTTTTTTTGATTTGTGTAGAAAAATAGGAATATAGCATTTTCAAGGGGAAAATGGTTTTTAGATTACCTATGAGGGATTGAAAAACTCATCGTCGTTCTTAACAGTATTTTGCTGTGGTAATTTATAGCTTACCTATAAGAAAAATGTTGAAATCACTTTGAAAGAACATGTCTTAGGAGAAAATGGTCATCTACAGGATATGGATATTTTAGAGAAAAATAATATTTAGTTATTTTGAGATTAATATAAAATGTCGTCTATCTCTCATGAGCTTAAACACTCTGAGAGGTAGACGACATTTTAAATTTTAAGGAATAGACTTATTTTTTTTACCTAAAAGTTTATTTATAAAATTATGTACGTAAATTAAAAGTGCTTTTTTCTTCTCTGATATCTTTTCTTTGTACTTAAATCTTTGAATTAATTTCTTATTAAGAGATTCTATTTGTATAATTATTTCTAGCTCATAAATTCTTGATTCTATAAAATAAATAATTAGTTTAGATTTGTAGTAAGGTAGGTAATCAAAATCTTTGATTAGATTATATAGTTTTTTTAAGTTTATTAATTCATTTTTTAAATTTTCTATATTATTGTTTTTGATGTTTATTGCTTTATTTAAATTTCTTCTATCTTTTTGGATGTTTTTTATATTAGAAGATATTCTTTCATATAAATTCTTCATAATAACACACCTCTTCTTTTGTATCAAAGCATATTAATTGGGAAGTATAAATATATAACACAAATGTCTCTTTATGGGTCATTAATATTCAAAAAAATATTGTCATCTTTAACTTTAAGGACATCTTTAATTTTAATTGCAACTAAAAAAGATGGATTTTTTGTTCCAATTTCTATATTCGTGTAAGTGCTTCTAGCGATTCCAACTTTTTTTGATATCTCCATATGGGTTAATCCAAGCTTTTTACGTCTGTTTTTTAAATTATATCTCATTCGTATCTTCCTTTCGTAAAGAAATAAAAGATATTACATTTATTATAGTCCCAAATAGAAACTATGTCAACTTTAAAACACATTATTTAATTATAAAAGTTTCTTTTGGGGTCAAAAATAAGATTGATGTTTATTTTAGAAACATAATGGAGTAAAATTTGTATATAGAATTAATTGAGAGGTGCAATTATGAATTTTTCTAGTAGACTTAAGAAATTAAGAAAAAATAGAGAATTAACACAAGAAGAATTTGGAAGAAAAATAAATAAAACTCGTTCTACTATAGCTGGATATGAGACAGAGAGAAAAGAACCAGATTATGAAACACTAAAATCTATTGCAGATTTTTTCGATGTTTCTTTAGACTATCTTCTTGGAAGGTCAGATATTGTTAAATATGAGAAGACTATAGAAAGTGATGATATTATTAATATTAAAGAATTTCCTGATGAAGCTAAAAAACAAATTAAAGAATATATTGAATTTATAAAACAAAAATATAATGTAGATAAATCATCGAAAACAAATAAAAGCTAGATTTATACTATAAAAAATATCTAGTAATTAGAACTTTTATTTTAAATTTGAATCATAAAAAGCAATAAAAAAATGTCGTCGATCACCAGTAGTGTAAAAACCCCGGGAGGTCGACGACAATTTTATTTTTGAGTATTTATAGTAATTACAATGATTTTAGGATTTTGTATAAAAAAAGAAGGATTTTTTTGATTTGTGTAGAAAAATAGGAATATAGTATTTTCAAGGGGAAAATGGGGTTTATAGATTACCTATGAGGGATTGAAATTATTTTTGATGCTTTGAATATTGCAAATGCTTTTATGTTTATAGATTACCTATGAGGGATTGAAATTTTCTTAAAGAAGCTTGGAAAAATAATTGCAAAGTGGTTTATAGATTACCTATGAGGGATTGAAATGAGCTATGCAAATACCTAAACTTGCTGAAGGCGGAATGTTTATAGATTACCTATGAGGGATTGAAATGTAACTGCCAATGTATATATTATAGATTTATTTCTTTGTTTTTAGATTACCTATAAAAAGTTGTAATAATAATTATTGTTTAGTAGAATAAACGTATAATAATCTATTTTAGTATATGTTAGAAATATTTATAAGAAGAAGGTAGAAGATGGATAATATATTAATAAATAAAATTATAAAAATATTGAAAGAAAACAAGAAAATTATTATTGCATATATATTTGGTTCTGTTGCTAATGGAAAAGATACTAATGGTAGTGATATTGATTTAGCAATCTATGTTTCAGGGAAAGAATTAGATACATTTGAATATTTAAATTTAAAAAGAAAATTAATGGATGTATGTGATAGAGAAGTAGATATAGTAATTTTGAATAATGCTAATCCCTTGATAAAGCATGAAATATTTAGAGATGGTAAGAAGCTTTTTTCAAGAAATGAGAAGATGGAAAATAATCTTATAGTACATTCGTTGTTTGAATATGAAGATATGAAGAAGTATTATGATTTATCATATAAATGTATGATAACCCGTATAAGAAAAGAGGTTGAAATAAATGGTGAAAATTAAGGTCTTAAAGAATAGATTAGAACAATTATATACTTCTATAAATAAGATCAAAAGATATGAAGATATTTCCTTAGAAGAATTTTTAGAGGATGATATTATTCAAGATGTTGTTGAGTATAACCTCTTTATAGCAATAAATATGATGATTGATATAGCGGTCCATATTGTTATAGATAATAATTTAGGAAAAATTAATACTATGGGAGAAGCTTTTGAAATACTTTGTAAAGAAAAATATATTACAAAGGATGAGATGATAATATATAAAAATATAGTAGCTTTTAGAAATATTTTATCCCATGAGTATGTGAAAATAGACAAGAAAATGGTATATGAAATTATGAAAAAGAATCTAGTTGACTTTGATAAATTTATACTATTTATCAATGATAATTTTATATAAATTATATTAGAAGGCATAAATTTTTTAGTGTCGTCGACCACCAGTAGTGCAAAAACCTCTGGAGGTCGACGACAATTTTATTTTTGAGTATTTGTAGCAATTGGAATGCTTTTGAGTTTTTATGTAAAAAAAGAAGGATTTTTTTGATTTGTGTAGAAAAATAAGAATATAGCATTTTCAAGGGGGAAATGGGTTTATAGATTACCTATGAGGGATTGAAACTAATCTAAGTTTCCCCAGTTTTGTGCAAGGGCTTCGGTTTATAGATTACCTATGAGGGATTGAAACACGTATCTAAAATTGGGATTCTACTATAATTTTTATAGTTTATAGATTACCTATGAGGGATTGAAACGCAGGGATTATTAATAACCCTACAACACCAGGTATGGGTTTGTAGATTACCTATAAGGGATTGAAACAATTCTTTACTTGTTCCTTTTCAAGTTCTTTTTCAGTTTATAGATTACCTATAAGAGATTCAAATAGAGAACTACAACTACTTAAATGAAACTTGGAACCAATCTTCAAAATTTTTTTATTACAAGACAAAAACCTCATTTCTGATTTATATTGCCAGAAAGGAGGTTTTATTTTTATTATAATATATGTCCTATTATGGATAAACAATTTTAAAACTCAATTTATACATTTTAAAATATCCATGATTCTAGGCTTGTTTTGATGTATAAATTAACTATTTTGCTGGAATATCTATATATTACCTTTAATGAATGATTTTGTATTCATTATTACAGCTTAAACTTAGAAATAGCTTCTTGTACCTCTTGAGATATCTGTGATAAACCTTCGCTGGAGTTTGCGATTTCCTGCATAGAGGCCAGCTGCTCTTCAGTTGAAGCTGATGCCTGCTGGGTACTTGCAGCATTTTCCTGGGCAATTGCAGATAGATTTTGAATAATATTGACTATTTCTTCTTTTCTTTCTTCAACTGCTTTTTCTGAATCAGTTAATTTATTAATTCTATCCTCGGTTATGTTAATGGAGTTTGCAATTTCTTCGAATTTTTCCTTTGTGATTATAACACTTTTTTCTTGGTCTTGAGCTATAGATTTTAAACTATCCATAATTTCAACAACATTTTTAGAATTAAATTGTAGTTCCCTTACAATATCATCAATTTCCTTTGTAGACTTATTACTTTGTTCAGCAAGCTTTCGAATTTCCTCTGCAACGACTGCAAAGCCCTTTCCAGCTTCTCCAGCCCTTGCTGCTTCAATGGCTGCATTTAGAGCAAGTAAATTTGTTTCTTCAGCTATTGAAGCTATAACATTACTAGCCTGTCCTATTTTCTCAGCACTTTTATTGGTACTCATAATACCTGCATATATATGATTTGTTGCATCTGCATTTTCAGCGGATTTGTCTGTTAATATTCCTACTGTTTTTAAACCTTCATTTATAAGAGATACAACCTTATTGGAAGCATCATTTACTTCCTGCATATATTTTTGATTTATTTCTATATATTCACCTAATTTCAAGGTTTTTTCAACGCCATTTTCCGTATCCTTGGATTGATCCGTTGCTCCTCTGGCAATTTCTTCAATTGTCCTGGCAACTTCTTCCGATGCATTTGCCAGTTCCTGTGAAGTGGCCGTCAATTCTTCAGAAGAAGCTGCAACTTGTTCAGAAGAGTTTGCTATACTATTTATTAATTCCCTTAAATTTTTAGTCATTTTATCAAAGGCATTTGTAAGATGTCCTATTTCATCCTTTTTATTGAGGAGTTTACTTGATATTTTCTGACTAAGATCTCCTGCGGCAATACTATTTGCTTGTTTTACAACCTCTCTAATAGGCTTTGTAATATTGTTTACCAGATATGTAATTAAAGCAAAGATACAAGCGATAATAATTATTATTAAAATAATAATATTTCTTATTGAGTTGCTAATACCTTTTTCAATGTTAGAAATAACTTCTTCATCATGTTTTTCTGCAAAATTTAGCCATTCTTCAGTTATTTTTTTAATTTCAGTTACATTATTTCTACCCTCTGTGGCCTTTGCCATAGCTTCACTTTCATTTCCAGATTTAATTAGGCCAAAGACATCCTTTGCTATCTTAGAATACTCTTGATTAATTTCCTTGACTCTTAATAGATTTTTCTTTGAGTCATCTGTCTTAATTTTTTCTTCTATTTCCCTGTAGGAATTTTCTAGCTTCTCGTTGATTTCTTCAAACAATAGAGGAAAACTTTCATCCTTATAAATAATATAGCCCCGAACTGCAGCAATTTGTTCTAAATTTGCTGAACGTATTTCTTCTATATGTTTTTCTACAGGGATATTAGAATAAACAATTTCACCATAAGTATCGTTTACAGAGTTCAGTTTTGATATTAATACAATACCTACTACTAACGTGGAAAGAATTACAATAAAAAAACTAATAGACAATTTTTTCTTAATATTCAACTTTTCATCTCCTTAATTAACACAAAAATGTTCTTCATAATTCTACATAATATTACAACATTCCACATTATATCACATCCTTTAAATTATGAAAGAGGAAGTATATTTAATAGGAAGATAGACCTATATATTAAGAATAATATTATAATTTTTTAAAAATCATTAATATTTCTAATTGACTTTTATTATATATAAAGGAATTTTAAGGATTTTATCGAAAATATTATATACATTACTTAGGAGGATCAAAGATATGAATTATAAAAAGCTCAATAGATTTACCAAAGAAGGAATAATAGAATTACTTATTGTAATAAAAAAGCTGGGATTACCCTTCATTATATTAGGAGGATTATTTCTATTATATAGCTGGATAGATGGGAAACCGGCCGTATCCTTTAGTCAGCTGATAATGACTTTTCTCTTTTTAGCTGTATTTCAGGTGGAGTTTGAGAATCTTTGGCTTGAAAAAGAGGTAAATGAATTAAAGAAGCGTCTAAAAGATTTAGAAGATGAAAATATAAAATTAAGTTAAACAGAAGAAAAATTTTAAGATTTCTAAGAAAAAACTGGGATAGAGCCTTTACTATAGATGAAATTAAAGATAAGGTTTTAAGAAAACTAGAGATTGAAGGAGTATTAGGAAATTTAAATTATCTAAAGGCTGTTGACAAAGTAGAAGTCATAAATGAAGGAGCAAATGACAAAGAGCTATTATGGAAATATAAAGATATTGGATTTTAATCTTGATTTTATACATAAACAATGATAATATAATAAACATAAGTTTTGTTTATAAACACAAGTTTAGAAAAAGAAAAGGTGAGCCAATTGACTGGTAGGGAAAAGGAAATACTAGATATGATACGAAATACCCCCATGGTTTCTCAGCAGGAGATTGCAGATGCTTTGGGCATTGCCAGATCTTCTGTGGCAGTTCACATAGCTAATCTCATGAAAAAAGGTTATATAAAGGGAAAAGGATATATATTAAAAGATAGGGATTATGTAACTGTAATTGGAGGGGCAAACATCGATATAATTGGATTTCCTACAGATGTACTTAAAATGGAGGATTCAAATCCCGGTAAGGTAAAAATATCCCTTGGGGGTGTAGGGCGGAATATATCTGAAAATCTGGCTAAGATGGGTGTAGATACTAAGCTTATAACTGCTGTAGGTGATGATGTATACGGTAGAAAGATATTAAATGAATGTAAATTGTCTCAGATTGATATGGATAATTCTCTAATATTAAAAAACCTGCCTTCTTCAACATATCTTTCGGTTTTAGATGAAAATGGAGATATGAAGTTAGCTTTATCTGATATGGATATTACAGATGAAATAAATATTGATTTTATTAGAGAAAAATCATTAATTATTAAAAATTCCAGATGTGTAGTTGTAGATACAAATTTAAAGAAAGAAGTTATAGAATATCTAGTTACAAATTTTAAAGGAATAGATTTTTTTGTTGATACAGTATCTACTGTGAAGGGGAAAAAGATAAAGAATTTTATAGGTGCATTCCATACCATAAAGCCCAATAGACTTGAAGCCGAAGAGCTGACGGGAATAAGGATAGATGGAGAGAAGGATATAAAGAAAGCTATAAAATACTTTCTGGATTCTGGAGTCAGGAGAGTATTCATTAGTCTTGGTAAGGATGGCATATACTATGGTGATAACCAAAATACAGGATATATTAAACCACAAGAAATAAAAATAATTAATGCCACAGGGGCTGGTGATGCATTTACTGCTGGACTTGTATATAGCTATTTAAATGATTTTGACATCAAGAATAGCACAAAATTTGCAATGGCTGCATCATTAATTGCATTGAGCCATGAAAATACTATTAATCCCAATATGTCCATAAAAAGAATAGAAGAAATAATGAAGGAGATGAAATAATGCTTAATAAATATTTAGAAATAAATCCTAAGGTAGATAAAGCTTTAAAAGAAAATAGACCAGTAGTGGCACTAGAATCAACTATTATATCCCACGGTATGCCCTATCCACAAAATGTAGAAACAGCTTTAAAGGTAGAAGAAATAATTAGAGATAATGGAGCTGTGCCAGCTACAGTAGGAATAATAGAAGGAAAAATAAAGGTCGGACTAACCCCTGAAGAAATAGAGCATATGGCAAAAAGTAAGGGAGTAGTAAAGGTTAGTAGAAGGGATATACCCTTTGTAATATCTAAAAAGCTTGATGGAGCCACAACTGTGGCAGGTACAATGATAGCTGCAAACTTAGCAGGGATAAAGGTTTTTGCAACTGGTGGAATCGGAGGGGTTCACAGAGGTGCTGATAAGACCTTTGATATTTCTGCCGACCTTATGGAGCTTGCTAATACAAATGTGGCTGTAATATGTGCTGGAGCCAAGGCTATATTAGATATAGGCTTGACATTAGAATATCTTGAAACCCATGGAGTACCTGTAGTAGGATTCAAAACTGAAGAATTTCCTGCCTTTTATACTAGAAAAAGTGGGTTTGGTGTAGATTATAGGGTTGATTCTGCCAAGGAATTGGCAGCTGCTGTTAAAACAAAGTTTGATTTAAGTTTAAAGGGTGGATTAGTGATAGGGAATCCTATTCCAAAGGAATGTGAAATGGATTATGAGCTTATAAATAAAGCAATAGAGGATGCCTTAAAGGAAGCTGAGAGGCAAGGAATTAAAGGAAAAGAAACAACTCCATTTCTTCTTTCAAAGGTTAAAGAGATAACTGATGGAAAAAGCCTTAAATCAAATATTCATCTTGTGTATAATAACGCAAAGGTTGGAGCTAAATTAGCAGTAGAATTATCAAGACTAGACTAATATATTTGAATAAAATATTGTCGTTCCATAGAAATTTCCCGGGAAATCGACGATATTTTTGTTGTGTTACGGTATATTTATCTAAGTATTATAAATTGAATTGAAGATAAAAAATATATAGGATTTTAATGTCGTGGACCTAAAATAGTATAAAAAACTTAAGGGGTCGACGACATTTTGATTTTTACACTAAGTTTCTTTATTTTATGATATAATTTTAACATGGATTATTATTCCAATTTTCTCAAGTAATCACCGATCAAGGGAATCTATGAAATTTATAATAAAAAAATATTTAAATGAATGCTATAAAAATAAAATTCTAATTTCTAATTCTTCTAAGGTATAAAAAAACGCAGGGAGGGGAATTAAATGAAAGCTAGTATCAAAAATATTATGAAGCGGCACCCTGTAACTGTGAGGGATAATGATAAAATTACTGAAGTAATCAGTTTATTAAATGAAGGTAAAGAAGGCATAGTAGTTATAGATGACTATGAAAAGCCTGTAGGTATTATTACTAATAGTATTCTTTCCCAATCCTTAGCCAAGGGAATTCCTGTAAATGAATATGTAACAGCAATTATGGAGCGTAAATTTCAAGTTGTTTACTCTAAAGAGTTTCCTGAGAAATGCACTGGCGAACAAGAAGTTTGGCCTGTTTTAGAGGAAAATAAACTTATTGGTACCGTTACTCTAAAGACTCTTTTAAATTACTGGAAAAAAACAGGAAAAGAAAGTAAAGATTATTTATCGGCTTTGGCACAATACTCAACTAATGGAGTCATTATTATTGATGAATTTGGATATATTAAAGTGTACAACAAAATGGCAGAGAAAATTTTGGGAGTTTCTAAAGATAGAGCTTTGGGGTGGGTAATTACTGATATACTTCCTCATTTTTCTTTAATGAATAATATAAAGAATAGAGAGACTCAAATAGGAGAAAAGTTATTCTTGGAGGATGATACTACGGTGGTTTGCAATCGCTTTCCTATTAAGCATAGAGATAGGATAGTAGGTGCCATCTGTATATTTTGCGACATATCACAACAAGAAAAGCTATCTAATGATTTAGAATTAAGTAAGAAATATAACAAGGAAATGGACAATATTATTGAAGCATTTTCAGATGGAATATATATTTCTGATGGAGAAGGTTTTGGCCTTAGAGTTAATAAATCTTTACAACGTATTGCTGGAGTGACGGCAGAGGATTTAATTGGTAAATATATTTCAACTGCAGTAAAGCAGGGTGTAATTTCTAGTTCCGTTACCATCAAAGTTTTAAAAATGAGAGAAACTGTTACGATTACCCAAAGGATTAAAGGAGAAAAAGAGTTTCTTGTTACAGGCACACCTGTTTTTGACGAAAAAGGTAAAATAAAAAGGGTAGTTACTACTATTCGGGATGTAACAGAGCTAAATAATTTACAAAAAAAACTTACTGAAAGCAATGAACTTACTTGGAAATATTACAATGAGCTTATGCTCCTTCGTAAGAACAGGTTTGCTAAGGGTGATTTGGTATTTAAAAGTCAAAAAATGAAAAGAATTGTTGAACTCGCTAATAAGGCTGCTCTGTTTGATTCTACCTGTCTGCTATTAGGGGAATCTGGAGTTGGAAAAGATGTAATAGCTAGCTTAATATATTCTAATAGTTTAAGACAAAACGAGTCCTTTATTAAACTTAATTGTGGTGCCATTCCCCCAAGCTTATTAGAAGCAGAGCTATTTGGATATGAAAGAGGAGCCTTCACAGGTGCACGTAAGGAAGGTAAGCCTGGAATGTTTGAGTTGGCTAATAAGGGCACGCTGTTCTTAGATGAAATAGGTGAATTGCCTTTGAATCTTCAAGTTAAGCTGCTTCATGCTATTCAAGATATGCTCATTTCTAGGATAGGTGGCACTAAGCCTATTCAAGTTGATGTTCGTATTATAGCAGCTACCAATCGTAATTTAGAATGTATGATTCAGAAGGGACAATTCCGTAAAGATCTTTATTACCGACTTAATATTATTCCAATTGAAATTCCACCCCTACGTGAAAGACCTGAGGATATTTTACCTTTAATTGAATTATTTTTACGACAGATGAATAAAAAATATAATAAGAACAAGCAATTAAAACCCGAAGCTATTGAGTATTTACTAAATTATGAATGGCCCGGGAATGTTAGAGAATTAAAGAATATTGTAGAAAGGTTAGTGGTAATTAGTAGTGGAGAATTAATAGAAATTAAGGATTTGCCTGAAAGTTTGAAAATTAACAAGTTAAATAAAGTAGGAAAAGATTATAGATTTAATTGTAAGAGTAAGCTAAAGGAAGTAATTGAGGATGTAGAAAAAGAGTTTTTAAAAGAAACTCTTAAAAATTATAAAAGTTTACGTGAGGCGGCTAAGGTATTAGGTGTAGACCATTCTACCCTATCTAGAAAAATTAAAAAATATAGACTTTTCTTATAATATTTAATGGAGGAATATTTGTTGCAAGTATACACCGTTGCAAAAAAACAACAAACATTGTATATATGTCCGCTAGCATTGGAAAATAAATATTCTTAATATTTTTAATTATATTAAAATTTTTAAATGGTGCAATACTGCACATGCTTTTTTTAAAAAAAACCACGAATACACGTGGTTTTTTAGATGGCATAGTTTTTGCCTATTTAATAGTGTGTTGATAGAAAGGAGGAAAGGTTAAAGGAGCTAAACTCCATTGTTTTTTTGAAGGTAAAGGAAACTATTCTACTGAAGGTCGTTATCGTATGGCTGCTCTATTTATAAGAGAGTGAACTAATTATCAAAATACGAGGGTAGTATTTAGGTAAATAAATATAGTTCATTCATTAATAATGATAAGGAGGAAAATCAATTGGAGAAAAATATTATATTAGAAAAAGAAAAAGGGATAGCTACTATTATTATGAATAGAACGAAGGTGCTTAACACCCTTCATCCTGATTTAATCACAGAGTTTCTTACAGCATTAAAAGATGTGAAGGAAGATGACGAGATCAAAGTTATAGTTGTGACTGGTGCAGGAAGAGCATTCTGTGCTGGCGGAGATTTACCATATATAGAATCTATTGATAATCCTATTGATGGAAAAAAATATATAAAGATGGCAGGTAGTATAGTAATGGGTATCACAAAAATGGAAAAACCTGTAATAGCAATGGTTAACGGTGTGGCAGCTGGAGCCGGATTTAATATTGCTCTTGCATGTGATATTATTTATTGTTCTAAGTCTGCACGCTTTGCCCAGAGCTTTTCAAAGGTTGGGCTAGTTCCAGATTGCGGTGGATCCTATTTGTTACCAAGAGCTGTTGGAAGTCATAAAGCTAAAGAATTAATGTTTACTGGAGAATTAATTAATTCAGAGACAGCATATGAGCTTGGATTTCTAAACAAAGTTGTTGATGATGATAAATTAAAAGAAGAAACATATAAGTTTGCTGAAAAATTAGTGAAAGCTGCTCCTATTCCACTTGCATTCATTAAAACAAGTGTAAATCAAAGTGAAAGATTAACCTTAGAGGATGCATTGGAAGTTGAAAGTGATAAACAGAGTTTTTGCTTGCAGACCCAGGATAATAAAGAGGGAGTAAGGGCATTTAAAGAAAAACGTGCACCTATTTTCTCAGGAAAATAAATTCTGACGTTAGAATAAATAAATCTAATTATCATGAGAGGAGTCAAATAATTATGAATAATTTTATGGAAGAATATAAAAGAAAGCTTGTGACTGTTGATGAAGCAGCAAAAGTGGTTAAATCAGGGGATTGGGTGGAGTATGGTCCCGTTCTCAACTGTGCTGTTGATTTTGATGAGGCCCTTGCAAAACGCAAAGACGAGTTATGGGATGTAAAAATTCGTACTGCCATAGGGCCTTATACTCATTATACTATCGAAGCTGATCCAAGCGGTGAACATTTTGTTTGGAGTTCATGGCATCAAGCCGGTCAAGATAGAAAGTATGCTAACAGCAAGAATCTTTATTTCTGTCCCATGAACCTCAGTGAGCTTCCTCAGATGACTAGACAAGACGCTATTCCATCTGATGTTTTTGTGGTTCAGACTACTCCTATGGATAAGCATGGTTATTTCAACTTTGGATTGAGTTCACTACATGCCATCGCAGCAATAGAAACAGCTAAGATTGTTATATTCGAAGTTAACGACAAGATGCCCCGTTGTCTGGGAGGAAATCAAGAATGTGCACATATTTCACAGGTAGACTATGTGTTTGAAAGTAAGGGTAAATCTGTTGCGGCTTTGCCAGCAATTCATCCTAATGAAGTAGAAGAAAAGATTGCAGGTTTTATTCTTGAACGTCTTTATAACGGCTGCTGTATACAGTTGGGTATTGGTGGTGTTCCAAATGCTGTAGGAAAGATGGTAGCACAATCAGATTTGAAAGATTTGGGTGTACATACGGAAATGTATGCGGATGCTTATGTGGACATGAGCAAAGCTGGAAAGATTACTGGAGCATGCAAGAATATTGATAAATACAAGCAGGTTTACTCTTTTGCAATGGGAACTTCAGAAATGTATGATTTTATCGATGAAAACCCAGGTTTAGCGTCTTACTCTATAGATTATACAAATGATCCTGCTGTCATTGCACAGATCGATAATTTTGTATCAATAAATGCAGCTGTAGAGATGGATTTATTTGGACAGATTTGCTCTGAAAGTATTGGAACTAAACAGATAAGCGGTACAGGAGGACAACTTGATTTCGTAATAGGTGCTTATCACTCCAAAGGGGGACAAAGTTTTGTTTGCTTGCCTTCAACTGTAACTATAAAAGGGAATGTATCTTCAAGGATTAAGCCTACTATTACTCCTGGAGGAATTGTTACAGACCCAAGAACATGTACTGATATGGTTGTGACTGAGTACGGTATTGCAAAAATTAAAGGTCAAAATACTTGGCAGAGAGCTGAAAATCTAATCAATATTGCCCATCCTGATTTTCGTGATGAATTGATAAAAGAAGCAGAAAATATGAAAATTTGGAGAAGAAGCAACAAAAGAGGTTAATTTAATAGAAAATTATAGGGTGTGAAATTCTGAATTTATCTTTTTTATAAGGCTCCCACTTCTATAAGTGAGAGCTAGAATTTTCTTTAGGTCAAGTAAAGTTTCGATTTAGAGCTTAGACCTTCTGCTTAAGCAGAAGGAGCTCACTAAAGCTAGTACACAGCTAAAAAAAACTTTTGCTAAAGGGGGAAAAATATGAAAATAAATGAAGTAGTAATAGTCAGTGCTTGTCGAACTGCAATTGGCAAATTCTTAGGTGGTCTTAAGGGAATATCTGCTAGAGAATTAGCTATAACAGTTGGTAAAGCTGCTATTGAAAGAGCTGGAATATCTCCTGATATTATAGATGAGATTTGCATGGGACAGCTTTATACTGGAATGCAGGGTTCACTGCCAGCAAGACAGGTGGGTATGAGGATTGGACTTCCTCATAGAAGTGGTGCTGTTAGTGTTAATCAAAACTGTACTTCCGGTATGAGAGCTCTGGAAATTGCATGTCATAATATTATGCTTGGCAAAACAGAAATTGGACTGGTTGTAGGAGTAGAAAGTATGACCAATGCTCCATATTTACTTCCTAAAGGCAGAATGGGATACAGAATGAATGCAGGAACTATAGAAGATTCAATGATTCATGATGGATTATATGATGAATTGATACCAGGGCACATGGCAATGACTGCTGAAAATGTTGCTCAGAGATATAATATCACACGGGAAAAATGTGATAAGTTGGCCTTAACAAGTCATACTCGAGCCACCAAAGCTATTGAAGAAGGTAGATTTGACAGGGAAATTGTACCTGTTGAGATTCGATCAAGAAAAGGAGTTAAAATATTTGATACAGACGAGCATCCCATTAGAGATGCCAGTATTGAAGCTATGAATAAACTAAAACCGGTATTCAAAAAAGATGGAGTTGTTACTGCTGCCAATGCTTCCGGTATAAATGATGGAGCAGCTGCAGTAATAGTAATGTCTAAAAATAAAGCTAAAGAAATGGGTATTAAACCATTATTAAGATTAATCAACATTTGTGGTGAAGGTGTAGACCCAAAGGTAATGGGGTTGGGTCCTGCTGTTGCTATTCCAAAGTGTTTAAAGCAAGCAGGTTTAAAATTTGAGGATATAGAATATTGGGAAATTAATGAAGCCTTTGCAGCTCAATGGTTGGGAGTAGGTATAATGCTAAAAGAGGATTTTGGCATAGAACTGGATTTAGATAAAGTAAACCATAATGGCTCTGGAATTTCTCTTGGACATCCAGTAGGATGTACAGGACTTCGTATTATAGTTTCTCTTTACTATGAAATGGAAAGGTTAGGTTCTAAAATAGGCGGAGCTTCTTTATGTGTAGGTGGAGGGCCAGCAATGGCATCATTATGGACTAGAGATATCTAAATTTTGTAAATAAGGGAGGTGTTATACAATGAAAAAGATAATGGTAGTTGGTGCTGGCACTATGGGAGCAGGTATTGCTCAGGTGTTAGCTCAAGCAGGTAATCAAGTGGTTTTAAGGGATATTGAGCAGCGGTTTATAGATAAAGGATTAGCTGCAATAAGCAAAAACTTAGATAGATTAGTAAAAAAAGAAAAAATAACATTAGAAGCAAAAGTTGAAGTAGAGGGACGTATTATAGGTTCATTATATTTAGAAGATGGTAAAGATGCAGACATTGTAATTGAGGCAATAGTAGAAAATATTGAAGCTAAGAAAAAAGTTTTTAGTGAATTAGAAAGTATTTGTCAGCCTGATACAATTTTGGCTTCAAATACCTCGAGTATTAGTATAACAGCTATTGCAGCTGCTACTAAGCGTCCTGACAAGGTTATTGGTATGCATTTTTTTAATCCAGTACCAGTGATGAAATTAGTAGAAGTAATCAAAGGTGCGGGAACTTCTGAGGAAACTTTTCAAAAAATCTACGAAACTGTTAAGAAAGCAGGTAAAACACCGGTAGCAGTAGAAGAAGCTCCAGGGTTTGCAGTAAACCGTGTTCTTGTGCCTATGATAAATGAATCAGTGTATTTATTAATGGAAGGTATTTGCAACACTGAGGATATTGACACTGCAATGAAATTAGGAGCTAACCATCCAATTGGGCCCTTAGCCCTTGCTGATATGATTGGACTTGATGTTTGTCTAGCCGTAATGGAAGTTTTATATTCAGAATTTGGTGATAGTAAATACCGCCCTTGTCCTCTACTGAAAAAAATGGTAAGAGCAGGTTATTTAGGACGCAAGTCAGGGAAAGGTTTTTATACTTACTAGATGAAGATAATATTAATGAAAAATATTATCAGAAATCATCGGATTTTGTATCCGATGATTTTACTTTATATGGTTTTGGCCATATAAACTTATAAAAATATGAAGACAATTGAAGGAATTATAACAATCATATAGAAGAAAAGTAGTAATATATGAATACCATTTTTTTAGGAGCAGATAATATGAAAAGAGATATAGGCTGGTATTATTATTTAAGACATCTAAAATAAGAGGAGGATTAAAATGGAAAAAGGATATATACATATTTATACAGGCAATGGTAAAGGTAAAACCACAGCTGCATTGGGATTAGCTTTAAGAGCCTTGTGTGCCGGCAAAAAGGTATATATGGGACAGTTTGTTAAGGGCATGAAGTACAGCGAGGTAAAGGCCCAGGAATATCTGTCAGGATTCAAAATTGAGCAGCTTGGAAGAAGCTGCTTTATAGACAGAGTTCCTGAGCAGGAAGATATTGAGGCAGCTAAAAGCGGACTTGAAAAGTGTAAAGAAATACTTTCCAAGGGCGAATATGATTTAGTTATTTTAGATGAAATAAATATAGCACTATATTTTAAACTATTTGATGTAGAAGATGTTATAAAAATGTTAGAAAAAAAGGCTGATCATGTTGAGGTTATTCTTACGGGACGATATGCTCCGAAGGAATTAATAGATATAGCTGATTTAGTTACTGAAATGAAGGAAATAAAGCATTATTATACACAAGGAGTTATGGCAAGAAAGGGAATAGAAAATTAAGAATCGCTGGGTTTTTTGGTCCAGCGATTCTTGGTTTTTGTTTGAGTAAAATATACATTTGTTGTTGTATGCTTTACGAATATGTTGTAAAATAAAACAAATTGGATGTGTAGAAATAATCAGCTGTAAAGTAATATGAACTTCATAAAAATTCAGATGATTTTATTATTTTCCATGAAATTCATACTTGGTTTTAATGTTGATTATGCATAATTAATAATTTGAGGTGATGAAATGGCGGCATCTTTTTATAAAAGTACCAGAAGCAGTGACTTGAATATTACATCTTCAGAAGCAATAGTAAAGGGTCTGGCTCATGATGGAGGATTATATGTTCCTAAAGAATTTCCAATTATAGAAAAATCCTTCGATGAGCTTATGGATATGAATTATAGGGAATTGGCTTTTTATATAATGAAGAAATATTTTACGGATTTTGAAGATAAGGAATTATTGCAATGTATAAATAGTGCATATGATGAGAAGTTTGATTCAAAGAATATAGCTGAATTAATTGAATGTAGTGGCGTATATTTTCTAGAGTTATTCCATGGTCCGACACTGGCATTTAAAGATATGGCCCTTTCAATATTACCCTACTTACTTAAAACTGCCAGTAAGAAACAAAATATAAAAAAGGAAATAGTAATACTTACTGCAACATCAGGAGATACGGGGAAAGCAGCCCTTGAGGGGTTTGCTGATGTAGATGGAATAAAGATAATAGTTTTTTATCCGGAGGATGGAGTAAGTGAGATACAAAAAAGACAAATGATAACCCAACAAGGAAAAAATACATCTGTTATAGGTATTGAGGGGAATTTTGACGATGCACAAAATGGGGTTAAGGAAGTTTTTGCTGATAAAGAATTTAATAATACAATAAATGAAAAAGGTTATATTTTTTCTTCAGCAAATTCTATTAATATTGGCAGATTAGTTCCACAAATAGTTTATTATTTTTATGCATATTTAAAAATGCTTAGAGAAGGTAAAATAGCAGAGGGTGAAAATATAAATATAGTGGTACCAACTGGCAATTTTGGGAATATACTGGCGGCCTATTATGGAAAGGAAATGGGACTTCCAGTTAATAAATTGATATGTGCTTCCAATGAAAATAATGTTTTGCATGATTTTATTAGTACGGGAATATATGATATAAGAAGAGAGTTTAAAAAGACTATTTCACCATCAATGGATATACTTATTTCCAGCAATCTAGAGAGATTTCTATATGAATTAAGCTCTAAGGATGAGAAATTAATTAATAAATTGATGAAAAATCTTAAAGAAACAGGAAAATATGAAATAACCCAGGATATGAAGGAAAAGCTTAAGGATTTTTATGGAGGATATGTTGATGATGAAAAAACCCGAGAAACTATAAAAGATGTATATGAGAAATCAAATTATCTTATAGACACCCATACGGCTGTTGCCTATGCCGTTTATAAAAAATATAAAAAAGAAACAAAGGATGAGGCAAGGACAGTTATTGCTTCCACAGCAAGTCCCTATAAATTTACCAGAAGTGTTATGGAGGCCATAGATAAGAGTATTGAAGACCATGATGACTTTCACCTAATTAAAACAATGTCAAATCTTACAGGATTAAATGTACCAAAGGGAATAAAAGATTTAGAGAAAAAAGAAATTTTACACAATAAAAAATGTAAAAAGAATGAAATAAAAAAAGTAATTGCTGATATTTTAGATTAAAATAATTTCTACATTAGATTAGATAGGGTGATAAAAGTGATAAAAGTAAAAGTTCCTGCCACAAGTGCAAATATAGGTCCTGGTTTTGATTGCCTTGGAGTGGCTTTAAATCTATATAATACATTTTATTTTGAGGAAATAGAAAAAGGATTGGATATACAGGGCTGCTGTGAAGAATTTTCTAATGAAAATAATTTGATCTATACTTCTATGAAAAAATGCTTTGAAAGAATTGGGTATAATTTTAAAGGAATTAGAATAATAATCGAAGATGATATTCCTTTATCCAGAGGATTGGGCAGCAGTGCTGCTTGTATAGTTGGAGGAGTAATTGGTGCCAATGAAATTGCAGGGAAAGTTTTATCAAAGGAAGAAATATTGAAGCTTGCTGTTGAGATCGAAGGGCATCCCGATAACGTTGCTCCTGCCATTTTTGGTGGTATGACTGTGGCAATACAGGATGAAGATAATATACATTATAGTAAAATAAATGTGGCTAAAGGGTTGAAGTTTTATGCAATGATTCCAGATTTTACACTTTCAACCAAAGAGTCAAGGGCAGTGCTGCCCAAAGAAATTCCCTATAAAGATGGAGTATTTAATGTAGGTCGGGTGGCTTTACTTATAACAGCCTTAACAAATGGTGAATTCCATCTTCTAAAAACCTCCTGCGATGATAAATTACATCAAATATATAGGGGGAAGCTTATACAGGATTTTGATAGAATTAAAGAGAAATGTGAAGAATTTGGTTCATTAGGAATGTTTTTAAGTGGAGCAGGACCAACTTTAATGGCCTTAGATGAGGATAAGAATAGTAAATTTTATGACGATATTAAAGGATTCTTAAAGACTTTAGATAATAAATGGGAAGTAAAGCCTTTGGATATTGATTTTAGTGGAGCTATGGTTTTATAAAAAAGTAAATTAAGGGAATTGGGGAAAAGGGATGAAATAATTGGAGCGATAATTATGGTTAGGAAAAGAATAGCCGTTGCTACTATTAATAATAATAGTTTGGAATTATATAGTAATGAGATTAAAAGTATATTTTTGGATTATATAGATTTAGATAAATATTGTTTTGAGGATGGAAGTATTGAAAATGGAATAGAGGCAGATATTGTGCTTATACCGTCATATGAATCCTTTGAAACAATAAAGGTGTATTTGAAAAACAATGCAGAGATTATTGTTGCCAATAGAACTATTACCAAGAGAGGACTTAATAAAATAGTTGATTTACCTAAGGGAACAAAAGCAATGCTTGTCAATGTTAGCCCGGAAACTGCCGTAGAAACTATTTCAACAATTTATCAATTAGGCATAAAGCATATTGAGTTTATTCCTATTTATCCTGGAGTCAAAGCTATACCAGATATAGATGTTGCCATTACTCCAGGAGAGAAAAAATATGTACCTAAAACAGTTAAAAAAATTTTTGATATTGGTAGTAGAGTTTTAGATATTAATACCATAATAAATATTGCTGAGAAATTAGATTTAGAATTTTTACTATCTTGTCAAAATACTAGAGAGTATTTCGACAGCATTGTGCCATTAAATTGTGGTTTAGAAAAAATGATAGGAAAAACCCATAGACTTGAAAGTCAATTTGATATTTTACTTGAAATACTGGATGAAGCAATTATAGGTGTCAATAGAAATGGCCGTGTATATTTTTATAACGATAGTGCTGAAAGAATAATTGGAAAAAGTACAAATAATGTATTTGGAATTAACTTAAAAAACATATTTCCTCAGATACCCTTTGATCAGGTTCTTTCAACATTAAAACCAATTAAGGATAAGCTTGTGAAGATTTCGGGGGTAGATTTTGTGGTCACCATTGCACCTATACTAAAAATGAATACCCTTTATGGAGCAGTGGCAAATATTCGACGGTTTAGTAATACAGAAAAAAAGCAGCATAAGTTAAGGGCTCAATTGATTGACAAGGGTCATAAGGCAAAATATACATTTGAGGATATTATAGGTAATAGCAAAAAAATTCAGAACTGTAAGGAGATAGCTAAAAAAATAGCTAAATCTGATTCCTCTATCTTGATTACCGGAGAAAGTGGAACTGGAAAAGAGTTGTTTGCACAAGCTATACACAATCATTCCCCAAGAAAAAGTTATCCATTTGTGGCTGTTAACTGTGCAGCCCTTTCTGAAAATCTTTTGGAAAGTGAACTCTTTGGTTATGAAGAAGGGGCCTTTACAGGAGCCCGTAAAGGTGGAAAGTTAGGATTATTTGAGCTTGCCCATATGGGGACTTTATTTTTAGATGAAATTGCTGAAATGCCTTTGAATTTGCAGGCAAGGCTTTTGAGGGTTTTGCAGGAGAAGGAAGTTATGAGAATAGGTGGAGATTATATTATTAATGTAGATGTCAGAATAATAGCAGCTACAAATCAGAATTTAGAAAAATTGGTCAATAATAGACAATTTAGACAGGACTTATATTATAGATTGAATGTTATACCGCTGCAAATACCAGCATTAAGGGAAAGAAAAGAAGATATATCACCTATTATTGATGAAATAAAAAAGGATTTAAATTCGAATTTCAAATTAACACGGGATGCTTTAAATAATCTAATAAATTATGAGTGGAAGGGTAATATTAGAGAGCTGAGGAATTGTATAGAGTATCTTACAAACATTGAAGAACCCATAGTGGATGCAAAACTCTTACCTCTAAGATATAGCATGAACAATA
This sequence comes from Maledivibacter halophilus, assembly GCF_900167445.1. Taxonomy (GTDB): domain Bacteria; phylum Bacillota; class Clostridia; order Peptostreptococcales; family Caminicellaceae; genus Maledivibacter; species Maledivibacter halophilus. The sequence goes on from NZ_FUZT01000002.1 coordinate 340,338, forward strand.
ATAAAGAAGCTCTGACCCAGGAAGAAAAAATACTGTTTAATAAATTTAAAGCATTATCAGCAGATAATATTAAAGAGTATTTTTTTATTCTAAAACAACTCAGAAAATGCTATATTAATAAAACCCGGTTGGGAAGAAGAAGTCTTGAAAGAATTGCAAAGGATAATGGGATTTTTCTAACTGAGCATGAAATAAGGAATATGCTATTAATTCTTGAAAAGTTTTCAATTGTAGAGATAAGAAAAGGTAGGGGAGGAACACAACTAACTGATTTTGGATTTAAAGTTTTATATGAATTACAAAAGGGATAAAAGGGATACCTTTTATCCCTTTTATCCCTTTTGTAGATATTTTTAAGTGTAGAATTATTTAAATTTAAAATAATTTAACTTTTTCAAAAAAAGTGGGTTCGATAAGTCTCCCTTAAATAGGAAGCCAATAATAGCAGAGCATGGAGAGGATTAGAGGAAGCATATATTGGGCTTTATTGGAAATGTTTTGGCTTAATTTTTAACTAAATATAATAACTAAAGTAAATTGGCATATATATTGCTTTTAAATTAAAGTAGTGCTTTCATTAATATAAACAAACAATAGAATTGGAGGATATTAGATGCAGCCATTAATTGGAGTGACTACTTATTATGTTAGTGATAGAGAAATGGAGGAAAAAAGATATAGGGGCAGAGATGAACAGGATATGCTTATGTCTACAATGGATTATTCAAGATGTGTTAAAAATTCAGGAGGAATACCACTAGCTATACCGGTTATTAATGATGATGATTATATTTCTAAGCTGGTAGAAAGCTTGGATGGTATTCTATTTACAGGTGGAGCTGATATCTATCCCTATTTATATGGAAAACCAATAATGAAGGGGCTTGGGAGAATAGTATTGGAAAGAGATGAATTTGAAATTAAGTTATTGGAAAAGTTATTGGAAATGGATAAACCAGTTTTGGGAATATGTAGAGGGCTTCAATTGATTAATGTTTTTTTTGGAGGAACAATATATCAAGACATATATGAAGCCAATATAACAAATCAGGAGCATGTATGTTCAATGCTACCTAAGTATACTAAATGTCATAAAGTAACTATAAAAGAAGAGAGTAGATTGTATAAAGCATTTGGTAAAAAGATGTTGGACGTAAACAGTTTACATCATCAAGCTATTGAGATTCTTGGAGATGGGCTTATAGAAACTGCTATATCTGAGGATAAGATTATTGAAGGAATTGAACATAAAAACCATAGATTTGTAATTGGAGTACAATGGCATCCTGAGATGATGGCTGATGTATATAATGAACAGCAAAGGATATTTCAGCTGTTTATTAATGAAGCATCATCAAATAAAAAGAGAAATTCTTTTAAATAAAAATAAAGGGGAGATTGAATTGAAGGAAAAACTAACAGCTATTTTTTTGGTTTTCTTATTAACTATGAGTTTGTTTGTTGGATGTGCACCCAAAGAAAATGAAGCCAATACAGAAAAAACTGCTGATAGCAATACTGAAAAAGAGGAAGAAAAGCCAGCTGATGAGGGGAAAAATGAAGGAATGGTATTGAATTTTTGTTTACCCGATGAACCAAGAACCCTTGATCCAACTCTAAATTCTCAAGCTGTAGCAGGAGATATAATAAACAATATCTATGAAGGTCTAATGAGGGAAGTAGACGGTGAATTAGTTCCTGCAATAGCGGAAAGATATGAGGTGAGTGATGATGGCTTGAAATACACCTTTTATTTAAAGGATACAAAATGGTCTGATGGCAAGCCTCTGACTGCCCATGATTTTAAATATACTTGGCTAAGGGCTTTAGATCCTGAAACTGCTTCAGATTATGCCATGCTCTTGTTTTATATCAAAGGAGGACATGAATTTTTCAGTGGAGAAGGTAAAAAAGAAGATGTGGCTATTAATGTTATTGATGATAGAACATTAGAGGTTGAATTAAAATCACCTACACCTTATTTCTTAAATTTAACTTCATTTTATACTTATCTACCAGTTAGACAGGATGTAGTTGAAAAAGACTCTGAAGGCTGGGCAACTAATACAGATATTATTGTGACTAATGGTCCATTTACACTTAAAGAATATGTTAGTGGAGATAGATTTGTTCTAGAAAAAAATGAAAACTATTGGAATGCAGATAAAGTAAAATTAGATAAAATAAATGCAAATATTCTAGTAAATGAATCAACAGCATTAATGGCATATCAATCAGATGATATTGATATTATGAGTAATATTCCAACCCAAGAGATACCTATATTAAGCAGTGAAAGTGATGAATTTAATATTAGACCTAAAATAGGAACGTATTTTTATGTTTTTAATAATAGTAAAGCTCCTACAGATGATGTAAATGTAAGAAAGGCCCTTAATCTAGCTATAGACAGAAAGTCAATATGTGAGAATATAACCAAGGGTGCAGAGGTTCCGGCTACTACTTATGTTCCTCCAGGATTAAAAGATACAAGAGGAAATGAATTTAGTTCAATGGTTGACTATGGTATCAGTCCAGAAGCTGATATTGAAAAGGCAAAGGAATATTTAACTAAAGCGGGATATCCAGATGGGGAGGGTTTTCCTGAGATAGAAATATTATATAATACCTCTGAAACCCATAAGATCATAGCTGAGGCTATTCAGGAGATGTGGAAGAAAAACTTAAATATAGAGGTATCTTTAACTAATCAGGAATGGCCTGTTTTTGCTAGTTCCAGAAGGTATGGTAAGTATACTGGAGCTGCTAGATTTGGATGGTTTGTTGATTATGCTGATGCAATGTCAATGCTGGAAATACTTGAATCACAGGATACTAATAATTCTGCACAATGGATGAGTGAAGAGTACAATCAACTTCTTCTTGATGCAAGAAATGAAAATGATCCTGAGAAAAGAGATGAGGCTCTATATGCTGCAGAAAAAATGCTCTTTGATCAGCAGGTTATCATGCCTATTTTCTATTATACTGATAAATTTTTAATTAAAAAGAGAGTAGTAGATTGGCAAAAGGGTTCTCTAGGTAATTGGTTCTTTGGTTATACATATATAGATAACCAACTCTAAAGTATTATAAATTTCCCAGAAAAAATGTAAAAGCCTTTATTATTTTCTGTGAAGTTTATATTAAATTATTGTAATTAAAATTTTGGATAGCTGAGTAGTATATATTAAAAATAAAGAGTTGAAGGGATAAAATTACCCTTTCAGCTCTTTTATTGTGGGATTAATTTTTGAAAAACTATATATTTTAGTTTTGGTTACAACCTATTTGAAATATAGAGTATTATAGAGGAAAAAAGAGAATTATCAAAAACAGAGTAATATTATTGTTGATTATGGGGCTTTTTTCTTATTGAGATTTAAGCTTTCATTTGATAGAATTTAAATAGAAAATGAAAAGACAAAAAATTATTTTTGCCCTTTTAAAAAATGAGGGTATTTTTTGTCACTTAAAAATCTATATATAGTATATAAGGATAAAAATAATACCATATATAGCGGAAAGGAAGAAGTGTATGATTGAAAAAATAAAAAAGAGAGACGGGAGAATTATTAACTTTATTCCTGAAAAGATTACAGCAGCAATTTTTAAAGCTGCAAAAGCTGTCGCGGATCAAGAAGAAAGTCAAGCTTCTTATGATATAGCAGAGAAATTGACTCAGCAAGTGACAACTTTTCTAAATAGAAAATACAGTAATGAAATTCCAACAGTTGAGCAGGTGCAGGACGCAGTTGTAAAAGTACTTATAGAGAATGGCCATGCAAAAACAAGTCAGGAATACATACTTTATAGAGCTGAAAGAACTAGAATTAGAGAAACTAAGACACGTCTTATGAAGACTATTGAAACTATTACACTAAAAGATGCCACAGAAAGCGATACAAAAAGGGAAAATGCAAATATTGATGGTAATACTGCCATGGGAACTATGCTTCAATATGGTAGTACAGTTTCTAAAGAGTTTTGTAAAGCACATATGCTAAAGCCTGAACATGCATATGCTCATGATAGTGGAGATATACATATACATGATTTGGACTTTTTTAACATGGGAACCTTGACATGTACTCAAATAGATGTGTTAAAGCTGTTTAAGAATGGATTTTCAACAGGACATGGTTTTTTAAGGGAGCCTCAAGATGTTATGAGTTATGCAGCATTGGCTGCTATAGCTATACAGTCGAATCAGAATGATCAGCATGGAGGACAAAGTATACCTACATTTGATTTTGGTTTAGCACCAGGGGTGAAAAAGACTTATAAAAAGCTTTATGCTGAAAATATGATAAAGGCTTTAACATTTAATTTTGACTTTGAAGATAAGGATGCTAAGGATATAACCAATGAAATAATTCAAAACTGTGAAGCATCTTCAGGGAAAGAATTAGAACTTAAAGAAGATGAGAAATATAATGCTGAAGAAATAACCTTATTAAAAAATAAGCTTAATATAGATGATGAAAAAGCTTTGAAAATACAAAAATTCACTAGAAAAAATACATACAAGGAAACCGATAGAAAAACTTATCAGGCTATGGAGGCCTTTATACATAATTTGAATACCATGCATTCCAGAGCAGGTGCTCAAGTACCCTTTAGTAGTGTAAACTTTGGTACAGATACTTCCCAGGAAGGCAGAATGGTTATAAAAAATCTTCTTCTTGCAACAGAAGCAGGTTTAGGAAATGGAGAAACTCCTATATTTCCAATATTAATTTTTAAGGTTAAGGAAGGAATTAACTATAATGAGGACGATATAAACTATGATTTATTTAAATTATCATGTAGAGTTTCAGCCAAAAGATTATTTCCTAACTTTAGCTTTATAGATGCCCCATTTAATGCCCAGTATTATGTGCCAGGAAGACCGGAAACAGAAGCAACTTATATGGGATGTAGAACAAGGGTAGTTGGAAATGTTTATGATAAATCAAGGGAAATAGTTACAGGTAGAGGAAATATTTCCTTTTCGTCAATAAACCTTCCAAGGCTTGGAATAAAATATGGAAGCGTGAAAAATGGTTCTGCCAATATAGAAGGATTTTTTGAAGATTTGGATTCCAAGGTTGATTTATTAATAGATCAATTAATGGAAAGATTGCAGGTTCAGCAAACTAAGAAGGTTAAAAATTTTCCATTCCTCATGGGTCAAGGGGTTTGGATTGATTCAGACAAATTATCCTGGGAGGATAGTGTAAGTGACATAATAAAGCACGGAACATTAACTGTAGGTTTCATAGGTTTGGCTGAATGTTTAAAGGCACTAATTGGAAAGCACCATGGAGAAAGTGAAGAAGCCCAGGAGCTTGGACTTAGAATTGTAAGATTTATGAGGGATAAACTTGATGCTAATTCTCAAAAGTATAAATTAAATTTCTCTCTTATAGCCACACCTGCTGAAGGATTATCAGGTAGATTTACTAGACTTGATAAAGAGATGTTTGGAGAAATAGAAGGAATTAATGATAGAGATTATTATACAAATTCATTTCATATTCCTGTTTATCATGAAATCAGTGCCTTTGACAAAATAAAATTGGAAGCACCTTATCATTCCTTGACTAATGCAGGACATATTACTTATATCGAGCTTGATGGGGACCCATCGGATAATCTTGAAGCCTTCGAGACGGTTGTAAGGGCAATGCATAAGGCCGGCATTGGATATGGAAGCATAAATCATCCTGTAGACAGAGATCCGGTTTGTGGATATAACGGAGTCATTCATGATGTTTGTCCAAGATGTGGAAGAACTGAAGACGACGGTATAAAATTCGAAAGAATTCGAAGAATTACTGGATATTTAGTTGGGACCATAGATAGATTTAATGATGCTAAGCTGGCTGAGGTGAAAGATAGAAGAAAACATGGTATGGGACAAAGATAAACAGCTTTAAGAATTAGAGAATTTAATATTGTTTATGTAATAGTAAGGAGATGTAAGTTAATGCTTATTAGACTATCCCATAAAATTACTAGAGATAGTATAGTTGACGGACCTGGACTTAGGGCTGTGATTTGGGCTCAAGGCTGTAAACATAATTGTTTTGGATGCCATAATCCTTCTACCCATGATTTTGGTGGTGGATTTTTAATGGATACGGAAGATTTAATTAAAGAATTAAAAGATTTAAAGCTTCATAGAGGGATTACATTTTCTGGAGGAGATCCCTTTGAGCAGCCATATCAATGCTTGGAAATAGCAAGGCAAGTAAAGAAGATGGGAATGGATATATGGTGTTATACCGGCTATACCTTTGAAGAATTAATAAATAAGCAAGGCAAAAAATATAAGGATGGATGGATTGAATTCTTAAAATACATAGACGTTCTTATAGATGGGCCCTTTATACTTGAAAAGAAGAATCTATTACTTAAATTTAGAGGCTCAGAAAATCAAAGAGTAATTGATGTGAAAAAATCATTGAGATTTAGGACTGTGGTTCTTTTAGAAGAATATCATAATATAAAAACTGAAAAAATTGCATTGGCTAGATAAAGTTAAACCCCTTGATGAAAAATTCTATCAAGGGGTTTTATAATTTAATAAAATAATATGAAAATGGTATAGATAAGAGACTTATGTCATTTTTTGTTCAGCTATTTATGGGAATTTTCAATAAATATATATACATGCTTCAAATTAATAGGTTGTAATAGGTTGTTTTGTGTTGTATAATATAATTATTAAAATTTATTAACAAATATCGACAAATAATTTCGACAACTTTTAAATGTGAATGATTTTATCTATTCTCAGGTAAAAAGTGCATTGCACTTTTACATATAAAATTATTATATTGAGGGGGAAAAAAAATGTTTAAGAAATTTTTTGTTTTGTTTTTGGTTATGGCTTTAGTGGTATCCAGTTTAGCTGGATGTGGAAGTAAAGATGATAACGAAGCTCCAGACCAAGGACAAGAAGAAACAACAGAAAAGCCTGAGGAAAATAACGAATCTGCTGCTAAAGATAATAAAGATATAGTAGTAGCAGTACAAGACACATTTATTAGTATGGATCCACATGATACTAATGATACATTGTCCTATTCAGCACAAAAGGCTATGATGCAAGGGCTAGTAGGATTTGATAAGGAAATGAATGTAATACCTGTTTTGGCAGAAAGCTATGAAGCCAATGATGAGGCAACAGAATTTACATTTAAATTGCGTGAAGGAATTAAATTCCATGATGGAACAGATTTCAACGCTGAGGCTGTTAAGGTTAATGTGGACCGCCTTGCGAATCCAGAAAATAGATTAAAAAGACATAGTTTATTTGCAATAGTAGATCATACAGAAGTAGTTGATGAGTATACCGTTAAGGTGGTATTGAAAGAGCCCTTTGGTGCTATGATAAATAATTTTGCCCATCCGGCAGCAATGATGCATAGTCCAAAGGCATTAGAAGAATTTGGTAAGGAAGTATCCCGCAACCCTGTTGGTACAGGTCCATTTGTATTTGAAGAATGGGTTTCAGGTTCTCATGTGAAAATGGTTAAAAATGAAAACTATTGGAAGCCTGATTATCCAAAGGTTGATTCCGTTACATTTAAACCTGTAAAGGAAAATGGAAGTAGAATTGCTATGCTTCAAACTAAGGAATCAGACTTTATCTATCCAGTTCCAACAGAGCAGGTTAAAGCAATTGATGGTAAAGATGGTGTTGTTGTTGAAGCAGAGCCATCAATTATAGTTAGATATTTAGCTATGAATACCAATAAAGAGCCCTTCAATGATGTTAGGGTGAGACAGGCTGTTAACTATGCTATTAACAAAGAAGCCTTTAAAAAAGTTGTATGTGGAGGCTATTTGGAAAAAATGGACTCAATAATTGCTCCAAATACACAGTTTTATTCTAAGCAAGAAAAATCTTATGATTTTAACTTAGAAAAAGCTAAAGAGCTTATGAAGGAAGCAGGCTATGAAAATGGTTTTGAAACTGAAATTTGGTCAAATAATAGTTCAAATGTTATAAAGGCAACAGAATTCTTACAACAGCAGCTTGCACAAATTGGTATTAAGGCAAATCTAGTTCCTATGGAATCCGGTACTAGACTTGAAAGAATATGGTCAGTAGAAAATCCTGATGATGCTGAGCTTCAAATGTATTATGCTGGATGGTCACCATCTACAGGAGATGCTGATTGGGGAATTAGACCATTGTTTGCAGGTGAATCATTCCCACCAAATTCATATAATACAGCATATTACAATAATGAAGAAGCTGATAAATGGATTAAAAAAGGTATAGCTACAGCAGATAACGAAGAAAGAAGAGAAGCATATGAGAAAGTGCAAGAAATTATATGGAATGATGCACCATGGGCATTCTTAGGAGTTAGCATGACAATGGGTGGTAGACAAGAGTACTTAGAAGGAGTATATCTATTGCCTGATGGATCCCTTAGTGTAGAAGAAGCAGAAATCAAATAGAGTTTTTAACATAATTAAGTAAGAACAAGATGAGCATGTTAAAATGCTTGTCTTGTTCATCTTGTAGATGGGGGGAATCTAAATGCTGAATTACACCATAAAAAGAGTGTTGGGTGTTATACCGACTCTCATATTAATATCAATTTTTGTATTTCTTTTTATACATTTAATTCCGGGAGACCCGGCTAGAATAGTAGCAGGAGAAGATGCTACTGCAGCCGATGTAGAACTTATTAGGGAAGAATTGGGCCTAAATAGACCTCTTCATATTCAATATATAAATTATATAAAAGGTATATTAAATGGTGATTTAGGAATATCATTAAAGACTAAGAAACCAGTTTTAGAAGAGATAAAAAATAGATTTGTTCCTACCTTTACTTTAACTCTTTTCAGTATTTTTTGGTCAGTTGTCTTTGGCTTACTAATTGGTATTGTTTCGGCGGTAAATCGTGGAAAATGGCAGGATTACACAGGAATGTTTGCTGCAGTTTCCGGTATTTCTTTACCATCATTTTGGCTTGGCCTTATGCTTGTACAGATTTTTTCAGTCAAGCTGGGATGGCTTCCAACAGGAGGGTATGGGACATTTAAGCATTTCATTTTACCATCTATGACTTTGGGTGCAGGAGTTGCAGCAGTAATAGCAAGATTTGCAAGATCATCGGTTATGGATATTTTAAAGGAAGATTATGTAAGAACTGCAAGAGCAAAAGGGTTGATGCAAAAAATTGTTGTTTGGAGACATGTATTTAGAAATGCACTTATTCCTATTGTAACTATGGTTGGATTACAATTTGGTTTTCTTTTAGGTGGATCTGTTGTTATTGAAACAGTTTTTAGCTGGCCTGGTATGGGAAGTCTATTGATAGATTCTGTGGCCTTTAGGGATTATCCAATGATTCAATCAGAAATACTAATTTTTTCATTGCAATTTATTATTATTAATTTAATTGTAGACCTATTATATGCAGTTTTGAATCCTGAAATTAGTTATAAATAATGAAAAGGAGGGATAAAAATGTCTCAACGTACAACTAAGGAAAAAAATGATTTCAACCAGGAAGAAAAGATGGAAGATATAAGAACTCCTTTTTCGGAGTTTTGGAGGAAGTTTAAAAAACAAAAGACAGCCATTGTTGCTGGTATATTTATATGTTTATTTTTTATAGCTGCAATAATTGGTCCATATATAGTTCCCTATGATATTGCTGAGCCTGATTATGACCATGTTTTGGAAGGACCGTCAGGTAAGCATTGGTTTGGAACCGATGCATATGGGAGAGATATATTCAGCAGAGTAGTAGTAGGGGCAAGAATATCCTTGGCTGTGGGTCTGAGTTCTGTTGTTGTTGGTGCCATTTTAGGTGCGATTCTAGGCCTCATAAGTGGATATTATGGAGGCTGGATTGATAATGTAATAATGAGAATAGCAGATGTTCTATTTGCTTTTCCTGGAATAATATTGGCTATAGGTATTATAGCTATATTAGGTCCTGGGCTTTATAATGTAGTTTTTGCAGTTGCAATTTTTAGCACACCTATGTTTGCAAGAATAGTTAGAGGTAGTACCCTTGCAATAAAAGAAACGGTATATGTTGAAGTAGCTAAAAGCATTGGTACAAAGGATAAAAGAGTTATGTTTAAGCATATATTACCAGGAACGTTTTCTGGAATAATCGTATATTTTACTATGAGAATAGGTACATCCATCTTAACTGCATCCAGTCTAAGTTTTCTTGGCATGGGAGCTCAGCCGCCAACGCCAGAGTGGGGGGCTATGCTCAGTTCAGGAAGGGATTATTTAGGTGTGGCTTCCCATATAACATTTTTCCCGGGTATGGCTATATTTGTTACTGTGCTGGCCTTTAACCTATTAGGTGACGGACTTAGGGATGCTTTAGACCCTAAAATAGATAATTAATCATTAAGGAAAGGGGGTAATTGAAATGGATAAAAAAATACTTGAAATTAAAAATTTAAAAACCCATTTTTTTACTGATAATGGAACGGTAAAGGCAGTAGATGGTGTGGATATTCATATTAATGAAGGAGAAACCTTAGGAGTAGTAGGTGAATCTGGTAGTGGCAAAAGTGTAACTTCCCTTTCGATTATGGGTTTGTTAAATGATACATCAGGCAGAATAGTTGATGGGAAAATTGAATTTCAAGGCAGGAATTTAGTGAATTTGAAAGAAGAAGATATGAGAAAGATAAGAGGAAACGATATTGCAATGATTTTTCAAGAACCTATGACGTCCTTAAATCCTGTCCTTAGAATTGGAAAGCAAATTAGTGAGGCTATTAAATTACATTTAAAATATGACAAACAAAAGGCTAAGGAACATACTATAAATATGTTAAAATTAGTTGGAATTCCTAGGGCAGAAAATATTTATTCAGAATTTCCTTTTCAATTATCAGGAGGTATGAGGCAGAGGGTAATGATTGCCATGGCTATGGCATGTAATCCTAAGCTGTTAATAGCAGATGAGCCTACAACTGCTTTGGATGTGACTATACAAGCTCAGATTCTAGATTTAATGAAAAAACTCAAAGAGGATGTAGGCACTGCAATAATGTTTGTAACCCATGACTTGGGAGTAGTTGCAGAAATGTGTGATAGAGTTGTAGTGATGTATGCTGGCAGAGTAGTTGAACATGGAGATGTTTATCAGATATTTGAAAATCCTAAGCATCCTTATACAAAAGGGCTTTTGAAATCAGTTCCAGTTCTTCGTCAGAAAGTAGATCGTTTGGCATCTATTCCAGGTAATGTACCGAGTCCTAAAAACATGCCAAAGGGTTGCAAATTTGCACCAAGATGTGAAAATGCCTTCGATAAATGCTGGGAGGAAGAGCCATCATTTTATGATATAGAAGAAAACCACAGTAGTAAATGCTGGTTATGTAATAGAAAAAGTCTATAGAGAGGAGGGGGATATAATGGCAAAACCTTTATTAGAAGTTAAGAACATAAAGAAATATTTTCCAGTTAAAAAAGGTATTTTGAAGAAAAAAGAAGAATTTGTTCGTGCAGTTGATGATGTTTCTTTTGATATATATAAGGGAGAAACCTTAGGGCTTGTGGGAGAAAGTGGATGTGGAAAATCAACTACAGGTAGAATGTTATTAAAATTAATTGAACCTACTGATGGACAGATAATTTTTCAGGGTAAAGATATTAGTAAAATGACAGAAGATGAAATCAGACCCCTTAGGAAAGATATACAAATGATATTCCAGGACCCATATGCTTCATTAAATCCTAGAATGACTGTTGGAGAGATAATTGCTGAACCCCTTATTGTTCATGAGATGTATAAAGACAGTGAAGAAATGAAAAAGCGTATTCATGAACTTTTAAATATGGTAGGATTAAGTTCATATCATTCAGTAAGATATCCCCATGAATTTAGTGGTGGACAAAGACAAAGAATTGGTATTGCAAGGGCATTAGCAGTTAAACCCAAGCTTATTATTGCTGATGAACCGGTTTCTGCCTTAGATGTATCTATTCAATCCCAGGTACTAAATTTAATGCAGGATTTACAAAGAGATTTAAATCTTACCTATCTTTTTATTGCCCATGATTTAAGTGTTGTTGAGCATATAAGTGATAGAGTGGGGGTGATGTATTTAGGGAAAATAGTAGAAATAACTGATAAAGATACACTATATGATAAGCCTTTACACCCTTATACACAGGCATTATTATCGGCTGTTCCCGTTCCAAATCCTAGAATTGAAAAGAAAAGGATAATATTAGAAGGGAGTATACCGAGTCCGTTAAATCCTCCAAAGGGGTGTGCTTTTCATACTAGGTGTAAGCATGCTAAAGATATATGTAAAAAGGCAGCACCTGAATTTAAGGAAGTAGAAGCTAAACATTATACAGCTTGTCATTTGTATTAATTAAGGGAATTGCATATTTTCACATAGAAAAATTTACCATCCGTTGTTAAAGTCTCTAAAACTATGCCATATGTTTATTATGTAATTATCCCAAGCTGGAATTATACAGTGTTATTAACTAGAACACTTAAGGATGTGAAACTGTTGGCCAAGAATAAATTAGTTGTTATTGCAATTCAAGAATTTTATGCAAAAAGAATTAGTACACAATTAAGGGTAATATTTGGAGATGATGCATCTGTTAGAGCAATGACAATTAAAGAGTTAAAGGCAGATGTTATTGGAGACGATGAAATAGTATTATTATCAGGGAAATTGATAGAGCCTCTTGTGAAGCCCTTTATGCCTAAAGGTATAAAATGTTTAATAGTTGAGAGGAGCATAAATTTTACTAAAGCAAAACCGCTTTTATCGATTCCTTCTGGTAGTAAAATATTCGTTGTAAATGATACCAAAAGAAATACCGATGAAGTTGTTGAGGAACTTAGACAAAGTATTGGTAGACATCAATATATACCATATTATCCTGATTCAAATTTTAAGGAAAAAATAGATATTGTCGTAACTCCAGGAGAGAGGGCTATGATACCTGAAGGGATAAAAAAAGTAATTGATGTGGGCTATAGAATAGCTGATATATCAATAGTGATTAAGCTTTATGAACTTCTCTCTATCAAACTGGATTATTCTATAATCTGCAAAAAATATATTAAATCATTGTTTGTTTTATCAGAAGAAGCACAAATGGGTGTTGAAAGTGCTAAGGTATATACTTCAAAGAAATATGTTGCAAAATCATTTTTTGAAGATATTATAACCTACAGTAGTGAAATGAAAAAACTTGTAGGTGTAACCAAAAAATTCGCATTGTCCGATGAACCTATTCATATTGTTGGAAACGTTGGAACAGGTAAAAGTATGCTGGCTGAGGCTATTCATAATTATTCCAGTTTTAAAAATGGACCTTATGTAAGTATAAATTGTGAGTCCAGAACGCCGGAGACAATGGAAAAGGAATTGTTTGGATATGACGACAATGGGATATATATAAAAGGACTATTTGAAATAGCTCAAAATGGTACATTGTGTATTGAAGAAGTAGGGGAACTTTCTTTAAAAGTCCAAGCTAAATTAATACAATTTTTACAGGAAAAAAGGGTTTATTTTGCAGGAAATCCTGTATCAATTCCTATAAATTTAAGGATAATCACTACAAGTACAGTAGATATAAAGAAGCTTGTGCATAAAGGTGTATTTAAAAAAGAGTTGTATTATTTACTTACAAAAATGTCTTGTAAAATTCCTCAACTAAAGGATAGAAAAGAGGATTTGGAAATCTTAACATATAAGTATTTGAAATATAATCTCAATAGGAAAGATATTAAGTTTACAGAGGATACTATGGAAATTTTACATCAATATACATGGGATGGAAATGTAAAGGAATTGTTCAATGTATTAACATATATTGCCTGTAGTGAAAAGAATACAGTTACACCAGAAGATTTACCTTTTTTCACCAAAGCGTGGAATAAAGAAAAAAAAGATAATAACATAGATATAAAATATGATATTGATATAAATGGAATAATTGAAGAAATAGAAAAGCGTGGTTTTTTAGAAGAGAGCTTGGAAATTTTGAGAGTATTTTTGAAAGGAAAGAAAAAACGTTCTTCATATGGAAGGGCAACATTAAGGCAGCTTCTTCTGCAAAGAGGAATGGCTTTAACTGATCAGCAGCTTAGACTTAGACTTGAAATTTTAAATAATTTAGATCTTATTTTAGTACGGCCAGGAAGAGCTGGTACGACTATTTCAAGAGCTGGAGAAAAATTTTTAGAATTATACAATTCATTTTAGGTAACAGAGTTTAGTTATTAATGATAAAGTTTTTATAAATGAAAAGGATTGAGGGATAAATTATGAATTTAGAATTAATTAGAGAGCTATCTAATGCCAGTGGCATATCAGGTTTTGAAGATGAAGTAGTTGATTTAATTAGAAAATATGTACAGTCATATGTAAATATTGAGGAAGATTCTCTTAGAAATCTATATCTCCATAAAAAAAATAATAATAAGAACCAACCCATTATTATGGTCGATGGACATTCCGATGAAGTTGGATTTATGGTGCAATCCATTAAAGCCAATGGAACTATAAAATTTATTGCAATTGGTGGATGGGTGGCCCAGAATATACCTGCCCATAGAGTAAGAATTAAAAATTCAGAAGGGAAATATGTAACAGGAATAGTTGCTACTAAACCACCTCATTTTATGTCAGATGACGAGAGAAACAAGGCTTTGGATATTGCAGACATGACAATAGATATTGGTGCAACATCAAGAAAAGAAGTTTTGGAGGATTTTAAAATAGAAGTTGGAGCACCTATAATTCCCGATGTTGAATTTAAATATAATGATATTAATAATACAATTATAGGTAAGGCTTTTGACAATAGGCTAGGTTGTGCTCTTATAATTGAGTTGCTTAAAGAACTACAGGATGAAAAACTGGATGTAAATGTGGTAGGAACGATTTCTTCCCAGGAGGAAGTTGGTACAAGGGGTGCTGTAGTTGCTGCAAATACAGTTAAACCTGATGTTGCAATTGTATTTGAAGGAACACCAGCCGATGATACATTCAGGGATGAATTTGAAGCTCAAGCAGTTTTGAAAAAGGGTCCTCAAATAAGGCATAGGGATAGGTCCATGATATCAAGTCCTAGATTTACAAAATTTGCCAAGGATATAGCTAAAAAATCAAATATTTCCTTTCAAGATGCTGTAAGATTAGGTGGCGGAACAAATGGAGGGAGTATTCATTTATCAAATTCTGGGGTACCTACAATTGTAATTGGTGTTCCAGTAAGATATATACATACCCACGAAGGAATTTCAGCAGTAAAGGATTTTGATGATGCTAAAAAATGGGCAGTAGAAATAATTAAGAGCCTTAATAAAGAAATTATTGATGAATTTTAAAAAAGTTAAGCTTTCTTATATTGGTAAAGGACAATTGAAATGAGACCTATTATTAGAATTACAACACTTAAATCCCTATATTCTATGGAATTTATATTAGATTTTAATTGCATAACATGATAAATAAGTTGTACAATAAGATAGGGATTAATAATTTAAAAATTAAACCTAAGAATTTTCCTAGGTTTAATTTTTTTACAATCATAATATTTTTGTTTTTCTTAATTTTTAAACGTGGTGGATGCTGGGGAAGACATGGACATCAACATAGAAAACTATAAATATATGGCTGATATGATGGGTGGTTTCTAATAAATATAAATAGGATATTTTATCAGATAAGTTTTAGCTAAATTTATTAGTTTAAGTTTGTATTAAATTTGAATCAAAAAAATGCTATAATTATTAAAGAAACAATAGAAGCTTATGAGTTTTTTATGTCTGAATGAATTGACTAATGATTATATTATTGTAAATACTAATAAAAAGAAATCTGATTAGCTTGAGAATATACATTTATAATTGAGGAAATTGCATAATTCTAATTTGGCACAATTGCATAATATATGTGGTATGGCTTTAAAGATTTTTAAATTATATGTAGTAGATAATTTTGGGGAAGGTAATTATGCAATTTGCTCAATTAAGAATTTAATAGTCGAGGAATTCCTAATTGTATGTTTACAATATTTTAATTATTTAAGGAGGAAAATATATGAACAAAGTTTTAGTAGCAGTGATAGTAATAGTGGTGGTCATTGGAATTATAGGTATGTCCGTTGTAGGAGCTTATAATAGTATGGTTACTATGTCTGAAAATGTAGATGCTCAGTGGGCAGTGGTTGAAAGTAAGCTTCAAAGAAGATATGATCTTATCCCTAATTTGGTAAATTCTGTTAAAGGTGTAATGGCTCAGGAGAAGGAAGTATTTAAAAATATTGCCGATGCCAGAGCAAAATTGGCTGGTGCTGGCACCACAAGAGAAGAAGTTGCAGCTTCTAATGAGCTTGAGGGAGCATTAAGTAGACTTTTGGTTGTGATGGAAAACTATCCACAACTTAGATCGGTGGAAAGTGTAAACAACCTTATGGATGAATTGGCAGGCACAGAAAATAGAATATCCGTTGAAAGAGATAGATACAATATGTCAGTTAATGAATATAATAGTTCAATAAAAAAAATTCCTAAAAACGTATTGGCTGGAATGTTTGGCTTTGAACCTAAATTATATTTCGAAGCTACCGAGGGAGCTGAAGTGGCACCAGAAGTACAGTTTGACTGAAGATAAACAAAAAGAGTTAATAGCTAATTAAATTAGATATAGTGACAAAACAGGACTCTAATAAATTGAAGCAATAGTTATAGCTCAAATATCCTTAAGAAGGTGATCTTATGTTTAAAAGGAAAGCCATTAGTGTACTTACATTGATATTTGTATTATTAAGCTCTATAATTGTTTTTTCACAGACTGAGCTACCTAGGCCAGCTCAAGAGTTTTATGTTGCAGACTATGCCGGAGTCCTATCTCAGGATGTAAAGCAGATAATAAGAGATACAAATCTAAAATATGAAGCGACACCTGAGGCTCCTCAGATAGTAGTTGCCACTGTGCCTAATATGCAAGGAATGGATGTGGTTACTTATACAGTTGAGCTTTTTGAAGAATGGCAGATAGGTAATAAAGAATATTCTAATGGAGTCTTATTACTACTCAGTCTTGAGGAAAGAAATGTGAGGATTGAGGTTGGTTATGGTCTTGAAGGTGCTATATCCGATAGTAAGACGGGAGATATACTTGATAGTGTAATTCCGCAATTATCTGAAGGTAACTATTCTGAAGGACTTTTAAGTGCTTTTTATCAGATAGTAGAAGAAGTAAATACTGAATATGGATATGAAGATTCAGCTATAATAGATAAATCTACAAGAGATAATTTAACTCCAAGAAATAATACAAGTACTAATAGACGAATTTCTACATTAGGAAATGCTATAATAGCACTATTTATATTGGCTTTAATATGGTTTGACAGCAAATTTTTAGGAGGCTTTATACTTAGAACCATTCTATGGCTCCTTTTCTTTGGCCGAGGTGGTGGTCGAGGCGGTGGCGGCTTTGGAGGAGGTAGCTTTGGAGGCGGCGGTCGTTCTGGCGGTGGTGGTGCAGATAGAGAGTTTTGATAAGTGGTTGCATGTAAGGAAATGAAGGTACAGGATAAATAATTAATTAGATGGAATGGATAAGAAAATGAAGAAGCTATTTTTAATTATTGTTGTATGTTTATTAATAATTGGTATTACAGTTGAAACAAATAATAAATATCTTTTTACTGTCAATAATCATGAAATACTCATAAGTATAGATTCTGGTTCAAGTTTAACTGAAGTATCAAATGAATTAGAAAAGCAGGGAATTGTTAAATCTTCTAAATACTTTACTTATTACACAAAGCTGAAAGGTTTAGAAAAAAATATAAAGGCTGGAAGATATGCAATTCCGCCTAAAATAGGATTAAATGAACTTCTAGACAAACTTCAAAATCCTCAAAATGAATATGTTAAAGTTACAATTCCGGAAGGATATAATGTATTTCAAATAACACAAAAGCTTGTAAAAAGTAATTTGATTGATAAAGAAATATTTATTAAAATTGCCAAGGAAGGATTAGAGAATTTTAAACCTTATGATAATAAGGGGAATATAAGTTATAAATTAGAAGGTTATTTATTTCCAGACACTTATTTTTTCCCTGAAGGTCTTAATGACAAAGATATAATTGATATAATGATTAAGCGCTTTAATGAAAAATTTTCAGATGAATATAGAAAAAGAGCTAGAGAATTAGGTCTTAGTCTCCATGAAGTAGTAACAATCGCATCGTTAATTGAAAAGGAAGCTGCAAATGATAAAGAAAGAAAAACAATTGCAGGAGTAATATATAATAGAATAGAAAAAAATATGCCACTGCAGATAGATGCTTCAGTTATTTACGGAATAACCAAAGGTGAAAGACATATTAATAGACTTATGTATAAAGATTTGGAATCAGAATCTGAATATAATACATATAAATATAAAGGACTTCCACCTGGTCCCATATCATCACCGGGGCAAGCATCTATAGAAGCGGCACTTTATCCTGAAAAGCATGATTATTTATATTATGTTTTAGGCGAAGAAGGGCATGTTTTTAGCAAAACATATAAAGAGCATAGAAGAAATGTAGAGAAGTATATTAAATAAAAATAAAAAACGCTGACATTTATAAAGTTAAATGTCAGCGTTTTTAAATTTTTTCAATATCATTTTACTCATCAAAAAGGTTACTGGAAAAAGAATTAAAAGCTGAATTACTGGGATAAGACCTATATTTGTATTTAGAAACATAGGCATAGCATCAGAATAACCCCATCTGTCAGTATGTAATGCATGTACTTCAAAATAGAAACTTAGGAAGAGTGCATACAAGCTCATGATAACATATTCTTTGGATTCCCATTTTTTTACTATCCAATTTAAATCCTTATTAATAAAAGATAATAAAAAGTATAATATTACTGTCATATTGACATCTCCAAAGGTTGCACTCCACATCAAGGGTGAGTGGGGAGCTTTTGTATTCATGGTATAAAAAATACCACACTGCCAATATTCCCATGCGTACTGTAATATAGCAGATATAAAAGCTATAACTATAAAATTTCTAAGCCATTTTTTCATATAAGCACCTCATTTGGTATTTTTATAACAGTATAAATATTATACTAGAAATTATGTTATTAGAATTGGCAAATAAGAAATTATTATAAATATAAATAGATATTATAATTTTTAAAATTCAATATTCTATAATGCATTTAAGTATGTAATTAAGAACATACTAAATATTAAGAAAAGAGTAATTGGAGGCTAAATAATGAAAAAATTATCTGTAATATTATCATTGATTTTAGTTTTTGTATTTTTGTTTGGTATATTAAATATTTTTAAGGAAGTAGTTTTTCCCAAAAAATCTCATAATGAAGATTTGAGATCTCATATGAATACGGGAAATACAATTAGGATAAAAGAAAGGAATTTAGACTTTTTAGGAACAGAAATAGCTAAAATACTTTATCCTGGTGTAAATGAAGAAAGTAAGCCCCAGGGATTAATATTAGTTCAGAGTCAAAACTGGCAGGAGATTATTGCATTGATTCCTCTTATGGGTAAATATAAAAGTCCAATAATTCCTATAGGTGAAAAAATAGGACAGGATATTTTAGAAGAAATTAAAAGATTGTCTCCAAAGGGGATACCACAAGCAAATAATATTCAGATTATGGTATTTGGCAGCGATATAGAAGATCTACAAAGTGAACTTATAAATTTGGATTATAATATAGATTATTTAAATTATGAAAATTTGATGGACTTACAAAACAAAATTTACAGTTTCCCAGGGATTTTAGATGGAGAAGAATATGGATTTATAGTACAAAGCAGTAATCCATTTAAATCAATTCCTATAATCACATGGATAGCCAATAATAAAGGAATGCTAATATTTGCAGATGATGATGGATATGTTAACGAATTGGATAAAGCATTTATTTCTTCTAATAAAATAAAAAAATTATATCTGATTGGAGATGTGAAAAATTTCGATACATCGACAATCAATAACAATATTGAAATTGAAAGAATAGAGGCAGTAAATCCAGAGAGGCTCGCCATAAAATTCGCAGAGTTTTATGATGGTGATATGAATGTGGGATGGGATGCTTCTAGGGAAAGAAATGATTCTGGACATAATTTTATATTGTGTTCTAAGGATGATCCACAGGTAGCTGCAGTAAGTACTCAATTAGCATTTAGTGGAAAAACCGGTCCCTTACTTTGGACTAGTAGTGATAAATTATCACCATTAACGGAAAATTATTTATGGAAAATGAAAAACAATTTTTGGGTTACTCCTGCAGAGGGGCCATTTAACAATGTATGGATAATAGGGGATGAAAGCTTAATCAACTTTGGTATTCAAGCTAGAGTAGATTACACACAAGAAATAGAAAGCTATGAAATGATGGGCGAACAAGGTGTAGGAGGTCTTGATGTATTATCAATAATTTCAATTCTTATATCCATAGGAGGAGCTTTGTGGATATCTTTTCATTTATTTCTAAGAATGAAGGAAATATTCATATTGACAAAAATTATGTGGATATTAACGGCGCTGTTATTGGGGCCAATAGGGTTATGGCTTTATGTTATCTCTCATAAAGATAGACCATGGATGAAGATGAATAATAATAAAATTTGGCAAAGACCACTTTGGAATCAGACGGCTGTAGCTACTATTATGGGAGTAGCCTTTGGGGCCTGTGCAATGATTTCAGCAGCCTATATTATTTCCTCTATGGGAATGTTCTTAATACCTTTTTCAGGAGGGTATGGTTTTTTCTTATTTGGAAATCCTATGATACTTCAAATGATTATTGTATATATAATAGGTTTTATACTAAATTCGATGGTTTTTATGCCAGTTATGTTAATGCGTATGAGAAAGCTTTCTTACATTGAAGCGTTTAAAAACTCAGTACCAACTGTTTTGATATCAATGACATCGGTATCTATAGGAATGATGATAAGCATGTGGTGGCTTCATATGGTATATTCTCCCATGATGCCTGAGGAAAATCATGTATTATGGTGGGGTTTTATGCAGCTAGCTACTTTAATTGGAGCAGCTATTGCTTATATACCAAATTGGTTCTTAGTTAGATATGGAAGAAAAATGGGAGTTTCATAGGAGGTATAACTAATGATAACAAAAGATTTTTTAAAAAAACGATACAGGCAAATAGGTTTATTTGGGGGCGGAATCTTAGTAATAATTTTACTGATTTTCTTTCTCTATCAACCTGATTATTATAAGGGCTTTAATGAGAATGAGACTAATGTAAAAGATACATTGGTAACTGGTAATACCGTAAGAATTAATGGAAAGGATGTATACGAAACTGCAGCAGCTATATCACAAATAACATATCCAGCTACCTTTGATGATGATAAACCAAATGCTGTTATTTTAGTTAGAAGTGATAAGAAAGCAGATTCCATAGCAGCTGCTGGAGTTATACATCATCCAATAAATGCACCTATATTATATATTGAGAAGGATAATATACCTAAAGCAACTCTAAAAGAGATTGAACGTCTCGATCCACAAGGAGTATTTGTTGATAATAATGTAAAAATTTATCTTATAGGAGATATAGGAGATAATATAAAGAAGGAACTAAAGGAAGAAAAGTGGAAATATAGGCATATAGAAGGTAAAGATCCCTTTACTCTAGGAAAAAATATAAATGATTTTATAGCAGCAATCCATGGAGATCATAGTGATGTAGTGATGGTGGCTCCTATAGAGAAGCCGGAATACGGGTTGGCCCAAGCTTCATGGAATGCTCATATGGGTGATGGTTTCTTTTATATTAAAAAGGATGAAGTACCCAAAGAAACTGCTAAGGCTCTAGAGGAAAGATATGAAGATGCATACATTTATATTCTTGGAAATAAGAATTCAATAACTGAAAATGTACAAGCTCAGCTTGCAAAATTTGGACATATACAGTGGATACCTGGAAATGAAGATGTTTATAAGCAGTCTGTTGGATTTGCAGGATATAAGGATATAGGAAAGAACTTTGGATGGTGGATTAATAAAAGACACAGGGATTTTGGATGGGGAATTGCTGAAGCGGGACATAACTTCATATTTGTCAATCCTAAGGATTGGCAAATCGCTGTATCAGCTTCTGTTTTATCCCATAAAGGTAAACATGGTCCAATACTTTTGGTAAAAGATGATGAGTTACCTGAAGATATTAAAAACTATTTGAAGACAGTAAAACCTGTTAGAACAACTTCACAGGAACAGCTTTACAATCATGGATGGATAATAGGCGGCACAGACTCTATTTCTGAGAAAATTCAAGGCGAAATTGATAGTTTGCTAAGCTATTGAATTTTTTTACAGATATGGTGGATATGAAGGGAATGATAATTTTGACTAAGATGAATGAGCAAATGCAGCAGAAAATGAAACAAATGCTTGAAAATATTCCTCGTTTTGATTATAAAGTAATTAAGTTTTTTGATGATAAAAGTGAGATGCAAAAAGCAATAGATACATTATATAATAATGGAATTATGAATTTAAACAGCAGGACATTGACAGATAATTACATTAACGAAATATATGAATTGTATATATTTATGCCTAAGGAAGGATTAAATTTAATATTATCAGCTATAGTTGGGGGAATTATAGGTGGAATCATAGGATGGTTACATGGAAATACTATGATTTCTTTGCCTCTATTAAATCCAGCTTCTGCAGGAGGAAGAGTTGTGACAACGGTGCTGGGAGCAGGTATAGGAAGTGTTCTTTTGGCAACTTATATTTCCATAATGACATTATTTAGGCCCATTAAATCTATTAAGCCTGGTCAGCATATGCTAACAATATATGCTGATGCAGAAAGGAAAAGGGATATAAATGATATATTGAGTAAATTTAAATTTCTAGAATAAAAACAAGCGTCAAGAGACGCTTGTAAATTATTGCTGATTTTGTTGATTTTGCTGCTGTTGCTGCATGTTTTGCATTTGCTGGGCCTGATTATTTGGTCTATATTGTGGTTCTTCACTCATTATAAAATTAACTCTGCTTTGAAGCATTTCTGAGCTTGTCTTAACATTTTGAGCTATTTGTTTAAACATTGACTTTGCATTTGGATCATCTGTATCCATAGAAAAAGTATTACAATTAGCTTCAACCATCTTTAACATTTCAAGGGTTTGATTTAACTTATTTACAACTGTCACACACAAAACCTCCTATAAATAATATTAACATCATAAATATTGTTTGCAATTATCCGATAGGTATACATTATAAAAAATAATTTATAAAATGGCAAAGCTATATGGTCTTGAAGTATTAAAGGAAATAAAGTGAAACGTTTGTCGAATGAAAAGGTATTTTTTCTAAAATGTAGAAAAATAATATTATAAAGAAAATAGGTGAGGTAAGTTAATAATGAGAAAAAATATCAATATTAATATAGAAAAGACTGCAATTATTATATATATTGTGAATATTACTCAAATGCTTATATTATTAAGCTTTATTATTTATAGCTTTATTTTTAGAGATAGGGCTGGAAAATTTATAAGTGAAAATCTAGAGCTGCTTTTTTTGATTTTAATTGCTATTATACTTATTAATAGCTATATAGCTTTAAGAGATATAAATGCCTTAAAGATTTTAAATGATAGATATTTTATGCAGTGTAAGACTCTAAATCAGATTGAAGACTTAAATAATATATTAAGATCTCAAAGGCATGACTTTTTAAATCACCTTCAAGTGGTTTACAGTCTTATTGAAATGAATGAATATAAAGAGACCAGTAATTATATAGAAAAGGTTTATGAAGATATAAAGAAGATAAATAAAGTTCTTAAAACTTCAAGCCCGGCCATTAATGGACTCTTGCAAGCTAAACAGCTTGATTGTGAAGATAGAGGAATTCTGGTGGAGCTGAAGATAGAAACAAGGTTAGATAAATTAAAGGTACCTTCATGGGAAATGTGTAGAGTACTTGGAAATATAATAGACAATGCTATTGAAGCTACAGAAGAAAACAGAAACAAATATATTAAAATAGAAATATTTGAAGAATCTCATGAATACAAATTTCTAATAAAAAATAATGGTAAGAAGATACCGGAGAATCTGATTAATAAAATTTTTGAACCGGGATTTACAACTAAAGGGGAAAAGGGACAAGGGATGGGATTAGCTATTTCCAAGGAAATTATAGAAAAGTATGGGGGAGATATAACTGTCAGTACTAATCAAACAGATACTACCTTTGAAATAATCATTCCCTTTGATTAGGGAAATTTTATATTATAGTATTGTCCTAAAATCTATTAATTTAAACAGAGAATATTCTTTTTTAAAAAATAATAGAGGAATTTTCTCAGGTTATGAATCATAAAAAGTGACATTTTAGCTATATATATGTATTATATATATATTAGATATTTTTATTCTATTTTTTCAGTTGTATAATTTAGTTAAGAAATTATTTAATTACCTCTTCCTATACTTGTACTCAATTTTTTATCTTATCTAGAAGAAATATACAATCCAGATAAAAGTAAAAAAGGAAATGGCAGAGGAATAAGGGATCCTATAAACTTATTGTATCTAGGATTTTTTATAGTAAATGTTTTTGGCTATATACTTGTAATGCTTAGATAATAATAAGCTATAGTTAACTTTCCTAGAGAGGAGGGCGATTATATGGTATTAGCAGAATTGATTGATGGATTAGGAGTATTGTCAGCAATTTTCTTTGGATTGGGATTGATACTTACAGCAATTGAAATTTATGCACCAGGATTTGGAGTATGGGGGATAGCAGGTATAACATGCTTTATTATAGGAATAATAGTAACTGCTGACACTCTGCTTGAAGCATTAGTTCTAATGATGATACTCCTTGCTGTATTGGGTATATTATTTATTATTATTCTACACTCTATTAGCAAGGGGAAATTGCCAAAGAGCATGGTGCTGGAATCATCAATGAAGAAGGAAGATGGATATATAAGCACAAATGATATGAAGTATTTTCTTAAAAAATGTGGTATAACATTAACTGTATTAAGACCTGCAGGCACAGTTGATTTTGATGGAGTAAAGCTAGATGTTGTGTCAGAAAATGAATTTATTCCTAAAGGAACAAAGGTTGAAGTTATTAAAGTAGAAGGAAGGCGTATAGTTGTACGTAGAGCAGTAGAAGAACAAAATAATTAATTTATTGGGGGTATATTAATGAGTACAATTTTTCCAACTATTATAATTATAGCGGCTATTATTGTATTTTTAGCTATATTTTTCAGTTTCGTACCATTGGGATTGTGGATATCAGCATTGGCATCGAATGTAAAGATAAGCATTTTTACACTAATTGGAATGAAGCTTAGGAGAGTAAGACCCGATAGAATTATAAAGCCTTTAATCAAAGGAAGGAAGGCTGGACTGCAGATATCAAGCGATCAGTTAGAGGCCCATTATTTAGCTGGTGGTAATGTTGATGGTGTTGTTAATGCACTGATTGCTGCAGAAAGGGCAAATATAAATTTAGAGTTTGAAAAGGCCACTGCCATAGACCTAGCAGGACGTAATGTTTTTGAAGCTGTTCAGATGAGTGTTAAACCAAAGGTTATTGAGACACCTATTGTAGTTGCTATTGCAAAAAATGGAATAGAGTTAAAGGCTAAGGCGAGGGTAACTGTAAGGGCTGATATTGATAGACTTGTTGGTGGTGCCGGTGAAGAAACAATAATTGCCCGTGTAGGAGAAGGGATAGTAACTACAGTGGGTTCGGTAGAAACCCATAAAGAAGTACTGGAAAATCCCGATTTGATTTCAAAGAATGTCTTAGGAAAAGGATTAGACTCCGGTACAGCCTTTGAAATACTATCAATAGATATTGCAGATGTTGATGTAGGTAGAAATGTTGGAGCTAAGCTTCAAACTGACCAGGCAGAAGCAGATAAGCGAATAGCTCAGGCCAAAGCAGAGGTAAGAAGAGCAATGGCTATTGCAAAGGAACAGGAGATGGTGGCTGCGGTTCAGGAAATGAAGGCTAAGGTTGTAGAGGCTGAAGCAGAGGTGCCTAAGGCCATGGCGGCTGCCCTTAGAGAGGGTAAAATAGGAGTTATGGATTATTATAATATGAAAAATGTTGTAGCAGATACAAATATGAGGGAATCTATTTCAAATATGAATAATGACGATTACACAAATATGCAGGATGAATAGGAGCTGATATCCTATGAATGAAAAAAAAGAAGAAAATAAGATCCTTGGAAATAAGATAGATGAGACATTATATAGTAAAAGCAAGAAAAGGGGTAAAATGAAAAAAGCTCTTTCTTTTAAACCGAATAATATACGGATGGGGATTATCTATTCAGAAATTTTAGGAAAACCAAAGAGTCGTAGGGGATGATTATAGAAAATGAATTTAAAGGTTTTAATAGCAGATGATGATTTTGGTATGAGATTAGTTTTAAAAAAAATAATAGAAAAGAATGAAGGCTTTGAAGTTGTGGCTGAGGCGGAGGACGGGAAAGAGGTTCTCCGCTTTTTGGAAGAGAAAAATTTTGATGTGGTATTTTTAGACATAGAAATGCCTGAAGTAAGTGGATTGGAATGCGGAAAGATACTTACGGATATAAATCCAAAGACTATTATTATTTTTGCAACGGCCCATGAAGAATATATGTCGGAGGCCTTTGAAATATATGCTTTTGACTATCTTATCAAGCCCTTTAAAGTAGATAGGATAAATAAGACTTTAGAAAGAATACAGAAAATATTTTATGAAAAACAAGATGAGAATATAGATAAGCCAATTTTTCAGCAAAGGGAATTTAATAAATTAGTTATAAAGAATAGAGAAGGCATGAATTTTATAGATACACAAAATATTGTTTTAATACAAAGAGAGGATAGAAGTACAGCTATATATACTATTGATAATAAATATATAACTTCAGAAGGTCTTGGAGCCTTGGAAAAACGTTTAGAAAAAATTACCTTTTTTAGGAGTCATAAGTCGTATATAATTAATATTTCAAAGATAAGTAAAATATCGCCTTATGGGAGATGGACTTATATAGTAAATTTCAAGAATTATGGTAAAGATGCACTTATAACCCATAAGAAATTTGCTGAGCTTGAGAAGTTCTTTGGTTTATAATAAAATTATAATATAAATATAGATATATGTTAGCAAAATATGCTTCATCTGAGAATAGAGAGGTATATTTATAATACAATTAAGAAATACAATTTTGGAGGAATTAATGACTAAGGATACTGCAAAGAAAATACTAGAAAAGGACTTGTATGAGCCCATCAGTAATTATCTAAAAAATCAGGGATATAAGGTCCAAAGCGAGGTTAAAGACTGCGATATTGTCGCAGTAAAGAATGAAGAAATGATTATAATAGAGCTTAAGAAAAGCATTAACTTAACTTTGCTTATACAAGCTACTAAAAGACAAAAAATAACTGATGGGGTATATATTGCTATACCAAAGCCTAAGAGATTTAAATGGAATAAAAAATGGAATGATATATCGGGTTTATTAAAGCGACTTGAACTGGGACTTATAATAGTATCATTTTTACAAACTACCACAGAGGTTGAAATAGTTTTTCATCCTTCAGTTTATAAGTATAGGAAGAGTAACAGAATGAAGGAAAATATAATAAGGGAAATTAATGGGCGTTCTGGAAGCTATAATGTAGGCGGTAGTGTTAAAGAAAAAATTATGACGGCCTATAGAGAAAATGCAATACATATAGCATGTTGCTTGGAAAAATATGGAGAACTTTCACCTAAAGATTTAAGAGCCCTTGGTACAAGTTCTAAGACTCAAAGTATTCTTTCAAAAAATTTTTATGGATGGTTTGAAAGAGTCCATAGGGGAATATACAGACTCCATCCCCAAGGAAAGAAAGCTTTAGAAAATTATGGTGAAACTGCTGACTATTATAAAAAATTACTTGAGGGGAATTTAAATAAAAACTTGGGGACTAATGATGTCCCCTAAGTTTTAATTTTGATTTTTTGTTAACCTAAGAATATTTATAAAGTTATCTCTAGCTAAAATATTTTTAAAGATAATTACACCTGCAATACTAACTACTACAAATTCTCCTAAGGCTACATATGCTGCTGATGCCCAAAATGGAAGATTAAGAACATAATTAAGCATCCAACCAACTATTAATCCATTAAAAATTACAGGCCATAAACTAGCTATTATTAATGCTTTAAAATTATTTCCTAAAGATTTTCTAGTTTGATGGATTGCCATTACCGATAATAGAGTGGCAAATGAACCTGCCATGACATCAATGGGCCCCAAAGGACTTCCAAAATTAGCCAAAAGGCAGCCAAGAACAAGTCCTGGTATATAAAGTGGATCGATAAAGGCTAATAAAATCAGTACTTCAGAAAGACGAAATTGAATATCTCCATAGCTGATAGGGGCTAAAGCCATGGTGATTGCCGCATAGATAGCAGCTATTACTGCTGTTTTAATTAAATTGTTAACAGAAATATTTTTCATCAAAAAAACTCCCTTCAACATATTGCTATGTTTCCCGGAGCCTCACTCAACACAGATAAACAACTCTAATAAGATTTTACTTAGTACCTAATAGATTATAGGTGTTAGTATTGTTTATCTATAGAACAAAAATATCAAATATTTTGCTCTTGTTTTTTTTGAAGTGGGACCAAAAAAACACTTATCGATTACTTATTATAGCATATAATTAAATTTTGTAAAGTTATATTATTAATAAATAGATATAACAATAGAGATATGTAACTGAGAATTTGAACAAAGGGAAGTGGACTTTAAGGTTTCTTGTTTATCCTTTTAATTATTCAAATATAGTCATGAAATTTATCAAAAAGGAAATAATAATAACGAATAGAGACCCATTTTTGAGAAAAGGTTAGTAAAAATTGAAAATAAATAGTATAATAGAAAATGTTGTTCAATTTAATATAAAAGCTTTATAAATGAAAAAGAAAAAATAGAATGCAGTGCAGTAAGCCTTTTAAATTTGATATAAAAGTCATTTGCTTTATATTTTAATTTTTATATATCTATATAGGATTTATATAGTAAAACTTAATTTATACATATTAAAATATCCAATGTTTCTAAGGATTTTTTATATGTATAAATTAAAGTCTTTACTCAAATTCCCATATGGTATTAGGGATTTAAAAATTATGATAATCTTTACCATCAAGCTTTATAAATTTGAGGAAATTGTATAATTCTAATTTAACAAAGTTACATAATATATATGGTATAGATCTAATGATTTTAAAACTATATGAAGTATTCAATTTTTTAAAAAGGTAATTATACAATTTACTCATTTAAAAGATTTATTCATTAATTTGGAAAGTTTTTAGGAAAAAACTGTTCAAAAGCATTTTCTTATCTTTTTCATTTATTTCTGGTGATTATTTTAAATTTAATAATCACATGTATAGGGTTTACATAGTAAAACTTAATTTATACATGTACAAATACTCAGCTCTTTTAGGCGTTTTGGACATGTTAAAATTAAAGTCTTTACTTAAATCTCTATAAAAATAAAAGAAAAATATTAGGAAAAGGAATGGTTAATATGAATAAAATTAGATTTGAAGAACTTAATTGTTCAAAGGAAATAAAAAAAGCAGTGAAGGATATGGGATTTGAAGAAGCTACTCCTATACAGACTTTGGCAATTCCATTAGTTTTAGATGGAAAAGATGTAGTAGGTCAGGCTCAGACAGGTACTGGTAAAACTGCAGCTTTTGGAATACCCGCTATAGATATGATAGATCCAAATGAAAATGTTACACAGGCACTGATACTTTGTCCTACTAGGGAATTAGCTGTTCAGGTGGCTGAGGAGCTTGCAAAGCTGGCAAAGTATAAAAGAGGAATTACTACATTACCGGTTTTTGGTGGACAGCCTATTGATAGACAGATTAAACGTCTTAAAAAAGGTGTTCAAATTGTCATAGGAACTCCAGGTAGAGTCATGGATCATATGAGAAGAAAAACCCTTAAGCTGGATAATTTAAAAATGATGATTCTAGATGAAGCTGATGAAATGTTAAATATGGGCTTTCGGGAAGATATTGAAACTATTTTGGAGAGTATAGGTGAGGATAGACAAACCTTATTGTTTTCTGCCACAATGCCAAAGGCTATAATGAATATAATACATAAGTATCAAAAGAATCCTGAAATAGTTAAAATAATTCATAAAGAGCTTACTACTCCAAATATTGAACAAGTATATCTTGAGGTAAAAGAAAAAGATAAGGTTGAAGTACTTACAAGATTAATAGATATGTACAGTCCTAAACTTTCACTGGTTTTTTGTAATACAAAAAAGAAGGTTGATGAAATTACAGATCTTTTGCAATTTCGTGGTTATGCCAGTGATAAAATACATGGAGATATGAAACAGTCCCTAAGGATTAATGTAATGAATAAGTTTAAACGTGGAGATATTGAGGTGTTAGTTGCCACCGATGTTGCAGCTAGAGGAATAGATATTGATGATATAGAATGTGTATTCAATTTTGATATGCCTAGCCATGAAGAATATTATGTTCATAGAATTGGAAGAACAGGACGTGCCGGAAGAACAGGAAAGGCCTTTACTTTTGTTAGTGGCAGAGATTTTTATCTGTTAAGAAATGTTATGAAGTATACAAAGAAAAAAATAAAGAAACATGATATACCTACTATAAGTGATATTGAAGCTATAAGAACAGATATTTTCTTAAAAAAGGTTAAGGATAAAATAAATGAAGGTAAGTTGGATAAGTACATTAAGATAGTCGAAAATTCCTTTGAAGATGATTTTTCATCCATTGAAATTGCTGCTGCATTACTAAAAATGGAGATTGAAATAAAGGATGCCAAAGAAATAGACCTTATGCCAGAAAAAAGGCGTAGAGGGACTGGTGCTGAAGAAGGCATGGTTAGGATGTTCATAAACATTGGCAAAGATAAAAAGATAAAACCAAAGGATGTAGTTGGAGCTATTGCAGGGGAAACAAGTATTTCTGGGAAACGCATAGGTGACATAGATATATTTGATAATTATACCTTTGTAGAAATTCCAGAAGAATATGCAGAGGAAGTTCTTTCAATAATGGCTAAAAATACAATAAAGGGTAATAAGATAAATATTGAACCTGCTAAAGGGAAAAATAAGAAGAGAGGTCAAAAGACAAATAAACGTAGGAAAGTTAAAAAAGTAAAAAGGAAATAGACATATAAGAGGTAATTTTATAATTGACCTGATTATCAAAAGAACTTTGCAAAACAATGCAAAGTTCTTTTTTTAGTATAAATACTTTACTAAATTCAAAGAATTGTAATATAGATATTCTGATTTAACAAAATAAGTGCATCAGACTTAGTAGAATGAACTAAGAACTTAAAACCTAGAATGACAAATATGTTGAAAATATAATTTACTATGGAGGAGGTTAAAAATGTCAAAGGTTAAAATTACAGAAACAATATTAAGGGATGCTCATCAATCACTAATAGCCACTAGACTTAAAATTAAAGAAATACTGCCAATTTTAGAAGAGCTGGATAAAGTAGGTTATAATGCTTTAGAAATGTGGGGAGGAGCTACTTTTGATACATGCTTAAGATTTTTAAATGAAGATCCATGGGAGAGATTGAGAGCTATAAGAAGGAAGGTAAAAAGGACTAAGCTTCAAATGCTCATGAGAGGACAAAATGTACTGGGATATAAGCACTATTCTGACGATATAGTCATAGATTTTGTTAAGAAGGCTGTATATAATGGAATAGATATCATAAGAATATTTGATGCACTGAATGATATAAGAAATATTAAAGTTGCTTTAGAAATGGCTAAGAAAGAAGGAGTTCATGCACAAGGGGCAATAGCATATACTATCAGTCCAGTTCATACTATACAAACATATATAGATTTAGCAAAGGAAATGGAAAATATGGGTGCAGATTCTATTTGTATTAAAGATATGTCTGGATTATTGACTCCTTTTTTTACATTTGAACTTATATCATCTTTGAAAAAGACTGTAAATATTCCTTTGGAGCTTCATTCCCATTCAACTAGTGGATTAGCTAGTATGTCTTATTTAAAAGGCATAGAAGCTGGAGTAGATATAATTGACACAGCTATATCTCCCTTTGCTTTAGGCACTTCACAACCTCCTACAGAATCTATAGTAGCCGCCCTTGAAGCAACTGAATTTGATACAGAGTTGAATATCAATAAATTAAATACAATAGCAGAATACTTTAAGCCATTGAGAGAAAAATATATAGAAAATGGTTTGCTGAATCCTAAAGTCTTTGGTGTAAATATTAATACACTTATTTATCAAGTGCCTGGAGGAATGCTATCTAACCTTATTAATCAGCTTCAAGCTCAGAAAGCTTTGGATAAATTTGATGAGGTTCTTGGAGAGGTGCCAAGAGTAAGGGAGGATTTAGGCTATCCACCATTGGTAACCCCTACAAGCCAAATCATTGGTACCCAAGCAGTACTAAATATAATAACTGGAGAAAGATACAAGGTTGTACCTAAAGAAGTAAAAGCCTATGTAAAAGGTATGTACGGCAAACCTACAGTTCCTATAAAAGAGAAAATAGTAAGAAAAATTATTGGAGGAGAAAAGGTTATTACATGTAGACCTGCTGATTTACTTGAACCTCAGCTTGAGGTTATTAAAAATGAAATAAAGGAGTATTTAGAAAAGGAGGAGGATGTATTAACATATGCTTTATTTCCTCAGGTGGCATTAAAATACTTCAAATATC
This sequence comes from Maledivibacter halophilus, assembly GCF_900167445.1. GTDB lineage: Bacteria > Bacillota > Clostridia > Peptostreptococcales > Caminicellaceae > Maledivibacter > Maledivibacter halophilus. The sequence continues at coordinate 373,203 of NZ_FUZT01000002.1, forward strand.
GTGAAGCAAAAAAATATAATGTTGATGATGATTTAACAGATAGTAATGAAAGAACTTATCCAATATAAAAAAGGTGAGATTATCACCTTTTCAAATTTTATTTTTTGCAAGCAATTCAAAAGCTTTATCGTAAAATTCTTGTGCTTTTTTAGAATCATTAAGTCCTATATAAGCCTTACCAAGGAGTTTATAAATAACAGGAAATTTAAAGCCAGCTTTTATTTTTGTATAGAGCTTTAAGCTCATATTAAGATATTCTAAAGCTTTTTGGCAATCATTTTTTACAAGTAAAGTTTCACCGATTAAAGAATAAACATCTGCCTTCAAAGAAATGTATTCATTATCAAATCTATTTATAGATTCAAGTTCCTTAATTATTTTTTCCGTTTCATTAATTGCTTTATCATAATCTTTTTCATAAAAATGTATTTTAGATTTTATGAATCTATTATATAAAAGGGTAAATATTTTCATATGCTGTTCTTTAATTGTTTCTGCAATTTCAACAGATTTATTGATATTTTCAAGGGCAGTATCATAATTCCCAATTTCTATATGTGCTTTTGCTATTCTAAAATAAATTCCAGAATGAAGCTTTGGATTATTAAGTAGGTTTTCATATACAGGTAGAATTTTTTCTAGTGTATTTAGGGAATCTTCATATTGTTCTAAAAAGAAATAGCATGTAGACAATGTTATATATGAACCTAAAACGTGTTCATTAATAATATTTTCCCTCTTTGATAAATTTATTATTTTTCTAAGATAGTCTATTGCAACAGAATAATTACCCTTCTGAGTATAGAGGATAGTAATATTTCTTAATATATAAAAATAATTATCAAGATCAACACCATGCTCTTCTTCATAATCTTTAGCTTCAAGGAAGTAATTAAGAGATTTATTTTTACTATTCATTATATATTGGCACTCAGCTAGTTTAATATATATTTCTAGATTATCTTTTGGATCATTGTCTTCAAAATTTTTTAAAGCATTAATAAATAAATTAATAGATTTTTTTATTAATTCAAGGTATTTACTGCTGGTTTCCTTTTTAAAGTGTATATAGCCTAAATAGTAATATATCAATCCTTTATGATAATTTGTAAGATTATCCATATTGTTAAGGAGAGGCGTAAATTCAGCTAATGCCTCATTGAATTCAGAGTTATCAACTAATTTTTTCCCCTTTTCTATAATAAAAGAAATTTTATATAAATTGTTAGAATCTACAATACTATTTTCTGTATCAAGCAATAAAGATACAGGCTTGTTAAGTTTTTCTGCTATATAATTTAAAGCCTTCATAGAAGGGTTTATTTTTCCACGCTCAATAAGACTTATATAACTTTTAGTAAATTGATTGCCAGCAAGTTCTTCTTGGGTTAAATTTTGTTCTTTTCTTAAAAATCTTATTTTTTTTCCTACATCACTAATTGTAAACACCACCTCTAAATAGAGTTTATACTATATAAACCTAATAATTAAGAAATAATTAACTATATTTAGTATTATATCAAAAAAATAATATTTATACTATTCAGTGCATAAAAAATTTGCTATTATCCATAGATATTGAAAATGTTGTTTCTTGATAATGTAAAAATAATTTAATATAATTAAATTATTCATATTATAAATAAATTATAATTTATCTTAACAATGATTTATTATTTGGGGGAGGGGCCGAGTGTCTAGATTAGGTAATTTTAAAGGAATTAATATATTTAATATTATTATACCGAGTTTGATAATTCTTTTAATTGCTTTATATTTCATTGGGGGATATAGAAAATCTTTTGATGAAGGCATTTTCGATGAAAACAAGGTTTATCAGCATATAAAGGAACTATCTTCACCTAAGTATAAAGGAAGATTGGCAGGAGATGAGGGAAATAAACTGACTCTTCAGTATATCGAAGATTATTTCAAAAACCTTGGCATTGAGCCTGCAGGTAAAAATGATACATACTATCAATACTTCGATACAATGATAACCCATATTGATTTAAATCCATATTTTGCAATAGAAAGTAAAGATGGACAGATTATTGAAGAATTTGAGATGTTTAAGGATTATAAATTTTTTACTTATTGGTATGGAGGAGGCGGTAGATTTAAAGGTGATATTGTATTTGTCGATAACTATCTATATGATGTACCACCACAATTATTAAAAAATAAATTAGTTGTTATGGGGACCTTTGATATTAGAATTAAGGATGTTGAATATGTCATTAGAAACAATGGTAAGGGAATACTGTTTAGAAGAACATCTCCATATGACAGACAAGATAGAGAGCTTCAGCTTCAAAAAAAGGTTGAAAATACAATAAAGAAGGGAGAAAGTTTATTTTTTGGATATTTGGGCCTAGAGGCATACAATAAGATAAAAAATTATTCCAGCCATGAGTTAATTAATCAAGGTATGTCAGAGGATATATTAGTTGAGGAAGAACTACCGGAAAGCGTAGGTATTATAAAAAATGTAAAGCTTAAATGTGATATTAATTACCCGGTTATTAAAACAGCAAATATTCTAGGAAAAATTGATGGAAAAGCAAAGGATAAATATTTGATAATAGGTGCTAATATAGATCATGTTGGACAGGGAATGAATGGAAAACATTTTCCAGGTGCGTTGAATAATGCATCGGGTACAGGAATGATGCTTGAACTGGCAAGGGTAATAAAACTGCAAAAGAATTTACCCGATAGAACAATTATATTTGCTGGATGGAATGCCAAGGAAAATGTTGCTGCTGGTTCCCAGTATTATGTCAAGAATCCTTTAAGCCCACTGGAAAAGACTCAGGTTATTAATTTAGACTGCATAGGCAGCACTGTTGATGGAGAGATCAGATTTGAAACTAAAGGAGAAGCTGGAGAAATTCTTAGAGATAAAATAATTCAGTATGCAGAGGACCTAAAGGATACAAATAATTTACAAATAGAAACCATTAAAACACCGGTAGGTCGTTGGAGCGATCATATGCCATTTATTGAAACAAAGATACCGGCAATTAATATAATAGATGGTTCACTGAATTTATATACTTATGAAGATAATATAGATAATGTAAGCAAAGAAAAATTAAAAAAGGTCGGAATAGTTATAATTAATTATATAAAGAGAGAGATTTTTAAAGATACATTGGCAGATTATTTGAATAATATAGAAATAATATTAATAATTATATTTTTGTTTGGGACTTTATTTATTTATATGATTTTCTCTATATACAAAACTAATGGTGATATGGAAATATTGAGTATATCCATAGAAAATATATATTATTCATTACCATTTAATATATTATTAAAATGTTTCTATTTTATAACTCCAGCTTTTATAATACTGTTTTCATTAATATTTATAGGAAGCTTGCCTTTAAACTTTAATATGGTTTTTCATAATGGTGAGCTGTACACTAACTTTTCTATGTATCTAACAATGAAAAAGAGTATTTTGTATATTAGAAATTTATTACTTCATGGATTTGGAATGACAGAAAATAATGTAGAAATATTCAGAATAGTTCTAAACTCTACAGGGAAGAGTGTAAAGTTATTGTCTTTTGCAATTGTTATTTCTTTAATATTAGGAGTAGTCAAGGGTATGTTTGATAGCTATAAAGGAGGAAGAAGAAGTGGCTTAAGAACGGTAGGAACTTTGATGGCTTTTTCATTACCAGATGTTTTTATTGTGTTATGTAGTATGCTTCTGATTAGTTATATTTCCTATAGTGATATGATTAAACAATTAGTTGATTTATCAAAACTAAAAGGGTTTTTTATGCCCTTATTAACTTTATCAATAATACCTACAGTTTATATCTCTCGAATCACATTTATTGTAGTTCAAGAAGAAATCAAAAAAGATTATGTAATAGCAGCTAAGGGTAGAGGATTATCAAAATTTGATATTTTCACAAGACATATATTGAAAAGTGTTGTTATTAAAGTTGTTGATTCGATTCCAGCATTAATTACCATTATAATTTCCAATTTAATAATAGTGGAATATTTATTAGATTATAGGGGGATTGTCTTTAATCTTTATATGTTTTATAAACAAAATGATATTAATAGTTTTATAGGTTTGTCCCTTGCCTTGGGATTAATATATATAACCTTTATTATAATTGCCAAGTTGATCTCAAGATTAATAAATCCTAAGAAGAGGGAGGGAGTTAATTGAAAAAGTTAAATTTACCATTAATTTTAGGAGGAGCTATAGTATTTTTCATAATAATAATTATGATATTTCCTGAAATTTTTACTGATGTCAATCCATATGGAATTGAGCAAATTAAAGCATGGACTGAAGAAGGTGGTAGGTTTAAACTAGATGCTGCACCATTTCCTCCTTCTAAGGATGCTATATTAGGAACTGATGAATTAGGAAGGGATACTTTAAGTTTTATTATTTATGGTACCAAATTAACTATTTCACTGGGATTACTTGTTGTGATTGGAAGGTTTTTAATTGCATTACCCCTTGGAATAACAGCAGGATTTGGAAACCTAGTTTCTAGAACCATAATAAATCAGTTTAATGCTATTTTTAGTGCTATTCCTGCACTTTTAATAAGTTTAATAGTATTAAAATTTGACTTTTTTATAAGGCTCGATAGAGAACAATCCATTTTGGCTTTTGTTCTTATTCTTTCCTTTGTAGGCTGGTCGAAGCTTGGATTAATAATTATGGAGAGAGTTGGAGAAATTTTGGCTGAACCATTTATTAAAGGTGAGATTGCTATTGGAAAGAGTAGGTTTAAAATTGCCCTTGAAAATGTTATTCCTCATTTAGCGGCTGAAATTGTAGTATTATTTTTTATGGAAATTGCCAGGGCCCTTACTTTAATTATGCAGCTTGGGGTATTCAGTGTTTTTGTTGGCAATCTTAGGATCATTGAAGACACAGAAGGCGGGAAAATTATACAAAAAGATATTAGCTTTGAGCCCGAATGGGCAAGTATGTTGGGAACTGCTAGAAATGAAATAAGGAGGGCTCCATGGACGGTTTTTTCACCTGCATTTGCTTTTTTTATAAGTGTTCTAGGCTTTAACTTATTAGGTGAAGGTTTCAGGAGACATCTTCAGCAGAGAGACTCAAGATTTATACCTGTTTTAAGAAAAGTTTTATCCTTGGACTTTAGAATATTAAAACCAAAGTTTTTAAGAAAAAAGCAAAACATGAAGTTGAGATTTAAAACGGTAGGAATTTTTATATTGGCTTTAGCTATTATTTCAGGATTGATTTTTGGCAAAGTAGATAAATATGAATTTGCTTGTACTGATTCTACATATATTTTTAATTCAGAATTACAAAGTCGAGCTATAATAGGTTCTAATGAAGCTAAGGAATTAGCAACTAAAATTGCAAATGAAATGGAAAATACAGGACTTAAGCCTTTGTATGAAGAAGGTTTTATAAAGAAATATAAAACCGATGATATTTATATTCCTGTATCTTCAAGTTTCGAAGTTATAATTCAAGAGGAAAAAAGAGGATTGGTTTTAGGAAAAGATTACTCTTTATTGAGTTTCTATGATATTGATTCAAGTGGAAAAATATATGATGCCACTGGAGACGATATGTTTAACATAATGGACTATAATAAATTTTCTGAGAAGTTCATTGTTATTGATAAAAGGTTTTACTCTGATGATGCAATTAAATATTTTGCTAAAAGTATATTTGAAAAATCAACAGCGAAGGGAATTTTATGTATAGCAAGGGATGATGAGATACTTCAAAACTCTTTAGGTAAAGATATTTACAAAGGAGCAGTGGTTCAAATTACACAAGGTGTTGGGAAGTTCCTTACAGAAAAAGAAAATATTAATATAAGTATTTGCACCCACAACAAAAAACTGCATAACATTGGTAGAAATGTTTTAGGGATTCTTCCTGGTAAGGATCCAAAAGTTGGAGAAGAAGCTATTATTATTGGACTTAGTTATAACTATATTGATAAAGAAATAGGACTAAAAAGATTACAATTTGCCCTTGAACTGATGAAAAGACTTTCTGGAGATCAAATAAATAGAAATAGATCAATAATATTTGCATTCTGGGATGGAACCATAAAAGATGAATATGATGGTATCAGAGATTATGTAGAAGATATTTTATATCCTGTTAACAAAAGCACATTATATATTGATTTGAGCAAATTAAATTCCTATAATTATGATTATCTATTCTATAGTTCGGATCAAGCTCCTATAACTAGATATTTTGCTTGGAGTCTAGGACATCAATTTGAACAAAATTGTAACAAAGAAGGTATAGAAATTAGGGAATATTATGTGAAGGATTATTATCAGTCAAAATTACAGGGAAGTTTAGTAGATAATAAGATGTTCATTGAGAGAGGAATTGCAACAATTATTATTAGGACTTCAAATATGAATAATGAAGGTAGATTTACCTTGGAAGATTTAGGCAAACTATTAGTAAAGACTATAAATGAAAACAATTACTAATTTGGGGGATTGTTATGGATGACAAAGTTTTATTAAAAATAGAGAATCTTAAGATATCTTTTAAAAGAGGCAAGGATTATTTACAGGTTGTTAGAGGTATTGATATAGAGGCTTTTCCAGGAGAAATTGTAGGTATATTAGGAGAATCAGGCAGTGGAAAAACAGTATCATCAAATGCTATTATTAGATTAATAGATGATAAAGAAGGAAGGATAGATTCTGGAAAAATATATTTCAAAAATAAAAACCTTTTAAAACTTAGTGAAAAGGAGCTTAGGAGAATACGTGGCAAAAATATATCCTATATTTTTCAAAATCCTACTGATTCACTTAATTCCTATAGAAGAGTTGGAAAACAAATTGAAGAAACCCTAAAAATCCATAGACTCCCCTGTTCTAAAGAAAAGGTTTTAGAAGTAATGAAGGATGTTGGAATAATTGATGCCAAGTTTATATATGATATGTATCCCTTTCAGCTTAGCGGAGGACAATGCCAGAGAATTATGATAGCAATAGGGGTAATATGTAAACCTGAACTACTTATTGCAGATGAACCAACTAGTTCTATTGATGCCTCACTTAGAAAGAAGGTTCTTGGATTATTAAAGAGTATTAATGAAAAATATGGTACCTCAATAATTTTAATAACCCATGACTTTGATGTTGCAAAATTCTTATGTCATAAAGCAGCAATCATGTATGGAGGGCTGGTGATGGAACAGGGTTATATGAAAGATATTCTAAAAGCACCTTTACATCCATATACTAGAGGCTTGCTCAAATGTGTAAATTCACTGGAAAAAAGTGAAGATACACTATTTACATTAGAAGGGAGGCCCCCTAGCCCCTCTGAATTTAAAAATGAATGTCCATTTTATGATAGATGTAAAGGCAGGAAAGAAAGATGCAAAGAAAATATTCCTAAAATAGTGAAATATAACAATAGAAATGTAAGGTGTGTAAATTTTAATTATTGTTGAATACTGCAAGAATATAATAGAGAAGGTGAAATAATGGCTGAAGCTATATTAAAAGTGAAAAATCTTTCAAAACATTTTGTAATTAGAAAGAGTTTTTTATCCTCTAAAACTATAATAAAAGCTGTTGATAATATTTCATTTGAAGTAAAGAAAGGAGAGATATTAGGTTTAATAGGAGAAAGTGGCAGTGGAAAAACAACTACTGGTAATCTAATATTAAAGCTTTTAAAAAATGATAATGGAAGCTTGTTTTTTAATAATATTAATATTACGGATATGGAAGAGAAGCAAATGAGGAGCCTTAGAAAGGAAATTCAGATTATTTTCCAGCATACTCATGGCACATTAGATCCTAAAATGACCATAGGGGAATTGCTATTGGAGCCTTTAAAAATACATAGAATTGTTTCGGACTGTGAATATGATAATGAAGTGGGAAGACTTTTGGAAATGGTAGGTTTATCTAAAAGTAATAAAGAAAAATTCCCTCATCAATTAAGTGGTGGGCAAAGACAAAGAGTAGGGATTGCCCGTGCTATAGCCACAAGACCTAAATTTATAGTTTGTGATGAACCAGTATCTGCACTAGATGTATCAGTTCAGGGTCAGATATTGAATTTGCTTTTAGAGTTAAAAAAGAGCTTAGATTTAACCTATTTATTCATCTCTCATGATCTAAAGGTTATAAAGTACATATGTAATAGGATAGCAGTAATGTATAAAGGACAAATTGTCGAAATTGGAGATAGAGATGAAGTATTAAACAATCCCCAAAATGAATATACCCAAAATTTAATAGAATCAATTATATAAAAAAATTAAACAAAACCCAGTTATCTATGGATAACCAACATTAGAATTTAATACAAATTTCACAGAAAATAATGAAAGCCTTAGCATTTTTTCTGTGAAATTTATAATACTTTAATTTTTATGTAAAATATTCTACCTTTCCATTTGGAAAATAATTTTCTATCAAATTAATAATATATTCCTTTATTTCTTTAGCTTCTTCCTTTTGATAAATATATTTTACCCTACCATATTTACCGTATTTTTTCTTTCTAATATTTTCATCCATCTCCAGTTTTGTGTTTGGAAATCTTTCTAGAATAACTTTTTTAGCATTGCTGGTAAATCTATGCTGGATAAGCTCAAAGCTTATGGTTTCATTTTTAGCAAAGTTTATATGGCTGTGAAGATTTTCAAATAAATCCTTGTATTCTTTTTTCCAATTATCATGACGAATTATGGGGGCGATTATAAATCCAAGTGGATAATTTGCTTTTCCAATTTTCTCGGCAGCTGATAGTCTCTTCTCGAGATTATCAGTATTGTGTTCAAAATTATTTATTACATAATTAGAATTAATAGAGAATCTAAATCTAGTATGTCTATTGTGGGCAGCATTTAATATAGAGTCAACATTGGCAAACTTAGTTACAACCCTCAATCGACCTTTATCCTGTGCTGCGAAAAACTCTATGGTTTTCTTTAAAGTACCGGTTATATGTTCAACTGCTAAAGGATCTCCAGTACTTGCAGCTTCAAATACTGTAATTTTCGGAAGTCGTTTTTCAATGTATTTTTCTATTGTTTCAAATAGATCATTGGTATTTACATAGACCCTTACATAAGGCCTTTTACCTTGGGTAGAAAAAAGATAACAATATTCACAATTCCCTGGGCAATTTGTCATAAGTGAAAACTGAAAATTGGCTGATGGCTTGCACACTTCGAGTTTCAAGCTTTTTTTAGTTCCTACTACTAAAGTTTTCTTGGCATTAGCAAATTTAGATTTTTCATTTTCACCTGGAATTCCCCTTACTTGATTATGAGAAGTAGTTTTCAAAATTTCGATATTTTTTTTTTGACAAAAGTCATATATTTTCCTGCCAAGAGGATATTCTAGTGCTAAAGACTCAAAATAAACTCTATCGGGTATCCAAAGCTTCATAAAAAACTCCTTTCTATAATAATTCTATTACTAACACTGTATAAGATATGGTTTTTCTATACCACATAGGAACTTATATTCATTTATCTATTACGAAATAATATAATTTCCGTTATGTATTTCATAAAAATCCACACCTAAAAGCTATGAAGAAAATTTTGATTAATTTGCGTAATCACATATTTATATAATTATTAACAAATATTTTTGGTATATTTATTAATATTGTTTACAATTTTGACGAAATTATATGTGAAAGATTAAATGTATATTTAAAAAATCATAAAGTTCATAGAAGTTGGGAAATTGCATAATTACTTCTTATAAAAGCCACTATACTGTATCTAGTTTAAAAATTTCTAATATAAAGCATGACGAGTTAAATTATGCAGTTATATCAAGTATATATAAGGGAAATAGAATTCAATAAAAATTATAGGGGAGAAGTATATATGACAAAAGAAATAAATCTTGATGTAAATATAATTAAGAAAAACAAAATTCCTGTTTTAGTAAAGAGTAGTGAATGGAAAAAACTATTTGATAAAAGCATGACAAAAACTATGAGGAAATTGGCAGATAAATTAGAAGATCTCGTTAATGAAGAAAAAGAGATTATAAAGCAATTAAAGAAAGCAAAAAAAGAGAAGAAAAAATTAATGAATAAAGTTTTAAAGCTTTCCGATGAAGCCAATTCAAATAATAGTAGTTCGGCCTTAATAGAATTGGAAAATACTAAAAATAGAATATTGGAAGTTAATGATGAATTAGATGAATTAAGATTTAGATTAGAGATGTTACCAAAGGAAATTCATGATACAAATTATGAATTACTTAAAGAAACAATTGTTATTTCTTATGAGGATATTACTCAAGGAAAAAAGAAAATTAATTATTTAGATAAAGAAATTGAGGCTATAAGGAAGAGTTTGGGTGAAATGTGGGAGGAAAAATTTTCTAAGGAAAAAAGGATAAATGAACTTTATCTATATTTACATGGAACATTGGGTCACGAAGAAACAGATAAGATGGATAGGAGATTTTTATAATTTTTTGTTTTATAAAAAATAAAAAGGATATTAAATGAGCAAATTGCATAATTATCTTCCCCAAAAATTATCTACTACATATAGTTTTAAAATCTTCAAAGTCATACCATCGAAATATATTTAATTCTAAATAATTAAATTAAGGATAATATTCGCATATGCAACCAAGCCAAATTAGAGTTATGGAATTTCTTCAAATATAAAGTATATTAGTCAGATTTAAAAATCTAAGGAATATTTTTTAAAAAAACCTTCAAGTACTTATGAATTTGAAGGTTTTTTCTATTGTAATAATTGGGTATAATTATATTAATTGAGGAGTGAGTTAAGTGATTAAAGGAATAGGAATAGATATCATAGAAATAGAAAGAATAAGAAAAGCATTTAAAAACAAAAAATTTGAAAAAAGAATTTTTACAAAAAATGAAATTGAGTACTTTAAAAGTATAAACTATAATATATATACTATTGCAGGAACCTTTGCTTCAAAGGAAGCCATTGTTAAAACTTTTGGAACTGGATTAAGAGGTTTTAAATGGGTTGATGTAGAAATAGTTAGAGACGGTTTTGGAAAACCAATGGTCACTCTATATGGAGGGGCCAAAGAAATTGCAAATGAAAAGGGGATATCAAATATTGAACTATCAATATCTCATTGTAGAGAATATGCAGTGGCCCAAGCTATAGGTGTATAGGAAACTACAAAATCTACTGAATAAGAGGTGTTAAAATGAAAGTTGTTTTAAATGATGAAATGAGATTAATAGATAAAATTTCAATGGAAAAGTATGGGGTTCCTGGAGTTGTCCTTATGGAGAATGCTGGAGTGTCTGTAGTTAATGAAATAATAGATAATTTTAACTTGGATTATAAATTTACAATAGTTTGTGGAAAAGGGAATAATGGAGGAGATGGCTTTGTAGTTGCAAGACATTTACATAATAAAGGCTATAAATTAAACATATTCGTTTTGGGAGATAAAAAAGCCATTAAAGGCGATGCATTAATTAATTATGAAATATTGACTAAACTAGGCATAGGTATAAAAGAAATAAAAAATGATGATACTCTTATTCAACTCAAAGAAAGTATAATAAGCTATCCAATAGTAATTGATGCTCTATTTGGTACGGGACTGAGCAAGGAGGTACAAGGAATATCAAAAAAAGCCATTAATATCATTAATAAATATAGTAAATATACTATATCTATTGATATACCATCAGGAGTGGGAGGAAATGACGGGAAAATTTTTGGCACCCCTGTAGAAGCAAATAAAACTGTTACTCTCTGTTTACCTAAATGTGGGAATCTGGTTTATCCTGGGGCGGAATATAATGGAAAGCTTGTTATTAAAGATATTGGAATACCAAATGAAGCTATAGAAGATATAGAGCTGAAGAATAATTTAATAGATATAGATATTGTAAGGCAGGGATTACCCTCTAGAAAAAAAGATACACATAAAGGAAGTTATGGTAAGGCGAATATTATTGCAGGTTCTTTTGGAATGACAGGAGCAGCTATTTTGGCATGTAAGTCAGCCCTTAGAACTGGTACAGGATTACTTAAATTATATGTTGGTGAGAGTATAAATCACATAGTAAAAACTGGGGTGCCTGAGGTTATTACTGTTCCTTTACAGGAAATGAGAAAGGGAGTTATAGGAATAAATCATATAGAAAAAATTATTAAAGATTCAAAAGAAGCAAATGTATTAGCAATTGGACCAGGTTGTGGTAATACATCAGAGTTAGCTGAAATAATAAAGCAGGTATTGGTCAAAGTTGATATTCCTATAGTAATAGATGCCGATGGATTAAATGTTTTATCAAGGGATAAAGAATGGTTTTTAGAGAAAAAGTCAAAAATAGTTATTACCCCCCATATAGGTGAAATGTCAAGGCTAACAAATATGGACATAGAAGAAATAAGATATGATTTAATTAAGGTAGCAAAGGATTTTGCTATAAAATGGGGAGTTATAGTTGTTTTAAAGGGAGCAAGTACTATAATAGCTTCACCAGAAGGAGAGATATTCATTAATGTAAAGGGAAATCCTGGTATGGCCACTGCAGGAAGTGGTGATGTATTGACAGGCATTATAACAGGACTTATTGCTCAAGGACTAGAGCCTCTAAAGGCTGCAATAACAGCTGTATATGTGCATGGACTTACAGGAGATAAGGTTGCTCGTGATAAAGGAGAATACGGATTATTAGCAGGTGATTTAGTTGAATATCTTCCATATACTATAAAGGATATAGTAGAGGATAATGATTCTATATGTAAAACTTTTTGATTAGGTTCCCATGTGATAAAGGTACCAGCATCCTAATGTGAAAGGAGAAAAAATATGAAGGCTAGAGATATTATGAATGAGAATGTTATAACAGTTAGTGCTGAGGATAATGTGGATTATCTTGTGAAAATATTGCTAGATAATAAAATAAGTGGAGCTCCTGTTGTTGATGAGGAGCAAAAAGTTATTGGAATAGTCACTGAAGCAGATTTAATATATCCGGAAAAAAGTATTCATTTACCTGCTTTTATTCCGGTTTTAGATGGAATAATATTTTTAGAGAGCTTTAAAAAGCTAGAGAAAGAAATTAAGAAAATGACAGCTTATAAAGTTAAAGATGTTATGGTGAAAAATGTTGTTACTGTAGGTGAGGATACAGATTTACAGGAGATAGTAAATATATTACTCAATAAAAAAATAAATAGAGTTCCCGTGGTAAATAGCAATAATAAATTGGTAGGAATAGTAACAAGAAGTAATATTTTGAAGCATATCTATTAAGAGAAAGACATAAAAATAAATATATACATAATCTATCTTAGAGGTGGTGTTTTGAAAAATAAGTTAATTTTAATCATTCTTTTTGCCATTTTATTATTGGCTGGATGTAGTGAGAAAACTGATAAAGAAATATTTTATGATGCTCAAAAGAAAATAGTAGGGATAGAAACATATATATGCACAGCTGATATTACAGTATATGGTAATAAAAAACCGCAAAAATATACTGTCAAACAGTGGTTTAAAGCTCCAGATAAATGTAGAATAGAGATACAGAGTCCAGAGAGCTTAAGAGGAAAAAAAACGATATATAATGGTAAAAGAGCATGGGTTAGCCATCCTAAAATTGGTCAAGAATGGTTAATGGAGAAGTTTTCAAGCTCCATGGAAAAGAAAATGTTTTTAGGTCACTTTATAAATAATTTTTTAAATACAGAAAATGCAACAATAAGTAGAAAAATTATTAATGATGAAGATTATATAGTGATGGAAACTGAAATACCCGGAAATCATCCTTACTTCAATAAAGAAAAACTTTTGTTTGATACAAAACAATATTATCCCTACAGACTTCAGGTTTTTGATATAGAAGACGATGTTAGAATTGATGTAAAATTTTTAAGTTTCAGTTATAATGAAAGTATAGATGATAAGATATTTAATATAAGATAAATTGCAATTGGAGGGATAATATGCAAAGAACAAAAGAACTAAGACCTGTATGGGCAGAAATTAATCTCGATAATTTAGCTCATAATATGAGAGAGGTTAAAAGGGTTGTTAAAGAAGGAATAATGATTACAGCGGTAATTAAAGCGGATGGATATGGACATGGGGCTGTTCAAATAGGTAAAACCTTACTTGAAAATGGAGCGGATAGATTTGCAGTGGCAACTCTTTCAGAGGCTATACAACTTAGGAAAAGCTATAAAGATATTCCAATTCTCATATTAGGATATACTCCTGATGATAGTGCACAGCTTGTAGTAGAATATAATATTATTCAAACTATTTACACATATGAACAAGCTGTGGCTTATTCTAAAAAAGCTCAGGAATTAGATAGTGAAGTTAAGATACATATAAAAATAGATACTGGTATGAGCAGACTGGGAATGAGAGCAGATGAAGAGACAATTAAAGTAATAAAAGAAATTAGTAGGCTACCTAATATTGTAATTGAAGGATTATTTACTCATTTTGCCGTTGCTGATGAGTTTGAAAAGGAATTTACATATGAGCAAGCTAAGAAATTTAATTTCGTTTGCAATTCTTTGGAAAAAGAGGATGTAAATATTCCAATAAAGCATGTATCAAATAGTGCAGCCATAATAGATTTGCCTGAAATGAACTATAATATGGTTAGGGCAGGTATTATGCTTTATGGATTATATCCTTCCAGGGAAGTTGATACAAAAAAGGTTAGGCTAAGAGAAGTTATGTCTTTAAAAGTAAAGATTTCATATGTAAAAGAGATTGAAAAGGGAACTGGAGTTAGCTATGGGTTATTATATAAAGCAGATAAAAAGACGAAAATTGCAACTCTTCCAATTGGATATGCTGATGGATATAGCAGATTATTAACTGGCAAAGCCAAAGCACTTGTAAAAGGTAAAAAAGTTCCTGTTATTGGAAGAATATGTATGGATCAATGTATGATTGAAGTTACTGGACTTGACGTCAATGTAGGAGATGAAGTAATATTATTTGGAAATGATGGTAATAATAACATAGCAATTGATGAAATAGCTGAGAGTTTAAATACAATCAATTATGAAGTAGTTTGTATGATAAGCAAGAGGGTTCCAAGGGTATATGTTAAAAATAATGATATAATTGACGTTATGGATAATGTACTAAAATTGTAATGCAAATAATTTAAAATATCTAAAAATCAAATATAAACATATGTATAAAAAATTGTTGAGATTGACACACTTATACTAAATAGTATATAATGTTACCATCTATGAAGAAAAATTTTATATAGTTATTTTTTGTTTGTTTATTAATATTCTCCTGGAGGTGCAGTATGGCTGAAACAAAGAAAATAATGGTATGCGTGCCCAATTCTTTACTTGAGGAAGTTGACTACATAGTAAAATTAGAAAAGAGAAATAGAAGTGAATTTATCAGAGAAGCCATGAAAGCATATTTAAGGGAGAGAAAAAAAATGGAAATGAGAGAAACGATGAAAATTGGATATAAAGATATGGCCACTTTAAATTTGGTCTATGCTGAAATGGGTATTGATATAGATTTATGTTGTCTTAAAAAATATGAAGATGAGCTTGCTGCGGAGTGTGAGTAGATTGATAATTCGAAGAGGAGATATATTTTATGCAGACCTAAGCCCTGTTGTTGGTTCAGAACAAGGAGGGGTGCGTCCAGTACTTGTTATTCAAAATGATATAGGAAACAAATATAGTCCCACTGTTATTATTGCAGCAATAACTTCGCAGATTAATAAGGCCAAGCTGCCTACCCATATAGAAATAAGTGGGAAAAAATATGGTATACCAAAGGACTCAGTAATACTTTTAGAACAAGTTAGGACTATAGACAAAAGAAGATTTATTGAAAAGATTTGTAAGCTTGATGAAGAAATGATGAATAAAGTTAATGAAGGCTTGATGATAAGTCTTGGACTTGTAGAAATATAGAGCAAAAGCTCCTTATTTATAAAAAAGGGTTTTTGCTTTTTCTTTTTCATAAAGGATACTATTTAAAGTCTTATATCAATATTTTATAATATTAAGAAATTATTTTTTAATAGCCCTTATGAGAATATTTATGTTAAAATGTAAAGGGACATAAGAATAGTGATAACTGATTCTAAGGCAAAATTCAAGATTAAATAATATCTGTCCATAATAAATATTATATTAATACTTAGGAGGGAATTTATGAATAAAATAAAGCCTAAGAAGTCATTAGCTATATGTTTATCTACAATTGCTTTAGCGGGCAGTTTTTTCGTAATTAGTGGAAGTGGATTTATGGGGCCAGGTTCTGATGATGATCCAATAGTGACTCTGAGCTATGTTGAAAAGAGGATAGAACAAATTAAATATTACATAAATCAAAATATTGAAACAATAAATAATGAAACAATGGGATTAAAAACAAGAGTGAAAGAGCTTGAAGGACAGAGTAACAAATCAAATTTGATTCCAAATGAATCCAATATCTCAGTGGCAGCTTCACCATCTAAATTTGAAGTTGTTGCTATAGAAGCTGGGCAAATACTTAAACTCGGTGAAAGTAGTGAAGTGATTTGGCGTTCAGGTAAAGCTACTGCTATAGCCAGTGAAAATGGAGGGCTTTTAGATGTTACTATAGGAAAGGATATTAAAACAGGAGAAGAAATACCTCTCCATCATTTATTAATAATACCAAGAAATGATGGAAGAGGAATGACAGTAACAGCTAAATCCTTTGTTATGATAAAGGGCACTTATGCTATTCAATAGAGAGTATATGAATACAATAACCTTTTCAAAAGAAATGAAATAATAACCAACTCTGAAGTATTATGAGCTTTAGTGTTGATTATCGATATAAGGAGGACTGATTATAATGATTATAGATTCAAAAGGAAAACTGTTTGGCATAATTAACGTAATAGATTTGACTATATTATTATTAATAATTGTTTTAATAGGAGGAGGAGCATATAAACTTAGCAGTTTAAAAGACTTATCCATAGAGGACCAGAAACCCATAAAGGTTGTTATTGAATTTGAAGAAGGGAATAAAGGACTTATAGATGCCATAAAAGAAGGAGATATTTTATTTGACTCTGTTAGAGGAACAGAATTCGGAAAGGTAGTTGATAAGACTATAACTCCCCATAGAGAACATGTTATAGGGAAGGATGGAAAAGTGGAATATAAGGAGATACCGGGAGCTTTTGATGGTGAAATAAGGCTTGATTCAATGGCATTAATAAATGAGGACGGTTATTTAGTAGCTACAAAGCCATTATACATCGGTTCGGAACTAAGGCTAAAATCAACTAAATATGTATTTGACTGCAAGGTATTAAATATCGAGGAATAATTATTTCCTTAATTAATTTATGATATTGTAAGGTTTAGGAGTTGATACTGTGAAACATAGTATAATTATAAGATTGTTAAGAAGAATAACTGATTTTACAAGGAAATATTATTCATTTAGTACTACTAGAAAATTATTAAATAGAATTTCTTCAATTATCAGGAATCTGTTTATTCATAGTTATATATACAAATTTTTCATAAGTAAAAACAAAAGCGAGGGAAAACTTGTTAAATTTTCTATAATAGGTAAATTTGAAAGTTTTATGCAGGTGATATTAGATTTTTTAAACAGCTTATACCGTAAAGGAACAAAGGGAAGCTTTGTATTTAACCTTTTAGATAATATTAGCAAAGTTCAAAAAAGAAGTAAGCTTCAATTTATATCATTTGGGATCATAGGATTAGTATTAACCTATAATTTACTTAGTTTTATGAATAAAAGCATTTATGTTGATCAGTTATATATAAGTGGAATAATGATTATTTTATCTATTAATATATATTTTATTGATATAAATAGATTATATGAACATAGTTTTTTTAAAAAAATAGTTGATAGCTTTTTAAAAATCTAAGTGAGCATTATCGGATGTATTTGTTTCCCATGTGGCTGAGGAGTGATATTAATGAGTGAAGAAATAGTTTATTCAAAATATAAATGGATAGGCCTTGTATTAGGAGGTATTGTAGGGGCTATAGGGTATTTTTTTGGAGCTTTAGAGACAATAAAGGTAATAGTGGCATTGTTTATGCTTAAGTTAATATTTCAAAACCCAATTTATAGTGTGGCCCTATATATAATAAGTATTCCTTTTGTATCAGATATGAGTACATTGTTGATGGGGATATTAGTAATTACTTCATACTGTATTAATTTTATTAAGAAAGGTAAATTTACTTTTAAATTTACTCCAGCTAATTTTTTAATACTATTGTTTTCTATTATTATAGTAATTAGTACTATTTTATCTATTTCACCGGGTGGAAGCTTTAGAGATTTTGCTATCCACATGGTATCTATTGGGATAGTATTTATGTTAATTCATAGTAAAAAATCTAAGGATGAAATATATTTATTGAGCGGTATCTTCGTTTTAACTGCAACAATTGTGTCGCTTCATGGTTTTTATCAATTTTTTAAAGGAGTACCCATGGGCAGTGGATGGCTGGATGTTTCTCAAAACCCTAATATTGAAACAAGGGTTTTTTCTACCTTTGAAAACCCCAATATATTAGCAGAATATTTAATAATGGTACTTCCTATATCAATAGCTTTATTTTTTGTTAACAATGGGATTATAAAAAAAATATGCTTTGCTCTAGCATCAGGTGTGATTTTTATTTGTATAGGATTAACATACTCTAGAGGAAGCTGGATTGGATTGGCATTTAGTATAATAGTATTTATTTTATTTATTGACTTTAAGAAACTTGCTTTTTTTATTCCGGCAGGGATTGGGTCATTGTTTTTAATGCCTAATTCAATACTTGAAAGAATTAGCACAATGGGAAGTCTACAGGATAGTTCCATTTTTTATAGATTTAATTTATTAAATAAGGCCATGGATATCTTAAAGGATTTTTGGTTTTCTGGAATTGGGATAGGCTATGTTGCCTTTAGAAAAATATCTCCTTTTTACATAAGGAATATGGCTCCATATCATACTCATAATACGTATTTACAAATTGCAATCGAACTTGGAATTATAGGGATTATTGTATTCCTGTTATTAATATTAAATATATTTAAAATGGGAGTTAGCTCAATTGTTAATAGTAACAGCAGATTTATTAAGTTTTTGACAACAGCTTATATTTCTTCATTAAGTGCTATATTAGTACATGGAATTGCTGAGCACATATTTTTTAATCCTAAAATCATTTTAGTTTTCTGGCTAATTGTTGGAATGAACTTAAGTATCTATAGGGTTTCTAAAGAAACTTCAATTCAAGAAAGCTAATATTTAAAGATGAAGAAATTGCATAATACATGTAAAGAATTTTAAAATACAAAATGCAGTAGAGAAAATTAGGTTAGTATCTACATATTATATTTTAAAATTAATAATGTTAATTATGTAAGTTTCTCAGATAACAAAATATAAAGTATAATAAATTTTATGGATACATATATGATTTTTGATTTGTATAAGCTAAAGTTTTTACTCAAATTCCTATAGTAGATAAAACCAGTAAAAGAAATAACTAAAGAGGATGATATGTATGAATATTTTATTAGCTGCAATGGCTATGGATATTGGAGGAGCAGAAACACATATTGTGGGACTGGCAAATGAATTAAAAAGAATAGGATATAAACCAGTTGTAGTTTCTTCTGGTGGAATTTATGTAGAAGAATTAAAAAAACAAGGCATAAAGCATTACAATGCCCCTTTGAATAAGAAAGACATTAAAAGTATTCTAAAATCAATTAGAATTTTAAAAAGTGTTATAGATAAAGAAAAAATTCAAATTATTCATGCCCACGGGAGGATACCTGCACTAAACGGAAAAATTCTTTCATCAGTAAAAGGAATTCCCTTTATGACCACAGCCCATGCTAAATTTACTGTTTCTCTGCTTTATAAATACACCTCCTTTTGGGGAAAGGAAGTTATATCTATAAGCGAAGATATCAAGAATCACCTAATTAAGGAATTTAGTGTTAAGCCAGAAAGGATAACAATAATACCAAATGGCATAGATACAGATAAATTTAATCCTAATTTAAAGGACATGAATTTAAAATCTGAACTAAATCTTAATGAAGATACTTTAAAAATTGTGTATGTAAGTAGGATTTCAGGACCACTGGCTGAACTTGTTAAGCTTGTTATTGAGGCAGTAAAGGAAGCCTATAAGGAATTAAATAATATTGAAATTATCATTGCAGGTGACGGAGATAGATTTGAAGAGGTATGTAGAGTTGCTGAAAAGGTAAATAAGGAATTTGATAAAAATCTGATACATATGCTTGGCAAAAGAACTGATATTCCAGAGATTTTGTCTATTGGGGATTTGGCTATTTCTGTATCGAGATCTGCATTGGAAGCTATGGCTTGTGAAAAACCTGTAATTTTAGCAGGTGGAGAAGGTTATATGGGACTATTGACAGAAGATAATATGGAAGCTGCAATTTCTAATAATTTTACAGGAAGAACCTCTAATGATAATATAACTGTAGAAAAACTTAAAAATGAAATTTTAACAGTTTTGAAGTTTGGCAGTAAAGAAAGGGCAATAGAATTAGGACAATTAGGTAGAGAAATTGTGACAGAGAAATTTTCAGTTAAGAAAATGACTGAAAAAACTGTAGAGATATACAAAAGGCTGTTAAAAAGGAGTGTAGAAAAATGAAGATAATAGATAGCAAAGGAAAAATTTTTGGGATTATAAATTATTTGGATTTAGTAGTTCTTCTAATTGTTGCATTACTTATAGGAAAATTTTTCGTATTAGACAATGATGAAAAAACAAAGGAATTATTACAAACTCAAGCCAATAAAGAAATATTACTTACTTATAGTGTTGAAAACATTAAAGACGTATCTGTAAACAGTGTAAAAGAAGGGGATATATTTAGAGATGTAGAAAGCGGCAATGTCTTAGGAGAAGTTGTAAAAAAGGAAGTATCTGATGCTAAGATGCAGACCACAGATAAAGATGGTAATGTAATATATAGTACTATACCTGATAGATATGATATGCTCCTCACTTTAAAGGGCAAAGGAAAAGAAACTGAAAAAAATATTAAAATTTCTACGGTCGATGTTCAAGTAGGTAGAAAAATGCTTTTTGAAAGTAAACTAATTCGATTTAGTGGAATAATTTATGATATAAAGTATTAGAGACAGAGTCAACCTTTTGCTTAAATATTTCCTTGAAAGGAAGAACCCTATGAAAAGTGTATTTATTTTTGGATATTATGGTTTTAAAAATTTAGGTGATGAAGCTATTTTATCTTCTATAGTCAAAATGATTAAAGAAAAGGATTCCAGGATAGAAATATTTGCTCTTTCATATAATGTGAAGTATACTGAAAGTACTCATAAAATAAATGGTGTGAGTAGAAATAGTATTATAGATATAATAAAGGCTATAAAAAATTCCAGCTTAGTTATAAGTGGAGGAGGAACTTTATTACAGGATACCACTAGTAGTCGCTCTCTTATGTATTACTTGGCGCTTATTATTGTGGCAAAGCTATTTAAGAAACCTGTTCTATTTTTTTGTAATGGATTTGGACCAATAAAGAATAAATTTAATAAATTTTTAACTAAGAAGGTTGCTAATAAAGTAGATAAAATAGTTTTAAGGGATCCTAAGTCAAAAGAAATTATGGAATCAAATGGAATTGTGAAATTAAAAGAAGTAACCATTGATGCAGCATTTTCATTAAATGGTGTTAATGATGTAAGAGCCAAAGAGCTATTGGCCAATGAAAATATTCCAACTGATAAGCCTTTAATAGGAATATCGGTTAGACCTTGGAGTGTAGGTGAAGATTTTTTAGAAACTATGGCAAAATTTGCAGATTATATTTGTGAAAGGGATTTAAATGTTGTATTTATACCTATGCAGGCTACTAAAGATGAAAATATATCTAATAAAATAATTGAAAAAATGAAGCATCGTGCCTTTATATTAAAAAAGCAATATACACCCCAGGAAGTTTTAGGTATTATAGGGATATTAGATATTTTAGTTGCTATGAGATTACATGCACTTATATTTGCTGCTATTAAAGAGATTCCTATGATAGGAATAGAATATGACCCAAAGGTCGATTCTTTTTTAAAGATGGTAAAACAAAAAAATGGAGGAAAGGTAGAAACATTAGATTTTCTAAATCTCTGTATAGAATTTGACAATTTATATCAAGAAAGAGTTAAAGTTGCTAAGAATTTACATGATATAGTTGAAAAATTGAAGGATGTTTCTAAGCAGAATAAGGAGTTTTTAAGTAAAATGCTATAAGTAAAGTAGGTGTAATAGTGAGAAAAACAACAAAAATTTATGGTTCACCAATAGATATAGTTACCATGGAAAGTGCTGTTGAAAGATTTAAGCAATTGCTGGACAGATCTAGTTTTTCATTTGTTTGTACTCCTAATACAGAAATAGTTATGATGGCCAAAGAGGATGAAGAGCTTACTGAGGTCCTCAAATTATCGGATATGAATATTCCCGATGGGATTGGACTAATTATTGCTTCAAAAATACATAGGTTGGGTCTTGTTGAAAGAGTAACAGGAATAGATTTAATGGGTGAGATACTTAAATTTTGCAATTATTCTAGAAAATCCATCTATATATTTGGAGGAAAACCGGGAGTTGCAAAAAGGGCAGTACATAATATTTTGGAAAAATATCCTGGCATTGAAGTGAAAGGATATAGAAACGGATATTTTAAAAAGGATGAAGAAAAGAATATTATAGAGAATATAAACAAATTATCTCCAGATATACTATTTGTTGCATTAGGTGCACCTAAGCAGGAAAAATGGATTTATAAGCATCGAAAAGAATTAAAAGCTAAAATTGCTATGGGTGTTGGAGGATGTATAGATATTTGGGCTGGAACAGCAAAGCGAGCACCGAAGATTTTTAGAATTCTTGGATTGGAATGGTTTTATAGACTTATAAAAGAACCTTCAAGATTTAAGAGAATGATGGTATTACCTAAATTTATGATTAAGGTCCTTACAAGTAAGAATATTAGTAATTGAGAAAATTGCATAACTCTAATATGGCTGGGTTTTATAATATATATTATGGTATTGCTTTAGAAAAATTAAAACTATATGTAGTATATGATTTTTTAAGAAGGTAATTATGCAATTTACTCAATTAAATAAGTTCAATAACTACAAAGTACAAGATGGGCTCTTGTGCTTTTTAAATTTATTGAATAGTGGGAATAATTTGTACTGTGAAGTCATTTTAGACTTTAATTGGCATTATTTTGTGAAAATTAACTAATAATAAAGTAAAAATATTTTATTTGTTATATAACTATGTTATAATGTCTTTTGTGTAATATAGGCTGTTATATGCCTTTAAATCTTTAAAGTATTTATCTTTATAAGCAGGGATATGTTATAAGGTAGGTGATGTGGATGAAGAGCGAATGGTATAGGAAGGTTTTTCCATATATAGGTATCACATTGGGAACCTTTTTAATGGCATTAGGCTTGCTGCTGTTTCTAGAACCAAATACCATAGCTCCCGGTGGAGTAACAGGACTTGCAATTGTCATTCAGAAGGTTACAGGAGTTCCTATAGATGTAACTAACCTGGCTGTAAATATTCCTCTATTTATAATAGGAATTATTACTCTTGGTAGGGCTTTTGGAGCCAAAACTGCCTTTGGAACAGCAACTCTTTCCTTATTTATTAGGATTTTAATTATAGTTTTAGGAAAGAATATTAATGCCACCGATGATCTCTTATTAGCTGCAATATTTGGCGGAGTAATACTTGGAATAGGGATAGGTATTGTATTTATCAGTGGCGGTACCACTGGTGGAACTGATTTAGCAGGAGCTATATTAAATAAATACATACCAGGACTGAGCACGGCAAAACTTATGATGATTATTGACCTTATAATTGTAACTGCTGCCGGTATAGTTAACAAAAATATTGAAACTTCTTTATATTCAATAATATCTTTATACATACTTGTTAAAGTTGCTGATTTTATCGTTGAAGGACTTAATTATTCAAAGGCATTTTATATAATAACCGATTATTCTGAGGAAATCGGTAAAGAAATTATTGAAAAGTTAAATAGAGGGGCCACGGCTTTCAAGGCCAGAGGTATGTATACTGGAAGAGATAGAGAGGTGCTTTTATGTGTTGTTAATAGAGCTCAGGTAGTTAAACTTAAACAAATAGTCTATGATATAGATAGTAGAGCATTTATAATGGTAACAACTATACATGAAGTACTTGGAGAAGGCTTTGCTCCAATTGATAAAAAATAGTTTTAAATAGCTGGTTTTAGATTATTGAGGAAATTGCATAATATATGTAAAGAATTTTAAAATTAATAATGTTAATTATGCAAATTTCTCTATTATAAAATTCATAGAAAACATATAAGCTTTTATTATTTTCCATGAATTTTATATTGAGTCTTAATTTTCATTATCTATAAATAGGAGGTAGGTTCATGAATAACAGATATCAGGAGTTAAAAAAAATTGCCACGCAAATTAGAAAAGACATAGTGGAGATGACTAATGCCGCTGGGTCAGGTCATCCTGGGGGATCATTGTCAGCAGCAGACATATTGACTGTTTTATATTTTAATAAAATGAATATCGATCCTGAGAACCCAAAACTTGAAAACAGGGACAAATTTGTACTTTCTAAAGGACATGCTGCACCAGTACTATATTCTACCCTTGCAAGGCGAGGATATTTTTCTCCAAAAGAGCTTTTGAAATTAAGAAAGATTGGAAGCATACTTCAAGGACATCCGGATATGAAAGGGATACCAGGTGTAGAAATGTCTACAGGATCTTTAGGTCAAGGCTTTTCAACTTCAGTAGGAATGGCTTTAGCTTCAAAACTAGATAAAAAAGATAACAGAATATATGTTTTACTTGGTGATGGAGAAATGAATGAAGGATTAGTTTGGGAAGCTGCTATGGCTGCGGCCCACTATAAATTAGACAATCTTACTGCTATTTTGGATTATAATGGTCTTCAAATAGATGGTAAAAATGAAGATGTAATGAATATAAAGCCCGTAGATGAAAAGTGGAAAAGTTTTGGGTGGAATGTAATTGAAATTGATGGACATAATTTTGAAGAAATAATTAATGCATTCGAAAAGGCTGAAGGAAATAATGAAAAACCAACTATGATTATTGCAAAAACCGTAAAAGGTAAGGGTGTTTCATTCATGGAAAATGAAGCTTCTTGGCATGGGACAGCTCCAAAGGATGAAGATAAGGAAAAAGCATTAATGGAACTTGGAGGTGAAAAATAATGACAAAAAAAATAGCCACTCGTGAGACCTATGGTGAAACTTTAGTTGAACTTGGAAAAGGAAATGAAAATATAGTTGTTTTGGATGCTGACCTATCAAAATCTACAAAAACCCATGGATTTTCTAAGGAATTTCCCAATAGATTTTTTAATATGGGTATAGCAGAACAAAATCTTATGGGAACAGCTGCTGGACTTGCAGCTTCTGGTAAAATACCATTTGCAAGTACCTTTGCTGTATTTGCAGCAGGTAGAGCATTTGAAATTATAAGAAATTCTATTTGTTATCCTAAATTGAATGTTAAGATATGTGCCACCCATGCTGGTATTACTGTAGGAGAAGATGGTGCTTCCCACCAGGCTATTGAGGACTTAGCACTAATGAGGGCATTGCCAAATATGACAGTTATAAATCCTGCAGATGCGGTGTCTGCTAAGGCCCTTTTAAATGAAGCTGCTAAATATAATGGACCTGTATATGTCAGATTAGGACGTGCTAAGGTTCCAGTAATATATAATGAAAAGGATACTGAGTTTGTTATAGGAAAGGGAATGGAAGTAAAAACCGGACAGGATATAACCATTATAGCCACAGGTATAATGGTAGAAACTGCTATAAAAGCCTGTGAAGAACTTGAAAAGGAAAATATTTCTGTTAGAGTAATTGATATACATACATTAAAGCCTATAGATAAGGATATTATTGTAAAAGCTGCAAAAGAGACTAAAGGAATAATTACAGTTGAGGAGCATAATATTATTGGAGGATTGGGAAGTGCAGTTGCAGAAGTTCTTGCAGAAAATTATCCTTCACAACTGAAAAGAATTGGAATTAATGATACCTTTGGTGAATCAGGTAAGCCCGATGAGCTTATGAAAAAATATGGACTAACATCAGAAAATATAATATTAAAGGCTAAAGAGATATTACAAGGATAAAACTTAAGGGCATTGCCCTTAAGTTTTATTTAGTGTGGAATATTTGTACCCCTTTTTGAATAGTATTTATAGTGAAACGAATTGAAAGATTATAAGTAAAGATAACCAACTTTAAAACCGATGTTGGTTACTTATAAAAGGGGGGATATCTAAAATGGAAAATAATATGAACAATAATATGAAAAAACCTAATGACAGTTTTAAGAGATTTTTTAATATAAAATCTCTCATGATTCTATTGGTAGTTATTCTAGTTTTAATAAGTGGAACGATGGCAATAAAACACTTTACCAATGATGAAGAAAAAGTTGAATTTCAAGTTTTAAGTGGAAAAGAAATACCTCAAAAATTGAATGAAATTTTACCTAGATATCAAACATTAGAGAGGGCTCTAGCCTGTAAGGTTAACGGAGAAATTTACGTTGTTGTAACAAGGGGAGAAAAACCTACAGGTGGCTATAGTGTTGATATAGATAAAATTGAAAAAATGAAGGATGAAGAAGATAAATTCAAACTGATCGTTTATGCTAAATTTACAGATCCAAAACCAGGAGATGTAGTGACACAGGCTGTTACATACCCTTATGTAGTTGCAAAAACTAATTTAAAGGAACTTCCCTATAGAATTGAACTGAAGACTAGATATGAAGAATAAAAAAAACTAATTCAAAATTAAGTTAATTGAGCAAATTGCATAATTACCTCTTCAAAAAACTAACTACCACATATTGTTTTGAAATCTTTGAAGCTATACCATATATATTATGCAATTTTGCTAAATTGGAGTTATGCAATTTCCTCAATTATATGAGATAAAAAAGCTATAAGTTTTTGGTTGAAATTCACTAAAAATTTATAGCCTTTTTATATTGATTTAAAAAGCAAATAGTTAGATCTCCTATTCCAATATTTACTTAAAGGTTATTGTCGATAAATGTCGAAATTGTACATTCGTAAGTCTACGTTTAGATCGTAGAAAAATAATTAAAATTACTGACAATTTTGACATTATACCTAAGGAGGAAAAGTATGGATTTCAAGAAATTTGTTATTGGAGGAATAGTTGGGCTAACTTTATTGTCGCAAAGTGGTATTAATGCCTTTGCCGATATAGTTTCCTATGAGGTGCAAAGTGGAGATACCTATTGGAAGGTGAGTGAAAAATATTCTGTTGATTTAAATGAACTTATTAGAGAAAATTCAGCAGAAAATAATCCTTATCTAAATGTTGGACAGACTATAAAAATTCCATATGATTCAAATGAAAAAATACTTTATAAGGTTGTATCTGGCGATGCCTATTGGAAAATAAGTGAAAAGTTTAATATCAATATTAATAAATTACTGGAAGCAAATAATGCAAATTCTACTACTAGGCTAAATATTAATGATGTAGTAATAATTCCTGTTGGGGACAGCTATAGAAAACATATAGTTGAAGCTGGAGAAACTTATTGGAAAATAAGTCAGAAATATTCAGTAGACATACACGAGCTGCTAAGAATAAATAATGCAGATGAGGACAGTCCCCTTTACATAGGTCAGAGTTTATCTGTACCTAATGAGTCATATCCAAGTTCCAATAATACTAATAATTCTAAACCCTATATTACCTATACAAATTATACAGTACAAAGAGGCGATGATTTTTGGAAAATATCAATTAAATTTGGAATTCCTCAATATGAATTAATTAAAGCAAACAATATGACAGAAAATACCATGTTGAATATTGGTGATATACTTAAAATTCCTGTTCATCATGTGCCTGTTAAAAATACTCCTGGGCAAAAATATGGTGAATATCTTGATTGGTGGACAGAAGCCCAGTATGTAGTTCCAATAGGCAAGGTATTTAAAGTTAGAGATTTTTATACTGGCAAAGAGTGGACTATGAAGAGAACTATAGGTGCCAGTCACGCCGATTGTGAACCACTGACAAAATATGATTCTGCTGTTATGAAAGAAGTATGGGGAGGATATTACAGCTGGAAAACCAGACCTGTACTAATACTGGTTGATAGTAGAAAAATAGCAGCTTCAGCCTCTGCAATGCCCCATGATATAGAATATATTAGTAATAATGGTATAACGGGACATATGGATATACATTTTGCAAACAGTACAAGACACAAAGATAATAAAATAGATTATGACCATCAGTATAATATAAAGGTTTCAGCAGGACTAAAATAGAGAATTATAAAGTTTTTTAGTATATATAATTGTATAATTAAAATTTAGGACAATTGCATAGTACATATGGTAGTACTCTAGAGATTTTAAAATCATATGTAATAGTTATCTTTACAAGAACTAATTATGCAATTTCCTTAATTATAAGTTTTTTAGAATATTAAATATTTACAAAGCTATTACAAAATAATGCCAATATATAGTAAAACAAATAATTAAAGAGTTATTACAAATTAATATTAAAAAATTGTATGGATAAAAATTATTTAGAAAATTCAAAATTAGTGTTGACTTATATGAATAAGGGTAGTATAATTTTCATAAATATTCAAAATTAAAATACTATATTAAAAAGTGTTGATAGAGAGAAAGATATCTAAACTTTTAACTACAGAGAGCCAAGGTTTGCTGAGATTTGGCGTTGAAGAAGATATGGAATGATCACTCTTGAACTGTCTGATCGAAAGGATGTCTAAGTAGATTGGGTCGGGTGCTACCGTTATATAGCTAGGATTAAAAGAATTAGTCTTTGATCTGAATAAAGAGTCAATTAATTATTTTTATTAATTGAAACTAGGGTGGTACCGCGAATATAATCTCTCGTCCCTAAGATAGAACTATTATGTCTTAAGGATGAGGGATTTTTTATTTATATTATTTTATAGAACTTATTAAATTTGTTGACTTTAGAGTTTTAAATTGATTTATAAGGAGGTGAAGAATGTTTTTGAAAGCTAACTCAACAAAAAATAGAGATAAAAAAAGCTAATAGATTATCTAAATAATCTACTAGCAAAACAAAAATAAAATTCTTACTAAATAAATAATTAGACATAAAAAAGCTATATCCTTCTTTTTCTTTATATAACCATAAATAATTCTAAGGCATAATTAATTGAAAAATTTTAGTAATACAGTTAATATGAAAGTTTTATTGAATATTAAATGAAGTGATTCTATAATCAAAATAAATTTAAGGGGTGAAATAGTTTGGAAAAGAAACTTTTATGTCGGGTTGATAGTGGATTAGAAACTTTAATAAGGGTTGTGGGTCTTTTAAAAAGAAAAAGATTTAACGTTAAAGGCGTGAATATGGAGGAAATTAGCAACTCCAGTTTTTCAAACTTGGAAATAGTATTAAAGGATGAATTAAATTTTGGTATAGAGCAAGCGATAAATCAGATGGAAAAGCTTGTAAATGTATATGATGTAAGAGAAGTTAATTAAATAATTAGGAGGAATTAGAAATGGCAAAGATGTACTATAATGAAGATGGAAATTTAGAATTATTAAAGGATAAAAAGGTTGCAGTTATAGGTTTTGGAAGTCAAGGTCACGCTCATGCATTAAATTTAAAGGAAAGTGGTGTAGATGTAGTTGTTGGATTATATAAGGGAAGTAAATCTTGGAGTAAGGCTGAGCATCAGGGATTAGAAGTTTTAGAAGTGGCAGAGGCAGCTAAAAAGAGTGATGTAATTATGATTTTAGTACCAGATGAACATCAGAAAAATGTTTATACTAATCATATTAAGGAAAATCTCAGTGAAGGTGATGCATTGGCCTTTGCCCACGGATTTAATATTCACTTTAGTCAAATAGTGCCGCCAGAATATGTAGATGTATTTATGGTGGCACCAAAGGGCCCAGGACATTTAGTTAGAAGGGTATATGAAGAAGGAAAAGGAGTACCAGCTCTATTAGCTGTTTATCAGGATTATACTGGTAAGGCTAAGGAATTAGGATTGGCCTATGCCAAGGGGATAGGCGCAGCTAGAGCAGGTGTTTTAGAAACAACCTTCAAAGAAGAAACAGAAACAGATTTATTTGGAGAACAATCTGTCTTATGTGGAGGAGTAACGGAGCTTATTAAGGCTGGATTTGATACTTTGGTAGAAGCAGGATATCAGCCAGAAATAGCATACTTTGAATGTTTACATGAAATGAAGCTCATAGTAGATTTACTCTATGAAGGCGGATTTGAAAAGATGAGGTACAGTGTAAGCGATACAGCAGAGTATGGAGACTATATGGTGGGTAAAAGAATTGTTA
Source organism: Maledivibacter halophilus (assembly GCF_900167445.1). Classification (GTDB taxonomy): domain Bacteria; phylum Bacillota; class Clostridia; order Peptostreptococcales; family Caminicellaceae; genus Maledivibacter; species Maledivibacter halophilus. The sequence continues at coordinate 403,739 of NZ_FUZT01000002.1, forward strand.
ATAGCGAAACTCGCAGGGAAATGAAAAAGGTACTTGAAGAAATACAAACAGGAGTATTTGCTAAGGAATGGTTATCAGAAAATATGCTAAATAGACCAGTATTCAACTCAATCAAGAAAAAAGAGCTTGAACATCCTATCGTTGAAGTAGGAAAAAATTTAAGAAGCATGATGGAATGGATTAAAGAATAGGGGGACTAATATTGAAAAGCACATCAGTAAAAAGAGGAATAGAAAAGGCCCCCCATAGGTCACTATTTAAAGCTTCAGGGTTAACAAATGAAGAAATAAACAAGCCTTTAATAGGAGTCGTTAATGCCTATAATGAAATAGTACCAGGGCATATTCATTTAAAAAATATTGTTGAAGCTGTAAAGAGGGGTGTATTAATGAGTGGTGGAACTCCCCTTGAGTTTCCAACCATTGCAGTATGCGATGGTATTTCTATGAATCATGAAGGAATGAGATATTCTCTACCTAGTAGAGAACTTATTACAGATAGTATTGAAGTTATGGCAAAGGCCCATGGACTTGATGGTCTGGTGTTAGTTCCAAACTGTGATAAGACTGTTCCAGCAATGCTTATGGCCTGTGCCAGACTAAATATTCCTTCAATAATAGTAAGTGGAGGGCCAATGCTTGCAGGTAAGATTGGAAACAAAAAGATAGATTTAATTACTGTTTTTGAAGGTGTAGGTGCAGTAAAATCCGGTAAAATGACTGAGGAAGAGTTGGCTCAAATTGAGGATAATGCTTGTCCCGGATGTGGATCATGTGCAGGAATGTTTACAGCTAATTCTATGAATTGTATGACAGAGGCCCTAGGAATGGCCCTTCCAGGTAATGGAACTATTCCAGCGGTTTACTCACAGAGATTGAGGCTTGCTAAATATACAGGAATGAAGGTTATGGAGCTTGTTAGAAATAATGTTTTGCCTAGAGATATATTAACAGATAAGGTTTTTGAAAATGCCCTTACTGTAGATATGGCACTAGGATGTTCAACAAATACTGTATTACATTTAACTGCAATTGCAAAGGAAGCAAATGTAGAAATGAATTTAGAAAAGATTAATGAAATAAGTGAGAAAACTCCCAATTTATGTAAATTAAGTCCGGCTGGACCTTATCATATAGAAGATTTATATGAAGCTGGAGGTATAATGGCTGTAATGAACGAGCTGAGAAAGAAAGATCTTTTAAATCTAGATGAGATGACAGCTTCAGGTAAAAGGGTAATGGAATTGATAAATGGATGTGAAAAACTTGGAGATAAAGTAATTGCATCAATTGATAATCCATATAGTGAGACCGGTGGAATAAGGGTACTAAAGGGTAGTCTTGCTCCAGAAGGGGCTGTGGTAAAAAAATCAGCTGTTTCTGAGGAAATGCTAGAAAATAAAGGTAAAGCTAGAGTCTTTGAAAGCGAAGAAGAAGCCGTAGAAGCAATTTTAAATAGTAAAATTAACAAGGGCGAAATAATAGTAATAAGATATGAAGGTCCTAAGGGTGGACCTGGAATGAGGGAAATGTTAACACCAACATCGGCACTGGCTGGTATGGGACTTGATAAGGAAGTTGCACTGATAACTGATGGAAGATTTTCAGGAGGAACAAGGGGAGCAGCTATAGGACATGTATCTCCAGAAGCCGTTGAAGGTGGACCTATTGCTTTAGTTGAAGAGGGAGACATTATTGACATAGATATGACCAAGGGAAGATTGGATTTACTCGTTGATAAGGAAGAAATGAATAAAAGAAGGCAAAGAACTTCAAATAGAAATATGCCGGTATCTAGAGGATATCTTGGAAAATACTCTAGAATGGTTACTTCAGCAAGTAATGGAGCAGCCTATGAGGAATTATAGAAAATAGTGGGAAGAAGGTGAAATTTATGGAGCTTAGTGGAGCGCAAATTGTATTGGAATGTCTAAAAGAGCAAGGTGTTGACACGATATTTGGATATCCAGGTGGAGCAGTTATACCTTTATATGATGCATTATACGATAATTTTGATACTTTTACTCATATTATAAGTGCCCATGAACAGGGGGCAGTTCATGGAGCCGATGGATATGCTCGTTCAAGTGGAAAAGTTGGAGTATGCTTTGCAACCTCTGGGCCAGGTGCAACTAATACTATTACTGGAATAGCCACCGCTTATTTGGATTCGGTTCCACTTGTAGTATTTACTGGTCAGGTTCCAAGAACATTGCTTGGAAAGGATTCCTTTCAGGAGGTAGATATTACAGGAATATCATTACCTATTACAAAGCATAATTATCTTGTAGAAGCTGTAGAGGATTTAGCTGATATTATTCGAGAGGCATTCCTTACTGCTACTACTGGAAGACCTGGACCTGTTCTCATAGATATTCCAAAGGATGTCTTTTTAGATAAAACTTTTTATAAAAAGAAAAATAAATCAGATGAGGACTTTGTCAGAAACAATATAGATGAGGTGCTCCTAAAGAAAGCAGCTGAAACAATTAATAATGCTTTAAAACCAGTTATTTATGCTGGAGGAGGAGTAATTATAGCAGAGGCCTTTGAAAAATTAAAGGAATTTGCTGATAAAGCAAATATACCAGTTGTCAATACATTAATGGGACTGGGAGGTTATCCCAGAAATAGTCATTTATCTTTGGGAATGGTAGGGATGCATGGTTTTAGAGAAGCAAATTTGGCAGTAACCAATAGTGATTTGATAATTGCTGTTGGAGCAAGATTTAGTGACAGGGTTGTTGGAAATGTAAACAAATTTGCTCCACGGGCTCAGGTTATTCATATCGATATAGATAAGACTGAGATAAACAAAAATAAAAAGGCAGACCTATCCATTGTAGGAGATGTGAATCAGATTTTAGAAAACCTGGTTGAAGATGTTGACTTCAAGCATAGAGGTCAATGGCTAAAAGAAATCAACGAATGGAAATCAAAAATAGAATTTAATAACAGAGAATTTATTCCTAAAAATATCATTGAAAAAACTAATGAAATATTGGAAGATGATACTATAGTTGTTACCGATGTTGGACAGCATCAAATGTGGACAGCTCAATATTGGAAGTTTAAAGGCCCAAGGAAATTTTTATCATCCGGGGGATTAGGAACCATGGGGTATGGTCTTGGAGCAGCAATTGGAGCACAAATAGCAAACCCAGATAAAAGAGTTTTACACATTACTGGAGACGGAAGCTTTAGAATGAATTGTAATGAACTAGCCACGGTTTCCAAATATAAATTGCCTACCATAACATTAATATTTAATAATAGAACCCTTGGGATGGTAAGGCAGTGGCAAAAGTTATTTAGAAATCAAAGATACTCTGAAACCGACATCGGAGAAGATGTATGTTTTGTTAAATTAGCACAGGCCTATGGAATTGAAGGTTATAAAGTAGATAATTTATCAAGTTTAATTGAAGTCATAGAGAAAGTATCAAAAACAGGAAAACCAGTTGTTATAGACTGTAAAATAGATAAGGATGAATGTGTTTATCCTATTGTACCTCCTGGTAAACCTATAGATAATTTAATTGAGAAATAGAACACTAAGAAATATTAATTGAGAAAATTGCATAATTTTAATTTACTCAAAGAAAAAAGAATTCCTTTAAATAGAATAGGAATTCTTTTTTCTTGGTAAAAATGGATATTATTTATTCTTCATTTAACATTTATTTAACCTTTGGTTAACAATTCCATAACAAAACGAAAAATAAATAGTGATATCTTATATATGTACTTAAGAATGAAGATGATTTTTAAAGGCGAAGGGAGAATAAAAAATGAAGAAAATTTTATCATTATTACTAGTTGCATTTTTAGCTGTAGGTTTACTTGGAGGATGTGCAGATGGAACTAAGGAAGAAAGTTCAGCAGAGCAAAATAATGAACAAACTAATGACAAAAGTGAAAATAATAGTGGAGAAGATAAATTAGAAGGAACAGTATCAGTAATAGGATCAACTTCAGTAACGCCTGTGGCACAGAATCTGGCTGATACGTTTACAACAATAGAGCCTGGTATAAAAGTTGACATACAGGGAATTGGATCAACAGCGGGAGTTAAGGCGGCAAAAGAAGGTAGTGGAGATATAGGAATGGCGTCACGCAATTTAAAATCCGAAGAAAAAGAGTGGGGTTTAACAGAACATATTATAGCTTATGATGGTATTACAGTAGTGGTACATCCTAGTAACAGTGTGGCAGATCTTACTCAAGAGCAAATCACTAAGATTTTCAAGGGTGAAATAAAAAATTGGAAAGAAGTTGGAGGAGAAGATAAAGAAATACTTGTAGTAAGTCGTGAATCTGGTTCTGGTACTAGAGGTGCCTTTGAAGAAATAATGAATTTACAGGAGAAAAACGCTGAAGGTAAAAAAATAAGTGTAGTTAGAAAAGATGCTTTGATTGCTGAAGGTAATGGTGCTGTTAAAGCCAACGTTGCTAAGAAAGAATATTCAATAGGATATATTTCCTTATCATATTTAGATGAATCAGTAAAAGGATTGAAAGTAGATGGTGTTGAACCTACAATTGAAAATATAAAGTCTGAAGAATATAAAGTGTTTAGACCTTTCCTAATGCTTACAAATGGTGAACCAAGTCCAGCTGCTAAAGCATACCTAGACTTTATTTTCAGTGAAGATGGACAAAAAATAGTTGGTGAAAAATTAATACCTGTAAAATAATTAATCCCCTATTAATATAAAAAACAAGTGCTAGACTCCACAACCACAAGTGGGGTCTCTCTTGATGTTTTTACAGTATATAATATTGAGATCTATAATTTATAAAGTATAAACTTGAATGTTTAAGATAAGATTTATAAATTTGAACCAATTTATGTAATGGAGGTGGTACCAAATGAATATGGATTTTCAGGATAAAGTATCTTCAGAAATTTACAAAGCTAAAATGGAGGAAAATAAAAAGAAAAAAATTTATGAAAAAATAGTCGAAATTTTCTTTTTGTTATGTGCTTGTGCTGCAATAATATCAGTTATAGTTATTACAATATTTATTTTTGCAAAGGGAGGACCAGCAATCTTTAAGATAGGGATATTGGACTTTCTTTTAGGAAAAGAATGGATGCCCAGTGCTGATGTTTATGGTATCTTTCCAATGATAGTTGCATCTATATATGCAACCTTAGGTGCAATTCTTTTAGGAGTACCTATTGGAGTATTAACAGCAGTGTTTTTAGCTGAAATTGCGCCGGATTGGCTTTCAAAATTAGTTCGTCCTGCTGTAGAGCTTTTAGCAGGGATACCTTCAGTAGTTTATGGTTTTTTTGGACTTGTTGTTATAGTTCCAATAATAGATGATGTTTTTGGAGGTGGAGGAAATAGTCTGCTGGCAGCTATAATTATTTTGTCAGTTATGATTTTGCCTACAGTTATTAATATTTCAGAAACATCAATAAGAGCTGTTCCTAGAGAATATAAGGAAGGCTCATTAGCAGTAGGAGCTTCTCATATTCAGACAATATTTAAAGTTGTTTTACCAGCAGCAAAGTCTGGAATATTAACAGCTATAGTTTTGGGGATAGGTAGGGCTATTGGAGAAACTATGGCAGTAATTCTTGTGGCTGGAAATACAACACTTCTTCCCCAATCATTGCTTGATCGTGTACGACCAATGACAGCTAATATAGCAATAGAAATGTCATATGCCTTTGGACTACATCAAGAAGCGCTATTTGCCACAGGAGTAATTTTATTTATCTTTATAATAATATTAAATATATTTCTAAATATTTTTATTCATAAGGCGGGTGAATAATTTGAATACAAGAGCTATAAAAGATAATATAGTTAAATTAATTATATGGGTATCTTCCTTTATAACAGTAGGAATTTTAGTTTGGATACTTGCCTATGTAATCAAAAATGGAATAAGCGAAATAAATATAGAGTATTTAACAACTGCTCCCCATGGCGAAGAAGGCGGTATTTTTCCAATGATTATCAGCACAATATATATAGTATTACTATCTGTTATAATCTCTACACCGATTGGTGTTTGTGCTGCTATTTATTTAGTTGAATATGCTAAACCTGGAAAGATAGTTCGTCTAATAAGATTTGCTACTGAAAGTTTAGCAGGAATACCATCAATTATATTTGGTTTATTCGGGTTTATATTTTTTGTAACCATATTAAAGTTTGGGTTTTCAATTATTGCGGGAGCAATTACCCTTAGTATAATGGTACTTCCTACAATAGTTCGTACTACCGAAGAAGCTTTAAAGTCAGTACCCAATTCCTATAGAGAAGGAAGTTTAGCCTTGGGAACATCGAAGCTTAGAACGATTATTAAGGTTGTACTTCCAAGTGCTATACCAGGAATACTTACAGCTGTAATATTGAGCGTAGGAAGAGTCGTTGGAGAAACAGCAGCTGTTTATTTTACGGCAGGTATGGGAAGGGGAATACCTACGAGCTTTAAGGAATCAGGCATGACACTATCTGTTCATCTTTACGTTTTAGCTAAGGAAGGAATATCTTTCAATAAAGCATATGCCACTGCAACTATTTTGGTTATTATTGTGGCTCTTATAAATTTAAGTGCCAATCGTATTGCTTCTAGATTTAGAAAAACTAATCCATAATGTATAAAGGAGTGTTAACTATGGGGATTAAAAAATTCACTATAAAAGATTTAGATTTATTCTATGGAGATTTTCAGGCTCTTCAAAAAATAAATATGAATATAGATGAGAAAAATGTTACGGCTTTTATAGGTCCATCAGGATGCGGAAAGTCAACATTTCTAAGGACGTTAAATCGTATGAATGACTTAATAGAAGGTGTAACCATCAGGGGAGAAGTAAAGCTTGATGGAAACAATATATATAACAATATTGATGTAATAAAACTTAGAAAGAAAGTTGGAATGGTATTTCAAAAGCCTAATCCATTTCCAATGAGCATATATGATAATATTGCTTATGGTCCTAGAACCCATGGGATTCGAAAAAGAGCTGTATTAGATGAAATAGTAGAAAAGAGCTTAACAGGTGCTGCGCTTTGGGATGAAGTGAAGGACCGTCTGAAAACTAATGCCTTAGGACTTTCTGGAGGTCAGCAGCAGAGACTTTGTATTGCAAGGGCTTTAGCTGTAGAACCTGAAGTACTTTTAATGGATGAACCTACATCTGCACTAGATCCCATTGCCACATCAAAAATAGAAAATCTTATGGAATCTCTTAAGAAAGATTATACTATTGTTATAGTAACTCATTCAATGCAGCAAGCAGCGAGAATATCAGATAATACGGCATTCTTTTTAATGGGAGAATTAGTTGAGTTTGGAGACACAAGTCAAATATTTACAACTCCAGAGGATAAAAGAACCGAGGATTATATTACTGGTAGATTTGGATAAAGAGTCTTTTAGACATGAATTATAGGTTAATACAGAGGTGCAAGGTGGGACTGGGATAGAGCTAAAAGAATGACTAAAAAGACAATAAAGGAGGGTATTAAATTGGTTAGAGAAAGCTTTGAAGCATCAATTCAATCTCTTAAAGAAGATGTTGTAGAGATGATGGAAAGGGTAGAAGATTTACTTGTTAAATCTGTAGATTCTCTTTTAAATAAGGATATTAATTTGGCACGCCAAGTAATAGAGTTAGATGACAGTATTGATGAAATGCAAAATGACATAGAAGAAAAGACTATAGAACTTATTGCCCTACAACAGCCTATGGCTAAAGATTTAAGAATTATTTTTTCTATAGCTAAAATTATTACTGATATAGAAAGAGCAGGAGATTTTTGTGTTAATATTGCAAAGGAAACTATAAAAATAGGTAACGAAGCCCATATAAAACCTTTAGTTGATATACCGAAGATGAGGGAAATAATTTTAGATATGCTTAGGAATTCAAAAATTAGTTTTATTAATGAGAATTCCAAATTAGCATATAGAGTTGGACGAGAAGATGAACTGATAGACAATTTATATAAGGATATATACACAGAAATACTAATGATGATTCACTCTGATTCTAAAAACATAAATCAGGGAACCAAACTTTTATTCGTTGGAAGATACCTAGAAAGAATGGCAGATCATATAACCAATATATGTGAAAGAATTATTTATATAGTAGATGGAGATAATGTTGAAATAAATTAGATAACTACTAGGTGGTTTTTTAGAGCTAGATTGAATTTTAGTTTAAAATTGAGAGCTATGGTCTAATCTTTAAGTATAGCTTCTAGCTAATACATTAGGTCCATAGCTCTTTGGAATTTAGCATAATGAATATCTTACTGTTGTTTATCCATAATAAAGTATTAAGCTATAGTTTCAAAAACTTGTTACTATAAGAATTTCCTCATAAGTGTTTGCAATTATAAATCCTTTGCTAAATCTGCTAAAAGCTGAGTCGTGGAATTGAGTTCTTCTATGGAAGCCACAATTTGTTCAGTTGTTTCAGCTTGAGCTTTTGTAACTGAGCTTGTGCTATCAACAGCTGTTGACATATCATTTACAGAAGATTGAATGGTTTCTAAAGTAGTTTTAATATTCCCTACAGCTTTTTTTGTTTCATTAGACAGATTCCTTATTTCTTCTGCAACCACAGAAAAACCTCTACCGTGTTCACCGGCTCTGGCTGCTTCAATTGCGGCATTTAAGCCAAGCATATTAGTTTGATCAGATATGTTTTTTATGTATTGCAAAATACTATCGGTTTGACTTACTTGTTTTTTTGCTTCATTACCTTTAATAGAAATATTATTAGATGATTCGGCAATTTTATTAGCACCTAATGAAATTTCATCAATACTTGAAGTTATTTCTTCTAATGCAGAAGCAAGATTTTCTGAAAGTTCATTAAGCCTATTTTGTTTTTTAAGACTTCTACCGATGCCAATACTTCCTATGCAATTACCTATATCATCTCTTATTGGAATTGTAATGGCTTTAAATGGTATTCCAAAAACTTCTTTTGAAATTATTCGCACAATTTTTTTATTATTTTTAATACATTCAGACATCACATCTCCCTTTTTTAAAGGAGAACCCTCTTCATCCTTTATATCTAGTTCATAACCGGGGATATATTTCAATATATGCTTAGTATCCGATATAGATATAAAAACATCTTCATCAAATATGTCTTTGAAATATCCTCCAGCATCAATAAAAGAATTAATAATTTTTCTGTTTTTATTTTCCATAAACTCAACTCCTTACCAAGTAAGTACTATTTTTATTATATAATAAAAATTTAAAGGAATCGACATAGTTAGAAAAAATATAAAAACATTACTAAAAATACAAATAAATGTAATAGTGAATTTAAATTGACAATAATTTTTTTTAGCCTTATAACAAATATTAAATTTAATAGGTGTATATTTATATATTGCACATAAATTATTAAATATACTGAATATATCTGAATATATAAGGGTATAAAATAGACAAAATATTTTTAAAATTTTAGCAATTAAGAAGGATGTGTTTATATGATAAAAGAAGTTAAAGTACCTATGAATAGATTAAAAAATAAATGTGATGTAAATTGCTTTAAATTTCATAGTACTGCCGATTTAAAACCTCTTCAAGGTATAATCGGTCAAGAAAGAGCGTCAAATGCATTAGATTTTGGATTATCTGTAAAAAAGAAAGGATATAATATTTTTGTATCTGGACAAAGTGGAACAGGTAGAAATAGCTATGTAAAGTTGATAACAGATGATAAAGCTTCAAAAAAGAATATTCCTGATGATTGGGTATATGTATATAACTTTAAAAACCCTCATAGTCCTTTAGCTTTAAATCTTAAACCTGGACAAGGTAAAAAGCTTGTAAAAGATATGGAAAATTCAATTAAAAACTTAAAGAAAGAAATAGAAAATGCATTTACAAGTAAAGAATATGAAAATATGAAAAATGCTCTTATTCAACGATACCAAAGTGCGTCGGAGAATATGATTAAAGAATTGAATGAAGTGGCTGAAAAATATGATTTTAGATTTGCTCGTACAGACAAAGGATTAGTAAGTATGCCTCTTAAAGAAGGAAGGCATATGAATGAAGAGGATTATACAAAACTTTCCCCAGAAGAATTTGATGAACTGAGGGAAAAAAGTAGCAAGTTAAATTTAGAATCTGTTGAGGTATTTAATAAGCTTAGAGAGCTTGAGGAAAATTATAGAGAAGAGATAAAAAAATTAGATGTTGAAACATCAATTAGCGTTGTGGATTTTCATATAGAAAAATTAAAGGAAAATTTTAATTATAATGATAAATCCATAGAGTATTTTGATATGTTAAAGGAAGATATAATTGAGCATATAGATAAATTTAAAAAGGACAAGGATTCAGTAAGTAATAATCCATTTGCAATGTTTCAAATAAAATCTTCCGAAGCGTTTTTTGATAGATATAATGTAAATCTTTTTATAGATAATAGCGAAAAAAAATGTGCACCTGTAATTGTAGAGTCAAATCCAACTTATTATAATCTAGTAGGCAGTGTTGAATATAAAAATGAAATGGGAGTCATGAAAACGGATTTTACACAAATAAAACCTGGAGCATTGCATGAAGCTAATGGAGGTTATTTAGTATTACAAGCTAAGGATGTACTTTCAAATCCTTTTGCATGGAATGCCCTAAAAAGAGCTTTGGTTACTGATGAAATAAATATTGAGGGATTGGGAAAACAATTGGGATATGTTGTTACTACAACATTAAAGCCACAACCAATTCCCCTTGATCTAAAAATTATATTAATAGGTGATCCATATATTTATTATATGTTATATACATATGATGAACAATTCAAAAAATTGTTCAAAATAATGGCGGATTTTGATATAGAAATGTCTAGAGATGAAGAAAATATTCTTAAAATGGCTCGATTTATAGCTACCCATTGTGAAAAGGAAAATATAAAACATTTTCATCGTGATGCAGTAGGAAGGGTTATAGAATACAGTTCAAGATTAGCTTCAAATCAAATGAAGCTTAGTTCAAGATTTAATCAAATTGTTGAGCTTTTATATGAAGCTGATAGCTGGGCAGAAGTAGACGGAAGTAATATAATAGAAGTTAAACATATTGAAAAAGCAATAGAAGAAAAAGTATTTAGAAATAACAAATATGAAGAAAAAGTACTTGAGATGTTTGAATATGGAGATTATTTACTGGATGTTGATGGAGAAAAAATAGGGGAAATAAATGGTTTAGCTGTTACTGGAACAGGAGAATATAAATTTGGCAAGCCAAGTAAAATAACTGCTTCAACATATAGAGGCAAAGCAGGAATAATTAATATTGAAAGAGAAGCCAAAACCAGTGGAAAGATACATGATAAGGGAGTAATGATAATAAGTGGATATTTAGGTTATAAATATGCCCAGGAAAAACCTCTGGCATTATCGGCTAGTATAGTTTTTGAACAGCTTTATTCCGGTGTTGATGGAGACAGTGCCTCAAGTACAGAGCTCTATGCTATTTTATCAAGTATATCTAAAGTCCCTATTAGACAATATATAGCTGTAACAGGTTCAGTTAATCAAAGAGGAGAAATCCAGCCAATTGGAGGAGTAAATGAAAAGATAGAAGGCTTCTTTAAAGTTTGTAAATTGAAAGGATTAACTGGAAAGCAGGGAGTTATGATTCCCCATCAAAATGTTAAAAATCTTATGCTGAAGGATGAAGTAATTGAGGCAGTTAAAAAAGGAGAGTTCCACATTTATAGCGTAAAGACAATTGATGAAGGAATAGAAATATTAACGGGAGTGCCTGCTGGAGAAAAAGATGAAAATGGAAAATACCCTAAAGGGACTATACATTATATAGTTACTGACATTCTTGAAAAATTAGCAGAAAAAGCAGAAAAGGAAAAATCTAAAGATAATAAAGAAGAAAAATGAAGAATATTACAAAAACTTAAATATAATATTAAATCTTAAAGACAATTATGTCTTTGAGATTTTTTTTATTGGTTTTTCTATTATAATAGAAATGTAGGGAAAATAGTAAAAATATACTAGAAATTATTAAAAAATTTTTGAAGGAAATAAGAGAGATTTATCGAAATAAGAATAAGGTTAGGAGTTGATGTAATGATTGTGCTCAAAAATGTTTCAAAAAGGTATAAAAGTGACGTAATGGCACTTTCAAATATTAATTTAAAAATCGACAAGGGAGAGTTTGTTTTTTTGGTTGGTCCAAGTGGGGCAGGTAAATCTACCCTTGTAAAAATGTTGCTGAAAGAAATAGAGCCTACCCAAGGTAGAATAATAATTGATAATCAGAATATTACGAATATACATAGAAGAAAAGTTCCATATTTACGAAGAAAAATTGGTGTGGTTTTTCAAGATTTTAGATTGCTTCCAAATAATACTGTTTATGAAAATGTGGCCTTTGCTATGGAAATTGTTGAAGCAACTCCTAAGGAAATAAGAAGAAATGTACCGACTATACTAAGCCTTGTGGGACTAAGTAAAAAAGCAAAGAGTTATCCGGAGCAACTTTCAGGTGGTGAGCAGCAAAGAGTATCTATTGCCAGAGCAATAATAAATAATCCTCCAGTACTTATAGCTGATGAACCTACAGGCAACCTGGATCCTGAAACGTCCTGGGAGATTATGAGATTATTAAGACAAATAAATAGAAGAGGAACAACCGTAGTCATGGCTACCCATGCTAAAGATATAGTTGATATGATGCAGCAGAGAGTTATAGCATTAGAAAATGGACTAATAGTAAGGGATGAGAAAAGAGGTGGTTATGGATATGAAGATTAGGACATGGGGATACATGATAAAGGAAGGTTTTAAAAATCTTTGGAGAAATAGGATGATGAGCCTTGCTTCTGTAGGATCAGTTACTGCCACTTTAATGATACTTGGTATGATATTTATATTAATATTTAATATAAATAGTATGGCAAAGGGTGCTCAAGAGCAGGTTAATTCAATTCAAGTATATTTGATGAAGGGTATAAGTGCTGAGCGAATAGAAGAAATAGGTGACGAAATAAATAAAATCCAAGGCCTTAAGAGTGTAGAATTTCATTCAAAACAGCAAGCCCTTGATAGAATGAAAGGACTTTTTGGGGAAAATAAAGGTCTTTTGGAGGGATTAGAAGATAATCCACTTCCTAATTCATATATAGTATATGTAAATAATATTGAAGAAAGTGAAAGGGTTGTAGGTGAAATTGAAGCTATAAGTGATATAGAATCAGTTAAATTTCATAAAGATATAGTTGGTAAGCTTATCAATATAACAAATTTTGTTAAAATTATAGGTTTAGCTGTTATAGTAATTTTAATAGCCATATCAATTTTTATTATAGGTAATACAATAAAATTAACTGTTGCAGCTAGAAGAAGAGAGATAAGTATAATGAAGTATGTAGGGGCTACCAATAGGTTCATAAGATGGCCCTTTTTTATAGAAGGAACCTTTTTAGGATTGATTGGTGGAGCTATTGCTCTTCTAATAGTCTTTTTCGCCTATAAATATCTCTATGGTATAGCAGCAAAAAACTTTTTCGTAATATTAACTGCATATTTAGTACCTGCTCAATATGTACTGGATAATTTATTATTGATATTTATAGTATTAGGAGCAGGAATAGGTGCATTGGGTAGTATAACTTCAATGAAAAAATATTTGAAAGTGTAAAACAAGCCATATAACGAGAGGGGGATATATACAAAAGATGAGTAGAAAGAAAACTTTAGTTGTTTTTGTTTCATTATTTTTAATATTTACAATGGCCTTTGAGGCATTTGCATTTAATACGGATAAAGATAAGCAGAAATTAGATGAGGTAACTAAAGAGAAAGAGGAAGTTACTAAGCAAAAAAAACAAAATGAAAAACAGCAGGGTGATATTACACAAAAAATTCATAAATTAGAAGAAAATATACGTAACCTTGAAGGTGAGATAGCTCAAATAAATAAAGATATTAACGAAACTAAAGGTAGAATAGAAACAACAAAAGGAGAATTAATAAAGGCGGAAGAAAATCTGTCTACTAAGAATGAGACATTTAATTCCAGACTGGAAGTAATGTATAAAAATGGAGATGTAGGTTATATTGAAGTGTTGCTTGGTTCTACAGACTTTGAAGACTTATTGACTAGAATCGATATGGTAAAAAGATTGGTAAAGCACGATACAGATCTTTTAAAATACTTAAAGGAACAAAGGGATCTTATTGAAAACAAGAAAATCACCCTTGAAAATCAAAAATCTCAACTCCTTACCTTAATGAATAATACTAAGAAAAAGCAGGAAGATTTAAGGGTATCAAGGGGAGCGATGCAAAGAGCCAAGAAGGAACTTGAAAAGAATCATGTTGCACTGGAAAAACAAGAAGATGAATTAGCTGATTTAGCTGAACGAATTAAGGAAGTAATTATTAGAAATCAATCCGATGAAAATTATGTTGGAGGGCAAATGACTTGGCCAGCTCCTGGGGTTAGAACAATTACTTCACCATTTGGCTATAGAATACATCCGATTTTAAGAAGGAAAAAACTACATACAGGTATAGACATAGGTATAGGCTATGGAGAGAACATAGTTGCAGCCCAAAGTGGTAAAGTTATGTATGCAGATTGGCAAGGGGGCTATGGTAAGGTTGTAATGATTGACCATGGTGGAGGTATAGTAACCTTATATGCCCACAATTCTAAGTTGTTAGTTAAAGAAGGACAAAGGGTTGAAAGGGGACAAGTTATTTCAAAATGTGGAAGCACAGGAATGTCAACGGGAGCACATTTGCATTTTGAAGTCCGTGAAAATGGCCAATATGTGAATCCAGAAAAATATGTTAAAAGGCCTTAATAGAATCTTAAATAGTAAAGGTTTCTATTCTTATTAAGAAATAGAAGCCTTTATTATTTTTAAAATTTTGTTGAATACCAGTAAAGATGGTATAATGAGTAGTGAAAATTAATAAAATAAAATATCGGGGATATTTAATGAAAAAAACATAGAGGTGAAATTAATGATTAAAAAGAGAACCGCTTTTATAGGTGCAGTGGTTATAATTGTAATTACCGCTTTACTTACAGCATTTGTTTCCAATATGGTTGCAGTTAAGCTTGATAATAAGGTTTATATTTCAAAAAATGAATATGAAAGATTAGTTGGCATCAAGGATAAATTTAGCAAGGCACTTTATCTCAAAAACATTATTAAAGAAAACTACTATGAGCCTGTTGAAGAAGAAATTTTTGAAGATGGAGTCTTAAAAGGGCTATTTGAAGCATTAGAAGATCCTTATTCGGAATATATGACAAAATCAGAATTTGATAGTTTTATGACCCATACCAAAGGATCTTATGGTGGAATAGGAGTTATTGTTACTCCAGGTGCAGATGGATATATAACTGTTGTTTCGCCTATAGAAGATACTCCAGGAGAAAAGGCAGGTATTATTAGTGGAGATAAAATTATTAAAGTTAATGATAAAGAGGTTACAGCTGATGAGCTTGATGAGGCAGTTGCAATAATGAAGGGGAAACCAGGTACCCGTGTAGATATAACTATACTTAGACCAAATAGAAAAGAACCTTTGTCTATTACAATTCAAAGAGAAGAAATAAGACTTAATACCGTTAAATCAAGAGTAATTAATGACAATATTGGGTATTTAAGAATAACAATGTTTGATGATAAAACTGCAGAAGATTTTAAAAAACATTTAAAAGGGTTAGAATCAAAAAATATAAAGGGTCTAATTATTGATCTTAGGAACAATCCTGGTGGATCATTAAAGGAATGTGTTGAAATAGCTGATGAGCTTTTGGGTAAGCAGACTATAGTATATACTAAAGACAGGGCTGGAAATAAGGAATATTTAGATTCAGATGCTAAAAAGATTGATTACCCCTTTACCATATTAGTAAATAAAGGGAGTGCAAGTGCTTCAGAAATTTTAACCGGGGCGGTTAAAGATACAAAATCTGGAGTGATTGTTGGAACTACTACCTTTGGTAAGGGATTAGTTCAGACAGTTAGAGAATTAACAGATGGAACAGGATTTAAGCTTACTATATCTCAATATTATACTCCAAATGGTAATTATATACATGGCAAAGGAATAGAACCTGATATTACTATTGAATTACCTGATGAACTTAAAGAAAAAACAGAAATAACCGATAAGGAAGATATACAATTACAAAAAGCCCTTGAGATTTTAAAGGGTAAAATATAAAAGAGCTATGATTGCCCGGGAAAAGTCTCGGGCTTGGATAGTCTTTGAGGCAGGTGATAACAGTGATGGAGTGGCTAGAACTTATAAGCCTATCCCTACAATCAGTTCTAACTATTATTATAAATCCATTGTTTTGGGTAGTATTATTTCTTATATATTTTCAATATAAAAAAGTAGTTAGAATGGAAGCAAAGCTTCTAGGAAAAGAAAAGGCCACAGCAAGAGAAAGAGTTCTATCATCCTTAGGGGTAGGTATTATTGGTGGTTTGCTAGGGACTGTAGTAGTTTCTGTTTTAGGAGTTGCTATTGAACTTGAAGACTTTAGGTTTATATTGCCCCTTGCAATATTTCTAATGCTAATTAATGTAAGATATCTATGCTTTTCATATGCTGGTGGAATTCTTTCTATTTCAAGTTTAATATTTGGCTTTCCAAAGGTGAATGTATCAAGTATTATAGCCTTAGTTGCAGTGCTGCATCTTATTGAAAGTATATTAATATGGATAGATGGTCATAATAATCCAACTCCCATTTTTATTGAGCATGATAAATATGGTACTGTTGGAGGTTTTACACTGCAAAGATTTTGGCCTATACCTTTTGCAGTTTTGCTGGTGGTATTGAGTAAATTGTCTGGAACAACAGATATAAATTTACCAGATTGGTGGCCATTATTTATTTCCCGCAGTTTAGATGTTGATAATATTACCCTTCAGTTAACTGTTGTTATAGCTGCCCTTGGATATGGAGATATTGCTATAACATCTTCTCCAAGAGAAAAGAGCAAAAAATCCTCCTTAAGACTTGGACTCTATAGCATTATACTCCTTATACTTGCAGGTATATCTTCATATATCTATGCATTTAAATTTATTGCTGCCATATTTACACCTGTTGCCCATGAAGCTTTAATTATTTATAGTCAAAGAGAAGAAAAAAATAGAATGCCTATTTACAAAAAACACCATAGTGGGCTTACTGTACTTGATGTAAAGAAAGATAGTATTGGAGAGAAAATGGGAATAAAGCCTGGATTTGTTATACTTAAAGCAAATAATTATTATATAAATGAAAAAGAAGAATTACTTTATTTATTAAACCAATTTCCTACATATCTTTGGATTGAGGCATTAGATGAAAAGGGCAACAAAATTATATTAGAGCATACAGATTTTTCAAAGGGTATAAACTCTATAGGAACTATAGTTATTCCAAAGAGCTCTAATTTTGTTGTTTCTACTGGTGAAAATGTAAGTATTATTAAAAATTTAGTTAAGAAAATATTTAAGAAAAGATAGAATTATAGAAATTTAAGTAAGGCCTTTAATTTATGCACAATTAAACTCCCAAGAAGCATTAAATATTTTGATGTTTATAAATTAAGTTTTACTATATAAATTCTATATATATGTTATAATTTATATAGATGTGCAGACTGCTGGGAGGTAATGAATATAGATGTCAGATAAAAAAAGAATACCATATTTGAATTTTATACCGCTATTGATAATAGCCTTTATATTATATAAGATTATAAATAAGATAGATTTTTTCCTGTTTATAAATATTAATTTATTGTCTATCCTTAGTCCTGTAATATGGGCATTTGCTATAGCTTATTTATTAAATTCTCCAATGTCATATATTGAAAGGAATTTTAAATTAAAAAGAGGATGGAGCATATTAATTATTTATATGTTTGTTATTGGAATTACAACAATATTTATAACTATAGTTTCTCCTAGGATTATAAACAGTATTCTAGATCTTTTGAAGAATTTACCGGATTATATTAAAATAACAGATATATGGATAACAGAAAAAATAACAGATTTAAAGCTATTGGACAACTATGGAATTACCCCCTATGTTGAAGATGGTCTTAATAAAATTATTGAGCAAGTAGGTAATTATCTTAATAGCATCTTATCTGCAGTTGTATCAAAGGCAATTAACTTTACCTCTACAATATTTAAAATAATTCTATCTATGATTATAGCTGTTTATTTCTTAAAGGATAAGGAAATATTTATTTTAAGCTTAAAAAAAGTGGTTTTTGCTTTGTTAAACAAACAAATGGCTAAGGGTGTAATAGAATTTGCAGCAGAACTTGATAGACTATTTTCCCAGTTTATAATTGGTAAATTTATAGATTCCTGTATAATTGGCGCCATGTGCTTTATAGGGCTTCTTATTATAAAGGCACCCTATGCTTTGCTTTTAAGCTTAATAGTTGGTATAGCAAATATGATACCATATTTTGGCCCATTTATAGGAGCTGTACCAGCGGTTGCTATTACTCTTTTTGATAGTCCCATTAAAGCTATATGGGTTTTAGTATTTATAATAGCACTTCAGCAGTTTGACGGCTTATTTTTAGGGCCTATGATCCTTGGGGATAAGGTTGGGCTATCACCATTTTGGATAATCTTAGCTATAATAATCGGTGGCGGAATGTTTGGAGTTATAGGAATGTTTTTAGGTGTTCCCATAATGGCTGTTATAAAAGCATTATTTGATAAGTTTATTAATAAGAGACTTGATGCGCAGAATATTAGGATGTAAAGAATTTTAAAATATAAAATATAGTAGAGAGAGTCAGGTGGATTATCCACATATTGTATTTTAAAACTAATAATGTTAACTATGCAATTTTTTCATATGATTCTTATAAAAAAGATGATTAGCAAGCTTTTATTCTACAAGGTTTTGCTAATCGTCTTTTTGTGTTTATACAAGCTTTAGCTGTATTTTTAGATATCACATTAAATAAACAACTGTATTTCCGAGTCAATTGCATCCTTTAAATAACCCTTTGCATCTATAACTTTAACTTCATCTATTAACTCATCCTTTTTAAGACCCATAACCTCCATTGATAATTTACATCCATAAAAATTTACACCCTTTTTTCTAGCTCCACTCAAAAAGGCTTCTAGAGGTGGAGCTTCATCATCTTTCATCATTTCCTTTAGGAGTATTTTACCAAGTCCGCTGAAATTCATCTTAGATAGAGGTAAATTTTCCGGTCCCTTTGGTGATACCATAGAAAACATTTTTTCATAGCTGGTTTTATTTTCTTCTGATATTTTCTGGGGGTCTCTCAATAAAAACAGACCCCAGAATGCAAAAAACATACTAACATCTATACCTAGCTCTCTTGCTGAGTTTGCCAGTATTAGGGCTGCTAAAGCTTTATCATAATCTCCACTAAATAGTATCATGTTCATCTTTTTAGACATGCTTAACACTTCCTTTTAAATTTATACCTGCTTCATTATTTTTCCCAAAACAAATTTGAATATTATATGTATTTTACAAATAGCTAATTTCCTACAATAAAAAAGACCTATATTAATATACAGGTCCGTAGTAAAATAGAGTATTGTATTTTAGAATTTAGAACTAATAAAGCGAGTCGATTTTTTATTTGTTTCGTATTTATTCAAATAGTATTTTTTATTAATAGATATCTTATTAAGAGCATTAATTAAACAATCAACTTCATATTTATTGTTATACATACCAAAGCTTATTCTTACCATTCCAGGATGGGGCAAAGAAGAATCATTAATACGTCTTTCTATTACTTCCTGACTAACATTAAGGAGATTATGAAGATAAGGGTGGGCACAAAAACATCCATTTCTCACTGCTATACCAGCTTCGTATGAGAGAATATTTGCCAAGGTTTCATGATGTATCCCTTTCATATTAAATGTGATGATTCCTACTCTATCATTGTAATTGGAAGTATCACCATACATTTCTATATCTGGTACAGTTTTTAATCCTTCAATTGCATATTCAGTTAATTTTTTTTCATATTCATGTATGCTTCTGATTCCAAGGAAATCTAAAGTTTTTATGGCTGCCGATAAGGCTATTACTCCGATTATATTTGGAGAGCCAGCTTCCTCTTTATGTGGTGGCTCAGCCCATTTTACATAATCGTGGGTAACGATTTCCACTGTCCCACCGCCTGGATAATCTGGGGCTCCCTTTTCAAAGGTGGACTTTGGACCGATAAGAACTCCTATGCCAAAGGGAGCATACATTTTATGAGCTGAGAAAACCAAGTAATCTATATTGTGTTTTGGATCTTGATTATTCATTTTAATAGGGAGATGGGCTGCTAATTGAGCGCCATCAACCAGGATTTCTGAATTATATCTATGGG
This sequence comes from Maledivibacter halophilus, assembly GCF_900167445.1. Lineage (GTDB taxonomy): Bacteria > Bacillota > Clostridia > Peptostreptococcales > Caminicellaceae > Maledivibacter > Maledivibacter halophilus. The sequence goes on from NZ_FUZT01000002.1 coordinate 424,141, forward strand.
CCAGCTCTGCAATTTTATAAATGGGGTTAATATAACCGGTTACATTTGAAATACCTGCCACGGTAACAAGTCTAACATTATCGGAATATTTTTTTAGTTTATATTCTAAATCCTTTAAAGATAAACGACCCTTTTCATCAATATCGACATAATCTACTTTAAATTTTTCTCTCCATGGTAAGTCATTAGAATGATGTTCCATATTTGTTGATAAAATTACATTTTTTCCATTTTTCTTGTCTAACCTGTAAGAAAGCTTGTTAATAGCTTCAGTGGTATTTTTTACGAAAATTATAGTATCCTTAGACAGATCGGCGCCCATAAATTTAGCTATTATTTCTCTGGACTTTTCATACATTGAGGAGGAAAATCTTGACTTATATCCTGTACCTCTATGTATGGAGGAATACATGGAAGAGAAGGCAAGAACCTCATATAACACATTTTTTAGAGGTGGTGTAGTGGCTGCATTATCAAAATTAATTTCGGTCATATATTTATCTTTTCCTAAGGGAATTTTAATGTTTACGCCGTGGACATATGATCTGAAGTAAGGAAAGTCATTTTTAGTAAGCATATTATTCACCTTCCCAAATGTATTTAGAAACTCTAGTCATGAAAATTCATCATAATAATAGTTTATTCACATAAAAAATAAATGTGATTTAATTTCTATGATTTCATTGACTTGATAATAAAAGAGGTATATAATTTACTGGAAGATACGAACTAATGTTTGATTAAAGATAAAGATAATATGAATTATAATACAATTTTGAGTAGGATAGAAAAGGTATTGTAGATACCTTAAGACCCCAAAGAATGACTTCAACCTTAGAGCTTAAAATCTAAAACTTATAACTACAAATGTGTCGAAGACATATTTGTAAATATACGAGGTGTTTTTATGGGAGAATTTAAGATCGTTTCAGATTATAAACCTACTGGAGATCAGCCAAAGGCAATAGAGGAATTAAGCAATAGTATTAATAAGGGCTTAAATCACCAGACATTATTGGGGGTTACTGGTTCCGGTAAGACATTTACAATAGCAAATATTATTGAAAAAGTACAAAAACCCACTCTGGTAATTGCCCATAATAAAACTCTGGCTGCCCAGTTATGTAGTGAATTCAAAGAATTTTTTCCGGACAATGCTGTAGAATTTTTTGTAAGCTATTATGATTATTATCAACCGGAAGCTTATGTAGTTCAAAGTGATACTTTTATTGAAAAGGATGCTTCAATAAATGATGAAATAGATAAACTCAGACACTCGGCAACTATGTCCCTTTTTGAAAGAAGAGATGTAATAATAGTAGCAAGTGTGTCTTGTATCTATGGTCTAGGTGATCCAATCGACTATGAAAATCTAGTTCTTTCACTTAGACCGGGAATGACGAAAGGTAGAGATGAAATACTGGAAAAACTTGTAGATATACAATATATGAGAAATGATATAAACTTTACAAGAGGTACCTTTAGAGTGCGGGGAGATATAATTGAAATATTTCCAGTTTCATCTTCTGAAAATGCTGTAAGGGTGGAATTGTTTGGTGATGAAATAGATAGAATTACTGAAGTAAATGCCCTTACTGGAGAAATTGTTGGTTTAAGAAACCATGTGGCAGTTTTTCCAGCTTCTCACTATGTAACAAAAAAGGATAAACTGGAAAGGGCTATTGAGCATATCGAAGAAGAGCTAAAGGATAGAGTAAGAGAATTTAAAGATCAGGGAAGATTAATAGAAGCTCAAAGGATTTACCAACGAACTAAATATGATATAGAAATGCTTAAAGAGGTTGGATTTTGCCAGGGAATAGAAAATTATTCAAGACATATATCCGGGAGAAAACCTGGAAGTAAACCATATACACTTATAGACTATTTTCCTGATGATTTTCTAATGGTAATAGACGAATCCCATGTTACTATTCCCCAAATAAGAGCTATGTATGGTGGTGATCGTTCTAGAAAAGAGAATTTAGTTGACTTTGGATTTAGATTGCCCTCAGCATTTGACAATAGGCCTCTTAATTTTGAAGAATTTGAAGGCTTAGTAAATCAAGTCGTTTTTGTCAGTGCAACCCCAGGTCCCTACGAAAAAGAGCATAGCAAAAAGGTGGTAGAACAAATTATAAGACCTACTGGATTAATTGACCCTAAGATACATGTTAGACCAGTAGAAGGTCAAATAGATGATTTAATAGGTGAAATAAATAAAAGAGCTGAGAAGAAACAGAGAATTCTAGTTACAACTTTAACAAAAAAGATGTCTGAAAGGTTAACAGATTATTTGAAAGAAGTAGGAATAAGGGTAAAATATATGCATTCTGATATAGATACTATGGAGAGAATGGAAATTATTAGAGATTTGAGAATTGGTAAATTTGATGTATTAGTGGGTATAAATCTTCTGAGAGAGGGTCTTGATCTTCCAGAAGTTTCATTGGTTGCCATATTAGATGCTGATAAGGAAGGATTTTTGAGGTCAGAAACATCATTAGTGCAAACCATAGGAAGAGCTGCAAGAAATTCTGAAGGGGAGGTAATAATGTATGCCGATAGGATCACTAAATCCATGAATTTTGCCATTGATGAAACCAATAGAAGACGTGATATACAAATGGATTATAATAAAAAGCATGGTATTACACCTATGACAATAAAGAAACAAATCAGAAATATTATTGAAGCTACTAAGGTTGCCGAAGAAGAAGTTAAGTACGGCGTAGACAATGATGATAAATTAAACAGAGAAGAATTACTTAAGCTTATTGATGGTCTTGAAGCTGATATGAGACAAGCTGCTGCTGATTTACAGTTTGAAAGGGCTGCAGAGCTGAGGGACAAGATAGAGGAGCTTAGGGAGAAAATAAATAATCGATAATGATTAGTGAATGATTGAGAGATGAGTTTTAAAGCATAAGTTAGAACTGATTTGAGGTGAAATAGTGAGTAAAAATTATATATATGTCAGGGGAGCTAAGGAGCATAATCTTAAAAATATTGATGTAAAAATACCTAGAGATAAGTTTGTTGTTGTAACAGGACTTAGTGGCTCTGGAAAATCTTCTCTTGCATTTGACACCATATATGCTGAAGGCCAGAGAAGATATGTTGAGAGCTTATCAGCATATGCAAGGCAGTTTTTGGGACAAATGGAAAAGCCAAATGTAGAATATATTGAAGGCTTATCTCCAGCTATATCTATAGATCAAAAAACCACCAGTAGAAATCCACGTTCGACGGTTGGTACTGTTACTGAAATATATGATTATTTAAGATTATTATATGCCAGAATAGGTATTCCCCATTGTCCTGTGTGTGGAGTAGAAATATCCCAGCAAACAGTAGACCAAATAGTAGATAAAGTATTGGAATTAGAAGAAAGAACGAAAATACAAATTCTATCCCCGGTAATCAGAGGAAAGAAGGGGGAGCATAAAAGGGAATTAGATAGAATAAAAAAGGATGGATATGTTAGGATTAGAGTAGATGGAGAGATTAGAGAAATATATGAAGAGATTAAGCTTGAGAAAAATAAAAAACATACTATAGAAGTTGTTGTTGATAGATTAATAACAAAAGAAGGAATAGAAAAGAGACTTGCTGACTCTATAGAAACTGCCCTTAAGCTATCTGACGGATTAGTAATTGTAAATATACTTGAGGGTGAGGACATGTTATTTAATACTAAATTCTCATGTCCTGAGCATGGTATAGGTATTGGAGAGCTGGAGCCTAGAATGTTTTCATTTAACAGTCCCTTTGGAGCATGTCCTTCTTGTAATGGAATAGGATACCTTCTAAAGGTTGATCCTGAGTTAATCATCCCAAATAGAGAATTATCCATAAATCAGGGGGCAATTGCTCCTATTGCCAATAGTGGAGAAGGAACCTATTATCAGCAGATGATAGCAGCATTGGCTAAAGATCACAGTGTCAGTTTGGATATGCCGATTAAGGAACTGTCAAAGGATTTTATAGATGAGCTTTTATATGGTACGAAGGACAGGACAATCAAGTTTCATTATGAAAGTAAATATGGTTATAGAGAATATAAATCTCCCTTTGAAGGGATAATCAAAAATTTGCAAAGAAGATATAGAGAAACTAATTCCGATTATATAAGAAGTAAAATAGAGGAATATATGAGCTTAAATGCCTGTGAAAAATGTAAGGGTGCAAGGCTTAGTGATGAATCCTTAGCGGTAACCGTTGGGGACAAGAATATTTCAGAAATTACAGATCTGTCGGTTAGAAAGGTCTTGGAGTTTTTTGACAATCTAAAGCTTGATGAAAAAAGAGAGTTTATTGCACAGCAAATACTAAAGGAAATAAAGGGAAGACTTAACTTTTTAGTTGATGTGGGACTGGATTATTTAACACTTTCCCGATCCGCAGGGACACTGTCTGGAGGGGAGTCTCAAAGAATAAGACTTGCAACCCAAATAGGTTCTGGTCTTGTAGGTGTACTTTATATACTTGATGAACCAAGCATAGGATTACATCAAAAGGACAATGAAAGACTGCTTAAAACACTGAGAAATCTTACTGATTTAGGTAATACATTGATAGTAGTTGAGCATGATGAAGATACTATATATGCTGCTGACCATGTTATAGATATTGGTCCCGGAGCAGGTGAGCATGGGGGATATGTGGTGGCTGAAGGAACAGTAGATGAGATTAAAGAAATTGATAAATCTATAACCGGTCAATATTTAAGCGGTAAAAAAGAAGTTAAAGTTCCCCGTGAAAGAACAAAAACAAACGGAAAATCTATTAAAATAGTTGGAGCACAGGAAAACAATCTTAAAAATATAAATGCAGAAATTCCCCTGGGAGTATTTAATTGTGTTACAGGTGTTTCCGGTTCGGGTAAAAGTACATTGGTTAATGAAATTCTTTATAAGAGAACGGCAATGGAGCTTCATAGAGCTAAAAGGAAGCCAGGAAAGCATAAGGAAATAAAAGGACTTGAACATATCGATAAAGTTATTGATATTAATCAGTCTCCAATAGGAAGAACCCCTAGATCAAATCCTGCTACTTATACAGGAGTCTTTGACCATATAAGGGATTTGTTTGCTACTGTACCGGAAGCCAAAGTAAGGGGATATAAAAAAGGTAGATTTAGTTTTAATGTAAAGGGTGGCAGATGTGAAGCCTGTAGAGGTGATGGAATAATTAAAATAGAAATGCATTTTTTACCTGATGTTTATGTTCAGTGTGATGTATGTAAGGGGAAAAGATATAATAGAGAGACTTTGGAAGTAAAGTATAAAGGAAAAACAATATCTGATGTTCTTAATATGACAGTAGAAGAAGCATTGGTTTTCTTTGAAAACATACCTAAAATAAAAAGAAAGCTAGAAACTCTCTATGATGTAGGCCTTGGATACATTAGACTTGGACAACCATCGACACAGCTTTCCGGTGGAGAAGCTCAAAGAATTAAGCTTGCCAGTGAGCTGAGTAAGAGAAGCACAGGAAAGACATTATATATACTTGATGAACCTACTACTGGACTCCATATAGCAGATGTAGATAGGCTTATAGGACTCCTTAAAAGACTAGTTGAAGGAGGCAATACAGTAGTGGTTATAGAGCATAATTTGGATGTTATTAAGTCAAGTGATTATATTATTGATTTAGGGCCGGAAGGTGGCGATAGAGGAGGAACCATAGTAGCACAGGGAACACCAGAGAAAGTGGCAGGTGTAAAAAAATCATATACGGGACAGTATTTAAAGAAAGTATTGAAAAATTAATAAGACAAAAAAGGAAATCTTTTTGTTAATATGCTCCTCTTATAGTAGATAGTTGAAATAATATAACTTTTTACTAAAGAGGAGTTTTATTAATATTCTGGTATTATACATAAAATTTTCGATTTATTGCAAATGTTTTCTAAAATCTTACAGGTGCAAAGGTATAATTTATTTCTTTTTCTTCTTGACAAATAATCATGTAAATTGCATAATAACCATATATATATTATTTCGACAATTTACAACAACTTAAATCAATGTACTATTATGGTTATATGAAGTCAATCTGGAGGAATTTTATGGATGGATATTTAATAAAAAAAGTTTTAAATAATAATGTTATATTAGTGCAGCAAAATTACCAGAATTATATTTTGGTAGGAAAAGGAATAGGATTTAATAGAAAAAAAGGCACATTATTAAAAAATATCGATGATATAGAAGAAAAATTTATATCGTTAAAGGGATTGAATGAAAGCGAATACGAAACCTTTATAACAACAATAGATCCTCAAATAATAGAAACAACTCAGAAAATAATTGAAATGATTAAGGCTGAAATAGGAGAAAAATTAGATTCCCATGGATATATTGCGCTAATTGATCATATAAACTTTGCTATAAAAAGAATAAATGAAGGTATTAAAATTGTGAATCCTTTTCTATTTGAAATAAAGCTTCTTTATCCAGATGAATATAATTTAGCTAAGAATGCAGTTTCAATATTGCAAGAAGATTTGCAAACAGAAATTCCTGATGCGGAAGTTGGATTTTTGACTCTTCATATTTACGGAGTTAGAAAGGATAAAAGCAAAAACGAAGCTTTGGAGAATTCTAAAATGATTAGTGAAATTTTAGAATTGGTAGAAAACAAGTTACAGATAAAATTAGAGAGGAATTCCTTTTTAAGTAGAAGATTTGTTATGCATCTAATGGGAGTAATAGATAGAGCATATACTCAAAGATTTGATGAAAATAAATTCCTGAAAAAACTGGAAGAGGATCTTAAGTATGAATTTAGTATAGCCTATTATATAGTAAAAAAAATAGAGAACAAACTGAATGTAAAAATACCTGAGGGGGAAATAGGATATATAGCTCTTCATTTGTACAAAATGCGTGTATGATTTGGAGATAAAATGTAACATTTAAAGTGAAAAAAATGTGATGTGAAGATGTTGATAGAGAAAACGTTTTATGATAAAATATAATAAGTTATATTTTATAAATCAATAATAATTTACATGTTACTGATTCGATCAGGCATGAGTAAAGGCTATGATGAAATAATATTGTATTATTTTGTCCTTTTACTCATGTCTTTTTATTTTGCATTTAAAAGGGAGAGGTTTGAATGACTAAAGAAAAGTTTCAAGAACTTAATAAAAAACATTCTAACCATGAAAACAAAAATAACAGCAAAAAACTATTGGACTTAGCAGTAAATATATTAGATGCAGTAGGTGGAAAAGAAAATATCAAAAAAATTGATGCATGTATTACTCGCTTACGTGTAGATGTAAATAATATTAATAAAGTTGATAGCAAAAGAATAATGATTTTAGGTGCTCAAGGAGTTTTTAAGGTTCAAAGTGGTATACAGGCTGTATTTGGAATAGAATCAGATCAATTGAAGGATTTGATTAAAGATTTAATAGGAGGAAATGCAATAAAACGTATAAAAACACCTCATAAAAATCAAAGTAATATTACAAAGTCAATAGATAAAAATTTATTTGTCTCACCCTTAAGTGGAAAACTATTAGATCTAAAGGATGTTCCAGATGAGATTTTTTCACAAAAAATAATAGGTGATGGATTTGCCATAGAACCTGTAAGTGGGGAGCTTGTATCACCGGTAAATGGAAAAATAATGACAGTATTTCCAACTAAACATGCAATATCTATAATGGCAGATAGTGGCCATGAGATACTGATTCATTTTGGTATTGATACTGTAAAGCTTAAAGGCGAAGGTTTTGAACTTCTTGTAAAATCAGGTGAGACTGTACAAGTTGGCCAGCCTATACTTAGAGCAAACTTGGAAATAATAAAATCTAAAGCTTCTTCTATAATTACGCCAATTATATTTACAAATCTTTCTAAAGAAGAAACTGTGACATTTGAAGCAGGAGCTGAAGTAAAGGCTGGGCAGGAAGAAGTTTTTATAATATAGCAAATATTTGCATTAAGTAATTTAGGATAATTATAGTGAAATAATATTAAATTTCAATTTATACATCTTAAAAATATTGATTTTTACAATTTCTTATAATGTATAAATTAACTTTTCAGTTTGTTTCACTATATATATACAGGGTTTACATAGTAAAACTTAATTTGTACTTGTACAAATACTTAGAGCTTTTGGAAGTTTTGGACGTGTATAAATTAAAGTTTTTACTTAAATCCCTATAATAAATACAAAATATTTTATAAAAAAACTAAAAATAAGGAGAGGTTATACTATGGAAAAAAAAGTGAAAATATTGAATGAAAGTGGTTTGCATGCAAGACCAGCTGCAATTTTTGTTAGAGCTGCATCAAAATATAAATGTGACGTTAATATTGAAGCTAATAATTCTATTTATAATGCCAAATCTATTATGGGGATAATGAGTTTAGGAGCAAAAAAAGGCGATGAAATAAAAATTATAACTGATGGAATAGGCGAAAAAGAAGCGATGGACGAATTAGTTGGACTTATAGAGTCAAAATTTGGTGAAGAATAGAGGAGGATTATATATGATAACTGGCACAGGTGCTTCACCAGGTATAGCACTAGGAAAGGCATTAGTGATAAAGAATCAGGAAATCCATATCTCGAAGGAAGAAATTGAAAATATTGAGAAAGAAAAAAATAGATTTATAAAAGCTGTGGATAAATCAAAAAAAGAATTATATAATATTAGAGATAAGGCTTTAAATGAGCTTGGAAAAGAGAAAGCAGCTATATTTGATGCTCATATAATGATATTAGATGATCCAGAACTTATATCAAAATCTTTAAATAGAATCGAGAAGGAAAAAATAAATTCTGAATATGCATTTAAACAAATAACTGATGAATTTATAACAGTTTTTGAAGCAATGGATAATGATTATATGAAAGAAAGAGCAGCAGATATAAGGGATGTTTCCAGTCGAGTTATAAGAAATCTTATGGGAATTACTGTAATTGACTTATCAATACTAGAGGAAGAAGTTATACTTGTTGCCCATGATCTAACACCTTCAGATACTGCAATAATGGATAAGGAAAAAGTTTTAGGCTTTTTAACAGATATTGGAGGAAGGACATCCCATACAGCAATAATGTCTAGAACTTTGGAAATACCAGCTGTTGTAGGTCTTAAAAATATCACACAGAAGTTAAATGATGGAGATTTTGTAATATTTAATGGAGAAACTGGAGAAGTTATCATTAATCCATCAGACAAGGAAATTAAAGAATATAGGGATTTAAAAGAAAAATATGAAAAAGAAAAAAGAGAATTAGAAGCTTTAAAGGGTGAAGTAAGCATAACCCTTGACGGTAGAAAAGTAGAGCTTGCTGGAAACATAGGAACACCAAAGGATATCAAGGGACTTATTAAGAATGATGCAGAGGGTGTGGGATTATATAGGACAGAATTCATATACATGGATAATGATTCCCTACCAACAGAGGAAGAACAATTTGAAGCATATAAAGCTGTATTAGAACCAATGAAACCTAAGCCAATAGTAATAAGAACCTTGGATATAGGTGGAGATAAAGAGCTTTCATATCTAAAATTCGATGAAGAAATGAATCCATTTTTAGGATATAGAGCCATTAGGCTTTGCTTAGATAAAAAGGATATATTTAAAACTCAACTAAGAGCTTTACTTAGAGCAAGTGTTTATGGTAATCTTAAGATAATGTTCCCTATGATTTCAAGTTTAGAAGAACTTTTGGAAGCAAAGGAAGTATTAAATGAAGCAAAGAAAGAATTAGATGATGAAGGAATTGATTATTCATCTGGTATAGAAGTGGGAATGATGATAGAGGTTCCAGCTGCTGCTCTGGCTAGTGATGCTTTAGCGAAGCATGTAGATTTCTTTAGTATAGGTACCAATGACTTGATTCAATATACTACTGCTGTAGATAGAATGAATGAAAAAATTCATCATTTGTATAATCCATTTAATCCCGGTGTTTTACGACTTATAAAGATGACCATTGATAATGGACATAAAGAGGGGATATGGGTTGGTATGTGTGGAGAAATGGCAGGAGATAGTAGAATGATACCAATACTTCTAGGATTAGGATTAGATGAATTTAGCATGAGCCCTATATCTATTTTGCCAGCAAGAAAGTTAATTCGTTCTTTAGATTATAAAGAAATGAAAAAATTTGCAGATGAAATAATAAACATGGGAAGTGCTAAAGAAATTGAAGAATATATTCAAAAATATTTTTAAAAAGCTCCATATATGAAAGGTTTGAAAACAGGAGTTGATGTAAATTGAAAACCATTGGTGTATTAACTAGTGGAGGAGATTCTCCAGGAATGAATGCAGCTATTAGGGCTGTAGTAAGATCCGCTATATACAACGGTATAAAGGTAATGGGTATAGAGCGAGGATATAATGGATTAATTAATGGAAAAATAAAGGAAATGAATCTATCATCGGTTGGAGATATAATTCACAGAGGTGGTACTATTTTAAAGACTGCAAGGTGTGAAGAATTCAAAACTGAAGATGGAAGATCAAAGGCTTTGAATGTACTTGAAATATTTGGAATAGAGGGTCTTGTAGTAATAGGTGGAAATGGATCCTTTAAGGGTGCTCAAAAACTTAGCCATTCAGGAATAAAGACAATCTGCCTACCTGGAACAATTGACAATGATTTACCTTATACAGATTATACAATAGGTTTTGACACAGCAGTAAATACAGTACTACACTCTGTAAGTAACATAAGAGATACATCAGCTTCCCATGGAAGAGCAAGTATAATTGAAGTTATGGGAAGGTATTGTGGAGATATAGCTCTATATGCTGGACTTGCAGGAGGAGCTGAAAGTGTAATAGTTCCAGAAGAAGAGTATAAGAAGGAAGACATATTTAGAAAGCTTATTAATGGAAGAAATAGAGGTAAAATGCACAGTATCATTATGCTTGCAGAAGGTATAGGAAATGCATTTGACTTAGGAAAAGAAATAGAAGAAAAAACTGGCATAGAAACAAAGGTTACTGTATTAGGTCATATTCAAAGAGGTGGAAGTCCTACAGCCTTTGACAGAATTTTAGCCAGCAAAATGGGAGCTAAAGCAATAGAATTGCTTATTGATGGTGCATCAGGTAGAGCTGTTGGAATGAAAAATAATTCATTAATTGACTTGGATATTGATGAAGCTCTTTCACAGGATAAGCAATTTGATAAGGATATGTATAAATTAACAAATATTCTTTCAATTTAAAATTTTTAATAGATTATAAAAATAGATATTTTTAAGATTGTTTCACTATAAGTGAGTATATTAATTCTATTGTTAAATCAACAATAATATGTTATATTTAAATAAATATTGAAGAATTTAATAAAGGATAATATTATATGGGTGCCTTTTTTAGGGATAATAGGGAAGTTTGGTGAAAATCCAGCACAGCCCCCGCTACTGTAAGTACTACTGATAAATCAATATGCCACCAATTAGCTTGGGAAGGCGATTTATTGGGAAATGTATGAGTCAGGAAACCTGCCTATATATTAGTTAATTGATACTTCGGTGGGAAGTTATCGATGTATATTTAAGAACGAATACATTGCTAAAAATCTAGCCGATAGGGTTAGATTTTTTATTTTCTAAAGAAAGTGGTGAATAAAATGAAAAAAACTTCAAAGGGAAAAGCAATATTAGTTGTCAGTTTTGGAACAAGCTATTCTGAGACTAGAAAAGCCACAATAGAAGCATGTGAAGAAAGAATTATTAAGATTTTTCCAGAGTATGAAGTAAGAAGGGCATTTACTTCACAAATAATTATTAATAAGCTTAAAAAGAGAGATGGTATATTTGTAGATAATCCTAGGGAAGCTTTAACCAAGCTAAAGAAAGAAGGATTTTCAGAGGTTTATGTTCAGCCATTACATATTATAAATGGCGCTGAGTATGAGGATATAGCCAAAGAAATTCATAGGTTTAAAAATGAATTTGTTAAGCTTGCTTTAGGTAGGCCTCTTTTAACTAGCATAGAGGATTATAAAAGAGTGGTCGCTGTTTTAGCAAAAAAAATTCCAAGGAGAAGAGATGATGAAGGGGTAGTATTTATGGGCCATGGAACATATCATCATGCTAACTCAGCCTATGCATGCTTAGATTATGCATTTGAGGATCAGGGAGAGAATAATGTTTTTGTTGGAACAGTAGAAGGATTTCCAGAAATTAAGAATATTATTAAAAAACTGAGGAAAAAAAATATAAAAAAGATAACCCTTATTCCCTTAATGCTTGTTGCAGGGGACCATGCTCAAAATGATATGGCTGGTGATGATAAAGATTCATGGAAAAATATCTTTGAAGTCCAGGGATATAAGGTAGATATAATTCTTTGCGGCTTAGGTCAATTATCTGGTATTCAGGATATATATGTAGAGCATTTGAAAAAGATCATGGAATAATAATTATATTAGTAAAAAATCATAAATATGTAATAAGAAATTCAAAATAAAAAAAAAGCGACTTGTCGCTTTTTTTATTACACAAAAATTATATATAAAAATTTATTATAGTCGTAAGAAACAATCTAATAAGGAAAACTAAAACCAATAGTAAAAAAAGATGAAAAAATCAACTGTAAAAAATAAATGGTTATTAAAACAATGATGCAAGCTAAAAAACCTTTCGTTCTAGGCGAGACGACGGCAGGCTTGTCACTAGACATAGCTAAAAACCACACTCCTTTAAATTTAATTATTTATTAATATGATTCTACCATATTTTAATAGAAATTAAAAGTATTAGAAAATAAAAGGTAGAATATTCATTCTAGTTTAAATTCTAGACCTGATTTTTATCTATATGTTTAATCTTTTTACTTTCCAAAAAAGCAGCTACAGCCTTTAACTTATCACTAGTAATGTATCCTTCTATTGACCCTGTAGAATTATATAAATATAATATTAATTTATTTTTTTCAACAGTATATTTCTGTATATTATAGTAGGGATAAAAGCCAGAGTGGTTAGATAGCTTGTCATTTAATGGAACGTCAATTCTAAAATCTAGTCCCCTAATCAAAATTCCATCGGTCATAAAGTGAATCTTTGTATATTTATAGGTAATATAAAGTAATATTTCTGTTATGAATATCCAGATAATAAGATTTATTATGGCTTTAATGGAAATAAAGGATAAATTTTTTGAAGCAATAGCAGGCCATAAAAATAGTATAAAAATTCCCAAATAGAATATTAGTCTGTTATAAATTTTAGAGGGAACTATATCTAAAAAGAAAAAGATTTTATCCCTTATATAATATTTTGAAGTTAATATTAATCTAAAAATAAATTGAATAGATGAAAAAACTATTATGAAAAGGAAAAATAATATATTGGGAAAAATTACTTCTATACTATTTCCTAGAGACTCCAAATTAATATTTGGTAAAATAAAAGTAATTATAGAGATTACAGTCATAAATGCTATAACAAAACCAATACTTCTTTTGCTGTTATTCAAATTTATCAACTCCTAGAGGTATTTATATATAGTATAATTATATTAGATTTCAAATTATTAATCAATTTTGATAGAATATAAAATAAGATTTAAAAATTAACCCAGATTATTTATGAAAAGCTTGAAGGAGTCCAAGTGATTTTGATTTCTATATGGATAATCTGAATTTAGACTAGAGGTGCATATATATATGTTTAGTATAAAGGAACAATTAAAGAAACTACCGGATAAACCTGGAGTATATATTATGAAGGATGAAATGGATGATATAATCTATATAGGAAAGTCTAAATCCTTAAAGAAAAGAGTCAGTCAATATTTTAGTAATTCTAAAAAGCATGATCCTAAAGTAATTGCTATGGTTAAATGTATAAAGGAGTTTGAGTATATAATCACTGATACAGAGGTTGAAGCTTTAATTCTAGAAGCTAATTTAATAAAAAAACATAAACCTAGGTATAATATTGCCCTTAAAGATGATAAAAACTACCCATATATTAAGGTTACAGTAAAAGATAAATATCCAAGGGTAATAAAAACCAGGAAAATCATTAAAGATAATGCAAAATATTTTGGTCCATATATAAATGTTGATGCGGTAAATAAAACCCTCGAAACCATAGAAGAATTATTTCCCTTAAGAAAATGTAATAGGAATTTAGAAACTAACAAAGATAGGCCGTGCTTAAATTATCATATAAAAAAATGCATTGGTCCTTGTACTGGAAAGATAAATCATCAGGAGTACATGGAGGTAGTAAATCAGGTAATTCTTTTGCTTGGTGGGAAACATGATATACTTATAGCTGAGCTTAAGGAGAGAATGTCAGAGGCCTCTGAGCAGTTAGATTTTGAAAGGGCAGCAAAGTATAGGGACAGAATAAATGCATTAAATAATCTTTTAGAAAGACAAAAAATAGTTTCAGCCTCTGATACAGATCAGGATTATATCTCAATGGCTAGAAATTCTGATAAAACATGTGGAATGATATTTTTTGTAAGGGCTGGGAAACTAATAGGAAGAGAGCAACATATTTTGGAAGGAACAAATGATATTAAGAGATCTGAAATATTGAGCACATTTGTAAAACAATTTTATTCTGGCAGTGCCTTTATTCCAAAGGAAATACTTATAGATGAAAAAATTGAGGATGATCTATTGATCGAAAAGTGGTTATCCCAAAAAAGAGGAAATAAAGTAGTCATTAAACAACCTATAAAAGGAGAGAAAAAAAAGCTTCTTGAATTGGTTCATAAAAATGCTTTAGAGTATTTAACAAAATTTGAAGAAAAAATAAATAGAGATAAAGAATATAGTGAAAGCTCTTTAAGGGAATTAGTGGGACTATTATCACTTAAAAAAATTCCAAGACGTATTGAAGCCTATGATATTTCCAATATTTATGGAGTTTTTTCAGTAGGGTCTATGGTAGTCTTTAAAGATGGAAAACCCCTTAACAGTAGCTATAGAAGATTTAGAATAAGGACTATTGAAGGACCAAATGATTATGGAAGCATGCAGGAAGTATTGTTTAGAAGATTTAAAAGAGGAATTGAAGAAAAGCAAATGCTTAAGGAACAAGGTATATCATATGTTGAAGGAAAGTTTTCATTTTTTCCTGATTTAATTTTAATTGATGGTGGCAAAGGGCAAGTAAAAGTAGTAAAAGAAGTACTTTATGCTTTAGGTGTAAATATACCTGTAGCAGGGATGGTAAAAGATGACAAACATAGAACTAAAGGTCTGGTTTTTGAAAATGCAGATATTTTTTTAGATAAACAAAGTTATGTATTTAAGTTAATTGCAAGGATTCAGGATGAGGTCCACAGATTCGCAATAACTTATCATAAGACCATAAGGGACAAGTCTCTAATTCAATCTGTCCTAGATGAAATACCAGGCATAGGACAAAAGAGAAAAAGTGAATTATTAAAGCATTTTGGCTCTATTGGGAAGATTAAAAAGGCTTCTATTGACGAACTTAAGCAAGTCGAAGGCATGAATGAAAAAATAGCAAATAATGTTTATGATTTTTTTAGAAAAGATAAAGCTTAGTATTAAAGGTTTCGATGAAAATACTAGAAAATACTATTATTATAGGTGGTGTATAATTTGAAAACAATACCAACAAAAAAACTAATTAAAGATTTAAAATTAGAAATTGCTAATAATTGGAAAGATCATGGCAGTGAGATTACAACCAGTGAAGTTAATAGAGTAGGACTTCCCTTGGCAGGATATTTTGAGAATTATGGATTTGATAGAGTGCAATTAATAGGAAAGGCTGAGTGGAGTTATTTTACTAGATTATGCGAAAAATTTAGGAGACAAAGGGCAAGAGAATTAATGAAAAGATCTATTCCCTGTTTAATTGTAACAAGGGGATTAGATGTGCCTGTAGAATTAATGGAAGAAGCTGACAAAGCAAATATACCAATTTTAAGGACTTGTACTCCCACTTCAAAATTCGCCAGTAAAACTATATTTTATTTAGAGCATGAATTGGCTCCAACTACAACATTACATGGGGTTCTACTTGAAGTCAATGGTATTGGAATACTTATTTTGGGAGATAGTGGTGTAGGAAAATCGGAAACAGCTTTAGAATTAGTTAAAAGAGGTCATAGACTTGTGGCGGATGATGCTGTTCAAATTAAGAAGGTTGATGAATATACATTACTTGGCACAGCACCTGAAATCATAAAGTACTTTTTAGAAATAAGAGGTATAGGTATATTAGATGTGGCAAAGCTATATGGAATGGGAGCAGTTAGGGAAAAGAAAGTTATTGATTTAGTTGTAAAACTTGACACGGATGAGTCTAATACTTACGACAGATTAGGTATAGATGATGAGTATATTGAAATCCTAGGAGTAAATGTTTCAAAAATAACACTTCCTGTTAGACCTGGAAGAAATTTTGCCGTAATTCTAGAAGCAGCAGCTAGAAATCATCGTCAAAAAGAAATGGGATATAATGCAGCTGAAGAATTAAATATTAGGCTTATAAATCAAAATGATATAGAATAGATTGATAAATAAAATAGAAAATGAAAAAACTGAATATTGTTTTATCAGATTAGTTGAAAAAATTTGAAAACTATTAGCTATAGTGAAACAATGTCAAAATTTAATTTATATATATTAAGATATCAATGTTTATGGATTTTTTATGATGTGTAAATTAGCTTTTACATATGTTTCACTATTATTTACTAAAGCTTTTTTTATTGTAATAAACACCATAAAATGATATAATCTTAACAAGCGACAAAATTCGACTACACATTTTTAAAAGCAGCTTATTACAGGCTTTATAAGTATATATATAAAACAATATAAAAATATTTAATATCTATAATTGATTTTTTATACCAGTAATAGTAAAATGGAAACGATGGAGAGAGATTTTTATTTATTAAAAATGAAAGGAGAGGTGACATGGCTAAAGATATTTTAACAAAAGAGAATTTTGACAAGCTAGGTGAAGTAATTGAAGTAAACAAAGGAAGAAAAGGGGCATTGATGCCGGTACTTAATGAAGCTCAAAATATATTTGGAGCTATACCACTTGAAGTGCAAAAAGTAATTTCAAGGGAGCTAAATATACCGGTAGCAGAGATATATGGTGTAGTAACTTTTTACTCACAGTTTTCTCTTGTGCCAAAGGGTGAATATGTAGTATCAGTATGTTTAGGAACTGCATGTTATGTAAAGGGTGCCCAAACTATTATTGACAGAGTAAGTAAAGAATTGAATGTAGAAGTAGGTGGAACATCACCGGATGGTAAGTTTTCATTACAGGCTACAAGATGTATTGGAGCTTGTGGACTTGCACCAGTATTAACTATTAATGAAGATGTTTATGGAAGATTAGTTGAGGCAGATGTTCCTGATATTTTGAAGAAATATTAATTTGATATTTAACAAACTAGATAAAAATAATGTACTTTATTGCAATGTTGACAAATTTTGACATATAATATAAAAATATCTAATGAAACATGAAAAGTATTATTATAAATAAACTATAAATATCGAGCTTAAACTATTAGCTTATATATTTCTAATTTAAATATTTTAATTTATAGGTTTTATATCTAAATTTAGGGAGGTTAAAAAATGAAATCATTAGCAGAATTAGCTAAGATAAGGGAAGAAGCCCTAAAGAAAGTAGACATTAGGAAAGAAAGAAAAGGAACAAGGATCGTAGTGGGAATGGCAACATGTGGAATATCAGCAGGAGCGAGACCGGTATTAACAGCATTATTAGAAGAAATTAAAAAAAGAAATTTAAATGATATAGAGGTTGCCCAAACAGGATGTATAGGAGTATGTAGGCTTGAACCAATTGTAGAAATATACAGAGAAGGGGAAGAAAAAGTAACATATGTGGAGATGACTGCTGAAAAGGCAAAAAGAGTAGTGGCAGAGCATCTAGTTAACGGAAAAGTAATAAGAGAATTTACAATTGGAGCGTATGAAAAGTAAAAGTTAGTATTATAGTGCTATTATGATTTTTAATAAATATAGGATAAGGTTATCCCGATATATATTGACCTTATAAAAAGGTTTTCAAATAATCTATTGTCAGCTATTAGCAGACTTTCTAGAAATACTACAAGATACCAAAGGGAGGTAAAAAAATGGAACTATATAGATCACACGTACTGATCTGCGGCGGAACAGGATGTACATCATCAGGATCTGATGATGTAGAAAAAAAATTCATATCAGAGCTAGAAAAACATGGACTCACAAATGAAGTAAAAATAGTAAGAACAGGATGTTTTGGATTATGTGAAGTAGGCCCTATAGTTATAGTATACCCAGAAGGTGCCTTTTATAGTCATATAAAAGTAGAAAATGTAGAAAAAATAGTTGAAGAACATCTTTTAAAGGGAAGAATAGTAAAAGATTTATTATATTATGAAGCCTTAGAGGAAGATGAGATAAGATCAATAAATGAAGTTGAGTTTTATAAGAAGCAGAGAAGGGTTGCCTTAAGGAATTGTGGAGTTATAAATCCTGAAAATATAGATGAATATATAGCAATGGATGGATACAGAGCGCTAGGTAAAGTATTGACAGAAATGACACCGGAAGAAGTAATCGAAGTAGTAAAAGATTCGGGCTTAAGAGGCCGTGGTGGCGGAGGATTCCCAACTGGTCTTAAATGGAAATTTGCATATAATTCAAAGGATGACCAAAAATACGTAGCATGTAATGCCGATGAAGGTGATCCAGGGGCATTTATGGATAGAAGTGTACTTGAGGGAGACCCCCACGCAATAATAGAAGCTATGGCAATAGCTGGATATGCCATAGGATCGGATCAAGGTTATGTATATGTAAGGGCAGAGTATCCAATAGCAGTACACAGACTTAAAATAGCCATTGAGCAAGCAAAGGAATATGGATTGCTTGGAAAAGATATATTTGGAACAGGATTTAATTTTGACTTAGAAGTAAGGCTAGGAGCAGGAGCCTTCGTATGTGGAGAAGAAACTGCACTTTTACAGTCAATAGAAGGAAAACGTGGTATGCCAAGACCAAGACCACCATTCCCAGCTGTGAAGGGGTTATGGGGTAAACCAACACTTTTAAATAATGTTGAAACCTATGCAAATATAGCACAAATTATATTAAATGGACCGGAGTGGTTTTCATCAATAGGAACAGAGCGATCAAAGGGAACAAAGGTTTTTGCCCTTGGTGGAAAGATAAACAACACAGGATTAGTAGAAATACCAATGGGAACAACCCTAAGAGAAGTAATATATGAAATAGGTGGTGGCATACCTAACGGGAAAAAGTTCAAAGCAGTACAAACAGGAGGCCCATCTGGCGGATGTATTACTGCTGACCATCTAGATACACCAATAGACTATGATAACTTAATAGCCCTTGGATCAATGATGGGTTCTGGTGGAATGATTGTAATGGACGAAGATAACTGCATGGTGGATATAGCAAGATTTTTCCTTGATTTTACAGTGGATGAGTCCTGTGGAAAATGTACTCCATGTAGAGAAGGTACAAAAAGAATGTTAGAAATTCTAGAAAAGATAACATCAGGTAAAGGAGAGCCAGAGGATCTTGAAAATTTAGAGAATCTAGCCAATACAATCAAATCCGCATCACTATGTGGACTTGGCCAAACAGCTCCAAACCCTGTGCTTTCAACACTTAGATATTTTAGAGATGAATATGAAGCCCATATATATGACAAAAAATGTCCAGCAGGAGCATGTAAAGCATTACTTCAATACACAATTACAGATGCTTGTAAGGGATGTACATTATGTGCAAAATCTTGTCCTGTAGGATGTATCAGTGGAGAAGTTAAGAAAATGCATGAAATAGATCAAAGTAAATGTATCAAATGTGGAGCTTGTATGGAAAAATGTCCATTTAATGCTATCGTTAGAAAATAGAAATTAAATTATATTTAATAATATAAGACAAGTCGGATTAATTAATTACTCTCTTTAATTTCAGTTGCAAAGGTGAGTAGAGAGGCTCTAATTGGAGATTAAAAGCGAAAAGGAGAGGTGAAAAATGGAGAAAGTTACTTTAACCATAAATGGTAATCAGGTTCAAGTACCAAGTAATTATACAGTACTTGAAGCTGCAAAAGAAGCTGGAATAGATATACCAACCCTTTGTTATCTTAAAGATATTAATGAAGTAGGTGCTTGTAGAGTTTGTTTGGTAGAAGTAGAAGGTGCAAGGAGCCTGCAAGCATCATGTGTGCTTCCAGTAAGTGAAGGTATGGTAGTTAGAACAAACACTAAAAAAGTAAGAGAAACCGTTAAAAATGTAGTTGAGCTAATTCTTGCAAATCACAATAGAGAGTGTTTAACATGCTTTAGAAATAAGAACTGTGAGCTTCAAACTTTAACTGAGGAATTAGGAATAGAAGATATACCTTATCAAGGAGAAAAAAGACCAGGAACTGTAGATGACAAATCCCATTCAATAGTTAGAGATGCAAGTAAATGTATACTTTGCGGAAGATGTGTTAATGTATGTAAAAATGTTCAAGGAATTGGAATTTTGGATTTCACCAATAGAGGTTTTTATACAGAAGTAGCTCCTGCCTTTGATGTAAGTATGGCTGATGCACCATGTATTTACTGTGGACAATGTATAGTTGCATGTCCAGTAGGGGCTTTAAGAGAAAAAACAGATATTGAGAGAATTTGGGATGCAATCGATAATCCGGATGTTCATGTTATAGTGCAAACTGCACCTGCTGTTAGGGCGGCCCTAGGTGAAGAATTTGGATTACCAATAGGTACTAGAGTAACTGGAAAAATGGCAGCAAGCCTTAGAAGACTTGGTTTTGATAAAGTATATGATACTAACTTTGCTGCTGACCTTACAATATTAGAAGAAGGCCATGAACTATTGAATAGAATCCAAAACGGTGGAAAGCTTCCTATGATTACTTCTTGTTCACCAGGATGGATTAGATATTGTGAATTCTACTATCCAGAATTTTTAGATAATTTATCAACTTGTAAATCACCACATCAAATGATGGGTGCTGTATTAAAATCCTACTATGCAGAAAAGAATAATATTGATCCTAAGAAAATATTTGTTGTTTCTGTAATGCCTTGTACTTCTAAGAAAACAGAATCTGCAAGGGAAGAAATGAAAGTAAATGGACTTAGAGACGTTGATGCAGTTCTTACAACTAGAGAATTAGGTAAAATGATTAAACAGGCAAGAATTAATTTCTTAGAATTATCCGATGAAAAATTTGATGAAATCTTTGGTGAATACACAGGTGCAGCTGTTATATTTGGAGCCACTGGTGGAGTTATGGAAGCAGCCCTTAGAACTGTGGCCGATGTATTAACAGGTGAAGATTTAGAAAATATAGAATATCAAGCGGTTAGAGGCGTTGAAGAAGGTATCAAAGAAGCTGAATTAGAAATAGCTGGAAATAAAATAAGAATTGCTGTTGCCCATGGAACTGCTAATGCTGCTAAAGTGTTAGATATGGTTAAAGCAGGTGAAAAGGACTATCATTTCATTGAAGTTATGGGATGTAGCGGTGGTTGTGTAACTGGTGGTGGACAGCCTCAAGTTAATGCTAAGACATTAATGGATGTAGACGTAAGAGTAGAAAGAGCTAAGGCATTATATGAAGAAGATACAATTATGGAAGAAAGAAAATCCCATAAGAACCCAATGATTAAAAAACTTTATGATGAGTTCTTAGGCGAGCCAAATGGACATAAGTCTCATGAGCTTTTACACACTCACTATCATAAGAAAGAAATATATCCAACTGAAGAAAACTGTTGTAATTGCTCATCTCAAGAAGCTGCATGCGGATGTGAAAAATAAAAAATATGGCGTAGGTATATTTTTTACCTACGCTCATCTTTTAATAATGTTAATTATGCAATTTTCTCAGATAAGTAAATTAAGTTTTAAGACTAATAGTTATATTATTTCAATAATGGGTATATAAAATAGATATTAATATATTATAATTTTGACTTCTGACCAATGGATTTTATTCATAGGAAGGACGTTAATTATAAAACTTCATATTTGTCAAACTAATTGCAAGGATAATTCTGAGCAAAAGGTAGGAGATGAAAATTGTAAAGCCCATAATTATGCAAAAAAAGCTTTTCAAAGGATAAGCATTTTCTTATCTTATGAAAAGCTTTTTTGTTTTTATAATAAATGAGGAGGGAAATTTATAATGAACAATAGAATTGGCGTAGTTGCCATAATAGTAGAGGACTCAAATAGTATACAGAAAGTAAATTCAGTTCTTTCAAGCTATTCAGAATTGATAGTTGGAAGAATGGGAGTACCATATAAAGAAAAACAGGTAAAAGTTATATCGATAATAGTCGATGGAACAACGGATGAGATTGGAGCATTAACTGGAAAGCTTGGAAGATTAGATGGAGTAACAGTAAAAAGTGCTTTAACGAAGAAGTAGGAATTCTTTGGTAAATTTATAGGTTGATGTTAAGACAATAGGAGGAGATATAAATATGAATACTCGTAAGATTATAAACGAAGATAATATTAATCAATTACTTGAAGAGGCTAAAAAAGCTTCTAAGGATAAAGTTGAGACGATAATAAATAAGGCAAAAGATTGCTTTGGATTAACCTTTAAAGAAGCAGCAGTTCTTTTGCAAATTGAAGATGAGGAAGTATTAAACAGTATGTTTGAAACAGCAAAATACATTAAAGAAAAGATATATGGAAACAGAATAGTTGTTTTTGCTCCTCTTTACACAAGTAATGAATGTACAAATAACTGTTTATACTGTGGGTTTAGAGCTGCAAATAAGGAGCTTCATAGAAAAACATTAAATAGAGATGAAGTAATTGACGAGGCAAAAGCCATTGAAAATCAGGGGCATAAGAGAATTCTTCTAGTGTGCGGAGAAGATGAGAAAAAAACAGATGCTGAGCATATAGTGGATTCAGTTAAGGCCATATACGATAATACCGATATAAGGAGAATAAATGTAAACTCTGCTCCCATGACCGTAGAAGATTTTAAAAAACTAAAAAAAGTAGGCATAGGAACTTATCAAATATTTCAGGAAACTTATCATAGAGACACTTATAAAGTAATGCATCCAATTGGTTCAAAATCTAATTATGATTGGAGATTAACTGCCCTTGATAGAGCCTTTGAAGCAGGAATAGATGATTTGGGCATAGGTGTTCTTCTGGGACTTTATGATTATAAATTCGATGTTCTTGCAACATTAATTCACTCTAATTACTTAGATAACCAATATAATGTAGGACCCCATACTATTTCAATACCAAGGTTAAGGCCTGCTCTTAATTCAGCAATTAAGGAAGTTCCTTATCCTGTTTCTGATAAGGATTTAAGAAAAATAGTTGCAGTTTATAGATTGGCAGTACCTTATACTGGAATTATTTTATCTACAAGGGAGAGCGCCAAACTTCGTGATGAGCTCCTTGAACTAGGAGTTTCACAAATATCAGCAGGCTCCAAAACAAGTCCTGGAGGATATGAAGAAGATGATAGAGAAGCCACACAATTTGAGACCAATGATGAAAGAAGTGTAGATCAAATGCTTAGAGTAGTAGCTAAACAAGGACATTTGCCAAGCTTCTGTACAGCATGTTATAGGGCAAATAGAACTGGAAAGGCCTTTATGGAGCTTGCAAAGGATGCTCACATCCATGAATTCTGTCATCCAAATGCAATATTAACCTTTAAAGAATATTTATTGGATTATGCAACGGCAGAAACAAAAGAAGATGGAGAAAAGCTTTTAGAGAGAGAAATAAATAAAATAGATGATAAGAAAATAAAGGAAGAAACAGTTGAAAGACTGAAAAAAATCGAAGATGGAGAAAGGGATTTGTACTTTTAAGTTGCATTTGTAGTCAAATCTTTTGAGATTTAAAAGAACTAACTATGATTTTAATTTCAACTTTCATCCTAACCTTGGCCACATAAAAGAATATACAATATATAGGGGGTGACTATGGTTAAAGAACAGATAAATCATTATCTTATAATGGCCGGATCTACAAGTCACATGCTTAGAGGAGATAAATTACTAAAAGACAAAGGCATTGCAACATCCCTTGTGCCTGCGCCTTCAGAATACGGTACAGTATGTGCAACTGCTATAAAAGTAAATATAAAGGATAAGGAAGAAGCAGAAAGTTTTTTAAGGGATAATAAGATTGTTATTGAAGGAATATATCCTGATAAGCCCAGGAAGCTTTCTGGTCTAGTGGAAAAATTAAGGGATTCGGTCATATCTGATGAATTTATGACGGTTCTCAAAAAAATAGAAGCTGGAGAAGAATTGGTTTTTGAAGATATTGTGGTGCTTTTAAAGACCAATGGAAAATCTGAAATAGAAGCTTTGTTTCATGCAGCAGATAGAATGAGAAAAGAAGTAGTGGGGGATGTTGTAGATATAAGAGGAGCAATAGAGTTTTCAAACTACTGCCGTAAAGATTGTAAATATTGTGGTATTAGAAAGAGTGCCAGCCAGATTAATAGGTATAGAATGGGTGAAGATGAAATAATGGATGTTGTTTACTATCTTCATAAAATTGGACTTAAGACAGTAATTTTACAATCTGGTGAAGATTTATGGTGGACACCAGATAAAATTTCATCCCTTATAAAGAGAGTGAAGAAGGAAACTAAAATGAATATAACCCTTAGCATAGGTGAAAGGCCCAGAGAAGAATATGAATTATATAAAAGACTTGGCGCAAATAATTTCCTTCTTAAAATTGAAACAACCAATAGAAAACTCTTTGAATTTATTCATCCAGATAATGACTTTGATAGCAGAGTTAAAGCTTCTGAATGGCTTAAAGAATTAGGATACTTAAATGGTTCAGGGAATATTATAGGACTTCCGGGGCAGACAGCAGAAGATATAGCTAGAGATATATTATTTTTCAGGGATAAGGGAATTAACATGATTGGCATAGGACCATTTGTACCAGCTAAAGGGACTCCATTAGAAGAATATTTACAGGGGAGCATAGATATGACTCTAAAGACAATAGCTGTTACGAGAATAGTATGTAAGAGGGTTTTTATACCGGCAACTACAGCACTGGCTTCTTTAGATTCTAATGGTCAAATGAAAGCCCTTAAAGCTGGTGCTAATACAATTATGTTAATAAACACACCGGATAAATACAGATATAATTATCAGATATACAGCAAAAAAAACATGGTGGATTTAAAATCTGCTTTTAAAGCAGTAGTAAAGGCAGATAGAAAAATGCCGTTATATCTGAATATTAGGGAGGAGGATATATAGATGCAAAATACACCTAGAAGCAATAGACTTCATATTGCCATATTTGGTAAAAGAAATGCAGGAAAATCAAGCTTAATTAATGCAATAACAAATCAAGAAATAGCTTTAGTTTCTAATGTGGCGGGAACAACAACTGACCCCGTATATAAGGCCATGGAAATACTACCTATAGGTCCAGTCGTTATAATTGATACTGCAGGTTTGGATGACGAAGGAGAATTGGGAACCCTACGCATAAAGAAAACATATGAAGTGTTAAATAAAACCGAGTTGGCTATAGTTTTACTAAATGGTGAAATGGGAATATCTGATTACGATAAAGAGATTATATCAAGAATTAAAGAAAGAAGAATTCCACTGATAGGAGTAGTTAATAAGATTGATATAAAAGATGTTGATGATAAGCTCTTAAATGAGTGGAATAAGGATTATAATATTCCCTTTGTTAAGGTAAGTGCGGTTACTAAAGAAGGTGTTAAAGAGCTTAAAGATGAAATAATAAAAGAAGCTAATTTGAAGAACCATGAGAAGGTGATTATAGGAGACTTGATTAATCCCCATGATATTGTAGTACTTGTTACTCCTATAGATAAGGCAGCTCCAAAGGGAAGGCTTATACTTCCACAACAGCAGACCTTAAGAGATGTAATTGATCATGGAGCCATAGGAGTAGTGACTAGGGAAACGGAATTGAAAGAAACCCTTAACAGCTTAGGAAAGAAGCCTAAATTAATAGTAACTGATTCTCAAGCCTTTAAAAAAGTTGATGAAGATACTCCAAAGGATATTACTTTGACTTCCTTTTCAATATTATTTGCAAGATATAAGGGAGATTTAAAGACTTTAGTGGAAGGTGTAAGGAAGATTAAAGAACTTAAGCCTGGAGATAAGGTTTTAATTTGTGAAGGTTGTACCCATCATAGACAAAAGGGCGATATTGGAAGGGATAAAATTCCAAAATGGATGAATGATATTGTAGGAGGAAAGCTAAGTTTTGAGTGGACTGCGGGAACAGGATATCCTAAACCTAAGAAGATGAAGGAGTTTGATTTGATTTTACATTGCGGCGGCTGTATGCTAAACCCAAAGGAGATGCAGTTTAGAATAGATCAAGCTAAAGATAATAATATGCCAATAGTGAATTACGGAGTATTAATAGGATACGTAACTGGAGTTTTAGAAAGGGCACTTGATCCTTTTCCAGAGATAAAATCATTATTATATTAAATTTTACTTTTAAAGGCCTATATGACTTAGAAAAACATATAGGTCTTTAAAATTATAATGTAATTGACAGTTATTTAACAAACAATTCAACTAGTTTTATATGGTACACTTTAAATTATAGAAATGATATACTTTAAAATAGGTATTAAAAAGGAGTGAAATTGTATGGGAGCATTATTTGGTTTTATTATTGTGATTATAGGTATTTTAAATATTGTATTTCCTGAAGCTATGTGGATGCTTAGTGATGGCTGGAAATTCAAAGATTCAGAGCCTAGCGATGCGGCTCTAATAATGCATAGGTTTGGGGGAATAGTTGGAATAATTGTAGGCCTTGTAGTTATGTTCTCATAACAAGCTTAGGGGGTTATATCTTTTTTAACTATATTATAAATTTTAAAACTATCAAGGCACCTAAAGGTGCCTTGATTCAGTTTCTGCACATTCTCCAGAAATACCCTTTAGGATTTCAAGCCCGTGCTTTAAAGCAGGTAATATGCATTCTAAATTTTCTTTTACTGCTTTTGGGCTTCCAGGAAGATTAATTATTAAGGTTTTTCCCCTTATACCTGAAATTCCTCTACTAAGCATAGCTTTGGGAGTTATTTGAAGACTGTAATATCTCATTGCCTCAGAAATACCAGGAGCCTGTCTATTAATAACATCTAAAGTAGCTTCAGGAGTCCAATCCCTTGGAGAAAATCCAGTCCCTCCAGTTGTAAGTATAAGATCGAGCTTAAGATTATCTGACATATTTATCAATTCCTTAGAAATTTCACGCCTTTCATCTGGAAGTATATCCCATGTAATGACTTCATAACCATTTGAAGTCATTATTTCTTTTATTAATTTTCCGCTTTTGTCTTCTCGTTCTCCTTTAAAACCCTTATCACTAGCGGTTATTATTCCTACTGTAAACATTTTTACCTCCTATTTTTTCTTGATGTTTGGTATGATTTTACATATATAATAATAATACAAAAAATGGTAAGAAGCAATAAAAACATTTAGTTTTTGCAACGGTTATGAAACAAGGAATACTTTGTTAAATATTTAGAAAATAAAAAATTATAAAAAAATTAAAAATAAGGGTAGAAAAAATAAAAAAAATATAGTATAGTATAATTGTAGGACAATAAAACATTTATTAATTTTCTTCTTCGATTATTTTATAGATAAGTAGTATCAAGGTTCAAACTAAATTTTCAATAACATAATTATGCTTTTATATTTAAAGTTTGAAATTTATTAACCCTTGACTTTGGTTATCTTTAGAATAATTTAGTAATATTGTATTCAAAATTTAAACTTTAGAAAGGAGAGATAAGATTGTCAGCAAAAGGAAATAAACAAAAATGGACCATTATAGGTGGCGGAAATGGTGGGCAGTCAATGGCTGGTCATTTAGCTATTATGGGTTTTCCTGTTAAGCTTTATGATATTTTCCCTGAAACCATAGAAGCTATAAGAAAACAAGGAGGAATTAAAGTAGAAGGTGCTGTTGAAGGTTTTGGTAAACTTGAATTGGCTACAACAGATATTTCTCAGGCCCTTGAGGGAGCAGATATAGTTATAGTCGTTGCTCCAGCCTTGGCACATAAAGCAATAGCTAAAGATTGTGCTCCGCTTTTAAAAGATGATCAAGTAATTGTCTTACATCCTGGGTCAACTTTTGGTGTTTTAGAGTTTAAACAGACATTGGTGGAAAACGATTGTTATGCAGATTTGGTTATAGCAGAAGCAGAATCATTACTTTATGCATGTCGCAGCAAGAAACCAGGTCACGCTAACATATTAGGGGTAAAAGAATGCTTAAAGGTTGCAGCTTTTCCTGCAAAAGAAAATGAACGAGTACTGAAAATGTTAAATACAGCATTTCCCCAGATGTATGCAGGTGCCAATGTACTGGAAGTAAGTTTAAGTAATCTTAATGCTATGATGCATCCCGGACCAACTTTACTAAATACTTCACTAATAGAATCTATACATGAATGGTTATATTATTGGGATGGAATTACTCCATCTATAGGAGAATTTGTAGAACAAATGGATAAGGAAAGATTAGCAGTGGCTGAGGCTTTGGGCATAAAGTTAAAATCTGTTGGAGAAATGTATAAAATACTTTATGGAGTAGAAGGAGAAAGTTTGAGCGAGGCTGTGAAGAAAAATAAAGCTTATGAAGGAGTAAAAGGACAAAAAAATATTAGAACACGTTATGTTCTAGAAGATATACCCATGGGGTTGGTACCAATGGTATCACTTGGTAAAATGCTAGGAATAGACGTAAGTAGAATGGAAACAATAGTCAAATTAGGTGAATTTCTTTTAGATAAAGATTTTACGAAGGAAGGAAGAACCGTTGATAAAATTGGACTCATAGATATGACACCTGAAGAAGTTATAAATTATGTGGAGACGGGAATAAGAGGTCAAAGAGCTTTAGCTTAAGCTAAAAATTCATTATTTAAAAATATTTGTTTTTATCTAAATAATTTATATCAAGCAAGGGTGTGGCAGCACTCTTGCCTTGATTAATAAATCTTAACAAAATTTATTAATATAAAAGCCTCTTATCCCCTTTTAATCTATATTATACTACAAAACAAATTAAAAAAACATGATTTCAGCAATTAGTTCATAGAAATTTAATATTTTTTCTTTAGAATCAAAAGTTTATTTCCAATATTTTAAAAATTCAAAATTGAGAAGGAGAATTTTGTCGAATATAGAATACAATAAAACAACATGTATAATTGTACTACAATTATATTGACTTGTTTTTTAAAATACATTTTAAAAAGGATAAGCAAAAACAACTATTATTAATAAATTTGAGAGGAGGTTATAATATATAAAAATTAGTACTTTAATGAAAAGCAAAATGTCTTAAAATTCATGTATTTTTATTAGAATCATTACACCTTTGATAGTGAATAATTATTTTATTGTATGGAAAAATGAATGTTTCTATTTTTAAAAGTTAATATAATTGAATTGTTAGAATTTAGCACTGTTGCATAATATATATGCTAGTTTTCCCGATATTTCAAAATTATATAAAGTAGTTAGTTTTATAAGAGGTAATTATGCAATTTTTTAGTTAATAAGAATGAAGGAGGGAAATTAATGCAAGATATTTCTTTAGGAAAAAAAATATGGAAAACTCTTACTGGGATACAGGGAATAGTAACTTTCATAATGATGACTATACTTCCCTTTATGGTTTTTGTTCAGGTATTATTAAGATATGTTTTTCAGGCTCCACTTATGGGAATTGAAGAACTTATGCTTTATCCAATTATATGGCTTTATATGTTAGGCGGTGCAAATGCATCTTTAGAACGAAATCATATTACTTGCGGTATTCTGACACTTTATATAAAGCGTGAAAGATCAATGCAAATATTTAATATTGTAAAATCTCTTATATCGTTACTTATAAGTTTGTGGTTGACTTACTGGTCTTACTGGTATTTTATGTACTCTCTAAAGACCTGGAAATATACTAATCTTGTTAAAGTTCCGCTATTCTTCGGAGAAAGTGCTTTATTTGTAGGACTTGTTCTAATGACAACCTACACAGCTGTTGAATTAATTGATTATATTAAAATGTTTCTACGTGGCTTACGTAATTATTCTTAAAAAAAGGAGCTGATTGAATGTTAACTATAGTACTTTTAGATGTTATATTGCTGGTAGTTCTCCTTATGCTGAGTATACCACTTCCATATTGTTTTGGTGGAGCCCTTTTGTTTATGTCTATATTTGGCGGAGTTTCTATGAAAAGTATGATGTTGTGGTCCTTTAATCAAATGATAAGTCCCGTTCTTCTAGCTAGTCCACTTTTTGTACTTGCCGGAACTCTTATGGGTGGAAGCGGGATAGCTAAACGTCTTTTAAATCTAGCAGACATTTTTGTAGGTCGAATCAGAGGTGGAATAGGTGTTGTAGCTGTAGCTACATGTGCCTTTATTGGAGCAATTTCAGGTAGTGGACTTACTGGTGTGGCAGCCACTGGGCCAGTTCTTATTCCAAGAATGGTAGATCAAGGATATGACAGGGGATATGCAACTGCAATAGTAACCGTATCATCAGTTTTAGGACTATTGATTCCTCCAAGTGTTATTATGATTTTATATGGATGGGTTACAGAGACTTCTATTTTAGCTGCTTTTTTATCTACTGTAGGACCTGGATTAGCAATTGTAGTATTATTTTCAATTATAAATCTTGTGTGGGCAAAGAAAATGCCAAATATTGTTGTGGAGCCTCCTATGGAAGTTAAAGAAAAAAGAGAAATATTAATTAAAAGAACCAAAGTGGCTTTACCAGCCCTTGCAATGCCTGTAATTATTTTAGGGGGGATATATGGAGGTATATTTACTCCGGCTGAGGCTGCTGGCGTTTCTGCTGTTGTGGCTATACCTATTGGTTTTTTTATATATAAAGAGCTGAATTTTAAAAATTTTTATGGATATGTTCGTGAATCGGCAACTTCAGTTGGGTCAATAATGACAATGATTATTTTTACATTGATGTTGAGTCAAACATATGTAATGCTGAGGGTGCCTCAAGCCATAATTGATATGTTTTTCAATTTAACAGATAGTAAAGTAATTATGCTTATCATTATAAATATATTTCTATTTTTCGTTGGAATGATTGTTAATGATGCTACTGGAATGATTTTAGTTGCACCATTATTACTTCCTTTAGTTACACAGTTGGGCCTTGATCCAGTTCATTTTGCAGCTATAATGGGGGTTAACCTTGCAATGGGTGGAGTTACACCGCCTTATGCCAGTATATTATATTTTGGAATGCGTATAGGTAAATGTGAATTCAGTGAAATATTAAAACCAACCATGGTGTTTTTGCTTTTAGGATATCTTCCCATTGTTTTATTAACAACCTTTGTACCAGAGCTTTCATTATTTCTTCCTAGAATAATGGGGCTATTATAAGGTTACAATACACTATTGAAGTTATACTATAATTTATTATAGATGCTATATAAGAAAAAAGGGGGTGCAATCTAATATCTTTATATAAATAGTTTTAGGTAGATAATTCTAAAATTTATTTTTAAAAGTTAAAAATATTTATATTTAGTGAAAATTTAAATCTAGGAGGAGTTATATAATGAAAAATCTAAAGCAAATGAGTGTGATACTTATTTCTATCATTCTATTAATAACAAGTACAACTGCATGTTCAAAAACCCCGGAGTCAGCTGGAGAAAGTAAAGAAGCAAAGACAAGAACTTGGAAACTTGGTCATGTTAGACCTCAAGATACAGTTGTGGATAAAGATGTTAAGGCATTTGCCAAGAACGTTAAAGAAACTAGCAATGATTTAATTAATATTGAAATTTATCCATCAAGTCAGCTTGGAGACTTTAGTGTTGTTCAAGAACGTGTTGGTATGGGTGATATTGAGATGCAATTGGCTCCGGCTGGGACTAATGTAGACAAGTCATTGGGAATTAGTAGTGTGCCTTATCTGGCAAACAATTGGGATCAGGCTAAAGAAATATATAAAAGAGATGGCGTTTTGATTAATTCTATTAGTGAAAAATTTGAAAATCAAGGAATTAAAGTTATAGCAACCTATCCAGTATATTTTGGAGGGATTGCCCTTGTAGATAAACCGAAAGAGCCTGCAAATCCAGATGTGTCAAAGGGTATGAAAATAAGAGTTCCAGGAATAAAATCATATGAAGCTACTGCTAAAGCATTAGGATATATGGCAACTCCGATTCCTTATTCAGAAGCATTTACAGCAATGCAGACAGGAATAGTTGATGGAGCTATTGGTTCAGGTGCTGAGGGATATTATTCAAGCTTTAGGGATGTTACAAAATATTATCTTCCTTTAAATGATCACTTTGAAGTATGGTATTTATATATGAGTTTAGATATATGGAATGATCTTTCTGATGAAGAAAAGAAAATAATTGAGGATATGGGTCGTAAATTTGAAGAAGAACGTTTTAAAGTGGCACAGCAGGATCAGAAGAAATTTGAAGAAAAATTAAAAGAAGAAGGTATAGAAGTAATAGAATTTACAGATGAGGAACTTAATGGCTTTGCAAAAAAAGTTAGAGATACAGTTTGGCCTCAAATTAAAGATGAATATGGTGCTGAGTTGTTTGATAAAGTTACAAAAGATATTAAATAGTGTAAATTAAAGAACTAAAAGGAAATATTAAAATCCCTGATATGGGAACCAACACAATAAATTAATGTAGATATTAAATATTTTAAAAAAATAATAATCTCTATCCATTATTAATCAAAGAGAATCCTCAAAAATTAAAGGGGGTTCTCTTTTTAATTTAATGGTCTTAAAAACATATGAAGTATTTAGTTTTGGGCGAAGTTACTTATAGGATTTACTTATTTGAATGAATTGTATAAGTACCTATTGTAAAAACTAACCAGTAAAAAAGATATATTGTACGTATAGGGTTTATAAAATTGTTAAAAAAAACACAAAAGTTTCTTATATTTCTTGCAATAATTTAGTAATTGTAGGATAATAGTACTTATAAGGAAGAAAAATAGGAGGTTAGTAAATAAATGATCAAACCAGCTACTAGAACAACATTATACGAAGAAGTTGCAAAACAAATATTAAATGTAGTCAAACGTGGAGAATGGAAGCCAGGTGAAAAAATTCCAGGG
Organism: Maledivibacter halophilus; assembly: GCF_900167445.1. Classification (GTDB taxonomy): domain Bacteria; phylum Bacillota; class Clostridia; order Peptostreptococcales; family Caminicellaceae; genus Maledivibacter; species Maledivibacter halophilus. The sequence goes on from NZ_FUZT01000002.1 coordinate 457,375, forward strand.
GAAGTAGAGTTGTCAAAAAGTTTTCAAGTCAGTAGAAATTGTATGCGAGAAGCTTTAAAAGCTTTAGAGTTATCTGGCATTATCAAATCCAAGCCTGGCCGTGGTACATTTTTAAGAGAAGATGCCTTAAGAAATATTGGAAAACTTGAACTATTGTGGGTATTAAGAGAAGATAATTCTTTGGAAGAATTAATGGAAATTCGTATAAGTATAGAATCACATCTAACTTATTTGGCAGCAGAGCATGCAACTAAAGAAGATATAGAGAAATTGAAAAAGTCTTTGGAGAAGGTAAAGGATTCCGTTGAATCTAAATCCTACTCCATGGATATTGGTATTGAGTTTCATATGCTTATTTCGGAGATTTCTAATAATAGAATTCTCATAAAGTTTTTAAATTCCATAAGAGATGAATTATTAGTTCAAAGAGGTGCACTTATTTTTGAACACTTAAGTGAAGAAGAACTTTTGCGTGAATTTGAAGAACATGAAAAAATTTTTGAATATATAAAGAATCATCAACCACAAAAGGCTCGTGAAGCTATGTACAAACATCTTAATAATGCATTGGAAATACTGAAGAGAGAATCTGATAAAGAAGATAATGATAATGAATAGTATGTATAAAATCTTCCCTTTCTAAATAAACTGCCATAACTTAATCTTATTATATAAAGTAAAATATTATGTTTGTTTGCTAATGCTTGTATCAATATTATAATAATGTTATAATCTATTTACAGAAAAAATTATGAGAATTTTCCGAGTCTATGCTTCTAAGGGTTAAACTATGGAGCATAGACCATTAGGTATAAGGAGAAATCTTTATGCCTCCCGTGTTTGGAAAGGAAAATGTTAGTGAGTGGTAACATTCCTTTTTCAAAGGAATGTTTTTTTATATTAATATTTAATGAACTTACCACAGATAATTTGCTTTAAAATGACGACTTTCAAATAAATTAAAATCTTTATTGACTGTTTTCTATTTTTCCAAACACATAATTAATATCTAAAATTTAGGAGGGTAATTATGAGAACAGGGAAAAAGGTACTAATGATTTTTTTAATTTTAACTTTGGCTATGACAAGCTTCATAGGATGTAGTAAGGAGACTTCTCCACAGTCAAATAATACTGAAACTAATAATATTGAGACAAATGATACTGAAACAAATGACAGCGAAAGCAAAGGCAGTATAATAATGGCAACAACAACTAGTACAGAAAACAGTGGTCTTTTGGATGATATTCTTCCTCATTTTAAAGATGAAACTGGTATAGATGTTAAGGTTGTTGCAGTAGGAACAGGAAAAGCTCTTGAAATGGGCAGACAAGGAGAAGCTGATGTTTTATTAGTTCATGCTAAAAGTAGTGAAGAGGAGTTTGTAGAGGAAGGCCATGGAACTGAAAGATTTGACGTTATGTATAATGATTTTGTAATAATAGGACCTAAAGATGATCCTGCAAAATTATCAGAAAAATCTAAGTCTGATGTTATAGAGGCCTTTAAATTATTAAGTAGTGGAGAAAGTAAATTTATTTCTAGGGGCGATGACTCAGGTACCCATAAAAAGGAACTGTCATTTTGGCAGGAAGCTTCCATAGAACCTGAGGGAGATTGGTATGTATCTGCGGGAAAAGGTATGGGAGACGTTATTCAAATGACAAATGAAATGCTTGGATATACTATGTCTGATAGAGCCACATACCTTTCAATGAAGGATAAGATTGAACTAGAAGTGGTAGTTGAAGGAGATTCAAAGCTATTTAATCAATATGGAGTTATTCCTGTAAATCCTGATAAAGATGATAAAATAAATAGTGATGGTGCTAAAGCCTTTGTAGATTGGATTTTATCTGAACAAACTCAAAAATTAATTGGTGAATTTGGCAAAGAAAAGTTTGGACAACCATTATTCACGCCAAATGCAAAGTAGTTACGGATTTTTAGCTACTAACTTTTGAGAAAAGGAATCTTTATGATAATTTAATAGAAGTGACCGTAATAGTATGAGTTATCATCTAAGAAAGAGGTGTAGACGATGGGATATATAGTCCAGGGACTTGTTGAGGCATTTAAACTTCTTATATCCTTTAATAAAGAAATATATTCAATAATATTTTTATCAATATATGTATCCTTAACTTCTACACTTATTTCATCTTTAATAGGTATTCCCTTTGGGATATTTTTAGGTTTAAAGGATTTTAAATTCAAAAGAATTTTCACAAGATTTTTATATACGGCTATGAGTCTACCTCCAGTTGTTGTTGGCTTAGTTGTTGCCCTTATTATATCTAGAAGAGGACCTTTAGGAAATTTTAGTTTATTATTTACGCCTGCTGCTATGATTATTGCACAAACTTTACTGGTTACACCAATAGTTACTGGAATAATTTTCAATAATTCTAAAGAGCAAGGAAGAAAAATAAAACAGGTATGTAAAACCCTTGGAGGGGGTAAATGGGATATATTGATATTACTGGTAAAGGAAATGAGAATAAATATTCTTATTGCAATAGTAACAGGATTAGGAAGAGCCATATCCGAAGTTGGTGCAGTAATGATAGTAGGAGGAAACATAAAAGGTCATACTAGAGTTATGACTTCTTTTATAGCAATGAATAACAGTATGGGCAATTATTCAACATCTATTGCTATGGGATTGGTTTTACTGTTAATTTCTTTTATTACTAACTCAATATTATACAAATATGTAATAGGAGATTAAATATGGATATTATTTTGAAAAACTTGAGAAAGGTATATAATCATAAGACAGTATTAGATATTAAAAGCTTATATTTGAAAGAGGGGAAGGTATATGGTATTATTGGCCCAAATGGGGCAGGCAAAAGCACTATGCTCAGGATAATAGCAGGCTTAGAAGAAGCTACAATGGGAAAAGTATTTTATGATGATAAAAAACTTAATGATGCTGTAATTAAAAAAATCACATATATGAGTCAGAGACCTTATCTTTTTAGGAAATCCGTAACAAATAATATTTCTTATCCCTTAAAGCTTAGAAAAATTGAAAAAGAGGTAGTTGATAAAAGGGTTAAGGAGATAATGAGGGAGTTTAATGTGTTTGATTTAAAAAATCAGCTAGCCACCAGTCTATCAGGAGGAGAGTCTCAAAAGGTTGCTTTAGCCAGAGCACTTATATTTAAGCCAGAGGTGCTATTGTTAGATGAACCAACTGCCAATATTGATCCCAATTCTATAGAAATAATTGAAAAAGCAATTATGAAAAGAAACAAAGAAAAAAACATGACTACTATCATCATAACCCATAATATGGGGCAAGCTAAGAGGCTATGCGATGAAATAATCTTTATAAAAGATGGGTTTATTAAAGAACATGGAAAAACCGATGATATAATATTTAGACCGAAAAATCATGAGACAAAAAGGTTTTTATCTTTATATACAATGTAATTAGTTTCAAGTTCTTAAAAGAAATGACTAAGGAATTAGAACCTTGAACTTATAATTCATAAGAGGTGTTATATTTATGAAAATGTTTAATGTACACAGTGTAAAAGAAGCAAGGAAAAAATTAACAGAATATTTCAGCGATTACAAATTGGAAACTGAGACAATGGATATAGTTAAAGCTCAAGGAAGAATATTAGCTGATGATGTTTTATCAAATGTCAATGTGCCTCATTTTAGAAGATCTACTGTAGATGGTTATGCTGTAATATCAAAGGATACCAACGGAGCAAGTGAAAGCCTGCCAGCTTTTTTAAATGTTATAGGAGAAGTTCATATGGGGATGCCAGCTAATAAAATAATATCCCATGATGAAACAGTATATGTGCCAACTGGTGGCATGATACCTGATGGAGCTGATTCTGTAGTAATGGTTGAATATACTGAAAAACTTGATGAAGATAATATCGCCATTAATAGACCAGTATATCCCAAGGAAAATATGATTGATATTGGAGATGACATTAAAGAGGGGGAAAAGGTTTTAAAGACAGGATTTAAGCTTAGACCCCAGGATATAGGAGTACTATCTTCTATTGGAATAGAAAAAGTCTTAGTTTATAAATTACCTACTATTGCTGTTATATCAACGGGAGATGAAATAGTAGATCCAAGTAAAAATGCAAAGGCCGGTCAAATAAGAGATATTAACACCTATACGCTATCGGCAATGGCAGAGGAAGCTGGCTGTATTTTAACGAAAAAAGTTGTTGTAGAGGATGAATTTCAAAGACTTTATGATATTCTTAAGGAGTGCTTAAAAAATAATGATATAGTTATTATTTCGGGAGGAAGCTCAGTTGGGACAAAGGATATTACTGGCAAAGTAATAAATTCCATTGGTGAGCCAGGAGTGTTTGTCCATGGAGTGGCAATAAAACCTGGGAAACCAACTATTCTTGCAAAGGTAAAAGACAAGGCAGTTTTTGGGCTGCCAGGACAGCCTGTATCTGCAATGATAGTTTTTAAGGTCTTTGTAGAATATTTAATTAAATATATACAAAGGCAAGATACAAAAACAGAATATTATATTGAAGCAGAGCTTACTTCCAATATACATTCAGCTCAGGGAAAGGAAACATACCAAATGGTTACCCTTGAAAAAGAAGAAAGGCAGTGGAAAGCAAGTCCTGTTTATGGAAAGTCAGGAATGATTACACTAATCTCAAAGGCAAAGGGCTTTATAAGAATAGATGCGGATAATGAAGGTATAGAAAAAGGGGAAAAAGTCAAAGTAATACCAATATAAATCCTTGGCATATGGAGGTTTTAAAATGAAAAAGACCAAGAGGAATATTTATCTTTCCAATATTGAAGTTAATGAAGCAAAAAAACTATTTTTTAATGAAATAAATAAATCGATTAAAGATAAAAAGGAAGAAACTGTAAGCGTTTATGATTCTCTAAATAGAATTTCTGCTAAACCAATATTTGCAGAAATTTCATCTCCTTATTTTAATGCTTCTGCAATGGATGGTATAGCAGTAATATCCAATAAAACATATGGTGCCGATGAAAGAAATCCCAAAAGACTTAAGATAAATGAAGAATATATCTATATTGACACAGGTGACCCTATAAAAGAACCCTTTGATGCAGTAATTATGATTGAGGATGTTGCTTTAGTAGACGATGAAACCGTTGAAATAATAAAGGCTGCTTCCCCTTGGCAGCATGTAAGGCCTATGGGTGAGGATATTGTTGCCGGTGAAATGATAATACCGGCTTATCACAAGGTAACTCCAGTTGATATTGGAGCAATGCTTTGTGGTGGTATTTTAGATATTGATGTTATTAAGAAACCCAGGGTAGGAATAATACCAACCGGTACTGAAATAATTGAACCGGAGGATAATATAGAGGTAGGAAAGATTATTGACTCAAACTCTGTAATGTTTGAAGCTATGGTGAAAACATACGGGGGAATCCCCAAAAGATATAAACCTATTCCAGATGATTATGAACTAATTAAAGAGAAAATATTACAGGCTGTCAAAGAGAATGATATTGTAGTAGTTAATGCAGGATCATCTGCCGGCAGGGAGGACTACACTTCTAAAATCATTAAGGAAATTGGAAATTTAATTGTCCATGGTGTGGCTGTAAAACCTGGAAAACCTGCAATACTTGGAAATGTAGAAGGAAAACCAATAGTTGGAATACCTGGTTATCCTGTTTCGGCATACATTGTTTTTGAGACCTTTGTTAAAGAGCTTATTTACAAATATCAGGGTATAAAACAAGAAAAGAAACAATTTATAAAGGGAACTTTATCAAAGAGGCTTATGTCTTCTCTCAAACATTTAGAATATGTGAGAATGAAGCTTGGTAAGGTTTCGGGGAAACTAGTAGCAACTCCTTTAAATAGAGGTGCTGGCGTTACAATGTCACTAGTAAAAGCCGATGGAATAACTAAAATTCCAAAGAATGTTGAAGGAATTGAAGTAGGAGAAACTATAGAGATAGAACTTTTGAAGGATATGGAAAGCATAGAAAATACTATAGTATCAATAGGAAGTCATGATTTGATAATGGATATTTTAGCCAATATGATACATGAAAGATATCATGAAATAAATCTATCTTCAGCCCATGTTGGCAGCTTAGGTGGGGTTATGGCCCTTAAAAGGGGAGAAGCACATATTTCTCCTATTCATCTTTTAGATGAAAAAACCGGTATATATAATATAGAGCATTTAAAAAAATATTTAAAAAATAAGAATATTTCCCTAATAAAGGGAGTTAAAAGACTGCAGGGATTAATGGTTAAAAAGAATAATCCTAAAAAAATCAGCAGTATTAATGATTTAGAAAGAGAAGATGTAGTTTTTGTAAATAGACAAAAGGGTTCAGGAACCAGGATATTATTAGATTTTAAACTTAAGGAATTAAATATTGATAACAGTAAAGTAAAAGGATATGATAGGGAAATGACTACCCATATGACGGTTGCATCCGCAGTGTTATCGGGAACTGCTGATGTAGGTTTAGGTATACAGTCTTCTGCTAAAGCCATGGGATTAGATTTTATACCTATAGGAGAAGAGGAATATGACTTTGCTATTATTTCGGAGTTTTTAGAGGATGAGAAGATCAAAAGATTTATAGAAATATTGAAGTCAAAAGAATTTTCTGTGATGTTAGAAAGTCTTGGAGGCTATAAAATAGAAGAACCAGGAAGAATAATTAATATATGAAGAAATTGCATAATACATGTAAAGAATTTCAAAATACAAAATGTAGTAGTGAGAGTCAGATGAGCTTCCTACATATTGTATTTTAAAATTAATAATGTTAATTATACAAGTTTCTTATATAACTATTGACCTCGAAGGGAGGTAATTGATATTCTAGATAATATTGGAAGGAAAATAAATTATCTTAGGATCTCTATAACAGATCTTTGCAATTTAAGATGTAAGTATTGCATGCCTAAGGAAGGGATATGCAAAAAATTCCATAAAGATATTTTAAGAATAGAAGAAATAGAAGAAATTGTACGTCAGAGTGTTAAAATAGGAATAAAAAAAGTAAGGATTACAGGAGGAGAACCATTAATAAGAAATGGTATTATTGAGCTGGTTAAAAGAATTTCTTCTATAGATGGAATTGAGGATTTAGCTATGACTACCAATGGAATACTACTGAAAAAATATGCACGGGATCTTAAAAGTGCTGGATTAAATAGAGTTAATATAAGTATCGACAGCCTTGACAAAGAAAAATATAGAGAAATAACTAGAGGTGGAAATATAGAAGATGTTATGGCTGGAATTAAGGCCGCCAAAGATTTTGATCTAACTCCTATAAAGCTTAATACAGTACTTATAGGTAGATTTAATGATGATGAAATTGAAGATTTTGTATATTTAACTCAAAATGAAAAAATAGATGTGAGATTTATAGAGCTAATGCCTTTAGGTGAAGCCAGCAGCTGGGCTAAAGAACATTTTATACCCAATACAACAGTATTAGATAGATTTCCTAATCTAATACCATTAAAAAGTGAAGATAAATCAAGTCCTGCTAAGCATTATAAACTTCCAGGTGGAAAGGGCAAAGTTGGACTCATTAATCCCATTAGCAGTCATTTCTGCTCATACTGTAATAGGATTAGAATTACCTCCGATGGGAAAATAAAACCCTGCTTACATTCAAATTATGAAATCAATATAAAGAATTTAATTAAGCAAAATTATGAAATTATTGATATTTTAAGATTTGCTGTTGAGGCTAAGCCAAAGGAGCATAATATAAATAATATTAACTATGAGCCTATTATTAGAAATATGTTTCAAATAGGAGGATAAAATGGAGTTTACACATTTTAATGAAAGTGGTAAAGCTAAGATGGTTGATGTAGGAAAAAAAGATGATACACAAAGGGTTGCTGTTGCCAAGGGTAGAATAAAGATGAATAGTAAAACCTTAAAAATGATAACCCAGGGACAAATGAAAAAAGGAGATGTACTATCTGTTAGTCAAATCGCTGGAATAATGGGTGCAAAAAAAACCAGTGATATAATTCCTATGTGTCATAATATATTTATTACTGGGGCAGATATAAAATTTGAAATTGATGAAGAGAATTCTGCTATACAAATTGAATCGGAAATTAAAACTACTGGAAAAACTGGAGTAGAAATGGAAGCCTTAAGTGCAGTATCAATTACTGCTTTAACGATTTATGATATGTGTAAGGCTGTTGATAAAGATATGATTATTGAGGATATTAAGCTTATTAAAAAAAGTGGCGGAAAATCCGGTGAATATATAAGAAAAGGGGAGTTTTAAATGGCAAAGGTAGTTGCAATAAGCATTAGTAAAACAAAAGGTGTGCCTAAAGAAAATATTGAGGAAGGAAATTTTATTGAAGATTTTGGACTTGAAGGGGATGCCCATGCTGGTAAGTGGCATAGACAGGTTAGTCTCCTTGGAGTTGAGAGTATTAATAAGATGAAGGATATAGGAATAAAAGGACTATGTAGTGGTAAATTTGCCGAGAACATTACTACAGAGGGAATAAATCTTTATGAGTTGCCAGTTGGAAGTAAATTGGAGATTGGTGAGACCATCCAAGAAGTTACTCAGATAGGAAAGGAATGTCATTCAGGATGTGCTATTTTTCAACAGATCGGACAATGTATTATGCCAAAGGAAGGAATCTTTACAAAGGTTATAAAGGGTGGGAAAATAAAGTCTGGAGATGAAATAAAGATTATTTAATTACTCTTAAGGGGGCAGATAGTATGGAAATGTTATCACAAATAAAAGATAAAGACTATATTATACGTTCCCATGAAAGATGTAAAAATATTGGGATCAAAAAAGATATGGTATATAGCAAGAAGATTATTTCAGGAAGTGAATTACAAAAAAAATTAGAACTAAGAAGAGAACTGAGTATTACTGCTGAACCATTTATAAACCAGCTATATAATTTTGTTAAAGGCTCTAATTTTTTTTCAATGCTAACAGATGAAGAAGGATGTATTTTAAGTGTAATAGGAGATGAAGATATTTTATCTGAAGCATTTTCCTTTAAAATGGTTCCCGGAGCCTATATGAATGAAGAAAATATAGGAACAAATGCCATGGGGACTTCTATAGCAGAGAAAAGAGCAGTACAGATTTCCGGAAAAGAACATTTTATAAAGGCTTATCATAGGTGGACTTGCTCTGGGGCACCTATAAGAGACCCTGAAGGCAAAATTATTGGGTCTTTGGATCTGACTGGGTATAGTGAAAATGTACATTCCCATACCTTAGGAATGGTGGTAGCTGCGGTGAATGCAATAGAAAAAATGCTTTGCATAAAGAAATGCAATGAAGAACTTAAAATGTCCAAAATTTATACGGAAACCATTATAGATTCTATTCCAGCAGGAATTTTGACTGTAGATTTAGATGGAAATATTAAATCAATAAATAATTATATTATGAAAATGTTTGGATTTAGCAGAGTTGAGATGAAAAGAATGAAGATTTGGAATTTATTTGATGGCTGGGAAAGGGTTAAGGAAGCACTATATACAAAAAATTTATTTCTGGATGAGGATGTTTTTATCAATTCCAGAAGGAACAAATTACAATTTAATCTTAGTGCCTATCCATTATATGATAATAAGCAAAGCCTACGAAATATTATACTGACTTTTAAAGAGGTTAAAAAGGTTAGAAAACTAGCCAATAGAATAATGGGAAGGCGAGCAATATACACCTTTGATAAAATAATCGGGGAAAATAAGGAGTTTCTGGAAACCATAGAATACGCAAAAAAGATAGCTGACAGCAAATCTACTATATTGATTATGGGAGAGAGTGGAACAGGAAAAGAGATATTTGCCCAGTCAATTCATAATCATAGTGGCCGAAGGGAAGAGCCATTTATTGCCCTTAATTGTGGAGCAATACCTAAAAATCTTATTGAATCAGAATTGTTTGGATATGAAGAAGGGGCTTTTACCGGTGCTAAAAGTGGAGGACATCCCGGAAAATTTGAAATTGCCGATGGTGGAACAATATTTTTAGATGAAATAGGAGAAATGCCCTTGGATATGCAAACCAGATTACTTAGGGTAATTGAAGAGTCTACAGTAAATAGAATAGGAAGCGCCGATGAAATATTAGTAGATGTTAGAATAATAGCAGCAACTAATAAGGATTTGACCGATGAAGTTGCAAAGGGCAATTTTAGGAAGGATTTATACTATAGACTTAATGTGCTGCCCTTAAGGCTTTCACCATTAAGACAGCGTAAAGAAGATATACCGTTATTAATAGAGTATTTTATGAATAGAATTTCTAAAAGATTAAATAAGAAAAAAGTAGATATTTCAAAAGAGCATATGAAGAAGCTTATGCAGTATGAATGGAGAGGGAATGTAAGGGAACTGGAGAATTTTATAGAATTAATTATTAATACAGAATACATTCCAATTGGAAGAAATAGAAAAGAAATTGAGGTAGATATAAAAAATAATATAAATAAAACAGATGATGAATGTTATAAATTGGAACATGTTGAAAAAGAACATATAAAAAGAATATTGAATATATGTGAAGGGAATATTACATTAGCAGCAAAAAAACTGGGTATTGGTAGAAACACCTTATATAGAAAATTAAGAAAGTATAATATTGATAGTTCCATATTTGAACAGTGTAACGAAACAGAACAGCAATATGATAGAAAAATCGCGCCATAATAGAACATATTCCTCCGTAAGCTTGGGTTTTTATCGTAAAAAGCCAAGTTTTTTTGTTGGCATTAATATTGCGTGTATTATATATAGACAACAAATTGACTACAAAAAGGAGGAATTTTATGTACGGTTATAATGGTAAAATATTAAGAATTAATTTAAAGGAAAGAACTATAAATGTAGAAAAATTAGATCTAGAAATGGCAAAGAAATTCTTAGGTGGAAGAGGCTTAGGTACTAAGATGCTAATAGATGAGATAGATCCCAAAATTGATGCTCTTAGTTCTGAAAATAAATTTATGGTAGTTACAGGGCCTTTAACTGGAACTGATACACCAACTGGTGGAAGGTATATGGTTGTAACAAAATCTCCATTATCTGGAACCGTTGCTTCCTCAAACTCAGGGGGTTTTTGGGGAGCTGAGTTAAAATTTGCAGGATATGATGCAATTATAGTTGAGGAAAAGTCTGATATCCCTGTTTACATCAATATAGAAGATGATAAAGTGGAAATAAAGGATGCTGCTAATCTCTGGGGAAAAATTGTATCAGAGACAACTGACATATTGGAAAAAGAGTATGGAGATAAAGTTAAGGTTCTTACTATTGGTCCTGCTGGAGAAAAACTTTCAAAACTTGCTGCTGTAATGAATGATAAAGATAGAGCAGCTGGACGTTCAGGTGTTGGTGCAGTAATGGGATCAAAGAATCTAAAGGCAATAACTGTTAAAGGAAGTAATAGGAAGATCGAAGTTAGTGATCCAGACAAATTAAAGAAAGTTTTTTCAAGGTCTTTAAAGAAAATAAGGGAAAATGGTGTAACTGGAGAGGGACTTCCAACCTATGGAACTGCAATATTAGTAAATATTATTAATGAAAATGGAGCCCATCCAATAAACAATTTTCAAGAAGCATACTTTGATAAGGCTGAAGAAATTAGCGGAGAAACATTGGCAGAAAAATATTTAATTAAAAAGGAAGGCTGCTTTAGATGTCCAATAGCATGTGGTAGATATTGCAAAGTAGATGACATAGAAGGGGGAGGACCTGAATATGAAACTATTTGGTCTTTTGGATCCGATTGTGGAATATCGGATTTGGGAGAAATCATAAAGGCCAATTACTGGTGTAATGAAATGGGGCTTGATACAATTTCAGCAGGTGCAACCTTAGCCACAGCTATGGAGCTTCATGAAAAAGGATATATAAAAGATGATGAAATAGATGGAACGCCATTGAAATTTGGTAATTCAGAAGCTGTTGTAGAATGGACTAAAAAAATGGCATTGCGTGAAGGCTTTGGCGATAAGCTTGCAGAAGGCTCCTATAGATTAGCTGAGATGTATGGTGCGGCCGAATTATCTATGTCTGTAAAAAAGCTGGAAATACCTGCATACGACCCTAGAGGAATTCAAGGACAGGGACTGCAATATGCAACTTCAAATAGAGGGGGATGTCATGTAAGAGGTTATCTGATATCACCAGAGATACTAGGCTTACCTGAGAAATTAGATAGATTTTCTCTAGAGGGTAAGGCAACATGGGCAAAAGTATTTCAGGATTTAACTGCCTCCATAGATTCCCTTGGATTATGTTTATTTACATCCTTTGCTTTAGGTGCTGAAGATTATGCTGACCTTTGTAATGCTGTTTGTGGAACAAATCATACTGCTGAAACTATTTTTAAAGCAGGAGACAGAATATGGAATCTAGAAAAAATATTTAATTTAAAGGCAGGTATAGATAGTACAGAGGATAAACTTCCAAAGAGATTGCTAAATGATCCTATACCAGAAGGTCCTTCAAAGGGATGGGTTCATAAGCTGGATGAGTTATTACCTAAATATTATGAGGAAAGAGGATGGAATGCTAAGGGTATTCCTACCGAAACAAAATTAGCAGATTTAGGTTTAGTAGATGAAGCTTTTGATGAAGCAGCAGTTACAAAATAATGATTAGATAGAGGAATTAATTAAAGGAATGGTGATAAATATAAGGGCTTCAAATTGAAGCCCTTATACTATTTTTAACTTAAGAGAATTTTGTGTATAATATGGGTAAATCTAATGCATTTTAGGAGGTGATAAAATGAGTATAGAGGTTAGACTTTTTGCTACTCTAAGAAAAGGCAGGGGAAAAAAGGTTTTTTTTGACTTCGAATGTGGAATTAATTGTAATAAAATAATTAAAAAAATGAATATTAAAAAAGATGACGTGGCAATATTATTGATCAATGGAAGAGATGGAGAATTTGATAGAGAATTAGAGGATGAAGATGTAGTTTCAATATTTCCACCGGTAGGAGGGGGATAAATGAAAAGATATAGTAGAAATATGAAGATGCTTAGTAAAGATGAAAATGAAAGACTTGGTGATTTTAGAATTTCTGTTATTGGATGTGGAGGATTAGGTGGCTATATAATTGAGATGTTAGGAAGATTGGGAATTGGAAATATAACTGCCGTAGATGGTGATGTGTTTGATGAAACTAATTTGAATAGACAGCTTCTTAGTAATAGTGATACATTAGGACAGTATAAAGCTTTGATAGCAGAAAAGAGAATGAAGCTCGTAAATCCTTTGATAAAATTTACTTCTGTAACTGAAAAAATTACAGAAGTAAATGCTGAAAAGATTTTATCGGGTCATGATTTAGTTATTGATGCCATAGATAAAATTGAAACGAGGTTTTTACTTCAAAGTACAGCCTCAAAATTAAATATTCCTATGATTCATGGTGCAATTGCAGGATGGTATGGACAAGTGGCAACAATATTTCCCGGGGATAACACACTAGAAAAAATATATCCTACAAGAGATGCAAAGGGTTTAGAAAGTGAATTAGGGAATCCATCCTTTACTCCAGCCCTAGTTGCTTCTATAGAAGTTGCGGAGGCTTTAAAGGTTTTACTTAATAGAGGAGATTTACTTCGAAATAAATTGTTATATATTGATTTACTTGAGCATGATTATATGGTAATGGAATTATAGGGAAATTAGAGGAATAGATCAAGATAAATATTAATAAATATAGGGTAGGAGGTGTACATATGAAACCTATAAAGTACAGACCTTTTACTCTTTTTCTTTGTTTTGCCTTAATAATATTTATTCTCTTTGCTCCTCATTTTCTTATAAGGCCTAAAATAGATGAATTAATTGATAAGGTTTTTGAAAAGGAAATTCAGTGGAAGGGTATTATTACAGTTCGAGATTATCCTAGGTTAGATGTTTCGACGGGATATAAATATTCTTGGATTACTAATAAAATAAAAGAATTTGAAAGAAATAATCCCGGTGTTTTTATAGAATTTAAACCCTTAGACCCGGAGCTTGGACATATAGAAATAGAAGAGTCAATAAATACAAATTCTTACCCAGATATAGCACCTATAGGAGCAAATACAGAAATAATATCCAAGGGGGTATTAGAACCTCTAGATAAGTATTTGACAGAAGAAGAGATAGATAAGTATAAAGAAAATGCAATTGCTGCTGTTAAAAAAGATAATAAAATATGGGGTATTCCTTATATGATGGAAACCTATTGTCTTTTTTTAAATTTAGATATATTCAATGAGAGAGGTGTTGATCCTCCAAGGGAGGGGATATGGACATATGAAGAATTTCTAGAAAAACTAAAACAATTGACATATGATAAAAATGGAGATGGCAAAGTGGATATTTCAGGATTTAACTCATATATAGGACCTAATTCATATAGTACTTGGGGGATACTACTAAGTGATGGAGGAGAAATAATAGATCAAAAAGGGAAGACCTATAGGTTTTATGGGGAAGAAGCTGTATCGGGACTAAAAAAGTTAGTGGATTTAAAGCTGCTGCATAAAGTAACTCCAGAAAGTTTTGGAAATAATAGTTCTATGAAAGCTTGGAGGAGTTTTGCAGTAGATAAAGAAATAGCAGTATATCCAGCAAAAACTTCTAATATGAGTATCTTAAAAGTATTGAGCAACAGGGGGAAAGGATTTAATTTTGGTGTTGCTAATTATCCAATTGGAAAGGCAGGATTGCCCGTATTACCTGGAAATACTGTAACAGCTTATGGTATATTTAAGCAGGAAGATAAAAAGAAGCTTGAAATGTGTTTAAAGTTTTTAAGGCATTTGGTGGATGATGAAAGTGGGGAAAGCTTATACAATCAAGGTGTTTTTCCTGCGAAAAAAAATGTGGGAAAAATCTATAGGGAAGATAAGATTATGGGAAGATTGGAAAAAGAAATAGATTATTCGGGAACAATAGGTCATGATTTAAAATGGAAGTTGATAGACGATATTTTACAAAATCAAATAAAAATTGCTCTTAAAGGCGAAAAAACACCAGAAGAGGCGATTAAAGCTGCAAAAGAAAATATAGAGGGAAAGCTAATTAGGTAGATTAGACGCTAATTAACAAACCCCTTGTTTTTATAAAATCAAAAAGGTATACTTATCTTGACTAAAGAATCCATATATGTGTTGGGAGATGAATCAATGGATATAAATAAGATATACGAGGGTATTAAAAGTAGAATTAACCCTGAAAATATATTAAGAAATGAAAGTATGAAAAACCACACCTCATTTAAAATTGGTGGTCCTGTAGATATAATGATATTGCCTAAAACAATAGAAGATATAGCTTTTTCAGTGAATTATTGTAGAGACAACAATATAAAATATTTGATAATAGGTAATGGCAGCAACCTATTAGTAAGTGATAAAGGTATTAGAGGTGTTGTAATAAAGATTGCTGATAATTTTAGCGATGTGATAATACAAGACACCCAAGTAAAATCCCAAGCGGGTGTTTTACTTTCACGATTGGCAAAATTGATTATGAATAAAAGCTTAGAAGGTTTTGAATTTGCAAGTGGAATACCTGGTACTTTAGGTGGTGCTGTGGCTATGAATGCAGGAGCATATGGGGGAGAAATGAAGGATATAGTTACTGGAGCATCTATTCTAGACAATAATGGGAAAGTAATATATCTAAGTAGAGAAGAGTTAAAATTAGGATATAGAAAAAGTATTATTCAAGAAAAAAATTATACAGTATTAGAAGTAGATATGGAATTAAAACCAGGTGATTTTGAAAAGATAAAGAGTATAATAGATGATTTAACTAAAAGGAGAACTACAAAGCAGCCCCTTCATCTACCCAGTGCTGGAAGTACATTTAAAAGACCTAAAGGATATTATGCAGGAAAGCTGATTGAGGATTCAGGATTAAAAGGAGTTAGAATAGGAGATGCTCAGGTATCCGACATGCATTGTGGTTTTGTAGTTAATATTGGAAATGCTACTTTTGAGGAAGTATATGATCTTATTAAACTTGTACAAAAGGTAGTTATGGATAAATTTGGTGTCAAATTAGAAACAGAGGTAAAAATAATAGGAGAAAAGTAGTGGTGATTAAATGAAGATATTTGCCGATTATCATACCCATTCAATATATAGTGGTGATGCTAAAGGAACAATTAAGGAAAATGTTGATGCTGCAAAGAAAAAGGGTCTTAGAGAACTTGCCATTACAGATCATGGACCTAAGCATTTATTTTATGGAGTAAAAAAGAATGACATAAAAAAAATAAGAAAAGAGATAAATGAAATAAACAGATTAAATACAGACATAGAAGTGAAATTTGGTTTAGAAGCAAATATAATTGGGATAGATGGTAAGCTCGATGTAGATGGAGAAATAAAGAAGGAACTGGATATTTTATTGGCAGGATTCCATTTTGGAAGCATACCAGATAAACTTATAGAAGGTACAAAGGTTCAAATTTATAATTTGTTGAGTCCACTATTGCCATCTATTGAAAGAAAATCAAGGGTAATAAATACCAAATCAGTGGTAGAAGCCATATATAAAAATGATATAGATATTTTAACACATCCTGGAGCAAAGGCATCCATTGATACAAAAGAATTGGCGAAGGCAGCTGTTGAAAATGATACTGCATTAGAAATAAATAGTAGCCATGGATACATGACAGTAGAATATATTAAAATTGCCATGAAAGAAGGGGCAAAGTTTGTTATAAGTAGCGATGCCCATAAACCTGAAGATATAGGGAGGGTTGAAAAGGGGATAAATCGTGCAATACAAGCAGGACTAAGTGTAGATAGAATTATAAATGCAGAAGAATAGAGTTTAAAGTCTATTCCTTAGAACTTTACAAAAGATGAGGTGGGGCTATGAAATTTGTAATAATTACTGGATTATCTGGAGCAGGGAAAAGTCAGGCAATGAAGTGTATGGAAGATTTAGGTTTTTATTGTGTAGATAATTTACCCCCTATACTAATTGCTAAATTTGCAGAACTATGTTTTAGTAAAAGAGGAGAAATACAAAAAATAGCCTTGGTAATTGATATAAGGGGAGGCAAATTTTTTGATGACTTATTTGAAAGTCTTGATGAGTTAACGGATAAGGGATATAAGTATGAGATATTATTTTTAGATGCCTCAGATCAAACTTTAATAAAAAGATTTAAAGAGACAAGAAGGGTCCATCCATTAAGCAGTGAGGGAAGAATTATTGATGGTATCAATGCTGAACGAGAAAGATTGGAATATCTAAAGCAAAGAGCCAATAAAATAATAGATACTTCTAATATGACACCTGCTCAGCTAAAAGAAGAGATAAAAGAAGTATATATTGAAGGGTCAAACAATAATATAATGATTTCTATTTTATCCTTTGGATTTAAGAAGGGTATTCCATTAGATGCTGATTTAGTTTTTGATGTAAGGTTTTTACCAAATCCACATTACATACCAGAGCTTAAAGAGTTTACTGGTAATGATAAATGTGTCAGTGAATATGTTATGAAATGGCCTGAGAGCATAGAGTTTGTTAAAAAGCTTAATGATCTCATTGATTTTTTGATACCATATTATGAAAGAGAAGGTAAATTTCAACTTGTAATAGCTATTGGATGTACAGGAGGGAAGCATAGATCTGTAACAATAGCAAATATTTTATATAATTATTTAAAGGACAAAGGCCAAAGGGTAAAAATCAATCATAGGGATGAATCAATGTCATAAAAAGGAGTAAGGGGGATGAATATTTTTTTCTGGCTTAAACCAGGTATTAAAATAAAAAGATGGATTATTTTAGTTTTATTTGGAATTACATTAATAACCATAGGTATAAAAGAATTATTTGATAATAATATTAAAATTATTTTAGGGGATGAATATATAATACCGTCTATTATGGCTGGTATTATTTTAGTAATAATATCAGCTTATAAGGGTGGAAAAAGATTAGCTACAATATTAGTTAATGCATATTCAAATCCAGTTTTTAGTGGATGGAAAAATGCTAATAATTTATATGATAACAGTGTTTTGGATAAAGGATTAAAGGTAGTTGTTATAGGAGGCGGAACGGGATTATCTGTGCTTTTGAGGGGGCTTAAAAGGTTTACTTCCAATATTACAGCAATTGTTACAGTTGCTGACGATGGTGGAGGATCGGGTAAGCTTAGAGAAGATCTGGGGATGCTTCCACCAGGAGATATTAGAAACTGTATCTTGGCTTTGGCTGATACTGAGCCTCTTATGGAAAAACTTCTTCAATATAGATTTGAGGAGGGGACCTACAAAAACCAAAGCTTTGGAAATCTTCTAATAGCTGCAATGGCAGGTATATCAGATAGTTTTGAAGATGCTATAAAAAGGATAAATGATATATTTGCTGTGGCTGGAAAGGTTGTTCCTGTAACAACTCAAGATATTACTCTCTATGCAAAGTTAGCCAATGGTAAAATAATAAAGGGAGAATCACAAATTCCTATAAAAAGTAAGGAATTAGATAGTCCTATTGAAAATGTATTTCTCAAGCCTAAAAAAATTAAGCCAGTATCTGAAGCCAAAGAAGCTTTGATAGATGCAGATGTTATCATACTTGGCCCAGGAAGCTTATATACAAGTATTTTACCTAATCTTATAGTAGAGGATATAACTAAAATGATAGAAAAATCCTCTGCTGTAAAAGTCTATGTATCTAATGTTATGACGCAGCCGGGAGAAACAGACGGATACTCTGTTGCAGATCATGTAAAGGCTATTATAGATCATACGGGGGAAGACATAATTGAATATGTTTATGCAAATAATAAAGATATTCCAGAAGAAATATCTGTTAAGTATAAAGAGGAAGGTGCTAAACCGGTAAAAATAAAAGAAGAAAATAAAGACTTTTTTAAAAATCATTGCATAAAACTAATTCAAGATAATTATATTGAAGTAAAAAAGGGTTATCTTAGGCATGATGCCCTAAAGTTATCTGAAGCCATATTAGAAATGGTTATAAATAAAAGATATAATAAAGATAAAATAAGATTTTTTGAATTGAATTCTATAATGAAGAAAGTGAAAAATAATAAAATTTAGAAGATTCAGCTACTTTAGTTGGATCTTTTTTTTATATAAATATATTTAATAAACTTTTGATACAATTTTATTGAAATTATTGACATGCTATGTTAACTTTATTGTGGTATACTATTAATAAATTGTTCCAAATGATAGTATTTTTTAATATATTATAATATAGATATAACTTTTAAATTTGAATTATGCAAATAAAAAATGTATAAGCCTTCACTGCTTCATTTGCACATATGGATTTAAATTTAAAGTTTGATATCTATAGTCATGCTACATTTTAAAACTTAAAATAAATTTTGCTGAAATAATGAATCCTTCTACATTCTTTCAGCGAAAATTATCAGTCTTTAGAGTAGCATTACTATAAATATGAGTAATATTATGATATAAGATATGAATTTGGGCTTATAGTAGTTTTAGCATAAGGAGTGGAACAATTGAGAAAAGAAATAA
This sequence comes from Maledivibacter halophilus, assembly GCF_900167445.1. Lineage (GTDB taxonomy): Bacteria > Bacillota > Clostridia > Peptostreptococcales > Caminicellaceae > Maledivibacter > Maledivibacter halophilus. The sequence continues at coordinate 476,936 of NZ_FUZT01000002.1, forward strand.
GTTCAGGTGGAGTTGTATATTTTGGTAATGCCATTTTACTTCTTAAAAAATACAATGGAGATTGGGTATTACCAAAGGGGAAAATTGAAAAAAATGAAGATACTAAGGATACTTCTATAAGGGAAGTTTTTGAAGAGAGTGGAGTTAAGGCTGATGTAATAAAATATATTGGGAAGATTCAATATTCCTTTAAAAATAGCTGGAAAAATAATGAGGTTATAAATAAGACAGTGCATTGGTATTTAATGAAAGCCAGAGGTATGTCATGTAATCCTCAAAAAGAAGAAGGATTTATAGATGCTAGATTTGTTCATATAAATAGGGTTAAAGAAATGGCAAAATATGATGATGAAAAAAATATTATTGAAAAAGCCATTAAAGAGATAAAAAGACCTCACGGTGAGTGAGGTCTTAAGATTGTTAAAATGTTTTATTATCATCTATTTTAGAGATAAAGGTTGTACATGCTGTTCCATCGCTGGTTTTTGCATAACCATCGCCTATAGCATTGACTTCTAATTTATTGGCATGACAATAATGGTTATTATTATATTTACAATTTGATACAGAACATTTGACTTTCATTCTAGGGCTATTCATATTATGCCTCCTAAATGAATAATAAGATATTAAAGTAATTATTAACCTTCAAGTTCAAAACTCCCACAGTCAGTGGATTGGGGATCTGTTGCATTATTAGTGTGTTTTACTACATTAATATGGTCTAGACTACAGTAAGAATCTTTTTTAGCATGATATTTACATTCAGTTACAGTACATCCAATACTTCTGTTTATTTCCATAAGTTTCACCTCCCTTTAAAGGATTCAAAATTATTATTTGTTTATATTTATGCCTTTATTCTACAAAACTATTGTAAAGTATAGTGAGATCATGTTAAAATTTACTTTCAAAAATTACAAAAGTATTAATATTTATTAAATCTTAAAGTTGTTTATTTTAAAATTATGCAATTCACTAGATTATTAAAAAAATTGTGGTATAATAAAAAATAAACTTTCTATAAATAAAGTTGGTGATTATATGTCATTTTCATCTAAAACTAAAAATGAACTTGTAAGAAAAATGTTTGAAAAAAGATGTTGTCAATTTGCAGAAGCTTCTTCTTTGCTTAGAATGAGTGGTACTATACAATTAATAGGATTAAATAAAGTTAATATAAGAGTTACAACTGAGAACCCTGCAATTGCTAGATTGGTTTTTAAATTATTTAAAAATAATTTTGGCATAAATACAGATGTTTTGGTTAAGAAAAACAAGGTTTTAAAGAAGGGAAATACTTATGGGATAATAATAAATGATGCAACTGAAATATTGAAAAAGCTTGACATCATTAATTTTGAAAATAATAGCTTTAGTATAAACTATAAATTGCCAGAGAGGCTTTTGAAAAATGAATGTTGTAAAAGAGCTTATTTAAGAGGTGCCTTTTTAGGAGGAGGTTCAGTAAGCGATCCAGAGAAAACCTATCATCTTGAATTTGTAACTCATAATGAAGGATTTAGTAAAGAATTATCAAGATTGATTAATAGTTATGGGTTGAAGGCAAAGGTTATCCTAAGAAAAAGTAATTATGTAGTATATTTAAAAGAAGGAGACCAAATTGTTGATTTGTTAAATATAATAGGAGCACATAATGCATTATTACATTTGGAAAACATAAGAATAATTAAGCAAATGAGAAATAATGTAAATAGAATAGTTAATTGTGAAACTGCCAATTTGAGTAAAATAGTTGAGGCTTCATTAAGACAAATAAACAATATTAAATACATTGAAAGAACTGCCGGATTTAAGATATTACCTCCAAACTTGAGAGAAATTGCAGAACTGAGATTAAAATATAAGGATGCTAGTTTAAAGGAATTAGGTCAAATGTTAAATCCTACAGTAGGAAAATCAGGGGTGAATCACAGGCTAAGGAAAATTGATAAGATAGCTGATCAATTGAGAAAGAAAGGAGAATTTAGTAATGATTAAAAGAGATTTTCAAATAAAGAATGAAATGGGACTTCATGCTAGAGCTGCAGCCTTATTTGTACAAACTACAAATAAATTTGCATCAGATATTTTTCTGGAAAAGGATAATGAAAGAGTAAATGCAAAGAGTATAATGGGTATTATGGCTTTGGGAATTCCTAAAAATTCAAAGATTACTATTATGGTAAATGGTATTGATGAAGAAGAAGCAATTGAAGAATTATCAGATTTAATTAATAATAGACTAAAGGATTTATAAAGCCTTTTTATTTTAGGGAATATATTTCTTGTTTAAGATTTTATTGGGAATTTAGGACTTTGTCCCTATAAAAAAAAACTAACTAATTAGAGGTTTTTACTGATAAGTGTCGAAAGATAGTTATTGTGATTATTTTATTATAATAATACTATTTTCGTCTTATTGGGGGATTTCATCATGGGCAAAAAAACTAGTATAAATGATTTAAAAGAAGGAATGATATTAGGAGAAAACTTGTATGATTCCTTTGGTAATATACTGCTTAGTGATGGAATTGTGTTAAAGAAATCATATATTGTGAAAATTAAAGGACTTGACATATCAAAGGTTAAAATAAAAAATAGTTCATTTAAAAAATACAGATGTAAAGAAGATAAAGCCATAAAAGATCCCTATTTATTAGAAACGAGATTAGAAGCTGAGAAATTTGTAAAGGAAGCTATGGGAAATATTTATTTGAATGATGTACTTGCTAAAAAAGCTTTGAAAGTTGTTAATAAATTAATAGAGGAATTAATTGAGAATGAAGAAATTGTAATTAGTTTAGATAAATTGAGAAAAATTGATGATTATACACTGGAACATTCAGTTAATGTTTGTATATTATCATTGGTTATTGGTATCACAATGGGAATTGAATATAAGGAACTTGTTGATCTAGGTTTGGGAGCAATATTACATGATATTGGGAAAATGATGGTTCCTAAAAGTATTTTAAATAAACCTGGACCCTTAACTATTAATGAGTATAAAATAATAAAAAATCATACTACTTATGGGTATGATATTTTAAAGAATAATAAAATAATAAGTGAAAAAGCTGCACAGGTGGCGTTAAATCATCATGAGAGACTGGATGGAAATGGATACCCATTGGGGAAAAAAGAAAAACAAATCAATTTATATGCAAGAATTGTTGCAATATCAGATGTTTATGATGCTTTAACATCTGACAGAGTATATAAGAAAAAGATTGAAGTCTACAAAGCTTTAGAGTACATATGTAAAATGGTAGGTACACAGTTTGATAATGAAATAGTTAAGAAATTAATAAGATGCATAGGAATATATCCCATGGGAAGTATAGTTAAGTTAAATACAAATGAAATAGGGTTAGTCGTGGATATAAATAAGATTAGACCAACAAAGCCTATAATAAGAATAATTTTAGATGAAAAAGGTAATAGGCTCCAGAATTATATAGAAGTAGATACAAATAGAAATTTAGATATTAGAATTGCAGATGTATTTCCTAAATTTGATGGAAATTTAAAATTTCTATAGTTTTTGAAAAGTTTATAGAAATCAGTAGAAACTGCCGATGATTAAGGCAGTTTTTTTGTTTGCGAGGCATGTTGCCGAGCCGATGGTTTGAAAGAAAACCTGTCACCTAGCTAATGGGAAGACAAGCTGTAGGCAAGGGCGCTT
>NZ_FUZT01000010.1:0-160505 GCF_900167445.1 Maledivibacter halophilus
CTAATTTTTCAAAAAAGGCTTTACTAAAGTATCCAAGGTCTGTAATAAGCAATTCATTTTTATCAATTAATGTAAGTAGTTTATCTGTATAAGTTGTATCAGGCCCAGGAGCTTTTGTTAATTCTATGCTCCCAAATAAACTGGATACTAAACTATATACACCTTGAATTTTTAAAGCAGATTTAGCATTGCTTCCACCTAGACCAGGCCATATATTTGATAATTTATCGGGCAAAGTAATTTTTGTGCTATCACATATTTTTACATCTTTAAACTGTGAAAAGATTTTAGTTGTTTTTGCTGTAAGCATGTTATTTATTGTAAGATGCATAGTCTCTTTAAATACTTCTTCCAAAAGTTTAGATGTTTTCTTTAATCTTTTATGGATTGCTACTTTACTAATTTGCAAACCAGGTTGTAGTGCTTCACACTTTGATGCAATTTCATTTAACGAAGGATTTGCTATATTTATTAAACCAAAAGTAAAAACTTTAACAAGAGTTTCTGGCATAAGCATTGTTCTACGCTTTGTAAAACCAATATTTTTAGCAATTTCCATTATTTTTATATGGTTTAAAAATCGAATTACGTTTATAATAAGTGATGAAGATATCTTCATGGGAATCTCTCCTTTGTGATTTGGTCGTCACTTAGAGATTCCCATTTTTGTTGTCTTTTTGCAAATGTAATTTTTACCTTGGTATAACTTGGCTTAAGTTAACGCCTATGATATAGTAGTTAGTTTTTTAAGAAGGTAATTATGCAATTTGCTCGATTGAAAGATTTTGGTCTAATCTTTTGGGACTTTTTAAAAGCCACTAGGAACTAGCTTCTAATGTTACGGTGGTGGCCACTGAGAATCCTTTTGGCTCATGTAAAAATAAGTTTTAGATTAAATAACCAAAAAGGATAAACAGGTTTATAAAAATCGCTCAAAAGGAAACCTCAGAGGCCACTTCCTTTCTTAAGTCTTATTGCCGTACATCTCATAGAAAAGAACAATTTAAAACCTTTTTAAAATAGGAAAATTCTTTCAGATTGCTAGAAAATATATATTTATTAATTTCTATTTATTAATTTCTTCCAGTGTATTTAATCTGCTTTCTAATTCATTTATTTTATCGGTGATACTATTCTTGTCTTCTAATCCATTATTTCCATAGGCAATATAATTGGTATCAGCGTCTATCATTGTAGGGGTTATAAGGTTTGGAGTAAAATCATTCCCTATTATAATTAATTCACTAACGCTATATGTTTCTAGTCCATAGGTTTGGGTCTTAGAATCAAGATCTATATCTACTGACTGGTTTCCAGATACTATTACTTTACTGGTATATGCCACCAAGATACCACTTTCAAAGTATCCATTATCTAATCTGCCATTACTATGAAATACGTTGTTTGTAATGTTATACTGTTTTCCGCCAATACATTTTATGCCATTTTCACCATTAAGACAAACTTGATTTGCATTTATATTAAGTCTTGATGAATTTTGGGCATGTATTCCTATCTTGTCATTAGAAACTATTATAGAGTCAAGTATATTAAGACAACTACAGTCAGTTAAGTGTATACCATGGCCCTCATTAAACTCAATATTACATGCAGATACACTATGGTCATGGGTATCATTTATTTCTAATCCACTACCATCATTTTGATGAATGTAACAATTGTCAATATTTATTTCATCTGTTCCTTCCCAAGTTTCATTGGTTACTCCTGTAAGTCTAAGGCCATAATTCTTGCAAAAGCATATTTCTGCCTTTGAAATAATAGAAAACTCACTTCTTTCAATATATACACCGCCATGGGGGTTAGTTTGATTATCTCTGTTTCCGTTAATGCTTATGTTTTCAAGTATAAATCTTGGGCTGTTGATTATATTTAAAACATTTGAATCTGAACCATCCATCAATTTAAGCTGACTACCCCATCCATCACCAAACATACGAAATTTTTCTACATCCTGTATCGTAAGACCTCTAACTAAATATATGCCCTTTGGGAAATATATAGATTCACCATTTTCCAATGTGTCTAATAAATTTTGAATTGCATCTGTGTCATCGGTTATTCCATCGCCCTTAGCACCATATTGTTTTACTCCTAGTATTTTTTCTGTTTTTGTATTTAAATCAATAATTTGAGATTCAACTGTCTCCGTTCTTATCCCAATATTTTGTGTAACTTTATCAAGCTCTTCTATCTCTTTTGTATTTTGATACAAAGAGGCTGTTAACTCAGTCATTCCTTCAGATAAATTTTCTATATCCTCAGCATTTTTCTTAACAGTTTCTGCAGTTCTTCCTACTCCTGCCAAGGAATCAATATCTATTTGTTCTGCTTTTTTATTTATTTCAGCATCAATAATGTCCATATTTTCATTAATATCCTGTATATTTATTTTATCTGTAGGCTTTGGCTTCTTTAGATTATAATTAGGAGTATTTTCCATGATATCACCTCACTTAAATATTTTCCAGCTGCTGCCATGTATGATTAGATGCCTTTTCCCAGGTAAGCTGAGTCACATCATCCCAGGTATTATGGGTATTTTTAGTATCAAGGGTCAATAAATTTACATCATGGTTAAAGTTATTTCCGCCTACTAGATTTACCTTGAAGGATATTTTTAAATCTGGATTCTTGCCTTCTATTTTCCAATTGGATAGTGACTGAATCATTGGATGACTTGTTAGGGCCTGAGATATTTCCCTTTTAACCTCTGCTTCTACAAAGGTATGGGGAAAATTATTTCCTATTATCAGGTCTTCTAAAATCACACCATATTCGTTTTTATCTTCTCTTTCATATACCTTGTATCTGTATTTTTCAGTTCTCAATGTTTTTTCTATCCATACCATTAAAGCTTGGATGCCAGTTACTTCTATCAGTCTTCCATCCTTTAAAGGAAAATCCCCTTTTTTAAAGTCAAATAGAAAGGATTTACCTATCCTTGGTAAATCCTTTTTATCATCGGTTTTAAATTGTAGTTTTGTTATTTTAGGAAGCATTTTAGCTTCACCACCTTTTGATATTTTGTTTACTTTTAATGTTAATTTCTTTTCATTGTATTTGTTTATAGATGTACGCCCTTAAAAGTTTAATTTCCGGTCGTGGCCACTGAGAATCCTTTTGGCTCATGTAATAAACCTGTTTTAAATTAAATAATCAAAAGGATAAACAGGTTTATAAAAATCGCTCAAAAGGAAACCTCAGAGGCCACTTCCTTTCTTAAGTTTTATTGGTGTATATCTATATAGATTTCTAATAATAAAGATTAATAAAAAGAAAAGAAAATGACTTCAATAATTTAGTAAGAAAACTATCTGAAAGATTTTGATTAATTCTTGTCGGATTGCACGTTCTTTTTATTAATTTTTATACTTCGATACCTACATACAACCAAATGTTATAATATAAATACAATCATTTGGTTGTACATGACTATTTATATATGTCATTCTTTTAAGCTTTAGGGGGAGTTTCAATGAAAAATTACAATGACATCATAAGAAAGTTAAGGGAAGATAATGACTTAACTCAAGTTCAAGTTGCCAAGGTCTTAGGTACTTCTCAGCAAATATATTCACGTTATGAATTAGGTATTAGAGAATTACCTATCAAGCATCTTATTAAGCTTTGTAAATATTATGGTGTTAGTGCTGATTATGTTTTGGGGTTGAAAGATAAAAAGGAATAAGTATTGTTCCTTTCCCTTTGTTCCCATCATCATATTCTTTTGTATTTATTATTTATTTTTAAGTAAGGGGCTACTTTTTCATACATACAACTTTGCTTTAAATAAAAATGAATTTTCTTATATTCATTATTTATTTTTAAATATGTTTTTGAATCTTCTTCGTACTCTATTGTGATATTGTAAGCATAATAGTAATCGTAGCCTCCTTTGTATACGGTTCCTTTGTAGCGGTATACTCTGGTGTCGCTTGCTGGTCGGGTTACTGTGCCAGTGTAAGTACCGGAACATGCTAAAGATACTGTAAATATTTCCCCTATTTCTTTAGTTGGTAATATTGCATCAATCTTATCTAACAGTCTAAACATTATATCAGAAGTAACTTCAATTGTTGCTGTCAATGTTCCAATATATCCATTTCTATCATACTTCTTAGTATTTGTTAAGTTATAAGAGACTTGAACACTTTTATCTTCAGCTACTTTTTTTTCTTTAGCTGTTATATATACAATCCCATCTTCACTTACTGACTTACTATGCCCCGGCGTATAACTTCCACTATACAAATACCTACTCAATGTCCCAGTATATCCATCTTTATTATAATTGGAAGAGGTTTGTCCTGATACATACTTACTGTACTTCTTTGAATCATATACCCGTCTTACATAATTACCGCCAGAAGCATTTATTTTTACTTGCTGATTGTCAATCAACTCATATGTTACATTTCCAGTATCTGCGGTAATATTTTTAATCTTTCCTAGATTTGGAATCGTTATTGTTTTGCTTTGGGATGAGCTTGAGGAATCTCCACTTGCTGGTAGTCTAATGCTTAATATTTGCATTAATTATCACTCTCCTATATAGATTACTAAAGTTCCATTGGGCTCACCATCTTCGTTGTTAATTTCAGTTGATTGTATTTTAACTTTAGCAATTCCACCTTGGGATGTTAACTCAAACATTTTTAAATCCAGGTTTGAAATATCATCGGCATTTTTCTTCACTGTTTCGGTTGTTCTTCCTTCTCCAGCCAAGGAATCAATAGCTCCTTCTTGGATACCATCTAGTTTTTCCTTATCCTCTTTAGACATTCTACCATCTTGTGTACTACTGGCTTTTTTAACTATTTCTGTATCAATTATATCCATATTTCTATTTTGGATATCTATATTAAAGTATTCATTTGCTAATGGTTTTTCTAAATTAATATTAGTTGTATAATCTGGCATTATCTCACCTCTCTCAGTTCAGTATATCTATACTTGTTCAACTTATTATCAGTATGGATAGATAACTTTTCTTTTCATTAATAAATAGGTAAAACTTAAATAAAGGTTAAACATTCTTGTTTTACCTTTTTCAAAAGAATGACAGAAAACTGCTTTTCTGTCATTTTATACTCTGTTAACTATATCTTAAGTCTACATAATATACTTTTGTCGTTACATATTTTTTATTATTTTTATCTTTTTTTGATTTATATAGCCAATAGATTTTATTATACTATGGTAAATAACCGCATATGCTAAAACATTTTTGTTTTTATATAAATGCCTTGGTTAGTAACTGTTAAATAATTTCTTGTACTGCATTTTGATACTCAGCAACTTTTATATCTTCAACCTTAAAAGCTTCGCCAGTATTAGGATTTATTTCTTGATTTTTTATTTTTCTGACCAACATATCAACAATGATTTGCTTAATCACCTATATTACCCCCTCTGAAGAAAGTATGTAGTTTTCAAGTTGTGATACTTTTTCTTCTAATAATTCTTCTTTAGTTTTTGGAATATCTACATATTTATAATATAAACCATTAACTTTATCATAATATAATACTGCTTTTTTACCTTCTTGTTGCTGTGGCTGGGGAATGTCTAGAACCTCTATTCCTCGACTTCTTCTTTCTTTACTTAATTTTTCAGGCTTTTTATGAATTAAACCTACTTTTCCTTTTTCATCATAAAATACTATAGCCATTTTATTACCTCCTATTATTTAATTACCATTTTTCAGAAAAAACACCATATAAACCTGGTGTTGTCTTTACACAATTTATTCTATTATTCCTTGGTAAACTAGATATTAAAATTTTGTTTTTATCTAATTCATATAAAATATTATCATCTCCTCCAAAATATATACTACCAGATGAATTTACTGAAACACCTCTATTTCCACCAGATGTTGAATAAGTCCATATTTCATTCCCATCTTTATTAATTTTTTTAAGACCATAAGGACCATTTACAATACAAGCATAAATATTTTCATTATTATCAATATCAATTCTATATGGACTATTATCAAGAGGTACTTCCCATTCTTCTACTCCATCAGTATTTATTTTAGATAATGAACCAATTTGACTAGCACTGTATATCGTTCCTGTAGGTGTTACTGCTAAATCATAAATACTATCTGATTGTTTCCTAACTCTCCATATTAAATTTCCATTATTATCAAATTTTGTAATGTAATCATCATTGTCACCGACATAAATATACCCTTTATTATCAATAGAAACACATGAAAGTTGTGTTGAACCTCCTATAAAATATCTCCATATTTCACTACCATCATCTTTATTAACTTTATAAAGTATCCCATCTCTATCTGCAGCATAAATTTGGCTTTCGCTATCTATAGCTACCCCTCTAATATAATCAATATCTACAATAGGAGAAGTCCAGATCGCATTTCCATTTGTATCATATTTTATTAATTTTTGATACCCACCTACAACAATAAATTCATTAGGGTCTGTAATTATAGTATGAATATTAGCACCTGATAAAGCCCATTCTTCTGTGTAATCTGGATATAATTTTCTAATCTTATCATCAAGTAAATAAACAATAAAATCTGATTTTGAAAAATTAACCCACTCAATACCATTCCAGTAATGAGCAACTTCAAACACCCACTTACTTTTTATAGTATCCCAATATTTAAAGCTTCCTAATTTAGAATAAATTTTTAACCAAGCATTTTCCCATATTTTTAAGTAGTCTGTGGAAATAGTATCTAATTTTTTAATATCATGATATACTATTAACATCTCTGTTTCACTTCTACCTATAAACTGCATACCTTCTGTAACATCTACTTTTAATTCTATCTTAGGGTTTATACTCACCCACCCATACAAATCATTTTCAGCAGGTGGATTATCTGGTTCTCTGAAAAATATTTCTCCTATACTTTTGTCAGTTTCTATCCATATATCACCTACATTTTCAGCAGTGGGGTTTTCTAATTGTGTAAATACTTTAATTACCTTTTTACCTTTAGGTATGCAATCAATGCCAATACCCAAATCTTTAAATATATCTATATTTTTTTCTATACTCATTAACTCACCACCCAGTTTCTAGTAGTAACCAAACCATCTTCATTATAAGTAAGTGTCCATATTACTGTTTTTAAAAGTGTTGTACCATCATCCTCATAATATTTTTCTTCTATTCTTTGATAAAAACCATTAGCATCTGGGTTACTTGCATCTACTTGTAAATATAAGGAGGCATCTTGTTTTGTGTATTGAGTTTGGATTGGTCTCCCTTCTGTATCTGTACAAGTAACATTAAAGTTATAATTCGCCGTTAACTCAGCCAACCCTGTATTAACTTCCTTCTCCAACTCACCTATTCCCACATCAATCCTTCTAAGCTCCCCATCCAAAATATCCATATTCTCATTCTGATCATTTACGCTATATTTTTCCTTTATATTTGGTTTCTTAAGATTATAGTTGTCTGTATAATCTGCCATTTGTTATCACCTCACTATTTTTTCATTATCTATACTAATGAGCATGTAGAATAACCTCTAATCTTTCATGGCTAAAATTAGCCATTCTTTCATGGAAAATTCCTTCGTCTTCATTGGGCAGCTTGACTGTTCTTAGTTCTTTGTTGGTAAAGGCACTGAGCCATCCAAGATGATAGCTATGCAAATAACTATTAGTATTGTAGGTGAACTCAAGGTCAAATGCTAGATGAGCTGGTTTTATCTCCTCTATTGTTGCTTTTAAATCCTCTAGGTTTGGGGGGAGTCCCTTTGTTCCTACAAATTTTATTTTGAAGCTGTAGTCTGGATTATTCTCTATTACTTCAACTTCTCCATTGGAGTAGCTTTCTGCTGTGTTTTTAATTAAATTTACTGTAACTGTTCCATGGCCCCTTAGCTTAGATTTTATTATGCTTCGCCTGTGTTCCTTCAGTTTGCTGTTATTTATAGGCAAGCCCAATTCCTTTTCCCATCTTTCCAGTGTGAAATCCGATTTGTCTATAAAAAACTCGTTTAGAGTCTTTACTATTTGATCACTGAATTCTTTAAGCTCTAGGTCTTGGGTATTTGTTACGTCGGTAATTACCTTACTCGTGGCATAATAATTGGGTAGATAGCTCATCAGTTTATTCGACATTTGTTATCACCCCTAATACTGGTACATCAGTATTACTTAATACTATGTTTGAGTTTCCATCATTTAAAGTTAAATTAGAATAATCCATTACTCCCTTGCTTTGAAAAATCAAGCTTCCTATTTGGGCATAGCTAACATAATCTTCTACAAAGGCTATTTCTTTTAAATATTTTCTTATGCTCTCTTCTATATTTTCTAATACCTGGTCCATGGTGTAGTTGTTTGTGTCAATGGTTAATCTTACTTTAATATCTATAGACAATTCTGAGGCACTTTCCACTGTTACATCGGCTCCTATTGGTCTATTTTCTTCTATATGTTTTTTCACCTCGGCTACAAGCTCCGGCTCTGCACCTGTTTTTTCTGAATCTATTATTACTACCTTTACTGTTCCATTATTTCCATCCCAAAGGGGAAGGACTCTAGCATCACCTACACCGGGGACTTCTAATGCCCAGTTTTTGTAATGGTTCTTATTCCCCGAGGTTGCCGGTGTTCTTACTTTGTTATAGTATCTACTTCTAAGCTTCTCATCGCTTTCTCCATTGTATCCATTTGTCACTGGATTTGGATTTGTTACGCTAGTTAGTCCTGATATTGTAACGGGAAAATATTTAATAGCTCCCACCGGTACATTTCCTATTGCTCCAGCTTCTTCACATTCTACTGGAACATTGGCTTCCTTTGAAGAATCTATTGTTTTACTTTCTGTTATTATATAGCTTGCAGCATCACTTGCCACTTTAGTTCCCTTTTCAATAGTTACTCCCTCTAAGCCGTGTATTGTTACTATTGTCTTTGCCTTTGTAGGAGGATTTCTACTTATCCCCTGCTCTGCTGCCTTTCTATCAAGGTTTTCTCCTGTGGCGGTTTCTACAAAGCCCTGATCCAGTATCTTATTTTGATTCATATATGCCTTTTCCAACTCTATTGCCAGGGCATTTATTACATCATGAAAAAAGCTGCCCTGGGATTTGTCGTATTCATCACTTATCTGGGACAGCATTCGATTTTTTATTTCTTCCCTTGTCACAGTCTCACCACCTTGTCTATAACATAATATTGCTGTTCATTGGTTGTTGGTATGAGCAGCACTTCATCTTCTACTTTTAAGGAATCTATCCATTTTATTTTTCCTGTGGTTTTTTGCTGGGTATTAATATTTAAGCTTGCCAAGCTATGGTCGTGGGAGCCGTGGTCTCCAACGGAAGCACTATTAGTTTGACCTGCATTACTCTGGGAAAGCTGTATTTGACCTTCCAGAGAAAATTCCCTCTCATAATCCTTTAAAATATGGCTTGCAAATATCAGATGGTCTTTTCCAAGTATTATCTTTTCCCCTAGGGCAATTTTGATTTCAGGTAATGGACTTATTACCTTCCCTATCTGGGGCCCTAGGTAATATTTATTGTCTCTTTCCTTAAAGAGCATTGCCAATTCACTTATGCCACTCATTATTTCACCTCCAAGGTCAGCTGCATACGATGTATGCCGTTTTTCAATGTATGGTTTGCACTTTTAATTAGATATTGTCCCGTGATACCGGTTATTGGCTCCTCTATCTCAATAATTCTCTCTGCTCTTACATTGTCATTCCCTATCATTTCCAAGGAGTTGTCCTCAAATATTTTTCCTAATTCCTCAAGCTTTTTCTTTGCTATATTTTTTGCCTGGGCTTTATCCTTTTTATCTACAGTTTTGACCTCCTGTAATAGTCCATATTTATCTATCAAGTCATTTTTCTTTTCCTGGGCTATTACCTTATTATCAAATACCAGCTTGATACTGTTTTTCATATTCTCTATGGTTCTTTTTCTACTTGGGTTTGATATAGAGCTTAAGATATCATAGGGCTGAATATTGTCGGCCAGCTTGAAGGCTGCCTTTATTATTAAATCTTCCTGCTTTGATATATATAGTTTCCCTTGTTTCATTTCCAATCTGTATTTGATTCCCTGTTCGTCCTCTGCGATGGTAATGATCTCTTTTATAATGTCGCTGATTAATCTTTCATTGAATATCTTATTTATTATTGTTGGAATCTCTGTAATACTACCAATGGGAACTTCAAAGTCCTTTAGTATTGTTTCTATTGCCTTTTTTGCCGGTACCCTATTGAATTGATAAATTCCACTGCTTTTGTTTAGATAAAAGGCATAATCGAAGGAGGTATAGCTTACTGCTCCCCTGCCATTTCTCTGCTCCGACACTACTATGCCTCTAAAGATTTCTTCTTCATTTGTAAGGGATATTATATTTCCTATATCTACGGGATTCATGGGAAAGTATCTGTCATCATTAAATGCTATATTAAAGTCCAACTGCTCTCCCAGCTCATTTATATCACTTCTCCACTGTATATCTCCAAGCATGGGGGTAATATTTGTTTGCAGATTGTTAGATATATTAAAAAGTTGATGCATATTATATCCCCCTTTGGTCAAGCTCTATAAATTTGAACTCACTTAGTGTAATAGTATAATATATATCTCCTGTTCCATCCTGCAGTCCATATTCAAAGGATTCTATACTGCAGGGCATATTGATAATATCCCTTGAAGCTTCGGATATGATTAGTCTTATGGGAACCCTTTCTTCCTTCCACTTTTCTATTGCTTCAACATACTCCCATCCCTTGTATTCCTTATTTCTTAAGAAGGAATAGTCCCTATTGGGGAAAAAGGATTGAAGGGATATTGATTTTAATGTAGGCATTCCTATTAGTTTTATTTCCCCCTGACTTATTACATCATAGGTTTCATTCTTCATTCCCGATTGTATTTTGAACTCTGCTGGAAGGACGGGAAGCTTTATTACCTGCTGCCTATTGTTTATTGATAAAAATATATCCATTTTCCAGCCCTCCTTTATGCCACACTTATATTTTTCATTCTAAGCTTTATTTGTGGAACTAGTTCGTCCATGATTTCTTCTGTTGTTTTATTCATTCCACTTATGTTTATTGTGAAGTTATTTTTTGTTGAGTTGTCTATTGGGCTGCCCTGTAGTTTTGTTTGAACTACTTCGCCGTTATGCTGTATTTGGGCCTGCATATCCTTTGAAGGTAAAGGGGTTTTTCTGTATATATCTTTTGTGTTTTTGTGGCTTGGCTTTTTAAATATGTTTTTGATTGTGTCTCCTAATAATTTTCCTGCTTCCTTTGCTCTTTGTATTGGTTTTTTATAGATATCTGTATAGCTTTTCAGTGCTTTTTTTATTGGAGCTGGTGTTTTTTCCTTAGCTAGATTCATGCCGGATTTTATTCCTTTTTTCATGAATCCCCATGTATTCTTTCCTGCCTTTGATACTGAGCTGCCTATAAATCCAGCTGCTTCACCTACCCAGTCAGCTCCTTTACCTACCAATTCAATTCCTTTGCCTGCTCCTTTATCCAGCCCATCTGTAAAAGGTTTACCCCAGCTCTTATCCTTTAAGAAATCATAGGCAGCTCCTCCTACAAAGCTTATGGCCGATGTAACTGGTGCAATGGGAGTAAAATCACCTGCAAAATCCAATGCAGCCATGGTTTTTTTAAAATCACTTTCATCGGTCATCATGGTATGGACATTCATTGCTGCACCTACTGGAGAAAATGCTTTGGTAAGGCCCTTGACAAATTTGTTGCCACCTATATTCTTTATTTTCCCAAGGATTTTACTGTCAGATATTTTATCCATAATTCCAGCAGCCTTTGGATTATTAATTTTTTTCATACCCTTACCCATCAGTTCACTGCCCTTTTTAGTTATATCATCTAAGGAGTATTTATCTATATTTTTTGTTACTTTTTTTGTTGTATCTTTAAATTTAACAGCCTTGTTATACATGGCTTGAGCCAGTGGATTACTACTTAACTTTTTCATTTGTTTGGGACCAGCTTTTCCTAAAAATAGATTTTTGGTTCCAGTCTCTACCACATGTTTTGTGGCATTTGCATATTTCGTTAAATCCTTTTTTACTGCCTTTCCAGCAAAATTAACCATATTTTCAACCACTTTTCCTGCTTTAGGGGCAAATTTATTGTTAATAAGATTTGAAGCCTTGGTAGATTTTTTTAATGTAGGACTTATATATTTTTGCATATCATCAACATATCCCAATGTATTTTCTACAGTCTTTTTTGTCTTTTTAAGTTTTCCAATGAAATTTAAAAATAGATTTTCACTTTCATTGGCTTCCTTTTTGTTATCATTATTTTTTAATTTTTTTCCTTGTATTATATCGGTCATAGATTTTGCTAAATCTAGCTTTCTCTTTGCTCCAGAATCCCAATCCTTCATCTTTGTATTTATTTCTTCTAATTTATTCATAGATTCCTTAAATCTATTGGATTTAAATATACCTGTTAGTACTGTCATCTTTTCACCACCTTTTGAATGAAAATAAAAATTACCACGGGAACGCCTGAGTGGTTCCCATGGTTTGTATATTGGGGTTATTGGCTAAACTTCATCATCTTTTCTCTTTCTTTTATTTCTTCCTCATAAAAAGCCATTATTGTTAATAGCTCGCCCTTTGGCATATTGTATAGAACAGAGGGTCTTATTCCCTTTTCCTTCCAGTAGTAGTACATCATTTGGGTAAGTCCATCTGTTCTTATGAGTTTTTTATTTCTTCAACGGCTCCTCCATCAAATCCGCTTAAGTCTCCTATTATGTTGTATAGGGTTATTATTTCACCGGGAAGGAGTATTTTTCTAATTAAATCCTTTGGAGTATATACCTTGAATTTATCCATTAGCTCCTTGGATTTAAACTTTGGATCTTTAACTCCTTCTAAAATCGTCATGAGCTGAAGCTCAGAAATATTTATATTGTCCATATCTTCATCCATGGACATTTCCTGGATTTCTTCCATTTTATCCGGGGATAATGCCTCCACCTTGAAAATCACCTTTTCTCCTGTCAGCCCTGATAATCTCTTCATTTCAACTTCCTTTGAAGGCTTTTTAAGCTTGCTTTCATCTAGCTGAAGGAGCAAATCTAATGTACTCATTTATATTCCTCCTATTCCGGTTGAATTAAATCCATAAAATCATAGTCTGTAAATGTAAAGGGGCATTCTACCTTTCCCAATGCCTTTGTTTCAAAGTTCATCAGTGTTAAATCGTCAAAGCTTACATCCTTTAATACTATTCTTTCAGCCTGGGCATCTACCGTATCGGGATCGGCCAATTTGGCAAGGACAGTAAATCTTACGTCCTTACCCTTTTTGATGCTTTCTCCAAGCTTTATCATCATTCTTGAATTTACCTTATGGATTTTTAGGGTTCCCTTTCCTTCCCAGCCAGTTACCTTTGTATCCTTGGCCAGTACACCACACATATTTACATCTTCTTTTTTTAGGGTAATCTTGGCTTCAAGTCCTGTTAATTCACTGATTTTATCTCCATCAAGCCAGATTTCTCCCCATGTACCGTTTACCACTCTATTTCCAGATATTTTATTTACCATATTTCTCTACCTCCTACATATATATTTCCATTTGTAAATCTTCCATAGCGTCTAAAAACTTCACCTTAGCAGTTGCAAACACTTTGCTTCCAGTGTTGTATTCCTTAATTTCCTGGGGCTTTAATGAATCTACGTCTACGCCCCTAGACAATAGATATGTTCTTTGTGTCTGTATATCTATTTGGGCCTTGTTGTCATAGGCACTATCTAATACTTCTAATCTTTCTAACTCTTCAAAATATGCATTCACAGCAGATAAAAATAATACCTTGTGGTCATAGGAGTTGGTGATTTTACCAACATAGGAGCCATCAAAGGTATTTCTAATATCATCCCTCATTAAATCTACTGCATCTACAATCTTGATCTTCTTAAATTCTTCTCCCTTTGCTCCATCTAGACTAGTAAGGGAGTTAACACCTCTACCTATTTTGATTTTTGTTCCATCATTTACGAGGATCAATTTACCACCATCTATATCAGCATCGGGGTCTGTAGATGCGGTTACAGCTTCTACTTCACTTAATTGGTAATAGGTAGCACTTCTTGTAAAGGGGAGCCCTGCTAATATACCTGCTATTCTACCGGTATACTGGCCTGCACTATAAATTTTATCTTTAACCTTTATACTCTCTGTTGTAAAGTTAATAATTCCTTCATGATCCCCGGCAGCATTTGGAAGTACAGCCTTGTATGTCTTCTTGTTTGTATCTCTCTCTGTTTTAATCCAAGATACAATATTTTCTGTATTTCCTTCTTCAATTCCTGGGACTGCTAGATAGTTCCACTTCTTATTTTTTAGTCTAGCTAAAGCCTTTGAGTAATCGGTGTCGGCCTTTGCTATTCTCTCTACGATCACCTCTCTAGGTGTTCCCATAAAGGTTTTTTCAATATAGTCCTTGTTTTCTTCTGTCCAGTCTTCAGAGTCCACTTCCTGTACTGATTTGTATAGCTTTGTGTCAAAATCCTTTGTATCGTCCTTTAAAATCAATGCCACAATACCCCTTGCACTACGGTCAATAGCAGTTGTTCCCTGTGTTTTAAAGTTTATAAGTATCTCTGGTAATCCCATTAAAATTCCTCCTTCATTTGTAATTCTTCCATTAACTGATAATCTTCATAATCATATGCCTCTGTTTCATCTATGCTGTCTGTGAAATCAATGTTAAAGCAGAATGTTAAAATTCCATCTATTATCATGGTTTGAATAATCCCCACTGTAAGCTTTCTATTGTTCACAATCATAACTGAATCAAATATTTCATAGATTTTATCTGCACATTCAAGCTCCTCTTGATTCGTTCCCTTTAAGGAATAGAAGCTTATTTCTACATTGATAGATTTTCTTCTATGGTATTTATTTTCCATGGACATAGAAGTAGGATATACCTTGACTAATAAAGCAGGCTTTGAAAATCCTGATTCATCTTTTTCACCATAGATGTTGTAGCTCAAAAAGCCATTTGTCAGCTTTTGAATAATTGTATCCTTTATTTCTACCAGCTTAACTTTCACCACTTCCTTCCAATATAAAAAGCACCCGATTATCGAGTGCTTTTCATATATCTTAGTATTCAATTGAATGCTTCTATAATTAGCTAAATTTAAAACTAAGCGCCTAGTTTGAGAAGCTTCTTAAACAATTTGTTCAATTTATGAATATTCATGTGCAAGTTATATAACTTTACAATACAATATTACCACAGTTATATAGTAAAAAAAAGGAACAAAACGGGAAGTAAATCGGAGGTTAAAAATATTAAGTCATATTTTTTTAAGGAAACTGCATAGTAAAATTTAGAAAAAATAATAGTATGAGACTAGATAGACTGGTACAAAACGTACTGGTCTATTTTTGCAGTTCTCTAACATAAGTATAATCCCATGAGTAGATTACTAAATCATCATACAATTCAGTAAAATTAAAGATATGTTACAAATTACATTTTTGTCATATTATGACAAATAAATTATATTTGATATGATATAATTCATAATAATTAATTAAGAAAGGAGAGATTTAGCATTGAATAAAATAAGACCTCCAAATGAAAAAATCACTTTCTATTAAAAAACCTAAATATGTTTTTCAATAGAAAATGACAAACTATTAGTAATTTAATTATACCATAAAAACAAAAAATATCTAACTTTGTACATAATAGTTTAGATAAAAATAATCATGAACTATATCAGATTATAAAAATAAATTTATAGGAGGAATATAGAATGTTAAAATCTAAAAAAATAGTTTCAATGGTTTTAGTAGTAGCTATGATAATGGCTATAAGTATAAGTGCATTTGCAAATGAATCATCAGTAAAGGTGAATAGTAGCAAAATATTTGCTTTCAATGACTCAGATGTTGAAAGTTATGATGAAAAAATACCACAAGTAAATTATCGAAATGACATTAATGGATATGACAAATTTGTTTTTAAAAAGGGTTTAAGTACAAGAACTACTGAAGAACCATCATCAGAGTGGGATTGGTCTGAAGGTGCCTATTCAGTTAATGGTAGTTCAAACTCAGCAACATTATACACAAATTACTATTTTACAGGCGTAGTTGGAAGAACTTTTGATTTCACAGCAGGTTCATCCAACAGAATTACAGTTGATTTAGTTCATAAAGGATGGATTTTCCAAACAGTTGTTAGCACATGGACTATTGATGCAGGTGAAAGTAAAAGTGTAGAAATTAAAGAGTCAGACCTTGATGGGGAATCAAAAGATGGAAAGTATTATTTTAGATTTAACTCCAACCCTCTTGGTAATTCTTATTCAGTAACAGGAACATTTGAATAATAGCATAATTGACCATATATATAATAATATTTAAAAATAATTATTTAGAACTACTGCCTGTTTTCCTAATAGGCAGTAGTATTATCTTTTATGATTGGAGTTTAATATGAAAAGTGAGATTAGTTCAAAAAGAGCGATTAATAGCTTTCAGTTAAAAATTTTAGGCCTCCTTTTTATGACATTTGACCATATTGCAGCATACACATTTAATCTTTCAATTGGTTATAATAAAATTAGAATAATAGGACGTGTTGCTGCTCCACTTTTTTTATATGTAATTATAAATAGTTTCCACAATACTAGAAATAAGTTGAAATATGCATTTCGCTTGTATATTGCTCATGTATCAATTTGTTTAACAACTTTACTCTTAACTACTAAAGGCAAGAAATGGTTTGGAATTCATGATCAATTTAGTATTCTTTCTACTTTTGTATACACTGTATTGTTTATTTGGCTGATAGAAAATATCATTGAAGCTATAAAGGAAAATAAAAAAAGAACAGTTCTTTCTTATTCTTTATTAGGAGTTGGAATTGTCGTATTACCAGTTATACTATTGATTTTGTTTTCACAATATGAGGAGCTATTAACTATTATATTTCCAAATGTTTTAACAGTGCCATATTCGCCTATTTTTGTAATAATGGGTATTTGCTGGTATTTTATTAAAAATAGAAAGTGGCAAGGAATTACATTGATTATTTTTTCATGCTTTGCTGCAATAGGGGGACACATAATTAGTAGAGTGGGAATTTGGATGTTTATGAATTTTTTCAATTCTAATCAATTTTGGATGATTCTTTTTCTTCCATTCATGTTTTTGTATAATGGTGAAAAAGGAAAGTCTTTTAAATATTTTTTCTATATCTATTATCCACTCCATGTTTTTTTACTAATGTTTATTGGACAACAATTGAATTTTTAAAAGAATGTTTTATTAAATTTTTTTCGATTAATATTATTATAAAACCATTCAGATTATAGATCAGAATTTTATATCATATATTACTGGTCTATTTTCTATTTGACAAACATTGGGACGATTCTAATGTTAGGCTGCCGTCCACTTGCTTTATGAATTACATAAACACTAATACCTGTAATTCTTGATATTTCTCTTACCTTTTATCATGCCCTTCCTGGCATTTTATTTTACTCTTTCTTTTTTTATTCCATTTTAAAAAAATGTTCATTTATTAACACATCCCTAGGGGTTAAAAGAGAACAAAAGCGATAAAAATTATTAATGCTATTATTTGAGCAAATTGCATAATTACCTTCCCAAAAGATTATCTACTACATATAGTTTTGAAATCTTCAAAGCCATACCACCGAAATATATTTAATTCTAAATAATTAACTTAAGGATAATATTCGCATATGCAACCCAGCCAAATTAGAGTTATGCAATTTCCTCATTTAATAACTATTATAGTAACTTATAGAAGAATTAAAATCATAAAAAATTTCAATTGGTAAAGGTTTGTCAATGTATATATAATAAGAATGGCGTAGAAAACCACAAGGAGACATGCAGTCAATCTGAAAAATGGATAGTATTAGGGTATACCGTTATATATAGCTTAAGTAGAATAGTTAGAACATTTACAAAACCAAATGACAAAATAGTAATACAAATACCAGTGTATCCCCCCTTTTATAATATTATGAAAAAAGTAACCGTAAAGCCATATATAATCTATTAAAATTTTATGGAAAAATTTTCTACGCCTAAGCTTTGCATGTGCTAGCTATGTTAAACTGTAATGAAATTTAAGGAGGAAATGATAATGAAATTTAAAAATAGTTTATTAACTATATTAATTATGGTCTTAGTAGCATCAATGATATTTAGCGGATGTCAAAATCAATCAGCAGCAAAAAAGTCAGATGAAAAAAGAACCATTATTGTTGGAACTTCCGCTTCATACTATCCATGGGCATTTAAAAAAGATGACGTAGTACAAGGCTTTGAAGTAGATGTATGGAATGAAATAGCTAAAAGAAATGGATATAATTTAGAGTTTAAACTAGCTAAATTTAGTGGTTTAGTTGGTATGTTGGACGCTAAGAAAATCGATACAATAGCCCATCAAATGTCAATTACAAAAGAAAGATTAGAAAAATATGACTTTACCGAGCCATATGCATATAGTTATTATGATTTTGCAGTAAAAACAAATAGCGAATTTAAAACTTTGGAAGATTTAGAGGGTAAAAAAGTTGGATGTTGGCTTGGTGGAAATGGAGAAAAGTCTTTAAGAGAGCTTAATGAAAAAAATAATCTAAACTTAAAAATCGAAACATATGATGGTGCTCCCATTGAAAAAGAGGTTGAATTAGGAAGAATAGATGCAAGCTGGCAAGGTGAAATTAAAACACTATCAACTATAAAACAGGCAAATATGGATTTAAGAATGATAGGTGCTAGACCTTTTTATGAAATTAATGCCTATCCATTCTTAAAAAGTGAAAAAAATAAAGCTTTAACACAAGAAATAACTGACACAATCAAGGAAATGCGTGAAGATGGAACCTTAACAGAACTTTCTCAGAAATGGTTTGAACTAGATACCACAGTTAAACCACAAGAATAAATAATATACGGTGGTGACACTATGGATTTTTTTGATGTAGAATTTGCACTACATATCTTACCAGTGATTCTTAAATATGTAAAAGTAACTCTTTCTTTATCCCTGTTATCCATGCTCTTTGGTTTAACACTTGCATTTATTATTTCACTCATAATAGATGCAAAGATCCCTATTATTTATAGAATATTAAAAACTTATGTTTCTTTTTTTAGGGGAACACCATTATTGGTGCAATTATTTTTAGTTTATTTTGGTCTTGCCCATGTTTTTACTAGCATGGCAAGCCTCTCTTCCTTTGGAGCAGCATGTATTGTCATGAGCCTTAACTCATCTGCATATATGTCTGAATCTATAAGAGGAGCTATTTTAGCTATTGACAAAGGACAAATGGAAGCTTCTCTATCGGTGGGAATGACATATTTTCAAGCTATGAGAAGAATTATTCTTCCACAAGCGTTTAAAGTAGCTATTCCTGCTTTATCTAACACCTTTATAAATTTAATTAAAAATTCATCTTTGGCATTCACTATAGGTGTGGTAGAAATAACTGCTTCGGCACAGCTAGAAGCAACTTCAAGCTATAAGTATTTAGAAGCATATTTTGATATACTTATTATATATTGGATAATAACAAGTGCACTAACATATTTACAAAAAAAATTAGAAGAAAGACTTAGTCACAGTTAAAGGTGGTATAATGATTAAATTAGAAAATATACATAAAAAATTTGGAGATTTAGAAGTCTTAAAGGGTATAGATATTGAAGTAAAACAAGGAGAAGTTGTAGCTATAATAGGTCCTTCTGGAACGGGTAAATCAACATTACTGAGATGTATAAACTTTTTAGAAAAGGCCGATGAAGGAAATATTGAAATAGACGATTTAAAAATAAACGTTAAAAATGCCTCAAATAGCGATATATTGAAAATGAGAAAATCTACTGCAATGGTCTTTCAAAGCTTTAACTTGTTTAAAAATAAAACAGTTTTACAAAATATAACAGAGTCTCTTATTGTAGTAAAAAAAATAGATATAGATGAAGCTAAAAAAACAGGTATGGAAGTCCTCAAGCAAGTAGGCCTAGAAGATAAATGGAATAATTACCCATCAACTCTTTCTGGTGGACAGCAGCAAAGAGTTGCAATAGGTAGAGCTATGGCATTGAATCCAAAGGTAATCCTTTTCGATGAGCCCACTTCAGCCCTTGATCCGGAATTAGTTGGTGAAGTCCTTGACCTTATTAAACAGCTTGCTAAAAAACATATGACAATGATGATAGTAACCCACGAAATGAACTTTGCAAGGGAAGTGGCCGATAAAATTATATTTATGACTGATGGAAAAATATGCGAAAGCGGAAAACCTAAGGAGCTATTTAGAAATCCACAAAAATATGAAACTAGTAAATTCCTTAAAAGATTTAGGGTGAGTTAGGTCTATAAAAATATGGAATCATTAGAAATCACAGTATTCTTTCAAAATTATTAAGGGTATAAACAGTCATATTTGAATATACAACTGTTTACACCCTTTTTTAATATACTATTTACAATCTTATTCATATTCTAGAAATATTAACTAATTTCCACTTCCATAATTGTAGAGTTTATATCCACTTCTTCTTTATAGCACTGCATAGACTTCACTTTTTCCATATTAGTTATAACCACTGGAATAATAGAAGACTGAGCTTTTTCTTCTATGAGATCTATATCAAAGGTCATAAGAAGATCCCCAGCATTAACTTTTTGATTTTCCTCTATATGAGAAGTAAAACCTTCTCCTTTCATGCCTACGGTATCTATTCCTATATGGATTAATATTTCTATTCCCCCTTGGGTTTCCATACCAATAGCATGCTTAGTTGGAAATACATTAACTATTTTTCCATCAACGGGAGAATATAATTTCCCTTCACTAGGAATTAGTGCAATTCCGTCTCCAACCATTTTTGTTGAAAAAACTTCATCGGGTACTTCTGTAATATCAATACTTTTCCCTACAACAGGTGATTTTAATACAAGCTTTTTTTTCTTTTTAAAAAATCCTAGCATCTTTATACCTCCAATAAATTCTAATTTTAGTTAGTCTTATGGATAACGAACTCCAAAACATGATAAATTCCAGAGAGAAATATATATGTATAGATTTCCCATAGCAAAACTTAATTTATACATATCAAAATATCTGATATCTCTCGGGGGTTTTAGACATGTATAAGCTAAAGTCTTTACTTAAATCCCTACACATATAGACTGCTATTAATGTTGTCTGAAAATTGAAAATTATTCGGAACAAAAAAGAGCTGGAAGAAATTCCTTCAGCTCTTGCCCTCCTTGGTCACACGCTAATACGATATTTGAATCATTATATTTAAGTTGATTTTACTATATGTTTCTTTAAAAGTCAATATATTATACATTATCATATACTCATTTTAAGTGATGAAACTAAATAATTAAATTAACAAGTTAATAATTAGATTTGGTATAAGCAAAGCAACTGCCATTGCATAAAAAAGGTCCAACCAAGCGACAGAGCCCAATGCCCCCAGATATATAAGTCCTACTATAGGAGTTCCAATAATTTTAGCAAAAATATTAGTTTCTTTACTTTTAATGGCTTCCCAAATACTTTTTGCATCACCTGTACTTGGAAATGAATGCATAGCTATAGATACTCCAAGCCATATAAATATATAATCTAATGGACCACCAGTATGAAATCTAAATACTGGAAAGGAGGCTGACATTGCTATGAGGGCACCAATCAATGTATTTAGGATAAATGGTCCAATTCCAATCAAAATATGTTGAGATATCTTTCTTGGTTTTTCATGTATAACATATCCCGATGGATTACCTACTCTAAAATAACATACATCTAATACTGCTACATTGGCCAGCCTGCAAAATAACTGATGGGCAACTTCATGTATAATAACCCCGGGAAAAGTTGCAATTGTAATCAATTGACCAGGTATAATCATTTTTTATCTCCCCTATCTCTACTGAATTTCTCCACTGATTAGTTCATTTAAAAACTGCAATTGACTATCTTGATGCTTAGGATGCTGCTTAATTTTTTCTAATGCCCAGTCTCTTTTCTCTTCTATTCCATTATAGTGATACACTATTACCATTGTATCAAGTACATTGATATCTTCTTCATCTAGCTCATAAGCCTTTTCAACATATTCAAGGGCTTTCTCATAATTAGATTGATTGAGCTCAATCATAGACATAGCATTATATGCCAATGGATTTTCTATATTTTTATTTAAAGCATATTTACAATAAGTAAGTGCATTGTCATAATTTCCTTGATCTCTTTCGATGGCTGCCATATATAAATCGAGGGATACACTATCTGGATATATTTGTCTTAAATAATTAATCATTGTTTTACTTTCATTAAATTGTCCTAATTCGTAAAATATATCGGCCAAATAATATTTTGCAGCTATGTCCTCAGGATTTTCTGTCATATATTCCGTTAACATTTGTTTCACTGCTTCAAGATCATTATCTTTACTTTTATTTAAAACTTCAATTAATTTTTCACTGGGATAATATAATAATAGTTCATCATTGATTTTGCTTAATTCTTCATATAAATCTTCATTTTTTATGTCTATGTCATAAATTTTATCAAACAAATCATATAGTTCTGCTATTTTTCCATTTCTATATTTTGAAATAATTAATTTTCCTATAAGGTCTTGTGAGTCGGGATAGTTTTTGTAGGCTATTTCATATTGCTCCATAGCTGTTATATATTTTCTTTCAGCTTCGGCTCTTTTACCTCTTTCATAGGCTATTCCTCCCTTTAGGGTATGGGGAAACCTTATTAAAGAAAAAATTACAATCCCAACAATAAGAATAAAAAAGATTTTTATTCCAATAGGAAAAGGTCTTTTTACTAATTTGTGTCTACATTCTTCGCACAGGGGATAATCATACTCCTTTTCTACAACAGATACCCCACAATTCTGGCACACATTTCTATCATAGGCTGTGCCATTGGAATTACTTGCTTCTTGGTTCAACTTTAATCCTCTCCTTCAATGTCTATCCATTTTTTGTCTATATTATCAACCAATGCTATATTTTATACTAAGCTCTAATAAATTACAATAAGCTTGTTTAAAGCTCTATTTGAATCATGAAATATAATACTATTTAACTATTTTTTCACTTGGAAATACGGGACTAATTAACTAATATAGAAAGGTTTTGTTAATACCTGAGGAAATTCCATAGTTCTAACTTGGACAGACTACATATGTTAATATTATCTTAATTTAATTGAGGAAATTGCATAACTCTAATTTTTTGGCTGAGATGTGTAATACATATGGTGTAGCTTTAGACATTTTAAAACAATATGCAGTAGTTGGATTTTTGAAAAAAGGTAATTATTAAATTTGCTCATTTATTTAAAAAGGTAAAAAAGCATTATTAAATGCCTTTTTACCTTTTTGTTACAATTTAAGCATATGTTGTTATATTTTGAGCATTTTTATTTTTTATTAAGAGGTTTTAGCTTTTAAAGCAGTATATTTTAGCAAATGATATCCTAAAAAAATATAAACAGCTGCACCTATTATTGTTGATAAGTAAAAGCTTGTAAATGGAAATAGCAAAATAAAGACCTTGCAAAACAAACCATAGGGGGCCCATTTTATATCCTTAGATATTAACACCATAAAAAAACCTAAGAAAAATCCATAGTAACCAATTGTACTTAGGATATTGAAAATTGAAAAATAATCAAATAGAAATATCAATTCATACAATAAAGAACAACCTAAGGCTCCAAGCATAATATATAGTCTATATGGCATAAGCTTATTGATTACCGAAAAAGACATTAACCATATTCTTAATTCTTCTAGAACATTATCAAATTGCTCCATGAATTTTCCTCCTCTATTTATCTATTGACTCACCACAATTACAGCAAAATTTTGCATTTTCTTCATTTTCCGTCTGGCATTTATTACACTTTACTGTAATTTCCGATGGCTTTTCTTGGGATTCTAAATTATTTTCTTCTTCAATTACTTCAAGCTTATTGCCGCAGGAAGGACAATATTTTACATCTAACTTTACTGTATTGCCACACTTAGGACAGTTTTTTTCATTTTTTAGTTTTCTAATTTCAAGTTCCAATTCCTTATTTTTTTCTTGTTTAGATAAACAAGCATTGCATGATTCAATAATGCCTTCTGGCAATTCCTCAGTATTTCCCTCCTTGAATAGTTCAAATACAGTCTCACCAATTTTTCTAAACTCTTCATCAATTTCTTTCTGGTTTTGGGAAATTTGAATTTTAAATTTATTGATTTCAATCATTAACTTTGCTTTTTCACTGGCTTCCGCTGCTCCCTTTTTAATATCCTTAAATAATTTCATAAAATATCCCCTCTCCTCAATATTTTTTAGATGATAAAGAATTAATAGCTTTTAACTAAGTTGATATTGAAATTTGTAAAATTTTAATTTATTTACTAATTATTTCATTTATTCATCCCCTATAGAAGTTATATGAAATTTTTAAAAACCCTTTGACTAGTTTTGTCGAATATTTTTTAGACTACATTTTCAACTAAATTCACCCTATATGATCTTTTTATTTTATATAGCAATTTTTCTATCTTTAATATAAAATATATCATCCTATATGAGTAATTACAATATATCCTGAAGTATATACTTTTTCAAACTTATGTTGAAAAATGTTCCCATGGTTATCAACGGTTATTTAATGTAAATAAAATATACATGTAAACTTTGTATTCATTGTTCCATGTAAATTATTTATATAAAATCCTTTAATGATAAGATGCATCATTGAGAAGAGTTAAGAAAATTAATGTTTCAAGGGATTATTAATAATTAGGGGAAAAATGTTTAATAAGTTTACAATATTTTTTATAATTCTATAAGTATAAAAAAAGATAGTATTAATTATTAAGTAAATATTCTAATCTTAATAATTGATTTATAAAAAATTACAAATCAATTTAGAAATAAGTGATCTTGTCAAACTACTGATATAAAGGGTTCTAGTAAAATTTATTGGAATAATATTCCCTCTATAAATTATCAATGTCCAAAAGATTTTTAAAAAGTAATTATATTTTATAATTTGGCACAAGCCTTGCAATTATCTTTTGTATAAGACAAAAATATGGTCAAGGTAAAGAAACTGAAAATATAGTTTATAGAAATCTATTGTTAAAAGCATAAAGTATTATACTATAATTACATCAATAGATTTTTATTTGTAATCCAATACTAAATTTTACAAAGGGGGAAGAAAATTGTCATACTTTTTAACCAGCGATAATGTAAAACTTTATTATGAGGAACATGGAGAAGGTAAGCCTTTAATACTTATACACGGATGGTCATGCAGCCATAGGTTTTTTAAGTTTCAAATTGCTGAATTAGCTAAATATTATAGGGTTATTGCTTATGATTTGAGAGGACATGGTATATCTGAAGTTCCTGAGTTTGGTATTAATATTCCAAGATATGCTGAAGATTTAAAGGATTTAATTACACACCTTTCCCTTAAGGATGTTTCCCTTGTGGGATGGTCCATGGGAACAACCATAATCTTTGAATATATAAAACAATTTGGTTGTGACAACCTTAGTAAATTATGTTTTATCGATATGACCCCTAAATTGATAACCGATGAATCTTGGACCTATGGTCTTTATGGTGACTTTAGTCAAGGATTAAACCATGAAACATTGGATATTATGAATAAATCTTGGTCTGAATTTTGCAAAGGATTTATTCCTGCTATATTTGCTACATCAGGGTGTAAAGATAAAGAATTATTAGATTGGGCATTTAAAGAAGCCTTAAAAAATTCTGAAAATATTATGGTTAGAATGTGGATCTCTATGAGTTATGAAAACTATTTGGACCTTTTACCAAAGATTTCTGTACCTGTTCTTATAACCTATGGTGCAGAAAGTGCCCTATATTCTCCAGAAAATAGTGAATACATGGGAAAAAAAATACCAAACTCAAAGGTTTTACCTTTCCCAGTATGTGGTCATTGTCTTCATTTAGAAAAACCAGAAATGTTTAATGAAGAGCTTTTGAAATTTCTAAAATAGGTTTTTATTTGAATAAATGAGGAAATTGCATAATACATGTTAATTATGCAATTTCCTCATTTAATACTAAAGTATATTAAAGATAAACAACTTTAAGATTTAATAAATCTCAAATATAAAAAGGGAAGAAAGTTTATTTACCTAGATATCCCATACTCTAACCCACTACTATAGTAATATATCCTATTCAGAACCCTTTCCTTTTCTTCTCCTTCTAAAATAACAGGCTGATAGTTATTAACATGTTTAACTGAAGATACAGAGCAGGGAATTATATTTCCCTGTATATTTGTAATCTTTTTATTATCTATAGCAAACTCAGCTTGAAAAATAAAGGTATCCTTGTCCTTTGGATTTCTATTGCCTCCAAAGCAAAAATTAGCCAGACTATATACTATGTATTTGTCCTTGTACTTTTCTATTCCCTGTATCACATGGGGATGATGGCCTACTACAACATCGGCACCTTCATCAATTGCAAATCTTCCTAGGGTTTTTTGAACATCATTTGGATAATATTTATTTTCATCTCCCCAGTGGAAGGAAACTAAAACTATATCAGCCTTTTCTTTAGCTTCTTTTATATCTTTTTTAAGGTGGGTCTTAATATAAGTTCCCCATCCACGATAGCCTATGCTTGCAATTGTCATATCCTTTACATTGTAATATGCTATATGACCTTCACCAGAATAATATATATCTGATTTTTTCAGGTTCTCTATTGTATCTAAAAACCCTTTTTGGGAATAATCATATATGTGATTGTTAGATATATTAACCATCTCAATACTACCAGCCTTCAAAATATTTACAAAGGACGGATCTCCTTTAAAGGCAAATTCCTTATCATCCTTTTCAGTACTATTAGTAAGGGGAGTTTCTAAATTTACCAATGTCAAATCATCATTTTGAAAAACTGGTCTGACTTTTTTAAAGAAGTATGCATAGTCATTGCTCTGCTCCTCTAAAACATGGAGAAAGGAATATGCATAGGCTGAACCATCATAATTACCTAAAGTGCAGTCTCCTGCAAAGGAAATTTTTATGGTATTGTCTTTTTCCTTTTCATCTACATTCTCTTCTATATTTTCTATGTTCTCATCCTTTTTTATATCTTCTATATTTTCATTGTTCTTCTCATATTCCATATTTTCGTCTAAGACTATAGGGTCATGGAATTCTTTACCATCATAAAATATTGCTAATAGCGCCCCTGCAAATACAAAAACAAAGAAGATAAAGAAAATTACAAATATTTTTAGAAAGTCTTTCATTAGGATCACCTTCTCTAGCTTTAGCTAATATAATAAGCATAACTACCTATAGTATATATATGGTAGTTATGCTGTTTAATGTCCATTTTATATTATAGCATTTTAGATATATTGTCTACAGTAATCTTTAGTTTTATTTTAAGACAAAAACTTAATTTACTAGTACAAAGAGTTAAATTATATTGCCTCTAAAAACTTGCTTTCTATAAGGGCTTCCTTTCCATATAGAACTAATGTCAGCTTATTTATAGCTGTATTTCTTATTTTTTTACACCATTTTTCGCTGTAGTTTTCTTCATGGGCCACTATATACCATTGATTCCCCTGTATATATTTAGATTCTATTATTTTCTGCTCCTTTTCCTCTAGAGAATTAATGGCTTCTTCTATTTTGCTTATCTTATATTCATACAATTCTATTTGCTTTAAAACTAAATCCTTTCTTGTTATATTACTTATTGCAGTGTCTTCCACCACTTTTTCTATTTTATTTGTTGGACTAGTTTTACTCGATAAATAATTTATTGCTTTTATCCCATCCTCCATATCAATTTCTTTTAATTCTCTTTTTAATTCTTCAACATGAGCAACAACCAGATTATAGCTCTTTAAGCATTCTTCGGCCATTTTATAATATTCTTTTTTAGCTTTAATCATTTATTTCACCTCATTTGTTTAATTTTGTCATAAATATAGTGAAACAATATCAATCTTCAATTGCTTCCCTATAAAAAAATCCCAGAGCAAATTATTTTTTGCTCTGGGACGCTTGGTCCGCTTCTTTTACTTCTATGTAATTTATATGTCCACATTTTCTACATTTGATTCTTACCTTGCTGTCTACCTCGCAAAGTAATCTTCCACATTTTTCACATCTAACCTTCGTCATAAGTCTTTCCCCCATTAAGCTGTTAATTTCTCATACTCTTAAGTAAAATTTTAGCTCAATAAAATTCTTTACATCACCCCAATATGACTTTAAGGAACACCAGTTATATATACAATATAAAAGGTATATTAATATTGTATATATATATTGTACTAGATATTTAAATAAATTTACACCTTGATATAGAACATTTGTTCGTGTATAATTTATGTATAATTTATAAATTGATACAAAATAAGGAAGTGGTGTTTTGAAGTTAAATGATTGTCATGTTAATTTATATAAAGCTATAAAGGAATATCATACAGATAATGGATATTCTCCAACGGTTAGAGAGCTTAAAGATATGTGTAATTATAAGTCTACAAGTACTGTTCACGGTCATTTAAAGGTTCTTGAAAAAGCTGGGTATATTGAAATTGGAAAAAGAAAATCAAGGTCTATAAAGTTGTTGTAGTAATATTAAAATGCTCAACTTCTGTATATATTTCCTTGTAATAACCTTGTTTTTGGAATATAATCCATATATAAACTTCTAATATTTGTAAGGAGACGATGGTATGCCTGATTTTTGGATTCATACTCTTGCCGGGGAATTGGTTCTAAAAAGTTTAAAGAATTGTGACTTGAAAAAGCTCCTTGAAGAAAACAGAAAAATCTTTAATCTGGGTTGTCAGGGCCCTGATCTGTTTTTCTATAATGATTTCCTGCCCTGGATTAAAAATAAACGTGGTCCTAAAATAGGAACAATGATGCACCAAAATCATACAAAGACTTTATTTCTAGAAAGTATTGATTATCTGAGGGAAATGCAAAATAGAGAGGGTTTTAATAAATTAGCAAGCTATTTTTTAGGCTTTACAATTCATTATGCAATAGATAAAAATGAACACCCTTTTATCAATGCAAGAACAAAGAACTTTAATGAACATAAGCTCTTTGAAATGAATCTGGATACATATTTTATAAAAAAATACTGGAATAAAAGAGTCCATCTTTTATCTCCATCATCTAAGATAAATATAGGTGAAAAGCTTCCTTCATCTATAGTAGATTATTATAAAAATATAGTGCCTAAAATTTTCAATATTCCTATAAAGACAGCTACAGTTAATGATTCTTATAGAGACTATAAAAGGGTATTCGACATCTTTTATTCTCCTAAGAAATATAAAAGATTCTGCCTTAATATGCTTAATCTCATTATGCCAATAGATATTTCCATATGTCTTTATCCTACTAATGTCCACAATGAAGTTTTGACTAAGGAAGAATTTTTAGAATTTGAAAATATATTATTAAAAGGGGTTAATGAAGGAGTTAAGCTTATAGAATTGATTAGCTCCTACTTTAAGGAAAATATAGGAAAAAGCCCTGTGGAAAATGCTTTTGATGATATTTCATTTTCTGGAAAACCTAATTTTTAGTTAGCTTTACATATTCTTTTATTGACTTATGCTTCTATAAATACTATCATATAAATACTATACATCTATGGATAATTAACATTAAAACTGAATATAAATTTCACAGTAACTATTTTGGGGGTATATTATGTATAAAAAACTAAAAATAATTGAAAATACAATATTTATTGCTGCTGTATCTCTAGGTATCTATGCCTTGGGAAGTACCTATTTAAAAAATAAAGATCTACCACCGGGTGTGTGCCCTATTGATAATAATAAAGACCTTATTTATATTTCTATCGGGCTTTTGATATTTTCTATTGCTTTTCCCTATATTGTTAATATGATTATTAAGCTAAGGGGAAACAAAAGCTAAAGCAATCAATTTCACATTAAAAAAAGACCTATGATCAAGCCTCCACCTTGTTCATAGGTCTTTTTTATAAAGCAATCTCTTAATTAAAAAGAAAATAAATCTTTTTTAGGAAACAATCCGTACAATCCACCAGTATGTATGAATAGTATATTATTATTATCTTTAAATCTTCCTTTTTTAATCTCATTTATCAATCCATACATACCCTTGCCAGTATAAACAGGATCTAAAATAACACCTTCTAGCTTAGCCAGCTTATGAATAAATTCTATTTCTTCAGGACGACTCAAGGCATATCCTTTACCTACATATCCATCTAAAATATTAATTTCGTCTTTTGACAATTCCACATCTTCATCAATATATTCAAGACTTTCTCTTATTACTTTATCAATTTGATTTTTAAAGTATTCTTCGTCATCACATACATTTACACCATAAATTTTTGCTCCATGGTTCATAATCTTATTCGCTAAAAATAATCCTCCATATGTTCCTCCTGATCCAGTAGCTATAACTACAGCATCAAATTTAATTCCCATTTCCTTTTCTTGCTGGGCAATTTCCTTCATAGCATTAAAATATCCAAAGGTTCCTATTCCATTGGAAGCTCCTTCTGGAATAATATATGGCTTATAGCCTTCTTTAGATAACTGCTCCTTTAAATCTTCCATAATTTCCATTCTACTTTCTTTATATTCTCTGGAAGTTATAAATTTGATTTTTGCTCCCAATACTTTATCCAGAAAATAGTTGCCATCTATCTTTTCTTCTTCCTTATCACTTCTAAGAACTAGGCATGAAGCTAAGCCTAATTTTGCTACAACAGCAGCAGTGGCCCTTGCATGATTAGATTGAATTCCTCCACAGGTAATGAGGAGATTACAACCTTGATCTAAGGCTTCTTTTACTGAAAACTCTAGCTTTCTAATCTTATTTCCTGAAATCTCTGAGCCCGTTTGGTCATCTCTTTTTATAAATATATTAGGCCCACCTAATTCTTCCGTTAATCTTTCAAGTTTTTCAATCTTAGTAGGTAAATTGGCCAGTTCAATTCTGCCAGGAATATTTACCATTTAAACTCCCCCTTAATAACTATTTTTTATTGCTATATATAATATAACATTCTTTACTGGCTGAGAATGTAAAGAAATGAAAGTAGACTCTCAAAACAGAAGATATATTAAGAAAAATAAGGTAATAGTATTTCTTATGCAATGAAACCTATAATAACGTATAATACAAAGGCTATAACTCCTGATACCATGGCATAGGGTATCTGGGTTTTCACATGGTCAATATGGTCTGAAGCCGAGGCCATAGATGCCATAATAGTTGTATCGGATATTGGAGAACAGTGATCTCCCATTATCCCCCCGGATACTACCGCTGCCACACTTGCATATATACTTGCATCCATAGCAACAGCCATTTGCATAGCTATAGGCATGAGTATGGCAAAGGTTCCCCAGCTAGTTCCCGTTGAAAAAGCAATAATAGATCCAAGAATAAAAATTATTCCAGGCCCCAATGCTCCACTAACTCTTCCCTGAACAAGACTGGCTAGATACTCTCCCGTTCCCAATGCAGAAATTGAATTCCCTATTGCAAAGGCAAATATCAAAATAGAAGCAACTGGCACCATTCCACCGACACCTTTATATAAATAATCCATATATTCCTGTAGATTCATTATTCCTTTGACCATATAGTATATTCCTGAAAAGGCCAAAGAAGCCAATACTGCCCAAAATACCGCTGTAGAACCTGAACCCTGCATCATGCTCCCTTCTCCAGTAATATACAATCCTATAGGCATCATACCAATAAGAACAATAAGAGGCAAAAGCATATTCCATTTATCAGGCTTTACACCTTCTTTTACTTCAACTTCAGTGGCTTCAGTTGAAACCAGAGGAGTTGAGCCCGGTCTTAGAACCTCTCCAGTCTTCAGGGCTCTTTCTTCAGCCTTCTTCATAGGTCCCCAGTCTTTTCCCGTTATGATATAATATAGAACTGTCAACACTGCCACAAATGAATAAAATTGAAAGGGAATACTTTTCACTAAAATTTCTACAGGATTTCCTGAAATGACCCCCGAGCTTATTTGAACTCCAAGTATTCCAATAATTGTAGCTCCCCATCCATTCAGAGGAATCAATCCACAAATTGGAGCCGCCGTAGAATCACATATATAGGCAAGCTTTTCCCTTGAAATTTTATATCTATCTGTTAAGGGTCTTGCTACAACCCCTGAAACCAGTATTGTTATAGAAGATTCTATAAATATTATTACTCCTATTATATAAGCTAGAAGCATAGCTCCTCTTCTGCTTTTTATAGTCTGGGTTTTTTCAGTTAGATACTCAATAAATCCGGCAACCCCACCTGAGGCTTGAATTAAAGTTATAATTGCACCTACTAGAAACGAAAAGATTATAGTTTTTGTTATCCATCCCTCTGTAAAAATATTGACTATTCCATTTAAAGAATTATTTAATGCCCCAATTATATTCCATTTAACCATAATCAGCTCTGCCACAAAGATTCCTGCAAACAGAGAAATAAAAACCTGCTTTGATCGAATCGCAAGTACAATTGCAATTATCGGTGGTATTATTGTTAAAATACCATATTCCATAAATTCCTCCCCTTTATATTTAATTATTCACGAAAAATAGCCTTTATCCTACCCTCCTTTTTATTTTATTCACTATTATAAATATTCCTCAACAGCTTTTCTAATTCTTATTAATCCTTATTCTAATTATCTCTTCTTTAACCTCTTCATTCTTTCCTTTATCTTTTTTTCCTGACCATTGTCACTTATTTCATAATAGATAGTTCCCTTTAGCTTATCGGGCATATACTGCTGATCTACATAATTATTAGGATAATCATGGGGATACAAATACCCTAAGCCATGCTTTAATTTTTTTGCCCCTTTATAGCTTTGGTCTCTTAAATGTATTGGCACTCCACCTATATCTTTATTTTTTATATCGCTAAGGGCTTTATTTATCCCTACATAACTTCCATTGCTCTTTGGTGATACGGCTACATAGGTTGCTGCCTGTGCAAGTATTATCCTAGCCTCGGGCATAC
This sequence comes from Maledivibacter halophilus, assembly GCF_900167445.1. Lineage (GTDB taxonomy): Bacteria > Bacillota > Clostridia > Peptostreptococcales > Caminicellaceae > Maledivibacter > Maledivibacter halophilus. Next base: position 33,201 of record NZ_FUZT01000010.1, read on the forward strand.
CGATAAACTGAACTGCCTGAGCGGCATTATTGGCAACTACCAGGGCATGGGGATTTGCATTTCCTACATCCTCTGATGCTGCTATGAGTATTCTTCTTGCAATAAATACAGGGTCTTCTCCGGAGTAAAGCATCCTTGCAAGATAATGTAATGCAGCATCGGGATCAGAGCCTCTCATGCTTTTAATAAATGCTGAAACCACATCATAATGATAATCTCCATCCTTATCATAGTTAATTGATTTTTTCTGCATACATTCCTTTATAATATCTATACTTATATCTATATTTCCATTTTCATCTTTCTCTGTTGTTAAAGCCCCAAGTTCTAATGTATTTAATGCTCTCCTTGCATCTCCACCGGCTCTCTGAGCAAGGAATTCCTTTGCCTCATTATGTAGATTTATATTATATAAACCAAGGCCCTTATCCTCATCTTCTATGGCTCTTTCAATTATCTTCTTTATATGTTCTTCTCTTAAGGGCTCCAGTTTAAATAGCATAGACCTTGAAATCAAGGCATTATTAACCTGGAAAAAGGGATTTTCAGTTGTGGCACCAATGAGTATGAGGGTACCATCTTCTACACTAGGTAATAATCCATCCTGCTGAGCCTTATTAAACCTATGTATTTCATCTAAAAAGAGTATAGTCTTTTTATTATACATCCCAAGCTGATCCTTTGCTTCCTTTATTACTTCTTTTAAATCCTTTATCCCCGAGGTAACTGCATTAAGCTTTACGAAATTGGCCTCAGTGGTATTTGCTATAACCCTTGCAAGGCTAGTCTTCCCAGTCCCAGGAGGTCCATATAGTATTATCGAAGTAATCCTGTCGGCCTTGATTGCCCTCCAAAGAAGCTTTCCCGGAGCCAGGATATGTTCTTGTCCCACATATTCCTCTAGTCTATCTGGTTTTAAACGTTGAGCAAGGGGAGAATCCTTTTTAAGCTGCTCTTTTCTTTGCAATTCAAATAAGTCCATTATAATCACCTTTTTTATTTATTGAGGAAATTGCATAATTCCAATTTGGCAAAATTGCATAATATATATGGTGTAGCTTTGGAGATTTCAAAACAATATGTCGGAGTTAGTTTTTTGAAGAAGTAATTATGCAATTTGCTCTATTACTAAATTTATTTTATTTATCTTATTGTATCAAATTTTTTCATAAATGTTTTATAAAAAAGTATTTTATATAGGGATTTAAATAAAGACTTTAATTTGTAATGCTTTAGAGTTGGCTATATCTATAGAATCTATATATTGCAATCAGATTAATTTTTACAAAAAATGAAGGAATTTGAAATTATTTCACGAAACATACTGATAATGAATAATATGTTTATATTTGTATTTTAAAACAAAATCTGGGAGGGTATTAAAATGAAAAAGATAATTATTTTATCATTTGTTTTGGTTTTAGTATTAAGCTTAAATGTATTTGCAGAAGGTAATTACAAATTTGACGAAGAAGGAAAACTTATAAAGGTTGATGAAAACTTTGATAATACCGTAGATGTAAAGGTTGATGGAGTTAAAATTAAATTCAAGGATGCTAAACCCTTTATAAACAAGGAAGATAGAACAGTGGTTCCAGTTAGATTTATAGCAGAAGCCCTAGGAGCAAAGGTTGACTGGAACGGAGAAACAAGGACAGTGCTTATAGACCAAAATGAAAGGCATATTGAGCTTAAAGTAGGTGCTATGGAAGCCACAGTTAACTTAGAAACAATAAAGTTTGATACAAAGGCTGAGATTTACTTTGATAGAACCTTTGTACCTTTAAGATTTGTGTCTGAAGCTCTAGGGGCTGTTGTGGGGTGGAATGGAGAGGCTAGGACGGTTACTATTGATACGAAAGTTAAAGAAAAAGAAGAAGGTTTAGAAAGCGTTGAAGAAATGATTTCAAGACTTAAGGATGATGAATTGAAAAAAGTTTTCAAGGTATCTCCAAATAATTTTGTCGGCCATAGTGGGGTCGTTTATAGTATTGATGGTGGAAGAGATATAGATTCAATAGGTATAATTGTTAATGGAGCAACAGAAAATGATCCTACATCTTTAATTACAGTGTATCCAGAAATCTACAACAAAGATTATTCAGTTCTTAAGAATATGCTTAAAGTTTATTATCCAACAAAATATGAAACTGTTTATAATTATGTAAGCAATGTAATAGATAATGAAAAACCAACAACAAAAAAATCAAAGCAATTTTTTTATGATGGAAGAACCTTTAGTAGTAAAAAAATTGAAGGTGCAGTAAGCATATATATAGGAGGAAAGGATAATGAATAAAGCAATCTCAAGGATATTAATATTCTTAGTATTGATATCTTCTATTATTCTTCCTATAACATCAACAGCCCAGGAAAAGGATTTAGTAGCTTATGTATCTCATTATAGGCTAGTGCAAAAAGGAATCTTAGTATACAAAGATCAAGATGGAAATTGGGTTAATGGAGAACTAGGGGAAAAAAACGATGTAGTGCAGGAAATAGACCTTAAGGAATTTGAGGATCAGGAAACTATAGACAAAATTCTAAATGTAATAGCTTACCCCTATGATTTAGGATTTATGTTCTCTACAGAAGATTTTTCAAGGAGTATAAATAAATTTTCTCAGACTAAGGATGACTTTATTAAGAATTATTATAATCATGGCACCGATAAAATTGAAATAAATGAAAGGTATTTGACCGATGGAGTTGTTAAGCTTAAGTACAATGCAGAGCTTACACCCCAAGTTGAGCCCTTGAAGGTTTCCGATTATACTGACGAGGATATATACATATTATTAGGACAAAACCCTAACAATCCCAATCCAGAGACTAAAGAGGATTTAGAAGCTGTCAGAAAGCTCCAGCCAATTGGAAATTCAGATATTCCTGAAGAAACCTCGAAAGGTAAATTGAATGAGGAAGGTAAGAAAAAGGGTTTTGCAGTATACGGAAGTCCTGAAGATGTTTCTGGAAATGATTATAAAAATAAGCAAGGGAAAATAGTTTCTAAAGATTATAAGGAGGCTATTCCAAGATATTTAGGCTATGACCTTAATGGAAATCCCTTTACAAATGAAGCGTTTCCACCGGATGTTGAAACTGGACTTGAACCTTGGGAAAAAATTTGGATTGATTTTCCTTGGAAAAAAGATATAAATAATCAAAAGCAACCTAAAAAGTCTAAATATAACGAAATAGACCCTTATAGAGCCGAAGCTATCTCATGGCTCAACCAACTAGACTGGGCAGGTAAAAACGGCTGGACAGGAGAAAAGCTCATAGATCATTTTATGATTCAATCACCCCAAGCCGACTATACACAAGGCTCAGCTGTTGGCTGGCATGAATATATTGATGAAAATGGTAATAAAAGAATTTTATATCAAACCTTCACTATACCACCAAAGGAGAAAATAGACTTTAGTAAATTAAATGAAGTAGAAGCCTACATAATATTCATCCCACTAATAATCGAATATTGGGTAGAAGCCAAAACCGACAATCTAGCCATAAAGGATATTAGAAATGAAACAAGTGAAATAGAGTACGACGAGATGTATGATTTAAAATTCGATGTATATAATATGTGTCTTAAAGATGCCTATGATGTTACAGTAGATTACTATTTACAGTATCCTAATGAGCTGAAATATATGTTTACTGATGAAGGGAATACAGTAGAATCCCTAGGCGTATCTACAGGAGAACTAAATTATAATATCCCCGAAGACTACAAAAGGGACACCTTTGAGCTTGTGGCCAAATTAAATATGAACGAAAAACATCCTGCAAAGTTCGAAGATGGTACAATCATAGAAGAAAGTACAATGGCCGACAATGAAGTATCTATTCTTATACCAATAAAGGATAAGGAATCCTTCGACCTTGAGGTAGTGGATATTAAATATAAGGAATATATGGCAGGATCCTATTCACCGGTTATAGTTACGGTTAGAAATAATGGAACAACTAATTTAGTAACAAATTTAAAGCTAGATGTAGAAGGAAACACAATAACCAGGGATAAGGTTTTTATACCGGCAGGTAAAACAGGAAATGTAACCTTTGGACTTCAAACTCCAAATGTAGAAACTAGATTTAAAATGACAGCAAAGGTTGATTATAACAATAAAATTAAAGAAACTAATGAAAACAATAATACAAAAACCATAAATTCAAGGACCATAAGAAAGCAGGAGAAAATATGCAGTCCTTCATATGTTACCTGGACAGAATATAGAGATAAGGGAGAATATAAATCAGGGGACAGAATAAAAACTTGGACCCATACTGAAGAGCGTTGCAGTGGATCAGGAGAAAATAGAACATGCAGAACAATAACAGTAGTTGATGGCTATACAGTTAGATTTTATGCAAAGCTTAGAAATGTTAAGGTGGAGGTTGATTGGAGAAACAAGGATCAGGGCTTTATAAAATCTGGCTATGGTATAGAAGTAAAGGCGAAGGCTGATATAGTATCAAATTACGATAAGCAGAGCCAAATAAAGAATATACAAAGGGCCTATTTATACACCCCAAGTGAAATAATAGAGATGGAAGGGTCCAATGGAAGATTTGAGCTTCCAGTAAACCCCAAAAGTGTAATAGAAAGCAAGGTTCATTACATACCGGTACATACCCTCGATGGAGATTATAAAATAATGGTGGCACTGGGTGGAGCATCTACTCCTGGTGGAATACTAAATATATGTGAAGATGTAACAATCAAGATAAAGGGAGATATGTATGAGGATGATAATACCTATTAAATAAATCATAACTTTGACCTTTTATTTTCGACAGGATTCGGATGGTACCCGGTACCTTTAAGCCGCTTGACAAAGAACCGTCCCCTGTCATAGATTCATCTTCGCTTTTCTTTTTTAAGGGGCACAACATCTGAGGTTTCAATCATAAATTTAAATAATCTATCCTTTAATATTTGTATTTCATTTTCATATTTTCTATTTTGGATAAGATTTTCTTTTTCATGTGGGTCTTTTTCTAAGTTGTAAAATTCATCATTTTCTTCTAATCTATAAACATATTTATACTTATGATTTCTTATCATTACAGCTTTTTTGTGCTCTGGCCCATCACTTGCTTGAATACTTAATCTTGGCCAATACAGTGATGTTTCCTTATGTCCAAGCTCCATACATTGAGGTTCTCCATCTATTCTTCCACCTTCACAAAATACATAGTCCTTGTGAATCTCCTCGCCCTTTAACACAGGCACTAATGATTTTCCATAATGATTATAATCTAAATTTACATCTGCTATTTCAGAAATAGTTGCCGGTATATCCACAAGCTCTGCTAAAGCCTCGGTAGTTCTAGGCTTACAGTCAAGATTTGATGGTGGTTTTATAATTAGTGGTATATTGGTCAAGCAATCCTCAAAGGTATTTTGGGTTTTTTCAACCAGTCCGTAGTCACCAGTAAAGTCACCATGGTCACTGAAAACAAAAATAGCAGTTTCATCATATATTCCGGCTTCTTTTAAAGCATTGACTATTAGACCAAATTGATAGTCTATCCTTGCACACATTCCTAAATAAGTAGATTTTAACTCTACAAAATCCTCTGATGACCAGTTTTTTAGATCTTGCCTATCATATATTCCCTTTAGTATACTTGGTTTTAATGTCCAATCCTCAAAGGGCTCTATACATTTTGAAACTTTATTTCTATCTATCATACTATAAAAAGGCTCTTCCACGGCATAGGGAGGATGGGGATATAATAATGGAAGATATATACACAGTGGCTTATCTTCCTTGTAGCTTTTTATTTTTTCTACAGCTGCATTTACATAGAGCCAATCATGCTTTACAAAGGAGCTTTCTTCCTTCTCTGTTTTTCCAGCATAAAAGGAATAATAATTATTGCCCTTAAATTCCCCCCTCCATTTAGACTGCCATTTATAATCGGATTCAACTTTATTTGGATCAATTTCTGAAGGTGTGAATTTTTCATTACAATAGGGTTTTATGTCTTTATCAGCAGCTATAAGATCATTTTTTCCTCCCCACCAAACATAATATCCATTATCCTTTAATATCTTTAAAAGAACGGGTTCATCTTTTTGCATCATAAAATGCATACTCCTATGTCCCCTTACATGGGGATACCATCCACTCATAAAGCTGCATCTGCTTGGGGTGCAAACTGGATTTTGACAAAAGGCTTGACTAAAGGATACTCCTTCTTTTGCCAGCCTATCTAAATTAGGAGTTACAGCTGCTTCATTACCCAAATGTTGCATTGAATCTGCCCTCATTTGATCTGGGTTAAATATTAATATATGAGGCTTCTTCATACAAATCCTCCTTCAATATTTATTGCTATTATCTTATGAAAATTGGAGAAGACCATGCCATTTGTCCATTTTTTTGATATACACGTACCCTGTAATTATCTTTACAATCTTTTCTATATGGAATTTTGTATTTAAATCCAGTTTTATATCCTTCGTAGGGTATACCTTGATAAACTTTGAATTTATATGCATTATGCCAAAAAGGATCGTCACGATAATAATCCTTAAAGCCCCATCTTTTATCTGTCAGTTCTTTGACCTCATCCCTTAAATGAAATAATTGGGTTGTAGATAATATATCCTTAATGGGTAATGAGTACATCTTTTTATCCACTATTAATTCCACAGCAGATTCTACTGGAGCTTCTATTTCAAATATAAGTGACTCATTTTCCACGGGAGAAGGCCCCATCCATTTACCTGTTGCAGAGCTTTTATAGGAGGTTAATTTAAAATCACATTGATCCTTTGAAGTATTTAATATTTCCTGCCCATAATTAGTCCAGCATTTTTCTACTGATATTATTTCTCCTTTAACTTTTAAGCTGCAGTCCCATATTTTTTTGTATATATCCTCATAAATTCTTCTATCGGGACCCCATCCAAATTCTACTCTAAATTTAAATCTTACTTTTTGGGGCAGTTCTTTTTCTTCCCAGCTTCCTGAATTTGTATGAACATAAGCTAAAACATTATTTCTTAAAAGCTCTATCCTATCGATAGCATGGGAGCCTACAGCATTTACCTGGGCCTGTAACTCCTCTGAATTTTTTACAATGCTTCCCATAGGAGAATTATTTATTTCAAAATCCAGCTTTATTCTATCTCCAGTCACTCCATAAACTCTACGATTCAAAAATGCATCCCATAAAGCTTCCTTTGTACATTCTGTGGCCATGCAAGCCATCAGACCGTGTCCATATACTCCTGGAACAGAATGATTGTCACCTGAGGCAATTATCCCAAATATATTTCCTTTATTCAGACCATCCTCTACGGTGCAGCCTCCTGTTCTAGGACCCATGTGTATATGTCTGTTCATATGAAGGTGGGTCATATCACTTTCTGAGCTTCCATGGGAGGAATAAATCTCAACAAAGGGTGAGTATTCATCGTTGTGGGTGGCCCAGTTCTTTCCCCTTTTCCCTATTTGATAGGCTAAATGATGTGGTATTGCAATAGCCTCTCCCCTAGGTAGTTTTTGAATCAATTCTTCATATCTAAGGGGGCTGTATAGCTGTTCATTATTATTTAAATAAAATACATTATGATCACCGTCTAATCCACTTCCCTGCCATTCATATCCCATAAACACGGGAAAATCATCTGAGCTATTTGACTCTACAAAATCCTTTAATGTCTTCCAGTCATTTTCTACAACATCCTTGGGATATATGTCTTCTACTCCCAGTCCAGTGTCATCCTTACGCATATAATATGGATAATAAGCTATAGGCCAAAAATCAAAAAGTTTTTTAGCTTGGTCATACCATTGCTTTAAATCCTTCATTTGATTAGAATGAATATTAGAGTGCATATCTGTCCAGTAAATATTGTATCTTGCCATATGCTCATCTCCTTTGTAATATAATTATCTTACTTAACCGATGGTAAAATTCTTGCTTCCTTTGTAACTTTAAATCTTTCCTCTTCCTCAGGCATTAAGGCCTGACCATATTTTTTTAATATCCCATGACTTTTACATCTTTTTATATGTCTGTCCAAAATTTTCTTTGGTTTCCAATCCTTAATTAATTTTTCCTTTAAATCCTTTGCCTTTTCTGAATTATCTTTAATAATATTTTTATCTTCCATGGGATTTTCCTTTATATTAAACATCAAATCTTCGTCATCATATCCATAAAAATGAATATATTTATAATCATTTTCATAGATCATTCTTCCTACATAATTCGTGTTTTTGTTTTCTGACAAAATATGTTCGCTAATTACATTTCTATTTATATAATCCATATTATTTGTTAATTCATTTAATAGGCTTCTTCCGTCGGTTTCCGGTAAGGGATAAGCATTTGCTATTTCTATAACTGTAGGCGCTATATCCATAATACTGACAGCACCCTTTTTTACATCTCCCCTGTTAATCCCATCCCCTTCAATAATTAACGGTATTCTGGCAGAATCCTCATAAAAGGTTTGTTTTCCAAAAAGATTTCTTTCTCCTATTTGATCTCCATGATCGGACATGTATATAAAAACGCCTTGACGCTTATTATTTTCTAAATATTTCTTCCAGGCAGATCTTACTTCTCCTATTTGCCTATCAAGATTTTCAACCATTCCATAGTATGCAGCTCTGATACCCTTCAATTCATCTAATGCAATATCTTTTTCCATATGATTAAATGCTCTGTGTTTAGAGCTCGTCTTTGTATTCCAGGTTATTGGAAGGGGCAGTATATCCTTATACTTGCAATATTCTTTCTCCGGTGATACATAGGAAAAATGGGGGGCATAGGTTCCTACAACAATACACTGGGGTTTATCATGCTCCTCTTTCAAATAATTAACAGCTGCCTCTATAACTGCTCTATCATATTCTAAAACTGGAGAATTTCCTCCTCCTATAACATTTAGACAGCCCTTCATACTCGTTGTTCCTATAAAGGGACCAAAGTCCTTTCGATTTTTTCCTCCTGTACCCCAATAGAGGCTTGTGATATCTCCCATTATTCTCTTGGTAAAACCATGTCTTTGGTTTGCCCCTTTGAAATGCATCCTACCGCAAAGTACAGTTTCATAGCCTTCTATTGCTAATGAATGTAAAAAGGTTGCCTGGTCCTCATAAAGGGTTTCTTCATTGTTAAAAATATTTAGTTTTGATGGTAATTGCCCTGTTAAAAAGGACATTCTAGCCGGTACACATAGGGGACATGAAGTATAAGCCCTTTCAAAAAGGGTTCCATCCTCTGCCAGCTCATTTAAATTCGGGGTATCAACAAATTCATTTCCATAGGCTCCTATTACATTTGGAGTATGTTGGTCTGTGAAAAATATTAATATATCTTTCTTTCTCATTTTATCCCCCTTATGCCTTTGACTTTTTAACACGTCCTATATTGTCTGAACCCGCCTTTACAGCGATATCTGATAATTCTTTAATATTATTGCATGTGTCTTTCATTGAAAGCACCTCTAAAAGCATTGGCATATTAACACCATAAACAAATTCTACATTTTCTCTATTTCCTAAGGCCATAATCGATGCGTTCATTGGTGTTCCACCAAAAACATCAAGTAAAACCAAACATCCATTTTCAGTTTCCATTTTATTTACTTCGTCAATGATCCTATTTTTCAATATATCCAGACCTTCACCATGAACAAAGGAAATAGCCTTTAGATTTTCTGAATCTCCATATATCATCTTTGATGTTTCAATAAGTGCACTCCCAAGCTCACTATGAGCTACAATAAGTATTCCTACCATAATATCCTCCTATTTTGAAATATCTATATCCACAGGCCCTTAGTTTTCAATATGAAATTTCATATCATACTATCTTTTTGCTTAAATTCTTTAATAAGGGCCTATGAATAATTTGACATGCTGTGATAGTTAATTTACATAATTCCTATTACAACCATAACTGAAACAAATGCTAATAATGATAGAATAACTTTATTAACCGACCAGCCCTTCTTGTCAATTAAATAATACACAGTCAATACTAATATAAGGGGTAATACTTTAGGCATAATCTTGTCAAAAATTGATTGTAGTGATATGGCCATTTCTCCAGAGTTATAAGTAAAGCTAACAGGTACTTTAACAAAATTGGCACTAACTCCACCTATGGTTATGAGTCCAACAACATTAAGTCCCTGGGTTACTTTAGAAGTCAATCCTTCCTGTAATACGTTTTTAGCTGCACTGAGGCCAAGATTGTACCCCTTCATAAATAGCCAGTAACGCATTAACACCATTGATCCTAGCCACGTGGCTATATAGAATATTGCACCAATAGGTGAGCCACCCTCGGATAATCCCAATGCAATACTTAATAAAATAGGCATATATGTACCTATAAGAATGGAATCTCCAAGGCCGGCAAAGGGTCCCATAAGTGCGTTTTTGGTACTGACAATCAAATCATTAGAAACCGGCTTTCCATTTGCTTTTTGCTCCTCTAAAGCAATTACTATTCCCGGTATAAGGGTTCCAAGGTTGGGTTCTGTATTGAAAAACTGCATATGTCTTTTTAAACCTTGTTTATATTCTTCAGGGTCTTTATATAAAAACTTCAGTATAGGCACCATCATATGGGTGAATGCAAGACCCATCATTCTTTCAAAGTTTTGAGCACAGTGGGAAAAGAATATAAATCTCCAACAAGCCTTTCTTACTTCTTTTTTTGGTATTTTAATTGTCTGAGCATCCTTGTTCTTCTCCATATTATGCAGCCTCCTTTCTATACATAGTATCTAATACAGCTATACAGCTTGCTAAAACTGCAAGGGAAAGAATTGTAATATTAAATGATGCAACTATTACAAAACCCGCTAAAAAGAATATTATCATCTTTTTATCACTTAAGGTTTGTCGTAATAATAATGCAAATCCAATGGCTGGCAGCATTCTACCTAGAACAATAAAGATTCTTCCTACAACCTCTGGCATTGCATTAGTTAATGTTTGGGCTGCAGATGCACCAAAATAACATGCTAAGAAAATTGTTGTAAATCGAATTAAGAAAGTGGGAACTGTTCCTAATATATTCATACGAATAATTCCTTCTCCATTACCTTCTTCAGCATACTTATCTCCTTTGTGAACAAATGTTGCATTAAAGCTCATTAAAAAGTTAAAAACTACGATTCCAAAAAAGCTCAATGGTACAGCCAATGCCACTGCATACTCTGGGCCGCCCCCACTTACTAGGGCCAGTGGAATCCCAATGTATGCTGCAAAGTTAATATCAGCTGGAAGTGATCCTCCCGGTGTAACAAGTCCTATATACATGGCCTGAACTGCTGCACCAGCTAAAATTCCTGATTTTACATCACCTAAAATAATTCCAATTATCAGTCCTGCAACTAATGGTCTCCCTATGGTATTCCAACCACCGGTTACACCAAAAAACCACGGAGTTCTTTTTGCTCCAAGATAACCAAATAGGCCTATTAATATAGCTTGCCATAATTCCATACTGCTTTTCCTCCTCTTTATATTATTTTTTCAATATCGTTCCACTCTAGCTTTTCAGCATCTGGAACGGTTTGAACAAAGACATTTATTCCTTTTTGATGAATATTTCTTAATGCCTGGATTTCATCATCCAATAAATAGCAAAATGAAGCTAATTTTGTAGTTTTTGGCTTATTACTCATAGGGCCAATATTATATCCCAAATCAGAAACAAATCCATTATTGATAACCTTTTCCATAATTAGAGGAGAACGATTTAAAATTAAGGTGCTTTCTTCTTGTCCTTCTATCTTCTCCTTAACTTTTTCTCCATCATTAACCTTTGCGATGATTAATTCAACCCCACTTGGACACGCTAGCTCAAAAATATTGGTAAGCATGCTATCATCAGCAATTTCATCATCAAAAATAACTATGTTTTTGATTTTTAGATGATTAACCCAGCGAACCATAACTTGACCGTGAATCAATCTATCGTCTGTTCTCATTAATTTTACTTCCATCTTAAAAACCTCCCTAAAAGTATTATAATTTATGACACTTATTATAAATGCAATCTTCGTGCCAAACACTAATGTGAAAACAAGGTGCTTTTAAAAATTTTTCTTCTATTTTTTAAACACTAAGATTTTCTTTTCAAACACTATTTTACCTTAGTGTTTATATTGCAAAAAACATTAAACAGTTTTATAATAAATTTAATATAATTTTCTAAAGGTGATGATACTTATGTCGAGAAAGGATACAGTTTTAAATTGCTTAAAAGAGGCTTGTAATCAACTTCTTAATATCAAAACAGAAAGTTACAATTCCTTTGGCTTCACTGCAAATGAAATATCTCAACGCTTAAAAATCTCTAGGGCCAATGCAAGCAATCATCTTAACTCATTGGTTAAAGAAAATAAAATAATAAAAATCGATGGAAGACCTGTGAAATTTTTGGATAATCGTTGGTATTTTGATGAGAGTGGTTCTATTTTCCTGGATGAAAAAAAGATACAACCCATAGATTTAGAAGATGAAGACCCTTTTAATTCCCTTGTTGGCTCAAATGGAAGCCTAAAAAGCTTATGTGAGCTTGCAAAGGCCGCTATACTTTATCCTCCAAATGGATTGCACACTTTAATCTTAGGACAATCGGGAACAGGTAAAAGCTTAATAGCCAGTCTTATGTATGATTTTGCCCTTTATTCAAATAAGCTGTCTAAAAAGAATTCTTTTATAGTTTTGAATTGTGCCGACTATTCAAATAATCCACATCTTTTGGTATCTTTGCTCTTCGGCCATGTAAAAGGAGCCTTTACCGGTGCAGATGCCGATAAAGAAGGGTTGGTAAATCAAGCAGAACATGGAATTTTATTTTTAGATGAAATTCACAGACTACCTCCGGCTGGTCAAGAAATGCTTTTTTCTATTATAGACAAAGGGGTATATAGAAAGGTTGGAAGTGATAAAGAAGAAAAGATCCAGGATATTTTAATAATTGGTGCGACAACTGAAGACCCTAATAAAACACTTTTGACTACTTTTTTAAGAAGAATACCAATTATTTTAAATGTTCCTCCATTAAATGATAGACCAATAAAAGAACGGGTGGAGCTAATAAAAACTTTGTTTAAAAAGGAAGCCAATAAAATAAACATTCCTATTCAAATTACTGCACCGGTTATTAAAATTTTACTCACAAGGATTAATGAAGGAAATATCGGAAAACTGAAAAGCATTATTCAATATTCATGTGCTAAGGGCTTTTTAAATCACACAATAATAGATGAGAAGGATTTAATTATTACCCAGCAATGTTTACCAGAGGACATTGGCCTGACTGCCTTTACTGAACAAAATTATAAAATTAAAACAGCTAACCTTTATATTTTACCTGAAAAAATAGAAGCACCGACTATTAATAAAAAGGTTACTCCATCAAAATGGTATAAAAAATTAAATGAAGATATTAATGAACTCATGAATCTAGGTTATACTAAAGATCAAGCTATATTAACACTGGGAGAAAAACTTGATCTTAACTTTAACTATAACTCTGCCCATATATATAAGGAACAGTTTAAGAAGCTTTATTCCATTATACCTCAGAATGTAATTAATATTGTTGAGGGGCTCATTAAAATTATCAAATTGGAAAGCAATATACCTATTACAACCCAGTTAGTAAGCTCTCTTAGTTTATTTGTCGGTCAAATCTTAAATAATAATCAAAATGAAAGTAGACATTTAGATTTTAATTACAATATTTCTAAGATAACAAAGGAAGAAAAAACCCTTGCTATAAGAATTACTGATGAAATATCTAAAATTACTGGCCTGAAAATTCCTAAGGCTGACATAAACTTTTTATCAAGCTTGATTCATTCTATTAATATTTTAGAACAAAACAATAATCGTATACCTATTATCATATTATCCCATGGTGAAAATACTGCCACCAGTATAGCTAATGTTGTTAATTCCATCTTTGGAGAAAAGCTCATATATGGATTTGATCTTTCCCTTGAAGGAAATTTCGATGAATTTTTCAATAGAGTGGCTCAATTTTGTATAAGGATCAACCAGGAACAGGGTATACTATTTTTAGTTGATATGGGATCTCTAGTTAATGTAGGTAAGAAAATTACAAAATTAACGGGAATTGAAACAGCCACTATTGACTGTGTTAGCACCCCCATAGTATTGGAAGCCGTAAATAAGCATTTTATTATTAATGATTTGGAAAAACTAGTTTCCAGTATTTTAGAGGACTTTAAATATAAAAACTTCTCTTATATAAATAATATTGACAACACAAAGGAAATCAGCTCAAATACCCTCAATTTAAGCTTAACTTTACCAAAATTATTAAGCTATTATGTGGATTATCTGGATATTGATGAGATAACAAATCAATTAAACAAATGTATTTACAGACTTCAAAAAGCTTTAGGGGAGCCTTTACCAGACAATGCTATTTTAATTTTTATTGCTCATTTGACCCGTCTTATAGAAAAAATTATTATACATGACGATTTTTCTCAAGAAACAACCTCATTACCTTTAAAGCCTGAAAAGAAAGAATATTCTTTTATAGTAAAAAAATCATTATCGGATTTAGAAGCCTACTATCAAATAACTATACCTGACCATGAAATAAGTTTTCTTACAGAAATATTATTTAGTTCTAAATAGGTTTTTATAAAAAATAAAACTGGTTTATAGATAGAGATAAAGAAAATCTCTTTACACTCCTTCTATAAACCTCTTTTTATTCTAGTCAATAAGATTTTGAAAGAATCGATATTATAAACTTTTAATTATTCTTTAATCCAATCCATCATACTTCTAAGCTTCTTACCAACTTCTACTATTGGATGCTGAAGTTCTTTTTCTTTGATTGCATTGAACATAGGTCTATTCATATTATTTTCTGACAACCAATCCTTAGCAAACTTTCCAGTTTGAATTTCATTTAGAACCTTTTTCATTTCCTTTCTTGTTTCTTCATTTATGATTCTTCTGCCAACCATGTAATCTCCATATTCAGCAGTATCACTAACACTATATCTCATTTTTTCAAATCCACCCTCATAAAGCAAGTCTACTATGAGCTTCATTTCATGTAAACATTCAAAGTATGCTATTTCCGGCTGATATCCTGCCTCAACCAATGTATCAAATCCAGCCTTTATAAGCTCTGTTACTCCTCCACATAAAACAGATTGCTCTCCAAATAGATCTGTTTCTGTTTCTTCCTTAAAGGTTGTTTCTAATACTCCTGCCCTTGCTGCACCTATTCCTTTTGCATAGGCAAGGGCTATATCTTTGGCTTTACCTGTGTAATCCTGGTAAATTGCCACAAGTGCAGGTACTCCCTTTCCTTCCTCATAAACTCTCCTTACCAAATGTCCAGGGCCTTTGGGTGCAACCATGAAAATATCTACATATTCCGGTGGCACTATCTGTGAAAAATGTATATTAAAACCATGGGCAAAGGCTAATGCATCTCCTTCTTCCAGATAGGGCTTTATATTTTCTATATATATGCTTCTCTGCTTTTCATCAGGTACTAAAATCATTACTACATTACTTACTTTAGCAGCCTCGGCAACTTCCATAACCTCAAGTCCACTTGCCTTAACCTTTTCCCAGGACCTGCTTCCTTTATATAGTCCTACTACAACGTCTACTCCACTTTCCTTTAAGTTCAATGCATGGGCATGACCCTGACTACCAAATCCAATAACTGCAACTTTTTTATCCTTGAATATTTCCAAATTCCCATCTTTTTCATAATACATTTTTGCCATAATTAAAATCCTCCTTATATTTCCATTTTTCTACGAAGCCTTTTCTTCTTTATCTTTACCATATATTTCATATGACATTTTATTTACAGCACTTATATATGCCTTTATGCTAGCTTCTACCACATCCGTACTGAGGCCTCTACCCCTATACATCTTTCCATCATATTTGATTTTCACAATTGCTTCTCCCTGGGCATCCTTACCTTCTGTTACTGAATGTAATTTATAGTCCTCTAGTATAATATCCATTCCTACAATTTTCTCAATAGCTTTAAATGCTGCATCTACTGGTCCATCTCCAACCATAGCTTCTTCTATTAGTTTATCTTTAACCCTAAGGGCTATTGAAGCTGTTGTTGAGATTACATTTCCGCTATTAATTACAAATCTTTCAAGTTTATAGGTTTGTGGGATTTCAATAATCTCTTCTGAAACTATTGCTTCTATATCTCTATTGTAAACGACCTTCTTTTTATCGGCTAAATCTTTGAATTGTTTAAAGGCCTTACTTAGGTCTTCATCTGATAGATTATACCCAAGGCTCTTAAGTCTTTCATTAAATGCATGTCTTCCAGAATGTTTTCCAAGAACCATTTTGTTAGTAGTAAGTCCTATAGATTCTGGAGTCATTATTTCATATGTGCTTCTCTCCTCCAGTACTCCATGTTGATGGATGCCTGATTCATGAGCAAAGGCATTGGCTCCTACTATGGCCTTATTAGGTTGAACCTGAACACCGGTTATAGTACTTAAAAGCCTGCTGGAACGCATAATTTGAGTTGTATCAATATTACACTCTAATCCTAGTACATCCTTTCTTGTATTAATGGCCATTACTATTTCTTCTAATGCTGCATTTCCTGCCCTTTCACCTATACCATTAATGGTACATTCAAATTGGGTGGCTCCAGCCTTTGCCGCTGCCAATGTGTTGGCAACAGCCAATCCTAAGTCATTATGACAATGGACGGATATTTCTGCTTTATGAATATTTGAAGTGTTTTCTTTGATTTTAGTTATAAATTCATAGTATTCTTCAGGTGTTGTATATCCTACTGTATCAGGAATATTAATTACAGTTGCTCCTGCCTCTATTACCTTTTCATATATTTGAGCCAAAAACTTTGGATCACTTCTAGTTCCATCTTCAGCAGAAAATTCAATATCTTCACAGTATTTTTTTGCATACTTAACCATTGCTACTGCCCTTTCAATTACTTCCTCAGGCTTCATTTTCAGCTTATGTTTCATATGAATATCTGAAGTCGCTATAAAGGTGTGTATTCTTGGTCTAACAGCATACTTTACTGCCTCCCATGCATAATCTATATCCTTAGGCAGGGCCCTAGCTAAGCTTGCCACTGTAGAATTCTTTATAATCTGAGCCACCTCTTTAACTGAATTAAAATCACCCTGAGAGGCTATGGCAAATCCTGCTTCAATTACATCTACCTTTAATAATTCCAGCTGTTTAGCCACCTTAATTTTTTCCTGAAGGTTCATGCTGCACCCAGGTGACTGTTCTCCATCTCTTAACGTAGTATCAAATATCTTAATATTTTTCCCCATTTCAATCCTCCCCTTCCTTTTAACAGTTTTAAATGATAGGTTTTAAGGTGTAAAATTCAAGTCATTCTTTAAGGTTTTAAAAAATCTTAAATAACAATATATTAAATTAATTTGTTGCACTAGTTCTTATATTAAGTTTTTTAATTTTTCCGGAAAAATTATTTAATAAAAAAACCTCGTCCATAAATATATACTATTTAAGGACGAGGCATAGCTCCCCGTGGTACCACCTTATTTGTTTTTGCAAATGCAAAAACCACTCACTTTGAGGTAAATTGAACCCTAGCCTATAATGGGGCTAACCATCTATCTCCTACTTGTAGTATTATAACAATAAAATATTTAAAGTCATATTTCCACGTTTTCAAAGATGCAGCTCGGGAGTGAGTAATATTTTGATGCAGTATCGGCTCTCAGCAATTACCGACTCTCTTAAACTACTTTTCTAAAATATGCTCTCCTTCATTGCTTTTGGAATTTTATTTTTTGAATTTTTTTAAAGTATTGTATTGAATCTTAACAAATATTATATTAAAAGTCAACTGCTTTTTTGAAATTTTATCAATTGTTTTTCATGTTTATACATTTTTAATTTTATAAAAATTCAATCAGAGTATTTATAGATGTATAACTAAGAAACTAAAGAAACGGAAGTAGACTCTGAGATTTCTTTGCAGGCGATTTTTATAAACCAGTTTATCCTTTTCCTTTAATTTAAATAAAAACTGGTTTATAGACAGAGATAAAAAGGATTCTCAGTGGCTACTGAAGCAAATTAAATTTCTTAATCACATATCTATATACTCAAAATTTTTCCAGCAAGTTTTTATTTTTATAGTACAATTCACAAAATTTTAAAAATATTTAGTTGACTTAAAGATTTAATCTTGTTAAAATACTTGTTAATTATCTTAAATAACAATTCGGTGTAATAATTCGATGCTAATTACAGTTTATAACTTGGAAATTCCGATCTTTTAAGTCATTCTTTGGGGTTTTAATTTTATTATAATGCAAAAATATTAAAAACTAATTTTGAAAAAATAGTTATAATTAAGCAAAATTGATTTAATATTATGAATTAAAATATTTGGTAAAGAAGGGATTAATATGAAAGTTTCAAATGCTATTATAAAATGTCTTGAAAATGAAGGTATAGATATTGTCTTCGGTTATCCCGGAGGAGCAGTGGTTCCTATATATGAATCCTTAAGAAATTCTAGTATAAAACATATTTTAGTTAGACAGGAACAGGCAGCAGCCCACTGTGCAAGCGGCTTTGCAAGGGCAGGTAATAAAACTGGTGTATGCATTGCCACTTCCGGCCCAGGAGCAACTAATCTCATAACTGGAATTGCCACTGCTTATATGGATTCTATTCCTCTTGTAGTAATAACAGGACAAGTAAACTCAACTTCAATAGGCAAGGATGTTTTTCAGGAAGCTGATATAGTAGGAGCAACTGAACCTTTTACTAAGCATAATTATCTTGTGAAAAATCCTAAGGATATTCCAAGAATTTTTAAAGAGGCCTTTTATATTGCTTCAACAGGTAGGCCCGGTCCAATTCTAATAGATATACCTCTTGATATTCAAAAGGAAAGTATAGATTTTGCTTATCCTAAAGCCGTGAATATAGTTGGTTATAAACCTACTTATGTAGGACACTCAGGTCAAATCAAAAGGGCTTTAAAAAAGCTAAGGGACAGTAAAAACCCTCTGATCTGTGCTGGAGGCGGAATATTATGCTCAGGTGCATCTAAAGAATTAAAGATTTTTTCTGAAAAAGCAAAAATACCTGTTGTTCATACTTTAATGGGTATTGGGGCACTTCCTTCGGATTCCGATTATTATGTTGGAATGGTAGGTTCCCATGGTCATTCCTTTTCGAATAAAATTGTACAGCAGGCAGATTTATTGATGATTATAGGTGCTAGAGTAGGAGATCGTGCCACTGCAGGCTTTAAGCTAATGAACGAAAAAATTGATATTATTCATATTGACATTGATCCTGCCGAGGTGGGAAAAAATATAGATACTACAATTCCAGTAGTTGGAGATGCCAAAAATATTTTAAATCAATTTATTGAAAAAATTCAGCCCCTTGATACTGATGACTGGATGAAAAGAATTAATTTATTGAAAGAAAACTCAGTAATTGAATATACCGGCGGTGATGCCTTTGTCAATCCCAAAAAAGCATTAAAAACATTATCAAGTATTGCCCCCAATGATACTATATTTACAGCAGATGTAGGTCAAAACCAAATTTGGGCTGCCAGGAATCTAGATATAAATCATAATAGGAAATTCTTTACATCAGGGGGGTTAGGAACTATGGGCTATAGCCTACCTGCAGCTATAGGAGCCAAGGTAGCTAAGCCTGATAAATCAGTTGTGTGTATTTTAGGTGATGGAAGCTTTCAAATGTCTTTAGGTGAACTGGCAACACTATGTGAAACAAGGGAAAAGATTATAATATTACTCTTTAATAATAATAGACTTGGAATGGTCAGAGAGCTACAGGACCTTAAGGTTGGAAAAGGCAAATATTTTGGAGTAGATTTTACTGCAAATCCTGATTTTATGAAAATAGCTGATGCCTATGGTCTAAAAAGTCTTAGAGTATCCTCAGATGAAGATCTCAAAACAGCTTTCATTACTGCACTAGACAGTAAAAACAGCTATATTATTGAATGTACAATAGACCCAGGTATCTTTAGTGTTTTGTAAAGGAGTGATTCATATTAATAAGCATGTATTATCGGTTTTAGTGGAGAATCATTTTGGAGTACTAAGTAGAATAGCAGGTTTGTTTAGCCGTAGAGGCTATAATATTGACAGTCTTTCAGTAGGTATAACAGAAAATCCCAATATCTCTAGAATGACCATCACCGTTACAGGAGATGATTATATACTTGAGCAAATAACAAAACAATTAAACAAGGTGATTGATGTTATAAAGGTTGTGGAGCTCAAGCCAGGACAGTCTGTTCATAGAGATCTTGTACTTATTAAGATTAAGGCCGGAGCAGGTGATAGAACTGCTATTAACGAAGCAGTTAATATCTTTAGAGCTAATATAGTAGATATTTCTACTGAAACTCTAACTGTAGAATTAACCGGTGATGAAGGAAAAATATCGGCCTTTGTAGACATTGTAAAACCCTATGGAATAATGGAACTAGTTCGTACCGGTTTTACTGGTATTCAAAGAGGTAAATCAAAAATAACTGATTAAGAGAGCTTCATAATTAACTTTATATGGATTAATCAAAGGAGATACAGCTCCTTTGATTAATCCTTTAATTCTATTGTCCTTTTACAGCCTGGGCACCTCTTTTTAATGCTTCTTCATTCATTGGCATAAAGGATTCCGTTGATGGTCCAAAAACTTTTCTAAGTGCTTTAGTAACACTTTCTGTTCTTACTGTCTTAGTAATTTCTAAATATGCACCAAGCATAACTAAATTTGCAACCTTTCCACTTCCAATTTCCATGGCGATTTCATTAACTGGTATATAATAGGCATTTATATCTTCTCTTTGAACTTTTTTATCTATAAGGGAGCTGTTTACAAGTAAATACCCTCCCTTTACAACCTCCGATTCAAATTTTCTCAAGGATGGTAAATTCATAACTACAGCCGTAGTGGCATCCTTAGCAATGATTGGAGCTCCAATAAGTCTGTCTGAAACTATTACACTACAATTGGCAGTGCCTCCACGCATTTCTACTCCATAGGAAGGAAGCCATGAAACCTTCTTTTCTTCTAACATTCCTGCATATGCAATAAGCATTCCCATTGACATAACCCCTTGACCACCAAAACCGGCACAAATTACTTTTTCACTTAACATTTATTCCACCTCCTCTAGTTTTTTATAAATTCCTAGGGGATAATATGGAATCATATTGTCTTCTAACCATTTCAATGACTGGGTAGGATTCATACCCCAATTGGTTGGACAAGTAGATAATACTTCTATAAGTGAAAATCCCTTACCTGAAAGCTGATATTCAAATGCTTTTTTTATGGCCTTTTTGGCCTTTCTTATATTTGCAGGGTCATGTACCGATACCCGTTCAATATAGGAGGCCCCTGGAATTGTGGCAAGCATTTCAGATATTTTCAAAGGCATCCCACAATGCTTAGGATCTCTACCATTTGGTGCCGTAGTGGCTTTTTGCCCTGGCAATGTAGTAGGAGCCATTTGTCCACCTGTCATACCATATATTGCATTATTTACAAATATTGTAGTTATATTTTCGCTTCTATGGGCTGCATGGACTACTTCAGCAGTTCCTATGGAAGCCAGGTCTCCATCTCCCTGATAGGTGAATACAATTTTACTAGGATCTACTCTTTTAATTCCCGTTGCAACGGCTGGTGCACGGCCATGGGAGGCCTCCTGCATATCCACATTAAAATATTTATAGGCTAAAACAGAACATCCAACAGGGGCAACGCCAATTGTTTTTCCTATTACTCCTAATTCCTCTAATACTTCTCCAACTAATCTATGTATGATCCCATGGGTACATCCGGGACAATAATGAAATTGTTGATCTGTTAGAGCTTTTGTTTTTTGAAATATTATTGCCACTATTTAACACCCCCTAAGATTTCCTTTGCTTTGTTAACAATTTCCTGTGGAGTAGGCACCATGCCTCCGGATCTACCGTAAAATCCAACTGTCCATCTACCATTAGAAGCAATTTTAACATCATCCACCATTTGTCCGCAGCTCATTTCAACACTAATTATTCCTTTAGCTGTAGTGGGGACTTTATCAAATGCTTCATGGGGAAAAGGCCATAATGTTATAGGTCTTATAAGTCCTGCCTTTATTCCTTCTTTCTGTAAAATATCTATTGCATTTTTCACAATCCTTGAAGTAGTTCCATATGCACAAAAAACAATCTCTGATTCTTTCAAACTATAGGCTTCATATCTTGCTTCATTTTCCTCAATCTTTTTATATTTTTTCTGTAATTTTATATTAAGGTCTTCAAGCTCTTCTGGAGCTAAGAAAAGAGAATTTATAATATTAGGATTTCTCTTGCATTCTGTTCCTGTTGTTGCCCAGTCTTTAGGTGATAAATTCCTCTTTGGTATTTCCTTAAATTCAATTGGCTCCATCATCTGTCCAATCATACCATCACCCATTACCATAACCGGATTTCTATAATAGTCTGCTACTTCAAAGGCCTCCTGTACTAAATCAATCATTTCTTGTAGATTTGCTGGTGCATAAACTATTAATTTATAATCTCCATTCCCCCCACCTCTAGTTGCTTGGTAATAATCGGATTGAGCTGGCTGAATGCCTCCAAGCCCAGGACCTCCTCTAACTATATTAACTATAACGCATGGAAGCTCACAGGCTGCTATATAAGTAATACCTTCTTGTTTTAAAGCAATCCCCGGCGATGACGAAGACGTCATAACTCTTGCTCCTGCACCTGCTGCACCGTATACCATATTTATTGAAGCTATTTCACTTTCCCCCTGTAAAAATACTCCTCCATTTTTAGGTAATTCCCTTGACATATATTCCGGAAGCTCATTTTGCGGTGTTATAGGATAGCCGAAAAAACATTTGCACCCAGCCTTTATAGCTGCTGCACCAATAGCCTCATTACCTTTCATCAGTATTTTACCCATTACGCTTACTCTCCCTTATGATTTTTTAACGAAACTTTTCTATCTTTCAACGGTTATTACAACATCGGGACAAATAGTTGCACAATTCCCGCAGCCTAGGCATTTATCCATTTCTTTAACCCATGCTGGATGATAGCCTTTGGAATTAATCCTTGATGTATCCATTTTTATAATATTTACCGGGCATACACTAATACATAATTCACAACCCTTGCATATATCTTCATTGAAGGTTACTTTAGCCATCTTTACCTCTCCTTTATATAACTCCCTTATCTTTAAGATTCTTAAGTTCTTCTTTTTCTAATCCAAGGAAAGAACAATAAACTTCTTCATTAAATTGACCTAAACTTGGTGCATGACTTCTAATTGTAGGTTTAGTAGTCATCAGTTTGATTGGACATCCATTAAGACGCATATTTCCAATAATGGGATGAATATTATCCACAAACATCTCTCTAGCATCGGCAATATGAGGATCCTTTGTTACCCGCTCCAGATCAAGAATTGGTGCAGCAGGTACACCTGCTCCCAAAATTAATTCTACCGCTTCATCTATCGTATAATTCTCTGACCATTTTTCTATTTCAACTT
Source organism: Maledivibacter halophilus (assembly GCF_900167445.1). Taxonomy (GTDB): domain Bacteria; phylum Bacillota; class Clostridia; order Peptostreptococcales; family Caminicellaceae; genus Maledivibacter; species Maledivibacter halophilus. Next base: position 56,825 of record NZ_FUZT01000010.1, read on the forward strand.
TAAGTGCTTTATGATTGGTACATCTAAGATCATTCGTCTTAAATCTTTCATCAGATATTAAATCTTCTCGTTTCAATACCTTTTTACATAGGTTTTGATAAAGTTTTTGATTGGCACAACCAATAACAAATTGTCCATCCTTTGCTTTAAAGGAATCATATGGATATGCAGCAGCATAGCGGTTACCCATGAGTCTTGGTTTCTCTCCGCTGGCAAAGTATCTTTGTGTGCCTGTTTCAAGGGCTGCCACTACAGAATCTACAAGGGATATGTCTACACGCTGGCCTTTACCAATTATTTGCCTTGCATTAAGGGCTGCTAAAACCCCTATCATTAAATTGAGTCCTCCAAGAACATCTCCCATAGCATTACCCACCCTCGTTGGGTTTCCTCCTTCTTCACCGGTTATACTCATTAATCCACCCATGGCCTGGGCTATGATATCGTATCCTGGTCGTTTAAAATAAGGTCCATAACTACCAAAACCTGAGACAGCTGCATAGATAATCTGGTCATTTACTTCTTTAAGGACATCGTAACCAACTCCCAATTTGTCCATGACTCCCGGTCTAAAATTTTCTACAACAACATCTGCCTTTTTTACCATTTCAAGAAACAATTTTTTTCCTTCAGGTGATTTTAGATTAAGTGTAATACCCTTCTTGTTTCTATTAATATTTGCATAATACATGCTTTCACCATTTTTAAATGGTCCTAACTGTCTAGTATCATCACCTTTTCCGGGTATTTCAATTTTTATAACCTCTGCTCCCATATCTGCAAGCATCATTGTACAATATGGTCCAGCAAGTACCCTTGTTAAATCAATTACCCTAATATTTTCTAAAGCACCCTTCATCATTAGAATAAGCCTCCTATTATTTGTTTATTGCTCCTTACATAAACTTGCCATATGACTTACTATTGGGGATTTAACTTTTTCTCTTATTAAATCTATTACTTCCCCAGTTTTATTTAAATCTATATCTGTTTCAATTGACATTGAGTGAAGCATATTTACTAAATCTTCAGTTGCTATATTCCCTGCAGCTCCAGGGGCAAAGGGACATCCTCCCAATCCTCCTACAGCCGATTCAAAGTAAGTGATATTTTCATTTAACGCCACCAAAGTATTAGCTAAACCCATTCCTCTAGTATCATGGAAATGGGTAACAAAATGCTCTGGACTCATTTCCTTTGTAATTTCACTAATTATATTTTTTACCTTTAATGGACTGGCACTTCCTATGGTATCTGCCAATAGAATCTTATCAGCTCCCATACTTAATCCCCTTTTAGCCATTTCTATAATCCTACTTGTTGGTACCTTTTCATTAAATGGACAACCAAAGGTCGTTGCAAGAGCTAACCTAAATTTAACATCACCAAGCTCTTTTTGAATGTCCTCCAATTCTTTAAAGGATTCTTCAATTGTTCTGTTTACGTTTGCTTTATTATGGGCCTCACTTGCTGAAATAACATAAGTTATTGTGTGGGCTCCTGCTTCTTTTGCCTTCAATGCACCATATTTATTTGGTACAAGGGCAATCAGCTCCACCTCCCTGTCCCCTATACAATCCTTAACTTCCTCAAGAACCTCCTTTGCGTCCTTCATTTGAGGTACCCATTTTGGATGAACAAAGGATGTTATCTCTATATGCTTAGCTCCTGCATCTACCATTTTTTTAATAATCTCAATTTTATCCTTTGTTTCAATAAAATCCTTTACATTTTGAAATCCATCTCTGGGTCCAACTTCAACAATTTTGACTTTCTTTGGTAAATTCACAATTACACCTTCTTCTCTTAAATTATTTAACAATTTATATGACCCCATTTATACAGAAAATAAGTTCATTGTAATTAAATAAAGTATAAATGGAAATACAACTAAACAAATTAACTTAACCCAAAATCCTGTTTTCACAAGGTCTTTTATATCAATATAACCTGTACCATATGCAATGGCATTTGGTGGTGTTGCTGGAGGAAGCATAAAGGCAAAGCTTGCAGAAATTGTAGCTGTTAACATTAACAATAAGGGAGGTATTCCTGCACTTTCGGCTATACCAACCAACATTGGTAAAAAGGCCGCAACCACTACCATATTGGTAGTTACCTCGGTTAAGAAGGCAACTACTATGGCCACAAAGAGAACTATACCAATAGTTGGAACATTACTTAAAAATCCTAATCCACCGGCAACCCAAGTTGCACATCCTGCATTTGAAAAAGCAACGCCAATCGTAAGAGCTCCTCCTATAAGAAGCAAAGTTCCCCAGGAAACCTTTTCCACAGCTGTTTTAATATCCAGTACAAACTCACCCTCTTTATAATCAACTGGAGTTACAAAAAGTGCTATGGCTGCAAGAATAGCAATTGTTTCATCTCCAATCATTGGAAATAATGGTTTATAAAGACTTTTTGTAAGCCAAAGTATAACAGCACAAATAAAAATTATAACTGTAAGGGTTTCTCCCCTGCTCATTTTTCCTAATTTCTTAATTTCATCGCTAACAACTGTTGTAGACAATTGTTTCCCACTATTAATTTTGTAATATTTTGTCATAAACAACCACATTAGTGGTATTATTATTACTGCAAAGGGAAGACCTATCTTAAGCATCCAGTCAAAAAAAGAAATCTCTATTCCAACGGTATCTTTAATAAGTGCAACACCTGTCATATTGGTACCTGTTCCAATTATAGTTGCAACTCCCCCTATGGTAGCCGAAAATGGAATTCCCAGCATCAGACATTTTCCAAAGGAATCTTTATGGGAAGCTCCTATTTGCATAAGTAATGACATGGCAACGGGCATCATCATCGCTGTTGCTGTTGTATTGGACATCCACATGGAAATAAAGGCTGTGGCCAGCATAAATCCAAGAACTATTCTACTTGGCTTATTACCCATAATTTTTATAATATAAAGTGCAATTCTTTTATGAAGATTCCATTTAACAATAGCAGCAGATAATATAAATACACCTAAAACAAGATAAACTACCCAATGGGCATAAAGCGGTAACATGCTTATGCCAGTATTGGCCTTTGCTCCACTAATATTTAAAATTGGGAATAATCCTATTGGTAACAATGATGTTATAGGTATAGGAATTGCTTCAGTACCCCACCAAGTTGCCATTAGTAGAGCAACCGCAAGAACTCTTTTCCCTATTGGCTCTAGTCCCTGGGGTGTTGGCATTATTAATATAAATAGAAAAAGTCCTAATCCTACAAAAAAGCCTATCTTCTTAGATAATTTGCCTTCTGTAGCCACTTTTGTTGTTTCGGTTTTCTTCTTTAAACTCATCCTAAATCCTCCTTAATGTAAAATCTCATTTTTAACGCCATCTTGAACAATATTAAATACTAAACTAAAAAATCCTAAAATATTTTTTTCTTTACCTCCCTTCAACTCCTATATTGATAACCTTTTCCCTTGGCTGCCAAAGCATATTAAACTTATTACGCAAATGCCATACCAATTGTATTATTATTGAATTTCCTTCTTTACAGCCTTCACACTCTATGGGGCTTGAAACTTTTTGTTTCAATAACGTTTTATTTCGTTTCATACGTTTCAATATTTATAAATGTGTGACTGAGAAACTAAAGAAACGGAAGTAGACTCTGAGGTTTCCTTGCAGGCGATTTTTATAAACCAGTTTATCCTTTTCCTTTAATTTAAATAAAAACTGGTTTATAGACAGAGATAAAAAGGATTCTCAGTGGATACTGAAGTAAATTAAATTTCTTAATCACATATCTATAAGTTATAGACATAAAAAAACTACCTTTGACTATTTTTATAAAAATTCAAAGGTAATTTTTAATAAATTTCCCTAAAAGAATTTAGAAACATTCATTGTTTTACTCTATTTTGTATTCCTTTATCTTTCTCCACAATGTGGTTCTGCCCATTCCCAATTCTTTAGCTGCCTTTGTTTTAGACCAATTTGAATCTTCTAGAGCCCTTATAATTCTTTGTTTTTCATTGGAAGTATATTTATTTTCAATGGACATATTTTCAATTTCAAGGTTCAATACTTTTGTTAAAAGATCTTTATAATTGCAGAAAGTATATATTTTTTCTTTTAATATAACCATTGTTCTTTCTAATACATTCTCTAACTCTCTTATATTTCCATACCAATCATAATCCTTCAATAATTTGAAAATTTCATCCCATTTTTCCTTATTTTCACTATACAATTTGTAATCTTTTCTTTTTATAAAATGAACACCTATTTTCTTAATATCTTCTCTTCTTTTTCTCAGAGAAGGTAAAGTCAGTCTTAAAATATTTATTCTATAAAATAAATCCTTTCTAAATCTGCCTTTTTTAACTTCCATAGCCAAATTTGCATTGGTGGCAGCAACAACTCTCACATCTACAGGTATTATTTTGTCACTTCCCAATCTTCGTATTTCCTTTTCCTGTAAGACTCTAAGGAGCTGTGCCTGAAGAGGCAGTGGAATTTCAGCAATTTCATCTAAGAAAATAGTTCCTTCATGGGCCAATTCAAAAAGTCCAATTTTACCTCCTTTTTTTCCTCCTGTAAAGGTTCCTCCTTCATATCCAAATAGTTCAGATTCCAATATGCTTTCTGGAAGTGCCGCACAATTTATAGCAACAAAGGGTCTTGAATTTCTTAAGCTGTAATTATGTATGCTTTGTGCAAATAACTCCTTACCTGTTCCCGTTTCTCCATATATTAGTATGGTTGAAGATGTTTTCGCATAGCCCTTAGCAATATCAATAGTTTCCTTCATTGATTGACTGTCACTTATAATATCCTTAAAGGAATATTTAGCAAATAGACCTTTTTTAGCTAGTTTCCTTCTTATTTCCCTTTCATTCTCCTGAATTATTTTTATATCCTGAAATGTAGATACAGCCCCTCTAATTTCATTGTCAATAGAAATAGGAACTCTATTTATTGTTATATGCCTATTATTTATTTTTGTTATTTTATTAATTTCCTTTACACCGGTTTTTAATATATCTACTAATTTTAAATTGGGTATAAGATTATTAACATCTTTTCCTATGGCTTCTTCATAGGAAATATTCATTAATTTTTCTGCACAGGGATTAAATACATTTATCTTGTAATTTTCGTCAATTCCTATAATTCCATCATAGGAAAAATTCAAAACAGTTTTATATTTTTCCATTTGAACTTTATATTCATCGGATTTTCTTTTTTCTTCTTTTTGAATTTTGTAGACTTCTTTTGCAGTATTGATGGCGTTGACAATTGAATCCTTTGAAGAATTTATCCTTATATAATCAATATTATTTTTTTTACAATAAAACTCTGTTAATATCCCACCAATTCCCAATACAATGCCATCCTTTAATGCTTTTTTTACTAATTCTTCAGCCTCCATTTCATCTCTAAATATGTATTGTTTAATGGAAACGCTAATTAATTCACTGACAGTATCTATATCTTCAAATCTTTTGTTATAACAAAATACCCCTATCTTCTCTTTTATTTCCTTTGCTTTTTTTAAGGCATCCAGATAATCTCCCAAATTGTGGACTATATCTACTACAGGTAATTTTATTCTTTTTTGAATATATTTAGTATTGCCTCCTCTGCTTATAAAAACCTTATCCTCGTTTTCTCCAAGTTTTTTACATAAACTTACTGCTTCATCGAAGAATCCCGTGTAAACATCTATCTCCTCCTTCATTTCTTCAACAATAGCTTTTACTTTTTCAGTAAGTTCATTATAGGGAGAGATAACTACAATATTACTGGTCATAAAATTCACCTCTAATAGAAAATATTTGTAATTGAGCAAATTACATAATTTCTCAATTTTATACTTATATCATAATTCTAAAAATTCTAAATTGAAAAATCAAGTCTATAAACATTGAAAAAGGCAGAATTTTGTCAAATTATATTATTTTTTTCTTCTTAAAAAATTTTGCTTATTTTTTAAATCTTCAAATTTCTTCTTGACAATAAAAAATACTGTTGCTATAATCTTGTATAATTAAACAAAAAATTGATAATTCTTAATGTTATGACGGAGACCGGTATTTTATTTTATAGTCTCAGAGAATCGGTGGCTGGTGAAAACCGACACTATAATAATATACGTCTCACTCCCGAGCAGTGTCCTTGAACAGTTGATTTCTTATTAGAGGACAACGCCTGGCCCCGTTAAAGGCCTTAGCTTATTTTATCTTGGAAAGAGGTGTCCTTATTTTAGGATACAATTAAGGTGGTACCGCGGGTGTTTTCTCGTCCTTGAATATTTATTCAAGGGCGTTTTTTTAATACATTTTTAAAAGGAGGTCATTTATATGGGTATGACTATGACACAAAAAATACTAGCAGATCATGCCGGATTAAAGAGTGTAAAAGCAGGAGAATTTATTGAGGCAAATTTAGATTTGGTTTTAGGTAATGATATTACTACCCCTGTTGCAATTACTGAATTTAATAAAATGAGTTTTGATAAGGTTTTTGATAAGAAAAAAATTGCAATTGTTCCCGATCATTTTACTCCAAGTAAAGATATTAAGTCGGCACAACAATGTAAATGTGTAAGAGAATTTGCATATGATAAGAAAATTGAAAATTACTTTGAAATTGGAGAAATGGGCATTGAACATGCCTTGATCCCGGAAAAAGGTCTTGTTGTTCCAGGAGATGTGGTCATTGGAGCCGATTCCCATACTTGTACCTACGGTGCACTAGGGGCTTTTTCCACTGGAATTGGAAGTACTGATATGGCTGCAGGTATGGCCACCGGTAAATGTTGGTTTAAGGTTCCCGGGGCTTTAAAATTTGTTTTATCAGGAAAATTAAATAAATGGGTCAGTGGAAAGGATGTTATTCTCCATATCATTGGTATGATAGGAGTTGACGGAGCCCTTTATAAATCTATGGAATTTGTGGGAGAAGGATTAAAGAATTTATCTATAGATGACAGATTTACCATTGCCAATATGGCTATAGAAGCTGGAGGGAAAAATGGAATTTTCATGGTTGATGATATTACTTTAGATTATGTCAAGGAGCATTCCACTAAGGAGTATAAAATATACGCTCCAGATGAGGACGCCCAGTACGATGAGGTTTATGAAATAGACCTGTCTTCTATTCGTCCTACAGTTTCTTTCCCTCATCTGCCTGATAATACTCGCACTATCGATGAGGTGGGAGATGTGAAAATAGATCAAGTAGTTATAGGCTCATGTACAAATGGCCGCATAAGTGATTTAAGAAAAGCTGCTAAGATTTTAAAGGGGAAAAAAGTAAATAAAAAGGTTAGAACTATAATTTTTCCTGCCACTCAAAAAATTTATTTGCAAGCCCTTAGGGAAGGGCTTATCGAAGATTTCATAGAAGCTGGAGCTGTTGTAAGCACTCCTACATGTGGCCCCTGCCTGGGAGGACATATGGGAATCCTGGCAGAAGGTGAAAGAGCCGTAGCAACAACAAATCGTAATTTCGTTGGAAGAATGGGACATCCTAAATCTGAAGTATATTTAGCTAGTCCTCAGGTGGCAGCGGCCTCTGCTTTAACAGGTAAAATAACTAATCCAGAGGAAATAGAATAGGAGGATTAATATGAAGAAAAAAGGTAAAGTTTTTAAGTTTGGTGACAATGTAGATACTGACGTTATTATCCCTGCAAGATATTTAAATACTTCTGATCCTAAAGAATTGGCAGCCCACTGCATGGAAGATATAGATGGCACTTTTGCTTCTAAGGTTAAAAAAGACGATATAATCGTCGCCCATAAAAACTTTGGATGTGGTTCTTCAAGGGAGCATGCTCCCATATCCATTAAAGCATCAGGTATATCCTGTGTTATTGCAGCCACATTTGCCAGAATTTTTTATAGAAATTCCTTTAACATAGGCCTTCCCATACTGGAATGTGAGGAAGCCGCTTATGATATCGAAGGTGGTGACGAGGTTGAAGTAAACTTTAGCAGTGGTGAAATATTTAATTTAACTAAAAATAAAATTTATAAGGCTGAACCATTGCCAAGCTTTATGCAGGAAATCATAAATAAGGATGGATTGCTTAATTATATTTCACAGACTAAAGACATCTAGGACCTCTTTGAGGTTTCAAGTTGCAAGCTCCAAGTTGCAAGTTTTTTGGTCATTCTGTTAAGCAAAATAATATAAGTATGTTGCTAAGAAAATTAATAAATTATATTTACTATTACTTTACTATTACACAATTATAGGAGGTTGAATATATGAATTTTAATGTGGCTGTCATTCCCGGTGATGGCATTGGACCAGAGGTTACTGAGCAGGCCGTCCTTGTTCTAGAAAAGATTGGAGAGTTATATAATCACAGCTTTAATTTTACAGAGGTTTTAGCTGGAGGATCTGCTTATGATCTTAAGGGTACACCACTGCCACAGGAAACTATAGACATTTGTAAAAATAGTGATGCAGTTTTACTAGGAGCTGTTGGAGGGCCTAAATGGGATAATCTTCCTGGAAACTTAAGACCTGAAAAGGGACTATTGCAAATAAGAAAAGAACTTGGACTCTATGCAAACATACGTCCCGCAGTGCTTTTTGATCCATTAAAGGAAGCCTGCCCGTTAAAGCCAGAGCTTATTGAAGGCGGCTTTGACATATGTGTTGTTCGTGAATTAACTGGCGGTATGTATTTTGGAGAAAAGGGACGTAAAGAAACGGATATGGGCATGGCTGCATACGACACTGAGCTTTATAGCGAGCCCGAAGTAGATAGAATAGTTAGAAAAGCCTTTGAAATTGCAAGAAAAAGAAATAATAAGGTTACTAATATTGATAAGATGAATGTTCTTGAAAGCTCAAGACTTTGGAGGGAAGTAGTAAATAAAACCTACGAAGAATACTCAGATGTTACTTTAAATCATCTATTGGTAGATAATGCAGCTATGCAGCTTATACGTGACCCTAAACAATTTGATGTAATTGTAACTACTAATATGTTCGGCGACATATTGTCCGATGAAGCTAGTATGCTTACTGGTTCTATAGGTATGCTTCCATCTGCAAGTCTTGGAGAAGGCAAGTTTGGATTATATGAACCTATCCATGGCTCAGCTCCTGATATAGCTGGTCAGGATAAGGCAAATCCCCTTGCTACAATTCTTTCTACTGCCATGATGCTTAGATTCTCATTTGATCTAGAAAAAGAAGCTAAGGCAATAGAAGATGCAGTATTAAAAGTTCTTTCAGAGGGTTATAGGACTAAAGACATATATAGCAAAGGAACTAACTTAGTTGGATTAAAGGAAATGGGAAGACTAGTAGTTAGTTTTTGTAAATAGTAAAGATGAATTTATACATGTGAAAATTCTAAGATTATATTTTTTTATTTATTCAAAAACTTTACTTATTTTAGAATTTTTTAAATTTTTTATTGACAATCTATAATTACCCTGTTATAATTTTGGATAATTATAATAAAATGCTCATATTTAAAAGCTATGACGGAGACGGTGTTTTATATATCGTAGTTTTAGAGAGTCGGTGTCTGCTGAAAGCCGATACTACCTAATAAAGCACATATCACTCCCGAGCATTATCTTTGAAAACCTATATTGATGATGGTTAAACAAATTTACTTTTCAATTTGTTTCACTATATAGTAGAAGATGACGACTAGCCCCGTTAAAGGCTTAGGTTTGATGGAACTGAAAGAGAGGTGTCTAATTATAATTATTTAGATGCAATTAAGGTGGTATCGCGGGTATATACTCGTCCTTGAATTTTTTATTCAAGGACGTTTTTTTATTTTTAAACAATCTTTGAGAGGAGGCTTAAAATTGAACAAAAATATAAAAATATTTGACTCTACCCTAAGAGACGGTGCTCAAGGGGAAGGAATATCTTTTTCGGTAAGTGATAAGTTGAAAATTGTTAAAGCTTTAGATAATCTTGGTGTTACTTATATTGAAGCAGGTAATCCAGGATCAAATATAAAGGACCTGGAATTCTTTGAAAAATTAAAATCTATTAAACTAGAAACTTCTAAAATTGTTGCCTTTGGAAGTACAAGGAGAAAGAATATATCCACTCAAGAAGATACAAACATAACTTCATTACTTGAAGCAGAAACACCTACAATCGCAATATTCGGTAAATCATGGGATTTTCATGTAACAGATATTATAAAAACCAGCTTAAATGAAAATTTGAAAATGATTAATGACACCATTACCTTTTTTAAAGAAAAAGGTAAAGAGGTAATATTTGATGCTGAACACTTTTTTGACGGATATAAGTCAAATCCTGATTATGCATTAAAAGCACTAGCTTCAGCAGTAGATGCTGGGGCTGACGCTATTGTTTTATGTGATACAAATGGAGGTGTATTTCCCCAGGAAATATATGAAATAACCCAAAAGGTATGTGAATTATTTAATGTTGAAGTTGGTATTCACTGTCATAATGACTGTGGAATGGCTGTTGCTAATTCAATCATGGGAGTTAAGGCAGGTGCTGTCCATGTTCAAGGAACTTATATTGGCTTTGGTGAAAGATGTGGAAATGCAAATCTTTCAACAATAATTCCAAATTTACAGCTAAAAATGAAGCTTTCCTGTATTCCCCACAAGCAAGTAAAAAATATTACTTCTACTGCAAGATATATTTCAGAAATAAGTAATTTAAAATTAATAAATGGAATGCCTTATGTAGGTAATGGAGCCTTTGCTCATAAAGGTGGAATGCATGTTGATGGAGTAGCAAAGGCTTCCCATTCCTTTGAGCATATTTCTCCTGAGATTGTTGGTAATAAAAGAAGGTTCTTGATGTCGGAAGTTTCTGGAAAAAGCACTGTACTTCCACTTATAAAAAAGGTTGACAGTACAATATCAAAGAACTCACCGGAAACGCAAAGCATAATAGATAAACTAAAGGAATTGGAGCATATGGGATACCAGTACGAAGGTGCAGAAGCTTCATTTGAACTGGTAATACGAAAGCTCCTTAACAAATATGTATCCCCCTTTAAAATAGATTCCTTTAAAACCATTGGAGAGCACTCTATAATAGGAGGAAATTTCACAGCTTCAAGTATCATAAAGGTCATTGTCGATAAAAAGGAAGAAATCACAGCAGAACAAGGAAATGGTCCAGTAAATGCTTTAAATAAATCTCTGAAAAAGGCTTTGGAAGTTTTTTATCCAGAGCTTAAAGAAGTACATTTAACTGACTATAAGGTTAGAGTTTTAGATGCTGAAAATGCCACATCAGCAAAGGTTAGAGTTTTAATAGAATCCACCGATGGCAAAAAAACATGGACCACCATAGGTGTTTCTACTGATATTATTGAAGCCAGTTTGCTTGCCTTAAAGGACTCAATTGAATATAAGCTTATGATGTAGAAAGGCTTATGTTGATCTATATATGATGGGTATAGTGAATTAAGGGGATGTTGGGAAATATTCTATTTGACTTTTATTTCCCAACATCTTATGTGTATTCTCTTAGCTTCTCTTTTCACTTATTGCCTCTAATATCTTTTCCGGTGTTGCTGGTAAAGATGTTATATTAATATTAAGTGCATTATTTATTGCATTTATTATGGCTGGAGCAGCAGCTACTGCACAAATCTCTCCAATGCTTTTAGCTCCATAGGGCCCATATTCATCTTCTTTTTCTATAAGCTCTATCCTTACATTTGGCATATCCGGTGCATTTATTACATGATATTTTGAAAAGTTTAATGACTTGACTTTTCCCTTATCATCTATTAATATTTCTTCACTTAAGGCATAGCCTATACTCATTTGGACCCCACCTTGTATTTGTCCTTCAACGAAGCTTTTATTAATTGCCTTTCCTATATCATGAGCAGCTAATAAATCTATTACTTTAACTAATCCAGTTAAAGTGTCAACTTCAACTTCAGCAAAATTTGCCCCATAAACACCGGGATTAGCTGGAGATTTGTAGGTATACGTTACATTAATATCATCTTCAAGTATATTTTGCATTTTTACTATCATTTGTCCATAGCTTACTTTTTCATTTTCATTTTCCTTATTCCATACATAGCCATTTTCCATAATGACATTTGTCTTTGAACAATTTAATATATTTGAAGAATTAGAAATAAATTTTTCCCTTGCCATTTCTGATATTTTCTTGGCACATCCACCGCATACATAGGTTACCCTACTTGCCTGGGTACCTGCAGAATCATAGGGACTCATAAAAGTATCCCCTTCTGGTGCAATCACTTTATCGGGATGAATATCCAGTGCCTCGGCCACTATTTGTTTTATAGATGTTACTGTACCACAGCCTAAATCATGTATGGCAGATTTTAAAATAACCCTATCATCATCGGTCATTCTTAGTGTCATAGTAGTAAAATCTGGATAGGCCCCATGATATCCATTTCCATGGGTTGCACAGGCCATACCAACTCCCTTTACAAACCGTCCTGTACTTTTGGGTCTATTCCATTTTTCCTTCCACCTAAATTTTTCCGCTCCTTTTTTTACACAATCTATTGCCCTGGCATTACCTAAATCCGGACCTCCAATGGGATCTCTATCATAGGGCTCAACTAAATTTCTTAATCTAATTTCTACAGGGTCCATATTTAGTCCCCTTGCAGCATTATTCATATTTATTTCACTTATTGCGTGGATTTGTGGGGACCCATATCCTCTACAGGCACCTCCTACAATTGTATTTGTATATACTGAAGTTACATTAAATCTTTGATTTTTGATTTTATACAATCTAAAGGCTTTTTTTGCCATAGCCATGGCCACAGCCGATCCATTAGTATAATATGCACCTCCATCAACTTTAACATCAATATCCCTTGCAAGTATTAATCCATCCTTATCTACTGCTGTTTTTACAACTGCTTTGGTTGCATTTCTACTTCTTGTACCTATTATAGCCTGGGTTCTATCGGTAATAAGTCTAACTGGACGACCTGTTTTCTTTGCCAAAAACCCACATATGGGCTCTAATATAGGAAGGCCCTTCCCTCCAAAAGACCCTCCCATTGGAGCTTTTATTACTCTAATCTTATGCAAGGGCATGTCTAATGCTTCAGAAGTAATGAGCTGTACTTGAAATACCACTTGACATGGTGTCCATATGGTTATGTCTCCAAAGCTATCGGCAGCTGCCAGACAAACATGGGGTTCTATGGCTGCATGATGCTGCTTTGGTGTAGAAATTTTATCTTCGAAAACATAACTTGCATTTTCAAAAACTTTATGAGAATCTCCGGATTTTATTTCTTTTCGAAATATAATATTTTCTCTATCATGGATTTTTATAGAATCTTCCTTTAAAGCTTCTTCTATGCTTGTAATAGCAGGCAGCTGTTCGTATTCAACATCTATTAAACTTATAGCCTTCTCCACGGTATACATATCCTTTGCCACAACTGCTGCTATCCTGTCACCAAAATACCTTGCCTTGTCGGATAATAATAATTCGTCTTTTGGTACCTCAATACCTTTATACCATTTATGGGAATTATAATAGTTTTTTGGTACATCTTTATAAGTGAATATTTCTACTACTCCCGGTAATTTTTTAGCTTTAGAGGTATCTATTTTTACTATATTTCCATGGGCAACATTACTTAATAGCAGTTTTGCATATAGCATGCCATCTAATCTCATATCACCGACAAATTGTATTTTTCCCGTTGCTTTTTCTTTAACATCATGTCTAGGTATGGATTTCCCAATATATTTCAATTCCTTTTTCATTATTGACTTCCTCCCAAAGCTTTATCTTCAAATAATTGCAGGTAAATATCATGGGCAACACCCTTTATGGCTTCCCTTTTATAGGGCCGAGACTTCCTGCCTTCTATGGCCATATCAACCTGTTTAGTTAGAGCATTGGAAAAATCCGTCAGCAACTGTTTTGATGGCTTTTTATTTATTAAGGCTTTTTCTGCAATTTGAGACCTGAAGGTTTTTGCTCCTAAAGCTCCTAAAAATACTCTTGCCTTTTCCACTATTTCTCTTTCATAATTAAATTTTATAACTGCAGCAGCATTAATTTTGGATATTGTAACTGCCCTTCTGCTCCCTAGCTTTGTAAAGGCTGAATTATAATTTTTCTTTATTTTAGGAACTACTATCTCAATAATAGCTTCATCTTTTTTCAAATTATTTTTACCGGAGCCAATTATAACTTCATCAAGGGTCTTTTCTTCAATATTTCCTTTGCCATTTGCTACTCTTACAAGTCCGCCCATTGCCATAAGGGGCGGAACTGTATCTGCACATGGGGAAGAATTGGCTATATTTCCAGCTATAGTTCCTCTATTTCTGATCTGGGTTGAACCAACACGACTAGCACCTCTTTGAAGGGCTGGAGCATATTTTTTCACTATTTCATTTTCACTTATTCTGGTTAATGTGGTGGCAGAGCCTATTTTTATAAATTTTTCTTCTTCTCTTATATAATCAAGTTCCTTAATTCCCATTAGGTCAATTATCACTCCGGAAAAAATATTTCTTTTCCTTAATTGAATAATTAAATCCGTTCCCCCCGATATAAGCCAGGTATCTTCATGAATATCCTTTAGACAGTTGATTAATTCCTGTAAATTTTCAGGAGTCTTAACTGACATTTCATTCATTTTTCTCCTCCTATCATAATTGCAAATTACATTTTCCTATATGTTATAAAAACCCTTGGAAAGGAAATTTCATAGGATAATTATTTAAGTTTGATTTCCGCCTATATATCCATCACTGCATTTACAATCTTTGTGTAACCGGTACACCTACATAGATTTCCTTCTATGGCTCTTTTGATTTCTTCTTCCGTTGGATTTGGATTTTTCATTAGTAATGCTTTACATGACATAAGCATTCCTGGAGTACAGTAGCCACATTGTATAGCACCATTTCTCATGAAAGATTTTTGCAGCTCATCAAGCTCTCCATTTTTTTCTAAGCCTTCTGTAGTAATTATTTCTTTACCTCTAGCTTGTATTGCTAATACGGTGCAGGAGGTTACCGCTTCTTTATCCATTATTACAGTACATGCACCACATTCACCCTCTGAACATCCTTCTTTTACACTAGTTAATCCTAAATCGTCTCTGAGTACATCTAAAAGTCTAGCTCTAGGCTCTATTTCCAGTATTTCCTTTGACCCATTTACTATAAATTCTAGCTTCATACTATGCCTCCTTACTTTTAAAGCCCTTATCTCTTTTTATTTAATAAATTAACTCGTTGTGCTGGTTATCAGTTGTATTTAAAATAAATTATATATAGATGTACACCAATAAAATTTAAAGAAGAAAGCTGCATCTAAGTTTTCCTGCTATGAGATTTTGGAGTACATCTACATAATTTTTACCTTTAAGCTTCTAAGCTAGATATTTTTTCCTTCTCATCCATAGGTTTATCTATTTTTTCAATTGTCCATCCAGTATAGCCTAAAATTATTGCAACTATGGGGTTCACTAAATTTAATATGGCATAGGGGGCATATGCCATAGGTCCAACTCCTAAGGCTCCTATTAAGAAAGCTGCATCAGTACTCCATGGAACAAGGGGTGCCACCAATGTCCCTGAATCTTCCAATGTTCTTGATAGATTTTTAGGATGGAGCCCTCTTTCTACATAAACATCCTTATACATCCTTCCAGGCAAAACTAAGGCAACATATTGAACTCCTGTAGTAAAATTAGTAAAAATACATGTGAAGATTGTTGCTGTTATTAATGAACCATCACTCTTTGCAGCTTTAAGTATTTTTTCAGCCACTATACTTATCATTCCCGTTTTTTCCACTATACCTGCAAAGGAAAGGGCAATTAATACTAAAGAAACTGTCCACATCATACTTTGAATACCACCACGATTTATAAGCTTATCTACTGTTTCAACACCAGTATTAGCTGAATATCCGCCATTAACAACGGCAATGATTTGAGATAATCCCGCTCCCTGGAATACAGCTGCACATATAGCCCCTAATAAAGAGCTTCCAATTAAACCGGGCATTGCAGGAATCTTCTTTATTACCATAATAATAACTAAAACCGGTGGAATTAATAAAATCGGAGTGATTGTAAATTGTTTTTCAAAGGTATTAAGCAATAAGTCAATAGAATTTGCATCAATATTTTTTCCTGCAAATTTTATTCCCAAAAGTCCATATATTATTAAAGTAATGGCATAGCTGGGGCCAGTTGTGTAAATCATATGCTTTATATGATCGAAAATATCAGCACCTGCCATTGCCGGAGCCAAATTTGTTGTATCAGATAATGGTGACATTTTGTCGCCAAAATATGATCCGGAAATAATTGCACCTGCCACTATTCCCGGTGATATACCTAATCCCATTCCAACTCCCATAAGGGCTATACCAACGGTTCCTGCTGTAGACCAGGAACTGCCTGTGGCAAGGGCAATAATAGAACATATCAGGCATGTTGCTATTAAAAATATTCCCGGTGATAATATCCTTAATCCATAGTAAATCATAGTAGGTACAATACCGCCTAATATCCATGTTCCTATTATAGTACCTATAATTAGCAAAATAAGTATAGCCTGGGTAGACATTTTTATTGTCTCAGCTATTCCCTCTTCAATAAATTCCCATTTATAACCGGACTTTACTGCAATAACTGCTGCCACTATAGCTGCAGCCAATATTGGTACATGGGGTGCTCCTTTAAATATCACAATAGTAGTTATTAAGGAAATAATTAAAAATAGAAAAACAAATACAGCCTGTGAGAATGTCACCTTTCTCGCAGATTCACTCAAAATAAAAACCTCCTTTAATTTTATTTTTTATAAAGATAAGCAGCAGGTGCATTATCTAAATGGTGCACTATTTACAAATTAAATGTGCACCATTAGTTAGTATTTAAAGCAAAGTTCCTATTTTCTCTTCTACCTTTTCAAGAATTGCACCGGTTTTTGCAAACTCAATTGCCGGCTGAGATAAAGATGGCATATATGTGTCATCATTCTTAAAGGGTATTGCTTCACTTAACATTTCATATGCAATTCGAGTACCCTCACCTAGTTTAAATTGTCCTAAATCATTTTCTGTAATAAAAATTGCCCTAGCAGCCAATAAATATTCAATACCAAGTATCTTAGGTAAATTTTCTATTATTTGCCTTGCTTTTCTACAGGCCCAGGGAGCCATGCTAACATGATCCTCCTGATTACTTTTAGTAGGAATTGTATCTACGCTTGCAGGGAAGCATAATGTTTTATTTTCAGAGGCCACTGCTGCTGCTGCACAAGAAATTACTGGGTAGCCACAGTTAAGTCCAACAGGATCTCCTACTAGCATAGGTGGTAATCCATAGTTAAGGGTAGAATCACAAAGACTAAAGATTCTTCTTTCTGAAATATTTCCGATTTCAGCCAGAGACATAGATAAAATATCCATTGCAAATGCAATAGGCTCTCCATGGAAATTACCTCCACTTAAAAACTCCAGTTCACCTTTTTCATTCCAAAATACTAATGGATTATCGGTGGCCGCATTGATTTCTCTTTCTAAAATTTCTTTAATATAAGCCATATTGTCTCTACATGCACCCTGAACCTGAGCCATGCAGCGTAAAGAATACAAGTCTTGAACCCTTGGCTGGTAATTTGGATGTAAAACATCATATTTTAAATGCACCTTTCTAGCTTCTTCTGTTACACGCTGGCTATCTTTAACAATTTTACGAACATTCTGGGCACATTTGATTTGGCCTTTTTGTCTTCTTACAAGGTGAATTCTTTCATCAAAGGCTGCCATTTCACCGCGCATAGCTTCTAGACTCAATGCTCCACTGATTTCGGCTTCTCTTATTATTTTTTCTGCATCATAATAATTTAAAGCCGCCATACCAGCAAACATTGTTGTTCCATTTATAAGGGCTAAGCAATCCTTGGCCTTCAATTGAAACTCAATTGGAGTAATGCCTGCTCTTTTTAATGCTTCCTTTGCAGAAATTCTTTCTCCATTATAAAAGGCCTCTGCTTCTTCATATCCTATTAATACAGAAGTCATATGGGCTAAGGGTGCCAGATCTCCACATGCTCCTACAGAGCCTTGAATTGGAATTACAGGATGAACACCTTTATTTAACATCTCTAATAATCTGTCTATAACCTCTATTCGTAGCCCCGATACTCCTTGACAAAAAGCATTGAGTCTTACAAGCATTGTGGCCCTAACTATTTCCTGGGAAGCTGGCTCTCCAACTCCTCCACAATGGGACATTACAATATTGTTCTGGAAGATATCGTTTTCTTCCATGCTGATATTATAGTCTTTTAGCTTACCAACACCAGTATTAAATCCATAAATAGGTGGTGCATCGCTTCTCATCCAGTTCTTTTCAATATATTCCCTTACTTTTATAATTTCATCTCTACATTTCTTTGCAATTTCCACTTGTATATTTTTTCTGGCAACATTAACAACATCTTCTATTGTTAAATTCTGGCCATCTAATATTAATTTATCCATCATCATTCCTCCTAGTTTTCTTTTGTTTTAATGTTAACATCCATAAATCAAATTTCTGCCAAAATAAATAACGCTATCTTGATTAGATAGCGTCTAAGCTCCGTCAAAAACGTTAATTATGCAAGTTTCTCACTTAAGCATATTCTTCCAATTCCTTTAATATATTGGAATCTATTGGACTCTCAACATATTTTAAATATTCTAAGGCCTTATTACAATAATATGATAAGGGCTTAGATAAGTAATCTTTAAAAACCTCATTTGCCTTTATATTTTTATTTATTTCATATCTGATTTTGGCCATTATACGGTAGACCACACCTATTTCATAGGGACTTTTTAATTTTTTAGCAAATCTATAAGCCTTTTTCAAATGAACAATTGAAAGCTTAAACTCCTCTTTATGAAATAATAATAATGCATAATAACTGTGGGCCAACGACCTTAACCATAGGGCATCGATTTGATCGAAACAACTTATAGCAGCAGATAAATATTTTTCTGCTTTTTCATAATACCTAGCATCATAGGCAGCTTGACCTGCATTGGTATTAAATACCGATAGTCCTTCTACTAAACCTTTCTTTTCATATACATTTATTGCTTTTTCATAATATTTTAATGCTCCATTATAATCCTGTCTATGTCTTTTGCTTTCTCCAATCCAATTGTAGGATGCTGCAAGATTGGACAGATATTTTTCTTTTTCCTCTGAAGCCATGAAAACATCAATAGATTTTTGCAGTAGGTCTTCCCCTTCTTTAAATTTACCCTCCATTATCTTGAGAAGTCCTTCCAGTCTCCACCAAATAGCAATTTCTTCCAGGCAATTAAATTTTTTCACCTTTTCAAGGGCTTTTTGAATTGTTTCATCCATTTCATTAGTTTTATAAGTATTAATATAATAGCACATCAATTGCCTGTATCCTCTTATTTCATCCATAGTAGAGTTATATTTTATACCAATATCAATTAAATCATTAATATATTTAAGGCCCTTTTCATATTCTCCCTGACGAATATAAAATCTTCCCATCATATGAAGGTACTGTGAAATTAAATTTATATTTTCATCTGTAGAATTATTTTCTTTTACTTCATTAATCAGCTCTTCCATTTTTTTTAAATCATTTTGAACTTGTTCGTGGGTATAACTATTTTTAAGAACCAATTGTTTTTCACCATTACTAAAATATAATAGGGGAAAACTCTCCTGTTTTAGTTGTAAATATTCATATAAATATTTAATATTGTATTTTAAGGCTTTATATTTTTTACCACATCTTTCAAAATGATAAATTAGTTTAGAATATAGTAAAACATCTCGCTTATTGTTTTTAAGACATTCCTCAAGTACTTCTGCAGCACGATTGTGTAAAACTCTCTTTTTAGAAAGTGACATGGTGGCATAAACATAATCTCTAACTTTTTGATGGTTAAATACATAATGAAATTCTTCTAGGCTGCCTTTTTCTAATATTAGATTTTTTTTACACAGCTCATCAATTATATCTACTAATTCAAAACCATCTATTAATGATATTTTTTCAAGCATTTCAAAGCTTACTTTATCAAAGAATATAGAAATAATATCTAAAATTTTCTTTCCCTTTGTGGAAATTGCCATAATCCTATTTTTTAAAATATCTTGAATTTTAGGAGGTATATCCTTCAAATCTCTATTTTCTTTAATATTGTTCAATACTTCAACAAGAAAAAGAGGATTTCCCTCGGTTTCTTTATATATCATTTTCTTGAATTTCGCAGGTAATTTATAGTCTGGCAAAACTTTTTTTACAAATTCAATTGTCTCTCTATTATTAAATCTTTCAAGAAAAATCTTATCTATGACTTCATATTTATACATTTCCAATAGGAATGATTCTACTTTTTTACGATAAACAGTTCTACAGGCTATAATAAAAAATATTGACTTATTTTTATCATTTATCATTATGTTTCTAACTAAAGATATACTTATATCATCGGCCCACTGAAAATCATCTATATAAATAATTATTCTTTTTTTACATGAAATAATATCTAGTAAATCTATGATAGCTCTTTCGATAGCCTGATATTTAATAAAATCAAATTTTTCAATATAATGTGTTGATGGGATATTCTCTTCTATATTAAAATCAGGAAAAATAGACGTAATAATATTAGTTATTTTTCTAGGAATCTTTATGTTTTCAATTCTAATAATTTTGGATATCTGCTCGAATATTTTATACCAGGGTTTAAATATATATTGTTCCTCTGCCCTGTAACACTGGGTAAACAATTTGTATTCCTTAGAAGTATTATTTATTTTAATTAAAAATTCATCTACTGTTTTGCTTTTACCAATACCCTCTTCACCCATCAATAAAATTGATTTTGACCAATTTTTATTATGAAAATTTCTATAATTTAAAATCATTTTATTTAGTTCTTCTTCTCGGCCATAAAAAATATTTCCTCCGTTACATCCTTTCTCTTTTACATTCTTTTCTTTTTTTTCTTTGATGCTTTGTCTATTTTTTTTCAGTTTTACTTCTTCAATTTCTTTATCTCTCATTACTTTTACTTCATTAATTAATACTTCTGTTGTTTTATCCGGTGATATTAGAAGCTCATTATGTAATAGAGCTTCTAACTGCTGATACAAGGACATGCATTTACTATATGCCCCTTGTCTTTTATATATTTCTATTAACAGCCTATAGGCCCTTTCATCAAATTCATCTTTCTTGATTAATATTTTACAATATTTTTTAGCTGAAAAATATTCTTCTCTTTCAATATATTCTTCAATTACTTTAATTAGTTTATCTGCAAAAATATCTTTATATTCTTGCCTCTTAAATTCAACCCATTCTTCAAATTGACTGCTGTCTTTAATATTAAAACCTTGTAGAAAATCTCCTTTGTAAAAATTTAGTATCTGATAATTTTGAGTATTTAAGAATCTATTTAGATCAGTGTCTCCTAGATATGAAGAATTAATTTCAATAATATCTTTTCCCTTCGATAATATAAAATCCTTTCCAAATATTTTTCTAATAATATAAATGGCATTTCTAAGATTCTTTTTAATAAGTATTTCATCATTAATATTCCCCCAAAATAAATTTCCAAGATAATCTCTATTGGATATTTTATTAACTATAAGGTAATAAAGTAACCCTTCAGATTTTTTATAGGGAAAATAAATCTCTTCCTTTTCAATTAATATCTTTGGTTTTCCAAACAGGGTGATCTTTAGTGCTTTTTTATAATTATTATCACTCACATACTATCCCCCTCACAGTAGAAAAGATTTTACTTATATCTTATAGATATTCCAGTAAAACAATTAAGTTTTACTATGGGAAATCTATATAACTAGTTTATTCTAAAAAATCATAATTTTCAATACACACTTGATTTAATTAGATTTATTTTATTAAATTCTATTGGCGTATATCATCTATAGATATTCCAGTAAAACAGTTAATTTATACATCTCAAAAATCCTTAGAAACACTGGATATTTTGATACGTATAAATTAAGTTTTTCTATGGGAAATCTATATAGATATTCCAGTAAAACAGTTAATTGAGCAAATTGCATAATTACCTTCAGTAAAAACTATCTACTACATATAGTTTAAAAATCTCCAAAGACATACCATATATATTATGCAACCCAGCTAAGTTAGAATTATGCAATTTCCTCAATTTATATTTTTGTCTAAATATTGACTCAAAGCCCATCTATAAATTGACCCATATTTGACGGTGTAATGATATAAATTTAAATAACAGAATTTTATTTTTATTGCGACAATTATTAGGAGGTGAATTAGCTTTAGACAAACTTCAAAAATGAAAGGAGGAAGAAATCTGGAGTTATGTAGTTTTTAAATCAAGTACTATATGCTTTATGTCTTCTAATACATTAAATTAAGGTGGGATAAATCATGGTAATTGCTAATGTTTTAGAAAAAATAGTTGGTATATTATGGGGAACACCTCTATTAGTGGCTCTAGTGTCTATAGGTTTATTCTTAACAATTAAAAGTGGATTTTGGCAGTTCAGATATTTTAAGCATGCATGGAAATATACCTATTCTATTTTAAAAAATAACAAATCCGATGATAAGGATCAAAGCGGTATTTTAAGCTCCTATCAAGCCATAGCCACGGCATTGGGTTCAGCGGTGGGAATAGGAAATATAGCTGGTGTGGCCAGTGCCATTGCTTTAGGAGGCCCAGGAGCTTTATTCTGGATGTGGGTTTGTGCATTGATTGGAATGGTAACAAAAATGGCTGAAATAACTTTAGCTCTCCATTATCGTACAAATGACCCTAATAAAGAAGCCTATGGAGGGCCAACCTATTATATTGAAAAAGGATTTAAGGAAAAGGGATATTTCGGATGGAAACCACTTGCTTTCTTATTCGGTATTGGTATAATGAGCGATTATTTCCTCGGAATGTCAGCCTACACAATTTCAGAAGCTGTAAGTGTAACCTTTAATATAAATCAAATTGTGGTAGGTATTGGTTTTGCAATTTTATTGTATGCAGTAATTTTAGGGGGTATACAAAGACTAGGTCGTGTTTTATCTTTAGTAGTACCTTTTATGGCTTTATTCTATATATTAGCTGGTTTATTAATTATACTTAAAGATATATCATCATTACCTGGAACCTTTGCATTGATATTCAAATCTGCCTTTGTTCCTATGGCCCCTGTTGGCGGCTTTGCAGGAGCAAGTATATCCCTTGCCCTAAGAACTGGAATAGCAAGGGGTGTTTATAGTAATGAAGCCGGCTGGGGAACTGCTGCTATGATTCATTCAACAGCTAAAGTTGACCATCCTGTGAAACAAGGACTACTGGGAATTGTTGAAGTTTTTATTGATACAATGATTGTTTGCAGTATTACAGGTCTAGTAATCATTAATACTGGCGTGTGGAGCTCTGGTCTTTCAAGCTCAGCACTGGCATTAAAAGCTTTTGAAAAGGGTCTTGGAACCTGGGGCTCAATAATACTTACATTAGGTATATTTTTACTTGGCTGGACTTCAGTAACTGCTAAGTATACTAATTATGAAATTATTTTAAGACATGTATTCGGTTTGAATAAAAAAGTCAGAACAACTGTAATTAAAATAATGAGATATGGTGTTCCTCTTCCCGGCCTATTCTTAACCATATACGCAGTTAAAAACGGAATCCCATCATCAATTGTTTGGCTATTTGCCGACATGGTTACAGGAATTCCAACCTTCGTCAATATTATTGCATTATTCCTTTTAAGTGGAAAATTCTTTGAACTATTAAAAAATTATACTCAGAAATATATTCTTAAGACCTCAGATAATAAGGAAAATACAAAACTATTTTATAATGAGTAAACTGGAGTGAAGGATATAATGGACTATAATTTTGATAAAATTGTCAATCGTAAAAATACTAATTCATTTAAATGGGATAAACTAGCAGCTCGATTTGGAAGAGACGATATTATTCCCATGTGGATTGCCGATATGGAATTTGAAACACCTATTGAAGTGTCAAAGATCATAAAAGAAAGAGCTAATCATGGTGTATACGGTTATACTTTTAGGTCAGAAGGATATCATGATGCAATAAAAAACTGGGTCAAAAAAAGACATGACTGGGATATAGACAGCAAATGGATTACTTTTAGCCCGGGAATTGTACCTGCTTTAAGCATGTGTGTAAATACCTTTACAAAACCTGGTGATAAAATTATTACCCAAACCCCTGTATATCCTCCTTTTTATTCGGTTATAAAGCAGAATGGACGTATAGTGATAGAAAATGAGCTTAAATTTAATAATGGAAGGTATACTATAGATTTTGAGGATCTACTATGTAAAATCAATTTAAAACGAAATTATTTTACCAGTAATTTGATGAATAATGAATTTAAATTTGACCCAAGCATTAAAATGCTCTTTTTATGTAATCCCCATAATCCAAGTGGACGGGTTTGGACAAAGGATGAGCTGTTAAGGATTGGAGAGATATGTCTTAAAAATAATAT
Organism: Maledivibacter halophilus; assembly: GCF_900167445.1. Taxonomy (GTDB): domain Bacteria; phylum Bacillota; class Clostridia; order Peptostreptococcales; family Caminicellaceae; genus Maledivibacter; species Maledivibacter halophilus. The sequence continues at coordinate 81,374 of NZ_FUZT01000010.1, forward strand.
TCTCATTGCTTCAGATGATATTCATTGTGATATTGTTTATAAGAATAATAAATACTTACCCATAGCTTCATTATCCAAGGAACTTGAAAATATTTCGATTACATGTATTTCACCGGGGAAAACCTTTAGTTTAACGGGAATGGCTACATCTGCCATAATAATACCAAATGAAAAATTAAGGGAAGAATATAATAAAACCCTTGAAACTCTAGAACTGGATGGCGGAAATATATTTGGAGCCCTTGCCACAGAAGCTGCTTATAAATACGGAGAAAAGTGGCTTGAGGAGCTTTTAAAATATCTTGAAGACAATTTGAATTTTGCAGTAAATTATTTTGAAACCAATATCCCTCAGATAAAGCCAGTTAGGCCCCAGGGAACCTACCTTTTATGGTTGGATTGTAGTGATTTAGGACTAAAGGGCATAGATTTATCGGACTTTTTCGTTAATCAAGCTAAAATTGCCGTTAATCCCGGCGCTTCTTTTGGAAAGAATTCTAAAGAATTTGTAAGAATGAATATTGCTTGTTCAAGAAAAGTTTTGGAAAAAGCTCTTTATCAAATTGAAGAGGCTGTAAAAGCTAAATAATTATATAGCCCTTAAAATCTTTAAAAATATTTTTAGGGATTTTAAGGGCTCTTTTTATGGACCTATACAGATTTTATATTTCCTATTTTATTATCCCCTTTAAAAATGCCTCCATAAATTTCTCCACATTAAGCTCCTTATCACTATGATATGTCTTCATAAATTCTTTTTCAAAGGCAAATTGATTAACTCCACCAATAAAGAATAATGAGGTTAAGAAAGTGTCAACAGGTTTAAAAATTTTTAACTCAATACCTTCTTGAAAAATTTTTTCAATTATTGTCTGATGATTCCTTTTAACTTCTAAAAAATATTTCTTTAGTTCTTCTTGGAGACCACTTTTAATAGCTTCAATTTGAATTATTTGAGCTATTTTACCATGCTTTTCCATTAATGTCATTTGAAGCTGTATTAATTTTTTAAGCTTAGTAACAGGGTCACCATTCTCTTGTGAAATTTTTTCAACCATTTTCACATAACTATCCAGCATGTCTTTAACCATTTGACAAAATAAATCTCTCTTGCTGCTAAAATATTCATATATGGTACCTTTTCCTACATTGGCACCCTTAGCAATTTCTTCTACCTTAGCCTTATAAAATCCATCCCGTTCAAATATTTTTACAGCTGAACCAATAATCACTTCTCTTTTGCTTTTTCGACCTTCCATTTTTACTTACCTCCGAATCTATGTGGCACAAAAATATAAAAGTAGGGACGGCTTTTTGTCACATCATGGACAGTTGCAACATGCAGCCGTAATCCCCTTTATAATTTGTATTTTTATATTTTACTGGTCTTTCTTCTAAAGACTTTTCTTTTTAAGAAACCATTAAAATCGTCAAATATTGTATATAGTACCGGTATAAATACAAGGGTCAATACTGTAGATAAAATCAATCCACCTATAACTACAGTAGCCATTGGTGCTTGAGTCTCTGCACCTTCTCCTATCCCCAATGCAAGAGGTATAAGTCCCAATGCAGTGGTAAGGGTAGTCATAAGTATTGGTCTTAATCTTATGGGCCCTGCATTTATAATAGCATCTTTTCTATCTTCGCCATTTGATCTTCGAGTATTTATATAGTCAACCAGTACTATAGCATTATTTACTACTATACCAGCTAGCATAATAACCCCTATAAAACCTGGCACACTTAGCGGTCTTGATGTAATAAACAATCCAAACATACCACCAGATACGGCCAATGGAACGGAGAACATAATTGTAAATGGATGTATTAAAGATTCAAATTGTGAGGCAATAATCATGTAAACTAAGACTATAGCAAGTAAAAGGGCCTTAAATAGGTCTGCAAAAGCCTCCTGCATATCTTCGTTTTGCCCACTTATGTCATAATAATATCCTTCAGGCATTGGATAATCAGAAAGTACTTTGTCAATGTCCCTTGTAATACTGCTTAAGTCTCTACCCATTATTTGACTGGTAACACTAATAACCCTCACTTGGTCATTTCTATTTATTGTAACAGGTCCTCTATCTACAGAAATATCTGCTATTTGATCTAATGGAATATCCATCCCCATAGGTGATTGTATAGACACTTGCCCTAAATTAGATATGCTTTCTTTAAAGATAGAGTCTCCTTTTATAATTACATCTATTTCTTCACCCTGGAACTTATATTTTGTGGCATTTTGGCCTAAAACAGTTCCCTTTACAGATGAAGCAATTTGTGATGCTGTAAGTCCATATCTTGAAGCACTTTTTCTATCTATTTTAATCTGAACCTCTGGAATACCTTCACCATAACTACTTTTTACTTCCCTTGTTCCTTCTACTGTTTCAATATTGTCTTTAAAATCTTCTCCAATTTGTTTCAGTACATCCAGATCATCACCTTTTATATCAATAGATATAGGGGCACCTCCACCACCGCCCATACCACTTGAAGATATACTTACTCCAAATTCTGCTCCTGGAATATCCTTTACTATACCTCTAACTTGATCAGCAACTTCCTTAGTACTTCTTTTTCTTTCTTCTAGATCCTTAAGAACTACATGTACAGAACCTATATTTGGACTGCTGCCTGATCCAAATGAGTTTGCAGTAGATCCAGAAATAGAAAATACAGTTTCTATTTCTTCAATATTTCTTAGATTTTCTTCTACTTCTAATACTATAGCTTTAGTATTTTTAAGGTCTGAGCCCTCGGGCAAGGATATATTAACAGTAAATTGTCCTTCATCAGTTTCTGGGAAAAACTCTGCACCTACCATTGCCACCGATGCCATACTTACTACAAATATTAGAACAGCTATGGTAACTGTAGATTTTCTATGGCCTAAGGCCCACTTTAGAATCTTGCTATATCTGGATTCAATTCTAGCAAACACCTTATCAAAGGAATCATATAGAAAATCAAACAACCTAAATCTACCTTTATGTTTTTTCCCCTGCATTCTGTCAACTTTTAAGAATTTAGAGCAAAGCATTGGTATAAGAGTAAGGGATACTACCAAAGAAGCTCCCAATGACATTGCCACCGTCAAAGAAAATTCCTTAAATATAGCTGATGTAATTCCTTCTACAAATACCATAGGTAAAAATACCGCTATAGTAGTAAGGGTAGAAGCTGTAACTGCCATCCCCACTTCCTGGGCACCCTTCACCGCTGCTTCTTTCCTTGAGTAACCTTCCTGTCTAAATCTATATATGTTTTCTAAAACAACTATTGCATTATCAACAAGCATACCAACCCCTAGGGCAAGACCTCCCAGAGTCATCATATTTAAGGTTATGCCATTAAAATAAATCAATATAAATGTTGCAATAATAGAAATTGGTATTGCTGTTCCTATGATAAAGGTTGTTCTTATATTTCTTAAGAACAGGTAAAGTATAAATACAGCCAACACTGCTCCTACTATAGCATTTTTAACAACGTTATTAATAGAATCTTTTATAAATTCTGACTGGTCCATAACCACGCTTATATTTATATCGGGAAATTCACTTTTAATTTTTTCCAATTCCTTATTTACTGTATTGGCAACTGATACTGTATTGCTGTCAGATTGCTTTTGAATTGAAATATTTATACTATCCTTCCCATCTGTCTTTACTACAACATCTAAATCCTTATAGCCCATAGTAACGTCTGCTATATCAGATAAGTAAACACTTCCACCGGATGGAAGGGTTATCGGAAGGCTTTCTATTTCCTCAAGGGATTTAAATTCTCCCATTGTTCTAATTGTTAATTCCTGTTTCCCTTTTTTTACTGCTCCACCTGGCAGATTAAGGTTTTCTGCCCTTAATATTTGAGCAATTCTATCTATGGTTAAACCATAGCCCCTTAATTTTTCACTATTAAATACTACTTCTACTTGCTTCTCATATCCTCCGGAAACATCTACAGAAGCTACACCAGATAATCTTTCAAGGTCTGGCTTAATTATATCTTCTCCAATTGTTTGAAGCTTAGCTAAATCTCCACCATTGGATAAGGATAAATAGATAATTGGCATAGCATTTGGGTCAATTTTTAATACCATTGGGTTACTTGCATCCTCTGGTAAAAAACCCTTCACCATATCTACTTTCTCTCTAATATCCAATGATGCAAAATCCATATCCGTTCCAAATGAAAACTCAGCAATAACAACAGAACTTCCTTCAGAAGATATGGAGCTCACATTTTCTATATCACTGACTGTTGCAATGGCCTCTTCAATGGGTTTACTTATAAGCTCTTCAATTTCCTGGGATCCTACACCACTATATGAAGTTGATACAATTGCCACCGGCACTTCAATCTCTGGAAATAAATCAATAGGTAATTTAGTTAAAGATACAAATCCCAGAATAAGTACAATAAAGGTAACCATGGCAATAGTAACAGGTCTTCTTACAGCTATTTTTGATAGATTCATTATTTATCACCTCTAACTACCTTTACTATAGATCCATTTTCGACATAATTTTGACCTTTCGTTATTATTGTTTCACCTTTGTTTATACCTTCAACTATCTCTATAAGGTTTCCTGTATCCAATCCTATTTTAACTTCTCTTTCTACAGCTTTATTGTCCTCTACTAGATATACAACAATTTTACCTTCTTTTTGTAATACAGATTCACTTTTTACAGCTATAACATTTTCCCTTACTTCTGTATTTAATTTAATTTTTGAAAACATACCTGGCTTTATCTTATGTTCTTTATTTTCTATATAAACCCTTACAGAATACAGCTGTGTTCTAGGATCAGCAGCTGGACTTAGTCTATCTATTTTTCCTGTAATAGTTTCATCATATGCTGATGGTATTTCCACAACCACCTCTTGCCCTAAATACAAATCATTTATAATATTTTCTGCAATGTCCAGTTCAACATATACCTTATCCATATCTATTATTGTCATTGCAGGCTGGGCATTTGATGCCATTTCTCCTTCTTCAATATTAACCACTGATACAATTCCATCTATAGGTGATTTTACTGATGTATCCTTAAGACTATCCAAGGCTTGGTTTAAAGCAATTTCAGCCTGTTCATACTGTGCTCTTACTGCAGCTAAAGATGAATCTGAAGCTGCAAGCTCAGCTTGCTCATATTGGGACTTTGAAACTGCCCCCTGCTCATAGAGCTCCTTTGTCCTTTCAAAGTTGGCCTTTGCATTTTCAATACTTTCTTTAGTTTTAATATAATTGGCTTTAGCAGCATCCACAGTCTTTCTCGCCTTTTCAACTTGCTTTTGTACATCATCTTTATCTAATGTGAAAAGTACTGAATCCTTTTGCACTTTGGCCCCAACATTATTTTTAATGGAAGCTATCTTCCCTGGTATTTTAGGTACAACCATAACTTCCTTATTGGCATGCACCTTACCACTAAATGTTATCTCCTTAGATATAGTTTTTTCCTGTACTTCTTCAACAGCCACAGGAACATATTGTTCTTGCTTAACTGCTTTCTCATTTGAGTTAACAGATTTTTTGCTTCCACAAGCAGTAACTACACTCATTATTAGCGTTATTACTAAGAATAGAACTATTATTTTCTTCTTCATATTTTTCCCTCCATACTAAACATATTTCACACAACACAATAAAAAATCACAGAAGCATCGATATTTTATGATGTATAAATAGATTAAATTTTGACATTATTCAACTGAGCAAATTGCATAATTAGTTTCTCAAAAAACTAACTACTATATATTTTTTTAAAATCTTATAAGCTATACCCTATGTATTATGCAATTTTGCCAAAATCGAATTATGCAATTTCCTCAACTACTCAACTATAGATGAAATGCCAGATATAACACTTTTTCTCAGCTCTAGGTTCAAATATGTAACTTATAGCAAGTGGAAAAGCCTAGAACTGACCAGTCAGTATCTTTACATTATAATAGCTAATTTCTTAAAAGTCAAATAGTATATTTAAAGGAATATTTTATACATTGAGCTTACAATATATACCTTTGAGATAAGTATAGCATTATTTTGTTACACAAATTTTAATTTTTTCTTAATTTTTATTGGCGCATATATATATGCATATATAGAGAGATGTACGCCTTTAAAAGTTTAATTTGCGGTCGTAGCCACTGAGAATCCTTTTGGCTCATGTTTTAGATTGAATAACCAAAAAAGGATAAACAGGTTTATAAAAAAGTGAAACAAATTAAAAGATATTTTTTTAAATTATTTAACTATATATCATCATTTTATTCTATAATTGAAATAGAACAGCATATTCATTTATATATCTTAAAAATATCAATATAGATATTCCAGTAAAATAGTTAATTTATACATCTCAAAAATCCTTAGAAACACTGGATATTTTGATACGTATAAATTAAGTTTTACTATGGGAAATCTATACTTCTGTGATTTTTTTTATGCATAAATTTACTTTTAAATTCAAATCATTAAAAATATATATTTTAAATATGAAAGAGAGGTTGAGAATGAATTTTTTAAATTTATTAAAAAAACGTGAAAGCATCAGAAAATATTTAGATAAAAAGGTAGAACGTGAAAAAATCGAGGCTTGTCTTGAAGCTGCGAGACTTGCACCCTCAGCATGTAATTCACAGCCCTGGAGATTTATAATAGTTGATGACGATGATCTAACAAAGAAAGTTGGGAAAGCCACCTACAGTAAGTTTATTCCTTTTAACAGATTTGCCGATGCTGTTCCTGCCTTTGCCGTCATAGTAGCACAAAATAGAAACCTGAGTTCAAAATTTGGTGGAATGGTTAAGGATATACCCTATCATTTCATTGATATAGGAATAGCTGCAGAGCATTTTTGTCTTCAAGCTGTGGAAGAAGGTTTAGGCACTTGTATGATGGGATGGTTTAATGAAAAAGAAATAAAAAAACTTTTAGAAATTCCCCAAAAAGAAAGAATTGCATTAATAATTGCTATGGGATATCATGAAAATCAAGGACCTAGAGAAAAAATCAGAAAAGATATAAATAGCATCAGAAGTTATAATAAATACTAACAAAGGCGTATAACAACGCTTTATTGGTTTAAAGTTCTAGCTTCTAAGCTTGAAAATCAATTTTTAAAAATTAAAAATATCGAAGGAGATTACTATGAAGATTCTTGTTGATGCTGATGGTTGTCCAGTTAAAGATATTATAGTAAAAATTGCTAAAAACAACAATCTCCCTGTGATAATGTTTACCGATACCAGTCATATAATCGATGATGAATATTCCCAGGTTAAAATTGTTTCAAAGGGCTGTGATTCAGTTGATTTTGCTTTAATTAATGATGTGGTCAAGGGAGATATTGTTGTTACACAGGATTACGGTGTTGCCACAATGGCTTTATCTAAAAAAGCCCATGCATTAAATCAAAACGGTTTAATATACACTAACAAGAATATCGACAGTCTATTATTCCAAAGACATTTATCTAAAAAAATCAGAAAATCTGGAGGTAAAACTCCCAATCCTAAAAAAAGAAAAAAGGAAAACGATGAAAAATTTGAAATAGCTTTGAAACAGCTTATTGAATATTATAGCTAATAACTGATGATTTATGACTATAAGACTTTAAAGCAAAGCTTTTGTCTTATCATCAAAAAACGACAGCTGCTCCATCTCATGATCAGAAAAATTTGATACTGTAAGTCCTATAAGCCTTATTTCATCCTTCATATCTATTTCATCTAAAATATCTAAAGCAATATTATAAATTTCCCTATAAGAATTTATGTATTCATGGATTGTTTTGCTTTTTGTATGACTTTCAAAGTCTGAAGTTTTAGTCTTTACCGTAATGGTTTTGGCTAAAACTTCCTTGCCTTCTAATGAGCTTGAAATATCCTTTGCAAATTCCAATAAATATTTTTCAAGATATTTTTTATCCTTTGTATCTTCCCTAAGGGTTACTTCACGTCCTATGGATTTTCTTTCTCTACTGGGCTTTACCTGTCTATTATCTGTTCCACGAATTCTATCATATATTTCATTTCCGTATTTGCCAAAAAAATCTACAAGATATTCTTTAGGTAATTTTAGCAAATCTTCTATAGTAAAAATTCCAATATTATTTAATCTCTTTTCAGATTTTTTACCTATTCCATATACTTTTTTTATAGATAATGGCTTTAAAATATCTGGGATCATATCCTTAGTTATGAGTTTTATCCCATTGGGCTTATTCCAATCAGAAGCTAATTTTGCCAAAAATTTATTATAGGAAATCCCTATAGATATAGTTAAACCTGTTTTTTTTCTAACTTCATTCTTTATCCAATAGGCTATTTGAATAGGTTCTTTATCCATATTCGTAACATCAAGATATGCTTCATCTATGGACAAAGGTTCCACTAGGTTTGTCAACTGGTAAAATATTTTGAAAACATCTCTAGAAACCTCTCTATATCTCCAATGTCTTACAGGAACAAAAATTCCATGGGGACATTTCTTTTTAGCCATAAATCCAGGCATTGCTGAATGAACGCCAAATCGCCTAGCTTCATAAGAGCATGTACATACAACTCCTCTATTAGTCCCTCCACCTACAATTACCGGCTTTCCCTTAAGACTTGGGTTGTCTTTTTGCTCTACAGAAGCAAAAAAAGCATCTAAATCCACATGAATAATTTTTCTATCCATATATAAAACCTCCTATAACAATTCTATCAAACATTTGTTCCCTTTTGCAACTGTTATTTTCCTATATAATTTACATAAATATAATACTTAGTAAATGGAATTTAGAGAATTTTTATATATTCTTATTTTTTTATTTAGTACCTTGCATAACAAGATAGCTTTTTGTATAATGTAATTACATGGATTAATTGAATTGCTATAAATCTGTTTTTTTTATATAACTTAAAAAGATAGAAATCAACTTTTGAAAAGGAAGGTAAAATCATGAATATACAGTTTAAAAAAGGAGTACTGGAATTATGTGTATTATCTATACTTACTAGAAAGGACTGCTATGGCTATGAGCTTGTAAATGACATATCTAAAAATATAGCAATTTCCGAGGGCACTATATATCCTCTATTGAGAAGATTGACAAAGGAGGGTCTCTTTACTACTTATCTTAAGGAATCTCAGGAAGGACCTCCAAGGAAATATTATAAATTAACGGAACGTGGAAAAGAGGTTAGAAATTCTTTAACAAAGGAATGGTTTACTTTTGTCAGGGGTGTAAATAAGATTATTGAGGGGGAAGATATAGATGAATAAAAGTGAATTTTTAAAGGAGCTAAGCACTTTACTTAGCAGTCTGCCTTCCGATGAAAGACAGGAAATATTATTTGATTATGAGGAACATTTTAGTATAGCTTCAGAAAAAGGTGAAAGTGAAGAAGAAATAATAAAAAATCTTGGAAGTCCTTCAAGTATAGCCAAGCAATATAGGGCAAATTATATGGTGAATCAAGCTGCAGTTAATCCTTCAGCTTCAAATATTCTAAGGGCTGTATTTGCCACTATTGTCCTTGGATTTTTCAATTTGGTTTTTATTCTGGGGCCTTTTCTAGGCATAGTTGGAGTATTAATAGGTCTTTTTGGAGCTTCCATAGGTATAATAGTTTCGGGGATTTTCTTATTTTTAAAAATAGCTTTTGGCCCTGTCTTAAGCACATTATATATATATGTCCCCTATGGATTAACATCCAATCCAACGGCAACCATATTTTTAGGTCTTGGATTAACCTGCCTTGGTTTGCTTTTCTTTATAGGGAATTGTTTTTTAGCAAAATGGCTATATATTGGAACTGTGAAATATTTGAAAATGAATGTGAGAATTATTAAGAAATAGGAGGTTATATAGTGATTAAGAATATAAAGAAAATTGTTCTTTGGCTATTTATAATAATGTTAGTTTCTCTTTCTATATCGGCAGTATTATTTAAAAGCTCCGGACTTACATTAAATAATTTTATAAAAAATAATGCTAATATAAAAATAAGTACAAATAATGACTTTGATTTTAATGATTTTTCTAATATGGAAAATAATAATGATTTAAAGGACAAATTTAAGAAAGTTATTAATGAAGAAAGGATTTTAGAAGCTGATAATATTGAAAGTATAAATGTAAATGCAGTTAGCTCCGATATTAAGTTTTTCTCTGAAAATCGGGATGATATTAAAGTTCACTTTGAAGGTGTTGTAAATTCAAACAATAAAATAATAGCTCCTGAGCTAATTGCTGAAAATCAAGGCAGTTCCTTATTAATTCAGATAAAATACAAAGACATAATGAATACAAGCTTTTACTCATCTACTATTAAAGTACATGTGTATATACCAAAAACTTATTCTAATGATATTGATGTGAGAACTGTTTCTGGCAATATTGATCTAGGATATATGGATAATATTGAAAAGGCAAATTTAAAATCTGTGTCTGGAGATATTAAAGCTGAAGCTCTATTTTCTAATAAAACAAATCTAAAAAGCACCTCTGGAAATATAAAAATTGAAGATTTTAATGGAGAATTAAATTCTGATACAGTTTCTGGAGATTTATATATTAATGTAAAGGAGCTTAATGACAATATAAATATTAAATCCATATCTGGAAATGCAAAAATTGATCTTTTAGAGGACACTAATTTCTACTTTAAATCCAAATCTGTTTCGGGAGATATTGATTGTGAATTTCCTATAAGTATTGAGGGGAAAATCAGTGATAGAGCTATTAATGGAAAAATCGGAAGTGGAAAAAATGAAATAGATATTACAACGGTTTCTGGGGACATAGAAGTTTCAAAGAAATAAGTATTATAGTTTAGTCTCACTTTGTGGGACTAAATTTTATATATAGACTATCTTTTAGGAAGAAACACTGTAAATATTGTACCTACTCCTTCATAGCTTTCAACTGTAATTTCACCTTTATTTCTTTTGACAATGTTTCTAACATTATTAAGTCCATAGCCGTGTGACTCTCCTTCTTTTGTGGAGAATCCTTTACTGAAAACCTTATCATAAAGCTCTGGAGAAAGGACGGGATATGAATTCCCTATTACAAAGATACACTCATTCCCCTGTTGGGTAATATCTATGGTCAAAATTTTATCGTCTTCACGACATTGTTCTAGTTCATATATGGCGTTATCAATTAAATTAAACAATATTGTGCACATGTCCACAGAGCTTATTACAATATTATCCAAAGAACATCCAACATCGAGATCAACAACGATTCCTTTGCTTTCAGCTATGGCACATTTTCTATATAGTATAGCAGCAACTTCAGTATTTCCAATATTGGAAATAGAAAACATCTTGGTAGTTTCTCCTGAAACTTTTTGTATATAATTTACTGCTTTACTAGGTTTTCCAAGCTGTATAAGTCCTGTAATTACATTAAGGTGATTATGAAAGTCATGCTTCTGACCTCTAAGGGCTTCAATAACCTCCGTTGAATGGTTAAGCTTTCTATTTGCATCCTGCTCTTTTTCAACTAATTTTACAATGTAGAAAACCCATATAACTACACTTATCCCCAGTATATTTATAAAAAGGCCTAAGGTATTTGGATAACCGTACAATATTTTTCTATCATAATTCATTACCGATAAAATAGATTGATTAGTTATTAAAGCTATAGAAAGACTCTGCAACAATATTAAAATTATTATTAAAATATAAGTTTTTCTATTAATCATCATCTTCTTCATCATTTTCAAACTTCCTCTTTTTCATTTAAATAATTTATATCTATAATTGATTTTTTATAAACATGGCCAATTATAAATACTATAATTAATGGAATATTTGTTAACATCGTTCCTAAGAATCTTATATTACCATTACTTAGCATATCTTCCATAGTTATATTAAATAATCTAAAAACATTGTACATAAATATTCCTTCTCCTAATGTTATTAGTAGGTAAGAAATTAATATAGCTATTATTGAAGTAGTAAGCTTTTGTTTTGTTAGAATCTTTAAGACAACCGTAAGAATTATAATTATAATAAAAGTATGGGTTCCTAAAGGAATTTGGTATATTTCATAAAACATTCTAATTCCATAGATTAAAAACCCAAATATTGCAGCTATTACAATTAGTTTTTGAATTTTAAGTCTTATTCCAATGATACTTAAGCCAGCCCCAGCAGTTAAAAAAGTTTCTATAAAAAGTGAAGCTAGTAAAATTAATAATTCCATATTCAACCCCCCGGAAAACTTATAATATATTAATTAATCTCTAAGCTGCTCAGGAAGTTTTGGCTGATAATTTCCACCCCAACAAGCCGCTGCTGCATTTGTAAAAGCTAAAAATGTAAGAACTGCAATAGCCATTTGTAATAATCTTCTCTTCATATTAGTCCCTCCCGTTTTTTAGTTATCTTTTGTAGAATTTTATCCATATGGTGGATCAGTGCATATCCCAAGTTTGTAAGGGAAAAGCTCTGCCACAGTAAACCTAAAGCCGATGAATAAATTAGCTTATAGCCTTTTACAAAACCAGTATACCATAATATACCTATTAAGCACCATATAAATAATGCTGAAAAAGAAAGTTTTCTTAATTTGTCTCTTTTGACCTTTGTAGTTATAGGTTTCCCGGGGGTATCTGCTGGAGCATATTTATTAATGCTCCAAAATGCAAATATTAAAATAAAAAATAAAATAATAGCAAGCAAATTTTTGTCGAGATAAGTAAACTTCACTATCATCCCTAATATACTCATTATAACAGCTCCATATGTTGCACAGCTAACCATACCTTCTGAATGGGCTCCTCCAGAAAAGGTTCTAAATATTACATTAGTTATCAATATAGTTAAAACATATGGAACTATTCCTAGCAATAATCCAGCCAATAAAGCAAATCCTATGCTGAGAATACCACTAAACACAAGGTGCATAGAATATGTTAAAATGGCTTCTTGATCTTCATCTATTTCTACATTATTTTTAAAATAATTAATTATTTTATCAATTGATTCCTCAATACCAAATTTACTCATTTTATTTTCTCCTTCAAAATAGTTTAAAAAGCTTCTTAAAATACATTAAATCTATTATTTGAGATAATCCCATAATTTAAATTTGGGACAATTGAATATGCAAATATTGTCCTTAGTCTAATTATTTAAAATAGAATATATTTTGATAGTAATCCTTTAGAGATTTTAAAACTAGCTGTAATAGGTAGTTTTTGCAAAAATAGTTATACAATTTCCTCATTTCATGAAAAATTTACAAAAACAATAAATATTGTATATTATTCTATATTTATCTGAAAATTCCTTCAAGATTCTAAAAATAATATGATTTTTATAGTTCCTTTTTCCTATTTATACAATACCACGCTCCTATATATTAGTAAAATAGTATAAATTATTATTGTTAAGAATTTGTAATTTTTAACATTTTAATTTTGAATAGTTTGACCTAATTTATCAATATACTAAATATAAGCTTCATATATTATATATAATTTGAGAAAAGTATAAAAGAGCTTTTTATATTAATTATTTTTGGAAAGGAGAATATTTATTATGGAATCAAAGAATAAATTAAACGAAGTTCCTTTAGCTAATGTAAATGATAATGAACTAAAATCCATCAAGGATCTGGAAGAAAAGATGAAAGATAAATATTATTTGATTGCCTTTGACAAAAGAAAGTAGGACTGCTTTTAAAGTAGTCCTACTTAATATAAACCCTTCTATCTTTTATTTATTATCATCTTCTACAGGTTTACCTTCTGCTCTGTCTTTATGTTTTCATAGTTTTATAGTTTAATTATATTTAAGCTTCTTTGTCTTCCTTTTTTACTATTTCTGATAATGAAGTAGCCAATCCAGCTAATCCCTGTATCTCTGATGGAACTATTATCTTAGTTGCCTTTCCATCGGCTGCCTTGGCAAAGGCTTCTAGGCTCTTGATGGATATAACTTCCTTGCTTGGATGAGCTGCATTAAGCATTTTTAAACCTTCAGCAGTTGCTTTTTGTACCTTAAGTATAGCTTCTGCCTCACCCTCTGCTTCTCTAATGGCAGCTTCCTTTGCAGCTTCAGCATTTAATATAGCTGCTTCTTTTTGTGCCTGGGCTTCTAATATTGCTGATTCTTTTTGTCCTTCTGCCCTAAGGATAGAAGATTTCTTTTCTCCCTCTGCCCTAAGGATTGCTTCTCTTCTTTCCCTTTCAGCCCTCATTTGTTTCTCCATTGCTTCCTGAATATCTTCAGGTGGAAGGATATTTTTAACTTCAACTCGATTCACCTTGATGCCCCATGGATCAGTGGCTTCATCCAGTATACTTCTCATTTTTGTATTTATAATATCCCTTGAAGTTAATGTTTCATCAAGTTCCAATTCACCAATGATATTTCTTAAGGTGGTTGCTGTAAGGTTTTCTATGGCTGCCATTGGATTATCAACTCCATAGGTATACAGCTTTGGATCTGTAATTTGAAAATAAACTACAGTATCTATCTGCATAGTAACATTATCCTTTGTAATAACTGGCTGAGGTGGAAAATCTATAACTTTTTCCTTTAAAGACACTCTTTTAGCCACCCTATCTATTAAAGGAATCTTAACATGAAGACCAACATCCCATGTGGTTTGATAAGCACCAAGTCTTTCAATTACATAACCATCGGATTGTGGTACAATTCTTATATTTGTAACGACTAATAAAATTGCAATTAAAACTAATATAATCAGAACTATCGGCATTTTATATCCTCCTTATTCATTTTCTTTTTTTATTTTTACTATTAACTTAACACCTTCAACTTTAATCACTTCAACCTGACTTCCCTCATGAATTTCTTTATTATCCTGGGATTTTGCAGTCCAGATTTGACCTGCCACCTTTACTTGTCCTGTGTTAAAACCTTCAATTTTTTTTGTTACTATTCCTATCATTCCAACTATACTGTCTACATTTGTTTTGGTGGCTCCTATTTTTAAATATTTTTTAGCTATTGGTCTTGTAAAATAGACAAGTACTGCTGAAGCTATTAAAAAAACAAATATTTGCCCAATGATATTTATACCAATTGCAGCAGCAAGCATTGCAATTAATGCTCCCAGGGCAAACCAAATCGTTGTAAGTCCTAAAGTGAGACCTTCAATTATTATAAATATTACTGCCACAGCTATCCATATTATTGGATAGGATAATTCTAAGCCAAATATTATCTCCGCCTCCCCTCACAAGAAAACAATTTATATATTTTATTTATTATGATTATACCCTTTATACATAATATATCATTATTTTTTCATATAAAAACTAATTATTTGATCTGTAATGTAAATTTAACATTAGATATACATCTTGATTAAATTTTTATTTCATTATATACTTAAACAGTGACAAAAAATAATTTTAAGATAGGGAATGAAGTTCTCCCTGGATTAATATTCCAAACCGCTGATAAGCTAATGACTTCTAAGCACCGGGTATATAAACCCATATGCTTAGAAGTTTATTTTTTTGTCCATAATAAAAAATTATAGGATACAGGAGGAATAGATATGATAAAAGGCATTGTATTAATTTTACTACTAGGAATTTTAGCAAATAAAATCTTCAATTTTATTAAACTACCGGGTTTACTGGGAATGATTTTAGTTGGTATTCTAATAGGTCCTTATGGATTTAATTTATTGGATAATTCAATTTTAAATAATTCATCGGATATTAGAATGCTTGCTTTAATCGTAATTCTGCTCAGGGCTGGCCTTGGCTTAAACAGGGAAATACTTGATAAAGTAGGGAAAATAGCCATTAAAATGAGTGCTATCCCATGTTTATTTGAAGGCTTCACAATCACATTGGTATCTTATAAGCTTTTACATCTTCCCTTTTTAGAAGCTGGTATGCTTGGCTTTATTGTGGCAGCTGTTTCTCCAGCTGTTGTAGTTCCATCGATGCTATATTTAAGGGAAAAAAGCTTTGGAATGAAAAAGGGCATACCTATTATCATTTTAGCTGGAGCTTCTGTTGATGATGTTTTTGCAATAACATTATTTACTACTTTTCTTGGACTATCATTAAATACAAAATCTACTATTTCAATGCAATTATTACAAATTCCTATACAAGTTATAGGTGGAATTTTAATTGGAATAGCTTTTGGATATATGCTATATAAGATATATAGGTATAAGAATATAAAATTAAATGATATGGAAAAACTTGCAATTTTAATCATCTCTGCCCTTATAATCGTAATAATAGGTGATATAATTAATATAGCAGGACTGCTTGGTGTTATGACACTGGGTTTTATACTTCTTGAAAAGGCAAATGACTATGCATCAAGCTTTGAAAAGGAGCTAAATAAGGTATGGTTCTTTGCACAAATTTTCCTATTTGTTCTCATTGGAGCCGAGGTTAATATCCATGTAGCCTGGAAGGCAGGATTAATAGGTGCTCTCATTATTTTTATAGGATTAATAGCACGTTCAATCGGTGTAATTATTGCACTTGGAGGCTCTAATCTGAACTTTAAAGAAAAAGTTTTTTGTACTGTGGCCTACTCTCCAAAGGCAACGGTACAGGCAGCTATAGGTGGGATTCCCCTTGCTATGGGAATTGAATCAGGAAATTTAATCCTAGCAATAGCAGTTCTTGCCGTAATTATTACCGCACCCTTAGGAGCTGTGGGTATAAAGCTTTTAGCTCCCGTTTTATTGGAAAAGGAATCTAAAGGAGGTAGCTAAAATATGATTGCCAAAAATATTATGAATAGAGATGTTGTTTCTATTGGAGAAAATGATACTTTAAAAGAAGCTGTAATTTTAATGGTAAAGCATAGGGTTAGTGGCCTTCCAGTAATAGATAAAAATAAAAATATTATCGGTATAATTAGTCAAAGTGATATTATAAAGCATGGTAAAAGGCCTCTTATTCTTGAAACTGTAGATTTACTTGAAATCTTTATCTATGAACAAGCACCAGAAGAGTATGAAGAAGAGTTGAAAAAAGCGTTGACTTTAAAGGTGAAAAATGTAATGACTGATAATATTATAACTGTATCAGAAAATACTTCTGTAGGAAGAATTGCCCACTTGATGATAAAAAATGAAATAAATAGGCTCCCTGTTATTAAAGATGGTAAATTAGTAGGTATTATTGGAAGAGAAGATATTATCAAAGCTATTGCAAATATGAGTAATAACCCTTAGAAAACATCTGCTTTAACTGTATTTAATTTATTAGAACAACAGGTTAATTTAAATTTAAATGTTGTTTATATTTGAGGAAATTGCATAACTCTAACTTGGCAAAACTGCATATGCGAATATTATCCTTAATTTAATTATTTAGAATTAAATATATTTCGATAGTATAACTCCGAAGATTTTAAAACAATATGTAGGAGTTAATTTTTTCAGAAGGTAATTATGCAATTTGCTCAATTATGCAAGTTTCTCATTTATGAAGGATTTCACATTTTAGAAATATAATATATAATTAAAGTAACTAATATTAAGGGGGAGCATTAAAGTGAGGAGAAAAAATCATCCATATAATGGGCGACGTTATCTTGTAGATATTAATCCACTATCTAAAATTATACATGATCTTGAACATGAGAAGAAAAGTTGTAATATCCATAAAATTATTAAATCCCATGTTAAAATGCTTGACAATCAATCTCAAGTAAATAAGTTTTTGCTTTTAAATAGAGATTATAATTTCTGCAAATGCTGTATGCCTGAAAAACATAGATACTACAACAAATAATAGTCGAGGTTTTTTTATCCTCGACTTAATATTTTTTAAATATAAGATTATAATATATTTAAATGAGCAAATTGCATAATTACCTTCAGCAAAAACTATCTATTTATATATAGCTTTAGAATCTGCAAATATATACCACATATATTATGCAATTTAGCCAAGTTAGAATTATCCAATTCCCTCAAATACAAAAATATATTATAATCTTATATATATTAATTTCGTTGATTAGGTGATGAATATGAATTTCCTTTATTCCATTATCATAATAGTATCTATAATAATTCTAAGCCCTACAATAGGCATTCTCCTGCCTCTTTATTTTAATACTGAAGGCACAATAGTATTGCAAATTTTTCTTACATCTTTTCTTTTATTGTCTGCTTTTTTCTTCTATCTTAAGATTATAAATAGAAATTTATCCCATTTATATAATAGAATTGATAAAACGGTTAAAAAAAATCAATATTCTCCTATGCCTAAAAAGCATAAAAATCATTTTGCAAATATATGGTACTTTTTCTATAATTTCGAAACAATTCTTCGTAATTATGAGAGACTTATAAATAGCCAAAATATATTATTAAAAAAATATGCTTTAATTAATAATAAACTTAAAAATACTAACCAGATAAAGGAAATGATGCTGGAGGTCAGTAATTCTATTATTGAAATTGATAATACTGAAAAGTTTTTTAATTTAATTCTTGAAAAATTAATAGATATTGTAGATGATGGACATAAGGGAAGCTTTTTAGTTTTAAATAAAGATAATTATCTTGAATACAAAGCATCCATTGGTTTTAATATTAATGATTTAAAAAAAATTAAAATCAAACTCGAAGAAACCTTCCTTTGGAAAAAAAGCCCCCAAAATATTTCTAAACCATGTATTATTGATGATATCCGATCCTTTAATAGTAATAGTCTCAATAAAAAAAGCTTTAATGCTCTAGATGATATAGAAGCTTTAAATATTAAAACTACATTGAGTACTCCTGTAATAATAGATGATAAGCTGTATGGCATGATTAATATAGATAGCTTAAGAAAGAATGCCTTCAATGAAGATGATCTTCTAATTGCTGAATATTTTTCTAACCAAATAAGTATTGCCATAAAAAACCATCAGTTAATAGAAAAAATACTTTATCTATCGAGATATGATAGCTTAACCAATACCTACAACAGATGCTATTTTGAAGAAATTGTAAAAAATGTTTATAGAAAAGCTATTAGATATAATGAAATGTTTTCCATAGTAATGTTCGATTTAAATAACTTAAAGAATACTAATGATACCTTTGGTCACGTTGTAGGTGATATGGTAATTTCTAGATTTTCTGAAGTCATTAAAGATAACATAAGGGAATCAGATTTATTTGCCCGATATGGAGGAGATGAATTTATTGCCATATTTTTTAATTCTAATCCTACTGATATAGAAAATAGATTATCAAATATAGTTAATTATTGTAATTATCATCCTTTAAAGGTTGAAGGCAAAGATGTATATGTAAGCTTTAGCTATGGCATTTCTCATTTTCCTGAAGAATCAGAGGATATTGATTTCTTAATAAAGCTAGCCGATAAAAGAATGTATAAATATAAAAAGGAATTTAAAGCCAAATACAATAACCTTGACTTTTAAACATAGTAATGTTATTCTTATTTTAAAAATAGAATATTTTTTCCTTCGGGGCAGGGTGTAATTCCCGACCGGCGGTATAGGCCGCGAACTGCTTTAGGCAGTTGATCTGGTGAAATTCCAGAGCCGACAGTATAGTCTGGATGGTAGAAGGAGATTCATAAAAATACATTTATATTTGGATGGTAGAAGGAGATTCATAAAAATACATTTATATTTGTATCTATTTTTGTATATCCAGCCCTGAAGTTATTTTCTTCAGGGCTTTTATTATTCCTTAAAAAAGGACGGAGGGCAAATTGTGAATATAAAATTTATGGAAAAAGCTTTGAGCTTAGCTGAAAAGGGAGCTGGATTTGTAAACCCTAATCCAATGGTTGGCTGTATTATTGTAAAAAATGGGAATATTATAGCTAAGGGTTATCATAAAACCTTTGGAGGCAATCACGCAGAAATCGAAGCTCTAAATTCTCTAACCACCGATCCAAGGGGAGCAACTATGTATGTAACCCTTGAACCCTGCTGTCATTATGGTAAAACGCCTCCCTGTGTCAATGCAATAATTGAAAGCGGTATTAAAAAAGTAGCTATAGGAATGCTTGACCCTAATCCACTGGTAGCCGGCAAAGGGGTAAAAATTTTGAGAGAAGAGGGTGTCGAAGTAATAACAAATGTTTTAGAAGAAAAAGCTAGTAAACTAAATGAAATATTTATCAAATACATTACTACTGGGTCTCCATTTTGCCTTATGAAATCTGCTATGTCTTTAGACGGAAAAATCGCCACAAAATTTTCAGATTCCAAATGGATTACCTGTGATGAATCCAGAAGGTATGTTCATAAATTAAGGCATAGATATACTTCAATAATGGTGGGAATAAATACGGTGTTGGTTGACAATCCCCTTCTTACAGTAAGAATACCCGGATTTGAAGGTGAAAATCCCATAAGAATTATAGTTGATAGTAAATGTAGAATTCCTTTAGAGGCTAATGTAGTAAAAAAATTATCCTTTGCTAGAACAATAATTGCTACTACTAATGAAAATAATAATACTGAGAAAATTAAAAGGTTAGAGGATATGGGCGTTGAGGTCTTAATATTACCTTCTAAAAATAAAAGGGTTGATTTAAATATTCTTATGAAGAAATTAGGTGAAAAAAATATTGATAGTGTTCTTTTAGAGGGAGGTGGAACTCTTAATTATTCTGCCCTAAAGAAAAATATAGTTGATAAAGTAAACTTCTTTATAGCCCCTAAAATAATCGGTGGTAGTCTTTCTAAAACTCCTGTGGAAGGAGATGGTGCTCCATTAGTTGATAACGCTTTTTTAGTAGATAATATGATTACCCATAGATTTGGACAGGATATTATGATAGAAGGTTATGTAGGCAAAAGGAGGATTGATTGATGTTTACTGGACTTGTTGAAGAAATAGGTTTAGTTCAGTCGGTTTTAAAGGGTGTTAAATCTGCCAGGATAGTTATTAAAGCTCATAAGGTTTTGAAGGATGTAAAACTAGGTGATAGTATATGCACCAATGGAGTATGCTTGACGATTACTGACTTTAAAAGCACTTCCTTCTCTGTAGATGTCATGGCAGAAACCATGAGGAAAAGTAATTTAAAGAATTTGACTCCTAACAGCAAAGTGAATCTTGAAAGAGCTTTAAGATTAGGTGACAGACTGGGAGGTCATCTTGTCAGTGGTCATATAGATGGTATAGGATCAATTTCTGACTTTGATACAGAAGATAATGCAGTGTGGATCACTATAAAAACATCTTCTGAGCTATTAAAATATATAATTCATAAAGGTTCTATTGCAATTGATGGAGTAAGCTTGACAGTGGCTTATGTAGATGAAAAGGTCTTTAAGGTATCCATAATACCCCATACTAAGGCAGTTACAACTTTACTTGAGAAATCTATTGGTGATGAAGTTAATCTGGAATGTGACATGATAGGTAAATATGTTGAAAAATTATTTGATTCAGATACAGTTTATGATGATTCTAAAAACAGTATTGATATAAACTTTTTAAAACAAAATGGATTTGCTTAAAGGAAAGGTAGTGATAAGATGTTCAAATTTAATTCTATTGAAGAAGCTATAGAGGATATAAAACAGGGAAAAATGATTATTGTTGTGGATGATGAGGACAGGGAAAATGAAGGTGATCTAATAATGGCAGCAGAAAAAGTCTCAGGTAAAGATGTAAATTTCATGGCCACCTTTGGAAAAGGTTTAATCTGTATGCCAATAGTATCTCAAAGATTAAAAGAGCTTGATATAAGACAAATGGTCAGTGAAAACACAGACAATCATGGTACTGCCTTTACAGTGTCTATTGACTCAGTAGAAACTTCAACGGGAATATCTGCCTTTGAAAGGGCTTTAACCATAGAAAAGGTATTAGATAAAAATTCAAAACCAAAGGATTTTAAAAAACCCGGTCATATATTTCCCCTCGAGGCTAAAAATGGTGGTGTACTTAAAAGGGCTGGCCATACAGAAGCTGCCGTAGACCTAGCAAAGCTTGCCGATCTTTACCCAGCTGGAGTGATCTGTGAAATCATGAAGGAAGATGGCACTATGGCAAGATTACCAGAGTTAATGGAGTTTTCCAAGAAACATAACCTTAAGCTAATCTCCATAGCAGATTTAATATCCTATAGAAGAAAAAATGAGAAATTGGTCAAAAGAATTACTACTGCCCAGCTCCCTACTAAATATGGTGATTTTAAGGTTTACGGCTATGAAGAAATCTTAAGTGGAGCACATCATGTAGCATTGGTAAAGGGAGAAGTAAATAATGATAAGCCTATTCTAGTTAGAGTCCATTCAGAATGCCTTACTGGTGATGCCTTTGGTTCAATGCGTTGTGACTGCGGCGATCAATTATCTGCAGCTCTACAAAAAATTGAAAAGGAAGGTAGAGGAATTCTTCTATATATGCGTCAAGAAGGTAGAGGGATTGGTCTGATCAATAAGCTTAAGGCCTATCATTTACAGGACAGGGGAATGGATACTGTTGAAGCAAATTTAGCCCTTGGTTTTCCTGAAGACTTAAGGGATTATGGTATTGGGGCTCAAATTCTTTCAGACCTAGGAGTAAAAAATATTATGCTTATGACTAATAACCCTAAGAAAATCTCTGGTTTATCAGGTTATGATCTCAAGGTCAAGAAAAGAGTTCCCATTGAAGTTGGACATAATAAGGTAAACGATATTTATTTAAAAACTAAAAAGGAAAAAATGGGACATATGCTAAGCTTTTAATATATAAAGGAGGAAAATATTTTGAAAATTTATGAGGGAAAGCTGATATCTAAAGATCAAAAATTTGCTATTATTGTGGGAAGGTTTAATGAATTTATTGGAAATAAGCTTCTTACAGGTGCTCTAGACGGACTAAAACGCCACGGCGTAGAAGAAGATAATATTGAAATAGCATGGGTTCCAGGTGCATTTGAAATGCCTTTGATCGCTAAAAGGATGGCTCTAACTAAAAAATACGATTCTGTCATATGCTTGGGGGCCGTAATAAGGGGTGCCACTCCTCATTTTGAATATGTATCCAATGAGGTTACAAAGGGAATAGCTTCTATATCTCTAGAAACGGGAATTCCAGTTGTGTTTGGAGTGTTAACTACGGATACTATAGAACAAGCAATAGAAAGGGCTGGAACTAAGGCTGGAAATAAGGGCTATGAAGCTGCTGTAACTGCAATTGAGATGGCAAATCTTCTAAATGAACTTTAAAAACAATGGAAAGGGTTCAAAAAAACCCTTTCCATTATTTCTCCACCGTTTTCCTATCTTATGTTTTTTCCTGCATACCTAATTGCACTGCAAGCCAACACCTTTGTAGGGTCTATGCAGATTTCTTCTATGCTAAACATTTCAAAGGCAACCGGCAATTCTGTACAGCCTAATATGAAAGCTTCTGCTCCTTGATTTTTTAGTTCTTTCAATACAGATTTAAAGTTTTTTAAATCTATATTGTCTTTTCCTTTTTTTATATCATAAATAAGCTTCATAACATATTTTTGTTTTTCAGGGTTAGGCTTTATTAATTCTAAGTTATATTCCTTAAATACTTTATCATATATACCTGCCCTACAAGTTCCTTCTGTTGCTAAAAGTCCTATTTTTCCCTTTGGATATAGATTTTTTGTTTCCTTTGCAGTTTCTACTATCATGTTAATAAAAGGTATTTTTATATATTTTATAATTTCATCATAGAAATAATGAGCCGTATTACAAGGCATTATTATGACGTCAGCTCCCATCATTTCTAATCGAATTGCAGATTTTATCATATATTTTGTTGGATCCTCGCCATCATTTATTATGTAGTCTGTTCTATCTGGAATTCTTGTATTATTTTCTACTATTATTGGAATATGCTCATTATCACTATTTGCATCAGTCATCATTATAATCTTTTTAAATAAATCAGCTGTAGCTAATGGTCCCATTCCACCTAATATTCCTATGGTCTTCATATTATTTCACCTCAACTATTATTCAAAGATATACAACTCTAAAGCATTATAGATTTCTTATTTATCCATGTATATTTAATAGCTAAGAAACTTGCATAATTAAAATTCTTCACATGTATTATGCAATTTCCTCACCTATCTACAGCTCTTATTCTATAAAAAAACTGACCTCTTTACAAGATCAGTTTAATTTTATTACTTTATTTTGAAACAGCTTTTTCAATTCTATTTAATCCTTCTTCAATGTTTTCAAGGGATGTGGCATAGGATAACCTGATATAATTATCTGTTCCAAAGCCTGCTCCCGGTATTACTGCAACTTTAGCATTGTCCAGAAGATACTGAGCAAAATCCATAGAGCCATTTATTTTTTGCCCACCTAAATCTTTACCTATAAGCTTTGATATATTAACCATTACATAGAAAGCTCCCTTAGGCATTTTACAGGATAGGTTTTTTATACTGTTAATTTTATCAACCATATATTTTCTTCTTTCATCAAATGCTTTATTCATTTGATTTATAGGCTCCTGATCTCCTTTTAAAGCTTCAATGCTGGCATATTGAGCTATTGTATTTGGATTTGATGTGGCATGACTTTGAATATTAGTAATAATTTTTGCAATTTCCTTGTCAGCAGCCAAATATCCTATTCTCCAGCCAGTCATAGCATATGCCTTTGACATACCGTTGATTACTATTGTAAGCCTTTTAATGTCTTCTCCTAAGGATGCAATGCTTACATGGTTTCCATCATAAATTAATTTTTCATAGATTTCATCGGATATTATATATATATTATTTTCAACTGCTATTTTTGCAATATCTTCAATTTCTTCTTTTGTATAAACAGTTCCAGTTGGGTTATTTGGACTATTTAAAAGTATTGCCTTTGTTTTTTCATTTACAGCTTTAAGTAGATTTTCCTTTGTATATTTGAATCCATTTTCTTCTGAGGTTTCAACAAAGATGGGCTTTGCATCGGCCATTTTTACCATTTCAGGATAGCTAACCCAATAGGGAACTGAAATAATAACTTCATCTCCTGGATTACATATAGCCTGAAGGGCATTATATATAGAATGCTTCGCTCCATTGGAAACAACAATATTTTCAGGTAAGTAGTCTAAATTATTATCTTCCTTTAGCTTATCACAAATAGCTTTTTTAAGCTGTGGCAAACCCGCTGCTGCTGTATATCCTATATTTCCTTCTTCAATTACTTTAACAGCAGCTTTTCTAATATGGTCCGGAGTTTTAAAATCCGGTTCTCCTGCTCCAAAGCTAACTATATCAATGCCATCCGCCTTCATTTTTTTTGCTTTAGCTGTAATAGCCAATGTAACAGATGGAGATATTGCACCGTTCTTTTTGGATAAATTATTATTCATAAACTTATCTCCTTTCCCTTTTAATTATACAGCGTAGGTTTTCATTTCCATATTAACACAATCACTATCTATATTATACTTCATAGCCTGCCTATATTTAAAGAAATTTGTTGCAACTTGTGGAAATAATGCATATGATAGTACATCTTCTTCTTGTTCTAAGTATTCCTTCATTTCATTTCTTATCTTACCTAATTGAGGTTCTATTAAATCCGCTGGTCTACAAGTTATTACTTCTTCATCACCAATAATTTTCTTTACTATCTCTTCTTTTATTGGAACAGTAGGTTTTCCATACATCCCCTTAACATAGGCTTTTACTTCATTTGGAATCATTTTATATCTTTCTCCAGTTATAACATTTAATACAGACTGAGTTCCTACTATCTGACTTGTTGGAGTAACCAATGGTGGATATCCTAAATCTTCTCTTACCCTAGGAACTTCTTTTAGTACATCGTCAAATTTATCAAGGGCATTTTGCATCTTTAGCTGTGATACAAGATTTGAAAGCATTCCACCGGGCACTTGATAGATCAATGTATTAATATTTACACCGAGAACCTTAGGATTTAAAAGTCCAGTTTCTATACTCTTTTCTCTTATGGGCTTAAAGTATTCAGCTATTTCGTTTAATTTATCAATGCTTAAGCCCGTATCATATTTCGAACCCTTTAAAGTAGCTACTAAAGATTCTGTAGGTGGTTGAGAGGTTCCCAGTGCAAATGGAGAGACTGCTGTATCTATTACATCTATGCCAGCTTCAATACCTTTAAGATAAGTCATACTTGCAAGTCCGCTAGTTGCATGGGAGTGAAGCTGAATTGGGATCTTAACTGCTTTTTTGAGTGCTGATATTAGTTCATAAGAATAGTATGGAGTCAAAAGCCCTGACATATCCTTTATACATATAGAATCTGCACCCATATTTTCCATTTCCTTAGCTAGTTTTACATAGGTCTGTGTTGTATGAACTGGGCTTGTTGTATATGAGATTGCTGCTTGGGCATGGGCTCCTTCTTTCTTAGTAGTATCTAAGGCAACTCTAAGGTTTCTTACATCATTTAGTGCATCAAAGATTCTTATTATATCAATTCCGTTAGCTACGGCTTTTTTTACGAATTCAATTACAACATCATCAGCATAATGTTTATATCCTAAGATATTTTGTCCCCTTAAGAGCATTTGTAAATTTGTCTTCTTAACATTTTTTCTAATAGTTCTGAGCCTTTCCCAAGGGTCTTCATCCAAGAATCGTAGGGAAGCATCAAAGGTCGCACCACCCCACATTTCTAATGAATGATATCCTACCTCATCTAATTTTTTTAAGATTGGCAGCATTTCTTCAGTCTTCATTCTAGTGGCTATTAATGATTGATGGGCATCTCTTAAAACAGTTTCCGTTATTTTTACCTTTGACATATAATATACCTCCTATATTTAATGGGAAAATATTTTCACACTAAGTTGACAGAACCATAATTTATTGTTTATACTGTCAACGATACATGGAAAATCATTCCCTTTTATTACAAGCTATGTATCCCTCTAACTAAAGTCTATCAAGGTATATCACTTATGTACAGTTTGTAATTTAAGTGTTATAATATTATTACCTTTGATTTTTAGTTATTTTTCTATTTTTCTTTATTTTTTTAGGAGGTCTCTTTATGGATTCTACTGATCTAAGAATTTTAAAAGTTTTACAGGAAGATGGAAGGATTTCAATGAAGAATTTGGGAAAAATGGTAGGTCTTACGTCACCCGCCGTGTCCGAAAGAGTTAAAAGACTAGAAGAGGATGGAGTTATTACCGGCTATAGGGCCACAGTTAATCCTGATAAACTCAACAAAAGTATAAAGGCATTTATAAGCTTAGCAATTAAAGCCCATAATTATAAAAAGTTTTTGGATTTTGCTCCTGATAACAATAGTATAATTGAATGCCATCATATAACCGGCGGTGATTGTATGATAATAAAAGTCATGGTTGAAAGCATGGAAGAACTTGAACATCTTATTGATGATATGAAGAAATTTGGAGATACTCAGACGAACCTTATTCTTTCTACTCCAGTTAAAGGTAAAATAATATTATAAAAAATAGCTAATGGTAATGGGACGTGTCTTTTGCCACGTCCCATTACCATTAGATTTCTCTTATTTCCATAACGTCATATCCTGCATCATCTACAGTCTGTCTTATTACAGATTCATCAATTTCCTTTTCCAGCTTGATAACAGCATTTTTTTTATCTACACTAACGCTTTCAACCACAACTCCATCAAGCTCACTTAAAGCTCTTTCTACTCTACCAGTGCAGTGATTACAGCTCATGCCTTCTATTACTATCATTTTTTTCATTTAATTTCCTCCTAATTAATATATTTCTACCTTCATTAATATTTAATCTTAGGTTAAGTTAGTTAATCTAAACCTTAAACCTTCTAAGCCTTAGTGCATTTGTTACTACGGATACTGAACTCATGGACATGGCAGCTGCTGCAAACATTGGGTTAAGCTTTGGTCCTCCAAAGGCATAGAACAGTCCAGCTGCTAAAGGTATTCCCGCCGTATTGTATGCAAAGGCCCAAAAGAGATTTTGCTTGATATTTTTAATAGTACTTTTGCTTAATTTTATTGCGGTAACTACATCTAAAAGATCACTTTTCATTAGGACTATATCGGCTGATTCCATTGCAACATCTGTTCCTGAGCCAATTGCTATACCAATATCAGCTATAGCTAGGGCAGGTGCATCATTTATTCCATCTCCAACCATAGCTACTTTTTTTCCTTCTTTCTGAAGCTTTTCAACTTCATTTGCCTTATCTTCAGGTAAAACTTCAGCTAAAACTATATCAATACCAACCTGCCTAGCTATTGCCTCGGCTGTTCTCTTATTATCTCCTGTAATCATGGCAACTTTTATTCCCATAGCATGCAATTTTTCTATTGCTTTTTTACTATTTTCCTTTACAACATCTGCTACTGCTATTATTCCCTCTAATCTATTATTTATTGCAATAAACATTGGTGTTTTCCCTTCATTTGCCAATCTGACTGCTTCTTCTTTTAATGTCACATCAATATTTTTATCTTTCATAAGCTTTTCATTACCAAGAAGTATTTCATTTCCTTCCAGTTTTACTTCTATTCCATGACCTGGTATTGCATAAAATTCTTCTGCTTTTAATAGGGATAATTCTCTTTGGCTGGCCTCTTTTACTATGGCCTCTCCTAGTGGATGCTCTGAGCCCTTTTCAGAAGTAGCTGCTATTTGTAAGATTTTATCTTCTTTATAATTACCAGTTGTAATTATATCGGTAACTCTAGGCTTACCTTCGGTTATGGTTCCAGTCTTATCGAATACTATTGTTTGTATTTTATAGGCGGTTTCTAAAGCCACGCCGCTTTTAATAAGAACTCCAAGCTCTGCTCCTTTACCAGTCCCAACCATTATTGCTGTAGGTGTGGCAAGACCTAGGGCACAGGGGCATGCTATTACTAGAACCGAAATAAATATTGTTAATGCAAATACTGGCTCTGAGCCGGTTATATACCATAAGAGTCCTGATATCACCGCAATAGCCATTACTATAGGTACAAAATAACCAGCTATTATATCTGCTAATTTTGCAATAGGTGCCTTACTCCCCTGTGCTTCTTCAACCAGTTTAATTATTTGTGCCAAGGCTGTATCCTTACCAACTTTAGTTGCTTTGAATTTAATAATACCATTTTTATTTATGCTTGCACCTACAACCTTGTCTCCTATATTTTTTTCTACAGGTATACTCTCTCCTGTAAGCATTGATTCATCAACTGAGCTGCGTCCCTCAACTACTTTTCCATCTACTGGTATCTTCTCTCCCGGTTTAACTAATATAATATCTCCTGCCTCAACTTCCTCTATAGGAATTGCTATTTCTTCTTCTCCCTTCACTATTGTTGCAGTCTTGGGCTGAAGACCTATTAATTTCTTTATAGCCTCAGAGGTCTTTCCCTTGGACCGAGTCTCAAGGTATTTACCAAGCATTATAAGGGCAATAATCACTCCAGCGGTTTCAAAGTACAAGTCTTTAGCATATTCATTGTGCCCACTTATGATTTTATACATTGCATAAATTCCATATATAAAGGCTGCACTTGTTCCTACGGCTATGAGTGAATCCATATTTGGACTTCTTCTTAATAGTGCTTTAAAACCTACTGTATAGAATTTATATCCTGCTATAACTATAGGAACCGTTAATATTAACTGGACTAATGCAAAGTTTAGAGGGTTATACTCCGGATTTATAAATGATGGTATTGGAAGTCCCATCATATGTCCCATAGCAATGTATAATAATGGTATAGTAAAGGAAATAGCCACTAAGAACTTAGTCCACATAGCTTTTGATTCTCTTTCCTTTTTATCCTGATCTTCGTCCTGAAAGGCTTCCTTTTCCACATTTAGTGGAGTATATCCTGCTTTTTTAATTGCTCCCTTTATATCTGACAATCTTACCTTATTAATATCATAAACTACTCCTGCTTTATTTGTGGCTATGTTTACATTTACTGATTTTATTCCATCTAATTTGTTGATACTCCTATCAACTGCACCAGCGCAGGAAGCTCATGTCATACCTTCTACCGGTATTACGACTTCTTTTAGTTCTTCATCCAACAAGGCTTCATATCCTGCTTTACTTACAGCTTCCACTATTTCATCCTGGGAAACCTCTTCTTCATTATATTTAACCATCATCTTTTCTGTGGCTAAATTTACATTAGCATCAAGTATTCCATCTTTTTTGTTAACTGCTCTTTCTACTGCTCTAACACACGCTGCACAGGTCATTCCCTTTATTTTAAAGTTTTTCTCTATAGTCATTTTTTCACTCCTTTCAAGTCAGAATTCTTTCATATAATATTATATACCCATACAGGGTATATGTAAATAAACTTTTTGATTTGGATCTCCTAAGCCTATAATCTTTAACATATTCTCTTGTTATTTATTTTACCCAAAATTCAATTATTTAAGATGAATTTAAATTTATATGATATAATATTCTTAAATTATAGGATAAAAACACAGTTCTGGTTGGTAGTCCAGACGTATCTCAAACATATATAGAAAAATATATGCCAATAAAACTTTAAAAATGAAGGTAGCCTCTTAAGGTTCTTTTAGCTCCCTTTATAAGAGGAGCGTAAAAGGATTCTCAGTGGCTACCTGAGTAAATGAGACTTTTTATGGCATATATCTATAGAGATACCAGTAACCTTCCCCCTTCGGGTCGTCCATTCCTAGTAAACATATTATTTAAGAAGGGGAGAGTTTTATGAAATGCATCAATACTTCATGTACCATTCTTTTTGAAAGTCCCTATTGGGTAGGAATTTTTGAAAGAAAGGATGATGAAGAGTATTCTGTTTCTAAATTCGTATTTGGAAAAGAGCCTACGGCTCCTGAGCTCTACAATTTTATTTTAAAATCTTATCCAAATAAATTAAGGTACATTAAGACAGAAAATAATACGGATGAAATAATTAGAAAAAAGATTAATCCTAAGAAAAGACAAAGAGAAGCCGCTAAAGCTATGGATGAAAAAGGGATTTCTACAAAGGCACAGCAGACTTTAAAGATTCAATACGAAAAGAATAAGAAACAGAAGAAAAAAATTTCTAAGGTGAAAAAACAAGAGCTTGAAAAGAAAAAATTTGAATTAAAACAAGAAAAAAAGAAGCAGAAAAAGCGAGGACATTAATAATAATTTCATGACAAGGGGATGTTTCATCTGCCATATATTGTTTATGTGACAGCTGACACATCCCCTTGTCAGTAGTCATTATTTTTGAAAATATATAACATAAATGCTAACACATACTATAGCTTTATTAAACAAGTATAATAGGGGTATGCCTATATAAAAACTTTTGTGCTGGGTTTTATGTCTAGCCATCATCATACTTAAAAGTATTCCTATAGCCCCCCCAATAAATGCTACGATAAAGAAATTCATTTCTTTAATTCTCCATTTGTTTTTCTTCGCTTTGTACTTATCTATAATTACAATGGCAAATCCATATATATTAATTATGAGAATGTAGAGTGCAAAATAAAATTCTTTATGTTTTAATATTTCCATTTTATTATCTCCTTTGTAGTATGTAATCTATATTAATTATACACTAGCTTTTAAATATATAACAAAAAAACTAAAAAATCCAGTGCAAAAAGAAATATTAATTCCTTTTTTGCACTAGATTTTATATTTCTCCATAAATCGAATCTACTTCATCCCAAAATCCATTAAATTCATGAACTATTTTTCTTTGTACTCTGCTGCGACCTTCATTTATCTCATCATAATTAGACTTTAAGATAGACAATATGTCTCCATCTATTTCATTTCTTTTAGCCATTCCATCTAACACCTTTAGTGCTTTCTTTTTTTCCATACCTTTGCGATAAGGTCTATCCTCTGAAATAGCAGTAAAAATATCGGATACTGCCATAATTCTTGAACCAAATGATAGCTGTGATGCTGTTTTTTTAAAGGGATAGCCCTTGCCATTTAACCTTTCATGATGGAGTCCAGCCCATTCGTATATTTCTCCAATTCCTCTTATTTTTTTTAGAATTATATATGTATAGTAAACATGCTTTTTAACTATCTCAAATTCATTTCTAGAAAGACTAGCTGGTTTTTCCAATAATTCCTTGGGAACTGCCAATTTCCCCAAATCGTGAAGATTTCCAGCAATTTTCATCATTTTTATCTGAGTATCTTCCATTTTAGAAAGCTTTGCAAGCTTACAGGCAGTATATGCAACCCCACTAGAATGTGTGGCTGTAAATCTACTCCTAAAGTCAATGATCCTTTCAAAAATCTTCCCTATATCCAATAGCTCATCTATATCTAATAATTTACCTTCTAGCCAACTATAAAATACAGCCTTAATATTTTCAGAATCTAGGGCTTGTAAAATAGTTTTAAATTCACCGGGCTCTATAAAGGCATCAACAATATCAGGATTAAATTTTTTACCTCTGTCTCTACTAATTTGTTTAGCTATGTAATCAATCTGACTATAAGGATTTCTTCCCCAATTCATCAAAACATCTACCCTATCAATTAGATAAATAATTTGACTGCCTAAAGGAATCTCAACATTTTTCTTTTTGAAATTGTCCATTTCATCCCATCTAACATGATGACACCTAATTATATTTGAAATTTGATTAAAGGGTTTATACACTTTAATCAAATTATACCCTACAACAGAGTGAAAATGGGGATCCTTTAAATCAAATTCAAGGCTGTCCAGTCTTTCCTTTAAAGATAATGCCCCTGAATCATGGAGTAATGCAGCATAGATTAAATCTTGTATATCCTTTTTCTCCATTTCCAGCTTTACACCTAGCTTTAGTGACATAAATGCCACCCTTACATGGTGCCCTACTATAGAAGAGCTAATGAGATCCAGACTTTCTGATAAAGCTAAAATCAAATCGGTTTGAGGTATTTTTATTTCCTCCATAAAATCCCTCCTATTAATCCCTATAATACACTAATTATTTATGTTTATAAAGATAAATAATTTGAAAAATCAATAAAAATAAAAACTAAAGAAAATTTATTGTTTTGCTAGAAATTTATATTAACATAAATTAAGACCTTTTTCTTTATATTTTTACATTTTATCTTAAGAGTTTTTTCTGGTAACAGTATGAATTTACTTTGTTTAAAAGCTATTCTTCATGGGAATTATTTAAGTTTTTAGACAAATAAAAGTGCTTGAATATTATAATATTCAAGCACTTTTATTAAAATCAATATGTTTTAGGACTTTTTTCTTATTTTTTACCAATGCATACCAGGTCCAAATCCTCCTAGTCCTCTTCTAGCCCCTCTACCAAAGCCCCCACATCCTCCTTGAAAGCCAAATCCATTTTCATTATGGTATTTTTCCATATAATCTATTCTGTCATTCCAGTATTTTGCTTGTTCTTCTGTAACCAACCCACTTTTTACTGACTCTTCTACCTTATCTTTTCTCCATTTAATCATATCATTGTACCAGTCTGGAACCTCATTATTACTGTCTGCAAAAGCTATCACCCCAAGGGATAAGATTAATACAGCTGCTAAAGCAAGCATTACTATTTTTTTCATTTTCATTCTCCTTTCTTGTTTTCCTTTTTTCTTTAAAGTCATTATAAATCTTAATTGTGAAGATAATATGAAGATATAAAGATTTTTTTCTTCATATTATCTTCACAAGTTTTGGGTATTATATTTATAACATGAAGTAAAAGTAAACATTAAATTTGTTTATCTTTATAATATTTGAGGAAATTGCATAATACATATAAAGATTTCCAAAATACAAAATGTAGTAGAAAGAGTCAAGTAAGTCGCCTAGATATTGTATTTTAAAATTAATAATGTCAATTATGCAAGTTTCTAATTTAAGAAAGTAGAAGGGAGATGAAAACTATGATGCACCATTGGATGGGATTTAATAGATTTGGATGGATGGGAGGTTTTATGATGATTTTATGGCCTTTACTAATAGGAGTTGTTTTTTACCTAATTCTTAAATCCTCAAGAAATCATTCTTCTTTCAATAATAGAAAAAATAATGCTCTAAAAATTTTAGATGAAAAGTATGCTTCCGGAGCAATCACAGAAGATGAATATCTCCATAAGAAAAGAATTCTAAAAGACGACTAATGTCGTCTTTATTAACATTTGGAAATTAGACTATGAAGGGTGAGAGTTATGAATGAGCAATTTAAAATCCTAGTTATTGAAGATGAAGAAAAAATTTTAAATGTTATAGAAGCTTATCTTAAAAATGAAGGATATACTATTTATAAAGCCAAAAATGGATTGGAAGGGCTAAATATCTTTAAAAGCTCTTCTCCACATCTAGTAGTTCTGGATTTAATGCTTCCTGGTTTATCGGGAGAAGAAATATGTAAAAACATAAGAAGCTCTTCCGATATTCCAGTAATCATGCTTACTGCAAAAACCAATGAAAAATCTAAGCTTGAAGGTTTCTCCCTTGGAGCCGATGACTATGTAACTAAACCCTTTAGCCCAAGGGAATTGGTGGAAAGGGTTAGAGCAATATTAAGAAGAAGCTATAGAAAACAAGGTCCTTTGTCAGATATATTATCCTTCAATAATAATGAGCTTACTATTAATATCAAAAAACATGAAGTTACTAAAAATGATAAACTAATTAATTTGACTCCCAACGAATACGATATTTTATTAATTCTTGCTTCAAATCCCGGTCAGACTTTTTCTAGGGAAAGACTTGTAGAAACAGTTTTTGGATTAGATTACGATGGATACGATAGGACAATAGATACCCATGTAAAAAATATTAGACAAAAAATTGAAGAAAATCCTAAGTCTCCAAAGTATTTACTTACCGTATACGGTATAGGTTATAAGTTCGGAGGTTAGATAATGAAAATAAGTTTAAATAAAACCTTACTTATAAGTTTTATATCAATAATTTTAATATCTCTTATAATCACAGGGATTACATCAACTTATATGATTGATAAAGAATTTAATATTTATTTGTTCAAAGAACATGAAGAAAAAATTGAAAATATTAAATCTATAATCAATTCAGCTATTAGTCAAAATCCTGTGTCTCCTGATTTTGATGGTGTAGGACTTAATAAATATGCTCTAGCAGAAGAGTATCTCATTAAAATTGTAGATGCAAACAACAATTTGATTTTCGATACTGGTATGTATCCTCTTATGGGCCATGAAAACAATAGTCATATGAATATGATGGGACATATGATGGGAAGAATGTTTGGCAATTCCCTTGAAAATTATAATGAAGAAACCTATACAATAAGCTATGATGATAAAAAAATAGGAACAGTAACTATAGGTTATATAGGACCATCAAATATTTCAGGAGAAGCAATAAAATTTAAATTCACCCTTTATAAATCAATATTAATCTCTAGTTTTATAGCTATTATTATTAGTGTTTTAATAGGTATAATAATTTCACGTCAATTAGGTATACCTATAAGAAAAATTACCACTGCTTCTAAAAATATTAGGGAAGGAAATCTTTCAATTCGCACCAATATTAAAACCAGAGTAGAAGAAATATCCCAGCTTTCTTCTTCAATAAATAACCTAGCCAGCACTTTAGAAAAACAGGAGTCCTTGAGAAATCGTCTTACTTCAGATATGGCACATGAAATACGAACTCCTTTAACAACAATAAAAAGTCATATTGAAGCCTTTATAGATGGTATATGGAAACCAACACCGGAAAAGCTAAATGATTGTTACGATGAAATTAATAGACTTCACAGCTTAGTTGAAAATTTAGAAGATATAAATAAACTGGAAAAAGCTAATTATGTTTTAAATAAATCAATATTCAGTTTAAATGATGAGCTAGAAAAAATAATAAATTCTCTTATACCACAATTTAATAAGAAAAATCTTAAGTTCAATTTAAACATTAAAGATAATATAAAGGTTTTTATGGATAAAGATAAGTTTAAACAGATAATGTATAACTTACTTTCAAATGCTATTAAGTATTCCTATGATAATGGTATTATAAATATTAGTTCATATATAAAAAATGAAAGATTGTATATTGATGTACAGGACTTTGGAATAGGAATTTCTTCAAAGGATTTGCCCCATATATTTGATCATCTCTATAGAGGTGATTTATCCAGAAGTAGAACTCAAAATACAGAAGGCTCAGGTATTGGTTTAACTATAACTAAAACCTTAGTAGAAGCTCATAATGGTACAATTAAAGTAAAATCTGACAACATTAATGGAACTGTCTTTACTATTGAATTTCCTTTAAGTAAAGTTTTAAAGAATTAAGGAAGGAAGCAGGCCCAAAGGTCTTTTAAAAAACCTCTGGGTCTGCTTTTGTTTCTTACACACAATTTTTTTGCATAACTTCAACAATAGCCGCATTGGTACTCTTCATTCCAGGGCCACACACATATCCAAGATTAGATATTACTTTACTGAATTCCCCGCACAATATTCCATCATTATAATTCACTACTGCACCATTAATTGAAAGTAGTGCCGATTGGATGGCCCATCCCGATGCTAATGCCAGTTTGTATGCACATCCTTCTTTAGCCCCATCACATATAATACCAGAAATACTCCCTACCATATTTAATATTGTTCCAAATATCTGGTCACTACTGCCATCCATCATAGAAACTATTCCGCAGCTTGCTCCAATACCAGCAGCTATACCACATCCACACATAGCAGATAGTGCCCCTGTATGATTTTTTATATAAACATTTATCAATTGTCCCAGTGCCAGTGCCCTTGTGATTTTTTCATCACGGATATTTAATTTCTCTCCAGCCGCTGCAATAGTTAGAAATAAAGTAATACCATGATTGCCGCTTCCTGTACTTGTCATAACTGGAAGCTGTACTCCTGACATTCTTCCATAGGAAGCCCCACTACATAATTTTTGGGCATAAACAGCTGGGCTTTCTCCCATTGAATATCCTTTATCGATAAGAGTATCAAATTTATTACCTATGGAGTTAACATCTTTTAACCCAGCCTCTGCCATTTTCAAGTTGTATTCTATTCCTTCTTTTAAAAACTCTATTTTTGTTAAATCAACATTTGTTGCAAATTCTATGAAATCATCTAATGTATAGTTACTTATAGGGTTAGATTTTTCTTTCTTTTTCAAATATTCTACAAAGTCAAAATCTTCCACTGTATTTTTTGAAATATCAACTATATTATTATGTTTTTCAAGGGTAACTACCCTTATAATTTCTTTATCTGTTTTTAAAATGCTTTGTATAAATAAAATATCACAGTTGTCTACGACTTTAAGCTTAATTGCGTTTCTTTTTAAAAGGTCCTTAGCCTTTTTTATAACTTCCTCACCCATATCCTTTAAAAGATTTAAACCCTTCTTAGTATCTCCAATAATAAGACCTAAAGCTGCAGCCGCTTTGACTCCTTTTTGATCAAATCCTGGTATTGAAACGTTTAGAGCGTTCTTATACAGATATGAATCTACCGTTATTTCTAATTGTATTATATCCCCAATTACTTTTTCCCTTGCACTTGCACATGAATATGCAATGGCTGCTGGTTCAGTACATCCCGTGGCAAGTCCAATAGTATCTTTTAGTATATTTATTAATTCATTTTCTCTTTCAATAGCCATCTTTTTTCCTCCTTTCATATAAATTCTTTATATTATTTATAGAAGCATAATTCATGCCAATATATCTAAGAAAAGAAATAAAAAAACTCAAAACCCTTAATCTAAGTATATATAAGGTCTTGAGCAATTCTTGTTTTTTGAAAATTATTTATATCATTTAAATGATAGATAAAATTTACTTAAAATTTATCAAGCTTGATTAACATTTCTCACCCATGAGAAATGTTAATCGACAAACTTGCATAATTGAGGAAATTGCATAACTCTAACTTGGCAAAATTGCATATGCGAATATTATCCTTAATTTAATTATTTATAATCAAATATATTTTGGTGGTGCATCTTTGTAGATTCTAAAACTATATATAGTAGATAGTTTTTGCTGAAGGTAATTATGCAATTTGCTCAATTATTTTAACAGGTCGTATTTCCTTAATTTCCTATATAATGTTGCAGTACTTATTTGAAGCTTTTTAGCTGCTTCTTTTTTCTCATCCACCGACATATTTTTATCAATATATTTTTTTATTATATCCCTTTCATAATTTTCCACCATTTCTTCTAAACCAATGTTTTCTCTTTTATGTTTCTTAGCAAATAAATATTCTGGAAGATTCTCTAAAGTTATAATATTTGTTTCACACATATTTACAGCATATTCAATAACATTTATTAATTGTCTAACATTCCCCAGCCATTCATAATGATGAAGCCATTTTTTTACTTCTTCATCAAAGATCATTTTCACCTTTGATAAATCTTTACATGTTTTATCTAAATAATAGTTTGCCAATAATAAAATATCATCTCTTCTTTTCCTAAGGGGCTTAAGGTGAAGAGGAATTACATTTAATCTATAATATAAATCTTCTCTGAATTCCTTGTTTTCCATCATCTCTTCCAAATCCTTATTGGTGGCTGAAATAATTCTTAAATCTAAAGGAACAGCCTCACTTCCTCCAATTTTACTAACTTTCTTATCCTGCAATACTCGTAGTAGCTTGGCCTGCATTGTTAATGGCATATCGCCTACTTCATCTAAAAATAATGTTCCTCCATTGGCTAATTGGAATTTTCCTAGTTTCCCACCTTTTTTAGCACCGGTAAAGCTTCCTTCTTCATATCCAAATAGTTCACTTTCCATAAGGTGCTCAGGAATAGATGAGCAGTTTATAGCTATAAATGGTTTGTTCCTGCGGTAACTATTGTAATGAATTGCCCTAGCCAGAATCTCCTTTCCCGTTCCACTTTCTCCCCTTATAATGACAGTTGAAAGACTGTTGGATATTTTCTTTGCCTTTTTTATTATTTTAAGGAAAGC
The DNA here is from genome assembly GCF_900167445.1 of Maledivibacter halophilus. GTDB lineage: Bacteria > Bacillota > Clostridia > Peptostreptococcales > Caminicellaceae > Maledivibacter > Maledivibacter halophilus. The sequence continues at coordinate 120,275 of NZ_FUZT01000010.1, forward strand.
CGGTGTATTTCCAATAATAGAATCAAAGGAGTAGGATTTATTGTAATTTTCAAGGGTTTCATTAAATTTTTCATTAATCCTTATATTTGCTTCAAGTAAAAGAATTTTGTTAACAAAGAGTTCATTTATATATTTTATAAATTCACTAATTTTTTTTAGGGATGATATTAGTATTTCTCTTTGTTCTTCATTGAAGGCAATTATTCCTATTACACCTATTACTTCACCCTTTTTATGTATAGGAAAACCAATATTGGCTAATTCACGGCAATAATAATTTTTCTCGCATTTTTTGCATCCAAACTCTTTTCTAACATTTTTAATCATACCCATCTTACCTGTATGTAGTATTTCTCTAAAAAAAGATGTATGGGGAACTTCCTGCCCTATTTCCCTCTCGTATATACCTGTTCCTGCTATTCTAATACATTCTTGGTCAGTTATGGTTACCTCTACATCTAATATTGCCGCAATGGCTTTGGCACATTGCTGAGAAAAAATTTTAATATTTCTTAAATCGGCCATTTAATCACCTCCAATAAATTGATAAGTTTTATATATTTCTTCTTTTAAAGAAATTTCTATTCATTTGAAACTTAACAACTTATCTATAGTTTATCACATCATTTAACCCAAATTAACAATATTTAAGATTAAAACTACTTTACGGACTTTGGATATTTATCCATATTTTTTATAATGCTATTTTCCATTCTAAATACTGTTGTCTCAATATTTCCTATCTTATAATTTTCTATCCTTTCTATAACAACGAATCCCATTTTATTCCAAAATCGTAATCCTTTTATATTGTCTTTTAGCACCCCTAAATTTATACTATTAACATTATTCATTAATGCCAATTCTTCAAAGCCCTTATAAAATTTTTCTCCTAAGCCTCTATTTCTATAATTTTTTGATATCATCATTTGTCCTATATACCATATATCCTTTTTAGGAAAATCTCTAATTCCTTCTATAATTCCGATTAAAGTATCTTTATTATTATAAACCCCTATAACCATCTTGCTTTCATCCTCTTTCCCTGGAGGTAATTCTTCAAACACTTCCTTAGCTGTATCTAAATTTACTGATTTTATTCCAATGAGCTTATAATAATCTAAACATTCCTCACAAAGCTTCAGTAAATCTTTTAAATTCTCTTCAACCTTCATTTTTTTTACTTTATAACCCTTTACTTCAAATAGAAAATTTTTAATACTATTCATACTAATCTCCTTCTTTCTAGTTCTTAACCCAATAACTGCTGCAATCCTTTGTTCGATTCAAAAAACCATATTCTATAAGATATCTTCTTAAAACTACATAGTCATCCTGTATTTTTTTAAGTATATTGTTTACTTCCTTTTCAGTATATTTCTTATTGCTTATAAATTTTTTAGATATATGACTAAGAACTATAATTTTTCTCTTTTCTTTTCTAGGTAACGATATCAATTTACCATTTCCTTCCTTCTCAAAGTATCTGTTGATTATGCTTTCTCTTTCTTTTTCTGTAATGGCATATCTTTCATCCACCATTGTAGCCCCCTTATGAATATTAATTAAACTCTCATCTTTTCCTTGATTATTTTCAAGTAAACCCATTATGGCTAAAAATACTCTAGCCTGCTTTTCTTTTTCTTTAAGTCTAAAACGATGATTTCTTATTGTAGATGTACTTCCACCACCATTTTTTTCTACAATTTGCCTATCGCTTAATCCTTCATAAAAATATTTTATCATTTCATTTTGAATGTCAGTTAAACCTGTATATTTCTTATTCATATTAATGAGATATTCAAAAACTGAACTATGCTTTTTCTTTATATGATTTTTGACAGCTCTTTCTGCTTCAAATAAAACTTCATTCTGTGGATAAATTATTCCTTTTTCAAATTCTTCTCCACATATTAAACATACATATTTTTCACTTCTAGAAATATATATATATCCCTGTTTAATTTCATCTATTGTGGCATCCCAAAACAATTTATCTATATCCATTCAAACACCTCTATATTTTGTTTTTATTTTTACAAACATTTTATTATAACGTCTTTATTTTGTCAAACTTTTGCCTTGCATAATATTTTCCAATTTTAAAAAACAACTTTAAATTACTATAAATTTCATAAAAAAAGCTTCCCTTTATATCAGGGAAGCTTTTCTATACCTATCTAAATAAATTTTCTAAATCATTCATGAAATTTCTTGCAGGTGTACCTATATTCATGTCTCTTACCATATTCTTTAATCTGGTTATTTTATTTGAATCTACTGTTACAACTACCTTATTAACAGATGGATCAATTTTTCTAATTCTATTGGCACATTCTGTACGAAGTGCTGCAAGATTCTCGTTTGTTCCTTGATCTTTGTCGACACCTACATAAGCTGTTTCTCCATTTCTTACAACAGTAACATCATTAACTCCTTTGATATCCTTACATGAATCTTCCATTCTTTTTACTTCCTGAGAATTTGCTGCGGTCCTAGATGGAATCATCATATTATTTGGTATATTGTCATAGCCTATTCCTCTTCTATTATCACCAGTATCAAAGAAGCCATACATTCTATTGTCTGGAAGATTTCCCTGTCCATAATTATATGGGCTAGTTCTATCATATCCTACATTGTATCTATTATTGTCCATGTAATACCTAGTACCGTATTTTTCTGGTGTAGGTCTTTGTTGTGGTGTACATCCTATGATAAAGGCTGAGACAATAAGCACTAATGACAGGGTAAGAATAAGCATCCTTAACTTATTGTTTTCCACAATAATTCTCCTTTCCAAATTAGTTTCTAAAGCTCTTGCATAGATAAACAACTATTATTTAAATTTTTTAATTTCTGAAGTTGTTTATCTTTAATTTGTAAATGTATAATGCAAAATAGTTTTCTATATTTTATGTTTCAAAATTTTATTTACAAATAGACTTTTTAAAACATAAAATATAGATTTTAAATACATTATACTTAAGTGATACATTTATATTTTTTGTTATTTTACATTCAATTATCTGTTGTACTTTTTTGAATACTTTCTATTATTTTCTAAATTAAAATATAGTGAAACAAATTAAAAGATGAATTTATACATCAAAAAAATCGTAAAAGAATCCATATTTTTATAATTTATAAATTGCTTTTTGAGATTTTTTCACTATAACTGCACAATATTTAACTAAAAACTATTGAAATATTTTATAAAAATTATATAATTACATTAGAATATTCTAATATAATAATTTTAAAAAGGAGGAATTATGTCAAATATACATTTTGATTTAACTTCATCGTTTTTAAAGGCCCTGGCCCATCCTACTCGTCTTAAAATTATAGAACGCTTAAAGGATGAGGATGAATTATGTGTATGTCATATTTATGAAGACCTTGAACTTGAGCAGTCAAATGTATCTCAACATTTAAAGATTTTAAAGGATAATAATATATTGACCAGTAGAAAAGACGGTATTAAAGTTATGTACAGTATAAAGCATAAAGAAGTTTTAGAAATAATTAATCTTGTAAAAAAAGCCCTATACAGTCAACTAAAGGAAGAACAAGAATATTTTCAAATATAATAGGTATTATAATAGGTACTGCACTATCATTTATGATGTCGGTAGTGGCTGTCTATCGCTCCCTGAAATGATTCTATTAAAGCAGGTTATTAAACCCAAGCTAATTGCTATATTTGTTTAATATTATCTTGTAATCCAACAACTAATTTAGGAGGTATTTATATGAATATTAAAATTTTAGGTTCAGGATGTAAGAAATGTAATAAACTATATGAGCTTGTAGAAGAAAGTGTTAAGGAAATTGGTGTAAATGCCGATATTGAAAAGATTACTGATTTTAAGGATATCGTTTCATATGGTGTAATGAAAACCCCTGGCTTAGTTATTGATGGCGTTGTAAAAGCTTCCGGAAGAATTCCATCAAAGGATGAAATTAAGAAGCTTTTAGGTTAATAATATAAATTTCTCATAGTATAAATTAACTATTTTACTGGAATATCTATAGAATAATATCAAGATATCTTGGGAGGTTAATTGATGAAAATTAAAATTTTTGAAAGAACATGTTGAGGTGGAAGTAAAATGGCACCTATCGTTGATAGGGTATTAACTGAATTGAATTTAGATGATGATTTTGAAATTATTGGGGATATTCCTTCAATAGTAAAGGCAGGTATAATGGATCCACCTGCTTTGATGATTAATGATAAGATTAAATTAGTTGGTAAAGTACCTACTTTTGATGAAGTTAAAAAGGCAATAGAGGAAGAAATGTAATTTTTATATTAGAGAAAGGCCGTAGTATATAACCTATGGCCTTTTTGGCAGTCTTTATTTTTATTTTAGTATCTATCCTTAATTTCACGCCAATTTGTAACTTCTTCTCTATGAAGAGCATTTAATAAAATTTCTGCAGTACTTATATTTGTAGCTATAGGTACTGAATGTACATCGCAGAGCCTCATTAGTGCAATTATATCGGGTTCATGGGGCTGAGCTGTAAGGGGATCCCTTAGAAATATAACTAAATCTATTTTATCACACGCAATCTTTGATCCTATTTGCTGGTCTCCTCCTAATGGTCCAGAAAGGAATCTTTCTATATCCAAATTTGTTTCTTCGTTGATAAGTCTTCCTGTTGTACCTGTTGCACAAAGATTATGTTTACTGAGTATATCCTTGTATTTCTTTGTGAAATTAATCATTTGTTTTTTCTTCTTATCATGGGCTATGAGCGCAATATTCAAAATTATCTCCCTTTCATATTTAATTTTATTTAAATATTCTATCAAATATAGATAGATAATGCTAGAATTTAAGATGTTATATCTAAAATTTACATTATCCCAGATTACATAGAATTAGGATCAACATATTATAAATATCTAAAACAGAAAAATATAGCTTAAACTTCTCTATTTTGAAACATTTAAGTTTCCCTTTATAAAAAATCTCCATGGAAAATCCTTGGCTTCCTCTGCATAGTCTATATTTATTCTCTTAGAGATTCCTATATCAAAACATTTATACCCATCATCGGTTATAAATAATTTATCTCCTGTCAAATCATCACCATAATTATCCTTTGTGATATTTAATGCTCTACATAATTTCCCAGGTCCATTGGTTAAATTTTTTATCTGTCTTTTATTGATTTCTTCTAGGGTCTTTCCATACCGATTTAAGGCCATCTGATTTATTCCATTTATTGGCTCCAATGCCCTTATGAGAATTGCCGCTCCTTCTCCCTTTTTCTCTGTTACTACATTCATACAATAATACATTCCATATATAAGGTATACATAAGCATATCCCGGTGGACCAAACATCACTTTGGTTCTCTCAGTACGTCTATTATCATAACAGTGACATGCTTTATCAACGGCTCCCACATAGGCTTCTACTTCAACTATTCTTCCCATAATTTCTACTCCATCTATTCTATGAACCAAAAACTTGCCTAAAAGCTTTTTCGCTATTTTAGTGGTATCTCCTTCATAAAAATTTTTACTTAGTTTATTCACTTCTACCCAGCCCTTCAATTTGTTTTGTTGATATCTTTTAAAATCTTCGAACTTATCCACAAAATTTTATACAATTTAATTTTATTACAATCTTAATCAGTTTTAATAAAAAAACTGATCTTCATAATTAAAAATCAGTTTTTTAAAATTTATTTCAATATTTTTATATTTCCAATCATACTTTTTATTTTTCCTTCTTCCTCTATTGTAAATCCATCCTTTTTATAAATCAATAAATTAATTATTTTTTCATTTACCCTAAATTTATAATAAAACATATAGCCATTGGTAGAATTGTCTCTAACAAGTATACCATATATTTTACCGGTTCCCTCTACGTCTAAGGTCTCTTTTCTCTCAATATGTAGATAGGAATCTTCTCCAAGATCTTTCTCTATACTTTCTTCATTTACAACGGTTTCTTTATCGTCTACTTCATTTATACTAAAAATGCCACCATCTTCATTTTTATAGGAAATAAAATAAAAACCATCCTTAGTTTCTTCCTTGTCCTTTTTATATTCATTTGGTATTTCAATACTCCAGTCCTTGTCCATACTTTCATATGAAAAAACTTCTTTTTTATCACAGCCCAGCATAATCAGCCCTATAACCATAATCATCATAATCGTAAGTATTTTTTTCAATTTAATCCCCCTTGTTAAATTGTTTTAAAATTCATAATATATATTATACTATATATTTTCTTGATTCTGGGAAATAATTTGATTAAATTGGAAAATCTTTTGGTAATAATAAATTAGAGGAGGTGTCATTTTGAGTAATAATATTACATTAATGATCGGCGGAATTCAGGGAGAAGGAATTGTTAGTACTGGAAACATACTTATAAAAACCCTTTCAAGACTCGGTCTTTATACATATGGTTTTAGAAATTTTGCTTCCAGGATAAAGGGTGGCCATACCAATTATATAATAGAAATAAGCAGTGAAAAAGTTCTAGCTAAAGATGATAAAATAGATATTTTAATTGCTTCAGATATGGAAACGGTAGAAAATAATATAAACATCCTCAAAGACAATGGACTCCTTATTCATGATTCTACAATTGATCCCAAGGACTATTTTACTAAGGAAAATTTCCACATTCTATCCTTTCCATTTACTGATATAGCAAAAAAACATGGAAAAGCCATTATGAAAAATACTGCTTTAATTGGTTTTTTGGGAAAGCTTTTGAGGATTCCTATGGAAAATATAGATGAAATAATTAGGGAAACCTATAATAAAAAGGGAAAAGATACGGTACTAAAAAATCTCCTTATCCTTGAAAAAAGCTATAGCTATCCTGTAGACATTGAAAATTTTTCTGACAAATATGGATTAAAAATTACTTCTTCTAAAGAAGCAAGGGCCTCTATGGTTGGAAATGAGGCTGTGGCTCTAGGTGCACTAATGGCCGGATGCAGGCTAATGACTGCATATCCAATTACACCTGCATCTGAAATTATGGAATATCTATCTAAAAAACTTTATAAATATAATGGAAAACTAGTTCAAACTGAAGATGAAATAGCCGCTGTTACCATGGCTATAGGAGGAAGCTATGGCGGGGTACGAAGCATGACGGCAACTTCTGGGCCTGGTATTTCCTTAATGATGGAGGGAATAGGTCTTGCAGGTATGGCCGAAATTCCCCTTGTAATAGTAGACTCCCAAAGAGTTGGCCCAAGTACAGGACTTCCTACCAAGCATGAGCAAAGTGATATAAAAATACTTTATAATGGAAGCCACGGAGAAATACCCTTGATAATTGTTACTCCTTATTCAGTTGAAGAATGCTTTTATAGAACCATAGATGCATTTAATCTAGCTGAAAAATATCAATGTCCAGTATTCATTCTCAGTGATCTTACTCTAGGGTTATCTCGTCAAACCATTGCCCCTTTAGATAAAAATAAAATAATTATTGACAGAGGAAAAATTGTTGATGTAGATAAATTGTCAGAATCCACCTGTGATTTTAGAAGATTTGATTTTACTACAGACAATATTTCTCCAAGAAGTCTTCCTGGAATGGAAAATGGTATCCATAAGGTCACTGGCCTAGAACACTCTGTTATCGGTGTTCCCAACAATAATCCTGAAAACAGAAAAAAGATGATGGACAAACGTCTAAATAAGCTTAAGGAGATGGAGCTTCAAGATAATATTGATCTATTTGGTAATTTAAGTAGTGAGCTATTGGTGCTTTCTATTGGCTCTAATTACGGAATAATTAAAAAAGCTGTTGAAGATTTTGACCTCCCTGTGATCTATGGAATGTTTAAAATGATAAAGCCCTTACCTAAAAAGCAGCTGGAATATTTATTTAATAAATATTCTAAAATTCTCATAGTTGAGAATAACGCAACTAAACAATTATTTTCAATAATTAAGCAAGAATTTTCTAACCATGAAAAACTTTATAGTCTGACTAAATATGATGGCTTACCCTTTAAGATTAGGGAAATAAAGGATAAAGTTGAGGAGTTGATATAAATGAATACAATTGATAAATATAGTAATAATGTAACTCCTACCTGGTGTCCAGGCTGTGGTGATTTTTCAGTTTTGCGTTCTATTAAGGCAGCTGCCATGAAGCTTAATATAGATAACCATGATTTAGCAATTGTTTCCGGTATTGGATGTTCAAGTAGAATTTCAGGATATATTAATGCCTATGGATTTCATAGTATCCACGGAAGATCCCTACCTGTGGCTCAAGGAATAAAGCTTGCAAACCAAGGGCTTACTGTAATTGCCACTGGTGGAGATGGAGACGGCTTTGCCATAGGTACAAATCATACTATTCATGCTATGAGAAGAGATATAGATATAACATATATAGTTATGAATAATCAAGTCTATGGTCTTACAAAGGGGCATACTTCTCCTTTGAGTCAAGAAGGTTTTATAAGTAAAAGTACTCCCCTAGGAGCTTCTGAGCCTCCATTAAAACCAAGTCTTTTAGCCCTTGCTTCTGGAGCTTCCTTTGTGGCTCAAGGCTTTTCTGCACAGCAGGATCAATTAATAGATTTGATAATAAAGGGTATTAATCACAAAGGCTTTTCTTTTATAAATGTTTTTAGTCCATGTGTTACTTTCAATAAATTCAATACATATCAATGGTTTAGAGAAAATCTTATTGATTTAGATAAGGAATCAGGCTATGAGCCAAGTGAATATAAAAAAGCTGTGGATAAATACATTAAAACCAGTGGCTTATTTACAGGACTGCTTTATAAAAAAGATTTTTCACATGTTCAAGATAAATCTAAGGAAGAAACTATTACCCCTATGGTATTTGAAAATTTAGATATAAAAAAGGATTTTGATGAATTAATGAAGGATTTTCTATAATTTATTATATAAATAACCAGCCCCTCTTGATTTAAAATCAAGAGGGGCTGGTTATGACAATTGTATCTTTTGAGAGGAATTTACAAATAATTATTTCAAATGTCTATTTTAATTTTATAGCCATGCTAAAATAATATTATTGAAAATTTAACTTTTGAATTATTGATTTTGAACTAATGTTAAATTATCAGCTCCTGCGCTTAAATCTAGGAAGTAATCACCACTATCTGAATAAGAATATACTTCTATTTTATATGTTCCTGTAGTTGAAGGAGTAAAGTTAATAGTTTCCTGTCTAGTTGACCCAGTTGAAGATGCTAATTGATTTTGATTTGAATCATAAAGATATAGGTCAAAGTCAGGTTCTCCACCCCACCATGAGCCTCCTTGCCAATTAGGCATTATTAATGTTATTGCAATTGGATAACTGGTATCAGTAACAGTAAATTCCCAAACATCTGTTGAACCTTTGTTGGCTAAGCTATCGGAATCATATATGTGATTAGGTAGGTCTATATTATTGCCACTAAATCCGCCAGCTTCTTTAATAGCTTCATATCCATCTAACTTACCAAATCCATAATCTACATCTTGTCCATTTCCTCCCCAGTCCTGAGCAGTAGAAATTAAATTATCTTTTATTTGGGTAGGTGTTAAATTAGAATTGGCATCTAACATTAGAGCAACAGTTCCAGCTGTAAATGGAGTAGCCATACTTGTCCCACTAAATTCTACATAGTTATTTGTACTATTAGCCTCTGGAGCAGTAATTTTGTATCCTGGTGCACTTATATCGGGTTTCATTCTTTCATCAGCAGTTGGTCCTCTACTTGAAAAATCTGTAATATTAAATCCATTTTCTCCTACATCAGCCATCGCTGCCACAGTTATAGCTTTTTCAGCTGCCCCTGGTGAACCTACTGTATATTTAGCTGGTCCAGAATTTCCAGCTGCTACTAATACTGCTATTCCACTGTCAGCAGCTCTATTTACCGCCAATGATGTTGAGTCAGTTCCATCTGAGCTTCCACTTGTTCCTAAACTCATATTAATTATATCTATTCCATACAAATCTTTGTTTGTAATACACCAATCTATCGCAGCAGTTACATCACTCATTGATCCGCTCCCTTGATCATTAAGCACTTTAAGACCGACGAGGGCAGCACCTTCAGCAACACCTTTATAATCTTGATTTCCATCTCCTTCTCCAGCAATTATTCCAGATACATGTGTACCATGACCATGATCATCGTATGGAGAAGATTGATTTCCTACATAATCTTTCCAAGCAATTATCTTTCCTCCATCTAAATCAACATGGTTTCCATCTATTCCAGTATCTATAACTGCCACTACCACGTCATCCTTTGAATAGTTATTTATATTGCCATCTCTGTCTCCGTCTAGATCAAAATCATTTCTTGCCTTTTCCGTACCAAACCAATAATTTGCTGTATCATTAAAGGTTTTAACTTCTTCATCATATTCTATATGCTTTACTATATCAAGTTTTGATAATTCTTCAATTTCTTCCTTATTTAATTTCATTGCTGCAGCAGGAATATTTTTGTATTCATGCTTAACTTTATATTTTCCTAATAAGCTTTTTATATTATTGCTTTTTACTTTATCAGATTTTTCATTAAATACTATTATAACAGGAAGTTCATCTTCTGTTTTCTTCATTTCTTTAGATAAACTTTCGAAAATTTTATCCTTGTTCTTATCAAAAATTTCTTTCATCTCTATTTTTTCAATCTTAACTTTAGGTTTATCTGCTTTAATCTTATCATCACTTGCAAACCCACAGATACTAAGCGAAGCTACCATTGTCAAACACAACATAATTGAAATTGCTTTTTTACCTGAAAATATTTTTCTCATTTTCCTTCCTCCTATTCTTATTTAATATAAAATCTGTAGTGCTCAAAAATCGATATACATGTACATTGGAATCACCTCCCTTTCTTTATTCAAGATTTAGTAAATCGTTATTTTATAATTTTAGTATTTTAAGTAAATTATTATTGGATTTCTATTTACTTTAATTGTAATGGTATTTTTTTACTTTGTCAATATATTTTTTATTTTTTAGTAATTGTTTCCATATGCTTCAATTAATATATATTCGGCTATATCAGTACATCACAAGGTCTTTACACACATACCAAAAATATTTGCTTTCTTTAAAAATAAACAAAAAAAACTGCTGTCAAAATCTAACAGCAGCTTTTAAATATTTTAATTATTACTTTTCTAAAATAATGGTTTCTACTGGGTCAACTGACCAAGGGCGTGGTTCAGCTATATCCGCCATAGCCACTAAGCCTAATGAGGCACTTAAAATCCCAGTAACCAGCATAATAACTAATGCTTTTTTAAATTTCACTATAAGTCCTCCTTCCTTAAGCTATTATTTCTAAACTAAATTTTAATAATTTTTCACTTTTTTCAACATTTTTATTAATATAGTAATGGGCAGCTTGAAAAAATATATCCTTAATCTGATTGATTTTATTATATTTGTAAGCTTTTTCTTTTAAATCTTCTATTAATTTATCCATGGTTTTGTCATTATTGCTAAGCATGTAATTATTCATCAGTTCTTTATAGATATCTATCTGTAAAGATGAATCTTTTATCTTAACATCTTCTTTCGATGCTTTTAGCAAATATTCTTCTGCAAGTTCAAATTCATTTATTTGATTATATAATCTGCCTAAAGATAAGTATAAATTGACTATATAGAAACTATTATTACAAAAAATATTGTTATCTAATCTAATTTTGATACTCTTTTTTAAATTTTCGATGGCTTTTTCTATTTTATTTTGCTTAACATATATTTCACTTAAATTTTTTAATGTCATTGATTTAATTTCCAAATAATTTTTCTTATTTGTGATATCCATAATCTCATCGTATATTTTTTCTGCAACAGTATATTCTTCTTTCTTAAAATAACAGTTTCCTTTAGATAATAAAATGTTCAGATGCTGTTCCTCTGTTAAATGGTCTGCCATTTCATTTTCTAATTTCTTTAATAAAGCCAAAGATTCATCATATTTATTTATTCTTCTATAGGCTAATGAATTATTAAATAATATCTTTTTAACTATTGACATATCTTCAATATTATTTTCCTTTAAGAACATAAATGCATACTTGTTAAGATTTATGGCTTCTTGATAGTTTTTCATCCAAATGACACATTTGGCTAATTCTGAATATATAAAAGCAGTCTTTAAATTGTTTGAAATTCTTATATAATTCTCTAAAGCCTTTAGATAGCTGATATAGCTTTCATCGAATTCTTCTTGTCTATAGTAATATTCACCACATATTTCAAAAATTTTTGCTTTTTTCTCTGTAATATCCCAATCCTTTAGAATTTTTTTTGCTGCAAGTAACTCATTTTCAAATTTTTTATTTTGTTCATTCATATATTTTTTTAATTTTTCTATATATTTCTCTAGCAAAATATTAGCTTGGCTAATTTCATCTAGCATTATATATTCTACATCAATATTAAGGGGAATTTTCTTTTTCTCAGCCCATTCATTCATATTGTCTACAATTATTTTAGCAGTATTTTCCACTAATTTTGTTTTTCCATTTTCTATATAGCTAATTAAATTTCTAGTAATTTTTCCACCAGTTATTTCATATTGCTTAAGTCCTAAATATCCTCGTATTCTTCTGATTTTCTCACCTGGAGGCAGAATAACTTCTTCTAAAAAATACACATACATTCCTCCTCATTTCCTATTATACATAATATATATTGTACGTCATCTACCTCATAGTAACATATATATTGCCGATAAGTAAATAATATTCCAATTCTTTTTTATTTTTGTCAAGTAAATAAAAATATATCATTTACTTTTTACAAGTTTTTATCTGATTCTATCTTGGGTTAATTAATCATATAATCAAACCTAAAATAGGCTCTAAAAAAACAGTAACACCCACCTCTAAAAGTGAGTGTTACTTTACGTAATCCAGAATAAGATATACTATTTGTTATAATTTTCTTATAGCATTTCCTATAAATCAAAATACATTTCATATTCCATTGGATGGGGAATTGTATTGATTTTTGAAAAATCTTCTCTTATTCTCTTTATTTGGTCTTTTATAATACCTAAGTCAAATACTCCACCTTCAAGTAAAAATTCATGGTCTTTTTCTAAAGCAGCAGCTGCTTCTTCTAAGGATTTTGGTAATCCTTTTATTTTTTTCTTTTCTTCCTCAGGCAAGTCAAAAACATTGACATCATAGGGTCCATAGCCTTCTTTTACGGGATCTATCTCGTTTTTTATTCCATCTAGCATAGCCATAAGTAGTGCCGAATAAGCCAAATATGGATTGCAAGTAGCATCTGATGGTCTAAATTCAAATCTCTTGGCATCAGGTTTTTTTGCATATCCCGGTATTCTTACCACTGAGCTTCTATTGGCTGTTGCAAAACAAATACTTACCGGGGCTTCATAGCCAGGGACAAGTCTTTTATATGAATTTGTACTTGGATTGGTAAATGCCATTAGGGAAGGTGAATGTTTAAGTATTCCTCCTATGGCATAAAGAGCTGTTTTACTTAACTGGGAATATCCCTTTTCATCATAGAATATTGCCTCATTATCTTTAAACAATTGAAGATGGACATGCATTCCATTTCCTGCTTCTCCCACAAATGGTTTTGGCATAAAGGTTACTGTTTTATTATGCTTTATAGCTTCATTTTTTATTATGTATTTACTCAGCATGGTTCTATCAGACATTTCAACTAATCCACCAAAGCTAAGCTCTATTTCAAGCTGACCCGGGCCCCCAACTTCAGGATGATGATATTTTACCGGTACTCCATGTTCTTCCATCATTAGCATAATACTGTTTCTTAAGTTAAAATTAATATCTGCCGGTATATCTACATGATATCCCCCTTCATGACCTACTTTAAACCCTAAATTTTTAATATCCCTTTTATTAGTATTCCACTGGGCCTGCTCAGAATCCAGATAAACTTCCATATGGTTTGATGAATTTTCAAATGAAATATGATCTAATATGTAAAATTCAAATTCCGGACCAAATAAAGCTTTATCGGCAATTCCTGTGTCCTTCATATATTTTTCAGCTTTCTGTGCAACATATCTTGGATCACCTTCAAATCTTTTAGTTTCATCTCCTAAAGAATAAATATTGCCTATCATTGTTATAGTTGGAATTTTACTAAATGGGTCTAAAAAAGCACTACTTAAATCAGGCTTGAAAACCATATCTGATTTTTCCACTGTTAAAAAACCATAACTTGATCCGTCGAAGCCTATGCCATCTTCTAAAATTTTCTCAGAAAATCTTGAAGCCGGTATTGTAAGGTGATGCCATCTTCCAGCTAAATCAATTATTTTAAAGTCTACAATCTTGATTTCATGATCAATATAATAATCTCTAAATTCTTTTAAATTCTTAAACATATTAAATCCCCCTATCCCTTGTTTTGAAATCGTTTTCCTCAAGGCTGATTTTAATTGTTTCTTTAGTAGTAGATAGTGCTAAATATGTATAGGTATTCCTAGCCACTCTATTAATCCGGTCTATTAGGTGTTCTAATTTTTTAGTGTTTTTGACTTTAACCTTTATAAGGTAGCAAGTATCTCCCGTTACCTTGTGACACTCTAAAATTTCAGGCATTTCAGATAAAAAATTCTCCATTTCATGTATTGATAAGTCACTAACTGGAACCGATATAAATGCCGTTATATCCATTCCCACCTTATCACCATCTATTACTGCAGTATATCCCTTTATTATCCCCTCCTGCTCTAATTTTTTTATTCTCTCCTTAGTTGCCGTAGTTGAAAGTCCTATTTTCCTACTTAGCTCTGCAGTACTTATCCTTCCATCATCTTGAAGCTCCATAAGTATTAGATAATCATATCTATCCATGGTCCACTTCCTTTCTAATATAATTATATATTAAATTAACTATCTTTTCTATATATCTTAGTTGATTTGAATTATTTTTTAATATAATTTAGTTGTTGTATTTCTATATTTCATTATAAATAGTTCATTGAGGAAATTGCATAACTCTAACTTGGCAAAATTGCATATGCGAATATTATCCTTAATTTAATTATTTAGAATGAAATATATTTCGGTGGTGTATCTTTGTAGATTCTAAAACTACATATAGTAGATAGTTTTTGCTGAAGGTAATTATGCAATTTGCTCAATCAAATTAATTTTTATACATATAAATTGAGTTATAAATTTTTTTGACTATATAATAACAGGAAATACAAATCACCATACTAATGGTATAATAATTAAGTAGAAAAATTAAATTGTAATTATACAATTAGAAAGGAGGAGCTGGATTTTATCAGCTTAAATAATGAGTTTAATTCTTAATATATTTGCCAAGACAACAAGTATTTTACCTAAAAGTACAAGAATAAAACTGACTGAAAAACTAATAGATAAGTTTTTAGATAAATATGCTAAAGTAAAGGTGATAAATGAAGATATTATTACAAGTCGAAGGGGTATGCCAACAATATATATTGGAAATCATCTTAGTAATGCCGATGGAGTTATTTTAAATAAATTGTTAAAAGATAATGATGTGGCTTTTATAGCAGGGGTAAAGTTAAGTAAAAACATTGTCACCAATCTGGTGCTTGAAACTGTAAACACTATACAAATAACTCCCAATACTGCTGATAAGCAGGCTATAAAGCGAGCTATAAATCACTTGAATAATGGAGGCTCATTATTTATTTTCCCCGAAGGTACTAGAAGCAGAACAGGCTCAATGATACCAGCTAAAAAAGGATTTCTTTTAATAGCTAAAATGGCTAAAGCTGATTTGGTTCCCATGGGTATTGAGGGAACTGAAAAATTATTACCTATTAATACTGAAGACATGGGGAAAGAAAGCTTTAATTATTCAGATATTAATATTATTATAGGTAAGCCTTTTAAGCTTCCAGCAAAAACAAAAGAAAATAAAGAAACGTGGACAGAGTTTTCTACTGAATATTCTATGAAAAAGATAGCTGAGCTTTTAAATCCAAAGTATCGGGGAGTGTATAAATAGATAAAAAAAGTAAGGGAGAAACTCCCTTACTGATCTCTATGCTGTACCATATCTATTGTACCCAAAAGTATATGTGCCAGTCCTAATCCCATTATTCCCCATGCAACTTTATCTCTATTGCCACGTGAATTTCGTGACATTAAAGCTCCTGTTGTAGTAACTGCTGTTCCAAGGACAGTTGGTATTAACCCTTCACGGAATCTGTTCATTTAATAATACCTCCTTCAAATTTAAAGGATACTAAAAATAAACAACTTTAATGCTTAATAAATTTGAAGTAAAAAATTCTCAAGCATTTACTATTTGCTTTCAAAATTATTTTGAAACTGAGCGTTGTTTATCCATAGCAATTTGTTTATTTCTATGATAGATTACAATTTTTAGATAAAAAATTATATATCTATACATTATTATAATAAGTAATTTTAAAATAAATATCCCTGTTAAAAAAGAACAAAACAATTTTTAAAATTTAAGGTTTTGTAATGAATTAAAATCTAGGACAAAGAGGTGATTATATGAAATTTATAAATATTTATACAGATGGGGCATGTTCTGGAAATCAAAATAAAGATAATTTTGGTGGATGGGGAGCTATTTTAGAATATGGAGAAAAGAAAAAAGAATTATTTGGTGGAGAAAAAAATACTACTAATAATAAAATGGAGCTTACTGCGGTTTTAATGGCTCTTAAAGCATTGAAAAAGAATAATTTATCTATAAATATTTTTTCCGATAGTTCATATTTTGTAGAATGCTTCACCAAAAAATGGTATGTTAAATGGCAGCAAAATGGATGGCAAACATCTCAGAAAAAGCCTGTTGAAAACAAAGACCTTTGGGAAGAGTTAATATCCTTGATAAATAAACATAATAATGTTAATTTTTACAGGGTTAAAGGTCATATAAGCCTTAGCAATGAAGCTCAAATAAACAAATGGTTCAAAAAATTTATATCATGGAATGGAGATAGCTTTAGCAAAGAAGATTTTCTATACATAACAAAAATGAATATAAGGGCAGATGCTTTGGCCAATATGGGTATAGATGAATCTAGAAATAATAAATAAACCCAGTGAGGTTTATTTATTATTTTCATCTTTTAAGACCTTAATTTAATTTTTCATGTCTATCATTTATATTACTTGCTAATTTATAAAGTCTTCCATGTTTAACCTGCCCAAAGGATAAAGTTAGTGTCAAACCTATTCCCTGCTCTAAGCTTGCCCTATATATATCATAGGCACCATGACAATTATCAATTTTATATCTGCTTTCTAAAAACTCCCTGATATTATCTACTAAAGCATCGCTTATGTATTCTGCCTGCTCATACAGGATTGCTTGATTTTCATCCTCTGAAGAATAATCTAAATCCTCTATTTGACTTCCAAGTAAATCCTCTACATAATCACTATTTAGTATTATATTAAATACCATTATATCCTCACTGATGGAATCACTTACATTCTTAACTTCACCTACACCATCAAAACTCTCAATAATATTTTTAATATCTTCGCTATCAATTTCTATATTATTATTTTGTGACCCAATCGTAATTTTTTTCATTGAAAATCCTCCAATTTCTAGATTGAGATAAATATTTAATATTATGATTGGCAGTAGGTTTTATAATTATTCTTTTTTCAAAATGAAATTAATAGTATAAAATTTTAGTATTTACTTTTTTGAGAATTTATGTCATTAAAGATTAACTTCACATTCCCAGCACTTTAATATACTCAATACATTGATCTTCTGGCCCTTGTAAAAGGCTATGTTCTTCTTTTAATCTTACAACATATTCTATCATTTCCTTAGTTATACGTTCACCGGGTGTAACAAGTGGAATCCCTGGAGGATAAGTCATTATCGATTCTCCGCTGACTTCTCCAGCCGCTTCTTCAAATCTTACTATTTTTTTTCTACTATAATATGCATCTCTAGGTGAAACTATTATCTCCGGATTTTTTAAAATATCTCGTTTACCTTTAATAATTTTCTCCTTTTTATATTTCTGTGCTATATCCTTTAAAGCATCTATTAAAGCTTTTATAGATTCTTCAGTATCCCCCAAGCTTACTATGGCAAGTATATTGTACATATCTCCCAGTTCAGTCTGAATATTATATTCGTCTGTTAAAATATCGTATACCTCAAATCCACTTAATCCTATTTTCCTTACGTTTACACCTAGTTTTGTTTCATCGAAATTGAATACACCTGGAGTTCCTATAAGTTCTTTACCAAAGGCATATAGTCCATTGGTTTTATTTATTTCATCCCTAGCCCATCTTGATAAATATAATACTCTTTCCAGCATTTTTTCTCCCCTGGTAGCTATTTGCCTCCTGGCAATGTCTAAGCTTGCCATCAGTAAATATGAAGCACTTGTAGTTTGAGTAAGATTAAGGGTAGTTTTTACATATTTTGAATCAATTAAGCCTTGATTTAATAACAGTATTGAACTTTGAGTTAATGACCCTCCTGTTTTATGGGTACTAACTGCACACATATCTGCACCTGCATCCATTGCTTCCAAAGGTAGTTCATCATGAAATTTCATGTGGGCACCATGGGCTTCATCAACAAGAACAGCCATATTATTTTTATGGGCTATATCAACTATTGATTTTAAATCAGAAGTGGCGCCATAATAGGTTGGATTTATTAAAAATATTGCTTTAGCATCTGGGTGATTTGCTATTACTCTTTTGACTTCATCAAAGCTTATTCCCATGGCAATACCTAATTCATCATTTATTTCAGGTTGAATATATACTGGAATGGCACCACTAAGTATCAAAGCAGTTGTTGCTGATTTATGTGCATTTCGTGGAAGTATTATCTTATCACCTGGACTACATGCACTCATAATCATTGTTTGAACTCCAGCTGTAGTTCCATTTACAAGAAAGAATCCATAATCTGCACCATAGGCTTTGGCTGCAAGGTCTTCTGCTTCTTTTATTACTCCTATAGGATTACATATATTATCTAAACTCTTCATGGCATTTACATCTAGTTCTAGCATAGCCTGACCAAAATAATCTGTCATTTCTTTTATACCTATCCCATGTTTATGGCCTGGAACATCAAAGGGGATGACATTTTTTTTATGATATTCCTTCATAGCTTCAAATAGAGGAGCTCTATTTTGATTCAATAAGTTCAAATTTTACCACATCCTTTTTTATCTATATTGAAATAATCTTAAATCTTTAATTTATATATCTTAAAAATATTCATTTACTGTTTTTTGAGATGTATAAATCAAACCTACAATTTATTTTCTATATTAATATATTTAATTATATTTTTTACTAAATTGCAATAATTAATTATTGTAAATTTAATTTATATTATACAAAAAAAATTAAGGCTAAAAAGACAGCCTTAATTTTTTACTATTCTATTAAACTCAAACCCTGTTCCTTTAATTCCTTCTCTCTTTTAACTAAAGCGTCTATAACCGTTTGAATATGCTCTGTCAGTTCTATGCCAAGCTCCTGGGCACTGTTTTTAATTTGATCTCTATCTACAGCCTTGGCAAAAGCTTTATCCTTCAGTTTTTTCTTAACTGATTTCACCTTTAATCCTTCAAATTTATTTGGTCGTACAAGTACACAAGCGATTACAAAGCTAGACAGTTCATCTACAGCATATAGTGTCTTTGCCATTTGAGTTTCCCTTGGTGTATTTGTATAATCAGCATGACCTTTGACAGCCATTACAAAATCTTCAGGATAGCCTTTCTCTTTTAATATTTCTGCTCCCTTAAAGGGATGATCATCAGGATATTTTTCAAAATCAATATCATGCAAAAGTCCACATGAAGACCATACTTCTATATCCTCACCGAATTTTTCAGCATATCCCCTCATTGATGCTTCAACTGCCAAACAATGTTTTAATAAGCTCTTAGAATCTACATATTCTTTAAGTAAATTGAAAGCTTCTTCTCTTGTTATTTCCATTTTAATCCTCCCTATATTGTTTTATATAAATCATTGCCATCTTTATGTATAAAGATAACTAAATCAAAAGGTAAATTTATACAAACCTTAATCTTACTTATTTTTAATTTTTCTACTTATATACTATTAAATCCTTTAAAAATTTATTTTTATTTCAAAAAATGATAAAGCACGTCTTATATTAGCGAAATTTATGGCTGTAAGACGTACCTTATCATATTTTCATTAATATAGTTTTTCAATAATATATTCTGAAGCATTTTTTAAAACATCAATTTCTGCTCCATAGGATAATATTGTATATCTTTTTCTAGTAAATCTAGCTTTCAATAAGGCTTCTTTTAACAAATCCTTTTCGATTCCATAATCAATAGGAGATTTGGAAAGTCCAATTGCCCTTAACCATTTTTCTACTTCTAAAGTATCTGGTACATATTTCTCTAATGATTTTTTTAATTCTCTACTGTTTCTACTATTTTTAAATTCTTTTGACTCAAGTATATAATTATATACTATACTTCCAATTAGTGTTCCAATAGCCACAGCGGTTCCATGATAAATTGGCTTTCTTCCCTTTTTCATAAAATCCACTTCAAAATAATGGGCAAGCAAATGCTCTGTTCCCGAGGCCGGTCTGGAATCTCCAACAATGGATATTGCTAACCCCGACAAAATTAGCGCCTTTAAAAGTTCATTAATTCCTTTTTCTTCTCTATTATAAATATTATTTGCATTTTCAATACATATGCTTGTGGCACTTTCCACAAGATTTGCAGCATACTCACAAAAATATTCTCCCTTGAGCTTAACAGATAATATCCAATCGCTAAGGGATATTTTTTTCCCAATTATATCTCCAAATCCTGACTGAATCATATCTAATGGAGCATTCTTGATTATATCAATATTTCCTAATATAGCTTCAGGAGGAACTCCTGGAAAAGTTATTTTTTCATTTTTTAGAATTAGTGAAGATACAGCCGATGCATATCCATCCATTGAAGGTGCCGTTGGTAGGGATATAAAAGGCACTCCTAATCTGCTTGATATAAAGCGAACTAAATCATTTATCGTTCCAGAACCTACTGCTATCATTCCATCTATTTTAAAACCTCTATTCATTAAAATAGTCCCTATGGCCTTTTCATCTGGTACTAATTTCTCATCATCAAATACTACTGATTGTATTTTAAATTCTTTTTTTAAATAACCTATTATTTTTTCTCCCTGTATTTCATAGGTATGGATATCCGATACAATTAAAATATCATTTCCTTTAAAAAATCTTTTACAGATTTCTGATATTCCTTTTATATTATATTTTAAATCAATATATTCAATAGGAATATAATGTTTATTACCGCATTTACATAAAATATCCTTATTAATTATTTCTGTAAAATCACTCATTATTGCACCCCATTTTATACAATATTAATGTGTATAAATTAACTATTTTACTGGAATATCTTTAGATGAACAACTTTAAAGATTAATGAATTTCAAAGAAAAAGTGCTGAGACGTTTATTATTTTCTATGAAACTTATATTAAATTCTAACATTATTTATGCATAGTGATTAAATTATTGTTATTAAATCTTTTATAGAATTAAATACATAATCTGCTTTAATCTGTGATTTTTTATACATCTTCTCTGTAGTTTCTCCTGTCAAAACCAATATAGTAGTAATGCCTAAATCCTCACCTGCTTTTATGTCTGTATATAATCTATCTCCAACTATAGCAATTTCTTCTCTATTTAGTTTGTATTTTTCTATAATCATATAAATTATATATTTATTAGGCTTCCCTATGATTAAAGGGGATTTTCCAGTAGAAGCTTCAAACATCTTTATCATAGAACCTGTATCTGGCATAAACTTCTTGCCTTTAAGGGGACAATTGAAATCTGGATGGGTGGCTATAAAGGGAACCCCTTCCATTATAAAATCACATGCCATCCAAATTTTCTCATAATTAAGAGTAGTATCAAAACCTAGAACTACAAAGTCTGGTTTATCTGATTTTTCCTTCACTAATCTAAATCCTGACTTTGTAAATTCTTCTTCTAAAAAGGAGTTTCCCATGAGGAAAACTTTAGCCTTCTCCTTTTTCATTTTTAAATATAAAATAGTTGCCTCTCCAGATGTAAAAATTTTTTCTTTATCTGCACTATAACCTAAATCAGCTAATTTTTCTTTATATGCTTCTTTATTCTTAGATGAGTTATTTGTTAGGAAAATAAAGTCTTTGTTTTTATACTCTAAATGCTGTAAAAACTCCAATGCTCCATCAATAAGACAATCATCTAAATATATTGTGCCATCCATGTCCAGTAAAAAGCATTTTATATCTTTTAATTCCTTCATATAAACCTCCATCCAGAAGTTATATCAACTCTTTTACTTTTTCAATAATATTTTCAACTGTTAATCCATATTTTTTTAGCAGCTCTTCTGGTTTTCCTGATTCTCCAAATTCATCATTTATACCAATCTTTAATACCTTTGTAGGATAAGTAGATGATACGGCATCACAAACTGCGCTGCCTAACCCACCGATAACAGAATGTTCTTCAACAGTTATAATTCCCTTTGTTTCTTTTGCTGCCTTTGCAATTAAATCTTTATCTATAGGTTTAATGGTTGAAATATTAATTACCCTTGCTTTAATTCCTTGCTTTTCGAGTAAGTCTGCGGCATCTATACATTTACTAACCAATAATCCCGTACCTATAATAGTTATATCAGAACCTTCTTTAATAACATTTCCCTTACCCATAACAAATTTATAATTTTCATCAAATATAGTAGGAACCGCTAATCTTCCTAATCTTAGGTATACTGGTCCATCGATATTTGCAGCTGCCCTTACAGCCTGCCTTGCTTCAATATCATCTGCCGGTACAATTACTGTCATATTTGGCAAAGACCTCATAATAGCTATATCTTCAACTGCTTGATGGGAACCTCCATCTTCTCCCACTGTTATTCCAGCATGGGTTGCTGCAATATTGACATTTAATTTTGGATAGCATATTGAATTTCTAATTATTTCAAAGGCTCTACCTGCTGCAAAAACAGCAAAGGTACTTGCAAATGGTATCTTACCTACTACTGCAAGGCCTGCAGCCATACCCATCAGGTTTTGTTCTGCTATTCCAGCATTTATAAATCTATTTGGAAATTTTCCTTTAAAGTTTGCAGTTTTAGTAGATTTTGATAAGTCTGCATCTAAAACAACAATATTATTATTTTCTTCTCCCAATTTAACCAACTCTTCTCCATAGGATACTCTTGTTGCAATACCCATTACTCTCCCTCCTTTTCAATAAACCCCTTCAATTCATTGAAGGCTTTTAGTCTTTCCTCATTAGATGGTGCCACGCCATGCCATCCAATTTGATTTTCCATAAAGGTTACTCCTTTTCCCTTCACTGTTTTTGCAATAATAGCAGTTGGCTTTTCTTTTTTATTCCTCGCTTGGGTAAATGCCTTTTTTATTTCTTCAAAGGAATGTCCATCTATTTCTATTGTATTCCAGCCAAAGCTTTCCCACTTTTCCTTTAAAGGGCTAACTTTCATAACCTCATCGTTGGCTCCATCTATTTGCAATCCATTATTGTCTATAATTGCCACCAAGTTATCAAGTTTGTAATGGCTTGCTGCCATTGCAGCTTCCCATACAATGCCCTCCTGCAATTCTCCATCTCCTAGCAAAGTATATACTCTGGATTTTTTACTATCTATTTTATTTCCTATTGCTATTCCCACCGAAGCTGAAAACCCTTGACCTAGTGATCCTGTTGACATTTCAACCCCCTGAACTTTTTTCATATCTGGATGTCCCTGAAGAAAACTGCCTACTTTCCTCAAACTTTTTAAATCTTCAATATCAAAAAATCCCTTCATTGCAAGTACCCCATAAAGTACTGGTGCAGCATGTCCTTTGCTCAAAATGAATCTATCTCTATTGGGATCATCTTTATTGTTAGGATTAATATTCATTTCTTTGTAATATAGATACGTTAGAATATCAGCTGCTGAAAGACTTCCTCCCGGATGACCTGAACCTGCCTCAGTCAACATATCTATTATGTGAAGCCTTAACTCATTAGCATATTTATTCATTTTTTCTATCATTATCTGCACCTCCAGTTTCTTCATAATTTCTTATGAAATCTATTCTTTTCCTATGCCTTCCTCCATGAAAAGGGGTGTTAAGCCATTTTTTTACAATTTCCACTGCAAGACCTTTACCGATCACTCTTTCTCCCATACAAAGGATATTTGAATTATTATGTTCCCTTGTGGCTTCCGCTGAAAATACATCATGAACTAAGGCTGCTCTAACACCCTTAACTTTATTTGCCATTATAGACATTCCTATTCCCGTTCCACAAATAAGTATTCCCCGTGAATTCTCTTCACCGGCAACCTCCTCTGCAACTTCCATTGCAATAGGCCCATAGTCAACAGAATTTGTAGAATAGCAACCATACTCTACAAATTCTATTTTCAATTCTTTTAATAGGGTAATAATTTGCTTTTTTAAGTAAAAACCACCATGGTCACTACCAATATGCACCTTCATAATTGACCTCCATCCCTTAATAATTTCCCTCAGCTTTCCCTCCAGATATAATTGCAACGGCTCCACTTGTTCCTATTCTATTAGCTCCAGCTTCTATTACAGCCTCAGCATCCTTTAATGTTCTAATTCCTCCGGCAGCCTTTACTCCAAATTCTTCTCCTACAGCTGATCTCAATAGTTTAACATCTTCTACTGTGGCTCCTCCTCCATTAAAGCCTGTTGCTGTTTTAACATAATTGGCACCGGCTTCCATTATCAGTTTACATGAAGTAATCTTTTCTTCCTCTGTCAGTAATGCAGTTTCAATAATAACCTTAGTAATTAATCCACTGGATGCCTTTACTACTTCCTCTATATCATGTTTGACAATATCGTATTCCTTTGACTTTAAAGCTCCTAAATTTATAAGCATATCTATTTCTTTAGCCCCATTTTTTATTGCTTCAATCGTTTCTGTTACCTTTGTTTTTGTTGTTGCTCCTCCAAGAGAAAAGCCTATTGGCACTCCAACTTTTACATTGGCATTCTTCAGTAGCTCATTGGCATAGGAAACATAAAAAGGGTTTACAAATACTGTTTTAAATTTATACTTCTTTGTTGTTTCACAAAATCTCCTTATATCGTCCCTTGTAGCTGTGGGCTTTAAAAGTGTATAATCAATTATATCTACTAACTTTTCCTTATCCATAAAAAAACCTCCATTATATTTTTATTCAACGGGTGTCATAATAACTTTAATTGCATCTCCATTTTTTATAGTTTCATATGCTTTATCCCACTCTGTTATTTTAAACTCATGGGTTACTAAGGCTTTACTATTTACAAGATTGTCATCCATAAGCTTTAAGGATGGTTCCCAGTCCCTTGGCTTTTGGCTTCTACATCCTATTACTTCAATTTCTTTTTGAACTATTTTTTCAAAATCCGTCATAATTTCTGCTGTAGGAAAAATTCCCACTTGAATATATTGTCCTTTTTTTCTTAAGAGATCTAATCCCATTTTTACTGCAGGTACTGCCCCAGCACATTCAAAAGCTATATCTGCACCATATCCATTAGTCACATCATCTACTATTTTCTTTACATCTTCATTTTGAATATCTACAGCAAAATCTATTCCCAATTCCCTTGCCTTTTCTAGTCTGATCTTATCCTTTTCTAATCCTGTAATCACAACCTTAGCTCCATAGGATTTTGCAACCTGTGCAGTAAGAAGTCCTATAGGTCCTGGTCCAAGAACTACTACAATATCTCCTTCCTTTATATCTGATTTACTAACTGCATGATATGCACAGGCAAGGGGTTCAGTTAAGGCGGCAGAAACATAATCTACATTCTCAGGCAATTTATGAACACTTTCTTTGCGGGCTATTACATATTTTGTAAATCCTCCATTCTGCTGGCTCCCCAATCCTTTTCTGCTTTTACATAAATTGTAATCCCCAGAATAGCAGTACTTACACTCTCCACAAATATAGAATGTTGTTTCTGAAGTAACCCTATCTCCAATTTTAAAATCATCTACATTTTCTCCAACCTCCACTATCTCCCCTGAAAATTCATGGCCCAATATTACTGGAACCTTCACCTTATATTTTCCCTCATAGGTATGTAAATCCGAGCCGCAAATACCAGCATATTTAACTAAAATTTTAACCTGGTCCCTGCCAGCCTTTGGTTCCTCTACTTCAACCAGTTCTAAACTGCCAAATCCCAATTCTTTTTTCATTAGGGCTTTCATCTTTATAACCTCCATTAAAATATTTAAATAATATCTATTGATAATACTTTCTATTTCTAGTTTCCTATTGACATTATTAATTCTACATATGATAATATTTTTTGAAGATATAATATTTATCTTTAAAGTTGGCTAACATACGAGTTTTAGTGGGCAAGTATGTTAGCTGAACTTTTCTAAATTATATACATTATATTTGAGCCTATATGGATTTTAATTGAAAATTCCAAATATTTTATAAATTACATAATTGATTAAATTTCCACCTTGATCTATACTTGAAATCATGCTTGCACCTTCAGGCATATTGAATTTTGCATCTATTGCCATCTGTGTATGGAATGCTGCCACATCTGTTGCCATATACAACGACATTGCTATTACTATTGTTCCAGCAATTACTGAATGGACTATATTCCCCCTTGCAGCCCCTACAATAAAAGCTACAATAAATGGAATAGTGGCTAAATCTCCAAAGGGAAGAACATTATTTCCCGGCAATATTACGGCTAAGGCAACAGTAATAGGTACTAATATCAAAGCTGTTGCAATAACTGATGGATGTCCTATTGCCACCGCAGCATCTAAGCCTATATAAATATCTCTATCTCCAAATCTTTTACTTAAAAATTCTCGAGCAGATTTTGAAATAGGCATCAATCCTTCCATAAGAATCTTTACCATCTTAGGCATCAAAACCATAACACCGCCCATTGACATTCCAACCTGTATTATTTCACCTGGTTTATATCCTGCCAATAGACCTAATATAGCTCCTAATATAACTCCCATAAAAATTGGTTCTCCAAATACTCCAAATCTTTTTTGTATAGTTTCCGGATCAGCATTTAAATCCTTAATTACAGGAATTTTTTGTATTAGTTTTACAAGGGGAATACCTAAGGGGGCATAGGATACTGTACTTCCAGTTGGCACAGAAACTCCTGGTAATTCAAAATAGTTTTCCAACATCGGTGCAGTCCAGTCTGCAATTTTTAAAACAATAATTTCAAAAATAACTGCTGCAAGTAGCCCCTGAACAATACTACCTGATAGGGAATATACAAATGCTCCTGTAAAAGTAAAATGCCAAAAATTCCAAATATCAATATTCATAGTTTTTGTTGTTTTTGTTAAGAGCATAATAACATTAACTAATAGTCCTACAGGAATAACAAATGCTGCTATTGGAGAAGCCCATGATATACTGGCAGAGCCTGGCCATCCAATATCTATAACATTTAATCCTATTCCAAATCTTTCTACCATTCCATGGGCAGCGGGGCCAAGATTTGTAACAAGTAAATCAACTACTAAAAATATACCTACAAAGCCTACTCCAATAGTCAGCCCTGATCGAAAAGCTTTACTTGGTTTTTGACCAAAAAACAATCCTAGTAAAAATATAGCCACTGGTAATATTACTGTAGGGCCTAATCCTAAAAATGATTGTAAAAGTTCAACCATGTCCTTCATAATTAAATCCTCCTATTTTTTTAATTCTTCTAAAATCTGTTTTCTTACATCATCTAGTCCTATTCCAGTTAAAAATGCCCTTGCATTGATTACTGGAAAGTCATATTTTTTCTTTACAATTGTAGTGGTAACTAGTAAATCTGCACTTTCAGCATATCCTGG
Organism: Maledivibacter halophilus; assembly: GCF_900167445.1. Taxonomy (GTDB): domain Bacteria; phylum Bacillota; class Clostridia; order Peptostreptococcales; family Caminicellaceae; genus Maledivibacter; species Maledivibacter halophilus. The sequence goes on from NZ_FUZT01000010.1 coordinate 148,260, forward strand.
AACCTCTGTAATCTTGCATTGAATTACCTTTGCATCTATACCATTTTCTTTGCATATTTTTTCAACTTCGTCATTTACAATAGTAGAAGTTGCAATACCAGTTCCACAAGCTACCAAAATAGTTTTTTTCATCCTATTCACCTCCCTTTAAAGCTAAATTTAATTTATTTTTTAATAAATTTTTAATATTTGTTTTACTTTTTTCAGTAATTAAATATTGTAGTACATCCTCATCCTGAAATATTTTCATTAATTTTTTTAGCAAATCAAGCTGAGAATGTTTTGTATTCATTGCCAGCATAAATACTATCTTTACAGGAGTAGTAGTGCTTTCTTCTCCCATTATTCCAAAGTCAATACAGCTCTTGAGAACACCAACACTAATAGCAGCTTTTTTAACATGTTCAATATCTGTGTGGGGAATTGCAACGGAATAGCTTTTTGTTGGCAGTCCAGTGGAAAAGTTTCTTTCCCTTTCAATAACAGCTTCAACATAGCTTTCTTTAACAAATCCCCTATGGTATAAATTATTTGCCATATATTTTAAAATTTCTTCATTACTCTTTCCCTCTATATCCTTTAAAATTAATTCTTCATTAAAATATATATCATTCATTTATCAGTGCCTCCTCTATTTCTTCTGCTTCTTTTGCTTTTTTAAGTAAATTTACAACTCTTTTATTTTTGAATTTATTATAGAGATACCTTATAGCATCCTTTTCATTTGTATCCACCGCCAGCAAGCATATCAATGACACTTTTTGCTCTTTATCCCATAGAATTGGATTTTTTAACTTTACAATAACGATAACTGATTTATTAATATACCTACTATCTGCATGGGGCAGGGCAACTTCTTGATTTATAACATAGCTTGTCATTTTTTCTCTCTCAATTACAGCCTCATAATATCCTTTTTTTACATAGCCTTCTTCAGCTAAAATATTGCATATACTTTTTAATAACTCTTCTTTAGTTTTTTCATTAGAATTAACAATAATCTTTGACTCTTTTACAATATTAGGAACTAAGCCCTTAAATGATTTTATAAAATTGCATTTATTACCATTTTCTAAAAGGCTTAATATTTGTTTTTCTCCATAATTACTATACAGTTCTTCTAAGGATATAAAAGGTATACCTGGATATTTGGGATTAATACTTCCTATAATTGCAACAATTTCATATTTTTCCATTGTTTCTTGCATTTTTTTATAGAAATCTCTTCTCCCGATAAATCCCATATGAATTAGCTCTACATCCTTAAGCTTCTTTCCAAAAGATTTTCGAAGCTGCCTTCTACAATGAAGAGCTATTCCTTCACCAGTTAAGCATATTACAATCATTGCTTTCTCTTTTCTTAGTAATCTATTTTTTACTCTTATTTTATTGAATGAGTAATTTAAGTTCTCTATTGCATATACCACATCTTTTAAATTTGAACCTGGCAGGATACTTCGTCTAATAGCTTCTATGACCATAACAGTATCTACACGATCAATAGTTTCTATTTTTATGTCTGTTCTTTGATAAATTATTTCTCCAAAGGTCAGAAGAGAGCCCATATCTACCAGCATTAAAACGCCTTTTCCCTCATCGACAGCTTTTACTACAGAAGTAACTTTTTTCAGGACCTCATGTGGATTTTCCTCCAATGTCATAACTACAGCCTTACCATGATTTGTATTTAATAGCTTATTGGCTATTTCCAGCATTCCAATACTAACATTACCGTGGGTGATAACAACTACCCCTACTTTCTTTTCTTTTTCTTCTTCTATCTTATTTCCACGAAGATATAAAGCTATGAATCCAATTTCATCTTCGGGTAGGTTAAGACCGTAATAATTCTTTATATATGCCACTATTTCTAAAGCCACATTATATTCTTCTTTATAATCTCTTTTAATCTTTTCTAAGTTTGTATTTATAATTTCTCCTCCTTGTTTTATCCGATTAAAAGTAGTATTTAAATGAATTGCTAAACAATAAAATATGGTAGAGTCCATTTTTCCCAATCTTTTTTCTGCAATTTTCAATATTTGTTTTACTAAAAATGTAATTTCATCTCCAACTATATTTGATATCTCTTCTGGAGAAAGGGGCATTAAACTATTCTTGACATGCTTTATAACATTTTTCAATCTTCTTTCTATTTCATTACCGATACGACTGTTAATTTCGTCGATATCAAGTCCTTGTTTTCGATAGCCTATATATGCCTTTTCAATATAACTATAAAGCTCCTTTGAAAAACCATATATGCTTTCATCGGCTTTAATAGGATTCCTGTACTGATCAGGACTAAAATAGAAGTCTTCCCATACAATCTTGTCTATTTCATTTCTTTTAGTGTTTATTTTTATTAGGCCTTTTTTTACATGGGTATTAAGATCAGAAATATTTATATTAACAACCTCTTCTTTTCCCATAACATATGGTAAAAAGCTCTTTGCACAAGCCACTTGTATATCACTTTTTAATTGTCCAATATTTCCAAAGCATTCATATAGGAGAAAAGCTCTTATAACATCTAAGGTAACATGTATTGGAGCATTCATCCTCGTTGACTCATAGCCAAAAAAAATTTTAATTAACTGTAATCTTTCCTTTAAAGGCCGCTCTTTCAATGAAGGAATTTGAATTACCATTGGAATACGTCTTCTAAATGTCGCCAAAAGCGTCGATTCAACATTTTCTGTAGTAGCAGCAATAAGTAATACATTGGCTCCTCTTGAAGCTTCAGTTTCTCCTAATCTTCTAAATCGTCCTTTGTCAATAAGCTGAAATAGTATTTCTTGCCCCTCTGGTGCCAATCTATGTACTTCATCCAAAAATAATATTCCACCATTGGCTTGTTCTACAAGACCTTTTTTATCATTTACTGCCCCTGTATATGCTCCCTTTACATTTCCAAACAAATGAGAAATTAACAGTTGGGAATTTTCAGCATAATCAGCACAGTTAAAAACAATAAAAGGAGAATCCTTTGACAGTCTTTTACTTTCAATGGCAAATTTATACATAGCTTCGGCCAGCTCACTTTTCCCTACTCCCGTTTCTCCCAAAATCAAACAGTGAAGACCATTGGGAGGATACAGCACTGCTGCCTTCACTTGTTTTATTTGCATTTCTAAACTTCCACGATAACCTATTAGTTTGTTAAACGCCCCTTTCATATCCTCTGCTTTCTCATCTATTTTGTTTCCTATACTGTCTTTTGTACTGGGTAAATTTTTTGATATTTCATCATTATTCTTAATAATTTCATTCATATACTTGGTAATCAAATACCGTGACACATTATATCCTTTTTTATTTATTATCCTTGTTAATTCCCGATAGGATATATTTTCATTGCTTTTCAAAATTTCAACTATTTCTTTACATATATACTGTTTTCTCCTTTCCCTTGAATCAAAAATCTTTAATTCATTTCTAAGGGAAGTTATATATTCTCTACTAACTAAAAGCTTTTCACTCAATTCTTTATCAGTATATGGTTGTTTTATATCCTCCTTAAGAATAATATCCTTTATTTGCTCCTTCACATTTACCCCTCCTGCAATATATTTTCGCAAAGTTTATGCCAAGCATTGGTTAATTTCTTTCTATTAGTATTAAAAAGCCTATTTCATCACTACTTTTTATGCTTTAAAAAATAATAAATATTTCGATTTTTTTACCTTTTTCAATTTTTTTTACGTTTTCAGTCATTTTCTTTACTATTTAAAGCCACTTTACTTACCATTGCCGCCAATAAAAAATCCCATTAGTCCTTTGGCTGATAAGGTAACTATTCTATATTTTTTTGCAACTAAAAAATGAGTTGCTTCTTTACAACCCATTATTAGAACTTCTTTATGTTGATATTTATCTTAATTTCAAAAAAATTACAAAGGACAGCTTCTAATCACATATATTGTAACTAGAAACTGTCCCTTGTTATTGCTCAATATTAAGCTGTTTTTATTATTTCTAATACCAATTTAGCTGTATTTACTAGATCTTTAATTTCTAAATGTTCTTCTAAAGTATGGGCCTTCTTTTCACCTATACCAAGGTTAATAGCCTTTATACCATTTACATTAAGAATATTTGTATCACTGCCTCCTCCTGTTGAAGCTGTAAAGGCTTCTAAACCAATATTTGCACAAGCTTTTTTAGCAATTTCAACAATCTCTTCATTTTCATCTACTAAAAATGCACCATAGGCTCTGGAAGTTTCTATTTCTGCCTCTGCTTTGAATTCTTCAGCAGCTTTTTTAAAGCATTCTACCATATGGGCTGTTTGCTTGTCTAGTTTTTCATCGCTCAAGCTTCTAGCTTCTGCCTTTATTTCTACCTCAGGGCACACAATATTAGTTGCCTTTCCACCATTTATTATACCTATATTTGCTGTAGTGTCTTCATCTATTCTTAAAAGGTTCATTCTATTAATGGCAGATGATGCAACCTGAATAGCACTTATACCTTCTTCAGGACAAACTCCAGCATGGGCCGGTGTTCCTTTTATTTTAACATCTATTTTATCTTGGGCCGGGCCTCTAACTATTATTTGTCCTGGAGAACCGCCACTGTCCAAAACAAATGCACGCTTAGATTTTATCTTTGAATAGTCAAGATTTTTAGAACCATTAAGTCCTCCTTCTTCCGCTATAGTAAATACTACTTCTATATCTCCATGGGAAATGTTTTCCTCCTTAATAACTTTTAACGCCTCTATTATTGCCGCTATACCTGCTTTATTATCTCCGCCTAAAATAGTAGTTCCATCACTATAAATTACGTCATCCTTTATAACAGGCTTTATTCCCTCTCCAGGCGTTACAGTATCCATATGACAACATAACATAACTGGCTCTACATCTTTGTCTCCTTTTAGAGTAGATATAATGTTGTTGGCATTGGACCCTATTTTTTCACCAGCATTGTCAACTGTAACTTCTAGTCCAAGCTTTTCAAGCTCTCCTTTTATGAATTTTGCAAAATCTGCCTCTTGTCTTGTAAGGCTGTCAATTTGAACATACTCCATAAATTCCTTTACTATTCTGTCTCGATTAACCATTATAAAACCTCCAAAAAATTTTTTTCTTGATTTTACCACTATCTCTATTATACTATTCTTAATATAAAAAAAATAATAAATTTCTATTAATATTTTAAAAAATTAAAGACGGCCATTGCCGTCTTTATAATATATTGTAATAATCTAGTTTTGCTCAAGCTTTTTATCTTCCATTTTAAATATATCATCCTCAGTTATTTCTGGGAAGATTACTTCTTCACCTAAATCATAATAGTTAAACTGACCTTTCATATTATAAACCATATTCATCTTAACATTAGATAAATCAATAGCTTCATCTTTCTCAGCCATTTGAGCAATGAGTTCCATAAATTTATCCATATTCATATACATTGTAGCATCTGTATCTACCTTTTCGTAATTCATTGTTTTCTTATTAATGTAGTATTTACTACTCATTTCCATATCCATATCATCAATCATTTGCTTTACGCCTTCTTTTACCATATCCATTTCAGCTGCATCTTCTTGTAAATTATCTATTTCACTTTGCTGCTGCAGTGATAAATCAATTGAAGCATTCATGATTTCCCCCATATAATCCTTCATGAATTTTTTATATGCTTCTTTATCAATATCTACATTAATTACATAGTATTCTTTGCCATCTATTTTTTCATTTTCACCATAGCTTGCATAGTTCTTATAAAACATAAGCTCTTTATCGGATACTTCAACAATATTCTGGGGATCATTACCCTGCAGTGACTGTATCTGACTTTGTATTGAGCTTATATCAGTTTTAATCCATTTATCTCCACTCAAAGACATCTTCTGATACATTGTATTTCCATCTATAAACCCTTCTGTAGTCTCTTCTGTTTCAACTCCATCAGCATTTGTTTTTAGAACTTGTTTCACATATGACCTATCTGGATTTTCAGTTTGAATATCAAATTCCATATTCATTTTCATATTCATCTGGTCATCGGTCAATGCTTCTTGCTCTTTTATATCCTCTGGCAGCCCTTCTATAGACATTTTCATATCTACGTCCATTTTGCCATTTGCTTTAAATGTTTTTTGCTCTTTTAAATTTTCATTGGCCATTTCTAAAATATCATCTGCCGATAGTCCATTACGGGTAAAGTATTTTTCATGGGCTTCTTTAGCATAATCAATCATTTCCTTAGACATCTTTTGGTCTAAAGGCATTACTGGATAAAAAGCTCCTCTATTTTTCTTAATAATATCATTCTTTAAAGCATATGCAATATTTTTTTCAGCTGAAGTACTTACTGCTTCCTTATCTATAAAATCAATTTCTTTATGTACAGTCTCTTCAGTTATATCCTCTACCCTTGTTCTTTCTCCAAAAACCTTTACAAGTATTATAATGGCTTCTTCTTTAGTTATTGAACTATTAGGATCAAATTCTTCATCCTTTAAAATAATATCTTTTTCATATGCAGCTTCTATGTAAGGCAAATATTCTTCACTTACAACGCCTTCATAATTACTTTCTTTCAATTCGTTAATTTCTACCTCTTCAGCATCAAGTACCTCTTTTATAAATTCTATTTTGGTAAATTGTGCTTCATTTGCAAAAGACATTATTGACATAGACATTATCATAATCATAGCCAATAATAAAATAGCTCTTTTTTTCATATTTTATTCCTCCTATATTTTTTTGCTTCTCAAACTACTGTATTCAAAAACAAGATACTTTTGCTAAAATTATATCATTTATAGTTAAGAATTTAAAGAGCAACAAATTTAAAGATTGAAAAGTCGGTATAGTTTTTATTATTTAAGAAAAAATAAGGAATAAAGAAATTATGGAAAATCTATATTGAAGTTTAACATTAACTTAATTATGGAGGTATTTTAATGCATGTTATATATCATGATATTGGAGGGAGCCATTCTTCGGTAGTAGCTTCTTATATTCATCTAAATAAGCTTCCAATCGATAGAATTCCTTCTGCAAAAGAAATAATTGAAGTTCCTATGTTCGATAAATTAAGAAAAAATCAAAGGGGAAGACTGATTTTTCATGGAATTGATGAATATAAAAACAAAGTGTATACATTAAGCAGATTATATTATGAACACCCTATTACAAATGCTTTAATGTCAATCCCAAGTATGATAGGTATTGATGAAAGGGAAATAATGTTAGTAGACACCTCCCCTTCAGTAAATTTTATAATGAAATTAGGAGGAGGTAGTTCCAGAAAATTAAAAATGGTTACCTTCGGAAGACCGATTGTAGCCTACGGGATAACAAAAACATATGGTAACATTGTAGATTTAGTGACTAAAACCAAACTAAAAATATCATCAAATTTTTTGTCCTAAAATATAACTTAGGGAGTTTTAATATTTCATTTGAGTGATTTTTATAAACCTGTTTTTCCATTAAAAGTTATATAAAAAAACAGGTTTATTACATGAACGAAAAAGAAATATTGAAACTCTCGATATAGGAATTAGCACAATAAGTTAATTTACAAATATTCTATTTAGCATAATTTATCAGTGTCTTTATTACTTTCTTGACCTTTTCTTTATCCATAGGCTCATCCGTTTCTTCTTTTAATAAGCATTCTAGAGCATGTTCTTCTACTATAATGGTTCCTATTTTATGGATTGAAGATTTTATAGCTGCTATTTGAATCAATATTTCTTCACATTCTTTACCATCTTCTATCATTTTTTCTATACCTGAAATATGCCCCTTTAATGTTCTTAATCTGTTTATGATTTTCTTTTTAGAATCTTGAACTGCCAAACTACCAGCTCCTTCTTACAATACTTTAAGTCTTCAGTATAGATGCCTTAAAATAAATTTGGTTTGATTTTTTATCAATTTCATCTTTTCTTATTGATTTCATTCAATAATTCATCACAATTCACATTATATATTTCACAAGCATTACCAATGCTCTTAAACAATGCTCCACCTCAACCAAAACATCTTATGCCAAATTCTTTAAATATCTTTTCTATTTCTTTATTCTCTATTAAAACATCGTATATAATATCTTCTTTTGAAAACATATTTTATCTCTCCTTCAACTCTTTATCCCCTTAGGGGGGTGGGGTATTTATGCTATTTTATACTTTTTGTTAATAGCCTGTCAATAGAAAAATAAATTTTTCCAAAATTTTTATTTTATAAACAAAGAAGAGCACTAAACGTGCTCTAAAACGCTTGACTAACTCCCCAGAACCTAGCTTCTTCAATAGATATATAATTCTTTAAATCTGTATTCTTGGCTTTTTCATCTATATTAATATCAACTCCATAAAATTTGGCTTCTTCTAATAAGAGATCCTGTGCAATATCTATTTTCTTTATATTATCTTTATTATTTATACATGTAATTCCAATAATTACTATGAGAAAAATTACTAAAACCATATCTTTATTTATTTTTATCAAAAAATCAACCTTCTTTCATCGTATATTATATATTAATTACAGAGTTTTAATTATATTATTATAGATTATCTGGTTCCTTTGAAAAATAAATTCTCTCACTATTTTCTTTGGTATGTCCGATTTCTTTTTGTATTTCACTTATTTTACCTAAAATAATTTGTGTTTCTATTTTAGGAACATTATAATATAGAAATAAATCTTCAAATTGCTTAATAGTTTTATTAAGCTCAGAGCTTATAGCAACAAATGAGTTAATATTTTTACTATTAATTGCACTCTTAAATTGCTCTAAATCTATTTTAATAATGTCAATTACATGGGATTCCTTTGTAAATTCTTTCATAGGCAGAGGGTATGGCTTAATCCGCTCTAGAAAATATTTGCCCTTTTTGTTAATGTTATATACATATGCTAATTCATATCCCTTTATATCAAACTTAACATAACACATCTTTCCGTTTATTTGTTCAACCTTAGCTCCTAGTTGAATAAGCTTCATATCATGTTGACTTGCTTCTGAATTAATATAACTATACTTTCTCATAATAGCACCCCCAAGTTTTTAATTAAATCAGTAAAATGGATAAAGAAAAGTCTCTTAGTAAAACCTTTAAAAATTGTCTTTTCTTGAAACATATATGAAAAATGATATTTATCTGATCAAATTACATAATTACCTTCAGCAAAACCTATCTACTATATATATAGATTTCCCATAGTAAAATTTAATTTATACGTATCAAAATATCCAGCATTTCTAAGGATTTTTGAGATGTATAAATTAACTATTTTACTGGAATATCTATAGCTTTATAATCTGCTGAAGTATACTAAATACATTATGCAATTTCCTCATCTATATATAAAATATCATTAAATATATAGTAGAAATAATTATTGAAATTACCATTAAAGGAAATCCAACCTTCATATAATTCACAAAGCTTAATTTATGACCTTGTTTTTGAAGCATTCCACCCACAATAACATTGGCTGAAGCTCCAACTAAGGTTCCATTTCCTCCTAAACATGCTCCCAAGGCCAAAGCCCACCATAGTGGCGTAACCTTTATTGCTGAAATAGCTGCAAGATTTTTTATAAGTGGTATCATTGTGGCAACAAAAGGAATATTATCTAAAAATGAAGACGCTATTGCTGAGAGCCATAATATTAGCATGGTAGTCATAACTAAATCTCCTTTTGTAAAATCTACCAACTTTTCAGCTAAAAGTTTTATGACTCCAACTTCTTCTAACGATCCTACCAATACAAACAATCCTATAAAAAAGAATATAGTAGTCCATTCTATTTCAATTAGGACTTCTTCAGGGTCTATTTTACTAATTAATAATAGAAAAGTTCCTCCAAATAATGCAACAGTCGCTGATTCTAAGCCAATAAATTGATGTATTGCAAAGCCTATTATTGTTAGACCTAAAACTATTAAACTTTTAACCAACAATAATCTGTCTTTAATTGTTTTAGTTTCATCAAGATCAAAAACTTTTCTTTTATTTTCTTCATTAACTTTTAATGAGCTTTTATAAATAACTTTAAGCAATAATATAGTAATTATAAAAATTACTAAAACCACGGGAGCCAAATTTATAATAAAATCCATAAATCCCAGTCCCGTTGCTCCTCCAATCATAATATTAGGCGGGTCACCAATTAATGTGGCTGTTCCCCCAATATTGGCAGATAATATTTCTGGAATAAGAAATGGTATAGGATTCATTTCTAAAGTATCTGTAATTACAAATGTAACTGGAGCAATAAGTAAAATCGTTGTAACATTATCAAGAAGCGCTGAGGAAATTGCCGTTATTACTGTAAAAGATACTATTATCCTCCAAGGCTCTCCCTTTGCTATTTTGGCAGTCTTAATAGCCACATATTGAAATATTCCTGTTCTCTTCAATATATTAACTATCATCATCATTCCAATTAGCAAACCTATCGTATTGAAATCAATTATCCCAAAGGCATGCTCTTGTGATATGACTTGAAAAACAATCATAAGAACTGCTCCAAATATAGCTATGGCAGTTCTATTAATTTTTTCAGAAATTATTGCTGTATAAGTTAGAGAAAAAATCATAATAGCTATAAGTAAATGGTTGTGTATCATTTTCTTCATCTCCTATCGTATTTTTTACATAACTACTATACTCTTCTAAAATATAATTTCAAGTACTATTTTAATTTTTAACATTCTTTTAACATATATGGATAACCAATCTTAAAACTTAATTTATACATCCTAAAAATATCGATGATTCTACGATTTTTTCATGTATAAATTTACCTTTTTATTTTGTTTCAATATATGAATTTAAAATTAAAAGTAATAAAATAGCCTAGCTTAAAATATATTAGTAATACGAATAAAAATGTGAAACTTTAATACTATAGATATTCCAATAAAACAGTTAATTTATACCTATCAAAAATCTCCAGAAACATTGGATATTTTGATATACATAAATTAAGTTTTGCTATGGAAAATCTATACATATAGTAGTTAGTTTTCACAAGAAGTAATTATGCAATTTCCTCAAATATATTTTAAAGAGGTGATCTAATGTTAAGAGTTCTGATAATTAAGAGAAAACATCTATACATAGCACTAGCAATTTTAATAATTCTGATAATTGGTATTATGTTACTAACATTTATGACAAACTCCAATGAAACTTTTTCAGAAACATTAAAATATGCATATAAAAATATTTCTCCTGAGCAGGCTCAAGTACTGATAAGCAATAATAAAAACTTGACTGTGTTAGATGTAAGAAGCGAAAGAGAATTTTTAGATGGACATTTACCTAATGCAATTTTAATGCCTTATAAATTAGCTAAGAAAAACTATTCCAGTTTACTGGAAAGAAAAAAAAAATATTTAGTTTACTGTGATACAGGAAAGGAAAGTACAAAAATAGCTAAAATCCTATCTTCTAATGGCTATCCCCAAGTTTATGTCCTTGCTGGAGGGATTGAAAAATGGAGCTATGATTTAACTAGATAAGGAGTTAAAAACATCTGATGAACCTTTGTAATTATAACTTCTATGAAATTGTTAAAAAATAGATTGCTTTACATAATGAAAGCACACCTTTATTAGGTGTGCTTTATTTCTTGAAATGGTCTCTACTAAATTCTAGATTTCTTATGCTTGAAATTTTCAGTTCATTGGTGGAACTGTTGGTTTCATTGGAAATACAGCATTTCCAGTCTTAGAGTCTATATGAAGGAGCCAATATCCATAATCTCCTTTTTCTGGTTCCCTATCTTCAAGGGGATACCAAGATATAAAGCCTGTCATACCTTGGCAGGGTTGATCTGTAGCTACATATCTTCCAGGTACTCCATAGACATAATATTTAACTTCCATATCCTTATCATAAGCCACTCCAAAAATATAGTGTCCATATTTATTCATTAAATTATAGCAATTATTCATGTAATAAACATAGGGATTATTGGCATAAATACTTAATATATAACCAAAAAACGGAAGAAAACCTCTATAGATGCTTTGCCTATCATAATTCATTTTCCACCATTTATAGCCTTCAATATTTTTCTCAAAAGGCTCCACTTTTTCATGATACTTTAATATATCCTTTACATATTTATAAACCATCTTATGATATTTTTTGTAATGAATTTCTGTTCTTTTGCTAAATTGATTTTTATCATGTTTTTTACTTTTATCTTTCTTCTCAGGCTTTATTTCCTCTTTCTTCTGAGGCTTTATTTCCTC
>NZ_FUZT01000010.1:160676-245433 GCF_900167445.1 Maledivibacter halophilus
TTTATTTCTTTTGATGGTTTCTCTTTGTATTTATACTTACTACTTAACTCATTCCCATGTTTTTCTATAGGTTCTGTAAATCCTTTTTCTTCCTCTTCTTCATCTTCTTTATATATCTCTTTTGAACTTTTCTCTATAACATTTATAATTTCTTCATACTTTTCTTTGTATTCTTTATCAATCTTATCATTCTCTTTCATAACATTTTCTTCATACATTAATATATTCTTCCAGTCAACCTTTTCTTTATCCATATACCCAATTAAAGGTCCGTATACTTCATTTTCATCTGAAGATCTTTCAATAGGCTTAGCTATTACTGCTACTACATTAAAATCTTCAATAGACATTTGACTTCCTTCAACATTATCTGGATTAAATTTTACTCTAAGCTCTCCTTTACCTTTTTCATCTATCATGAATGCACCTGTATCAACATATTTACCCTTTTGACCTTTAGTGCTTATCAGATAATTTCTGTAAATATATTTGGCATCCTTAAAGTATTTTAAATCTTGCACATAAACGTTTAGCAATCCCTTTCCATTTCTTACTTCTATTTTTGCATATCCTTTAGGCATTCTTTTATCAGTTTTTGCAAAGCCTCTATCTTCATTTTCTAATATAATAAAGTATCTTTTGTACCTCCTATCGCTAACCATTTATAGCCCCCCTTCAACAACTCATTTACTACTAATATATGTATTAAAGTTCAAATAGTTCACTACTTAATCTAAAAAACTTGTATGAATAGGGAAACTTACTAAAAAAATTAATTGAAATAAATTGAAGGGCGGTTTTTTATGCACTATATATATCTGAAAATTCTATTGAAATTCTTTCTATCAAAGTTTGATTTATAGAAAAATTATTATCTTTTTCTATTTCTTTTTCTGGAATAATTTGAACTGGTAATTTAATTATAAATTCTGTACCTTTTAACAATTCACTTTCTACGGATATTGTTCCACCATGCATCTCTACCAGAGACTTAACAAGAGACAATCCTATTCCACTTCCTTCACAGCTTCGTGATAATGTATTTTCTACTTGTTTGAATCTTTCAAAGACAATTTCCTTTTTTTCTTCTGGTATTCCTATTCCATTGTCCTTAACAATAATAGTAATATTATCTATGTCATCCTTTATCTTAACTAGTATACTGCCTTTTTCCCTAGTAAATTTTATAGCATTAGATAATAGATTCATCATTATCCTCTCTATCTTATCTAAATCACAAGCTATAATTTTTTCTTCAATATCAGTATCAAAAACTAGGGAAATATCTTTATTTTTTGTATAATCAACTACTGATAGAGTAATATTTTCAATAACATTCACTATATTACAATTTTGGAGATTTGTTTTATAAAATCCTGCATCAATTTTAGTAATGTCAATTAAATTGTTAACAAGTCTTAAAAGCCTGTAACAGTTTTGCTTAATAGTTTTTATACGTTTTTTCTCCTTTAAATATTTATTTTCAACTGATATATTAGTATTGTTCATTTCTATAAGCTGTATTGTTCCAAGTATAATATTTAATGGAGTTCTTAAGTCATGGGATATATTTGCAAAAAATTCATTTCTCAATTTTTCAAGTTCCTCTATTTTCTCTAATAATATTGTCTTTTCCTCAATACGTTTTTTAAGACTTTCTGATTTTTTGCGTTCAGCAATATCCCTTGCAACAAATAATACCCCCCTTCTATTATTATATGCAATAGGTGCTATAGCACTTTCAACTTCTATTTCTATACCTTCTAAAGTCTTAAGTTTTATTTCTTTAGGCTTTAGAGCTTCACTAGTTACAAATAATTTTTCAAATCTTTCTTCTTCATTTTTTAGAAAATCAGGATGTAAAAATTTCTTTATTTTATGTCCTTTTACTTGTTCCATATTATCAGCCTTCAAAAGTCTTAATGATGCGTTATTAGCAAAAACAATTTCATTATTCATTACAACGCCAATTGCATCGGGACAAATCTCTACCAACATCTTATATCTTTCTTCACTCTTTTCCAATCTCTTTAAAATTGTTTCAAAATATGAAATTAGAATCCCAAAGGCAAGGACATTAAAGATCAATGGATAAATAAACTTTGCTATTGTAATAAACCAAACTTTATTTTTAAAAAAAGAGAAAAAAATTAATTGTATTCCCCAAAAAATAAAATCTCCTCCAACTATATGCCTACCTATCCCCATATATTTCTTTGATTTAATGACATTAATACCATTCCATACAAGAATAATACTGGGAAATATGTATATTATGTCTCCTATAATATTTGGTAAGTTTATAATATTATCTAAGCTTTTATATACTATACATATTCCTAAAACTACTACCCACCATTTTTTTACTGGTTTTCGAATAAATAAATGTATGCCATAGATAAATAGAAATATCAAAACTAAATATAATACATAGGCCGAAAAAGAAAATGTTTCAATAGACTTTAGTATGCCCAAAAATCTTAATAACCTTTGAATAATAAATACTCCCCATCCTAATGCAATGATCCCTAGATATTTCTCCTTATCTTTATGAAATAAAAAAATGAATACGAAAAATATAATGAGTCCACTGCCAATACTGGAAATAACCATCAAAGATTTAGAATTCATAACATCCCCCCATAAAACTCCTTAAAAATCCAATATTTATTAATTCTGTGAAATATATATAAATTCCTTCTATTTTTTCTAAGAGATAGTTTTTTTCCAAAAATAAAATCACATTTCATGATAAAATCATATATCATGAAACGTGATTTTGTTTTTTATAAGCTTTAACCTAAATTATTCAGGGAAAGTTTAAAAGGGTACAAGTAGTTTTGAATTTTCTATGAATAATCTGGATTTAACTATACAGTTTCTTCATCTGATGCATAGGCAGGTTCTAATAATAATGAATTTCCTGTCATTTCCTCTGGTTTTGGTAGATTCATAAGATGGAGCAAAGTCGGTGCTATATCTGCTAATTTCCCTTCCATCAGTTCATACTCCTTTTCAGCATTAATTAGTATAAGGGGTACCGGATTTGTTGAATGTTTGGTAATGGGATTACCGGCTTCATCCAGCATCTCATCAGAGTTTCCATGATCTGCCGTAATAAGAAGCTGTCCATCCTTATTTACTAACAGCTCTACTACCCTTCCCACACATTCATCAACCACCTCTATTGCTTTTACAGCAGCCTCAAAATCTCCTGTATGTCCTACCATATCGGGATTAGCATAATTGACTATTATAACATCATATATCTCCCCATTTATTGCTTTGATTAATTCATCAGTTACTTCATAGGCACTCATTTCTGGTTTCATATCATAGGTTGCCACCTTTGGCGAAGGAATAAGAATCCTATTTTCTCCTTCATTTGGCTCTTCTACTCCCCCATTAAAAAAGAAAGTTACATGGGCATATTTTTCAGTTTCAGCAATACGAAGCTGCTTTAATTCTTTATTTGAAATATATTCTCCAAACGTATTAATAAGACTTTGTGGCCCATAGGCTAAATTAACATTTGGAAGGGTCGCATCATATTGAGTCATACAAACATAGTGAACAGGAAAATATCCATTGGCCCTTTCAAAACCTTCAAACTCTGGGTCTACAAAAGCTCTAGTTATTTCCCTAGCCCTATCAGGTCTAAAATTGAACATTATTATAGAATCATTTTCTGACACTATTCCTACTGGATTATTATTTTCATAAATAACAGTGGGTTTAACAAATTCGTCAACTACATTATTTGCATAGGATTTTTCTAATGCTTCTGTTGATGAAGTAACCTTTTCTCCTTCTCCTAAAACAATAGCATCATAGGCAAGCTTTACTCTATCCCATCTCTTATCACGATCCATTGCATAATATCGTCCAGATATTGTGGCAATCTTTCCTACTCCTATTTCCTTTATCTTTTTCTCTAACTCATCGATATATTTAACAGCACTTGATGGTGGTACATCCCTACCATCTAAAAAGCAGTGTACATAAGCCTTTGAAATATTTTGTTTTTTGGCAAGCTCCAAAAGCGCATATAAATGGGTATTATGACTATGAACGCCTCCGTCAGACAATAACCCAAATATATGTAGAGCTGAGTCATGTTTTTTTGCATTATCCATGGCTTCAATAAAAGCTTTATTTTCAAAGAAATCTTTGTCTTCAATAGATTTTGTTATACGTGTAAAGTCCTGATATACTATTCTACCTGATCCTATATTAAGATGTCCAACCTCAGAATTTCCCATTTGCCCTTCAGGAAGTCCAACAGCTAATCCACTGGCCTTTAGCTGAGTATTTTGATATTTTTCAAAATAACTATCTATATTTGGTGTATTAGCATTTTTTATTGCGTTCCCGTAACTATCATTATTTATACCGAATCCATCTAAAATCATTAGTACCGTTGGCTTTTTCATTTTGTCCTCCTTTATCTATATATCCTAATAGTATTTATTTTTAATTTATACTACTATTATATTTCAAAATATACAATAGGGCAAATTTTGTTCCTCGGGGTCGAATTGCGTCCATGAGAAGTGTTGCTTCATCCCAGAACAAAAGCGTCTTCGACGCGTTTTAAGTTCCAAGTTGCAAGTACTAGGGTCTTTCTAGTAAGTTTTAAGAGAAAATAATTCGAACCAATATTTTACTGGTAATAGTTTGTAATTTCTTGTACCACTTGAAATCACTTTGTCTAACACATAAAATTTCTTTAAAAAATGTTTGAGTTCCTATACAATAAAAAAGCTTAGAGTTCTACTCTAAGCTAAAATCAAACTAATTTTATACTATCTTACTAATATAATTTGAAAGGACAGCAAATTCTTCAATATCCAAGCTCTCTCCCCTTCTTTTAGGATCTATATTACAGCATGCTAAAATTTCTTTAATTTGATCCTTATTTAAACCTAGATTACTAAAAGATAGAGAATTTAATAATGTTTTTCTTCTTTTAGCAAAGGAAGCTCTTACAACTCTATGGAAAACTTTTCTGTCAATAACCTCTACCTGTGGATTGTCTAAGACTTTTAAACGGATAACTGTAGATTCTACATTAGGATTGGGTATAAATACTGATTTGGGTACTTTAGTCACTATTTCAGGCTTGCAGTAGTACTGAACCGCCACAGAAAGAGAGCCATAATCCTTTGTATTAGGTTTTGCTTTAATTCTATCAGCAACTTCCTTCTGTACCATTACAACTATATCCTTAACAGGTACTTCTTCCTCTAAAAACTTCATTATAATAGGAGTAGTAACATAATAGGGTAAATTGGCAACAACCTTAACTTTTTCACCGCAAAATTTATCTAAAACCATTTTTTTTAAATCCAGGTCTAAAACATCTGAATTAATAATTTCCACATTGCTATAACTCCCTAGGGTTTCATCTAGAACTGGTATGAGCTTCTTATCTATTTCTATTGCCAGTACTTTCTTTGCTGCTTCAGCTAAATACTGGGTAAGGGTTCCTATTCCTGGTCCAACCTCAATAATGAAATCATCCTTTTTAATTTCAGAACCCTCGATTATTTTTAGTATTATATTTTCATCAATCAAAAAATTTTGCCCTAAGCTTTTAGAAAATCTGAATCCATATTTATTTACAATTTCTTTAGTTCTTCTTGGGGACGACAATTTTTCCATAGTATACCTGCTCCTATTTTCTATATTTTTTTTAGAGCATTTTCAAACTCTTGACGAGTAACACCATAATTGTTTAACCTACTTAAAAACTGTTTTGAATTTCCATAGCCTATACCAAGGATTTTCCCGAGCTTATCACGTCTTTTAGAGGCATTTTGACATCCTTCTAAATCATTCATAATTAGATCAATTTTTTTGAACTCTTTTTCTTTATTATCCTCTACTACAGTTCTTACTTTTGAAAGGGCTGATCTTATGCTTTCAGGAGTGGCATTTTCTATTCCAATATCATCATCCTTAATGGCCTCTTCCCTAGGTAAAAAAGCATGTTTGCAGCCCTTTATTTGACTAGAAATAGTCTTTCTAATTCTTTCACCTGCAAAGTCAGGGTCTGTAAATATTATTACACCCTTCCTCTCTCTAGCAAACTTAATTTTTTTTAAGGTTTCTTTGGTAATACCAAATCCATGGGTAATAATTATTTCTGCATCTACTGCCCTTTTTACGGCAGCAACATCATCTCTTCCTTCTACAACTATTACTTCTTTTATGATCATATAGGTAACCTCTAATCTAATATGTATACTCTAACTTTTCTTCTACCGTATCTTCTTACATCTTTTGGATCTTCCATAAATAGATCTATTTTATTTCCCTTTATTGCTCCACCTGTATCTTCTGCTGAAGCAAAACCATAATCCTCAGTTCCATCTAATGATTCTACATATAGCTTTGCGCCTAAGGGTATAACTTTTGGATCAACAGCCACAACTCCTGGTCTGGCTCTAGTTCCACTACGGGTAATCCCATATTGAGGATGGTCTGGAGTTTTTCCGCAGCTCTCAACGGAAAGATCATATGCAGTGGCAGACATTGTTAATACTTTTCTATATCTAACCATCTTTCCCCTTGACGCCACAAGATACTTTTCAGATCCCTTTTCTACCAATTCATCTACTGGTTCTTCTATTATATTTTCATTAATTACTTCTCTAATGGCTTCGACTCCATTTTCATAAACTATTCTGTACTCTATTTCCTTTTTACCATTTTTTCCATCTCTTTTTTTCTCGATTTTTCCAGGGCCCAATTCATCATTATATGTTATTATAGATTTATAGGGAATATCGACTTCTTCATTCACCATTTTCTCTTCAACTCTGATTATATTTATTACATCCTTTGGAGAAATTACTGCATCAAGAGACGGATTGGTTTTATCCTTTTCACCTAATTCAATATTATATTCCTTCAATATATCTTCTATTTTTGTGTTTGCAGTTAATATGTCTAAGCTTTTCCCATCCACATTTACTTTTACATCAAATGCTCTTTTAACTTCTATTACCATTTTATCCTTTAATTTTGTGTTTCTATCTACACTTAGCTGATCATGTTCATTTAAGCCAACCTTTGCTTTTTTAAGTACATAGTCAACATTAGATGACAATGTTTCAACTGCAATTTTTTTGTCTTCATCCTTTATTGTTATTTCCTTGCTAAATAATATTTCAATAGAAATCACTGTCAACAAAAACATAATGGTTATGATAATAATCGTATTTTTTTTGTTAAATAGATTTTGAAGCTTTTTAAATGGCTCCATAAAAATACCTCCTTAACATATTAGGTAACTTTTATCTCAGTGAAACAAATTAGAGTTTAACATTGTTTCACTCTATAGATAACCAGCTCTAAAGTATTATAAATTCCAATATTGGTTATCCGTAAAAGGTTTTATTTGTATAAACTTTTGGTAATTTTATGAAATATTATTATAACTCACATTAGTCTATAACAAATAAAACTCTATGTCAAATACTATATAAATCTATAGTATCAAAACCTTTCAATATCAATATTAGAAAGACTTTGCCGAAGATTTTAGTAATAAAAGTTACCCCAGGAAATTTAAAACTTATCATCTACATTATGCTATTATTGACATAAATATTACATCCTATTCTATTCCTAAAGTCTTTGATGCTATGAGACAAATATTTACTTTATCTTTGTAAAATACAAGGATTGACACAGCTATTATATTTTTTATCCTAACATACTATTTATTTCCCAGGAAATTTTACATTTCCGACAATTTATTATATCTATTTTGAAATTCCAAAATATTTTTTAGCGTTCTCTGTAGTTTTCTCTGCAACCTCTTCAAAGGAAATTTCTTTTATCTGTGCAATTTTTTCTGCTACATATTTAACATAGCTTGATTCATTTCTTTTACCTCTATATGGCTCAGGAGTCAAGTATGGAGAATCTGTTTCCACCATTAAATATTCTATTGGTATTGTTTTTACAACCTCTACAGCTTTCCTGGCATTTTTAAATGTAAGTGGTCCGGCTATAGAAATATACGCTCCCAGCTTTATATATTGCCTAGCTAATTGGGCACTTCCAGAGTAACAGTGCATCAAAACACCATTGTCAAAGGCTTTTTCTTCTTTTAATATATTCATAACTTCGTTATTTGCTTCTCTATCATGAATAATAATTGGTAAATTAACATTTTTTGCAAGCCTAATCTGTTTTCTAAACCACTCCTTCTGAACATCCCTTGGAGAATTATCATAATAAAAATCCAAGCCTATTTCTCCAATTGCCATAACCTTTGGCTTTTTTGCTAAGCCTTTTATTAGCTCCAACATTATATCATCCATATCTTTAGTATCATGGGGATGAACCCCTACAGCTGCATAAATCATATCATATTTACTGGCAAGCTCTACAGCTTTTACTGAGCTTTCAAAATCTGCTCCTGGATTCATTATATAAGATATTCCACTTGCTTTAGCCCTTTCTACTACTTTATCCCTATCCTTATCAAATCTTTCTCCATCTAAATGGGCATGGGAATCAAATAACATTTTTATTCTCCTTTCATAAAAAATTATAGCTAGCAGCTTATAGAGTTTATATAAATCTCTATAAGCTGCTAGCTATATATTATATTAACATACTTTTGTTTTCAATATTTAGTATAGGAATTTAAATAAAAACTGTAATTTATACATGTCCAAAACTCCAAGAAATCTTAAGTATTTGTACATATATAAATTAACCTGTTGTACTAGTAAACTAAATATTTAATTTTAAATGTGATTTAAGGGATTTTAATATTTAATTTGAGTGATTTTAATAAAACTGTTTTTTTCCTTTAAGTTTATATAAAAGAACGGATTTATTACATGAACGAAAAGGAAATATTAAAATCCCTGATATGGGAACTAGCACAACAAATTTAATTAAGCTTTACTATATAAACCCTATATAAAAAATCATTTTTTATCTATGACCATCCAATTGCTATTCCAACAGCTATTGCTATAGTACCTATTAAAACCCATAGACCGAACAGCGGAATCATGTATCTAAACCATTTTTCATAGGGCACCTTTGCTACACCTAATGCTGCCATTAAAACTCCTGAAGTAGGTATTATAGTATTGGAAAATCCATCGCCATATTGATATGCAGAAACTGCAACCTGTCTAGATACATTAACCACATCTGCCATTGGAGCCATTAGAGGCATAACTACCATGGCTTGTCCTGAACCGGAAGGCACAAAGAAATTGAATATTAAATTAATATAGAACATTAAAACTCCAGAAATCATAGGAGCTACTTTGCTTAAAGGAAGGGACATATAATAAATTATAGAATGAATTATTTTACCATCTGTAAGCAATATTGTAATTGACTTGGCAAATCCTATTATTAGGGCTCCATAAACCATGCTTTTACATCCTGCAATGAATGATTTTGCCATATCATCGGGATGCATTTTAGCTATTAAGCCGCTTACCAATGCAACAGCCAGCATCATCGCACTTAAATAGCTTAGATTCCAATGTAATTTAAATGAACCATATGCATATGTTACAAAGCCTATTATAAGGGCAAGTAAAATAAGTCCATGTCTAAAATTAAAATCTGTTACTTCCTTTGCCGTTTCTGATTTTTCTATCCACTCTATTTTATCTAAAACACTATTATTAATATCACTTTTTACTTTTTTAGCATAACGCATTGTATACCATACAGAAACAATAAATACAAATGTCCACACTATGGTCCTAAATCCAAAACCCGACATTAAAGGAAGTCCTGCTATAGTTTGTCCTAATATCGTATTAAAGGGTCCCATGGGAGATGCACAAAATCCTGAATAGGCACCTATATACATTATTGATATACCGGCAATAGGATCGAGCTTCAATTTTTTAGCTAAGGCCACCCCAATGGGAATAAAGGCAATTGCAGCATTAACAACAATTCCCAAAGCTCCTAATATTGACATAAGTGCCATTACCATAGGTATAACTAAAAGAGCTTTATCTTGAAGCTTATTTATTGATGCATTTATGGTTGCATCAATTGTTCCTGTATCATTAATTATTTGAAAGAATCCACCTACTAAAAACGTAAGAAAAATAATTGCGGCTGCTCCATTCATACCATTAGGTATTGACAATAAGAAATCACCTATACTAACAGGATTCCTTTCTATAAACTGAAATGAATCCGGGTTGATTAAAGTTTTACCTGTGACTTCATCCTTAATCATTTCATATTCTCCAGCTGGTATTATATAGGTTAAGAGTGCTGCAACAATAACAAACATCATTATCAGGGTATAGGTATTTGGAACTTTAAACTTCTTTTTACTATTCGGATTTTTTACAGGTTTAGAATTGGCCATTTAAATTCCTCCTTTATTTTATTGTGAGACTTACTATCCTACCCTTTTAAGAACTATTCTTTTTAGAATTTCCTTTCCGTATTCTAATGCCTTTAAATCGAATTCCATTTCTGGGCTGTGCAATCCAGGCACTAGATTAGCACCTAATCCTATATAAGCTGATTTGATATCGAGAAATTTTGTGTAAAAGTGGAAGTCTTCTCCACCAGGTGTAACAATAGGACTCAGAGAACCTCCTAACACTTCCGTTATTGCTTCCCTTGCAAGATTAACAGTATCTTCATTATATTCTGCTGCGGGAACTCCAGTGCTAACTTCAATTTCTGCATCTGCACCAATTGCTTTAACACTATTATTAATAGCTTCCTTGATTTTTTCTACTAATTTTTCCATGACATCATTTGTTTGTGCCCTTAAATCCAGAGCCAAAGTTGCACTGCTTGGAATAATATTATAAGCAGAATCTCCTGTATTTATACTAGTCACTTTAGCAGAGTGGGGAACCCTAGGATCAACTTTAACAGCATTAATTGCATTAATGGCTAATGCTGATGCATCTATTACATTTACTCCCAAATGGGGTCTTGCTCCGTGGGCTGCTATTCCATTTATTTTCACTTTCATCATTTGAGACGAACCATGGCATAATGCTGGAGTAGCTTCTCCCAGCTTCGCTTCCTGAATTGGTCTTAAATGAATACCTATAATTTCATCTGCTTCATCCAAAACCCCAGATTTAGCAATTTCTTTAGCTCCACCCAAAATTTCCTCGGCAGGCTGAAATACAAACATAATCTTTCCTCTATTTATTCCTTTTTCAGCTATTTCCCTGGCTGTAGCTAAAACCATAGATGAATTTGCATCATGTCCACAGGCATGTATATTAACCTTTTCTCCATCCAATTCAAATTGCAAAGCATCCATATCTGCCCTAACAGCCAAAACCGGACCTTTAACCCCACTATCCAATGTTGCAACTAGACCAGTAACAGCAAAACCTTCCATAACATTATAGCCAAATTTCTTTAATTCTCCCGATATGAACTTTGAAGTCTTAAATTCATTGCATCCTATTTCTGGAATTGAGTGAAGATAGTTAAAAACTTCTTCTACATATTTTTTTTCTGTCATTTTTCTACCCTCCTTTTATGTTTTCTATATTTCTTCCGCTCTCAATATTAAATAAGCAATTTTTATGCCAAATTATTAAATCTTCTACTTAGTATTCCTATTCCCGTAAAATTCTATTACATTTAGTTAATAATTAATAAATATGCGGGAGATTTAAGGGTTATTCACCCTAAAGCTCCCGCATATCATCCCGCAAATTTATTTTCTTTGAAATTATATCATTACCGAATTTTGTCAGCTTAGCTCCTGTTCTCCCTTCACCATACTTTATAATTCCTTTTCCAAGTAAAAATTCCATTATTTTTCTTACCTTATGTTCTGATACATCAAAACCTTCCTGAATTGCATATTTATAAATAGTTCTCCTGCCTGCTGGTTTATATCTCAAAATATTTAGAATATACAATGCCAATTTATTTTCCTGTAGAGTCAATTCTAGAAATAGTTTATTTTCTTTTTTATCCTTAAAATGATTTTCTTCATTTTTAAAATCTGGAGGTAAATCATTAACTGTTAATCTATCACTGCCTAAATATATCATATATTCTATACAGTTTTTTAATTCTCTAATATTTCCATCCCAATAATGATTTATTAAAGCTTCTTTAAGGCTTTCATCAATTTTTTTTCTCTTGGTGCCGGTCTTTTTAAAAATATCTTTTATTAAATACGGAATATCCTTTTTTCTTTCTCTAAGAGGCGATAAATTTAAGGTTAAAACATTTAATCTATAATATAAATCCTTTCTGAATTTACCTTCCTGTACTAATTTTTTTAAATCCCTATTTGTTGCTGCTATAATTCTTACATCAATAGGTATTATTCTCATACCTCCAATTCTCATAACTTCCTTTTCCTGGAGCACCCTGAGAAGCTTGGCTTGCATATACATTGGAAGCTCACTTATTTCATCTAGAAATAGACTTCCTAAATGAGCAAGCTCAAAAAGCCCTTTCTTTCCACCTTTCCTAGCACCGGTAAAAGCTCCTTCCTCATAACCAAAAAGTTCACTTTCCAATAAGTCAGAGGAAAGGGATGCACAATTTATTCCTAAAAAAGGTTTATTCATCCTTTTGGAATTATTATGAATAGCCTGGGCAAATAATTCCTTACCGGTTCCACTTTCTCCCGTTATTATTACCGGAGCCTCTATCCCACTAATTTTTTTTGCTTTATTCTTGCTCTCAATTATGTTGTCACTAACTCCTACTATATCTTCAAATCTATACTTTGCTATATACCCTCTATCAACAAGCTGTCTTCTCAATTCATTCTCTAAATTCTCTATTTCTGTTTTATCTTTAATGATAAGGACATATCCATAAATTCTATTATCATCCATTATAGGCCTTTTAGTTATAATTAAGCTCTTATTAGTTTTATCATGCTTTAAAATTAAATCCTCTACATATTTTTCTTCTAGCACTTCATTCATTGTTGGATGAGAAGATATTATTTCTCTTACATTTTTATTCATAATGCTTTCTTCATTAATACCTAATATTTTTTCAATTGATCTATTATAATGTATAACTTTGTAGTCCTCATCTATGACTATGACACCATCATCAATTACATCTAGAATAATATTCAGCTTATTTTTTATTTCATGGGAGCTTTTAAAAATGTAATGTAATCCATGGCTGATTGGAACTATCGTATTTAAATAATTCTCTAATTTCTTATCAAGCTCCTCATCCAATATATCAAGTTTTGAAATTATACTCATTAATGTAGATACATCGAGAACTCTCCAGTCAATATTTATTATTTTTTCTACATTTTTGGGGACATGATGGGTTTGACCAGGGGTAACAGCACATTTCAAATCAGGTATATCTCGCATATTGGGGTATACCGGAATAAAATCCACATGTTTTATTCCCATTTCATATAAAAGAGATATGGTATCAAAGGCACCGATCTTACTATTATTTACAAGCATTGCCTTGGTTCCACTGGGTAAATCATATAATTGTTGAAAGCTTCCCTTTTTAAAAGTTCTATTGAAATAAATAATCTCCATTTCATCGGGAAGATATTCCTTTGCAATATTAGTCAGTCCCGAAAGACTTATTAATGCAAGATCTCCTTGAATAATTTTATTTATTCCTTCCTTTATACTATATCCTTCGATTTCTATATATTCACCAAAAAAATCTTTTAAATCCTTTAGGTATCTCTCCTTGGGAGCAACTTCAAAAGTAATAAGTATAAGCTTCTTTTTCAAATAATCACCCTTCTTTTAAATAACAGCTTTTGATATAAATATTTTGTATTTTAATTTTTTATTGTAACATTTTTTTGTATATGGAAGAAGACAATTTATGCGAAATATATTACTAAATAAATATAAAATTATTAATATAGTATTCTTGCTACATACTATTATATCAATAACTAATTACATAAACATGCTGTAAAAATCAGGTAATACCTTTAGAAGATGATTCTGAATCATTTTGTCTATTGGTTCAATTATTTTTTTCTAATAATTGAATAATTTTAAGATGCAAAATGTAGTAGAGAGGATCAGATAAGTTATCTACATATTCCATTTTAAAATTAATATCTAATTTATTTTCTTATTTATCTTTCCACAATCTTCTTTATAATATAAAAAATCCCCCTTTTGAATATTAATACTTCAAAAGGGGGATAAGGAAAGGATTAATTTGTTAACCAGTTTAAAAGATTTGTCCACAATGAATTATAGTATTTCCAATTTACAAATTCTTGTGGTCCCCAGTGAGGTGCACAATCCGATGTAAATGCTGCTGTTTTTCCATCTCCATATTCTCTAATGGCAATAAATGGATCATTGTTGATTCTTGCCAATACTGTACCTTCAGGTATTTCCATCGTTTTGTTATATCCTAAGAAAAATGGCCACTGCTTTGGAATATCTGATAAAATTTCGTGCTCTTTAATAATTTCTGGAACAATACCTTCTGGTGATTCAACACGGTCATCCTTTTCTAACATTTTCACTGGTAAAATATCGGCAATGGCTGTTTCGCCGTAACGGGTTTTTGCATCAATTCCAGTGAAGGACATATATCCACCAATCATACAAAAACCGCCACCTTGTGCAACATATTCTTTAATAAGTTCACAACGATTTGGCCTTTTTTCACTTTTTGTAAATGTAGCATGGGGTAAAAGTAAAGTATTTGAACCTATATCAGATAAAATAACTGCATCATATTCCTTAATTTCTTCAAGGGTAAAGGGAAATTTTTCTGGAGCAAGATGATTGGGTAAAAAGGTTACATCATAACCTCCCTGCTCTAAGGCTTCCTTAAGCCATTTTACCCCCTCTTCATAGGTTGAAGTATAAAAGGTGTCAAATCCTTTAATATGTGTTGTATAACTTACCCATGATTCACCGGCAATTAGCACTTTTTTTGTCATTAGTAATTCCTCCTTTTACTGGTTTTTACACCAATTTAATATAAGTTTTGCATAAATCAATATAAATTGTAGATAATCTTCAACTTTAACATATTCATTGACAACATGGCATTGTTCTAAGGATCCGGGTCCCATTACAACTGTAGGCATTTTGCCAATATTTTTTAAAAGTCTTGCATCGTTTCCGCCATTTGAACCATTTAAAATAGGTGGATTTCCCATAACATCTCCCATAACCTTCTTAGCTGTCTTAACAAAGGAATCCTCTGAGCTGATTTCAAATGCTCCTCCTGCTTGATAAATAGATATTTCAGGTGGATGCTTCATCAGCCATGAATCCCCCTGGGATCGCAGCATTAACGAATCAGTTACCTCTTTCACTACAGACTCATAGGTCATCAAATTAGGTAAATAATGGAGGCACAGCTTAAAGGTACATTTGTCAGGAACGGTAGAACCTGCTGTTCCACCTTCAATAACACCAATATTTAATGTGGGAGAAGGTAAAAATGGATGTTTATATAGCATCAGCCACCTATGCTCTAGTTCTTGAAGGGCATCAATTAAGAAAATGGCCTTTTCAATGGCGTTAACGCCCTTCCACTTTGTACCGGAATGAAGGGCTACACCTGTTACATCTACCTTGAAAAATATAAAGCCCATGTGCCCTATGGTCAAATTGTAATCAGTAGGTTCACATACCACAGCAGCATCTGCCCTATGGCCATTTAACATGGCCGCTAAACTACCATTTCCTCCTCCTTCTTCATCAACAACAGAGGTAATTTTAACATCTCCGGGAAGATCAATATTAGCATCCTGCAAAAGCTTTACTGCCATAATAGAAGCCATAAGTCCTGCCTTCATATCACATGCACCTAAGCCAAATAATTTTCCATCCTTTATTGTAGGCTGCCACGGGTTCTTATCCCAAAGACTCATATCTCCAGGAGGCATGGTATCCACATGACCATTAAATAAAATACTTCTGCCCTTTTTATCTCCTTCAAAGCATGCTGTAAGATTATATCTGTCTGCATAATTATGTCCTGGATTCCCTTCATTAAATAGTTTAATACCCTTTTGGATGAGTTTTTCATTTAAAAGTTCTCTTTTTACCTTGGCACCCATTTCAAGTAATATTTTTTCAAGAAACATTTGTCCATTTTTTTCGTATCCTCCATCGATTCCATGGCCTATTACTTGTGTGTCAAGGGCAACTAACTCCTCCAGATAGTGGATATATACTTCCTTATTTTTTTCAAGAACCTTTGTTAATATTTTATCCATATGATTGTTCACCTCCCTTTGAAGGTATTTTATGAATATAATTTAAGTGTTTCATATACAATATTCCAAAACTTATCAAAATCTAATTTTAAAGCTACTTCTGTATTTGCTTGTTTTCCTGATATATTAAAATAATCACAAAGAGTCCTTCCATAGCTTTTATCACTTCTTATATCTACTTCTACATACATGGGCTTAGTTTGTATTACACTAGGATCAATTAGCCATGCAATGGTTGTGGGATCATGTACAGGTGGACTGCTCCATCCAAAGACTTCCCTTTGTGTTTTTGTAAAAAACTCCATAAGCTCTACAAATAGTTTAGAGGCCTTATTGCCTATAGGCTTCATTTTTTTAATAACCTCTGGTGTAGCCAAGGCTTGACGTGTCAGATCCAGCCCCATCATAACAATAGGTCTTCCACAGCTAAATACTACATGGGCTGCCTCAGGGTCTGCATATATATTAAACTCCGCTGCCGGTGTTACATTTCCCAGCTGATATGCCCCACCCATTAAAACAATTCTTTCAATTTTTGGAACTATTCTAGGTTCCTTTCTAATAGCCATTGCAATATTAGTTAATGGCCCCGTTGGAACTAAAGTAATATCTCCATCTGATTTCATTAATACTTCTATAATCAAATCTACACCATGTCTATTGTCTAATTGAATTGAAGGCTTATCAAAACGTGGACCATCTAAGCCCGTTTCTCCATGAATATCATCGGCAATAACCTGTTCTCTTACCATTGGATTAGCCATACCTGCTGCAATAGGAACATCTGTGATTCCAACGGCAGAACATATATTTAAAGCATTTTTTGCTGTTTTTTCAAGGGTCTGATTACCTGCTACAACAGTAATTGCCTGTAGATCAATATGAGGACTTCTTCCTGCCAACAAAATACTGATGGCATCATCATGACCTGGATCGCAGTCCAATATAATTTTTTTCTCTTTATTGGCTCTGACACATATCTCATCCCCTTTATATACAAATTTTATACTATAATGAACTCTTCATTTTTTCTTCTGACCGAAGCTTTCGAGCTAAGGATATAGCTAAGATTGCAACAGTGGCTATATAGGGGATCATTAAAATAAACTGTGAAGGTAATCCATAGGACTGGAGCCTGGATCCAATGGAATCAGTAAGTCCGAAGATTAAACATCCAATCCAAGATAGTATAGGGTTTCCTCCTCCAAAAAACATAGCGGCAACCCCCATAAAACCTCTTCCATTCGTCATATTTTCAGCAAAAAGATTAGAATATCCTAAAGACAAATGAGCTCCAGCTAATCCTCCTAAAAGTCCTGAATAAAGCATTACCTCAAATTTTCTTTTGTAAACATTAATACCAGCCGTCTCAGCCGCCATAGGAAATAGTCCTACACTTCTTAATCTTAATCCCCATACAGTTTTGTATAATATGTACCATAGTACAACGACCATGATGATTCCTACAATTTCAAAGAGAGAATAATTGTTAAAAAGGCTGTTAATCACAGGATTCTTGCTTAAGAAATCAAATTTCAGCTTTGGAAAAGCTATAATTTGATCTGAATAAAAGCTTCCTGATGTATTTAAAAACTCGTTTAGCAAAAATCTTGTTAAGGCCAGTGCAAGCATATTAATTGCCATACCTACAACCATAATATCTGCTTTATATTTCAAATGGGCAAATCCCATAATAGCAGCGATTATAAGGCCTACAACCATTGACATAATCAAGGCAAGTATCCAACTTCCCGTAAAATAACTAACTGTAACCGCAGTAAAGGCTCCAAAGAGCATAATTCCCTCTGTTCCGATGTTTAATATATCCGCCTGCTGTGTAATAATAGCAGCTAGGGCCGCAAATAATATGGGGGTAGAAGCCCTTATGGTAGCATGAATCAAAGTATAATCAAATATCAAGGATAGATTATCTAACATAGTATCGCCTCACTTTTCTATATGTCAGCTTTGGCAGCATCTATTTTGGATGACTTATTCTTTTTCCATTTTTTTATCATAAATAATCCCTCCATAGCTGCAAGCAAAATAAACATTGCAATAATTGCATCCACTAGGGATTTAGGAACTCCTGTAAATCTTTCCATGCCTAGTGCTCCCGATTTCAAAACAGCTAAAAACAAAGCTAAAACTGGGATCATTTTTATATTATTTCTTGCTATTAATGAAGCCAGCATACCATCAAAGGCAATCCCCGGTGAAAAATTATCTAAAAAGTGACCATAGATTCCCATTACTTCAATGGCTCCTGCTAATCCACCAATAGCTCCACTCATCATCATCCCTATTACCATCGTCCTCTTTGCATTAAAGCCCATATAATCTGAATAATTTGGATTCAATCCAACACTTCTAAGCTTATATCCTATAGTTGTATGCTGAACTAGCCAGTAAACAAGTATAAGTACAGCAATTGCAATAAACAAACCTGTATTAGCTCGGCTTGGCTTTAATATTTTTGATAGTAAAGCTGTAGACTCCATATTAGGTGTTTGAGGAACCCCTGTTTTTGCAGATAGGGGATTATTTACAAGATAAGATGTAAAAAATATGGCTACATAATTTAGTAAAATAGTTGTACATACTTCATTTACCTTGTAATATGCCTTAAGTAATCCTGGAATAGCTGCCCATAGACTTCCAACCACCATAGCAAAACCAATACATATTATAATATGAACCCCTTTAGGAAGTCCTACAATTGAATAGCCTGCCCATGCTGCAGCAATAGCACCTAGATATAATTCTCCTTCAACTCCTACGTTAAAGACTGCAACCTTAGCTGACACTGCAAAAGCCAAGGCCGTTAACAGCAAGGGTACAAAGCGCTCTAGGGTTCCACCAAAATTAAATTTCCCAGCAAAGGCCCCTTTAAATAGCTGAATATATGCTTCAATGGGATTAAATCCCATAAAGATAATTACAACACCCCCAACTAGAAGTGAAATTATAATGGTAAACAATGTATTAAGATATTGATTTTTTGTCATCTAATTCCCCTCCAGTCATTAATAACCCTACCCGTTCCTCTGTTGCTTCAGAAGCTTGGAGGATTCCTGTTATTTTTCCTTCATACATGACAACAATACGATCAGATAAGGATAGGATTTCTTCTAAATCGGCTGATACTAATAAAATAGCCGTCCCTGCTTCCTTTGCTTGATTTAAGGTTTTCCGAATAGCTTCAATAGCTCCAATATCTACACCTCTAGTAGGCTGGGCTGCAATCAATAGATCGGTATGCATATCTACTTCCCTTGCCACAACAATCTTCTGGGCATTACCTCCCGATAAGTTCTTTGCTGAAATATCTTTATTAGAAGGACGTATATCAAAATCCTTAATCAATTTTTCTGCATATTTACCTATTTCTTTTTCATTCATCTTTATCCAAGTAGCATAAGGATTTTCATTTAGTCGATTGCCAATTAAGTTTTCTTGTATACTAAAATCTCTATTTAGCCCTCTTACATTTCTATCCTCTGGAATATGGGCAATTCCTGCTTGTCTAATCTTAAGGGGTGGTAAATTTTTAATGGATTTTCCTTTAAGAAGAATATCTCCCTTTTCCACCCCACGTAATCCTGTTATTGCTTCCACAAGTCCACTTTGTCCATTGCCATCTACTCCTGCAATCCCTACAATTTCTCCACTTCTAACTTCAAAGGATACATCCCTTAATTTTGAAATTTCCTTTTCTCCAGAAACATAAATATTCTTTACCGATAAAACTGTATCTCCTATCTTTGGTGCTTCTCTTTTTATATTTAAAAACACTGCTCTCCCTACCATCATCTTTGCAAGCTCTGGAATAGAAGTATCTTTTTTATTTACAGTGTCAATATATTCTCCATGTCGCATGACCGTTATACGGTCACTTATCTCCATAACTTCATTTAGTTTGTGGGAAATAAATACAATGGATTTACCGTCATTCTTTAATGAATTTAATATTTCAAAGAGCTTTACAGTTTCCTGGGGAGTTAAAACTGCTGTGGGCTCATCTAATATAAGAATATCTGCTCCCCTATATAGAGTTTTAATTATCTCTACTCTTTGAGCCTCTCCTACGGAAATATCTATTACCTTTTTATTGGGTTGAATCTCAAGTCCATAGCTTTCTATGTAATATTGAATTTTTTCACGGGCCTTTGCAAAATCGATCCTATTGTTTTTTTGTGGTTCAAAGCCTAAAATAATGTTTTCTAAAACAGTCAATTCCTTTACCAGCATAAATTCTTGATGAACCATTCCTATACCGTAATTAATTGCCTGCTTTGGATTTAATTCTTCTAACACATTTCCCTTTACTTTAATAGTTCCTGAGTCCGGTGCATACATTCCATATAAAATTTTCATCATAGTTGATTTCCCCGCACCATTTTCTCCAATAAGGGAGTGAATTTCCCCTGGATAAAGGTCAAATTTACCGTTGTCAATTGCTTTTACATTGGGGAAGCTTTTGTTTATTCCATTCATTTCAACTAATTTAGCTGCCAATTTAGTCCCTCCAACTCTATTCGCTCCTTTTAAAAGAGAACGAAGATATGAAATTTATAATACTTTAGAGTTGTTACCTTAGGATTGAAGTGATTCTTAGGAAAATTATGTCCTTAGAATCACTTCAATTATTTTAGAAATTTGCATAATTAATATTATGTAATTTCCTCATTTAGTCCTTATAAAAAGTTTATTTACTTCTTCTCAAAACCTGGATAAGATTCTACTTCAATTTCTCCGCTTTTTACTTCTTCTGTTAATTCCTTTATCTTGTCAAGAATATCCTGAGGAAACTTATCTCCTAAGGCTTCCTTCATAACAGACATATCTGTTAATCCAACACCACCATTAGATATGTCCATATTTACTACTTCTCCACCTTTGAATGAATCCTTTGCAATAGATTCAACCATTAAATAACTAGCTCTATCCACACGCTTTAACATAGAAGTAAGTATACTTCCCGGATAAACATTATCCTGATTTAAGTCAACACCTATTGCATAATTTCCTGTTTCCTTAGCTGCTTCTAAAATACCATTTCCAGTATTTGAAGCAACATTCATAACAATATCTGCCCCTTGGCTGTATTGTGCTAGGGTTAATTCTTTTCCCTTTAATGGGTCATTAAAGGTTCCTGCAAAGGAGGTTAAAATTTTCATTTCTGGATCTATATGCTTTGCACCTTGCTTATAGCCTACTAGGAAATCATGAAGTACAGGAATATCCATTCCTCCAACCCATCCTATTATCTTTTCAGAGTTCACATTTGGTATATCGGTTTTTTGTGTGAACATTGCTGCTGCAGCACCTGCTAGGAAGGATCCTTCATTTTGGGCAAATGTTGCTGACATAACATTAGGCTCATCTACTACGGCGTCAATAATACCAAATTTTACATCGGAAAATTCTGAAGCATGCTTTTTAATAATGTCCTGAAGCTGTGTAGAAACTCCAATAACAATGTCATAATCGGCTGCTGCCATGGCCACCAAATTAGATTCCCAATCGGAAGGCACTTTAGATTCCATAACCTTTACTTCAAGATTAAAATCCTCCTGGGCCTTTTTAATTCCTTCATATGCAGAATCATTAAAGGATTTATCCCCTAAAAAGCCTGCTAAAACCAATGCTACCTTAATAGGTTCCCCTGACTCCTTAGCTTGTCCATTTTCCTGGGATGTATTTGCTTCTTCTGTTTTTCCACTACATCCTGCCATCATAGATACTACTAATAAAACTGCCATTAACAATGCAATACCTTTAATTTTTTTCATTTTTCTTCCCCCTCTTCTTAATTACTAAAGATATTCTTAGACTTATTTAAAATTTCTATTGAAATTTCACCTCCTTATAAATATTAGCTGAGTCAAATATTCATTAATAAAACCTTTTCCTGCTTTATAATATTTTCTTGTTTTTGATAAACTATAAATCAATCTTTGTATCGCTCTTGTTCATAATTTCTTCAACTTCTTTTCTCATAGGTAATGATGTTTGGGCACCTTCCTTTGTCACTGTAATGGCTGCTACATGGGTAGCAAAATTTATAGCCTCACCTATCTCTTTTTCTTCGGCCAAAGCAACAGCTAAAGCCCCTGTAAAAGAATCTCCAGCAGCGGTTGTATCAATAGAATCAACCTTTATTGCTTCATGGAGCTGCTTTATACCCTTATTGACAAAGAAGCTTCCCTTGTCTCCAATGGTTGTAATTATATTTTCTACACCCCTTTCCATCATTTTGTAGGATGCAGATTCAATATTGGAAATGGTATCTGTTTTTTGACCAGTTAAAATTGCCAATTCTGTTTCATTAGGCGTTAATATATATGTATTCTTTAAAACATCCTCTGATAAGTCACATGCAGGAGCAGGGTTAAATATAACCTTAACCCCCTTTTTATTACATAAATTGATCACAAATTCTACTACATTTAAGGGGATTTCAAGTTGAATTACACAAAACTCAGCAGAATCAAACAAATAATTGAATCTTTTTACCTGCTCTACACTTAATTTTTCATTGGCCCCTGCATATACTACAATATTATTTTCTCCCTTATCACTCACATATATATAGGCTGTACCCGTTTGGGTATTATCATCAATCTCAATTCCCTCTACATTTACCCCACTACTTTTTAAATTTTCAAGGGACTGCTTTCCATATTCATCATTTCCTACTCTGCCTATCATAGAAACATTTCCATCTAAACGAGCAGCAGCTATTGCCTGATTTGCACCTTTTCCTCCACCAAAGCTTTTAACATCCTTTGCCAATATAGTTTCTCCAACTGCCGGTATATGGGAAACCCTAATTACCATATCCATGTTTATGCTGCCAATAACTAAAATGTTTTTCAAATTATCACCTCCTATCAATAGCACA
Organism: Maledivibacter halophilus; assembly: GCF_900167445.1. Lineage (GTDB taxonomy): Bacteria > Bacillota > Clostridia > Peptostreptococcales > Caminicellaceae > Maledivibacter > Maledivibacter halophilus. The sequence goes on from NZ_FUZT01000010.1 coordinate 183,800, forward strand.
TGTGCTTTGACGTATAATTAACTGAGGCTTAAAGCTAACTATTTTTTTCCTTACCTTTTTTCCTTCAATCATATCTATCAGCATTTTAGCTGCTGTAGCTCCCATATCATAGGTAGGCTGTTTAATTGTTGTTAGCTGAGTCTCTAGCATCTGGGATATAAGTATATCATCAAAGCCTACAATAGAAATATCCTGTGGTATTTTATATTCACAAGCCTTTATAACCTTGTAGGCCCCATAGGCCATTAGGTCATTACATGCAAATATACTAGTAATCTTTTTTTCTCTTAGCAGTTCTTCTGCGGCTTTCATTCCACCATCCATTTTGTAATTGCTTTCAACAACGAAGCTTTTATCTAGTGTAATATTGGCATCCATCAAAGCTTTTTGGTATCCTTCATATCTCTCAATTGATGTTTTAGTATGTAAAGGACCTGTTATACAACCAATTTTTCTATGGCCTAAATCAATCAAATGCTTAGTTGCAATATATCCGCCCTCAAGATTATCTAAAAATACACCCTTAATATCCTTTGACTCTATAAATCTATCCATCATAACTACAGGAATACCACTTTTTATTAAATCAAGTATATGTTCATACTTAGGAATAGAAGCAAGTGTAAATATAATTCCATCTACATATTTTTCTTTTAAAGCATTAATATATTCACTTTCTTTATGCAAATCCTCATCGGTATTACATAGAAAAACATTATAACCATAATCATTAGCACTATCCTCTACTCCTCTAGCAATGTCGGGGAAAAAAGGGTTTGATATATCTGGAATAATGAGTCCAATAGTTTTAGTCTTTTTAGTAACAAGGCCTCTAGCTAGGGCATTGGGTTGATAATTAAACTCCTTTACCAAATCTAAAATTTTCTTCCTTGTACTCTCACTTACACCTTCGCTTTTATTGTTAATAACACGTGATACTGTAGTAGTAGAAACGTTTGCCATTCGAGCAATATCTTTAATTGTAACTCCCATATTTATTCTCCTCACTAGATTAAACGTTTTAGTTAAACGTTTTCGTAAAACCTTTAACTAAATGATAATTAATTTTTTAGTTTTTGTCAATAGTCATTTATACATTTTATTAAAAATATCGACAAAAACTTATATATCTAGACATTTATCATTATATAAGATCTTAAAAAACTATGGCTAGCAGCCTTTAATAGCTGCCAGCCATATATATTAGCTTACAGTACTTCCACTTTCGATATCTGCTGTAACAAGCTTCAACTTTCTTCCTGCAGTTGCTGCTAAAATCATTCCCTGGGATTTTATTCCTCTAAGCTTTACAGGTTTTAAGTTGGCTACAAGAATTACCTTCATACCTACTAAATCCTCTGGAGTATAATTTTGTGCTATTCCTGATACTACCTGTCTAGTTTCATCCCCTACTTTAATCTTTAACACCAGCAATTTATCTGCCTTTGGATGCTTTTCGGCTTCTATAACCTCAGCAACCTTTAAATCTACCTTATCAAAATCATCAATTGTGATTTCTGGTTTAACTTCTTTTTCTATCTTTTCCTCTTTCTTTTCATTCTTTTGTTTTTTTGATGCTTCGGCTTCAATTTCTTTTAATTTCTTTTGTATATCTATACGGGCAAATAAAATTTCCTGCTTGCCTACCTTAGACCCAATTTCTATGCCATTAAACTCAGAAAGACTTTCAAGGCTAGTTTTTGTAGTATTTAATTGTTTAAATATTTTTTCTGAGGTCTCAGGTAAGAAGGATTTAAGCATTACCCCTGAGAATCTTATGGATTCCAATAGGTTATATAGTACTGCTGCCAATCTATCCTTTTTATCTGGGTCTTTACCTAAAATCCAAGGCATTGTTTCATCTATATATTTATTACTCCTTCTTAGAAGCATAAATATTTCACTTATTGCATCGGCAACTTTCAAATCCTTCATCTTAGCTTCGACTTTTTTTGGTGTTTCAAGGGCAAGATTTATAAGCTCATCATCTATAGCTTCCTTTTCACCTGGCTTTTCTACCCTTCCATCAAAATATTTATTAACCATTGTAATTGTCCTATTAACAAGGTTTCCCAATATATTAACAAGGTCTGAATTTATTCTTTCCATTACCAGCTCCCAGGTTATTGACCCATCCTGAGCAAAGGGCATTTCGTGCAAGGAATAATATCTTACTGCATCTACTCCAAAATGTCTAGTTAAATCATCGGCATATATTATATTTCCCTTTGATTTACTCATTTTTCCTTCTCCAAATAGCATCCATGGATGCCCAAAAACCTTTTTAGGCAATGGTATATCAAGAGCCATAAGCATAATAGGCCAGTAAATTGTGTGAAATCTAAGTATATCCTTACCTATTAAATGTAGGTCAGCCGGCCAATATTTATTATATCTTTCTCCATGATTTCCTTCTGTGTCATATCCAATTCCAGTGATGTAATTAGATAATGCATCTATCCACACATATACCACATGCTTTTCATCAAAGGTCACGGGTATTCCCCATTTAAAGGATGTTCTTGATACACAAAGATCTTGAAGACCTGGCTTTAAAAAGTTATTAATCATTTCATTTTTTCTGGATTCAGGCTGTATAAAATCAGGATTTTCTTCAATATGCTTCATTAATCTATCCTGATATTTGCTTAGCTTAAAGAAATATGCTTCTTCTTTAGACTCTTTAACAGGTCTGCCGCAATCAGGACAATTCCCATCTACTAATTGGGATTCTGTCCAAAAGGATTCACAGGGTGTACAATAAAGCCCTTCATATTCTCCTTTATAGATATCTCCCTTATCATAGAGTTTTTTGAATATTTTTTGTACTCCCTTTTCATGGTAATCATCAGTAGTTCTTATGAATTTATCATAGCTGGTATTCATAAGATCCCATATTGATTTAATCTCCCCTGCTATTCCATCTACAAACTCTTTTGGGCTTTTCCCAGCTTCCTTTGCTTTGATTTCAATTTTTTGACCATGCTCATCTGTTCCTGTCATAAAGAAAACATCATATCCCTGCTCTCTTTTGTATCTGGCTATTGCATCTGCAAGTATAATCTCATATGTATTTCCTATATGAGGCTTTCCAGATGTGTAAGCTATGGCGGTTGTAATATAATATTTACCTTTACTCACTTTAAATTCCTCCTTGTGTATAGATTAATTCGTTATGCTAGTTTCTATATGGGGAATTTTAATATTTCCTTTTCCTTCATGCTATAAACCTGTTTTTTTATATAGCTTTTCAAGGAAAAAACAGGTTCATAAAAATCACTCAAATGAAATATTAAAACTCCCTAAGTTATATTTAAAAGTAATAAATTTGATTTACTAGCACAACAAGTTGAATTAACTGTTTTACTGGAATATTTATATAGATTTACTATATAAAATAAAATTTTAAACATCAAAAAACCCCGTCCCCATAAAGGGACGAGGATATCTCGCGTTACCACCCTAATTCATTATTATGTTACCATAATAACCTCGGCAAGTGACTAATTATCACCTTGCATTTTTAACGGCTGCAAATCCGACCTGCCCTAATGTAGATATCAATTTCAGACAGATAGTTCAGGGGCCATGTTCAGCATACTTTTTAGTACCGGCTTTCACCTCTTCCAGCTCTCTATAACTAAATTCATATACCTACTCTTCCCATCATTACTTTTATTAAATATTTATGTTTAGTATACTATTGAATATATATAATTATACATATTTTGTCAAGGTTTATGGGGCGAAAATATTTGGAAATTTATCTTTATTTTATTTTCAGTATAAATATTAATTTTCCAATATTTTTTTCATCTTTAATTGCTCATTTCATCCTTCCAATTTTCAAATCCCTCTAAAACAGCATCCTTAGTCTTTTGAGATATTTCGGGCAGTGATCCTCCCCATGCCTTTTCTGCTTCTTCAAACCCCTTTAGAAATGCTTCCTTTAGCATATCTGCTTTCTCTGGATTTCCTCCCGAAAGGGTTTTTGCAAACTCTAATATTCTGTCTGCGGTTTTTGAAGCACTCCAATAGCCACCTTCTGATACATCAATTTTAGCTTGCTCAATCATTTCAGGTTGTATTTTATTTTCTTTATCCTTTAATATAGCTTCTAAAGCAGTTTTATATGTGGTATTCTGATTACCAATAGAATCCTTTGCCATTTTCAGAAAGCTGCTTTTCATTCTTTCATCCAGTTCCATTTTCATACGTTCTATCTTACTTTTATCAATAGTATATTTCTTAGTTTTTAAATGGGAATAATCAGAGCTTGTTTTATTGTTTTCTTGCTGTTGTCCCTTTTCATAAACTACTTTTCCGTTTTCTTTGTTTAAATTGGACTTTTCCTTAGCTTCTCTTTTGTTTTGAGTCCTCTTACTTAAGGAACTATAATTTGAAATACAATTACCAATTTTCACTTGTTTATCCTCCTTAATGCTAAATATTTACAAATCTCCTCTTATAAGATTTATCGGTTCTTTATCTCATTTATTTAATATTATTTGACTGAATAAATTGAATAATTACATCTCTAATATTTATTGAATATAAAAAAACAGACAAATTAGTTAATTTACAACTTGTCTGTTTCTCTTGACTATGTTTAATTGTACATAAGCTTTTAGCAATTATTAAAATGGCTGTATCGTACCATTAGATATTAATACCAAAGATATCACTGCAAATGCTAATATGATTATAAATGTTAATTTTTCCCACCATTTTTCAAAGATTATATTCCCATTCTCTTTTCTTGACTTAGTATATACAATAGTTCCCGGGATATATAATATCGCCGTGATTAACATATATTCTAGTCCGCCTGAATATATAAGCCATAATGAATAAAGGGTTCCCAATAAAGCAACTATGAAATTATTTGTTTTTTCACTCTTAGAAGAATTTTCAAAGGTTTCATTTGTTATAACTAATTTTAAATAATAAGCAGCACTTAGTAGATAAGGTATTAATACCATACTAGCAGAAAGTGTATAGAATATTTGATATGTACTTTCGTTTAGATAAGTTATTATTAAGAATAGTTGTATGATTCCATTTGTAAGTAGCAGTGCATTCACTGGTGAATTGTTTCTATTTTGTTTTTTAAAGGCCTTATTAAAAACACCATTTTGTGCTGCCACATAGGGAAGTTCTCCTGCTATGATTGTATATCCAAGTGTAGATCCTGCAAGGGATACTATTACTCCTATATTTATTACAGCAGCTCCCCACTTTCCTACAACACTTTCTAAAATATAGGCCAATGGAGGGTTCTTTAAAGCTGCAAGTTCAGGAGTTGTCATTACTCCCATACTCAATATAGACACTAGTAAATATATTAGCAAAATACCTAAAAAACCTCCAACAGTAGCCTTTGCTACATCTGTATTTTTCTCTGCTCTACCTGAAATAGCCACCGCTCCTTCAATGCCTATGAAAGCCCACACAGTAGTATACATGGTGGCCTTTATTTGTTCCATTAATGGCATTCCTCCTGTCTGTCCCCAGAAATTTTCTTTAAATATGGAAAAGTCAAAGGATCTAAAAGCCACTAATGCAACAACAAATATTAGTATTGGTACAAGTTTTCCCAGTGCTATTACAAGGTTTACGCTTGCAGCTTCTTTTACTCCCTTTAATACTAAAAAATGCATAGTCCAAATCACTAAAGATGCACAAACTATTGATAATAAATTATTTCCTTGTCCAAAGGCCGGTATAAAATATCCAATAGCTGAAAAAAGTAAGGTTGCGTAGGAGACATTGCATAATAAAACACTTATCCAGTATCCCCATGCTGAATTGAAACCTATATATGTTCCAAAACCTTCTTTTGCATAGGAAAATATTCCACCAGTCAGCTCTTTTTTTCTCAAAGATAACCCATAAAAACACATTGTAAGTCCTAACATTCCAATTCCACAAACAGACCATCCTATAAGCACAGCTCCGGTATTTGCTCCATTTGCCGCCATATCACCTGAAATACTAAAAACTCCTCCACCTATTGTTGAGCCTATTACTATACCTATAAGTCTTATCAAATTCAGTTTATTACCCTGTAAAGATTGTTTTTCTACTGAATCCATTTTCTAACCTCCCATAGTTAGCACACTTTCTCAGTATCCTCAATCAATCTCATGAAAACGTTATCCTGCTAGAAATAGCTATATCTAGAGTTCCTAGTAAAATTAAATTTATAGATATTCAAGCAAAACAGTTAATTTATACATATCAAAAACTCCTAAGAACCTTGAGTATTTTGATATGTATAAATTAAAATCCTTAGGATCTCTATATCTTAATTTACTATTTGTTAATTTAAACCAGATATATAGAACATTTAGAATCTTAATGATAAGCAGCTTAATCCACCATCTACCTTTCTATATTCAGAGGTATCCACTAACTTAACTTTGTAACCTGCATCTTCAATTTTCTTTTTAGTCTTTTCATATCCCGCAGGTATTAAAACATAATCATTTACCCATATACAATTAGCTGCGTAAAGTTCATCTTCATCAATAACTATTTTATTAAATTTCTCAAAAATTGGATTATCCACAAACTCTCCTGCAACTAATAAATTATTATTTTCTAGATATGCAAGTCCTGTTTTTAAATGAAGAACTTTTTCCAAAGAAACTGCAGAACCTGTTAATCCATATTTTTCTAATATGTTTATAAATTGTTTTGCTCCCTCTTCATTGGTTCTAGCTGAAAGCCCAACATAAAAATGATCTCCAACCATCATTACATCTCCGCCCTCTATTGTTCCTGGGTCCTTTATATATTCGATTTTACTTTCATCATAATATTTCTTTAAAACTTCGACTATTTCATTTTTTTCTCCATTCCTAGTCTTTGCCCCTGGATTAGTTACTATAGCGCATTTTCTATTAAGAACTGCCACATCTTCTACGAAGCAAGAATCCGGATAATCTTCTAATGGCTCTAATACTTCTACCTTTACTCCACATGATTTAAGAGTTTCTACATATGTTTCGTGCTGCTTAAGTGCTTTTTCGTAAATAGGTTTTCCTAGCTCCGGTGCAGAAGTAATTCCCTCTGATATAGATTTACCTGGTTTTCTTACTATAACATTTTTAAACATTTAATTACCTCCCCAATTATATATTATATATAATATATTGTATACAATAATATTAGCACATATTTTTGAAATTGTAAATACTTTTAGAGTTTTCTTAAAAATTAATCTAATATGTATATTTTTATAGGTATTTGAGGGAATTCCATAATTCTAACTTGGCTGGGTTGCATATGCGAATATTATCCTTAATTTAATTATTTAGAATTAAATATATTTCGATGGTATGTCTTTGGAGATTTTTAAACTATATGTAGTAGATAGTTTTTACAGAAGGTAATTATGCAATTTGCTCATTTAAGTGAAGACTTTAAGGTCCAATAAATTTCAAATAAAAAATACAGGGGAAATAGTATATATATATCTTACTATCTACCCTGTATTGATTTTACTTTGTTTAATTATAATATAAATATACGCCTTTAAAAGTTTTATTGGCGTATACTATATAGATGTGTGACTGAGAAACTAAAGAAACGGAAGTAGACTCTGAGGTTTCCTTGCGGGCGATTTTTATAAACCAGTTTATCCTTTTTCTTTAATTTAAATAAAAACTGGTTTATAGCATGAGCCAAAAGGATTCTCAGTGGCTACTGGAGTTAGTTAAATTTCTTAATCACATATCTATATAGATGTACATCAATAAAACTTTAGAAATGAAGATATCGTTGATAAAATAAAATTCATAATTATACATTTTCTTCACTTAAGCAAAAACAAATCCTAATACTCCAGACATAATAATTAAAACTATTGGATGAATTTTTGACTTTAATGATAATATTAAAATAAAAACACTTATTATTATTGCAATATAATTAATTGAAGATAAAGATATTATCCCTTCTTCAAAAAAGGATGTTTTAGCTATAAAAAATGATGCCGATATTATAAGGCCAGCGATAACAGGCCTTACACCATAAAATATAAGCTTTGATAAAGGGCTATTACTATTTCTAAAGAAAAAGCCAGATATAAGAAGTATTATTAATAAAGATGGAAGGGCAACTCCTAAAGTGGCTACAATAGAACCTAAAACCCCTACTGCTTTAGCACCAACAAAGGTGGCGGAATTTACAGCTATGGGACCAGGGGTCATTTCTGCTATTCCTATAATTTCAACAAATTCTGAAGGTGTTAACCATCCGTGGGATTCTATTTCCTTTGATATTAAAGGTATCATTGCATAGCCCCCTCCGAAACTAAATAATCCTATTTTAAAAAAAGAAATAAATAATTCGATATATATCATTTGGATCTAGTCCTTTCATTAAAGATAAATATTCTTAGGGTTTAATAAATATGAAATAAAAATGCAGTAGCCTTTATTATTTTCTTTCAAATTTATTTATCTACATTAGTGAATTTTTCAATTTTATCAGGTATAAATTTATATATTAATAATCCTGGCAACGCACCTGCCAATATAATAAATATAGGATTTATATCAAATATAACTACAGCAATGACAGTTGCAATAGTAATCATAAGGGTTAATTTATCCTTTATTGCAGTTTTACTTATCTTTATTGATGCCGTTAAAATCAGAGCTACTACCGAAGCCGTTATTCCTACAAAAATAGCCTTTACCTGTGGCAAATCTGATATTTTAGTAAAGATACCAGCAATCACTGATATAATTAGAAAAGAAGGTAAGACCACACCAAAAGTTGAAGTTAAAGCACCTCTTTTTCCAGCTATTTTATAGCCTATTAAAGATGAACTGTTTATGGCAATTGCTCCAGGTATTGATTGGGCTATTGCAAATAAATCAACTATTTCTTCTTTTTCCACCCATCCTTTCTCATCAACCATTACCTTTTCTATTAAGGGAATCATTGCATATCCACCTCCAAAGGTAAAGGCACCGATTTTGAAAAATATAAAAAACAATTCAAAATATCTTTTTATACTATTTTCTTTGCCCATTATGTCCTCCTAACATTTTAACCAAAACGGTTAAAAGTCTATAATTTTATTCTTACTTTAAATAATATATTATTCAAGATATAAAGTCAACGAATTATAAAAACTATGTTTGTTCAATTTAAACTTCTTGCTAATTTGGTCATAAAAGTATAAAATTAGATTGAGGTGAAAGTCATGGATCATTATTATGAAAATATAAAGGAATTGAATAGTGAATCAAAAACGATTCTTTCAATTGTTCAAAAAAAGGGTCCCTTATCAAAAAAAGAACTGACCATCCTAACCGGATACAAACTTACTACCTTAAATAGATTTATGAAAAAGCTCCTTCAGATTAAATTAGTTGAAGAAGTAGGTACTAATGATTCTACTGGTGGAAGACCTTCATCGGTTTATGATATAAATAAGAAGGATTTTTATGTTATTGGAGTTGATATTTCAAGGCTCTACACAAAAATTTGCTTGAGTAATTTAAAAATAGATATAATAGAATGTATTGATTTTAAAATGGACAACAAAAGTACTCCTGAAAAGGTTATTAGTAATATTATTGATATTATATGTCAATTTGAAAAAAAATATAAAAATAAAACAATATTGGGAGTAGGCATTGGAACTGTTGGTCCCATAAACAGAGATAAAGGTATAATCTTAAACCCTAAAAACTTTCCTTGTGAAGGCTGGTACAATATAGATATTGTAGATATTATTAAAGAAAAAACTTTCCTTCCAGTTATATTGGACAATGGCTCAAATTTAGCAGCCTTATCAGAATACTATTTTGGAAGTGGCAGAGAATTTGATAATATAGCCTATTTTAATTGTGGGGTGGGAATAAGAACAGGAGTTATTATTTCCGATAAAATTATAAGAACAATAAATGACAATGAAGACTCCTTTGCCCATATGGTTATAGATGTAGATGGGAAAATTTGCAGCTGTGGCGCTAAAGGATGTATAGAAAGTATCTGCAGTATAGTATCTATAGTAGATTCTTTTAAAGACAAGGTTAAAAAAGGAAGCAAAACCCTTATTGATAAACCTTTAGATGACATAGATTTTACAGATATTTGCTGGGCTGCAGAAAACTCCGATGAAACCGCTAGTAATGTTATTTTACATGCCGCCGAGGTAATGGGAACGGGTATTTCTAATTTTATTAAAATATTAAACTTGGATTATATAATAATGAATGGGCCTTTAGTAAATAACTCTATTCTATTTTATAATAAAGTAGTTTCCACTGCCATGGACAATTATTACAAATTGTATAAAAACCCTATTTATTTTAATCGTGGCGGTAAGTTTAACCAAAATTCAATAGCCCTTGGGGGATGTGTTAATATTATTAAATTTTTATTTAGGAAAGGATAGGTGCTAATAATGCCAGAATTAAGCTTTCTCATAAAACCTGCTTCTAGCTCATGTAATTTAAGCTGTAAATATTGTTTTTACCATTCCTTATCTGAGCAAAGGTCTGTAAAAAATTATGAAATGATGGATCTTAAGACTTTAGAAATTATTGTGAAAAAGGGACTGGAAGAAGGAGAAAGAAAGGTAAATTTCTCTTTTCAGGGCGGTGAGCCAACCTTAGCAGGTCTAAATTTTTTTAAAAAGCTTATAGAGTATCAAAAAAAATATAATTTCAAAAAATTAACTATAGAAAATTCAATTCAAACAAATGGAATTTTAATAGATGAAAAATGGGCTGAGTTTCTCAGTATTAATAATTTTCTAGTAGGATTATCCTTAGATGGTCCTAAGGATGTCCATGATATGCATAGAATTGATAATAACAATAAGGGTTCCTATAACAGGGTTATGAAGGTAGTAGATTTATTAAATAAGCATAAAGTACAGTATAATATCTTATATGTTGTAACTAAGTATTCGGCCAAGCACGGAAGAAAAATTTATAATTTTTTTAAAAAACATAAGTTTAGATACATTCAATTTATACAGTGTCTGGATGCTTTAGGAGAAAATTTTGGCACAAACCCATATTCACTTGATCCTAAAATTTACGGTAAATTTTTAATTGATACCTTTGATTGTTGGTATAAAGACATAACCGAAGGCAAGTACATGATGAGTATTAGATATTTTGATAATATTGCAAGTATGCTTCTAGGGAATATGCCAGAAGCCTGTGGAATGATGGGAAGCTGTTGCTGTCAGTTTGTAATTGAATCAAATGGAAATGTGTACCCCTGTGATTTTTATGCCACAGATGATTATTTGATGGGAAATATTAAAGAAATGGACTTTAAGGAATTGTACGAATCAGAAACTGCTAAAAAATTTATAACCGACTCCTTACCAGCAGATGAAAAATGCATCCAGTGTAAATATAAGAATATATGCAGGGGTGGATGCCGAAGACATAGAGAACCCTTTAAAGATGGTAAGCCTGTATTGAATTATTTTTGCAGTTCCTATAAAACTTTCTTTGAATATTCTATACCTAAATTTCAAAGAATTTTATAGTAATAATGAAACAAATTTACCCGTTGTGCTAGTTCCTATATAGGGAGTTTTACTTAAAAGCAAAAAATTTGATTTACTAGAACAACAGATTAATTCAAGTTTTAAGATTGTTTAAACAGAAAAAACCAAAGTGATAAGTAAAAATTCACTTTGGTTTTTTTGCTAGTTTGGCAACTGCTCATAGTCATTTCTATCCTTTGAGCTTGGAGAAATACATTCTTTTTTGTTTACCTTAGCCTTCTTTGGTATTGGTATATCTTTCTTTAAAATAGGATCATCTGTTTCCACCTGCCAATTATATAATTTTTCCTTTAGTTCCTTTATAATTTTCTTATAACCTTTATTATTAATTAAATTATTCCTTTCATATGGGTCAAAATACAAATCGTAAAATGCTTCCATAGGCTTTTTTATACTTTTAAGACCATTATTTAAAAGAAATTCTTTAGGTGATGAATCATCAATATTGGAATAGTTAATTTTGTTATAATCATCATAATATTTTATATACTTATATCTTTTGGTTCTTATGCTTCTGGCTGGCTCATATGAGGTATGATAATTTATTTCAGCAAAAACTTCTTCTCTAACCTCTTTTTTTTCATCTTCTAATACATCAGCTAGGGATTTCCCTTGGAGCCATTTTGGTCTATCAATCCCTAAAAGATCACAAATCGTAGGAAATATATCAATATGTGAAACCAATGAATCAGTTACCTTTCCCTGGCGGTTTTGTTTTGGATTTCGTATTATTAATGATACTCCTATTCCTGAGTCCAGTAAATTGCATTTATTAAAGGGGTTTGCAATGCCGTGGTCAGTGGTGAATATAATTAATGTATTATCATACAATCCATTCTCCTTTAAAGCCTTAATTACTATATCTATGCATTTGTCAGCATACTTGGCAGATGTATGATATTTCGCTGTATCTTTTCTATTTTCTTCATTATCAAAGGTTAAATAAGGAAGTGAAACATATCTTTCATCTATTGTATCATCTATTTCAGTGGGATAGTCTCTATGGGTTGCAAACATTCCAAAGGAAAGAAAGAATTTTTTATTTTTAGCTTCCTTTATATAATTTGCTGCGCTTTTGGCATTTTCCAAATCCCAAAACACCAAGTCCTCATTGGCCCTTTTCTTATAATCTTCAGTTATATTTTTACTGTATCCTATAATTGGTACAGCTATATGGCTTTCTGTACAGCCAGCTGCTTCATGCTGAACTCCACATAAAACAGTTTCATAGCCATATTCCTTTAAATAATTAGCTAAATGCATTTTATAATCCTTTAATTTAAATCCCCTATGGGCAAGGCCATACATTCCATTGTTATGGGGATATGTTCCAGTTAATAATGCAGCTCTACTAGGTGAACAAGTAGAACCTGCACAGTAGGCATTTCTAAACACAATACTATCCTTTGCAAGCTCTAATAAATTGTCGGTGGGAACATTGGCTCCATAGGGACTTAAAAATCTACCTGAATCATGGGTGTGAATATATATAATATTCATTCATACACCTCCATTTTTAAAATCTTAAATTCTCTTTTTCTTAATATACATAGTTGTTAAAACTAGTGGAACTGCAATAGTTATAACACTTTGAATCAAATATAAAGGTAAACCCTCTCCTATAAAATAAAGTATTCCTGGAATTCCTGCTGCACCCATTCCTGGGGCTGCCAAGCCTATTAAAGTCGAAAACATACCACCTACTGCACTTCCCAACATTCCAAATAAAAATGGAACTCCATATACTAAATTTGTACCAAAAATTGCTGGTTCTGTAATTCCAAATAACGCTCCCACCGTTGAAGCAACTGAGCTTGATTTTAGCTTTCTATCCTTAGCAAATAAAGCGAAGGCCATACATGCCCCTGCTTGTCCTAAAACTGAAGCATTACGAACTGGCTGGTATAAATTCATTCCAAATTGTTCTAGGAAATTAATATCAATTACCCATAGGGCATGATGTAATCCTGTTATAACTAAGGCCTGCTGTAATCCCCCTACTATAAAACCACCTATACCAAGGGGTATTGTGAATAAAAATCTAAATGCTGAAACTAAAAGTCCTTCTAGTATTTGAACAATTGGTCCTATTCCAAATATGATAATGAAGAATGATATGGCTAGTGTCAATATAGGTGTTAAAATCATATCAACTACATTTGGTATAATTTTTCTAATTTTTTCTTCAGAAAAAGAAACAAGCCATCCTGCAACTACTGCAACTAATACGGAGCCATGATAGGATTTTAAAGCAAAATTTATACCTAATAAATCCACCATCAACGGGTCAACTTTTCCTCTACCTACTGCCCCAGCTGCCGGCAAATTTGGACTTATAAGCATTAATCCCAGTACAATTCCTAGAGCAGGTGATCCTCCAAATTTCTTAGTGGCAGACCAGGCAACTAATGCAGGTAAAAATGCAAATCCTGTATCAATTAAAATAGCAAGAACTTTATACCATGAAGAGTCAGCAGTCAAAATGCCTGCTCCTAATAGGTATGACCTTACCCCCATTAATACACCACTTGCCACTATAACTGGTATAATAGGTATAAATATATCTCCAAACAATCTACTTATTCTTTGAAAAGTATTTCCTCCCTCAGCTTTAATTTCTTCCTTGCCCTCTGCCCTAAAAATCTTATTAACTTCTTTATAGACTTTGTTTACTACTCCTGTTCCAAAAATAATCTGCAGCTGTCCTGAGGAATCGTTTACCCCCTTTACAAATTTAAGCTCCTTTAGCTCCTCATCCTTTACCAGTGATCTGTCTGCAAGGGTCAGTCTGAGCCTAGTCATACAATGGGCAACGGATTGTATATTGTCTAGTCCCCCGACCTTTTCAATTAATTCTTTTGAAACCGATTGAAACTCGTTCATCTATTATTCCCCCTTATATATTTTTTGTGTCAAAAGCCATATGGCTTTTGACATTAGAATGGACTTTTTATCCAAATAGGTGAACTCCATGCTATATCACCATTTTTTTGTATAACCTTTATAAAGATATTATCTTCTTTAGATTTTAAGTTTTTGAATTCATATTTATAATTAACCCTATAGGCATCTAAGGGACTGGCCTTGTGTAATAAGAACTTATATGCATTATGCCACCATGGGTCTTCTCTGTAATATTTATCAAAATCAAATCTATCCTTTAACAGTTTATGGACCTTATCTTCCTGAGCTTCTAAAATTGATTGATTTAATAATTTTCTTATGGAAACATTATATTCTTTGCCGTCAATATTAAACATCAGGCTATTATCAATATGGTCTTCTATCTCAAAAATTATTGATTGATTTTGTATATAAGGAGTTAAATAATTTTTTTGTGATAATTTAGCATCTCCTTGAATACTCTTTCTTGTTATAATTTCTGCTTTAAACTTCTTTTCTTCATTAACCTTGATCTTTGACCCTGGAGAAGTCCACAGTTTTTCAATATTAAGAATTTTTCCCTTTGTTTCTAAAGAAACATTCCACAATTTTTCTTTAATATCAGGGAAAACCCTTCTATCGGGGCCCCAGCCAAGCTCTAATTCAAATTTGAATCGCACTACATCTTTTAGCTTCTTTTCTTCCCATTTACCATTATGGACAAAGGTTTTTTCTGGGGTTCCATTTCTTATAATTTCTATCCTATCTATTGCACTACTTCCAATTACATTTATATCAACAATATTATTTTCCTCTGCTGTTATTTCACTGCCCATAATTTCGTTGTTTATTCTATAATCCAGTAAAATTCTACTTCTACTGACACCATAGGTATGTCTGTTGAGAATTGCATTAAATAAGCTTTCTCTATTATACTCATCTGAAATTACCGCCATAAATCCATTCCCGCTTATAGCAGGGCAAACATGATTGTCACCACTTGCAATTATCCCAACCTTTATTCCCTTTTTTAATGCATATAATACCGTTCCCTCTTCACTTCTTGGTCCCATATGAATATGAACATTTAACGGAATATTTGAATCACTTGCCTCAGAGCTTCCGTGGGAAGAATATATTTCTACTACTGGGGATATTGATTCATTATGGGTATCCCAATTTTTACCACGATGCCCACTTTTATATCCTGGATGATGGGGTATAGCAATTGAATCCTTTGGGGTTAATTCATCACACAATTCTTTATATTTTAAGGGCATTTTCATATCACCTTCTAAATCTTTATAGAAGACATTATGATCTCCATCCCTTCCATCACCCTGCCATTCATATCCCATATATAAAATAAAATCATCATCCTTGCCTTTACAAAACTTCCTCAGCCTTTCCCAATCATTTTGATGTTTTTCCGGACTATGTGTATCTTCATAATGAAAGCCTTTTTCATTTGTTTTTACAAAATAGGGATAATAAACCGGTGCCCAAAAATCCAACATATCCTTTGCAAAATCATACCAACTGTCTAAATCATCAATATGCTTGCTGTGTACATTGGTATGGAAATCACTCCAATAAATATTCTTCATTATTTCACCTTCACTTTCTTAATTTAGGCCAGTAATTGATATTTGCTTCTATCATTTCACCTAAAATATTCTTTGCTGTATCTACATTTACAATTGTTCTATTTAAAATTAAAGCCTTTAATGCAGCATCATAATCATTATTGATTAATGCATCTACTGTTAATTTTTCATAGCCGTATTGATTTTCCATAAGAGCTTTATAAAATGTATCTATTTCACCTATATGCATTGGCTCCCATCCATTTGAGTTTACTATACATGGAACTTCAACCATTGCATCCTTAGAGAAGTTAGAAATAATTCCATTATTTTTTGTTATTATTAAAAAGGTTTTGTTTTCATTGTTTATAATTGAAGTAGCAAGCTCAACAATATATGTTCCATGGACCCCTTCTTCTAATCCCGATCCTTTTATGGTTTTGTTATCTATAACATATTTAGATATTCTTTCAACTTCTTTTAATCTATTGTCCATAACAGCATTTGCCCTTGTATAATTTTTATCTTCCTTCTCAACCATTTTCTTAGGATAAAAATAATATTGTAAATAGGTATTTGGAATATGACCTTCGATATCCTTTACCATTACACTTAATTGGTTAAATGTATTTACCCAATCTTTATCCTTTTTTAATTCCTCTGGCATCAAGGAGCCATCCTTTAACATTTTTTTAATTTTAGGTAAAAGGTCTACTCCCTTTTCATCATATAAATTAGTAAACCATCCGAAATGGTTGAGTCCAAAATATCTGGGAGACAAGCTTTGCCTCTTGACTCCTAGGGCTTCGGCAAATCCCTCCATAATTGCTATTGGCATATCGCATATATTAATTAATCTTTTATCATTTGGGAAAAATCTTTTTGTTGCCTCTGCAACTATGGCTGCTGGATTAGAATAATTTATAATCCAGGCCTTTGGAGAATATTTTCTAATTCCATTGACTATATCAATTACATCGGGAACTGATCTGAGTCCATAGGCAAATCCACCGGCTCCACAGGTTTCTTGACCAACACAGTCATATTTTAAAGGAATTTTTTCATCCTTCTCACGCATTTTTAAGCCACCGGAACGAATTTGCATAAAGGCAAAATCGATTTTATCAAAGGCCTTTTCAGGCTTGTTACTTATTTCAACCTTAACTCCATCCATTAATTCTTCAACCATAATTTTTGTTGCTTCATAAATTAAAGCTGTTTTTTCTAAATCAATATCATAAAGTACAATTCTTTTTATTGGAAGTTTATGTTGATAGTCACATAATGTTTTTATCATTGGTAAAGTATAAGTACTTCCACCGCCACATATTGCTATTGAGTATTTCATGAAACCACTCCTTTCAAGGACATTATATTATAGTCCATAAGGATTTAATATATTTTTAAGGCATTTAAAAAAAAGTTCCGACAATTCGAAACTTTTTACTGGAATATCTATATGCAATTCTGCCAAATTATAATTATGCAATTTCCTCACATATAACTATTATGCTTTAATATATCGTTAATCTCTTTATTATTAATATTTATATAGCTGTAGTAAATTAAATCTACAATATACAGAAGTGTCAGCCTCGATGTGGTTGTTATTAATCTATTTCTCATATCGGTAGAACTTACATAAATTACTACATCAAAAATTTCTTCAAAGTAATCATTTTTTTTATTAGTAAATAGAATTGTCTTTGATTTTTGCTCTTTAGAAATTTTTAAGCTTTCTATTATGCTCTCTGTTTCTCCCGAATAGGTAATTCCGATTGCTAGGGTATCGCTATTGGAATTTTTTGCTGCAAAATACTGTAAGTTTTTATCATTGTATGATTTGCAATATTTGGCTATTCTATCTAGTTTCAATTCTAAATCCCGGGCCACTAAGTATGTAGAGCCTACAGCATACACATTTACCAGCTGAGCATTTTTTATAAAATTCACTACTAGCTCCAATTTCTTATCCGTTAATAAATCCCTTGTTTCTACAAAAGACATTGTAATATTTTTAAGATATTCATTTGCTGTTTCTGCCAGTCCATGATTACCAGCAATTATATTTTTTTCATTTTCCTTTATATTTTGTGCTAATTTATATTTTAATTCTGAAAATCCGCTAAGTCCAAGGGCTTTACAAAATCTTATTATGGTGGTACTTGATACATGACATGTATGCTGCAGGTATTTAATCTTTAAATTTTCTATTTTTTCTACACTTTCTATTTTCAAAAGATAATCAGCTATACCTGCATAGGAATAGTTTTTACCCTCGGTTAAGTCTTCCAACTGTTTTATTAGCCGTTTCCCCATCTTTTTATCATTTCCTTTCTTAAAGGAATAGATATCCTTGTTACTTTATTTTTCCTCAGTATAGCACTTCTTTGTTTTAGTGACAAGGTAAAACAATGGAATACCAAAAATAGAAATAATAAAATAAGACTAGGAGCTGTTTAATCTTGTTTTTGAACAATATTAATCATTCCTAGCCTTTCTAACCTTTACTTATATTTTTTTGCTTTGTCATCTGTCAATCGAAAAACTTGCATAATTGAGCAAATTGGAGTTATGCAATTTCCTCAATTATGTATAGTCCTAATAATCTAAGTCCTACTTTTATTGTTTCATTATCTGCAAAAAACCTGTCGCTATGGAGGGGATATTTACTATCACATCCTAAATGAAAATATAAAGATGGCTTATGCTTGCAAAATGCTGAAAAATCTTCTCCTATTAGTGAAGGTTTAATATTTGTTTTTACATTTTCCCCACCTAAAATTTTCTCAGCACTTTTTATAAAGCTTGCTGTTAGCTGCTCATTGTTTAATACAGGATTATATCCATTTATTATATCAATATCATAATCTGCACCATAGGAATTACTGATTCCCTTTACTATTTCCTTTAATCTAGATTGTATTTTTTTTCTACTATCTTCTGATAAGGTTCTAATAGTTCCTTCAAGCTCTGTATGATCACATATTATATTATACCTTCCTGTTGAGTTTATTTTACCAATACTAATTATACAAGGTTCGAAGGCATTTATTTCTCTTTTCAATTTAAATTCTACTGCATTTATAATGTCTGCTCCTATGGATATAGCATCTACCCCCTTATGGGGTTCAGCAGCATGGGCATTTTTCCCTTTAATTATTATTTTAAATCTATCGGAGGCAGCCATAATTGCTCCGGGCTTTATTCCTATTTCTCCTATTTTGTAACTTGGCCAAACATGAAAGCCATAAACCTCAGAAACCTTTGGATTGCTTAACACTCCCTTTTCTATTAAAAGCTTAGCTCCTCCCCTTGGACTGCATTCTTCTGCCGGCTGGAAAATAATTTTCACGTTAACTTTAAGATCTTCTTTAAATCTGTTTAACAGTACTGCAAGGCCCACTCCTATTGATGTATGGACATCATGGCCACAGGCATGCATAACTTCTTTATTCTTTGATGTAAAGGATAATCCTGTATTTTCCCGTATAGGAAGTGCATCTATATCTACTCTCACTGCAATTGTTTTCTCACAATTATTGAAGATATTTGCTATAGCCCCTGTAATATTTTCAAATCTATATACCTTTACATTATTTTTTTCTAGTATATTAACTATTCTATTTGTTGTCTCTATTTCTTTATAGCCTAATTCTGGATACATGTGTATATTCTTGCGAAAATCTACAATATTATCAAATATATTGCTAATTTCTTTTTCAATTCCTTCTTTAAGTCTGCTCATTCTACCACTCTTTCTTATTTAAAAATGGATTCATCCACTTCAATTCCCAGTCCAGGTTTGTCAGAGCATATTACTTTACCATCATTAATTTCAAATTGGTTTTTGATCAAATCATATTCATGTAAAGGACCTCCCAAAAGTAGGTCATTGGGCATATTTACAGTTTTACTGCTGGCTACAAAATGTATGCTGGCAGCTGAACCTATGCCTACCTCCAAATTACTGCCGGCAGTTCCAGTGAGACCACTTATTTCTAGAGCATCAGCTATTTTTTTAGCTATTGTAAGCCCACCTACTTTTCCCACCTTAATATTTACTATATCTGCCGCCCTTTCTTTTATTATTCTATATACATCATGGAGGCTGGATACTGACTCGTCTGCCATAATTGGAGTTTTAAGATGCTCCTTTACATATTTCATTCCTTCGATATCCCATCTTCTTACAGGTTGTTCAATACTCTCTAAGCCAAATTCTTCAATTCTTCTAAAAACCTCTACAGCAGTTTTGTAATCATATCCCTGATTGGCATCTAGTCTGATAGGTACATCCTTTCCCACTGCTTCCCTTATACCTTTAACTAAGTTGTAATCAATCTGTGGAGTATTCCCAACCTTTACTTTTAAAGTTTTATAACCCTGTGCAAGCTTTTCCTTTGCTTCTTGTATAGATCCTTCTAAATCCTGCATACCTACTACCCAGCTAAGTTCTATTTCCGATCTATATTTACCGCCTAATAATTTATAAGCCGGCACACCTAAAGCTTTGCCCATTATATCATATAAAGCTATATCTATAGTTGATTTTGCAGCATAATTTCCATATATGGCCAAGTTCATTCTCTCATGGATTAAGTCTACATCAAATGCATTTAATCCGATTAAAGCAGGCTTTAAATATTTATCAATCACTAGTTTAATAGTATCGGCTGTTTCTCCCATAAAAGCTGGTGAAGGAGAAGCCTCACCATATCCTATTACCCCATGATTTGTTATAATTTTAACAACAGCATGCCCCCTTGTCTTGGCAGCATAAAGAGCTATCTTCCACTGTTTTTTTAAAGGTAATTCTATTACTTTAACTTCAACATCCTTAATTATACTTTTATTCATCAAAATCACCTAACCTATTTATAATAATCATATACTGCTTTTCCTATATTGTTGTTAAGTTTAATCCCTTCAATATTATTCTTAAGATTTTTTGTTAATACAATAATAAATACAGCCTCTTCTTTTATAAACAATATCCCTGCATCGTGTTCAACACCTGGCAAATCTCCTGTTTTATGGGCAAGTTCCATAGAATCACCCATTAAAACCGGAAGCTTATTATTACATTGCTGTCTTTTTAAAATATCTATTATTTCCTTCTTTTGTAATGACTTTTCCAAAATTTTTAAAACATCTATTGAAGATGTATAATTATCAAGTCCCTTTTCTTTAGCCTTTCCATCCATCATTTTTCTTTGAAGCACTGTATGCTTCAGTTTATTATTTTCAATAGTCCTATTTATATTGTCCATACCCAATAAATCTATAAGCATATTGGTTGCTGTATTATCACTTAAAACAATCATTAAAGTGGCAAGGTCCTTTACAGATAATTTAATTCCAGAATGTAATTCCTTTAATATTCCAAAACCATCTACTTTGTCTTTATCTTCAATTGATATCTCCTGTTCTAATGTAAATTCGCCTTTTTCTATTCGCTCAAACAGTTCCCATAGAATGTATAATTTTATAACACTTGCAGCAGGAAATACTGTATCTTCATTAATCATAATACTTTCATTTTCTTTAGGATTTTTTATGATTACACTTACATCGCCCTCTGCATCCTTTATAAGATCATCGATTGTTTTTCTCAGCACATGACCCCTCCTTTTCCACCTTTAATATATCATTGGGATAGCTTTGAGGCCTTCGGTCATAATACATTGGAATTATATTTCTGACTTCTTTGACTTTTTCAAAGTCTACTTCTCCAATTAATATACTTTCTTCTTCATCTCCTTCTTCAAGGACATTTCCCCATGGATCAATTATTAATGAATGACCAAAGTAAGATGAGTTGCCGGCTGATCCAACTCTATTACATGCAATAATATACAGCTGATTTTCTATGGCTCTGGCTTGAAGTAAAACCCTCCAATGGTTCAATTTTGGATTTGGAAAATTGGATACTACTATAATAGCCTCTGCCCCCCTTAGAGCATAGGTTCTAGATAGTTCTACAAATCTAATATCGTAACAGGTCATTAGACTAATTTTTCCAAATTCTGTATCAAATACTGGCATATCCATTCCATTTTTAAAGCCTATATCTTCATCCATAGCACTATATAGATGCATTTTTCTGTATTTACCTTTTACTTCTCCATTTCTATCTATTAAAAATATGGTATTATATATACCATTTTCATCCTTCTCAACAATGGAACCGCCTACAATCCAAACCTTATTTTTAAATGCCATTTCCTTTAATGAATTAACGATTTTTCCATTTTCATATTCTCCATATTTTTCTACGCTATGAAAAACTTCTTCTGAATAACCTGTAGTCCATGTTTCAGGCAAAACAATCATATCGGGTTTATCCTTCATTGCTTTTTTTAAAAGGTCCTTTACCTTACTTAAATTTTTATCAGGGTCTTTGTAGACAATGTCCAATTGAATCATAGCTGCCTTAAAGGTCATATCGATTCTCCTTTCACCTTCTACTGATGGTAAACCCATGATAACCTTGTATTAATTTGATTTACTAATACAATATGCTATTTAAAAAATAAAGGAATTATCATGGGTTTATAAAATCTTCAAATTGAAATATTCTAGAATTTATAGGTTACAGCCCTAATAACAACTAATAAAACAGTCAGTGCCGTAATTAGCAGTCCATTTTTTATCATGCTTTTTAAATCCTTTGATCTAGCTAATCCCATCTGCCCTACCATATCTCCGGTAGGATATGCAAAGAACGTAATTTGCGATCCAACTAATAATACTAAGGCCCATAAATGCATAGGTATATCTAAATCATTAACAATTGGTAAAAATAAATCGTATAAAACCTTTTCCTGGGCAACAGCCGCTCCAGATACTCCAAATACACCAACAAGTGTACTGATTATCATAAAGCCAGCCTCTCCACCAGCATCAATTAATGGTTTTAGGTATCCCGCTAAAGCATCAAAGGCTCCTGATTCAGTAACAAATCTTAAGAAGGGATCATATAAAACAAATAGGAAAAATAACCAGTACATTCTAGCACTACCTCTTAACAAGACTTTTAAGGTTTCAGTGGCACTAAGTCCAGCTGACCATCCAGTAACAAATGCAACAGCAGTCATAACAACAAGTGCATAAGCAGCTCCTGCCTTTGCAATAATTCCATAAACAATTAGTGCTATCATCGCTAAAGCAAATCCAGTAGTTGCCTTTTTAATCCGTGGTGTAAGGACGAATTCTGTTGTATCTACCATATCTTCTTTGGAATATGTTACTACATTTTCATATCTTTTTTGTGTTCTTAATGCTATAATAAAAGTAGATATCCAGATAAGGATTGAAACAGGTAAACCTACATGGAGCATATATGTTCCATAGCTAATTCCTGTTAGAGCCATGGTAGTAACTACGGGAGGCACAAAGGGTCCTAGGAACAATCCAGTAGCTCCTGCTCCATGTAATAATACGCCCAAGGTATTTGGAGAAATCCCAAAGCTCGCAACTATGGGAATAATAATTGGGGCTAATATGGCATTTGAACCTGCCATAGATCCTAGTAATCCCACTAAAATAACAGATGCAGCCATAGTGGCTATCATGGCTTGCTTCCTTGTTTTAACTCCTGTTTTAGTTACTACTATGTTTACAATATTTTGAGCAACCTTGGTTTCACTTAAGACTTCACCAAGTCCTGCCCCCATTAAAATAATAAAACCAATTAGGCCTAAAAATGAGCCTAGGGCTTTTTGAAGTGCCACCCCAAAGGTAACGGGAGTCTGACCTGTCAATATTGCCCCTATAATAACACATAAAAATACCACCATAAGCATATCCTTCCCTCTAAAGGACAATATGATATACACCAGTAGAGGTAAAAATCCTATTATTGCAGGTAAATCAAATATCATTCACTACTACCTCCTTATTTATTTAATCAGTAAAAAGCTTCTTTCCTCCTTTCCTTACTGTATTTAGCTTTATTATATAGCTGTGTAATTAAGAAGTTTAATCTATAAAATACCAATCTAACTATATATACCACTATCTATTGCTATTTTTTCTTGATTTTTTAGTTTTTCTAAGGTTTTTTCTTTGTCTATTTTACCAAGTTTTACTATTAGGGCATTAAGTATAGTCATTGCTGAAACAAAGGAAAAGGTGTTGGTGGCATTTTTGGCAAGTAGAGTTGTATTGGCCTTTATAGCAATAGGTGACGAATAGCTGTCGGTAATAGCAATAATTTTATTTCCATTATCCTTAAAAAATTTAGTAATATCAGAAGTAAACTTTGTATATTGTGAGAAACTTATTGCAATGAGCACATCATTTTTTCTTACATATGCCAGCTTATTTGAAAAATCCTGATGTCCAGGATTAATAAACTCAATATTTTCCATAAAACCCTGAAGCATAAATCCAAGATAATAAGCCACAGTGTAAGTAGATCTACATCCTAATATATAAACTTTCCTACTCTTTGTAATAAACTCAATGGCTTTATTAAAATTTTCATATAGTTCATCTGAATAAGTGGCTTGCAATATTTTAATATTAGAATCAATTGTTTCCTGTAGAATATTCTTATCATCACTGCTTTCAATAAAGTGTTTAACCTCTCTCATTGGTACAATTTCTTTTTCAACAATCCCCTGTATCTCTTTTTGAAGGTCAGGATATCCTTTAAATCCCATATGCTGAGAAAATCTTGTAATACTAGCAGTACTTACTCCTATTTTTTCCTTCAGTTCCTTTATTGATAGGAAGGGAATAATTGAATAATTATCCTTGACAAAATCTGCTATTAATTTAAATGTCTTGGATAAGTTGCTGTATTGTTTATCTATTTGGCTAAAAATACTTTTTGATCCCATAATTCACCCCTAAGTGTAATTTTTTTTACAGTTCATTCTATATATTTAATATATTTTTCTTTAATTTAAATTTTCTGAATTTTTCTGTCATAAATATTATATCATCCTCGATTCATGTTGTAAATATATTTTGTAATATTTTTTTCATTTTTTGATTAAAATAAAAATATTATTACATAATTTTGTAAAAACACCTCCTTAGTTTAATATTTTCACAAATTCCTCAGCAGGTAAAGGCTTATTAAAAAAATATCCCTGTCCCAAATCACAATTTATTGT
Organism: Maledivibacter halophilus; assembly: GCF_900167445.1. Taxonomy (GTDB): domain Bacteria; phylum Bacillota; class Clostridia; order Peptostreptococcales; family Caminicellaceae; genus Maledivibacter; species Maledivibacter halophilus. The sequence goes on from NZ_FUZT01000010.1 coordinate 208,951, forward strand.
TTTTAAATAGTTATATTGTTCTTCAGTTTCTATTCCTTCTGCAACAACCTGCAATCCTATGTTATGGGCTAATCTAATTAAACATTTAGTAATGGCCTGATCTTTACATTCTATTGTTACATTGTCAATAAATGATTTATCCAATTTTAAAAAGTCAATAGGCAACTTTTTCAAGTAATTTAATGAAGAATATCCTGTTCCAAAATCATCTAATGCAATTCTTATACCCATCTTTTTTAGTTCATTAAGTACATCAATGGTATAATCCAGATCTTCCAGTATAGTATTTTCAGTAATTTCAATAACTAAGTATTTCTTCTCTAATCCTATTTCTTCTAAAATCCCTTTTATATTTTTAACAAGTTTCTTTTGTCTAAATTCTATAGCAGACATATTTACTGATATCTTATTGGGATTATATCCTTTATCTATCCAATTTTTATATTGAGTACAGGCAGTTTCCAGGGTCCATTTTCCAATGTCTTTAATAATTCCTGTTTTTTCAGCTGTGGGAATGAAATTATTTGGTGGTATTCTGCCTTTTTGGGGATGATTCCATCTAATTAATGCCTCTGAACCAATTATTTTATCCTCTTTCAAATCAATTATTGGTTGGTAATAAAGAATGAATTCATTATTCTCTACCCCATGCTTTAAACTTTTTTTCATATCAATAAATTCTATTTTCTGCATATACATTTCTTCTTTGAAAATTTTATAACCTTTTTTTCCTGCTTCTTTTGCAGAATACATTGCAGTATCAGCATTTCTTAGTATTGTTTGAAAGTCCTGTCCATGGTCGGGATAAATAGCTATTCCAATACTTGTTGAAATATAAAACTCCTGATCATTGAGTATCCATGGTTTTTCCAAAGAATTTATAATCCTATTTGACAATTTATACAGTTGATTTAAATCTTTAATATCTGTTACAATCAAGGCAAACTCATCGCCACCAAGACGAGCCAATGTATAATCTTCTTTTTTATATTTTATAAGTTCATTTGTAATTTTTTTCAATAACATATCTCCATATGTATGTCCAAGTGTATCATTTACATTCTTAAAATCATCTAAATCGAAGTATAATAATGCACATTTTTTATTAGTTCTTTTAGCCCAATATATTTTTGAAGTTAATTCTTTTTCAAACATAGCTCGATTAGGCAATCCTGTTATTAAATCATAGTAGGCTAGACTTAAGACCCTCTCTTCATTTCTTTTTTGCTCAGTAATATCCGTATATGAACCTGCTATTCTGATTGGTTTATTATTTTCATCCCATATAGCTTGTCCTTTGCTCAGTATCCATTTATATTTACCGCTTTCTGTCCTCAATCTGTAAATACTTATATAATTATTTATATTTCTGCTTAAATAGTCGCTAAAAACCTTTACTGCATCATTTCTATCATCGGGATGCAAAAGACTTTTCCACGTGCTAATAGTATATTCCCTTTCAATATCTTCATATCCTAATATCTTTTTTCCCCTGGGCGAAAGATACATTTTATTATTTTTCACATCCCAATCCCAAATGCCATCATTTGCTCCCTCAACAGCTAATTGGTATCTTATTTCGCTCTTTTCTAAAGCTTCTTCGTTTAGCTTAATTTCTTCAAATCTATTTTCTAAATCCTCTTCTGCAGTAATTAATTCTTCATAGGCTAAATTAAGCTCTTCATAGCTCCTATATAATTTATTTGAAACTAATTCAATCTTTGCTAGAGAATTTTTAACAACAAAAAATAAAAGAACTCCTGTTATTAAAATATATATAAAGCCTTTATAGGTTTGTATTATTTGAACTTGTTTTATATCATTAACTAAGGCTTGTAAAATTTTATCAGACAATAATATCCACAAACACCCTATTAATGTATATAATATACAAATTTTAAGAGCTGTTTTAATTGAATTTACAGAAATGTATTTAAATCCTAATAAATTGAATATATCTGATTCATTATCTTTATTTACTTTTAGTTTCTTTCTTAAATTAAACATAATAGATACCCCCTAGAAGAATGTGACCAAATAAAATGATTGTAGGTTTGTAGAAACTTGTCTCTATTTGTAAACATTATATTCTATCCCATTAGAATTTATCAAGAAAATATATCCAATAAACTATTTTATAAATAAAGAAAACTTGAAATTTTATCCATATTTTTCTTTAATTTGAAATTTATGTTTTGTTATTTTTTATTTAATACCCTACATAGAAGGTCTAAAACATTACTGAAAGAATATAAAAAATCCCAGGTTTTAATTACTACCCGGGATTTTTTAATCAAAAAATATATATTATTTGGTTGTGAAAAAAATCAGATTATAATGTTTTTAAAGAGAGATTTTTACAGTTTTTATAAAGGAGAATCAAAACCTTTGGCAAAATGTAACTTCTGATTATTTTTCATCAACCTACTGAAACACGTAATATTGTTCTAGTTAAATCAATTCTTCTTTTTTAAGTTTTTCTATAAAATCATTATTCAAATGACTTGTATTGATTTTTTTATCAAACAGCTTACCATCCTCAACAATTTGAAGTCTAGCTTTTTTGTCTGGGAAATTAAATCCATCTTCATCTCCATAAAGTATAGGACTTCTTTGAGATGGCCAGAAAATATATTGTTCCATTTCCTTGTTAACCTTAAAGTACTCTGGTATATTTACTGATATTTCCTTCAGTATATCCTCTGGACTATTATATTCCATATCACTACTTAATACTTCTGCAAGCTTTAATACTGTTTCCCAGTTTTCTGTCTTTGTAAGAGGAGGTATAGCTTGATTTATTCTTTGAATTCTTCTTTCACTGTTTGTATAGGTTCCTCTAGATTCTGCAAATCCGACTGCTGGTAAAACAACATCTGCTTTTTTAGCGGTTTCACTTAAATTAATATCTGCAACCATCAAGAACTCTAGATTTGTTAAATCTACATTGGATATATCCTCTCCAAATACAAGTAATCCCTTAATATTCTTTTCTTTTATACCTGCTATAACTTCCTGTGAATCCTTTGAGATACCCATATCCACAAGGCCTTGACTGTTATTATTAGCTTTGAGCTGTATAATACCATTACGAGCTTTTCCTATATGTCCAGATATAACTGCCATATTTGCAATCATCTTTGCTCCATCGGCTGTAATACCATTTTGATCAAATACAAGCATAGCTTTTTTAGAACTTCCATAGATATTAGCTATCTCCTTAGCTTCTTCACTTACCTTAACTCCTTCAAGGCTTGCTTTTAATTCTTCAAAACCTACTGCTCTCTTATCAGATGGCATAAATCCATTATCAATTAGGGCCTTTGTTATTTCCTTTAAGAATGATACATTATTTTCAGGAACTACTTTTTTATATGCCCACTCATCTATTCTTGTCTCCCTTGGATTAATGGTAATAAGCTTGGCTCCATTTTCTACAGCTTTTTTAATCTTAAGTCCAACAACAGTATGATCATTCATTATATCAGACCCAATAAGAATTATTGTTTCTGTAGAAAGGATTTCTCCAAAGGTATTTGTTGAAGCATCGTATCCAAGTACATCCTTTATTCCATTTTGTAAACTGTTAAAGGAAACTACATTATCAGTATTTAATACTTCCTTTGCAAACTTGGATATCAAATAAATTTCTTCATTTGTATATTTATCTGAAACAGCCACAGCCAAGGAATCATTGCCATAAATAGATTGTAAGCTTTTAGCTTTCTTTCCAGCATGAAGGGCTGCTTCTTCCCATGAAACTCCCTCAAGTTTATCTCCTTTGCGAACTAAAGGCTTTATAATTCTTGTGTTTTCTGAAGCAATATCAAATCCAAATCTACCCCTTACGCATAGTAATCCATCATCAACCTTGCTTTCTCTATTTGGAAGGGCTCTCACAAGCATATCGCCCTTTGTATTTAAATTAATATTACATCCAACACTACAGTGGGAACAAATTGTAGGAGTTTCCTTTGCCTTAACAGGAACAGATTTATCTATAGATAATTTTTCTCCAAGAGCTCCCGTTGGACACACGCTAATACATTGTCCACATGATATACAATCTGTATTTCTCAAAGGCTTATCCAAGGCCGGTTTAACGATTGTATCAAACCCTCTATCTACTAAGCCAAGGGCTGAAATACCCATTACTTCATCACATACCCTTACGCATAAACCACAGAGAATACATTTATCTGCATTTCTTTGAATAAATGGATGATCATCATCTGTTTGACGTTTATGAACTTCACCACTGATTCTTTCAGGTTTTACATCATATTCATTTGAATACTCAATTAATTTACATTCAAAGAAATCATGACATCCACATTCAAGACATCGCATAGCTTCTTGCTTAGCATCTTCTTCACTATATCCGAATACTACTTCTTCAAAATTAGTTTTTCTTGCCTCAGGAGAAAGATGTGGCATTTTAGGTCTACTTTTCTTTTCTACATAATCAAAATCTTCTTCTGTTAAATCATGTCTTTCTACATAATAAGGTTTTTTATAGGGAATATCTTCTCCCTCAAGATACCTACAAATAACTCCAGCCGCTCTTTTAGATTCTCCTATAGCTTCTATAGCAATACTTGCTCCCTTATTAGTTGCATCTCCACCAGCAAAAACTCCATCTAAATTTGTTTTAAAACTATTTTCATCGGCAGAAATTGTTCCTCTTTTTGTAAGCTCTAATTCTTCAAATCCTGCTGGATTAACTTTTTGTCCTATCGCAGAAATAATAGAGTCCACTTCCATTATTTCTTCTTCTCCTTCAATAGGTACAGGTCTTCTTCTTCCGCTTTCATCAGGTTCTCCCTGCTTCATTTTTTGCAGTCTAATTTTACTAGCTTTTCCATTCTCATCTATTACCTCTATAGGGCTAACTAAAAACTTAAATATTACCCCTTCTTCTTTTGCTTCAATTATTTCTACCTCATCGGCAGGCATTTCTGCCTCTGTTCTACGATATAATAGATAAACTTCTTTAGCTCCAAGTCTTACAGCAGTTCTACATGCATCCATAGCTGTATTTCCTCCACCAACTACGGCTACTTTATCCCCGATTTTAATAGACTGTCCTAAGGAAACCTTATTTAAGAAGTCAATTCCGCCTATAACCCCTTCTAAATCTTCACCTGGACATCTTAGCTTTCCACTTACCCAAGCTCCTATACTTACATAAACTGCATCAAAGGTTTTTCTTATATGATTAAAGTCTATGTCCTTGCCAACTCTTATATTATTAACCATTTCTACGCCCATTTTTTCAATTATACCTATTTCCTTATCAAGAACTTCCTTTGGAAGACGGTATTGTGGGATACCATATCTAAGCATTCCTCCCATTTTAGGCATAGCTTCAAATATTACTACTTCATGGCCTTCCTTGGCAAGATAATATGCTGAAGTAAGTCCTCCAGGACCGCCACCTATAACTGCCACTCTTTTTCCAGTATCCGGCTTAATTTCCGGAATAAAAGCATCTTCATTTTTTAAATCTATATCTGCTACAAAGCTTTTAAGCCATGCTATAGATATAGGCTCATCGGCAAGTTGTCTTCTACATGCATCTTCACATGGATGGGGACATACTCTTCCTATACTTGCAGGTAGAGGTAATTCTTCTTTTATAAGCTCAAGAGCCTGATCATATTCTCCATTTGCAATAAGTCCTACATATCCCTGACAATCTGTATTGGCTGGACATGCTAGTACACATGGTGGTCGACAATCTCCAACATGGTCTGAAAGTAAAAGTTCCAGGGCAGTTTTTCTTGACTCTCTTATCCTTTGAGAATTTGTTTTAATAACCATTCCATCTCTTATTTCCGTAGCACATGCCCTTAGAAGCTTTGGTACTCCTTCTACTTCTACAACACAAAGTCCACATGACCCATAAATTTCTATTCTTTCATCATAGCAAAGAGTAGGTATTTCTATATTATTTTCCCTTGCCACTTGAAGTATAGTCTGACCTTTATATCCTGTAACTTCTTTTCCATTTATATTCAATCTTATTTCTGGCATATTTTTTCACCCCTATCTAGTTAACTTCTATTGCTTCAAATTTACATGCTTTTTTACATGCACCACATTTAATGCATTTTTCAGTATCTATAACATGAGGCTCCTTCACATTACCAGTTATTGCTCCCACTGGACATTTTCTAGAGCAAAGAGTACATCCCACACATTTATCCTTGTTAATACTGTATGTTAATAGATTTTGACATTGTTTAGCTGGACATTTTTTATCATATATATGCTTTTCATATTCTTCTCTAAAATAACGAATTGTACTAAGAACCGGATTTGGAGCTGTTTGTCCAAGTCCGCAAAGAGATCCTTCTTTTATTTTAGTACCTAATTCTTCAAGAAGTTCTATATCTCCGTCTTTTCCTTCCCCTTCACAAATTCTTGTAAGGATTTCAAGCATTCTCTTTGTACCAAGTCTACAATATATACATTTACCGCAGGATTCTTTACGAGTAAAATCAAGGAAGAAACGAGCCATATCTACCATACAAGTTGTTTCATCCATTACAACCATACCACCGGAACCCATTATAGCACCAGTTTTACTTATTGAATCATAGTCAACAGGAGTATCTAAAAGCTCTGAAGGAATACATCCTCCCGATGGACCACCCATTTGAACTGCCTTAAATTCTTTATCGTCTTTAATACCTCCGCCAATATCAAAGATGATTTCTTTAATTGGCATTCCCATAGGAACCTCAACTAAACCGCCTTTTTTAATTTTACCTGTAAGGGCAAAAACCTTAGTTCCTTTACTCTTTTCTGTTCCCATTGCAGCAAAGGCATCTCCTCCATTTGCAAGTATCCATGGTACATTGGCAAAGGTCTCAACATTATTTATATTGGTAGGTTTTCCCCAATATCCTTTTTGTGCTGGAAATGGAGGCTTAAGTCTTGGCATACCTCTTTCTCCTTCTAAAGATGCAATAAGGGCTGTTTCTTCACCACATACAAAGGCTCCTGCACCAGCTTTTATTCTCATATCAAAATTGAAGTTTTCATCGCCAAATATTCCTTTTCCTAAAAAGCCTCTTTCTCTTGCCTGCTCAATTGCAATTTTAAGTCGAACAATAGCTAAAGGGTATTCTGCTCTAACGTAAACAACTCCTTCTTTAGCTCCCATTGCATATCCACCAATAATCATACCTTCAATTAAACTGTGGGGATCTCCTTCTAAGATACTTCTATCCATAAATGCCCCTGGATCTCCCTCATCTGCATTACAGACAATATACTTTTCATCTCCCGGAGATTGTCTTGCTGCATTCCATTTAAACCATGTAGGGAAGCCTGCTCCTCCTCTACCTCTTAAGCCTGCTGTCTTAATTTCTTCTATTACTCCATTTGGTCCCAATTCTTTAATTGCTCTTTTAGCAGCTTCATATCCGCCTTTTTCTATATATTCTTCAATATGCTCAGGATTAATAATTCCACAATTTCTAAGGGTTATTCTCTTTTGCTTGCCTATTGCTTTTTCATCTATTTCCTTTATTGTATATTCACTGGCCTTTTCTTTTCCTACAACATGCTTTGTAATTATTTCATCTATCATTTCCGGCTTTACCTGTACATATGTTGTCTTCTCTCCATTATCGTCTATAATATCCACTATAGGTTCTAAATGGCACATCCCTATACATCCAGTTAAAGTAAGCTCTACATGAAGATCTTTACTTTTTATCTGCTTTTCAAATTCTGAATGCACTTTATTTGCTCCTGCTGCTATTCCACAGCTTCCTTGTCCAATAACTATCTTCATGCTTTATACCCCCTTACTTTCGTTTTCCTTGATTTCTCTAATAATCTTTCTTGCCTTATCCGGTGTAAGATTTCCATAGGTTTCTCCATCGATCATCATAACGGGAGATAAACTGCAGCATCCAAGACAGGCAACATTTTCTAATGTGAATAAATTATCCTCTGTTGTTTCACCTTCTTTAATGTTTAGCTCATCACAAACGGCCTCTTCAATAGCTTTTGAACCATTTACATGACATGCAGTACCTTGACAAAGCATAATAATGTGTTTTCCAACGGCATCTAATCTAAACTGAGTATAAAAAGTTGCTACACCATATACCTTAGCAGGTTTTACACCTATTTCCCCGGCTATATAATCTAAAACTTCCATAGGCAAATAATTGTAAATTTCCTGTACTTCTTGAAGAACACTGATTAATGTTCCTTTTGTTCCCTTATATTTACTTACTATAGGTGCTAATTTTTCAAAATCAACTTGCATTTCTTTTGCATTTTCATTTTCTTTGCCACAACAACAACTCATTTTTTCCACTCCTCTCAATATTTAGTACGAAGCTATAGCTATATAATAAAGCCTAAGGACATCAAGCCCTTGTATTTAAACAAAATCCAATTTTTTGAAATGCTCTATATATGAATTAAATGTAATAGATATTTCTAATTTCGATTATATATTAATCATGATTATGTTGTTTGTAAAATTTTATAATAGTTGACTGAGTTAAAGACCAACAAAATTATTTAATTGGCAAAATCCTTTTATTTACTCAGAACTATTAATTCGTATACTTTTTTTAATTAAATACATCTAATACCAAGTAGTATTTTTATCTACATTTCAACATCTATTATATACCTATTATATAAACTTTGAAAAGTATAAATATGAAAACTCATAACATTATTAAAAGTTTATAGTTTAACAAATTTGAGTAAAATGTAGAAAAGTTAATTATTTTCTTTAAAGTCTATTTTGTCTATCAATATTTTTATCTGCATATCCTATCAAAAAAAGAATACGAATAACATAATAGTCATTCATACTCCTCTGTCTCTTTGCCTGAGAGATTCTACATTTCTAAAGATATAATGTATTGCTCCTTCGGCGCCATTTAGGTCTTTCCAGAGTCCCATCAGATAGCGATCCTTTTGCCTGAAAGATTCTATATAGATTTGACAAACTATATATTGCTTCTTCGGCTACCTAGAAGGTATCTCTCACTACCATCATATGGATATTTATAAATTTTTTAAATATATTTATAAATGTCTATTGACATTATTTATCTTATCATGTTTTTCAAAAAATTTCAACATATGTAACAACATAAAGCACAACAATAATCTGTATATTTAGATGAATAATAATTACACTATAGGTCATTAGTTGGCTATATATCAACATTAGTTCTAAGTTCCTAAAAATCATAACATAGGACCACATCAAATAAATGTTAATTTTCATAAAAAAAGGTAATATAGTCATCCTTTATATCTTTAATAATATGTTTAAATTAAGAAAATACTACTCTACACACAATGACAGAAGCAATAACCCCTGCTACATGGGCTATCATAGCACATGTTAATGTATGTCTTGATTTTTTTATTCCTATAGCTCCAAAATATACTGCCATGGTATAAAATATTGTTTCTGACGATCCCATCATAGTGGAAGCAATTCTTCCAATAAGAGAATCTGGTCCATATGTATTCACCAAATCCTTTACCATAGCCAGTGATCCACTACCTGAAATGGGCTTTAGAATAGCTAAAGGAATTACCTCCTTTGGAAGTCCAATTAATCTTCCCGGTATAAAAAGCATTTGTGAAAATGCCTCTAATGCTCCTGATTCCCTAAATATTCCTATTGCCAAGAATATAGCTATAAGATAGGGCATTATTTTAATAGCTGTTTTAAAGCCCTCTGCTGCTCCCTCTACAAAGGTATCATAAAGTTTAATTCCTTTAATATATCCATGGACTAATATTATGGTTATCATAAGAGGAATTGCTGTTATTGAAATTATACTCAATATTTTGTACATATATCTACTTCCCCTCCATTAGCTTACAGGCGGTAATTCCTACTATAGTAGATATGGCAGTTGCTATTAAGGCTGTAGATATTATTTCCGTGGCATTTAATGAACCTGCATCGGCCCTCACCTTTAAAACAGTAAGAGGTATTAGTTGTATTGATGACATATTGATTACTAAAAACATAGCCATGGCATTAGTCGCTGTATCCTTTTTATTATTCAATGTCTGTAATTCTTCCATGGCCTTTAGTCCCAGAGCCGTAGCAGAATTCCCTGCACCAAACATATTAGCCACCATATTCATTATAATTGCTGAACCTGCAGGATGATTTTTAGGTATGTCTGGAAATATAAATCTCAATATGGGGTTAAGGACTTTCCCAAGGCTTTTTATCAGTCCAGACCTTTCTGCTATTTTCATAAGTCCAAGCCAAGTGGCCATTATTCCTGTTAGCCCTATTGCAAAGGCCACAGCTTCTCCAGTATTTTTTATAACCACATTATTCACCATATTTAATTTTCCATTTAGAATACCAAATATTATTCCTAGAGCAATCATGAAAAACCAAATAGTATTTATCATTTTTCCCCCTCGAGATAAAAGTCTCTACTATTAGACATTGTCCTACTAAACATACTCTCATATGTTCTACATTATATGATTTCAAGATTCTAAATATTATAGAAAATGTAATATTTAATAGGATATTTTTCTATTGAATTATATATGCTGTTATGATACAAATAGATGTAGATAGTTATATATTTACACCCATAAAATTTTAGATGAAAAAAGGATGTGATTATATGGTGGAGACAAAGCTTGGACCAATTTTAAACAGCTTAAAAGAGAGCACTATTGAAAAGCTTGATATAAATGTCCCAAAGGATAAAATTTCTATAGATGTTAAAGTCCACAGAAATACTACCGATAAAGTAAAAATAGTTTTTGAGGAGGTTTTTTCTTTTTACTTTATTAATGAAGAGAATAATATGAGCAAAAAATCTTGTTTTGACTATACCAAACTCAATTCTATAGGTTTTTATGAAAATGGAGTAGGAGAATTTGCAAGCTTTGATTGTCCTGATGATGAGATAACTGAAAAAGATGTTTCTTTACCTAATTTTGCATTAGACCTTTTAGATTCCTCTATATTCATTGAAGCTAGAAGCATAAAGATAAATGATAAAAATTTTAGAGTTGGATATCCAAGTATATAGATATTGCAAAACATTTGTGAAAATGTTTTAAAGTTCTAATTTATAATTGGTAAGTTCTAAGTCTTAATGAGTCTCAGAAGTGAAATAAACATTGTAAATAGTAATAGAATAGAGTGTTAATTCCACAAGATAAAGGTAAAGTCTAGGCTTTACCTTTATCTTGTGACCTTGTAATCTAAAACATCTATTCTATTCTTTAATATAACTTGCCACTATTTCTCCATAATAGAGGACATGGAAATCACTGTCAGAATATTTGGCTTCTTTTATTTTTTTGTCTAGATTTCCTGGCTCCATAGCCTGCTTATAAACTATTTTACATTCATAATGAAGATCGCACTGGTCAATTATTGGAGTATCTACCACTTTACCCTTTTTAGGTGTTAGATTACATTCCTTAAACTTATCAATCTCTCTCTTTGATTTTGTTCCACAGATAGATAACTCTTTTTTCATATCTTTGGTAAGAGGTAGACTCACAGTAAATTCATCTGTCTTTTCAATGAGTTCATATGTGTATCTAGAGTATCTTACAGCCACCATAAATATAGGCTTATTCCATATATAACCTACACTTCCCCAGCCAATAGTCATGGTATTTAATTCATCTTTAGCCTTTACAGTAAGAAAAGCTCCTTTTTGCAGCTGATTTAACATTTCCTTTGACATTTCATTATAAGCTATGTCTTTGAACATAAAAGCACCCCCAAATATTTTTATAACTTTTAAAGCCTTGCAAACTCATTAAAGATCAATCCTACTTATCCTTATAAAATCTAGCCTATTATAATTATACACATTAATAGCACTAAAATAATCAAATTTTAACAATTTTACTCTAATAATTTTAGGACAAAAACTACTATTTTTCAAAAGCTTGCATATATTTTAATAGAACTGCAATATAGAAATTTAGGTTAATTTATTAACTTGTTTAGTTTTTGGGAGGTGTATTAAATGTTTAATTTTATTAAGAGGAGAGAATTAAAGGCTAGAAAAAAAGGGTTCTCTAAAGGTATAACTATAGGTGCTGTAATTGGAAGTATAATGGGAGGACTTACGGGTATATTAACGGCTCCCGATTCAGGTGAAAATACCCGTAAAAAGCTTCAGGAAAATGCAGAAGAGCTTAAAAATAATCTTGAAAATGATTTAATGGAAGCAAAGGATAAAGTAAATAATGAAATTGCCCAGTCAATCGAATGGCTCAGGAAGGAAATTTCTGAAGCTAAAGGTATATTTAAAAAAGAAAATCCCAAGTACAAAGATGAAACAAGTAGCGACCTTCAAGAAGCTCCTGAAAAAAATTCACTATGAGAACTACCATAAAAAAGGAAAAAGCATATGCTTGTAGAATTAATATATAAAGATAAAAAAATTCAAAAGACAAACTATATTAATGGAGTGATTTTATGAATGAGATAACTATTTCCCTTAGTGACCTAGGACTCATGCTTTTGTGGGTGGCGCTGCTCGTATTAATTTTTTATTTAATATTGGTGCTTAAAAAGTTTCATGAAACTATAAAGGAAGTAAAACAGATTTTGTCAATCAATAAGGAACATATTGAAAAAACCTTAACGGAAATGCCTTCTATTGCTAAAAATATTGATGAAATAACCGGAGAAGTATCCCATGATGTAAAATCTGTTAGAGATACTATAGATATAATAACTGAAAAAAGCGGCTCTGCTGCAAAATCACTGGAGGATACCGATAGTATAATAAAGGGTATTACTTCTATTATTCAAATGACTTTGTTTATTAAGAACTTCTGGGAAAAAAACTTTAGTAAGAAAAAGAGGGTACTTTAAGTTCTTATTATAAAATGTTTTATAGATATTCTAGTAAAATAATTAATTTATCCGCAAAAGGAAAATTCTTAAAATATAAGAGTTTTCCTTTTATATTTTAGTTTTTTAAAAACATATATCTCTCTTCATCTGTGAACATATAAGAATTAATATTTAGTTAAGAAACTTGCATAAATCCAATTTCCTCAATTATATCTATTTTACTCCGTACAAATGTTTGGTATACTATTAAATATGTAATAATTTTATATCCGACATCATAGCTTTTAGCTGCCTAAGGGAGGATACAATGAAAAAAATATTTTTTCTAATAATTATAGCACTATTACTTTTTCTTGTTTTACCAGATTTTATACCTGAAGAATCTTCTTCAATGGCAAATAATAACTCATCAGAATTTTTTACTAAAATTAAAGATATATCATTCAAGATAAAGGATAGTATAGGTGGTCATTTTACAGAAGAAGATAGAGATCAGTTAAAGAAAGACCTTTCTAATTTAATATATAAACTTCGTAATATTATCACTAAGGAAGAAATGGCTAATATCAAGGAGCGAGCCGTTGATCTTGTAAAGGAGATTAATAATTCCCTATGGAATAATCTTGGTGATTCCGATTATGAGCGAGCTATTGTTAAAAGAGTGGTTGATGGAGATACTATTGAAGTCATTTTAAATGGTTTAGAGGAAAAAATAAGGTTAATAGGTGTAAATACCCCTGAAAGCGTTGGAAAATATAAAAATAATCCCCAGGTCTTCGGAAAGAATGCCAGCAGCTTTACAAAGGCTTCTTTATTGGGTAAGGTTATTTATCTCGAAAAAGATGTTGGGGATAAGGATAAATATGGTCGTCTTCTAAGATATGTATGGCTGACCGACCCCTCCACTGGAAATTTACAAGAGGATATGTTTAATGCCATATTGCTTAAGGAAGGCTATGGCAGTATCATGACTATACAGCCTAATGTAAAGTATCAAAAAATTTTTTTAAAGCTTGAAAGGGAAGCCAGAGAAAACAATAGAGGGCTTTGGCAATTTAAGTAATACAAAGGCGTATGAAAACGCCTTTGTATTTGTAAGTTCTAAGTTCAAAGTCTTAAGGTTATTCTTTGGAATACTTAAAGCATGACAAAGGACCTTTAACTGTCACATATATTCTCTACCTCTTATTTTTTGCTAATTGGAAAATATATTTCTGTAACGAATTCCTTAGGACTGCATTTTGAACCTGGACCTTTTATATATCTTTCATATGGAGGTTTTATGATTTCATAGTCATTTTCCTTAATCCAATCTAAAATAGCTGCGTACCCCTCTCCTATTTCACTATATGGTCCAATAAATGTAGTATGGGCATAGGTTCCTCCATCAATTGTTCTTGTACTGATATCCTTAGTCTTATATTCACGATTTACAGGAACACATACCTCTATATCTGCATTTTCGTGATCAAAGTCTTTATCATAATATATTGTCATACATTCACCAGTCACAGTTAATTCATATTTATGGATATTTTCAAAAACCTTTCCTATAAGACTGCTTATATTATCCATAGACATTGTATCTCTTATACTGAGAACTGTAAATGGTTTCATTGTGTCTATTGTAATATTGAATTTTCTATTTGAAGCCACTATATCATCTCCCTTCTCTAATAATTCAATCTCATCCTTCATTTCTATTAAAAGATATCTACTGTTACTTATTTCTTCTGTCAATTCTGAAATTTTTTCTTCCATTTTCCTTTTAAGATAACTTGGATTATCTTTTTCTAAAACTTCACGTATTTCCTCCAATGAAAATCTATACAACTTTAGCCTATTGATCAATAAAACGTCCTTTATCTGATTTTTAGAATAAAATCTATATCTATTTTCAGGATTAATATATTCTGGTTTAAGCAATCCTATTTTGTCATAATGTCTAAGCATTTTTGTAGATACCTTTCCAATCTTAGAAAATTCACCAATGGTATACATACTTACCTCCTGTATCGATACTTTTCCTTTACGAACTAGTTCAATTTCATTATAAGCCTTCCCATAATAGTAAGGTCAATAGAATTTTTAAAAATATAAATAAAAAAACAGAAGCTAATCAGAATATTAACTTCTGTTTTTTATTATTTTTGTAAATAATCTATCACATCTTTGAAGCTGTCATATTTAATATATTCTATTTCCTTTTCATCACAATACTGGGCCAAATAGCTTTTAGCAAATAGCATATCAGCATTTTCCGCCACACATCTATCAGAATATCCATCACCTATGTATATGATTTTATCTGAGCTTTCCTTTAGTTTATTGTAAATTGAAGTTTTACATGTACCACATTTCCCACAATCTTGTGATTTGTGGGGAAACTTTAAGTTGTATTCACCTTTATCATCAAAGAAAAAAATATTGCTGTAAATTTCCATATTATTTATTTTATTTTTCTTTAGCACTGTCCTTATATTAAAATCAAAACCATCACTAACAATATATATATCATAGTTTCTTTTTCTACAAAACTCAATAAATCTAATAAAGTAATCGTCAATCTCAATTTTTTCAAGAAAGCTCCTTAAAGTCTTCTCATCAAAGTCCATTAAATCAAAGAGCATTTGACTGCACTGCTGAGTAGATAATTCTCCATTAGACCATCTTTCATCTATGTTTTTCCAATCCCTGGTAACGAATTCATTAGCCACTGCCACACATGTATCTTGTTTTGTAATCGTTCCATCAAAATCAATCATAATAGTTTTCTTCATTTTAAAATCTCCTTTAAGTAAAAGCTCAAATCACCTATTGTAGTTAAAAATTAAATCTATTCACTATCAATTAGATATATAACTCTTTACGTAAATACACTCTAATCTTAAAGCTTTTAGATATTCTTGTCAAACTGATAATCATTTATTCATTTATCGACATTTTCTGAATTGAATTTTACAAAATTCAATTCTAAATTACCTTAAATTTTTGGTCTTTGAAAATTTTTTTTGACATTTTTATATATTTTAAGTAAATTGAAATCAAGTTATTTTAAGGGGTATAGCCCATAAATTTCAAAATAATAATTTAATTTGAAATAAATTTTGCTTAAAAGGTTGACTTTTATTGGTAGTTCTGGTATTATTTAAATTGAGAAATATGTCGAACAGTGTCTAAAGGAGGATGAATTTGATGAAATCTACAGGAATAGTTAGAAAAGTAGACGAACTGGGAAGAATAGTTATACCTAAGGAGTTAAGAAAAACATTTAATATTGGTGAAAAGGATGCATTAGAAATATTTGTGGATGGTTCACAAATTATACTAAAAAAATATGAACCAGCTTGTATTTTCTGTGGTCAAGCCAAAGATAATATTAACTACAAAGGTAGAAATATCTGTCCAGACTGTGTAGAAGAATTAAAAAAGTCAAAATAATTTAAGTGCTTGTGATATACACAAGCATTTTTCTTTTTTATACATCCTTTTGAAAATTACACATCAACTATAGATAAACGACACTAATATTTGAGATAATTACATAATTTAAATTTGGGACAATTGCATAATATATATGTCAGCTCTCTAGAGATTTTAAAACTAGATATAAAAAGTTGTTTATGTTTAATTATAATATTCTACAATGCTTATATATTTTCCTTTAATAAACAATTAACAATTTATGGTATTAAATTCCTATACTATGTTTATATACTTCTTTTTTAGGTATATTTCTTTCCTTAGACACTTTTTTTATTGCTTCCTTTTTAACTAATCCCTTATCCATATACAATAGTATATGATCCTTTATAGAAATATTTTCAAAGCTTTCCTCATGAATATCTTCTATATTTCCACCCTCCATTAAGATTACAAATTCACCCTTTGGAGTATTCTCTTTAAAATATTCTATTATATAAGAGACTTTTCCCCTTATAATTTCTTCAAATTTTTTTGTCAGTTCTCTAGCCACTACCATATATCTATCATCTAGCAATTCCTCAATATCCTTTAAAGTATGTAAAAGTCTATGGGGAGATTCATAAAAAATAATTGTTCTATCATCTTTTCTAAGTAATTCTAATCTCTCACGTCTCTTTTTTCTATTTCTATCTAAAAATCCTTCAAAGGAAAATCTATTTGTATTTAGTCCTGATGCTACTAAAGCTGTTACTACAGCACTTGCTCCAGGTAATACTTCGACCTTTATGCCACTTTCAATACAAAGCTTTATTATATCTTCTCCTGGGTCAGAAATCCCAGGCATTCCAGCATCACTAACCAATGCGATTTTCTTTCCATCCATCAATTCCTCTATAAGCTGTGGCCCCTTCTTAAGTTTATTATGCTCATGATAGCTTGTAAGTGGTTTCCTAATCTCATAATGATTTAAAAGCTTAATAGTATGTCTCGTATCTTCAGCAGCTATTAAATCTACTTCCTTTAATATATTAAGCACTCTTATTGTAATATCCTCTAAATTACCTATTGGTGTTGCACAGACATATAGCTTGCCTATCTTATTTTCCATATGCTTTTACTCCTTTATATAAGCCTTAGCTAGAAGCTATTTATACTCTCTTTTCCATATATCTCATAGATTTCATGGGTATAGCTCCCATCTTCATTATAAACGTACAAAGGATTTAAGAACTTCAGTTCAGGCTTTGCTGCCTTTATACATTTTAATAATAACAGATTTGGTTTTTTATTTCTATTAGGATGTATAAATCTTATTTTTTTCGGTTCAAGTTTATACTTTCTACATAAACACATTATATCAACTAGTCTATGGGGTCTATGGACCAAATAAAAATGACCATTATGCTTTAATAGTCTTCCTGTAATTTTAATAATATCCTCTAGAGTACACTTTATTTCATGCCTTGAAATAGCCTTCAAACTTTCTGGATTCTGCAAACCTCCCAAGGGACTCATATAGGGTGGATTTGATACCACAACATCAATTGAATTTACATCTATTATTTTATCTACTTCTTTAAGATCTTCATTTATTATGTTTATTCTTTCTCCTAAGTTATTAAGCTGTACACTTCTTCTTGCCATATCTGCAACTGTTTTTTGAATTTCTATTCCATAGATTTTCTCAGCATTGCTTTTGCCAGCTATTAGTATAGGGATTATCCCTGTACCAGTGCCTAAGTCTACAACCTTAGCATTTCTTTTTATTTCGCAGAAATTGCTAAGAAGTACTGCGTCTACACCAAAACAAAACCCCTTGGGGTTTTGTATTATTTTAAGTCCTTTACATTGAAGATCGTCTATTCTTTCATTTTCTTTTAATAAAACTTCATCCATTATTATCGCTCCAATCGATTATAACTTAAAACTTATTCCATCCCTAACTCTATCTGTTCTTTTATCATTTCTTCATTCATTGCTCCAGCTAAACGATTCACAATAATACCTTCCTTGTTTATTATATAGGTTGTTGGAATACTACTTACTCTGTATTTTTCACCAACAGATTGATCCTCATCGCTATCGTACAGAACTGGGAAAGTATATTTGTTCTCCTCTAAAAAGCTATTAACACCTTCAATACCTCCCCTTTCTGAAAGTGTAAGATTTACTGCTAGTATTACAACATCTTTGTCCTTGTATTCTTCATATACTTTTTGCATATGTGGCATTTCAGCTTGACAAGGTCCACACCAGGATGCCCAAAAGTTTAAAAATACTACCTTTTCCCTTAAGGATGAAAGACTTATTTCATTTCCCTCTTTATCTAATAATGTGAAATCATAGGCTATATTTCCTGGGAAGATACCTTCTTTTATTTCTTCATCTTCTGCCTTTTCTCCTTCATTATTTTCCTCTGTTTCTAAATTTACCTGAGTATTTTCTTCTACAGCATTAGATTCTTTATTTTCTTCATTCCCTTCATTCGAGCATGCTGAAAATAAGACCACCGATAAAAGTAAAACTAATATTAAACTAAAAATCTTTTTCATAATCTTTACACCTCTTTTTATAATATTAATTTTTATTCACCATAACTGTAAATCGAGAAACTTGCATAATTAACATTATTAATTTTAAAATTCTTTACATATATTATGTAATTTCCTCAACCATTTAAGAAAAAAATGTTATGATGGTAGTCAAGTTATTTGTATAAACTAATATACCCATAATTATAAGTAAAATCCCACTTGCAACTTTAATTATCTTCAAATATTTATCTAAATTAGTAATTCTTTGAAGAATCAGATTTAAAAATAATGCTGTTATAAGAAAAGGTATGCTAAAACCTAGTGAATATACTATTAAAAGATATATACCTTTTCCATAGGTTTCCAAACTGGCTGCCATCATAAGTACAGAACCAAGAATAGGTCCTATACAAGGTGTCCAACCAAAACTAAATGCCATACCTAGTATTACTGAATTAATAAACTTAGGTGCTTTTGCCTTAAATTTGACTTTCCTCTCCATATTTAGAAAGCTCAAATTAATAATTCCTATGTGATGTATACCGAAAATTATAACTACTATGCCCCCTACTTTTCTAATTATATTACTATTAAAATACAAAAACTTCCCTAAGGCAGTGGCCGTGGCACCAAGTGCTATAAATACCAAGGTTAATCCCACTAAAAAGCCAATTGAATTTACAAAAACTGATCTTTTTAGTCCTCCAGATTCTATCTCCTCCAGTGAATCTCCTGTTAGATAGCTTAAATATATTGGCATTAATGGCAATATACATGGTGATAAAAAAGAAGCTATCCCTTGTAAAAAAACTACTATCGATGAAACATTATTCTCCATTTCTGTATACCCCCTACTGGTATTGATGTAATCCTATTATACTATAGTCCTAATCAAATTAAAAGGGTTTAAAAGAAAAAAGACCCTACTATGGGTCTTTACTATTATTCTTCTGGATGTGGAGCATCTACAGGACAAACATTGGCACAAGCTCCACAATCAATACATCCCGATGCATCAATAACGTATTTATCTTCTCCAGCACTTATTACATCAACGGGGCATTCTGGTTCACATGCGCCACAACTAATACAGCTATCATTAATATAATATGCCATAATTATTTCACCTCCGCAAAAAAAGTTTAATATGCTTTCTTAATAAATTATGTCCACTTGTTATACTTTTTATTATATTTTATTTCACAGCAAAAACATCAAAGACTTAAAGCCCTTGATGTATAAATTAATCTTTCAACTTGCTTCCCTATGGTAACTCTTTATCTTTGGATTCCTCTTCATCGTCAGATTTAGAAATCCTTTTCACTTCATTTTTGTGGAATATATAAATATCATCGCTTAATTCCAAATCCTTTTTATCTATATTTTCATCAAGTATAAGCCTAACCTTAACAGATTCCAGTAATACATTATTATCGATTACAATGGCTGGGCCTTCAGAAGTTAGTATTTTTTCTCCTGAATTAGGCAATCCTCTTCTCAGCTCTGTATAACTCATATGTTCATATCTTAAGCAACACATAAGTCTACCACATATTCCAGAAATCTTTGTAGGGTTAAGGGACAAATTCTGCTCTTTAGCCATTTTTATAGAAACCGGTTCAAATTCCCCAAGCCAAGTGGAACAGCATAGACTCACTCCACAGGGTCCAATTCCTCCTATCATTTTAGCTTCATCTCTAACACCTATTTGTCTAAGTTCTATTCTGGTTCTAAATATTGAAGCTAAATCCTTAACAAGCTCTCTAAAGTCTACTCTACCATCTGCAGTAAAGTAAAATATAACTTTGTTATTATCAAATGTATATTCTACATCTATAAGCTTCATTTCCAAACCATGCTCTTCGATTTTCTCAAGGCATATCTTAAATGCCTTTTCTTCCTTTTCCTTATTTTCTTTATTTATAATCTCATCTTCTAATGTGGCAACCCTTAAAACTTTTTTAAGGGGAGAAATAATTTCTTCTTCAGTAATATTTTTTACCCCTACTACTACTTCTCCAAATTCAACACCTCTTGCTGTCTCTACAATTACATTTTCACCTTTTTTCACATCTATTTCATCAGGATCAAAATAATATATTTTCCCTGCTTTTTTAAATCTTACGCCAATAACCGTTACCATAAATTTTTACCTCCTGTAAATTTAAGAGCATGGTCTCAATACTTAAACTAAAATTCACATTTGCATCTATATTCTTTCTTATCTTTTCTACAATTTCTATAAATTCGCAAAAATTTTCACTTGGCAATTTGTTTGCATGAAGCCTTAATATATCTATTTTATCAATATTTAGCAAATGTTCTTCTTCACCTGTTTCTGACAATAATAGCAAATCTCTAAACCAAATAATAAAAAAATCTAATATTTCCGATATATATTCTTTATTCTTTTCAAAAAAATCTACATATTCTAAAAGCTTTAATTTATCCCCACTAATTACCTCATCAATTATATCTATTGTAATCTCTCGTCTACTTTTGAACTCTTCTGATTTATACAGATTCATTGCTTTCCCTATTGATCCGTCAGAAAATCTTGTAGCTATAGATAAGTCATTATCTCTAATATTATAATTTTTCTTTAGATACTCTTCTATTAATTTTTTTGGTATTCTATTAAATTTTATTATTTGACTCCTGGATCTAATAGTGGGAATAAGACTATAGGAATTTTCAACGATCAAAATGATAATACCATACTTCGGAGGATCTTCTAATATCTTCAATAACCTATTTTGTGCACTAATAGTCATAGTATGTGCATCTTCTATTATAAATACTTTTTTATCACTTTCATATGGTCTTAAAAGAATATCGTTTTGAAACTCTTCAATCTGTTTATTCTTTATGCTTTTACCATCGGATTTAATTATACTTATATCAGGATGATTGTTGTTATTTATTTTAACACAAGAAGAACATGTTTCACAACCTAGACTTTCATTTTTACAATTTATGGCTTTGGCAAATTCTACTCCCGTTATCTTTTTTCCCACTCCCTTTTGTCCTTCAAAAACATATGCATGGGAAAGTCTATTGCTATTTATTGCATTTTTTAGAAAACTTATTATTTTCTCATGTCCTATTACCTTATCAAATCCCAAAGCTTACAATCCTTTCTATATAGATTTCCAATAGTAAAACTTAATTTATACATATCAAAATATCCGATGCTTCTAAGGATTTTTGATGTGTATAAATTAATTGTTTTACTAGAATATCTATAGATAACCAAGATTAAAACTCAGTATAAATTTCACAGAAAATAATGAATGCCTTTGCATTTTTTCTATGAAATTTATATTACCTTAAAGTTAGTTGTCTTTATATAGAGCTTATATAGTAAAACTTAATTTGTCTATATCTAAAAACTTGATTAATTAACAAGTTTTGGATGCGGATAATTTAATAGCTTTACTTGAATCTCTATCGCCTATTATGCTTTTTCAAATCTTTCTATGTCAACTACAAATATAGTGGCTCCACCAACTACTACCTCAATGGGTATAGGGATAAAATTAGCATTATCTCCTATCATTGGAGATGTGGTAGTTATTTCCTTTCTTGTTTTACACACATTTTTTATAATGCTTATTACTTCATCTATCTTTTCTTCTTTTGTTCCTACTAGAAGCGTAGTGTTCCCGGATTTTAAAAAACCTCCCGTTGAAGCCAGTTTTGTAATGCCAAAATTAGCTTCCGTTAATTTCTCAACTAATTTATTAGAATCATCATCATGAACTATAGCAATAATAAGCTTCATAATTGTTCCTCTCCTCCCTAATTATATTTTTTACTATTTGAAACAAGACTACATTTAAAATTGCTTATCTATAACTTTTTTAATGATAATTTCATGGACTTTTTCAATTGATTTAGCCGCATCTATGCCAATTATTCTCTTTGGATAAAGCTTCTCTAGCTTAAGATATCCTTCATAGACCTTATTATGAAATTCAAGCCTTTCCATATCCAGCCGGTTGCATTCATCTGAAGAAAATTTTCTGCTTAAACCTTTTTCTGGAGAAATTTTCATAAGAAATGTGATATCAGGTTCAGTTCCATCAGTAGCCATATCATTAATCTTCTTAATAAAATCTATACCTAAGCCTCTTCCTATTCCTTGATATACTATACTAGAATCTACAAACCTATCGCATATAATCACCTTACCTTCTAAAAGAGCTGGTTTAATTACCTGTGCAACATGCTGAGCTCTTGAAGCCGAATAAAGGAGAGCTTCTGTAATTCTATCCATTTGCGTGTTTTTTCTATCTAATATTATTTTTCTAATTTGTTCACTTATATCTGTTCCTCCAGGCTCTCTAGTAATTAATATATCGTAACCCTTCTTTTTAAAATATTCCTCTAATAATTTGATTTGGGTTGTTTTTCCTGACCCATCTGGACCTTCAAAGGTTATGAATACTCCACTCATAATATCCCTCTCTCTATTTTATAACTTTTATTGTATCTAAAGAACTATCACTTACTCCAACTATACTTATACCTAGGCTTTTGAGTATTTTTACATATTCAATAACCTCTCTGCTAATTACCTCACCAGGACAAATAAGAGGAATGCCTGGTGGATATGGCATAATATATTCTCCGCTAATCCTACCACTACTTTCAATAAAGGATATGTTCTCTTTCTCTTTATACACTGCTTCTCTAGGTAAAATCTCTATTTTAGGTATTCTAAAGCTAAACTCAGGAATATCAATTCTTTTATGGTTTATTTTTCTATCATCATGTATTGATTTCAAAGCTTTGCAAAGTCTTTTAAAATCATTTTTTTCATTTGCTATGGAAGATATAGCCAATATATTATATATGTCAGCCATTTCAACCTGAATATTATATTTTTTTCTTAATATTTCTTCAAGCTTAGAACCTTCAATCCCAATTTCTTTCATGCTTATAGTCAATTTGGTTATATCTATGTTCTTTACTCCATATCTACCTATAATTTCTTCGGAAATCATATTTAGTCCTTCTATTTCAGTAAATTCATTTTTGAAACCATTTATATTTTCAATGAGTTTTTCCATTAAAAATCTGCCTTCCTCAGCTGCTATACTCATGGCCATATCTAAAGAAATCATAAGAAGATATGATGGACTACTGCTTTGATTTAGAGAAAGCATAAATTTTAATTTATCAATATCTACTCTTCCCTTTTTTACATGAAGCATAGAGCCTTGGGTAAAGGCTGGTAATGTCTTATGTGTGCTATGGACAACTATGTCTGCCCCTGCATCTAATGCTGATATAGGAAGCTTTTCACTTAACTTGAGATGAGCTCCGTGGGCTTCATCTACCAGTAATATTTTATTATGCCTTCGAACTATTTTAACTATTTTTTCTATATCACTACATATTCCATAGTAATTAGGATATGTTATAATAACAGCCTTTGCATCAGGATGCTCTTGAATAGCTCTTTCAATGGCCTCAGGAGTAACAGCTCCCATTAAAAACAGTTTTGAATATATTTCCGGCTTAATATAAACAGGTAAAATTCCAGCAAGTATAATTCCACTTATAACAGATTTATGACAGTCCCTTGGAACTATTATTTTATCACCAGGTTTTGTGGTAGCCATTATCATGGAAATAATTCCACAAGTAGTACCATTGACTAAAAAAAATGTGTAATCTGATCCATAAAAATCCTTAGCCCTATTCTGGGATTCTTTTATTATTGACTTAGGAGCATATAAATTATCAGCTCCAGGAATTTCTGTAATATCAAACTCACCGATATTACTACCTATATCAATTTTATACTTTTCAAAAATTTTACCACTTTTGTGACCTGGAACATGAAATGAAACCATATTTCTTTTAGAGAGTTTTGATAATTCATTCATCATAGTGGATCTCTTCAAAAAATATACCTTCTTTCTTTAAAATTTCATAAATATTTAAAAAATTGCAATTTTTATCTAAAATTTGGGAATAATTTTAGTATATAGAGTTTTAACAGTAAAACTTAATTCGTGCATATATAAATACTCAAGTCTTCTGGGAATTTTAAATATGTATAAATTAATAGTTTTACTTAAATGAGAAACTTGTATAATTAACATTATTAATTTCAAAATAAAATATGTAGATAACTGACCTGACTCACTCTACTACATTTTATATTTTAAAATTCTTTACATGTATTATGCAATTTACTCAAATCTTTATAAGGTATCATAATTTTATTTATTATACTTGAAGAGCTATATAATTTCCTTACCTAATTATATCTCAAAGGAGGGTATAAATGAAAGGTTATACTCCTATAACTACTTTAAAAGATTTCGTTTATACATATTCTTCCCATAAAAGCGATACAGAAATTGCTTATTTGCTTAATATAACTATAAGTGATATAAAAGCAGTCAGGAAGGATTTTGTAAAGAAGTCTAAGAGTGAAGAATTAAAAGTTTTATAGTACTATAGGGTTATTAGTTAACTAATAACCCTATCATTTTTACTTTTTTCAAAATTTCTTTTTAATGCCTTTAAAAAGGCTTGATTAGGTTCAAGTATAAGTCTGTAAGAGCTATCTTCTTTTAAAAACTCAATTACATACCAATCATCCTTATTATTATTTATTACAAACTTATACTGTTTAATATCTTTATTACTTGGCTGTAATTCATTATAAGGATTTAAGCTAACTATATCCTTAGGTTTTATATGAAAAAACACATGATTTGATCTGCCTATTACCCTTTCTACCATTAATTCATCTTCTATTATTCTATAGTTATAAAAAGCTAAATCCTTGTATAATATATATCCACAAATTACGCTACATACTACTAGTGAAATTATAGCTGCTATACTTCCATAGGATGCTCCATATCTACTGAAAAATCCAATAGCTGCATTCACCATTATAACTGTAATCACAATCATTCCTAGTATTTTCCAAAAGCTTATATGTTTATTCTTTACGGTTTGTTTAAGTATTGATGACATAAAGAAAAACTCCCCACTTAATTTGATAATAACATATTACCATTAATTTTTGATAATTACAATAATCCAGGGAAGTTTCTATTTATTCTGTTTATAATATTGCATTGCTTATAGGCTCCATGTTGTAAATTCCAACTCTTAAGAGCTTTCTTACAATATAAAAATTTTAAATTTTCTATTCTAAAACTAAAGTCACTTTGCAATCTTTAAATAATCTCTTCTATAATAATCCTTTTTTGCATTATTAGTACTAATGGTTTTAGATAATTTTTTTTTACTATGCTTTATTACTTCATTCATTGTATTTTTTAATATATAATATTCTGCATAAGCAATCGGTATACATAATATAAATAAGAACACTATTCTTAAAGATGTTTTTAATATAGTCATAATCGTATCAGTCCTTTAATTTTTCTTTATTTAACTACTCTATTAACTATTCTATCTTTCTTTTGAATTTCCTGCCGCGAAAACATAGTTCTTTTGTACTATTTCTTCTAGTTTTGTCCTATCTTGTAGAAACCATTATTATAAAACACATCATATAGTTGTTGATAAACTCTATAAATACCATATATATTCGACAGAATTGTGGATAAGTTGTGAATAAACAAAAAACTTATGGTGTTTTATCCACAAGCGGGATTACCATAAGTTTTTTATTTATTTTAAATATAATTTTAAAATAAGGAATAGACCAAGTAAAAAACTATTAATCTCAAAAATATCTAGACTATACTATACAGTTTCTTCTAGAATTTTTCCTGATTTATTAAATTCTTTTCTTAACCTAATATCAGGCTCCGAAGGAAGTCCAAATAATGGTATAAATCTATCTAAGCCAGTTATTGTAAGTATTAGCATTGAACTTACTGCAATATAGGCCATAAAATTCATTTTAATAATATCAAAAGGTACAAAGTTATAAAGAGGATATACAGCATTGGCAATTCCTACATAGAAAAGTACAAAAGTATGCCATGGTATTAATTGTGATCCATAAACTCCTAATGCATCAGCAAAGGTGGCATTTCTTAGTCTAAGCTTATACATATCTTCTTCACTAGCTTCAACATTTTCTTCTGTTATGGTTCTAATAATTGGGCTAATTGTAACAATTTCTGCCGTTTCATCTCCAAAGGCTACATTTCCTCCTAAGCAAAGAAGTGAATTATAGAACATAAGTTGTCTAACATTTCTTGAAACATTAATAATCCCTTTTACTAGTGGTTCAAAAGCATTCATACTGTTCATAATTGCACCAAAAGCAGCAACCCACATCATCATAACTATCGACCAGCTTCCAGCATCACCAAACCCTGTAAGAAGATAACCTAAAAATTCATTTATTGAACTAACCGTTCCAGCCACCATACCTAAAATCAAAGAAGAAACTATCCCTGAACCTAAGCATATCATTGTTTGAAATCCTTTTATAGCCATTCCTATAACAATTATTAGTGGAATAACCATATAAACTGGAACTCCTGTTTTTACCTGCTCAAGCAATATTACTGCCGATGCCCTTTCCTCAGATAAAGCAGTCCAAGCAGTGTCAGGAATAGAATTTATTGCCTCTACCGCACTGCCCACATCACTAGGAAGCCCCATTGATGTTCCAACAATAAAAATTACAATTCCTGTAGCCAAAGCACATAACAATGACCATACTCCCTGATGTCTTACTCTGTGTATAATTTCTACTTGTTGTAATCCTGAGCTAAGCACCGTAGTATCAGATATAAGTCCAATATTATCACCAAAACATGAACCACCAGCAATAGATGCCACTGTAAGTAAAATACTTCCTCCAACTATATGATTTAGCCATAGAAAGACTGGTGCACAAGCTGCAAAGGTCCCCCAAGATGTTCCGGTTGCAATAGATAATACGCAGGTTACAATAAAACCAACCACAGCCACAGACTTAGCTGTTACTCCCATATTCAAGGATATATTAATAATTGCTGCACCAACACCAGTGGCCATAAAGGCCTCTGCCAATCCGTAAGCAAACATTAATATAAAAAATACAATTACTATTTCTCTTACATTACTTAATGCTTTATCCAATAATTCTTTAAATTTGTATTTTTTTATTCCCATTGAAATAATTGTTGCATAAGCTGTTGCAATAGGAGCTGCTATTAATACATCCATACCGCTCATTAATAGTCCTGCAAGAACAAAAATAGGTGAAAACTTTAATATTCCAATTAATAATCCCATAATTTTTCCTCCTAAATTTAGATAAATAACACTAAGGTTTAAATTTATTAAACCTTAAAACTATTTATCTTTAATATAATTTGAAAATTTGAAACAAACGCCCTATAAATACGTTTTCCTTAAACAAGAGATACGTCAAACCATTTTTTTGCCCCCTTTTTTCGGAATATTCTGTTAATTTTTGTTGGTATAATTTCCCTCTTGAAAAGAAATTTTAAATATACAATATTATGAGATCTAAATATTGATTAAGCAAATTGTATGATATTTATTCTATGAGTCTTATTTTGAATAGTATATTATGTAAAATTAGAAAAGCATTAAATTAGTTGAGAAAATTGCATAATTCTAGCTTGGCACAATTGCATAATATATATGGTATGTCTTTGGAGATTTTTAAACTATATGTAGTAGATAGTTTTTACAGAAGGTAATTATGCAATTTGCTCAGTTTTTAAAAGTTCCAAACTTTGGATAGAAAATTTTCAGATACGTATATTAATTATTATCGGTTTAATTTTCTATAAAACAGCTTAAACTTAAGCTATTTTATAGAAAATTGTATCCTTATTTAAAATGTTTTATGAACTAATCTTATATATCATTTTTTCTCTATAAGCTGTAGTTACTTTAATATATCCCTTTAGCATTTTATCAATATTAATGTCTCCAGTATCTACAAGAAAAGCTTGCCCCTTGAGATTGCTAATCTTTTCTTTAGTGGCCACAACAATAATATTCTCTTTTCCTACACATTTAATAACCTTAGAACTAATTTGTTGATTCCCTCTTCCAAATAAATAACCTTGGCCTCCTATTGGAGTTATAACCATTTTGCATGGTTTAGTAGAACTATATTTTAACAACTCCTTTTCTGCAGCATCTAGAGAAACAATTTTTTTATTGTATACCAAATCCACTCCTAAAAGAGTAAATGGTAGATTTAAATTTTCCATTATAGGTCTTGTTGTTGAGCCAGGCCCAATTATATATAATATGTCTTTTTCCATATTGTCTATAATATCTAAAGATATAGAATTCTGGGCAGCCCTTTCACTAAGTGGGGTTCCGGACTTTCTACTTTGCATATATTTCTTTTCAAAGGGTATATTTAAATATCCATATAATCTGGCCTTTACCCTTCCATTTCTATATGCCTCTTCATCAATATCCAAAACTTCTACCTCTTTTACCAACCTTATCTTCTCTTTGAGATAAAGCATAGCTAACTCTCCTGCTCTTAAGGGATTTTGAGCATAAACAGGAGAATGAATCTTTACACCTGCTGGCACACCTATAACCACTACTTTACCTCCAACTGCATTATAAATATCTCTAGCTGTCCCATCTCCCCCTGCAAAGAGAATTAAATCCACATTTTCCTTTAGCATCTCTTTTGCTGCAGCCACAGTGTCTTCCGAAGTAGTAAATTTATTGTTGGAAGTAATTTTTACTATCCTTACTTTAAATCCAAATTCTCTTGCCTGTATTTCTCCCATATCACCGGAACAAGTCAGCACTTCAATTTCTTCACTGATTTCTCTAAGAGGTCCAAGTGCTGTTTTGGCTCTTAAAGGGGCCATGGGAAGAGCACCAAGCTTTATGGCTTTATCAATTACACCATCGGTACCCTTTAATCCAACTTTTCCACCCATTCCAGCAATAGGGTTTATAATCAGCCCCATTCTTTTCACTTACATCACCCTTCTATTCTTACCCAATAGTGGTTTTCTTCAGATAACTTCTCCAGGTAATTGCCCACTTATCAGGATCATCCATTCCCGATTCATCTATTTGATGAACTACGCTACTGTGGGGTGCAGTTTTTATTATTTCCGGGTTTTCATAGGCTTCACTAAATACATGCTTTAATGTTGCTATATATTCATCAAGGTCTTCCTTAGAAGGAGTTTCCGTAGGTTCCAATGTTATGGGTTCAGGAATATAGTATGGATGATGACTGGTCCAATAATGCATACCGAAGTCCATCATTCTTCTTTGTATATCACCAGTAGTAATCCCTGTATCCTTTGTTAATTTTTCTATAGTATATCTAACTTGTTCTATACGCTGCTTACCTTCAATATAAGGAGCATCTACACAATCAATTTCCATGAGCTTTTTAAATAAATAATTATTATTAAGAACAGCAATCTTACCTGCTTCATACAGCCCTTCTGGTCCAAGACTCCTAATCCATGAATAAGCCTTTAATACAACTGGTGCAACACCATTAAATAGTCTAATCTTTCCAACACTATAGGGATTATTTGTTACTTCATAATTCAAGAAATACTTCTCTCCATCATAATCAATTAATGGAGCAGGCAAGTGTTTTTCCAACTCTTTAGTTACACCGGTAGCTCCTGTAGCTGGTCCACCACAGCCATGAGGAGTTGAAAATGTTTTATGAAGATTGAAAAAGCACATATCAAAACCAGCTTCTTTAGCTCTTGTCACCCCAAGTAATCCATTGGCATTAGCTTGGTCGTAACCGCATAATCCACCAAATTTGTGAACTAGCTCAGTAAATTCTTGTATCCTTGGATTATATACTCCTGTATCCTCTGGATTAGCAACTATAAATGCAGCGGTTCTTTCACTAACGGCTTCTTTGAAAGCTTCAAAATCAGGATATCCATTCTCATCGGGATGAATATATACAATCTTATATCCCTTTACAGCTGGTGCTGCAGCATCAGATGGATGAGAATAGATTGTTGTAATTATCTCATCTCTTGTGTCAGCCTCGCCTTTTTCTTCAAAATACTTACTCACTATTGAAGCCAGAGTAAAAGCTCCTTGACTTCCTCCTCCAGGTTGAAAAGTAAACCTATCCATTCCAGAGATTTCTCTCATATAAGTATCAGTTTTGTACATAATTTCTAGTATCCCTTGAACTGTACTTTCATCTTGCAGAGGATGAAGTTCAGTAATTTGACTTGATCTTGCCAACAATTCGTTAACTTTAGGACTATATTTTACTGTACAAGTACCTTGACCAATTTCAATATTTACATCGGCTCCCAAAGTTTGTTGTGATAAACGTGTATAATGCCTTAATACTCTGGGTTGAGATATTTCAGGTAAATTTGGTGCTTCTTTTCTTTTCATATTTTCAGGTATGTTTGAAATTCCATCACCAACAGCAGATGCTATTTCTTCTTCAGCCTGTGGAACAAGTACTCCCCGTTCACCTTTTTTGGATAATTCAAATATTATTGGTTCATCCCATTTGGCCTGATGAAAATTTCTTACTTTATAATTTCTATTAATTCTTTTCATCTAAATCCTTCCTTTCTATAGATATAACCGATTTATAAACACTCAAGTAAATATTTTAATTTATACATATCCAAAGCTCCTAGAAGGGTTAAATATTTATAAATGTATAAATTGAGTTTTACTATAGATAAACAAGCTAAAAATTTATTAATCCTTAAAATTGATTATCTTTATAGGAACTCTATATAAATTATTTACTAATAATTTCTTTTATTGCTTCTATTAATTTATCAATATCTTCTTTCGAATGAATTTCTGTTACACAATATAATGCACTTTGACCAAGCTCAGGAAAATCTAATGATAAATCCTTACCTCCAAAAATCCCTTTGCTCATTAATTCCTTATTTATTTCCTTCACTGTTTTTCCTGTTTCATTAAAATCAACAACAAATTCTTTAAAATTAAATCCACTAAATAGAGAACCTTTAATTCCTTTAATTTCATTCAATTTTTTTATAGCATATTTAGATTTTTGTATAATAGTCTGTCCCAATTCTTCCATACCTCTTGGTCCCATAGTTGCCAAATATACCCCTGCTGTAATTCCCCACAATGCAGATTGCGTTCCAACATATTCTTTTCCATGCTCTCTATGGTTTCCAAAGGAAGTTCTATCGTAAGCAACATCACCAAAACCATATTCTCCTTCTACAGTAGTAGGTGCAACTCCAAAGAGACGTGAAGGAAATTCCATTACATATTTTTCTTCATCCCGAGTAGCCATAAATCCTGATTGCCCGCCACCATAATTCATATGAATACCTAGGGGCTGTAAATCACCACATATAATATCTGCACCATATTGAGTTGGCGGAGCAAGTATACCTAGTGAACTTGGGTCTACTCCTACAACGCTTACAGCACCTGCTTTATGGGCTATATCTGAAATTTCTTGACCATTTGTTTCAATAAATCCTAAGAAAGAAGGGTTTTCAAAATATACTGCAGCAGTTTTTTCAGAAACTTTATCTTTTAAATCCTCTAAATTTAATAATCCAGTTTCCTTATCATAGTCAACTTCAATTATATTAATATCAGGTGAACAATAATTTTTCATAATCAAATATTTTTCTCTATCCATAAGCTTTGGAACTAATACTTCTTTTCTATCTGTAATTCTTGAAGCCATTCGTACAGAAGTGGCAGCAGCCTGGGGCCAATCCATTGTAGGAACATTTACTACTTCCATATCCACTAATTCCGCAACTAGACTTTGATATTCAAATAATGCCTGGAATCTACCATGATCATTGTAGGGCTCACCCCCATATGCTGTTAAAAATTCTCCCCTTGAATTAATTTCATCACATAAGGCTGGTACATAATGCTGCCAGCAACCGGCTCCTAAAAAATTAATATTTTCCTTACATGTCTTATTTTTTGATAATAAGCTTTCAACATGTCTTTTTAATTCATATTCAGATTTAAATGCCTTTGGTATATTCATATTTTCCTTAAGTTTTATTGCCTCAGGTACTTCTGCATGTAAATCTTCTAAAGAATTTAATCCCAACTCCTTTAACATTTCTTCTTGTACTTCAGTTACTGAGTTTGGAATATACGGATGATTTTTGTATCCTTTTATAGCCATAAATATTTCCCTCCTATTTGATAAAAAATTTACTATGCTATTCCTCCACCATCAACAACTAATGCAGCTCCTGTAACCCAGCTAGAAAGATCACTTGCAAGATATAAAACTGCATTTGCGATATCTTCTGGCATTCCAATTCTTTTTAGTGGTCTATCTATGCCACATTCTTCTAAATATTTATTTTGACTGGTCTTATCAGTTACAAGACCAGTTTGAACTCCTTCATCTCTAAGCATTGCCGTATCAGTATCACCAGGATTAACACTGTTTACTCGAATATTTTGTGGTCCGTGATCTATAGCCATTGCACGAGTTAGGTTTACTATTCCTCCTTTAACTGCACAATAAGCAGCAGCCTGATCTCCACCTTTTAAACCCCAACCAGAACCAGTATTTATAATACTTCCTCCACCATTTTCTATCATCACTGGGATTACATATTTAGATAATAAGAAAGTTCCTTTTAGTCCTACATCAATAACAAAATCCCATTCCTTTTCCTCCAATTCAACGACTGTTTTTCTAACAGTCACTCCAGCATTATTAAACAGAATGTCAATACTATTAAACTTTTCTTTGATTTCATTTACTGTTTTTTGGATCTCTTCACTTGATGTAACATCACATTTGAAAAACTCTGCATCTCTTCCTGCTTTTCTGATTTTTTCAGCTTCTTCCTTACCCTCGGGATTAACATCCAGGATTGCTACTTTTGCTCCATAAGCTGATAAAAGTTGAGCTGCTCCAAGCCCAATACCAGCAGCTCCTCCTGAAATAACAGCTACTTTACCGTCTAAGGATAAAATATCTTTTTTTTCAAACATTCAAAATTCCTCCTAATTTTAAAGATATTTAAAAATAAAAGTGCTAAAGATTTATAGTGATTTATCAATCAATAATATATCTTTTTTTCTAATTATAATGAAATAATCTTAAAATTCAGTTTATACATTCTAAAAATATCAATACTTCTGAGATTTTTTTGATATATAAATTATATTGAGCAAATTGTATAATTACTTTTTTAAAAAAACAACTACTGCATATTGTTTTAAAACTTCTAATCTATACCATGTATACTATACATTTTTCTTAATTGTTTACTTTATTCTTTATATATGCATCTTCCATGCCAACTTCTCTTTTATAATTATGATTTATTTTTAAAATTTCACTGCAATACCATATCCCTTTTATTTTGTACTATTACAATTTAATATATATTTTTTAAGACCGATTAAAATCATTTATATTATAAAAAATTCTGAAAAACTTATTGTCATTATTGTCATTTATTTGTCAACTTTGTCAATATAATATATAATTATTATAATATTAAAATAATTTTAAGATTTAAAATAAATTTAGTATTCTACTGAGGTGTTTAATATGATTTTACTTAATCAATTTAAGGAAGATTTGCAATCAATAATTGAATCAATAAGCACCATTATAAACA
Source organism: Maledivibacter halophilus (assembly GCF_900167445.1). Lineage (GTDB taxonomy): Bacteria > Bacillota > Clostridia > Peptostreptococcales > Caminicellaceae > Maledivibacter > Maledivibacter halophilus. Next base: position 243,357 of record NZ_FUZT01000010.1, read on the forward strand.
TTGAAGCCGCTGTTTTTGATGTACAGAGCCATTTAGTGGCCAGTACTGAATCCTATTTACAACACAAGGGTAATACTGTTCATGCACCATCAATTAAAGAAGTCCTTATTAATGGCAATGTTTTAGTTAACAAACCTGGCTATATGAAATCCTGTATTGGCTGTAGATTTAAAGAGCACTGTCCAGCAACAATTGAAATATTAAACAGCCTCATGATTGAAGATGAACCGATTGGAGTAATTACTTTAACTTCTTTTACAAAAGAGGGGCATGATGAAATAACTAAAAATACAAATATTTATATTGAAGTTTTAAATATCATTTCACAATTAATTTCTGACATTGTTTTTCTAAAACATAAAAGAAATAGTTTTGAAAATATGCAAGTAGCATTACAGGAAATTCTAGATATATCTCCAGATCCTTTATTAATAATTGATAACAAGGGTTTAGTAACCAATCTTAGCTCTTCAGCCCTCAATATGTTTTCCTTTTGTGATTTCTATACAAAATCTATTTCTCAGCTCCTTCCTGAAGGCCTTGTTAATAGAATACTAAGGGGAACTTCTCTTTCAAATAGACGTATAGAGATTAATAATAATTATGCTAACGTATCATCATCTCCCATTAGAAGCAATAATATTTTTAATGGTGCTGTAATACATATTAGTGAAAGTAAAACTATATTAAATAGAAAAGAAATTGAAGAAACTAATGATACCATATCACTAAAAAGTATAAAAGGTGATTGTAAATTAATAAAAAAACTTAAAAAGAAGGTTAGAAAAATTTCTAGTAGTACTTCAACAGTATTAATAACTGGTGAAACAGGTACAGGTAAAGGCCTATTAGCTAAAACTATTCATAATATAAGTAATCGATCCAATGGCCCCTTTATTTCTGTAAATTGTGCAAGCATACCCGAAACTCTTTTTGAAAGTGAACTCTTTGGATATGTAGAAGGTGCTTTTACAGGTGCTAAAAAAGGTGGAAAACCTGGACGTTTTGAGCTGGCTCAAGGAGGTACTTTGTTCTTGGATGAAATTGGAGAAATGCCTATAAGTATGCAATCTAAGCTCTTAGGTGTATTGCAAGATTTTTCCTTTGAAAGAGTAGGAGGCATTACTTCTATTCCTGTAGATATAAGAGTTATAGCTGCAACTAATAAAGATATTGAAGAAATGGTACAAAAGAAAGAATTCCGATCAGACCTTTATTATAGATTAAATGTTATTCCTATAGATCTACCTCCACTAAGGGCAAGAATAAATGATATTGAAATTTTAGCTTATCAATTCCTGAAGGAATATAATTCAAAACTCCATAAAAATATAACTAAATTTTCAAATGAAGTAATATCCTTATTTATGTCTTATGATTGGCCAGGAAATATCCGTGAACTTCAAAATGTAATAGAATATGGGGTTAATATTGAAGAAACAGATATTATGACTTTAAGTAGTCTTCCCCAAAGGTTATTTAGAAATAGATCTGGCGATACTGACAAAATTAAAACAAAAATTAAAAATACAGAATTAGAAGCTATAATAGCTTCTTTAGATAAACATGGATGGGATGTCAAAGGAAAAACTGCTGCCGCTAAAGAACTTGGTATTGGTCTTAGAACCTTGTATAGAAAGCTTAAAAGCTATGAGGACTAGACATATTATAATAATTCCTTTTACAAAAAATAAAAAAATCTGAAAGGAAAATTCCTTTCAGATTTTTTATTTTAACCGGCAACGACCTACTCTCCCAAGCAGTTACCCGCCAAGTACCATCGGCGCTGAAGGGCTTAACTTCTGTGTTCGATATGGGTACAGGTGTATCCCCTTCGCTATTGCCACCGGATTTGTGCACTATCGTGGAAATGAATAATGTATAGTGCATAACTAATAATTGTTTTTTTATTCTCTCAAAACTGAACAATGGATGTTTTGGTCAAGCCCTCGACCTATTAGTACCTATCAGCTAAAGACATTACTGCCCTTACACCTTAGGCCTATCAACCAGATGGTCTTTCTGGGGTCTTACTCCTTTCGGATGGGAAATCTTATCTTAAGGTGGGCTTCGCGCT
>NZ_FUZT01000001.1:0-28765 GCF_900167445.1 Maledivibacter halophilus
GGAGATGATACACCAATAGTAAGAGGATCAGCGCTAAAAGCATTAGAAGATCCAGATAGTGAATGGGGAGACAAGATAGTAGAATTATTTGAAGAAGTAGACAAATACATTCCAGAGCCAGAAAGAGCAACAGATAAGCCATTCCTAATGCCAGTAGAGGACGTATTCTCAATAACAGGAAGAGGAACAGTTGCAACAGGAAGAATAGAAAGAGGAGTATTAAAAGTACAGGATACAGTAGACATAGTAGGAATGACAGAAGAGAAGAGACAAGTAGTAGTAACAGGAGTAGAGATGTTTAGAAAGCTTCTAGATGAAGGAAGAGCAGGAGATAATATAGGAGCTTTACTTAGAGGGGTACAAAGAGAAGAGATTGAAAGAGGACAAGTATTAGCAAAGCCAGGATCAATCAATCCCCATACAAAATACAAAGCACAGGTATATGTATTGAAGAAAGAAGAGGGTGGAAGACATACACCATTCTTTAATGGATACAGACCACAATTTTATTTTAGAACAACAGACGTAACTGGATCAATCACATTACCAGAAGGAACAGAAATGTGTATGCCAGGAGATAACGTAGAAATGGAAATCGAACTAATCACACCAATAGCAATAGAAGAAGGATTAAGATTTGCTATTCGTGAAGGTGGTAGAACAGTAGGAGCAGGTGCTGTTGCTAAGATTATAGAATAATTTTCTAATGTAATTTACAAACCTAGGGGATTTTATTATCTTCTAGGTTTGCATGCTTTAAATAGATCTAAAAAAAGAAATATTAAAATTCTGAATAATTTATTTAGGGCTTGAAATAATAAAGAAATTAGTATATACTATAAAGGTATGTTTGGACTGCGATGATACAGAAGGTTGCCAGCTAGACTGGGTGAATTTCTGTTGAGAAATGTCCGTTCTTGAATCGGGCGACGAGGAACTAGCCTCTCCTTTAATTTTTTGAAATGATTTATGAACACCCGGGAGAGTGTACATTGGTTCTGGAGTCGTACGTACAAATATAATACGTGCGATGCAAAGGAGGGAAAATGATGACTAATAAAGTAAATCAAAAGATTAGAATAAGATTGAAGTCTTATGATCATAAGGTATTAGATCAATCTGCTGTAAAAATAGTTGAAACTGCTAAGAGAACAGGAGCTGAAGTTTCAGGTCCGGTACCACTTCCAACAGAAAAGCAGATTATAACAATACTAAGAGCTGTTCATAAATACAAAGATGCTAGAGAACAGTTTGAAATGAGAACACATAAAAGACTAATCGATATTCTAAGCCCTACTCCAAAAACAGTTGATTCTCTTATGAGATTAGATTTACCAGCTGGAGTGGATATTGAAATTAAACTTTAAGGTGAAGCTAAGATATAGGTTTATATAGAACTGATAAGCCTGCCTGTCTTAGTATGATTACAAATTTGTAATCCGCTGTAAGATTATTAGGAGGTGCAATAGTGAAAGGATTAATAGGTAAAAAAATAGGTATGACTCAAATTTTTACTGAAGAGGGAAATGTAGTGCCTGTAACAGTGGTTGAAGCTGGGCCAAATCATGTAACTCAAATCAAAACTGTTGAAAATGATGGTTACACTGCAATTCAGGTTGGTTTTGAAGATAGGAAAAGTAAAAGAGTTAATAAGCCAGCTACAGGGCATTTTGAAAAAGCAGGTGTTACTCCAAAAAGAATTATTAAAGAATTTGAGGTAGAAGATGTAAATGGTTTTAATTTAGGACAAGAAATTAAGGCTGATATCTTTGAATTAGGAGAAAAAGTTGATGTTTCAGGGATTTCAAAGGGTAAAGGAACACAAGGTACAATAAAGAGACACAATCAAAGTAGAGGGCCAGAAACTCATGGTTCCAAGTATCACAGAGGACCAGGTTCCCTTGGTGCTTCATCATATCCGGCTAGAGTTTTTAAAGGCGAGAATATGGCTGGAAGAATGGGAAATGAGAAAACTACTGTTCAAAATCTTGAAGTGGTTAAAGTGGATAGTGAAAGAAACTTGCTTTTAATAAAAGGCGCAGTACCAGGGCCTAAGGGCGGAATTATTACTATAAAAGAGGCTGTTAAAGGCGTTAAATAGACTCTAACTAAGGAAAGGAGGATGTAAAGTGCCTAAAGTTGATGTGTTGAATGTTTCCGGACAACGCGTAGGAGAAATAGAATTAAGTGACAATGTATTTGGCGTAAAAGTAAACGAGTATGTATTACACGATGCTGTAAAGAATTATCTTGCTAACCAAAGGCAAGGTACACAATCAGCAAAGACTAGATCTGAGGTAAGAGGTGGCGGTAGAAAGCCATATAGACAAAAAGGAACTGGTAGAGCTCGTCAAGGTAGCTTAAGAGCACCAAACTTTGTTGGTGGTGGAGTTGTTTTTGCACCAAAACCAAGGGATTATAGCTACAAATTACCTAAGAAAGTTAAGAGACTTGCTATGAAGTCTGCCCTCAGTTCAAAGGTTGAAAATGGAGAAGTTATAGTATTAGAAGAATTAACAATGGATGCTCCTAAAACAAAGGATATGGTAAGTATACTTAAAAATATAAATGCTGCTGATAAAGTTCTAATTGTATTAGACGACAAGGATGAAAATATTATAAAGTCATCTAGAAATATACAAGGCGTTTCTACTACATTAGTAAATAATTTGAATGTGTATAATATATTAAAATACGATACCTTTGTTGTTACAAAGGAAGCGGTACAAAAGATAGAGGAGGTGTATGTATAATGAGAACACCTTACGATATCGTTATAAAACCCCTCGTTACAGAGAAAAGTATGGAAGATATGTCAGAAGGAAAATATACTTTTGAGGTAGCTAAAGACGCTAATAAATCAGAAGTAAAAAAAGCTGTAGAAGAGATTTTTGGTGTTAAAGTTGAAAAAATAAGCACTATGAACGTTAGAGGTAAGAAGAAGAGAATGGGAAGATTCGTAGGAAGAAGAAGAGATTGGAAAAAAGCTATTATAAAATTAACTGAGGACAGTAAACCAATCGAATTCTTTGAAGGAATGTAGATAGATTTTTAAAAGGCAGAAGGAGGTAAAAAAATGGGTATAAAAAGTTTTAAACCTACTTCTCCTGGTAAAAGACAAATGACGGTTTCAAGTTTCGATGAGGTAACTAAAAGTGAACCTGAAAAGTCACTTCTTGTTACTTTAAAGAAGCATTCAGGAAGAAACAACCAGGGGAGAATAACTGTTCGTCATAAAGGCGGCGGTTATAAAATAAAGTATAGAGTCATTGATTTTAAAAGAGATAAAGATGGAATACCTGCTCAGGTTACATCTATAGAATATGATCCCAATAGATCAGCTAATATTGCACTTTTGACTTATGCTGATGGTGAGAAAAGATATATTCTTGCGCCAAACAAGCTAAAAGTAGGAAATATTGTTTTTTCAGGTGAAGGTTCTGATATAAAAGTAGGAAATGCATTAAAACTTAAAGATATACCAGTTGGTACAACGATTCATAACATAGAGCTTAAACCTGGTAAAGGTGGTCAGTTAGTACGATCAGCAGGTGTTACTGCTCAGCTTATGGCCAAAGAAGGTAAATATGCTCAGGTTAGACTTCCATCCGGTGAAGTTAGATATATTAGGATTGAGTGTAAAGCAACAATTGGTCAAGTAGGAAACTTAGATCATGAAAATATTACAATAGGTAAAGCAGGAAGAAAGAGACATATGGGAGTAAGACCTACAGTAAGAGGGTCTGTAATGAACCCTAATGACCATCCACACGGTGGTGGTGAAGGTAGAGCTCCAATTGGTAGACCAAGTCCAGTTACACCTTGGGGTAAACCAACGATTGGATATAAAACAAGAAAGAAAAATAAAAAATCAGATAAATTCATCGTTAAAAGAAGAAAAAGCAAATAAGGATTCGCGGGTCTTTGGGGTATTTATGCTGACCTATGACCTTATTGCTTTATCGATGGAAGGAGGATTAGTAATACATGGGTAGATCATTGAAAAAGGGACCATTTGTATATCCTAAGCTTCTAAAAAAAATAGAAGAACTTAATAAAAATGGAGAAAAGAAAGTAATCAAAACATGGTCAAGGGCTTCAACTATTTTTCCACAAATGATTGGGCATACAATAGCAGTTCATGATGGTAGAAAACATGTTCCAGTATATATTACTGAGGATATGGTCGGACATAAATTAGGGGAATTTGCTCCTACTAGGACATTTAGAGGTCATGCAGGAGAAAAAGCAAGCAAGGTTAAATAAGTTGATAAAAGTAATGGGAGGAGGTAAGAAAAGTGGAAGCTAGAGCGATTGCTAAACATATTAGGATTTCTCCTAGAAAAATGAAACCAATTGCGGATTTAGTAAGGGGAAAGAATGCTAATGAAGCTATAGCAATATTAAAATTCACTCCTAGAAAAGGTGCTAGAGTATTAAAAAAAGTAATTGAATCTGCCATGGCAAATGCTGAGAATAATTACGCTATGGATGCAGAGAATTTATATATATCAGAGGTTTATGCAAATCAAGGACCTACCATGAAAAGATGGAAAGCTGGTTCAATGGGAAGAGCAAACCCGATACTAAGAAGAACTAGTCATATAGGAGTTGTTTTAAAAGAAAAAGAATAGAAGGAGGGAAAATGCATGGGTCAAAAGGTGAGTCCACACGGATTAAGAGTCGGAATAATTAGAGATTGGGATTCAAAGTGGTTTGCTAACAAAAAAGATTATTCTGATCTTCTAGTGGAAGACTTTAAAATAAGAAAGCGTATAAAAAATAAAATGTATACTGCTGCTATCTCTAGGATACTTATAAAGAGAACAGCAAACAAAATAAATATAAATATTTTAACTGCTAAACCAGGTATGGTAGTAGGTAGAGGCGGACAAAACATCGAAGGCTTAAAAAAAGAATTGATAAATATGACTGGTAAATCTGTGCATATAGATATTACGGAGGTAAGAAAGCCAGAGATAGATTCTCAATTAGTAGCTGAAAATATAGCCTTTGCTCTTGAAAGAAGAATTGCATTTAGAAGGGCTATGAAGCAGGCTATGGGAAGAGCTATGAAGGCTGGTGCTCAAGGTGTTAAGGTAACAGTGTCAGGAAGATTGAATGGTGCAGAAATGGCTAGAACTGAAAGTTATAGTGAAGGAAATGTTCCATTATCAACTCTTAGAGCTGATATAGATTATGGTTTTGCTGAAGCTGATACTACCTATGGAAAATTAGGAATAAAGGTATGGATATACAAAGGCGAAATTCTTCCGGGAGCTAAGCCAGAGGGTCAAGAAGAGAAAAATAATAAAAGAAGACCAAAATCAAGAGGAAATAGATCGAGAGACAACAGATCGAGAGACAACAGATCAAGAGACAACAGAGATAAGAAGTAAATGTTACATTAGGAAAGGAGGATTATACCATGTTAATGCCTAAAAGAGTGAAACGTCGTAGAGTTCATAGAGGCAGAATGAAGGGTAAAGCTAATAGAGGTAATACTGTTACTTACGGTGAATACGGCCTAATGGCTCTTGAACCAGCATGGATTACTTCTAATCAAATAGAAGCCGCAAGGGTTGCTATCAATAGACGTATTAAAAGAGGTGGAAAGGTTTGGATAAAAATCTTCCCTCATAAGCCAGTAACACAAAAGCCAGCAGAGACACGTATGGGTGCTGGTAAAGGATCACCAGAATACTGGGTGGCTGTTGTTAAGCCAGGTAGAATTATGTTTGAAATGTCTGGTGTAGAAGAAGAAATTGCTAGAGAAGCTATGAGGCTTGCAGCAATGAAGCTTCCTATTAAATGTAAGTTTGTTACACGCCAGGATATGTTAGAAAAGGATGGTGAAGCAGATGAAAGCTAGTAAACTTCGTGATATGACTTCACAGGAATTATCGCAAAAGCTTAATGATCTAAAGGCTGAGCTGTTCAATTTGAGGTTTCAATTAGCCACTGGACAATTGGAAAATCCCATGACAATAAGAAGTGTTAAAAAGGATATTGCCCGTGTCAAAACTATTATAAGAGAAAGAGAATTGAATGAGGTGAACCTGTAGATACATGGAAGGAGGGAATATCGTGGAAAGAGGAAGTAGGAAAGTAAGAGTTGGTCATATTATAAGCGATAAGATGGATAAGACTGTAGTAGTAGCAGTTGAAGAGTTTGTACGTCACTCTCTATATGGAAAAGCTGTTAAAAGAACTAAGAAATTTAAAGCCCACGACGAAAATAATGATTGTGGAATTGGCGATAAAGTTAGAATAATGGAAACAAGACCATTGAGTAAAGATAAAAGATGGAGAGTTGCTGAAATCATCGAGCGTGCAAAATAGTTATGCAGGCAATGGAGGGAGGTATATACAATGATCCAACAAGAATCACGTTTGAAGGTAGCTGATAACTCAGGTGCTAAAGAACTGTTATGTGTTAGAGTTCTAGGCGGTTCTGGTAGAAGATATGGAAATATAGGAGACGTAATAGTTGCTTCAGTTAAAAATGCAACGCCAGGCGGAGTTGTTAAAAAAGGTGAAGTTGTTAAGGCTGTTATAGTTAGAAGTAAACAAGGATTTAGAAGAAAAGATGGAAGTTATATAAAGTTTGATGAGAATGCGGCTGTGGTTATTAAGGAGGACAAATCTCCTGTAGGAACACGTATATTTGGACCGGTAGCTAGAGAACTTAGAGATAAACAATTTATGAAAATAATATCATTAGCTCCTGAAGTACTATAGGTCTAGGAGGTGAAGTCAATGCACGTAAAAAAAGGAGATACTGTAGTAGTAATCAGTGGTAAGGATAGAGGGAAGACTGGAAAAGTACTAGATGTTTTCCCAAAGGATGAAAGAGTAATCGTTGAAAAGATTAATATGGTAAAAAAACATCAAAAGCCTACTCCAAAGATGCAGCAAGCAGGTATTATAGAGATGGAAGCACCAATTCATGCATCAAAGGTGATGATATATGATTCAAAGGCTAAAAGTGGAACGAGAATTAGATATAAAAAATTAGAAGACGGTAAAAAAGTAAGAGTTTCTGTAAAAACTGGAGAGGTTATAGACTAATCTCCAGAGGGAAGGAGGTATACTTTGTGGCTAGACTAAAGGAAAAATATAATAGTGAAGTTAAAAAATCCTTAATGGAAAAATTTCAATATAAAAGTATAATGCAAGTTCCAAAACTTGATAAGATAGTATTGAACATGGGTTTAGGTGACGCTAAAGATAATCGTAAGGCGTTAGAATTAGCTGTAAAGGAATTGGAAACTATAGCTGGTCAAAAACCAATAATTACTAGAGCAAAAAAATCTGTTGCAAATTTTAAAGTTCGTGAAGGAATGCCTGTAGGTGCAAAGGTGACTTTAAGAGGAGAAAGAATGTACGAATTTCTTGATAGATTAATTAGTATTGCATTGCCAAGGGTTAGAGACTTTAGAGGAATTAATCCTAACTCATTTGATGGTAGAGGAAACTATTCTCTAGGAATAAAAGAGCAGCTTATATTCCCAGAAATCAACTATGACAATGTTGAAAAAATAAGAGGAATGGATATAATCTTTGTAACTACTTCACAAACTGATGAAGAAGCACGTGAATTATTAAAGCTAATGGGTATGCCATTTAGTAAACGATAATTAATAAGGAGGGAAAGTAGTGGCAAAAAAAGCTCTCAAGGTAAAACAACAGAGAAAACAAAAGTACTCTACAAGAGAATATAATAGATGCAGAATATGTGGAAGACCACATGGGTATTTAAGAAAATTTGGAATATGCCGTATTTGTTTTAGAGAATTAGCTTATAAGGGACAGATTCCTGGAGTTAGAAAAGCAAGTTGGTAAACGGAGAAGGGAGGTAATTAGATATGACAATGACAGATCCTATTGCTGATATGCTAACGCGTATAAGAAATGCGAATCTTGTAAAACATGATTCTGTAGATATACCAGCTTCAAACCTTAAAAAATCTATTGCCGATATATTATTACAAGAAGGTTTTGTTAAAGGTTTTGATGTTATAGAAGACGGAAAGCAAGGATTAATAAGGGTACAAATGAAATATGGCCCTAATAAAGAAAGAGTAATAACAGGACTAAAGAAAATCTCAAAACCAGGTTTAAGAGTTTATGCCAAAAGAGATGAAGTTCCAAAGGTATTAGGTGGACTTGGCATAGCTGTAATATCAACATCGAATGGAGTTATAACCGATAAGGAAGCTCGTAAACTAGGTGTTGGTGGAGAAGTAATTTGTTACGTATGGTAATAAGAGATAAAGGGTATAGGAGGTGCAAAAATTGTCAAGGATAGGTAAGCAGCCAATCACAATATCTGATGGTGTTCAGGTTACAGTTACTGATAAAAATCTTGTGACTGTAAAGGGGCCAAAGGGAGAATTAAGTGAGCAAATTAATCCTGATATGAAGGTTAATATAAATGACAATATTATCACGGTAGAAAGACCTTCTGATAATAAGAAACACAAATCGCTTCATGGACTAAGTAGAACTCTAATTTCTAATATGTTAGAAGGTGTTACAAAGGGATATGAAAAGAATCTTAAAATAATTGGTGTTGGATATCGTGCCCAAAAGAAAGGTAAAGTTCTTAACTTACAGCTTGGTTTTTCACATCCAATAGATTTGGAAGATCCTGAAGGCATTACAACGGAGACACCATCACAAACTGAAATAATAATAAAAGGAACTAATAAGCAAGCCGTTGGAAACTATGCTGCAAAAATAAGAGAACTAAGACCTCCTGAGCCATATAAGGGTAAAGGAGTTAGATATGCCGATGAATATGTAAGACGCAAAGAAGGAAAAGCTGGAAAATAATTAGAAAGGAGTGACATTAATTGATTACTAAACAAAGTAGTAACTCTAAAAGAAAAAAGAGACATCGTAGAGTGCGCAGAAAAGTATTTGGAACTCCTGATTGTCCAAGATTAAATATATATAGAAGTTCAAATAACATATATGCTCAAGTAGTTGATGATACCAATGGTATTACCCTTGCTGCAGCTTCAAGTCTTGATAAAGAAATTAAAGAAAAGGCTTCTAATACTGGAAATAAAGAAGCAGCTAAGCTTGTTGGTAATTTAATTGGTAAAAAAGCTACCGAAAAAGGAATACAAAAAGTAGTTTTCGATAGAGGTGGTTATCTTTACCACGGAAGAGTCAGAGAATTAGCTGAAGGAGCTAGAGAATCAGGATTACAATTTTAGTAGAAGGAGGGAAATAAATGCGCCGTCAAATAATAGATGCTGGGAAACTTGATCTAAAGGAAAAAGTAGTTGATATCAATCGTGTTGTTAAGGTTGTTAAAGGTGGTAGAAACTTTAGATTTAGTGCCCTTGTAGTAGTTGGTGATGAGAACGGTTATGTAGGTATTGGAACTGGAAAAGCACAGGAAGTGCCAAGTGCTATAAAAAAAGCTATAGATAATGCCAAAAAACATATTATAAAAGTTCCAAGAGTTGGAACTACAATACCCCATGAAATCAAAGGCCGTTACGGTGCTGGTAAAGTATTATTAATGCCAGCTAAAGAAGGTACAGGAGTAATTGCAGGAGGACCTGTTCGTGCTGTATTAGAGCTAGCTGGAATTAAAGACGTTAGAGCTAAATCTGTAGGAACTAACAATTCAAGAAACATGGTAAATGCTACTATGAATGGATTAACGAGTTTAAAGACAGTTGAAGATGTGGCCAAACTTCGTGGTAAAACTGTTGAAGAAATATTAGGTTAGGGGGGTGAACACCTTGGCTAACAAATTAAGAATTACTTTAGTAAAAAGCACAATTGGGACAAAGCCAAATCATAGAAAGACCATTGAAGCTTTGGGACTAAGAAAAATTAGACAAACGGTAGAAAAACAAGATAATCCTCAGATGAGAGGTATGATTCATAAAGTGAAGCACTTAGTAGAGGTAGAAGAAATATAGCAAAGGAGGTGTACTTATGAAACTTCATGAGTTAAAACCTAATAATGGTTCAGTGAAAAACAGAAAAAGATTAGGTAGAGGTACTGCTACTGGACAAGGTAAGACTGCTGGACGTGGACAGGATGGACAAAATTCCCGTTCAGGTGGAGGCACAAGACCTGGTTTTGAAGGTGGTCAAATGCCTTTATACAGAAGACTTCCAAAGAGAGGTTTTAAAAACCCATTTACAAAAGAATGGACAATTATAAATATTGAAGATTTAAATAGATTTGAAGAAGGAACAGTAGTAACTCCGCAGTTATTAAAAGAATCAGGAATGGTTAAAAAAGATAGATATGGTTTGAAGATACTTGGAGACGGACAGCTTGAGAAGCAGCTAACGGTAAAGGCTCATAAATTCAGTCAGTCTGCCATAAAGAAGATAGAGGCTGCTGGAGGAAAGGCAGAGGTGATTTAAGGTGCTATCTACCCTAAGAAATGCTTGGAAAATACCAGATTTAAGAAAAAGAATTTTATATACTCTTATGATGTTTGCTATTTTCAGATTAGGAGCTAATATACCAGTTCCTGGAATTGATAGACAAATTTTAACTGAAATGTTCGCCGATAAAGGTGGACTATTAAACTTTTTCAACTTTATTTCAGGTGGAGCGTTTAAACAGTTTACCATATTTGCATTAAGTATTACACCATATATCACCTCTTCAATTATTATGAATCTATTAACTATTGCTATACCAAGCTTGGAGGCATTAGCTAAAGAAGGAGAAGAAGGAAGAAAAAAGATTGCTCAATATACAAGATATGGAACTGTAGTATTAGCTATTATTCAAGCTATAGGTATGAGTGTTGGATTATTTAGAGGTGCTTTAATTTCAACGGACGTTTGGTCAGTATCTGTAGTTGTAATTACCCTTACAGCAGGCACTGCATTCTTAATGTGGCTTGGAGAGCAAATTACGGAAAAGGGAATAGGTAATGGAATATCTCTTATAATTTTTGCTGGTATTATATCAAGACTGCCTGTAGGGATTTATCAAACCTTTACTAAAATAAATCAAGGTCAAGCAAGTTGGATTTCTTTAATAATATTCTGTGTAGTTGCTATATTTATCATTGCTGGCGTTATTGCAATCCAACAGGGAGTTAGAAAAATACCTGTTCAATATGCCAAAAGAGTTGTTGGTAGAAAAATGTATGGTGGACACAGCACACATATTCCACTTAAGGTAAATCAAGCTGGTGTTATACCGGTAATATTTGCTATGTCACTATTACAATTTCCATTGACACTTACCTACTTCTTCCAAAGTGGAGGATTTTCAGGCTTTGTAAATAGATATTTATCTCCTACTGGATGGATATATAATGTTTTATATGCTTTATTAATTATTTTCTTTACCTACTTCTATACTGCAGTTACTTTTAATCCTGTAGAAGTGGCAAATAATATGAAGCAAAATGGAGGGTTTATACCTGGTATAAGACCTGGTAGACCGACCTCAGAATATTTACAGAGAACCTTAACAAGATTAACATTGGCTGGTGCAATATTCTTAGCGGGTATAGCAGTATTACCAACCGTAGTATTGAACTTTACGGACTTGCAAATCAGATTTGGGGGTACAGCACTGCTTATAGCTATTGGTGTTGCTCTAGAGACTATGAAACAAATTGAAGCCCAAATGACAATGAGACATTATCAAGGTTTCTTAAAATAAATAATTATAATGTTTTAAATGCATGGGGATTAAATCCCCATTGCTAAAATTAGCGTTAGCCGGGAGTTGGTAAAATGAGACTTATACTTTTAGGACCACCTGGAGCGGGCAAAGGGACACAAGCTGTTAAGATAACAAAAAAATATAATGTTCCTCATATTTCTACTGGCGATATTTTTAGAAAAAATATAAAAGAAGGTACACAGCTTGGGAAAAAAGCAAAGGAATATATGAATAAAGGGCTGCTGGTTCCAGATGAATTAGTTGTTGCTATAGTTGAAGATAGATTGAACGAAGAAGATTGTAAAAGCGGTTTCTTGTTAGATGGCTTTCCAAGAACAGTTAATCAAGCTAAAGCTTTAGATAAAGTTTTAGAAAATATGAATATATCCTTAGATCAAGTAATAAATATTAAGGTTGATAAAAATGTTCTTGTAGGGAGAGCAGTAGGACGAAGAATCTGTAAAGATTGTGGTTTAGCTTATCATGTTGAATTTAATAAGAGTAAAATAGATGGTAAGTGTGATAAATGTGGTGGAGAGCTTTATCAAAGAGATGATGATAAAGAAGAAACAGTTTCAAAAAGAATTGAAGTATACCTTAATGAAACTTCACCACTTATCAGTTATTATTCAGAAAAGGGAATTTTAGCAGACATTGATGGTCAGAAAGATATAAATGAAGTATTTGAAGATGTAGTATTGGCTCTTGGGAGCAAAAGATAATGATCATTTTAAAATCTGAAAATGAAATTGAAAAAATGCGTAAAGCGGGTTATATAGTAGGAAAAACCCATGAAGTACTAAAATCACATATAAAATCAGGTATTACTACAAAGGAACTTGATAAAATAGCTGAAAGTACTATACGAAGCCTTGGAGGAATACCTGCTTTCAAAGGATACGGTGGCTTCCCTGCTAGCATTTGTGCTTCTATTAATGAAGAAGTTGTACATGGAATTCCTGGATTAAAAAAACTCAAAGATGGCGATATTATTAGTATAGACATTGGAGCTATCTATGATGGATATTATGGTGATTCCGCTAACACCTATCCTGTTGGTAAAGTTTCTGATGAAGCAGGTAGGCTTATTGAAGTTACAAAATATGGCTTCTACGAAGGATTAAAGTTTTGCAAAGAAGGGTTTCGTTTATCTGATATATCCCATGCTATACAAAAATATGTAGAAGATAATGGATTTTCAGTTGTCAGAGATTATGTAGGACATGGTATAGGAGCTAATATGCATGAATCTCCACAGATTCCTAATTACGGCTTGCCTGGAAAGGGTCCAAGATTGCGCAAGGGAATGGCTTTAGCAATAGAACCTATGGTTAATATGGGAACCTATAAAGTTAAAACACTTCCTGATAATTGGACTGTTGTTACCTTAGACAGAAAACTGTCTGCTCACTATGAGCATACTATAATAATTACTGAAGATGAACCCTTAATACTTACAAAGCTATAATCAAATATTATAAAGAGGTGTATATTTTGCATAGTACTAGGGAAGTGGCTATTGGACAATTTGTTAAATCAAAGGCAGGAAGAGATAAGGATAGAGTTTTTGTTGTTATCGATATAATTGATGAATTATATGTGCTGGTAGCCGACGGTGATCTTAGAAAGTCGGAAAAGCCAAAAAAGAAAAAAATTAAGCACCTGTCCAAGTATAATATAGTTAGTGAAGAAATTGAAAAAAGATATAATTCACATAAAAAGATAAGTAATTTAATGATTAGACGTGAGATTGAAAAACTGGGTTTTCATAAGACCCAGATATAGGAGGTATGAATCCTAATGGCAAAACAAGAAGCTATTGAAGTTAAGGGGACCGTAGTAGAGGCTCTGCCAAACGCTATGTTCAAGGTTAAGCTTGAAAATGGGCACGAGGTTTTAGCGCATATTTCTGGAAAACTTAGAATGAATTTTATAAGAATTTTACCTGGTGATAAGGTTACCTTAGAACTTTCTCCATATGACTTGACAAGAGGTAGAATTACTTGGCGCGGTAAGTGATGAAGGAGGCGAAATTATGAAAGTAAGACCATCAGTTAAACCTATATGTGAAAAATGTAAGATTATTAAAAGAAAAGGTAGGGTAATGGTAATTTGTGAAAACCCTAAACATAAACAAAAACAAGGTTAAATAGAACTTTATTATAGAAACATACTAAAATTTAGGTTATAAGCCTAAAGAAAATTTTATTAAATTTTAGTTATCTATAGCTTTTTTTAAATAGCTTTAGTATAATATTTTTTTGAGAGTAATATTAGCGGCTGCAAATAAAAATTTTTAATTATTGTTAATTAGAAATCATCCTGAGCAAAATAGAATTAGATATACAAAAGGAATATTTACCTAGGAGGTGTACAGTGAATGGCAAGGATAGCAGGAATAGACTTACCTAGAGACAAAAGATCAGAAATTGGTTTAACTTATATCTTTGGTATAGGGAAATCAACTGCCCAAGAAATTTTAACTAAGGCTGGTATTGATTATGATACCAGAATCAAGGATTTGACAGAAGAAGAAGTAAGTAAACTGAGACAAATTATAGATAATGAATATACAGTTGAAGGTGATTTAAGAAGAGAAGTATCCTTAAACATCAAAAGATTAAAGGAAATTGGATGCTATAGAGGTATTCGCCATAGAAAAGGTCTTCCAGTTAGAGGACAAAGTACAAAAACTAATGCCAGAACACGTAAAGGCCCTAAGAGGGCTGTAGGACGTAAGAAGAAGTAAAAAGGGAGGTTAAATAATGGCAGCTAAAAAAGCGCGTAATACACGTAGAAAAAGACGTGAACGTAAAAATATAGAGCGAGGCCAAGCTCATATTCAATCAACTTTTAATAACACAATTATTACGATAAGTGATATGGCCGGAAATGCTGTTTCATGGTCTTCAGCAGGAAACTGCGGATTTAAAGGATCTAGAAAGTCAACACCTTTTGCTGCGCAAATGGCAGCTGAAGTTGCAGCAAAGGCAGCAATGGAGCATGGACTAAGAACTGTAGAAGTTTATGTGAAAGGGCCTGGTTCAGGAAGAGAAGCAGCTATTAGATCTCTTCAGGCAGCAGGATTAGAGATAAATTTAATTAAGGATGTTACACCAATACCACATAATGGTTGCAGGCCACCAAAACGTAGACGAGTATAAGAATAGAGTAGGAGGTGCATAAGGAAAATGGCTAGATATACAGGACCATCTTGTAGACTTTGTCGTAGAGAAGGAATGAAATTATACCTTAAAGGTGAAAGATGCTATACCGATAAATGTGCTATTTCCAGAAGAGGAAATGTACCGGGACAGCATGGTGCCAGAAGATCTAAGCTTTCAAACTACGGTCTTCAATTAAGAGAGAAACAAAAAGTAAAAAGATACTATGGTGTATTAGAAACACAATTTAGAAATTATTTTTCTATAGCTGAAAAGCAATCTGGAATTACAGGAGAAAACTTCTTAAGAATACTTGAAAGAAGATTAGATAATGTTGTTTATAGACTTGGATTTGCATCTTCAAGAAAGGAAGCAAGACAATTAGTAAGACATGGTCATTTTACATTAAATGGACATAAGGCAAATATACCTTCAATTCTTGTAGAGGTTGGAGATATTATATCTTTAAAGGAAAAAAGTGGTAAGTCCCAGAAGTTTAAAGAAATAAAGGAAAAGTCAGTGACAGTACCTAAATGGTTGGAAGCTGATGTAGAAAAATTAGAAGGTAAAATTGTGGCTATGCCAGTAAGAGAAGATATAGATTTACCTATAGAAGAACATCTAATTGTCGAGTTATATTCTAAATAAGAATAAATAGCTTTAATGTTATTTATATATAGAAGATACAATTAATATATTAGAATCAGTTACCCTCATAATAATATTAAATTAAGAGGGGTGAAAAATCGTGATTGAAATAGAAAAGCCAAAAATAGAATGTATAGATATAAATGATGACTTCACGTATGGGAAGTTTGTTGTAGAACCTTTGGAAAGGGGCTATGGAACAACATTAGGTAATAGTTTAAGAAGAATTCTTTTATCATCTCTTCCAGGTACAGCAGTAAAATGGATTAAAGTAGATGGAGTGTTACATGAGTTTTCAACAATACCTGGAGTTAAAGAAGATGTTATAGAAATCATATTAAATCTAAAAAACCTAGCTGCAAAAATACATTCTGATGAAGATGTAAAAGTAGTTAGAATTAATGCTCAGGGGCCAGGTAAAATTACTGCTGGAGACATTAAGGCTGATGCTGATGTAGAGATTTTAAACCCAGATCTTCATATAGCAACCCTTGAAGATGATGCTGATTTAAATATGGAATTAGGATTGTCTAAGGGAAGGGGTTATGTTTCAGCAGATAATAATAAAGAAGAAGGAATGCCAATAGGAGTTATACCAGTTGATTCAATATATACTCCCGTAAAAAAAGTGAACTATACTATTGAAAATACAAGGGTTGGACAGGTAACTGATTATGATAGGTTAACTTTGGAAGTTTGGACAGATGGAAGCATTAAACCTGATGAAGCAGCTTCATTAGGGGCTAAAATTATGAATGAGCATTTAAATTTATTTATTACACTAACTGACCATATTGATGATGTTGAAATAATGGTTGAAAAGGAAGAAGATAAGAAGGAAAAAGTTCTTGAGATGACAATAGAAGAATTAGATCTTTCTGTTCGTTCATATAATTGTTTAAAGCGTGCGGGTATAAATACAGTTGAAGAATTAACCCAGAGAACTGAAGAAGATATGATGAAGGTTCGTAATTTAGGTAAAAAATCACTGGAAGAAGTTAAACATAAATTAGCTGAATTATCACTTGGATTAAAACCTAGTGACGAATAGACTAGTGAAAAGGAGGGAGAGTTATGACTGCATATCGTAAATTAGGACGTCCTACAGATCATAGGAACTTGATGCTAAGAAACCTTGTTACAAGTCTATTAAAAAATGGGCGTATTCAGACTACAGAAACAAGAGCTAAAGAGACTCGCAAGATAGCAGAAAAAATGATAACACTTGCTAAAAGAGGCGACCTTCATGCAAGACGTCAAGTACTTGCTTATATGTTAGATGAGACTGTAGTTAAGAATTTATTCGATGAGATAGCACCTAAGTATGCGGAAAGAAACGGTGGATATACTAGAATTCTTAAGCTAGGACCTCGCAGAGGAGACGCTGCGCCAATGGCTATACTAGAATTATTAAATTAAAGAGTAAGGTTGGGATTAAGTTTGACTTAGTCCCTTTTTTATTAGAGTAAATAGACTTAAAGATAAAACTTTGGAGTATAATTTTAAAAATTGGGGTAAGAATATATCGATTAAGGTTTAGAAAATTATTTTTGTAAAATAATATAGCTTTTAACTGTTAATTAGAATTTATTACTTATTATCAAACTTCTTTCTTAATAAAAAATTTTTGATTTTAATGTCAATGAAGTTTATAATATAAAGATAAAAACAAAGTATGTGAGGTTAATAATATGTCAAACATGATTGAGACTAAGGAGCTAATATTTGAATATAAAAATAATGAAGGAGATAAGACTATAGCTGTTAAAAATCTTTCTTTAAAAATAAAAGAGGGTGAATTTGTAGTTATTATTGGACATAATGGTTCAGGAAAATCTACTTTAGCAAAACTTATGAATGCTATATTATTACCCAGTGGTGGAAAGGTATATGTAAATAATATGGATACCTTAGAAGAAGAGAAAATATGGGATATTAGGCAAAGGGCAGGTATGGTTTTTCAAAATCCAGATAATCAGATAGTAGCCACAATAGTTGAAGAGGATATTGCCTTCGGCCCTGAAAACTTAGGAATAAAACCAGAAGAAATTAGAAATAGAGTAAATGACACTCTAAAAGCTGTGGGTATAGAGAAACTTAGAAGAAAGCCCCCACATCTATTATCAGGAGGACAGAAGCAAAGAGTAGCTATAGCAGGAGTGTTGGCTATGAAACCTAAGTGTATTATATTTGATGAACCAACTGCCATGTTAGATCCTTCGGGCAGGAAAGAAGTTATGGATACAATACTTAAATTAAAAGAAGAAGGAATAACAATAATACACATTACTCATTTTATGGATGAAGCTGTAAATGCAGATAGAGTATTGGTAATGGATGATGGTAAAATTGCTTTAGAAGGAAGTCCAAAGCAAGTATTTTCTAGGGTAGAACAATTGAAAAAATTAGGACTTGACGTTCCAGGAGTTACTCTTTTATCTTATGAACTTAAAAAAGCAGGAATAGATATAGCAGGTGATATATTAACAGTAGATGAGATGGTGAGTAAATTATGTCAATTATTGTAAAAAATCTTATGCACGTGTATAATCCAAATAGTCCCTTTGAGACTGTAGCTCTTTCAGATATAAATTTTACTATTGAAGATGGAGAATTTGTAGGACTAATTGGACATACTGGAAGTGGGAAATCGACATTAATACAGCATTTAAATGGATTATTAAAGCCTACTAATGGAAAGATTTTTATAAACAACTTAGATATAAGTGATAAAAATGTAAAGCTAAGGGAAGTAAGAAAAAAAGTTGGACTGGTTTTTCAATATCCTGAGTATCAGATATTTGAAGAAACTATATATAAAGAGGTTGCCTTTGGACCATCTAATTTAGGATTGTCTGACTTAGAAATAGAAAGCAGAGTAAAAGAGGCTTTAAGAGTAGTGGGACTAAATTTTGAAGAAATTAAAGATAGATCTCCCTTTGAATTGAGTGGAGGACAAAGAAGAAGAATAGCTATAGCTGGAGTAATAGCTATGAAACCAGAAGTTCTTATATTAGATGAGCCAACAGCAGGATTGGATCCAATGGGACGCAAGGAGATATTAGATCAAATTAAAAAGTTACATTTAAAATATAAAATCACTGTTATATTAGTTTCTCACAGTATGGAAGATATAGCTAAACTAACAGATAAAATAATAGTAATGGATAAGGGAAAAATAACTTTAATAGGAACACCAAGAGAAATATTTATGAAGGCAGAAATTTTAGAAAAAATTGGTTTAGGTATTCCCCAAATAACTAGCTTAGTTAAAAAATTAAGAGAAAAGGGCATTAATATAAGAGAAGATATTCTAACTGTTGAAGAAGCAAAAAATGAAATTATTAATCTTGTGAGGGAAAAGAAAAATGCTTAGAGATATAACATTAGGACAATATTATCCTATAAATTCAATTATTCATAAATTAGACCCGAGGTTTAAAATATTGGGGTCATTTGCATATATAGTTGCTTTATTTATAATTAAAAATATAGAAGCCTATTTTGTTGTTATAGGATTTTTAGCCCTAACAATTATTTTAGCAAAGGTTCCTTTGAAATATATATTAAGGGGATTAAAACCAATATTTTTAATTATAATTTTGACCTTTGGAATCAATATATTTATGACACCTGGAGAGCCTTTGTATCAATTAGGTGTATTTAAAATAACTAAAGAAGGCATTAATATGGCAGTATTTATGGCCCTTAGACTTATATTTCTAATTATAGGAACGTCTTTACTCACACTTACTACCTCACCTATTGAGCTTACAGACGGTATAGAAAAAATATTAAATCCATTTAAAAGAATTGGGGTTCCAGCCCACGAATTGGCAATGATGATGACAATTGCCTTAAGATTTATTCCTACATTATTAGAGGAAACCGATAAAATCATGAAGGCACAAATGGCAAGAGGTGCTGATTTTGAAAGTGGAAATATAGTAAAAAGAGCTAAGAGCTTAATTCCTTTATTAGTACCTTTATTTATAGGAGCCTTTAGGCGAGCTGATGATTTAGCTATGGCCATGGAAGCCAGATGCTATAGAGGTGGAGAAAATAGAACTAGGATGAAGCAATTGAGATTCGAAGCTAGAGACTATATTGCAATAGTGATACTTATAGGATTCGTTATATCTATAGTTGCTATGAGATATGTTTTCTAATTATGAAAGTATAAGGTTTAAATTGCAATATCTACGAGGATGAAGATTAATGAAAAATATTAAGCTTGCAATTGCATACGATGGAACAAATTATAGTGGATGGCAGAGACAAAACAATGCTAGGACAGTGCAGTATGAAATAGAAAAAGCATTAAAGAAAATATTAAAAAAGGATATAACCCTTCATGGATCTGGAAGAACAGATGCAGGAGTACATGCTTTAGGGCAGGTTGCCAGTTTTGTAGAGGACTTTGCTCTACCTGTGGATAAAATACCTCTTGTGGTTAATAATTTGCTTCCTAAAGATATTGTTATAAGAAGTGCAGAAGAAATGAAAATGGACTTTCATGCAAGATACTGTGCTAAAGGCAAGAAGTATATATATAAAATATTTAATGATAGTATAAGAAATCCTATGTATAGAAATTATTCATATTTTATTAATGGTCATATAGACTTAAAAAAGATAATTGAAGCAAGTAAATATTTTATTGGTGAGCATGATTTTAGAACATTCATGGCGTCAGGAAGCAATATAAAAAACACAATAAGGACAATTTATGATATAAATATATATAAAAAAGATAAATTCATAATTTTAGAATATGAAGGAAATGGATTTTTATATAAAATGGTTAGAATAATTACAGCCACATTGATGGATATCAATTTTAATAGAATAGGCATAGAAAATTTAAATAGTATTATAAAATCTAAGGATAGAAATAAGGCTAGGCATACTGCACCTGCTCAAGGATTATATTTGGCCAGGGTTTATTATTAAACATAAAATATACCTTGACACACACGGCTCCATGTATTAAAATATAAGTTGGTTTAAATAGTCTTTTAAAAAATCCACTAGCCCCGGATTTTTAAGATAAATATAAATATTTAATATTCGGATTTGCAGGATAGGAGGGAAACTGATGAAATCATACGTAGCTAAACCACAAGAGGTTGAAAGAAAATGGTATGTAGTTGACGCAGAAGGTAAAACTCTAGGTAGACTTGCAACACAAGTTGCTACTATATTGAGAGGAAAGCATAAACCAACCTTTACACCCCATGTTGATACAGGTGATTTTGTAATAATTTTAAATGCAGAAAAGGTTAAATTAACCGGGAAAAAGTTAGACCAAAAGATGTATAGATGGCATACTGGATATCCTGGTGGTCTTAAAGAAAGAACATACAGAGAGATGATTAATAACAAACCTGAAAAAGTTGTTTTCAGTGCTGTAAAGGGAATGCTTCCAAAGAATAAATTAGGAAGACAGATGATTAAAAAGCTAAGAGTATATAGAGGACCAGAGCACGGACATCAAGCTCAACAACCGGAAATTCTTGATATATAGTGATTGCAAGAGGAGGGAAGATTTATGGCTAAAGTACAATATTATGGTACAGGAAGAAGAAAAAAATCCATAGCTAGAGTAAGATTAGTACCTGGTAATGGAAAAGTGACTGTAAATGGAAGAGAATTAGATAATTACTTTGATTATGAAACTTTAAAAAGAGAAGTAAAAAGACCTTTAGTTATGACAGAAACAGACAGTAAGTTTGATGTAATTGCTACTGTCTATGGTGGAGGATTTACTGGACAGGCAGGAGCATTAAGACATGGTATATCTAGGGCTTTGCTTAAAGCGGATGGAGAACATAGACCAGTGCTTAAAAAAGCTGGATTTTTAACTAGAGATCAAAGAATGAAGGAAAGAAAGAAATATGGTTTAAAGAAAGCAAGAAGAGCTCCTCAATTTTCAAAAAGATAGTTTTTATCATCATAATGTATTTAGAAAGGTATCGTATGATTATACGGTATCTTTTTTATTTTTTAAAATATAATTTTTTCAATATATAGATATTCCAGCAAAACACCCTAGAAACATCGGATATTTTGATACGCATAAATTTTGCTATGGGAAATTCATATTATTTGTTTTGATAAAAGTATTAAAGCCCTATTAAAGTCATATATATAAATAAGCTTTAGTATTTTATATATAGTGAAACCAATTCAAAGGTAAATTTATAATACTTTGGAGTTGATTATCTTTAATAGGGGGAGATACAATATGAAGATTATAATATTGAAGAAAAAATGGATTATATGGACTATGATAATAGCAATAATTTTAATGGGAATGATTTTAGCATATTTACTTAATAAAACCACTAAAGTGGTCTCCCTACCTACATTAAGAAAAGTAATAATTATTGATCCTGGCCATGGTGGAATAGATGGTGGCATGGTAGGTATAACGACTGGGGTATATGAGAGTCAAATAAACCTAGAGATATCAAATAAGGTCAGGAAGTATTTAGAAGAAAGTGGCAGCCTAGTGCTAATGACTAGAGATCAAGATGTAGGGCTTTACACTGAAGAAGGATCTGTTAGAAAGAAGAAAAATGAAGATTTAAGAAATAGAAAAAGGCTTTTTGATGAAAGTAGTGCAGATATTGTAATAAGCATACATTCAAATAGTTTTACCCAATCAAAATACTATGGAGCGCAATCCTTTTATAATCCCAATTGTGAAGACAGTAAACTTATAGCTGAGCTTATACAAGAGGAATTAGTAAGAGTACTAGATAATGGTAATACTAGAAAAGCAAAAGCTAAAAAAGATGTTTATATACTGAAGAATGTAAAAATTCCTACTGTAATTGTAGAATGTGGTTTTTTATCAAATCCTAAGGAAGAAAGGCTTCTCAACGATCCAGATTATCAGGAAAAAATTGCATGGAGTATTTATGTAGGCGTATTAAAATATTTTGATAGAGTAAACATATAAAATATTGAATAGGTAATTAAAAGATATAAACAAAATTGTGGATAACCTGTGGATGGATTTTATGACAATCCTTTCAAGGTTAGTTGTAGCCTAGTGTATAAGTGATAAAATATATCCACAAAGTTATCCATAAATAATATATCCAATAATATGGATATGTGGACAAGCTCTAGAAAAAACAAATTAATTAATAGTAGTTAATAAATATAGTATATATAATAAAAAATATATACTATATATAAGAAAAAGAATCCACATGTAATTATTGGACTATGAATAAACTTGTGGAAAGTTCATCCACAACAAAAAAACATCCCTTAGGGATGTTTATGTAGAGAATTTTTTATAATGCATTTGAGCATTTTCAGGTTGGACAAAATGACCTTTTATACCATTTAATTCTTTAAGTAAATTACGTTCACACTTAGGACAATATTCATGGTATCTAGATAGAATTAACCTTCCACAACGTTTGCAGCTAACATTTACCTCTTCTGCATCTATTTCAATTAATCTTCCTTCTTTAATAAAATTTTTTATAATAACATGGTCAATTCCAGTATACTCCGATACTTCAAATGCTGTTGACATGGGATATTCTCTTAAGTATTCTCGTATTTTATCAAAAATTTTTTCATAAACTTCATAGCAAATATCACAATAGTCCCTTATAGTATTATCGGGGATTGGTTTTTTACATCTTAAACATTCCTTCATTCAATATCCTCCCCATTCTTTTATAAAAATTATATCATAGACTAGTTAACTATATTATATAAAAAAGTTATAAACAAAATATTAGTACAAAAGAACTATGTAATTATTATAAGTATATATGTATTTGGAAATATATTACCTTTATGGAACATTACTTATAAGGAAAACATATATTAAAATTATGAGGATTGAAAATAATCAATATAAAATTAAGGAGTTGACCTTATGTGTGGTATAGCAGGATGGATAGATAGTAAAAGAAATATAAGCAGCCAAATTAAGGTAGTAGAAGATATGGTGAGAAGCTTATATAATAGGGGGCCTGACAATCTCGGAATATACAGATCAAAAAATGTTCTATTTGGACATAGACGATTAATTGTAGTAGATCCTGAAGGTGGTATTCAACCTATGACAATAAAAATAGAAGACAGAGAATATGTAATTGTATATAATGGAGAATTATATAATACCGATGAAATTAGAAATAGGCTGATAGATAAAGGTCATAGGTTTAAATCCTATTCCGATACTGAAGTACTTTTAACATCATATATAGAATGGGGAGAAGATTGTCTGAAGTATATAAATGGAATTTTTGCTTTTTGCATATGGGATGAAAAGAATAGAAAAGCGTTTTTAGCAAGGGATCCACTAGGGGTAAAGCCTTTATTTTATACCCATAAAGGTAATTCATTTGTATTTGCTTCAGAGATAAAGGCTTTATTAAAGCATCCAGAAATAAGTCCTATTGTTGATGAAGTGGGTTTACTTGAAATATTTGGACTAGGGCCTGCAAGGTCATTAGGAAGTGGAGTATTCAAAGATATTAAAGAAATTCCTCCAGCTCATAGTATAATTTATGATCCTAAGGGAATAAAGATAAGAAAGTATTGGGAGCTTGAAGCCAAACCCCATTTAGAGAATATGGAGACTACAATAGAAAGAGTAAGAGAATTAGTAGTAGATTCTATTGAAAGGCAATCAATATCTGATGTACCAGTATGTACATTTTTGTCTGGTGGGTTAGACTCAAGTGCAATATCTGCAATTGTGGCAGAGAAATTTAAAAGGCAAGAAAAAGGGCAGTTAAATACATTCTCAATTAATTATGAAGAAAATGAAAAATATTTTAAACCCAATGAATTTCAACCTGATTCTGATGAATATTGGGTGAAAAAAGTAGAGAGTTATATAGGAAGCAATCATCAAAGTATTATCCTAAATAATACAGATCTTGCTAAGGCGTTAAAAAATGCAGTTTTAGCGAGAGATTTGCCAGGAATGGGTGATATAGATTCGTCATTATACCTTTTCTGTAAAGAAGTAAAGAAAAAAGCCACAGTAGCTCTTTCAGGAGAATGTGCAGATGAAGTATTTGGTGGCTATCCATGGTATACAAGAAAAGAAGATTTAAAAATAAATGCATTTCCATGGTCGAAATCAATAAAAGAAAGAAAAAAAATATTAGCTGAGGATTTAAAAAAATTACCTCTAGAGGAGTTTGTGAAATCTAAATATGAAGAAACAATAAAAGAGGTTCCAAAGCTTAAGGGAGAATCAAAAGAAGATGAAAGAATGAGAGAATTGTTTTATTTGAATATCAAGTGGTTTATGGTAACATTGCTAAACAGAAAAGATCGTATGAGTATGGCTAATAGTTTAGAAGTGAGGGTACCATTTGCTGATTATAGAATCGTAGAGTATGCTTATAATATTCCAGCCTATATGAAACTATGTGATAATCGAGAAAAAGGTTTACTAAGAAGAGCGTTGAGAGGAATTTTACCCGATGACATAATATATAGGAAAAAAAACCCATTTCCAAAAACTCATAATCCACAGTATACTATAGAAGTACAGAAAATCATAAAAAATATTCTAAAAAATAAAAATAATTCCATATTACAATTGGTTGATAAAAAAGAAATTAAAAGAATTATAGATACAGAAGGAAAAGATTTTAAAAAACCTTGGTTTGGACAATTGATGACGGGACCACAGGTAATAGCTTATCTAATACAATTGGATTATTGGCTTAAAGAATATAAAGTAATATTAAAATAGTATAATTAATAAAAAAATGACAAAACATAAAGGGGTTTGGAAACTTTTGGAGAAGAATATAAAATGAGATAATTGTATAATATATAGATATTTTTCCAATAATTTTAAGGATTTAGAAAAATTATCTTAACCAAGGAGAATTATACAATATACTCAATTATCAAAATAGTAGAGGGGTATTTATTAGATTCAATTTTATGTACTTAAATATAGATATACACTTGTAAAGTTTATACGAATATTCTCTTTTTTAAACTTTATTATAGATAAACAACATTAAGACTCAAAATAAATTTGAAAGAAAATATGAATACTTCTGCATTTCTTATTTCAAATTTATTAAATCTAAAAGTTGTTTATCTTTAGTGTACATCTATAAATGCCTGAACTTATCTATATAATTTAATTATGTTAAGAAATGTAGGAATAGAGGAGGGGTTACATGCTAAAAAATTTAAAGATTTCTAAAAAAATGGTTTTGGGATTTACATTTATAATACTTCTTACTTGTTTAGTTAATTTATATGGAATAAATAGTATGAATGAACTACAAAAACTAACTGTTAGAATGTATGATGAACCATTTACAGTTACAAAAGCAGTGGATGAAGCAAATATAAATGTATTAAAAATAATGAATGAAATGAAATCTATAGCACTGGAAGATTCTCTTCAAATACAATCTTATCTTAAAAAAATAGAGAGATATGATTCAACAATACATAAAAATTTTAAATTAATCTACGATAATATTTCAAGCTCTAAATCTACAGGATATAAAGAAATCGTTGATAAGGCTTATAATTCTTATAAAGCATGGATTCCCATAAGGGAAGAATATATTGAACTTATTAAAGATGGAAAAAAAGATGAAGCAGCATTTCTTGAAAAAAGTAAAGTTACTTACTATATTGGAATAATTAATAATAGTATGAATACCCTTACAGAGATGGCCAATAATTCTGCAGATAGTTTTTATGAAAGTGCTGTTAAAAACAGTAAGCAGTATATTAGTAATATTGTAATAACCTTAGCAGGAGTATTTATTATAGCTTTTATAATAGCTTTAATTATAACTAGAGGAATAACTAAACCTATGAGTAATATTTCTAAGAAATTAAATATAATATTATCTAATGAAGGCAATGTAATTGATTTAACACAAAATATTAATATGAAAACGAAAGATGAAGTAGGACAACTGTCAAAAGGAATAGATTGGTTTATAACTAAAATTAGGCAGTTGGTTTCTCAAGTTGCAAATGATTCAAGGGTTTTATCACAATCATCAAATCAAGTTTCAATAGTAATGGAACAAGCAAACCAAGGGATAGAAAGCATATCTAAAGAAATAAATGAAATATCCTGTGGACTTCAAAATAATGCTAATGCCGTAAATGAATCGGTAAAAGGTATTGATGAAATGAATAAAAGCTCTCAATTTATATCTCAAGAGTCGGAGAAGGCTTTTAACAATATAAAAAACATATTAAAGTTTACTAAGATAGGAGGAGAAAGTATAAGCGAAGCAGTTAAAGCTATAAATGTTATAAAAAACTATTCCAAAAACACTAATAAAATTGTTGGAGATTTGAAAATTTCATCAGAACAAATAGGAGAAATAATTTTCTTTATTACTGATATATCAGAACAGACTAATTTACTTGCTTTGAATGCAGCAATTGAAGCGGCTAGAGCTGGAGAGCATGGAAAGGGATTTGCAATAGTTGCAAAGGAAGTCAGAAAGTTAGCTGAAGAAAGTAAAGAATCTGCTGAGAAAATTAAATCATTAATTAATAAGATTCAAAATAAGGTACAGGAGGCTGACATTACTATCAAGCAAGAAGCATCCCTTGTGGATGAAACTGTAGAAAAAGGTATAGAGATAAATAGTCAATTTGAAAATATTCTTACATCAATAGAGAATATAACAAAACAAATTGAAAAAATTTCAAATTTATCTAAAGATCAAAATGAGATTTCTTTAAATATGAAAAATTCAGTAGATGACATTTCCAAGAATACATCTAATAATGCAAGTGGAATACAGCAAATTAATGCAGTTTTGGAAGAACAAATGAGCTCATTAGAGGAGATTGGAGCAAGTATGGAAGAGTTAAATAGCATGGCTGCTGTATTAAAACAACAGACAGACAAGTTTAAAGTTAGCTAAAGGGTATATGGATAAAAATGATGTTTTATATTATACCTAAAGAAATTGATAAATGGTATTAAAATTATCAATCTCGTTAGGTATTTATTATAAATTATGAAATTAGAAATATGATGTATTAGGATATGCACATGTTATTAAACCACATGCAAGTCTTTTCCCAGCGTTGCCAGCGGGTTGACTTCTATAATCATCTGGATTTTCATGAATAATGATAGATTTTCCTATTATATCATCAGGCCTAAATCTATTAGTAAAGAAGGACATGATTGCTTTTCCATTGTTTGAGAATAATACAGGGAAATCTCCTGGATGATTACCATGGGGCTGATTATTAGGATTCCAGTGTCCTCCAGCATCTTTAAATGGGTCTTCATAAGAGCCTATTGAACAGTTTCCAAATTCATGAATATGAAATCCATGGGGACCTATTGGGGGAGTTCCGTCTTGTGATGGCCTATAATTAGGAAGGCCGGTAATATTTACGTATACCATTGTACCCCCAATAACTTCTTTAAAAACCACTACCCCCCTTAAATTAGGGGCAAGAGGACCTCCTTTTATATAAGAAATAGCCGTTGAACACCTTGTGTTCATTTACATCACCTCAAAATTAATACTTTATATTATTATATGCATTAATAATATATCCGTTAATAGTTCTATTATTAATAATAGACTAGTTTAAAATATATATTGTAATGATTACAACAAATTTAAATTAGAATATGAGTTAATAGATATTTTAAAAATTTACGTCTTGACAAATTACTGAACAGGGAGTAAAATATATAAGGTGATTTACTGGTTTTTCTTTTATTTATTAGAAAAATATATTTGTTTTAAATTACCAGTAGACAAAGTAAAAAAAATGTGATAGTATATAATATGTTGCTGAAAAAAACAAAAAGTATTCCAGAGTAGCTCAATGGTGGAGCACCCGGCTGTTAACCGGTAGGCTGTGAGTTCGAATCTCACCTCTGGAGCCAAAGAAGCCGGGGTGGCGGAACTGGCAGACGCACAGGACTTAAAATCCTGCGGTCCTTATAAGACCGTACCGGTTCGATTCCGGTCTCCGGCACCATGAAAAAATAGTTAAGAATTAACAATTAATAGTTAATAATGATCAGGGTCAATTCTTTAGAGACCTCAAAAACGATCTAAAATAACTCTTAACTCATAATTATTAATTTTATTATCATCGCGGGGTGGAGCAGCTGGCAGCTCGTCGGGCTCATAACCCGGAGGTCGCAGGTTCAAATCCTGTCCCCGCAACCATTTTGGCCCCTTGGTCAAGCGGTTAAGACACCGCCCTTTCACGGCGGTAACAGGGGTTCGAGTCCCCTAGGGGTCACCAA
>NZ_FUZT01000001.1:31093-222832 GCF_900167445.1 Maledivibacter halophilus
TATTTGAATATGCGGTAGTGGCTCAGTGGTAGAGCATCGCCTTGCCAAGGCGAGGGTCGAGGGTTCGAATCCCTTCTACCGCTCCAATAAATGGTATTGATAGAAGATAAAATTATTATTATGATTTCATTTTTGATATCATAAAAGAACTTGGGTAGAAAACCAAGTTTTTTTTATATTTTTGATAATGTTTTCTATTACTATAAATTAAATTGTATAATTACTTTTTAGAAAAACTAACTACTAAATCGTGTTCTAAAATTTTTAAAGCTATACCTTATATAATATGCAATTTACTCATATTTATATATAGAGTATGGAATAAAAATATTAATGAATAAAAGAAATAAAAAATCTAGTAAAATATTGTTTATACATACATCATGTGGTAAAATTATAGAGAAATTTGTCAATCAAAAGGAGACTTTCATATGAAAGATATAGTTGAAAATAAAAAAAGAGCTGAGATAACAATGAGTTTATCAGAATTTGAAATTCCTCCAATGCAAGATGCTTTGATAGTTGGTAAAAATGCTCCTATAGGACCTGAAGCTGCAAGAAGAATGGTTGATATATTATCACCTAATCAATATAATATTATAAGGGTGGAACATTCAACTATTGAAGCAATCGTTATTCGTAAGAATTTGATGAATATGTTAGAAAAAGAAAAATTGATAGAGATTATTTTAGATGAAGGAGAGAAGGTTGCTGACGATTCAACAATCATTAAAGCACAACTCAATGTTGTACTACATGTTAGCAAATCCGTAGAGCTATGATTAAAAGTGTATCAGATATTATGGTAAATAATTTTAAAAATGTAAATGTCCTTGATGGCGTAAAAAAAGCCCAAGATTTCGTAATAAATAAAGGCATAGATTTTTTTCCTGTAATGGAAGAAGGAAGATTAGTAGGCATGTTAACCTATAGAGATTTAATAAGAGTACATCCAAATAGAATTGTAGCAGATGCTATGGAAAATAAAGTTATTTCTATTTCTCCATGTACTTCTATTTGGGAGGCAAGAAGTGTATTTAATAGTGAAGATGTAGAAGTTTTATTAATAGTTGGCAATGAAAAAATCAAGGGTATTGTTACAAAAACTTTAGTAAATACTGAATTAGCTAAGTGTGAAGATCCATTGACTGGTTTATATAAGAGCGATTATATATATTATCGTACTAAAGAATTAATTAATAATAAAAAGAACCCAGCAGTTATATTTATTGACATAAATGATTTTGGTTATATTGATAAAAAATATGGGCATATTCAAGGAGATATTTTGCTTAAAGAAGTTGCACTAATTTTAAAAGAATGTATGACTTCAGAAACGTTCTTATGTAGGTTTGGAGGAGATGAATTTACTATTGTAGCCCCTTATTATTTAGAAAAATGTATTGAATTTACTAAAAAAATATTGAATGAAATTTCAGCCTTTCAATTTTCTAATAGAATAGAAATTAGAGCTTCTGCAGGAATTGCATTAGATAATAATAAAGATTGTTGTACAGATATTAATTCCAGAGTTTATGAGCTTATAAATAAAGCTAGCCTTGCTTCTACCAAAGCAAAAAACGAAAAAAATTCATATTATATTGCAGGTAATGATGATATTAATGAAGTATATCAAATTGGATAGGCGTTCTAAGTAGCGTATAGAAAAAGAGAAAAAGCGACTGCAGTCGCTTTTTCTAGGGTAATAATATTTTAGGGGACAATTTTTTAAAATTCTATTTTTTAAGGTTTTATAAACATTTGTGT
This sequence comes from Maledivibacter halophilus, assembly GCF_900167445.1. Classification (GTDB taxonomy): domain Bacteria; phylum Bacillota; class Clostridia; order Peptostreptococcales; family Caminicellaceae; genus Maledivibacter; species Maledivibacter halophilus. The sequence continues at coordinate 32,861 of NZ_FUZT01000001.1, forward strand.
CCAATATGTTCTTTCATCAGAGCTTTTTGCATATCCAACACCCATTTCAGTAAAATTTTTACTTAATATATTGGCTCTATGTCCTGATGAATTCATCCAGTCCCTAACGACATCCTGGGCAGACTTTTGTCCCATAGCAATATTTTCTCCAGCAGTTGAATAATTGATTTTGAAGTCACTCATCATTTCAAATGGAGATCCATAAGTTGATGATGTATGGTTAAAATATCCTCCATTTTTCATATCTTCAGACTTATACCTTCCCACCCTAGATAACTTATAATTATGATTAAGTGGTGATAAACCATATTTTTGTCTCTCAATATTAGTTAATTTAGCAACTTCTTTTTCCATAGCTTCAGCTGTATTAAATAAAGGTACATAGACTTTATCACCAGGATATATTAAATTAGGATTTTCAAATTGTGTATTTGCAGCTATAATTTCACTGATACTTACTTTGTATCTTACTGATATCTTCCCTAGAGAATCTCCACTTTTTACTATATAGACGTCGATATCGTTGTTTTTTGATTGAGCATTGGTATTATCTATATTAAATATTACTAATAAACAAAAAACAGTAAAAATAGTTAATAAGAATCTATTTTTTTTCAATGAAAACCCTCCTTTCACATATAGCTTTTGTCATAAAAATAAAAAAATTACAAGATAATAATGGTAGTGTCTATATTGAAAGTCTAGAGTTGGTTATTTTTATAAAGAATTTGAGCAAAAAGAAAGAAAAACTTCCATTTGAAGAATTAATGCAAATTTCAAAAAATAAATAAAACTCAAGTGTTTAAAATATTTGAGTTTTAAAATTAAATATTTGGTATTTAAAGTTTATAAAGAAATATTGTACTTTACAGCTTGGAGCTTAGGATTACAAAAGCATGTAAGGATATTTTTGCTTATGCTCCAAACTTATTAAGCCTTTTAGCATTTGCTAAAAGCAAAGTCATAAGATATTTGCTTTCAAAGAAGCCAAGGCCACCTATATTACAGGCATTTTCATGGAAGCATACAACATCATCTCTTCCTGAAACTTCACTATTTAGTAGTATAGGAACAGGATGAAAACTATGGGAACGCATTAAACAAGGAGAAGAATGATCCCCAGTTATGGCAATAACATCTGGCCTATTCTTTAAAAATATAGGAAGAGCCTTGTCTACTTTTTCAATACAGCTAACTTTAGATTCAAAATTCCCATCTTCTCCAGCTTGATCAGTTCCTTTTACATGGATAAAGAAAAAATCATATTTTTGCCTGTTATTCACATAAGTTTCAAATAAACCCTCTATTGAATCAGGAGGTGGAAGAAGCTTCATACCTAAAAGAGAAGCAATTCCCCTATACATGGGATAAGAAGCTATTGCAGCAGATTCTAAGCAATATTTTTCTCTTATGCTTGGAAGAATAGGTTTTTTAGAAAATCCCCTAATTAAAAATCCATTTGTTTTAGGGTAAGCGCTTAGTTTTTCAAATCCCTTATTAATGAATTTATTAACAACGGAAGCTAGAAATTTTGAAGCTTCATTTTTTCCTTTAGCTTCTAATGGAAGTTTACCTTCCAACTGTGGATCTGTATCATTTATCAGAGAATCAATTTTTTTATCTTTACTATTGAACAAAACTACAAAGCGATGACCTTTTCCGGGTCTAATAGTTATTTCTACATTATCAATCTCCTTGATTGATTTTAAAACATTAGAAAGTTCAATATTTTTTTCCGTAGAGATTCTACCAGCTCTTCTATCAATTATTTTTCCATCACCATCTAAAGTTGCAAAGTTACATCTAGCCGCAACAGTTTTTTCTTGTAAATGTAAACCTAAGCCAACGGCTTCTAGAACACCTCTTCCTATAGTTATATTCTTGGGATCATATCCAAAGAGACCAATATGGCCAGGGCCACTTCCAGGTGTAATTCCTGGCGAAACTGGGATCATTCTTCCTACAACTGACTCAAATGCAAGTTGGTCAAGGTTTGGAGTTTTTGCATATTCGAGGGGAGTTTTATAATTAAAATCTCTATGTCTAATATCTCCTACTCCATCTAAGACAATTAAAACTATCTTTGAATTATTGCATTTAATTATACTTTTAAGAATATCTTCGTTATTCATATAATCTCCTCCTATTAAGACTCAATATTCTAGCCAAATCATGTTCTATTATTTCAAAAAAATTTATAATTATCCTTTGTGAAAGTTTACTATTACATGTAATTATAGAATATAAAACATCATTTATAGATATTCCAGTAAAACAATTAATTTATACATATCAAAATTCCTTAGAAACACTGGATATTTTGATACGTATAAATTAAGTTTTACTATGGGAAATCTATATAGATAAACAAAATTAAAACTTAAGATAAATTTCAAAGAAAATAATGAAAGCTTCTGTATTTTTTCTTTGAAATTCATTAATCTTTAAAGTTATTTATCTTTATATATTATGCAATTGTTATATTTATAAATTATGTAATTGTGTGTCTAAATATTCTTCGACAAATTTAAAGGATATAGATGTTATTTGTCAAATAATATTATTATAAATAAATACAGCATTAAACGTAATATGATATACCAATTTTGTCGAATTAAAAATTATTGACATAAAAGAATTTATAAAAGATATTTCCCAGGAAATATGATGTAAAAGAGAAAATGCAATGAATTTTTAGGGAAAATTATATATAAGTGAAGTAACAAATGGTTACAAAAACAGATATAAAATTATATCTGTTTTTGATTGTCCTTTCGTATCTTAAGCTTATTTATAATTTTTTTAATACCTTCTACGCTCATTGAGATTTCCTTTGCAAGTTCAACCTCTTGCTTGTTGTTTACAAAGCCTGTCAATGTTAATTTGCCATTTTTTACTTTATGACCTATATCCATATAACTTAGATCAGTTGTACTAAGTGCTTGAGCGACTCTACTACTTATAGTTGAATCATCATATTCTCCATATGTATCAACTTTAATATTGTTTACTACATCTTTAATACCTCTAGATTGGGAGGCAAGATTGCATGCTTCTTTAGCTTCTTTTAGAGTATGTGTAGATCCAATTAAATTAGCTACACCATCATTGACTTTTGGGCTAACTCCATCTAAATTTTTGATTTTTCTTAATTTGTCTAAAACTTCCTTTTCCATATGTTTATCGGTAATATTACTATCCATGGCTATTGTTATTTTGTTTTCTATCTTCCTTACTCCATCTATACCTCTTGCTATATCTTCTGATTTGATTTTTTCAGATAATATATCTACAAAACCTGACAAATGGACATATCCATCTTTACAAAAAACATTAATATCCATAGCACTTTCTTGCATTTTTTCTTCCAATTGATCCTTAATCTTATCAACTATTAAATTATCTTTGGAAGGCCTTTGATCATCATAAATCCAATTGCTTCTTTTATCTTGCATATTAATCATCCTTTCAGAAAATCTATCTTTTAATGATATTGTCCCACAAAGAAGCAGAATTTATAAAATAAATTTGCAGCTTTGATTTGATTTTGATTTAATATAGAGAGTTCCGAGTGAATCTTAATTAATACATCTTAAAAATACTGATGTTTCTACAATCTTCTTATATGTATTGATTTCTCTTTTAATTTGTTTCATTATAAAACGACATTTTAGATATTTAGATTGTAATAAAAAATTAATATAATTTATTCAAAAAACGACACATCATTTGTATAAAAAAATATATAATAGAACTTAGTAATTATTGATCTATTAAGTGAGTAAATTGAATAATTACTTTAAGTTTGTAAAATTAGAATTATACAATTTCTTTAATTACAAAAGTTTTTGCTTAAATTTCTATATATAAAATATTAGAAAAATAGGCTTTAAAGTTTTACAAGAATATAATACAATAGTAATATTGAAGTAGTGTCTCAAAAACTGTAAAATATAAATAATAGCATTACAAATTTTTAACTATAAGAACAGTATTTAATAGAGATTATTATTAAAATTATAAAATTCTAAATTGTTTTTACGGAAAACGGAATATGCATTTATTAAGAGGTGTTTAAAGTGGAACAACTACTGGAGATGGTGTCAAACATTGGGATACGAGATATAATTGATATGACCATCGTGGCATTTGTATTTTATAAATTGTACATGCTTATTAGAGATACAAGGGCAGAGCAGCTTATTAAAGGTTTACTTATTTTATTGGTTGCCACAAAGTTAAGCGAATGGTCAAAGCTATTTGTTGTTAATTATATTTTAAATAAGACTATTACTGTAGGATTCATAGCATTATTAATAGTTTTTCAACCTGAACTTCGAAAGGCTTTGGAGCATTTAGGAAGAAGTCGATTATTACTTACAAAAAACATAGTTGAAATAGCCCATGAAGATCTAGATAGTAGAATAAAGGAGATAAGCGATGCTGTTGCTTCTTTATCTAGACAAAAGATTGGAGCATTAATTATTTTGGAAAGAGAAACAGGAATTAGCGAGGTAATAGAAACCGGAAATTCTATTGAAGGTAAAATATCAAGTAGTTTGCTTATAAATATATTTATACCAAATACACCTCTTCATGATGGTGCTGTAATTATAAGGAAAGATAAAATCATGGCCGCTGGATGTTTTTTACCTCTTTCTGAGAATCCTAACCTTAGCAAAAAACTTGGAACAAGACATAGAGCTGCTCTAGGAATAACAGAGACCAGTGATGCTTTGGCAATAGTAGTTTCTGAAGAAACAGGAGGAATATCAGTGGCAATGGCAGGCAAACTCTCAAGATTTTTAGATATTGACACTTTGAAAACAATAATTAAAGAAGCCTTCAGTCCAGAAAAACAAAATAAACTAATGAATTTGAAGTGGAGGCATAAAAATGATTAAGTTTCTTAGGGGATTATTTGAAAGCAGTAGATTGTCAAGAAACACAACTCCCAAATTGGTTTCGATTCTATTTGCCATAGTCCTTTATATATATGTTATGGGAGAAGTAAATCCGGAAATTGAAAAGGAGTTAAACAATATTAAAGTAAATATTTTAAATAAAGAGGAAGTAGAAAATTCTGGGCTGGTATTTATTGATCAAAATGAATTTACTGTTAATGTTAAAGTTTCTGGTAAAAAGAATGAGATATATAAAATATCACCAGATGATATAAAAGTGAGTGCAGATTTAAGTGGAGCTAAGCAGGGGGAAAATATCAAGACATTACAGGTGAGTAAGCCGGTAAATATTGAGATAAAAGAGATATCCCCTCAACAGATAAATGTAAGACTAGATAAAATCATTAAAACACAGAAAACAGTTGAAATTGTAGAAAATGGTACTCCAAAGCGAGGATATGAAACAGGTACTCCTCAGATAACCCCTGATGAGATTTTAATTGAAGGGCCTGAAACAAAGGTTCAAGCTGTTGCCAAGGTTATTGGTGAAATAAATGTTGATGGAATTGACGAAAATATTAGAAGAAATGTACCAGTAAAGGCTGTTGATAGTCAAGGAAAAGATATTATTGGTGTTAAAGTAGAAACTAAGAATGCAAATGTATTTTTGCCTGTATTAAAATTAAAGAATATTAATATTACTCCAACAATAGTAGGAAAACCTAAAGAAGGATATAAAATCACAAAAATAGAAGTTACCCCCAAAAATGTAACACTACGGGGAAAAGAAGCTTTCATTGATAGTGTTAAAGAAGTTATTACTAAACCAATAAATGTAGACGATCTAGATGCTACACTAGTAGCATCAGCAAATTTAGTTATAGATAGTAATATTGAAACTCCATATTTGAATGATTTACCTAAGATTCGTATTGAAGTAGAAAAAATAGAAACAAAGGAGTTTACCTTTAAAGCTAATCAAATATCTGTTAATAATCTTAAGGGTACATTAACTACAAATATTGGAGAATTAGAGGAAGATATAAAGATTAAGATAAGTGAAGTAAGAAGTGTTTTGGAAGAAGTTAAGAGAAGTGATTTAGAATTAATTATAGATGCAGGAGGTCTTGAAGAGGGAACCCATATTCTTGACTTAAAACTTAATAAAAATCGGAGCTATGAAAATATTGAAATAACTCCTAAAGACATTGAAATAGAGATATTTAAGAAAGAAGATGAAGAAGATATAGATGGGGTTTTAAATGAGACCATACCCATAGATAGAATAATAGATATGCCTGGAAGCTAATCCGGGCAATAATTTTATTCATATTAAAAAAGTAGCAAGACATAGTAATGTACTCTAAAGATTAATAAATTTCGCTGAAAGAATGTAGAAGAGCTCATTATTTTATGCAAAAATTATATTAAATTCTAATGTTGGTTATCCATAATTGTATAATTAAAATCGGGGACAATTGTGTAATATATAGCAGTACTTTAGAGATTTAGAAACTATATGTAATAATTATTAGTTTTTATTTTAAAAGAGGTGATTATGCAATTTCCTTGACAGCATCTTAGAATGAGGTGATTGAATGAAAAAGGAAATAGAAATAATATTAAATTCTACTCATGATGCTATGATAGCTGTTGACTCAAAAGGAATAATTACTATATTCAATAGGGCAGCTGAAAAATTGACAAAATTAAGTTCGGATAAAGCTATGGGAAGATATGTTTCAGATGTAATAGAAACTACTAGACTTCCCTATATATTAAAAACTGGTGAATCGGAATTAAATAGAAAACAACCCCTTGGAGATATCAATATTGTTACAAATAGAATGCCTGTAAAGAATGAGAAAGGAAACATAATAGGTGCTATTGCTGTATTTAGAGACATAACAGAAATATTGGAGCTTGCGGAAGAAATAACAGACCTTAAGGAAATACAGATTATGCTGGAGGCTATATTTAATTCTACCCAAGATGCTATATCTGTTGTAGACCAGCATGGGATAGGTGTTCTTGTTAATCCGGCATATACTAGAATAACAGGATTGTCTAAGGAGGATGTAATAGGTAAATCTTGCTTAGTTGATATATCTGAAGGAGAAAGTATACATCTGAAGGTATTGGAATCAAAAAAACCAATTAAAGGTGCAAGAATAAAGGTAGGTCCCAAGAAAAAAGATGTAATTATAGACGCAGCTCCAATGCTTGTTAATGGTGAATTAAGGGGGAGTGTTGGAGTTATCCATGATTTGAGTGAAATAAAGAGACTCACATCGGAACTGGATGAAGCAAAACAAATAATTAGAAAGTTAGAGGCAAAGTATACCTTTGATGATATTATTGGTTCAGATAAAAAGTTAGTTAATGCTATAGAAAAGGCAAAGATTGCAGCTGCAACCCCAGCAACAGTTATATTAAGAGGAGAGAGTGGAACAGGTAAAGAATTATTTGCCCATGCCATACACAATGCCAGTAATAGAAAGCATTGTCAATTTGTTAGAGTTAATTGTGCGGCTATAAGTGAGAGTATATTGGAAAGTGAACTATTTGGATATGAAGAAGGGGCATTTACTGGGGCATTAAAAGGGGGAAAGAAAGGACTTTTTGAAAGGGCACATGGTGGAACCATATTTTTAGATGAAATTGGTGAAATTAAGATGAGTACACAAGCTAAGCTTCTTAGAGTTTTGCAGGAAAAGGAAATAGTAAGAGTAGGAGGGACAAAATCAATATCTATCGATGTAAGGATTTTAGCTGCCACAAATATAGATCTTGAGAAGGCAGTGGAAAATGGAAGGTTCAGAGAAGATTTATATTATAGACTCAATGTGATTCCAATAAGAATCCCTTCTTTAAGAGAACATAAAAAAGATATATACGAGCTTACGAGACATTTTATTAGGAAGTATAATCAAGAATATGGAAGATATGTTACTGATATTTCAAAAGAAGCTTTGGAAATACTTATGGAAAATGAGTGGCAAGGAAATGTTAGGGAGCTAGAGAATTATATTGGAAGAGCAATCATAAATATGAAGTTCAATGAGACAACAATTAAATCCTATCATTTACCCCACAATGGAGAAAGATATAGAAAGAACAATATAGAAAGCGGTTTTAATATTGTAAAAAATAAAGAGAAAACTCTTTCCCTTGAGGAAGTTGTAGGTGAGGTTGAAAAAAAATATATAGAACAAATACTAAAAAATAATAACTATAATAGGACCAAAACTGCTAATGAATTAAAGATATCAGTTAGGAACCTATATTATAAAATAAAAAAATATGGAATCTATAAATAACTCTGCAAAAAATTGCGCATTTTAATAAAATACGCATTTTTTTGCATGAAAGAAATTGCGCAAAAGAAAAATTCTAAAAAACACAAAGAATACCTATTGCAGAAAATGGGAAAAATACAATAGTTCAGTCTCATAAAAATCATATATAGCTTTGGCATATAATTTGCTTAAATAATAATAGTATAGAGTGTGAAAAAAGGAGGTGCCAGTTAAAAGTGAATCGAGAATATGTGCTAGTGATTAATCCTGGTTCCACTTCGACGAAGGTTGCAATCTTCAAAAATTCGGAAAACGTTTTACAAAAGAATTTGAGTCATGACTTGAAAGAATTAGAAAATTATAAAAAAATTACTGACCAATTCAATTATAGAAAAGAAATTATATTAAATTGGTTAAAAAATGAAGGTTATGAAACATCACAGCTAAAAGCTGTAGTAGGTAGGGGTGGAATGCTTAGGCCTATACCAAGTGGTACATATAAAGTTACAGATGATATGATAAAAGATTTAAATATTGGAATACAAGGAGAACATGCTTCAAATTTAGGTGGTATTATAGCTAGGAGTATTGCAGATATAGAAAGAATACAGTCATATATAGTGGACCCTGTTGCAGTTGATGAATTTGAAGATGTTGCAAGAATATCAGGAATACCTGATATAAAAAGACGTTCATTACTGCATGCATTAAATATAAAGGCTGTAACCCATAATGTTGCTAAAGATATGAATAAAAAAATTGATGATCTAAATCTTATTGTGGCACATCTAGGGGGAGGTATTTCAGTAGTACCTCTTAAAAAGGGAAAAATGGTAGATGCAAATAATGCTAATGAAATGGGGCCATTTTCCCCTGAAAGAACTGGTGGACTTCCAGTTGGAGATATGGCAAAAATGTGTTTTTCAGGGAATTATACTTATTCAGAAATTAAAAAGAAAATACGAGGTAAAGGTGGATTAGTGGCATATCTTGGGACAAACGATACTAGAGAAGTTGTGAAAATGATTGAAAAGGGTAATCAGAGAGCCAAGCTAGTTTTTGAAGCTATGGGATATCAGATAGCTAAAGAAATTGGAGGGGCTGGTGTAGTGTTGGCTGGAGATATCGATGCAATAGTACTTACTGGTGGTATGGCTCATTCTAAGATATTGACTGATTATATTAGGGATATGGTAAAATTCATGGCTCCTGTAATTCTTCAGCCTGGAGAAGATGAAATGAGGGCTCTAAATGAAGGAGTACTTAGAGTGTTATCGGGAGAAGAAGAAGCAAAAATCTATGAATATGAGGTGCTGAGGTAATGATTAGGAACTTTGATGATGTTTTTAAATTTGCTAAGGAAAGAGGTCCAAAAACAATAGCAATAGCATGCGCTCAAGATGCTGAGGTTCTTAATGCTATAGATGAAGCTAATAAAATTGGTATTGCAGATGCTATACTGGTTGGAGATAAGAAAAAAATTCAAGAAATTGCAAAAGAAAATAAGATAGAAATAGAAAAATATGAAATAATTGACATACAGGATTTAAGTGAAGCTTCACTTAAGGCAGTTGAATTAGTTTCTACTGGAAAAGCTCATATTGTGATGAAGGGACTTGTAGATACTTCTATAATATTAAAGGCAGTTTTAAACAAAGAAATAGGTCTGAGAAGCGGAAATGTATTAAGCCATGTAGCAGTATTCGATGTTTTAGGTTATGATAGATTATTTTTTGTAACGGATGCGGCTATGAATATAGCACCTGATTTAAACACCAAAAAGCAAATAATTGAAAATGCTGCTATAGTGGCTCATTCGTTAGATATAGAAAAACCTAAGGTTGCAGCTATATGCGCTAAGGAAAAGGTGAATCCTAAAATGCCAGCAACAGTTGAAGCAGCTGAACTTGAAAGGATGAGCAAAGACGGCGAAATATCAGGGTGTGTAGTAGGTGGACCATTTGCCTTAGATAATGCAGTATCGGTAGAAGCTGCTAAACATAAGGGAATTGATCATCCGGTTGCAGGGTATGCAGATATATTATTGGTACCAACTATAGAAGCAGGAAATGTATTATATAAATCAATGGTATATTTCTCGGGTTCAAAAAATGCAGGGATTATTGTGGGAGCCAAGGCACCAATAGTCCTTACATCAAGGGCAGACAGTGAAGAAACAAAGCTTAACTCCATAGCACTTAGTGTATTAATGGCTGCTAAACAATCATAAGTATAAAATGCTAAAATACTTAAAGTTGAATGCTTTGAGGAGCTTTAATGGGACTAAAAATAGATAAGAGAATGATATAAAACTGTCGGCTATATTAGCTAATAATAAATAATACTATAAAGGTGAAAGGCGGTATAGAAATGACTAATGTTTATAGAGTATTAGCTATAAATCCAGGTTCTACTTCTACAAAAATAGCTGTATATGATAATGAAAAACCCATTTTAGAAATTACACTTAGACATCCCTCTGAGGAAATAAACAAATATGAAAAAATATATGATCAATATGAATTTAGAAGAAATGTAATACTAGATGCATTAAATGAAAAGGAAATAAATCTAACAAAGTTAAATGCAGTAGTAGGTAGAGGAGGGCTTTTAAAGCCTATAAAAGGTGGAACCTACAGTGTAAATGATAGAATGCTTGAAGATTTGAAGGTAGGAGTTTTAGGAGAGCATGCATCTAACTTAGGCGGAATATTGGCATATGAAATAGCATCAAAACTTAATATTCCTGCATTTATAGTAGATCCAGTTGTTGTTGATGAGATGCAAGATGTTGCTAGATTATCTGGAATGCCTGAAATAGATAGAAAAAGTATATTTCATGCATTGAATCAAAAAGCAGTTGCAAGACGAGCAGCTAAGGAAATGGACAAAAGATATGAGGAAATGAACTTTATAGTTGCACATCTAGGCGGAGGAGTTTCAGTTGGAGCCCATAAGCATGGTAGAGTTATAGAGGTTAATAATGCATTGGATGGTGAAGGACCATTTTCTCCAGAAAGATCGGGAGGCTTTCCTGTAGGAGATTTAGCTAAACTTTGTTTTTCGGGCAAATACAAATATGGAGAGATAAAAAAGCTTATAAAGGGTAAGGGTGGACTAGTTGCTTACCTTAGAACAAACGATGCGAGAGAAGTTGTAAAAATGATTGAGAATGGAGATAAAAAGGCTCAGCTTATTTATGAGGCTATGGCATATCAGGTTTCTAAAGAAATAGGAAGCTGTGCAGCAGTATTGAAAGGAAAAGTTGATGCAATAGTTATAACTGGTGGTATAGCATACGATAAAATGTTTGTAGACTGGATAAAAGAAAAAGTAGGATTCATATCAAAAATATTAGTATATCCTGGAGAAGATGAAATGATAGCATTAGCCCAAGGTGGATTAAGAGTGCTTAGAAAAGAAGAATTGGCTCAAGAATATAAATAGAGTTGTTGAAGGTGATAGTATGTTAAATGATAACAGAATAAGGGTTATAATCGGACATTATGGGAGTGGAAAAACTGAATTTGCTGTAAATTATGCTATAAAACTAGCTGAAAAGGGGAAAAAGGTGGCTTTAGCTGATCTTGATATAGTAAATCCATATTTTCGATCAAGAGAGAAGCATGATATTCTTCAGACGAAGGGTATTAAAGTCATAGGAAGTTCACTTGGAATGAAATCCGGTGCTGATCTTCCAGCTATTTCTTCAAGTGTACTTGCTCCAATACAGGATGAAAGTTATGATGTTATTTTAGATGTTGGTGGAGATGCAGCTGGAGCAAGGACATTAGTTAGATATTATACTTACTTTAAAAAAGATACTTACGATATGTTCTGTATCTTAAATGCAAATAGAGCCGAAACTCAGACAGTGGATGGAGCTATAAATCATATAAAAGAAATTGAGGCTGCATCAAGAACTAAGGTTACTGGAATTGTTAACAATACACATTTACTTAGGGATACTAGTGTAGATGATGTATTAAAAGGTCAAGAGCTTGCCATGAAGGTTTCAGACAAATTAAAAATTCCAATCACATATATCAGTGCTTTGGAGAAGGTTGCCCGACAGCTTCCTGAGAATATCCAGGGACAGATTTTTCCCATTAAAATGTATATGAGGGAGGATTGGATGTAAATTTTCTGAAACTTAACATAATAAAAAATAAAGTTTAATTCAGCAAGTTTCAATTTTAAATGAGGAGGGTTGTAACAATGGCGAAGGCAAGAGGAAAGGTTTCATTTAAAGAAGATTTATGTAAAGGCTGCGAGCTTTGTACAACAGTATGTCCAGTTAATATAATAGAAATGGATAAAGAAAGAATAAATATTAAAGGTTATCATCCTGCAGCAGTGAAGGAAATGGATAAGTGCATAGGATGTGGGAACTGTGCAACTATCTGTCCCGATGTTGTTATTACTGTAGAAAGAGAAATTGAAAAGTAAGATAATTAAAGTTATAGGAGGGAAATAAGTATATGGCTAAGATATTAATGAAAGGTAATGAAGCCATTGGTGCAGCAGCTATAAAGGCTGGATGTAAGTTTTTCTTTGGTTATCCAATAACACCACAAAATGAACTTCCAGAGTATATGGCAAGGGAGTTTGGAAAGCATGGTGGAACCTTTGTTCAAGCAGAGAGTGAAGTTGCGGCTATAAATATGGTTTATGGTGCAGCTGGTAGTGGAGCGAGAGTTATGACTTCTTCATCTTCACCGGGAATTGCATTAAAACAAGAGGGAATTTCATATATAGCAGGAGCAGAACTTCCATGTGTTATTGTAAATATAGTAAGGGGAGGTCCTGGCCTTGGTGGAATTCAGCCAGCTCAATCCGATTATTATCAATCAACTAGAGGTGGAGGAAATGGAGACTATAAATTAGTAGTATATGCTCCAGCAAATCTTCAAGAGGCTGTTGATCTTACAATGGAAGCTTTTGATGTTGCTGACCAATATAGAAATCCTGTTATGGTTCTTGGTGACGGGATGATTGGACAGATGATGGAACCCATAGAATTTAAAGAACCTAAAAAACGAGAGATTCCTAAGAAGGATTGGGCCACAATTGGAACTAAAGGAAAGAGAAAGCCCAATATTATAAATTCACTTAGACTTGATCCAGGAGAATTAGAAAAATTAAATTTGAGAATACAAGATAAACTTAAAGAAATAGAGAAAAATGAAGTTAGGTATGAAAAATATAATTTGGAAGATGCACAGCTAGTATTTTGTGCATATGGAACTACTTCAAGAATAGTTAAAAATGCTATAGAATTGTTAAAGGATGAAGGTATAAAGGCAGGACTAATAAGACCTATAACATTATGGCCATTTCCACATAAAGCCTTTGATGAAATACCTGAGAGTGCAAAGGGTATCTTAACTGTTGAAATGAGCTGTGGACAAATGGTAGATGATGTAAGAATCGCAAATAATGGTAGACTACCTGTAGATTTCTTTGGTAGGATGGGTGGAATAATTCCTACGCCACAAGAAATAGTAAGCAAGGCTAAAGAAATGTTAGGGGGTGCTAAGTAATGGCTGTTGTATTTAAGAGAACAGAAGGTTTAGCAGAGATTCCTTTCCATTACTGCCCAGGATGTACACATGGTATAATCCACAGATTGGTAGGGGAAGTTTTAGAAGAGCTAGGAGTATTGGGAGATACAATTGGCGTTGCACCTGTTGGATGTTCAGTTTTAGCATATGATTATTTTAATTGTGATATGCATGAAGCTGCTCATGGCCGTGCTCCAGCAGTTGCAACCGGTATAAAGAGAGTACATCCAAATAATGTTGTATTTACTTATCAAGGTGATGGAGACCTTGCATCAATAGGTACAGCTGAAATCGTACATGCGGCCCATAGAAGTGAAAATATTACAACAATATTTGTTAATAATGCTATATATGGTATGACTGGTGGACAAATGGCTCCAACAACATTAATAGGACAAAAAGCCACTACTTCACCATATGGTAGAGATCCAAAGCTTACAGGACAGCCTCTTAGAATAGCAGAGATGCTTGCTACTATTCCAGGTGCATCCTATGTAGAAAGAGCATCAGTACACAATCCTGCAAATATAAGAAAAACTAAAAAAGCTATTAAAAAGGCATTTGAATATCAATTAGCAGGTAAAGGATTTTCAATAGTGGAGGTATTATCTACATGTCCTACAAACTGGGGTTTAAGTCCTGCAGAGTCACTTAAGTGGTTAGAAGAAAATATGATTCCATACTATCCATTAGGAAATTTCCGTACCCCAGAGGAGGTGAAGTAAGATGACAAATGAAAGAATAATTTGTGCAGGCTTTGGTGGACAGGGAGTTATGTCAATGGGACAGCTTCTTTCCTACGCTGGAATGATTGAAGGAAAGCATGTATCATGGTTACCATCTTACGGACCAGAAATGCGTGGTGGTACTGCAAACTGCAATGTAACTGTATCTGATACCCCAATAGGGTCTCCAATAATAGCTAAGAATGCTACAGCAGCTGTAGTTATGAATTTGCCATCATTAATAAAGTTTGAATCTGAATTACAAAAAGATGGAATAATGCTTATAAATAGCTCACTAATAGAAAAAAAACCAGAAAGAGATGATATAAAGACTTACTATATACCTGCTAATGAAATAGCAGGAGAAGTAGGAAATGGAAAGGTTGCAAATATGGTAATGCTAGGAGCATATTTGGAGATTACAAACGTAGTTAAGTTTGAAACTATTTTAGAAGCCTTTAAAAAAGTATTTGGTCCTTCTAAGGAGCATTTAATACCATTAAATCAAGAGGCTCTTAAAAAGGGAGCAGAAGCAGTAAAAGCATAATATAAGTGGGTATTTTATTAAAAGAGTAGGCAGAAAAATTTGCTTGCTCTTTTGTTTTGTATAGTAAAATTATTCAACTTAGGAAATTCCATAATTACCCCTTGTAAAAAATATCTAGTATATATATTATGCAATTTTCTCAAATTCAAATTATTCAATTATATATAAACAATATTAAGACTTAAAATGAATTTGAAAGAAAGTAATCAACGCTTTTGCATTTTTTATTTCAAATTTATTAAACCTCAAAGCTGCTTATCTTTATACCAACTAATAGTCTATCGAAAACAGAGTAAGGGAATATAGAAAAATAATAAATTGGTAGAATTATAAAGCTCGGTTGTTTATAATATATTATAAAGTATTATGATTTTTGATGGTGATTATTTACATTAACAAGAATATATAGAAGGTGAGTTATTTGGATAAAAAGTTTTCTTTGGGTATTTCAAGTAAAATAGAAACATTATTTAATCAGCTTGTATCTATAAAAAGTGATACTGGTACTATATTGGAAGTGGATATAGAAAATTATATATGGCAATGGATTGGGAAAATAGATTATTTTAAGAAAAATCCTAGTATGTATGGTAAATATCTATTAAAAGGTGATCCTTTAGAAAGGTTTGTTGTTTGGGCATTACTAAAGGGAAAGGGCAAAAAAACTACTATCTTATTACATCATCATGATGTAGTTGATTCATTGGATTATGGTATTCTAAGGGAATATGCTTATAATCCTGATTTACTGCAAAAAAAATTACAAAAGTTCAATCTTTCTGAAGATGTGAAATATGACTTAAAAAGTGGAAAATGGATTTTTGGTAGAGGAACAGCGGATATGAAGGCGGGTGCTGCAATTCAGCTTGTGCTACTAGAAGAATATTCAAAATTAAAGGAATTTGATGGCAATTTAGTATTATTATCTGTTCCAGATGAAGAATCTTTATCCTTTGGTATGAGAGAAGGGATAAACTTATTAATGAAGCTTAAAAATGAATTTGAACTTGATTATAAAATAATCATAAATTCAGAGCCCCACGAAAGAGAAGAAGATAGCACTGGGAGCTTATACGTAGGTTCGGTGGGGAAAATTATGCCAACAATTTATGTGAGGGGAAGAAAAGCTCATATAAAAGATGCCTTTAGTGGATTTAACCCTATTATTTTATTATCAAAAATAGTGGAAAAAACTGATTTGAATCCCTATTTTTCAGATGTTGTAGGCGATGAAATTTCACCTCCACCTTCTTGGATTTATGCTAGAGACCGAAAGAAATATTATGATGTTTCTATACCGGAAGCTGCTGGGGGATATTTTAATATACTTACACTAAAAAGAACTCCTAAAAAAATTTTAAATGAATTGAAAGAAATATGTGAAGAAGCTTCTAAAGATATAATGGATTATATAGATAATAATTATAAAGACTTCAAAAGCAGGACTAATATAGAAGATAATGAGCTGGGATTAGATGTCAAAGTAAAAATATTTTCTGAGTTATATGATCAAGCAATAAAGGATTCAGGAAACAAATTTTTGGAAGAGTATAATAGTTTAATGGAAAAGATTAAAAAAGATATAGAATACAATAGAGCAAGTGTTCCTGAAAGTACATTTGTTATTATAGAAAAAACCCTTGAATATATAAAAGATTTGTCTCCTATGGTTATAATATCATTTTCGCCCCCTTATTATCCTCATATTTCCAACATTGATTTTAAAGAATTACCAATGTCAGTATTAACTTTGGCAGATAAAATAAATGACTTTTCAAAAGACTCTTGGAATGAGGAATATAAAAAATATAACTATTTCATGGGAATATCTGATATGAGTTATGGAGCATTAAATGCAAGTGAAGAAATAGCTCCATATATAGGACCTAATATGCCATTATGGGGAAATATATATAAAATACCCTTAGAAAATATGGAGAATTTATCTATTCCTTCAATAAATATTGGACCATGGGGAAAGGATTTACATAAGCTTAGTGAAAGAGTTCTTAAAAGAGATTTATTGGAAAGAACCTCAAAATTAATTCAGTTTGCCATTGATCATGTATTAAGATGTAATAAACAGTATTAATTTTGAATATAAAAATTAGGATTAAAGACCTAAAAATTATGAAGCCACTGCACTAAAAGGCATGAAAACATTGAGTTTTCTTGCTTTTTTTTATAATAATCATTTTTGAAAAAAAATGTAAAATAGTGTAGTATTATAGTATAGTAAAATTAACAAAATGTAGAAAAATATAGATAACATATCATTTCATATTTATTTAAAGTTCTATCTTAAATCTATAGAAATAAACAACTTTAAAGATTGATAAATTTCAAAGGAAAAGCACAGGATTTTCATTAGCTTTTTGAAATTTATCTGATATTTTTTTGTTGTTTATATAAAATTATTCATAATAATGCTTTACATTATAATAGTGACTAATTTTATAATTGACTTGTAGGGGGATAAATTTATGGACAAAGTAAAATTAAATGAAAACCAAAAAAAGAAAGGGATTAAAAAGAAAAGAAGCAAGGGAAGCAATATGGGAATTAAAACAAAATTAATAGTTTTTTTATTAGTAATAACTATAATACCAATTATGGTTATTAGCACATATTCTGTTCAAAGTTTCAAAAAATCAATTGAAGATAAGGTAGGTTTTTTAACTGAACATTTAGCCAAAAGGGATCTTGAGATACTAGATTCAAAGTTAGAGGAAATTGAAAAAGCTTCCACTTTAGTAATAACCGATCAAGACTTGATAAGATCCATCACAACAGATGAATTTAAAGATCAGTATGACAAGTTTACGAACACCTTAAAAATCAGGCAAAACTTTACTTCTATAATGGTATCTTATCCTGATATAAAATCCATAACCTTTTACGGGGACAGTGAAAAAATCATAGGTAATGGAGATACTAAAGATATAACCAAATTTATGAAATCGGGAGAATTTGAAAAGACTGAAATGTATAAAGAAGTTTTAGAATCAAAAGGAAGAGTGCATTGGGTTACTGGACTGATGGGGGATTTTAATAATATCTATTTAATGCGTACAATAGTAAGTAATCTGGAACCCCAGGGTATTTTAGTATATCAAATAGATATGGAAACAATAAAATCATTATATTATAATACAAAAATAAGTAATGGCTCCAATACTTTAATTATAGATGATGAGAATAACATAATTTATCATACTAATGAAGAAAATATTGGCAATAAGGTAAATGAATCCTACATAGTAAATATTTCAGAAGATAAAAATTCAGATAGCTATACCCTAGATAATGAGCTGGTGGTGTATAGTAAATGCGATAATGGATGGAAGCAAATAACTACTATTCCATCAAAATATCTTTTTCAGGAAATATACGATATTAGACAAATGACAATGGGAATAGGAATTGTATGTATAATTATTTCAATATTTTTATCAATATATCTGGCCCTTAATATATCTAAGCCATTGAATAAAATATTAGGACTAATGAAAAGGGTTGAAGATGGAGACCTAACTGTTTCTTGTAATATAAAGGGGAACAATGAAATTGGAAGATTAGCCAAAGGCTTTAATAGTATGGTAGATAGTATGAAGAAATTAATAAATAGTACAAAGATGACTGTTGACGGAGTAAAATATAGTACAAAAACAGTAAATGAGATAGCAGAGCAGTATTCAGCTGTATCTGAACAGGTAGCAGTTTCAATGGGAGAAATAGCAAATGGAGCTTCAGAGCAAGCAAAGGAAGCTGAGAATACAACAGATATAATGGGACAACTGTCTGATAGAATAGATAGTATGGAAAGTAATCTAAAGATTGTAAAGGAAACTACAGACAAGACCAAAGAAATAAGTAATCATGCTACAGAAACAGTAAGAACCCTTTATGAAAAAACTGAGGAATATGCAAAGAACTCTGCGACAACAAAGGAAACTATAATAAAACTTAAGGATAGAGTTTCAGAAATAATTAATATTGTTGAATTAATCCAAAATATAAGTGAACAAACAAATCTTTTAGCCTTAAATGCAGCTATAGAAGCTGCTAGATCCGGTGAAGCAGGTAGAGGTTTTGCAGTGGTGGCCGAGGAAATAAGAAAATTAGCTGAACAATCAAAGGATGCTTCAAATAAAATAACCAATTTAGCAAATAGTATAAATTCTGATGTTGTAAATACAGTCGAATCTGTAGATGAAGGTGAAAAGATATTTGGAGAGCAGCATCTTGCGGTTTTTGATACGGATACTGCATTTAAAGATATAGAAACCTCTGTAGGATCCATAATAAAGGAAGTAATCCAGGTAAAGAATGCTGTTGAAGATATAGTTGAGTATAGAAATACTACTATTGCTTCTATACAAAATATTTCAGCTGTTACAGAAGAGTCTGCAGCATCAACTGAGGAGATAATGGCCTCAACAGAAGAGCAAGCTAGTTCTGCAGAACAATTAAAGGATATATCAAGAGAGCTTATTTCATTAGTAAATGAATTAAATCAGTCAATGGATAAATTTAAATTAGATGATGAAAGCCTTAGCAGTAAAAAGAAAAATATCTATGAAACAAAAAATAATCTAAATATTGAAGGTATTAGAGAAAATGAATTAGAGAATAAAAAAATAGTAGATAAAAATTTCATAGATAGTAATTCAAAGAATGAAGAATATAAAGAAAAAGATGAGGAATTAATTGAAGATAATAAAGAACTAAATAATAAAAATTTATATGATGAGGATATACATGAGGAAGGCTTAGAAAATGAGGAGAATGATGAAGATAAGGATGGGGATAATTTAGCATAGTAAAAAACTATCATAACAGGGAAAATATTATGTTTTTCCTGTTGTTTTTTTATAATAGGAGAGATTCTTATATGAAAAATATAGAATATGTATTTTTAAAACTCAAGGAACTAACATTAAAAACAATTAAGGAAAAGAAAGAATTTTTAGGTGCTAGTACCCAGGACTTAGTAGAAAATACAGGCCTCCATAGGACATATATAAGCCACTGTTTAAATATCCTCAATAAAGAAAAAAAAGTAATAAAAATAAATACAAGACCTGTATATTTCATTGAACTTGAAAGCTTTGAAGAAAATTTTAAAATCCATTTAAATGGGGAAGTATCCTATCGTAACTTTAAAGAATTAATGGAGGAAAAAAATAAATATAATAGAAGAAATGATTTTACAAAGGAAGAAACATTTAAGGATTTAATAGGATATGATGGAAGTTTAGAATATCAAATAGATCAATGTATAGCTGGTGTTAAATATCCACCAAGTGGTTTATCTATATTAATTACTGGCCCTACGGGATGTGGGAAAAGCTTTTTAGGAAGTAAATTATATAAGTATGCTAAAAATGAAGGATATATAAAGAAGGATGCTAAGCTTACAGTTTTTAACTGTGCTAAATATTCTAATAATAAAGAACTTCTTTCATCAAGTATTTTTGGACATAAAAAGGGAGCTTTTACAGGGGCTGATGAAGATAGAAGTGGAATTATTGAAAGTTCAAATGGAGGTTTTGTTATTTTAGATGAAATACATAGACTACCTCCAGAGGGTCAGGAATTACTTTTCTATTTTATGGATACAGGTCTTTTTAAAAGGATTGGTGAAAGCGATAGGTATAGAAAATCTGAGGTAAGATTTGTATTTGCAACAACAGAAAAGCCTAATAGTGTTTTGCTTAGTACTTTTTTAAGAAGAATACCAATTGTCATAAAAGTTCCTGCCCTTAAAGATAGACCATTAAATGAAAAAATAAAGATGATTTGTTTATTTTTTAAGGAAGAAGCAAAGTCTATTGGATGTGATATTAAGCTAACCAAGCATTCTCTTAGAACCTTTTTATATGCTGATTTCAAAGGAAATATTGGTCAGCTTAAAAATGATATAAAATTCAGCTGCGCTAGAGCTTATAGTAATTATACTATGGATATTGAAGGGAAAAAAACAATAAATATTAATTTTATGTCTTTGCCTGAATATTTAATTAACGATGTTGTAAACAAAAACGGAAGGTATTTTGATGACTTATTAAGGGGGTATATGATTGAGGATATACTAATAACCTGTAATGAAAACCAAAATATAAATCTATGTTCTTTTAATAAATCTGAAGTGAAAATCCATGAAAGGTTTTGTGATGAATTATTAAAACTAATTTCTCAAATAAAAGAAAAAAATCAGGATGAAATATTACTGTTAAAAATTCGAAAGCTTATTGATGATTATTTTGGAAAACTGGTTCTTAATATTAATTCATATTGTAAGGATGATATGAGGCATACCAGGTTTGATACTTTATATAAATGCATTCAAGATATCTTTTTAGTATTAAAGGATAAGTATGATTTAAAATACTATGATAATAATATATATAAACTTGCATGTTTCATACAAAAATCAATTGAAAATTATTATAATTTAGCACTAAAGGATTATGAGAAAAAAATAGCTGGGCATTTCAGATTTTTAAGAGAATATTATATGGAAGAATATGAACTAGCCTATAAGGTTGTAAGCTTTATTAAATCTAGCTTAGATTTGTCCATTGGTAATCTAGAAATAATTATTATAATGCTATATTTAATTAGTTTAAATAATAATAGCATATCCTGTAAAATTAAAGCAATTATCGTTGCCCACGGCTATTCTACCGCTAGCAGTATTGCAAATGTTTCAAACCATCTTTTGGAAAGTAATGTTTTTGAATCCTTTGATATGCCTATAGAAACAAGTACTAAAGATATTATTAATAAGTTAGAGGAGTATTTTAGTGAGGTTAATACCTCTAGGGGAGTAATGATATTAGTGGATATGGGTTCATTAGAAGAAATATATAAGGGGTTAGAAGGAATACTTCATGGAACCATAGGAATTGTAAATAATATAACAACTAAGCTTGCATTAAAGGTAGGAAATTGTATATTAAAGGATTTAGAAGTTGAAGAAATAGTAAAGGATATAAAAACTCTGGATAATTTTAAGTGTAAAGTAATATTTCCTGTAGAAAAAAAGAAAAGAGCACTTATTGTAACTTGTATGACAGGTATAGGTACTGCAAAGAAAATTAAAAGCTTATTGGCAAAAAGTTTAGGGGGATATGCAAAGAGCATCGAAATTATACCCTACGGTTATCTTAAACTTTATAAAAATAAACATAAAGATATCATTTTTAATAATTATGATGTTCAAGCTATTATTGGTACAGAGGATCCAAATATATTAGAAGTTCCCTTTCTATATATTGATGATTTAATTTCATCATATGATACATATATTTTTAATGAAGTATTAAAAAATATTATTCCTAAAGAAAAAATATACAGGGTAAAACAATCTATACTAAAATATTTTACACTAGAAAGTGTATTAAGCTATATCACCATTTTAAATCCCAATCTTATAATAGACCAATTAGAAGTGGCTATAGAAGCATTACAATATGAGTTGAAGCGTAATTTTTCAAATGATACAAAAATATGTTTATATATTCATTTAAGCTGTTTAATTGAAAGATTAATTACTAAAACCCATTTAGAAGAAGAGCATATTGAAAATATTGATGAGTTTAAAATTGGTAATAAGGATTTTATTAGTGTTATAAAAAGAAGCTTTAGTGTTATAGAAAACTATTATAGTGTTAAATTACCTATAACAGAAATATATTATTTGTATGAAATTTTAAGTGTAAAACTTGAGAAAAAGGTGTAAATATCAATTTTAAATAGACCATGCCATAAAAAAGTATCACTTTATGGCATGGTCTTTGCTCTTATTAAGTAGTGAATAAACAAGAACTAATTTAGGAGGGGTTATCTTTGATAGGGATAATAATTGTTAGCCATTCAAATATGGCAAATGGAATAAAGGATGCAGTAGAAATGATAGTAGGAGAGCAGGAAAATCTATTTTCAGTTGGATATTATATAGAGGATTCCCTAGAGGATTTAAGCAATAATATTACTAATATAATTGACAATGGAGAATGTGATGAATGGATTATTTTTACGGATATGTTTGGAGATACGCCATCAAATGTATCAGCTGTAGTTACAACGCAAAAAAATGCAGATGTAATAACTGGAGTGAATTTAGTTATGATATTAGAAATTTTAAACATGAGAAAAAATCATAATAAAAATGAAATAATAGATCAAATAGTAAATATAGGTAAATCTGGAATAACAACTATAACTAAAGATGAGATTATGAAAAATATTAAATAGGATAAATTGGTCAAATAAAAAACTAAGGAGTAGATTTATAAGTCATATTTCTTAGAAGTGTTTTTACTAAAACAGCAATTTTTTGATATACATATTAATTTAAACCAATAGGATTATTCGAGGATTATATAAAATCTTTGATAATACTGAAGAAGGAAAGGTGGTGAAAATATGAGTATAAATATTTTTAGATGTGACGACAGATTAATTCATGGTCAATGTATAGTAAAGGTTTTAAATGATTTCCATGTAAAAAGGATTTTATTAGTAGACAAATTTACAGCATCCAATCCAGTAATAAAAAGTGTATATCAAATGGCTGTTCCTCCAAGTGTGAAGGTTGAAATTTACAGTCCAAATGAAGCACTTGATAAAATCAAAGAAGCTATAGGAAATGATGAAAGTACACTGCTATTAATAAAGGAACCTAAGGTTGCAGTTGAAATCTTTAATGATGTAGAAAATCTAAAAAAAGAACTAAATATTGGTCCTATGAGCAACAGAAAACAAACTGTTAAGGCAACATATTTTTCAAACTTATTAAAGGAAGAGGCTTTAGCAATAAAAGAGCTTCAAGACATGGGAGTAAGAATATATTTTCAACAGACAACAGATCAAAAAGCAATAGAATGGAATTCCATTAGCAAAAAAGTTTTATCAAGCTTTAAATAAAATATAAGGAGGAGGTATATATGAGCTTTTTTCAAGCTTTTCTAATTGCTCTTATAGGATATAGTGCTTCTATATATAGTCCATGGCTGTTAGGCCTAATGGGAGGCTGGTATACTATCGGAAGACCTTTAATAGCTGGGACTATTATTGGAGCTATTCTTGGAGATATAAAGACGGGCATATTAATTGGAGCTGCTATACAAGCATTATATGTAGGATTAGTTACTCCTGGACTTTCAATGCCTGGAGATGTGAATTTTGCTGCTTATATTGGAATACCTTTAGCTATTGTTAGTGGAGCCACTCCTGAATATGCAGTAAGTTTATCGGTTCCATTAAGCTTCCTTGGGGTAGCATTAGTTTATTTAGTTGTTACCGTAAATGTTCTATTTGTCCATAAGCAAGAAAAATGGATAGAAGAGGGTAAGCTCAGCTTGGCTAATAAAATACCAATTATAGGAAATACAACTCAATTTATTGTTAGATTTTTCCCAATATTTTTAGCTAACTATTTTGGAGCTTCCTATGTAACTAAATTAGTAAGTATAATTCCTGAGCCCGTAGGAAATGTATTTCTTGTATTAGGAGGAATATTGCCAGCAGTAGGTTTTGGATTATTACTTAAATTCATATTAAAAGAAAATATTGAAATAATCTATTTCTTATTTGGCTTTGTATTAATAGCTGTATTAAAAACATCTATAATACCAGCCACTATAATTGCTGTATTATTTGCATATATAGATGTTAAATATAATAAAAATTCTGATAGGAAGGAGGCAGCTTAATGACTAAGGGAAAATTATCAAAAAAGGATATAGTAAAAGTATATATAAATTGGCTTATGTATAGTTTATCTTGTCAGAATATGGAACGTATGGAAGCACCGGCATTTGCTAGGTCAATGGGGATAGTAGCTGATAAATTATATGATGATGAAGAAGATAAGAAAAATTTAATGAAAAGACATACACAATTTTTTAATACTGAACCCCTTATTGGGACTATAATTCCAGGTATTGTTTTAGGAATGGAAGAACAAAAAGCCTCTGGAGAAGAAATACCCGATGAATTAATAAATGGTATTAAAACTGCTTTAATGGGGCCTTTTGCTGGAATTGGAGATTCCCTTATGGCAGGAACTTTGGTTCCTATACTATTAAGCATAGCCCTTGGACTGTCTAAGGATTCTGGAAGTATAGCTGGGCCCATATTCTATGTGGTAGCATACCTAGGAATAATGATACCAACAACTTGGTTTTTATTTAAGAAAGGTTATACTACAGGAATTAAATCAGCGGAGACAGTACTTTCTGGTGGTACCAAGGACATGCTAACTCGGGCTGCTAATATTGTAGGATTAATAGTCTTAGGAGCAATTTCAGCCCAATATGTTGCTGCTAAAGTGGGGCTAAGCTATACATCAGGGGATTTATCAATAGAGCTTAAACCTATGCTTGACAATATTTTTCCATCCTTAGTTCCACTTATTCTTACAATTATGAGCTGGTATTTATTAGATAAGAAGAAAATAAATATAGGCTGGGTATTCTTAATATTTATAATTATAGCTGCTATTTGTTCTGTAACTGGTATATTAATACCTTAGGATAATATGCACCTCATATACCTCAGTATCTTGATACTGAGGTATAAAATTTAACTTTGGATCGACAAATTTTATTTGTTAAATATAGGAGGAATATAGTGAAGAAAATATTAAATAAATTGAGAAATGGATTAATAGTTTCCTGTCAAGCCTTTGAAAATGAGCCTTTATATGGTTCAGAAATTATGGCTAAAATGGCTAAGTCTGCTGATATTGGCGGTGCTGTAGGACTGAGAGCTTGCTGGCCCCAGGATATAAGGGCTATAAAAAAAGTTACCAATTTACCTATAGTGGGAATTAACAAGGTTGTGACAAAGGATACGGATTTAATAGAGGATATAATTATAACACCAACCTTTGAAGCGGCAAAATCAATTTATGAAGCTGGAGCTGATATTATTGCCCTAGATTGTACAAATAGAAAAAGAGAAGGACTTAGTGTCAAAGAGCTAATTTATAAAATAAAAAATGAATTAAATGTTTTAGTTATGGCTGATATTAGCAATTTGGAGGAAGGTATAAATGCTGCTAAATACGGTGCAGATATAATATCAACAACCTTGTCGGGTTACACAAAATATAGTCCACAAATAAAAAAACCCGATTATAGATTATTAGAAGAATTAGTTGATAAAATAGATAAGCCAATAAATGCCGAAGGGAGATATTGGTCCCCTGAAGAAATGATAAAGGCCTTTGAAAAAGGTGCTTGGATGATAACAATTGGAGGTGCTATTACTAGGCCCCATTTAATAACTAAGAGATTTTCTGACGCATTAAAATCATATAAAGAGAGTTTATAAAAAGGAGAAATTAGGATGCTAAGATGTGCAATTTTTGATATGGATGGAGTTATTGTAAATACAGAGCCCTTGTATGTCGAAGAAGGAAGAAAAATCTTTAATAAATTTAATCTTGATATTAGTGAAAAAGAACACTATTCATATTGTGGAGGTTCTATGGGTAATATGTGGAGTAGTATAAGAAAAAATCATGATTTCAATGAACTTTCAGTTGAAGAATTGTGCAATATTTTTCTTAAGCAGATAAAAGATAGAATAATTAATGAAAAAAATTTAAAGATTAGTACAGACCTAATTGATTTATTGAAGGATTTAAGAAAAAACAAGGTAAAAACTGCTTTAGCGTCATCTTCTTCAATGGATGTTATAAGAATGATTTTAAATAAATTTAAATTAGAAAAATTATTTGACTATGTAATTTCAGGGGAGATGATTGAAAAAAGCAAGCCTGAGCCTGACATTTTTTTAAATGTCATTAAGGTGTTAAAAGTAAGGGATAAAGAAGCTTTAGTCTTTGAGGATTCAAGTAATGGAATAATAGCTTCTAAAAAAGCAAATATAAAAGTCATAGGATATAAGAAATACACTTTAAATGCTAAGGGCATGGATTTAGCTGATTGGGTTATTGATGATTTTTCACAAGTCAGCTTTAAAAAATTAAATTATTTTATAAAGTTAAATTAATATTTTAATGGAGGGATAAAAATGTCAGTAACAAAATATGTAGGGGAAATACAAAAACTAATAATAAAAGTAGAAGAAACACAAATAGATAAAATAAAAAAGGCAGCAGAGATATTCGCAGAAACCATAAAAAATGATAAACTAATACATGTTTTTGGCACAGGTCATTCCCATATGATAGGAATAGAAATGTTTGTAAGGGCAGGGGGCCTTGCTCCAATAAATGCTATGTTAGATGATACTATTATAACTAATTTTGGAGCAAGAAAGGGAAGTAAGATGGAAAGACTGTCAGGACTTGCAGAAATCATATGGGATGAGTATTATATAAATAAGGGAGATATAATGCTAATAATATCAAACTCTGGTAGAAATAATGTACCAGTTGAAATGGCAAAATTAGCAAAGGAAAGGGGAATATATTTAATAGCTATTACATCATTAAATCATTCAAAAACATGTGAATCAAGACATTCAAGTGGCAGGAGACTTTTTGAAATAGCAGATTTAGTAATAGATAATTGTGTACCAAAGGGAGATAGCTTAATAGATTTTAATGGGATTACATCGGGCCCAGCATCAACAATATCAGGCTCATTAATTGTAAACAGTATAGTTGCAGAAACCCTAAGAATTTTATCAAAGGAAGGATATAAATTACCAGTTTATACTAGTCAAAATGTTGATGGATATAATAATGATGATTTATATGAAAAATATGAAGGTAGAATTAAGCATATATAAGTTTATATAAAATTCAAAGGGAAAAGAGAGAAATATTATTAAATGACTAGGATGTGAAAAAATGAGAACTTTAGTGAAGAATTCAAGGATAATAACCCCATATGAAATAAAGGTAGGATATTCTTTGGTTGTAGAGGATGATAAAATAGAAGATATGATTAAAAACGAGAATATAGATGAATCTGTATTTGACAAGGTTATTGATTTAAAAGGAAAATATCTATCTTCAGGTTTTATAGACATACATAATCACGGGAATTATGGTCATGATGCTATGGAAGGTACCTACGATGCACTAGAATCAATGGGCAATTATCATATAAAAAATGGAGTAACAGGATATTTAGCAACAACCATGACAAATTCTACAGAAAATACAATAAGAGCCATAAAAAATGTGGCAAGCTATATTCATGAAAAAAACAAAGAAGGTTCGAAGGTTTTAGGACTATACCTAGAAGGACCATACTTTTCCCAAGAAAAGAAAGGAGCGCAGCCTCCAGAATATATAAAAGCTCCCGATATAGAAGAATTAGAAATGCTTCTAAAAGAAGGAAAGGATACTGTGAAGGTAGTTGCCATAGCTCCAGAGCTAAAAAATGCAAAGGAAGCAATAAGGTATCTTAAAAAACAAGGTATTACAATTTCAGCAGGCCATACAAATGCAAACTACCAAGAAGCAATGAAAGGAATAGAAAGAGGTATTACCCAGGCAACCCATCTATATAATGGAATGAGAGGCTTTAGCCACAGGGAGCCAGGGGTTCTAGGAGCAGTTTTAACAGATGAAAGAGTTGCATGTGAAATGATATGTGATGGCATACATATTCATAAGGCAGCTATGAATATGGCTGTAAAGCTCAAGGGAAAAGATAAAATAATACTCATATCCGATGCAATGATGGCAGCGGGATTGAAGGATGGTAAATATCAGCTAGGGGGGCAGGATGTATTTGTCAAAGATAGGGAAGCCAGATTAGAAAGTGGAGCTTTAGCAGGATCTACGTTGACCCTAAACAAAGCTGTATATAATATGGTGCACTTAGTAGGAGTATCATTAAATGAAGCTGTACAAATGGC
The DNA here is from genome assembly GCF_900167445.1 of Maledivibacter halophilus. Lineage (GTDB taxonomy): Bacteria > Bacillota > Clostridia > Peptostreptococcales > Caminicellaceae > Maledivibacter > Maledivibacter halophilus. Next base: position 61,754 of record NZ_FUZT01000001.1, read on the forward strand.
AAGCTTAAATCCAGCTAAAGCAATAGGTATAGATAATTACAAGGGAAGCATAGAAATAGGGAAGGATGCAGATATTATAGCCTTCAATGAGAATTTAGATGTTTCTTTTGTAATGGTGGAAGGACATGTTATAGATAGCCAACTCTAAAGTATTATAAATTCTAATTTTACTTATCCATAAGCAACTGAAATCTTTAAAGATAAAGTTTAAATTTACTTTATGGATTTATATTAATAAGGAAAAGTATGTAAGTTTTACCTTGTTGCCCACACATTTATATTGTGATAGAATATAATAGATTAACAGTCTTTTATTTTGGAGGTTTAATATGGGAAAACTTTTTGGAACAGATGGAGTTAGAGGAATAGCAAATACAGAGCTCACTTGTGAGTTGGCATATAAATTAGGTAGAATAGGCGCATATTTATTAACAGAAGGTAAGAAAAAAGCTAAGATAGTTGTGGGAAAGGATACAAGGGTATCAGGAGACATGTTAGAGGCCTCCCTTATAGCTGGAATATTATCAGTAGGCTCTGATGCCTTGTGCTTAGGAGTAATACCTACTCCTGCAGTTGCATATCTTACAAGAAAGTACAATGCCGATGCAGGAATAGTAATATCAGCATCTCACAATCCTGTTGAGTACAATGGTATAAAATTTTTTAATAGAGATGGATTTAAATTAGCTGATGAAGTAGAAGAAAAAATAGAAGATTACATATTAAATAATAAGGATATAGATTATAAACCAATTGGAAATGAAGTAGGGAAGAAAATAAATGTAGAAACTGCAATAGATGATTATTCACAATTTTTAAAATCAACTATAGATGTTAATTTAATGGGAATGAAAGTTGCTATTGATTGTTCCAATGGAGCATCCTATATGACGGCACCAAAAACCCTAAGAGAACTTGGCGCAGAAATAGATGTAATAAATCACAACCCCGATGGATATAACATAAACTATAATTGTGGATCTACCCACCCGGAAATTATACAGCAGCACGTTTTAGAAACTAAAGCGGATTTGGGATTGGCCTTTGATGGTGACGCAGATAGGCTTATTGCAGTTGATGAAAAGGGAAATATTGTAGACGGAGATAAAATAATGGCTGTATGCGGGGCATATTTATTAGAAGAAGGTAAACTAAAGGACAATACTCTTGTGGCAACGGTAATGAGTAATATAGGATTAGAAAAGGCATTAGATAAATACAATTGTAATATAGTTAAAACTAAAGTTGGAGATAGATATGTTCTTGAGGAAATGAAGAAAAGTGGATATGTTTTAGGTGGAGAACAATCAGGTCACATAATATTTTTAGAACATAATACAACAGGTGATGGCCTTTTATCGGCACTTCAGCTTATTTCTGTAGTCAAGAAGAAAAATAAACCATTGTCGGAACTAGCTTCAATCATGAAGGTTTATCCTCAAGTTTTAAAGAATGCTAGGGTAAGCAATGATAAAAAGAAAAAGTATCTTAAAGATGAAAAAATAGCTTCAAGAATACAGGAAATAGAAGAAATCTTTCATGGTGAAGGAAGGGTACTTATAAGACCTTCAGGAACAGAGCCTCTAGTAAGAGTAATGCTTGAAGGTAGTAATGAAGAAATGCTTGAAAGACATTCAAAGGAATTAGTTGAGCTTATAGAAGCAAGACTTGGATAGATGTTAGATGGCAGGTAACAGGGTTAAGGATATATTTATGAGAATGAAAATGATAGTGTATTTGTACCCTGTTATCTGGAATCTAATGGCAATATTTGAAAGGAGTGATGCTTATTGATGGGATGATGTAGTATAAAAATTTAATAGTGATATAATCAAAGCGCCAGGACTTAAATCAGATCGGACTAAAAAGGATTTAAGTTGACGAGGTCAGGGTTAATCGAAGATTCGGCGGGTGCCCTGCGGTGTAACTCACCACCGATAAAGGCTTAACAAAATCTGCAAGTGATTGTGGAAACAAATAGGCTGGGTGAGAAAGGGTTTCTTTTTGTCTTTTTTGAGAGAATTAGAGAAAGATGTATATAATTATTACGGTTTGTTAAAAAAATAACAATAATACGTTAGAGATTTTTATATCTTAATTGTATATAAGAAATGGAGGACAGTATAAATGTGTGGAATAGTTGGATATATTGGAGATAAAAAAGCAACACCTATATTAATTGATGGATTATCAAGACTTGAATATAGAGGTTATGATTCAGCAGGTATAGCAGTATTTAAAGATGATGACATATATGTAGAAAAACATGAAGGTAGGTTAAAGGTTCTTGCAGAAAATTTAAAGGATAAGGATTTAAACGGTTCAATAGGAATAGGCCATACAAGATGGGCCACCCATGGTGCTCCATCTGATAGGAATGCTCATCCTCATACAAATTGTTCCGGTAATATAGCGGTGATTCATAATGGTATAATAGAAAACTATATGAAATTAAAGGAATGGCTCATAGAAGTAAATGGGAATGGGTTTAAATCAGAAACTGACACAGAGGTTATTGCCCATTTAATTGATTATTTTTATGAGGGAGATCTCCTAGATGCAGTATATAAAGCAGTAGAAAAAATGGAAGGTGCATATGCTATAGCTGTTATATGTAAGGATGAGCCCGATAAGATAGTGGCAGTTAGAAAGGACAGTCCCCTTATAGTTGGTCTTGGAAAAGAAGAAAAATTTCTTGCTTCTGATATTCCTGCTATACTAAAGCATACAAGGGACATATTTTTAATAGAAAATGACGAAGTAGTTCTTTTAACTAAGGAAAAGGTAACTATTTTTAATGAACTTAAACAGCCTCAAGCTAGAGAAGTATATAAGGTTACTTGGGATGTGGAAGCTGCAGAAAAAGAAGGATATGCCCATTTTATGATTAAAGAAATAAATGAGCAGCCAAAGGGGGTATCCGAAACACTAAACAGAAGATTAAATAAAGAAGGAAATATAGAGCTTGATAGTATTAAGATAACAAAGGAAGACTTGGATAAAATAGATAAGGTATATATAGTGGCTTGTGGTACTGCATACCACGCAGGTTTAGTTGGTAAATATGCCATAGAGAAATATGCAAAAATACCTGTAATATGTGATATAGCATCAGAATTTAGATATAGTGATCCATTTATAGATGAAAATACATTGTTTATAGCTATTAGTCAATCTGGAGAAACTCTGGATACACTGGCAGCCCTTAGAGAAGCAAAAAGAAAGGGCGCACGAATTCTTTCAGTAGTAAACGTAGTAGGTAGCTCCGTTGCCAGAGAATCCCATGATGTATTTTACACATGGGCAGGGCCTGAAATAGCAGTTGCATCAACAAAAGCCTATACAACACAGTTAACAGCAATGTATATGATAGCACTTCATATGGCTATAACTAAAGAATCAATGAGTAAAGAAAAATATGATTCTATAATAGAAGAGCTTAAGAACATGCCAGAAAAAATACAAAAAATATTGGATGATTATGTAATAGCTCAACATCTAGCAGATACACAATTCAATAATGAAAGTGTATTTTTCATGGGAAGAGGTTTAGATATAAATGCAGCATATGAAGGGTCTTTAAAGCTAAAAGAAATATCATATATCAATTCCTTTGCAATAGCAGCAGGAGAATTAAAGCATGGAACTATTGCATTGATAGAAGATGATACTCTAGTAATAGCCCTTGCAACCCAAGACAGATTATATGAAAAAATGCTTTCAAACATAAAGGAAGTAAAAGCTAGGGGGGCATATGTAGTGGCTATAGCTAAAGAAGGAAATAAGGAAATAGAAAAGTCTGCGGATACAGTTATATATATACCAGATACAATGGATGAATTGACTCCTATACTAAGCGTAGTACCACAGCAATTGTTCTCATATTATATGGCAGTTGCTAGGGGCTGCGATGTTGATAAGCCTAGAAATTTGGCTAAGAGTGTTACGGTTGAGTAGGTGAGAGAGGAAGTATCACATTTGTTGATCCAACAAAATAAACTCGTGAGAAAAATAATAAAGTCGTACTAAGGATAATAAAGTTGTAATAAAAGTCATGTGATTTTGGACTAAAAATGCCAAGATTGCATGGCTTTTTGTATGAGGGGAATATCGAGGAAATGGTTCACCAAACATGGTTAAGTAAAAAGAAAATACAAAAAATAGAAAAAAGAACAGATAAAAAACTTTTGAATCCTTGAGTTGAAATATATTAAAAACTACTAATATACCTATTTATGTGATTTAGCTCTTGGATAAGGAGATTTTTCATCTGTTAAGCCAACCAAATAATCAATACTGGTATTGTAAAACTTTGCAAGAGTCAGCAATGATTCTATAGAAATATTTCTTTTGCCAGTTTCGTAATGGGAATATGTTCTTTCAGCAATATTTAATATTTTTGCTACATGCCTTTGCAATAAATCATTATCTTCTCGAAGATTTCTTAAACGTTCATATTTCAAAAAAATCACCTCATGGAAATTATATTATAGACCATATAGGACTATTAACATTAAGTCCAAAAAGGACTATAATTAATAAAATAGTCCTTTTTGGACTATAAAACTTCCCATATATTTAGTATTGTCGAAATATTAGTTTAAATATTATTGGAAAATTAGTTTATTACATTAAAAAGAATTACATTGAATTTAAAATGTAGATGAGGTGAAAAAGTGAAAGTTAAAAAGAAATTTTTACAACAAGAGATTAATGATAAAATAAATAGTCTACGTTTTAAATTAAATGAAATGTATAAAATAAAAGGACATACAAAAGAAGTAGTTGATATAAGTCAAGAATTAGATAAGTATATTGCTATTGTGCAGCAGGAACTTGTAAAGAAAATAAACATTCATTAATAATTCAATTTAGACGAGAATGAGGTAGTGGACTTAATCTCAAATTCCTGAGAGGAATTTAAAATTATGGAAGATTTTTTAAAAAGAGTTTATTATAAGTCTAGATTTGTTCTAATAATTCATCTAATATGACAAATTTTTCCCAGTTTTTGACTGATACATTTTTTCATCTGCTAATTTAATAGAATTATAAATTTCTTGTGTATCATATATTTCTTGAATTCCATAGGAAAATTCTATAGGGAACTCAAATTCTTTATTATTTTTCAACTTTTCTTTAACTCTATTTATAATAGTATGACTTGATTCTTTGTCACAATTTTGGAGTATAAGTAGAAATTCATCTCCACCATATCTAATCACAAAATCGTCTTTACGAATATAGGACTTTAATACTTCTACCACTTTTTTTAATACTTTGTCTCCTACTATATGTCCAAAATTATCATTAATGCTTTTAAATTTATCTATATCAATGACTACTACTAATAATATTACTTCATTACTATTTGATTTGTTTTTTTCATGTTCTATTAATTTATCTAAAAACAATCTTGAATAGGCTCCAGTTAAACTATCATAATTAGCAAGTTTTTTATATTTTTCTTTACTTAGGAATAGTACGGCTATAAGGAAGAAAAACAAAGTGAAAATCCCCAAAAACAAATATTTGGATATTCTACGACTTCGCTCCAATGATTGTTCTAATAATACTCTTTCTGTAATATCTATAACAACTGAATATAGTGTCTCCTTTCCTTCTTCCAATACTGGGTATGAATGCACTTCAACATTTCTTATTTCACCATTTGCAAGACGGTGCTTAAAAACAAAATAATTTCGCTCTTCTCTAAATGCTGCTTCCATTTCTTTTTTGATTTGTATTAAATCAAGGGTGTTAATATCCTGAATAGACATTTTTAGTAATTTTTCTTTTGGGTATCCATAAAAATCAATTGCTGCTTTATTGGCATATCTAATTGAACCTGTCTCAGCATCAATAATCAATCTTATTAAGCCATGATTGTCAAAAATTTTACTGAAATCAACTTGTGAATCCTCTGCATATACTGGATTTATAGATAGCAATATCATTATTATAATTAGGTAATATAAAAGTTTTTTTCTAATCAATTATTTCTCCTCCTTATATATCCAATATATGAAGCTTTAACATTCTATTCTAAGTATTTTTAGCTTTAAAAGAGGCTGATTTATACTTTTAAATGACTCACAAGACTAGTGTAAATTGTATTTTGAATCTTTTCTATATTCGTTAAATCAATTATACTATAATTACATATCTGACACAATAATGCATATTTCGCTAATTATAGACATATATGGACTTGAAGAAAATTTTTATTCTTTCAAATTGTTCACCTTTATTTAACCCATATTAGAATAATGATTTTTTATGTAAAGAAACTAGAGAAGAACTAAGTAAACTTTTAAATAGAAAAATAAAGTAGAAAGAAGAATAAAAAGACCCTTGAAAATAATGAAATTTAATCTGAATTTTCCGAAAATATATATCAAAGAATGATTTTATTTATTATAGTGAATATAAGAGAATATCTAATTAAAGATAATCTAATCATTTTTGTGCTTTAAAGACTGAGAAAGGAATGATATTTAGTATGAAATGTGAAAAGAAAAAAGTGAAGGAATTGCTGCCAAAAATAATTGATTTAGAATTAACTGATCCTAAGATAACAGATTATCTCATAGAAAACCACAATGAAATAATATATTTTAATTTTTCACAATTTATTAGAGGCCTAAATAACATAAGCTTGTACTAAAGCGTACATAGCATAATTGATTGTTTTATCTGGATATAGCTGAAAAAAGGGTACCACTGAATATGAGGAATATTACAGGATATTGGATGAATTAAAAGTTCTTCCTATCATAAGTAAGTTTGGTAAGACCCCTGTAGGTGTTTACAAGAGAAACCTAGTAGACATTCATGGGGGATTATTTTAGCTTATATTTTTTGATTCTATACTGCAAACTTTGTCTACTCATTCCTAATTCAGCTGCCGATTTTGATATATTTCCCTTATTCTTTTTTATAATATCAATAATACGATTCCTTTCTTCAATTTTTATTTGGTCAAATAAATGAATATTCTCAAAGGAGGCATTTGAATGATTATTAATAGTATTACTAATAGAAGTATTCAGTTTTGGAAAGATATTTAAATACTTGGGGATATGACATTTTTCGATATAAGGTTCATTGGCGGTAACAATATTCATTGCACACTCAATGGTATGTTTTAATTGTCGAATATTACCAGGCCAATGGAATTTTTTGAAAGCTAATAAAATTTCTTTGCTTAGACATTGGATATTTTTCTTTAAATATTTGTTGTAATAATCAATAAAATGGTTAGATAATAATTCTATGTCATCTGTACGCTGGCGTAATGGTGGAATGTCAATATAGACAACGGCTAAGCGATAGAATAAATCTGCTCGGAGCATTTGTTTTTCGATGGCTGTAGTTGGTTCGAGATTGCAGCTGCTAATAATTCGTGTATCAATTGAAATTTCTTCCTTAGCTCCTAACCTTCTTATTTTTTTATTCTCCAGTACTCTAAGTAATTTAGCCTGCAATGCTAAAGGCATAGAATTTACTTCGTCTAAAAACAAAGTACCACTATTAGCTTGTTCTAGCAAGCCAGCTCTATCGATTGCACCGGTAAAAGCACCTTTAGTAGTTCCAAACAAAATTCCTTCCAATAGATTTTCTGGTATAGCTGCACAGTTAATAGCTAGAAAAGGTCCTTTCGAACGTATGCCCTTACTATGAATGCTTTGAGCAAAGAGTTCCTTTCCAGTGCCAGTTTCTCCATAGATGAGTACAGGAGATTCTGTAGCTGCAGCAGCTTTTGCCCAATTAATACTTTCTATAAATTGCTTATTTTTACCTAAAATTTCATATTTAGTATCATGCTTTTTTTCTGAAGTTTGATTGTTAGTATTTAGTTTTTTATTATGTAATTGCTCCTGTAAATCTAGAACCTGCTCAGCCATTTTTTTGAAATTAGTAAAATCCTTCAAAATTGCAGCAGCTCCTATAATTTTATCTTTAGAATATAAAGGTACTATACTGGTCATTACGTCTACCCATTTACCGTTTGTAGTAGTATAACTTTGATGAAAGTCAAAAATAGGCTTTCCCTCCTTAAGGACCTTTAATAATAAACTCGTTTTCCAGTCTAAATTGTAAACTTCCGTAACATGTTTTCCTATAATTTCAGAAGCCTTATAGCCTTCTAATTTTTCTATAGATGAATTATAAACAAATAATTTCCCTGAAGTATCAATTGCATGTATCCCTTCATCGATAGAATTTATAATGTTTTCATACATTTCTTTATAAAATTTCACTTCAGAATCCTTTTCTATTATGTTCGAATCAGGATAATAATTGGATACTTTTACTATTGTAAATGATGCATTTTCTACACATATTGTCTTACTGTCAATTTTTAAATTTTTCTTAAGATCCTCAACAAAATAGAAGTTTTGGCTGCTATTTTGTTCATAATTAGGAATAATCTTTTGTAAAGACAGACCCAATAAACTTGTTTTAGAGTTAAAAATCTCTCTAAAGGAATCATTATGTTTAATTATTATGTTTTTATCATCTATGATTGCTAAACCTTTATCTATGGAATTAAAAAAGTATTCAATAATTTCTATAGCAGCATCTGGATATTGAGATAGTATACTAAATATATTTTCATGCTCATATTTAATATTCATAAAATCCCGCCTTATCCTTTTTTATATGTAATTCTATATAAGTAAAAGTTTACCTTCCAAAATTTAAATATGAAGTAGATATAAGTAAATAAAATTTATAATTTTTAAAATATTCCATTTTTTTCTTTTGTGTGCTTTTATTTTCATTTTTTTGCACTTATTAATCTATATCAATTTTGTTTATGAGCAAATACCAGCTTTAAATGCTTTGGCATGGGCCTTGCTATTATAGTACTACAACCTCAATAAAGCAAGGAGAGTGATTTACAATGTTGTAAATAGGTTATTGACACGAGTTCCAAATTAAATATCTGGGAGGTATTTTATGAAAAAAGCAGAAAAAACAAGCTTTTTTAAAATGATTAACAAATCTGTTTTTATTCCTCCAGCATTAGTGGTTGTTGCTGCAGTTTTATTTGGACTATTAAATTCAAAAGCATTTGAAAAAGGAGCAGCTATTGCATTAAATTGGACATTGAAATATTTTAGTTGGTTTTATGCTTTTGGAGCCACAGTTCTTTTAGCATTTTGCCTTTGGGCAGGGTTAAGCAGGTATGGCAATATTAGATTAGGAGGTCCTGATGCAAAGCCAGAATTAAGTAATTTCAGTTGGTTTGCAATTTCACTATGTGCTGGAATTGCAGTGGGTATTGTATTTTATGGAGTAGCTGAACCCATGGCCCATTATACTAATCCTCCTTCTTTTTTAGGTTTTGAGCCAAGATCCCTTGAATCAGGACGTCATGCTATACGTCTTTCTATGTTCCATTGGACATTACATACTTATGGAATATACGTGAGTGCTGCCATTCCCTGTGCTTATTTTTTCTATAATTGTAAAAAGCCTTTCAGAGTGAGTACTAGTTTATATCCTTTAGTTGGTGAAAAAATATTTACTAATTTTGGTAACTATATAGATGGATTAGCCATATTTGCTATTGTAGGCGGCATAGCTACTTCCCTTGGTTTTGGAACCATGCAAATTGGTGGAGGGCTTAATTTTTTATGGGGAATAGAGCCTACAAAATTTACTTGGCTTGCAATTATTTTAATTTTAACTTTTGTTTATACAATGTCAAGTTATACTGGTCTGCAAAGAGGTATCAAATTTTTAGGTGAAATCAATGCTTATTTATACTTTTTTTTAATTCTTTTTATAATATTCTTTGGTCCTACGGTTCATATTCTTGATAGTATTGTGACTTCTATTGGTGACTATCTGTCTAATCTGACCTTTATGTCCTTTAACTTAGATCCTATGGGCAAAAGTACTTGGCCAAGTGATTATAGTATATTCTATTGGGCCTGGTGGCTGGCTTTTGCTCCAATTGTAGGTTTGTTCCTGGTGAGATGTGCATATGGACGCACGATTAGAGAAATGGTTCTTGTAAATCTAATTGCTCCTTCTGCCTTCGGATTAATTTGGTTTGGGGTATTTGGAAGCTCAAGCATATATTTAGAGCATTTTAAAAATGCAGGAATTGAGAAAATAATTTCTGAGAAAGGTCTTGAAGTATCCTTATTTGCATTACTTGAGCAATTTCCCTTAGCTTCTTTCACCATGATAATAGGTATGCTTGCTGTTGCTATTTCATTTATAACCTTAGCAAATGGGATGACTTCTACCATTGCAGCTATGACTACAATTGGATTCGGAAAATCAAAAGAGGATGTAGAAGCACCTGCTCCTATGAAAATATTCTGGGGCTGTTCAATGGGATTGCTTTCTTATGTACTTTTAATAAGTGGCGGAGCTTCTGCTCTACAGACATCAGTAATAGTTTGTGGATTACCGATGTTAATACTGCAATTAGCAATGGGTATTGGTTTTATAAAAACAATGAAAAATCTTAAAAGCTCTGATTTAACTTCAGAATTTATAGTGAAACGTGATACTGCTGGTATGTAAAGGAAATGTAAAGTTTTCACCTATTATAATACAACAAATTAAATAAGGAGGGATATAAATAATGTATTATATGGGAAGGGATTTAGGGATTAATTTAATTAGAGCAAGAAAGAATCATAGCTGCTATGGTATGGGCTTAGGAATTATGATACTAGATGAAGTTTATCCAGGATTTCCTGGGGATTTGAGAAATGCCAGTGGATTTCAATATCCTATACAATATGAAATTATAAAAAATGTAGATATCAACAAATTAGTTTTTGGGAAAGACAAATCACCTTGTCTACAACCCATACTTGATGCAGCTAAGAAACTTGAAAGTATGGGTTGTAAAGCTATAGCAGCTGAGTGTGGATATTTTGCATACTTCCAAAAAGATGTGGCTGGATATGTGGATATACCCGTATTCATGTCAAGTTTACTTCAGGTTCCATTTATTCAGAAGCTAATAGGGCCCAATAAATCAGTAGGTATTGTGTGCGCTTTTCAGAAATACTTGACAGATGTACATTTGAAAAATGTTGGCATAGATTTGAATAGCAACTTCGTAATTCAAGGAGCTGCTGAATATGGATGCACACAATTTGATAATTTATGGGATTATAAAAAGAGACCAGCAGTACCCCAGGCTTACTATGATAAAGCAGAGGAAGATATGGTGAGTTTATGTAAAGAGCTTGTTGAGAAAAATCCCAATATAGGAGCAATAATGTTAGAATGTACTGGAATGCAGCCCTTTGGAAGAGCCATACAAAGGGAAGTTGATTTACCGGTATTTAGTTGGGGAACCTTGCTGGATTATGCTTATTCAGCTGTAAACCATAGAGATTATTATGGTCATGTATAAAAATTAAAGTTATGTGAGATATTAGTGGATTAATATTTCAATTTAATTGACATGAGGAGATATTTAAATCTAAAGGGGGATTTAGAATGAGTGATATGAACTATAGATCGTGGATTAAAGAAAGATTGGAAATTGGTAAGGAGATCATTTATTTAACCAGGGAAGATGCAAGAAATATGGGAGTTACAAATCAGAAAATCATTGATTTAACTGAGAAGTCCATGATATCCTACAGCAAGAAAATATCAGAAATGCCAGCAAAAATAGGTATACATCCTTATAAAAATACTTTTTTCCATGCTATGCCAGCAGACCTTCCAGAACAATCTGCAAGTGGCATGAAGTGGATTTCTTGTTTTCCAGAAAATCAAAATAAGTTTGGAATACCACAGACTGTAGGACTGTTAGTTTACAATGATAGGTTAACAGGTATGCCCCTAGGAGTAATGGATTGTGTTTGGATTACAGAAAAGAGAACACCTGCTGCAGCGGCAGTATCTGCAAAACACCTTGCCAATAAAAATGCAGATACATTTGGTATGATAGGATGCGGTGTACAAGGAAGAGCACATGTAGAAATAATAGAACTGGTAATGCCCAATCTAAAGACCATATATATTTATGATATTTTCGAATCTGCTATGGATAAATTAATCAAAGAGGTACAACCCAAAGTAAAAGCTAAAATTGTAAAAACAAAATCCTTTGAAGAAATTGTAAAAAGTGCTGAAGTTATAGCATCAGCTACAATTATTACAGAACAACCTGAACCGAAAATAAAGGATGAATGGATTTCAAAAGGTCAAACACTGTTATTATCTGATGCACATTCATTATATGAAGATCAGACCATGAAAAGAGCCGATAAATATATCCTAGATAGCATTGAGCAACATGAACTGCTTTTAGGTCATGGATATTATCCCCATGGACTTCCAAAGATTTATGCTGAAACTGGTGAAGTAGCAGCTGGGCTGAAGAAAGCAAGAGAAAATAAGGATGAATTTATTGTTGTCAATAATATTGGAATGGCAGTAGAAGACATTATTGTAGCCAAAGAAATATTCGATAAAGCCTTAATAGAAGGCAAAGGAATAAGATTACCATTATAGCTAACTATAGACCATTTATTAGATCTATTATGAGTAGAATAGATTTTTAGATTATATATTTTTAAATTATCAAACTTAAAGGGGTGTTATTTATGGCAAGGAGAAGAAAAAGAGTGAATCAATATAGTGATAAGCTAGATCATAGTATAAGGAGCAATCAAGTAAATAATGATTCTGTTCAATTTAGCGTACTTTCAAAGACTCAATGTGAACGTATATTTAATGGTGTTTTAGAAGTATTAGAACATGTAGGTGTAGATATACATCATAAAGAGGCAGTAGAATTACTTAGAAAGGCAGGTTGTTGGGTTGAGAATGATGGAATAAGGGTAAAAATACCTTCATATGTCGTAAAACAAGCTATTTCTACAGCACCATCCCGTATTGTTTTATCCGATAGAAACAAGAAGAGAACAATGTTTATGGAGGGTAACAATTCATATTTTGGCCCTGGACCAACAAATCTAAACTTTATAGATGTATATACAGGAGAAAGACGGCCTGTTACAAAAAATGATGTTTTTAATACAGCAAAAGTTGTAGATGCATTACCAAATATGGACTACTGTATGTCTTTAGCAAATATAACGGACTGTACACCACAGCTAGCTGATGTACATGAGATCCATGCTATGCTTCAAAATACGGAAAAACCCATTTGTGCTTGGTCCTTTGACTTAGAAAATCTTAAGACCATTATTAAAATGTTTGAAGCTGTGGCAGGAGGAGCTGAAGAGTTACAAAAGAACCCGAATATTATCTTTTATTCAGAGCCCACAACACCTATGGTACATACAAAAGAGGCTGTTGACAAATTATTGTACATGGCAGAAAAACGATTGCCTCAACTATATACGCCAGCAGTTCAAGCAGGTGCCACAGGCCCTGCAACAAGAGCAGGCACCCTTATTATTAATACAGTAGATACCTTGACTGGCTTAGTAATTGCGCAAGTAAAAAGTCCAGGAGCTCCATGTGTGTGCGGTGGTGTTATAACAAATATGGATATGAAAACTACAGCATGCTGTTATGGTTCTTCACCTGAATTTACACTTATGCATGCTGCTGCTGTTGAATTAATAAGATATCTGGGAATACCCACATGGAGTACTGCCGGCTGCAGTGATGCAAAAATAGTAGATGAACAGGTTAGTATTGAGGAAGCTATAACTATATTTGGTGCAGCATTAAGTGGGGCCAATATAATCCATGACGTAGGTTTCTTGAATTCAGGATTATGTGGTTCCTTAGAGGGTGTAGTTATGGGGGATGAAATTATTGGGATGGTACGTAGTATTATGAGAGGTGTAAGAGTAGATGATGAGTCCTTGGCATTAGATGTAATTGAAAAAGTTGGTCCTGGAGGACATTTCCTAGCAGAGGAACATACCATGAAGAATTTCAGAAGGGAATTTTGGCAGCCGGTGTGCATGAGTAGAGAGAATTATGAAAAATGGCTGAAAGATGGAAAATTAACTTATAAACAAAAGGTAAATATGAGAGCAAGAAAAATATTAGAAACTCATAATCCGCAGAAATTACCCGATGATATAGTGGCAAAATTGGATGAATTGGTGGCAAAAGCAGAAATAAAATACAAAAAATAATAAAAAAACGATACAGTAGGTATGAAAATATTAAAGGATTCATAAGAAGGGGGAAGAGATGTGAGCGTATTATTTGAGCAAATAGCAGATAGTATAATCGATGGAATGATAGAGGAAGCGAGAGATTCAGTGCAAAAAGCATTGGATGATGGCTGTGAAGGGAAAGATATTTTAAATGAAGGTTTAATAGCTGGAATGAATGAAGTAGGTGTATTATTTAAAGAGGGGGAAGTATTTGTACCTGAAGTGTTAATATCAGCTAAGGCGATGAATGCTGGCATGGAAGTCTTAAAACCATATTTACAAGAAGGAGATGTAAAAAAAGTAGGCAAGGCTGTATTTGCTACTGTAAAGGGAGACCTTCATGATATTGGTAAAAAACTCGTGGCATTAATGATGGAAGGTGCAGGATATGAAATTATAGATCTTGGTGTAGATGTTAGTCCTGAAAAAATTGTTGAAGCAGTGAAACAGTATAATCCTGATATTATAGGAATGTCAGCTATGCTTACCACTACAATGGTGGCGATGAAAGAAACTATTGAAACATTGAAAGAAGAAGGTTTATATGAAAAAGTGAAAATTATGATTGGTGGTGCCCCAGTATCCGATAAATATGCAAAACAAATAGGAGCAAACTATTCATCGGATGCCTCTGCAGCAGTAGACCTTGCTAATCAATTAATGGCAGTATAGAAGACAAGTATTGAAAAATTAGCAAAACTAATTTATACAGACATATCAATGGGATAGAGTTATGAATTTGGTATGTCTGTATTCTTATTTTTGTTTAGTTTATCATGTTGACTATAATTTAAATAAAAAATTAAGAGTAATAAGGAGTAAGACAATTAAAGAGTATATTATCTTTTATAAAATACTGATTAAGTTAAGAGGTGGGAAGAAAATTGAACAGATTCAAAGGTATTATACTAATAATTTTAGCATCAGCAAGCTTTGGATGTATTCCCTTGTTTGCTAAAATAGCATATGCTAATGGTTTTAATCCATATACCTTTATTTTATTCAGATCAGTTTTTGCCGTTATTGAAATTTTTATTTTTTTAAAATTGAAAAATATAATATATAAGGTTGAAAAAGAACAGTATTATACACTATTTAAAGCAAGTTTTTTTGGTTATGCTTTAATGATGTTATTACTTTTTATATCCTATAATTATTTAGCAACAGGTCTTGCAACCACGTTGCATTTTATTTATCCTGTTGTAGTTATGATAGGTTCAACATTAATTTTTAAGGAAAAAGTTGATTGGAAAAAGATAATAGCCCTGATTATTTCAATAACAGGAATCTATTTTTTAATTGGTTTTGGTTCATTAAATTCTATAAATTTTGTAGGCATTATTTTAGCATTGGTGTCGGGGCTTCTTTATCCTTACTATGTATTTAAAGTGGCCTATGGAAATATAAAAGATCTAAACTCTTTTGTCATAACCTTTTATATATCTCTTTTTAATGCAATTACCTTACTATTTGGAAGTATTATTACAGGAAATTTTGATTTGGAATTTAATTATAAAGGTTTATTAAGTACTGTATTAGTTGCATTAATCTGTAATATGATGGGGATGGTGGCATTTCAAGCTGGATTAAAAATAATTAGCCCTACAACGGCTACTATATTAAGTACTTTTGAACCAATAACAAGCTTGATTATTGGTGTAATTGTATTAAGGGAACCGTTGTTTTGGCATCATGGGGTAGGAAGTATATTAATTATGATTTCTGTTATAGTTGTGGCATTTGCAGAAAAGAAAAATTTAATAGGAGCTGATGATACCAATAATATTATTAATAGTTAAATTATTTTAAAATGTCCCTAAAATATGAAGTAGATCCCAAATGCTAGGCAAAAAAGTCGATATTTGGGGTGGGCTTCATATTTTTTTATGAAAAATATCTATAGAAACAACGATTACTTAGATATTTTATCAATTATCTATTCAAAAAGAGTACCTTAAAATATCAGTTATTTTTAAAAATTCGGTAAAATGTAGATTCATATGCTATATAAATGCTTCTATAGTATTACAATGTGTCTCCTTTTTGAATCACATGTTTCAAAATATATAATATTATATGTTTTTTGTCGAAATATTCCTTAGAACTTTCAAATTACTACTATATAAGTATATTATTTTAATTAAATTATCAATGGCATTAATTTTTTTGTCTCAAAAATGATAATTTCAATATATATTTTTAAAGAAGTATTAATGTTTTTATATTTTCTTAATAAAATATAAGCTCCAATAAATTAATATAACTAAAATACATTGATTAAGCTTAAAATAACCTTTTAAGACAGATTAATCACAAAAATAGGAAGATAATTTATCTTTTCTCTTCTATAAAAATTCATTTTGTTATTTTTTTGGCAAGGTTATTGCAAGTATATACAAGTATGAACTTAGAATTATTTCAGCGGGAGCTTTTACTTCTACTGAATATAAAATCTATCATTCACAGACTATTCAATTCCTGCATCCAAATGAAATAGAAGGATTGGAATTGCAAGTTATGAGATAAAAATATAGGAGGATGATTTTATGAAGAAAGTAGTGTTAAAAAATTTAAACCTTAAAAACATTAAATTACAGGTTGAAGGATCAGTTGCAATTATCACGATGAATAGACCAAAGGCATTAAATGCACTAAATAATGAAACTTTAGATGAGTTAAATACTATTATTGATGGCATAAGTGAAGATAAGGAAATTTTAGGTGCTATTATAACCGGTTCAGGAAAGGGCTTTGTTGCAGGTGCAGACATTGTTCAAATGAAACCATATAAAGCAGAAGAAGGTAGAAATTATGCAGAATATGCCCAAAATATATTCAATAAAATTGAATCTTTAGGAAAGCCTGTAATTGCAGCAGTGAATGGTTATGCTCTAGGGGGAGGCTGTGAACTGGCATTGAGCTGTGATTTAAGGATTGCCTCTGAAAAAGCTGTTTTTGGACAACCGGAGGCAAATTTAGGTGTTATTCCTTGCTTTGGAGGAACCCAAAGATTACCTAGGCTTATAGGTAGTGGAAGGGCTAAGGATCTCATTTTTACTGGAAGAATGGTAAAGGCTAATGAGGCATTTTCTATGGGTCTTGTTAATAAGGTTGTTCCTGCTGATGAGCTTTTAAATGAAGCTAAAAATATTATGACAACTATAATTTCAAAGGCTCCAATGGCTATTAAATATTCTAAGATATCCATCAATAAAGGTGCTGATTTAGACCTTAGTAATGCCCTTGAGCTGGAAAAAGATTTAGCAGCCCTTACATTTGCTTCTGAGGATAAGGATGAAGGGATGAAGGCATTTCTTGAAAAAAGGGATCCAAAGTTTATTAATAAATAAACTGGAAATATATTTTCTATTGGAATTCCTACACAATCAAATGTTAATAAAATATCAAAAAATGCAAATATGAAAGGAAGGCAAGTATATGGGAGGGCAAGAGTTAGTAAGTTTAATTGGTATTATATTTGCACTTACACTATTAATAATTTTAGTTATGAAAGGTGTAAATATTTTCATTATAGCTATAACTTGTTCAGCTATTGTTGCTTTAACAGGTGGAATAAACTTATATAGTGCATTAAAGTTAGACTATATGGAGGGCTTTGTTGGATTTTTTAAAAATAATTTTCTAATCTTTTTAACTGGGACTTTAATGGGGAAAATGTATGAAATTACAAACGGGGCAAAAGCAATAGCAAAAATGATTGTTGGAGTTTTTGGTGAAAAAATGGCTTTAATATCAATCCCCTTAGCCTGTGGAATAATTGCCTATGGTGGAGTAAGTGTTTTCGTTGCAAGCTTTGCAGTTTTTCCTATAGCTATTGAGGTTTTTAAAGAAGCTGATCTGCCTAGAAGATTTATTCCAGCTGCACTTACCTTTGGATGTTCTACCTTTGCCATGGTTGCACCAGGGGCTCCACAAATTCACAATGCCATTCCAGCCCAAGCATTAGGGACAGATTTAATGGCGGGGACAGTAGTTGGATTTATATCATGTGGTTTTATTCTTCTAATGGGAGCATTTATTTTATATGGCATGGTATATAAGGCAAAGTCTAGGGGTGAACATTTCATAGCAAAGCATGTGGATAATTTTAAGGATGATATAAATCTTCCCAGTGGAATTATGGCTTTAATACCATTAATAATTACAATAATACTAATCAATTTTAAGGTTGGAGGAAAACCTTTACTCCCATTAGAAACAGGTGTGTTTGCTGGTTCTGTCCTAGTATTTATTATTTTAAATAAATATCAGGATAATGAAAAAATTTTAAACAATGTTGGAGAAGCCTGTAAAACATCTATATTTTCCATAAGCAATACCTGCGCCGTTGTTGGCTTTGGTGCAGTGGTAAAGGCCTCCCTAGCCTTTCCAATTGTTGTAGATGCAATGGTCAATATTCCCGGTCCAGAATTTGTAGGAATTGCAGTAGGCACAACAGTTATAGCAGGTATAACTGGTTCCGCATCGGGGGGTTTAGGAATTGCAGCTCCATTATTGGGACCTGTTTATTTGGCTAAAGGGGTTGCAGCAGGGGCAATACATAGAACAATGTCCATTTCATCGGCAGCCTTAGATTCATTACCCCATAATGGATATATAGTTACAGTTACAAATGGCTTATGTAATGAAACCCATAAAGATGCATATGCACCAATATTTTGGCTCACAGTATTTACTCCTGCAGTTGGAACTGTAGTGGCAGTAATTCTATTTTCAATATTTTCAGCCCTTGGGTAATTAAGGATTGATATAAAAATAGTATTTTTAAAATTGAAGGAGGTTTTTAATATGAGTAAGGTAATTACACGTGAAGAAGCTGCAGAAAAGGTAAAGGATAATATGACCATAGGCATTGGTGGGTTTGTGGGATTTGGAGTTCCAGAGGATTTGCTTGTGGCCCTGCAAAATAGATATATAGAAACTAAATCTCCTAGGGATCTTACGGTTATCCACTGTGCAGCTGTTGGTGATGCAGGTGAAAGGGGAGCAAATCGTCTTGGGGAAGAGGGGTTAGTTAAAAAACTTATTTGTGGACATATTGGGCTGGAGCCAAGGTTAAATAAATTAACTGTAGAAAATAAATTGGCATCTTATATGCTTCCCCAAGGAGTTATCAGTCATCTATTAAGGGCCATTGCAGGAGGAAAACCAGGAGTTTTAACCCATATTGGCTTAAAAACCTTTGCCGATCCTAGACTGGAAGGTTGTAAAGCAAATCAGATGGCTGTGGATTCAGGAGAAGAGGTTGTATCCTTAGTAAATATAGAAGGAAAAGAGTACCTTCTATACAAATCATTTTCAATGGATGTCTGCTTTATTAAAGGTTCAATAGCCGATGAAAGTGGAAATGTTTCTTTATGCAAAGAAGCGGTTTTTTCTGATCAATTAGAAATGGCTGCTGCGGTTTATAATTCTGGAGGTACTGTAATTGTTCAAGTTGATCAAATTGTAGAAAAAGGTACTTTAAAGGCAAAGGATGTTCAAATTCATGGCTTTATGGTTGATTATCTTGTAGAAGGTAGCAAAGAAAATAGTTTTCAATCCTTTATATGTAATTATTATAAACCGGAATTAGCTGGAGAAACAAAGGTTCCTCTAAAGGCTGTTAAACCTATGAAATTGGATCAAAGAAAAATTTGTGGCAGAAGAGGTGCTCTAGAATTAAAACCCAATACTTTGATTAATTTAGGAATTGGTATACCAGAAGCAGTTGGAGCAGTGGCTGGCGAGGAAGGGTTTTCAGATAAAATAACACTTTCTATTGAATCAGGTGTTTTAGGTGGCGTGCCCACAGGGGGACTGGGTATCGGTGGCACAGTGAATCCTGAAGCTATTTATAAACAACCCGACATATTTGACATCTATGATGGTGGAGGAATAGATATGTCATTTCTAGGAGCTGCTGAAATTGATTCAATGGGAAATGTTAATGTTTCCAAATTTGCGGGAAGAGTTGTAGGACCAGGAGGATTTATAAATATTTCTCAAAATGCTAAAAAAGTCTATTTTACAGGAACCTTTAAAGCAGGAAAAATGAAAGTGGAAATTAAAGATGGAAAGCTTAATATTTTAAAGGATGGTAAAGCAGTCAAATTCAAAAAAGAGTTAGAGCAAGTAACCTTTTCAGCCGAATATGCAAATAAAATTGGGCAGCAGGTTTATTACATTACAGAAAGGGCAGTCTTCAAGCTAACTGACAAGGGGATTATGTTAATAGAGATTGCCCCGGGAATCGATTTGGAGAAAGACATACTTCAAAATATGGAGTTTAAACCACTAATAGCAGAAGATTTAAAATTAATGGATGAAAGAATATTTAAGGATGAAAAAATGGGGCTAAAATTTTAAAATTTACAAATAGATGGCGAGGAGGATTAATATGGATTTTAATTTTACAGATGGACAATTGATGCTGCAAAAAGTTGCAAGAGAATTTGCTGAAAAGGAAGTTGAGCCAATTTCAGCAGAAATTGACAAAACAGGTAGATTTCCGAGGGAAACCTTTGAAAAAATGGTTGAAATAGGCTTTACAGGCATAGGTACTCCAGTAGAATATGGGGGGAGCGCTGGAAATGATATAGATAAGGTTATAGTTGTTAGTGAAATTGCTAAACAGTGTGCAGCAACGGCAGCAATTTTGTCAATACATTCGATTTTTGCTCAAGTTATTAATAAATTTGGTACAAAGGAACAAAAAGAAAAATATCTAACACAAGTAACAAGTGGAGGCTCTCTTGCAGCCTTTGCATTGACAGAGCCCAATGCAGGATCCGATGCAGGTGCTGCAAAAACAACAGCTATATTGGATGGAGATGAATATGTTCTCAATGGAACTAAGTGTTTTATATCAAACGGCGGTCAGGCACAGTATTTACTTATATTTGCATTAACAGATCCTTCAAAGGGGCTTAAAGGATTATCTTGTATCCTTGTTGAAAAAGGAACTCCAGGCTTTACAATAGGTAAAATTGAGGACAAGATGGGTATTAATGGTTCAGAAACAGTAGAGCTCATATTTGATAATTGCCGTGTTCCAAAGGAAAATCTTATAGGTAAAGAGGGTAAAGGTTTTATGATAGCCATGACTGCCCTTGATGGTGCAAGGATTGGAGTAGGGGCTCAGGCCCTTGGAATATCAGAGGCTGCCTTGGAAAAAAGTGTTAAGTATATGAAGGAAAGGGTTCAATTTGGAAAACCTCTTACAGCACTTCAAGGACTTACTTGGTATATATCCGATATGGCAACTAAAATTGAAGCTGCCAAATGGCTAGTATATTATGCTGCCCATCTAAAAGCAACTGGACAAAAGCATACTAAGGAAGCTGCTATGGCTAAATTAAATGCATCAGAGACAGCAAGACATGTTACAAATCTGGCATTGCAGATTCATGGAGGTTATGGTTATATGAAGGATTACCCCTTAGAAAGAATGTATCGTGATGCAAAGATTACCGAAATATATGAAGGTACTTCTGAAATACATAAACTAGTAATTTCAAGAG
This sequence comes from Maledivibacter halophilus, assembly GCF_900167445.1. Classification (GTDB taxonomy): domain Bacteria; phylum Bacillota; class Clostridia; order Peptostreptococcales; family Caminicellaceae; genus Maledivibacter; species Maledivibacter halophilus. The sequence continues at coordinate 83,418 of NZ_FUZT01000001.1, forward strand.
CTGTATTACGTTAGGAGGGAAAATAATGAATATCATTGTATGTGTAAAACAAGTTCCAGATACAAATGAAGTCAGGATTAACCAAGAGACAGGAACACTTATAAGGGAAGGTGTACCTAGTATTATTAATCCCGATGATAAAAATGCCCTTGAGGCAGCCCTTAAAATCAAAGATGAAAAGGGTGGAAAGGTTACTGTAATAAGTATGGGACCTCCCCAGGCAAAGGAAGCCTTAAAGGAAGCCCTTGCAATGGGAGCAGATGAAGCTATTCTTGTAAGTGATAGGGCCTTTGGCGGTTCTGATACATGGGCTACTGCCACTATTATTTCTTCTGCCATTGAAAGGGTTGGAAACTATGATATTATACTTTGCGGCAGGCAAGCTATCGATGGTGATACAGCACAGGTTGGACCAGAAATTGCTGAATTTTTAAGAATTCCACAAATTACATATGCAAAGGAAATAAAGGTTGAGAAAGATAAGGTAACAGTAACAAGATATACGGAAACGGGAGACTATATAATAGAATCCAGATTACCTGTACTTTTAACTGCTATTAAAGAACTAAATGTTCCAAGATATCCAAGTGTTAGAGGTATTTTTAAGGCATATGATACAAATACAAATGAAGTCAAGGTGTGGAGTAGTAAGGATTTAGAAGTTGACCATACACAAATCGGTCTAAAGGGTTCTCCTACTAACGTATATAAATCCTTTGTGCCAACAAAATCAAAAACATCAGAAACTATTGAAGGAATAAATGAAAAAGAAAAAGCGGCTATTTTAATAGGTAAGCTTTCCGATCTTAAGCTTATATAGGGGGTAGGTGTGAATATGAAGAGAGCAAAAGTAAATCAAAATATTAATTTAAAGGAATATAGTGATATTTGGATAATAGGAGAACAAAGAGAAGGGAAAATTCATCCTGTAACTATTGAATTGATTGGTGAAGGAAAGAAACTAGCAAAGGGAATAGATAACAAAGTAGTAGTCGTTGTTGCAGGCTATGAAATAGATGAAGAAATTAATAAACTCCTTTATTATGGAGTGGATAAGATTATATATATATCTAGTCCATTGTTAAAAAACTTTTCAACAGATGGATATGCAAGTTCTATTTCTAGACTTATTCTTGAGAGAAAGCCGGAAATTGTTTTAGTTGGAGCTACATCAATTGGGAGGGATATAGGGCCTAGAATTGCAGCAAAGGTTGGAACTGGTTTAACTGCCGATTGTACAAAGCTTGATATCGATAAAGAAGATGGTAAGCTTCTTCAGACAAGACCCGCCTTTGGCGGTAACCTTATGGCAACCATTATATGTCCTAAAAACAGACCCCAAATGGCCACTGTAAGACCAGGGGTTATGAAAAAAGCAGCCCATGTAGATAATCCATCGGGGTATGTAGAAGTAGTAGAAGCTGATATTACAGAAGTTGACATCAAAGCTAAGGTTGTTAAAATATTAAAGAGCAGTAAAAAAACGGTGGATCTTACAGAAGCAAAAATTATTGTATCCGGTGGACGTGGTGTAAAGGGACCTGAGGGCTTTGAATTAATTAAAGCCTTTGCAGAAAAACTAGGTGGAGAGGTTGGTGCTTCTAGGGCCTGTGTCGATTCAGGTTGGATTGATAGTATGCATCAGGTAGGACAAACAGGGACAACAGTAAGGCCTGAAATTTATTTTGCCTGTGGTATATCCGGTGCTATTCAACACTTAGCTGGTATGAGTGATTCAAAATATATTGTGGCAATTAATACTGATCCTACAGCTCCTATTTTTAAGGTCTGCGATTTTGGTATTGTAGGAGATTTAAAAAAAGTTATTCCTGCTATGATTGAAGAAGTTGAAAGGAATAAGGAATTTGAGATATAAGATATAGTATGAGTAATATGAATCGAATGATTAAATAAGCTTTTGCAAGTTATATTTTATTGTAAATATCTTAGTTTAAAAGTATACTATATATAGTAGTTCATTTTTTAAACTCACAAACAGGCAGGTGTGTAACGATACTATGAAGGATAATTTAGATAGATATAAATATATATTCGATGAAATACTTAGAATGACCGACGATGGTTTTATTGTTGTCGACAAAGAAGGTATAGTTACAGACATTAACGACCAGTATTGTGATTTTTTAGGTACAAGGAAAGAAAAGGTTGTGGGTAGAAATATAAAAGAAACTATATCAAATTCAAAGATGATTGATATTATGCAAAATGCTTGTAGGGAAGAAGGAGCTATACACAAGTTTGTAGAAGGTGAGACTAAGGAAGCCGACAATAAATTTCTTTTGGTAAGCAGATCCTGTGTTTACAATGAAGAACATGAAGTGATTGCCAGTGTAGCTCAAGTAAAATTTAGACTACAGACCCTTGATTGCGCAAAGAAGTTGATGAAGGAATACTCAGAGCTTGAATTTTATAAAGAAGAGTATAATAAAATAAGTACAAAGTATTATACCTTTGATGGAATGATAGGGAGTAGTAAAAATTTTTTATGCATTAAAAAAATCGCTATGAGGGCAGCAAAAAATTCTTTTCCAGTTTTGTTAACTGGAGAGACTGGAACGGGTAAGGAAGTGTTTGCAAGAGCTATACATAATGGCAGTGATAGAAAAGACAAACCTATGGTTAGTATTAACTGCGGAGCAATTCCCTCTGAACTTTTAGAGTCAGAACTATTTGGATATGAAGAAGGTTCTTTTACAGGAGCAAAAAAAGGTGGGAAAATAGGAAAACTCATTCATGCTGATGGAGGAACTGTTTTTTTAGATGAGATTGGAGATATGCCTAAAGATATGCAGGTTAAGCTTTTGAGAGTATTACAGGAAAAGGAAGTTGATAAAATAGGAGGAACGACACCGGTTTCTGTAGATATAAGAGTAATAGCTGCCACAAGACAAAATTTAGCTAAAATGGTTATTGAAGGACAATTTAGAGAAGATTTATACTATAGACTCAATGTAATTAATATTGAGATGATTCCTTTGAGAGATCGAAGAGAAGATATACTAGTATTTGCAAATTGTTTTTTAAATAAAATCAATGATGAATACAAGACCTCTACTACTTTAAGTAAAGAGGTGAAAAAATGTTTTCAAGGTTATTCATGGCCTGGGAATATAAGAGAGCTAGATAATGTTATTAGGAGCTCATATGCATCCTGTGATGAATTTGTAATACAACTGACAGATTTACCTACTAAAATGGCTTCTAGTCATAATGTAAACATTTTTTCTGGTTCTGATGAAAAAATGTTAAAGAATATGGTGAATAGCTATGAATGCTCTATAATAAAAGAGGTATTAAAAAAATGTAATTGGAATTGTCAATTAACAGCTAATAGACTTGGTATACATAGAAGTCTTTTATATAAGAAGATGAAAAAGTTCGGGATTAAGATAAAGAAAACAATTTAAATTTAACACTTAAAAGTTGTTTATTTTAGCATCCACATATATTATTAGGATGTAAGTGTACAAAATGAAGTTTTTAGCTAAAGATACGTAATTAAGATTGAAAATCTAGTTACGTGTCTTTTTTATTATTTTTAAATAAATAAAATATTAACTATGTGTCTTAAAGACACTATAATTATAGTTAAAAATGTAAAATCAAATAGTTTATCCTATAAGAAAATATTTTGTTAATAATTGAGGAAATTAATAGAAAAATAAATTATTTTCGTTATAAATTAAATGAAGCATATAAAACAAAAGGACATACAAGAGAAGTAGTAGATATGAGTAAAGAATTAGATAAATATATTATTATTGTTAAGCAGGAGCTGATAAAGAGAATAGGTGATAAAAATGATTAATTGGAAATGAGGTCGAGTTGATATTTTAGAGAAGTATTAAATCGTTAAAATGATAACTATTCTAATATAGGTTTTTAGTTACCTCTATTAATAGTCAAGGTAAGCAATGTCAAGATTCTATTGTTTTACTACTTTCTGTTCAAAAAAAAAGTTTCATATAAAGTTAAAGGAACAGTGTAATCAAATTTCAAGCAAATAATTGTTTAATGAGCTCATATTTTTTATTACAATAAAACCGTCTTGTTTATCGATTATTCCCTCGGATGTAAGCTTGAGCATTATGTTGGAAACTGATACCCTTGATAGGCCTGTTATGTTTGCCATTTCTTGATGTGTAAATTTAATTTTTAGTTTGTGGTAACCTTCTGGGGTTTGGGAGCTATACTGTTTTACAAGATTTCCTAGAGCAGAACATACTCTGTAGTTGGAATCGTTAAAATAAAGCTGTTTTATTTGGGTTGTTATTAGCCTTATTTTTTTTGCCATCATTTTAAGTATATTGAGAGAAAATTCATAATTGGTATTAAGTTCTTCTATAAATCGGGTTTTTGGTATATTATAGAGGATTGAATAGGTAGCGGCGGTTGCACTGCACATATTTGGAAGCAAGTCTATAGGAGAAATTTCTCCTAAAAATGTACCTGCTTCTGCAACAAATAAGCTGTAAATTTCTCCATTTATTCCGTAAATATCAAGCCTTACCCTTCCTTTTTTAACCAGATAGACATAATCTGGATCATCATATTGATTATATATTATTTCATTCTTGTTGTAAGCCTTTGGAGTATAGCCTTTTGTTATACAGGTCCAGTCAATATAACTCATTTCTATCCATGGTGAATTATTAAGAGCATTCATTTTTTCTTTCTTGTTAACCATATTAATTATAATCACCCCACAATTAAAAAATATAACATAGTATGAATATTCAATATATTTGTAAAATGATTTACAGATTTATTATACCATAACTGCTATAATTTTTAGCAAGAAGTTAGACTTTTTCAACTATCATACTTATTTAATAGAGGAGGAAAAGAAACGATGGATTCATATGGTTTTATTGAAACAATAGGTTTTGTAGGTAGTGTTGAAGCGGCTGATGCCATGGTAAAAACAGCAAATATTCAAGTAGTAGGGAAATTTGAAATCGGTGGAGGCTATGTTACTGTTATTATCAAAGGAGATGTGGGGGCAGTAAAAGCTGCAGTTGATGCTGGTATAGAAGCAGCTCAAAAAGTTGGAGAGCTTATTTCAGCCCATGTAATTCCAAGACCCAGTCAGGAATTGATGGAGATGTTTATACCATCAGCGGAATAATTAATAGTAGCTAAAAGTCATTAGAAAGGAGTCATATGAGGTGAGAAAATTTTATACGGCACAGGATGTAGCTTCTTGTGCTTCTAAAGGTGAGAGTGTAATTGCAATAAATAGAGAAGATGTTGTTACTTCTGTTGCAAAAGAAGCAGCAGCAAAAGAAGGAATTAAGTTTGTTTATAAAGATGAAACTTCACAGACAAATATAGGTAATTCATCCCTTGTACAACAGTATACACCAAAGTCTACTTTAGTAAATACAACTTACAAAATAGAAACACCAAACTATGAGCAGGTTAAGACACTTCCTTATAATGGATTAATCACTGAAGCAGAAGTTGATAAGTGGAGAGAAGAATTCCCAATTCTAAAAAATGTAGCTCATCTGGGCAACTGTTCACAAAGTGCACAGTCAAAGAGGGTTTTGGATGGCATAAACAGATATCTGGAAAATTGGGGCGGTATAGGAATGGATTGGGATTCATGGTGTCAAGAGGTTGATGAGGCCAAGGCTGAATTTGCCAAGCTGATAAATGCTGATCCTGAGGAGATTGCAGTGGCTTCTTCAGTTTCGGATTTAGTAAGCTCAATTGCAAATTCCCTTGATTATACAGGGAAAAGAAAAAAAGTTGTTATTACAGATGCTGAATTCCCAACTGTTGCCTATATTTGGCTTGCAAATCAAAGGTATGGAGCAAAGGTTGATTTTGTTTCTGTAAATGAAAATCATCAAATAGATATAAGTGAATATGAAAGATATATTGATGAAAATACATTATTAACATCTATAACACAGGTTTATTATTTAAATGGTTTCAAACAGGATATTTCGAGGATTGCTGAAATAGCCCATAGTAAAGGCTCACTTATTTTGGTGGATGCTTACCAGAGTTTAGGAACAGATCCAGTCGATGTTAAGGCAATGAATATTGATATATTGGTTTCAGGCTGTCTGAAATATTTATTTGGTATCCCAGGTATTGCATTTATGTATGTAAATAAGAAGCTTGTTCAAGATTTAAAGCCTTCTGTAACAGGCTGGTTTTCCCAGACAAACCCATTCCTATTCCAAACAAGATATCTGGACTGGGCCAACAAGGCAAGTCGTTTTGATACAGGAACACCTCCCGTGCTCAATGCTTATGCCTGTAAAGCAGGTCTTGAAATTATAAATGAGGTAGGAGATAGAAGAATTAAGGATAGAATTGATATGCTTAGTGCCCATGCATTAAAGGGGGTTATTGCAAGAGGACTTACAACATGGAGTCCCTTTGATGTAAGTATGAAGGGTGGTACAACAGCTATTCAATGTGGACATAAAGTAGATTCCCATACTATGGAAGGGCTTTTACGGAAAAGGAATATTATCGGTTCAGGTCGTGGAGATGTGATTAGAATAGCTCCTCATTTTTACACAAAACCTGATGAAATTGACTATGCTTTAGATTCTATTAAGGATATTTTAGAGGGAAGGTAGATACTCTTATGTATATCTGTAAAGTTCAGGGTAAATGTGTTTCAACCATTAAAAACAAAGCCTTAATGGGTTGTAGTCTAGTGACTACACAGAGATTAAATGAGTCTGGAAATCCTACAGGGGAAATTATGGTTGCCGTTGATACCATAGGCTGCAGTGTAGGGGAAATTGTTCTTGTAACAGCAGGCTCCAGTGCTAGATGTGCTTTAGGTCACACCAATTCACCTGCGGATTCAGCAATTATAGGGATTGTTGATACATGCGATTTAAATCAGATAAAGGGAGGAAAATAAAAATGAAATCAAAGGGATTTATTGAAACTAAAGGCTTGGTTGCAGCTATTGAGGCAGCAGATGCAATGGTTAAAGCAGCTAATATTGAAATAGTAGGAAAGAAATTAGTAGGTGGCGGATTTGTAACAGTCATTATTGAGGGGGATGTTGGAGCAGTCAAGGCAGCCGTTGATGCTGGTACAGATGCAGCTAAGAAGGTTGGAGAGCTTGTAAGTGTCCATGTAATAGCAAGACCAAATGAAGAAACAGAAAATCTTCTAAAATAAGTCTTTAAGGTATGACTACCGAACTATAGGAGAGGATTAGCCTATGAGAGAAAATTTAGATATTAGGACCTTTATAATTGTAGATAATATGCAGCCACAATACGCTGCTATTACTGGTACAGTTGCTAGGGGAGATATACCTTTGGCTGGTATGAGTGAATTGTATATAGAACTGGCTCCTGGAAGTGGAGTCTATAATCTCCTTGATGCAGCATTGAAGCAAACAAATGCAAAGCCTGGCTTTCAGATGGTTGAAAGAGAATATGGAGAAATAGAGCTCCATTCCTATTCCCATGAGGACATAAAGCAGGCAGGGCAGGTGATTCTTGATGTCTGTGGATTTGATATAAAGGATAGAATGAAGCCAAAAGTGGTATCACAGCAGATTATTTCTAATATAGATCCTTATCAGGCCCAGTTAGTTAACCGTGACGGACGTTTAGGCTCGATACTTGTTCCCGGTGAAAGCCTTTTTATAATGGAGGTTGAACCTGCAGCATATATTTCAATTGCAGTAAATGAAGCGGAAAAGAATGCTCAGATTAAGATAATTACCTTTGATCCCGTGGGCCGTTTTGGGAGGATGTATATTTCTGGAAAAGAGGCTGAGGTAAGGTCTGCAAGAGATGCTGCGCTTGCTGCAATAGAAAATGTAGAAGGAAGGTAATAATCTATGGAACGGGATATTTTTTCATCATATATAAAAAGCCAGATAAGTAGTGATAGAAGGGAAGAAGAAAAAGCATATTCTTCAGAGCAGATATCCTGGGAAGAGGACAGAGAATCCTTAAATATTTTAAGAGAGATCAGTTCAAAATTAGACAAGCTTGACAAATTTACCCTATCACAGCCTGTAGCGGGAACTTCTATAGCTTTTCCCCAGAGCCAGACTATGATTCAAAACCCATCTAATATAGACATTGCAATTATTAATGGCATTGTTGTATTGCCAGACAATGGAATTTTTAATATGAATGTTTATATCAAGGATGGAAAAATTCATTCCATCGGGAGAAATGATTCGATAAAAGCAGCAAAAACTATAGATGCAACAGGAAAGTATGTAATACCTGGAATAATAGATCCCCATGTTCATCTTGGACTTTTTGCTCCCCTTAAAACAGAGCTTGTAACAGAAACGAAGTCAGCACTTATGGGTGGAGTCACAACAATAGGCTGCTATTTTGGGGGACCACAGTCACACTTTACATCCTTTCCTCAAATAATGGAAGATGCAAAAAGACTTTCCTATATAGATATTATTCCGCATCTTGTTATTGCAAATGATGAGCAAAAAAGTGAAATTCAGGATTATATACAGCATCTTGGTATAACATCTTTTAAGATTTATATGAATGGTATTCCAGGACTTATACCAGATGTTGATGATGGATTTATACTTGATGTTCTTGAGGAAATAAAAAAGAGTAATAAGGATTGTATACTGTGTTCCCATGCAGAAAATCGATATATTGTGAGGCGCGCAAGTGCAAGAATAAGGGCAGAAAAGGGTGAAAATGCAACTGTTTTAGATTTTACAGATACACATCCTGACATGGCTGAAGAGGAAGCAGTAATGAGACTTTCATATTTAGCTGAAAAAAGTAGAGTTCCTGTTTATTTTGTACACATGTCATCGAAGGCGGCTATAGAAAGATTAAGAAATATTAAACCTAAAAACAAATATGTTCATGTTGAGACAACAAGCCCCTATCTTTCAATCACAAAGCAGGGTATTAAAGGAAATGAATTCAAAATGGAACCTCCCTTTAGAGATGTGGAGGATATGGAGGAGCTGTGGAAGGCTGTAGAAGATGGTATTGTTGATACAATAGGAACAGACAATGTAACTCAGACAAGAAAAGAAAAAAATAATGATGGACCTATGTGGGAAGCTATTGCTGGTTATCCTGCACTGGAGACCCATCTTACGTCGGTGCTTACTGAAGGTGTTGTAAAAAGAGGAATACCTATTGAAAAAATCATTAGTCATATGACAAAAAAACCTGCGGAAATCTTCGGAGTATATCCAAAGAAGGGAACAATACTTCCAAGAAGCGATGCAGATGTGGTAATAGTTGATATAAATACTGCTAAGGAGGTTAGAGCTCATCAATTGAACTCACGCTCAGATTTCTCAATTTTTGAGGGAAGAAGATTACAGGGATGGCCTGTTACAACGATTAAAAATGGTGAAATAGTTGTTGAAAATGGTGTATTTGTTGCAAATCATTCCACAGGAAAATGTCTTAGCAGATAAAGCTTGAAGGGATTAGTATTATACTGTAAAAAATCCCGTGATGATCTAAGAGATTATTTAAGGAGGTAAGGATTTTGAAAGAAATAAGAATACACGGCAGGGGCGGAATGGGTTCTGTTAAAGCCGCTGAAGTATTGGTATATGCATCTGTTATGGACGGCAAGTATGGAAATTCTATTCCTTTTTTCGGGTTTGAAAGGCAGGGTGCTCCCGTTACTGCTTTTGTAAGGATTAGCTCTAATCCTATCAGACCTAAAAATAGAGTTTATAATCCGGATATAGTAATTGTTCTTGATCCTACTATCATGAATGCCGTTGATGTTTTTGAAGGAATTAAGGAGAATGGTACTTTGGTAATAAATACGACTTGTAAACCCGAGAACTTAAAATTACCTAAAAACGTTAAAGGAGTGGCATTTCTTAATGCTACAGAAATAGCTCTTGAAACCATTGGAAAAGCCATTACGAATACAGTTATGTTAGGGGCTTTCTGTAAGGCAACAGACCTTGTTTCAATTGATAAAATTGCTGAAAAGGTTGAAGAATTTTGGGGTTCTAAGAATAGAGAGGCTTTGTACAGGGGCTATGAAGATGTTCAAGTTATAGAATTTTAGTTAAGGGGAGAATAAAATGAAATTTAAGAGTAAATATATTGCTCCCATTGGAGCAGATGGAATTCATGTTTTAAACACAGGAGACTGGAGAACACAAAGGCCTGTTATAGATCATGAGAAATGTATAAAATGCGGTATATGTTTTTTATATTGTCCTGTTAACTCAATTAATAAAATTGAAGGAGAATTTGTAATTTCATATGATTATTGTAAGGGCTGTGGTATCTGTGCACATGAATGTCCTAAAAAAGCAATTAATATGGCAGTCGAGGAGGGAAAATGATGCAGAAATTTGATGTTTTAAATGGCAATAAGGCTGCTGCCATTGGTGCTGCCCTTGCAAGACCCAATGTTATTGCAGCTTATCCTATAACGCCACAAACACCTGTTGTTGAGTATTTAACAGAATTTGCGGCAAATGATGAAATCGATGCAGCTATGAGTGAGGTTGAATCAGAGCTTTCAGCTATGAGTATTGTTACAGGGGCATCCCTTGCAGGCTCAAGAACATTTACTGCCACTGCTTCTCAAGGACTTTCTTTAATGTATGAGCCATACTTCAGAGCTTCTACATTAAGACTTCCTATCGTTATGGCAGTAGTTAATAGAGAAATGATTTCTCCTCAAAGTGTTTGGGGTGGACAGCAAGATTCTATGAGTGTAAGAGATGCAGGCTGGATGCAGATTTATGCTGAAGATAATCAGGAAATTCTTGATCTTATTGTTCAGGCATTTAAAATTGCCGAGGATAAAAGAGTTCTTCTTCCAATCAATATATGCTATGATGGCTTTTATCTTTCACACATGACTGAAAAGGTTTTCATTCCAGAGCAGGAAAAGGTTGATAATTTCTTGGGAACATATAAACCTGATCATATTTTACTTGATCCTAAAAGACCAATGGCTGTTGATCCTCTTACAAATGGAGATCTTTTAATGGAATATAGATATAAACATTTGAAGGGACAGCAGGCAGCCCTTGATGTTATAGAAGAAGTTGATAGAGACTATGGTCAATTATTCGGAAGAACATATGGGGGAGCTATTGAAGAATATAAAATAGATGATGCTGAATATGCTTTGGTAACAACTGGTTCAATGACAGGTGCAGCTAAAGAGGCTGTTGATCTTAAGAGGGCAGAGGGCATAAGAATTGGTCTTATAAAAATGAGAATGATAAGACCATTTCCTAAGGATAGAGTTTGTAAAGCATTATCTAAAGTTAAATCATTTGGAGTCGTTGACAGGAACGTATCCTTTGGATGGGATACAGGTATTGTCTATCAAGAGGTTAAATCAGCTCTTTATGAGGGAGATAATTATGTTCCTTCCGTTCCTATTGTTGGAGGACTAGGAGGAGAAGATATCACAATTAATATGATGATGGATTCAATAGATGCCATTGTTAAGGCAGCGGAAGAAAGAATAAGTAGTGGAACTATTTGGATGATGGTATAGAAGGGTAGGTGGAGAAGATATGAATATAATAGATAAATTAGGAGCAATGGAGGACGTGGTTTCTCCTGGTATATCTGCCTGTGTAGGCTGTAATGTTGAGTTGACGTTGAGAACCTGTATGAAGGTTTTGGGAACGAATACAATCTATGCTATTCCTCCGGGATGCATGGGAGGTGTTGGTGTTGTTGGATGGGATAAAAAATCAGGTTCAAAGATACCTGTATTCTTTCCTCTTTTGGATAATGTGGCTTCTATGCTTGCAGGTATCAAGATGCATTATGAAAAGGTTGGAAGAAAGGTTAATGTTGTTGCCTTTGCAGGTGATGGTGCAACAACTGATGCAGGTATGCAATGCCTTTCAGGGGCTGCAGAAAGAGGAGATAAATTAATCTATATCTGCTATGATAACGAAGGATATATGAATACAGGTTATCAGAGAAGTAGTGCTACTACGAAGTATTCATGGACAACGACTACTCCTGTAAGTGAGGAGGGCAGGGGAGGAAAGAGACAGCATAAAAAGGATTTTCCGATGATTATGGCTATGCATGATATTCCATATATGGCCACATGTTCACCTGCTTTTATTCCTGATATGGTTACTAAAGTTGAAAAAGCTATGGAGGCTTCTGAAAGAGGTCTTGCATATATACATGTGTATAATCCCTGTCTTACAGGCTGGGGAATTAAGCCTAATATGAGTATAGAAGTCTCAAGACTGGCCGTTGAAACTAATTTCTTTCCCCTTTATGAGGTTATTAATGGTAAATTTGTAATTAATAAGGAGTACAAAAAGCCTAAGCCCCTTATGGAATACCTTAAACATATAAAGAAGTTTAAACACATAGACGAAGATGAAATATCTGATATACAAAAATTGGTAGATAATAAGTGGCAAAGGCTCAAGCAGCTTAGTACTTTATAAGAAAAGGGTGATTGAGTAATGGGTAATAATTTGGATGCTTTATTTAATCCTGAAAATATTGCAGTGGTTGGAGCAAGCTCCAACCCCCTTAAAGCAGGGTATATTATATTAGATAATTTATTAAGTATTGGCTATTCTAAGAAAATATTTCCCATTAACATTTTTAAAAAGGAAATATTAGGACTTAAATGTTATAAAAAACTTTCAGATATAGAAGATAAGATTGAGCTTATAGTTCTTATCACTCCTTCAAAGGCAATTTTCCATATCATGGAGGATTTAGAGATAAGAATGGCAAAGAAAAAGGATGTTAAGGTTATAGTTTGTGCTGCAGCAAACTACGGAGAAACTAAAACCAGGGAAGGCATTAAGAGGCAGGACTGCCTTATCAATACAGCAAAACGTCATGGTGTTCGTGTTGTAGGTCCTAACTGTATTGGTATTATTGATAATATAAACCGTGTTGATACAACCTTTGTGGAAACTCTTCTTCCAAGGGAGAGTAGAGGAAAAAAAGGTGGGATAAGCTTTATTTCCCAAAGTGGTGCCCTTGCAGCTTCTATCCTTATGATGGGTGCTTCACAGCCTGAGCCTATTTCAATGAATAAATTCATTTCCATTGGTAATATGGCTGATGTTGATTTTATCGATCTTCTTGAATATTTTGAAAGAGATGAGAATACAAAGGTTATCGGCATGTATATGGAGGGTTACCACAATGGAAGAAAGCTCATTGATACCCTTGCAAGAATTACAAAGAAAAAACCTGTTGTTGTACTTAAGGTGGGTAGGAGTGAAATTGGTGCAAAGGCAGCTAATTCACACACTGGCTCACTGGCAGGAGCAGATGCGGTTTATGATGCTGCATTCAGACAATACGGTATTATAAGAGTATATACCATAGAGGAAATGATGGATACATTACAATCCCTTGATGGGTGTATACTTCCTAAGGGCAACAATGTATTTATTCTTACTCAAGCAGGTGGACCAGGTATATATTGTACCGATGCCTATATGGATGAAAAGATATTAAAGCTTCCCTTGATAAGCAGTGAAACAAAGAAGAAATTAAAAGAATTGCTTCCAGATATGGCTAATGTTTGTTCGCCGGAAGGCTATGCTGATATTACAGCAGCAGCAGATGTTCACCATCATGTTGAAAGTCTTCGCATGGTTATGGAGGATGATGCAGTTGACAGCGTTATATTTATAACTGTTGTACCTACATTTTTACCGAGGAAAAAGTTAGCAGATGAACTTGTCAGACTTTTGAAGGATGAGGGCTATGGAAAGAAGAAACCGTTATATATTTGTATTATGGCAGGAAATTATGTTTGGGAATGCAGAGAAATTTTAGAGAAAAATGGAATTAGAACATATGATACACCTTTACACTGTGTTAAAGCAGCAGCAAATATGGTTAAATACAAAGGGTTTTTAAACAGTATGGGAGGAGTAGAGTAGTATGAGTAGATTTTTAAATGAATTGGATGGAAAGAATCTTCTCTCCCAATATGATATTCCTATGGCAAAAGGCTTTCTTTCGAAAACAGTGGATGAAGCAAAAGAGATAGCTAAAAAGCTTAAATTTCCCGTGGTTATGAAGATATTATCATCGGATATCCTGCATAAAACAGAGGCAGGTTGTGTTTTTACAAATGTCAAAACAGAGGATGAGCTGGTAGAGATTTTTGATAAAATCCTTTATAATGCTAAGTTTTATAAAACTGATGCAAAAATCGATGGAATTCTTATTCAAGAGATGGTGCCGGTAGGGCTTGAGGTTATTATAGGCATGAAGAAGGATCCTCAATTTGGACCAGTTATTATGGTGGGAAGTGGAGGCGTTTATGTTGAGGTCTTCAAGGATATTTCATTAAGACTTCTTCCTATTACAAAACTTGATGCCAACAAAATGCTGGCTGAGACAAAGCTTTTTGAGATAATAAAGGGCGTAAGAGGTACTGTCTATGACAAGGAAGCTTTAATTAATATACTTCTAAAGGTTTCAAAATTAATAATAGAAAATTCAACAATTGAAGAAATAGACATTAATCCTATTTTTCTATATGAGGAGGGGAAGGGTGCAAAAGGGGTAGATGCACTTATAAAGCTTTAAATTTTCTACAAATTTTTAACTGGCTCCGAAATTTTATTGACTAATTAAAAGAGGTTTATAAGAGGAGCGAAAAAGGGTTCTCAGTGGATACTGGATAAATTAAAATTTAAAAACGTATATCTATACATAAATGAGGAAATTGCATAACTCTAATTTTGCACAATTGCATAATATATACGGTATGGCTTTGAAGATTTTAAAACTGTATGTAGCAGATAATTTTGAGAGAAGGTAATTATGCAATTTGCTCAAATAATTATTTGAATATTTTTTATAATTTAAATATACTGAAAATACCTTCGTTTTGTAAAACAGTTTACAGATTTTAAAATGGCTTCAATATATCATAATAATAGATTAATTAATCTTTAAGATGTCTAAAGAAAAATAATGTTATTATTAAAAAATCAAAAGAAATCATATGGATGAGCTCATTTCCAATTATTAGGCCTAGGTAAAAAACAGCACTAAATATTATTTAAAGAACGGAGGAAGCATTATGGATAAAGAAATATTAGAATTTAAGAGAACTAATTTATTTTCACTTATTCCACTTATTATTTTTGTGATATTTTGTGTAGCCTTTTTCGTGGTTTTTAAAGTATTTGAAATGGAAGCTCTCTGTATGGGTGGAATTCTTGCCATTATTATTGGAAGTCTCTTTGCAAAAAATTGGTCAAATTATTGGAAAGCAATCGTTAATGGAATGGCTTCTCCAATGATGAATACACTTGCACTTATTCTTTTAGTGGTTGGAGTTTTTGCAAAGCTTATGTCTAGAGGCGGTGTTGCACAAGGATTTGTTTGGCTTGGGGATTCTATGGGGCTTCAGGGCGGAATGTTTGTAGTATTTACATTCGTAGCCACCAGTATTATTTCCATGGCAACAGGAACTTCTATTGGAACACTTTTTTCAGGATTTCCTATTTTATATCCATCAGGTATTCTTTTAGGAGCTCATCCTTTATATCTTGCAGGTGCTATTTTAAGTGGTGCCATTTTTGGTGATAATATAGCTCCTATTTCAGATACAACCATTGCATCAGCAGCGTCACAGAGATATTATCATAAAGATGGAACTGCTGACATCGCTGGTGTTGTGGGAACAAGAATGAAATATGCTTTAACGTCGGGTCTTATTGCTTGCGTATTATTTTACTTAATGGGCGATGCAGGAAAAGCAAATGTTGCTGGCAAAGAGATTCTTATACAATATATGGATCCAAAGGGACTTATAATGTTAATTCCAGTTGTTGTATTACTTGTAGTTGCAGTTACTAAGAGGGATATTTTTATTGCCATAACATGGGGAATTATTTCAGGTACAGTTATAGGACTTGTAACAGGCATTATTGGACCTAAGGATATTATTTCAGTTGAAAATGGAACATTGCAGGGCTTTGCCATTGATGGTATCAAGAATATGCTTGGTACAGTAGGCTATCTTTATGCAGTTGCAGGTATTATGGGTGTCCTTAATGCAAGTGGTACTATGGATAAGATAATTGAAGGACTTTTAAGCAGTAGGTTCAACAATACAATTATAGGTTCAGAGTTTATTATGGGTATAGGTATAATGGTATCATCTATGTGCTTAGGTGCAGCCAATGGTCCTGCAATCATTATGTTTGGACCTATTGCAGATAAAATTGGTCAGTCAAGGGAGCTTCACCCATATAGAAGAGCAAACCTTCTTGATGGTTTTGCAAGTACATTGCCTGTTATAATTCCTTTTACAAGTTCTTTTATATTTATAGTTATTACTTGTGTAAACGGGCTTATGGCTGATTATAGTTTCATTAAAGCCATTAACCCAATACAGCTTTCATTTGCCACCTTTCATTGTATAATTTTATTCTTTGTATTTGTATTTTCAGTTATTACAGGATGGGGACGTGAATATGAAGGGGAAAAGGGTGAGAGAATTAAGAGAAAACAAAGATTAATAAATAATGTGACTAATTAATATATTTCACTATAAACAAAAATATGAATTGATTTTCTTAAAATATAAAAAATTCAAGTTCTAAATATTTAGAACTTGAATTTTTTATATTTTACATTTATTATTCTAGGATTTATTAGAAATATATTTAGTTCTTATATATTGGATATAGTCTTTAGTTAAGCCTATATATACCTAGTCGTTATCTGAGATATAGACTAAAATATCTTCTTCTCTTGACAAAGTAGTCTACAAGTTGTAAACTGTAGCATATTGGTTTACAGTTTGTAGACTGAAAGGAGATGTTTTATATGGTTGAGTATAGACTCACCGATATGGAAGGGAAATTTGCAGATATTATTTGGGAAAGTGAACCCATTAAATCCTCTGAGCTAGTTAAAATTTGTAAGGTAGAGTTTAACTGGAAAAAATCAACTACTTACACTATGCTAAAACGGCTTGAGGATAAAAAAATTTTTCAAAACAAAAATAGCATTGTATCTGCTTTAATCAAAAGAGAGGATTTTTATGCTCAGCAAAGTAAGCTATTTGTTGAAGAAAATTTTGAGGGCTCACTTCCAAGGTTTTTGGCTGCATTTACAAGAAGTAAAAAGTTAAGCCACAAGGAAATTGATGAGCTTCAAAGACTAATTATGGAACATAAGGAGGAATAGCTATGGATAAAGTGTTTTTACAAATTATCAATATGAGTATTACATCCTCCTATGTTATTTTGTTTGTCATAGTTGCCAGGTTATTCTTAAAAAAGGTACCTAAAATTTTCTCCTACGTTCTTTGGTCTGTGGTTTTATTTCGACTTGTATGTCCATTTTCATTTGAAAGTATATTTAGCCTAATACCATTTAATAAACAAACCGTGCCTCAAAATATAATGTATTTGGAATCACCACAAATTGATAGTGGTTTTAGAGCAATTGATAAAACAGTAAATAAATCATTACCAGCTCAAATTGTCGGTACCGCTAGTGCAAATCCAATGGAAATTTGGATTACTCTAGGTGAATTCATATGGCTTTTGGGTATTGTGGCTTTAGTAATATATAGTGTTTTTACTACTATAAGACTTTATAAGAAGATTAAATTTGCAGAGTTTATTTCAGATAATATTTATGAAATGGATGAAATTAAAACACCCTTTGTTTTTGGTATCATAGAACCCAAAATTTATCTTCCTATAAATCTTTTTAAAACTGAAAGAGATTATGTAATTAAGCATGAACAAATCCATATTAGAAGATTTGACCATATAATAAAACCATTTGCATTTTTTGTACTATGTATTCATTGGTTCAATCCCCTTGTTTGGATTGCCTTCTTCCTAATGGGTGAAGATATGGAGTTATCATGTGATGAAAGTGTTATAAAGGAGATGGGCAATGATATTAAAAAGGATTATTCCACATCTCTTTTATCTATGTCCACGGGAAAACGCATTATTGGTGGTTCTCCCCTTACTTTTGGAGAAAACAATATAAAAGGTAGAATAAAGAATATATTAAGCTATAAAAAGCCTAGGTTTTGGGTTGTTGTAGTTGTAATTATTTCAGTGGTAATAGTTTCCATTGGACTTATAAGTGATCCACACAAAAAGCAATTGACAGTAGTAGACTATGCAAATCAATTTGTAGAAGAAGAAATCAGAGATTTTGAAAATATAAAAGGATCAGATGTTAAGATTGTAGACAGGAAAATTACAAAGCTAGAAAAAATGGATACATTTTATGATATGCTCCCATATCCCATAGAGATTTGGAGACTTGAATATCACTTGAAACCCGATGATATAAATAAGGTTATGATAGCAGGGGGGCTGAGTGAAGTTGATGGATGGATTACTGAATATGCTAGCGGTGGAGGTAAAGTAATGTTAATTTTTTCTTATGAACATTCAAAACCTCATTATTTAGGTAATCTTTGGGGTGTAGAAAGGGATCTTACTACAATTGCAGGACGGGAAACAGAGCTTCGCAGTTTTCTTGAAGGTATGAATCTACTACCCCATGAAACATATAAGGGAAAGCATATCCTTGTAAAATTTCCAATATCAACAGGGGAAACCTGTCAATTGTTTTTATCTCAACCAGTTATTAAGGGAGATTCAGGGATATGGTGTGTAGAGAGATGGATGGATGGAAATGGCAATATTTATTATGTTACCCCTGATGCTAAGGGGATAATAGGAGATTATTATAAGGAACTACAAAAACAATGTGACGATGGACATAAACAATTTCTTCTAGATCCTTTACAGGTGGCTTTTCAATATATAAATAATGACATTGGTCTTGGGCAAAATGTTTCTCTTGATGAACTTGTTGTTCAGTATTATGCAAAGATTGAAGATTTTCAAGAAGTTCCAGAAAGTCATTTTATAGGATTTATATCAGACTTTAATATTGAAAAAGCTCTTTTTCATTTAGATAGGATTGAATGGTTAACGGATAATGATACAGAGAGACTGAGGGAATTGAATATAGATGCCAATGATATGCCAAATGGATTTTACATACACAATCCTAATAAATACCCAATGTATTGTGAAGTAACAGATCAAACCCAATATAGTATTATAAATTGGGGTGAGGAAATCACCCATAAATCTGTTACTTTGGAGGAGTTTATCCAATATCTTGAGCAATATTCAGAATTTGCACCACCCTTTAGAATTGTCACAAAGGAGGGGTATGTAAAAAGCATTATAGAGCAATATGTTCCATAAGCTTCAGTTGATTTTAGGGTGTAAAATACAATTTTAAAGGGCAGAAGTATTAATATTTTCTAAAAAAATCACTTCTTTCGTAACAATTGATACCGAAATATTTTTAAAATTATATTATTATAATTTTAGAAAGTCAATTTAGTTATGAGGAGTGTTAATAATGAAAAGAAATATAATTTCTATTAATGAAGAAAAATGTGTAGGTTGTGGATTATGTGTAAATGCATGTCACCAAGGTGCTCTAAAGCTAATAGATGGAAAAGCAAAATTAATATCAGAATCATATTGTGATGGATTGGGAATGTGTTTACCAAAATGTCCTACAGGTGCACTAAGAGTAATTGAGAAGGATGTAGAAGAATTTGATAATAGTAAGAGAAATGAAGAAAGCAAAATAAAAGGAAAAGATAGATTGGCTTGTGGATGCCCCTCTACCCATTCAAAGGAATTAAAAAGAAATACTACAGAGACAGATAATAAACAGTCATTGGAAATTCAATCTGAGTTAAGGCAGTGGCCATGTCAGATAAAACTTGTACCAACAAATGCACCTTATTTTAAAGGGGCTAGACTGTTAATTGCAGCAGACTGTACGGCCTTTGCAAATGCAAATATTCATAGTAAATTTATGAAAAATAGAATTACTTTAATTGGTTGTCCTAAGTTGGATAGTGTTGACTATTCAGAGAAATTAACTGAAATAATTAAGAATAACGATATAAAAAGTGTCGACGTGCTAAGAATGAGTGTTCCATGCTGTGGTGGAATTGAAAATGCAGTGAAGCAAGCTTTAATAAATAGTGGTAAGATGATTCCTTGGAGAGTTATAGTTGTTTCAACTAATGGAGATATAATAGAATAATTGGGGTGCTTGTACCTTTAGTAGGCAGGCTAAACTATAAGCTTTATTTTGACCAATAAGGCTTATAGTTTAGCCTGCCTACTTTCTTTTACTTGAAATATTTTCAAATAAATATTATTATTTTAATGAGATAAATGAATTAAATAATTGGAGGAGTAAGGATGAAAAAAATAAATATATTAATAATTATATTTATAATTATTTTTACGGCATGCTCAAGACCTGAAAATATTCAGGCTAGTAAAGATATAAAAGAATTCCAAAATACGAGGATTGAGGAATCTAAAGAGAAATCTCAATTAAGTAAAGAAGTTCAGGAAAATAACAATTCTAATAAATGGAATGGTCAATGGAGAGGTAAAAGCTCCAGTTATTATAGTGGTTCAGAACTAAATATTAAAGCTTTAGATAAAAATTTAATTGAATTTGAAATAACTGCTTTTAATGGTTGTCATACGGGCGGATACAGTGGTGATGCAAAAATAGAAAATGGAAAGGCTATTCATGAAACAGAGGATGAAATAGAATTTATATTTAATCTAGATGAAAAGGGGGAAATGCAGCTAGAAAGTAATGATTATACCTATTATTGCGGTCAGAACGTTTCATTTGATTCGAAATATGTAAAAGAACTTGATATACAGCAACCTACAGGGGTAAATGTAGGTTTAGTAGATACTAGTGATCAGGAAAAAATATTTAAGGATTTAACTGGAGATATGTATGATGTCTTTATAGATTATGCTCAATACTATTCAGATGAAGAGAATTATTATAAGAATTATAGGATAAGAACCTTTGGACTGTTAGGATATAGTAATGCAGCAGTTGTTATGCTGGATAATGAAAAAAATAATATTATAGCTGCTGTAGATTCTGGTTCAGGTGTTCATTATTACACTAATGATGAAGAACATGAGAATGGGTTACCGAAGTTTATAGAAGAATGGCTAGGAGGAAGAGAAATTGTTAATATAGATTCTAATACAAAAGAAGATAGTAATCAAATTGGTATAGAGGATATTCCAGAAATATATATAAACCATATAAAAGAAAAATTCCCTGATGATAATATTATGTTCTATGAAAAAGAAGATATTGATAGCAATGGAAAAGCAGAGGTTATTATTGGTACTGGGAAAGAAGATGATGATTCACTGGACTTTGCCATATTCAACCATATATATTTATTTAAAGAAGATGAAGGCAAAATTCATTATCTAAGTGAGAATTTGGCACAGAATGCCTATGAGGTAAATCAAGTTAAGCTAGTTGAATTAGAAGGCTTAGATGGGAAATTTATTTACTGTCGTTTAACTAATGGTGCAAGATTAAGTGGCTTTCAACTTTATCAATTTCTAGATGATGAAGTTAGATTATTTGCCGACAGCTGTTCAGCCACAGGGGTAGGTGAAGATATCTTAAAGGATTTTAATGGGAATGGACAGTTTGATGGATATGTTTCAATACGCTCTAGCTATGATACTTTATATTATCACCTTGTTTCCAATTATATATTAAAAGAGAATGCATTCGTACTAGAGAAAACAATAATAGAAAATATGCCTCCTTATCCTAATGAAATACAAGAGGTAATAAGTCAGTATTTGGAACTGCGAATTTTAGATAATGGAAAGAGTGAGGATATAAAAAAGCGCTTGGAAGAATTAACTCTTAATAATGAAGTCAATCAAATTGAAATTAAAAGTAAACAGTGGTATAAACCCTTACTCAATACAATATTAGATATAGAAGAAGTAATAGAATTTAAAATTAAAGAAGAAGAATCCAAGAAATTTGTTGAAACTACATATCAAGAAGAAGAAGAGCAAATGGGGTTAATATTTTATATAATTAAAAAGGATGGAAAATGGTGTATTAGTAGTATAAAAGCTTCATAATTAAACTCATTCTCAGGAAGTAGAATATCGGAGATTTATTATGGAGATTTTACTCCACTTGAAGAAAATCCTATGGTGATGTGGGAAAATAAAAGATTGTTAATCATTTTTTTATAAAAATTATATATTCAAGTAAAACTTTTTCATTTATCGATCCCTTCTTTTTTTAAAAAGCAAAAGGAAAAAATTAAGAATTTTTGTAAATTTATTAAAAGATAATGAATATAATTGAAATTTGTCGAATTTTGCTGTAAAATAACCTATAAGATAGAATTTTCTTAACAATATAAGTTTTTCCTTTTCTTAAACCACAAGTATGCATTACTTTAAGAAAAAATGTATTATTCAAACCTAAAAAAGTATCATATATTCAACATTCAGGTGAAAAGAACAATATAAGTAAATTGTAATATAAGAAACTTATATTTGTGAAAGAGGGTGTATAAATTGAAAATACTTGTTGTTGATGATTCGATTTTTATGCAAAAAACACTTACAAGAATAATTGAAAATCATTTCTCTCAAGTTACATTATTTACTGGAAGTAATGGTTTACAAGGGTTAAAGGTTTATGAAAGCGAAAAGCCCGATATAATTATTGTGGATTTACTTATGCCTGTTATGACAGGCTTAGAAATGATTGAGACTGTAAGAAAATCTGATAATAAAGTAAAAATTATAGTGCTTACTGCCGATGTACAAAAATCTGTTTTTAATGAAATAGAACTTTTATCTGTTGAAGCTTTAATAAATAAGCCATTAAATGATGAAAAAATTGAAAAACTGATTAATATTATAGGAGGTAGTAATGATGCTTAGTCCTATGCAAAAGGATGTATTAACAGAAATTATTAATGTACATATTGGACTAGCAGCTAAATCATTGTCTGAAATGATTAATCAAAGAGTATTATTATCTGTTCCTGAAATAGAATTTATACAGCACTCTGATACAGATGTCTTTGATAGGATACATCATGAATTTTTAATGGGAGAAAAAGTGATATGTTCTATTAAATTTGGTCCTGACTTTGTTGGAAAAGTATTTTTAGTATTACCCATAGAAAATGCAAAGATTTTATCGAATGCATGTATTGGAATTAATGAAGTTAAGGAAAGAGAAAGCCAATCCTTTTCTTTAAACGAAATGGATTTAGATATTATAAAAGAAGTAAGTAATGTTATTTTTAATGTATTAATTGGAGAATTTGGTAATCTTCTTGAAACTAAGTTAAAATATACTATTCCTAATATAAATACATTGACAATTTCAGAATCTGATAAGTATCTTTTATTCCCCAAGGAAGTAAATGCATTAATACTTCATACAAAGTTCTTATTTACAAATAGTCAGCTTTCATCAACTATACTTATTGCACTATTTGGAGATTCAATTTCCCTGCTAATAGACAAAATAGACACAATGTTGGAGGATTTAACTTAAATGTTTGACTTGATTTATAAATCTTTAGATATGGTTAATATAGGAGTTATTGTTATTGACGAGGATTATAACATATTAATATGGAATTTTATAATAGAAAAAATATCAAAGATATCAAAGAATTATGCTATTAACAAAAAATTATGTCAGGTTTGCCCTACTTTTTCACAAAAAAAATATAAGGATATTATAAATCAATCTCTTATTCACGGTCAAAGTAGATTTTGTTCAGGTATATTGCATAAGGCTTTTGTATATCCTTCGAATGGTAAACAAAACACTGAACCAATACGTCAAAATATGATTGTAGCACCTATATATATCAAAGATAATAAATATGCTCTAATACAGATTATGGATATTACAAATTTACTAGATAATGAATTAAAATTGAAAACGGTTATAAAAGATTTAGAATCTGCCTATGTAGATGTAAAAGCTTCGGAAGCAAATACAAAACGTATTGCATATATTGATTCCCTTACGGGTTTATCAAATAGGCTGTCCTTTCACAATGAACTTTCAAATTCTATTTTATCTACTAATATTAATAAATACATGCTTGGAATATTATTCTTGGATCTTGATGGTTTTAAAGAAGTAAATGATACATTTGGACATGCTAGCGGAGATGATGTGCTAAAGGAAGTTGCAAACAGGCTCAAGTCCAATTTAAGAACCATCGATGTTATTGCACGAAGAAGTGGAGACGAATTTACTGTTATTTTAAAAAATATAAAATTTGAAAGAGATATTGCTGCAATAGCAAAAAAACTAATTTATGAAATAGGCCGTCCTTATTTTTTAGATAATGGAGTGGCAAATATTTCTGTAAGTATAGGTATTAGTGTTTGGTCTAAAGATGGTAATGATGCAGAAGAATTAATAAGCAAAGCTGATGAGGCTATGTATCATGTGAAAAAGACAACTAAGAATTGGTTTCATTTTTATGAAGAATAGTATAACTGGATCAGGCTAAACTATAAACTCTATTTTAAGAAATAAAGTTTATAGTTTAGCCTGATCTTTTTTTGTTTTACTGTGATTTTAACTCTAGTATTGCTAAATACATAGAGCAAATATATTATATATATAGAGTTTACATAGTAAAACTTAGTCATACTTAAAATTTTTAGAAATCCTTATGGGAAATATATCAAATATTATGGGGTGTAATCATGTACAATGTAGTAAAAAAAATTATAAATAATTATAAAGAACAAGGAAGGAAAACCTTTAATATTAAATATATTGAGGATATGGTAATTAAAAGTATAGGTGGATATACAAAATATCACAATAAGGGAGGCTATGGGAGCTTTTATAATGCTATAATTAAAATGAAAAAAGAAGGTCTTATTAATGAAATGAAAACCCTAGGCTTTAATAATGTGAATCCTCCTTTAAAGCTAAAATGGAATATAATTTATGATGCTGTTATTAGTAAATGGACAGATAAAGACATATTAAAACTATCTGATCTATTGGATATGGGCAAATATATTAAAAATCCTAAGCTTCAAACAAAGAGTGAATTAAAATATGTTAGAATCATATATGATTTTATAAAAAATAGAGAAAATAGGGAATGGGCAACCCTAGAAGAAAGATCCTTGGAATTATTTAATAATGAAAAATATTTAAAATCTGGGAAAAAGGGCAATAATCATGAAATAAAAAAGGGAATATTAAAGAGATTGAATCTAAGCCTTGAGGATTTAAAAATAAAAAGATATGGAGAAATGTTTGTTTATTGGAATAGAGGAGTTAAGGAAATTAAAGATGTGGCTGTAGTTGAAAATTATTCTACCTTTTATTCATATAAGAGAACTGTAGAAGAAAACAGAAGTATATTTGGATTTTTTCCCGATATTATTATCTTTGGAGGAGGCAAGAAAATTATTAAAAGCTTATCCTTTATAGAGGAAATAGCATATCTCCATAAAGTGAAGCTCAAATATTTTGGAGATATTGATCCAGAAGGACTAATGATATATGATTCTATAAAAAGAAAGTATTCAGACTTGAATATAAAGTTGCATATAAAGGCATATAAGGAATTAATAAATTATTACGACAAAAATCAGCCAATTGATAATCAAAGAAAAAATAAAGAGGTTTTAAATAATGTTTTAAATGAAATAAGAAATATAGGTGAAGAAAAATTAGCAGATATAATTCTAAAGCTGTGGGAATCTAATTTTAGACTGCCCCAGGAATACATTACTTACGAATATATTAAAAAAAACACAGGTGATATTAATGGATAGAGTAGATAAGGACTTTAAGGAAAGATTAAAGAAAACTCAGGCTGTAAGAATGCTTGGGACAGGTATGGATGTTGGGGAGTTAAATGAATATGCCCATGAAATATGTTTGCTGCTTTTATTAAATATATTTAGAAGGGAAATAACCGACAATTCCAATAGGAGCAGGCAGGATTTAATAAGTATAGTTTATGGAATAACAAAGGATATGAATATAAATTCTAGTAGAGAAAATATCGAAAGATTAGTAGATGGAGTAATATGGTACAAGGACCCTAAAAATCAAGACCCTTTTAGATGCAGGATATTTAATGAGGAAACCGGCAAGCATGAAATATATAAATTTAAATATCTTAAGGTAGACAAAGAACATACCCATTGGGAAAAGGGTGGACAATCCATATATATGCTGACGGAGGTTTCTCAGGAAATAGTTTTTCTGACAAGGGAAATATTAGAGGAGTTTGGCTTTGACCTAGAGCAGTTTTATACCCTCCAATTAATAAAAACAGGTAATTTCAACAAGGCACAGAGTTCTGTAGATAATTTGATTATGAGAGTAAGAACATTAATAAAAAGGGAGAGAGAATATAAAGAAGATATTATAAGGAATCCTCAGGTAATATTCTTTGATAAAAATAGGGATAAAAAAAGGAGCCAGGAGGAAATTAAAAGACAATTTGAAGAAGAGCAAAAAATATTTGATGATATGTTTCTTTGGAAGGAGCGTATAGATACCTTTCCAGAGGAGGAAAGAATTGATGCTAACCATGTATTTGAAAAATTGGAAAGAGCTAGAATTATGCATAATCATTTGGCAAAATTAGTTGTCCAAAATCTGGCCTATGAAGTTGAGATTAGAGTAAAATATCCCGAGACCTTTTGGAGCACTTCAAATATATCCTTCAAAAAAGACATATGGCAAAATTTAATCTTAAAAAAGGGCTTGCCAAGGCTTGATATACTTGAGAATATATTAAATCCTCTATTTTCACCAGAAATTGAATTTATCTATCCCTTAGACTGGGCATGGGAGGAACAAAGATTAAAGAGAAAATTAGATTTTGATGAAATAGCCCTAGATGCAATAATAGAAGATGAATTTATTGTGGAAGAAATCAATTGGGAATTGGTAATTGATTTGTGGAAAGATATATTCTATGAGCTTCTAAAAAAGGGCTGCTTTTCCATAACAAAGCTACAAAATATAAATCCTGAGGAAAAATCAAGATGGCTTTCCCAAAGTATTAATATAGATATATTTATGATGTTTGTTATAACTGATATAGATTTGGAAATATCAGTGGAGGCCGATTACGATGGAGAAGTAGATGAGGCCTTAGAGCTATTTAGAAGATTATGTGAATACGATGAAAAGTATAAAAAACTTATTGGGAAAAAAGTATTATCAAGGATAAATTATAATAATCCCCCTTTAAAATGGGATGGCCTTTTTATATCACCCTATGAATTATATATAGAAGGAGAGTCTTAATATGTATACAAATCAACAGCTCCAAAAAGGGTCTGAAATATTTTTTCATTTATTAAAAAACAAAACAATATCTTGTAAGGACACCTTGGCCTTTGATTATATTGATGATCCCGATATTCGTCAGATTGTAAATACCCTTGCAGCAGAGGGGGGACTTAGGGTGTTCAATACCCTTGAAAATATCCATCTTGTCAGTAATTCCTATGGATCTATGTTTTCAAATTCCTATACTCAAATGAAGGAAAAGTATAGGGGACTTAAAAAGAAAAAATATTTTTATTTAGCTAATATAATTATATGCATCTTTATAGCGGAAGTAGATAAGGAAAAAAACATAAGGATTAGGTGGGAAGAAGAGGGAATAACCTATTATAAACTCGAATCCATAATAACAAGCACCTTGGAATCCTGGAAAAAAAGAAATGACGAAAGTCAAGATTTTTCAAAGGATTGGGGCATAGCCATCGAAGAAATATATGATCTATGGAATAATGACTTTTCAGATTATAAGCAATCCCAAAGTGGAGAAATAGAAGTTACCAGGACCACCAATAATAAATTCAACTTTATATATCAATCATTTAAGCCTTTAGTAGACCAGGGTTTGGTCATCGATAATAGAAAAGAGCTTAAGATAATACCCAAAATAGAACTTTATGAAAGACTGGATAATATATATCATAATCAAGACCGCTACGATGAGATAATGAAGCTCATAGGAGCCACAAGTGAGGAGGTAGAAAATGCCTAGAATTTCCAAGATAAGAATAGTAGGTTGTAAATATGATAAATTCAGGAAAAGACATGAGGACTCCTTATTTGATCTGACTAGAGGGAATATACCAGATCATGCACTTTTTACCTTGAAAAACCAAGGAGGTAAAGGGGTTTTAATGCAGCTTATATCACAAATTGCCTTGCCGGAAACCAAATGGGGTAAAAGAAATGGAAATAAGCTTATAAGTATGTTTTATGATCAAAGGGAAATTTTACATAATTACACATTTCATATTCTGCTTGAGTGGAAGCTTGATGAAGTACCGGATAAATGGCTGATAACAGGCATGTGTATAACCTCTGTTAAAAGAAATACAGTAAAGGATGATGAATTAGAAGAAAGGGCAGGTCTTAATTATTTTTTATATACTCATGAGCATAATTACAGTGGACCCTATTATATAGAAAATATACCTGTATATGATAAGCAAAATAGAGAAGCTCTTGATTATAAGGATTTTGAAGGCTTTATAAACGATAATTCCAGAGATTTTATTAAATTTAGTAAGACATCAACAAAGAGATATGATTCAAACTATTATAATTATTTGAAAAGCAAAGGAATTAATCGTTCTGAATGGGAAATTTTAAAGGAAATAAACAGGGTTGAAGGAGGTATTGGGGAATATTTTTCAAGGGCAGTTGACAATAAATCCATATTCGATAAATTAATAATACCTGCAATAACTCAAAACATGAAAAATTTTCTTCAAGATGAGGATAATACTTTAGTAGATATGTTTAAAAGTGAATTGTCCATAACAAAAAACCTTCCTCAACTATTGGCAAGGGAAGTAGATTATAAAAATCTTATATTTCATATAGACCCTTTAATTAAGGATGCAGAAACGGGAATGAAGAGAAGGGATATGCTTAAAAGAAATATTATACAGGGAAATAATTTATATAAAGTTTTTAATGAAAGACTGATAAATAGCGAAAATGAGCTTCAAAAATGGATAAATGAAGAAGAAACTGCATATAAGCTTAAAGAGGAGCTGGCTTTTAAAAAGAGGAATTTAGAATATGCTGTGAAACAAAGGGAAATAGAAACCCTGAAAATTAAGGAAAGGGACTTGATTTCCAGGGAGAGCCAATTGAATCTTGAACTTAACAATACTCTTATGGAAATCAGTAAATATAAGATAAATAGACTTTTTTTAGATAAGAAGGAATATTTATTAGGCTTAGAAAAAAAGAAGCTTGAAAAAAATAAATTAATAGAAAATTTAAATATAAAAGATATAAAAAAAGAAATTAGTAATATTGAAAATGAGATAAAAAGAAAATGGTCAGATACCAAAAAAAAATGGTCAAATATAGAGATAAATCATATTTCATATAATAAATATCTAAAAGATGAGATAGAAAGGTTAAATGATGAGGATTATAAGCTTAGAGAAGCTATAGGAAATATTAATCTAGAAATTAAATCCTATAAAGATAGAAGGGATAAGCTTTCTAAAAGGGAAAATAAGCTGGCCCAAAAACATGGAATGTTTTTAATGAGTTTTCCGGAAAAGCTTTTAAAGGAATTAGAGGAAAAAAACAATAGTGAAAAAGAAAATATAGATAATACTGAAGATAAAATTGAGAAGTTAAAGGACAAAATAAATGAAAAGAAAATTAGTAATAATAAAATTGATTTAGAGATAAAGGCCTTAGAAAGGGATATTGAAAATTATACCCAGGAATATAATTCTGTCAGCAAAGAGGAAAGAAAAATTGAAAGTAGTATTATGTCTGCATTAAATATAAATGAAAATATAACTTATAGTGAAGGTTGGGTGAAGTCCCAAAAAAATCAATTAATCAAGCTTATTAAGGATAAAGAAGAAAGAATAATAAATTTAAATAGGGAATTATGGGAGAACAATATAGATAAGGTCCTAAATAATGAGGATTTTTGGATAGCCAATAATGACATAATTATACTAAAAGAGGAGATAGTCAATCTTGGGATACCCGTTCAATTGGGGACAGAATTTCTAAAAACAGAAAGTTCAGAGAAATGTCAAAAGCTAGTTAATACATACCCTTCACTGATTTATGGATTAGTAATTCCAGGAGATAATGATTGGAATACTATTAAAAGGAATATTAGTACAGATATATTATTACATAATCCGGTGCCTATTTTTATTCGTAATAATATGAATAAAGACTATAAAGAGAGCTTTAAAATTATTGAAAATCAAGGAACAAAGCTTGTAATAGATGAGTTTGCCTATGATATATGGAAAAAGGATTTAATGAAAAATGAAAATAATATAAAATCTTCAATTGAGGTATTAAAGGAAAAGGTTAAAAATATTAGGAATATTATAGAGAATATAAATATAGTCTTGAATAAAAAAAGCTCCCAGACCTTAATGGATATTATCAATCAAGCCAAGTATGATTTAGATGAGTTTAAGACCGAAAAATCCCATATATTGGATCAAATAAACAAAACAAAGGATAAAATATCTACAGAGAAACAGAATTTAAAAGATATAAAAAAAATAAATGAAATAACTGAAAAGGATATCAATGAATTATGTGATTTTATAGAGGAAAAAGAAGAGCTGGACAATTTATTTGATAAAATGGAGAAAAACAGAGAATTAGTTAAAAAATTAAATAATGAAATAGAAGATATTGCTAAAAAATCTAAATCAAATAGAGACTTGATATTAGATGATAATATAAAATATAATAATTGGAAATCAAAAATTGATATCTACCTTGATAATATAAGGGGAATTATGGGACATGCTAAAATAGTAATTCCTAAAGAAATTGAAAAAAACCATATAATTCCTAATTATAGTTTAGCAGACGAAGAAATAATAATAGATTTAAATTTAAGGAAAAAGCTTCATGATGACATAAATAATATGAATGCAGAAATAAGAATTATAGACAAGGATATAGAAATAATAGAGGGAAAAATAAGTGAAGTAGAAGAAAAATTAAAGAAGATAGATGATTCGTGGTTTAATTTTATTTTAGAGGATATAACAATTACGGAGGCTGAAGAAAATCTTTCTATTTATAAGAATAGGAAAAGTAATATAGGTATTACATTGGAGAATATAAAGACTCAAAGAGTAAAGGTTAAAGCCACCCTAGATGAAAAAATAAAAAATATGGATAGTATCAAGACTAAAATAAATGAGGAATATCCTAATAAAGCTTTGATTGAATTAAAGGAAGAAAATTTAGGGGAGCTGGAATATAAAATTAATAGGAGCATTATCGACAATAAAAGATATATTAAAGAAATAAAAAGTATATTAAAGGATGCAAGAAATAAGGTCGATGTAAATAGACAGCTTCTTTCAGAGATAAAGAGCTATAAGGAACTAAATATAAACGCAGGAAAGGTAGATAAGGAAATTTTAGAAAAGGTAAATGCTGACCCTCAGTACGAACTTGAAAAATGGATTGAAGCAAATAGAGATATACGAGAAAGAATGACAAGGGATTTGGAAGAATCTAAGAAAAATATGGATGAGTTTTCTAAGCATGTAAAAAGTAAAGTTAAGGACGATATATTGAAAAATAAAATATTGATTGATGTAGAAGGGTTAGTAATTGATAATTACAAAAGCAATTATATATCCTTTAATAGCATGAAGGAATATTTTAATATTGAGATAAATACTATACACGGAGATAAGGAAAAGGCCGAGGAAGCTAGAGATAGATGGGCAAATAGGGCAGCTATCCATGGTATTAAAATGGTTAATGCTTTAAAGGAAATGGTTTCAAGTGTAGTCTATCTAAATGAAAGGGGATATTCATTCCCTCTTGTTAAGTTAAAAGGAGAAGAGCTTTTGCCAAAGGATGAGGATGAGATAATAATGGCTCTTAGGGACTATTTTGTACAATGTATAGAGAAACTCCTTAAAGAGTATGAAGATATAGATAATATAGAAGATGGGACTATAGAGAAACTGATGAACGATAAAGCTATTTTTTCAAAAACTGTAGGGGGTAGATATCCAAAGCTTATGGTATATAAAATGACGGAGAAAAATGAATTTAAATATTCAAAACCAAGGGATTATTATTATGAGTCTTGGGAGGCAATAAATAAGGGAGAAGGAGTAATGACCGAGGGCAGCGGTGGTCAAACCCTATCCATAAGCACCTTTGTCATAATGATGCTAATGAACTATAAAAAAAGATACATAGGAAATAATAATCCATGGACTGTACTCATGATAGACAATATATTCGGAAAGGCGTCAGGCAGGCATGTACTTGACCCAATATTTGAAATTGCAAATCAGCTTAATTTCCAGCTAATAGCTTTTGCAGCCCCAGAGATAATTAAAGCTGAAATCAGCGAAAGATTCCCGGTGTTTTGGGCTCTAAATATTGCAGATGGAGGAGATGATATGGCAGGCAGTGTTAAGGGAAAGGTTATACATGGGGGAAGGATTATTGGATAAAATCAGTATTGGATTTATTGAGAGGGAAGATAATGATTAATTATGAAGATAAAATCTTACGGGAACTGGGAAGATGGAAGATTAAAATGACTAAAAAACCTTCCATTACAAATCGTATCAGCAAGGGAATACAAAATAAAACAAACAATCTTATACCAGATAAGGTTCATAAAATAATAACTGAAGCAATTAAGAATATGACCAAATTAGTAATAAGTGGATCAAAATTTATAACTAATAATCCGAAGAAATCTGGAAGCCTAGAGGAAAGAGAGCTTTTAGTAAAAGAGAGATTAAAATTTTATAAAAAAGCTGCAACTGCCAGTGGCGCTGGCACAGGTGCCGGTGGAATTTTAATTGGACTGGCAGACTTTCCTTTACTTTTAAGCTTAAAAATGAAATTTCTCTTTGATGTTGCAAGTATTTATGGCTTTGATGTTAGAGAGTATAAAGAAAGGCTGTATATTCTTTATATATTTCAGTTAGCCTTTTGCAGTCAAAAGAAACGAATAGAGACATACCGGCTAATAGCTAATTGGGGGAAATATACAAAGGAGCTTCCGGAAAATATTAATGATTTTAATTGGAGAAGTTTTCAGCAGGAATATAGGGACTATTTGGATTTAGCTAAATTACTACAGCTAGTACCCGGCATTGGTGCAGTAGTAGGGGCCTATGCTAATTATAAATTAATGGATAAACTTGGAGAAACAGCTATTAATGCCTATAGATTAAGGATATTAGATAATAAATGATGGAATCTAAAATAGCTCTTGTAAAAAAGGACTAATCTCAAAATGAGAGAAAAGTCTTTTTTTCATTATTGGGTAAAAAAGAATAAAGAAAAATGAAATATATGGTTGAAGAAATTTTGGGGAAACAAAGAATTTAATTATGATTTTAATAATCTAATTTAGCAATTAGATTATTAAAATCATAATTTTTTATGAAAAAGCTTCAGCATTAATGAATTTAATAATTATTCCATAGTTATGATTTGTCATTGAAAAGTAAAAACTGGCATAAAAATTGCTTGTTATAATATATGAAAATAAATTTAATTTAAAAGAGATATTTAACTGGAGGTGGAATTGTGAAGAAAGTATTAGTTACAGAACCTATTCACGAAGAGGGTTTAAAAATATTAAAAGAAGGCAAAGTGGAAGTTGTTATGGGAAAGAGTACTAAAATAGAAAAATTAATGGATCAAGCTATTGGATGTCATGGTATTCTTATACGTTCTGCACAAATACCAGGGGAATTGATAAAAAATATACCTGCTTTAAAGGTGATTGCAAAGCATGGAGTTGGTGTCGATAACATTGATGTAAAGACTGCCACCGATCAGGGGGTATTAGTTGTTAATGCTCCTGAGTCAAATATAAATGCAGTTGCTGAGCATGCTTTAGGTATGATTTTATCACTTTCTAAGAATTTACTTCCCTTAGATTCAAAGGTCCGTGAAGGAAAATTTGGAATCAGAAGAGAAGTTGTTAATTTAGAAATGAAGGGTAAAACAGTAGGGTTGATTGGATTAGGAAAGATTGCAACTCTTTTAGCAGAAAAATTAAAGGCTCTGGGAGTTAAATTAATTGCCTTTGATCCTTTTGTAAATTCTGATATGGCTCATAAAATGGGTATAGAACTTGTTGATAATATAGATAAGATTTTTTCAAAATCAGATTTTATCTCTGTTCATGTTCCATTAAATGAAAAAACTAAGGGGATGATTGGGAAACAAGAATTTTCAAAGATGAAGAAAGATGCTTATTTTATAAATGTTGCAAGGGGGCCTATTGTGAACGAAAAGGATTTATACGAGGCTTTAAAAGAAAAAGTTATTAAAGGGGCAGCCATTGATGTTTTTGAACAAGAGCCTCCAGCTTCAAATAATCCTTTGTTTCAATTAGAAAACATACTTATATCACCCCATAATGCAGCATTAACAGATGAAGCTCTTATTGCTATGGCAACCCATTCTGCCCAGGGGGTTGTAGATTATTTAAATGGAAAGAAACCTAAGTATATTGTTAATCCTGAAGTTTTAAATAAATAAAATTAAATTTTGTTAAAAATTTATAAATTTGAAAGGAGATATTAAGATGCAGCGTACAAGTTTACATCGATTTAATAAGGAAGAAGGATATGAGAAGGTAATTACAAGGGGAAATTCATCATTAAAATATTTGGGTTTTGACCGTATGGTAATTAAACCTGGTGAAAAAATTGAGTATGAGGTTAAAGGAGAAGAAATAGCAATTGTATTACAGGAAGGAGATTTTAAGGCTACAGTAGATTGGAATGGAAAAAAATTTTTTGATGAGATAAGTGGTACAAGAAAGGATGTATTTGATGAGCTTCCTACATCAGTATATCTTCCTCCAAATAGTAAGATTACAATAGAAAGTGCTAATGGAATGGAGGCCCGTATATTTACAGCGCCTTGTGATGAGGGAAATGAGCCTTATTTCTGCGGACCCGATGATGTTGAAGAAGGGGCTCCAGGTGCTCATATTTGGAAAAGAAAATATCGCTTTATTTTTGGACCTGGATCAAAGCATAATGGGAATATTACTAAAAAACTAATAGTTGGAGAATCGGTTTCTGTACCAGGAGGATGGATTGGATTTCCTGGACACAGACATGATCTCAATAATGAAAATGAATATCCCTTAGAAGAAATATTCTCAATTAGAGTTAAGGGACCAAATGGTGGACCAGGAACCGTAATACAATATTCCTCTGATATTGAAGATGGAGAAAGATGGAATGAATTTTTTGTAATTGAAGATGATAATAATGCAATAGCTTTACCAGTAGGATTCCATACTTCCTTTGCTGTACCAGGATGTACAGAATACCTATTATGGGGATTAGCTGGAAAAGAAAAAATATATAAAGTCCAATTTGATGAAAGATATACGAGTCTAGAAAATGCACTATACTAGTATATTTTATATACAATTATAAGCTTTAAAGGGAATTTTATTCCCTTTAAAGCCTATAAAAAATTAACAATATAGAATCATGTTGGTAAGTTAATCCTATATTTGAGCTTAAATTTTATCCTCTTTAATTACTTATCGTTAAATGTTATACTGAAAATGATTGTAATAATGTAATTTAGCGACTAAGGAGGAAAAAAATAATGTCTGTTCGTGAAAAAGAATATGTTTTGGGTAGTGACAGAAAACCAGATTTTAAATTATCGGGAGAAATGAAGCAAATATTGGAGTACTCTTACGATGGCATTTGGATTACTGATGGGCAGAGTCGTATTTTATATATGAATAGAGGAAATGAAAGAATTTCAGGTATAAAAAGAGAAGATGTGTTGGGCAAATATACTCAAGAGCTGCTTGATCAAAAACTGTTTTCTAAATCTGCAGTTCTTCAGGTTTTAAAAACATGTAAAAGAGTAACGATGATGGGATACAATTACAATACAAAAAAACATGTTCTTATTACAGGTAATCCTATTTTAGATAAAGATGGAAATATTAAATATGTACTAAATAATGTTAGAGATATTACAGATCTGGAAAACATGTCAAGAAAGCTAAAAAATAAAGAAAATATAATTAATCAGCAAAGGCTGGAGATTGAACAATTAAAAGCTCTGAAAAATGATAAAAATCCTAGACAAAGACAGGGTATTATAGCTAATAGTCCTAAAATGCGTAGAGTTTTTGAATTAGTAAAACGTGTTGGGAAATTCGATTCAACGGTACTTATACTTGGTGAATCCGGTGTTGGAAAAGAGGTAGTAGCTGATAGCGTAGTTTATTACAGTGAGCGGAGTAAATCCCCATTTATAAAAGTTAATTGTGGTGCTATTCCAGATAATCTTTTAGAATCAGAATTCTTTGGTTATGAAAAAGGGGCCTTTACAGGAGCTAATCAAAAGGGAAAAATAGGACTATTTGAGATGGCAAATGGTGGGACTATTCTTTTGGATGAAATAGCTGAACTTCCATTAAATCTTCAAGTTAAGATTTTAAGAGTGCTTCAAGAGAAAAAAATAACTCGGGTTGGAGGAACAAAGCCTATTGATTTAGATATCCGCATTATTGCAGCTACAAATAAAAATATTGAAAAAATGGTGTCTGAGGGAAGATTTCGAGAGGACCTTTTTTATCGCTTGAATGTAGTTACAGTTCCTGTACCTCCTTTAAGAGAGCGGCCAGAGGATATTCCAGCTCTCATTAATTTATTTTTGAGGAAATTTAATAAAAAATACAATTTAGATAAAGTCATATCTACTGAAGTTATAGATGTTTTTGTTGACTATCCTTGGCCAGGAAATGTGAGGGAATTAGTAAATGTTATAGAAAATATTGTTATATTATCACAAGAGCAGCAAATTACTACCCAACATATTCCAACTAAAATATTTAATGGACTAAGCTCTGAAAATAATAAAGTTAAAGTTGATGGGATACTGCCTTTAAAAAAAGCTGTAGACCTGCTGGAAGAAGAATTAATTAAAAAAGCTTTGAAAAAGTATGGAACAACACGTAAAGCTGCTTCTGTGTTAAAGGTGGACCAATCTACTATTGTTAGAAAGATGAAAAAATTTAGGTCGGATGTATTACAACATGACTCATAGAGAAAGGCATGATACAATGAATTTGCAGCTTAAAATAATAAGTGAAAAAGTAAAAGAAAATGAAATTGCATTATTTTGGCTAGGCCAGGCTGGATTTGTTATTAAAAATAGTGACGACAAGATTATTGCCCTTGATCCCTATTTAACTGATTGTGGTGAAAGAATAAAGGGCTTTAAAAGATTAAGTCCTAAACTTATTTTACCAAGTGAATTACAGCCAGATATATATATAACAACACATATTCATTTTGATCATTTTGATTTTGATGCAATACCTATTGTTGCATCTTGTCCAAAAACAAAATTTTATGGACCTAAATCCTGTGTAGATAAATATATTGAAATAGGTATTGATAAAGACAGAATTACAGAATTACAATTAGGGGAAGAAATAAACTTTAATAATATGATGATTAAACCAGTATATGCAGACCATGGGAGTTTAGCTCCCGATGCAGTTGGAATATTAATGAATATTAGTGGAGTAAAATTATATTTTTCAGGGGATACAGCATATCATCCAGAGAAAATGGATGATGTAGTAAAGTTTCAACCAGACATAGCTGTATTATCAGTTAATGGAAAATTTGGAAATTTAAATTCTACTGAAGGAGCAAAATTAGCCAATATTGTAAAAACAAAAGTAGCTATTCCTTGTCATTTTTGGACATTTAGAGAGCATGGTGGAGATCCTTTGCTTTTTGAAAAAGAAATGGAGAAATACGCATCAAAAAGCAAAGTTAAATTTATGACTCAAGGTGAAATGTTTAAATATGCTAAATAATAAAGCTTTTATTTAAATTTCTATATATCAAAATATCCAATGCTTCTAGGGAGTTTTGATTTGTATAAGTTAATTATTTTGTTAGAATATATATTTATTTAATACTAAGTTTCAGTGAAAGATAAATCTCATTCTGAAGCTTAGTATTTTTTATTAAAATTAAAACAGATGCTGTGCTGCATATAAACGATGAGCAAATGCATCAAAATTATAATATCTTAGGAGGTTGAATAATTTTAAAACCTTAATCCTATTTTCTTGGTATGAAATTTGCTTATTTTATATTTAATGTAAATATATTTCTAAATGATATTTTATAAATTTTTCGATTTTTTATAAAAAAGTATTTGCTCTAGATTTTGTTAAGGATTTTAATATACACAGATTAAGAACCTTCTATATTGAACAATTCCCTAAAAATATAATTCATAAGGAGGGAGAAAATGGCTAGTCTTACATCGAGAGAAAGGATAATTAGGGCATTAAATCATCAAGAAACTGATATAATACCAATTGATATTGGTGGAATATATAATCAAACGACATTACATAAAGATGCCTATACAAAGCTGCAAAGATATTTAGGATATGAAAATGAAATAACTATATCATCTATACTTTCACAATCTGCTTTTCCTGACGAATATATTAGAAAGCGTTTTAAAGCTGATTGTTACCCTTTGTATGTTTCACTTGATAGAGTGGAATACAAAATAGAAAAAAACGAAAATGGAGTAATTTCATATAAAGATGAATGGGGAGTAAGATGGGAATGTCCCCAAAATGGGGTCTGCTTTAATCCCGTAGGACATCCATTAGAGGGTTGTACATTAGATGACATTGATAAATTCCCTTGGCCAGATCCAAAGGATAAAAGAAAATGGAGTGGAATGGGAGAAAAAGCGAAAGAAATCTATGAAAATACAGATTATGCCCTTGTAGTAAATGGTCCCCTTGATGGAGGGATTTATGTTCCTTGTCAATGGTTAATGGGATATGAGAGTTTTTTCATTAAAATGATGACAGAACCTGAGATTGTTGAAGCAATGCTTGAAAAAATAGTAAAGTATCATATAGGGCAGTGGAATGTTATACTTGATGAGGTTGGAAAATATTCTCAGGTGGTAGTTTTATCAGATGATTTAGGAACTCAAAATTCTCCGTTAATGAGACCATCCCTATACAAAGAAATAATAAAACCTGCCCAAGCTAAGGTAGTTAACTTTATTAAATCTAAGGCTGATGTTAAGATAGTTTATCATTGTGATGGGGCTGTACATAAATTTATACCTGATTTTATAGAACTTGGAATGGATGCTTGGAATCCTGTACAAATTTCTGCTGATGGTATGGATGATACAGCTTATTTTAATAAAAAATTCGGAGATAAATTAGCTTTTTGGGGAGCTGGCTGTGATAGTGAAACAATTCTTTCAACAAAAGCTCCTGAAGAAATTCGACAAGAGGTAAAAAGAAGAATTAATGATTTAGCTCCTGGAGGAGGATTAGTTTTAGGATCAATTAATAATATAGAGAAGAATGTTCCAGTTGAAAATATTGTAACCTTTTATGATGCCCTTTATGAATTTGGCTCAAGGTTTTATGGTTAATTGGGTTATAAGATCTTGCCGATGAAATCTTATAATATAAGTTTTTTTCTATATTTAACCTTAGCTGATGTTTCAAATAATGTTTTAGTAAAAGGTAAAATAAAAAACTATTGCAAAGGAGAGGTATAAATGTCTATTGAAAAGAGATTAGAAGAGAGAAATAAGCTTTTGGAATATGTTGATAATTGTGAATTGAAAACTCCAGAAGAAGTTGCAAGATTATTTGAGGAATATACAAAATTGATTTGGGACCATAAATTAGTGGGGAAAATCTATGACTTCTATTGTGATGATGCTGTAATCCATAGTGGAAATGGCAATGATGTTACAGGGGTTGATAATGTTTTTGCTGGTACACTTCAATTCATATCCTCTTTTCCTGATTTAAAATTTAAATTTCTTGACATATTTGCAGAAGGTGATGAAGAAAGTGGATATAAATTCGTTCAGGCCGTATATTATGATGGGATTAATACAGGATACAGTCAATTTGGAAAGCCAACGGGAAAACCCTTAAGTGAAGATGATTATTGTATGAGTGTATGTGAATGTTTAGTGAAAAAGGTTAATGGAAGGTGGAAAATTGTAGAGGAATGGTTGGTTAGAAGCTCTGAATCACTTGAAAATACTATGAAGTCTTTTATTCAATCAGAAGAAAATGATTTTGAAGAAACAGCGGCTTGTGAAGAAATAGAGTGTGAATAGTATTTTAAAATAATTTGTTTTTAGGAGGTTGTCATTATGTTAACTGATATATATGCCGATGAAATGAATAAATTGTTAAAAGATATAAAAAATGTAGATCTAGAAGAAAAGTCCGATGTTCTTGACTTTGTTAAAAAGTATACAGAATTAATTTATAATTATAATATGGTTGGTCTTATTTACGATTACTATAAAGAGGATGTAGAGGTTTTAAAGGAAAATAAGTTAAGATTAAAAGGTGTAGATGCAGTTGTAAAGGATATTCTTCAGCTGCAGGCAGCATTTCCTGACTTAAAGGTGAGTATTGAAAATACTATTATATATGGAAATGCACAGGAGGGATATAAGGTATATAGAAGAATGAAGTATAAAGGAACAAATACTGGATACAGTAGATATGGTGTTGCTACTGGTAGGAAATTAGGAAATAATTGTTTAGCTTTAAGTATATTTTACATAAGGAATATAGATGGTAGGTGGAAGATAACTAATGAAATTGAAATGAGAAGTGCAGGACTTATTAACTGTAGATAAAAGCTGATTGAGTTATTAAAAGGGATATAGGGAAAATAAATAGGCTGCTAGAAAATACCTACGGTTATTCAAGTGTAGGTATTTCCTATTTGTAATTGATGTATATGTACATAGTTATGATGTAAAAACACATCAAAATAAAATTTCACACTAATTTTTACAGAATATACCCCTTTGGTAAGTGTTTATAAATTATCTTAATTATAGGGATGATTTTGATGAAATAGGTCTATAGAAGATGTTTTGGGATTGCCAGGAAGAGAAATTAATGCTAATATGCAAATAGTGGATTTTTACTGTTGCCAGAAAGAAAAGCTTTCAGAAAACTGGTTATTTATTGACATACCCTACTGGCTAAAGCAGCAGAGCTTAGATATATTTAAGGGTACTCAAGAAGTATTAAATTCTAGACTATAAATTTTTCTTATTAAAATTATAGAGAGAGGTTTATGAAATAGCAAAAACATAATAAGTGAGGAAATTATATAACTCTAACTTGTCTAAGTTACATAATATATATAGTATGACTTTGTAGATTCTAAAACCATATATAGTAGATAGTTTTTATGAAAGGTAATTATTCAATTTGCTCAATTAAGTATTTTGACTTGGCATAGTATTTGCTTTAAATAAATATAGAAATACTGTTTGAACAATAAAAAAGTCAAACAATAACTTTATATAATTTAGGAGGTAATTAATCAATGGCAAAAAAATTGAAATTAGGAAACAGAGATTCCATATGGTTTCATGAGAATTCTGGAAAAGTAAATGTTGAATATGCAAAAAATGTTTGTGACGTGGCTATTTTACCTATAGGAGCAATAGAGCAGCATGGACCCCATTGTCCTTGTGGTTCAGATACCTTTAATGCCATAGGTATAGCAGAAAAAGTAGCGGAAAAATCAGGAGCTATGCTTTTACCTAGTCCAATGTATGGATCCCATCCATATATGCACTGGGGAATGGAAGGAACGATTCCTTTAAAATATGAAACCCATATAGCTTTATTAGAGGACATTATAAGGGGAGCAGCTGTTGCAGGATATAATAAATTCATCATTATATCAGCCCATGGACAAGTTTCATCAACAATTGTGGCAGTTCATAAATTAGGACTTGAAGGATATTTTACACTTGCATCCACATGGTATGATTTCCTAAGGGATAATAAAAATGTGTTAGAGGACTATATGTGGCATGCCGATGAAGCAGAAACATCCCTAGCACTTCATTTGTATCCAGAATTAGTTGATATGGATCTTGCTGTTGAAGGTGGAGGAACACCATTACTTGATTCAAAATGGAAGATAGCTCCAGGAGAAGGAACAGCACCGGGATCAATGTATCACTTTGAGGGAACCTTTGCATTACTTGAAAAGGATGACCTTGATGAAGGAGTAATAGGAAATCCTAAAAAGGCAACAGCGGAAAAGGGAGAAAAATTAGTATCTGCTGCTGTGAATTATTATGCTGAATTAATTGAAGAAATTAAAGAAAAATATAAATGTGGAGTTAATCCATTAGGTTTTAGAAATCCAGCCAGCTATGCAGGAACTAATAATATACAATATGATAATGACCATGATGAAAAGGGTAGATTAAAAAAATAAATAGAAGTAAATAAGAAATACCTAGGGTTGTTTAATCCTAGGTATTTTTCTATTATCGACAATTAATGATGCAAATCTACATAAATTGATGAAAAAATACATTTATTGAATCTTTTAGATATGAATATTTTAAGGATTGATAAAACAAAAAAATAATTGACATATTTTTTCTATTGATTAAAAATTCAATAAACTAACCCATTTCTTTTAAAGGAGTGTTTCCTACTTTTCATTTACATGGCATAAATATTGCATATAACATGTTTGTGTATTAATTATCAAAGAAAATTTAATTTGTTGTGCCAGTTTAATTGGGTATTTTGGGAAATTTCATAATTAAAATTTTATATAAAAGAAAAAAGTTATGGGGGAATATTCTTTGAAGAAAAAAAGGAATGAAATAAGCCAAAGAGCAAAATATCTTAATGAAGAATCTACTTTTGTAGACGTTCACAATCATATGATGTTTGAATTTGCAATTCGTAAGGCCTTAGGAGAAAAAAATATTTTTGATACCCATTATGCTCCCAAGTTAAGAGAAGGAAAAATTAATGTAATTGCAACTAGTGTAGGCGCAAATTCTCCATGTCTTTGTAATTTAACTGATGATTTAGAGTTCGGCTGTTTTGAACAAATAGATATGCTCCGATGTGAAGAAAAAATCAGTAATACATTTAGAATTTGTACTAATGTAAAAGAAATAGAAAAAACCCTTGCAGAGGATAAAATTGCTGTTCTTCTTGCCTTTGAAGGGGCAAGGGCCCTTGAAGGCCGTTATGGAGAAGAAAGTCTTGTAATGCTTCGTACTTTTTATGAATTGGGGTTGAGGGTTAATTGTATTTGTGGTGCTGCTCGTACTGCTTTTGCTGATGGTATGGGTGAAGCAATTGCTGATGGAGGTCTTACAACCTTTGGGGTAAAGCTAATAGAAGAAATGAATAGAATAGGGATGCTCATAGATTTAACCCATATGAATGATAGAAGTTTTTTTGATTCCTTAGAAGTTTCTAATAAACCAGTAATTGTATCCCATATAGGAGTTCAAAAGATTTGCAAAAACCCTAATAATTTAAGTGATGAAAGAATAAAGGCAATAGGGAGAAATAAAGGAGTTATTGGTCTTGAAATGGTTAAAACAGAAATAAAATATAAAGCAGAGGAAACAGGGGAAAGGGTTACCTTTGATGATGTAGTAGACCATATAGACCATATTTCTTCATTGATAGGACCAGAGCATGTGGGAATTGGACTTGATTTTGATAATTTTGATTTGGTACACAATATTCACCGTGCCATGTGTCCCTTTCCTGGATCAATAGAAGGCTTTTATACAGGAATTCCAAAGGGGGACCATATGCTTGATGATCCAAAAAATATCTCGAAGGCCTATGTTATTGCTGATTATTTAGTTAGACGAGGCTATTCGGATAAAGAAATAAAGGGGATTTTAGGTAAAAATCTAATGCGGGTATTCAAAGAAGCAATTGGTTAAGGAGTGGGAAAAATGTCGAATCATCAAAAAATAATTAATGATTATGTGGTAGTAGATGGACATCAAGAAATCCTAGATGAATATGTTTATGAGTTTTTAAAAAATGAAGAGAAGGCTGTTTTAGGTGAAATTCATGTTTTTGATAAAATTTATAAACCTATTTTAGAAAAACAAGGAGTTAATCTAGTAAATATGTCAGTTGGAGGGGATCATGTTGCCCAGGTTATGTATAGTGCAACAGATACTTTAAGATTTTGGGATGCCCATAAAAAATTAGATATACTTAACTGTGAATTAGAGGGAGGA
This sequence comes from Maledivibacter halophilus, assembly GCF_900167445.1. Lineage (GTDB taxonomy): Bacteria > Bacillota > Clostridia > Peptostreptococcales > Caminicellaceae > Maledivibacter > Maledivibacter halophilus. The sequence continues at coordinate 127,505 of NZ_FUZT01000001.1, forward strand.
TGTAAATCCTTTATTCTTTGTCGAAATGCATCGGATATTGATTATGCATTACAAAATAATAAAATAGCTGTTTTAGCAACTTTATCTGGAGGTAGGCCCTTAGAGGGAAAGCCAAATTTGAACTTGCTTTCAAGTTTACGCTCTTTATATAGAATGGGACTTAGGGGGCTTCAGTTAACAGGAAACAGTAGAAACAGATTAGGGGATGGTGTGGCCCAGACTAGAACAAAGGGTAAACTGACAGGCTTTGGAAAGAAAATTGTCAAAGAAGCAGATAGACTTGGTATTGTCCTTGATACGGCTCAGTTATCAGATTATGGATTTTTTGACTTGATTGAAGAAACTAAAAATCCAGTTATAGATTCCCATAGCTGTGCAAAGGCTGTATATAATCATCCTCGTAATATTAGTGATGAAAGGATAAAAACAATAGCTCAAAGTGGTGGAGTAATAGCAGTAAGCTTTTGGTCAGCTTTAGTGGCTGGTGATAAGGAAGCTCCAGATGCAGAGGATTTATTTAGACATATCGATCATATAGTGGAAATAGCTGGTATTAATCATGTAGCATTGGGTCCGGATTATTCTGCCTATAAAACACCTAAAGATAGGAAAATAGTTAAGGGATTTGCCAATTTAGGACCTGATTATTGTGGAACTGATAGACTTACACCGGTACAAAGTGAAAAATATCCAGGCTGGATTGATGGGATTTGGTATGGAATAAGAAAGAATGATTTTATTGAAGGTCCAAGCTGTCATGAAAGTTTTTCTGGAATTATAAAAGAGCTTTTAAACCATGGTTATACTGAAAACGATTGCAAAAAAATTCTAGGAAATAATTTTATTCGCGTATATAAAGAGATATTAAAATGATTTTAATATATAAAAAATAAATTATATTGAAATGAAAAAGTATAATTAAAATTTTAAAGGAGGGGTTATAGTTTCGTATCATTATTTTAAATTTGTTTCACTAAAAAAGAGGAGGATATTATATGCATGCTTTAGATCTTGTTATTCTTGTTGTTTATATGGCTGCAATTATGTATTTAGGTTATGCACTGGGAAAATCCAATAAAAATTCTGAGGATTACTTTGTGGCAGGTAGATCATTGCCCTGGTATGGAATTGGCTTATCTGTTGGAGTTACTATGATAAGCGCCAACTCATTTATTGGTGGACCTGGTTGGGGATGTAAAGACGGAATTATTGCAGCAATGGTTAATATTACAGTACCCCTTGCTATATTATTTGTTACATATACTATATTACCGGTTTTATACAATTCAAATGTAACTACTATTTACGAGTATATAAACCTTAGGCTTGGGTCTAAGTCAAGGCTTCTCAATGTTATTATATGGCTATGTCAATCCCTTATACTTATGGGAGGATTTGTTTATACTCCAGCCTTAGTATTAAGTAAAATTACTAATCTTACATTTGGGCAGTGGGTTCCTATTATAGTTATATTTGCTATTATATATACAGCTATTGGGGGAATTAAGGCTGTTGTTTGGACAGATGCTATACAAGCCCTTATATTGTTTGCGGGATTAGTTTTTGCAATATTTTATGCTACAGGAAAACTACCTATGGGATTTGGAGAATTAATGACTGTGGCAAAGGAATCTGATAAGTTAATTTCTTTTGATTTTTTATTTGATAGAAATAGTCTTAATATCTGGTGTGTAGGTATCGGTGGATTTGCTATGTGGATTGGATATTTTGGATTTGATCAAGGGCAGGTTCAAAGATATTTGACAGCAAAGAATATTACTAATGTCAAAAAAAGTGGTATAATGAGTTCGATTTCAATGCAGTTTATTTATTGGGCTTGTATGTTTTTAGGTGTTATTTTGTTTATATTTTATAAAACGAATCCCCATACCCTTGATTTTAATAATGCAAATCTTATTATGACAGATTTTTTAGTTAATTATGTACCAACTGGGCTTTTAGGAATATTGCTAGCTGCAACCTTTGCTGCTGCAATGTCAAGTGTCGATTCTATACTTAATTCTTTAACTGCAGTATTTACAAAGGATATTTATGAGCCCTATATAAGTAAAAAAGAAGATACTCCTTTATCAACAACGATTTTGTTTTCTGTAATATTTGGTGTTGTAATCATTGGCTTTGTTTATGCAGGGCTTAGTGGAAATACTAAATCAATATTAGATACAATAGCAGGATATATTTCCCCCTTTGGTTCTCTTTTAACAGGTATAATGATTGTATGTGTATTTATACCTAGGGTTAATGATAATGGGGCTTTTATTGGGACAATATTAGCTGGAACAGCTGCTTTTTTAACTCAAAGATATTTCCAAATGCATTGGCTGTGGATTTATGCTATAGGGTCTATTTACTGTATTGCACTATCTTATATTTGCAGCTTATTCTTTAAGGATGAAAGTGATAAAAATAGAAAATACACTGCTTTAGGAGTAAAGGAAGTTCTTGGAGATGCCACTGATGAAGAGGGCTCTGGACTAGCCCCCCTAGTAATGGATAAATACGGCTGGATAATACTAGGAATATTTGCAGCACAATGTATATTACTTTTACTATTACAAATTTAGAAAGGATAAAAAATATGAGTACAAAATTAGAAAGCAAGAAAATAGTTAAAGATTTTAATGATAAAATATATGATGCTTCTGTCAATACAATTGAAGATATTGTAAATAAGTATTATCATGAGGATTTATGCTGGAATGGACCTCAACCCATTAATACTTTAAATGGAAGAAATGAATTAATCAATAAATTTTGGAAGCCCTTTTTAAAAGCATTTCCTGATTTACAAAAAAATTCATTTATGCATTTAGCTGGTAACAATCATTTTGCCAAGGATCAACAGTGGGTTGTAACATCGGGCCATTATGTAGGAACCTTTGAAAATGATTGGTTGGATATACCTGCTTCTAAGGGTATTGCATGGATAACCTATATAGAATTTAATAGGCTTGTAGATAATAAAATAGTAGAAACCTATACAATAATTGATATATTGGATTTGATGCGTCAAGTGGGCCTTAGATTTATTCCTTCATTGGCGCCGGAGGTGATAATCCCTGGACCAGCTACTAATGATGGAGTAATAATGGGAGAATGTGAAGAAAAGGAAACTAAAAAAACCTTCCAAATTATATATGATATGATTTATAAGGGTTTGGCAGCCTATAAAGATGTAGGTATTGGAAAAATGGGATTAGAACATTATTTTAGTAAGGACTTTATTTGGTATGGTCCCTGTGGAATAGGAACAACTAGGGGAATTAAAGGATTTGAGAAATACCATCAAAAACCCTTTTTAAATGCTGTTCCCGATAGAAGAAATGTAGAAGGTGAATACAGGATATATTTTGCGGAGGGAGAATATGGAGCTTTAATCGAATGGACAGGCTTTAGAGCAACACATACTGGAAATGATTGGCTGGGTCTTCCGGCAACAGGTAAGCCCTTAATAATGCGTGATGCGGATTTGTATAGAAGAGAAGGAGATAAAATAGTTGAAAATTGGTGCTATATGGATGTAATTGATGTTCTTCTTCAATTGGGAGTAGATATTTTTGATAGGGTAAGAAATAAAAAATATATTTTATTATAGAAAAGAAATGCCTATGGTTATTTAATCATAGGTATTTTTTAATATTATAGTACAATCGATGCAATTTTGCATAATTTGATGGACCGATGCAATTTACTCAAGTATAAAAGCAAAGAATGATTTTCCTATTTAAGAAGAAAAGATATCCTGCTTAAGCATTATTTTAAAGGATATCTGGAGAAAAAGAATAAAATTTATAAAGCTGGCATGGGTTTTGCTTTACTAATAAATCAAATATTAATAAAGAAATTCATCAGTTATAGAGAAAGGATGTTATGTATGGCTTTAATGACAGGAAATGAGTATATAGAAAGCATAAGAAAATTGAAATTAAATGTCTATATGCTTGGAGAAAAAATTGATAATGTGGTAGATAATCCAATTCTTAGGCCTTCACTAAATTCAGTTAAAATGACCTATGATTTAGCCCAAATGCCAGAATATGAGGATTTAATGACATCAAAATCAATTTTCACAGGTGAAAAAATAAATAGATTCACCCATGTACATCAAAATACAGAGGATTTAGTTAAAAAAGTAAAAATGCAGAGATTACTAGGACAAAAAACTGCATCTTGTTTTCAAAGATGTGTGGGGATGGATGCCTTTAATTCAGTATTTAGTACAACCTATGAAACAGATGAAAAATATGAAACAAATTATCATGAAAACTTTAGAAAATTCCTTCAATATGTTCAACAAAATGATTTAACAGTAGATGGAGCCATGACAGATCCTAAAGGAGATAGAAGCTTATCACCAAGTAAGCAGGAGGATAAGGATTTATATTTGAGAATTGTAGAAAGAAGAAAAGACGGGATTGTAGTAAGGGGAGCTAAGGCTCATCAAACAGGAATTACAAACTCCCATGAAGTTCTGGTTATGCCGACTATTGCAATGAAAGATGATGATAAGGATTATGCAGTATCCTTTGCTGTTCCAACTGACTCTGAAGGAATAACTATTGTTGTTGGAAGGCAGTCCTGCGATACAAGGAAACTTGAAAAGGATGCTGATATAGATGTTGGCAATAAGAATTTTGGTGGAATGGAAGCCCTAGTCGTATTTGATGATGTTTTTGTTCCAAAGGATAGGATTTTCCTAAATGGAGAAACTGAGTTTGCTGGAATGATGGTGGAAAGATTTGCTGGATACCATAGACAAAGTTATGGTGGATGTAAAGTTGGAGTTGGAGATGTTTTAATAGGGGCATCTGCTTTATCGGCAGAGTATAATGGAGTTCCTAAGGTATCCCATATAAAGGATAAATTAATAGAAATGACACATTTAAATGAAACTTTATATTCATGTGGCATTGCTTGTTCTGCTGAAGGATATAAAACAAAATCAGGTAATTATCAGATAGACTTATTGCTGGCAAATGTATGTAAGCAAAATGTAACAAGATTTCCCTATGAAATAGCAAGACTTGCAGAAGATATTGCCGGCGGCTTAATGGTGACTATGCCCTCTGAAAAGGATTATAAAAATCCTGTAACAGGTAAATATATTGAGAAATATTTAGTTGGAGCTTCAAATGTTTCTGCAGAAAAGAGAATGAAGGTCCTCAGACTTATAGAAAATATAACTTTAGGTACAGCCGCTGTGGGATATAGAACTGAATCGATGCATGGTGCAGGATCTCCCCAAGCCCAGAGAATAATGATAGCTAGGCAAGGGAATTTAGAACTAAAGAAGAAACTGGCTAAAAATATAGCTAGAATTGAAGAGGATTAATTTGAGGTGCTGTAAATGCTTAAAGAAAAAATAAATAAAGTAATAAATTCAAAGGTTAGACCCTATTTAAAAAGTCATGGTGGGGATTTGGAGATTGTTAGTATAGAAGATAAAATTGTAAAAATAAAATTTCTAGGACAGTGTAAAAACTGTATTTCAGCTGAATCCACCGCTGAAAACATTATAAAAACTACATTAAAAGAGGAAATTCCTGATTTAGAAAAGGTAATAGTAGATAATTACACAAATCCCGAGATATTAGATATTGCTAGAAAGTTATTAAGGAAAAGGGCTTGAAGGTGGTTAACTTGGACATAGGCGTTAAGTATTGCGGAGGGTGTAATGTTAAATATGATAGAAAAAAGTTTTTAGAATCATTGAAAAAAGAATATCCCTTTTTAAAATTTCATTATGCAAAAGAAAATGTAGAGTATAATATTATTCTCATTTTATGTGGATGTTTTAGCTGCTGTGCCGATTATAAAAAATTAAAATATAAGGATAAAAGAATAATTGTTAAGGAAGAAAGGGATTATGAAAAGGTTGTTAAAGCTTTAAATGAATTTTTAACATAATAAAAAATGGAGGGGAAATATATGGATAAGGTTTTGTTGGAAAAACAAGGAAATATTGCTATTTTAACTTTAAACAATCCAAAAACCTTGAATGCTTTAAATGGGGAATTTATGTCTCAGATTGATAAGGCTATTGATGAAGTAAATGAGGATCCTAATATATATGTGCTCATTATTACTGGAACAAAAAAGGCCTTTATTGCAGGGGCAGATATTAAAGAAATGCTGCCGTTGACTGCTGCTCAAACCTTAGAATGGGGTAAAATTGGCAGTGATTTAAATACAAAAATTGAAAATTTAAGAATACCTGTTATTGCAGGATTAAATGGTTTTGCATTAGGTGGCGGCTGTGAATTAGCTATGGCCTGTGATATAAGAATAGCCTCTGAAAAAGCAAAGTTTGGACAACCTGAATGTGGTCTAGGTATTACACCGGGGGCAGGAGGGACCCAAAGACTGCCAAGGATAGTAGGGGTAGGAAAGGCCAAGGAGCTGCTCTACACCGGAAAGATTATAAATGCTAAAGAAGCCTTTGAAATCGGTTTAGTAAATAAAGTTGTAGACCATGAGGATTTACTTGATGAATGTCTAAAAATGGCAGAGGAAATAGGGGCAAATGCTCAAATTGCTGTACAACAAATTAAGCGTTCTGTAAATATGGGAGTTGAAACAGATATTGAAACAGGCCTTGCCTATGAATTACAGGCTTTTAGTGTTTGTAATGCAACAGAAGATAAAAAAATTGGTATGGAGGCCTTTTTAAATAAATCCAAGGAGAAAAAGTTTATATATAAATAAAATCTTTTATTTTTCCTTTGAGTTGGTTTTAAGAGTAAGAGGAGGACTGTAGTTTATGAATAATAAACGAGTTTTAACTGCCAAAGAAGCAGTTGATTTAATTGAAAATGGTCAAACAGTTGTAACTGGAGGTTTTGTCAGCAGCTGCTGTCCTGAAGCTTTAACAAGTGCTTTAGAGGAAAGATTTATTAATACTGGTTTACCTAAGGATTTGACTTTAGTATTTGCAGCCGGTCAAGGTAAAAGAGATGGAAGAGGAAATGACCATTTTGCCCATGAGAAAATGGTGAAAAAAGTTATTGGAGGACATTGGGACAGGGGACCTAAGCTTGGAGCAATGGCCATTGAAAATAAAATTGAGGCATATAATTTTCCCCAAGGGGTAATATCCCATTTATTTAGAGATATTGCGGCTAAAAAAATTGGGACCATAACCCATGTTGGGCTTAATACCTTCGTAGATCCACGAAATGGTGGGGGAAAATTGAACTCTAAAACTAAGGAAGACCTTGTAAAGCTTATTGAAATTGAAGGGCAGGAGCGTCTTTTATATAAGAGCTTTCCTATAGACATATGCCTTATAAGGGGAACCTATGCCGATGAATCCGGCAATGTCACTGTAGAAAAGGAAATTGGGTCTTTAGATTCAACTGCAATGGCCCAGGCCTGCAAAAACAGTGGTGGAAAAGTTATTGTTCAAGTTGAAAAAATAGTAAAAAATGGCTCTTTAGATCCCAAATTAGTTAAAATCCCAAGGATCTATGTAGATGCATTGGTAATAGGAGATAAGGAAAGCAGTTTGCAATGCTTGGGCTGTGAATACGATCCTTCCTTAACGGGAGAATTAAGGGTTCCTTTAGATGGATTAAACCCGGCTCCATTAAATGCTAGAAAGGTTATTGCTAGAAGGGCTGCAATGGAGCTAAAAAAGGATGCCGTGGTGAATTTAGGAGTAGGGGTTCCTGAGCTAATTTCATCGGTGGCTGCTGAGGAAGGAATAGAAGACTATATGACCCTTACGGTAGAAGCCGGTGCTATTGGAGGAATGCCCATGCCGGGAGCACAATTTGGAGCTTCTTCAAATGTGGAAAGTATTTTAGACCAAAATGTTTTATTTGACTTTTATGATGGTGGAGGACTTGATATAGCTTACTTAGGTATGGCTCAAATTGATGAAATAGGAAATATAAACGTAAGTAAGTTTGGTACAAGACTTGCAGGATGTGGTGGATTTATAAATATTACACAGAATGCAAAAAAGGTAGTTTTCTGTGGAACCTTTACAGCAGGTGGATTAAAAACTGAAATCAAGGATGGTAAACTTCATATTATTAAAGAAGGCAAAATGAAGAAATTCATAAAAAATATAGAGCAAATTACCTTTAGTGGAATATATGCAAATAAGGTAAAGCAACCGGTTATGTACATAACCGAAAGGGCTGTTTTTGAGCTTAGGGAAGAGGGTTTATATTTAACAGAAATTGCCCCTGGTATTGATATTCAAACACAGATTTTAGACAAAATGGAATTTAAGCCTAAAATAGAAAAAGAGCCAAAACTTATGGATGAAAGACTTTTTAGCAAGGATATTATGGGTTTGGCTAAGGATAGGATTTAAAATTATAGCTGAAGAAATTCAAAAATAAATTTATTTTACTATAGGAAATCTATATTACAAAATAAAGAAGTATAGGAGGAAATATAATGGATTTCAATTTACCAAAGGAACATTTATTGGCAAAGAAAATGTTTAAAGAATTTGCAGAAAATGAGGTGAAGCCATTAGCTGCTGAAATAGATGAAGAAGAAAGGTTTCCAGAAGAAACTGTTGAAAAATTAGTTAAATATGGATTTATGGGAATACCAATGCCAAAGGAATATGGTGGTCAAGGAGCAGATACCCTTGCCTATGTAATGTCGGTAGAGGAAATAGCAAAGGTGTGTTTAACAACAACAACTATTTATACAGCCCATACCTCTCTTTGTTCTTATCCTATATCTAAATATGGAACAAATGAGCAAAAAGAAAAATACTTAAAACCACTTTGTAGAGGTGAAAGACTTGGAGCCTTTGGCCTGACCGAGCCGGGAGCAGGTTCCGATGCAGCTATGCAGACAACAACAGCTGTTTTAAAGGATGACCACTATGTTTTAAATGGATCAAAAATATTTATAACAAATTCTGGATATGCAGATACCTATATAATAATAGCTATGACAGATAAGTCCAAGGGAACAAGGGGCTGCTCGGCTTTTATAGTGGAAAGTAATTTCCCAGGCTTTTCAGTTGGTAAAAAGGAAAAGAAAATGGGCATAAGGGGATCTACAGCCTGTGAATTAATATTTGATAATTGCATTGTTCCTAAGGAAAATCTTCTTGGAAAAGAAGGACAAGGATTTAAGATTGCTATGAAGGCTTTAGATGTAGGACGTATTGGGATAGCTGCCCAGGCATTGGGTCTTGCAGAAGGAGCCTTTGAAGAAACTTGTAATTATGTAAAAGAAAGAAAGCAATTTGGAAGAAGTATTTCTAAGTTTCAAAATACAAAATTTGAATTGGCGGATATGAGAATGAAATTAGAAGCTGCTCAACTTATGGTTTACAAAGTAGCCCGTCTTAAGGATGAAGGTAAACCCTTTACTGTTAATGCAGCTATGGCAAAATTATATTGTTCACAATTATCTAGTGAGATAACAACTAGATGTTTACAATTATTTGGAGGGTACGGATATACAAGGGAATATCCTATTGAAAGAATGATGCGTGATGCAAGAATAACTGAAATCTATGAAGGGACATCTGAGGTTCAAAAAATGGTAATTGCAGGATCTTTAAAACTTTAGATAATTAAGGAAATTTCCATAGTTGAAATTGTTAGTTTTAAAAGGCAATATTGAATACTATTAAATTATTCATTTTAATTTATCAAAAAGAAAATCAATTTATCTCTATTTTAGAATTTGAAAGGAGAAATATATCAATGAATATAGTTGTTTGTATAAAACAGGTACCTGATACAACAGAAGTAAAACTTGATCCAAAAACAAATACCCTTATTAGAGAAGGTGTTCCTAGTATTATAAATCCCGATGATAAATCTGGAATTGAAGCAGCTCTACAATTAAAAGAAAAAGTAGGAGGAAAGGTTACATTAGTATCTATGGGACCACCCCAGGCAGAAGTTGCCCTTAGAGAGGGATTGGCCATGGGTGCCGATGAAGCTATTCTTATTACCGATAGGGCCTTTGGAGGATCTGATACCTGGGCTACATCATCAACAATTGCAGGGGCCCTTAAAAAGCTAGATTATGATGTTATAATTACAGGCCGTCAAGCTATTGATGGAGATACAGCACAGGTTGGACCTCAAATAGCAGAGCATCTAGGGATTCCACAGGTGAGTTATGCAGAAGAAATTAATGTGGAAGAAAATAAAATTGTTGTTAAAAGACAATTTGAAGACAGATATCATATAGTAGAAGTTAATACCCCTTGTTTATTAACTGCATTAACTGAATTATCAGAGCCAAGATATATGACAGTTGGTGGAGCCTTTGATGCATATAGGGAAAAGGAAGTTAAAATATGGACCTTGGAGGAAATCAAGGATACTGTTAATTCCGATGATCTAGGACTCAAAGGGTCTCCAACTAGAGTTAAAAAATCCTTTACAAAACAAGCAAAGGGTGCTGGAAAAATTTTAGATGATATTTCAACCGATGAAGCAGTAAAAGCCATTGTAGATACTTTAAAGGAAAAGCATATAATTTAATATTTTTATTATTTTCAAAGGAACTAAAAAATACAAGAAAAAATTATTGTGAAATATCAAATATGAATTAAGAAAGGATTGTTAAGCTAATGAGTAAAGATATATTTGTATTAGCAGAACAAAGAGATGGAGATATCCAAAAAGTAAGTATTGAGCTTATTGGTGAAGCTAAAAGGCTTTCTAAATCTTTGGATGAAAAGGTAGTAGCAGTTTTACTAGGATCAGAAATTAAAGACAAGGCTTCAATTTTAACAGCATATGGGGCGGATAAGGTTATAGTTGTAGAGGATCCAATTCTTGGTGAATATGCTACAGAGCCCTATGCTAAAGCGGTATGTAAAATAATTAAGGAATATGATCCGGAAATTGTACTTTGTGGTGCAACTTCAATTGGCCGTGATTTAGCTCCTAGGGTGTCAGCTAGAGTTCATACTGGATTAACAGCTGATTGTACTTCCTTAGATATCGATGAAGAAACAAAATTACTAATGATGACCCGTCCAGCCTTTGGTGGAAATATAATGGCTACTATTGTTTGTGATAGACATAAGCCTCAGATGGCAACGGTAAGACCTGGTGTTATGAAATCCCTTGAAAAGGATGAATCAAAAAAAGGTGAGATAGAATATTTTGATATTAAATTTACTAAAGAGGATATGAATATAAAAATAAGAGAAGTTGTGAAAGAAACTAAAGAAGTTGCCGATATTACTGAATCTAAAGTACTTGTATCTGGAGGAAGAGGTATTGGTAAAGCAGAAGGGTTTAAAATGCTTAAGGGACTAGCAGATGTTCTTGGGGGAGAAATTTCTTCATCTAGGGCAAATGTTGATGCAGGATGGATTGAAAAGGATTATCAAGTTGGCCAGACTGGAAAAACAGTTAAGCCTAGTCTTTATATTGCTGCTGGTATATCGGGAGCTATTCAGCATATTGCTGGTATGGAGGAGTCGGATTTAATTCTTGCCATTAACAAGGATAAAGGAGCACCAATATTTGATATAGCTGATTTAGGTATAGTTGGAGATGTTAACACTATTATACCTAAATTAAAAGAAGCAATTGAAAGTGAAAAGTCCAATTCTAAAGTTGCTAAGTAAGAAAATTCTATAGATATTTAAATAATTATGAGTTTTGATCTTAATTTTCTATACTGGGAGGTGAAGCTGATTCTAATTAAATTGGGATCAGATTAATATGGGAATAAAGAAAATTACAGTTTTAGGTGCTGGAACAATGGGCCATGGAATTGCACAGCTTTGTGCAGAAGCAGGATTATATGTGAATCTATTTGATATATCAAAGGAAAACTTAAAAATTGGACTTGATAAAATCAAGGAAAATCTTACAAGTCTTGTAAATAAGCAGAAGATTACAAAGAAGGAAGCTGATGAGGCTGTATCAAGAGTAAGCTTAGTAGATGACTTAAAGGAAGCAGTTAAGGGCATAGAATTGGTAATAGAATGTATAGTTGAAAATTTAGAAGTGAAACAAAAAGTTTATAAAGAGCTTGATTCATTATGTGATCCATCTGTTATTCTTGCATCTAATACTTCAGGACTTAGTCCAACCCAAATATCTAAATATTTAAAGCATCCTGAAAGAATGGTAGTGGCTCATTTTTGGTGCCCTCCAGAATTAATTCCATTAGTGGAAGTGGTACCAGGAGAAAAAACATCTATAGCTACAGTTGAAAAAACTGTTCAGTGGGTTAAGCAAATTAAAAAGCAGCCGGTAAAAATGAAAAAAGAATGCCTTGGATTTATAGGAAATAGAATGCAGTATGCCCTTTTAAGAGAAGCCATATATATAGTTGAACAGGGCTGGGCAGATATAGAAGAAGTTGATAAGGCTGTAGAATATGGATTTGGACGAAGACTTCCAATAACAGGACCTATAAAGACTGCTGATCTTGGAGGATTAGATGTGTTTTATAATATTTGCTCTTATCTTTTTAAGGATCTTTGCAGTTCAGATACTCCTTCTAATATCATGAAGGAAATAGTAGAAGCCAAAAAATATGGTAGTAAAACTGGGGAAGGATTTTATAAATGGGATGAAAATACCCTTAAGGAAGTAGAGGATAAAAGACGAAAGGTATTACTTCATTTTTTAAATGAAGATAAATCTTGATTTGGAGGAAAGTATGATGAAAGCAGCAAGATTCATAGGACCAGAAAAGATTGAATACAGTGATGTTCCAAAGCCACAGATTGAAAAGGATGAAGTGCTAATTAAAGTTAAAGCAGTTGGAATTTGTGGATCGGATATGGAACTTTATTATGGTGAACATAATTATATAAAGAAGGGTTTAACAAAATATCCACTCATACCGGGACATGAGTGGTCTGGACAAATTGAAGAAGTAGGGTCTGATGTTTCAGATTTTAAAGTAGGAGATAGGGTAACCGGTGATGTAAGCTTAGGCTGTGGAAAATGTAATATGTGTAAATCCGGTAGATTTAATCTTTGTCCTAATAGAGTGGTTATAGGATCCTATAAGAACAGAGATGGAGCATTTGCTGAGTATATAAAGCTGCCTTATAAAAATGTCTATAAAATACCCGATAATATAAGCTATGAAGAAGCCGCAATGGTTGAGCCAGCTGCAACCGCTGCCTATGGAGTAATTAAAGGAAAGGTAGGCTATGGAGATACGGTTTTAGTTATAGGCGATGGTTCAATAGGACAGCTTTCTATGCAGTGTGCAAAAATTGCTGGGGCAAGTAAAGTATTTGTAGTGGGAAGCTGGGATGAAAAACTTGAGATAGCAAAATCAACTGGTGCAGATGCTGTTATGAGCTATAAAAAGGATGACGTTTTGGCTAAAGTAGATGAATTGACCGGTGGAGTAGGTGTTGATGTAGTTATAGAAAGTTCAGGAAATATAAAAACAGTGAATCAGTCTTTACATGCTATGAAACCTGGTGGAAAAGTTATTCTTTTAAGTCTTTATACAACTCCTGAATTTATGGCAGAAATCAACTTAATTATTACGAAGGACGCTGAGGTAATAGGGGTCCTTGCTAGTCCTAATACCTTTAAACCGACTCTTGATTTGATGGAAAGTGGAAGAATTAATGTGAGGCCTCTAATAACCCAGAAATTCCCCTTGTCAAAAGCACAGGAAGCTATAGATACCATAGCAGATAGAAGTATATGTACAATAAAGCCAGTACTAATTCCTTAGATAATTGGAGGTAATGAATATGATGAGAGAAAATAAAGTTAAAAAGATTATTAAAGAGGGGGGATATGTAGTAGGTACATTTGTTAAATTTAGCGACCCTTCTATATCAGAAATATTAGGACTTATAGGATATGACTTTTTTGTATTAGATAATGAGCATGTTTCTATGAATAAGGAAAGTATGGTTAATATTATAAGAGGTGCAGATGCAACGGATATTGTACCTATTGTAAGGGTTAGGAAGAATGAAGATGTAGAGGTCCTTCAGGCATTGGATTCAGGGGCTCTAGGGGTTCAAGTTCCTAATGTGGATACTGCAAAGCAGGCAAAGGATCTTGTGTCCTATGTTAAATATACCCCAGTAGGAAAAAGAGGTTTCTCTCCTTCTGTTAGGGCTGCACATTATGGAATGCTTGATAAAAAGGAATATGTGAAAGCTGCCAATGAAAATACATTGATAGTATCCCATTGTGAGACTGTAGAATGTGTTAATAATTTAGATGAAATTCTAAAGATTCCTGAAATAGATGTAATATTTATTGGACCTATGGATTTATCACAATCATTAGGGGTTATAGGAGATGCTGCCCATCCAAAGGTTATTAAGTGTATTGATACCATTATAGAAAAGACAAAAGAAGCAGGAAAGGCAGTAGGCATTGTTTCATCACCGGCTAAGGCCCATGAATATATTAAAAGAGGGGTACAATATTTACTTGTAAGCACAGATCAGGGCATGATAATATCAACAGGAAAACAAGTAATAAAAGATATAAGAGGAAACAAAAAGTAGAGTTTGATGTTTTATTAAATCATATTGGAATTCTTCTTTTGAATGTTTTAATATTAAAACATTCAGTGAAAATATAGGAGAATTCCTTATTTTTTGCTATATAATAGGTGTGCTTAAGTTCCTGTAATACTATTCTAATAATTGAGGAAATTGCATAACTCTAATTTTACTATAAATGATGCTTGTAAGCATCAAAGAGATGGGGATTTACATCGTTTATTGTAAAATTCATCCTCATTTTATGATATGCTATTATTTATGCAAATTAGAAAAAAAGGAAAATATGACATAAGGGGAAAAATTAAAACTTTTGATATAGGAATAAGCCCAATAAATTAGACTAATTTGAAATAGTTTTCTTTATAGATATAATAGTTAAAAAAATATCAATCCTGATAGAATTTTAGTTAAAAAAAACTGTGAAAAATTATTTTTGGTATGGAATTTGCTTTATTATTAGTATAAATGACAAAAAAATCTATACATCGACATTCATTATAAATATATTTATAATAAATATTGGAAGTTTTTTTATTGAAAAGGGGAAAACGTTACTAGATCATAGTAGATGCACTATACTAGATTTAGTAGCTGTAAAATATATTAAAATTTTGAAATAGCACTATAATTTATTGAAAGGAGATGATTTGACTTTATTAAAGCTAAGTAAGTGAAAAATAAAATTAATTATATGGAGGGTAAATATGTTTGGGAAAAAAGTATTAGTTTGGGTAATTATTGTCGTATTAGTAGGTGGTTTGTTTGCAGGATGCTCTCAAGAGACTGATGGAAAGGAAACGACAAGTGCTAAGAAAATAGAAATAAATATTGGTCATGAAAGTAATGTGCAAACCCCATGTCATAAAGCTTTATTAGAGTTTGAAAAATCTGTTGAAGAGAAATCGGATGGAAGGATTGATATAAAAATATTTCCAGCTTCTCAATTAGGTAAAGCAATGGATATGATGGAGCAGGTTCGTAGAGGGGATATTCAAATGAGTTTAGGTGCTACTACACTTTTTACTCAAACAATCCCTGAATTTGCCGTTTGGGACAGCTTCTATTTATTTGATGATGAAGCCCACGCCCATAGAGTATTAGATGGTAAAGCAGGTAAAGAGCTATTAAAGCCATTAGAACCAATGGGTCTAACTGGTTTAGGATATATGGAAATTGGCTTTAGAAATTTTTCTAATAGTAAACAACCTATTAAAACTGCAGAGGATGTTCAAGGAATAAAAATAAGAGGATATAATCCAATTCAAATAAAGGCCTGGGAAGCAGCAGGAGCCACATTAACTAATTTATCCTGGACTGAAGTATTTACTTCATTACAGCAAAACTTAATTGATGGTCAGGAATGTGCTACTACAAGTTTTTACACTGCTAAATTTTATGAAGCACAAAAATACTGGTCCTTGACAAAACATATATATACAAATTATTTATGGTATGCAAATACAAAATTTATGGATAGCTTATCCGATGAAGATAGAGGACTTATAGAGGAAGAAATTGAAGCGGCTATTAAATTAGAAAGAGACTTAATGAAAAAACAAGAAGAAGAAACTTTAGCACAGCTTCCTGATTTAGGAATTGAAGTGAATGAAGTTCCACTTGAGGAAAGAAAAAAGATGGCTGAGCTTATGAATGCTGCTGTAAAGGAAGATATAATATCTAAATGTGGACAAGAAATATATAATATGGTAATGAAAGAAGTAGAAGCTGAGAGAAAATAGTATTTATAAAGTGGTTATACACGGTGAAACAATCTCAAAATTTAATCTATATATCTTAAAAATATCCATGTTTCTGGGAGTTTTTAAGATATATAAATCCACCTTTGAATTTGTTTCACTATAATAACCTTTAGCTTAAGTTTAAGCCCTTTATTTTCAGTGATTACAGCAAAAAAGATACTAAGGAGTTGAGGTCTAAAATGAAAAAAGTATTTGCTTGGGTGGATAAAAATTTTGAACCTGTTTTAATGACTGTTTTGTTCTATTCTATGACAATTTTAGTTACATTACAAGTTGTTTTAAGATTTGTATTTAACTCTGGGTTTTCCTGGGGAGAAGAAGTATCTAGATTCATATTTGTTTGGTTAATGTATTTTAGTATTTCTTATACTACTCGAAATCACAGACATATCAAAGTAAGTTTTCTTGTTAATAAATTTAATGAAAAAGTTCAAAAAATTATTATGCTCATTGTAGATTTTCTATTTTTAATTTTTTCTTCTGTTATATTTATATCTGCAATAAAAATATGTCAATCAGTTATTGAATACAATGATAGAGCTGTAACTATAGATGTTTCAATGAATATTATTTATGGTGCCGGGTTTATAGGCTTTGCTTTAATGATAATTCGTCTTATACAAGGTATATTGTGGAAATTCAAGAATTTTTCACGATCATTAGAATACTTTGAGAATTATACTGGGATTTATACTGGAGCAAAGGAAATTTGCTTTATGCCAAGGGAAAAGGAGGTTAAGTAAAATATGACTGTTACTTTATTATTCGGGAGCTTTATATTTTTTTTGATTTTATCTGTTCCTATTGCCATAGCTATAGGACTTGCATCAATTTTAACTATTTTTGTTGTACAACCTATAAGTATAGAATGTTTTACTCAAACTATGATTCAAGGATTAAACTCCTTTCCCTTAATGGCTGTTCCCCTATTTACCTTTGCTGGGGATATTATGGGTAGAGGGGGTATATCTAAGCGACTACTTAATGTAGCAGCTGTATTTTTTGGACGTTGGACTGGGGGCCTTGGTGTAGTTTCAATTGTTACTTGTTTATTTTTTGCTGCTATATCAGGGACTGGCTCAGCTACAGTTGCGGCAATTGGAGTTATTATGATTCCTGCTATGTTAGCTAAAAATTATAATAAATCCTTTGCTGGAGCCCTTGTTGCTACGGCTGGAACAGTAGGTACTATTATTCCACCAAGCATCTGCATGGTAATTTATGCTGTATCTGCTGGAGTATCTGTAACGGGAATGTTTACTGCGGGAATTGGACCAGGACTATTAGTCGGATTAGCCTTAATTATTTATTCAATTATTTATTCAATAAAACATGGATATAAAGGTGATGACCGTAGGTATACTTTTAAGGAAATTGTTTCGATTTTTATAGATGCTATTCCTGCCCTACTGGTTCCAGTAATAATTTTAGGTGGAATTTATGGGGGACTATTTACTCCAACTGAAGCTGCTGCAGTGGCTTGTGTATATGGAATTTTTGTAAGTGTTTTCATATATAAAGAAGTTAAAATTAGTGAATTACCCTTTATTGGATTTAATGCTTGTTTACTTTGTGCTGCTGTTTTAGTTATTATTGGAATATCCTCAGGCTTTGGCCGTATTCTTACTATTACCCAGGTTCCTATAACAATTGCCAATTTTATCTTAAGCATTACTTCAAATAAAATACTTATACTCTTATTAATAAATATTTTATTACTATTAGTAGGTACATTTATGGAAACAAATGCTGCTATTATTATTCTTGTGCCTATACTTTTGCCTGTTGTTACTTCATTAGGTATGAATCCAATACAATTTGGTCTTGTTATGGTACTTAATTTAGCAATTGGATTTATTACTCCACCTTTAGGGGCGAACTTGTTTATGGCATGTCAAATAAGTGATATTAAATTTGATGATTTGGCTAAGGCGATTATGCCGTGGATAGTTGTTATGATAATTGTACTGCTATTAGTTACTTTTATTCCTGAAATAACATTGACCCTTCCAAGGATATTAAATATACCAGTTTAATTTAATTTGAATGAAAGAGTAGTTTCTTAGAATGTTTAGGAGCTACTTTTTTTGTTTGTATCTCTTTTTAGATTGAGTTTGCAAATATGTTATAATGTATAATGAATTAAATTCAAAAGTTAGAATTATGCAATTTATTCAAATTTCAATATAGAAAGGAAGATATAAATGTATCCTATAAAATTTAAGCCCCATTATGTTGAAAAAGTATGGGGAGGAAGAAACCTGTCTTCCATAGGGAAGGATTTACCTAAGGGAAATATTGGAGAAAGCTGGGAGATATCCTGTAGAAAAGACGTTGATAGTATTATATCAAATGGAAAATATAAGGGCAAAACCCTTGGATTTTTATTGTCAGAAAGGGGAAAAGCAATAGTTGGTAATGAAATAGAGCCTCAAAATTTTCCTCTTTTAATAAAATTTTTAGATGCACAAAAAGAGCTCTCTATACAAGTTCACCCTGATGATGAATATGGAAAAAAAGAAGGGGATTTAGGGAAAACCGAGGCTTGGATAGTTTTAGAAGCAAATAAAGAAGCTAATATGGTTTTGGGAGTTAAAGACTGCACAAAGAAAGTTTTCTATAAGGGAATTCAGGAAAATAATTTAGAACCCTATTTAAATCGCATACCTATAAAAAAGGGAGATGTATTTTTCATAAAAAGTGGTCTTATCCATACTATGGAGGGAGCGGTAGTCGCAGAAATTCAACAAAATAGTGATTTGACCTATAGGGTTTATGATTTTAACAGAGGAAGAGAGCTTCATATAGATAAAGCAATGGATGTTATTGATTTTTCATTAAAAGGAAAAAAAGCATCAGGATTAACCGCTAAAGAAGAAGGATATGAAAAAACATATTATTGCTATAATGATAAATTTTCCATTGAAAAATATGAAATAAAGGATATGTTAAAAGAAAAAAGTGATGAAGAGAGATTTTATGTATATATGTGTATAGAAGGAAGTGGAAAGATTATATATGAAGGAGGAGAAGAAAATATATCTAAAGGAGAAACCATACTGATTCCAGCCTCCTTAGGAGAATATGAATTTAAAGGAGATTTGACACTGATTAAGACTTATGTTCCAAATATTGAAAAATTAGAAAAAGAAATATTAAAGGAAGTAAATTATCTGTAAAGAGTATATACTCTTTTCTGGTGAGATTAAAATAAAACCAGAAAAGAGTATTTTTATTATACAATTTCTTTATCCCATTATTTAATATTTTCAACTATTATTGATGAAATTAATTCAATTTTTATTTGATTCAGTGCATAGTATAATAAAATTGTACCTAGGAAAAGGGTGATATAAAACATATGAAAATAAGTGATTTAGATATAAGGAAAAGAATTATATTAAAAAAATTGTTATATAAGGATAGTCCTATTACAACTAAAGAACTTTCAAAAATATTAGGGGTTTCTTCTAGAACTGTATATAATGATATAAATTATTTAAAATATTTATTTAAAGATGAGGATGTTCACATAGTATCAAGACCAGGAGTTGGATTTTGGCTAGAGACTAATGAAAAAATCATTAAAAATCTAAAAAAGGAATTAGATAAAGAAATTAAGACCTATAATGATGAGAAACAGCGATTTAATTATATTGCTGCTAGACTATTAAGCAGCGATATCGCAACAACTATGCAAGAGTTAGGTGATAATCTGTACGTTAGCAAATCCACTGTAAATATAGATATTAAACATGTGGAAGAGTGGTTTAAAAAATATAATCTAAGCTTATATAAAAAGACAAACCATGGTATTAGGATAATTGGAGATGAAAAAGACATAAGATATTGTATTCAATGTTTGCTTATAGAGAATACATCTGTTAACAATATTTATCAATTCAAGAGTGATAAAAGAAATCTTTTCCATGTGTTTGATGAAATAAGATCAATTGATATATTTACAAATATAAAAGCTGATGATTTATTTAATATTACAAATGTTGTAAATGAAATTCAAAGAGAAAAAGAGCTGAATTTTACTAATGAAAGCTACTGTAATTTGTTTTTAAATTTATCCATACTTGTAGATAGAATTGCAAGAAAAAAATATGTACAATTTTCAGAAGCAGATATTATGCAGTTCAAAAAAACTAAGGAATATGAAATAACAACGGATATTTGTAGGTCAATAAAAAAATATTTTCAAATAGATTTCATAGAATCTGAAAAATGCTATATTACTTTAAATCTTATAGGGCTTAAAATAAATGTTGATTCATTTATAAATAATAAATATAAAATAATTTCAAAAATGGATAATTATACAGAAGAAATTATCGAATATACAATGAAATTTATAGAAAATAAGTTTAATATAAATTTAAAAAAGAATAAGGAGCTGCTATTAGGACTAAAAATCCATTTGAATTTTGCTATAAATAGGATGAAATATGGAATGAAGGCAGCAAATTCACTGCTGGAAGAAATAAAGAAAAATTATCCCTATTCCTTTAATATAGCCTTGGAAATAGGAAAGACATTAAAGGATAAATTCAATATTAATGTATACGAAGAAGAAGCAGGATATATTGCATTATATATACAAGGCTATGTTGAAAAGGATAGAGAAGATAAAGATATAAAGACCTATTTAGTATGTAATAGTGGAATTGGATTTGTAAATTTATTGAATATTCAGTTGAAAAAAGAATTTAAAAATTTAAATATAGTAAAGATGATTTCTGGAGAAAAGCTGGAGAAAGAAATAAAGAAATTAGGTAAAAGAGATTTACCCCAATTAATAATATCAACTATACCCTTAGAAAATATAAAATTACCCTTTGTTCATGTTAAGCCCATTCTATCTGAAAATGATATGAAAAAAATTCAAAAAGAGATAGAAAATATAAAAGGAACAAATAGAATTTTAATTAATGGAGAATCTTCAAGAATATTAGATTATTGCATAAAGCCGGATTTAGTCTTCCTAAATTATGAATGTGATGATAAAGAAAAGTTAATAAAAAAAATAAGCAAAGAACTTTTGAGAAGAGGATATGTAAAAGAAGAGTTTGAGCAGTCAGTAATTGATAGGGAGAAGCTTTCCAGTACCTATGTTGAAAATGGAGTGGCTGTTCCCCATGGTTATACAAAACATGTTAATAAAACTGCTATTTCAGTTATTCAATTAGATAAATATATAAATTGGAATGGAGAAAAGGTAAACATAGTTTTTTTGTGTGCCATAGATTTTACCTTTGAAGAATTTGCTCAAGAGTTATTTGAAAGGTTATATGAGATTATAGGTGATAAAAATTTATTAAAGGAATTAAAAAAATCTAAGAATAGGGCTGAATTTATAAATCTTTTAAAATGATTTATGGAATTCCTATGAACAATATTTTTAAGAATAAATTATTTATAGAAGGTGAAGCAAATGAAAATAAGTAATTTAACCAATGAGAATTTAATAAATCTCCAATTAAAAGGTAAGGACAAGATAGAAATAATTAAGGAATTAGCTAGTTTAATGGAGAAGGAAAACAAATTGATTTCTTCAGCTCAGTATTTACAGGATGTATATAAAAGAGAAGATGAATATTCTACTGCCTTTGAAAGGGGCATTGCAATACCCCATGGTAAGTCCCATGGAGTTAGGGAATCATGTATTGCAATTGGAAAATGTAATAAAGTTAAATGGAGCCATGAAGATAATTGCCCGGTAGAAATAGTTATTTTAATGGCTGTACCTAAAGATAAAGCAAATGATGAACATTTGGCTATATTATCCAAATTAGCTGAGATGCTTATGGAGGATGAATTTATAGAAGAATTAAAAAAGGCTGCTACTTCTAATGAAGTATTAAATATGCTAAAAAATATTAATTAATGGAGGAGAGAATATGAAAATTGTTGCTGTAACAGCTTGTACTGTAGGACTAGCCCATACATATATGGCAGCTAAGGCACTAAAAAAATATAGTAGTAAAAGGGGTTTTGAAATTAAGGTTGAAACCCAGGGAAGTATGGGAGTAAAGGATAAAATTTCTTCAGAGGAAGTAAAGGGAGCAGATGTTGTTATAATAGCAGCGGATACTAAGATTAAAGATATTGATAGATTTAAAGGTGAAACTATATTGCAGGTAAAGGTATCAGAGGCAGTTAAAAAACCAAATGATGTAATTAATAGGGCAGTACAATTAGTTGAGGAAAACAAATAATAATAGAAGAAGTTTAATCAAAGCAAAGGAGGATAAAAATGAATGATGGTAAAAAGATTTCTACTCATTTGATGACAGGTGTTTCCTATATGATTCCAGTTGTAACTGCAGGAGGCCTTATATTAGCCATAGCTACAATAACTGGAGGAGAAGACATCTGGGAAGCCCAAGGTACATTTGCAGCATTTTTGAGAGATTTAGGACAAATTGGATTAGGACTTATTGTGCCATTTATAGCTGGGTTTATAGCTTATTCCATAGCTGATAAACCAGGTATTGCTCCAGGATTTATATGTGGGATGCTTGCTGATAAAATGGGAACAGGTTTTTTAGGTGGATTAATTGTAGGACTTCTTGTAGGATATTGTGTGGAATTAATAAAGAAAATAGAGGTTCCAGAAAGTGTTATACCCCTTATGTCTCTACTTATAATTCCAGTGGTTTCAACCCTGGGAGTAGGAATGCTACTAAATTATGTAATAGGAAAGCCTATTCTTGTTATGACAAATGGATTGAATAATTGGCTTGGAGGACTCCAAGGAGGGAATCAGGTATTACTTGCTGCAATAATAGGAGCTATGATGGCCTTTGACATGGGAGGACCAGTGAATAAAGTTGCCTTTACCTTTGGACTTGCAATGTATTCTCAAAAAATATATGGACCTAGCTCTGCTGCACTTTTGTCCATTTCAATACCGCCTCTTGCAATGGCTTTGGCATCAAAACTTGCCCCTAAGAAATATACTGAAGAAGAAAGAGAAGCTGCTAAAACAGCCCTTGTTACAGGTATAGGAGGAATAACTGAAGGAGCTATTCCCTTTGCCCTTAGGGATCCAATTAGGGTCATTCCTTCTATGATGGTAGGTACAGCGCTGACCACCAGCTTAGCGGCTGCCTTTGGTGTAGAAAATCCAGTTATATTACAAACGATTTTATCACTTCCCATTGTAAATAAACCATTTATGCAAATAATAGCAATAATAGTAGGGGTAGTAGTCGGTGCTTTAATGGTTAATTTATTGAAAAAGGAAATAGATGAAAGTGAATTAGAAGTTTAAGGATAAAATTAAGTATTAAAAAAAGTATCTAGGATAGAAAAATCCTAGATATATTTTTAAGGAGGAATAAAATGTATAAAGCACATATAGTATCCCATACCCATTGGGATAGAGAATGGTATAAGCCCTTTCAGCATTTTAGGGTTAGGCTAATATATTTCCTAGATAAGCTTATGGATGTATTAGAAGAAAATGAAGATTATAAAGTTTTTACCCTTGATGGACAAACTTCTTTACTTGAAGATTATCTTAAAATTAAGCCACAAAATAGTGAAAGATTAAAAAATCTAATAAAAAATGGACGTATCCTCATAGGCCCATGGTATATACAACCCGATGAATTTAGTCCCGATGGGGAATCCCTAGTTAGAAATTTACTCATTGGAGATAGAATGGGTGAAGAATTTGAAAGTGTAATGAAGGTAGGATACTTACCTGACTCCTTTGGACAGTCCAGTCAAATTCCCCAAATACTTCTTGGCTTTGATATAGATTGTGCTGTAATGATGAGAGGGATACCATTTCACCTATTGGGAGAATCAGAATTTATTTGGGAAGGATTAAATGGGGATTCTATTTTAGCAGTTTATTTAGCAGAAGGATATTTTAACGGCTGTTTTCTGCCTAAGGATTTAAATAAGGCAGATATGCGAATAAATCCTTTAGTTGGAAAACTAAAAGAATCAGCTACAACTAAAAATTTGTTGATAATGAATGGAATAGACCATCAATTTCCACAGGAACATATTCCAGAGTATATAAAATATTTAAATGAAAGATCAGAGAAAGTTGAATATATTCATTCAAGCATGGATAAATACGTTGACTCTATTAAGTCTTATAAAGAAGAAATGAAGAGCTATAAAGGAGAAATGATAACTCCAGAAAGAAGTAGGACCCATACCAGTATGGCATCTACTAGAATGTATCAAAAGAAAGAAAATAGAAAAGTTGAGGTTTTACTAGAAAAATATGTTGAACCAATAGTAACTTTAGCATGGCTTAATGGTGCAAAATATCCAAAGGAATTAATAAATCAAAGCTGGAAATATCTTATTCAGAATCAAGCCCATGATAGTATTTGTGGATGTTGTACCGATGAAGTCCATAAAGAAATAGACCAAAGATTTATAGACTGTAAAAACATAGGAGAAACTCTATTGAATAGTCATGCAAGGGCTATTGCAAGGAAATTTTCTAAGGATAAATTAAAATTAATAGTTTTTAATAATGCAATGATATTAAATTTACAGTTGGTAAAGGCATCTATAATAATAGATTCTAAGGATTTTATTATGAAGGATGAAGATGGGAATATTATTCCCTATGAAATAGAGAAAATAGAGGATGTGAATGCTGCTTCCCTTGGAATATGGGCATCTATGACTAAAGTAACTCAAACTAAGAAAAAAGTATATTTATCATTTTACACTACCTTTGATTCTAATTTTGGTTATAGGGTATTTGACATTGTAGAAAGGAAGAATAATGCTCTTAAAAAGACAGTAGAAAAAGAGATTAAATACCGTGATAATATTTTAGAAAATAAATATTTTAAAATATATTTTAATAAAAATGGAAGCTTTAATGTTGTAGATAAAGAAAGTAATAGGGAATATAAAAATTTGAATATCTATGAGAATTGTGGAGATGATGGGGATACTTATAATTTTTCTCCTGTAAAGAATGATAGTATAGTTACTTCAGAATCTAATAAAGCAAAACTTAAATTAATAAAGAAGGATTCAATTAAGACAACGATTTTAATAAATAATGAGCTTGAAATACCATTAAAGCTGGATTCAAAAAATAATTCCAGAAGTAAAGAAATAAAAACTTTAAATATTAATACCTATGTAACTATTTATTCGAAAATTAAACGAATAGATGTAAGGGTAGATATAGAAAACTATTCATATGATCATAGGCTTAGGGTATTATTTCCAACTACAGTGAAGAGTGATTATTCCTTTGCCGAGACTCAATTTGGCACTGTAAAAAGACCTAATAAATTGGATGATACCTTGTGGGATAAAAACAGCTGGTCAGAAAAACCTCTTCCTATATACACCATGCATAGATTTGTGGATATAAACGATAGTGAATATGGCTTGGCTGTTTTAAATAAAGGAATTAACGAATATGAGATTTATGAAAACAATGAAGCTATTATAGCTATAACTTTACTTCGAGCTGTAGGAAATATGGGTAAAAGGGAACTTTTAATTAGACCGGGAAGGGCTTCAGGCATGGAAATTGAAACTTCAGATGCTCAATGTATAGGAAAACATGAGTTTGAATACTCAATAATTCCTCATATTGGAGATGCTTTTGATGCTAATATTCCTGCTTCAGCAGCACAATTTGATGCAGATCCCTTTAGTGTACAAAACATTTTAAAACTTAATAATACCAAAGAAGAAATTGAGTTATATGATATAGAGACATTGACTAAGCATATAGAAAATGAAATCGATATATTAAATACAAATAATAAACTTATATCACTAAATGATGACAGAATACTAATTAGTGCAATTAAAAGATGTGAAGATGAAGATAATTTTATAATTAGGATATATAATTCAAGTTCCAAAGCAATAACAAATGGCAAAATAGGAATTAATATTGATGGAATTGAAAAGGCTGTTCTCACAGATTTCAATGAATGTAATATTAAAAAGGAATTGGAAAGGGAAAAAAATTATTTTCAATTACCAAAATTAAAGGCCTTTACAGCAGAAACAATTAAATTTGTATTAAATTAGATAAAATTATAGCCTATAAGCTTATTAAAGCTTATAGGCTATTTCTGTTAGAAAGTTATTATGAAATAATAACAATTGATTTTGTATTATAAACAAACTAGCTTGCCTGTTCTTTATAATAAAATTCTGTCTTACCAATTCTTTTAAAGCCTACCGATTTATAAAATTTGATGAGCCTTTGTTTTAATGATACCATTTGCTCATCCTTTGAGTTCATAATATATTTTACTTCCCCATTTATTTTTTCTAAAGGTCCAGGCATTAAATATATATAGGCAATAGGCTCAATGATATGTTTCCGCAAAAACTCTGGTAACTTATCAAATAGCTTTCTACCAACTCCTTTTTTTCTATGTTCTTTCTCAATAAACAGTTCAGTAATATAAAAAGCGTTGTCTTTAAGTTTTTTCTTTGAAAGAACCTGAATATAGAAGCTTTTCATTTCACTTTCCTTTTCACTATCAGCAAATTCAAGGATTTTTAATATTTCATCAGATTCTAATTCATTGAAAATATTTTCTCCATTTAATAAAACACCCTTTATATAACCGATTTTTTCCTTTTCAGAAGTGATGTAGATTAGGACTTCTTTTGTATAATTTGACAGTGTTAAAATTGGCTGTTTATCACTGTCACTATTATTACTGTCACTATCATCACTGTCTGACTCAATGGTCTCCATCAATAACACCTCTACTTTTTAATATTCATATTTATTGTACTTTTTTTTACAGAATAAGTCAATGCTGTTTAATTACAATATTTCAATTAAATGTCACCATCATCCACGGTTGACAATGATTTACATTCATGGTATGTTATATATAGAAGCGTAGAGGCATTTCACATTTAAAATGTGAGGTGCCTTCTTCTATATTTAATTAATTACCATTAAATGTATAAATATGAAAGGAGAAAAGGTATGTCAGTTAATGCAGAATCCCATACGGTAAGGCAGAGATGGTTAGACCACTTATCAGATATTGAAAGTGAAAAAGTTCAAGTGATAGATAAGTTTTTTTTCAATGAGACAACAGAAAAATATGAATTTAAATCATACATGAACAATTACATTGCACAAATTGA
The DNA here is from genome assembly GCF_900167445.1 of Maledivibacter halophilus. Lineage (GTDB taxonomy): Bacteria > Bacillota > Clostridia > Peptostreptococcales > Caminicellaceae > Maledivibacter > Maledivibacter halophilus. Next base: position 154,883 of record NZ_FUZT01000001.1, read on the forward strand.
ACATTATATTAATGAATATGAAAATGACGCTCAAATAGATTCTTTTGTAATTATTGGTAGTATAGTAGAATTAGAAGATTTGGAAGATGGTGAAATTATAGAAATTCAAATTGTATCACCTTTTGGAAATGATGCACATAACACAATGGACTGCGCTTCATATATGTCACCAATGGGTCGTGCACTTCTATTTAAAAAAATTGATGAAATTGTTTGTGTTGAAACTCCTGCAGGACAGTTTGAGTATAAAATCAACTCCATTAAGATGTTGTGATATATATGATTTATAGAAAATAATGGAAGCGTCTATATTTTACTATGAAATTTACAATACTTTAGAGTTGCTTATTTTAGATAAATATTATTAAAAAAACAAGGGCAATGCCCCTTAAAAATATAGGAGGTTTTGTTATGAACACAGCAACACTTGTTGTCACACCAAGGCATGAAAAAGGACGTAAGGTAAGAAAGCAGGGTTTTATTCCTGCTATTATTTATGGTCATGGTACTAAAAATACACCTATACAATTTCCAAAATCAAATTTTCAACGTGTCATAAATGAATTTGGACAAAGAGCCAAAATTAATCTAGTTATCAATGATGAAGAAAAATCTGGTATTATTAAGGCTGTAGATAGACATCCAGTTACTTTGGAAGTACAGCATGTTGATATACAGGTTGTACAAAAAGATGAAACAGTTAACTGGGAAATTCCAATCACCTTTTCTGGGCGTGAAAATCTTGAATCAAAGCGTTTAGTACTTCAAGTAGATTTAGCACAAATTGAAGTAAATGGCAGGGTAGATATTATACCTGATTCAATTGTAGTAGATGTAAAGAATAAAGATATAAATGACACCATAACAATAGGAGATTTGAAACTTGATTCTAGAATTAAAACTATTAAAACCCCCGATACGGTTTTAGCAATTGTAAAATCAAATTACAATACGGCTGCTGATACCATAATAGAAGATACAACCGAGGAAAGTGCTGTATAAAGGACAATAAAGTTTCAATAAAAGTCATGAGATTTTAAGACTGAGTGCTTAAATTCCCATGACTTTTTGCTTTTAATACTTCTTCAATTTTTTACTAAATACAATTATTAAGTAGGATAGAATAAAAATTAAGGCTGCCATTATAAATGGCGTTTTAGGATATATGTCCAATAAAGCTCCTGCAAATAGAGACCCTCCCACCATCCCTACTGAGTTGGCAGAATTTTGAAGTCCCATAATTTTGCCATGTTCATTCTTACTTAGGTTCGATACCATTGTTTGCAATAGCGGTCTAAACATAGAAATCACAAATATAAATATTAGAAATATCATTATTGAAGGCAAAGATAATAAATTATCTATAGTGGCAAGAATTATTAGGGTTATACCTGTGGCCAATAAAATAATTTTAAGTGATTTTTTTTCTCCATATTTATTTGCTATTTTTGGTGTTAAATACACATTTGCTATCATACCAACAATACCAGTTAAGGCCATATAATAACCTATCTGTAATGGGTTTAAGTTTAAATATTTCTTTAAGAAATAGTTTATGCCGTTAGAATAAGCTGTATAGGAAAAAGATGTTAGTAGAACTAGCAATAATAATGTTCCTAGAGCAGTAGGTATATATTTTTTTAAATTATCCTTAACTTGAAATATAAAAGGTGTTGTATTATCCTTTGAATTATGATACTTAACATCACTATCTGGCAGAAACAAATAGATTACTAAGGCTTGAATGAATAATCCGATTGATTGAAAAATAAAGGCTCTATGATAATCCTTAGCACCAATATAGCCACCGATGAGATATCCTAATGATACAGCAAAGCCTCTTATGGCAGTATAATAAGCTATGGCTTTACTTCTGTTTCTACTGTTTGTTTCATCTACAATATAGGCTATGGAGTTAGTAAATATAGATGAAGAAAATCCTCCACCTATAACTCTAAATAAAATTATCATATATGCTTTTGTAGAAAAACCAAATCCTATTTGAGCAAGGGCGTATCCTACCATTGGAAGATATAAGAATAGTTTTCTTGTTCTATATTTATCAGATAAACTACCCCAAATTGGCGACATAGTAAAGCTTGCCACAGACATGGCAGCAAACATTAATCCATACATAAATCCAGACATATTAAGACTAACAACTAATTCTGGAGTAACAGGATGAGCCATATTTGATAAAATTGTTACCCAAAATAATACTATAATTAAATAGATTGTTTTCTTATTCAAAAAAAGCACCTCATTTACCAAAATTAGCAAATCTCCATTTCATATTATATCATTTATTTCCAATAAATTCTGAGTTATTTTTTTAAAAATAGACTTTATTTGACATAGAAAGAATAATAAAAATTATTATGCAAATAATATGGTTAATAATTTTGACATTGTTTAACTGAGCAAATTGCATAATTACCTTCTCAAAAAACTAACTACCACATATTGTTTTAAAATCTTCGAAGCTATACCATCGAAATATATTCCATTCTAAATAATTAAATTAAGGATAATATTCGCATATGCAATTTTGCTAAATTAAAGTTATGGAATTTCCTCAACTATAACTGTATTAAAAATAAAATAAGAGAATTATATTTTGAAGGGATATTTAAAAATGAATGTTATTGAAACCAATAATTTAACTAAAAATTATGGAAAATCAAGGGGAATTGTCAATGTAAGCTTTAGTGTTAAAGAAGGTGAAATTTTTGGGTTTATTGGTCCAAACGGTTCTGGAAAATCAACTACTATTAGAACACTATTATCCTTAATTTATCCTACTAGTGGTAGTGCTACTATATTTGGTAAAGATGTTATAAAATTTGGACCTGAAATTAAAAAAGAAATTGGCTATTTACCATCGGAAGTTTTTTATTATGACAACATGAAAGTTATTGATTTTTTAAAATATTCAGCTAGTTTTTATAAAAAGGACTGTAATAAAAGAATTTATTACTTGGCGGATGAGATGAACCTGAATTTACATAAAAAAATCGATGATTTGTCTTTAGGAAACAAGAAAAAGGTTGGGATTGTTCAAGGTTTACTTCACCAGCCCAAACTTATTATTCTTGATGAACCTACTAGTGGTTTGGATCCTCTCATGCAGCAGAAATTTTTTGACATATTAAAAAAGGAAAACAAGAAAGGGGCAACAATTTTTTTCTCTTCTCATATTTTAAGTGAAGTCCAAAAACTGTGCGATCGTGTGGCTATTATAAAAGAAGGAAAAATAGTAAATCTAGAAAAGATTAGTACTTTAAAGGAAAATAATTATAAAAAATTTAAGATAGAACCGCTATCTAACATGGATTTAAATTATTTTAATATAAATGGTATAAAGAATTTAGAGATAAAGGATAAAACAATTAAATTTATGTTTAAAGGAAATCTCAATACTCTTATGAAAAAAATATCTGCAATCGAAATATCAAATATTTGGATAGAAGAGCCTAGCCTTGAAGAAATTTTTATTCATTATTATTCGAGGGAGGAATAGAGAAAATGAATATATTCTTACATGAGCTAAAGACATATAAAAAATCCACAATTTTTTGGAGCATATCCTTAATAGTAGTAATTGCTGTATTTTTTTCATTATTTCCATCCTTTTCAAGGGATATTGATCAGATGAAAAGATTATTGGAAGGTTTCCCAGAAGCCATAAGAATGGGAATGGGAATTTCATTAGAGAGTTTTAATAATGTATTAGGCTACTATTCCTTTCCATTTACATTTATACTTTTTCTTGGTGGAATTCAGGCTATGTATCTAGGTATTTCTATTGTATCAAAGGAAGTAAGTGAAAGGACGTCAGATTTCCTTTTAACAAAACCTATTACACGGGTACAAATCTTGACTTCTAAGATATTAGCAATAATTACCTCTTTAACAATTACTAATATGGTTTATATAGTAGGTACAAGTATAATTATTTATATTGTGAAGAATGATGATTATAGTTTTAAAATATTATTTATGATTTCTATTACACTATTATTTATACAGTTGATATTTATGTCATTAGGTATTGTTATTTCAGTTATACTACCAAAGATTAAATCGGTTTTATCTATTTCTTTGTCTACTGTATTTATTTTTTATTTTATAAGCTTTTTGAGCTCAAGAGCTGATGACGACATGATTCGATATATAACCCCTTTTAAATATTTTGATCCTTCCTATATTATAGAAAATAGTGCCTATGAATCGATATTTATTGTTATAACCTTATTACTAATTTCAGCTTTTATCACTGCAAGCTATATAATTTATATAAAAAAAGATATTCATACTATTTAGTAAGCTGATTTTAAAATCTGGGAGTGAGAAGTTTATGAATATATTAGCTATAGAAATTAAATCCAATATAAAATCACTTACTATATGGTGTATAGGAATGGTGGCAATGATTGGTGCTGGGATGGGTAAATTTGTAGGATACACTAAATCAGGAGAAGCTATAAATGATATCTTAACTATATTTCCAAAATCCTTGTTAAATGTGATGGGGATAAGTAGTTTTGATTTATCAACTGTTATTGGTTTTTATGGAGTACTTTTCCTATATCTCATATTAATTGCTGCTTCCCATGCTATTATGTTGGGAGTAAATATAATATTAAAGGAAGAAAACGATAAAACTATAGAGTTTTTACTTGCTAAGCCTGTTTCAAGAAGTAAAGTTATAACTTCAAAGCTTTTAGCAGCCCTTTTTAATATTATTATTTTAAATATAGTTACACTTACGGCATCTTTTTTTGCGGTTAATTATTTTAATCAGTTTCATGAGACATTAATATATATAATAATGTTAATGGCTGGAATGTTTATCCTACAACTTATATTTTTAAGTGTAGGATTATTACTGGCCTCTGCCAGTAATAATCCTAAGACTACGACTTCCAAGGCTGGAGCAATATTACTTACTACTTTCATATTGTATTTACTAATAAATATGAGTGATAAGCTTGAAAAGCTAAAATTTCTTACTCCCTTTAAATACTTTGAAGCTGAATCCATAATTTTGGGAAAGGGTTTTGATATGTTTTTCATAATACTTTCATTTGTGATTATAGTTATATCATTGATAGGGACTTATAAGTTTTATAAAAGAAGGGACTTAAATGTATAAAGTGTCGTAGTTTGCTGAGAAAAATGAAAATAGAACTAATTGTTTCAAATATATTTGTCTTAAAAAAAAGACATTGTCCAAAATTCAATGTGTTTAATGTCTCAAAAAAGAGATAATATTTTACAAATTTTAAAGCCTATGGGAATTCAAGAAATATCGATAAATATTTTTCATGACAGGGTGAAATTAATATTTATCAATATTTTAAAGAATTTCCATAGGTATTAATTTTATGCCAATATATTGTCTATGAAATATATTGGCATAAAATTTGCAAAATATTATAAATAATCAGTAAAAATCAAAGCTTAATTTTTAGGAACAAAAATAATAATAAAAGGAGGTAAATTTGAGGACATTGGAAAGTATATAGGTAGTGAAATTTAGCATAAGGAGGGTAAATTTTATATGAAAGGTAATTTATACACAACAATGGGACTATTTATATTTTTAGTAGCGGTAGTTATTATTGGATATTGGTCGTCAAGAAAGGTTAAGACTTCAAATGATTTCTATTTAGGTGGAGATAAGTTGCCAGGATGGGGACTAGCATTATCTGAACGCTGTTCTGATATGTCTGGATGGCTGCTTATAGGAGTTCCAGGAATAGCATGGGAAACAGGATTATCAAGTATATGGATTATTGTGGGAGCTGGAGGTGGAGCAATATTTCAGTGGTTAGTTTATTCAAGACCATTTATGGAAGGTAGAAAAGAAACTGGAGCCTTAACACCGGTTGGACTTATAGCAGAGAGATTACCCGAAGATAGTAAATGGGTAAGATTATTACCAGGAATAGTAACATTTATATTTTATATGGGATATATAGGATCTCAGTTTTTAGCTGGTGGAAAAGTTTTATATCAAACTTTTGGTATTGATACTACTATAGGTTTGGTAATTATAGCAGTTATTATAATTATTTATTCATTTGTAGGTGGATTTATGTCGGTTGTTTGGACCGATGTTTTACAAGCTCTTCTTATGGTGTTTACTTTGACAATATTACCTTTAATTTTGCTTATTCAAGTGATGGCGGATCCTTCATTATCTATTACAGCAGCCTTGAAAGCCGCAGGCCCTGAACATGCTTCATGGCTGGGGGGCAAATCTGGGGCGGCAGCAATGGTATTATTAGGAGCTAATTTAAGTTGGTTCTTTGCTAACCTAGGAGGATATCCCCACTTAGATGTAAGAATGATGGCCATTAATAATGAAAAGGATAGAAAAGAAGGACTGATAACAGCTACAATTTGGAGTATATTAACCTCCGTAGGGGCTATACTAATAGGCTTATTAGCAAGAACAATTCATGGTGCTCCTGCTGCACTAGTTGCAGATAGAGAAATGACGCTCCCCTTTATGGTACTTCAACATACTCCAGCAATTATGGGAGGAATACTATTGGCGGGTGCATTGGCAGCCATGATGTCAACAGCAGATTCCCAATTACTTGTGGCAGCTTCAGCTGCAGCAGAGGACCTATATACTAAGGTATTCAAAAAGTCAGAAAAAATTGACGAAAAAACATTACTTAAGATTACAAGATTAGCTACAATAATAATTGGTGGTTTAGGATTAGTATTTGCATTAACAGCTCAAGATTTTGTTTATACTTTAGTTAGTTTTTCAGCTACTGGATTGTTCTCAGCCTTTGGTCCAGCAATTACTTTAACATTCTTCTGGGGTAAAAAAGTTTCAAAACAAGGAATTATCGCAGCCTTTATAGCAGGTCCTTTAACTACAATATTATGGATTAGCTTAGGACTTACATCCATTGTAACGGTAAGATTAGTTGCACCACCAGTAGGATTTATAGCTGCAATTGCAGCATCATTAATATGGCCTAGAAAAGAGATGACTAAAGAAAAGAGTATTTAAAAAAAATATAAAGAATTGATTGTTGAGAATCAATGTTTTCAAAAGATACAAATATAAAGAATGTCAAAGGATCTGCCTTTATTTACAGATCCTTTGACATTCAATTTGTATATAGGCCCAATATTTTAAGTTTTTTTATTGCTATCTTTTTTGCTAAAATCTATGGGGTGTATGGGGCTACAGGTTCATTAAAAAAAGGTTTGACAAAATATTGAAAAGATACAAAATATGACATAAAATATATAGTATATACTGTTTTTGCCACTATAAAATAGAATAATAGGAGTGATTTATTTGAAAAGTATGAAGGCCTTATATTTTCCCGAGTTACATAAAATAGAACTACGACAAGTTGAAAAACCTGCTTTAAAGGATGAAAATGATGTTATTGTTAAAATTACCCTTACAACAATTTGTGGAAGTGACTTACATATTATTCATGGTGCAATTCCATCAAAACCAGGCTTTGTTTTAGGACATGAATATGTAGGGGTTATAGAGGAAGTGGGAAGTGCTGTAAAGAATTTTCAAAAAGGAGATAGAGTTATAGGCCCTCCAGTTCCATTCTGTGGGAAATGTGACAGCTGTCATGCTGGTGATTATGCCCATTGCAATGCTGGTATACACGGAAGCAGCTGCCATTTGTGGGGGACACATGCTGAATACATGAGGGTTCCTAATGCTGAAGCTTGCTTGGTACATGTTCCTGATGAACTATCAGATGAAGATGTTATTTTTACTGCAGACATATTATCAACTGGCTACAGTGCAGTAATGCAAGCTAAAGTTAAGCCTTTAGATACAGTTGTTATATTTGGTGCAGGGCCTGTAGGCTTAAGTGCATTAGCTGCTGCAAAATTATATAGTCCTAGGGAAATTATATTAGTGGGGAGAAAAGATAAATTTAGATTAAATGTAGGTAAAAAAATTGGAGCTACTGATATTATTGTTTCTTCGGAGGAGGATGTAATATCAACTATTAAAAAACTGACCAATGGACGTGGTGCTGATGTGGCTATTGATGCTGTTGGAGTTGAACCAACGATCCAACAGGCTGTAAGATGTGTAGGCATTAATGGTAGGGTATCTGTAGTTGGAATTTCAGGAGCAAATGTCACATTACCCTTAGGAGAAGTATTTTTTAATAACATAAGCATTGATATGGGTCTGGGAGATATAGGTCATGTGAAATACTTAATGAATTTGATAAAAGAAAAGTTCATTGATCTATCACCATTGATAACTCATAGGATGAGGCTTGATGAGATAGAAGAAGCTTTTAAATTATTTGAGAATAGAAATGAAGATGTGCTTAAAATACTTGTAAAACCATAATCTTATATATGTCATGTGAAACAATATAAGAAAGGAGCTGCTAGAGAATAAATTTAAGGCAGCTCTTTTTTAAAACAAGGCAAATTGCTTTTTAAAGCTTTATAATAAAGATAAACAGCCATTTTCTAAAAAGATAAGTGGGTGTATATAGGAGAGTGAGTGTATATGGAAGCTAAATATATTGTTATAGTTCAATGTGATATTGCACATAGAAGGTGCAGTGGTTTTGCCTGTTCAAATGCTTTCTATAATAAAGAAGGAATGTTTGATATTTATAATAATAACACAAAGTATATTTCATTTACTTGTGGGGGATGTTGTGGAAAGGGAATTGCTGCAAAGCTAGAGCATTTTTCCAAAAAACTAAAAAGAAAAACTGATATCAATAAAAATGAAGTAGTAATTCATCTATCATCTTGTATAGTAACTGATAATCATCATTACGATAGATGTCCTCATATTGATTATATTAAGGATATTATCTTAAAAAAAGGCTATAAAAATTTAGTAGAAGGGTCTTATATAAGTGATAATGCAGAAATGAAAAGAAAGCAAGGTGTATACACTAGTTATTAGAATTATAAATTAACTTTTTGTTCTAGTTTCTATATCGGGAGTTTTAATATTTCCTTTTTGTTCATGCTATAAACTTGTTTTTTTATACAATTTTTAAGGGGAAAACAGGTTTATAAAAATCACTCAAATGAAAAATTAAAACTCCCTAGTTTATATTTTAGAACAAAAAATTTGATTTACTAGCACAGCAGGTTAAATTAAAAAGGTGTAGGCTTGAATTATTTTTCTTACAAAAGCAAATATAAGTAAGAGAAATTCAAGTCTATTTTATTTTTTGGATATTTGAGCAAATTGCATAATTACCTTCCCAAAAGATTATCTATTATATATAGTTTTAAAATCTTCAAATCCATACTATCGAAATATATTTAATTCTAAATAATTAAATTAAGGATAATATTCCCATATGCAACCCAGCCAAATTAGAGTTATGCAATTTCCTCATTCAAATATAAATAAGATATTGACAAAAATACAAAATTGTAATATATTAAGAATAACAATATTGTTCAACAATATTAATTACAAATACGAACCTCAATATTGCTATAACATATATTGTGGGAAATTTATTTAAAATATATTTATTAAAAGCAACTATTTATCACATTTGTACAGAATATAGTGAAATAAATTAAAGTTCAATATTGTTTAACTACGCAAACCCTATATAGAAAAGTTTTAATAAGCCATTTGTTATAAATTGATGTTTAAAAGATTATATCGTACAATAAGTTTGAAAAGATACTTAAATAATAGGATGGTGAAAAATGAGTACTCAAACAGACTATGCATATGAAATTATTAAAAACAGAATTCTAGATGGAAGTTATAAGCCTTCTGAAAATTTAGTTGAAATGAATATTGCTAATGAATTAAAAGTAAGTAGAAATACCACTAAAAAAGCTTTGTTAAGGTTGGAAAGTGAAGGACTAGTAGTAATGGAACCTAATAAAGGAGCAAGAGTAAAGGATTTTACTTTAGATGAGATTGTAGATTTCTTAATGATAAGAGAAGTTCTTGAAGGGCTGATATTTAGTTTGGTTGCAAAGTCTATTTCTGATGAGGCTTTGGAGAAATTAGATGAAATAATTGTTAAAATGGAGAAATGTGTAGAGCAAAGCCAATTTGTTCAGTATTCAGAAAACAATCTTAAATTCCATAATATAATTTATGATTTATGTAAAAACGAGAAAGCAGTTGAAATGACTCTTTTAATTAAAACACAGTTAAGAAGATATAATTTGAGAACTATACTAATTCCAGGAAGGAGTCTTAAGACTCTAAATGAACATAAAAATATTTATAAGGCTTTAAAAAATCATGATTCAAAGGAAGCTGAAAAAGCCGCTAGAACACATATATCAAACTTAAGAAATACAATAATAGATAATTATGATTTTTTAATATAGTATAAAACAAATAAATTAGCTTAACATTTAATCTTTAAACCCGGGTAGAGATTATGAGAATATAAAATAACAATTTGAGTTTTTAATCAGTTAAATAAGGAGGATTAAATATGACAAAGGATATATTAAATGGTGCTTATGATCTCCATATTCATTCTGCTCCTGACGTTATGGCAAGAAAAATGAATGATTTAGAAATGACAAAGAGAGCTAAAGCAAAAGGAATGAAGGGTTTTGCTATTAAATCACATTTTTTCTGTACATCAGAAAGAGCAAGTATTGTTAAAGAAATTTATCCTGATGTTAATGTAATTGGGACTATTTGTCTCAATAATGCTGTAGGTGGAGTAAATCCAACGGCAGTTGAGATGGCTGCAAGAAGTGGAGCAAAAATTGTCTGGATGCCCACTGTGGATTCAGAGAATGAACAATCCCGTTTAAGGGCAGGAACTTTAAAGAAATTACCTTATTGGGCCACAATTCAGCAGGAAATGAAGAAGGAAGGAGTTTTATCTCATAGTATAAAGGTTTTAGAAAATGGTGAGTTGAAACAGGAAGTTTATGAAGTTTTGAAAGTAATAGCAAAAAATAATATGGTATTAGCCACCAGTCATCTTACCCACGATGAGACATTTGCAGTAGTAGAAGCAGCTGCAAAGTTGGGAGTAAATAGGATTATTGTAACCCATGTAGATTTTCCCACAACATTTTATACAGTAGAAGAGCAGAAAAAGCTTGTAGATTTTGGAGCCTACATGGAACATTGTTTTACAACTCCTGCAACTGAAAAGGTAGCTTGGGATGTTGTTTTCGATCAAATCAAAAAAATAGGATCCAAGCACTGTATTTTAGCCACAGATTTAGGACAACCTACAGCCTTATATCCAGATGAGGGCTTGGAAAAGTTTGCTTTAACATTGTTAGAAAATGGATTTAATGAAAAGGATATCGATAATATGATCAGAGTAAATCCAAAATACTTAGTTGAATGAAAGGAGTAGTTTATAGATATGGCAAAAAATATACTAGTTGTTAGTGCACATGCTGCTGATTTTGTTTGGAGAGCCGGTGGTACTATGGCAAAGTACATTAAAAGAGGCGACAATGTGTCCTTGGTAGTATTGAGTTATGGTGTTAGAGGAGAATCAAATCATCTGTGGAAGCTTGAAGGACAGACAAGCGAAAATGTAAAAAGAATAAGAAGAGAAGAATCAGAAAAAGCTGCCAAAATACTTGGAATAAGTGATTATGAATATTGGGACTTTCAAGATTATCCAATAGAAATAGATGATAATAGGATGGAAAGAATGGTAAGAAAAATAAGAGAAGTTAAACCAGATATTATAATAACTCATTCTCAAAGCGATGCTTTTAATCCAGATCATGAAATCGTTTCCGATTATGTTTGGAAAGCTAGTGTTTATGGTGTATCTGCTGGAGTGAGAATAGATGGACTAGAAAATATTAAACAACCAAAAATATTTGGATTTGAACATCATCAAACGGAAATAAGTTCCTTTGTACCAGATACAATTATTGATATTACGGATACCTTTGATACAAAGGTAGAGGCGATGAAGTGTTTCCAAGCTCAGAAACATTTAATTGATTACTATACCGATAGAGGAAAAATGAGAGGAAATCATGCCAGAAGGATATCTGGAAATAAAGAATATCAATATGCAGAAACATTTACTAGAAGATATCCTTATGTTGGGGAGGAGCTTTTATAAATGGAGAAATACGTTGTAAGGAATATCAATAGAACATCCCGGGAAATTACAGAAGAGTTTGCAAAACTAGGGACAGCAACAGTATATGAGGCTCAAGGAAAACAAGGGCTAATGTGTGATTCAATAAAGCCTATTCAACAGGGAGTTTCTGTATGTGGCCCTGCTGTTACTGCCCTTTGCTATGCAGGAGATAACTTAATGATTCATGCAGCTATAGAAGTATGCAAGCCGGGCGATATTTTAGTTGTGTCTACCATTGGAGATAGTAAATGCGGCATGATAGGAGATTTAATTGTTCAATCGCTAATTAAAAAAGGTGTAAAGGGATTAATAATTGATTCCGGCATAAGGGATGTGTCTAGGATTAGAGAACTGGGTTTTCCAGTTTGGTCTAAGTATATTACCTGCCATGGCACCACAAAGGTTAGAGGTGGATGGGTTAATTCACCATCTGAATGTGGAGGAACTCTTGTTAACCCAGGAGATTTAATAGTTGCTGATGACGATGGTATAGTAGTTGTTAGACAAGATGAAATACAAGATTCTTTAAATGCATCAAAGAAACGGGAAGAAAAGGAAAAACATACAGTAGAAAAAATAAATGCTGGACAATTAGGTGTAGATTTTTATGGCTTTAGAGATGTGCTTAAAAAGCAAAATGTAAAGTATTATTCTTCTAAAGAAGATATTAAAGGATAGAAAAATGTATAAATTAAGTCTTACTATATAAACTCTATAAGGATAGCCAACTCTAAAGCATTATAAATTTCATAGAAAAATGCAGAAGTTTTCACTATTTTCTATGAAAATTATACTAAGTTTTAATGTTGGTTATCCATATCATATATATCATAGAAAATTATAGACATATTGACAGAGTATAAATAAATGTAAAAGGATAATGAAAGGGAGGTAGACTATGAAAAAGTTTGGAGTTTTTGGTTTGATATTCGTTATACTTGTTGGATTGTTAGGTGGATGTACTAATAGTGAGGATGGTTTAAAAGAGAATAATACTTCAAAAGGTAAGACTCAAATAGTAATTGCAACGGGAGGGACTTCAGGAACCTATTATGCTGTTGGTGCAGGATTAGGAAAATTAGTAAATAAATATTCAGACAATCTAAATGCAGTAGTTCAAGGAACTCATGGGGCTGTAGAGAATGTTAGGCTTGTTAATTCAGGAGAAGCAGATATTGGGTTTGGAAACTCTGATGCTGCATATTTTGGTTATGAAGGTATTGGTCCATTTGAAGGTCAGAAGCAAAACATAGTTGGCTTGATGTCTTTATATAAGAGTGGTGGTCAGATGATTGTAATGGAAGATTCAGGATATAAATCCATACCAGATTTAAAGGGTAAAAAAGTCAATCTAGGACCTGCTGGATCTACAGTTACTGAGATGTCAAAAGTTATGTTCAAGGCTTATGGACTAGATCCTGAAAAAGATATAAGTCCTGTATATTTATCATTTGCTGAAGGTGTTGATAAAGTATCTGATGGCGATATTGATGCTTCATTTATAGTGTCTGGTATACCAACTGCAGCAGTAATTAGTGTTTCCAATACAAAGGATATAAGATTGATTTCATTAAGTGATGGAACAATAGAAAAAATAGTTAAGGAATATCCCTACTACGAAGGATTTACAATACCAGGTGGAACATATAAAGGTATTGATGAAGATGTACAAAGCTTGCAATTATGGACTACTTTAATAGTAAATTCTGATATGCCAGAAGAAATTGCAAATGAGATAACTACTATTATATTAGATCACAGTGATGAACTCTTGGATGTTCATAGCGTGGCAAAGGATATTTCCGTAGAAACAGCTCAAAAGATGCCAATTCCACTTCATTCTGGTTCTCAAAAATATTTTGATAAGCAGTAATATAATTTGGTGATGACACATGGTATTGGAGGACAATATGACAAATATAATAGAAAATAATAATTCTGAAAGAAATAAAACTAAATATATTATAGCCTTATCCATAATACTATCTGCTTTTCATTTATATACGGCATCCTTTGGTATTTTACCAAGCTATGCCCAGGCATCTATTCATTGGGCTATAATTGCAACTTTTATTGTTTTTACAAGACCTTCTGGTTTTTCATTTGGTGGAAAACTTTATGATTTTACTTTGGTTTTAATTACTTGGTATGCATCCTATTATCTAATACATGTGCAAGAAGAATTGGTGACTAGGGTGGGTTTGTATACGAATTTTGAGATTGTATTAGCTATAGCTGCTGTAATAGCGGCTTTACTGATTGCCACAAGGGTTGTTGGCAAGATATTGCCAGTAATATGTATTATATTTATACTTTATTCCATGTTTGGTAGTAAAATTTCGGGAATGTTTAATACTCAGAGTTTCTCAATATCAAGAATTGCCACATATTTATATACATCCGGTGATGGACTTTATGGACAAACATTAAATATATCAGCAAGATTTATATTTCTCTTTGTATTATTTGGTGCTATTCTTGACCTAACTGGAGCTGGAAACTTTTATGTTGATTTAGCTTATTCATTAACAGGAAGGGTATCTGGAGGGCCTGCCCAGGCGGCTATAACTTCTAGTGTTTTATTGGGAATGATTAATGGAAGTGGAGCGGCAAACGTTGTTACAACAGGTACTTTCACTATTCCGTTAATGAAAAAGGTTGGTTATAAGCCTTCAATTGCTGGAGCAGTTGAAGCAGTAGCTTCCTGTGGTGGTCAGATTATGCCTCCTGTAATGGGAGCGGCAGCCTTTCTAATGTCGGAAATTACCGGTATACCATATTCGAAAATAATTTTATCAGCCTTGATTCCTGCATTGTTATATTATTTTACTTTGGCAATAACTGTATATATTTATGCAAAGGAAAAGGGATTAAAGGGTATGAAAAGCAGTGAGTTGCCTAAAGTAGGAAAAGTTTTTAAAGAAGGATGGATGTATCTATTACCCATAGTGTGTCTAATTACAATATTGATGAGGGGGTACAGTCCTCAAAAAGCTGCTTACTTTTCTATTATTATTGCCCTTTTAGTAGGATTTGTTAAAAAGAGAGATGATATGAATGTGAAAAATATATTGGGAGCTTTAATGAATGCTATTAAAAACATTGCTCCTATAGCAAGTGCATGTATTTTAGCTGGAATAATAATGAGTATAATCAATCTTACTGGATTGGGAATAAAAATTAGTAGTATTTTGGAATTTATAGCCCAAGGTAATTTGATAATCGCATTGATTTTAGCAATGCTTACAAGCTTATTACTTGGCATGGGTTTACCTACATCAGCTTCCTATCTAATCTTGGCTGTTTTAGTTGGACCTGCTCTAGTAAATATGGGGGTTAGCTTGATGGGAGCCCATCTATTTATATTATACTTTGGAGCATTGTCTACTATTACTCCACCAGTTGCGTTATCAACATTTGCAGCTGCTGGTATAGCTGGGTCGGATATATGGGAAACAGGTATAGAAGCTCTGAAATTAGCTGTTATTGGATTTATAGTACCATTTATATTTGCCTTTAGTGATTTATTATTATTAGAGGGTAATATACTTGACATTATTGTTGCTATAATAACAGGATTTATGGGATGCACATTTATTGCTGTTGCAATAAGAGGCTGGTTTATTAAAAAACTTAACGTTTTCACAAGATTCATTGTGGCTGGTCTTTCAATATTTCTTATAGTACCTATTTCAATTTATGTTTCTCTGATAGTTACTTTAATAATTTGTATGGTATTGGCTATTGGAGTGAAGATGAAAAGGGCTTAAGTTAATAAACTATATAAAAGGCTTCCATTAGCTAACATTGAATTAAATTAGAAGCTAATAGAGGTCTTTTTGTATGGGGGAATATTTATGAATTATGTATTTTATAGCATTAATATTATAATGCCTATTGTTTTGGTAGTTATTTTAGGATATATTTTAAAGAAAGTATCTATAATAGATGATAATTTTATTAATCGAAGTTCAATAATCATCTTCAAATTAGCTTTACCTATAACTCTTTTTAATAGTATGGCAAATAGAAGTATTCAGTTAAGTAGGGATACAGAGTTTTTTTCCTTTATTGTATTTGGTGCTGTAGGATTAATATCTTCCTTTATAATACTGGAATTTTTATCGAGAATTTATATTAAAGATAAAAAGGTTAGAGGTGCTTTTGTTCAAGGAGCTTTTAGAAGTAATTATATTATTATTGGATATCCGATTTTAAAAAGCTTATACGGAGATAGCATTATAATTGAAATTGCTCTATTAGCGGTTTTAGCAATCCCTATATTCAATATATTTTCAATAATTACATTAACAATTAATAGCCAAGAAAATATAGAATCAAATAAAGTATTACTATTTACTAATATGTTGAAAAATCCTATGATAATTGGTATAGTTCTAGGATTTTTAGTTTCTTCTTTACAAATTAAAATACCTGTATTTTTAAGTGGAACATTTAATATAATTAGTGGACTTACAACTCCGCTAGCATTGATTTGTATAGGAGCATTATTTACTTTTAAATCCTTTGAACAAGAAATTAGACCAGTATGTGTAGCTGCTTTATTTAAAACTATACTATTTCCATTGCTATTTACTTTAACAGCTCATTTTATTGGCATTAGTGGAAGTAAATTAGCTGCAATATTTATTGTTTTTGCAACACCTACTGCCACAAGTAGTTTTATAATGGCAAAACAATTTAATAGTGATAGTAATATGGCGGCAAATATTGTAATACTATCTACATTAGTATCTGGAATAACTATTTTTGTAGGGATTACAATTTTAAGGATGCTAAGTTGGATATAAAGGAAATACTAGTATATTAACATGTTCTAAACAATAGAGCATGTTTTTTTATTTTTAATAGGCAAACCAATATATATTTTTATAACATCAATATAAAAAAATATTAATATAATAAAAATATAACAACATAATAAAAAAATATTGAAATATTATTAAAAAGAATATACAATATAGTTAGAAATTTTAATTATTTCAAACTATATTGTATATATTTTTTTACATTAATTATTTTACTAATATAAAAGGAGATGGAGATTTTGAAAAATGCTAGTAGAGATGTAGTTTCTACATCAAATGCTCCTGAAGCTGTGGGGGCATATTCACAAGCTATTAAATTAGGAGGATTTCTTTTTACTTCTGGACAGATACCAGTAAACCCTAAAAATAGTGAAATGGTTCAAGCAAATTTTAAAGATCAAACCAAACAATCTATGGATAACGTGTTAGCAATTTTAAATTCAGAGGGAATGACAGTAGATAATATTGTAAAATCCACAATTTTTATTACTGATATGACAAAGTTTTCTGAAGTTAATAGTATATATGAAAGTTATTTTGATTCATATTTTCCAGCCCGTGCATGTGTAGAAGTAAGTGCACTACCTAAGGGGGCATTGGTAGAAATAGAGGTGATTGCTCATAAATAGTATTGAGAGATAAATTCATATTTTAAATATCAAAGTTTTTAAAGAAATTTGCAATAATTCTACTAAGATAACTACATATTGTTTTGTTAAGTGAAGTCACCTATTGCAAAAATTATCTGCTATGGATAGCCAACATTAGAATTTAATATGATTTGGTAAAAAATAATGAATACTTATAAATTTTTTCAGCAAAATTTATAGTGCTTTAGAGTTGGTTATCTATAAATGTACGCCTTTAAAAGTTTAATTTGCGGTGGTAGCCACTGAGAATCCTTTTGGCTCATGCTATAAACCTGTTTTTGTTTAAATTAAAGAAAAAGGATAAACTGGTTTATAAAAATCGCCTGCAAGGAAACCTCAGAGTCTACTTCCGTTTCTTTAGTTTCTCAGTTACACATCTATATAGTGAAGCAATCTTGAAGCTTAATTTATACATCTTAAAAATATCGATGCTTCTAGGAATTTTTTAATTTATAAAGCTACTTTTGAATTTGCTTCACTATAGATATCCAGGTTTAAAATTTTTAGAGGACTACTATCTTAAGGGAATATAGCTGTCTTGCAGTTCTATTTTTCTGATAATTCTGATGTTTCTTTAAAAACAAAACTATCTAAAGAAAATTATATTAAGGAGGAATAATTTTGAAACTTTTTGATAATGAGTCAATAAAATTAGATGTCCTGAAAAAGAGAGCATACAATTACAGATGGGCAGAAGTTGAAGAAGGTGTAATTCCATTAACAGCTGCTGATCCGGATTTTCCAGTGGCTCCAGAAATAATAAATGATTTAATAGATTACATAAAGGAAGGATATTTTTCATATACTCCCAAATTGGGTTTTCCAGAATTTAAGGAGAGCATAGCTAAGGCATTAAAGCTTAGAAAAAATGAAGATATTAATCCGGATTTTGTATTGCCTATAGACAGCGCGGCTAGAGGTATGTATATAATTGCCAAAGCTTTACTTAATCCTGGAGATGAAGTTATAATATTTGATCCCGTTGATTTTCTTTTTAAGGAATCAGCATTAGCAGCTGGAGCGAAGCCAGTACTTTTCCCTGCTAAAGTAGTAGATGGAAAAATAGATATTAGTAAGTTAGAGGATTATATTACACCAAAGACAAAAATGATTGGACTGTGCAATCCTCATAATCCTCTAGGAATGGTATATCCACCGGAAGATTTAAAAAGGATGTTGGATTTAGCAGATAAATATGATTTATACATAATGAATGATGAAATATGGTCTGATATTATTTTCCCAGAAAAAGAATTTACAAGCATATTAACTGTAGATCCTGAGAAAAGTGAAAGAGTATTTTCTGTATTTGGTTTTTCAAAGTCCTTTGGTATAGCAGCTTTAAGAGCTGGTTGCATTTACTGTACTTCTAAAAAGACATTTGACTTAATTGTGGAAAATTCAGAGGTTATGACTACAGCTGGTGGGATTTCATCCCTATCACAAATAGCAGGAATGACGTGTATGGACAAATGCTATTATTGGGTTGATGAGTTTAAAGTCCATTTAACAAAAAATCGTGATTATGCAGTAGAAAGAATTAATTCAATCCCAGGGATATATTGTGAAAAGCCACAAGCAACATATTTATTATTTGTTAATATATCTTCAACCGGCTTAAGTAGTCAAGAATTTGTTGATTTCATGAAAAGTGAAATGAAGCTAGCTTTAGTTCCAGGCTCAGATGAATTTTTTGGACCGGGATCAAAGGGGTATGTAAGGATTTGCTTTGCTACTAGTTTTGAAATCTTAAAAGAAGGGCTAGATAGATTTGAAGCAGGTATAAAGAAATTAACTAAATCTAAAATATAAGTGGAAAGGTTTTGAAAGACTTTGGGAGATTTTCATATGAACTTAAGATTAGATAAAAAAGAATTATTAAATAAAATCACAAGTACTTTATCATTTGACTCAATAGATGGATGTGGATCTATGGAGAACATTAATAAACTAATAACTCGATTTAATGATAAATATAAAAAGGATATAAATATAAAAGTTTATTTTGAAAAGCTTAAAAATGGAAATCCATATTATGTAAATAATGATCAACTTAATAAATGTTCACAATTAATACCCAAGCTTGCCTCATTGAAATTAAGAACTCCAAATAGTCATCAAGCCAAAAAAAATATTGATCAATTGTATGAAAATATAATAAATCATAGTTATAAAGTAGATCATGATAAAAAAGTATTAGAAATGGAAAAAGTTTTTTCACATTTTAAATTAGATTCTTTATTTAATAATTTTATAAATAATAATATATTTATTCTAAATTTTAGAGGTGGAAATAGAAATACATTGCCTTATGAATGTGAATTAGACTTGTCCTTAAAAATATATAAGGATGAAAATGAGGAAGAGTTAATTGGAATAATTAAAGATTTAGTAAAAGAATATGGAGCCCAAATAAGAATTTAGGGGGTAAAAAAGTGCTTGCTGAAAGGTATAAAATACCAAAAGAAAAAATTCATCAAATTGAAAGTGTTTTAAACCAGAAAGATATTGATTCTTTATTAATATTATCAAGGGAAGGTTCAGACCCTAATTTACCATTTGTAATTGGTGATGATGCAATCCACGTTGCTGCTGCATTTATTAATAAAAATTGCAAACATAAGATGATTACATCTCTTAGCGATCAGAAAAAGTTTGAAGAGTCCGGTATATTTAGTGAGGTTATTACTTATGAAGAAAGCATAAAAGAAGTATTAAAAGAAGAATTTGAAAAAATGAATATAAAAAAATTAGCTTTAAATATATCTGAAGAAGATAATTTATGTGATGGACTAACACAAGGATTGTATATGATGCTATCTGATATTATTGGAAAAGATAGCCTTAAAGAAATAGAAGCATCAAGTGAAGATATTCTTCAATTAATAAGAAGTCAAAAAACTGATACGGAAATACAGTATTTAAGTGAATCAATTAAAATTACCCAAGATATATATGATGAAGTATTTTCAAAAGTAACTTGTGGAATGTCCGAAATGGAAATAGCAGACCTTTTTGTTGAGGGTATGAAGAAAAGAAATGTAGTAAATGGAATAGGAGGAGGATATTCTTATCCTATAGTTTGTCTTGTTAGAGCTGGACTTGCCCATAGAAATCCGGGTCATACAAAATCTCAGGGCGGCGATATTTTAATAATGGATTTTAGCGTAAGATATAAGGGCTATGTATCGGATATAGCTCGAACAGCGTACTTTTTAAGAAAAGGAGAAACAAAGCCTCCTAAGGAAGTTGAAGAAGCATTTAATACAGCATATAAAGCTATAAGTGCAGCTATTGGTTTTATAAAAGAAGGCAAAAGAGGATACGAGGTAGATGCTGTTGCCAGAAAAGTTATAGAGGATGGAGGATATCCTACAGTTAGGCATGCAGTTGGGCATCAAATAGGAAGAGAATGTCATGAAACTGGAACAATATTGGCGCCTATTAAAAGAACTCGTTCAGATGGTTTAGTTAAAGTAGGACAAGCTTATGCAATTGAACCTACGGTAATACAGGATGGAGGTCTTCCTTGTATGCTGGTTGAAGAAAATGTAATAATTACAAAAACTGGAGCCCAATTGTTAAGTAAGCGACAGGATAGATTATATCTAATACCTTGTAAATAAGGAGAAATAAAAATGGCAAAGGAAATTTGGAATAAGGATGTAGAATCAGAAATAGTTGATATACTTAAAAATTTAATAAAGATTAAAACCATCAATAGCCATAACAATGAAATTGAAGCAGTCAATTATATAAAAAAAATATTAGACAAAGAAGGTATAGAAAGTACTGTTATACAGTCTGATAAAGGTAGAGGGAATATAATAGCTAAACTTAAGGGAGGCAATAAAACACCAATAATATTTTTGTCACATCTTGATGTAGTAGATGTTGAGACTGACAAATGGACATTTGATCCCTTTGAAGGAACAATTCACAATGAAATCATGTATGGACGAGGGACTTTAGATACCAAGCATTTGACAGCAATGGGTTTAATGATAATGCTTCTTTTAAAAAGAAACAATATCTATCTTAATAGGGATATAATATTTGCTGCAACTGCTGATGAAGAAAATGGAAGTAAATATGGAATGAAATATCTAATGGACAATTATCCTAATCTCTTACCCAAAGGCTATGTTGTAAATGAAGGCGGCGGGTTTGTTATGGAAGTAGATGGAAAACAATTTAGAACATGTGCTTGTGGCGAGAAGGGAGTATGTGAAGTAAAGATAAGAATTGAATCAAATGACGAAGAAGATATATATAATACCCAAAACCATACAATTATAAAATTAAGTAAAATTATAAAGCGGGTAACCTCCTATGAATCTGAACTAGTAATGTGTGAAGTAAGCAACAAATTTAAAGAAGCAGCAAACAGCTATATATCTAAAGATAAAACATTAAAAAACCTGTGGGAATATATGACTCATAATACTATGACAGTTAATAAATTTAATATTGAGAAAAAACTAGAAGATTTGACTAAACCAATAGAAGTAGTTATAAACTTTAGATTCTTACCAATATTAACAAAGCAAAATGTTATAGCTATTATTGAGGAAATTTTAGAAGGATTAGATGTAACTTGGGAAATCGCAAATTTTATAGATGGATATGAAAGTAATATTCATAATGATTTTATAGGCTTACTTGAAAGTAAATCTAATAAATTTTCAGAAAAGACATCTATGCTTCCCATGATAGCACTTGGTAATACCGATGGAAGGTTTATTAGACATAATGTATATGGATATTCTCCACTACTTAATGATATACCATTTAGCCAAGTATTAAAAAAAGTCCATTCCCATGATGAATGTATAACAGTAAATTCTTTAATTTATGGTACTAGAGTGCTATTTGAAAGTGTAATGGAAATGTTAGAAAACAATTAAAGAGGTGTAAAAATGGATAATTTATATCTTGAAAAATTGCAACAAGCTGAGAAATACTTAAAAGATTGTGATATAGATTTATGGTTAATTTACTCTAGTGAAGGTAGCGACCCATGTATTCCTTTAATTACCGGACTTAAAACAGTTGGCAAAACTTTTTTTCTAATAACTAAAGAAGGAAAAAAATATGCTATAGCAAGTGTTATAGATGCACAGGAAAGTCAGAATAGTGGTTTGTTTGATGAAGTTTATATTTACTCTTCAGATTGTGAAAAGCTATTAAGAGAAGTGATTGACAAGATTAATCCCGGCAAAATTGCTATAAATTATTCTATGGATGATAATTTATGTGATGGATTGACAGCAGGGAGGTACAGATGGCTTATTAAGGCTCTAGGAGATAATTATGTAGATAAGATTATACAATCGGAAGTTTTTTTAAAAAAACTAAGAAGCGTGAAAACTCCCACTGAAATCGAGAGGATACAAAAAGCTATAGATATAACTCTCGATATATATGATGAAGTAACTAAAAATCTTAAGGTAGGTTTAAGTGAGTATGAAGTTGGAAAGATGTTTGTTGAAGGTATGAAAAAGCGAGGAGTTGTTAATGGAAATACTAAAAAGCTAACTATGCCTATGGTGCTCAAAGAGCGAATTGCCCATAGGGAACCAGGAAATGCAGTAATAAAACCTGGAGATTTTATGATAGTGGATTTTAGTGTAGATTATAAAGGCTATGTTTCTGATATAGCAAGAACATTTTATTTCCTAAAAGAAGGAGAAACCAGAGCCCCTGAAATTATGCAAAAAAGATTTGAAGCTGTTTATGAAGCTATAACTTTGGTAAAGGAAAATATAAAACCGGGTAAAAAAGGATACGAGCTTGATAGTCTAGCAAGAGAGCATTTGTTAAATCGAGGAATGCCAGAAATAACCCATGCAACAGGACACCAAGTTGGAAGATTTACCCATGATGGTGGTACTTTACTGGGACCGCAGTGGGAAAGATATGGTAAAGGCCCCAATGAAACCATTGAAGCAGGAATGATATTCACTATAGAGCCTACAATTTTATTCAATGACGGAGACTATAGTATTTTAACTGAAGAGATTATATTGGTAGGAAAAGAAAAAACTGTTTTTATGAGTAATAGACAAAAAAATGTATTTTTAATTTAATAAAAGTTAATAAGAAATAGAATAGAGAAAATTGCATATGAGAATATAATCCTTAATTTAATTATTTGAAATAGAATATATTCCCATGGCAGAGCTTCGAAGATTTTAAAGCAATATATGGTATTTAGTTTTTTGAGAAGGTAATTATGCAATTTGCTCAATAATTAATTTTGCTTGCCGAATTTAAGATAATTAAAAACTTTTTATTATAAAGGAGGATAAATATGAAGAAAATTAATATATTATTGATACTATTATTAGTATTCACACTTGCTTTTACAGGTTGTTCATCAAGTACTAATGAGGTAGTAAAGGATGGTTCATCAGAAGGTGAAAAAGTAAAAGATACACTTATTGTGGCAATGGCTTCGGAACCGAGTACATTAGATGGTAATGGAAAAGATGATAATGCTTCGTCACAAGTAAAGGCTCAAATATATGAAGGTCTTGTAAGACAGGATCCTCAAATGAATATACTTCCGGTATTAGCAGAAGACTGGAATTTTGAAAATGATACTACTATTATCTTTAATATAAGAAAAGGAGTTAAATTTCAAAACGGAAATGAATTAAAAGCTAGTGATGTTAAATTTTCTTTGAAAAGAGCTTATGATAATGGATATGCAGCAGCAGATTTAAGTCCTATTGATTTTGAAAAAAGTGAAGCAGTAGATGATTATACTTATAAGATGGTTCTAAAGCATCCCTATGCTCCAATTATATCAAAACTGGCATCTTCTTCAGCAGTAATCGTTCCTCAAAAAGTAGTGGAGGAAAAAGGGGAAGATTATTTGTCAACTAATCCAATAGGAACAGGTCCATATAAACTTAAGGAATGGGCACAAGGCGACAGAATAGAATTAGTAAAAAATGAAGAATATTGGCAGGAAACAAAGGGCGTTAAAAATATAGTAATGAGATTTATTTCTGAGATTGCTAATAGAGGTATTGAAGTAGAAATAGGAGGAGTTGATATAGCATATCAAATATCTCCTAATGATATTGAGAGATTAAATCAAAATCCAGATGTAGAAACAATTAAAACTCCCAGTCTTTCTACAACATATATTGGATTTAACTGTCAGAAAGAAACATTCAAAGACAAAAAAGTGCGTCAGGCTATAGCCTATGCTTTAGATATAGATGCAATAGCTGATACTGTTTACTTTGGAACAGGAACTCCTGCTAAAAGTGTATTAGCTCCAACGGTTTGGGGATTTAGTGAAGATGTTAGAACATTAGGATATGATCCAGAAAAGGCAAAAATATTGTTAGAAGAAGCTGGATATTCTGATGGATTAGATACTGCTATTTGGGTTAGTGATAGTCAGCAAAGAATTGATATAGCTGAAATTGCTCAAAATCAATTAAAAGATGTAGGAATAAATGCAGAAGTTAAAATATTGGAGTGGGGTACATTCTTAGAGAAATTAAAGGAGAAGGAACTAGATATTTATCTTTTAGGTAATTCAGTTACTTCAGGCGATGGAGATGAATTATATTATCAATTCCATTCTGAAAGTGGTTATTCTGGAAATACTGCATATTATTCAAATGAAGAAATAGATGATTTGATTGAAAAATCAAGACTTGCAATAGATCCAGATGAAAGGGCAAAATACCTAGAAGAAATTCAAAATAAAGTAATTGAAGAAGCTCCTTGGATACCGGTTTGGCATGGTGAAATTGTTACAGGTGTAAGAAGTAATATAGAAGGATTTGAAAATTATCCTAATGAAAATCACAAATTAAGTAATGTGCATTTTAAGTAAAATATATTTGCAATTAGAAAAATTAATATCCATAGTTAAAATACATAAGACAGCAAATAAACATTTTACTTTAATTAAAATAAAACTTAGATTTGGCAAGTATGAAATTTAAAATTATTTTACTATATAGAGTGACTTTAAAAACTTAGCAATAAAACTATCTAAAAGATTTGAGGAAAATTTGTAGAACTGACAGTATGTAAGTTCTTGGGCCTTAAGGCATCACGCCTCATGAAAAGGCCCACATTTTTCTTAAATATTGAATATGAAGTTTTCCTATTCTGCTTCTGTTTTTTAGTTTCTCAGTCACCTATCTAAATAGGCTTATATAATAAAATAATCAAAAAACTTAATTTTGCTTGATATATTTAAGAACTTTATATAGGAAAAGATATTACTACTTTGTAGAGGGTGTGAATATATTGTATAGGTACATATTTCGTCGCTTATTAATGATGATTCCAGTATTATTAGGAGTTTTATTTATAATATTTGTTATTATAGAAATAACACCAGGGGATCCTGCTCAAATTATGCTGGGAGAATCCGCAAGACAGGAGGATGTTCTTAAGCTTAGAGAGGAATTAGGTTTAAATGAACCCTTTATAGCTAGATTTTTTGGTTATGTAAAAGGAATTGTGACAGAATTGGATTTAGGTATATCATATAATACGAAAAGACCTGTTACAGAAGAAATTTTAAAAAGATTTCCAACAACAGCTCTTTTGGCAGCCCTGAGTGCAGTGATTTCTATGTTTCTAGGAATATTTCTTGGGGTTATTTCTGCAACTAAGCAATATACAACATTTGATAATTTGGCTACAGGGATAGCACTGTTTGGAGTATCCATTCCAAACTTTTGGCAAGGACTAATGTCTATAATTATTTTTTCAATTTGGCTTGGATGGTTTCCTGCTTCAGGTTCTTATGGTCCTGAATATTGGGTATTACCTGCCCTTACTTTAGGAACTAGTTCTACTGCTACAATAATGCGTATAACCAGGTCAAGCATGCTTGAAGTAATACGTCAGGATTATATTAGGACAGCAAGGGCTAAAGGACAAAATGAAAGGGTTGTTATTATGAAACATGCCCTTATAAATGCATTAATACCTGTTATTACAGTTGGAGGTTTACAGTTTGGTGTATTACTTGGTGGATCAGTTTTAGTAGAATCAGTTTTTGCTATTCCAGGTCTTGGCAAGTATATGATAGATGCAATTAAACAAAGGGACTTTCCCGTTGTCCAAGGGGGAGTTTTATTCTTAGCTATTGCTTTTAGCTTTGTTAATCTATTGATAGATATTTTATATAGTTTGATAGATCCCAGAATTAAAGCTATGTACAAGGTTAATAAAAAGAAAAAGAAGGAGGTCGCTTATGAATAAGAATATTAGAAAAAAGGGGCCTTGGAGAGACGTATGGAGAAGGCTTAGAAAAAACAAATTAGCTATGTTTGGATTGATAGTTCTTATATTATTATCTTTTTGTGCTATTTTTGCTAACCATATAGCACCTGAGGGTTATGATGATCAAAATCTATCTAGGAGATTTTCATTCCCTAATAAAGAAAATTTACTTGGAACAGATAACTTTGGTAGAGATATATTAAGTAGAATGATTTATGGCAGTAGAGTTTCTCTCACAGTTGGATTTATAGCCGTTGGAATGGCTGTGGTAATTGGAGGAGGACTTGGAGCTGTTGCGGCCTTTTACGGTAATAAAGTAGATAACATAATTATGCGTGCTATGGATATATTACTTGCTATTCCAGGAATGCTCCTTGCTCTATCACTAGCAGCAGCTTTAGGACCGGGACTTAACAATATGATGATTGCTATAGGGGTAGGGAATATACCCAGTTATGCAAGAGTTGTGAGGGCATCTGTTTTAACTGTAAAGGAACAAGAATATGTTGAAGCAGCAAGATCAATAGGAGCAAGTGATTTTAGGATTATATTCGGTCATATAATACCAAATGCTATGGCACCTATTATAGTACAAGCCACCCTTGGGGTTGCAGGGGCCATACTCTCAGCTGCTGCTTTAAGTTTCTTAGGGCTTGGTATACAACCACCCTATCCTGAATGGGGTGCTATGTTATCGGGGGCAAGACAATATATTAGAGATTATTGGTATATGACCACTTTTCCTGGGCTTATGATAATGATAACAATTTATTGTCTAAATGTTTTAGGTGATGGTTTAAGAGATGCTCTCGATCCACGTTTGAAAAACTAGTCAGGAGGTACAATTTATTATGAATGATAGTATATTAAAGATAAATAATTTATATATAGATTATAAAACAGATGATGGAGTTGTTGAAGCTGTTAATGATTTAAATCTTAGTATTAAAAAAGGAGAAACTCTAGGATTAGTAGGAGAAACAGGGGCTGGCAAAACGACTACTGCTCTTGGTATTATGAGATTAGTTCCTGATCCACCAGGTGAAATTACAAAGGGAGAAATAATATTTAATGGTGAAAATTTACTTGAAAAATCTAAAAAAGAAATAAGCAAAATTAGAGGCAGCAAAATTTCCATGATTTTTCAAGACCCTATGACATCTTTGAATCCTGTTATTACAGTTGGAGATCAAATCGCTGAGGTTATAAGGCTTCACGAAAAAATTTCTAAAGCCCAAGCCCATATTAAGGCAAAGGAAATGCTTGAGCTTGTAGGAATTCCTGGAAATAGATTTTCTGAATATCCTAATCAATTTTCAGGAGGAATGAAGCAAAGAGTTGTAATAGCCATAGCTTTGGCATGTAGCCCTGAACTTTTAATTGCAGATGAGCCGACAACTGCCCTTGATGTTACTATTCAAGCTCAGGTTCTTGACCTTATGAATAATTTGAAGAGAGATTTTAAAACTTCTATGATTTTAATTACTCATGATTTAGGGGTTGTAGCTGAAATTTGTGATAAAGTTGCTATTATGTATGCAGGAGAAATTTTGGAATATGGCACATTAGAAGATATTTTCAATAATCCTTCACATCCTTATACACTAGGGCTTTTAGGCTCTATACCTAATTTAGATGAAGATGTTTACAGGTTAAAGCCTATACAAGGATTGACTCCAGATCCATTTAATCTTCCAAATGGATGTCCCTTTGCTCCTCGCTGTCCCCAGAAGAGAGATGAATGTGATAAAAATAAATTTGAGTTGAAGGCTATAAATTCTACCCATAAAGTAAGGTGTATATTATTTGGTAGCACAAAAAAAGGAGGACAAAAATGAGTATTTTATTAGAAGTTAAGAATTTAAGAAAATATTTTAAAACTCCTAAAGGAATGCTCCATGCTGTAGATGGTGTTAATATGCAAATAGAATCTGGTAAAACACTGGGGGTTGTTGGAGAATCGGGCTGTGGAAAATCAACATTAGGTAGATTAGTTCTGCATCTTTTAGATTCCTCTGATGGGGAAGTATATTATCAAGGAAATAATATTACCCATGTAAATAAGAAAGAGCTCAAAGAGCTTAGAAAAAATATGCAGATGATATTTCAGGATCCATTTTCATCTCTTAATCCAAGAAAAACTGTAAGTCAGATAATTGTAGAGCCTTTACAAATATATAAAGCGTATCCTTCTAAAAAAGATATGATTAAAAAAGTATATGAGCTAATGGATACCGTTGGTCTTGCAAAACGACTTGAATATTCATATCCCCATGAACTTGATGGCGGTAGAAGACAAAGAATTGGGATTGCAAGAGCTTTAGCCCTTAATCCAGAATTTATTGTGTGTGACGAACCCGTATCTGCCCTTGATGTTTCAATTCAAGCCCAAATACTTAATTTAATGCAGGATTTGCAGCTTGAAAGAAAGTTAACATATATGTTTATAAGTCATGATTTATCAGTTGTAAAACATGTTTCTGATAATATTTGTGTTATGTATTTAGGAACCTTAGTAGAAAGTTGTGCATCTAAAAATTTGTTTAAAAATCCTTTGCATCCTTATACGAAAGCACTGCTTTCTGCTATACCTGTTCCTAAAATAAACATTGAGAAGAAAAGGATTTTATTAAAAGGAGAGATATCATCTCCAATAAATCCTAAGCCCGGCTGTAGATTTGCACCTAGATGCTTATATGCAAAGGATATTTGTACTAAGAAGCAGCCGAAATTAATTGAAGTTGAAGAGAATCATTTTGTTGCTTGTCATTGTCTAAAGGAAAATAATAAGGAGTCAATGTAAATTTATAATCTATACAAATTATAAAAATGTAGTTTTGATATTTTTAATAAATTTTAGATACTAATCATAAATCAGACCTCTATTAGTAGAAGAAATTATTTGATTATGATTAGTCTTTCTAGGTTTCAATATGTATAATTATTCTATTTTTGGAAAACTGTAATTTTTTTTGTGATAAATTTACAAAAAAATGTTATTATAAATATAGGCTTAAAATTTTAGTTGATATTTTACATTATTTAAAGTATTATTTGTAATTGTGATTTAAAGATAAATATCTTTAAGTATAGTGTAAATATGATAGCTTTATTGTCTTAAAATTATTATATAAGGAGGAATAGAAATGACACAGGATGAATTAATAGATTCTTATAAACCAATGGTAGATTTTATTGCAGATATTTATGGTAAGAATTGCGAGGTAATACTCCACGATTTGAGAAATCTTGAAAGCTCTATTGTGGCTATAAGGAATAATCATATAACTGGTAGAAACATAAGTGATACTGTAACAGATTTTGCCCTGGAAATTGTTTATAATAAAGATAAATATAAAGATAAAAAATTTATCACAAATTATACAGGAAGAACAAAGGATAACAGCAGAATACTTAGAGCATCTACTTACTTTATTAGAGATAAAAAAAATGATTTAATAGGTATGCTTTGTGTAAATGTAGATATTACAGCTTTACACGATGCTAGATCCTTTATAGATGAGTTATTGATGGAAAATTTAGAACAGAATATAATCAATAATGAGAAAGAAAAAGATGAAAAAGATAAAAAAGAGAATTTTGGACTTAGTATAGATGAACTTGTAAATTCTATAATTAATGATGTATTATCTAATAATCCTATAGAGCCTTCCAGAATGCTAATAGAAGAGAAAAAAGAAATAGTAAATAGATTAAATAAAAAAGGTGTATTTCTATTAAAAGGGTCAATTAATCAAGTGGCATCAAAATTAGAAGTTTCAGAGCAGACCATATATAGATATCTTAAGGAATTAGAATAATTTGAACTTTTAAAATTGAAATTTTATAACATCGCAAATTAAGCATATTAATGATTTATAATATATAATAAAGAAACTAAGAAGTTTATATTCCTAGTTTCTTTCCTAATTATAATATTTTTTATATGTGAAACTTTACATTAAATATATAAAATCCCTTCTGCAACAATATCTACAACTCCTTTAATATAGATATTGTCTACACTATTTTCACACCACTGTGTAATTACCTCCAAACTTCCTCCAGGTTGATTTACTATTAGTTCTATGTTTTTTTGCGAATTGTAGGAATGCACAGCACCTACAGCAGCTGTTCCTGAACCGCAGCCCCTTTCCCAAATAAGACTTTCGGTAGACTTAACATAGACTAAAGGCTGCATATATGATCGTTCTTCATCATAAAACATTACTCCAAGTGCTTCAAACTTTAAATCTTCAAAGTTTTTCTTTAAATTCATGAAGAAATTTTTTTTTGAATCTATTTTATTGTCATTTACAACTAAATGAGTTATTCCTGGAAATTCGACAAGCTTTCCTTTGATAGTAGTATTATTATAATTAATAGAAAAATCTTCTATATTTTGGGGAGAAGATATTTTAGCAGTAGAGATAAAGCTATTCATATCATTTTTTTGATTATTTAATTCCACTTCACAAAAAACTAGCTCATCTAAACCAGATACTTCCAAAGGAACTATATATTTTTCTTCCTTTTTCTGGATTTTGCAGTGTTGTCTTTGAACCAGAATAGCTGCAAGTGATCTAGTGGCATTAACACAAAATTCGCCCCCCATCATATGAAGTCTTACACAAGCTTGGCTATTTTGTGAGGAAATATTTTCAATAAATCCCACTTGTTCTGCATGGATATGATTATAATCCATTATATGATTTGCTATTTCTATGTATTTTTGACGAGGGAGCGGATCTGAAATAAATACAGTCATATTTTCAGTTGGATTTGTTTTAATAAAATTTAACTTCATTTATATATCAGTCCTTTTTAAAGAAATTATATAATAAGATGTCGAATGATTATATGTATTTAAAATCTTATTATGGTATATCCTATACTTTGTATTATATTTTAAATAATATGAAAATTCAATATATAGTTATAATGGAGTATATTTGGTTTACTGTATTTAGATAAGATATGTAAAAGTAATTTGTTAAGTTTGTTCATCACATATTTATAAAATAATTGCATATTAGCATCTTTTATTATATATTGATATTATTGAAAATATAGAAGAAACGAAAGCTTTTAAGTCTACTTTTTACAAATCTTTAAAGTTTAACTTCAATTATTAATCAGATTATGATAAAAATATGAACTTTTCTATTGGTGCTACATTGTTAAATCCATTATAATTTAGAAAAGATTTGGAAAACTAATTATTTTTAGGATAGAATAAATAGAAAATAAATATAACAAAGACTCTTATGAGGAAATGTTTCTGATATTATAGATTTTGCAGTAATATTTTGGAGTGATTATATGGATATGAAAGTTAAAAATCTAATGGAGCAGTTTGGAGATTTTAGAGTTTTAGCAGGAAAAAATGGCTTATATAAAAGAGTGAGCACGGTTAGTGTTATGGATGCTCCAGATATATATAACTGGATGAAAGGTGGAGAATTCTTAATTACTACCGGGTACATAATGAAAGATGATCCATTAAAGTTAAGACATTTAATTATTAAACTAAATGAAAATAAAGCAGCAGCCCTAGGTATAAAATTGGGAAGGTTTATTGAAAAATTACCACAAGAGGTAAAGAAAGCGGCAGATGAGCTTAATTTTCCCATTTTATATATACCTACTAAATATGCTTTTACTGATGTTATAAATCCTGTACTTTCAAGAATAGTAAATGCACAAGCTAGAAAGTTAGAGTTGTCTGAAAAAATCCATAAGTCATTTACACAAATTGTTATAGAAGGAAAGGGAACCGATGATATAGTAGATATGCTATATGAAATATTAGGCAAGGATTTGGCCTTTGTTGACTTGATTTTTAGTAAAACATATATTAGAGGTATGTCTCATAAATTTAAAGAAGATATATCTAAAAATTATTATAATAAATATTATAAATATCCAGTTCGAATTAGCAGTTCTATATATGGCTATATAGTGGTTAAAGAAAAGGCTTTGGAAGATTTAGATAAGACAACTATAGAACATGCTAGTACAGTTTTAAAACTAAATATTCAGAAGAAAATATCCAACAGGCAAATAGAGCAGAAGTATAGAGATGAGTTTATTCAAGATTTAATACTAAATAATATAAAAACTGTGGAAGAAGCAGATAATAGAGCTGCACTATATGGATGGAAAATAGATAAAGGACTTGTTTGTGTAATAGTTGATATAGATAATTTTAAAGAAAAATTTATATCTATAAAAAAGACAAAAAAGCTAGAACAAGAAAGGGATAATATATTTTATTTAGCTACTACTATAATGAAAGGAAATTTTCACCAATGTTTTTATACTACTTATAGTGATAGCATAGTTTTTTTAGTAGAACCTAATATAAATCCCATAGAAAATTTTTTTAAAAAACTTAAAGGGATAGGAGAAGAACTGCGAAAGACTGTTAGAGATAAAAGCAGCTTCACAGTTACTATAGGGATAGGAAATTATAAAGAATCTATAATAGATGTATATATTAGCTTTGTGGAAGCTCAAAAAGCTGCAAGAATAGGAAGGGCTATTTATGAGAAAGATAAAACCCATATTTATTCTGACTTAGGAGCTTATAAAATGCTTTATAATCTTTCCTTAAAAGAAGAATCTAATAGATTTTGTCGTGAATATTTGCAAAGCCTTATAAATTATGATATTGAGAATGGTTCAAAGTATATAGATACTTTAAGCTGTTTAGTTAAAAATGACTGGAATTTAAAACAAACAGCAGAGGAGCTATTTATTCATTATAACACCATGAAATATAGATTTAGTAAGATTACTGAGATGGTTGGTCTTGATTTAAATAATAGAGAAGAGAAGTTTAAAATAGAGCTTTGTTTAAAGCTTATGAATATGAGTAAACAATATTCCTTGTACATGAAGACTAATATATAGTCTTTTTTTTTATTCTAAGTAGACAATGTATATATGATTTATTAATTGTATAATAAGATTAAGTAAAAAAATTAACAAGGAGGAGAATTCATGTACAGTACAAAAGTAGGAATGCTAAAAGACATATTAACTTCAGCTAAAGAAAACGTTTTATCGGATCCTAATAGTGAACTAGAGAAAACTGGAAGAATCATTTTAAAAAATGGATTAGTAGTAGATCCCAAAAATGAAGTGGAAGAAGTATTAGATATAGCTATATTAAATGATGAAATAATAGAAGTAGGAAAAGATATTTATATTGAAAAAGGGGATATGGTAATAAGCTGTGAAGGATTATTGGTTGTGCCAGGAATTATAGATATGCATCTTCACTTAGGAGATTTATTTGAAGTAAGCACAAACCCTATATATGGTTCAGTAGCAAATGGTGTTACTATGGGACTTTCACCAGGAGCGGGCAATACTTTTATGGCACCGGCTTTATTAGGATCAGAAGTAGATAGGGGACTCCCAATAAATATAGGATTGTATCAAGGGGCTGCTAATGTTTTATCTACTATGCTATCAGTAGAAGAATTAATAAAATTATACAAAGGGCAGTTAGAGGAAGATATAGCTTCAAAAAAGATGACAAGAAATGGAATCACAAATACTACAGCGCCTTTAATAATAGGTATAAAAGATCATATGGGTCATTTTATAATGTCCGATGAAAATATAGATAAAATATTTGAAATAACATCTAAAGCTAATTTGGTTTATATGACCCACACTCAAGATCCAGATCATGCCATTAGATTAGTAGAATTATCAAAGAATAGACCAATTCATTTAGGTCACACTACAGCTGCTGGATGTGGCACCCATAAAGAAGCTTCAGAAGGAATGAAATTAGTTCTAGATTTATGCAAAAAAGAAAACGTTACTGGAGAATTTGTCACTACTATGCTAAGAAAAAATAGAGGTAGTAGAGAAGGTCTTACTATGTCAAAAGAATCTCAAAGATTAGCTTATGAAGCTTTGGAAAAGGGGTTGGTAGATATCTTAATTTCTGATGGTCAAAATGATGCTACTATGAAGGGCTTTGGTGACACAAGGGATAATATACCAGCTTTATTAGAATTATCAGAAATGGGAGTGTTGAGTTTAAGAGATTCGGTTGCAACTATGACATCAAATCCAGCAAAATTATTAGAAAAGAGAACCAATAATAAATGGTGGACTGAAAAAATAGGTCATTTAGGTAAAGGGGCCTTAGCAAACATAACTATTATAAATAGCGATGTGAAATCTGCAGTATATACTATCGTAAATGGAGAAGTAGTAGGATTTGAAAATAGATCAGTTAGACGTGGAAGTGGAGCGGGAGGCTTTATTAGTAAGTTTGGTATGGTGAAAAGAGTTGGAGTAGGAGATTTAGTAATGTTTTCTTATAAAAGGTAAGAGTTTAAAAGGGAGAATAGAACTTATGAAAAGAATAGAAAATATTTTAAGAAAATTAATCAATATAAATACTACAAATCCCCATGGGAACGAAATGGATGGAGTTAAAGAAATCCTAGGTTTTTTTCCTAAAGGGATAGACTATAAAATAGTAGACCATGAAAATAATAGAGGGTCTTTAATAATAGAGATTGAAGGAAAATCTCAAAAAAAAATAGGATTTATAGGGCATATAGATACAGTTCCAGTACCCGATGAATCTAGCTGGATACATCCACCCTTTGAGGGAATATTTAAAGATGGATACATCTATGGTAGAGGTGCAGCTGATATGAAGGGAGGAGTTACAGCTATGATACTAACAGCTCTATATTTTATAGAAAATCATATAACTCCTCCAAATACCCTTAAGTTTGTATTTACCGCAGATGAAGAGTCCGATGGAATAGGAGTACAAGCCTTAAGAGATAAGGGACTTTTAAAAGATTTATCAAGTGTATTTATAGCAGAACCCTCTGATGAAGAAATTGGAATATGTGAGAAAGGGGCATTATGGTTAAAAATTCATATTAAAGGAAAGGCTTCCCATGGTTCTAAGCCGGAGCTGGGATTAAATGCTATAGAAAAACTATATGAATATATTAATAGAATAAAAGATAGTTTAGATTTAAAGAAAAATCATTATTTATTAGGGGAATCTAGTTGTGCCATTACATTAATTAATGGAGGTGTTAAAACTAATATTATACCTGAAAATGCAGTGGCGTCTATAGATATAAGAACTATCCCAGGTTTTAATCATGAAGAAATTATAGAAAATGCTTATAAAATTGGGCAGAAGATGGAAAGAGAAAATAAAGGAATTGTCGTAGAAATTGAAGTAGAAAACAATAGACTTCCATTAACTATAGATGAGGAAAATGATTTTATAAAAAATATAGTATCTGTATATAAAAAATTAAATTATCCAGTGAAATTTAAGGGAATAAATTTTTATACAGACGCTTCGCAAATTATTCCATTTCATGATATTCCCTTTGTAATATTGGGACCAGGTGAAGAGAATATGTGCCACCAGAGAAATGAAAGGATAAAAATAGAATCAATTGAAAGAATGATAGAGTTTTATATTTCTTATATTAATAATTGTTAAGCTAGGAGGCGTATTATGGGATATAGTAAGAAAAAATATAGAACTGGTTCTTTAGCAGGTTTTACAATATCTGTAGGAATAGGATTTTTAATATACTTTATTTTAAATAATATCCATGTGGCCAGTAATTGGCTAGATTATAATACAATAGTGGCTAACGCAGGGCACAATTTATTGTATAAGTTTATATGGTATATTATGAACTTTACAGAAGCTCAATTTTATGCAGGATTCTTTGCTTCCTTAGGAATTATTGTAGGAGGATTTATAGCATGGCGGTTAGATGTAAAAAACTCAACTTTAAGAGGGTTTGATATTTCTTATGGATCTAATCTATGGCCCTGGGTATTAGCTTCTCAATTGTTGTCCTTGTTTATTGCAATATTTATTTTAAATTATACAAGATTTTTTGACATTGGAGATTATACTTGGTTGCCAACTTTTATTACAGTAGTAGGTATTCCACCGGCTATAATGCTCTTGTATGGACCAAATATAAAAGCCCTATTTACAGGATCAATTCTTGGAGGAATAATGGGATTTCCAGTGGCCTTTTGGATAAATAATAATATAATTCCAGTTTTAGAAGTGCCAGGAGTAGTATCAAATGTATTCACAATGGCTATTACTGGGATATTAGTTTGTGCAATATGCAAAGCTTTGCCTTGGATGGAAAGGGTTCCTGCTAATTCTCTAAATAGACCAAAGGAGTCTCAAGAGCAAATTTTAGAAAATATGAAAAAGCCATCTTGGTTTGTAAGAAGGGTATTTGCAGATTTTACAGAAGCTCAGTTTTATGCCAATGAGATAGCTGGATTATTTCTTATAATAGGTGTTTGTTTAGATTGGATATTAAATGTTAATCATGGAGCCTATGCATCAGGAGCAATTCCAGCTATTATTCTATCTCAGTTTATTGGTTCAGCTATAGGAATATTTCTATATTTTGATAAATATGTAGAAAAGGGCTGGTATGCAACATTTGTACCGGTAGTAAGTGTTGGTCCAGCTTGTGTACTAATGTTTGGAGCTAATGTAAAAGTTGCTGTAATAGCAGGTGCATTAGGAGGTATAATTGGACCGCCTTTAGCAGAATATTTTTGTGACAAGCTTCCTAAGGGGTATCATCCTACAATAGGAAATGTAACATCCATGGGGGTCACTACA
This sequence comes from Maledivibacter halophilus, assembly GCF_900167445.1. Taxonomy (GTDB): domain Bacteria; phylum Bacillota; class Clostridia; order Peptostreptococcales; family Caminicellaceae; genus Maledivibacter; species Maledivibacter halophilus. The sequence goes on from NZ_FUZT01000001.1 coordinate 192,423, forward strand.
ATAGTAGTATCTATAATAATTAAAGTTCTTCCTTGGTTTTAGAAGATCAAAATCTATATCAAAAGCAGCCAAGTTTTTATATGGCCTGCTTTTTTTAATGTCATAATGTTATAATGATTGGAATATGAATTTGTATGATATAATTAGAAGGCAATGTCATTATTTACAAAAAAGTCCCTAATAAAACTTTTATATAAATAACGTTAAGACTCAAAATGAAAAGGAGCAAAATTTATGAAAGTAAGTTATAAAAAAAGGATTTTAATTAGGAAAAGACGGTTTTATAGAAGACTATTTGCATTGTTATTATTTATTACAATTATAGGAATTACTATTTTTATAAGGTGTTCAGCAAACTACAAATTTACTGTTTGTATAGACCCAGGCCATGGGGGATATGATCCCGGAGCCACCAATTCAATCTATAGAGCAGATGAAAAGGATATAGTACTGGATGTTTCTTTAAGATTGGCTAAAATCTTGAGAAAGGAAGATATAAAGGTCATATATACAAGAAAAAAAGATAAGGTATCCTGGGAAAACCAAAGAGAGTCATTAAGTGAAAGAAGCAAAATTTCTAATAAATCAAATGCAGATATTTTTATATCAATTCATGCAAATAATTTTGTAAAGGATACTAATGTTAAGGGTACGGAGGTATGGTGCAGATTTAAAAATACTGAAGACGAAATTCTTGCTAAAGAAATTAGCAATGAGCTTTCAAGTATAGGTTATACAAAGGATAGAGGTTTAAAATATGAAGAAGATAAGGAACTCTATGTTTTAAAAAATACCCAAGCCACATCGGTATTGGTTGAATTAGGATATATGAGTAATCCTGAAGACTTAAAATTTTTGATGTCTAAAGAAGGCAAAAATAAGTGTGCCGAGGCTATTGCCCAGGCCATTATAAATTATTATAAGACAATTAAAATAGAGGAATAAATATAGATATTATTGAAAATTAAATATTAAAATATGTGAAAAGTAAAAGACTTCAAATATCTTTCTAAAAAATAAATGGTCTTTATATATGATTGGGATAATTGCATAATTTAAATTGGAGACAATTACATATGGGGATAGTATTCTTGATTTAGCTATTTAGAATAGAACATATTATGACAGTAAGTTCTAGGAGGTTTTAAAATTAAATATAGTAGGTAGTTTTTAAGAAGGTAATTATGCAATTTCCTCCACTATTTAATTCATTCTATTTGACAAGAGCGTACCTATAGAACATGAATATTTCCTTTAATACGTCTAATTTTATCTTCTTCTTCTAGCTCGTTTAGTTTTTTTGTAACGGTACTTCTAGTAGAACCTATCATAGCAGCTAATTGTTCATGGGTGAGCTTAATATTTATCTTTATTCCAACTTTGGTTTTTATACCCTGTTGAATCGATAATCTTTTAAGTAAGAACAATAATCTGTTTTTTATATTATGAAAAGATGAGTCATATATTTGGGCCATCAATATACGAAATTTTGTTGTTATCATTAATAGTAAACTATTATACAAATTCGGGTTTTCTTTGAGTACTTGATAAAATTTATTTTTATCGATCTTACGAACTATTGTATTTTCTAGGGCTTTTGTCATTACTAAGTCATAGTCTTCCTGTATAAGGGTTATTTCGCCAAAAATATCTCCCCTTGAAAGAATAAGTATAGTTTTTTCTTCTCCATTAATGTCTATGAAATACTGTTTAACTTTTCCTTCTAAGATTAAATAGATATGATTTAATTTTTTATGTTCAAATTCAATAAAAGAATGGGGAGAGAAAATTTTTTTTATGCCATATTGGCAAAAATTATTTATTAAATCATTCTTATAATTATAGTTTACTTTATATTCAGAAAAGATGTTATCCATAGTTTCACCACCTATTTTAGTCATATATTAATCATTCTATATTATAGATAAAAGACCTCTATAAATAATATAATGAATATTTATAATATTTTCAGAAAATTGTGTTTTAGGACACAGTTTTATTTTTTTATATATTTTATAATAAAATTAAAAAGAAGGAGGTATAGTATGTTTTCAAATTGGCTACATGAAAATAGTTGGGAAGAGGCAAAAAAATTAATTGAAAGAAGTAAAGGTGTAGCAATAATACCTGTAGGCAGCACAGAACAGCATGGGTATCATCTACCATTAGGAACAGATACCTATGTTGCTATAACTTTAGCAGAGGAAGCTGCTTTAAAAACAGATGCTGTTATTGCTCCACCAGTGTGGTTTGGTTGGAGTCCACATCATATGGTATTACCAGGAACCATAACTATAAGACCAGAGGTGTTGGTAGAGTATTTATACGATATTATTCACTCTTTAAAGGAACATGGACTTGACAAATTTATTATTATTAATGGTCATAGGATAGTTAATATAACGTGGATGCAGCTTGCAGCAGAAAGGTGCCAGAGAAATCTTAAAGTAAAAGTAAATATATTTGATCCGGCTTATATGTCAAAAGATATAATAAATAAATTGGATTTTGGGGCTGTAGGGCATGCAGAAGAAATAGAAACCTCCCACATGATGTACAGATATCCTGATTTTGTTAATTTGGAAAAGGCAGTAGATAATCCTATACATCCTAAAGATTTGTATTCAGTGGACCCTAGATATACTCATGATACCTTGTGTTATGTTCCCAGCTCAATAGAAGAAGCTAAAAAACATGCACAAGCTTCTGGTGGAGCCAGTGGAGAACCAACAAAATCTTCAAAAGAAAAAGGAGAAATATATCATAATCATTTGATTAATAATTTAGTTAGAATAATAAAGGATTTGCAAAAGGAAAAATAAGAGAATATAGAAGGAGGTAAGGATTTTGAAAATTAGTAAGGGTGAAAAAGTTATATATTCTATTTTTATATTATGCTTAATAATGTTAAATCCTCCAGTTTTAAATATAGCAAACAATTATGCAAAAACTAAGCCTCTAACTTTTAACTTTCCAACACTTTGGATATGGTTACAGATTTGGTACCTAGTGGCCATAATCACATTTTTAGTAGGAGCGATTAAAATAAAGAATTGGAAAAAAGATTATTAGGGAGGGGTAAACTGTGAATATTGGTCTTATAATTTTAATATTATACACAATTAGCTTGCTTGGAATAGCTTATTATGCTTCTAAACAAGATAAAAAAAATATTTCGGATTTTGCAACTGCCAGCAGTTCATTAGGGATATTTGTATTGACTCTTACATTTAGTGCAACCTATCATAGCTCATATGCATTTTTAGGTGCACCAGGATTTGTTTATGCAAATGGAATAGGTTGGTGGGTAAATGGTATTTGGACAGTTTTCCCAGGAATTCTATTTTGGATATTAGGAAGGCGTTTTTGGTTTTTAGGAAAGAAATATGGATATATTTCCATGGCTCAGTACATAAGTGATGTTTACCAGGATCATATGATAGGGCTTTTAGTTACAATTATTACTTTAATATTTACTATACCCTATGTAGCTATGCAGGCAATAGGTTCAGGTTATATTTTTGAAGTAATAAGTGAAGGGAAATTAAGCTATGAATTTGGAACAATAATATTCTTTGGATTAATGATAATATTAGTTTGGCTTGGAGGAATGAAGGGCATTGCTATAACAGATGCAGCTCAAGGCGTTTTTATGTGGATTGGTATGGTTATTGGATCCTATTGGATTATTAAAGTGAATTTTGGTTCTATTTCTAATGCTTATGTTGAAGCCATGAAGATATTACCTGAGCATTTTACTTTACCAGGACCAAAGGGAGTTGTAACTTCTGGGGATTGGATCTCTAGGTGGACTGTAATCACTATTGGAATGATGATGTTTCCACATATAACTTTAAGATTTTTTTCAGGTAAATCTTTAAGAGTTCTTAAATGGTCTTCTGTTTTTTCATCTATATATTTGACATCTATATTTATATTTACACCAGCTATAGGCTTTGCTGGTAATATAATTTTCCCAAATATTGCATCTCCAGATATTATATTTCCAGAAATGCTTTTAAAATATACACCTTTAGTATTTTCTTCATTAGTTATTGCAGGAGCATTAGCTGCTTCAATGTCAACTGGAAATTCGCAATTGCATGCAGTTAGTAGTATGGTTTCTACTGATGTATATAAAAAATATATTGATAAATCAGCTAATGCATATAAGCAATATACAGTTGCCAAGGTTGCAACATTGATATTTGGAGTGTTTTCAGTTGTTGTGGCTCTGCAAAGACCAGGACTTTTGGGAAATATTTTAGCCCTTTCCAACGGTGGAGTGGCAGCTTTAGCTCCTGCTATGATAGGAGGAATCTATTGGAAAAAAGCTACTAGAGAAGGAGCATTATGGAGTATTATTTTTGGCGAAATAGCTATGCTGCTAACTACATTTGTTGTACCTAGTCCCTTGGGAATAATGCCTGGATTATGGGGACTTATAGTATCATTTATGGTATATATTTTAATATGTAATATCACAAAAACAAATGAAAGAACTATAGAAATAATAGATTCAATCAATGATTTCTTTTATAGTGGAGCAAAAGTTTAATTATATAAAAATTCAATAAAATTAAATAAAGACAAGGACTTAAAAATGAAATCTAACCATTTAGTTAGATTTCATTTTTTTTAAATTAATTATGCTATAATTTTTTTATCAATTGCAGAATGAAAAAGATACAAATTTGAAGCATAAAAGATTATAGCAATAAGAATAAAATAGGAGGTTTTTATGAAAAAAATAATCAGTTTATTATTGGTTTTATTACTTAGCTTCACATTCTTTGGTTGTTCAAAGGAAATATCCAGTCAAAAAACAGAGGAAGAATTAAGAGCAGAAATAAAGGCAGAAATGGAAGAAGAAGCAAAGCGTAAAGAGGAATTAAAGGAAGAGATGAAAAAAGAAATGGAGGGTGAATCAGAGGATAAGCAAGAAGAAAATGCACATCCATCAAAATCTTTAGATGTAAGAAATAATGATGAATTATATAAATTTATAAATAGTACGTATCCTAATAAATATAATAGAGAAGATTTTGATAAATGGAACCCCTTTTATTTTGATATAACTGGAGATGGGAATGATGAGGTTAGTTTTACATCTACCTATTCTGAGGGTAATCTAGAAAATGCTATATTTATCACAGCAGATAATGGTGAGTATAGAATAATATCATCGGATATTGTTCTATCAAAGTATAAGAATGACCTTGCCTATAATGAAGGCTTTATAACTATAGCACAAAAGGCTGGTGGCTCAGGTATGTTTTTAGAACAAACCAGCTATTTTGTTTATGATGGAGAAAAAATTAAATCGGCAGATGCTTTTATAGTTACAGAGGATGTAGTAGCCCATCCAAAAGGATATATAATTAAAGGGGAAATAGAAGGAGATCCAAAGAACTTTGTATATACTGCTACAAAAGAAGATTATGCCACAGAGAAGACTTCTGTAATAGAAAAAACAAAATATGTGTATAATCCTGAAACTATGAAATTTGATAAAGAAATTATAATTAAAAAAGAAGATAATGAAGAAGGGGATTCAAGCAGCAAAAAACAAAGCACAGAAGACAAAAATACGAAAAATCAAGAAGTGAAGAATGATTATACTAAGGGATTTGATTATGAAGTAAGAGATGGGAATGTATATGTGAAATATAAAAATACTGGTAATGAAATAGAGGTATATAATCCTAAGACTACTACAATACATAAGGATGACGGTAACGGTTTATTCACCTTTAAATCCGGTGAAGTGCAAGGTGCCATTGCAAGAACTGCAAGCCAAGGTAATAATGGGAAAAGAGTGTATTTTACTACTAATGAGTATGATGAATATGTTAGAAATGCCTATTCAACCTTTTATGTAGATATGGCAACTCTTAAGGTGTATTTTGTTGCAAATGGAGAATATATAAAGCATATTACAGATTACCCCTATAATAATTATACTATAATTGCAAATGAACAAGACGGATCAGCAATATATAGTGTATATGACAGTGCTAATCAATTTGCTTGCTATTTAGGAGGCGATTTGAGTGAGGATATAGTAGCTCAAATAGCCAGTGCTGTGGAAAAGACCAGCTCAGATGCTGGACTTCATGGGCTATCGAGCTTTAAAAAGGAGACAATAGGAGAAGAAGAAATAGATTATTCTAAGTATATAGCAGTTGTAATTCCTATGCACAGCACATCAAATATTGATTCTCTCACAAAGAAAACATGCAGCTTCAGTGATAATCCAAATAATCAAAAGGTAATCTTTAGTGTTTTTGGTGAGATGAAAGATATTAAAATTACATATTTTGAAAACATGGATTCTAAGGGAGAAGTAGAAAATATAGATAAGCTTAAAAATTTTTACCTAGAGATTTATGCACCCTTTGGTACAGATATGTCATCTGTAAAGGTCACAGGAAAGGTACACATAGGAGAAGGGTATTATGAAGATGTAAAATTCACCCTTGATGATATGAGGGATACAAGTGAATATGAGATTTTAAAATATGAATAAGTATATAGATTTCCTATAGTAAAATTTAATTTAAACATATCAAAATATCCAATTTTTTTGGGGAATTTTGAGAAGGAGGTTTCTATGAAAAAAATAATTAGTTTATTACTTGTATTAACCCTTGTTTTAACACAGGTTGCTTGTACTAATAAAGCTGCTAAGACAGAAGAAGAGCTAGAAGCAGAGATACGTGCCGAATTGGAAAATGAAGCTGAGGCTAAGGAAAAACTTAAAGAAGAGATTAAAGCCGAAATGGAAGCTGAAGACGAGGACAAAAACAAAGATGAAGAAAAGTCATTGGATAAAGATAATACCGTGATATTAGAAGGTATAATTACAGATTATAGACCACAAGATGGTATTGGGGTAATATTAGATAAAGAGAAAAAAATATATGGAAAAGATGTAAAAAGAATATTTTTTAAGGACAATAAGCTTTTAGACTTTATTCCAAGAAAATATTTAACCTATGGCCTAGAGCTAGGTACTACTATAAAGGGTGCTCATAATGAAAAAATACCAGTAAAGGTAAGGGTAGATGCCGATAGCTTTGAGTACTTTGAACCCCTATGGAGAACAACTGTTGACCTTGTTAAGGTTGTTTCATTAGATGGAGAAAGTAATCCTGCTGATAAGAGTGAAAAAGATTTTCCAGATGATTATTACAAGGATGTAATTAATGCTTTAACAGAACCCTATTTTGAAAATCTTAGTGAAAACATAAAGGATATGGATTTATATGAAAACAATAGTGATTTTAAAACAGCAGTAGATAAGTTATATGAAAAAGGCTATTCTATTAAAAAAGGCGACTCTAGTTATATTATTAATAAAAGTGAAGAAGGAAAAGATAAATCATCTAAAGGAGAATTAGAAGGTTCTACTAATTTGTAAGCTCTCAATTATTGAGCCCAGTGATAAACACAAGGATATAAATATTAGTAAAAAGATGAGCTTTTTGGTATGGATTTTGACATGACTATTTATGGAGGAATTTATAATCTTAAAAACGATGATAAAAAGACCTATGAAGAAACAGAGGAGCTTGGAAGTATTTCTATCAATAAAGAATAGGAGGAAGTTATGAAAAAGATATTTAGCTTATTATTAATTTTGATTCTTGTTCTGTCTATAGTTGGCTGCTCAAAAGAAACAATAAGTCAAAAGACAGAAGAAGAATTAAGAGCAGAAATAAAGGCTGAGATGGAGGCAGAAGAAAAGCTTAAAGAAGAGTTAAAGGCAGAAATGAAAGCTGAAATGGAGGCAGAAAAAAAAGATGAAGCATCGAAATATAATGAAGAATTGAGGTTTTTAAAGGGCAAGCTTTTAGGATATGGTTTATACGGTGGAGAAGATGGTGGTACAGGCATTATTCTTGATAATCCAATAATTGTAGATAATAGAAGAGTAAAGGAAATATTTTTTGAAGATGAAAGTATATTGAATTTTGTGCCGAGAAAATACTTTACATACTGCTATGAAGGTGGTACTACATTTACCAATGATGGTAAAATACCTATAGAAATAGAGACTGATCCTAAAGGATACAAATATAATGAAGAATATGATAGAATATCTGGAACTATGGTTAAAGTTATATCTGTAGATGGAGAAAAAAACCTAGTTGATAAAACAGAAAATGAATATCCCTTAGAATATTATAAAACCTTAGTACTTACTCGTGTATATGATGGTGTAGAGGTACTTCCTAAGAATATTAAGGAACATTATTTCTACAAAAATACTGATACTCCTTTAGTTGGAGACGAATTTAAAAAAGCAGTTGATAAGATTTTAGAGGCTGGATATAGTATTAGACAAATTGAAGGAGAATTCAGTATTGTGGATTTGTCAGAGGAGACACCTACTGAGGTGGATATAACTCTTTCAGCCAAGGAATTTTTAGAAAAGTATCCTACTGATTATGTAGCGACAGAGGAAGATGCAGGCTATCATGGGTATAATACCACTTATGAGTATCCTTATACTGGAATGACTGTAAGATATTATCATGGTAAAGAAAATAATCTTGAGAATGCTGAGTTAGGAAGTATAGATATTACTGAGCATTTAAATAAAATTAAAGATTTAGATATCACCATAGGAATGAGCTTGGCAGAGGCCTATGAGTATTGTGATACTAATTTGGAAAAGCACTATGATAGACATTCAGATACCTATGTAGATGAAGTATATGAGTATAATGGTTTAGTTTTAGCCTTAAATGATAGAGGCTTTGGTGAGCATGATGAGGTTTCTTCAGATGATCAAGTAACAAAAATATCTCTTTGGCTTTTGGAGGATTAAAGAGGAGAGCATTGCTCTCTTTAATTTTTTGTAATAAAATAAAAAAAGGGGGAGGACGCCATGAATAGAAAAAACCTTGTTATAATTCTATTAGTCATATTATTAGGTGTTCTCATTTTTATGCTTTTTCCAAGGGAAAATGAAGTTACTTATACAGAAGAAGAAAAAGAATGGATTATTGAAAATGAAGATGAAATTTTTTTTATGGGATATTACAATTCTCCTGGAGAAGCCATTTTTGTTAAAAAGCTTTGTAAGATATTGTCAAAGGAAACGGGTCTAAATATTGTTCCCTATGAGGATACATGGTATAACAATATGTGGCTTTTAAAAAGGGGAAAGCTGCAAATGTGTTCCACAATGGATATTACCCCACAGAGACTTAAATATGTTAAATATACGCAGCCCTTTAAGGGGTTGAGTGCAGGTATTTATTCTACTTTCAATGATCCTATTGACCAGTATGAAAATATTAAAGGAAAAAATATAGGTGTAATAAAGGGGGTAAAACTTCTTAATGTATTAGAAGAAAGGTATAAAGGTATTAGTTTTAATGTGATTTTATATGATGATATGGAATCTATGATTGATGATCTTAGGTCATGGGAAATAGATGGATATATTTCCACTAAAAATTATGATGAATCCACCCGTGATTTCTATTATTTTGAAATACCATCTGTTTCAAAAAATAATAATCATATAGGTATACATAAGGACTATCCTGAGCTCTACAGCATTATTGCAAAAGAGGTTAATTACTTAATAGATATAGGATGGAGCGATGCTATAAAAGAGGCAATAAATTTTGAACTTGAAAAACAGAATTTACCCTTTAATGAAATAGAAATGGGATATTTAGCTGAAAATCCCGTTATGAAAATTGGATTAATAGATGGCTATACTTTAAGTGGAAATAGAAAGGATTATTTAGTTGATGGAATTATACCAAATATTTTTAAAAAGATTGAATTTCTAACGGGTATGGAATGTCAATATTTTTTTGACAGCTACGAAAATCTACTTAAAAATAAGGATATAGATTTAATTTTAACTGTTAAAAAGGATAATGACAATTATATATATTCAAATCCAATATTTAGTTATAAAATTTCCGTATTGGGAAAGAAGGATATGGGATTTATTAAAGAAATTTATGATCTTGAACCCTATAAATTAGGGGTTTTTGCTAATGGATATGAGAATAAGTATTTAATAGAGCAAATGCCTAATATTAATATAAAGGAATACAATGATTTTAATGAGCTTCTTAATTCAATAAAGACCTTGAAAAATGAATATGTTCTTTTACCTGATATTTTAGTTGATGTTTATATCTCACAATTTAAGGACTTAAGACGTAAAGGTATTTTATATGAGAGATTTAATTATATGATGGCGGAAAATAACAAAGCTCCTTTGATTAATATAATAAATAAATGCCTTGCTGTAATTGATATGGATTCCGTTGTTTATGAAGAAATAGAGGACTTATACAACTACAGGAACAGCTCTAAAGGGGCATTAGCTATTAAAATTGGAATTATTATAGTAATATTGGCGACTATTATTAATCTAATAATTAAAAAGGGTGGAGCCCAGTTTAAATTAATATATACCGATAGAAGAACAGGTATCAATAACAGACTTTGGCTTGAAAAGAAACTTAAGAAGGATATTGATAAATATGTATTTTTTCAAGTGAAATTAAAGGATTTGTTTATATTATATGAATCCTATGGACTTAAAATTTACGAAAGAATATTAAAAAAAGCTATTAAGTCTATAAAGGAAAATTTAAATGAAAGTGATATACTTGCTATTATTGATAAGGAAACCTTTATTATTGCAAAAGAAAATATAAGTGATGCTAAAGCAGAGATTTTTGCCAAAGATTTAGAAAGGAGTTTTGGAGAGAAAGTACTTATATATGATATGAGTTATAATTTTAAAAATGCTGTTGGTTGGTTAAATATAGATGAAGATATTAATGATTTTGATACTCTTATGGAATGCCTCAATATAGCGGTGTATTTTTCAGAAAAAGAAAATAAAGTCGTTAAATATAGCTATGAGATTTTTAGTAAATACAAGGATAAATTTGATTTTGATAAGGAATTTGTAAGGGCTGTAATGAATGAAAAGTTAATGGTGTTATATAGAAATGTATATGACAAATCTGGAGAAGTTTTTGCATTAGATACCTCTGTAACATGTTATCTTAAGGATTATGGAGATTTAAACAGTAAGACATTTTATCAAGCAGCTAAAAGACTTAATCTTAGGGGAAAAGTAGATGCTATTTTATTAAAAAAAATATTTAATCAGCTTAAGGAATGGAATAATCAGGGAAAAGCTATAGGGATAATAGTTGATTTAGTTGATGAAACAATTGAAAAGAAAAGCTTTATTCATTGGCTTATGGAAACAATAGAAAAGTTTGAAAAAATAAAGCTTATAATTAAACTTGATGAAGAAACAATTGAAGACAATATAGAACAGATTTTGTTTTTGGAGCATGAAAGGATTAGTTTTTTAGTTAATAATTTCGGGGGAAAAGTATTAAATACAGTTGAAATTAAAGACATTCCTGTGGATATTGTTTGTATTGATAGTGATTACATATTGAATATTGGTGAAAATGAATTATATGATGATGCATTAAATTATATTATATCTCTAGCTAAAAAATCAAATAAAAAAGTTATGGTGTCGGATATAGTATCAAAAAATCAGTATGATATTATTATGAAAAAAAATATTGATTACGTAGAAGGTAGTTATATAAAGCCATATGTTAAGGGGGAAGACATTTTTTATGAATATACTAATTGTTGAAGATAATGAATCGCTTAATGAAACCATTAAAAATGCCCTTTTAAATGAAGGATTTAATATATTTAGTGCCTTAGATGGAAGCTCAGCAAAGAGAATATCTTTTAAAGAAAGACCGGATATAGTTTTACTTGATATTATGCTTCCCGATGTAAAGGGATATAATCTTATTAATTTCTTCAAAAAGAATGGAAATCCTGTTATTATTATGATTTCCGCCCTCGAAGAAGAAGAATCAAGAAGAATTGCCTATGAAAAGGGTGCAGATGATTATATTATCAAGCCCATTACTCTCTTTGAACTTAAGTATAAATTAAAGGCTATAAAGAAGAGGTCAAAAAAGGAGCAGTTCATTTTTGAAGTAGGTGATATTAAATTTGATATTCAGCATCTAGAGCTTACCTGTCAAAATAATACTGTTTTACTTCAACATTCACAAATAGAGGTTTTAAAAAGACTTTATGATAAATACTTAAATGATGAAATTCTTGATAAAAATGAACTAATTGATTTTGAGGGTATGGGGAAAAGTGTAAACTTTAGAATACATACTTTAATTGGAAGGCTTAGGAAAAAACTTTCTGAGGTGGGGAGTGAAAAAATTATTATAGATAACGAATATGGCAAGGGATATAGAATGATTGTTATGAAGTAGGTGATAAAATGAAGACGGTTTTAAAGCTTATAACTTTTCTTATTTTGATTGTTTATCTAACCTACAGTGGACTTATCTTTCTTGAAAATAATTTAGTAGAAAAGATAGAGCCAGATGTTGAAATGAATTTTGATTTTGATGCTAAACAATTTGATCCAGAAAAAATTTATTTACTTATTTTTTATACTAATAAATTCAATATTATTTCAAAGGAGAAAATTCAGCTTAGTTTACTTAGTACGGGACTTAAAACCAAATACAGCTTTTTTAAAAATGGTAATATTGCCAGTCAAAATTATAACACCTATTTAGATGGCTATACCGACAATTCATACATGAAAATACCAATTGAAAAAAATGATTATGACATTAATGGAGTTTGTAAAATTCAATTTGAAGTATTACCTAGTCCTAAAAACAGTAACAGCAGACTTTTTTTGGGGGAAAGAAAAAATTTAGATGATTTTATAATAATTATTTATGTAATTAAGACAATTACAATAACAATGGCCATAATGGCAGCTATTATAGCTGTTTTTATTGGATATAAGAAAAAGGATATATATTTAGCTTTTTTAGGTTTTACTCTTTTGTTAAGTCCTTTCTATTTTGAAATTGGGCTAAAATTTGCTATTATTTCTCTATCCTTTACGGGTACAACTTTTCTTAAAAAGAAAGAAAAAATGGCATCTTTTATTATTTTTTTAATTTTAATTATATTATTAAATGTAAACATATATTTTTTACTTATTTTACTTGTCATAAAACTTTATGATCAAGTGAAAAATTATAATGTGCTGGGAATATTCTCCTTTTTCTTTTTAGGTGTAATATATGCAATAGTTTATTTTGGAAGATTTAAAACAAGTGATGCAGTAAGGATATTTTCTAAAGAAATAGGTTTATCGGTTTTTATTATTTTTATTTTTAGCTATGCTATTTATTACTTTGTTGTTTATTTAAAAAGATATGATGATAATGTTTCAGTGGATTTGCTTAGAGGAATTAGCCATGACTTTAAAATTCCCCTTTCAGTTATAAAATTAAATACAGAAATTTTAGCTGAGGGATTTCCTACAGAAGCAAAACGCAATAGCATCAATGCTTCAACCAATAATGCCATAAAGGATTTAGAAAGAATGATAGGTTCCCTTACTATTTATCTTTCAAAAAATAATTATATTAATAAAAAATTTAATACAAGTGTAAAGGAAAGCATTGAAAAGACTGAAAAAAGCTTTAAAAATAATAATAAAAATATTGATTTTGAAGTTATATATGATAATGAAGATATTTTTTTGCCTATTGATACCATATGGTTTGATAGACTAATTTATAATTTGGTAGACAATGCCTTTAAATATAGTTATGATGGAGATAGTGTTATTCTTGAATACAGAAAAAAGAAAAATAGGGCTATTATTTCTGTAATTGATACAGGAATAGGAATGTCATCGGAGCAGCTTAGTAAAATATTTATACCTTTTTATAGAGTTGATAAATCCCGTAATATTAGTGGTCTAGGCCTTGGCCTTGCTGTTATTAAGAATATAGTAGATAAACTTGATGGTAATATAAAAGTTGCTTCAAAGGTAAATGAAGGAACGAAGGTTACAGTGGAAGTAAAAGGTAAATAGAAAAAATTACCATAATATTTTTTGTTGTGAATGGACAATATATTACTGTCGGGTATATAATGGTTGAGCCAAGACTTATATGTGCTTCTGACTAGGAGGTATATATAGGTCGGCCAAAGATTGTATAGGGATCATGGTAGGTTCTTATACAGTCGGAGGGAAGATTTTATATGGTTGAGAAAGGTTTTATTACAGTCGAAGAAATTTGATTGTAATAGGATCCCAATCTATCATATAAGGTCGAGCGAAGATCATACATGGTGCCGCAGGTCCTAGAGACTTATGGTTATATAGGGTCGAAAGATTCTATATAGCTGTTAAGGTATTATGTATGGTCCAACGAACCATCATTATGGGTAATGAACTGCTTGATCATGGTCGAAAGATCATGGTTAGGTAATAAGTTATCTATGGTGGTGCAAGGTAGATCATTATATGCTCGACTTTCTTTTTTTTATTTCCAAATACTTATCTTAGATAAAATAACTTTAATAAATATGGAATTATAATTGCAGTAATATAAAATTTGACTATTTTTATAGCCGGAGTGATAAAAAATGTATCCAATGATCATTTATTCTATAGTTGCTTATGATGCAGATAATAATGAAGTGGGTGTGGTTGTATAGTCAAAATTTTTAGCTTTTGGCTCTTTAGTGCTTTTTTTACAAAATATAACTCCCATCCTTTATAAATGGGAGATGAATTTTCCTTATGTTATGCTAATTTGTTCTTATCTATTAAATCTAAACAGTTCTAGATCCGGGTTATAATTACCTATAAGAAGATCCTTTAGTAGCTGTCCTCCCAAAATACAATATAAAATACCATTTGATCCATAGCCTAAAGAAAAGTAGCAGTTGGGAAAACCCTCATACTCACCTATATATGGAAGTCCATCCTTTGTCACTCCAAATATCCCATTAAATTTATATTGGATTTCAATATCATTTGTATTAGGGAAAAAAGATTTTAATTTGTTAAATAACATATCATATTTTTTATTAGAAAAATCATCATTAGATAAATTAGCCATTTTACTATTTATTCCTCCAATTTTTTCATCTAAACCTCCAATAATGATTCTATTGTCACCGGTATTTCTTATGTAAATATAGGGATCATTATTATCCCGTATTATGCATTGATTATGCCATCCAGAGAAATTTTTTACAGGTTTTGTTGCAATTGTAAAGGTTCTTAATAAATTTACTATTTTTTCTTTTATATATTTACGACTTTCATATCCAGTAGTAATTATTACTTTCTTTGCTTTAATCTTAAAATTATTTTTAGTTTCTAATAATACATAATCAAAGCTTGGATATATATTAGTTATTTCAGTATTTTCAAAGACCTTAAGTCCATTTTCTATGGATTTTAAAATAAGAGCATGGGTAAATCTATAGGGATTTATTTGTGCTCCTCCAGATTTTGAGTATATACCTCCTTGAGTAGGAAAAGAAAATCTTTTTTTGGCACTTTCTTTATCTAAAAATTCCACATCAAAACCATGTTTTTTCCTTATATTAAATTCTTTCTTTAAAGGTGAAATTCTAGAAGCTTTTGTGGCATAATAGAAGCATTCTTTTAAAGAAAAATCACAATTGTCTTCTAAGTTATTAACTATTTTTTCTATATCATAGACTGCTTTTTCACATAATTTAAAGCATTTTACTGCTTTCTTTTCTCCAATCATATTTGCAAGCCCATATAAGTCTGTATCGATTTCATATTGCAATATTGAAGTAGAAGCCCTTGTACTTCCATAACCTATAATATTTTTATCTACAATTACTGAATTTAATCCTTCCTTAGTTAGATAATAGGATGCTATCGCACCGCTTATTCCAGCTCCTATTATTAAAATATCGCATTCAATGTTACTATTTAAATAGGGATATTGGTTAGGCATTTCACTTATACCTGTCCACAGCATATCTCCAGTTACCAATTTCATATTAATACCTCCATCGTATAGTATATTTAAAATTAGATTTATAACATAATAATATTATTTAACTATATATTACAATTATTCTCTTAAAATATAGTTATTAATTTTTTTATCTAAAGTTTAATATGATTTCCTAAAAAATCAATATAAAATTTAGTTGCAAAAACAACTAAAATAATTTATACTGATATTAGTTGTTTTTGCAACTAAACTGGAGGTGCATCAATTGAAAAATGACCATAATATCATAGGAAAAAAATTGTTTACAGTTCAAAGATATTTTAAAATGTTTTTGAGTTATAAATTGAGAGATCATGAGCTTAGAGGGGCTCAGTTTATGGTACTATTAGAATTGGTAAAAAAGGATGGATTAAGTCAAGAAGCAATTAATGAGGGCTTATTATTTGATAAAGGATTTTTAGCCAAAACTGCAAAATCCCTTGAAAAGGAAGGTTATATTATAAGAAAAATTAATCAGGAGGATAGGAGAGCCTATCAATTATTTTTAACGGATAAAGCTAAAAGCTTTATACCAAGGATGTTTAAAATTTTAGATGAGTGGGATGAAACACTTTTACAAGAGGTAAATAAAGAAGAAGTAAATCTTTTAAAGGATATACTTAACGGTATGCTAGAGCGTGTGGCAGTAAAATGCAAAGAGGTAAAGGGGGAGCTATAAATGAATAATAATAAAGATAATAAGATGGGAACAATGCCTATACCTAAATTAATGTTTACCATGTCTTTACCAGCTATAATATCTATGATGGTACAGGCTTTATATAATGTTGTAGATAGTATTTTTGTATCGAAGATTGGAGAAGAAGCTTTAACGGCTGTTTCTCTTGCTTTTCCAATTCAGCTAATTATTATAGCAACTTTTCTGGGAATAGGAACAGGAGTTAATTCTCTTATTTCAAGAAAGATTGGTCAAAAAGATATTGATTCAGCCACAAATGCAGCAGAACATGGATTTTTATTGAGTGGTGTTTTATACATTGTTATTGTAATTACCGGTGCATTGTTTGCTGGTGGCTTCATAAGTCTATTTACAGAAGATACAACTATTATTAACTATGGTATTGGTTATATTAAAATTATAATGTTATTTTCCTTTGGAAGACTTTTTGCTCAAGCAGCTATGAGTACACTTCAGGGTAGTGGAGAGATGGTAAAGCCTATGAAGGCTCAGCTGATTGGGGCTATAACAAATATTATACTGGATCCAATACTTATATTTGGATATTTAGGATTTCCAGCTATGGGTGTTGAGGGTGCTGCTATAGCTACGGTAACTGCTCAAATTATTTCTATGATTTATATTAATATTGTACTATTTAGAGGTAATAATTATATAAGGCTTGATTTAAAAAAATTTAAATATAGTGGGTCAATTATAAAGCAGATAATGATTGTTGGACTTCCTGTTGCTGCTATGCAGGGCTTATCCTCTATTATGCTCACAGGTCTTAATTTTATATTAGCTAGCTTTACTGAAACTGCTGTTGCGGTAATGGGAGTTTACTATAAGCTTCAATCCTTCGTATTTATGCCAATATTTGGATTGTCCCAGGGAACTATGCCTATTATAGGTTATAATTTTGGTGCGAAGAATAGGGATAGACTAATGTCAGCTGTAAAAATTGCAATGATTGCAGCTGTAAGCTTTATGACATTAGGAATGGTTGTATTTCAGCTGTTCCCAGTAAGTCTCCTTTCTCTTTTTAATAGTACACCTGATATGACAGAAATTGGTGTAGTTGCCTTTAGAATTATCAGCTTAGGATTTCCACTAGCAGCTGCATCGATAGTTTTAAGTGTGTCCTTTCAAGGGATGGGCGATGCATATATAAGCCTTATTGTTTCTTTTATAAGACAGATTATTGTACTATTACCTGTTTCCTATATACTTGGGAAAATAGCAGGACTTAATGCAGTATGGTTTGGATTTTTTATTTCAGAAACCATTGCCCTTGTAATGGTAATTTATTTCTTTAGAAAAGCTTATAAAACAAAGCTATTGGCATGGGAATAATTTGAGGTTAAATTAAGCAAAATACTTAAAATAACATGTTGTGCTAGCAAATCAAATTTTGTATTTTAAAAATCTTTACATGTATTATGCAATTTCCTCATATATTATAAATAGAAAACCTGCTATAAATTAACAGGTTTTTTCATTTATAATATATAAAATAGCTTGAATTCTTACAAAACTTTATATAATCATCTAAATAAAAAGGATAATCTTGTTTACAAATATTCATTTAAAGATTATTTTGTAATATATTATTAGATTTGTTATATCCTTCCTTTGTTCTTTATTTTGAAATCTTCTACTATACTTCTAGTATTCCTAATATATTCTGCTGTTTTTTCAAAATCATTTTTTGCTAGTCCCACGAAAATCACATCAATAGCAGTTAACTGAGCTATTCTTGATGTTATAGCCCCTACCCTTATGTTTTGTTCACCGCCAGCTACATATATATTTATATCTGCTATATCGCTTAATGGGCTTTTTCCATATTTAGTTATGGATATTGTAGTGGCACCTCTTTCATTGGCTTTTTCTATGGCCTTATAGGTTTCAAGTGTCCTTCCGCTATAGGATATGCCTATTGCCACATCACCTTTTTCCATATTAGCAGATAACGCTAATTGAGTATGAGTGTCAGAGTAGGAAATAACAGTTTTCTTTATTCTCATTAACTTATATTGAAAGTCTTTTGCCACTAGTCCAGAAGCTCCAACCCCATAAATATATGTTCTTTCTGCTTGCTCGATACAATCAATTGCTTTTTGAATTGCTTCTCCATCTAATAATTTAATTGTATCTTCAATTACTTTTATATTTTGGAAAGATAATTTTTGCATAACCTGATTAATATTATCCTTAGTAGTAATATCTTCATAAACATTTAAATTGGATTTTTCCTTGTTTGTTGTGTACTTTATTAAATCTATTTTAAAATCTTGAAATCCACTATACCCCAATTTTTTGCAAAACCTTATAACAGTAGCTGGGCTAGTATTAGATAATTCAGCTAAATTCTGTACTGAGAGATTGGATATCTCTTGTACGTTACTTAGAATATATTCGCTTAATTTTACTTCTGTTTGAGTAAAATTTTGTTTGCTTTCATTAATTTTTAATACTACACTCATATTAATCCCTCACTAACTCAAACTTAAATTTGTCTCCAGGTTTTATTATATCAATTAATACTGAAGCATTTCTTGCATCGGCCACTACATTTACTCTATCATCTTTTATGCAGCTTTGCTTTAATATTTGTAAGTCTCCTTCATATCTAAGGTAGTTTTCATTATCAATTGTAACACAATATTTATATCTATCTATCACATTGTTAGCTTCTATTTTACCTGTTTTATATTGCCTAGACTCTTGAGATCTTATGCTAAATTCTCCAGGATCCATACGATTAGTGTGAGATTGTTCTAATAAATATTTTTCTTCTGGTAAAATTTTTTTATGAATTTTTATAGGTATTATCACCTCTTTTTTATGAATTTTAGTTAATCTTAATAATTCTTCTATAGATGCTTGGGTATCTCCTACGAATACAGTATCTACATTTAGTTTTAATAAATGCTGAGCTGATATGAAAGAATCAATTTCTCTGTGTTTTTCCAGTGTAGGAAGTCCCTCATATATAGGTCCTCTCATTTTATTTTTTGAAGGTACAAAGGCAATTATCCTTATACCATATTCTTTAAAGAGATTATTTCTATCCTTTAATAATTCTTCTGATATACCTGTATCTTTTTTTGGATAATAGTTATGACAAGCATTAATTTTTGATAAATTTCCTCCATAGTTTAAAATCTCTTCAATATCTTTTTTAGACAGTGTACTTGCATTTAAAGTAATGTTATATTTACATTTATTGGTCAATTCACTAATTTCTTTATTATTAAATCCAAAATCCAATCTTAGGGAATTTATATTATATTTTTCTAAATTCAGTCTTTCAAAATACTTTTTTGATATATCAGCCATTATATCCATGCCTAATTTACTAGCTTCTTCCAGTACTGTAAGAGATTCTCTTTCAAAATTTTC
The DNA here is from genome assembly GCF_900167445.1 of Maledivibacter halophilus. Taxonomy (GTDB): domain Bacteria; phylum Bacillota; class Clostridia; order Peptostreptococcales; family Caminicellaceae; genus Maledivibacter; species Maledivibacter halophilus. The sequence continues at coordinate 212,430 of NZ_FUZT01000001.1, forward strand.
ATTAGCTTCCGGTATATGCAGGGAAGTAAATATTTTATTTATACCTAATTTAGAAGCTTCTCTTAAATATTTTATATTATCATCTAAAGTATTTTCCATTCCAGAAAATATCGATATTCCTATCATAGTAATCACTCCATATTATTAAATATTGAGACAGTCATTTATCATAATTATGAAATATAACTGTCTCAATAATATTACTTAATTTAGTTTAATTCTGATATTTCTTTTTCTTTTATAAATAATTGAGTTATAATGAATCCAAATATATAAGATATAATTAATCCTAAGATGTAGTGGAGTATGGATTCTGGATGCATCAGTGGAATGGCTGCAACTCCTGATGGTCCCCAAGCTCCTGACATAACATGCTGCAACATTACATAGGCTCCTCCAAATCCAGCTCCTAATCCAGCAGTAATAAATGGTTTTCCAAGGGGTAATGTAACACCATATATAAGTGGTTCACCAATTCCCAATATGCCAGCTGGTAAAGCACCAGATATTATTTGTTTTAGTTTATGATTTCCTACTTTATTAGCTTTCATATATATAGCAATTGCAGCTCCTACTTGTCCTGCTCCAGCCATAGCTAATACTGGGAATAATGATACTCCACCAAGGGCTTCTAATTGTACAGCATATATAGGTATTAATCCATGATGTAATCCTAATAATACCATTGGTAAAAATATAGCGGCTAATATATAACCAGATATAATACTTACTGCTGGTATATCAGAAGAAACCATAACTTCTAAAATGCTAACTAGTCCATCTGAAATAAATCCTGATATTGGCATTATAATAAATATCATTCCAATGGTAATTATAAGTAATGTTACTACTGGAGTTACAATAAGGTCTAATACGTCAGGAACAATCTTCCTTACTCTTTTTTCTACAATTGATAATATATATACTCCTATAATTACTCCTATTATACCACCCTTACCAGATCTAAGAATTGCATTTAATGGTGATTCTGTATTATACATTCCAAGTAGTTGAGAAATTTCATTTATTTGTCCCATAACTGTTAAGGCTCCTACCATACCTCCTAAGCCTTCAGTGGCACCAAATTGTTTTGCTGCATTTATACCTGTAAATATTGTAAAGTAACCCAAAAATGATCCACCTATTAATGATAATATTAATCTAGTAATATCCCAAAAACCTGTTGCAGGAATACTTCCTGTACTCTGTAGGTTAGTAATGACTCCTGCAAAACCATTAAAAATACCTGCTGCAATAATAGCTGGAATTAAAGGAATAAATATTTCTCCAATTGTTCTAAGTCCTTGTTTAAATTTATTTTGCTTTTGTTTGTTTTTCATTTTCTTTTTATTTGATTTCCAATCTTTCCCAACTTCCATTGCATTATCTATTGTAACGTTTTCCTTGAGGGTTAATAATAATTTCTTTGCCTTACCAGGGCCAACAATAATTTGAAGGGTTTCATCGTTTACAACTCCCAAAACGCCATCCAGTTGTTTTAGTTTCTCTACTTTGGCTAGATCAGGATCTTTTAATTTGATTCTTAATCGAGTCATACAATTGACAGCATCTTCAATATTTCTTTCACCACCAATTAAATCAACAATTTTTAGCACTAATTCTTTATTATTCATATCATTTCCTCCTTAATTTTATAAAAAATATTTTTTAAAGTGAATTTAGTGCCTCACTTAAATGACCATCATAATCTGCAAGTATTTTTTTAGCATTATTAATTTGCAAACCGGATTTTATAAGAAATATGGCCAATTTCACATTATAATCAGTTTTTTCTAAATAATTTGTTGCTGTATCCTTATTAACATCCGTGGCTTGAATAACTATTTTTTTACATCTTTCTATTAGCTTTAAGTTCTTCGCTTGCAGGTCCACCATTAAATTTTTGTATACTTTTCCTAATTTAATCATAGAAGCTGTTGTTAACATATTTAAGACCATTTTTTGAGCTGTGCCAGCTTTCATTCTAGTGGAGCCAGAAATAACTTCAGGTCCTACAACTGGTGATATAGATACATCTGCTATTTTAGAAATTTCTGAATTAGGATTACAAGTGATTCCAATAGATACTGTATTTATTTCTTTAGCATATTCTAATCCACCTATTACAAAAGGTGTTCTACCACTAGCTGCTATACCTACTAAAATATCTTTGCTATTAAATTTAATATTTTTTAATTGATCGATTGCTTTTTCTTTACTATCTTCTGCTCCTTCAACAGCAGATCTTATTGCCTTGTCTCCTCCAGCAATAAGTCCAATAACCATATTTGGATCAACACCAAATGTTGGGGGACACTCTGAGGCGTCTAGAATACCTAATCTACCACTAGTTCCAGCACCTATATAAATTAATCGACCTCCTTCTCTTAATTTATTTGATATTATGTCTACAGCCTTAGATATATTAGGTAGCTCTTTTTCTACTGCTAAAGCTACTTTTTTGTCCTCATTATTTATGGCTTTTACAATATTTATCGTATCTAATTGATCAATATTTTTTGTGTTTTCATTTATTGATTCTGTTACTAGTTGATCTAAGTTTTGATTCATTTTTTCACCTCATTATTTTATTTGTTAATTATACTTTAACATTTTTGAAATTATATTTCAATATTCATTTTAGTTTAAGAAATATTATTTCGTAAATTAAAAATTAAAACTGAATAAAGCAAGTATATATATATGAGATTTTAGCTATTTTTATGTTCAAATTTATAAAAGCACTTACAAGATCATTAAATTTTTTGACAATCATTCAGGAGGATAGACGAGCTTAGCAATTATTTTTAACAGATAAAGCTAAAAACTTTATACCAACAATGTTTAAAATTTTAGATGAATGGGATAGTACAATTTTACAGGAAGTAAATGAGTAGGAAATTAAGCTTTGTAAGGGTATATCCATAAACAGGTAAAGGAGGAGATATTAATGGAAAATAATAATACTAAAGATAATAAAATATACAGGGTATGATTTAAATGAGCCTTTTAACCATATCCTGTATATAATTATAAATATATATGTGTGATAGGGATATTAAATATTACTTAATTTCTTATTTTTTCTACAAATTTTTCATTTTCAAATGCTCTTATAAAGGAATTTAGTCTTTCATTATTCCATCTTAAATCATATATCCCTATTAGATTTATCCCTTTGTTATCAATTTTCCTAAATAGAAATGAAATAAAATCTATAGATTTCTCATCTATGAGATGAAAATTCCATACTTTTATTAGAATATCTGGAATTTTATTGGAGCTGAATAATTCTATCATTTTTTTAAATAATGAATATTCTCTTGGAATTGTAATATTTCTGATTTCATCTATTGATTCTGAAAAATTTCTATATAATCTAGTGGATTTTTCAGAACAAAAAGCTTGAAACCCATCAAGCATTTCATATATACCTTCATAATTGATTCTTGAACCTGGGCTTATACATATATCAATAATCATAAATTCCCTTGATTTATCAAACTCATAGATTAATCGTGAGAATTTTTTTAACTTATCAGGCTTATCAGAAATGAATATTTTCATAGATTTATTTATTCTATTGAAACCTTTGTTTAAGTTATTATGTCTAATAGAGAAGTTATTTGATGATAAATTAGTTGTATCATTTTCTGTTATTATTTTATTGTATAATCCTTGAATTTCTGATGATGGGCTAATGTTTAGTTCATTTCGTAGAGTAAGCTTTAATTTCTTGTAGGTATTTATAGCAGAAGCTCTATTTCCTGACATGTATTGATATTTTATTACTCTATAATATACCTCTTCATTTAACGAATCTATAGCAATAAGCTTATTTAGTTCAGTTATTGCAGCTCTTATTTTTTTCTGTTTTATGTAAATGTCTGAAAGTCGTAGTTGAACATCAAAATACATTCTTTGCAGGTATTCTCTTTCATTAAAAAACCAGTCATTAAAATTCGAAATATCATATATATAAAAGTTTTCAATAAAATCTCCTTTATATAACTTAGAGGCAGAAATTAAGAGATTTTTCTTTTCCTCTAATGAAATGTTTACTTCATTTGACTGTTTTATAAAATCTAAGTACATATTAACATCAGAGTTTATCAAATCTTTAGATATACTAATTACATTTTTTCCTTTTGCAATTATTACTTCTTCATCAGTATATTTTTTAAATACCTTTCTTATTTGCCAAAGAGCATATCGTAGATTACTGTAACCGGACTCTCTCTTATAATTTTCCCAAAACATAGAAGCAAGTTTTTCTCTGTAGTGAAATTTATCGTTGTTCATTATTAAATAACATAATAAGCCTAAGGCTTTCTTTGAAAATTTTGTTGTAATATTTTCATTATTAAGAAGAATTTTATAATTGCCTAAGAAATATACATCAATCTTTTCCATAAGACTAGATCCCTTCTTTAATGTATATAAATTCTCCATTTTTCATGGTAGATATTACTTCTATATCTTTGATACATTTACTATCGACCGTAAGGGGATTATTATCCAATACGGCTAAGTCAGCGATTTTTCCTTCCTTGATACTTCCCTTGATATTATCTTCAATTACTGAATAAGCTCCATTTATTGTATACATTTTGAGGGCTTCAAAGGGAGTAATTCTAGAGTTTGGATTAGGATGATTTACTGCTGCATAAACTCCAAGTAATGGGTCTACTCTCATAACATCGCTGTCGGAACAACCTGCAACAATTATGCCGCAGTCAAATATTTCTCTAAAAGGATTTGTCATTAAGGATCTTTCTTTTCCTATTCGAACATCATAGGTTTCACCTTTGTTTCTGAAATAAATTTCATATGTAGGATGCATTGCTAAAATCAAACCCAACTCCTCAACTCTCGTTATCTGTTCTTTTGTTGGTAGTTCAAAATGTTCAATTCTATGGCGATGACATTTATGGTCACTTTCAGATAATACTTTTTGATATGCATCCAGTAAAAAATCTATTCCTCTATTACCAACGGCATGTACTGCTACTTGAAGACCTAAATCATGTGACTGTCTAATGAATTCTACCAGTTCGTTAAATGTAAAGAATAGTAACCCCTTATTGTTCTTTGAGTCACGGTATGGTTTAAACAAAGCTGCGTTTTGTGAAGTTATAGAACCATCAAGGAAAATATCTCCTCCTATTCTTGGCAAATCTTTGGAAATAACCTTTTTAATGTCTGTTGTTGAATAAAAGATATTTACATCAACAGGTATTGATTTCATATTATTCATAAGTATATCAACATGTTTATCGTGAAATAAAGAACCACCCTCTACTGCAACAAGAGTTGTAACTCCTTTTTTAATGATTTTATCTATAGCTGAATCCATGCCTAATACATGAAGATCATCAGACATCATTTCATACATTTTTCGTCTAGCTATAAAACAGCCTCTATTTCTTATTCTTCCAGTAAATATATTAAACTCATCCTTTTCAAAGGAATTAGTAGTAAATGGGATTCTAAAAAGATTCATAGTAAAGGAATTAACTACAATGGTGTGAAATTCGATACTGCTAAGAATTACAGGAACATCAGGAGCCACTTTATCCAATTCTCTTCTAGTTGGAAGCCTTTTTTCTTTAAGTCGAAATTCAGATAAACTACTTCCGTATATAAATGTATTACTTTTTAGATTCTTTCTTGCCTCTTCTATTAGGTCGAGAATATCAGGAATAGATCTTGCATTTTCAAGATTTACAGAAATTTCTTTTAAAAAGGTTGAGATTAAATGGAGATGAGAATCATAAAAACCTGGTACAACAGTTTTTCCCTTTAAATCAAATACTTTAGTTTTACTATTTGAATAATTTAAACATTCATAATTTGAACCTGTGCAAATTATTTTTTTGCCTTGGACAGCTATAGCTTCACAATAATCATATTCTGTATTCATTTTTATTATATGTCCATTTATCAACACCTTATCAGCAACCACTATAATATACCTCCAAGTTTATTGTATAGTGAAACAATACTGAAAGTTTTCTATTTTAAATTTATTAAACATTAAAGTTGTTTATCTTTAATTTAACTTAATTATAAACTATATAATTGCAAAAATCACAATATTAACAAAATTAAAACGATTTACAAACGGAAATTAAATTATCCATAAAATACTAAGAGGCTATAATATCAATACAAAGGGGGAGGTAATATTGAGGGAAAAATATAGTTTTGACATAAAGAAAACCCTTTATGAATTTGTGTCAATTCAAAGTGATACAGGTACAAAACTTGAAAAGAATTTAGAAAAGTATTTACTTGAATTTATTTCTCAGCTTTCTTGCTTTAAAGAGAAAAAAGATTTTGGTACATATAGGTTAAATCAAGACAGACTAGATAGGGAGGTTGTTTGGGCTCTTTTAAAAAGAGACTCTGATGATACAATAATACTTCTAAATCATCATGATGTTGTAGACAGCTATGATTATGGTGAAATAAAGAGCTTTGCTTATGAACCTGATACATTGAGGGATAAACTCAAGGTGTTTAATCTTCCACAGGATGTTATAAGAGACATTTCTTCTGGAGAATGGATTTTTGGCAGAGGAAGTGCAGATATGAAAGCAGGAATAGTTATTCAACTTGCGGTCCTTGATAAACTTTCGAGAGATAAAAATTTTAATGGAAATATTCTATTTTTATCGGTTCCAGATGAAGAGACTTTATCCCATGGAATGAGGGAATGCACAAAACTCTTATTAAAATTAAAGACTAAGTATTCCTTAAACTACAAGCTATTGATTAATTCAGAACCTCATGAAAGAGAAAAGGAGGATGAGTACATTGTTTATGAGGGGTCAGTTGGAAAAACAATGGCTGTAGTATATGTGAGAGGAAAAAAATCTCATATTGGACAGATATTCCAAGGCTTAAATCCATCACTTATAATGTCAAAGATTATAAGTAATACCGAGATGAATAGTGAACTGTGTGACATAAGATTAGGTGAATCTTCACCACCACCATCATGGAGCTATTGCAGAGATTTTAAAGAGGTTTATGATGCCTCAATTCCTGAAGCTGCTGGAGGTTATTTAAGTTTTTTAACTCTTGAAAGAACTCCAAAGGATATTATTAGCGGATTAAAGAAAATTTGTGAAAAATCCTTTACAGAGGCTATCAAGCAGGCTAATTTTAATTATAAGAAATTTACAAATTCAAACGATGAATTAAAGTGGAGAGTAAACGTTAAACAGTATAGCGAGTTATATAAGGCTGCCAAAGAGTATTGTGGTGAAAAAATTGATGACATTTTAAAAGAGACTCTTGATAGGATAGAAGGAGACATTAAAGAAGGTAAAATTACAATTCCTGAAAGTAATTTTCTAATAATTAAAACCCTATTAAACAATGTACCTTATACTGAACCAATCATAGTAATTGCATTTTCTCCACCCTATTATCCACATATATCCAACAGAGATATGAAGCTTTCAGAAGATATTGAGAAGCTTAGTGAATTTATAGATACTATAGCACGTAAAGATTATAAAAATGTTGTGAAGAAAAGAGAATACTTTATGGGTATCTCAGATCTTAGTTATGCCGGACTTATGGATAATGATGAAGTAATACCTTATATAGAGCCTAATATGCCTTTGTGGAATGAAAAATTCTATACAATACCCTTTGAAGCTATGAAGAAGCTTTCAATTCCGATTATTAACATAGGGCCTTGGGGAAAGGATATTCATAAAATGACTGAAAGGGTATACAAGCCAGATATAATGTCGCAAACACCTTGGTTGATTGAATCGGTTATCAGGTATTTATTAAAAGATAAGGGGGACAAATAATGAAGGAAGCAGTTGTTAATTTTATTAATTATATGACTGGACTATTATGGGGACCATTTATGCTTATATTATTACTTGGTGGAGGTATCTTCCTAACAATTAGATTGAATTTTATCCAATTTAGATATTTTAAGTATATGTGGAATCAAACCTTTGGAAATCTCTTTAAAAAGCAAGAAAAACAAGATTCAGAGGATGCACATGGAACTGTTACACCTTTTCAGGCCGTTACAACTGCATTAGCTTCTACTGTTGGAGCAGCAAATATTGTTGGTGTACCAGTGGCAATATTCTTTGGCGGACCTGGGGCAGTATTTTGGATGTGGGTTACTGCATTATTTGGAATGATAACAAAATATGTAGAAGTAGTTTTAGGAGTAATGTATAGGGAGAAGAATGCTGACGGAGAATATGTTGGAGGTCCTATGTATTATCTTAAGAATGGGCTAAAATCAAAGTTTTTAGGTAATGCATATGCATTTATATTCATGCTTACCATAGTATCTGGAATAATGGTTCAGGCCAATTCAGCTGCAGGGTCTGCTGAGTCATTAGGGATAAATACAACCATATCTGGTATTATAATTACATTGATAGTTGGAATCATTGTTGTAGGTGGAGTTAAAAGAGTTGGGAAAGTTTCAGAGAAATTTGTACCATTTATGGCTAGTTTATATGTACTTGGCTGCTTAATAATTATATTTGCAAATATTACTGCTATTCCTGGTGTTTTCGTATCAATATTCAAGAGTGCATTTTCACCTCAGGCTGCTGTTGGTGGTTTTGCAGGAAGTACTATAGCCCTTACAATGAGATGGGGAATTGCTAGGGGAGCATACTCTAATGAAGCCGGTATGGGTAGTGCACCTATTGCTCATGCTGCTGCAAAAACTGATCATCCTGTAAGGCAAGGTATGTGGGGAATGTTCAGTGTATTCTTTGATACATTATTAATATGTACGATGACTGCTTTAGTTATATTATCAACAGGGATTTGGACTAATGGAGATATTGGAGCTGCAGCTATGACTGCAGAAGCTTTTAATGATTTTTATGGCAAAATTGGCGGAGGATTAGTGAGCTTTTCTGTATTATTATTCGTAATATCTACTATATACGTAATTCTTTTCTATGGTGAAAGATTAGCAGAATACTTATTTGGTAAGACATTTTCTCTTATAATGAGATATGTTTACCTAGGTGCATGTTTTGCAGGAGCTGTTGGTGGCTTGAGGTTTTTGTGGATATTCTTAGACTTTCTATTTGGTCTTGCAGTAATACCCAATATGATAGGGGTGTTATTTCTTTCCGGTGTTGTTGCCAAAAAAACTAAAGAGTTCTTTACTTCAGAGAAATACTATTTAAAGGATGTCAAAATGAAAAAATCTTTAAATGATTAATTAAAAGTAGTTTTAATTTTTTTGAAAGCATACAAAAACTTACTTTTATTACAAAACTCAGTATTTAATATTGACATATCTTACTTTTTTCTATATCATTAATATTAAATTTATACACAATGATTTATAAATTTTCAAAAAAGGTGATTTAAATGTTAGAAGCAATTAGAAAGAGATTTCAACTAAATATCTATTATTTTAACTATTACTTTAGCTGGGGCTTTTACTTTTTTAGCGCTGGTTACTTTGCATTTAAAAATAGTAGATATAAAATTCTGAAGAGTTCTTCTAACACAGATATAGTGTTTTTATAAAAATGTAAATTAATTATTTTTTTAAGGAAGACTCATTAGAATGGGTCTTCTTTTTTGTTTGCGAGGCATGTTGCCGAGCCGATGGTTTGAAAGAAAACCTGTCACCTAGCTAATGGGAAGCCCAACACTATATAATAAAGGTAACAAATAGGACAATCGTACTGTATTTAATATAATGCGGGTGTAGCTCAGTGGTAGAGCCCCGGCCTTCCAAGCCGGTTGCGAGGGTTCGATCCCCTTCACCCGCTCCAAAATGTGTGCTCATAGCTCAGCTGGATAGAGCAACGGCCTTCTAAGCCGTGAGTCCGGGGTTCGAATCCCTGTGGGCACGCCATTTAAAATATTTATAAGTTAAATTGACCCATTAGCTCAGTCGGCAGAGCACCTGACTTTTAATCAGGGTGTCCCGCGTTCGAGTCGCGGATGGGTCACCATGGAGGGGTGTCCGAGTGGTTTAAGGAGCTGGTCTTGAAAACCAGTGACTCCGCAAGGGGCCGTGGGTTCGAATCCCACCCCCTCCGCCAAGCTGTGGAGAAGTACTCAAGTAGGCTGAAGAGGACGGTTTGCTAAACCGTTAGATCGGGTTTACCGATGCGCGGGTTCGAATCCCGCTTTCTCCGCCAAGTATAGGGGCCTTTAGCTCAGTTGGTCAGAGCGTCCGGCTCATAACCGGCAGGTCCGGGGTTCGAGTCCCTGAAGGCCCACCATTTTAGTGAAATTTTAATTTAACAAAGCTTGCTAACAAACCTTTAGGTTTTGAAAAGTTTTGTGGTTTTACCAATAGGTAAAAATATTACCTTGGGAGAGGTTAGAAACAAGAAAGTTGACAATTATCAATATTGCAGTTTATCATGTTT
>NZ_FUZT01000001.1:223987-250996 GCF_900167445.1 Maledivibacter halophilus
TATGGCGGCTGTCGTCAAGTGGTTAAGACACAGGATTGTGGCTCCTGCATTCGTGGGTTCGAATCCCATCAGCCGCCCCATTAAGTTTATAATATAATATTGGGGATTAGCCAAGTCGGTAAGGCAACGGACTTTGACTCCGTCATTCACAGGTTCGAGTCCTGTATCCCCAGCCAGACATGACCCATTAGCTCAGTCGGCAGAGCACCTGACTTTTAATCAGGGTGTCCCGCGTTCGAGTCGCGGATGGGTCACCAACAATAAGGCGGCATAGCCAAGTGGTAAGGCAGAGGTCTGCAAAACCTTTATTCCCCAGTTCAAATCTGGGTGCCGCCTCCAATTTAAATTTAATAGGAGATGCGCCTATAGCTCAGCTGGATAGAGTGTCTGACTACGAATCAGAAGGTCGGGAGTTCGAATCTCTCTGGGCGCACCAAATTGAGTAGACTATAGTTATTTTGGACATTCCATCAAGATGAGTTATAGTCTCATTTTATATCCAATAAGTCTGACTTTTGGCAAAAAAATCATTGGTCAGATATATTGTGATTTATGATGAAAATAGCAAATTAATAGAGATTATTACTAGATAGTCCTAGGTATATTTACATACTTAGGGCTTTTTTCATTGGCTCTTTGTCAATCGTTGGGGTGGGATTAGTTTTAATCCTGTTCCAGTATTACATTAGAGCCTATTTTAATGTAACAAAAAATAGGAATAATATGATCATAAATTCAATATACAATTTATGGTTTTAGAACTATTAATGGGGGTATAAATATTGTAAAATTTATAAAAAATTGAATTTGGAGGAGGAATAAAATGAAAGGATTAGCTATGCTCAAAATTGGTGAAATAGGATGGATTGAAAAGGAGAATCCAAAATGTGGTCCTATGGATGCTATATGTAAACCAATAGCATTAGCTCCTTGTACCTCTGATGTTCATACTGTATGGGAAGGAGCAATAGGAGAAAGAGAAAATATGATATTGGGCCATGAAGCAGTAGGGGAAATAGTTGAAGTAGGTAATTTGGTTAAGGATTTCAAAGTAGGAGATAAAGTTATAGTGCCAGCAATAACACCTGATTGGAACTCAATAGAAGCACAAAATGGATTTCCAATGCATTCAGGTGGAATGCTAGCTGGATGGAAATTTTCAAACTTTAAGGATGGTGTATTTTCTGAGTATTTTCATGTAAATGATGCCGATGGGAATTTAGCCCTGCTGCCAGAAGGTGTAGATCCAGCTGCTGCATGTATGCTAAGTGATATGATGCCTACAGGGTTTCATGGTGCGGAACTAGCAGATATACAATATGGAGATAGTGTATTGGTAATAGGAATTGGTCCAGTAGGATTGATGGCTGTTGCAGGCGCAAATTTAAAGGGGGCTTCCCATTTATATGCTGTAGGTTCAAGGCCAAATTGTATAGAGATAGCTAAGGAATATGGAGCTACTGATATTATTAATTATAAAGAGGGCAGTATTGTGGAACAGATAATGAGTAAAACAAAGGGAAAAGGCGTAGATAAAGTAATTATAGCAGGAGGAACAGTAGATACTTTTGCAGAAGCAGTTACCGTATTAAAACCAGGAGGAATAATAGGAAATATAAATTATTTAGGTGAAGGGGAATTTGTAAAGATACCAAGGCTAGAATGGGGAGTAGGCATGGGTCATAAAACAATTGTAGGAGGGCTTATGTTAGGTGGAAGACTAAGAATGGAAAAATTAGTTTCGCTATTAGAAACAAGCAAAATAGATACTAGCAAATTAGTGACACACACATTCCAGGGATTTGATAAATTAGAGGAAGCTTTATTATTAATGAAAGATAAACCAAGGGATTTAATAAAACCAGTAGTTCTAATTTAGAAATGTAAATGCAAAGTAAATATAATAAATAAAAAGTTTTGTTTAAAAAGCAAAAATAAGGGATCGGCAAAAAAACTGGCCAATAAATAGGTTAACAATCCTATTTATTGGCCAGTTTTTCAACCAGTTTATTTATATATTTACTTTGATATCGTAGAAAATCCTTTCCATTTTGAGTTATATAACTTCCACTTCGTCCTTTTTTTGTAATAATAAATTTAAGCTTATTCAATATTTTTAAATTTTTTCGCAATTGACTTTCTTGAATAGGTGTATTTTGGCGTTCTAATGTTTCTAAAAGATGTTTTCTGCCAGCAGTTTTATTAATTTCATTAAGGTATTCAACAGCTTTTAGAACTATTAAAGCTGTTGAAAAACATGTTTTTTCTTCTAGAAACTTTTTTTCTTTTTCAAAATAAGTAGAGAATTCGTTTTTGATATCAAATGAACAACTTTTTTTTATGTTGGTTTCAATTAAATAGTTTGGTAAGGATTTTAAAGTTACTTCATTTCCTTCTTCAATGGTTGATATATATTCAGCAACATTTTTTAGTTCTCTAATATTTCCTGGCCAGTCGTAGGTTGTTAGCAGGTTTATGCATTGTTTAGAAAAAGAAAATTTTTTATTTATGAAGTGTTTTAAAAGTACAGGTACATCTTCAATACGGTCACGTAGTGCTGGTAAATGTAAAGGAAATACATTAAGTCGATAAAATAAATCCTTTCTAAAGGTTCCTTCTTTTACCATATCTGTTGGATTTCTATGGGTAGCTGCAATTATTCTAACGTCAATATCAATAACTTGTTGTGAGCCAATAGGCATAATTTGTCTTTCCTGTAAAACTCTAAGGAGCTTTGATTGCAAAGTAGTAGGCATATCACCGATTTCATCAAGAAAAATAGTACCATTGTTAGCTTGTTCAAAAAGACCTTTTTTACCATCCTTTAATGCACCGGTAAAAGACCCCTTTACATATCCAAAAAGTTCACTTTCCAAGAGGCTATCAGGCACAGCAGCGCAATTAATGGCCACAAAGGGTTGATTATGTCTTTTTGAAGCATTATGAACCGCTTGAGCAATGACTTCTTTTCCAGTACCACTTTCGCCTGTAATGAGAACAGTTAAATCTGATTTTGCTATTTTTCTACTCATTTCAATTATATTTATCATAGCATCAGAATCTCCAATAATGTTGTCAAAGGTATATTTTGCAATTTGCCCCTTTTCACGGAGCTGTTTGCTAAGATTTTGTTCTAGTTTCTTAATGTAAGTGACTTCTTGAAAATTGAAGTATAATCGCCTTTCTTTGTTATAATGAATTAAATTTTTCTTTTGCAAATTGATATATTTTTTTCTGTAAAAGATTAAATTATTGTAAAATTTATCATCATAATAGGATTCCATATTTAAGCCTTCCAAAACATTGTGTAAAAATTGACCAATAATTTCTTTCTTTATATTAAATATCTCTTTGAATTTTTTATTATAAACCAAAATTTTTCCATCACTGGAAGTTAGCAATATACCATCATTTGATAAGTCTAATAGATAATCTAATTCTTCTGTACGAGTAAACAAGTCATTATAATTTTTTTGAATTCCTATGTTAGAACTAAGAATTTTTTTACAGTAATTATATAGATTTTGATGTACAGTTTTATCATTGATATTGAATTTGTTTATAATAAGCAACATGGTTGGAGTATCTAATACTCTATGACCAATATCAATAACATTTTTTATGTGTTTAGGGATTATTTTGGGATCAGCAGAAGGGGATAAAGCAATATCAATATTACTATAATCCTTAGATGGCTCTGCTGGAATTAAGTTAAGATGTTTTACCCCAATACCGTAAAGGCAAGATACCGACTCTATAATAGTTTCAATATCGTCATTTATTACAAGAACATCAGTATTAGCCGGAATTGAAAATAATGGATAGATATATTTTTTTAAAAATGTTCTTTCAATTATAATTATATTTTCAGGGCTTCTAACAAAAGGCCTTATTCTAATAGCTCGGCTACTTGCCATTGCTAAAATTAAATCATCTTCAATCAAGTTGTTTTCATTTAGTCTATTTATAAAATAAATATTTACTTGTATACGATTCCCAAAAACTTCCTTGATATTTTTCCTTAGAGTATCTTTCACGCCATTATGCTTATTAGATTCTTCTATATAGTCCAATACAATTGCAATGGATTTCATTTTCAAACTCCTTGTCTATGTGTATTTTAAATAGATTTTAAACTATTTTTAATATTTGTGCAAATATTACCTTTTAGAAAATTTGGTAATTGCATATCATAGAAATTGTAATTATAGAATTCACCTTATTTAGAAAAAATTTCAAATATTGGCATAACAATTGCTTTATATTTATATATGTGAGGTGAAAAAATGAAACAGAAAATTCAGTGCAATGATTTTTTGAAAAATAATATATTAACTAATCTAAAGGTAAATAAAAGTAAAACTAAAGGACTTTATTTTATTAATACTTTAAATTTAGAAAAAAATTGTTACGAAAAACAACTTGCCATTTTTGAAATGGAAAATTTGAAAACAAGGCCAATGAATTTGAATATTAAACCAGATGATTTTGAATTTTATGGTGATGAAGTCATTTTTAAAGTATATGAGGGTAAGAGAACAAAGCTTTACTATTATAATTTTTACACAGATAAAATAAGAATATATGCAGACTTACCTTACAAAGTCAAAAGTTTTGCGTGCTGTGATGATGGCTTCTATTTTACAGCAACTTATAGGAGTGATTATGATGTTGAAATAATTAAAAGTGGAACCGAACTGCCCTTTTATCAAGAAGGAGTAGGTTTTTCCGCTGAAAGTAGGACATGTTTGTTTAAAACAGATAATAATAGTTTTGAAATTAAAGCATTGACTGATTTAAATACGGATATAGATGATATAGTTTTTGATCTTGAAAACAATAGGATTATATATACAGCCTTTAAGGGGCAACCTTGTAAGTCTGTAGTTTCAGATGTATATACCTATGATTTAATTAATAAAGAAATAAAAAAGTGGACAGATAGTAATTACCGCATCAGTTATGCAGATAAATTATCTTCTAAGGAGCTAATATTTGCAGGAGTAGATTTGAGAATAAAAAGTCGAAATGATAATCAGCAGCTATATAAAATCAATGTGATAACCGGACTTTGTGAGGACTTGGGGAAACCTTCAGATAAAAGTAATGAGGTTCCAGGAGTTGTTACTGATATTAGGTTCTCCACATCAAGGCCAGTAATGGCGATAGAGGGTATTTTTTACTTTTTAATTGTTGATCGTTATCAAGTAAGATTAAGTAAAATTGATTCCAGAGGCAATTTCAAAATTTATGAAATGGAGTTAAGGACAATTGACAGCTATCAGGTTTTGAAAGATGGTATTTTGCTTATTGGACTTAAGGGGTTAGGTCTACATGAGCTTTATCTATTTAGAAATGATCAATTGACTCAAATTACAAGATATAATGACTGGATGTTCACGGAAAGACATCTCAGTATTCCTCATCTCATAAAGAGTTATGATGGTGATATTGATATAGATGGATGGGTATTTCCGCCAGTTGAGATTGAGCCTGGAAGAAAATATCCAGGAATATTAATGATCCATGGTGGACCTAAAATGATATATACCGATGTGTATTCCCATGATATTCAGTTATTAACCGCAAATGGGTATTATGTTTTTTATGCAAATCCAAAGGGAAGTGATGGCCGTGGAGATGATTTTGCAAATATAAGGGGCTCATATGGAGCCATAGCATACAAAGAATTAATGGAGTTTACAGATACGGTAATATGTAAATATCCACAATTAGATAAGAACAATCTTGGTGTAACTGGGAGATCATATGGTGGTTATATGACTAACTATATTATAACAAGAACCGATAGATTTAAAGCTGCCATTTCTGAAAGCGGTATTAGTAATCTTACAACTACATTTACATCATCTGATATCGGCTATAGTTATGTTTTTGAATATATGGGAAATAAGCCTACACCATGGACATCAAATGAATATTTAGAGGCTTCACCTATTATGAATGCAAATCATGTAAAGACACCAACTTTGTTTATACATGGAGAAGAAGATCATAGATGTAATTATACGGAATCTTTAAATATGTACTCTGCATTAAACTTTCATGGAATAAATACAAAATTATGTCTTTTTGAAGGAGAAAATCATGGACTAAATGTTACTGGAAAACCTAAGAGCAAGCAAATCAGATATAAGGAATTGTTAAACTGGTTTGACAAATTTTTAAAGAAGGGAAGAAAAAATGGACACCATTAATTTACTAAAGGAATTAATAAAAATTAATTCTTCAACAATTGAAAAAGCCAATGAAGCAA
This sequence comes from Maledivibacter halophilus, assembly GCF_900167445.1. GTDB lineage: Bacteria > Bacillota > Clostridia > Peptostreptococcales > Caminicellaceae > Maledivibacter > Maledivibacter halophilus. The sequence goes on from NZ_FUZT01000001.1 coordinate 230,265, forward strand.
TTGAATTTGCCAATAACTATCTTTTAAAGAATGGCTTAAAGGGAGAAATTATAGAAAATAATGGTTTTAAAAGTTATGTAAGTATTATTGGATCAGGGGAAAAAACTATAGTATTAAACGGGCATTTAGATGTGGTTTCTGGTGAAGAAAGTCAGTTTGAACCTGTTGAAAAAAATGGAAGAATTTATGGCAGGGGAAGTGCTGATATGAAAGGCGGCTGTGCTGCAATGATGAATGCAGTCCTTTCTTTAAAGGATAAACCGTTGAACTGTAAATTAATGCTGCAGCTTGTTTCAGATGAAGAAGAAGGGGGAGACAATTGTAGTAAATGTTTAGTAGAAAAGGGTTATGTAGGGGATTTTGTAATTTGTACAGAGCCAACTAACTTGAATGTGGGAATTCAATCAAAGGGATTTATAAGAGTGAATATTAAAGCTGATGGTGTGTCAGCCCATGGAAGTAGACCATGGGAGGGAAACAATGCTATTTTAAATAATATAGAAAATTATAAGAAAATAATGAAGCTTCCCATTTTAAATCAAGGATCTAAGTATTTTAAAAAATCTTCTGTTAATTTAGCTTTTATACATGGAGGTGATGTTTATAATAGAGTTCCCTATGAAAGTACTATTGGTCTTGATATTCGATTTATACCTAATCTAAATCCTTACAAAATTTTTGAGGAAATAAAAAGAGTAGTTAATGGAAAAGTAGTATTAAAGTCCTTGGGTTCTGGAGTTAATAATTTACCAGAAAATATCTATGTAGAAAAGTTTTTGAATACTATAAAAAAGCTAGAGGGTTGTACAAATACAAAACTCATTGCTCAACATGGCTCTGCCGATACAAGATTTTTTTCTGAAAAAAATATTCCAGCCTTGGAATTTGGTCCTGTTGGAGAAAATTGGCATGGGGAAAATGAGTATGTAACTATTAAATCTATTAGGATACTTGAGTCTGCAATAAAGAAATTTATTAGGGAATTTAACATGTGATTTTAAAGGAAATAGAAAAACCTTTAAAAAATAAAAAAAAATAGTAGGAGGAGTTAGTTATGGGGAAAAAAACATTATGTGTGCTAATGATATTAGTTCTTGTCATAGGTCTGTTTTCTGGTTGTGGGACTAAAGAGGAAAGCAGCATCGAAGGTTCTGAAAAACAAGAAACAACTAATGAAGCCAATACTGAGGAGCCTGTAGCCAAAGAAAATAAAGATGAAATCAAGATAGCGCTACATACTGATATTGTTTCATTAGACCCTCAAGGACATAACGACACCACATCAGAAACCGTTTCTTTTTTACTATTTAACAGACTATTTAAATTGAATACGGATTTTGAGGCAGTGCCTGACTTGGTTGAAGAATATTCACAGCCATCGGATAAAGAATGGGTATTAAAAATTAAAGAAGGCGTGAAATTTCATGATGGTGTAGAAATGACATCGGAGGATGTCAAATTTAGTTTAGAAAGATCCAAAAAATCACCTACAGTACAACATGTTTTAGCTGAAATAGAAAAGGTAGAAATTGTTGATAAATATACCGTTAAGGTAACCACTAAAATGCCCTTTGCACCATTTATATATACCCTTGTCCATGCCGGTTCATCTATCTTACCTAAACATTATGTAGAATCAGAAGATAAATGGAATAATCCTATAGGCTCAGGCCAATATAAATTTGTAGAATGGATTTCTGGTGACAAAATAGTTCTAGAAAGAAATGAAGATTATTATGACAAAGATAATATGGGTATGTCAAAGAAAATTGTATTTAGAGTAATACCTGAAGATACAAGTAGAACAATTGCCCTTGAAACCGGTGAAGTAGATATAGTAGATACATTATCAGGTCTTGATGCTCCAAGAGTAAAGGAAAATCCCGATTTAGACCTTTATGAAAAGCCATCAACAACAATTGCCTATGCAGGGATGAATGTTGAAAAACCTCCATTTGACAATGTTCTTGTGAGAAGAGCTATGAATTATGCAGTAGATAAAGAAGCTATAATTGAAGTTGCATTAAATGGAGCCGGTGTAGAGGCAAAATCAGTGACAGCTGAGGCTTTGTTAGGATATAAAGCAAATGATGAATATACTTATGATCCTGAAAAAGCAAAGGAACTCTTGAAAGAAGCTGGTTATGATGGAGATCTTGAAATTGAAATCTGGGCATCGGGAGACATAAGAAAGAAAACAGCTGAAGTTATTCAGGCAAATTTAATGGAAATAGGTGTAACAGCAAGTATTGAAATGTTTGAATGGGGAGCATATCTTGAAGCGACAAATTCAGGAAAGCAGGGGATGTTTGTTTTAGGTTGGACCTCAAACCCCGATCCCGATGCAACATTAACACCACAATTTAGCAAAGAGAGTATTGGTGCACAAAATAGGTCAAGATATGTAAGTGATAAAGTGGAACAATTGTTATTGGATGGTAGGGCAGAATTGAATACAGAGAGAAGAAAAGAAATTTATAATGAGTTGCATGAAACAGTTATGAATGATGGACCTTGGGTACCTTTATATGTAAGTAACAAAGTTTTAGGAGCAAACAGTAAATTGCAAGGAGTTGAATTAAGCCCACAGGGATTATGGAATTTACATAAGCTTCATTACAAATAATATTTTCGTTTTTCTTTTTATAAAAATTTTAGATGTATGCTTTTATAGCTTAATTTATGGATATAGAAACTACCAGTCACTTTAATTTATGCCAAAAATAATTAATAACAGTTGCTTCTATCCTTAAGTTGTATTAGCGTACATCTATATAAAAAAATAAATGTATCATGAAGATTGAGATATAAAAATATAGAGTTAGAAAAAGAGTTGGAGGACCCATGATTAAATATATTTTTAATAGATTGTTAATGCTTATACCAGTTGTAATAGGAGTAACCTTCTTGGTGTTTTTTATTGTTAGCTTAACTCCAGGAGATACAGCGGCAATGATTATAGGTGAGGGAGCCACCCAAGAAGCCATTAAGGAGCTAAGAACAGAAATGGGTTTAGACGACCCAGTTATAGTTCAGTATGGAAGATATATGAAGGATTTATTAACTGGAAATATGGGAGATTCTTATTCCAATGGAAAAGCTGTTTCTTCAGAAATAGCATCAAGGTTTCCCAATACCTTTAAATTAACTATACTCAGCATTCTTGTTTCAATAATAATTTCAATTCCAATTGGTGTAGTGTCGGCTACAAAGCAATATTCTATATTTGACAGTTTGGGAATGGTTTTAGCGTTAATTGGTATTTCAATGCCTTCGTTTTGGCTAGGACTTATATTAATTATAATTTTTGCCTTGAATCTAGGATGGTTTCCATCGGGGGGAGCAGATAGTTTTAAAAGCGTTATACTACCGGCTGTAACTCTGGGAGTGGCTTCAACAGCAAGCATAACAAGAACCACAAGATCATCGATGCTTGAGGTTATAAGGCAAGATTATATTAGAACAGCAAAGGCAAAGGGGGTTAGTAATAAAAAAGTAATTAGAAAACATGCCTTAAAAAATGCACTGATTCCAGCTATTACAGTTATAGGATTAGAATTTGGTGTTATGCTAGGTGGTGCTATCCTTACTGAAACTGTTTTTTCCTGGCCTGGAATTGGTAGATTAATGGTGGAATCTATTCAAAGAAAGGATACACCTATGGTTTTAGGATGTATTATTACATTTTCTGTTTGTTTTAGTATTGTAAATTTAGTTATTGACATTCTTTATGCATATATTGATCCAAGAATTAAAGCTAATTATGAATAAATGAAAGAATGAGGTGTTTTATGGACTCAGCTTATATTCAAAATATAGAAGAAATTAAAAAGAAGTATAAAAAGAGAAGTCAAACTAGAGAAGTCTGGCGTAGATTAAAGAAAAATAAAATGGCTATTTTAGGAATTATCATTTTAAGCATTTTCATTTTAACTGCAATTTTTGCTGACTATATAGCTGATTATAAGACCGAGGCAATAAGGATGAATGCAAGGGAACGACTTCAGGAACCAAGCAAAGAACATTGGTTTGGCACCGATGATCTTGGAAGGGATATTTTTGCAAGGATTGTTCATGGAACTAGAATATCTTTATTTGTAGGGACTATCTCAGTAGGAATAGCCTTAAGCATAGGAGGTACACTAGGTGCCATTTCAGGCTATTATGGGGGAAAATTTGATAATATAATCATGAGGACCCTTGATATTATTTTGGCAGTTCCATCAATTCTACTGGCAATAACAATAGTATCATCTTTAGGTGCAAATATTGTAAATGTAATGATTGCCGTTGGAATTTCCAATATACCGGGATTTGCAAGGGTAGTAAGGGCTGCTGTTTTAGGTGTGAAGGATCAGGAGTATATAGAGGCGGCAAGGGCTATTGGTGCTAAAAATCATGTTATCATTCTTAAGCATGTTTTACCAAATTGCCTGGCTCCTATAATTGTATATTCTACTTTAAAGGTGGCAACGGCCATTATGGCAGCGGCGGGACTTAGCTTTATCGGTCTTGGTGTAAAACCTCCTACTCCAGAGTGGGGAAGCATGCTATCTGGAGGAAGGGCCTTTATTAGAGACAAAATGTATATAGTACTATTTCCTGGATTAGCTATTATAGCTACAATTTTATCCCTCAATCTTCTTGGGGATGGTTTAAGGGATGCCCTTGACCCAAGACTAAAATAAAATAACAGGAGGTAAAGCTTTGAATAATAAAATACTAGAGATAGATGACTTGGTTATTGAATTTCGTACAGATGACGGAGTGGTGAAAGCTGTAAACAATATAAACTTATCCCTAGACAGAGGAAAAACCATAGGTATTGTAGGAGAAACTGGTGCAGGTAAAACAACCATGGCCCTTTCTATTTTGAATCTAATTCCAAAACCTCCTGGGAAAATAATACAGGGTTCTATTAATTTAGATGGTATAGATATTTTAAAGAAAACAGAAAGGGAACTGGAAAAAATCAGGGGAAGAATAGTTTCAATGATATTTCAAGACCCAATGACAGCCTTGAATCCTGTTATTACCGTAGGTGAACAAATAGCTGAGGTAATAAGCATACATCAAAGGATAGGTAGTAAAAAAGCAATGAAAAAGGCTGAAGAAATGCTTGAGATGGTGGGAATTCCAAGGGAACGTATTTCAGAATATCCCCATCAATTTTCAGGGGGAATGAAGCAAAGAGTAATTATTGCTATAGCCTTAGCTTGTAGTCCAAGGCTTTTAATTGCCGATGAGCCTACAACGGCTTTAGATGTAACGATACAAGCTCAGGTACTAAAATTAATGAAGGAGCTAAAAGAAAAGCTTAAAATGTCAATGATAATGATTACCCATGATTTAGGGATTGTAGCCCAGGTTTGTGATGAAGTTGCTATAATGTATGCAGGAAAAATAATAGAGAAAGGTAATTTAAGAGATGTTTTTGAAAATCCAAAGCATCCCTATACTGAAGGGCTTTTTAATTCTATACCGAATATTGACAATAGAAAGGTTATGCTAAAACCTATTAGAGGGTTGATGCCAGACCCTTGCAATTTGCCAAAGGGCTGTTCGTTTTGTGATAGATGTGATTATGCTTTAGAAAAGTGTGCAAATGAGAAACCAAAAAAAATTTCTTTTAGCCATACTCATTTTGTAGAATGTCATCTTTACGAAGTGGAAAAGGACTATAAATTGAAATACATTTATAATAGGGAATAAGGGAGTGTATTAGTTGAAGGAGATATTATTGGAGGCAAAAAACTTAAAAAAATATTTTAAAACACCAAAGGGCATGCTACATGCTGTAGATGGTGTGAACTTTAAGCTGAGAAAAGGAACAACTCTGGGGCTTGTAGGTGAATCAGGATGTGGTAAATCTACAACTGGAAGGGTTTTGCTTAGACTTTTAGAAGCGACCGATGGAGAAGTAATTTATGAGGGTAAAAATATTCTCCATTTAAATAGTAATGAAATGAGAGCGCTTAGAAAGGAAATGCAAATAATATTTCAAGATCCCTACGCTTCCTTAAACCCTAGAATGACAGTGAGCCAGATTATAGAAGAACCTATTAAATTAAATAAGCTTATTAAAAACAAAGAAGAGCGATTTATAAAGGTACTTGAATTAATGGAGCTTGTAGGCCTTTCTGAGCGATTAATTAATACATATCCCCATGAATTGGATGGAGGAAGGAGACAAAGAATAGGAATAGCAAGGGCCTTATCCCTTAATACGAAATTTATTGTTTGTGATGAACCGGTTTCTGCTTTAGATGTGTCTATTCAGGCTCAAATTCTTAATCTTATGAAGGAATTGCAAAAAAAATTAGACTTAACCTATATATTTATTACCCATGATTTATCAGTAGTCAATCATTTTTCCGATGAAATAGCAGTTATGTATTTAGGAAAAATTATTGAAAAAGCACCATCTGAAGAACTGTTTAGTCATCCTATTCATCCCTATACAAACGCTTTATTGTCAGCAATACCTAAGCTAACGATTAAACAGGATAATGAGCAGATTATATTAAAGGGAGAAATTGTTTCTCCTATTAATCCAAAGCCAATTTGTAGATTTGCAAATCGATGTATTTATGCAAAAAAAATATGTAAGGAAAAGGAACCAGCTTTAGAAAAAGTTTGTGAAAACCATTATGTTGCATGTCATTTATTTAAAGAATAATATATTATAATTTTATCTCTTCCTCTAATTTTCTATTTCCCATACTGCTTAGGTGGTATGGGAAATTAAATTGTTAGAGGAATTTTAAATAATTTATCTAATTAATATAAATTGGAAAAATTCATATTGGAGAGTGATCAAATGCAAGAAAATAATTTGTATAGTTTTTATTTTGGTAATAATGAATATGTAAAGTTTCGTTTAATTTCACAGGATGATTCAATTGAAGAATTAACAAGGCTGCTGCATAAATCCTATAAAGCTTTAGCTGATATGGGACTAAAATATGTAGCATCATATCAGGATGAGAGTATAACCTTGAAAAGGATAAATAATGCCTATAAATCCTATGTTGGGATTTATAAAAACAATATAGTAGCAACAGTTTCTCTTTATAATCCAAGACCATCTGATGTGAGCGATTGGTATAATAATGATTTTGTTGCAAAGATTGGACAGTTTGCTGTTTTACCTGAATTACAAAGATATGGGATAGGAAGCAGAATGATGGATATTATAGAAAATGAAGTCCAAAGGATTAACGGAGTAAGAGAACTTGCATTAGATACTTCTGAAACAGCATATCACTTAATTGATTTTTATAAAAAAAGAGGATATAGATATGTCGAAACCATTAATTGGAGTATGACTAATTATTGTAGTGTCGTATTGAGTAAGTCTCTTTAAAGAAAATTTTTATTTGGGGGAATGGGTATGAATTCAACCTTAAAATTATTAAATAACAGAATGTCTTTGAGAAAGTATGCAGATATGCCAATTAAAGAAGAAGATTTGGAACTAATAATTAAAGGGGCAATGAGGGCACCAACAGCTGGGAATATGATGCTATATTCTATTATAGTAATAAAAGATAAAGAAAAAATGAAAAAATTAAGTGAAACTTGTGATAATCAACCCTTTATTGGAAAAGCTCCTATATCATTAATTTTTTTAGCAGATATGCAGAGAATTTATGACTATTTTGCTTATTGTGATTTGAAGGAGTTTTGTAGAGAAAAGGGTATAGAATATAAAGAGCCTGGGTTCGCTGGTTTATTTTTAGCAGTTAGTGATGCTCTTATTGCAGCACAAAATGCTGTTATAGCAGCTGAATCTTTAGGCATAGGTTCATGTTATATTGGAGATATTATGGAAAATTATGAAATACATAAGGAATTATTTGATTTACCAGATAAGGTATTTCCAATAGGAATGCTTTGTTTAGGATATTATTCTAAACAGAATAAAAGAATAATATCTCCTAGATTCAATAGAAAATATATTGTTTTTGAAGAAAAATATAAAATGTTATCAAATGAAGACTTTAGAGTAATGTATAAGGATAATGAAATGAAGGTAAGCCCTCAAAATATACATGGAGCTAAAAACTTTGGGCAATTTCTTTATTCAAGAAAGTTTGGTACAAAGTTTTTTGAAGAAATGGAGAGATCAATAAATGTTATTATTGACCATTGGAAAGGACAAGCAAAGAAATAAATATCATTTGATTAAATTTTAACTATATCATATATTTTTGATATAGATATGTGCTTAGGAAATTTAACTTACTTCAGTAGACACTGATAATCCTTTTGGCTCATGCTATAAACCAGTTTTTTAAAAATTAAAGAAAAAGAACAAACTGGTTTATAAAAATTGATAAGTAGGTGAATAGATGAAAATGTATGAATTATTTGATATAAACCTTAAAGAAAGGGAGCTTTTAAGCTTTATAGGAGCCGGTGGTAAAACTACCACTATATTTAAACTGGCAAAGGAGTTAAAGAATCTTAAAAAGAAAGTATTAGTTACAACATCAACTGCCATATTTTATCCTGAAAAGGATGAGTTTGATAAAATAATTGTTTCTAGCTCAAATGATATTATAAAAACCTTAAGATCAATAAATAGAGGAACTATTACAGTTATAGGTAGGGAAATATCTAGTGAAAATAAGCTATTAGGACTTAGTAAAGAAACAATAGATAATATTTATAATATAGATATATTTGATTATATTTTAGTTGAAGCAGATGGCTCAAAAAGAAAATCTATCAAATCGCCGGCTGACCATGAACCAGTAATTCCTTCAAGGACAGATAAAACTGTAGGTGTTATAGGAATTGACTCAATAGAAAAAAAAATAAATGAAGAAAATGTTCATAGATTAGAGGAGTTTTGTAGAGTTGTTAACTGCAAACCAGGAGACACAATTGATGAAGAGAAAATATATAGGCTAATCAAGAACCAAAAAGGATTATTTAAGGGTTCTCCATTAAAATCGAAAAAATATGTTTTACTTAATAAAGTTGATAATAGAATCCTTGAAAAAAGGGCTTTAAAAATTGTTGAATTGATTATAAAAAACAAAGTTACAATCAATAGTATTATTGTATCTAGTATTATTGGCGAAAAATACCATGTTTTTAACGAGTCATTGATGGGGCAATAGTAAAATAAACTTAGGATTTCAGAACTATAAAAGTATTATAGAATCTTTTTCTATTGAATGGAGTGATTTGGGTTGATTACTGGAATCATAATGGCTTCAGGATTTTCAAGGAGAATGAATAGGGATAAACTAATTCTTGATTTTGGTGGCATCCCTATTGTTGAAAGGGTAATAAAGGCTATTCAAGAATCCTGTGTTGATGAAATAATTATTGTATATAGAAAAGATGCAATAAGGGAAATTGCATTAAGAAATGATATAAAAACTGTCTTTAATAATAAAGCTGAATTGGGACAAAGTCAATCTGTTAAATTGGGAATTAGGAGTTCTTCTAAAAAAACAGATGGATTCATGTTTTTTGTTGGAGATCAGCCTTTTCTAAATTCTATGACTATAAACAAATTGATAAAAGTTTTTAAAGAAGGAAATCATCCCATAGTAGTACCAAAATACAATGGAAAAAAAGGAAATCCTGTAATTTTCTCTTCGATTTTCAAGGATGAACTATTGAATATTACTGGAGATCAAGGGGGAAAAAATATAATTATGAATAACTATGATAAAGTAAAGTTTGTTGAATTTGGAAATGAAGCTATTGGAAAAGATATAGATAGATGGGATGAATATATTAAATTGAGATAAGTGAGCAAATTGCATAATTACCTTTTCAAAAAAACTATCTACTACATATAGTTTAAAAATCTCCGAAACTATACCATATATATTATGCAATTTTGCCAAATTAGAGTTATGCAATTTCCTCAAGTATATATAAAAACCCCTCTTAAACTCATTAAGAAAAGTTAATAATTTCTTAATAATTTAATAAGTATGAGTTAATTTTTAACATTTAATATATAATTATAGAAAATTAAATGGGTGAGAGTGGAGGGGGAATATGATTACCAATACTAAAATAAGAATTTTTAAAATGAATATGTATAAAGGACCTATAGAGGAACCAATATTTAAAGTTAAATTATAAATAAACGACATTGTTATATAAAATAAATTTCAAAGGAAATAATGAATGCTCCTACATTTTTTATTTGAAATTTATTAAACCTTAAGGGTGATTATCTTTATATTAAAATTGAAAGTTAAATATAATAAGCTCGTTAACTACTAGTAGTTAATGAGCTTATTATATTTTAAAGTAGGAAAGTTTTTGATATTAAGTTTTGCTTATTACAATTAATTAACATATGGTATAATAGAGTCAAGAAAAATAGCAATATAAATAATGTTATATAAAAAAATATATTATTATCTACTGCTCTAGGGGGATTTTGATGTTAAAGAAAAAGATATTAGTTGTAGATGATGAAAAAGAGATTTGTGAATTAATTAGAGATTATTTGATAAAAGAAGGGTTTGAAGTAATTATAGCCTATGATGGAGAACAGGGATTAGAATATTATCGTCAATATGAACCAGAACTAATAATATTGGATGTAATGCTTCCTATGTTAGATGGTATGGAAATTTGCCGCATTGTTAGGTCTGAGTCAACGGTTCCAATAATAATGCTTAGTGCAAAAAAAAGTGATATTGATAAAATTCTTGGCTTGGGATTAGGAGCAGATGACTATATTAGCAAGCCATTTAGTCCAAGAGAATTGGTGGCACGGGTCAAAGCACATCTAAGAAGATATAAAATTATTAAAAGTAAAAATAATTCTAATGATCATATGCTAGAATATAATAATTTAGAGATAGATAAAAAGGGTTATAATGTTTATGTTGGAGGAAAGAAAATTGATCTAGCAGCCAAAGAATTTGAGATTCTTTTATATTTGGCCATTAATCCCCATCAGGTTTTTACTAGGGAGCAAATCTTTGGGGAAATATGGGGATATAATGAATTTGGGGATGTAAGTACAGTAACTGTGCATATAAGAAAAATACGTGAGAAGATAGAGAAAAATCCTTCAAGTCCAAAATATATTAAAACAGTTTGGGGTGTAGGATATAAATTTGATGGTGGCCAATAATGAAATTTGGCATTAGGGAAAAACTTTTTTTTTCATTTACTATAGTTATTGTGCTTCCTCTAATAATAATAAGCATATTACTTTATTATTTTACAATTCAGCTTGAAAATGATCCTAGAATAAGAGATTTAGAAAAGGTTAAGCTTGGGCGATATGAAATAGTAGATATAATTGAAGATAACTATTCTTTAATTAGCCAGGATGAAAAATTATATAAAATTATAAAGCCATTACTCGAAAAATATCAACTGAATCTAGCAATTCAAGACTTAGATGGTTACATCCTCTTTGATTCTGAAAATATTAGAGGTGTTTTAAATAATACAGAAAAATATGAAAGCTCAGAAGAGAGTAGAGTAAAGACTAAGACTGTTGTCAATATGTTTCATAATAATCAAAAAATATCAAGAGCCATATTTTATAAATATAGAGATGAAAAAGCAATAGCAGATAAAGCTAGACAATATAGGTTTTTCACTTATGGATTTGGAATAATATGCGTTACTGGATTAATTGTTCTATTAACTTGGTATATGTCGGGAACTATTTTAAAGCCATTGAAGGAACTTAGCAAAGCAACAGATAACATAGCAAATGGAAATTTGGATTATGAAATAAAATATAATAGAAATGATGAGATTGGTAAATTTTGTATGGGATTTAATACTATGAGAATAAAGTTAAAAGAATCCCTTGAAAATCAGGTTAAGTATGAAAAATCACGTAAAGAGCTTATTGCAAGCATTTCTCATGAATTGAGAACTCCCCTAACATCTATAAAGGGTTATGTTGAGGGACTGGAAGAGGGAATTGCTTCAAATAAGGAAATGTTTGAAAGATATATTTCAGTAATAAAGGATAAAACAGAAAAACTTGATCATTTAATTGATGATCTTTTTCAGTATTCCCAAATGGAATTGGGGAAGCTCCATATGAATATTGTAACTGTTGATAGTAGAGAACTCTTTCAAGATATATTTAAAAGCTTAGAAAATGAATTTATTGATGATATTATTAGTTTTACAGTACAAAGACCATTTCCTAAAGCAAATATTATGGTGGATAGATATAGGATAAGTCAAGTTATCGATAATATTATACAAAATGCAAGGAGATATATAGATGATAATGGAAGAATAACAGCTGGAGCAAATTTAAAAGATAAATATATTGAAGTATATATAAAAGATAATGGTAAAGGTATTAAAAAAGAAGATTTAGAGAATATATTTGAAAAATTTTATAGAGGAGAAAAATCTAGGGCAAGAAAGTATGGAGGAGTTGGATTGGGTTTGTCTATTTGTAAATATATAATTGAAGCCCATGGAGGTAGACTATGGGTAGAAAGTAAAGAAGGAGAAGGAAGCACATTCTATTTTACTATACCCTTATAATAGAATAATACAGATGTATGCTAGTAAGGTTTAATTGGAAGTCACCGATTCTATAATCTTTAAATATTAAAGTAAAAGCTTCAAAGGGGGAGATACAATGTCTCGGTTAATAAGAAATAATAATTCCTGTTCAGTTAATAGAGATGATAATATTAAATATCCTATATTGCAAATCAATCTAGATAAAATATATGAGAATGTAAAGCACATGGTTGAGTTTTGTAATTCTATGGGAATTACTATTGCAGGTGTGGTGAAAGGTTTTAATGGTCTGCCTAAAGTTGTTGAACAATTTGTTAATGGAGGCTGTAAATATATAGCAAGTTCTAGGATAGAGCAAATCATAGGATTAAAAAAATATGGAATACAGGCTCCCTTTATGTTAATTAGAATTCCAATGTTTAGTGAAATTAATCAACTGGTAAGATATGTTGACATTAGTTTGAATTCTGAATTAGAAACTTTAAATCATATTGAAAAAGAATGTAAACTGCAAAATCGTAGACATAGTGTGATACTTATGTTTGATTTAGGGGATCTAAGGGAAGGTATTATTGATGAGAAAGAATTTATTGAATTAGCTTTATATGTTGAAAATGAAATGAAAAAAGTTAAGCTCTTAGGAATAGGTACAAATCTAGGCTGCTATGGATCAATAAAACCTACAGAAAGAAATCTAAGTAAACTGTCTTCTATTGCTCAAGAGATTGAAAAAAAAATATGTAGGAAGCTTGATATAATTTCTGGTGGAGCTACATCAACATTGCCTTTGATAATAGATAATAAAATACCTAAAAAGATTAACAATCTTAGAATAGGTGAAGGTATGATTTTAGCTAGAGATTTATCTGATTACTGGGGTTATGATATGAAGCATATGAATCAAGACACCTTTGTACTAAAAGCTCAAGTTGTTGAGATAAAGGATAAGCCTTCTTATCCTGTTGGAGAAATGTTCATTGATGCCTTTGGCAACAAGCCTACTTTTAAGGATAGGGGAATACGTAAAAGAGCAATATTAGCCATTGGAAAGCAAGATTTTGGTTCTCACGACAAGTTGATTTCAAAAACTAAAGGTGTAGAAATTATAGGCAGTAGTAGTGATCATTTAATTGTTGATATAGAAGATTGTAAGGAGAAAATCAAGTTGGGTGATGTACTTGACTTTTATATGTTTTATCAGCCTATGTTATATTTAAGTGGCTCTACATCTGTAACAAAAGTTTATATTTAATATTTACTATAGGGAAGCAATGTCAAACCTCAATTTGTTTTACTAAAAAATATTATTTTGAAAGTTAAAAGAATTATGTATATTTTTATATAGAAAAGAATATCCTTTCCATATATAGACAAGTTATGGAGAGGAGAATGAAAATGAAAAGATTAGTATGTAGAAAATGCGGAAGCACATTATTTAGATTTAAGCAGAAGGAACTATCCATTGAATGTTACAAATGTAATACCATAATGGAATTTAATCAAAGATATGATGAAAAGATAGAATACTTATCTACCTCATGGAAACCTATCATATATTAGTAAAAACCTATATTTACATTATTAATAATTATTGAGTAATATATTATTATATTCATTTATTAAACTATCTAAATTTTGACTAGCTTCTATAACCAATGGATTTAATAGATCTTCGTCATGAATTCCAATTAAATATTCTAAATTTTTTCTAGCTTCTTCCAACATAATAATTATTTTTATCATTAATAAAAAAACCTCCTATAAGAATTTTGCATTTAAATAGAAATATTTGTAAGGGCAACCAAAGAAAATATTAGCATTAATGAATTAATAAGTCAATAGGAAGTTATGTCAAAAAATGCAGTAAGAAGGTAATTGAATTATTTTGGATAGTGATCAATTTCAAATGTAAAATTTATGTGCATAAAAATTGATTCTTGTATTTACTATAAGTTTGCACTATAATATATCTTAGATATATCAGCTGTAATAATTATGAAATATTAGATTAAATTACAAGTGAAAACTAATAACCTGTATTAATAAATAAGGAAGATGAGGATAACAAAGAATGAAAAAAAGTAATGATATGACTAAAGTGGAGATGGTGTATAAAGAGGTAAAAAATAATATAATAAATTGTAAGTATGAAATAGATGAGGTGATTAATGAAAAGGTAATAGCTAAAAAATATGGAATTAGTAAAACTCCTGTGCGGGAGGCCTTTACAATACTTGTACAGGAAGGATATTTAGTTAAATATCCGCGACTTGGATATTATGTAAAAGAACTTAAACTTAAGGAATATTATCAGATAGTGCAGCTTAGGTTTATTTTGGAAAGTGGTGTAATTCGATATGTTATTTCAAGTGTGGGAGATGAAGAGATAGAGTCGCTAAATGAAAAGCTTACAGAAAAATGGGTAAAATACGAAGACTACTATAAAGTTAACATGGACTTTCACTTATCGGTGGCTAAGCTTTTAAAAAATGAATACATAACTGATTCTTTGATACGTGTATTTCAGTTAAACAATAGAAATATGTCAAAGGAATATTATAAGAAGGTTAATGGAGATATACACAAAAATCATAGAAAACTTGTAGAATTACTTAAGAAACGGGATGAAGAAGGGGCTATTAAAATACTTAGAAGTGAATTATACAGAACTGATGATAAATTGACTTGGTATTAGATTAATATTTTTCTTTGATGTGATATATCTTAAATATATTTTAAATATATTTAAGATGCAAATTGCTCAATTAAGAAGAATTAGAAAAGCAGAAAAAATCTTATTAAAGCATTAGGAGATGATATAATTGAGAGATTTTAATATTAAACGTATAAGTCATATTCATAGGGATTTTACAATTGTAGATGGACATTTTGATTTGGCTATGGAGGTAGAAAGGCAAAGGGAATATGGAAGAAAAAAAATTATTGAAACTGACCATCTATCAAGCTTTATAGAGGGAGGATTTAATTTTATAGTATCTTCTATATTTATTGATGATAAATATCTGCCTGAAATGGCTTTAAGAAAAGCATTGGATCAAATTTCAGCTTTATACGAAGATATAGATGAGTCTTCGGATAAGCTTATGTTATGTAAGAACTATAATGATATGGAAAAAGCCGTGAAAGAAAATAAGATTGGTATTTTAATATCCTTTGAAGGTGTAGAACCTTTGTATAATGATATAAATTTGTTAAGGATATTTTATGAACTTGGAGTAAGGGGCTTAGGACTCACTTGGAGTAGAAGAAATTTTGCAGCAGATGGTTGCCATTTTTCACCAGTAGAAGAAGGAGCGAAAGGAGGATTAACAGATTTTGGAGTAAAGGTTGTTAAGGAAGCTGAAAGATTGGGAATGTTTATAGATGTAAGCCATTTAAATGACGAAGGCTTTTGGGATGTGATGAAATTAATTGAAAGACCAGTTATAGCTTCACATTCTAATTCTCGTGTTATTGCAAATATAATGAGAAATTTGACTGATAAACAAATAAAGGAATTGGCTTCTAAAGACGGAGTTATAGGAGTAAATGCTGCTGCTATGATTGTTTCGCAAGATATAGAAAAGGCAACTATTGAAAAATATGCAGATCATATTGACTATTTAGTAAAAATTGCAGGAGTAGAGCATGTGGGACTAGGCTTTGATTTTTGTGATCATTTGAAGAAATATTCTACAGAAGAAGATAAAAAAAGAGACCCTTTTCCTTCCTTTGATGTTATTAAAGGGCATTCTAAAGTTAAAGAGCTTACTTCTATGCTTATAGATAGAGGATATACAGATGAGTGTCTAAAACTTATATATGGAGAAAATTTTATGAGAGTATATAAAAACGTTTTAGACAAATAAATTATAAATGAGATATATTACCAATATTTAAAGGAGGGGGAAAATGGACAATAAAGACTTTATTTCCTTATTAAGAGAAGAAATGAAGCCTGCTTTAGGAGTTACTGAACCAGGAGCTATAGCTTTGGCTAGTGCAAAAGCCTATGAAGCAGTAAAAGGAACTTTAGAAAAAATTAAGCTTACATTAGATTCTGGAACATATAAAAATTGTTATTCTTGTGCAATACCTGGAACTGATGATTTTGGTATTGAAATAGCTGCATTGTTGGGAGTTTTAGCAGGAAATCCAGAATTAGATTTAGAAGTATTAAAAGGAGTTAAGAAAGAAGATGTTGATAAAGCTAAAGAACTAAGAAGTGAAGGAAAAGTTAAAATAGAAGTAAAAAAGGGTCATATTGGAATATTCGTAGATTGTATTGTAATAACAGATAAGGGTTGGGCAAGAGTAGTTGTACAAGAAAAGCATTCTAATATTGTATTGATTGAAGTAAACAATAAAATCATATATAAGAAGGAAAAAAATATAAGAGAAGACAAAAATGAAAAAGGTTTTGACTTTAAAAATGAAAAGCTTATTGATTTAATCAATTTTGTTGATGAGGTACCCTTTACAGATATTAAATTTGTACTGGATGCTGTTAAGGTTAATAAAGAGTTAGGTGAATATTCAAAGAAGGGTTCAGGTATGAATGTTGCCTTTACTTTATCAAATTTAGCAAAAGAAGATATTTTGGCAGATGATATTGTTTTGTATGCCCAAATTTTAACTGGACATGCTATGGATGCCAGATTAGGGGGGATATCTAAGCCAGCAATGAGTATAAGTGGAAGTGGTTCTCATGGTATAATAGCAACTATGCCTATTGCAGCTATTGCTGAAAGAAAAGATATAAATGACGAAAGACTTGCTAGATCCATAGCTTTAAGTTTTTTAATTACTATCTATATAAAGGAATATTCAGGCAGGTTATCAGCTTTTTGTGGATGTGCAATAGCTGCAGGAACAGGGGCTAGTGTCGGTATAGTTTATTTGTTAGGCGGTAATTATAATCAGATTACTTATGCAATTAATAATATGGCCGGTAATATAACAGGAATGATATGTGATGGAGGAAATTATGGATGTGCACTTAAGGCTGTTACTGCTGCAAATACTGCCGTAATGTCTGCTATTTTTGCCCTTAATGATACAACTATACCCTCTAATTATGGCATAGTTGGTAGTACTGCTGAAAATACAATGAAAAATATGGGAAAAATTGCTTCTCCAGGAATGTTAGAAACTGAAAATATTATATTGAATATTATGTTAAATAAAGATAATTAGCTCTAAAGAATTATAAAAAATCTTAGAAACTTCGATATTTCTATGATGTATAAATAGAATAAAGAAAATATTGAAATCACCAATATAGAAATTAGGACAACGAGTTAACTTAATTATAAATGCATTTAATTAGGAGGAGTAAAAGTGAAGATTTTTATAAGTGCTGATATTGAAGGAGTTACTGGTATAACAACTTGGGAAGAAGCAAGGAAAATTTCATCAGAATATCAATATTTTGCTCAGCAAATGACTAAAGAAGTGGCAGCAGCTTGTGAAGGCGCTAATGAAGCTGGAGCTACAGAGATTTTAATAAAGGATGCCCATGGTACTGGAAGGAATGTTGATCAATCTTATTTACCAGAAAACACTAGTCTTATTAGGGGCTGGAGTGGAGACCCTTATAAGATGGTACAAGGTTTAGATGAAAGCTTTGATGCAATAGCATTTATAGGATATCATTCTTATGGTGGTTCTAATGAAAACCCATTGGCCCATACTATGAATAGTTCTTTAATTGATTATGTAAAATTGAATGGTGAATATTGTAGTGAGTTTTTATTACATGCTTATTTAGCAATATATCTAGGCGTACCTATTGCTTTTTTAAGTGGTGATAGGGGGATTTGCCATGAAGCAAAAAAATTTAATAAAAATATTATAACAGTGCCTGTAAATGAAGGTAAAGGTTCTTCTACCATAAATATTCATCCTAATAAGTCCATTGAGTTAATAAAAAATGGAATGGAGGAAGCTTTAAAGGGAAATTTAAGTAAAAACAAAGTGGAATTGCCAAAGAACTTTAGCTTGGAAATAAGGTATAATTTTCATGGTAATGCTTATAAAAATTCTTTTTATCCCGGCGCTGTACAGAAATCACCAAAAAGTATATTATTTGAAGCAAATGATTATTTTGAAATTATGAGGGCTGCATCATTTCTGATATAAATTTATTGTATAAGAAAAAGATGCTATAATAATTACAGCTACCATAACAATTAAATTAGGTGAATTGCAAGAAATAGATGAAATGTGATTCCTATGATATTAAAAGAAAAACTATGAAAGCCTAAGAAAACAGTTTGATATAGTTATATTGAAGTTAGAGAAAAGATAGACTTGAATAATTTACTATCTATGGATATAATTATTTACAGGAATGAAAATTGTAGAAATATAGATTGTAGAAATATAGAATGTACTAAGGAAGTTATAAATTGAGTATTAATTTTTGTTATTTATAAAGATGTACTAACAAAATTTAAGAAAAGAAGTAGTCTCTGAGCTTTCCTTTCCCAGGATATGGTGTATTATAAACTTTTTTATATAGAGTCAAAAGGATTCTCAGTGACTACCACCGTAAATTAAACTTTCGTATATCTATAGATTATTTAATTTAGAAATTTAAATTGCTCCAAAGACCATTGAGAATCCTTTTTATCTTTTCCTAAAATAAGTTTCTAATTAAATAATTAGAAGATAAACATTTTTTAAATTGTACATCTGTAGATAAGGGGTTAATATATTAACTAATTAATAAGCTTCTTGTACAAATAAAAGGAGGTGGGTAGAACATTGAAAATGCATGTAAAAACTCCACTTATTGAAAAATTAAATGTTGCTGATTTTTCTAAAAGAGAGATTATGTTTAAAATGGAATGTTATCAGCCGTCTAGTTCTTTTAAATTGAGAGGTATAGGGTTAATGTGCCAAGAGGCCGTAGAAGCCGGTGCAACTCATTTAATATCTTCATCTGGTGGAAATGCAGGCTTATCAGCGGCATATGCTGGAAGAAAATTAGGAACAAAGGTAACAGTAGTCATTCCTAAAACAACACCAGATTTTATAATTAAGAAATTAGAGCTGGAAAATGCCAAAGTAATAGTTCACGGGGATGTTTGGGATGAGGCACATGAATATGCTTTATCTATAGCAAAGGATAAAAATGTTAAATATATACCTCCATTTGATCATCCAAAGCTATGGGAAGGTCATTCAACCATTATCGATGAAATTAAGGAACAATATACTCAGCCAGATGCAATAATTTTGTCTGTAGGTGGTGGTGGTTTATTATGTGGTGTTATAGAAGGATTAATAAAGAACAATTGGGAAGGTACACAGGTAATAGCAGTTGAAACGGAAGGGACTGCTTCTCTTTTTAAATCAATAAGGAAAAATAAATTGATAACATTAGACAAAATAGATTCTATAGCTAAGAGCCTTGGAGCTAAAAAAGTTTCTCTTAAAGCATTTGAATATGCAAAAAAATATAATGTCAAGCCCTATTTAGTTTCTGATGAAGCTGCTATTAATGCATGTGTCAAATTTGCAAATGATTATAGGGTATTAGTGGAACCTGCTTGTGGTGTGTCACTGTCATTAATTTATGATAATGCAGAAATTATAAAATCAGCTAAGCGTGTTTTAGTTGTAGTATGTGGTGGAGCAATTATAAATTTAGACAAACTGATAGAATGGAAATCTAGGTTGGATATTAATTAAAGATGTCTTGTCAATAAAATTAGACCTTATTAGTATTATAAAGAATATGATTTTATTTTAATTTTAAGTTAAGGACAACATAAAGCGATATTTATCCACAATAAGTATTTATTTTATAAAAGTCAAAAAAAGTATTGACAAAGATAAATAAAGATGCTATTATATTTAAGCGTCCTTGATAAAGGACAAGCTCAAAAAACTTTGGACATTGAAAACTGAACAGTGTAAGGATAAAAAAACATGTTGAACGATTGATGTAAAAGTCAACGTTTAGCCTGACCAATAAAAGGTCAAACCCGAAAATTTTATTTAAGAGTTTGATCCTGGCTCAGGATGAACGCTGGCGGCGTGCTTAACACATGCAAGTCGAGCGAGAAGGCTTTAACTAATCCTTCGGGAGAAGATAGAGCTGGAAAGCGGCGGACGGGTGAGTAACGCGTGGGTAACCTGCCTTGTACAGAGGGATAGCCGCCGGAAACGGTGATTAATACCTCATAAGACCACAGTATCGCATGATACAGTGGCCAAAATTC
>NZ_FUZT01000001.1:251006-488329 GCF_900167445.1 Maledivibacter halophilus
TGTATCCCCAGCCAGACTTGACCTATTAGCTCAGTCGGCAGAGCACCTGACTTTTAATCAGGGTGTCCCGCGTTCGAGTCGCGGATGGGTCACCATGTTAGTAAAATTTTGTAATAACCAAAAAATCATTAAACTACCTTATACGATATGCGGGTGTGGCGGAATTGGCAGACGCGCTAGACTTAGGATCTAGTGTCTTGTACGTGGGGGTTCAAGTCCCTCCACCCGCACCATTTGCAAAGCCATATGTTAGGATTTAAACCTGCATATGGTTTTTCTATTGCTGTTATGATATAATACTTTAAGCTCTTATAATGAGTAAAATATTTTTCTGACATATAAATAAAGATGGCAACTCAAAATTATCAGACGCATGATTCAATAAATTGGTTGTGAAAAATGGAATCATTTCTTCAAAAAAGGGATGCTTCCATTTTTTAATAAAAGGGGGGATAATATTTGCCAACTTATTTGCTTATTGTAACAGCTATCATTATTGTGTGTATAATATTCAACAAAATTTCCAGCAAATTAGGTATTCCGGTGTTGCTTGCCTTTATTTTGCTTGGTATGTTCTTCGGCTCCGATGGTATTTTTAAAATTCAATTCGATAATTTTGTTTTTGCAGAGCAAATATGCTCCATTGCCCTTATTTTCATTATATTTTATGGTGGCTTTGGAACGAAATGGAGCGAGGCGAAACCTGTTGCTGCCATGTCAATTTTACTTTCAACCCTCGGAGTTATACTGACTGCTGGAATTACTGGTTTGTTTTGCTATTTCATTTTAAAAATTGAGTTTTTGGAAAGCATGCTAATTGGCTCTGTAATCAGCTCGACAGATGCGGCTTCTGTGTTTTCTATACTCCGGTCTAAGAGGCTGAATCTCAAATATAACACTGCTTCTTTACTTGAGTTAGAAAGTGGAAGTAATGACCCTTGTTCATATATGCTTACTGCCATTATGCTTTCCTTGATGGGACACTCTGCACATGGTGGTAGTTTTGCATATATGATATTTGCCCAGCTAATTTATGGCATTGTGTTTGGTGTTATTGTGGCAATTGTGGCCCTTTGGGTATTAAAACAGTTCCCCTTTGAAAGCAAAGGCTTTGACACGATATTTGTATTTGCTATAGCGCTTCTTGGTTATGCTGCTCCTGCTGCTTTAGGTGGCAACGGATATTTAAGCGTTTATATAGTGGGAATTATTCTTGGAAATCGACCTATCAAGAACAAGCAATCACTGGTGCATTTTTTTGATGGTGTAACTGGGCTCACCCAGATGTTAATTTTTTTCCTGCTTGGGCTTTTGGCCTTTCCCTCACAGATGCCTCAAGTGGTAAAGCTATCGATCCCGATATTTTTGTTTTTAACATTCATTGCACGGCCTATGTCTGTATTTTTGATTTTTTCACCTTTTAAATGTAAATTCAATCAGCAGATGCTTGTATCGTTTTCGGGGCTCCGTGGAGCAGCTTCAATAGTGTTTGCAGTAATGGTCACTGTTAGTCCTGCATATACCAATCATGATGTATTTCATATTGTATTTTGTATCGTGCTTTTTTCTATACTATTTCAAGGCTCACTGCTACCACTTGCTGCGAAAAAGCTTGATATGATTGATGAAAATGCAAACGTATTAAAAACCTTTAACGACTATACAGAAGAGGTGCCTGTACAATTTATTCAGTTTACAATGAAGGATAATCATCCATGGAAGGGAAAGAAAATTCGGGACATCTTACTTCCACCTGAGACTTTGCTTGTTTTTCTTCAGCGCGGTAGAGAAAGGATTACACCGAATGGTGATACACTTCTATATTCTGGAGACATTCTTGTGCTTAGTGCAAAAGCTCCCAATATTATGGATAGTCTTAGCCTTACGGAGCTATGTTTGTATAGTGGTAATAAATGGATTGGGAAAAGTGTATCTTCTATTCATCTGGATACCGATAAGTTAATAATCATGATTCAAAGAAATGGAATGATTGTTATTCCAAGCGGCGAAACCATACTGAAAGAAAACGATCTATTGGTTATCAATCAATCTGAACAGTAGCTGTATGAACTTGATAAACTAGTTCTATGAGTAATTTTACATAGTTGTGTCTTGCATATAAATTAATGAAATTATACAGAAAAGGACCTAAGATAGATTTTTGATCTTAGGCCTTTTGTTTGTTTGGTATTATTTTTCTAAAAATTTGATTTCGAATTACCTTTAAATATTTTGTATACCCCAATAGTTAATATTGGTAATAAGAAGATCAGTATCATACCGTAGGCCATAGCAGTATAGCCTTTTGCAATAAGATCAATAATACCTACCTTAGCAAGAACTGTGGCAAGGACAAGTACGATCACTGTAATTGTGGCATTTTGTTTTGGAGTAAGAGGAAATTTATTTTTTTCTTCTAAAACGGCGTCTACTCTTCCTAATAAACCGTGTATAATACCTGTTGATGTTTCGATTAGTGTCCAACCAACCACTATACCAAAAAGTCCTACAACCCATGGGGCAGCAATATTTTGCATCATAGCCAGCCATGGTACACTGGCTCCTAGGATCTTTTCAGATGGATAAAAGCCCATAACTGCAAAATATGTTAGGAACCAGGGAATAGTCATCATAATACCTGCAATAATACCTGCTAAAATTGTTTCATGACGCTTAGTTTGCCGTTTTAAAGTAAATAATGCTGCAGGATAAACTGCCAAGTTATATCCAACATATACCATACCTGTCCAAAGAATTGTTGGTATACTTGCTTTTTCAACAAAGCTTGTATTTCCATTTGCAAAGACTTCTTTTGCGTGTCCCCATGTTGCATTAATGACAATAGCACTAAAGATAATATAACCTATATATAGAGCAATGGTTCCATAGGTTTCAAAGCGTTCAATCAGTCTGGAACCATAAAACTGTAGAATACCTACTATAACGATTACACCTAAAACCCCTCCCCAATATGGAATGCCGATGGTATTTTCTACAATTTCACCTGTTGCGGAGGCCATAACGGCAATGATTAAAATAGCCAATAGAATATAAATTATGTCGTAAAAAATCCAACCCTTACCAATTAATTTTTCTACTAATGATTTATAATTATAAGTTCTAAATAGTCGGGCAAATTCAAAAGTAAGAATGCTAACAATGGTAAATCCTATAAAAATTCCTACACCACCTAACCAACCAAGTGCACCAAATTTACCACCAAATTCAACTATTTCTCTACCAGTGGCATAGCCGCCACCGATTAAAACAGATTGCAATATTATACCGGGAAGCATATATCGCCCAAAAGCGCCATCAAAAAAGCTTTTCTTTTCCTTCGACATGATAATCCTCCTTTATTTTATTTGAATTAGCTTTTTGTATCAATAATTTTTATTACCACCCTTTAACAATTTCAAGAATTTCATCTGGTATTTTATCATTTGTATATTCTTTTATAGATTCCTCGATTATATCTATTGCTGTTTTTAATTCATCTTTCGTAATAACAAGAGGAGGCTGAAATCTAAGGACTCCATCAGCTAAGAAAATTAAAATTACGCCTTTTTCAAAACATCTATAACAGATTTTAGAAGCGGCCTTACGATTGCCAAGCTTTGTTTTCCTATCCTTAACTAGGTCTATACCTATTGATAATCCCAGCCCTCTTACATCGCCAATAACTTCATATTTGTTTTTCATATCTTCAAATCTCTTTTTTGCATAGTTTCCTAAATCCCTAGATTTTTTTAATAAGCATTCATCTCTTATTATATTGATTGTCTCTATAGCTGCACTACACGAAAGAGAATTTCCACTCATGGTAAAAAGATGGGCTGGAGCTTCAAGGGAATCCATAATTTCTTTTCTTGCCACTACAGCACTTAGAGGAACACCGGAAGCTATTGATTTCCCCATAACTATCATGTCGGGAACAATATCAAAATGCTCAATGCAGAACCATTTTCCTGTCCTTCCAAATCCCTGCTGAACTTCTTCACTGACAAAAAGAATGTTATTTCTTTTACAAATATCATATATAGCTTTCATATATTTAATGGGAGGGACAATTAATCCGGCATCTCCAGCTATAGGTTCCATTACTACAGCTGCTATTTCTTCAGGAGGAAGGTATGTCGAGAGAGCATTTATAAAATCATTTAAGCATTCAATATTACATGTATCTTTGCTGCAGTTATAAGGACATCTATAGCAGTTGGGATATTTTATATGTTCGACTTCAGATAAAGTTGGGCCGATTTTTCTTCTCATATTTAGACTAAGGGTTGTAAGGGAAAGTGCTCCATATGTTGAGCCATGATATGCTCCTAAAAATGAAATGATCTTTTTTTTACCAGTAAAACCTCTAGCGAATTTAATCATTCCATCATTTGCATCTGAACCTGAAAGACCGAATACTACTTTTTTATCAAAATCACCTGGTGTTATTTTAATAATTTCTTCAGCTAATTTAACTAAAGGCTCAGAGTATGTGTATGCAGCAGTATAGCTTATGAAATTTTCCATTTGATCCTTTATGGCTTTAATTATTCTTGGATTACTATGACCTGTATTTAGTGAAGAAGCTGCTGAAAGAAGGTCAATAAACTTATTTCCATCATAGTCCTCGATTATTGCACCATATCCTCTTTTTATTACCAAAGGATAATAGGGAATTCTGGCAAATTTAGAGTAAACTTTGTTGTCCCTACTGATTATTTCTTTACTTTTCGTAAATTGCAAAGCCATAATACACCACCCTTTCAAAGAAATAAAATATAAAGCTTAAATTGAATTTTCTATTTTTATGAAAGCTTCCAGCAGAGGATTAATTTTGGCAGGAATTCTTAATCTTACAAAGCTTTTGTCAAGACCGATGAATTTTCTACCAGATATTGAAAGAATATTATGCTTTAGTAGTTCTTCTTCAAGGTCTATTTCTGGATTTGGATGTTTTATTGTCATAATTGGAACATTTAGATCTGTGTGGAGAACAATCATCTTGTTTAAGGATTCTATTAACTCACTTTTTAATTCCCTTATTTTTTTCTTACAATCTTCTATAAAAGATGTATTTTTTAGAGCCTTAGAAGCTAGATATCTTGCAATTGAATTCATTGAATAGGGATTGGATATTTTTCTATAATAATTTGATAATTTAATTGAAGTAATGAGATATCCACCTCTTAAACCTGCTAAACCCAAGCCTTTAGAAAGGGTCCTTAAAACAAATACATTATTGTATTTTTCTATTAAGGATACTGCTGAATTTCTTTTATTCATAAAATCACCATAGGCTTCATCAACAATTACGCATATTCCGAGGCTTTTAGCTTTTTTTACTATTTTTTCAATATATGAAATGGGAATAACTTGGCCTGTTGGATTATTGGGATTATCTAAATAAATGAGTTTGTAATCCTTTTTTAATTTTATAAGAAAAGGTTCTAGCATAAACTTATAGTTATTTTTTGATAACATTAATTGGTAATCATATATTCCGTCATAGCTTTTTACATCATCAATGTAATCAGGGAATTGTGGAGAGTAGCCTAAAACCTTTGAATTACTACTTAAGAATAATTTATTTATTTTATAAATAATATCTATCGAGCCATCTCCAAGTAAAATATTATCTTCCTTTAATTCAAACAAATCAATCCAGAAATTAATTATGTCTTTTTTAAAATAAGTAATGGATTCGGGATAATTATTAATCATTTCATCAGGAATATTTGCAAAGTTATTTCTTAATTCTTTAAAGAACCCAAATGGATTTATTCCTATACTACAGTCAATAATTTTTGATTGATATTTTGTTTCTTTTTCTTCTGCGTAACTATTTGTATTAAGATTAATAATATTAGCTTTTAAGCCATATTTCATATACTCACTCCCTTCTTAAAAGATTTGGTTTAAAATGTATAGAGCAATATATATGCCAAATAAAAAACTATTAAATATGTGTAATGATGAAAGGCTTGAAAAAGCTGTATTTTAATTTGTTTTTTAAAAAATAAAGCTTCAGTAAAAAAATAGAGGTTTACATATTTTAAAGAAATTTATAAAAATATGCTCCATAATGTATCAATAGATTTATGTTGAATATTATTTAATGATAGAATAGAGAATAAAAAGAAGGAGGTATGCTACAAAAAGTAACATGGTAGAATAAGTAACATTATTTTAAAAGTTAGGATGATGAATGTTAATGATTAAATTACTGAAAAATTTCTTAAATGAAAATACTAAATTAACAAAAAAGCATCATGAAGTGAATAAATCATTCAAAGAGATAATAAGTTTTTTTAATATAATTACATCAACCATATTGGAAGAAGATATGATGATTCTATTTATGGATAGTGAGATGATAATTAGAAGTGTTTTTTTATATGAAGGTAAAGGACTTAAGGTATTAGAAAATAAAACATTGAATATAGATGATAAATTAATAGAAGAGAAGGTATTTATAAAAACTTATAAAGGCAATAGCATTTATTGTTATATATCAAAGGAATTTACTGAGAAATATAATAATTGTAAATACAGATTTGCTATTATTTCTTTAAAGTCTGACAATAGAAAATATAAGAAGTTTATCGAAAAAATAAACTATTCTATTTTAAATTTATTAACCTATGATAATGAGAAATATTCTTCCTATGAAAATCTCTTGATGTATCTGGATGCTATTGATGATGGGATTTCTGCATGTGACAGTAATGGAATTTTAAGATATATTAATGAATCAGCTTGTAAAATTATAGGTGCAAAAAAGGAAGAAATGATTAATAAAAAACTGGATTTATTAACAAATAATGCAATATTAAGCCAAGTAATAAAAACTGGAAAGACCTATATGGACTTTGAATATTTTCTAGAATATAATAAAAAGACATTTCATCTTATGAATTCTGCATATCCGGTTTATGCTAAAAATAAAAATATTATTGGTGGTATTGATATATTTAGGAGAATAAAGAGGTCTATGAAGGTGGCTAGCGATTTGGCTGGATATGAAGCTGTTTATAGATTTGAAAATTTTATTGGCAAAAGTAAAGTATTTAATGATAGTAAGGAATTGGCTAAAAAATTTGCTAGGAATGATAAAAATATATTGATATTAGGGGAAAGCGGAACAGGAAAGGAGTTATTTGCTCAGGCTATACATAATTATAGTCATAGGAGTAATGGGCCATTTGTGGCTATTAATTGTGCAAGTTTTCCAAAGGATTTATTTGATAGTGAATTGTTTGGATATGATGAAGGGGCATTTACAGGAGCTAGAAAGGGAGGAAAATTGGGGAAATTTGAATTAGCAAGTGGAGGAACATTATTTTTAGATGAAATAGGTGAAATGCCTATCCATTTACAGGCAAAATTGTTAAGGGTCTTAGAAACCAAATCCATTAGCAGGATAGGAAGTAATAAAAAGATAGATGTTAATATAAGGATAATTGCAGCAACAAATAGAAATCTAGAAAAAATGGTGAATAATAATAATTTCAGAGGGGATTTATATTATAGATTAAAGGTTTTATACCTTATTCTACCTCCACTAGTTAAGAGGGGAAAGGACATTATTGAACTGACAAATTATTTTATTGATAAATATTCAAAGGATAGTGATAGGAAGGTAAAGGGAATGGATAAAGAAGCTGAGAAGCTTTTATTATCTTATGATTGGCCTGGAAATATTCGAGAACTAGAAAATATTATTGCATTGTCTTTGTTTATTTGTGATGGAGAATATATAAATAAAGAGCATTTAGTGAAGGCAGGACTAAAAGACAAGAATAAGTATTCTACTGAAACAATAAACCCTTCAAAGAAATTATCTGATATAAATAGAGAACTTATTATAAAGACTTTAGAAAAAACAAAGGGTAATAAAAAAAGAGCAGCAGAAATTCTAGGTGTTTCAAGGAATACCATATATAGAACTTTAAAGAAGAATAATAGTTAATTTTTTAATATATTTATTGTAGACACATATTGATACAATTCGAATTGTTTGAGAATTCAAGTTAATAAAATGGCATAAGAAATCAAAATCTGATTTTGCTATATCTAAAATTGCTATATAGATATCCTAATAATACTTAAACTAGTTTTAAATTAAATAAGTCCAATAAAATTACTTTAAAGAGGAAAACGTTATGTTTCAAAATAAGAGGTTTACTGTAATATTTGCTGCAATTATGGTTTTTGCGCTAGTTTTAGTTGTATGTGGTACAAAGCTCGCAGAGAATGATGGTAATGGGTGAGTATGATATGTTCATTCTCGGATGGGTTACTGTAACAGTAGACCTTGACTACTGACTTTATGCATTATATCATAGTTCACAGCATGGTTGAGCAGGTAATAGAACTTTCTATACTAATGAAGAAGTAAATAAATTATTAGAAGAAGGAAGAACAGCAATAGATCCTGAAAAGAGAAAAGAAGCCTATAAAAGGGATCAAGAGATTATAATGAATGATGCACCAGATGCTATATTATACTACAAAACTTAAAATGTGGGAGCTAAAAAAACTGTTAAAGGATTTGAACTTTATCCATCAGGACAACACAGTGTTTATGGTGTAAGCTTTGAATAGTATTGAAGTAGAATAATTTTAAAGATTATAATATATATTGTCTATGGATAAATGAAATTGCAAGAAAGAATTAAATAATGGAAGGGTTTGTCTCACATTTTATTGTGGACAGACCCTTTTTGTGTTATTGAGAATAACTTTTAAGATATTATTAAAAGTGGTTTTTATATAATATTAAATTACTTTTCATTAAAAATTTTATCATATTGCTGCATGATTTTAACCCCAGAGCTTGATCCAATTCTTGAAGCTCCTGCCTCAAGAAATTTTTGAACATTTTCCAATGTTCTTATACCGCCAGCTGCCTTTATTTTAATTTCAGATGATGAATGTTTTTTCATTAGTAAAACGTCTTCAAGAACAGCTCCACCTGTACCAAAACCTGTAGATGTTTTTATAAAATCAGGTCTTACTTCATTAGCAATTTTACAAAGCTTTATTTTTTCTTTATTTGTTAAATAGCAGTTTTCAAAAATAACCTTACTAGTTACTCCAGCTTTTTTGCATATATTCACTATTCCTTCCATTTCTTTTTTTATATAATCATAGTTACCATTTTTAAGTTCAGCTATATTAATAACATAATCTAATTCGCCTGCACCCTTGGTTATTGCATCTTTGGTTTCAAACAATTTAGTTTCTAATGTGCATTGTCCTAATGGAAAGCTTACTGCAGCATCTATTAAAATATCAGTGTCTTTTAAATATGTCTTACATTTTTCTATATTAGCATTATTAATAGCTACGGTTTTAAAATTATATTTTTTAGCTTCATCACACAATTTTTTTATATCATCATCAGAAGCATAAGGCTTAAGCTGTGTGTGGTCAAATAATTTAGAAAATTCTTTTTTATCCATTTTTATACCTTCCTACCTAGTTAAATTTTTTATTAAGCATTTTAGTTAAAAATTTCATACTATTTATTGTATCTTCTTTACTTACCTCAGGCTCCAAGCTTAAATACTTTGAGTACCTGAGTTTTTTTAATTCATCTAGTAATAATTCAAAATTAATAGATCCCTGTCCAAATACTGTATGCTCAAACTCTCTTAAATTTTTTGAAAGAGTAGTTTGATGTTTATCTTTACTGATCTTTAAATAATCTTTTAGATGTATATGTTCAATATTATGGTATATTATCCTCAGTTCATCAATGAGAGAAATATTTTTATGCTCTTGAGGTATAATATTTATAGGTGCTCTAAAGCTATTTCCTGGATCCCAAAGTAATTTTAAATTTGGACTATTTATATTATCAAAAACCTTTTTAGTCATAATCCCCTTTGGTAAATAGGAGTGGGGGCAATTTTCTAGAACCAATATAACATCATGATTTTTAGCTATTTCAACTGCTTTATTCAATTTTAATGTAATGTTTTCAATGTCCTCAGTATTGCCAATTAGACTCTTATCATTAGGAGCTCTAAATGGGAAAATTCTTATGCAGCTTGCATTTAATGCTTTTGAAATTTCTGCTGATCTTTTCAATTTTTCTAAGTGAGATTTATAATCACCTGTACTAACAAGGAATTTTGGATTAAAGTTTTCGATACTATATGTTTCATATAATGGACATATAAAGAACAAGGTTGTGCTTAAACAAGATAGATTCATATTATATTTATCTAAAAGCTCCTTTGCTCTACCAACTTCTTCATTAGTTAATTCCTCGATAGTTTTACCCCAAAGAGAATGAATTTCTACAGCATTATATGATAAGTATTTTGCTTTTTTTAAGGCTTCTTCTAAATCCATACTGATTTGATCTGTTATGACGGATTTAATCAAAGCTATCTCCTCCCTTCATCTCAATATAATATTCATATCTATTTGCTATATAATATCCAATAGTAAATTCAACTATTGAACCATTAATATCAAATGACTGACGCTTAACTACTAGTAAAGGATCTCCTATGTTAATATCCAAATAATCACTTAAAGCTTCTACTGCAGCTGTTGCACCTATACGTTGAATTATCCTATTAATTTTAATTCCTTTCTTACATTCTAAATATTTATATAATGAATCATAATAAATTCTGTTGTCTAGATCCAAATCCATATCTCTTTTTATATAGGTGTTAAATAGTACAATAGGCTCATTATTTGCACAGCGTACTCTTCTTATCCTGTAAACCTCATCCCCATCATTTAAACCGAGCATTTTTGAGACTTCATTAAAGGCTTTAGTTATACTTATTTCTGCTAATTTAGTTGAGGGCTTGATACCTCTTTCCTTCATTTCATTAGTAAAGCTCTTAATTCTAATCAGAGGCTCTTCTATTTTAGGTGGTTGTACAATAGTTCCTTTGCCTCTTTTTCTTTTTAAGTATCCTTCTTGAACAAGGCTATTTATGGATTGTCTAACAGTAATTCTGCTTATATTATATTTTTTCTGATATTCAAGCTCCGTAGGAATTATATCTCCTGTTTTATACATTCCGCTATGTATTTCGTTTTTAATAATATCCTTTAATTGTAGATATAGTGGGTGTGCATTTTTTTCTCTTTTCAACTCCATAAATATCCCTCCATAATATATTATCTAACATATGCTTTAATTGTTGCTATTTCCTTTCCTTTTGATTTACCGTAAGGTTTTATTATGTATTCATTTACACTAGCTGGAATAATAAAAGTTTCAGCGTAATGCACAACAAAGGGTTCAAATGATCCTGTAGGACTTTCTACTACGGCTTCATCTCCTTCAACTAAATTTAACACATTTACACTCCCCTTTGTATTGTGTAAAACAGGTTTTGAAAACCAATGACGTCTGGTTTCTAAAAATTCTCTTTCATGTAACCCTGTTCTTTCTTCTCTCCAACCATCGCCTTCTGATATTAATTCTATTTTATTAATAAGATTATTCTCAACCCACTCTGTTGTTCTATCCCATTGAATAACTTTACTGCCGTGATCGATATGTATCGGTCTAGGTTTTCCATCAATATCCACTCTGTCCCAATCCCATAATTTAAATGTAAAAATATATGGTGTAGCACTTATTTCAAGCACCATGCTGTTCTTTCCTGAACAGTGTATAGTCCCAGCTGGAATTAAAAAATGATCATGTTTTTTTGCATTGAATTTATTAATATATTTTTCATCTGGGAATGATATTTCTCCTTTTTCAGCTTTTTTTAAGTCTTTTATCATATCATTTCTATTTATTTTTTCCTTTACTCCTAAGTAAACACACCCATCCTTTCCTGCATCAAGCAAATAGTAGCTTTCATCTTGAGTATAATGCATTCCAAAAGTTTCTTGAATATATTCTGTAATAGGATGAACCTGTAAAGATAAGTTTTGACCTCCCATAGTATCTAAAAGATCAAACCGAATAGGAAATTCTGTTCCAAAACGAGCATGTACTCTTTCACCTAAAAGATTTCTAGGTTGATAAAATACAAGGTTAATGGAAGGTATTTCTATTCTTATATTTCCATATCTTAAATATAAGCTGTTCTCTTCAGGTATTCCATCAAAGCTCCAAGCAAAGTTGTTTTCATTTTTATCTAAATCACAAACTTCTTTCATCCATCGACCTCCCCATATACCAGGATCAAAGTATGGAACAACTCTAAAGGGTCTTAATGCAGTTTGCTTTAATCCTTCCCTAAAGGCATGTCCTGTTACTATTTTAGGTTTGTTTTTGATATTAGTATCTAATAAATAATCCATTTTATCATATAGAGCTTTTTTATGACGGTCTGCTAATCTCCATTCAACAAAAAATCCTCTTTTATATTTTCTTTTATTATCTTCATCATAGTTAGTTTGTTTCCAATTGGGCATACCTTTTCTATAACGTTTTTGTATTTCCCAACGAGCTAAATCTGCGTAAATGAAAATGTCTCCGAGGCTAATTAGTGCAGCACCCACTCCATAAATTAAAACAACACCCTCTTTTATTTCTTCAACTTTTTTTCTTGCTTCTTCTAATTTATCTTTTATAAAATAATCTTGAAGCTTTTTAGTTGTAAGGACACCAAAAACTCTGTCATCAGTTAAATTGTCTTTTATCATATCTGTCAAAGTATTGCCATCATAGGCACAATCATCACTTCGTATAGTCATAACTGGATTTAAGGGACTAAAACCTTTTAAAATCTCATTTTCGTTTATGCCTGGATAAAAGTCAATAACTATAACTGATTTTATTTTATCTTTTATTTCTTTTTGTATTTCTTTAATTATACTTTCATATCCCATCCAAGCACATTTTTCATAACCCTTTACATTTACTTCTGGATATTTATTATAATTTCCCATACAACATATTCATTCCTTTCTATTTATGATTTATTTATAAAATATTATTTTATACATTCATATGATATATCATTTTATAAAACTATATTAAATTATAGAGAATTTTTTGTGAAGGAATATATATTTACTGTTTTTTTAACGAATATACTCTTATAGTACAATATGTTATATCATTTGTAAATAGTTTTTTGGAAATGTTATATGCATGTAATATTAATAAATTCATAAATTTATAAATTGCATATTACAAATTTATTGTTGACAACGTTTTCTGTTTAGGTTTATAATTATGTTGTAATAAGATTTTGGCATTAAATTCAATTGTTTTAAGTTTTAAGCAAATTATTATCAATAAAATTATATGTATTTACATTTTTACATTAGCTAACATTGCTGTATAACAATATTTTGAAAGGGAGGTATTATGAAGTGATTGGATTAGTCATTGCAACTCACGGAGAACTATCAAATGGACTAATGGATGCTGTAGGTGTAATAATGGGTTCATCAGAGGCTGTATCTACTGTATCATTGAAAAATGAAATAGGTATTGAAGTATTCAAAGCAGATTTAGAGAAAGCTGTAGAAAAAGTTGGTTCAAAAGATGGTGTTCTTATACTCACAGATTTACAAGGAGGCACACCATATAATTCCAGCATTTTCATATCAAATTCTGAAATATTTAATTTTAATATTAAAGTTGTAAGTGGAGTTAATCTTCCAATGCTTTTAGAGACATTAGCTCTGAGAGAAAACTGTAATCTTCAAGAACTTGCAAGTATTTCTATGGAGTCAGGAATAAAAGGTATAAATATAGCAGTAGTTAGTAATGATTATGATGAAGATGATGATTTGTAAGCATAAGTTTAATATTTAAGGGGGAATATTTATGACAATTTCACTAGTAAGAATTGATGACAGAGTTATTCATGGGCAGGTACTAACTCAATGGACTCGTATATATCCTTGTAATGGTATTATTGTTGTTAATGATAAATTAGCTGTTAATAAAGCTTTAGGCCAAGTTTATAAAAGTGCTGCTCCTGAAGGCATCAAGGTTTTTATATTTACTGTAG
This sequence comes from Maledivibacter halophilus, assembly GCF_900167445.1. Taxonomy (GTDB): domain Bacteria; phylum Bacillota; class Clostridia; order Peptostreptococcales; family Caminicellaceae; genus Maledivibacter; species Maledivibacter halophilus. The sequence goes on from NZ_FUZT01000001.1 coordinate 264,968, forward strand.
AAAAGACTTTAGCAAAGCTTGAAGAAGCAAAAAGAAGTGCCAAAAATTATTTTCTTATTTCTAAATCACCTATAGAACTAAGTCAGCTTACAGAAAATAATGCTGATTTTGGTAAGTATATTGTATATGGACCTTCAAGCTATAGAAAAAAAACAATAACTATTGGTCCAAATCAATCTTTATTAAAAGAAGAAATGGATGCCTGTGAAGCTTTACATAACTGTGGCATCGATATAGATTTTAAACTTACTCCAGACAAAAAGGGTTTTAAATGGAGTGATGTGAGGAAAAAATATTATTAAAAAGGAGGAAATATCATGTTGATGAAAGCAATTTTGCTGGGGATTTTTTGCTACTTGGCTAGTCTTGGCGTTCCATGGTTTTTGGGAACTACTGGTGGATTCTACTATTTAAGTAGACCATTAGTATCTGGGATGTTTGTTGGATTAATTTTAGGGGATGTCCATACTGGCATAATTATAGGTGCAGCTGTACAGGCTTTATATTTATCTTTAATAGTACCAGGAGGCGTTGCTTCGGCAGATATTACTTTTGTTGCCTACCCTGCTATTGCCCTAGGAATGTTGTCAGGAGCAGATCCAGAAGTTGCAGTTGCCTTAGCAGCAACCATAGGATTACTTGGAGTTATTTTATTTAATTCAATAGAAACAATCAATACTTTTTGGAATCATGTTGCAGATAAATATGCTGAAAAGAATGATTTGAAGGGGTTCTGGAGAGCAAATGCAATATATCCTCAGATTACTACATTTATTTTGAGATTTGTTCCAACCTTTTTAGCAGTATATTTTGGAGCACAATATGCAGAGAACTTCTTAAATTCAATTCCCGAGGTATTAATGCATATTATGACTGTATTAGGTGGTGTGCTACCTGCTGTAGGAATTGGATTGCTTTTAAGTCAAATCATGAAGGATAAAACGTTAGTTGTTTACTTCCTTGTAGGCTTTATTTGTATTGTATCATTAAATTTAAATATGATTTCTTTAACTATAGTAGGAGCTGCAATAGCTGTAATGCACTATAAATACTCAGGTAATAAATTGGTTTCTACTTCAGCATCAGATATAGCTTTAGAAGAAGATGAAGAGGAGGTGCTATAGTGGCTGAAAAAAATGCTGATTTCACTAAAAAACTGACAAAACAAGATTTACGTAAAAGCTGGTTTTCATGGATTATGTTCAATTTAGCTGCAATAAGCTTTGAAAGACTTGAAGGTACATCCTTTGGCCAATCAATGCTTCCAATAATCAAAAAATTATATAAGACAGATGAAGAACGTGGTGAAGCATTAAGAAGACATATAGTTTTTTATAATACTGAACCTCAATTAGGTTCAGTTGTTAATGGTATTGTTGCAGGTCTTGAAGAAGCCAAGGCTAATCAACAGCCAGTTGAAGATGAATTAATTGATGGTGTAAAAGTTGGCTTGATGGGTCCAATTGCAGGAGTAGGAGATGTTATTATACAGGGTATAACAGTTCCTTTGCTTTTAAGTATTGGTATGGGGCTTGCTGCTAACGGAAGTGTTGCAGGGCCACTATTTTATACTTTGACTTGGCTTCCATTATGTTTATGTATATCTTATTTCTTATATATGAAGGGTTACACATTAGGAGTAGATGCCGTAAATATTATAATAGGTGAAAAGGCTAAAAGAATTACAGAAGCCTTTACTATATTAGGTATTACAGTTATGGGGGGGATTGCTGCAAGCTTTGTAAATCTTAATATAGCTGCAGTTTTTGATAATGGTCAAACTGTTATAAAATTTCAAGAAATGATAGATGGAGTTTTTCCAAAATTACTTCCATTAATTATAGTATTACTTTCTTGGAGAGCACTTCAAAAGAAAAAAATGACACCATTAAAATTAATGGGAATATATTTAATTGTTTGTATCATTGGTGTACTAATTGGTTTATTTTAATTAATAGATAAACAAAAACTTTAAATCCTCCAATGTTTTTGTATACGTTGGAGGTGTTTACTTTAGAAATAATATACTAAGGGGGGATTATTAATGTATCCATTAAAATTTAAACCAATATATACAGAAAAAATCTGGGCAGGAAATAAATTGAGAAAAGTTAAACCTTCTTTGGCTGAGGATCAAATAGGAATTAGTTGGGAATTAAGTGCTCATCCCAATGCTGATAATGTAATTTCTAATGGAGTTTATAAAGGTATAAAATTTAGTGATATCATACAAAAAGAAGGTCGTAAGCTTATTGGCACAAAGTTAGAATGCAATCAAATACTAAGAATAGCGTATTTAGATGCTTCACAAGACCTTTCTATTCAGGTGCATCCTTATGAAAAATATGCTAGGGAATATGAAAAAGACGGAGAAAAAAATGAAAGCTGGTATATTTTAGAGGCCGAAGAAGGTGCTTATGTAGTAGCAGGAACTACAACTACAGACAAAGAATTATTAAAACAGGCGGTTAAGAATGGAACTCTTGAGAATTATATAATTAAAGTGCCAGTAAAGAAAGGAGATTTTGTTATAATAAAAGCAGGACTTCTACATGCATTAGGAAAGGGAATACTAGCTATAGAAGTGGGACAAAATGGTGATACAACCTATAGATTATATGATTATAATAGAGGAAGAAAATTAGACATAGAAAAATCCTTTGATGTGTTAAACACTAATTTAAGGTGTAAGAAACCTGTTTATCTTTCTGCTAACTTTAGTGATTATACAAAGCATTATTGCTTCTTTGACAAAGAATATGCATTAGAACTAATAGATATTAATAAAGAATATAAAAATATTAGTGATCCAGAACGATATTTTGTTTACACCTGTGTGGAAGGAAATTGCAAAATTGAATATGATTTAGGGATTGAAGAAGTGTTTCTAGGTGAAACTGTATTTATACCTGCTTGTTTAGGTTCATATATTTTCAAAGGGAATTGTAGACTTATCAGAAGCTATATTCCTGACGTAGATAAATTAGAATCTGAAATACTATCATATGTAAAATATAAGTAATTGTGATATAATACTATTAGATTATATCCTGGAATTAAATAAACCTATATATTATTAGATTATATTACTCTTGATTAAGGAGAATGCTATGACTTTTCAAAACCAAACATTAGATAAAAATAACCCTGTTCCATTATATTATCAATTACAAAACATAATAATAAATGCAATTAAATCAAATGAGCTTAAAGAAGGCGATTGCCTTCCTACAGAAATTGAATTAAGCAGTATTTTTAGTATAAGTCGTCCTACTGTTCGTCAGGCATTAAATAATCTGGTAAATAAAGGCTATTTATTGAGGATTAAGGGAAAAGGTACATTTGTTACAAAACCTAAAATTACACAAGAATATACACGTATGATTGGAAGCTACAATCAGGAAATGATAAAAAAAGGGTTAATACCAAAAACAAAAGTTTTAGAAAAGAAAATAACTAAAGCAGATGATTTTATAGCTTCAAAACTTCAAATACAGCTTCAAGAAGAAGTAGTAAAAATTATTAGGCTTCGTTTTGCTTCTCATATGAATAAAGATGAAAGTGTTTTTGATAATAATAAGCCTGTCCTTATTACTACACTTTATACGCCCTATAAATTATTACCTCAATTAGCAAATTATGATTTTGAAGTTTTCTCATTTTATGAAGTTCTTGAAAAAAATAATCTTCCAGTAAGAAAAGTTATAAGGGAAATTGAAGCTAAAAATGCCGATAAAGAAATTTCTGATATATTAGAAATTGAACAAGGTTCAGCAGTTCAATTAATTACATCTACTGGTTTTCTTGAAAGTGGTATTCCTATTGAATACTCAAGAAGCTTTTATCCAGGAGAAAGGAATAAATTTATTATTGAAATTTCAAGATAAATAGCTATGTTCTAAAATTTCATAGCTATTTTTTTATATTTTAGATGTATAGGTAACAATTATCTAAATGTATATAGTGAATTCTATAAATATATGGAAGAAAAAGAGGATAAAGTAATTTAACAAAAGCGTTATATAACGTATTTGTCCATAACATCCATTGATTAATTTAAATAAATATGTTAATATATTTTATGTTAAACTAAATATTTTGCACCCATAGCTCAATGGATAGAGTGCCAGACTTCGAATCTGGGCGTTGGGGGTTCGAATCCCTCTGGGTGTGCCAACTCTATGAAAAGATTAAGACATAATAGATTGTCTTAATCTTTTTTGTATCTAATTATTTGAGGAAATTTCATAATTCTAACTTGGTAGAATTGTATAATATATGTAGAATGTTTTCGGAGATTCTAAATCTATATATATTAGATAGCTTTTTTCTGAAGGTAATTATGCAATTTGCTCATTTGAATAAAATTCAGTTAAATTTATTTGTAGTGCTTTAGCTATATAACGAAGCTCATACCATGTATTTCAAAAGCCTAAAATATCTCCAAGAGCTACTGAGAATAAGATTATTAAGGAACATATATACTTTTAAAGATGGTTGAGCTACTTAAATTCAATAATTGACCTGCATAGTAAAAAGGAAGAAGTATTCTTTTGAAATTAAAAAAACTCTATATTAAATAATAAATATATATTGACATTTTTAAATTACAAGTGTAAACTTAAATTAAAATTACAATTGTAAATTTAAAATTCTAAAAACTACATATGTAGAGTAAATGTTTGCATAAGATGTATTTTAATATTTCTTATGCAATTATAGGAGAAATGTATAAAAAGTAATTGCAAAATATCAGAATTTGAGTGAGAGGTTATGTGAGACTTATTGGCAACAGCTCAGCAACATCTGAAGATATAATTAATAGACTAAGGGTTAAGGTTAATTGGGGTGAGGCTACAATTAAGACTTTTTTTAATAGGTTCGCTAAATAAAGAAATAATAGGTTTTAAAAAGAAAGGGAGATTTTATCATTGCTATCCTTTAGTATGTAAAGATAAGTGTATTAAGAAAGAAATAAGTCTTTTTTAGAAGGAGTATTTGATAGAGTAACAGACATGATATTATCAGATTTTTTAAAGGATGCACGCTTACTCAAAATGAAATTAGAAAATTGAAAAAATTCTTAAAAATAAAGAAAAGGAATATAAAGATTAAATTTAGAGGGGGATAGTGATGATAACAGGGATATTTATTGAGGTATTAAAGTTAACCATTGGAGCTAGTATCGTAGCGCTATTTGTATACCTGATAAAAGTTATTATGGGTAAAAAGATAAGTGCTAGAATTCATCATGCCATATGGCTTTTGGTATTAATTCGATTATTAGTACCTTTTTTACCAGAAAGTAATGTAAGTATGCTAAATATAGTGAAGCCTACTGTAGTTTATAATATTCCAGATATCATTGTAGAGCAGACTAATACTAGTAATGTAATAGATGATAAACGAAGAAACAAAGATAATAGTGAAATTATAGTGAATGAAACTAATACTAATTATGCTTTAGAAGTATCAAAAAAAGATAAAGTAAGTAAATTACCTATATTAGATATAATTTCTTTGGTTTGGCTAACAGGTGCTATAGGAATTGGGTTAACTATATTTTTATTTACCTATGCTGCAAGGCGAAAGGTATTAAGGTCACATAAGGTAGATGACAAGAAAATACAATCATTATTAGATACATGTAAATCGGCTATTGGCATAAAAAAGGATATAAAAATTTATAGTGGAGATTATTTTAAAAGTCCTTGTGTTATAGGATTAGTTAATCCTTCTATATATTGTCCGAGTGATATACTAAATATGTATGAACAAAAGGATATATATCATATTTTATTACATGAGTTGGCACATATTAAAAGAAAAGATTTACTAATTAATTTAATAAGTGTAATTGCTATATCTATTCATTGGTTTAATCCTGTGGTATGGATGGTAACTAAAGCAATGAAGATAGATAGAGAATTGGCTTGTGATGCATATGTACTTGAGGCTATAGGTGATGAATATTCAGTACCATATGGAATGACTATTATAAATTTTCTACAAAAATTATCGTCAGAGAGAAAAGAACCTTATCTTCTTTACTTTTATGAACCTAACTGTCAATTAGAAAGGAGAATAATGATGTTGAAGAATTTCAAAAAAGGCTCATACAGACTATCTGTGTTGACACTTACAGTAGCATTAGTTTTATCTGCTATAACTTTAACAAATGCTAATACTATTAGTGAGAATGTAGTAAATAAGATGACAAACAATACAAATATTGAAAAATTATTGTCATTTGAAGAAAATAAAATACTGTTTGACCGCAATGTAAGAGAATATAATGATATTAATAAAATAGTAGGTAAATCAAAGTTTAAACCTAAAGTGTTAAATTACATTCCAGAAGATTTTTATTTTGATAAAGTAGTCCTTGTTGGCTTTAAAAAAGGAGATCCTTCAATTCGAATATATTATAGAAATAAGCATAAGCCTAGTCAAGAATTATTTGAATTTTCAGCATATTCAGCCAATAAACCCTTAAATGAATTTAAAACAGGACTTCAAAAGTCTCAACCAGATGCTGTAAAGGTTACTAAGAAATTAGTAGACTTTAATGATACAGAGATAGTGATTGCAGAATCAGATGATAATAGTGGTATAATACATACACATTATGTTTGGCAGCATGAAGGTGTTGAATATTATATATTAACAGATAGGAAATTTGACGAACAAGTAATTAAGAATATGATGAACTCTTTAGTATATCCCGAAGAAGCTAAAAGCATTGAATATTCTAATGCATATAGAGATTATAATCATATATATGAAACTGTAGAACTTAAAGAAGCAATTAAGGAATTTAGTGCTGTACCTAATGTTGTATTAGAGTTACCAGGGAATTTAAAACTTACCTCTCTTGCAACAACTAGAGAAAATACTATTATGTATGAACCAGTTTATTATATAATTAACGGAGTAGAAACACCAGCACTTACAAATTCACCAAGAAATATTCTACAAGCCAAGTATCCAACAGGAGCTACTGATGACTATAGAACTAGAGTTGTATATGAACAGATTTATGGAACAGATGATTATAAAGATATGAAAGAAACAATGAAGTTTCCAATTCTCTCAGGTCATGAAAAGGTTTATATACCTATGACTGAAATTAATATTAATGGCATTTCTGTATTAAAAACTGATAAATATAATTTATATGGGGATGTAGAAGCTATTGAAAAAGAAGTAGCATATGTATGGAAAAAAGATGGGTTATTGTGTATATTAGCAGTAGGTGATATTGTACCTAACCAAGAAGAGATAATTAAAACTCTTATGAAGTCACAATAAGCACTATTATATGTTTATTAATATATACAAGTATACTGTAATAATATCTTAACCTCTGAATATAAGATTGGATAATTTAAAATATATATTTGCTACTAAAGCATTAGAAAATGCATTTAGAGTTTAATGTGAACAAATAAAATGACTACTTCTGTATTGTAGTCGTTTTATTTTTATTTTAAGGTAAAATTTACAGCTTAAAAGTAATAGAGAATTATTTATGTAAATATATAATTGGTGAATAATTTAAGTGTTCAATTATATGACAGATAATTGACAGATTAACGATTAAATTTATATAATAAAGAATAATGAAAAATAAGAAAACAACTCTGAAATACGTTGAAAAATAAAGCTTTCTAAAAGCATATAAAATTATATAGAAAACAAGTACACTATCTTCGAATCTGGGCGTTGGGGGTTCGAATCCCTCTGGGTGTGCCAACTGTTTAAAAAGATTAAGACATTATAGAATGTTCTAATCTTTTTTTAAATAATTGAGAAACTTGCATAATTAAAATTACTAATTTTAAAATACAATATGTAGATAGTTCAACTGACTCTCTCTATTACATTTTATATTTTAAAATTCTTTACATGTATTATGCAATTTCCTCAATTGTAAAATATCATATAGTTTATAGAAAAAGTATATAATCTATTATTGTTTTCTATAAATTTATATAGATATCCATAAAAGGAGAATAAAAATGTTAGAACTAAAGGGAAAATATAATTCGGCAAAGGTATTTACTAATAAGATAGATGAAAGTGCTAGGATTCAAATAATTGAATTATGTAATCAAGAGTTTATAAAGGAAAGTAAAATAAGAATAATGCCTGATGTCCATGCTGGAGTAGGATGTACAATAGGTACAACAATGACAATAAAGGATAAAATTGTTCCCAATCTAGTGGGTGTTGATATTGGGTGTGGAATGCTAACTGTTGAACTTGAAAATATTAATTTGGACTTTAAAAAAATTGATGAATATATAAGAAAAAATATTCCCAGTGGATTCAATATAAATCAAAACCCAAAAACAGATTACAAAGAAGAAATTGAAGAGTTAATTTGCTTTAGAGACATACCTAAATCATCAAGGGAATTTAATAGGGCACTAGGTTCTCTAGGATCTGGAAACCATTTTATAGAAATAAATAAAGATAACCTGGGAAAGAAATATTTAGTTATACATAGTGGGAGCAGAAATCTGGGAAAACAGGTGGCCAAATATTATCAAAACAGAGCATATGACTATCATAGAGGCTTAAACGATGACTTTGAAAAAGAAAAGAATAATTTGATAGTTTCATATAAAAAGCAGGGTAGAAGAAAGGAAATTAAAGATGCATTAAAGAAGCTTAAGAAAGTCCATAAGAAAGAATGTAATATACCAAAGGATTTATGTTATTTAGAAGGTAGACTTATGGAGGATTATTTACATGATATGAATATTGTTCAAAACTATTCATATATGAATAGAAGGGTTATGGCGATGAGAATTGTAGAGGAATGTTTGGAAATGGATTATAATAGTCTAAATAAGTTCCAAACTATCCATAACTATATAGATATAAAGGATAAGATACTTAGAAAGGGTGCTATATCAGCTAAAAAAGGAGAAAAAGTACTAATACCTATAAATATGAAGGATGGGTCAATAATAGCAATTGGCAAAGGTAACGCCGATTGGAATTATTCAGCACCTCATGGAGCTGGTAGACTTATGAGTAGAGGCGAAGCAAGGAAAAAATTAAATCTGGACGAATATAAAAAATCAATGGAAGGTATATATACAACTTCAGTCAATAAGTCTACTGTGGATGAAGCGCCTATGGCATATAAACCCTTGGAAGAAATTATAGAAAATGTCAAAGAAGCAGTTGATATTGTAGATATTATTAGACCTTTATATAATTTTAAAGCATAGCCTATTTACTCAGGAATGATTACTATAAATCTATACTTGACTAGATTAATATATTTGGTTTAATATTTTGATATAATAAAATTACATTCACGAAAGGAAGAGATTAATGGATACATTAAATCAATTTGTAAAATACGTAAAATTAGATGATGAAAAAAGAATCATAGTTTCTGTGCAAAATCAATTTGAATCCTATATGCAGGATAAAAATACAAGAACTATGTTGAAAAAAAGCGCTGAAAATATATTAAAAGATGATTTCAAATTAATGGAAGTTGGAAAAAATACATGCAGGATTACGGTGAAAAAAGGTACTGAAGAAAAAAATTTAGAATTAATAAAGACTGAGCTTGTAAAGGGGCTTGAAATGGCTATAGCATTTTTGAGCCAAATGGGAGATATGAATAATAGATAATAAATTTATTTTATAGCTAAGGACAGTTGTTTAAGAATAATAGAAAAAGTACGATAAAAACTTATGAAGTTAAAAGCTCCTAAGTTTTTATTTCTTTATAGAATTTTTTTATAGATAAGATTATATCAGTACAACTAAAAAAATATCGAAAAATTTAAAACCAGATGAACCACTTTTTTCTTAGTCTGAATTATTTATATAAAATTCATCTTAAGTTTTAGTGTTATTTATCTATAGAAAAGAGAAATCAGAATTTGAAATTTCTATAGATTTATTATACGATATTTAAAAATATATTAATTTGAGGAGAGGGGTTATGAAAAAGGTTGATCAGGTTTATGAGGCTTTAGTCAAGCTTGAAGAAAGACAGCAAAATGGGATCTCGGCTATTGAAATAAGTAAAGTCCTAGACACTGATAGAGCCAATATTAGCAGATATTTAAATAAGCTTTATAAAAATAAAAGAGTAGAAAAATTAGAAGGAAGACCTGTGCTTTACAAATCTATCAAGGAAAAGTCAATTAACGATAAATCCTTGGATACAGGTAATAGTTTAAATAAAATCATTGGAGGACAGTTAAGTCTTCAAGTTCCTATCCAACAAGCTAGAGCTTCTATTTTATATCCTCCCAATGGATTGCATACACTGATTTTAGGAGAAACTGGTGTAGGTAAGTCGATGTTTGCAGAACTAATGCATCAATTTGCAAAGGAATCAAAAGTGATTAATAAAGAGGCTCCATTTATTCCATTTAATTGTGCTGATTATGCTGAAAATCCACAACTAATTATGGCACAAATTTTTGGAGTGAAAAAAGGTGCTTATACTGGCGCAGATAGAGATAAGGAAGGATTACTAAAAAAGGCTGACTCAGGGATATTATTTCTTGATGAAGTTCACCGGTTGTCACCACAAGGTCAAGAAATGCTGTTTACATATATCGATAAAGGATATTTCAGACCTCTGGGAGAAACCGAAAATGTTATTAGTGTAAATGTACGTATCATTGCTGCAACAACTGAAGATCCACAATCTTATCTACTTAAAACATTTACTAGAAGAATACCTATGACTATTCTATTACCTCCACTAAGGGACAAAGGGTTGATGGAAAGATACAGCCTAATAGAATCCTTTATAAAAAAAGAATCAAAACGAATTGGTAAAAGTATTTATATAAATAAAAATTCTCTTATTTCATTACTTTTATATGATTGTCCAAATAATATCGGGCAGCTTAAAAGTGATATTCAATTAGCTTGTGCTAAAGCATTTGTTAACTATAAGTCAAAAGAAGAAGATTACATACTAATAAAACAATCAGATCTTCCACAGCATGTTAAAAAAGGACTAATGAAGATACAAAAGTACAGAGAAGAAATAGATCGCATATTTAAAAGTAAAGGAGATATTTTGAGATTTTATCATAAGGATGAAAAACCCTATGATATAAAAGATCAATATAGGGATAATGAAGGCTTCTATGATGTAATCGAAAGAAAACTTGAATCTTTAAAGAATACAGGTATAAAGGATGAAGAAATTGATCACATAATAAATATAACTATAGAAAGTCATTTCAAAAAATATATTGGTGACCTTCCAAAGGGAATTAGAAAGAAAGAGATATCAAAACTAGTTAACATAGAAATTTTAGAAGTTGTAGAAGAAATATTAAATTTAGCTGGGGAGAAGCTGGGTAGAGAGTATGATGAAAAAATTAGTTTTGGATTAGCCCTTCATCTTCATGGATGTATTGAAAGAATTCAGAAGGGAAATAAGATATATAATCCAAAATTGAATACCATTAGAGTAGAGTATTCTGATGAATTTGTAGTTGCAATGGAAATAGCTAAAATCATTGATTATAGATTTGATATTGAAACTCCACTTGATGAAATTGGCTATTTAACCATGTTTCTAGCATCAAATCCTTTAGAAATTGATAGCGAAGAAAAAGCTAATGTTGGAATTTTGGTAATTATGCATGGGAATTCTACAGCAAGTAGTATGGTTGAAGTTTCAAATACTTTAGTTGGAGTAGACCATGCGGTAGCTTTGGATATGCCCCTTAATATGAAACCACAAGATATGTATAAAATTGCAAAGCAGCATGTAATACAAATAGATAAGGGTAAAGGAGTCCTTTTAATGGTTGATATGGGATCCCTTACAAACTTTGGAGACATGATTTATGAGGAAACTGGAATAATTGTAAAAACTATTGATATGGTTAGCACTCCCATTGTTATTGATACTTCAAGGAAAGCTGTATTAGGACGAGAGCTTCATGAAATTTATGAAACTTGTAAAGAATTAAATTCCTATAATAAGCCTATTACAAGAAGAGAGAATGTAAATAAAAGAAATATTATTATTACGGCTTGTTTTACAGGAGAAGGGGCTTCAGAAAGATTAAAGAGAATTATAGAGGAGAAACTATATGAAAAATATAATGTAGATATAATACCATTAAATATTTTAGATCGTAGAGAGTTTTTGTGCAGAATAGACCAATACAAAGAAGAACATAAGGTTTTGGCCGTTGTAAGTACCATTGATATTCATTTAAATGATATTAAATTTATTCCGGCAACAGAGGTTCTGAGCGGAGAAGGAATACAAAGAATAAAAGATATAGTAAAAGAAGAAGAAGCATATGTTAATATTTGCAATTCTCTAAAGGAACATATGACTTGTGTGGATAGCAAAATAGTTATTAATGATGTTAGATTTGTAATTGAAAAAATACAGGAAAGATTAGATATTTTAATAGTAGAAGAAGTTAAAATAGGGATTATTTTGCATCTGAGTTTTTTAGTTGACAAACTATGCAGTGGAGGTACAGAAACAACTTTTGATGACTTAAAGGAATACAAAAATCAATATAGTAGAGAGCTTATTCTTATCAAGAATTGTTTAAAAACCTTAGAGGAAAATTATAATATTGAAATCGGTGAAAATGAATTAGCCTACATATGCAAAATGTTTTTATTGAATAAAGAGAATATATAATTATATACTGTGTAAAAAAATACACAATATATAAAGTGTGTAAAATAGTGTGTGATATAATCACACACTATTTTTTCTATAAAATAAAATAAAAAAAGATGTTTTCTATTTGTGTTTTTTAGAAAAAGCTTGTTAAATGCAGCTTTATAGCTAAGAAAAAATAAATATAGAAAAATTTATTTAAATATATAATTTTGGCAGTATTATTGCTTATATAAGATAGTGTAGTTAATATGAAGGGAGTGTACATATTAAAAATGAAGAAGCTAACTGTAGTTGTTAATAGCAAATCAGGGTTACATGCAAGACCGGCAGGAATGTTTGTTAAGACAGCTAATAAGTTTAAATCAAATATAATAGTAAAAAAAGAAGATAAAGCAATAAATGGTAAAAGTATTATATGTGTATTAGGTATAGCTGCATCAAATGGAGAAGAATTAGAAATAATTGCAGATGGCCATGATGAAATAGAAGCCATAGATGAAATAAAAGTGCTGTTTAATGAAAAACTTATTCATGAATGATTGAAGATTTATGTGAAAGGGGGTTGACATGAAATACTATATAGGAATTGATGGAGGTGGAACCAAAACCTTAGCTTATTTAGGTAATGAGAAAAAGGAAGTGCTTTCATCGATCAAGGTAGGGTCAACAAATTACCATAGTGTTGGAACTATAAGTACAAAAAAAGAATTTAAAGAAATATTTGATTTTTTTAAAGTTAATATAGGGATAACACTAGATAAGATAAAAGGAGTTTGTATTGGAGGTGCAGGAATAGACTCTCCAAAAGATGAAAAAGTTATAGAGAAAATCTTTAGAGATATTGGATATGAAAACGATCTACTAATTTATAATGATTCTGTTACAGCACTTGTTGGAGCAAATGGTGAAAAAAAAGGTGCTATGGTTATTAGCGGTACAGGCTCTATCGTTTTAGGTATTGATAAATCTGGAAAAAGTCATCGAGTTGGTGGCTGGGGTCATATAATTGATGATGCAGGAAGCGGCTATGCAATTGCAAGAGATGGATTGAAAAAGATAGTGGAGAGTTATGATGGAAGAGAAGATAATACTGAAATATGGGAAGTTATAAGTAAAAAGCTGAATATATCCCATGTTGGTGAACTTATTTCATTTATATATAATACCGATATAAAAAAGCATGATATTGCAAATCTTGCACCCTGCATTATTGACTTATATAAGATTGATGCAGTTGCAAAAAAAGTAATTGATAATGCAGTAAGAGATTTATGTAAGATGATAGATGCTTTGGCTAATAAAATGAATGAAGAAGATTTTTCATTGGGTTTAAGTGGTAGTATACTTCTAAAATCAGATGTAATTAGGAAGCTTTTTAGTAAGGAGATAGAGAAAAAATATCCAGATATACATATACATTTACCGAAGGAAAACGCTGCCACTGGAGCATTAATATTGGCGGTAGAATCATAAAACAGATTCTAAAGGAGGATTTTTTATGAAAAAAATTATGCTTGTTTGCTGTGCAGGTATGTCAACTAGTCTATTGGTTACCAAAATGAAAAAAGCTGCACAAGAACAAAATATTGAAGCTGAGATTTTTGCTGTAGCAGAAGCTGATGCTAAAAAACATGAGGATGTAGATATTGTTCTTCTAGGGCCTCAAGTTAGGTACTTGCTTAGTAAGATGAAAGCATATATGGAACCTAAAGGAATACCTGTTGTTGTTATTGATACTATTAAATATGGAACAATGAATGGCAAGGCAGTTCTTGAAGATGCATTGAAATTAATGGATTAATCCATTAATTAAACAATTAATTTTTAGCTATTAATCCCTGCAGGGTTAATATATAGCATTAATATTTTTATATAAGGGGGATTTTTGATGAAAAGTTTTATTAGTTTTCTTGAGAAGTATTTTGTTCCTTTTGCTGCTAAAATAGGAGCACAGAGACATTTAGTAGCAATTCGTGACGGATTTGTAGCTATTATGCCGCTTATTATTGTTGGATCACTAGGAACACTTGTAAATAATTTAGGAATTCCAGCTTATCAGAGTTTTATGAAAAATATTTTTGGTCCAAGGTGGACATTATTTGGAGGAAATATTTGGTGGGGAACATTTGCTATTATGTCAGTATTTGTAGCTTTTACTGTAGCCTATAATTTAGCAAAATCCTATGACGCAAATCCAATAGCTGCTGGTACAATTTCTCTTTGTAATTACTTTATGTTTATTCCACAGAGTATAAATGTAGCTATAGGAGAAAAGGTTGGAGATATAGCAGTTCCTGCAGAGTTTGTTGGAAAAGAAATAGAAGCTTGGGGAAATATTAATTGGGGATTTTTAAATGCAACATCGTTATTTGCAGCTCTATTAATAGCAATAGTTTCTACTGAGATATTTGTAAGGTTATCGAGGTCTAAGAAGCTTACAATAAATATGGGTGAAAATGTACCTCCGGCAGTAGCGAAGTCCTTTGCTTCATTATTACCAGTAATAATTGTTGTAACTATTGGATCATTTGCATCAGTATTTATTACACTTGCTGGTTCTAACTTATTTACATTTATTAATGGACTTATTCAGAAACCGCTTCTTAATCTTGGAAGTTCGTTGCTAGGGGCAATATTGATTCCGTTCTTTAATCAGTTATTATGGTTCTTCGGATTGCATGGTGGAAACATTCTAGAACCAGTTCAACAAATGTTAAATACCCCTGCAATAACTGCAAATGTTGAAGCACTTGCAGCTGGTAAAGCAGCACCGTATGTTTACTGTAAACCTTTCTATGATGCATTTGTAGCTATGGGAGGATCAGGAACAACAATTTCCTTGGTCGCGGCAATATTTGTTGCAAGTAAAAGAAAGCATTACAGAACTTTGGCTGGGTTATCAGCTGGACCGGGATTATTCAATATCAATGAGTCTATGATATTTGGTATGCCAATAGTTCTAAACCCTATATTCTTTATTCCATTTTTACTTGTTCCAGTCGTAGTATCTGTAGTAGCTTATATAGCCATAGCTATTGGTTTAGTTCCAGCTGTTACAGTTGCTATACCATGGACAACACCTCCAATTTTAGGTGGATATCTTGCAACAAGTGGTAGTTTTGCTGGGGCAATACTTTCTACAGTGAATTTGGCATTGGCTTTCTTAATATATGTTCCATTTATTATATTAGCCGAAAAATTTGAAGACAAAGTGGAAGAAGCAAAATAATTCTTTAACTGAATAGGGGGAATTCCCCTATTCAGTATATTATATGGATATATCAATAAAGCAAACAATAAAGACAACGGAGGGTTAATTATGGACAATTTAAAAGTTGCTGTAATTGGTGGAGGAAGCAGTTATACCCCAGAATTGATAGAAGGACTTATTAAAAGATCCAAAGAATTACCTGTAAGAGAAATATATTTAGTAGATACACAAGAAGGTAAAGCCAAGCTAGATATTATATATGGATTAACTAAAAGAATGATTAATAAGGCAAAGTTAAATGTGAAGGTTTATAAAACTTTAAATAGAAAAGAAGCAATTAAAGATGCAGACTTTGTAATTACTCAGTTAAGGGTAGGAGGATTAAAGGCAAGAGCTAGTGATGAAAGAATTCCATTAATGCATAATACCATTGGGCAAGAAACTACAGGAGCTGGAGGCTTTGCCAAGGCACTTCGTACAATACCAGTTATTTTAGATATATGCAGAGATATTGAAAAGTTATCTCCTAAGGCTTGGCTTATAAATTTTACAAATCCAGCTGGAATCATTACTGAAATGGTATTGAAGCATACCAATGTAAAGACTATAGGGCTGTGCAATGTACCTATTAATATGGTAAAAAACATCGCAAAGATACTTGATGTAGATTGTAACAGAGTAAAAATTGACTTTGCAGGTCTTAATCATATGGTTTATGGAAAGAAGATATATTTAGATGGAGAAGATGCAACTACTTTTGTTTTGGAAAAAATGGGCGATGGTAGTGAGATAAATATGAAAAATATACCAGATCTTAAGTGGGATACAGATTTTATCAATGCTTTAAAAATGCTTCCATGCCCTTACCATAGATATTTTTATATGTCTGACGAAATTTTAAATGAAGAAATTCAAGGACTTAAAGAAAATAAAGGAACTAGAGCTCAGCAGGTTATGGAAATTGAAAAAAATCTTTTTGAAAGATTTAAGGATTTGAATTTAAATGAAAAACCAAAAGAACTCGAAAAAAGAGGAGGAGCATACTATTCTGATGCAGCAATTTCTCTAATTAGTGCTATTTATAACGATAAGGAAGAAATTCATACAGTTAATGTGATGAATAATGGAGCAATTTCATCAATGCCTGATAATGTAGTTGTAGAGGTTAATGCAGTAGTTAGTAAATTAGGGGCTAAACCTATTGCAATAGGAGAGTTACCAGTAAAAATTAATGGGTTGGTTCAACAGGTTAAATCATATGAAATTTTAACAATAGAAGCTGGTTTAACAGGAGATTATTATACTGCACTAATGGCATTAAGTACAAATCCTTTAGTACCTTCAGTTACCACAGCTAAAAAAATATTAGATGATATACTTTTGGAAAATCAGGATTATTTACCTCAATTTAATATAGAAAAATAAGGAGCGATAGGTTATGGATGTTGAAATGACTATATTTACAATAATAACTCATAGTGGAGATGCTAGAAGTTCAAGTATGGAAGCAATTACACATGCAAAAGAAGGAGAATTTGAACAGGCGCAGAGGTGTATTGAAGAAGCAGAAAACAAGCTTTCAATGGCACATAAGGAGCAAACAAAGCTTATCCAAGCTGAAGCTCAAGGAGAAAAGCACGATATATCACTATTGCTAATTCATGCACAAGATCATTTAATGAATGCAATGACTATTAAGGATATGGCTAATGAATTTGTTGAGCTATATATAAGCATTAATGCTTAGTGAAAATTGTTGTTTTGGAGGAGAAAATATGAGAGGATTAGGAGTATCCATTTACCCAGAAAATGCAAGCATAGAAGAAAATAGGAAATATTTATCCTTGGCAGCCCAATATGGATTTACAAGAGTTTTTACCTGTCTTATATCAGCCAAGGGAGATATGGATAGAATTATTAAGGAATTCAAAGATGTAGTTACACATGCCAGAAGCTTAGGTATGAAGGTTATAGCTGATGTAAGTCCAGCTGTATTTAAGAATTTTAATATTGAATTTGATGATTTGGGATTTTTTGCCAAGTTGAATCTAACAGGAATAAGGCTAGATCTTGGTTTTTCTGGAAGCGAAGAGAGCTTTATGACTTTCAACCCATATAACTTAAAAATTGAAATAAATATGAGCAATGGAACTAAATATCTTGAGAATATCCTAACATATATTCCAAATAGGGAAAATATAATTGGTTGTCACAATTTTTATCCCCATAGATACACAGGGCTTTCAAGAGAGCATTTTATAAAATGCTCTAAGCAGTTTAAAGAACATAATATAAGAACTGCTGCTTTTGTTTCTTCAAAAAATGCAAGCTTTGGGCCTTGGCCAGTAAATGAGGGCTTATGCACCCTTGAAGAACATAGAAATAAGTCTATTGAAGTTCAAACAAAGGATTTGTTCAATACAGGTCTAATAGATGATGTTATAATTGCTAACTGTTTTGCGTCGGAGCAGGAGCTTAAGATACTTGGTGAACTTAATAGAAATGTCCTTGAATTGGGAGTTGAATTAGTAGAAGATATTCCAGAGGTAGAAAAGAAAATTATTTTGGATGAATTTCATTTCAATAGAGGTGATGTCTCAGATTATATGATTCGTTCTACGCAAAGTAGGGTGAAATATAAAGGGAACCACTTTAAACTATTCAATTCAAAACCAATTAAAAAAGGTGATATCTTAATTGAAAGCTCTCTTTATGATAGATATGCTGGAGAGCTACAAATTGCACTTAAGGATATGGATAATAGTGAAAAAACTAATGTTGTTGGAAAAATTTCAGATGAAGAACTGTTTTTGATTGATAATATTAAGCCATGGCAAAAGTTTAGATTTAAACTAAAAAGATAAAAAATGGGAGAAGAAAGGTAATTTATAGTTGATGAAGAGGCTGAGAGGCTTTAAAAAAATAATTAATAATAGCAAAAACATGAGATAAATTATATTAAAATTGTATAATTTATCTTTTTTGCTAAATAAATAACAAGTTTAGACATTAGCTCTTTTTAAATACAAAGTTAATGATAGAATATATATAAGCGATTTACGGATTAGTTTCAGTTAAAGAGATTCAATTTAAATTACTGAATTAGATACACCTAATTTAAGGGAGTGGGAATAATGCTTTTACATTCAGAAAAAATCTTGGCACAGGATGTTATGTCTAAGGAGTTTATTACATTTAATGACAATGTCAAAGCTATACAAGCTATTGAAATTATGGTGCAGAAAGATACGGAAGAAATTTTTATTTTGGACAATAAAAACCAATTAATAGGATTTGTTACACTGACTAATATATTTAAAGTATTAAAAGATAATTTGTATCAAGATGTATCTTTAAAAAAAGTTATAATAGATGTCGGAATAAGTATTGATAAAAAAACATCTTTGTTAACTTGTAAAAATATAATGTCAAAAAATAAAATTAATACATTACCTGTATTAAAAGATGGACAATTGATAGGTGTAATAAAGAAAGAGAAGATACTAAATTATTTATATAGAAATTTAGAAAAATCACAGGTAAGATTAAATCATATTATTAATAGCATCCATGAGGCTCTATGTGTTATAGATAAAAAAGGAAAGGTTGTCATTTGGAATGAAAAAAGTGAAATATTATATGATGTTTCTTCAAAGGAAATTTTAGGAAATTATATTCAAGATTTTTTCCCAAATGCCATGATTGCAAAGGTGCTTAAAAGTAGGCAAACTGTTAAGAATGTTTATCATATGCCAAAGAAGGATTATCATATTATGATTAATGTTGAACCTATATGGTTGGACGGAGAGTTTGTCGGAGCAGTAAGTACCGATCGGGATATATCGGAAGTGAAAAAAATGTCCAATGAACTTCAAAAAGCAAATGAAACTTTGCAGTATTTAGAAGGTGAAATGAGGAGGGTTATTGGAGAACATTTAGGTAGTATTATTGGAAGAAGTGAAAAAATAAGGAAAAGAATTGAAATAGCATCCCATGTTGCAAGAACAGAAGCAACAATACTTATTACAGGGGAAAGTGGCACAGGAAAAGAAGTTTTTGCAAGATATATACATGATCGCAGTGGTAAAAAGGGTCTATTTGTTCCTATTAATTGTAGTGCAATTCCAAATGAGTTATTTGAAAGTGAATTTTTTGGATACGAAAAAGGAGCATTTACAGGAGCTAGTGATAAGGGGAAAATAGGATTGTTTGAATTAGCTGAAGATGGAACAATTTTTTTGGATGAAATTGGGGATTTGCCTTTACCTATGCAGGCAAAGCTTTTAAGGGTACTACAGGAAAAACAAATAAAGCGTGTGGGTGGACAAAAATATATTCCTATTAATGCAAGAGTTCTTTCTGCAACTAATTTAGATTTAAAAGAAATGGCTGAAAAGGGAGAGTTTAGAGAGGATTTGTATTATCGAATTAATGTAGTAGAAATAGATTTACCTCCTTTGAGAGAAAGAGAAGGAGATATTCCACTATTAATCCATGCTTTTTTAAGGGAATTATGCGAGAAAAATAAAAAAGATATACTTGGCATAGAGTCAGATGTTTTAAAAGTATTAAATAATTATTATTGGAAGGGAAATATAAGAGAACTTAAAAATACTATTGAAAATTTAGTTGTATTGTGTAGAAATGAAACTATAACTATGGATTTAATTCCTGAATACATAATAAAAGAAAGTAAGAAAAAAAAGTATAAGATAGAAAAAAGCTTTGATTTAAATAAATCTGTAGAAAAATTTGAAATAGATATGATAATGGAAGCTTTAAAATTATCCAATGGAAATAAGGTAAAGGCTGCAAAATTATTAAGTATACCCAGAACTACATTGTATTATAAACTGGAGAATTATAATTTAGAATGTCGGTAATCCGACATATGTCGGATTACCGACATTCTAAATTTATAGAAAATATTGTCTATAAAATCACAAAAGATAGAGCTTTTACATAGGAAATTATCTAAAAACAAAATGAAAAATGTCGGAAAACAGACAAAATCTATATTCATAAAAGAAATCTATAATCTTTTCATGGAGTATAGATTTTTTTTATATGCTGTAAAGAGCTTATCTTAGAAGAGAAATAAGATATTAATATAAATTATGGCATAGTTATTGCTTAATATAATTATGTGAAAAAAAACACAAAGCAAAGGGGGGAGAAAATGAATATAACTATAAACTTAAATCAGCATATAGGTAAGCCTTCAAAGCCTATAGTAAGAATTGGTGAAGAAGTAAAAAAGGGACAGCTAATAGCAGCTCCAGAGGGATTAGGTGCAAATATTCATTCCAGTGTATTTGGGAAAATAATAGAAATAAGTGAATCAAAGATAATTCTAGAAGCTAATGATGATCAAACTGGAGAATATGTAAAAATAAAAAATACCAAGGATTATCTTGAAACAATAAAGGAAGCCGGAATAGTTGGAGCTGGTGGGGCAGGTTTTCCATCCCATATAAAATTCAAAGCCGATTTAAATGGAGGCTATGTAATTGCCAATGCAGCAGAATGTGAACCTACATTAAAGCATAATACTTTCTTACTTGAAGAAAATCCCCATATTGTTATTAGAGGACTTAAATTAGTTATGGAAATCACAAATGCTTCCAAGGGATATATTGCTATTAAACCGATTCATAAAAAAGCTTTAATTTCAATTGCAAAAGCCTGTAAGGATGAAGAAAATATTAAGGTTAAACTTTTGCCTAATATGTATCCGGCAGGAGATGAAAGGGTTATTGTTAGGGAGCTATTGGGAGTTGTTTTAGAGCCTGGAGAGTTACCTATTGAGGCAAATGCCATTATATCAAATGTTGAGACCTTAAAAAATGTAGCCTTGGCAATTGATGAAAGAAGACCTGTTATTACAAAGGATATTACTGTAGGAGGAAGATTAAAAAATGCTTCTAATGGAAAAGTATTTTTAAATGTACCAATAGGTATGCCAGTTAGCCACTATGTTAAGAAGTGTGGAGGATATATTAAGCCCTATGGTGAGATTGTAATAGGAGGACCCTTTACAGGAAAGCATGGAGAAAAATGGACTCCCATCACAAAAACAACAGGAGGAATATTGGTAAGTATGCCTTTTCCAAAGGAGAAAAGAAAGGTTGGAGTTATTGCCTGTGAATGTGGCGCCCAGGAAAATAGATTAGAGGAAATAGCCAATTATATGGGCTGTGAAATTGTGGCATCTACAAAATGCAAGAGAATGGTTGAAGTAAATGGAAGATACAGATGTGATAAGCCTGGTACTTGCCCGGGACAAGCAGAAAAGGTTATTTATTTGAAAAAACAAGGAGCCCAGGTATTAATTACAGGAACATGTGAAGATTGAACTAATACAGTTATGAATGTAGCTCCTAGGTTAGGAGTTCCGGTATATCATAGCACAGACCATGTTCTAAGGGCCTTTGGACATAAACTTTATAGAAGTATAAAAAATAATTGAAAAGGGAGGAGATAATATGTCTATTACATTAGAAACTGCCCAGGAACATGCAAATGATAAAGCTGTTACATGTTGTAGGTTCGAAGCAGGTACTGTTATTGAGCCCTCTAATTTGGAAGATCCTAATATTATTCCAGACTTAGAGGCTTCAGGTTTATTGGAAATTTCAGAGGAATGTTTAACGATTGGTGAAGTGTTAGGAGCTAAATTAAAGGAAACAGTTGATGCATTGACTCCACTGACATCTAATTTATTGGATGGAGTAAAAGTGATAGAAAAATCACAGAATATTGAGGATTCCAATCAAGAAGATGAAATAGAAAAAGAAAATATAAAACCAGCAGCTTCTACATTGCCAGTTGAAAATTATACTTCAAGCAGTGTTAAAATTCACATTGGAGAGGGAAAGGATATTAATTTAGAAATTCCCTTGACTATTGCTGGAGGTTTGTCAGAAAGTCAAATAAATAGAAAACAAGTGAATGAATCTCCAGATGATACAAATAAAAATCCTATTTCAGAAGAAAGAGAAGAGAAATATAAAGAAAAAGTAGTAAGAAGTTTAAAGAGAAAACATTTCAAGATAGATACTGTTGAATTAGGAGAAGAAACAAAAATAGAAGGAACAAAGCTGTTTATCAGAAAGGATATTTTAAAGGATGCAATTAGTTCTCAGGATTTAGTAGTAGATATGAAGCTGGATATTATTACACCAGAAAGATATAAGGAATACAGTGAAACTATTATGGATATACAACCAATTGCTGTTAAAGAAGAAGGAGAGCTTGGTGAGGGAATTACTAGAGTTATAGATGGGGCTATTGTTATGGTCACTGGCATAGATGAAAACGGTGTTCAAATTGGAGAATTTGGGTCTTCAGAGGGAATTTTAGATAGAAATATAATGTGGGGAAGACCGGGATCACCAGAGAAAGGTGAAATATTTATAAAAACAGAAGTTAAGATAAAGGCTGGCACAAATATGGAAAGACCAGGACCTATGGCAGCCCATGAAGCTACTGATATTATTACACAGGAAATAAGGGAAGCCCTTAAAAAAGTAGATGATAGTTTAGTTATAAAGGAAGAAGAATTTAATCAAATACGAAGGCCAGGTAAAAAGAAGGTAGTATTAGTCAAGGAGATTATGGGGCAAGGAGCAATGCATGATAATTTTATATTGCCAGTTGAGCCTGCAGGAACCCTAGGAGCAAAACCAAATGTTGATTTAGGTAATGTACCAGTGGTTGTATCCCCACTTCAAGTATTAGATGGATGTATACATGCATTAACTTGTATAGGGCCAGCTTCTAAAGAAACTACTAGGCACTATTGGAGGGAGCCCTTAGTAAAGGAATTAATGAATGATGATGAAATAGATCTAGCTGGTGTAATTTTTATTGGTTCTCCACAAGTAAACTCTGAAAAATTCTATGTATCAAAAATTTTAGGAATGACGGTAGAAGCAATGGATGTTGATGGAGCTATAGTAACTACAGAAGGTTTTGGAAACAACCATGTTGATTTTGCAAGTCATATTGAACAAATAGGTATGAGGGGTATACCGGTGGTAGGCGTTACTTTCTCAGCAGTTCAAGGACAATTGGTTGTGGGAAATCCCTATATGAATACATTAGTTGATTGTAATAAATCTGATCAGGGGATTGAAAATGAAATTCTTGAAAACAATTGTCTAGCTCCAGAGGATGCGATTAGGGCTTTATATATGCTAAAGGCAAGAATGGCAGGAGAAGAAATAAAGGAAGCTGAAAGAAAATGGAATCCAAATGTTAAATTAAACAATATTGAAGTTATAGAAAAAGCAATAGGAAGAAAAATAGAGCTTGAATCAAATGAACAATCATTGGAAAAAAGTAAAAAGAGAAGAGAAATTTATGAAGCAGAATAAAGTAAAAGGGTGATAATAATGGATAGGTTAAAATACATATCATCTGAAAGATTTTTTGAAGGAATTGTTGTAGGCGTAGATGATTGTTCTGTAACCATAGACCTTAAGGGAAGAATGGGTAGGCTTAAGGTCCCTAGAAGATTAGTTATAACAGAGTATGAAATGCTGATAGGTCAGGAAGTTGGATTTATGATGACTTATCCGGAAATATTAGGGCCCGATGTAAATGAAGAATATGCAAAGCTTGCTATAAGGGAGCAAGAGATAAAAAATAGAAATAGTAAATAAGGAGGCGGGAAATCATGAGTTTAACTGTAATAAAAGGATTACAATCAGAAATATTTGTTCCTAATACGCCACCGGTAGTATGGACTCCCGTAACAAAACCATTAAATGAAATGGTTGTGGCATTAGTTACTGCAGCTGGTGTACATTTAAAATCCGATAAAAGATTTAACTTAGCTGGTGATACAAGTTTTAGAATTATCCCAGGAGATACAAAAAGTGATGAGTTGATGGTGTCCCATGGAGGATATGACAATGCAGATGTAAATAAGGATATTAATTGTATGTTTCCAATTGACAGGATGAGAGAATTGGCAGAAGAAAAAGTTATCAAGGCCCTAGCTCCTGTAAACTTTGGATTTATGGGTGGCGGTGGAGATGTTAAAGTCTTTACTGAAGAAACTGGACCTGAGATAGCTAAAAAATTGGTTGAGGAAGGTGTAGATGCAGCATTGCTTACAGCCGGCTGAGGTACATGCCACCGCTCTGCCGTGATTGTGCAGAGAGCAATCGAGGAAGCTGGAATACCTACTATCATTATAGCAGCTTTACCTCCTGTAGTAAGACAAAATGGAGCTCCAAGGGTATCAGCACCATTGGTTCCAATGGGTGCAAATGCTGGAGAGCCCAATAATCCAGAGATGCAAAGACTAATTACAAAGGAAAGCTTAGAAGCGCTGGTTTCAATTGAAACACCAGGAAGAATCAACAGCCTTCCCTATGAATATACAGCAGAAGTATAGAAATTACCCGCCTTTTAAAAGGCGGGTAGAAAATAAATATATTCTATGGGAGGGTTAATAAATGGAAGATATTATTTTGAGAAGACTTGTCATAAAATCCTTTCACATAAAAGAAGTTGTGTTCGGTAGAAGAAATGCTATTAAGGATAATGTACTTATTATCAATGAAAAAGAAATTTCAGAAATAAGAAAAGAGCAATCTTTAATAGAAGATATTAAAATAGATATTTTAAGGCCAGGTAAATATCATAAATATACTAATACAATTATGGATGTTATTCCTATTTCAACAAAGGTTTTAGGAGAAATTGGAGAAGGTATCACCCATACTCTTACAGGGGTTTACATAATTTTAACAGGTAAGGATGAAGATGGTAAACAAATGGGAGAATTTGGTTCTTCTGAAGGCTTCCTTGATGAGCAAATGATGTTTAATAGGGCAGGGACCCCTTCAGATAAGGATTATATTATTCATTTTGATCTTAGATTAAAGGGAGGATTACCCTTTAGCAGAGAGCTTATATTTGCAGCCCATAGGGCCTGTGATAGATTTATTCAAGGTATAAGGAATGAGATGAAAAAATTAGATGGAAGAAAGTCCAGTGAATCCCATGAATATTATGACAAAATTAATTATAATAAGAAAAATGTTTTGATTATTAAACAAATCGCAGGGCAAGGAGCAAATTATGATAATCAAATACTTCCAAAGGAACCTAGTGGTATTGATGGGGGGAGATCAATTATAGATATGGGAAATCTACCAATTATTTTATCTCCAAATGAATATAGGGATGGAGCAATAAGGGCTATGACATAAGAAAGAGGTGGTTTTTAATGGGAATCGGGCCTTCTACTAAGGAAACGACTCTACACCATTTTAGGGATCCCCTTTTAGATGTGATTTCTAAGGATAGGGATTTGAATTTATTAGGAATAGTCGTTGTAGGAACACCTCAAATCAATAGAGAGAAATATTATGTAGGAAAAAGAGCGGCGGTATTAGCTGAGGCTTTAAGAGCCGACGGAGTGATTATTTCTGCTGACGGATGGGGAAATTCTAATGTTGACTATGCCAATACAATAGAAGAAATCGGAAAAAGAAAAATTCCCATTGTAGGCTTGAGCTTTATTGGAACCCAAGCTAAATTTGTAGTAGAAAATAAATATATGGATACTATTGTTGATTTTAATAAATCCAAGGATGGTATTGAAACTGAAGTGGTGGGTGAAAATAATGTAAATTACATAGATGGCAAAAAAGCTTTAGCCCTATTAAAGTTAAAAATGAAGAAAAATTATAAATAAATATGTGAAAATATAAACAATTTCAAGTTTATCCTAAAAACAAAAAAGGAGTGGAAAAAATGTTAAAGATTATTTTGTCCTTATTGGGGTTGTTGGGTTTATGGTTTGCAATTGTATTTGTTAAGGATTTTATTAAAAATAAAGATAAATTGGAAAACAACTCATGGCTGGCCGTATCAATTATTGGATTTGTTACAAATTTTTTCGATGCCTTGGGAATTGGTTCCTTTGCTACCGGTGCCGCATTATTAAAAACCTTTAAACAATCAAAGGATAGGGTAATTCCTGGAACATTAAATGTTGGATACTGTATTCCTGTAATATTAGAAGGGTTTATATTCATGACGGTTATAGAGGTTGAGACTATTACCTTAATTAGTATGTTGGTCTCTGCAACAGTTGGAGCTTATTTAGGTGCAGGAATTGTTTCTAAGCTTTCAGAAAAGAAGATACAGGGAATTATGGGAATTGCACTATTTGTTACTGCTTTTTTAATGTTTGCAGGTAAAGTTGGCTGGATGCCTAGTGGAGGTGAAGCAATAGGATTACATGGATGGAAATTGATTGTTGCAGTAATTGCAAACTTTATATTAGGGGCTTTAATGACCGCTGGAATAGGTTTATATGCACCTTGTATGGCACTGGTGTTTTTCCTAGGAATGTCACCTAAGGTTGCATTTCCTCTTATGTTTGGATCTTGTGCATTTTTAATGCCAGTGGCTTCTGTTAAATTTGTAAAAGAAGGAGCTTATAATAGGAAAGCTTCAATGGCATTTTCTACTATTGGTGCCATAGGAGTTTTTATAGCTGTATATTTAGTTAAAACCTTACCTATAGATATATTGACTTGGATTGTTATAGGAGTTGTATTATATACATCTGTTTCTATGTTAAGATCTGCTTTAAAAAATAGAGAGGGATCCAAAAATATTGCTGCCCAAATCAATGAGTAATTTCATAGAAATTGTTCCACTAAAAGAAAGTATGGAGAGTTTTATAATACTTTAGAGTTGATTATCTATATAGGGATTTAAGTAAAGACTTTAGTTTATACATGTCCAAAACTCCAAAACGAGTTGAGTATTTGTACATGTATAAACTAAGTTTTACTATGTAAACCCTATATAGATATGTACTTAAGAAATTTAACTTGTACTCTAGTAGATGCTAAGAAACCTTGGACGCCTTATAGAAGCGTCCATATTTTTTTGAAATCTTAAAGATTTTGATTAATTCTTGTTGGATTGAACATTATTTTTATTAATTTTTAGAGCATATACCTATATAATTGAGGAAATTGCATAATTCTAACTTGGCAGAATTGCATAATATATATGGTATGTCTTTGGAGATTTCTAAACTATATGTAGTAGGTAGTTTTTACAAAAGGTAATTATGCAATTCGCTCAATTAGTTTTGAATGCTTAGAATTATCCTAAAATCTTACTTAATATGCCAGTAGAGTTTAATAGAACTATTAATATGGCAGCAGGAGCTAAAAATTTAATAATAAAGCTGTAAAGGCCTTTTCTCTTGAATGTATACAAGCCATTACTAGTAATTTCAGAAATGGCGTTTTTAGCACCCCAAACCCATCCTACAAATATACATACCAGTATTCCACCTAAAGCAAGGAAAACATTAGAGGTTAAAAAATCAAACAAATCAAAGAAAGTTTTTCCAAATATGGTTACATTACTCCATAATCCAAAGGATAACACGCTAGGAATAGCCAATAAAAATATTGCAGTGGCCACTAATATAGTAGATTTTTTTCTATTCATATTAAATTCTTCTATGACAAAGGCAACAATTACCTCCATTAATGACATAGTAGAAGTTATAGCCGCAATGCCTATAAGGGTAAAGAATAGTGCAGCAAAAAATGAACCAAGGGGCATTTCACTAAATACAGCCGGTAGGGTAATAAATATTAAACCTGCGCCTTGATCGGGCTGAAGGTTATAGGCAAAAACTGCCGGAAAAATTACTAAACCTGCCATAAGCGCTATTAAAGTATCGGCTATGGTTACCTGTACAGCTAAAGTCATTATATTTTCCTTTTTATCAATATAGCTTCCATAGGTTAGTATTATTCCCATCCCTAAACTTAAAGTAAAAAATGAGTGACCAAGGGCTTCAAGAACACCTTTAGCTGTAAGGTTTGAAAAATCAGGTTTAAATAAAAATTCTACACCCTTTGAGGCACCCTCTAATGTCAGTGACCTAATCATTAACAAAATTAGAAGACCTAATAAAATTGGCATCAATATTTTACTATATTTTTCTACTCCGTTTTTAATTCCTGATATAACAATTATAGCTGTTAAAACAACTATTACCAATGTGCAAAATAAGGGTTCATAGGTACTTCCAATTACCCCTTCAAAATAGGATGCTAAATTTCCAGGTTCTACAGAAGTTAGTTTTCCAGTCACAGCTCTACCTATGTATGATAAAAGCCAACCAGCAATCATTGCATAGTAGGATAATATTATAAAGGCTGTCAATGTTGCTAAATAACCTGATAAAAACCAAGGCTTTTTAGGTTCTATTTTTTTGTAGGCTCCAACTGCGTTGGCCTGTGTTTTTCTACCTAATACAAATTCAGATATCATAACAGGTAAACCAATTAAAGCAATACAAATTAAATAAACTAAAATAAATGCTGCTCCTCCATTTTCTCCAGTTATATAGGGGAATTTCCAAATATTACCCAAACCTATAGCGGAGCCTGCTGCTGCTGCCAATATACCTAATTTTGATCCAAAAGTATCTCTTTGCATATTTTGTCATCCTTTCAAGTCATATTTACATAAAAAATTTATAGTTTTATTAGAATGCGCATTCTTTAAAACAAAAAAATCTTTCATCTCTATAAATACTAAATTGGTATTTATAGGGACGAAAGATTATAATCTTCGTGGTACCACCCTATTTTGCAATAAATAAAATTGCATCTTCATTCAAGTCGAAATAAAGTTAAAAAAATAACTCTATTTGAACCATAGCCATATATTGGTGGCAACCAGCCTTATTTACTAGGAAATCCTTTCAATGAGGCAGCTCAGGAGTGATCATTATATACCAGCCTAAACACTAACTCCCACCAAATGTTAGCTCTCTGAAGTTAAAGCATTAGTATTTTTCTCTCCATCTTTGCTTTTAGAGATATGAATTTTCTAAATCAAATATTATTATAC
The DNA here is from genome assembly GCF_900167445.1 of Maledivibacter halophilus. Lineage (GTDB taxonomy): Bacteria > Bacillota > Clostridia > Peptostreptococcales > Caminicellaceae > Maledivibacter > Maledivibacter halophilus. The sequence goes on from NZ_FUZT01000001.1 coordinate 294,757, forward strand.
AATATTATTACAATATGTCAATAAAGAATTCTTAATTTTTTAAAAATATCTACTAAAACTGTTAATAAAATATCTATTATTGAAATTTTCTGAAAAACCTTGTAATATAAATATTGAATAACTATCTAATATTTGGGTATATATTAGTCAAGTTTTAGTAAAGTTGATTTTTAATTATTTTATATAAAAATATAACTTTGTAAGGATTACAGTATTTAGCTTATAGATATTCCAGTAAAATAGTTAATTTATACATCTCAAAAATCCTTAGAAACACTGGATATTTTGATACGTATAAATTAAGTTTTACTATGGGAAATCTATATATATAAATTAAATATAAAACTTAACATATTCCAAATGAGAATAGTGTGAGATATCTTCTAAAAAGATAGCCGAAGAAGCAATATAGGAAAAACCATATTTCTATAGAAACTTTCAGGCAAAAGGAGCGCTATTTGATGGACCTCTGGAAAGTTCGCTAATGCGATACCGAAGGTGAAAGCAATTATTAAATTGCAAAGCTCTCAGGTCAAGAGACAGAGAATAAAATGGTATAGAAATTTTTTCTTGCATTTTATTCTTTTTTTATATTTATATCTGAGAAATTTGCATAATTAAAATTATTAATTTTAAAATACAATATGTAGATAGCTTACCTGACTCTTTTTACTACATTTTGTATTTTGAAATTCTTTACATGTATTACGAAATTTTCTCAAGCAATATACAAAAAGTTAAATTGGATAATTTGGATCAATTTACACAAAATATATTATAGACCATCATAAGGAATAAATGATGATAAATTATTAACATGAGTTTCATATTATATTTTCTGTATCAATGGCTTTAAAATACTGCTTGTTCAAAAGATTAGTATTTATACTTATTACTTTTTTACATATAAAAATATTTAGAGGAGATGAAATTATGACATTAATTTAACAATTATAATAATGCAAACTAAGATTAGCTGTGATACTTTATGGTATAATGGAATTAGCTACTATAAATCCCATATATTGCTAAAGTGATAGAGTCATAGGGTGAAATATAAGGGTTAGTTTTTATATAGTGAAATATATTTGCATCCCTTATATTGTGTGGCTGGAGAATATTGAGTGAATTAGATATATTTATAAATATTCTTACATATTACTATAGTTGGATTTTATTATTCTAAAATACTATATACTTTATTTAAGCGTCAGTAGTTGTGTATGAAAGCTTTAAGTTATACTAATGTATTAGAAATATAATTTTCTTTAATCACTCAACAATCTCACTGCTTTAGCTGTGGGAGATAAGTTTGAAGAAACTAAAAAAGAATAGGAGGGAAGATTTTTATTATGGGTAAACTAAGGGAAACATCTCTTTACAAGGCACATGAAAGGCATGGTGGGAAAATTATAGATTTTTCAGGATGGGCTTTACCTGTGCAGTATGAGGGGATAAAGGCGGAACATCAAACAGTGAGGAACTTTGCAGGGTTGTTCGATGTATCCCATATGGGTGAAGTAGAAGTAAAAGGAAATGAGGCCTTTGATTTTGTTCAAAATCTGGTTACAAATGATGTTTCAACACTTAAAGATAATCAAGTCCTCTATACTTTTATGTGTTATCCTGATGGTGGAATTGTAGATGATTTACTTGTGTATAAGTTCAACAGAAATGATTTTTTACTAGTAATTAATGCTAGCAATGTGGAAAAGGATTTTAAATGGATGATGGAAAATATAGGATCATATGATATTGAGCTTGCTAATATATCTGATGTTACTTCTCAAATTGCTATACAAGGACCAAATGCACAAAAAATATTACAAAAATTAACCGATGAAAAGCTTGGTGAAATAGGATTTTTCTATTGTAAAAGGAATGTTGATATTTCAGGGGCTAATTGTTTAATTTCAAGAACTGGATATACAGGAGAAGATGGATTTGAAATTTATTTATCCCATGAAGATGCTGAAAAGGTATGGAATGATCTTATGGAAGCTGGTAAGGAGCTTGGACTAAAACCTGCAGGGCTTGGTGCAAGGGATACTTTAAGATTTGAAGCTTCATTACCTCTTTATGGAAATGAGATTTCAAAAGATATAACACCCTTGGAAGCAGGATTTGGTTTTTTTGTAAAGCTTGACAAAGAAAATTTTATTGGAAAAGAAGCCCTTATGAAACAAAAAAGAGAAGGACTAAAAAGAAAGTTAGTAGGCTTTGAAATGATAGATAAGGGTATACCAAGACATGGATATGATGTAATGGCTGATGGAAAGAAAATTGGTTTTGTAACGACAGGATATGCAGCTCCAACTTTAAACAAAAATATTGGTCTTGCAATGGTGGATATTGGATATACTAAAATTGATACTCCAATTGAAATAAAAATAAGAAAAAGGATTTTAAAGGCTAAAGTAATAAACAAAAGATTTTATACTAAAAATTATAAAAAATAATAATAAGGGAGGAAATTATAATGAAAACATTGGAAGGACTTTATTATTCAAAGGACCACGAGTGGGTTAAGGTTGAAGGAAATAAGGCATATATAGGTATTACAGATTATGCACAAAATGCCCTTGGAGAAATTGTTTATGTTGAAATGCCTGAAGTTGATGATGAAATAGAGGCAGGAGATGTTTTTGGAGTTATAGAGTCAGTAAAGGCTGCTTCTGATTCATTTTTACCTGTATCTGGAAAGGTTATAGAAATAAATGAAGAATTAGAGGATTCTCCAGAGCTTTTAAATGAAAAGCCTTATGAAAGCTGGGTATTAGCAGTAGAAATGTCAGATCAATCTGAACTTGAAGATTTGATGGATTCTAAAAAATATGAAGAATTTTGTGAAACTGAAGAACATTAGGTTTTAATGTTAATTATCTATAATAAGGAGGGGTAGGTATGCATAGATATATTCCTAACACGGAAGAAGATAAAAGACAGATGCTAAAGGCTATTAAAGCAGACTCTATAGAAGATTTATTTGCAGATGTGCCACAGGAGCTTAGATTAAATCGTGATCTTAACTTAGGAGAGCCTTTATCGGAAATTGAGCTTTCAAAACATATGAATAACCTTGCTAAAAATAATAAAAGCATCTCAGATTTAGTTTGTTTCTTAGGGGCCGGTGCCTATGATCATTACATACCATCATTGGTAAGACATTTAGCTACTAGATCAGAGTATTATACTTCATATACACCATATCAGGCAGAAATAAGTCAGGGAACCCTTCAAACAATATTTGAGTATCAAACCATGATAAGTAATTTAACTGGTATGGATGTATCCAATGCTTCACTATATGATGGTCCAACTGCAACAACAGAAGCGGCAATAATGGCCGCTGCAAGCACTAGAAGAAAGTCTATAGTTGTTTCTAAGACCGTTCATCCAGAGGTAAGAAAGGTTCTTCATACTTATATGCAGTTTAGGAATATTGAAGTTATTGAAATTGATATGAACGAAGGGGTTACAGATGTAGATAAATTAAAGGCAGCTGTCAATAAAGAGACTGCTGGAGTTATTGTTCAAAATCCTAATTTCTTTGGAATTATAGAAGATTTAGAGGAAGTAGAAAAAATAACCCATGAAAATAAAGCAATGTTAATTACAAATGTTGACCCTATTTCCCTTGGAATACTTAAAAGTCCTGGTCAGTTAGGTGCAGATATTGTAGTAGGTGAAGGACAATCACTAGGAAATTCTTTGAATTTTGGAGGTCCGTATTTAGGATTTCTTGCTACAACAAAAAAACTTGCTAGAAAAATGCCAGGAAGAGTAGTTGGTCAGTCAGTAGATGTGGATGGTAAAAGAGCCTTTGTATTAACATTACAAGCAAGGGAACAGCATATTAGAAGATATAAAGCCACTTCAAATATTTGCTCAAATCAGGGACTAAATGCATTAATGGCTGCAATTTATTTAGTTACAATGGGTAAAAAGGGAATTAAAGAGGTAGCCTCTCATTCTGCCCATAAAGCCCATTATGCTTTTAAAGAAATTACAAAGAGGGGTAAATTTAAACCTCTATTCAACAAACCATTTTTCAAAGAATTTGCAGTGACTAGTGAATTCGATAGTGGAATGGTTAATAAATCCTTGCTTAAACGTGGAATTCTTGGGGGATATAAATTAGGCAAAGATTATCCAGAGCTTAAAAATGGATTATTGCTTTGTGTTACAGAAAAGAGGACTAAGAATGAAATAGATGAGCTTGCCAGGGTTATGGAGGTGATATAATGAAAAAATATGATAAATTAATATTTGAGGTTTCTAAAGAAGGTAGGAAAGCCTATTCTCTACCAGAATGTGATTTATGTAAGGAAGAAATAAGTGAAATAATTCCCTCTAAATTTTTGAGAGAAGATGATGTGGATTTACCTGAAGTAAGCGAAGTGGATGTTGTAAGACACTATACAAATCTTTCAAGTAAAAACTATGCAGTAGATGTTGGATTTTATCCTTTGGGCTCCTGTACGATGAAGTATAACCCTAAAATCAATGAAGATATGGCAGCCATAGAAAAGCTATCTAATATACATCCCTACCAGCCCCAAGAAACGGTTCAGGGAAGCCTAGAGTTAATTTACAAATTTGGTGAAATGCTATCTGAAATATCCGGTATGGATAAAACCACACTTCAACCAGCGGCTGGAGCCCATGGTGAACTTACGGGAATGATGATAATAAAGGCCTACCATCGAAGTAGGGGAGATTTTAAGAGAAATAAGATCATAGTTCCTGATTCTGCCCATGGAACTAATCCAGCAACTGCTGCTGTGGCTGGATTTGAAATAGTTGAGGTTAAATCAAATGAAATGGGAGCTGTAGATATAGATGAGTTAAAGTCTGTCTTAAATGATGAGATTGCAGGGCTTATGCTAACTAATCCTAGTACATTGGGACTTTTTGAAACAAATATAAAAATGATTGCTGATCTTGTTCATGAAGCCGGAGGACTTTTATATTATGATGGTGCTAATATGAATGCTATTTTAGGAATTACAAGACCGGGAGACATGGGGTTTGACGTAATGCACTATAATGTTCACAAGACATTTTCTACACCTCATGGGGGAGGCGGCCCAGGTAGTGGACCAGTAGGAGTAAAAGAGCATTTGGCTAAGTTCCTTCCAGCTCCTGTAGTTGAGAAAAAGGATGATAAATATATATTAGATTACAATAGACCAGATTCTATAGGAAAGGTTAAGGGCTTTTATGGTAATTATGGTGTGATGATAAGGGGTTATTCATATATTCTCACAATGGGAGCAAAGGGCCTAAAGGAAGCAAGTGAAATGGCTGTTTTAAATGCCAATTATATTATGAACAAATTAAAAGATCATTATAATTTAGCTGTAGATCAAATATGCAAGCATGAATTTGTTTTAGCAGGACTTAAAGAATTATCTTTAGAAGTTTCTACCTTGGATGTGGCAAAGAGATTAATTGATTATGGATATCATCCACCTACTGTATATTTTCCACTGATAGTTAATGAAGCTCTTATGATCGAACCAACTGAAACAGAAAGCTTGGAAACTATAGATGGTTTTATTGACTCTATGATAAAAATAGCTGAGGAAGCAAAGGAAGATCCTAGCATACTTAAAAACGCGCCTTATAATACACCTGTTAGAAGAATTGATGAAGTTAGAGCTGCAAGAAAGCCTGTATTAAAATGGGAGAAGTAAACTCCTTAAAAAGGATGTAAAATATTCAAAGCACTTGGAGGGATTAAATGCTATTTGCACATGATGGAAACATAGATAAAGCTTTTAAAGACAGTATTATTAACTCAATAAAAGAAAGAGAAGCAAAGATTTGTGAAACTTGAGACTATGACAAGGTAATGTCACTTCCGTGGGGAGTGAAGGAAAGTGTAGATCCAGAGCATGCCGATATGGTTGGTGAATATATTTCTAAGATAGAAGATACAGAAATAAGTTTAGACTCTGGTGATGTAGCAAAGTTTTTAAAAGCCGGGATTAAAGAAAGAAAAGGCAAGTATATGCTCATATATAGGTATCAATTAATTAAATAAAATATTGAAATTGTTTAAAATATAAATCCTCCCTGGTATATGGGGGGATTTTAATATTATTTTTATTTTGTAATAATTAATTCTATTATCCAAATACTAATTTTAAAATATAATTAAAGGAGTAATTTATGAACAAAGAAGTGATTTCTGATAAGCAAGGTATTTCCATTATAATATTATATATGTCAGGGACTTCTTCAATATTAGTATTTGGTATTATAGCAAAGCAGGATATTTGGCTTGCCACTATTATATCTATACTCATGGCTTTATTTACAGCATGTATTTTTGGTCGTCTACATTATATTTTCCCGGGAAAGAATTTGTTTGATATATTTGAAAGTTGTTGTGGTAAAATTATTGGACGAGGAATAACTGTGTTGTATATTTGGTTTGCTATACATGAAGGAACATTGGTTGGAATGAACATATATCAATTTATTACTGATACCATTCTCAGCGAAACCCCTAATATAGCAGTATTCATACTCTTACTGTTGATATGTACTTATTTTGTAAAGAAAGGAATAGAAGTAATAGGGAGATGGGCCGAGTTAATGTTTATTCCAACTGTTGTTTTTGTCACTATTATAGCATTGTTATTAATTCCTAATATGAAGATTAATAATATTCGACCGGTATTAAAGGATGGAATAATGCCTGCATTAAAAGGAGCTTTTGTAATTTTTTCTTTTCCATTTGGAGAAATTGTGACATTTAGTATGGTGTTTTCGATTTTCAGAACAAAAAAATCTCCATATAGAATATATATTATAGGTTTATTAATAGGTGGTGTTATTGTATTTATTACCTCTTTAACTACTGTTTTAGTTATAGGTGTAAATTCAGCTTCTGAGGCCTATTATCCAGTTTATAAAGCCTTTACAAGGATAAAAATAGCAGGTTTTATACAAAATTTTGAAGTGATTGGAGCTTCATCATTTATTGTAGGAGGATTTTTAAAGGTAAGTATATATATATTAGCCGTCAGTAAGGGAATTAGCAGCTTATTTAATCTTAAAGATTATAGATTTATAGTAATTCCAATTGTTGTACAGATGCTTAATATGTCATACTTTTTACACTATAGTAGAATAGAATATAATAAATGGAATTTTGAAATATTTCCCTACTATGCTTTTCCGTTTGAAATGATTATACCTGTTATTATATGGTTTATTGCTGAAATAAGATTTAATAGATTAGGATATAAGCAATTGAGAAAATTATAAATATATCTTTGCAAAGTTTAATATTTTCTATTGATTATATTGAGTGTATATTTATATAATATAAATAGAAAAGATAAAGGCTTAGGGGAGATTTAATTGTTATATGAAAAAAATACAATTTATATTTTGGGAACTGCAAAGATAGGCAAAAACGATCCTATTTCAGCTAGATACAATATTTTTTTTGTAGGAATTATAATAGAAAGAGATAGTGGTATAATAATAGACTCCACATGTAATATGGTAAGGGATGTAACTACGGATTTTATTAGATCAATTATTATTGGATACAATCTTATAGACGATATAGACCAAATAGTAGAGGAGATATTGGATAGATTTTATGGTATGGCTCAAAAGGCAGTGATAGCTGCTATAAAGGATGCCAGAAACAAGTATATTATGATTAAAAATGATTGAATTAGATTTAAAATAGAAGTATAATTAAAGTATAGAGATATGTATTTTGAAATTGCATATAAAGTTTTGTTTACAAGTATATAGATTAGCCTCTATATACAATTGTAGATAAGACCCAGTTAACTTACTGTTAATCTGGGTTTTTTGTGTTTTTGTCAAGTTTTAAAGCCAATTATCTTTAGAAAGGAGTTGAAATAGTATGAATAATAATTATTTTAAAGAAATTGAAGATGTTATAAAAAGGAACCTTGCTCAAAGAGGAATGGATAAAATTAATTTAGTAGGAGAATTAGAAAAAGCTTCAAGAAGTCTTTTAACAAGTAAAACAATTTTAATAGTAACAGGTTTTGTCGTTAAAGACAAGCTCATAGGGGAGACAGATGGACCTATAGGAGCTATATCTTTAGCCAGTTCCCTGGAGAAATTGGGAAAAAAAGTTATACTTATAACTGATAAATACTCTGAGGATATGCTTTATAATTGCCGCATAACAAAGGGGATTAAAGCCCCAATAGAGATTATTCCATATAAAGAGTCTAAAGGGTTTTGTGAAAATCTATTACAAAAATATAAACCAACCCATGTAATAGCCATAGAAAGACCAGGTCGAGCAAAGGATGGAAGATGTTATTCAATGAGGGGAGAAGATCTTAGTGACATGGTTCCAGATACAGATATTTTGTTTAAAAGGGCAAAGGAACTTGGTTTTGTTACTATAGCAATTGGTGATGGGGGAAATGAGATAGGTATGGGAAAAGTTTCTTCCTTCGTCAGGGATTCAGTAGATAAAGGTGAAAAAATTTGTGCAGTTACTTCTACTGACTATTTAATAGTGGCAGGTGTATCTAACTGGGGAGGTCATGGGTTATCGGCAGCGCTTTCCATAATGACTAATAGTATGTTATTACATGATAAAAAAACAGAAACACAAATATTAAAATGTATGGTTGAATCAGGAGCAGTTGATGGATGTTCTAAAGCAAATACCATGACAGTAGATGGTTTAAGCTTATATGAAAATCTTGATGTTGTTAAAAAATTAAGATCTATAGTTGAGTTAGAATTAAATATAATAGAAGAGAATAAAATCCATATAATGTAAGTAAGCCATTAGTGTTTTGAATTGCTGAATATTCCCTTATTTCTATATAAATATCTAAATAGATTCATATATGGTTTGATATAAACCCATTTAACCTTATTGTTAATTTGGGTTTTAATTTTATACAAATTCACTATATAAAAATATTCTATTTGCAATATCTGCAATTTGTGAATTTGAAAAATGAATACCTATTACTGCATTAAATGCTAAAGAAGGTATTAAAAGATTTAAAGAGAATTTTCTGGACTTAGTATTAGTACATTGGAAACAGTTGAAGATTATATGAAAAAATTAGATGACTATACAAGTATAATGAATATTTCTAAAAATACTGGTTTAGCTTATCAGACTGTATATCGTTATTTACAGCATTTAATCGAACATAATAAGGTTGATGTTAATCAAGTTTATGGAAAAGTAGGACGGCCAAAGCAATCTTATAAATGGATAAAATGAAAGTGCTAATGAATTTGATAATTTGTATTTTTGTAATGGTTATAAGATAGCATTTCAAAAATCATATCATTTGTTAAATAAATTTTTAAATCATTAGCATAGGTTCTTATTAATATTCTTTGAGAAGTAATTGGTATATCTTCTCTTTTAAGTTTATCGATATAGTTTAATATTAGGGCTAATTTGTTTTTAAAAATATTTAAAGTCACTGTAAAACCTCCTTAATTTAAACATGTCTACTTTTTTTATTCTATTATAAATATAGTTCGAAAATATGTACAAATTTAGGGGGCTATTTTAATTTGTAAATTATAGGTATATTGTAATATTGTGTAATATAATATTTTAAAAAAGTTTCTTACTATTACAAAGTCTCAGATATGCTTTTTATAAAAACATTGACTAATTCTGGATCAAACTGAGTTCCAGAACATTTTCTTAGCTCTTCAATTGCTTCTATGTAAGAAATAGCTTTTCGATAGGATCGGTTATGGGTCATAACATCATAAGCATCAATAATTGATATGATTCTAGATAGTTTTGGTATTTTTTCTCCTTTAATACCTCGGGGATAACCATTTCCGTCCCATCTTTCATGATGAGAAAGAATTGTATCTGCAATAAATCCAAGTTCAGGAGATGATTTTACTATGTGATAGCCTATCTCACAGTGCTTTTTCATTATTTCCCATTCTTCCTCCGTCAATGGACCATTTTTAGTAAGAATATAATCAGGAATTCCAATTTTCCCTATATCATGTAAGATTGCTATAAGAGACAGCTCGTCCATTTCCCTATCAGTTAATTTTAGCTGTTTTCCTAAATGCAAAGCAAGTTCCTTCATACGTTTTCCATGTTCTTCTGTTTCGTTAGACCTTTCTCTTAGCATTTTTTGAATAGACAATATTATTGAATTGCGAATACTTTTTCCTTCATTTAATTTATTTCTATACATTATATTTTCAGCTTTTTTTAGTATTTCATCTATATTTTCATGGATTTTTATTTTAGTGTCAGCTCCTATTGCTATACTAAGGTTTACAGGTTCAATACTATACTCTCTACAATTTTTCTTAATCTTAAGACAAAGCTTTGTTGCTTCTATTTTGTTTGTTTTTGGTAATAATATTGTAAATTCGTCACCTCCTATCCGTGCAATTGACTTATTTTCCTTACAAGAATTTTTAAGAACATTTGCTAATGTTTTTAATAGCTTATCACCTTCCTTATGACCAAAGGCATCATTAGTAAGTTTTAATCCGTTAACATCTATGATTATTATACTCAAAGGCAAATTGTCAAATGTATTTAGTCTCCTTAACTCTTCTTCAAAAAAAGCTCGGTTATACAGACCGGTTAATTTATCGTGATAGCTCAAATACTTTAAGTTTTCTAATGTATTTCTAAGTTCTGTCTCTACTTTTTTAAGATGGGAAATATCTCTTAAAATATGTATGTTTGATATATTTCCATTGGCATGAAAAAGAGGTGAAGTTAAAAGATGAAAAGTTGTTCCATCATATATGGTTATTTCATTTGAAATACACTGTGTACTATTATTAGTGTTTTCATTGAAAATAACTTTATTACCTATAATAATTTCAAGAGGATTTTTACCAATTATATCTTTGCCAAACCTATGTATCATTGCAGGATTCGCATATTCTATAGTGAAGTCGCAGGAAGAAATAAAAACTAAATCTTCAAGAGCTTCCATCATTGAGCGATATTTAGCTTCACTTTCTTTTAAGGATTCTTCTATGACTTTTTTATCCGATATATCACGTATAATAGCTAAAATTTGATCATCTTTATTTAGTATAAGCCGTGCCTCATAATATTCTATATTATTAGTATTGGAAAGCTGATATTCAAAGACTTGTATTTCATGGGTATTAATTATTTCTTGCATATAATGATTGATTATTTTTGCAGTATCTTCAGGTAAAACCTCATTAATCTTCTTACCAATGAAATTTGTAGAAGGAGTATATAAATTATTATCGTCTTTGACTTGATAATCTAAAAAAATGTTATCTTTGTTTAATATAAATAGCAAGTCAGGAATTGAAGATAATATATTATGTAGCTTTTTTTTACTATTCTTTAGATCATTTTCTATTTCACCAAAATATACTATTAATATACCTATAGCAGCAGCCAAGGATAAAACAGCACTTATTATATATCCCCAGTGGGTAAACCAATTAGCTTTTATAAGGAAAGGATAATCCAATTTGTGAAGACCCCAAATAATAAAGATATAACCTATGAAATTGTAATAGTCGTGATTGTTAGAAATTTTTAAAAAAACAATTCCTACCCTCAAGTAAATCAATCCCATAAATGCAAATAAAGGAATGGTTAATAGGAGTTGAGGAAAATCATATATAACACCTAAAATAATCCAAATATTAATAATTCCAGAGGCTCTTAAATAAATTGAAGGTATTTTTTGCTTTAGAAAAATAAAAAGACCTATTATCAGTAATAAACCACTAAATAATGTGAAAACATAATATCCTATAACAAATATTTTTAATTTATAACCTAAACTAAAAAGTAACATGAAAAAAAATCTTAAGAAATATAAAATCCAGCTAAGTGACCATATAAGTAGATAAGTATTTTTTTGTTTTTTATAAAGATACGTATATATTAATATGAGTACAGAAGTTCCATAAAGTGATGAAATAATTGAAGGTATAAGCCATTCCATATTTTCAGCTCCAATAAAATTTTTATATTTTTTTATTATAGATAATTCTATGTTAACTTACAAAATCCTCTATAAAGTGACAAATTTTGCGTGATTATAGGTACATAAACTTTTATAAAATTATTTTAATTTATCTATCTTCTTAATATATCTATATATCCGTTGAAATATAGTAAAAAAAAATGTATAATTATATGAAATCGATAACATGTTTCAAATTGACTTAATTTGAAGTACAATGTTATATGGGTTTTTGTACATAGTGAAACAAATTAAAGTTTTGTAGTGTTTCCCTATATTTAGGAGGATTTGGAATGGCAGTTACAATAAATGATATTGCAAAGGCTGCAGGAGTATCAAGGACTACTGTTTCTAGAGTTTTAAATGATTCTGGATATGTAAAAAAAGAAACAAGGGAGAAAATTTTAAAATCAATACAGCAACTGAATTATACTCCAAGTGCTATAGCAAGAAGTTTATCCACAAATAAGACCAATACTATTGGGGTTATAATACCAGAAATAAATAACTCCTTTTTTGGTGAAATAATAAAAGGAATCAGCCAAGTGGCTGATGAGCATAACTTAAATCTAATACTTTTTAATACTGATGACAGTAAAGCAAAGGAACTTAAAGCCCTTAAGCTTCTTAAGGAACAAAGAATACAGGGGATTATGATTACACTAACATATCCTGAAGATGGGGTTAATAGTGAATATTTAAATACCCTTAAGAATTTAGATATTCCGGTTGTTTTAATAGATGGGCATGTAGAATGTTCAAATTTTAGTGGAGTATTTATTGATCATAGTAAAGGCGCATATGATGGAACTATAGCCCTAATAAAGGAGGGGCATAAGAAAATAGCAATAATTACTGGATCTATAAATTCCAGACCTGCAAAAAACAGATTAAATGGTTATAAAAAAGCATTAGCTGCGAATAATATTCCCATCAATGAAGAGTATATATTCTATGGTGATTATAAACATGAAAATGCATATGAGATCACAAAGAAAATATTAGATATGAAGGATAGACCTACTGCTATATTTGCAATGAGCAATATGATGGTTTTAGGATGCATGAAGGCTCTTTATGAAGAAAATATTGTTGTTCCCGATGACATGGCCATTATAGGCTTTGATAAAATAGAAGCATTAAATATAATAGGTATGAATATTAGTTTTATAAATGGACCCACAATAGAAATGGGAAGAACTGGAATGAAGTTGCTTATAGATAATTTAAAAAATAAAAAGGAAACTAGAGAATTGAAAAGGATCACCCTTTTACCTGAGCTTGTTTTAAAGGGGTCAGAGAAATATATAGGAAAAAATAAAGTGTGATTAATAAATTTTAAATATCGATGCTATTTAATGTGAATTTGAATATTCACTTTTATGTTTTAACTATATGGAACCGATCACATTATAAAACAATAGATAGAGGAGAGGATAGTTATGAAAATACAAAATTATATCGACCATACCTTATTAAAGCCTGAGGCAACAGAGGAGCAAGTAAAGAAAATATGTGATGAGGCTAAAGAATATGGTTTTGCTTCGGTATGTGTAAATTCTTATTATGCTTCATTAGTAAGAAAGGAGCTTAGAGGAACTGATGTAAAGACTTGCGTAGTTGTAGGATTTCCTCTAGGGGCTTCAGTAAAGGAAGCAAAAGCATTTGAGGCAAAAGAAGCCATTGAAAATGGTGCCCAGGAAATAGATATGGTAATAAATATTGGAGCTTTAAAAAGTAAGAAATATGACTATGTAAAGGAAGATATTAAAGCTGTAGTCGATGCAGCTAATAAAAAGGCATTAGTCAAAGTAATAATAGAAACTTGTCTTTTAACCCAGGAAGAAAAAATAAAGGCATGTGAAATTTCCAAGGAAGCAGGGGCTGATTTTGTTAAGACTTCAACAGGCTTTTCAACTGGTGGAGCAACTGTAGAGGACATTAAACTAATGAGAAAAACTGTAGGACAGGATATGGGAGTTAAGGCTTCAGGTGGTGTTAGAACTATAGAAGATGCAAAGACTATGATTAATGCAGGAGCCAGTAGAATAGGTGCCAGTTCTTCTGTGGCTATTGTTAAAGGATTAAAAAATTCAGGTTCAGGATATTAAACATTAATAATAGGAGGTAATTATGGATAAAAAATTACTTATTAAAAAGGCTTTTGAGGCAAGAGAGAAAGCATATGTACCTTACTCGGGATATCATGTTGGAGCATGTGTTTTAACTGGCAGGGGAAAAACATATACAGGCTGCAATATAGAATCTGCTTCCTATACACCAACTATTTGTGCAGAAAGAACGGCAATAGCTAAGGCTGTTTCTGAAGGCGAAAGGGATATTAAGGCTATAGCTATAACAGGAGATTCTGAGTGGACTTATCCATGTGGTGTTTGTAGACAGGTAATAAGAGAGTTTGGGAAAGATATATTGGTAATTATAGCAAAATCCCAGGAGGAGTACAGAGAATATACCCTTGATGAATTGCTGCCTAATAGCTTTGGACCCGAGGATTTAGATTAAATATACTGTCATGGGGTGAGAAAATGAGGATATATGACATTATTATGAAAAAAAGAGATGGAGAAGAGCTTACCACTGAAGAGATTAATTATTTTATTGAAGGGTATACGGAGGAAAAAATTCCTGATTATCAGGTTTCAGCCCTTATGATGGCAATTTATTTTAAAAAAATGAACAAAAGGGAAACTGCTGACCTAACAAAGGCAATGGTCAATAGTGGAGAAACCGTAGATTTATCAGAAATTAAAGGAATTAAGGTTGATAAGCATAGTACTGGTGGAGTTGGTGATACAACTACTTTAATACTTGGACCTATTGTTGCAGCTGCAGGAGTACCAGTTGCAAAAATGTCGGGAAGAGGATTGGGGCATACAGGAGGAACAATAGACAAATTAGAATCCTTTAAGGGATTTTCAGTAGATATGACCATTAAAAAATTCATTGAAAATGTAAATAATATAAAAATAGCTATAGGTGGTCAAACGGCTAATTTAGCTCCAGCCGATAAAAAACTGTATTCTCTTCGGGATGTAACGGCAACCGTTGATAATATTTCATTAATAGCAGGAAGTATTATGAGTAAAAAAATTGCTTCGGGAGCAGATGCTATTGTATTAGATGTAAAAACAGGTAGTGGAGCGTTTATGAAGGAAGAAGCTAGTGCTTTTGAGCTTGCAAAGGAAATGGTTGATATAGGAAATAATGTGGGAAGAAATACTATAGCTGTAATCACAGATATGGATCAACCCTTGGGATATGCAGTTGGAAATGCTCTTGAAGTCAAGGAAGCAATAGATACTTTAAAGGGAGAAGGCCCTAAGGATTTAACTGAGCTCTGCTTGACTCTAGGATCCCATATGCTTGTTCTAGGTGGAAGAGCCAAAAACCCTGAGGAAGCTAGGGAAATTCTTGAGGATATTATTAAATTCGGTAAGGGAATTGAAAAATTAAAAGAGCTTGTTAGTGCCCAGGGTGGAGACCCGTCCTTTGTAGATGATACAGCCCTATTTGAAGGTGCAGACATAGTAAAAAGTGTTACTGCTAAAGGAGAAGGCTTTATTAAAGGAATAAAAGCAGATGATATCGGAAAAGCAGCCCTTGTTCTTGGAGCAGGAAGAGAAACAAAGGAAAGTAAAATAGATTTATCCGTAGGAATTGTTCTACATAAAAAGATAGGAGATTTTGTAAAAAGCGGTGAGGCCATAGCAACTATTCATGCAAATGATGGTGAAAAAGAAAGATTAGCTACTGAAATGGTTTTAAATGCTTATCAAATAACTTCAGAGAAAGTAAAGCCAAGAACATTAATTAAAGGGATTGTTACAAAGGAAGGTATAAAAAAGTTTTATAAAAATAATGATAGGGATTAAATAATTATGTAGAGGATGGGAAGACATTATTTTTAATGTTTTTCCATCTTTTTATATGAGGAAATTCCATAATATAGATGATATGTCTGTGAAGATTTTAAAACTATATATAGTAGATGTTTTTTTCAGAAGGTGATTATGCAATTTGCTCATATAATAAAAACCGATGAATAATTAGCTATAATAAATATATGAACAATTTGAATAATACCATAACAGAGTATATAATAAAAATAATTTATAAATTAAAAAAGTCATAGAAATATTGATATTTTGGGTATGCATAAATTGAATTTTGAGATATACAGGAGGCAGATGATGATTGAAAACAAGTCAAAGCAAAGATTTTTTAGTGCTTTATCAGATGTATTCTTAGGAGAAGTAGGACAAAAAATAGAAGGTGATTCAGGTTATACTAATTTGATGGCAATAAGAAATGAATATTTTCAATATATTGAGCCGATAATTCAGCAGAAAATAGAAGAAAAAATTCATGAATCCCAGAAGAATGAGCTCTATAATAAACTATTTACTTTTTTTGAAAGTTATCTGAATGAAACTGGATGTCCCTTTTATTACAAAACCCAACTACATAAAAATCTGTACGAAAAAATCTATAGTGATAAAGAAGATACGACTCTATTTTGGAAAACTCAAAAATTGTATTATATAAAAAGTGAGAAGCTGTATACCTCCATGAAATTCGACATAAACGGAGTGAATTTTGAATTTGATGCTAGTGAAATGCAGCTTCAACAGAATAATGAGAAGAAGAATATTATATTTATTTTATCAAAAATTGATAAAAAAAATGTTATCTTTAAAGTAAGATATAAAGATAATAATATAAAAAAATTAGAAGAAATCTTAAAACTAAAAGGCTCCAAAAAAGTAAAAGAATACTTATTCAATAATATTAATACAATAGATAATTTTGATATAGATTTACGAAAAAATTATTTGGATTTAAATTATTTTTCCAGTAAAACCAAATTTGAAAAGCTAATAAATGTATTCAATAAAAAAGAAGGATTACTTGTAAGGGTTATAATAGAGTTGGGATTGACGGATTTAAATAATATTGATGATTATATTAAAAAACAGAATATTAATATAGATATTAAAACTATAGAAAAAGCCATAAGAATTTATAAAAAGCAAAATGAAATTGATTTTTTTATCCATAGAAATGCTGAATCATTTCTTAGAGAACAATTTAATCTTTATTTGTACAATTATTTAATCAATGATAATTATAGTGAATGGACAGAAGAAAGGATAGAAGAAATACGTAATATAAAGGATATTGCTTTTGAGGTAATTGAATATATATCTAAATTTGAAGATGAACTTAAGTCTATTTGGATAAAACCTAAATTTGTAAGAAAATCTAATTACGTGTTAACTCTAGGTAAATTGGAAAATAATATTGAGTTAGTTGAAAAAATTATTAATTCAGAGGGCTTTGAAAAACAATATGAGGAATGGAAAGAACTGTATGAAAGAAAGCTTGATGAGTCTGGTAGAGAAATAAAAAAAGAATGGAAGGAATTTCAATTCGTAAATGGATTTGATAGAGACTCTATTATAGAAAATACTGAGCAAGTAAAAAAACTAAAAAATGAATTTAAACATTTACCCTTAGATACTAAATATTTTAAGAATCTAGAAGAAGAAATCCTGGATAGTTTTGATAATTTGGATAAAGAAATAGATGGTATTTTAGTAAAAAGCGACAATTTTCAAGCATTAAACACTTTACTATTCAAGTATAAAGGAAAAGTTGATTTAATTTATATAGATCCACCTTTTAATACTGGTAGTGACTTTGATTATAAAGATGGTTATCAGGATAGTACCTGGCTGACATTAATGAGTAATAAACTTGAGCTTGCAAAGGATTATTTATCAGATAAAGGGAGCTTTTATCTACATTTAGATAAAAATGCCAATCATTATGGCAAAATGCTGTTAAACCAACAATTGGACAACTGTGGATTTAAAAATGAGATAATATGGAAAAAGCTTAGTTCAACCAAGTCCCAAAGTACTTATTTTAGTGATATAATCGATACAATATATCTATATGGCAAGGAAGAATGCATTTTTAATAAGGTATATGTTAAATCAAAAAATGATTATAAAACCTATAATAAAATTGAGGAAGAAACCGGAAGAAGATATGGGAGTTTTGATTTTACTCAATCGGGACAGGGCGAGGCTAGATATTTTGGCGATAGGGGCCTTTTATCACCACCATCAGGTAAACATTGGATTTGGTCTCAGGAAAAAATTAATGAAGGATTAAAAAATAATAGAATTATTTTTACTTCAAATGGAACACCAAGGGTTAAAAGATATTTAGATGAAAAGAAGGGCAATGCTTTAGGCAATTTATGGAGCGATAATGATGTAAAGCCTTTATCTGCCAATGATTATGAGAATCTGGGGTTTAAAACACAAAAACCAGAGGCTTTATTAAAAAGAATTATAGAGGTATCTTCAAATAGAGAATCTCTAATAATGGATTTTTTTGCTGGGACAGGTACGACGATCTCAGTGGCACATAAACTAAGAAGGAAGTGGATTGGAATTGAAATGGGAGAGCATTTTTACGATATAATAATTCCCAGATTAAAAAAGGTTTTAAGAGGAGATATATCAGGAATAAGCAAAGAAACCCGTTGGAATGGCGGTGGATTTTTCAAATACTATGAGCTTGAGCAATTTGAAGATACATTAAAACATAGTAAATATAATTCGGATGAAATTAAAAATCCTTTAATATTTTATAATAGCGAAAAGCTATTAGATGTTTTAAAAATTGAAGACAATGATGCCAGTATAGATTTCAGATATTTATATGATGATGTTGATATTACTGAAACTATATCCAATTTAACCGGTAAAGAAATAAAGAAATATAGTTTCAATAAAATATTATTTGAAGATGGGAAAGATATCGATATTGATAATATTAAATGGGAAGATAACAAAAACCTAAAACCTCTATTTTGGTGGGGTGAATAATAATGAATAAAGTTTTATTACAGACATATGTAGAAGAAAAATTAAAAAATAGAATTAATGTAAATGAGCTGGGCCTTGATTTTGAAGATTTTAATAAAAACGAAGGTTTTTTTTTGTATGACTATCAGATAAATGCGTTAAAAAATGCTGTAACTTTTTTAAAAGCATATTTTGACAGTGATGCATCAGATATATATGATTTTTATAGAAAACATATTTCCCGAGAAGATAAGAATATTTTATCAATAAAATCCGGAAATACAAGCTTTGAACTATTAAGAGAATATTTTAAAGTTGATGAAGACAAAATAAAATTTTATAATTTCACAAATAGAGCATGTTTTTGGATGGCAACGGGTTCAGGTAAAACACCTATTATTGTTAAATTAATTGAATTTTTATATGAATTAATGAAAAAGTCACTAATACCAACTAAAAAAGTGTTAATTGTTGCTCCAGACGATAAATTAATCAGTCAAATAAAGGAACATGTGGAGATTTTCAATAGATCTACCTCTAGAGCCAGTAGAATATATTTAAAAAATTTAAAGGAATATGAAAAAAATGCTTTTTCAGGATTAAATCCATTAACCCCTGATTCCCTAACTGTATATTATACAAGAGCTACTTTAATATCAGAAGAAAACAAAGAAAATCTCTTTGATTTTAAGGATTATATTGAAAAAGAAGGATGGTATCTAATACTTGATGAAGCACATAAGGGTGATCAGGAAAGTAGTAAAAGGAAACATTATTTAAATATATTGGCTAAAAATGGGTTTTTATTTAACTTTTCTGCAACCTTTACTGATTTAATAGATCAGGTAACTACGGTTTTTAATTTTAATCTTTCTGAGTTTATTAAAGCCGGTTACGGAAAAAATATCAAAGTATTGGATGAAGAATTTAGAAATTTTAAAGCCAGAAATAAAATGGAAGAAAAAGATAATTTAACAGATGATGAAAAAAAGAAGATAATACTTAAATCCTTAATTGTTTTTGCTGGAATAAAAAAGCAATATGAAAAACTAGGTATTTTTTCAAAGAAAAATAAAGTTGAATTAATGTATCACAATCCACTAATGATAACTATTTCAAATGAAATTAATACTAAAAATGCAGATATGAAGCTTTATTTTGAATATTTATCTGAAATTGCAAAAAAACCCGTTAGTAGTGAAATTTTAAATTCTATAAAGGGAGATATAATAAAAAATCTTGATAATAATTATGATTATATTATAGGTGATGAAGTTTTATCTTGGAATTTCAAAAATATAATTGCAGGAATAACCTATGAAGAGATTTTAAAATATGTATTTAACTCAAGGTCTTCAGGGGATATTGAAGTAAATGAGATTGGAAATAATAATGATGAGCTTTCATTTAGATTAAAAACTTCATTAGACAGTAAGCCATTTGCATTAATCAAAGCTTCCAATGTGAAATTATGGAAAAAAAATATTCTTAAGAATTATCTTTTCAATGATGATGTAGTAATAGAGAAAAGTAGGTTTTCATCTATACATGAAAATGAGAATGGTATAAATATACTAATGGGATCAAGGCAATTTATTGAAGGGTGGAATAGTAATAGGCCAAATATAATTAATTTTATAAATATGGGTACAGATGAGCTGAATACAAAACTGATTTTACAGGCTATAGGAAGAGGAGTTAGAATAGAACCTTTTAAAAACAATAGAAGAAGAATTCATAAAACAAAGAAATTTGTAGATTTTAACTATGAAGTTAGGGAAAAGCTTTTAGAAACTACTAATATCCTTGAAACTTTATTTATTTTTTCAACTAATAAACAGGTTATTAAAAATATAATAGAAGGTATAAATAAAGAAAAAAATAATTGGAAAAATATTAAAGGAATTAGGAAAAGCAGTATCAGAAAGACATTATATGTTCCTGTATATAAAGAGTTACAATACAATCCTAAAACTTTTAAAATTAGCAATAAGGATTATGATAGAGTTTCTAATTATATCAATAGGACTTCAAAAAAGCTTTTACTTGTTAGGGATAATTTTAAACTGGGAACCGTTGATAATATACAAAGAAAGGTTAGAATAGAAGGCTATGATGGAAAATCTTTAGATAAAACAGAAAAACAATTAATAAATATTATTGAGAATCATTATAATCAAAAAGGAAGGGCACTAAAGGGATTTAGAAAGGAAGAAAAAATAGATATACAACATTATAGTAAACTAAGGTATAACTTAAATACTAATAGTGAATTGTCTAAGCAGGAGCTAATAGATTTGGAAAAAGGTATTAAAAAGGTATTAAGCGGATTAGACAATAAATACAGCAAGGAACAATTAGGCATAGTTCAAGCGTTAAAGGCTTTGGGAAAGGAAGAAGCTTTAAAAAATGAAGCCATGCTTTTAGTGGCTGAAGATAAAAATATTAATGTGGATGAAATCTTCCATGAGGTCTCTTTGCAGGATTTAGAAACAAAATATAATGTTAAATTAAAGAATATCTCTTCACATTATTATAATCCAATCATTTTATCAGATGATAATAATAAGTATCAACATATAATAAAAGATAAAAGTGAAATTATATTCTTAGATAAACTGGAAGAATATTTAGCACAAAATAGAATAGAAAATTATGAATGGTGGTATTTTTCCCGGATAGATGAAAGTACAGATAATATATATATACCCTACTATGATACAGATAGGCAATGTTATAGAAAATTTTTCCCGGATTTTATTTTCTGGCTAAAGAAAGAAAATAAATATTATATTAAATTTATTGATCCAAAGGGATTAAGTAGAGAAACCAATCCAAAGGACAAAATAGTGGGATTCAGAGAAATATTTGATTTAACAAAAATGAAAATAGTTAATGATCATGTAAAGGTAGAGTTGTTATATTTTAACGATGAACATTATGAAGATCCTTTGTTAAATAAATATACCTTTTATGAAATAGAAAGACTTTTTAAAGATTGAGGAAATTGCATAATACATGTAAAGAATTTTAAAATACAAAATGTAGTAGAGAGTTTGAGGTGAGCTGTCTACATATTGTATTTTAAAATCAACAATGTTAATTATGCAAATTTCTGGATTAAATAATTAATGAAAAACGGACTAGAAACAGTGTATATTCAGCACTTGTTAAGAGTTCGTTTTTTATTTTTCATATAAAAATTATCATAAATCGACATATATTGAAACAGAAAATACCAAATTTGAAAAATATAGAAAAAGATGTAAATTAAGATTGAAATTAACAAATAAATGTAGTAATATAAATGTATAACTGGAATAAATAGGGATTTGCCTTATTGAAACAGCAGCAATATTAAAATAAGGGGGCTTCATATGTCAAAGCTGTATTTAGTAATTGGAGATAATGATGAGGCTTACGTTAAAGGTGTTTCTGACTATATATTAAATAATTATTCCCATCGATTTCAATTGAGATCCTTTACAAAGAAGGAGTACTTATTGAATTATCTATCCAGTGATGAAAGGAATATTGACATTTTCTTATTATGTCAGGACTGGTATAATGACTCAGCTTTAAAGAATGAGGCTAATAATCCAATTTTATTGTCAGAAGGCAGGATAATAAATGATAGTGATTGTCAAAGTATTAAAAAATATCAGAGGGGAGATAAACTGGTAAGCAGTATAATAGACTGCTTTGTAGAAAGCAATCCAAATAATTATTATACTTCGTGGGGAGATAAAAAAACTAAGGTAATTGCAGTCTATTCCCCCATAGGTGGTATAGGAAAGACATCAATAGCTGTAGGGGCTAGTATGAAATCTGCTGAGGACAATAAAACTGTATTTTACCTTAACCTAGAAAATATACAATCAACACCAAATTTTTTTGAATGTCAAGGTAGTAAGAATCTTTCTAATATATTGTATTACATAAGGGATAAAAAAAAGAATATTATATTGAAGATTGAAGGAATAAGATGTATAGATTCCCAATATAATGTTCATTATTTTTCACCTCCCGACAATAGTGTTGATTTAGAAGAGACAAGGCCAGAGGATATTAGATATTTAATTGACACCCTTAAAGCATCTAATAATTATAATAGAATTTTTATCGATATGTCATCAATAATAGATGGAAAAAACATTTCTATACTTAAAGCAAGTGATGAAATTATATTAGTAATTGGTATGGATGACTTATCAATAACAAAAACAAATTACTTGATAAAGGAGCTAGAAATGATTTCTAAAAGAAGTGAAATAGATTTATTTAAAAAGGTTTCCATTGTTTTAAATAAATACTCTTTAGATAAAATTTCACAAATAGATAAATTGAAATTAAAAGATAACAGTATAAAGGTAAAAATACCAGTGATGTCTGGGACACCAATTGGT
Organism: Maledivibacter halophilus; assembly: GCF_900167445.1. Lineage (GTDB taxonomy): Bacteria > Bacillota > Clostridia > Peptostreptococcales > Caminicellaceae > Maledivibacter > Maledivibacter halophilus. The sequence continues at coordinate 318,067 of NZ_FUZT01000001.1, forward strand.
TTTCAGAAAAATAATGGTACAAAATCAATAAAGAATGAGTTTGGATATGCTATTGATAAATTATTAAAAAGTATAAACTCATAAAGTCTATAGAGAGGAGTCTTTTTCTTGGATGACAAAAGAAAAAATAAAATAATAGAAGAAATAAAAAATATTGTTAATAATAATATAGATTTAAAAAAAGACCCTACCGATGAAGATATAGAAAATATAATTACAGAAACAGTTTTTGAAAAATCCAAGGAAAATTATTTGACTTTATCAGAAAAAAAAGAAATTATAAAAACAGTATTTAACTCAATGAGGCGATTAGACATACTTCAGCCCCTTATTGAAGATAAATCTATTACAGAAATTATGATAAATGGTCCTAATAATATTTTTATAGAAAGAAATGGAAAAATTACAAAGCTGGAAATTGTCTTTCAAGATGAGAAAAAGCTTGAAAATATAATACACTCCATTGTTTCAAAGGTCAATAGATCAATAAATCAATCATCTCCTACTGTAGATGCCAGATTATCCGATGGTTCTAGGATGAATGCAGTACTGCCTCCAATAGCCCTTAATGGTCCAATATTAACCATAAGAAAATTTCCCGAAAAACCTATGACAATAGATGAACTCATTAATCTTAAATCCCTGGATAAAAAAACTGCCAAAGTCCTTGAGTCTATGGTTAAAGCAAAATATAATATTTTTATTTGTGGCGGGACGGGTTCAGGAAAAACCACTTTTTTAAATGCCTTGTCAAATTTTATACCCTGTGACGAGAGAATTATTACAATAGAAGATTCTGCAGAGCTGCAAATAGTAAATGTTCCTAATATTGTAAGGCTGGAAACAAGGGATGCTAATACAGAGGGAAAGGGAGAAATATCAATAAAACATTTAATTAGGACATCCTTAAGAATGAGACCCGATAGAATCATAGTAGGTGAAGTGCGTGGGCCTGAAGCATTGGATATGCTTCAGGCTATGAATACAGGCCATGATGGTTCCCTGTCAACAGGCCATGCCAATTCTACCAGAGATATGCTTAGTAGATTAGAAACCATGGTATTAAGTGGAGCAGCCATGCCATTAGATGCAATTAGACAACAAATAGCATCTGCCATTGATATAATTATACATTTAGGAAGACTTAGGGATAAATCAAGAAGGATTTTGAGAATTGATGAAATTTTAGGATATGAAGATGGGGAAATACAGCTTAATCCATTGTTTGAATTCATTGAAAAAAGTGAGACTTATGACAAAAGAATAATTGGCTCCCTTGAGAGAACAGAGAATGAGATGAAAAATACATCAAAATTGAAAATGGCTGGTATATTTGTGGAGTTGTGAGGTGAAAAAATTGCTCATAATCAGTATAGTATTGGGAGGCTCTTTATTAGCAATAATTGTATTTATTTTAATTGAAGTTTTAAAAAGAAATAAATTTATAAAAACAAGAAAGAAATGCAAAAAAGATAATGTTGATATAACTAATAGGGACAGCATTGACTATAATGTTTATATTATGACAAAAAAAGAGAAAATGATTTATATATTAATTGCTTCAATAGTTATTTTCTTAATTTCATTTATATTTTACAGAAGCTATATAGTTTCAGCAGTATTAATACCTCTTTCATTTTTTTACCCAAAGATTAAAACTAAGGAAATTATTAAGAAAAGAAAAAATGACCTTAATTTACAGTTTAAAGAGGCATTATATGCCTTATCTTCATCTTTATCAGCTGGGAAGTCAATTGAAATGGCATTTAAAGATTCATTAAATGATCTTTCTATATTGTACCCTGACCCTAATACATATATTACTCATGAATTTCAATATATTATCAGAAAAATAGATATGAATGAAACCATAGAAGAAGCCCTTTCAGATTTTGCTAGGAGAGCCCATTTAGAAGATATAAATAATTTTGTTGATGTTTTCATTACCTGTAAAGGAATGGGTGGAAATATAGTAGAGATTTTAAAGAACACCTCAAATGTAATTGCCGATAAAATATATATTAAAAATGATATTAATATAATGTTGGCACAAAAGAAATTAGAACAAAAACTTTTAAATATAATTCCAATAGTACTTATATTACTACTATCACTAAATGCTAAGGACTATATGGAGCTAGTATTTGAAACGGCATTGGGAAAAGTTATGATGACTATTTCCATAATCCTTTTGGCAGGAGCCTATTTTATATCAAAAAAGATAATGGATATAGAGGTGTAGCAGATGGCATTTCTTTTTATTTTTCTTCTTATTATATTCATAATTTTATATGGCCCATCGAAGAAAAAATATCATAATTATATTCAGTCCTTAAATAAAAAGGAGTATCCTTTAAAGAGGTTTATTCCCTTAGGACTTTACATTATGAAATCTATCAAATACAAATACAACACAAAATATGATAGAAATCTTTACACAAAACTTATAGAGCTTTATGGTTTTAAGAATGCAAAATATTATTTAGAAATTCATTGGGGAAATAGAATAACATATGTTTTAATTTCGTTATTGGTAATATCAATTTTAGGTATGGGTATAGGTCAGATAGGCTTAGGTTTCATATTTCTTTCAATTGCAATACTAGGAGCCGTTATATATGGTCCCGATAGAGATTTAAATGAAAGATTAAAGAGAAGATATAGGATGATACGAATAGATTTTCCTGATTTTTTGAATAAATTAACACTTTTAGTTGATGCAGGGCTTACAGTGGAAAGAAGCTGGGAAAAAATTGCCTGTGAAAATAAGAGCAGTAGACCCCTATATGAGGAAATAGAAAGAGTTTGGCTAAATATAAAGGGAGGAAAGTCCCAGTCTGAAGCATATGAAGATTTTGCTAGAAGATGTAGAGCACCAGAAATTTCTAAATTCATTTCTGCAATTTTACAAAATTTAAGAAAGGGAAATGATAAGCTAATTACTATACTTAGAGTTCAAGCAAGTGATTGTTGGGAAATACGTAAAAATGAAGCAAAAAAACTTGGGGAAGAAGCCAGCTCAAAGCTGCTTTTTCCAATGATGATTATGTTTATAGCAATATTAATAATTGTACTGACACCAGCAGTGCTGCAATTGAAGGGGATGTAACTTTATTTTAAAGGGGGAAAAATAAATGTTAAAAACAATTAAACATCATTTGAAAAAGGAGGATGGACTTGGTACAGTTGAAATAGTATTACTTGTAGCTATATTAGTTGGACTTGCACTGATTTTTAAAGAAGCCATAGTAGAGTTTCTGCAAAGCATATTAGGTAATATTGAGGGAGTTAATATTGATCCCAAGGATTTTCCGGATTAAAAATAAAACCATTGCTATTAAAGGAATGCTGCTTTATGAAAAAAACCTATAAGAGACTAAATAATGGTGGAAGTATGACAGTAGAGGCCTCTGTGATTTTTCCAATAATAATTTTAGCAATTGCAGCAGCTATATACATATGTGTTTTATTATATCATCATGCATATATCAAAGCAGTCAGCAATCATGTGGCTCAAAGAGGTGCAGCTTGTTGGAGCAATATTTCAAAAATGAAAATAGATTCTAAAGATTTCAGGCTGGAAACTGGAAAATTGAAGACTTCAGAAGAATTGCTTAAGGAGGATTTATATCTAAGCAATAAAGAAGAAAAAATTAAAATAATGAAGACATATGCTTTATATAAGTTGAAGAAAAATAATATTTTAGAAAGTGAAATTTCTAAATTAGATATTAATGGTGATGAAAATATAAAGGATAAAGTAGATATATTTATTAAAGATTATATAGTCTATAAAGAGTTGAATGTCATAATAAAGAATTCCTATAAAATACCCTTTGGAGAAAGCCTAAAGGTTTTTGGTTTGGATGACAAATATAATATAGAGGTTCATTCAAGGTCAATCATAAAAAATCCCGCTGAATTAATACGTAATATAGATTTCACAGGAGATACACTAGAGGAATATGAAGTAACATCTGATTTTATAGAAAAATTTAAAAATACCATTAGTATAGTTAAAGAAAATATAGAAAGGTTTTTTTCAGAATAAAGGAGGAAAGGGAGGTGTATATAGACAGACAAAGTGGATCAATAACTGTGTTTTTAAGTATTATAATGTTGATTATGATTACACTGGCAGGAGTAATTGTGGACGCAGCAAGAATAAATACTGCCCAGTCTCAGATCCAAAGAGCTCTAGAAACCTCAGCTTCTTCTACCCTTGCAGGATACTATACCCCTTTAAGGGAAGAATATGGTTTATTTGCCCTGACTCAAAACAATAAAGAAGAGCTTGAAGAAATCATTACTGATTATTTGAGCAAGAATTTAATGATTGATAAGGCCTATTTAGATGAAAATAAAATAGGAAATTATGTTGATTTGTACGATTATAAAATTGAAGGCATTGAAGTAGATACCATTTTTAATCTAATGGAGAATCCTGTTACAAAGCATCAAATTCTTCAATTTATGAAGTATAGAGCTCCTAAGGTATTCACACAGGATTTTCTAGAAAAGTTAGACCTTTTAAAAAAATCTGGATCAACATCGGAAGTTTATAAAAGAAAAATAGAATTTGAAAAGGAATTAAAAAAAATAGAAAATATTCAAAGGGAAATATATAAATATATTTATGGAAAATACGAGGAGCGTATGTTTTTTCTTTGGAGTAAAGAAAAAAAGATGGAACATTTTGTGAGGAAGCTCAATGAAGGGGAATGTAAAAGACTAATAGAAAATTATATACAAGCTGTGGAAAGACATATAGAACTAAAGAAAAGGCTAGATAATATGGAAGATAAAAAAGCAGAATCGGAAGAAAGCAAGGAGAAATTAAAGGACAAAATCAGAAAGGCTAAAAGGGAAAAACAAAAGAAATACAATGAATTGACTAAAGATATTCGTGAATATATTAGAATGAATAAAAATGCTTTAGACAGTATTTATAAGCTTATAGCAGAAAGCAGAAATATTCACAATAAATTAGATGAATACAAAGAATATTTGTCTAAAAATAAGGATAATATAATGGAGGCTTCTAAAAAGGAGTTTAATGAAGAAATTGAAAAATATGATAAATTAATTCCCGATAGTAAAAGAGAAGAAAATAAATTAGAGGATATTGAAAAAAAGATAGGGGCAAATATAAGATTACTTGAAGGAAATGGGAGGAGTGGTTCAAGTATACTGAGTCTGATTGAAAAAATAGAACCAGGTAAAGCCAAGGATGATATAGATTATATCAAATCAGTAGAAAAAGATATTATTGATAAAATCAGGGCTTACAATAATAAGATTGATTATGATTATGACTTAGTAAGAGATAGAAAATCAGAATATAAAGCCTATGACCAAAGAGAAAACAATCAGGAAAAGGGAAATAGGAAGATTGATATTAATTCTAAGGATAAAAGTGAAAAAAGTATTACTATAAGTGATGAGGAATATTCTATACTTCCTTCTGTTTTGAAGAAAGAAATAAGGAAAAATAAAAGTAATGATAATTTAATGGATAGCAAAGGATTAGAAGGAATTGAGTTTTATGAAGATGAAGGTTTAGGATTTAGTGAATCTGCATTTTCATATCTCAAAGATATTACTGAAAAAATAAGACTAAAGGATATAAGGGATGAAATATATATAAATGAGTATATTATGGGTACATTTAAGAGCTATGTATCAGATATTAATGGAGAATTTGATCTGAGAAATATTAATAAAAATGAAAAAAATACTTATTTTAAAAAGAGCGAAGTTGAATACATTTTAAATGGAAAAAGGAATGAAAAAATGAATCAAGTTCTGACGGATTCAAAGATATTATTAATCAGATTTGGTTTAAATTCAATTCATACATTTACTTGTGAAAACAAAAAGAATATTGCCACTGCCACTGCAACAGCCGTAGCAGGATTGTATACAGGTGGAGCTGGTATCCCTATTATAAGGACTTTAATACTCTTAGGCTGGTCCATGGGTGAATCTATTTATGATTTAGATGAGTTAAAGTCAGGAAGAAAAATAGCCTTATATAAAACTGAAGATGACTGGAAGACGGATTTAAAGGGAGATAATAAGGAATTTATAGATAAAGAAATTGATAATGAAGAGGTTCAAAATACTTCTTCCGATAAAAAGGATTTTATGAACACTTCATATCAGGATTATTTAAGATTTCTTCTTTTAATTCAGGATCAGAATAAGACAATAAATCGAATTCAAGATTTGATTCAATTAAATATACAAAAAGAGACAGATAATATTGATTACAAATTAAAGGAAAATAATACATATATAAGGGTGAAAGCAGTAGTTTCTATAAAATATTTATTTTTAACTGGAGGCTTTATACCTGAGAATCTAAAGTTATCGAAAAATAGACATAAATTTGAATTAGTTATATATAAGGGATATTAGAGGTAATATTATGGATTTCTTTGTTTTTTCTATAGTATCATTTTATGAGAAAATATCAAATAAAATTTTTAGAAATAAAAAGGGTTCTTTGACTGTTGAAGCAGCCTTGGTTTTACCTGTATTTATTTGTGGAATTCTAACTATTGGTTTTATAACTAAAGCAGTTTATGCCCACGAAATAATACAACATTCCATAGATGAGGCAGCAAATGAAATGGCTGCATATAGTTATATTTATTATATAAGTGGAGTGGCTGATATAGATAAAACAATAGAGGATGGATTAGAGGAGAAGAAAGGAAAATCCCAGGAAGATATTAAAAAGATAGTGAAATCCTATAAAGAATTGAACATTACTATTAAAGATGAATCTATAATCCAAGATATAGTAAATGATCATGGGAATGATGTGCCAAATTTAGCACTATCAATGTGGGAGACAGGAATTAGCAAAGGTAAAACAGCCGTAGGTAATGGAATAATAAGAAATCATATAAAAAATCATGGATTAACCGATAGCAGATTAAAAAGTTTGAATATAGATAAATTAGATTTTAGTAGTTCTACATATTTTGAGAATAGTGAAGATATAGATGTTATAGTTAAATATAAATTAAGGATACCCCTACCAATAAAAATTATAGATTATATACCTGTAGTTCAAAGAGCAACTGTTAGAGCATGGATGGCAGGGGATGAATATCCAAGATCAATACAGGGAAATGATGAAGATAACAAAGAAAAAGGGAAGGATAGAATAGTTTATGTTTCTGAAAAAGGATCAAGATATCACAGATTTGGATGCTATTCAATATTTAAGGAAATTGAAGCATTGGATTTACAGTTTGCAAAGAATTTGAGATTAAAGCCTTGTGAAAAATGTAATCCTCCAATTGAAAGTGATTTTGGATATACAGTATTCAAATCAAAGAGAAGCAATGATGGAAGATATCATAAAAGGGGATGTACCCATTTGTTTAAGGATATTATTAAAATTCCTCTTAAAGAAGCAGAAAAAAAGTATAACCCATGTAAAATATGTAATCCATAGGAAAACTTATAAAAATATATTTGTATAGGGTTTAAATCTCTATATTATAGGAGTTAAAAGTATGTTATATATTTTTTTGTGCATTATCACATTTATTATATCCAGTATTATTAAATTGTATTTATATACTGGTGAAAATAAAGGTTTCTTCAAACATTTTTTTAATATATTTAGTAAAGAAAAAAAATTATTTCTTATCGATATTTTTTTAGTAGCGATATATTTCTTTCTTTACAAAAAATACGATTTTTCAATCTTATTTTTTTCAAATTCAATATTAATAGGGATTTTACTGCTTATCTCACTAATTGATATTAAAAGTAAAATTATTCCCAACAAATGTATCCTTTTAGGGATTGCTCTAGGAGCAATTGTCTTGGTTTTAAATGATAATATTTCAATTGTAGATGCATTTCTTGGATTTGTAATTTGTGGAGGAATAATAGCAACAATTTCAATTATAACTAAAGGAGATATTGGAATGGGAGATGCCAAATTATTTGGATGTATAGGTATTTTTTTCGGACTTCAGACTACCCTTGAAATAATGCTGATAGCCACAATAATTAGTGGACTTACGGGTCTTATTTTATTAACTCTTAAAAAGGTCAATAGAAAGACAGCTCTTCCCTTTGCTCCTTTTATATTTGTCGGGACCATGGTTATTATCATTTTCAGCTAATTAGCTAATTTTAAGGATTTTAATAGAACTGGGGGCGACATTAATGAAGGATATCATAGATACAAGATTTAAGTTTGAATATGAAAATGATTCAACAGCAAGCTATTTAGTTTTGACTATGGCTTCAGATGAAGATATTTTAGAATATCAGATGGGGATGATAGACAATAATAATTGTTTAGGGATTCTTGATCTTGATGCAAGGTATAAAAATGATGAAGTAAAGCTCTATTATAATATTACATCCAAATTAGTATTATCCCAGTTTTTACAAAGAAAAAAACTTAGTAAGATGGAGTTTATTGACATTCTTAGGGGCATTACTTATGTTCTATTGGAAAGCAGGGAATATTTTTTGTATGATAAAAGCTTTTTAATTCATGAAGATTATATTTATATTGATCCAAGTACCCTTGAAATAGGTATGGTATATCTTCCTATAGAATTTGAAAAGGATATAAACCAAAGTTTTAAAGATTTTTTGGTTAACCTTATTATTTCTCTAGCTAAAATTGATGAAAAATCCAGTGGCAATTATATCCAGAGAATCTTAAATTATATAAAAAAAGATATTTTCAGCATTTATGATTTTCATAAAATGCTCAATGAGATAAGAAAAAATGAATTTACTGTAATGTCTAAAGAACAAAATATACAACAGTGTAATAGTCAAGACTCAAATATTAAAGATTATTTTAATAATAAAGATATCTGCTTAAAACATGATTATCAAGGGAAAAATGAAAAAGGCCATATACTGCAAAAAGAATTAAATATAATAGGTTCATTAAAGAACAATGACGATCAATTAAGCAAAAATACTGTTAAAAAAAGATATAAACCTAAGTATATATTTATAGCAGTTTTGACACAAGTCTTAATAATCGTTGCTTTGATATTTAGCTTAGATTCAATCAAATCCTTAGCTGGTGGCGGATTTAGCACCTATGGAGGCATTACTTTAATTGTAGCTGCTGTTGATGTTATGCTATTTAGATATTTATTTAAGAAAGAAAATATGGAGGAAGTTGAAATAATAAAAAACATAAATATGTCAAAAAAAGAAATTATTAATTCAAAGGAGTTAAATTATTGTGACAAAGAATATGAAGCAGCGGCGGTGGACTGTAATATGATTGAAGACAAGTCTCTAAGTATTAATGAAACGGTAGTTTTGGATGAACAAGAGGAAGAATTGCCATATTTACAAAGAATAAATAATGGAATAATAGAAAAAGTATCTATAACTAAATCAAACTTTATCATAGGACGACTTGGAAATTATGTGGACTATTTAATAGAAAATAATGTTATAGGTAGAACCCATGCTGAAATACTATGTAGAGAAAAACAATATTTCATCAGAGATTTAAATTCAAAAAATGGAACCTTTCTTAATAGAGTTAGATTAAAAAGCAATGTAGAATACAAGATTGATAATGGAGATAATATTGAATTTGCTAATATTAAGTATACCTTTATTAATGAATTATAAAGTAACTAGCTATATTAGTTATTATGTCAGGGATTTTAATATTTCCTATGTGTTATAAAAATCACTTAAATGAAATATTAAAACCTCTTAAATCCCATTTAAAATTAAATTACTAGCACAATAGGTTAAAGTATATAAAAAGAATTTTCAAGTCAACGGGAAATCAGAGAAAAACTGAGGCGATAAATATGAAAAAACGAAGATTTTCTATTGGTACATTAAGTGATATAGGATATGTAAAAAAGACAAATCAAGATAGAATTCTAATAAAAATTGGTGAAGAGTATTTAGGGGAGTTTGGTCTTTTTGTAGTGGCCGATGGAATGGGGGGGCTTAAGGCCGGTGATATGGCCAGTGAGATTGTTATTAAAGAATTTAAATACTGGTGGGATAGTAGGCTGTCTTTAGTAGTTAAAGAAATGAATAAGATAAACTTAAATACAATTGGTGGAGAACTAGATAATCTTATATTTCATATAAATAAAAGAATAATTGAATTTGGAAAATCAATAAATGGTAGGGTGGGAACAACTTTGTCAATGCTTTTAATATATAGAGATCAATATATAATTAAGCATATAGGCGATAGTAGAATATATAAAATAAATGATGACATGATTATGTTAACTAAAGATGATTCCTGGGTGGCAGAGCAGGTTAGGCTAGGAATAATGAATATAGAAAAGGCAGCTAATCATCCAAAAAAACATGTACTTCTCAAGTGTATAGGAATAAAGGAAGAATTAGATATTTTTGAAAATAAGGGAGAGGTTTTCAAAGAAGATATATTTTTATTATGTAGTGATGGGTTTTATAATCTATTAATCAAGGATGAAATATTAAGAGCTCTTAAAGAATTTAAAGAGAATGATATGCAGAAGACAGTAGAAAAGCTTATGGGTATAGTGAAGTCAAGGGGAGCTCCAGATAATGCTTCAGTAATACTAATATATCAAAACTGCAGAAAAGAAAAAATAAATTTATATGAAAAGATAGTAAATATGCTAAGGTGATGTGGAGGGTGCAAAATGGTGAAAAATGGGCTCTTCGATGGAAAGTATGAAATACTTGATGTTATTGGATCTGGAGGGATGAGTACAGTTTATCTTGCTAAAAATGTTAATTTGGATACTCTTTGGGCCATTAAACAAATTAGTAAATATTCAAATTCAAAGTTTGATTTATTGGTGGAACCCAATATTTTAAAAAAGCTAAACCACCCGGCACTTCCCAGAATATTTGATATTGTTGAAGATGAAGAGAATATATATATTATTGAAGATTATATTGAAGGTATATCCTTAGATAAAAAACTACTTAGATGTGGCAGATTACCAGAGAAGGATATTATTCAGTGGGGAAAAGAAATATGCGATGTCCTGATTTATTTACACAATACAAGGCCAAATCCAATTATATATAGAGATATGAAGCCTTCTAATATTATATTAACCAATAAAAACAGAATAAAATTAATAGATTTTGGCATTGCTAGGGAATATAAGGATGATTCAATAAATGATACAGCATATATAGGTACAAGGGGATATGCTGCACCTGAACAGTATGGAAGATCTCAAAGTGATGTTAGAACAGATATATACAGTTTTGGGGTAACACTATACCACCTTATAACGGGAAAAAGTCCAAAGGAAGCACCCTTTCAGGAAAGAACCATAAGGGAACTGGAGGAAAATATATCAATAGGTATGGAGTACATAATATTGAAATGTACAAGGTTTGATCCGCAGCAAAGATATCAGTCGGTAGATGAACTTTTAGAAGATTTAATAAATATAGACAGCTTTGATTTATTTTGGAAGAAAAAAACTGTGAATAGGAAAATTGCAATAGCTTTAATGATATTATTACTAATTTTTTTTTCATACATTACATATTTGGGAACTATTGAAATTATGGAATATTTTTATAATTAGTAATAATATAAGCTTAATTAATGGACAAAATCAGTCAAAGCATACTTTCTATAAAGGAGGAGATAATATGCTCTTAAAAGGAATTTTATTAACAAGCATAGGTTTAATAGGAGGGATTATTACTATAATATTGATTGGTAAACTCATTGAGCTGCGTCCTGCAAAAAAATCAAAAGATGATCATAAGGATTATTATAATTATGACGGTGAAATATCTATTGCAATACCAGATAATGATATTTTGTTTGAAAATAATATAAATTCCTTAGAATCCTGCATAAAAAAAGAAGATTCTACCGTATTGTTAGAAGATTCCATATATCATAAAGAAATGGAAGAAACGGTTTCCCTTGAAGAGAAAGAAATACAATAGACAGAAGAGCTATTCATGAAATATTTAGTTTATTCAGAATATTGGATTGTTTTTTTGAAACAAGTATGGTAAAATTAAATAAAATATATGATTTGCACAATGGAGTGCATATAGAGAGCAATGAAGCTTGCAAGGAAAATATATATTTTCCCTTGACAAGCTTTTTTTGATTACATTTTTAATTTAAAGACTTCGAAAGGTTGATATTATGGAGGAAGATGCAAAGCAAAGAGTTATACAGGAATATGTACCAGGTAAACAAGTTACATTGGCCCATTTAATAGCAAATCCTCAGAAAAATATATATAAAAAACTTGGAATTTCTGATGAATGCCATGAAGCAATAGGGATACTTACAATTACTCCTAGTGAAGCTGCTATAATTGCTGCCGATGTTGCTACTAAATCTGCAGCAGTAGAAATAGGTTTCTTAGATAGATTTAGTGGATCCCTTGTTATAGTCGGAGATGTATCAAGTGTTGAATCATCCTTGAAGGAAGTTTTAAATCTTTTAGCAAATGTATTATCATTTACTCCTGCAAATCTGACCAAATCCTAGGAGTGATAAAGTGAAAAAGATAATACTTATAGGACGAACTGGTAGTGGAAAGACCACACTTGTTCAGGCACTGAACAATTATTCCATAGAATACAAAAAAACTCAAGCAGTAGAGTTTTATAATAATATTATAGATACTCCAGGAGAATATATCGAAAGCAGAAGATTTTACAATGCTTTAATAGCATTATCCTTTGATTGTGATATTATAGCTCTTGTTCAAGATTGTAGCGATGATGGATGTATTTTTCCTCCTGAATTTGCAGCTATGTTTAATAAAATAGTTATAGGGATAGTGACGAAAATAGACTGTAAAAAAGGCAATATTAACTATGCTAAAGAGTGCCTATATAATGCGGGGGTTAGTAAAATATTTAAAGTTAGTTCCCTTAAAGGAAGTGGATTAGATAGCATAAAAATGTTTCTATTTTAATAATATATAAAAGATAGACAACTATAGTGAAACAATGTCAATCTTTAATTTATACATCTCAAAAATCCTCAAAAACGCCGGATATTTTGACATTTATAAATTAAGTTTTATGCCTGCAAATTTAAGGGGGGGAAAAAATGAAAAAAAGAATAGTAATAGCCGATGATGAGCCTATTACTAGAATGGATTTTTTTGAGCTGTTAAAGGAAGCTAACTACGATGTTGTAGGGGAGGCTTCAGATGGATTTGATGCCGTGGAGTTATGTCGAAAGTTAAAGCCTGATTTAGTTCTCATGGATGTAAAGATGCCTTTACTGGATGGTCTTAAGGCCTCAAAAATTATCACCCAAGAAAATTTAGTCAGCAGTGTAGTTCTCATAACAGCCTATAGTGGAAAGGAATTTATTGACCGGGCTAAGGAAGCAGGTGTTATGGGATACATTGTTAAACCAGTTGATGAGAAGTCACTTCTTCCTACAATAGAGGTTGCCATTTCTAAGGGGGAGGAATTTAAAAAAATAAAAGAAGAGGCTGTTAAAGTGGAAAAAGAATTGGAGGCTAGGAAAATTATAGAAAGGGCAAAGGGAGTATTAATGTCAAAATATGGACTGTCAGAAAAGGAAGCATATAATAAAATCAGGAAATTAAGTATGGATAAGCGCTGTGCAATGAAGGAAATAGCTAATGCAATTCTTATTAATGAATAAAATAATCATATATTAAGGAGTAATATAATGATTTATGAATTATGTAAAATCCATACTTATTTGTCCGACCGTGATATTGAAAAGCTTGAAAAAATTGCTCAAAACCTTCAATTGATAGCGGATTTATTAGAAGCTGATATATTTATAGATTGTATGACCAAAGATCCAAATGCGGCAATTGTAGTTGCTGAAGCAAAGCCCTTTGATTATCCATCAATGTATCAGCACTCAGTTGTAGGAGAATTTGCCTTTAGAAAAAATGAACCTGCAGCTTTAAGAACATTAGAAATTGGAATGCCCACCAGGGATTTAAGGGCTATTACTCAGGAAAATAAATCAGTAAAGCAAAGCGTAGTTCCAATTAAAAACGACTTTGGAGATGTTATAGGTGTTCTTATAGCAGAGATTGATATAACTAAAAGTATAAAGGAAAAAAAGAACATGGAGTTATTAACAGAAACTACTGAACAACTTACAAAGGCTCTTTTAACATTTATAGATAATCAAAATCCCATACATTATCATATAACCGATGGAATAATAATATTTAATAGTAATGGATTATCTACATATGCAAATCCAGTAGCCCAAAGTTTATATAAAAAATTAGGATACATAGACAATTTAATAGGTATAAGATTCAATAATTTGGTGTTGGATGGTAAGACATTTGAAGAAATAAAATCTAAAAGATTCATCAGCAGCTCAGAGGTAACCATAGGAGAACTAACTTTACAGGTGAAATATTCAATTATGAAACAAAGGAATATTGATATAGTAGGGATTATAGTGGTTATAAGAGATATTTCTGAAGTAAAAGCAAAGGAAAAGGAATTAATTTTAAAATCTGTGGCAATAAGGGAAATACATCACAGAGTAAAAAATAATCTTCAAACAATTGCCAGCCTATTAAGATTACAATCAAGACGAATTGATAATGAAACTGTGAAAATTGCATTTGGTGAAAGCATAAGCAGAATACTGAGTATTGCTGTAACCCATGAAATATTAGCTCAAAAAGGTTTAGATGATGTAGATATAAAAACAATTCTTTCTAGGATTAAAAACAGTGTTATAGATTACAGCCTATTAAAGAGTAAAAATATTAAAATAGAGATTAGCGGTGATAAATTGAAGATTGATTCAGATAGGGCAACTTCAATAGCCCTTGTAGTGAATGAACTCTTACAAAACTCACTGAAATATGCTTTTGTTGGAAAAGAAGAGGGGCTTATTGAAATTAAGATACAAAGGGGAAGTATGTATTCCAATATTGCAATTATTGATAACGGTGTTGGATTTGATATGAAAACTGCTAGACCTGGAAGTTTAGGCTTCAATATTGTAAAAAGTATTGTAAAGGATAAATTACAAGGTCAAATTAATATTGACTCTAGTTACAATGGCACAAAAATAATATTTGATTTTAAAAATAAAATGTAGATTGTAATAGATATATGTTTGTAAAGTTTGATTTGGGGATATCTATACATAGAGAAAGCACAAGGATGTGTTTTTAAAGGCAAAGGAGCCAAAGGGATATTAAATCTTTAATATCTTTTTGGCTCCTTGCTGTTTTTTGGAAAGCATAACCTGATAATAAAGTTACAACATTGCAGGATTGTAGGGAGGACTTTATTAATGAAG
Organism: Maledivibacter halophilus; assembly: GCF_900167445.1. Lineage (GTDB taxonomy): Bacteria > Bacillota > Clostridia > Peptostreptococcales > Caminicellaceae > Maledivibacter > Maledivibacter halophilus. Next base: position 333,371 of record NZ_FUZT01000001.1, read on the forward strand.
GAACATATTTTAAGTGTTGGAATTGATATAGGAACTTCAACTACACAGCTGGTCTTCAGTAGGATTACAATAGACAACACTGCCTCTATGGCTTCAGTACCTAGAATTAAGATTATTGATAAGGAAGTCATTTATAAAAGTGATATTTATTTTACTCCATTAACATCTCCAACATCTATAAATGGAAAAAAAGTTAGAAAAATAATGGAAAATGAATATAGGAAGGCAAATATTAGTCCAAAGGACGTAGGGACTGGTGCAGTAATCATAACGGGAGAGACAGCGAGGAAAGAAAATGCCGAGGAAGTTTTAAATATACTAAGTGGATTGGCAGGGGACTTTGTAGTGGCAACGGCAGGTCCTAGTTTGGAAGGAATTATAGCTGGAAAAGGAGCAAATGCTGCTAAGATTTCAAAAGAAAAATCTTGTGTTATTGCAAATCTTGATATTGGTGGAGGAACAACTAATATAGCGATATTTAAAAATGGAGAGGTAATAGATACTGCCTGTCTTGATATTGGCGGGAGATTAATTAAATTAGACAAAGAAACTTTAGAAAGCATCTATATAGCACCAAAAATAGAAAAATTGGCAGAAAGCATGAATCTTAAAATATTTGAAGGTGAAAAAATGACATTAGAAAATCTTAGAAAAATAACTTCAAGAATGTCTAAAATTTTAGAAGAAGTCATAGGTATCAGAGCTATGACCCCTCAGCTTCAGCTGATGCTTACAGGAAATGATTTGAGAAGAGATTACGATATAGATTATGTTTCTTTTTCAGGTGGTGTGGCTGACTGCATATATGAAAAGAATGTGGAGAATTTTTTCAAATATGGTGATATTGGAATTATATTAGGTCAGTCGATTAAGGATTCAAATATAGTAAAGAAAAAAAATATATTAAAGGCAGCTGAAACCATTAGAGCAACAGTTGTAGGGGCAGGATCCCATACAACAGACATTAGCGGCAGTACTATAACTATTGATGAAAATGTCCTGCCGCTTAAGAATATTCCAATACTTAAGCTTGATGAAGAAGAAGAAAAATTACCCTTAAATCAATTGAAGGAACGAATTGCAAATAAAGTAAACTGGTTTAGATTAGAAAATGACAAACAGCAGGTGGCATTGGCTATTAAGGGGGTGAAAAATATTAGCTTCGATGGGGTGCAGGAATTATCTAAATGTATTATAGATGGGATGAAAGGAATTCTTCATATAAAAGCACCATTGATTATTATTGTTGAAAAAGATATAGCTAAAGTTTTAGGCCAGACTATAAAAGCTTATCTACCACATAATAAGGATGTTGTTTGTATAGACTCAGTGACTGTAGAAAATGGAGATTATGTAGATATTGGCAAATCTATAGCAAATGGAAAGGTAGTTCCTGTAGTAGTAAAGACATTACTATTTAGCCATAAATAAGGGAATTGAGATATGTGATAAAGAAACTAACTTACTCTGGGTCTACTTCCCTTTATTTAGTTTCTCAGTCACATATCCATAATAAGAAAGGGGAGAAAAAATGAGACTTAAAACTAAGCTCTTTGGAACAGTTTATCAATTTAAGGATGTAAATGAAGTTTTAGCAAAGGCAAATGAAGAAAAATCTGGGGATAGTCTGGCAGGGATACAAGCTGAGTCGGTGACTGAAATGATAGCTGCAAAAGAAGTGTTGAGCAATCTTACATTGGGAGATTTAAGAAACAATCCAGCAGTACCCTATGAAGAGGATGAAGTAACAAGAGTTATACAGGATGGAGTAAATGAAAAAATATATAAAGAGATAAGGAATTGGACTGTTTCAGAATTAAGGGAATGGATATTGAATAATGAAACTACAGGTGTAGATATTAGAAGAATCAGCAGAGGCTTAACCAGTGAAATGGTGGCAGCAGTGGCAAAGCTAATGTCAAACTTAGATTTGATTTATGGAGCAAGTAAAATACGTATAACAGCCCATTGTAATACTACTATTGGTTTACCGGGGACCTTGTCAATAAGATTGCAGCCAAATCATACTACCGATGATTTGGATGGAATAATGATCTCTATAATGGAGGGGTTAAGCTATGGAGTAGGTGATGCAGTTATTGGCCTTAATCCCGTTAATGATACAGTTGACAATGCTTCAAATGTTTTAAAAATGTTTGAAGAATTCAAGCAGAAATGGAAAATTCCAACTCAAAACTGCGTTTTAGGCCATGTTACTACCCAAATGGAAGCAATAAAGAAAGGAGCACCTTCTGATTTAATATTTCAAAGTATTGCTGGGACTGAAAAGGGAAATGAAGCCTTTGGAGTTACGGCAAAGCTACTTAATGAGGCCCGGGAATTGGTACTTAAAGAAGGTACCTCAACAGGTCCAAATGTTATGTATTTTGAAACAGGTCAGGGTTCAGAATTATCATCGGAAGCCCATCATGGGGTGGACCAGGTAACCTTAGAAGCTAGATGCTATGGTTTTGCTAAGAAGTTCAGTCCTTTTTTAGTGAATACAGTTGTTGGTTTTATAGGACCGGAATATTTGTATGATAGTAGGCAGGTTATTAGAGCAGGCCTTGAAGATCATTTCATGGGTAAATTGACAGGCATATCTATGGGGTGTGATGTTTGTTATACAAATCATATGAAAGCCGACCAAAACGACATTGAAAATCTAGGTGTACTATTGGCAGCGGCAGGCTGTAATTATATTATAGGAGTTCCAGCAGGTGATGATATAATGCTCAATTATCAATGTGCAGGATATCATGATGCTCCAGCATTAAGGGATTTATTAAACTTAAGGCCAATTAAGGAATTTGAAGAATGGCTAGAAAAAATGGGGATTTATAAAAATGGTAAGTTAACTGAAATAGCCGGTGATGCATCAATATTTATGAAATAAATCATAAGGGGGGAAAAATGTGATTTCTGAAAAAGATATTAAAAATATAATAGAGCAAGTTTTAAATGAAATGAATATTAAGGATGAGGATAGGGAATTAAAAGAAATTTCTGGAGCAGATGATTCATATAATGATGGATGTGAAGATGAGTGGATTCCAGATATTACTGATACTGATATTAAAAATCAGCTTATGGTTCCAAATCCAAAGAACAAAGATGGATATCTAAAGTTTAAAGAAAACACTCCTGCACGTGTTGGAATATGGAGAGCAGGACCAAGATATAAAACTGAAACCTTATTAAGGTTTAGAGCAGATCATGCAATAGCACAGGATGCAGTATTTACATATGTTTCTGAAGATTTCTTGAAGAGTATGAATTTATTTTCTGTATCTACTGTGTGTAGGGATAAGGATGAATTTTTGACTAGACCAGATCTTGGGAGAAGATTTAATGAAGATACAAGAAAGCTAATATTGGAAAGATGTCAAAAAAATCCTAGGGTTCAAATATATATATCAGATGGACTGAGCTCAACAGCTGTTGAAGAAAATGCTAAAGATACTTATTTAGCAATAATTCAAGGGCTAAAGGGATATGGTATAAGCGTGGGCACACCTTTTTTTGTTAAACATGGTAGGGTACCTGCAATGGATGCTGTTTCTGAAATATTAGATGCAGAAGTAACAGTAGTTTTAATAGGAGAAAGACCCGGACTTGCAACCGGTGAAAGTATGAGCTGCTATATGGCATATAAATCTACAGTAGGAATGCCGGAATCAAATAGAACAGTAGTTTCAAATATTCATCAAGGAGGCACAGCAGCTGTTGAGGCAGGTGCACATATTGCTGATGTAATTAAGAAGATGCTTGATCAAAGGGCAAGCGGATTAAATCTTAAGTTATAGAAGAGGAGGTAAGACCATGAGAAATGATCCATTGCGTACTACATTACTTAGTGTAAAATTAATTCCTAATATAGATGTAGACATGGGCAAAGAATTTGATCTTCCCCAGGGACATAGGAGCATAGGAATGATTACTACAGATTGCGATGATGTAGGATATACAGCTATAGATGAAGCAACAAAAAAAGCTGATGTAAAGGTTGTATATGCAAAATCCTTTTACGGTGGAGCTGCCAATGCCAATACTAAATTAGCAGGTGAATTCATAGGAATTCTTTCAGGACCTAATCCAGCAGAGGTTAGAAGTGGAATAAATGCAGCCATAGATTTCATTGAAAATGATGGATGTTTTTATAGTGCCAATGATGATGATACGATAGCATATTATGCCCATTGTATTTCAAGAACAGGCTCCTATTTATCTGAAACTGCAGGAATAAAAGAGGGAGAACCATTAGCCTATCTTATTGCACCTCCAATAGAAGCAATGTATGCCTTAGATGCTGCTTTAAAGTCAGCTGATGTAAAGATGGCTCAGTTTTTTGGTCCACCTTCAGAAACAAACTTTGGCGGAGGACTATTGACGGGAAGTCAGTCAGCATGTAAAGCAGCCTGTGATGCCTTTGCAGAAGCCGTTAAATTTGTTGCGGATAATCCAACTAAGTATTGAAGCTAGATGGTGAAAAAATGAATAAAAAGGCATTGGGTTTAATCGAAACCTATGGATATATAGGAGCAATTGAAGCGGCAGATTCATGTTTAAAGGCAGCTGATGTAGAAATAATAGGTTTAGAGTTTATAAGGGGAGGGCTTGTAACTATCAAAATCAAAGGCAATGTCAGTGCAGTTGAAGCATCTATAGATGTTGGAAAAGCAGCAGCTAATAAGGTTGGAAAGGTTATATCAGTAGATGTTATAGCTAGACCGGCTATGGGTTTAGAAAAAATATTTGAAGAAGATATATATCAAACTGCTTTCAATAAGGATAATGGGACTGATAAATTAGAGGACACTGACAATGACATCCTTGGAGAATTTAAAAAAGAGAAAAATGAAAATCTAAGCAAGGCTAATTACAATGTAGAAAAAAGAAAAATAGATTCATACGAATTAATTATAGATACATCCGAGAAGCTTATAAAGTACAAGGATAAGTTAGTAAAAATGGATGATAAAGAGGGATTAGCAAGTTTTAAGGTTGTAGAGCTTAGAAAAATAGCAAGAAAAATACAGAGGATAAGCATGGAAAGAAGTCAAATAAAAATGGCAAAAAAAATAGAACTAATTGATGCCATAACAAATTGTTTTAGTGAAGGTGGTGAAACTGAGGATGATTAAGTATAAAGATTTACAGTCTATTGAGGAAGTCAGAGATTTAGTTAAAAAGGCAAAGGAAGCTCAAAAAGAGTTTGCTAATTTTACTAATAACTATATAAATAAAATACTAAAGGAGCTTTCAAAGGAGGCTTTAAAAGAGTCTGAACATTTGGCTAAACTGGCAGTAGAAGAAACTGGATTTGGGAAATGGCAAGATAAGCTTATAAAAAACAGATTTGCCAGTGAAAATGTGTATGAACATATTAAGGATTTAAATACCCTTGGAATTATCAATGAGGATAAAGAGAAAAAAATAGTAGAAATAGGGACACCTATTGGAGTTATAGGAGCATTAATACCTTCAACAAATCCTACTTCAACAGTAATATATAAAACTCTCATAGCCTTAAAATCCGGAAATGCCATTGTTTTTAGTCCCCATCCCAGCGCTATTAATTGTATTTTAAAAACAGTTGAAATATTAAGGGAATCATCAATAAGTATGGGAGCTCCAGAAGGACTTATAAGCTGTATAAGTATTCCAACTATCCAAGGAACAAATGCATTAATGGAACATGAAGATGTTTCATTAATATTGGCCACAGGAGGTTCTGGTATGGTAAAAGCAGCTTATAGTTCTGGAACTCCAGCTTTAGGTGTTGGTCCAGGAAATGTACCGGTATTTATTGAAAGAAGCGCAGATATAGAACTTGCCATAAAAAAAATACTAGCCAGTAAAACCTTTGATAATGGAACAGTATGTGCCTCGGAACAGGCTATTGTTACAGAAGCATGTATAGCCCAGGAGGTTAAAAAAGAACTGAGAAGACAAGGTGGATATTTTTTAACAGGTGAAAAGCTAGAGAAGGTTGTTAAAATCATGGAAAGACCCGGAGGAGGGATGAATCCCAAAATTGTTGGAAAGTCTGCACAAAGCATAGCTGGTATGGCAGATATTGACATACCCTCAGGTACAAAGGTACTGCTGTGTGAAGAGGAGGGGGTTGGAAAGCATTATCCATTTTCTAAAGAAAAGTTAACACAATTATTAGCCTTTTATACTGTCCAAGACTGGATTGAGGCCTGTGAGCTTTGTTTTGAACTTCTTGAGAACGGAGGAATGGGCCATACACTAACTATATATTCAAGTAATGAAGATGTTATAAGGGAATTTGCTTTTAAAAAGCCTGTTTCAAGATTATTAGTCAATACACCATCTACTCAAGGGGCAATAGGTCTTAGTACAGGGCTTGATCCATCATTAACCCTTGGCTGTGGAGCTGTTGGTGGAAGTGCTACATCCGATAATGTTGGTCCAATACACTTAATAAATATAAGAAGAATGGCATATGAATTGGATGATTTAGGTATAAGACCTAATGAAAATAAGGAGGAAAATAGTAAAGTCATAAATAGTAAGGACATAGAAGCAATATGTAAACTGGTAATACAGGAGTTAAAAAAATATCAATAAATTTAAGGAGGAATTATAAATGGCTAGTATGAATGCATTGGGAATGATTGAAACAAAAGGATTGGTGGGTTCCGTGGAAGCAGCCGATGCTATGGTAAAGGCAGCAAATGTTACACTAATCGGAAAGGTACATGTAGGTGGAGGATTGGTAACGGTTATGGTTAGAGGTGATGTGGGAGCAGTTAAAGCAGCCACAGATGCGGGAGCTGCAGCGGCTGATAGAGTTGGTGAGCTTGTTTCTGTTCATGTAATTCCAAGACCCCATGGTGAGGTTGAATCAATACTTCCAAAGACAGAAGTATAAATTTGACATAATTACAGGTGAAAGTTCTAAGTTCAAAGTTCTAAGTAAAAAGCTTAAGGAGATTTTAAAAGTTTGAACAAGTTTTTACACAGCAGAATGATTTAAGACTTAGAACTTGTTACCTAGAATTTAGAAGTACACAAGTACCTTGTCAAAGGTATTTGTTAAATAGCTATGAGGAGTGAGGTAATGAAGGTTCTAACAGAATCTATACTTCGTAGAGAGTTTAAAAATAAATTACCTGAAGAATACATAGTAAAATCTAATACTCTAGTTACTCCTTCTGCAAGCCAGTATTTAAGAGAAAAAAGAGTTAAGCTGGTTACTGAAAAGAAACAACAAAAGGAAGATAATGAAGACATTAAAATAAATGAAAATCTCTATAAATCACCTAATATTTCAGACAAAAAAATAGCTCCTAAATATATATCATATTATTCCCAAGGAGCATTTGAGGAAAAACCAGAGCATATGACCCAAATTTATGGAAATAAACTGGTTGATAAGGACGACCCACGGATTGTGTTTAGAGGAAAGTTAGATAGCCTTCAATCTCAGGTTTTAAAACTACAGGTATTAGTGGATTCTAAAAATATTTCTAAATTAAACCAAGAGCTTGAGGAGGTTTTAAATTATATTAGGGAAATTTTAAGGGCTGAGGTTTTAAATGAAAATTTTAAAAGAAGTGATTTGATTGGTTTAAATGAACAGAAGCTAAGGGAGATATCCCATAAGCCAAAAAAATTTCTTGGAGTAGACCATATATTACCTAATTATAAAATGGGTGTAATAATTATAGAGCTAAATTCACTAAGAAGTTCTGTTAGAGAAGTGGAGATAGCAGCCATTAATGCATTTAAAAAGGGATTTCAAATTAGAAGGCTAGACATAATAAAAGCTCTTAACAGATTGAGTAGTTGTATTTATATTATGATGTGTAAGCACAAAGCGGGCTTATATAAATAGAAGAGGTGGTACCATGGAGGAAGACATAATAAAAGAAATAGTAAAAAGGGTAATGGATACCATTGATCATAGAAAGACAATCCCTTTAGAAGTATCAGCTAGGCATGTTCATTTAAGCCAGAAGCACATGGAAAAGCTCTTTGGAGCCAATTATATTATGTCAAAGAAAAAGGAGCTATCTCAACCGGGGCAGTTTCAGTATAAGGAGAGAGTTAGTCTTATAGGACCGAAAGGAGTATTGAGGGGAGTAGCTATATTAGGCCCTCCTAGAGAAAGAACTCAAGTGGAGATATCAAAAACGGATTCAATAAGCTTAGGAATTAAGCCTCCAATAAGACAATCAGGTGATTTAGATGGCAGTGAATCCCTGTATATTTCAACAGATAATGCAGTGATAAAGGTTGTAGAATCGGTAATCATTGCAAAGAGACATATTCATATGACTCCAGAAGATGCAGAAAAATTTAATGTTAGAGATAATCAAAGAGTAAGTGTACGAGTAAATAGTGAAAGACCTGTTGTTTTTGAAGACGTTGTTATAAGGGTGAGCAGTAAATATAAATTAAATATGCATATAGACTTTGATGAAGGAAATGCTGCCGGATATCAGGAGGACGTTGTATGTGAAATTGTTATTTGAATGAGAGAGGGTAAAACTGTGAATTGTTTGAATTGTAGGATATAAGGAAGTGAAACTAATGGATATGGATAGCTTGGTTAAAATCATAACTAAAGAAGTCTTAAAAAAAATAGATATTATAAATTTACAAAAAGCTAAAGTTAAGTCAGGAAATATTTTAATACTGGATTCAATATCCAAGGAAAAGAAAGATAAATATGAATACATTATAGGGATAAATAAAAATATAAAATTTTTAGATGATTTTTTCGTTGATGATGATATAGATTCATTAGATTATATTATAGTTCCCAATTTATCCATTAAAGATTTGAGCAGTATTGCAATTGGTTTAGAGCAAAGTCAAATATCTAAGGTGGTAATTGATTCTATTCTTCACGGGAAGAAGGTAGTAGTTATTGAAGAGGGGATAGACTATAGGAAATTCAGAAATATTTCCAGTGAGAATTTCTTTCAATTGTTCAAATCCTATGAAGACAGGCTAGTCTCTTTTGGTATAGATATTGTGAAAAAAGAAGAATTACTATTCTATTTATCTGAAAATACATGTGTAAAGGATATAAAAAAAGAATTAGTTCAGGAATCATTTAAAAATATAAATCAGGGAAAAAAAGTTCATGTGATTGAGGCAACAATAAGTAAAAAGGCCGTTTCAGAAGGAGATATAAAGAGAATATGGGATTTAGGGTATAAAACTATATATTTAAATAAAAAATCAATAATTACTCCCTTGGCAAAGGATTATATAAGAACCAATGAAATAGAAATCAAGAGAATTAATTTGTAGAAGCATATACAAGAAAGGAAGGTACCTATGATCATTGGTAGAGTTGTGGGTAATGTCTGGGCCACAAGGAAAGAAGAGAGTCTAAATGGACTTAAGCTTCTGGTTGTAAAGCCTATAGACTATTATAGAGATATAGAATTACAAACCTTTGTGGCAGCTGATAGTATTGGTGCTGGAGTTGGTGAAAATGTTTTAGTCGTTAGAGGAAGCTCTGCTAGAAAGGCCGTTGATAAGTCGGAGATTCCAATAGATGCAACAGTTGTTGGGATTATTGATGAAGTGGAAGTGAATAAAGAAATTTGAAATAGTATAGGGGTGAGGAAGTGGACTTGATTGAGAAAATATTTAATGCAGGAATTGTAGGAGCAGGGGGAGCAGGATTTCCTACCCATATAAAACTTAATTGTAATGTCAAGTATTTGATTGTTAATGGAGCAGAATGCGAACCACTTTTAGAAACTGATAAATTTTTAATGAGAACAAAAAGTACTGAAATAATTAGGGCAATGGATGAAGTTGGAAGAATGATAGAAGCTGAAAAATTAATTATTAGCCTCAAATCAAAATACAAAAATGAAATTAAGCATTTGGAAAATGCCATTAAAGAATTGAATTCAAATGTTGAACTTTTTCTATTAGAAAATTTTTACCCGGCAGGAGATGAACAGATACTGGTATATGAAATCACAGGAAAATCTGTGCCTGAAGGAGGGATACCATTAGATGTTAATTTAGTTGTATCTAATGTAGGAACCTTAGTTAATATTTTTGAAGCTATAAATGGAAATCCTGTAATAGAAAAATATATTACCTTAATTGGAGAAATAAATAACCCTGGAATATTAAAGGTACCTATAGGAATAAGTATAAAGGAATGTATAGAAGCTGCAGGAGGGTCAAGTTTGAATGATTTTTCTGTAATAATTGGAGGCCCTATGATGGGGAGGATCGTACATAAAGCAGAGATAGAAAATGAATTCATAACTAAGATAATGGGATCCCTTATTTTAGTACCCAGCGATCACTATATTGTGAAAAGGGCACAGACACCAATTAAACATATAATAAATCAGGCTAAAACAGCTTGTATTCAATGTTCCATGTGTACTGAACTATGTCCAAGGTATCTTATTGGCCACAAGCTTAGGCCCCATAGGCTAATGAGAAGCCTAGGAATGTCAGAAAATGAAGAAGAAATATTGAAGGAAGCATTAATATGCTGCGAATGTGGAATTTGTGAATTATATGTTTGTCCAATGGGGCTCTCACCTAGAATTGTAAATAAATATATAAAGGAGCAACTTAGAAATAAAAAGTTAAGATATCAAAGAGATGGAAATGATATAACAGCTAAAGAAATAAGGGAATATCGGAAAATACCAGTATCAAGATTGATTTCAAGGCTAAATTTGAAAAAATATCAGCATAAAAATATGGAAAAGGCCTTAGAAGTAAAAGCTTCAAGGGTTGTTATTAACTTAAGGCAGCATATTGGCGTTTCGGCAAATCCTATTGTGGCAATTGGGGATAGGGTTTTAAGGGGACAGATGATTGCAAAGGTAAGTATGGAAGAATTAGGTGCCAATATACATTCCAGTATAGATGGAGTGGTATGTAAAATATCCGATAGTGTAGTTATTCAAAGGATAGATAATGAGGTGATTTTATGATAAGAACAATAGGACTAATAGAACTAAATAGCATTGCAAAGGGAATTGAAGTGGCAGATTTTATGATAAAAGCTGCTGAGGTGAATCTTCTTAAGGCCAATTCAATATGTCCTGGGAAATATATTGTTCTTATCTCTGGAGATGTGGCAGCAGTTAAAGCCTCTATTGAAGTGGGGAATGTGGTTGGTAGAGAATTTGTTGTGGATAAGCTAATTCTTTCCAATGTTCATCCACAGTTAATAAAGGCAATTAATGGAACAGTTGATATTAATGAATTTAAGTCTTTAGGAGTATTAGAATTTTTCAGCATAGCCACCTCTATTGTGGCAGCTGATACTGCAGCCAAATCGGCATTAATTGACTTGATAGATGTAAGATTAGGTCTTGGAATAGGTGGAAAGTCATACATCACATTAACGGGAGATGTAAGTTCAGTAACAGAAGCTGTTGAAGCTGGTGCAATATCAGCTAAAAACACTGGTATGTTAGTTAGTAAGGTTGTAATTCCTTCTCCAAGAAAGGAATTATTTAATGAATTGTTGTAAACGGGAGGTGTAAAGTGAAGAAGCTAATAACAAAAAGTAATATTGATGATTTTTTGGTAGAAGAAAATAAGTTTTACGTTGATAAATCCATGATCATAACACCTGGAATAAAAGATATACTTAGAAATAAAGGAATTACTATTATTTATGGTGAAAGGCAAAAAAACTTAGATGAAGAAACGAGAGAATCTACTGAAGAGAATAATAGGAAAGATGTAAAAACAGAAAAAAAAATTGGAGATTTACTTATTAATGAATTTGGTATTTCAAAGCCAGAAATTATTGAAGAAATAACCTTGAAAATTTTAGCAAAAATAAATGAATAATTCATAAAGGAGGATATGAAAATGGCAATTATGAAAGCTTTGGGAATGGTAGAAACAAAGGGTTTAGTAGGTTCTATTGAAGCAGCAGACGCCATGGTTAAGGCTGCAAATGTTACACTTATAGGAAAAGAGCGTATAGGTGGAGGACTGGTAACAGTAATGGTAAGGGGAGATGTGGGAGCTGTAAAAGCCGCTACTGATGCAGGAGCTGCAGCTGCCGATAGAGTAGGAGAACTAATATCTGTTCATGTTATTCCAAGACCTCATATGGAGGTTGAAGGGATTTTGCCAAAGGAAGAATAGTAATTTGCTTTTATAATAATTCAAAGTAATGATTAAAGGGGGAGAACCGATGAGTATTAATGAAATTATTGTTTATATAATGGTATTCTTTATGGCATTAGGTGCAATAGATAAAATTATTGGAAATAAATATGGGTTGGGTGAAAAATTTGATGAAGGAATTATGGCAATGGGATCCCTTGCAGTGGCCATGGTAGGAGTTGTTTCCTTGGCTCCAGTATTGGCAAAAATATTAAAGCCCATTGTTGTTCCAGTTTATACGGCTTTAGGGGCAGATCCTGCAATGTTTGCAACAACTCTTTTGGCAAATGACATGGGGGGATATCCATTAGCTGTAGAATTGGCACAAAGTCCTGAAGCAGGCCTTTTTGCAGGTTTAATTTTAGGTGCCATGATGGGGCCTACTATTGTATTTACTATTCCTGTGGCCCTTGGAATAATAAGAAAAGAGGATCATAGATTCTTAGCCACTGGGATATTAGCAGGACTTATAACAATACCTATTGGATGTTTAGCAGGGGGACTGGTGGCTGGATTTGAAATTTCAATGATATTTAGCAATCTGGTACCTATTATTATTGTCTCATTATTACTGGCATTTGGACTGTGGAAAATACCTGAAAAAATGATAAAGGGTTTTACAGTATTTGGTAAAGGTGTTGTGGCTGTAATAACTATTGGTTTAGCTGCAATAATTATTGAAACCTTAACGGGAATAGTTGTAATACCTGGTATGGCCCCTGTTTCAGATGGTATTGAAATTGTTGGATCTATTGCATTAATGCTGGCGGGTGCATTTCCAATGGTACATTTTATAACAAAGATATTTAAAAAGCCACTTCTAAAACTAGGTAAATTATTGGGGATGGGGGATGTTGCAGCAGCTGGGATGGTTGCTTCCTTAGCAAATAACATACCTATGTTTGGTTTAATGAAGGATATGGATGATAGAGGTAAGATAATAAATGTTGCTTTTGCAGTTAGTGCATCCTTTGTATTTGGGGACCATCTTGGTTTTACAGCAGGAGTTGCAAAGGAAATGATATTCCCTATGGTTGTTGGAAAGTTAGTGGCAGGAGTTACTGCTGTGGCTCTGGCCTTACTAATAGTAAGTAAGTCTTTAAGTCAAGAACCTAAGAGTATATAGAAGGAGAATAAATAGGTATATATTTATTCTTTATGTATAATTTTTCATTCTAGGTTAAAAGATTTTGAATTTTTACAAGTATTTTATTGAACCTTTGAGCTATAATTGATTTTAAAAATGTCGAAAATCAGAGAAATATGTATATAAATCTATTGAATATTAAATAAATGTGTAGTAAGATAAGTCTAAGGTTTATAAACAATGATTCAATTATACGGTTTTTAATAATATAATCACGATAAGGCAAACTTATTGAAAGATAAGGACGCAAAGTCATGTGTCTAAGGAATAATTGTTCTATGATCGACAGACTGCCGAATGAATGAAAAATACTGTAGCGAAGTTTTTTTGTTGATCTTGTGAGTTATAAGTATTTAATCACAAAAGGCATCTGTGGAAATCATAGATGTCTTTTTATAATGAAACGATGCTATATTCTAATTCGTATATCGTAAAATATCTATGCTTTTATTTTTTAAAGATATATGAATCAACTTTTCAATTTGCTTCCTTGTAAGTATAAAATTATTAGTAATCTAAGTTCTAAATAATTAGATGAGGAAATTGCATAATACATGTAAAGAATTTTAAAATACAAAATATAGTAGAGAAAGTCAGGCCAGTTATCTACATATTGCATTTTAAAATTAATAATGTAAATTATGCAAGTTTCTCAGATGATTGTATAATTGAAATTTGTAACAATTGCATAATATATATGGTAATGCTCTGGAGATTTTAAATATAATAGTATTTAGTTTTTTATAAGAGGCAATTATGCAATTTCCTTAAAATAACATAAATAAAGGTGATATTATGAGAATTGTGTATTCAAAATCTTTAAAACCTGGAATGGAATTAGCGAAACCTGTTTATGGAAAAGATGGTGAAAAACTATTGCATGGAGGAGTAATATTAACTAGTAGTTATATAAAAAATTTACAAAAGAAAAATATCCCTGCTGTCTATATAGATGATGAAATATCCGATGGAATAGAAGTTGAAGATGCTATTGATCTTGAAGTTAAGGTTCAGGCTGTTGAAACAATAAGAAAAGTCTTTGATAATATGAGTACAAAAAAAAATAAAAGTAGAAATTTTTGTAATAGATCAAATAAAGATATTAAAAATACTATATATGGAATAATGAATAATTTGAAAGAAAATAATGGAAGCTTATTTAATATGGTGGAGATAATGAGTAAAGATCTTGCAACTTATAATCATTGTGTTAATGTTGCAGTATTGACTATAATGACAGCGAGAACTTTAGGATTAAATGAAAAACAAATAGTAGATATTGGAATGGGAGCGTTAATGCATGATATAGGATATTCTAATGTCACCTCTGAAATTATTAATAAGCCTGGTCAGCTATCTGATGAAGAATTTGAAGTTATAAAAAGACATACTATATATGGTTATGAAATGGTTAAAGAGGATTCAGATGTTTCTGCTATAATAAAAACCATTATATTAATGCATCATGAAAGGTTAGATGGTAGTGGATATCCTCTTAGAATAAAGGGAGATAAATTAAACAAGTATGTAAGAATTGTATCAATATGCGACATGTTTGAGGCATTGACATCTGATAGAGTCTATAGAGAACGAATGCCGGTATATAAGGCTTTAGAGCTTTTATCGTCTAAAACAATATCGGAATTAGATTTAGAAATATACAAACATTTTATCAAAAATATTGCAATATACCCTCAAGGGACAGGAGTTCTTTTAAACACAGGAGAAAAAGGTTTAGTAGTTGAAAATAATAGAAATAATCCAACCAGACCAAAGGTAAGAATCATTTTTAATAGTGAAGGAAGTTTTCATGTAGGGTTTAAAGTTATTGACTTAATGGAGGAGCTCACTATCTTTATTGAAGATAATTGTGAACTTAGATACTAATTTATAAATAATAAATAATCTTGAAAGCTTAATATACTCTCAAGATTATTGCTGTATTTAAGAGAGTTTTTCAATATTTTTTTTAATGTCAGAAACAATTTCTTCTATTATATTTTTAATTTTTAAATTTATAGTTCCAGGGATATAAATTCCATGCTTTTGCATGGGAATAATATATTTTGTACAGTTTAAATTGAATACTGACTGTGAAATTGATGAAGTAATTTCTCCTTTGATTCCACCGCTGCAAATTATTCCAATAGGTCCTATTATAGAGTCTAAACTATTTGTGTTACAAAAATTACAAATGGAATTTTCACCGGTTAAGCCATGATTTGCCCCAGCCTTTAACATATTAGATGTAGCTGTTGGGTTGGTACCTAATGCTGTTATATGAATATTCAAACCAATTTCTTTTCTAATTTTTTTAATGACAGTTTTTCCTAATCCTGCTCCTTGAGCATCTATTACTGCAATTTTCATAAGTTTCCTCCTCAATATTTTATCTTTTAGTATCTAATATTGTTTTCGATAAAAACTCTTCATCCCATTCTTCAATTAAATTGGCAGTAGGAGCTAAAATGTACAAAAATATTGATATATCATAGTTTTCTAGATACTTTACATAAGTCCTTCCCTTTAAATTTATAATAGGAAAGTCTTCATTATTATAGTATTTATCTATAGGTCTTCCATATTGAATATAGGAAATATATTTCTTCTTGAATTTATGTATAGGACTGTTGGTTCTAATTGTAGAGTCTACCTTAATCCAATTTTGATGATTAATATAATTGACATTATATTGAATACTATCTACTAAAACATCAAATACCATTTTTTTCTCTAGACAGCCAAAGCTACTTAGTACTAATTTCTCCTGATCATATTTAGGTACCAAAGCAATTTCATCTAAGTTAATCTTTCCGTTACCGGAAAAACCAAAGGGAGGGGCTGCAGACTCATTTTTTTTAACTAGATAACCTCCATAAAAACTACTAAAATACTTAGAATTTGGATTAAAATATGAGGAAGCACCATCCTTTAGATTAAAGCCTCCAAAATTATATAGAATAGTTAATGAAAGACTTTCATCTGCATATTTTGAAAAACCTATATCATCATTAAAAGTCATGACAAAGGGATACCAATCCCTATCTTTTGTGGTTAATCCTCCAGGGATATGAAGCTTTATATTATTTTTATTCATTAAACTTTCTTTTTCATGGAGCTTACTATAAAAGAACATAGTTATATAACTCCTTATTGGAAACCATAAGGGTGTATTTAAAATAATAGTAGTTCCTAATATAAAAATAATTAGTAATCTAAAAATTTTTTTCCTCATAAGCATCTCCCAATATTAATCTTATCTTTATTCAATAATAATACTTATATATATAATTTTCAAATATTTAATGGAATTGCATAATTGAGCAAATTGCATAATTACCTTCCAAAAAGATTATCTACTACATATAGTTTTAAAATCTTCAAAGCCATACCATATATATTATGCAACCCAGCCAAATTAGAGTTATGCAATTTCCTCAATTGTCGTATAATTGTCCCCAATTTAATTTATACAATTATCTTTTCTGCAAATTATTTTCACATTAATGTATTTTATACATATTATGGTATTGAACGTGAAATCCATTAAAAATTAGAATATATCAAGAGGTGATTTGTAAATGGAGAAATGTTGTAATCACAACAATGACTATGGTGAAATGATGCCTATGGAAAATATTAGACCTGCGGAAAATATTAGACCTACAGAAAATATTAGACCTATGGAGAATATTAGACCTATGGAGAATATTATGCCCATGGAAAATATTATGCCAATGCCACCAATGCCACCAATGCATGGTATGTATCCAATGGATCCGATGTCAGTAATGGCTTCAATGTGTGCAATGGCTTCAATGTGTGCCATGGCTTGTATGCAGCAAATGGGGTTAATGCAGCCAATGAATGATATGTTTACGATGGGAGCAATGTATCCCATGAATGAAATGTATCCTATGGAAGATGATCAATCTATGCAGCAAATGAATAATATGTATGACATGGGACTAATGAATCCTGCAATGGGTCCAATGGGGAATATGAATCCTGCAATGGGCTCAATGGGTAATATGAATCCAATGTTTCCCATGAGATAAAAATGGATTAATAAAAATATTTGAAAGGTTCCTGTTTAAGTAGAAAGACAGGAACCTTTTTTATATATGATATTCTCATATGCAATTTGCCCAAATATTACTTCTCGAATTGTGAGTTTAATAAATCGTTTATTGTTTTATATAGCTTAAACATCATGTCATTGAATTCTTTTCCTGAACTAAGTAGTTTATGTATCTCAGGAAATTTAGAAAGTTTTTTAAAGCTTCTATTTAAATCTGATGTAAGCCAATCGTTTTTTTCACCTCTCATATTCATATTATATAGGTCTATTTGTTTTTTTTGAAAATCTTCTAACTCTTCTTTTAAGTCTGGATATTTATTGATATTGGCTTTAGCTTTTTTAAATTCTTTAAATTCATTTGTTTTACTAATTGAGTTAACTAATTCATTAATTTCCTTTTCAAAAAACATACATTCAACTCCTTAATTTTACAAAAATTGTATAATTGCTTCTTAAACATTATATTCTTTTGAGGTTGTATCTATTACGTAATATATATGATTTAAACATTAAAACTTAAGTTTTAATTTAGTTGTGTAAATTGTACAATCCTTACCAATATCTTTGTAAGCTTTGTCAATATATTAGATTTAGTTTATATAGTAAAATTAAAGTAAGTTGTTGTGTTAGTTCCTATAGGGGGAGTTTTAATATTTCCCTAAAGTTTATTTAAAATAAATTATAAAAGATAAAAGGGGAGAAAAACAATATGTCAGGACTAACTTTGAATAAAATTAACAAAATATATCCTAATGGATTTCATGCAGTAAAGGATTTTGATTTAGAAATAGAAGATAAGGAGTTTATTATATTTGTGGGGCCATCGGGGTGTGGAAAATCTACTACTTTGAGAATGATAGCTGGACTAGAAGAAATATCATCGGGAGAGCTATATATTGGAGAAAATTTGGTGAATAACGTTGCTCCAAAGGATAGGGATATTGCCATGGTATTTCAAAACTATGCACTGTATCCTCATATGACGGTTTATGATAATATGGCATTTGGGCTAAAAATGAGAAAAGTTCCAAAGGCTGATATAAAGGAAAAAGTAGAAGCTGCTGCGAAAATATTAGGAATAGAAGATCTATTAAAAAGAAAACCCAAGCAGTTATCAGGTGGACAAAGGCAAAGGGTAGCATTGGGAAGGGCTATAGTTAGGGAGCCTAAGGTGTTTCTAATGGATGAACCTTTATCAAACCTTGATGCAAAACTTAGAGTACAGATGAGGGCAGAGCTTAGCAAACTTCATCAAAAACTTAAAACGACAATTATATATGTAACCCATGATCAGACAGAAGCCATGACAATGGGAACAAGAATTGTTGTTATGAATGATGGAATAGTACAACAGGTAGCAGATCCCCAAACTATATACAATTATCCGTCAAATATATTTGTAGCAGGATTTATTGGCAGTCCTCAAATGAATTTTCTAGATGGAGAAATTTATGAAGAAGATGGAGAAGTAGTTTTTAAGTTTAAAAATAATTTAGTAAAATTACCAAAGGATAAAGCTGATATATTACGTCAAAATAAACAAATAAATAAAGAAGTGATATTAGGTGTAAGACCGGAAAATATAAAAAACAAATCTGACTGCGATCAACAAAGTACATTTATAAGCACTAAGGTTGAGGTTAAAGAACAATTGGGATCAGAGACATATTTATATCTTGATCTTGATGTAAAAAAATTTATTGCCAGAGTTAAACCAACATTTAATCCCGAGATTGATGAAACCATTGATATATGCTTTGATATGGATAAAATTCATATATTTGACAAAGAGACTGAAAATGCGATATTCTAATATAATGGAAAAGTAGAAAAATTAGTTAATATTTTTCTACTTTTCCATTATAATAATTACATGAGATAATTTTATAAAATAATATTAGGAGGTGTATCATGTCAAATATTTCATTTGATTATTCTAATTCATTTTTAGAAAAACATGAAATTGAAAATGCAAGAGAAATAGTTTTAGCAGCCCACAAGAAGCTCCATGAAAAAACAGGTGCAGGAAAGGACTTTTTAGGTTGGATTGACTATCCTGTGAATTATGACAAGTATGAATTTGAAAGAATAAAAAAAGCTGCTCAAAAAATAAGGAATGACACAGATGTATTCTTAGTAGTAGGTATAGGTGGCTCATATCTAGGGGCTCGGGCAGCAATAGAAGCTTTATGCCATTCCTTTTACAATATGCTTTCTAAAGACAGAAAAAATGGACCGGATATTATTTTTGTAGGGAATAATATTAGTGGTACATATCTAAAGCATTTAATGGAAGTTATAGAAGGAAAAGATATTAGTATCAATATAATATCAAAATCTGGAACAACAACAGAACCAGCAATAGCATTTAGAATATTAAAGGCATATATGGAAGATAAATATGGCAAGAATGAAGCAAGGAAAAGAATATATGCTACCACAGATAAAAGTAAGGGAGCACTAAGGGAATTATCAAACAAGGAAGGATATGAAACCTTTATCATTCCCGATGATGTAGGAGGAAGATTTTCAGTATTTACTCCTGTGGGTATGTTACCTATAGCTGTTGCAGGTTTAGATATAGAAAGTATGATTGAAGGAGCCAAAGATGGAAGGCAAGAATACATGGAAGAAGATATCCACAAGAATTGCTGCTATCAATATGCAGCCATAAGGAATATTCTTTACAATAGGGGAAAGTCGATTGAAGTATTGGTGAATTACGAACCATCCCTTCACTATATATCAGAATGGTGGAAGCAACTTTATGGAGAAAGTGAAGGAAAGGATGGAAAGGGAATATTCCCAGCAGCAGTTGATTTTTCAACGGATTTGCATTCTATGGGACAATATTTACAGGATGGTACAAGACA
Organism: Maledivibacter halophilus; assembly: GCF_900167445.1. Taxonomy (GTDB): domain Bacteria; phylum Bacillota; class Clostridia; order Peptostreptococcales; family Caminicellaceae; genus Maledivibacter; species Maledivibacter halophilus. The sequence continues at coordinate 353,631 of NZ_FUZT01000001.1, forward strand.
TTTGTTTGAAACCGTATTAAATATAGAAAGAGCGAAGGAAGATATAGAAATTATAGAGGATAAAGCTAATCTTGATGATTTGAATTACTTAAGTGGAAGAACTATGGACTATGTAAATAAAAAGGCTTTTATTGGGACACTTTTTGCCCACGTGGACGGAAGCGTACCAAATTTAATAATAAATATACCAAAGATGGATGAATACTACTTTGGGAAATTAATATATTTCTTTGAAAAGGCATGTGGTATAAGTGGATACATCTTGGGTGTAAATCCATTTAATCAGCCTGGAGTTGAAAGCTATAAGAGAAATATGTTTGCACTTCTTGGAAAGCCAGGATATGAAGAATTACAAGAAGAATTAAAAAAAAGAATCTAAATTTTTTAGTTGAACATCTATATAATGTAAATTTAAAATAAAGGGTGGGATAATATGTTAGTTACAGGAAAAGAAATACTTAATGATGCACATGAAAAAGGATATGCAGTAGGAGCTTTTAATGTAAATAATATGGAGCAGGTACATGCAATAATTGAAGCGGCAGAGGAAACAAAATCTCCAGTAATAATTCAGGCCAGTCAAGGGGGATTAAAATATGCTGGAGTAGAGTATATAGCGGCTATGGCAAAGGTTGCAGCAAAAAATTCATCAGTTCCAGTAGCAATTCATCTTGACCATGGAACAGATTTTAAACAGATAATGATGTGTCTTAGAAATGGATTTACATCAGTAATGATAGATGCATCCCACTATGAGCTTGATGAAAACATAAGAAAAACAAAACAGATAGCTGATATGGCCCATGCTGTAGGAGTTTCTGTTGAAGCAGAGCTTGGAAAAATTGGTGGAGTTGAAGACGATATAGCAGTAGATGAAAGAGAAGCTACTTTTACTGACCCAGATGAAGCTGAAAGATTTGTCAGAGAAACGGGAGTGGATTATTTGGCAATAGCAGTTGGTACTGCCCATGGGCCATATAAAGGAGAGCCAAAGCTTGACTTTGATAGGATAAAGCTTATAAAGGAAAGGCTTAATATGCCATTGGTTTTACATGGTTCATCAGGAGTTCCAGAGGAAAGTATAAAGAAAGCAGTTAAACTTGGAATTAACAAAATAAATATAGATACCGATATTAGAATGGCCTTCCACAAAGCAGTAAAGGAGTTTATAAAAGAAAATCCAGATGTATATGATCCAAGGAAAATAGTAGGTCCAGCTAAAAAGGCAATGAAGGAAGTTATCGCTGAGAAAATGAGGATGTTTGGATCAGAGAGTAGAGCATAGAGATAGATTGTTTTTTAAAAAGAAGAAGATATTTAAATATCTTCTTCTTTTTATGATTTTAAGTTATTTTTTATTATATAATTAAAATATAATGAATTAGAATGCAAAGTTAAACATCATAAAAACTCCTAGGACTATAGAAATTTTTATGATGCTTAAAATAAAGTGTGAAATTATTTAACTATAAGCAAAGATATTTATTTGATTTTGCTTAAAGCATGCATCAAGTTTTATAATAATATAAAACTATATATAAAAGAACCACAGACATTTTGGGTAACGAATGGGTGGATTAATTATGGATATAAAAAAAATACGATTTTTATTTAATAAAATTCTAAATATTGTTGATGATGAAATAAATCTTTTGGATGATAAAGGATATATTATAGAAAGTTCAAATTTTGAAAAAATAGGGGAATATGATAATAAATTTAATTTTAAAAAGATTAATAATAATATATTATCAGCACAAAACACCCTATATTATCCAATTATTATTGAGTATGGTAAGACTTTAATAATATCTATTAAAGGAAATGAATATAAAAATAAGAAATTATTACAAGTTATAGGTCTTTTTTTAACAGAAAATTTCAAAAAATTAACCAAGGATGATTTTATTAAAGGAATTATATTTGAAGAATTTAGTAAAGACGAGATAAAGGAGTTTTCTGGTAAGTTCGGTATACAATATAATTCTAAAGCAAAGGTTTTTCTTATAAAAATTTCAGAGGATAATATAGATGATGTTGAAAATATAATTTCCAATATATATCCAGAAGAAATAGTTATAAGATTAGATGGTAATACTTTAGCATTTATAAAAATAATTGGAAATGATGAATATAATGATGAAATTCCACGGAATATTTATGATACTATTTTTTCAGAGCTTCTCTACGAGCCTATAATTGGTGTAGGAACTACAGTGCAAAATATAATTGAGCTTAATGAATCCTATAAAAGAGCAAATATATTAATAAAACTAGGGAAGAAGTTTATTAATAATAATAAAATATATGATTATGATGATTTACTTTTGCCTATAGTTATTGATAAATTGGATATTAACTCATTAAAAGATTTAATTAAGTCATCTGATTATAATTTAGAGGAAATATTAGCAGATAATGAACTCTTACTGACTGCAGATAAGTTTTTGGAAAATAGTTTGAATATAAGTGATACAGCTAGAAAATTATATATACATAGAAATACGTTAATTTATAGATTAAATAAGATAGAAAATATTACAGGACTAGATTTAAGGATTTTTAAAGATGCAGTGAACTTTAGTATATTAATGACTGGAATGAAGTATTTATAAAAACCTTGACATAAAACCTTTATAAGTCTATAATTCATGGTGAAGAGACATATTAAAAATGAATATTTATATTGCTTAGATTCCTAAATTTAAGGATTAAAAGGGAATCTGGTGAAAGTCCAGAGCGGTCCGGCCACTGTGAATGGGGAGTACCTTCAATGTGCCACTGTCTAATATTCAACTCTAAGCTTATTTAATTGGGACATTAATTACTATTTTTATTTGCTATATTATTGATAGAGTTGAGTTTTTGATGGGAAGGCGAAGAAATGCTATGATCCATAAGTCAGGAGACCTGTCTAAGCATTTACGCACCAACCTTCCGATGAAAGGGAATATGCATATATTGGAATAGACTTATAGTAGTATGCTATGGAATTTGAATTAAAAGCTCTTACCTTCATTGGAGGAAAGGGCTTTTGTATTTTGAAATTCTTCACATGTAGTATGCAATTTCCTCAAATATTTATAACACAAAAAGAAGGATTTAAATATTTATAGCTTACAATTACAAATGCGTTATTGAAAGCATTTATCCATGGAGGTAGATTAAAATGTTTAATAAGAAGAATAGAATAATTTTATTATCCATAATAATTGTTTTAATATTATCATTTTCAGCCTGTAGTGGGCAAATTAAGGAAGATAAAAAACCCATAGTTTCAGGAACAGAAAATGATACATATCCAATTAAAGTTATAGATTCATATAATAGGGAAGTTACAATAGAAAGTGAGCCCATGAGGGTGATATCTGTAGCGCCTAGCATAACCGAAACTATTTTTGTACTAGAGGTAGAGGATAGATTAGTAGGTAGAACGGATTATTGCAATTATCCACAGGAAGTTGAAAATATTGAATCAATTGGAGGACTTCAAAACCCTAATATTGAAAAAATTATTGACTTAAAGCCAGATTTAGTTATAGCTTCAACACATTTTGAAAAGGCTGTTTTGGAAAAATTAGAAGAAGCGGGTATAAAGGTAGTTGTATTTTATGGAGAAGAAAGCTTTGATGGTGTGTATGAAGTAATGGAGAAGGTTGGTCAAGTATTTAATGAAAAGGACAAAGCTAATCTTATTATATCAGATATGAAAAACAGAGTTGAAAATGTAATAAAAAGAGTCAAAGATTTAGATGAAAAGGATATCTATTATGTAGTAGGATTTGGTGATGGGGGAGATTTTACAGCTGGAGGAGATACTTTTATAGGAAGCATGATTGAAATGGCAGGAGGTAGAAATGCTGCAGATGATATAGAGGGATGGAAATATAGTCTTGAAGGACTCATAGAAAAGGATCCTGACATTTTAATATGTTCAAATGAAGATGGGACTAAAGAAAGTCTTATGAAGGCAAATGGCTACAAGGAGCTTACTGCTGTTAAAGAAGGAAGGGTTTATGAAATAGATAAGGACTTACTTCAGTTACAGGGGCCAAGGCTTGTAGAAGGTCTTGAAAAATTATCCCAAATAATACATCCCTCAAAATAAAGATGAATAAATTTAAAATTAAAATAAAGAGGAATTAATATGTCATATATGAAAAAAAGAAATTATTTTAGGCTATTGTTTATTGTAATGCTCATTATATTATGTTTTTTTATAATATTTGTTAGTACTCTAGGGGTTGCTAGAATTCCCCTTAAGGAATCAATGAAAATAATTTTAAATAATATTCCTTTTATAAAAAATAAGATTTCTCTAGAGGGTATAAGCTCATCTCATGTTGTAATAATAAATAAAATTAGATTCCCAAGAATTATATTATCTGCACTTATAGGTATGGCTTTAGCTGGTTCGGGAGTAATTTTCCAAGGAATTTTCAAAAATCCAATGGCTGAACCCTATGTACTAGGTATTTCATCTGGAGCAGCCTTTGGAGCAACTTTAGCAATCGTTCTGGGTATTCAATCTACAATTTTAGGTATGGGAGCAATATCGATAATGGCTTTCCTTGGAGCTGTTACTACTACTTTTATAGTTTATAATGTGGCTAGAATAGGCAATAAGACCCCAGTAGTAACTTTGCTTTTGGCAGGTATAGCTTTGAGTTTTTTATTATCGTCTTTAATATCCTTATTTATGACATTTAATAGGGAACAGGTTGAAAAAATAGTTTTTTGGACAATGGGAAGTGTTTCTTCTGCCAGTTGGAAGCATGTAATCATATCATCACCAATAATATTATTAGGTTCAATAGTTTTTATAATATTTTCTAGAGATTTGAATGTCATGCTTTTAGGGGAAGATTCAGCTAAAAATTTGGGTGTAGAAGTTGAAAAGTTGAAAAAAATTCTTTTGATTATAGCTTCTATAGTTACGGCTTCGGCAGTAGCAGTAAGTGGTATTATTGGTTTTGTGGGGTTAGTAATTCCCCATATAGTAAGATTAATCGTAGGACCGGATCATAGAGTCCTAATTCCATTTACGCTAATATCGGGAGCACTTTTCATGATTATAACCGATACCTTAGCAAGAGTTCTTATACCTCCTGTTGAAATACCAGTGGGGGTTATAACATCACTTTTTGGAGCACCTTTTTTTATTTATTTACTATGTAAAAATAAAAAGAAAAATTATATGGGGTGAAAAGATTGAATTATCCAATTAGTATAAATAATTTGGATTGGAGCTTTGGGTATAATGAAATATTGAAAAACATAACTGTTAATATAGAAAGAAATAAGTTCACTTGTATTATAGGGCCAAATGGAAGTGGAAAATCAACATTTCTAAAAAATATATTAAAAATATTAGAGCCCGAGAAAAATAAGGTTTTTGTTTTTGATAAAGATATTATTTCTTATAAATACAAGGATTTATCGAAAAAAATTGCTTCTGTTCCTCAAAATACAGTAGTGGATTTTAATTTTTCCGTAATGGATATAGTTATGATGGGTAGATCACCATATTTAAATAGATTTGAGGCTGAAGGCGAAAAAGACCTAAAAATATCAAAGAAAGCCATGGAAATGACAGATACATGGAATTTACGAGATAGAACTATTAACACATTAAGTGGAGGAGAAAGACAAAGAGTAATAATTGCCAGGGCCCTTGCCCAACAGTCAGACATCTTAGTGTTAGATGAACCCATTTCAAATCTTGATATACATCACCAAATTAATTTACTTAATATAACAAAGGAATTGTCTGAAAAGGAGAATATCACAGTAATAGCAGTACTCCATGATTTAAACTTTGCTATACAGTATAGCGATTATTTAATACTTATGAACGAAGGTAGAATAGTTGACGAGGGTTTACCTAAAGAGGTTATAACCCACGATAATATAAAAAATGTATACGATATAGATATTCATATTATGAATAATCCTATAACGGGAAAACCCCATATAATACCTATTACTGATACTACCGCTTAAAATAAATTGATATTTATTATATTAATGATAGAAAATAGATATTTAAATCAAATGAGAAACTTACATAATAAAGATTATTAATTTTAAAATTCTTTACATGTATTATGCAATTTCCTCAAATAATAAAAGCTTTTATGAAAGCCTTATCAAAGCATATTATTTTACAGCACCTACTTTTTATGAAGTAGGTGTTTTTTTATAATTCATAGTATCTTTTTAGGTACTATATTACAAAAAAGTGCATAATTGCAAAAAAGAATTTTACATTCTATAATGCAATTAGATGGAAAAATTATTTATTTAAAAAAGGAGTCAATAATTAAAAGGGGGATTTAGCATGTTTGAATTTTTTAATGAAGATCAAAAAATGATTAGAAAAGTTGCCAAGGAATTTGTGGAAAAGGAAATTGCTCCTTATGCAGCTAAATGGGATGAAGAAGATTCTTGCCCTGTTGAACTATGGCCTAAATTTGGGGAAATGGGTTTTTTGGGTATATTTGTCCCTGAGCAATATGGTGGACCAGGACTAGGAATAACAGAAAGAGCTATTGTATTAGAAGAAATTGCATGTCACTCAGCGGGATTAGCAATTGCAATAATGACTCATGATCTAGCAACTGCTGCTATTTTGAATTTTGGTACAGAGGAACAAAAAAAGGAATATCTTCCTTTGCTAGTTTCTGGTTCTAAAGTTGGTGGTTTATCAGTTACTGAACCTACTGGAGGTTCAGATTTAGTAAATCAAGCTACTACTATTGAAAAGACTGAAAACGGATATGTTTTAAATGGTAGAAAAGTATTCATCACAAATTCTCACATTGCTGATATTAATATATGGACTGGTACATCAGGAGTTAATGAAAAAGGACGTAAAAAGCTTAGTGCAGTACTTATCCCTCCTGGAACACCTGGACTTTCAGCTGGAAGAAAAGAAAATAAATTAGGTTTAAGAGGTTCAATAACAGGCGATTCAATTGCCAATGAAGTAAAAGTTTCACATGACTGTTTAATAGGCGAAGAAGGAAAAGGATCAGTTGTGGCTTTACATACTATAGGTCACTTTGGTAGATCAGGTATGTCAGCAATAGCAGTTGGAATATTACGTGGATGTGTAGAAGAAGGAATTAAGTTTGCTAAAGAAAGAGTTACTTATGGTAAGCCTTTGGCTAAACTTCCAGCAATACAAGAAATGATTGCAGAAAATGAAATTGATTACGAAGCTGCCAGTTCAATGCTTTATAATGCTACAGCTATTTATGATAGAGGAGAAAATGCTGTTCCAAGGCTTGCAGCGGCAAAATATTTTTGTACAGAAGCTGCTGTTCGCTCTTCAAGACGTACAATAGACTTGATGGGGGGATATGGTGTAATTAATGAATATCCAGTAGGAAGATTCTTAAGGGATGCACTAGCAAATATTCCATCCGGTGGGACTTCTCAAATTATGAAAATTATTGTGGCGGGTAATTTATTGAGGTAGGGTATCTGTGGTCTAGTAGGAGATGTGAATTTTCTACTAGATTACAGAATGTTTCATACTTTAAAATTATTATTATATATATTTCTTCTTAGAAAAAATATATGGTAATAGCATATTACAAAAGTTCAAATTTGAGCTTTTGAATTGAATTTTTGTAATATGTTAATGAAACGCAAAAGAAGTCATACAGTTTATTATCGGTTGTTAAATTAATGATTAGTTGATAAATTAAGAAAGGAGAATATCATGGCATTAAATATTGCAGTATGCATTAAGCCAGTACCTGATTCACAATACTATGACAAAATAACTATAGACCCAGTAACAAAACGAGTGAATAGAGAAGGGATTCCAACTGTTATTAATGATTTAGATAAACATGCAGTTGAAGCGGGATTGACATTAAGGGATAAGTTTGGTGGTAAGGTAATAGTGTTTACAATGGCTCCTGATTTTGCAAAGGAAAATTTAAGAGAAGTTCTAGCAATGGGAGCCGATGAAGCCTATCTAATTAGTGATAGAGAATTTGCCGGTGCAGATACATGGGCTACCTCTTATACATTGGCTAGTGCTATTAAAAAGATTCGAGATTTTGATGTGATTTTATTAGGTAATCAAAGTGAAGATGGGGGAACTGTTCAAGTCCCAAGTCAATTAGGAGAATGGCTAGATATTCCACACTTGATTAATGTAAAAAGCTTAGAATATGATGGTGAAATTGTATCTGTAGAAACTAAGATGGATAATGGTTCAATAAATTATGAAGTTAAGCTGCCAGCTTTATTTGGAGTAACTCGTGATGGGAATAATCCAAGAATGGCAAATGTTATGGGAATGCTCAAGGCAAAGAAAAAGCCTTTGACTATATTTAGAGTGGATGATTTAGATGTAGATAAAAATAAGATTGGTTTAATAGGTTCTCCAACAAAGCCAGGAGATATATTTTCACCTGATCTTAAACGTCAAGGAAAGCTTCTTGACGGTACACCAGAAGAAATAGTAGATAAAATTATAGTAGAAATAAGAAAGAGTGGAATACGAATTGAGGAGTAATGGAGGTGAAATAATGAATTTAGAAGCTTATAAAGGTATTATGGTATATTCAGAGATAAACGGAGAAAAGATAATAGACAATTCCCTAGAATTAATTGGTGAAGCTAAAAGATTAGCAGCTAAGCTTGGAAATGATACTAAAGTATTAGCAGTTTTAATTGGAAAGAATGTAAAGGATTTTTCTAAAGAATTAATAAACTATGGTGCAGACAAGGTTATTATTTTTGAAGATAATAAGCTGGAGTATTATAGACCAGATTTATATTCAGAAGCACTTGAAAAAATAGTCAATAAATACAAGCCAGAGATAGTATTAATAGGTGCTACTTATCAAGGGGAAGAAATAGGACCAACTACAGCTAAAAAATTAGATACGGGTATGGCAGCTCACTGTGTAGAGCTTAGAATTAATGATAAAAGAGAGCTTGTGCAGGTAGTTCCTGCCTTTGGGGGAAAAGTACTGGGTGATATTTTATGTCACGACTTTCGTCCACAAATGGCAAGTGTAAAGGCTGGCCTTATGAAAAAATTACCATATGAAGAAAGAGAGGGAATAGTTGAAGAATTTAACTGTGCTATTAGAGGATTTGGAGATAATATAAAAGTTAAATCTGTAAATGTGGAAACTAAAACACTTAAATCATTAAATGAGGCAGATGTAATTATTGGTGGAGGATTTGGAATAGGAAGTAAAGATGGATGGCAAGAGCTAGAGAAGCTTGCTAAACTTTTAAATGGAGCCACGGGATGTACACGTCCTGCTCTTGATGAATCTTGGACAGAAGATGAACATACTATGATAGGTACCAGTGGAGTAGCCGTAAAACCTAAGCTTTATATTAATGCTGGTATTTCAGGTGCTGCCCACCATACATGCGGTATTAAAGATGCTGATGTGATTATAAGCATTAATAAGGATGATAGTGCTTCAATATTTGATGTATCGGATTTCAAAGTGGTAGCAGATTGGAAAAAAATTATTCCTTTATTGAATGAAAAGCTAGAAACTCTTTAATTATCATAAAATTTTATATATAATTGCTTATAAGAGAAAGAAGTGGCATAAGTCATTAGTCACTTCTTTTTGTTTATCATAATAAATTATAATGGAGAAGGAGCTTAAGCTATGAGATATGAAGGTTCAGTATATAGGCCACCTAGTGAGGCAAGAAGCCTTATTATACAAGTAACCATAGGTTGTGCCCATAATGAGTGTACTTTTTGTAATATGTACAAGGATAAAAAATTTAGAATAAGAAAACTGGAAGAAATAGTAGAAGATTTAAAAGAAGCGAGGGAATATTATAAAAGCATTAAAAGAATATTTTTAGCCGATGGAGATGCTCTTGTATTAAAAACTGAAGACTTAAAAAAAATATTGACTGCAATAAACGAGTTGTTTCCAGAATGTGAAAGGGTTGGCATATATGCTGCTCCTAGAGATATTCTTAATAAATCAATAGAAGAGCTTAAAGAATTAAATCAGGCAGGTATTACAATTGCTTATTTGGGAATTGAATCCGGTAGTGATGAGGTATTAAGAGAGATAAAAAAAGGAGTAACTTCTAAAGAAATGATTGAGGCAGGGAAGAAGGTTGTTTCTTCTGGTATAAAATTGTCGGTAATGATCATATCAGGTTTAGGAGGTAAAGAAAAATGGAAAACCCATGCTTTAGAATCAGCTAAAGTATTGAATGAAATAAATCCTGATTATTTAGCACTGCTTACACTATTATTACATCCTGAGACTGAAATGCATGAAAAGGTACAATCAGGTGAATTGGAATTGTTAACACCCAATGAAATTATGCTAGAAACAAAGGAATTGATTAGTAATTTAAATCTTTCTAATTGCGTTTTTAGGTGCAATCATGCCTCAAATTATTTAGTTTTAAGTGGAACATTGCCTCAAGATAAAGAAATTCTCCTTGAACAATTGAACGAAGCAATGGATGAAAAATATGACTATAGAGATGAATTTTTAAGAAGATTGTAATAAAGCTTAGATATTAAAGTTTATTGTTGAATGTCATAATTACCTTTTCAAAAAACTAACTATCACATATTGTTTTGAAATCTTCGAAGCTATACCATCGAAATATATTTAATTCTAAATAATTAAATTAAGGATAATATTCGCATATGCAATTTTGCCAAATTGGAGTTATGCAATTTCTTCAATTAATATGCAAAGTGCTAGTTCATTTAAAATGTATAAAGTTTTACGTAAATATTAAATAAATCCGACAAAGATATAATAAAGAGGATAATATTTATATATAAAATTTTAATAATGCAATAATAGAAAAACTAGCACTTTGTATTTAAATAATTGAAGTTGTTTATCTTAAGATTTATTTAATAATTGTCCTATTTAATAAATCTTAATGGGTAAGGACACTATAATTTGACAGTTTTATTTTCATAAACACTTAAATCAACTTCCACATCAAAAACATTTGAATATTTTATGCCCCATTTAAACATTAAGCGTAAAATAGGAAGAACGGTTTTCCCGTATTCGGTTAAGGAATATTCAACTTTTGGAGGAACTTGTGGATATACTTTTCTATTTATTAAGCCGTCAGCTTCTAGTTCTCTTAATTGTTGAGTTAACATTTTTTGAGTTATTCCAGGAAGTCTTCTTTTTAATTGACTAAATCTAAGAATCTTTTCTCTTAATTGCCATAAAATTATACTTTTCCATTTGCCGCCAATTAGGTCTATTGACAATTCAAGAGGGCATTGGTAAGTTTTATCTTGTATTTTGGACAATTTTGAAACCTCCTTCAATTAATATAAAGAAATTTAAATGGTATATATATTGATACTACTATATAGGTAAGATACAACAAAAAAAATATAGCTTTATATAATAATACTGTCTACACTTAAATTATATCATGCAATAAAGTAGAATTCAAAAACCTAAGTCAATATATAAAGTTTTCTATAAATAGTCAATTATTCCAACTTACAGCGATATTCATAGATTTAATTTTTTGTCTACTAAAACTATACTTTAAGAAAATTAATTCCATTTTCAAATTATAAAATTCCTATATGTTATAATAGAATTCGTAACGTAGGGAGGAAATCTAAATGAGTATAAAATTTTTTGATTTTTTAAAAACAGAATTTAATATAGATTTCAATGAAAAACAAAGAACCGCTATTTTGCAAAAGTATGGTCCAGTATTAGTTTTAGCAACTCCAGGGAGTGGAAAAACCACTGTTTTAAATGCCCATATAGCCTATTTAATATTTAATTACAATGTAAATCCAGAAAATATACTTGCCCTTACATTTAGTAAAGCGTCAGCAAAGGATATGAATGACAGATTTTATGAAACCTACGGTGGTTTAATACCAGATGGAATTAAATTTTCTACTATACATAGTTTTTCTTATAAAATTATTAGATACTATTACTATATTAATAGAATAAATTATCAGCTCATAGAGGGAAATAGAAGCCGTTATAATAAAAGATCTATACTTCAAAAAATATATAGAAGGGTAAATAGAAGTAATATCAATGATGATAAATTAGACGAGCTGTCCAATTCAATAAGCTTTGTCAAAAATCTCATGATTAATTTTAAAGATATTAACGATTATAAATTTCAAGCTAAAAATTTTGATAAAATTTACAAGACTTATGAGGATTACAAGAAAAATAATGAATATAATATGATCCTATTAGATTTTGACGATATGCTTATTGAAGCAAATAATATTTTAGAGAAAAATCAATATATACTAAAGAAATATCAGGATCAGTATAAATATGTCATGATGGATGAGGGACAAGATACCTCTCTTATTCAAAACAAAATAATTGAAAAAATTGCTTTGCCTAAAAACAATTTATTCATAGTCTGTGATGATGATCAATCGATTTATGGTTTTAGAGGAGCTCAGCCTAAATACTTATTAGATTTTAAGGAAAGATATAATGATGCAAAAATTATATTTATGGAGCAAAATTATCGTTCAAGTAAAAATATTGTAGATATTAGCAATAAAGTTATAAATAATAATTCCATTAGATATCCTAAAATGATGTTTACAGTAAATCCTGAAAGTGGCCCTATTAAAATAGTAAAGCTAAAGACAGAGAAAGAGCAGCTAGACTATGTTGTAAATTCAATAAAATCTGATGAATATTTAGATGATATTGCAATTTTGTATAGAAATAATATATCTGGTATAGGTTTAGCACAAAAGCTTTATGAAGAAGATATTTCATTTTATATGAAGGATTACCATAGAAATTTTTTCAGCCATTGGGTTTTAAATGATATACTAAATTTTGTTAGATTTTCATATGATGATAGAAGTATTCCTTTACTGCAGGCTATTTATACAAAATTTGATTCCTATATATCAAAAAAGGAATTGGAGTTCCTTAAAGAGCAGGATGTGACAAAATCAGTTTTTGATAATCTTGTTAAATATCCACATATGAAGGCATTTAAAAAAAGAAATCTAAAAAGATTTAAAAAAGATTTTAAAAAGTTAAAAAGGAAATCACCATTAGAAGCCATTAGATTTATCCGATATGACTTAAAATATGAAGAGAGATTAGAAGGATATTCAGAGCTTACAGGTTATTCTATGGAAAACTTAAGATATATACTCAATACACTTGAAGGAATATCTGAAGATACTTACTCAATGGAAAATTTTGTAGACAAGCTTAATAATTTAAAAAGAATTATGCATGAATCCAGAAAAAATAGAAAAAATGGTGCGGTAACCCTCTCTACACTACATTCGTCTAAGGGATTAGAATTTAAAAAGGTATTCATAGTAGATTTAATAGAAGGACAAATTCCAACAAAGGAAAGTATAAAGCGTGAAGCCATGGGAGACAGCTTGGCTCTAGAGGAAGAAAGAAGATTATGCTATGTAGGGATGACTAGAGCAAAGGAAAAACTAGAGATGCTGACTGTAGGATATAAAAATAATGAAGAGGTTCTTTCTTCAAGGTTTATTAAGGAAATAGAGAAATGCATACTTGAAAACAAGAAAGTAAGCTGCTCACCATCATTAAAAAAAGATTCCATAGTAAGACATAAGAAATTTGGTTTAGGGATGATTAAAGATATAAATGATTCTATGATTATAATTGATTTTGATAAAAGAGGAGAAAAACAATTGTCAATAGATATGTGCATAAAAAGAGATTTGCTAGAGATTATTAAGTTAGATTGTTAGTAATATATAAAGCAGTGAACTACTCACCACTTGCTTACGCAGAAGTGGGAGCTTCTAGTATCAAGTACTAGAACTTTTCCTGTTTCCTAGAGTTGAGCCTTCTATATTAGCAAGGTCTTATTTGACTCTCTACAGGCGTAACTTTCCCTTGCACCGAGGGTAGATGCCGATGTTATCGGTTTCTTAAGTGCCTTGGATATTTTACGCAAGGAAGGCAATGCTTGGTTTTCGCTATTGTCGGATTCTCCTTGCAACCTTATATATCCAGTTATCAAAGAACTATCATAGTTACATTATATCATAAAATCAATTATATCAAATCATTGATTTTATAGTGCTTACATCTCCCGCTTATAGAAGATAGGAGACTTACGCACAGTGGTTAAAATTTTTTGGGTTTTTAACTGAGCAAATTGCATAATTACCTTCTCAAAAAACTAACTACTACATATTGTTTTAAAACCTCCGAAGCTATACCACCAAAATATATTTTATTGTAAATAATTAAATTGAGGATAATATTCGCATATGCAATTTTGCCAAATTAGAGCTATACAATTTCCTCAGCTATATATAATTTTTATAAAAAAGATGATTAACAATCTCCTATTTTGCAAGGGCCTGCTAATCATCTTTTTACCTTTAGAGTCTTTGACTCCTGTTTTCTGATATCCTTATTATATTAATATTAAGAAGGGATTTTATCTTTCTGTTCGCTTTGCTTTGTCATGGCAAATATAACCGGACTAAGGGCAAGAAGTCCAATAAGGTTTGGAATAGCCATTAAACCATTAAATGTATCGGATATATTCCATACGAAATCAGATTTATAAATTGAACCAAGAAATATAAGAACAACAAAAACCCATTTGTAGACTTCAACGGTTCTGATTCCCGCAATATATTCAATACATTTAGAGCCATAATAATACCATCCAAGGATTGTTGAAAAGGCAAAGAAAATAAGGCCTACGGATATTATTATCCCACCTATTCCAGGAAAGGCAGTATTAAATGCAGTTGTTGTTAAGGCTGCACCATCTAATCCATTGGCAACTGTCATTGCTCCTGTAGTAGGATCAAGTGTTACTAGACCAGATATAAGAATAACTAATGCAGTCATTGAACAAACTACCAGTGTATCTAAGAAGGAACCTAAAGAACCTATTATACCTTGTTTTACAGCATCATCATTTCTAGAAGCTGCATGGGCAATTGGGGCACTACCTAATCCTGCTTCATTAGAGAATACACCACGGGCAACTCCAAATCTAATAACCGTACCTAGTAAACCACCGCCAACAGCCTTTGTTGAGAAAGCATTTGTAAAAATCATTCCAAATGCATCTGGAATTGCAGCTGCATTTCTAAATAAAATAATTAATGAACCGATTATATATACAATTGCCATAAATGGAACTATTTTTTCAGTAACTTTTCCTATGCTCTTGATTCCTCCAATTATAACCAGTGCAGCTGCCAAAGCAACTATTATACCTGTAAACATGACTGGAAAGCCAATTGAAGTGTTAACAGAGTCTGCAACGGAATTTGCTTGAACCATATTGCCAATGCCAAAGGATGCAACTGCTCCAAAGAAGGCAAACATCCATCCTAACCAAGCCCAATTACCACCATATTTTTCATTCATACCAAATTTTATGTAGTACATTGGTCCCCCAGATTTTTCCCCTTTTTCATTAGTGATTCTGTATTTAATTGCAAGTAGGGCTTCTCCGTATTTTGTTGCACCTCCAACTGCTGCAGTAACCCACATCCAAAAAACTGCACCGGGACCACCGGCTGCAATGGCACTAGCCACGCCGGCTATATTACCTGTACCGATTGTTGCTGCAAGGGAAGTCATTAAAGCTTGAAATGGAGTAATATCTCCTTCACCTTTATGTTCCTTTGAAAACAAAAGTTTAAAAGCATATCCCAGCTTTCTAAATTGTACAACCCTTGTTCCTAAAGTGAGGGTAAGACCAGTACCCACAAGGAAGAATATCATGACTCCTCCCCAAGCGAAGCTATTAATTTTACCTATAATTGCATTTAGAATTTCCACTAATTAATCTCCTCCCATATATATAGTTATAAAAACAAAAAAACCTTCTTAATCCCCCCCTTTTTATATAAGTCACTTAAATTTATTATAAAGGACGAGTTTCAGAAGGTTACAGAAGGTTTCAAAAGGTTACTTAAAAAGTATGAAAAATTATGAAGAATCAGACTATTGAATTTTGCTATAGTATATTAGACCATCAATAAATTTTCTTATGCTAACTTTTCCTCGGTTTTTTCCTTTCCCACGTATGTAATCCATTTCAATCCTAATTTCCTTAAAATCGTATAATCCGTTTGAATATTCTAAAAAAATATAATTTAAATTATCTTCAATACCTAAATGAGCCAGATTAATCATTCCCTTTATTGCTGCCCGTCGAATTCTTTGTTCAACAGTTTTTGGATTATTACTAAACTTTTGGCATATTTCTTTAATAGTATAATCTGATAAACTAGAATTTGAATTAATTAAATATTTTATAATAGAAATTATATCTTTTGTACCAATTTCTCCAACTATACCGATGCATTGAAGTATAGATTTTAATTTATTTTCGTAGTCATGTATATCTGTTTTTTTAGGATTAGGTTCAGTTATATTGAAAAGTTTTTTGATTTCACTAAGCTTATGCTCATTATCCAGTTTTTCTTTAACATATTGAAGTACATTTTGTACTTCAATGGCATTTATAGGTTTTTGAATATAAAATTCAATACCACTTTCGTAAGCTTTACTTATCATATCCTTAGAAGAAACCTGTGAGATCATAATAAATGCAATATGGGAATTATTTTTTGCAATATCCCTAACAAGGGATATACCATCTTTTTCTGGAATAAATAAATCTACAAGAACAATGTCTGGTTTTAAATTTAGGATTTCTTCGAAGGCTGTGGCTCCGTCTAATGAATATCCTAAAACTTCACCCAAAGTTCTGTCATATATAATTTTATTAAGAATTTTAACAATATTTAAGTCATCTTCGACTATGAAGTATTTCATATATTCACCTCAATTTCTTTCTTAGGTATATAAATTTGAAAGCATGTTCCTTGACCTAAGGAAGATTCAACTTCTATCTTTCCTTTAAAGAAATTTTCAACCATGTCTTTAACTAAACTTAAGCCTAGCCCACGATTAATATGTCCGGTTTCATAATCAATTTTAGTTGAAAAGCCGGGCGAAAATATAAATTCTAAGTCTTCTTTATCTATACCACAGCCATTGTCAATTACTTTGAAAACATGTTTGTCCCCAAGGCTTTCATGAATAAGTGTAATTTTTGAACCTCTTTTATTCTTACTTAAAGCTTCAAAGGCATTTGTAATAAGATTTCGAAATATTGACATAAGTTGATAATGTTTATTTGTATAAAAGTCGCTATCTCTTTTAATAGAAAAATATACTTTAAGATTTTTATGTCTAATTTCATTTTGCATTTTTTCTTCTAATATTTTGCTTATATCCTTAAAATACATTCCGCTATCTTTGTAACGGTTTTCAGTAATTTCACTAACGCCTCTAACTACTAGTTGGTATTCTTTTTTTATTTCATGTACATCGCTTGCTATTTTTAATGCTCTTTTATACCAAAAGTCAGGATTTTTATTATCTCTTATTTCTTCAAAAAGTTTATAGGAATCCGACATAACTTCTTCTACTTTAGTCATATTTTTAGACATCCAATACATTTCAGATTTTAAAATCATTGTGAGCCATAGGAGTTTTCTATACCTTTTTTCATGTTCAGAGGTTAATAGGAGCATTCTATAGTATTTAATAATAATTAAAATAATTAGTATAGCAATTGAGCGAATTAAAGCTACTACCAATAGATAAATTAACATATTAAAGTAGAAGGTATAGTTGTAATAAATTATTCTTATGGATATTTCGATTATATTTGCAGAAAAGTCAGATAATAATGTTACAAAGAAACAAAAGCCTATATCTAAAGAATCCTTTTTTCTGATTAAGATAAAGAGGACTAATCCGTAAACAATATAAAAAAAGATTTCTGGTATATAAGAGCCTGTGACTTCAATTATGAATCCATTTGCAATAAAGAGTATTATGGATCTCCAAATATATATTGAAATTGATACAATAATTGACATAATAATAGGAGAAATATCTCTGTTTAAAAAAAGAAATGAACCAAGGGCAATAATTGCACAAGTGAAGCGAAAATCAGAGAATAACATATCTATATAGAATTGTGAAGATAAGGTAACAATTATAACTCCTAATATTAACTTTTTAAATTTACTCATAATTAATCTCCTATAAAAATACATACTAAAAATTTTGATGTAATACAATTATTTTATATAATAAATTTTACCAATACCAGTAATAAATATCAACTTTTTGAGGATACTATTTACGAAAAAAGTATATAGAGCAAAAATTAATAATTATACATAAAATAATTTTTCTATATTTAATTTATTTTTTAAAATTAAAATATTTTAAGATTAATATTCTAACAAATATATAATTATAAATATGTTTATTAGAATATTAAAGTTCTTGACATGGAGCCAAACAATATATATAATAAATTCTAAAAACATTCGTAAATTTTTCAAATTTATAGGAGGTTATATTAATTATATTAGTGCATATATATATAATTTCCTTTATAAAATTTAACATGACGACTTTATTGAATTAAATTGGTTTTTAATTTTTGTAATTTTCGAGGAGGGATACAATGGCAAGAGAAATAAGCAAAGTGTTAGTTGCTAATAGAGGGGAAATAGCAATAAGAGTTTTTAGAGCATGTAAAGAACTGGGCATAAGAACAGTTGCTATCTATTCAAAGGAAGATAAGTATAGTCTTTTTAGAACTAAGGCAGATGAATCCTACTTAATAGGAGAAAAAAAGAGACCTATAGAAGTTTATTTAAGTATGGATGAAATTATAAAGCTTGCTTTAAAAAAGGGTGTGGATGCTATACACCCTGGTTATGGGTTTTTATCTGAAAATCCAGTTTTTGCAAGAAAATGTAAGGAAGCTAATATTGAATTTATTGGTCCCACTAGTAAAACTATAGACAGCTTAGGAGATAAAATAAAATCCAAAGTTTTAGCTAAAAGTGTGGGAGTTCCAACTATCCCTGGTGTAGATAAACCTATAGTTTCTGAAAAAGAAGCAGTAGATTTTGCTAATCAGTATGGATATCCTATTATACTAAAGGCTGCTGCTGGTGGTGGCGGTAGAGGAATGAGAATAGTACGGTCGGAAGATGAAATAAGCAGAGAGTTTAGAAGTGCTAAGAATGAAGCTAAAAAAGCCTTTGGAATTGATGATATTTTTATAGAGAAGTATTTAGAAGAACCTAAACACATAGAAGTTCAGATTCTTGGAGATAAGCATGGGAATATTGTACACTTATTTGAAAGAGATTGTTCTATACAAAGAAGACATCAAAAAATAGTTGAATTTGCTCCTGCTATAGCAATAAGTGATGAGCTTAGAAATAGGATATGTAATGACGGCTTGAAAATTGCAAGGGCAGTAAATTATGAAAGTGCAGGAACTGCTGAATTTTTAGTTGATAAGCATGGAAATCACTATTTTATTGAAATGAATCCAAGAATACAGGTTGAGCATACAGTTACTGAAATGATTACAGGGATAGATATTGTACAAAGTCAGCTTTTAATTGCCCAGGGCTATTCCTTAGATTCAGAGAAAATAAATATTCCGTCACAGGAATCCATTAGTGTTCGTGGATATTCTATTCAGTGTCGTGTAACCACTGAAGATCCCTTTAATAATTTTGCACCTGATACAGGAAGACTGGATATTTATAGAACAAGCTCAGGCTTTGGGATAAGACTTGATGGTGGAAATGGTTATACCGGTTCTAATATTTCACCCTACTATGACAGTTTACTAGTTAAGATCATATCTTGGTCTAGAACTTTTGAAGATGCAGCTAAAAAGGCTGTAAGGTCTATAAAGGAAACCAATGTTAAAGGCGTAAAAACCAATGATGCATTTCTTATAAATGTTCTTAACCATGAGAAATTTTTAAGGGGTAAATGTGATACCCATTTTATAGATCAAACTCCAGAATTATTTGATATAACTCCTAAAAAGGATAAAGAGACAAAAATATTGAAATTTATAGGAGAAAAGGTTGTAAACGAAGTAAGGGGTACAAAAAAGGATTATGATATTCCCCAGGTGCCTAAAATTTCTAATATAGATGATTTAAAAGGAACTAAACAACTCCTTGAAGAAAAAGGTGTAGATGGAGTAATTGATTGGATAAAAAATCAGAAAAAGCTTCTTTTAACAGATACAACATTTAGAGATGCCCATCAATCCTTGATTGCCACAAGGGTTAGGACAAAGGACATGATTAAGATAGCAGAGGCAACTGCTAATTATGGTAAAGATTTATTTTCTATTGAAATGTGGGGTGGAGCAACTTATGATGTGGCCTACAGATTTTTAAGAGAATCACCTTGGCGTAGATTAGAAGCCCTTAGAAAAAGGATTCCTAATTTACTATTTCAAATGCTAATAAGGGGGTCAAATGCTGTAGGATATACAAATTATCCTGACAATGTAATTAGAACCTTTATAGATGAAGCTTCTAAAAAGGGTATAGATGTTTTTAGAATATTTGATTCTTTGAATTGGCTTAGAGGAATGGAAGTAGCTCTGGATGAGGTTTTGAATACTGGCAAGATAGCCGAAATGTGTTTATGCTATACAGGAGACATATTGGATACCAGAAGGGATAAATATTCCTTAAAATACTATGTTAATTTAGCTAAGGATATAGAAAAAATGGGAGCCCATATACTTGGGATTAAAGATATGGCGGGATTATTAAAGCCCTATGCTGCAACTAAACTCATTAAAGCATTAAAGCAAGAGATATCAATACCTATTCATCTTCATACCCATGATACTAGTGGAAATGGAGTAGCTACCCTTTTAATGGCAGCAGAAGCAGGAGTTGATATTGTAGATACAGCTTTTAATGCCATGTCAGGTCTTACAAGCCAACCGGCTCTTAATTCTATAGTTGCAGCTTTGAAAAACACTGATTATGATACAGGTATGGATTTAATGAATATACAAGCGATTTCTAATTACTGGGCTGATGTAAGAAAGGTATATGAACCCTATGAATCGGGACTTAAATCCGGAACTGCTGAGATATATAGATATGAGATACCAGGAGGGCAATATTCAAACTTAAGACCTCAGGTAGAGAGTTTTGGAATGGGACATTTATTTAATGAAATAAAAGAAATGTATAGAGATGTAAATGAGCTATTGGGAGATATAGTAAAGGTTACTCCTTCTTCAAAGGTTGTAGGTGATTTAGCAATATTTATGGTTAAAAATGAGCTTACAAAGGATAATATTTTAGAAAAAGGAAAGAATTTGACCTTCCCAGATTCTGTAGTATCATATTTTAAAGGTATGATGGGTCAACCGGTTGGTGGATTTCCTAAGGATCTTCAAAACATAGTTTTAAAGGGAGAGAAGCCAATTGAGGGTAGACCAGGTGAGATATTAGAGCCAGCGGATTTCGATGAAATAGCTAAAAAATTAGAAAATGAATTTAATATAGAGCCAAATATGAGGAATATATTAAGTTATGCTTTATATCCAAAGGTATATAGTGACTATTTGAAGTCATTACAAGAGTATGGTCAATTAAGTAATCTTGAGAGTCATGTATTTTTCTATGGTTTAAAAGAAGGAGAAATAAGCGAAGTTGAATTAGAGGAAGGGAAAATATTAATTATAAAGCTTGTAGAAGTTGGGAAAATCGATGATGAAGGACTAAGAACAGTTGTTTTTGAAGTAAATGGTAATAGAAGAGAAATTAGAATAATAGATAAAAATTATGGAGAAACACAAACTAGAGATATAACTGTTATGGCAGATCCCAATAATGATAAAGAAATAGGAGCTTCTATTCCAGGAACAATTGCAAAAGTACTTGTTAAAGAAGGAGATAAGATAGAAGAAAAACAAAGTTTAATTATAATAGAGGCTATGAAGATGGAAACAAATATATTATCAACTGTAAAAGGAGAAGTAGATAGCATACTGGTATCAGAAGGACAACAAATTAAATCAGGTCAACTTTTAATAAAAATAAAGTAATTTTTATTTTCATTCAAAGGAGTTCCGTATTAATTAGGAGCTTCTTTGCTTATATATAAAAAGTTTTTAAATTATATAGCTAATGTATATTCATAAATGATATAATAAAATATTAATGGGTATTAATAATAAATAGGAATTAAAATAAAGTTTGGGACATATATTTATTATAGAGATTTAAGTAAAGACTTTAATTTATACATGTCCAAAACTCCTAGAAGAATTGAGTATTTACACATGTATAAACTAAGTTTACTATATAAACTCTATAACGGATATTAGTATATTAATTTTTTTTTAAATATTTATAATTATAGAGGCATTAATTTATTTATATTTTATTATAAATAAAGAATATTATAGATATTCCAGCAAAACAGTTAATTTATACTATATAATGCCTTAAATGGGGGTAGATTAATTATGGGTTTAACTATACAACAGTTTTTTGATTATGTTAATGGAATGACAGAAAGTAGACCAGGAGTAATTTTAAAAGGCAAAAAAGATAATAATGAAATATACTATAGAATACATACAGCACATGACAAGTTTTTCATTGATACTATTAAAAATATTGATGATGAAAAAAATATTGAGAATAGATATATTACAGATAAAGAAGAACTTCAAAATTTTAAAGTTAAAATAATGGAATTATTAAAACTTATAGAAGTTAAGGATATATATCTAGAATAGATATGTATTAGATTTGAGGTGTATAAAGTTAATGTCAAATAACTGTGGAAGACAGGAACTGAAAATTCAATACCTGCAAAGAATAAATATTTATAACTATTATCAAAACGGAAAACTAATAAACCTGAAATCTCCTTGTGAAATAATCATGTTAAACATTTCTTTAGAAGGATTAGAAATGATAACAAACAAAGAGTTTCAAAAAGGGGATATACTATTGTTGAATTTAAAATATGAAGGTATACCCTTTGATAAGATATTAGCTAAGGTAATTGACGCAAAGAAAATTGGAGAAATGTATAAGGCTTGTTTGGAATTTATAGGCATACCCAATTTTCTATTTGAAAAATTAAATGAGGTTAAGAAAAGACTCTAAAAAAGAGTCTTTATATTTTTGATCAAATTAGTTATAATTGTAAGAAATAAGAAATATATTATAATTTTGTTATCAAGTGTAGTAAATTATTATTATATAGAGTTTAGAGGAGGATATAATTTGAAAAATATCTATTAATTTTGATTACTATTGTACTAATATATTTGATGATTGCTCCAGTATATGGTGAAGAAATAATAGTGGATAGTTTGGAGAATAAAAAAGAAGTCGTAAAGTTTACTGATTCAAATCTTGAAAATGTTATCCGTATAGCTATAGCTAAACCTCAGGGAGATATTTTTCCCGAAGAATTACAAAGCATTAAGAAACTTAATGCTGGAGGTAAAGATATATCCAGTTTAAAGGGCATAGAATATTTGGTGAATTTAGAAGAATTATTACTTAGTGAAAATAATATTAAGGATATTTCACCAATTACAGGACTTAAGAAGTTGAAATATTTAAATTTATGGAAAAATAATATTAGTGATATTACTCCACTTGGAAATCTCACGAATCTAAAAAGCTTAGACCTTGACAGTAATGAGATTAGCAATGTTAATGCTTTGCAGGGGCTTAATAAGCTTAAAGCTCTAAGATTAGGCAGCAATAAAGTAACTAACATAAACCCCTTGTCCACTTTAAATAATCTAGAGAACCTTTCTTTATGGTCTAATAAAATAAGTGATATAACTCCTTTAAGAGATATAAAAAGCCTTACTGAATTAAGGCTAGCTTATAATGAAATTGAGGATATAAGCCCATTAGTAAATTTAAATAATCTACATACTATAAATTTAAATAGTAATAAAATAATTGATATAAGTCCATTGGGTGACCTGATCAATTTAAGGAAAATTTATTTAATGAATAATGGAATAAATGATATAATACCTTTAAGCAAGCTTATCCAAATAGAAAGGATAAGACTTGATAATAATAAAATTACAGATATAAAAGGGCTTGCAAACTTAAAAAATTTAAAGCTGTTAACTTTATCGAAAAATGAAATATCCGATATTACTCCTTTAAAAGGAATTCAGAAATTACAATATTTAGATTTGAAAGCTAATGAGATAGTAGATATAAATGGAATAGAAGGTATTAATGATTTGCTAAAATTGTTTTTAGATGAAAATAATATTGATAATATTGATGCTTTAAAGGGTAAAGATAAACTTATTATATTAACAACTTCAAAAAATAATATAAATGATATAAGTCAATTAAATAGTCTTAAAAATTTGAAGTATTTAGATTTAAGCAACAATAATATAAAAAATATAGACTCTCTAGGGATGTTAACAAATCTAAGCAGTTTAGATATAAGCAATAATATTATCACTAATATAGACGGTGTTAGCAATTTAACCAATTTAATAAATTTAGACTTATCAAACAATAGAATTTTTGATGTAGATTCCTTAGAAAGAAATACAAATCTAAGAACTATAAATTTGTACAATAATTATATAAATGATTATAGTTGTCTTTTAACCCTTAAAGATCTAGATATTGTAAAAACAATAGACTATAGAGAAAATAAAGATACAGTTGATATTAGTGGAAAGGTTTTAGATTTATATAATGATGAGTTTAAGGGTGTAGATACATATGTTAACTTAATAAATCTGGAAGCAGAAAATAATAATTTCTATACAGCTGTAGCTGATAAACATGGAGAATTTAAGATAAAGGGAGTATTTTCAGGAAGATATAAAATTGTATTTACTAAAAAAGGATATAAGCCACTAAGTATGTATAAGAATATTGATTTAGAAAATAATCAAATTAATGCAAAACTATTGGAAACGTCAAATACCAGTTGGATAACAAGAGAAACTGAAAGAACAATATACAATATTAGAGAAGGTATGGAAATATCAAAGGAAGAAATAAGTTCACAAGAAAAAAGGCTAGAAGAAATAGAGAAATTCTTTAATGTAAAAATTGATGATAAAATAAAATATTATATTTGTAATTATCCAGAAGAAATCTATGAACTTGCATATGGCAAAAAAGATTTTTATGGCCTTGGAACCTATAAATCAAATACAAATTCAATATATTCAATAGGTAAAGCCTTTGATTATCATGAAACGGCCCATGCTGTAGAGCATAAATTTAATCCTAATTACAATATTCCATTAGGAGAAGGTTTGGCAGTGTACTTTAGCAGCTATAAAATAGGTTCACCAATAGTTTTAAATAGACATGTTGATGATTTGGCCGTTGAACTTATGATAAAAGGAGAATTAAAGGATGTAAAGACATTACTGAAACATTTTGAAGGAGAAAATGATTATATATCAAATGCTTCATTTGTTAAATATTTAATTGAGGAACATTTACCCCAGAAATTTAAGGATTTGTTTAAAGTACTACCTAAAGAACCTTCTGATAAAGATATAGAGAAAGTTTTTATGGAAGTATATAATAAGTCAGTTGAAGAAATACAAGTTGAGTGGCTAAAATATATACAGAGCAAATTAAACTTTTAAAGGCGTACATTTATAATGATAATATAAAGGGAAGGTGATAGATATGAATGATAAAACAAAAAAAGCTATTGCTATAACAATGGCTGTGCTTATGGTTTTTGGATTGTTTTCAAGCCTTATATTTTCCTTTGCAAACATATAAAAAATAGATCGAGAACATAGCGATTTACCTTCCACTACTATAGATAATCTTTACCTAGATATAATCTTTCGACCAAAGCTAAGCAGGTCAATATCTATAATAATGGTTACTTAGACCCTGTACAGTATCTTGACAACTCTATGCAATCCTTTGATTAGATAAAATCATTTGAAATATCCAAGTTTGTCTGGATATTACGTTGATAATGTACAGAATCTTTCCTCGGAATATATATCAACCAGACTAGATTAATATATATTCTTTGGCTAATTTATATGCATCCCTTTTTAAAGGATAAATATAAATCTTGGCTTAATCGTTATGTTCTCGACATTATATATTATGGACAATTATGAAGATTATATACTAAGGGTGGTTATGTAAAATCTACCAATAGGTTTATTTTTTTACAAAAGCCCTACATTTCTTACCTGAACTTCTCAAAACAGCCAAAGATGGTACTAGCTTAGTTTTAAAACCAAAATATTTACAGCCTCTGGGATTATTTGGGTCCCATGTTATATAAAAATGAATACATTTAAAACAGTTTATCCTATTTTCTTTTGTCATATTGAATCTCCTATTCTCCTGTTAAAGTAATAAAACTGATTTGACTTTTATTTAAAAACCTTATAGGCATTCTACTAGTCCCTAATCCGCTATTAATATATAATAACAAATTTCTCTCTAATTCAAAAATCCCTTTATCATATTTTGGAAAGAAACCTTGACCAGGAGCAATAATAGCGCCTAAAAACGGGAATCGTATTTGCCCTCCATGGGTGTGACCGCAAATGATTAGGTCGCAATTTAGATTATATGGTTTAAATATTATGTCTGGAGAGTGAGAAAGCAATAAAGTAAAATTATTATTATCAATACTATTAAAGGCTTTGTCGATATTTTCATGGTTTGTGTAGGGATCATCAATGCCGCAGATATTTATTGAAAAATCCTTACATTTAATAATTCTATTTGTATTGTTTATAATTTTTACTTTTCTATTTTTAAGTCCTTTAATAAATTGTTGATTTTTAGGATTTTTCCACTCGTGATTACCAGATACATAATAAATGTTTTTATTAATTTTTATTAGATTATCTAAAAAGTTATAAATATTGTCAAAATCACGAGTTTTTGCATCAATAATATCTCCAGTAAGAGCAATAATATTAGGATTTAATTTCATAATATCATCTAATAAATTGATAGAATTATTTGGAAGCTTTTTATTATGAAGGTCAGAAATATGAACTATTTTAAATTCCTTATTTTGGGGAATTTTTTTTGTTTTTACAGAAATTTTATCTATATCTATTGTTTTTATTTCAAAGTAAATTCTACTAATTAGC
The DNA here is from genome assembly GCF_900167445.1 of Maledivibacter halophilus. Classification (GTDB taxonomy): domain Bacteria; phylum Bacillota; class Clostridia; order Peptostreptococcales; family Caminicellaceae; genus Maledivibacter; species Maledivibacter halophilus. The sequence continues at coordinate 380,676 of NZ_FUZT01000001.1, forward strand.
ATTATGGCAAGGCTTAGTGTTATAATAAATTCTTTTTTAAAATGCATTTATAACCTCCTATTCATGTTATGAACATTAAAACTTGCTGAACATTTTCTAATAAAATAATATCCATGAATTATAATTTCTATAATTTCCCATCATAAATAAATTCAATGGCAAGTTCTATATCTTTAAATATTATCCTATTTTCTCAAAAGATACAATTATGAAGAATATCTATTATCCATTATTTAACATATGATTAGTGGAATATAAAAATCAAATAATGCAAAAAATTTATATTATCCCATATTATTCATGAAATATTAAAAAGTATAAACGATTTTAAGTTTTTATAAAAAATTAGAATAGTATAATATTAAAATTAGGGTGATGCTATGAAGGGCGTAGGCTTAGTATTACAGGGAGGCGGAATGAGAGGGGTTTATACTTCAGGAGTTTTAGATTTTTTTATGGATAAAGAGTTATATTTTCCATATATTATTGCAGTTTCAGCTGGGGCATGCAATGCTATTCCATATATTACCAAACAAAGAGGGTTTGGCAAAAAAATTTGTGTAGACTATATTAGAAAGAATAAATATATTAGCTATAAAAATTTGCTAACAAAGGGTAGTATCATAAAAATGGATTTTATATTTAATAAAATACCAAATACTCTTGAACCATTGGATTTTAAGAAAATAAATGATTACAAAGATAGGTTTATCATAACTGCAACCAATTGTGATAATGGAAATCCTGTATATATAGATATAGATAAATGTGATAATATAATCACTGCTATCAAGGCTTCAAGTAGTGTACCTTTTTTAACTCAAGCTGTAGAGTATCAAAGTATGAATTTGTTAGACGGAGGAATAGCGGATCCTATACCCATAAAAAAGGCTATAGAAGATAAGAATTATAAAAATGTAGTAGTTTTGACCAATGAAAATGGATATACACAAAAACCTTTTAAAATGAAAGGCTTGGCAAATAGAATATATCCGAATTATAAGGAATTGGTAGAGTCTATTTCTGCATGTCACATAAAATATCATGAAACTATAGACTATATAAAGGAATTAGAGATTGAAAAAAAAGTTTTTGTAATAAGACCAAGTAAGTATTTAAAGCTCAAGACCTTCGATAGAAATACTAGAAGAATGGAGGACTTATATCGACTGGGCTATAGCGATGCTAAAGAAAAATATAATAAGCTTATTAAATGGATGGAGTCGTAAAGCATATTAATAAATGTCATACTTATAAAGGTATGGCATATTATTTATCACTTTCAAATCTGTTTTATTATGTAGAATAAATATGAAAGATAGAATTACAAATAAATTTTAAAAAATATTTGTTAATTTCTTCTAATTATTATATTATTATAAAATAAAAGAGAGAGTTGAATAATTGCAAAATAGATACGATAGTATTTTAGAGATTTTAAACTTGCATTAGAGTATTTAGTTTTTGTAAGAAATAATTATGCAATTTATTTGACTGTAAGATAAAAGAGGTGTGGAACCAATGATGGAGTTAAATTTATTAATTAGTAAAGCCATAGAAGTGGCTGCTAAAGCCCATGAAGGACAATATAGAAAGCTAAATAGAATACCGTATATAGTTCATCCCTTTGAGGTGGCCCTTATTTTACAGAAAAATAATGCAAGTGAAGAAGTGATTGCTGCTGGAATTCTACATGATACCTTGGAAGATACAAAGTTAAAAGAAAAGGATATAGAGAAAATGTTTGGACATGATATACTAAAGTTAGTCTTAGGAGCATCGGAGGAGCTTGAGGGTAGGAAAAATACTCCGTGGTATGATAGAAAACTGCATACAATAGAGCATTTAAAAAATGCCATAATGGAAGTAAAGATGGTTGCTTGTGCGGATAAACTAAGCAATATAAGAAGTATGATTAAAGGCTATGATGATATGGGGGATAAGCTTTGGAATAAATTTAATGCACCCTATGAAATGCAAAAGTGGTATTATAATGGCTTAACTGAGAGCTTAAAGGAATTAGAAAAATTTGAAATGTATAAGCAATTTAGGGAGGCAGTGAAGTATCTATTTTAACCCTATATATATTTCCTTTTCATTTAAGTAAAAATAGAGTAAACTATTGTATATAAGTTTTTTGATATGAAGATTATGTAATTGGCTTAATTACCCAGCTTTACTATAGGCTGCTTGAAAGTGAGGAAGTTATTTTGTCAGAAAAGGAAATTAGGATAACTAAACTAGAAACCCAAAAGAGAAATAAAAATAGGATATCAATATACATAGATAATAAATATGCATTAGGTGTACATAAAGATATAGTATATAAGCTTAATTTGGAAAAAGGAAAGATTTTAGATAAAGATTTTATTGAGAAAATAGTAAAAGCCGAAGAGCAAAAAAAAGCAAATGAATATGCAATTAAGTTTTTATCCTACAGGCCTAGAAGTGAAAAGGAAATAAAAGATAGAATGACAAAAAAAGAATATGAAGACGAAGTGATTAATAATACTTTAGAGTGGCTAAAAAAATATGATTTAGTAAATGACAGAGATTTTGTTGAAGAATATGTTAAATCAAAAGCTTCCAAATATGGAAGGAGTAGAATAAGACTTGAGCTTAGAAGAAAAGGATTAGATGATAATATAGTTGATGATGTATTAAATAGTGAATACGAACATGAAAAGGAATATGAAATTGCCCTTGAACAAGCGAAAAGGAAAATTAAAGTATATAAAGGTGAAAGTCCGCAAGCTATCTATAGAAAATTAGGTGGATATCTTCAAAGAAGAGGTTTTTCCTATGATATAGTATTAAAAATATTAAAGGAGATTATATAAAAGCAATTAAATCTTAAATTTGTATTGAAGCTGCATAATTGTAATGATATAATGTACAAAAATATAAAATAGAAAATAAAGCAAAAAAAAAGTATTTACAATAAACTTCATAGTGATATAATAACTATGATGATGTTTAAAGTACTTTAGACCAATGGAAATCCATTGGTCTTTTAAGTAATTAAGTAGTTAAATTTTAAATATAAAAATAACCAAATTAAAAGATGAATTTACACATCAAAAAATCCTAGAATCATGAATATTTTTAAGATGTATAAATTAAGTTTTAATGTAGGAAAGAAAATTTTATATCATTACAATATTATACATATAATGTTTTATGGTATAATTAAAGGGTTATAATAGTTTAAACTTAACGATTTTAGTTAATAATGGGAATATTAAACTATAATAGAGGAGGAAAAAGGTTAATGGAGTCAACAATGGTAAAAAAAGAAGGGAATAAGGTTACTTTACAAATCACTGTAAGTAATGAAGAGTTTAAAAAAGCTGTTCATCAATCATATTTAAAGAACAGAAAAAAATTCAACTTACCTGGTTTTAGAAAAGGTAAAGCTCCAAAAAAAATAATTGAAATGCAATATGGCGAAGGTGTTTTTTATGAAGATGCTATAAATATGGTACTTCCTGGAAAATATGATGAAGCCGTTAAGGAACATAAATTAGAACCTGTAGATAGACCGGATATAGATATTGAAGAAATTGAGAAGGATAAAGATTTGCTATTTACAGCCACAGTAACTGTTAAACCAGAAGTTAATCTAGGTGATTATAAAGGTATAGAAGTAGAAAAAGTTGAGTATAATGTAACTGATGAGGATTTAGAAAAAGAAATAGAAAAAATGAGGGAAATGAATTCTCGTTTAGTTAATATTGAAGATAGACCTGTACAAAAAGATGATAATGTTATCATTGATTACAAAGGGTTTGTAGGAGAAGAACAATTTGAAGGTGGAACTGCAGAAAATCAAACATTGGTTATTGGTTCAAATCAATTCATTCCTGGATTTGAAGATCAATTAATCGGTGGAAATATTGGAGATGAGATAGAAGTTAAAGTAACATTTCCCGAGGATTATCATGCAAAAAACTTAGCTGGTAAAGATGCAGTTTTCAAAGTTAATATTAAAGAAATAAAATTCAAAGAATTGCCAGAGCTTGACGATGAATTTGCTAAGGATGTAAGTGAATTTGATACATTAGAAGAATTAAAAAATGATATAAAGGTTAAGCTGGAAGAAGATGCTAAAGATAGAGCTGAAAAAGAGCTTAGAGAAAAGGTTTTAGATAAAGTAACAGAAAATGTTGAGGTTGATATACCTGAAGCTATGGTTGAGACAGAAATAGATAATATGCTAAGGGATTTTAACTTCCAATTACAGTATCAAGGTCTAAATCTTGAAAAATATCTAGAATTTACTAATGGCAAAATTGAAGATTTAAGAAAACAAATGAAAGATGATGCATACAATAGAGTAAAAACGTCTTTAGCTTTAGAAGCTATTGGTGAAAAAGAAAATGTTGAAGCTACTGATGAAGACTTGGAGAAAGAATTGGAAAAAATGGCTGAAAGTCATAAAATGACAGTTGAAAAATTAAAGGAGTCATTTAAAGAAGAAAACTTTGGGTATATTAAAAATAATATAAAGGTTAGAAAAACTATTGACTTCTTAGTTGAAAATGCTAAAATAGCCTAATAAAGTATAATATAAGGAGTGGTTTGATATGGCTTTAGTACCTGTGGTAGTTGAACAGACTAATCGTGGGGAAAGATCCTACGATATATATTCAAGATTGCTTAAAGAAAGAATAATATTTTTAGGAGAAGAAGTAAATGATCATACAGCAAGCTTGGTAGTGGCCCAGTTAATGTTTTTAGAGGCAGAAGACCCAGATAAAGATATCCATCTTTACATAAATAGCCCAGGTGGCTCTATTACTTCTGGTATGGCTATTTATGATACAATGAATTTTATTAAATGTGATGTGGCAACCTATTGTATAGGAATGGCAGCTAGTATGGGAGCATTTTTACTAGCTTCAGGTGCAAAGGGTAAAAGATTTGCACTTCCAAATTCTGAGATAATGATACATCAACCACTTGGTGGTACAAGAGGTCAAGCAGAAGACATTAAAATTCATGCTGAGAGAATTATAAAAATGAGAGACAGAATTAACAAGATATTAAGTGAAAGAACAGGGCAACCTTTAGAAACAATAGCTAAAGATACTGATAGAGATAACTTTATGGATCCTGAGGAAGCTTTAAAATATGGATTGATCGATAAAGTTATTACTTCTAGGAAATAACACAAGAGAGGTGTAGCGATGTCTAGATTTGATGACAGAAATAAAAGCAAGCTAAAATGCTCTTTTTGTGGCAAATCACAGGATCAGGTTAAAAGATTAATAGCTGGTCCCAACGTATATATTTGTGATGAATGTATAGAGCTCTGCCAGGAGATTATTCATGAAGAATTTGATGAAAATTTTGATACTGTAACCTCTGAGCTTCCTAAACCTAAAGAGATCAAGGAGATTTTAGATGAATATGTAATAGGGCAGGATTTAGCTAAAAAAGCTATGGCTGTTGCTGTATATAACCATTATAAAAGAATTGATCAAGAGGTTAAAAGTGACGAGGTAGAGATTCAAAAAAGCAATATATTATTACTTGGGCCTACAGGATCAGGTAAAACATTGCTTGCACAAACACTTGCTAAGATATTAAATGTTCCATTTGCTATTGCTGATGCCACATCACTTACAGAAGCAGGTTATGTGGGAGAAGATGTTGAAAATATTATATTAAAACTTATACAGGCAGCTGATTTTGATATTGAAAAAGCAGAACGTGGGATTATATATATAGATGAAATTGATAAAATTGCTAGAAAAACTGACAATCCTTCTATTACCCGTGATGTAAGTGGCGAAGGTGTACAACAAGCATTGCTTAAAATACTTGAAGGAACAGTTGCAAGTGTACCACCTCAAGGTGGAAGAAAACATCCTCATCAAGAATTTATACAAATTGATACAGGTAATATATTATTTATCTGTGGTGGAGCATTTGATGGTATAGAGAAGATAATTGAAAAACGTATTGGAAAAAAAGCCATGGGCTTTGGTGCTGATATTCAGAGTAAGGCTCAAATGAATATAGGGGAAATTCTTGAAAAAATTGAACCGGAAGATTTGTTAAAATATGGTTTGATACCAGAGTTTGTTGGTAGAGTACCCGTTGTAGTATCCTTAAATGAACTTGACGAAGAATCTCTTGTAAAAATATTAGTTGAGCCAAAGAATGCTCTTATAAAACAGTATAAAAAATTATTTGAGTTAGACGATGTAGATATAGAATTTGAAGATGAAGCTCTTGAAGCCATTGCAAAGATGGCACTAAATAGAAAAACAGGGGCAAGAGGCCTTAGAAGTATACTTGAAAATTCAATGCTTGATGTTATGTATGACATACCTTCAAGGGATGATATTAAAAAGTGTATTGTAACAAAGGAAACAATAGAGCAGAAGATAGCACCAACTTTAGTACTTGCTGAACAAAAAAATGAAAAAAACAGGAAAAAAAATAAAGAAACTGCTTCATAATGAAATAAATAATTATAAGCGAGTCTAAGTGGCTCGCTTTCTTATTACTTGGAGAAATTGTTTGTTTGAGAAAATTATGTGCTTATTTGACTTATGTAAAGGTATAAGTACATTTAAAAATGCAAAACATAATATTAATTAATGGTTATTAGATTCTAGCTATTAAGGAAAAGTTACATAGATATAAGTTAATAGTGAATTTTTTATTGATAAAAGTCTTTTATTTGTGTATAATGTGCTATGATATGTTTAAATTTACTTAGCAGATGGAATCTATAGTGAAACAATGTCAAACTTTAATTTATGCATCATAAAAATAATAATATTAATTAGACTTTTTATTATGTATAAATTAACCTTTCAGTTTGTTTGACTATATATAATAACTGAGGAAATTGCATAATACATGTAAAAAATTTTTAAATACAAAATGCAGTAGGGAGAGTCAGGTGAGTTATCTACATATTGTATTTTAAAATTAATAATGTCAATTATGCAAGTTTCTTAACTAATAAAAGAATCCTCAAACAAAGGAGGGAGTTTTATGGAAAAAAATAAAAATAACAATAACAATAAAAATATAGAATTGCCATTAATACCACTAAGAGGTCTTTCTGTTTTTCCTTATATGGTTATTCACTTTGATGTAGGTAGAGAAAAATCAATAAAGGCTTTAGAGGAGGCTATGGTTAAGGATCAGACGATATTTCTTACTACTCAGAAAGAAGTTGATGTTGATTTACCTACTACAGAAGATTTTTATGAAATAGGAACTATTTCAAAAATTAAACAGATGCTAAAATTACCGGGAGATGCTATTAGAGTTTTAGTTGAGGGAATTAGTAGAGGAAGAATTAAAAATATAGGCCAGGATGAACCGTATTTCAAGGCGGAAATAGAAGAATATAAAGCTGGGGAAAAAGAGGTAAATAGAGAAGTTGAAGCAATGATGAGAGTTGTTCTGGATGCATTTGAAAACTATGTAAGTGTAAGTAATAAAATATCTCCTGAAGTAATAATTACTATATCTTCCATAGAAGAAGCAGGGAGACTTGCTGATGTAATAGCTTCTCATATGATTTTGAAAACAGAACAGAAGCAAGAGATATTGGAAGCATTCGATCCTAAGGATAGACTTGAAGTTCTTTATAAAATACTTTTAAAGGAAATAGAAATATTAGAAGTTGAAAAGGAAATAAACACCAAGGTTAGAGGTCGTATTAATAGATTACAAAAAGAATATTATCTAAAGGAGCAACTCAAAGCAATAAAAGAAGAGCTTGGTGAAGATGCGGGTTATGATGATGAAATTGAAGAGATGTATGATAAGATTAAGAAAGTAAAGCTTCCTAAAAAAGTAGAAGAAAAAGTGTATAAAGAGATAGACAGACTTTCTAAATTATCTCCGGGTTCTGCTGAAAGTGGAGTTATAAGAACCTATGTGGGCTGGATTTTAGACTTGCCCTGGAACAAGAAGACAAAGGATTCTATTGATATTAAAAAAGCTAACGCTATATTGGAAGAGGATCACTATGGACTGAAAAGTGTTAAGGAAAGAATTCTTGAATATCTTGCAATACGAAAGCTTGCAAAGAAAATGAAGGGACCTATTATTTGCTTAGTAGGGCCTCCAGGGGTAGGAAAAACTTCCATAGCAAAGTCTATAGCCAGATCATTGAACAGAAAATTTGTAAGAATGTCTTTGGGTGGAGTAAGAGATGAAGCTGAGATAAGGGGACATAGAAGGACCTATATAGGAGCTATACCGGGAAGAATTATTTCAGCTATTAAGGATGCTGGGTCTAAAAATCCTGTTTTTCTATTCGATGAAATCGATAAAGTTAGCAGTGATTTTAGAGGAGACCCTGCTTCAGCTCTATTGGAAGTATTGGACCCAGAACAAAATAGGGAGTTTACAGATCATTATCTTGAACTACCCTTTGATTTATCAAATGTAATGTTTATTACTACTGCCAATACTTTAGGTACTATACCAAGACCTTTATTGGACAGAATGGAGGTAATTGAAGTTTCAGGCTATACAGAGCATGAAAAAGTAGTAATTGCAAAGAAATACCTTCTGCCAAAACAAATAAAGGAACATGGTATGGAAGAATCTAATCTACAGGTATCAGAGCAGACTATTAGGGATATTATTAACTACTATACTAGAGAATCTGGTGTAAGAAATTTGGAAAGACAGTTAGCTACTATATGTCGTAAGGCAGCAAGACAGATAGTTGAAAACGAATCTGAGATTGTAAGAGTAAATACTACTAGTTTGAAGAAATATCTTGGAATACCCAAGTACAGATATGAAAAGGTTAGAGATAAGAATGAGGTTGGTATTACTACTGGACTGGCTTGGACAAGGGTTGGAGGAGACACCTTGTCTATAGAAGTAACCCCTATGAAGGGAACTGGGAAATTGGTACTCACTGGTCAGCTTGGAGATGTTATGAAGGAATCTGCAAGGGCTGGACTTAGTTATATTCGTTCAAGGGTAGATGTATTGGATATTGACGAAGACTTCTATAAAAACTATGATATACATATTCATATACCAGAAGGGGCAATACCAAAAGATGGACCTTCAGCTGGTATAACAATGGCTACAGCTGTTATTTCAGCCCTTGAAAAAACACCTGTCTATAGGAATGTTGCTATGACAGGAGAAATAACATTAAGAGGAAGGATTTTACCAGTAGGGGGAATAAAGGAAAAGGTTCTTGCAGCCAATAGGGCAGGTGTTGAAAAAATATTGCTTCCTATGGAGAATGAAAAGGACCTTACAGAAATTCCTGATTCGGTAAAAAGAAAAATAGAATTTGTGCTTGTAGAACATATGGATGAGGTACTTAAGCATGCACTAGCAAAAGAGGACAAGCAGAATGAAAATTAGAAGCTGTAAATTTATGATTAGTGCTGTAAGTAAAAATCAATATCCACTGGATGATATTCCTGAGATAGCTTTAGCTGGAAGATCAAATGTAGGAAAATCTTCCCTTATAAACATGCTTTTGAACAGGAAAAAACTTGCTAGGACCAGTTCAACACCTGGTAAAACACAAACTATTAATTTTTATATGATAAATAATGAATTTCATTTTGTTGACTTACCTGGATATGGTTATGCTAAGGTTTCTAAGAAAAATAGAGAAGAATGGGGAAAAATAATAGAAACCTACCTTACATCTAGGGAAAAATTAGTTGAAGTCATTCAATTAATAGATATTAGACATAAACCTACCGAGCAAGATATTCAAATGTATAATTGGATAAAACATTTTGGATTTAGAGGTATAGTTGTTGCCACTAAATTAGATAAGATAAAAAGAAGTCAAAAACAAAAACAAATCAACTTAATCAGAAAAACATTGAAAATGGATAAGGATGATATACTGATACCAGTGTCTTCTATAAACCGGGAAGGTAAAGAAAGACTTTGGGAAGTAATTGGAAATACATTTATCCAAAAAGGTTATGATATTACTATAGAGGAAGCAGCCGAGATATAATTCTAGGCTGTTTTCTTTTTTAAATACAATGATAATGATAATTATTATCAAAATGTGTTTATAATATTTTCCCTTGGGGTAAATAAAGAATACTTACAAAGACTTAACTTATCAAAAGACTATATAAAAAATTGATATAAATAAAGGAGGTTTTATAAATATGTTAACAGCACAATTTAATTATTTGGAAGGAAAAAGCCTTGCTATTCTTAATAAAGAAGGAAAGGTTATAGATGAACATTTGGTTCCGGAAATAAAAGATGATGAATTGATAAATATGTATAAAACAATGCTTCTAACAAGAATTGCCGATACAAAGGCCATGCAGTATCAAAGACAAGGAAGAATGCTTACCTATGCACCTAATAAAGGTCAGGAAGCCGCTCAAATTGGTTCGGCAGCTGCAATTGAGGAAAGGGACTGGTTAGTCCCTGCATTTAGAGAAATGGGAGCTTGGCTTTATAAAGGAGTTCCTTTAAATCAAGTATATCTTTATTGGTATGGAAATGAAATGGGAAGCAAATTTCCAGAGAATATAAAAATGCTTCCTGTTTCTGTTCCAATTGCTTCACAATTAAATCATGCTGCAGGAATTGCCATGGCTAGTAATATTAAAGGGGAAGATGAAGTAACCCTTGCTTATGTAGGTGATGGGGGAACTTCCCAGGGAGAATTCCATGAAGCAATAAACTTAGCTGCAGTTTTTAATGCACCTCTAGTAGTTGTTATACAAAACAATCAATATGCAATATCTGTCCCAAGGGCTGAGCAAACAAAGACGAAGACTTTAGCTGAAAAGGCTCACGGCTATGGGATACCGGGAATACAAGTGGATGGAAATGATATTTTAGCAGTTTATGCGGCCACAAAGGAGGCTGTAAAAAGGGCTAGAAGTGGACAGGGACCAACATTAATTGAAGCAGTTACCTATAGACTTGGACCTCATACTACTTCAGATGATCCTACTATATATCGTGATGATAAAGAAGTTGAAGATTGGACTCAGAAAGATCCTCTTATAAGATTTAAGAAATATCTGATAGATAGAAATCTATGGAGTGAAGATGAAGATGCTAAACAAATTGAAGAATATGAAAGCTTTGCAAATAAAACCTTTAAAGAAGTAGAAAATTCCAAGGAAGTGCCATTGGAGGATATATTTAAATATCACTATGAAAAGATGCCTCAAAATCTTATGGAGCAGTATGAAGAGTATAAAGAATATTTAGCAAAAGGAGGGAAATAACATGGCTGTTTTAAATATTTTAAATACAGTTCAAAATACTTTAGACTATGAGATGGGAAGAGATAAAGATGTAATTGTTTACGGCGAAGACGTTGGATTTGAAGGAGGTGTGTTTAGGGCAACTGCGGGACTTCAAAAAAAGTATGGAAAGAAAAGATGCTTTGATACACCTTTAGCTGAGTCGGGAATAGTGGGAAGTGCAATAGGTATGGCTATTAATGAACTTAAGCCAGTGGTTGAAATACAGTTTTCAGGTTTTGTATTGCCGGCATTAAATCAGATTATAGCCCATACTGCCAGAATGAGAAACAGGTCTAGAGGAAAATATAATCTGCCTATGGTTATTAGAATGCCCTATGGTGGAGGGATTCGTGCCCTTGAACATCATTCAGAAAGCCTTGAAGCTATTTTTGGCCATATACCAGGTTTGAAGACAGTAATTCCTTCTACTCCCTACGATACAAAGGGACTTCTTCTAGCTGCTATTAGAGACCCTGATCCAGTTATATTTTTAGAGCCAAAACGAATTTACAGGGCCTTCAAACAGGAGGTTCCAGAAGATGATTATATAGTACCTATTGGAAAAGCCAAAATCCTTAAGGAAGGAACCGACATTACGGTAGTTGCCTATGGAGCTTTAGTTCAAAGGGTACAAAAGGCCATAGAGGACCTTGAAAATCAAGGAATAAGTGTTGAATTAATAGATCTTAGAACTATTTCTCCTATTGATAAGGAAACAATTATTAAATCCGTTCAGAAAACTGGAAGATTTGTTGTAGTCCACGAAGCGGTTAAGTCTTTTAGTGTTTCATCAGAATTAATTTCAATTGTAAACGAAGGAGCTTTCCTTTATTTAGAAGCTCCACCAACAAGGATTACTGGCTTTGATACTATTGTACCCCTCCCAAGGGGAGAACATCATTTTATAATTGATGAAAACAGGATAAAGGATAAAATAAAAGAAGTTGCAAAGTTTTAGAGGAGGTGGAAATTCATGATAGATTTCAGATTTGCAGATATTGGGGAAGGAATCCATGAAGGGAAAATACTACAGTGGATGGTTAAAGAAGGAGATGAAGTTAAGGATGGAGATACCCTATTTACCGTTGAAACAGATAAAGTAAATGCAGAAATTCCATCCCCTGCCGATGGAAAAATAAATAAAATAATGGCAGAGGAAGGAGATATTATCAATGTAGGTGATATAGTTGTTAAAATAGATGATGGTAATAATAATGAAACACCTTCTAAGGATCTTAATGTTGAGCCGGTAAATGAAGGGGATGAAGATCCTTCAGGTGTTGTAGGAGAACTGATGGTATCTTCAGAAGTTATTGAGAGCAGCTCTGAAGCTAAGATCAAAGAGGAGGATAACAAAAGAAAAGTATTGGCTACTCCTGTTGCCAGAAAATTAGCAAGGGATCTGAATATAGATATAAATACTATAAAAGGAACCGGACCAGTAGGAAGGGTTATGAAGGAAGATATTTATCGTGAGGAAGAAAAAAGAAATGAAAAAGAATCAAAAGCAGAAAAAATGGTTTCAAATTCAGTTAAAGTTGATGTGCCTGAAATTAAAGTTAGTGGAGAGGTAGAGAGAGTGCCTCTGACTATGCTTAGAAAAACTATTGCAAAGAATATGGTTTTATCAAAAACTGTTATTCCCCATGCAGTGGCAATAGAAGAAATTGATGTATCAAATCTTGTTAAATTTAGAAAAGAAAATAAGGAAATGGCAAAGGAAAATGGTGCCCATTTAACATATATGCCCTTTATAATAAAAGCTTTAGTTATGACTTTGAAGGAGTTTGCAGAATTTAATTCAAGCTTTGATGAGGAAAAAGAAGAAATAGTACTAAAAAAATATTATAATATTGGAATTGCCACAGATACACCAGATGGCTTAATGGTTCCAGTTATAAAGGATGCCGATAAAAAAGGTATCTTGGAGCTTGCAAAGGAAATATCAGAACTTAGTGAAAAAGCAAGAAATAGAACAATTTCTTTAGACAAATTACAGGATGGAACAATGAGTATTACTAATTTTGGAGCCGTGGGAACAATGGCAGGAATCCCTGTAATCAAACATCCCGAAGTTGCCATTTTAGGTATTGGGAAAATAACAAAAAAACCAGTTGTAGAAGATGATGAAATTGTGATTAGAGATATTTTAACAGTTACATTATCCATTGACCATAGAGTAATTGATGGCGGGGATTCCGGCAGATTTCTAAACAAGCTAAAAGAATATCTAAGGGATCCAATGCTTTTAGTTTTAAGCTAAGGAGATGATTTTTATGAGAGAATATGATATAGCTATACTAGGATCGGGCCCAGGAGGATATGTTGCAGCTATTAAAGCTGCTCAAATGGGAGCTAAAACAGTATTAATTGAAAAGGGAGATATAGGAGGAATTTGCTTAAATGATGGGTGTATACCCACAAAAACCCTTTTAAAGAGTGCCAAGGTATATGAAGATATTATGAACTCAGAGAAATTTGGCATTGATATAAAGGATAAAAGCATTGTATCAATAAACTGGAATGAAATGCAAAATAGAAAAAACCAAGTAGTTAAAAAACTTACCGGAGGGGTTAAAATTCTTCTTGAAAAAAATGGTGTTGATGTTGTAAAGGGCTTTGGGGAAATAGTTGATAAAAACACCTTAAAGGTAAATAAAGAAATAATGAAAACAAAAAATCTTATTATAGCTACTGGAGCTTCACCAAGAATTCCTAATATAGAAGGAATTAAAGAAGCTATGGAAAGTGACTATGTATTGACAAGCAAGGAAATATTGGAGTTAAAAGAAATTCCTAGGGAACTTATTATTATTGGAGGAGGTGTTATTGGAACTGAATTTGCTGCATTATATAATTCATTAGGAACCAAAGTCACTATACTCCAAAGATCTAATACTATACTAAGAAAGTTAGATAAGGATATTAGAAAGGAAATGACTAGAATCATAAAGAAAAGTGGCATTAACATTGTATATGATTTTAGTGTTGAAAGATTTGATAAAAATAAAGTGATTGGCAGTATAAATGGAGAAAGAAAAGCTTTTGAGGCGGATAAAATACTGATAAGCATGGGAAATATTCCAAATACTAAAGGTTTAGAAAAACTTGGGCTAGACATTAACAGCAAAGGCATAGTAACTAATGACAAACTGGAAACCAATATTAGAGGTGTATATGCCATAGGTGATGTCAATGGAAGATATATGTTAGCCCATGTGGCATCAGCTGAGGGAATTGCTGCAGTAGAAAATATTATGGGAGAAGAAGAGAAAATAAACTATGATAAAGTGCCATCCTGTATATATTCCTTCCCAGAGGTTGGAACTGTTGGTTTAACTGAGGAAGAAGCTAAAGAAAAGGGACATGAAATTATAGTAAGCTCTTTTCCCATTAAGGCCAATGGAAAAGCACTGGCTGAAGGAGAAAGCAGTGGTTTTATCAAAATAGTTGCAGACAAACAATATGGCGAAGTTTTAGGGGTTCATATTATTGCTTCCCATGCAACAGATATGATAGCAGAAGCGGTAACAACTATGGAACTTGAGGGTACAGTCCATGACTTGGCAAAGGCTATACATCCTCATCCGACCTTGTCAGAGATAGTTATGGAAGCAGCCCACGGAGCTATTGATAGACCAATTCATATATATAAATAATAAGGGCATCTCAGAATGGTGGATTTTATTTATTCTGAAAGACCATGGGATTGAACTCAAGAGATTATCTCTTGAGTTCAGCTATTTCTTATTTTAGTTTTCTTGTATTTTCTCTTTTGAATATTTCTTTTTAAATATTTTAACTAATTTTGTGAAGTCTATTTCGGCAATAAGCATTCCCATTAGTATTAAGAAGGCTCCAAAAATTCCTCTGGAACTTAGAGTTTCGCCGGATATAAAATATGCAAAAATAGCTGCAAAAACAGGTTCGCCAGTGTATATCAATGCTGTATGAGTAGGTGAAGTGAATTTTTGAGCAGTGTTTTGTACTATAAAGGCTCCTGAAGTACATATTAAACTTAAAATCAGAACATTTATCCATACGTCGGTTCCTCTAGGTATAATTGTATTTTCAAAGCCAAAGGATATAAGAAGGCTTAGAAGGCCTACTACGCCAATTTGAATTATAGCAAGGGAAATGGAATCAACATCTACAGTGTATTTCCCAACTGTTATAATGTGAAGGGCAAAGGCAAAGGCAGAAATAAAAGTATAGAAATCTCCGATATTAAGTCCAAAATTTCCATGAAGTGTTAAAAAGCCTAGTCCCATTAAAGCCATAATTGCACCTATAACAGCAACTCTTTCAGGTAGTCTTTTTAAAAAAAGAGCTGATAATATAGGAACTAAAACAACTGAAAACCCAGTTATAAAAGCGGATTTAGAAGCTGTTGTGTAGTTTATACCAATAGTTTGAATTGCAAAGGCTGAAAACAGGACAAAACCTATTAAACATCCATATTTTAAAGTGTTTTTATCTATTTTAATCATATTTTTGTAAAACACTAAGGATGAAATTAGAAAGGCTATTATAAATCTTATACCAAGAAAATTAAATGTTTCCAATGAATTCAAAGCATTTTTTGTTAATATGAATGATGCTCCCCACCCTAGTGTTACACCTAATAGAGCTAAATCTGCTTTTATTTGTTTTGACATAAAAAATCCCCCCATTAAAAAGAGTACTTATTATATTCTATCATTATTTTTAAAATAGTGGTATAGGGAGATTGTATATAAAAAACCCTATTATAAATATGAAATTTATAATAGGGCGCTTTTTCTATTCTACGGGTTCAAACATATCTTTTCCAACACCACAAACAGGACATACCCAATCATCTGGAATATTTTCAAAGGCTGTACCAGGTGCTACTCCTCCATCTGGATCTCCTACCTCTGGATCATACTCATAACCACAAGGAATACATCTGTATTTTTTCATATTTTATTCTCCTTTCGAATTTACTAATTTATGTCTATTATTTATACAATTAGATTATACCCAGCAAATAAATATTTAAAACAAAAAATTATTTAATTAAAGTTTAAATTTGTTTATATTTTATTTCCAATGAAATTTTGAAACAATATGCAGTATTTAGTTTTTAAAAAGGTAATTATACAATTCCCTTAGATAATTATGGTAAAATTATAAATATAGGATTATAAAAATATTTATAGTTTTTTAATGATTTTCGCAATGAAAGGAAGGTAATAGAATGAAAATTACAAAGAATATTTATGTATTCATATTTATATTTATATTTATATTAATTCTTTTTTTAATAGGATTCAAATTGAATTTAATCGAGAGCACTTCATCAGAAAATAATTTACAAAGGATTACTGATTATAATGAAAAAAATATAGTATTAGAGAATGAAAAGATGATTAAAAAGAAAAAAGTTTCTGAAGGAAAAGACATAAAAGAAGAGATTGTAGATAGTTTTGTATTTGAACCCCTATCAAAGGAAGTTATTCACAAAATTGAAGGGGTATCTTGGAAAAAAGAGGCACCGGTTAAACTGGAGGATTTATCTTATGTAAGGGTATTATATTGGGGTTTTGATGAAAAGGAGCATGTAGGAGAATTAATTGTACATAAAAAAATTGCCCAAGAGATTACCGATATATTTAAAGAGTTATATAATGCTAAATTTCCAATAGAGAAGATAAAACTGATTGATGAGTATGAAGCAAATGATGATTTATCAATGGCTGACAATAATACATCCTCTTTTTGTTTTAGGGGAATCACAGGTGGAAAAGGAACTTTGTCAAAACATAGTTACGGTATAGCCATAGATATAAATCCAATTCAAAATCCTTATATAAAGGGAGAGAAAATATCACCAAAGGCTGGGAGACAATACATAGATAGAGGAAACATTAGAAAGGGAATGATAGTAAAGGATAGTATTTGTTATAAAACATTTAAAGAGAAAGGTTGGATATGGGGAGGAGAATGGAAAAGTCTCAAAGACTATCAACATTTTGAAAAAAATATTGATCTAAATGAAGAATAGAATATTATAAAAAAATAGTTTTATTAAGGAGATGATAGTATGAGCAAATATCATAAAAAGACATTGTATGTTGTAGGAGATTCTAAAACCGCTACTAATAATCCTATAACAGCACAGTTTAATGCTTATTTTATAGCATTAATAATTGATATGGAAAGTGAAATGATTTTAGATATGGGAGTTTCAACTATACTTGAAGAAACTAGGAACTTTGTAAAATCTATTTTTATTGGATACTCAATGAAGAGAGGAGAAGAACCTTTAATTGAGGAAATTGAGCAAAGATATTATGGCTCTTCAAAAAAAGCCCTTATTGTTGCATGGAAGGATGCTTATAAAAAATACGTTCAAATAAGAAGGAATAAATAAAAGCATATGTGTAAACAGATTTTTTTGAAAATTTTAAATTTTACATTATTTAAAGGAGGAATATTCAAATTTTTATAGAATAGTTATATATAGAAAATTTATAAATATAGTTATAGGATTTTAACTAAATATATAATTTGCTGCTTTGTTTTTTCACTATAATTAAATTTTAAAAATAATTATAGGCCAAAAGCAAAATACAGCATAGAAATCTTTTGCCTTGGGTTTCTATGCTGTTTTTATTTTAAATTTAGCTAATATATGGAGGAGTGACGATATGAAAATTAAATGTATTGAGCTTAAGAAAATAAGTATACCCCTCAAGAAAACATTTAAGACAGCCTTGAGAACAGTTGATTCAGCTGATGATATTATTATTATGGTCAAAACAGATGATGGAAAAGTAGGGTATGGAGAAGCACCACCGACTGCAGTTATTACAGGTGATACATCAGGTTCCATAATAGGAGCTATTAAGGAAAATATTGAAAAGGCTATCGTTGGTGAAGAAATAGAGAACCTAGAGAGAATTATGTATAAGCTAGATAAAACTGTTGTTAGGAACACAAGTGCCAAGGCAGCTGTTGATATGGCTGTATATGATTTGTTTGGAAAGCTTTATAAAGCACCTATCTATAAATTATTAGGTGGATATAGAGATAAAATAGAAACAGATATGACAATAAGTGTAAATGAACCAAAAGAAATGATGGAGGATGCCTTAAACTTTATAAATCAAGGCTTTACTGCACTTAAAATGAAGATAGGAACCGATTCAAAACAAGATATAGAAAGGGTTAAAGCTGTAAGGCGAGCCGTTGGCAAGGATATTAAAATAAGGCTAGATGCAAATCAAGGATGGCAGCCTAAAGAAGCAGTAAAGATTATAAGAAAAATAGAAGACTTAGGATTGGATATTGAACTTATTGAGCAGCCAGTAAAGGCCTGGGATATTGATGGACTTAAAATGGTTACTGATAATGTTCAGACACCAATAATGGCCGATGAAAGCATTTTCACTTCATATGATGCCTTTAAGATTTTAAGTATGAGAGCTGCAGATTTGATTAATATTAAGCTCATGAAATGCGGAGGGATACATAATGCACTCAAGATAGTTGCAATAGCTGAAACCTGTGGTGTTGAATGTATGGTTGGCAGTATGATAGAAAGTAAATTAAGTGTTACTGCTGCTGCCCATTTGGCCTGTGCTAAAAAAAATATAGTAAGATTTGATTTGGATACAGCATTGTTATTAGCCCAGGATCCGGTTATTGGAGGTATAAAAAATGAAGCTCCAGCATTGATAATTCCAGATACCCCTGGATTGGGAGTTGAAAGAATAGATGGGCTAATGGATTTATAATTTAGAACCTTCATGAATATTATTATATAAAGGTGATAAGTTCTATGGCATCATAAAGTTTAATGGTTATTTTAAATAATAATGGTCATGCTATATTGAAATTTAAAATAAGCAATATAGAGATTCAAGTAAAGACTTTAATTTATAGAAATCAAAAATTCTTAGAAGCATTGAATATTTTTATTTCATAAATTAACCTTTACTATGAATTCTATACAAAAAAGAGGAGGAGTTTATATGTTTAAAAAGGGGAAAAAGCTTCAAATTATTTTAATTCTTTCATTAGTACTTACGCTGGTATTTTCAGGATGTGGCAAACCTGCTGAACCTGCAGACCAGCCAGAGGAAACACCTGAGAAAACAAATGAAGAAGCAGCTAAGGACAATGAGTCAAACGGAGAACCTAAATATGGAGGAATATTCCATAGTTATCTTGATTCAAACTTTAATACATTAGACCCAGCCTTTGCTACTGCCGATAGGGATGGAAGAATGGTTGCACTATTATATGATTCATTAATAAGATATGATACAGAAGGAAAAATAATTCCTTCCTTGGCAAAATCATGGGAAACTCCAGATGATACAACTCTAATATTCCATTTAGTTGAAAATGCAAAATTTCATAATGGTAATCCCTTTACTGCCAAGGATGTTAAGTATTCCTTTGAAAGGGTTTTAGATCCTGATGTTGCAAGTCCAAGAACTTGGGTTTTTGAAAAGGTTAAAGGAGCTAAGGATTTTATGGAAGGAAAGGCCGATATTGTAGAGGGAATTGAAGTAGTAGACGATTATACAGTTAAAATTACTTTAGAGCAGCCCTTTGCCCCATTCTTATCCATGCTTGGAATGCCTGCTGCTCATATAGTTGATAAAAATGAAATAGAAAAATATGATAATCAAAAAGATTATGCTTTAAATCCAGTTGGTACTGGGCCCTTTAAATTTGTTGAATTTGTTGCAGACTCTAAGTTCGACCTTGAGGTAAATGAAGATTATTTTGCAGGAAGACCTTATATGGATGGTATAAATTATAGGATTATTAAAGATGCTTCAACTTCAGTTGCAGAATTTGAAGCAGGAAATTTAGATGAGCTGGAAATACCTCCTGCTGACATTGACAGATTCCAAAATAATGCTGACTATGCACCTTATATTGTTAAAAAGAGTACATTATGGAATTACTATATTGGATTAACCTCTAATAAAAAGCCCTTTGATGATATAAAGGTAAGAAAAGCTTTTTGCCATGCTATAGACCGAGAGGCAATACTTAATACAGTTTTAAGAAATAAATCAGTTTTAAGTAATGGACCTATTCCTCCAGGTTTGGATGGATATAGGGATGATTTAAATCCTTATCCATATGACCCTGAGAAGGCTAAAGAATTACTTGCTGAGGCAGGTTATTCAAAGGATAATCCATGTTCCTTTGAATTCTTATATGCTGATTCTAAATCAAATGTTGCTTTAATAGAACCTATTCAAGCAATGTTAAATCAAGTGGGTTTTGATGTTAAATTGGGCTCTATGGAGTGGAATGCATATAAGGCAGAAGTTAGGGCAGGAAAGGCTCAAGCATTTTACTTGAGTTGGGGTGCAGATTACCCTGATGCTGAGAATTATTTATATCCATTATTCCATTCATCCATGTCCGGTGGTGGTGGTAATGAAACCCGATATAATAATCCAGAATTTGACAAAACAATAGAACAAGCTCAGGCTACCTCAGATTATGATGAGAGAATTAAGCTTTATCAAAAAGCAGAAGATATAGTTTTGGCAGATGCTCCACGTTTATGGGTATACTTAGGCATAAATTGGACTGCATATAGACCAGAGGTTAAGGATGTTAAAGTTTATAGAATATTTAATGCTGATAAGAAGCTGGATATGTGGCTTGACAGATAATTTAATGTAATAACTGGGGCTGAGGATAAAAGCCCCAGCTATTAAAGATAAGTAATATTAAAAAATGATATTTTAATGTGGATTTATAATAGTATATTAGCAATAAAGGGGGCATAGATTTGATAAGATACTTAATTAGAAGAATTTTAATGTTAATTCCAGTTATGATAGGGGTATCCATAGTAACCTTTTCTCTTATGTATATAGTTCCAGGGGATGCAGTTGAAGTTATAGTCGGAGAAAGGGCAAGTGAAGAAATAAGGGAAAAGGCCGTAGAGGAACTTGGACTGGATAAACCCTTCCATGAGCAATATCTTTCCTACATGTCTAGAATTATAAAGGGGGATCTTGGTAAATCCTACATAAATAATATAAGCATTAAAGAATCAATAAAGCAAAGATTTCCCGTTACATTTAAGCTTACTTTATATTCCTTTACTATTTCCGTTGTAGTGGGAGTTTTTGTTGGAGTTATTTCAGCTGTCAAACAAAACACTCCTATTGACAGCTTTGTAAGAAGCGTAAATCTTTTAGGTGTATCTACTCCCGTTATGTTTTTAGGACTTTTAATGATGTATATTTTTGGAGTCTGGTTTAAGGTTTTACCGGTTTCAGGAGTAGGGGATGGCAGCATAAAATATTTTATACTACCTTCCTTGGTTTTAGGTCTAAATTCAGCAGTATTCAGGGCAAGGCTTACAAGATCTTGTATGCTGGAGGTAATAAGACAGGATTATATTAGAACAGCCAGGTCTAAAGGCTTGGCAGAAAAAATTGTAATATATAAGCATGCCATGAGAAATGCAATGATTCCCATAGCCACCAATTTGATAATGAGCTTTGGGTATTTGCTTACGGGCTCTGCAATAACTGAAACTATTTTTGGACTTCCTGGCCTGGGATCGGAAACAATAAGGGCGGTTTTTCAAAGAGATGTACCTGCTGTAATGGGTTATTTCTTATTTCAGGCAGTGATATTTGTTACTTTTAATTTATTGGTAGATATATCCTATGCATTAATTAATCCAAGGATAAGATTTAACTAGTTGGGAGGGATTTATTTATGGAGAAAGCTCAATTAAATAAAAAAGTACCACAAAACGAACCAAAGAATGACGACAAATTAAATAGCCCTTGGATAATTGCATGGAAAAGATTACTTAGAGATAAAACAGCAATGTTTGGTTTATATATAATTATATTTTTAGTTTTAATTGCTTTGTTTGCTCCCATACTTTCACCCTATCATCCTATAGAAGATTTTAGCTTGGCCGAGGCCTTTCAGGGTCCAAGCATGAAGCATTGGTTTGGAACCGACTGGATGGGAAGGGATATATTGAGTAGGGTTTTATATGGCTCAAGGATATCCTTAACTATTGGATTGGCTTCCAGGGTGGTGACATTATCCATAGGAATAACTCTAGGAGCCTTAGCCGGGTATTTTAGAGGCAAGGTAGATATGATTATTATGAGATTAGTAGAAGTAATGGACGCCTTTCCTAATTTTTTATTTGCCATAGCCATATCAGTTGCCATAGGTCGGGGAATATATACAGTTTTCTTTGCCTTGGGTTTTGTTGGATGGTCTGGAATGGCAAGATTGATAAGGGGACAGGTTTTAGCCTATAGAGAATCAGAATTTGTAGAGTCGGCAAGGTCCTTAGGAGCTTCAAATTTTAGAATCATCTTTAAGGAAATTCTACCTAATTGCATGGCACCAGTAATAATTTCTACAACGATGGGGATATCTAGTGCTATTATGTCTGAAGCAGCATTATCATTTTTAGGCCTTGGAGCTCAACCTCCTACTCCAACCTGGGGTTCAATGATGAATCTAGGAAGGCAGTATATTATAACTCAGCCCCATATGATACTTTTTCCAGGTTTGGCCATAGTACTTACAGTTTATGGGTTTAATCTTTTTGGCGATGGACTAAGGGATGTTCTAGACCCAAGGATGAAGGACTAAATAATGAAGGAGGGAAAGACCGTGGAAAAGAAAGAGAAAATGCTGGAGGTTAAGGATTTAAGAACTCATTTTTATACCCATGATGGATTGGTGCCAGCAGTAGATGGTGTGTCCTTTAATATAAGAAAAGGAGAAACCTTATGTATAGTTGGAGAATCGGGAAGTGGTAAAAGTGTAACGGCTATGTCGGTTTTAAAGCTTGTTCCTATACCACCGGGAAAATATGTTTCAGGTGAGGTTATTTTTAATGGAGAAGACCTTCTCAAAAAAAGTAATGAGGAAATGAGAAAAATAAGGGGAAATGATATAGCAATGATTTTTCAAGAGCCTATGACATCCCTTAATCCCGTTTTTACTGTAGGTAATCAAATATGTGAAACAGTTATGCTTCATCAAGGACTAAATAAAGGTGAAGCTATGAAGGTTGCTGTTGAAATGCTTAGAAAGGTGGGAATACCTTCACCAGAAAAAAGAGTTAAGGAATACCCCCATCAATTAAGTGGAGGAATGAGGCAAAGGGTAATGATAGCAATGGCCCTGAGCTGTAATCCTACCTTGCTTATAGCCGATGAGCCTACAACGGCTTTAGATGTTACTATACAGGCCCAGATACTTGATTTAATGAGAAAAATGAAAAAAGAAACTCATTCTTCAATAATGTTTATAACCCATGATTTAGGTGTTGTGGCAGAAATGGCAGATAGAGTTGTTGTAATGTATGGGGGAAAAATTGTTGAAGAAGGAAGCGTAGAGGAAATATTTAATGATGCCAAGCATCCATATACTAAGGGATTATTAAAATCTATACCTACACTGAAGGGAAAAAGAAAAGAGGATTTATATGTAATTGAGGGTATGGTTCCAAGTATGTATAAGCTTCCAAGGGGCTGCAAGTTTAATCCAAGGTGTGAATATGCAATGGATATTTGTAAAAATAAAGAACCTTCTTTAAAAGTTATTGATAATGATGAAGAGAGAAAATGTGCCTGCTGGCTTTTAGAGAAAGGGGATGTATTATAAGTGAAGGAGAGATTGCTAGAGGTCAAGGATTTAAAAACATATTTTCCAGTGGAAGGCGGAATATTTAAAAAGACAACTAATTATGTTAAAGCCGTAGATGGAGTGTCCTTTGATGTGTTCAAGGGAGAAACATTGGGGCTGGTAGGTGAAAGCGGATGTGGAAAATCAACAACGGGAAGAACAATAATGAGACTTATTGAAGCAACTGCTGGTAAAGTTATATTTGATGGTAAGGATATTTTTAGCTTGAGTAAAAAAGAAATGCTAAAGACAAGAAGAGAAATGCAAATGATATTTCAAGACCCCTTTTCATCATTAAATCCTAGAAAAATGGTTAAGGAAATTATTGGAGCAGCCTTTGAAATACATATGCCCAGGATGACAAAAAAAGAGAGAGAGCAGGAGGTTGCAAGACTTCTTGAAATAGTAGGGTTGAATCCCGATTATACTACAAGATATCCCCACGAATTTAGTGGGGGGCAAAGACAAAGAATCGGAATAGCCAGATCTTTGGCATTGAATCCAAAGCTAATTATTGCCGATGAACCGGTCTCAGCATTGGATGTTTCTATACAATCTCAGGTGCTTAATTTATTAAATAAGCTTCAAAAGGATTTTTCCTTAACATATATATTTATAGCCCATGACTTAAGTGTTGTAAGGCATTTGAGTGATAGGGTGGGAGTAATGTATCTTGGTAAATTAGTTGAACTGGCCGATGGAGATAAATTATATGCACAGCCCCTTCATCCCTATACTAAGGCATTGCTTTCTGCTATACCTATACCGGAAGTAGGAGTTAAAAGAGAAAGAATAATTCTTAAAGGCGATGTTCCAAGTCCTCTTAATCCACCTAATGGATGCAGGTTTCACACAAGATGTCCATATTGTAAGTCTATTTGTAAGGAAAAGGAGCCTTTGTTTAAGGAAGTAAGTCCAAATCATTATGTTTCATGCCATTTGATAGATAATTAAAAAGTAAATTTAATTTTAAAACTTCGGCAGTTATATTTAAGGGGGATTTACAATGATAATGCCTAAGTTATTAAAAAAAGGGGATTGTATAGGACTCATTGCACCGGCTAGTCCTACAACTGATGAGAAGGTGCTAAAATCAAAAGAAAAGATGAAAGAGCTTGGATTTGAAGTAAAGCTTGGAGAAAGCTGCTATGGAAAATATGGCTATTTATCGGGCACCGATGAACTGAGGGCAAAGGATTTAAATTCAATGTTCAAAAGTAAAGATATAAAGGGAATAATGTGTATAAGGGGAGGTTATGGAACTCCTAGAATTTTAGATAAAATAGACTATGAAGCCATAAAGAATAATCCCAAGGTATTTATAGGATATAGTGATATAACGGCAATACATATAGCTTTAAATCAGATATGTAATCTTATTACATTCCATGGGCCAATGGCATCTACGGATATGCTTGAGGATTTTGATGAATTTACAAAGAAATCTCTTTTTGACTGTATAGTTAAAGGGGTGTCAATAAAATCAATAGAAAATCCTAAGGACCATAAAATCGAAAAACTGGTTGGGGGATGTAGTGAGGGACAATTAGTAGGAGGTAATTTAAGTCTTATAGCCGCAACAATGGGAACTCCTTATGAGATAGACACCCGTGGGAAAATACTATTTATGGAAGATATTGATGAGGAACCATATAATATAGATAGGATGCTTACCCAATTGGCACTGGCAGGTAAGCTGGAAGAAGCAGCGGGATTTATACTTGGAGATTGGAAAAATTGTAATGGAAAGACTGAGCAGCCTAGCCTTACCTTATTAGAGGTCTTTAATGATTTGATCGGTCCAATGAATAAGCCTACAATTTATAATATAAGAGCAGGACATTGTAATCCTATGATTACACTGCCATTAGGTAAAAAAGTATTATTAGATGCAGATAAATGTGAAATTACTTATATTTAAAATACAATTTAAAGCTCCCTATGGGTATTAGCACAACAAGTTAAATCATATAAGATAAATTTAAGGATTAAAGGGGTGTAAATAATGAATGCCAATAATTTAGGCCTTGCAATAATAAATAAAACAGTAGTACCCATAAGAAAAAGACCAGAAAATGAAAGTTCTTTATTAGATGAAGGTTTGTTTGGTATGGTAGTAAAACTGATAAAATCTGAAGAAAAGGGTTGGTACCTAATAGAAACCTTATATGATTATAGGGGATATGTTCATGAAAATGATCTATTAATTGATATAGATAGAGCATTGAATTGGGAAAAAGAGGCAAATTATTTGATTGTTCACCCAATAGTTGATATTATGAAAGAGCCAAACTATAAAAATTATAAAATTCAGCTGGTAACAAAGGGAGCATCGATAAAGATTACCGGAAATAAAAAAGATGATTGGATAGAGGTTATGCTTCCAACCTATGAAAAGGGATGGCTGAAGAAAGGCTATATTGAAAAAAAGCAAAACTATGATACTGGAAAAGATGAAAAAGTCCTTAGAGAAAAGCTTGTTAAAACAGCATGTGAGTACATAGGTACTCAATATCGATGGGGAGGTAAAAGTCCTCTAGGAATAGATTGTTCAGGTCTTTGCTCTATTACATATTTAATAAATGGCATTACTATTTGGCGAGATTCTGAGCTGAGAAAAAAATATATGAGAGAAATAAAAAGAAAAGAAATGAAAAAAGGGGATTTACTATATTATAAAGGCCATGTTGCAATGTATATTGGAAATGGAAAGGTTGTACATTCTAGCTCTTCCAGATCCGGTGTATCTATAAACAGTTTAAATGAAGGTGATGATGATTATGTAGAAGAACTGGATAGAGAAATAATTGCAATTGGAACTATATTTTAAGGAGGTTTTTAAAATGAATATATATATTTCAGCTGATATTGAAGGAATAAGCGGAGTGGTAAATGGGAGCCATACAACTCAAAATTCCTTTGAATATTCTAGAACAAGGAAGCTAATGACTGATGAAGTAAATGCAGCAGTGAAAGGGGCTAAAAGAGCAGGTGCAAAAAAAATACTTTTAAATGATTCCCATGGTAAGATGACCAATATATTAATTGAAGACCTTGATGAAGATGTCATATTAATTTCAGGAAACCGTAAATTATTAGGTATGATGGAGGGAATAAACAAGGATTTTAATGCAGCTCTATTTATTGGATATCATGCTAGAAACAATACAAATGGAGTATTGTCCCATTCTTATTCGGGAGCAACAATAAGTGAAATAGTGGTAAATGATAATGTAGTTGGAGAATCTGAATTTAATGCCCTAGTTGCAGGAAATTTTGATGTTCCTGTTGCTCTAATATCCGGTGATGATGTTTTATCTAAACAAATAAAAGAGTTTAATAAAGATATTGAAACAGTTATAGTTAAAGAAGCCCATAGCAGATATACTGCCAAGTGTCTACAGCCAAAGGCTGTTCATAAACTATTAGAAGAAAATGTGTATAACACTCTAACCAATAAACTTTCCAAAATTAAACCATGTAAAATCCAAGGTAAGGTTAAGCTTGAAGTTGCCTTTAAACATAGTGGCATGGCTGAAGCCACTTTATTTATACCTGGAGTAGAGCTCATTGAAGGAAATCGAGTAAGATATATTGCCAAGGATATAATTGAGGCATATAAGATGAGGATAGCATTAACTACATTAGCTAGCAGTGTACTGTAGAATATAAATATATAAAGCATAATTTTTTAAAATTGTAGAGTAAAAATAAAGTACAACATGAAAACCTAATATAGTGAAATAAGCTAAAAAATCAATTCTAAGACTTATAAATTGAAGCTAGACATTATTTCACTATAGAAAGGTCTTCATGTTGTTTTTTTTGAAAATGAAATTTTAATATAAGAAATAATAATTTAGCATTATAGGAACATAAAATCTAAAATTTATACATATTTATTAATAAGTAATCAAACTTCGCAATTTAAATTTAAAGGGGGATAATATGTATGTTTAGAAGATGCTTGAGTTTAACCTTGTCCTTTGTGTTGATTTTCGTGGGATTACTGACTATAAGTACCGATGCAAATACCTTGTCGGATAATAAATTGAGATTAGGAATAACAAGCTTTCCAACCAATGCAAATCCGTGGTCCCAATCCATGCAGGCCGATAATGTTCTTCAGGAAAGAGTTTATTCATGGCTAACTAGAATGAACGACAGGACCCTGGAGATGGAGGGAGACCTGGCGGAAAACTGGGAGGTAAGTGAAGATGGGCTTGTATGGACTATCAGTCTTAAGAAAAATGTAATATGGCATGATGGAGAAAAATTTGATGCAGATGATGTGATTTTTACATATCAAACCTTATTGAATTCAAAGGACAAGGAAGAATTAACATTTAGGCGTAAGAAGGATATAGCTGAGATAGAAAAAATCGAAAAGATAGATGACTATACAGTTAAAATGACATGTTCTGTACCAAAAGCATATTTTACTACAGAGCCCCTTAACACTGTTAGGATAGTGCCGGAGCATATTTGGAGTAATATGACTCCAAAGGAAATGCTGGAGTTTAACAATGAAAATCCCATAGGAACCGGTCCTTTTAAATTGAAGGGGAGCTTTAATCCTCAGAATAATATATTAGAGCTTGAGCGTAATGATGGCTATTTTGATGGAGCTGCCAATATAGACAGCATGATTTATATATTATTTGAAAATAAAGATACGATGTATCAGGCCTTCATAAATGGAGATATAGATGCCTTTGACCCATCAAAGACACAAGTGCCACAGCTTGAAGGTAATAAGACCTTTAAGGTAATGAAGTCAATGCGTCCAATGCTGACGCAATTGGGATTTAACTGTTGGACGGATCCTGA
This sequence comes from Maledivibacter halophilus, assembly GCF_900167445.1. GTDB lineage: Bacteria > Bacillota > Clostridia > Peptostreptococcales > Caminicellaceae > Maledivibacter > Maledivibacter halophilus. The sequence goes on from NZ_FUZT01000001.1 coordinate 409,445, forward strand.
AAACCCTAATAAGCAGCACCCTCTTTCAAATGGTAATCCATTGCTTCTAAACCCTAATATTCGTAGGGCTTTTGATTATTCATTGGATAAGCAAAAACTTGTGGATATGGTCCTTGGAGGAGTGGGAAATGTAGGTTCTACACTAGTTCCAACTTCATCAGGGAAATGGCATCTAGATATTCCCCATGAATACAATCCGGATAAGGCAATAGAATTATTAGAGGCTGAAGGCTTTACATCCTTTACAACAGAAGAAATTAGTGGTAGAGAGGTTAAGGTTCGTACAAATGATAAAAAGGAAAAACTGGTATTTAGATTAGCTCTATTGAGCGACGGATATGCCTGGCATTATAGAGAAAGCATGCCTTTTATGGCTAAATGGCTAGAAGAGGTGGGGATAGGAATTGTTGTAGAATCAATGGATGGAAGTACCCTTGGCGAAAAAATGAAACTACAGGGAGACAAAGCCTGTGATTTTGATTTGTATATTTGGGGATGGACGCCAGGATATGAACCTTCTTTTATTTTATCGGTTTTAACTACTGATCAGATAGGAGGACGTTCAGACTGTATGTATTCCAATGAAGAATATGACAGATTATATGAGTTACAATTAACACAGATTAATGAAGAAGAAAGGCTTGAAACAATAAATCAAATGCAAAAAATAATATTGGAGGAAGCTCCATATATATCTCTTTACTATCAGGGGTATAATGAAGCCTATAGAACCGATAAGTTTGAGGGATGGGTACAGGTTAATAATGATGGAACAATATTTAATAATAGCAGTTATTTGGAAATAAAGCCAGTATCATTGCAGGAAAAGGATACTGAGAAGATTAATGAGGATACAGATAAGATCAGCAATGACTCAGATTCAGAGGAAACACCTGCTAAAGATGTGCAGAAAACGAAGGGACCATCATCAAATCCTATTCTTTGGATAGTTATCATAGTAGTTGTTGTTGGGTTTATAGTTTTTAATAAGAAAGATAAAAGATAGAAGTTTTAAAAGTTTTATGAAGACCATAATATTTTGTATATGCCTCTAGCTTTATGCTAGAGGCATATGTAGAATTATATATTGTTAATTTGTATATGTGACTAAGAAAATTAATAAAAAGAACGTTCAATCCAACAAGAATTCAGAGAAATTTTTCATATCTAAAGATCCGATTTTTCTGAGGATTTTTGATGTGTATAAATTAACTGCTTTGCTGGAATATCTATATAAACTTGGGGGAGTATAAATGAATCTAAAATATTTTATTAAAAAATTGTTTCAAAGTATTATTACTATATGGATTGTACTGACCATAAGCTTTATACTCTTTAGAGCTATGCCAGGAAATCCGGTGAGTATGTTTATAAAAACCGACGGAATGGATCCAAAGGTGGCTAGGGCCCTTATTAGACAATATGGATTGGATTTACCCTTACATCAGCAATATTTAGTGTATATTAAAGATATTCTTGCTGGAAATTTTGGACAGTCATTTTCCTTTAAAAAGCCAGTACTTGATGTAATAGGAGAGAGACTGCCAAATACAATTATTTTAGCATTGGCTGCCCAGATTTTTGCCATCCTATTTGGAATAATAATAGGCACAATTGCTGCTGCCAATAGGGGTAAAAAAATAGATGTAATTTTACTTGGAAGTGCACTTTTTATATATGCTATACCAGCATTTTGGCTAGGGATTATATTATTGTCATATTTTGGTGTAAAGCTAGGGGTGGTCCCTTTATTTGGAATGATTACACCTGGAGTAGAATATACTTCCAAATTGGCATATTATAAAGATGTTGCTCACCATTTAATTCTTCCAGCCATAACATTTGGATTAGCTATAACAGGAAGATATGCAATGATTATGAGGGGGTCACTGCTGGATATATTTACAGAAGATTATGTTACTACTGCCAGAGCCAAGGGATTTAATAGAAAATATATTATTAGGAAACATGCTCTGCCAAATGCAATGCTTCCAATGGTAACAATAATTGCAATCAGTTTAGGCTTTGTAGTTGCAGGTGCAATACAAACAGAAACAGTATTTTCATGGCCGGGAGTAGGAATTTTAACTATTAAGGCACTTGAAATGAGGGACTATCCCTTGCTTCAAGGTGTATTTCTAATTATTAGTCTTTGTGTAATTGCAGCTAATTTTATTGCTGATATTGTTTATATGTATATTGATCCTAGAATCAAATATGAGTAAGGGGTTATTTCTATGAAGAAAAGTAGATTAAATGTAAGATTAAGAAATTTTAAACGTTTCTTGAGGTTGTTTTTTTCTAGTACTATAGGATTAGTTGGTTTTATAATGCTAACTTTTTTTATTATACTTGCCTTTGTTGGTCCCATTGTTTATCCCTATGATATTACCGATGTTGCTAAAGGTGAAATGTTGGAAAGTCCTAGTCTTGAATTTCCATTGGGAACTGATCAATTAGGAAGGGACCTATTTGGGGCTTTAATTAATGGTGCAAAAATTTCATTAATAGTTGGATTGGTTGGTGCTGCTATTTCTGTTTCTATTGGAACAATAGTGGGCCTATCGGCAGGATATATTGGAGGTAAAATTGATAGTGCGTTAATGCGATTAACCGATGGAATGATGGTTCTTCCAGTTTTGCCCCTTATAATGGTATTGGCTGCACTGCTTGGAACAAGCATTTCTAATATTATTTTAGTCATTGGCCTTACTGGATGGACAGGAACAGCAAGACTGGTTCGTTCTCAAACACTTTCCTTTAAAGAACGTGAATTTGTTGAAAGAGCAAAGTGTATAGGAGCAAGCAATGGATATATAATGATAAAACATATATTGCCAAATGTATTTCCAGTTATATTTGCCAATACAATACTGGTTACATCCAGTGCTATTTTAAGAGAAACCACCTTAAGCTTTTTAGGGCTTGGAGATCCATTATCAGTTAGCTGGGGACAGATATTAAATGGAGCTTTTAACAATGGTGCTGTTAGTATAGGTGCTTGGTGGTATTATGGTCCTCCCGGGATCTGTATTATCTTACTGGTTCTTAGTTTTACATTTTTGGGATATTCCTTTGATGAGATACTAAATCCTAAGCTGAGGGAGAGATAATATTTATGGCCAAGAGAAACATATTAAAGGTAGAAGATTTAAGTGTTTTTTTTAAAATTAATGAAGGTGTTGTAAGGGCCGTTGAAAATGTAAGTTTTGAACTTAAAAATGGAGAATCCATAGGACTTGTTGGGGAATCTGGATGTGGAAAGACGACTACAGCACTGGCGATAATGGGAATGCTGCCAGGGAATGGATACGTAGATAGTGGAAAGATTTTTTTTGATGGAAATAACATCATAAAAAATACTGAATTAGAGTGGCAAAATTATAGATGGAATAAAATAGCTATGATTTTTCAGGGGGCAATGAATTCATTAAACCCAGTAATGAAAATAAATGATCAAATAGGAGAGGCAATAAAACTTCACAATCCTTCTATAACAAAGGAGAAACTAAAAAGAAGGGTTATAGAACTTTTTAAATTAGTAGGATTAGATGAAAAGAGAATTAATTATTATCCCCATGAATTTAGTGGGGGAATGAAGCAGCGTGTAATGATTGCCATGGCACTGGCTTGTAACCCTAATCTTATTATAGGTGATGAACCCACCACAGCATTGGATGTTATGGTTCAAGCCCAGATTATAGATTTGATAAATGATCTTAGAAAGAAGTTAAATATGAGTATGATTATTATAACCCATGATTTATCAATTATTTCAGAAATGTGCGATAAGATAGCCGTTATGTATGCAGGAAATATAGTTGAAGTTGGTTATATAGAGGATATTATTGAAAATCATAAGCATCCCTATACAGAAAAACTCATAAAGGCTTTTCCTAATATATATGGTGATAAAAAAATGGTAGAGTCAATACCAGGGACTCCACCTAATTTATTGGACCCTCCTAAAGGATGCAGATTTCATCCCAGATGCCATAAATCCAGAGATATTTGTAAAAGTTTTATACCAGAATATACTGTTTTTAAAAATGAACATTTTGTAGCTTGTCATGTAGCAAAGGAGGGAAATATGAGTGAAGCCTAATCCCGTAATTGAGATTAGTAATTTGAGTGTGCATTTTGATGTTAGAGAAGGTTTCATCAAGGATTTATTTAAGAAAAATAAAAAACTGGTTAGAGCTGTGGATGGAATAGACTTATCAATAGCCAAGGGGGAAATAGTTTCCTTGGTAGGAGAAAGCGGAAGTGGAAAAACTACCACCGGACGGGCTATTTTAAATTTAGTTCATCATAGTAGTGGAAATATAAAATTTAATGGAGAAAATTTTAATTCAAAAAATAAGAGATGGATGAAAAATTTTAGAAAAAAAGCACAGATGATTTTTCAAGATCCATACCAATCTTTAAATCCTAAATTTATGATAATAGATATAGTAGCTGAACCCTTAAGATTTATAAATAAAAACTTGTCAGAGGAGGAGACGGAAAAAAGAGTCATAGAGGCATTGGAATTTGCTGGATTAAAACCTGGTAAAGACTATTTATATAGATATCCCCATGAGCTCAGTGGAGGGCAAAAACAGCGTGTAGCAATAGCAGCTGTATTTATTATATCACCGGATTTTATAGTTGCTGATGAGCCAGTATCAATGCTTGATGCCTCTGTAAGGGCAGATATAGTAAAGCTTATGTTTGAAATGAAAAAAGAAAAGGGAACATCATATCTTTTTATTACCCATGATTTAGCTCTAGCTTGGCTGGTATCCGATAGAATTGCAATCATGTATTTAGGTAAAATAGTTGAAATAGGCCCATCAAAGATTATATCGGGGAATTGCAGACATCCATACTCTCAGGCACTTATCAGTGTATTATCCAATATTGATATTAAGAAGAAAAGAAAAAAAATTGTATTAAAGGGTGAAACTCCATCTCCTACTGATATACCTAGGGGGTGTAGATTTCATACCAGGTGTCCTATAGCAAAAGAAAAGTGTAAAACACAAGAGCCTAAACTTATTGAGAGGGATAAAGATCATTTTGTGGCCTGTCATTATGATAAAAGATTGATATAGTTTTTATATATATAAAATGAGGGATTAAAAAGAGAAGATTCTTGTAGTAAAATAAAAATAAAATAACTTGTTGTGCTAGTTCTTATACCGAAGTTTTTAATATTTCCTAAATTGTATTTAAAATTAAATATTTGATTTACTAGCATAACAGATTAAATTACAATTTCTAAGAATAGGAAGTGATTTTATTGGTTCAAGGGGTAAATAATGAATTAAAAATATTGATTCATGGGAAAAAAGATTTTGAAATAGGTGATTTTAACGATACTTCTTTAAATTCTAAGAAAAATATTGTATTAAAAAAAGAAAAAACCAGTGGATGCTTTATATCTCCAGTAATTAATTGTAGAGAATTTAGAGAATTAATTGCTTCGTGGAATGCATGTACAGTATTACAGTCCCAGGTGGAGCTGAAAATTAGAATTAAGAAAAATAATAAATGGTCTCCATGGTTTTCCTGGGGAAAGTGGTCAGTAAACAATAATAGGAGAAGTATAAGCAACCAAAAAAATGAATTTGGCAAGGTTGATGATGAACTACTTGTTGTTTTAGGAAATGAGGCTGCAAATGGTTTCCAATATAAAGTGATATTAACAAGGGAAAATACCCAAATTAATAGTCCTGAGGTGAAATTAATTGCTGCGTCTTTAAAATTATGTAATGAAAACCTAAATCTGTTAGAATTTGAATCTAAAGAAAAATGGCTAAAGGAGCTTAATGTTCCCCAAAGAGCTCAATTACATATACCTAAGATTGGAGATAGCATATGCAGCCCTACTTCTGTGGCTATGGTTATGGCATACTATGGATACAATTATGATACAGAATATGTAGCCTCTCATGTTAAGGACAATGGCTTAGGTATTTATGGAAACTGGACCTTCAATACTGCATTTGCTGGCTCAACGGATTTATATGGGTATGTTGCTAAAATTGAAACAGTGGATAGAATTAAAAAAATGATATCAATGGATATCCCCGCAGTAGTTTCTATTAGAACAAAATCTATAAAGGAGCTTCAGGGAACTATAATGCCCTATCCAAGTGGTCATTTAATAGTTATAAGAGGTTTTAAGATAAAAGATGGGAATGAATATGTAATAGTTAATGATCCCGCTGAATATAAGAAAGAAAATGTTAGAAGAGAATATAAAATAGATGAGTTTAAAAAGGTTTGGAGAAAAGTAGCCTATGTAATAAGTCCTAATTTAGAAAAAATAAAAGAATTTGCGATGGTATAGATGGTGATTCTAAAAAATGAAATTTGATTTACGAGGGTAAATCCATAAAGAAAAAAGTATACTAAAGGGGAGAGCTGACAATCAATGAATAATGTATTGAATTTAGCAGAGGAAATTAAAGAATGGCTTATAGAGGTTAGAAGGGATTTTCATATGAATCCTGAGTTCGGTATGGAGGAGTATAGAACTAGCCGAAGGATAGTAAAGTATTTAGAAGAAATGGGAATAGAGTATAAAAAAGGAGTGGCCAATACTGGCGTAGTGGGTATTATAAGGGGAAAAGAAAATGGGAAAACTGTAGCTCTTAGGGCAGATATGGATGCACTACCAATAGAAGAAAAAAATCAGGTTTCATATAAGTCAAAAATAAAGGGGAAAATGCATGCCTGTGGGCATGATGCCCATATGACTATTCTTTTAGGAGCTGCAAGGCTTTTAGAGGATATGAAGGATGATTTAAAGGGAAATGTAAAATTATTTTTTCAACCTGCTGAAGAGACGGTAGGTGGAGCCAAACCAATGATCCAAGAGGGAGTAATGGAAAATCCAAAGGTAGATGTAGTATTTGGACTTCATGTGGCTCCAGAAATACCTGCTGGTGAAATAGGCATAAGATATGGAAAAATGAATGCTTCATCCGATACTATGAAAATAGTTATTAAGGGTGAAAGCACCCATGGAGCATATCCCCACTCGGGAGTAGATGCTATTGTTATAGCAGGTCATGTAATTACAGGATTACAGACCATAGTAAGTAGAAATATAGATCCTAGAAATTCTGCTGTAGTAACATTAGGAGCTATAGAGGGGGGATCAAGGGGTAATATTATTGCTAATAAAGTGGAAATGATAGGAACGATAAGAACCCTAGATCCTGAAACAAGAAAAAAGGTTATAAATAGAATCAAGAAGATAGTTGAAGATATAAGTCAATCCTTAGATGGAAAAGGAGAAGTTATAATTGAAGAAGGATATCCTCACCTCATTAATGATGATGATATAGTAAATATAGTAAAGGAGAATGCTGGGAAAATTTTAGGAGAAGACAAGGTTAGAATTATAGAGAGTTCAAGCTTAGGTGTAGAAGATTTTGCTTACTTTTTACAAAAAGCACCAGGTGCTTTTTGTAGACTAGGATGCGGCAATGTAGAAAAGGGAATAATACACGATGGTCATAATTGTAATTTTGACATTGATGAAGATTGCTTAAGTATAGGTGTGGCTCTTCAGGTTCAAAATGTAATTAGTATTTTGAATAGTTAAATTTGCTAATTTACAAATCATCTGTTTAAATATTTTTTCCCGTCTATGCTATACATCTGTTTTTTTATATAGTTTTGTAACTTTATTGTAATTTCTTTGTATGTTTTCTATGTTATAATTTCTTTGTCATTAATCAAATTCGAAAAAGGGGATGGAAAAATGAAAGCATACAAAAAAATTATTATAGTTGGTTTGATAGGTGCAATGACATTGTCAATGGCAGCTTGCAGCCAAGAAAAAGAAGTTGAAAGTAAAGAAAATGTAAAATCAGAAGAAACTGTTTCTGGTACAGAAGCTGATAAGGAAACATCAGAAGAAACTACTGAAGAAACTTCTGAGAATAATGTAGTGTATGAATTCCATGAGATTTATGAAAAGCCTGAGTTATTAAAGGAATTCACAGATATGGATGCAAATTATGAAGATTATTTAAAATCAAGACCGCTTAGAGCATTGTTTTTAGATGAAGATGATAATATAGCTAATGAAATTGATGTATATACTTTACCAGAAGCAGAAGATTCAACTGCTTTATACATCTATCAGGAAAACAAAAAAGTAGTTAATGCTAAATTAGATGCTTTTAATGGTGAGATCAATACGGAAGAATATGACTATGATACTTTGCTGTATAATTACGACAATAATATAGAAAATCAAATGAAGGAAGCTGATTTTTCCTATGATTTATTGAAAGAAGCAGAGGAAGCTGAAAAAGAATTAAAGGAAAAATTTGAAGAAAAAGATTTAAATGAGTTTAATAAATTTTTAGATGTATATACACCTGTTCAAAAGTATTTAAGAAAAGATACAGATAAAACTTTAGAAGTATATGCAATTGTAAGTGAAGCTGGCTATACTGCAAGTAATACAATTAATTTAGTTGTAAAAGATAATAAAATTGAAAAATTATATGTAGATCAAATTTCTAAGCCGATTAATGACCCCTTTGAAATATTAAAAGGTGACAAATAATTTATTTTAAATTTTAGTGTTATTTCACTATATAATAACACCTAAAAAACAGGATTTGTTTTCCTGTTTTTTAGGTGTTATCATTTATTTTAAAATATTAATTCTAAATTCAATAATCTTTTTCTTATTTCATTAATAATTTTTTTTTCCTCATTTAAGTTTTGAGCTTCAAAGGTTACAGAAAGTCTTACATATGGCTGCGGATTATTCCAAGGTACGGTACATATAAAGGCTTTATTTAATAAAAACAAAGAAAAATCTTCAGCATTTTTAAAGACTTTGCCAGATTTTGTACCCTTTGGAATGGGTATATAACAATAAAAGGTTGACTTGGGTTTTTTTGCATCAAATCCAACTTCTTTTAAGATATCTATTAATAAATCAAATCTTCTGGAATATTTTTCACAATTCTTATGGGTTATTTCATGGTTATTTAAAGCATAAATTCCTGCTTTTTGAATGGCTCTAAATTGTCCTGAATCAGAATTGGCTTTAACTTTACTAAAAATATTTATAACATCAGGATTACCTGCAATAAATGCAAGACGCCAGCCTGTCATATTAAAGGATTTAGATAGTGAATGTATCTCAACTCCTACATCCTTAGCTCCATCTATAGATAAAAAGCTTAAGGGTTTTTCTCCGTCAAAGGTTATTGCAGCATAGGAAGAATCAGCAACAACTACAATATTGTTCTTTCTTGCAAAATCAATCACTTCTTTATAAAATTCCTTAGTCGGTACTTGACCTGTTGGATTATTTGGATAATTTATATATAAGAGCTTCGATCTATATAAAATTATATTTGGAATATTAGAAAAATCAGGATAAAAATTATTTTCTTTTGTTAAAGGTAATCCATAAACTACACCACCTAAATATTTAGTATGGGTTGCCATTATTGGATAACTTGGAAGTGTAGTTATAGTTATGTCCCCTGGATTTATAAAACATAGGGGAAGCATAGATAAAATTGATTTAGCTCCAATTCCATGCAAAATTTCTTTGTAGGGATTTATATTTTTAACTCCGAAAATCTTATCTAAATATGTAGCGGCAGCTTCTTGAAATTCAGGAATTCCATTGTCTGCATACCGCCTATTTTTTGATTTTCCAGCTTCCTGTGATAAAATTCTTACTATATTTGGATCAGCCGGTAAATCTGGTTCCCCAATACCTAAATCTATTAGTTCCATATCTGGATATCTTTTTTTTATATCTTCTTTAGCCTTCTTAATTTTTATAAATTTATAGTCATCTTTAGCTATATCAAAACTTTTATCTCTAAATCTATCGGCAATTGTATCGTTTATATAACTCATAGGAAAACACTCCTTTCATGATTAAGAAAATGATGAAAAAGTCTTTTTATTGATAAACAACACTAAGACTTAAGATAAATTTGTTTATCTTAAATTTCTACTCCTATAGAATATTCTATGAAAATAGAAATTAATATGTTCACTCATATAAGCTTAAATCTATTAAAGATTTTTGCAGAATAAAGGGTAATTGATAATGATTTTTAAGCAAGAATTACCATGGAATTTCAAGGGCATTTTATTATATAATTGTTATTAGGCTGTATTTGACTAAAGTATATAAATTTAAAATTTTTATTATTATAAAACTGACTATTAGAAACCTTAAAGGGGGGAATAAAGTTGAAAAGAATTACATCAATATTAATTGTCTTAATAGCTCTTACTTTACTTATAAGTATTGGAAACATAATTAATAAAGAAAAGCAAGTTGAAAGCAATAAAGTAACAGATCATATATTGATTATTGATGATTATATTAGTAATGATGAAAATAATATATTGATTGAAAATAATAATATTTATTTTTCGGTAGAATTGATTAAAGAACATTTTGATAATAATATAGAGATTAGTCAAGATGGGAAGAGAGCTTATATAGATCTTGAAAATAAAAGTTTTGAAATGGAGACTAAGGAGATTACGGATTTTATTAAAGAGAATAGTAGGAAAATAAATATTCCTTTAAAAATAGAAGATGATAATCAATACTTGCCTATAAATCATATGAAAAAGTTATTTTCTATAGATATAAAATATAATGAATCATTAAATACTGTAGTTATAGATAAATTTTCTTCTAAAAATAAATTTAGCACAATACTAGAGGATGATATTAAACTATATAAAAATAAGTCCACAAAAGGTAAGATAATTGATACATTAGATCAAGGAAGTAGATTAATGCTGCTTTCTAAAGAGGACAATTGGTATAAAGTAAGAACTGATAAAGGATATTTTGGATATGTAGATAAAAAATATGTTAATGAAGAAATAAAAGAAATGGATTATGACAATAAAATTAATAGTATTAGAAAACAGCATAATGATGAAAATATTAATATAACTTGGGAATATGTATATGAAAAAACTCCTGATATTTCAGATGAAGAAAAAATACAAGGGCTGGATGTATTAGTGCCTACATGGTTCAGTTTATCTGATAAAGGTGATGTTATTAATAAAGCTGATTTTAACTATATGAAGGATGCCCATAAAAAGGGGTATAGAGTATGGGGGTTAGTGGATAATAGCTTTGATCCTGATCTTACATCAAAGGCTATAGGAAATGAAGAAATAAAAAATAAATTTATTTCTCAAATTGCTTTTTATGCAGGTCTTTATAATTTAGATGGTATTAATATAGATTTTGAAAATATTTATTATGAAGATAAGGATAATTTAGTAAAATTTGTTGAAGATTTAACCTATATTTTAAAAAAACAAAATCTAATGGTTTCTATAGATGTAACGATTCCTGGAGGCAGTAAAAGATGGTCTCAGGTATATGATAGAGAAAGACTTGCCAATATAGTTGATTATGTTGCATTAATGGCCTATGATGAGCATTGGGCATCAAGTCCTGTCAGTGGATCAGTTGCATCTATTAATTGGGTGGAAAGAGGAATTCAAAGAAGTCTTGAATATATTCCTAAGGAAAAGCTGCTATTAGGAATACCATTTTATACAAGAGTTTGGAAGGAAACTAAAGATGAAAATGGAAATACGAAGGTTTCTTCTAAAGCGATACCTATAAAAAATGTAGAAGAAATTTTAAAGAAATATGATGCAGTAGTTACCTGGGATGATGAAACAGGACAGTATTTTGGTATATATGATAATGACGGTGCAACATATAAGATATGGATTGAAGATATAAGATCTATAAAGCTTAAAATCCAAATGGCTAAAAAATATGATTTAAAGGGAATAGCATCTTGGAGAAAAGGTTACGAATACGACAAAGTTTGGGAAGCGATTAATACTGTAATAGAAGAGAATAAAGATTTGCTATAGAATATAAAAAAATTAAAAAGGTGTGGGCATAAAAGATACACCTTTTTAATTTTCTTATTCTTTAGAATGGATGCATTGAATTATTCAGCATTGAAAATCCTCCAGCTGCTATTCCGATAATAAACATAATGATAAAGAATGCTATCCCAATAATAAATAAAACACCTTGAATTTTAAAATAAGTAGTTAAATTATTAATAAGTAGTTGAATTTTCTCTTCCTGATTTGTACCATCAAAATCTACAATTTCATCTGCCTGTTTCTTAGCATTCCAAAGCTTTATTCCTACAATAATCATTATAATTCCTGGTATGGCACCTATTAAAAAAAAGAAAACGCCACTAAGTGCTTGAAGGCCTCCCCCTATTATTGTTAGAATAGCCATAAAACCTGCCCATTTGCTAAATTGTTTCAATTCTTCTCTTAATGTCATAAATCATTCTCCTTTATATATTTATTTTAAGAATTTATTATATATATATAATAAAAATAAATTTATATGTATTATATTACTATAAACAGAAAAAAATTTCTATATTAATTAGAATTCTGATCTAAGCAATATATAGAATAAGCAGGATTTAATAATTAGTATTTATAGAATGCTATATTTTAAAATAATCAGTGTTAATATTATAACAACATTATTGGTTTCTGTATGTGAGCGTATTGTTTGTATTGGACGATGGTAATATAAGAATATTCCAATTTCTATACTGTTATTGAAATTGGAATATTCTTATATTGTGTCAATAAATTATCTTTATTTATAAAAACTTTTATCTTATTCAGTATCGTTTTTTTCATTTATTATTTTAGATTTGTCATTTTCTATTATTAAATCATTTCTATTTTCTTTTTTATTAGATTGCCCAGTTAAGTAATCAGGAAGCTCCATGCCTGCCATATTGAATATATCTTGAAATGGTGGGATGGACTTTAACATTCCAGATAAAAAGTTAGCAGTGGCGGGGGTGTTATTCTTTCCTCCCATACTATCCCAGACAGTAACTTTATCAATTTTAATATTTTTAATAGCTTCTACTTGGATTTTAACTAATTCTGGTAATTTATCAGCTATCATTAATGTAACTGCATCTTTGGCATTTCCACCAGCAGCATTAACTAATTTTTCAAAACCATCGGCTTGCTTAGTTAATATTTCATTAATACCATTTGCTTCAGCCTGCATTTTATATAATATGGCATCGGCTTCACCTTTGGCTTCTCTACGGATTTTTTCAGCTTCAGCTTCGGCATTGATTTCGGCTTGCTGTTTTTCAATTTCAGCATTAACTAATATATCAGCTTCCTTAGTAGCCCTTTCTCTTCTAGCCCTTGTTTTTTCAGCTTCTTCTTCAGCTGCATAGGATTCTTCAAGGGCCTTGGCAGATTGAACCTTTTCAGCAGCGGATGCCTTTCTTTCAGCTTCAGCTTCCTTCTCTCTTCTTTCCGCTTCAGACATGGCAATTGTAACCTTAGCTTTATTTTCTCCTTCTACTGCTATGGAGTTAGCTTCAGCTACTCTTACCCTTTCATCTTTCTTAGCATTAGCTTCACCAATAGAACCATCTCTATTTTTCTCAGCAACAGTTTTCTTTGCATCATTAATTGCTTTAGCAGCGGCCTCTTTACCAAGAGCTTCAATATAACCGGATTCATCCATAATATCTGTAACATTAACATTTATAAGTTTAAGTCCAATTTTCTTAAGCTCTGCTTCAACATTTTTAGAGATATTTGTTAAAAACATGTCTCTATCTGCATTTATTTCTTCAATATCCATGGTTGCAACAACTAATCTTAATTGTCCAAATAAAATATCTTTAGCCAATTCCTTTATTGTGTCATGCTTTAGGCCCAATAATCTTTCGGCAGCATTTTGCATAATACCAGGTTCTGTTGATATACCAACTGTAAATCTTGAAGGAACATCAACTCTAATGTTTTGCTTTGAAAGAGCATTAGTTAAATTAACTTCTATAGACATAGGTGTAAGATCTAAAAATTCATAGGATTGAATTACTGGCCAAATAAAGCTGGCACCACCATGTACGCATTTAGCTGAGCGTATGCCCCCTTCTGTCTCCTTTCCTACCTTACCATAAACTACTAAAACCTTATCGGCAGGACACTTCTTATATCTGGTAAATAATGATGCTATAGTACCAAAGATAAGTACTGCTATAACTGCAATTAAAATGATTGGATATATACCTTCCATTGAAAATCCCCCTTTTATTTGATTTTTACACAAATATTTTATTTGTGTTTAATTTCTTTAACTATAAGTATGTTGTTACTAGAAATACTACTTACTTCTACCATTTTTCCTGTTGGAATACTTTTTCCAGTGGTCATGGCATCTAACTCCCTAATAGCACCTTGAATAGTAATATGAACCTTTCCTATACCATCCTGTTTACTTGGGATAGGTATATAGACTTCTCCGGTTTTTCCTATTGCATTTTTAAAGTCAAGGGTTCCACTTTCAGCAAGTTTAGTTATTGAATAGAAAAGAAAGGCCACTATGGACATAACAATAATTCCAGATATTGTAGAAAGTATAGTGGTTAAAGCTTTATTTACTCCCAAATTGTATAGGGTTATACCGGTCCAACCGAAAACGGTAAAGAAAGTAATAAAATTTTTCACTGTAAAAAATCTAAACATTCCATCAAATATACTATCACTGTCTATATCTCCACTAAAATCAATATCATCCCCGGCATCGATGCCATCATCCATTCCAGTAAAGCTTAATACTAATTGAATAGTAAATACCAGTGTAAAAGGTATAGCGAAATACCAATAAATTTTTTCAAACCCGTCAATATTAGCCCACCATTCAGCCAATATACATCCCCCCTATAAAAATGAGATAATCACATAAAAATTCAACTTACATGTTATATATTACCATAAAGAACTTGACATTACTATTAATAAAATCTTAATTGAATAAACTGCATATAGTAATGCTATTATAAAAATTAATAAATACAAATATTAAAAAGACTGAAAGCTTTGGAAAGAATGGAAAGCTTTCAGTCTTTATATTAATTAATCATTATTCATCTAATTCATAGGTGTATGGATAAACGTCTTCTACACTTTTATTTAATTTATTTGCAAATTTATTTACGTCGATTTCTTCAAAGGTTTTACCATCTTTAAGAATCCTTGCATTCCAAACCTGTCCATCTTCTTTAACTAATAATTCTGCTGGATGAACGGTTCCATCGTCTAATTTGATTTTTCCTTTTTTCCAAGGCATAATATTTTCCTCCTTTCATTATACTATTATGGATAACCAACATTAGAATTTAATATAAGTTTCGCAGAAAATAATGAAGGCTTTTGCATTTTTTCTGTGAAATTTATATTATTTTAGAGTAGGTTATCTATATAGATTTCCCATAGTAAAACTTAATTTTAAATTTGTTTCATTATATATTGTTTTGTAAAAAATAAATAATTATAATTGAGAATAATTGGAGATATAATAACATTAAGATTTCTTTAAAAAATGATGGGTATATTATAAAAAAACAAAGGGTGATTTTATGGGGTTTTATGAGGAGCTAAGTAAATACTATGATGTGATTTTCCCCCTTGGAGAAGAAAAGCTTAAATTTATGAAGGATCGCATTAATGGTAAAGGAAATATATTGGATTTGGCAGCTGGGACTGGAAATTATTCTATCGAATTATCAAAGCTTGGTCATAATGTTGTTGCTGTAGATTTAGACGAAGAAATGATTAATAAAATAGAAGACAAAAACAAAAAAGAAAAAACAAATGTAAAACCATATAAACTAGATATGAAGAATATAGATAATCTAAGAAATTACGAGTTTGATGCAATAATATGTATCGGCAATTCCTTGGTGCATTTAGATAATCGTAAGGAAATTAAAGATGTACTTAAAAAGATGTATAATATACTAGACTATGAGGGCGTAGTAATTTTACAAATAGTAAACTATGACAGAATATTAGAATATAATGTAAAACAATTACCACTGATTGACAGGCCAGAAGCTAAGGTGAAATTTATAAGAAATTATGAATTAGAAAATGGTAAGATTTTATTTAAGACAAAATTAGTTATTAATGAGGATGAAATATATAATAATTGTATAAGTCTTTATCCATTAAAAAGTAAAGAGTTTGTTGATATATTAAAGAAATTAGGGTTTAAGAATATAAGATTATATGGAGGTTTTGATGAAAGGGAATTCAATTTAGATTCATTTCCATTAGTGGTAGAAGCCCATAAATAAGTGAGGAAATTGCACAATTACTTTTTGTAAATACTATCTATTATTTCTACATTTAAAATCTCTAGAGATATACCATATATATTATGCAATTCTGCCAAGTTAGAATTATGCAATTTCCTCATGTAATTATCTCAAGCATGTAATAATAAAGAAATAAGCCTTTAGGTGAGATGAGGGCTTATTTTTTTGATGGATTCGTTGGTAGTATATACATTGTCATATAAAATGGTATAATATGGTTAACACTATACATAAAAAAACATGTTTTTATTACTATATTATAAACACTCAGAAGAACTAGGTTTTGTTCATTTTAAAGTATGAAAATTATATTTTATATATGAAGAAGTAGTAAAAGAAATAAAAATTTGTAAACCATCAAATAAAGTTCGCTACGTGAAGTACTTGATGGAATAAAAAATATTAAAGGAGGGATTAAATGCAAACTGTAGTAATAAAAGAATGTGAAAATATTAAAACTCCAAACGTTTTTACACTTGATTTATCAAAAAAAATTGTAAAAGATTGCATTGGTTGTTGGTCTTGTTGGTGGAAAACACCTGGGAGATGTATCTATAAGGATTTAGATGAATTTTATCATCAGTATATAAAAGCGGATAGGGCTATTTATTTTCCAAAAATTACAAAGGGATTTGTCAGCGGCAATTTGAAAACTCTTTTTGATAGAATGATACCACTTTATCTGCCATATACTACCTATGCTACAGGTGAGTCTATGCATGTTCCACGATACGAAAAATATCCTGATATTGAATTCTATTATGATGGTAAATTTAAGAATGTTGCTGGTCGTCAGATTTTTGTGGATTATATAAACCGAGTATTTTATCAGTTTTACTCAAAAAACATTACCGTAAAACCTATTGAGGAATATATTGCAGAGGGAGGCGACAAAATGTGAATACTATAATTTTAAATGGTTCACCTAAAGGAAACTCTAAAAATAGTAATTCTCAAATTTTCGCAAAGGAGTTTGTAAGAAATATGAAAAATCCTTGTGAAATAAAATGTATAGCCAAAGCCGATCCTAGAGAGCTTGCGAAGTATGTTGAGAGTTTTGATACGATAATTATTATATTGCCCCTTTATATTCATGCTATGCCTGGAATTGTTATGAAGTTTATCGAAGGACTGGAGCCTGCAACAGACGAAGGTAAATACATAGGTTTTATTGTTCAGGCAGGATTTATAGAAACTGCACAGCATAGGTTTATTGAAAGATACTTTGCAGATTTAGCAAAGCAGCTCAATTATAAATATTTGGGTACAGTTTCAAAGGGTGAAGCTGCTGGGATCTACATGTTTCCTAAATTATTTAGAAAAGTTTTAAAACTAATTACTGAGCTAGGTATGGCATATGAAAAAAACCATTCTTTTGATAAAGATATTGTAAAAAGACTAGGCAAACCCTATGAGTTAACAAAGTTTCAGTCGATGATATTCGAGTTAGCTAATAAATTAGGATTAAACAATGTGGGTTGGCATAGAGTGTTAAGGAAAAACAATGCTTTAGATAAAAGATTAGATAGACCATTTTTGTAATAGTAAATGATGCTTTGTAATTGTAAAAATTGAGTATCAAGTTCTTAAAGGCTACCAAAGGCAAAATTTTTGAGATATTAGTGATGGGTAAGGAGCGATATCAATGAGAAATAATAAAGAAGTAGCTAGGTTATATGGACGGTTAAAGCAAGAATTATCTAAACGATACCCTAATGATATTAACTCCTATATTGAAGGTGAAACCGAGCTAATAACTTCAATTTTAAAATCGGAAGGTATGGCCTTAGAAGAATTAGAGCGGATTGATGAAATAAATAGGAAAAAATAGACAGGACACACCAGAAATAGAAGCAGTAAAAAATAAAGAGTATAAGTGATTATGAAGATAAAATTTTGACTTCAAATATAATTAAATAATATTTTAAGGGGGAGAAATAGAATGAGTAATTTGAACTTGCTTTTTCCACAATGGCAGGGTTCAGGGAGAACAAGAGATTTATATTATGGAGCATTAAAGATAGAAGAGGTACATCTCTCAGATGTTAAACTGGAAGAAATAGAAATATGTGATAATGATAGTTTGGTTATTGAAAATGATATTCTGGGATATAAGGAAATTTTAGAGCAATTGAAAGAAGTAACAAAACTAATAAATGATATTAAACCTGATACAATATTTACTGTAGGAGGAGGTTGTGATGTTGAATTAGCACCTGTTTCTTATCTTAATAAGAAGTATGATGGAAATTTAACAGTAATTTGGTTTGATGCCCATGGTGATTTAAATACGCCGAGTTCATCGCCAAGTAAAAAATTTCATGGTATGCCATTAAGGACTTTACTTGGAGATGGAAATCAAAATATAGTTAGACAATGTTTTTCACACATTAATCCTGAACAACTAATATTAATTGGCACTAGAGACTTGGATATTCCTGAAAAAGAATACATTAAAGAAAATAATATAATTACTTTTCCAGTTGAACTTATTCAAAAAGATACAATTTTAGATTCAATTGAGCATATGGGATTTGATAATGTATATATTCATATAGATTTAGATGTCCTTGATCCAAATATATTTCCAAGTGTTACATGTCCTACGCCAAATGGCATAAATTTTGAGAAACTAAATGATATCTTGATACATATTAAAAATAATTATAATATTGTCGGCTTAAGTCTATTGGAATATGCACCTGAAAAAGGAGATAATATTGATAATTTAAAAAGCATTGTTAATTTAGGTATAAATTTGTAAACATATGATTTAGAATCTTATAAATATAAAATTCTGAATTGAATATATTGAGATATTAAAGTTCAAGAAATTGAGTAATGGGAAATACCAATTTCAGTTCTACGACTCACAGAAAGTATACCAAATGTTGAAAAAAACCATTCTATTAGATTATGTTAAAGAGAGAATTAAAATATTTAATGAGAATGGGCAAGAAGTGAGGAATCAAATATGAAGATATGTCCAAAATGCAAATCAGAATACAGAAAAGGCTTTGAGTATTGCAGTGATTGTAATTTAAAGCTAGAAGATAAAAAAGATATTTCTGTTATCAAGAAATCAGATAAAGTTGAAATAGAGTATTTAATGTCAGTATCCAATGAAATTGAAGCAAAACAGATTGAAGATATATTAAAGTACAATGGTATTAATATATTAAAGAAGCATAGGGGGGCAGGAGAATATCTCCAGTTATATTTAGGTATGTCTAATTTAGGTATAGACATATATGTTTCTTCTGATTTAAAGGAAGTAGCAGAAAATATTATAATTGAGAATTTGAATATGCAGAAGTATTATGAAGAAAATATAGACCCAAAGAATAAAGAAGATTTTAATCAAGTGGGGGATAATTATAATAGAGAAAGAAAGATATGGATATTTCTTATCGTTTTTAGTATTCTTACAATAATAGGATTATTAATATATTTACTTTAGTAAATATATTAGAACTTGATATAAAGCCCAAGAGAATTATATAAAATATAGTTATAAAAGTAGTAAATATGATAAATTTGAAAAGTATTATTATATTGAAAAATCTTTATACACAATTGAATATGTAAAGTTTGCCAAAATGAATTTAATAATTGAAAGTCATACTTTTACTAGAGTTTTTGAGATTGAAGGGAGAAAATATCAAAGGCAGATAGTAAGGAATATATATTATTGGATGATGATATACAGATGTTTCAATCAATATTGAGTTTTTATACTAATACAAGGAAAGAAATTAATGATTTAATATATAATAATGTTTTGTAATAAAATAATCAAAATTATATAGCAAAGTAATTTTCATATAGTCTATCATTAAATCATTTATGGATGGGCATAAATATAAACCATTATTCTATCTCTGAGGAGGATTAGCTATGAATTATAGAAAAATTGAAATTAAAGATGATAGTACCAATAAGGAGCTAGAGTTACTTTTAGTTAAAATCGCAAAATGGCATAATCTTACACCTAAACTATGGAAATCAAATTACAGAGTATCAAGTTTAGATATAGAAAAAACAGTGCAAAGGATTAAAAGTACAAAAAGTGAAGAGTTATTTCTTATGATTGCAGAAGATGAGTACGACCAAATACAAGGATTTATATGGTCATATAAACAAGAAAAACCTCAAGATAGTGTTATGATTTTATCATTATATGTCACAGAAGGCTATAGAGGGAAAGGTATAGCAACAAATCTAAAGGTACTATTAGAAAAATGGTGTGGAGATGAAGGGATTAAAACCATACATACAACAGTTCATTATAATAATCATAATATGATTGGATTGAATCAAAAGCTTGGATATAGACCGGGTATGGTAAATATGACAAAGAACTTATAAGATACTATATAAGAAATTATTAAAGGAAATCTATTATGCTTGGAGGGTAATAGGGTGAAAAGAAAAGCTGTGAAAGGATTTTTCTTTATTGGATTTATTTTATTGGTTTTATTTACATATTGGGGTTTTAAGAATAAATTTATAGTTATCAATAGTTCAGAATTGTCAGTTAAAGATTTTATCCCTAGCAAGCCCATGATTAAGGTTTTTAAAAATCAATCTAATAGCCCTAGTAGGATAGATTTTGTTGATATTGTTTCAGAAAACAAAGTTCAAATAAGAAGCATTAGTAGTAATAATAAAAAATTAAAAATCAAGACCTTGGGAAAAAGCTTTGATATTAGTGGAAATATTAAAGTTTATGAAAAAATCGATGAATATTTTAGGCTTATATATATGAATCTTGGTATAGGACCTTTGTCAGAGAGTTATATAAATGAACCACAGGATATGGATTTAATATTTTTAAAAGGACCATTAAAAAAAGGGAATAAGTGGAATAATGAACTTGGAAACTTTGAAATAACAGCTGTAAATGTAAAAGTAAAAACCTCAATAGGTGAATTTCAAGCAATAGAAGTAAAACATGAGCAAGGGTCAGAAAGTGTAAAATTATATTATGCAATGGGAATTGGACTTGTAAAGATTGGGAGTGAAAATAAATTTACTGAAATAAGTGAATTAGACTACAATGTAAAAAAAATAAAGAGCATTAATGATTTAACAAAGCTTCTATTGTTTGAATAAGTACGGGATTTAGTTTTTTATGATATTAGCAGAGGAGAAAAGAAAACTATAGAAAAGGGAACTAGAGAATATGATTTTATACCCCAAAATGGGATGAAGACAGAACCCTTCATTATGAAAAGTATTATTATATTGAAAAATCCATTGAAGAATTGACATATTTATATAAATATGTTTTAAAGGGAGGAGATAATCATGAGCGAAATTTTTGATATTTCTTATGACCAAATTGAAACAATAAAGAATCTTTGGGAAAAAAATAGACAATATCATGAAAAAAGTTCAGAACATTTTAAAGAGTTGTACCGTTGTATTAACTTTGATCATATAATAAAAGCTTTAGATGGATTAAATAGGGAATCCTTGAAAATAACTGTGGCAAAATGTGATGATATATATGTTGGATATTGTATATCTACAATAATTGAGGGAAAGGGAGAAGTTAAATCACTTCATGTTGATGAGATTTATAGAGGAAATGGAATTGGAAAGAAAATTGTAGATAAACATATAAAATGGATGAGAGAAAATAATTGTAAAGTGATTGGGGTAATGGTATCTCAAGAGAATCAATCTACAATATGCTTTTATAGAAAACTTGGATTCTATCCAAATACCCTGTATATGCAAATTAAATAAAGAGCTATAAATGATATAATATAAAAGTTTTGTGGAGGACTAAATAGGAAAAACATCAAATTAAGTACCAGAGAATTCATTCCTTTATAGAAAGTCTTTGTAGAAGGGGGGCACAGCAGTGAAAAAAAAGTAGTTTTAATATATTTTTTAGTAGTATTATTATTAATAATTATTTCAGCACCATATCTTATTTCAAGAGGTTTTGATTCTATCATTGGTAAAGATATAACTCCAAAGAGTTTTGATGAACTTCATATAGGAAAAAAAGATTTCTATTATCCTGCTAAAAAAATAGTAATTAGAACAGATAAGAAAATAGAAGAAATTTTTAAATATTTCAAGAGTTTTAAATATTATCTATCATCTCAAAAATCATTTAAGATTGAAGAAGATCCCTTTGAGTTTATATTTGTAGATCAAGAAAGCAATTCATATATAAAGATATTTGTTTATAATAGGAGAAGTATCTCAATAAGAACTGGTAAAGAACACAAAGAGTATAAAATAAAAGGTGATAATGAATTTGATTTTAATTATTTTAAACAAATTTTACCTAAGAGCTAATTAGTAATTATAAAAATAGCCTGCTGAAGAGAAGGAAACTAAGGTGGAAATTTATGAAAATTTTTTTAAAGATTATTATAGGAATAATTATATTTGGAGTATTAGAACTTTTTTTCTATTTCTTAATTCAACCAAAGAATTTAGGACTTTTTTTCATCATATGGGCTGTAATACATTTTATATTTTTACTAAGTAATTTTAGTGGGAATAGAAGAAATGGTTCATATATGGGCAGTGGTAGCTTAAATGGTTTTGGTGATATATGTAGATATGATATGTATGATTCAGCTATGAATGAAATAACATTTAAAAAGAAAAAAAGTGAATATATAGGAAACAAATGGCCCGTAACAGACCCGTTGAATTTTATAAATTTGTTATTTATAGTAGTTAACGGTATTGGATTTGTTTTTTATAGATAACAAACTCAAAAGTATTATAAATTTCAAATGAAGAAGGTAGAAGCTTTCATTATTTCAGATAAAGAATTATTGAAGTAAGACAAGTTGGAAATAAAATTAATTAATAGTAAGGTTAGATATTCATTATTTAGTATCATATTGCGAGTAATTGTTATTACAATTTTAATTAAAGAATTTGTATTATCCAAATTATAAAACCAAAAAAGATATAGATAAAAAAGCATTGGTATTATTGTGGTGTATGGAATAATACGGTAAAAAATTGAGGTCGAAAAGGGTGATAAAACATGATCAGACCTTTGGAAAAGGAAGATTATAATATATGGCTACAATTAGCTAAAGAGGTAGAATCACTATTTGGTGAAATGGTAGGAAATAAAGATTTTGAAAGGGGAATACAGGAATGCATATCTAGCTTTTCAGCTTTCTGTATTGTAGATAACTGTAATGAAATTCAAGGAATAATTGCAGTTAATAAAACTGAAAATGAAATATGTTGGCTTGCAGTCAGAGAAAGAAGTAGGGGAAAAGGATATGGGTATCAACTATTGAAAACAGCAATTAGCTTTTTAGATGATAAAAAACCTATATATGTACAGACTTTTTCTCCAAATGTAAAGGCTGGTAAAGCAGCAAGAAAGATATACATGAGGTTTGGATTTAAAGATTATAAAGATGGCGGGAAAAATCCTGCTGGTATTAATACAATGATAATGAAACTAGAAAAAATAAATAGAAATTGAATAAATTAAATCCATCAATCTTTGTTTTATAAAAGTTTAATAAATTGCTAAAAATACAAACAGAGGTAATTATACAATTTCCTTTATAAGCAAAGATATGGAGTGATGATATGGCATTGATTTTAAAAACTGCAATTTTATTTGCTACTGGAATTTTACTTATGAGGGTGATGGGGAAGTCTGCAATTACTCAATTAACTCCCTATGATTTAATGGCTATAATAATTATTGGTACTGTTGTTGCAGAGCCTTTAATTAATACAAAGTTAAAGCCAACATTAATTGTACTAGGTGCTTTACTAGTACTATATATAATCTTTTCTGAACTATCATTAAATCAATTTTTTAATAAAATACTATTAGGAAGGCCAACAATTTTAATAAAACATGGAAAGATTATTGAAGAAAATATTGAAAAGGAAAAGATTTCTCTAATTCAGCTAACGGCAATTCTTAGAGTTAATGGATATCCAAAGGTTAATGATATTGAATATGCCATATTGGAACCTACAGGAGAAATAAGTATTCTTCCAAAGGCAGATATAAGAAGTGTTACTCCTTCAGATTTAGGTATTAATGTAGAATATGAAGGTCTACCAATTGGAGTAATTATCGATGGAAAAATTCAAAGGAAAAATTTAAAGCTTATAAATAAGGATGAAGAATGGCTGAAAAACAAAATGAGGGAAGAAGGAATAGATAATATAAAGAATATTATATATGCCTATGCCAGCGATGAAAAGGATGAGATTGTTTTTGACTTAAGAGAAAAATAACACTATATAAATTAACCTGTTGTGCTATTGAATCAAATTTTTGCTTTTAAATATAACTTAGGAAATATTAATACTCCCGATATAGGAACTAGCACAACCAGTTAAAATACTGTATATGAATACTTGCATATTTCAGGATCACTGTTGAATTTATTCCATTAAAGATATATAATGTTTATATAATTTCAAAATGTCGAAATTTTAAAAATTAATACTGTAACTCTCTTCGATTCCTTTTATCTAAGAACTCTAGGTTTATGATTTAAGGAACGTTAGGGTATGATTGGAAACGATTATGCCTCCCAGTGTGGAAAGAAGAGAAGTGATAGAGTATAACTAGAATGATGCTCAATTGATTGTTTGTTTTGGTAATAATATATCATCTTTGATTATTTTGACCATAACATTAAACTTGAGTAATTCTTTCCTTGTTCTATTTCTTATACTCAAATATCACCTTCTTTTTTGATAAACTCCTGGGAAATAATTATTACATCAAGTTTATTGACTAAGGAGGATTTTTTATGTCTAATGGGTATTTCAAAGTAAAAAAACCAGAAAATGAACCAGTGCTTTCTTATGGGGCCTATAGTAATGAGAGGGCCCAGCTTAAAGCCAAGCTTAGGGAGTTAAAAGAAACACAAATTGAAATTCCCTTAATAGTTGGAGGAAAAGAAATTTATACGGGTAATACAAAAAAGTGTTTAATTCCCCATAATAAAGACCATGTCCTTGGTATTTATCATATGGCTGGGGAACAGGAAATTGAAATGGCTATTGAAGCTGCATTACAGGCAAAAAAGGAATGGGATGAAATGCCTTGGCAGCATAGGGCTTCTATATTTTTAAAGGCTGCTGAGCTTTTATCTGGGCCATGGAGATATACCCTCAATGCAGCCACAATGCTGGGACAAAGTAAAACTGCTTATCAAGCAGAAATAGATTCAGCATGTGAGTTAATAGACTTTATAAGGTTTAATACTTATTTTATGACGGAGATTTATGATGACCAACTAATATCTACAAATGAATGCTGGAATAGAATAGAATATAGACCCCTTGAAGGATTTGTATTTTCAGTTACACCATTTAATTTTACTGCTATAGGAGGAAATTTAGCAATATCACCTGCTTTAATGGGAAATGTAGTTTTATGGAAACCTTCTAGGACGGCAGTGTATTCAAATTATTTTGTTATGAAATTGCTTCAGGAGGCAGGACTACCAGATGGAGTAATCAATTTTGTACCAAGTTCTGGAGGCTTAATAGGAAATAAAGTTTTCAATCACGAATCATTGGCGGGAATCCATTTTACTGGGTCTACTGGAGTATTTAATACTATGTGGAAAACCATAGGAGAAAATATAGATAAATATAAATCATACCCTAAAATTGTAGGAGAAACAGGAGGGAAAGACTTTATATTTGCCCATAGCTTAGCAAATATTAACAAGCTTGTTACAGCATTAATACGAGGCGCATTTGAATATCAGGGACAAAAATGTTCGGCAGCTTCCAGGGCATATATACCAAATAGCATATGGACTGTTTTAAAATGTAAATTAATTAGCGAAGCTTCTACTATAAAAATGGGAGATATAGAAGATTTCACTAATTTCATGGGTGCTGTTATAGATAAAGAATCCTTTGATAAAATCAAATCCTATATTGACTTTGCTAGAAATTCTGATGAAGCTGAAATAATATGGGGAGGAAAATGTGACGATAGAGTAGGTTATTTTATTGAGCCAACAATCATAGCTACTAAAGATCCATATTTTAAAACAATGACAGAAGAAATTTTTGGACCAGTACTTACAATATATGTATATGAAGATGAAAAATTTGAAGAAACCCTTAAAATATGCAATGAATCAACTCCATATGGATTAACAGGTGGAATTTTTTCACAGGATAGGAAAGCATTAATTCTAATGGAAAGACTGCTTAAATATGCAGCAGGAAATTTGTATATAAATGATAAGCCTACAGGAGCAGTAGTAGGACAACAGCCCTTTGGAGGAGCAAGAGCCTCTGGAACAAATGATAAGGCTGGCAGTAAATTAAATCTTTTAAGATGGGCGAATCCCAGAGTAATAAAAGAAACCTTTGACTCAGAAGATGATTATAGATATTCATTTATGGATGCAATTTAAAGATAATATAATTTACAAATCAGAGAACAGTATATAAAGATATGCTGTTCTTTTTTGGCTCTTTGTCCCTCTATTGACAAATATCTTTCACGGAGATATAATAGACCATATAGTCTAGACTGCATGGTCTATTAATTTTTTACAATATTAGTTTGCTGGAGTGAGTTGATTTGAAGAAGAAGAATTTAACACGAAAGGAAAAACTTATTAATGTGGCAATGGATGAATTTATTGAAAATAGTTACGATGAAGCTTCCCTTAATAACATACTAAAAGAAGCTAGGATTAGCAAAGGCTCATTTTATTATCATTTTAAGAACAAAAAAGAATTATACTTATATATATATGATCAAGTAGTAAAGGATAAGATTTCTTACTTAAATGAAGCTATGAAAGAAACAATGGGAGATATTTCAAGGAAAGATATCTTTACTATTTTAAGATTTTTAGGAAAAATTTCTTTGGAGTTTGCAGTAAAATATCCCAAATATTATAAATTAGGTAAGAGAATATTTGAAGAGAAAAATGAAGAAATAAAGGTGTTGACTATAGTAAAAGCAAAAAGTGATGAAAGTTTGATACTAATTGAAAAATTAATTAAAAAAGCAATAAATAATAATGAACTGAGGGATGATTTTTCAGTAGACTTTATCAC
Organism: Maledivibacter halophilus; assembly: GCF_900167445.1. Classification (GTDB taxonomy): domain Bacteria; phylum Bacillota; class Clostridia; order Peptostreptococcales; family Caminicellaceae; genus Maledivibacter; species Maledivibacter halophilus. The sequence continues at coordinate 436,735 of NZ_FUZT01000001.1, forward strand.
TAGATTATTAAGACATTTAATGACAAATTTTTCAACTATATGTTTAGATGATATGAAGGATGAAATTGAGGGTTTTGATCTGGATAAGATTTTAGAAGTATATGACAGCTATATAGATTTTATAGAAAATGGACTTGGTAAGAAAAAATAAGGGGGGGTAAAATGGAAAAGAAGCCTTTGATGAAAATAGAGGATTTGAGCAAGTTCTATCAGATGGGAGAAGTTACTGTAAAGGCTTTAAAGAATTCATCCTTTGAAATATATGAAGGTGAGTTTGTTGTAATACTTGGACCTAGCGGTTCAGGGAAAAGTACCTTACTCAATATTTTAGGGGGCATGGATAAACCTACTACTGGAAGATTTTTTTTAAGGGAAGAAGAGGTTACAAAATATAATGAGAAAATGCTAACTAATTACAGAAGAGATAAAATAGGCTTCGTATTTCAGTTTTATAATCTTATGGCAAACCTTACTGCTAAAGAAAATGTTGAACTGGCCACTGAAATATGCAAAGACCCTTTAAATATTGAAAATGTCTTAAATGATGTTGGATTAGCTGATAGAAAAAATCATTTTCCTTCACAATTAAGCGGTGGAGAACAGCAAAGAGTAGCCATAGCCAGAGCTGTTGCCAAAAACCCCCTTGTGCTTTTATGTGATGAACCTACAGGAGCCTTAGATTATAAGACGGGTATAGCTATACTTTCACTTCTTAGTAAAATAAATAGGCAGTATAAAAAGACAGTTATGCTGATAACACATAATGCTCCTATAGCTCAAATGGCAGATAGAATAATAAAAATGAGAAGTGGAGAAATAGTTGAAAATGAAATAAATGAAAACCAAATAGATCCTGAAGGGATTGAATGGTAATGAAAAAATTAAATTTAAGATTGATGAGACTTATAAAAAAGTCCTATGGTCAAGTAATAGCAGTAATAACAGTGATTGCTGTAGGATTATTGGTATATACAGCAATGAAAATGGCTGCATTGAATTTGGAAAGTACCCTTAATAAATATTATAATGAAACAAATTTTGCAGATATGTATGCCCAGGTAGTGAAAATTCCTACAGGCGCAATAGAAGATCTTAAAAATAAATATGGAATAACAGATGCACAGGGGCGTATAGTATCTGATGTTCCGTTGAAGGTTGAAAAGGGAGAAGAAAAGGTAACTATTAGAGTTGTATCTTTGCCAAATAGTGATAAAAAAATAAACGGAACCTATTTAGTTAATGGTGAGGAAATACAAAATAAAAATAAAGAGGTATTAGTAGTTGAACAATTTGCCAATGCACGAAATATAAAGACAGGTGATTTTTTAGAAGTTCAAATAAATGGAAGACTATACGATCTAAAGGTTTCCGGTATAGTGGCCAGTCCCGAATATATTTATCTTATGGAGAGCGAACAAAGTCTTTTGCCTTTGCCAGAAAAATTTGGAGTTGTTTTTGTAGCCGATGAATTTGCAAGACAAAGCTTTGGATTTGGCGACAGCTATAATGAAATTATATTTAATGTTAATGATGAAAATCAATTAGATCAGATAAAGGATAAGCTAGAAAAGGTTTTGAAAAAATACGGTGTTAAGAGAATTATTGTTAAAGAAGACCAGCTGAGCAATAGAATGATATCAGAAGAGATAAAACAGCTGAAAAACATGTCAAAAATAATACCAATTATATTTCTTGGAGTGGCAGCTGTAATAATTGCAGTTATGATATCGAGAATGGTAAAGAAAGATAGAATCCCAATAGGTGTTATGAAGGCCCTTGGTTATAAAAATATAGATATTATTTCCCACTATACAAAGTATTCGCTGATTATAGGAATAATAGGGGCAATAATAGGAACAAACCTAGGGATGCTGTTGGCAGGTGCAATGACTAAACTTTATCTTCAGTTTTTCAACATTCCTATATTAAGGGTTAATTACTATTATAGATATACATTTTATTCAGTAGTATTATCAAGTATGTTTTGTATTGCGGCAGGATTCTTAGGTGGAAGGAAGGTTTTAAAGATACTTCCAGCTGAATCAATGAGACCTGAGGCTCCAAAGTCTGGTAAAAGAATACTTATAGAGAATATAAAAATATTATGGAATATATTATCCTTTAGCTGGAAAATAGTTGTAAGAAATATTTTTAGAAATAAAAAAAGAGTCATATTTGTACTTATGGGTATAGCATTATCTTTTAGCATGCTATTATTAACCTTCCATCAGTTAAATGCTTTTTTCCATATATTTAGAACCCATTATGGTGATTTTCAAAGAATGGATTATAGTATAAATTTTTCTAAGCCCATGAATAAGAGAGTTATAAAAGATATTAATCACTTAATTGATATTGATGAAATTGAGCCCAAGAGTGAATTTCCCTTTGAAATAATCAATGGCTGGAAAAGCAAAGTAGTTAATATTATTGGTGCTGAAAATGATACTGTTTTTTATAAGTTTATAAATTTAGAGGGTGAAGTAATAAATTTACCTCAAAAGGGTATAGTGATTACTGAAAATCTAGCAAAGTATTTACAGGTTGAAAAAGGCGATAGGGTAATAATAAATAGCTTTATTCCCCATAGGGAAGATATAAAGATTGAAGTTAAGGATATAGTAAAACAAAGTCTTGGAATCAATGCATATATGGATATTGAAGAAATGGATGAAATATTACTAGATAAAGAATTAATTACTGGGGCTTATTTTAATTCTGGGGATTATGTAAAGAAAAAGCTTGATAATCTCAAAAACGTAACTAGCTTGCAATCCCTTGAAGATTTGAAAAATGTATTTGAACAATTTTTAAGTCTGACCTATTCTTCTATCGGTATGCTTGTGGTCTTTTCAAGTATTCTAGGCTTTGCTGTAGTATACAATACAACTGTTATGGGAATATCAGAAAGAAGATTGGAATTTTCGTCTTTAAGGGTTATGGGTTTTTCAAGAAAACAGATATTCTGGATGATTGTAAAGGAAAATCTAGTTTTAACTGTTATTGGCATAGTAGTAGGTATTCCAATGGGAAGAGTTTTTATTACAGGAATTGAAGAGGCAATGAGTAATGATTTGTATACGCTGCATGTGGCAGTAAATCCTACAACCTATGTTTTTGCAGGATTATTCACTGTATTGTTTGTGGCAGCAGCACAATTATTTACCTTGAAGAAAATATATGGACTTGATTTTATGGAAGCTCTTAAGAGTAGAATTTCATAGTGGGGTGTGAAAATGAATAAAAAAATAATTAAAATAACTTCAATATCTTTAATAGTACTAATTGTTGTTTTTGGATTATATTATAAAGTGAAAAATGACAGCGCAGTAGTGGCTGAAATATATGAAGTGGGCCGGGGAGAAATATCTGAATATGTAGAGGAAACTGGAACAGTGAAATCCAGAGGAGAAAAAATTATTTATTCAAATGGAATTGGAGAAGTTAAAAATATAAATGTAGATGAAGGGGATTTTGTAAGAATAGGAGAAATATTGGCACAAATAGATTCATCTAAGACTGATCTCGAAATAAAAGCACTAAATGCTCAAATTCAGGGATTAAGAGCTACTTATAAGGAAGCTGTAAAGCCTGTTGATAAGTCAAAAATAGCTGGGGCCCAGGCAAAGGTTGAAACCATGAAGATTAATTTAGAAGAAGCTAGGAGAAATTTGGAAAATAGCAAAAAGCTTTATGAGGATGGAGCTATTTCCTTAGATGATTATAAAGGGGCTCAAAATAATTTTGCACTTCAGGAAAATTCCTTAAAAATAGCAGAAAATGAATTAAAACTCCTTGAAAAAGGGGTGTCGGGCAATATAAAAAATCAATATGAAGCGGAAATAGCTGGGCTAATATATAAAAAAGAGATTCTTGAAAAAAACAAAGAAGATCTTACGATAAAAGCGACTTCAAATGGAACTATAACTGAATTGTTTGTAAAGGAAGGCTTTTATGTGCAGCCTGGTGTAAACATATTAGAGATGGGAAATATTGAGGAGCTTTATGTAGGGGTAGATGTTTTAGCCAGTGAAGTTAGAGATATCAAGGTAGGTGGAGAGGTAATTATATATAATGATGATCTTGGTATTGATGAATTAAAGGGTAAGGTTGAAAAAATATATCCCAAAGCCTTTAGTAAGGTTTCGGATTTAGGAATCGAGCAAAAGAGGGTGAAAATAGATGTAAATATACCTCAAAATGAAAATCTAAAAATAGGATATGATATTGATACTAAATTTAAGCTATGGTCAAAGACAGATACATTAGTTGTACCCGATAACAGTGTGTTTGAAATTGAAAATAATAATTTTGTATTTGCTGTAGAAGACAATAAAGCTGTATTAAGAAAAGTAGAAATAGGACTTAAAGGTGAAGAATATATTGAAATCAAATCGGGACTAAAAGAAGGGAATAAGATTATTATTTCTCCCGATGAGGATATAGAAGAAGGAGTTACAATAAAAGAAGAAAAGAAATAACTATATAGATTTCCCATAGTAAAACTTAAGAAAGGAAGTGGCCACTGAAGTTTCTTTCCTCAGCCAAAAGGATTCTCAGTGGCTACGACCGCAAATTAAACTTTTAAGGGCGTACATCTATAAAGTTGCTTTTGTTAATGCATCTTAGAATTTTCAACAATCTTTTTATAAAGAGGATTATCTCCCATATATTTTTGTAAATAGGATATAAGTTTTTGGGAATTAACCCCTGAATACTCTAGCATTTTATCAGCTATATGATCTATAACCTCAGGTTCTTCACATTCAGATACTACTTCAAATATTTCTGATATATTTTGAGCCAGATGTGAAGTTGTATCATTATTTAAGTTTATGTCAGGTGTTATATTATTTTCTGACATATATTTTATAGCATCACATAGAATCCAGCCAGTTCCTTCTACGGTTTTTAAAAGATTGTGCAAATGTTTTTTATGTTCGGTTATACCTGTTGTCATAAAATATCACCTTCCGTATAATTTTATCTTCCAATAAATATTTGGGTAAATATTTTTCCATACTTAGATCCTTCCTTTATACCTACGCCAATATGAGTAAAGTTTGGATTAAGTATATTTTTCTTATGTCCTTCAGACTTCATTAAAGACTCATGGGCTGATTTAACAGTAGGGTCTCCAGCAATATTTTCACCGGCATAAATATACTTAATTCCAAAGTTTTTTAACATTTCAAAGGGACTGCCATAGGTAGGAGAATAGTGACTAAAATAATCATTATCTATCATATCCTGGGATTTATTTCTAGAAACGTCACAAAGCTCTAAATCAGCTTTTAGAGGAGTTAGCCCTCGTTTTGATCTTTCGGCATTAACAAGTCTTACCATTTCCTGTTCATTTGGGGTTAATTTCTTAATATTTGATTTTTGGCCTTGTAGGTTTGGTTTTTCTACTATGGGAGTTACTTCTTCTGGTTTTATAGCACCGATTTTTCCATTATCAAGGATGATTATATACCATTTACCCACTAATCCAGCCACATCTAATACATCATCTTTTTTTACAGTTGCCACAACGGGAAAGTTTTCAGAGTTACCGTTTCTAATATAAGCACTTTCCACATTAACCTTTACCTTTTCAACATTTCCTTTTTGAAATATTGAAGAAGCCATTGGATCTAAGGGCTTTTCTTGGGGATATCTTAAGCAACCGACAAAAGCTAATGATAATGTCAAGCTAAAAATGAGTATTAATAATTTGAGTTTTTTCATAGTAATCACCTCAAAATATAGTATCTCCCCTTAAAATCAAAAAAATACAAAAAGCCCTTAATTTTACCTAATGAAAGGTCAAATTTAGGGCTATAAGTACTTTATATTTTATATTTTTTTAGCTCAGTTTTTAAATTATTAGTAAGATTTTCTAGCTGGTCAACATAATCCAAAAGCTCAGTAATTTTATAAGAGTATTCAGTTACGCTAGCACTCATCTCTTCGGAAGAAGCAGAATTTTCCTGGGCTATAGCAGCTAGAGAATGAATATTTTCAAATACTTCTGAAATTTTCTTAGTTTCATATGTAAGATTATCAACAAGCTCAACAATTCCATTTGAGACATCGGTTATTTGCATGGTTGCATTTTTATTATCATTTGCAACAACTTGTAGGGTTGTACTACTTTCGTCTAATTGATAAAATTGATTAGAAACCTGATTTACCATATCCCTTACTTCCATAGTAAATTCATTTAAATTATTATTAATAGTTTTTACAGCCGTTTTGGAATCTTCAGCTAATTTTCTAATTTCCTCAGCAACAACTGTGAAGCCTCTACCCATTTCTCCGGCACGAGCAGCTTCTATAGCAGCATTTAATGCTAAGAGATTGGTTTGTTCAGAAATCTGTTCAACAGTAATAACAATACTAATAATATCCTGTACTTTTTTTGATAGCTCTTCTCCTTGAGTATTTACAGTTGAAAAGTTATTTTTAACAGTTAAAAGTTTGCCAGAAACATCGTTTAATTCTTCATAGGATTTTTCAATATCCTTTACAGCTTTCTCAAGCTGCTGTTTTCTGACACTTTCTTCGCCTGCTAAATTATTTAAATTTTCTATATTTTCATTCAAAACATATACGGATTTTTCTGTTTCTTCAGCTTGATGAACAGCTCCGTTTGCCACTTCTTGTACAGCATTGGATATCCCTTCAGAAACTTCCTTCATGCTACCGGCAATGCCTGAAAAGGTTTTAGTAAAATTATGTACATCATCCATACCGCCTTTTAAATATATGAAGTCCTTTTTTATAGTATCTTTTATACTATTAATATCCTTTATATGGTTTTCAAATTTATCTCCTGTTTTGATTTTCATATCCCCAACAAAATTCAAATCCTGAAGCTTTGCAAGTTCATCCTTTATAGATTGAAGAGGAGATATTACAATATTTGAAAATATTAAAGAAGAAAAGAAAACTATAACTGTAAAAATGAGGTTTTGGGTTAAGTTTTCTCCCCTATCATATAGTATAGAAACTAAAAAAAATACTATTGTAGTTGGAAAAGCAATTTTTAAAGATAGATTTTTAATAAATCCCATAGAAATAATATTAGACAATTTAAAGCTTTTATACTCCGATGTATCCTTTTCTAGCTTTATACTTACTTTCATAAAGCTTCTTCCATCATCATAGAGACCTTTATCTAATATATTTATGTCTATTTTTTCATTGAAAAAGTTAGCACTACCTTCTAATAGGCCTAAAAAATAGTCATACATACCCCTCTTGGATTCATATAGGAGCTCTATTTCTTTATGACCCGTTTCAGAAGCAATTAATCTTGGAGGTTTAGCTCCTCTTATCATTTTTGTTAGCTGAGAATGAACATCATCCATCATCATTAGGAATCCTTTTAAACTAAATCTCTCAAAATAGGAAGGAAACCATTTGCTAAAGGTTTCGATATTTCTTTTTCCTATTTCGCGCCAAATCTTACCTGTATCTTCGTCTAAAGAGACAGCAACTTTATCAATAATTTTTTTTACCTCATCATCGGGAATGTCTTCAAGGGGGGTGATAATTCTACCTGTGTCCCACCCGACGTTAATTAATGCTGAATCTACAATCTCATTGTCAAACAGCTGCCTGAGGGTTTTTATCCATGTAGAAACTACTGTACCTTTCATTTGAGTCATCCTTTCTATTTGAAAAAGATTATATACATATTATAATATAATAAATTAAATTTGTCGCATTAGTAATACAAATATCAAAAAAGACTTTTTTATAAAATCAAATTATACAATTATCTTATGTATAATTTGATTACTACTATGTGAAAAATATATATAAGATTGACACTGTAGACTTTGGAAACTATAATTGAAGGTATATGAAACAATTTTAAATATTCATATAAATTGACCTTTCAATATGTTTTACTATGTAAATCCTATATATAGTGAAATAAATTCAAAAGTAAATTTATACGTCAAAAAATCCCAGAAGCATCCATATTTTTAGGATGTATAAATTAAGTTTTAAGATTGATTCACTATAATTGACGATATAGTGACGTCTTTAAATTATAATTTAAATTAATAAATAAATAGATTTAAGATTTTATAATCCAAAGGAATGGAAAAAAATTTTTGAGGGGGAAATGAAATGAAAACAGATGTTCAAATTGCCCAAGAGGCTAAAATGCTTCCAATAGTTGAAATAGGCAGCAAATTGAATTTAAGGGAAGATGATCTGGAGCTTTATGGTAAGTATAAGGCTAAAATTTCCTTAGATGTGTATGAAAGGCTAAAGGATAAGGAAGATGGAAAGCTTGTTCTTGTAACTGCTATTAATCCAACACCAGCAGGTGAAGGAAAGACAACTACAAATGTTGGGCTAAGCATGGCATTAAATAAAATAGGTAAAAAAACAGTGACAACCTTAAGAGAACCTTCCCTTGGACCTTGTTTTGGAGTTAAGGGAGGAGCAGCAGGTGGAGGATATGCTCAGGTAGTACCAATGGAGGATATTAACCTACACTTTACTGGAGATATTCATGCTATAACTACAGCAAACAATCTTTTAGCAGCTCTATTAGATAATCATATCCATCAGGGAAATAAATTGGATATCGATCCTAGAAGGGTAACTTGGAAAAGAGCATTAGATATGAATGATAGAGCCTTAAGAGACATAGTTATAGGTTTAGGTGGTAGAGGAAATGGTATGCCTAGAGAAGATGGATTCGATATATCAGTTGCTTCAGAAATAATGGCTATACTTTGTCTTGCCACTGATATGGATGACTTAAAGGAAAGACTTTCAAAAATGATAGTTGGCTATACATATGATAATGAGCCAGTTACAGCAGGAGAGCTTGAAGCAACGGGATCTCTGGCACTCCTTTTAAAGGATGCAATCAAACCAAACCTAGTACAAACCTTAGAAAATACCCCTGCCATTATACATGGTGGACCATTTGCCAATATAGCCCATGGATGCAACTCAGTAGTAGCCACTAAACTAGGGTTAAAATTAGCCGATTACGTAGTGACTGAAGCAGGTTTTGGAGCTGACTTAGGAGCAGAAAAGTTTTTCAATATAAAATGTAGATATGCAGGATTAAACCCCGATGCAGTAGTTGTAGTTGCCACAGTAAGGGCCCTTAAAAATCACGGAGGAGTACCTAAAGCTGAACTTGGCAAAGAAAATCTTGAAGCATTGTCAGAAGGATTTGGAAATCTTGAAAAGCATATAGAAAATGTTCAAAAATTCGGAGTTCCAGTTGTTGTAGCATTGAATAAATTCCCAACCGATACCGATGAAGAGCTAAAATTATTAGAGGATAGATGTAAAAAATCAGGTGCAAATGTTGTATTATCAGATGTTTGGGCAAAAGGTGGAGAAGGTGGAATAGAGCTTGCAGAGAAGGTAGTAGAATTGGTTGAAAGCAATAGGGGAGAATTTAAACCCATCTATGATCTTAATCTGCCAATAAAGGAAAAGATAGAAGTTATAGCTAAAGAAATATATGGAGCTGATGGAGTTGAATTTTCTTCAAAGGCATTAAAAGAAATACAGAAGTATGAAAGAATAGGATTAGATAAGCTGCCAATTTGTATGGCAAAAACACAGTATTCCTTATCGGACAATCCAAAACTTTTAGCTAGACCACGAGGGTTCAAAATAACTGTTAAGGAAATTAGAGCTTCAGCAGGAGCAGGATTCTTAGTGGCTCTTACTGGAAACATAATGACTATGCCAGGACTGCCTAAGGTTCCTGCAGCAAATAATATGGATATATTGCCCGATGGAGAGATAGTTGGTTTATTTTAGGTTTTATGATTTATGAAATGAAACAAAAAAACCAGACAAAAACTATAGTTTTTGTCTGGTTTTTTAGTGCCTTTTAAAAAATACATAATAAAATTAACAAAACAAAGGTTAATAACAAATAGTTACATATCTATTAGCTAAAATTTTCAACTTAGACAAAAGCTGACGAACTTAGACAAAGGAAAATATTTTGTTGTATAGAATAGAGATATGTATGTCGATTCAACATAGATATTGAAGATTTATTTTATATAAATTTTTTTGCCATTCATTGGGAGGGCTAAAGTATATGTATAGGAAAAATAAAGGAGTAAGCAATATAATTATATATTGCTGTTTAGTATTAATTTTATGTATTTTTTTAGGAAATATATCTTTTTCACGAGCTAGTCAAAGAAAAAATATATTAATTTTAAGAGCAGAATGTAAAAATTACATAAATATCAATGAGCTTATGGAAGGAATAAGGGATAAACTAGGAAATAATAAAGATTTTAATATTCATATAGATATTATTAATTCTAGGAATAATAATATCTATGAGATGTACAAAATCTATAAAGAAAGGTTTCAACATAATAAATTTGATATAGTCATCCCATGTGATAATATTAGTCTAGAATTTACTAGAAAATATCAAAATCAGCTTTTCAAAAACATGCCTATAATATTTTGTAATATTACAGATGATTTCAACTATACAAAATTAGACCATTCCTATTTTACCGGAATTATAAATCAGCCGGATATAAAAAGCACTTTAAATACAGCATTAAAACTACATCCAGATACAAGAAAAATAATGATAGTAAATGACCAATCCTTTGAAACAATTAATAAGGAAAAAATTAGAAAAACATTAGACAGTGGATACGATATAGAATATATTTCTTGTGAGAATGTTAATTCAAAGGAATTCCAAGATAGAATACAAGCTGTTAATGGTAATGTTGTTCTATTATGTTTTGGAGTATCCAAGAATAATGCTAAAGACATGTGTATTTTTAACATAAAAAACATTTCTTCTACCTATAGAATTCCATCATACAGTATATCAGAAGCACTAATCGATAAGGGTATAATTGGGGGAATGATGCCTAGTGGCTATGAGCATGGTGAAAATGTGGCAGAAATAATATTACGCATTTTAAATGGAGAAAAAGTTAAAGATATTCCAATAATTAAGGATGATTCCAATAGATTTTTATTTGATTATATTGAAATGAACAAATTTGGAATTGAATTGTCTGATATACCAAAAGACAGTGAAGTCATCAATAAAGACAATTATGGCTTTTATGTTTCCAGAAAGCAGTTTTTTTATAAAATTATTCCGACATTTATATTTTTCTTAATAGTAATCATTGTTATTCAACTTATAAATATATCTAAATTGAAGAAGGTAAAACAAAAACTAAAGAAAAGTGAAGAAAGACTTCGTACAATTATTAATGCAACACCAGATTTGATTTTTATTAAGGATGGAGAAGGAAAACTCTTAGATTGTAATAAATCTTTTCTAAATGCATTTAGTTTAAATTATAAAGGGTGTATAGGAAAGTACGCCTTTGAGTTGGCTCAAACAAATGATATTTATAGACAATCCTATGTAAGCTCAATAAATAAAGATCAGAAAGTCTGGGAAAAGGGTAGGTTAATACAAGTAGAAGATAAAATAGTTTATAGTGATGGAAGAACAAAGGTTTTTGACTTGATAAAAGTTCCCATCTATGAAGATAATGGTAATCCTAGAGGAATAGTTGGTTTAGCTAGGGATATAACTACTCGAAAACAAATAGAAAATAAGCTTAGGGAGAGTGAAGAACGCTATAGAACTCTTTTAGAGCTTTTGCCTGTAACGGTTTGCTTGCACTATGAAGATATTATTCATTTTGTCAACAAGGCAGGAGCTGAAATAGTTGGAACAAAAGATGCAGATGAGCTAATTGGACGAAGTATTTATGAGTTTTTACACCCTAACTATCATGAAATGTTTAAGGAAAAAATAGAACAATTGTATAATAAAGGGATAACAATTACATCCCTAGATAAAGAAAAGCTTATAACAGTTGATGGTGAGTGCATTGATATTGAATGCATATCAAAGTGTCTTTTTTATGATGGAAAGGAAATGATACTATCGGTTATGAGTGATATCAGGGAAAGGAAAAGAGTTGAGGAATTAAGTAAAAATATAAAAGATAAAGAGAAATTATTAAATGAAACATTGGAGTATGATAAATTGAGAACTGAGTTTTTTGCAAATGTTTCCCATGAATTAAGAACTCCACTAAATATAATATTAGGTGTGGCTCAAATGTTTAAAATTCTTATAGATGATAAATCTTTAGATAATAACCCTAAAAGCTTAAAGAAGTATTTAAATATGATTGAACAAAACACCTATAGATTAATAAGGATTGTTAATAATCTAATTGATATAACTAAGATGGACTCAGGTTTTTATGAAATTAATTTTCAAAATTGTGATATTGTAAATATTGTTGAAAATATAACTTCTTCTGTAGCAAAATATATAGAGGACAAAAAAATAGAACTTATATTTGATACAGATGTAGAAGAAAAGATAATAGCATGTGATCCGGATAAGATAGAAAAAATAATGTTAAATTTATTATCTAATGCAACAAAGTTTAGTAAAGACAATGGAAAAATAAGAGTTAATATGTACGACAAAGTGGATTCAGTAGTTATTTCTGTTAAAGACAATGGAATAGGTATTCCTAATGAAAAATTAAAGGAGGTATTTGAAAAATTTAAACAAGTTGATAAATCCTTTAAGAGAAGTCATGAAGGTTGTGGTGTAGGATTATCCCTTGTAAAGGTTTTAGTTGAAATGCATGGAGGGATTATCTATGCCAAAAGTCAGTATAACGTGGGTAGTGAATTTATAATTGAACTGCCAGCCCATGTCATAACTGATAAAGGCATAAATCCAATAGATGGTGATATGAAGGAAAATCATGTTGAAAGAATAAATATTGAATTTTCTGATATATACAAATAAATTTTCAAAGGAATAACAAGAAAAATAGCGAACTTAATATATTATTAAAATTAGGAAGTGTTACTTTAAATGAATAAGGAGATATTTAAGAAAATCATTTTAGTTTCTATTGCTACAACATTAATGGGGCAGGTTTATATAAATCCATTCAATTCTGATTTTAGACTATCAATTGGTATAGCTATTCTTATATTTTTATTATTGAAATTTAATGATATATCTATTTTGCTAACAACAATGTGTACTGCATTATCAGTTTTTATTTTTAGATTTTCTATTGATTTTATACAATTAAATAAAATTGCCAGTGTATCAGATATAGCTTTAAAGCATCTTCCTTCAGCAGTATTTTATATAGTTTTTGGTATGGCACTTTATCAATTACATATAAGGGATTATAAGGAGCAACCAATTTTTTTTATATTTTTAGTTGCAATTTCAGATATACTTTCTAATGTATCTGAAGTTGCTGTGAGACAAGAATTTACAAAAGCTTCTATAGAGAGTATATTAACCAGTATTTTTACAGCTGGATTTTTGAGAGCTACTATTGCTTTTTTATTGCTTTCCAGCATTAAAGCATATAATATGCTTATTCTAAAGGAAGAACATCAGAAAAGATATATGAGTTTGCTTCTATTTACTGCTAATATGAAATCTGAAGTGTTTTTCCTTAAAAAAACTATGCAGGACATAGAACAGGCAATGGAAAGATGCTATTCTATTTATAGTGAATTGAAATATAAAGATGAGGTTTTAAACATAGATTATACTAATAGATTAAAAGATAGAATATTAAATCTTTCTAAGGATATTCATGAAATTAAAAAGGATAATAAAAGAGTTGTATCAGGTATAGAGAGACTGCTCCCCCAAAAGGAAAAGGAAAATGTCATGAAAATATCGACTATATTCAAATTGCTCAGCGATAATACTGTCAGATATATTGAAGATATAGGAAAAGAGATTGATATTTTTACTGACCATATTGATAATTATATTGTAAAGGATTATTATCCCCTTATATCAATAATTAATAATCTTATAAGTAATAGTATAGATGCCATAGAGAATAACGGATATATTAGAATTTCTCAATATACAAAAAACAACTATATAGTATTTAAAATTATAGATACAGGGATAGGAATAAAAAAAGAAGATATTAAAGTTATTTTTGAACCAGGATTTTCTACAAAATTTGATAAAAACACTGGTCATATGTCCACGGGTTTAGGACTTACCCATATAAAACATATTGTAGACAATTATTTTAAAGGAAAGATTGAAGTGATTTCACAAATGAGGCAAGGTACTAGTTTCATTATCTATATTCCAATTAATAATATAGTTGTAGAGGAGGCTAGAGAATGAAGCCATCATTTTATATTGTTGATGATGATCCGGGAATAAGAAGGATACTTTCAAATATCATTGACAATTATAGATTAGGTTATGTTATAGGACAAGCTAAAGATGGAAAGGAAGCGATAAATGAGATAGAAGAATTAATACCAGATATAGCTTTAGTGGATCTTTTATTACCGTCTGCTGATGGTATAGAGATTGTAAAAAAGATTAAGAATAAGAATATTAATACACAATTAATTATGATTTCAGAGGTTACTTCTAAAGAAATGATAAGTGATGCTTACAAAAGTGGAATTGAGTTTTTCATTAATAAACCAATTAATGTAATAGAAGTAGTATCAATAGTTGAAAATGCCATCGAAACTTTAAATCTTAAAAAGGCTCTAACTTTAATTGGAAAAACAATGAAAAACAGCAATTATAGAATTTTTAAGGATAATACAAATAATGTTGAAAATGATATTAAAGAAGAAATAGGTAAAGTATTTTCGGATATTGGAATTTTAGGAGAAGCAGGTAGCAATGATTTAATGAATATAATAAAGATTATTGCCGATGAAAGAAAACAGTTGGGAGTAAAGTTTCATAAATACAGAGCAAGTGATCTATATAGAAAATTAAACCAAAAATATAAAGATGAAAATAAACCTGTGGTATCTGTCAAAGCTATTGAACAAAGAGTCAGAAGAGTTATTCAGTCATCTTTAGAAAATATAGCTAGTCTAGGGATAGAAGACTATGGAAATATAAAATTTGAAAAGTATTCTACTTCGCTTTTTGATTTTACAGAAGTTAAAAGACAAATGGACTATATTAGAAAAAAATCTTCCTACAGGGGAAAAATTAGTGTTAAAAAATTTATTGAAGGAATATTCAATCATATAGATACATAGTTTGCAAATTAGAGAGAAAGACCTATTTACATTAAAGAATAATAAAAATAGGTCTTCTTATTATTTTTAAATTATTAGTATGTTTATTGAATGAGAAACTTGCATAATTAAAATTCTTTACATGTATTATGCAATTTCCTCGAATATGTAAAAAGGTAAAACATTTAAAAATTTCTATATGTAATTATTAGTAGTTATACGTAGTAAAATGTAGCAGGTGAGATATAATTATAGAAATTTAATAAAGATAACCAACTTTAGGGTTTAATAAATTTAAAATAAAAAATTTAACAGTATTCATTATTTTCTTTGAAACTTATTTTAAATGACATGTTGTTTATCTATAAAAGGTGGAGACATATGAAAAAGAAGATGAATATTACTTCTAAGATTTTTATTGGACTTATTTCAGGTATTATCGCTGGACTTATAGTCTATCAACTAAAGGGTAATACATTTGTGGATAACTATATTATTGGATTCTTCTTTTATTTAGTTGGTACAGTTTTTATTAATTCTATAAAGATGGTGGTTGTTCCACTAGTATTTGTTTCATTGACTATTGGAGTAACTTCAGTAAGCAATGCCAAAAAGCTTGGTAGAATAGGTGTTAAAACCATTGCATTCTATCTTATAACCACTGCTATAGCAGTGGCTATATCAATTGTATTATCTTCATATATGCAACCTGGTTCAGGCTTTGAACTTTCAAGTAATTCTGTATATGAAGCCAAAGAAGTTCCTAAGCTTATTGAGGTTATTATAAATATAATTCAAATTAACCCTATTAACTGGCTAGCAAAGGGTAAGATAATTCAAATTATAGTATTATCATTCTTTTTAGGAATTGCTATTACTTTTCTAGGTGATAAAGCAATTAAAGTAAAGGAGGGATTTGAAGCCCTTAATAAAGTCATTCTTAAACTAGTGATGATCATAATGAAGTTTGCTCCCTATGGTGTATTTGCATGGGTTGGAAAAATTTTTTTTGAGTTTGGCTATGGGGCAATGCTGCCATTACTTAAATATATGGGCTGTGTATTATTGGCATTAATAATTCATGTAATTATAACCTATCAAGGATTATTGTTTGTATTTACCAGATTAAATCCATTTAGGTTTTTCAAAAACTTTGTACCAGCTATGATGGTGGCTTTTTCAACTGTAAGTTCATTATCAACTCTTCCCATTACTATGGAAATTGCTGAAGAAAGGTTTGGTGTTTCAAAATCTGTAGCTTCATTTACATTGCCCCTTGGTGCCAAAATAAATATGGATGGCACAGCTATTATGCAAGGTGTTGCAACTGTATTCCTTGCCCAGGCCTATGGTTTACCCCTTGGTATAGATGATTTTTTAACAGTTATTTTTTTAATAATTATTTTAACAGCAACGATTGCATCAATAGGTAGGGCTGATATTCCTGGTGTTGGAGTAATTATGCTTTCAATGATACTTACTGAAATTAATATTCCTGTAGAAGGTATAGTAATCATAATGGGTATAGACAGAATACTGGATATGTGTAGAACTGTAATAAATATAACTGGCGATGTTGTTTGTACATTGATTATATCTAAGCAGGAAGGTAAGCTTAATCAAGAATTATACAATGCCAAATATCAGAAAATTAAAACTTAATAATCTATATAACAATAAAACGAAGCAGCTAAAAGATGCTTCGCTCTCATTTAATCTGCTTATATATTTTTAGTCAACTTTTTTAATTGGTGTGCCTTTAGATTCTTCTTCAGTCGTAACATTACTCCAACCTTTATGATTCATATATTCAATAAATTGTTTTTTAGGATCAGTTATATTTTCAGTTTTGCTTTCATAAGGCTTATCAGATTTAATATTATTTTTCTTAATGTCAGATTTGTAATATATATTTGTTCCATCAGCCTTCTTAGAAGCTACAATTACTTTTGTTCCATCCTTTTTAATGTATACTATAGGTATTATTGAACCTTTAGGTAATTTCCTTTTATTTAATTGAATTACATGGGAGATATAACTAAAATGTTCTTTTGACAAGTTTAAATATTCTTCTGGATTGCGATATAAGTCTTTTGAGTTAAAAAGAGTTACAGTGATATATTCATTTTTGTCTATGGAAATGTTTTTTTCTATATTCTTCCATGAATCTTCTATCCTATTCTTAACTTTTTCTAGCTTATCAACTCTTTTTGTAGTCAATTCTTTTGTCTCATTTTGCATTTTTTTTGCTTTTGAATTTTCATAGTGATTATATAATCCTGTATAAATATTTTGTTTACTATATGCAAAAACACTTAAACTAGTCATTAGTATTGTTAGTACACCTATTAATATTAATACTTTCTTTTTATTCACAATCACACCACCTTAAATTTAATATAATTATCTATAATTATACTGTTAAATTCCTAATTAGGTATTACGTATATTATAATATATGTGTATATATATAGCTAATTTTTTTTTACATTATATTAATTATTTAACAATTTATATAATATTACGGATATTTTTTAATATTTAGCAATAAATTAAAATATCAAAACTTGCAACCATAAAGTCATCATGGTAAAATAAAAATGGATAGTATCGTATATACGAGCTATACCACTTTAAATATTCATAATTTTCACAAAAATCAATATGGTTATTAATCTGCTCTGAGCCTATGCTATGGACCGAGACAGAAGGTATTAGTGTGAAAAATACCCTTCTTTGCTTATGCTCTGAAGGTTTTTTTATTATACACTATTATACACTCTTTTTATGTCTATTTATCCAAGTTAGGCTTAGAAAGGGTTTTTTTATATTATAAAAATTTATGGGGTGATCAATATGTCAAATAAAAAGTTTACAGTGAGTTCATTTTTAAAGGCTAAGAAGGATGATGAGAAAATTTCAATGCTTACTGCCTATGATTATTCTACAGCAAAACTATTAGATGAAGCTGGTGTTGATAGTTTACTTGTAGGAGATTCCCTTGGAATGGTTATGCTTGGGTATGAAAATACACTGCAGGTAACAGTAGATGATATGGTGCATCATTGTAAAGCTGTTACTAGAGGTGCAAAAAGAGCTATGGTAATAGGAGATATGCCATTTCTTTCTTATCATATTAGCGTTGAAGATACTATAAGAAATGCAGGCAGACTTGTTCAGGAAGGTGGGGCCCATGCTGTTAAGCTTGAAGGAGGTAGAGAAGTTGTTGATAAGATTAAAGCAATTGTTGATGCCCAAATACCAGTTATAGGACATCTTGGACTTACTCCCCAATCCATAAATATTTTTGGTGGATTTAAGGTACAGGGGAAAAATGAAGAGCAGGCCCAAAAAATTGTTGAAGATGCATTGCTGCTTCAGGAAGCTGGAGTCTTTGCTATAGTTTTAGAATGTGTTCCAGAGAAGCTGGCAAAACTAATTAGTGAAAAACTTAAAGTACCAACTATAGGAATTGGAGCTGGCAAATATTGTGATGGTCAAGTTTTGGTCACACAGGATATGTTAGGTATGTATACTGATTTTGTTCCCAAATTTGTTAAGCAATATTCTAATCTGTGTGATTCAATAAAAGAGTCGACAAAAAGATATATAGAAGAAATAAAGGAAGGTCAGTTCCCAGCTAAAGAACATACTTTTAAGATGGATGATGAAGTCCTTGAGAAGCTCTATTAAGAGCTGTTATTATCGATTGGAGGAATACTATGAAAATATTAAATTCAATAAAAGATGTTAGAGCGGAAATTAAACAAGCACGAAAAAATAGTAAATCCATAGGTATGGTTCCTACTATGGGATATTTACATGAAGGTCATCTTTCCCTTGTAAAAAGAGCCAGAGAGGAAAATAATATTGTTATAGTAAGTATATTTGTGAATCCTACACAATTTGGCCCTGATGAAGATTATGTAGCCTACCCTAGAGATATAGAAAGAGATAGTAGATTAGTAGAGGGAGAGGGAGCTGATATAGTTTTTGCACCAGAGGTTAATGAAATGTATCCTGATGGATGCAGCACATATGTTGAGGTAGAAGGTAATATTACTAAAAAGCTCTGTGGAGCTTCTAGACCTGGTCATTTTAAAGGAGTTACAACGATAGTAACAAAATTATTTAATATTATTACACCTGATAGAGCATATTTTGGACAAAAAGATGCTCAGCAGGTTGCTGTTATTGAAAAAATGGTTAAAGATCTATGCTTTGATATAGAAATAGTTCCATGTCCTATTATTAGAGAAGAAGATGGTCTTGCAAAGAGTTCAAGGAATATGTATTTGAATGAAAAAGAAAGAAAAGCAGCTACTATACTTTCCAAGGCATTATTTAATGTTAAAGAAATTATTGGGAAAGGTGAAATAAATCCATCGAAAATAGAAAAATTTATTGTTGATACCATAAATACAGAGGCACTTACAGATATTGATTATGTTGAAATTGTAAATGCCAGGACTTTAGAATCGATTAGAAAGATAAAAGGTGATGTTCTAATAGCACTGGCTGTAAAAATTGGTAAAGCAAGACTGATTGATAATATTAGATTGGAGGCATAATAAATTGCTAGTTAATATGTTTAAAAGTAAAATCCATAGAGCAACGGTTACTGAGGCAAATTTGAATTATGTAGGGAGTATAACAATAGATAGAACTTTAATGGAAGCTGCTGGAATTATTCCTGGTGAAAGAGTTCAAATAGTCAATAATTATAATGGCGCAAGACTTGAAACCTATGTCATAGAAGGGCCTCCCAAAAGTGGTATAATATGCTTAAATGGTGCAGCAGCAAGATTAGTTCAACCAGGAGATAATATTATAATAATTGCATACTGTTGGGTAACTAAAGAAGAAGCTAAAAAGATAAGGCCTAAAATAGTTTTTGTAGATAAAAATAATGGGATAATAGAAAAAACTGACATAGAGATTCACGGAGAAGAGAGATAAAAAAACGACTCAATTGAGTCGTTTTTCTTTACATAATAATCTGTGCAAGGATTCCTGCAGTTAAGAATGATATTATAAAACTGCCTACATAAATTAGTACTGATTCTTGCCAGCTTCTTTCTTTAAATATTACCATTATAGCTGCAATGCAAGGAACAAATAGAGTGATTGCAACTAGAGATGTTATAAGCTGTGGGCCGCTTAACAGTCCCTGGGATGCAAGATCGTTGAGTCCGGCAGCTCCAAAGTCTCTTCTTACTATTCCCATAATAAAGGCCTGTGAAACTTCAGGAGGTAACTTCAGAAAGCCTACAGTAAATGGAGACAATCCACTGGCAATACTATCTAATAAACCGGTATATTGAAGTACAGTAATAAGCAGACCACCTATGATAAATAGAGGAGTAGCTTCTTTTAAGAACATTATAGACTTAACATAGGTTTTCTTCAAAACATTACTTAGCCTAGGGAGTCTAAGAGGAGGAATATCTATTAAGAGATCACTGGATTCACCTGGCATTAATTTATTTAGTAATGTTCCTGTAAGTACAAATACAATAAATATTGTTAGGCAGTAAATAATTAGAGCCTTTAATCCCAATGGAGCAATGAGGCCCATAATTACACCTAATTGAGCAGAACAAGGTATGGCTAAGCCAAGAAGCATTGTTGCAATAAATTTTTCTCTTTTTGATCCTAATAATCTAGTAGTAATAGTTGCCATAGTAACGCAACCAAACCCTAATATCATAGGAATAATAGCTCTACCATTTAACCCTAATGAAGTTAATGCTCTATCAACAAGAGCAGCTATTCTGGGAAGATACCCTGAGTCTTCCAAAATAGAAAGAAAGAAATAAAAACCAACTACTAGGGGCAATAAGAGTCCAAGAATATAAATAGGAACCATAGTTATAAGTCCAAATTCACCAATTAATAATTGTCCAATCAAACTAGAATCCTTTAGCAAACTGCCTAAAATATTCATTATAAAGTTATAATAGTACTTACCCATAATAACTTCTTCAGTTATACCAACTACAGTTTGGGCCATAAAAACGCCTATTGCTTGATACATGATATATAGAGTAACAAATAATATTGGTATACCAGTTAATGGCTTAAGCATCATTCTACTTAGTTTAGTTTTAAAGGAAGCATTTTGATTGACTTCAAAAACGGTACTGTCTACTATTTCATCCACTCTATATCGTCTGAGTTTATATATATATTCTCTTTGGCCATTAAAATCTTTAATATTATGTCTGTCTATAATATTTTCATCTTCTTCAGCCAAAAGAAGAGCTTCTGATTCAGTATCTACTTTATTTATAATCTTATCAATAATTTCCTTAACTTCCTCTATTCTATTACCAGGCTTGGCCCTATATAATGCATCCTTTATTTTATCTAATCCTTCATTTTTTATGGCAGTCGTTGGAATAATTTCAACACCTAATTTTTTAGACAAAAGTTCTATATCGATTTTAAGTCCATTTCTTTGTACATCATCCATCATATTTAAGGCAACAACAACAGGTTTACCCATATCTATAATTTGCTGAGTTAAAAATAAATCTCTTTCTAAGTGTACAGCGTCTACAACATTTAATATAATATCTGCATAAAGTATAATATCCCTAGCAACTTTTTCTTCGTCATTAAATGAGGATACACCATAAACACCTGGAGTATCCATTACTACGTCTTTATTAAGTTTTCCAGAGCTTATATCAATAGTTGTTCCAGGAAAATTTGAAACATCTACATATAAACCAGTAAGATAATTAAAAAATACAGATTTACCTACATTGGGATTTCCTGCTAAAACTATTTTTTTTGCTTCTTTTGGTATATCTATTTTTGCAGCTGGATTATGACAGCTCATATATATCCTCCTTTATCGGTATGTATACTGGTATAAACCATAGTTGAATTACGGTATTATTTAAAATAATATTTTAATAATTAGATACGCTTTATTTCAATTGTTTTAGCCAGATTTCTACCAATAGCTATTTCTTGCATTCTATTTTGTAAAATCACAGGTCCAGCAGGAAGTTTTTCAGAGCATAAAAGTTTAGAACCTTCATAAATACCCAATCTGATTGCTTGTATTCTAATATTTGAATCGGGAATATTAATAATTTCAATTTTTTCACCTTTATTTGCAAGATCTAAAGTCATAAGATGGCCTCCTTTAAAATAAAAGATAATTTAAGCTAATAATAATCATTATCAAAACTATAATAAAAAAATATTTTTTATAAATTTTCTTTTATATAGATTTCCTATAGTAAAACCTAATTTATACGTATGAAAATATCCAATGTTTCTGAGGCTTTTTCATATGTATAAATTAATTGTTTTACTGGAATATCTATAATACCTTTCTTAAGCATACTATAAATGATAATGAATGTCAATATTGATAATTGTATTTTGATAAAAATAAAATATCCTATTTTTGAAAATAGGATATTTTATTAGAAGGTTCATCATGGATATTGTTAATAAATACCAGAGTTTTATGAGAGTTATGGTTAAAAGATTTAATAGGTTGAATAGGTAATATTATTGATATAGATAATATTAATAATGTAAATAGTTTAGTTGTTTTCATTATTATCCCCCATTTCTATTATTAAAATTTAATATTGTTTCACTGTAATTAATCGGTTTACTTGAATCTATATAATTAGTTTCTCACATTATTCTTTTTATATGTTAGAAATATTAGGGGGATATAGCAAAATTTAAATTTTTCTAAAATTTAGAAGGATATTTTGACTTTACGTAGAATAAGATTATTAAGAAAAACGTTACCAACATTTCTTGAAAACGTTATAGGGATTGCACCGAAAGGTGCTATTTTTTTGTCTTATTTTCTTTTATTTTTCTTTCTATATCATCAGCAAAGCTCACATGTTCATCAGTAAAGCTTAATCCTACACCTACATCTTCTCTATTATGGAAAGTAGGATTTTTTTTGCCAACAACACCTTTTCTATTTTTTCTAGTCATTAAAGAGCCTCCTCATAATAATTTATAATTTTATTTATATGAGCAAATTGCATAATTACCTTCTTGAAAAATCATCTACTACATATAGTTTTAAAATCTGCAAAGATATGCCACCTATATTATGCAACCCAGCCAAATTAGAGTTATGCAATTTCTTCATATAACTATTATGAGTAAAATTATATAATCATATTCTTATAAGGTGAAGTTATATTGTGAATGTAGATTTTTATAAGTTTGATAAAAGAAATAGGAAAAGTCTTATTTCCTTTATTCTTATAGTATTTCCACATTTCCATCCAGCTTATATATAACATCTTTTCTTTCAACAATAATTGTAATTTTTTCAAGTAATTCTTCATCGGTTTTTATGTTTTTAAGCAGCTCCTTAGATGGATTGATAGCAATAGGATGACCAAGCATTTTTAACATAGAATAATCACCATTTGTGTCTCCATAAGAATAGCTTTTATTTAAATCAACATCATATTTTTCTACAAAATTCATAATTGCTTTGTGTTTACTTTCAGAATCCCACATTTGTATGATTTCACCGGTAAAATTATTATTTTCATCTACAATATATTTAGTACCACAGTAGTCTGTTGCCTCGTATTTTTCTGCCATTCTTTCTACTAAATATGCTGGGCCTCCAGATATAAAGAATATTTTATGGTTTAGCGATTTATGCCAAGCTATTCTAGCTCTAGTATATCTATAAACTTTATCTCCCTTAAGATTTATTACTTGATCATTAATAAATTCTAGATGATTTTTGTTTAATCCCTTTAAAGATTGAATGTAAGCTTTTGCCAGTTCTAGTAAATAATCATCAAAGTTTCCACGACGCTTTTGCCAATCGTAATAGGTATGCTTAACATGACTGTGCCATAGGGCGGGGTCTATAACTTCGTATTTAAGCAATTTTTTAAAATGCTCTACCATAAGAGAATTTCTATATAATGTTCCATCAATATCAAAAAATGCACCAATTTTCCCCATTAATATCACCTCTTTAAATTTATATATAAATTCATAAAATATTGAAAATAAAGTTTAACGTTATTTCTATTTACAGTTATAGGGTTTTCTCAATTATATCAATTATTTGGTAACAAAAAACTTTTAAAACAATAATATGTATTAAAAAATGTTTATAATAATGATTAAATATTGAAAAAAATGGTATTAATTAAATATATAACATTAATTATTATATTAAAATAAATATAGTAAAAATCCAAGTATCATAACTATATAATAGTATATATCCCCTAAATTTCTACATTTAAACTCAATATAAGGATAAATAGCGATAAATTTATTAAATTAGGAAATTACATAAATTCCTCTTGTAAAAACCAACTACTATATTCAGATTTAAACACTCTAAAGTACTATCATATACCTTATGTGATTGTCTCAATTTAAAATTATGAGTTTATCCTAGATATTAAAATTATTTATCTTTATAGAGCTTATATAGTAAAATTTTTACATAGTTTCAAAATTAATGTGGGGTGATTATAATGTTAATTGCAATTATTTATGCTTTTATGCTAACCATTTTTATCGGGTTTATTATCGAAAATTTTAAACTAAGCTTTGATCTTAAAAAAGTAGAATTGATAAATTTCAAAATTATAAATATTATTTCTAAAATATTTTCAGGAAAAACCGACTTTGACATATTTATGATTAATGATCTTAGAAGGATTTTCAACGAAGAATTTTTAAATACAAAGATGCTAGATAAATATGAACTATACAAAGTAGATGATTCTAAAATAAAAGTAAAATATTTTAAAGGACATGTAATAGAAGAATTAGAGATATTAGCTTACAAAGGAGAAATCAAATTAATTGAGATAAATAAAGAAGTTTTAGAGTGAAATAAAAATGAGAATTATTTTCAAAAGCCTTTAGATATTTAATACAAGTGTAATTATTAAATAGATAACTCCTTTAAATATATTAATATGTCAGTTACTTAGCCCCTAACTAATGGAACCGACCTATTTATTCTTAAATAGGTCGGTTCCATTTAATATATAAATCAAATTATGAACTATTCTTGCAGTCATTCCCCAAATTATATAATTATTATATTCATAAAAATATATAGGATATTCTCCAGTTCTAAAATTATAAACTTTTCCGTTTTGAATTTTGT
Source organism: Maledivibacter halophilus (assembly GCF_900167445.1). Taxonomy (GTDB): domain Bacteria; phylum Bacillota; class Clostridia; order Peptostreptococcales; family Caminicellaceae; genus Maledivibacter; species Maledivibacter halophilus. The sequence continues at coordinate 461,960 of NZ_FUZT01000001.1, forward strand.
GAAATGGAAAGTTTTCTGGAATTTCTAATTTACTTTTTACTACATGTTTTTCAGGTTTAGTATCTAAAAAAAAATCTAGAGGTACTGTAAAAATTGAACCAACTTCATTGAGATTAAAATTAATATTCTGGGGATCAATAATATCTATAAATCCCACAAAAGGATATAATATAACATTGAATGGAGTAACTATGTAATCTGTTTTTCCAAATATTTTTATGCAAGATTTCTTTATATTCAATTCTTCACATGTTTCTCTTACTGCTGATTGTAGTGGAGTTTCATTTTTTTCAATTTTTCCTCCAGGAAAGCATATTTCACCTGGTTGAGTTTTTAAATTTTCAGAGCGAACTTCGAATAGAAGATGTATTTTTCCATCTACATAAATTAAAGGGATTAGTACTGCATAAGAGTTATATATTCCTTCAGGATTGGAAATCCTTGAATTTAATTTCATATATATATTGTCTAGTTTCATTAAATCACCTCAGATGATATTTATTATTATTATAACATCTAATTGTTAAAATACTATAGTGAAACATATTGAAAGGTCAATTTATACATTATAGAAAATCCTAAAAGCATAGATATTTTTAAAATCCCTTAAATTATATTTGAAATTAAATATTTAATTTACTAGCATAACAGGTTAAGTTAATGTTGTTTATCTATATATAAAATAAAAGATATATGTTTTTCAAATTTAAATGTATATATTATTGGAATAAAGTATAAAATACAAAAAAATATTAATATGGAGGTTTTAATATGAGTAAAATTGATCATTTGAGTGTAATGAGTATAAGTGTGGATCAGAGAACAAATTCAGCACCAAAGGTTCAGGAAATATTAACTAAGAATGGTGAGTTAATATTAGGAAGGTTTGGGATACATGATCCCAGAGAAGAAAATACAGGACTAATTACAGTTAATCTGAGGGGGGAAAGAAGTCGAATAAATAATATGATGGATCAATTAAATGGATTAGAAGGGGTAAAGGTTAATCATATGGAGGCATAAAATTTTAATTGAAAATAAATTTCAAAAAAAGTTTAAAGATACGATCGGGGGGTATAAGAATAATAAATCCCCCTTTTAAATATATATTTTGTTTTTTATTCCCTAGTTATTTCAATCGACCTATTTACAAATAATAGGTCGATTGATTTATTTTTGATATGATTTAAAAAACAAGGAGTATGATTCTGAAAGATTATTTTTAAAATTAAATGACCATTATATATTGACAATAATATCTATAAAGAGTATTATTATATCATATTAATAACACCACTGGAGAAATTATTAATAAAAATATTAATGTATCATACAAAAATTGGGTCTAAAAATATATTTTGCATTAAAATTCAATCTATTAATAATACGGTGTTATAAACTATAGGTTGGAGAGTGAAATATGAAAAAAATAAAAAAGAGAGATCAAGAGTATATAAAACAGAATAATTTGAAAATGATATTAGATATCATTAAAGATAAACGACCTATATCAAGGGCGGAAATAGTAAAAATAGCAAATATGAGTCCTACTTCAGTCAGCAGGATAGTAGGAAGCTTGATGGATTTAGGATTGGTTAAAGAGACGGAAACTTATTCTAATGGAGTAGGAAGAAAGGCGATTTTATTAGATTTAGATTTAGAGTCTGTAATAACTATAGGTGTGTATATTAACAAGCATATCATTAATGTAGGAGTTGTGAATTTTGGAGGTGAAATCTTATATAAAGATAAGATTGATCTAAATCCTAAAGATATATATCCAGATATACTAATAAAAAAAGCATGTGGTCTTATTAATGATGTAATTAAAAATTCTAAAATAGATTCCTCAAAGGTTATAGGTATAGGGGTTAGCTTACCTGGTATCATTAACTCTAAAAATGGTGAGGTTATTTTTTCAGCACCTTTAAACTGGAAAAACATACATATAGCTCAAGCTATTGAGAGTGAATTAAATATTAGAACAATAGTGGATAATGATGTGAAACTCAAAGCTTTAGCTGAAAGTTTGTATGGGGTAGGCAAAAATTCTGGAAAGACTGCTTTAGTTAACTTTGGAAAAGGCGTTGGGTCGGCTCTGATAATAAATGGTGAGATATTTAGAGGAGTAACAAATATCGCAGGAGAAATAGGGCATATAACAATTGATCCTAATGGAATCCTGTGTGAATGTGGAAGGCGTGGATGTCTTCAAACATTTATAGTTGAAGATAATTTAATTGAAGAAGCAAATAAAGTGAAAAAGATAGTTGATATCGAAGAAATATTTGAAGAGGCACGTATGGGAGAAGACTGGGCAGTAAGTATTTTAGAGCGTGCTGTAACATATATGTGCGTAACTATCAATAATATAGTTTGCATGTACAACCCTGACACTATAGTTGTAAGTGGAAGCTTAGTTGAAGCCTATCCAGAAATACTCAAAGAAGTTGAAGAAAAATGTAAAACATTTATTTGGGCTCCTCTTAGAGGAACTTTTAAAATATTATATTCTGAGTTGAAAAGTCAGTCCGATATTATTGGACCATCAACTTTAGCTTCAAATACTTTCCTGAGTTTTGATATTTAAAAATTTAAAGTTTTTATGACCAAATCAAATATAGTTTCACTATAGACTATTTGCTTATATTTCCTACTCAATATTTAAATTAAAATCTATTTTGATATTGAATATGTGAAATGTAGGTTTTAAATAGTATATATTTAAATGATCTATATGGGAGGTGGAATGAAGAAGCTATAATATAATAGATTCAAATTCAAATAATTCAGAAGGATAACAAGAAATATAATAGCTAACAAAAAAACGTTTTTCTTGTTAATCCGATGAAAACGAGTGAATGAAAAAATTGGGGGGATTATTTATGAAGAAACTAATTGCTTTGTTTATTGTGATCATAATGTCTGTTGCTTTTGTTGCATGTTCTAATGACATTGAAAAAGCAGAAACTAAGGCGTCAGATGAAACAACAGCAAATGCACCAGTGGAAAACGAAGATGTTAATATGACCATAGCAGTAAATGCTGAAATAATTTCGCTTGACCCACATGATATATCTGATACTTTATCAGGTTCAGCTACTAGTACAATGTACGAGCCACTATATGACTATAAACTAGATATGACTTTAGAACCTACTTTAGCTACAAGCTATGAAGTATCTGAAGATGGATTGGAATATACTTTTTACATAAGAGAAGGAGTTAAATTCCATGATGGAACTCCATTAAATGCAGAGGCTGTGAAATATAATTTTGATAGAGTTACCGATAAAGAGAAGAACTTGAAAAGACGTAGGAATCTTTTACATGTTGTTAGTACAGAAGTGATAGACGAATATACCTTGCTAGTTAAATTAGATGCTCCATTTGCACCAATGCTTAATAGAATTGCTTCTATTTCAATAATAAGTCCAGCTGCTCTTGAAAAGCATGGAGATAAGGGCATTATTACTAACCCGGTTGGGACTGGTCCATATGTATTTGAAGCGTGGACTCCAGGAGACAAAATGGTTGTAAGAACTAATGAAAATTATTGGAGAGAAGGACCAAAGATTGATACCCTTACATTTAAGCCTGTAACTGAGAATGGAGCTAGAATAGCAATGCTGCAAACAGGGGAGGCGGATTTTATTTATCCCATGCCTGCAGAACAGGTTAAAGCTGTAGAAGGTGATAAGAATATAGAAATAATAGAAGGACCGTCTACTATTGCAAGATTCACATTTTTAAATATGTCAAAGGATGTTTTTTCAGATGTAAGAGTTAGACAAGCTATTAATTATGCAATAGATAAGGAAGCTTATGCTAAGGTTGTAAAGGCAGGTTATGCAGAACCACTTACTTCTCATGTACCTTCAACTATAAATTATCATGCTCCGCAGCCAGAGTACGAATATAATTTAGAAAAAGCTAAGAAACTTATGGCTGAAGCAGGATATCCTGATGGATTTAAAACCCATGTTTGGGCACCAAATGATACCGAAAATATGAAAGGTATGCAGTTTATAAGGCAGCAATTAGCTGAAATAGGTATAGATGTAGAAGTAGTTCCGATGGAAGAAGGCACCCTATCAGATTCTATCTATAAGGCTCAAACTCCAGAAGAATCAGAAGTTAATATGTGGTATGTAAGCTGGTCAGCCTTTGATTTTGATGGTGCAACTGAGAAATTATTCCACAGTGCTAATATACCTCCAACTGCTCCTAATGTATCCTATTATATGAATCCTGAGGCTGATGCTCTTATTGAGGCAGGTGCTGTAGAGGTAAATCCTGAAAAGAGGGCTAAAATCTATGCAGATCTACAGGAAATTATTTGGAATGATGCACCATGGATTTTTATGGGATCAGATGTACTATTGGCAGCTGAGAGAAATACTACAGAAGGAATCTTTGTTGATCCAAGTGGTGGCATAATTGCCACAGAAGCATCTACTAGTAAATAGTTAGTAAAATTAAGGGCGGTTAAAGAGATTTAACTGCTCTTAAAATTTCATTAGAGAGTGGGGGAAAAAGTGAAACAATATGTTTTAAAAAGACTTTTAAATATAATTCCCATAATGATAGTTGTATCAATTATAATATTTATGTTTATTCATTTGATACCAGGTGATCCAGCTAGAATTGTCGCTGGACAAAAAGCAACTCTAGAAGAGATAGAGATTATGAGAGAACAGTTAGGGCTAAATGACCCTTATATTGTACAATATAAGGATTTTATGCTTGGAATATTCACAGGTGATTGGGGAAATTCGATTAAAACAGGACTACCGGTTTGGAAAGTGATAATACCAAGGGTGAAACCTACTTTAATCCTTGCAATATTCTCGATTGTATGGTCTGTTATTGCAGGAATAAGTATAGGTGTAGTATCTGCTATTAAGCGAGGGAAGCTGCTTGATTATATTGTTATGATTGGTGCGTCATCTGGTATTTCTTTGCCACTGTTTTGGCTGGGACTTATGCTTATGCAAATATTCTCAGTAAAACTTGGTTGGTTCCCTACAACGGGAGTAGATTCACTTTCAAGCTATATATTACCCTCGATTACATTAGGTGCAGGTATCACAGCTATGATTGCACGCTATACTAGATCATCAATGATTGAAATATTAAAAGAAAATTATATTAGGACATCTAGGGCAAAGGGTTTGAGTGAATTTATTGTTATAAATAAACATGCCCTTAGAAACTCACTTGTGGATGTAATAACTATAGTAGGCTTGCAGTTCGGTTTTTTATTAGCAGGATCAGTACTAGTAGAAACAGTTTTTGCAATACCTGGACTTGGGAGACTACTCATAGATTCAATATTATTTAGAGACTATACAGTTGTTCAAACTGTTTTGCTAATTTTCACATTCCAGTTTATTATAATTAATCTAATTGTGGATGTGCTTTATGGAGTGGCTAATCCGAAGATTAGATATCAATAAGGGGAAATGATTATGGAAGAAGTTAAGATGCAAGAAGCTAAGCATGAAGATTTTAAAATAGAAAATCCAATTAAGGAGTTTGTAAGAAAATTTCTTAAAAAGAAGTCTGCAGTAGTGGCCTTAGGGTTCATATTTTTTTTAGTAATTTTAGCTATTTTTGAGCCAACACCATATGATATTGACGAAACTGATTATGATAATATATTGAGCGAACCAAATTCAGAGCATTTTTTTGGAACCGATGAATATGGTAGAGATGTGTTAAGTCGCATTGTTACAGGGACGAGATTATCATTATCTGTTGCACTAACAGCTGTTACTATTGGTGCCTTTGTTGGTTCTGTCTTAGGAATTATTGCAGGTTATTATGGTGGCTTATTAGGGAGTTTAATAATGAGATTTTGCGATATTTTATTCTCCTTTCCGGGACTTCTATTGGCTATAGGAATTGTTGCTATAATAGGCCCAGGATTAACTAATGTGGTTGTGGCAATATCAATTTATGGGATACCGACTTTTACTAGGATTATTAGAAGTGCCACATTATCAATAAAAGAACTGCTCTATATAGAAGCAAGCAGATCAATTGGTGTAAGTGATACTAGACTATTGGTTAAGCATGTTTTCCCTGGAACTTTACCGTCACTTATAGTTGCTTATACAATGAGAATGGGTACTGCAATTATATCGGCTTCTTCTCTTAGTTTTTTAGGATTCGGAGCAAGTCCAACTAATCCTGATTGGGGAGCCATGTTATCAACGGGTAGAGATTATATTGGGGTTGCACCACATATGTTATTGTATCCCGGACTTATGATATTTTTTACTGTGTTGGCATTTAATTTATTAGGTGATGGTCTCAGAGACACTCTAGACCCCAAACTAGATTAAGGAGGGTAAATAGTGTCAGAAAAATTATTAGATGTGAAAAATTTAAGAACAGAATTTAATACAGATAAAGGAAGTCTCGTTGCGGTAAATGATGTTTCTTTCTATGTGGGAAAAGAAGAAATTGTTGGGCTGGTTGGTGAGTCGGGAAGTGGAAAATCAGTTACATCTTTATCTGTTTTAAGACTGCTTCCAGAACAAGGGAATATATCAGCAGGGGAAGTTTTTTTAGAAGGTAAAGATTTATTAAAAATGAATAAAAAAGATATTAGAAATATTAGGGGGAGAGATATAGCAATGATCTTTCAAGATCCTATGTCATCCCTTAATCCAGTGTTAAGAGTAGGGGAACAACTTATGGAGTGTACAAAACTTCATTTGAAATATAATAATAGTGAGGCAAGAAAGCATGCTATTAATATGATAAAGCGAGTGGGAATACCTGTTCCTGAGGATGTAATGAATAGATATCCTCATCAGCTATCTGGTGGAATGTCTCAAAGAATAATGATAGCTATGGCAATGTCTTGTAATCCAAAGGTGTTAATTGCAGATGAACCTACAACTGCTCTTGATGTGACAATTCAGGCACAAGTGATGGAGCTTATGTTGGAATTAAAAGAAAAAAATAAAATTGGGGTATTACTTATTACCCATGATTTAGGTGTAGTTGCAGAAATGTGTGACAGAGTAATGGTGATGTATTGTGGTAGGATTGTAGAGATGGCTGATGTTGTTTCTTTATTCAGGAATCCATTACATCCATATACAAAAGGCTTAATTGCTTCTGTTCCCAAGATAGGGAGAAATACAGATACTTTACCTTATATTACTGGCAGGGTCCCAGACCTTTCTCAAATGCCAAAGGGATGTAAATTTGCTCCCAGATGTAGTAAGGCAATAGAAAAATGTCATAGGGAAGAGCCTAATCTTATTGATATAGGTAGTAATAGACAATGTCGTTGTCATCTTATCCATGAGAGGAGTGAGATTAATGAGTAATCCTCTTGTTGAATTAAAAGATATTTATAAGACTTTTTTGGCATCAAAAACATTGTTTGGCGAGGATAAATATGTACATGCCCTCAATGGGGTTTCTCTTGAAATACAAAGTGGCGAAACTCTTTCTATTGTTGGTGAAAGTGGATGTGGAAAGAGTACAATGGGTAGAATCCTCAATAAACTATTACATCCAGACTCTGGAGAAGTATGGTTTGAGAATAAGAATATTACTGATTATACTTCTTATCAAATGAAATCTATTAGAAAAAAGATGCAGATGGTTTTTCAAGATCCATATGGCTGTCTTAACCCTAGAATGAAGATTAAAGATATAGTAGGTGAACCTTTATTGGTACATACAAATATGTCTAAGAAGGAAAGATATAAGACTGTTATAAAGCTTTTAGAAACCGTTGGACTCAATGAAAGACATGCTCAAGGCTATGCCCATGAGTTTTCTGGTGGACAAAGGCAGAGAATAGGAGTAGCTAGGGCGTTATCAGTGAAACCAAGTCTTATAATTGCTGATGAGCCTGTTTCTGCCCTTGATGTTTCGATACAGGCTCAGGTTATCAATATATTTAAGAAATTACAAAAGGAATTTAATTTAACATATTTATTTATATCCCATGATTTGAGTGTAGTAGAGGTAATATCAGATAGGATTGGTGTAATGTACCTTGGATATTTAGTAGAAATAACTACTAAAGAAAAATTATACAAAGATCCAATGCATCCATATACACAAGCGTTATTATCAGCTGTACCTATTGCAGATCCAATGCATAAAAGAAAGCGTATAATTTTAAAAGGAGATATACCTAGTCCAATTGATATGCCAAAGGGGTGTCCATTTAGTACTAGGTGTATGTATGCAAAGGATGAATGTTTTGAAACAATACCTTCACTTGTAGAAGTAGAGCCAGGTCATAAGGTTGCTTGTCATTTAAAATCGTTATAAATGGGGGATGAATTATAATGAAAAGAATTTTAATTGCAGGAATGCACCATGAATCGAATTCTTTTAATCCAATAACAGCTTGTGAAAAGGATTTTAATGTAATATATGGAGAGGATATTTTTAATAATTTACGTGATAATGACTCTGTAACAGGAATTATAAAGACTTTACAGAGGGAAGGATATGAAATAATTCCTACTGTATTTGCTAGAGCAGTTCCTAATGGTGAAGTAGATTATGATTTTTATATTAAGATAAAAAATGAAATCATAAAAAGAGCCAAGGCTGCTCAAAAAGAAGCTCCTATAGATGCTATAACCCTTTCATTACATGGGTCTATGAGAGTTAAGAAACAAGGAGAGGCAGAAGGATACTTTATTGAAGAATTGAGGACTATATTTCCTGATATACCCATTTTTTCTTCCCTTGATATGCACACTACTATGACTACAAGAATGCATGACAATTGTGATGGTTTTGTGGGATATAAATGTGCCCCACATACAGATTGCTTTGAAACAGGTGAGCATGCTGCAAAGATGACAATAGATACCCTTGAGAATAATGCAAATGCAAAATCAGCTTGGGTGAAAGTACCAATTTTAATTGCGGGAGAAAAGTCATCAACTAATGTAGAACCTATGATAGAACTTATAAATGCTCTCAGAGAATGTGAAAGAAAAGAAGGAATAATGGCGGCTTCATATTTGATGGGCTTTCCTTGGGCGGATAATGAAGATAGTTCTATTGCTGTTTATGTAGTTGCAGATGGGGATCTTGAGTTAGCCCAAAGGGAAGCTGTAAGATTAGCAGAGCTTATTTGGTCTAAAAAGGATGATTTCCGTTTTCATACAGAAACATATCATGAAAAAGAAGCTTTAGATATTGCTTTTGAGGCAGTAAAAGAAGGGAAATTACCTATTTATATTTCTGATTCTGGAGACAATCCAACTGCTGGAGCTTCTTCTGATTGTACTGATTTTTTAAGATTAATAATGGCTGATAATAGAACTGATAAACTTAGAAAACCTGTAATATATGGTGGAATATATGATCCAGTGGCTACAAAACAATGTGAAGGAAAAGTTGGTGAAGAAATAATCCTTACATTTGGTGCCAAGTTTGATACAGTTACTACATCTCCTATTACGGCAACTGGAACAGTAAAGGCTTATATTAAGGACTGGTCCAGAGGAGGAATGATTAAAGGAGATTTGGTTTTATTTAACAGCTGTGGAGTAGATATAGTAATTGCTGAGGCCCATGTGGGATATACACTACCTGAGATGTTTACAGATTTAGGAGTAGATCCTAAGGATGTAGAAATAGTAGTTTGTAAACTTGGATATCTTACACATCAACATAGTTTGGTAGCTAAACGTAGCATCATGGCACTTACTAAAGGTAATACAAATGAGGATCTAAAAACTCTTAATTATAATAAAGTTAAGAGGCCAATATTTCCATTAGATAGTAATTTTGAATATAATGCCTTAGACAATTTAATAAAGAAGGAAGGGTAAGTTTATGATATTAGAAATATGTGTAGATTCTTATACATCTATGGTAACGGCTAAAAATGCTGGAGCAGATAGGATAGAATTATGTTCTGCACTAAATATAGGTGGATTGACACCAAGCTATGGACTAATGAAAAAAGCAAAAGAAATTAAAGATATAGAAATTTTTGTGATGATACGCCCTCGCTGTGGAGATTTTTTATATGATGATAATGAGTTTGAAACAATGAAGCAGGACATTAGCATTGCAAAACAAATGGGATTTGACGGTATTGTTACGGGTATTTTATTAAGTAATGGCAGGATAGATATTGACAGAATGAGTCAGCTTGTAAAAATTGCATATCCCCTTAAAGTATCACTTCATAGAGCTTTTGATGATGCAAGAAATCCTATGGAAGATATTCCTAGACTCATTGAAATGGGAGTATGCAGAATTCTCACATCAGGACAAAGGGCAAATGCATTAGAGGGTGCAGATTACATTGCAAGATTACAAGAAAAGTTTGGAGATTCTATAACTATTATGCCCGGTTGTGGAGTAAATGCTGGAAATATAAAACAAATATATAAAATAACCAAATGTACCCATTATCACATGTCGGGAAAGATTAATGTAGATAGTAAAATGGAATACAGAGAGTGTATTAAAAGAATGAATACTCCTAAGAGTGAATTTGTAGTAGAAAGAGCAGATTATGATCTTATTAATAAGGTAAGGGACATTATTAATGATATTGAAAATGATATAATAACAAAATCATAGGACTAAGTAAAGTTCAAATTATAACTTATACTATTTATTGGAGGAGCAGTATGAAAAAGGTAGCTTGTTTTGATGTTGGAGGTACTTTTATTAAATATGGAGTAGTAAATGAGCAAGGAGAGATTTTAACAAAATCAAAATTACATACACCAAAAAAAAATTGCAAGAAAGAAATACCCGAAATAATTATACAGGAAATAGAGAAATTAAGTAATCATCACAATATTAATTCTGTTGGAATTAGTACTGCTGGTAAGGTAGATAGTGCTAGTGGAGAAATAATATTTGCAAGTGAAAACTTACCTGGATATAGTGGTACAAAGCTTTCTAAAAAGATTAAAAACAATACTGGATTAGAGTGTTTTGTTGAAAACGATGTGAATTCTGCAGCATTAGCGGAGAGCTGGAGGGGTGCAGGTAAGGAATTAAGTACATTTGTATGCCTTACACTTGGCACTGGTGTAGGAGGAGCAATAATAATTAACAATAAGCTTTATAAAGGAGTTATGGGAGGAGCAGGAGAAATAGGACACATGGTTATTAATGAAACAGGAGATAACTGTAACTGCGGTAGTAAAGGCTGTTTTGAGAGATATGCTTCAACATCAGCATTAGTAAGAAGCTATTCAATAAAATCTGGTGTACCTAAAGAGGATTTAAGTGGAAAGGATATTTTTGATAAAATTGAAAATGGAGATAAGCTAGCAATAGAAGTATATAAAGAATTTTTAAGTCATATTGTTACAGGTCTTGTTAATATAACTCATATATTTGATCCGGGTCTTATTGTTTTAGGTGGAGGAATTTCTGCCCAGGGAAAGTCATTTTTTAATGATTTAAATGAATTATTTAAAGAGCGAGTTATGCCTTCATATGGAGAATATACAAAAATTGTTCAAGCTCAGCTTGAGAATGATGCAGGAATTTTAGGTGCATGTTATATTGCATTGAACTATGGATAACCAACATTAGAATTTATAATACTTTAGAGTTGGTTATCTAAAGAACAAATTAAATAAAAAACCCTCATAATATAAAACCCTAATGATAAGATGATGATATCTTAATTATTAGGGTTTAATGTTTTTTACAAACTATGTTAAAATAAACTTGCATAGTAAATAATATAAATTAGCATATAAGGAATCATGGAAGTTTGCATATAAAATATCCAATGTTTCTGAGGAGTTTTGATGTGTATAAATTAACTATTTTGCTGGAATATCTATAAATATAAAGAAAGAGGTAAAAAAATGAAACGATTTGATATTATTATTATAGTTTTAGTAGTTCTGATTTCATTAGCTTCCTTAGGTTTTTTAAAATTAAATTCAGATAAAGAATATGAAAAAAAATATATTGAAATATCAGTAGATGGAGAGATTATAAAAACAATTCCCTTTGATGATAAATCTAATAATGATGAATTTACTGTTAAGACTAAACTTGGTACAAATACTATTAGTATTAAAGACGGAAAAGTAGAAATAATAGAAGCTGATTGTCCAGATAAACTTTGTGTAAAGGATGGCCCAATCAGCCAGCCAGGAGAAATTCTTGTTTGTTTACCAAATAAAGTTGTTATAGAGGTAAAGGGAGATAGAAAAAGGGAAGTAGATGATTTGTCTTATTAGTGTTATAGGTAGAAGGAGAAAGGCCAGATTACAGGATTTCTTTATATTTTGTTTTTCAGATACTAAATAAAATATATAATGAAATAATATTGAGTTCAGGAAATTGCATAATTCTGATTTGGCAAAATTGCATAATATATATGGTATAGCTTTAGAGATTTCAAAACTATATGCAGTAGATAGTTTTTGCAGAAGGTAATTATGCAATTTGCTCAGTTAATTAAAATTACGACTATTGGACTTTTTATAGTGAGTAATTGGTTTAATATTGCTAAATTATATGACATCTAACTAGTAATAGTGGATGTTTTTTATTTAATAAATAGATTGTTGCAGATTTTAACATATGTAATTTTATCCATAAAAATAGTTGCTAAAGCAACTTTAATATGATAGTATGTAAAAAGGAGAGAATCTTATGGAAAAGAATGCAAAAAAGAATAAATCATTTATAAAAGCAATATCTGCTATTTACAGATATAGTCAAGTTTACATAGGAGATAATGTTAAAAAATATAATATAGGTAAAGGGCAATGGAGTTTTTTAACACAACTTTTATTCAATAATGATGGTCTTACACAAGAGGAATTAAGCAATAAACTTTACATAAACAAGGCAAATACAGCTAGAGCATTGAAAAAGTTAGAGGATGAAGGATATGTATATAGGAAAGAAGATCCACAAGATGCTAGAAAGAAAAGAATATATGTAACAAAAAAATCTCTAGAATTTGAAAAAGAATTCCATCAGATTTTCAAAGATTTAAATAAAATATTAGCTAAAGATTTTACGGAAGTTGAAAAAGATATGGCAAGGAATCTATTTTATAGAATGCTAGAAAATATTGTAGAATATAAAGATACTCAAGGAAAATAGAGATATGCAATAAAGAAATTATTATTGTAAAAGTTCTAAGAAATTTAATGGCATAGACTGTGTTTATATTTAGATTTAAGAAAGTAAATAATAAAAAACTAAAAATTAAATAAACTTATAGGTTTACATTTTGTAATTAAAAGGGAAACAGGTGAAAAACCTGTACAACCCCCGTTACTGTAAGTGCCAAATAAATTTATTTATCATTATTCCACTGGTTGTATAACTGGGAAGGAGATAAATAAAGGCATAAGTCAGGATACCTGCCTATATGTAGGATGTTGCATTTTCCGGAGGGGAGAATAAAGCTATTTATTGATTTAAAACTCTGTGGAACAGAGTTTTTTTAATTTAATAAAAAGGAGGATAAAAATGAAAAAAATTATAACTATGGTTACTTTGATATTTATGGTAACAATATTATCATTAGGTTGTTCAAATGAAGTAAGAAATTCACAAATATCTACAGAAATTGATGGAGGTATATACAAAGGTATTGCAAAAGGATATCATGACGATATAAATGTTAAAGTAGAGATTGATAATGAAGGAGTAATTAATAGTATTATTGTTGGTGATAACACAGAAACTGAGGGTATTGGAACTGTAGCAATAGAAAAAATTCCTGAACGAATTGTTGAAGCACAGTCTTTAAAAATTGATGCTATATCTGGTGCAACTGTTACGAGTGATGCTGTTATAAATGCCACAGCAAATGCCCTTGAATCTTCAGGAGTAGATCCTGTTTCCTACGGATATGTGATACCATCGGAAAAAGCTGCAAAAGATATCGAAAAACAGGTGAAAAATGTTAAGATGCCTGAAAAAAAGCCTATCACTGGTTCAGTTACGATAACTGATGTTAAAGGAAGAGAAGTTACAATTGATACTCCTGTTTCTACATTTGGGATTAGCACCATGGATGTTATAGATTATATAGTGCCACTTAAAGGTGAAGATGCTTTTAATATGCTTGTTGCCACAGGTAAATCAGGAGGGAAACATGCCTATGATGATATATATTTTCCTATGTTTCCCAATCTTGAGGGTCAGGTTGGAATTATTTCAGAGCATAATGCTCCATTTGATTTAGAAATGATACTTTCCAAAGATCCTGATGTTCTTATAGTAAATTCTGCAATGCAGGCCCATAAATGGGCACTTGAAATAGAGCCACAGCTCAAGGAAGCGGGAATTCCATTGGTTCTTATTGATGTGCCTTCTACTGTTGATACATCTGTTCAAGAGACAATTACACTTCTTGGGAAGATATTTCAAGAGGAAGAAAAAGCAGAGGAAGTATCAGCATTTATCGATAAACAATTTGATATTGTACGTTCAAAAAATCTTTTGAAACGCACAGATAAACCTACTTTTTATTATGAGAAATCAGGATATTCTGAGGTTTTTGGAAGCACAAGTTCAAGTGATTCGGGATGGGGTTCTGTGATAGCTTTTGCTGGTGGTGAAAATATTGCTGACTCAATTCTTAAAGAAAGTGGAGCCTCAAAAGGAGGTAGGAATGTGATTGATCCTGAATATGTATTGAAAGCTGATCCAGAATACATTATTTTAAGTGGAGTACAATCCTTGGGTCTTAACTGCGACAAAGACATTACCAAGACTGCTGAATTTGATATAATAAACAGAACTGGATGGGAAGAACTTTCAGCAGTACAGAAGGGAAATGTATATGAAATAATGCATGAAATGAGTAGAACAGTTTACTCCTTTTATCCAACTCTTGTATTTGCAAAGATGTTTTATCCTGATGAATTTTCCGATGTGAATCCAGACGCTATCTTAGATGAGTTTTTTGAGAAATATACATTGATTGACGATGATATGGGGGTATGGACCCTCAAATATAAATAATATATCCATGAATACATCATTAAGTGGCAATAGAAAGCTTTATAACAATCTGGTTAGAAAAAAAATTATACTCATCGTTTGTCTGGTGGTAGGGACTTTTATTTCATTAATAATAAACATAGCAATTGGTTCATCTTCAATACCTATAATGGAGGTATTGAGTGTTCTGTTTGGTGGAGAAGGCATAGGGCACAATGGTATGATAATAAAAAATATTCGTTTACCTATGTCGTTGATGGCAATCGTTGTAGGTGGTGCCCTAGGTGTGGGCGGATGTGAAATCCAAACTATACTTAGAAACCCAATTGCTAGTCCTTATACTCTTGGAATTTCAGCAGCAGCTTCTTTTGGTGCAGCCTTAGGACTGATATTAGAATCAAATATTTTTTATGTTCCTAAGACTTTAATTGTTACTGTAAATTCTTTTGTATTCTCCATGCTTGCTGCTGCAGTAATATATCTTTTTTCTCGACAAAAATATATAGGAAAAAATGCCATCATTCTTTTTGGTGTTGCAATAAATTTTCTATTTAATTCTCTTACAATGACTTTGCAATATATTGCAGATGAAGATGAATTACAGAGTTTGGTATTTTGGAGTTTTGGAAGCTTACTCAAAACAAATTGGAGTAAATTTATTATCGTATTAATTGCGTTGGTATTGTGCTTTGCAATTTTATATAAAAATGCATGGAAGCTTACGGCAATGAGCTTAGATGATACGAAGGCTAGAAGTATTGGAGTGAATACATCAAAAATCCGTAGAATGGTAATACTTGTGGTTTCACTTTTGTCGGCATTTGCTGTTTGTTTTGTAGGCACAATAGGTTTTATTGGTCTTATAGCTCCTCATATAGCACGATTACTTGTAGGAGAAGATCAGCGATATTTTATGCCAATATCTTTATTGCTTGGGGCATTTGTATTATCGTTGTCATTTATGTTGAGTAAGTTAATTATACCCGGTGTAATACTTCCAATAGGGCTTGTAACATCAGTTATAGGCATACCTTTCTTTATGACTATAATATTTAATAAAAAAAGAGTGATATGATGATAAAAATACGAGATCTAAATTTTTCATACCGTAAAAATAAAAAACTACATAAGGTATTTGATAGTCTTACAGTATATTTCGAAAGGGGTTTTAATGTAATTCTTGGACCTAATGGAGCAGGTAAGTCTACCTTATTAAAATCAATATTCGGTTTACTTGAATATGAAGGTGAAATTTGTTATGGAGATCAAGTTATTTCTACCCTTACTAGAGATGAAATAGTTAATTTGATGTCATATTTACCTCAGATAGATATCGATAAATCGACTTTAAGTGTGTTGGAAATGGTATTGCTGGGACGATTGCCAGAACTTGGTCACAAGGTAACTGATAAAGATTTAGAACTTGCAATGAATACGCTAAAATCTCTTAACATTGATCATTTAGCACTGCGAAAAATAAATGAACTTAGTGGAGGACAAAAAAAGCTTGTGTTTATAGCCCAGACACTTTCAAGAAATCCTAAATTAATACTCTTGGATGAACCTGTGAATTCTCTTGATTTACAGAAACAACTTGAATTGTGTCAGCTTCTGCAAAGAATAGTTGTTAGTCGAAAGGTTGATATTATTGTTGCACTTCATGATATCAATCTTGCGGCAAGATATGCTCAACATATAGTTGTATTAAGAGATGATGGAACATACTATAGTTCGGGTTTATCGGGAGAAGTAATTACAGAGGAGATGCTTCATGAGGTTTATGGAGTAATAGCAAATGTTTCTTTAGATGAAGATAATGTACCTATTGTATCTCCTATACGTTCTATACGTACTGTATGAACAGCATTTATGCTTTAGCTCTTACATATTTATAATTTAGTAAGTATTTTTTAGATTCTTCTTATATGGTTTACTATTTGACTTCATAATAAGACCCTATGCCAAAATTTTCAAACTGTACCAATATGAACTTGACTTTGAAAATTTAAAATGCTAAACTGAATTTAATTTAACCACTGTGAGTAATTCTCCTATCTTCTATAAGTGGGAGATGTAAGCACTATAGAATCAATGATTTGATATCATTGATTTTATGATATAATGTAACTATGATAGTTCTTTGATAACTGGATATATAAGGTTGCAAGGAGAATCCGACAATAGCGAAAACCAAGCATTGCCTTCCTTGCGTAAAATATCCAAGGCACTTAAGAAACCGATAACATCGGCATCTACCCTCGGTGCAAGGGAAAGTTACGCCTGTAGAGAGTCAAATAAGACCTTGCTAATATAGAAGGCACAACTTTAGGAAACAGGAAAAGTTCTAGTACATGATACTAGAAGCTCTCACTTCTGCGTAAGCAAGTGGTGAGTAGTTCACTGACTATATGAAATCCTATTATAAACGTCAATACGATATTGATTTAACAGATGAACTTTTAGAGGAAATTCTAGATCCTATGAAATAGAATATTCTTATTTATAGCACAAGAGAAATAGCTGCTTATCATACGGTGATGATAATGATAATCATCGTTGATATTGTTAGTAAGCTTCCAAAGGAAAAAACGATAGAAGGAAATATTGAAAATTATGTAGGAATTAAAAATTTCTTATAAACTCAATATCTCCAAATAAATTGTTCAAATAATTTTCACCACAATAACTTACCAATAATTCCAAATTTAAGATATTATTATATTGTTTATCAATTAAAAAATTAATATAAGTTTTAAAGTCTATATCGCTCTCTTTCAAAGAAATATGTGATATAGATTTTTCTATATTTATACCATGAATGTGGCAATAAATTATATTGCTTAAAAAATCATCATTAAGTGGTGGTTTTCCCGGGTAATAATTAAAGGCGTCATGACATATGTCTAAACAGATACCTAGCTTTGATCCTCTAAATTTATTTAAATTATACTGGATATCTTCTCTAGAATTACCAATTACATTTTCATTTTTATTTAGTGTTTCAAGGGCCAAGTTGAGATCAATATTTTTATTGTCTAGAAAATTCAAAATCCAGTTAAGAAAGTTTAAAGTGTTATAAAGAGCAGTATTTTTTTCTTTGGCATCATCATAACTGGCTCCATGGATAATTAAAGTTGATGATTTACATATAATATTCTGTATATCTACAATCATAGAAATTAAGTCTTCATACTTTGTTTTAATTTCTTTTTTATATTCGGTAAAATTCATTATTTCATATAAAAAACTATCGGCAAAATATGGTACATGAAAATTTATATCAATCTCAAGTTCACTACAAAGTTTTGCTATTTCATAATATGTGTTTTTAGGTAAAATATTTTTATCAGGACTAATTTCTACACTTGAAACTCCTAATTTCTTTGCATAAGATAATAATTCACTTTGTGTTATTTTATTAAAGATTTTTTCATCTAGTGTGAAGCCGATTTTCATAATATTCCCTCCAGAATAGATATACGGTTCTTAATTGAGAAACTTGCATAATCAACATTATTAATTTTAAAATTCTTCACATGTATTATGCAATTTCCTCAATTATAATATGTGTATAAGATTTTATAACCCAGAGAATTGGTATGTCTTAAATTTATAATTTTAAGAAGTCCTTTAATCTATCATTTATACTATTCAGTTGATTTTCAATAAGCTTATAATATACAAATTTTTTAACTTTTTTTGTTTTAACTAGCTTAGCTTCTTTCATTGATTTTAGATGTAATGAAATTGTACTAGGGGTTAAGTTTAATATCTCAGAAAGTTCTTGCGTAGTTGCTTGATTTGACGATAAAATTCTAATAATTTTCAACCTAGTTTCATCACTTACAGCTTTTAATAATGTAATAAGCTCATCTGGTACTTTTTCACTCAACATTGCAGAATGAAAATTTAGATTTAAATATAGAATGAGTGAATTATGTACAATATTTATCATTAAATGGGGCGAAGTAAAGACTGATGGAAATAACCTAATTTCTTTAATATCATCAATATTAATTTTAAAATCAATATTTTTTTTCATAATTATAGAATTATTATTAATGGAAATATCATGGTGTAAATTTGAAATATAATTAAATACATTTGTATTTACTAGTATCATTTTTTGGTCTTTTATTGTTTTAATTATATACTTTTTAATAATGAACCATTCTTTTTTGAAGACTTTTTCCCAATACATTTCCAGCACGTAAATTAATTTGTTTCTTAATAAGTCAATGTTTTTTAAGAAATATTTTATATCACTTAAAGAAAGATAATTCCCAAGCATATTAATATCCTTTTCTGTTAATTTCTCAGGTTCAGCAATCCAATCAATTAAAATCTTTTTATCATAATACATAGCTGAAAAACCAAGAAATAGGTATGCGAAATCTATGTGCTTCATATTTTTAATTGTTTCTAAATCTTTATAAACATCATCATTATCTTCAGAGGCAATTTCTGTCATAATATCCATGATAAAGGCCCACTGGTTATAATGGATTGCAAAGTATTCAATTTCAGATTTTTCTCCATGATTAAGCTTTTGTTTAACCTCATTAGCCCAATTAAAACAATTAATATGGTGCCTTGCATCTGCAAGAACATGAAGACTTGCTACCATTTCAACAATTGGGCTGCAATAAAACTTAATATGATTATTTATATCGTAAGTTTTTTCTATTATCGGCATAGAATATCTCCTTTATTACTAATTTGATATAACTTTTGTAAATATATTATATTATACAATTTGGTTATAATCAAATTAAAAAATAATTAAATTGACGAATTTGTGTGCTAAGTGATATGATTATGACATAAAATGATTTTACGATTTTACAATTAACAAATCGAAATTTATAATTGAGTAATTTATGAAAATGGAGGAATTCATTATGAGAAAACCTGAAATTTTGTTTTTGAAACAAGAAGATGTTATTGCTGCTGGAGTTAAGAATATGGATAAAATATTGGAGCTCACTGAGAAAACATTTAATATGCTTTCTAAAGGGGAAATTAATAATCCCTCAAAAACAATGACTCTGATCCCTAATTGTGAGGATTGGACTTCCTATTTTATGTCTATGCCTGTACACATTGGTGGTGATATTAATGTTGCCGGAATAAAATGGGCTGCTGAGTCCATGGAGAATCTAAAAACACCAGGAATGCCTTATGGTATTGATGTAATCCTTTTAAGTGATCCCACAACTGTTATGCCCTTTGCCATCATGGATGGAACATTAATAACGGCAATGAGAACTTCTGCTTCAGCTGGAGTTGCTGCGAAATATTTAGCACCAAAAAACTCTGAAGTAGCATGTTTAGTTGGTGCAGGGGTTATTGGAAGAACCATGATAATGGCACTTATGAGTTCGGTACCGACATTGAATGAGATTAGACTGGTTGATCTTGATTTAGCAAAAGCACAGGCTTTAGCAGATGAATTTGAGGGTCAAATAAAGATAATTCCAATGGATAACTTGAAATCTGGAGCAAGTGATGCTGATATAATTGCTACTATGACAACTGCTAGATCTCCAATTGTTAAAGATTCATGGATTAAAAATAATGCACTTGTTATACAAATGAGTTTATATGAAATAGAGGACGAGACGGCGTTAAGAGCTAAAAAAATTGTTGTAGATAATTGGGCACAGCTTAAAAGTAAAGGTACACATGCAGTATTTAGTAAGCTTGTTGATGAGAACAAACTTTCTGAAGAAAAGATTATTGAATTAAAAGATGTAACCTCTGAAAAATTACAACTAAGAAATAGTGATGATGAATTAATTATTTTTGGTTCCCATGGCGTTGGAAGCTTAGATATTATGTGTGCTAATTATATTTATCAAAACGCAATCAAAAATGATATTGGTACAAAGTTGAATTTATGGGATAAACCAATATGGTTATAGTTTCTTATTTAGTTTTTTATAAGAATTAACTTACTGAAATTCAGCATCGGGAAGTTTAAATTATTTCAGTTTTTTTAGACACATATATATAAGTGTCTAAATGATGCTAAAATCCCCTAATGTTTAAATTGACTTATTATATTTTTAAAATATATAATCAAATATATAGTGAAATAAATTGAAAGGTGAATTTATACATCAAAAAAATCACATTTTCAAGCTGGCAGAGGAATAGATTGGGACTCTGATCTTGAAATATGTAGAAACCCTTGATAAGTCAAAGGCATTGATGATGTCTGTAAGAAGTTGATGCATAAATAGAAATGATAGTATTGTATATATAGGGGGATTCCTATGAGTAGTTTGATTCAAATAAAGGATATAGTTCAACAGTTTGCAGAAACTGTTAATGCTGCCTTAAGATTAGATGTGGAGGTTGTAGATGAAAATCTTAGATGGATAGCTGGTACTGGGAGAGTCAAAAACTTAATAGGCAGTAGAATTTTAGAACAGGGAATTATAAATAGATTATTATTTAAAGGTAGAAAAAATGTAATAGTTAATCAGCCTGGAAAAGATGATAATTGCAAATTGTGTCCTAGATATGGTAAATGCAAGTATAAAAAAGCTGTTTATTCAGTTATTGAATTTGAAGGAAGAACTATTGGTGTTATCGGACTATCCACAATGAGTGATGATCAAGTAAAGTTAATTGATTCAAAGAAACATGAAATGCTTGATTTTATAGAAAAAATAGGAAATCTTATAAGTACTAAAGTAAAAGAACATGAAATGTTGAAACAAGTTGAAACCTATGCACAACTTATGAATACGGTTATAGATAATATTAATAAAGGTATTGTTATATTAAATAAAGACTATAAAATAGTAGATGTTAATAGCTTTATTGAAGAAAAATTGAATATAAATAAAGATAAAATAAGAAATAAGGATATGAGGGAAATTTTACCCAATATAATTACAATCGATAAAGGCGATAAGAATAAGTCAGTACAATATCAGGAAATTACTTTAACTGTAAATAATAAATATATTGATTTATTATACATTGCCAAGCCAATAGTGATTAATAAAGAATTAGAAGGAATTATATATTTATTTGAGGATTATAAAGATACAAGACAGTTAGCCTATACTATTTCTGAAAAACATAATGATATATCCTTTGATCAAATAATTGGGAAGAGTGAAAGCTTTATTGCTTTTAAAAAAAAGGTCAGACATGTTGCAAAAAATGATTCTACTGTGTTGTTAACAGGTGAGACAGGGACCGGTAAGGAGCTTTTTGCTAGGGCAATCCATTCATCGAGTCGGCGAAAAAATAGACCTTTCATAGCAATAAATTGTGGAGCTATACCTGAAACATTAATAGAGAGTGAACTTTTCGGATATGAAAAAGGTGCTTTTACTGGTGCAAATAAAATAGGAAAGCATGGAAAATTTTACTTGGCAGATAAAGGAACTATTTTTTTAGATGAAGTAGAAACTATGCCGATATACTTACAAATAAAATTACTTAGAGCCATTGAGAGAAGAGAGATTGAAAGGGTTGGTGGTGTAAAAAGTATACCAATAGATGTAAGAATAATTTCAGCTACTAATGTCCCGCTATATGAAATGGTAAAAAAGGGACAGTTTAGAGAAGATTTATACCATAGGCTAAATGTCGTAACATTATTTATCCCCCCTTTAAGAGAAAGAGGAAAAGATGTATTAGTATTAGCTAACTATTTCATAAATAAGTTTTCTAGTAAATTTAATAAAAATATTCTTGGATTATCTAACGAAGTGAAAGAAATATTCTTAAATTATAATTGGTCAGGCAATGTGAGAGAATTGCAAAATGCAATTGAATATGGAATCAATATGGAAGATAGTAATTATATAACTAAAGAAAACTTACCATTTCAATTTAAGAAAATGAAATTAAAGACAGAAAATAATAGAATTGTTACTCTGGAGGATTTAGAAAAGCAACATATAAAAAGAGCTTTAGATAAATGTGGATGGACGGAAAAGGGGAGAATTGAAGCAGCAGATAGGCTTGGCATAAGTAGAGCAACAATTTATAGAAAAATAAAGAAGTATAATTATTTTAAATAATTTTATTTTTTCTAACTTTTTGGTTTAAAGACCATATCTAGTCCAGTTGTTTATAGTATTAGATATGGTTTTTCGAATTTGGCATAAAAATTGCGAGTTAAACTAATATAAATAAAAATAAATGGCTTTAAAGTATTATAAATTTATATTAAGGAGGATTTTTATGGATGTAGTTGTTTTTGATAATATTAGCTTGAAAATTGATACAAAGAAGCTTAATAAAAAACTTAAAGCAAATAATGGAAGCTTTTTTGCTTCTAGAGTTGAAGAGTTGGCCAAAGAAGCAGAAAAAATAGCTAAACCAAAGGGTCTATTTAAACTTTCGTATATAGACACTAAGGGCGAGAACTTTATTGTTGTAGAGGATGAAAAACTTGTTAGTAGAGTGCTTAGAGTGAACGTTGATAAAGTTGGAAGAATATTTCTCTTTCTAGCCACATGTGGTAGGGAAATAGAGGATTGGTCTAAAAATTATGACGATATGCTAGATACTTTCATTGTGGACAATATTATGGAATTAGCATGTAAGGAAGCACAAAAGATTATATTTAACTATATTGATGATAAATATGATTTGAAAAATGCTTCAAAAATGAACCCTGGATCCTTGAGTAACTGGCCTATAAAGGAGCAAAGAAAGATATTTAGAATTCTAAAAAATAGTAATGAAAAGATTGGAGTTGAGCTAACAGATAGTTTATTAATGAAGCCAGCAAAGACTGTATCGGGAATAAGATTTTCTTCTGAAGTAAAATTTGAAAATTGTCAATTATGTCCTAAAGATAAATGTCCAAATAGAGCAGCCCCATATAACAAACAGCTTTATGCTGCTAGATATGGACTTGGGAAATAAAATAAGGTTATTTACTGATCAATTAATAGGGGGATTAATATCATGAGTCTAGTGTTAGGAATTGATACGGGAGGAACTTATACAGATGCAGTTATTATAGACTCAACAAATAAAAATATAATTACAGAAGCTAAAGCTTTAACAACATATGAAGATTTAACCATAGGTATTCGAAATTGTATTAAAGCCTTAGATACGACTTATATTAGCAAAATCCAAGGAGTTTCGTTATCAACTACTTTAGCAACTAATGCAATAGTAGAAGATCGTGGAGGAGATGTAGGACTTTTAATCATTGGAAAGGAATTAACAGGCAAGTTTCCTACTAAATATGTTAAGATAATTGATGGTGGACATGATGTCAATGGGGTAATCCGTAAAAATCTTAATATAGATCAAGTAAAGAAGAGTGTAGAAGAATTTAAAGGTAAAGTTAATAGTATTGCAATATCAAGCTATTTCAGTATACGCAATCCTGAACATGAAATAATCGTAAAAGAAATCGTAAAACAAATATTAGAAGTTCCGGTAGTATGTGCCCATCATTTATCTAGTTCATTGGGATTTTATGAACGGACAGTTACCGCTGTACTTAATGCTAAATTAATACCAATTATAGTGAATTTGATTGAGTCTGTAAAAGAAGTATTTAATGAATTTGAAATAAATGCTCCTCTAATGATTGTAAAAGGTGATGGTTCATTGATGAATGAGGATTTAGCACAGGAAAGACCAATAGAAACCATACTTTCTGGTCCAGCTGCAAGTATAATTGGGGCCACTGAGTTAAGTAAATATTCAGATGCTTTGGTTTTAGATATGGGGGGAACAACAACGGATATAGCAATATTAAAGGATTCTATTCCAAGGGTTAATTTAGAAGGGGCAGCAGTAGGGGGATGGAATACAAGGGTCAAATCAATTGATATAAATACATATGGTATTGGAGGAGATAGTTATATTAAAATAAATCAAAATGGAGAGATAGGAATTGGGCCTCAAAGAGTAGTTCCTATATCAGTCATGGCTAGTGAATACCCTTATTTAATAGATGAATTGAAAAGCAAATCAAGTTCATATAAGCTATCAAATTTTCAAGCCACAGATTGTTTAATGCTTATAAATAAAAACATAAAAAAAGATTTAGATAAGAAAGATATGGAAGTGATAAGATTTTTAGAATCAGGTCCTCACTCAATATCATATTTGATGAATAATTTAAAAAGAAGGTTCTATTTTATTAGTTTTAAGCGATTATTAGACAAAGGTATTATTGTAAAAATATCTGTAACTCCAACGGATATTTTACATGTAAAGGGAATATATACTAAATGGAATGTTGATGCTGCTAGAATTGCTGTTGGTATTTTGGCAGATAAAACTGAAAAAACATTAGAAGATTTCATGAATTTAGCTATAGAGGCTATCTGTGATAAATTATGCAAAAATATTTTTCAAAGCTTGCTAAACTATGAATCTAACCCTATTCAAATAAATAAGAGTCAAGAGGCACAATATTTTATTGAAAAAATTCTAGAATCAAATGGTAAAGAAATTTTTAGTGTTTCATCAAAAATAAATTTACCGATTATTGCTGTTGGGGCTCCAGCCCAAGCATATATTCCAAAGGTGGCAGAGAAATTAAAGACAGAGATATTTATCCCTCATTATGCTGAAGTAGCTAACGCTATTGGAGCAGCCACAGGAAAGATTATAGAGAAAATTGAAGTTATAATTAAGACTACCTCTGAAGGAGATGTTATTCTTCACACTCCATGGGAAAGAAAAGTTTTTGATGAATTAGGTGAAGCTAAGGAATATGTTCTTAAGGATTTAAAACAGCAAGCTTTATTGATGACTGAAAAATCTGGAGCGATAGATTGTAAAAGCTTGATTAACAGCAGAGATTTCTACATAAAACCTTGTAAGGACGGGAATGATCAATTGCACGTAGAGACAAGAATTGAAATTATAACAATTGGACGCCCTAAGTGGTGAATAATGAAAAGGGAAAACCGGACTTTGGCAAGTCCGGTTTTTTTATGCATAATTTATTAAATTAATTTTAGTAACTACTAAGAAAAGATTTTACCTAGTTCATATCATTACTTTTGAGAAGAGTTTATATATCAGAATGAGATATAACATATTAAAATGAGATGTCAACAATCTATAGAAGAATACTTACTTTTTTATTTAATATAGTTTAAAACAATAAACATATCATCTCATTATGAGATATAATCCATAAAAAAAATAGAAAATTTCTTGGTTTCAGGATTAAATTTTTAGAAAGAATTTATTGAAATATTAGTTTAAACCCCATTTTGATGATAAGGTAAAAATATTTTTATTGTTTTGAAGATTTTATTGGCATGCCTATTGCAAATGTCTAAAAGTATGAATAGAAATTATTTAATATTTAGGAGGAGTTTAAAAATGAGCAGAAAAGTTAAATTTGTATATTTACAGCAAGAGGATTGCATAAAAGCAGGTGGAGCTGATATG
>NZ_FUZT01000001.1:488994-765202 GCF_900167445.1 Maledivibacter halophilus
ACAAGATAAAAAAGAAAAAATATTCTTTAATCCAATAGGACTTGGAATACATGATTTGTCAGAAGCCCACAGAGTATTTGAAAATGCAGTGAAGAAGGGTATAGGTAGAAAACTTCCATTATGGGAAGAGCCATTTTTAGGATAAAAAAAGAAAATTCCAGTGCAAAATATTGAAAATTAAAGGGAATAGATAGGGGGCAATACTAATGAATATATTATATGAACAAATAGCAGAATTTCTTATAGCTGGGAGGGTTAATCAAGTTAGAAACTTAACTCAAAAAGCCTTGGATGAAGGCTGTGATCCAAAGGAAATAATAAACGATGCCTTATTAGTTGGAATGAATGAAGTAGGAGATTTATTTAAAGATGGAGAATTGTTTGTACCAGAAGTATTAGTTTCAGCTAAGGCTATGAATTCAGGAATGGAATTATTAAAGCCTCTACTTAAAGATGGAGATATTGATAAGGTGGGTAAATGTGTATTTGCAACAGTTAAGGGGGATCTTCATGATATCGGTAAAAAACTTGTAAAAATGATGATGGAGGGAGCTGGGTATGAGATTATTGACTTAGGTGTTGATGTTGATCCTGAAAATATTGTTGAAGCAGTTAAAAAGCATAAACCTGATTTAGTAGGTATGTCGGCTATGCTTACAACTACAATGGTGGCAATGAAGGATACTGTGGAAGCATTAAAAGAAAATGACCTATATGAAAAGGTGAGAATTATGATTGGAGGAGCGCCAGTTACAGATAAATATGCAGAAGAAATAGGAGCCTATTATTCTTCAGATGCATCTGCTGCAGTAGACTTGGCAAATAAATTAATGGATAAAAATTGTTGTAAATCATGTTAAAAATCCTTTGGACTAACTATAGGGGGGATAGACAATGAAAAAAAGAAGAAATAAAAATCCTTTTCCAGGAGGATTAATTGGTGGTCTTTATAAACCATTAACTCAAGAAGGTATAGAAAAGATACATAAAGCAACTATGAAGGTATTTGAGCAGACAGGTATAGAAGTAAATGATGAAAGAGCACTAAAAGCTTTTCATGATGCAGGAGCGGAAGTTGATTTTAAAAGAAAGATTGTAAGAGCTTCTGAAAGCTGGGTTATGGATAAAATAAAAACTGCTCCATCATCAATTACATTGTATGGACGTGAAGATAAACATAATATGGTGCTTGATGATTATAATGTTTACATTGGTACTGGCGGAACAGCTACGAATGTTTTAGATATAGATACAGGTGAAAGAAGACCATCTACTTTAGAGGATGTACAGATGGCAGCTAGATTGGTAGATGCACTTGAGAATATACATTATTTTGTAATATCCTGTTTCCCAAATGAACTGGAGAAAAAAGATGTAGATGTAAATAGGTTTTATGCTGCAATCAGAAATACATCTAAGCATGTAATGGGTGGAGTTTATACTAGAGAAGGGATTGAAAACATAGCTAAATATGCTGCTATGATAGCAGGAAGCAGAGAAGCATTGTTGAAAAAGCCCTTTGTATCATTTATTACCTGTATAATGAGTCCCTTAGTTATGGATAAAGATTATACAGACTTGATGATTGCGGCAATTGAGACAGGACTTCCAATGGCTACGCCTACTGCACCAATGGCAGGATCAACATCTCCAGCAACCTTGGCTGGAACTTTAGTGCAAATGAGTGCAGAAGCTTTAAGTGGAGTACTTTTAACCCAAATATTAAATCCGGGGCATCCTGTATTATATAGCTGTGTTCCTACTACTTCAGATTTAAGGACCGGTGCATTTTGCTTTGGTTCAATAGAAATGGGAATGATGAATGCAGCATGTGCCCAATTATCGAGATTTTATAATCTTCCAAACTATACTACAGCAGGGGTTAATGAAGCAAAGATTCCAGATATACAATCTGGATATGAAGGAATGGCAACGACTCTTCTTTGTGCTCTAGCCGGATCTAATTATATACATGATGCTGCTGGTTTGATAGAGTCTGGAATGTCAATTTCATATGAGCAATATATAGTAGATAATGATATTCTTGGTATGTGCATGAGAGCAGTTAAAGGCATTGAAGTAAATGATTATACTTTAGCAGTTGATGTTATAAATGAAGTTGGACCAGCAGGGAATTATTTATCCCATGATCATACTGTAATGAATATGAAAAAAGAATTCTTTTACAATAAGCTTTCTGATAGAAATACCAGAGCTAGGTGGGAATCTGAGGGAGCTTTAGATGCAAGAGAAAGAGCTAAAATAATGGCTAAGGAGATATTATCAAGTCATAAGCCATTGTTTATTGACAAAAAAGTTGAAAAAGAAATATTGTCAACTATACCTAATATGATACAAGAATGGGTTGAGTAAGGAATTTTAAGTTGAATAATATAATTGAACTATTTTTGACTATTTTTATAATATGCAAAAACTATCCTATTATTTATTTCATAACAAAATGCATATCAAATATAAATTAACTATTTTACTGGAATATCTATATATAAAAAACGGGTTTATTACATGAACGAAAAGGAAATATTAAAATCCTTGATATGGGAACTAGCACACTGAGTTAAATTAAGTTTGATATGCACATCTCTTTAAAATAAAATTTATTTAAGATTCTATCTAAATTATTTTCAATTCCAAAATGTAAAAAAGAATAGAGAAATAAAATGTAAAAGGGGGATTTATATGAATTTTGGACCTTATGATATGCTGATGGATTTTGGAATAATGTCCATTTTACTTTTTGTAGCTCAAGTCATAAGAGCAAAAGTGAAGTTTGTTCAAAATATGTATTTACCAGCATCAATGATAGCTGGATTTTTAGGTTTGTTTTTAGGTAGTCAGTTTTTAAACATATTACCATTTAGTGGAAATATTGCAAGCTATCCATATATGATGATAGTAGTACTATTTGCAGGTTTGTTCCTTGGAAACAATGAAAAGAGTTCATTTAAAGAAGTTGTAAATAAAGTTGGTGATACTTTTACCCTTAATTTAGCTGCTGAGGTAGGGCAATTTGGATTTGCAATTGTAATAGGTGGACTTATTTTAACAAAATTATTTCCACAAGTTAATCATTCATTCGCTTTATTAATGCCAGCAGGCTTTGTTGGAGGGCATGGATATGCTGCTGCTATTGGTGGAACCCTTAAAGATATATTAGGGTGGGATGAAGCTATAACAATAGGGCAAACGTTTGCCACGTTAGGGTTATTGTGTGGGGTATTTGGCGGCATAATACTCATAAATATTGCCACTAGAGTAAAGGCCACAAGACTTATTAAAACAATGGGTGAGTTGCCAAAGAGTATGCAGACTGGTTTGATACCAAAAAAAGAACAGAATAGTATGGGCCTTAATACAATTAATTCAATGTCACTTGATTCATTGACATGGCATGTTGGACTTGTTTTAATTGCAACGGCAGGTGGATATTACGCATTTTATGGATTTAAGAGATTGGTACCTAATGCAAGTCTTCCTATGATGAGCTTGTCAATGTTAGCTGGTGTATTGTTGCAATTTATATTAAATAGAATGAAATTAGCAGAATATATTGATAAGAAAATAATGACAAGAATTGGTGGAGCATCAACAGATTTTCTTGTTGGATTTGGAATAGCCTCTATAAAAATATCTGTAGTTATAAAATATGCAATTCCAATACTTATAATGTTATTAATTGGAGTAGTATATGCCTTATTATTCCTAAGTTTTATTGGAAGGAGACTATTTCACAATTTCTGGTTTGAAAGATCAATATTTATATATGGATGGATAACGGGAGTAGTAGCAATGGGAGTGACACTTCTTAGAATAGTAGATCCTGAATTTAAAACTGAAGCACTTGAAGATTATGGTATGGCTTATGTATTTATATCTTTTATTGAATTGTTTATTGTATCTGTAGTACCTCTATTTGTGGCTAAAGGTCAGGGGCTGATTGCAGGAGTAATATTATTGATAGTATTTAGTGCATTATTGATAATTACTGCAACTAAATATGGTGTTCAATCTTCCAGTATTACTGAATTAAGAGAAGGTGAATCAGAAGTAATAGCTGAATTGAATAATTCTGAGAGTTTCTAAAATTAAAATTATGTAGTTGAGATAATTATACAATTTTGCCAAATTGGAGTTATGCAATTTCCTCAATTATATGAAAATATTTTAGCGTATGGAGGGACTTTACGTTATGAATAATGTGGAATATAAATTTCAAGGTGACTTGAAAAAGGGTAATTATAAATTAAGTAAAAAAATTAAAAAATTTTCATATGAGAATATCCCAAATGAAGTCAAAGCTCACTCTAAAGTGTGTTTGCTGGATTTATTAGGAGCCATATTAGGAGGAAGCATTACAAAACCGTCTGATTATGCTAAGAAATTTGTAAAAAAGGTATATCCAGGTGAAGAATGTACAGTAATAGGAAAGAGTACAAAATCAAATGTTATAGGAGCCACCTTTGCAAATGCTTTTAGTGCAAATGCAATAGATATTGATGATGGATATAGACCTGTTAAAGGACATCCAGGTGCATTAGTTATTCCTGCTGCACTTGCCGTTGCAGAGTGGGCAAACAAGTCGGGAAAAGAATTGATGGAAAGTATTATTTTAGGATATGAAATTGGAACTAGAGCAGGTATAGTCTGGCATGATTATTATCCAGTTTATCATAGTTCAGGAGCATGGGGAACAATTGCTTCAGCGGCTGTTACTGCAAAGCTTTTAAACTTTGATGTTGAAGAAATATATAATGCTTTAGGTACAGCAGAATGGAGGGCTCCTATGAATCCTATGATGAGATGTATTGATTATCCATCAATGAGTAAAGATGGCATAGGATGGGGAAGTCCAACAGGTGTTGAATCTGCTCTTATGGCAAAAGAAGGATTTACAGGGTGTCCCAGTTTATTTGGATACCCTAAATATAATAAATATATTGAATCATTGGGAGAAGAATACAATATACTAAAATTGTATTTTAAGCCCTTTGCCTGCTGTAGATGGGCACAACCAGGGATAATAGGAACACTTAAGATACTGGGAAAAAATAATCTTGCTCCAGAAGATATCAATAAAATTAAAGTCTATACCTTTAAAGAAAGCTCAAGACTTTCCACAGATCCTCCATCAAATGCTGATGAAGCCCAATATAATATTGCATATCCCATTGCTGTAACAATAGTGGATGGAAAAGTAGGTCCAAAGCAGTTAGTTGATGAAAAATTAAAAAATACTATTATTTTAGGACTGATGAATAAGATAGAAATAATATCAGATTCCAGATTTGATAAAAAATTTCCCCAAAATTGTGAATCAGAAGTTGAGATAACTGATAGAAAAGGAAATGTTTACATATCTGGACATGTTCAAGCTAAAGGAGATTGGGATAATCCATTAAGTAAGGAAGAGATATTGAATAAGTTTAAATGGTTAGCAGAATATTCTAAATCAGAACAGCAAATTGAAAGGATTATTGATATGATTAATAATATTGAAAAATTACGTTCAGTTAAAGATTTAATGAAGTTATTATAGAAAAGGAAATATTAAAATCGGGAGCTAATACTTATGGATAGGATTAATAAGGTAAAAAAAAGATTTCAAAGCGCACAATTATTACTCATTGGAGTTGCAATAATATGGGGACTTAACCCCACAATAGTAAAAATAGGACTAGAGGGAATAACAAGTTATACCTTTAATTTGGCTAGACATATTGTTGCTGTTATTACTTGTTGGATATTCTTTTTAATTATTGAAAAGAGCTGGAAAATTGAGAGAAAGGATATAAAAATAGTTTTACTTTTAGGCTTCTTAGGATATTTTGTGTACCAATATTTTTATATAGTAGGAGTAAGTCACACAACAGCTGGAAATACATCGCTTATCTTTGCTACATTACCATCAATTGTCGCATTGATTAATGGAGTTTTTAAAATAGAAAAACTAAATAAAGGTATAGTACTTGGAATCATAATATCTTTCATAGGAATAATTCAGATAGTTGTGGGAACGGGAAAGCAGATAAGCATATTTGACAATTATTTTGTTGGAAATATAATGATTTTTTTAGGAACTACTACCTGGGCAATATACACCATTATGAATAAAAAACTTCTTGAAAAATATTCTCCTATTAAATTAAGTACATATGGAGTTACAGTTGGGACAATATTTATGATACTTACTTGGCCTAAAGCCTTATTTGTTCAGAATTGGTCCATAGTATCAATAAAAAGTATTTTAGCTATAATTTATTCGGGAGCATTTTCAGTAACTATTGCAGCAATATTATGGAATTTAGGTGTAAAGAAAATTGGAAGTACTAGAACTTCCCTTTATAATAATATAACTCCTATTATATCGGTATTATGTGGGATTTTGTTATTAAATGAAAAATTTAGATTTCTCCAGGGGGTAGGTGCTATATTAATATTTGGGGGATTGTACATTACTAAGGAAGGTAAAATAAAAAAAACAGATAATAATTTTATAGATACAAAAAAATACATAGTAAAAAAATGATTATATAATATTTATTGTAATCTTTAACCCAGATTATTCATGGAAAGTTTGAAAGTAGGTACCAGAGCTTTTAATTTTCTATAAATAATCTGGGTTAAATTATGATAAAGTGTAAAATTCAGTTCTAAATCAAAGAAAGGGTATTTTCAGTATTTATATTAATTTATAAAAGGTATATAATTATTTTATAATTAAAGATTAAAGGAGAATATGTGATGCTAATATTTACTACAATACTTACACTTGTAATAACAGGGGTTGTAGGATATTTAGGAAAGCTAAAGGTTAAGAATTCCCAGGATTTTACTATAGGAGGAAATAAAATAGGTATTATTGGAGTAACCAGCATGCTTATGGGATCAATAATTGGTGGTGCTTCTACTGTGGGAACAGCTCAAATGGCTTATAATAGAGGTATAGCTGCCATATGGTTTATTCTAGGGATTTGTATTTCAAGTATTATTTTAGGTTTAATTTATTCAAAACAGATAGATAAGGGAAGAATGGATACAATTCCACAGATTATAGGAGATACATATGGTAAAAAAGCTAGAACTAGTGCTAGTATATTGTTATCAATTGGTATGTTTATACATGTGAATGGTCAAGTTATTGCTGTAATTGCACTATTGACAGCTCTATTTAATTTAGATGTAGTGATTTCTGCATTAATAGTTATAATACTTCTTGTAGTATATGTGGTTTTTGGTGGTTTTTGGGGTAGTACCTATGTAGGCTCATTAAAAACCATATTACTTTACAGTACAAGTTTAATATGTGGATATATCTTAATATTCAAATTAAATGGTATTAATGAAGTTCTTACTTTTTTCCCAAAAGAACCTTGGTTTAATATGTTTAGTGGTGGGCTTGCCGAAGATCTTGCTTCAGGTATTGCCACTGTTGTAGGTGTTCTATCAACTCAAACTTATTTTCAGGCAATTATGGCAGGTAGAAATAGCAAGACATCTAAATATAGTGCTTTTATAACTGCATTTCTTGTGTTTCCCGTAGGTATTGTATGTACATTTATAGGGATGTATATGCGTATCCATTATCCCAGTATTCCACCAAGGGAAGCTTTTCCTTTGTTTTTATTAAATCATCTAAATCATGCTATTGGTGGAATATCCATAGCCACAGTTTTAATATCTTCCATAGCAACAGGAGCTGCTTTAGCTTTAGGGATTGCAACTATGTTTGTTAAAGATGTGTATAAACCTCTAATTGATGAAAAAATAAGTGATAAGAAGGAGCTCTATATTTTAAGAGGAAGTATTATTTTTGTAGGATTACTATCATTGTTTGTTGTTATTAAAAATAAAAACTCTATGATCTTGGGCTGGGGATTTTTATCAATGGTATTTAGAGCTACTCCTATTTTTTTACCTCTTACATCTGCAATGTTTTTTAAAAATAAAATTAACAAGAGATTGGGTTTTTATGCAATAATAGGGGGTCCTTTGGCTAGTGTGTCTTGGATTTTGTTGGGATATGGAAAAATAAGTTCATTATATATCGGATTAATAGTGAGTTTTTGTATATTATATTTCACCAATAAATTTAAAATGTCGACTGTAAATAAACAAAGTTAAACCTTGAATAGCTAATATATAAATTAAATCGTTGTGCTAATTCTTATACCTGAATTTTTAATATTTCCTTTAAAATTTTTCGAATTTCAAAGTTGTTTATGCTTAAAAATTATTAAGATTATATTTAATAATAACCTAATCCATTATTAAAAAAATTCATTTTTCTTAATAATGGATTGTTTTATATTATATTTTTTCATTCTATATTGTAAACTTTGTCTTTTCATGCCTAGTTTTCGAGCAGTCGATGCAACATTCCAGTTATTTTTTTGCAATGATAGTAGAATTATCTGTTTTTCTATAGTTTTCATTGTATTTGATAATTCACCTATCTGTAGAGACAAATTAAAGTCATTTTTTTTATTCAGACTTCTGTGTGAATTATTAAAAATATGCTGAGGTAAATGCTCAGGTAAAATAATAGTTTCATAATTTTTCATGATATTCATTGCAGATTCTATTGCATGCTGAAATTCTCGAATATTGCCTGGCCATTCATATTGCATAAATATATTCATTGTATCAGAAGATAAATTATCAACAGTACTATTAAATTTTCTATTATATTTGCTAATGAAGTTTTTGGCTAGTAAAGGAATATCTTCTTTGTGTTGATGTAAAGAAGGAATTTTAAGATATACTACACTTAACCTGTAAAATAAGTCTTCACGTAGTTTTTGCTTTTGTATTGCTTCATAAGGTTCCATATTTATATTAGTTATAATTCTTACATCAACGGGAATTTCATCAATGGCTCCTACCCGTCTAATAACACCTTCCTGTAGAACTCTTAATAATTTTGATTGTAATCCCATGCTCATGGAATTAAGCTCATCTAGCAAAAGGGTTCCAGTAGTGGCTTGTTCAAAAAGGCCGGGTCTATCGACGGCACCAGAAAAAGATCCGCTGACAGTTCCAAAAAGAATTCCTTCTAATAAATTTTCTGGAATAGCGGCACAGTTAATTGCAATAAATGGCTTACTAGCTCTTTGACTAGCATTATGTATACTTTGAGCAAAAAGTTCCTTTCCAGTACCTGTTTCTCCATATATTAATACAGGAGAATCAGTTTTAGCTGCTTGTTTTGCCCAAGTTATAGATTGTTCTAAAGGCTGACTTAAACCAATGATATCATCGAAAGTATATTTTGCAGATTTAATTGAAGTATTTTTGGTGTTTTTTTTATTTCTTTTGTGCAGCTGTTCTTGCAAATCTAAAATTTTATCAGATAGTTCTTTAATTTTTGAGTAATCCCTCATGATAGAGACTGCACCTACCACTTTAGAATTTCTGAATAAAGGGTATGTATTACATACAATATTTAGCTTTTTTCCAGTACATGTAGTGTAGCTTTGGTGTTTATCTTGAATAGGCTTACGTTCTTTCATTGCTTGAAATAGTAAACTATTTTCTTGTGTCAGATTATATATATTTGTTACAAGTTGTCCTAATACTTTTTCACGAAGCAAATTATCAAGTTTTTGATTTGCATCATTATAAATTATTAATCTTCCTTCATGGTCACATGCCATAATCGCCTCATCAATAGAATTCACAATATTTTTTAAGATGTCATATTCATCTTTAATTGAAGTTGTTTGAAGGAATAAAACTTTTTTATCATTTCTTGATAAACCAATTGATGCAATTAGTGTACTTTTAATTTTTTTCCCATTGATAAGATTGAAAGTACCACTTTTTAGTTTGCCTTGAATAAATAATTCCGGGCATATGATTTCAAAATTTCGTCCTATTGCATCAGATACAGATATTTCTAAAAGTTCTGCTGCTTTAGGATTGATACAGCTTAATATATTATTTTTTTCAAGTATAATAATACCTTGCTGTATATTTGTAAAAATTGTTTTAAGTAATTTCTTAAAAAAATCATATTTTTCTTCCATGAATTATTTCCCTCCAACATATGATATTTTTAAAAATATTAACACCAAATAGAATAATTTGAAAAAGTTATGTATTATCACATATTTTAGCATAAATACTTCTAATTATGAAGTTGAATTAATAAAAGAATTATTATAATTCATAATTTTTAGGTAATTCAAGTAAAAAACTAAATAAAAATTATACTATGCAAAATTTTTATGCCTTTGAAATGACTAATTATTGCAAAAATCTATTGCATATAGATTTTAAGAAAGAAATATATATTAAAAAAATTAGTAATATAAATTTTTAAAAATTTTTTTAAAACTAGAAAATACAAACAAGAGTTAAGTAGAGTAAAACTAATTTTATAATTAAATATTCTTGGCATAGGGCTTGCTTGTTTATATTAGTTAGAAATAAAAAAATAAATAAAGGCACCTAAAAAAGGAGGCATTTAAAAATGAGCAGAAAAGTTGAATTTGTATATTTACAGCAAGAGGATTGCATAAAAGCAGGTGGAGCTGATATGAGTGGCACCATGAAGGCCACAGAAAGGTCATTTTTCCTTCATGGTAAAAAGGATTTTATTTTACCAGGTAAGCCAGTTATAAGATGGGGAGGCCCGGAAACCGAAGAGACAACAGGAAGAATAATGTCAATGCCAGCATATTTAGGGGGAGAAAAATATAGTAAAGAATTAAAAGAAAGAGGATTAATAGGGCCTATTAATACAAGTGGAATAAAATACATTCCAAGTAAGCCCCACAATCCTAAAAAATACAATCTTCCAAGGGCTAATGCAATTATTATTATTAATGATCCAGAAACATTAATGCCAGCATGTATAATGGATGGAACATTGGTAAGTGCAATGAGAACAGGAGGAGCATCAGGAGTTGCAGCAAAATATTTAGCAAATCCTGATTCAAAGGTAATGGGACTTGTAGGAGCAAGTGTACAGGGGATTACTCAAACACTAGCAATAAAAGAAGGAGTTCCAACATTAGAAGTATGTAAGGTTTTTGATATCAACCGTAAAACAAGTGAAGAATTTGTAGAAAAAATGAAAAAGGAACTGGATATGGAATTTGTAATTGTAGACAGTGCCGAAAAGGCATTTAGGGATTCAGACGTTATAAGTACAGCCACCATGGCGAAAAAACCCTATGTAAAAGGAAAGTGGTATAAAGAAGGAGCATTTCATTGTGAAATATCTTTCTGGGATACACCTCCAGAAGCACTGAAGGTTATGGATTTTGTGGTAGTGGATGATTGGTATCAGGTTAATCATCATGGAGTAGACGTTAGCTGTAGGGCTGTAAAAGAGGGAGTAATACCAGAGGAAAAAATCCGTGGAAATCTTGGAGAAATAGTAGTTGGTAATAAACCAGGTAGACAAGATAAAAAAGAAAAAATATTCTTTAATCCAATAGGACTTGGAATACATGATTTGTCAGAAGCCCACAGAGTATTTGAAAATGCAGTGAAGATGGGTATAGGTAGAAAGCTTCCATTATGGGAAGAGCCATTTTTAGGATAATTATTAATTGAGAAACTTACATAATTAACATTATTAAATTTTAAAAATAAAATGTAGATAGCTTATCTGTCTCTCTCTACTACATTTCATATTTTGAAATTCTTTACATGTATTATGTAGTTTCCTCAATTATTTAAAATAATTATGCTTAGGAGATTATATATTTATTGTACAAAAGCCAGGATCTTAAGAAACCTGGCTTTTGTATTTAGTAACTGTTAAATTATTTGATTTGAGAATGAATTCATCTGAATCAAATTTACATAGAATTTTAGCTATTTTCCTATACCAAGAACTTCCTTTGCGTATTTTATACTTTTAATGCATGCTTCCATTTGCTTTTCACGGGCTATTTCTATAGGGTCATCACCCATATCCCATTCAATTTCGAAAGTAATGCGGTCGGTGGGTGATACCTTCTTTATAGTCTGGAGTACTTTAAAACAATCTATATCACCATCGCCTAAAGCTACTCCGTGGAATCTGATACCAAACTGGTCTCTATCAAGCTTATGGTCACAAAAATGATTTGCAAAGGCGTATGGAGCAAGTTTTTCTACTGCAACCATAGGGTCTTCCAAAACGCCCATGGAATTAACAGTATCAACACAGGCTCCTACCATAGGATGATTAACTTTTTCAATCAACCAAAGGATTTCATCAGCATAGGTTTCAGTATGGTTTTCTAAAGCAAGTTTTACTCCTGACTTTTCAACTAAGGGAAGAGCAGCTTTGATTTCATCATAAACATTGCAAAGTTGCCTCATTACAATTGGATGAAAGCAACTGCCGTAAAGAGGCCTAGTACGACGAATATCAAGGCTAATTTTTGCGATATCGGCTCCTAGCATTTCAGCAATATGAATACCGTCTGCTATGCTATCTGTTAACCTAGGGTCAAACTCTTCATTAAGAGAAAAGTTGTACTCAAGATAAAGTCCATGATCTTCAGCTGCCCCACGGACTTCTTTCAGCCGTTTATCATCTTTCCTTTCCAGATCACAGCCAGTAATATGAAGTCCATCTAACCCCCATTGGACAGCCTTATCCATTAGCTGCATAAGGGTTATTTCCTTTGGTCTTGGATTAGCAATTATACCCCAATTTTGACCAAGTCCCCAAAGGTGAAGAGTGTAGGTGTGAATTCCAAGCTTCATTTTTTTATCCATTATCATTCCTCCTTATTTATTTTAATTATCTTTAATAAAAATAAATGCAAGAAAAGCTAAAATAACCTAAGACTTTATCATGTTATATATTTTCAATTTTAGAAATATTAAAGCAATTTTTGTGCCTACTATAACTATTGTAATTCTATATACAATATAACAACATTAGAGAGGACTCTATATTTTTATTTAGATGAAAAAGAAATGAGTATTTTTGCAGTTTTACTCATTTTTATTTTGCACATGTAATATCTGCATACATATTTTCTCAGAAGGCTGTATATAAAAATATAGATTTTTAAAAAATGATTTTTATTATTATATAATTACCTGAGCAAATTGCATAATTACCTTCTGTAAAAATCATCTACTACATATAGCTTTAAAACCTTCAGAAATATACCATATATATCATGTGATTCTGTCAAATCATAGTTATTCAATTTCTTTGCCTCTCCAAAGAAACTTAAGAATTGTAAAAAAATTGTAATATGAGGAATTTATATAAAATGTTAACACTGCAAAATTTGTATGCACGAAAAAAACTATAAATTAGCAAAATTAATTTGCATAGGAGTTTTAAAAGGATATTATTTGTAGAAGTATTTGAAAATATATTTTCTTTTATATTTGAATCATTATGGAAAAAGCATGAGTAAGTGAAGAAATAGAAGTATAACATAAAGAAAATTAAGAATATTTGGCATATTAATTGCTTAATAAATTAACTGAGATATATTAATAAAGACAGAGGAGGGATTAAGTTGAGAATTGAAAATCACCCAGTCCTTACATTTGATCGCCAAAAAGAGATTAACTTTATATTTGACGGAAAAAAATTAAAGGGATATGAAGGAGAGACCATTGCTGCAGCTCTTCATGCAAACGGAATAAAAGTTTTAAAGCATGATGATCGCCCTAGGGGATTATTTTGTGCAATAGGAAATTGTTCTTCATGTCTAATGGAAGTTAATGGAGAACCAAATGTTAGGGTATGCGTTGAAGAACTAAAGGAAGGCATGATTGTAAAAACCCAGGACGGAAAAGGAATTTTTAAAGGTGGTGAAGTCAAATGATGCATACAGAAATAGCAGTAATTGGTGGAGGTCCTGCAGGAATGTGTGCAGCCCTTGCAGCAGCAAGAAATGGTGCGAGAGTAACAGTGTTTGACAGAGAGAAAAAATTAGGAGGGCAGCTGGTAAAGCAAACCCATCGTTTTTTTGGATCGGAAAAGGAATATGCAGGGACTAGGGGAATTAATATTTCTACCCTTTTAAAAGAAGAAATTAAAAAGAATAAACTTATAGATGTTAGATCAGATGCAACAGTATTGGCAATTTATCATGATGGTGTTATTACCTTTGAAGAAGGAAAGACCTATAATAGACTTACAAGTGAAAAAACCATTATAGCCACAGGAGCAAGTGAAAAAATGCTTCCATTTCCAAACAATGATTTACCCGGGGTATACGGTGCAGGTGCTGTACAAACACTTATGAATCAGTATGGAGTTGTTCCTGGTAATAAAGTTTTAATGGTTGGAGCCGGTAATATTGGAGTTATTGTATCCTATCAATTGATGCAGGCGGGAGTGAAAGTGGAAGCTATTATAGATGCAGCACCACAAATAGGAGCATATCTTGTTCATGCTTCCAAGGTAAGAAGATTAGGTGTTCCGATTTTAACTTCCCATACAATTAAAGAAGCTATAGGTGAAAACTTTGTTGAGGGAGCAGTAATTTGTGAGTTGGATGAAAACTGGAAACAAATACCTAAAACAGAAAAGAAAATGGATGTGGATTTAATATGTCTTTCTGTTGGATTATCACCATTGGTTGAATTACTTAGACATGTTGAATGTGAAATGAGATATGTGCCCCATCTTGGAGGTTTTGTACCAGTACGTAATGAGAACTTAGAAACAACTGTATCAGGTTATTATGTGGCTGGAGATGCTTCAGGAATAGAAGAAGCTAGTAGTGCTATGATTGAAGGTTCAATTGCTGGGCTTTCTGCTTGTGAGGCATTAGGATATGGTGAAAATATAGAAAAGCAAAAAATGCAGTATATTCAGGAGCTTGAAATATTACGCTCTGGTATTGTAGGAGAAAAAATTAGAACGGGATTAAAACTATTAGTAGGATAGGTGGTGAGATATATGTTTAAAAAAACTGGTATAGCTTCAAATAAAATGATAGAAAAGTTATTGCCATCAGCTGAAAGAAGAAAAAAAGGACCTTATGCTATATTTGAATGTTTTCAGGAAATTCCTTGTAATCCATGCTTTACTTCATGTAGAGTAGGTGCTGTTGAAGCTTTTGAAGATATTAATCATATTCCAAAAGTTCATCATGAAAAATGCTCGGGTTGTGGGTTATGTGTAAGTGCATGTCCAGGATTAGCTTGCTTTGTTATTGATGAAACATATTCTGATACTGAGGTATTAATAAAAATACCATATGAATTTTTACCATTGCCTAAAACTGGTGAAACAGTCAATGGATTAGATAGAGAAGGGAATATAGTAACTGAGGTTAAAGTAATAAAGGTGCAAAACAATAAAAAACTTGATAATACAAATGTCATTACAATTGCTGTACCTAAAAAATTTATGTTGGATGTCAGAAATATTCAAGTAGGGAGGGAGTAGTATGAGCGAAAAGAAAACATATCTTTGTCGCTGTGAGAATCTTACAGTTGAAGATTTACATAAGCTGCTAGATCAAGGAATTACATCTATGCAGGAAATAAAAAGAGAATCAAGATGTACAATGGGCCCATGTCAGGGAAGAACCTGTAGGGAGCTTATAGCTAAAGAAATAGCAAAATATAAGAACATTGATATAACTGAAGTTGACATGCCAACATATCGTGCTCCCGTTAAACCCATTAAGCTTGGTCCTATAGTAGGTGGTGAAGAAGATGCGTAAGAAGGCTGATGTTGTTGTTATTGGTGGTGGGTCAATAGGCTGTTCAGTGGCTTACCAATTAGCAAAAAAAGGTTTCAAAAATATTGTGTTATTAGAGAAAAGATATTTAACCAGTGGTTCTACAGGTAGGTGTGGTGCTGGTATTAGACAGCAGTGGGGAACTGAAATGAATTGTTTGATTTCTAGAGGAAGCGCTGAAATGTTTAAAACTTTGGGAGAAGAGACGGGTTATGGTGATATTGAATTTAGACAAAGTGGATATCTGCTAACAACATATGATAAAAAACAAGCTGTAAGGCTTGAGAAAAATTTGGAGGTCCAGCATCGTTTAGGTATTCCAGCTAAAATGATTTCTACCGAAGAAGCCAAGGAACTCGTACCATATGTAAATACTGAAGGCATGGAAGCAGCATTTTTCTGTCAGGAAGATGGACATATTAATCCTTTCAAAACTACCTTTGCCTTTGCAAAAGGTGCAGAAGATCTAGGAGTTGAAATTAATAAATATACAACTGTTACAGGAATAAAAACAAAGGGAAGAAAGATAACTTCAGTTGTTACTGATAAAGGTGAAATAGAAACAAATACAGTTGTCAATGCTGCTGGTCCCTATGCGAAATTTATTGGTAAAATGTTAGGCTTATCTCATCCGGTAGAACCAGAGAGACACCAGCTTATGATTACAGAGCCAATGGAACATATGGTTGGACCTATGGTAATGTCATTTCATCATGATTCTTATATTAATCAAGTGCCCCATGGTGGATTTTTACTAGGTTATGGAGATCCCGATGAACCAAAGGGAATAAATTACAAACATGAGTGGAGATTCCTAGAAGAAATGGCAAGAAGAGCTGTTTTCCAATTTCCTTGTATGAAAGATTTAAGAATTGTTAGACAGTGGGCAGGTCATTATGGGATATCACCGGATGGACAACCGATTTTGGGATCTATTCCTGAAATAGATGGATATTATTTAGCTTTAGGATGTGGAAAAGGTTTTATGCTATCTCCAATGATAGGTAAACTTGTTGCTGAATTGATGGCAGGGGAAGAAACATCCCTTCCTATTGAAAAATTAAGCGTTGAGAGATTTGCTAAAGGCGAGTTAATTGTTGAAACAGGAGTTGTATAGGGTTTAAATATATAGGACAATGACTATGTTTAATAGAAATGAAATTGTATGAAATTTAGATATTTACTACTCCGATCTTCAAGAGCCCATGGTGGGTTTTTGGAGACGATAGGGTATGGAGAGTAATTTCCATGCCTGCTGTTTGCAAAGGAGTTCATAAGTTTTTATGGTAGTTAAAACCATATATATGCTTATGAACTTTTATTTTTATTCTAAAATCTAAGATAAACAATTTATATTTTGTTTATCTATAAAAGGAGCTGAGAAATTATGAAATTAAAAGTTGATGCTTCAACGTGTTCTGGATGTGGAGCTTGCAAATTAGTTTGTGCCTTAAAAAATTTTAAAGATATAAATCCTTGTAAGGCAGCACTTAACGTAAAGGGGTTTTTTCCAAGCCCAGGAAAATACAATGTTGAAGTTTGTAATCAATGTGGAGCATGTGCTGAGGCATGCCCAGTAGATGCTATTTATCTGGAAGATGGTGTTTATCTAATAAATGAAGATGAATGTATCAATTGTATGAATTGTGTTGAAGCATGTCCTACTGGAGTTATGATGACACATAAAGATGTGGATGTACCATTTAAATGTACTAATTGCGGTGAGTGTGTAAGCCTTTGTCCCAGAGGTGTGCTGTCCTTTGAAAAATAATTAAATTAGGAGGTGTATACCCTATGAAATACGGGTTTAATAATAGAGTTTTAAGAATTAATTTAAGTACTGGTGAAATAAAAAAAGAGGAGCTTG
Organism: Maledivibacter halophilus; assembly: GCF_900167445.1. GTDB lineage: Bacteria > Bacillota > Clostridia > Peptostreptococcales > Caminicellaceae > Maledivibacter > Maledivibacter halophilus. The sequence goes on from NZ_FUZT01000001.1 coordinate 506,551, forward strand.
ATCAGAAATTAATTGATGAGTTTATTGGAGGTAGGGGATTTACTTCAAAAATAATGTATGATGAATTACCTGTGAATACAAAACCCTTAGATCCTGAAAATTTATTTGTTATGGCCATGGGACCTTTTAATGGGCTTTTTTTTCCAGCAACAGGTAAAACCCATTTTGGATTTAAATCTCCTGCTTCCGGTGGATATGGAGACAGTAATATGGGAGGGCATTTTGGTGTTGCCTTCAAATATGCAGGATATGATTTGTTAATTATGACTGGTAAGGCCAAAAAGCCAAGTTATTTATATATAGAAGATGAAAAAGTGGAAATTCGACCGGCAGATAAGTATTGGGGGATGGGAGCCCTTACTGTTGAAAAGAAATTCAAGGAAGATTTGGGAGAGGAGTTTCAAATTGCAGCAATAGGACCTGCAGGAGAAAAATTATCAAGCTTTGCCTGTATATCCCATGATTTTGGTCGTCAGGCAGGGAGAACAGGAGTAGGGGCTGTTTTGGGATCTAAAAACATTAAAGCTATAACAATCAAAGGCACAGGTAGTATTCCAGTTTATGATCCTGAAGCTATGCTGAAAAAGGGTAAATATGTATATGAAGAAGTGAAAAAGAAGCCTGGGTTTAAAGGCTGGACTCCCCAAGGTACGGCAGGTATAACTGACTGGTGTAATGAAGTAGGTGCATGTCCTACTCGGAATTTCCAAACATCCTATTTTGAAAATTATAAAAATATTAATGGTCAGGCTATTTTGGATCATTTAAAAATTACTGACAAAGGCTGTTATGCTTGTCCTACCCCCTGCGGGAAGTATGGCTATGCAAAAACTAAATCTGGTTCAGCCTATGTAGAAGGACCAGAATATGAATCAATAGCTCTTTTAGGAAGCAATTGTGGTATAGGAGATATTGCAGAAGTCGGATATCTAAATTACATATGTGATGAATGGGGTGTAGATACGATCTCAGCTGGTGTAGCAGTATCATGGGCTATAGAATGCTATGAAAAAGGTATACTTACAAAAGAAGATATAGGCAGGGATGTAAAGTTTGATGATTTGGATTCAATAATATATCTATTGGATTTAATAGGTAAAAGGAAAGGTATAGGAGATTTATTAGCAGAAGGTGTAAAAGTAGCTTCTGAAAAAATTGGCAAGGGATCTGAAAAATTTGCTATTCATGTTAAGGGTGTAGAATGGACCGGTTATGAAAGCCGTAATGCTCCAGGGATGATGCTGGGTTATATGACTGCAGATATAGGAGCCCATCATGGGAGATGCTGGGTCCTTGGAAATGATGTAGCTGGCTCTGCTGATGCTGGTAGTGTGCATGATTTAATTACAGGAGGGGCTAAAGCTGATAAACTTCCTAAAGCTAGGAGAAAAGGTGTTTCAGGAATGGTAATTGACAGTCAACATTTAAGACCTGCCTTTGATTTATTGGGAACTTGTAGACTACAGTATATGGAATTGGGTTTTGAGGTAGATTATTATGAAGATTTTTATTATACAATAACAGGTAAAAAAATAAAATGGGAAGATGTTATAAAGGTTTCTGAAAAGGTTTGGAACTTAAATAGATGTTTCAATATAAGAGAAATAGAAGGATATGGACGAAATTACGATTATCCACCTGCACGATTCTATGAAGAACCCATTCCAGATGGCCCCAATGAAGGACATTATATTACATTTGAGGAAATTGAATCTATGCTGGACGAATACTATAAGGCACGTGGATGGGATAAAAATGGGTTGCCAACTAAAGAGAAGTTAATAGAATTGGGGTTGGAGGATGTGGCAGAAGCAATGTATGCAACAAGTGGTGGAGAATGTTGCTAATATTATTATATTTTCCTTAAGATGGAGTGTTTTTTAATGAAAATAAATTTAAGACTATCGGGAAGCCTTAGATTAATTTATCCAGATAAAGCTGAAAACATATTTATTGAAACCCCTGGGCCTATAACTATTAAAAGCTTACTTTACAAAGCTGGAATCAGTCCATTTGTTGCTTCAATTATATTAATAGATGGGAAGAAAATAGATGATAAGAATAAATTAATTGATAAAGAAGAAGTAGAGATAACTATTATGGGGCCTGTTGCTGGAGGATAAATCAATATGGAGATTTAAGTAAATTGTTGAAATGTGGCCATTTGAAAAAGAGGGAGATTATTAAGTGCTAACCCTCTTTTTTAAATACTTGAGGAAATTGCTTAATTGAAAATAAGAATAATTGTAGAATAATTTTACATGTGCAAATAGAAATAGATAAGAAAAGCAAAAATAGTTTGCACTTTATATACAACTATGAATTATAAAAGCTTCGTAATTCGTGTATATCATTGATATAACAGTGGCACAGAATTTGCTTTAATTATTAGAAAATTCAAATAAATATATTGAGTTTAATATCGAAGGAGAGATTAAATGAAAATATTTAAAGATTTTGAAATTGAAAAAGGTGTATTTTTTCCACCTGCAATTTTGATGGGATTGACATTAACTATTGGTATGATTTCAACAGAAAGTTTTGCAAACTGGGCAAGTTCATCATTAGAATTTACAATTAATAATTTTGGTTGGATGTATTTACTACTGGCCTTTATAATTTTTGTTTTTACATTAGCTCTTTCTTTCTCAGCTTTTGGAAAGATTAAAATTGGGGGAGAAGAGTCTGAGACTGAAGTAGGTTTTTGGCCATGGTGTGCTATGTCGGTTTGTGGAGGAATTGGTGTAGCCATGGTATTTTGGGCAGTGGCAGAGCCTTTAACCCACTATTATATACCACCAATTTTAGCAGGTGCTGCTCCAGAAAGCCCTGAAAGCGCCATAAGAGGATTGCAAATGGCTATATTTCACTGGTCATATGTTCCCTATTCATTATTTGCAATTTTTGGTGTGGCAGTAGGCTATGCCTCATATAATATGGGATTACCCTTTAGACCTAGTTCAGCCCTCTATCCCTTAATGGGAGAAAAAATTTATACGTTCCCAGGTAAATTGGTAGATGCCATTTCTGTATTGGCCCTTATTGGTGGAGTTATTACTTCTCTGGGATTTGGTACTATGCAGTTCGCTTCAGGATTAGGGTTTTTATTTAATTTAATACCCAATGATACTATTTATGTACTAATAATTACTATATTAACCGTAAGTTATACTTTTTCTAGTTATAGAGGATTGCAAAAAGGAATGAAAATCATTAGCAGTATCAATTCCTATATTTATGTATTCTTAGTAATATTTCTTTTTTCTTTTGGACCTACTAGATTTTTACTTAATATAGGAGTAGAAGCAATGGGATCCCTTATTAAAAATTTTGTACCTACTGCTCTAAATATAGATGCTTTTAATACAGGTGATGGTTGGAGTGGAACTTGGACAATATTTTTCTGGGCGTGGTGGATGGCCTGTGCTCCTTTAGTAGGAATGTTCTTAGCTAGAATAGCTATCGGAAGAACTATTAGACAATTAATACTTGTAAATATATTTATTCCAGGGACATTTATATTTATGTGGTTTACTGGATTTGGTGGTTCGGCTATTTATTACGATCATTTTAAAAATGCAGGAATTATGAATATTATTAATCAGCGGGGTTTGGAAGTTTCCATGTATGCATTGTTGCACAACCTTCCAATGTCATATATAACCATTCCACTAGGGGTTATTGTTTTAGGCTTTTCATTTATAACCTTGGCAGACGCCATGACATCTACTATCTCAGCAATAACTACAAAAAATACAACTGTAAAGGAAGCACCGGAATCAATAAAACTATTTTGGGGTTTGATGATAGGTGCAGTTACAGTACTTTGTCTTCTAGTCAGTGGTGAAGTTGGAACTCAGGCATTGCAATCAATGAGTATAGTATATGCTTTGCCAATCTTTATATTTTCAATATTTGTAATTATATCATTATTAAAGATGGCTTCTTCAAAGGAAGTATTAAATAAATAGTTTAATGCAGGTATTTTCAGAAATATGAAGAATATTGTAAATGTTAATTATTCTATATGTTGTTGTAATTTTGTAAAATTAATAATTTATGTTAAATAAGGGGGAGCTAAATGGATTTTAAATCAATTGAGTCTATATCCTTATACAAACAACTTTTAGAAGGAGTATCAGATGCAGTAATAATATATAAAAAATCAGGTTCTATTCTATGGTGTAACAGATATGCTTCACAAATTTTATCTAAATCAGGAAATGATATATTAGGTGAAGATATAAAGATTTATATTCCTTGTATTTCAAATGAAAATGAAAACAATGGAATAATAACTTTGGAAAAAAAAGGGAGCTTACCTAAAAGTTTTGAAGTTAAAAGAGAAATATTAAAGGATGGAGTGCATGAGTTAAATGTGGTATATTTAAGAAATATTGCTTTTTTTAAACCCTTGGAAATAAAGAATAAAAATAAGAAACCAAATAACTATGAAGATAATATAATACCTTATCAAAATGCAAAGTATAGGTTTGAAGATATTATTGGGGAAAATAAACAGTTAAATGATGTAAAGGTATTAGCACAAAGAGCAGCTCTTTCTTCATCACCAATACTTATATATGGAGATACAGGCACAGGAAAAGAATTGTTTGCACAAAGTATTCATAATGCAAGCAAAAGAGGGAAAAATCGATTTGTAGGTATAAACTGTGCAGCAGTTCCAGATACTCTTTTAGAAGCAATATTTTTTGGAACGATTAAAGGAGCTTATACTGGAGCAGTAGATCGTCCTGGACTCTTTGAATTAGCCTCAGATGGAACCATTTTTTTAGATGAGATCAATTCTATGCCTTTATATCTTCAAGCTAAATTACTAAGAGTAATTCAAGAGGGAAATGTAAGAAGATTAGGAGGCAGTGATAATATAACTGTAAACACTAGAATAATAAGTGCAATAAATATAGAACCCTTTGAGGCAATAAGGAAAAAGTATCTTTTAAATGATTTATTTTATAGGATTGGGGTAGTTTGTATTAGAATTCCGCCACTTATTGAACGAAAAGATGATTTATCAATTCTTACAAATTATTTCATTAAAAAAATTTGTTCTAAATTGGGAAAAAAGAGAAAAAGAATATCCCCAGCTGTTTTAGAGCTATTTAATAAATATAGTTGGCCTGGAAATGTTCGTCAATTAGAATATATTATTGAAAGTTCTCTTACCTTTATTAAAGATAGCGAACCAGAAATATTATTAGAGCACTTACCAGAATACTTTAGAAGTACATCTATAAAAACATCTCAGAAAAAGGATTTAAACGCTAAATCCAAGGTTATATCATTACAAGAGGAAATTAATAAGATTGAAAAAAATAAAGTTATTATTGCATTAGAAGAAGCAAGTGGCAATATTTCTAGAGCTGCAAGACAGCTTAATATGAGTAGACAAAGCTTATATTACAGAATGGTAAAATATGGAATAATGGTTTCTAGGTATAGATCTTTTTAATCAAATTAATATTTACTTAATAATATTACAAAAAAAGTAAGTTTTAATAAGAAAATTCTGAAGAATCCAAAAAAATTACAAAAAAAATAATAAAGTTGCAAGATTTAGAAAAAGAAAATGTATATCATATTAATTGAGGAAAATATATAATTTGAATTTATGCGAGGACTAATAACGATATGATTGGAAAAAAACTAATATTTTAAATATTAAGGCATGAGAAAACAGATAGGGTTCATTGGCTTTTTGGCAGGTGCTTTATTACATATTTATATAAATAAGATTATTGCAAAGGGGGAGGGATAAGGAAATAGAAATATATTAAAAGCGATTGAAAGAGTATGAGTAGGCAAATTAAAATCCAAGAAAAATTAATTTACTTTATTTAAAAAGATTTCATTGAAATTAGCTATAGGATGGGATGAAATTAAAGAAAATTCATAATTAGGGGGAAAAATGAATGAGTATATTATATGAACAAATGGCTGAAAGTATTGAAAATGGTATGGTAAGCAAGGTGAAGGAGTTAACACAAAAAGCCTTAGATGAAGGCTGTGAGCCAAAAGAAATAATAAGTAACGGATTGCTTCCAGGAATGAATGAAGTAGGAATTTTATTTAAGGAAGGGGAGCTATTCGTACCAGAAGTATTGGTTGCTGCAAAGGCTATGAGTGCAGGAATGGAATTAATAAAGCCTCTTTTAAAGGATGGAGAAGTACAAAGTGCTGGAAAATGTTTATTTGCAACAGTTAAGGGAGATCTTCATGACATAGGAAAAAAACTTGTTTCAATGTTGATGGAAGGTGCAGGATATGAAATTATTGATCTTGGAGTAGACATTGATCCAGAATCTATTGTTGAAGAAGTAAAAAAACATAAGCCTGATCTAGTAGGAATGTCAGCTATGCTTACAACAACAATGGTGGCTATGAAGGATACAGTAGAAGCATTAAAGGAGAATGGTCTATATGAAAAAGTAAAAGTAATGATTGGTGGAGCTCCGGTTACTGGCAAATATGCAGATGAAATAGGAGCCTATTATTCTGAAGACGCTTCTGCTGCTGTTGATTTAGCCAATCAATTGATAAGGGCCAGCTAAGTTAAAGGAAAGTTTATTGTAATTATTTTATTTACATACAGTATCATTGGGAGGATAAGCTTATGAATTCATTGGAACGTGTTACGAAAGTACTTCAATTTGAAGAGCCTGATAGAGTTCCTGTTTACCCATTAGTGGCTGGAATATCTAGAGAGCTGATAGGTGCAGATTATAAGACATGGTCCACCGATGCAGATGTTTGTGCTAAGGCATTTATTAAAGCCACTGAAGAATTTGGTCTGGATATGATTGCCACACTTATAGACCTTTCTGTTGAAGCTGCAGATTTTGGAGCAAAACTAATTTTTCCTGAAAATGAGGCAGCTCATCCAGTCCATGATGACAGATTTATTAAAAGTCCAAGTGAGTATAGTAAAATTAGGCCAATTAATCCAAGAGAAACGCCACGAATGAAAATGCATATAGATACATGTAGGAAGATAGTAAAGGCCAAGGGAAATGAGACCCCTATTGCAGCTTTTATATTTGGTCCCCTGGGAATTCTCGGTATGTTAAGAGGGCAAGAGGATTTATTTATGGAGCTTATAACAAATGGAGAAGAAGTACATACAGCTTTAGAAGCTATTAATAATACTTTGATAGAATATTGTGATGCATTAATTGAAACAGGGGTTCATGCTATTATGATAGATACTCTTTATGCTTCAAAATCTATAATGAGTAAAAGAATGTGGAAAAAATTTGAAGGTGTATATGTAAAAAAACTAGCTAAGCATGTACATGATAAGGGTTGTATGTTTATGATTCATAATTGTGGTCATGGCAATTATTTAGATGTTCAGATTGATATGATGAATCCAGAAGCTGTTTCATTTTTACATTTGCCTGACGATTGCTCATCTACGACAGAATTGAAAGAAAAATATGGAAAGAAAACTGTTCTAATAGGACATATTGACCCACCTTGGTTGGTTAGTGCTTCTGAAGATGAAATAAGAGAAGAGTGCCGTAAGCAGATAGAACAATATAAAAAAGGTGGAGGATTTGTTTTGTCTACCGGATGTGAATTTCCAGTTAATGCAGATATTAGAAAAGTAGGAGTTATAGCTGAAGCTGCAAGAGAATACGGCAAATATTAAAGCTTTATAATTGTTTATATTTAAAATAGAAAGTCCAGTAATTTATCGGACTTTCTATATATTTTATTATCAGCAGTATTTTGTTAGAAGGCAGAGGAGGTAACGAAAGTTGAATGAAAAAAAGATACATCTTCCTGAAATTAATAAGACTATTAATGTGGCTAACTCTAAAGACAGCTTGCTGGATTTACTTGCGAAGGAAGAGATTATTATATACTCGCCTTGTGGGGGAAAGGGGACTTGTGGAAAGTGCAAGATTAGAGTAAAAGGCAGTGTGAATGATATAACTAATGAAGAGAAAAATTTTTTAACTGAAGATGAATTAGAGAATGATATTAGATTAGCCTGTAGGACTTTTATAACAGGATATGCAGATGTATATCTTCTGGAAGGAAAATTAAGAAATGATTCTAAGAGCAGTCTTGAAACCTTAAAGGAATATAAAGTTAATAACAAGGTTATTAAAAAATATATAAAGATTCATAAGCCAACCCTTGAAAATAACAATTCAGTAGTAGAATGTATAAATAATAGCTTAAAAGATGTTCATATTGATTTAGATATGCTAAGGAAAATATCTAAGGATATAGATTATTCAAAAAATGTAACAATCACATTATATGATAATGAGCTTATTGATATGGAATACGAAGATACAAGGGACAAAAATTATGGTGTGGCCATAGATATAGGTACAACAACTGTTGCATGTTATTTAATGGACTTAAATAATGGTAAGCAAATTAAAGTGTCATCTACACAAAATCCCCAGGCAGTTTATGGAGCAGATGTAATTTCTAGAATAAATTATTGTTTAGAAAATGAAGAAGGAGTAGAGGTATTAAGTAAAAAAGTAAAAAAAGGGATAGATGAATTAATAAAAGAGCTGAGTGTAAAGGCCAATATTGATAAAAGACATATATATCAATGTGTATTAGTGGGAAATACAACGATGAATCATTTGTTTATAGGGTTAAATCCTAAAAGTCTCTCGGCCATGCCCTTTAACCCTGTAATAAAGGATGTAGTAATTGAAAAAGCAAGTAGAATAGGAATAAATAGTATAAATAGTCATGGTAAAATAGTATTTTTGTCTAATATAGGAGGATTTGTAGGTTCAGATACAGTTGGAGCTATTATATCAGCAGATTTAACCCATGATGTAGATAATAGCTTAATAATAGACTTAGGAACAAATGGAGAGATAGTATTATCAACTCCTAAAGGAAGATATGCATGTTCAACAGCTGCAGGACCTGCCTTTGAAGGTGCAAAGATAAAGAATGGTATGCAGGCCTTTAGTGGTGCAATTAATAGTGTCATAATTGAAGATGATATGCATTATACAACTATAGACAATCAGCCAGCTAAAGGAATTTGTGGATCTGGATTAATAGATATAATAAGCGAATTTATACGTATAGGAATTATAACTGAAGATGGGAAAATAGTGGAACCCCATGTTTTAAATAATGAAAAATTATCCAAAAGAATAATCAAAAATGGAAGGAAGAAAGAAGTTATAATTGCATATGATAATGAGACTTACAACAGACAAATAATTACAATAACCCAAAAAGATGTCAGAGAACTTCAACTTGCTAAAGGAGCAATTAAGGCGGGAATCAATATTCTACTTAAAGTGGCTGAAGTAAAATTTCAAAATATAGATAGAATATTATTGGCAGGAGCCTTTGGAAACTATATAAATAAAGAAAGTGCCAGAAGAATAGGTGTTTTTCCTAATGTTGAGTTGGATAAGATAATTTCTTTAGGAAATGCTGCTGGTGAAGGAGCCAAATTAGCTTTATGTAATAAAGAGATATTAGATATTAGTAGAAGGGAATATTCATTAGCTACTAAGCATATTGAAATATCAACTCATCCTGATTTTCAAGATGAGTTTGTCAGTGGCATGTATTTTAAATAATATTGGCAGGTGATGGAAATGAGATTGAAAGCTTTTATATGTGATGTATTGGCTAGAGAATTTTACTATTGGTCTGCTCTTTCTCCTCATACTATAGATATAGAACTTTTGAGTTCAGAAAACCATGAATATCCAAAGGAGATAAATAGAATACTACAAAGTAAAATTGATTGTTTAGATAAAGAGAAACATAAATATGATTATATATTACTTGGCTATGGATTATGCGGAAAGGTTTTGGAGGGAATTGAAAGTAAAGATATTCCTATGATTATTTCCAGAGCCCATGATTGTATAACTTTTTTTATGGGATCTAAGGAAAAATATAATGAGTATTTTATCAATAATGCTGGAACAATGTATTATATAGAATCTTGGATAGAACGAAATGGATTGAAAAAAGAAAGAAAAGAATTAGAAGCTATCGGACTTGATGGTACATATGAGGAATATGAAAAAAAATATGGAGAAGAAGGCGCAAAATACTTAATAGAATTGGCAAATGAGTGGAAGAATAAGTACAATAAGGCATTGTATATAGCATCGGAGTTAACTAATCAAACATTTAGTAACAATTATGTAAATGAAGTTAAAAAATTGGCTTGTGAGAGGAATTGGTCATTTGATGAAATTAAAGAAAATTCCTCATTGATAAAAAAAATGGTTTTTGGTGAGTGGAATGACAAAGAATTTCATATGGTTCCAAGCTTTAGTAAGATATACCAAACTGTTGATGAAAGAATAGTGAGCTCTTATGCTTGTGATAATTTAAAAGTTATATAATAACAAGCCCTTATAGCTAAAAAATTAGCTAAGGGGTTTTGTTATTATATAACTATTTCTACTTTTATAAATAATTATTTATCAAAAACCAGAGTTTCTTCTTTTTCATTTTTAACAATGGGGTTTACATGATGTAGAGAAATTTTTTCTTGTTTAAAGGCTTTGAAAAGGCTAATTAACATCAGAACCATAATAATTACAAATGGAAAGCTGAGGGCAAAAGATAATGTTTGAACTGCTTGTAATCCTCCAGCAATTACGAACATAGAAGCAAGTGCACCTACAATTATACCCCAGAATATTTTTAGGCCATAGAAGGGTTCTAAATCACCACCTGATGTCATCATACTAACAACTAATGTGGCACAATCAGCCGAGGTAAGGAAAAAGATTAAGACAACTACCATGGCCAGTAGAGAAAGCAATTGGGATAGTGGAAAGTGATTGAAGGTAACAAATATGGCGCTAGTAAGTTCATTTAAAGTTGCCTGAGTAATTCCCCCTGCACCAAATAATTCTATATGAAGTGCAGAACCACCCATTATACTGAACCAAACAAAACTTAATAATGATGGAAATACAAATATGCCTAAAAGAAATTCTTTAACAGTTCTTCCTTTGGATATTCTGGCTATGAAACTTCCTACAAATGGAGCCCAAGTGAGCCACCATGCCCAGTAGAATACAGTCCAAGTTCCTACCCAGTCATACCCCGAATGTTTTGCCACAGTGCCTTGGGCATCTGTAAAAAAGCTCATCCAAACAATATTTTGCAGATAGTCCCCAACACCTTCTACAAATACTTTTACTATATACTTAGTAGGGCCTATAAACAGTACAAATACCATTAGAAAAAAAGCAAGTAACATATTTGTATTACTAAGTCTTTTCATACCTTTCTCAATTCCTACTGCTGTTGATAATGTGAATAGAAATGTACATATTATTATAATGATAATTGCTGTTGCAACGGTATTTGGTATTCCATATACTAAGTTTAGACCTGTATTTACTTGCATTGCACCTAACCCAAAAGAACTGGCTACCCCAAAGAGAGTGAGAGTAACAACAAAAGTATCTATAGCTTTTCCAATAGGACCTTTTACCTTTTCACCTATAAGTGGGTAGAAGATTGAACTTATAAGACCAGGCATTCCTTTTCTAAATTGAAAATATGCAAGAGGAAGGGCCACTGCAGCATAACTAGCCCATGGATGAAATCCCCAATGGAAGAAGGTGTAGTTCATAGCTAATCTTGCGGACTCTGCTGTACTAGCTGTGCCAAAGGCAGGGTCTGCAAAGTGCATAATTGGTTCAGAAACACTCCAAAATACCAAGCCAATGCCCATTGCACCGCTAAATAGCATAGCAAACCAGCTTCCCGTACTAAAATCAGGTTTTTCATTATCTTTACTTAGTCTAATTTTTCCATATTTACTAAATGCAATGGCAATGGCAACTCCAACAAATAGAGCTTCAGCCAATAAGTAGGCCCATCCAAAGTTAGATATGTAAAAATCAAAAAGCAAGCTAAAGGTATTTTTCATGCCTTCAGGTGATAAAATAGACCATGCCACAAAGATAATACAAATAATAGCTGATAACCAAAAAACAAATTTATCGATTTTTCCCCAAAACTTACTCATATTAGACCTCCATTGCAGTCTTGATTTTATCAGAAGCTATTCCAAGGTCTATTAGATAATCAACGAGTTTGGATTGAATATCAGATGAAAATTCAGGCTTTTCATAAATAGACAATAGTTTTTCTTTTTTCTTTTCGATATTGGCAAAAATCTTTTCATTGGCTTTTTCGTTTGGGTATGAGCCTCTAATGCCAATTTCTGGAGACCAAGCTTCATTTCTACAATGTTTAAATGTATGTTCTTTAGTTAAGAATTCTCCCCCTGGGCCCACTTGATTAATAAGATCAACGGCAAGTGATTCTTGATCAGTTTTTATACCTCTCATAAACCGTTCTACCATATCTATTATTTCTATATCAACAATTAACTGTTCGAAGGACATTGAAGCATAATTGTCTAAAATTCCAGCTCCATGGAATATATAGTTGATTCCTTCCATACGAGTTATAAGTAATGACATCATACTTTCATATCCACTTTGTACCGATACACATTTGGCATCATTCAACGTTCCTCCACCACGTGAAGGAAGTCCATATTCTTTAGCCAATCGTGCAGCGTAGGCTGTACATAAAGCGCCCTCAGGAGCACCTATTGCAAAACTACCTGTCCGCATATCGGAAGTTGAACTTGCAGAGCCATATATTACAGGAGTTCCCTCTCTAATCATTTGAACGATTGCTATACCTGCCAGTGATTCAGCGCTAGCTTGAGCAATAGTGCCTGATAATGTTACCGGACCTGTGGTACCTGCCATTACAGCTGGAGCAATAATCATTGGCTGACCATGGCGTGCATAAATTAACATGGTATCTAATGTTGTTTGGTCAAATTGCAAAGGACTGGAAGGGTTTAAGATCGTCAAGATTCTAGGCTTCTTGTGTAAATTTTCTTTACCTCCAAAGACGATTCCGAGCATATCCATAACTGCTTGAGTTTCTTTGGCACCTCCTGGGCCTCCCATTATACATTTATCACTATGAACTAAAGTTGAAAGCAACATTATAGGATAACTTTCTGAAGATTTTAAGTCCGTAGGTTGAACTAGGACACCTCCATTAATATTAAATTGATCACTTTCATGAACAATTTTAAGGAAGGTTTTATAATCATTAAATAAGGCGGGTCTTGTAGTACCATCTGATTCTGTTACTGCTGGAGCTCCATATGTGGAATTATATTCTGCGTGATTTCCACCTATAAGCATATTATATTTTGGATTTCTGGCATAAATTGTAAATTCACTAGGAGCTTTTTTAATCCATTTCATTATCTGATCTTCAGTGAAATAGGCAGTTCTATTTAAAACTTTTATTCCATTTTGTTTAATAATTTCCAACACTTCCGAGTTATATAATTTAACACCTGTTTGCTCAAGTATTTTCATTGATGCTGCATGGATATTCCGTAAGTTTCCTTGCATGATATATGCCTCCTTTGATAAAATAATTTCATGCTTACCTAATATTTGATCAAATAAACTAGTTTCAATTTACTATAATGGTATTAATTTTTAAATTATATAGAAATTGAAACGATTATAAATTAATTAAAAATCCCCCCTTTATTAAATGATATAATCAAATGAAATATTTTAAAAATACAGAATATTCAGATTGCAATTTGTGTGCCAATTAATTAAATAGGCGTAAAATATAGAATAATCAACTCTTTATGGTTTTTTATCTTTTTTTAGTATTTAAGAAAGTGACAACTAATTGTGCAGTTTTAATGCAAATAAATTTTGCATATATATAAAAATAGACAGATGCTTTTTAGAAAGTATAATTATATAGATGAGATAATTGCATAATACATATAGTAGTCATTTGGAGACTTTAAAATTAGATATAGTAGGTGGGTTTTGCAAAAGGTAACTATGTAATTTCCTTAGATAAGAAAAAGAGAAAATATAATAAGTTTTTTAAAAAATAACTATAGGGATTTAAATAAAGACTTTAGTTTATACATGTCTAATACTCTCAAAGATCTTAAGTATTTGTATATGTATAAACTAAGTTTTACTATATAGATTTCCCATATCAAAACTTAATATATGCATATTAAAATATCCGATATTTCTTGAGAGTTTTGATTTTAAGGTAGTATATTTACTTTTTTAGAGGTTGTTTTATGCAATATTTTTTCATTCTATATTGTAAACTTTGCCTTTTTATATCTAGTTGTCGAGCTGTATGTGATATGTTCCAATTGTTTCTTTGTAAAGCCATCAAAATAACTTGTTCTTCTAAAGCTTCCATGGTATTAGATAATGGTTCGATTTGTAAGGATAAGTTCACATTTGTATTTTGATTTAACTTTTCATCAAGCTTGTTTAAAATATGCTCAGGCAGATGTTTAGGTAATACGATAGTTTCATGTTTGCTCATAATATTCATTGCAGATTCTATTGAGTGCTGAAATTCACGAATATTACCAGGCCATGAGTATTTCATGAACATATCCATTACTTCAGGAGATAAACTGCTTACATTTTTCGATAATTCTCTATTGTATTTTATAATAAACATTTTTGCTAATAAAGGAATATCATCTTTCCGCTGACGCAAAGGAGGAATTTTAAGATAAACTACGCTTAATCGATAAAACAAATCTTCACGTAGTTTTTGTTTTTGTATTGCCAATGTAGGTTCCATATTTATATTAGTAATAATTCTTACATCTATAGGAATTTCTTCAACAGCCCCCACCCTTCGAACAGTACCTTCTTGTAAGACCCTTAATAGTTTTGATTGAAGTCCCATACTCATGGAATTAAGTTCATCTAATAATAAAGTCCCATTAGTAGCTTGCTCTAAAAGGCCCATCAGTTCTTTGACTAGCATCATGTATACCTTGAGCAAATAATTCTTTGATTTTTGAATAATCCCGCATAATGGAGACTGCTCCTATTACTTCATTATTTCTAAAAAGAGGATATGTATTGAACATTCGCAACGGAAAAATCTAAAAGATCTGCTGCTATTGTATTGATACTAAATATAACATTATTTCTATGGAGCATAATTGTACCTTGTTGAATTCAAGAGAATATTCCATTAAGTAATTTTTCAGTATCATAGTAGTTTTTTATCATTATATATTTTCCTCCAATAGAGTTATTTTCAAAGGAAATTTAGATTATATAAAATTAATATGATTATATTAATCTTATATATTTGAGCAAATTTCACAATTCTAATTTATCAAAATTGAATAATAGATATGAGATAGATTTAGAAATAGTTTCTCTAATTACATATTTTAGCATAAAAGAACGAAATGATTAAGGAATATATTTCTTGTAGGGTATTTCAAAATTAAAAAATCAATAAATTTACAATTGCAAATAATTTTTCAAAAGAGGTTAAAAAATTATTCTATGCAAAATAGATTAGATTAAATTGGAGTTATTTTAGCAAGTATAATTAAGTGAGCAAATTGCATAATTACTAAACCCCAGAATAATTAGTGCTATTAATTTAGAGCCATTTGAGGCGATAGAAAAAAATTATCTACTTAATGATCTATTTTATAGACTTGGTGTAGTTTGTATTAATATACCATCTTTAAATGAAAGAAAAGATGATTTACCACTTTTAACTGAATTTTTTGTGAAAAAGATATGTAGTAAATTGGGAAAAATAAATAGAAGGGTATCTGAAGATGTTTTAGTTCTATTCAAAAAATATGATTGGCCAGGAAATATACGTCAATTAGAATATATTATTGAAAGTGCACTTACATTAATTAGAAGCAATGAACCAGAGATATTATTAGAACATTTACCTGAATACTTTAGAATCACATCGGTCGATAATGAAATAAATTCAATTAAAGAATCAGAAGATGATGATAATGTATCATTGAAAGATGAAATTAATAGAATGGAGAAAAATAGAATTATTCTTACACTTGAACAGACAAATGGAAACATTTCAAAAGCTGCTAAAAAACTTAATATGAGTAGACAAAGTTTGCATTATAGGATGAAAAAATACAAAATAAAGATTTCTAAGTCAAAAATTTTTTGATTTTCAAAATCACGTAACTATATAATAGATTAAAAAGAAATATAACTTTATAGCATGGATAGCTATAGAGTTATATTTTGTTTTGAAAATATAATAATTCAATTAAGAAAATTTATTAATATTCTATTCTATACTGCCTAGGGGTGAAACCAGTGACTTTCTTAAAAGTTTTTGTAAAATAACTTTGGTCATTAAATCCTACCGAGATGGCTATATTAGGTATAGTATCCTGAGTATTGGCTAATAAACATTTACTTTCTTCAATACGTATCTTTTGGATATACTTTGAGAATGAAACCCCTGTTTCTTTTTTGAATAAGGTAGAAAAATACGAAGGGTTAAGATGAACATAATCTGCAACCTCCTTAAGTTTAAGAGGATAATTGTAGTAGGAGTTAATGTATGAAATTGCTCTTTTTATTATGTCTTTATTTTTTGAAGAAGGTATGTTGACAACACATTCTGAATAATAATCTAATACTTTCAGCATCCAAAAAGATAGATTATTCAAATCCTTTATTGTTTTTAAATCTTCAAACAATAAATAGTTAAAGGCCATCATTTCTCTTAGATTTGCTCCTCCTTCTATAGCTGCACGGGAAAGAAGAGAGCATAGCTCTATCATTCTAGTTTTTATAATATCTATATTATGTCCTTCATTTAAATATATAAAAGCCAATAATTTATTTAAAATATTTTTAGCTTCAAGATTATTTCCATTCTTTACTTTAATATATAAATTTTTTTCGTAATAATATGATAAATAATCCTTATTGGGTTGAGCCTTCGTTAGTTGTACTTCTTCATTTATTCTGGATTGTTGTTTCATTCGTTGCTTTTTTTCATCTAATATGCTTTTAGATTCTTTTAAATGTAACGAAGTTATCATAAAAAGAATATCTCCCAAATATTTGATTTTAGAGATATCAATTATAGGTATTGTTTGAACATATTTAGAAAAACTATGGGATTCATTAGAAGAAAAGGTTGAAATTTTTTTTGTTTTTAGATCTATTAATTTATTATCTAATTCTTTAATTGATATAGGACCAGCTATTAGGCCGCCCCAAAATACGTTGTTATTTAACAAAGGTATTGCTATATGCATGAAATCCATAGGACAAAAAAAGAAATAAGGTTCTCCAATATTCATAGATTGTTTACTTGCTTTACAAAATTCATTTTTACAAAAAGAAATTTCATTGGAATGCTTATTGCACAAAGAGCAAAATTTCATTGAATTTCCCATAGAGTCCAATATATTGCCGCTTTTATCAACAGCTCGAATACTTACATCTATAGCCATGTAATATGTTTTTAAGAGCTCTTTTAAGTTTTCTTTTAGTAAGTTTCCATTTTTGTCAAAAATCATTTAAGTCTCCCCCATTTAACCTCTTAAAAATTTTTAAAAAACATTATTTGATGCCACAATAGTGCATCTATATTATAAAATTAATAAAACTTAGGTACTATAATTTATCATTAGCTAAATAAAGGAATGGGATGTTTTTGGAGGTAGTAATTATGTAATTTTGCCAAGTTAGAGTTATGCAATTTCCTCAATTAATTTAATATTGAGCTTTACTTAATAATAGTACAAAAAAAAATAAGTTTCAATAAGAAAATTCTGAAAAACCCAAAAAAATTACCAAAAAAATAATAAAGTTGCAAGATTTAGAAAAGGAAAATATATATCATATTAATTGAGGGAAGTATATAATTTGAATTTAGGGGAGGTCTAATAACCGTATGACTGGAAAAGAACTAATATTTAAAACATTAAGGCATGAGAAAACAGAGAGGGTTCCTTGGATTCCTTTTGCAGGTGTTCATGCAGGTAAATTAATAAATGTAAATGCAAAAGAGATACTAACTGATGGAGATAAGCTATTTAAGTCTCTTTTAGAGGTTAACAAATTATACAGACCAGATGGTCAACCAATAATGTTTGATCTTCAAATTGAAGCAGAGGTATTGGGATGTGAATTGATGTGGGCAGAAGATGCTCCACCGGCAGTTAAAGCCCATCCTTTATCAGAGACTAAAGAAGTTCCATGTACATGTATGTTGCCTCAAAAAAATGATGGAAGAATACCAATGGTTTTGGATGTAATGAAGAGAATGAAAAAAGAAGTAGGTGATACAACTGCTCTTTATGGTTTAACTTGTGGACCATTTACATTAGCATCACATCTTCGTGGAACTAATATTTTCATGGATATGTTTGAAGATCCAGAATATACAAAAGAGCTTATTATTTTTGCCAATGAAGCAAATAAAAAAATGGCTGAATATTATATTGAAGCAGGTATGGATGTTATTGCTATAGTTGACCCACTTGTATCTCAAATCTCACCAAGACATTTTAAACAATTTTTATTAAATCCATATAAGGATTTATTTAAGTTTATAAGAGAAAGAGAAGTTTTTTCATCATTTTTCGTATGTGGAGATGCTACAAGAAGTATAGAGGTTATGTGTCAAACAAATCCAGATTCTATTTCTATAGATGAGAATATAGATATGGTAGGAGCAAAAGAAATATCAGATAAATATAATATAGCTATTGGAGGAAATATTCCTCTTACAACAGTCATGTTACATGGTACTCAGCAGGACAATATGAAATATACATTGGATTTATTAGATAAATTGAGTCATGATAATTTGATTATTGCTCCAGGCTGTGACATGCCATACGATGTGCCTATTGAAAATACCATAGCTGTTCAGCAGACTATTCGTCAGCCAGATGAAGTTAGAAAAGTTCTTGAAAATTATGAATTTGTTGAAGAGGATATTGAAATAGATCTACCGGATTATGAATCTCTTGAAAAACCACTTGTTGAGGTGTTCACTCTTGATTCAGCCACTTGTGCTGCGTGTACTTATATGATGAATGCAGCTAAAGATGCAAAAGATTATTTTGGAGATAGAATAGATGTTATTGAATACAAGTTTACCATTAAAGAAAACATAGCTAGGGTAAAGAAAATGGGAGTTAAAAACTTACCTAGTATATACATTAATGGAAAATTGAAATATTCTTCTATTATCCCAAATAAAAATGAATTGCTTACTGCCATAGAAAAGGAAATGAAGTAAAGTATAAAACTTTTATGATATTGTTATATCTCATAATGATGTATATATTAAATAGCCTAAGTAGAAGATTATTAGTCCTAGGGGATGTTTATGATGTCAATTAAAAATAAGAAAGAACTTTATCTAGTTTCGGGATTCTTAGGTGCAGGGAAAACCACTTTTATGAGTAATTTAATAAAAATGTTTAAAAGTCAAAAAATAGCTATTGTAATAAATGAGTTTGGAAAACAGGGAATAGATGGTCTACTGTTAAGTAAAGAAGGAATCTCTATAAGGGAGATCAGCAATGGATCTATATTCTGCAATTGTCGTTCAGACAGTTTTATAGATGCACTTGTGAAAATCTCAGAAATTCCAGTGGATATTGTTCTAATTGAAAGTTCAGGACTGTCAGATCCAACGGGAATGTCTAAAATTTTATCTATGGTTCAGGAATTAACGGAAAATAGTTATGAATATATAGGAAATATAACAATAGTAGATGCAACAAATTTTGAAAAATTACTATCTACAGCAGTTGCAGTAAAGCTTCAAATTGCCAGTAGTGATTTAGTACTTATAAATAAAATTGATTTAGTAGATAAAGGGAAATTAGAGAAAATTGAAAACTTGATTAAAGAAGTAAATCCATTGGTCTCTATTAAGTATACAAAATATGGTTTGATTAAAGATAGGCGGTGGATTGAAAATCTCAACTGCAAGAATAGCTCGGGAGATATAAATATAGCAAAGAAACGAATAATAGGAACACAAAAAATTTTAGTTTCTATGGAAGGCAATTTTTCAAAAGAATTAATCAGAAAATGGATTGAGGATTTTTCAGATTATTTCTATAGGATTAAAGGATTTGTTCGTATTGAAGGAAAATGGCATTACATAGATGGAACATCAAATCAATTAGAGATTACAAAAACCGATATAATGCCGGATAAAGGCTCTCTAGTAATATTGGCATCAGGCAATCAGCCAGTAAAGAAAAATATGATTTCTAGTTGGCAGAATTATTTTAATCGGGATTTAGTTTTATTATAAATTGTTAGTTAGTATTATAGCCTGATATTTTAGGGCAGTGGAATAGATTACTTTGTTTTTAGCTATGAATTGGAGATGAAAAAATGAGTTTAAATATATCTAGACACGATAAAAATCTTAATAATAAAGTATTGATGATATTAAATAAAGCTCTTCATGGAGGACAAATAACTAAGAAGGAAGCTAAAACTCTCCTAAATGTAGATGTATATTCGAAAGATATGTATAATATTTTAGCTTGTGCCAATGTTCTTTCAAGAAAGCATTTCAAAAATCTTGGAGAAATATATGCACAGATAGGACTAAATAATTCGCCATGTTCTAAAAATTGTAACTTCTGTTTCTTTGGTGAAAAGCATGGTTTAATTAAAGAAATAGTTAATATAGAAGAAGAGGAAATATATAGAAAAGTAGATAACTTTATAAAATCCGGCGTTACAGAGGTATTCTTAATGGCAACGGCAGACTATGATTTTGAAAAATTTTTAGCAATAGGAAGAAAAGTTAGAAAAATTATACCAAAGGAAATGAAATTAGTTGCTAATTTAGGTGATTTTAATAGGGAAATGGCCTGCGAGCTTAAGAAAATAGGATTTACTGGAGCCTACCATATCTGTAGATTAAGAGAAGGTGAAGATACAGATATTCCTAAAGAAGAAAGGATATCAACATTATCAATTATTCAGCAATCGGATTTAGAGCTTTATTACTGTGTTGAGCCAATTGGACCTGAGCATACTATAGATGAAATTGTAGAAGAAATATTTAGGGGATTGGAGTATGATGCTTCTGTTATGGCAGTAATGAGAAGAATTCCAGTAAAAGGAACTCCCCTTGAAAAAGCTGGTCAAATAAGTGAACTGGAGCTTTCTAAAATATGTGCTGTAACACGTTTAGCTGCAGGGGATTCTATTAGAGCAATGGGAGTACACGAACCTAGCCTTTTATCTTTAGTTGGTGGTGCTAATCAGATTTACGCTGAGAAGGGGTGTAATCCAAGAGATTTAAAGAAGGAAACTAGTGATGGTAGAGGATTTTCAGCAGCTATGGCTAACAAGATGTTATTGGAAGCCGGTTGGGAGTATTGATTAATTCTGAGTAAATATATTATTGTATTTTTAGAAGACAAACTTGTTTGTAAAGCAGGTTTGTTTTTTTATTTAACAATACTGTTTTGATTTCCTCATTTATTATATACTAAAATTATGCAAATAGAACTATGAGGAGGTATATAAGCTTGAACATAGAGAAAGAACAATTTTTCGATTGGGGTCAGATTCAATGGCAATATGAACCGGAAAAAAATAACTCTCGCAGCAATATGAATATAGGAATTATTACAATTTATCCAGGAAAAAGACAGAATATGCACATCCATTACGGTGATGAACAGGTACTTTATGTACTTTCAGGAGAAGGTAAACAAATTGTTGATGATGAAATCACATTAATACATCCTGGTTCAATATTTCATATTGAAGCGGGTTCTACCCACGAGACTATAAATACTGGGGAAAAACCATTAAAGGAATTATTAATATCTAGTCCTGTGAATTATGAGCAAGAGATATTTGTAAAAAGCAAAAGACAAAAGATAGAACAATACAATGAAAAAATATATCCTGATAGAATAGAAATAAATAATGAAATCGAATATTTATTTAAAAAGAATATAGATCCATTAAAAATTCCTATAATTATATTTGATCATAAGGGAGAAATAATCATTAAAGGCAATTATTGTCCTAAATTTTGTAAAATTAATTGTGATATAGATAAAAGTATTTACAATTGTGTTCTATACAATATTAAAGATGAATATACACCTCCACATTATAGTGATTCAAATGCTTTTGTCTGTCCCTATGGCTTAACAGTATTTACAGTACCAATAATATATAATGAAAAAGTTATTGGTACTGTTAAAGGCGGTCATATAAGAGAATCGAAAAGTAAAATTAAGAGTAATAGGAATATGAAGGAAAGTGGTGCAAGTTATGTGCCCTATGATACTCCAAAAAGTACTGTTAATGCTATATTACAAATAATGAAAAAGCTAAGCAAAAATATTGTTAATTATTATATATTTAAAAACACAGAGATAGAATTGAATAAAAAAGATGAAATAATCAAAGATATTGTAAAAAATGAAATTCTCTTGGAGGAATCTTTAAAAACTACTAAAGATAAAGTTTTAAGTATACAAATAAATAATCATTTTTTATTCAATACTCTCAATGCTATTGCTAGTTTAGCAATAAAGGAAGGTTCATTCAGTACTTATAATGCAATTGTTGACCTTTCAAAAATGTTTAGATATACCTTGAAAAACAGTAGCTATTTTGTTGAATTTAAAGATGAAATAAATTATTTAAAGAACTATATTAATCTTCAAAAGCTTAGATATGGCCATAGATTAACCGTTGATTTTAATATTTCTTTAGAGGTCAAAAATAGAAATGTTCCCTTTAACTTTCTACAACCTATAATAGAAAATTGTTTTAAACATGGATTTAAAGATATAAAAGACAGTATGAAAATTTCTTTGAGTGCTCAGATAGATGAAGAAAGATTAATAATTGAAATAAAGGATAATGGTATAGGAATAAAAGAAAATGACTTAATTGAGCTAAAATCTAAAATAATTGATGATAGAAATTATCTTATGAGTGGCTTAATTATGGTTTGGTCGAAACTGGGAAAATATTATGGAAATAATTTTTTCTTTGATATTAAGAGTATTTATGAAAAAGGAACCTTAGTAATAATTCACTTGCCCCATAAAATTATTTAGAAAAAATACACTGATATTTTTAAAGGGAGGTAAAGGAAATAGATATGAGAAGAGCTATAATAGTAGATGATGAAGAATCCTCAGGTGAAATCATAAAATATCTTATTAAACAAAGTAATTTACTCATTGAGATTGTTGGTCAGGCAGCTTCAGGAGATGAAGGAGTTAGACTTATAAAAGAGTTAAAACCTGATATAGTATATTTAGATATTAAAATGCCGGTTTACAATGGAATAGAAGTTATGGAAAGAATAAACTCTTCATATACAAGATCAATAAATTTTATTGTTATTACTGCATATAGCTATTTTGAATATGCACAATCCTCATTAAGATTAGGAGCAAAGGATATTCTATTGAAACCAATTGATCCTGAGCAATTCAAGAGAGCCATGGAAAGGGTTATGGGTTACAGGTATACAGATAATCAATTTTTAAATGATATATTAGAATATATTAATCAAAATTATAGTAGTGAAATAGAACTAAATAAATGTGCAAAGGAGTTCCACACTAGTTCCAATCATATTTCAAGAATGTTTAAAAGACATTTGGGAAAAAATTTTATTGCATATCTAAATGAATTAAGAATAAAAAAAGCTGAAAAATTATTAAAGGATACTGAATTGTCAATTAAGGAAATAGCTCATAAAATAGGATATAATAATCTAAATTATTTTTATAAGAATTTTAAAAAATTGACGGGAACTACTCCCAAAAAGTTTAAAGAAAATAGTGGCTAATGGCCACTGTTTTTTTGTTCAATAAAATGTTAAATTTGTTCATAGAAATTGTTTGAAAATTATGAAAAGATATAATTAGGAGAATTGCATAATAAATATGATGGTGTTTTAAGATTTTAAAGCTATATAGTAGATATTGAAAGAAGATAATCATACAATTTTCTCAATTAACAATATAAGGATTGAAAGGTTGTGATAGAGGAAAAATTGATTATTAAGTATTTTGAATGGAGGGAGATAATGATTAGTCTAAAGGAAAACGCTTATAAGATAGAAGGGAAGTTAGTTGAAATAAGAAGACATCTGCATATGAACCCTGAATTAAGTTTTAAAGAGTTTAAAACAGGAAAATATGTTAGTAAATATCTTAATGAACTGGGAATTACAGTAGTTCAGGAGATAGGAAAGACCGGTGTATTGGGGATATTAGAAGGAGTTAAAGAAGGTAAAGTGGTGGCATTGAGAGGAGATATGGATGGATTACCTATTATAGAAAGAAATGAAGTTCCTTATAAATCCAAAAATCAAAATATGCATGCTTGTGGACATGATGTCCATACAACATGTCTATTAGGCGCTGCAATTCTTTTAAGTTCAATCAAAGATAGTTTGCCGGGAACAGTTAAGTTTATTTTTCAGCCGGCTGAAGAGATAAATGAAGGCGCTTTAGCTATGATTGAAGATGGTGTATTAGAAAATCCTAAGGTAGATGCAATATATGGACTACATAATTCTCCAAACATATCAGTAGGTAATGTGGGTGTAAAATGCGGACCATTAATGTCAGCAGTAGATACAATAAAAATTAAAATATATGGGGAAAGCGGACATGGAGCGGTACCACATAAAGCAAGGGATGCAATTGTTGCAGCATCAGCAGTTGTTCAAAGCTTACAAACTATTGTAAGTCGAAAAATATCAGCCTTTGAAACTGCAGTAGTATCCATAGGGACCATTCATGGAGGACAGGCTAATAATGTTATAAGTGATTATGTAGAGATGACTGGGACAGTAAGAACATATAATGCTGAAGTAAGAAAAAGTATACCTAAAATTATGGGGCGGATTATCAAAGATATTTGTTCAGCATTAGATACAGAAGGGAAATTAGAGTATGAATTTACTTTACCAGCTGTTATAAATGACGAATACATTACGAGGATAGGGAAAAAAGCAGTGGCAAAAATATCTGGAAAAGAAAGTATAGTAATACCAGATTTGTCTGGGGGAGGAGAAGATTTTGCGTTATATCAGGAAAAAGTTCCCGGGTGCTTTTACTTTTTAGGAGTAAGAAATGAATCCAAAGGTATAGTTAACGAATGGCACCATCCTAAGTTTGATATTGATGAAAAAGCATTGCCAATTGGAGCAGGTATTTTAGCACAGTCAGCCCTTGAGTTTCTAACAGATTAAGCATTAAATTTTGGGTAAGTAAGCTTTTTCATAAATATAAATATATAAGAGAGTGAGGTTAATATATGTCAAATGAAAAATTAACTAGGGGGGAATCAAGACAAAATAAGAATAAAATATCGGTATTTATTAGATTATTTATTGTAGTGGCAGTTATCGTATTTCTTAGTGAATTCATTGGAACAAAAAAAATACCCTTTGGGCCTGGCCAAGTTGTACTCCTTCCCATGTTATATGCAGTAATAATTGGACTGATAATAACTCCAGATATATTAGGGAAAAAATTAACCTTTCTAAAAGAATTACTATCAGAAGAAGAGATAGAAATGGCCGGTGCAATGGTAATGTTAGCTTTGCTGCCATTAGGAGTAAAATATGGAGCACTAGTTGGTCCCAATATTATAAAAATAATTGAGGCAGGTCCAGCATTACTACTTCAAGAATTGGGAAATCTAGCAACAATATTAATAGGTCTACCTATTGCATTATTATTAGGACTCAAGAGGGAAGCCTTCGGTGCAACAGTAAGTATCTGTAGAGAACCTACATTAGGAGTAATAACTGAAAGATATGGTATTAATTCACCAGAAGGTACAGGGGTTTTAGGTACATATTTAGTTGGAACAGTTTTTGGAACTATCTTTTTTGGACTGCTTGGTTCTTTGGCTGTAAGAACTGGTCTTCATCCCTATGCCCTTGCAATGGCTTCAGGAATGGGGAGCGGGAGTATGATGACAGCAGGCTCAGCAGCATTGGCGGCCACAGTACCAGAAATGAAGGACGCTATACTTGCATATGCAGCAACAAGCAATATGTTAACGGGTTTAACGGGAGTTTATTCTGTTATTTTTTTAGGAATACCTCTTTGTAATTATTTGTATAAAAAACTGGAGCCTAAATTAGGTAAAAAGGGAGGGCATGCTAATGTTAAGTAAAACTTTAAGGCAAATAAAGGTTATGATAATAGTAGGACTTATAATATTAATAGGACAGAAAATAGGATATGGAATATCTGTATTTAAAGCAATTCCAGGTGTTTTAATTGTATTAACAATAGCTATAATTGCCCTTAAAATTAAAGAGCTTACTCCCAAATTAAAATTTCCTGCTTTTGCCTGGGCAGTATTAATAGCTCTTCTACTTAGTATGCCATTTATGCCAACGGCAAAAATCTTTTTACAATATACAGATGAAGTTAATTTTTTAGGAACAGCCACACCAATATTAGCCCTTGCAGGAATTTCAGTTGGAAACAAGATTCCACAAATTAAAGAAATGAGTTGGAAGGTTTTTATAGTTGCAATAGTAGTATTTATAGGTACTTATTTTGGTTCAGCATTAGTTGCCAATACTGTATTAAAAATTCAAGGCATTATCTAATTTTAGTATAAATTCTAAAATGTGTATATTAATAGAAAATAAAGTCTAATACACAAAACTTAGAACTATAAAGACGTCATTAGGCGTCTTTATTCTTTTTGTTCAATAACAGGTTAATTTAGTTAATATAATTAAACAGAATATTATGAAATAATTTAATTATCATATGTTTATTGTAAAAAGACTATAAAATCAAGGAGGAACTAATATGTTAAAAACTGTTAAAGAAAAGGATTTTGAATTATATAAAATTGTTGAGGAAGAACTGAATCGTCAAAAAACAGGACTGGAAATGATTGCTTCAGAAAGTTTTGTATCGACTGGGATTATGGAATTGCAAGGAAGTATTCTGACTAATAAGACCATGGAAGGCTTTCCTGGGAAACGCTATCACGCAGGTCATGAAGTGATTGATAAAATGGAGATTTTAGGAATTCAAAGGGCTAAAGCTTTGTTTGGAGCTGATCATGCAAACATACAGCCTCATTCTGGCTCTCAGGCTAATCAATGCGTTTATGCATCTATTATTAATCCTAAAGATAAAGTAATGGGTATGAGATTGGATCAAGGCGGACATTTAACCCATGGAAGCAAGGCAAATTTTTCAGGAAAAATATACGACTTTATTTCATATGGATTGGATAAGGAAACTGAGCTTATAGATTATACCGAACTTGAAAGACTGGCAAATAAGCATAGACCTAAACTTATCGTTGCTGGAGCAAGTTCATATCCAAGATTTATAGATTATGAAAGAATATCAAATATAGCTAAATCAATAAATGCATATTTTCTAGTTGATATGGCCCATGTGGCTGGTCTTGTTGCAGCAGGAATACATCCATCTCCAGTACCATATGCTGATTTTGTTACTTCAACTACAACTAAAACCTTAGCTGGAGCCAGAGGTGGATTTATACTTTGCAAAAATGAATTTTCTAAAAAGATTGACAAAGCTACATTTCCAGGAGTTCAAGGTTCTTCTCACCTTCACATAATGGCTGCTAAGACATTTACATTTAAAAATGCCATGACTGATGAATATAAAGTGTGTATGAAACAGGTAGTGAAAAATGCTAAAAAGTTATCAGATGCTTTGCAGAAAAAAGGATTTAGAATAGTATCAGGGGGAACAGATAATCACTTATTACTAGTTGATCTTAGGCCTAAAAAACTTACTGGAGCACAGTTAGAGGAAGCTTTGGCCTTTGTAGGTATAACTGTTAACAGGAATATGATTCCCTTTGATCCTGAGAAGCCCATGATAACTAGTGGTGTAAGAATAGGAACTACTGCTATGACAATTAAAGGGATGAAGGAAAGGGAAATGGAAGAAATAGCGGAAATGATTAATAAAGTTGCAGAAAATATAAATGACAAGGGAGCTTTAGATAAAATTAAAGAAAATGCAAGAGACTTAGCATTAAAATATCCACTATATCATGGTTATTTTGATTTTTAAGAAAACCCCAATTAAAAGTATTTAAATAGTATGAAGTAGTATAATTGGGAATTTCAAAACCGATAAACCTCATTGACTAGAATAATGTTTTTATATTAAAGTTATGGGGTTTTCTTCTTTTTTGGGAATTTAAGTTTTTTTATTAAAGGATTGAGAAAAAATATTTTAATGACGATTTATTGACTTTAAAAGTGTTAAAATAGTATGTATAAACTAAAGTTTTTACTTAAATTTTTATAATAGTTTAAAAAATATTAATAAAGGAAGTTAATAAGCTTTATGGGAAATAATATGAATATATTAGGTGCACTCCATAAAAAAATAGAAAAAATTATAGAAGATGAAAAGGTTCTTAGCGTATTATTAATAGGGTCAGCAGCAGAATTAGAAAAAGAAGAGGAGTTTAACACTTTAAAAGACATAGACCTCTTTGTTATTACCGATGAAGAATATGAATTTGAAAGGGAGGTAATGCCCATTGAAGATGTATTATTCGACATATCCTATATGTCATTTAATACATTTAAAAATTCTATTGTTGAAGGAATTCCGTTTTTGATTAATTCATTGCAAAGCTATAAAATTATATATAATAATATTAATAAAGAGTTAAAAGAGCTTTTAGATAAAATAAAAATTATATATGGAAATGGACCAAAAAAATTTCAGGAAGATGATATAGAATATATTAGATTTAAATTTTATCAGGATTTGGAAGATATATATTCTAGAAAGAAAGATGTAGTAAACACAAAATTTTTAATGAATAGTCTTTTTTATAATATATTAAATTCATATTTTAAACTTGCTGGTTATTGGGTACCTAAAGATAAGAAGTTATTAAAAAATATACAAAAATTTGACGATATTTTATATAATTTGAGTGTAGGGTTCATTGAAGAAGAAGATTTTAATGTAAAACTAAAAAATCTTAAAGTTATATTAGACTATGTTCTCAAGCCCTACGGTGGAGTTAATAAATTTTGGAAAAGAAAAAAATTTCCACTAATTTAAATGAAAGAAGGAATAAAATGGATAAGCAGAAAATCGAAAGAGCAGTAAGAGATATTATAGAAGCTATTGGCGAAGATCCAGATAGGGAAGGCCTTAAAGATACTCCAAGAAGAATTGCAAAAATGTATGAAGAAATTTTTTCAGGATTAAAGGAAGATCCTGGAAAACATTTAGAAATATATTTTCAGGATGAAAAGCATGAGGAAATGGTTTTGGTAAAGGATATACCTTTTTACTCTACATGCGAACATCATTTTGCACCTTTTTTTGGAAAAGCCCATGTGGGATACTTGCCTAAGGGAGGTAAACTTACAGGACTTAGCAAGCTTGCTAGGGTAGTAGAAACAGTTGCAAGAAGGCCACAACTGCAAGAAAGGCTTACGGCAACTATTGCAGAAACGATGATGGAAAAATTAGAACCCCATGGTGTTATAGTAGTTGTCGAGGCTGAGCATATGTGTATGACTATGCGAGGGATAAAAAAACCAGGATCAAAAACTGTAACATCTGCAGTTAGAGGGCTATTTAATAAAGATGCAAAGGCAAGGGCAGAGGCTATGTCACTAATAAATTTTGGAAGATAAGGTTTTGGATGTAGACTTGCAAAATTTCATATAATAATGGAGGATATAATGAGGAATATAAATTATAAATTTCATAGAAGAATTGATATAAATTGTGGTAAATATGAACTAAATTTAGGAACTCGTACTCTTATTATGGGTATATTAAATGTTACACCTGATTCATTTTCCGATGGAGGAGATTATACTCAAGTTGATGTAGCTGTAAAACATGCTAAAGCTATGGCTAGTGAAGGAGCTGATATATTAGATATTGGTGGAGAATCAACAAGGCCAGGGGCCCAGGAGGTTGATGCAGCTCAAGAATTGGAAAGGGTTTTGCCAGTTGTACAAAGGCTTGTAGGTGAAGTTGATTTACCAATATCGGTAGATACCTATAAGGCCAAGGTAGCTGAGGAAGTACTTAAAGCTGGAGCCCATATTATAAATGATGTGTGGGGACTACAAAGAGATCCGAATATAGCCTCTGTAATAGCTAAATATGATGCTCCAGTCATAATAATGCATAATAGAAAGAACACAGAATATAAGAAGGATATTATAGAAGAAATCTGTGATTTTTTTAAAAAGTCTATAGATATTGCACTAAAGGCAGGTATAAAGAAAGAAAATATAATATTGGACCCGGGAATAGGCTTTGGTAAAACCCCTGAGCAGAATATGGTAATTATGTCAAGATTGGGAGAATTCAATGACTTAGGATATCCTGTTCTTTTAGGTACATCTAGAAAGTCAATGATTGGAAAGATACTTGATCTCCCTCCAAAGGAAAGGGTAGAAGGAACACTTTCTACTACTGTAATGGGAATAATACAGGGAGTAGATATAGTTAGGGTTCATGATGTAAAAGAGAATGTAAGAGCAGCTAAGGTAACAGATGCTATTGTAAGGGGTATTTAAAATGGATAAAATAATAATGAAAAATCTTTCATTTTTTGGATATCACGGCGTTTTAAAGGAAGAAAACATATTAGGTCAAAAATTCTTTGTGGATATAGAGCTTTATGCAGACTTGAAAAAAGCTGGTTTAAGTGATAATGTTAAGGATACTATACATTATGGAGAAGTATATAATGAAGTAAAAAGTATTGTTGAAAACAAAAAGTTTAATCTCTTAGAGGCACTGGGAGAAAATATAGCTATAACTATATTAGATAAATTTCCAAAGGTAAATGAAATATGTATTAAGATAAGAAAACCGGAGGCACCGGTTAATGGTATATATGATTATTTTGGGATAGAAATAAGGAGAAAAAGAAATGTTTAAAGCCTATATGGGATTGGGAAGTAATATTGGTAACAAAAAAGAAAATATTGATAATGCTGTAGATATGATAAGAAATCATAAATTGATAGAGCTAAAAAAAGTTTCTTCGTATTATGAAACTGAACCTGTTGGATATCAGGATCAAGACTGGTTTTTGAATGTTGTTTTGGAAATTGATACCAAACTCAAGCCCTACGAACTTTTAGAATTTTGCCGATTGATTGAGGAAAAGCTAAAAAGGAAGAGAATAATCAGATGGGGTCCAAGAACTATAGATGTTGATATATTGCTTTACGAAGGATTTAAATCGAAGGATGAAAAGCTTACCATACCTCATCCAAGGATGACAGAAAGGGCATTTGTGATGATTCCTTTATATGAAATAGCTCCTAATATTAAAATTGCTGATTCGAATATAAGCCAAATAATAAAAAAACTGGAAGGTGAAAAAATAAGGAAGATAAATTATGAAGGATAGAAAAGAATTAACTGGAGAACAAATAGTAGTAAAAGTAGGAGATTTAAAGATTGGAGGAAATAATCCACCGGTTATAATAGCTGGTCCCTGTGCAGTAGAATCAAGACAGCAGGTTATGGAGACTGCTTTAGCCCTAAAGGAAATTAGTATAGATATATTAAGAGGGGGAGTATTTAAACCAAGGACCAGTCCTTACTCTTTTCAGGGCCTCGGTCTAGAAGGTCTTAAGTATTTGAAAGAAGCGGGAGAAAAAATAAAAGTTCCAGTAATAACGGAACTTATGGATGAAAAAAATCTTGAGGCTGTAGTAGAGTATTCTGATATTATACAAATAGGGTCTAGAAACATGTATAACTATTCATTACTTAAAGAAATTGGAAGGATAGATAAGCCAGTTTTATTAAAAAGGGGTATGAGTGCTTCCATAAAGGAATGGATAATGGCCGCTGAATATATAGCGGCATATGGCAATAAAAATATTATACTTTGTGAAAGGGGGATAAGAACCTTCGAAGTCTATACAAGAAATACATTGGATTTGGCAGCAGTACCCATTATGAAAGGTGAAACGGGATTGCCAGTAATAGTAGATCCAAGTCATGGAACTGGTCGGAGGGAACTTATTCTTCCCATGTCAAAGGCAGCTTTAGCATGTGGAGCAAATGGTTTGATGATAGAGGTACATATTGATCCCCAAAAAGCTTTAAGTGACGGGCAGCAGTCTATTACACCGGAACAATATAAGAAGATATTTTTAGAGGTAAAAAAATCTTATTTTAAACTGTAAAAAGTACAGCTCAATTAGTAAAGAGCTGTGCTTTTTTAATGAATAGTAAAATTAAATTCTGTCATAAGACATTTTAAGGTTTAATAAATTTCAAATATTTGTATTTTTTATCTAAATATAATTGAAAATTGATAATATTTTGTATTATAATTATTTAAACCACAAAACAGAAATAAATATTATTTTAGAAAATTTTATAAAATTATAATTGAGCAAATTGCATAATTACCTCCTGTAAAAACTATCTACTACATATAGTTTAAAAATCTCTAAAGACATGCTATATATATTATGCAACCCAGCCAAGTTAGAATTCTGCAATTTCTTCAATTACATAATTTTCTCAATATAAAACTTAATTTAAACAAAAAACATGTCATATCAATGGATTTAGTAGATAAAATAAAGTAAGTATGTGTTTTGAGGGGGAGAATAAATGTCATCTCAACATGAAATGGATGTATTAATTGTTGATGACAAACTAGAGAACCTATTGGCTTTAGAGGGTGTGCTTGAAGATCTGGAATTAAATATAATTAAAGCCACTTCTGGAAATATGGCTTTAGGGTTAATGTTAGAGTATGATTTTGCCCTTGTTTTATTAGATGTACAAATGCATGAAATGAATGGATTTGCAATTGCTGAGCTCATGAGAAAATGTGAAAAAACTAAAAACATTCCTATTATATTTATTACGACTATTAATAAAGAACAAAAATTTATTTTTAAAGGGTGTGAAGTAGGTGCAGTTGATTGTATTTTTAAGCCAATAGAGCCATTGGTATTAAAAAGTAAAGTAAAGGTATTTATTGAACTTCAAAGGCAAAAAAAATTGCTGAAAGAACAGGCTAGGCTTCTAGAAGAAAAGATAGATGAGTTGTTGGAGCTAAAAGAATTAAATTGTAGATTAAAGCACATATCTACTATAGATGTCTTAACGGGTATTTCAAACAGAAGATTTTTTGAAAGAAATATTCAAATTGAATGGCAAAGATCAATACGTACAGGTATACCCTTATCATTAATTATGATAGATATAGATCATTTTAAAGCATTTAACGATTGCTATGGTCATCAAGAAGGTGATAGATGTATTAGGCAGGTGGCTGAGGCTATTGTTTCCTCTACCCAAAGACCTGCCGATTTTGTGGCTAGGTATGGTGGTGAGGAGTTTGTTGTAGTTTTACCAGAAACTCAGAGACAAGGGGCTCTTGTTGTGGCTGAGAGGATCAGAAAAAAAGTAGAATCCATGGCTGTTAAACATAAGGGTTCCTGTGTATCTCCATATGTTACAGTTAGTTTAGGAGTTTCTACTTTATTGCCGGAAAAGTATTATTCAGTTGAAGAACTTATAAATAG
Organism: Maledivibacter halophilus; assembly: GCF_900167445.1. Taxonomy (GTDB): domain Bacteria; phylum Bacillota; class Clostridia; order Peptostreptococcales; family Caminicellaceae; genus Maledivibacter; species Maledivibacter halophilus. Next base: position 540,034 of record NZ_FUZT01000001.1, read on the forward strand.
TGCAGACAAAGCTCTTTTTCAAGCCAAATTTTATGGCCGAAATAGAGTGGAAAAATAGATTTATAAATTAAGGTTAGGTGATAAATTATGAAAATAGCAGTACTGGGAGCAGGAGCAATGGGATGTTTATATGGAGGATTACTTTCTATAGGGGATAATGAAGTGTGGCTGATCGATATATGGAAGGAGCATGTTAATCGAATAAATGAGAAGGGACTTATAATAGAAGATGAAAATGGGAAAAAGATTATAAAAAATGTTCAAGCCACAATTGATACTAATGATATAGGGATAGTTGATTTAATATTAGTGTTTGTAAAATCAACTATAACAGATAAAGCTCTTAAACCAGTAAAAAATATTATTGGAGAAAATACCCTTATTCTAACATTACAAAATGGACTTGGGAATATCGAAAAAATTCAATCTGTAGTAGGGAAGAAGAATATAATCGCAGGAACAACTTCCCACGGTTCAACATTACTTGAACCCGCTAGAATTTATCATGCAGGAAAGGGAACTACAGTAATAGGTGAAATAGATAGAGAAAATACGGAGAGAATCCAGAATCTTAAAGAAATATTTACTAAATGTAAAATTGAAACTGTTATAACAAACAACGTCCTTGGAGTAATTTGGGATAAGCTTCTTGTAAATGTAGGTATAAATGCTATAACAGCCCTTACAGAACTTAGGAATGGTGAATTGTTAGATTTTAAAGAAACTGAAGAGCTATTGGAAATTGCAGTTGAGGAAGGAATAAATGTTTCGAAGGCAAAAAAAATAATTCTTATTAATGAAGACCCTATAGAGCACACTAAAAAAGTGTGTAGGTTAACAACCAGTAACAAATCTTCTATGCTTCAGGATATAATTAATAAGCGAAAAACAGAAATAGAGATGATAAATGGTGCTATTGTAAAAGAAGGTGAAAGACAAGGTATTAAAACTCCAATAAATCTTGCCTTAACAAATCTTATAAAAATTAAAGAAAGAAATTAAGTTTAAGAAGCATAATAGATTAATCTGTTATGCTTTTATTATTTTTAAAATAAAATATTTAATTTATTAGCAAAGCAGGTTAAATTAAGAAAACATTTCTAAAATCAATTTTCCAAAATTAGAATTATACAATGGCCTCAAATATTTAGAAAATAATTTTGAGTTTAATTTTATTTTAGGGTTGAACTTTTTTCTTTTAAAATTTTATGTATAGTATAAAATAATATTAAAGGGAATCGTCAATATATAGAGAAATAATTTATTAACTGAGATAATTGCATAATATATATTATGAATTAAAAGAATTGAGGGATAAAATGAAAGATATTAGAATACTGGTGGTAGATGATGAAACTGAAATTTTAAATCTTCTGATGAAGTATCTGGAAAGAGAAGGATATAATGTTGATATTGCTTCTGATGGAGAAGAAGGTTTAAATTTATTTAGAATAAATAATTACGACATAATTATTTTAGATGTTATGATGCCTAAAATCGATGGCATAGAACTTTGCAAAATACTTAGGAATGAGACTAATATTCCAATAGTTATGCTGACAGCCAAGGATGATGAGATTGACAAAGTGTTAGGACTTAGAATAGGGGCAGATGATTATATAACAAAGCCCTTTAGTATGAATGAATTTGTTGCTAGAGTAAATGCTCTTTTGAGGAGGTATTTAGTACTAAGTAATAAAGCAGTTTTTAACAATGATTCTACATTGAGTTTTGGAGAATTAAAAATTGATTTAAAGAGCTATACGGTATATCGTGGTAAAAAAGAGATTCAACTTACTGCAAAGGAGTTTGAGCTATTAAGATTTTTTGCCAATCATCCTAATCAAGTTTTTACAAAGGCACAAATTTTTAAAAATGTTTGGGACGATACATTTATAGAAGATGATAATACCGTTATGGTTTATATAAGAAGACTAAGAAAAAAAATTGAAAAAAATCCCCAAAAACCACGTCTTGTTCAGACTGTATGGGGAATTGGATATAAATTTATTGGAGAATGATAATATGAAAATGACAGATAAAATTTTTATTATATTAAATTGGACGGTATTATTTTTTTCATGTATTTCATTAATAATATTGTATTATTCAAATATTATAAATCCATATTTAACTATATTAAATGTTTTAATAGCTATTTTTTCTCTGGCTAAAATATATATAAATTATAAATGTATATTTAAATTTGAGCGTATAAATGAACAAGTAGAAAGGGCTGCCTTAGGAAATCTCAATACCCGTATACTAGTAAGGGACGATGGAATACTTTCTAAGCTGGTGTGCAATTTTAATAAAGTAATCGAAGAGTTACAAAAGACCCAGGAAAATCAAATTACCGTTGAAGAATCCAGAAGAAAATTAATGTCTAATATATCCCATGATATTAGGACACCTTTAACATCTATTATAGGATATATAGATGCCCTTAGGGATGATGTTGCTGCTAATGAGGAAGAGAGGTTAGAATATTTTGATATAATTTCTAAAAAATCAAAGGATCTTAAAAAGCTTATAGATGAAATATTCTATATGGCAAAATTAGATTCCGATGAAATAGAAATGAATTTTCAGATATATGACATTGGAGAAATAATAAGAGAGAGTATAATAGCATTTTTACCAGAGCTTAATAAAAAAGAAATTGAATTAAGGGTCAATTTGCCTAAAAAAAAGACATTAGTTTATGTAGATAAGCTTAGTATTATTAGAATTCTTAATAATATATTTAAAAATTCTATTCAGTATGGTAGTGAAGGAAAAATTTTAGGAATAGATCTTATTTCAACTCAAAAGAGCTATCAAATTAATATATGGGATAGGGGACAGGGAATTGATGAAGAGCATTTACCATATATATTCGATCGTTTATATATACAAGATAAGACGAGAAATAAGTCCTTAGGAAGTAGTGGACTTGGTCTTGCAATTGTAAAAAAACTTATTGAAAAGCATAGAGGAACTATATGGGTAGAGAGTAGACCTTATAAAAAAACCGTTTTTAGCTTTACCATTCCCAAGCTATGAAGAAATTATCTTTAGAAAAATCCTTAAAAGCATCCTGTTTTTTTTATATATAAATTTACTTTTGAATTTGATTTACTATATAGATTTCCCGTAGCAGAAAAAGGCGTTTTAGATCTTACTGAATGGGATTTTCAAAAAGATGGAGCCATAAAAATAGATGGGGAGTGGGAGCTTTACTGGAAGCAGCTACTAACATACGATGATTTTCATGAAAAGGAGAATATTTATAAACCCAGTGGATATTTCAATATTCCTAAGGTATGGAACAAGTATCAAATAGCAATTTATAGATAAGCCCGTAAAACCACCGTTGCTTGTCTCGGTGGTAGTTCACTGGGGTTATAGAAAAAATACCTTTTTAATATTTTCCATCTATAGTATAGTCATTGGAATCCTTTTCAAAGGAATATTCCATATTGTTTTGAAATAATGTAATATCATAGGTAGTATCTACTGTAATCCATTTTCCACTATCCTCTAAATATACTTGATTCCAAGCATGATAAGCTTCTATATCATTTTTATTACCCATAAGATATTTAGTCGGAACATCTACACTTCTAAGCATAACAGCATAAAGACTTGCAAAGTCTGAACATATTCCAGATTGGCTGTTGAATGTATCTTCAGGTTTAGGAGTATAGCTTTTACTAAGGTTTTCTGCTTTCTTATGATCATAAGAAAAATTTTTAACTATATAATTATAAATTGCGAAGGCCTTTTCCCTATTTGTAGTCATTCCTTCAGTTAGATCCTTGGCTTTTTTAATTGCATTCATATCTTTATTCCAGTTTAACATTTGACTTTGATTCAAATAGACCTTTAAAGGATTACTAATAGTAATATTATTTTTTTTAGTGGAAATGTTTTTATATTTATTACCATCTATATTTTCTAAAATAGCAAAAACATATTCTCCATTACCAAAGGTTAATGGATATTGACTAAAGTTATTTAGATCATAAAAGGATTTTTCCTGGTCTTTTTGAATCATTATTTTAATTTTTTTATTTTCAGTATTTGTATAAGTAACCTTTAGCAATCCTTCCTTAGAATCTGACAGGTCAAAATAGTCATTGTCAGCATAGGAAAAGCTAAAGGTTAAAAGAATAAAGGATATCACAAAAATTAATTTTTTAAACAAAAGAATCTCTCCCTTCGGTAACTGGCTGTCATCATACACAAGTATGGAAGACCCTATAGCTTTGCGTCCCAAGCTTTCACTTGGTTTGCCTTTATCGTTGAAAAGACTTTCAACAAAAACAATATTAAATTCTATCTATGGTATAATTATACCACTTTCTCTATATTTAAAACAGGTCAATTAATTAAAGGTTTTAAATTCTTTGCCGATAATAATGATGAATTAAAGTTTTAACAAGTAAAGGAGATATATATAAGTGAATTCATACATACATAATGATTACAGTATAAAACCCTATGATTTTCTTGGGGGTTCAAAACATAAAAACAAGGATATAAAAGAGGAAGAAGAAAAGAAACAAATTGTAGTAGAAAGGGACGGAAAATATTCTTATACATACATGATAGATAAAGAGGGGCGGAAAATTCTATTAAGAAAAATACCAGTTTCTCAAGAAGAACAACAAGAAAATTTACAAAATTTAATTAAACCTGACTCAACAAATCAATGCAAACAACAAATGTATATGGAAGGTATACATAGAAGGAATCTACAAGAAATAATGAATATTATAAAAGGGAATATAGGATAAATTTTAAAAGTGATTGCCTAAAATTTAAATCCTCTTGCATTTTTAACCAAAAATAGTATATAATCTATGTAGAGGAAAATTGAAAAGGTCGCCGTGTCTTTTGAGTGTGCCAGCACTCAAAAGCTCATGCAGGTAGTGGACGCTACCTACACGAATAGCTTATATAGCTATCACCGCAACCTTATGTTATTATATAACATTTACCACTTTTTTTCAATAAAGATAACATAGGTGCACGTGTAGGAACTCTATATTCCTGCTGTGCCCTTTTTTAATTTTCCTCTCAAAAAAAATTTTTTGAGAGGAAAAGATATATATGCATTACAAAAATTCAAAAGAGAAAGACTGTGGGAAAGGGTCTGCATATGATGATTCTACAAACAGCAGCCAATCCCCCAGCCCTTGTGAAAAAGAAAAAAACGATAATAAAAAAGAAGAGCTAAAAAAAATGAAGGAATCCATCAATAATGCACGATATAAAATGTACAAAACAGCAGGATTTAAAAAGAGCCAAGATACCCTTATTGCCGATGAAACTGTAAAGGTCAGTAAAGAGCTTGATGTACTCATTGTAGAATATTATAAGAAAAATAATATATGCTAAAACAAAGTATAGCTAGAAAATAAGGGGCAGTGGGAAAATAGATAGCCAAAAAAACAGTATAATGCATATGCATTGTACTGTTTTTTAAATTCGAATTGACTTTTATCCAATAATTTTTAGTTTAATTATATTAAAATCCTTTATTGTTATTGAATGGGCATCATAAACAACCAGTCCATCTTTTCTCATCTTATTCAATTCTCTAGACAGAGAACTTCTTTGGACCCCTAGTCTTTCAGCTAATTCTTTTTTTGTCATATTAAGCTTTATTTTATTTGTGTTTTGAGAATAGTATTCATAGTTTAAAAAATCTATTATGGACTCTCTTAATGATTTCATAGAAATTGATTTAATTTTACTTGTGAGTATAAAGGTTTTTTCAGATATAGATTTTATGAATTCAATTAAAAAGATTTTGTTGGTCTGGCAAAGCTGCAAAACAAAATCCTTTTTTATATGTAGAATAACAGCATCGGATTTAGAGGTTACAGTCATAGGATATGTATTATTATTCCCAAACAATAGATTGCCACCAATAGCATCGCCTATATTAAACTTAGTAATAGTAAGTACATTTCCATCTTCATCAATTTTTTGAATAATTATTTCACCCTTTAAAATTATATCTAATGTCAGGCATTTTTCACTTTCAAAATGTATAATGCTGTTTTTTTTATACTGAGAAAGTTTATAGTTGTTATCGTTGAATAATAATAGAAGTTCTTCAGATGAAAAACATTTAAACAAATCAGTTAAGCATAGAATTTTTAGATATTTTTCTAAATTCATAAAAAAGCCTCCTTTAATATTCAAATTAGTTACCATGGTAACTGATAAAATATATTAAAAATTATATTATATAATTGAGGAAATTCATAATTAAAATTTGACAAAATTGCATAATGTACAAGGTCTGAATTTGAAGATTTTAAAGCTATATATAGTATATGGTCTTTGTAGCAGATAATTATGCAATTTGCTCAATTAATAAATTTTATAAGGAGGAATTAATATGCTGGAAAAAATTTATAAATATCAAAGGATAAATCAAAAAATAATTGAGAAAATCATTGCCGACGAAAATATTGCCTTAAATCATATGGTTCTTACAAAGGAAACTGGCCTTCCAGAACATTATTCAAATTCTAATGTTTATATGATAATTATTAGAGGTGTAATGACCCTTAAGCTAGATGAGCAAGAGGCGATGGAATACAAAGCTGGTGATATTATAAATATTCCATATAATACAAAAATGAATGTTAATAATTTTCAAGAAGAAGTATTAGAATTTTTTGTTGTTAAATCACCAAATCCTAAGTATTATAAGGGTGAGTAGAAATGGATATTTTTACTTTGTCACTTTGGGCTCTAACAGGTATTGCTTTTTTAGCATCAATAAAGAAAAATAAAAAAAAGACATTAGGTTCAATGAAAATGGCAAGGGGTATGATGAAAAATATGATGGGAGAAATAGTAGGAATACTATTTCTTATAGGTCTAATTTTGACATTTATCCCCCCAGAGTCAATAAATAGTGTTCTAGGTAAATCAAATGCTCTAATTTCAACCATAGCTTCTGCAATTGTAGGAAGTATAACTCTAATACCTGCATTTGTTGCATTTCCACTTGTGGGATCATTTGTAAATGTAGGAGCAAGTATAGTTCCAGCAGTTGCCTTTTTAACTACTTTAACAATGGTGGGAATTGTAACTTTTCCATTGGAAAGACAGGAGTTTGGATTGAAATTCACATTAATTAGAAATGGATTAAGCTTTGTATTTGCTATATTCATTGCACTAGCAATGGGGGTGCTAATGTGAAATTAACAAAAACTATAAAGAAAAACAAACTACTAACAGGAGTATTTTTGACATATGTATTTTTACTTATAGTAATGCCAAATAAAGCAGTTGAATCCTTTAAAAATAGTATGTATTATGTTAAAGAGATGTTAGAGATTATACCTGTTATATTTTTGCTTACTTCATTAATAGAAGCTTGGGTACCAAGGGAAGTTATTATAAATAGCTTTGGAGAAAAATCAGGAATCAAGGGAAGTATATTTTCCTTTATATTAGGAAGCTTTTCTGCAGGGCCTATATATGCTGCTTTTCCAGTGTGTAAGATGCTGGTTAAAAAGGGTGCAAGTATTTTTAATATTGTAATTATATTAAGTACCTGGGCAGTAGTAAAAGTCCCCATGCTTATAAATGAAGCAAAATTTTTAGGGATAGAATTTATGATTGCAAGATGGCTGCTTACTACAATATCAATATTTATAATGGCTTATATAGTGTTTTTAGTTATCAAAAAGGAAAATCTTCCCATTGATAAAGAATTAAAAGATAAAAGCAGTGAAAATAAAATAAAAATAAAGGAAGAGTACTGCATAGGCTGTGGAGTATGTGCAAAATTATGTCCAGATTGTTTTGTTATCATCGATGGTAAAGCTAAAAATATAAAAGAAAAGATAGAACCTGATTATGTAGAAAACTTTGAAAAAGCTATGAAGAAATGTCCAACTAAAGCTATTTATCTATAGATAAATAGCTTTAGCTTTTATAAGTAAATTGTGAGACATCTTTGTTTAACTGATTATGATTCATAGACAATGAGTATGTTTTTAAAAATATAAATATGTAAATGATTATTATTGATTCTATATTCATTACTAATGGAAGTTTACTTATTTTAATGATCACACTAGCAGCTATTAATGATGAAGCATATGTTGTACTGAAAAATAAGAGTATTCTCTCTATTGGAGAATGTATATATTTCAAGAAATAGAAACTTGATAATAATAGAAAGCCTCCCAAGGGTATTCCCAAAATAGATATAAAAGAAATAAGTAATATGGAAAAATAAACTATGGAATCAAGGAGTGATTTTGAATTACCTATTTCAAAAAAAGCATTTAAAATAAAACTTAAATAACTCTTAATAAGATTATTACCTGTATAAGCTATATAAAGATCAAATTTTATAACTTGAACAATTAGATATAGGCAAAAAGCTAAAAATAAGAATTTAAGAATTAAATAAATAAGAATTTTTCTACTTGATTCTATAGCTTTTAAAAAATATTGTAATTTATAATTTTCTCTTATTGTTAGACTAATTCTCTTCACTATTTTTACTTGAATCTTAATAATGTAAAAGATGATTAATATACCAAATATAAATGTAATCAAATGATTCATTTGAAAACCTTGCCTTTGAAAATTTCTATAATCGATTATCTTATAATTAGCTGATGATTTACCCATATTCTCAAGGAGATTAATAACAGATTTTTCACTTTTAATTTCCCCATCTTCATTTGAAATTGATATTTGAAAGCATGGAATCCTTATATCCTTATTTAAAGAAAAAATTGTTTGCAGTGGAATATAAACATTAGGTTCCTTCTTTCTTATTAATCTATTTAGAAATGAAGCCTTATTTTTGTAAATACCAATAATTTTAAAATCTTCCTTCATTAATTGTACATTCATTCCTACAATATCAGTGCTTTTAAACAGTTCTAATGCAGTGTTTTCTTCTATTATTAAATTTCGTTTTTTATTTTTTTCATCCTCTTCAGTAAAAAAACTTCCATTCACAATATTAATGTCAGTAAAGTTTTTATAAGCGGAATTAACAGCTAAAGCTTTAATTAGCATACTATTTGAGCTAGTTTTAATATTTGCCTCAAAGGGGAATGTGAATGAGCAAATATTATTTGTCAAGCTGTTTTTAAGCTCATAAATTTCCTTTTCATTAAATCCAAGCTTTTCATTGTTTATAATATTTTCTTTAGCTTCAATGGATATTCTTTTTGAGCCAACTGTACCTAATAGTTCCATGGTATTTTCATTTATACCTTCAATGAAGAAAATGCAAAGAATTAGAATTAAGATACCACAAGCTTGAAGGATATTCCAAATTTTCACATTATGCATTTTGTTCACTTCCTTTGAGTAGGTCTAACTCTACTATTCTCATAAATAGGCTTGCTAAAGTCATATACAATACTGGCTCTATTATCTAAACCATCTATAATAACAGTGTTTTGATTATCATTATCACCAATAGATAGATATTGTTTTTCAACATAATGCTCTTTTCCCAATGCCCCTTCTCTTTCCTTTACTATAAATATGAAATTACCACTATTGTCCTTACCAAGTGCCGTATTGGGGACAAGAGTATGGAAGGTTTTTGATTTTTTAATTATACGATACCTAAATTTTTCTTCTCCTAAGAATTCTGTTTCATCAATGTCAGCAATAAATTTTTTATTGTTATCTTTAGTAATGATTCTTTTAATTGTAGCATTAATAGTTTTACCCTTTGATTTTAAAGAAATTGATAAGGGGTCTCCGATTGCTACTAAACTTTCATCCTCCTCCTGAATATCAGCAGAAAAAGAAAATCCCTTTTTAGGATTGACAATTAAACAAAAAGGTTTATCATCAAAGGCCAGTTCACTATTTTCATAATAAATTTCTTTAACTATACCATCATAGGGAGAGGTAAGCACTTCCTCATCTTTTAGCTGACTGATTTTTAACTGTTGAATTTGAATATCATATTTTAGAGATTCAATATCTTTTTTTTGCTTATTTAGTGAAACTTCCTTATTCTCTTTTGTGGTTTCAAGCTCTAATTTTTTTTGTTCATATTCATTTTCAGCTATTTCCATATCATACTGAGCTTCATTTAAATTTTCAGTGGCTTCTGCACCTAATTCTACCAGCTGCTTCTTTTGTTTAAAATTTCTTTGTGAATCCTTGAGCTTCTTCATAGCTTTTTCCAATTCTAGTTCAAGATTTTCTATTTCATTGTTCTTATTACTAAGCAATAGTTTTTCTAGCCTTGTTTCTAATGCCTTCAATTTAATTTCTTCCTCTGCCAATTTAGGATCAGAAACCTCATTATAGAAAATCGCAATAATTTGTCCTTTTTTAACTTGTTCTCCAATCTCAGCTTTAATTTCCTTAACTTTCTTTGTGGAATTAGGATATAGCTTAAGTGCTTCCTTTGGAACTATATATCCAAAGCCAGTTATTTCATAAGTTAAAGTACCAGAATAGGGCTGAGATAAAATCACTTTTGGAAGAGAAAGATTTTGGATAGTTTTTGAGAAAAAAGTAATGAAAAGCATTGTACCAAAAAAAATCACAATAGCCCTTCTAAATATTCTTTTTCTCTTTTTATCATTAACTTCCCTATAATTTTCCATAATTCACCTCTTACAATAAATATTAAAGTAAATATAAGCTAAAACTTAGAGCTTACAACTACTTCATCCCCGAATTAAGCTGTATTCCTTCAACAAGATAGCTTTCCCAATATAAAAACATTAAAAGGGGAGGAAGCATGTATATAGTTGAGGCAGCAAAGGCATAGTGAAAATCCTTTTTCCCAATTATTGATAAATATGTAGATAAAGGTCTTTTAACAGCATCATCTATAAACAATAGTGGTTGTTCAACCATATTCCAGTAATCAATAAATAAAAGAATTATAAGTGAAGCAATTGCAGGCTTCAGCATAGGTAAAACAATATGGATAAAAATTTGAAAATATCCTGCTCCATCTACACTGGCAGCTTCTATACATTCCTTGGGAATGTAGTTCATAAACTGTTTCATTAAGAATACACCAAAGGGTGCAAAAATTGCTGGCAGGATTAATGCTGCATATGTATTTGTAATTCCCAGTCTATCAACAACTAAATAATTAGGAACCAAGGTAACCTGAAAGGGCATCATCATTGTAATTATATAAATAAAAAATAATTTGTTTTGTCCCTTAAATGAAATTTTACAAAAAACATATGCTGCCGTAGATGAAACAAATAACTGACCAATTATTATAGCAGCAACAATTCCAGTAGAATTCCAAAACATTCTTAAAAAGAAGGACTGCCGAAAGAGTATATTTATATATTGAGTAAGGTCAAACATATCTGGAATTAATTTGATATTCATATAAGCTTTATTATTCTCATTATTATCTAAGCTTGCAACAAAGGAATAGCTATCTGATATTTCCTCTGATCCCATGAAAGAATTTGCAAAAATTGCAATTACAGGATATATAAAAAACACAGACATAAGAGTCAATAAAATATAAATAGTAATTCTTTTCTTAGTCAGTTTATTTGGCTTTAAAATCATAAATGCACTTCCTTTTCAAAAAATTCTATAGAAGCTAAAAGAATGGCATATTTTATAAATATTTGCTAAATCTATTTTCAAATTTAAATAATACGTAAATTAAAAGGCCTAAAGCTATTGCTATTACATATGCAGCAGCACTTAACTTTTGATAATCAAGGGATGTAAATACATTATTCATATAATGCTGCATTGTATAAATACTTTCATGGGGATAGGGCCCAGCCAGCATATATACCTCCTTAAATATTTTAAAGGAATTTATTATAGATAAAACAAAAACGAAGAATGAAACAGGAGTAAGGTATGGAAGGGTAATATAAATGAATTTTTTAAAAGCTCCAGCTCCTTCAATATCTGCTGCTTCATAATATTCCTTAGGTATTTTCAAAAGACCTCCTAAGAATATAACCATACAATAGCCTATATTTTTCCAAGCATAAAGAAGAACCATAATAAATCTTGCTTTACCTGAATTCAACCAATTTACAGAGGATATGCCTAGAGAAGCAAGGGTTCCATTTAATACTCCATTATTGTGAAAGAGAATATTCCATATAAGTACTACAGATGCCGTTGGAATGACCATTGGCACTATGAATGTAGACCTAAAAATACTTCTACCCTTAATTTTTTTATTTAATAAAATAGCAAGAATTAGTCCCAAGAGCATTGTAAGTGGTACAGCCAATAAAGCAAAATATACTGTATTGGCTGCAGCCATTAAAAATAAATCGTTAGATAAAAGGTTAATGTAGTTTTTAATTCCAACAAAGCTGCCATCTATACATCGATCCAGCAAAGAGTACCATCCACAACCTAAAAATGGAATTACATAAAAGAGGAAAAAACCTGCCAAGCTTGGAAACAGAAAGAAAAATATTGTTAGTCTTCTGTTTAACTTGAATTTCATCAATAATTTGCTCCTTTACTATTCATTTAAATACATTTCTACTTTTCTTTGTATAATCTTAGCTGTTTCTTCTGCAGATTTATTTCCATTAAAGAAATTCTTTATTTCTTCATTCAAAACTTTTTGAATTTGTATATCGTATGTATTACAATTATTTAACTTAGGAACTATTTCATTTATTTTTTCAATATTATTTTTAAATTGATTTTGAATTTTTAGGGGTTCTGTAACATTGTATCCATAAATATTACCAAATTCTTCTGTACTATCCTTAGCTTCTTCAAAATTATGTTGGATTTTATTCTCTCGTGCATTTTTATTTATTGGAATTCCATAGAGCATTTTATAGCTTTGAACTTCTTCGGAAAGCAGAAATTTTATAAATTCCCACGCTTCTTCTTTATGCTTGGTGTTACTATTTATTCCATACATATTATAGGCGCTAAAAGTAGTAACATCATTATCTAAATTAGGGTATTTATATAATGCTACTTTGTCTGTGTTTAAAAATGAATTACTAAAAAAAATTGTAAAATCACTAATTGAATAGGGAACGAAAACACAACCCCTATTATCCATACTAGCTTCTGTTATATCTGAATTCACAAAGGAGCCACTAGACATAGCATCACATATTTTAAGGAGATTTATAAACTCTTTAGATGTAAAGTAAGCCTTCTTATTTTCATAATCGATGAAGCTTTTACTATTTGAAGACAATAGGTAATTAAATAGATTTTCAGGTATAATAGTAGGCATGCTGTACATATCATTTTTCCCATCCCTATCAATATCCATTGTTACTTTCCTTGAAACATCTAAGAAATCTTTCCAGGTCCAATTGTCATCATCAATTTTAAAAGAATGTTTATTTAGAAAATCCTCATTAGCCAAAAAAGCAGAATAATATATTGTTAAGGGTACCGTATATAATTTATCTTTATATTCCATCGCATCGAATATATTTGTATAATAAAGATTTTTATCAAAGGAAGCATCTTTACTCATCAGTTCCTTAAGGTCTAAAAGAAGACCTTTATCGGCATATTTTCTATAGGGTATGCTACTAACTTGAATTATATCTCCACCCTTTCCCGTTAGCATTTGTGTATTAAGCTTTTGGATAAAATCATATTCTTTTTTAAATCCTTCTTCTTCAGCCTTTAAAGATTCTTCATATGTCATATCAGTATTTACAAAGGAAACAGCATCATAGTTTTCCACATTAATTATTACATCGGGATGTTGGTTTTCAAATTTATTTATGGCATATTCAAGGACTGAATCCAAATATCCTACAGTAATTGTAATGGTTTTTATATTGGTGCTGTCAACATTAATTTTATTAGTATTAGCCTTGTATAACAAACTTTCATAATTTGTTGAATCAAGACCACAAAAGTAAATGTTTTCGTTTGAGTCAAAGGTTAAATCTTCAAAAATAAAGGATTCATTATCTACCATAGAATCTATATTTAAATGTGTATTTATGGATTTTCCGTCGGAGGAAATATTTATAATATTATTAAAATTTGCTACATATAGGGATTTTGATTGTTTAGAATAAGCAGCACTTTTTATAGAAACAAATTTACTATCATTCTCTATTTTCCATAATATATTGTCATTTAAAGGGCTTTGCTTTAATACATAATAGTTTTTGTTAAAACCTCCTATATATAAATTATCCTCTTCATCAAGTTCTATAAATAAGCAGCCATTTTTATTTATAGTTTTTATTTTAGAGCCTTTAGAATCAAATATCTGAATGTTAGTATCAGCAGTCATTACATAAATATTACCCTTTGAGTCAACTTCTAAATCCCATCCATATAGATTATCTACATTAGCTATATCAGTATCCTCTAAGTCTATTGCAGCTATTTTATTACCCATTAAATTGAACACATGAACCCTAGGACTTGGAATTGTAGATAATACATACAAGTTATTTTTAGAATCGACAGTAAAAAGGGGACTAGTGCTTTCAGTAGAATCTTCAAAATTAATACTTTTATCCTTGGTTCCATCATTATTTAAAATTACAAATTTGTGATTTTTTCTATCATATGTAAGGAATTTTTCATTGGATATTGACTCAAGTCCTTTAATAGAATCGAGCTCTAAGTTTTCACCAAGTTTCTCTACAGTGTACTTTATTTTTACAACTTCCTTTGGAGGCTCCTTTCCATTAGTCAATAGAAAAGCAGTTAAAGCTATAAAAAGAGCAGCTCCTAATAATGTCCATTTAACATAAGGTTTTTTAAAGTTAATGATGTTCTTCACCCTTTCTATAATAAATTTTTTACCATCTAACATACTCGTGGCACCGGGAATATAATTATAGCCTGAAAATATGTCTAGCATCTTAATCATTGTGCTTCCATATTTTTTATATTCATGGGGCTTAAGACAAGATAATACATAATAATCACAAGCGGCTTCACAGTCCTGTCTAGCTTTATAGAAGGCAAACCAAAGTATAGGATTAAACCAGTGAAGAATTTGCAGGAAAATGAAAACCCATCTAATAATAATATCCTTTCTTTTATAATGGGCTAATTCATGCATGAAAACAAATTTCAATTCTTCATCGGTTAAAAGATCAATATAATTAGGTGAAATCAATATTTTAGGATTAAAGACACCTATTAATGATGGTGTTTTTATTTTAGAGTCCACTATTAAAGGAACTTTCTTTTTTATTTTCATTTGTGATTTACATCTATAATAATTAGAAAGAGTATTCTCCTTGGTACAGCGGTGAAATTTTCTGATTTTTAGATTGAAGGATATTTGCAGCAAAATTATATATGAACTGCTGACAAATACACCAATAATCCATATAATCCCTAGAATATGAGGCAAATTTTTACTATTTGCTCTGGGCACATTTTTATACTTAAAAGGTAGATAGCTATTTTGATTCCTAACTATATTTAATATATTAAAGTTTTCCTTATGTAAATATTGATTTTGGTTATTATGCTTATCATAGAAATTTGTTTGTAGATTTTCTTCATTTGTAGATTTGATTTCAAAAAGCTCAAGGTTATTTGAATCTACCATCGATTGAATATTATTAGAACTAACGCTGTTATAGTTTTTATTATGTATTACAGGTGATTGAATTTCCTGACAAGCTTGATTATAATGGGTAAAAAAATTAAAAATACTAAAAGAGCTTTCAGGAACATAGGGGATAATCAATCTTAATAGCAGAATTATCCAAATGAAATAATGCCAGTTAGGGCTAATGCTTCTTTTGAATATTTTTTTAAAAAAGAGGATTACTAAGGCAGTAATGGTTCCCATAAATGACATTGTTAGTACGGTATGAAACATACTATACAAAGTCATTTCTCATCGCTCCTATGTTGGCTTTTATCTAATAATTTTTTTAATTTGTTTATTTCTTCCTTTGACAGTTTTTCATTTTTTAAAAAATTAGCCATCAGCAATTGTAGAGAACCGTCATAAACCTTTTTTAAAAAGGTTTTAGTTTCTTTCTTCATACAAAGTTCTTCTTCATATAAAGGATAGTAAGTATATGGATTTTCTTCTTTTATACCTAAGACCTCTTTCTTAACAAGTCTTCGTATTAAGGTATGGATAGTTTTTCTATTCCATTTGGTCTCTAGCTGAAGCTTATCGATAATTTTGGCAGCAGTAAGGGGAGATTTCTTCCATAGCACCTTCATAACCTGCCATTCTGCGTCTGATATTTTAGGTATGTTTTCACTCATTTTTTTCGCTCCTTTATTTTAAAAAGTTAATAAATGATTATTTGGTACTACAAATGTAGCACAAGAACATACTACAACTGTAGTACCGAAATGTCAAGCGAAAATATTATTTGTTACTCTTTTATTATTCATTTAAATACATTTCAACCTTTCGCTGAATAATCTGGGATGTTTCCTTTGCAGACTTATTTCCATCAAAGAAACTTTTTGTTTCTTCCTTTAATATTTTTTGTATTTGAATGTCATAGGCATTAAAAGTGTTTAATTTAGGAACTAATTTATTCATTTTTTCTATATTATACTTTAGCCGTTTGTTTATTTCTTTTGGTGATGTCACCTTATATCCATAGAGACTACCAGACTCCTCCATATCGGTATTAGCTCTTTTAAGGTTATATTCAAATTTCTTTTCCCTGGCATTTTTATTTATTGGAGTATCATAGAGCTTTGTATATTCTTGAACTTCTTCTGAAAGGAGGAATTTGACGAACTCCCACGCCTCATTTTTGTATTTGGTATTACTATTTATTCCATACATATTGTATACTGTAAAGGGGTAAATATCCCTATTGGAGGTTGGATATTTATAAAAGGTGATTTCATCTGCATTAATAAGAACATTAGCAGTAAATAAAGAGAAATCATTAACTGGCCACGGGAAAAAAACAAAGCCCCCATTGTGTGAATCAAAGTGTGTAACTTCTGGATTCATAAATTCTTCATTACACATAGTTTCACACAATTTAAGAAGTTCAATAAATTCTTTAGATGCAAAATGAGCCTCTTTATTTTCGTAATCTATAAAGCTGTGATTAGTTGAGCTTAATAGGAACTTAAATATGTCTTTTGGAAAAGTAGTGGGCATTGAATACATGTCATTTTTACCATCTCCATCAATATCCATTGTTACTTTCTTAGAAATATCTAAGAAATCCTTCCAAGCCCAGCTGTTATCATCAAATTCTATGGAATATTCCTTTAAAAAATTAGTATTAGACAAAAGAGCTGGATAAGTTACAGTCAAAGGCATTATATACAATCCATCCTTATATTCCATTGCATCAAATATATTGGAATAATATAGATTTCTATCAAAGGAGGTATCTTTATTCATCATTTCCTTAAGATCTAAAAGCAGACCTTTATCTGCGTATTTTTTATAGGGAATATTATCCATTTGAATGATATCAGGGCCTTTTCCCGTCAGCATTTGAGTGTTAATTTTTTGAATGAAATCATACTCCTTTTGAAATGCTTCTTCTTCAATCTTGCTAGTATCTTCATATGTCATATCACCTTTAATCCATGAAAAAGCACTGTAATCTTCCACATTAATTACTATATTAGGATGCATATTTTCAAATTTATTTATGGCATATTCAAGAGTTGAATCCAAATTTCTTACAGAAATTGTAAGATGCTTTATATCCTCACTGTTGATAATACTTTTACTAGTACTAATCTTATATACTAAACCTTTATTCCTATTATCCCTATTAAATCCACACAAATAAATGTTTTCATTTTGACCAATGGAAAAATTTAGACCAACGAAGGAACCATTCTCTTGTATTATTGAATCTATATGTAAAACTGGATTCATGGATTTTCCATCGGAGTCAATAGTTATGATTTTATCTTTGATTGCTACGTATAAGGATTTTGATTGTTTAGAGTAAGAAGCGGATTTAATAGAAATTAAATTTTGCTCATCCTCGAATTTCCATAATACATTTTCCTCTAGGGGGTTTAATTTTAGTACGTAATCATTCTTATTGTATCCCCCTATATACAAGTCATCATTTTCATCAAGCTCGATAAATGAGCAGCCATTTTCATTTATAGTTTTCACCTTAGAACCCTTGGTATCAAATACTTGAATATTGGTATCGGGTATCAATACATAAATATTATCATTGGTATCGACCTCTAAATCCCAGTCATATACATAATCTGTTTTAGCTATATCTGCATCCTTTAATTCTATTTCATTGATTTTTTTACCCATCAAATCATAAATATCTATTTTTAGAGTTGAAGCTGCAGATAATACATATAATTGATTCTTTGAATCAACAGTAAAAATTTTTTTAGTATCCTTAGGGAGATCTTTGCAGTCAATAATCCTTTCCTTACTACCATCACTATTTATAATTATAAATTGGTTATTTTTAGTATCCTGTATAAGAAATTGACCATTGGATATTGATTTAAGATCTGTGATGGACTCAAGGCCTAAGTTTTTACCAATTTCCTCTGCATCATATTTAATCTTTATAACTTCCTTTGAAGGGTCTTTTCCATTAGTTAATAGAAAAGCAGTTAAAACAGCAAAGAGAGCAATTCCAAATAAAGACCATACGATATAATTCTTTTTGAAGTTCATAATGTTTTTCACCCTTTCTACTATAAATTTTTTATGATTTAACATGCCTGCGGCACCAGGTATATAATTAGAGCTAGAAAAGATATCTAGCATCTTAACCATTGTACTTCCATATTTTTTATATTCATATTCATTGATATAAGATAACACATAGGAGTCACATGCGGTTTCACAGTCTTGTCTGATTTTATAAAAGGCAAACCACAGTACAGGATTGAACCAGTGAAGAATTTGAAGAAAAATGAGAACCCATCTAATAATAATATCCTTTCTTTTATAATGGGCCAGTTCATGCATGAAAACAAATCTTAATTCTTCATTTGTTAAAAGATCAATATAATAAGGGGAAATTAGTATTTTAGGATTTAAAATACCTATCAATGATGGTGCTTTAATTTGATAATCCACTATCAAAGGAATTTTCTTTCTTACCTTCATTTGTGATTTACAGTTATAATAATTAGAAAGAATGCTTTTATTGGTACAATGATGTAAGCTTCTTATTTTAAGACTATAGGAAAGCTGCACCCATATTATATATGTGCTGCTGATAAATACACCCACAAGCCATATGATCCCTAGAATATGAAAAAAATCTATTTTAAGTTTTTGAGAATACTTAACAAATTTTATAGGTAAATCAGCATGTTGGGATTTAATCATATTAAATATATATAGTCTATTTTCGTAAAAGTATTGATTTTTATTATGACCCTTAGAAGAGTCTGTTTTGAAGCTTTTATGTTCTAAATCCTTACTTTTAAGAAAATCATAGCTGGTTGAATCTATCAAAGTCTCAATATCATTAGAATTAAGGGAGTTATAATTTTTATCTTGAATAATAGGTGATTGAATTTCTTGGATTTCTTCATTATAATGGGTAAAAAAATTAAAAATACTAAGGGAGCTTTCGGGAGCATAAGGGATAATCAGTCTAATCAGCAGAATTATCCAAATCAAGTAATGCCAGTTAGGGCTAATTCTTTTTTTAAATATTTTCTTAAAAAAAAGAATTACTAAAGCAGTAATGCTTCCCATAAATGACATTGTCAGTATAGTATAAAACATACTATATAAAGTCATTCTTCATCTCCCCCATATTCACTTTCATCCTCTCCTTTGTTTTCCAGTATTGATAAATAATAGCTTGGTATTACAAGTGTAGTATGGTTACATATTACATCTGTACTACGGAAATGTCAAGAAAAAAGAATATATACTCTTGTATAAACATGGAAAAAGTTTTGTATAGATGGTATAATTTTATAGTGTAAGTAGATTAGTGAACATTAGACACAGCAGCTATTAAGGCTATATTTTCTATAGATATTTATAAGCTTTATACATCAAAAAAACCTAGAAGCATCGATATTTTTAAGATGTATAAATTAACTTGTTGTGCTAGTTCTCATAGCGGGAGTTTTAATATTAGTTATCTTTATATATATATAATTGATGAGGAGATGAAATGATGAAGGGACAAAAACGTATTAGAGACTATGGTATAATTATAGGAAAAATGGATACGGGAGAAAAAAATGCAATCACAGATGTTGAAGGCGTAAAGGTTGGTCATGTTACACTGAATGATGGTGCTATAAAAACAGGAGTAACGGCAATTTTGCCCCATGAAGATAATTTATTTAAAGAAAAGCTTGTTGCTGCAAGTCATGTAATAAATGGTTTTGGGAAAACAGCTGGAACCATACAGATTGAAGAGCTTGGTACTATAGAAACTCCAATTATACTAACTAATACCCTTAGCGTTGGGAATGCCCATGCAGCTTTAGTCCAATATATGTTAAGGCATAATGAAGATATAGGAGTTTCAACTGGTACTGTAAATCCCATAGTTTGTGAATGTAATGATGGATATTTAAATGATATAAGGGGGATGCATGTTAAAAAAGAGCATGTTTTTCAGGCTTTAGAAAATACTGATAAGAACTTTGAAGAAGGAGCTGTAGGCTCTGGTACCGGGATGTCCTGTTATGGATTAAAGGGAGGTATTGGAACGTCATCACGACTCGTTAAAATGGGTGATGAAATCTTTACAATAGGAATATTAGTAATGTCTAATTTTGGAACTAAAGAAGATTTAACAATAAATGGTGTAAAAATGGGAAAAATGATAGTTGAAAAAGAGAAAAGCCGTAAGCCAGAAGAAGACAAAGGATCAATAATAATTATTTTAGCAACAGATATACCCGTCACCCATAGACAGTTAAAAAGGCTATGCAAAAGAACCGCTGTGGGATTAAGTAGAACGGGATCATTTTGGGGAAATGGTAGTGGAGATGTTGTAATAGGCTTTACTACAGCAAATAGAATAAAACATTATGAAAAGGAGGCTGTAGTAAGTATTAAAGCCTTTAATGAAAACAAAATTAATGATATATTCAGAGGAGTATCAGAAGCCACAGAGGAGGCTATTTTAAACTCTCTCATATGTGCAGACACCACTAGGGGAAGAGATGACCATATTAGATATTCATTAAAGGAATATATAGATTTAATAACAGAATAAGTACTTATATGGGTTTAAAGTTTAGCTTTAAGCCCATATGTTGTTTCGACCTTTAATTTCATCATTCATTTTGTAAACAAATGAATCGCTTATTAATATATTGAAAGGGGAGGATTATTAATATCATTACTTTTCATGTATCCTTAAGAGATTATTATGAGGTGATAGAATGCTTTTAGTTTGTGGCGGCGCAGGTTATATAGGTAGCCATACGGTATTTGAACTCATTGATAAAGGAGAAAAAGTTGCTATAGTAGATAACTTACAAACGGGACATAAAGGAGCAATTCATCGGGATGCAAAATTTTACAATGGAGATATACGAGATAAGAAATTTTTAGATAATGTATTCACAGAAAACGAAGTGGAGGGAGTAATCCATTTTGCAGCCAACTCATTAGTAGGTGAGAGTATGGATGAGCCCCTTAAATATTATGAAAATAATATCTATGGGACCCAGGTTTTGCTTGAAACCATGAAAAAATATGATGTAAGAAGGATAGTTTTTTCATCGACTGCTGCAGTATATGGAGAGCCAGAAAATATTCCTATATTAGAAGGGGACAAAACAGAACCGACAAATCCCTATGGAGAAACGAAGCTGGCTGTGGAGAGAATGTTTAAATGGGCAGATAGAGCATATAATATAAAATATATTTCCTTAAGATATTTCAATGTGGCAGGGGCCCATGAAAGTGGATTGATAGGCGAAGATCACAATCCTGAAACCCATTTGATACCATTGATTTTACAAGTTCCATTAAACAGAAGGAACCATATTTTTATATTTGGAGATGATTATGATACCCGGGATGGAACATGTATAAGGGATTATATACATGTGGGGGATTTAGCATATGCCCATATATTAGCTTTAGAAAAATTGAGAAATGACAGTGAGAGCTCAATATATAATTTAGGTAATGGAGAAGGGTTTTCAGTTAAAGAAGTGATTGAAGCAGCAAGAAGAGTAACTGGACATCCAATTCCTGCAAAGGTTGCTAGTAGACGAGCAGGAGATCCAGCAAGACTTATTGCTTCATATGTAAAAGCTAAAAAAGAGTTAGGATGGAAGCCCAAGTTTACTAATATAGATGATATTATTAGAAGTGCATGGATATGGCATCAAAAAAATCCCAATGGATTTGATTTTTAAAATATAAAATCTTATTGATAAAATCTTAATAAAAAGACTGCTTTTAAGAGTTTTGTAAGAATTTATTAACTTTAATGTAAATTTTGTGAATTAAAATATTACTAAGGGATATAGTAAATAAGTATTAGAGATCAAAGGGAGGATAGCTCCGTGAATGCAATTATTAGGACTAAAAATTTAACTAAATACTATGGCAAATTAAAGGCAGTGGACAATATTAATCTGACTGTTAGAAAAGGTGAAATATATGGCTTTTTAGGTAGAAATGGAGCAGGAAAAACAACTACTATAAAAATGCTTCTTGGCATTATAAAACCTACATCTGGAGAAATTGAGATGTTTGGTAATAATTTTAAAGATAGACGAAGAGATGCTTTAGAGCGAGTAGGATTTGCAGCAGAGTTTTCTGGCTTCTATTCAAATCTTACTGGATTAGAAAATTTAGAAATAAATACTAGGCTTTTAGGAGTTCAAAATATGAATGCAATAGAAGAAGCTTTATCTATAGTGGGCATGTGGGATGAAAGAAATAAACTGGTCAAAAAATATTCTTTAGGAATGAAAAGACGACTAGGAATTGCAAGGGCTATTGTCCATAATCCTGAGCTTCTTATTTTTGATGAACCTACTAATGGCTTAGATCCAATAGGCATAAAAGAAACCCGTAGATTAATAAGAGCATTGGCTGAAAAAAGGAAAATTACTATATTTATATCTAGTCATATTTTGAGTGAAATTCAGCAGCTTGCCAGTACAATAGGGATAATTCATAATGGAAAGCTTCTTGAAGAAATATCCTTTGAAGATTTGAGAAAGAAAAACAGAAGGTATATTGAGGTACAAGTTTCCAATGATGCAAAAGCTTGTATGTTACTAGAAAAGAATTTGGAAGTTTATGATTATGAAGTTCATGAAGAAAACACAATTAGAATATATTCTCACTATGATATGATTAGTAAAGTTAATAAAATCCTTGTAGAAAATGATATTGATGTAATAAAATTAGGATTAAGTGAGGATAATCTTGAAGATTACTTTATTAAACTAACTGGTGGTGATAGTATTGTTTAGGACTTTAAATGTAGAAATATTAAAGCTGAAACGCTCACCCATTATATGGTTTAGTATGCTAGGGGTGGCAATTGCTCCTGTCTTAAATTATGTAATATTCTTAAGCTTAAAAACAAATAAACCTTCAGCGATTAGTATGGAAAGATATTTTGAACAATGCTATGTCTTCTTTACGGTTTTAATATCAACCATGATATTTGGACTTATAGCTGCATATATTTTTAATAGAGAATATCAAGAAGGCACCTTAGGAAATATGCTAACTATTCCTACTGGAAGAGCAGAACTTATTATTAATAAAATGATAATATTATTTGGGTGGATTATTTTTCTTGTGTTATTTAACTTTTGCCTATCTATTTTCCTAAATTATATGGGATTATTTATTCAATTTGATAAAGAAATTATAATAAAATATTTAAAAATTTATCTTTTGACCGGGGTATTACACTTTATTTTAATGCCGGTAACTGTATTTATAACTTTAGTATTTAAAAGCTATATTCCTTCGGTCGGATTCAGCATATTTGTTACTATAACAAGTTTAATTTTGACAAATACCAAATATGGAGAATTATTTCCATGGTCATTAATCTATCTCCTTGCAAGGTATCAAGAAGAATTTAATTATTCAAGATTATATTCTATAACCTTAATGATACTAACCTTTATAACTTCTTTGACTGCATGTATAGTATATTTTAACAGGGCAGATGTAGAAGGGTAGTATTTTTTATTAAATTTTGGAGGACAATTTATGAACACAACTAAGAAAAGTATTTTTAAATCTATGACACAAGAAACAATGAATAGATTCAAATACCAAAATGTATCTGCCTTTGGAGCCCAACTGGCATATTTCTTGTTACTGTCTCTTTTTCCATTTCTAATTTTTCTAATATCAATTTTGAGTCTTTTTTCTATATCCATGGAGGGAACTTTTAATATTCTGACTAAGATAGCTCCTAAAGAAGCTATAGTGATTATAAATAATTATGTAAAAGATCTTCTCCCTACCAGAAGTATAAATGTATTATCAATTTCATTTTTAGCAACAATCTGGTCATCTTCTAGAGGCATTAATGCATTGATAAGTGGATTGAATAATGCATATGAGGTTCAAGAAACAAGAGGCTTTTTAAAAAAGCGAATTTTAGCTATGCTTTTCACGGTTTTAGTGGCCTTTTCAATAGTTTTAGCTTTAACAATACCTAATATGGGAATGGATTTCTTATTATGGATATCTAAATTTATTGGATTAACAGAACTAATGATTAAACTTTGGTATTATTTAAGATGGATAATTATAATATTTATACTATTTTTAATGTTAGGTATATTATACTTAGCAGCACCAAATAAAAGATTGAGATTTAAAGAAATAATTCCAGGAACTATTTTTGCGATTTTTGGATGGGTAATTATTTCAATTGGATTTTCATATTTTGTAAATAATTTTAGAAACTATACTATAGTTTATGGAAGTTTGACAGCCATAATAGTCTTGATGATATGGCTGTATCTAAGTGGAGTTATTTTGATCATAGGAGGAGAAATTAATTCATTGTATAGTATGTATAAAGTTTTAAACGGAAAAGAAGATTATACTACACAAGAAGACTTTTGACTATTTTAAAAAAGATAAATATTACCATTATGTTACAAAACGGAAATTGAGTTGTAATTTTTCCCAGTATAGTATATAATAATCATGAACTAAAATAAAAAATATATAAATAAAAAATTTTAAAAAGGAGGTTGTGTAGAAATGGTATTTAACAATATATCTTTACTAAATGAGGGCAAAGCATTATATACAGATTTTTTAATTATCAAGAGTCGAAAAATTAAATATTTACCATACACGATCTATGCCTCCAAAGGGTTTATAGTATAGACTAATTAATATTGGATTTTTTATTTTGAGAATAAATTATTAAAGCCATAGGTTGTGTATAACATGCCTGTGGTTTTTGTATTGCAATATATTTGGTATGCAGAAATCTAATAAAAATATGGGATTTTTATGTTTATTTAAATTTTTACATAATTTTATAAAATTTGGAATAAAATACAATGTAATCTCATATATCAATATAGTGTTATTTAAACTATACCATAGGTATTATTACCTATGGTTTTTTGTGTTCTATTTAGCCCTTTTGAAATATAGTAAAACTTGCAAATTTACGACAATAAGTTGTTAACACCTTTATTTTATAAGGTGATTATATAGATAATTTGTTCATAAGGAGGTTTATAAATATGATGGTGATTAAGAATTAGTTAGTTGAAACTAGAAGGAGCATTAATCATGGAGGTGGTATAAATGATGATAAGAGGAGATATAATAAAATCTTAAAATATATTTTTAAATCACATAATTAAACTATTTGGAATAGAAAGAATAGGGAGGATATAATGCAATGAACCAATATGTATCCATAGAAAAAATTAATAAAGATAGTAATGAATATTTAAAGGAGGGAACCAAGATGTCTTTAGTTAGTAAGGCCGTGAGTATAGGTAATTTTAATATAAATATTTCTATCAAAAAAGATGAGGAAAAGATGAAAGATTCCATAAGAAAAAAAATTGAGTACGAGCAAAGAGTAAAAAAATTACTGGAAGATAGAGATCGTTTACTGAACGAGTATTATATTTATGACTATATGAGATAAGAAGTAATAAGAAGATGGAGAAAATTCCATCTTCTTATCTTGTATTTAACAATCTAAATCTGTTTAAAGCAGCAATTACTTCATGCTTCCTAGGTAATGCAAGGTTTCCCGGATGACCAGAAAAGGTAGAAATACTATCTAAACCCTTATTTTCAATGGTTTTATATATACGATTTATAATATCAGAAATAGATAATTTGTTGGAAGTAAAATTTTCAGCTATATATTGTATTATTACAGCAATACAATTAGTTTGACTGCTATCTACCAGTTGCTCCAGATATTTCAGATCTAAACTGGTTTTATTATAAACGATTGTATGTAGGCCCTTGGCCTTTACCTTTATGCCTTTATAGGTTCTTGGAAAGCTAGAGCTTAGAAGAATCCTTGAGTTAGTATTAATACTATAAGTTTCAGAATCTATATTGAAACTCGTATCTTCAACTATAGATTTTGCTTTATCAGTAACATCATATGGAATGTATTCATCCATCATTATAATATTATCTGCCACATCAAAATATTCACCAGAGCTTCCAGCCACCATAATAGTTGATACATCCAAACCTTCGTACAGATATCTTACCCTATTTATAAAGGGTGTTATTGGCTCTTTATTTTTTTCAACAAGTTTTTGCATTTTCTTATCTCTAATCATAAAGTTTGTTGCACAGGTGTCTTCATCAATTAGAAGAAGATCAGTGCCCAATTCAAGGGCTTCAATAATATTGGCAGCTTGAGAAGTACTACCGCTGGCATTTTCAGTAGAAAAATTTTCAGTATTCTGACCGTTGGGAAGGTTTTTTATGAATGGAGATATATTTACATTTTCAACTCGACGACCATCCTCTGCCCTTATTTTTACAGCATTTTCTGTAGTAATTACAAATTCACGACCATCACCTTTAATATGATTGTAAACACTTCTTTCAAGAGCTCTCAAAATAGTGGATTTACCGTGATATCCTCCTCCGACGATCAGTGTAATACCCTTAGGTATTCCCATTCCTTTAATTATTCCTTTGTTTGGCAAATTAAATTCAACCTCTAAGCTTTTAGGGCTTTTAAAGGTTATAGCTTCCTTGACAAGAGGCTTATCGGAGATTCCGCTTTCCCTTGGCAAAATAGAGTCATTGGAAATAAATGCCACTAATTTTTTTTTCTTAAGTTCATTTCTTAGATAGTGCTGATCTATGGATAAATTCACATGACTTTTCAAATTATCTGTATTTATATTTTTATAAAATAAAGTGTTTTCTGCTATTTTAGGTAATGCATCAAAAAATATTTTTGCAGCTTCTTTTCCAAGAACCTTTCTTCCTGCAGCGGGTAGACCTACTTCAAATCTAATTTCTAAGTGAGTTTCATCTATAACTGAAGAAGTTCTAGGAAGGATTTCTTGTCCAGGCTTGTCTATAGTCAACAGTCCACTTTTTCCTGAGCCTTTAACTTTACTATAATATTTCCATATATTATTTGAAAAAAGTCTTGTTATAAAATCACATACAGCAATATTTTTATAGGGCTTGTTAAATAAATCCTCTGGGAACTTAGAAGCTTCCTGTGATACTATTATTCTTCCCTTAGAAGGTGCTGCGAAGGGGTCACCCTGAACTGAATCAATAGATAAAGTATAATTTTTAAATTTGTATTTTCCCTTTATATCTTTATAAGCTTTATAACCTTTTCCATCGATTCGGAAAAGTAAATTTTGTAAGTTATCTTGTGTTTTCAAAATTAAAATTCCTCCTAAATATCTTTGAATATGGAACAATTATATATACTATTATAACAAAAATCAAAGCCCCTATGTAAATTAGAGGCTTTGATTTTTGTTATTAATAGAATGGAGAACCATAGCCACCATAGCCGCCATAGCCAAATGGCCTTCTACGTCTTCTACGTCTTCTACCTCTTCTTCGTCTCCTACCCAACAATTCTCCAAGCAGTAGTATAGTAATTAAATCCCTTCCAAAACCCCTTCTTTGTCTTGTAAGATTATTATTTTCTCCAAGTTTTTTCAAATCTTCATAATCATTATTATACTCTTCTTCTATTTCTTCTGCCATTCTATTTATCAGTTCTCTATTTGGGAAAGGGTTCATCATCTGATTATATTCGTTGTCATATTCCTCACATTTTCTTTTTACATATGGCGATAGCTTGTAATATATTTCGGGATACATTTTTTCTGCTTCCTGTTCACAATAATACATATAGTTATCATAATAGATATTATCCAATTTTAAACCTCCCTTAAAATTAATATCCTAAAGAATAGTAAAACGTATACAATATCATAATATGTTTAGAATATAAAAAAGTTACATTTAATGTAAAATAAAGATAATGGAAATAACTTAATAATAATTAAAACATGGTATAATAAGACTAGAAATTTACGGGATATATTATTACATGATCTAAAAGGATTCTCAGTGGTCACGGTCGTAAATTAAACATCTATATGAAGTTTCCTAAATTTAAAGGCTCTTACATAAAACAAGGAGGTATAAAATGGCGAGTTCTCTAATTGAAGAATTATATAGGAAAATATCAGATAAACTTTTAGCCCCTGACTTATTAAATGAAACTGCATTATCATCAGATTTTATTAAGGAATATATAAATTTAGATAGTTTTATAAATAAGATTGATGCAATAGTTGTAAATAAAAATTATTCATGTAAAGCAGTTTTATCATTATGTAAAGATATAATGGAAAAGACAGTAAAAACTAAAGTTCCAGAGGATTGGCTTTTTTATATCTATCAGTATGCTCTAAATAAATCCTTTCCCGATGCGGTGACTATAAAACTTTATAAACACCTGGATAATGCTTGTATCATATATTTGGAGATTCTAAGGATTGTATTAGAGATTCATAAGGTTTCCGATGACTATAGCTGGGAAAATAGTTATCCCCTTGATTTTTTAACTTTAGAAGAAGAAAATGAGCTTGAAAGTATTGAAGAATATAGAACATTTAAAAGGGCCTTTCAAGATGAATATATATACGAAATGATGAAGCTAAATGAGGAGATTATGGGATACAGTTCCTTGCAGCATATATGTGGGGTACATTATCTGGCACTTTTCATAGGAAGACAATTGAAAAGTTCAGGTTTACCAATAGATTTGGGGCGAGTTTCCGGTTCTGCTGCAGGACATGATATAGGAAAGTTTGGCTGTAAGGAATCGGAATCAGAAAGAGTTCCATATCTTCATTATTATTACACCGGTGAATGGTTTAAAAAGCATAATATTGTATATATAAGAAATATTGCTATTAATCATTCAACTTGGGATTTAGAGGTTGAAAATTTATCCTTGGAGAATCTAGTATTAATATATTGCGATTTTCGTGTTAAGAAAAAGGATGAAGAAATGCATATCTATAGTCTAGAAGAATCCTTTAACGTAATATTGGAAAAGTTAGATAATGTAGATAAAGCCAAGGAAGATAGATATTCAAGGGTATATGCAAAGCTTAAAGACTTCGAAGATTATATGCTTGATTTAGGTATAGATTTAGATGTTACTCCAGGAAAAAAGAATCCGGAAGAAAAAGTATTAAAGAAAAAGTATTACTCCTTAATGCAGGGAAAAGAGATAATTGAAAATATTAAATATCTTTCAGTAAATCATAACATAAATTTAATGTATAAGCTAAGGGATGAGTTTTCATTAAACTCCATAATAGAAATAGTAAGAAGTGAAGATGATTCAAATAATCTTAGGGGCTATTTAAATGGCTTTCAAGAGTATTCAACATATCTTACCCAAAAACAAAAACTAATTACCATAAGATTTTTATATGAACAATTAATTCATCCTGAAGACGATATTAGAATCCAGTGTGCAGAAATTATAGGGTCACTGATTGCCACATTTGACGAAACATATAAGAAGGAAGTTCCGGATGATGTGAAGCTTGAAACAGCTGAATATGCTTCCTATGAACTGTTCCAGGACTATTTAGACCTGTTTTTATTTCCCAGCAGGCAGATTATACCAAAGCATCAAATGTGGATAGGGAAAAGTGCAAAGGTAATGGTTTTATCTCTTTTTTCAAACTCTCCTGATTATCAAATCAAGGATTTTATAAAAGTATTGTTGAGATATTATAAAAACAGTCAAGATAAAAGCAATGAATACAAGTTAAATACCCTTAATATAGCAAAACATATTCCTATCCATCAGTGTGAAGAAAAAGAAATAGAAATATTAGTGGAATATATAAGAAATAATGTTTATGGAGAAAATAATCTTTTAAGATTATTAGCCCTTGAAACAATATATAATTTAATACCTAAGTTTAATAGAGATTCCAATGTTTTAAAGCATATCAAAAAAGAGTTTTGTTTAAATAGTGAATACTCACAATTTGCAGTTGAGAATTTTTTGAGATTAAAGATTGCCAATATTCTTGAGTTGGATAATGGTACAATTAGTAAATATAAAGAGTTTTGCAGATTAGATGAAGAAAAGATATCAAGTATGTTTTTAAGCAATCTTAAGACAGCAACCGATTGGGTAACAAAGAAATATCAGATAGAGCTTATAATGGAGAATACCTTGGATAATTTGGAGAATACGGGAATACATACGGCAATGCATTTTTGTAATCTTTTAAAGGTCAGTGCCAGTGAAAGTGTGAGAAATAGAGCAGGAGAAGCTTTAATAAAAATAGTTCCCAATTTGCCCTTTGATCAGAGAAATGATATTTTGGTTGAATTGTTAAGATCTTTAGAAATAGAAGGGCATCAATTTACAAAATATATACCAAAATATCTTGGAAAACTTATACTTTACTTAGCTCCCATTGAATTAGATGAACTAATAACGGATTTTATTGAAAAAATAAGACAATCCAGTACTGCGGTCATATCGCTTTTGCTGGAAACTATAGGTATAGTGATAGTAAACTATCCTAAGTATAGGGATTTTTGCACTGAATCTCAAAAATTTTACAGAAATAGATTTAGTAAGATGCTGGGAATACTATTGAATGGACTTGTTAATAATAATCTTCAGGTTAGACAAGTGGCATTTAAGGTTATAGGGATAGATGTTTTTGGATCAAAGGAGCTGAGCTTAGAAGAGAAGAAGAATATATTCAGACTTGCTGCAAAAAAGATTCTTACTCTTTTAGGAAATTCTGAAGAATCTAAGGAATTATATTTTTTAACAAATTCAGCCGGATTGAATCATATCTATAGATTTATATCTGATTACAAATTTTATAATGGTCCTATTAAAATTCAACAACCAAAAAAGATAGCGTTTTTTCCAGGAAGCTTTGACCCCTTTTCATTGAGTCATAAGGAGATTGCTAAGGAAATAAGAAATTTAGGCTTTGAAGTTTATTTGGCTATTGATGAATTTTCATGGTCAAAGAGAATTCAACCTAATTTAATCAGAAGGAATATAATTAGAATGTCTATTGCAGATGAGTTAGGAATATATTTATTTCCCGATGATATTCAAATAAATATCGCTAATAGTAATGATCTTGAAAGATTAAGAAATGTTTTTTCTCCCTGCGATGTTCATGTTGTTACTGGAAGTGATGTTGTTTTAAATGCTTCGGCTTATAAAAAGGAGAGTGGAACTTCTATCACTTCATTTTCCCATATCATATTTGATAGGAGAAGCCTATATTCCTCAGAAAATGATGATTTAGCTCTTGATAAAATTATTAAAAAAATAAAGGGAAATGTATTGAGACTAAGTCTAAAGCCCCAATACGAAGATATAAGTTCAACTCAAATTAGAAATTATATAGATCAAAACAGAGATATATCCAGTTTAGTTGATCCCCTTGCACAAAAATATATCTATGAAAATGGCCTATATAGAAGGGAGCCCCAATATAAGACCCTTATTCAAACAAAATCTATTTCAATAGAGGTTATATATGATATTTCAGAGGCTTTATTGAATGAACTTACCAGTTTTTTAATAAAATATAATGAAAAAGCCTATGATATATTAAAAAATACATTGAAAAAGCTTTCAACTAGAATAATGATTTTGAGAGATATAAAAAACAATGGGAAGATATTAGGCTTTTCGATTTTCCATTG
Organism: Maledivibacter halophilus; assembly: GCF_900167445.1. Taxonomy (GTDB): domain Bacteria; phylum Bacillota; class Clostridia; order Peptostreptococcales; family Caminicellaceae; genus Maledivibacter; species Maledivibacter halophilus. The sequence goes on from NZ_FUZT01000001.1 coordinate 572,159, forward strand.
GATACGTTCAAATATGCTATTTGAGGAATTTCAAAACAATAATGTATCTGAATATATTCGTGAAAATTATATAGGAAGAATGATAGTAATTGATGGAATATTTGCAGATAAAGATTTAGATATTCCTAATCTAAATCAAATTATACTTACTGAAAGTCTTGCTTTCTGTCTTGCAAAGGACTATACCTATGGAATTTTTAGAAATGTAGTAGAAGGTTACTTATGTGACGATTTACATGAATATTTGGAATTACAGGGATTTAGGCTAGTACCGGGCTGTGATGAAAATAAACCTGTATTTACTGTGGATATGACGGCTCCATGTACATTATACTTAGGTGTTGAGACCTTTATAAAAGAACCCTTTGTAAGCAATTTAAATGTAATGGAGGCTATAAAACGCTGTAGAAAAAGACTTCAAAAAGCTATTGTTAATCTTTATCCTGGAAACCTTGTATTGGCTATAGATAAACAAATGGTTTTCGAAAATCTCATTAAGAAAATTTGTGATGAAAATGGAGTTCCTACTACACCTGTTACTCCAAGAAAATTAGGTCAGGCTATGTGTGTTCCCTTTGGCCAGATTCTAAAGGGTTATATAATACCAAATACTGTGACAAAGTCTATGCATACTGAAAAATACTTCTGGCCTAATGTTAAAGATTATGAAATAGGGGCTTATCCCTATTATATGAACTTAGAAAATCAAGTGAAAATGATTCGTTCCTTTAATAAGCCTTTAATACTGGTAGACGATTTGCTCCATAAAGGATATAGAATAAAGACCCTTGATCCAGTACTTAAGAAAGTAAATGTAGAAGTTAGAAAGATTTTTGCTGGTATACTTTCAGGTAGAGGCAAGGAGCTTATGGATATTCAAAATAGAGAAGTGGATTTTGCTTATTTTATTCCAAAGCTAAAGGTTTGGTTTAATGAGAGCCTCATGTATCCATTTATAGGAGGAGATACTCTCTGGAGAGGCTTTTATCCAAAAAGAAATTTAGTTCCTTCAATCAATTTAATACTTCCATATACATCACCTACATTTATTAAAGGGACATCTAATAGGGCAATATATAATCTATCAAAGGTCAGCATAGAAAACTCAATAGAAATACTAACAGTTCTTGAATCGGAATATGAGAAAATAAATGAAAGAAGTTTGACTCTGGCTAATTTGGGAGAAGTATTTATTTCACCAAGATGCCCTGACCATGGAGAAAATATGAAGTATGATTTAAAACGCAGTCCATCCCACTATTTGAAAAACGATTTGACTTCTTTAGAGCGGCTTGAATATACAATATGCAAGGAATAAAGGAGATGAAAAAATGTTTTTTTACATGCTGGATGATAAGATATTGCTTTCAAATATCAAATATGATGATTTAGAGGAAATAAGTGAAAATACAGCAAGGGAGAACAAAGAAATTATTTATTATTTGAAAAAGGTAGATCCTTTGAAATCAAGAAGGAGATTTTGTGTATCTGATCCTTTATTATTATTTCTTAAGGAAGAAGGGCTCAATTTAATATATAAGAAGGATTTAGAAGAGTATAATTTACCCAAATGGGTAATAGATAGAATAAATAATAAAAAAGTTACTGGAATAAATACAAACTACCCAAATTGGAAAAATGCTATAAATAATACCCTTCCAAAGAAATGGAAAGTGAATGTTTTTGGATTGGGAGATGTTGGCGGCACTCTAATAACAGGACTTAGATTGTTGGGTGGAGATTGTATTTCTGAAATTGGAATATACGATAGAACAGAAAACAAGAAAAAAAGATGGATTCTTGAAGCCAATCAAATACTTTCAGCCTTTGATGGAAAATCTTATCCTAAAGTTAAAGGCATTGCTTCAGAAGAGCTATTTGATTGCGATATGTTTGTGTTTTGTGCAAGTGTAGGTGTTCCACCAGTAGGAGAGAGGGTTAAGGATGTAAGGATGATTCAGTTTGAAGGGAATTCAAAGCTGCTTTCAGCCTATGCAAATATGGCGAGAAAATGTGGATTTAAAGGAATATTCGCAGTTGTATCTGATCCTGTGGATCTATTATGTAAGTCTGTTTTTATAGATAGTAACACCAATGAAAATGGAAAAATTGACTATAAAGGTTTAGCACCGGAGCAAATAAGAGGCTATGGCCTTGGAGTTATGCATGCCAGAGCGGCCTATTATGCAGGTTTAGCTAAAGATACAGCCCATTATTTAAATGAAGGTAGAGCATATGGGCCCCATGGCATAGGTCTTGTGATAGCAGACAGTATAGAAAACTATAATGAAGATAAATCAATATATTTGACAAAAAAAGCCAAAGAAGCAAATTTACAGGTTAGAGAAACGGGTTTTAAGCCCTATATTGCTCCAGCACTATCCTCTGGGAGCCTATCGCTTTTAGCAACTATTAGAGGACAGTGGCATTATAGTGCCACATATATGGGAGGAGTTTTTATGGGAGCTAAAAATAGATTTATTGAATCCGGTGTTGAGATAGAAATATTAGATATTCCAAATGAATTGCTTCTTCGTTTACAAGAGACCTATAGGAAATTGGAGAGAATAATATGAATAAGATATATTTAATTATGCCCGGGGAAATATCTGACAGGCTTTCTAAAATGACTGATGCAGCCACAGAAGGATTAGATATTGATATAATTAAAGATTCTTATAATATTCCCGATCTTAGAAATAAAAAAATAATATTTGCAGTTCAGTTAAGTGATATCGGATATAATATACCATTATTTGAAATATTGACTAAGCTCTCACAAAGAGGTAGGGAAGCCCTTAGAGGTTCTAATGGGGTTATAATAATAAATAGTTCAAATGAATTATTTACTAAGAGTGCTGCTCAGGATATAATTTTTAAAACAAATCAAATGGGTTGTCGTTTTCCGGGACATCCAATAGTTGAAGCAATAGAGGATTTAAAAAATCTACGTACATGGCAGAAAAATTTGAGTTTACCCCTTGATGATATATGTATTAAATTATGTAGAAAACTACGAAAAAACTTTATTAATGACAATCCTAAGATTATAAAAAATCCCAGGATTATAGTACTTCATGCAAGTACCCATGAAACTTCAAATACTTTAAAGCTTTGGAAGATGACAAAAAAGCATTTAAAAAATTGTGAAATAGAAGAATATCATGTTGAAAATGGAACAATAGTAGATTGTAAAGGCTGTTTATATACTACATGTATGCATTACAGCGAGAAAAAATCATGTTTCTATGGGGGGATGATTACTAAAGAATTGCTGCCTGCAATTGAAAGAGCAGATGCCGTTGTATGGGTATGTCCCAATTATAATGATGCTGTATCTGCCAAGCTTATGGCAGTAATAAATAGGCTGACGGTTCTTTATAGAAGAACAAAATTCTATAAGAAAACATTGTTTGGGATAATTGTATCGGGAAATTCTGGTTCCGATTCAGTTTCCAAGCAGCTAATCGGCGCTTTGAATATTAATAAAAGCTTTAGATTACCGCCTTATTTTTCTATTATGGCTATAGCAAATGATCCAGATGAAATAATGAATATACAGGATATTGATGAAAAAGCTAGGGAATTTGCAAATAATATTATGGGGGAAATTAAGGCATGACATTTTAAATACATTTGGTATATTTGTAAAGGTTTATTGTTTTTAAAATAAGTATAATTAATTTTGTAAGAAATTTTTAAGAAAATACAACTACCAATTAATTACAAAATCAATTATAATAGATTTTGGGTGATGGGATATGAAAAAATTTTATATTATACTAATAGTAACTTTTTTATTGACCTCCTGTTCAAATAATGAGGTTGAGGTGGCTGTGGAAAAACTTGAGTCAGATAACAGTCTTTTAAAGGAACAAATTAAATCCTTAGAAAAGGAAAATCAATTACTTAACAATCAAAATAAGGAATTAGTAGAGAAAAATAAAAGCCTTAATGAGGGAATAAAGAAAAAGGATTCAAAGATTGATACGCTAAAAAAAGAAATAGAAACATTCCAGCAGCACCAATCCTTTTCTGATAATATAAAAAAGACAAAGGTTTTAGATGCTGATCTCAATAATGATGGGGAAAGAGAAATTATTAAACTTGAATCTAGCCAAAATAAATACTATAGACTGTTTACTAATGATATTTCTATAACAAGTATAGGTTTAAATGTAGACTATGATTTTAAAGTTGTAGACATTGATATTGAAGATCATGTAAAGGAAATTGCAATAAGTGAATGGGGATCAAATAGTAAAGAACCAAAAACTAAATTTTACATATACTCTACAGACAATATATATTACATAGGTAAAATTCATGGACATATTAATGATATAACTATTAATGGTGATGGAAGTTTAATAATACCGGCAAAGGGAAATATCCTTTATTCATGGAGCTATTCTAAGAAATATAAGCTATCTACAGGACATATGCTTGTAGAAGAGCCCCAGGAGCTATATCAAATCAATCAAAAGGTTAAGGTTTTAAAAAGCATTCCATTATTAAAATCTACTACTGAAAATGAAATGATAGCTGCTCTTACTGTAGGAGAGGAAGTAACTTTATTATCCAGTGATAATAAAAAATGGTGTCAGGTGGAAAAGGCAAATGGAGTAAAGGGATGGTTTGAAGTAGAAGACTTTGATAAAATCAAGGGAACAGAGTACACAGCAAAGGATGTTTTTGAGGGATTAGATAATAATAGTTGAGAAAATTATAGATAATTCTAATTTCCTCAGTTAATAATTGAAGCCTATTAGTTTTATTTAAAAAACTAGTAGGTTTTTTTGTGCTGAAAAATAGTAGGGAAAAACAGCGTTTGCTATACTTTATATAGGAAAAAAATAAAAAAATTACACAAGTTACAAATTATGACAACATTTTTGGCTGAATTTGTGTATTATATATATTAAGGACATTAATTAGTTTTGTATCGGATTAATAGGGGGAACATATGATGCTAGAATATATATGGGTTGCGGTTTTTGCTTCTTTTCCAGAGGCTGCATTAGCACTTCTTATGGGATTCAATCTATCAAATGTAAGGGATATAAAATTGTGGAAGATTTTAATTGTTGCAGGAATTCAATCTGGAATTGCTTTGTTTGTAAGAATGACTAATGTATATTTCGGACTTCATTCAATAGTGCAAATTATAACATTATATTTACTTGTTATTATATTTTTTAAAATTAAATATTATAAAGCCATTATTCCAGTAGCTATAAGCTATATATCACAAGTGGCACTTCAAAATATTATAATACCGATAATTAGTATAGCTTTTAGAATAGATATAGCTAATTTATATTATAATTCTAAAAAATTAATTTTAGTTAGTATTCCGGTTTCTTTAATATACTTGATTTTCCTGATGATTATTATAAGAAAAAATCTATATCTATGTGATATTAATGATTAGAAGGTGGTAGTTTTGAAGAACAAAAATAAATATATAATTATATTTACCATGTTATTTCAAGCCATTATTATAAGTATACTTAATGGTATAATATGGAATTCTAATACTTTAAATATAATTGAAGAAAATATATTCTTTAATTATATTCTTACAGTAATTATAGTAATAACAACCACTCTTATATTTATTTCCTTAAAAAAATTTAGCTATTATGAAAAAAAGGAAGCAGAATTCAAGTTAATAAAAGCCAATATGAAAAATACAGAAGAGTTAATAAATTTATTACATTCCCAAAGACTAGAATATTTAACCCATATTCAATCTATAGGGGCACTGGTATATTTAGAAGAATATGAAGAACTATCTAAGTATTTAAAAGGTATATCTAAGAATTATAGATTCAATGGTGGTATTATCAGTGCAGGACATCCAGCACTTACTGCATTGATTAATGCTAAAAGAGAAATAGCCCGTGAAAAAAATATATTTTTCTATACTAGAATCAAACAAAAACTGAATTGTATGAATATACCTTCTTGGGATTTATGTATACTTTTTTCAAACCTTATTGAAAATGCAATAGAAGCAGCCTCAATGACGGAGGGAAAAAAGTGGATGAAGGTAGTGATTGATTATTATAATAATAATTTTGTGTTTGAAATTGAAAATACAGGACAAATGGAAAATAATATTATGAAAAATTTATTTAAACAGGGAAATACCTCAAAGGCATCTTCGGGAAGGGGATATGGACTATATATTTCTAAAAAAATTCTGGACAAGTACGATGGTTCTATAGATATCAAAAATACAGATATAGGTACAGTATTATGTACTGTAACATTACCTAGGGAGGTAGGTAATTATAATGAAGAGGTTAGCTGATAGTATTTCAAACTATATGGCAAAGGAATTGAAATATGATGATGAAAAGAGGGAGATACTTTCCTATGGTCTACAGGTTTTTTTAGGAGATTTAGCAAAAACTATAAGTATGTTGGTATTAGCATATTTTTTAAATATTTTTATTACTACTTTAGTTGTAATGATATCATTTGTTTTTTTTAGAAGAATTATTGGAGGAACCCATGCTGATACTTATAATAAATGTTATTTTGTTAGTGTTCTTTTAATACTTTTATTAGGAAAAGTGGGAGAAATAGTTGATCTAAAATTTACACAGATTACGATATTAATTTTAATAGTTTATATATTAGCTGTGATAGCCACAATTTTATGGATTCCTGCAGGGACTGAAAAGAAAATGATAAAAAATAAAGCTACACGAAAAAAAATAAAAATTGAAACAATGATTTTATTAACATTTTGGGCTATATTAATTAGCTATTTAAACAGCTTAGAGCTATTTAAATATGTAATATCAAGCTTATTAGGTGTTGCTCTAGCATTTTTCTTTACAACTCCATTAGGTTATAGATTTATGGACTTTAAATTACTTAAGATAAATATTAACTAAAGGGGGATAATCAAATATGTTTAAAAGCTTAAAAACTTTTTTATTATCATCAGCAGCTTGTTTACTTACTTTAGTAGCTATGAGTGGCGTTAGTACTAGATGTTGGTATTGGACTTATGAACCAGATATTCCAGAAAGCTTAAAGAGGGATTTATAATTCAAGATTTAACTTTTAATGGATGTTTTAATATGTAGCGACGATCAGTATTTAGGAAAAATGCTAGAGAAAATAACACCTTTAGTAAATAAGGTAAAAAATAGTTTACCGTAGATAAGTTTCATCTTTATCACAGTATATATGGAGTACGCAATAAATTCTTATTACGTATTTCCATATATTTTTTTGAAGCCCGTTAATATTTAGGACTTTAAAAGGAGGCAGGGATTATGAAAGCTATTCAAAATGAAATATTAAATGAGAATGATAATAATTTAGATAAACTAGCTATTAAAGAAGAAGGACATATAAATTTTGTAATGGTAAAGGACATATTATATTTTGAAAAAAGTCATAGAAAGGTTTTAGCCCATACAGCTAAAAATACATACACTTTGAACAGCACTTTAAAGGAGCTAGAAGAAAATTTAGACGATAAATTTACTAAAACCCATAGATCCTTCATAGTTAATAAGAAGAAAATCAAAAAGATAAAAGAAGTAGGTGACCGGACATACGAAATTCAATTTTTTGATACTGATAAGAAGGCTAGTTTAAGCAGAAAAAAATATGAGGAACTAATGAAAGGCTTGTCTATTTTTTAGAGAAATAATAGATATGAGATGATTGTACAAAAGAGATTGTGTTCTACATCTTTATTTAGTAATATATTTGTAAATTAATAAATAGGGAAGTGAACTATGAAGTTTAGAAAATATGTGCTTAGATGAAATAATTAGCTTTTTTTGGCAAGAATCTAAAGGAGAGTAAGTTAAAAAGGAGAAATCTTGTTAATATGCTGTCAAAGAAAGTACCAATATAAATGGTTCTACGATGTTACTAAAATTTGTTTATTGAAAGAAGAGATTTTGTTATTAGATTAAAGCCCAAGTACTAATATAATAAGTGCTGTATAAAAAATAAAGAGGGAGGGAATATAAAGGATGCTGATTCAATGTACAAAGAAACTAATGGATATTCTTAAAACTAAGACAACTTTGATTAAAGATGAAAAACCACTCTTTTCATGGCATGCAAACCTGATAAGTATTAATCGTAGAAATACCGTAGTCCTTGTCAATGATAGCAATCGTTATACAATTATTTTGTATGGACTAAAGTCCAAAGACTTTAAAAAGCTTGATGAAATTGCAATCAATGCTATTCGTGAGACTTTACTGGCGGAAGGGATAAAAGCTGAAATTGTAGAAGAATTTATAAATGCTTCGCCTAAAGTTAGCTATGCCAAAACAAAAAATAGATCAATGGTTGCAAGGATGAATAAATCTTGTGATAATGTATATTCTTCTGGAGAAATATTGGATGCAAATTCCATAAATCAAAGCAATGTTAGTATGGTAGTAAGTGCTCTGCTTGTGGGTAATGGGAAAAATGAGTACATATATCCCAATGAAAATATGTACAAGGATTTGGAAAACTTTGTATCTTCATCTATCTTTAGCTGTAGGGCCCTAGAGCTAAAAATATTACTTAATCTTTTAAATCACAAGGTTTGGAGAAGTATCATTGTGCCAGATTATATTACATTTAAGCAGTTTCATCATATACTTCAAATTGTATTTGATTGGAAGGATTATCATCTTCATGATTTTTATGTATTTGATGGTGACAAGCCTGTTGTTAATTTAGTTTGTAGTAATGATGCTTTTGAATATCCAAATGAAGTACCTATGCTGCAAGAAAGCAATATTAAACTATCAGAATATCTTCCTAAATACTCAAGGATAAAATACAACTATGATTTTGGCGACAACTGGGAGCACTATATTACTGTAGAAAAAACAATTGAAAACTATATGAAAAATTATCCTATATGCATAGACGGTAAAGGAAATGCACCACCAGAGGATGTAGGTGGAGAGTTAGGGTATGATGAATTTTTAGAAGCAATATCTGATCCTAAGCATCCTGAGCATCATGATATGGTAAATTGGTCTAAAATGCAGGGGTATAGAAATTTTGATTTTGAATTGGTTAATAGAAGACTTAAAGTATCATTAAAGAGATTGAGCTAGAGAATATTGTAAAAATTTTTATATGAAGAATCAATGAAAGACTTATCTATTCTTCAGAGAAATAATAGATAGGTCTTTGTTATGTTTTTGAATTATTTAATTGAGTAAATTGTATAGTTACTTTTGGCAAAAATTGTCTGCTGTATATAGTTTGAAAATTTTCATAGATATACCATATATATTATGCAACTTAGCCAAATTATAGTTATGCAATTTTTTTAATTATGAATTATCAAATATGTATTGGAAATGGTCAAATATGCCTCAAAAACGGTCAGTTATAGATGAAATATGGACAGTTGTGCAAAAGGGGTTGTGTTTTACATCTATGTTTAGTAATATATTTACAAAGATGTAAAATAGTTTTGTCGGCGGAAAGATTTTGCATTAGAAATTAGTTTTAACAATATATATTATTAAGGAGGTAAATTTATGAAAAGGTCAATTAAAGTATTAACTGTTGCATTAAGTCTTATTATTCTATTTGCATTTCAACCTGTATATGCTTACAATTTAGATAGAAGTGTTGTACAAGATAATATGTATAAATTCTATAAAGTAGATGGAATAGATTTAAAAGCGAAAAAAATAGTTATAAATTTTGAGGAGGCAATTGATAATCTGAATAGTAAAATATGTAAGTATGAAGAAAATATAAGCGAAACTAACGATACTTATAATATCCTTATTGAAAAAGCATATGAAGTAAGTAAAGAAATAGGAATATATAATGCTTTTAAAGATGAAGTTATAAGAAGACAAAAAGAAGGTTTGAAAATTAATAAAATTACTATTTATGAGACTGAGCCTAAAGAAATTTCTGAATATACGTCAAGTGATGATTTCACATATAGGGGTTATAATATGAAAGAAGTTTTTATGGAAATTGATTATGTAGGGTTACCAGATGCAAGATATAAAGGAAAAGCAATAGAAACAGTAATAAATAAAGCTTTTACAATAGGACTTGGATATGGTCCTCCATTAGTATGGGTTCCTGCAACAATATTAGGTGTAGGTAGTCCAATAAGTCCACATACAGATGATATTTTAGTGGTAATGCCTGAATCAACTATTACTAGTAGATATATTCTTGTTGAAGATTCAGATCATATTTATAGTAATTTAGATAATAAATATTATACTTTTTCTGGAGCACAACGTGGTTGGTATGAGATTGACATTTCTTATCAAAGGGCAGGAAGATCGGATATAAATGAATCTCAGGAATTTACGAGAGTAACTGACCATTATTGGGACAGAAACTATTTAATAGAAGAAGCATATGATAGTTACATTAACTACTATACAGATCCATATTATGAAACTTTAGATGTTATTTATTATGATTATCCAGATGAAGACTAAATGAAATTATCCAATTTCTTGTTCTGAAAGGAAAAAAGCTAGGAAATTTCATATGAAATTTCCTAGCTTCTCTAAATCTTTTAATATTTATATCATTGAATTGTATTTATAAATGTAGCATTGAAATAATTAATGGAGTATATTATATAACATATTAAAATTAAATATTGAAAGAAGGAAAAATATGAATACTAAAAAATTAATATTAGCATTGCTGATATTTATTTCAATCATTATCCTGCCATTTATATCTCCAAGGTTTGGAAGAAAGATAGATAATTTTAAATATGAGGAAACGAAAACAATAAAAGAAGATGGAGTTTCTAAAACTAAAGACACATATATTCGCGGAAGTAGTCAAATAGACATCCTGTATGATTCTGAAACAAAGAATCAATTTGATGTTATTATAAATAATGAAGAGATATACAAAGTAAGATACGCTGATAATGATGTGTTTATTAAATTTCCTGACCAAAGAGAATACAATTATGAAACAAAAGGTAAGGATATTTTATTTAGAAGACATCATTATTTTAAGTTTTTAAATATATTAGAAAATGATATAAATAAAATGTATATATCCTATATAATTATAAACGCATTTATTATAATAATAGGATTAGTAATGTTTTTCAATCCCAGCTTAGTTATAAACATGAGAGCTTTATTTCTATATGAAAGCTATGAACCTAGTGTATTTTATATATTTTTTGTTAAATTTATTGGAGCTTGCTTTATTGGTTTAGCAATACTAATAGCCCTTAGATTTATAATATAACAAAAAAAGAATGACAAGGGACGGTTCTTTGTCATTGTTTTGTTGTTATGGTATAAATAAGGTTTAGATGAAGGTGTGAAGCAAATGGTAAGAAAAAGAAGGGAATTAAGTAGTACAGGAATATATCATATAATGATAAGAGGAAATGAAAAAAGAAATATATTTCTTGACGATGATGATAGAGAAAAATTTATTAACATACTATTTGATAAGAAAAAAGATAATGAATATAAGCTTTATGCATATTGTTTGATGAACAATCATGTTCATTTACTATTAAAAGAGGAAAAAGAGGATATATCTAGAAATATGAAAAGAATAAATATAAGCTATGCATATTATTTCAACAAAAAATATGAAAGAGTAGGACATGTATTCCAAGATAGATTCAAGAGTGAAACAGTAGAGGATGATATATACTTATTGCAAGTAATAAGATATATACACAATAATCCAGTAAAAGCTGGAATAGTAAAAAGCCCTTTAAAATATAAATGGAGTAGTTATAGTTCATATACTTCAAAGGGTTATAATAAAAATAGTATAGTAGATAATAATTTTATATTGCTGATGTTCTCAAAAAATAAAAGAGAAGCAGTAAAACTATTTATAGAATATTCATTACAAGAAAACGAAGATGTTTTTATTGATGAAAGAAAAAAAGAAAAGAAGAAAAAAATTATATTGACTGAAAAAGCAGCAAGAGATTTTATAGATAAGTTTTTAAACAAAAATAATTTAAAATTAGATGAAATAAGAAATAAGGAAAATAAAAAGTTAAGAAATGAGTTAATTTTAGAGTTGAGAAAAAAATCAAATTTGTCAATTAGAAATATTTCTAGTTTATTAAAAATCAGTAGGGGCGTTGTGCAAAATGTGAAAACATGACAAGGAACCGTCCCCTGTCACGCGAAGGAGTGTATACATGAATAATAAGAATTTAGCAGGTTTTTTATGGAACTTTGTTCTTTTCCTGGGCTTTTTTAGCTTTGTGAGTAGTTTTATATCTCCTATTAAATTTATCAGCAATACTATAAGTGGAGTTTTTATTATTACTTTATTTTTTATACCCTATCTTAAAAGACCTAATATATGGACTAAGATTATAATGTTAGTTGGTTTTACATATATATTAAGTCTTTTTTTAGATAGAATTTATCCAATAAACTCTTTTATAATAGTTATATTTAAATTAATTTCTATAGTTTTAGCTTTAGGTATCTTTTTTACAAATTTATTTTTTCCAAGGGTTTTTAATTGTGAAGAAAAGATTAAAGATAGTAAGGATAATGAATTTATTTTACCTCCTAAGCCCTACAGAAAACATCCCATTAGAAGCAATATAATATATTTTTTAACACAGTATATATTGATTTTTATAAATCCTATTCAGTTATATCAGAATATATTTGCTTTAATTGGTTCCTTAATAGCCGAATTAAGAAAAATCAAAACAAATTTTTCTCCTAAGGATTTTAATAGTAGTGTAGAATATCATCTCCCTTTTTCTGGAGAATGGATAGTTGTAAGTGGAGGTATAAACCAAGAAGATTCTCATTCATGGAATGTTATAAATCAAAGGTATGCCTATGATTTTGTAAAAATTGATTCTAATAAATCCACCCATACAAGAAGCGGAAAAAATTTAAATGATTATTATTGTTACGGTAAGCCTGTGCTAGCACCAGCAGAAGGAAGGGTAGTTGCTGTAAAAGGAAATGTTTGTAATGCTAAAAATCCTGGAACCATGTGGATCGATTTTTTAGCAAGGGATTTTCGTGGAAACTATGTTATTATAAAACATGCTGAAAAAGAATATTCCTTTATGGGTCATTTTATTCCAGGTAGTATTATGGTTAAAAAAGGGGAATTTGTAGGAAAGCATCAAGTAATAGGTCAATGCGGAAATTCTGGATATTCAACAGAGCCCCACCTTCATTTCCATTTACAGGATCATCCCAATTTTTATCTAGCAATAGGATTACCGATAAAGTTTAAAAACTTAAAAATAGAAGGTGAAAAATTTAAAGAAGCTTATATAAAAAGGGGAGAGAAGGTAGAGATTGAATGACAAAGGACGGTTCTTTGTCATTCTTTTGCTATTATGGTATAAATAAGGTTTAGATAAAGGTGTGAAGCAAAGGGTAAGAAAAAGAAGGGAATTAAGTAATACAGGAATATATCATATAATGATAAGAGGAAATGAAAATAAGAAAAAAATCATATTGACTGAAAAAGCAGCAAGAGGTTTTATAGATAGGTTTTTAAACAAAAATAATTTAAAATTAGTAGGGGAGTTGTGCAAAATATGAAAACATGACAAAGAATCGTCCCCCGTCCCCTAATATTAAGGAAAGGAGCAAATAAAATGAAAAAATCATTATTTGCGACATTAATTCTATGTATGATTTTCATCTCAATGATCGGAGGAAGTGCTTTTGCTGATAACGATACAAAATTAGTGTTAGATATGGGAATACTGCAAATTGAAACAAATTATGATGTCCATAACACAATTGTTTCATACGAAGAATCGTGTAATAAAGTTGTTGCTATTATTAGAGATAGGGAGACTTTTAAAATTATTGATAAATATGAGCAACTTGTAATTGAAGATCCTTTAACACAGGAAATTAATATTTTAAGAAGTGGATACTTAACAGTTCCCTTAAGAAGAGAATATAATCCTACTTCTAGTAATACAACTACTATTACTGCCTTGATAGAAACTAAACTATATAAAGAGACAATACTTGGACAGGTAGTTTACACATTGATTGATGTTAATGATTATGATCATTATTTGTCAGGAAGTAAACCTTTTGAATTAGAAAATAAATATACTAGTATACAAAAGCAAACATCATCATATTGTGATCTTAACATAACTGGTACTATGAAAGCCACAAAACAACAGGCTACATCAGCAGGACTTTCATTTGAATTCTTGGACGGTTTAGGGTTTGGTATGTCAGGTGAGTCAACTAGCCCGTGGCATGCAAGATTAGCATATAATGGTTCTGTGAGAATAACTGTTGATTAAATTTAATTTATATGACAAGGGACGGTTCTTTGTCATTCTTTTGTTGTTATGGTATAAATAAGGTTTAGATAAAGGTGTGAAGCAAAGGGTAAGAAAAGGAAGGGAATTAAGTAGTACAGGAATATATCATATAATGATAAGAAGAAATGGAAAAAGAAAAAAATTATATTGACTGAAAAAGCAGCAAGAGATTTTATAGATAGGTTTTTAAACAAAAATAATTTGAAATTAGTAGGGGCGTTGTGCAAAATGTGAAAATATGACAAAAAACCGTCCCCTATCACGTATCACGTAGAAGCCTTTCTTTGATTTATTTTGTCCCATCTTAATAGAATCTTAAGAAAATCTTCAAGTTTTCCATAAGGATTTTAGGATTTTAAACCTCTATAATAAAACTATAATCAATTAACTAATGAAGGAGGAAAAGGAAATATGAAAGTTGATGTTTATGTACTTTATGGAGGAAAATCTGTGGAGCATGAGGTATCTTTACTAACTGCTTTATCTATTATTAATGCTTTAAATAAAGAGAAGTACAATGTATATCCTATTTACATTACAAAGAATGGGATTTGGTATAATAAAGGACTTGTAAGGGAGACAATAAAGGATGTAGGGGAGTTAAAGAATTTTTCTACAAAATCTATTTTAAAATCTATAGCTGAAGATTTTTTGAAGAAAATAAAAGCTAATACCAGAACTGTTATTTTTCCTGCTTTACATGGAACAAATGGTGAAGATGGAACAATTCAAGGGCTTTTAGAGCTTTTGGATGTGCCTTATGTAGGCAATGGAATTATGGCATCGGCAGTAGGTTTTGATAAAGCCATGACGAAGGAATTATTTTCAAAGGCTAATGTGCCCCAAGCTCAATATGAAATTTTAGATTATCAAGAATGGATAAAAAGTGAAAAAGACAGCTATGTAAGATTAGAGGAGGCAATTGGTTATCCCTGCTTTGTAAAGCCCGCAAGATTAGGGTCAAGTGTAGGTATTAATCGCTGTGGAAACATAGAAGAATTAAAAGAAGCAATTAATGAAGCCTTTTTTTATGATATCAAGCTAGTTATTGAAAAAGAAATCATTGGGAGAGAGATGCAAATATCAGTTATTGGCAATGAAAGCCCTAAAAGCTCTGTAATAGGAGAGTTTATACAGGAAAAACCCTTTATGGATTACTCAGCTAAGTACCTTGATGGAAAGCTTATTCCTGTTATACCAGCAAGGCTGTCAGATGAAATTACTTCTAAAATGCAGGAAACAGCTCTTAAAATCTTTAAACTTTTAAATTGTAATGGTTTGGCAAGAGTAGATTATTTCGTAAGCCATAATGATAAGTTTTTTGTTAATGAAATTAACACCATGCCAGGATTTACAAAGGCTAGTATGACACCTGTTCTATGGGAGAAAACAGATGGAACCTCCTATCAACAGCTTATAGAGAAGCTCATAGAATATGCCTTCGAACGCCATGAGAAAAAAGGAACATTGCTATATGATAGGAGGATAATATGATTAAACGAAAATTAAAAGATATTGAGAGAATGGTTAAGGGTAATGGATTAGATGAAAAAGGAGAAAGTTTCTGGATAGAAGGGGTTTCAATAGATACAAGAAGTATTAAAACCAATCAGCTCTATATCCCCATAAAGGGGGAGAGATTTAATGGCCATGATTTTATTGAAGAAGCGATAAAAAAGGGAGCTGCAGCTGCTCTATGGAGTAAAGATGAACCAACTAAAACAAAAGACTTTCCATTAATTTTTGTAGATGATACATTATTAGCTATTCAAGAATTGGCGAGGCAATATCGAAAGGAATTGCCTGTAAAGGTAATTGGCATTACAGGAAGTAATGGAAAAACTTCAACTAAGGACATTTTAGCTAGTATTTTAAAGACAAAATATAAAACCCATAAGACCCTTGGAAATTTAAACAATCATTTAGGAGTGCCTCTAACATTATTACAAATGAAAGAGGATGCGGAGGTAGCAGTAATAGAGATGGGTATGTCAGCCTTAGGGGAAATAGAAACCTTATCTAATATTGCCTTACCCGATATTGGAGTTATAACCAATTCAACCAATGTACATATCAATACTCTGGGTTCTGTAGAGAATATCCTTAAGGCTAAGCTAGAAATAGTATCAGGATTAAAGGAGGATGGGCTATTGGTATACTTAGGGGATAGCTTACCCTTGCATAAGGGTGTAGAAGGTCTTAATCTGACACAGAGAAAAGAAACCTTTGGAACTAAGCTAAATAATGATTATGCTGTAGAATTTACATCACTTAATAAAAAAGGAATCTGCTTTGAATTAAAAAAGCCTGTTTGTAGAAATTTTTTCTTGTCCATGTTTGGTAAAAACCAGGTTTATAATGGAGCTGCTGCTATTGCAGTGGCTAGATACCTTAATGTCCCCTATAACTTAATTGAGAAGGGATTGTCTATGGTAGATAGTACAGGAATGAGAAATGAGCTGATTCATAGTGCCGGATTTGATATTTTAAATGATGTCTACAAGTCAAATCCTATAAGCTTAAGAGCTGCATTAGAAACCATATATTCCTTCAAGGGATATAATAAAAAGATCGTTGTCCTTGGAGATATGATAGGGACTGGGGAAAATGAAGTGGGGATACATGAAAAGATAGGTGAAGATATTAGATCAGATGAAATAGATTATGTTTTTACAATAGGAAAATTAGCTGAGCATATTGCTGTAAAAGCTAAAATTAGGCTTGGAGATAATAAAGTTTTTTCATTTAATAAGAAGAAGGACTTATTAAAAAACTTAAAGGAAGTGATAAATAAAGATACTATTATATTGGTAAAGGGCTCTAGAGGACTGCATTTAGAAGAGGTTGTGGATAACTTAAAGGACTTTACACCTATAATATCTTAATAGTATAGGTGACAGATAAGCCTTTTACTTATACCTAAAATAGTATAAAATAATGAAGATAAATAATAAAAAATTATTGGAAAGGGTATATGTAAAAAATGGTGGAAAGAAATAAAATATTAATTATAGATGATGAAAAGGAAATTGCAGATTTAGTGGGAATTTACTTGATGAATGAAGGTTATAGTGTATTAAAAGCCTATACTGGCAAAGAAGCATTGGAAACTTTAGAAAAGGAGGCTATTGATTTAGCGATTCTTGACATTATGATGCCAGGGATTGACGGTCTTGAAGTATGTAGAAGGATACGTAAAGATAAGAATATACCTATTTTGATGTTAAGTGCTAAGTCGGAAGATATAGACAAAATTCTTGGCTTGACAACAGGAGCCGATGACTATTTAACAAAGCCCTTTAACCCCTTAGAATTAATTGCAAGGGTTAAATCTCAGCTAAGGAGATATTTATATTTAAATCCTAAAAATTCTAGGGAAACCTATGAAAAGGATGAAATTGTTTGTAAAGGTTTAACTATAAATAAAGCTATACATACCGTAACACTATTTGATAATATTGTAAACCTGACACCTATCGAGTTTGATATCCTACTATTACTGGCTAGTAATCCTGGAAAGGTATATACAGTTGATGAAATATTTCATATAGTATGGAAGGAAGACTATTTAGAGTCAGATAATACGGTTAGAGTACATATTAGGAAAATTCGAGAAAAGATAGAAAGTGACTCCAAAAACCCTTTATTCATTAAAACGATATGGGGGGTAGGCTATAAATTTGAAGATTAAAATGATAAAGAGTATAAGATGGAAAATCCTATTTGTTTTTATTATAAGTATTTTAGCAGCTTCAATTACAGTAGTTGGATTGATATTATTTGCTTTGGCTTTGGGTAGGAATTTTAAACTCTTTTATGATATTCTTAAATTACTATATGATACAATAGGGGTTTTACCTTTAGGAGTATTGGCAGGAATTTTATTTTTTATTATTTACTTCTTTCTATTAAGTCAAAAAACTATTCGTTATTTAGAGGAAATTACTCAAAGCTTAGACTTAATAGCAAAGGGGAATTTTGATGTTGAAATTCCCATCAAGTCAAATAATGAATTAGGAGTATTAGCAGCAAATATTAACCTTATGGCTAGTCAAATAAAGAAGTCTATTGAAGAAGAAAGAAATGCGGAGAAAAAGAAAAATGAATTGGTTACAGGTGTATCCCACGATTTACGCACCCCTTTAACCTCTATTTTAGGCTATTTAGGGTTAATTGTTAATGACCAATATAAAGACGAGATTGTACTTCGATATTATATTGATATTGCCCATACTAAGGCATTGCATTTAAAGGGCTTGATTGACCAACTTTTTGAGTATACCCGTGTAAGCTACGGAGGAATGAAGGTTGAAATGAAGAAGGTGAATCTAGTAGAGCTTATGGAGCAGTTAATTGAGGACTTTGCTCCTTCAATGCAAGAAAAAAATATGAAGTGTCAATTACAGGTTTCTAATGAAAGCATTTTTGTTTGGATAGATCCCAATCTAATGGTTAGAGTATTTGAAAATCTAATTTCAAATGCTATCCGCTATGGCCACAAGGGCAAAGCTATAGATATAGAAATAGATGAGGAAAAAGATACTGTAGTCAAAGTAATTAATTATGGAGAGCTAATAGAGTCCCAGGAATTACCCTATTTGTTTGAAAGGTTTTATAGAGTAGAAAAATCCCGTTCTAAAGAATCCGGTGGGACAGGATTGGGGTTGGCTATTGCAAAAAATATAGTAGATTTACATAACGGAGAAATCAAAGCTTATAGTAGTTTAGAGCGTACAGTTTTTGAAGTAAGGTTAAGGAGAAATAAAAGAAAGTTACTAGTAGTATGATTACATATGACAAGGGACGGTTCTTTGTCATTGTTTTGTTGTTATGGTATAAATAAGGTTTAGATGAAGGTGTGAAGCAAATGGTAAGAAAAAGAAGGGAATTAAGTAGTACAGGAATATATCATATAATGATAAGAAGAAATGAAAAAAAGAAAAAAATCATATTGACTGAAAAAGCAGCAAGAGATTTTATAGATAGGTAATAATTTAAAATTAGCAGCGGCGTTGTGCAAAATGTGAAAACATGACAAAGAACCGTCCCCTGTCACGGTATAGAAAAGTAATAATCCCTAGATCAATAGAACCAGGGATTGGATATTAAATCATATTATGGACCTTTTAGAGATATTAAAAACGATCTTTAGGAAATTTTCAATATCTTCAATATTGTGACAATGTAAAGGTGATACCCTTACACAGCCATCAAACTTAAGTGATTTTAACATACGTGAAGAGTATGGACTTGATATTACCCTTTCAAAGGTAATTACACCTTCCTCTTCTAAAAGACTTACAGCTTTTTTATAATCAATATTATCAAATCCAATTGCCATAATAAAATCTCTTTTTGAAAGGTCTTCATAATCTAGATATACTGTAACTCCTTGGATATCCCTTAGACCTTTACAATTTAGTGTACCATTTAGCATATTATACATTAAGGCTCTTTCATGCATTTTTATACGATTCATGCCTTCAACAAATAACTCTCTTCTATCTTCTACATCTAAAAATTGAGCTCCAATCCAACAAATATAATCAACATATGCACTAATGGCTGCAAAGTGACCTGAAGCTGGGCTTCCCAGCTCCCATACAGAGTGGTCTTTAGATATGAGTTTATCATGGGGGAGCTTTGCAACACGCTCTGAAATATATCCAAATCCAATTCCCCTTGGACAACCCATTTTATATGGTGCAATGTTAATTGCATCAACAGGTGTTTTTTCTAAATCAATAACACCGTGGGGTACATGCTGTACTGCATCGCAGATAATATAAAGATCTGGTTTTATGGCTCTTGCAGCCTTTATGATTTCTTCTATATCTAAAATTGCTCCAGAAATATTAGAAGCATATATAACGCTTAATACACATGTGTCTTTGTCAATGAGCTTTACTATTGATTCAAGATCAACACCACCGGTAACTGGATTAGTCTTGGCAACTCTAATTTCCTTTCCCATTTTTTCACCATAGATTACAGCAGAATCATATGCAGATGGATGTTCAAGGACGGTTGTAACAACATTTGTTCCGGGAACATTTTCTATAATAGCCCTTGCCATTTCAAACATAGCCATTGATGCTGTAAGTGAAGTGACAATACTACCTGATTTGGCATTGAAAATTGTTCTTATATCTTCATAGGCCCTCTGTTGAAGCTCATATAGCTTAAGGGCACTACTATTTGAATGCTCTGGACAATCTGGTAATTCATCGATTTTTTTAAATGCGTCACTTGTACTTTTAAGTCTTAGTGCTCCTCCTGCATTATCAAAAAATAACCTTTTCCTTTGTGTCAATGGATCTACATTGAGATGATAAAATTTATCTCTAATTGATTCCATTAATTCATCATTAAATAACTTTCCTTTTATATCCTTTAAATTCATGGCTCTTTCCTCCATTGATATTCTGTTTTTTTATTTAAACATATTTTCTGAACGGGCAATACATAATGTTGATACAACATCTCCGGTTACATTAAGGGAGGTGTGGCCCATATCAATAATTCTATATATTCCTGCAATAAGTCCCATAATATCTGCAGGTAAACCCATTGTACCTAGCAGCATGACTGTTAGAACAATTCCACCACCAGGGATTCCAGGTGCTCCTACTGCAATCATAGTTGTCATCAGTATCAGCATGGCTTGTTGAGCAATGGGCATATCAATTCCATAGATTTGTGCAACAAATATTGTAGCTACTGCTAAATAACCTACGGCACCATTCATATTCATTGTTGCACCAAGGGGTAAAGTAAAACTGGCCAATTCTTCTTTAACACCAAAATCTTCTTCAGCTACTTTAATTGTGACAGGCAAAGTACCTGAACTACTTGTGGTACTTGCTGTTACTGCCCAAATTTTTGGCATGATTCTATAAAAATCCTTTATACTAACTTTGGCAATGAATTTAAGCATAAGTGAATAAAGAACTAGGATTACTGTAATCATAGCAATATAATCTGCAATAATAAACTTTCCAAGGGGACCAAAAATCTTAAGTCCATATTCACCAACTGAAGATGCAATAAGTGCAGTAACACCGATTGGGGAAAATTCCATAACTATATTTGTTACTTTATACATTGTTTGACTGCCTGCATCAAAAATGTTTTTGAATTTTTCTGCTTTTTTACCTGCTAAAGTAATACCTATTCCTAAAAATATTGAAAATATAATAACTTGCATAAGATCTCCCTTAACAAGGGCTTCAAAGGGATTTATTGGAACCATATTTAAAATTACTTCTGAAAATTTAGGTATTGCTTTCATTTCTACACTGCCCTTAGCAACTTGATCTAGTACAAAACCAGTTCCAGGCTTTAAAGTTCTTGCAACAATAATACCAATTATTCCAGCTATACCAGTAGTGACAATATAGTAAAGAAGGGTTTTCGTTCCTACTTTTTTGAGTTTTTGAATATCACCCATACTTGTAATTCCGCTTATAATTGAAAAGAATACTAATGGAACAACTATCATCTTAATAAGTCTTAAGAACAAATCACCTAGAGGCTTTATAATTAGAATTTTTTCTTTAAAGATTAATCCTAAGAGAATTCCCAAAGCAAATCCAATAAAAACTTTAGTACTGAGCTGCATCTTTTTCAAGTTCATCTCCTCCTTAAGTTTATACAGTAATTGGTATAATGTTTTCTAAAATAGCTATATTTACTATAATTAAACAATATTAAAATTTAATTCCTTTCAACATATCAGTATTGAAAATTCCAATAGCGCTATTGATTAAGTTTCAATTTTCTGATAAATCCATTATAATATATTTAGAAAGATAATAATAATGATAAATTTTAAGATTAAATATCGATATTATCGATATTTAAGAAAGGAGATATTATGAATCTAGAAAATCTCAAAACCTTTTTAACAATAGTTGAAACAAAAAGTCTATCTAAAACGGCCAATGTACTATATTTATCTCAATCAACAATCAGCCATAGACTAAAGCAATTAGAAAAAGAGCTTGAGACAAAACTCATTCAAAGAAATCGAGGAGAGAGAGAAGTAACATTAACCCTAGAAGGAGAAGATTTTGTGGAATTAGCAAAAAAGTGGGTGCTATTATGGGAAGAAACAACTAGATGGAAGGAAAAGGATTTTAGACTCAAGATTAAAATTGGATGCTCAGATAGTTTAAATACCTGTGTATTTCCGCCCTTGTACAAATTGCTTATGAAAAATAATTCTCTACTTACTATAAAGGTGCGTTCACATTGGTCCACAGTTATTATAAAATTAGTTGAAAATTATGAATTGGATTTTGGATTAGTTTTAATGCCTGTAAATAATAATAATGTAATTATAGAACCTCTTTTTGATGAAAGATTTGTGGTAGTATCATTTAAAGAAAAAGGATTACAAGATACAGTTCATCCAAAGGATTTAGACCCAAAGAATGAAATATATTTTTACCATGGTCCAGAATATAAAATTTGGCATAATTATTGGTGGGATCCTGCTACAATCAATCGGTCAACTGTTGATACAGCTTCTCTTTTGCTTTCTATATTTGATTCACCAAATTATTGGGCAATTGTTCCAATGTCTATGGCTAGATTATTTAAAGAAAATATCGATATCAAAATTTCTGAATTGTCCAAGCCTGCTCCTAATAGAATATGTTATAAAGTAAAGCACAGAATGCCTAAGAAAACTGCACTACCTTCTATAGAAATTTTTGAAGAAAAATTGCATGAATATATTGAAAGCAATACAATGAAAAAATTAATTGAATAGTAAATATGGAGGAATTGTTTTGGGTTATTAAGAGATGGAGCATAGAATGTCGTATTATGAAAGTATATAGATAAAAAGCTTGAGGAGAAGCTATTTGCAAATATATTATTGAAAGAAATAATGATATATAATATTATAAAGTTAAATATTGGAATAAAGGAAAAGTATAGAGTTTTAGAAATTAATGTTATTATGTGAGCAAATTGCATAATTACCTTCAGTAAAAACTATCTACTATATATAGCCTTAGAATCTACAAAGATACACCACATATATTATGCAATTTTGCCAAGTTAGAATTATGCAATTTCCTCATATAATATTTAGAATTGTATAATTAAGCTTCATATTTAGTATTCAAATTAAAACTATAGGGAGTGAAGAGATGAAGGAAAAAACAATAAATATAATTTCTTGGACTATAGCTATATTTATGATTTTATTATTATTTTTTAAGAATACAGTAGGAATTCCTCAAAGAAATTTTAATGTTATTATGGCAATTAGTCTTGTAATAGTATCTGTAGTTCTTTTATTAAAGAATTATTTTTTGAATAAAAGGTTTAATATATCATATTTAATACTACCGATATTGTTCTTTTCCCTATCATTTTATTATTTTTTATTACTATAGAAAATAAAATTTAAGATGTAGGAAGATGTTACTTAAAAGTAAGAGGAGGAAAATCAATGAATGGGTATAGTGTTGCTTACAAAGCACTTCATGCTTTAAATGTTTATATAAAGAAAAATGAAATATAAGAAGAAAGGAGAGAAGAGAAATAAATAAAGAAAATTAGCTTTCCCTAGAAGCTAATTATTAAAAATAGTTCTCTTCAAAAATCTTTTAGTCCTCTCATTTTTGGGAGTATTAAATATTTTTTCGGATGGACCTTCTTCTACTATTATTCCGTTATCCATAAAGACAACCCTATCGGAAATTTCTTTAGCAAAATTCATTTCATGGGTAACTATTATCATGGTCATACCATCCTTTGCTAAATCCTTTATGGTTTGAAAAACTTCTCCACACAATTCAGGATCAAGGGCTGAGGTAGGTTCATCAAATAACATTATTTCAGGGTCCATAGCTAAAGCCCTTGCAATGGCAACCCTTTGTTTTTGTCCCCCTGAAAGTTGATGAGGATAATTATTTTTTTTATCGGAAAGTTTTACCTTTTCCAATAAATCTAAGGCTCTTTGCCTGGACTTTGTTTTAGAAGCTTTGTTTACAGTAATAAGTGGTTTAGATATATTTTCTAAAACAGTGTAATGGGGGAAGAGATTAAACTGTTGAAATACCATTCCCACCTTCTTACTTAATATTCTATTTGATTTATCATTTTGAATTTCTGTATCTTCTAAAATTATTTTACCACTATCAATATTTTCAAGTTTGGCTATGCATCTTAAAAGGGTGCTTTTTCCGGAGCCACTGGAGCCTATTATTGATACTATGTCTTTATCCTTCACACTAAGGTCTATATTTTTTAGAACCTTTAAATTTGCAAAGGACTTGTTTAAATTTTGAATTTCTAAAATATATTTTTCCTTCATAATATTTTACTCTCCTATTTTGAATATGCTATATTAATATTTTTTTCAATTTTTTTAGTCAATAGAGATACAATATATGTCATTGAAAAGTAGAGAATACCTAAAAACAGGTATATTTCAAAGGCCCTGTAGGTCCTTGTATATATAAGCTGTCCACTCCTTGTAAGCTCGGTTATAGCCAGTACAGAAATAAGGGAGCTTTCTTTAAGCAATGTGGAAAAGGAATTCATAATTGGAGGTACAGCAATCCTTATAGCTTGAGGATAGATTATGTGTATTAGGGTTTGCAGCCTGCTGTATCCTAATACAAAGGAAGCTTCCTTCTGACCTTTTTCCACCGACAATAGACCTGCCCTTATAATTTCAGACATATAGGCTGCATTATTTAAAGAAAGACCTAATATAGCAGCAGTATAGCTGGACATATTTATACCTATTGAAGGAAGTCCATAATATATAAAGAACAATTGTATTAAAAGGGGTGTACCCCTAAATATTTCTATATAAAATGAAAGTATAAAGTCAACAGATTTTATATTGTTTTTTTCAGATCTTAAGGTCCCAATTATAAAGGATAATATTAAAGAGAGTATAAAAGATATAATAGTAACCTTTATGGTAATGAAGGCTGCTGATAATATATAAGGTAAATTATCCAATATGACTTGAAAATTCAATTTGATTCCTCCCTGTGATAACATTTGATATAATTGTATAATATATATGGTAGTCCTCTAGAGTTTTTGATTATGCAATTTCCTCATTTAACAAAAGGGCAAACGAAATGTTTACCCTTTTTAAATATATTTATTTAAAATAATTACATAAATTTTTATTTAATTGTTAGCCAATTTTCCAAAATTTTATCATATTCTCCATTTTCTTTTATCTTGCTTAAGGATTCATTTAATTTTGCTGTTAAATTATTTTCACCGTTTTTCATAACCATAACTATATCAGCAGAGGCAACAGGCTTGTCAATAATTTTAAATTTATCTCCCTGTTTTAAATGGTTTACAGCATATGCGTATCCAACTATTATTCCATCAATTCTATCATTTTCAAGATCAATAAAAGCTTCGGGATTATAATTGTATCTTTTTATTTCTTTAAGACCTTCCATTTTGTCGGCTACTTGTTCACTTCCAGAACCTAATTGAACACCAACTATTTTATCCTTTAAATCTTCAGGATTTTTTATATTTTCTTCATCCTTTTTCACAACAACCACATTGTTAAGCTGATAATAAACATCGCTCATGTTTACATTTTCTACCGCAGCTTCTTTTTTGGACATACAAGTAATTAATACATCAAAATCTCCTTTGTTTAGTCCCCCTAAAAGGGCCTGCCATTCAGCATCTTTGATTTCAACATCTACATTAAGCTCTTTACCTAATGCCTTTGCCAAATCTATATCAAAACCTTCAAATTCTCCGGTTTTTTCATTTCTTGATTCAAAGGGAGGGTATGCTGCACAAAGCCCTACAACTAACTTGCCATTATCTTCAATTCTTTTCCATGAATTATCTACAGAAGCTTCTTCCTCAGATTTGTTTTCGATAGTATCATTTGTATTGGATTCATTTTGACTGCATCCCATAAGTGAAAAACCAAGGGATAAAATAAGAATAAAAGACATAAGTACTTTAATTTTTTTCATTATCTATTTCTCCTTCATTTAAAAGTTTTTTTACTTCATTTATATTGCTGTTTATGTTTATTTCATCAATTGCTGTAAAGGGGATATCCAGTTTGTTTTCTTCAAATTGTTTTTTTAATTCTTCCATAAATATTCCCGGTTCCTCTAAAGATTTTATATTGTTTATTTTTGATATTATTTTATCATCACCTGATAATTCACCTCCCCAATTGGCAGAGCAGGTTTTATTGACACCACAGCTTGGACTGCCGTCTATCCCAATAACTCCTAATATACTATAGCCATTTTCTTGATAATCAATTACTTGGCTTATGATTGGTTTTAGAAGCTCTCTTGACTTTTCCCTAAAGTAGGGAGTATCAAACTGCTCCTTTACGTGTCCCCATCTTTTAATGCCATACATAATCAGCTCAGGACATGGTAATTGAATAATTCCTATTCCTTTTTGAGCAATTAAATTTACCAATTCATAAAGAATACCTGAATATTGGCTTAGCCCTTCAACCTTAGAGTTAGAATTGAGAATGCAGTGGGAGACCAATATAATTTTTTTATTTCTTTCCAAGACTATCACCCCACGTGTAATTATATAAAAAACCTATAGGAATATCTAATAGAAAAAAATTATAATAATAATTTTAATATAAAGTTTTTAAATAGTTGTAAGGGATAGTTTTTGTTATGATTTTGTTTTTTTAGTATAATAAAGTTAAAATGGAGAAGGAGAACAAATTTCGAGATTGTTTCGTTATAGAAAGAAGTTAAATTTATCAATTATAAGTATTTATTAGTCATTAATGATAGAGTTGCTTATAATGTAAAATATGAAAGAAGTTATCCCATGTCAGTTTGGAAAGAGTGATGCAGATATGAACCAGTTAAAGAAGATGTTTTATATAGCCATTGCAGTTTCCATAGCAGCTCAATTTTATTTAAATTTCTTTGTTGATGGCTTCATTATAACATTTTCAGTTATTTTATTACCTCTTCTTTTATATAAGAATCAAAACTTAAATCCAATTTTGACATGTATAATAACAGGAATAGCTTCTCCTCTTTTTAGAACATTTATTATATTTCTTGGAATAAAGGATTTTAAAGAGGCTTTTTCTTTGGTATCTCCAGATATTGCTTTTTATTTTACATATGGTATTGTTTTTTATTATTTTTACACTAAATATAAAAATAAAAATTTGACAAGGTTTGCACTTGCTGTACTCATCAGTGATTTTTTATCTAATATGGTGGAAATAAGTTTTAGAACTCAAGTAGTGGGTCTTGAAGGGAATATAATAAAGGGACTTTTCATTATAGCTTTAGTTAGAAGTAGTATAGTTGTAATATTAGTTATAGTTTTCAGAAGATATGAGTCCTTTTTAGCAAGGGAAGAGCATGAAGCTAGATATAGAAGACTCATGCTTTTGACATCTATTTTTGAAAGTGAAGCTTATTTTATGAATAAAAACATGAAGAACATTGAAGATATAATGAAAAAAACCTTTAAGGCATATAGGCTTTCAACAGAAAAAGATGTTCCTAAAGAATTTCAAGATATTATTCTTGACTTATCTAAGGATGTACATGAGATAAAGAAGGATTATATTAGAGTAATAAAGGGATTGGAAGAAGTTTTTTCATATAAATTTAATATTGAAAAAATGAGTATTAAGGATATGGTAAATATATTAGCTATCAATACAAAGGAATATTTAAAGCAAGAAAATTTAAATGTAGAATTTAAATATAGGATTAAAAGTGATGTTTCTGTGAAAAATCATTACTATTTAATGTCTATATTTAGAAATTTAATTAATAATGGAATTGAAGCATGTAAAGAAGGTTTCAATCCCATTGTAAGTTTAATTGTAGAGGAAGATGATAAGGAGGTTAAAATCTATGTGACAGATAATGGAATTGGGATAAAAGAAGATCATATAGACTATATATTCAATCCTGGATTTTCTACAAAATTCAATAAAGAAACCGGTGATATAAACAGAGGTATTGGGCTGACCCTTGTAAAGGATTTAGTTAATGAATATTTTAATGGAACTATTGAAGTAAAGTCAATTTTGGGTAGTGGTACTACATTTATAGTTACAATAAATAAAAACAATCTATAAATATTTTCTTTTATAATCTGAAATTGCTTGAGGGTTGAAGGAAATTATGTTTAGAGGGTGGATAAGGTGAAATTTTATATAGTTGATGATGATATTAATATTGTAAAAATACTTGAAGATATCATTGAAGACAGACAGCTGGGAATTGTTGTGGGCTATTCATATGATGGAGATACTGCTTTAAAAGAAATATTTGAAATAAAGCCAGATATAGTTTTAATAGATTATTTAATGCCAAGCAAGGATGGAGCTAGTGTAACAAAGGAAATCCGTAAATCTAATCCAGAAATTTATTTTATTATTATTTCACAGGTATCTGATAAGGAAATGATTGCTGAATCATATACTTCTGGGGTAGAATTTTTCATAACAAAACCTATTAATATTATTGAGGTAGAAAAGGTAATCAAATCGGTATCGGAGAAAATTAAAATGGCTAGGACTATTTCAAATATCAAAGGCATGCTTGATATAAACTCAGTACCTAGAAAAATTAATACATTACAAAGGGAAAAACAAATAAGTAAAATAAAATATATTTTAAGTAATATTGGAATACTAGGTGAAAAAGGTTCCTATGATATAGTTAAAATTTGTGAATATATGATTAAAAATGAAAATAACAGATACATAATCTATGATATAAATAAAATTTGTTCAAGCCTTGGAGAAAATCCAAAAATTATGAAGCAAAGAATTCGCAGGGCTATAATAAAGGGAATTAAAAATATCGCAAATACAGGGATTGAAGACTATATGAATGAGTGCTTTGTAAAATATTCTAACTCTTTATTTGACTTTGAAAATGTAAAGGCTGAAATGGACTATATAAGAGGTAAAAGAAATTCTGGTGGAAAAGTAAATGTTGTTAAATTTATTGAAAATATACTTGTGCAAAGTAAATCCACGTAGCCTTTTTAGGAATTCTACATTATTTACATACCACATAATCCCAAGATAGAATATTCGAATAATTGAAAAATAAAACTGAATTATTTTGAATCTCTATGATTTTTTTTGAAACTCTTCCTTAAAATAATAGTATTAAAGATTAAGGAGGAGTTTTATTTTATGGAGAATTTAGTTGAACATTATGGTATTTGGTCAATAATACCACCTTTGGTAGCCATTATTCTTGCTTTTAAGACGAAACAAGTATTACCATCTTTGTTTTTAGCAATTTTTGTAGGTGCCACTATTATCAGTGGGGGTAACGTTTTCACAGGCTTTGCCAGTACAATTCAGAAATATATTGCTGGCTCCATTGCAAATGAATGGAATGCAGGAATTATAGTCTTTGATATTGCCCTTGGAGGAATGATTGGACTAGTGGCAAAATCTGGTGGAGCTAAGGCTATAGCCCAGTGGCTAGGGAAAAAAGCTAAATCGGCAAAGGGGGCTATGGTAGCCACATGGGCCATGGGCCTTGCAATATTTTTCGATGATTATTCTAATACATTATTAGTTGGAACTACCATGAGACCCTTAACCGATGAGCGCCGTATTTCAAGAGAAAAACTTGCTTTTTTAACTGATTCAACTGCAGCACCAGTAGCTAGTATGGCATTTATAGCCACATGGACAGCTTATGAAGTGGGACTATTAAAGGATGCTTTTAATCAGATTGGGCTAGAAGTAAATGCATATGGAGCTTTTATACAATCTATTCCCTTTAGATTTTACAGTATAATTATGCTATGCTTTGTTTTAATGATAGCTGCAACAGGAAGGGATTATGGCCCAATGTTAAAGGCAGAAAGGAGGGCAAGGAAAACTGGAAAGCTTATCGAAGATGGTGCTATTCCCCTTGCTTCTAAAGAACTTACTGAAATGGAAATAAAGGAAAATATTCCACTAAGAGCTTACAATGCAATTATTCCAGTATTAACTGTTATAGTTATGGTGATTTTAGGATTGTATATAAATGGTCGAGGAGCAATATTAGCAGGAAATGATAGAGAATTAATTGAAGCTGTTAAAGCATCTCCTCTTTCTCCCTATGTATTGAGGCAAGTATTAGGTAGTGCAAATGCTTCGGTGGCAATGATGTGGGCAGCATTTTCTGGCTCAATAGTGGCTTTCATATTAGTGCTTTCCCAAAGAATATTAAATTTTAAAGAAGCTATGGAGGCATGGGTTGATGGTGCTAAGGCATTGGTAATTGCAATTATGGTATTGGTGTTGGCCTGGGCTATAGGGAGTATATGTAAAGACTTAGGCACTGCAAATTTCCTAGTTAAAATATTGGAAGGAAAGGTTCCTGCAGGTATTGTACCTATGGGAGTATTTATTCTTGGATGTATTATTGCCTTTTCAACAGGGACATCCTGGGGAACTACAGCAATTTTAATGCCTATAGCGGTTCCCCTTATATATGAATTGAGTGGAGGAGATACGGGAACAATTTTATATGCAACAATAGGAGCTGTTTTTACAGGGGCTGTATTTGGAGATCATTGTTCACCAATATCAGATACTACTATTATGAGCTCTATGGCATCGGCATCTGATCATATTGATCATGTAAAAACCCAAATAGTTTATGCGATTACGGTGGCTGTTATAGCTATGATTGTTGGCTATATACCTGCTGCAGTTTTAGGAATAAACCCATTAATTTCATTATCGGCTGGACTAGTATTAGCATTTATTGTAATTAAATTCTTTGGAAAGGAAGTAGAAGACCCTGAGTTTATGAAGGATATAGAAAAGAATACTACAGCTTAAATTATAGATATAAAATAGTAAATTTTAATATACTAATGAAATCACTAAGAATCTTTTTATGCCACTCTTATAAATAGAGGGAAGGGTGATAAATGAGTAAGAAAAACAATTGTTTTTCTTGCTCATTTTTTTGTATTTATAAACAATTCGAAACAATGCTTCAGAGTTTTCCCAAAATAGTGATTATATTTAAAAATCTAAGAGATAATAAATGTTTCATGAATATTCATACATTTCATATTAAGAAATATTAAATTTTAAATTTTGAAATCCATAACTATGTGAATTTATGTTTTCAAAAGGATAAAACATAGGGTTCTAAAGGGGAAGAGGCTTTCATAATGAAAGGATCATAGAAAAAAGCAAAATAACTTTCTACAAATTCTCTAAGTTTTAGCTAGAATAAACTTTATATTTATGCATTAAAGTTGTATAATATAGTGAAGCAAAATTTATAAGTTATTTTATGTATCAAAAAATTTTAGATGGTTTGGTGTTTTTATGATTTATAAGATTAAAAATCGCTATAATGGCAAAAGTTTAAATTAGAAAAAATAAAAAGGTGGTTAATATGGGTAAACTTACAGTTACATTTCCTAATTATACAATTGGAGAAGATTCTTTGCAAGATTTGGTAGGGGTATGTACAAATTATGGAAATAGAATTTTAATAGTAGGAGGTAAAACTGCATTACAAAAAGCTAGCCCTAAAATTGAAAATTCAATTAAAGACAGTAATTTAGAAATTGTTGATTATATATGGTATGGTGGAGAATGTACTTATGATAATATGAATTTAGTTGCCAAAAAGGCTAGAGAGAATAAAGTTCATATGATAATTGGAGTTGGTGGAGGAAAAGCCATTGATACTGCCAAGGGAGCAGCTGATAAAATAGATATTCCGGTATTTACTGTTCCAACTATTGCAGCCACTTGTGCAGCAACTACCAGTTTATCAGTAGTTTATAATGAAAATGGAGAATTCAACTCATTTTATTTTCTTAAAAAGCCACCTGTTCATATATTTATGGATAGCGAAATAATAGCAAGAGCCCCTGTCAAATATTTGTGGGCTGGTATAGGTGATACAATAGCAAAATATTATGAGTGTACATTGGCCTCTCGAGGTGATGTTTTGGATCATAGCTCTGGACTAGGTAGAGAAATTAGTGCTATGTGTGTGAAACCTATGTTTCAATATGCAGAAAAAGCCTTAGGAGACTGTGAAAAAAGTATAAGCTCCTTTGAAATTGAACAGGTTATTCTAAATAATGTTGTCAGTACCGGTTTAGTTTCTATGTTGGTTGAAGATAAATATAATGGGGCTCTTGCCCATTCAATATTTTATGGACTTACTATATTAGATCATATAGAAAAAAATCATTTGCATGGTGAAGTTGTTGCATATGGAGTATTGGTTCAATTGGCCATAGATAATCAAGAGGAAGAGTTAAAGAAACTGTATGATTTTTATAAAAAAATAAAACTTCCAACATCTCTAGAAGATATAGAAGTAAAGAATGATAGAAAATATTTAAATAAAGTTCTTGAAAATACAGTAATAGGTCCCGATATGGAATATTTACCATATGAAGTAACCAAGGATATGGTATTTGAAGGTATTCAAAAGCTAGAAAAATTAAATGGAAAAATGTAATTTTAAAAACTGTTTGAGATTATAATATAGTTGCATTATGATCATAAATAACATTGTATAATTATTAAACTACAAAGGAGGGACTTGAGGGCGCTAAAAAGAAGTGATTTTAATCATCATTAATATTGGTGTCCTTGAAAAAACATGAATGTTAAAGTGTATAAAGATGAAAAAGTTAAAATAAATAGTAAAAATATATTAAAATTTTTAATCCCATCGCTCATTGGGATAGCACTATTTTTATTACCAATTCCATACAATGGAGCAATTAGTACGCCAGTAGGAGTTATATCTGAGTGGTTAGCAAATGTATCAAAACCATATTCACCACTTTTTGTAACAACAATAATAGTAATATCAGCAACCATATCAACAATAACATCTTTATTTAAGCCAAAATTTATAATTGAGAATAATCTTTTGAAAAAGCTTTTTGTAACAAATAATTTTTATCTAGTATTTAGAATTTTAGGTGCAATAATTGCTGTATTAGTTTTAAATAAATGGGGTGCAGAATTTATTTACTCAGGTGATACAGGTGGAACTATGATGTCTTTAGTTTCTACTTTAGTTTCTTGGTTTTTTGCGGCTTCATTTTTGTTACCATTGTTAATAGATTTTGGAGGCATGGATTATACTGGAACTATTTTAAGAGGCTTTGTAAAACCACTGTTTAAATTACCTGGGCGTTCTGCTATAGATTTGATAACATCATGGATAGGAAATTGTAATGTTGGAGTAGTACTTACCAGTATGCAGTACGATAATGGATATTATACAGGAAGGGAAGCAGCAATAATAGCAACATGTTTTTCAGCAGTATCTCTTCCATTTTGTTTAGTGGTTGCAGCTTTACTAAAGGTAGATGCATTGTTTTTACAATTCTATCTTACAATATTAGTTGCAGGTATTTTTAGTGTTGCTATAATGGCAAGAATATGGCCACTGAATAAAATTCCAGACACCTATCATCCAGATAGTGGAAAACAAATTAATGAAGTTGAACCTAAAGGTATGAAAAAATCAAAATGGGCCTTGCAGCTTGCAGTTCAAAGAGCTCAAAAAGCAGATAGTTTAGGTAAGCTTATATATCGTGGAGCAGAAACTTTTTTAAGTATTATTTTCTCTCTTACGCCATTGGTAATGGCCTGGGGAACTGTGTCTTTAATCATAGCCACTTATACTCCTATATTTGATTGGTTGTCTTTACCCTTTGGATATTATTTGAAAATCTTAGGAGTACCAGAAGCATTTGAGGCTGCTCCAGCAACAATTGCTGGATTTGCAGATATGTTTATTCCTGCAATTTTAGCTGCAAATATAGCATCGGTCAAAACAAGATTCATTATAGGGGTACTATCCTTAGTTCAAATAATATATATGACTGAAGTAGGAACATTAATTATAACTTCAGATATACCAGTAAAATTTAAGGATTTAATAATAATTTTCGTAGAAAAAACCATTATTGTTTTACCTATAATTGTACTTATGGCTAATATATTTGTAAAATAATACGAATATATTGTAAATTTTAAATTCCTAAGGGATAAAAGCATAATCCTTATAGGGGAGCATATGCTTTGATTGGAATGTAAAAAGATGAAATACGAATGAAATGACGTTCCGATATACTTGCTTTGTTAATATTGTACCAAAAGAGGAGGCTTAAATATGAAGCATAGATTTGTATCAAAACGATATTGGAATGATATTTCCACTCCTATGGGAGAAAGTGGAGATTTGACAAGGAAATATGAGGATCTGATTAATTTTAGTTTGGGAGATCCTGATTTAACAACTGACGAGAGAATTATAAATGCAGCCTTTGAAGATGCTAAAAGAGGACATACACATTATACAGACTTTTTAGGTGAATTAGAGCTAAGAGAAGAAATATGTAAGTATTATAGAAATGAATATGATTATGGTGTAAAAATAGAAGAGTGTATGATAACTACAAGTGGATGTCATGCCATGTGGCTTGTTTTGGAGTCTATACTAGATGATGGAGATGAAGTGATAATACATGAACCCTACTTCACCCCTTATCCTCAACAAATTAAATTAACAAGGGGTAAAGCGGTTGTTCTAGAAACCTATGAAGAAGATGAATTTCAGGTAGATACGGAAAGATTAAAAAAGCTCATTACCAATAGAACTAAAGCCATAATTATAAATACACCAAATAATCCAACAGGCACATGCTTTAGTCGAGAGACTTTGGAGGCTATAGCTGAGGTTGCTATAGAGAATGATATTATTGTTATTGCAGATGATATATATACTGCATTTAGCTATGCCAGCCCTTTTATTCCAATTACAACACTAAAAGGGATGAGGGAAAGGACAATAACAATAAGTAGTTTTTCAAAGGATTATTGTATGACAGGATGGCGTATAGGCTATGTATTAGCCCCATCTTATATAATAAAGACTATGAAGGATGTAAATGAAAATAATGTTTTTACAGCCCCATCTATTTCTCAAAGAGCGGCATTACACGCCATAAGAATGAGGGATGAAGTACAGCCTCCTATGGTAGAAGAATATAAAAAAAGAACTTTCTACGCATATGAAAGAATTAAATGCATTCCCAATATGTCTGTTTTACCTCCTAGGGGCAGTTTATATCTATTTGTTAATATTAAAAAGACGGGTTTAACTTCAATGGAGGTTGCTGATAGGATTCTTCGTGATGCCCATGTATTGGTATTGCCGGGAAATGCATTTGGAGCTTCGGGAGAAGGATATATAAGAATCGCAGTTACAGTGGGGTTAAGGCAGTTAAAGGAAGCCTTCGATAGAATAGAAAAAATGGACATTTTTCAAAACTAATTTAAGGTTTAATAAGTTTCAAATAGTATAATAAATATTTGAAATTTGTAATGCTTTAGAGTTTGTTATCTATATAGATGTATGTCAATAAAATCTGTTTATCCTTTTTAGTAGATAAAATATCTACTAAAAAGGATTTTTTTAATGATTTTAAATATTTAGAGGGGAAATAATATAAAGTGAAGAAATTATTAAGAAATGTTAATATGTATTTATAGGAGGTAAAAATGGATAATGAAAGTTTGTTATTAGGATTACCATTTAGAACATGGATTATAGTAGGTGGACCATTTATTGTTTCTACATTGGCACCATTAATAGTGGCATTTATTTTTAAGCATAAGAAGGTGATTTAATAAAATGAATAAAAGTATGGTTTATTTGATATACTTTGCATTTTATACTTTTGTACTTTTATGGTTTGGAAAGGGTGGGTTTAAAAGGACTAAAGATTTAAGGGACTTTTACGTTGCAGGAAATAGTCTTGGGCTAATTGCAAGTATTTTTACTTTTACTGCCACTTGGTTTAGTGCTGCTTCCATGCAAGGACTGACTGGTATGTTATATGCATATGGATATTCAGTTATTTTATATTCAGTTGTAGGATGGTTTTTAGGAGCTGTAGCCTTGATATTTATGGCAGTGAAGTTAAAGGATTATGATATACTGACTATTCCAGAGTATTTTAGAATCCGATATAATAGTAAAATTCTTCAAGCACTAGGGGGATTAATAATTATAATTTGTTACATACTTTATATTATTATTCAAATTAGAGGTTTTGGCATTGTTATGTCAGAGCTTTTAGATATCAATTATACATTATCAATTTTTCTAGTATACTTATTTGTAATATATACAACCTTTGGAGGGTTGTTTTCCATCGCAAAAACCGATGGACTGAACTCTATATTATTTTTTATTGGAACAATAGTTGCAGCTTCTATTATATTAAAGGAAGTTGGAGGCTTTGTAGCAATAAATCAAAAAGCAGCCCTAATATCCTCAAGACCCTTTCCAGATTTTCCCTATATTATTAAGGAAGGAGGTCTTCTGGATCCCTTTTGTAATGGACTTCAAAGGCCAATAATGATTTTTACAGTTTGCTTGGCCTGGGGATTAGGTCTTGCAACAAATCCACAATATGCCATAAGAGTATCTTCGGCAAAGGATAAAAGAACTGCTGTAAGGATGATATCTTTTTCAGTTTTAATATTAGCTGTTATATACATTGGCATATTGATAATAGGTATAGGTGCTAGAGTTTTAGAGCCTTCGGTTAAAAGTGTACAATCTGTTGATGAGATATTTCCCTATATAATTGATAATGTAATATATTCGCCTCTAAGTGGCTTTATATTAATAAGTATAACGGCAGCAGCCATATCTTCAGCAAATTCACAGCTTCTCATATTAGCAAGTGGTTTTAGCTATGATATTTATAAAAATTTATTTAATCCAGATATAAGTCAGGAAAAGCTATTAAATATAAATAGATTGTTTATTTTTTTAGCTGGAACTATTTCATTAATTCTATCTATAAATCCTCCTAAGAGTTTGTTAATTTATGGGAGTTATGTTTGGGCCATATTTTCTGTCACCTTTTTACTTCCCTTATATGGAGGACTATATTGGAAAAAGGCTACCAAAAAGGCTGCCTTTGCTTCTTTTATTGGAGGTCTTATAACTATAATAATTTTCTCTTTAATTAATATTTTATTTAAAATTTCAGATAGCTTTATACATCCGGTATTACCAGCTGTAGTTGTGGCAGGCATATTATTTTTTGTAGTTGGTAAGATAACTTATAATGAAACAAATTAAAGTTATAGATATAGGCAAATAAAATTTAAAGAAGGAAGTAGCCTCTAAACTATAGATCAAGCTTTGTCAGTGTATATCTATGAATACAACAGATTTTAGAGTAATATAAATTTTGGAGTTATATATATCAAGTAGAAAAAGGTGGTCAATAATGAAATGGGACATAGAGAACAAAATACTTATACCGTTTATGATTTTAATTATATTACCAATTTTAATAATAGGTATAGTTTCATACTGGAACGGGTATCAATTACTTTTAAACAACAAAATTAAAGAGGTTGAAAACAACTTACATGAAGACATGTTGTTAATTGATAAAATAAATGAAGATGCCCGAAAAAATGATATATTAATTGACCTGGCTAAAGACAAGGCTATTAATTACTTTATTGATCTTAATAAAGCTGGTATAATTATTCTTCAAAATAATGAAGTTATTCTAAATAATCTTGATGACAATGAAGCCTTTGCTAAATCTCTTTTTAATAAAGCAATTAAATCTAAAAAGGAAACTTATATTAATGACGATGTGTTATTTATCTATAAAACTTATGATAAATGGAATTGGAAAATAGGATATGGGTTATATAAAAATATTTTTACAAATGAACTAGTGGAATTTCAAAAGAATACTATTCTAATTGCAATTATATTCTTAGTTTTTTCAATGCAGGCCACTATTTTTATATCTCATAATTTGTCTAGGCCCATAAAAAAGCTAGCTGAAATATGTAATAAAATAGGAAAGGGAAACTTAAAGGAAAAAATAAATATAGATAGGGAAGATGAAATAGGAATATTGGCTGATGCATTTAATAATATGGTGAGAAAGCTAGAAAAAAATACAAAAAAGCTTCTAGAAATGAAAAAATTTAATGAAGATATTTTGAGGAGTATTTCTATAGGAATAATGACAATGGATAAGAAAGGAAGGATTCTATCCATAAATCAAGCTGGAGAAAGACTTTTAAAATATAGTACAAATTCAAGGGAGCAAAGGGAAGCCTTTAGGAAAAAAATCATGGATCAGTTAACAGAAACATTATTTAATGAAGAAAGTAAAAATGAAATTTTAGTATTAAATAAAATGGAGGATGGTAATAAATTGTATTTTGATGTTACTACATCTCTACTTAGAAATAAGAATAAGAAAATTAATGGAGCAATTTGCAGTTTTAGTGATATCACAAAGAGAAAAAGAATTGAAAATAATATCGAAAGGATAAACAGATTGACTTCAGTTGGACAGCTGGCTGCTGGATTAGCCCATGAAATACGGAATCCTCTTGCTGGTATGAAGATGAGCATTCAAGTTTTAAAGTCAAGATTATGTAAGCAAAATGATAAATCAAACCTCAATTTGTTTAACGGTACATTATATGAGATCGATAGATTAAATAATCTAATAACGGAGCTTTTGGATTTTGCAAAGCCCCATCAACCTAAATATGAAATGACAAACATATTAGAAATACTAAATAAGTCATTAGAGCTTACAAAAAAGGATATTAATGAAAAGGATATTAAGACAAATATTCATGTAGAAACTCATAATATTTCCATATTTGTTGATAAGGCTCAAATAGAGCAGGTGTTTATAAATATAATTAGAAATGCTGTAAATGCAATGAATATAAAAGGAGTTTTAAATATAACTATAAATACTACTATAAGGGAGAAAATTAATTTTCTAAGGATTATATTTCATGATAATGGTTGTGGCATTAAACAGGAGAATATAGATAAGATATTTAATCCCTTTTTTACTACAGATCCCCAAGGTACTGGTCTGGGATTATCAGTTGTTCATAAGCTGGTAATTGAAAATAACGGTGAAATTGAGGTTCAAAGTGTTGTCGGTAAAGGAACTAAATTTATTATCAAATTTCCTATTTTTGGTGGTGAACTAAGTGAAGAAAAGAATATTAATAATTGATGATGAAAAGACCATATGTTTATCTTTATCTGAAGGATTGAAGGATTTAGGATATAAAGTAGATTATGCTTTAAATGGAAAGAGTGGAATAAGAAAAGCTGATGATTTTAAACCCCATGTTATATTTTTAGATATGAGATTAGGCAATGAAAATGGTCTTGAGGTTTTAAAAACAATTAAAAATATTGATAATGATGCAGAGGTTGTAATTATGACTGCATATGGAAACGTTGAAACAGCTGTTTTAGCAATGAAAAATGGTGCCTTTGATTATATTAAAAAGCCCTTTGATCTTGGAGAGATAGATATTATTATATCCAAAGCCTTTGATAATTTAAAGATGAAAAAGAAAATTTATTTATTAGAAAAAGAAAAAGAATATACAGGTAGTGCTATGATTGGAAACAGTTCTTCAATGAAGGAAGTGCTTTCAAAAATCGATATACTGTCAAAAAATGATAATGTTACGGTACTAATTACAGGGGAAACTGGAACTGGAAAAGAATTAGTGGCAGAAGCAATACATAATAAAAGCACAAGAAGAGATGGACCTATAGTAAAAATAAATTGTGGGGCCATACCAAAGGATCTTGTCGAAAGTGAACTCTTTGGGTATGAAAAAAATGCTTTTACAGGAGCTGCCGCTAGGAAAAAGGGTCTTTTTGAAATTGCAGATGGAGGAACAGTTTTCTTGGATGAACTAGGTGAAATTCCTATGGATATGCAGACAAAACTTCTTAGATTTTTAGAGGAACGTAAATTAAAGAGAGTAGGAGGACTTCAGGATATAGATGTGGATATTAGAATAATAGCTGCAACTAATAAAAATCTTGAAGAAGCCATAAAGAAAAAGAAGTTTAGAGAGGATTTGTACTATAGGTTAAATGTTATTCCTATAAAGCTGCCAGCTCTTAGAGACAGAGGAAGAGATATTCTATTACTTGCAGAATATTTTTTGTCTAAATATAATAAAAAATTCAATAAATCCATTAAAGGATTTGAAAGTAAGGTAAAGGAGAGATTATTAAGCTACAGTTGGCCAGGAAATGTTAGGGAATTAAAAAATGTTGTAGAGAGAATAGTTATTCTACATGATGTAGAGTATATTGATTTACTTCATTTACCAGCTGTGGTTCAAAATCACAATAAAACTAGTGATACAGTATTAGAGAGCTGGAGCCCAAAACAGGATATTTTCAATGAGGGATTTTGTTTAGAAGATGAAGTTCAAAGAATTGAAAAAAAATATATTACCATGGCATTGGATAAAACCGATGGAAATTATTCTAAGGCTTCACAACTATTAGGTATTAGTAGGTTTGCATTAAAGAGAAGAATAGAAAAATATTTTGAATAACGGGAGCGAATTCGCACATATATTGCGGAATCGCTCCGTTTTGGTGTTCATTATCGCACATTATACCTCTTAAAGAATCTTCGAACAATTCAAAATAAACAAAAATTTGTTTGGCATATTAATTGCGATATATATTAGTGAAAAATATTATATAATAGGAGGTATAATATGGAATTAACTAATGCAAAAAAGAAAAGCTTCATGGCAAAAGCAAAAACCATGGGGCCTGCTGCCATTGTAACAGCTGCATTTATAGGACCAGGAACAGTTACAACAGCTTCACTGGCAGGAGCTGGATATGGTTATTCATTGTTATGGGCTATGGTGTTTTCTGTGTTTGCAACAATTATACTACAGGAAATGTCTGCTAGATTAGGGATAGTTACTAGAATGGGCCTTGGAGAGGCTTTAAGGGAGCAGTTTGAGAATCCTTTAATGAAGTATATAAGTATTTTTCTAGTTATTTCAGCTATAGGTATTGGTTGTGCAGCCTATGAAACTGGAAATATTTTGGGTGGAGCACTGGGACTGGAAGCAGTTACTGGTGTATCAATGAATGTTTGGGGCCCTATTATGGGAATTGGCGCATTTATTCTATTATTTACAGGCAGCTATAAATTAATTGAAAAGGTACTTGTTGGATTAGTTGTACTTATGAGCTTGGTATTTATAACCACAGCAATCGTAGTAAGACCTGACTGGGGTCAGATTTTATCGGGGATGTTTATACCTTCTGTACCAAAGGGATCAGTATTTATTGTTATGGCACTTATTGGAACTACAGTGGTACCTTATAATTTGTTTCTTCATTCATCGGCGGTACAGGAAAGATGGAAGGATGCTTCAGGGCTAGGAGAGTCAAGATCAGATATTTTAATTTCAATAATCCTTGGTGGACTAATTACATTATCAATTATTATTACTGCCTCAGCTACATTTTTTACAGCAGGTATAGGAATAGAAAGTGCAGGAGACATGGCAAAGCAGCTTGAGCCTTTATTGGGACCATGGGCTAAATATTTCTTTGCATTTGGATTATTCTCAGCTGGATTGTCTTCATCAATAACAGCGCCACTGGCAGCAGCCTATGCTACATCAGGAGCTCTGGGATGGAAAAAGGATTTAAATGACAGTAAATTTCGATCTGTTTGGATGATAGTATTAATTATAGGTATTGTTTTTTCTGCAATAGGCTTAAAGCCACTTTCAGCAATTATATTTGCCCAGGCGGCAAATGGTGTATTACTGCCAATAGTTGCGATCTTTCTGCTCTATGTAATGAATAATAAAAAAAGACTTGGAGAATATGTTAACAGTAGTAAAGTTAATATATTGGGAGGAATTGTTGTATTGGTTGCTATTGGTTTAGGGCTTAGAAGTATATTGAAAGTTTTGGGAATTATGTAAGATGTTTTGATGTTTTATATGCTGGAGGTTTTAGCCTCCAGTTATATAGTTTATATTGTTTGGAAAGGGGATAAAAATATGGTTGATTTGGCATTTGAAGAGCCTTTTAAAGTTAGGCAGAAAATTAGAGAGGAAAAGTATAAAAGGCCTACAGCTGGACTTTGCAGGGGATATGCTCAAGGGAATTTAGTTATTTTACCCAAAAGTTTAGCTTACGATTTTCTATTATTTGCCCACAGAAATCCAAAGCCATGTCCAATATTAGAAGTTACAGATGTTGGAGAAAAAGAATTAAAAACTATTGCTGAGAATTCAGATATAACCACTGATATTCCTAAATATAGGATATACAAGAAAGGTGAGCTTGAGGGAGAGTATTTAAATATTAAAGACTATTGGAGAGAAGATTTTGTTTCATTTGTATTGGGATGTAGCTTTACCTTTGAATCAGCCCTTCTTGATGAAGGAATTCATATAAGACATATTGAGAATAAAAGTAATGTAGCAATGTATAAGACCAATATTCAGTGTAAGACTGCAGGAGTATTTTCTGGTCCTATGGTGGTTAGTATGAGACCTATACATGTAGATAATATAGTAAAGACTATTCAGATAACATCAAAATATCCTAAGGTACATGGAGCACCTGTCCATATAGGGAATCCAAGTTTAATAGGTATAGAGGATATATATAATCCTGATTTTGGAGATCCAGTGGAAATAAAAGAAAATGAAGTACCGATATTTTGGGCTTGTGGCGTTACACCCCAAGCAGTTGCAATGAATGTTAAGCCGGAAATTATGATTACCCATGCACCTGGATATATGTTTATAACTGATGTGAAAAATAATCAGTTATCTGAGTTGTAGAATAGAAAAACTTCGAAATTTTGGATTTGAAAACAAAAAAATTTGGAAGGTGATATTGTGTTTAGTGTAGATTTAAACAGTGATCTTGGAGAAAGCTTTGGAAATTATATTATTGGAAACGATGAAAAAGTGCTGGACTATGTAACCTCAGTAAATATAGCATGTGGATTTCACGGGGGAGATCCTGTAGTAATGGAAAGAACAGTTAAAATGGCTGTTGAAAAGGGCGTTGCCATAGGTGCTCATCCCGGTTATCCGGATTTAATGGGATTTGGAAGAAGAAATATGAATATAAGTCTGGAGGAAGCAAGATCATATATGATTTATCAAATAGGAGCTTTAAAAACCTTTGTAGAAAGCTGCGGTGGAAGACTTCAACATGTCAAACCCCACGGGGCCCTTTATAATACTGCAGCAAAGGATTATGAGCTTGCTAAAACCCTAGCAAAGGCCGTATATGATGTAGATAAAGATTTGATCTTCATGGGGCTATCAAATTCCGAGCTGACAAGAGCTGGAAAGGATGTAGGTCTTAAGGTGGCAAATGAAGTTTTTGCTGACAGGGCCTACAATAATGATGGAACACTGGTATCTAGAAAAATAAAAGGTGCAGTAATACATGATACAGAGCTTTGTGTAAATCGTGTTCTGGACATGGTGAAAAATGGAACAGTTGAATCTGTAAATGGATCGAAGATAGAAATAGTTGCAAATAGTATCTGTGTACATGGGGATAATGAAATGGCTTTAGAATTTACAAAGACATTAAGAGAAAAGCTTTCAGAAAATGGTGTAATGCTAAAATCATTAAAGAGTAG
Organism: Maledivibacter halophilus; assembly: GCF_900167445.1. Taxonomy (GTDB): domain Bacteria; phylum Bacillota; class Clostridia; order Peptostreptococcales; family Caminicellaceae; genus Maledivibacter; species Maledivibacter halophilus. Next base: position 616,032 of record NZ_FUZT01000001.1, read on the forward strand.
TAAATAATAATTTTATAGTAAGTTATAATCTTTTTACCTAAGAGAAAGACCAAAAAACTTAGAACTTTGAACTGACAAAAGTGACCTTAGTCATCTTTGTTACAAGGAAAGGGCTGCTTACAATGTATGATAATATTAAATATTATCCTTCAGGAGATAGTGGATTAATTCTAGAGTTTGGCAATAAAATTTCTAAGGACGTAAACAAGAAAATAAGAGCTTTAAGCTATTGCATAGAAAAGGAGAATCTTGATCAAATAATTGAAATCATACCTACCTATACAACAATTTTAATTGTTTATGATCCGATAAAGTCATTATATGGGGAATTGGTAGAAAAGCTAAAGAGTATAGAGAAATCCATGAAAAATATTAAACTTCCTCCAGCTGAGGTAGTTCATATTCCAACATTATATGGTGGCGAATATGGAATGGATTTGGAAAATGTTGCTGAGCATAATGGATTAACTGTAAGTGAGGTTATTAATATTCACAGCTCTACAAAGTATCTTGTATATATGATTGGATTCACCCCAGGTTTTCCTTATCTTGGAGGAATGTCAGAAAAAATAGCTACTCCAAGATTAAAAATTCCTAGAGAAAAAATTCCTGGAGGATCAGTTGGAATTGCCGGAAGTCAGACAGGCATATATCCCATTGATAGCCCAGGGGGATGGCAGATAATAGGAAGAACTCCCCTTAAACTCTTTGACTCCAAGAGAAACCCCTCTGTGCTCTTAAAGGCTGGACAATACCTAAAGTTTGAGTCAGTAAATGAAGAAAGGTATCAAACTATTTGTGAAGAAATTATGAAAAACAAATATGAGCCTAAGAGGACAAAATTGAAAGGAGGGGAGTAAAATGGGAAGCCTAAGGGTAAATAATCCCGGTTTACTTACAACAATCCAAGATGCTGGAAGAATAGGATATGGACAGTATGGAATACCATCGGCAGGAGCTATGGATAGTCTTTCATTACAGTTGGCTAATATATTAGTTGGAAACAATAGATATGAAGCTGCTATTGAAATTACCTTTATGGGGCCAGAAATTGAGTTTTATGAAAATCTTATCATAGCAATAACGGGAGCAAATATTTCCCCGAGGATTAATGGAAGGGAAATTGAGATGTATAGTACTATTTATGTAAATAAGGGTGATGTGCTAAGTTTCACTTCTTTGAAAAAAGGCTGTAGGGCATATTTAGCAGTTTCAGGTGGTTTTAAGCTAAGTTCAATTATGAACAGTAAATCCACATATCTCAGGGGGAAGTTTGGGGGATTGGAAGGTAGAAAGCTTAAAAAGGGAGATATTCTTTTAGTAAATATAGAAAAGGGCTATAAATATTTAGGGGTCAGAAGGATTCCAAGGGATTTTATACCTGATTTTAGAAATCAATATACAGCCAGGGTTATTATGGGTCCTGAGGACCACAGATTCACAGAGGAAGGAATAAATACATTTTTAGCAAGTGAATACACCCTATCAAACCAATGTGATAGGATGGGATATAGATTAAATGGTGCTAAAATTGAACATAAAGAAGGAGCAGATATAATATCAGGTGGGATAACCCTCGGGGCAATACAGGTACCAGGTCATGGTGAGCCTATAATAATGATGGCTGATAGACAAACAACCGGGGGTTACACAAAAATAGCAAATGTTATTTCAGTTGACATACCCTATCTTGCTCAGCTCAAAGCAGGAGATAAGATCAGCTTTGAGAAAATTAGCATTAAAGAAGCTCAAGAATTAGTAAGAAAAAGAGAAGAGAAAATCATTAAGATAATTGATAGATTTGAAGAGATAAAACTAGATGAGCCAATAAATAGCTCAAGAAATTTTAATATAAGGTTAAATGGCAAAGAATTTAATATAGGTGTTCAGGAATTAATATAAAGTAAAAAAATTTCAAAAAAGTCTTGACATTTATTAATAAGGACAGTATACTTATAATCAATCATTTAATTGAATATTTAATCTCTTATCGAGAGTGACGGAGGGGTCTGGCCCTGTGAAGTCCGGCAACCAGTACAATTATGTACAATGGTGCTAAATCCAGCGGTATTACACCGGCAGATGAGAAAGCTTGGGATTTAAAGCCTTTTCCATTGTTGGGGAAGGCTTTTTTGGTATCCAATATCAATATCTTATTTTATAATTTAATAATAAACTTATCCAGAGTGATGGAGGGATCTGGCCCTATGAAATCCGGCAACCAGTACATTATGTACAATGGTGCTAATTCCAGCGGTACTATACCGGCAGATGAGAAAGCTTGGGACTTAAAGCCTTTTCCATTGTTGGAGAAGGTTTTTATGTATATAGAATTATTTATAAAGCTAGATTTATAGGGAGTTAAGTAAAGATTTTAATTTATATATTTGAGGAAATTGCATAATACATGTAGAGAATTTTAAAATTAATAATGTTAATTGAGCAAATTGCATAATTACCTTACCTAAAAATTATCTACTACATGTGGTTTTAAAATCTTCAAAGCCATACCATATATATTATGCAATTGTGCCAAATTAGAGTTATGCAATTTCCTAAATTATACAAGTTTCTCATTTAAAAATAAATAATAAAAAATTAAGTATCGAATCAAGGGGGAAATTGATATGACAATTAAGAAATCCTATGAAGAAATTAACGAGAAAATAAAAAATGGAGAGGCTGTAGTAGTTACTGCTGAAGAAGTAATTGATATTGTAAAGGAAAAGGGGATAAAAGAAGCTACTAAGCAAGTTGATGTTGTAACAACAGCAACATTCGGGCCGATGTGTTCTACGGGAGCATTTTTAAACTTTGGACATTCCGATCCACCTATAAGAATGTCTAAAGTACATCTAAATGGAGTTGAAGCCTATGCAGGACTTGCAGCAGTTGATGTATATATAGGAGCCACTGAAGAATCAGAGGATAGAGGAGCAGAATATGGTGGTGCACATGTTATATGTGATCTTATAGAAGGTAAAAAAATACATTTAATGGCAACAGCCAAGGGCACTGATTGTTATCCCTGTAAGGAAGTGGAAACATATATAACGAAGGATTCTATAAATGAAGCCTATTTATTTAATCCCAGAAACTGTTACCAAAATTATAATGCTGCAATAAATACTTCTGATAAAAGAATTTATACTTATATGGGTATATTGCAGCCCAATAAAGGAAACATAACATATTCAACTTCGGGTCAATTAAGTCCGCTTTTTAATGATCCACTATATAGAACTATAGGCATAGGAACTAGAATATTTTTAGCAGGAACAGTTGGATATGTTTCATGGCAGGGAACACAATTTAACTCGGCTTGTGAAAGGGACGAAAGAGGGATACCATTGGGAGGAGCTGGAACACTGGCAGTAATAGGAGATTTAAAGAATATGAGTACAGATTATATAAGACCCGCAGTATTCGAAAAATATGGTACATCAATGTTTGTAGGTCTAGGAATACCGATACCGATACTTGATGAAGATGTGATGAAAAGTGTATCAATAGAGGATAAAGATATTTATACCAATATTATAGATTATAGTATACAAAGGAGAAGCAAACCAAGTCTTGGTAAAGTGAGTTATGCAGAGCTTAGAAGTGGAAAGGTGATTTTAGAGAATAAAGAAATAAAGACAGCACCTCTTTCAAGTCTTCAAAAAGCCAGAGAAATTGCAGAAGAATTAAAGACATGGATAAAAAATGGAGACTTTTTAATACAGGAACCTGTACAGTCATTACCTTTAAATAATAAATTGAATTCTCTTGAAATAGTAGAAGAGGAGGTTTAAGATAATGAAAAAATTATTACTTTTATCATTTCCATCAAATTTAACAGGAGAACCCATTACCTATACCCTTATAAAAAACTATGATCTGAAAATTAATATTTTGAGAGCTTCTATAGATTACAATATTGAAGGATCTTTATTTCTCGAAGTAGAAGGAGAAGGAGAAAAATTGGATTTAAGTATTGAATATCTAAAAATTAAAGGGATTAAAGTGAAGGTAATAAACACTGCAATAAGAATAGATGAAGATAAATGTGTTAATTGTGGAGCGTGTACAGCTATTTGTGAAGTGGCAGCAATTACTATGGATAAGAATTGGAAGATAAACTTTCACAAGGATAGGTGTTTAGACTGCAAATTATGTATAAAGGCTTGTCCAGTAAGAGCTATAAGAAGTATAGTTTAACTTTAAACTTAGAGCGGGTGATCAAATGTATGAAAAGAGATTTTATAGAGAATATATGAAGTCAAAGGAATTTATAAATTTTACAGTAATATCCAAAGAGTCTGATTTGCATATATCCGCAAAAACTAATCTAAAGAAGGAAGCAAATAAATACCTTAAAAAGTATAGAAGTTCTATTAAAGACTATGGAGATGAAAATACTAATTTCTATAAAAGTTTATCACCTATAGAGGTATCAGATGCAGCAGAAGAAATAGTTAAGCATATGGCCGAGGCTGGAGCCAGTGCCAATGTTGGACCCATGGCAGCCGTTGCAGGTGCAGTGTCACAGTATGTAGGACTTGATTTATTGAATTATACCGATGAAATTATGATTGAAAATGGTGGAGATATTTTTATTAAAACAAATGAGAAGAGAAAAATATTAATTTATGCTGGGAATTCTCCATTCTCAGAAAAAATTGCATTATCTATATCTCCGGAAGATACTCCCCTTGGTATATGTACATCAGCAGGTACTATAGGTCATTCTCTTAGCTTTGGAAGGGCTGATGCAGTCGTAGCTTTATCTAAGGATACCCTGCTGGCAGATGCCACAGCAACAGCAATAGGGAATATTATAAAAAATCCAGAGGATATAAAGAAGGGGATTGAATATGGAAAAGCTATTAAAGGAATTGAGGGAATCTTAATAATTATAAGGGATAAAATGGGTGCATGGGGAAAAGTTGAGGTGATTGCCCCTTAGGCGATCAGCTATTATCTATAAAAATCTAGCTGTATTAGTCCCAGCGTTTTTAAAAATAAATTATTAAATAGGAGGATGACAATGTTAATTAAAGATAAATTTAAAAATAAAAAACCCCTTATTTCATTCGAGATATTTCCACCAAAAAAGGATTATCCTGTAGATACAATTTATAGTACAATAGATGCATTAAAGGATTTAAGACCGGATTTTATTAGTGTAACCTATGGTGCAGGAGGCAGCACTAAAGATACTACTGTGGAAATAGCATCCCACATAAGAAACAAACATAGACTATCATCCTTGGCACATCTTACTTGTCTTACATCAACTAAGGATGAGATCCAGAATACTTTAAATTCACTTAAGAAAAAAGGAGTTAGAAATATATTGGCCTTAAGGGGAGATTATCCACAAGAAGAAGGATGGGATTATAAAGGCCCAAATCATTATAAATATGCAAGGGATTTAATTTCTCAAATCAAAAAAAATGGTGATTTTTCAATAGGTGCTGCTTGTTATCCTGAAAAGCACCTTGAATGTCAAAGCTTAGAAAAGGATTTATTGAATCTTAAGGAAAAGGTAGACGCAGGAACAGACTTTCTAATAACTCAGCTTTTTTTTGATAACGAAATTTTTTACGATTTTAAAGAAAAAACTGCTAAACTGGGAATAGATATACCTATTTTAGCAGGGATATTGCCCGTACTTAGCAAAAAACAGATAGAAAAAATTACTTCCCTTACAGGGTGTAGTTTACCTAAAAAATTCCTAAGAATACTAGATAGATACGAATATGAGCCCCAGGCTTTAAAAGAAGCTGGAATAGCATATGCTATAGAACAAATTATTGATCTTCTTTCATGGGGAGTAGATGGTGTTCATATTTATACAATGAATAGACCCAAGACAACTAGAAGAATATTAGACAATATAAAAACAATAAGGGGAGTATTAACCGATGAAGAAGCCTCTTAATTACAACATGATCAATAGAGAATTTATAGACTTATCAATTGACAAAAACGAAGTTTTACGCTATTTAGGATATGATGATAAAAGAGTAGATGATATTACAGATAAAATTATAGACAAGTGTTTTGAGGAAATACTAAAAATAGCTAGAACAAATTTTGTATATAATATTTTCGAAATAAATAGAGACGATAAAAATGTTTTTCTAAATAATTCAAGAATCAAATTAGAAGGAAAAGATATATATAAGCATCTTGAAAAGTCTAAAAAATGCGCTATTATGGCAGTAACCTTGGGTAGTGAAGTAGATAAAAGAATTAAATATTATAGTAAAATGGATTTAACAAAAAGTATTATACTTGATGCCTGCTCAACTGCAGCTATAGAGGCTCTATGTGATAGAGTAGAAGCTTTAATAAAAAGAATTTCAATAAACAATGGATTTTATACTACAAAAAGATACAGCCCTGGGTATGGTGATTTTCCTATAGAAATCCAGCCTCGTATTCTAAACCTTTTAGATGCACAAAAACACATTGGATTAACTGTTACTGGCAGTTATATTTTGATTCCAAGGAAGTCTGTAACTGCATTGATAGGGATTGGTGAAGAATTTCAGAGCAAGAAGGTGGGATGTAAGGATTGTAATCTCTATAATAATTGTTTGTTTGTAAAGAAAGGGGATAGCTGTGGAAATTCGAAAACTATTGAAAAATAATTTTTTAATATTTGATGGTGCCATGGGCACTATGCTGCAGCGTAAAGGATTAAAGGCAGGTCAGTTGCCTGAGGAATATAATATACAATGTCCTGAAATTATAAGGGATATTCACAGGAAATATTTAGAGGCAGGATCAGATATAATCACTACTAACACCTTTGGGGCAAATAGATTAAAACTAAGGGATTCATCCTATTCAGTAGAGACTATAATTGAAAATGCAGTTATGATAGCTAAAGAAGCTGGTGGAGAAAAGAAAGTAGCCTTGGATATAGGGCCAATAGGGCAAATGATGGAGCCAATAGGTACATTAAGCTTTGATGAAGCCTACGATATTTTTAAAGAACAGGTAATAGTTGGTACAAGGGCAGGAGCAGATATTATCTTAATTGAAACAATATCCGATTTATATGAAGCAAAGGCGGCTATTTTAGCTGCAAAGGAGAATAGTCATTTACCTGTTTTTTGTACCATGACATTTCAGGAAAATATGAGAACTTTGACTGGGACCGATGCTATTACTATGGTTCAGGTTTTAGAAGGACTTGGAGTGGATGTGTTGGGAGTGAACTGCTCTCTAGGCCCCAAGCAGCTTTATCCAATAATAGATAAAATACTCAAATTTGCTACTATACCAGTAATGATACAGCCAAATGCTGGTCTTCCCAAGATAATTAATGATGAAACTATATATGATTTGACTTCTGAAGAATTTTCCCAGGAAATAAAATATATAGCAGATAAAGGCGTTGGTATATTTGGTGGATGCTGTGGAACGGACCCGAATTTTATAAAGGCTGTTAAAGAAAAGCTAGAGAATTTAAGACCCAAAGAATTAAAGAATAAGAGATTAACTACAGCTTGTTCTTCTACAAAGACTGTTATTCTTGGTGAGAATGTAAAAGTAATTGGAGAGAGAATAAATCCAACTGGAAAGAAAAAACTTAAAGAAGCACTTAAAAGCACTAATATTGATTATATAATTTCTGAAGCTATAAAACAAAAGGAGACTGGATCAGATATTTTGGATATAAATTTAGGGCTTCCGGAAATAGATGAAATTGGAATGATGACTAAGGTTATTAAGGAGCTTCAAAGTATTATAGACTTACCACTGCAAATAGACAGTATGAAGAGTGACGTTATTGAAAAGGCTGTAAGAATATACAATGGCAAGCCTATAATAAACTCTGTAAATGGCAAAAGAGAAAGTATGGAAAAGATATTTCCAATAGTAAAAAAGTATGGAACATGTGTTATAGGACTTACCCTTGATGATGCTGGACTTCCTAAGACTGCTGAAAAGAGGCTGGAAATAGCAACAAATATAATAGAAACTGCAAAAAACTACGGAATACCCGAAGAGAATATCATAATAGATTGTCTTGTACTTACTGCATCGGCAGCTCAAGAAGCAGTAATGGAAACATTAAAGGCGATACCTATGATAAAATCAAGATACAATGTAAAAACTGCCCTTGGAGCCAGCAATGTATCCTTTGGTCTTCCCGAGAGAAAGATAATCAATGCCACTTATTTGGCGCTGGCATTGGGCTGTGGGTTGGATGCACCAATAACAGATTCTACATCACCAGTACTTATGGATACTATAAGGGCATTTAAGGTTATTTCCAATCAGGATAAGGAATGCAGAGAGTATATAGACTTTTATAATAGAGGGGCAAAGGAAGATAAAATTAAGAAGGAGAAAATAGAAAAGGATTTAAAACAAATAGTAATAGATGGAATGAAGGATGAAGCAAAGACAAAGACTAAGGAACTTTTAGAGATTACGGATCCTATGAAAATAGTGGATGATTATTTAATTTCAGCACTGGATGTAGTTGGTGAAAATTACGACAATGGAGATATATTCCTGCCCCAGCTTATAAGAAGTGCAGAAACCGTAAAAATAGCCTTTGAAGTAATTAAAGAAAGAATGATAGAAGAAGGTAAAGATAAGATATCTAAGGGAAAGATAATCCTTGCAACGGTAAAAGGAGATATCCATGATATAGGAAAAAATATAGTTAAAATACTCCTTGAAAATTATGGGTTTGATGTTATAGACCTTGGAAAGGATGTAGATATACATGAGATAGTAGAAAGAGCACAGAGGGAAGATGTTAAGCTAGTGGGATTAAGTGCCCTTATGACTACTACAGTTAGAGCAATGGAGGAAACCATAATTGAACTTAAAAAACAAAAACCTAAATGTTCTATAATGGTGGGAGGAGCAGTGCTAAATAAGGAATATTCAAAAATGATAGGAGCCCATTACTATGGAAAAGATGCTAGAGAGTCTGTAAACATAGCTAGGAAGGTTTTTGGAGTTTAGGGAAAATAAAATCACTTAATTTAATAGCAGTTTTTACCTTGACAATGATTGCCAAACGTGTTATAATCAATGATTATCGCATTAATATGAAAGGATGAATTACTATTTACAAAAAATATTATTCACTACGGTTTTTGATTGTTGGAATAGCTGTAGTGCTGTATTATTTAATTTCAACATTGTCTTGGTATAGATAACCAACGTTAAAGCTTAGCATATATTTCATAGAAAATATTGAAAACTTCTATATTTTTTATGGTATTTGTAATGTTTTAAAGTTGGTTATCTCTGAATATACCTTAAGATAAAAAATTTCAAAGTAAATGACGGTTAATCAAATCTGATGGCCGTCATTATTTATTGTCAAATTTCCTATTTTTTCATCATAATAATCTATAATTTTACTCCAGTCATATTTCTGAGCTATTTGGCTGTAATTTTTTCTTCTGATTTCATTAATATTAACTATTGCGAATCTAAGCTTGTCTACTAAATCAATAAAATTTTCATAGAAAATTTCTGGATGTTTATCTATAGTATAAAGATCAGGATAAGTCAAACGCTTAGGTAAAATAGGATAGCATCGGCTATATACTGCTTCCATTACGCTTATTCCAAAAAAATCATGATTGGATGTTACTGGTAAAATATCAGAAGCAAGAAGCCATGATGCGTATTCAGTGCCACTTAGATATCCTGTTTTAATAATATCTTCCTTAAAGATCTCAAATGCCTTTTCAAATATAGGGGGAGAGTTTTTATAGGCTTGTCCTAAAATAGCAAGTTTAAACTTTAAACCTTCCTTTTTCAATATAAAAAGTGCTTTGAAGAAATCATCGGGGTTTTTATCAAATTCCCATCTATGATTCCATAAAATGAGAGGTAAATCTTCTTTATAAATATCTTTATCCCCCTTATTAATCTTTTTCAAATTCATACCAATAGGTAAGACTTCTGACTTCTTATAAAGGATTTCAGTTATATTTGAATGTTTGTAGTCAGGCATTTTTTTCAGCAGTATTTCTAAAGCATTATAAAATGAATTCATGTTATGCTTAGAATTAAAAAATACATGATCAGCTGCTAAAGCAGTGGTATAATTCATGAATCCATAATTGATATCTCTTTTAAGATGTTTATCTTCACTATCTGTCTTCCAAGGATAAGTTAATTGATTCTCGTGAAAGTATACTCCAATAGGTACAGAGGTTTTAAGTTTTTTCCTTATAAGGGATATGAAGGTTGTTAAATCTAACATATCTGTTGCTAGAATTATATCTGGATTAAAATTTGAAGTTAAAAATTCTTTAGCCAAGGTTACAGCACCACCATACATCCTCCACTTCCAAAATCGTCCATCCATACTTAATATTTCAATATTATGAGAGCTGTACTTTTTATACTGCTCCGCCCATGTTTTATGTGAACCGGAAAAAAAGGGTTCAACGATTAAAATGTTTTTAATAATAAAAGCCTCCTTAATATTTAATAGTATTACTAGATTAGCCTGTTGTGCTAGTAAATGAAACAATTTATTTTAAATATAATATAGAATTTTATTTCATAGATATAGTAATCTAAAAGTACATTTTAACATATATAATTACACATTATTCATACAAAGTTCAAAACTGCTTGCATATTTTAAATAATGACTCTTCTAAATTTTGTTTGGAGCCTATTAAAGATCAATGCTGTTTATTTGAGCAAATTGCATAATTACCTTCTGTAAAAACTATTTACTACATATAGTTTGAAAATCTCTAAAGACATACTATATAGATTATGCAACCCAGCCAAGTTAGAATTCTGCAATTTCCTCATTTAAAAAAAGTAAGATAATTAATAAAAAGATAAAGGAGTCCAAAAACTATTGTCGAAATATTTATAATATATTTCATGATAATCTGGGTTTAAAGGTCGATTTTTAAAGTAAAGGAGTATAAAAATGGCATGGGTTATATCTTTAATTATCAGAGGGGTTATTCTCTTTTTAATCATGGTTACAATAATAAAGTTTAATATGAAAGAATCTTCATCAGAATCAAAGAAAAAATTTGATGAGTGAACTTGAAAAATAGAAGAACCGTTGCATGTTTATGAAGGGAACTTTAAATATGTGTGAAGGTGAATTGTCATTGTATATATGAGAAAAATAGGGGGAAGATTATGATTGAAATACCGGAAGCTATTTCCTTATCCGAACAAATTAATCAAACAATAAAAGGAAAAAAGATTAATCATGTTATTGTAAATCAATCGCCGCATAAATTTGCTTGGTTTTTAGGTAATCCAGATGAATATAATTCGAAACTAAATGGAAAGACAATAGAAAAAGCCTATGCATATGGTGGATTAGTTGAACTTAGTTTAGGAATTACAAAGTTATTATTTGGTGATGGAGTCAATTTGAAATACTTTATAGAAGGAGAAAAATTGCCTAAGAAACATCAATTATTAATAAAATTTGATGATGAATCTATACTCACTGCAACGGTTCAAATGTATGGTGGAATGTGGTGTTTTGAAGATGGTAAGTTTGACAATGAATATTATATAATTGCCAAAGAAAAACCTTCACCTTTGTCTAAAGAATTTGATTTTGAATATTATATGAAAATGGTATTAGATGAAAGGTTGCAAAAAAAGAGTGTAAAAGCTCTTTTGGCTACGGAACAACGTATACCTGGTCTTGGCAATGGAGTATTACAGGATATATTATTCAATGCTAAGATTCATCCAAAAAGGAAAGTATCAACAATTTCAAATGAAGAGGTAGAGAGATTATATCATTCTATAAAATCTACTTTGCATGAAATGACCATTAAAGGTGGGAGGGATACTGAAAAGGACCTATTTGGATGCTCTGGAGGATATGCAACTAAATTGAGTAAGAAAACTTTAAATCGACCATGTATAGTTTGTGGAGGAAATATAATAAAGAAAGCTTATCTAGGTGGGAGTATTTATTATTGTGAAGGCTGTCAGGTAGAATAAAAATCGATTAAATTAAATATTCAGGTGTTTTGTATAAAGCCTTTTGTATATTAGTGAACTACTCACCACTTGCTTACGCAGAAGTGGGAGCTTCTAGTATCAAGTACTAGAACTTTTCCTGTTTCCTAGAGTTGAGCCTTCTATATTAGCAAGGTCTTATTTGACTCTCTACAGGCGTAACTTTCCCTTGCACCGAGGGTAGATGCCGATGTTATCGGTTTCTTAAGTGCCTTGGATATTTTACGCAAGGAAGGCAATGCTTGGTTTTCGCTATTGTCGGATTCTCCTTGCAACCTTATATATCCAGTTATCAAAGAACTATCATAGTTACATTATATCATAAAATCAATTATATCAAATCATTGATTTTATAGTGCTTACATATCCCACTTATAGAAGATAGGAGACTTACGCACAGTGGTTAAAAGAAACTGGCTTTAAAAAAGCTTACTTAGATTTAAATGATTATTATGATAAAGATAGAAATACCCAGATTAATCAAGTAGGAAATGAAAATTCAACAAGCTTAGCTGATCTTGTTTTAGGCTCTGGAGCAACAATTGTAAGAGACCGAAGTAAAGCTCCTTTAATGGTTGCAAGTCCTATGGTTAGTGGTATGGGTAGAATGAATGAAGTGGCAGATATTGACTGTAAGGTAGTCGTTGAGGCAGAAGAGAATGATATGGATGATGCAAAGAAGATTATTAAAGATATGGGAGGCATTTTAGATAATCCGAATGTTCGTGAACCTAAAATAACAGGTGATGGAGATAAGGTTTTTGATATGGCATTTGATAGACTTAGAAGGAATTTATAGTTGAATTAATTATATATAAACACTTATAGAATTGTTATAATAAATTGTATTATATAAAACCTAGGATTTAAAATAAATCTAGGTTTTTTTGTTACACATAGATTAAATTAACCTGTTGCGCTAATAAATCAAATTTTTGTTTTGAAATAATACTCCCCATATAGGAACTATCACAACGAGCTAAAATAGTAAAATTTCAAGCTTTTTTATGGCTGAAAATAATGGTGTTTTTTTTATAATGATGATAAAATGTTTTTAGATTGTAGAATATTTTATTCAATCGATATTCAAAGGCAATATTGCAAGTAAATAAATTTACAGAAGGTGAAAATATGTATTCATTTTATAAGAATACAAGTTTACAAAATTACAAAAGGTATATAGTTATAGGATCTCTTGCCTTTATTTGTATTATTGGCTTTTCAATGATTATTGATTTCATTCAGAATGTTAAGGAAGATATTAAAGTAGAATTATCACCCAACAATATTAAAAATATAGAAAAGCCTATTTTAAAAACAAAAAATCCCCATGAAAATGCAGTTAGATTGATGAAATATTTAACAGATATATATGGTAAAAAAATTCTTTCAGGACAACAAATAGATTGGGATTCTGGTTGGGAGTCATTGGAGCTTGATGCTATATATAAAGAAACTGGGAGATTTCCGGCAATAATAGGATTGGATTTTATGGAATACTCACCTTCTAGGGTTGAGAGAGGAGCTTCCAGTGTAGATACAGAAAAAGCCATTAAATGGTGGGAGAAAGGTGGCGTAGTTACCTTTTGCTGGCATTGGAACGCACCTACGGGTTTAATTGATAAAAAACCAGATCAAAATTGGTGGAGTGGTATGTATACTAGATCTACGACCTTTGACTTTACTAAGGGACTAGAGGATCATAAATCCATAGAATATCAGCTTTTAATACGAGATATAGATGCCATTGCTTTACAGCTGAAGAGATTACAAGAAGAAGGGGTGCCAGTGCTGTGGCGGCCATTACATGAAGCTTCTGGAGGATGGTTTTGGTGGGGAAGTAAAGGACCAGAGGCTTATAAGAAGCTTTGGAGGTTAATATTTGAAAGACTTACTGAATATCATCAGCTTAAAAATTTGATTTGGGTATGGAATGGATTAGATAAGAATTGGTATCCTGGAGATGATGTAGTAGATATAATAGGAGAACATGCATACTTAGAAAAGCATGATTATTCACCTTTGGAAGAAGAGTTTAAAAAGGCTCAAACCTATACTGAAGAGAATAAAATGATAGCTCTTACAGAGAATGGACCAATACCAGATCCTGATATTCTCCTTGAAAAAGAGATTGCATGGCTTTGGTTTTGTACTTGGTGTGAATCTACTATTATTGATAGGGATGGAAAAAACTATTCACAAGAATTTACTGAAGGTTGTATGCTAAGGAAGGTTTACAATCATGAATATGTGATTACACGGGATGAACTACCTAATTTAAAGAAGTATCCTATTAATTGAGATTATTGAATGTATTTATTGTAAATTATATTAATAGGGGAGGAATAATTAGAAAGTTATATTAAGAAAGAAGAGGGGATAATATAATGGGAAAAAAAATAACATGCTTTACACTTGTAGGATTAGTTTTTTTATCATATTTTAATTTAACTCAAGCCCTTGAGCTAATATCTGAAAAAGCATCTAAAAGTCAAAATATTAATGACTATAAAGAATATTTTTTAGAGACCTTTGATAACAAAACCTTAAAAAATAATAAAATAAGGGATAGTCGTAATACTATATGGAAAATAAACAAGGTAGAAGGTCAAGAAAATTCTATAACTGATAATGGAGCTCTAGAATTAGGTGGAGCACAATATATGCAGAGGGCTGTTTTAGATGAAAAACTATGGGATAATAAACAGGATTATGCAATGGAATTTACAATTAATGTACAAAGCATGGGAAATGTTGGACATTCAGGACGTCCAATAGCTATTATTATACCTCGGACAAAGGATAAATCCTTTAATAAATATTATGCTGTTACCTATCATATGGAAAACACATATATGGGTGCTATAATTGCTAATATGTATAAATGTAAATGGGCTATAATAAATACTGCAGCTCCAACAAAAACTGAAGCCCTTGTTGAAGGATATTATCTATTGAGAGAAAATGTTGATTATACAGGGCGTTTAGTTATTCACAATACTGATGAAGGAAATGTTAATATCAAATTTTATATAGATGGACCTACAAATCCATCAGAAGAATATAAACCTCTTCTTGAGTATACCGACTCATCATCATATAAAATAATTTCAAGTGAAGCTGGTCCAGCCTTTGGGATGGCAGGCTATTCAGATGATGGATGGGGATATTCTCCTATAGTACGATATGACAACATAAAACTTTATGAACTTGATGAATATAGGAAATATGAAAAACAATTGAAGGAATATAGCAAAATAAGACCCAAGGATATAAAATTACATGAAAAATATGGAGAAATACAATATTTGATTAATAGAGGTATTTTTAGTGCATATTTTGATGGAACCTTTAAACCAGATAGAAATATAGCAAAAATGGAATTTCTTAAAATGCTAATTAGACTAAAAGGAGAAAGGTATCTCAATGATAAGGATTATATAGAAAGAGGAATAAAGCTTGGAATTATTGATAAAAAAGATATTGTTTTTTTAAATAGTCCCATTAATAAATATGATGCTGCCCTCATGATAACAAGATATTTTGGTAATCCATCTGCCGATAGGACCTATATCTCAAATATTAAAGATAGGCGTGATATTAAAGATAAAGAACTGCTTAATTCTGTGCTTTTTACTTATTATGAGGGATATATTAGATTAAATGATGATTTTAAGTTTATGGGAGAGGAATTCATAAATAGATCAAAAGGTGTTAGTATATTAATGAGAATGATAGATGATGGTTATAGAAAAGTCAATTACAGCTTAGAACTTCCACATGTTTTGTCATCTGGTGCAGTACTTCAGAGAAACAAAAAAATTCCTATTTGGGGTAGAGGTGTTTCAGGAGAAACAATCAAGGTCAAGTTTAGGAAACAAGTAAAGACTGCGGTTGTTAAAAATGGTCATTGGTATTTAGAGCTTGAACCAGAATCCCATGGAGGACCCTACACTTTAACTGTGAGTAGTAAGAAGGATAAAATTACATTGAAAGATATATATGTAGGAGAAGTTTTTATTGTAGCTGGACAATCAAATGCGGAAATGTATCTTAATGAATGCAATGATGCAGAAGAAACAAAGAAGAAATTAATGAATAAGGAGCATATTCGTTTCTATGAAACCCAGCAAATAATGGCAGTTAGACCTAATTTTACAACTATTGGAAAATGGGAAGCCTCCTATGAATGGGCTATTGACTGGTCAGCGGCTGTTGGAACCTTTTTTATAGAAAAATTGATAGAACTAAATGATGATCTAGAGGATGTTCCTCTTGGAGTTATTCCAATTACATATGGAGGTTCTACAATTGAATTATTTATGCCAAATACAATTACTGAAGAGAAAAATTTTGTTCAAAAAGATAATGAACCAATAATGTCAGGTTTTTGGAATGGATTTATGGAATCGGTCGCACCCTATGGAGCAAAGGGAGTTATTTATTATCAAGGAGAAAATAGCACACAATTGGGATATAAATATGAACCATTACTTAGGGACTATTTAAGGGGATTTAGGAAAGAATTTAAGGATATAAATCTTCCTTTTATGCTAGTACAGATTTCTGGATATGGAGATAATTCCTATGAAAATGATGTCGATACTTGGCCTATAATTAGAGAAGTTCAAATGAAGGTTGCAAATACTACCGATAATACAGGGCTAGTTACATCAATTGATTTAGCAGATCCAGATCCTATGGAAATACATCCTAAAGAAAAAAAGCCAATAGGGGTACGTCTTGCCTATTTAGCAATGGATATGATTTATGGGAAAGATTTAGGATATAAGAGTGCAGAGATTAAATCCTATAAATTTGCAGATAATAAAGTAATTGTTGATTTTGATTATACCTTTGGATCTCTTTATATTAAGGATAATACAGCAAAAGGATTTCAAATCCTGGACTCTAATGGGAAATGGCATCGGGCTAAGGCAAGGGTAAATGAGATAAATAATACTGTTGAAATTTGGTGTGATAGTATTCCTGTGCCTCAAGGTGCTAGATATGCTTGGAATAATTATCCTTCAAACAGCCTTTATAACAATGTTGATTTACCGACCCTACCCTTTAGAATTGTTAATGCTCCTGATTCTACTACAAGTAATATTTTAAAAATAACTAATCATATGTTAAATAATCATGACGCCATAGTAAATCTTACAAGGGATAATTATTTTAGAGTTGTAAATAGACTAGATAGTAATACACTTTCTCATGAGTACGCAATAAAAGATCAAGCATCTGGAGATACCATAGTGAAGCTATTAAGACTTGAAAATGCAAGGGCTCAAGATGGAACAACAGAAACTAGTATAAAAATATATAATCATGGTCTTTCTGTAGGTGATTGGATAAGAAACAATACCAGACGATGGGAAGCACGAAGAGTAGATGAAGTACTAGATAAGGATACCATAGTGGTAAGAAAAATTACTGATCAAGGATCTGGAGATGATATATCAAGATATCAATTTAATGGAGAAACAATAGCCGAGTAATTAAGATATAAATGGAATAGCAAGTATATTCGTACTATCTTATTCTAATTTATTTAGTAGGAGTAGGTTATAATTTTTACCTACTCTTTTTTGTATATGTAAATAATCAAAATTTCTCCTAATATGATTCTAATATTTAGAAATAAAAATTATTGTAATATATTTTTGCTCTATATAGTCAAGTGTAAAATTTAAGTAAAATATATTGACACAATATAAGAATGGTTTTATTACATAGACACATTTGCATATATCCATATGAATTAAGTAGATTAAATAAACTATTTTTAATTATTCAATGAAATTAAATTTTGTCATTAAAATTGACGACAACGAGTAAATATCTTTATGTTGAAGAATAGCATTTAAAGACATATAATAAACTTAACAGAAAAGTCTGACTAAACCAATGTTAAGTTTTGTCACTATTTAATTATGCCATTCAATAATAATAAGGAGGAGATTTTATGTCTAAGAGTGCTGCTGGAAGCTTACATGAGCCGAACCAAAGGGGTGTAAAGGATACAATTCAAAAATTTGGTGGATTTCTAAGCGGTATGGTAATGCCTAATATAGGTGCTTTTATTGCATGGGGGCTAATAACAGCATTATTTATTCCTACAGGGTGGAAGCCAAATGAAAATTTAAGTGCATTAGTAGGACCTATGATTACGTATTTGCTACCACTATTAATTGGATATACAGGAGGAAAACTGGTTGCAGGTACAAGGGGAGGAGTTATTGGAGCAGTAGCAACTATGGGAGTAATAGTTGGAGTAGATATCCCAATGTTTATGGGTGCTATGATAATGGGGCCTTTAGGAGGCTTTGTAATTAAAAAATTTGATCAAGCTATAGAAGGTAAAGTAGCGTCAGGCTTTGAAATGTTGGTAAATAATTTTTCGGCTGGAATTATTGGCATGATATTAGCTTTAGTGGCTTATTTGGGAATAGGCCCAGTAGTTTTAGGATTAAATAAAGTATTAAAATCAGGGGTAGAAATCATAGTAAATGAAGGTTTGCTCCCTCTAGCATCTTTGTTTATTGAACCTGGAAAAATACTATTCTTAAATAATGCAATAAATCATGGAGTATTAGGGCCCTTAGGAGTCCAAGAGGCAAAAGAATTTGGAAAATCAATATTCTTCCTATTGGAAACAAATCCTGGACCTGGACTTGGAATATTATTAGCTTATTGGGTATTTAGTAAAGGAATGATAAAGCAGTCAACACCAGGAGCAATTATAATTCACTTTTTAGGAGGAATACATGAGATATATTTTCCATACGTTTTAATGAATCCTATATTAGTATTAGCTGTAATAGCTGGAGGAGCCAGTGGAATTTTCACATTCAGTATTTTAGGGGCAGGTTTAGTAGCTACACCATCACCAGGAAGTATATTTGCACTACTTGCTATGACACCAAAGGGAAGCTTTATAGCAGTAATATTAGGAGTGATAGTATCTACGGCAGTTTCTTTCTTAGTTGCTTCAATTTTTATTAAAAGAAAGAACAATAATATGGTGGAACAAGAATTAGAGAGTGCAAAGGAAAAAGTAAAGGAATTGAAGGGAAAAAAATTAAAACAAAACGTTAAGAAAATAGTATTTGCATGTGATGCAGGGATGGGATCAAGTGCTATGGGTGCTTCTGTATTGAGAAACAAATTGGAAAAGGCTGGAGTTGATATTGAGGTGGTAAATAGTTCTGTTGATGAAATACCACAGGATGTAGATATAGTTATTAGTCATAGTAAATTAACTCCAAGAGCTAAATCAAGTGCACCTAATGCTGAACACATTTCCATTGATAATTTTATTAGCAGTCCAGTATACGATGAATTAGTAGCTAGATTATCGAAATGATTAATGATAACCTAAGGATATTGAATAAGCAGTGGAGTTTAATAAGCTTCACTGTTTATTAGTTTTTGATATATATTAAGGAATGTCAGTAATAAATAATGCCAAACAAAATTATGTTTAGCTTGATTTAAAGGATTTTCTAAAGATATAATTAAATTAAGAAAATTATAAATTTACTAATGTCACTATTTAAAATGAGGGTGAGTAAATGTGAATGAGAAACTATTAGCTTTCCGTACAAAACAAATATTAGAAATTATTAATAACTCTTCGGAAACAATCACTACTAAAGAAATAGCAAAGAAGCTAGGTGTAAGTACTAGAACTGTTCTAAGGGAAATGCATTATGTAGAAAAATGGCTAAAAAGCAATAATTTTCAACTTGTTAAAAAACCGAGAATCGGAATTAAACTAATAGCAACATTAGATGATAAAAAAAGACTAAAAGGCTTACTAGAAGATGAGCTTGTGGAACAAAGCTTTACCCCAGAGGAAAGACAGTCTTTGATTATTGGTGAGCTTTTACAACGAAAAGAACCGACAAAATTATATTATTTTTCAAGTAGCTTTAAGGTATCAGAGGGTACTATAAGTCATGATCTTGATAAGATTGAAGATTGGTTTAAAAGGTATGAATTAACTTTAGTTAGGAAGCCTGGTCTTGGAGTCTATTTAAAAGGTAAAGAAAAGGCATTTAGAAAAGCTATGATTAATCTACTTTATGAAAATTTAAGTGAAGATCAAATAATAAACGTAATTCGTAAAAGTTTAACTTCTATTAATACTAATGAAGGAAGAATTGAAATTAATACTAGAAACAGGTTAATGAACCTTATTGATAAAGAAATGATAAAAATAATAGAAAAAACAGTACATGAAGCTGAGGGAGACTTGGAATATAAGCTTACAGATAGCTCATATGCAGGTTTGATTGTACATCTTGCTTTAGCTATCCAGAGAATAAAAAATAATGAAAACATTACTATGAAAGATGATTTATTAAAAAAATTAATTGATAGTCATGAATTTATAATAGCTCAAAGAATATCAAATCAAATTTCTAAATTCTTAGATATAGAAATACCCCAAGAAGAGGTAGGATATATAACAATGCATTTAAAAGGCTCTAAAATGAGAAATGGTGCCTATAAAGATGATGTTAAAGGAATTAATGAGTTTATAATTGGAAACTTTGAATTAACTAAGCTGGCAAGTGAAATGATTAAGATTGCAGAAGAAGAATCAGGGTATTCTTTAAAGAATGATGAAAATCTGTTAGTTGGACTAGTCACGCATTTCAGACCTACTATTGATAGATTAAAGATGAATTTAGATATTAGGAATCCATTACTTCATAAAATCAAAGAAATGTATCCAGAGATATTTAAAATTAGTAAAAAGTGCTCAGAGATTATAAATAAAAGATTTAATGTTATTATGCCAGAAGCCGAAATTGGTTTTATTGCTATGCATATAGGAGCTGCTATAGAAAAGAAACGGCAGCAAGAAGTCAAAAACAAAGTAATGTATAGAGTTATTGTTGCTTGTACCAGTGGAATTGGTACATCAAAGCTTTTAGCAACAAGACTAAAAAAAGAGTTTAATAATCTACTAATTATAGATACTATATCGTCTTTAGAAATAAAGGAAGAATGGCTAAAGGAAAATAAAATTGACATTATTATTTCTACAGTTTATGTAGATGTGAGTACAATTCCAGTAGTAAGTGTAAATCCATTATTGTTAGAAAAAGATGTCATTAAGATAAAAAAGACGTTAGAGAAAATTAATACAGCAGAATTAAGGGATTCAAATATTAATAACAAAAACCATATGGATTTAAGGGATAGAGCCAGTGCCTTAAAGAATTATGGTGAAGGAGTATTAGAGATTATTGATAGTCTTTTTCTTAAAGAAAATTTGGACTTTGATAACCATAATGAACTAATTAAATATGTAAGCACACTAATAGGCGAAAGTAAAGAAGACATAGATATTATTGAAAGGGACCTATTAGCTAGAGAGGAACAAGGAAGTACAGTATTAGAAGGAAAAAGAATGATGTTATTGCATTGTCGTACTAATGGGGTTAATAGCCTTAAGTTTGGGGTAGTTAGATTGTTTGAAGAAAAACCGATTTTTTGTAAAAGTGGTAGGGGAGAAGAAGAAATATTAACTGTTTTAGTAATGATGTACTCTAGTAGTAAAAACAAAGGACATTTAGAAGTTATTAGTGAGATTAGTAGAAATCTGATAGATGAACCTAAGTTTGTTGATATTTTAGCTAAAGGAACAAAAAAGGAAATATTTATTTCAATAAAAAGTATTTTAAACAGCTTTCTTGATCTAAAAATTAATATGATTTAGGGAGGGGGGAATTAATTTGTTTAAAATGATAGATGGTATATATGTGTTATTTCTAGTAGGACAAAATGGGCAATTAACTTTAGGAATAATATTAGCCATAGCTTTAATTTTATTAGTATTATTTGTTATAAAGAAAAGAAAAATTGAGGGTACAGCTGAAAACAAGGATGAGTCAGAAAAAATCAATAGTAATAAAAACGTAATAAGAAATACAGAAGCACAAAATGTTGATAATAAAATTTTGATAAAGGACAATATCGTATTGGGTTTAAAAAATACAACTAAAGAAGAAGCTATAAAAATGGCTGGACAACTTTTAGTTAATAGTGGATATGTGGGAGATGAATATATACAAGCCATGCTTGAAAGGGAAAATGTAATATCAACTTATATTGGTAATGGGGTAGCCATCCCCCATGGAGTTGGGTCAGCTAAAGAACAAATAATAAAGTCAGGAATTGTGGTTCTTCAATTTCCTCAGGGGGTAGATTTTGGAGAAGGGAACATAGCCTATTTAATTATTGGAATAGCAGGTAAAGATAACGATCATTTGAAGCTTCTTTCTAATATAGCAACTACTTTAGAAAACAATGATGTAGTAGAAGAATTAATAAAGACAACTAATGCCGGAGATATTTATAATACATTTACGAAAAATTTATAGATATGAAGGAGGAAATATAGTGATTACAACAGTAACTTTAAATCCTGCAATTGATAAAACTATGGTAATAGATAATTTTAAAGCAGGAGCAGTAAATAGAGAATTGAGCCTAAGGGTAGATGCTGCAGGGAAGGGAGTAAATGTTTCTAAGGTTATACAAAAGCTTGGAGGAAAAAGTAGGGCTATAGGAATCCTTGCTGGAAATACTGGGGAATTTATAAAAAGTGAATTAGATAGAATGAAAATCGAAAATGATTTTATGGTGATAGAAGGCCAAACTAGAACAAATACAAAGATAGTAGATAGATTAAATAATTTAGTAACAGATATAAATGAAAATGGTCCCTTGGTTTTAGAAAAAGACTTAAAAAAATTTGAAGAAAGTTTTATTAAAAATATAACTGAAGATTCGATAGCTGTATTTTCTGGAAGTGTTCCTAGAAATGTTGATAAGAAAATATATAAGAGATTAATTGATGCTGCCAAGGCTAAAGGAGTAAAAACAATTTTAGATGCAGACGGACAGCTTTTTGCAGAAGGATTAAAGGCAGGACCTTATCTTGTAAAACCTAATATTCATGAATTGGAAAGATTTTTTTCTAAGGAAATAAAAAGCTTAGAAGATATTATAAATTATGGGAAAAAAATTTTAGATTATGGTATAGAATATGTTGTTGTTTCCCGTGGTGAAAAAGGCTCTGTTTTTATTACGAATGAAAGAATTGCAATAGTTGAAGGCATAGAAGTAAAGGTGAAGAGTACTGTTGGGGCAGGCGACTCTTTAGTTGCTGCCGTGGCTTTGGCAATGGATAGAGGTTATTCATTTGAAGAAATGATAAGACTTGCTGTAGCGGTAAGTACAGCAAGTGTTATGACAGAGGGAACACAAGCAGGTAATATTGATGATATTAATGGTCTAGTAAAAAGAGTTAAATTTAAATTGATTGAAAAGGGGATGCTTGAATATGAAAACTAAAGCTGTGAGATTGTATGGTAAAGATGATTTAAGATTGGAAGAATTTGAACTTCCTGAAATTAAGGATGATGAAATTTTAGTTAAGGTTATTTCGAATAGTATATGTATGTCTACATACAAAGCTGTAAAACAAGGGTCTAAGCATAAAAGAGTACCTGAGGATGTAGCAATTAATCCAACAATAACAGGACATGAGTTTGCGGGTGAAATCATAAAGGTTGGACATAAATGGAAGGAAAAATATACTGTGGGAAACAGATTTGCTCTTCAACCAGCATTAAATTATAAAGGCAGTCCTTATTCGCCGGGATATTCTTATAAGTATTTTGGGGGAAATGCAACTTATATAATTATTCCTAATGAAGCTATGGAGCTTGGATGTTTAATGAATTATAATGGAGAGGGCTTTTTTGAAGCATCATTAGCAGAACCTATGTCCTGTATAATTGGAGGTTTTCATTCAAATTATCATACTAAAAGTGGAGTATACCAACATGAGATGGGTATAGCTAAAGGTGGCAATATGGCAATATTAGGTGGAGCTGGCCCTATGGGACTTGGAGCAATAGATTATGTTATTCATTGCGAAAGAAAACCAAAGTTTTTAATTGTAACTGATATAGATGAAAAAAGACTACAAAGAGCTCAAAATGTACTTACAGTGGAAGAAGCTAAGAAAAATGGTGTAGAATTAAAATATGTTAATACAAAAAATATTGAAAAGCCTGAAGAGTACTTGTTATCTCTTGTAGATAACAAAGGATATGATGATGTATATGTTTATGCTCCTATTAAAATACTTGCAGAACAAGGAGATAAAATATTAGGTAAAGATGGGTGTTTAAACTTTTTTGCAGGGCCTACTGATAAGGATTTTTCTGCAAAGGTAAATTATTATAATATTCATTATTCTGCAACCCGAATAATAGGTTCAACAGGTGGTAATACAGATGATTTAATTGAATCACTGGAAATGACAAGTAAAGGTTTGATAAATCCTGCAGTTATGGTTACTCATATTGGAGGCTTAAACAGTGTATCTGAAACAATTTTAAATTTACCCAATATTTCTGGTGGGAAAAAGCTAATCTATACTAATATAGATATGGAATTAACAGCTATTGAGGATTTTGAAGAAAAGGGCAAAACAGATGAGTTTTTTTCTAACTTAGCCGAAATAACTAAGAGACATAATGGCTTATGGAGCCTAGAGGCTGAAAAGTATTTGTTGGAAAATAAATAGGAACAAAGGATATGAAATCCTGTGGTTTTGGTTAGATTTTTTAAAAAGAAATAACCTATAATAGAATTGATTTTGTATGAAGATTAGTTTTATTATAGGTTAAATAGTCAATAACCTTCACAATAATATAATTAATAAGCTATCGAAAATTACAATAGGTAAGGGGCTAAACTCAAGGAGTTATCTAATGAGTTAGCCTCTATTTATTTATAGTATTAAATCTTAAGAAATATCCCAGAGCTTAAAACTATAAGAGTATAAAAGTAATTTTGTATAATTTATTGTAAACTTTATGTAAAGTATATTGACACAGGCTATAAGTAAAAGTATTCTATATATAGATATATCTAAATGTATCTATATGTTTTGAAGGGGATGATTAAATGAACGAAAAGATAGAAATATTTAAAGCTTTATCAGATAGTAATAGATTATTAATTATTGATATGCTTTCATGTGGTGAGCTTTGTGCATGTGACATAATGGAAGGGTTAGAGCTTACACAACCAACTATTTCACATCATATGAAAATACTTCAGCATGCAGGACTCGTAAATTCTAAGAAAAATGGTAAATGGACTATATATTCACTTAATAAGGAAGTTTTTAATAATTTGTGTGATTATATTAATCATTTATCATCCTATAAGAAAAATTGTATTTGTGAAAAAATAGCAAAAAAGACATGTAATGAAGATTAATAAGTTAAATAGAAGGAGGATTGTATATGTCTAATGAAGTTAATAAACAAGGTGGAGGCTTAGATTTTTTTGGAAGGTACCTAACAATTTGGGTAGCGTTATGTATTGTAGTAGGGGTTGCTATAGGTCAGTTAGTGCCATCGTTCCCTGAAACTCTAAGCAAATTTGAATATGCACAGGTTTCTATTCCTGTAGCAATTTTGATATGGCTTATGATTTATCCTATGATGCTTAAGATAGATTTTTCAAGTATAATTGAGGCAACTAAAAAGCCAAAGGGTTTAACAGTAACATGTGTTACCAATTGGTTAATAAAACCCTTTACAATGTACTTAATTGCAGGATTCTTTTTTAAGGTAGTATTTAAAGCATTTATACCATCAGATTTGGCAACGGATTATCTAGCAGGAGCAGTACTTCTTGGAGCAGCACCTTGCACAGCAATGGTATTTGTATGGAGTCATTTAACAGATGGTGATCCAGCCTACACATTGGTTCAAGTTGCTGTAAATGACATTATACTACTTTTTGCATTTGCACCTATAGTGGCCTTTTTACTTGGTGTTTCAGATGTGATAGTACCCTATGATACTTTATTTTTGTCAGTTGTACTATTTGTAGTGATACCACTTGCAGGAGGGTATTTTTCTAGGAAATATATTATCAAGAACAAAGGGATTGATTATTTTGAGAATGTATTTCTTAAAAAGTTTGATAATATAACAATAATAGGATTGCTTTTAACACTTGTAATAATCTTCTCATTTCAAGGAGAGGTTATTATGAATAATCCTTTGCATATAGGCTTAATTGCAGTTCCTCTTATTATTCAGACATTCCTTATATTTATCATTGCTTATGGATGGTCTAAAGTATGGAAGCTCCCCTATAATGTTGCAGCACCGGCTTCAATGATAGGGGCAAGTAATTTCTTTGAATTAGCTGTTGCAGTGGCAATATCCTTATTTGGACTCCAATCTGGGGCTGCACTTGCAACCGTTGTTGGTGTATTAGTTGAGGTACCATTAATGCTCACCCTTGTTAAAATAGCCAATAGTACAAGTTATTGGTTTAAAGAGGTGAAATAGATAAAGCAGCGAATATCTGTATAAATATTACGTATATAAGCCAAGAAAATTAATAGAGAGGAAAAAGTATGGTGTTATTAATTTTCAAAATCACTCATTTATATTGTTAAGGAGGTAATCATGAAAAAGAAAGTTGCATTTGTTTGTGTTCATAATTCATGTCGTTCCCAGATGGCTGAAGGTTGGGCTAAAAAATTAGGAAGCGATGTTTTAGAGGTTTATTCGGCAGGAACAGAAGAATATCCACAAGTAAAACCAGGAGCAGTTCAGGTTATGGAAGAAGTAGGGGTGAATATGAGCAAGCACTACCCAAAGCTTCTTAGGGATATACCTGAAGAGATAGATATTCTAATAACTATGGGTTGTAACGTTGTGTGTCCTTATGTTCCTTGTAAACACCTAGAAGACTGGGGACTTGAAGACCCATCAGGAGGTCCCATTGAAGGCTTTAGGAATACAAGAGATATAATCAAAGAAAAAGTTGAAGATTTGATTAAAAGAGTTAAAAAGGGTGAATTATAAAAAGAGATGATATAATTAAAATTGAAGATGTTTTTTGTTTGTGATAATACAAAAAATCGAAAGTATGAAAAGGCTGTTAAGAAGTTTTATAGATGTATGCAATAAAACTTAAGAAAGGAAGTAGACTCTGAGGTTTCCTTTTGAGCGATTTTTATGAACCAGTTTATCCTTCTAATTATTTAATTAAAAACAGGTTCATTACATGAGCCAAAAGGATTCTCAGTGGCTATGCCCGTAAATTAGATTTTACAAGCGCATAGCCATATTAATATATAATAAAGGAGAATTCTATTGGTTCAGTTTATAAAATTTATTGTAGGTATCATTAATGAATTACACGATAAAATAATTGTATTGCTCAGTTTATTGGGACTGAACTTTACTGACAAAGAGCTTCATTTCTGGGTTTTTGGCATAGCTGGGATAATTCTGTTTGTTTTTGTTGACAAAATATTCAAATGGATATCAAAATGGTCCATAACAGCTATCTCGTTTATATACACCATTACCTTTTTAATAATTATGGTTTTAGCAATTGAGATACAGCAGAAAATAACCGGTAGAGGAAATATGGAGTTCAACGATGCTTTAGCAAGTATTTTAGGATTTTTAGCATTTTTTGGAGTATATGTAGCAATGAAGTTTTTACTTAATTTGTCAATAAAATTGTATAAAGGAATGACAGAAGATAAGAGAATGGATGGAGATGAATAGGATATTGGTGAAAGGTCAGAAAGTGGAGTTTGATAATTAAATAAAGTTATCATTAATAATTCTTTCTATATGTTTTAATCTATTATTGTCTAATGAATGTATAAACTCAAATAAATATTCTTTCCATACACTATCTATATACATCTCTTCAAAGGAGTTTAGTATATCAATACACTCAATTCTACCGCCTTCAAATTCATCTCGTAGAACTATTTTGATTAGCATAGCAATCTCAAGATCTTCCATATCGGAATATAAGGCTAGATACTCATCTTGGAACAGACATTCTAAGTTAATGACATCTATAAAATCTCCTAAGGATTTAACATTAGATCTTATTATATTGATCTTATTTGATAATGCACTAGCTTCAAAAACACTATTAATCATACTTCGAAAGCTCTTATCGTCCATTCTATTTCCTTCTTTAAATTGCATATTATTATGCTTGTTCTCTTTATCACAATTTTTTATTATTAAATATTTAAAATCTTCACATTCTACTGCATTTAATATTCTTTGCACTAAGAGTTTCTTATATCGCTTAAGATAGAGCTTAGCTTCTATACTAGTACATGATAAAGCTTCTAACATTTTACAAATAGCTATTTCTACTGTTTTTTGTAGCCCATTAGGCTGTAAATATTTAAACCTTTCACACAAATAAGAATACTGACTGTCGGATATTATAAGATTTTTAGCTGATTTACCAGATAATATAGAGAAGATCGAATTATTAACTACTATTTCAAAAACATTTGAATAAAGATCCTTTGGATTTATTCCATGAAACTGACTATAAAATTTAATTATTTTTTTAATCTCAAGTGTAGAAAAAAAGCTGCAAAAGTAATTTTCTATATCTATATTATTTAGATAATTTCTAATATAGAATACTCCTCTAATATTCATATCATCAAAAACTAATGGATAGTCTATGCTAGTCATAGTATCATGGGCATTAAATTTAATATCATATACTTTGAAAAAATTACTCAAACCACTATCGAGAGTGTCGTTATAAGTGAATAAAGGTATATCTAGCTTTTTTTCTAGCATATTTTTATACTTTATCCGACAATCCTTAACACATTGTTTTACATATTTATATCCTTTGAAATATATTTTTTTAAAATCTTCTGTCTTGATAACTTCTAAAGCATCTTCTGGATTCTTAAAATCTGCGGTGTATGCATCTATACAATATAATATTGAAATTAGAATTCTCTCTGCTGTTTCAACCTTTACCGAGGAACTTTCACCATTAGTATATTGTAGTATCAAGTCCTTTAATATATCTTGAATCTGCATCTGAAATCTATTTATGGTTCCTTCATCTACTAGACCAGCTGCATAACTCTGTTTCAATAATGAGATAGTATATTGATTAATGTCTAATTTATGTCTATTTATTTTTTCATTTCTATTTATTATGATATCATTCATATATATCCTCCCATCCGAGGGCTATTTTTATTTAAGATTATCTCGTCTGAACTTTGTAGCATATCTTTCAATACTAATCCATAATAAATCTAAAGATCCTCTACAGTCATTATTAAATTTTTCTGTCATAAGCTTTATAAGCATATCATCACCTAACTTATCGTCTGTCTCTCTCTTTGCGTAATAGAATATTTCTTGAAGCTCTACTACTGTGTCCATATAGTTTTCTTGAATAATATAAGGGGAGCTACTAAAATTTTTTATAAGTTTTTTTATAACATCAACACTCAGTTCAACTAATCCATAATTCACTAATATGTTATTTCTTTCTGTAATTATTTCTTTAATTTCTGAAATGGTTAATGAATTATGAGACCTATTATTGTCTTGATTTAATTCTAAGTAGAGTTGCTTTGCTTCGATATTGTAATCTTTTTTATTTAATAGTTCTAAAAACATTACTCAGACCTCCATGATTCCCTTATATTTTTCAAAAATCTCTTGACAAATATATAGATGTATGATATGCTTAAGTTTAGAGCGAATATAGTGTTGGGATAATTATTATACACATTAATTTCTTGTTTGTCAACAATCTTTTAAATATAAAATATTAAGCCCCTATGGAATTTCCATAAGGGCTTATATTATTCTCTGAAACCTTTACCTTTAAATACTCTTATCGGGTCACCACGCTTAATGTTTTGATGCTTTTCCCAAAGAGTCTTATTTATATTTCTACTTTTTGTACTATTTATTTCTTTAAGTTTCTTATCTAATCTAATTATAGCAAGCTTTTTATTTTGGTATTGGCTTCTTTCTTCTTGGGCTTTTACTGCCACTCCAGTAGGAAGATGGGTAATTCTAACCCCTGTTTCTAGTTTATTAACATTTTGACCACCCTTGCCACTGGATCTCATTGTTTCGACTTTGATATCTTTTATATCTAGATCAATCTGTTTCTCTTCACTAAAAGCTTCTACTTCTATGAACCAATTCTTTCTTTTGTGATTAGGTCTGAACTCACTTTTACATATCCACAGAATACTTCCTTCTATAGATTTAGCATAATTCTTAGCTGTTTTACCATTTAATCTAAGAAAAGCAGATTTAAGAGTATCTTTCTTAGCTCCCTTAGTACAGGAAAGAAGTTCAACCTTTATATTCTTATCCATACATTCCTTTTCTATTTGTTTTAGAAATAGATAGACAAGCCTACAAGATTCTATTGGCGCCAATCCAGCGCTTATTTGAATCCACATAAAGCTAGGCCTTATAGGTAATTAGAGGATTTAAGCTAGCAACAAGCTTAATCATTTTCTCACCTATCATATCCTCAATTACTCTTTCTATATTTTTATAGGCCTCTGGAGCTTCCTCATATATTAGATTTTTATCTTTATATATGATATTTGACGAAAATTTATTTTGATGTATGGACTTTTTAGAGTAAATTTTTTCAAGTCTTTCCTTGCAGCCTTGACGGGGCCATTTTCTACCTGCACCGTGGGAAACTGAAAAAGCATATTCAAATAGATTATCCATAGGTTTAACTACATATGACTTTGACCCCCTTGATCCAGCTATAACCATATAGCCTATATCAGAAGGAGCTGCTCCCTTCCTGTGAATATAATATGTTTTTCCATCCCATTTCTTTATGCTTATACTATTATGAATACTGTCTAAAAGCTTTCTATTGATTTTAGAATTCAATACAGTTAAAATTCTATGAGCTATTAGTTCTCTATTCAAGTTAGCAAACACTATTGCTTTTTCATGCTCCGTAAGGTATTCATTAAATCCTTTGCTATGGATAGTAATACCAGCTTGGCAAGAATATTCCTTTATATACTTGTTTAAAATATATTCTCCATAGCTTCTAGAGCCACTGTGTACTAGAAGAAAAATATTGTTTTTTTCTATTCCAATATTCTCTATAGCAGCTTTATCATATACTGTATCAATTTCCTGTAGCTCAGCAAAATGATTTCCAGAGCCTATGGTTCCCAGTTTTTCTTTAAAAGGCATATTATCAATATTTTTATCCTTGATTATCTGGTCAATATAATCACTATAGGTGTTGTTTATTTTTTCAAGCTTCTTCATTACCTTATTTATTCTAAATTTACTTCTTTTTATACCTGTAGAAAACAGTGCAATTCCACAGCCTATATCATTTCCTATGATATGAGGGTAAATTACATCTTTTGTCATATAGGCAGCACCAACAGGCGTTTTTCCAGCATGTAGATCCGGTAGTCCTACAGCCTTTACTATACCTGGTAGAGTTGATACTTTTTTTAGTTGGTCTATGGCATTGCTTTCAATCCATGATTTTTTGCTTTTAACTATTTTAATCTTATTATTCATATTCTCTCCTTAATTTAGTTGATTTTAGTAACTTAGCCTATGGAGAGAATATAGTAAATTTATTTTTTAGCGTATTATAATTATACTATCTAACCTTATCTATATTCTCTCACCTTATTTAATATATTCATCATATTAATCACATCCCTTCAAAATAGGTTTTCAAATAATTTGTTTTTTAAAATAATCTTCATATATTATTTTAGCACATTTTACTAAAGGATTACTAGAATTGTATATAATACTGATGTAAAATATATTATAGCTATAATATTGATAAAAAATCCAATGGTATAGGGTTTATATAGGAAATAGAAAATGAGTTTTTATTAAAATAATTAAAATAACTGAGGACATTTCACAATTTTTCAATTTGTTCAATCAATAAAAATAAAAAGTACAGTGAAATAATGCGTATCTTTAATTTATTTTACTATAGTATTTTAAAGGGTGAATTATTCATGATTATTAAAGAAGAGATTTATTTTAAGAAGTATAGAATTCAAGTTGTGTATGAGGATAAAGTTATTCGCATCACTAATGATGAAAATTTAATAGATTATCTTAAGGAGTGGGGCCATGGGGCTAGGGAAATAGCCACTAAATCCAAGGAGAGATATTATTATCATATGAATAAAGAATTAGAGATTTCAACTGATTCTATGACTGTTGAAATACTAGGACATGTATATCCAGGATTAATGGCTGAAGCTATTAGGGGGCTGCCAGCCCCTGACAATATTAAAAAATTTTGCAGAAGAATACTTAAAAGCACATGCGTTATAGACTGTGGAGAGAGTTCTATAGACGATAATAGATGGGTATGGGACAAGCTGGCGCCTTTTAGGAGAGTAATAGAAGCAATTTTGATTGACTAGGAGTATATAAAGGAGAAATAATACTTTTATTATACATTTCCTTGTTAATTGAATCTAAAATTGTAATTTTTATGCAGGATTTTTTAGAAATATGTAGAAATTTAGAGATATTAGTAAGTATAATCATGTGAGCAAATTGCATAATTACCTTCTGTAAAAACTATCTACTACATATAGTTTAAAAATCTCCAAAGACATACCATATATATTATGCAACTTAGCCAAGTTAGAATTATGCAAATTCCTCATGTAACATTAAAACTTAAAATGAATTTTGCTGAAATAATGAAGGCTTTTACTTTCTTTCAGCGAAATTTATTAATCTTTAGAATAGCATTACTATAGTATTTATGGAGGGTGAAAAGATGAATGAGTTATTGAAAAGATATGTTGATATGGCTCCATATGTTAATGATTTTACAGAAGATGATTTAGCCGTTGCAATATGCGATAAAGAAAAAATAGTAAAATGTGTTCCAGGGGAAAATGTGTCACTGCGTGTAGAGGAAGGACAGCTATTGTGGGATGGGTTAGCTTTGGCAAAGGCGGTGAAGCAAAACGAAAAAATTACTGTTTTTATACCAAAGAAAGTACATGGTGATCCTATGACGGCAACTGCAGTACCTATCTTAGATGAAGAAAATAGGGTTATAGGAGGTATTGGCACTGTAAAAAAAATAAGTGATAAAGAAGAGTTACAGGATATTATACGAATATTAGCCAATTCTTTAGCTGAAATGTCAAAAACAACTACACAAATTTCTTCTAGTGCCGATGAAATAGCTTCTTCAGGGGGAGAGATGATTTCCTATGTCAATAGTGCATTAAAAAAGACAGAAGAAACTGATGAAGTGATAAGATTTGTGCAGCAGGTTGCCAAGCAAACAAATTTATTGGGACTAAATGCTGCAATAGAAGCGGCTAGAGCGGGGGAAGCGGGAAAAGGATTTCAGGTTGTAGCACAGGAAATACGAAAACTTGCGGTTTCAAGTAATGAATCGGCAAATAAAATTGCATCGGTACTGAAGGATATACAAAAAAGTGTTACGCAAATACTAGAAATGGTAGAGAAGAATGGAACTTTGACACAGGAGCAAGCTGCAGGGACTGAAGAAATTACAGCAGAAATAAGTGAAATATCCAATTTGGCAAGTAAGTTAAAGGAATTTTCTAATAGATTATAATATGAATTACAAATAAAAGGAAGGGTTAGGTTTGAAATAGGGGGGAGTATTTCAACACCTGATCTTTTTTAGTATGCAAAAAATTAAACTGTTTCTATGATATAGATTTTCCATAGCAAAACTTAATATATATCAAAATGTCTATATACCTGAGGAAATTGCATAACTTTAATTTGGCTGGGTTGCATATGCGAATATTATCCTTAATTTAATTATTTAGAATAAAGTATATTTCGATGGTATAGCTTCGGAGATTTCAAAACAATATGTGGAAGCTAGTTTTTGAAGAGGTAATTATGCAATTTGCTCACCTAACAAAAACGTAAGGTTAGTTTTTACATAGTTTGATATAATAATATCAGGAGTGATGACTTTTGTATAAAATATTAATCGTTGAGGATGATCATACAATATCTTCAATAGTAAGGGATAAATTAAATAAATGGGGCTATGATACGTTAACTATTTCAGATTTTAGTAATGTTATTGCAGAATATACGGCATTTCAACCCCATCTTGTATTAATGGATATAAATTTGCCCTACTATGATGGTTTTTTTTGGTGTTCTAAGATAAGGCAGATATCAAAGGTACCTATTATCTTTATATCATCAAGGGATACAGAAGGTGATAAGATAAGGGGCATAACCCAGGGGGGAGATGATTATATTGAAAAGCCATTTTCTTTAGATATGCTTATAGTGAAGGTGCAGGCAATGCTGCGTAGGGCCTATTCCTATAGCGATGAAAAACTAAATGTACTTGCTTATAGGGATATTATATTAAATATAGAGGATTTAATGGTGTTTTCCGGAGAAAGAGAAATAAGACTAACCCATAATGAATGCAAGATATTATCCTTCCTTATAAGAAATTCCGATAAAATAGTGTCTCGCCCCCGTTTAATAAAGGCCCTATGGGATGATGAAAGCTTTGTAGATGATAATACTTTAACTGTAAATATTAATCGATTGCGCAAAAAGCTAAAGGAATTGAGATGTGGCGATTATATAGAAACTATAAAGGGGGAAGGGTATAAATTAATATGAATTTTATAGATTATATAAGGGAAAAATGGCTTACCTATGTTTTCATTGTAGCTAGTATTGTATTTACTATTACCGTTTATAAATTGGATAAAAAGTTTACTATGTCAAGATCAAATGCTGTATATGTAGTAATTGGGTTATCATTATTATTCATTATATTCGTTTTCATTGATTATATTATATTTAATTCCCGAGTAAAGAAGTTTAAAGGCTATTGCAGTACCAATATTTTATATGATGAAGACTTGGATTTATTTGTATATCCAATTGATAGAGAATATGGAAAGGTCCTTTATAATATTGTTAAGGAATATGAAAAATTCAAATCTGATATATATACAAAATCCTCAGAGGAATCGGAGTTTATTACAAAGTGGATACATGATATAAAAGTTCCTATCTCAGCTGTACGACTAATTTTAGAAAGCTATGATGAGAATATTGGAACAAAACTTTATCGTAGTTTGGATAAGGAAATAGCTTCCATAGAACAATGTACCCAAAGAGTTTTTTATCATATAAAATCTAATTCATTTTATAGTGATTATAGGATTTCTAAAGTTTATACAAAGAAATTAATTGGAAATGCCTTGAAAAATTATTCGAATTTTTTCAGCTATAAAAAGATAAATATATCTTTTTTAGGTGACAATTATGGAGTATTGACCGATGAAAAATGGAGTGGATACATTATATCTCAAATATTTTCAAATGCTGTTAAATATACACCGGAGCACGGTAGTATTTCTATTAATACTATAAAAAATAATAATGAAATTACAATTCAGATAAGGAATAGTGGAGAAGGAATTTTATCTAAGGATATTAACCAGATATTCAATAAAGGATATACATCATCTAAGGATAGAAATGGCATGAAGGCAACGGGCTATGGAATGTATCTTTCTAAGAAGCTTAGCAATATGCTGGGACATAAATTAACAGTAGAATCGGAATATGGCAAGTATGCACAATTCAATTTAACTTTTTTAAATCATGAAAATATCTATAATGTAATGAAAAACTCATAATCTTATAGGCTAATGTATCATGTGTTTCTCCTTATTTAAGGAATGACGAAAATGTAAGATTAAGTACTTAAATTGTAAGGTCAATCGATTTTCCTATAATTTTTTATAGGATATGATTTACTTATACTGGTTAGGTAAATCATATGGAGGTGGAACGCAGTGGAAGTATTAAAAGTAGAAAATATTAGAAAAATATATGGAAGCAAGAAAAGCTCCAAGGAGTATATGGCTTTAAAGAGCATAAGCTTTGATGTAAAGGAAGGTCAGTTTATAGGTGTTATGGGACCTTCGGGTTCCGGCAAGACAACTCTTCTTAACATATTAGGTAGTATTGATAAACCTACTACCGGCAAATTTTTTATGGGAGATAAGGATATTGCAAGCTTTAATAAGAAACAGCTTGCAAAGCATAGAATAGAGAATATTGGTTTTATTTTTCAGGATTATAATTTGCTTGAAACAATGACTATAAGAGAAAATATAATATTGCCTTTAGCATTGTCAGGCCATAAGCCTAAGACTATGGAAAAAAAGCTAATGGAAATCACTAAGAATATGGGTATAACTGGTGTGCTGGAGAAATATCCCTATGAAGTATCAGGAGGAGAACAGCAAAGGGCTGCTGCCTGCCGGGCTCTAATAACAAATCCCAAAATTATACTGGCCGATGAACCTACAGGAAATCTCGATTCAAAATCCGGCAGGGATTTGCTGGAATTATTGACCTATATAAACAATGAATATAAAGCAACGATACTTATGGTAACCCATGATGTTTTCGCTGCCAGCTATTGTCAGAAAATAATGTTTATCCGTGATGGAGAGATATATAATGAGCTGTATGCAGGAGATAACAAGAAGGAATTTTTTGATTCTATTATTGAAACAATGAGCGTTATTGGAGGTGAATAGAAATGAATTTGACTACATTAGCTATCTCCAATATAAAAAGAAATTTTAAGAAATATATTATGTATTTCTTTTCACTAAGCTTTAGTGTTTTTACTGCATATACTTTTTTTGCATTAATGCAAAATCAATATGTATTAATGGCCTTTACATATGACGATAGATATAAAGCCTTATTAAAAAGCTTTGGAATCATTATAATGGTATTTGTAATGTTTTTTTTGATAAGTTCCAATAAAAGTTTTATTAGGGCTAGAAAGAAGGAAATATCCACTTATTCGTTATTTGGAATGACAAATGGTAAGATTGGAAGACTTTTATTTATTGAAACCATGATAGTAGGTATGGTGGCCCTTATCATTGGTATAGTAGCAGGAATATTCTTCTCAAAGCTTATTGCCATGATTTTATTGGATATTTCTTTAGCCTCTTTTACAGGAAATATAGAATTTACCATAGCACCTAAGGCTATTTATATTACAACTATAATATTTATGTCTATATTTGCTGTTATGGGATTATCGGGATTAATAGTTATAAATAGATTTGAATTAGTAGATTTATTCAAAGCCAATAAGATATCTGAGGGTAAGTCCAAGGGGTCAGTGACAATATTAATTATCTCCCTTTTATTAATTGGGGTTGGATATTATAAAGCTTCAATTCCTAATCCAATGAAAGTTGCAAGCTCAGCCATAACCATTTTGATTTTAGTTATCAGTGGAACATATTTGTTCTTTTGGGGTGGCTTTCCAAAGGTGTTAAGTTTAATAAAAAGTAAGAAAAGCTATTATTATAAAGGGGTCAATTTAATATCAACTTCTGCCTTTTCCCATAGAATGAAGTCTATAAGTGCTGTTATGGCTACAATAGCTGTTTTATCTGCCGTTGCCACAACGGCAATTGCCACGGGATATACCTTATATTACAATATTGAAAATAATGTTTATGAACAATTGGGCTATGATATGTATTTTTATGGTGGGCAGGAAGACGTATTGGATGATGTAAGATCTGCCTTCAAAATCCATGGAAATGAAATTATTGATGAATTTACTGCCCAAAGGTATACGACTTCACCGGATATTGAGGTTTCTCAAGTTAAGAATTCCCCATTTGCCATAGGTAAAGATGATTATTTTAGGGTATACCCTGAATCATTATATAATGAACTTATGTCTATGACTAGACTTGATTATAAACCTATAAGTATAAAGTCTGGTGAGGCAGTATATTTTTATCCCTTTTTATCAAATCAAATAGCCGATGCCATGGCTGGACAAGACCTCATATTTACAGATAGATCATTGACTGTAATTGGAGCTATAAGGTCAGATGTACTGTTCTTTGGTGCAATTCATACCATTGCAATCAGCGATAATGATTTTAATGAACTTTTAAAAAAGGGAGATATAAGGGACACTAATGATGGGGGACAGCCCTATGATAAAGTAACGGTATTTAATTATGAAAAAGCCTTGAGTTCACCAGAATTAAATAGTGAACTAACAGAAATATTATCGGGCAAAACAGGAAAATTTAGGACAGCATATAGCCTTTATGATGAATCGTTACAAAGCTTTGGATTAGTTTGTTTTATTGGTTTCTTTATGGGGGCAGTATTCATATTAATGACTGCTAGCTTATTATATTTTAAACAGATAATGGCAGCTGAAGAGGAAAGACATCAATATAAAATCCTTAGAAAAATTGGAATGAATCAGGTTATAGAGAAGGCTGTAATTGCAAGACGGCTTATACCAGTGTTTTTAATACCATTATTAGTGGGAATTGTTCATAGTATATTTGCTATGAAATCGGCAGATACCATGGTTTTTTCAAATATGATAGGAAGTGAAAATTCTTTTATTACAGTACTTTTATCTTCCTTTGTAATGTATGGAATATATGCTGTTGTTTATAGTATTTTTTATTTTATTACAATGAGACAGTATTCAAGAATAGTAAAATAGATTTGAATTTAAAGGCTCTTTGTCAATAGTTGGGGTGGGATTAGTTTTGATCCTGCTCCATTATTTTAAAAATAATACTTTATATAAAAAGCCACAAAAAATAGCAATTGAAGTACTAGTTAAGGTTCCGATTAGAAATTTATCACTGAAAGATTTATCTTTAGTAATTTTATCAAATCTTGCAATGGATTTTGCTGTTATTACAAAGGTTATGGCAACATAATTATTAATAAGTATAAAAGTAAAAATGAGTATTCTTTCTAGAATTCCTATTATTTCTCCTCCAGATTTTGAATTTGACTCGTCTAGAGTGGCGGCAATTTCATGAATGGATGGATTTGTTGTATTGGATATATCGTGAGTTTCTACTGCTTCATTATTTTTTGCTTCACTAGTATATTGGGATGATAATTCTAAAAGGGTTAACTTGGTTATAATGGTCCCTCCATTTATAATAAATAGAAAAAAGGAAATAGATAGGATTAATTGGGTCCATATATTATTATTAATCACTTTTAAAATGGGATAAATATTAATTATCATATTAGAAAGATTTATGTATAATGTGTTTAAATCTAAAAAATGATACAAAGGATAAGCTGCAAAAATGATTAATATATGTAAAAACTGGTCTGTAAAAAACAGTATTAAAGAATATTTATTGTATTTTTTACTCAGACGTATTTTATGTTTATCTACTAGATAATGAGAAAATGCAAATCCAAATAAAATAATTGTTAGTTTGATGCTGAAAAAGGAAATGGTAAGAAGTAGAGAAGTTAAAAAATGATGGATAGAATGTTTAAGCAGTATATTGTCACTATGTATTTTTCCCTTTGCAATTTTATTATTTTGCAAATAGAAGTCTCCTACTATATGACTTAATATAAGCAAGCTAATTATTAAATTTGAGTACATAAACATCTCCTGCTTTCATAATAGTCCTGTTTTATGGGTTTTTTTAGATAGAGAATTTGGTTTATAGTTATCCACAATCCTTATCTGAGCAAATTGCATAATTGCCTTCTCAAAAAATTAGCTACTACGTATTGTACTAAAATCTCTGAAACTATACCATCGAAATATACTTTATTCTAAATAATTAAATTAAGGATAATATTCACATATGCAATTTTGCCAAATTAGAGTTATGCAAATTCCTCATCTTAATAAATACAATATATAGCAATAGTATGATATAATTGCTTATATAGCTTGTACAAGTTATATTTCAAGATATAGCTTGTACAAGCTATATAAAACTTAAATACTATCATATTTTTTTTTAAGGAAGTTAATAATACTTTCTTCAGCTACAAATATTTCATGGAAAAAAGAATTTTTTAGTACTTTACTTACAACGGGCTGTTTAATATCAAGGGTAATAGCTACTTCTTTTTGAGAATCTAAGTTGTTGTAAAGCTCCACAATATGTGATTGACGTTTTGTACGGCTTGACTCACAGGCTTCAATAAAATAAATTAGTGAATTAATTAAGTCATCTTCTATTGAACCAGATTTATAGCAAATAGAAGGTTTTTTCTTTTTTGCTTTTTCAACCATTTCTCTGGCATAGTGGTAGGCTGGGCCATCAGATCCAATTGATATTTCCTTAGAAAAATCAGTATACATTTCTCCAATACCAACACCAAAAACTAAGTTAATAGGATATAATCTTTTCTTTATATCCTTAATGATTTTATAGCTCATATGGGTATTGGTAAGAAGCCCTTGAAATTCATCACCTAGTGTAACAGTAAAATTGGAAGCAATATATTGACTATATTTTTCATTGACATTTGAAATTATTTGTTTAAACTCATCCTGAAAAGCTTGTCTATTTTCTATTTGTCTAGAATGAACAATATCACCAATAATAGCACAGTATATCATTTTACTAACTCTCCTTTAAGTATTAACATTACATTTAACTTCAAAAATTTTAGAGTATTACAATATATATTATCCAATTATTTCAATTATAATAATCTCAATATCATATAATGTAAATTATTCTACATACAATATAGATATCCTTTCAAATTTAAAAATATATTAAGATCACAATAAAAAATACCTGCAGATACATAGCAGATATTGATTAGCTTAAATTAATCATCTTATCACCCCAAATGATTATATCATTATGCCGTCAACGCTAATTGAATAATAAAAAATCTAGTTCTTTAGTACTCTGTTATTGCATATAAGATGTAGTAATGAAAGATTAAAGAATTTTAAATAATGTAGGTAATAATTATTTCTACATATGAATAAAAAAGGGTGAGGAAGATGCTGAGGAGAAAAAGATATTTGTTAAGAGCAAAATTTAGGTGGATGATGGCTAAAAGAAGAAATAGACCAATAAAATTGAAAGCTTTAAAAATTATCTTAACAATGGTTCTTATTATTTTTCTAATAATTTTGATGATAAATATAATAGATTTAAACCCTAATAAAAATTTGACTGAATCACCAAAGAAAATGTACATACCCTATGAGTATTTGAAAAAAGCATATATTAAAGCTAATAACGAAGGATTATCCTTTTCAAAGCTTTTAACCTACTCTGCTAATGAAGCAGATTTTAATGACGAAAAATATACAGATAAAGTATTAAGTAGGGCTGTGAAAATGATAAAACAAAGGAAGAATATGACCAATCAGCAAAGGGCTCTTTATGATATTTATTCAAAGATATTTGATGATTTAAGGGTTGGACCAATACCCGAGAAAAAAGAAATATATAAGTGGAATGAAATAGAAAAAAAGTGGGAACTCAAGGATATTAAGCATTATAGTTATACATCTACTGATGATTTTGGAGCATCTAGAACCTATGGAGGAGATAGGAAACATGAAGGAAATGATTTGATTGCAACTATGGGAACTCCCATAGTTTCCATGACAGATGGAGTAATAACTAGATTGGGCTGGAATGAGTATGGAGGCAAAAGAATAGGGATTACTTCAAATAGAGGAACATATTTTTATTATGCCCATATGGATAGATATGAAGAAGGAATGAAAAAAGGGAAAAAAGTCAAGGCTGGTGATGTAATAGGATATATAGGAGATACTGGATATGGACCTGTAGGAACAAAAGGGAAAATTCCATCCCATCTACATATACAGATAGGCTTTAAACTAGGTAAATACTCTAATGGATATACTTGGTTTAACCCTTATGATATTATTAAATTTTTAGATAATCATAGAATCACATTAGTCCAAAGGATACAAGGAAATGATTAAATATAATCCATTTATTCTTTTGGAAAATTATAATGGATATTTTGTTTTTGAGAGTCATATATATTACAAATATAAATCAGTCCTCCTATCCTTTAGGAAAAAAGGAGTCTTCATATGCTCACTTTTATTTTTTCTTATGTTATCTAATATATCAAAATCAACATCAAAGGATAATATACCTTCATTTTCTTTTGTATATTTTTTTACTAGATTACCAAAAGGATCCCATATTCCAATTCCTCCTCCAAACTTCTTGTATCCATTATTTCCTATTAGATTACAGGCCGCTAAATAAACTCTATTGTCATATGCCCTTGCTCCCATATACTTCTCCCAAATTTCAAACCTTTTTTTTATTGGAATAGGGGAAGCATGGGGAGCAAAAATAATATGAGCACCTTGTATTGATAAGCTTGATACAACTTCAGGAAAATGCAGATCATAACATATTCCAATTCCAAAATTAACGGTTTCTACCTGATATTGGGTGTCTTTAGTTTTGAAAATAGGTAAATTTTGACCTGGTGAATATTTTTTTCTTTCATATTTTCCTAAGTGGGTTTTTCTATATTTTTCAATTTTGCCATCTGGAAAAGCAATAACTTGAGTTATATATGTATTATTTCTGTCTTTTTCCAGCATTCCAGCTATTATAACAATGTTTTTGTCTTTAGACATTTTTAATAATTTTATGGATGTAAAGCCCATTATATTTTCAGATAAGTTTATAGGAAGATTTCGATGATATCCACATGTAGAAAGTTCAGGAAAACAAATTATTTTAGCTTTTTCTTTTGCCGCTTCAGTTACAAATTTGCTTATTTTTTGTAAGTTTAAATCTTTATTCGATGGTATAGCATTTATTTGTGCCAAAGCAATTTTAAAACCTTTCATTAAAAAATCATTCCTTCTTTGCAGAATTTTTTATATAAGAAACTTGTATAATTAAAATTATTCACATGTATTATGCAATTCCCTCATATTAGAAAAAATAGACCTATTTCTTAATTATTTTATCATAAAACATTATGGTGAAATTATATGATTTGCAGTAGATGAAAAATATATTTTATAAGGATATCGCTATTTTTATTTGATAATATTTTATTGATTAAACATTTAGAAATTTGTGATATAATGT
Organism: Maledivibacter halophilus; assembly: GCF_900167445.1. Classification (GTDB taxonomy): domain Bacteria; phylum Bacillota; class Clostridia; order Peptostreptococcales; family Caminicellaceae; genus Maledivibacter; species Maledivibacter halophilus. The sequence goes on from NZ_FUZT01000001.1 coordinate 658,918, forward strand.
GAATAAAATTAAATTCTTCCAAATTTAAATTATACAATTTTTTCAATTATGAATTTGAAAAGAGAGATTTGGTATGTTAGAAGACTATATTTTAAAAGTTATATTAATAGCCGGTGTTATTTTGTCAGGATTATGTATCGTTGGTAACATAATTATAGGATTACCTCTGTCATTAAATATTAAGTGGACGATTTTAATCCTTATGTGCATATTAGCACTGATATTAATCAGAAGAAACAGTATTCAGGAAAAAGTAAAGTTCATTTTTTTTCTCCTTATCATAGTTTTTTTTATACCCTTTGGATGGATAGATTCAGGAGGTAGTGCCAATAATACCATTGCATATGTATTTATAATACTTATTAGCATAATCTATTTGTTTGATTCGTGGAAACGGTCATTTTTAGTATTTATACATATTTCTATGTTCACAGGATTACATATTTTAGAGTACCTAAGACCAGACTTAATGAAAGTACATCCATCACAATCTCAGTTTCTAGATAGATTATTGCAAATACCGTTAACTCTTTATGCTTCCTATTTGTTAATTAAAAAGTTTGCTGTGGCATATAAGCGTGAGAAAAGAAAGCTGGATGAGTATAGTAGAAAATTAGAGGAAGCAAATTGCAAATTAAGAGTTTACGCCACATATGATGAATTAACCGGTGTATATAACAGGAGGATATTTGATGAAAATTTAAATATTCTAATTGATAATAATCAAGATGGAGATATAGAAAAAGCCTATATGGCTTTAATAGATATAGATTATTTCAAAGAAATAAATGATACATATGGGCATTTAGTTGGAGATCAAATACTAAAATCATTTGGTAAGATGGCTAGTGAAGCTATAAAGTCCCCAAATATACTGGCTAGATGGGGAGGAGATGAATTTGCTTTACTTTATTATGGAGATATTGATGCTGTAATGGGTAAGCTTGAATTATTTCAATCATATATAGATGTAGAGAAAGTTGGTAAGTTAGCTGATATTAAAGCAACCCTAAGTATTGGAATTACAGACTTAAGGCATAATGATACAGTTCAGGATGTACTCAAAAGAGTGGATGAAGCATTGTATAAAGCCAAAGCTAATGGAAGAAATAAGATAACAAAGGACATAATTGGGAAAAAGGAGTTCTTTTATTGATAAAATTCCCAAAAGAGATATAATAAAAAGTGAAAGTGGTATATGCCAAAAACTAAAAGGGGGTTTTATAGTGTCTTATAGTCCATCATTAGGAAGTTCTATAAGTAATACTAAAATTAGAACGCCGGAAAATACATCTGATTTTTCTGGTATGTGTACAGTCTGTACAGCTAATTGCACAGGTTTTTGTGAAATAGGTTTATCGGCAATACGTGGTTCGGAAGCTATTTATCCATTTGAAACCAATAAAAATCAGTTTGCATCGGAAAAGGATTACCCATTAGATTTTTCACATTTTAATATCAATGGTAGGGTTTTTGGAGCCTTAGGATGTACAGAAGATACTGAAGCAGCTACTTTTCCTAAGGCTAATATTGATGCGGAGTTTGGTATTGACAATAAAATTAAATTAAAGGCACCTATTATTTTACCTGCTATGGCCAAGCTAAATTGGGAAGATTATTATGCTGGAGCTGCTTTAGCAGGAGTATTAGTAGTTATTGGTGAAGCTGTAGTGGCGAAGGATAAAGATTTAGTTATAGAAAATGGTAAAGTAACTAGTTCTCCCCTTATAGAAAAAATGATTTCGTCCTTTAGAAAATATTATAGAGGATACGGAGATATTATTCTTCAGGCTAATTATGATGATGAAAATATAAGAGTACTCGACTATGCAATTACAAAATTAGGAGTAAAATCTGTAGAATTGAAATTCGGTCAAGGCTCCAAAGGCATCCAAGGTATGGGAAGAGTGAAAAACATTGAAGACGCATTGAAGTTTCAAAAGATGGGATACTTGATTTATCCTGATCCATCAGACCCAGTCGTAGCAGAAAATTATAAAAAAGGTATAGGAAGGGTATTTGAGAAAATAGGCAGATTACCTATGTGGAATAAAGATATATTGGTTAAAAGGGTTGCTGAGCTAAGAGAGCTAGGAGCTGAACATGTATGCTTTAAAACAGGCCCCTATGATCCAAAAGATATTGTTAAGATTTTAAAAATAGCCTCAGAGGCTGGTGTGGATTTAGTTACATTTGATGGAGCTGGTGGAGGCTCCGGAAATAGCCCTACAAAGATGATGAATGAATGGGGAATTCCTACGGTATACATGGAAAGCCTTTTACATGATATTTTAAGGAGATTTAAGGAAAAGGATTACTTTATTCCTCAAATTGCAGTGGCTGGAGGCTTTGCCATGGAAGACCAAGTCTTTAAAGGTTTATCCCTTGGAGCTCCATATATAAATCTTATAGGAATAGGTAGAGCAGCTATGGCAGCAGCATTGGTAGGAAAACATGTTGGAGAATTAATAAATAAAGGAATAGTGCCTAAAGAATACAAAAGATTTGGCTCAACTGTAGAAGAAATATTTGGGGATATAAGAGAACTGAAAGGATTATATGATGATGTGTCAAATATGTCACCGGGAGCTATAGGCTTATATTCTTATATAAATAGGATTTCTACAGGAGTTAAACAATTAATGTCCCTTAACCGAAAGTTTTCTTTAGAATATATTGATAGAAGTGATATAATTCCATTAACTCAGTTAGCTTCAAAGGTTACAGGATTAGATACATATAAGGATAAAACGGGAAAAGCATTAGAGGATATTTAGAGTTATTAGCTTTGTATTAGAAAAACATTTTGCAAGTACTGTTTTTGGTCAAATAGTTATTTTTTCGAGCCTATACTTAGCCAATACGTCAAAGGTATAAAATAGACCAAAGAATGTAAAAATACATAGACGTGTGACTGACAAACTAAAGAGACGGAAGTAGCCACTGAGGTTTCCTTTTGAGCGATTTTTATAAACCTGTTTAACCACTTAATTATTTAATTCAAAACAGGTTTATAGCATGAGCCAAAAGGATTCTCAGTGGTTACTGGAGTTAATTAAATTTCTTAATCACATATCTATAACCTATTAGCTTGTAAATTTGGCTAATGGGTATTCTTATTTATATTAATCTTCATTTTTAGATTTTAATTTATCCAAAGCTTTTTCCAAATCCTTTAACTTTTCTATAACATTATAAAGGGCTTCAGGATCAATATCTTCATCAACCATTTTTTTAACGAATTTAATTTGCTTCATGTTTAGCTTTTTGAAAGCTTGTTTATATTCTTCTGGAACAAGTTTTGCAAGCTCTTCTGCTGTATATATTTCTTTTGCAGATTTGATATATTCATAATATCCAGCTAATTGAAGCAATTCATTCATATTAATTCCATATGCTTCACTTATAAGTTTTAAAGTCTCAAAGGTTGGTTTAATAGGGGAATTGCTTCTGGGGTCATGGGCCTTTTCAATAATGGATAAATAATTATGGCTTATACCTATTAGCTTAGCAGCCTTCCGTAATGAAAATTTTAATTCTAATCTTCTTTCTTTTATTATATTTCCTAATTTAATTAAGTCCATTGTATATAAAGAAGATTGAAGCAGCCTATTTTTATATACTATAGTATTTCCATTAATATCACATAAAAATCACTTTGTTATATAGATGTATAGCTGTAAAGTCTTGTTTACAGTGTTAGCCGATGATAATCATTTTATATAATATTATAAAATCTACTTTTAGACTTTATAAAATTTTTAATAGAAAATATTAAATCTAGATTGAAAAGGCATACCAAGTATGTTAAAATATACCATGGTAGAGTTAGAACGTTTGTTCGAAAATTATCAAAATATATTTTAATGTAAAAGGATAAAGTAAAAATTTATGTATTCTAAATATCATAATAAGCTTTTTATAAGTTTAATAAAAATATTATTAATCTCAGATAAATTATTATAAATGGTATGGAATTATGGGAGGTGATATGAATGAAAATAAATGATAAAAAAGATATAAACAGTCAGATTGATCAATTGAGGCTAAAATTAAATAGAGCTTACGAAGCACAGGGTCATACAGAAAAGGTGGTAAAGTTAAGTCAAGAGTTAGATAAATATATTTTATCTGAGCAGCAAAAATCATTAAAAAGAAAGAATAAGTGAACACCATAGTAAAAAAACAGCTGAAAACTATTGACAAAATTATAGTTATGTATTATTCTATTATTGTAATCATTACAAATAAGAAATGATTACAATTTTATCTTTGGTGGCTTGAATTTCGAAAAATTGAAAGGTTGATGTTTTATGGAAATAAAAGTTAATGAGATAGATGAATATCTAAAAAGAAATGACATAAAGCCATCCTATCAACGAATAAAAATTTTTCATTATTTAATGAAATATAGAAATCATCCAACAGTAGATATGATCTATCAAGAGCTAGTTAAAGAAATACCTACACTTTCAAAAACTACTGTATACAATACCTTAAAATTATTTATAGAAAAAAAAATTGTATCATTAATTAATATTGAAGATAATGAAACAAGATATGATGCAGATACATCATTTCATGGGCATTTTAAATGTAGAAAATGTAATGAAGTATATGATATAAAAACAAATATGCCTATTATTGAAGAACTTGATGATTTTAATGTTGAAGAATACCATTTATACATAAAGGGTATTTGTAAAAAATGTGTAAAAAGATAACTTATATTAAAATCCAATTATAAAACTGGAGATATAGTTTTATGTTTGTTATCTTTAATTAAAATGTAAATTTTGAAATAAAAAACATTATAAATGGAGGAATGAAAAATGAAGAAATTTGTATGTACTGTATGTGGTTATGTTCATGAAGGAGAAAATCCACCAGAGAAATGTCCACAATGTGGAGTGGGACCTGATAAGTTTGTAGAACAAACATCAACTGAAGATTTGAAATGGGCAGATGAACATAAAATAGGTGTTGCAAAGGGTTTAGATCCAGAAGTAGTAGAAGGATTGAAAGCTAACTTCATGGGTGAATGTACTGAGGTAGGAATGTACCTAGCAATGAGCAGACAGGCAGATAGAGAAGGATACCCGGAAGTTGCAGAAGCATATAAAAGAATTGCTTTTGAAGAAGCAGAGCATGCTGCAAAGTTCGCAGAGCTTCTTGGAGAAGTAGTGACAGCTGATACAAAAACAAATTTACAGATGAGAGTAGATGCAGAGCATGGAGCATGCCAAGGTAAAAAAGACCTTGCAACAAGAGCAAAAGAGTTAAATTATGATGCTATCCATGATACAGTACATGAAATGTGCAAGGATGAAGCAAGACACGGAATGGCATTTAAAGGTCTTTTAGAAAGATATTTTGGAAAATAGGAATAGTAATAAAAAATAGTGTTTGACAATGGTTAAATCAATGATTTGATGATTGTCAAGATATGAAATATTTATAATAGAAAAAGGGAAATGTATATGTCATGTATATTTCCCTTTTTTATTTTTATGTTTTTGAAAATCACAAGGGAAAGTTCCCTTGTGATTTTATAGATTGAAAAAAGATTTAAAGGAGAATATATAAAAATTTTCTACTTGGCAAAAATATCTATTGGCTTAAAATTCACTGTATCAAAAAGCCCTCTATTCGTCAATCTAAGCTCTGGAAGAACAGCTAATGATATAAGGGCCATTGTCATAAAAGGCGATACAAGTTCACAGCCTAATTCCTTCCAAGCCCTATCTAGTTTGGCTACAGATTGTGAAACAGTTTCAGCATTTTCTTCAGATATGAGTCCCGCTATTGGAAGTGGATTAAGGGCTATAACTTCACCATTTTTAACTGCAACCATACCTCCACCTACTTCTGCCAATGTGTTTCCAGCTAAAGCCATATCTTTATCATTTGTTCCCACAATTAATAAATTATGGCTATCGTGGGCAACAGTAGAAGCTACTGCTCCTTCTTTTAATCCAAATCCCGTTACAAAACCTTTACCTATGGTACCAGTAGCATTATGTCGTTCAATTACTGCTGCTTTTATAATATCCTTTGATAGATCATTTTTAACAATTCCATCTACAATAGGAAGATTATATTTTCTAGCATAAGTACCTACTTTGGCCTCAATAATTTCCATAATATTGACTAAAATTTCATCTTTTTTAGCATTTGGAGCTAAAATATTAAAATCACTTTCTTCTAATATTTTGCCTATATTCATTGTGTTTTTAGCAAAATCAGGATAGCTTGATTTTTTTATATCTACACACAGTTTATTATTCTCTGCAACTAGTTTTCCATTTATTAATACCTTATCTACTTTGACTCTTGTTAAGTCTTCAATTAATAAAATATCGGCCCATTTACCTGGGGAAATACTGCCAAGGTCACGGTTCATATTAAAACAGTCAGCCACATTGATAGTTGCCATTTGAATGGCTGTAATTGGGTTAACACCTTCTTCGATAGCACGTCTAACAATATGGTCCATATGCCCCTTTGTAATTAATGTATCTGGATGAGTATCATCGCTAACTAAGGTTGCAAATCTTGTATCAATATTATTTTCAGTTATGCTGCGAACAGTCTCTTTAACATCATGCCATGCAGAACCTTCACGAAGTTGAACATACATGCCTAGACGCATTTTAGCAAGGGCATCTTCTTTTCGCACCGATTCGTGACAACAGCGAACTCCCGATGCTATATATGCATTTAGTCCCATGCCTGTTTCAGGCATAGAATAATGTCCAGTAATTGTTTTATTAGCTTCTAAAGTGGCTATAAGTTCTTCATGTATTCCATCATCACCCGATAATACACCGGGGAAGTTCATCATTTCTCCTAGTCCTGCAACGCTATCCCATTCCATAGATTCTTTAATATCTTTAGCATTTATTAAGGCACCGTTATCTTCAAAGCCAGGAGTTGCAGGGACACATGAAGGCATAGCAGTATATACTCTAAGAGGAATATCTTTACCGTCTTCTATCATTAACTTAACGCCTTTGACTCCTAATACATTTCCAATTTCATGGGGGTCCATATATATAGTAGTAGTTCCATGGGGAATAACTGCTTTAGCATATTCTTTTACTGAAAGCATACTGCTTTCAACATGTATATGACCATCCATAAAACCTGGTGATATATAGAGTCCTGTGGCATCAATAATTTTAGTGTTTTTACCAATTGTGTGGCTTGCATCACCAACCAAAGCGATTCTACCATGTGTAATAGCCACATCTATATTTTCTAAAATTTCTCCAGTGTTTACATTGATTAAATTACCATTTTTTATTACTAATTGGGCTTTATTTCTTCCTTGAGCAACCATGACCAATTCCTTTGTAACTTCACTTAATTTATATCTTCTATTCATTTTATATTCCTCCTATTTTGTTATTAAATTAAAGGAGATAAACTCACTTTAGCTGAATAATTTACGGTTATTCCGTAGAAACTTCTAAGCAATATTCTTAGAATTATAAGAGTGTGATTTTAATATTATCATTTAGAAAAAATGTTTTCAATATGTAGTTGAGGATACTTTTTTTATTCAGATAATAAAATATAAATTTACTATATATACATATTAATATACATATTATTTTGTTATATAAGTTTTTTATAATTCATAAAATGAAATATATGACGATTGATAGTTTGTTTTTTATACAAAAGAATAAGTGTAAAGAACTGCAAGGTAGACTTAATATTAAATAATTTTAAAGATTATATAACTAAAACAAGAAATTTAAGAGGAGGAATGTTATGAAGACAAAAAATAATTTATTAAATTTAGGGAAAAAATTGGGTTTAAATGTTAAATTGGATGGAATAATTTTAAAAAAAGGTCGTCTTAAATCTAAGGCTGTAGCAGAGGCAAAAGAAGTTCTTGGATTTGACTATATTCTGTATTATGACGGTGTTTGCTATGCGTGCTATATAGCAAATCCACCATTACATGGTGCAACACAGCCAGTACCAACTCCTTGTCTTTTAGGACTTGAAATTATTAAAGAATATAAGATTGATTATAAAGAAGCTATTAAAATTTTCCATACTGGGAATTGGGGTGGACAGTTTACATCAATAGAGCTTAAAAAACCTTTACATCCTAATATAAAAGAGCCATATTGGTATTTTATGTCACAATTAGGGGTACAGGTTATGATTGGGGCTGATTCAGGAAAAGTCCTTATATAATGATAATAACATTATTATATTATGAAAAAGTTACTTAATGTCATATAAACATTGTAAAATAGAGAGTTGAAAATCAAAGGATTTATCAATAGTGGTGAATCCTTTGATTTATTTGTGCATGGCATGAACTTTAGCTCGACGATAAAAGAATATTTTAACAAATTTATATTTCTTTATCGACAAAACATGGTATAATATTCCTTGGAGATTAAAAAATTTAAAAAGATATTATAAAAAAGGAGAGCAGAAACTTATGAAAAAGACAATGAGAAAAAGCGAAGTAAGCAAAATTTTAGTACTAGTACTGGTACTATCAATGGTATTATCAACAACTGCATTTGCGGTAGATAGCAAAACAGTTGAAGTAAAAGGCTATATAGTGGAAGGAATGTCAGAAGAAGATATAGCTAATAGTGAGTCTCATTTTTCTGTATCAAATGTAATAGATACATTAGATGCACAGGAAATTGATCTGGAGGTAAATGCTGGATTTATTACAGAAGCACCTGCAACTATTGAGCTATTAGTAGATGATGGTGTTATATTTGATGTATATAAATTAACTAAAAAAGATGATAATACATATGATTATGGAGAAGCACTACCGGTATCAGGTCAAGTTAAAGTATATGTGCCTGATGAATCTGGTGCATTAGACGAATCAGAAAATCCTGAATATGTAGAAAAAAATATAGAAGCATCAGAAATTGAAAACTATGAAGTTGAATTGCCCTATTATTTATCTGGATGTAGTGTTACATTAACTGAACCAGGAGATTACTATGTAATTTTTAGATATGAAGCTATTGCTGGAGCTGCTGAAGCATTTATTACTGTTAAAGATTCAGCAAAGACAGAAGATGTAGCAAAGATAGAAGATGCAGTGGAAGTAAAAGATACAACAGAGGTAAAGGATACTGAAGAAGCAAAAGACACAGAAGAAGCAAAGGATGAAGAAGCATTAATAGCGCAACCAATTGCTTCAAAGGTTTTAGTAAATGGTACTGAAACTTCCTTTGATGCTTATATGATAGAAGGTAATAATTACTTTAAACTTCGTGATCTTGCAAAGGCTGTTAGTGAAACGGAAAAACAATTTGAAGTAGAGTGGGATGGAGAAAAGAACGCTATTAATTTAATTTCAAACAAAGCTTATACTGAAGTTGGTGGAGAAATGGCTGCAGGAGATGGTACAGAGAAAACTCCTATTCTAACTACTTCTAAGATATACAAAGATGGTGAAGAAATATCTTTAACAGCATATACAATTGATGGAAATAATTATTTCAAACTAAGAGATATGGCAAAGGCCTTTAATATTGGAGTAACTTGGGATGGAGAAACAAGTACTATAGGCATTGATACAGCTATTGAATATGTAGAAGAGTAAATATAGTATAAATATTATTATATAAGCAGCATCTATTGGGATGCTGTTTATTTTTATGAAAAAAGGAGGAAATAATATGACTGGACTAAAATTTGGAATTGTAGATATAAATTTTACATTTATATTTCAAATAATCAATACAGTACTTTTAATTGCTTTTGCTTGGTTTATTATTTATCTAATTAGAAATTTAGTTAGTTTGCCAAGAAAAATCAGTGAACACCATGAAAAAATTGATAGTCTGGAGAAGAAGGTGGATGAAATTTATAAAAAATTAAATGGGGAATAAAGATAGATCATATCTAAATATCAGCTAAAGAAAAATTATTAGGAGATATTTTATTTTTATAGAAAAGTAAAAAATAGAACTTTTTAGAAGGTAAAAGATAATCCCAAATAGACAGGATTACCTTTTAGAGTTCATAATTTCTTTAAGGACGTTTTCAAGATCACAGATTTCACATTCTTTAACTTCTCCAGTAGCCATTATTTTGATGGATACTTTATTAGATATGATCTCATTTTCTCCAACAATAATCACATAGGGGATATTATTTTTATTTGCTGTATTTAAGACTTTGTTCAATTTTCTTCCACTCATGTCTATATCAACTTTTATACCAGCTTTTCTAAGGTTATTAGCAATTGCAAGGCAATTTTTTTCAGTTTCAAGAGGAATTAATAATAAATCTATTATAGGTTTTCTATTGGCTGGATCCTTCATAGTAAGGGCTGTATAAATAACATCGAGTCCAAATGATATACCAACAGCGGGATATTTTTTTTCATCATCTAAGAAGGCACCAATTATTTTATCGTATCTGCCACCGCCTCCAATGCTTGATCTTATGCTGTTATCACTTAAAAACACTTCGTAAACAGTTCCAGTATAGATATCTAATCCTCTTGCTAAAAAAGGATTTAATTTGACTTTGTCTGATAGTCCCAATACATTTAAGAAGCTATTTAGCTCCTTCAGTTCTTCAATACCTTCTGTAATTAGAGAATTTTGAAAGTTTTCAAGTAGGACATCTAGAATATTGTTTGCATCAATATTTAAAATATCAAAGAATTTATCTATGGTAGTACTATTAATTTTTTTTTCTTCCAGTTCAGCTCTTACACCGTTGAAACCGACTTTTTCAATTTTATCAAGGGCTAATATTACACTATTAATCTTGTCATTTCTAATACCTATTGAAGAGAGTATTCCAAATAAAAGCTTCCTGTTATTATAAGAGATATAAACATCTAAATTTAATTTTTCAAATACTTCAAAAGCCATTGACATTAGTTCTGCTTCCGCCAGCATGGATTGTATTCCTACTACATCAACATCACATTGGGTGAATTCTCTAAGCCTGCCTGTTTTAATAGGACCATCTCTAAATACCTTTCCCATTTCATACCTTTTAAAGGGCATAGATAGGTTTTGATTCATACCTATAACCTTTGCAAAGGGAACAGTTAGATCATATCTTAATCCCAGCTTCCGTTTTCCCTGATCACTAAGCTTATAAACTTCCTTAAGTATTTCGTCACCACCGGCGTACTTAGATGCTAAAAGGTCATAATAACATATTATTGGTGTTTCCAAAGGCATAAAACTAAATCTTTGGAAGGTTTCTTCCAAAATTCTTTGTACTTTGTTCCTGATTTGTTGTTCTGCTGGGAAAAAATCCTTTGTTCCCTTTAAATTTTTTAATTTCATAAGTAATACCTCCTAAGTTTTAAATTTAAAAAGCCATATAGGCTTTTACACCTATATGGCTTATAATTTTAATTCTATCACCATTAGATGCAAGCTCTTTAAATAAAACACAATCAGAGCTTGCATCTATGGTTATATGTCCATAGTCACAAACTCTACTCTAATGATGATGAAGTTGTGATAATTTTTTTGATATAAGTATGATATTCATATTTCCACCTACAAATTAGTTGAATTAGAATTTAATGAAGATTAGAATTTAATATTAATGAAATTAATTTCATTAATATTAACACATATATAGGAATATTTCAAGGAGAATTAAATAAAAATACATTTGTAAACTTGTTAAATTCTATAATAAAGAATATAATTAATAAATGGAAGAGAAATGAATTCTCAATTATATTCATCAGGTGCTAGAAAGGAAGATAGAAAATGAAGAAAGAAATGGTTGAATGGATAAAGACTATTGTCATATCGGTATTAATTGCTCTTTTTATAACTACATTTATAGCAAGACCCACCCTTGTTAAGCAGCACTCAATGTACCCTACATTGGAGCCAAATAATTATTTAATACTTAATAAGGTATCCTATAGATTTCATAAACCTGAAAGAGGAGATATTGTAGTATTTAAAACTTCCTTGAAAACCTCAGAAGGAACCAGTAAGAACCTAATTAAGAGAGTAATTGCTGTAGAGGGAGATAAAATTGTTATTGAAAATGGAAAAGTTTATGTTAATGGGAAAGAGTTAAATGAAGACTATATAAAAGGAAACACTACTCCTGGAGATAACAATTTAGTAGTTCCTGAAAATAATGTTTTTGTAATGGGAGATAATAGGCCAGGAAGCTTTGACAGTAGAGATATGGGTACAATAGAAATTGATAAGATAGAGGGTAAGGCTTTTTTAAGATTATTTCCATTTAATAAAATAGGAATAATTAATTGAGCAAATTGCATAATTACCTTCTCAAAAAACTAACTACTATATATTGCTATAAAATCTCTGAAGATATACCATCGAAATATATTTAATTCTAAATAATTAAATTAGGATAATATTCCCATATGCAATTTTGTCAAATTAGAGTTATGCAATTTCTTCAATTGATTTTATAAATGAAATTATAGTTTATTATATATTTGCTAGTCAATTTAATAAAGGTTTTGAATATATTTTAATATAGAAATATAAATTAAAGGGGTAATATAAATGAATAAGCTTTCGAGGAATGATTTATGTTGGTGTGGAAGTGGGAAAAAATATAAGAAATGCCACTTGGAAAAAGATAAGATGCTTGAAAGGTATGAGTCCAAGGGTTATAGTATACCTTCAAGAAAATTAGTCAAATCACCTTCTCAAATAGAGAGTATAAAAAAAAGCGGAGAAATAAACAAAAAAATTTTTGAAAAGCTGGATGAATATATAGGTGAAGGGATTACTACCAATGAAATAAATGAACTAGTCCACAAGTTGACAATTGAAAATGGAGGGAAACCAGCTCCATTAAATTATAATGGATTTCCTAAAAGTGTATGCACATCTATTAATGATGTGATTTGTCATGGTATACCCGATGAAACTGCATTACAGGAAGGCGATATTATAAATATTGATATCACAACAATTTTAGATGGATATTATGCTGATTCAAGTAGAATGTTCACTATTGGGAAAATATCTGAAAAAGCAAAAAAACTGGTGCAAGTGGCTAAAGAATGTCTTGAAATAGGTATAAGAAGTATTAATCCATATAAGACCCTTAAAGCCCAGGGGGAAGCAATAGAAAAACATGCTGAAGAAAATGAATTTTCCGTTGTTCGAGATTTAGGTGGTCATGGGACTGGGTTAAATTTTCATGAAGAACCCTTTGTTCATCATTATAATACCGAAGAAAATAACATGATTATAGTTCCAGGAATGGTTTTCACAATAGAACCAATGATAAATGAAGGAATATTCAGCTGTAAACAGCTTGATGATAATTGGACAATAAAAACTGTAGACGGTGGCTTGTCGGCCCAATGGGAGCATACAGTAGTAGTTACAGACACTGGGGTAGAAATATTAACTTAACTCTTTGTGCCAGTTTTTATATCAGAAGCTTTAATATTTTATTTGGATGATTTTTATAAACCTGTTTTTCTCTTTTTAGTTATATGAAAAACAGGTTTATAGAATGAATGAAAAATAAATAAGTATATAATCTGAACTTTCTGAATAATAATATGGATATTTTATTAAAACTGTGGTATAATATAAACAAGAAGATTAATCTTCTTAGAGGATTCTAATTCGCTATTTTTAAATATTAGTTTAGTTAGATTAGAATTTAAACGTAATGGGTATGAAATTTTTAGATTGGAAATTTAATAGCTTTGCTAAGTAACAATAAATAATTTGCTTTTAAGTAGTTTACGAGTTTTTTGAATAAATAGGTAACATAATAGAGGCAATAAAGTAAACATAGTATTGCACAATTGGGTTATTTATGAGAAAGGAATGAGGCAACAATACAGTTAGACGATTCAAAGTTTTTAAGTGAATTAGAATCCAATTAATAACCGGTTCTTATTGATTATATAGGAATCGGTTATTTAAATTTTTGGATTATAAACACAAGCCTTCTAAAGATATTAGAATGTTTTATTATTCTAACAACAAAAGCGCCTTTTGGCGCTTTTATGTTACTTATATGATATTATTTCAATATCATCTAACCATATTGGAGAAGTAAAGCCTTCAAATGTGAATTCTATTTTATCTATATTTTTAGATATTTTATTGAATTTAACCATTTCCCAAGAGTCTACTTCTTGTGGAATAAAAGATAATTGATCTTCAAATTGAAGTTTATCATTTTTATAGCCCTTTAATGATATTTGTATTTCTTCCTTTGCCTCTGTGGCAAGCCATATTGAAATAGCAGGATTATATTTAGTATTTATATTATTTATGGTGATTTTTTCTAAATTGTTTTTCCCATTTTCTCCGAGCTTTAGGGAATAACTTCCACTTCTAAAAGCTCCATAATCTTTTGAGATATTGTTGCTGGAATAATTTATAGCCAAGTTCTCAAGCTTTTCTATGAAGTTTTCATTGTTTTCAAGGTCATCTAATTCTAAATGATTTTTATTAATGATTTCGCTATATTGGTCAGTATTTTCATATTTGTCTTTTACACTTAGAACCACCTTATACTGTCCTTCACTTTCAAATTTGATTTTCAATCTTTTTTTATTAAGGACCTTATGGATTTCTTCATCACCTTTATAAATTTTCCATGATATTTCTACAATATCATTGTTTTTTCCTAAGGCTATACTTCTATCTTCAAAATAGTAAGTACCCGAAGGATTTCTATTGTATTCAAAATAAGCATCTAGTTTAGGCGTTGCAGATTCTGTGTTGGATTTAAAAGTATTTAGTATGGGTTTATATAATAGACCAACTAAAAGAATAGATACTAATATTGCGCCTATGGCTATTTTGAAATTATTACTTTTTTTCTTTTTCTTATATCTTTTTTTCTTATAAATTTCAAAATCATCATTAAATTCTTCATTACTTATTATGATTTCAGATGAGTTCATAATAGGGTTGTCTTTGTCTTTAGAATCATTGTCTATGGCATCTGAAATTAGACCATCAATGCTTTCTAAAGATTGGTCTTTTTCTAAATAATTTTCTTCAACTTCACTATTTTTATCTATATTTATTTCATCATCATTATGTATTGTTTTTCTACTGCCTATGATTTCATTATTTAAATTATTTTTATACGTATTGATTTCTTTTTTACTATTTTCATGTTTTTTAAATTCTTTATTTTCTTTGCTTAATAGCATTCCTTTATCTTCCATGAAAAGATCATAGATATATATTTTTCTAAAATTATCATAGACTTCTTGTATGCTATTGAAGCTATGCTGCTCATTTTTTAGTTTGTTTATAAAATTTAAAATCTTTTTTGAAGCTAGATCCTTGTTTTTGTCATTTGTTGACTTATTGACAAATACAATTTTTTCTATTATATTTCCTATTTTTGAAGCAAGGGCATTAAAATCTGTTGAAGCTGATACACTTTCATCTAAAAAAAATAATTCATTAAAGTAAAGCTGGTCATTAGTTATATTTACTTGTGATTCGTCAATTAAGATTTCTTTTACGGGGTTTTGAAAAATATCATATTTAACTATTTTTGTCATATATTCATAGGCTAAATTAATTCTATGCTTTAAAGTTGTATTAGAATAGCTTAAGTAGGACTCTAAAGGAGTTCCTTCTTTATATTCTGTTATTACAATAAGTTCATTATCGTGTTCTTCTAGATGTACTAAATTATTTAGGCCATTTGAGAATTGAGACTTTGATAAAAATCTTGCTGCTTTATACTTATTAAAAATATTAATAACAACAACATCTTCTGGTTGTTCTTTATTGGATCCAATAAGTACAGTTTGAAACTCATCCTTTTTAAAGGTTTTAAGTATTTCATATTTATCAGTATATGAGTTACCCACAATAATTACCTTCCTTTTACAAAATTTAATTTTCTTAGTGTTTAGTATCTACAGTGAAAAAATGTTAGAACTTAATTTATACATCCTAAAAATATAGATGCTTCTCCTATTTTTTTAGGATGTATAAATTAACTTTCCAATTTGTTTCACTATATATGATAAAAAAATTTATGAAAAGACAAAAATCTCCATATAAACAGAAATAATTCACTCTAAAAACAAATTCTTCATTTTTCCTTAAATTCCTGCTATTATACAAAAAATATTTTAAATTTGATACAATATAGACACAGTAATCTATAGATATGGAGGGATAAAATTGTTGAAATTCTTACATATAGCCGATGTTCATCTGGATACAAGCTTTTATGCAAAAAATGAGGTTTTAAGAATAAAGCTAAGGGACGGAATAAGAAATGCCTTTAGTAATGCTGTGGATTTATGTATAAATGAAAAGGTTAATGCACTTTTGATTGCTGGAGATTTATTTGATAATGATAAGCTATCATTTAGAACAGAACAATTTTTAATTAATGAATTTAATAGACTAAAAGAAAATGGTATTAGGGTATTTTATGCAACTGGAAATCATGATCCGGGAGATTTAAGCTATAGAGCTAATTCTATAAAATGGCCTGATAATGTTTATATATTTAAGGAAGATAAGATAGAAATAATTGAAGTGAAAAATTACGATAATAATTTAGAATATAAAATAATCTCATGTGGTCATAAAACAAACAATGAAGGCAGGAATTTAGTTAAAAAATTCCCCTATAAAGAAGGAGAAATTCCCCATATAGGTTTATTACATACAATGGTTAATAACAGTAAGGAAGCCGAAAAACACGGCAAATATCTTCCTTGTTCTAAAGAAGATTTAAAGGCTAAAGGATATGATTACTGGGCACTAGGGCATATACATAAAGCACAAAAAGTTTGTGAAGAAAAAAATATATATTACCCGGGGAATATACAAGGAAGAAATCCAAGGGAAATAGGAAAGAAGGGAGGGATTCTTGTTACTATAGATCAAAATAATAGTATAGCTACAGAGTTTAAAGCCCTTTCTATGATTCAATGGTATACATTAAATATACAAGGGATAGAAAACATAAAAAATTATTCGGAGCTTAAAGAATATATTATTAATAAAATAGAAAATTTTATTGAAAAGAATAGATTAATTAATAGAAAGCTTATATTGAGAATAGAGCTTGAAGGTAGAGCTTATTTAAAGAGTGAACTGGAAGTGAAAGAAAACATAGAAGAGATAGCCTTGGAATTGGCTTTGAATTTGGATTTGATGGATTTGGAAATTAAATCAGATAATCTATTAAGCAATTTAGATATTGAAGAATATAGAGAAGGTGATCATGTACTTTCATTAGTATTAGAACTTCTAGAGAATCTTGAAAAAAATGAAGAGCTTTTAAATAGATTAATAGATACTCATTTGATTAAGAAGGGGATAAGGAGAAAAGAGAAAAAAACAAATTATATAAAACAGCTTTTAAGTGGATTAGATGAAGCCGCTGTTAGCTATATGATAGGTGATAAATATGAGGATTAATAAATTTGAGATTAAGGATTTTGGTAAATTTACTGAAAGTAAAATAATAGATAATATAGATTCAAGAGTGGCGTTATTTTTTGGAAATAATGAAGCCGGAAAAACGACAATATTTAATTTAATAAAATCATTTTTATATGGTTTCTTACCTGCTAAAGCCCAGTCTCATCCATATGCATCATGGAAAAATGATAGAATCGAATTTACTGTTTTTTTTAAAACCGATGATGGGAAGGATGCAATTGTACATAGGAAATTATTAAGTAGACCCCAGGGAGAATACATGTCTGAAGAAAAACACTTAGATATAAAGAATAATTCTTTACCTATTAGCAGACATATTTCCAGTGAAATTTATGATAAAATTTATTCTCTCAGAGTAGAGGACCTTATAGCTATACAAGGAAAGGCATGGGAGGAAGTAGAGGATAAGCTTCTTGCAGGCTATGGTACATCTGCAATAAGGAGTACAAGAGATGTTTTAAAGGATTTGAGGGAAGAATATGAAAAAATATGGCGTGAAAGCGGTAGAGGTAAGTATTTAATAAAGGAGTTGGAAAAAGAAATAAGGGAATTAAAACAAAGAAAAAAAGAAGCTTATTCCAGAGAAGAAGAGATAAGGAGGGCTGACCAGAGAATAAATGAAATAGATTTAGAGATTAGAAAAATAAAAGAGAAAAAAATAGAAATGAAGGCTTTATTAAATAAATTTAGAAAACTCATTCCTATTAAGAAAAAGCTTGATCAAGTGGAAATACTTAAGAGTAGACTTATAAAAGAAAAGCTTAGTAAGGCCATTCCTTTTAATATTAGAGATAAAATATCTGAGCTAAAGAAAAGATTAGAAGATATTAGAAAAGAAAGAAATGAAAATGAGGAACTTCTAAAGGAGAAAGAAAATGAAAAATATATTCTAAGTTCCATGGATGGTTTAATATTAAAAAACAAATTAAAAATTAACTTGTTCTTTAATCAGTATACAGATATGAAAAATCTAAAGGAGCTTATAAATAGAGTTAGAATCGATATTGAGAAGTTAAAGGCTAGACTTTATCATGAGTCGGGGAATTTTCTAGCTGAAAAGTGGAATGACGAGATCAGAAATAAATTTGAGTTAATAAATAATTCAGAGTTGAAAATCTTAGTTGACAATTATAGAAATATTGTTAAAAAGCTTGATGAAATGAAATTAAAAAGAGATTTAAAAACTTCAAATACTATAGAAATTAAATTGTCCAAGGTCTATTTAAATTCTTTAATATTAAGCTTGTTTGTCATAGCTATAGGCTTTGTATTAGATAATAATACAATCAAGATAGTAGGTCTTGGAATATTAATTTATGGTATCACAGGCTATCTTAGCTATATAAATATGAAAAAGAATTTAAAAGATAATTCTACAGAAAATGAACTAGATAAAATAGAAAATGAGATTTATAAGCTTGAAAATAGATTAATAGAAGATAAGAAACGATTAATTGATTATTTAAAAGGAA
Source organism: Maledivibacter halophilus (assembly GCF_900167445.1). Classification (GTDB taxonomy): domain Bacteria; phylum Bacillota; class Clostridia; order Peptostreptococcales; family Caminicellaceae; genus Maledivibacter; species Maledivibacter halophilus. Next base: position 677,834 of record NZ_FUZT01000001.1, read on the forward strand.
TACCTATTTCAACATTAACAATAGAGAATATGGATGAAATGTTTCTTCCTAATATTATACAAATCAAGGATATGGTTTACAAGTTAAATGAGCTGGAGAAAGAATTATCCATTTATAATAGAGAATATAATCAAAAAAAGGAAATAATGGATGGTTTCATACAGCAATTTTACTTTGATTCATATACTAATTGGGATGAAAGGGTTATTGTATTAAAGGATAGATTGGATAATTTGGAAAATAAGGTCAAAGGTAATGAAAATATAGATAAGGAAATAATACAAATAAAGAGGCAGATTAAAACTTTAATGGAAAAAGAAAAAGAAACAGATATTAGTTTTCAAAATTACTTAGAAAAGTTAAAGAATATAGGGGATGGAGATATAGAAAAAGGACTAGAGGTAACTGATAATAACTATAGGTTGAGAACAAAAATAGATGCAATAGAAGAAGAGTTATATGAAACTTCTAATATCGATAATTTAATTAAGGAAATTAAAGAAAATGAAATTGAAAAAAAGTGGATATTCTCAGATTATGAAGTTTTAAGAACAGAAGAAAAATCTGAAGAAATAAATCAATATCAAAAAGAACTTGAGGTTGAAAAGGCAAGATTGGAGGAAAGTATTAATAAATTATCCAAGGGCTATAGATTAGATGAAATCGAAAGTAGAATAAATGTATTAGAGGATGAACTTGAAAGGGCATGTGAAAAAAGAGATAGATTAGTTCTTTTATCGGAGGTAATAAAATTTGCTGACCAAAAATTTAAAGAAGAAAATCAGCCCCAGGTTTTAAGAAATGCAGGAAAGTATTTTAATATTATTACAGGGGGAAAATACGGGGATATCTATCTTGAGGAGGAAGACGGAGGAAATATAATCATGGTAAAAGAAGCTGCACAAATAATACCAAGGAGAGTAGTAGATACATTTAGTAAGGGGACCTTAAATCAGCTATATTTATCCTTAAGAATGGCTCTTATAGATTATCTGGACAAGGATAAAGAAGCTCTACCTGTATGCTTTGATGAGCTCTTGGTTAATTGGGATGATAAAAGACTAAATAATAGCCTTGAACTTATAAAAGAATGGAGTGAAAATAGGCAAATATTTATTTTTACTTGTCATGATTGGATGGCAGATAAAATAGAAAGTTTTTTGGGTGTGAAAAGGAATGTACTAGAGTAGAAATGAGTTATCTAACTTTATTTAACAAAAATTCTATTAGTATAAATTTAATTAATACTAATAGAGTTTTTTATTTATAGGACTTTATTCCCAATTAAGTAAAAACATGAAAAGATACAAGAAATATGAAGGGAAAAAGAAGAATATGTAGAAAATATAAGTTAGATGTAAATAAGTTTTGATATTGGTTATATACAAGTAGGAGTGGTTAAGTTGGGTAGGTTATTACATGAAGATAAAGAATTTGAAAAAAACAAAAAAGAAATACTTAGAAGAATAAAATCGTCTAATTTCAATTTAGCACTGTCAGATAGTAGGAATGATATTGTAAATAAAAATTGTAGCAATGTAGGAAAACAAAAATATGCCTGGGAATATGAAATAGAGGAATATAGGAAGAAGAAGAATCTTGAGAAATTTTACAAGATTGGTGCTATATCGGGAATAATAAGCCTTATAGTAACTATCTTTGACAAATTTATACCTGCGAAAGAAATTACATCTGCTGCAATTGCCTATATACTAAAGTTATAATATAATGATAACAAATCTTAGAAGAGCCTTAACAAGGCTTTTTTTACTGCTTAATTCGTAATCGTTTTGTAAGAACTTTTTCAATAAAAATATGTTATAATTTACAGTGGAAAATGTATTATTAGTTGAGATAATTGCATAATTGAAGTTTGGGACAATTGCATAATATAATATGGTAGTTTTTTAGAGCTTTTAAAGATGTATGCAGTAATTAGTTTTTGCAAGAGGTAATTATGCAATTTCCTCAATTTGTAAAGTTTCTTTGTCTAACCTTGGCATTTTATATATTTTTTATAAAAAATATATTGTTTTGTGGAACAAAAACTATGGAATATTTGTCTAATAATAATAGGACATATTTCTCATATAAAGGGGGGAATAATTTTGACACTATTAAAACTAAAGGATATACGTCACAGCTATAAAATGGGACAAATTAGTCTTGAGGTATTAAAGGGAATTGATTTGCAAATTGACAAGGGGGAGTTTGTTTCAATAATGGGTCCATCGGGGTCAGGAAAATCTACACTGCTTAATATACTAGGGTGTTTAGATATACCTACATCTGGTACATATGAGATCGGTGAAAATAGAGTTGAGAAGCTAGGAGATTCTAAGCTTGCTGATATTAGAAATGAATTTTTAGGATTTGTATTCCAGCACTTTCATTTATTATCCCATTTGAGTGCTAGAGAAAATGTAGAATTGCCCCTTGTATATAGAGGAGTATGGGGAAAGGAACGAAAAAAGAAAGCCACTGAAGCCCTTGAAATAGTGGGTTTAGGCGATAGATTGAATCACTTGCCTTCCCAATTATCTGGTGGTGAAAAACAAAGAGTTGCAATAGCAAGGGCTATAACAATGGAGCCTGCAGTGATATTAGCCGATGAGCCAACAGGAGCATTAGACTCCCATTCCAGTGGTAATATTATGGATATATTTAAAAAGCTGAATAGGGAATTGGGGATGACTGTTGTCCAGGTAACCCATGATTATAATGTTGCATTGCATGGACAAAGAATATACCATATTTTAGATGGTGTAATAGAGAGAATAGAGGAAATAGAATCAGGAGGTGTAGCATAATGGTTCAAAGAATTGTTATGATAGTTTTAATATTGGTAGTTATACTAGGTGGAGGATTTTATGCATATAATCAGCTTATGCCAGCTGAATCTGAGGAAGCTGCTGGGCCTGTATATTCGACTAAGGAAGTAACCCGTGGGGATATTTCTGTAGGAGTTGAAGTTAATGGAACCTTAGAAGCTTCTAGATCCAATGGAGTTAGGGTTCCAGGAGAAAGAAGATACTATAGTTGGGGGAGCACAGAATATAAAATTGATGAGATTTTAGTTGAAGAAGGGGATAGTGTAAAAAAAGATCAAGTTATTGTAACCCTTGATGCTTCAAATATAACTTCAAAGGTTAAAGAAAAGGAAGAAGAATTAAGGGCAGAGGTAGAGCAATTGGCTAATATGGCCAGTGTAAAGCCAGAAGAAGTATATGATCTTAATCCAGCAGAGGGAATTACATTAAAGGCTCCTATTGATGGTACTATTATAGATATTAGAGCTAAGGAAGCAGAGGAAATTGAGCTTGGCCACGTTATAGGAAGGATCGTTGACGATTCAAAATTCAGAGTGAAAGCCAGACTTACTATAAATGAATTTAATAGAGTTAAAATTGGAGATGAAGTTGCATTGAGATTTAATAATTTTGATGAATTTTATACAGGTAAAATCTCTAAAATTAACCCTAATCCAATACCCAATAATGAAAAATCAGAGGATGGAGAATATGCACAAGGTTTTGTGCATATAGCTGAAATAGTGGCTGATAACCCTGGTTTAGTTCAAAATGGTATGGAAGTAAGTATTGGGATGAAGAATGAAAGTGGCTTTGTTAATTTTTTCAGTAATAAGGGATTAGTAGAAGGGTTTGTAGATGAAAAGAAGGTATCTAATACAGCAAAGGCGGTAGTAACAGAAATCCATGTGGATGAAATGGAAAATGTAAAAAAAGGTGATCCAATAGTAACAATGGCAAGTAAAAACATACAGGATATAATAGAAGAAAAACTTTATAAAATAAAAAGATTCAAGGAAGAAATAAAAGAACTTGAGGAAGGACTGCAAAATCTTGAGGTGAGAGCCCCATCCAATGGAATAATTGCGTGGATGGATATACAAGATGATCAGACTGTGCAACCGAGGGATTATATATGTGACTTGTTTAATGTAGATTCTATGGAAATATTTACTCAGGTAGATGATATTGATATATTAAATGTTAAAATGGATTCTCCCGTTAGAGTTACATTTGATGCCCTGCCAGGAGAAGTATTTAAGGGAAAGGTAATAGATATAAGAACATCATCTTCCCGTGGCGGCGGTGGTACTGGTGTAACGAAATATCCAATACGTATTAATGTTGAAGGAAGTGCTGATTTGAAGCCTGGTATGCAGGCAAAGGGATATATAGATGCTGGGAGCGCCGAGGGTGTATTGTTGGTACCAATGGAAGCTGTATTTGATGAAGAAGGTAGAACAATGGTAGAAATACTTGATGAAAATGGAAATCCAAAGGCTGTACCAATTAAGCTAGGACTAATGAATGCTAGATTAGCTGAGGTAAAGGAAGGTCTTGAAGAGGGAGATAAAGTTATAACAGGAAGTACTGCCGACTTGCTTCCAAGTCAGCGCTTGGGAGATAAAGACAGTATACTTCCAGCAAAAGATGAATCAAATGATAATGGTGAAGGTAATTAGTTTACCACTAGTATCTAAAAGGAGGAATATATTATGCAAAGTAAAAGGAAAAGAGGCTCCTTTTTAGTAAGATGGTGGTTTACTACAAAAATGGCCCTTCATGGAATTTTGGCCAATCCTTTGCGTTCTGCCCTTACTATACTGGGGGTGGCAATAGGTGTAGCTTCGGTTGTAAGCTTAATGGGAATCGGAGAAGGAGCAAGAAGAGCGGTTGTAGAGCAGTTTGAAAGCTTAGGCTCCAATGTTGTTACCATTACAGCCAATGACCCATCTGTAGAGTTTGACCCCGACTATGGTGAGGAGCTTGTGGAAAGAGTTCAAGGACTTGAAGCTGCTACTCCTGTAGTAAATACAAAGGCCAATATAAAATGGAGAAGAACAAGGGGCAAAATAGATGTTGTAGGTGTAGGTAATGAATTTCCTTCCATAAGAGACCATGAATTAGCTATGGGACATTTTTTTACAAAGGCCCATGTAGATCAAAGGATTCCCGTAGCAGTTTTGGGTTATAATGTAGGGACTAGTTTACTGGGAGGAAGAAATCCTATAGGAAAGTCTATAAGCTTAAATGGTAGTACCTTTAGGATTATAGGAGTTCTTAATTTTAAAGGTGAAGGAAAGGCCAATGATATAGATAATAAAATAGTAGTTCCATATTCATCAGCACTAAAAATAGCTGAAAAAAGAACGGTGGATGCAATATGGGGAAAGGCAGCCTCAGAAGAAGATGCAGATTTAGTTATTGTGCAGTTAGGTAGAATTTTTAGAAGAAAGCTTGGGCTGGATCAAAATGCTCCAAGCCATAGCTCTAGTGGCCAGGAGCAAGGACCATCTGGAAATAGTGAGATGGGTCCAGATTCTATGGAGTCAATGGAACCAAGTGGGCCACCAATGTCATCTCCGGAACCTGCAGCTCCAAATCCGATTTTACAGAGCTCAGGGGATGAGCTTATAAGTATAACCAGTCTTAACCAACTTGTACAAGAAGCTGATAAGGCCAATAGGGTAATGACTTTATTACTTGGAGGAATTGCAGCAGTATCTCTTTTAGTTGGAGGACTTGGTATTATGAATATAATGCTTGTTTCAGTCACTGAAAGAAGAACTGAAATAGGCGTTAGAAGGGCATTAGGTGCAAAACAAACAGACCTTTTATTACAGTTTCTTTTGGAAGCCCTATATGTAAGTGTAATAGGTGCAATATCAGGTATTGCAGCAGGAATTTGGGGATTAAGCATATTTGAAGGGCAAGGATTCCAAACTGCTGTTAGCTTAAATGCAATAAAAATAGCAACAGTTGTTGCATTGTCTTCAGGACTGCTCTTTGGAGTATATCCTGCCATATCTGCTTCATCAGTACCACCAGTAGAAGCTTTGAGGAGTCAATAAAAATAATAGTTTAAAGCTATATTAAAATAAAAGAATTGATTTATAAATTAGGCCTTCTAAATTCATTTAACACTGGTTATTCTAGGTGCTTGCTTTAGAAGGCCCTAAATATTGCTCAAAATCTTTATCTTCTTTCAAGTTGTTTTTTAAAGCCTTTCATCAATCTTAATGCATATTGCTGCTCATCAATTAGATGTTTAATAAATGTTTGCCAAATATCATCTCTTAGACCTATTTGCTGTAATTTGTATAAAATTGATAGAAAATATTTGTTACATTTTATAAATTTACGAACTAAATGTCTTATTTCTCTAATCAATTTTGAATATTGATGTGGTGAGGTTTTATCATATTCTGCTATTAAATCATTTACATCTTCAGATAGTTTTTTAAAACTTCGTCCACATTTTTGAATTTCTAAGTTTAAATCATAACCTAATCTTTTATTCCTGCAATCGGCAAACTTAAGTATAAAAGAATTATGTTCCATGGATCCATCAGACCAAAATTTTAGTTCTTCTAAAACACATTTTAAGTTATTGATAATAGTAAAACAGTACAACTTCACACCTCCTAAATTACTGCCTCCAGTTTAGTAATTTTTTTTCGATATAAGCCACGCCTTGGTACATTAGACCAGCTAGAACTGCTAGTATAATTACACTGGTCATAACAAGATCGAGTTGGAAGATTTGACTACCATAAACTATCAAGTGACCTATACCAGCTCTTGAAACCAGAAATTCTCCTACGATTACACCGACCCATGATAATCCTACATTTATTTTAAGAGCATTTATTATTGTAGGAATACTTGCAGGAATGATTACTTTTTCAAGAATCTGATACTTAGTAGCTCCAAAGGTTTCAAGCATCTTAATTTTGTCTGAGTCAACCTCTTTGAAGCTGCCATATACACCTAAAATAGTTACTACTAAAGAAACAGCCAGTGTATTAAATTACAAACAAAACCAGAGCAGTTATTTATGCTCTGGTTTTCTCTTTTGTTTTTCTTGCTTTTTAGCGATCCGTATAGCAATTTCTAATAATAATTTATATAGATCATCCATACTAATATATATTCTTGTTTTATATATTCCATTCGACTTCAACTGAATCTGTAACAATAATTTTTTTAATCAACATATTTAATACTCTTTTTTTTTCTTCTTGTGTTGCTTCTTTCCAAAGAATTTCAAAGTTACTGAATATGTTTAATAAGATATCAAGAGGAATTTTTTTATCCTTGTTTTCTTTGTTTACTTTCGACATTTTAATATTGTTTTCAATCATTTTTTTTTCTTCGTATAATTTTTCAACGCGATGAGAAATAGTATCAATGGAGATTTGGTTAATTTGATACAGATCCACAAGCTTATCAATTTTTTTATTAATATTAGTAATTTTATTTTTAAGTATTTCTATTTTATTAAAACTATTTTTATTTGTATTGTAATAAATTTCATATTGATTTATAAATTTATATTTATCAAGCTTTATTTTTTTTATCTGATCAAGGACTTTACTTTCCAAATCAGACATTTTCCAATATATACCTATACAATTAGGATCTTTAACCATATGAAGGGGTCGTTTTGATACAGAATAGCAAAGATAGTAATAATATCTAGTACCGTTTTTACGATTTATTGAAAAGGAAGATTTAAGTCTTGCGCCGCAATAACCACACCAAAGTAATCCACCTAATAGATATTTAGATTGTGTTTTCTTATTTTTAGACCTTCCACTTATTATACTTTGAATATTTTTAAATTCTTCTTTTGATATTATTGAATCGTGCACTCCTTCATAGAGGTCATCCTTGTAATGAATCATTCCAGTATATATAGGATTACTCACTAATCTGGCAATGCTTCTACCATGCCATTTACCATATTTAGTTTTATATCCTTTTTCGTTCATAATTGTAGCGGTTTTATTCTGTCCATATTTTCTATACAGCTTCAATACTTCTTTTACCTGCATAGCTTCATATTCATTTATAACTAACCTGCCATCAATTAGATCATATCCAATAGGAGCTGGACCACCATTCCAGTAGCCTTCCTTTGCTCTACGTTCCTTTCCAAGTTTAGTACGTTCTACTATAGTATCACGTTCAAGTTGAGCAAATACTGCAAGTATTCCCATCATTGCACGGCCAAAAGGAGTAGAAGTATCAAAATTTTCTAGTATAGAAACAAAATCTATGCCCCTTTCAAGAAATTTTTCTTCTACTAGGAATAATATATCTCTTTGGTTCCTTGAAAGTCTATCGAGTTTATATACAAGGACAATATCTATTTCATCTAAATTTTCAAGAAGTTTTTGTATTCCTGGTCTATTCATATTTGTGCCTGTAAATCCTGCATCTACATAGGTATCCTGTATAGCCCAATCCCTAAGATTGCAATAACCTATTAATTTATCCTTCTGTGCAGCAACAGAGTAACCTTCTGCTGCTTGTTCTGTTGTAGAAACCCTTATATATATAGCAGCTTTTTTCATTTCTATCGTCCTCTACTATATTGATGTTATTATAATTATATTGTTTATTATAGAAAAAAATGAAAGCTGCTTAAATAAAATAATAATTTTTTGATCTACTCTTGTACTAAAACAAAGACAACAGAAAAAAAATAGTCATCCCCTGTCTTGAATTTGGGACGTTTTTTATTTTTAGATATGAAAGACTTAAAACAGATATAAAAATTTTTTGTGGAAAGTATGTAAATATATGCCATGCACCTATATTTACATATAATGATATATTTTGGTATAAATATTGCATTTTTATTAAGATATTGTTAAGGAGAGATAATTGCATAATATATATGGTAGGTTTCTAGAAATTTTAAAGCTAGATATATAGATATTTTTACAAGAGGTAATTATGCAATTTCCTCAGGTGAGTAAAAATTTATTTTATTGAAAAGGGGAATTTTAAATGTTAAATGAAAAGTATGTGGAAAAGCTATGTAATTTAATGAAAAAAAACAAGGTAGATGCTATGATGATTGGACCTTCCGATGATTTACAATTTTTAATGGGGTATTCACCACATCCCGATGAAAGGTTCCAATCAATGTTTTTACTATCGGATAAGAGATATTTCTATATATCTCCAGAGTTAACCTATGAAGAAATTAGTGAAAAATTAGAAGAAAAGGCTGATATACATACATGGGGCGATCATGAAGGCTTTATAGACAGTACAATTGCAGCAATGAGAAAATATGAATTAGAAGGAAAGACTATAGGTATAAACAATGGAATAGTTGCAATAAGATTATTAGATATTAAAGACAATATAAAAGCTAAATTTATAAATGGTCATGAAATAATGGAAAATTTGAGAATAGTAAAAGATGAAAGTGAAATTGAAAGATTAAGAGAAGCAGCTAGATTAGCAGATGAAGTGATGATGGAAACTATTGATTATATTAAACCTGGCTTGACAGAGAAGAATATAAAGGAAAAAATAAAGGAATTATTTATGGAAAAAGGTGCGGATGGACTATCCTTTGAACCTATAATAGCTTCTGGGGAAAACAGTTCAAAGCCACATTATACTGGTGATTCAAGAGTGATACAGGAAAAGGATATCATAATTCTTGATTTAGGATGTAAATATAAGGGACTTTGTTCCGATATTTCAAGGACAGTTTTTGTTGGTGAAATCACCGATGAACAAAAAGAAATTTATAATATTGTTAGAGAAGCAAATGCTTCTGGAGAAAAATATGCAAAGAAAGGAGTTAAGTCAAAGGATGTAGATAAAGCAGCAAGAGATGTCATTAAGAATGCAGGATATGGAAAGAATTTTATTAATAGAACAGGGCATGGTATTGGCTTTAGTGTTCATGAAGCTCCAGATATTAAAGGGGGAAGTGAACAAGTATTAGACATAGGAATGGCATTTAGCATAGAACCTGGTATTTATATACCAAATAAATTTGGTATGAGGATAGAGGATATTGTTGTTATTGGTGAAAATGGCCCTGAAATTCTTAACAAATCCACTAAAGAAATTATTATTAAATAGATTATTATTTTTTAGCTAAATATAGGGAGGTCATAGAATGAAGACTAGCTATTTAATTATAATATTATTATATTTGTTCGGAGTTTCATTATATGGATGGTATTTAAAGAAAAAATTGGTTAAGAGCAATGATGATTTTGTGGCTGCTGGACGTAGGCTGCCTTTTCCTGTTTTAGTTGGTACTTTATTGGCAACTTGGATGGGAAGCGGTATGATTACTGGTACTGCTAATTTCATTTATCAAAATGGACCATTTGCAGGGATGTTACATCTAATAGGTGAACCATTAGGATTATTACTTATTGCACTATTTTTAGCAAAGCGTATAAGAGAGAAAACAAAATACACAATTCCCGAGCTTATGGAGAAAAAATATGGATCAGTGGCAAGAACACTAGTGGCTGTTTGTATTATTTTAGCTTATGTTGGAATTGTTTCTTATCAATTTAAAGCTGGAGGTTACATATTGAATCTTGTAACAGGTATTAGTGTAGAAGCGGGAACTATAATAAGTGCAATATTTATTGTTTATCTAGCTGTTGTAGGGGGTCTGGTTTCCGTTGCTTATACAGATGCAATAGGAACATTAATTATATTTGTTGCAATGATAATCGGATTACCCCTTGCAATTTCTCAGGCTGGAGGATTATCCCATATGATGGCATCTATTCCAGCAGAAAAGCTTACAGTTTCAGGAGGATTAACTGGGATTCAGATGCTTGGATACATGTTACCTGTAATTTTTCTAGTATTAGGAGAACAAAATATATATCAGCGTTTTGGTGCCGCCAAAGATCCGAAAGAAGCTACTAAATCTGGTTTTGGATTATTTTGGCTGGCTGTTTTATTAGATGTTTTAATTATTGCCATTGTTACTACAAGTATCGTACTTTATCCAAATTTACAAGATGCAGATACAGCATTTTTCCAAGTTGCCATGGGACTTCCGTCAATTATCGGTGGACTTATAATGGCTTGTTCTGTTGCACTATTTATAACAACAGCTGATTCCTATTTGTTATCAGCTTCAACAAATATTACCTTTGATTTATTAGTAAAATTTGTTAAACCAAATGCAACTGACAAAGAACAATTGAAAATGATAAGAATCTCAATTATTGTGTTAGCTGCATTAGCATTGCTTATCGGAACCTTTTTCCCATCTATATTAAGTATGCAGATGTATGCCTATTCAATGTATGGAGCTGCGATCACACCAGCTTTGCTAGGCTCACTGTTTTGGAATAAAGCAACAAAACAAGGGGGGCTTGCTTCTATAATTGTGGGAGGAGGCACGGTACTCATTTGGGAAATAGTACTGAAAACCCCTATGGGTTGGAATAGTATATTAATTGCTGGACCTTTAGCAATTATAGCTTTAATTGTAATAAGTTTATTAACACAAAAGAATAATGAAAAAATGGAAACGGTATAAAAATAATTTTAAACAGCTAAAACTCCATATTTTGTGGGCTTTAGCTGTTATTTTTCGATTTGAGTTAATAATCATATATTATCTAGATCTATGATTATTTTATTACAGTCTTTGCAGGTATAACATTCTACTTTGGAATTCATAGTTTGTTTTAATGTTTTTCCGCCGAATACAGTAAATTTATTCAACAAATTCAAATTATCATCATACCATTTGAGATTACCATAATGGAAATTACCTATAAAACCTTTTATCAAATTACCTTCACAATAAGGGCATTCCAATTTCATATTTATTCTCCTTTATGTAAATTTTTCAAAAGAGCTAATATTACTAATTTTATATTTACATGATATTTTATATTATATCATAAATTATTGTAATATTTGGAATATAGATTGTATGTTTTTGCCAATTTATATAAAGAGACTTTACCCCATATGCTAAAATTTTAATTAATGATAAAATAGAAATATGTAATTTTACAAATCTTCTAAAGTGGGTGATGAAATTGTATCTTATAATGAGCTTAGGAAATAGATTTGGAAATTTATTTGTATTTGCTTTTATTTTATCTAGACTTAAGGCGGTTAGGAATTTGCTGGGAAAAAAGCCAGTAAAATTATTTGATAAATTGGTATTATCAATAATATTTGGAGTTTTTGGTATAGTTGGTACTTACTTTAGTGTAGAGTTTAATGGCGCCCTTGTAAATACACGGGTTATAGGTGTAGTCACGGGAGGTCTTTTAGGAGGTCCTTTGGTAGGGCTTATATCAGGACTTATAGCGGGAATCCACAGAGGTCTTATAGATTCTGGAGAATTTACTGCCATGGCTTGTACTATATCTACAGTTTTTGAAGGATTAATGGCTGGTTATATGGGAAAAATAGTACAAAATAAGAATAAAAAATGGGCTTATGCTGCACTGACGGGAGCTATAGCTGAAAGTATGAGGAAGGTTTCTGTACTTATATTTTCAAAACCATTTCCTGCTGCTTTGGATTTAGTTAAGGAAATATGGATACCTATGGTATTCATAAACTCTGTAGGTTTGGCATTGTTATTTGTAATCATAGAAAATATGCTTAAGGAGCAGGAAAAAATGGGGGCCTATCAAGCTAACCTTACCCTTAAGATAGCAGATAAGGTTTTACCTTATTTAAAAGAAGGGATTTATTCAAAAAATATAGAAAAAGTAGTGAAAATAATATATGAAATGACAGAATTTGATGCCGTTAGCATTACAGATAGAGAAAAGATTGTGGCCCATATAGGAATGGGTGCCAGTTATTATGATAAGGGTAATAATTTGAATTTAAAATATACAAAACAGGTACTGGAAAAGGGAGGACATATAATAATAAATGATTGCAAAGAAATGAAATGTAAAATTAACCAGTGTCCCCTTCGATGTTTTTTAATACTTCCATTAAAGGAAAATGGTAAGATAATAGCAACTCTAAAGCTGTACAAAAAAAGTCCCCATGCTATGACTGCTATTGATTTAGAGTTTGGAACTGGTATGAGCAAATTGCTTTCTACTCAACTTACTCTAGGAAAACTTGAGCAAAATTCAAAATTATTGGCCACAGCAGAGTTTAGAGCTCTCCAATCCCAGATAAATCCTCATTTTCTATTTAATTCATTGACTGTTATTGCTTCAATGTGTAGGATTGACCCTATAAAAGCTAGAAAACTAATAATTCATTTGAGCAATTTTTTTAGAAAAAGTTTAGCTAATAATAGAGAGTTGGTTGAACTAGATACGGAAATAAATCATGTAAAATCCTATGTAGAAATTGAGCAGGCACGATTTGAAGATAAGCTGGTTGTGGAATATGACCTAGAAGATAATTTAGATTGTCATCTTCCTCCCCTTACTTTACAGCCTATAGTTGAAAATGCTATAAAACATGGGATACTTCCCAAAAAGAAAGGGGGAACAGTTAAAATTATAGGCAAAAGTATAGGTGAAGAAGTAGAAATAAAAGTAGTTGATAATGGCGTTGGGTTAGATAAGGAGAGTATAATCGATATATTAAATAATCATAATCGATATAGAAATTCTATAGGAATAAATAATGTGAATCAGCGCCTTAAAGGAATATTTGGAGAAGAATATGGACTCCAGATATTTGGTGAATTAAATGAAGGAACATCGGTCATTTTAAAAATTCCGAGAAAAATTTCGGTTTTAGAAGGTGATAGAATTGCTTAATGTTCTAATAGTAGATGATGAAAAATATATAAGAAATGAGCTTAGGTATTTTTTAGAAAAGCATGAAGATATAAATATATGTGGAGAATGTAGTGAGGGGGAAGAAGCTATGGAATTGGTTAAAGAGCTAAATCCCCATATAGTATTTTTAGACATTGAACTTCAGGATATGAATGGACTTTTAGTAGCAAGGAAAATACTAGATGATGTTAATCCTCCTTATATAGTTTTTGCAACTGCTTATGATGATTATGCACTTCAGGGTTTTGAAATAGATGCAGTAGATTATATAGTAAAACCTTTTATAGAAGAAAGGATAGAAAAGACCTTAGATAGGTTGAGAAATAGAATTGAACTAAAGGAGGTTGATGGAAGAAAAACAAAGGATAAGGATAATATCAAATTAAACAAATTATGTTTAACAAAAAATAACAAATTATATTTAGTAGATATATGGGAAATTAAGTTTATTCAATCCCAGAATAATGAAATTATTGTCCATACAAAAAGGGGAACATATGGATGCAATTATACTTTAAAAGAGCTTGAAGATAGATTTAAGGAAAACAATCTAATAAGAACTCATAAAAGTTATATAGTTAATATAGATTTTATAGATGAAATAATACCTTGGTTTAATTACACATATAAAATAAAGCTGAAGGGAGAAGAAACAGAAATACCGGTTAGCAGGAATTATCTGAAAAAGTTTAAAAGAAGATTAAGCATTTGATGCAGGTTTTATAGACCTGCATTTTGTATTTTAATATAAAAAAATGTATCTTAAGCTCATATAATGTAACAAAGATTCAAACAATTTCTTATTTTAATAAAATGTAATACAATTTTAATAAAGAAATGAAAAGCTAATAGAAATATAAATACTTTAAGGAGGATGTAGAGGTATGAAGAAAAGAATGTCGTTATTGCTGGCACTTATGTTAATTTTTGGCACATTGTTAGCTGGGTGTTCAGATTCACAGGAATCTGGAAAAGATTCAGCTGGAGGTAATTCTTCATCTTCAGAGAAAACGTTTCTTACAATAGCAACTGGTGGAAGCTCAGGACCATATTTTGCACTAGGAGGAGCTTTATCAAATTTATTTAATGAAAAAATTGATGGGGTAAATGCTTCAGTTCAGTCAACGGGAGCTTCTGCAGTAAATGCAACTTTATTGGGGACTAAGAAGGCGGAAATAGCTTTTGCAATGAATGATGTTATTAGCTATGCCTATACTGGAGAGGAAGTATTTAAAGATAAGGGTAAAGTAGAAAATTTAAGAGGTATTGCATCCCTTTATCCTAATTTTGTACAGGTGGTTACAGTAGAAGGTACGGGAATTAACGAAATAAGCGACTTAAAAGGTAAAAGAGTTGGAGTTGGAGCGCCAGGTAGTGGTACCGAGGTAAATGCCCGCCAAATTTTATCTGCCCATGGTATAACATATGAAGATATAGACGAAGACTTTTTATCTTATGCTGAATCAATTGAACAATTGAAAAATGGAGCTGTAGATGTGGCATTTTTAACTTCAGGCCTTCCAAATGCTACAATAATGGATCTTTCAACGACTCATGATGTAAAGATAGTTCCAATAAGAAAAGAGCCTATAGAAAAGCTAGCAGAGGAATATCCATTTTATTCTTCAGAGATGATTCCTGCAGGTACCTATGATAATGAAGAAGATGTAGAGACAGCAGCAGTTATGACATTACTTGTTACAAGGGAAGATTTACCTGAGGAGCTTGTATATAATATAACAAAAACCATATTTGAAAATTTAAACGTGTTAGTAGAAACCCATTCTACAGCTAAGAAAATTACTTTAGACACTGTAGAAAAGGGTATGTCTGTACCCCTTCACCCTGGTGCAGAAAAGTACTATAAGGAAATAAATAATAAGTAGGTAGAAAAATATAATTATATAACCCCTTTGTAATATACATTTTCCCCCTAGTCCAATAGTGATGTAATGATAATAAATTATGGATAGGGGGAATTATAAAATTTAAAAGAAAGGAGAAAAATGACAATATGGAAGAAATAAAAAAGGAAAATAAAGAAGGTACAGTAGAGCAGGAAACTCTATTGGAAAAATATGATACAGAAGCAAGATTTAGAAAGTTTGATAAGAATAGTATTCCTGGAATAATTGTATTTATTGTTTGCATAGGACTTTCCCTATTCCATCTCTATACTGCATGGAGAGGCCCTCTGGTTACTTTAATGCATAGAGCAGTTCATACATCTATAATAATGGCCCTTGTTTTCATATTATATCCCTTTGGTAAAAAATCATCTAAGAAGGCTCCGTCAGTATTGGATTGGATATTTGCGTTGGGGTCTGCTGCCCTTGGAGGATATATTGTTTTAAATTATAAAGCTTTGGTTATGAGGGCTGGTATGCCTAATAATGTAGATGTAATCTTTGGAATTGTGGCAATATTACTTGTATTGGAAGCTGCAAGGAGAATTACAGGAAAAGAAATATCTTTACTTGCAATATTATTTTTACTTTATGCCTATTTAGGGCCAAAGCTTCCTAACATTATTGCCCATAGAGGATATAGTATTACTGATATTGCTGAATATATGTACCTGACAACAGAAGGTATATTTGGTATAGCCATAGGAGTATCTTCAACCTATATATTTTTGTTTGTTCTATTTGGAGCTTTTCTGCAAAAATCAGGGATGGGACAGTTTTTTAATGATCTAGCTATGGCAATAGCAGGGTCTGGAAAAGGAGGACCAGCTAAGGTTGCTGTTATTTCAAGTGGATTTTTAGGATCGATAAATGGTAGTGCCGTTGCAAATGTTGTAACAACAGGTGCATTTACAATACCTCTTATGAAAAAGATAGGATATAAAAAGGAGTTTGCAGGAGCCGTTGAAGCTGCGGCTTCATGTGGTGGACAAATATTACCTCCAGTTATGGGTGCAGCGGCCTTTATAATGGCAGAATATTTGGGAATTCAATATATTAAAATTGCTGTTGCGGCTATAATACCTGCATTACTTTATTATTTAGGTGTTATTGTTATAATACATCTTAGGGCTTCAAGAAGAGGTTTAACAGGTATGCCGAAGGATCAACTGCCAAGGGTTTGGGATGTTCTTAAGAGTAGAGGACATCTATTACTGCCCTTAATTGGATTATTATATTTACTAATAAGTGGTAGAACACCAATATATGCAGCATTCTTTTCAATATTGTTTACTATAGCTGTTAGTGCAATAAGAAAAGAGACAAGAATGAGTTTTAAAGATATTATTGATGCACTGGAAAATGGAGCACGTACAGCCTTAGGGGTTGCTATGTCATGTGCAGTTGTAGGATTGATAATAGGTGTGGCAACTCTTACGGGCTTTGGTCTCAAGCTTGCTGGTGCAATTTTATTCCTTGGAAAGGGAAATTTATTTATAACATTGATATTGACAATGGTAGCATGTATAGTTTTGGGAATGGGACTTCCTTCAATACCTGCTTATATCATTACTGCTACTATGGCAGCTCCTGCATTAGCTAGAATGGGTATACCTCCCCTTGTTTCCCATATGTTTGTATTTTACTTTGGTATGCTTGCAAATCTTACCCCACCCGTTGCACTGGCCGCATTTGCAGGGGCAGGGATAGCAGGAGGAAAGCCTGCTCAAACTGGATTTCAAGCCGTCAAACTCGCTTTAGCTGGTTTTGTGGTGCCCTATATATTTGCATATTCCCCAGAATTATTGCTTATAGATGTTACTCCTTTAAATATTGTAATAGTAGTAATAACAGCTGTAATAGGAGTTGTAGCATTAGGTGCTGCGGCTGAAGGCTATTTATTTAATGAATTGAATATTTTCTTTAGAGCAATAATGCTGGTATCTGCTTTAATGTTGATGCTGCCAGGATGGCATACGGACTTAATAGGTATAGTTCTATTTAGTATCATTTTTACTTTTACAAAAATAAAAACAAGGAAAAGTGAAGTTTTGAGTGTGGATGTAAACCAATAGTGCCTAAGAAAAAATAACTGTTTCCATTAAGAATAAAGGGAAACGGTTATTTTTTTTATAATATAATTTATTAGATTTGTTTCTAATATATAAATATTTATTGGATTACCATCCTCTATTTTTTTATAGAGTTTAATTTCTTTATCTTTGAAGGAGAAGGTATGCTTTGCAAAGCTAGAAATTCCATAGGAGAGATTATCTATTTTTCTATTTATACCTTTAAAGATAATATAACCATCTTTAATTTCAGTTTTGTTACCTCCGTAGTCGGGAACTCCCGCACCAAATTGTTTAAATTTGGTTCTATATAGTATAATATTATAATTGCTATCTATTCTAAAGATTTCTTCCCATGGTTGTAGTTCAACAGAATGCATCCACTTTATGGAAAATTCATCTTCAGGCTTTACATGGTTAATAAAAATTACTTTATTGGTTTCTATGGATTTTATGACTAAGGTATTTATATTAATTGTAAAAGGAAGTGTAAAAGAGATTAAAACAAAAAATAGAATTATGATTTTTTTAGAAATTTTCATATGCTTATTAGTTCAACTCCTTTTATGGTGTCAATGAAGAACTTTTTATACTATGAAAAAATGGAATCTGGATTAAAGTCTCATGTATAGATATTTTTATAAAGAGGAAAAATCCTTTAATATAAGCATTTACATTATATCAGCAATCATAATAAGTGTAAATATTTATTACTTTATTTGTAATATGATACATTGGCTACCATTAGTGCTGTAACGATTATTCCTGATATGCCAGCTCCAGCCCAAACTATTATAATTGGTGCCAATGCAGTTTTTGGTAGAGCATTTAATATAACCATATATGGATCTAAAACCCTAGAAATAAAATCTGACCACCATAAAAGTATAGCTACTAATGTTCCAAAAAGAGTTCCTAAAACAAATCCTACAACAGTTTCAAATACACTTATTCCTATATGCATAAATAATGAACCA
The DNA here is from genome assembly GCF_900167445.1 of Maledivibacter halophilus. Taxonomy (GTDB): domain Bacteria; phylum Bacillota; class Clostridia; order Peptostreptococcales; family Caminicellaceae; genus Maledivibacter; species Maledivibacter halophilus. The sequence continues at coordinate 696,393 of NZ_FUZT01000001.1, forward strand.
TTAGCAGCAAGCTTTAAAAACAGTTTCCACATTTGAGATGGATAACTTGTGAGAAAAGTGTCTATAGCTCCAATCCTAGCTAATAATTCCCATAAGGTAAAAAAAATAATAAGTATTGATATTTGTGTAATTAGAATAATTTTTCTTTTTCTTTTAATGCTTTGTAAATATTTTATATGTTCTTTAGAATATTTATTATTAGACATGTATATCCAGCTCCTTCCATATCATATTAAAATAGTTCCTAAATTCTGGAGCTTTTCTAGAGGTTAAAGGTGTTCTTTCTACATCTAAAGTTAAGTCTATTTTGTATATAGATTTAACTTTAGCAGGTCTATTTGAAAGTACAATAACTCTATCGGCCATAGATATAGCTTCTGCTATATCTACAAAAAGACATAACGAAAATTATAATTATATATAAATTAACTGTTTTACTTGAATATTATAATATTCAAGTTAAGCATTTAACGACTATAAGATAGTTTATATTATTTTATACATTATTGAAAATATATGTATTTTCAATGTTTTAGCATAAAAATATATTGAGAATTTAGTGGGGCAAAACTAATTTAAATTATAAACAATATGACCAAAATGACCAAAAAACCCTCTCTCATTGACAATAATTTGTCATATAATTATAATCAGTTATATAGGTAAATGATTCTAATATGTAAAATAAATTTGAAAAAATACACATTTTTATTTTTATTTCAAATTTATAAAACATTAGAATGTTTATGGTTTTAGTTAAAATTAAACAAAGGGAGGAAATACTTTATGAAAAAGCTTATGAATTTAGGCTTAATCCTTATTTTAGTACTATCTTTATTGGCTGGTTGTGCTGGAAACGAGACTGCAGAGGAACCTGCTTCTAATGAACAGGAGAACCAGGAAACAAATTCTACTGAACAAACAAATGATGGATCTGAATATAAAGATGGAATTTATTTTGCACAGGAAGATAAATTCAACCCAGAATCAGGATGGAAATACATGGTAACTCTAGAGGTTAAAGATGGAAAAATAGTGTCTGCTGACTGGAATGGAGCTAATATAAATGCTGGAATAGATAAGAAAACTACATCTAAAGAAGGAAAATATCAAATGGTGGAAAAAGGTGGGGCACAAGCTCCATGGTATGAGCAGGCAGAAAAGGCTGAAGCTTTCTTAATAGATACTCAGGATCCAACGGCTATTGAATACAAAGATGATGAAGGACATACCGATGCTATTTCTGGTGTATCAATCCATGTAAAGGAATTCTTTACTTTAGCTAAAGAAGCTTTAGAAAATGGACCTGTAGGAAAAGGGCAGTATAAAGATGGTGCTTACCATGCTGAAGAAGATTCATTTGATGAAAATAGTGGCTGGAAATATACTGTTGACTTAACTGTTATAAATGGAAACATCGTTGCCGCTAATTGGAATGGAGTTCATAAAGATGGTGGCGATGATAAAAATACTCAATCTATGAATGGCGAGTATGTTATGAAAGAAGGAGGAACACCATGGCATGAGCAAGCTATGGCGGCAGAAGAATTTTTAATTGATTCTCAAGATCCTACTGCTATTCAATATTCAGATGATGAAGGACATACCGATGCTATTTCTGGTGTTTCTATACATGTTAAGGAGTTTTTTGAATTAGCACAAAAAGCTTTAGCTGATGCTAAATAGTTAGAGTAATATATGAATAAATATAGAAGAAAAAAACAAATATAATATTACTTAAAAAGCTTTAGAGACTCTGCTCTAAAGCTTTTATTTGTATGATATAATAAATGAGTATATATTGGATGGAGGAATCTATATGATAAATAGAAATAGAGTTATCTATGCTTTATTAACGGTTATATTTTCTTTTATGCTGCTTTCAGGATGTTCAGATGAGGTAGAGGAAAAAAATAATGAAGCAATTTCAAGAACAGAATTTGTATTAGGTACTGTGGTTACCATTAAAATATATGATGATAATGTTTCAGAAGAAGTATTTAATAAAGCATTTAAAAAGCTTAGAGACATAGAAAATAAAATGACCATTAATAGTGAAGAAAGTGAAGTTATTGATATTAATAAAAAAGCAGGAAAAGATTTTGTAAAGGTGTCCGAGGATACTTTTTATGTAATAGGCAAAGGGAAATATTTTTCCAAGCTGTCTCAGGGAAGATTTGATATTTCCATTGGCTCACTAGTTAAATTGTGGAACATAGGAACTGAATACGCTAAAGTTCCATCTGAAGAAGAAATTGATGCTAGAAAGAAATTGGTAAATTATAATGATGTTATTTTAGATGAAAAAACTAGATCAGTTAAGTTAAACAAAGAGAATATGGTTTTGGATTTAGGGGGAATAGCCAAGGGATATGGAGCCGACGAAGTTGTAAAAATCCTTAAGGAAAATAATGTTAATCATGCAATTATAAATCTTGGGGGGAATGTATTTGCTTATGGGAATAAGAAAGATGGTAGTCCATGGAGGATTGGAATTCAGAGTCCCAATTCATCGAGGGGAGGATATATTGGTATAGTTAAGATATCCAATAAGACAGTGGTCACCTCTGGAATATACGAAAGATTTTTTGAAGAGAATGGTAAAAGATATCATCATATATTAGATCCGGATACAGGCTATCCTATAGAAAATAAATTATCAGGAATTTCAATAATTGCAGACAGTTCAATAGATGCTGATTCACTTTCCACATCGGCTTTTGCTTTAGGGTTAGATAAAGGTATAGACCTTATTGAATCCTTGGATAATGTAGAAGCTGTGTTTATAACTGAAGATTCAAAGGTTTATATAACCAGTGGACTTAAAAATAAATTTGAATTGGAGGATTCTAATTTTGAGTTAATAAATGAAACTCACCAATAAAGGGGTGGGCTTCATTTTTTTATATGTTATTTAGAACAAAAGATGTATTAATATATTTTTAAGGCAAATACTAGGGTTAAATACTATATGGAGGTTTACATATGGATTTAAAAAACATAGACATCATAGAAGATTGGGACAAATGGAAAAAAACTTTATCAAAGGCTGTATCTATAGGTGAGAATGTAGGTTTATCTCATGAGAATGTAAAAAACTTAGGAGTAAAGGTAGGGGAGTTTTTAGCTTCCAATGTAGACCCTGAAAATCATGAACAACGTGTACTAAAGGAGCTTTTTGATGTTGGAAATAAACAAGAGAAAGAAGCATTGACAAGTATGATTATAAAAATGGTACAAGAAGATAGAGATAGAAAATAGTTAAAAGGTATATTAAAGCTTTTCTAAAGATTAATAAATTTAGCTGAAATAATATAGAATCCTTTGTTATTTCAGCTAAATTTATTTTAAGTTTTGCTGTAATATCCATGTATGAGGAATTTTATTAAAACAAAATATTACTTTTCTATAAAAGCCTTATCACATAGCTTATCAAAGGAATAGTCACTACTTGTTAGGTCTTTAGATTTTAGCCAGTCTAATACTTGAGTGAATTCTTCTTCGGAAGGCATTGTGGCTTTAACATAATCGGGAAGAACTAATGTTTCTTTAATTATCTCTGGAAAGCCAGCCTCTTCAATTAAAATATCCACATAATTATCTAAATTTTCTTTTTCTAAATATTCAACAGCTTTATTATAAGCTCTATAAAGTGCTTTTATTTCTTCAGGTTTTGATTTTATGGTATCTTTAGTGAATAGCATAACTCCTGGGTTAATTTCTAGTTTATCAGAGCTGCTTAATACTTTACCTCCCTTAGCTATAGCCACACTAGCTAAGGGTTCAGGTAAAGTGGCCATATCTATCTTTCCATTTTCAAGCATTTCTAAGCGTGTAGGAATTTTAGGTATTGCAACCTTTTTAGGAACGTCAATATCTATATTAGAGTCTTTCATTATCCTATCAGTTAAATATTCAATAATGGTATTACTAGATATGCCTACACTTTTTCCAGCAACATCTACAAGTTCAGATATATCAGAATCTTTACTGGCAATCAATTTATAGCTGCCATCGGTTTTAGATGTGATTTTTACATTAAAACCATTATCATTTAGGAATACTACAGAAAGCATATCAGATATTACTCCATCAATATTTCCTGTCTGCAAAGCAGTATCTCTATCGATAGCACTCTTGAACTGCTCAATTTTTACATTTATTCCTTCTTGTTCAAAATAACCATTGTGCTTGGCAATAACAAATGGAATTGAGTCTACATCAGGCATTACACCTATAACTAGGGGTTGAAGAGTATTTAAATTGGTTTTTTGTTTTTCCTCATTAGAGCAGCTTATAAGGCCAAAAAGTATAAAAACAGATAAAATAATAAATAGAATTTTTTTATACATAAAGTTACCTCCTAGCAAAATTATCTGTATTGTCTACATAATAATTGTCTTTTTACTGTTTTTTTCGAAAGCAAAAAAGTTTCAAAATAAATATTGGATGGGCCAGTTAAGAAAAAATACATTTTAATTATAGCATAAAAACCAGAAATTATATGAATTATAAGCAAAAAATTAACAAAGCTGGATTTTAATCATTTTTTTAGGTAAATGAACATCTATAAACCGTGAACAAAATTAACAAAATGTATTATTAATGACCAAAAACTCGATATATTTAAATACTATGATAAAATTTTATCTAAGAAGGTAAAGTAAGTACGCAAAAAATATTGGACAAAAAATTTTTAAGTATAATTGTTAACAAATAAATTTTGAAAGATAATTTTAAGGAGGTTAAAAATTATGGGCAATAAGAAAAGGATTGTATTGCTTGGTGGTGGATACGGTGGTATTTTAACTGCAAAAAAGCTTTCAAGAAAGCTCAAAAAAGATAATGATGTTGAGATAACACTTATTGATAAAAACCCATATCACACAATGCTTACAGAGCTCCATGAGGTTGCAGCAGGCAGGGTTCCAGAGGATTCAATAAGGATTGATTTGAAAAAAATATTTGCAAAGAGAAAGGTTGATGTTGTACTTGATGAAGTAACGGATATAGATTTCGATAAGAAGGTATTAAGGTCAGAAAAGAATTCCTATGAATATGATTATCTAGCTGTAGGCACTGGTTCTAAACCAACATTTTGGGGGGTAAAGGGTGCAGAAGAATTTACCCATCAACTTTGGTCCTATGAAGATGCTGTTAATTTAAAAGAACATATTCTTAATATGTTTAGGAAGGCAGCCAAAGAAACTAACAAAGAAAAAAGGCAAAAAATGCTAACCTTTGTTGTTGTTGGTGGTGGCTTTACTGGTATAGAAATGATCGGTGAACTCGGGGAATGGAAGGATAGATTATGTAAGGAATTTTATATTGACAAGGAAGATGTAAAGCTATATGCAGTAGATGCATTAAGTAAAATTTTACCAATTTTTCCCGATAACTTAGTTAGAAAGGCTGAAAAAAGACTTAACAAATTAGGTATTGAAATAATAACTGATGCTGGAATAACTGAAGTTTCTAAGGACTTTGTTGTATTGGGGGATAAGGGAAGAATAGACACAAATACGGTGGTATGGGCTGCTGGTGTTGAAGGCTCTGATATCATGGATAAAATGGATACTGAGCAAAAGGGAAGAAAAAGAGTAGTTACTAATGATAAATTGCAGGCGATAGATCATGAAAACGTTTATGTAGTTGGTGATAATATATTTTATATTCCAGAAGGGGAGGAAAGACCAGTTCCTCAGATGGTTGAGAATGCAGAACATTCAGCTCCAATTGTGGCGCACAATATATATACGGATATAAAAGGTGGGGAGAAGAAATCCTATAAGCCAGTCTTTCATGGTGCCATGGTATGTATTGGTGGTCGTTATGGGGTTGCACATATTGGAATGCCCGGTAAATTCTTTGGATTAACTGGCTTCTTTGCCATGTTTGTTAAGCACTTTATAAATTTAGTATATTTCTTTCAAGTTGCTGGATTTAATAAATGTTGGTCTTATTTAATACATGAAATATTTCATATTAAAGACAATAGAAGTTTTGTTGGGGGACATTTTGCAAAGGCTTCTCCAAACTTCTGGTTAATACCCCTTAGGATTTTTATCGGCTATAAATGGTTAGAACAAGGACTTCATAAGTTACCTGGTATATTGAAGGATCCATCTAATATCTTCTTAATACCAGCACCTCCAGTGGCAGATGCAACATCTGCAGCTTCAGCGGTGGCAGATCAGGGAGCAAATGCGGTAGTAGATGCTACTAGTGCTGCTTCTGCTGCTGCGAGTACAGCAGGTGCTGCCGATGCTGTGGCTGAAACTGCTTCAGCATGGGGAGAGGCTTTACCGGTACCAGATTTTATTGAAAACATGGTTAAATGGTCTATGGATAACTTTTTCTATACCAGTGATGGAGGCTATACTGTTTTAGCAGAAATTTTTCAAGCTGGTATGGTAATAGGAGAAATAATAGTTGGGCTATTATTAATAGTAGGATTATTTACAGCAGTTGCCTCAATAGGCTCAATCATTATGGGGATTATGATATGGTCTTCTGGCATGGCTCCTGCTGAAATGCTTTGGTATTTAAGTGGAGGGGTGGCACTAATAGGAGGTTCAGGAAGCACCTTCGGCTTAGATTATTATGTATTACCCTTCTTAAAGAAAATATGGAAAAAGATAGGCATTGCTAAAAAGTACTATTTATATACAGACTAATTCCTTATTTAATATAAATTTTCCCCTTTAACATAAACAAATGTCCTTTTAAAGTTCTTTAAAAGGACATTTGTCTATGGAATTTAAGTAAAATTTTTAATATTGTTTAGTTTAAGATTTAAAAAATTTATATTACCAAATAAAATAAATATTATATATAATATTAAGTGAGACAGGCATGAAAAATCAGTAGAGAAATTCGAAAAAAATAGTAATACAATTTTCGTTATGTGTTTCATCAAAATCTACATTTAAAAACTATGAAGAAGAAGATTTTGATTAATTCTTGTTGGATTGAAGGTTCTTTTTATTAATTTTGAGAATCACAAATCTAAAGGAGGAAATAAATGGATTATCTAGTTTTAAAGGAGTATAAATTTACTAAAACTCAAAAGATAATATTTATAGCACTACTAGTATCTCAGGCTATGGTACTTAGCTTTATTGAAAGAATGATTCCACTTAATTTTAGTATCCCCGGTGCAAAACTAGGCCTTGCCAATATAGTCACATTGACTGCTATATACCTTTTTTCTTTTAGAGAATCTTTATTTATTGTTATACTTAGAACAATTATGACATCCTTTATAATAGGCTCTTTCTCTAGTTTTTTATATAGTTTTTCAGGAGCATTACTTAGTTTTTTGGTAATGTATATGTTAACTTCAGTAAGTTCTGAAAAAATTAGTGCTATAGGAATAAGTATTGCTGGAGGAGTTTTTCATAATTTAGGACAATTATTAATGGCAGCATTTATTATAAGAAATATTAAAATTGTATATTATTTACCATTTTTAATGTTAACGGGAGTTGTAACGGGATTTATTGTCGGTATAAGTGTAAAACATTTATTAGGATATCTCGGAAAACTCAAATATTTTAATTGATTAGAGAAATTGTATAAGGAATATTATCCTTGATCAAAATACTGGAAAAGGTGATGGTATGAGCACATTTTGGAAAGAATATCCTGAAATTACTGAAGAGTTAACTGATATAAAAAAAATTATTAAGGAAAGTATTAAGTCTAGAGAAAAATATTTAGAAGAATCCATTTATCCTATGGTTGATGCTGGTGGTAAAATGTTAAGACCTGCTTTTTTATTGCTGTCTGGAAAGTTTGGAGACTATGATTCTAAAAAAATGCATAATTTAGCTGCTGTTATAGAAATGCTCCATATAGCAACATTAATTCATGATGATATTATAGATGATTCCAAACTTAGAAGAGGTGTAGATACAATACAATCAAAGTATGGTAAGGAATATGCAGTATATATTGGAGATTTTCTTTTCTGCCAGTGTATTACTATGCTTTCAAAATATGATTATACTACAGAAAATTTAAGGGAAATATCAAAGACTATATCCAGAATATGTATGAGTGAAATAAGTCAATATCATCTTAGATATGCTAAAAATATGAATATAAGAAAATATATTCGTATAATATCAGGCAAGACAGCTGCCCTTTTTGCCATTTGCTTTTATGCAGGAGCAAGGGAAGCAAATTGTAATGAAGCTATGCAAAAGCTTTTAGGTAAAATAGGATATCATATAGGTATGGCATTTCAAATTATAGATGATTTATTGGACTACAGAGGTGATACTAGGGTGCTGGGAAAAAATGCTTTGAAGGATCTTAAAAGAGGATATTATACTCTTCCACTTATTTATGCCTTAAAAAATGATAAGGAAAAAGAGATTTTAAAACTATTAAATAGGCCCTCCTTGGTAGATAACTATGTAGACGAAATAATAAGGCTTGTAAAAAAATATGAAGGAATAGAAAGAGCTGAAAAAGTAGCAGATAGATATACTGAAAAAGCTATCTACTATACTGAAAAATTGCCGGATTGCAATAGTAAAAAAATTCTTAGAGAAGTTATACCTAAATTATTGAAGAGAAGTTATTAATGTTTTTTTGGGGAGATGATTTTTTTGGCCTTTAAAGATTTACAGGATTTCACAAATTGTCTTAAAGAAAAAAATTTGTTAGATGAGATTAACGTTGAGGTTGACAGCAATCTGGAGATCACAGAAATAACCGATAGAGTATCGAAGGGGTATGGGAATGCTTTACTTTTTAAGAATGTAAAAAATTCATCATATCCAGTTTTAATAAATACATTTGGCTCCTACGAAAGACTTAATATGGGGTTAGAAGTTGAAAGTTTAGATGAAATTGCTGATAGTATTATGGATTTTATGGATATAACAAATTATATTACTTTAATGAATAAGATAAAATCCATTCCTAAACTAGCTAGATTGGCAAATATATTTCCAAGGAAGGTAAAAAAAGCCCTTTGCCAAGAGGTAATTGAAGAACCTAATTTGGATAAAATACCGATTTTAAAGTGCTGGCCTAAGGATGGTGGAAGATATATTACTTTGCCCCTAGTTATAACAAAGGATCCGGAAACAGGGCAGCAGAACATGGGGATGTATAGACTTCAAGTATATGATAAGAAGACAACGGGTATGCATTGGCATTTGCACAAAGATGGAAGAGAAATATATGAGAAATATAGAAAGTTTGGAAAGAAAATGCCTGTGTCTGTGGCCTTAGGATGTGATCCTGCCACAATATATTCTGCTACGGCACCGCTGCCAAAGATGATTGATGAAATGATTTTTGCTGGGTTTTTGAGGAAATCTCCGGTAAATATAGTTAAATCCATAACTAATGATATTTATGTGCCTGCCAATGCGGAGTTTGTGCTGGAGGGTTATGTTGATTTGGATGAAATGAAATTAGAAGGTCCCTTTGGAGATCACACAGGATATTACTCATTAGCAGATATGTATCCGGTTTTTCATATTGAAAAAATCACAAGAAGAAAAAATCCCATTTATCCTACTACCATTGTTGGTAAGCCCCCTATGGAAGACTGTTATTTAGGAAAGGCAACTGAAAGAATTTTCTTACCCCTTATTAGAGTGCAGTGTCCTGAAATAGTAGATATGAATTTTCCTTTGGAAGGAGTATTTCACAATTGTGTAATTGTTTCTATAAAAAAATCCTATCCAAAACATGCTCACAAAATTATGAATTCTCTATGGGGAATGGGACAAATGATGTACACAAAGATGATCATAGTTGTGGATGAAAATGTAAATCCCCATGATTTGTCTACTGTGGCCTGGAAGGTATTTAATAATATAGATGCAAAACGGGATTTAGTAATATCTGGGGGACCTTTAGATGCATTGGATCATGCTTCTGATACAGCCTATTATGGGCATAGATTAGGTATAGATGCAACGAAAAAATGGACTAGCGAGGGACATAAAAGACCTTGGCCCGATGATATAGATATGACTAAGGATATAAAAGACTTAGTAGATAAGAGGTGGAAGGAATATGGTATTGGATAGGATTAGAAGATATGGTGAGCTTGTTATGTTTTCCCATACTTTATTTTCCCTTCCCTTTACACTGATAGGAATGATTTGGGCTGCTGATGGATTTCCTTCATTAAATACGTTTTTTTGGATATTGATTGCATTAATCGGAGCTCGAAATGGAGCTAATGCCTTAAATAGATTGGTGGATAAGGATATTGATAAAAAAAATCCCAGAACAGCCAATAGACATATGCCTCAAGGGATTGTAAAGGATTTGGAAGTATGGGGAATTGTGATTTTTTGTTTCTCTATTTTTGTTTTAGCTGCATATAAATTGAATCCTCTGTGCTTAAAATTAACACCAATTGCTCTTTTCCTTTTTATAATATACTCCTACACTAAAAGGTTTACCTGGGCTTGTCATATAGTACTGGGTACAGCCTGTGCTGGTGCTCCAGTAGGAGCTTGGCTTGCGGTAACAGGAGAATTTGCTTTGCCTCCTTTTATTTTGGGCTCAGTAGTAGCTTTATGGGTGGCTGGTTTTGATATAATATATGGGACTCAGGATATTAACTTTGATAGACAAAATGGATTACATTCTATACCTGCAAAATTTGGCTTAGATGGAGGACTTTTTATAGCTAGAGTTTTTCATTTTTTTATGATTTTACTATTAATTGTTTTATATTTTGTTATGAATATGGGCTTTTTTTATTTGACTGGCATTTTTATAAGTGCTGTCTTATTGACCTTAGAGCATTATATTATATCACCCTCAAATGAAAAGAAAATGAAGATAGCTTCATATAATATTAATCAAATAATAAGTCCATTAATATTATTTTTTACAATTTTTGATATGTATCTATAAATGGGAGGTTAAGGTTTTGGGAAAATATATAGTTGGAATTACAGGAGCCAGTGGAAGTGTCTATGGAGTAAGACTTGTAGAGGAATTATTGAAAAAAGATAATGAAGTTTTTTTAGTTGTAACTGCTAATGGGGAAAAAGTTTTGGAATATGAACTGGATATTGATTTTATAAAGTGGACAGAAAAGTTGGCTAAAGATTATGGAAGGATTAATATATGCAATATAGATGATATGTTTTCTAAAATAGCCAGCGGCTCTTTTAGAACAGATGGAATGGTCATAGCTCCCTGTTCAATGGGAAGCTTATCTAAGATAAGTAATGGAATTACAGATAGTTTACTTATAAGGGCTGCTGATGTAATGATTAAAGAAAAGCGTAAATTAATTTTGGTTCCTAGAGAAACTCCATTTAATTCTATACATCTTAAAAATATGTTATTTTTAAGCAAATTGAACGTGACTATTCTGCCACCTATTCCTGGTTTTTATAATAAACCTAAAACTTTAAGTGATATAATAGATAATATGGTAGGAAGAATTCTTTGTAGTTTAAATATAGAAAATGATTTATACTGTCAGTGGAATGGTGATAAATAGGAAATAAGGGGAATTGCAATGATCAAAATAGAACATTTAAATGTTCAATATGGTGGAAAGGATAAAAAATTTACTGCCATTGATGATATTAACTTAGATATAGCAAAAGGAGAGATTTGTTCCATCATTGGTCCTTCAGGAGGGGGAAAATCAACTCTTTTAAAGGTGTTGGCTGGAATAATAAAGGATTATAAAGGGCAGATTTTAATTGAGGGAGAGAATATTAATCCAAAGATACATAGAATCGGATTCATACCTCAAAATTATGGCCTAGTTGAATGGAAAACAGTAGAAGAAAATATATTATTATCTGCAAAGATTAAATATGGTAAGAGAAATATAGATAAGGAATATTATGAAGAAATTTTAAATAAATTAAAAATAGATAATCTGAAGAATAGATATCCAAAGGAATTAAGTGGTGGTCAAAAACAAAGAGTTTCTATAGCAAGAGCCTTTCTATTAAAACCTAATTTACTTTTAATGGATGAATCCTTTTCTGCTTTGGATGCTATGACTAGAGAGAAAGTTCAAGAATTATTTTTGGAAGTTTGGAGGGAGCATAAGGTTACTACGGTTTTAATTACCCATGATATTAAGGAAGCCATTTATTTAGGTGAAAAACTAGTTGTTTTCTCATCGTCTCCCGGTAGAATAATAAAAATAATTAGAAATCCTTTATTTGGTGAATCTGACTCAGAATCAAGTGAAGACTTTAGGAAACTTAGTAATGAACTTATTAGAATTTTAAAAGAGGTAAATACAAATGAGATTAAAGGAATATAACAGTTTACAATTAATTTTTACTTTTATATTGATATTTATATTATGGCAAATTATTAGTGAGATTTTTCGGCTTCCAATACTTCCATCGCCTTTGGATATTTTAATAAATATAGTGGGAAGTATTGAGAGTGAAATTAGTATTCATGTTTTATATAGTTTAAAGAGGATTGTAATAGGAATTTTCTTTACTTTGCTTATTGGTGTTCCCCTTGGAATTTTAATGGGATATTTTGAAAAAATTGATATGCTGCTTTCGCCGATTTTGTATTTTAATTATCCGGTACCGAAGATTGCTTTGCTGCCTATAGTAATGCTTCTATTTGGATTGGGAGATATAACCAAGATGATTATGATATTCCTTATTACTTTTTTTCCAATAGTGGTTAATATAAGGGATGAGGTTAAAAATATACCTAGGGAAGTTTTTTATCCAATGTATTCTTTAGGGGCAAATAAGCTTGAAATTATTAAGGAAATTATTTTACCGGGAATCATACCTGCCCTGCTTACATCCTTGAGAATAGGAATAGGGACTGCTATATCTGTTTTGTTTTTTACAGAAAACTTTGGAACCCAGTATGGTATGGGATATTTTATAATGGATTCATGGATGCGTATAAATTATATCCAAATGTATTCAGGAATTTTAATTTTAAGTATTATTGGACTTATATTTTTTATAACTATTGATATTTTAGAAACTATTTTATGTCCTTGGAGGGGCTAGATGTTAAGTTGTTTATTTCAAAATTTATTTAAATATTCTGGGGGATGATTCGATTGAAAAGAGCTAATATTTTAGTTTTAGTTATTTTAATAACAATAATCCTGATTGCATGTTCAAATAGAAGGGTAATATATACAGAAGGGGTCTTTAGAGGAACCGGACAGGGTCATCACGGAGAGATTGTAGTAGAAATAACAACAAGCCAATATAGAATAAAAGAAATAGACATAATAGAACAGCAGGAAGTACCTGTTCTTAGTGATATAGTATATGAAAAAATTCCACCTAAGGTTATAAAAAAGAACAGTACAGATGTGGATGTAGTAGCTGGAGCAACTCTTACAAGCGACGGCCTGCTGGAAGCCATTGAAGATGCACTGAATAAAGCTAAGGTGAAGAATGATTAAGAGGTGATTTGCTTTTGAAGCTACAATATAAAATTACTCTTTTTATGACTATTATATTAATTGTTTTAATTGGTGGTATTGGATTTTTAACTTATCAACAGGTTCAGGATACTGTTGAAACTCAAATGGGCAATAATGCCATGGATTTAGCAGTTACAGTGGCGTCTATTGACATAATTCAGGAAACCTTAGGAACTACAAAGGATTATAGGGTAATTCAGGATACTGTTGAAGACCTTAGAGAGAAGACTAGATTTCAGTATATAATAGTTATGGATATGGAAGGAATAAAGTATTCTTATCCCTATGAAAACGGTTTAGGGAAAAAATATAGAAGTGGTGGTGAAAAAAGGGTATTAGAGAAGGGGCAGTCATATGTATCGGCAGATAGAAATGTTTTAATTTCTGCTATTAGAGCCTTTGTTCCTATTTACTATAATGACCGGCAGGTAGGGGCTGTTTTGGTTGGACTTTTAACCGATACAGTATATAAAGAAATTAGTGCTTATCTTTTTAATTTTAGGGTAACTGTGATCTCAGGACTAATTATTGGAATAATAGGAGCCTGGGCCTTATCACATACCATTAAAAAAACCATTTTTGGATTAGAACCTAGGGAAATAGCTTTACTTTTAGGTGAGCGTGATCTGGTATTACATAGTTTAAGAAATGGAATTTTATCTATAAACCAGGAAGGGAAAATAACTTTTTTTAACAAGGCGGCACGAGAGGTATTTGGTTTTGAGGATAAAGATAAAGGTAGAAATATATCGGAGTTTAATTTTACTTATACAAATCAAATTATGAATGTTTTAAAAACAGGTAAAGCTATATATAATCAAGAGATGAAGATATGTCCTGACAAGACTTTATTATGTAGCCATAAATTGCTTAAAAATCATAAGGCTGAGGTTATTGGAGTAGTATCAAGTTTTCAGGATTTAACTGAAGTTAAACAAATGGCAGAGGAATTAACGGGAATAAAAAAAATGACCAATGCTCTAAGGGCCCAAAATCATGAGTTTATGAATAAGTTACATACAATTTCAGGTTTAATGCAATTGGGAGAATATGATAAGGCTGTAGATTATATTTCCTATATATCTCAGCAAAGAAATGAAATTTTGGGAGTATTAAGTAAAAAAATAAAAAGTGATCATATATCGGGTTTGCTTTTAGCCAAATATAATAAAGCCATGGAATCTAGAATAGATCTTGAAATTGATCCTAGTTCAAGTTTAGAAGAAATTCCTAAGAGCATAACCGAAGATGAAATTTGTTCAATCATTGGTAATTTAATAGAAAATGCCATAGATGAATTGATAAAGAACGAAGATGGAAAAATAGTAGTAAGATTAAATTCTGATAATGAGGGTTTAAATATATGGGTTAAAGACAATGGACCTGGAATAAGTAGAGAAATAAGAGAGAGGATTTTTGATAGAGGCACAACAACAAAGCCGGGGAATAGAGGTCTTGGACTTAGTATAGTAAAGGAAATTGTTGATTGTGCTGGAGGAAGAATTAAGCTTATACAGGATAATGGAACTATTTGGGATATATTTATACCAAAGGAGGGGGAAAAATCATATGATTAAAGTACTTATAGTAGAAGATGATCCAATGGTTAGAGAAATAAATGAAAGATTTTTAAATAAAATAGATGGCTATAAATTATATGATAGTGTTAGTTCCATAGAAAAGGCAAAAAAATCTATTTTAAAAGAAAAACCGGATTTGATATTATTAGATATCTTTTTCCCACAGGGGAAAGGATTAGAGCTTTTAAAATGGATACGCAGTGAAAATGTTAAGTGTGATATTATATTAATTACTGCCGATAAAAGCATGGACACTGTTGAAGAAGCATTTCGATATGGGGCAGTAGATTACCTGGTTAAACCTTTTAAATTCAATAGGTTTAGAGAAGCCATGCTTCAATATAAAGATAGAAAGAATAGATTTGAAAATGTTGAGAGTGTAAATCAAGAAATTATAGATAAATATACATTAAGTGAAAGAAATGATAACAATAAGGACAAAGACGATATAAGTGATACAAAGGGCTTTAGTCAACATACCTATGAGAAAATTTTACAGGGTATAAAAGATATGAAAGGGCAGACCTTTACTGCTCAGCAGATTGCAAAACAGGTAGGTGTATCTAGAATTACTGCAAGAAGATATTTGGATCTCTTGGAAAAAGAAGAGAAGCTTGTTATTGAATTGGAATACGGAAAAGTTGGCAGACCTAAAAATAAATATAGACTTAAAGAAGACTAAGGAAATTCAATAATACATGTAAAGAATTTTAAAATACAAAATGTAGCAGAGAGAGTCAGGTGAGTTATGCAAGTTTCTCGAATAATTAAATATTTTTTTAAGTAGTAAGGGAATGTCTTATGGATGTTCCCTTATTTGCATATATAAATAGAACTTTGACGAAAAATAAACACAATTAAACAAATTTGAAATATTATGATAGAATTTATATGTACAATTGGACTTTAATAAATATTAGAGAAGGAGTATTTATGAAAAAAACAATTCTGGTAGTAATAATTTTATTTGCTGGACTATTATTAAATATAGATAATTATATCAACGACCCTGGAAGAGAAAATAGTATAAAATATGTAGAAGAATATAGGTCTCCAAATGTATATCCTGATTTTATATCAGAAAAAAAGGTTGAAAAAACTATTAAAATTGGAGTTGATAATCATTTGCCACCCTATTCTTATGTTAATGACAATGGGATTGTAAAGGGCTTTTATATAGATATAATGAGAGCTATTTCCATAGAAATAGGAGTAGATGTTGAAGTTTATCCTATGCCATGGTATGAGGTTGAAGAATATCTAGAAAATGGCAAAATTGATGGTGCACTTGCAATGAGTATTGAGAATGAAAACACTTCAATTATCTTATCGGATTATTTATTAAAAAGTTCCAAAGCCATTTTTGTTCGAAAAAACAATAGATATATAGTTAATCTTGAGGATTTAAGAAATGTAAAAATTGCTGTTCATAAAGGTAATATTTCTCCCTATTTGTCGGAATATCTAGATGCAGATAATATAACTTTTATTGAAAATCAGCAGCAGGGAATTCAGATGCTAATGAATGGAAAAGTCGATGCCTTTATAGGAGATAAGCTTTCGGGGTTTTATACTATACAAAAGTGGAAGCAGGAGAATTTTATTAAAGTAGTTGGTGACCCAATAAATGAAGAAAGCTATGGAATTGCATTATTAAAAGAGGATGAAGAATTAAGAGATTTATTTAATATAGGGTATCGAATTGTTAAAGATAACGGAACATATGATAAGATATACAAAAAATGGTTTGGTGAAACCTTTAATAATTCCTATGTAATTATAATAAAAAGAATATTATATGTTTTAGGTATTTTATTAATTTTAGTTGTTATAATTATTCTATTTGTCCTTAGATGGAATACATCACTAAAAAAAGAAGTTCAAAAAAGAACTAAGCAGCTAAGTATAGCAAATAAACAACTCTTATATCAAAAAGAACAATTGGAGAGTAATGATAGATTTAAGGAAGAAATATTGAATAGTTTATTATCTGGTATAGTTACTTTAAATAGAAATAAAATAATTACTTTTATTAATTTGAAAGGAATTGATATACTAAAATTATTAGGAAAGGACATAATAGGTAAATCCTTTGATGAAACAATTTTTATAGAATTTTTTAAAGCTTTAAAGCTTACAAAGGTTTTAAATGAAGGGAAATTTTATAGGGGCCAAGAAATAGAGATAAAGCAGAATAAAGGTATTAAAACCTTCAACTGCAATCTTTATCCTCTTAAGGATAAAAATGAAAATATAAATGGTGCAATATTAAATTTTAGAGATATAAGTCAAGAAAAGAAAATAAAAGCAGAATTGTCTAGAAAAGATAAAATGAGGGCATTAGGTTTAATGGTAGCTGGACTTGCCCATGAAATAAGGAATCCATTGACGTCTATTAAGACCTTTGTAGATTTAATTCCCCAAAAAATTGACAATCCTACATTTAAAAATAAGTTCATGGAAATTGTGCCTAATGAAATAAATAGATTAAATAATTTAATAACAGACTTATTGGAATATTCAAAACCAAGGGGATATAATCCAGAGGAAATATATATAAAGGAAATGTTTAACAGTATATTAATATTATTTTCTAAAAACTTTAAAGATAAATGTGTAAGTACTACTATAAAAATAGATGATGATCATAAAGTCTTTGCTGATAAGCCTCAAATAAAACAGGTTTTTATTAATTTAATATTAAATAGTATTGATTCTATTTCAAATGGTGGAATTATAAAAATCTATTCAAAGAAAATTAATGATAATACCCATATAATAATTGAGGATAATGGGAAGGGGATAGCAAAAAAGGATTTAGATAAAATAATGGATCCATTTTTCACTACTAAAAATAGTGGTACAGGATTAGGACTATTTATATGCTATCAAATTGTTCAAGAAAATAATGGTGATATTAACATAGAAAGTAAGATAGATCAAGGAACAAAAGTTAGGATAATATTGCCAAATAGAAGGATTTGAGGTGCTTAATAATGAAAAAAATATTAATTATTGATGATGAAAAAAATATTGCCACTTCCTTAGAATTTGCATTAGAGGATAATTATGAGGTTTTTAGTTGCCAAGATCCATTTAAAGGCTTTGAAATAATTGAAAATGAAGAAATAGATTTGATTTTGTTAGATTTAAAAATAGGAGAATATGATGGGATTTCAACCCTTAAGAAAATAAAAAGAAAGAATAAAAATATAGCTGTTATTATTATGACAGCTTATGGAAGCATCAAGTCTTCCGTAGATGCAATGAAAGCCGGAGCTTATTATTATGTCACAAAGCCAATTGATATTGAGGAATTGAAGCTTTTGATTTCAAATGCTATAGACTATAAAAACTTAAATAATGAGGTTAAAAGATTAAATGAGAAATTGAATGATAAATTTGGAATAAAGGGTATTATAGGTAGATCTAAAAAAATGAGGGAAGTTTTTGAATTTATTGATAAAGTGAAGGATATAGATACCAATATTTTGATAACTGGAGAAAGCGGAACAGGAAAGGACCTTGTGGCAAAGGCAATTCACTATCAAGGGAAAAGAAGGGAGAATCATTTTGAGGCAATAAATTGTGCTGCTATTCCTTCACAATTATTAGAAAGTGAACTTTTTGGATATGAAAAAGGTGCATTTTCTGGAGCTGTTAAAAGTAAAAAAGGAAAATTTTCTATAGCTAATAATGGAACAATTTTTCTTGATGAAATTGGTGAAATGGATGTTATGATGCAGTCAAAATTATTAAGAGTACTTCAAGAAAAAGAAATTACTTCATTAGGCTCAAATGAAAAACAAAAAATTGATATTAGAGTTATTGCTGCAACTAATATAGACATGGAAAAAGCTATTGAGGAAGGAAGATTTAGAGAGGATTTGTATTATAGGCTAAATGTAATAACGATAAAGTTACCTTCTTTAAGGGAAAGAAAAGAGGATATTCCTCTTTTGGTTGAGCATTTTATAAGAAAATATAACAATATTTTAAATAAAAATGTAATGGGAATTGAAGCTAAAGCATTAAGTTTTCTTGAAAACTATAATTATAAAGGAAATGTACGAGAACTTGAAAATATAATTGAAAGAGCAATAGCACTTACAAATTCAAATAAAATTATTTGTGATGATTTACCGCAAAATGTGTTATCTAATACAAATAAATATAATAATGATGATATGCTTCATATTCCTATTGGAGAAAATTTAAAGACAATTGAAAAAAGAGTTATTTTGAAAACTTTGGAAAAAAACAAGGGAAATAAGCATATAACATCTAGTATTTTAGGAATTACACAAAGAACTTTAAGAAATAAACTGAAAGAATATAATGAAGCAAAGTGAAAGGTAGATTTATATATTACAGAAATAAAGAAAAAATTTCCGAGTATAGGGGAAAAAATTTCATAATTTTATGTATTGGGAAAAAATTTCTTCCTAATTCTTTAAAATCGAAGGAAAATAAAGTAATAAAAGGATTTTTGTGATCGCAGAAATCCTTTTCCTTTTTCAAAAGAAAATTCAGTATTTTCAACCTCTTTAAAAGATTCCAAGAAATTAACAAGAGTATTAGTTAATAAAATTTAATAATTGGCATATATGTTGCTTTAATAAAAGATAAAGAAATATAGTTTTTTAAAAGTTGAAAAGTAGTAAAGTTTTTTTTATCTAGAGTTGTAATTAGTGGAGGTGATTAATGGATAAAATAGTAGCTATATTATGTAGTGAAACAAATTGAAAGATATATAAATTAAATTTTGAGATTGTTTCACTATAGATGTTCCAGTAAAATAGTTAATTTATACATCTCAAAAATCCTTAGAAACACTGGATATTTTGATACGTATAAATTAAGTTTTACTATGGGAAATCTATATAGATATTCCAGTAAAATAGTTAATTTATTAAACTTTAAAGTTGTTTATCTTTATAAGAAAATTTAAAAAATAGAGGAGGGTTTAACTTTGAAAAAATTTAGTAAGATGTTTTCATTTGCTATAGTAATTTTATTAGTTATTGGCTTATTAGCTGGATGTGGTCAGGGTTCTCCTGCTGATGAAGGAAAAGAAGAAGCTAAAGAGGAGATCGTTAGGGTTTCTTTAGCCACTGGGGGAACAGCAGGAACATATTATCCTATTGGTTCTGGTATTACTGCAATTGTTACTAAATATGTAGAGGGCGTAGAAGCTACTGCGGAATCAACAGGTGCTTCAGTGGCAAACAGTAAAATGTTAAGAAACGGGGAAATTGAATTCATACTTTGTTCTGCAAGTACAGCTTCATCTGCTTACAACGGGAAAGAAACCTTTGAAGGAAAACCAGTAGATAATATGAGAGGTATTGCATCTTTATATCCGGAAGTATTTCAATTTGTGGTATTGGAGTCTTCAGGATTAGAAAAAGTTACTGATTTAAAAGGTAAAAAGGTTGCTGTCGGGGCAGCTGGTAGTGGAACTGAAAGAATATCAAAATTATTATTAGAAGCCCATGGTATAACCTATGATGATATTGAGCCACAGTTTTTAGGATTTGGTGAAGCCGTTACAGCTTTAAAGGATAGATTGATAGATTGTGCAATTGTTGGTTCAGGACTTCCTACATCTGCTGTTGTAGATGCCTCAGCAAGCTTGGATATTAATTTATTAGAAGTTGACAAGCAATCTATGGAAAAAGCGACTGAAGAATATAAATTTCTTAAATTAGAAACCATTTCTGAAGGCACTTATAATGGAGTTAATAAAGATGTATTGACTGTGGCCACTCCTGCCTTATTTATAACTAGTGAAGATATGGATGAAGAAATTGTTTACAAAATTACAAAGGAATTGTTTGAAAACATTGAAGAACTAGAAAGAGTACATGCTCAAGGTAAAAATATAAAATTAGAAACTGCTGTAGAAGCAATGTCAGTTCCTTTGCATCCTGGTGCTGAGAAATATTATAAGGAAAAGGGTATTTTAAAATAATTTAATAGTGCACCTCTAATTATGAGGTGCCTCCTAACATTATCAGGAGATGGTTTATTTGAAGAAAACAAAAATACTAACAGCATTAATATTGATAATATTTGTAGTAATTATACTAATTAGACCAGTTAATGTTTTTACTATTAAAAACTATCATGATGATGAAGTTCTTTTAAGAAAAAAGATTCATGCCGGGTATGAATTTGCCACATTAATTAAGCATTCAGTTCACAAAACCCCGGTATATGAATATTACAAAATAGATAAAAACGGAAAAATGCTTATTACAGGTACTGCTTTAATGGATTTAGGATGGGGCGTTCCATCAACATTTGATTATGATTTTAAATTTGAAAACAATATGATAGTTATAGAAAATATAAATAAGATAATTGAATTCCTTCCCTTTAGGATTAGTTATATAGCTAAGCCCCGTCTAATTCTAAATAATAAATTAAAGATTGATTTGACTAAGTATGTGGATAATTATGAAAGAATTGATGTTTCTGTTCAAAAAATGCCTTATATAACATATTTGATAAGGGGTGAAGTTAATGTTTTTTAAAAAAAAGAATAAAGAAGAAAACTTAAGCTCAGAAGAAAAACTAGAAAAAATGAATAGTAAGTTTGAACGGACAAGGGAGCTTAAGGGAATAGCTTTAAAAATATTCACAGCAATGGCTATATTTATGTCATTATATCATCTATATTCTTCAGGAATTAAGATGCTGCCTCAAATACAGCATAAAGCCATTCATTTATCATTGGCTTTAGCATTGACATACTTTATATTTCCTGGAAGTGCTAAGCAAAAGAAAAGATTACCTTGGTATGATATTTTATGTATTGTTTTAAGCATTGCTATTGGTCTATATATAACCCTTGATTATCAAAATCTGATTTACCGAATTGGTGAGCCCAATACTATGGATCTATTTTTAGGGGCAGCAGCAATAATACTTGTACTGGAAGCTACTAGAAGAACAATGGGATGGCCTTTGGTTAGTGTGGCATTAGTTGCTCTAGGCTATGCTGCTTTTGGTCATTTAATTCCAGGACAATTAGGTCATAAAGCATATTCTATTTCAAGAATAATTGAACATATGTTTATGACTTCTGAAGGAATCTATGGTGTTGCTATATATGTTACATCGACCTTTGTTTTTATATTTATTCTCATGGGGGCCTTGTTAGGAGAAACAGGAGGTGCTCAAGCCTTTATCGATCTTGCTTTTTCTTTAACCGGTCGTTTTAGGGGTGGACCAGCAAAAGCAGCAATAATTGGTAGTGGATTTATGGGAACCATTTCAGGGAGCTCCTTTGCAAATGTTGCTGGGACTGGTACATTTACTATCCCCCTTATGAAAAGCGTTGGATATAAACCAAGTTTTGCTGGAGGTGTAGAAGCAGCAGCTTCTTCAGGAGGACAGATAATGCCTCCAATAATGGGAGCAGCAGCCTTTATAATGGCTGAAATGACAGGAGTTGCATATAATAAGCTTATTATTTATGCAATTATTCCAGCAGTTCTATATTATATATCTGTTTTTTTAATGGTAGATATAGAAGCAGCTAAATTAGGTCTTTCGGGATTATCAAAGGAAGAGCTTCCTAAAATTTCTGAGGTTTTTAAAAGAGGCGGACTTTTATTATTGGCTCCACTTAGTATATTTTATATGTTATTAGTTGGATATTCACCTATAAAAGCTTCATTTACTGCTGTTATTATTGTTCTTGTAGTTAGTACCCTAAGAAAAGAAACAAGATTGAACCCTAAGCAGTTGGCTATTGCTTTAGAGAAAGGAGCAAGGGGAGCTCTTAGTGTAATAGCAGCGTGTGCTGTTGCAGGTTTGATTGTAGGAACCGTAACTTTAACTGGTTTAGGATTAAAATTTGCAGATTTAATAGTTATGTTAGCAAATGGCAATTTATATATGGCCCTTGTACTTACAATGGTTGCTTCCATTATTATGGGAATGGGTATGCCTACTACAGCTTTATATATTATATTAGGATCAATGGTAGCTCCAGCATTAGTACAATTAGATGTGCCAATAATTGCAGCCCATTTATTTATTTTCTATTTTGGATGCATGGCTGCTGTTACTCCTCCAGTGGCACTTAGTTCATATCTTGCAGCGGCAATTGCCAAGGCTGATTCTGTTAAGACTGCATTATCTGGACTAAAATTAGCTTCATCAGCTTTTATCTTACCCTTTGTTTTTGCACTGTCACCTGAATTAATATTGATAAATACTACTCCAGGTAAAACAGTAAAGGTAGTTATTTCGGCTTTAATAGGTATTTTCGCTTTAGCAAGTTCACTTGAGAAGCATTTATTTACCAAAACAAATAAATACGAGAGTATACTTTTGTTTGCTGCTGCTCTTATGTTAATTATACCTGGTATTATGACAGATATAATTGGACTTGCTTTAGTTGCTGTAATTGGTTTAAAGAAATATTATCAAAGAAAAAGTATAAAAGAAAATTCCATGTTAGAAGCCAATGAGATTTGATCTATTGAGTGGATATTAGAGATAAACAGTTTTAAGTTAAAATTTTGATTGAAGAGGTGATTAAAAGATGAAGAAAGTGGCAATTATAGGTGCAGGTAATGGTGGAGTTTGCATGGGAGCCTATATATCTCTAAGAGGAGGTAAGGTTAATATTTATGACAAATTTCCCCAGGCCTTAGAAAGTTTGAAAGAAAATAAAGGAATTGAATTGAGGGGTGTATCTTTAAATGGCTTTGCAGAATTTGATATAATATCTGAAAATATTGAAGATGTTATAAGAGATTGCCAGCTTATAATGGTAGTTACGCCAGCCTTTGCCCATAGGGATATTGCTAAGTCTTGTGCTGAATTTTTAGTGGATGGACAGACTATAGTATTACATCCAGGTAGAACAGGTGGTGCATTGGAATTTTATAAAACAGTTAAAGATATAAATCCAACTGTTAATGTAAATATAGCTGAAGCTCAAACATTGGTATATGCATGTAGAAGAACGAAGCCAGATCAGGCCAGTATATTTGGAGTTAAAGAAAAAGTTTCAGTTGCTGCTATACCTAGTAAGGATACTAAAAAAGTTGTCCATAAATTAAATGAGTATTATGAACAGTTTGTATCAGCAGAGGATGTTTTAGAAACAAGCTTATTGAATATTGGAGCAATTTTTCATCCAACTCCAAGTATATTAAATGTTGCTAGAATGGAATGTAAAGAGGATTTTGAATATTACCATCAAGGAATTACACCTTCAGTTGGAGAAATTTTACAAAAAATTGATGAGGAAAGAATGAAAGTAGCTAATGCTTTTAAAGTAAACACAATATCTACCATAGAGTGGCTAAAACAAGTATATGGTGTAGAAGGTAATACAATATATGATTCAGTAAAATTAAATAAAGCATATTCAGGTATTGCTGCTCCTAAAAATTCATCTACAAGATATATAACTGAAGATGTTCCAATGAGCTTGACTCCCATTTCAGAACTAGGAAAATTAGTTAAAGTAAAAACCCCTGTAATAGACATGATAATTAGGGCAGCATCAATTATTCATAATGTGGACTACAGAAGCACTGGAAGAACGATGGAAAGAATGGGTATATCAGGAATGAGTAGTAAAGAAATCAAGTTATATGTAAGAGATCCTGATATTTATAATTTTAAGAAATTAGAAGAAAGAAAAGTAGCCCTATAGTGTAAGGGCAAAAAAACAAATAAAAAAATAAAATAAGAAATCTCTCTCATTAATAAAAAAGAAATACAGTATAAAATATATTAATTTTTATACTGTATTTTATTATGATTAGTTTTATTATCCTTTATATCATATGTTTTGTCAAATTAGAATTATGTAATTTCCTCACCTATATAAGGTTCATATAAATTATCTAACTAAAATAAGAGAATAAACAGGAATTATCAAAATCATTAAAACAGTAGACAGTCCAACCATATATGAAACATATTTTGAATCGGCTCCATAAAACTCTGATACTAAAGCAGCCTGGGTTATTATTGGCATGGCAGCTTCTATAATAAAAACTTTTCCTAATAAAATAGGTAATTCAAAAAGTTTAAGGCATAAAAACATTACAAATGGCGTTATTAAAAGCTTACCAATTAATATCAAGGAACTGGTAAGATCCAGTTTCATCTCTTTAATATTAATTGAAGAAATTACAATACCAATAAAAAACATTGATAGTGGAGTAGTTAGGTTTCCAATATATCTAAAGGAATTCACCATAAATCCAGGCAATTCTATTTCTAATAGTACTAGAATGATTCCAATTAGGAAACCTAGAAATGGTGGAGAGAATATTTTTCTAAGAGAATCTAGTTTAGAGAATGATTTTTTAGCATTTGAACCGCTTTTCTTTATGTAATATATTCCCAATGTCCAAAATAAACATGTATTGGCAAGATAAAATAAAAAAACATATATTGCGCTATCTTCTCCAAATAGTGAAATATTTACAGGAAGACCTATAAATATTGAGTTTGAAAAAGCAAACATCACATAGAAAATGCCTTTTTTATTATTATCTATCCTAAAAATATTGGCTGTAATCACAGCAATAATATAAGCAATTAAAATAGATAGAAATGCCACAATTATTCCATTTAGGGATTCAAACAGCTTTTCCTTACTAAACCTCATAGGAATATTTATAATCATCATTAGGGGAAGGGAAATGTTTACTACAATTTTAGAGAAAAGTTTACTGGTATCTGTATTAAACACACCCTTTTTTGTAAGAATAAATCCTGTTCCTATCATTATAAAAATAGTTAGTACGCTGTTTAAACCATTAAACATTTGTATTCCTCCTGTCATAAGTATAAGATTGATTATATCATATTATGGCAGATAGTGAAGCATGTATTTTAATAAACTATTTGTTATTTATAAAGTATAAGTTATAGGATTTTACGGGGATACCAAATTACAAATTTAAATTTCTAATCCTTAATCTATAGTTACTAATAGAGTAGTTCCATCCCATTCTAACTTACTTATAATGGCGTTGACAAGCTCTTTTCTTTCTTCAAAATTAAGTTCTTCGATATTATTTTTAAAATCTAATAAAAGATTCAAGGTATTCTCTATAGTTAGATTTAAAGATTTTGAGGATCCAATGCTTCTATTGAAATTTTCTTTTTCCAATTTTAGATTTAGAATTTTATTATCGAGCTCTTCTATTTGATTTATTATATACTTAGAGACAGTAGAATTTTCTATTTTGCTAAGCTGTATGGTTAAATTTTTTATGGAATTTTTATGGTTTTCTATATTTTTTTCTATTTTAGATATATTATTTATATCTCTTTCAGTTATTGGAAGAGAATTTTTATTGATTTCGCTTAGTTGTTTATATATTTTTTTTATACTAAATTTTAATTTCTTTATTTCATTTATAACTAGTTTATCGGCTGCTTTACCGTTTAAATTATCTATACTACATTTTATCCCCTTTGACTTTTCTTTTTTTAAACATTTGTAGTAGTAATAAACTCCACTTTTTCTGCGAGATACGGATATCCTCATTTTTGAGCCACAATTCTTACACCTGAGAAGGTGAGTTATTAGACCGATTTTTCCTGTGCCGGCTCGAGGTGATTTTATTTTATTGTTTTTTAATAGTTCTTGTACCCTTATCCAATGGCTAGAGGATATCACACCTTCATGTGAAGCAACAGCAACTATCCAATGGGATGTATCCTTTTTTATAATTCTAGTTTTTCTTTCATCGTGTTTATTGTAGACCATTAATCCATGCAAACCATCAAAATCTTCCTTTTTATTAGATATCTGAGCATTAAGAGAAGAAAAATAATCGTATATTTTCATATCAGCAGTGACATATACGGGATTTGACAAAATGAATTTTAATATACTTTTATCAAAGGGTTTATTATTTCTTGTTTCTATATTATTTTTTAAGGTCCAATTTTCTAGTTTGGTTAATGAGCCCAATTCAAGATATTTTGTATATAGAGATTTTACCAATTCTAAATCATCTGGTACCGGTGAAAGTTTGTATATTTTTCTTGTGTTATTAGCCTCATCGTAATATTTAACCATTTTACTTTCAAAGCCAGTAGGAGTTTTACCTCCGAGCCATCTTCCAGTTTTAGCTAGCTGATACATATTGTCCTTTATTCTTTCTGATATTGTTTCTCTTTCTAGTTGGGCAAAAACCGAAGCTATAAACATCATAGCCCGTCCCATAGGAATTGAAGTATCAAAATTTTCACTAATAGAAATAAAATCTATATCATTGTTCATTAGTAATTCTACAATGTATGAGAAATCTGAAATATTCCTACTTATACGGTCTAGACGATAGCATATTAGTATGTCAAATTTCCGGTTTTTAGCATCTTCAAGCATTTTGTTATACATAGGGCGATTAGTATTACCACCAGAATAGCCTTCATCTTCAAAGATAAGAAATTTTTCTACGGTGAAATGCTTTTGCGCATATTCTTTACACAGTTTAATTTGATTTTGAATAGAGTTACCTTTATCAGTTAGTTTTGACTTACGAGAATATATAGCTATTATAGAAATAGCCATCACCTCTTTGCATTTTAAATTTATATATTATCTATATTAAAGGATACAAATTTAAATGTGATAATATTACTTGAAAATGAATTGGACGGCCTTATTTTAGAATATTATTTAGCAAAGGGGGAAGGAATGGTGGCAAAGAAAATAGATATTAAGGTAAATATTTTAGATAGAAGGAAAACCCAAGAAGTGTTAGAAGAGGCTTTAAGTGAAATAATCATAGGGAGAATAAATAAACTTCCAAAAAGAGAGAGACAATATGTGATTCAGGAAGTTTTAAAAGGTTTAGAGAAAAAGTAGAATAAATACTTGAGGAAATTGCATAATACATGTAAAAAATTTCAAAATACAAAATATAGTAGAGAGTGTCAAGCAAGTTATCTATATATTGTATTTAAAAATTAATAGTGTTAATTATGCAAGTTTCTCACTTAATTAATTTTTAATATTTATAGTTTTTGAAGGTATATTTTTTTCTTTATTGAATGTGTATTTAAAGACAAATGTGTCATAGAATGCAAAGTTCACTTTTTCTGCCTTTTCATAGATATAGCTTCTGCTATATCATGTGTCACCATAATAGCTGTTTTCTTTTCTTTTTTTAGTATTGTTCCGACTTCATCTGCCACTTTAAGTCGTGTTTGATAATCCAGTGCGGAAAAAGGCTCATCAAGGAGTAATATTTCCGGCTCAGTTGAAAGAGTTCTTATAAGAGCAACTCTTTGGCGCATACCTCCTGAAAGCTGGCTTGGATAGTGATTCTTAAAATCCTTTAGCCCATAGATATCTAGTAGATTTTCAGTCTTAGAAATATTTTCTGGTGTAAGATTATTTTGTACTTCTAGACCTATAAGAACATTTTTTAGAATGGTTCTCCATTCAAAAAGGTTATCATTTTGAAACATATAACCAATTTTTTTATCGTATTTCTTTATTTCTATACCATCGATTAAAATTTTTCCAGAGGATGGTTTTATAAGACTTGCAATCAAAGATAAAAGTGTTGTTTTACCACAACCGCTAGGACCAACTATAGAAACTATTTCACCTTTAAATACAGATAGAGAAAGGTCATGCATAGCCAGGGTTTCTCCATCTAATGTGTGATAAATCTTGGATACATTTTGTATGTCCACTACTTTATAAGCCAATTCTATATCCTCCCATCAAAAAAAATTCATAATATATTTTATTCCCAGAATTAAAATTTGTGATTAACATATTTCTAAAAGCAATTATATAGATATACGCCAATAAAAGTTAAATGGAATATAGTTTTATATAGAGTTTGTATAAAAAAGCTAAATTTATATGTATTTAAAAACTTATAAATAAAATCCTATTTTATATTGACAATACCTATATGAATCATATATAATTCTTCTGGAATATGTTTAGTTAATCTAAACAAAAAGTTTAGTATAAATGTGTATTTTGTATTTAGGTATTAAAAATTTATAAGTAGGAGGTAGATAAATGACATTAAATATTATTGAACTTAGAGATGTTTGTAAAGATTTTGGAGAACATAAGGCTTTAATTGATATGAATTTTAATGTTCGTAAAAATGAATTTGTGACTCTCTTAGGGCCTAGTGGTTGTGGGAAAACTACAACACTTAGACTTATAGGAGGATTTGATCATCCTACCTCTGGCGAGATTTTATTTGAAGGGGAGAATATTGAAAATCTTCCTCCATATAAAAGAAAAGTAAATACAGTATTTCAAAAATATGCTCTGTTTCCTCATATGAATGTTTATAATAATATTGCCTTTGGTTTAAAAGTAAAAAAAATGAATAAAAGGCTTATAGATAAAAAAATTAATGAGATGTTATCTCTAGTAAATTTAAAGGGATATGAAAGTCGTTCAATAGACTCTTTAAGTGGTGGACAGCAGCAGAGAATTGCTATTGCTAGAGCTTTAGTCAATGAACCGGAGGTGCTTTTATTAGATGAGCCCTTAGGGGCATTAGATTTAAAGCTGCGAAAGGGAATGCAAATGGAGCTTAAGCGTATACAGCAAAGCCTTGGTATTACTTTCATATTTGTTACCCACGATCAGGAAGAGGCACTAACTATGTCTGATACTATTGTAGTTATGAAGGATGGAAGACTTCAGCAAATAGGAACTCCGGAAGATATCTATAATGAACCTCAAAATGCATTTGTGGCTGATTTTATTGGAGAAAGTACAATAATTGATGGAATTATGCATGAAGATTATTTAGTTGAATTTGACGGAAAAAAATTCAAATGTGTAGATAGAGGTTTTGATAAAAAAGAAGAGGTAGATGTAGTTATTCGTCCTGAGGATATTAAAGTTGTATCTCCTGAGGAAGGGATGTTAATAGGAGTTGTAAAATCAGTGATATTTAAAGGTGTTCATTATGAGATGATTATAAAAACAGGAGAACACTCCTTTAAAATACATAGTACTAAAATGGCGCCTCAGGGAGAAAGGGCTGGACTTATAATAGAGCCAAATGATATACACATAATGAAAAAGGGGGAAAGTGAAATATGAAGAATAAGTGGATAGCTTATCCCTATATAATATGGATGCTGATATTTATAATAGTTCCTATATTATTAATATTATCCTATAGTATAACCTATAAGGATGAAGCAGGATTAAATTTCACATTAGAACATTTTAAACGTTTTTTTGACCCCCTTTATATAGGTGTATTAAAACATTCAATAAACCTAGCCCTTATTAGTACATTCATATGCTTGGTTTTAGGTTATCCTATGGCTGTGATTATATCAAGAGCTTCTGCTAAATATAGGAATATTCTCATTT
The DNA here is from genome assembly GCF_900167445.1 of Maledivibacter halophilus. Lineage (GTDB taxonomy): Bacteria > Bacillota > Clostridia > Peptostreptococcales > Caminicellaceae > Maledivibacter > Maledivibacter halophilus. The sequence continues at coordinate 726,784 of NZ_FUZT01000001.1, forward strand.
TGTTTTTTGTTATTCCTATGTGGATGAACTTTTTACTCAGGACATATTCATGGATGGCTCTTTTAGAACGTAGTGGACTAATAAATAAGTTTTTGAGCTTTTTCAATTTACCAACTTTAAATCTTATATATAATAATGGAGCTGTGATTTTGGGAATGGTATATAACTTTTTACCCTTTATGGTTCTTCCAATATATTCAGTACTTATTAAAATAGATAAAAGCTTGGTTGAAGCAGCCCAAGATTTAGGTGCAAGTGAATTAGAAGTATTTTTAAAAATCACATTGCCTTTAAGCTTACCCGGTGTATATTCTGGATTTATTATGGTTTTTATGCCGGCTATTACAACCTTTGTAATTTCAAGATTGCTGGGGGGAGGTCAGTTTACCTTAATCGGGAACTTAATTGAGCAACAGTTTTTGAGTTCAGGGGATTGGAATTTTGGATCTGCAATATCTATGCTTATGCTTATACTAATACTTGTTAGTTCAATGGTTATGGGAAAATACGATAAAAATAAGGAAGGAGTTGGATTATGGTAATTCGCATTTTAAAAAGACTTTATAGTTCCTTAATTTATTTGTTTTTATATGCTCCTATTCTTATTTTAATTATATTTTCCTTTAATAATTCCCGTTCTCGAGGCAGCTGGGGGGGCTTTACATTAAAGTGGTATGGTGAATTATTCAAGGATTCTCAAATAATGTCGGCTCTCTATTATACCATATTGATTGCAGCCTTTTCTTCTTTGATTGCCACTATTATAGGCACTGCAGCAGCTATTGGGATAAATGGAATGGGCAGAAGAGGAAAAAACCTTGTTATGAATTTATCCTATATACCAGTATTAAATGCTGATATTGTAACTGGAATTTCTCTTATGCTTTTATTTATTTTAATAAAATTACAATTGGGATTTGTAACACTGCTTATTGCCCATATTACATTTAATATACCCTATGTAATTTTATCGGTGCTTCCAAAGCTAAAGCAGCTGGATAATAATTTGTATGAAGCAGCATTAGACCTTGGGGCTACTCCCTGGTATGCGCTATTGAAGGTTATAATACCTGAGATTATGCCCGGGATAATTACAGGAGCCCTCCTTGCTTTTACCCTTTCCATTGATGATTTTGTTATAAGCTTTTTCACAACGGGTTCTGGAGTTTCAAATTTATCTATTACTGTTTATTCAATGGCTAGGAGAGGTGTTAATCCTAAAATCAATGCTCTTTCAACCTTAATGTTTATTGCTGTTTTATCATTGCTCTTTGTAATAAATGTAAGGGCAAATAAAAAACCACAGAGAAAGGGAGATGTAAATTGAAAAATACTATGAAAAAAAGCTTTTTGATTTCTTTTGTTATACTTATGCTAATTTCTTTGGCAGCCTGTGGCGGTGAAGATAAGGTAACCCTTAATGTTTACAATTGGGGAGATTATATTGGAGATGGAGTTATTGAGGAATTTGAAGAAAAATATGACATTAAAGTAAATTATGAAATGTTTGATACCAATGAAGGCATGTATCAAAAGATAAAGCCTGGTGCTGTTAGCTATGATGTGGCTATCCCATCGGATTATATGATTAGTAAGATGATTGAAGAGGATATGCTTTATAAGATTGACTTTAATAATATACCAAATTACAAATATATTGATGAAAAATTCAAAAATCTTGAATATGATCCTAATAATGAATACTCTGTACCATATATGTGGGGAACAGTAGGGATATTATATAATAAAACCATGGTAGATGAACCCGTAGATAGTTGGGAGATATTATGGAATGAAAAATATGAGAAGGAAATTCTTATGCAGGATAGTCAAAGAGAAACAATAGGAGTTGCCCTGCAAAAACTGGGATATTCTTTAAATACAAAAAATTTGGATGAATTAGAAGAGGCAAAGCAAGAGCTTATTAAACAAAAGCCTTTAGTTCTTGCCTATGTTGTTGACGAAGTAAAGGATAAAATGATAAGTGGAGAAGCGGCTTTAGCTGTAGTTTGGGCTGGAGATGCAGTTACTATGATAGAGCAAAATCCTGATTTAGCTTATGCTATTCCTAAAACTGGAAGTAATGTATTTGTTGATGGCATGGTTATACCTAAGACTTCAAAAAATAAAAAGGAAGCTGAGATGTTTATTAATTTCATGTGTGAAAGCGAAATTGCATTAAAGAATACAAATTATATTGGATATTCAACACCTCATACTGAGGCTAAGAAAATGCTTGAGCCAGAAATTGCAAATGATCCAGTAGCTTATCCTAGTGATGATATTTTAGAAAAATGTGAGGTTTACAGAGATTTGGGAGATATGGTAAAGGTATATGATCGTATTTGGACGGAAATAAAAGCTTCAAAATAGCATTTGACATAAGAAACCTCTAGCAAGATTAATTTTGCTAGAGGTTTGCTTTTTATTAAAAATCATCTGTCATACTGTTTCCCATTTGTTTATTTTTAGATTTTCTTTTTTTGTTTGTATTAGTATTATAGTTATTTGAAGATTTATTTGCAGCTAATTCCTCTGACATTTCATATTTAAATTCATTTAAAGCTTTTCTAGCATTTCTATCGCTTTTTTTGCGGCCCACAAAACCATCTCCTCTTCAATTGATTTTAAAATAATTTAAAGAAATATTATTTTAGAATTAGTATTATTTTCTCCAATTGGTCTTATATAATGCATCTAAATATTATTTATTTTTAGTAAAAAAATTGACCTTGAAGTAATATTATTGAATTAATATAATATTACTTAAGTGAGCCGAAAAATGGAGGGATATTAATGTCAAGTATTTCAATACGTTTATTGAAGGAAGAAGATAGTGATGAAATTTTTGAATTTGAAATAGAAAATAGAGAATTTTTTGAATCTATAATACCTGCAAGATGGGAAGGATATTATATAAAGGAAAACTTTGAAGAGATTATTAAGGAGATTATTGAGGAGCAGGAATTAGGAATTAGATATATGTATATTATCAGAGATCAGTCTAGCCGTATGGTGGGAAGAGTAAACTTGTTTTCTGTTGTCAGGGGAATTTTTCAAAAAGCTGAATTGGGATATAGAATTGGGTCTAAGTATAATAAAAAAGGATATGCCACTAAAGCAGTAAATCTTATTTTAAAAGAAGCTTTTAAAAAATATAAGCTCCATAGAGTAGAGGCTGCTACTTCACCTAAAAATATAGGGTCTCAAATAGTTTTGATTAAAAATGGGTTTCAATTTGTTGGAAAAGCTCATAAAAATATAAATGTTAATGGAACTTGGACTGATAGCGTTTATTTTGAAATATTAAATGGGGATGAATAAATCAATTATTATATTGAGTTGTTTATCTGTAAACTTTAAAGAGTAAGATTAAGTTAAAATTAATAAATATTATTATCAATTGATAAGTTGTATTGATTTTAAAAATGTGTTGACAATCAGAATATATGGCAATATAATAATATTTGAAGTTGTAGATGTTATTATCAATTGAAAAAATATTATATATGCTAATAAATGAATTTAGGGGAGTATGGGGTGGAAAAGTGGATAGTAAAGAAATAATAAAAATGGCGAATAGAGTATCTTTAGTTTCTATAATTGGTAATATTATATTATCTATTGCAAAGGTTTTTATAGGATTTGTAGGAAGGAGTAATGCAATTATTGCCGACGGAATTCATTCATTATCTGATGTGTTCAGTACAATAATTGCATTGGTAGGGATTAGACTTGCTAATAAGAAAGAAGACGAAAGTCATCCATATGGGCATGAAAGAATTGAGCCTGTTATGGGAAAAATCCTGGCAAATATACTCCTTATAACAGCTATATTTATGGGGTACAATGGAATAAAGAGTATAATTAAAGAAAGTTATGAAATACCGAGTACAATTACCATATATGCGGCTGCTTTTTCTATTTTTCTAAAGGAATGGATGTATAGATATACTGTTAAGGCTGCAAAGAAAATAGAAAGCTCGGCACTTATGGCTGATGCATGGCACCATCGTACCGACGCACTATCTTCAATAGGTAGTTTGCTGGGAGTTACTGGAGCAATATTGGGATATCCTATATTAGACTCTTTAGCTGCAATTGTTATCAGTGTTCTTGTGGCAAAGGTTGCTGTTGATATTTATCTTCAATCTGTTAAAGAATTAATTGATTCTGCAGCTGATGAAGATACGATAGAAGATATTAAGAAAATAATACTAGCTACGGAAGGCGTTATTCAGATAGATGAATTAAAAACTAGAATCCATGCAAATAAATTGTATGTGGATGTGGAAATTGCTGTAAATAGGGATTTGTCTTTATCTACAGCCCATGATATTGCTGAGGATGTTCATGAAAAAATTGAAAAATATATAAAAAGGGTAAAACATTGTATGGTACATGTAAATCCCTTTGGTGAAGAATAGCCCGCCTTAAATATAGGCGGGCAATTTATTTTTAAAATGAGGAAATTGCATAATTCTAACTTGGCTAAGTTGCATAATATATATGGTATGTCTTTGGAGATTTTTACTAATAATAATTATATGAAAAAGACTTATTAAAAAGGAGATTTAGATAAATGAAGTTAAATACACTCATAAATGAAGGAGAGAAAATACAAGAATATATTGGTGGGGAGAAATCTTATAATAAGAAAGCATTGAATGATAGAGGGAATAGATGGATAAATAAGAGTATAACATATCTACAGGATAATTATCCGGAGAGTGTTTTGACTAGTGATTTTATATCAAAAAGTGGAGAATCCCATAAGAATTATCATGATATGGTTTCAATTTTGAAAGGTCTAAAGGATGTTGAAGGAGAACTTGGTTTACTTGATTATTGATTAAAAGAAGAAATTAATAAATAAAGGGTTCTGCTTAAATTGCAGTACCTTTATTTTATGTAAATATGTATTGTGGAATAGGTATTAAAAGAATATAATAGAGACGGAGGTGTATTTATGGTAAAAGAAACTATTTTAAATTATTATATATATAATAGTAAAGTTTATTCTACTAAAGAAATAGAGATATCCAGTAAAGTTTCAAAAGCCTCTATTTACGAGGTTATAAGAATAATTGATGGAGTTCCATTATATTTACAAGAACATCTTGATAGACTTAGGAAATCTGCTGAGCTTCTTGGGGTAGGTATAGATAAAACAGATAAGGAACTTATTGAAGAAATAATGAAGCTTTCAGAAATAAATAATGAATATAATTTAAATATAAAATTATTATGCCTTGTGGGAGAAAAAGGTATTAAAGATATTTGTCTATACTTTATTAAAAGCTCATATCCTTCTAAGGAAACATACAAAAAAGGTGTACATACTATAATTTATGAGAGTGAAAGAGAAAAACCCAATGCCAAAACCTTTAATAAACAGCTTAGGCAAAGGGTAAACAAACAGCTTAGGGAAAAACAAGCATTTGAAGCTTTACTTGTAAATAATAATAGGCAAATCACTGAAGGAAGTAGATCAAATGTATTTTTTGTAAAGGATGAAAAATTATTTACTCCTCCTTCTAATAAGGTTTTGCTTGGAGTCACAAGAACTAAGATAATAGAATTATGTAGGCAAAATAATATAGAAGTTATAGAACAGGGAATAGAAGTGGATAGTTTACAAAAATATGAAGGGGCTTTTATAACAGGAACTTCTATTAATGCATTGCCTGTAAGAAGTATAGATGGAATAAAATTTGAGTCATCTAAAAATAATACTATTATTGAGGTAATGGAAGTATATGAAAAAAATAAAGATGATTATATAAATAGAAGGAAAAATGGATTTAATTAATTTATTATTAGTGATTATATAGGAAGGAGATCTATATAATATGGAAAAATTAGTAGAGAGGTTTTTAAAATATGTAAAGATTGATACAAAATCTGATCCAAATTCAGATTCATGTCCAAGCACAAAAAAACAATTGGATCTTGCAAGGGTGCTTGTAGATGAGCTTGAGAAGCTTGGGCTTAAGAATGTAAGTATGGATGATAATGGATATGTAATGGCAACCCTTCCATCTAATATTGATAAAGAAGTTCCTACAATAGGCTTTATAGCCCATATGGATACAAGTCCTGATATGACGGCAGAGAATGTAAAGCCTAGGATAGTTAAGAATTATGATGGGGAAGATATTGTATTAAATGAAGAAAAAAATATAGTTTTATCACCAAAGGATTTTCCAGAGCTTAAAAATTACAAAGGAGAAGATTTGATTACTACTGATGGAACTACTCTTTTAGGAGCCGATGACAAAGCTGGAATAGCTGAGATTATGACTGCTATAGAATATCTTTCAAAAAATCCCCATATAAAGCATGGAACCATTAAAGTAGGATTCACTCCTGATGAAGAAATAGGTAGTGGTGCCGATAAGTTTGATGTAGAAAAATTTGATGCTGACTTGGCCTATACTGTAGATGGCGGTCAAATAGGAGAATTAGAGTATGAGAATTTTAATGCAGCCTATGCTAAGATTAAAATAAATGGAAGAAATGTTCATCCTGGTACGGCTAAAAATAAAATGATTAATGCCATCACTATTGCCATGGAGTTTAATTCAATGCTCCCTCCGAGCCAAGTACCTGAATATACTGAGGGATATGAAGGTTTTTATCATTTGCATGAAATCAAAGGAAATGTAGAAGAAGTTACATTAGAATATATTATTAGAGACCATGATAATGAGAAATTTGAAGAAAAGAAAGAAAAGATAAGCAGGATTGTAGATTATTTAAATGAAAGTATTAGAGAAGGTACTGTAGAATTAGAAATGAAGGATCAGTACTATAATATGAAGAAAAAAATAGCACCAGTAATGTATATAGTAGAAACTGCTAAAAAGGCTATGGAAGAAAGTGATGTTAAACCAATAATTAAACCCATAAGAGGGGGAACAGATGGAGCAAGACTTTCATATATGGGCCTTCCATGTCCAAACCTTTTTACTGGAGGGCATAACTTCCATGGGAAATTTGAATATATTCCCATAGACTCTATGGGAAAGTCAGTTGAAGTAATACTTAAAATAATTGAGCTTTATACAAAGTAGATAAAGGCGCCTTAAGGCGTCTTTATCTTATCTAACAACTAATACGGGAATCTTAGAGTATAGAACAACCTTATTTGTAACACTTCCTAGAAGGAACCTTTTACTCTTTGACATTCCATGGGTACACATAATTATTAAGTCACATTCTTCTCTTTCAGATATTTCTAAAATAGTAGTTGCAGGATCTCCTAGAGATGTTTTTGTGATTACATTTATTCCTGTACCTTCAAAGGCTTTTTTTCCTTCTTCGACGATTTCCTCTGTAATTTTTTCAGGATTATGTTTCTGATTTTTTGGAATAACTGGATCATACAGCCATCCAAAGGGTGGTGTTAGGTCCTGTGAATTGAATAGAATTATTTTAGAATTGAACTTTTCAGCTATTTTTTTAGCGTATTCAAAGGCTTTGCAGCAAATCTGGGAACCGTCTATGGGTAATAATATTTTTTCCATACTGGTACCTCCTTATTTTTTTTATTTATCATTTATTATGAATTATTTAGATAATAGTTATTAGAAAAGTTATATATATTCACAAATGTATCCTATTATTGATTGTTGTAGTTATAAAATAAAAAATTCAATAAAATTTACAGAAAAAAGAAGGAATTCTAAAATATGTGTATAATATTAAATAATAAGAAACTTGATTATATTGTAGCCTGTATTATAGTATTTTCTATTGGGGGACTTATACAATGATTAATAAAAAGGATGAATTGAGGGAATTGGTATCTTTAGTAGAAAAATTTTTAGAATTTGCAGATGAATTAAAAAGGAATGGAAAAATAGATGAAGACCAGTATATCTATATTACTAAAAATAAAGTTGAATTTTTAAAAGATGCACAAGAGAAAATTAAGTAATAAAAAAGAGCTGTCTCAAAATGATTTTTTAAATCATTTTGAGACAGCTCTTTTTTATTACTTAAAAATCAAACAATAATAATTTGTTCTTATGGTATCAATAATGGGAATGCAATTAAAATAATCATAAAGTTTATTTTTGATGGATGAATTCTAGTGAATAAATTATTTGAGTCAAATTTATTTTCTTTAGTATTCATAATTAATGGGCCAGCAATCAAGCCTCCTAAAAAACGATCTTTATGTATAAGAGGGTTTATTCTTTCCTGGAGAAATTAACTATATAAATATGATTAAATTTTCTAAAAATGTATTGGAATTATTTTAAGTATAATGTTATAATAATAGTGTACTACAATAATAAACGGTGTACGATAATATAAAACAGATTTGGGTGATTAATAAAATGAAAAAACAAAATGTTAAAATTATTCAATCGGTTAGTAGAGCAATAGAAATTATAAGATGCTTTGATAATAATGAGGAATTAGGAGTTACTGATATTAGTAAGATTTTAAATCTTCATAAAAGTACTGCCTTTGGTTTGATATCCACCCTTGAAGCGTATAATTTATTGGAAAAAAATAAATATACTGGAAAATACAAACTGGGAATAGAACTTTTTAGACTAGGTACAAAGGTAAATTCAAATTTGAGAAATATTTCGACTCCTTATTTAGAGAAATTGCTAAAAAGGTATGAAGAAACAGTAAATCTGGTTGTAAGAGATGGTAATTTTGCTATGTATTTAGAAAAAATTGAAAGCCCACATTCTATGAGAATATGTACTAAAGTTGGTCAGAGGCTGCCTCTATATTCAACGGCTGTAGGGAAAACTATTTTAGCTAGTTTATCAAAAGAAGAAACAGAAGATATTTTAAATACATCAGAGATAAAAAAATATACTGAAAAGACTATTTCTGATAAAGAACAATTATTTGAGCATATTAATATGATTAGAGAAAAGGGTTATGCTGAGGATTTTGAAGAACTAGAGGAAGGTTTAACCTGTGTTGCTGCCCCGATAATAAATCACACAAAAAAAGCCATAGCTGCAATTAGTATATCAGGCCCTACATCTAGAATGAATAAAGAATTACGTTTAGAGATTGGCAGAACTCTTGTTAAAGTTACAAAAGAAATATCTGAAAAATTGGGTTTTATAAATATCTAAAAGGCTAGTCATAATTAGCATATATACAATTAATAGGTTTCTGTTTTAATTATAAAATGAAACTTAATATTGTATATTTGTATAGTGAAACAAATTGAAAGGGAGGTTTATACATCATAAAAAATCATGGAAATACAAATGTTTTCAAGATGTGTAAATTAAATTTTCAGATTGTTTTATTATAGCTAATCTTAAATATAAAATTATTTTAAAGGGGGATTTCTTTATGGCTAAGAAGAAAAGTGTTTTAGATTTTATGAAAATGAAGAAAAATGATGAAAAAGTTGCATGGGTTACTGCTTATGATTTTCCTATGGCATCATTTTCTGAGCAAGCAGGAATGGACATGATTTTAGTAGGGGATTCTTTAGGTATGGTTGTTTTAGGATATCAAGGGACTGTTCCAGTTACTATGGATGATTGCATTTCCCATTGTCAGGCTGTAAGAAGAGGAGCACCAAATACTTTTGTTATAGGAGATATGCCCTTTGGTTCATATCAGGCTTCTGACGAAGAAGCAGTCAATAATGCATGCCGTTTTCTTAAAGAAGCAGATGTTGATGCTATTAAATTAGAAGGTGGAATAAGGATTCTAAGTAAAATTAAAGCAATAAGCGATGCGGGAATAGTTGTGGTTGGGCATATTGGATTGACACCTCAAAGTTCAGGGCAACTTGGAGGGTTTAAAGCCCAGGGAAGAGATGTTAATAGCGCTAGAGAATTAATTAAAGATGCAATTGCTATTGAAGAAGCTGGTGCTAGAATGTTATTATTAGAAGCTGTACCACCAGAGTTAACAGAATTTATTGCTAAGAAATTAGAAATTCCCGTATACTCAATTGGGGCAGGTCTTCCCTGTGATGGACAATTAATTATTTGTGGAGATATGTTGGGGATGTTCCAGGCTTTTACACCTAAATTTGTTAAAAAATATGCCAATGTGGCAGAGGTTGTTATAAAGGCTTTTGAAGAATATAAGGAAGATGTAAAAGCAGAGAGATTCCCTGAAGATAAGCATGTATACCATATAAAAGATAGCATTGAAGATTTTGAAAAGTTATTTAAAGAATTTGAGTAATACATAAAAAAAGAGAAATATAATGCAAAGGTTTTACCTTGGTATTATATTTCTCACAAAAATAATATAAACCTATGAATATAATATCAAAAGCTATATAAAAAAGCAATTAGCAAAGTGAGCTGAAAAAATATTAAAATAATTATTGACGAATTAGAGACTTCCTTTTAGTATGATATAATATATCAATACTAAAGAAGAGGAGGAAAATGATGAAAGAACAGTTAATAACACGCAATAATAGATTATTGAGTACAAAAGCTTTGGTAGGCTCAGGATTACTTGTTGGATTAAGTGTTGTTCTAACGAGGTTTTTCGGAATAATGCTTCCAATAGCAGGCATTCCAGGACTCAGAATAAGCTTTGGATCCATTCCAATATATACAGCTGGAATTTTATTTGGGCCATTAATTGGTGCGTTAACGGGAATAGCAGCAGATCTGCTGGGATTTATAATAAATCCAATTGGAGGTGCATATTTTCCTGGCTTTACATTAAGTGCAGCAATTAGGGGTGCAATACCCGGAATGATATATATTGGAATTAAATCTAATAAATTTAATAAATTAAGGTTTAATTTTAATATTATAAATACAGTTGTAGTAATGGTGCTGGCCGCTGGGGTTGTGAAAGCTCTGTTTATAAAGCAGGTATTAGTTTTACAAAATGGATGGATATATTACCAGGATAAGAAGCTGTCTGCTATATTTATTGCTTTATATATCATAATAATATTTGCCTATGTGTCAATTCCAATATTAATGGGTAAAAAAAATATGAAGTTACAACAAAAATATTCTTTAGATAAAATATTTTTTGTTGTAACTATTTCTACTTTAATTGTATCTATAGTTTTAAACAGCTTATGGCTTTCCATTCTTTTTGATAAAGGATATATGATTTTTCTGCCAACTAGAATAATTTCTAGTTTTATTACTATCCCGGTGAATACGTTTATATTATACTCTTTTATAAGACTTTCAAATAATATTAATTATTAAATTTTTTTAAAACTTAAGAGAAACATCAATAAGCAGCCAATTGAATGCTCTTATAAATAGTAACTCAATCAAGTATGGAATAATGGTTATTTATATTCAAACTAACTCGTTGTGCTAATTTTGATAGCAGAGTTTTAATATTTCCTTTATAATTTGGTAAGATTATAATTTCCTATGTGTTATAAAAATCACTCAAATGAAATATTAAAACTCCCTAAACTGCATTTAAAATAAATTATTTGATTTACTAGCACAACAGGTTAAATAAATATTGTTGATAGAAGATTAATATATGAACTTTGATTTCGGGAGAGGTGCTTAATGGATAAAAAAATGCTATCACCTAAAGAAATTGCAAAGGCTACTGTCAATGTAGGATATGAAAAAGTTAATAAGTCTTCAACAACATTACTATTCTTAGGAGTATTAGCAGGTGCTTTTATTGCTTTTGGAGCAGTTGGGTCAACAATCATGGGTGCTTTAGTAAAAGATGAAGGCTTAGCCAAATTTATAGGAGCATCTGTTTTTCCTGTTGGACTGATACTTGTTATTATGGCTGGTGCTGAACTTTTTACGGGAAATAATCTAATGACTTTGGGCTTAATGACAAAGAGATATGGTGTAAAAGACATGTTTAGAAATTGGATTATTGTATATGCTGGAAACTTTATTGGATCATTGGCAGTGGCATTATTAATTGCAAAAAGTGGACTTTATGAAGGAGTAGTTGCTGATACAGCTATATCAATAGCTGTAAAAAAAACCACAATTATAACAAATTTAGGTTTGGGTGCAGTACTTTCAAGAGCAATTCTTTGTAACATTATAGTTGTGCTTGCGGTTTGGCTTGCCACAGGAGCAAAAGATATGATTGGAAAGATATTTTCTTGTTGGTTTCCTATTATGCTATTTGTATTATCGGGGTATGAGCATAGTATAGCCAATATGTTTTTTATTTATGTAGGTAAATATATAGGTGCTGAGATTACCCAAGCTGAGATTTGGATTAATAATTTAATTCCCGTAACCGTAGGGAATTTAATTGGTGGAGCCATAATTGTACCGGTATGTTATTACCTTATTTTTTTCAAGGATAGTGAAAAAGCTCTGTCTACAAAGTAGTAAATAATATGTCTTAGAGCTATAAAAATACTAGCTGCCATCTATATGATTTTTAAATTATATAGATGGCAGCTAGTATTTTATTTTAATCATCTATAGGGCATTGATTCTATTTATTTTTTTATTTTTAAAATCTTTAACCGATATTGAAGATGTTGTCTAGAAATTCCTAATTTTCTAGCTGCTTGACTATAGTTATTATTACTATTTTCTATTTCTCTGGTAATTATTTTTTTTTCAATTTCTTTTAATGTTCTTTTTAAATTACCGGTTTGATACTTGTCATATGTATTAAAAATTTTTTTTGATTTAGAATTTTCAATTATATATTGAGGTAGATGATTGGGCTCTATGAAGATATCCTTTGAATCAGCTATACTCATAGCATAATCCATAGCGTGACGCAGTTGCCTAACATTGCCTGGCCAGTTAAAATTTTTCAAAAGCTCCAGGGCTTTGTTTGAGATTCCCTTTATATTTTTCGCCATGATTTTATTATTGACTTCTATAAAGTTTGTTACTAGCTCATCTATGTCATCAAGACGAAGACGTAGTGGAGGAATTTCAAGTGTTAGGACAGCTAATCGATAATAGAGGTCGGATCTTAATTTATTTTTTTTAATGGCTTCTATAGGATTGATATTTGCAGCACTAATAATTCTAGTATTCACTAATAGTTCTTTATTACTTCCAATTCTACGAATTTTTTTGGTTTCTAAAGCTCTTAATAATTTAGTTTGTAGAGATAACCCCATAGAATTAATTTCATCTAAAAATAAAGTTCCATTTTGGGCTTCTTCAAAAAGTCCCGGCCGGTCTGTAGCACCGGTAAAAGCCCCCTTGGTAGTTCCAAAAAGAATACTTTCTAATAGTTGTTCAGGAATTGCCCCGCAATTTACAGCTACAAAGGGACCATCCGATACAGAGCTGTGGTTATGCATGCTTTGAGCAAATAGCTCTTTTCCAGTTCCCGTTTCGCCAATTAAAAGCTTAGGATAATGACTTTCACATATTTTTTTTGCCGTTTCTATTGTTTGGGTTAGAATATCGCTGGAACCAATTATATCTTCAAAATAATAGTGGGTTCCATTTTTGTTGTCAAGTTTTTTTTGATTTATAAGTTCATTTTGTAAGTTTACGATAGACCTAGAAAGTTGTTTTAATTCACTTATATCTTTAAATACAGATATGGCACCTATAATTTCATTTTTAAAATATATAGGATAAGTACTATTAATTATATCTATGTGTTTATTTCCAGAAACCATATAATTCATATGTTTTTCTTTAATGGCTTTTCCGGTTTTTAGTACTTTTAAATGCATGCTATTATTTGTATCTAGTTTTGTACATTCGTCTATTCTGTATAATTCACTTATATGTTTCCCAAAAACATCTTTCTTTCTATATCCCTCTACATTTTCACAACCTTTGGAATAGTAGATGGTACGACCTTCTTTATCGACAACATGAATGCAAAAATCTTCAATTACTTCTATAGATTTTAGAGGTAATTCATTTTTATGAATATTGTTAAAATTTAAATTTAAAACACAAGAATCATCATTTGTTTCATTCATAATAAAACACCACCCCTTCATGACAAAAATTTAGATTTTGCGACAAAATATTACTTAATATCCTATTAATACATATTATACTATTTTGAAAGAAAAATTTTAAGAGGGCTATTATACGAAAATTAAAAATATGCTGTAAACAATGTAAAAAAATATTGCAAGCAAAATTTTTTTACAAATTAGCCATAAGAGAATTGATTTAATATGTATAACTCTTTTTTTATAGTCAAGATGTAATAATCTTTTTACAAAATTTCTATAAAAAGAAGGATAGATAGGATAAAATATTTTTTAAAAATCAAATAAATAATTTATAGTTTATTAAAACTTAGACTATTCCTTGGATACAAGGAAGGGATAAATATATAAATGAAATTTTTAGAAAATATGGCATATGGGTTGCTATATATAATTATGTAAAAACAATTACTTTTAAAGGTGAGGGGGATAAAAATGAGAAAGATGGAGTATTTAAAAAATAAGCCAATAGCAGTTTTAGGAGCAGGAGCAGTAGGAAAGGCTCAAGCAGCAGATTGTGCATTAGCTGGGGCAAAGGTACGAATATGCGATCTACAACCTTTTGCCGAAAGAACTTTATTTGGGATAGAAAGACAGGGTATTAAGTTTTATGGTCAACAGTTAAATTTATATGGCTTTGAAAGAACAGGTGTTGCAAAATTTGATAAGGTTACTACGGATGTGGCAGAAGCTGTTAAGGGTGCAGGGATAATAATAATAGCTACACCATCGGCAGGCCATCGTCCATTTTTTGAAAAACTTATACCAGTTTTGGAAGATGGACAGGTAATTCATATTTTTCCGGACAATTATGGTTCACTTTTATTGAGAAAAATGATGCGTCAGGCAGGATGCAACAAGGATGTTATAGTAGGTGGGTGGTCCAGTTCTCCCTATGGAAGTAGGGTAGATGTTAAAGGAGGAGTGGTACTTCCACAAATCCGTGTATACTATAGAGCGATAACTTTAAGAGGAGCATCATTACCATCAAAGGATCAGGAAGCATTTTTAGAAAGTACAAAATATATGGGATCAATGGATGCCATAACAAATGGGGATGGAGTAGTAGGAGGAAATACAGTTTTTGATACTGGCTTTAGTAATGTTAACCCAATACTTCACTGTCCTGGAACATTATTGGGTGTTGGAACTATGGAAAATTATGGTGTAATTTTTGGTGAAAATAAATATGATTTTTCTATTTATACCCATGCATATTGTCCATCTATTTCTCAAGTTCAATATACTTTATATAAAGAAGAATGTGAATTAGCAAAGGCTATGGGAGTTGGAATACAACATTTCGATAAAAAACAATTCTTCTCAAGGGAAAATATATTAGGATGTGAATATATGGGTAAAGATTATGAAATTCCCTTTGAAGAAATAGATGAAATTCAAATAGGAACTGGACCTCATAATATTAGCCATAGATATATAACAGAAGACATACCAGTAGGTTGCCATGTATATCATGAAATTGGTAAAAAATTTGGAGTAAAGACTCCAATAATTGATTCTATGATTAATATTGCTTCAGCAATTTTAGAAAAGGATTTTTATAAGGAAGGATATACGCTAGATTATTTAGGTGTTGGACATATGAATAAAGAGCAATTGTTAGATTATTTACACAATGGAGTTTATGTAGACTAGGAATCCAAATACTGAAAGTTTAAGGTTGTATACTTATATATAAGCGTCAGATTAAGTTAGTATATTTCATGGGAAAAGGCAGATATTTTATTTGATTTATATATAACTAACTCTAAAGTATTATAAATCCTAATGTTGCTTATCCATAAGTAAATTTTTCTATAATATAAAAATTAGAAATTAAATCGTTGACTATAAATTAGTATTAATCTGACGCAGATGTTTTTATCTTTTGAATAGAGTATTTTACAAAATATGTATTGTTTTATGTAAAGGAGGTTTGGAAATGAAAAATGTTACGAATCGTAATATAAAATTTTCTATTCTTGATGAAAGGAAGATTCAAAAAATACATGAAGCCAGTATTGATTTAATTGAAAGAGTTGGTATGAAAATAATGGGTGAGCGCAGTTTAAAATTATTGCATAAAAGGGGAGCTAAAACCGATAGTGCTGGGATAACAAGAATACCTAAGAAGATAGTAGAAAATGCAATTAAAACTGTTCCTAAAAATATAAAACTTTATACTAGAGATGGAGAACCCTATATAAATGTAGATGGAGGAAATCAAATTTATTTTGGAACCCATGCAGATCAATTGGAATACGTTGATCCAATTTCAGGAGAAATAAGAAAGTTTTTAAAGAAAGACACAAAAACCATGTGTAAAATAGCTGATTATTTACCAAATATAGATTTTATATTATCGGTAGGGATGTCTGCAGATGTAAATCCGGAGGTGCAATCTCAAATAACATTTTTAGAAACAGTGAAAAATTTTAAGAAGCCCATTAATTTTTCTACTAATGATATCAAAGGCCTTCAAGACATAATAGATATGGCTTCAGTAGTGGCCGGGGGTTTAAAAAATTTACAGGAAAAACCATTTATTTTTAATTATTGTGAGCCAATACCACCATTAACTCATCCCATAGAGAGTACAGAGAAATTATATATTAGTGCAAAAAATAGAATTCCTGTAGTTTATATGCCCTATTCTATGATGGGAGGGACTTCTCCATTGAGTTTTGCAGGAGCATTAACTCAAAATAATGCAGAAATATTAGTGGGGTTGGTAATTACACAATTAGTAAATGAAGGAGCGCCTTTCATATATGGCTCTATGCCAACAATTTTTGACATGAGGACAACAATAGGATCATATGGGGCACCGGAATTCCATATGCTTATTGCAGCGGCATCGGAAATGGCAGATTATTATGGAATACCTTTTTATGGTACAGCAGGATGCACTGATGCAAAAGTAATTGATGAACAAGCAATATCAGAGGTTACAATGGAAATATTTTCAACAATGCTTAGTAAGGCAAATATTGTTCATGATATAGGAGTAATGGATCACTGTAACAGTGTTTCACCAGAACTGGTTGTATTATCAAATGAATTTATTGAAAGCTGTAAGTATTATAATAAAGGAGTGAATGTAAGTAAGGAAGATATTGCAATGGATGTTATAGAAAAGGTAGGGCATGGAGGGCATTATCTTCAGGAGGAGCATACTATGCTTAATTTTAGAAATATATGGTATCCTGAATATTTTAGCCGAAAAATTCAAAATCCTGATAAATCAGAAATTAAGAATTTAGTTAAAGAAAAGATAAAATATATAATTGAAAAACATGAGGTGCCCAAGTTGGATGATAATATATTGAAGGAACTTGATAAATGGTATAAAAAATGTGGTTATTAACTAAAACAAACAAGGGAGGAAAATATTTTGCACCACAATCTAAATCAAATACATGAGGCTTCAATGAAAATATTGGAGAATACAGGTATAAAACTATATCATCCTGAAATTTTAAAAATAGTTAAAGAAAAGGGAATAAAGGTATGGGGGGATACTGTATATTTTTCTAGAGGGCAGATAATGGAATGGGTGAGTAAGGCTCCTAAAAATTTTAAAATTTATGCTAGAAATCCACAGTACGATATGTCTATTGGCGGTGATAATGTAGAATATTGTAGTGGCTATGGATGCACATCTATAATAGAAAAAGATGGAAATGTTCGTCAAGCTTCATTAAATGACTATATAAAATTTCTTAAAATAATACATCAAAGTAAATATTTTAATATTAATGGTGGAATACCTATACAACCTACGGATTTAAAAGAGAATGAAAGTTATTTGCTTATGGTATATGCCACTATACTTTATTCTGATAAATGCATTATGGGCATACCGGGTAAAGAAAAAGAGATTAAAGATATTATGGAGATACTTAGTATACTTTTTGGTGGAAGAGAAAAATTTATTGAAAAGCCTAGGAGCATTACATTAATAAGTACTACAAGTCCACTGCAAATTGACAAAGTTGCATCAGATACTATGATGACATGTATAAATTATAATCAGCCTATTATTGTTACTCCTGGACCTATTTCAGGGAGTACAGGTCCGATTACTTTGGCAGGTAATATAGCTTTGGGAAACGCTGAAACATTAGTAGGGATAGCATTGTCTCAAATGATCAAAGAGGGGACTCCAGTTGTTTACGGAATGCTTCCAACAACTACTGATATGAGAACAGGATATGTGTCTATTGGTTCTCCAGGTTTTGCAATTCAATCAAAATATAGTTCAAGATTAGCTAAAATGTATGGTTTACCTAACCGTAGTGGGGGCGCAGTTACTGATGCTAAGGGGTTATCGGTTCAAAGTGGATATGAAAGTATGTTGTCAATGTTTGCCTGCCATCAAGAAAAGTCCAATTTGATTATTCATAGTGCAGGAATTATGGATGGATTTGGGGCAATGTCATATGAACAGTTTATGGTTGATTTAGAAATAATAAGCATGCTTAACTACTATTTTCAAGACATTGAAGCAGATGATGAGTCTCTTGCAGTTGATATCATAAATGAAGTAGGACCAGGTGGTCAATTTTTGTCTCATGAACACACATTTTCCAGATGTCGTACAGAGCCCTGGGTATCTACTATAGGTGTTAGATCAATATTAAAGGGAGAAACAGCAAATGAAAGGATATTTAAAAATATTACTAAAAATGTGAAATATATGTTAGATGCATATGAAAAACCTTTCCTTGATCATAAGATTAAAAAAGAGCTCATTAATTATTTAGAAAGTAAAGGGATAGAAAAGGAAAAAATAGAGAAGATCGGATAAGTAGTAATTATTGTACCTAAAAATTAGATTTAAACAGGGGGATTTTATTTAATGAACGGGAAAAAAGAAAGTATAAGTTGGATTGATAGAATAGATAAGCTTATTGTATTTTCTACATTAGGTGTATTGGCAATATTTTTTACATGGGCCTTTACTAATACAGATCAAATGGGAAATGCAATGAATAAAGTATTTGTATTTGCTACACAAAGCTTTGGTTGGTTTTATTTGCTTATGGGCTTCTTATTTGTGGTTTTTGCCATATGGCTAGCTTTCGGGCCCTTTGGAAATGTTAAATTAGGTAAAGAAGATGAAAAGCCAAGATATTCTTTTTTTTCATGGTTTTCTATGATAATTGCTTGTGGATATGGTGTTGGACTAGTATATTGGTGTGTTGCTGAGCCCTTAAGCATTTTTCAAAATCCACCCTTTGGACTGGATACAGGTACTGCTGAGGCTGCTGAGATATCATTGGCATATTCGTTTTTCCATTGGGGTTGGACACCTTGGGCAATATATATGGCAATTGCAGCACCGGCAGGATATTTTATATTTAAAAAGGGAGAACCACCTAAATTTTCTACCTGCTTGAGACCTCTATTTGGAGATAGGGTAGATGGGACAGGATTTAAATTTTTAGATGTATTTTTAGTTATAGGTGTAATTGGTGGAGTTACAACAGCCACTGGGTTAGGAATCATGCAATTAGCCGGCGGATTAAATAGAATTTTTGGTATTCCCGAGACTAAATTTGTTTATTTAATTATTGCAATAGTTTGGGCTTCAATATTTACAGCCAGTGCTGTTAGTGGAATAGATAAGGGGATCAAAATATTAAGTAATATAAATATACCATTATGTATAGTTATATGTATAATTGTTTTTATATTAGGACCAACAGCATTTATATGTAATATGACATCTGGTTCCTTTGGTACCATGTTGTCGGAATTTTTCAAAATGAGCTTCTGGACTGATCCCATTGATAAGGGAGGATTTCCCCAAAATTGGACTATATTTTATTGGGCGTGGTGGATAGCTTCTGCCCCATCAACAGGGTTGTTTGTTGCTGCTGTTTCTAGAGGTAGAACATTAAAAGAAATTGTTCTTGTTCATATGGGATTTGCGCCAGTTGCAACATGGCTATGGTATGGAACATTCGGTGGAACAGCTTTCCATTTTGAATTGATGGAAAATGCGGGCTTGATCGAATCAATGAACTTAAATGGTACTGGAAGTACAGTATTCACTTTACTGGAAATGTTACCATTAGGTAGAGTATTATCAATTGCATTTCTGTTATTGGTGATAATATTTTTGGCAACTACTGTTGATTCATACTCTTATGTTTGTGCACAGGTTTCTACCTTGAAAGAACACAATCCCCATATTCCTCCAAAGGGAATTAGAGCTTTATGGGCTTGCTGTATTGCGGCTTTAGCAGTTACCCTTGTTATGGTTGGTAAAGGAATTTCTGGTTTGCAATTATCCTCTATTTGTGCTTCTACAGCTATAATGTTTATAATGGCTGCAATGATAATATCTATGATAAAGGATCTTTATAGTGAAAAACGAAAAAAGGAAAGAAGCAAAAAATTATATACAAATTATAATGAATAAAAAATCTTGCTTGCAAGGTTTTTTATTTAGCACATATTGTTAAAAAACAACAAAATTATAATTATCTAATACATCTATCTAAAGATAAAAGAAATTAATTACATCTAGATCAAAACAAGTACAAAACTAGTAAAAAAAATTTGCATGAAAAAATTTTTTACAATTTTATTATAGAAAAGTATTTATAATAAAGACAGTAAGATTTTATTTTAAATGTAAAGAAATTTTTAAATAATTTAATATAAATTGTAATATTTTTTTATAATATTATCGTTTGCAATTTAACAATATTAATTGTTATATGACATATGTATTGGAATTACTATATTTCCAAGAAAGATATCAAATGTATATTCTGCTTAAAAAATTGGCATGAGTGTTGCAATATAAAATTATAGAATTTTAAATATTACAAATAAAGAATTTGCTTAGTTAATTATGCAATTTTCTCAACTAAAAAATCCAATAAATTTCAAATTAAAAATATATAACTAAGGGGGAGTTTTTGTGTTTTGTTGTAATCGTGATTATGAAATTAATCACATTAAAACCAGAAAAAATCATACATGCTATGGAATGGGGCTAGGAATTATAGTTCTTGATGATGCTTATCCAGGTTTTCCAGGGGATCTGCGGAATGCCAGCGGATTTGGATACCCTATCCAGTATGAGATAGCAAAGGGGGTGGATAATTATACTTTAGTTTGGGAAGAAGACAAAAGTCCATGTCGTGAACCTATTTTAAGAGCTGCTAAAAAATTAGAAAGCATGGGCTGCAGAGCTATTGCGGCAGAATGCGGTTATTTTGCTTATTTTCAAAAAGATGTTGCTGGATATATAAATGTTCCGGCATTTATGTCTAGTTTACTTCAAGTTCCATTTATTCAACAGGTTATAGGACCTAAAAATTCTGTGGGTATCGTTTGTGCACAAAAAAGATTTTTAACAAAAACACATTTAACTAATGTTGGTATTGATTTAAATAGCAATTATCATATAGCAGGTGCACAGGATGAATATGGTTGTCCTCAATTTGATAATTTATGGGATCATGAAAAAAGACCAGAGATACCTGAAAGCTATTATAATGAATCGGAAAAAGATATGATAAGAATTTGCAAGGAATTTACTGAAAAAAATCCCGATATTAAGGCTATAATGCTGGAATGTACAGGTATGCAACCCTTTGCAAGGGCTATACAAAGAGAAATTGATATGCCTGTTTTCAGCTGGGGGACTTTATTGGATTACGCTTATTCAGTTGTGGTACATAGAGACTATTATGGACATGTATAAAAGAAAAACGGTAATGTCGTTATCATTACCGAAGAATTAAGAAAAATATATAAAATTGTTACAATTATATGAATAACTAGAGTATAAATTTTTCACAAAAAAATGTCAATATGAAATTTAGAAATAAAAGACAATTTAGGAGGAAATTTAATGGAAGAAAAAAGTATTATAAAGAAATTTAGACTTGGACCAGCAGCTTTTCCTATAATAATTTTTGGAATCTTAATTGTTTTAGGTTTTATGAATTCTGAAGCATTTGTAAAAATATTATGGAATGTATTTGAATGGCTTATGATTAATATTGGATGGGCAGTAAGTTTAGGTTGTCTAGCCTTTGTTATTTTCCTATTAGTTCTTTGTATTCATCCTGTTGGAAAAATTAAATTCGGAGGTCCAAATGCTAAACCTAAATACAGCACATGGAACTGGTGGGCTATATCTTTATGTGCTGGTATAGGTACAGGAATAGTTTTTTGGGGAGCAGTAGAACCTTTACAACATTCATTTCAACCAGCAGGAGGGATGAATTTAGAACCTGGAAGTTTAGAAGCCATAATTTGGGCTATGCGAACTTCGTTTTTGCATTGGACATTGACTCCATATGCAATATATGTGACTGCTGGAGTAGCAATAGGTTATGCTTATTATAATTTGGGGAAACCATATGCTGTAAGTTCAGGTCTTGTACCTCTATTTGGGAAAAAGGTATTAGGTAAAAAAGCAATAGATATTATTGATGGTTTCACATTATTTGCTATTACCGGTGGTGTGGCAGGGTCTTTAGGCTATGGTTTATTACAAATTGGTAGCGGTTTAGATTTTGTATTTAATATTCAGCCAGGGCCAATAGTATGGGTTTTAACTGCAACAATAATTATAATAACGTATATTATTTCAAGTGCAACGGGTTTAGATAGAGGAATAAAATGGCTGAGTGATAAAAACGCCTGGATATTTGTTGGGTTATTAGTATTTACTGTTGTTTTAGGTCCGACTGCCTTTATTTTTAACTTGACTACCCAATCTATAGGTTCATTTATTACAAATTTTGTTGAAGCTATGACCTTTACAGATCCTTTACCAGGAGGTGATTTGTGGCCCCAATGGTGGGATATGTACTGGTTTGTTGATTGGTTGTCCTTTGGACCCATTTTGGGATTATTTCTTATAAAATTATGTTATGGACGTACAATAAGAGAATTTATAGTAGTTAATTTGTTACTTCCTTCATTATTTGGGGTAATATGGTTTGGAGCGTTTGGAGGATTGGCTCTTGATTTACAATTAGTACATGGGGTTGACTTGTTATCGTTTATGAATGAACATGGTCAAGAAAGTTTGATGCTTAAGATATTTGAATATTTACCTTTAGTTAATATAATTAGACCTATTATGATAATTACTATCTGTTTATCTTTTGTTACACTTGCAGATTCAATGACATCAACGGTATCTTTAATGTCTTTAAAAGATAATAAGAATATAAATGAAGCTCCCATTGGAGTTAAGTTGTTTTGGGGTCTATTAATGGGTATTACATCAATCATATTTGTTCTAAATGGTGGCTTAGAAGGTGTAAAGGTTGTCAAAACAATAGCAGGATTTCCAATATTATTCATAGAAGCTGCAATGATGTTCGGATTCATCAAGTATATGTATAAAAATGGTAAAAAGGAATTGATTCAATATGAAGAATCTAATTTAAATGTAACAGAAAAATAGAATAATTGGAAGGAAAGATACTATGAAAATAAAATGTGATTTTTTAGATAGAGCAGAAATTCAATCGATACATGAAGCTTCATTAGAAATATTATCTAAGGTTGGAGTGGTATTTAAACATAAAGATGCTATAAAAGTTTTTAAAAAACATGGAGCTAGGGTGGAAGGAAATAAGGTATATATAGATAAAAAATTATTTCAAACTGCTTTATCCAGTATACCAAAATCTTTTATATTAAAGGGGAGAACTTCAGATAGGGATATTGAAATAGGTTTAAACAATACTGTTGTAGGAACAGCATCGGGTCCAGTATTTATAAGGGAAGGGAATTCAAGAAGGCTTACTACAGCTGAGGATTTTAAAAATTTTACTAAGCTATGCGAGAGCAGTAGTGTAATAGAAGTTATGAATGGAAATATGACTGAGCCCCAGGATATTATTCCAGAAAAAAGAAATAAATTTAGAATGGCTGCCAGTTTAAAATATTCAACTAAGCCTTTAATGGGATTTACTGTAGGAAAATCAGATGCACAGGATAGTATATATATGCTTCAAGAGTTTGTTGAATCTAGAGAAAAAAACTTAATAATGGGGATAATTAGTGTTATCTCACCTTTAACATATGATTTTGGAATGCTGGATGCTATGTTTGAGTATATTAAAGAAAATCAGCCATTAATGTTTGCTTGTTGTTCGTTACCTGGAGCAACGTCTCCCGTTACGATTGCAGGAACTATTGCTGTAAATAATGCTGAAGTCTTAGCTGGTATAATATTAAGTCAATTGATAAAACCTGGCTTTCCAGTTATATATGGAAATACTACTCCTTCGTGTGATTTGAGGTATGTGTCTCCAGCAATAGGCTCAGCAGAAACAGCGTTGATTACTTTAGTTACAGCTTCTCTAGGAAAGTTTTATGGTATTCCAAGTAGATCCGGAGGCTCATTAACAGATTCAAAAATTCCTGATATCCAAGCTGGTATGGAGTCTACATTAACTATTCTTTCCCCAATTATGTCTGGAATCAGCTTTATTCTTCAGTCTTGTGGAATCCTCGAGTCTTTTAATGTATTGTGCTATGAAAAATTTGTTATTGATGAACAAAATATTGAGATCATAAAACGGTATTGTTCAGGTTTTGATATAAATAATGATTTATTAGGTAAAAAAGCTATAGAGGGGATTGGTCCTGGAGGCCATTTCCTTCAGGAAATCCATACAATGAAATATTTTAAAAAAGAGCATTATATACCACGTCTATCCTCAAAGGAAGGCTATGATATATGGGTAAATAATAAGTCAAAGGATATGGTTTTTAATGCAAAGCAAGAAGTTAATAAAAGATTAAAGGAATTTGAAGAAATTAAAATTACGAAAAGACAGGAAAAATTCATATCACAATATATGTAAATCTATATTCTTCTATTTTTCCTTGTTAACTTATATAAAAATATATTGAGATTCTATAAGCCATCGTGATACAATAAAATGTAAAGGATAAAACATAATCAATATGTTATGATATTAAATAAAATTTTTAGTTTTAAAATATAATATAAGGACTTTAATATTTCATTGGAATGATTCTTATAAACCTTTAGGAAAATATAAAAAGGCAGGTTTATGGGATTAATAGATAAAGAAGTATTAGAGTCCTTATATAAGAATTGGTACAATAAGTTAATTAAGTGGGTAAATTGCATAATTGCCTCTTGTAAAAACTAACTATTATATATATTATGCAATTTGCTCAAGCAAATTAAAAAGTTGGGAGGTAAATTATGTCTAGAATAATTAAAGGAAAACCAGTTGCTGATAAGATAACTGAAGAATTAATTGAGGAAGTAAAAGAGCTAAGGAATAAAAAAATATACCCTAAGCTTGCTATTGTAAGGGTTGGAGCTAGAGAAGATGATTTGGCCTATGAGAGAGGTGCTGTTTCCAGATGCAAGAAAATTGGAATAGAACCTGAAGTTACACAGCTTCCTGTAGATATATCCCAAGAAGATTTTATTAAAGAATTAAGAAAACTAAATGAAGATAATAGTGTTCATGGTATATTGATCTTTAGGCCTCTTCCAAAGCATTTAGATGAAACGGTTATTA
The DNA here is from genome assembly GCF_900167445.1 of Maledivibacter halophilus. Lineage (GTDB taxonomy): Bacteria > Bacillota > Clostridia > Peptostreptococcales > Caminicellaceae > Maledivibacter > Maledivibacter halophilus. The sequence goes on from NZ_FUZT01000001.1 coordinate 752,254, forward strand.
AATATGAAATCAATCCTGAAAAGGATATAGATTGTTTTAGTCCAGTGAATGAAGGGAAATTATACGAAGGAGATGATTCAGGATTTCCTCCTTGTACACCTAAGGCGGTAATGGAAATATTGAAATTCTATGACGTAGAAATTAAAGGAAAAAATGCCACTATAATAGGTAGGTCTAATGTGGTTGGTAAGCCTGTGGCATTAATGCTTTTAAATGAAAATGCTACTATTAAAATATGTCATTCAAAGACAAAGGATATTGCAAAGGCTACAAGGGAAGCTGATATTTTAGTTGCTGCTGTTGGTAGAGCCAATTTTGTAAAGGAAGATTTTGTAAAGGATGGATCTGTAGTAATTGATGTTGGGATTAATGTTATAGATGGAAAAGTTTGTGGAGATGTTGATTTTGATGAAGTGAAAAATAAGGCAGCCTTGATTACTCCAGTTCCAAGAGGGGTTGGTTCCGTTACCACTTCAATATTGGCCAAGCATCTTGTGAAGGCATGTAAAATGCAGAATAATATATAATTTGTATATTATTTTGCTTTAACAAAGGAGAATTATAATGGCAGAAAAAAAGATAAGATTTTCATGCCCTCTTGACTGCTTCGATGCATGCTCGATGATAGCAACCATAAATGAGGGAAAAGTGGTAAAAATAGAAGGCGACAAATCTCATCCTCTTACCCAGGGCTTTGTATGTAAGAAGGGGAAAAAGCATTTAGAGAGATTATATCATCCAGATAGAATATTAAATCCTAAGAAAAAATATAAGGAAAAATGGATAGATATAAGTTATGATGAGGCGATAGATGAAATTAGTGAAAAATTTAAAAAAATAAAAGCTCACTATGGATCAGAGGCTGTATTGCATTTTTATGACAGCGGTTATGGAGGTCTTAGTAAAACAGTAGATAAGATGTTTTTTAACTATTATGGTGGAGCAACTGTTCATACTGGCAGTCTATGCTGGGGAGCTGGGATTGAAGCCCAAAAACTTGATTTTGGTGATAATAAAAGTCATTCTCCAGAGGATTTAGTTAATTCAAAAACAATAATTATATGGGGGAGGAATCCTGCTGATACAAATATACATTTGGTGAAATATCTGACTAAAGCCAAGAAAAATGGTGGATATATATATCTTATTGATCCAATTAATACTAATACAACTAAAATAGCTTCGGAGCACATACATATAACCCCATCTACGGATGGAGCACTGGCTTTAGGAATTGCAAATTATATAATTAATGAAAATTTAATTGATCAGGAGTTTATTAAGAACCATGTAAAGGGATATGAGGAGTATAGAGAATATGTTAAAGATTTTACATTAGATTATACTGAAAAAACTACAGGAATTGATAAAGAAAAAATTAAGGAACTTGCAGAAAATTACTCTAGGAATAAGCCATCGAGTATAATTATTGGTTACGGACTACAGAGGTATAAAAATGGTGGAAATAATATTAGGGCCATTGATGCCCTAGGAGCTTTAACTGGAAATATAGGAATTGCAGGTGGAGGAGTTAATTATTCTAATAAGCTTATTGATGAGTATATAGACGGAGAGGTTGAGAAAAGTAAGCATTACGTAAAGAATAGAAGAACATATTCTAAAACAAAATTGGCTGATTTTATTATGAAGGCCGGTAATCCACCTATTAAATGCTTATTCATTACTAAATCAAATCCTTTGGTTCAAGTTCCAAATATAAATAAGACTATAGAAGCCTTTAATAAGGTGGATTTTAAGGTTGTTATAGATATATTTATGACTGATACGGCTAAGTATGCAGATATAGTATTGCCTGCAACTAGTATTTTAGAGGAGGAGGATTTTATTTATTCTTCTATGTTTTCTCCCTATCTTAATTATTCAGCCAGAGCAGTAAAACCTCTTAATGGAATTATTGGAGAATATGATCTTTTTAGAATATTGGCTAAGAAAATGGATATTAGAGAATATCCAGATATTGAAAGGGAAGAATTCTTTAAAAGAGCATTAAAACCAATAATGGAAAATTTTAAGGTGAGTTATGAATATTTGAAGAATGAAATCTTCACAATAAGAGATAGGGATATCCCATGGAAGGATAAAAAATTTAATACTCCATCGGGTAAGTATGAGTTATATTCAGAGAGGGCTGAAAAACAAGGGATAAGTCCTATTCCTATATATATACAAACTGAGAATGAAAAGAAGGATTATAATTTGAGATTAATCACACCACATTTTAAGGATTCTCTTCATTCTCAACACTTTGCTTTTGAAGAAAATATACCAGTCGTATATGTAAATAGAAATACTTTGAAAAAGAATAATGTACATGTTAATGAAATAGTTAAAATAAAATCCAAATACGGAGCTTTAGAGGCAAAATTAGAAATCAGTTCAGATATTGGAGACGATATCATAATGATATATGAAGGCTGGTGGCATAAAAGTGGTTCTGTAAATTTTCTAACTCCTGATAGTATAAGTGATATAGGAGAACAAGCAGCATATTATGAATGTTTTTGTAAAATTGAAAGGGTATAGTTTTGATATCAATATATTGCTTGGAAAGTTTGATTTACGGTGTACCCACTAAGAATCCTTACTTAATTATTAACGTAACTTGTTGTGTAACTTCCTAAGTTATATTTTAGAACAAAAAATTTCATTTACTAGCACAACAGGTTAACTATCTATAAAGACTATGTTTTATAATAATGTTGATCTAATAGGAGGCAGTAAAAATGGCATTACATTCTTTTTCGCGGACAGAATTATTAATAGGAGAGGAAGGATTAGAGAAATTATCGAAGCAATGGGTAGCCATATTTGGAATTGGAGGAGTGGGAGCCTTTGTTGCAGAAGGTTTGGCCAGGACTGGAGTTGGAAAATTCACATTAGTAGATGATGATGATATATGCTTGACAAATATAAATAGACAAATCCATGCCCTTAGAAGTACAGTTGGAAAGCCAAAGGTCGATGTTATGAAGGAAAGAATACTAGATATTAATCCTAAAGCCGAGGTTATTACCAATAAGATGTTATATACATCGGAGACTGCTGAAAAGCTTTTGGACAATAAATATAATTATGTAGTTGATGCAATAGATATGGTGAGTTCTAAACTGGATTTGGCAGAAAGATGTTATAAAAGAAATATTCCTATTATGAGCAGTATGGGAGCAGGTAATAAGCTAGACCCTACACAATTTGAGATAGTAGATATTTTTGATACATCTATATGTCCATTGGCAAAGGTTATGAGAAAAGAATTAAGAAGAAGAGAGGTAGAAAAACTAAAGGTCGTATATTCTAAGGAGATACCAATAAAACCAATTGAAGCTAATTCTAGCTGTAAAACTGATTGTATTTGTACGAATAAGGAAAGGACTTGCATAACTCGTAGACAAATACCTGGAAGCGTAGCATTTGTTCCTTCAGTGGCAGGTCTTATAATAGCATCTGAGGTTGTAAAGGATCTATTGAGGTAGAATATTTATACAATTTTCTCAATTGGTAAAAAATATAAAAAGGATTTTGTAGATTTTCATAGAAAAGTTTATAGGGATAATTTATTTAAAGGAAATTTAAATCATTTCCTTTTTTCTTTGTCTTAAATTGTTAGATTATGATTTATTTACCTTTGTCAATATAGAGTTACTAATAAAATAGTGTCAAGTTTCTACAAATACTTGATTTTCAGTATTTGAAAATGATATAGTAAATTTAGAAAGTTTGTCCAAAAACTGTTGGGAGGGAAATTTTGTGAGGAGAACAGTTGCTGCGGTTTTAACTTCAATTTGTTTAATAGGTACTACCTCAACGGCTTTAGCAGTAAGTCAGAATCTCAATTTTTCAAATTATAAAGTTGGGATGGAGCATGAAGATATAAAAGTAATCCAAAAAGCTCTTATGAGGGATGGTGTGTTTGATCATGGTGAAATAACTACATACTTTGGTTCTATAACAGAAAAATCTGTAATAGAATTTCAAAAGAAATATGGATTAACTGCTGATGGTATAATAGGAAAGTCAACAATAGATAAAATGAAGTCGTTAGGACTTTTTACATATGGGAATCTTTCTATGAAGGCTTATAAAAAAGGCATGACCCATTTAGATGTTAAAATTATTCAAGAGGCCTTAAGAGATATTGGTACATATAAAGGAGATGAGATCACTACATATTTTGGAACAATAACAGAAAGTGCAGTTGAAGATTTTCAGAAAAAATATGGACTAGCTGTTGATGGGATTGTAGGAGGAAAAACCATAGAAAAGATGCAGGATCTAGGATTAGTAACTCATAATATTGGCGTAATAAAGTTAATTGGTAAACTAACATTACCTAAATATGAAAAAGGAATATCTCATCCGGAAGTAAAAATAATTCAAAAAGTTTTAAAACAATGTGGAGAATTTAAGGAAGATGATTTTACTACATATTTTGGACCAGTAACAGAAAATGCAGTTAAAAATTTTCAGAAAAAATATGGACTAGCTGTTGATGGAGTTGTAGGGGGTAAGACTTTAGAAAAAATGAAGACCCTTGGATTAATTTCTCATACTGTTAGTAGAGGAGCTGTAAAAAGAGGATATGGAGAGTATTTAGATTGGAAAAATGTAAAGAAAATGCTTAAAAGAAATAAAACGGTCCTTACGGTAAAGGAGTTAAAAACTGGTTTGCAATTTAAAGTGAAGGTAACTGCAGGGTCTAATCATGCGGATGTAGAACCTTTGACAGAAAATGATACTAAAATCATGAAAAAAATATGGGGTGGTTTTAGCTGGACAAGGAAGCCAGTATTGGTATATGTAAATGGAAGAACTATTGCTGCTTCCATGACAGCAATGCCTCATGCCGGTGTAGAAGGTAAAGCGGCTGGTAAGTATGTATCTGGTAGAAGTGGTGGATACGGGTATGGCTATAATTTTGACTTTGTAAAGGGAAATGGGATTTCTGGACATGTAGATATACATTTCAAAAATAGCAGGAGACATAAGGATAATAAAGAGGATTCAAAACATCAGAATTGTGTAAAAATAGCTGCGGGTTTAAAATAATACATATAATTTCATATTATATCCTATAAGATTATTTCCTTTGGTATGTGAAGAAAAGTTTGAACTTTTTATAAAGGATATTTTGTATATTTATGTCTAAGATATTAAAAAACTATTACAAAAGTTATTTTATGATTAGAATATTATGTTTTGTGGTATAATCTACAATAAGGGAAAAGGGATTATATACTATAATATACTACAATTAAGAAATTAGTCTTATAGGGGGTAGATAAAAATATGAAGAACATTAAGGCTTTAATTGTTGGAGCCACATATTTTTCAATTATTTTTGGAATAGCTGGTTTTATTCTAAATATTGGTAATCATGTTATTAATATAAGATAGCTGTTTGTAGCTATCTTATATTAATAATTATTATAATAAAAGCTTTTGAGTTTATTAAATGAGAAATATTGAAATTTTGAATTAATGGAAAAGCTAGTTAGAACCTTAATGAAGGTTTTAACTAGCTTTTTTTATTATAATAAGGAATAAAAGAGTAATAGATAACAGAAAATATTAACAAAATCAATTGAATTTTATAAATTTCAAGGAGGATTAAAATGAAAAAAGAGTATATGACTATCATATCAATGATACTGATTTTCATGCTCGTGGCTGTATTTTACATAGATATATGTTATGCAAGAACATTATATTGGGGGACAAGGGGAGAAGATGTCAAAGAGGTTCAAGAAAAACTAAGGAGTTGGGGATATTATAAGGGGGCAGTAGATGGAATATATAAAACTCAAACCTATGAAGCGGTAAAGTTATTTCAGCGAAAAAATGGTTTAAGGGTAGATGGAGTTGTTGGAGGTGAAACTAAGAAAGCTTTAGGAATTAGTAGTAGGAAAGTAGCTTCTAAATATAATAAAACTGTGGAGATAGCTCAAAGAAAATTAAAGCAGTGGGGTTATTACAACGGTTCAGTAGATGGAATTTATGGTCGAAATACTTATTCTGCAGTTATAAAATTTCAAAGGAGAAATGGCTTAAAGGTAGATGGATATATCGGCCCTGAAACTGAAAAAGCACTTGGAATAACAGGAAAAACTAAAGCACAAAATTATACAGCAACTAGTAAAGGCGTTTCAAAAACTGATGATTTAACTCTTTTAGCCATGGCAATAAATGGAGAAGCTAGAGGAGAACCTTATGTGGGACAAGTGGCAGTAGGTTCAGTAATATTGAACAGGGTGAAGAATCCTTCTTTTCCTAATTCAATTGCTGGAGTTATATATCAGCCCCTTGCTTTTGAAGCGGTATCTAATGGACAGATATATGAGCCGATAGAATCAAACTCATATAAGGCTGCTAGGGATGCAATGAATGGCTGGGACCCAACTGGAGGAGCATTGTATTATTGGAATCCTGTAAAATCTACAAGTACATGGATTTGGAGGCTTAATCCAACTTTGAGAATTGGAAGGCATGTTTTTGCCAAAAGATAGTAGAGGTGATATAGGTGAAGAATATTCTAATTGGTATGGTTGTTTCCCTTCTAATAATAACAGGACTTACATTTAACTGGGGATATAATCAATATAATGATCTTAATAATTATAGTATATATATTGAAAATCAATTTAGAAGAATGTTTTATAATTTAGTAGGTAATGTTGAAAATATTCAGTCTAATTTAGCTAAGGTTATGATTTCAGGAACTCCCAAGCAAAATGTACTCTTATTTACAGATTTAATGTATAAATGCTATGTTGCTCAAGAAGAATTAAGTCAGCTTCCTATTAGACATAGTGATGTCAGTAAAACTCAAAAGTTCTTAAGTCAAGTTGGAGATTTCAGTATGGCTATGTCACGTAAATGCTTAAAAGGGACACCACTTACTGGTGAGGAAATAAGAACATTAGAGGAATTACATAATTATTCCAACTATTTAGCTCAAAGTCTTTTAGAGCTTCAAGATGACATAGCAGAAAATGGTGTTGAACTTGATGGTCTTATAAAAAAGACAAGTAAAGATATGGATAAGACAAATGAGCATATGCTTAATAAAAGTTTTGTAAACGTTGAAGAGAGAATGCAGAAATATCCTGAATTAATCTATGATGGACCATTTTCAGAACATATTAAAAAAATGGAACCTAGGTTAAAAGGTGAAGAAATATCAAAGGATAAAGCAAAGAAAATTGCCACTGAGTTTTTGAAGAATAATCAAAAGTATGTGGCCAATGTAATAACTGAAACAAAGAACACAAGGTTTCCATCTTATATAGTTGAGCTAAAGGAAGAAGGAAAAGAAAATAGCTATATAACCTTAGCTATAACAAAAAAGGCGGGAAAAATACTGTGGATGTTAAACACTAAACCTATTGGGAAAAAAGAATTAAGTACTGAAGAAGCCACCGAGAAGGCTAATCAGTTTCTTCAAAAAAATGGATATAGAAATATGGTTGCAACATATTCTGAGGAATATGATGGGCAAGTGGTTATAAATTTTGCTTATAAAGAAGATGATATAATAGTTTATACAGATTTAATTAAAGTAAAGATAAGTTTGGAGGATGGAAGTATAGTAGGTTTTGAAGCCGATGGGTACCTATCAAACCATCATGAAAGAAAGATTGAAAAACCAAAAATTTCTTCTGATGAGGCTTCAAATATGATAAGTATTTATGCTGATATAGAGAAAACGAAACTAGCTATTATACCAACCGAGGGTTCAAAAGAAATTTTATGCTATGAAATTACAGCCAAATATAAAGAGGATACATTTTTAATATATGTCAATGCTGAAACTGGAGAAGAGGAAAAGATACTTCAGATGATTATCAAGGAACAGGGGGTATTGATGATATAAAGTTAAAAGCTCATTAGTATATTTACTAAGGAGCTTTTAATTTATGAAATAATTTAAAATAAAAGAATAGAAAAATTAATATAAATATGGTAAAATTAATATTTACATTCAACAAAGGAGTTGGAGAAAAATATGAAAAATTATAGTGCTTTTGAAATAATTGGGCCTAAAATGATTGGGCCTTCAAGTTCACATACTGCTGGTGCAGCTAGATTGGGGAAGATTGCAGGAAGGTTAGCTGATTATGATATAAAAAAAATAAAATTTATACTTCATGGATCATTTGCAAAAACATATAGGGGTCATGGAACTGATAGGGCTCTTATGGCTGGAATTCTGGGTATGAAGGAAAGTGATGAAGAACTTAAAAATTCATTAAAAATTGCCAAGGAAAAAGGGATAGAGTATGAATTTATTGAGGATGATTTAGGGGAAGTTCACCCAAATACAGTGAAATTTAGAATTGAAAAGTCCGGTGGAGAAGAAATAGAGCTTATGGGATCATCTATTGGTGGAGGAAATATAAAGATTATAGAGATTAATGGATTAAGACTTGAATTTACAGGGCAATACCCCACTCTTATAACTAGACATTTAGATCATCCAGGGATTATATCGAAGATTACAAAGATTTTAGCCTATTATAAAATTAATATTGCTTTTATGAGTGTTTATAGACAAGATAAAGGCCAAGATGCTTTTATGGTTATTGAATCCGATAATAAATTAGAACCTAAACTTGTGGAATATATAAAAAAATCTATAGGGGAAATTAAAAATATCTATTTGATTAATTCTATATAAATATAAATAACTTCAAAACTTAATTTATACAGACTAGAAATATCTATGCTTCTGGGATGGTTTTATATAAAAGAAAGGAAGATATAATGAAATATAAATTTAGTAATGGAAAAGAATTAATTGAGCTTTGTCAAAAGCACAATAAAAAAATATGGGAAATTATGCTTTTGAGAGAAGTTGAGAATTCAGAGAAAAGTGATGAAGAAATATTAGATTTAATGAAGGATAATCTTAATGTTATGAAGAAAGCAGTTGAGAAGGGGCTCAAAGAAGATATAAAGTCTGTAAGTGGACTGGTTGGAGGAGATGCAAAATTACTTAGACATAGATATGAGAACATTAAGACTCTTTCAGGAAGTAGAATGCTTAAGGCTGTGGCTAGTGCTATGGCAGTTTTGGAAGTAAATGCTTCAATGGGACAGGTAGTGGCTGCCCCAACAGCAGGTTCCTGTGGAATTTTACCTGGAGTTTTAATTACAGTAGGAGAAGAGTTCAACACTAAAGAAAGTGAATTGGTAGAAGCACTATTTACAGCTTCGGCCATAGGGCTTATTATATCTCAAAATGCAACTGTTTCAGGAGCTGAGGGAGGGTGTCAAGCTGAAACCGGGACTGCTTCGGCTATGGCTGCTTCAGCTATTGTTGAGCTTTTAGGAGGAAATTCTGAAGCTGCTCTTCATGCTGCTGCCATGACATTAAAAAATATTTTAGGATTAGTATGTGATCCTATTGCTGGGCTAGTAGAATGTCCATGTGTTAAGAGAAATGCCATAGGTACAGCCAATGCTTTAATATCAGCGGATATGGCTTTGGCAGGGATTAAAAGTATAATTCCCTTTGATGAAGTGGTGGATGCTATGTTGAAGGTAGGGAAAGCTTTACCCAATTCTTTAAAGGAAACGGCCTTAGGAGGATTGGCAGCCACACCAACAGGTAAAAAAATAATGGATGATGTTTTTAATAAATAGATTGTGGCGATATTAAAAGATACAATAAATTTAATAATAAATATAAAGAGGAAGGCCCAAGTTTAGATTCTGCTGAAGAAAACATTGGGTCTTTGATATTTCATTTTGTTTCATTATGTTAAAATACATATTAGGACAAGGCTTAATATTGGAGGGAAAACATGAAGAAAACGAGGAAATTAGTAATTATGGGATTATTTGTGTCTATGGCTTTAGCTCTTCATATATTTGAAAAAACCATACCTGTGCCTTTCATAACTCCTGGAGCTAAATTGGGACTTTCAAATATAATAACATTAACTGTACTAATATCTTTAGGTTTTAAGGATGCAGTTATTGTCTTAATAATTAGAATAATATTAGGCTCAATATTTGGTGGAGGATTATCTGGATTTATATATAGTATTTCAGGAGGTATGCTAAGCGTTGTATTTATGGAATTTATTAGAAGAATAGGAAAAGAAAATGTTAGCGTAATAGGTATAAGCATAGTTGGAGCAGTGTCTCACAATATAGGACAGTTGTTAGCAGCAGCTTTTGTTATAAATAATATTAATATATTCGTATATTTACCTGTTTTATTTTTGGCAGCTATAGGAACTGGATTATTTGTTGGATTAGTTACAAAGTACCTTTTGTTTTCATTAAATAGAATTATAGATATTTAATATTTAGGAAAATAAAATAGTTATTACAACAATTTTTCCTTAGGCCTTCTATCTAGACAGTTGAATTTTTGGTAAAAATTTAAAATATGATGAGATTATAAAGGCAAGCTAGGTTAATTCTACTAATATATCCAAAAATATTGCATTGATTAACCCCCTTACCCTTTGATAAGGTATAATAAAGGGGGTATTTTGGTGGAAAAAATAATAAAGCTTTTAACAAGAAATAAAGTGATATCAATTTCTATTGGGATCATTTTTCTTATAGCGGGGATATTATCAAGGATTCAATTTGCAAATGGGAATATGGCTATAGGGTATATAGTGCCAATGATATTTGTTTCCTTAAGTTTTGCAACCATATTCTCTTCCGTGTTTAAAAAAGAAGAAGGGAATGCCAAAGGTTTATTTGTAAAATCAGTACTTGCACCATGGGTGATAGTAATTGCCATTACATTGTTTAATAAACTTGGGATTCAATCTCCTATGATTAAGGCGGGATCATTATTTCTAATAAATATAGCATTTTTTAATAAAGAAATTAGTAGATCATATAACCAATAAAGATAGCTTTGGGATAAAACCCAGGCTATTTTTATATTCAAATTAATGAAAAAATTTAATGTGTTTATGAATATAAAAAAGATAAAGAGAAATTCTAATTAATAAGAATGCTTTTAAGAAGGAGATTAAAAATGGATAAAAAATTTGTTGTTGTAAGAAAAGACAATTCTATATCTACACCAATGAGCAGAAAAGAAGCAGTGAATAAAGTTAAAGAATATGAAAATCAAGGAATATCAGCCTATATTGTTTCTGAAAATGAAGGAAAAAGAATAGAAGCAAGTGGCAAATTTAATACTCCTAAGTGGGAGTAAAATAAAATTTAACAGTTATTTTATAAAAGTGTAATATATTAAGAATATTGATTTTTAAAGATATTTTTAATATATAAAAACCACTAAAAGCATTTAACTATATTAATGCTTTTAGTGGTTTTCATATATTAAAAGAATTTTGATCAGTTTGAGGTATTGATTATATTATGCAGCTTTTTTCTTTTATTATCGTATATATAAAAGGGTATGTAAAGAAGAATAAAAATGAAAAACATACCTGCTATTAGTATAGGAATATAATATGGATATTTTGGAAAAAAGTCAAGTACGGATGATGTTAAGGGCTTTCCTCTTAAATATGAATAATTTCCATCTACTAAATAATTAAACATTCCAACAACAATCAAATAGATATAACTCCAGTGAAATGTCTTTTTCAATGATTTTATAGTTGGTCTATATCCGTATGATAAAATCATAAAGAAGATAGAAATTAAAATTCCTCCATGTCCAATGAAAAACTGAATATACATCCAATGGGGAAAAATAAAACCACCAGTATCAGGAGTTATAAGTGCTTGAGTTGCACCGCCTAAGCCCCAAAAATAAACAATCTCAAAAAGAGAATAGCTTTCCTTTAAAAGCATAAAAATACATAGTAAAACTGTAATTCTGCATAAATATAGTGGTAAAGATTCCTTTAAAGTGAAGACTTTTCTTTCGATATACCAAAAATGTTGAAAGAAAGATTGTAACAATAGAATAAATGCAATTATTCGACCAAATTTTATTCGAATATTAGGTCTTTTTAGAATTTCCTTATAGACAAACATTAAAAAAATCATACTAAATATGAAACCTAGTATCAATAAATGAGCTTTAGAAAAAAGATTGAACTCATTGTTTCCTAAGGTTTCATTCCAAAACAAATCCATATTTATAATTATACTTTTTACAAATAATTTAGATTTATTTGTAATTAGAGATGATACTATAGACAAATTTACTTACTCCTTTCAGGACGACAAAATAATTTGTTTTATCGTCATATTACCACAATTTATATTATAGCAATATTTTCAGATAAAAAAAAACCCTTTTTATATTTTTAAGATAAGTTTAAGAATTTTATTAGGCAGATAAAAATATATGGAATTGTATAAATTGATTTAGGATAATTTTACTAAAATCGACAAAAATCGATTTTTTATTTAAAATATACATAAATTTATGATATAATAAAGAAAACTTAATATTTCGACAATAGCAAACTTATCTAAAGGTAAGGACGCAAAGCCATGGGTCTAAGGAACAAATATGTTGTTCTATGATTGCCAGACTGCCGAAAAATATTCATGGAAAATTTCCAATCTATATGGTTATATGTAGATTGATATATTTTAATAGGCAGTTTGAATATGAATACCTATGATTTGTAGGTGTTTTTTCTTTTCTTAGGAAAATTATAATACGAATAAAGAAAGAGGGGGGGTTATGGTTAATATTGTAAGAAAATAATAAAAATGATTTAGGAATATTTTAAAATTTTACATAAGTTTAAGGAGTGAGAAATATGTTTAAAAAACTTTTATCAATAATATTAATTTTAACATTAATTTTGACAAGCTTTGGATTTGCATTTGCAGCGGGAAAAGGTAATGTGGAAAAAAATAAAAGCAAAACTAATATTAAAGAAAAAGTAAAAGATGAAAAAGACGAAGATAAAGAAGTAGAAGACGAAGATAAAGAAGTAGAAGACGAAGATAAAGAAGTAGAAGA
>NZ_FUZT01000001.1:765362-912189 GCF_900167445.1 Maledivibacter halophilus
TAGAAGATGAAGATAAAGAAGTAGAAGATGAAGAAAATGATAATTTAGCAGAAGTAAAAAATGAAAAGGAATGGAAGAAAATAAAAAACGAATTAAAAGCTAAGAAAAAGGAATTAGAATCTCAAAAAGATGAAGTAGAAAAGCTAAAAGATGAGTTGGAAGAAAAATATGAAGCAGCTAGAGAAAGTGGAGATCAGGAGCTTGCAGATCAATTAAAAGAAGAGTTAGATTCTGCTAAAGAAGATTTTAGAATTATAAAAGATGATATGCAAAGTGTTATTTTAGAGAAAAAACAAATAATTAAAAATAAATATACTAAAGAAGAAATTGAAGAGTTAAAGGAACTAGAGAAAAAAATAATAGAAGAAGATCCAGAAGTGAAAGTCTTATCAGTAGATAGTATACTTTCAGATTCAGGGGATATAAAGTTTGATACACCACCAGTAGTAAAGAACGGAAGGACTTTAGTACCGGTTAGAGCAATTACAAAAGGATTTGGAGCAAAGGTTGATTGGAATCCAGAAACTGGAGAAACTGTAATTACCAAAGGAGAAGTAGAGATAGTTCTTCCTTTAGATACAAATAAAGCAATAGTAAATGGAGAAGAAATAGAACTGGATATTAAGCCAGGAGTTATAAGCAACAGAACGTATGTACCCTTAAGATTTATTGTAGAAACATTTGGTTTAAATGTGGATTGGGACTCTGATTCTGAAACAATAGAAATTGAAGATGACATAAATGAAGAAGAAAGCACTGAAGAAGAAAGTACTGAAGAAGAAAGCACTGAAGAAGAAAGTACTGAGGAAGAAAGTATTGGAGAAGAAAGTGCTGAAGAAGAAAGCACTGAAGAAGAAAGTATTGAAGAAGAAAATACTGAAGAAGAAAGTACTGAAGAAGAAAGCACTGAAGAAGAAAGCATTGAAGAAGAAAGTACTGAAGAAGAAAGTACTGAAGAAGAAAGTACTGAAGAAGAAAGTACTGAGGAAGAAAGTACTGAGGAAGAAAGTATTGAGGAAGAAAGTATTGGAGAAGAAAGCGCTGATCAAGAAGTTAATACAGAAGGACAAACAATATAGAAATAATTTATATACAGTTTAAAGCAAAGGTATTATACCTTTGCTTTTTGGGATTTTTGTATATATTTAATTTGCCAGCAGGAGAAGATAATTTAAAAAAATTGTAAATAAATAATGCTTAAAATTGAATAATTTTATCAAAAAATGTATTGACAAATAGTGACTACAAGTGTAAACTAACATTAGACTACAGTTGTAGTTGAAAGGAGGTGAGATTGATGAAAGATATGCCACAGATATCCGATTCTGAATGGATAGTTATGAAGATACTTTGGTCAAATTCCCTATATACATCTAGTGAAATCATTAAAAGTTTACCTAAAAATACAAATTGGAAGCCTACAACTGTAAAGACTTTGATTAGTAGATTAGTAAAAAAAGATGCAGTTGGATTTAAGAAAAAAAATAGAACCTACTATTATTATCCATTGGTAACAAAGGATGAATGTGTAAAAGCAGAAAGTAAATCATTTTTGAAAAAGGTTTATGGCGGGGCACTAAAGCCAATGATTGCAAATTTTTTAGAAATACAGGAACTATCAGAAAAGGATATTGAAGAATTAAAGTGTATTCTCGATAAGAAGAAGGATTAAAGCGAGGTAGCTATTTATGAATTATTCAGAAGTGTTTTACTGGTTAATTGATACATCTATAAAGGGAAGTTTATTAATAATCAGTATTTTACTAATCAAGTTGCTTTTGAAAAATAGGTTGGGGGCTAGATGGCATTATTCCATATGGTTTTTACTTTTAATAAGATTAGTTATGCCATTTGCACCCCAAAGCTCAATTAGTGTGTTCAATTTATTCATCCACAAAAATATTATAACAGAAAAATATAGCCCTAATCAAATTATTGGCTGGTTTAACACAGAAATTACAGACCCAAATTTATTACATAATAATTCATCAACAGCTTTTGAAGAACCACTTACTAGGTATATAAGCTTATTTATGGAAAGTAGTATCCACTTTAAGCTTGTGTTAATTTGGTTTATAGTGGTAATTTCACTATCGATATTTACAATAATAGTAAATGTAAAATTTGCATTAAATATTAAGGGAAATAGCTTTAGTGTAAATGATTATATTAATGGGATATTAGAAGATTGTAAGGAAAAAATGGGGATTGGGATTAATATACCTATAATACAGACAAGTTATGTGAAGGCTCCTGCCTTATATGGTTTTATTCATCCTAAATTGCTGCTTCCTGTCAATATAGAAAGTCAAGTTAATAAAAATGAATTACAATATATTATTTTTCACGAACTATCTCATCTGAAAAGAAAAGATATTATGGTTTTTTGGATAATGACTTTTTTGAAAATAATATATTGGTTTAATCCTATAATATTGTATGGATTTTATCAAATGCGTCAGGACTGTGAAATATCCTGTGACGCTTTAGCTCTTTCTTATATTGATTATAACGACAGCAAGAAGTATGGAAAAACAATAATTCGTTTGTTAGAAAATAACGCAAAACCCTTAAATCACTTTATGACAGCTGGTTTATTAAGTTCAAAATCACAATTGAAAAGGAGAATAAGAATGATTGCTTTATTTAAAAAGAATGCTTATAAATTATCCTTAGTATCAATAGCTATTTTGATACTTATGGGAGGAATGTTTTTAACAAATGCCAAGGAGAAAACAACTGAAGTTAATAATACTCCCCAAGAGAATAATCAAATAGAAATAGAAGAAATTAATAATACACAAGATAATATAACAGAGGAAGAAACTATAAAGAAAATGATTTGGCCATTACCTGATTCAACTAAGATTGTATCTCCCTTTGGATGGAGAGTACATCCTGTACTAAAAACGAAAAAATTACATACTGGTACAGATATAGCAGGCAAAGAAGGATTATCAATTGTTGCAGCGGTTGATGGTGTAGTAATACATTCAGATGTTGAAGGAGGGTATGGTAAGGCGATAATTATTGACCATGGAGATGGTGTTGCTACTCTTTATGCTCATTGCAGTGAATTATTGGTAAAAAAGGGTCAAAAAGTTAAGGCCGGTGATGAAATTGCAAAGGTAGGAAGTTCTGGCTTAGCTACACAAGCACATTTGCATTTTGAAATTAGAAAAGATGATGAGCCAGTAGATCCATTCAAAGGATATATAGATAGTAAATATGATAATAAGTAAAAATAGGGCATTCCATATATTTTATATGGAATGCCCTATTTTTACTTATTATTAGACTTGAAAGTATTTATTTTCTAATTTGTTGATGTTATATTAAATATATATAATAATAGGAGATGTAAATTTTATGAAAAAAAAGAAATTAGTATTGATAACAATGTATAAATCAACTAAAGAAAAGTATTTAAAAGATCTCTACTATTTTTTTGATGATTATTTAGATATAGAAGGATACAGTATAAGTGAAGGTATAAATGATGTAATAAAAGGAGATTTGGCACTTATTATATCTGCTATATTACCTAATCTTGCTAAAGAATATTTGTCCCATGACATAGAAATAGTATATATGAATAGGACATTTACTAAAGATAGTGTCAGACAATTATATGATTTACCCTTTGGTATGAAAGCTATGCTATCTAGTAACACTAGCAGTTCGTCAATTTCATGTATATCATCACTATATGGTATAGGAATAAAGCATCTTCATCTGATTCCAGTATATCCAGGGATTGAAATTATGCCTGATACAAAG
The DNA here is from genome assembly GCF_900167445.1 of Maledivibacter halophilus. Classification (GTDB taxonomy): domain Bacteria; phylum Bacillota; class Clostridia; order Peptostreptococcales; family Caminicellaceae; genus Maledivibacter; species Maledivibacter halophilus. The sequence goes on from NZ_FUZT01000001.1 coordinate 769,143, forward strand.
ATTGCTATTACTCCAGCCCAGCGAAAATACGTGCCTAAATTTGTAGATAATATAATTGATATAGGCTGGAGAGTTATTGATGTATCAACTTTAATGGATATTACTACAAAACTGGGGATCATGAGTAAGGATTTAGAAGAAAAAATTATAAAATATTCTAAAAATATTATTCCGCAAAGTGATGGACTAGACTTTACTATTAATAATACAAGTATTATAAAAAATGAAATGGATACTCTTTTAAATGTTATTGATGATGGAGTAATTGTTACTGATATGGATTATAAAATCATTCATTATAATAAGGCTATTGGCAGAATATTAAATTTCAATGAAAGTTATATATATAATTTAGTAGATCTAAATGAAGTATTTCCTTCAAAGGTTTTAATGGGAATTATGGAAAAGAAGAGTATAGACAATAAATTAATAAAGTCATTAAAATCAAATAAGAGCTTTGTTGTAACAAAGAGAATTATAAATGTTTATGACAATATGTACGGATATGTAATTATAATAAAGGATATAACCGAATTTGAAAACTTGGAAAGAAAATTAAGAAAACAACTAGTGAAACAAGGATATATTGCTAAATATAAGTTTGAAAATATCATAGGGAAAAGCGAAAAGATGATAGATACTATTAAAAAGGCTAAGAAAATAGCTTGTATAGATGCTACTACACTAATTACTGGAGAAAGTGGGACCGGTAAAGAATTATTTGCCCAGTCTATTCATAATGCTTCAAAAAGAAAAAATAATCCTTTTGTGGCAATAAACTGTGCTTCCTTACCATCGGAATTACTTGAAAGTGAATTGTTTGGTTATGACGAAGGAGCTTTTACTGGTGCAAAAAAGGGTGGGAAAAAAGGTTTGTTTCAGTTAGCTCATAGTGGTACCATATTTCTTGATGAAATTGGAGATATGCCTATAAAGGTGCAAGTTAAATTGCTTAGGGTTTTACAAGAAAAAGAAGTTATGAGTATAGGCAGCAACAGTATAGTTCCTATAGATGTAAGAGTAATAGCTGCAACGAATCAAAATTTAAAAGATCTTATGCATGTAGGAAAATTTAGGAAAGATCTCTATTATAGATTGAATGTTTTAAATTTATATATACCACCTTTAAGAGAGAGAAAGGGTGATATTCCTTATTTAGCAAAAAATATATTGCAAAATATTAATATGAATAATAAAAAAATAGATAACATATTAATGAAGTTTTTTGAAAATTATTCATGGGAAGGTAATGTTAGAGAGTTGAAAAACTGTATAGAATATATGGCATATATGGGGGCGGATGTTCTAACAGCAAAGGATTTACCTAAGGACATGGATTATAGTAAACAAGATGAATATGATTTTATCGAAGAAGAGATTTTTCCCGAGCTTCTTCCTAAGGAAAAAGAGTTGACAGTTTTTATTCTCAAATTATTAAAAAAGAGGAGTGGAGGTAGAAGATTTATATACAATCAAGCTTATTTAAATGAGATAGAAACTACTGAGCATGAAATAAGAAAATTAATGAATTATTTGACCAAAAAGGGCTTTATTACTATAAAAACAAAAAGACAAGGTTCTATATTAACAGATAAAGGGAAAAAAGCACTTTATAATATCTAATTGAAATCCATGTAACGGGAGAAATATAGGTTTAAAATAAAAGTTGTATCCTATATTTCTCCCGTTGTTGTTTTTGAATTTATATTTTAAAAAAATTTATAACTTAGTATGTGTTAGTTAATTGAAAAAATGAGATGTTTATGACTTTGTAAAACTCTATAGTATATATGGTATGCCTTTAAATATTTTAAGACGGTATATAACATATAGTTTCTTTGGAAAGGAACTATCAAAATCTCTATATTGGCATTAATATTGCATAAATCAACTAATAATTATTAATTATCTAAAATTATAACAATAATCGACAAAGAACTATGTAAAAATATTTTATTAGTGTTAGTGGATTGTAAAATAGATTGAAGAAAGATTATAGTCTCTTATTCCTACCTAAATTAGAGTAATAATGATTACGAAAAGAAACAAATACAAAAGAATCAATATTAAAGTTATCTCTAATTAAATTTAGAAAAACCACTGATTTTTCATAAGAAAGTACATTTAAAGAATTAAACCTATCAAATAAATTTAGTTGTTCAAATTTTGATAAAGAAAATATGGTAAAACTCTCCCTATGATGGTATTTTATTTTAATCCCATATTTACTAATATCCACATAGTGGAGGTAAATAAAAAGGCCTATCGGCCCAAATATAGGAAAAAAGCTGATTGTAGTATTTGGCAATCGACTAAAATTATTTAATAATATAAGGAGGTTTAAAATGTCAGTTAATGAAAAGAGAATCCCTTATGATCCAGCATTATTACCTAAAGTAAAAATGTGCTTTGAGAAAATTCTTGGCAATAATGAGGTGAATCTAGGATTAAAATTTTTAGCAGATGACCATGAAAGTACTATTGAGGAACAAAAGAGTATTTGTTCAATTCCTGCACCACCATTTCAAGAAGAAAAACGTGCTATAGATTATATGGATAGGTTAAAAAAGTCGGGATTAGAAAATGTTAAAATGGATGAAATAGGAAATGTATATGGCTTGCTAAAGGGGAAAGCTAATGGACCTAAGCTGTTAGTATCAGCCCATTTAGATACTGTTTTTGATAAGGGAACAGATACCCTTGTTAAAGATAGGGATGGGCTTTTATGTGCTCCTGGAATTGGTGATGACACCCGTGGATTAGCTGAAATACTGTCAATAATAAGAGCATTCAATAAAACTCAAATACAGCCCCTTGGAGATATAGTGTTTTGTGGGAATGTTGGAGAAGAAGGAATTGGGGACCTGCGAGGAATAAAGCATATATTTAAAAAAAATACAGATATTGATGGGTTTATAAGTATTGATGGGAGTGGTGTAGCATCAATTACATACCTAGGAACTGGTAGCTATAGATATAAGATTACATATAAGGGCCCAGGGGGACATAGCTTTGGGAGTTTTGGACTACCTAGTGCAATTCATGCTCAAGGAAGGGCTATTAGCAAGATAGCAGATATTATTCCGCCAGCTACTCCTAAAACGACCTTTACAGTTGGGAAGGTTGAAGGCGGCACAGCCATCAATTCAATTGCTGATAGAGCTAGTATGTATATAGATATTAGATCAGGTGATAAAAGGGAATTAAAGAAGTTAGAATCAACAATTTTAGAATGTATTAAAAATGCAGCTGAAGAAGAAAATAGACGTTGGAATCACAAAGAAAAGATAACAATAGATATTGAATTGATTGGAGACAGGCCTGCTGCTGCACAATCCGTTGACAATATTATAGTTCAAGCAGCCATTGGAGCCATTAATAGTATGGGACTAGGGGCAAAATTAAATGGACCAGGAAGTACCGATGCTAATATACCTATGAGCTTAGGAATCCCTGCTATTGCTGTTGGTAGAGGAGGAATTTCTGGATCAATACATACTTTAAAGGAATGGTTTGATCCAAGGGATGCATATTTAGGTCCTCAGAAAACCTTTTTAACAATATTATCACTAGTAGGAATTGTAAATGTCTGTGAGCCCTTATTACCTTATAAAAAATAATACACTATAAAAAAATAATATTGGATTATGGGATATAAAAATTAACTAAAAATATTTTATTGAGAGGAGGGAACAGCAGGTGAAATATGATTTGATTTTAAAAAATGGAATGGTTGTAGACCCCGCAAACAATTTAGAGAATACATGTGATATAGCCATAAGCCATGGTGTTATAGAAAAAGTTAGCTCTGAAATCGACACTAGTCAAGCTGATCAAGTAATGGATGTAAGTGAATATTTAGTAGTTCCTGGTATAGTTGATTCCCATGTACATATTGTAAGAGAAAATTCAAAAGCAGCAGGATATAGAATGCTTATAAGGGCAGGAGTAACGACTGCTATTGATTTTAAAGGGCCAGTAGATAGGGTTATTGATGAAATAATTCCATATGGATATGGTTTAAATGTAGGGGTTCTAAATAGTATTTTTCCCGGTAACGGAATAAAGGATATTAAGGCAAGTAAAGAAGAAATAAAGGATACTGTAAATAAGGACTTAGCTTCTGGAGCATTGGGAATTAAGATAATTGGGGGACATTATCCTTTAGAGCCTGAAACTGCACAGAAGATAATAGAGGTTACCAATAAGGAGAAGGGTTATATTGCCTATCATGCTGGAACAACAAAGAATGGAAGTAATATTAAGGGAATGGAAGAAGCTATTAAGCTTGCCAACGGATTGCCTCTACATCTTGCTCATATAAATTCTTATTGCAGGGGAGCAGTTAAAAACCCTTTAGAAGAGGTTAAAATGGCCTTAGAACTTCTAAAAAAATCACCCAATATCGTGTCAGAATCCTATTTAGCTTCAATTAATGGAACTAGTGGAGAAATTGATGATAAGGGCTTACCTAAAAGTCATGTTACGAGAAATTGTTTAAAGATGTTCGGATATGAAGTCAATATAGATGGATTAGGAAAAGCTATTCTTGAAAAGGCGGCAGCTGTATATATAAGAATAGGTGAAGAAATGAAGCTAATTTGGGGGCAAGATGCCTATGATATATGGCTGAAAAAAGGTTATAATGCAAATGTTTGTTTTTCTGTTAATCCAAGCACATCAATTTTGGCCTGTGCTACTGCAAAGGATGATAATGGACGATTTATAGTGGATGCAATAAGTACAGATGGAGGAGCAATACCGAGAAACTATATTTTAACCTATGGAATACCATTAGTTAAGATAGGTGCCTTGTCAATGAAGGAGCTAATATGGAAATCAAGCTATATGCCGGCCCAAATGTTTGGGTTAATAAATAAAGGCCATCTTAGCATCGGGGCTGATGCAGACATTACTGTGGTCAACCCCAATAATGGTAAGGCCTATATGACAATAGTTAATGGGAAAGTTTGTATGATAGATGGATACCTAATTAATAATCCCGGTACTTTATTAACTACAGAAAGGGGCTCAAGATATATTAAAAAGTTAAAGATTCCATTTAAAGATATCAATTTAAATCAAAGTATTTTGTATAAAGGAAGGAAGGAGATATATATAAACTAAAATTAGTAGTATATTACTTTAACTATTTATTCAACTAAAATCTAAGGAGGTTATTAAAAATGATAGGTCTTTTATTAGCTACTATTATTACAGTATTTGTTGCAAGATTAATTTTAAAAAAATATAAACCTCAACCAGTTTTGATTCTGGGTGGAATTATTTTAATGCTTTTAACTATAATTTTAGGTTCAGGAACTATTTTACCTAAAGATACTTCTACTGGCTTTGTGTTATTTGATATCTTTGAATTTATTAAAAACACATTTAGCAATAGAGCTGCTAATCTCGGCTTAATTATTATGGCAGTTGCTGGATTTGCTAAATATATGGATCATATTGGAGCAAGTAAAGCATTAGTTAAGCTAACTACTAAACCTTTTAGAAAGCTTAACTCTCCATATTTGGTATTATCATTGGGGTACATAATAGGCCAAATTTTAAATGTTTTTATTCCCAGTGCATCAGGACTTGGCGTTTTACTTATGATTACTATGTATCCAATTTTGGTAAGCATTGGAGTAAGTCCATTGGCTGCAACAGCAATGATTGGTACATCAGCATGTTTAGACTTAGGTCCTGCTTCTGGAAATTCCAATCTAGCCGCTAAAACAGGTGGAATAGATGTATCAATATATTTTGCTAAGCATCAACTTCCAGTTTCAATTGCTGTTATAATAACAATAGCTGTTTTACATTTTTTAGTACAAAGATGGTTTGATAAGAGGGATGGATACGATCCATCAAAATTATCTAGTGCTGAAATTGCAGCTACAAAGGAAATAGAAGAAAATAATGTACCGTTAATTTATGCTCTTTTACCTATACTACCATTGATACTTATTTTGACATTTAGTAAATTAATAATATCCAGTATTAAAATGAATGTTATAACAGCTATGTTGATTTGTATATTTATTAGTTTAATATTTGAATTTATAAGGCTAAAGGATGCTAAAAGTGTTTTTGCAAGTATAGAGATATTTTTTGATGGTATGGGTGCTCAATTTGCAACAGTAGTTACATTGATCGTTGCAGGGGAAACCTTTGCCCATGGGTTAAAATCAATAGGTGCAATAGATAAAATAATTAATTTAGCTCAAGAAGCAGGGTTTGGAGCTGTACTAATGGTTATTGTAATGACAGCCATTATAGCTGTATCTGCAGTTGTTATGGGATCTGGAAATGCTCCTTTCTTTGCCTTTGCAGCATTGGTTCCAGATGTTGCATCAAAAATGGGTATTTCTGCTATATCAATGCTGTTGCCAATGCAGTTTGCGTCGGGAATTGCCAGAAGTGTTTCTCCAATTACAGCGGTAATAGTTGCAGTTTCAGGTATATCTAATGTTTCTCCAGTAGATGTAATAAAGCGTACAGCTATACCTATGGCTGGAGCACTTATAGTTACTGTTATTGTTAACTTTATTTTGTTTTAAAGATAAATATTTTTCAATGATTGAGATATTTTTAAAATATGCCAAAGGGAGGATTCAAAATGACGGATTTGAAATTTGACTTAAATCGATACTTAGAGGAACTAGAAGTCTTAGTTAATATAGATAGTGGGAGTAACTATCCTGAAGGCGTAAAAAAAGTTGCAGACTTTTTCAAAAAAAAATATTTAGAAATTGATTGGTTAATTAAAGAACATAAATTTGATGATTCGGTAGGACCATGTCTTGAAATTAAAAATTGTGAAGTAGATGAATATGATATTTTATTTATAGGACATATGGATACTGTTTTTCCAGCTGGAACAGTGGATAAAAGACCATTTTCTGTTCAAAATAGTAGAGCTTATGGACCAGGTGTAATAGATATGAAATCGGGGCTTTTATCATTATACTATGTAATAAATTTCCTTGATATAGATAAATATAAAAATCCTTCTTTTTGTATTGCTTTAAATAGTGATGAAGAGATAAGCTCTAAATTTTCCAGTGAGTGGATTGAATCTCTAGCTAAAAAAAGTAAATATGCTTTTGTATTAGAACCTGCTAGAAAAAATGGGGCTTTGGTTTTAGAAAGAAAAGGCTTGGCAAAATATGAGGTTGAATTCCATGGAATAGCAGCCCATGCAGGTGTTGAACCTGAAAAGGGTGCTAGTGCAATAACTGAATTAGGTCATTGGATTGTTGAGCTTAATAAATTAAATAATATTGAAATAGGAACTACTGTCAATGTAGGAGTTGTATCTGGAGGAACAAAGGCTAATGTAGTGGCAGATAAAGCCTTAGCTGAAATAGATTTTAGATTTAAATCTAAAGAAGAAGGAGAAAAAATAAAGGTTAAAATGGATGAGCTTAAAAATAATCCAATTGTTTCTAAAGTAAATATTATAATGAATAGAACTGGATATAGACCACCAATGAATCCATCCAAAGAGACAATAAAGTTATGTGGAATAATTGAAGAGGTTGGAGAAAAGCTAGGAATAGATATAAAATGGGCATCTACTGGCGGAGGATCAGATGCAAACTTTACTTCAGCTGCAGGGACTTCGTCAATTGATGGATTAGGTCCAATTGGTGGAAATTCCCATAGTGAGTCAGAGTATTTAGAAAAAAATAGTATAGAACCAAGGATTCAATTGTTAAAAAAAATAATTGAGAAGTTAATCTAATTAGCTGAAATGATTAGATATTTTGAAAAAATCAACAAAAATATTGACCAGAAAGTAGTAATATAGTTTTCGTATATAATCCTTTCTTAAATGAGGAAATTGCATAACTCTAATTTGGTTGGGTTGCATATGCGAATATTATCCTTAATTTAATTATTTAGAATTAAATATATTTCGATGATATGGTTTTGAAGATTTTAAAACTATATGTAGTAGATAATCTTTTGGGAAGGTAATTATGCAATTTGCTCAAATAATTATTTTTAAAAAAATTTAAATATAAGGCTCATGCTTTTCTAAGAAGTTAATATCTTAGCTAAGTTATGAGCCTTATTTAGTAATCTCCATTCAAAATTCATCTTTTAATCCTCAAAGCATAAATCTTCTAAAAGCCCAATTGTTTTTTATCTGTCCAAATACATACTCTAACCAATAGGTCTTTTGAGCGTAAGAAGATACGATAACTTTTAGTATCTTTTTTTATTGAAAGACTATATGGTGATATATATAATTGTTAATAATTACTAAATAAACAATATATATTTGTTATTTAATTATAAAGATATTAAGTTTAATGTAATGTAATATATATAATAAGGAGTATTGTAAGAATCTAGTGCTTATATTTTTTATTGCTATAAATTATAATATTAAATAAATTTTTTTGTGAAAATATTTAAGGGAAAGAAGGCTAGATGATGAGGGGATTTGTATTAGAAGAAGCCACTATAGCTCAGGTGCATAAATCCATGAAAAAAGGAATATTAAAATGCAGAGAACTTGTTGAAGGGTATCTGGAAAGAATAGAGGCTTATGACAAAAAAGGTCCATCTATCAATTCGGTAATTTATGTTAATCCTAAGGCATTAGAAGAAGCTGATAAGCTTGATGAAAAATTTAATAAACAAGGTTTTACAGGGCCATTACATGGAATTCCAGTTCTTTTAAAGGATAATATAAATACTTTTGATATGCCAACTACTGCCGGTTCATTGAGCTTAGAAGGAGTTGTTCCTGAAAGGGATGCATTTATTACTCGTAGGCTTAGAGAGGCAGGAGCATTGATTCTTGCTAAAGTTAATCTTCATGAATTTGCTATATGGGGAGAAACTATTAGTTCGATTTTAGGTCAGACTTTAAATCCCTATGACTTAACTAGGACTCCTGGAGGCTCAAGTGGCGGTACAGGTGCTTCTGTGGCTGCTAACTTTGGTATGCTGGGCATTGGCACTGATACTATCAACTCTATTCGCTCACCAGCTTCTGCTAATAATTTGGTAGGTATTAGACCTACTATGGGACTTATAAGTCGTAATGGCATAGTTCCTTATTCATATACTCAGGACACAGCTGGCCCAATTACAAGAACTGTTGAAGATGCAGTTAGATTATTAGATGTAATTGCTGGTTATGATAATGATGACTCGGAAACTTCTTGGAGCTTTGGAAGAAAACCAAAAGCATACATTGAATATTTAAAGTTAGATGGACTCGAGGGTAAGAGAATAGGGATACTTGAAAGCTTCTTTGGAAAAGAAGAAATTCATGAGGATACAAATAAAGCTGTTAGAAATAGCATTAAGACCATGGAAGAAAAGGGAGCTATTATTGTATCAATAGATGAAATAATTGATTCGGAATATCTTGTTAAGAATGTAAGTGTTCATCTTCATGATTTGAAAGATCATCTAAATTCGTATTTAGATAAATTACCTGAAAACGTACCAGTTCGTACAGTTAAGCAGATATTTGATTCTGGCAAATATCATCGGGGAATTAAAGATAATCTTAAAAAGGCAATGAACTTAAACATAAATACCCCAGAGTATAATAAAAGATTAGTGGAAAGAGAGAAAATCAGAAAAATAGTTATGAAACTAATGGCTGATTATGAATTAGATGGAATTGTATATCCACATCAAAAGCAGCTTGTTTGTCTAATAGGTGAAAGTCAGAATGAGAGAAATGGTGTTCTCGGTTCTGTATTAGGATTTCCCTCTATTTGTGTTCAGGCTGGTTTCTCTAAAGCAAGTGATACAGCACCTATAGGTATTCCAATTGGCATGGAGATTCTTGGAAGACCCTTTAGTGAAGGAAAGCTAATTGAGATTGCTTATTCTTTTGAACAAACAACTAAAATTAGAAAAATGCCACTAAGTACTCCTCCTTTAAGAAAGTAATAATTTTAGGTAAATCTTTTCTTTATAAACATTATAAACATTTTGAGAATATTTTAAGTTTTTTATATTATTATTTAAAATTTATTAAACCTTAAAGTTTTTTATCTTTATAAACTTCTTAATGATCTAATCTAAAAATATCTTTTACTACAATAATTCTAATCTTTATTAATTTCAGAGAAGCTTCAATAATATACACGTTGGGAAATTGTTTAATTCTAATTTTCTAATTTGGCAGAATTGCATAATATATGGGGTATACCTCTGCATAGTCTAAAACTATATAGTAGATAGTTTTCACTGAAGGTAATTATGCAATTTGCTCACTTAATAAATAATCAATATCTGGATTTAATACACAATTATTTGTACTTAAAATAATTTTGTGATTCTATAACTAAATAAAATTTTAAAAATTCTATAATTTTAGAAGTTTCTTACAAAGGACTAATTATTTGTATATAGAAAATATATAGTATAAAATAAGAGGTTATATTTTCTAAATAAGTTTTTAAAAGTAATAAAATTTATTTATTGGACTATAATCAATAAACTGCCAATGATCGACAAAAGAATTTATGGATTGATAACTAAACCTAGGGGGGATATAATGAAAAAATTTGACTATTTTAAGCCAAATAGCTTAAAGGAAGCAAGCCAAATGTTAATTCAAAATGAAGAAAATACTCATATACTTAATGGAGGTACTGATCTGATTGTTAGAATAAATGAAGAGATAATTTGCCCCGATGTAGTTGTTGATATAAAGGGAATAAAAGAATTGTATGAGATAAAGTATGATGAAGTTAAAGGATTAACTATTGGTGCTTGTGTTACCATGAATGATTTAGATTGGAACGAAATTGTTAGAGAAAAATTCAAAATTGTTTCGGATTCTGCCCATATGGTAGGATCAAGTCAAATTAGAAATAGAGCTACAATGATAGGAAATATATGTAATGCTTCTCCCTTAGCTGATACTGCAACATGCTTATATGCTTTAGATGCTGTAGTTCTAATTTATGGACCTAACGGCGAAAGAGAAGTGTCGATACATGACTTTATATTGTCAGTAAGAAAAACATGTCTTAAACCGGGAGAAATAGTTACTGCAATTAGGATTCCCGAATACAAAGAAAAAGTATTTGCTCCATATCAAAAATTATCTCGTAGAAAGGAAGTTGACCTATCTACAGTTTGTGCCTCAGTCATTAAAGTTGATGGAGAAATTAGAATAGCATTAGGGTCAGTTGCTCCTACTCCAGTTAGAGCTAGAAAAACAGAAGATTTTTTAAAAGGCAAAGATCTAAGTGATGAAGTTATATATAAAGCAGGAGCAATTGCATCAACAGAGGTATCTCCTATTGATGATGTTCGAGGATCTAAGGAATATCGCTTAGAGATGGTAGATATATTGGTTAGAAGAGGTTTAAGAGAACTTAAAGGAGACAAATAAGGGGGGATTCAAAGTGAAATATAGAGTAAAGTTCATATTAAACAATGAGGAAGTGGAACATTATGTGGAGGCCAATAAAACGTTGCTTAAAATGCTTAGAGAAGATTTTAATTTGACTTCAGCTAAAGAAGGCTGTGGGGCAGGAGAGTGCGGTGCCTGTACTGTAATTATGAATGGGAAGCCTGTAAACGCTTGCCTGGTTTTAGCCCCAGAGGCTAATGAAAGTACTATTCTTACTGTAGAGGGACTTTCTGATGGAAAAACATTAGATGATTTACAAGTGGCATTTGTAGAAAGAGGAGCAATACAATGTGGATATTGTACTCCGGGTATGATTATGATGGCGAAAGCTTTACTAGATAGAAAAGCTAATCCAACAGAGGAAGAGGTTAAAGAAGCGATAAGTGGTAATCTTTGCAGATGTACCGGATATAAGAAGATTATTGAAGCTATAATGGATATAGCTGAAAAAAATGTCAATTAGTAAGTTTTGAAAGGAGGGGGTAAAATGAAATATGTCGGTACTAGTGTAAAAAGAGTTGATGGAATTAAAAAAGTCACAGGTTCATTAAAATATGTTGATGATTTAAATTTACCTAGAATGTTGTATGCAGCTGTTAAAAGAAGTCCATATGCTCATGCTAAAATAATAGAGATTGATACTGGCAAGGCTGAAGCACTAAAGGGTGTAAAGGCTGTTATAACTGGAAAGACTTTTCCTAAAAGGGTTGGGCTGTATTTGGAAGATAAAACCTTTTTAGCTATTGATAAAGTAATATTTATAGGTGAAGTAGTTGCAGCAGTTGCAGCGGAAACTGAAGAAATTGCAAAAGAGGCCGTTAAGCTTATTGAGGTTGAGTACGAACCTCTACCAGTGGTACTTAATGCAAAGGAGTCCATGAAAGAAGATGCGCCTTTGGTACATCCAAATTTAGGTGATTATAAATGGGAGCCGATATTCTTTCCGAAACCTAGAACAAATATAAGTAATCACTATAAATTGAGAAAAGGAGATATTGAAAAAGGTTTTTCTGAGTCTGATATTATAATAGAAAATGAGTTTTATGTACCGCAAATTCAGCATACACCTATCGAACCCCATAGTACTATTGCTCAAATGGATCCCGAAGGATATTTGACTGTATGGGCAAGCTGTCAGTCTCCTTATGCAGTTAGGAAAGCTTTATCAGTTGCTTTTGGTTTACCTTTGAATAAACTAAGAGTTATTTCTCCGGCCGTAGGAGGAGGCTTTGGCGGTAAAGCTGGAACAACCTTGGAAGGTATAGCAATACCCCTTGCTATGCAAACTAATGGAAGACCTGTAAAACTTACTTATTCAAGGGAAGAAGTATTTATAAATAGTTTTGTTAGACAGGGACTTTTTGCAAAAATAAAAACTGGAGTTAATAGGGAAGGTAAGATCTTAGCTGAAAAGATAGAGTTTATATGGGATGGTGGTGCCTATACAGAGTACGGAGTTAATATAGCTAAGTCTGCTGGATATGCTTCTGTAGGACCCTATGATGTGCCTAATATCTGGGCTGATTCTTATTGTGTATATACTAATACTCCTGTAGGAGGGCCCTATAGAGGATTCGGTATGTCTGAAATACATTTTGCTATTGAACAGAATTTGGATGTAATTGCAGAAAAACTAGGTATGTCAGGGGTTGAGATAAGAAAAATTAATGGACTTAAGATTGGTGGACATACAGCTACAGATGAAGAGTTAGATGTTTGTGGTTTTATTGATTGTATAAAACAAGTAGAAGAAGATATTAAATTGCATGAAAAAAATAGGCCATCAGCACCTCATAAGGTTAGAGGTAAAGGTATTGCAGGTGGATTTAAGGCACCTTCTATGCCAAACAATGTTGCATCTTCAGCAATTATTAAGCTTAATGAAGATGGAACGGCACATCTTTTAACAAGTGCTCAAGATATAGGCCAGGGATCAGATACTACTCTTACTCAAATAGCTGCTGAAATATTATCTATAAATCCAGAGAAAATAACTATAAAAACAGGTGATACAGATCATACGCCATATGAATGGCAAACAGTTGCCAGCCGTATTACATATTGTGCCGGTAATGCTGTAAAGCTTGCTTGTGAAGATATAAAAACTCAACTCTTAGACTTGGCTCAAATAAAGCTAGGTATATTTAAGAGAGATTTAGAACTTAAAGATGGATATGTTGTTTCAAAAATATATCCTGATAAGAAAGTTTCATTATCAGAATTGGCTCTTGGATTGACAATGCCCGATGGATCAGGTGTACATGGACCGATAATAGGCAGAGGTTCATTTATACCACCAAATGTTAGAAATGCCGATAAAAATACTGGCCTTGGTGATAAACCTGTTGCTTTTTGGACCTTTGGAGCCCAAGGTGTAGAGATAGAAGTGGATACTGAAACAGGGCATATAGAAGTCTTAAATGTAGTTTCATGCTTCGATGTGGGTAAAGTTGTAAATCCAAAGTTAATTGAAGCCCAGGTTGAAGGTGCTATTGTACAGGGAATAGGCTCAGCGATTTGGGAGGAGCTTATTATTAATGGTGAAGGCAAGGTATTAAATTCCAGCTTTTCTGATTACAAAATACCAACTGCCGATGATATTCCTAATATGAATATAAAGTTTCTTGAATATCCGGAAGAAACAGGACCTTTTGGAGCAAGAGGCGTTGCAGAAGCTGCTATGGTACCAACGGCACCTGCTATTACAAGCGCCTTGTATGATGCATTGGGTATAAGGATAAAGACATTACCATTAACTCCTGAAAAGGTATTAATGGCAATTAAAGAAAAAAATAGAAATAAGTAATTTAAATCGTTATGCTAGTTTTTATATAGGGGTTTTAATATTTCCTTTTCGTTCATGTAATAAACCAGTTTTTTTATATATACATGAAGGAAAAAACAGGTTTATAAAAATCACTCAAATGAAATATTAAAACTCCTAAATTGGATTTAAAGCAAAATATTTAATTTATTAGCATAACAGGTTAATTTATCTATTTACTATTGGTGCTAATACTATATTTATATGTAAATGATAGTGATAACTCTGATAGTATATGTATTGTTATTGGGCAAGGGGAGTTTTTCAATCCAAAAAATAGGGGGAGTTTAGAATGGGTGAAAAATCAGTTCAAGATTATGCTATTAGAGATGCTAGTCAAATTTCTAATAGTAAAAAGATTGTATTGGGTCTTCAACATACCTTTACAATGTTTGGCGCCACGGTTTTGGTTCCTATAATTACAGGTCTTAATATTTCGGTAGCTTTATTGATGGCAGGTGTAGGAACCTTATTGTTTCATTTAATCACTAAGGGTAAAATACCAGTTTTCTTAGGTTCATCCTTTGCATTTATTGTACCAATATTATCTGTAGTAGAGGTGGCAGACCTAGCCCATGCTCAGGGAGGTATAGTTGTTGCAGGACTCATATATCTGATTTTAGCAGTATTAGTACAAATATTTGGGGTGGAGAAGATAATAAAGTTTTTCCCACCAGTAGTAACAGGGCCAATAATAATGGTAATTGGATTAAAACTTGCTCCTAATGCTATAGATATGGCTAAGGGAAATTGGGGGCTTGCAATAGTAAGTTTTATTGTAGTAACAGGGATTTGTATATATGCTAAAGGCTTTCTTAAGATTATTCCAGTAATGATAGGTTTGATAGTAGGTTATATTATTGCTGTAATAACAGGAAATGTTGATTTCACACCTATTATAGAAGCAAAATGGTTTGGTTTTCCTGAATTTACAATTGCTAAATTTAAATTTGATACGGTAATGATTGTTGCACCAGTTGCATTTGCCACAATGGTTGAACATATGGGAGATGTCCTTGCAATAGGAGCTACAGTAGAAAAGGATTTTATGAAGGACCCAGGATTACATAAGACATTAATTGGTGATGGTATTGCCACTTCATTATCAGCAATGTTTGGTGGTCCGGCAAATACAACATACTCTGAAAATACAGGAGTTTTAGCTTTGACAAAGGTGTTTGATCCATTAATTATGAGAATAGCGGCCTGTTTTGCAATTTTGATAGGTCTTATACCAAAATTATCTGCAATTATTAGTACAATTCCAACCTCAGTAGTTGGAGGTATATCAATTATATTATTTGGTATGATAGCATCAATAGGAGCTAGAACATTAGTTGAGCATAAGGTTGATTTTACTTTATCAAGAAATTTAATTATCTCAGCAGTAATACTTGTATTAGGACTTGGTGGAGCAGTTCTTCCAATTAAATTGGGAGCATTGAATTTTTCAATAGAAGGGATGGCGTTGGCAGCTATAGTTGGAATTATATTAAATAAGATTTTACCGGAGTAATCCATATATAGTCTATGATATAACCCTTGCTCTTAGAAGTTCATTTATAAAATGAGCTTCTCTTTTTGTTATATATAGGTTTTTTAGTAAATTTTGCAAGAATATTTAAAAAATATATAATATAATAAACTTAGTATTATTTATCTTTAAAAAGGAGATGTCAAAAGATGAAAAATAATATAATAGTTGTTAGAGGTGGAGGAGATGTTGCTTCGGGAACAATTTACAGATTATTCAAAAGTGGGTTTAAAGTAATAGTTCTTGATATAGCAAAACCAACTGTAATAAGAAGAACAGTTGCTTTTGCTCAGGCAATATACGATGGTGAGATTAAGGTGGAAGGCGTAACGGCAAAAAAAGCCTCTAGTGTTTCAGAGGCATTAAGCTTTTTATCCCAGAATATAATACCTGTTCTAGTTGATGATAAAGGTGAATTCATAAAAGAAATTAGACCCTATGCTGTGGTTGATGCTGTATTGGCTAAAAAGAATATGGGAACTAATATGGATTTAGCTGAAATTGTTATTGCTTTGGGACCGGGATTTGTTGCAGGAGAAGATGTTAATGCTGTTATTGAAACAAATAGGGGACATAATCTTGGTAGAGTAATATTAAAGGGCTCAGCTGAAGCTAACACAGGTGTTCCCGGTATTATCAAAGGGATTGGAGAAGGAAGAGTAATAAGAGCTCCTGGTAAAGGTGTTGTTAAACATGTGTTACAGATTGGGGATATGGTCAATAAGGGAGAACTTATTTGCTATGTAGGTGATATGGAGATCAAGGCTTCTATATCTGGAGTTATTAGAGGATTGATAAAAGAAGGCTTAGAGGTAACACAAGGATTTAAAATTGGGGATGTAGATCCAAGGGGAAACAGGAAATATTGTTTTACTATATCTGATAAAGCCAGAGCAATTGGAGGAGGAGTTTTAGAAGCTATATTATATTTAACTCCGGATTTACCATAAAGTGTTTAAAAATGAACTTCTTAAAAGGAAGTTCATTTTTAAATTAACCTGTTGTGCTAGTAAATTAAATATTTTGCTTTAAATGCAATTTAGGAGTTTTTAATATTTCCTTTTGTTAGAAGTTAACAAATAATAGTATCAGAAAAATCCCAAAATTATGAAATAATACAGTGAATTTTATAATATAATTAATTTAGATAAGAAAGTTATCTAAAAGCATTTGTAAGTTATTAACAAAAACTACTTGAATCCCTTTCAAACTTTCCATGAATAATATGGGTTAAAGATAAATATATTATCCAATAATTAAAATGGATGGTGAAAAGATGAGAAATTCATTTGGAATTACATTAAGAGAAATGCTTAGTATAAATATTTTTAAAGATGCTAAAATTCTTGCGGGAGAAAAAGGATTGCTTAATAGGGTAACAAAGGTCAATGTTATGGAAGTACCTGATATAGAAGATTGGGTTACAAAAGGGGAGTTTTTATTAACCACTGCCTATTCTATTAAAGATGATATAAGTCAATTGGAAGATCTTATAAAAAGGTTAAAGGATAAAGGGTTAGCAGGACTTGGAATAAAAACTAAAAGATATGTTGATAAAATACCCAAAAATGTTATAGATATTGCAAACAAAATAGGATTCCCAATAATAGAAATCCCTATCAATATTTCCCACACCGATATAATCACGCCTGTTTTAACAGAAATCGTTAATAGCCAAACCAATAAATTAATACAAATTGATAATTTCCATAGAAGATTGATAGATGTAATGTTAAACGGAGGAGGCCTTACAGAAATAGCTAAGGCTATTCATGAAAGTATTGATAATACCGTTGCAATTTATGATGAGATATTTCAATCCTATATTATATATGGAAATAAAAAGTTGAAATCTAATATATCTGAGATATTGGAAAAGGAACAGGATGAAAGAATACTTAATAGTGCAATAGAAATAGACAAAAAAATTAAAAAGTCCATGGACAGAATAGAAAACAGAATGATTCAAAGAATTGTAATACCTATATTTAATGATGATAGGCTCTATGGATATGTATATATATGGGAAGATAACAGAATAATCAATTCAGTTGAACTTACTGTTATTGAATCATCTACTCCGATTATTGCATTAGATCTATTAAAGAAATTATCTATTTTTGAGATTGAAAACAAAAACAAGATAGAATTTTTTGATGATTTACTTTCAGATGATAGGAGCAGACAAAAAAAGGCCATTGACAGGGGACGCTATTTTGAATTTGATAAGGGCAAAACTTATTCTGTAATAGTTGTATCTATAAGAGGTATAGAAAAATTAGTAAGCTTGACACCATCTAATGCTAACTACATACATCAAATAAATAGTAAGATTTTAAATATAGTTGATAGATTGGCAAGATACTCTAAGGAAAAGGTTATTTTCACAAATAAGAGTAATAAATTGATAATTATGTTTGGTATGGATAACAGAGCAAAAACAGAAGAAATAAAAAGGAAAGTTTTAGAATTTTCCAACCATATTTTTAACTATGTAAAAAGAGAAGGATTTGAAGAGAATATTTCAATTGGAATAGGAAGAAGCTATTCGGATTTTGGACTTTTGTGGAAGAGTTATAGAGAGGCCTCTAGAGCAGCTGAAAGTTTAAAGGACACTAAGGGATTTCCTGCTCACTATGATGATCTAGGCATATATAGAATTCTTTCCTTTGAAGAATTAAAGCCGGAATTGAATCAGTTTTATAAAGAAATACTTGAACCTTTAGTTATATATGATAAGGAAAAGGATTCTGAACTTGTAAAAACATTACAAATGTATTTTGAATGTGGAGGCAATCTAAAAAGGATATCAGAAGAGATGTTTACCCACTATAATACTATTATTTATAGAATGCAGAGAATAAAGGATATAACAGGAATAAATATAGACAATGCAAATGATAGACTTAATATTCAAATAGCCCTTAAAATATATGAGGTATATAAAAGCATACTTTAGTAGATACTCACAAAATTTTAAAATTATATTTAGAAATTCTATCTAAAGGTAAATATCCTAAAAAATAGAATTTAATAGACGAAGCAAAAAATAAAATTTACAGAGGGAAATGGTTAAATGAAAGCTATAAAAATGTGTCAAAAAGTAAAGGAAGAGTTAAATGACAAAACTATTATTGAGGGATATGTTCATTCAGTTTTTAATAGAGCTTGTAATATTATAACTGAAGAAGATAATTTGATTTCTGTTTTATCTAGGGATAGACCAATATATCCATTTTCTATAGTTATAAAAGGTCAAGAAAATTTTTTAGAGCTTGGAATAAATCATGGAACAGAGGTAGTAATTAATAATAAGAGAATACTTTTTAAAGATTTAAACTTAGCAATAGATCTTACGGAGGCAAGAATTTGGAGTGGTAGATCTAGTGCTAAAGAAACACCTGTATCTGAGGATGATATAGTAGAAAAATTAGGTTTTATTGAAGATTATCTATGTAATTTTGGAAATAGTGAAGGGGTTGCTCCACTAATATTCAATCTAGGAAGTTATATTGAAGAGTTTAAACCCTTTAAAGAATTAGACTTAAAAATGAACTTTTATTGTCTATTTATATTAGAAAAGTTTGTAAACTTTATAAATTCAGTTAAAAAGGGTGATATGAGGGAAATATCTGAATCAGCAAAACAGATAATAGGATTTGGACCTGGACTTACACCTTCTACTGACGATTTAATATGTGGATTCATGTTAACATTAATTTATTTGAGCAATTATTATGGATTGAAGGTTGAAAAGGCGATGAAGATCAATAGGTCAATAATTGATGATATTGGAGATAGAACAACAAAGGTTAGTCATAAAATGCTTGAGTTTGCTTCTCAGGGAGAGAGTTCTGAAGATATAAATACTTTACTTAATGCCATTTTCTATGAACCTATAAATGAGAGCTTTAATAAAAGAGTAGTTAATGTTCTAAGCTTAGGGGAAACATCTGGAACAGATTTATTATGTGGCATATATTTTTGTTGCAAAATTATGATGAATATAGATAATAGGAGGATTTTATAATGAAGGTTGATGTAGTAATAAGAAAAAACACCTATTATGATTCCGTTACATTAATGCTTGTAACTAAAGAAGTTAAGAAAATTAATGGAGTAATAGAAGTTCTTGTTGGTATGGGGACGGAGCTAAATAAAGAATTAGCTAAAGGTCTAAAATTAGCCACTAAAGAAACGGAAGCTCTTACAGCTAATGATTTCTTTATTTCCGTTCTAGCAGAAAAGGATTCAATCATTGAAGAAGTTGTTAAAAAAGTTGATATACTATTGACTCAAAAGAAGAGCGAAAGTTCATCAGAATATAGGCCATCAACTATTGAATCAGCATTGAAATATGTACCGGATTTAAATTTGGCTGTGATTTCAGTTCCTGGCAAATATGCTGCAAATGAAGCTGAGAAAGCTTTGATGAATGATCTCCATGTAATGTTATTCAGTGATAATGTTTCAATAGAAGAAGAAAGAAGTTTAAAGGAGTTAGCAAGGGAAAAAGGGCTTCTGATGATGGGACCTGACTGTGGAACAGCTATAATTAATAATGTTCCTTTGGCCTTTGCAAATGTTGTAAGCAAAGGGAATATTGGAATAGTTGGAGCTTCAGGAACTGGAACTCAAGAGGTCTGTGTAATAATAGATAAGCTGGGAATGGGGGTATCACAGGTAATAGGAACCGGTGGAAGGGATCTAAAGAGTGAAATAGGTGGAATAATGATGATTCAGGGAATGAAAGCTTTAATAGAGGACCCTAAAACAAAGGTAATAGTCCTTATTTCCAAGCCGCCAACCCCTGAAGTTACAGGTAAGGTTCTTAAATTAGTTCATACTTCCAATAAGCCAGTTGTAGTTAATTTTATAGGTGGAGATCCTAAAATTATTAAGGAAAGTGGAGCTTATCCCTGCTTTACTCTGGAAGATGCAGCATATAAAGCCGTGGCTTTAGCTAAGGGAGAGGATGTGAAAGATTTTGAAGGTTTTTCTATATCTGAAGAAGTTAATAAAATAGTTGAGGAAGAAGTATCTAAATTAGATCCAGAACAAAAGTACTTAAGAGGTTTATATACAGGAGGGACTTTGGCTGATGAAGCAATGAATATGCTTAGTAAACAAATAGATGGAATATATTCAAATATTCCCTTGGACCCTCGATATAAGTTGAAGGATATTAATAATAGCATTAAGCATACCTGTTTAGACCTGGGAGATGATGAGTTTACTGTGGGAAGACCTCATCCAATGATAGATCCAAGTACAAGGGTAGATAGAATTGTAAAGGAAGCAGAGGATGATGTGGCAGTAATTTTAATGGATTTTGTATTAGGGTATGGATCCCATGAAGACCCTGTAGGAGAAATGTTAAATTCTATAAAAGAAGCAAAGAAGAAGATGGCTAGTAAAGGTAAATATTTATCTGTAATAGCTTCAATATGTGGTACGGATAAAGATCCTCAGGATCTTGGAAACTCTAAAAAGAGATTAGAGGAGATTGGAGTTATAGTAATGCCTTCAAATGCCCAGGCGGTGAGATTAGTTTATAAAATTCTTGAAAAAGTAAATAGCTAAATGGAGGATATTCATTATGGAAAAGATAAAGGAATTGTTTAAAAAAGAATTAAATGTTGTCAATATTGGACTTGAATCCTTTTACATGGATTTAAAGAAGCAAAACAAGAAAGCTATTCACCTTGATTGGAAACCCCCAGCTGGA
Source organism: Maledivibacter halophilus (assembly GCF_900167445.1). GTDB lineage: Bacteria > Bacillota > Clostridia > Peptostreptococcales > Caminicellaceae > Maledivibacter > Maledivibacter halophilus. Next base: position 790,633 of record NZ_FUZT01000001.1, read on the forward strand.
GGTAATGAGAAAATGGCCAGTCTATTATCAAAATTAAAGTGATAGAAAATAATAAGACAAAAATAAAGGAGTTGAAATTAATGGTTCAAGAAAGAATTAATAAGGCTAATAAAGAAGCATTAAATAGAATTCTTTCTGCACAACCTACTCTTGTGGGAATAGGTAAAGCACAAGAAGTTATACCGGGAATGAGCAAAAATACAATTTTGCATGCTGGTCCCCCAATAAATTGGGATGATATGAGTGGTCCCCTAAAAGGAGCTGTAATAGGAGGCTTGATCTATGAAGATTTAGCGTCAAATGAAGAAGATGCAATAGCATTAGCAGAGTCAGGGGAAATTACCTTTGATCCCTGTCATCATAATAATACAGTTGGACCTATGGCTGGAGTTGTTACAGCTTCAATGCCAGTATGGATAGTTAAAAATAAAACCTTTGGTAACTATGGATATTGTACATTGAATGAAGGCTTGGGAAAGGTTTTAAGATATGGTGCATATAGTCTGGAAGTTATAGATAGACTCAAGTGGATGGAAAAGACTTTAGCACCTGTTTTAAAAGCTGCTCTTGAGCTTTCAGGAGAAATAGATTTAAAAACAATGATTGCACAAGTAGTTCAAATGGGTGACGAAGGTCATAATAGAAACAAAGCAGGTACCTCTTTATTAATTAGGGAGCTTGCACCTCATATAGTTAAGACAGATTTTTCTGATGATGATAAAGCAAATGTATTAAAATTTATGCATGGAAATGATCATTTTTTCTTAAATTTAACAATGCCAGCATGTAAATGCACTTTGGATCCTGCTGCTAATATAAAATACAGTACTATAGTTTATTGTATGGCCAGAAATGGTACAGAGTTTGGCATAAGAGTCTCAGGTTTAGGGGATAAATGGTTTACAGCTCCAGCTGAAATTATTGATGGATTATTTTTCCCGGGATATACAAGTGCAGATGCCAATCCTGATATAGGAGATAGTGTAATTACGGAAACAACTGGTATTGGTGGCTTTGCAATGGCAGGAGCTCCAGCTATAGTTCAATTTGTGGGAGGAACTCCACAGGATGCTATTAATTATTCAACTAAGATGTTTGAGATAACCGAGACAGAAAATAATACATATAAAATACCAGCCTTAAATTTCAGGGGAACAGCTACTGGAATAGATATAAGAAAAGTTGTAGAAACGGGAATATTGCCAATCATAAATACAGGTATTGCTCATAAGGATCCAGGTGTTGGTCAAGTAGGAGCAGGTTTAGTTAGACCGCCTATGAAATGCTTTGAAGATGCTTTGGAGGCATATGTGATCAGCTTAGAAGAAGAAGGTTTAGTTTAAAAATAAATTTAAATATCTATAATTAAAAGGAGGACAATAGTATGAATTTTTGGAAAAATGTAAAAATGTATGATTTAACTCAAAATTTGAGTCATTTGACACCGCCTTGGCCAACTTATGAACCTTTACAAATCAAATTTTTTAAAAGATTATCACCAAATGGAGCTAATGGGCAATTAATTACCACCTCAAACCATGTGGGGACTCATTTAGATGGTCCATTGCATTTTGATACTGCCGGAAGAGATATGGCTTCATTGGAACTTGAAAAATTGGTGGGACCTGGAGTAGTGGTTGACCTTTCTGATATGGCTGAAGACTATGGTATATACACTCCACAGGATATTATGGATAGAGTAGAGGTTAAAAAAGGTGATATTCTTATTATAAACACAGGATATCACAAATATGGATGGGATCAGCCGGAAGCAGATGAAAGAAGATATATGCTTAGACATCCTGGACCATCAATGGATTTTGTAAAATGGGTTCAAGATATGGAGATAAAGTGGATTGGTGTTGACTGTGGCTCGGCAGATCACCCTATGAATACTAAAATTCGTGATTGGGAACCAAGGGAAGCTGAGGCTGCTGATAAGTATTTAAGAGAAAAGTACGGAAAAGGCTTAGATGATATCTATTCATGGCCAGATACTTATCAAGCAATGCATGTTCAAGTATTTCCAAAACCATATGAAATAATCCATGCTGAAAACCTAGGTGGAGAGATAGATAAAGTATTAAATAAGCGTTTAATCATCGGATGTTTTCCATGGAAATTCCAAGGGGGAGAATCGAGTATTTGCCGTATAGTTGCCTTTGAAGAAGTAAAATAAAAATATAATTAATTAAGTTTAGCCTTAGACATACTTTTCAAGAAGCTTATACCCGCCTAAAAGGCGGGTATAATTATAAAAATTATGCTTTGCTATAAGTTTATAGATGAGGAATGAGGAACTTAAATAATACATGTGAAGAAATTTAATTATGCAAGTTTCTCAAATAATTAAGGGGGATATTTATGGCTTTATCATTAGAAGGAATAAAGGTTCTTGACCTTACAAGAGTACTTGCCGGCCCGTATTCAACGATGATTTTAGCTGATTTGGGTGCACAGGTTATTAAGATTGAAAAACCTGAAACTGGCGATGATTCCAGACAGTTTGGGCCATATATTGAAGATGAAAGTGCTTATTTTATGAGTATTAATAGAAATAAAAAAAGTGTGACTTTAAATTTAAAAAAGAAAAAGGGTAAGGAAATACTATTAGGATTGGTGAAGGAAGTAGATGTAGTAGTTGAAAATTTCAGACCAGGTACAATGGAAAAATTAGGTCTAGGATATGATGTGCTAAAGGAAGTAAATCCAAAAATAATTTATGCAGCAGCATCAGGGTTCGGGCATACAGGACCCTATAGTAAAAGACCTGCTTATGATGCCGTAGTTCAGGCTATGGGCGGTATCATGAGTATAACAGGGCAGAAGGGTGGAAAAGCAACTAGAGTTGGATCTTCTATTGGAGATATAACTGCAGGGCTGTTTTGTACAATAGGAATATTAGCTGCACTTATAAATAGAAATTCCATAGGAAAAGGACAGAAGGTTGATGTTGCTATGCTTGACTGTCAAGTGGCTATTTTAGAGAATGCAATAGCTAGATATATTGTTAGCGGTATAGTACCACAGCCAGCTGGAAATAGACATTCATCAATTGTTCCCTTTGAACCCTTTGATACCAAAGATGGAGAAATTATGGTGGCTGCTGGTAATGATGTACTATGGGTTAAGCTTTGTAAGGCTTTGGGTATAGAAAAATTAGCCTATGATGAAAGATTTTTAACAAATCCTTTAAGAAATAAAAATTATAATGAATTAAGGCCGATTGTGGCAAAACATTTTATGGAAAAAACAACCAAGGAGTGGCAGGATATTTTAGATGATATTGGTGTTCCAAATGGACCTATTAATACAATTGATAAAGTATTAAAAAATCCTCAAATTCTTGCAAGGGAAATGATAGTTGAAGTAGAGCATCCAAGGGCAGGTAAAATGAAAATGCCTGGTATTCCAATTAAATTAAGTGAAACACCTGGAACTATAAGAACAGCAGCTCCTATACTAGGCCAGCATACCCAAGAGATTCTAAAAGAGATGTTAAACATGAATAATGAAGAAATTGAAAAATTTAAGAAATTAAATATATTTTAGAAATCCCTTTAAAAAACTCCAATTTAATATAAGCTCTATGATTTAATATCATAGGGTTTATATAGTAAAATAGATTGCAGGCTATTTTAAAAAAAATAAAAAATTAAAAGAAATTAAAAAGCACTAAGGATTTTTTTCAACTCTATAGAATATATATAATATAAAATGTAAACGATTACACAATATTGCATTTATAATATCTAATATTGAAAAAATATATATTAACCAGTTGTGTTAGTAAATTAAATTTAGGAATTTTAATATTTAGGTTAAGTGATTTTTATAAACTTGTTTTTTCTTAAAAGCTATATAAATAAACAGGTTTATTAGATGAACGAAAAGGAAATATTAAAAAGTCCTAATATAAAAACTGGCACAACGAGTTGTATTACCATTTTTAATTTTATTGTAATCGATTACAAATATAGAAAGAAAGGAGCAATTTTATGTCAGAAAAATTAGTTTCCAATCAACATGATGATTTTGCTTTAGAGCCTGTTCCAGAAAGTGAAAGACGAGGACTTATTTCTATGTCTGTAGTTATGCTGGGATTCACCTTTTTTGCTGCAAGTATGTGGACGGGAGGAACACTAGGCCAAGGATTTAAGCTATGGCCCGACCTGATTTTAGTAATATTATTTGGAAATCTGATATTGGGAGTTTATGGAGCTTTTTTGGGTTATGCAGCCTCTACTACTAATTTATCTACCCATATATTAGCTAGATATGCTTTTGGAATCAATGGTTCTAAATTACCATCCTTTATGCTTGCTTTTACCCAAATTGGATGGTTTGGAGTTGGAGTTGCCATGTTTGCATATCCAATAAACAAGTTTACAGGTTTTCCAGTGATACCATTAATATTAATTGGTGGGGCGTTTATGACAGCAACTGTTGTTATAGGAATGAAGGCAATAGAAAAAATAAGTTTAATTGCAGTACCTGCTATTATATTATTAGGATTTATGTCAGTGGGTAAGGCAATAGCTGATAGTGGTGGGTTACAGCCATTAATAGAGGTTAAGCCTGAGAATACTCTTACAGTTGCAGTAGGTGTTGCTTTGGCAGTAGGATCATTTATTAGTGGAGGAACTTTAACTCCTGATTTTGTAAGATTTGCAAAAACTAAGAAAATAGGAGTAACTTCGACTATTATAGGCTTTACCTTTGGAAATAGCTTGATGTTTCTTTTTGGAGCAATTGGTGCCATTGCCACCGGTTATTCTGATATATCAGAGGTTTTAGCTATTCAAGGACTTCTTGGTGGAGGTATCGCACTATTGGCTTTAAACATCTGGACTACAAATGACAATGCTTTGTATGCCTCGGGACTTGGATTGGCAAATATTACAGGCCTTAAGAGAAAGCATTTAACAATATTTGCTGGGACGATTGGAACTATATTTGCAGCATATTTATATAACAATTTTACTGGATGGTTAACCTTTTTAAGTGTTTCTTTACCGCCAATAGGTGGAATTATAATTGGAGACTTTTTTATAAAAAACAAAGGGGATTATCCACCACCAAAGGAATATAAGTTTAAAAAGATAAATTGGGCTGCTATAGTGGCATGGATTATAGCCATATGGGTTTCCAAACTTTCACCTGAGACTGGTATATTAAGTATTGTACCATTGAATGCCATAATTACTGCAGCAATAGTTCATGTAATAGCTGATAAATTTATAAATAAAGAAAAATAAAATAGTGCAGAAAAATCTCAACATAATTAAAGGGAGGTAATGGAAAATGTTTGATATGATTATAAAAAATGCTAAACTTAGAAATGCTAAAGATTTAGTTAATATCGCTATAAAAAATGGTTTGGTTAAAGCAATTGAAAGAAATATTGAAGGTAAAGCTATAAAAGAAATAGATGCTATGGGTAATTTGGTTACGCCGCCTTTTTGTGATCCTCATCTTCATTTAGATGCAGCACTCAGTGTAGGGGATCCTAGATACAATATGAGTGGAACCCTCCTTGAGGGAATTCAGATATGGGGAGAAAGAAAGCCCAATTTGACAAAGGAAATTATTAAGAAAAATGCCATTGAGGCCATTAAATGGGAAGTGGCAAATGGAACACTAAAGATAAGGACCCATGCTGATGTTTGTGATCCAAGACTATTATGTGTAGAAGCGCTTTTAGAAGTAAAGGAAGAAATGAAGGATCTAGTAGATATTCAAATAGTTGCATTTCCTCAAGATGGTATTTATGCGTACAAAAATGGAGATAAGCTATTGGAGGAAGCTTTGAAAATGGGAGCAGACGTTGTAGGAGGAATTCCACATAATGAATTAACAAGGGAAGATGGAGTAAAGGATATTGAATATGTATTTGAATTAGCTAATAAATATAATAGATTAATAGATGTCCACTGTGATGAAACAGGTGATGATCAATCAAGATTTGTTGAAGTTATGGCTAAACTTACGATTGATAATGATATGGAGGGATTAGTTACTGCTAGTCATACAACGGCAATGCACAATTATAATAATGACTATGCTTTTAAATTAATAGGTATATTGAAAAGAGCTCAAATGAATATAATAACAAATCCATTTGATAACTCTGTATTGCAAAATAGAACAGATGGATATCCTAGAAGAAGAGGACATACAAGGGTTGATGAGATGTTAAATCGTGGAATAAATGTTTGCATAGGACATGATTCTATAATGGATCCGTGGTATCCATTGGGTAAGGGAAGCATGCTCCAAGGGGCAAATCTTCTTATGCATTATGCTCATCTTAGTGGATATGATCAGATATATGAATTGTATGATATGATAACAAATTATTCAGCAAAAACCCTTGGAATTAGTAATGAGTATGGTATTGAAGTAGGAAAGCCTGCTGATATGATAATTTTAAATGCCAAGGATGAAATGGATGCTATAAGATTAATGTCAGAGTGTTTATATGTCCTAAGAAAGGGAAAGGTAGTTTCTCAGACAAAACCATCAATAAGCGAAGTTATTTTTAATGGGAAAAGGGAGAATATAGATTTTATAGTTGAAAGATAATGCTAGAAAATAATAGCCTACTGAATATAGATGTATGCTTGTAAAGTTAAATTTAAGGGAGTATTTACTGAGAATCCTTTATTAAGTTTTATTGGCGTACATCTATAAGATTCTATTAGACTACTATTTTTTGTAAATCTATTAAAATAATTATTGTAATGATATAATTATTTTAATGAAAGGGGTTACATTGTGAGGTGAAGACATGGCAAATATCCGTGAAGTAGCAAAGATGGCAGGAGTATCTGTGGCAACTGTTTCCAGGGTTTTAAATCATCCAGAAGCTGTTTCAGATAAAACAAGAAAAAAAGTATTGGATACAATAGAAGAAATGAAATATACTCCCAATGGAATTGCACGCAGCTTAGCATTAAATAAAACTAGCACAATTGCACTACTCATACCAAACATACTTAACCCTATTTATTCACGACTTGCTATGGGAATAGAAGAAGTTGCCCATCAAAAGGGATATAATACATTTTTATGTAATACAGAAGAGGATAAGGAAAAGGAAAGAGAATATATAGAGATATTGTTAGAGAAAAGAGTAGATGGATTTATATTGATTTCTAGTTTGTTAGATAAAGGCGATATAGATAATTTTAGAAAAGAAAATATACCTTTTGTTATAATTGGGAGTGATTTAAAAGACTTAGATGCCAATATAGTTTATACTGACTATCTTAAGGGTGCTTATATGGCCACTCAGCATCTTATAGAAATTGGATATAAAAGGATTGCCCATATTTCAGGCCCTTTTAAAAAGAGAGATAGTATTCAAAAGATAGAAGGATTTAAAAAGGCCATGATAGAAAATAATTTAAGTATTTTTGAAGGTTATGTAATTGAAGGTAATAACGAAATAGAAGGTGGATATCTAGGAGCCAAAAGATTAATTAAAATGAAATATTTACCAGAAGCTCTATTTGTTGCAAATGATTTAATGGCTATAGGGGCTATGGATGCAATAAAGGATACAGGTTTAAGTATTCCAAAGAATATTGCAGTGGTAGGGTTTGATGACATACGTATGGCTTCATTGGTTGAGCCTAAACTGACTACTATATCTCAGCCAGTTTATAAAATGGGTTTAATAGGAGCTAGGTTATTAATAGAAAATATCGAAGATTCAAAAGAAGATGATTTTAAGCAGAAAATATTCTTGCAGCCCAAACTAAAGGTTAGAAAATCTTGTGGGCACTCCCATAGAATAAGAGAGATATTTAATTAATTGGAGGAGGAGAACATGGATTTAAAGGTATCATTTATGGGTTTAAAACTAAAGAATCCTATAATTGTTGCAGCAGGGCCTTTAACTGCCAGTGGGAAAATGATTAAAAAGGCAATAGATGCAGGGGCAGGAGCTGTAGTTACAAAGACAATTGTAAATGAAGTAAGATCTAATGTTCGACCTAGATTAGTAGCTAATAAATACGGGATGCAGAATATTGAACTTTATAGTGAATACAGTTTGGAAGAATGGGAAAATGAAATATCTTATGCAAAAGAAAATGATGGAATAGTTATAGCAAATATATTAGCTCATACTCCCTCGGAAATGGCTTATATAGCAAGTAGGGTGGAAAAATTTGGAGCTGATGCTATAGAACTAGGGATTTCTTCGCCTAATGGAGAGGGAATAGAAGTTCTTGGTTCTAATCCAAATAAATTATATGATTTTACTAAAAGTGTGGTGGCAAGGGTTAATATACCTGTTATGGTAAAGCTATCTAGTAACGTTACTAATTTAGCTCGATTAGCTAAGGCAGCAGAAAAAGCAGGGGCATCTGCTATTAGTGGTATAGATACAGTAAGGGGGATACTTGGAGTAGATATTGAAAAGAAAGAAGCATTACTTCCTACATATGGAGGGTATTCAGGTGCTGGAATAAGGCCTATTGGGTTAGCTGCAGTTTCTACAATATCTCAGGCTGTAAATATTTCAGTTTCTGGTATAGGTGGAATTATAAATTATAAGCATGTATTGGAATATATAATGCTTGGAGCAACTACCGTTCAAATGTGTACAGGTTTAATATTAAATGGTGTTGAGAATATAAAAAATGTTTTGAGCGAATTAGAATCCTGGATGAATAGAAGGGAATACAATAGTATTGATGATATAAAAGGCGCAGCCTTAAGATCTTTAAAGTCTTATGAAGAGATAAAGCTTGAACCCTATGGCTTAAAATCAAGGGTATTCAAATGCCATGTTAACTGTGATAAATGCGTAAAGGCATGTGCATATGAAGCCATTACAAAGCAGAATGATAGAGTTTATGTTGAGAGTAAAAATTGTACAGGATGTGGACTATGTGTTAGTTTGTGTGATAGTAGAAAGTTCAATTTAGAATGGATAAATTGCTTATAAATTATATCTTTGGAAATTTTTAATCCTAACCTTGTAATATTTAAGTAAATAAATCAAATACTAATTTAAAATAGTTATGAGGGAGAAAAATATGAATAAGGAAGGTATTTCAGATAAACAAGGTATAGCAATCATAAGTTTATTTATAATAGGGAGTTCAATAATACTAGCAACAGCAGGAGAAGCAAAGAAAGATTTATGGATTGCAATTATTTTATCGATTATAGCTGCAATACCTATGATATTAATATATTCTAGGCTTTTGTTGATTTTTCCTGGACATGATTTGTATGGTGTTCTTCAGATTGTATTCGGAGAATTTATTGGCAAAGGAATATCTGTTCTTTTCATAGGATTCTCCTTCATTTTAGGAGGGTTAGTGTTAAGAGTTTTTGGTGATTTTGTTAATGTGGCTTCTTTGACAGAGACACCAATAATCATACCAATGCTGATGATTGGCACTTTATGTATTTGGTCGGTAAAGGAAGGTATCGAAACCATAGGTAGATGGGGTAAATTTTTTTTAATAGGGACTGCTATATTAATATTTATAGTTTCTCTATTGTTAATTAGTAAAATGAATATAAATAATCTAAGACCTGTATTAGAAGAAGGCATAAAGCCAGTTTTTAAAGGAGCTTTTCAGGCATTTACCTTTCCTTTTACCCAACTTATTGTATTTTCAACTATTTTTACTTCCCGTAAAAAGAAATCTGTTTATAAGGTTTATATAATGGGTTTATTGATAGGAGGATTAGTGCTATATGTGTCTTCTATTACTGATATTTTAGTATTAGGATCAAATACTGCTAGTAATGTGTATTTTCCAACATTTGAAACTGCAAGAAGATTAAGTCTAGGAAGAGTAGGGGAACGTTTGGAGATTGTAATTGCTATTACATTATTACTGGGAGGCTATATTAAAGTATGTATATGTTTATTGAGTACTTGTAATGGAATAGCTAAAATATTTAATTTTAATGATTACAGGTTTATAGTAACACCAATTGGATTATTAATAATTGATTTGTCCTATTTTATTCATAATAGTGTAATGGAAAAGGCAGAATTTGCTTCAGAAATATATCCTTATTATGCTATACCATTTCAAATCATTTTACCTGTTATTATTTGGATTGCTGCAGAAATAAAAAAGAAGAAAATAGAAATAGAAGCTTAGCTTTTCAAAAAAAATCCCTAATAAAGATAATTCCTATGAATATCTTTTTATTAGGGATTTTTTAATAATTTTTTAATATATAATTATTTATTTTAATTATTAAATATCCATTATCCTAATATTATCTGGAATGATTAACTCAGCCTCGGTTTTATCTATAACTTCTTCTACAGTTACATTTGGAGCAATTTCCTTTAAAAGGAGTCCTTTATCGGTTACAGTTATATATGCTAACTCAGTTACAATTACATCGACTACATTTGCACCTGTTAGAGGATAAATGCATTCCTTTAGTATTTTGGGTTCGCCTTTTTTTGTACAATGTTCGGTACCTACTATAACTTTTTTTGAACCGGTAACTAAATCCATTGCTCCTCCCATACCGGGTATGATTTTATTTGGAATCATCCAGTTAGCCAAATTTCCTTTACCATCAACTTGAAGAGCACCAAGAACAGTTATGTCAACATGACCTCCTCTTATTATTGAAAATGATGTGGAACTATCAAAATAGCAGCCCCCTTTTAGAATAGTTACTGGCTGACTACCAGCATTGGTTAAATCCTTATCTATTTTGCCTTCCTCTGGGGCAGGACCTAATCCTAAAAATCCATTTTCAGATTGAAAGGTAACTTTAATGTTTTCCGGAACATAATTGGCAACCATAGTAGGTAGTCCAATACCTAGGTTTACTATATCTCCATCCTTTAATTCTTTAGCAATCCTTCTTGCGATTAATTCTTTACTATTCATTATTTTACCCCCTCTACTATATAATCAACAACTTCACCTGGTGTCATTACTAAATGAGGGTCGATTTCCCCTATTTCTACTATTTTTTCTGCTTCTACAATTACTGTATCTGCACTCATTGCCATCAGTGGATTGAAATTTCTTGTTGTTTTATTATAAAAAATATTACCCTTTTTATCTACAATTGACCCTCCAATCAAAGCCATGTCAGCTTTTAGAGGTAATTCCAACAAATAGTCTTTTCCGTCAATGGTGATTTTTTCTTTTCCTTCCTCAACTACTGTTCCAATTCCAGTAGGGGTTAAGAAACCACCTAAACCAGATCCACCAGCTCTTATTTGCTCAGCTAGTGTACCTTGAGGAACTAGAACAACTTCTAATTCACCTCCAGACATTTGCCTTCCAGTTTCCTTATTGGTTCCTATATGAGATGTAATTACTTTTTTAACCTGTTTATTAACAATGAGCTTTCCTATACCAATTTCAGGAAAAGCAGTGTCATTTGCAATTATTGTTAAATCTTTAATTCCTTTTTTTACTATAGCATCGATTATCCCATGGGGGTTTCCCACTCCCAAGAAACCTCCTATCATAATAGTCATTCCGTCTTTAATCTTTTCTACTGATTTTTCATATGAAATAATTTTATTCAAAAGTAACACCTCCTATTTTTTTTCAACAAGTATGGAAGTTCCCATACCTCCACCAATACAGAGTGTGGCTAGCCCTTTTTCTGACTTGCGCTTATCCATTTCATACAAAAGTGTAACTAATATTCTTGCTCCAGAACAACCTATTGGATGGCCTAATGCAATAGCCCCACCATTTACGTTCACTTTTTCAAGGTTTAAACCTAAATCCCTTACTACAGCAATTGATTGAGCAGCAAAGGCTTCATTTGCTTCAATTAAATCCAAATCACCTACTGTCCATCCCACTTTCTCTAAAACCTTTTTAGTTGCCGGTACAGGTCCATACCCCATTATGCTGGGATCTACACCTGCTGAAGCATATCCTTTTATTTCAGCCAATGGTTTGATTCCTAACTCATTTGCCTTTTCTTTAGACATGATAACAAGCATTGCTGCTCCATCATTGATTCCAGAGGCATTGCCTGCTGTTACAGTACCATCTTTTTTAAATGCTGGCCTTAGCTTTGATACTTTTTCAATATTTGTACCATGCCTAGGATGTTCATCTGAATCTACAACAATGGGTTCTCCTTTTCTTTGAGGAACTTCCACTGGAACAATTTCATCCTTGAATTTACCAGAATTTTGTGCTTCTTCAGTTTTGTTTTGACTTGATACAGCAAATTCATCTTGTTCCTTTCTGGTAATATTCCATTTTTCAGCTATATTTTCAGCTGTAATTCCCATATGATAATTATTAAAAATATCTGTTAATCCATCATGCACCATATAATCAACAATTTTTCCATCACCCATTCTATAACCCCATCTGGCTTTAGGTAATAGATATGGCGCATCACTCATATTTTCAGTTCCACCACATAAAATAATGTCTGCATCTCCAAGTTTTATAAATTGTGCAGCCATACTTACTGCTCTTAAACCAGAGCCACAAACTTTGTTAACTGTTAATGAAGGAATTTCATTAGGGATTCCTGTATTGATACTTATTTGTCTTGCCACATTTTGACCTAATCCTGCACCTAGTACATTGCCAACAATTACTTCGTCTACCATATTACCTTTGATATTAGCCCTTTTTAAAGCTTCTTTCGCAGCTGTTACTCCTAAATCGACGGCAGATATTTTTGATAATTTGCCATTGAAAGTTCCAATTGGGGTTCTAACAGCTGATGCAATAACAACATCTCTCATTATATAAACCTCCATTTCAAGTTAATATTGGTAAAAAACATTTCAAGTGATGATTGCAAAAGATTATATATATTTTTAATTATGAATATAGTTTTTTATAAAACTAACATCATTACACAGATTATGACTCCACTATAAAGCAAATTAATAACACAGTATCCCATTATATCCCTTGCTCCTAATCCAGCTATACCTAAAGCAGGTAATGCCCAGAATGGCTGAATCATATTGGTCCAAGCATCTCCCCATGCAATTGCCAATGCTGTTTTAGCAGCGGGAACACCAATTTCCGCACCGGCAGGCATCATAATAGGAGCTTGTACGGCCCATTGTCCTCCACCAGAAGGAACAAAGAAATTAACTACACCAGCACTTAAGAATGTAAATAGTGGAAATGTAGTTTCATTTGAAATACTTACAAATGAATTTGATATAGCTCCTGCCAAGGAAAGCCCATCTATGTTTTTACCAATCATCATACCCATTATGCCGGCATAGAAGGGAAACTGAAGAACAATACCTGAGGCTCCCTTCACAGCTTCTTTTACTGCATTAATATAGTTCTTAGGAGTTTTATGTAGAGCAATACCTACAAATAGAAAAATGAAGTTAACTATATCTAGATTTAAGGAAAATCCTTTTAGAATGAAATAATAAATTATACAAATAAAACCCATGATACTTAATAATACACTTATTACAAAACTGTTTTCTATTTTGTCTGCTGGAGTTGAAAGTTCAATAGCTGTTGCTTCTTCTTCGGTTAATAAAGAAGGGTCTATAGTAATTGTTTCATCTTTTTTAGGATGCATTGCTTTATTAATAAAGGGCATGGTTAGAAGAATAATCAACAGAATGACTATATTCAATGGAGAAAAAATTGTATGTGAAGTGCCAATTGCTTCTGTTACAGCTTGGTTAGTTGCTTTAGCCAAATCTTCTCCACCAGTGGCCAGTTTTAAAGGAATTGATCCGGAAAGACCTGCATGCCAAACAAGGAAGCCAGAATATGCAGAGGCGATTAATAGCCTATAATCAACACCCTTTACTTTTTTTGCTACTTCCTTGGCAAGTAGTGCACCGATAACAAGACCGAAACCCCAGTTAATCCAACATGCAATAATTCCAATAAAGGATACAATTAGAATTGCTGATCCCGGCCCCTTTGGTATAGCGGCTATATTTTCCAGTCCTTTTTTAAATACTGGAGCTTTTGCCATAGCAAAGCCAGTAACTAAAATTAGAACCATTTGCATAGAAAAAGCTAATAATGTCCAAAATCCGTCATACCAATGGAGTATCATGTCAATAGGACCCTGACCCGTTACCAGAATACCTAGAATAAAAACTATAAATGTTAATATGACTGCAAATAGAAAAGGGTCAGGCAAAAATTTTTGTACAATGGAAACACATCCATTTGTGAATTTTTTAAACATAATAATAAGACCTCCATTTTTAAAATAATTTTGCAATCATCACATAAAGTTAAAAACAATTAATTAATACAGCAATATTCATACCAAAATTACTAAAATTGGGTATATAGAGATAAACTAGTATTTTAAAGGGATTTTAAATTGTATTTGATAAATTAATAAATAGTATTTATAATTTAAGTATGCATATATGCATATTCGTATTAAAGAAGTTTTGCAAATTTGCATATATATCTTGAATAAGATTCTAGAATATGAGAAAATAAGGTATCGACCTAAATTTTCCTATGGAGGAAATTATATGAACGATTTATTATTTTATCCTAATTTTGATAATGTTTATTTTGGGTTTGTAATAACAGATACTGAATACAAGATAATTGAATATAATGAAGGTTTTATGTATTTTATAAATGAACCCGATAATAATATAAGAAATAAAAAATTGACTTATTATTTTCCAGATATGGATAAAACTATTTTTAAACAATATAAAATATCAGCAGATTGCAATAAAGATTATTGTATAAAAGCAAATATAATAAATTTTGGAGGAAAAAAACATTATCTTTTCTTCTTTGCTGATTTTTCAATAAAATATAAATTAATAGACCAAATTAAATATCTAAATGAACAGGTATATTTACATAATGAGATGTTTAATAAATTAAAGGATGGAATCTATATAACCGATGAAAAGGGGAAAACTCTATATGTAAATGATTCTTTTGTAAATCTATCAGGTCTTCCTAGAGAATTATTAGTTGGGAGAACAGTTTATAAGTTAATAAAAGAAAAAATTTTACCCAATTCATGTTGTGCAAAAATTATTAATGATAAAGCAGAGGTTTCAACAATTAATAATTACTATGAAGGTCAAAAATGTCTTGTAAGCGGATCACCTATTTTTGATTCAAATAATAGATTTAAAAGAACCATTGCTGTTGTAAGAGATGTATCTGAGCTGGACTTGTTGATGAAGGAAATTGCAAAAGAGGAAACATTATCTTTAAGCTATGCGAAGAAAATTAATACAAATGATAAAATGAATTCTGATGAGCAATTTGTTTCAGAAAATAAACGTATGAAAGGCATATATAAAAGAGCAAAGAAATTGGCAAATTTTGATAGTACTGTTTTAATTTTAGGAGAAACTGGAGTAGGTAAGGATTTTCTAGCATCCTATATCCATAATAATAGTAGTAGGAGTCAGACCGGTAGTTTAATTAAAATAAATTGCGCTGCTATACCCGAGCATCTTTTAGAATCAGAGCTTTTTGGATATGAGGAAGGGGCCTTTACTGGAACACAAAAAGGTGGGAAAAGAGGGCTCTTTGAAGAGGCTAATGATGGAACCTTGTTTTTAGATGAGATAGGAGATATGCCATATACATTGCAGGTTAAGCTTTTAAATGTAATAAATGACAGAAAGTTTTATAGACTCGGATCAACAAAAGCCACTAAATTTAATGCAAGAATCATTTCTGCAACAAATGCTAATATTGAAAAATTAATTGAAGAAAAAAAGTTCAGAGCTGATTTATATTATAGATTAAATGTAATAAATATTAATATTCCACCCCTGAGGGAGCGTAAAGAAGACATATTGCTACTTGCAAGGAGTTTTTTAGAATACTATAATAATAAATTTGAAAAATCCAGCTTCTTTTCTTCTGATATTCTTGAAGTTTTTTTGTTTTACTCTTGGCCTGGTAATATTAGGGAAATGGAAAATTTGATTGAAAGACTTGTTTTGATTTCCGATAAGGCATGTATAGATGCAAGTACTTTTCAGGAACAGGTATCCAATAAACATAAAGCAGACTTGCTAAAGCATAAGGGAGCCACATCGATAAATAAAAAGTTAACTCTTAAAGAACAGATAAATATGTTTGAAAAATCAGTAATCCAAAAAACTTTATCTGAATCCAACACACTTAAAGAGGCCGCTGAGGAGTTAGGAATTCATATATCTACTTTAGTTAGAAAAAAACAAAGCTATGATATATAAAATTAAATAGAAATACCATAGAAAATCCTCCTTTTCATACTATGCAAAGGAGGATTTATTATTTACTTATTCATTCATAGCTTTTTTAGCAAACTCAGTATTTACTATTTTATCATAAGGGGCTCTATCATCAAGACCTATTGCGGCATCTATAATATCCATCATATGATTTAATCCTTCTTCAGTTAAAATTAAATCGGGTTTCCAAGTGTCTTGAGCCTTATATCTTTCTACTAAAGCAGTAAGCACCTCTAAATCAGCGTCTGGAAAATGTGGGTGTAAAGACTTAGCAATTTCTTCAGGATTATGATTTTCTACCCAATTCATACCTTTAGCTATGAATTGCTATTTGTAAAACATAATCCTTTTATATAGAGATGTAAATTTTCACCATCCCATACTATTTTATCAATCAGTCTGTGTATTATGCTTTGCTTTTCTTTAAAATCATATTTTTCTATATTTTGCATTTCATCCATCAAATCAAAAGTCATTTCTATGTTTAGATTTTTCAGTAAATCTGTTTCAGTGTTTTCTTCAATTTGTTTTAAGGAATTTTGAAGTTCTTTAATTAATGCATCTATACTGTTTATTTTTTTAATAATATATTTAGAAGCAGCATCGTTGGAAGTGTCAGCAATAGATTCAACTAACTTATTTATTAATTTATTTTTTCTTTCAATCTCATTTAAAATATATTTCTTTTTATCTTCTATGGTTTGCTGGTTTTTATTAAATGATTTAATTTCCTGGTCAAAGGATTTTTTCAATAATTTTTTATCCAAGGATATTTTTTTTAAGGTAGAGATCACTTCCCTATCAGTTTTTATCCCATTTAAATTTTTTATATTACACAAGCTGCCATTAGTTCTTTCTTTTCTTCTGCAAACATAGTAGAAGTATTTAATACTTCCATCATCATTTTTGATAATACTGGAAGATTTCATAGTTTTCCCACAGGAGCATTTTAAAAGTGGAGTAATTAGGCTTATATTGCTTGTGCCATTCTTTATAGCTTTCCCTTGATTTTCTTCTATTATATTCTGTACCTTGATCCACTGAGAGGCAGGTATAACTCCTTCATGTTTTCCCACACCTATAAACCAGTCTTCCTTATCCCTAATTATCCATTTCCTTTCATCTCTTTTGGCATAGCCCAGGAGTCCGTTTTTTCCATTAAATTCCTTTATATCGGCAGCAGTGGCTCTTCTATTTATAAAATATTCGTGGATTATAGGTTCTGCTGTGCAATAAACAGGATTTTTCAATATGTAACTTATTGTAGACTGATTGAAGGAGTTATTATTTCTTCTAATATTACTTTGTATTAAATAACTTTCAACCTTAGTAAAGCTACATAATTCAAGATATTTTTCATATATAAGCTCAACTATTTTAATTTCTTCAGGGATTTGAATAAGCTTAAACAACTTTCTTTTTTTACCTTCTTTGTCTAGGGTTTCTATCTGCTGACTTTTAAAACCATAGGGTTTTTTACCCCCTAACCAGCGACCAGTTAAGGCGAGTTTTTGCATATTATCTTTGATTCTTTCAGCAATAGTTTCTCTTTCAAGCTGAGCAAAAACCGAAGATATGTACATCATAGCTCTACCCATGGGAGTAGAAGTATCAAATTGTTCTTTAATAGAAACAAAGCTGATATCATATTTTTGGAGCATTTCAATAGTTTGAGAAAAATCCAGTACGTTTCTGCTTATACGATCAAGTCTATAGCATATAAGAACATCAAATTTTTTATTTTCAGCATCATTTATCATTCTTTGGTATTCAGGACGATTAGTATTTCCACCGGAAAAGCCTTCATCTTCATAGATAATAAAATTATCAATTTGAAAATGGTTTTTGGCATAGTCCTTACACATTTCTATCTGGTTATGGGTAGATTCACCTTTTCCTGTAAACTTGGATTTTCTAGAGTATATGGCTGCTTTCATATTATCACCCTTATTTATATATGCTATATTTTCATTATATTGTCCTAAATGGGAAAATAGAAGAAGTTAGATAGAAAATAAGCTTTATTATATCAAGGGCTATATATGACATTATTGAGTAAAATACTACCAAAATATGATATAATATGTAAAAGATATTTTGGATATAGACAAGTAGCAGCTACACAACTAATATGGCGAGCTTATTTATAGGAGATATAAATAAGAGTTTTAAATTTCAAATAGAATACTAAGTAGCTAAAACCTGATTAATTATGATAAGAACTAAGCGGTAGGCACTATACAACCTTTGATTTGTGAGGATGTTTAAATAAATCAAATTATGGGGGAATAAGATTTATGGCATTTTCTATAGAATTACATTTTGATGAGAAGAGTAATTTCATTATAAAAAATATGTGGAAGAAGTTACGCGAGAGAGGCATATCAGATTATATGGATCAATATGGTGGCTTTCCACATATTGCATTAGCAGTATTTAATAATATTGATATTTTAGAGATTGAAAGGATAATAGAAAAAATTATTAAAAACGAAAGTATGTTTATTATAAAAATGTCAAGTTTCGGGATTTTCCCATCAAATGAAAGTGTATTATTCTTATCTCCAACTGCTTCAAAAACATTAATTAATTTGCATGGAAAACTACATGAGTCCTTAAAGGATATTGATGAAAAGTGGCATTATTATTTACCTGACTTTTGGCTTCCTCATTGCACATTAGAGATGAATATTCCTAAATCCAAAATTCATTATGCATTAGATGTTATTATTGAAAAGTATGAGCCCTTTGATGTTAAGATTGAGAGTATAAAATTGGTTGAGTTTAATCCTGTTAAGTTAGTAAAATCATTTAAATTTAGGACATAGTTGTGGAGTAAGAAGATACTCCAACTAAAATATTATTTGACTAGGTCATATGAAATGATTTTACATACTGAAGCTGAAGGAGGGTAAAAATATGAATTATTTAATAAGGAAGGAAAAATCACAAGATTATCCTAAAGTCAGGGAAGTTATTAAATCAGCTTTTTCCAGAGAAGGAAAGGATTTAGTATTTAATGAATGGGTTTTGGTTGAAAAAATAAGAGAGAGTGAATATTATATAAATGATTTGTCTCTTGTGGCAGAAGCTGAGGGTGAAATTTTGGGACATATTATGTTTACACCTATGAAAATAGAAGGTGATTCAATTCCTTTTGATTCCCTTGCTTTGGCACCTGTGGCTGTCCATAAGGATTTTCAAAAACGGGGAATAGGAAAACATTTAGTCAGAGCAGGAATAGAAAATGCTAAAAATCTTGGGTTTAAGTCTATTATTGTTATGGGAGATCCAGAGTATTATACTAAATTTGGGTTTGAAAAAGCATCAAAGTGGAAGATAGGCACAACAAATGATTTTAATGATAATTGTCTTTTTGCATTAGAATTAGTTGAAAAAGGACTGGTAGGTGTATCGGGAATAATTGAATATTGTCCTCCGTTTTATAATGAAAAAGGAGAATTAATATAGATTATTAGTAATAATTTTATGGAAGTCAACATAATGTCATTTTTGAATTTAGGCTTGTCCAACATTAGCTGATGATAATAATGTATATCTTTACAAAAATACAATTTCACCAAAATTGAAATGTATTTCATTAAAAGATAGTAGTTCAAAGCTATATGACATTTTACCACTAACTGATTTTTTAGTTACTGATGATTAGATTTACTATGTGAATACCGATAACTATGGTCCTTTATGGAGCACGTTAACCGGTCCTATCTATAGAATTTCAAAAGATGGTACTGTTAATGAAAAAATTAGTGATGAGGATTTAATATTAGCAGTGGCTGATAAGGAATGGATTTATTATACCGATACTGAAATTGGGAATCTATATAAAATGTCCCATACTAATTTAAATAAGATAAAGTTATTAGATGAAATTTGTCTAAACTATACGCTTATAGACAATCAGTTATATTATCTTAATTTCAAAGACGAGTTTAAGCTGTATAGGCTTAACTTATATACTAAAGAAAATATTAAGGTGTTAGACGAAAAAGTTAGTTATTACATTAGTGAAGGCTATATTTATTATACGAATTCAAATGATGAGAAAATATATAGGGTTAATCTTGATGGAAAGAATAAGGAAAAGATAATTGATTATAAGCTGTATTCATTTATAGTAAAGGATAGTTGGATTTATGGAGTAGATTTGGATTATAAAAATGATATTAAACTATATAAAGTCAAGACAAATGGAACTGAAATTATAAAGATACCAGATAATGCATCTTTAAGTAATATCTTTATCTATAAAGATTATATCTTTTATATTAATGCAAAGGATAATAGAGCTTTATATAAAGTTAAAATGGATGGATCAGACAATGTAAAGGTAACAGATAATATTAATATTAAATCTATCAGATACAGTAATGATTTTGTTTACTTTATTGATGAATGCAGGGATAATTATTTATATAAAATGGATACAAACGACTCAAATATTTCATTAGTATCTAATGATAAGATGAAGTGTATTACTATTATTAAAGACTGGATTTTTTACACAAATCCTACTGAGAATAATACACTTTATAAAATTAAAAAAGATGGTACAAGGAAAACAAAGATCACAGATGACAATGTTTCTTTTGGATTTACCATAGATGGAGATTGGATATACTATTCTAATTATGATGAAAGAGGTAGAAAATATAGGATTAAAATCTATGGATCTAAAAGAGAAATTATTAAAAATGAACCTATATCTAACCTAGCTGTCAATAAGGGCTGGATCTACTTTGTAAAAGGTAATTCTGATATAGAAGGTACTATACATAAAATGAAAGTTAATGGGTCGAGTGAAGAGAAACTCAGTAATGATGTTGTTCCTACAATGGGAATGAAAGGGATACGGGTAATAGATGACTGGATATATTATATAAACAAAAGTGATAATAATAATCTTTATAGAATAAAAATAGATGGTTCTTCAAAGGAGTTAATTGAATAAGATATTAAATATCCCCAAAAACTATCTATATTAAAGAATAGGACAAAGAACTTTATTCCTTGTCCCTAGCAATAATCATTTATTCAAAATCAAGATAAAAACCAATATGTATGTAGGTAGTAGAATCATAGATTTCTATAACTCTTTTACAGTATTCAGAATATTTACTCTCGCCCTTTTCCTTTAAATCCTTCATACAATTTTCAACCTGGGATTCATCTATTTCTAAATCCAATAATATATTTTTTACTATATCATAATAAGTCTCTTCTCCAGAATCCTTAGAAATTCTTATACGACCAGCGTTTTTAAGCTTAATATCCTTTCCAGGCCATGTATACATCTTAGATACTGGTGCAGAGCCGGTTCTAAAATTGCTAAAGGATACAAAATCATACTTTTTATAATATTTCCACATAGTCTTAGAAGTTAGATCCCTATAATTTCGGAAATGTCTTTCAAATTCTTGTTGATCCAATAAATCAAAGGCTTCCTTGGATATAGTGCCATCTTCTAGGAGCTTTGTTATAAGTTTTTTGTCGGAGTTTTTAAATTTTTTGTTTAAGGCATCCTTGTTTATATTTATCATTTTTGCCCTCAAAAAAGACTCATCTTCATAGGGTGCTCGGGGAAGACCTAATTTGATGGCAATTTCTCCTATATTTTCCAAGTTGAAATCAATATTCTTTTTATACCCTAGACCTCTAAGTATCATGGACATATATTCGTCATAGCTCATAATTTTATTAGGGCTAAATAAATTATTTTCAGTACTATCAATTAAGCCCTTTGTATAAGCGTAGCCCACATATGCATTTAATTCTTTAGGGACATCTGTAAAGGGATGATTGTAGATAGAGGATTCAGAATCTTGTTTTAGACCAAAAAGCTTTGCTGCCATTTTAATTCCTTCCCTTCTGGTAGGGGTTTCACCAAGCCTATAACCATGATCTGCTACATTTAAAAGTCCTAGCATATTTAAATCATAGGAATAATAAACTGGACTATCACCATAGTCAACGGACAATATATCTACACACAATTCCTTTTTAAAAATTTCTAAATCCTTGTCAGAAATCAATTTTTTTTCATAGGCTGCATTTGCCTGGGTAATATAAAAATCCTTATTATAGATAGCATTAGACTGAATACTTGTACAGCCGAAAACAATACATAGGGTTAATATCGTACATAATATTTTATTTTTCATATAAATCTCCTTTATATTTTATTTTTCTCTAGGGACAGTAAAAGCACCTATCACAGTAAGATCACTTACTTCTACATCTGAATAAAAGGCCCTAACACCGAAATTTGACCATGCAGGCATATCTTTTATTTGAGCAACTGGGAAGTTAACTAGAACACGATTACCTTCAATAAATAGGTTTAGGTAAACATGATTTTTTATAGGTGATAATGTTGCTCCAATGTTCATTTCATCATTAAAAGTGTCTATATCCTCTGGTATATCTGCATATTTTAGTGTAATCGATTGACCGTCAATAAATCTTTCTAATTCAACATGTTTTGTGCTTGGATTGAAGCTGAGTCCAAATCCATTAAATCCTTTTTCTGAAAGGGGATCATTTTTTACGCCAAATACAATGCCTCCCTTGCTGGCTTCATTTTGCAAATTAGATATTTTTATTCTGAAAGTATAATGGGAGTCTGTAGGATTTGAAATCAAAGTACCATTTTTATCTGCAACTAAAGCCATAGGCTGTTCGTTCATTTCAATTCCGTTGAAAATTGTATTTGATGATAATTTAATCTTTTCCTTCATTTGTACATTTTTCTTTTTTTCTTTTCCATATAGCATAAAATGGGATGCTGAATTTGAATCACTTACATTTTTCCCATATTTTACAGTGGCAAAGGGAACAGAGTCAACAGTTTTCATATTTTCTATAGAGTCAATCAGTGAAATAAATTCAAAATCTTCATTATATAATACATAGTTATAGTCGATAGAATACGACCTTCTTTGAATAGCAATATTACCATCTGATGTAATATTTAATTTGTGGGGAATCTCACTGCTTCCATAATCTTTTCCTGGAGCAGTAAACATAAAAGTAGGTAAGATTAATTTTTTTGTATTGAGGTCATATCTAAAGTAATAGGGACCTCCATATTTTATAGGATCGGAATACCCACGTTTTGCATTAAAGTAGATTTTACTTTTATCTGGGGATGTTTCAACATCTTTTATTTCTGCAAATACAGCATTCGTTATTCGAGGAGTATCTTCGTCGCCGTAATATAAATCATTTTTGTCGATGATTACTTCCTTTTCCATAGTATCTTGATAGGTAATTACAATTTTACTATTATTATCTACTATATTAATAGTATAAGGACGAATGCTCATTTCCAAATTCACAGGGTTTTGCACATTGGCTGGAGCTTGATTTTCTGCATAAGCAGTGTTTCCAATTAATAAAAGTGCGATTAGTAAATATACAATTTTTCTTTTCATAATATCCTCCTCAATTATTTTTTTTACCAAACAAACAGAGAAAATTCCATAATTATTTTTGAAAAATCCAACTATTACATATTGGCTTAAAATCTTTAAAGCTATACTATCGAAATATATTTCATTCTAAATAATTAAATTAACGATAATATTTTTATATGCAATTTTGTCAAATCAGAATTATGCAATTTTATCAAGTTTATAAGAGTTGATTTGATATAAAAAATTATAGCATAATCAGTTATCTAAAAATCAAAATCTAACCATTTGGTTAGATTTTGATTTTTAGATAAAGGAACAAAAAACTGCACTCTTGTTCTAGTTCTATTATTAATGGTAAAATAAAAGAAGAAAATTTATATTTGAATAGTAGCATATCCAAACCTGTGTAAAATGTTACAAATTTAACATATTTTCTTTATCCTTATTGTTAGTATAATGTTTAAAAATATTAAACACCTGATATGGAGGCAATGGGAATGGAAAGATTATCAATTGGTCAAATGGCAGAGCTTAATCATATATCTAAGCAAACCCTGCGGTATTATGATAAAATAAAGCTCCTAGAGCCTTATTTTACTGATGAAGAAACAGGATATCGTTATTATGATATCAGACAAAGTGCACGGCTTGATATAATTCAATATATGAAATCTTTAGGGATGAAGTTAAAAGACATAAAGAAACAATTGGATCGTAATGACCCATCCCTTATAAAAAGTGTACTCCGTCAAAAAATGTATCAAATTGATGAGCAGATTTGTGAACTGGAATGTCAGAAAAGAGCTGTTAGGCGTACATTGATGTGTTATGAGCGATACGAGGCATCGCCACGGGATGGCACAATTGTCCTTGAATACATTGAAGATAGGAGTATGTACTGCATTGATGCTGGGATAAATTTTTATGGCCATGGAATTGAGGTTTATGAGAAGATGCTGAGAAAGTTGAAGGAAAGCTTGATTGATGACAAACTACCCCAAGTTTATTTTTGCAATGCAGGTACTATCTTGCGACAAAAAAACTTAGAGCAGCTTAATTTTTATTCAAGTGAAGTTTTTGTATTTGTAGATAAAGACTATGTTCCTGATGATTTGACTGTTTCTATACCTGCAAACACCTACCTTTGTATATATTGTGATAAATTTGAAAAGGAAAAGAAATATATATATCGTCTTTTAGATGCTATAAAGGAGAATAATTACACTATTGTAGGGGATTATATATGTGAAGTTTTAGTTGAATTGCCCTTTTTAGCAAAGAATGAGCGAGGTATGTTTTTACGATTACAAATACCAATAAGACTTTATTAAATTTATAACAATACAACTGTTGACATTATTCTAACTATAACCCTTATACTGTAATTAACGGCGGTAGTATTAGAAGCATTTAGCCGATAAATAATTATAATGGGGGGTTTTAACTTTGTTTAAGGAAAAGATTCGTGTTGTTCAGTATGGCTGTGGGAAGATGTCTAAATACACTCTTCGATATTTATACGAAAAAGGAGCAGAGATTGTGGGAGCAATTGATGTCAATCCCGATGTTGTAGGAATGGATGTTGGGGACTGGGCAGAGTTAGGTGTTAAGCTAAACGTTCCCATCAGGAGCGATGCCGATGCTGTTTTGGATGAATGTGATGCGGATATTGCTGTTGTTACATTGTTTAGTTTTATGGAAGATGTAATGCCATATTTTGAAAAACTTGTAAGTCGTGGAATCAATGTTATTACTACCTGTGAAGAGGCTATTTATCCCTGGACAACTGCTTCTGCTATTACTAACAAATTGGATAAAATGGCTAAGGAAAATAATTGTACTATTGCAGGTGCAGGTATGCAGGACATTTACTGGATTAATATGATTAGCTGTGTAGCTGGAGGCGTTCATCATATTGATAAAATAGAAGGAGCCGTAAGTTACAATGTGGAAGATTATGGTCTTGCCCTTGCAAAAGCCCATGGTGCCGGACTTACACCTGAAGAGTTTGAAGAGCAGATTGCCCATCCAGAAACATTAGAACCTGCCTATGTATGGAATTCAAATGAAGCTTTATGTTCAAAAATGGGATGGACTATTAAGTCACAGAGTCAAAAATGTGTTCCATATTTCTATGATACTGACTTGTATTCTGAAACTTTGGGCAAAACTATTCCAAAAGGAAATTGTATTGGAATGAGCGCTGTCGTAACTACTGAAACTTATCAGGGACCAATTATTGAGACACAGTGTATTGGCAAGGTATATGGTCCCGATGACGGAGATATGTGTGACTGGAAAATAATAGGTGAACCTGATACAACATTCTTTGTAAAGAAGCCTGCAACCGTTGAACATACCTGTGCAACTATTGTTAATCGTATTCCGCTGATTATCGATGCTCCAGCAGGATATTATACTATAGAAAAAATGAGAAATGTAGAATATTTGTCTTATCCTATGCAGATGTATCGAAAATAGGATAAGAACAAAAATAAGTGCAGCAATATAAATTTAATTGTTGTACTTATTTTTTATTTATTAGCCAGAAGCTACATTTGATTCTTTAACTTTATATAAAATTAACTAATGATTTAATGATATAAGATTTTCTAGATTCTTATAGGTAAACTATAAATTTATGGCTGAATAAAGGCATAGAATAGACTTTATTCAACCATTTTTAATATTTTCATTAATTTTTAACTGCGATACAGTCGATTTCAACTAATGCACCTAATGGTAAAGCTGCAACTCCATATGCACATCTTGCTGGATATGGTTCAGAAAAATATTGTGCATAAACTTCATTAACGGCAGCAAAGTCGTTGATATCTTTTAAATAAACTGTAACCTTTACAGAATCTGTTAATGAATATCCTTCACTTTCTAAAATTGCTTTAATATTTTTGATTGATTGATGTGCTTGATCTACGACCTCGTTTGAAACAAATTTTCCTGTTGTATGATCAATTGGTAATTGCCCTGAAACATAGATAGTATCTCCTGCTTTTATTGCCTGTGAATATGGTCCAACTGCTTTTGGAGCATTTTCTGTAGAAATTTTTATATTCATAATTACACCATCTTTCCTATTTAACTTTTTTTATGTAGCGATAAGTAGTTGCAACAGAAATTTGTAAATGTTTAGCCACTGCATTTACTGCACCTTTGACCTTAAATATGTTATTTTTGTCTAAATCTTCTATTATTTTCATTTTTTCTTCAGCTGTTAATCTATTAATAGGTAGATTGATAGCATTTAAGCACTTTGAAATTAGCTCTTCAATTAATTCTTCAACATCTAGATTCAATTTTTCAATTGGTTGATCAATTAATTCATGATTGTGGTTAGTATTGTTTAGACTTTCTTTAGAATTTTTATCAACATTATTGATTAAATTTAATTGTTCTTTTAAATTGTTAATTGTTTTATCAATAATATTATTCTTTATAGAAGGATCATAATTAATACAAAACAATCCAACTAAATCATTATTACTATTTTTAATAAATAAAGTACTAGATTTTAGAATTTTATTTTTTACAGATCCTTTATAATTTGTTAAATAGTCATTTTTTAAATATTCATCACTATTTATTAATGATAATGCATAATTAGTAATAGGAGAATTAAGAGTTCTACCACTTACTTCGCTATGCTCTAACCAAGCTATGCTGATTTCCTCACCATCAATCTTATGAATTACAATTTCATAATCTGTGGTAAGTACTTGTCCAAGAAATTTTGCCATAGTTATGTGAGCATTAATTAACAATTCATTTTCTTTTGAAAAGTTATTGTTCACATTAATCACCTCATAATTACCTTATAGTATAAAGCGTTTAGCATAATTTCAAACGCTTTATATTGCTTTTTGATATTATGAAATCTTTACATCTTATTAGGTTTTTCAAAGGTTTATTAAAAATACTTAATAATCGTTATTTTTATAAAATTATACTTTGATTTCAGAAATTTACGTAATACGTAATTTTATTATTGTTTTCTTTTGCCTACTCCACTCTTATTAATTATGCTCATCTCTACATATACATATTATCATCATAATAATTTTTTTGCAAGTTTTGAAAATATTATTAAATAATCATAATTTGTAAGTTGTTAATCCATTGCTGAATGGTTTTAATTTTTTTCAATTGTACAGATTTTCTTTCTAATAGGCGATTAAATTTACTTATTTGTTTTAGCAAATTTAATAACATGTCCTTTAATTTAGCAGGGGTTTAAGGTCGAATTTTTTCTGTTAAATTTTTATTTTATTATCAAGATAAAAAGATATCATACTGATAAAAAGTTATTGACAAGATAAATAATGGTGATATAATTTAGTTACGTACTAAATTACACAATAATCAAATTAGTTAGGTATTTGCAAAATAGCAGTACGAGGAAGTGAAAATGATAAAGCAGAATGTACTTTGATAATTTTAATGCACCTTGATAATTTTGAAGAGTTAAAAAATAGCAACAAGAGTTAAAAATTAGAATTGTATGAGAAAAATACATATAAAATTCTAATTATTTTTCTTTACTTCAGTTGTAAAACTCATAAATTTTGTGTTTTTTTAGGTGTTATTGATAAATTTTAATTTACTAGATTTTAAACAAGATTAAGTTAGGTAAATTGAAAATATATTTAATCGTTTTGTTGAAGTTATTGAACCTATTTGCCCAAAAGTTGATCGCGATCATGTTTTAACTATTTATTATAATAATTATGCTCATAATTTTATCAGCAAGGATTACTGGAATTATTTGAGTAATACCTGCAAGAAATAAATTTGATTATTTTGTAGATATTGTATTTTCAATATATACAGCATTTTGCAAATAACTAACCACATTAATTAAATGGAGGAATGAATATGACAAGTTTTATTCAAGTTTTAACAACAGTTTTAGTTATAGCTATCGCAGCAAGGCTGATTATTAAAAAGCACAATCCAGTTGCTGTATTTTTAGCAATTGGTATCATTACTCTAACAATCTACAGTTTTGTTACGGGAACTTCGTTAGTTGAAGCATCTACGGGAAACCTTTTCTTTGACGTGTTAAAATTTGTTGAAGAAAAAATGAAATCTAGTACACAAGGTTTAGGATTGATTTTAATGACTGTTACTGGTTATGCTGTTTATATGAGTCATACTGGAGCAGCAACAAAATTAGCTTTAACAGCAACTAAACCATTATCAAAATTAAATAACCCATATATAGTTTTAAGTTTTGTATTTATTATTGGTACAATATTAAAATTAGTTATTACAAGTCATAGTGGATTAGGATTATTAATGATGGCAACTTGCTTCCCAATTTTAATTCAATTAGGTGTTGGAAAAGTCAGTGCAGCTGCAACAATGACATTAGTTGGATTCTTGGATTGGGGTCCTAATGATTCAAGTGCAATTTTCGCAGCTAAGATTTCAGAAATGGAACCAGTTCAATATTTTTTAACATATCAAGCAAAGGTTAGTATTTGTTGTATATTAGCAATGGCAGTATTTTTGCCAATTTATTTTAGAAAAAAGGATAAAGAAGATAAAGCTTCTAATTTAGATGGAATTAAAGTTGAAAATTTAGAAATGCCTGATTTACCTGTTATATATATCATTTTACCTGCAATTCCGTTACTATTAGTATCAATATTTGCATTTATTCCTAATATAAATATGGGTATTATTTCTGCAAATTTAATTGGTTTTGTAGTAACTTTTATATTAGAAATAATAAGAAGAAAAGATATAAAAGCAGTTGGTGAAGATATGCCTGTTATTTTAAAAGCAATGGGTACTTGTTTTGCTAATATTGTTTCAATTATCATATCAGCAGGTGTTTTTGCTAAATCAATAATTGTTTTAAATGGTGTATCTGTATTAGGTGATTTCCTTGCCGGATTAGGCGGAGGAGTTATAATTTCTATGATTCTAATGAGTTTAATTACTTTTGGTGCAGTTATGTTACTAGGATCAGGAAATGCTTCTTGGTATGCATTTGGTCCATTAGTTCCAAATATTGCAGCTGAAATGGGAATTTCTACTGCAGTTATTGCAGTTCCAATGCAATTAGCTACTGCTATTGGTAGATCACTATCACCGGTTGCAGGTGTAGTAATTGCGGTTTCAGGTTTAGCAGAAATAGATAGTATTGATATGATCAAAAGGTGTGTGGTACCTATGTTAGTATCATTTGCTGTTTGTATCATTTCATCATATATATTTGTAGTATTATTATAAATAAAAAAATTGAGGAGGAATATAGTTATGAGTAAGTATGTTTATGATTTCGATAAAGGAGTTCAAAGAAGAGGAACAGATGCTAAGAAATACGATCCGTCTTTATGTCCTGAAGAGATTTTACCATTTTGGATTGCAGATACAGATTTTCCAAGTCCAATTGAAGTTAAGGAAGCATTATTAAAAAGAGTTGAATTAGGACATTATGGATATCCATATATTAGTAGCACTTTTGAAAAAGCGGTGGCTAGATGGTATAAAGTAAGACATAATACTGAAATTAACCCTGATTTTGTTGATTTTTCTCCATGTGTTATTCCAGCAATGATTTGGTGTGTAAATGAATTTTCAAGTGTAGGAGATAAAATTGTTCTACAAACTCCGGTTTATCCTCCATTCCATGCATTAGTTAAAAACAATGGTAGACAAATCTTATATAATGAAATGAAATTAGAAGATGGTAAATATTATATTGACTTTGAAGATTTAGAAAATAAATTGAACGATCCAAAAGTTAAGATTTTGTTTATTTGCAATCCACAAAATCCAACGGGTAGAGTGTTTACACGTGAAGAATTAATTAAAATGGGTAATTTATGCTTAAAATATAATGTATTAATTGCAGTAGATGAAATTCATGCTGATATCGTATATGATGGAATTGAATTTGTAACTTTCTATTCAATTTCTGAAGAATTTGCAAACAACTCAATTACATTTATTAACCCAGCTAAAACATTTAATGTTGCAGGCTTTAGAACAGCTGCATGGTTTACAGCCAATGAAGCAATCTATCAAAGAATGATTAATCAACAAACATATAACAAAGGTATGGGAAGAAATATTTTTGGAAATGTGGCATTAGAGGCTTGCTATAATCATGGAGAAGATTATGCAGATCAACTTAAAGAATATTTAAATGAAACAAAAAATCAAGTTGTTGATTATATCAATAAAAATATTCCCAAAATAAAAGCTATAAATCCAGAAGCTACTTTCTTAATGTGGTTAGATTGTAGAAAATTGGGTTTTGAGACACAAGCTGAATTAAAGGATTTTATGTTTAATAAAGCCAAAGTATTATTAAATGACGGAACAACTTTTGGAGAAAAAGAAGGTAAAGGATTTATGCGTTTTAATTTTGCCGTACCTAGAGATATGGTTATGGAAGGATTAAAGAGAATTAAAGATGCAGTGGATCAATTATAATGAATTATTTTGCTGAAATTGGAAAAGATAATGAATTGATTATTATTGTAGACAGTTCAAATTGCATTGTTTATAAATCTAACGTAAAACCTATTTCTAAATTTATGAACTTATATAATGAAAATCAGTTTGATGATGAATATACAATTTATACATATCAGGCTGGAACTGCTTTAGCAGTATTATCTAGGATGATGAAAATAGAAAAGATTAATACAGTTAAATTATCTAAGCCTGGTAAAGTATTGCTAGATAGTTATTCGGTTAAATATGAATTTAATGAAATTATAGATTTTGTTAAATCTTCATCTAATCCGAATAAAATTTGTGGTATTGAAAAGAAATTAATAGAATTGGACGATTTGGATAAACAAATTGAACACTTAGTTAGCGTTGGAAAGAAAACGATTTATCAATGTAGTATTAGATAGAGAGGCGTTGTATAATCAATGTCGTTAGCTTAAGGCTATGCAAAGAAAACAAATTGAAAATTGAAAATATAGTACATATTTCAAATTGCTTGTTTACGCTCTTTAGTTCGATAAGGATGAATTATTGAGCGTAATTTTTTATCTAACTACAGTGAATTAATCTTAAAACTTAGAAGGGAAAATTGCATAATATATATGGTATAGCTTTTAAAGTTTTAAAGAGAGGCTTATATAACTTACTAGGAACAAGGATGTTAAATATAGCAATATTAAAAGCCATTCATGAAAAGTAAATAAAAAATTATTTGATAATGGAATTAATAAAATTTTGTAATAAGACAAATCCCTCAATAAATAAGATTTACAAAAAGGGGGATAATCATGGAAGTAATTTTACATGTTCCTAATCCAGAATATGCATCACAATTATTAACTGAACAGATATTTTACAACGTGAGAAATAAAATTGATGAATATGCCAAAAAAAATAATTTATCTAACAATCATAAAAGAATTATATATGAGCAGTTAATTGAAGAGCTTGATAAGATTAGAGATTGAATATTTTAATTTTTTTTAATCAAAAAATGGACAAATAACGATTAAGTTCTATTTTAATAAAGATTCAAAAATATTTCACCAAAGATATTGGTGATTTCTTTCGAGGCCTGACAAAAAGTTAAATAATTAAAATTTAGAATGCTAGTCCAATTCTTCTGGTATACGAATTAAATAATGATATAAAAATAATATAGAAAATGCTAAAGGGTTTATAGAAATATTGTTTTCAACAGTAAATAGCATATAACTCAGAAAGCATATAAATGAGATTGCAAAGATAGTGAATCTATATTTACCAATTGTTTTAAATTGCTTTATCAATTCTAATTTTAGTTTGAACTTTTTATCCAGAATATAAAGTACTAAAACCGGAATAAATGGACTAATTATCATAAGTGCTAAATTCATAGGATACACCCCATTCAGTATAATTATAGTTTTATTATATTGAAAAAATAGAAATGTTCATATTAGAATAAGAGTTAGGAGAGAAATTATTCATGTTTATATAATTTAAAAGAAAGCTTGTTTATTTGATTAATTAGCTTTTAAGTCCCATAATCATTTTGGGCAATCACACATTAGTTTAGTAAAATAAAAACTAACAGGAGGTTGTCTGAAATGGGAAGTAAATAAATATTATTGTATAGTTATAAACTCTATCATATCTCTTTTTTAATTAAAGATATAGTAATTATAACATAGATTTAAAGAAAAATGGATATAAATAACAAAAGTGTTAATTTACATAACAAGTGTAGTGAGCAAACATTAGATTTAAATCCTCTAAATAAGTTTATGAAATATTTTAAGTGATTTGACAAATACTAATTTTAAATATTTTGGAGGCTGAAATAATGAAAAAGGAAGTTATTTCTGATAAGCAGGGGATAGGACTTATAGTTTTGTTTATAGTAGGTTCATCTTCAGTATTTACACAAGGATTGGAGGCTAAAAAAGATTTATGGTTAGCTTTTATTTTAGGAGTAATTATGGTTTTACCTATGGTAATTATATATGCCCGGCTTCATTATATTTTTTCGTATAAAGATTTATTTGATATTGTTGAAATTTGTTTTGGAAAGTTTATAGGAAAGATTATAATATTTTTATATGTTTGGTTTGTCTATTTTGCCGCTGGTGATATTTTGGTGAATTATGGTCAATTTATTAAAATCGTTAGTTTCGATGAAACACCTCAAATTATATTAATAATGTTTTTGGGTATACTATGCATTTGGGGAATAAAGGAGGGAATTGAAAACTTAGGGCGACTAAGTGATATTTTTATCTATATATCTATTTTTGCTTTATTAATAATAGTGCTATTTTTAATTCCTGATATGAATATAAATAATTTACGCCCTGTACTTAGTGAAGGTATTAAACCAGTTTTAAAAGGTGCTTTTAGTGTATTTACATTTCCACTTGTTCAAATAGTAGTGTTTACTATGGCTTTTTCAAAATTCAAAAGAGCGAAATCTTCTTATAAAATTTATATTACAGGTTTATTGATAGGAGCAGTATATTTAGCTTTACTTTCTATAACTAATGTTTTAGTGCTAGGTGTAAATGCAGCAACAAGCACACTTTATCCTTCACGTTCTACGGTTGCCAGAATAGATATTGGTTATACAATACAAAGAATAGAAGTAGTTGCAACTACTATATTTATATTAGGGGGATTTATTAAAATAAGTTTATTATTGCTGTGTGCTTGTAAAGGAGTTGCTAAAATATTTGAGTTTAAAGATTATCGATTTATCATAACTCCTATTTCTTTACTGGCAATTAATTTATCTTATTTTCAGTATGAAGACGTAATATATTATTTTGAATTCAATAGAAACATTTGGCCCTATTATCATCTTCCTTTTCAAGTAGTTTTTCCTATTGTTATATGGATTGCTGCTGAAATTAAGAAAAAACGCTTAGAAAGCAAATCAAATATGTGAAATATAAGATTTTTGATTTAGAATTATTAAATAAAATCTATTTTTTCTTATCTCTTAAATATCTGATACGATATGTTTGATTGATTATTAGAATTTTCTGTTTTTGGCGTGGTTATTAAAAAGTATATCATTTTACGAATAGAAGTACATAGCATTATATATTGCATTAGTGAAAGATTGGATTATTTCAGGATTTTTTTCAATATAACTTTTTTTAGCTGAATAACAAGTATAAGGTAAATATCCACCTTCTTTACCAATAGAGGCCACTATATAACCAGCGCCTTCTTTTTCCATCATTGTGGCAGTTGGTTCGAAAAGAGTAACATAGTCGTTTCTATGATACCACCAATATAGACCCCAGTAATTTCAACCCTTATATTTTCAAGTATACATCTAAATTAAAATCATTTCTATCCGCATCTTTATTTTTATTATAAATAATCCTATCAATAATGTTTTTTAAGAATATATTTTTTCCTTCAGCATTAATACTATTATAATATGTTTTAATATACTCGATAGTATCATTAATCATTGGAATCCTATTTTCCTCAATATTCTTCGACTCATTTAGTAAAGATACTTTTTTCTTAAGAACTTCTAGATCTTCATTAGTATTATCTATCTTGGAAGACAAAGTATTCATTCTATTTAAAAAGGTATCATTATCATAAACTTCCTGCTCCAATAGATCATAAAGCTTTTCTTTTTGCTGATTGAGAGTATTAAGCTGCTTAATCTTTGATTGTATAGTATCCTTTAGAACTTTTAACTCAGTATTGTTTGAGGTTTTTTTATTTCTTTTAAACTCAAATTTTATATTTTCCAATTCTTCAAGAACAATTTTTATAACACGTTCTTCAATCAAGTAAATATAGCTGGACTTAAGCTTACCGCAATTTTTATAGCATCTAATGGTATCAGGCTTATTTTTACATGTCCTGATAGTCATAGTATTGCCGCAGCCACCACATATAATAAGACCTGCCAGTGGGTTTCTTAGTTTTTTGCTAGTATGCTTTCTAGGATTATGTCTTTCTTTAGCAATTGACTGAGCCTTTTGAAAGGTTATCTCATCAATAATAGCCTCATGCTTACCATCAAAAATCAACCAGTTTTTCTTGTCCTGGAGTCTTGATATTTTCTTTCCTGAGTTATCATATTTAACCTTTTTCTTACCCCAAACAACCTTGCCAGTATAAACAGGATTTTTTAATAATGTTCGGATAGTAGTCTTTTCCCAATTCAAATTATTACTAGCATTTGGGATTTTATTTTCAATCAGATACTTAGCAATTTTAGAATCTCCATAGTTCTTATTTACATACAAATCAAATATAAGCTTAACCACATTGGACTGCTTATCATTTGTTATTAAACTATTATCTTTCTTTTCATATCCAAAGGGAGGAATAGCAGAAATATAATTTCCTTCTTCAAGACTTTTCATTCTGCCGCGAAGAAGACGCTTTTTAATTATTTTAAGTTCTCTTCTTGCCATAAATGCCTCAAACTCACTAAATTCCTCATCAAATTCATTGGCCAGATCATAGATCTTGCAAGGAGTAATAATCTTGGTATCGAACTCCTTAAAAGTCTCAAGAATAAGCCCCTGCTCGCGCATATTCCCCCTGCCAAGCCTATCAATATCCATGACTAATACAGCTTCATATTTATTATCTTCGACTTCATGGAGAAGCTCTAGCATCTTAGGGCGCCTAGCAATAGACTCTCCACTCACCACTTCTTCCTTTATATCCAAAACATTATAATTATGTTTCTTAGCATAAGCCAATAGAGTAGTTCTATGCCTGCTTAATACTTCCTCCATAGACATATTTTCTTCAGCTCTGGATTTTCTAAGGTAAATACATATCTTCATATTATAGACACCACCTATTTAGATAATGGGCTTATTTAATTATATTGTTGTTGAGGTAAAAATATTAAGGTGGAAAAGAACAGTTAGCAGGATATTATAGATTTGAATAAAGAGGCTGAGGAAGTGATATTAAAAGAATTATATATAGATAAACAACATTAAGATTTAAAATAAATTTTAAAGAAAATAATAAATGCTTCTGAATTTTTTATTTTAAATTTATTGAACCTCAAAGTTGTTTATCTTTATTAGAAATAAAAAATATCAAAAAAATAATGTCATGCAGAATATTTATATTTGTTAAGGTTATTTTTATTAAGATTTTCAAAAGATTCTTTATTATTCTTCTGAAATTTGTTCAAAAAATTTTCTCCACCATATTTATTTTTAGAATAATTGTCACTGATAAGATAGTCAGTAGATATTATATATATATATTGATTAAAAAAGGATATGGATTCTGTATTTTAAATATCAGAAGCAATAGAAGTTTATCTGAATAGTCAAAACTAATTTGTGATTATTAGGTTTTGAAAAAGTTATTTGACTATCCAGACGAATTGACAAGATAATTTATTCAAGTTAAAATTTACGATATTCTGTATGATCACAACTAGGGCATGGTGGAATAGTATTAGTATCATTATCAAACACTACTTGTCCACATTTTAGGCAGATGTAAGGACCGTTACCTGTTTTTTCTCCTGCACTTGGCATAAATCACACCTCCTCTAATTATCATATTTCTACAATTATAAAGAAAAACCTTCATACAAATAGTGACATAAAAATACGAATTTAGATACGATTATAACAATAAAGTATCCAATTGAAACTGCATTAAAAAGTTAATTAAACAACAATTAACTTTTTTGCATGTAGTTATTGTTATAGGACAATTCACATAGTTCATACAAATAAATAAGGAGGGATACCTGGTGGATAGGATTTTTTATACTGGGAAGATAACAAAGGGTGAACTCTCTGAGAGATTAAATGAACTATTGAATAAATATTTAGATGAGTTATATAAAAATGATAAAGTAAAGATAGAAAAGGAGTCATAGACTCCCTATTTTTTTATAAATACATAGGTGAGGGAATTGCATAATTCTAACTTGGCAAAAGTACATAATATATATTACCTTTATTTGTAAAGATAAAAAATCTTTACTTGTATGGTATCATATGAATAGTAATACATAATCACCTTCACCACCTTTAAAAGCTCCAGCCATTACTGCAAACTGGATATCAGTTCTAACAGTAACATCTTTTCCAGGCTCTAGACCATGTTTTCTAAGTACATATTCCAACGTCATCTCAGGCATTCCACCTTTTCTTCCTCCTATGATGGTTTTTCCATTAAGCATATCAAAGGTAAAGTTGTCGTTTTTTTCTCTTCCTACTAAGAATGAACCATCTCTTTGAGTAAGCTGTGCGAAATTTACTGCATAATCTTCTTTTCTCTGATTGTAAACATATACTGATGCTTCTGGACCCATAAAACCTATGTCTGCCTGATTGGATAATAAAGCAGTCATTGTTTTATCGGCACCATTAGTATTTATGAGTTCTACTTTAAGACCTTCTTTTTCAAAAAATCCTTCCGTTAAAGCTACGTATTGAGGTGCATAAAATACTGAGTGAGTTACTTCTGCAACGGTAACCTTTGTAAGCTCTTTTTCGCCACAACCTGTTAAAACTATAGAAAAAATTAGTATTGCAGACAATAACAAGGAAATGACTTTAAACTTTTTCATATAAATCCCTCCATAATAAAATTTTGCCTATAATTTTATTATATTCACTATATTTTTAAAGGTTACAATTGAGTAGGTTATATAAAATTAATTGCTTGGGAAGAGCTATATAATAGATTTGCTAATAGAAGGCCCAATTAAGCCATGATAAATAAAACGTATGTTATATTTATCC
The DNA here is from genome assembly GCF_900167445.1 of Maledivibacter halophilus. Classification (GTDB taxonomy): domain Bacteria; phylum Bacillota; class Clostridia; order Peptostreptococcales; family Caminicellaceae; genus Maledivibacter; species Maledivibacter halophilus. Next base: position 828,510 of record NZ_FUZT01000001.1, read on the forward strand.
CATATTGGGTATTAATAATATCAAAAGAAAGGTATAGGAATAGAGGAGGAATATTATGAGAAAAGATATTATTAAATTTGGTGGAAAACCAATAACATTAAGAGGTAGAGAAATCAAAGCTGGAGATATTGCCCAAAATTTTAGTGCAGTTAATCAAGATTTATCTAAATTTAATTTTTATAACGATACGAAGGGAAAAATAAAGGTTATAAGTGTTGCACCTTCCATAGATACATCAGTTTGTTCCCTTCAAACTACAACCTTTAATCAAAGGGCTTCAGAGTTTAAAGATGATGTTGAAATAGTTACTATTACAGTAGATTTGCCCTTTGCTCAAAAGAGATTTTGTGGAGCAAAGGGGATTGAGAATATTCAAGTAGTATCAGACCATAAGGACCTTGACTTTGGAGAAAAATATGGCTTTGTAATAGATGAAATGAGATTGCTTTCTAGAGGTATAGTTGTAGTAGATAGGGACAACACAGTTAAATATGTTGAATATGTTGAAGAAGTAACCAACGAACCCAATTATGAAAAAGCTTTGGAAGAGGTAAGGAAATTAATATAGGATTTAATTTAATTATAGAAAAACACCACAGTCAAATAGAATCTTTTCTGCCTGTGGTGTTTAATATTGATACCAAAAAGAATTACCAAGACCTCAAAAATCAAATCTTAAAATTACAAATGTCTACTTAAGCTTATTTGTACTATTTCAGTAGAACAATAACAACCTTAAATAAATCGCCATCAATTTCTATGTTGAATGTCCCATTTTGTAATTCTATAAGACTCTTCGCAATAGATAATCCAAGACCGCTGCCTTCACTGTTTCTGGATTCATCTCCACGTTTAAAGCGCTCCATTAGTTCATTTGCATTGATGTTAAGTTCATATGAGGATATGTTTTTTATTATAATAGTAACGTTATTGTCTGAATCGATTATATCAATATAAACTCTGGAGCTATTAAGGGCATATTTAAAAATATTGGACATAAGATTTTCTATTACACGCCATAAAAGTTTACCGTCTGCTTTAACAAATACTTTTTCCTTTGGATATTTAAGCTTAAAATCTAATCCAGAAGCAGCTATTTTGTCATCCAATTCCCCCATTCCTTGCTTTATTAGAGATATTACATCTATTTCTTCTAAATTTACTGGAATACTGCCACTAGATGCCTTTGAGGCTTCAAATAGGTCATCGGTTAATGCTTTTAGTCTTAAGGCTTTTTGATCTAATACATCTATATATTTTTCTGCATTTTCAGATTTCAAACCTTCTTTTTTTAATAAATCTATATAGGTTATTATAGAGGTAAGGGGAGTTCTTATATCATGGGATACATTACTTATAAGCTCAGTCTTTAATCGCTCACTTTTAAGCTCATTTGCAACTGCTTTACTGAGGCCTTCAGCTATGCTGTTTATGTTATCAGCGAGCTTTGCAAACTCACCCTTTCCCGATATATCGATTACATGATTAACATGACCTTCCTTTATCATAGTTACGCCCTCTTTTATTGCAGTAAATTCTTTTGTCTTCTTAAATGATAGCCATAATGTTACTCCTACAGCTCCAGAAGCAATAAAAAATACTAAAATAGCAGGTATAAAAGCACCAGTCAATAGTGCGAGCATAAGGGAAGATAACCCTATTATTAATGGGCAGCCTATTGAAATTAACAAAATTTTTATGGTGAAATTCCCACTATTGTATATTTCACATATAAGCCTGAATAGCTTATTGAATATATTGTATATTAATGTATGCTTTATAAGGGTTCTATTCTTAATATGCTTAACTAGGGATAGGACTAATAATAAGCCCAAAGTACCCAATGCAGCTGTTATATATGGGATTAGAATATAAATATCTTTTATAAATATAAATTCCATTGCTCCAAACCATAATACTATAACACCTAAGCACAGTATAATATTAATATCATTGTAAAGTCTATTGACGAAATTTAAATAAAGCTTATTATCTTTAAAGGATTTTCTACCAATAACCAATATTAAGTATATAAATGCAAGTAATAGACCAACTAATAAAGTTGCCACATTATATAGAGTGTCAGTTATAGCAGCTTTGCTTTTTTCCCATTTTTTAATTTTATCATTCAAGGGCTCTTCAATAAATGCAATATACATAGTATGGTTTGCTTTCTCTAATCTTCCAGCATTCCTTGTAATCAAGTAATCATTATAATACTTAGGATTAGTTTTTACTTCCTTAGGAAAAACTATTTCTTCAGATTTATCAAAAATTAGATAAGCAGGATAGTTTTTAAAATATTTTTTAGATTTACTTGGGCTATTAGTAAATTCATTTTCACCATCGCTTGCATAATATAAAATTCCATTTAAGTTTTGTAATTTACTTAAATATGAATCAAATATTTTCAAATCCTCTTCGATTAATTTATTTTTACTTTGGAATATTTCATCGGCATTATATCTTTCAAAGGTTTCATAATTTTTATCATCAGACCAGTTAGGATTATAGTTATTGGAATTTTTCTTGAACTCTGAGAAGAGATGTTCTTTTTCTCTTTGCAGATCCCCTGTAACTGTTTTACCAGATAAGATATAATCCTTGTTTTTGTACTTTGTGATTAAAAGGGATAGATAATGGGTTAAAGAGTCTAATTCCCTTATATAATCTTCACCATGATAATAATTATCCTCAAAAACTATATCTATTTCACCCTGGGTTGATTCCATCAAATTTATAAATATAGTTATACTACTGGTAAAGCAAGTTATTACTATTATAAAAACAATAATTTTTGTTATTATTGAATGACTAAAATTTTTCCATTTTATAGCCAATTCCCCACACCACCTTTAAATATTTTGGTTCCTTTGGATTTATTTCTATCTTTTCTCTTATTCTCCTAATATGTACCGCAACTGTATTTTCTGGATTATAGGCTGGTTCATTCCAAACTTTTTCATAAATTTCATCTATGGAATAGACCCTGCCGGCATTTTTTGTTAAAAACTTAAGTATTTTATATTCAAGGGGAGTTAATTTAATTAATTGTCCATCAACAGTTACTTCTTTACTTTCATCCTTTACAATTAATTCACCGGTTTTATAAACTCCAGCTTTAGGGGTGAAGCTTCCAAGATTTGTATACCTTCTAAGCTGGGATTTAACCCTGGCTATAAGCTCTAATGGGTTAAAGGGCTTTGTAATATAATCATCGGCTCCTATGTTTAGTCCCATTATCTTGTCCATATCTTCAGATTTAGCAGAAAGCATAATAACTGGAATGTTTTTAGTTTCTCTTATTTTATTTGTAGTCTTCATACCATCCATTTTAGGCATCATTATATCCATAATAATTAAATGAATTTCTATATTATTTAATATATCCAGTGCTTCCAGTCCATTATAAGCCTTTAAAATACTGTAACCTTCATTTTTTAAGTATATTTCTATAGCTTCAACTATTTCTTTATCATCATCGCATACTAATATATTCATAAAGTGTCACCTCTTATTTTTTTTGTAGACATATTATATCACATCCCTTCAATATATAAGCTTTAAATATGAAGATTCAAGTAAAGCTATTAACTTTCTAACTCCCATGCTTAGATGATAACATTTGTATCTTACAGAATAGTTAATAAAATTCTTAAGGTTTTCTTAAGAAAAGAAATCAATAAAAATTCCTAATCACTTTGACTTTGTTTATATGCTAAATAATGAAGATATTTACTAAAAAATAACTATAATATTTTGAAATAGAAAACAGTTATATATTTAAATTTTTAATTAGAAATCCACAATCTTATCTGATATATTTAAAAGTAATTGAATCAAAATGGAGGAGATATAAATGAAAAAGGAAGTAAGTATAAAAAAGATTAAAAATGATGCGGAAGAATCATTTAGAAGAGGCGATTTTTACTGTTCAGAAGCCATAGTGAGTTCTATAAAAAATAATTTTGAAATTGATATGCCCGATGAAATGATTGCAATGGCTTCTGGATTTCCAATAGGAATAGGAAAATCAAAATGTGTTTGTGGAGCAGTATCAGGTGGAGTATTATCTTTAGGATATTTTTTCGGAAGAACAAAGGGTGGAGATCCAAAGGTTCAAAACACTTTGAAATTAGCTAATGAATTACAACAAAGCTTTAGAGATAATCATGGGTGTTTATGTTGCCATGTTCATACAAAGGGAATGAATATGGCTTCTGGTGAGCATAAAAAGCAATGTATATCCTTTACAGGTGAAATAGCTCAGAAGGCAGCTCAAATAATAGTAAGAGAGCTTAATCTTAAAAATATAGACGAATAATGGGGAGTGAGAAATGGAAAGAGTAATAAGAAAGGTTCCTCTACCAATAGCAGGACTGATGTTGGCTTTAGCAGCAACAGGTAATTTAGTATTGTCTTATGGTAGTATATATAGAAATGTTTTTGGATTAGTATCTTTGGTAGTATTTATGCTCCTAGTAGCTAAAATTTTAATTTATACTAAATCAGTTGGTGAAAAACTTAAGAATCCTGTTATAGCCAGTGTAAGTCCAACTTTTTCTATGGGGATGATGATTTTATCTACTTATATAAAACCGTATTTTCCTTTAGGTGCTTATATAATTTGGGTATTAGGGTTATTGATACACTGTGGTTTAATAATTTACTTTACAAAGAATTTTATTTTTAAATTTGATATTAGAAAGGTTTTTCCAAGTTATTTTGTAGTTTATGTGGGTATTGTAGTTGGCAGTGTTACAGCTCCGGCATATAATATGCTAAAGCTTGGTCAGATAATATTTTGGTTTGGGTTTATTTCCTATATGATTTTATTACCGATAGTAATTTACAGAGTTTTTTTTATAAAGGAAATTAAAGAGCCCGCTTTGCCAACAATAACTATATTTGCAGCACCTGCAAGTTTATGCTTGGCAGGATATATGAGTAGCTTTACAGAAAAAAATATGAGTATAGTTATATTTTTAACGGTTTTATCACTTTTTATGACTTTATCTGTGCTTTTATACATGCCTAAAATGTTAAGAATTAAATTTTATCCAAGTTATGCAGCATTTACTTTCCCATTTGCGATTAGTGCCATTGCTTTGAAAAAGGTTAATGGATTTTTAATCAAAACTGATCAAGGAATGGAGGTATTAAAATATATAGTAAATCTTGAAGAATTGATTGCAGTTATAATTGTAGTTTATGTATTAATAAAATACTGTGGATTTGTTTTTGCTAAAGAAAAAGCTATTTCTTTCTAAGATTAAAGAGGCCTGTACTTATTTAAAATAGGTACAGGCTATCTATATAACTAGTCTACTATTTGAAAAAAATCATTTAATTTTGTAATTGTTAAAATCCTATCTACTAATCTCGGTATACTTTTTAAAATCATATGGCCTTCTTTTTCATTCATTACTTTAAGGAGTGAAATTAAAATACCTATTCCTGAGCTATCAATAAAGGTAATGTTTTTCATATCTAGAACTAATGTTTCTATATCCTTTGTTATATTACTTTTAATTTCTTCCTTAATATTATTGGAGTTTTCAAACGCTACTTTTTCCTCTAGTCTTACAATAAGGGAATTTTCTCCTTTTTCAAATATCATATTATCACATCCTAATCAATCTAGTTTAAATTCATTTATGCTATTAATAAGATTTTCTGAAATATCCTTTAGCATATCAGAAGTAGCTGCCAGTTCTTCCATTGTTGCTGTTTGTTCTTCAGTAGCTGCTGCAATTTCTTCAGTTGCAGCGGCATTTTCTTCAGAGATAGATGACAAGGTGTATACCATTTGTTCTAACTCATTACTTGTATCAATTAATGAATTGGTTATTTTTTCAACGCCTTCAAGTTCATTAGCAGTATCTTCAGTATGTTTAACTATTTTATCTAATTCATCCCCTGCTCCTCTAATATTTTCCACTTGTTTTTTAATTTCTTCCTCATTAAACTCCATAGAGTGAACAGAAACTTGAGTTTCAGAAACAATATCTTCTATAAGGCTAGTTATTTTTTTAGCAGAAATACTTGATTCTTCAGCTAGTTTTCTTATTTCCTGAGCCACTACTGAAAAGCCCTGTCCATATTCACCTGCTCTTGCAGCTTCTATTGCTGCATTTAAAGCAAGAAGATTTGTTTGAGAAGCTATTCCATGGATAACTTCAACAATGCTGCCAATCTGCTGAGATCTCTTCCCTAAGTTTTGTATTGATTTAGTTGCAAACTCTACAGTTTCAGTGATTTTATCTAGTTCATCAATTGTCGAATGCAGATATTGGTTTCCGTTTAAAGCAGCATTATAGGAGCTTAGAGATTTTTGTGATGCAATATTAAAGCTTTCCTTAACATCTCCACTGATATCATTTAGTTGATTAGAAACATTTTTTAAGTTGTCAGCATCTTCAGTTAATCTAGTGCTGCCTGATGCCATATCCTGGATGTTAATGGCAATTTCTTCAGCACTTTTGCTTGTTTCTTTTGAGGAAATTCTAATAGAATTACTATAGTTTTCCATATCATCAGAGTTTTCCTTAATCTTCGATATAAGATTTTTTAGATTCTCAATCATAGTTGAAAAGGACTTAGCTAAAATACCAAGCTCATCCTTGGAAGAATATTGAATTTTCACATTTAAATTTCCCTTGGATATGGCTAAGGCTTTATCTGACATAGTTCTAATTGGTTTAACAAGCCATTTGTTAAAAAATAATACTATTAAAACTAATATAATCACAGTAATTGATGAAAGTATAATTACTAAGGTTTTAATATTTTCAATATCTTTGTGAGATTTAGCCTCAATATTTTTAATATCTTTATCGATAATGCCTTCGAATTCTCCTATTAGACTTCTAACTTTGTTAACGGATTCAGTAAAATCTGTTCCAAATAATACTTTAGCTTCATTGATTTTTCCAGACCTATAGAGGGAAATAACTTCTTTTCCTAGATCATGTATTTTTTTATGGGGTTCTTCTATTGCTTTATGGACATCCTTTGTAGAGTCTGTTGGCTTAAATGAGTAATACCATTTACCAAAACTACATTCAGTGTGGGAGTTTACCTCTGGAATTTCTCCAGTTGCAAACATTCTCGTTATATTTTCCATCCAAATTATATGATCTATTTCTTTGTTCAATAGAAATTTAGATAATTCATAATGCTCTTCTATAATTTCTTGATTTGTAGCTAGTTTTTCATTAGATATAAAAAAACTATATGCTAGTACTGCTGATACTAAAAAAATAATAATAAAACTAATAGATATTTTATGCAGTATTTTCATTACGTAATCTCCTTTCTTGTCTAAAAAATCTTCTATACAATTCTAATTTATACCCAAGTAAATTTAAATTATATATAATTTATGAAAAGAATTTAAAAAAATGATATAATATTTTTAAAAGTTGAAAAAAACCTTAAAATAGAGGACAATAAGTTATAGTACAGATTAAAATATATAGTGAATTAAATTCAAAATTAAATTTATACATCAAAAAATCCAAGAAGCATCGATATTTTTAGAGTGTATAAATTAAGTTTTACTATAATAAACCCTATATAATAAGGGTTTTAAAAAATTTTTAACTATTATAAAGAGGTGATATAATTGTTTAATCTGGATACATGAGTTGCATATATAGCTGATAACTCCACTAAATATATTGCTGAAGTTTTTGATAACATTCTTCACAAAAAAGGAGTTACCAGAGTGCAATGGATTGCACTTTATTATTTAGGGATACAGGAGCATACAAATCAAAAAGAATTGTCAAGTAGAATGAATATAAAAGAGTCAACTGTGGCTAGGCTTGTAGATAGATTGGAGCGAGATGGTCTTGTTGTTAGACAAAGAAGTGAAGAAGATAGGAGGGTTTATAACCTTTTACTTACAAAAAAGGGGAATGAATACAGAAAAGAGTTACTTCCAGAAGGAGAGAAATTTAACGAAATAGTATCCAGTAATATTACGGAAAAAGAAATGCAAACCTTTATGACGGTATTAGATAAAATGATTAATAATATAAGATATTATAGAATTAAAAAAGAAAGTGAAAAATAAATATTTATTTTTTAACTAAGATTGATTGACATTTAACAAAATACTTGCTATACTAATAATTAGTATAGCAAGTATAAAATGTGTAAGGAGGAGTAGAAATATGTCAAAAAATCCAAGAGAACTTTTGAATGCTTTTATTGGAGGTCTTGAAAAATTAGGTGAAACCAATGGTGAAAATATAGAAGCTTTTATGGGATTACTTGGAAAATCCTATGAACCGGGAAAACTAGATGTAAAGATGAAGGAGTTAATAAGTGTGGCCATAGGTGTATATAACCGTTGTGAGTATTGTATAGTATTCCATACTTACAAAGCCCTTGAAGCTGGAGCTACTCGTGAAGAAATAATTGAAGCAGCTATGGTATCTGTTGCCTTTGGTGGAGGACCAACAATGGCATATAGTGTAACACTGCTTAAAGATTCTATAGATGAATTTGAAAAAGATTTCCAATAAGTAGAAGGCAGCTTAGGCTGTCTTCTAAATAATTTTTTTATTAAGACCTCGAAGAAACATCTTAAAATTAGAATTTTGGATTTGCAATTTCAAATTTATAGTCATATGAATTTGCACCTATAAAGGAGGTTTTAAAGATGGCTAAAATAAAACTAAATAAATTAACTGGACATGCAAAAGAAGGAATAATAGGAGCAATTAATAAAAAAATAGGAGATACAATTAACTCAGGTGAAACTTTGCTGGAGATTGAATCCAATAAAGGAAATATAAGCGTTGAATCAGAAGTATCTGGGAAGATATTAGCGATAGAAGTAGAGGTAGGATCAAAGGTTAAAATTGGTGATGTGTTGGCTGAGATTGAAGGAGAAGCTTCAGAAAGTAAAGAAACGAAAAGCAAAGGAAAATTCGATTATTTCGGCAGTTTAATGAAGCCGCAGAAAAAGGAAATTAATACAGATATTACAATAATAGGCGGTGGGCCTGGTGGATATGTTACAGCATTACAAGCTGCAAAATTAGGAGCTAATGTTGTTTTAATAGAAAAAGAGAAATTAGGTGGAACATGTTTAAACTGGGGATGTATTCCTACTAAATGTTTTGTAAGATCTTCAGAGGTTTTTGAAAATCTTAAAGAAGCAGAAAAATATGGATTACAAGCGGAAAATGTTTCAGTGGACATGAAAAAAGTAGTAGAAAGAAAGAATAAAGTAGTGACTCAACTTGTAGATGGAATAAAATACCTTCTAGACAAAAACCATGTAAAAGTGCTACAGGGTAAAGGAGAAATAATAAATAAAGAAACTGTTTATGTGAAGGAAAGAAATGTTGAAAACACAATTAAGACGAAAAATATCATAATAGCCACTGGATCAGAAACCTTTACTTTACCGATACCTGGAGTTGATTTGGAGAACGTTATAACTAGTAATGAAGCATTGGATATTACAAGCTTACCTAAAAGCCTTGTTATAGTTGGAGGCGGAATAATAGGTATGGAATTTGCTTTTATTTTTAATAGCTTTGGAGTTGAGGTGTCAGTAATTGAATATTTAGATAATATTCTTTCAGTACTTGATGAAGATGTTTATGAAGAGATAACCAATATAGCTATAGAAAAAGGGATAAATATTTATACTGGTTCAAGGGTTGAAGAAATTATGGAAAGTGAAAATAAGGAATGTATTGTGGTTTTTAGTAAGGATGATAAAAAGAAATTTATTTGTTCAGAAAAGGTTTTAATGGCAGTAGGGAGAAAACCATATTTAGGAAATTTGGACATAGAAAAATTAGGCGTAGAATTAAATGACAATAAAAAGGGTATAAAAGTTAACGAAAAGATGCAAACCAGTGTATCAAATATATATGCAATTGGTGATGTGACTAATAAAATACAGCTAGCCCATGTGGCATCCCATCAAGGTATTATTGCTGTAAAAAACATTCTTGGTGAAGGTGTAGATATGAACTATGATGTAGTACCTAGTGGAATATTTACTAATCCGGAGATTGCAGTAGTTGGGCTAGGGGAAAAAGAAGCTATGGACAAGGGTTTGGATATACAAGTAGGAAAGTTTCCATTTGAGGCCAATGGTAAGGCTTTAACTATTGGAGAAAGTAAAGGTTTTATTAAGCTAATTAAAGATAAAGCTACAGGTAAAATAATAGGGGGATCAATTATTGGGCCCCATGCCACTGACTTAATAGCTGAAGTTGCTTTGGCAGTAAAAAATGGATTAAAGGCAGAAGATATAATTGAAACAATTCATGCACATCCTACCACAGCTGAGGCAGTTCATGAAAGTGCATTAGCAACAGAAGGTGGAGCAATACATTTTGAATAAAAAATCAAGAAGCATTCATATTTTAAAATACAGTCATTGTAAAATTACAGTGTCTGTTTTTTCTTTTTTAAAAAAGTATGTGGAATATCATCTAATAAAGACTTTAAAATGAAAAAATTACATATAGATTTCTTTAATATAATATCTCTAAATTTAGAATAATAAATTTAGGAGGTATTTTTTATGGTTAGAAAGCATAAAAATATTATTCTAATATGTATAATAATATTTTGTTTTTTTAATATCTATAGTATTACATTTTTTGTTTCTAAAATTGAGGATGCAGCTTTAGTATTTTCACAACAAGAAAGTAGCAATACAAATATGATATTTATTAATAGGTTAGTTAAAGACGGTAAAGTAGTAAAATTACTTAGAGAGGAAGAAGAGCTTGGTGAGATTATTATAGATGATAATCTATCATCGGATAGAAAAGAAAAAATTAGTTTCTTTAGAACCTTGGGTTTATATAACATAGGCGCAGATGTCAAAGAACTAAACATATCTTTATATTATTTAGGTTATGGTACTAATAAAAATTCACGTATTTTTGATAAGAAAACAAAAGAAGCAGTCCGAGCTTTTCAAAGAGATTATAAATTGAAAGTCGATGGCTTTGCAGGAATACATACAATAGGAGCTTTGAATCAAACATTGAAATCTAAAAAAATTACAATACCAAATTGTGAACCTAATGTGCAAAAGGTTTTATCAAATAATTATTGGATAGTTATTAACAAAGATGCCAATATATTAAAATTGTACAGAGGACAAAAATTAGTGAAAAAATATCCTGTGGCCACAGGAAAAGAAAAAAATTATACACCTGAAGGAAAGTTTAAAATAATAAGGAAAAATATAGACCCATATTGGGGTGGGGGAAGAGATAAAGATCCAATAAAGGGAGGAGTTCCACAAAATCCATTGGGAACAAGATGGTTAGGATTAGATTTTGGAGGAGGAACTTTGTATGGAATTCATGGAACTAATAATCCTAGAAGTATAGGTAAGCATGTATCAAATGGATGCATTAGAATGCATAATAGGGATGTGGAAGAGCTTTTTAGTATTGTTAAAAGAAATACCATGGTATATATAGGGACAGATAAAAAATTAAATCAGTATATTTATTAGCCGCCGATGAAAATATCAGCGGTTTTTTTATATTTCATATTTCAGGTATTTAGATGAATTAATAAATTCCCAGCAGTACCTTGTAAAACAAGATAGCTTATGTTATACTATAATCCATGAAATTAATATATAAATGGCAATAAGTATGAGAAAACGTAGCAAAGGAGTGTTAAAATGTCAAAAAAATTATTTCGTTCACCAAATGACAAAATCCTTGCAGGGGTATGTGGAGGAATTGCAGATTATTTTGCAATTGATCCTACATTAGTTAGAATTGTATGGGTTATTTTTACTTTAATGGGTGGAGCGGGAATAATAGCATATATAATATGTGCTGTAATTTTTCCTGAAGGGTCAGGTAATGATACTGGATTAATTGGTGATGAATATGTAGTTGGAGCAAAGAATTATGAAGATAAGTATAATAATTATGATGATGAGGGACATGATAAAAATAAAATTTTAATAGGTTCTATACTTGTTGTTTTGGGAGTTTTATTCCTGATTAGAAGATATGTTTACTGGTTCGATTTAGGTAAGCTTTGGCCAGTCGTTTTAATAGGTCTTGGAGTATTTATTATATATAAAGGAAAGGAGGGAAATTAATTTGAGGAGCAATGGTCTGACAGGCGGACTAATATTGATATGTATAGGTATCTTTTGGCTATTAATGAACTTTGGGATTATAAACTGGTCAATTCTAGATGTGATGTTTCAGTTATGGCCATTAATACTTATCGTAATAGGTATTAATATTATTTTTAAATCCAAAAAGTTTATAAGGTATATAACTTGGGGGATATTTTTTGTTATCATAATTTTATTTGGATTTTATAATCAATACAGATTTGAAAATGATATTGTGTTAGATTCGAATTCAAATATAAACATTGAAAAACGTGCAGAAACTACCAAGGGAAAATTAAAACTTCAATTAGGTAGCGGAAATATAAAAATAAAGTCAACGGGAGATAGGTTATTAAGAGCTAAAATACCTAATTCTAAAGTTAAAAAGGAAGTAAGATTTAGCAATGATAACACCAATGTGGATATAGATATTGAGCAAAGGTCCGATTTTATTAGATTTGGTGACAAAAAAGACTATGATTATGATTTGGAAATAGATGAAACTTTGCTATGGAATTTGGATATAGACACAGGTGCAATAAATGGAACAATGGATTTTACCGATCTAAAAGTAGAAAAACTTGATATAGATATGGGAGTATCTAATTTAAACTTATTGTTTGGAGATAAACAAGAAAAAACAAAGGTTGATATTGAGGGTGGAATATCAAATCTTGAGATAACTATACCGGAAAATCTTGGGACTGAAATTCAAATTAATGGTGGGCTAAAAAATACTAATATTCATGATTTGGGATGGAGAAAGCTAGGAGATAAATATATATCTCCAAATTATGATGAAGCTGAAAAAAAACTTGAAATAGATATTGATACAGGTATTGGAAGACTCAATGTGAGAGAAAAATAGAATTCAAATATAAGAAGGAAATTAGTCCTTCTTTTTTTATTGAAAATCTTAAAATACTATTGAAAAAAAATAATAATAACTTTAAAATATTATTAACGTAAAAAATATTTTAATAAGATAGATTTTATATAAGAATAAGCAACTTTAAGACTTAATTTGATTATCTTTATAATTGAGCAAATTGCATAATTACCTTCCTAAAAAATTATTTACTACATATAGTTTTAAAATCTTCAAAGCCATACCATCGAAATATATTTAATTCTAAATAATTAAATTAAGGATAATATTCGCATATGCAACCCAGCCAAATTAGAGTTATGCAATTTCCTCAATTAATATTAAAAACCCCGATATGAGAACTGTCATGAAGAGTCAAATTATAATAATATTTTTGTTGTTTTTAGATTGAAGGCTTAACATGGAGGTGATATTTTATGGAAAAAATGAAAACTTTAACTACATTAGAAGAAATTAAAGCTTTTTCAGACCCATATAGAATGCAAATAATAAGATGCTTTAAAGAGTTAGGAGAACCTGCTACTGTCAAGCAAATAGCTGATGAAATGGGGGAAGTTCCTGCAAAGGTACATTACCATGTGAAAAAGCTTGAAAAGGCAAATATTTTAGAGCTAGTATATACTAAAGAAATTAAAGGTATCATTGCTAAATATTATAATCCTACTGCCAAGTTTTTTAGAATAGAAAATTGTGATTATGAAATGCCAATGTTTAAAGATTTCTTAACTAAGACTCAAAAGTTGTTTTCAAATGTTTTTGATGATGCTAAAAGAATATTTATTGAACAATTAGATTCTTTTCAATCAGATAAGTCCGATGAGAATCTTAAAGAAAGTGAAAATCTTGAAGATGGGTTTATAACGTCATCATATTTATATTTAAATGAAAAGCAATATATAGATCTTCAAAACTATATTAAAGATTTGAGCTATGAAAATCAAAAGAAGGATAATAAAGAAAAAGAAAAGTATTTTTTAATGACAAGTATAATAAGAATAGAAGATGAAAAAAATAATCGAAGGTAGAGACCAAAGTCTCTACTTTCGATTTGTAAAATTTTATATATTTTTAACGTTTTACTATTTTTTAAAATCTACATATGCTAAGTTCACTTCTAAATATCTTGCCAGTGTATAAATAACATCTGATAGTCTGTTTACATATTTAATTAATATTGAGCTTACCTCCTCAGTACGAGACAATGTAATTATTCGTCTTTCTGCTCTTCTACATATAGTCCTTGAAAGATGAAGTGCTGCACTGCTTTTATTACTTCCAGGAATTATAAACTTAGATTTTTGATTTTCATTCATTTTTGATAAATATTCATCAATTATTTTCTCCAATTCCTTAACATTTTCATCATTGATTTTTTCAGGGAAATTCCCCTTTTTCTTTGTTGCTAATTCTCCAGCCACATTAAATAAGGATCTTTGTATCTGTAATATGATTTCATTGATTTTCTCATTTTCTATAAAATTTTTGGCAAATCCAAGTGAAGAATTTAATTCATCAATTGTTCCATAGCTTTCTACTCTAATTGAATCCTTATCAACTCTAGTATTATCATAAAGGCTTGTTTTACCTTTATCGCCGGTTTTGGTATAAATTTTCATATGAGCACCTCCTATTCTATGATTTATATATTAAATATTTACCCCATACATAATATTTTATTCTAGAGATTAGATAAGTAACCTTAGAGTTTATTAAGTGAGGGAAATGAATAATTATCTCAATCAATTTAAAAAAAATATATTGGATTTTAAAAATAGAAGTATAAATTGTAGAAAATTAGCATATAATTTCTAAAAAGGTTAAATATGGAGGTTTGCTAAATGCGTGAAGAATTGGTAGATATAGTGGAAGATTTTATTAAGCTTTGTGATAAGCTCCTTGAAAGTGGAAAGATAGACAACAAAATGTATGATGAATTGACGCAAAAGAAGGTAGAATTTCTTAAAGATACAAAAAGAGTAATTTAAAAAAATTACTCTTTTTGTATCTTTTATGAATAACCTTTTGGCTGAAGAGAAGAATATTATATATAAATAGTTCATAGACATTTTAAATATAACCAAATATCATAAATTTCATAGAAAAATGCGATCTATTTACTATTTTTCATGAAATTTACATTATATTTTAAATTTGGTTATATATAGCAAGGACATTTTGGAGGGATTTGAATGTCTAATTATAATTATGAAATAAAAATTGATAGCAATTGTAATAAGTTTGGGTATATAAGAGGTAATATAGATAATTATGCATGGTTTGCATTGGTTCACAAGGAGGCTGTAGAAAATGGTATAAATCCTGAAGATTTAAGTAAAGGGGTGGGGAGGATTACTAGATTATGTCTTTATAAGGACCATTCAGACTTTTTAGGAAATCCTCATATGCCTTCACTAAGTGTAAAAAGATATATTTTTGCAAATTATCACAGGGATTGGAGTGTTTTAAATAGAAATTATTATGATATGGTAAAAGAATTGATAACTTATTTGGAAAGGAGGTATTCTTTAAGATTAGTTAAATGATAAAAGGGGGAATTTAGTTGAATACAAAAGAAAAAAGTTTTAAACAAGCATTAAAGAAAATAGCCAATACTGTGGCAATTGTAACATGTGAAAATGGTGAAAGAAGAGATGCTACAACTGTTGCATGGATAACAAAGGTTTCAAATGTACCACCTCTTATAATGATCAGTGTTTCATCAAAGAGATATATTCATAACTTAATAAGTGAAGCTAAGGAATTTAATGTAGCAATAATAGGAGAGGAATTGGAAGATTTAGCTTTATTTTGTGGGACAAAAACAGCTTATGATGTAGACAAATTTAATGAATGGAACATAGAAACAATGAAGCCCTATTTGATATCATCACCCCTTATAAAGTCTGCATTAGTTAATTTGGAATGTACTTTAGTCAATAAATTTGAAGTGGGAGATCATACTGCATTTATTGGGGAAGTTGTAGCTGCTCATAATTTAAGGGAGGGAAAACCCTTAATAGTTACTGATAGATTATGTACATTAGATTAATAATAGCATATAATAGTAGAAAGAAAGTTGAAATTCTTTTGCTAAACATGTAAAATATTGTTTTAGGAAGTTATATAATCCTAATTTACTTCTTTAACCAAAATAAAGGAGAAAAATATGAATCTACCTAATATTTTAACAACTATAAGGTTTTTACTGGTGCCCCTATTTATTTATGTTTTTTTTAGTGAAGCTAAAGAGAGCATCATTTATGCAACATATATTTTTATTTTAGCAGGAGTAACAGATGTTCTAGATGGTTATTTTGCGAGAAAATATAATTTAATAACAAAGTGGGGACAAGCAATGGATCCATTAGCTGATAAATTAATGCTCATTACTGTACTTATATGTTTTACTATTAAAAATTATTTACCGATATTGGTAATTATGATTGTTGGTCTAAAAGAGATTCTAATGATTTTAGGAGGAATATTTCTTTATTACAAAAAAGATAAAATTGTTATTCCAGCAAACAAATTTGGAAAGATTGCCACTGTGAGTTTTTACATAGCAATTTTATACATGGCCTTTAAATTGCCCTATAGTATAATACCGATCTCTTTGGCAATCATATTTGCTCTATTTGCTTTAATAAAATATATATTACAATTTAAGGAATTAAAACAAAATACTTTTATATAGATTTTTAAAACAAGATATATACTTGACTTTTATTTATTATATATATATAATAAATAAAAAATTGTATAAAATCAGTGAAGAAGAGGAGTAGGAATGCAAAACATCTAGAGAGGGAAATTCGAAGGCTGGAAGATTTCCTATGATAATTGCTTTTGAAGGTAGCTTCTGAGATGCTGAATTGAAGATGAGTAGATTTAGCCGGGATATCCCGTTATAGATATTAGAGTGTTGGTTATATACTGAAAATAGGGTGGTACCGCGAAACAAGCCATTTCGTCCCTTTGTGGATGAAGGGGCTTTTTTATTTGTTTGGAATATGGAACTTGAAACTACTGTGTGGGGGGGAATACGAATGGATATTAAAATTAGGTCTGTAAAGTTAACTGATGCACCTGATATAAACGAAATGAGAATACAGGATGGGGTAAGTGTTAGAAAAGAGTATCAGGTACCACAGCAATTTAAATAAATTATGAGTTAAAGGAGATGGTAACATGACAAAAGAAAATTTAGCAACCAAATATAATCCTAAAGAATTTGAAGAAAAAATATATGATATGTGGATGAGTGAGAACTATTTTAAAGCTGAAATAGATCATGATAAAGAGCCTTATACTATAGTATTGCCACCACCTAATATTACTGGACAGCTTCACATGGGTCATGCACTAGACCAGACATTGCAGGATATACTTATTAGATGGAAAAGAATGCAGGGTTATTCTGCTTTATGGCTTCCAGGAACAGACCACGCAAGTATAGCTACTGAGGTAAAAGTAGTAGAAAAAATCTATAAAGAAGAAGGAAAAACAAAGGAAGAAATAGGTAGGGAAGAGTTCTTAAATAGAGCATGGGATTGGAAGAAAGAATATGGAAATAGAATTACTGAGCAAATGAAAAAGCTTGGAAGCTCATGTGATTGGGAACGTGAAAGATTTACAATGGATGAAGGGTGTAACAAAGCAGTAACAGAAGTATTTATCAAATTATATGAAAAAGGATATATTTATAGAGGCAATAGATTAATAAATTGGTGTCCAGATTGTAAGACATCACTGTCTGATGCCGAGGTTGAACATGAAGAAAAACAAGGTTTTTTCTGGCATGTAAAATATCCAGTTAAAGATAGTGATGAATATATTGAGATTGCAACCACTAGACCAGAAACAATGCTAGGTGATACAGCGGTAGCAGTACATCCTGAAGATGAAAGGTATAAGCATTTAGTAGGTAAAACACTTATATTGCCAATAGTAAATAGAGAGATTCCAGTTATAACAGATGAATATGTAGAAATGGAATTTGGAACTGGTGCAGTTAAAATAACTCCAGCTCATGACCCAAATGACTTTGAAGTAGGTCTTAGACATGATCTTGAACAAATTAATGTAATGAACGAAGATGCAACAATGAATGAAAACGCTGGTAAATATGAAGGTATGGATAGGTATCAGTGTAGAAAAGAGCTTGTAAAGGACTTAGAGGCTGAAGGATACTTAGTTAAAATAAAAGAGCATGATCATAATGTAGGAGCATGCTATAGATGTAATACTGTTGTTGAGCCAATACTTTCAGAGCAATGGTTTGTAAAAATGGAAGAACTGGCAAAACCGGCTATTGAAGCTGCTGAAAACAAAGATGTGGAATTCGTACCAGAAAGATTTACTAAAATATACTCACATTGGCTAGAGAATATTAGAGACTGGTGTATATCAAGACAATTATGGTGGGGACATAGAATTCCTGCATATTATTGTAATGATTGTGGAGAATTAATGGTTAGTAGGGAAAAACCACAAAAGTGTACTAAGTGTAATTCATCGAATATAAGACAGGATGAAGATGTTTTAGATACTTGGTTCAGTTCAGCCCTCTGGCCTTTTTCAACATTAGGTTGGCCTGAGGAAACAGAGGATTTAAAGTATTTTTATCCAACCGACGTTTTAGTTACTGGATATGATATTATTTTCTTTTGGGTTGTTAGAATGGTATTTTCTGGCTTAGAACAAATGAAAGAAGTTCCCTTTAAGCATGTATTTGTACATGGTCTAATTAGAGATCCCCAGGGAAGAAAGATGAGTAAATCCTTAGGTAATGGTGTGGATCCATTAGAAATAATAGATGAGTATGGAGCTGATGCTTTAAGATTTATGCTTGCAACAGGAAATAGTCCTGGTAATGACATGAGATTCTTCATAGAAAGGGTAGAAAGCTGTAGAAATTTTGCCAATAAGTTATGGAATGCGTCTAGATTTGTATTAATGAATTTAGACTCTGAAGAGTTAAATCAAGAGTATGAAAAGCAGCTGACTCTTTCTGATAAATGGATACTGTCAAGATTAAATACACTTGCTGATGAGGTAACAACAAATCTTGAAAAATTTGAACTTGGAATAGCAGCTAGTAAGCTATACGATTTTATCTGGAATGAATATTGTGACTGGTATATCGAGTTGGTTAAACCAAGATTGTATGGTGAAGATTTTGATTCTAAACGTACGGCTCAGGATGTACTAACTGAGGTATTAGAAAATATATTAAAGCTTCTTCATCCATTTATGCCTTATATAACCGAAGAAATATGGACTCATTTACCAGATATCAAAGATCATGTAATAGTAGCCAATTGGCCAAGTGCAGATAGGGAAAAAATAAAGCCAGAAGAAGAGAAAAATATGGAATTAATCATGGATGCAATTAAGAACGTTAGAAATATTAGAGCAGAGATGAATGTAATTCCATCTAGAAAAGCGAAAGTTATTATTGTGGCCAATGAAGATGTATTTGAGACTATAGTAGAAAACAAGAGTTATCTAATGACATTGGCTAGTGCTTCAGAAGTAATAATTAAGAAAGATAAGATAAATATACCCGAGGATGCGGTATCGGCTGTTATAAATGGTGGAGAAATATTTATTCCCCTTGATGATCTTGTGGATTTTGAAAAGGAACTTGAAAGACTGGAAAAAGAAAAAACTAAACTTGAGAAAGAGCTGGATAGAGTTAATAAAAAGTTATCTAATAAAGGATTTATTAATAAAGCCCCTTCTAAATTAGTTGAAGAAGAAAAGGAGAAAAAAGATAAGTATCAGGAAATGTATGATAAAGTATTAGAAAGATTGGAGTATACTAAAAATAAGCTAAAGTAGTATTATAGCCCAGCTTTTTTGCTGGGCTTATATGGATAGGGGGATTAATATTGAATTATAATGAAGCTTTAGAATATATTCATGGGACTTATAAATTTGGTAGCAAGCTTGGTTTGCATAATATAAAATATTTACTTAAGCTTATGGGTGATCCTCATAAGGACTTAAAATTTATACATGTTGCAGGGACTAATGGGAAAGGATCAACCTGTGCATTTATAAGCTCAATTCTTGTAGAACAGGGCTATAAAGTAGGCCTATTTACATCACCTTATCTCGAGGAGTTTACCGAGAGAATAAGAATAAATGGGAAAAATATACCTGAGAAGGAATTAGCTAAGGTTACTGAGATAGTAAAGTCAAAGGTAGATATTATGTTATCAGAGGGTAAGTCTCACCCTACTGAATTTGAGATAGTAACTGCAATAGCCATGCTTTTTTATAAACTAGAAAAAACCGATTATGTAGTACTTGAAGTAGGTTTGGGAGGAAGACTTGATTCAACAAATGTTATACCTGCTCCTTTAGTTTCTGTAATAACACCAATAGCCCTTGACCATACAGAATATCTAGGTGATACCTTAGATAAAATAGCCTTTGAAAAGGCTGGTATTATAAAAAATAACAGCATTGTTGTGGCACATCCACAAAAAAAGGAGGCTATGGATGTAATAGAAAAAGTTACTGGTGATAGGGGATCAAAATTATTGATTGTACCAATTGAAGAAGCTGAAATAGAAAAATATGATGAATTTGGTGTAAAGTTTAATATTAATCTATTTGATGAAAAATATTGTGATTTAGAAATTGGGTTATTGGGAAAACATCAGGTTAGCAATGCAGTAGTGGCACTTACATGTATAAAAGCTTTAAAGAAGTACTATGAAATCGATATTTCAGAAAAGTCCATAAGAAATGGACTTAAAAATACAAAATGGTCTGGCAGACTTGAGGTGCTCAGAAGAAATCCTACCCTTTTAATTGATGGAGCCCATAATATTCATGGTGCCAAGGCTTTAAAGAAGACTATAGAAGACGTATTTGAGTACAATAGATTAATAGGAGTTATTGGAGTTTTGGGGGATAAAGACGTTGATGGTATACTAAGTGAGATTATTCCACTATGCCATAAGGTTGTTATAACTAAACCAAATAATCCAAGGGCAATTTCCCTTGATGAGCTTGAAAAAAAGATCAAATTTTTTAGCAAGGATGTTTATGCCTATGAAGATATAAACAGTGCAGTGAATAAATCGTTGGATTTAGCTAAAGAAAATGATTTAATTTTATATTGTGGTTCGTTATATATGATAGGAGATGTAAGAACTATACTTACTAAGGATAAATAGTGGATTATCCACTATTTTTTTTGCTTAAAAAATCACATGACAGTAGAAATTTTCATACTATAGTAATTAAGATAAGGGTTCTAATATTTTTTTTTGGAGGTATTTTAATGAGGAATATAAACCCAGTAACAACTATTATTTCTAATGTTGGTGATGATACACTTTCAATTATAAACTTAATAAGCTTACGTGAGGTAGGAAAGATATTCCTCAAAAACTCCTTTGGACCTCATCATATGGTGGGTGATATAAGTAATAAATATCTTTATATATCAAATTGTTATAATTCAAGTGTTTGTAAATACGATATGATTCTTGATATGGTAATAGATACAGTTTATGTAGGAAGCAATCCATGTCATTTAGCATTAAATAAAAAAAGTAATTTATTATATATAGCAAACGAAGATTCGAATTCTATTTCAGTAGTAGATGCAAAAAAAATGTCTTTACAAGCTCAGATTCCTGTTGGTGAGATGCCTCATGATGTAAAGCTAAGCAGTGATGGAAGCTATCTTTTCATATGCAATTTTAGAACAAATACCCTATCTGTTATTAATACTTTAACCAATGAAAGAGAAAAGAATATTTATGTAAATTCAAATCCATATCATATGTGCCTTAGCAGGGATGGGGAGAAGTTATATATTGTAAATACTAATTATTCTAGTTTAAGAAAGGGAAGCGTAACAATATTGAATACAAGGCAGCTAAAGGTTGAGGAGAAAATTGAAATTGGAAAAACCCCTATGGATGCAGCCTGTGGATTAAATGAAAAATATTTGTATATTACCGATATGGAACTAGACACTGTTTCAATTTTAGATTTAAAGGAAAAAAGGATTGTTGATAGCATCAATGTAGGTAAGATGCCCCTTAGTATAGAAATAGACAGTCAAGATAAATATATTATATCAAGTAATATAGGTGATAATTCTGTATCTATTATTGATTTAAAAAGATTTTATTTAATCAAAAACATAAAAGTGGGCAAAGAGCCCACAGGGATTTTATGCATTTAAAGATAGATATACAAGCAGTTTTGGCGAGAGGTAATTATAAAAAAGTTCCAATTAATTAATTAGTAGTTTAATTATCTCTCCATATATATCTTGAGCTTTATTTCTCCAATTATCACATATTGTTTTAGCATGTTTATTAGATACTACATCTAACTTAAGGTCAATTAAAGTTATATCATTTTCTATAACCTTAAGTTCTACTAAGTAGTCATTTTTTGATTTTTTCTTATAATTAGCAGAAATTTGTGTTTCCTTTAACAAAATTTTTTTTCTATTTTCTATTGCTGTATCTATCCTATTAAGTAGATTATCAGATAACCTGTCCTTAAAATAATTAAGAGTATCCTTACCTTTTTCTGTTATTAAATAGTAATAGTGTTTTTCATTTTGAGTGTACTCTAATAATGATGTATTTACCAGCTCGGACAAAAACTGCTGAAGCACAAAATAATTCATTAACTCATTTTCCATAATAAAATCAGTTATCTGATTATTTGTAATGGCAATTTCAAATTTATTCAAGATATATAAAAGTAATAGTTTGTTTTCAGCTTCCACTTTAGTATTATTAGCAAACATATTTTACCACCACACCTTAAGTTTTAAAATAATCTAAGTTTAATATCAGATTTATAATATAGATATTAAGCTTCAGATAAGAGGATTTTAAACTTTAGATTTGGGGAATTTGCATACTACAGTGAAACAAATTGAAAGGTTAATTTACACATCAAAAAAATTACAGCAACATTAATATTTTTAGGATTCATAAATTAAGTTTTGAGATTGTTTCACTATATATAATTGAAATAATGCTTTAAGCACTATGTATTTATGCAATTTCCTCACTTAATAAATTATATCATATTTATTGGTTTCATTCATCTAAAATGATATAGAGGGGTAAAATAGATATAAGCAATGTATATATATTAAAATTTAGCCTTTTAAAAAAGACTGTAACACCCACAATTCATCGTGGGTGTTACAGTCTTTTTTAAAAATTACTAATTTTATTTAGTTCCTCCAGACATTTGTCTTTCTGCCATTTCAACAAGACGCTTAGTCATATATCCACCTACATAACCATTTTGTCTAGAAGTTAGATTTCCTTTATCCATATTATCATAATTTGCTAGACCTAATTCGTTAGCAATTTCTAGCTTGAAGCTATTTAATGCTGCTCTAGCTTCAGGAACTACAGCTTTATTACGTGCCATTGATTATCCTCCTTTTATATTATTATAGATAAACAACACTATCATCTTAAAATAAGATTTAAATTATTTGTGTTGCATTATTAATTTAACCAAATTAAATAACGATTATGTTAGTAATTTTAACTTATAAATTTATAATTTAGTAAAGAAACATAAAAATAATAATTTAGTTAAAAAAATGTAAAAAAAAATTGTGAAAAATATAGTAGAATATAAATAGATGGCAATTGTGATTAATAGAGGTTAGAATTTGGTATTTATATATAATATAAAGTATGTTGGAGGGAAAAATGAATTATAAAGAAGAATTAAAGGATATGCTTATAGAATTGGGAGCGAGCAAAGTAGGATTTGGTTATCTGGAAGATGTTTTACCAGCTAAATATAAGCATTTAAAAACTGGAGTATCTTTAGCTTTCAGATTATCAGATGAAATAATTAATGAAATTGATAATGAGCCTACCCACAGTTATTTTCACCATTATAGAACAGTAAATTTTAGGATAGATCAGATAATTCTAAGTGGAATTTCAAAATTACAAAATTGGGGATTTTTAGCAATGCCAGTTCCTGCTTCCCAGTCGGTTAATGTTAATGGTAGTAAATACCAAGGGATATTTCAACATCGAACTGCTGCCACGCGGGCTGGACTTGGATGGATAGGTAAAAATGCATGCCTCGTAACAGATGAATTTGGACCAAGAATACGACTTGGAACTATACTGACTAATATGGAGGTATCCTACGATTCTCCTATAACATCTTCTAAATGTGGAAATTGCAATAAATGTGTTGAGGCTTGTCCTGCTGTTGCACTTAAAGGAAATATTTGGTATCCAGGTATAAGACGTGAAGAGCTTGTAGATCCACAGGCATGTAGTCAGCATATGTCAAGTCATTATAAACATATTGGAAGAGGAGCTGTATGTGGCCTTTGTATAAAAAGTTGTCCAAGGGGAACTAAAATAATTAGATGAGGAAATTGCGTATGAAAATATTATCCTCAATTTAGTTTTTAAGAAGGTAATTATGTAATTTGTCTAGATAATAAAGATAAAAGCCAGATTCTAAAAAAATTAGAATCGAGGCCTTTATCAAAACTTGCTTTAAGTCAATTTTCTGTTCATCTTTACCTTGACATCTTTACGAATGCCGTGGTTATGAGAACTTTCAAGTTGAGCTTTTTGAGACTTTGCTTCTTTATGCCAATGTCTATCTTCTTCTTTAAAAGTTCTTCTACCAAGCTCTGTTCTTTTTCCTTTAATATTTGTATATTGACTTCGAATAATTGACAAGACAAACACTCCCTTAGAAGCTTGTTTAATTATTTTATTAAATTTTAACCCAAAATACTTAACAAAACATCTGGGATAATAATAGTTTTTGAATTATTAGTGAATATATTCATAATACTTAAAAAACATAGGAGGAATTAATTTGAAAACGTATATAAAACATACTATAGCAATAATCCTATCAGTAACTTTATTTACAGGCTGTACAGCTTCAACTATAAAAGTAGATAATAAAGTTGAAAATAATGGCAAAAACAATGATACAAAAACAGAGGAGCTTGTGGAAAATAATGATAAAGATAAGAAGGAGCAAAATGAAAATAATGGAAATTTAAAAGCTTCACAATCTAATGAAAATAGTACTAACAACGATGAACATGAAGATAGCAAGTCCAAAGAAATAAATCTTCAAGAAATTAAACCTAATGAATTAGGACAAGTAATGGTTATTATGTATCATGCCCTTGGAGATGAAGAAAAAAAATATATAAGATCAATAGAAAATTTTAAAGAAGACTTAAAGCTTTTATATGAAAAGGGCTATAGACCTGTTAGTTTAGAGGATTATATTAATAATAATATTGATGTAGAACCGGGAAAAACGCCTGTGGTTTTGACCTTTGATGACGGAAACTTGAGTGATTTTAATGTTATAGAGGAAAATGGAGAAAAGAAGATCGACCCTAACAGTGCTATTGGTATTTTAGAAGAATTTAATAAAAAATATCCAGATTTTGGACTTGAAGCTACTTTTTATATATATGGAGAAAATCCCTTTAGACAAAAAAATTTAATTGACTATAAGCTTAATTATATTGTTGAAAGAGGAATGGACATTGGAAATCATAGTTTTGGTCATGACAAATTAAGTACATTGTCTAAAGAGGAAATTAAAAGAACTTTGGCTAGAAATGTTAAATTTATAAAACAATATTTACCGGATTATGAGGTTAACACATTGTCATTACCATATGGAGCTAGGCCAAAGGATGAAGAAACAAGAAAATATCTTTATAAAGGTTCCTTTGAGGGAATAGAATATAACAATATTGGTGCTTTAGCTGTTGGTGCTAATCCTGAGCATTCTTCTGTTCACAAGGAGTTTGATTATGAGTATATAAACCGTGTACATGGAAGCTCTGAAGAATTTGGACTTAGATATTGGCTTGAGTATTTTGATAAGCACCCAGAAAAGAGATATATAAGTGATGGTGATAAAGATACAGTAACAATTCCAGAATCCAAGAGTGACTTTATAAATGAAAAAGGTCTAGGAGAAAGAAAACTGAGGACATATAAATTAGAAGAAACTAAATAAAATGATATTTTATATTTCAGTAATAACCCGCTATTATTTAGTGGGTTATTTTATTTTTTTCCAAAACATATAGAATAATAAAATATTTCAAGAATAAATTTAATATATAAGCTAGATACAAGGAGGTATACTATGAGGTGTTTGGTGATTTCTAAAAGGCGTATGGTCTTAACTATTATAGTTTTTATTATTATTGTATTAAGCATAGTATTCTTTAATGATATTAGTTATAAAGTTATGGAGACAATTGCACCAAATAAATTAATTCCTATATATTCTGTTGAGACGGAAGAGAAAAAAGTAGCTATAAGTTTTGATGCTGCTTGGGGTGACAGATATACTGATGGGATTTTAGATACATTGGACAAATATAATGTTAAATCAACCTTTTTTTTAGTAGGGTTTTGGGTCGATAGATATCCTGATATGGTAAAAAAGATTAATGAAAAAGGTCATGATGTAGGGAATCATTCTTCAACACATCCCCATATGTCAAAGTTATCTAAGGAGCAAATTGTCAAGGAACTAAATCAAACAGGTGAAAAAATTTATAATTTAACTGGAAAAAAACCATATCTTTTTAGACCTCCATTTGGAGATTATAATAATACCCTTATAGAAACAGCTAAAGAATGTGGATACTATACCATCCAATGGGATGTGGATTCATTAGATTGGAAGGAACTTGGAGTAGAACCTGTAGTCGATAGAATAACAAGAAATGTAAAAAATGGCTCAATTGTTCTTTTTCATAATAATGCTAAATATGTTTTAGAATTTTTACCACTTGTAATTGAGAGGCTCCAAAAAAATGGTTATGAAATAGTTCCAATTTCAGAAATAATAATGAAGGATAATTTTTATATTGATCATACAGGAAAACAAAAGAAAATAGATGGTTCAAAAGATTAAAAAACACTGGCTATTTAAGTTGTTTTATTAGCCTTATCTTATATACATAAATATAGGATTATAGAGAAATTATAATACTACAAAGATAGTTAGATATAATTTCACTATAGTTAGTTTTTTACAAAAGCTAATTATGCAATTTTCTTACTTATTTTTAGGAGTTGAAAAGATGAGCATAGTTAAAGTTATTGGTATAGTTACAGACCACAGAAATACTATGATTAGTAATTTAGTATTTATATTATTAAAACAAATTGGATACAATGTGGCTTTAATAAATGATTCACTTATTAAAATCAATGAACATGTTGTTGAAAAAAAGTCAATAAATGATAATAGTATTAAAAAATTTTTTGTAGAGGAAGAAAAAATAGATTATATTATTTTAGATAATTTTCAGATTGAGAAATTGTACAAATTAATAGGTGAATTTAAAATAGATGCTTTAATAGACGATCAAAGAAATGATAAAAATAAACTGGATAAGGAAATTTGTGCTATAAAAAAAGGTTTATTAAATAAGTTGAGAAGAAATGGAACATGTATTATTAATTCAGAGAATAGAGCGTTAAATAACTATTTTGATAGTTTACAAGACAAAATTATTATAACCTATGGATTGGAATCAAAATCTACTATAACGGCATCTAGCTTAGACATTGATGAAATTATATCATTTAATTGTTGCATACAAAGAGGACTAACAACTCTTCGAGGTAATGAGATTGAACAAATGGAGTTTCCAATTAAGATACGATATTATGATGATTTTAATATATATGATTTTCTAGCACTAATAGGTATAGCCCTTATATATGAAATACCAGTAGAAAGTATCAGGCAAATAATATATAGAGTGGATACAAAGAATTTTGACTAAATTTTGAAACTTCTGTTCTATTTTTTAGGAAAGTAGAATAAATATATTTGTAGATTGATTAAGGGTTATTTGAAATAAATGTATTTCTTTATTCTGTTTTACCATATATAACCCAACAACACAAGAATCAAAGAATTATAAGGAGCGTAAGGGGGCTAGAGATTTGAGAGTATTTGAAAATAATGTAGCTGCTGTTATTGGAATACCATGTTCTGATTTGGAATTTAGCCATGAAGTATATGGTGAGGGGTTTTATAGTTTTAAACTTAGAATACCTCGATTAAGCAATCATGATGATATTTTACCCATAACAATTTCAGAAAGGTTAATAGTAAATTTGAATTTCGAACATGAAAAAAAATATAGGGTAGAAGGGCAATTAAGGTCTTATAATAAAATTGTAGATGGGAATAATAAATTAATATTAACAATATTTGCTAGAGAATTATGTGAAGAAAGTTCAGAAAACATTATAAATCCAAATCAAATATTTTTAGATGGATTTATATGTAAACACCCAGTTTATAGAACCACTCCATTTGGAAGAGAGATAACAGATATGCTAATAGCAGTAAATAGGCCTTATAGAAAATCTGATTATATTCCATGTATAGCATGGGGAAGAAATGCAAGATATTCTGAAAAAATGAATGTAGGTGATCGTATAAAAATTTGGGGTAGAATTCAGAGTAGGGAATATCAGAAAAAGACAGAAGATGATAAAGTATTAAAGAAAACGGCATATGAGGTTTCCATATCGAAGATGAAGGTTTTTCCTGAAGAGAATAATAAGATGGAAGATGAGTAAGAAAATAATCCTATATATAAGTTTAAAGAATCATATTTTTCCTTGAATCCAGTAATATTTAAGGGAAGATATGATTTTGTTTTTGAATAAAGGAACTAAAAAAATTTATATAATTTCTCCAATAAATAATTATTGTGACTTTTGTACCTTTTATTGTAGCAAATGCAAACAAATACTTGAAAAAATACTTAGAAAGAGTAAAATATAAATAACGCACTAAAAATATTTATGGCTATTTTAGGATAAAATAATAAAGGCCTAATATGGTTTAAAAAACAATTCTTAGAGGGATTTTTACTTAAGTGAGCAAATTGCATAATTACCTTCAGCAAAAACTATCTACTATATATAGTCTTAGAATCTACAAAGATACACTACATATATTATGCAATTTTGCCAAGTTAGAGTTATGCAATTTACTCAAGTAAAAAATTCTATAACTATCTTATAAATTATTGAACTGTTCCAAATTTTAATTATATCATTATCTCAAGTTTATATACTTATATAACTGGAGGAAAAAATATGTATTATAAATTTATTGCTGCTTTTGTCCTTTTGATTATTCTGTCTTCAATTCAGTATACTTTAAACAAAATAGTAATTTTATTAAAAGAAATTAAAAATATTTTATATAGGCTAGATAAGCTGAATTTAGATAAGGATGATAAGTAAGAGGGTTATTTAAATTCTCATAATAATCCATTGAAATCATGGTAATTTTATATAGGGTTTAAAGAGTAAAACCTTAATATATATCAAAATATTTAAATTCCTACAGATTAATTTCCCATGATTTTAGTTTGATTATCTGTATGAAAGGTATAAGCTGTGGATTTGTAGAAGTATAAAAGCAAAGCTTTACATTCATACTTGTATAATGTATAATACTACTTGGCTTTTATTCTTAAAAGTAGTAAGATATATAAACAATATTTAGAGTATAACTAATTTTGTGAACAAAATGGTAAAATACTGATGAGAAAAATTAACTTTTTTATAAAGAAGGGATAAAAATGATTACTACTGTAACTTTAAACCCAGCTGTTGATAGGTCCTATATAATAAATGATTTTAAACCAGATAATAAATATAGAGTAAATGATGTAACTGTTACAGTGGGAGGAAAAGGAATTAATGTTGCTAAGACAGCTTCTATATTAGGAGAAAAAATAAATGCAACTGGCTTTTTGGGCGGATTATCAGGTGATTATATAAAAAGGGAATTGGTAAAACTAGGGATTTCCACTTCTTTTGTAAGTATTAAAGGAGAATCAAGGAACTTTACTGCTATTATTGATCCTATTAATAAAACAGAAACCACTGTTAATGAAGAAGGGCCTTTTGTTACAAAGTCAGAGTTGACAACATTTATTAAGGAATATATTAAAATATTAAAATATAGTAAAATTATAATTGCTTCAGGAAGCGTTCCCAAAGGGGTACCTAAGACCATATATAGAGATATGGTGAAAATAGCTAAGGATAATAAGGTAATACCTATTATAGATGCATCTGGAAAGTATTTAGAGGAAGCTATAAAAGCTAAGCCTTACATGATAAAACCAAATATTCAAGAGCTTAGAGATTTAGTTGGTTATGGTTTAAAAAATGAATTCGAAATAGTTCATGAATCAAGATATATATGTAAGCAAGGGGTTGAGCTGGTAGTAATTTCATTGGGAAGTGAAGGAGCTATATTTGCCACTCAGGAAAAAGTCTTTAAGGTAAAGACTCCAAATATTAAATTGGTAAATGCAGTAGGTTCAGGCGATGCTCTAGTGGCAGGAATAGCCACTGCTATGATTAGGAACTATTGTTTAGAAGAAATGCTAAAATATAGTGTTGCCTGTGGTACAGCAAATGCATTGGAAAAAGAGATTGGATACGTAGACAGGAAAAAAGTTGAGCAATTGTATAACAAAGTTGAGCTATTGAGGTTGGTATAAAAAACGCTACAGGCGTTTATGTAGATATGTGATTTTAAATATTAACTTATTTATTTTCAAACCATACTGTATTTTTATTTCTTAATTATATTAAGCTGAATTAATGAATATACTATATTAAATATATTACATATAGAATAATGAGCCTTCAGTGAGGTAGGCTTGTTTTTTTATTCACTTATCTATAATTGACAACTTAATAAATATTAATTAGAATAATGAATTATAGATGTATATAAATTGGAGGTAATTCTAATATGGAGATAGAAAATAAACGAAAAGAAGTTTTATTTACCAGAGAAGATATTAATGAAAGAGTTAAGGAATTAGGACAACAAATATCTAGGGAGTATGAAGGAAAGAAATTACTAGTAATTTCCTTGTTAAAAGGAAGTTTCATTTTTACAGCTGATTTAGTTAGGGAGATTAACATACCTGTCAAAATAGAATTTATGGCCACATCTAGCTACGGTAATTCTACAGAAAGCTCT
Organism: Maledivibacter halophilus; assembly: GCF_900167445.1. Lineage (GTDB taxonomy): Bacteria > Bacillota > Clostridia > Peptostreptococcales > Caminicellaceae > Maledivibacter > Maledivibacter halophilus. The sequence continues at coordinate 859,625 of NZ_FUZT01000001.1, forward strand.
GGAAAAGTAAGAGTTTTGTACGATATAAAAGAAGACTTGAAAGGATACGATGTTTTAATAGCCGATGATATTGCAGATACTGGTATAACAATGGAGTTTGTTATTGATTATATAAAAGGCAAAAATCCCAATAGCGTTAAAAGCTGTGTTTTGTTAGATAAGCCATCAAGAAGAAAAGTAGATCTTGAGGCTGACTATGTTGGATTTACAATTCCAGATAAGTTTATTGTAGGCTATGGTTTAAACTATGGGGATTATTATAGAAATATTCCTTATGTTTTTGCGTTTGTAGACTAATTAAAGGTGCTGCAGGTACTTTTATAGTTGTAAGTTCTAAGTTTAAAGGTCTAAGCTTTTAAACGAGCTTTGGTTTCCTTTAGAATAGTACTTAAGAAAATGACTTGAATCCTACTTAGAACTTAGAATTTGGAACTTACAACTATAAAAAAGCGGCATATAGCCGCTTTTTTTATCCTCTTAAATCATCTAATATTTGAGTCTTATCAATAGTTTTATCATCCTTATCTTTAATTATTCTAGCTGGAGTACCAGCAACAACTACATTTGCAGGTACATCTCTAGTAACTATTGACCCTGCTGCAACTACTGAATTTTCTCCAATTGTAACTCCTTCCAATATTACAGCATTAGCTCCTATCATAACATTATCCTCTATTGTAACTGGAGTTGCACTAGGAGGCTCAAGTACTCCTGCTAAAACAGCACCAGCTCCAACGTGTACATTTTTTCCAACTGTGGCTCTAGCACCTAATACAGCATTCATATCAATCATGGTGCCTTCACCGATTTCTGACCCAATGTTTATTACTGCTCCCATCATTATAACAGAGTTTTTACCAATTTTTACTCTATCCCTTATAATAGCACCAGGTTCGATTCTAGCATTAATTTCTTTTAGGTCCAATAAAGGAATAGCAGAGTTTCTTCTATCATTTTCTATGACATAATCTTTTATCAAAGAAGAGTGTTCCCTTAGAAAACAAGCAATATCATTATGCTCACCAAATAACACCCAAAAATTGCCCATTCCAAATATTTTTATATTATCGTCTTCTACAGATGACAAATCTCCTTTGATATATATTTTCACTGGAGTTGCTTTTTTGGCATTTTTTATAAACTTGGCTATTTCATATGCATTAGTGAGATCGTAATCTTTTGTATTATTCATATTCGTCATTTGTTATATCAACCCTTTCTGCAAAAATTGTATTTAATATATTATTATTTTAATATATCATCCATATTATATAAACCTTTTTCTTTTGTTATTAAAAACTTGGCAGCGCTTATTGCACCGGATGCAAAAACTTTTTTTGACATTGCTGAATGTTTTATTTCAATTATTTCATCAGGGCCAGCATAAATAACTGAATGTTCTCCTACAATAGTGCCGCCTCGCACTGCATGTATACCAATTTCAGATTTTTGTCTTTTGGATGATCTTCCATGTCTTCCAAAGGTAAAATCCTTGCTGTTAGATAATTCTTCATTAATAGAATCTGCAATCATATATGCAGTACCGCTGGGGGCATCTACCTTTTTATTATGGTGTTTTTCAATAATTTCGATATCAAAATTATCCTTTAATATTTTAGCTGCTTTTTTTGCAAGATCCATTATGAGGTTAACACCTAAAGACATATTTCCTGACCTAAATAGAGAAACTTCTTTTGATGCACTATTAATTTTTTCTATAACTGTATCCTCTAATCCCGTTGTACATATAACTGCAGGGGTTTTTGATTTGACACAATAATCTATTAAATCAGAGGTCATAGAATGATGGGAAAAGTCAATTATAACATCTGACTCAATATTGCATTCATCAAAGCTGCTAAATATCGGATAATTATATTGGTTATTCTTATTTTTATCAATACCAGCTACAATATTCATCTGACTTTCTTCATTAACAAGATCCGTAACTACTTTTCCCATACTGCCATTACAGCCACAAAGTAATACCTTTATCAATATTAACCCTCCTATTATAATTATAATGCAACAATATTATTAAGACGAGGTTGCTTTAAAGCAATCCATATTCTTTCATTCGAGTTTTCAAAATTTCTAAGTTGTCATTTGACATTTCTACTAATGGGAGTCTAAGCTCTCCCATATCAAAGCCCATTAAATTCATGGCTGTTTTAACTGGAATAGGATTTACTTCAATGAAAAGTGAATCGATTAGAGGTTTCATTCGTAGCTGAAGATCACATGAGCCCTTTAAATCACCATCAATAAATTTTTGAACCAAGTCATGGGTGTCTTTAGGTGCAATATTAGCTACTACGGAAATTACTCCGTCTCCCCTAAGAGACATTAGAGGGACTATCATATCATCATTTCCTGAATAAATATAAAAATCATCAGGTACTAATCTGGCAATTTCAGCAACTTGAGATATGTTACCGCTTGCTTCTTTAACTCCACATATATTTGGTAGTTTAGCAAGCTCGGCTAAAGTAGATGGAAGAATATTTACACCTGTTCTACCGGGCACATTATAAATAATAATTGGTTTTGTAACTTCATTGGCTATGGCTGTAAAATGGGCAATAAGACCTTTTTGAGTGGATTTATTGTAATAGGGAGTTATAACTAAGAGACCATCAGCGCCAACTTTATCTGCATATTTACTAAGATCTATTGCATGTTCAGTACAATTACTGCCTGTACCTGCTATGACTGGAATCCTTTTATTTACTTTTTCCACTGTAAATTTAATTACTTCTTTTTGCTCTTTGTCATTTAAAGTTGTCGATTCACCAGTTGTTCCGCAAATAACTATAGCATCGGTTTTTTGTTTAATATGCCATTCTATTATTTCTTCGAGTTTATCATAATTAACTTTGTTATTTTTAAAGGGTGTAACTAATGCAACACCTGATCCTCTAAAAAGCTTCATTAAAATCATCCTTTCATTTTATTGATCATTTTCAAATTATTATCAAAAAAATAAACAGTCAAGAGCAAAAAGTGCAATTGACTGTTTGGAAGTCAGCTTAGTTCCTTTTTGCCCTGTGTGAAATAGCACACCATCAAAAGACTGGGCATTCTAATGATGACAGTACTATACTTGTTCAGTATAGCCCCAACACATATGTTATGGGTTAGATATGTGTTTCGGCAGTTGTACCTTTCCTACAGAACTTAATTTCCCAATAGTTTAATCTGAAGTATTCATTACAAACTGCGGCCTCTATATCACAACAAATTATTATGATTTTTTTAAGATGTTAAAAATTTTTAATTAATTCTTCGGCAATTTGTACAGTGTTTGTTGCAGCACCTTTTCTAATATTATCTGCAACAACCCAAATATTTAAACCATTTTCAATGCTGAAATCTTTTCTTATTCTACCGACATAAACTGAATCAGTATTCTTTGCATTTGTAGCTAGTGGATATATGTTATTTTCAGGATCATCTTGTAGAATGATTCCAGGACTGTTAGCAAATAATTCTTTTACATCTTCAATTTTAAAGTCTTTTTCTAATTCAATATTTATTGATTCACTATGACAATCAAATAATGGAACTCTTACAGTAGTGGCAGTAATTTTTAAATCATAATCACCTAATATCTTTTTCGTTTCGTCTATCATTTTCATTTCTTCTTTTGTATATCCATTTTCTAAGAATACATCGATATGAGGAAGACAGTTATTAGCTATCGGATGTGGGTAGGCTTTCATCATATTATTACCCTTTAAGCCTTCTTCTAAATCTGATACTCCTTTTACACCGGAACCTGAAACGGCTTGGTAGGTGGAATATACAATTCTTTTAATTTTATATTTGTCATGTAAAGGTTTTATAGCAACTACAGCTTGAATAGTTGAGCAGTTGGGATTAGCTATAATACCTTTATGGAGCTTAATATCCTCAGGATTAACTTCTGGTACAACTAAAGGTATATCCTTTTCCATTCTCCAAGCACTACTGTTGTCTACAACTACTACTCCTTTGGAAGCGGCAATAGGAGCAAATTTTTTACTAATAGCACCTCCAGCTGAAAAAAGAGCAATATCTATATCTCTATCGAAAGAGTCTTCTTTCAATTCTTCAACTGTATATTCAATACCTTTGCATTTGACTTTTTGACCTGCTGATTTTGATGATGCAAAGGCATAAAGATTTTTAAATGGAAAATCTCTTTCTTCTAATACCTTTAAAAAAGTTCTACCAACCATTCCAGTAGCTCCTACAATAGCTATGTTTACTTTTTTCAAAACAAAACCTCCTATTCTTCATTTGAATATAATAATTACTTATTTTTATATACGTTTATACAAATATTATATACGTACCGTTAATTTTAGATGTTGTTTAAATATATTATATGCCCAAAGAATAAGGTTTGTTACATGTAATGATTATAAAGAACACTAATGAAATACTGAAGTTTTTATTAAAAAAACAGCAAAAAGAAAACAGGCTTTCTTCCTTATATTGTAGTTAAATTATATATATGGTATCACTTGTAACATGGTATGTCAACATAAAAGAATTGAAGAATATATATTTGTTTTTTTAAAATAGATGAGATAATTACATGATTAGAACTTGGGACAATTGTATAATATAGATGTTAGTACTCTAAAGGCTTTAAAACAAGAGGTAACTATACAATTTTCTTGTATAAGTGAATTTAATTATAATAAAATCTTCAATAAATATAAAATAAAAAGTATATTAATACATTTATTTGTGAGATGAATTAGAACTTTTCAATTAAAAAATTGTTGCTTTTTTAAGTTGTTAAAAATATAAAAAAAGTATAAAATTAAATTATTAATCTAAAATTGACATGGATTACATATGGGTTTTGATTGTAAAGGTTAATTTACTTATTTTTAATGTATATCTCGATTTTATACTTAGTCCATATATAAATTAAATATTTTTGAGGTGAAATTATGATTAAAATCAATAAGGATTTAAAAAGCCTAAGAGATGAAATTATCAAAATAAGAAGAGATTTGCATAAGATTCCAGAATTGGGCTTTGAAGAGTTTAAGACAAATAAATATATTAATAATTTTCTTAAAGGATTAGATGTAGATATTTGTGGTAAAGCTGCTGGAACTGGGATAGTAGCTTATTTTAAAGGTAAAGAAGGTAATAAAACCATCGCCTTTAGGGCGGATATTGATGCTCTTCCAATACTAGAGAAAACTGATGTACCATATGCTTCTTTACATCAAGGCAAAATGCACGCTTGTGGTCATGATGGTCATACAGCTATATTATTAGGATTAGCTAAATATTTATCTATTAATAAGGCAAATATTAGAGATAATATACTATTAATTTTTCAGCCAGCCGAGGAGGGTCCTGGGGGGGCTGAAGTTATCATAAAGGAAGAGATTTTAAAGAGATATAATGTTGATAGTATTTATGGTCTTCATTTATACCCTGATATTGAAGAAGGTAAAATAGGGTTAAAAGCAGGACCTATGATGGCTCAGACAGGGGAATTTGATATTTTTGTAAAGGGTAAGAGCGGTCATGGCGCTATGCCTCATTTGGCTAAGGACTCAGTAGTTATAGCCTCACAATTAGTAGGATCCCTTCAGCAAATTGTTAGTAGAAGTTTAGACCCTATTGAACCTGCTGTAATAACCATAGGAAGGATGGAATGTGGAGAAAGAAGAAATGTAATTGCAGGTGAAGGGGTTATGGAAGGAACAATGAGGGCTTTCAATGAATCTGTATATAAAAAAATGAAAAGAAAAATGACTATTATGGCCAAAAGTTTAGCCATGTCACATGACTGTGAAATAGATATTGTCTTTAGGGATATGTATCCTTATGTAAACAATGATAGGAAGTTAACAGAAGGAGTTATAGAAGCTATAGGAAAAGATAATATTGAGGTTATTAAGCCACAAATGCTTGCTGAGGATTTTTCGTACTATCAAAGAGAAATTCCTGGATTATTTTTCTTTTTAGGAGTAAGAAATGAAGAAAAAGATTTCGTTTATTCACTTCATAATTCCAAGTTTGATTTTAACGAGGAAGTATTGTTAACTGGAATTCAGGCCTATGTGAATATACTTATTCACAATAAAATAATAATAAACTAGGGAAATTGCATAATTTTAATTAAGTAGTTTTAAATAAGGCAATTATGTAATTCTCTTTAATGAACTAATTAAAGAGGTGAGTAGGATGAAAAAAGGTAATATTTCTATTTTAGAAACAAATATAATGTATTTAGCCACAGCTCTTTTATTAGTCACTATAGGAGCATATGTTCAATCAATTAATATTAAGATGGGACTAATAGTAACGGAGTACATTTTAGTGTTGATGCCAGTTATTATTTTAATTAAATTGAAAAATATTAATATTAAAACTTTTTTAAGATTAAACAAGTTAAAACTAAAACATATTTTAATCATTGTAATTATTACATTACTAATTTATCCCGTTGCAGTGTTTTTTAATATGAGTATGCTTACTGCTTTAAGTTATTTTGGATTAGAAATAAGACCCTTACCTATTCCTAAAGCAAGCAATTTATTGGAATATATTAATCTATTCTTTATAATTGCAATTTCAGCAGGAATATGTGAAGAGGTATTTTTTAGAGGGCTTCTATTGAGAGTATATGGAGAAAAATATAAAGTTGCTGGAATTGTAATAACTGCCATTTTATTTGGAGTATTTCATTTTAACTTACAAAATTTATTAGCCCCTATAGTTTTAGGCTTAGTTTTTGGATATTTAGTTTATATAACTGATTCTATTTATGCTGGTATTGTTGGTCATATTGTCAATAATGGTTTTGCTGTAACTTTAACTTATCTACTTAATGTTTTGCAGAAAAAAATTAGCAAATATGGGGATATGGTTCCCCAGAATATAATGCCTAATACTTTACAATTGTTTATTGGTGTCATAATTATGGGGGTTTTAGCTGTTATAACTGGTATGATTGCCTATTGGCTAATTAGGATAATAAAAGATGATATGATAAAGAGTTCCTATAGAAATAAAGGGATGGAAGATGAAACTGTAATAGAAAAAAACAATATTGATGGGAATCCAATAAAAAAAGGAAAATATAGATTTGTAGAATTTATTCCAATTGCTGTTGTTATTGCAATTTATGTTATAATTTCTATTTTACAATTTTCCATATAAATTAACCCCTTTAAAACCTAGGGCTTTAAAGGGGTTTCATATATATTATTAAATATATATGAAAGGGGGAGTGGGGAAACAACATAACAACCATTAAAAAGGATAGCATTTACCCATGAAAATTTCAATATAAAAATACAATTATTACAAAATGTTTAAAAATTTTATTTTTATGTATAAAATTTAACCCCTTACTCAATAATACATGTGAGGGGAGTGATAAATTTGTCAAAAAAGAATAGAGATAAAAACAAAAAATTTAAAGTTGAAACTATAGAAGATAAGTGGAAGTATGAAATTGCTTCTGAATTAGGGCTTTTAGATAAGGTTCTAAGTAATGGTTGGGGAGCACTTACAGCTAAAGAAACTGGAAGAATAGGTGGGTTAATAACCGTGAAGAAAAGAAAGATAAAAAAAATGCAACAGCAAGACAAAGAAAATGTTCAAGAGGGATAGTATAAGCTATCTCTTTTTATTTATTTCTTTAGTTTTTTTTCTGTTTTGTGTATAATTTATAGGGAGAACTTAAAGATAAAAGTAGGAAGGGATAAAAATGGAAGCTTATAGTGGATTTGCTGAGGTATATGATTTTTTAATGAGGGATGTAGATTATAATGGATGGGTTAACTATATAGAAAAAATTTTTAGAAAGAAAAATTTTAATCCCCACACAATTCTAGAGATAGCTTGCGGAACAGGAAATATAACAAATAAATTAGCCAAAAGAGGATATGATGTAGTTGGAATAGACAAGTCTACTGAGATGTTAACCTTTGCTAAAAATAAGGCATATGATTTAGGAGCTGATGTTAAGTATTTAAATCAGGATATGAGGGAGTTGGATTATAATAAAAATGTTGATAGTATATTGTGCCTGTGTGATGGAATTAATTATATATTAGAAAAACAAGAATTAATGACAGTACTAAAAAAAGTATATTCTTTACTTAAAGAGGGTGGACTCTTTATTTTTGATATAAGCTCATATTATAAGCTTTCTCAAATTTTAGGGAGTAATATATATGCTGAAAATTTTGAAAATGTATCTTATATATGGGAGAATTATTTTGATGAGGAAGAGAGTATTTGTGAATTGAATTTGACAATTTTTAAAAGGAAAAATAAATTATTTGAAAGATATCAAGAATGTCATTATCAAAGAGCCTATAAAACTGAAGAAATACTTAATGCTTTAAAGAAATCAGGATTTAAAAATATATCTTATTACAAATCATTTACATTTGAAGATATAAATTATGAAGATAATAGATTAAATTTTGTGTGTGAAAAGTAAATTATTTGTTCAAAATGTATAATATTTAAATGATTTGAACATTATAATAAAAAGACTTAAAATCATTTATTTGTTTGACACTACAAGAGGGCTGTGTTAAAATTAACGTAAGCTAGCTTAATTTTTAAAAGTTTTAGGAGGATTGATTGTTTAATGAAAGGTAAAGTAAAATGGTTTAATAGTGAAAAAGGTTATGGATTCATCACAGGAGAAGACGGAAATGATGTATTCGTACACTATTCTGCAATCGAGCAAGACGGATTTAAAACATTAGAAGAAGACCAAGAAGTTGAATTTGAAGTTGTTGAAGGGGAAAAAGGACCTCAAGCAACTCAAGTTACTAAGCTTTAATTTATATATAAAATGAATTAATAAGCTTATCAGCCCTGAATTACTTCAGGGCTTTATTGATGGGGCTTTAAATAAAATTGTTTTACTATATAGATTTTCCATAGTAAAACTTAATTTATGCATATCAAAATATTACTAGAAATATTGGATGTTTTGATATGCATAAATTAACTGTTTTGCAGGAATATCTATAATAAAAAGGCCTAAATATTAGTGATCTTATAGTTATAGACAGGGAAGTAAAAGTGGTTGGAGGGATTAAGTTGAAGAATTATATAGTAAGAGCTTTAGCTGCAAATAAGAATATAAGGGCATTTGCTGCAATAACAACTGATATGGTTGAAAAAGCTAGAAAAACACATCAAACTACACCAGTTGCAACTGCTGCTTTAGGTAGAACGATGACTGCTGCATCTATTATGGGATATATGCTTAAAGGAAATAATGATACTTTAACTTTGCAAATTAGAGGGGTCAATAAAATAAAATCTATTGTAGCGGTTGCAAATTCAAAGGGGTATGTTAAGAGTTATATTTCTAATCCATATATAGATGTTTCTTTAAATGATAAAGGAAAGTTGGATGTTGGTGGAGCCATAGGGAAAAATGGAAAACTAATAGTAGTGAAGGATATGGGGCTTAAAGAGCCTTACGTAGGTCAATCGAATTTAATAACTGGTGAGATAGCAGAAGATATAGCAGCATACTATATGTACTCTGAGCAACAGCCTTCTGTGGTGTCATTGGGAGTTTTATTGAATTCGGATAGTTCAGTAAAAGCATCAGGGGGAATTATTATTCAGCCATTACCTGATGTAGATGAAGAAGTTTTAGATAAGCTTGAAAAATCCATTAAAGATATAAAGCCTATTTCATCAATGGTGGCCAAAGGAATGACTGGAGAAAACATACTGGAGGAAGTGCTAAAGAATTTTGAAGTAGAAATAATTGAAAAGGGAGAAATAGATTTTCAGTGTGACTGTTCAAGGGGAAAAATTGAAAAAGCATTGATTAGCATAGGTGAAAAGGATCTAAGAAGTATTATTGAGGAAGATGGCAAAGCTGAAATTCAATGTCATTTTTGTAATGAAAAGTATTTATTTGATAAAAATCAGCTTATAGAACTATTGAATAGGGCTATAGATCATAAATGATAGAGATATAAAAAGCTATAAGATGAAATTTTTATTGACAATAAGTGAATTTTATTGTATCATAATATTTGGCATATTAAGTAAATGGGCGCATAGCTCAGCTGGGAGAGCACCTGCCTTACAAGCAGGGGGTCACAGGTTCAAGTCCTGTTGCGCCCACCATTAAATAGAGGTAAGAGGCGAGAATCGAGAAGTTAGAAAAAGACCGAAGAGAATGCTTTTAGGGTCTCTAGCATTCCCCATCTGATGTCTTGCATCTAGTTTGCCCAGATAGCTCAGTCGGTAGAGCAGGGGACTGAAAATCCCCGTGTCGGTGGTTCGATTCCGCCTCTGGGCACCAAACAGGCGGTAGTGGCTCAGTGGTAGAGCATCGCCTTCCCAAGGCGAGGGTCGTGGGTTCAAATCCCATCTACCGCTCCAATGAAATAGATGTTAGTATGGCGGCATAGCCAAGTGGTAAGGCAGAGGTCTGCAAAACCTTTATTCCCCAGTTCAAATCTGGGTGCCGCCTCCAAAAAAGTAAAAACATCCAATTAGGATGTTTTTTTGTTTTTCTTTATATATAAATAAGTTTTAGGATGAAACAAATTAAAGATTCCAGAAGTATCTTTAAGGAAAAAGTGAAAATTATTTATAGTGACAATGTTTTTCAGAAATGAATTGAGAATAAAATACGAGCTAAAAGTATAAATATTATTGAGACTGCTTATTAAAGGGACTTTTAGGACGATACAAATCTATATCCTTGTACTTCAATGAATTTTGAAAATTTATACAGTTGAGGATTGTAATGTATTAAAAAGTACATATATTGACAATACTGCATATAATGAAAAGGATAATAATTTAAATACATGTATTTATAGATATTCAAGTGAAAATTTCAAGGTTTACATATGAAAAATCTCTAAAGATCATGGATATTTTAATATGTATAAATCAGGTTTTATTATGTCAATTCTATATAAATAGCATTTAAAACAAAATATAACATAGTTATATGTGTATATGCTTTTTTCAAACCCATATACTACTACTGAAAGGAGGGATTTATGGTGATTGATTTACTTTCAGTTACTTTTTATGAAAAAGATAGTGAAAATGCTAATAATTTAATTGATATGATACTTAAAAACTATAATGATGAAGATATTATTATAAAAAATGAAATATCAAGAGTTGGTAATTCGAACACAATTTATTTTTATATAAATGAAGACATTATAGGAAAAATGGATATCTCATATAATGATTTTGTTAATATGTTTAAACACTATGCTTCTGTAGGAATATCAAGCTATATAATAGATATTCTAGAACCCAAAATAATAGAAAAAATTATTCATACTAATTACTATTTTTTGAAGCCTGATGAAAAAAAATTCATTATGGATCAATTTAATACTAGTTTAGACAATGAGATTTATGATAAGAATATTGATGTACCATATAAGGTTAACAGAAAAGCTAAAATACTTTATAAGCTAGTAGAATTTTTATCAAAAAACAGCAATTTAAACATAGAAGGATTTGTTAATTTCAGATTAGGAAAGTATTTAGAGGATTTATATGAAATAATCGACAGGGTAATAGAAGAATATATGATGAAGAGAGAATATAATGAGTTTATCAAACTTTTAAAGTACTTTGTTAACATACAAGAGCCTAAGATGGATTTAATTAATATTATTGTAGATGCAAATGGAGGATATCATTTTCTTGATGGAGAAAACAGAATAATAGACGATGAATATATAAGAGGACTAATAGATGATCTAATAGATAATAATTTAAACAATGATGACCTTCTTATAAGTTCACTTATAACTATAGCTCCCAGAAAAATAGTATTTCATTTTGTTAAAAATGTTAAAAATACTGAAATTATTGAAACAATAAAAAATATATTTGATGGTAAGGTATATATATGTGATGATTGCAAAATTTGTAAAATACCAAAGAATATAAGAGGAGAGTAGATAGAGTAGATTTCTGTCTACTTTTTTTACTTATATAGTAATCTTAGAATCAGAAAAGAGTTGTATAGAGGATTTTGTACTATTGAAAGAGGAGATTTTATATGGTATACTTTATCTTGTTTGTAATAAGACAAGGTAATTGTATAATTAGAATTTGGGACAATTGCATATAAAAAGATAGTTGTGCAGTTTTCTTATAAGATATAGTAAGAGGTGAAGAAATGTTTTGGATACAGGTATTATTACTATCTTTAATAGGTGCTGGAATAGGGTGGATGACAAATGTTTTTGCAATTAAGTTGATTTTTAGACCTTTAAATCCAATTAAAATTCCTATACTCAATTTTTCTGTTCAAGGTTTGATTCCTAAGAGAAAAGGAGAAATAGCCCGTAGTATTGGACACACAGTAGAAACAGAGCTTATTTCGATTGAAGAAATAATTGATAAATTAATAGAAGAAGAAAATAAAAGTGAAATAATTGCACAAATCAAGAAAAAAGTTAGGACAATTGCTGAAGAAAAAATGCCTTCTTTAATTCCTGGGGCAATTAAGGGAATGATACTTGTATATGTAGATGAAATTATTGATAGTGAGGGTGAGAATGCAATTAATGATTTAACTGAAAAACTTGTGCTTAAGGCCACTAGTAAAGTTAAAATTTCTGAAATTATTGAAGAAAAAATTAATAGATTTGAACTTGTGAAGCTTGAAGAAATAATATTAAATATTGCCAGGAAAGAATTAAAGCATATTGAACTTTTAGGTGGATTAATAGGTTTTATAATAGGATTTTTACAAGGAATAATAATTTTACAATTTTAATGCATAAATTGTTTGTTTAATACACAAACTTACCTAAAAGACTTTTTAAAATTAAAGTAACTATACAAATTTTACTATTGACAAATAAATTTTTATTAATATAATTATATTTAAACCAATAATGATAATGCTATGATGGGAAAGAGTACTATAGATTCAATCTTAAGAGAGGAAATGTCAATGGCTGTAAGCATTTCTGATATGGCTATAGGAAAACTAACCTTGAGCAGTGATTTAGTAGCTATAAGTGAAAGTATTACCGGGTGGCAACGTTAATGCTAAGAGAGTGAATATTTTAATTAGGGTGGAACCGCGGGTGTAACCTCTCGTCCCTACGTAATGTAGGGATGGGAGGTTTTTATATTTTAGAAATAGGAATACAAAAGACCATAAGGAGGTTTTATACATGGAACAAGTGAAAGTTACTTTGAAGGATGGTTCTGTAAAAGAGGTTCCTAAGGGAACTACTATATTAGAATTAGCTAAGAGTATTAGTGGAAGACTTGGGAAAGAAGCTGTTGCTGGTGAGTTAAATGGAAAGGTTGTAGATTTAAATTACAAATTGGATAAAAATTGTAAGATTAATATTTTTAAATTTGATGATGAAGAAGGAAAAGATGTATTTAGACATACAAGTTCTCATATACTAGCCCAAGCTGTTCAAAAACTATTTCCAGGGACAAAATTAGCTATAGGTCCTGCAATTGAAAATGGTTATTATTATGATTTTGATTCTGACCATAAGTTCACACCGGAAGATTTAGAAAAGATTGAAAAAGAAATGAGTAAGATAGCCAAGGAAGGTCTTAATCCTGAAAGATTTGAACTTCCAAGGGAAGAAGCAATAAAATATATGGAAGAAAAAGGAGAGCCTTATAAAGTAGAATTAATTAAAGATTTACCTGAAGATGCTGTTATATCATTTTATAAGCAGGGAGATTTTGTTGATCTTTGTGCTGGGCCTCATCTTCCTACTACAAAAATTGTAAAGGCTCTGAAGCTTTTAAGTATTGCAGGGGCTTATTGGAGAGGCGATGAAAAGAATAAAATGCTTCAAAGGATTTATGGAACTTCCTTTCCAAAGAAAAAATTATTAGAGGAATACATTAATAGGTTGGAAGAAGCTAAGAAGAGGGACCATAGAAAACTAGGCAAGGAATTAAAGCTGTTTACTATACTAGAAGAAGGACCAGGCTTCCCATTTTTCCTACCAAAGGGAATGGAACTTAAAAATACTTTAATGGATTATTGGAGAGAGGTACACAAGAGATGGGGATATGTAGAGGTTGAAACTCCAATTATATTGAACAGAAAGCTTTGGGAAACTTCAGGACACTGGTATCACTATAAGGAAAATATGTATACTTTAAAAATAGATGAGGAAGATTATGCTATTAAGCCAATGAATTGTCCTGGTGGAATGCTGGTTTATAAGACAGAGATGCGTTCCTATAGAGATTTCCCTATGAGAGTTGGGGAAGTAGGAAGAGTTCATAGACATGAATTGTCTGGAGCACTACATGGTCTTATGAGGGTTAGAGCTTTTACTCAAGATGATGCCCATATATTCATGCTACCGGAACAGATAAAAGATGAAATAAAGGGTGTTGCAAAATTAATAGATGAAGTTTATACAAAGTTTGGATTTAAATATCATGTTGAGCTATCTACTAGACCTGAAAACTCAATGGGTAATGATGAAGATTGGAATATGGCTGAAGATGCATTGAGGGAAGCCTTAGAAGAGGAAAATCTTTCATATAAACTAAATGAAGGGGATGGGGCATTTTATGGACCTAAAATTGACTTTCATTTAGAAGATTGTATAGGTAGAACATGGCAATGTGGTACAATCCAGCTTGACTTTCAACTACCCCAAAGATTTGATTTAACATATATAGGTAAAGATGGTGAGAAGCATAGGCCTATTGTAATCCACAGAGTTGCATTTGGTAGCATAGAAAGATTTATTGGGATATTAATTGAACATTTTGCAGGTAAATTCCCTACATGGCTTGCACCAGAACAAGTGAGAGTTCTTCCAATAACTGATAAACATGTAGAATATGCTAAAAAGGTTGCTGAAAAGATCCAGAATAAGAATATTAAAGTGGAAGTAGATAGTAGAAATGAAAAAATAGGATATAAAATACGTGAGGCTCAGCTTGGTAAAGTTCCATATATGCTTATACTAGGAGATAAAGAATTAGAAAATGATACAATATCCGTTCGTTCAAGGGATAAAGGAGAATTGGGAAATCAAGATGTAGATAGCTTTATTGACAATGTAGTAGAGGAAATTAAAAATAGAACATTAATAATATCAGAATAATGGAGTAAAAAATAACTTCCTGATAAATACTATTAGGAAGTTATTTTTTAAGTTTATATAATAGAAACTTTTTGTGTGCTATTGTATTTCTCAATGATTGTATTTAAATCTTCGCCAGTTAGAGTTTCCTTTTCATATAAAACATTAGCTACTTTGCTTAATAATTCTTTATTTAATTTTACTTTTTCTAAAGTGTCTTTGTAGCATAAATCGATTATTTTATTTATTTCCCTATCTATTATGTCGTAACAGTTTTTAATTAGGGTAGGTTCATAAAATCTATTTCCTAAATCACTCATACCATATTCGCAGACCATCTGAAAAGCTATTTCATTTGCTTTTTTCAAATCATCCTTTGCTCCTGTTGAAATGTTTCCAAATATTACTTCTTCAGCTGCTCTACCACCAAGCATCACCTTTATTTTATTGAACAGCTCTTCCTTAGTTATTAAAAATCTTTCTTCATTTGGTGTATACATAACATATCCTAAGGCTTGGCTTCTAGGGATAATGGATATCTTTGAAATTAAATCTGAGCTCAATATTTTCCCCATTAAAGCATGGCCAGCTTCATGAAAAGATACTCTTCTTTTTTCTTTTTCAATGATTGAGTAATTTTTTCTTTCAAGTCCACCAATGACCTTTTCGATGGCATTGTTAAAATCGTCAAAGTCAATAGATTTTTTATTATTTCTTACTGCTAAAATTGCAGCTTCATTAGCAATATTAGAAATATGGGCACCAGACATTCCATGGGTTCTTTTTGCAAGCTCACTAATATTTATTTTTGGATTGATAGGCTTATTTTTAATATGAACTTTAAAAATCTCCTCTCGAGATTTAATATCTGGATTTCCAATAAATATATTTCTATCAAATCTTCCAGGTCTTTTTAAAGCCTCATCAAGCATATCTATGCGGTTGGTAGCACCTATGACTATAACAGTTTGATCATTGTTAAATCCATCCAATTCAATTAATAGTTGATTTAAAGTCTGATCCTTTTCGTTATTACTTTCTAAAGTTCTTTTAGCTCCAATTGCATCTATCTCATCAATAAAAATTACTGAAGGAGCTTCTTTTCTGGCTTTTTCAAATAAAGCTCTTACTCTTTTAGCACCTACACCTACATATTTTTCTACAAATTCTGATCCACTTGCTGCAATAAATTTGGAATTGGTTTCACCGGCAATAGCTCTTGCTAGTAGTGTTTTTCCAGTTCCAGGAGGACCATGTAATAATATACCCTTAGGAATTTTTGCCCCCATAGCTCTGTATTTATCTGGATTTTTTAAAAAGTCAATTATTTCTTCCAGCTCTTCCTTTGCCTCATCTAATCCAGCAACATCTTTAAAGCCTATTTTGGGTTCATTAGCTTTATCATTTTTTTTATCAGTTTTTTCAGTTTTGAGATTAACTGGGGCAAATTGAGGAGAACCATTATACTTTAAAAAATATATCAATAAAATAATAGTTATCAATATTATTATACTGATTCCAGAACTACTGATGCCAACATAACCTTTGGGCTTATTGTTAATACCAGGGCTAGTTAACATAAAAAAACCAAAAATTATTGAAGGTAACAATATAAATAAAAGGGACTTTTTTTTCAAATTAAATATCACCTGCCTTTTATTTTTTATTTAGTATTAGTGTACCCAAAGTTAATTTAAAAAATAAATTAAAAGTTAAATTATATAAATTTTAAAAAATATATATATTAAAAAATATTTAAATTAAAATTAAAAAAAAGAAGGAAAATTCAGAATAGTGTAGAATTACTTTAATTAGCAATTGTAAAATTTTCTTGTGGAAGTAAATAATAATATATGTGTAAAAAAATATAAATCATTATAAAAATAAACTATAAGGTTAATTTATGGAATTTTATTTGGCATGTCTACATATTTATGTATTAAGGAAATAGCATAATTTTTTATGCAAAAGCTTATTAATACATATAAACCTATAATTAGAAAAGTTATGGTATTAATATTTTGAAATTTTCTCCAACCTAAATTATGTAGTTTTCTCAATTTATTATTTTTCAATATATTTTGAAGGGAAAGGAGGTTAAATTTTAAAAGGATTTAAGTTGCAATGAAATATATTTATGAAAATTTGAGGGGGATTTAATTATGTTTAAGAAAATTTTGTCTATTTTATTAGTGCTGATGTTAGTAGTTGGTTTAGCTGCATGTGGCCAGCAGCCAGCTTCAAATGAAGAACAGACTCCAGCAGAAGAAAATAATGAACAAGAAGCTCCAGAGGAAGAGTCTAGTGAAGAAACAGCTTCTGATTCAGGAAAAGATGAGAAATGGAAAATAGGTATAATGACTGGTACCGTTGTGCAAAATGAAGAAGAATATAATGCAGCTCAAAATGTGTTAAAAGAATATGGTGAAGAACATATCATTACTATGACATATCCACCTAAATTTATGGATGAGCAGGAAACAACCATAGCAAATGTTACAAGTATGGCGGCAGATACTGATGTAAAGGCGATTGTAATTTGTCAGGCTGTACCTGGAACCTCAGCTGCTATAGATAAAGCTAAGGAAATAAGGGATGATATTCTATTTATAGCTGGAACACCTGGAGAAAATCCAGATGATATTTCAGCTAAGGCAGACTTAGTATTGCAAATGGACGAACTTGCAATGGGTAAAACTGTACCAGAACAAGCTAAAAAGCAGGGAGCAAAGGTATTTATTCACTATTCATTCCCAAGACATATGTCCTATCCACTTCTTGCTGCAAGAAGGGATATTATGGAGGAGCATTGTGCAGAAATAGATTTGGAATTTGTTGATGCTTCTGCTCCAGATCCAACAGGTGATGCTGGTGTATCAGGAGCTCAACAGTTTATACTTGAGGATGTACCAAGAATGATAGAAAAATATGGAAAGGATACAGCATTTTTCAGTACCAACTGTTCAATGCAAGTTCCTTTAATTAGTGCTGTACTACAAGGGGGAGCTATATATCCACAGCCTTGCTGTCCTTCTCCTTATCATGGTTTCCCATCAGCATTGGGTATAGAAATACCTGATGAGAAAAAGGGAGATATTGATTATGTAATAGAAGAGACTAGAAGAATAATCAAGGAAAAGGGTGGAGAAGGAAGATTCTCAACTTGGCCAGTACCTGTTAATATGATGTATATTGAAGCCGGTGCAGAATATGCTAAGGCATATATAGAGGGAGAAACCGAGGGTAAGGTAGATCTAGAAGTGCTAAAGGCTAAATTTAAAGAATATGCCGAGACCGATGTACAAGTAAATATGCTTGAAGAAGGCGGAAAGAAATATGATAACTACTTTACTGTATTAATTGATTTCATTAATTACTAGAATTTATATTTGAAAATTTAAAATGTAAGGTTACCTGAAGGTAGCCTTACATTAATTATGAATAGACCTATAGGTGGTGAACATAAAATGGAGGAACAATATGTATTACAAATGAAGAATATTGAAAAAAGTTATTTTGGAAATAAAGTTTTAAAGGGTGTAGATTTATCGGTTAAAAAAGGAGAAATTCATGCCCTTCTAGGGGAAAATGGAGCTGGGAAATCTACCCTTATGAATGTTTTATTTGGAATGCCTGTAATTCATTCAACAGGAGGATTTGAAGGAGAAGTTAGAATTGATGGAGCCAATATGAATGTAAAATCTCCTAAGGAAGCAATGGAATTTGGAATAGGTATGGTTCACCAGGAATTCATGTTAATACCAGGATTTACTTTAACAGAAAATATTAAACTTAATAGAGAAATAACTAAGAAAAATTTTTTGAATAGAATTTTTAAAAAGGATACATTAAAATTTTTGGATTTTAAACAAATGAACACAGATTCTAGAGAATCTTTGGATACATTAGGTCTTGATATTGAAGAATGGGTTAAGGTTGCTGGATTACCCGTTGGTCATATGCAATTTATTGAAATTGCAAGGGAAATTGATAAAAAGGGTATAAAGCTTTTAGTTTTTGATGAACCTACGGCCGTATTGACTGAAAGTGAAGCCGACAATTTAATAGCATCCATGAAAAAAATAGCTCAAAGGGGAATTGCGATTTTATTTATTACCCATAGATTGGATGAAGTTATTAAGGCTGCTGACAATGTAACTATATTAAGGGATGGAGAACTGGTTACTACAAGAAAGACGAAGGACACGAATGTGGGAGAACTTGCAGAGCTTATGGTTGGAAGAAAGATTGAGCTGACTAAATCAGAAGATAATGAGGAAAAGGATAATAATAGAGAAGTTGTTTTGTCGTTGAAAAATTTAAAGGTAGATATGCCAGGTGAAGAAGTAAAGGGAATGAGTCTTGATATTATGAAGGGAGAAATATTTGGAATAGGTGGGTTGGCAGGACAAGGGAAAATAGGAATTGCCAATGGAATAATGGGGCTTTATGAAACTGAAGGAGAAATTATCCTAAATGGAGAAAAGCTTAATTTAAATGATACAAAGGATTCTTTAAAGAAGGGACTGGCCTTTGTATCTGAGGATAGAAGGGGAGTAGGCCTTCTTCTCGATGAGTCAATTGAGCAGAATATTGTTGTTACCACTTTGCAAATAAAGGAAAAATTCCTAAAGAAGTTTGCTATTTTTAATCAAATTGATAGGGGAGCAGTACGGAAAAATGCCCTTAAAATGATTAATGATTTAGATATAAGATGTACAGGCCCAGAACAATATACAAGAAGATTGAGTGGAGGAAATCAACAAAAGGTTTGTATTGCTAGGGCTCTTACCCTAGAGCCTAAAATTCTTTTGGTTTCAGAACCTACTAGAGGTATAGACATAGGTGCAAAAAAATTGGTTTTAGATTTATTGGTAAAATTGAATAAGGAATTGGGGATGACCATCGTTATGGCATCCAGTGAATTAGGAGAACTTAGATCTATTTGTAATAGAATAGCAATTATATCAAAGGGAAAGGTAGAAGGAATACTTAGGCCTGATGATAGTGATAGAGACTTCGGTTTGATGATGGCTGGAGAATATCGCAAACTACATAGTAAGGAGGCTATATAATGACTGATTCAATCAGAGATATTACAAGAAAAATAGGGCTTCCAAGGATAATAATTTCTTTGTTTTTTATATTTCTATTGATATTAGCTGTAGGTATCGGTATGCCCTTTGATGCTTTACTTGGGGATATAATAAGGAGATTCGGAATGTTTGGTATTCTAGTTTTAGCTATGGTACCTGCAATTCAATCGGGAATAGGACCTAATTTTGCCCTTCCTCTGGGCATATTGTGCGGTATATTAGGTGGAATAGTTAGTATAGAGCTTGGGCTATTAGGTGCGCAAGGTTTTTGGGGTGCAATTCTTATATCTTTACCCTTTGCTGTATTAGTTGGGGTTGGATATGGAATGCTTCTGAATAGGATTAAAGGTTCTGAACTTGTCGTGGCATCCTATACTGGATTTTCTGCTGTTGCCTTTATGTGCATCATGTGGGTTGTACTGCCCTTTAAGCATAACGAAATGGTATGGCCTATTGGAAGGGGCTTAAGGGTTACTATTTCTTTAGAATCAACCTTTGGATATATACTAAATAATTTTGGGGGATTTCATATTGGTAATTTTTATATGCCCACAGGTCTAGTACTATTTTTCTTTGTATTGTGTTTAGTTGTATGGCTATTTACAAGAAGTAAGATAGGTATAGCTATGAAGGCAGCAGGAGATAATCCCAAGTTTGCAATTGCTTCAGGTATAGATGTTGATAAATGTAGAATACTAGGAACCACCCTTTCTACAGTGCTTGGAGCAGTAGGTATAATAGCATATGCCCAAAGCTATGGCTTTTTTCAATTATATATGGCTCCACTAATGATGGCCTTTCCAGCTGTTGCAGCAGTTTTAATAGGTGGTGCCACAGCTAAAAAAGCAAAAATATCCCATGTTATAATAGGAGTCTTTCTGTTCCAGGGACTTCTTACAATTGCCCTCCCCGTTGCAAATCAAATAATAAAGGTAGGAAATCTATCGGAGGTACTAAGAATGATAGTTCAAAATGGCATTATATTGTATGCATTAACTAAAGTTGGGGGGGGAGAATAATATGGCAGAAATCAACAATACAGATGAAATAAGGAAAGAATCTGAAAACCAAAGCTTATTAAAACAAATAAAAAAAATGATGTTTAATAATATAGTTACTTTGTTATTTCTCATACTATGCCTTGCAGGGGTTATATTATCTGAACTTCCAATATTTTTCATAGTAAATGAGCTATTAACTAGAATATTTAGAAATTCCTTTTTAGTCCTTGCCCTTATTATTCCTGTAATAGCAGGAATGGGACTTAACTTTGCCATAACAGTAGGTGCCATGGCTGGGCAGGCTGCTATCATTGCAGTAACCCACTGGGGTGTACCTGGAATATATGGGTTTATACTTTGTGCTATTTTATCTGTACCCCTTGCTGTAATATTTGGTGTTTTAACGGGAAGATTATTAAATAGAACAAAGGGACAAGAGATGATAACCAGCTTAATAACTGGATATTTTGCAAATGGTATATATCAGTTTATTTTTTTGTTTGGTATAGGAACATTTATCCCAATGGTAAACGAAGTTCTGATATTACCCAGTGGTGTTGGAATAAGAAATACTGTGGACTTAGCAAAGAATAATGGTATAAAATATGCGTTAGATGACTTGGTAAAATTTCCTCTTTTCAATGTTCTGCTTTTTATAAGTATTTTATCATTACTATATTTTGCTTATAAATTATTTAAAAAAGATATTACTGTAGCTGAACGTGAAAATAGATATAAATATATAATCTATTTTGCATTGTCCATAATTGTGATTTTTATAAGTACTGGATTTATTTTGGATATAGGAATTCCAAAAGGATTAAAAGCTCTAAGGGTTTTAAAGGTTCCTATTGTTACAATGTTTGTAGTTTTGTTTTTATGTGCCTTTAATGTTTTAATAGTTAAAACAAAGCTAGGACAGGATTTCAGAACCGTTGGACACGATCAAAATATTGCAAAGGTTTCAGGCATTAATGTTAATAGAGTTAGGGTGATAGCTATTACAATATCAACGGTTTTAGCTGCATGGGGACAATTGATATTTCTTCAGAACATAGGCATAATGAATACCTATGGTAGCCATGTCCAAATTGCTCTATTTTCTATAGCTGCTTTACTTGTTGGAGGAGCTTCTGTTACAAAGGCTACAATTGGGCAAGCGCTACTTGGGGTAATACTTTTCCATACATTATTTATAGTATCTCCTAAGGCAGCACAAAACCTTTTCGGGGATGCACAAATAGGAGAATTCTTTAGGAATTTTGTTTCCTATGGAGTTATAGGTATAGCCTTAGGCTTGCATGCATGGCAAAGAGCATTTGATAAAAAGAAATAGAGAATTTAATATTTTTTAGGAAAATGATTTCTTGATGTGAATAGAATAAAAAACTATTGACATAATATAAAAGTAATGATAAACTAATTTATGTTAAATGTATTAATGAAAATAAAGTAGAAGCATATCGTTTCTCACCTTGCGACTTGGTCAGTAAGGTAAATATAGCCTAATATATACTATTTATTTAACGCCTATATATTATTAATTGTGGCTATAAGACGAATGCTTAGACATTCGTCTTTTTGTTTTTTATATAATTTTCAGATATGTTTTTTAAATTTATCAGGAGGTGGACAATTATTAAAAAGAAACTTGAGGTTAATGAATCTATAAGGGATCGTGAAGTAAGACTTATTGACTCTAATGGAGAACAGCTAGGGGTAGTATCATCACGGAGAGCACTTGAGATAGCAGAAGAAAGAAAGCTTGATCTGGTAAAAATAGCTCCAAATGCTAAACCGCCAGTATGTAAAGTAATGGATTTCGGAAAGTATAAATACGAGCAAGCTAAGAGAGAAAAGGAAGCAAAGAAGAAACAAAAAACAATAAGTGTCAAGGAAGTTAGATTAAGTCTTAATATAGAAGATCATGATTTGAACACAAAGGCTAATAATGCCATGAAATTCCTTGAAAAAGGAGATAAGGTTAAGGTGTCTTTAAGATTCAAGGGTAGAGAGCTAGGACATACTCATTTGGGGAAGGATGTATTGAATAAATTTTTCTCCATAGTTTCTGAAGTTGCTACTATAGATAAAAGTGCAAAAATGGAAGGTAGAAGCATGGTAATGTTCCTATCTCCTAAAAATTAAATATAACCAACTTCAAATACTAAGTTTTAATTTTGATTATATAGGGTTTACATAGTAAAATTTAATTTATACGGGTACAAATGCTCGCAGATTTTTAAGAGCTTTTGACATGGATAAATTGAAGTCTTTACTTAAGTCCCTATAGACATAAACAAATTGAAAAATGAATTCATATATCTCAAAAAATCTCGTAAGCATGGATATTTTTAAGATGTATAAATTGAATTTTGACATTGTTTCATTATAAATAGGGCTTATTTGAAAGAAGTAACTTCAATGTTTCTTGTTTTTCTAACCCTATGAAAAATTGAAGGGAGGAATAAAAATGCCTAAAATGAAAACCCATAGAGGAGCTGCTAAAAGATTTAAAAAGACTGGCTCAGGGAAAATTAAAAGAGCAAAAGCTTATAAAAGTCATATATTAACTAAAAAATCAGCTAAAAGGAAAAGAAATCTACGTCAATCTGGAATAGTATCCAAAGGCGATGAAAAGAGAATTAAAAAAGTTATTCCATATTTATAAATTCTAGGATGAAAAGTAAAGGAGGTAAGGAAAATGGCAAGAGTTAAAAAGGCTGTAAACGCCAAGAAAAAGCATAAGAAAATATTAAAGCTTGCTAAAGGTTATTATGGAGCGAAAAGTAAACTTTTTAGACCTGCTAACGAAGCTGTAATGAGGTCTTTGAGGTATGCATATATAGGACGTAAATTAAGAAAAAGAGATTTTAGAAAATTATGGATATCAAGAATTAATGCTGCTGCAAGGATGAATGATATTTCATATAGCAGACTGATCAATGGATTAAAGCTTGCTAATGTAAGCATAAATAGAAAAATGCTTTCTGAAATGGCAATTCACGATCCAGAAGGATTTAAGCAGCTTGTAGAAGTTGCAAAGTCAAAATTAAATGCATAAATAAAAATAGGCTCATACAGAGCCTATTTTTTTGCCAATTTAAACACCTTTGAGTAAAATTGTTAGTAAAATAATGAATTGAAGTTTTTACTTTTAAAAAAAGGATTAAAGTGGTATAATAAACAAATGAAAATCAAATAATTCGATTGGGGTGATTACAATCGAAAGGAATAATACTTTACGTAGTTATAGATTGAATCCTGCTCAAATACTAGTTTTAGGTTTTGCCAGTGTAATATTAATTGGAGCTCTATTGTTAAATCTTCCTATTGCTTCCCAAAGTGGTGAAAGCGTAGGGTTTGTGAATTCCATATTTACCGCAACCTCAGCAGTTTGTGTAACAGGCTTAGTTGTAGTAGATACAGGTACGTATTGGACTGTATTTGGAAAGACAATAATTCTTTTATTGATACAAATTGGTGGGTTAGGATTTATGACTATGGCTACTTTGGTGGCTTTTATTATTGGGAAACGAATATCTTTGCGTGAAAGATTAATTATGCAGGAGGCTTTAAATCAGTTAACCATATCAGGTTTGGTAAGATTAACACAGCATATTTTGATTACGACCTTTATAATTGAAGGTATAGGAGCCTTTTTTTTATCATTAAAATTTATTCCTATATATGGTACTAGTAAAGGAATACTATATGGTATTTTTCATTCAATATCTGCATTTTGTAACGCCGGTTTTGATTTGATTGGTAATGGCAGAAGTTTAACTCCATTTGTGGATAGTGCCTTAGTAAATATTGTGATATGGCTCTTGATTATTGTTGGCGGTTTAGGCTTTACTGTAGTTATGGATGTAATAAAATTCAAGAAATTTAGTAAGTTAACATTACATACAAAATTGGTTTTATCTATAACTGCTATATTAATACTTACAGGATTTGTATTGATTTTTGCTTTAGAATTTACTAATCCAGATACACTTGGAAATTTGAGTATAAAGGGTAAATTTCTAGGGAGCATGTTTCATTCGATAACACCTAGAACTGCTGGCTTCAATACCCTCCCCATGGATAAGTTGAGGATGGCATCAAAGTTTTTCATAATAATTTTTATGTTTATAGGAGGGTCTCCAAGCTCTACAGCTGGAGGAATAAAAACTACTACCGCAGGGGTTTTGGTTCTAAAGATTATATCAACCATAAGAGGAAAGAATGATACTGAGATTTTTAATAGAAGAATTGCTAAGGATGTAATAGATAGGGCCTTTGCTATATTAGCTATTGGAATGCTGTGGATTTTAATTGTAACAATGATACTTTCTATCACAGAAGCGAATCAAGATTTTCTCCATATATTATTTGAAACAGCTTCTGCCTTTGGAACCGTTGGACTTACATTGGGACTTACTCCTAATCTCAGCATAATAGGGAAAATAGTTATATCCCTTACTATGTTTGCTGGAAGGTTAGGTGCACTTACCATTGTATTTGCATTAGGGAGAAAACAAGAAAAAAATAAAGGTTTAGTAAGATATCCTGAAGGAAAAGTAATGGTAGGATAGAGAGGTGACTATATGAAGAAACAATTTGTTGTTATTGGCTGTGGAAGATTTGGAACAAGCGTTGCTAAAACTCTATATAATATGGGATATGAAGTTTTGGTAATAGATAAAAATGAAGAAACCATACAAAGTATTGCAGATAGTGTAACCCATGCTGTTCAGGCTGATGCTACAGATGAAAAATCTATAAAATCCTTAGGAATAAGAAATTTTGATGTTGCAGTAGTAACTATTGGATCAAATATTCAATCTTCTATATTAGTTACCTTGATGGTTAAGGAACTTGGTGTAGAATATGTTATAACTAAGGCCCAAAATGAATTGCATGCTAAGGTACTATATAAAATTGGTGCTGATAGGGTTGTATTTCCTGAAAGGGAAATGGGAGTTAGGGTTGCACATAATCTAGTATCTTCAAACATAATGGATTATATTGAACTTGCTCCTGATTACAGTATTGTAGAGATTGCGACTCTAGATGAATGGATAGGTAAAAGTTTAGTAGAATTAAATATGAGGTCAGTATATGGTGTTAACGTTATGGCTATAAAACATGGACCCAATATTGATATATCACCGGATGCTGAAGATTTAATTGAAGAAGGCGATGTTTTAGTTGTTATTGGACATAATGATGATATACGTGAAATTGAGAAAAAATAGGGGTGCTTATAGGTGATTAAGGAAATAATATCCCCATCGAATCAAAATATAAAGCATATTAAATCATTACATAAAAGAAAATATAGAGATAAGCATAAAGAGTTTTTAATAGAAGGGCTTAGAAGTGTTGAACATGGTTTAGAGAATAATGCAGAGTTTAGGAATATATGTTATAATGATGTGATAACAAGTAGCAATAGGGGCTGTAAGTTATTAGAAAAAATTTCTCAAAGAAAAATAGAATTATGTAAAATAAATGATAAGATTTTTAAGGAAATATCTACTACCGATAGTCCCCAAGGAATATTAGGTGTTGTAAAAAGGCGGTATTATGATTTAGAAGATATAATCAGTAAGGACAAATTATTTCTAATAATTCTTGATAAATTGCAAGACCCCGGAAATGTTGGTACAATTATTAGAACCGCCGATGCGGCAGGGGTAAGTTGCATAATATCATTAAAGGGGACTGTGGATATATATAATAGCAAAACCATTAGATCTACTATGGGATCAATTTTTAGTATGCCAATAATACATATAGAAACCATAGGTGATGTAATTGAAATCTTAAAGGGAAATGGGGTAGATATTATTTCTACCACATTGGAGGCCGAAAGATATCACTTTGAAGTAAAATATGGAAGAAAGAATGCAATTATTATTGGTAATGAAGGAAATGGAATTTCTAATGAGTTAATTAAACGATCCGACATAAAAGTTAAAATACCCATAATAGGAAATGCAGAATCTTTAAATGCTTCCATTGCAGCGGGTATAATTATATATGAAATAGTAAGACAGACTCATTTTCAGAAAATTTAATAATTAAATGAAATAACTACTTGTAAACCTTTTTTTGCTGTGCTATAATTTTATCTAAGTAGACTAGTAAAAAGGGGTGCATCTATTAATGTTATATATGGCTAAATTCTTTTGGAATGTTTTTATGTTAACTGGTAATTTAGATGCGTATCTCATATATAAAAAGATAGTAGGTTGTTAAGTTTAATTATTGTTTTTAGTAATTTTAATTTAATATATTCAATGGCAATGAAAGAGAAAAGTAAGATAAATACAACTTACAGAGAGGAAATGTTATAGGCTGAAAGCATTTCTAGTTTAAGATTTATCAGAAGTTCACTCTGGAGCTATGGAGCTGAAAGTTATTAGTAAGCTTTATCGGATAACACCGTTATAATGTCGCAAGAGATGTTAAGAATAAATATTAATCTTATATCTTAATATTATATATGCATATAAGTTTTATTATAATAGTGTTGTCCATATCTGTTTCTTAACAAAAAGGGTGGTACCGCGATGAGAACCTTCGTCCCTTGTGGATGGAGGTTTTAATATTTTTTGAAGAATATAATTTTTAGACATATATACAGAAAGGAGATATACAATGAAAGAACAGATTTTAGAAATTTTAGAAAAAGTTAAAAAAGATATTGCTTCAGCTGAATCATTAAATGAATTAGAGCAATTTAGAGTTAAGTATTTAGGGAAAAAAGGGGAATTAACTGTTTTGCTAAGGGGCATGGGTAAATTGTCTAAGGAAATGAGACCCGTAATAGGTAAATTGGCAAATGAAGTTAGGGACTCAATTGAGAAAACTTTAGAGGAAAGTAAGGCAGTTATAAAAGAAAAAGAAAAGAATGCCAGGTTGAAAAATGAAGTTATTGATGTTACATTACCTGGTAAGGTTAATAGAATAGGTCATAAGCATCCCCTTACATTGGTTTTAGATGAAATTAAGGATATATTCATGGGGATGGGATATAAAATTGCCGAGGGCCCTGAGGTTGAAACTGTTTACTATAATTTTGATGCACTAAATGCACCAAAGGATCATCCATCGAGGGATCTTTCTGATACCTTCTATATAAATAAGGATATATTACTTAGAACTCAAACTTCACCGGTTCAAGTTAGAGTTATGCAAAAATCCAAGCCCCCCATTAGGATTATTTCCCCGGGTAGATGTTATCGTACCGATGAAATTGACGCAACCCACTCTCCAATGTTTCATCAAATAGAAGGATTGCTTATAGATAAAGATATTACATTGGGAGATTTAAAGGGTACTTTAGATACCTTTGCAAAAAGACTTTTTGGTATAAATACCAAAACAAAGTTTAGACCACATTATTTCCCATTTACAGAACCTAGTGGAGAAGTCGATGTATCCTGCTTTAAATGTGGAGGAAAGGGATGTAAAATCTGTAAAGGTAGTGGATGGATAGAAATATTAGGCTGTGGAATGGTTCATCCAAACGTCTTAGAGGAATGTAACATTGACCCAGAGGTTTATAGTGGCTTTGCATTTGGAATGGGCCTTGATAGAATAACTATGCTAAAATATGAAATTGAAGATATACGTCTTCTATTTGAAAATGATATGAGATTTATTGAACAGTTTTAAAAGCTGGCAGATAAACAATGTTAGGAGGATGACTTTATGTTAGTACCAGTGAGTTGGTTAAAGGATTATGTTGAAATAGATAACATTTCTTTAGAGGAATTAGAAGAAAGATTAGTATTATCTGGATCAAATACTGAAACAGTTACAGAAGTAGCTGAAGGTGTTAAAAAGGTAGTTATTGGTAAGATTATGGAAATCAATAAACATCCTAATGCAGATAAGTTAGTAATTACAAAGGTTGATGTGGGAGATGAAGTTTTACAAATAGTAACTGGGGCAGATAATATAAATGAAGGTGATTTTGTACCGGTGGCTTTAGTTGGAGCATGGCTTCCAGGAGGAATGAAGATCAAAAGAGGAAAGCTTCGTGGTGAAACCTCCAATGGAATGCTTTGCTCTGCTGAAGAGTTAAATTTCGATGATAGTGTAATTCCAAAGTCATCAAAGGATGGTATTTTGATTTTAAAGGGTAAATATACATTGGGAGAAAATGCAAAAGAGGCATTAGAGCTCAATGATAATGTAATCGAGTTTGAAATAACACCTAATAGACCAGATTGCTTGAGTATGATAGGTATGGCTAGGGAAACATCTGCAACCTTTGATATTCCAATGAATTATCCTAGAATAAATTTAAAGAATGAGATAGAGGATGTAAAGGATTATGTGTCAATAGAAGTTAAGGATTCTAATTTATGTAAAAGATACATTGGAAGAGTTGTTAAAGATATAAAAATAGAACAGTCGCCAACTTGGCTTCAAATGAGACTTATGAAGGCTGGTGTTAGGCCAATTAATAATATTGTTGATATTACCAACTATGTAATGCTTGAATATGGTCAGCCTCTACATGCCTATGATTTAGATAAAATAAAAGAGAAGAAGATAATTGTTAGAAGAGCTCAAGAAGATGAAAAGATTAAGACTTTAGATGGTGTAGAGAGAAAGCTAGATGAAGAAGTACTTGTTATTGCCGATGCAGAAAAATCAGTAGGGATAGCAGGAATAATGGGGGATGAAGCTTCTGAAGTAACAGATAGTACTGATACTATACTTTTGGAAGCTGCAAACTTCAATAAAAGAAACATTAGGACTTCCTCAAGAAAATTAGGTCATAGAACCGAAGCATCTTCCAGATTTGAAAAAGGTATAGATCCAAATATTGTGGAAGTAGCCATAGATAGAGCATGTCAACTTATTGAAGAACTTGGTGCCGGTAAAGTTATAAAAGGAAAAATAGATATTTATGATGAAAAGTTAGAAAACTGGTCTATAGATGTTAGACCAAATAGAATAAATAGTCTTTTGGGAACAAAGCTTAGCCCCGAGGAAATAATTAAAACATTGACAAGACTGGAACTTTCTGTGGAAAAACAAGAAGACAGATTAGAGGTTTCTATTCCAACCTTTAGACAGGATTTAGTTAAAGAGATAGATATAGTGGAAGAGGTTGCAAGAATATACGGATATAATATTATTGAATCTACATTACCAAAGGGAGCAACATGGGGTGGCAAGACAATTGAGCAAGAGATTGAAGACTATACTAAATCGACTTTAAATGCATTGGGACTAAATGAAATAACAACCTTTTCATTTGTTAGCCCTAAAAGCCTAAGTCTAATAAATATACCAGAAGACAGTTTTTTAAGAAGAAATATCAATCTTATTAATCCTTTAGGAGAAGAATACAGCGTAATGAGGACATCTTTAATGCCAAATCTGCTGGATGTTCTGGCAAGAAATTTTAAAAGAAATGTACCTGCTGCGTTGGCCTTTGAATTAGGAAGAATATTTATTCCCCATGATATTCCTATAACTTCACTACCTCTTGAAAAAAAGAGGTTGACTTTAGGTATGTATGGTGATGATATAGATTTCTTCAGCTTAAAAGGTGTTGTTTGTGATCTTTTAGATAGATTAGGGATTAAAGATTTAAGCTTTGAACCTGAAAAAGCTCATCCTTCTTTTCACCCTGGAAGATGTGCAAATATTATACATGGTAACGATGTTATAGGAACTTTAGGAGAAATTCATCCGGATGTGCTGGAGAACTATGGTTTTGATAATAGAGTATATATTGCAGATATTGACTTTAATATATTATTGCAAATAACAAGATTAGATAGAACATATAAACCTTTACCAAAGTATCCTGCTACAACTAGGGATATGGCTGTAATTGTAAAAGAAGAATTCTATCATAAGGAAATAGAAGAGATTATTTTAGAAAATGGAGGATCAATACTGGAATCCTGTACCTTATTTGATGTATATAGAGGTAAGCAGATTT
Organism: Maledivibacter halophilus; assembly: GCF_900167445.1. Lineage (GTDB taxonomy): Bacteria > Bacillota > Clostridia > Peptostreptococcales > Caminicellaceae > Maledivibacter > Maledivibacter halophilus. The sequence continues at coordinate 890,778 of NZ_FUZT01000001.1, forward strand.
CCAAGGGAGATAAAAGCATGGCTTATTCATTGACTTTTAGAGCTAAGGATAGAACCCTTACTGATGCAGAAGTTAATAAAGTATTCGATAAAATATTGAATCAATTAAAAATTAAGTTAAATGCTGAATTAAGATAATATATATGTTGACAATAGTCGTTACCTATTAGCTCACCTAGGTGGTAACGGCTATTTTTGAAATTTATTAGAATATATTTTTGCCTTTTCAGGCTATGAATGTGGTAAAATATAATTAATCCCGGATTATTCATATAAATTTAGGATAGAAATTTGCAAGGGACTCATATAAAAGAAATAATTTATAAGGTATATTGTTATATCGTATAAACATATTGAAGTTTGATATTGCTATACTATATATAAATTATTTTAAGTTGTAGAAGGAAATTATAATAATATATAGAACTAACTACTTGAGGGATTTGTTTAATCTAAAGGGGTTGTATAATAAATGATGAATAAAAATAAAGTTATAGTAAAAATATTAGGACAAGAATACACAATAGTTGGTGATGAATCAAGGGAATTTATGCAAAGGGTCTCTAACTATGTAGATGATAAAATGCTTGAAATCGCAGAAAAAAATAAAAAATTCAGTACAGCTATGGTAGCTGTTTTAACTGCCATTAATATTGGAGATGAATATTTTAAATTATTCGATGATTATCAAAAATTAAAGGCTGAAAATGAAAGGCCTACCCATGAATTAGAAGAAACTAAAAAGCTTTTGGAAGCTGCCACTATAGAGATAAAAAAGAAAACAATAGAGTATGAGAATTTACTTAAAGAATATGAAGATATGAAAGAGAGCCTAAGAAATACCGAAGCTAATTATATGGAACTGAGGGAAGAAGTAAATAGGCTTAGCTATGAATTGAATATAAAGAATAACAAGCTTAAGAAAGAGGAAAAAATTAATGAAGATTTAAAAAATAAACTTGTTCAAAGTGAAGTTAAATTAGTTCAAACTAAAAAGGAACTTCAAGAATTTATTGAAGCCTTTGATAATTCTTAATATTAGTATTCTATAGATATTCAAGCAAAATAGTTAATTTATACATTTTAAAATATCGATGTTTCTATGACTTTTTTGATGTATAAAAATTATATAAAACAATGAATGCTTCTACATTCTTTTTATGAAATTTATTTAGGAAGTAGTGATATAATAATATTACTACTTTTTGTTGTGCCAATATGTGGTATAAAATTGTTTTAGGAGTGGTAATATGAAAAAAGCCGAGCTATTGGCTCCAGTTGGAAGCTTCGATGCCTTAATAGCAGCAGTTCAAAATGGTGCAGATGCAGTGTATTTAGGTGGTAAAAAATTTGGTGCCAGACAATATGCCAGTAATTTTGATGAAGATACTTTAAAGGATGCAGTAGAATATTGTCATATTAGAGATGTTAAGATTTATGTAACTGTAAATACCTTAGTTTTAAATGAAGAATTTGAAGAGCTTATTGAGTACATAGAGTTTTTATATAATATAGATATAGATGCTATTATTGTACAGGATTTAGGGATTTTGAAGGCCCTTAAAGAAAAGTTTCCGGATTTTGAGGTCCATGCCAGTACTCAGATGACCATACACAATCTTGAAGGAATTAAATTATTAGAAAATTTAGGTGTAAAGCGAACAGTTGTGGCTAGAGAGATGAAGCTAAAGGATATAAAGAATATAAGAGAAAATAGTGATATGGAAATAGAGGTATTTGTTCATGGTGCTCTTTGTATCTGCTACTCGGGACAATGTTTAATGAGTAGTCTTATAGGAGGAAGAAGTGGAAATAGAGGACGTTGTGCACAGCCTTGCAGACTTCCATATAAATTAGTAGATTTAGAAACAAAGGAAGAGATAGAAAGTGTACAGGGAGACTATATTCTTAGCCCAAGGGATTTGAACACTTTGGAAAATTTAGGTGAAATTCTAAAGCTGGGAGTACATTCCCTTAAAATTGAAGGGAGAATGAAAAGACCAGAATATGTGGCTACCGTTGTCAAAGCCTATAGAAAAGCTATTGATATGTATTATAGAGATGGTAGAATAAATATTGATGATAAAACAAAACATGAGCTGCTTCAGATTTTCAATAGAAAATTCACAAAGGGTCATATATTTGAAGAAAGAAATAATAGCTTGATGGCCTTTGAAATGCCTGGGAATAGAGGTGTTGAAATTGGTCATATTACTGGTTTTGACCCAAAAAAAGGCAGGGCTAAGGTTAAGCTTAAAAATGAGCTCAATAAGGGTGATGGTATTGAAATTAGAAATGGAAAAACTGAAACTAAAGGAATAAAAATCATAAAATTATTTAGAAATAATAAAGTAGTAGAGAAAGCATCAAAGGGAGATATTATCGAGATAGAATTAAAAGGGAAAGTTCATAGGGGAGATAAAATATTCAAAACCTCTGATATTAGCCTTTTGACAAGTGCAGCTAAAAGTTATAGTAGTGAGAATATAAGAATTCCTATTAGTGGTGCTTTAAAGGGCAAACTGGGTGAAGTGTTTGAATTATATATCTGGGATGAAAAAGGTAATTATGTATCAGCTAAAGGAAATCAGAAAATTGAAAAAGCTATTAACAAAGCCTTAAGTAAAGAAAGGATATTAAAACAACTAAGTAAATTGGGTAATACTCCCTATGGTTTTGAGAAAGTTGAAATAGATATTGATGAAAATATATCGGCTCCAATAAGTGAGATTAACAATTTAAGACGAGAGGCAATTGAAAATTTGAATAATTTAAGAAAAAATATAAATAAAAGAAATAAAATCAGTTCAAAGCTTGATTTTTTTCAAAGAATTATTCCCCGGGAAAAGGAAAACGTACCTTCTCTATATGCATATGTTAATAATTTAGAGCAGCTAGAGGCTATAGTTAGTACTAGAATAGAAAGAATATATTATTCCAATATATTAGATATAGAAAGAGCTTTTGATATAGCTAAGAAAGCTCAAAAACTGCTGATACCATCATTAGATAGGATAACTAATGATGGAGATATAGAAGCTTTAAAGAAAAAAAAGAATATTATTACTCAAAACAATCATGTTTTATTGGCAAATCATGGGCAATTAAATATTTTTAGAAATGATAATATAAAAATACATGCTGATTTTTCCTTTAATATATTTAATAGTATGGCTGCTAATCAGATGCAGGACCTGAAGGTGAAAAATATTACTTTGTCTCCAGAACTTAATTTTAATCAGATAAAAGATTTAGTTAAAAAAATCAGTATTGACTGTCAAATCATTGTTTATGGACATCTTCCTATGATGATAACAGAATATTGTCCAGTAAATGCTATAGTAAATAGAGACAATGAAAAAAGCTGTGGACTTTGCCAAAACAAAAAATATGGTTTGAAGGATAGATATGGAGTAATTTTTCCACTGAAAAAAGATAACAATTGTAGAACACAAATATTAAATTCTAAAAAATTATTACTAATTGATTATATGGATGGAATTTTTAAAAGTAATATAGCTAATATAAGATTGCAGTTTACAAATGAAGATAAAAATGAAATAATAAGTATAGTAAAGGCTTATGATAAAACCCTTAACAGAATTCTCAGTGGAAAAAAAGGAGTAACGAATGAAATCAAAAACTTTATTAAAATGTATAAAGACAAAGGTGATTATACTAGAGGCCACTTTTCAAGAGGTGTAATTTAAATAAAGAGAAAAAAGATAGAAGGAGAATAAAGATGAATGAACGAACCATTAGGGTTCTAGAGTATGAAAAAATTAAGGAAATCTTAAAAAAACATGCAACTTCTCGGTTAGGAAAAGAATTTGTAGAGGAGCTTGTACCAATAAAGGAATATAATGAAGCAAAACATAGATTAATGGAGACCACAGAAGCAGTAAGTCTAATAATTCAAAAGGGTAGTGTACCTATAGGTCCCATTTATGATGTAGAAAGATATATGAAGATTGCAGAAATTGGATCATATTTATATCCTGGACAACTTCTTGAAGTGGGAGATACATTAAGAACTGCGAGGATTCTAAAAAATTTTATTAAAACTACAGAGTCAGAGGATTTTTCACCGCTTCAAAGCTTAGTTTCCAATATCAGTACCTATAAGAATATTGAAGAGCGTATTGACCAGGCCATTATAAGTGAAGATGAACTGTCTGACAATGCAAGCCCGACCCTTAGAAATATTAGAAGACAAATTGAAAATAAAAATACTGCTGTAAGAAATAAATTAAATTCCATGATAAATTCTTCAAGAATGCAGAAGGTTTTACAGGATGCAATAATAACAATTAGGCAGGATAGATTTGTAGTGCCTGTAAAAGCTGAGAATAAAAAGGACGTGCCTGGACTGGTCCATGATCAGTCGTCTAGTGGAGCGACTCTTTTTATAGAACCAATGGCAATAGTAGAAATGAATAATGAGCTTAAGGAACTTAGGCTAAAGGAAAAGGCGGAAATTGAAAAAATACTTAGAGAGATATCGTCCCAGCTGGGAGAAGTTTCTGAGAATATTAAGATAAACCAGGAAATACTTGCAAAAATTGATTTTATATTTGCAAAGGCTAAACTGTCAATTTCTATGAAGGGTATAGAGCCACAGCTTAACAATAATGGATATATAAGAATTAAAAATGGAAGACATCCCCTTATCAAGGCTGATGAAGTTGTTCCTACTAATATATGGCTGGGTGATAAATTCAATACACTGGTTATAACTGGGCCCAACACAGGAGGTAAAACAGTGACCCTCAAAACCCTTGGGCTTATGGTTCTTATGACCCAATCAGGTCTTCACATACCTGCTGATTATGGAACAGAAATTTCAATATTCAATACAATATATGCTGATATAGGAGATGAGCAGAGCATTGAGCAAAGTCTTAGTACATTTTCATCCCATATGACTAATATTGTAGAAATTTTAAAAAATGTTTCCGATAAGGATTTGGTTATACTTGATGAACTGGGTTCAGGAACTGATCCTACAGAAGGGGCTGCCCTGGCTATGGCTATTTTAACACATCTTTATGATAAAGGGGTAAAAACCGTGGCTACTACCCACTATAGTGAGCTAAAGCAATTTGCCCTTGCTAAGGAAGGGATTGAAAATGCTTCTGTGGAATTTGATGTAGAAACCCTAAGTCCTACATATAGATTGCTTATAGGAATACCCGGTAAATCTAATGCCTTAGAAATTTCAAGAAGACTTGGGCTAAGTGAGGAAATAATTAATAAATCCAGAGAATTTATAACAAGTGAAGATATTGAGTTTGAAGAGATTATTTCAACTATTGAGAATAATAGAAAAACTGCTGAGGAAGAAAGAGATGAAGCTATAAAACTTAGATTGCAAGTCCAAAAGCTTAAAGAAGACTATGAGGAAAAATATAAGAGATTACAACAGCAAAAAAATAGAGAAATTAAAACAGCTAAAGAAGAGGCACGAAAAATACTAAAAGAATCTAAAGAGAAAGCAGATGAAATAATAAAAGAGCTGAGAAATATATCCAAGGATGTGGGAAGAGAAAGAAATAAACGAATAGAAGAGCTGAGAAAGAAAATGAAGGGAAGCATTGAGGATCTTCATGAGCCTGTAAACTTTGATGAAGATATTTCTGTTTCTGAGCCACCTAAAAGCTTGAATATTGGTGATACTGTTAAGGTTTTAAATATCAATCAGAAGGGGGAGGTTTTAACACAGCCTAATCAGAATGGTGAACTAACTGTTCAGGTAGGTATAATGAAAATCAATGTTAATCTTTCTAATGTGAGATTAATAAAGGAAAGAAAGACTAGTGATAAAAATACTAACATAGGAAATATAATGAAGACTAAAACACAAAATATAAAAAAAGAGATTGATTTAAGAGGTCAAACTTTGGAAGAAGCCTCTATAGAGCTTGATAAGTATTTAGATGACGCATATCTTGCAAAATTAGAGCAGGTTATTATTATTCATGGTAAGGGAACTGGGGCTTTAAGAAAGGGAATAAAGAATTTTTTAAGGGGCCATGCCCATGTTAAAGCTTTTAGAGAAGGAATATATGGAGAAGGTGGATCAGGAGTTACAATAGTTGACTTGAAATAGTGATGTAAATTTAATTGAACATTTGTACTTTATGGAGTGAAATATATATGATTTTAGTCAGTGGTTGTTTAATTGGATTGAATTGTAAATATAATGGAGGAAATAATTTCCATAAAAACCTTATAGAATTTTTAAAGGATAAAGAATTTATAGTAGTTTGCCCTGAGCAAATGGGAGGACTATCAACTCCCAGATTACCATGTGAAATAATGAGTGGAGATGGAAGGGATGTTTTGCAGGGTTCCTCTAAAATAAAAAACAATATGGGGGAAGATCTTACAGAGAGTTTTGTTAAAGGTGCGGAAGAGACCTTAAAAATTGCAAGAATTTGTAAAGCAAAGACTGCTATTCTAAAAGCCAAAAGCCCTTCCTGTGGTAGTGAAGATATTTATAATGGTAAATTTGAAGGGAAAATTAAAAGAGGTATGGGAGTAACAGCAGCCCTGTTAAGAAAAAATGGTGTATTAGTATTTAATGAAGATAATTATTTGAATTATGATTTTTAAGGGGGAAAAAACAAATGAAAAAGATATTAGCTTATCTATTGATAGTAGTACTCGTTTTTACTATGTTTTCAGGATGTAAAAAGAAGGATGATACAGAAGATTTAGATCTTGAACAGGCTCTGGAAGAAAACGGAGGCGAAGTAGTAGAAGGAAATAATGAAAGTGATAGCGAAACTGATACTGAGGAAGTTGTAGATGATGTTGAATATATTCTATATTTAAAATATAAGAATGAACCTTTCCTTTATGATGACCTTTTTTCTGTAAATATAAACGATGAGAAGTTTAAAGATAAATCAATTGAAGAATTTGTTCTTCAGGAGCTTATAAATTATGAAGGGAAAGGTAACTATGTTAGCCCTGTTCCAGAAGGAACTAAAGTTCTTTCAGTTGAAAGAGAAGATGACAATGTAATCCTTAATCTTTCCAAAGAGTTTAAGGAAAAGAAAATGTCAAGTAGCGATGCTAGACTAGCTATAGGAGGTATAGTAAACTCAATTATTGCATTACCAGGCAATGAAACCGTAGAGATAAAGGTTGAAGGAGAAGTGCTGAAAAACTTTAATGGAATAGACACTTCGAAGCCATTTCATTTTTTAGAAGGTCTAATTCCAAGTAAATAGCAGAGAAGAGTATTTGAGATTTAAACATTAGTCACAAGCTAACGATTAATAGCTAAAAGGTTTGTTAAAATATAAAAAATAAAGCTGCATTTTGCAGCTTTATTTTATGTTATCAAGGGCTTGTTTTGCTTCAGTAAATCCAGGGTTTATTTCTATTGCCTTTTCAAAATGATATATGGCCTTTTGAATATTACCCTTTGATAGGTTAATATGTCCAAGATAGTAGTGAAAATCTTCAACATTATCATTTCTGGAAATACCAGTATTAAATTCTGATTCTGCCTTATTGATTTTATTTTCTTTCAAATAATCTATACCTTTAAAAAGGTTATATTGCCAGCTATCTTTATTGATCTTAATCCCCACAGTTAAAGATGTACATATTAACAAAACAGTCAATATTTGGGTAATTATTTTTTTAGGAGAAAAAGTTTTTTCTCCTTTTATGCCGATTGCCCAGCTTATTATAATTCCACCAACAAGTCCCCAAATATGTGCCCAATTATCAATATTAGGAAAAACTATACCTAAAAATAGATTTAAACCTATAATAGAAAGTAAATTTTTAAGAAACTTAGTATTGAATACATTTGGTCTGCTAATATAAAGATATATATAGGCACCGAACAAACCAAAGATTGCTCCTGAGGCACCAACAGCAACAGATTTAGTGAAAATAAAACTTCCAAGACTACCAAATAATCCAGCTGTCAAATAGATAATAATAAACTTAACCCTTCCATATATAATCTCTATGTTTTTACCTAATATGTTTAATGCATACATATTAAAAAGAATATGGGTTATATCTGAATGCAAAAAAATAGGAGTAATTAATCTATAATATTCTCCTGAAGCAATTAATGGGTTGTATTTAGCCCCAAAATCTATTAAGGTGTATACATTGAAGCTTAGTGATTTATCTACAAGAAACATCAAAATGAAAATTATAGAATTAATAGCAATAATAATATGTGATAAGTAAAATTTTTTATATTTAATCATAAAATATAATTACCTCCTAATAAAAGCAAAATTTTCATGTATTTTTTTTATAAAAGCAGATACAATAATTTTAACAAATAAATACATGAAATAAAAGAAAAACCAAAAAATACTTTAAAGTACTTGATTTACTCCTCGGAATATGTTAAATTATATTTCAAAATGATATATTTTTCAAATAATCAGTTCTAATTTTCAGTTAAGCTTCGATTATTATAAATGTCTATGAAAAGGATAGTAGGCTTTAATTTGTATTTACAGAGAGTTGGGGATGGTGAAAGCCCGATATAGGATTTAAGCCGAAGCGCACCTTTGAGACTTTAGCTGAACTAGTATATGCAACTTTGTATAGTGAAACAATCTTAAAACTTAATTTATACATCCTAAAAATATGGGTGCTTTTACGGTTCTTTCATATATAAATTTACTTTTGAATTTGTTTCACTAAAGAAAGATAGACAATATTGTCATTAAACCTAAAGTTGTTTATCTTTAGTTTAAGTAAAAAATTTATGAATATTATTATTTTACTTAAACAAGTTCACGGTATAAAGTTGATATCTATAGTAGGCTAAATGGTTTTCCCCCATTATAGGGAAGAAAAGAGGGTACATAATATGTACCAAAAAGAGTGGTAACGCGGGAATAAAACTCGTCTCTTAAGCTTATTAAGAGACGAGTTTTCTATGGTTAAAACTAAGGAGGTAGAAAATGATAGATTTTAAAAAAGAAATTGCTGATATTTTAAATGATAAGATAACTGAATTAGATTTTCAGGAAATTCTTAATATGATTGAAATTCCACCTGATTCAGAAATGGGAGACTTTGCTTTTCCTTGTTTCAAGCTTGCAAAGGTATTTAGAAAGTCACCAAATATGATAGCACAGGAGATAATAGAATCTATTGAAGAAAATGATTTGTTTGGGAAAATTGAAAATGCTGGAGCTTATATAAACTTTACTATTAATCAAGAGACCTTTGCTAAAACGGTGATAGAGGAAGTAAATAATCAGGGGGATAAGTTTGGATCATCTGATATAGGAGGAAATAAGAATGTAATAGTTGAATTTTCTTCTCCTAATATAGCTAAGCCTTTTCATATAGGCCATATTAGAACAACTGTTATAGGAAGTGCCATTAATAATATATATAAATTTATAGGATATAATACCATAGCAATTAATCATCTTGGTGATTATGGAACTCAATTTGGAAAGCTTATTGTTGCCATAAAGGCCTGGGGAGATAAATCAGTTATAGAATCTAATCCTATACCGGAGCTTTTAAAGCTTTATATCAAATTCCATGAGGAAGCTGAAAAGAATCCTCAGCTTGAAGATGAAGCCAGGATGTGGTTTAAAAAACTGGAGGATAAAAATGAAGAGGCTACTGAGCTTTGGAAATGGATTAGAGATGTAAGTCTAATGGAATTTAACAGGGTTTATGATATGCTTGGGATTAAATTTGATTCTTTGGCTGGGGAGAGTTTCTATTCTGATAAGATGCCGGCTGTTTTAGAAGAAATGAGGGAAAAGAATATTTTAACTAAATCTCAAGGCGCTGAAATAGTAGATTTAGAAAAGTATGACATGCCGCCAGCCCTAATAACTAAAAAGGATGGTTCTACACTTTATATTACAAGAGATATTGCTGCTGCAATATATAGAAAGAAACATTATGATTTCTATAAGAATATTTATGTTGTTGGATCACAGCAAAATTTACATTTTAAACAGTGGATAAAAATAATTGACTTAATGGGATATGATTGGGCTTATGATTGTATTCATGTACCATTTGGTATGATTAGCCTTGAAGAAGGAACTATGTCTACAAGAAAAGGTAGAGTAGTATTCCTTGAAGATGTTCTTAATAAAGCAGTGGAAAAAACCAGAGAAATCATAAGTAATAAGAATCCCAACCTGGAAAATAAAGAAGAGGTTGCAAAACAAGTAGGAATAGGAGCTGTTGTATTCCAGGAATTATCCAATAATAGAATAAAGGATTATACATTTTCCTGGGATAGAACATTGAATTTTGATGGAGAATCGGGACCTTATGTTCAATATACCCATGCTAGGGCATCAAGTTTACTTAGAAAGGCAGAAATAGATTATAAAAATAATATAGGTTTTGATAAGTTATCTGATAAAGAGTCTATGGATATAATTAGAATTTTAAGCAAGTTTTCAGAGGTTGTTGTAGATGCAGCTAGAAAAAATGAACCCTCTGTAGTTACAAGATATATAATTGATCTTGCCCAGGCATTTAATAAATTTTACCATGATCACCCAATTTTGACTCAAGACAAGGAAATACAAAAGGCAAGATTAGCTTTAGTTTCTGCAGTTAAACAGGCGATTAAAAATGGTCTTAATTTAATAGGAGTAGCTGCACCAGAGAAGATGTAAAAAAATTAAAGCAATAGCTTTTGTAGCTATTGCTTTTTTCCGATCATTTAAGCACATCAGGGTCTTTCTTATGATAAATTCTTTGACTTTTTTCTTTAATATCTACAATTTTTTCAAGTAAATGGTTTACTTCTTCTTGTACAGTATTTATATCATCCTTTGATACATTGTAATATAAAAAGAGATCTTCAAAATATCTCACAAGCTTTGTCAAGCTTTTATCCACTTCTATAAAATCGTTAAAATTTTTACTATTCATGGCATTTTTAAACTGTTCTAAGTCAATTTTAATAATATCAATTATATCTTCTTCTGAATTAAAATCTCCTATAGTCATAAAATAAGGTTTTATTCTTTCAAGATAATATGTATTATCTGTCTTTATATGATACATATATGATAATTTTGTGTTTTTTATTTTAAATTTCACATAAAACATTATACCTTGAATTGATATTACCTTTGCACCTAGTTTTCTCAACTCTTCAATACAAAATTGATGTCTAATTAGCCGTGAAGACATTATTGCCATATCCATTCCTCCCATGGAAAAAAAATCTATCTAATAATATAATAACACAATTATTAATATTTAACATGAAAATCTACTGTAAATCTACTAATTTTTATACCCCAAAACTTAATAAATAGTCATTGAAGCATGTAGTTATATCATTAAAATGTAATAAATATTAATATTTTTCATATAACTTTAGAAAAAGGTAAAGGAGAAATTTTATGCTTTATAGTTATAATAGGCTAAATGCTGTGAATTATGCACGAAAGTGGGCTTTAAAAAGGAATCCTAATTATACAAATTTTGATGAAATGGGTGGAGATTGTTCAAATTTCGCTTCTCAGGTTATACATGCAGGAGACTGCCCTATGAATTATGATAAATATGGATGGTATTATGAAGGAATTAATAACAGGGCACCAGCATGGACCAGCGTAAAATATCTTCATAAATTCCTTATAAAAAATAAAGGAGTAGGTCCAGTTGCAGCTGAGGGAGATGTTACAGATATTCAAGTAGGGGATTTGATACAATTAAAATTTCATTCTATTGAAGATTTTGCCCATTCTCTAATAGTTGTGGATATTAAATATCCTAAAAAAATAGATAATATTTTTATTGCGACTCATACTATAGATAGAATAGACTATAGATTATCAAATTATATGTATAAAGAATTGAGGTTTTTGCATATACTGGGCTTTAGAAAATAGGGAATTTTATTGTATATAATTTAGGCTATTATGTTATAATTGAAATAATTCAAAACTTTAAATACTGTTTTGGAAAAGCAAAAGAAGAAAAGAGGATGTAAGCCAATGAAAACCCTTTTAACGACATTAAACTCAAAGTTTATACACTCATCTTTAGCTATTAGGTATTTATGGAGCTATAATAAAAGACATTTCCCTGATATAAATATAAAGGAGTATACTGTTAACAATAATTTAGATTATATTTTAGGTGAAATATATAAAGGACAATATGATCTGGTTTGTTTTTCATGCTATATATGGAATATTAATGAAACTCTTGAAATAGCTAAAAATCTAAAAAAAGTTAAAAGAGATGTAAAGATTCTCTTGGGAGGACCAGAAGTTAGTTATAATGTAAAGGAAATATTGGAAGAACATAAGTATATTGACTATGTTGTTTTTGGTGAAGGGGAATTAACCCTTAATGAACTTTTTGATTTATTATACAATAAAGAAGGAAATATATATGATATAAGGGGATTAGGATTTAAAGACAAAGACAATATATATGTTAATGAGGAGAGACCATTGATTCAGGATTTAGACCATATACCATTTCCATATGAAGATTTGAAAGAACTTGACCATAAAATTATTTACTATGAAAGTTCAAGGGGCTGTCCCTTTAATTGCCAATATTGTTTATCGTCTACTTTGAAAGGAGTCAGATGCTTTTCCCTTGATAGAATAAAAAAGGATCTAAAAAAATTTGTTGATGCCGATGTAAAACAAGTGAAATTTGTCGATAGAACATTTAATGCCGATAAAAAGCATTGTCTAGAAATAATGAAATATATTCAAAAAATTGATAATGGTAAAATTAATTTTCACTTTGAAATTACTGCATATTTACTGGATGAAGAAATATTAGACTTTCTAAAAGGTGTGAGAAGAGGTCTTTTTCAATTTGAAATTGGTATCCAAAGCACCTCCACAGAAACATTGAGGGAAATAAAGCGAAATATGGATTTTGAAAAGATAAAGTATATAATAAATAGGCTGATTTCCTATGACAATATTCATATACATTTAGATTTGATAGCAGGGCTGCCCTATGAGAATTATAAAACCTTTAGCAGGTCCTTTGATGATGTTTATTCTTTAAAATCAAATAAAATACAATTAGGTTTTTTAAAGCTTTTAAGAGGTTCAGGTCTTAGAATCAATAAAGAAAAGTATGGATATATATATAAAGACAAACCGCCCTATGAAGTTATGTGTAATAATTATATTACATATAAAGATATGTTAAAGCTTAAACAAATTGAGGAGATGCTAGAGCAGTATTATAATTCCCACAGCTTTAATTGTAGTGTAGAATATATAATAAAAGAATATTATAACAGTTCCTTTAAGTTTTATGAAGACTTGGCTGAATATTGGGAAGAATCAGGATATCATCACGTATCACATAAGAAGGATGATTTTTATAAAATACTATTGGATTTTTATGTGGAAAATAGCTTTGATAATATAGATATATTTAAAGAAATATTAAAGTTTGATTATCTAAGGAACAAAAGAGGAAATTTACCTAAATTTTTCAATTCCATTACTATAGAAGATTTTAAAAATAGATGTCATGAATTTTTACAAAATGAAGAAAATATAGACAAATATTTACCAGAGTTTAGAGGCATGACAGCAAAAAAAATTATAAAAAAGGTGCATTTTGAAACATTTAAATATGATATATTCTCTCTTATAAATGAAGCTTCTGAAATAAACTGTGAAAAAATAACAATATTGTTTAATTATGAAATAGATAATAAAGATTTTGAAAGGTCAAAATATTTTAAAGTGAATATATAAAAAACGTTAAGATAAAGGAAGGAGAATGAACTTGAATATTATACAAGACATTATTCTAACTAATAAAGGAATAATCTATAAAAGCTTTAAACTTGCTATAAAGAATTGGAAAATTTTTTTAGTAGGAATTGCCTATTTTATTTTTTCTATATTGATGTTTAGGATTGCTTCATATGCTTGGATACTGGGAGGGATTATAATAGCCTTGTTTCAAAGTGCTATTATATCAAATTATCTCTATCTAATTGAAAATATTATAGAATATGAAAAATTTACCTTAGAAGATTTTAAAAGGGGTTTTACAGTTTATCTTAGGAAAATATATACAATACTAATAATTTTCTGGTTTGTAGGATTTGGAGCAGATTTATTTTTAAGGCCTATAGTATCTATGAGAATAGGTGGGTTTTCTTTATGGTTTATAATACAAATACTGGCTTTTATACTATTAAATTCTCTTCCGGAAACTATTTATCAAAAACATTATATTGGATTTGATATTATTACCTATTCCTTTGAGTTTATAAAGGAAAATTTCTTTGAATGGTTTATTCCTAATATTTGTATAATAGCTTTAATATGGGCTGTGCATATTATTACAAATAAAGTAATGTTTTTAATAGGACTTAACTTAAATATTTTTTCTATGCTAAAAATTTTAATTGACGCAGTTGTTTATATCCTACTCATATCCTACGGAATGATATATAGAGGGAAACTCTTTAATGTTTTAAGCACTTCTACTAGGAGAAAGAGAATGTTTATGAGAAACATGTATAAATAGAAGTGGCAGCATAGAGATATTAAAGATATAACTGCAATACACATTGCCTGAATTAATACTATAATATAATTTACTGTATTATTATGTTTAACTAATATGTTTAACTAAACTTTTAGACAGTTATAATAAAACTTAGTTTATACATGTGTAGATGCTTACTGCTTCTAGGAGTTTTGGACATGTATAAATTAAAGTTTTTATTTAAATTTCTATACATATTTTTTTATAGGAGGTATTATTATGGGTATTAGATTTAGGGAGCTTAAGGAAAATGATATACCAAAGGTAATATCTATGTTTTCAAATCTCAGTAAAGAAATGGTAAAGGTATCTTTTACTGAAATAGCTTCAATGGAAGAAATAAGGGGTTGGATAAAAAAACCTGATACATTTGTTTATGTTGCAGCCGATGGAGATGTTATTTCTGCAGTATTGAGAGCTAAGAGGGGTAAAGGAGATAAAAGACATTCATGTAATTTAACCTTAGCAGTTGATTATAACTTTAGAGGGAATAGTATCGCAAAAGAGTTAATGGAATATGCAATTGAAAATTTGAAGGATAAAGGAATACAAATTTTAAGGGCCCATGTATATAGCAATAATAAACCTTCAATAAATACTATTTTATCCTGTGGATTTACATTTGCAGGAAATGTCCATATGCATCATTATGACGAAAAAATGAAGGGCTATATAGACGATTTAATATTTCATAAGATATTACGATAATACCTTGTTAAATTTAAATTAATTATAATGAAATTTTAGCATTAAGTAATAAAGTCATTCTTAGTAGAGAAAGTCATATATTAAATCATTTTTTATAGAATATAGTGACTTTGCACAACGGGAATGACTTTAATCATGGAATTTATAATCTTTAAAACAATTTGAGGAGGAATGATATGTTTAATCCTATTGAAAAATATCTAAAGAAAAAACTGGATGATATAGTTTTTATTAATCTTAAAGATAATAAAAAAATTCAAATTAAAGGAACTGTTTTAGATCAAAGTATACCGCTGCCAATTCCAATTAATGAAGTAGTTAGCAGAGTTAAAAATACAGGTGAAGAAGATAAAGATATTTCAATTTTTAAAATTATACAAGGCATGATATATATACTGGGAATAGATAGTGGGTTTAAGTATAATGAAATTTATAAGAACTTTTTGAAATCCTTTGATGAAAATATAATAAAAGTAATATTGCAGCAGGCCTTTAGATTAATTGAAGATAACAAGAAAATTTATGCTTTAATATGCTTTAAAAGCTGTTTGTATTTAGAACCTAATGACATAGATTCACTTTACAATTACGCCAGATGTTGTGAAGAATTGTCACAAGAGTTTTCTGATGAATTTATAAAGGATTTTGAGGACGAGGCAATTAAATGTTTTGAGAACTTAACTGAAATAGAGCCAAACTTTGCATTGCCTTATTATCACTTAGGTTTTCATTATTTAAATAAAAAACTCTATAAAAAGGCCCAGCTTATTTGGGAAAAAAGTATTGAAAAAGGAATAGATGAAAACAAAGAAGCTGAAGTAATGAGCAGAATAGCTGAAATAAGTCATAAAATACAATATGAAGAAGGATATAATTTAGTACTAACAGGAAGACCTAACGAGGCATTAGATAAATTGTTACCTTTGGGAGAAAAATATCCAGAGTGGTGGAATTTGCAATTTTTTATTGGACTAGCATATAGGCATTTATCCAATTTTCCAGAAGCATTAAAATATTTGAAAAAAGCTCTTATAATAAGACCAAAGCAAGTTGATATTCTCAATGAAATTGGATTATGTTATATATCCCTTGGAAAAACCAACGAAGCCCTTGAATATTTTAATAAAGCCTTAAGTATAAAAAGAAATGATCCTGAAATCCTGTGTAATATTGGCATTGCTTATCTTGAAGCTGGAGAAGTAAAATTGGCTAGTCAATATGTTAATAAATCCTATGAAATAAACCCTAATGATGAAATAACAAAGGCTTGGAAAAAGAAAATAGAATCAATGGATTAAGATAACTGAATAGTTTATATTTTAGATGGTTGCATAATATAGAATAGTAAAACAGATTCAAAGATGAATCTGTTTTACTATGTAAGGAATTTATAGAGGGTAGTTATTATAGAATTCCTGTACAATAGAATTATGGGATTTTTTTGTTAAAAAATTTGAAAACTTCAACAAAATATTGCAAAACATATTGAATACAACTTAGAAGTATTGTAAAATAGAATTGAATTCAATATTTTTTAGAAGTGTTACTAAAAAATTTGAATTTTTTCTATACAGTTCTTATCTATCAAGATATAGAGATAATTGCATAATTCTAGTTTGGGACAAGAGCATATGGGTTTATTATCATTAATTCAATTATTTGAAATAAAAATAATTTATTGATAGTGTTTTAAGGAGTTTAAGCTAATATGGCATCTATTTTTCTTAGAAGTCAATTATGCAATTGCCTCAATAATTAAAACTAATTTTAAACTAATTTTACGGTAATAAGTTCAGATGATGGGGTGTGAGTGTGGTGATTAAAAATTTTGAAGAGCTAATCGATGCTTCAAAAAAACAAAAGACTATGAAATTAGTAGTTGCAGCTGCTCAGGATGAAGAGGTTCTGATAGCTGTTTGTAATGCGGCAAAGCTGGGAATTGTAGATCCCATTTTAGTAGGAATAACTAAAGAAATAAGAGATATTGCAGAGAAGAATAATTTAGATATTCATGAATATGAATTAATTGAAAAAGCAAATTTAATAGAAGCTGCAAGCGTATCAGTTGAATTAGTAAGCTCTGGTAGAGCCGATTTTGTAATGAAGGGGTTAATAGATACCTCTATACTTCTAAAGGCAGTTCTTGATAAAGAAATAGGACTTAGAACGGATAGCTTACTTAGTCATGTAGTTGTATATCAATGTCAAAATTATCATAAGCTTCTCTTTTTAACAGATGGAGGTATGAATATAGCTCCATCTCTAGATGAAAAAGCTATGATACTTAAAAATTCTGTGAAAGTTGCTAAGGCAATGGGAATTGAAAATGTTAAAGTTGCATGTCTTGCTGCTAAGGAAAAGGTTAACCCAAAAATGATTGCAACGGTTCATGGCGATAAATTGAAAGAAATGTATAAAAATAAAGAATTTGGTGAGGGAGTAATAGTTGAAGGTCCAATAGCCTTTGATCTTGCTATATCTAAAGAAGCAGCCATGACTAAAAAGTTTGAAAGCCAGGTTTCTGGTGATGTAGACATAATTCTTGTTCCGGCAATTGAAGTTGGTAATGGTATTGGAAAAGCTTTAACTTACATGGCTAATGCAAAATCAGCAGGTATAATTATGGGTGCTAAGGCTCCTGTAGTTTTAGTTTCCCGTGCTGATAGCCATGAAGCTAAATTAAACTCTATAGCATTAGGAAGTGTAATAGCTGCAAATAAGACGTCTTAAATAAAATAGCCTTCTATATCCACTGGTTATTTTAAAGATGTCTGAAAAAAAGACAAGGAGAGTGAAATCATGAAGAAGTTTTTAACAGGTAATGAAGCTGTAGCTCGTGGTGCCTATGAAGCTGGTATTACTGTTGCTTCTGCTTATCCAGGAACTCCAAGTACAGAAATTTTAGAAAATGTAGCTCTATATAAAGAAGATATTTATGCTGAATGGGCACCTAATGAAAAGGTAGCCTTGGAGGTTACTATTGGAGCTTCAATAGCTGGAGCAAGGGCACTTGCTGCTATGAAACATGTTGGTGTTAATGTGGCTGCAGACCCTTTTTTCACATATTCATATACAGGGGTAAATGGTGGACTTGTTATAGTTTCTGCTGATGATCCTGGAATGCATAGTTCTCAAAATGAACAAGATAATAGAATGTATGCAAAATTTTCTAAGGCTGCTATGGTTGAGCCAAGTGATAGCCAAGAAAGCAAGGATTTTGTTAAGACTGCCATTGAAATAAGTGAAAAGTTTGATACCCCGGTTTTATTTAGAATGACTACTAGAATTTGTCACAGTAAGGGAATAGTTGAATTCGGAGAGAGAGAAGAAACTCCAATGAAAAAATATGAAAAAAATATTCCCAAATATGTGGCTGCTCCTGCTAATGCTAGGGCATTACATGTTAAAGTTGAAGATAGATTAAAAAAATTAGAAGAATTTAGCAATACTACAGAATTAAATAGATTTGAATGGAATGATAAAAAAATAGGTATTATTACTTCAGGTGTGGCCTATCAATACTCTAAGGAAGTGTTTGGTGATAAGGTTTCATATCTTAAACTTGGATTTACATTCCCACTACCTATGCAAAAAATAAAAGAGTTTGCAGCTCAGGTGGAAACTCTTTATATTATAGAGGAGCTAGAACCATATATTGAAGAACAAGTTAAGGCTGCAGGTGTCAATTGTATAGGTAAAGATATAATACCTAGAGTAGGAGAATTAAATCCTGATATAATTGCTAAAGCAATTTTGGGCGAAGAAAGAGAAATTATTAAATTTGACGAATCAAAAACAGTTGGTCGTCCACCTACAATGTGTGCCGGATGTCCTCATAGAGGTTTCTATTATGCATTGAGTAAAAAGAAAAATATTATGGTTACAGGGGATATAGGCTGTTATACCCTGGGGTCAGCAGCGCCTCTAAGTGCAATGGATACTTGTATTTGTATGGGATCCAGCATAAGTACAGGACATGGTGCTCAAAGAGCCTTTCAAAAAAATGGAATAGATAAACGTGTAGTAACAGTTATTGGAGATTCAACATTTTTCCATACTGGAATTAATAGTCTAATTGATATAGCCTATAATAAGAGTAGTACTGTTACAGTTATTCTTGATAATAGAATTACAGGTATGACTGGTCACCAGGAAAATCCAGGTACAGGATATACCCTACAAGGGGAAAAAACTGGCATGATAAATATACCAAAGTTATGTAAAGCCATTGGAATACCTAATGTAAGAACAGTGAATCCTTTAAAGCTTAATGAAGTAAATGAGGCCTTGGATGAAGCTTTAGCCTCTGATGAGCCCTCTGTAATAATAACGAGATGGCCTTGTGTTCTGAAAAGACTTTCTCAGGAAGATGTAGAAGAATTCGGCAATGAAAGAATCGTTTGTGAAGTGAATGAAGATAGTTGTAGAGGTTGTAAAATTTGTACCCAAACCGGATGCCCTGCTATTGAATTTGATTCTAACATTAAGAAGGCAAGAATCGATGAAAATATGTGTGTGGGTTGTGAAGTATGTTTACAAGCATGTCCATTTGATGCTATAGAAAAGGCGGGTGTTTAAAATGGCAGATATTAAAAATATATTATTAGTAGGAGTAGGTGGTCAAGGTATTATTCTTGCAAGTAAGATTCTTGCAAAGGGTTTAATGAGTGTTGGCTTTGATGTTAAAATGTCTGAAGTTCATGGAATGGCACAGCGTGGCGGCAGTGTAACTACTCAGGTTAGGTTTGGGGAAAAAATATATTCTCCTATTATAGGTAAAGGACAGGCAGATATACTTGTTTCCTTTGAAAAAATGGAAGCTGTTAGGTGGATAGACCATTTGAAAAAAGATGGAAAAGTTGTAGTAAATGATTATGAAATTCCTTCAGCACCAATATTAATAGGATCAGCAGAATATCCTAAGGGTATAGTTGAAGAGCTTCAGTCTAAGACAAATGTTACAATTTTTAAAGCTGCAGACATTGCTAAAGGGTTGGGAAATATAAAAACTATGAATATAGTAATGGTTGGAGCCCTTGTTAAAGCAATGGGAATAGATAATATAGATTGGGAAGAAGTAATAAAAAATACTGTTAAAGAGAAGTTTGTAGATATAAATATTAAAGCTTTAAGAAAAGGAATGGAACAGATTTAATAAATAGAAAAAGAATAATATCAAGAGCCTTATTTGATATGCTCTCCTTTATAAGTAGACATTAAAATAATATAAGCTGTGGACTTGACAGGGAGGGCAATTCAATTTTAAGGTTCTTTTCTATATTGTAAAATAAATTAAAATGTAAATTTATACATCAATAAAATTGCAGAAATTTTTGTCATACATAAATTAAGTTTTTCTATGTAAATTTTTTATGTTTCATAAAAATGGAATTAGTAAGAAATAATTTAAGATGAATAAAATAAGTTTTTAAGGGGAAAATATTTATGCTTTTATGTAATTGAAGAAATTATATGATTTTAATTTAACCTGCTGTGCTATTAAATTAAATTTTTGTTCTAAAATATAACTTTCAATATAGTAACTAGTACAACGAGTTAATTTAGTAAAATTGTGTAATAGATATTGTATGGTTTTGAAGAATTAGAAAATAGTCATATTTAGTTTCAATTATTAAATAAAGTAATTATGCAAATTCCTTATTTAATAAAATTTATAATTTAAGAAAAAATTACCATTTGACATGTTTAATTGTTTTTGGTAAGATAGTACTTGTCGCTAAGAAACAGCGATGAAAAAACAATAAAAAAAATATTGACAAATTAACCGAAATTTGCTATAATTAACTTCGTTGCTGAAATGGCAACAAAATATTTAAAGATAGCTTTGGACATTGAAAACTGAACAGTGTAAGGATAAAAAAACATGTTGAACGATTGATGTAAAAGTCAACGTTTAGCCTGACCAATAAAAGGTCAAACCCGAAAATTTTATTTAAGAGTTTGATCCTGGCTCAGGATGAACGCTGGCGGCGTGCTTAACACATGCAAGTCGAGCGAGAAGGCTTTAACTAATCCTTCGGGAGAAGATAGAGCTGGAAAGCGGCGGACGGGTGAGTAACGCGTGGGTAACCTGCCTTGTACAGAGGGATAGCCGCCGGAAACGGTGATTAATACCTCATAAGACCACAGTATCGCATGAT
>NZ_FUZT01000011.1:0-141989 GCF_900167445.1 Maledivibacter halophilus
TGCTTTACTTACTACTCTATTTTCCTTTCTCACTTTAAAATGTATAGCATCCAGAAATACTATTGGATACACCCTTTCAAGTGGTCTAGATTGCCACTCTTGAATTTTGGGGATTATCTTATCGGTTATTTTACTAACCATTGTTGGTGACACATCTATTCCATAAATATCTTTCATGTGATCTTCAATATCTCTTGTAGACATTCCTTTTGCATACATTGCTATTATTTGATCTTCAATTCTATTAGTTGTTCTTTCATACTTTTCAATAATCTTAGGTTCGAATTCTCCGTTTCTATCCCTTGGAACCTTCAAATCAGTTTTACCAAAATTCGTTTGAATAACCTTTTTGCTATATCCATTCCTACTGTTACCTGAATTATTACCATTAGGATCATTTTTACTATAACCAAGATGATGCTCAAGCTCTCCTTCTAAGGCTTCCTGTATTGTTTCTCTAAATATTATCTTAATAGCTTCTTGTATTTCATCTACTGTTTTACAATTTTGTGCTAACTCTTTTACCGTTAAATTATTAAAGTTTTGCAGGTTCTATAATAAATGTTGGGGTGCATACAAACCTATGTACTTCAACATTTTTGTTTTTGAGCAAAAAAAAAGCACTTGCAGAATAAATCTGCTAAAATGTTAATTGGCAAAAAAACAAAGAAAGGAGATTTATTCACAAGTGCATAATAATTCTATCAATAAGTTACTAAATTTAAAAGGGGTAAAAGTAAAAAAAATTTCTCATGGAGATTCTTTTATTAAAATTTATCTTGAAACTAGACCAAGAGAACACACCTGTCCTTCTTGTGGCTCTTTAACTTCTAAGATTCATGATTATAGAGAGCAGGTAATTAAAGACTTGCCTTTTCACTTTAAGCATACATATTTAATACTTAAAAAAAGAAGATATGTCTGCTCATGTAGCAAGAGATTTTATGAATCCTATGACTTTCTTCCTCGATATCACAGAATGACTAATCGATTAGTACATTATATTTGTAAGGAGTTAACTAAGACCCTTAGTATGTCTGAGGTTGCTAGCTCTGCTAATGTATCTGTTTCTACAGTAATACGTATATTTAGCCTAATTAATTACAGCGCCCCTACTCTTCCAAAGGTTCTTTGTATTGATGAGTTTAAAGGAAATGCTGAAACTGGAAAGTATCAATGCATTCTTGTGGATGGCAAGAAAAATAGGGTGTTAGACATACTTCCTGACAGGTCTCAAAGTCATCTTATAAGCTACTTTAAAAAAGTTCCTCGTAAAGAAAGGCATAGTGTTAAATTTTTTATTTGTGATATGTGGCAGCCTTATGTAGATCTAGCAAAAGCCTTTTTCCCTAATTCTAAGATTATTATTGATAAGTACCATTTCATTAGACAAGTTACTTGGGCTATAGAAAAAGTTAGGAAGCGATTACAGAAGACTATGCCCTACGACCTTAGAAAGTATTATAAACGTAGCAGAAAACTAATTCTTACCCGCTACCATAAGCTTAAGGATGAAAATAAAAAAGCTGTTGACTTAATGTTATTATACAACGATGATCTTCGTGTTGCACATAAACTTAAAGAGTGGTTTTATCAAATCTGTCAGAGTGATAAATACTCTTATCAACGTAATGCTTTCAATGATTGGATTAAAGCTGCTCAAGACTCTGGTATACCAGAATTTCAAAAATGTGCTGCTACATATACAAGATGGTCTAAAGAAATAAAAAATGCTTTTAAATATGGCTATACCAACGGTCCAACTGAAGGTTTTAATAATAAAATTAAAGTCTTAAAAAGAGTGTCCTTCGGACTTAAAAACTTTCATAGATTCCGTAATAGGATTATTCATTGTACCAATTAAGTAATACGTAATTATTAATTAACTATCAATATAAAAGCCTACATTTTAGCTAGGTTTATTAAGTGCACCCAAAAACAAGTAGCTCCTTATCCTTACATTAAAACAGGCTCAAACGTAATAATGGAGCAGGATTACAAGAAATCCCACCCCAACTATTGACAAAGAGCCGTTTTGCATAAATAGTCATCTCCTTTTTATTCCTTATTATTGGAATTATTGACCATTTACACAAAACTTTATACATTCCCGACCAAAGGGGCTTGACCAATTTTGTGCTTCCTATTAAAGGTAAACAATTTTAAGTTTTAATAAATTTTAAATTATCAGCTTGGACACTTATATTAATAAAAGATTAATATTTTTGATTTATATAATCATCTATTAATGATTTCTTTATCTCTTCCTGGAAAACACCCTCATGTCTCAGTCTATTTAACATTGATACACTTTTTGAATGCAATATAACATCCTTAAAATCCTTTACTACTATTTCATAAAGCTTATTTTTTAGATTCTTAGATCTAACTTTAATAAAATAAGCTTCAACATTTTCAAACTTCAAATGTTCAAGTAATTTTAATGTTGACCAATCCTTCTGACTATAATAATATCCTGCTTTTTGCTTGTATTTCCATGCAACCTGAGGATGTTTCTCAATAAGTTTTCTATCCTTGGATTTCATATAGCAATACTTTGCAACCATATTATAATATTGATAATTATATATACCTTTTTCAAAAGAATCTATCCTATGCTTAAAGGGTTTTAAATTTAGTTTTTGTATAAAATAGTAATGTTCTTCAATAAATTCTCGTTTTGTAATATCACCATTGTTAAACTGTATAAATAATGAATTTCTATGCTGAAAAAATTTATCAAATACATCTTCAGGAACCTTACGTCTCAACATTATTACACCCAATCTAAATATGATTTTGTGGTATTTTCTAAATACCCTCTATGAATTAATAGTAAAAATTGTCAATAAATTAATCAATCTAATATCTTAACAGGGTTAAAATTAATATAGTCACCAGAAATTAGTATATATTCAATTTCTCTATGGATCCCTTTTAATCCTAATTTAAATGAATCTTCATCATGTAAATGCCCATAAATCACCTTTTCAACATTGAACTCCTCGTACATCTCCATAAATCTAGATTTTTCCATATCTTCATTGGTTGGAGGATAATGGGTCATAACAATATATTTTTTAAATCCATCATTTAAAGCTGCTTCTAAGGATAGTCTAAGTCTATGGAGTTCACGATCATATATCTTTTTATCATGCTCACTGAATTTTGTCTCATTAGGTGAAATCCATCCTCTTGTACCACATATAGCATAATCCCTGTATATATAATAATTATTCTGCAAAAAAAACATATTGTCAAATAAATTATTCATCTTTGATAAAGATGACCACCAATAATCATGATTTCCTCTAAGTAATATCTTTCTTCCTGGAAGAGAATCTATCCATTTTAAATCTGTCATAGCTTCCTTAAGCTTCATAGCCCATGATATATCTCCAGGAATTAAAATAGTGTCATTTTCTCTTATTTTATTAATCCAATTTCTTCTAATCTTCTCTTCATGATTTATCCATACATCACCAAATATATTCATGGGTTTATTGCTTTCAAAGCTCAAATGCAAATCTGCAATTCCATATAAAGCCATTCTATCACCATCAATCTCTTCCTTGTTTTAGTATATTTTCTATTTGATATTTGCATATTTATTCTCCAATATAAAAAAGCTTCTGTATCATTTTTCAGTTGTTTTCTAGTCAAAGGCGTGGTATTTTTGAATTGTAAATTTTATTGTTTCTGAAAGCTTTTGTAATTCTTCTAAGCTACCTGTTTTCCATATTTTATCAAACTTTTCCTGAAACTCCTTTGCTTCATCTTTATACCCAAATAAACTTAAAAGGTGTATATTATTTGCAATTTCATAAACGCTATTGGATTTCTCTTCAAATATTCTTTGGGCAGTAATTATCTCATTCCTGATCTTTAACATCTCCTTATCTAATTGATAAGCTGCCTCTGCTGCTTTTCTCAATCTTTCTCTAATATTCTCAGGAATATTCTTTTTATATTTATAGTTTAAAGAATGCTCAGCAGTTGCCCAAAAATTCATAGCTAATGTACGTATTTGTATCTCTGCCAGTATCTTCTTTTCCCCTAATGCAGTTTGTACAGGATATCTAATTATTACATGGTAACTTCTATATCCACTCTCTTTATTATTTTTAATATAATCCTTTTCATAAACAACTTCCAAGTCTTTACCACTTCTTTTTCTAATAAGCTTTACAACCCTATATATATCATCAACAAATTGACACATTATCCTTATTCCTGCTATATCTTCAATTTCTTCTTCTATTCTATCTTCAGGGATATTGCTTCTACTTGCTTTTTCCAATATACTGGATATTTTTTTCACTCTACCCGTTACAAATTCTATAGGAGAGTATTCATTCATATCTCTAAATTCATTTCTAATAGATTTTAACTTTACTTTAAGCTCCTCAACAGCTTGTTCGTAAGGCAACAATATCCTTTTCCATTCCCTTATTTTTTGCAATTATACCACCTCAATTGAAAACTCTAAATATGCAAATTTATATACCAAGAGTTTTAAAATACTTACAGCACTTTTTATTTTATTTTTCCAGTTTCCTTATTATTGACAGAAAATCTTCGAAAACTTCAAAGTTATAAAAAATATAATCTGGCTTACACCTGCTGAGTTCCTCATAGCTGTATCTACCTGTTGCCACAGCCACTGTTCTCACTCCTAAAATTTTTCCACACTCAACATCAAATGGTGTATCCCCTATGACATATATATTCTTTTTTTCAAAATCTATTTCATAAAAATCCTTAGCTTTCCCTATAGCTTTTTCAATGGCCTCCCATCTTTCAATATCTTCATCTCCAAAGCCTCCAATGTGGAAATATTTATCTAAACCTAAATGTGATAACTTTAGTCTTGCTCCTTTTTCACAATTACCGGTTCCTAAAATATGATATAAATTTTCTTCACTTGAAGTAATTTCTAATATTTCATCAATACCCGGTAAAATCCTTGAAGAAGTATTATCTTTAAGTTCCTCTTTTAACATTTCTTCGTATTTGTCAAAAAATCCAACAATATTATTATCTAGTATTTTATTTATCTCGAAGGCATTTTTTACTATTTGAAAATCCAATCTGCCTGCCATACTAACATCTTTAAATGCTTTTTCTTTTCTATAAAGATTTAAAAAAGCTTTGTCCATAGCTTTTCTTCCCAAACCTTTACAATCAATTAAAGTTCCATCTATATCCCAAATTAAAAGTATATTTTCCATGTTCCCTCCTATATTCCCCATTTTCCAATTATATTATAAACATTTTAAGGTATAAATTAAAGGGTTTGAGCTAATTTAGATGTAAAAAATCATATATTTAAATATTGCTGTTAAAATTTATTTCTTTTATATTCAACTATCTATACTATACCATATTTGAGTTTATCAATTCTATATAGAAATATTGGACTTTTTATTTTAAATCATTTTAAAAAAACTTCCTGTATTACCTACAGGAAGTCAAATTGTTTATAAACACAAAGAAGACAAAAGATTCAATTTTACATAAATTCCCCAATATAAGCAGCCAAATCAATAATTCTATTTGCATATCCCCATTCATTATCATACCATGAAATAACCTTTATAGTTTTTTCTCCAACTTGCATTGTAGATAAAGCGTCTACTATTGAAGAGTTTGAATTCTTTTTAAAATCAATGGAAACTAATGGTTCTTCACAATATTGTAATATTCCCTTTAGATATGATTCAGAGGCTTGTTTTAATTTTGAATTTACTTCTTCTACATCTACTTTACTATTCAAATTTGCTACTAAATCTACTACTGACACTACTGGAGTAGGTACCCTCATAGCCATACCATTTAATTTCCCCCTCATATCGGGAATAACCTTGGATATAGCCTTAGCTGCACCTGTTGTAGTTGGAATAATCGATTGAGCAGCTGCCCTAGCCCTTCTTAGATCCCTATGGGATAAATCAAGAATTCTTTGGTCAGAAGTATATGCATGAACTGTAGTCATCATACCATTCTCTATTTTAAATTCATCATTTAATACTTTGATAACAGGTGCTAAACAATTTGTTGTACATGAAGCATTAGATATAATATGATGCTTTTCAGGATTATATTCAAATTCATTTACTCCCATAACTATGGTTTTATCTTCATTTATTCCTGGTGCCGATATGATCACTTTTTTAGCCCCAGCCTCAATATGCTTTAAAGCCTTTTCTTTATTTCTAAATACTCCTGTTGACTCTATAACTATATCAACATTCATTTCTTTCCATGGTATCTCTGCAGGATCTCTAAAGGAAGTAAATTTTATTTCCTTTTCTCCAATTACAATGGCTTTTTCACTAGTTTCTACTTTTTCATTAAACACTCCATATAATGAATCGTATTTGAAGATATGGGCATGTATTTCAGGTCCACTAGTACTATTGATTGCTACTATTTCTATATCCTTATTCCCTTCAATCCACGCTTTTACCACATTTTTACCAATCCGTCCAAATCCATTGACCCCAACTTTTATAGTCATATTAATCCTCCTACACTTTATATAGTATGTTATATTTATTTATTTGTGATATTCCATTTATTATATTAACACATATATTACATGTTATTCAATATGAATTTTAATATATGATATATTAATATCCACAATATTTTTTAATATCAATGCAAAAAATAAGGGCATATGCCCTTATTTTTAAACTTTTTCTACATGAGTACTTCAAATGGAAAATCTACTCTATATGAAGCAAAAGTGGAATCCTCTACTTATATATTTTGCTATCTCAAAATCCGATAAATTTTTTTACGGATTTACCATTTAAATAATTATATTTTTTCCCTTGATATATATCTAATTTCTCTAATTTTTCTTCTATCATATCTTTAATTTTCCACCAGCTCATATTCCAATTGCAAAATAATGTATTCTCCTTAGGAGCTCTTCCTGCTATCCTCTGGATTACTATATCTGGATTCAGATAATTTATAAAACTTACAACTCTATCAACATAATCTTCAGCAGATATAATTTCTATTTCTCTTCTTTCAAACATTCTTCCCAGCTCTGTATTTTTTAATATATATAAAGAATGTAGTTTAATTTGATTTACTCCTAGGGCTGATACTATCTTTGAACCTTCAATAACATCTTCCATATCGTCCCAAGGAAGATTCAATATTAAGTGGCAGCAGCTTTCAAATCCATGATAATTAATATTTTTCATAGCATCAATAAATTCAGCAAGTGTATGTCCTCTTTTGATTTTTTTAAGGGTTTTATAGTTAACTGTTTGCAGTCCCAATTCTATAGTTATTTCTACTCCATACTTCTCCTTAAGCTTATCCAAAATCTGTAGATACTTTTCATGTATACAATCGGGCCTTGTGGAAATACATATTTCTACAATATTATCCATCTCAGCTGCCTCTTGAGCGTACTGCTTAAAAGTTTCAACAGCCATATATGTATTTGTAAAATTTTGAAAGTATGCAATAAACTTATTGGCTTTATATTTCTTACTTATATATTTTATATTTTTATTCAGTTGTTCTTTTACAGACAAGGAATTTTCTAAACTTTCAAAACCTGTTCCTATATCACCACAAAAAATACATCCTTCTTCTCCACATTCTCCATCTCTATTTGGACAGGTTACCGGAAGATTTACGGGAATCTTATAAACCTTTTCTCCATATTTTTCTTTAAGATAAGTTGAATATCTTCTATATCTCTCTTTTTTTGAATTCATGATTTCTTCCTTTCTCAATGATATACTAAAGAATATTATATTCTTTAGTATATCATTAATAAACATATCCAATTAAATTTTTATGCATTCAAAAATATTTAAGCAGGTGCAATATCTACACCTGCTTGTTTTTTAAACAGCTCTTTCATTAACTTCTTCTAAAGGTACAATTTCTAACATGATATTTCTATTTAATTTTTTCTTGAATCTTTCTATCATGTTTTGTTGTGCGGATTTTTCTAAAGATTCCCCCATTACTACTATTTGTATATTATTCTTGTCAGCAAAATCAATTAAAGTTTCTTCAATGTCTGGAGCCTTTATAACAGTTAAATCTGCTTCATAGGATTTTGATATATCAAATAAATATTCTAATGCATCAGATTCCTTTAACTTACCAAAATACTTCCATCCTTCTTTTACAACATGAATCACATGCAATTTACCATTAACCTTGTTTCTAACCTTAGCTCCCCTATTAATAAGCCTTTCACAAGACTTTTGCTGTGTAACACAAACCATTATATCTTTACTTTTCTTCATATCATACCCCTCTCGCGGTAGATTACTGTAAAATTAGGTTAAGTTAGTACTATTTATAAAAAATCTTCCTATATATATTATACTATAACTTTGATTCCTTTAAACACTTTTAAAAAATATTAATATATTGTTAATTTTCAGACTACAGAAGCCAATAATAACAGCTGCTCATTGTCATTATAAATATTATCAAATTGAGATATAGGTAAAGGATTTTTACCCCTACCTGCTTCTACAGTATATCCTGGTCTCCTATATTCTTGGATAAACCAATCCTTCATTCCTGCATAGGAGGCTATTCCATATACTTCCCCTAACCTATATCCACTTACCTCAGAAAATAACTCACCTATTCTCTTTGCTTCCGGAGGTTGTAAATCATTGAATCTCCAATATATTACTTCTCCCTGAGTATGATAGGCTAGAACTAATCTGAAATTATGATTCTTTACAAATTGAACTATTGCCTCTGTTTCTGGTTCTGATAAGGGAAATGGTCCTCCATATCTTGTTGGTCCTGGACCCAATATTCCAAGCTCTATTTCTGCTTCCCTTGATTCATCCCATTTAGCAGGATAATTATGATTCAAATCCACGCCCCTATTATTTGCCTGCCATACATTTGAAAAATCTGTACTACCATTATTCCATTTAATTAATTCTTCATAATAAGGATTCTCTCTATTAAGTCCATTTAGCACTAAATTGATGCCATCAGGATTAACCATAGGTATTATATATATACTGCTTTCCTTCCAAATTTTCTCCAAATTATATCCTCTTATGTTTCTCCCATCGGTATAACTTTTTAAGAAATTTTCAATGAATTTCATTAAAAGTGGAGAAGTTATCCATTCTAATGAATGGTGTGCGCCATTATAAAACACTTGATTTGGGCCAGTTCCTAGCCTAATATAGTATAATTTCCTCCCAAGAACACTCTCACCTGCAGAACCTACTTCAATAAATGGATATCTAGCTTTTAATCCCTCAATATCCCTTTCCATTATTTCATAGGTGTAATCAATATTTGTATCTACTACATCAATTCCATAGGGTACAATTATTTCCTGACCAATCTGTAGCTCATAGGGATTAATACCCGGATTAGCTGTGACTATTCTGTTAACCGTTGTATAGTAGTTTTTAGCTATTTCCCACAATGTATCTCCAGGTTGAATATAGTAGGTATCATATCCTCTTAACAAAACATTTATAATTTTATAAGTTTGAGGACCTATTATGCCATCAGCAGTTAAATCATTATCTTTTTGAAAGGCTATCACAGCATCCCTTGTTCCTGTTCCATAATAACCATCAATAGGGCCAGGACTATATCCTATTTTCTTAAGCAAGGCTTGTATTTCCATCACATCTGTTCCCTTAGCCCCTAGTTTTAAAACTCTCAAATAAATTCCCTCCTTAATTATCCCATCTTTTATACCATCATATACATTTAAAAAACATTATGTGCCATAAATGATTTTAAATGAAATTTATATGGTATACTAATGTATATGCATATAAATTGGAGGTATTATATGGAAAGATATACTAAGGTCATCGAACTTTTGGGATCATATTATACAAGGGAATACAAAAAAAAGAAAAATCATAAAAATAAAATAAGAGAAGTGAAAGAAAGTACTGTAGAAAAATTTTTTCTTCAGGGCAAAGCTGAAGTATTGGTTATAATGGAAGAACAAAATAAAGAAATACTCCTTGACATATATAGTGATAGAAAAGATATAAAGAAATACTTAGGAGAATCATTTCTCCCATAAACAATTTAACTTATGAAAAAGAGTAAAGAAATCACAAAATTTCTTTACTCTTTTAAAGTTTTATACTAAATATTTATGTAAATCTTCATGGAGATCATTTTTTAAACAGCTAATGGTCATGAAGAAATCGATTTCATACTTATTAGAGAGTTTTTCAAGCTTATTAACTAATTTAGGAATTTCATCACAAGTTGTATCCATTACTTTTAATAATCCATCAATATAAATTTTATCGATATCATGGTCATGGGATATTATTCCACATAAGAATCCAAAAAATTCATCCATATTTTTGGTTGGATACTCATCCATACTTATGAACCTTAACCTATGCTTAAGATCATAAATATGCCTTTTATCGTCATCTACAAATACTATATTCCCCTTTGCTTTTTCCACATCCTCATTTGCTAAATCAATTATCTTCTTTGTTTTCCCAGTCCCCTTTGAACTTGCCAATATACTTATCATCTTGATCTCCTCCCTTAAATTTGATAGAGAAAATATATAACATTAAAGAATATTCGAAATATTCTTTAGTAACTACTTCTATGACTTTCCTTATAATCCTTCAAAAACATTTATTTTATTTTAATTCACAATATTCGTTATTTTTTGCCCTCTCAATATAGCTTTTTCTTAATTGTCCACAAGCTGCATCTATATCACTGCCCATTTCTCTCCTGACTGTTGCATCAATACCATTTTTCTTTAATATCCTTTGAAACTCATAGGCTCTTTCTCTTGTAGAACCTTTTAGATTCCTCTCATTAACTTCATTTAATGGTATAATATTTACATGACAAAGCATTCCATTTAGTTTTTGTGAAAGCTCTAAAGCATTATCTAAACTATCATTAAAACCTCTTATTAAAGAATATTCAAAAGTTACTCTTCGATTAGTCTTTTTTATATATTTTTCACATGAATCTAAAAGTTTTTTAATATTGTACACTTTATTTATGGGCATAATTTTATTTCTCATCTCATCATTTGGAGCATGAAGAGATACAGCTAAAGTGATTTGAAGTTTCTTTTGGGCTAAATCTATTATCTTCGGTACTATTCCACATGTCGATAAGGTTATATTTCTCATTCCTATATTTAATCCTAAGGGATCATTAATAATTTCTAAAAATTTTATAACTCCTTCATAGTTGTCAAGGGGTTCACCACTACCCATAAGCACTACATTAGATATCCTCTCCCCGATGTCTTTTTGAATCGACAACACCTGACCTACTATTTCCCCTGAAGTTAAGTTTCTTACAACCCCATCGATTGTAGATGCACAGAATCCACATCCCATTTTACAACCTACCTGGGTAGATACACAAACCGTATTTCCGTGTTTATACTTCATCATAACACTTTCTATAATATTTCCATCTCTAAGGGCCATTAAATATTTTCTTGTTCCGTCCAACTTAGATTCCAATACTTTTAATATGTCCATATCGTTAGCATATGATACCTTTTTTAGTTTATTTTTGAAATTTTTGGATAAATTAGTCATTTCATCAATATCTTCAATTCCCTTTTGTATCCATTCAAAAATCTGTTTGCCTCTAAATTTCTTTTCTCCCAACTGAACTGATAACTTTTCTAGTTCTTCTATACTACAATTTCTAAGATCAATTGAATCACTCATAAAAGATTTCACACCTATCCTTCTCCTAAACAAATTATAAGAAATATAAAAATTTTTAATTTTTCCTATAAAAAAACCTAGGATTAATTATTTATTACCCCTTTTTTCTCTTTTTAATCTACATAAAATATATTTAGTAAAACTTAATTTATATATATCCAAATTTTAGGCAATTGTTAGAGTTTTTGATGTATATAAATTTAAAGTTTTTACTTGAGGAAATTGCATAATTCTAACTTGGCAAAATTGCATAATATATGTGGTTTATCTTTGTAGATTCTAAAGCTATATAGTAGATAGTTTTTACTGAAGGTAATTATGCAATTTGCTCACTTAAATTCTTATATAATTTTTTAAGCTGAAGCTTTTATTTCAATTTTCAATCTTGAATTTAAATATACCCCTGTAATTATTATTGCTACACTAAAAATTTTTATAATCGTAACTTCCTCTTTCAAAATAAGAAAAGAAAGAATAACAGAAAATACAGGAACTAAATTTATAAATACATTAGTTTTGCTTGGACCTATTTTCTTAATAGAAATTTGCTGAACAAGATATCCTATAACCGATGCAAAAACTGACATATATAAAACTGAAACCCATCCCTTCCACGTAACATTGGGAAGATATGTTAAAGGCTTTTCAATAAAAACAAAGGGAATAAGTGTTACTAAACATATTAGAAAGCTATAGGCAGTTATTATTAGTGGTGAGTACTTTGGCATAACTTTTTTGCTTATTACACTATATACTACCCAGCATATTACAGCAAAAAGCATAATTATATCCCCAATATTGAAGCTAATATCTTTTATAACCCCTATCTGACCATTGGTTATTGTTAATACTACGCCTGAAAAAGCTATCAATATTGTACCTATCCTTTTAATACCTAATCTCTCTTTTATCAATAATGAAGCCAATATAGATGTTAACATAGGATTAGTAGCAGCTATCATAGAAGAGTTAATAGCTGTTGTATATTTTAAAGCTGTAAAGAATAAAACATGATATCCAAACATCCCTACTATACCTAAAACAAGTAAAACAGGCAAATCACTTTTCTTTAATTTCCAATTTTTATCTTCATGTCTTATCATCATTGGGAAAACAATGATTGTGGAAAATAGGAATCTAAAAAATGCTAAAGAAAATGGAGGAAATTCATTCACACCTATCTTCCCTGCCACAAAGGCACCAGCCCAAAATAATGCACACATAACCATAGAAAAATAAATCTTTTTTTCACTCTTCAAAATAATCCCTCCAAATATAAATAAAGATGTTATTATAATTTAATTAACACCTTTAATTATACTACATAATATAGATATGTAATATTAAGAAATTTTGCTTGTTCCAGTATTCTCTGAGAATCCTTTTAGCCATGCTAATCAGGTTATTTAGTTATTGTAATTTAAAAGATTTTAATATTTCATTTGAGTAATTTTTATAACACATAGGAAATTATAATCTTACCAAATTATAAATAAATATAATTTTCGTCATGTGTTTCAAAAAAGTTTACCTTTAAAAGCTTTATAAAAGACTTTTTATAAACCTGTTTTTTCCTTCAAGTTTATATAAATTTTAAAGCCAGATCTGAGAAAAATAACTTTCAAATCTGGCTGCTTAATCATTTCATTTCAAAACCTTTATTTCTCAAAAATTCCTTCATATGGGGTCTTAATTCCTTCTCCATTTTTTCTGCCATTTGCTTAGACCATGTATCGTCTCTTTTCCCCTTTGTTCTTTTTAGATAATATTCTCTAGCTAATTTATCGTACTCTTTTATCCTATCCTCATCGCCACTAGTACTATATTTATCTTTTTTAAAAACAACATCTAAAGGTAATCGAGGCTTTATATCCGGATTATGGTTAGGATAGCCCAAGCACATTCCAAAAACAGGGTATACATTCCTAGGGATTTCTAACAAATCACATATTTCATCTGGATTGTTCCTAATTCCTCCAACATATACTCCTCCAAGTCCCATAGATTCAGCAGCTATCATTGCATTTTGAGCTACTAAGGCAGTATCTACAGTAGCTATTATAAAGCTTTCAGTAAAACCTTCCTTCATCTTTGAGCCTTCAATTTTACAAGCTAAGTCCAATCTGTTTAGATCAGCACAGAATACTAAAAAAACAGGGCATTGTTCTACATAAGGTTGATCACCACTTAATTTAGCAATTTTCTTTCTTACTTGCATATCGTCGACTTTAATAATAGTATAGGCTTGAACAAAGCTTGAAGTTGAAGCACATTGTGCCGCCTCAATAATAGCTTTTAACTTATCATCGTCAATTTTAGTTTCTTTAAACTTTCTAATAGATTTATGGTTTTTTAAAAGTTCTATAACTTTATTCATATCTTTTCCTCCCATCTGCTAGCTTATCTAAAAACTACAAAATATTGTAATAAAACTTGTAAAATAAAAGCTATTTTATAGGTACAATAGATTTATCTTCAAATTTTCTGCCCTTTGCCTTTAAATATTTTTTAAGCTTTTCCTTAGATGTATTCATTATAAGCTCCTCTGGCATTTCTACTAATTCAAATATTTCAATAGATTTCTCAAAATTGCCAACATCAAAAGATATATGGGCATCGCTTCCAGCAACAACAAATACACCTAATTCTTTTGCTTTTCTAGCAATTAATATACAATTTTCTTTGCTTCCACTTCTACTATCGTTTAAAAAAGTACTATTGTTTATTTCAATTATTTTATTTTTTTCTTTTGCTGACAACACAAATTTATCAATATCTATGGCAAATCTTGGATTTCCTGGATGAGCAATTATATCTACATATTCATTATCCATAACTTTTGTAATAGCTCTGGTATTTTCTTCCCTTGTACCCGATTCAATACAAACATCGTGCAAACTTGCAAGAACTAAATCCAATCTTTCAAGATACTTTTTAGGTATATCTATATTTCCTTCATAATCAATTATATTTGCTTCAACTCCCCTTAAAACCTCAACGCCCTCTATTTCCCTTGGTATTACTCTTTGATTGCCTATATGAAAAATATCGGGACCTCCAGGCATTTTGGGGCCATGATCCGTAAATGCCACTAACTTCAATCCCTTTTCCTTTGCTATTTTTATATAATCATGTATTGTGCTATATGCATGTCCGCTGGCAATAGTATGTGTATGGGTATCCAATACAAACTTCATTTCTTTTCCCTCCATATATTTTTTCATTATTAAAACATTTTCTGCAATTTTTTACCCTTAATAGCCTTTATTTAAATCAACCACATTAACGAGTTCTTCATGGTTTTTATACCTCAACATATTCTCATATATAGTCCTAAATCTTCTCTCGTTCCGCATTTCCGATATCCATGAATTATGAGGAGTTATATAGACATTGTCGAAATCCCATAAAGGACTATTCACTGATAAAGGTTCATTTTCAAATACATCTAAAGCAACTCCTCTAAACTTCTTTTCCTGGGTCTTTTTTATTAAAGCTCTTTCATCAATAATACTCCCTCTAGATACATTAACAAGTACAGACCCTTCTTTCATTTTACTTAGCCTTTCTTCATTTAATAGATGATGGGTCTCATTGGTATAAGGTATAGCAGATACTAATACATCACAAATTGGCAAGAATTTATTTATATCATCTATAGAGTAGCATTTATCAAAATATTTTTCATTCCTTCCCTTGGTGTTTAATCCAATTACATTTACTCCAAATCCCTGAAGCCGTTTTGCTCCTTCCTTTGCTATTGTTCCTGTTCCTAAAAACCCAACTGTTTTACCATATAGTTCCAAAAGATTCGTATTGATCTTCCATTCTTTTTCCTTTTGTTTTTCATAAAAATACTTACTACTTTTATATATCTCCAATATTTTTAATACTATCCATTCTCCCATAGGTATGCTATATCCACCTTTATTATTAGCTAATATAATGCCTTTTCCCTTTATATAATCCAATGGGACCTGGTCAATTCCTATACTTGACAATTGAATGAATTTTAAATCCTTTAGCCCTTTTATATCAAGATTGTCAAAGGGATTATAACAAACTAAAATATCTATATCTTCAATTACTTTACAATTAGAGATTTTTCTTTCACTTATGTATACAACTTCATATCCTAAATCACTAACCGCTTTCATCTTTTCTTCTCCATAGTGATGAGTAAATAATACCTTCATAATATCCCACTCCTTCTTTTAAAGAACTATTTTCTCCACAATATATCAATTCTTTAAAATAAGAAAGCTACTGGAATACAGTAACTTTATTTTATGATTTCTTTTTCATATTCATCAATATTATTACTAAGCACATTAGCTAATCCAACAAATTCACAACCAATAATATATCCTTCATTGATCTTCTGATTTCTTACAATTCTAAGGACGCTATAAAACATTTTTTCTTCATCAATAATGATCTTTGCATTAAAAAAATATCCTATAGGCAATTCTGTTTCACTGATAAAGCCTATACCTGTTTTAGAAAGATTTATAACCGTTACTTCATTGTCAACATCTTTAAGAGTTTCATCTCCCGATTTATATAAAGAATTAATTTTTATCTTTATATTTACAGGCAGTCTTTTACTTTTTCTTTTATTCTCCATATTAAATCCTCCTTACTATAGTTTAAACTTATATTAAA
This sequence comes from Maledivibacter halophilus, assembly GCF_900167445.1. Lineage (GTDB taxonomy): Bacteria > Bacillota > Clostridia > Peptostreptococcales > Caminicellaceae > Maledivibacter > Maledivibacter halophilus. Next base: position 16,392 of record NZ_FUZT01000011.1, read on the forward strand.
TAATAAATAATTTTAAAGTATTATAAATTTCACAGAAAATACATAGGAGCATTTATTTCTCTCTATAAAATTAATATTGGTCTTTAATGTTCCTATCCATAGATAAAAGAACTTTCTATTACATATATAAAGATATTATATCATATGTACTCTATTAGATAAGTCATTAATTCTATTTATTAGACTATTAAAATTACATAAATTTACTTTCAAATTATTTCACTATATATTTACTATTTTGAATACTATTGTCAATAAAATATGTTTTGTCATAAACTATAGTAAAGAAATTAACTCTCCTACTTGCATCCATATTAAATATATCTAAGTTTTAAGCTATGTTTTCATTTCATATTTTTGTACAAGAAAAGAGGTAGTCTAATGAGAGATAATTCAAAAGAATTTTTTAGCATATTGAAATCTGAGATTTTTACAAATTTATTAAATACAGATAAGATAAAAATTGCTCAGTTAAATACAGCAATAGCCTTACTTATTAAATGTGACATTAGCTTTGATTTAGAATTCACCTCTGGTACTGAAAGGCTTCTTCCCCAAGCATTACTTACAGTTTTTATCAATCGTAAAACAAGCCTCCAATTCACTTTCTATTTTGATTGTTGATTATTTTACTAATTCATACATAGTTTATCGTCCATAACCTTTAACAATTTCAATCAATCTATTATTTGACTTCTCAGATAAACCCAAATCTTCTATTTCCTCCATCAACATTTTTATAGAGCCGCACCCCTTGATATATCCATTTACATGAGCAGCTGAAGTTGAATTTATAAAATCATTAAAATTTGAATACATAGAGCTGAATTCCTTCATTAATTCTCTAACTAATTGAAGATAGTACTTTTGATGATAATTTTCTGCTGGGAAAAACTTTATAAGTGGCAAAACTTCAGTACATAATTTTAAGTTTCCAGACTCTTCTTCTTTCTTTTTAGATTCATAAGCCTTTTTCTTTTCCTCTTCATTATTGTAAAAGATTATTGACATATATTGTCTCAGTGGTGGTTTATACTCTGGACTATGGCTTTTCCAAAAAATATCAAGAAGTTCTTCATATGAAATTATATCTGAATCATAATCTATTTGAACAGCTTCTGAATGGTCTCCTAAATCATGATAAGAAGGATTTTCCTTAGCTCCCCCTGAATAACCAACTCTTGTGCTAACTACACCTCTTGTAATCCCAAACTGGGCATCAGGACCCCAAAATCATCCCATTGCAAAGGTTGCTGTTTTAATATTTTGCCGTCTATTTAGATCTATAATAGGTAAATTGTTCATATATTATCTTCTCCTTAATTTTTTATATTATATATTATTTTACCCATACATAGATAATCAACACTATCACTTAAAATAAATTTCAGATAAAATAATAATTTAATTTTCTTTTACAATAAAAGTAGGTAAAGTATAGCAATCATGGAGTCCAGAAATGATAGGATTTTTCCCTACCCTTGAATAGAGACCATATAACTTTTCATTATACATGTAAATTCCTGTAATATTATTAAATTTACTTATCTTCACTTTACCATCAACAAATTCAACTAGATCACTTTGTCCAGGTGGATAATATTCTTGTATTAAATAATCCTTCCCGTCACACTGTAAAAGCTTTTTTTCCCATTCTTCATCATTGAAATCTCTTCCAGAGTATACTCCTCTAGAAGCGTATAAATCACTTGGCTTTAGAATGTAACTTTCTTTATTTTTTACTAGCTCTTTAATATCAAAATTTTCTTTTTTAAATTTAGCTGTAAATGGTATGTGTTCTTTTACAAAATTTCTTTCATCATCAGTAAGAAATTCCAAGGTATAATTATCATGTAAAATCTCAAAGATAATCTTATTATGAATAATTTGGGATTTAATTGGCCCAATTATACAAACTTTTCCTTCTTTTGCAGCCTCTATAAAATCAGGAATTTCATCTGCTCTTTCTAGTAAATCTCTTGTAACAAGTCTTCTATAGACAATATCAATTTTTATATCATCTATGTAAAGCTTTCCATCTAAGTATTTTAAATCTCTAGGATCAACTATTCTTGCATTATATCCCTTACTCTCAAACCTCTCCTTAAAAATCTTAAACTCATTTGGACTAGCTTTATCAATAAAGTCAACAATTGCCACATTGGGGTTTTGTATGTTTTTATTAAACTCTTTAAAAATACTTATAGATTCATTAACCCATGTATCAAAAAGCTCAAAGGATTTAATATCATATTCCTTTTCCATATCTTTAAAGGCTATAGATTCAGATAATATTCCTGTAAGCTCTCTATCCTCATTCATGGCCGATGATCCATCTGCATTCAACTCACAAAACTTAAAACTGCCATCTTCCTTATAAAAAATATCTATTCTAGCCATAGGAACTTTAGCATTATAACCATGTTCAATTAGAATTAAATCTTCTAGCTGTTTTGAAAAACCAAATTTTTCTCTGAAATTAGGATCTTCTATATATCTATCTATAATTTTTCTAAGAATTTTCATCAAAGTAGAACTGATTCTTTTAAATACTTGAAGGTCCTCTTCCGTATAAAATTTAGGCATATACAAAAACGGAACTGGCTGTCCTTTATACCTGGCCGTAGAGTTTTTTACTTTCTTTATAGCTTCTAAGTAATCTTTATAGCATATTTCTTCTTTTTCTTTAATAATATCAATATATTGTTTATCTAAATCTAATCGGTTCAAAACTTTCACTTCCTTAATAATATATTATTTAAAATACACTTTTCTAAAGCCAATTTTTTTCCTAAATGAAGATTATTTTTTATTTGAAGAGATAGGGTGATTTCATTATAAAGGAACTCTTTAAGGGGAAGAAGATATTTACTTTCTTTATCCTCTAGTCCTTTTTCTGCAATATAGATAATTTCCTTACAAATACTAATTAAACTTTGATTTCCTATTATTGCATCCTTTCCCATTTCAATAATATCCTTTTTAATATCTTTAACCTTATCATTAGTTAAAAAACTAAATTTTTCATATAAGTAATTTAAATTTTCTTCATCATATAAAAGACCCTTCCAAAGTGCTATTGCCGCAATATTTAGAGGATATGGCAGAGAATCAGCCATCCTAATCTCAATGAAATTTTTTGTTCTTACATCTGGGAAATACATTGTCATAACATGTTCTAGTTCTTCCCTTGAAAAATCATCGGGATAATAAAGCTCTTTAAACAATTTATCTTTGGTAAATTCAAATTCATTATTTCTTTTTATAAATATTGGCGGTGCGTTTAAAATATAATTTGCATAATCTTCATACCCAAAGACTTTATCTAAGGAATTTGGAACTAGCATAGATCTGTCATCGTCACAATTATTCCATATATGCACTCTTAATATGTTTTTATCCCAAATATCTCCTTCAAAGAAAGGTGCATTATCAAACATATAGGAAATAATGGGTGATAATGTATTAGCAACTCTAAACTTCTTGATATAATCTTCTTCATCTTTATAGTCAACTGTTACCTGCAGGGAAGCTGTTCCCTTCATCATATTATGGGCAAGCTTACCCCTTGTTTTGAAATACTCTGACATGTATTTATATCTATTTTTAGGAATAAAAGGAATCTCTTTTATCTTGCTTTGAGGATGATATCCAAGGGCTATTATTAGTTGATTTTTAGCATCTAAAATGGGAATTACATCATCTAAAAAATTTAAATATTCATTTTCAATCTCTTCAATATTTTTACAGGGTCTCGTACTAAGCTCTATTTGGGCTCCAGGTTCAAGGGTAATATTACTGCCATTTTTAGTCAAACCCATTAAATGATTTTCTTCATACTTGCCTTCCCATCCTTTGCTCAAAAGCTCTTTTAATGTAGATTCAACTCCTTTGTCACCATAATAAGATATAGTTTCTAATGTTTCTTTATTTACAATAAAATGCTCAAACTCACTACCTATTTTAAATTTTTCTCTATTTTTTTCACTTTCTCTAAAATAACTTACAATTTTATCTTTTTGATAATTTAATTCATTATCATTATTCAATTATATTCCTCCTCTATCTTTATCAGATTATATGTTTAGAATCAATATTAAACTCTTGCCCTTTTCTATTAATTTCTAATATCTTTGTATCATAAGAATTAAGTTTATCTTTAATTTTCTCGGTAATATAAAAGTCATGTCCAAAATGCATAGGTATCAAAATCTTTGGATTTACTCTTTGAACAAAGTACTTAGCAGAAAGATAATAATACTCATCAAGTCTTGGGTCAACAGGCACAAAGGCTATATTAATCTGTTGTCCTATTAATTTATCCACTTCAAACTTAAAATCTCTTTCTTCCTTTTTCTGTTCTTCTATTGAATCATTTTTCCAATGCCACCAATTCAAATCGCCAGCATGAAAAACATTAATTCCATTAATATTAACAAGAAAAGATATTCCACTATCGGTTGATCCAAAACTTTGAATTTTCAAATTATCAACCTTCAAAGTTTTATATTTATCCATAAAATTATAATTATGCTTAATTTTTTTTACCTTTATATCATTGCCAAGGAAATATTGTATACCAGGATTTGTTTTTTCCCAATCAAAAATGCAGGTAGAAAAGTGATCCGAATGACTATGACTCACAAATACATAAACATTGTCCTCCACAGAAAAATATTTATCTGTATCGTGATCTATGGAATCAAATACTAAAACAGTGTCATCAAGTCTTATTATAAACCCGCTATGAAAAATGTGAATAATTTTCAATTTAAATTCCTCCTTTAAAGTTTATCTATATTTGAAATTAACTATAAGTAAGATGGAAATTCATATTAAGCATATATAGATATTCTAGTAAAATAGTTAATTTAAGATAGTTGTATAAAGTAATTATGTAATTTCTTAAATCAAATATTTTGTCTTCTCTCATTTATATTTATTTTATTATATAACTATACCCTTTTTTTCTTTTTTTTATCTTATATATTGATATTTAAGCAAAAAAAAAGTGCCTTAAAGACACTTTGATTATATTTATTGACAAATAAAAGATTCAATATTTCTAAGATCTGTCCCAAAGTAAACCCACCTAAATCCTATCCATCTAAATCCAGAAACTGATCTGCGTCCTACATAGGTTAAATATGACCAAAATTCCTGACCATTTTCCAACCATAAATAAGTATATCTATATCTGCATCGTCTTATGGCTCCTGGATCCACAGCTCTAATCCCTGGAGCCCTCTCGGGAGTATACGACGGTGGTCTGCCAGGGGGCATTGATGCATCTGAAGGCCCTCCCGGTCCAACTGGTGGCATTCCTGGTCCTCCAATAGGTGGTCTAAAAGTAGGTCCCGGTTGAAATAAAAATGGTGGTCCACCAAAGGGTGGCCTAGGAAATCTATATAACATTCTACAATCACCTCATCTAAAGATAACTAATATTAGAATTTATAATGTCTAAATTTAGTTATCTTTAATTAAATATTATGTTCAAAACCCGTATTACATAATATTCTCAAAAGAAGGAAATTGTGAATAGTATTATTTATATTATTTCTAAAGTTTAAAACAGTTTATTAAACACTATATAGAATATATGGTTTTATCAGAAGGTAATTATGTAATTTGCTTAAATATTAAATTTTTGAATTGAGTTTTGTAATTCAATTGATATATCAGCAAGTTGTTCAGCAGATGCAGCAAGCTGCTGTAGTGCAGCTGTTTGTTCTTCAGTAGAAGCCGCCACTTCTTCAGTTGCAGCAGCATTTTCTTGCGTAATACTAGAAATATTTTCAATATTTTCTCCAACTGAAAGGGAGCTTTTATTTAAGATTTCGCAGGCCTCAGCTGCTTGTTTTGTATCCTTTGTAATAGTTTCTACTGCCTTTAATACATTATTAAATACCTCAGCTGTTTGTTCAACTGCCTTTTCCTGATCCATTACAATATTCTCCGTATTCTTCATTTCTTTAACAACCTTGTCTACATCCACCTGTATTTCATTTATAAGTTCACTAATATTTGAGCTTGCTTTACCTGATTCTTCGGCTAATTTTCTCACTTCATCAGCAACTACTGCAAAACCTCTACCTTGATCTCCTGCTCTAGCTGCTTCAATAGCTGCATTAAGTGCAAGCAAATTAGTTTGTTCTGCAATATTACTTATTAATTCTACTATCTGACCTATTTGTCCTGATTTATTTGACAATTCCAAAACTTCATTTCCAACGTTTATTGTGGCTTCTTTACTTTCCAACATTTTATTTTTTTGATATTCAATTATTTTGATTCCTTCATCAACTGTCTCCTTTGCTTTAATTGTAAGATTTTGAGAATTGTTTGCACCATCCCGCACCTGTCCTATGCCTTGAATTAATTCATTTACCATATTACTTCCCTTTGCAGTAGATTGAGCTTGTTCTGTAGCACCCTTTGCCACTTCAGAAATAGTTTGGGCCACTTGTTCAGATACTTTACTAGCCTCTTCTGTTGAAGCTTTCATCTGCTGAGAAGTAGATGCCACACTAATTCCCATCTCATTCACATTTTCTAACAGTTTTTTCATATTTTCAATCATATTATTAAAATTTTTAGCAAGTGTGCCTATTTCATCATTACTTTTTAAATCTACTTTAACTTTAAGATTACCTGCAGCTACTTTCTTAGTAATATTAGCCATTTCTACAATAGGTTTAATACTTTTACTAACAATAAAAAATATCATTCCACCAATTAAAATTACAGCCACAAAGCCTATTAACATTACTATATACCTTAATATAGTTACATTGTGAGTTATTTCCTTATAATCTGCTATCATTGCTATAGACCAGTTTATAGAATGAAGAGGGGCATAAACAGCTATTTTCCTCTCTTTTCCTTCCTCATAATTATCTTTCCCAGCTTCACCTTCTATCATTTTCTTTGTTATATCTACTAAACCCTGATTATCACTTTTTGTGAAATTTTCATTTAAAATATAATCCTTGTTTTTATGGGCTATAATTGTACCATTTTTATCAATCATATAGGCATATCCATTATCTCCTAATTTTTCTGAATTTATAGTATCTGTTATATTCGATAAATTTATTGTTGCTGCCATCAACCCAACAATACTGTTATTCTCTTTAATAGGTGCTGCAACTACTATTACTGGATTCCCACTTGATTTTGATATTACAGGCTCTGAGACTACAACTCTATCCATCATTGCCTTAGAAAAATAATCTCTATCCTTTACATTACCTTTCTCTCCATTGATTCCATGATAATTTCCATTTAAATCCGAAATAAAAGCTAATTCAAAATCTTGAAACAATTCTTTTTTCTGGGAAGCTAGTTCTTCAAAACTGCTATAATCCAGTGTTCTTGCTTCTTCCATTAAAGCAAATAATTTCACCTTTTCCTCCCATTCATGAATCTTTTCATCTGAAAAATTTACAAGTTTACTAACCTTGCTTTCTGCTATTTTCTCAACATCGTCAAGAATTATTCTTTTAGCTTGAAAATATGTTGTTCCAGCAATACCTAATATTCCAATTACAGCAAATATTAATACAGGTATCATTATTTTGTACTTTAAACTTTTCAAAATTTAACCCCCTCAATAAAATATGTATTAGTAAAAATACTACTAAATATATTTTCGACAAATTTCGATGTTTTCCTTAACGTTTTGTCGAATTTTTTAAAAATTAACAATATATTAATATTTCCTTTAATATATTCTACCTTTATATATTACAAGAGGTTAATTTATCAAAAAATAAGAAAATAGCCTTTGAAATACTTTAAGACTATTTTCCTGTTCTAATAATTTATTATTTTTAAACTCCGTATATTTAAAGCTTATTTATAATGCTAGCACTGTATGCGGCTCCAAATCCATTGTCTATATTTACCACACTTACTCCGCTTGCACAGCTATTGAGCATAGTTAGAAGTGATGATAAACCTCCAAAATTGGCACCATACCCTACACTTGTAGGTACTGCAATAATAGGTTTATCTACTAATCCACCTAGAACACTGGCCAGAGCTCCTTCCATTCCTGCCACAACTATTATAACCTTTGCTCCCCTAATCAGATCAAGCTTAGCTAATAATCTATGTATCCCCGCAACTCCAACATCTACAATCTTTATTACCTTATTCCCCATAGCACGTGCAGTTTCATATGCTTCTTCTACTACAGGTAGATCCGATGTTCCAGCAGACACTATTGCAATATAGCTTTCAGTATATTTTTCTTTTTCTTTTTTGATAGTAATAATTCTCCCTAATTCATTATAATTTGCATCTTCACATATACTTTTTACAGCTCTATACATTTCTTTATTAGCACGGGTAGCAATTATATTCTTTTCTTTAGTCAACATGAACTCCACTATTCCTTTTACTTGTTCAACAGTTTTTCCTTCACAATATATGACTTCAGGATGGCCTACCCTCAGTTCTCTATGATTATCTATTGTGGCAAATCCCAGTTCTCTAAAGGGAAGATCTTTAAGCTTTTTAAGGGCTTTATCTATTCCTACCTCTCCAGACTTAACGCCTTCTAATAGCTTTTTCATATCTTCAGAATTCATTGGAGTTCCTCCTCGCAGTTTATCATTTGTTTATTTCTCTATTGTCTCATTGAAGCTCCCTGTTCTATAGCCTTCCATGTCTAAGGATACATACTTAAACCCAAGCTCCTTAAGGCTTTTTGAAATATTATCCATAAGTTTTTCATCAAATAATTTTTTTCTTTCTTCTTTTTTCACTTCTATTCTAGCCAAATCCCCATGGGTTCTTACCCTCACAGCTCTAAATCCTATACTCATTAAATACTTTTCGGCCTTCTCAATTTTTTCAAATTCCTGGGTCTTTAGTTCCTCTCCATAGGGTATCCTAGTAAGAAGACATGCATATGCTGGTTTATCCCATGTTTTCAATTTAAGCTTTTTTGAAAGCTCCCTTATTTCCTTTTTAGTCAATTTACATTCCATTAAAGGACTTTCAATATTAAGTTCATTTAAAGCCACCAGTCCAGGTCTATAATCCTTTGTATCATCAAAGTTTGAACCATCAATTACATGTTTATATCCTTCCTTTAGGGCAATATCCTTAATTCTGGTAAAAATAAATTTTTTACATAAATAGCATCTATTCTGGGGGTTATTTCTTATTTCCAGGCTTATTGGTACTTCTATAATATCATGATTAACACCAATTTCATTTGCAAGCTCCCTTGCTTCCTTTATTTCCCACTTAGGTATATATGGTGAAGCTATTGTAATAGCCTTCATATTATTACCTAATGCCTCTTTAGCAGCCGCAAGTAAAAATGTACTATCAACTCCCCCTGAAAAGGCAATCAAAACACTTTCAAGATTCTTAAGATATCGTATGAGGTTAGAATATTTAGTATTAATGTTCATTTTAACAACCCCTTATTTTATCATTTATTTCATTGTATACTTCATTTATGGAAATATTGTTTTCCTTTGCAATTCTCTTGCAGTCTTCATATTCGGGCTTTGATTTAATTATTTTTTCACCATAATATGAAGTTTTTACTGTAACATCCCCATATTTTGTTCTAAATTTTGAAAAATCTCTGCTGAGCATAGTCTTATTAACTTTATATTTTCTAATTCCAATTGATGTTGTTTCCTTAAATACGACTTCTTCTATTGAACTTGTATTATGAACTTTAGTTAATATACTCAATTTTATTGCAGGTCTACCCTTTTTCATTATTATTGATGTCTTATATACGTCCAAAGCTCCTGCCTCAAAGAGTTTCTCCTCTATATAGTCGTATAATTCAGGATTCATATCATCTATATTTGTCTCTACTATATACTGCTCATCTTCCAATTCTCTATTTATTGTTTTTTTTTACCTTGCCTTGCAATATATACCCTAAGAACATTGGGAATATCCAACTCTCTTGTTCCTAATCCATATCCAATTTTCTCTATTATAAAATTAATTTTGTCTTCATATTCATCTACATTTGCTGCTAATATTGCAGCCCCAGTAGGGGTTGTTGTTTCAAAGGGTACTATACCAGATCTAATAGGAACACCCTTTAGTATCTCTACTGTGGCCGGTGCTGGTACAGGAATAAGTCCATGGGCACATCTTACAAAGCCTCCTCCAACTTCAACCTGGGATGCCACTATTCTATCGGGCTTTAAATAATCTATACAGATAGCCGCTCCAACAATATCTATTATAGAATCAATTGCTCCAACTTCATGGAAATGAACATCATATAAATCTTTACCATGAACCTTTGCTTCAGCCTTTGCCACCTCCATAAACATATCTAAGCTGAGCCTTTTAACTTTATCATTTAATTCACTCGAATTAATTATTGTTTCTATATCCTTTAAGTTTCTATGAATATGCTCATGGCCTTGTTTATGGTTGTGGTGATGATGTTTATGTTCATGGCAATTATTGTCATCATGGTCATGATTATGATGGTCACTATGCTGATGTATATGGTCGTGAGAATTTGATTCATGCTCATGATGATTTTCCTGATTATCTAAATCACCATCATTTAATATTACATCCACCTTTGTTCCCTGAATTCCACTTTTATTTCTTTTCTCTACTCTTATTTTATATTCACTATCTATTTTTAGCTTCGCTAATTCATTTATAAGGTATTCCTTATCCACCCCTAAATCAATCATAGCTCCTAAGTTCATATCTCCACTTATACCGGCAAAACAATCATAATATAATATTTTCAATGATTATCACTCCTAAGTTTTTATAATTGTATTTATTAGTCTATAACTCTCCACAAAAACTATATATAGAAACAAGTTTATATCATGAACGAAAAGCAAATATTAATACTCCCTAAGCTATATTTTAAAACAAAAAATTTTATTTACTAGCACAACAAGTTAAATTATGTAAAGTATAAACATCTATACAGTCAAAATTAAGTCTTTTAATTTCTTCATAAATCTCAAGATTTTTTCCATTTATAGTTGGAAATCTCATTGTTCCAAAGCCTAAAAGAGATGTTTCAAAATTTTCTTTCCCAAATTTTCTATATTTCATAATCGAACCTCCTAGTTAAAACTATTTAGCTTATATTTTAACACATTTCTTTAATTGAGGAAATTGCATAACTCTAACTTGGCAAAATTGCATATGCGAATATTATCCTTAATTTAATTATTTACAATAAAATATATTTTGATGGTATAGCTTCGAAGATTTTAAAACAATATATAGTAGTTAGTTTTTTGGAAAGGTAATTATGCAATTTGCTCAATTGAATAAATGAAGTCAATTTATAAAATACTTTAGATTAGTGATAATAATATATGGGGTGAATTATAAATGAAAAATTTAACTAAACCAGCTATTCTTTCTATTTCTTTACTTATTATAATGACTGGAAATGCTGTATCTCCTGTTCTTGGTGAAATAAGTGAAGCTTTTCCCAACGCTGATACTTCTTTAATAAAGATGGTACTTACACTTCCATCCTTTATTATTATACCCTTTAGTCTTATATCTGGAAAAATATCTGCTTTTTTTAAAAAAAGAAAGATAATAATCACAGGACTAATTATTTATATTATTGCTGGCTTAGGATCAGGATTTTCTAAAAATATATATGAGCTTTTAATTTTTAGAGGGTTATTAGGAGCTGGTATGGGATTGATTATTCCCTTTACCACATCTTTGATAGCTGATTTTTATGAGGAAACTGAAAGAACAGTTATGATGGGATTATCCAATGCAATAGCAAATTTAGGTGGCATTATAGCTACACTTGCAGCCGGAGTACTTGCAATTTATAATTGGCGTTATATTTTTCTAATATATTCAATAGCAATAGTTATACTATTTTTAGTTATATTTCAATTACCAGAGCCGCAAAAAAGAAATTTTAGCAAAAAAAAATTTTCTTTTGATAACAGAATATTATTAATATCTTTTTTAGCTTTCTTTTTAAATATAGTATTTTATTCTGTCATTACAAATATGTCCTTGTTTATTAAAAACGAAAATATTGGTAATTCAGGATATTCAGGTATTACACTGTCATTTATCACTTTGGCTGGTTTTTTAAGTAGCATACTTTTAAGACAGATATCAAAACTCTTTAAAAGAATAAGAGTACCCTTTGCTATTAGTATTATGAGCTTTGGTTTTTTACAATTAAGTAGATCATATAACCTATCTTCTGTACTAGTTTCAGCATTTATGATAGGCTTTGGATTAGGTATTTTAAAACCCATTTTGTTTTTAAAAGTATCTGAATTTGTTCCAAGAAATTCAAATGCATTTGCAATATCCTTGGTTAGTAATTCTATATTATTTGGCAAATTCATATCTCCATTTTTCATTAATTTGTGGGTAAAACTTTTTAATAATACTGATTTTAGATTCATCTTTTTATCAATGGGAATATCTCTAGGTTTAGCTGGTGTTATATCTTTGTTAGTTATTTTATATTGTATGAAAGCTCTTAATCCAAGATGTTGAAATGAAAGAATCTAATGAAATTTTTATAATTTTAATTAGTAAATCGTAACTCTTTTGGTAACTTTAAAAATAAATTCCTATAAATAATATCTATATTATTTTATCTTTAGGTCAAAAAAAACTCTCTATAATTATAGAGAGAAAAATAGCTATACTTAATTCTTTAATCCCTTTGAATATAATAAATATCCTCCTAGCTGCTCGAGAGTTTCTTTTCTCTCTTCTTCATTTAAATTTTCTAAATATATCTTTATTCCCTGCGCCACATCATTACCCCCCTTAAGAAACACCAAAAAATCAAGGGAAATAACATGTGCAACAGAGTATTCCCTTTGAAGTATAAATCCAGATCTTTCAAATATATTTTTCATGGTTGTTACTGGATGCTCAACTCCATATGGCCAGTTCTTTGTCATTTCTGCAGTCCACTTTCCTAATCTATAAAAGAAACTTTTTGTATAGGGATTAAATGTATGAAATTCTTTAGCTATTCTAAAAATTTCTCTAGAAATAGAAATTTGTTCTTGCAAATCAAAATGCTCCATAACACCTCCATTCCAAACAATATCAAAAAAATCATCTTTAAAGGGTAGCTTCTTTGTAAGGTCTGCTTTTATAAATTCACCTTCACAATTATATCTTTCAAAATATTTTTTTGATACTTCAAGAGCTTTATCTGAATAATCCAACAAATAAACATGTGCTCCATCAAGTGCAAGTTTTAGTGATATGCGACCAGAGCCTGATCCTGCCTCTAATATTTTTTTACCTTTAATATCTCCTATTTCTCTTTTCAAAGTTAAATATATTTCTTTAGATAGATTGTCATTAAATACCCATTTTGAATTACTATTTAATCTTTCTAGCTCATTTTGCCATATCTTATCCCATTCTTCCCCCATAAATCTCAACCTCTCTATAATTGCTTTAACACATTTTCAAAAAGTTTTTGAAAGCTATCATCATTTTTATGAAGTTTAGATAAAAATTTAAATCCATATCCTCCATATTGATAAAATAATCCTCTAAGATTTAAATTGAAATCTTCTTCTTTTCCTTGTAAAGTCATGCGTTGTGCCATTGAAGCATGATATACATAGGATTTTAAATAAGCCTTTGGTTTCCAATTTGTGCGCGTCCCCATATAATATAGATAACCTAGTAGTATACTGTCATCCTCATATCCCTGTTTCCCTTTAAGAAAATGATAATCATATCCGCCAATTTCTTGTAATATATTAGATTTGTGTATAACAGGGTGCACAAATCCTTCCCATATTTCCTCTTTAATTACTCTATTTAAAAGAATTTCTAATTTCTTATATTCCATAGGTACCTTTCCAATAGATACTCCTTTGTTTATTGGATGTAATTCCCCATTTGAGGTTATAATTCCTGGAGATACCATAGGTTCATCGGAAACTTTAAGAAAGTCAACTAATGGTATATGCCAGTTTTTCGTAAATACCATATCAAGATGTATTTCACATATAAAGGGAACCTCTGAGTAATTCTCCCAAATATACTCAAAGCAAAGTTGCCTCGCCTTTGCAATACCTATATTTTCACCATTTCCAATCATTATTGTCCTAATCCTATAATTGGATAAAAAATCTTCTATTTCATCATTGGTTAAGCATCCTTGATTATATAATACTACTAGTACATCATCGGAAAGCTGCAAGCTTGAAAAACATCTATGGGCTAAATCCAGATCGTATGAACAATATTTTTCATCATTTCTTATGAAAAAAGGTAATGTATATATCATTTCCATAGCTTAATCTCCCCATTTTAAATTTCCTTCCATTTTATAAGACTTGGATTCTTATCAAGTATTGTTTCATACTGATTTATATTTCCATATACTCCTTCAGGATCTAAATCCATATATCTCCTATATTTCTCTTTTCTTAATGCCTCATTAGACCATCCGTAGTGCTTTAATCTTATATTACACTGGCATCCATCAAGTTTGGTAATATTATTAGGAAACCGTCCACAGTGCTGTGGTGCTTCATTCCAAGTATAGTAAAAATTAGGCTGATACCTAATCAAAAATATTCTATAATACTTATGAGCCATCCAATAGGTATCCTCTCTATAATAGGATTCATCCCACATATCAAAGAGCCTAAAGCTATAATAATCAAATGAAGATTGATTTATTAAGTCCCTTATATAATTAATAATATTATTTTCAAAGACTTCATCGGCATCAAGACATAAAATCCAATCGGGATTTGTTTTTAATGTCATTTCCCAGAGCTGCTTTCGTAAATAAATTTCATTTTTAAAATTAGAAGATTTATTTGTAACAATATTTTCTAATTTGTCTTTTAATATTCTTTTGCATACTCCTACTGTGTTATCTTCACTTGCATCATCTAAAATCACTGCATTATCTATATATTTAAATGAATGTGACAACACTCTGCTTAAAAACTTATTTTCTTCATTTCTAACTAACATCATAAGTGTTAATTTATTATTTTCTGATTTAGCTACTCTTTCTTTAGCCTTTAAAAGATTATCCAGGGAAAAACCCAATATATTTTTGTTTTCACTATTTCTTAAAGAGATAAAATCTATTAGCCACAATGAATCCTTATATTTTTTTAAATGTAAGCTGCATGAAAAATATTTCTGATTTTCTGTATTAGCTTCCTTAGATGATATAGAAAACCTGACTTCAGCTTCTACTACCTCTTTATGGATCTTCTCTGTATTTATATTTAAATCTATTATATCTGCTGTACATATTGTTTTATGACTTGTCAAATAACCTATTATTGTATCTTGGCTTTGACTTAATTTTTCAATATAATGAGGTGATAAATATCTATATCCTTCAAACCCTGTTACAACTCTATAATCACAGGAATAAAAATTTTTTATGAAATTTTTAACTATACTGCTAATATTAGATTTAATTGAAATCTCTTTAGAATAATCAAAATCTGATTTTTCACCTTCTAGACATTTTTCTTTATAGTCCCTAACACCATCAAGATCACTTTTTCTATATATATGATAGGCTGGGTAAGTGGTATCAACATAAAGTTTAAAACCTAAAACAGCAGCCCTTATGGAAAAATGTCTATCTTCCCCCCAAAAAGATATATTATATATTTCATCATAATTTACACCTTTGTTTAATGCTTTTTTACTAATTAAAGTACATGCTCCTAGCCCTCCGACTTCATAGATTCCAGGCTCTTTTAATTTTTCTATAAAATTATTTAATCTATGACTGGTTTCCCTTTGGGATAGTTTTTCTTCTCTTCCTTTTTCTATCATTGAATATTGATCATAAAGCCATACCTGAGGAAGTAAAGAAGAGTCCTGTCGCCATTTTGTCCAAAAGATTTCTGAAATGATATCCTTTTTAGTTGAAATCAAATGGTTAAGTGTTTTGGGATGCAAAACTATATCGGAATCTATTAGAAATAAATAATCATAATTATTTTTTTTACAATAATCGATTATTCTATTCTTATATTTTGCAACCTTCCATATCAATTTTTCATTCCAATGATGGGTATCTTCATTGCAGATATAACTATCCACTGCATTTTCCTTTTGAATTATAATTTTTTCCTTTGCTCTTGATTTAAAATCTTTAAGTAAGTCTCTAGATGAGCTTTCCTCATTATCATCGATAAAATAGTAATTTACTAAAATATTGTTTTTTTCCAGATTATCTAAAGAATCAAGAAAATGTTTTAATGTATCTGCTTCTTGACGTATAGAACTTCCTATCAATATTTTTAACTTTCTTTTAAAGCCTTTATTATTACTGCTCATCGCCACTACTCCTATTCATATTTCCTTATATAATATTTCTACCCCTCTATAATCAATAGTATCTAACTCCTTAATAGACCTTAAAACTTCCTTTACAGCCATTTCTTTAAATCCATTCTTATAATATATTTGTGCAAGTTCTAAAAGTACTCTATCAGACTCTAAATAATTTAACACATACAACAATTTCTCAAACAATTGAAATTCCTGTATTTTTAATACTTCCTCTAATATCTTCATTATCATATTTAATGATTTATCGTCATCTTCTTTTTTCAAAACAGCTTCATTTTTACCTAAAAAAACATTATAAAGCTGATGATAAACTCTATACCTATAATTCTCATTATCCTCTTTTATATGATCAAGAACTGATTTGGAATATTCCAGGTCAGTAATGAAACCACAAATAAATATATATTTTAATCTTTCCTTGTATTCATTACCTTTAGAAGATAATTCATTAAATCCCTTTATTGCCTCGAAATATTTTTTTTGATAAAATAGTGTTCTATTTATTTGAAATTTTACTTGATAATTATTTTCTTCTATCTCTCTAGCTTTTTCTAAATACCCCATTGCCAAATCATATAGTCCTTCAGTTATTAGTACATCCGAAATTAGTAAGAGATTAGGTACATATTCTAAATTAAAGTATTGAGACAATTTAAAGGAAACATATCTTTTATTGTCATGTATTTTGTTCAGTATTGCACCGATTTTATAAACTGGACTTTGTATTGATGGATTAAATTTTAAAACATTTTCAAAACATTCAAAGGCCTTGCTAAAATCCTCAAATTCAAAATATATTTCACCTAATGCCTGATAGGGTCTGAAGGTTCCACATCCATTTAAAAATTCAAGCTGACTAGGAGGTTTCCCTAAATCTAGACACCTGTTAAAGCTATCTATAGCTATAGTATATTTTTTGGTTTTTAAATATATCCATCCTCTTATTAATTCCAAATCTGTAAACTTCGGATATATTTTTAAGCCTTCTTCTATAGCATTTAATGCTCTTTTATATTGGCCCAATTCATCTAAGCACATAATTCGCCTAATAACTAATTTTGATGCAAAACCATCATTAAAGTCTAATTCTCCATAGACTAAGCTAAAAAAATCCAATGCCTTTTCTTTATTACCCATTGCAAAATACTCGTTTCCCAGATTAAATAAATGAAAATGATTTTTGGGATCTTTTTTCAATTCTTCTTCAATAATAGAAATATTTCTATTGCGCTTATTTTTTTCCTCTACCACATCATTTAAATATCCATAATGGAAAATATGAATTTCTTCTGTAGAAAAATTTTTATAATCCATTTTATTATCTACACAAGTAATTTGTTCATGAATAGCCCCTACGAACTTATATTTCTTATTATTTCTAAGTAAACGAAGATTAAGATTGGAAACTATATCATTACCTGGCATATTTCCAACAAAACTCTGGGTTTTAAAATAATGGCCATCCTTTATTGATGTATTTATTAATTGGATAAATTCATCATGATCCTCATAGTAAAACTCATCATCCCCATCCATTAGTAAAATCCAGTCTTTACTTGCATACTGTATTGAAAAATTCCTTGCGTTGCTAAAATTATTATCCCATTCATAATAAAAAACTTTTGCATCAAAACTCTTTGCAATTTCAACAGTATCATCTGTTGACCCAGTATCCACAATAATCATTTCATCAACTAAATCCTTTACACTACTTAAACACCTTTCCAGATGTTTTGCTTCATTTTTTACAATCATACATAAACTAACTGTTTTATTTCCTTTCATTATTACTCCCCCCTTCAATATAGATAACCAACCTTAAAATTTATAATACTTTAGAGTTGATTATCTATATTTCTTCAATTTCAATAGTCTATGATTTAAATTTAACATTGCTTTGCTATATAAAAGGTTAGGAAAAACTCCTATGCAAAATCTAAAGTTTTTCCTAACCATGAAAGTCAATTGTTATCTATTAAAAATTAAACTTGTGCATTATAATGAACATTAAAGGAACATGCTTCTCCACCAGTATCATAGAACAATCTTGTATATTTCAAGAATCTACCGGCCACAAGGGTAACTTTATCACCCGATTCCAAACCTACAGCGCCACTTGGATCATCCATGAAATAGCTATCGGTACTTATTGGACTAATTTGTAGCTGAACAGTTAGTGTATTTGAACCAGTATTAAATACATAGAAGGAATATTCACTTTGCTCTCCTGTATTTTGTACAAATGTAGCCGTTGCAACAGTTACATCTTCAAATGCGAGACTATCCTCTGTCAATAATCTTGAAGATAATTGTATACTGTCTGTTGCACCTGATAGTGGTCTTATGTCAAAGTTTTCTGCTGTAACTGATACCGTTTCTCTGATTACAACGCTATCTGTTACTCCAGATAACTGTCTTATGTCAAAATTCTCCGCTGTAACTGATACAGTTTCTCTAATTACAACGCTGTCCGTTACTCCAGATAACTGTCTTATGTCAAAATTCTCTGCTGTAACTGATACGGTTTCTCTAATTACAACGCTGTCCGTTACTCCAGATAATGGTCTTATGTCAAAGTTTTCTGCTGTAACTGTCACTGTTCCCAATTGGATTTGACCATCAGAATCTGTTCTAATAGGTCTAACATTACCATCGGCATCTACACCATTTATAAGGGTTTGAAGTTGTTCTGCAACTCCATTGAATACTAAATTATTTGGCATTTATCTAACCTCCTTTCTACAAAGGATCCTTTACTCAGATTAATTTATATTAGTTAAATGTAAATTACTTATTTCTTTTTATCCAATCATTTCTGAGCAAGGAGGGATGCTTATCCCAGTTCTATATTATGTTCCTATCATAGATTTGTGTCTATTTAATATATTTTTTAAAAAATTATTTTTGACCTTGATACCATATTCTAACCCTAGATATTTCATTATTATTTATATTTTTTACTCTTAACCTTGTGAATTTTGCAAAAACATAGGGGATAAGGACCACTACTTCATTCTTTTTAATTACTTTTACTCCTTTATCTTCAACAAAATTTACCCCATCTGGACTAATTTGCAGATTTGCAGTAACTGAACTTTCTCCTAAGTTCTCAATAAAATAAGTTACTGTTTTTGTTAAAGAAGTGTCTCTAGTTTTTGAAAACTTATAATCTCCATTGGTATCAAATTCTTCTATTCCTTCAATAAATTTAGTTGGAATTACCTTACATACACATTCTGATTTTAATTGATAAATTATATTAATATTTGGTCCATAGGACTTATTTATATCTGTTATCAATCTTGCATATGTATTATCCTTTATTTCATCACTTTTCAGAATAATACCATGATTAGGAATTTGATTATCATACCATTTACGAACTATAGAAGTAATATCAAATTCATTTTCTATTCCTCTACCTACGGCTGCACTTTCTCCTCTTATTTCTTCATTAAAAGGTGGCTGATTATTCCAATTGACTGTATCTACTGACCAATTTTCTATTAAAGCATAGGGGGTAATTTTTTTGGGAAGCGTTGCAATATTATTAGAAAAGCTCGTTATGTTAAATGTGGCTTCTATTATCATTGCATCTTCTGGCAGCGAAGTTATAGGAAACTTAAATAATATTCTGCAAATACAATTAGGAGTATACCTTCCTAAAAACATAGCAGGAATATATCCAAAATTTTCAGATGGCTTATTTGAAATAATTTGTGCAATATTTATATTAGGTTTTATATGAAATGGTTCCAAACTATCTCCCCCCTTTACTACATATTAGGAATATTTACCTTGCTTAAACATAATTTTTCCTACTTTATCATATGTTTATCGTTAATATATATATACAATTTTTTATAAATTGAGATAATTATATAATTCGAATTTAGGTCAATCCCATATTCAAATATTATTTTTAATTTAACCTGTTGTGCTAATAGATTTAATTAAAGCAAAAACCCTATATAAATTTCTTTTCTATGAAAAACTAATATATCTTCGCAAGAAAAGGTCTATAGGGTTTTTTATTAATTTATAGATAAAACTTATATTATACTCCTGTCATTGTAATAGTCTTATCTTCATTGCAAACAATAAGCTTCTTAGAATTATTAATAACAGTCTTTAATATTACCTTTTTGCCCCAAAGAGTAGTAATATATTTTAATGTTTCATATGCATAGTTAAGTTCAAGTTCTCTACCATCAAATTCATGGGTTAGTATAAGTGAATTATCTTTTTTTAGTACTTCTGAAACATTAATATAAGGTATTCCTCCTATTCCTACTGTACCCGCAAGAATATCTCTGATTTTTTTCCAACCTTCTTTATCTGGAACTTCATCTATTACATAATTATTTCCTTTTTTATTATAGCTAAAAATATTTAGTTCCTCAGCCAATTCTTTTGTTAGATATTTTTTGATAAAAGACTGATCTCTATCTAACTTTCTAACTTCAAATAATTTTTCTTTTCCATATTTTTTCTCAATATCTTCAAATATTTTAAAGCCCATATAATAAGGGTTAATACTACCATAAAAAGGTCTTATAATTTGGTTGTGCCTGTTCAAAAACTCCATATGCATGCCCTGGTCAAGGTCTAACTCATTTATTATTTTATAGTGCCAATGACTTGCCCAGCCTTCGTTCATAATCTTAGTTTCAATTTGAGGTATAAAATATTTTGTTTCTTCCTTTACAATCAGAAGTATATCCTTCTCCCATTCTTCTAAATTACTATGGTCAATTAAAAACTCCATTATATCATCTGTAGGTTCCAAAGGTATCTTATTTATATTAGGAAATGGAATATCCTTTTTAATATCTAAAGGACTATCAGTTTTAATATCATCATAATATTTTTTTAATATCCTTTTCCTTTTTTCTTCTTCAGACAATGTATTTAATCCTATAAACCTAGTAGTGTGGTATTTTATCGCATGGGCTGCATCTAATATTCGTTCTACCTTTTCATAGCCAATTGTCGGATCCTCTATATATGATTTTATTCTATTAGAATGGTTTTTGAACATTTCAATAGTATTTTTTGCCCTTGTTCCATCAACAAATAATCTATTATTCTTAAAAAAATCATTATGTCCATATACATGTGCCATAGTAAGTATCTGTAAAAGTAAGCTGTTATCCTTCATGAGATAAGCAATACATGGGTCGGAGTTAATAACCATTTCATAGGGTAATCCTTCTAAATTATATCTATAAAGGGTTTTCTTTCGCTCATAGGTTTTCCCATAACTCCAATGATGATAGTGGGAAGGCATCCCTACATATGCCTCATAACATATCATATCCTCATAATCACATATTTCAAACTCTTGATCATAACAATCTAGCCCTTGTGATTTTACAATATCAATAATCCTACTATCCCATTCTTTGAGCTGGCCAATAGTATATTCCATCATAGGTAAATCATCATTCCATGAGCCCTTCTTCTTTCTTTAACAATTTTCTAAGGGCTGGAATAATATCCTCCTTTCTTGAAATAGTAGCAACAGAAAAGTTTGGATATTCAACGCTTTTAATAAATTCTGATTTTATTGAACTTGTTGGTATATATCCGCCAACAACAATCTGTCCATATCCAAAAAGATTACATGTTTCACATAGCTTTTTAGCTTCCTTGACAGCTTCTTCATTATCTTCTCTCCAATTGTCTCCATCACTACAATGAAATGCATATATGTTCCAAACATTTGGATTATATCTTTTCTCTACGATTTCTAAGGCTTTTTTATAGCCACTACTTATATATGTTCCGCCGGACTGTCCTTTATGGAAGAATTCATCTTCATTTACCTCCTTAGCAACAGTTGAATGGGAAACAAAAACCACTTGTACATTTACATATTTTAATCTAACAAACTGATATAAAAGAAAAAAGAAGCTTCTAGCTATATATTTCTTTGTAATATTCATAGATCCAG
Organism: Maledivibacter halophilus; assembly: GCF_900167445.1. GTDB lineage: Bacteria > Bacillota > Clostridia > Peptostreptococcales > Caminicellaceae > Maledivibacter > Maledivibacter halophilus. The sequence goes on from NZ_FUZT01000011.1 coordinate 38,692, forward strand.
AAGTATCCATAATGCAAATAACCACTGCATTACTCTCTCTTTTAACATCTTTTCTCAGATGGTAATATCTTAAATCCTCTTCTTTAAAAGGAAATCTTTCTTTATCATTATCTTCCTTACTTATTTCCTGCCCTTTTCCTCTCTTAGAGGCTTTCTCTCTTTTAATTTTTTCAATAACAGATTTCTTTTTAGCTAGTCGAGGTTTTATTCCTTTTCTCTGATATCCTAATTTCTTATATTTTTTCTCCGATTCTACTTCATGAAACTTTTTTCTTTCCAAATAGGGTAAATCTAAATCATCGAATAAATACTGAATTAACTCTTCAATAGTAATCTCTGTTTCATATATATCTTCTCCCTCATTATTTCCTGCTTCTCCATCACCATTACCCTGTTCTATTTGATCACTACCTATTATATCTCCCCTTTTTTCATTTCCACTACCTGAACCTACACCAGGTTTATTTTTTCCATATATAAATTTATATTCCTTTATTCCTTTAATAGGTATCTTAATTTTCTTATCTTTGTTTTTCCCTATAATACTTTCTTCAGCAATAATATCCCCTATGTTTTTTTTAATTGAATCTTCAATCAATTTTCGATGTCTTAGTCTGTCCTCGGCTGAACGATCTTTTCCTCTACCGTCGAAGTCTCTAAATATAGCCAATTTTCCACCTCCTTGACAATATTTATCTATTAGTCCTTCCAAAGATTATTAGCTGCATATTTTAAAATCACATTACAACAATGTTGACAATATCCATTTTTCTTCATCTCTTCTACCATGGCGTCATACTTTTTCCTTTGTTGCCTGTCTCTTACCTTTGTACGTGTAATAACTCTGCTGAGCTCTCTAACAGATGCTGCAAGCTTATTTTCTATGGCTTCCTTTAAAGGTTGATAGCATGTATAATCAATTTTCCCACCATTTCTTATGGTGTAAAACATATATGATGTTACATCTTGCCTAAATCCCTTTGCTGAAGAACCAGTTATTTTTATTTGCTCTTCAATTGATCTTAAAAACTCTTCATCGGGTTCCAATTCTTCACCTGTACTTTCATCCTTAATCTTTGTTTTATTAACAAAGGCCTCTGCATGGTCTAAATAATTATTAAACAAGTCCTCCGCTTGCTCTTTATATCCATGTATAAAGGCTTTAGTAACCTCACCTTCTAATAATTTATGATATTCCTTTTTAATTGTATTCTGAAGAAAACTCAAATATTGTTTTTTCGTATCTTCTCCAATCGACAGTTCCTTTACTGATTTTGCTAAGGTTTCAAGAACTGATATAGGATTAATACAATTATTTTCCGATTCAGCTATTGAATGGTCCAATGCCTTCATTATGAATCTCGGTGATATTCCTGTCATTCCTTCTCTTACTGCCTCTTCCTTTAGCTCTATTATGTCTATTTTTTTTGTAGCTCCCTTTTCAACAATCTCTTCGCCATTGTAAATCTTCAATTTAGTAAGGGGATTCACCTTAGATGAAGGTATGAGCCTAGTAAGAATTGCAAACATTGACGCAACTTCAATTGTATGGGGTGCTATATGAGCATTAAAATTACTTCTTTTTAAAATCTTATTGTATATTTTAATTTCTTCATCTAACTTTAAGCAGTATGGAACTTCAATTTTAACTATCCTGTCTAAAATAGCTTCATTGGTATGGTCAGATTTAAATTTATTCCATTCGCCTTCATTTGAATGGGCTAAAATAATTCCATCGAAATAAATCATTGAAGATTTTCCTGGGGAAGGAATACTTTTTTCTTGAGTTGCAGTAATCATTGTATGGAGATATTCAATCTCATTTTTGAATACTTCTATAAATTCAACTATACCTCTATTCCCTACATTAAAGGCTCCGTTTAAAGATAATACCCTTGGATCATCTTCAGGGTATAAATCTATTTTTGATATATCTACAGACCCTATTAATACCGATGTGTCCTGATTATTAGGATCTACAGGAGGAACAACCCCTATACCTTTTCGAGATCTGATACTAAAATCCACTGCTTCTACTGGAAATTTTTCAAATTCATTATTATAGTCATGCTTTAATCTATATCTACAAATAGGGCATAGGTCACCTTCAATCTTTACATTTAACAATTTTTCAAATTCTTCTCTAAGATGACTAGGAATAAGATGAAGGGGCTCTTCCCTCATGGGACATCCCTTAATTGTATAAATAGGATTGCTTTTCTCAAGTCCTTTTTTTAAAGCTTCCATTATTGAGGATTTTCCTGCTCCAACTGGACCTACAAGGTACAATACCTGTCTTGATTCCTCCCCTTTCATAGCTGCAGTCTTGAAATAGTTGACAATTTTCATTAAAATTTTATCAATACCATAAAATTCTTTAAAAAAGTTATATTTTTTAATAATATCATTTCCATAAATTCTTCTTAGTCTAGCATTTTCTACAGTATTTATAGTCTCTTCTCCATCATTAATTATAATTTCATACATTCTCTGATGTGCCAGCATAGATAAAGAAGGATCATTCTTTAAAATTTCCAGATATTCCAAGAATGTACCTTCAAAATGCTTCTTTTCTCTTTCTTCTCTATCTTTACTTATTAGATCAATAAACTTTACCATAAATTTATAAGCCTCCTTTTATGAAATTTCCATGGGTATAGAATTTGTAATACTTTAAAGTTAATTATCCTTATACATGTTTATGTGTTTTTTTACGATTTTAAAACTAAAAAATGCTCTCATGCATCTTTGTTGACATTATATGCTTGTATGTCTTAAATAGGGATTAATTATAGAAAATTTAATAAATAAAAATAGAGTAGATTAGAAAACTCCATTTGAAAAGAAAAAAGGGATAAAAGTTCTGTCAATTCACAAACTTTTATCCCTTATAATTTATATTTTATAAGATTATTTTCTCCGTGCAATGGCTATAAGTTTATTTATAGCTTGTCCTCTTTTTACAAATTTTTCTTCATATTCAGTCATAACATTTTCTTCCAAGTATTCACTATTATGCAAATCCCTAGTCATCATGTAAATCTTCCAGCCCCTTTCATTCAATTCTTCTATTGAAAAATCAAACAAACCTGTATTGTCGGTTTTAAAATGGAGCTGCCCCTGTGGAATCAATATCTTTTCATAAAGCTTTAAAAAACTTCTATAGGTAAGCCTTCTTTTTGAATGCCTCTTTTTAGGCCACGGATCAGAAAAATTAAGATAAATTCTCTCTATTTCATTTTCATGGAATATATCTTCGATTTTTTTTATATCAGAACGAACAAAATAAAAATTCTCATCTGGATTTTCTGAAAGCTTATTGATCCCCCTTATAATGACCTTTGAATTTCTTTCAAAGGCTAGATAATTTATATTTTTATTTTTCTCTGCCATTCCTACGATAAATCCGCCTCTACCACAACCAAACTCCACATGTATTGGATTACTATTATTGAACAATTTACTCCACTTTCCCTTATATTCCTCTGGTCTTGTAATTACTTTATTATGATTTTCAAGTCTTTCATGGCCACCTTCTACATATCTTAAACGCATTTAATTCATCCTTCCATGTTATTTATATAAATAAATTCTATCCTATTATATTTATTGCTTCTGTCAGTTTAGGTATAACCTGTTTTTTTCTGGATACCATATCTCTTACAAAAATCCCTTGTAGAGGCTGTACATCAAAGGCTTTAGCAATAACTCCTTTATTATTACTTCTAAATAAAATATATGATCCCTTTTTTAATATATCAGTTATTAACAGCAGAGTTACAAAATTGTCTTTATCTTTATGAATGTTATTAATAAATTCTAAGAATTCTTCTTTTCTACTTAAAACATCTTTAATATCTAAGGTAAAAACTTGTCCTACGCCTACTTTATTACCATGTATACGAAACTCTTTAAAGTCTTTATAAAATATTTCTGATATACTTTGTCCCTCTAAAGATGTACCAGCTCTAAACATCTCCATAGCAAAATTATCTACGTCCATTTTTAATATGGAGTTGAGTTCATTTACTGCATGCTTATCAAAATAAGTAGTTGTTGGTGATTTTAATAGAAGGGTATCAGATATAATTCCTGACATAAGAACTCCAGCCATTTTTCTATCTATAGGTATATTATATTCCTTATACATTTGAAACACTATTGTACAGGTACTGCCTAGGGGCATATTTCTAAAAGTTATAGGCATTGATGTGGAAATATCACCTATTTTATGGTGATCCACAATTTCTAATATCTCAGCTTCATCAAGGCCATCAGCACTTTGAGAATACTCATTATGATCTACTAATATCACTTTTTTTCTATTTGGATTTAATATATGCCTTCGACTAATAAATCCTAAAAATTCATTTTTATCTGTAACTATGGGATAGTTAGAATGCTTATTATTAATTAATTCTTCTTTTATATCATCTAAATATTCATTTTGATTGAATTTCACTATGTCGCTATCTATCATTATTGACGAAAGATAATTACACTGACTAATAAGTTTTGATGTAGTATAAGTATCTGTCTTAACCAAAATAAGATTTACATTTTTTCTTTTTGCCTTATCAATATATTTATCAGGTAACTTTTTCCCCCCTGTTATAATTAAAAGCTCAATTCCACATTCTAAAGCATAATCGATTATATCATATCTGTCTCCTACTATAACAATGCTATTTTTACTTAAAATTTCTTCTTTTTTCAAAGTATCCCCATAGTAGGATATTATATTTATTTTTCCCTCTACTTCATTATTATTGGCTACTAAAACTTTTCCTCCTAAATCCTTAGCAATATTTTCAAGACTAGCTTTAAGATGATAAAAATCACCTTTAATTAATCCCATAGCTATATCCTTCATAGTAATTATTCCTATTAATTTATTATTTTTATCTATAATAGGTAATGTTCTTATTCTCTTTTCTTCCATTAATTTATAAGCATAGAGTATTGAATGATTAGAACTAATTCCTTCCACCCTATCATAATTCAAGTCTTTTATCTGTGTCTTAATATTCTCCAAAGGTTTTGGACTATCTACATTAAAATATTCTAGTACATACTTTGTTTCTTTGTTTTCTTTACCTAATATATATGGTATTGATTTACAGTCCAATTTGTTTTTTAAATTTGATAGGGCTATGGCAGAGGTCACGGAATCTGTATCAGGATTCTTGTGCCCAAAAACATAAATCATTATTAAAACCTCCATTAATATTATACTTAATTTAGCTATTTAGAATCGAATATATTTTGTATAAGTATTATTCACTTGAAAAATTGTTTTTTCCATGTCATAATAAAAATTAAATTCTATAAATACTGAGGAGGATAAATATGTTAAAACAATTAATTGAAAATGGTTTTGGTAAGGATGAAGATCTTAATTGTGCAGAAAAAATCCTATATGGAGCTAATGAAGTATACAAGCTGGGATTAGATAAAGAAGCTTTAAAATTGGCTGCTGGTTTTGGAGGAGGAATGGCAATCGAAGGCACCTGTGGAGCACTAACGGGGTCAATTATGGTTCTAAGTAAATTATTTGTCAAAAACGTTGCCCATGAAAGTGATAGAATTAAAAAACTAACAACTGAATTATTAAATGCATATGAATCTGAAATGGGGAATATCAACTGCAAACCTCTAAAAGAAAATTATCGCTCACCATCTTTCGGATGCCATAAAGTGATCTTAAAAGCTGCAGAAGCCCTAGATAAAATTGTTCAAAGAGAGCTGGAAATACAAAATTAAAAACATCAAATATAATTTTTGCGTGGAATGTGCAGAGTGCAATATAGGATTTAAATTTCTTTACCCCCCTAGCACTTCGCACCTCTCACCAATAATTTATCTATTTTATTCCAGATACTATTGAAAGTATACCCATTATAATAATCAAGATAGTAGTTAGCTTTTCAAAGGTTTCTTCTTTAACTTTATTACCAAAATTAATTCCTATAAAAACTCCACCAATTAGTGCAGGCAATAAATAGCCTGTAAATTTTAGGACCTGAACATTAATCAGCTTTTTACTCAAAAATATTATTATTGTCATAATATTTAATACCCAGAAAAAGCCAGTTAAAGTCGCTCTAAAAACTTGTTTCTCTACACTTTGATTAGTTAAGAATAATATTACTGGAGGGCCGCTAATGCTAATACTTCCATTTAATAGCCCACTAACAAGGCCCACTGGAATATAAGCTAATTTTTCATTCTTTATCTTAACTTTATATCCAAAATAGAAAGACACTGCTGATATTGTTACTATTATACCCACCATAATCTTTAAAATACTTTCATCTAAATTTATAAGCATATTTGCTCCTATAGGCGTGGTAACAACTGCAGCTATAATCAATAAAGATATTCTTTTTAGTTCCAAATGCTCTCTTATTTTATAAAGTATTATAGAATTAATTATAAAACTATATATGATTAACATTGGCACTATTATTTTAAGAGGCATAAATGCTCCTAAAAGTGGAACTGACAATAGGGAAAATCCAAAGCTAGTTGCTCCCTGCACAAGTCCAGCAGAAAATATCACAATAAACCCCAAGGCTAATACTACTATTTCACTTTCCATATTTTCCTCCCGATTTCTTCATAATTCTTTCACATAATATATAGTATATAAAATTTGTGAAGAATTGTCATCAAGTCTGATTAGGTATTTTTAAAATTTGTTTTTATCATAAAAGGGTTTAAGCTAATTTATAAATTAACCTAAACCCTTCTATTTTTTATTAACTGAGCAAATTGCATAATTACTTTATCAAAAACTAACTAAATACGTATTATTTTAAAAACTTTAATGCTATACCATATATTATACATTTTTGGCAAATTAGAATTATAAAATTTCTTTAACTTATTGACTCTAATTTCTTCTGATAGATAGAAGAAATTATTTTTAAGAATTTATTTTCAAAATGATTCCAATTATCAAGTATTTTTTTTGCCTTTGGACTATTTGTATAGATATAATGATTATTAACAAGTCTTTTAACTTCTTTTATGTCATGGGAACTAGCTAAAGATTGAACTGAAACCATTTCTTTATTACATTTGTTTTCAAATTCACCACCTTCGTCTAGTACATAAGCTATACCACCTGTCATTCCAGCACCAAAGTTTTTGCCAGTTGTTCCAAGTATAACAACAGTTCCACCAGTCATATATTCACATCCATGATCTCCTACACCTTCTACTACAGCTATCCCCCCACTATTTCTAACACAAAATCTTTGACCAACTCTTCCTAAAATATAAGCTTCACCTGAGGTGGCACCATAAAGCAAAGTATTTCCTGCAATGATATTCTCATGGGAATTAAATGAAGAATTTTTAAATGGCTTCAAAATTATTTTACCGCCTGATAGACCTTTTCCAAGATAATCATTAGCTTCACCTTCAAGAATCAAGGTAACTCCTCTTACTGCAAAAGCACCAAAGCTTTGGCCAGCCGAGCCCACTGCATTTACTACAATAGTATCGTCACTTAGACCTAGGTCTCCATATCGTTTTGCAATTTTACCGCTTAACATTGCTCCAAAGGCACGGTCAGTATTTTTAATGTCTAATGTATGTTCAACATTTATTTCATTCTCAATCGCTATTTCTGAGTTCTTTATTAATTTTCTATCTAAAACATTATCTATTTTATGATCCTGTGAAATTGTACATTTTTCTACTATGCGAGATGGTAATTCCGGCTTATATAATATTGAAGATAAGTCACATTTTTTGATTTTCTCCTTTTCGCTTTCTAAGGCTTCTAACACATCAACTCTTCCAATCATCTCCCTAACTGTTCTAAAGCCAAGCTTAGCCATTATCTCCCGTATTTCTTTTGCAACAAATGTAAGATAATTAATTAAATGCTCTGGACTGCCTTTAAATTTTTTACGCAGATTATAATCTTGTGTTGCAATTCCCGATGGGCATTTATTATGATGGCATTGTCTACACATTATACATCCACAGGCTATTAAAATAGAGGTGGCAAATCCATATTCCTCTGCCCCCAATAGTGTAGCAATAACCACGTCTCTTCCTGTCCTCATCTTACCATCGACCTGAAGAGTAATTCTACTTCTCAAATCATTTAATAATAATGTCTGTTGAGTTTCAGCAAGACCTAATTCCCAAGGCAATCCAACATATTTCATTGAACTAATAGGAGAAGCCCCTGTACCTCCATCATGTCCACTAATTAGAACAGTATCAGCATGACCTTTAGCAAGTCCTGCTGCAACTGTACCTACACCTATCTGTGAAACTAATTTTACACCTATTTTAGCCCTTGGATTGACATTTTTTAAATCAAAAATTAATTGGGATATATCTTCTATTGAATAAATATCGTGATGAGGCGGAGGAGATATCAAATCAATTCCTGGAGCTGAATGACGAACCTTTGCAATTTCTGAAGTGATTTTATTTCCTGGCAAATGACCTCCTTCACCGGGTTTGGCCCCTTGAGCTATTTTAATTTCTATCCCATCACAATTCACAAGATAATTGGCAGTTACTCCAAACCTTCCCGATGCTACCTGCTTGGTGGCACTTTTAAGATTTCTCCCATCTAACCTTAGTTTATAACGGCTGGGATCTTCTCCACCTTCACCTGAATTACTCTTCCCTCCAATCCTATTCATGGCAATTGCTATGGTTTCATGGACTTCCTTACTCAATGAACCAAATGACATTCCAGAAGCAGTAAATCTCTTCAAAATATCTTCAACTGGTTCAACTTCTTCTATTGCAATACTTTTTCTTTTCTTAAACTTTAGCAAACCTCTAATAGTTGTATTTTTACTATTTTCTTCATTTATTTCATTACTATACTCCTTGTATATATTATAATTATTTTCAACACATGCTTTCCTAAGTCTGGTAACTACATTTGGATTGAAAATATGACGCTCTCCCTTTGGATTCCAAAGTATTTCTCCTCCCACATCCAAAGAGCTAAGCTGATGATATGCCATGTTATGTCTAATCAGCACTTCCTTAGAAATAAGATCTAATCCAATACCAGATAGTACTGCAGGCGTATCGGGAAAATATTCCTTAATTACATCTTCATTTATTCCTACAGCTTCAAAAATCTGAGCCCCACAATAACTTTGTAGTGTTGAAATACCTATCCTAGAAATAATCTTTAAAAGGCCTGAGCAAATTGCAGAAATATAATTTTCAATAGCCTCATGGGCATTTTTAACATTTTTAATGTTTTTTTTGTTTTCAACCATATATGATATTGATTCAAAGGCCATGTATGGATTGATGGCTTTAGCCCCAAAGCCTACTAATAGTGCTATATGCATAACATCTCTGGCATCTCCCGCTTCCACAATTATATCAGCAGCTGTTCTTAATTTTCTCCTAACCAGATGATGATGTACAGCACTTAAGGCCAAAAGGCTTGGAATAGGTGCATTATACATATCTGATTTTCTATCACTTAAAACTACTATATTATATCCAAGATTAATACTTTCTTCTACCCTCTTACATAAATAGTCCAATGCCTCCTTAAGTCCATTTCCTTCATAGTCAGCCTGAAATACTGTGGGAATTGTAATTGCCTTGAAATCCCTAGAATCAAGCTTACATATATTTTCTAATTCACTATTCTTTAGAATAGGATGATTTAGTCTTATAAATTTATTTTCTTTTTCCGTTTCTATCTCGTCTAATAATTTTCCATGGGCCCCCATAAATTGTACCAAAGACATTATCATTTCTTCCCGAATAGGATCTATAGCAGGATTAGTTACTTGAGCAAATTTTTGTTTGAAATAATTAAATAGAAGTTGTGGACGATCAGACAAGACTGCTAGTGGTGTATCTATTCCCATTGATCCAATAGGTTCTTTCCCTTTTTCACACATAAATTCAATAACTTTATTTAATTCTTCCTTTGTAAATCCAAAAACTAATTGCTTTCTATGCAAATTTTCACTACTCATTTTTCTCACTTCAACCGGCTGTCTAATATCCTTAAGTGTTACTCGATTTCGTTCAATCCAACGGGCAAAGGGCTTTCTTTTAGATACAGTAGTTTTAATTTCATCGTCGTATAGAATCCTTCCCTCTTCTGTATTAATCAATAGCATTTTTCCAGGTTCTATACTTCCCTTTTCGATTATTTTTTCTGGATCTATATCTACTACTCCTGCTTCTGATGCCATTATTACTAAATCATCATTTGTAACTAAATATCGGGCAGGTCTTAATCCATTTCTATCTGCTTTTACTCCTACCTTTACTCCATCTGTAAATGCAATAGTTGCAGGCCCATCCCAAGACTCCATCATTCTTGCATGGTACTCGTAAAATCCTCTTCTCTCTTTATCCATCCCTTTATCTCTTTGCCAAGCCTCTGGTATAAGCATCATCATTATGTTTTCAAGAGGATGAGCATTTGCTGCAAATATTTCTAAGGCATTATCCAAGGATGCTGAATCACTTCCACCTGGTTCAATTATTGGTAAAATCTTTTTAAAATCTTCTCCAAACAATTTCGAACGCATTACACCTTCCCTTGCATTCATCCAATTTATATTTCCTCTGATGGTATTAATTTCACCATTATGGGCAATATAGCGAAAGGGCTGGGCAAGCTTCCATGAAGGAAAAGTATTTGTACTATATCTTTCATGTACTATTACTATTGATGTTGTAATCATTTCATCAAGTAAATCTAAGTAAAATTCCTGTAGTTTATATCCTAATATCTGTCCTTTATATATTATTGTTTTACTAGACATACTACAAATATAGAAGCTCTCAGTATAAGGTTTTTTTGTACATCTAATTAATTTTTCAACCTGCTTTCTAACTAATAGAAGTTTTCTTTCGAAAACATCATCGTTTTGATCAGCTTTGTCAATAAAGACTTGCATAACCACTGGTCTAGTTGCCCTTGCACATTCTCCGCAGGCTTCTTCATTTACCGGTACTTCTCTCCATCCAATTAATCTTTGATCTTCCTTTTTAAGGATTTTTTCAAATACCCCTTCACAATATAATCGGGCATTAGGTTGTCTAGGTAGAAAAAGCATACCTACAGCATAATTGCCATCCTTAGGTAAATCAATATTCATTTTTTTAGTCTCTCTCTTTAAAAATTCATGGGGTATTTGAAACATTATACCTGAGCCATCACCAGTACTCTCATCGGCACCTACAGCTCCACGATGCTTTAAACTTCTTAGTATTTGCAATCCTTGCTGCAGTATATAATTGGATTTATTTCCTTTTACGTTTGCTATAAACCCTACACCACAGCTATCTTTTTCCATGTCTGGAGAATAAAGTCCCTGCTTTTTGGGTAGTCCATAGATATTCATTTTGACCATTCTTCCTTTCACTTCTAATTCATAAATTGCAATATTTAGAATTATAAAGTTCATTTTTTTGAAAATTCTGTTGAGAGTGATTATATCATATTTATTCATTACATTCAATGCTTTTAAAATTATTTTTTATTGCAAAACCCGCTATTTTACTAATTTATGTAGGAAAACGTTATCTCTATCACTTCAAGTTCAGATACCATGATTTATATTTTTTATTCATCAGTCAGTATATTAATTCTTTTTTGAAAACTCTTTTTTATGCAAATTTATTATATGTTAAAATCATTTTAAAATTCTTTACATGTATTATGCAATTTCCTCATTTATAAAAATAAATGTACCCCTGCAAATCAAAATTTACAAGAGCACATCTATAAAAGCAAATCTCAAATTATTCAATTTTAATTATATCATAGCTCCATATTGGAATATTGAAGCTGTACTAAATTATAATAAAGACCCTTCTTATTCAAGAGCTCCTGATGGGAGCCTATTTCTTTCACCCTGCCTTTATGCATGACTATTATTTTATCTGAATGCTGAATAGTTGATAATCTATGGGCAACTGCCAGGGTAGTTCTACCTTTCATAATTTTATACAATGCATCTTGAATAAGTTTTTCTGTTTCTGTATCAATATTGGCTGTAGCTTCATCTAAAATCAATATTGACGGTTTTCTAGCCAGTGTTCGAGCAAAGGAAAGGAGTTGTCTTTGACCTGATGATAAAGTTGCTCCCCTTTCAAAAACCCTTTCTTTATATTTATTGGGAAGCTTTTCAATAAAGCTATGGGAATTAACATATTTTGAAGCTTCTAGCATATCTTCATCTGATATATTTTTATCCCTTAGCTTTATATTACTTTCGATATTACCAGTAAATAAAAATACATCCTGTAGCATTTGTCCTATATGCTTTCTTAAAGACCTAGTATCAATGTCTTCTATATTGATACCATCAATTTTAATTTCACCTTTTTGAATCCCATAATATTTTCCTATAAGATTGAGTATCGTTGTCTTTCCTGCACCGGTGGCCCCTACAAATGCTGCTGTTTCTCCGGCATTAACCTTAAAGGATACATCCTTTAATATCCACTCATCTTTCTTATATGCAAACCAGACATTTTTAAACTCTATTTCTCCTTTTATTTTATCTAATTTTATTGCATTTTCTTTGTCTTCTAAATTAGGCTTTGTATCAAGTAATCCAAAAATCCTTTCAGCTGACGCCATAGCAGCTTGAAAAACATTAAATTGTTCTGCCAGCTGCTGAACCGGTTGAAAAAACCTTGATATGTACTGGGTAAAGGCAATTAATGTACCTATTGTTATAATCCCTGTCAAAACATACTTTCCACCAAAAAATATTATTATTGCCGTAGCAGCAATTTTTAAAAAGTAAATTGATGGACCATATATACTAAAGGCCTTTATTTGATTTTTATTGGCTCTATTTAACTTATTGTTTACTTTATAAAATTCATCAAATTTTTCTTCTTCATTTGCGAAGATTTGAATTATCTTCATTCCTGATATATGTTCAGATAAAAAAGCATTTACCCTTGAAATATTCTCCCGAACTTTCCTGAACATAAGCTTTGAATACTTCCTAAAAATCAATGTAGAAACAATGAGAACAGGTATAACTGTATATGTTAATAATGACAGCTTCAAATTAAAACTTACCATTGCTATTACAATACCAATTAATAAGAAAATGTTCTTTACCGAATTAATTATTACACTAGTGTACATTTCATTAATTGATTCAGTATCATTTGTAACCCTTGTAACAAGCTTTCCAATAGGTCGTGAATTAAAAAATTCTATATCCATTTTTTCAATATGTGAAAATACATCCAGTCTTATTTCATAAATAATTTTTTGACCTGTATATTGAAGGAGTAGAGATTGTATATACTGTACAATACTTCCTATGATTATTATAGATAAGAATAATATTCCAAATTTTACTAAATTATTAAAATCTTCTTTTCTAAGGAGTTTTATCTCATCTTCCGTTAGCTTTTCCACATTAAATCTCTTATTTTCAACTTCAATATAATTGTCTTCTAGTAATGATATCTCCTTTTCTTTTTTCAAAATATCTATCTCAAACTTTGTAAGACCCTCTATAAAATAATATCTATTATTAATTAGTAATATTCTTGCCTTCAAATTATCTTCATATTTATTTGCAGGGTCTTTGATAATTCTCTTTCCCTTAAATAAAACAGCATTATCCAACAAATTACTATCTTCTTCCGTTAAAATCGAATAGGTAATATCATATTTTGTTATTATACTATCGATGCTCTTTGCAATTAGAACCGGCTGAACAAGTTCAACCCCCACTACTATTGCAAGCAATAAAAATGAAATTATTATATGTACCATATAAGGCTTTGCATATTTCATTAGCCGTTTAAACAAATATATATCTTCCTTGTTTTTCTTATCTTTTTTAAAAATATATCCAATACTTTTCATATTAAATTACCGCCCTTTTGTTGATTTTTCATCATATACTTCAAATGTTGCTGCCAACTGCTGTTTTTTCACAATAGAGTTATATTGTCCATCAATTGCCACCAACTCTTCATGGGTTCCTTCTTCTACTATTTTCCCTTCATCTAAAAATATAATATGGTCAGCATGCTTTATTGTAGAAATCCTGTGAGCAATAATTATGGTCGTTTTATTTTTCCTTTCTTCTTTTAATGCTGCTAATATTTTTTCTTCTGTATCGGTGTCTACTGCCGATACTGCGTCATCAAGTATTAATATAGGAGCTTTTTTAATCAAAGCTCTAGCTATGGATATCCTTTGTTTTTGTCCACCTGAAAGGGCAATGCCCCTCTCTCCTGTAACAGTGTTGTATCCCTCTTTAAATTCTATAATGTTATCATGAACATTTGCAAGTTTAGCATTTTTTATAATTTCATCCATATTTATCTCATTAACACCAAAGGCAATGTTTCGTGTAATGGTATCTGAAAAAAGAAAATTATCTTGGGGGACACAACCTATGTTTCTTCTTAACATCTTAAGGGGCAATTTCATAATATCCTTTCCATCAATTAATATTTTACCCTCTGGAATATTATATAATCTCAGGAGCAAATTAATTAAAGTTGTCTTCCCAGCTCCTGTTCTACCTATAATACCAATTGTTTGACCTCTTTTAATATGAAGATTAATATTTCTAATTGCATATTCATCTGAATCTGGATACTTAAAGGATAAATCATTTATCTTTACACTTCCATTTATGTCCCTTACCTCAATTACTGATTTAGAATCAAATATCTCAGGCTTTGCATCAAGAATTTTTTCTATCCTGTCAAGGGAAGCCTTACCCTGGGCAATAACATTTAGAACCATTCCAATTGCCATCATAGGCCACACCAACATACTTAAAAAATTAATAAAAGCAACTAGATTTCCAAGTGAAATTTCTCCAATCATAGTCAATCTACCGCCATATATTATTGTAAGTATTAAGCTTAATCCAACTACCCCTCTAATGATTGGGTCAATTGCAGATCTAAGCTTAGCTAGCCTAATATTCTTATCAAAGTTGTTTTTATTAGTTTTGGCAAAGGCCTCTATTTCTTTCCTTTCCTGAATAAAAGCCTTAATAACTCTTATTCCAGAAAAACTCTCTTGAACCATATCAGTCATACTTGCAAAGGCCTCTTGTTTTTCTCTAAATCTCTTCTTCATAAATTTACTTATAACAAATCCTTGAAATATAATTAACGGGAAGGGAATAATGGCTATTAAAGTAAGTTTCACATTTACAATATATGCCATATTGTAAAGAACCATGGTTATAAGTACTATAGCATCTACCATCATTAAAAGTCCTGGACCGATTGCCATCCTTACTGCATTAATATCATTTGTGGCATGGGCCATTAAATCCCCGGTCTTATGTTCATTGAAATATCTTTGAGATAATTTTTCAAGATGCTTAAATATATCATTTCTAAGATGAAACTCTATATTTCTCGATGTACCAAAAATCAAATTTCTCCATATAAACCTACCTAAAGCAATGGATATGCCAAATAGTAAAAGGTACAGCCCTTTATTCAATAAGTATGATTCTTCTACTTTTCCAGTCATAATTCCATCGGTAATATTTCCTATTATTATGGGAACCCTTATTTGTAATAAATCTACTGTAATCAAAGCAATAATTCCTATTAAGAATCTAAAAAAATATTTCCTATAATATTCATTTAAATATTTTCCAAAAATCATTTTTTACTCTCCTCATAACGAATAATTATAAACATATATTTCTAATTTTTCAGTTTTATTCATAAAAAATAAATATTCATGAATACTTATACATTATTGTTATTATTTAGTATCATCTAGATATTTTACCACATAGAAAAAAATATAACAACGATTGTAAGTTCCTAATAAAATAATTATTAATCTATACTTTAAATAAAACTTTTAGGTTATACAGAACTATAAAATGCATTAATTTTAATTCTTCCATAAAAAGTTATTTTTAAACTTGACATCTTATTGTATTGATGTTAATATGCTTAATGAAATACTTTGAGAAATACAATATATTTTATGTGAATTATATATTGGTAGTAGAAATTTAGTGAGACAAATCATGGGAGATTAATATAATAACTTGTAGGATTTGCACAAGCTAAAACCATAACTTCGAAACCAATATGGAAAAACACCTGTAGAACTGGGGTTTATCTAAGATCTTGAAAGATAAAAATGGTCTTGGGTTAGGCTATATGTAAATATGGTTTAAAGTGAGCCGTAAAGGCGAAACTTAAGCACTCTAACTCTGCGTATTTAATAATACACAGTAGTTATAGAGTGCTTTTTTATGTTAAAAATTATTTAGAAGGAGCGATAAATAAAAGTGATTGACACATTTCATCACACTTGACAAAAAAATTATTATAAAACACCATATCAATTTATAGATAAAATGTTTAAAACAATAATAGTACTTTTATATAAATACCCAGGAGGATAGTATAAATGGAAAAAATTGAAGTTCAAAACCTTTCTAAGGTTTTTGGTCACAATCCAAAACGTGGGATTAAAATGATCAAAGACGGTTATTCCAAAAAAGAAATATTAGAAAAGACTGGTTTAACCGTTGGAGTTAATAATGTAAATTTTGATATTAAACAAAATGAAATATTCGTTATTATGGGCTTGTCGGGAAGTGGAAAATCAACATTACTCAGGTGTTTAAATAGACTAATACAACCTACATCGGGTAAAGTCATTATAGATAATACTAATATTACCAGCCTTGACAAAAACTCATTAAGGGAAATAAGAAAGAAAAAATTTGCTATGGTTTTTCAAAATTTTGGACTTTTGCCTTATAAAACTGTTTTAGAAAACGCAGAATTTGGATTAGAAGTTCAAGAAGTTTCCAAAGATGATAAAATCAATAGAGCAAGAGAAGCCTTAAAAAAAGTGGGACTTGAGAGCTGGGAAGATAAATATCCCGATGAATTAAGTGGAGGAATGCAGCAAAGAGTTGGTTTAGCTAGAGCCCTAGCCGTTGATCCTGATATACTTTTAATGGATGAACCCTTTAGTGCTTTAGATCCACTGATTAAGCGGGAAATGCAAGATCTCTTATTGGATATATATGAAGGGTTAAATAAAACTATAGTATTTATAACCCACGATTTGGATGAAGCTTTAAAGCTTGGAGATAGAATTGCAATTATGAAGGACGGAGAAATTGTTCAATTAGGTACCCCTGAAGAAATTCTAATTAATTCTAAAAATGAATATGTAGAAGAGTTTGTTAAAAATGTAAATAGATCAATAGTTTTAACAGCAGGAGATATAATGGTCAAACCCGTTGCTTTATTATATGAAAACGACGGTTTAGAAATGGCAAAATATAAAATGAGCCGTAATAAAATCTCAAGTATATTTGCAGTTAGTGAAAAAAGAAAATATAGAGGAATAGTTCATTTTAAGGATGTCTATGAAGCTATAGGAAAAGGAAAAAATGATATATCCAAATTAATCAAAAATACCAAAATAGCTAGACCTGATGATACTATTAATGACTTATCTTCAGACATTGCTACTTCTAATGTTCCCCTGCCAATAGTTGATGAAGATAATAATCTTCTTGGAATAATAGTAAAAGGTACTATTCTAGCTAATATTTAAATTTTGGAGGTGTTAAAATGAATATCCCTATTGGATTATTTGTTGAAAAGTTTATAGATTTCTTGTTAAATAATTTCCAGCCGGTTTTTTCTAGTATATCAAAAACAATTGAAGGCTTTATGTCTAGTGTAGAAGGTGCATTACTTTATCTACCGCCTCTTATATTCATGGTAATCTTGGCTCTATTTGCATGGTTTTTAGCGAATAGAAATATAGCAATATTTACTATTCTTAGTCTCTTATTGGTTTTTGGTATGGGTCTATGGGTATCCTTTGTCCAAACCTTTGTTCTCGTTATAGTTTCTGGAATATTCTCATTAATTATTGGTATACCTATGGGAATTTTAAGTAGCAGCTATAGAACACTCGATAGAGTAACTACACCTATTTTAGATCTTATGCAAACCATGCCGCCTTTTGTTTATCTGATACCAGCAGTTATGTTTTTTGGAATTGGTCAAGTACCAGGAGTTATATCTACGGTTATCTTTGCAATGCCTCCTGCTATTAGATTAACAAAACTAGGACTTAAGCAGGTCCCAGATGAATTAGAGGAAGTAGGTCATTCCTTTGGTCTAAAACCAATGGAAATGCTGTTTAAAATAAAGCTTCCTATGGCACTACCTTCTATAATGGCAGGTATTAATCAATCTATTATGCTTTCACTATCTATGGTGGTTATTGCTTCTATGATTGGAGCTTCAGGTCTTGGAAGCAAAGTTCTCAATGGTATTCAAAGAATGGAAATTGGTATAGGCTTTGAAGCCGGATTAAGTGTTGTTATTCTTGCTATTATACTAGATAGAATTACTGGAAATATTAAATTTAATAGAAAAAAAAGTGTTTAATTTTATTAAGGAGGAGTTACTTATCAATACTTTTAGAAAAATCACTTTAATAATTATGTCATTAGTTTTAGTTCTAAGTATTACAGGATGTGCATTAATGGAAGGTCAAAAACCTGAGAACAATACTGGCAATAAAGGAACTGTTACAATTGGTTATGTACAATGGGCTTCTGCAGAAGCTTCTACCCATATAGTGAAAAAAGTACTTGAAGATATGGGATATAACGTTAAGACCCCTGTCCTTCAAACAGGTGCTATGTATCAAGCAGCTGCTTCCGGTGAAATAGACGCATTTGTTTGTTCATGGCTTCCAGATACCGATAGGAACTATTGGGAAAAATATGGAGATCAATTAGTTGAGCTTAACAACAATTATACTTCTGCACAAATTGGTATCGTTGTTCCTGAATATGTAGAAATTGATAGCTTAGCTGAAATGAAGAATTATAAAGATAAATTTCAAGGGAGAATCGTGGGTATCGACCCAGGTGCTGCTCAAATGATAGTAGTAAAAAATGATGTTATGCCCCATTATGGATTAGATGATTGGGAACTGACTGAAAGTAGTGGTCCAGCCATGACAGCAGAGCTTGGTAGAAGTATAGATAAAGGTGAATGGGTTGCTGTAACCGGATGGAAGCCCCATTGGAAATGGTCTAAATGGGATCTTAAATTCTTAAAAGATCCTGACCTTAAAATGGGCGAAGGTGAATATATAAAGAGTATGGGGCGCCCTGGTATAAAGGAAGATATTCCTGAGGTTGCAAATTTCCTGCAAAACTATAGAATAACTACTGATCAGCTTGGCTCTGTAATGCTTAAAATACAAGATGGAATGTCTCCTAAGAAAGCTGCTGCTGAGTTTGTAGAAAACAATCAAGATCTTGTAGATAATTGGACGTCAAGAAATAAGTAATATTTTGTACAAAGACTTCCCTAAAACAATCGGGAGTCTTTTATTTTTTTTACTTGAAAATATTTCCTAAAAAATAGTATACTAGCTACATAACAAAATAAATATATGAAAACTTTTGAATGTTTTAAAAAAATCAATAATAGTGTTACAATAGTAGATATGGAATATATAATATAGCATAAAAGTTATAATTGAGAAAATTTCATATACGAATATTGTCTTTAATTTAATTATCTAAAATAGAATATACCTAAATTGTATTAATTTGAATATCTTAAAATCCTATGTAGTAATTATTTTATCAAACAATTCAATTATGAATTTGCTCAATTATTGAAAACATAAACTAAATTAGATATGTTTTAAAACATGTCTTAAACGGAGGGATTATTATGTTTAGCTCATTTCACTCTGTAATTCTTAAAGAAGATCTTTGTATTGGATGTACTAATTGCATAAAAAGATGTCCAACCGAAGCTATTAGAGTTAGAAATGAAAAAGCTAATATTATTGAAAGCAGGTGTATTGATTGTGGCGAATGTATCAGACGCTGCCAAGAGCATGCTAAAGATAGTGTCTCTGATCCAATTGATGATATTAAATCTTTTAAATACAAGATTGCTCTACCTGCACCAAGTCTTTATTCACAGTTTGGTGAAAATGAAGATCCCGGTAAAATCCTAGCAGCTTTAAAAGCTATAGGTTTTGATGAAATATTTGAAGTATCAAGGGCTGCAGATATTGTTTCAGAATATACAAAAAAAATAGTTGCTGAATCCAATGTTAAGCCTTTGTTATCATCTTCATGCCCTGCTGTAGTAAGATTAATACAAATAAGATTTCCAAATTTGATTGATAATATATTACCTATAGAGGCACCTGTTGAAATAGCCGGTACAATTGCTAGGAAAAAAGCTGCACAAAAACTAAATATAGATGACTCTGACATAGGAACATTTTTTATTAGTCCATGTCCAGCAAAGGTTACTAGCGTAAAGAACCCTATTGGTTCAAAAAAATCTTCTGTCGATCGTGTAATATCCTTTAAAGAGATTCATCCTTTTATTGTTAGAAACCTTAAGACTTGCGGCAAACCTTTACCTTTTTATCTATCGGGAAAGGGCATTGGATGGGCTAGATCCGGTGGTGAAACCAATTCCCTTGGAATTAGTGATTATATTTGTGTTGACGGTATTGAAAATGTGATTAATATCCTAGATGATATAGAAGATGAACGTTTGACAGGAATCAGATTTGCTGAACTTCTTTCCTGCACAAATGGATGTGTAGGTGGGGTATTAGCAATAGAAAACTCCTTCATTGCCAGAAATAGAATAAGACGATTATCTGAAAAATATAATTCTAAAAAATATAATTTCAAAGATGAATTTAAAAAATATAATTTATCGGACGAAGATGTTTATTTACAAGAAAAAATTAAACCTAAAAAAATTAATGTGTTTGGCGATAATTTTGTTGAAGCTATGCAAAAAATGTCTAAATGTATAGAAATAAAGGAACAGTTACCTAGTCTAGACTGTGGTGCATGTGGTTCTCCAACATGTCAGGTTATGGCTGAAGATATCGTTTTGGGGCATACAACTTTAGATGATTGTATGGTTTTATTTAAGAAAAAATATGAGAATAGGTCAGATAAATAGAAAGTAAAATAGAAAAATGTATAGAGCATAGTTACCTAAAATGTAGCTATGCTTTATACATTTCCTAATACCTTTTATAAAATTCTTTCAATTCCTTTTTCAGTAAACTTAATTTTTCTTTCCTTTAATAATCTTCCTACGGCTCTTTTGAATGCACGCTTACTCATATTCAGCTCTTTTTCTATCTTTTCAGGTGAGCTTTTATCATTTAGTGCTAATTTTCCATCATTCTTCATTAATTTATGTAAAATTAAATCTGAATCATAATTCATCTGTTTATATGCTTTTTTTCTTAAACTCAAATCTAATTTACCATCTTCTTTTACATTGGTTATTCTAACCTCTACCTCATCTCCCAGTTTATAATCACCATACAATTCCTTCTTCGGTATCAAGCCTCTATATCTATCATCAACTGCAACAAAAGCTCCTATATCTTGAGATATACCATAAATTTTGCCTTTAACTCTGTCATTTTCTTTATATGGCGACTCATTACTCAATTGTTTATTAATATTCATTGTTGCACACAATCTTTCGCTTTTATCAATATAAATACTAACTAAATATTTTTTGCCTTTTTTTACTTTACAGGTTTGTTCTTTAAAGGGCAAAAACAAATCCTTTTCTAGTCCCCAATCTAAAAAGGCTCCAATTTCACTTGTTTCAACTACTTCTAAAGATGCCAATTCTCCAATTTTTATCTTGGGCCTTTTAGTTGTTGCTATCATCCTATCCTTAGAATCTCTATAAACAAATACTTCTATTTCTTCTCCTTCTTTAATTCCCTTTGGCAACTGTTTTTGAGGTAATAAAATATCCTCATCGCTTTTATCTTTTTCTGAATTTAAATAAGCCCCTATTTGTGTAAATCTAACAATCTCCAATTTCTGTTGTTTTCCCAATTCAATCATTTGCTATTTTCCTCCTTTCCTTTTTAGATTGCAATGCAATATTATCATGTTTATACAATATTAACAAGTTAAATTGTAAATCTACAGTTCTAAAGATCCAGCATATTTATCATGATACTTTATAGATAGTATAATTCAATTTTTTTAATATAGTCACTGTTTTAATGTAGTAAAATTTGTAATTTACTTATACCTATGATAATATTAATAATAATTTACATATATGAAAGAGGTATATTAATGAAAATAAATAGAGATTTATTAGTTGAAGATATAAAAAAATTTCCAGGTCTAATTTTGGCTTTTATGGTTTGTGCTTATGGCATTGCACAAATGAAAAATTTAAATATTGGTATGAATTCATGGACTACACTTAATTTAGGACTATCTCTTAAAGTAGGAATTGACTTTGGAAAGATTTCTCAATTAATGGGACTTATAATAATTCTTTTTTCTTTGGCTTTAAAAATTTATCCTGGAATTGGAACGATACTAAATATGTATTTTATAGGTTTCTTTATTGATATTATTGATAAATATAATCTAACTCTAATTTCTGAGAATTATTTTTTAAAGATAATAATATTATTTTGGGGCCTTGCGGTATTCAGTTATGGAATATATTTTTACATGAGCTTTGAATTAGGAGCAGGCCCTAGGGATGGACTATTGGTTGGGCTTGTAAAAATCACTGGAATTAGTGTTACATACATGAAGCCTTTCATTGAAATAACTGTATTAATATTAGGATTTTTACTTGGTGGTACTGTTGGTATTGGAACAATTATAGTAACCTTTTGCGGAGGATATATTTTAGATAAAATTTTTTTATGGAAAAACTTTAATCCTAAAGAAACTCATCAGAGAAAATTTACCGACTATATAATAGTAGATATAGATAACAAAGATGAAAAAAATAAAGAGAAAACACAGGTTTAATCTAAATTGATTATCTAAGCAAATTAAATATAATATTTTCATATACAATTTCCTTATCTACATAAAAAAGATTGACAAAACCCTTTTATTTATTTATAATTTATACATTAGAGGGAGTAACTAACCTTTTTGAGGGATCAAAGTCGTCATTTCGGAAAATTTTCCCGGCTTTGATGGCAATACTGTCTAGTGAGACTCTACAATTAACTTTAGTTAGTTGTGGAGTCTTTTTATTTTGGACTGGTTACATCCTTAAGTAAAATTATTTTATCTTAAATATTATTATATAGATATTCCAGTAAAACAGTTGATTTGTACACATCAAAACTCCCTAGAAGCGTCGGATATTTTGATATGCATGAATTAAGTTTTACTAGAGGAAATCTATAAGAAAGGAAGAATTATAATGGACGTACTTATTCACGGTTATTTAACATCATTTTCAACATTAATTTTAGTAATTATTGTGGCTATTATGCTTTATGTTCTAAGTAAAGGGGCAGATATACTAGTCGATCAAGCTGTCAGTCTTTCTTTACATTGGGGAATCCCTAAAATGATCATTGGAGCAACTATTGTCTCTTTAGGGACAACTCTTCCAGAAGCAACAGTTTCTGTATTGGCTGCTATCAATGGAAACCCTGATTTGGCTTTAGGTAATGCAATAGGGTCAATTATTGCTGATACTGGCCTTATAATCGGCTTAGCAGCTCTCATTGGTCATTTACCAGTAGATCAGATGGTTACTGATAGACAAGGAAAAATACAATTTTTATCAGGAATTTTGCTTGCAGTTGTAAGTCTACCTTTTTTATCCCATGGAAAAACTGGAAACATAAGTCAATGGATGGGCTGGATTTTTATTATATTATTAATAATTTATATCTATGTTTCGATGAAATGGGCAAAAAAATCTAATTCCTCTGAAGATAATTTTACAAAAGAAAAAAGTCCTATAATTATCCAGATATTAAAACTATTTTTAGGTATATTTCTTGTTATTGGATCATCAAAAATTCTTATACCAGCTGTAGAAATAACGGCAATTAGAGTAGGAATTCCCCAAAGTATTATAGCTGCTACTTTAGTGGCTTTCGGCACTAGTCTTCCTGAACTAGTAACTGCAATTACTGCCGTAAGAAAAGGCCATGGGGAACTGGCAATAGGTAATGTAGTAGGTGCAGATATTCTTAATGTGCTCTTTGTAGTTGGTAGTGCTGCTTCTGTAACAAAGGGTGGATTAGATGTTCCTGCTAACTTTTATAAAATTCAATTTCCAACAATGCTTATAATACTTTGCGCTTTTAGATTTTTTACTAAAAATCGGAAGGACGAAATTACTAAAACTGAAGGTCTTACATTATTTGGTATTTATATTATTTATTTGATTTTAAACTATGCATTAATATAAATTTGCTTTGGATGCCCTTCTTTCGTATAAAAATATTAACAAAAAAGCAAAAGGTTAAAGATTTTCTCATTGGCCTTTTGCTTTTTTAAGTGAAAAATTTGCTATTGTACTATTTAGTTTATACATATTCTAATAAAAATTTTAATATGTATAAATTAATTGTTTTGCTGGAATATCTATAGTTAACATTTTTTATAAATGCTTTACTTTTCCCATATATTTTTCTAGTATATTTCTATTATGTTCACTTCCTCCATCGACATTTCCACTAATCAATATTGGTGGAATCATGCCACTTTTCTTCACTTTTTCTATAACATCTGCAATAACTGAATTAATAATAAATGAACCTGCAATAGTAGAGCCTGGTACAGCTTCAAAATTACCATAATCTAATAAGGCATCTCCATAGCCAATACAATTATCTATAACTACATCACATACATCACATAGATGTTTACCAGAAGAATGCCTGGATTTACTTTTTTCTGAATACTCTACTGATGTTACTCCTATTACTTTCAAACCTTTTTCCTTACAACTAAGTGCTGCATCTATAGGAACCGGATTTCTACCTGATGTTGAAAATATTGTTATTACTTCTCTCTTTTTTAACTCATATCTATCTAACACCCACTTTACATACCCTTCTTGTTTTTCAACCATAGAGCTTTTAATTGCACCATGTTGAACCATCAATGCCGTATCGAATATTGGATTTACACATGCTAATCCTCCAGCCCTATAAAAAACCTCTTCACAAAGCATTAATGAATGACCACATCCAAAAAAATGAAGCATATTATTATCTTTTACTGCCTTAGCCATTAAATTTGAAGCTTCTTTAATATTGCTTTTCTGGGTTTCTTTAATCCTTTTTAAAATACTATCTATTGTATTCATATATTCATTGGATTTTATAATAATCATCCTTTCTTTTTCTATTTAAATTATTTTATCTAACATTTGTGTATAAATCATGATTGAGCAAATTGCATAATCCTAATTTGGATGGGTTGCATAATATATAACTTTAATAATAATTCTATATTTTGTAAATTCAAAACTGCTTCCATATTCGCAAGCAGCTTTGAATTTATTACACTTATTTAGAAAAATTTATCTATTATCCTTACATTCCAAATAATTTTCCTATTGTTCCTGATATAATAGCCCATAGTGAAAAATCATTTCCACCAAATATCACAATCCAATCAGATACTGTACTTTGTAAAAAGGGGATAGAAAATCCAACTAATAATATCATTATTATTCCTGCAACCCCGGAGCCAATAATAGCTCCTCTTGTTCCTCCTGTACCATTTCCTATAACTGCAGCAGTACCAATTTCAAAAAAACATGTAATAGTTAAAGGTAAAATAGCATATGGGAAAATCCCTGATCTTCCAATTATTATTATTGTAATAACAGATGTAATCATTGAAACTATGAAACCAATTAATACTGCATTGGGAGCATAGGAAAATATAATAGGACAATCTAATGCAGGAATAGCATTTGGTATTAGTTTATCTGAAACACCTTTAAAAGCCGGTATAATTTCTGCTAACATCATTCTTACTCCTGATAAAAGAACTGTTAGTCCTGCTCCAAATAATACACCCTGCATTAAAGCATATACAAATAATGTCTTATCAGTTCCAAATACTTCTGCTGTTTTACCTCCAAGTAATAACCCGACAACTACATATACTATAAACATTACTATAGACGATGTAATTGTAATTTCCCTAAGAAAATCAAATTTTTCAGATATTTGTAAGTCTTCAGTAGAATGATCCTTATTCCCAAAAACCTTTCCAACTAATCCGGAAATTAAAGATAATATAACTGTAGGATGGCCTAAAGTAAAAGAATCATCACCTATTACATTCTTCACATAGGGCCTGATTATTGCAGGAGCAAATATTATATAAATTGAAAGAAAAATTGTACTGAAGATTATTAAGCCAGTACCATGCAATCCACTTTCTAAACCTACAGCCACAAATATAAAAGCAAACCAAAAGAGATGATGCCCTGTTAAAAATATATTTTTAATTCTTGTAAACTTGGCAACAACTACATTTATTAAAAAAGCAAGCAGCATTGCTATTCCAATTTGTGATCCAAATTCTGAAATGATTTTATCAGAACCCATGGGATTTAATGCTGCCTCGCCACTAATCCTATACAAACTATTAAAACCGTTACTTAATGGCGTCATTGATTGTACTAAAATATTTACTCCCTGAGTCAATATTACAACACCTATTACAGTTTTTATAGTGCCCTTTATTACATCTGAAGCTGATTTTTTTTGAAGCAAAAGACCTACTAATGCAATGATTCCTAAAAATAAAGACGCTTCTCTAAATATTTCATTAATAAAGAACGATATAATTTTCATTCCCATCCTCCTCCATAATTATTTTATTACTTTCTTTAAAATTTCAAGACCTTTTTCTTCTATTTCTTTTTTGTTTATGAAGTTTTTAATTGCTATAACTGGTACATTGACTTTGTCTTTAATAGATTTTTCTAATTCCTTCGATGTAAATATTATGTCACATTTTGTAGAAGCAGCTGAACCAACATCAGTTGTAAAAACATCTGCAATTAATCCATTTGATTTCAAAATTTCATCTATTTTCATCTTCAGTATCATAGATGAGCCTACACCAAATCCACAAACTACTAAAACTTTAGCCTTTGCCATTTTAATCACCCCTTTCCTTATAATTTATTAATAAGCTTATAAACATATTCTCTATCCTTTGCTTGTCTTATTTCCTCTATTATGCTTTCATTTTCAATTATTTTTGCTAATCCCTTTAACTCCTCCAAATGAATATCTTTAGATTTAGCACCAAAGCTAAAGACAATATCAACAGGGTCGTTGGCTTCATTTCCAAATTTTACAGGATTCAATAGGGTAATCATACTAATCCCTTCTTTTAACACATTTTCACTTGGTCTGGAATGAGCAATTGCTATATGCGGAACTATAACAATATATGGTCCCAACTTCTTTACATTTTCAATCATATTATCAACATAATTCTCATTTACATAGCCAGTTTTAATTAACAAATTTCCTGCATTTCTTATTGCTTCCTTCCAGTCTTCGCAATACACATTTAGTTCAATATTATCCTTCTTAATCAGTTCTTTTGTCATATTTACACTCCTTTGTCAATGATCTAATTTGATAAATCCATTATTTCTTCATAATTTCCTGCTTCATAAATTTTTTTAATATTTTCTTTCTTTTCCAATACTTTTATTAAATCAGTAAGAATCTTAAAATATTTATTTGATTTGTTAGTTCCGAAAACTATTATCATTTTTACAGATTCTGAATCTTTATCTCCAAAGTCTATGGTTTCCTTTAAAGTAAGGAGACTAAGACAATCCTTTAGCACTCCTTTCTCTGCCAAGGCATGGTTTAAGGCTATCCCTGGTATAATAACCATATAAGGACCCATTTTTTCAACGGCTTCTATCATAGCCCTTATATAGTCCTCAATAATATAGCCTTTTTTTAATAAAGGATCAGCTGCCGCAAATATTGCTTCTCTCCAATTTTTACAGTCGTATTTTAGAGTCACGAAATCCTTTTTTAACATATCCTTTAAAAATACTTTCTTCTCTTGGGTTTCATATATATTTTGCTTTGATAAATACATAAGCTGTTTTCTTTTTATATTTTTAAATATTAAAGTCTTGATCTTGTTTAAATCCTCATTTTCTAATAAAGGGTTAACTATGATAACCTTTGTATTTTCAATATCTGTTTCTCGGGTAGAAATAACAAAATCTATATTTTCATTTTCAATTATTTTTTTAGACTCATTTACTCCCACTGGTCCAACTAATTTTATTTCTGGCATCATAATGTTTAATCTGGTTTTAAGTAAATTAGATGTGGCTAAACCCATGCCACATACAAGTAATGCCTTTGGCATAAAACCATTTTGCTTATGTCTTTCAAAGGCAGCACCAATATGCATTGCAACGTATGCAATTTCATCATCTGGAAAGGATTTACCAATCAACTTTTCATACTCACTTAAAATCTTCTTCGAAGCTTCAAATACAAAAGGGTTTCTATATTTTATATTTTCTGTTAAAGGGTTAGTAATTTCCAAATTGTTTTTCAGTCTATATACAGCTATTTGCAAATGAAGCCTAAGGGCATTTATAAACTCAATATCATTACTTAAATCGACTCCCAAGGTCTTTTGAATATCAAGTACCACTCCTTCAATAATACTCATAACTTCAAAATCAACCTTTTCATATGAATCTTTATACTTAATATTACTTCTTCTCTTTGCTCCTAAGAAAATCTTCATAAGATAAATTATTTCCCCTTCAGTAAAAGTAATTTCATACTTTTCTTCTAATTTAACTACTAAATCCTTTACTATATTAAATTCAACTTTACTCCTGTATTCATCGATCATTTCTTTTGAATAATAGATCTTTTTTCCCATTGCTATTCTGTTTACTGCAATCAGTAGATAAATAAGAAGCTCTTTTTTGCTTTCTTCTATATATTGGGTTCCTATTTTTATTTCATGCTCTTTAATGGTATTTATAGTATCTTTAAATTTTGATTCATCGAATAATTTGTAAAATCCATAATTACCTAGAAAATCTTTTTGAAAATCACTTTTAACTAAATTAACAAAATAGTTTCTCAGCTTTTCTTCTTCTCCATCTAAACACATTCCATAGCGAGGCCTTTTATGTAATATAATCCCATTAACTTCAAACAAATTGTCTATATAGTCAATATCATTGGCTATAGTATTTTTACTAACATATAGTCTATCAGCCAATTCTTGCAATGTAATATAATTTTTAGTCAAAAATAGTTTCAACATGATAAATAATCTTCTCTCTTGAATAGACAAAATTCTATCTTCAAAACTTGACAGGGCTTCACGGATTTTTTCTTTATTGGCATTGATATTACTAATTTTTATACCTTTTTTCGGCTTTCTTATAAAATTTATATTTAAGTCTTTCATCCATTCTTCAATATAATCTAAGTCATATCTAATAGTACGATTACTAACTTTAAATATTTCAGAAAGCTTTTTTATGGTACAATAATTCTCTTGATTCATTAGATGCAATATTATATTCGACTGTCTTCTAGTTAATAAAATCATATTATTAGCTCCTCGACTAGAAATTTTTTTCACCTTCATTATATATCATTATAAATTTAGCCATAATACCAAATCATTTCTAGGTTATGTGGCAAGATTTTATATATATATTTCAAATCAATAAAAATATTTTTATTGATTTGAAATATTATATGTTATATAATTAACACAAATAGGAAATTTAAATTTATATTAATACTAATATTTGACTTCAGATTTTATGAGATTAGTCTTATAAAATTTGTTGTACAAAAAGTAGCCCTTCCGAAAAAGAGTAATCTGATTCGAAAAGGAACTACGGCATATATTGTGACACATATAGTGAAGCATTCTTAATACTTTATTTATAGATTCGTTTCATTATAATATAATTTATATAATAAAAAAGTCATTTGATAATTTTTATTATATATGTCATGAAATACTACAGCCGAGCTTTCCTTTTGGGAAAGCTTTTTTATTGCTTATATTATAAAAAAGGGAGATGATTAAAATTACTAAAATAGCTGTTATAGGTGCTGTATTAGATAATCCTAAAGAGTGTCAATCTCAATTTAACGATATAGTTTCAAGTTATAAAAAAATAGTAAAGGGACGAATGGGTATTCCTTTTGATACAGAAGGTGTATCAGTAATTTCAATAATTGTATCGGGATCATTAGATGAAATAAACAGTTTAACAGGTAAACTTGGCAATATAAAAGGTGTAAATATTAAAACGTCATTTTCTAAGAAAAACATTGAAAAATAAAAAATTTTGAAAGGATGATTTAAATGGCAACAATGTCAGTAAGCAAATGGTCAAATCAGGTAATTAAGCAAAATCAAATCGATAAATTTCTTATTAACGGTAAAGATTTTATTGATGAAGAAAAAATATCTGAAAAACTTAAATCCTGCAAAACAAATGATAAAAACCACATAAGAAATATTATTGAAAAATCCAAATCTATTCAAACCCTTACTCCCGATGAAGTTGCTTCACTCCTCAATGTGGAAGACGAAGAGCTATGGGAAGAAATGTACGAAGCAGGAGCAGAAATAAAACGTAAAGTATATGATAATAGAATTGTTTTCTTTGCTCCTTTATATTGTAGTAATCTTTGTGTAAATGGCTGTAGGTATTGTGGATTTAGAACTAATAATAAAGAAGAAAAAAGAAGAAGATTAACTATGAAAGAAGTAAAAAAGGAAACTGAAGTTATAGTTGATCAGGGACATAAAAGAGTAATTGTTGTTTATGGAGAACATCCCCTTTCCGATGTTGATTATATGTGTGACTCTATAAAAGCAGTTTATGATGTCAGGAAAAAATCCCCTAATGGTAATGGATATGGAAATATTAGAAGGGTTAACGTAAATGCCGCTCCAATGTCAACTGAAGATTTAGTTAAACTAAAAAACGTTGGAATTGGTACATATCAAGTATTTCAGGAAACTTATAATAGAAATTTATATGAATATCTACATCCTTTCGGTCCAAAATCAGATTACAGATGGAGACTTTACTCACTCCATAGAGCAATGGATGCTGGTATTGATGACTTAGCCATTGGTGCCCTTTTTGGTCTCTACGACTGGAAATTTGAAGTTATGGGATTAATCTATCATGCCTTAGACCTTGAGAAGCAATTTGGAATAGGACCTCATACAATTTCATTTCCAAGAATTATGCCTGCATCTGGAACAACAACTTTTTCAGATTCAAAATATATAGTAAACGATGCTGATTTTAAAAAGCTTGTTACTGTATTAAGACTTGCAGTACCTTATACTGGTTTAATTATTACTGCAAGAGAATCACCTAAGGTTAGAGATGACGTTATTAATGTAGGATGTACCCAAATGGATGCTTCCTCTATAATAGAAATTGGAGGATATAGTCAAAGTAATGGTATGCAAAATAAGGAAAAACAACAGTTTATGCTTGGAGATACAAGAAGCTTAGATGAAGTAATTAAACTTCTTGCACAAAATGATACTATTACTTCCTTCTGTACTGCAGGATATCGTTGTGGAAGAACTGGAGATAAGATAATGGGACTTCTTAAAGGATGTATAGAAGGCAAATTCTGTAAACTTAACGCTGTACTAACCTTTAAGGAATACTTAGATGATTATGCTTCTTTAGAAACTAAAGTGGCCGGTGAAAGGGTTATACAAAAAGAAATTGAGGAAATAGGTAATATTCCATATTTTAAGGAACATGGCCTATATAAACAGCTGATGGATTCCTATGATAAAATTGCTAAAGGTGAAAGGGATATTTATTTATAGGATTTTCCACTTCATCAACCATAAATATCTTATTTTTGTTAATGAGATAAATCTCATCTGGTGTTCTTCCCAGGATATGTACTTAATTGAAATTGCCAATAATTAAAACCTTAGAGATTATATCATGACATGATATAACCTCTAAGGTTTTTTAAAATTTCTTTATGTATAAAGATAATAAATTTTAAAGGGGTAAAATTGTACCAATATCATTTTCCAAGGCTATGTCAAAAATTTCTCTCCCTACTACAACATCACATACAGACATACCTATATTGCTGCAAACAATTAACTGATCCTTTGCTGTTCTTCCCTGCTGTAGACCTGCTATTACTTCTCCAGTTTCACAATCTATATTAGGTAGTCCATCGGGAAAGTATCCCATATTATTAAACAATTCATGTTCTTCAATACTATCAACTATGTATTTATCTGCTCTTTTTGATATATCAGGATCCCAAAATGTATTCAAATCGCAAGGTAAAATAGTTTGTCCTTTGGATATCCACTCATCTTTAACTACCGATAATGTATCTTTTATAATTATTGTTGCTGAACTCATAACTTCACACTTTTCTGCTAATTCTCTAGGGGATTTTCCCTTTATAATTTCAACATCTATCTCCGGTTGAACTATTTTTATCAAATTATCCATCGCATCCTCTACAATATCATAAATATATATTTTCTTTAGCTTCTGCAAAGTTTTAACTATAAATCTAACATGCTCTATTCCCTGAACTCCACAGCCAAACATGCCGAAGGTTTCTGCATCTGAATGAAGGGCAGCAGCAGCTAAAACTGTCACTGCAGGAGTTCTCATGGCAGTGAGCCAGGTACTATCCATAATAGCAATAGGACATCCTGAAAGAATATCATTAAGTACTAAAAGACCTGTTGTTTGAGGAAGATTAAATTTTTTAGGGTTATTCGGATAACATTCTATCCATTTTACTCCTACTGCTTTTTTTGATGGAAGATAAGCAGGCATTGCATGGTAAAAAACCTCTTCTAAAGGATGAACACCTATTTTAGCAGGCATCTCATATTCCTTTTTACCATGGGCTATAAGTACCTCCTCTATTAATTTCAGAATCCTCTGCCTAGTAATTCCAATATTTTCACATTGTGGTTTGGTTAAATATAATAATTCCTTTCCAATACTAAGCTTTTCCGATATAACTTCTCTGTCCTTGATAAAATTCATACTATATCCCCCCGTTTTGAAATCATGCTAAAAAGCAATTGTATAATGGCTTTTAGTATATTATACCTTAAATATCATAATATAGAAATTAATAAAATTCTAAAAATTCAAACTAGAGTTCTTTTGTAATAATCTATAGCCTTTTTAAGGAAAGAGAATGATTTCAGATAAATTGTATGAATTTAATCAATTGTATATAATAGTAATATAAATACTAAATCAATAATAAACATCTTTAAGATTTGATAAATTTGAAATAAAAATGTAGAAACCTTCATTATTTCCTTTAAAATTTATTTTAAATCTTGGTCTTGTTTATCTATAATAGGTGATCTAATGAATAAAATAAATATTAATATTGTAGAAATTTCAAAAAAAATAAATAGTCATAATCATCCCTATGCTCAAATAGTCATCCCTCTGGAATCATACGTTTATATACAAACAAATGATGAGGATTTTAGAATTGACAATAAGTCTCTAGGATTTATAGCACCTAATTGTTATCATAGGTATAGAAGTAAATCCGGAAAAAAATCATTAGTTATTAACATACCCAACAATATGATAAAAAAAGCTGATATGGATAAATTAAAATCTAGTAGTAAAATTTTAATTGATGAAAGAATATCTTTGCTAATTAAAATTATAAGCCAAGAAATTGAGGAAAATCCAGATTCAGAGTCAGTAAAATATCTATTCTTTTATTTGTACGATAAAATTATTGAAAGAAAAAAATCAAAGTCAATTGAATATATAAATAAATATTATAATCAAGATATCAACATAACTCAACTAGCAAATATCGAACATTACAACGTCAACTATTACTCAGAATGGTTTAAAAAGCAAACTGGAATGCGTCCAAGGGATTATATTCAAAAGCTGAGGATTGAAAAAGCAAAAGAACTTTTAATAACTACAAATTACAGTATCACGGAAATATCAAATCAAGTAGGATATGATCATAGCTCTTCTTTTTGCAGAGTTTTCAAACTACTAGAAACCATGAGCCCTACTGATTATAGAAATCTAAACCATTAATATTCAGAATATTTATTCTGCGATTCAGCTAATGACTTCCTTAATTACTGTATAGAGAAATTAGCCTCCTTATTATATAATTATTTATATTTATTATTATATGTTTGGAGGTGCTTTTATGAAAAAAAATGGAATAGCTTTCCATAGTTCAAATATAGAGACTTCTGCTAAAAACTTTACTCCAAATAGGACAATAGAACATGATTCTACACCTAGAAAAACTAATGTATTAAAATCTAACAAACTAAGAGAAATACTATATACAATAATATTTCTATCCATGGTAGGTCTCTTCATAGGTTACTTAGGTATTAATATGGGTATATCTAATGTTTTTTCATCACTTATGCAAACAGCATATGCGCTTTTAATGGAAACAGCTTTTTATATATTGGCAATCTCTGTAGTCATGGGAGCCATAGGAAGTCTTGCTTCAGAATTTGGTGTTGTTAAATTATTTAACAGGATTTTTTCACCACTAATGAAACCTCTATATAATCTTCCAGGAGCATCTTTTTTAGGAATTATTACAACTTACTTATCAGATAATCCAGCAATCATTACCCTTGCCAATGATGAAGCATATCTCCAATATTTTAATGAAGACGAAGTACCCTGTCTTTGTAACCTTGGTACATCCTTTGGTATGGGACTAATACTTACTACTTTTATGATGGGATTTGGCTTTATTAAAGAAGCATTGATAGGAAACTTAGGTGCAATAATTGGCAGTATTTTTAGTGTTAGGATAATGTCCTATAAAATTCGATATAAATCTCCTTTGTCAAGACGGAAAAAACAAAGTTCTAAAAAAATTATTGATTTGCCTAAAAACAATTCTAACGACTCATTTTTTATAAGATTTATGACTGCAATGCTTGAAGGCGGTAAAAGTGGAGTAGAAATGGGTGTGGCAATTATTCCTGGAGTGTTATTTGTATGTACTATAGTTATGACTTTAACTTTTGGCCCTAAAGAGCCAAGTATAGGATATCAAGGAGTTGCCTTTGAAGGTGTGGCATTATTACCTAAGCTTGGAGATTTTATAGCCCCAATTATTAAACCTTTATTTGGATTCTCTAGTCCAGAAGCTATAGCCTTCCCAATTACATCTCTCGGAGCTGTTGGAGCTGCAATTAGTCTAGTACCTAAATTCTTGGATTTAGGACTAATATCAGGGAATGATATCGCGGTATTCACAGCTATGGGAATGTGCTGGAGTGGTTATTTGAGCACACATGTGGCAATGATGGATGCACTTAAGCATAGAGAGCTCATATCAACAGCTTTAACAAGTCATACCATTGGTGGTTTAATTGGCGGAATATCTGCACATTTTATATACTTACTATTCTAATGTGAATAGAATTAAATTAACTTGTCATGCTATTATAATCAAATAATTTGTTTTAAATACAATTTAGAGAGTTTTAATATTTCATATGAGTGGTTTTAAGGAAATATTAAAACTCCCTATATGGGAAATCTATGTCTATAATCTATTCTAAGTTTCAATTTTGTTGATTTATACTTTTTTAAATCATTTCCAAAAAAGCACTTATTCTTGTTGAAAGCTGTCCTATATCATTTTGTGAATAGTCGGTTTCTATATTCATATAAGGAATATTCTTCTCTTTCTTTATAAACTCCTTAACTAAAAAAGTCTCAACATTATATGTATGACATGCCTGGAGTATTACATCTACTACCCCATCAACTTTATATTCATCTATAAGACTTGATAAAAGCTTTAATCTACTGTCATTAGGACTCATACATGAACATGGTATATTTAAATACTTCTCAGCAATTGCATCTATAGGATTCTTATTTTCATCTACTAATTCCTCCTTTTCCTTAACACCGCTACAATTTTCAAAGCAAACTACTACTCCATCATTTTCCTCAATTATTTTAATAATTTTTTCAACAGCTCCACCCATAGGACATCCTGTTATTAGAATTCTTGGCCTATGCTTTTCTACTCTTCTTTCACCATTTTCATAGGATTTTCTTATCTTATCAGTTATATTTCTAATTTTTTTAATTGCCTTTGGCTTATCAAAGCTAGTTTTAATAGTATTTAATAAAAGCTGTATTTCTTCACCATAGATTGGCGGCGGATCTAATTTAGCCAAACTATAAAATTCCTTTAATGCTTTTCTTTCCTTATTTTTTAATTTGATTTCACTAAGAATCTTTTCTTCAGTTATTTTTACATTAAATTCTTTTTCTAATCTTTTCTTTAGATATATTATTTCGCTTTTCCACATATCTAAATCTTCATTTCTATAGGAAGATTGGGGAAGCTGCATAACATGCATTGGTTTCATTCTCTTTAAAAGTTCATACATTTTTTTCTTTCCATCACATGTGGTTTCTGCCACAATCAAATCAGAAAAATAGAAATATGGGCATTTGTCGGTCATTGCATATCCATAACTGGATTTTATAAGGGGACAAAGATTTCTTGGAAGATGTTTTTCTGCATCAGAAATAGTTTCATCATTTTTACTACACAGGGAGGCTGGTATAGCTCCAGCCGCCGATATTACTTCATAAGGAGTAAATACACAATAAGTCCCTACAACTTTTTTCCCCTCCTCCTTAGCCCTTTTTATTTCCATTACACCTTTTCTTTTATTTTCCATAAGCTCCTGAAATATACCATCAATTTCATTCATTTATATCACCCTTCCTTTCCCTATTTCCTTACCTTCACTAACTTCATTCATTAAATCCATTATAACTTTAAAATAGCTCCCAAATTCTTCATTCCAACGATTTCTAGGATAATCTAAGTCTATATTATCATCAGCAATTATCTCCCCTGGTCTAGGACTCATAATAATAACCCTCGTTCCCAGAAAAACAGCTTCTTCTACACTATGGGTTACAAAAACTATAGTCCTTTTTTCCTTTAACCAAAATTCAATCAAATCTTTTTGCATTTGAAATCTTGTATAAGCATCTAATGCTCCAAAGGGTTCATCCATATAAAGTATTTTAGGATATGTTGCTATAGCTCTTGCTATTGCAGCTCTTTGCTTCATGCCTCCAGATAGCTCGTAGGGAAAACTTCTTGTAAAATCTTTAAGGCCAAATTTTATTAAAATATCTTCAGCTATTTTATACCTCTCTATTTTAGAATATTTTCTGAGTTCCAATCCAAATGCCACATTATCAATTATATTCCTCCAGGGCATTAAGGAATATTCTTGAAACACAAAACCAGATTCTAAAATAGGCCTGGTAATGGCTTTTCCCATTACATTTATTGATCCTGTTGTCGGCTTTATAAGTCCTGCCATTAATCTAAGTAGTGTCGATTTCCCCGAGCCACTTGGACCCAATATGCAAATAAATTCTTGGTCTTTTATATTCAAATTTATATTTCTTAAAGCGTTAACTTCTTGTTTTTTCTCAGTTATAAATCTTTTGTTGAGTCCTTTTATTTCTATAATATTTTCCATAATATTCACCTACTTTTCCATGCTCTGCCATTTAAAAAATTTTATTTCTATTTTTTGAAATACATAATCAAATAGTCCACCTACAAAGCTTATTGAAATCATACCTGCTATAACTATATCAGTTCTTGCCACCGTATAGGCATGAGTTATTAAATATCCTATACCTGCTAAACTTCCCGGAAGCATTTCAGCAGAAACCAAACACATCCAAGCAACTCCAAGCCCTACCCTAAGGCCTGTAATAACCGATGGCAAAGAGGCTGGCAAAAGAACCTTTATAAATATGTCTTTTTTATTGGCTCCCATAGTAAGTGCAGAATCTATTAAGGTTTCCCTCACACTTTTAACACCATAGATACTATTAGTTAAAATAGGGAAAAACGCACCTATAAATATTATAAATAACATAGAAGCCTTTATATTGCTAAAAAGAGTATAAAAACTTCCTTGTTCTATTTTTAAGATTGAAGCTAAACTTGTAACACCAAACCAAGCCAGTACTAAAGGAACCCATGCTAAGGGAGCAATTGGTCTAAATAAATTTAGAAATGGCATAAGAAATTCTTCAATCCTTTTTGAATAGCCTATAAACATTCCTAAAGGTATTGCTAAAAACATTGCAGCTGTATAGCCTATTCCAACCCTTAAAATGCTTATAAGTGTGTTTCTAATTAATGAGCCTAAACTTAAAAGACTCATATTAGGTTTAATTAAAATTTCAAATACCCTATCAACTCTTGGAAGAATTATAGGATTATTTATTTCAATTGAATAAAACTGCCAAAACACTAAAAAAAACATAGGAAGAATTATTGGAGAAATATATCTTATAACTTTATTCAATTTACTTACCTCCATACTTATATTCTCAAATACCAATAGCAGGGTAGTTATACCCTGCTAATAATTACAATCCTTTCTTTTATTTCCCTAAAGCCTTGTTAACAAAGCTAAAATCATATATTTCTTCTTTTATACTTTCATAATCCCTATCTACAAAATCATCACTTAATTTATTAGCTTTTTTCAAGGCTTCAAAAATCAATCCAACATTTTCCACCCATATTTTTGAAGGATCAGTTGTATATTTAATTGTGGCCATTTTAGCTGCTTCTTCAGATACACCAGTAAAATCAGATGTAATTTTTGCAGCTTCATCCTTATGTTTTTCCGAATAATCTGCTGCTGAAGTTAGTAGTTTAGAAAATGCTTCAACTACCTCTGGATTCTTTTCTATTACAGCTTCTGTGGCTGATGTCACACAACAGGGAAAATCATGCCATTTGCCCTCTGGAGGCAGATGTTTCATATCTAAAACTATTTTTCCAACACCTTCAGTTACTGATAGCTCTGGATAAGGTGAAGGTCCTACCCATGCATCTACTTGATTACTTGTTAATGCTGGTATGAGATTATTTGTTCCCTTTAAATCAACAAATAAAATGTCTGCATCCATATTATCTGGATCATATGTTCCAGTTAAATTTGAATCACTAAGAGCTGCCTCAAATAAAATAACTGGTGCACTAGTCGGTGAGTGATATCCTACCTTAATAGGAGAATCGCTTTCCTGTGCAGCCTTTTTAAAATCATCCCAATCATTAATAGAAGATTCTTTACTTGTAACAAGTCCAATTCCTTCTGTATGTACTGGATTTAAAATTTTAATTTTTGTTCCTTTATCAATTGCTGTTATACAAGCTGCACTTGAAGCAAGTCCCATATCAATATGCCCTTGACCCATCATTGTCATGGTTTCTGATCCACTTTTAGTTACTACTAATTCAATATTTGCTAATGTCTTATCATTTTCTATTAAAGCATATTTTTGACGCTCTGCAATTTCTTTAAGATAAACACCATTTTCCTTAAATTCCTCTCCCTTTTTTGCTGCAACCATTAAAGGTGTTTGATGATTTGTAAAAATATAACCTACTTTTAACGTAGGAATTTCATTTTTACTATCACCATCGACAGCTTCCTTATCATTGCTGCATCCTATTAAAATAATAGAAAGAATAAGAAGTCCTAAAAATATAATTGTAAATTTTTTGCATCTCAATTCCAATCACTCCTAGTTAAAATATTGTCATTAACATTATAACTAGGAAAGAATACCATTGTCTAATTGAAATTATTAATAGTCTATCACTAGTATATTTATAAATTTTATAAATATATTAGTTTAAAAAATAACAATAAAATTAGAACTATCTTTTTTTGTGTTTTCTATATAATAATATAAAATATATAGAGAGGAGGTTATTATCATGTCAATAAAGTATATATGCTGTAAATGCAATAAAAAGTATGATCCTAAAACACTGGTTTTTAGATGTGATTGTGGAGGGCTATTAGATATTGATGAATTTGATTTTTCATTTTCAAAAAAGGATATTTTAAGTAATGAATGGAGTTTATTTAGATATCTAAAAGCTCTTCCCTTTGATAATAATTCTAATTCATGGAAAGACATTACTATGGGAG
The DNA here is from genome assembly GCF_900167445.1 of Maledivibacter halophilus. Taxonomy (GTDB): domain Bacteria; phylum Bacillota; class Clostridia; order Peptostreptococcales; family Caminicellaceae; genus Maledivibacter; species Maledivibacter halophilus. The sequence goes on from NZ_FUZT01000011.1 coordinate 78,639, forward strand.
AAGGGCTAACCCCTATAGTGCCCCTTGATAAAGCCTATCCTAATATCCTTGTAAAGGTTGATTACCTAATGCCTACTCTTTCCTTTAAAGACAGAGGTGCCGTCATTTTAATTTCTAAGGCTAAGGAAATGGGAATAAGAAAAGTCATTCAAGATAGCAGTGGAAATGCTGGAAATTCTATAGCAGCTTATGCAAGTAGAGCAGGAATAGACTGTGATATTTACGTTCCAGAGGGGACTTCCTCTAAGAAGATTAGGCAAATTTCTTCCCATGGTGCAAAGGTCCATATAGTTAAAGGCACTAGAGAAGATACTGCAATAGAAGCCTTAAATGCAGTAGAAAATGGAGAAGGTTTTTATGCCAGCCATGTTTATAATCCTTTTTTCTATCAAGGTACAAAAACCTATGCATATGAAATCTATGAACAGTTAAATGGAAAAATACCCGAGTCAGTAGTAATACCTGTGGGAAATGGTACTTTATTATTAGGCTGTTACTACGGATTTAAAGAATTATTTAATTTGAAACTAATAGAAAAAATACCAAAAATCATAGCAGTTCAAGCTGAAAGATGCTCTCCTATATATAACGCTTTTAAAGAAGGCAAGGATTTTGTTAGTGAGACTACTAACACCGGTACTTTAGCTGAAGGAATTGCCATTGCTAAACCAATGAGAGGAAAGCAAATATTAGAAGCTGTCAGAATTACAAAAGGTAAGATTATTACAGCTCCTGAAAGCAAAATTAATCAAACACGAGAATACTTAGCTAAAAAGGGCTTTTATGTAGAACCCACTACGGCAGCAACCTTTGCAGGATTTTTAGATTATTTTAATGAAAAAAATCATAATTTATCTGGCAAAGTAATTATTCCTTTATGTGGCGCTGGATTGAAGAAAGATTAGGTCATAATGTATAAGAATTGAAAACAAGGGGTCAGTTACCTCCCCTTGTCTTATATATATATAAATCAGTAAATTTTTTTGATCTTCTATTTTTATATATTTAATGCTTTTAGTATTTCTTCACCATGCTCATTTGGCTTAACCTTTGGATATACTTTTTCTATTATTCCATCTTTATCAATAATAAATGTAGAACGCACTATGCCCATATATACTTTTCCAAACATCTTCTTTTCTTGCCATACTCCATAGGATTCAATAACCTCATGTTCTGGATCACTTAACAAATAAAATGGAAGCTCATATTTATCCTTAAATTTTTTATGAGCCTTGACACTATCTTTACTGATTCCAATTACTACAGCTCCAGCTTCCAATATATCATCATATACATCTCTAAAGCTACATGCCTCCTTTGTACAGCCGGGGGTATTGTCCTTTGGATAGAAATATAAAACTACTTTTTTACCTTTAAAATCACTTAATGCTATATCTTGATTTTCTTCATTTTTTAATGTGAAATCAGGTGCTTTATCACCTATTTTTAACATATTATCACTCCTTAAAGGCTACCTTAGAATTAATTAAGATATACCCTTTATTCTATTTAATTAAACATCCTTGAAAATTGTAATTAAGGAAATTACATAATATATCATGAAGAAAAATTCCTACAATAATATTGTAGGAATTTTTCTTCAGCTTTTATATAGCTTTATAAATTTATTTCACTTCTATTAATCACATACTAGCCATCTTCCTGCATTCTTCACTACACACACGACAGATTTCTGCACATTTCTGACAATGATCATCTTTAAACATATCACACTCTTGTGCACATTTTTCACAGATACTTGCACATAATTTACAATGCTGTTTAGAAAATTGTCCATCCATTGACATCATCGCCACAGACATCTGACACATCATAGCACATTCAACCAATATACTCAAGCAGTTTTTTCTAGCATTAAGATCCGGCTCATTTAAGCATTCACTAAAGCACTCATAACAAGCTTGCATACATTTTTTACATGCATCTATACATGCTTGAAATTTATTGGTCTTATTTGTTACAACACCCATATTAGCACTCCTTTCATCTGATTCTTTTAAAATTTCTTTTCTCTTATTTTTACAATTGAATAACCCTGATTTAACTTTACTACACAATATATAGTATTATTCCAAATATAAATTTTCATTCATTAATCTATCCCTATATTAATATGATATTAATATAGGGATATAATCTAAAAATCTAATTTATATGTTTTAAAATATAAATTTTTTTAAGATTTTTTAAGATATAAATCAACCTTTGAAATTATTTCATTATATATAAGTCATATTTAAAATAAGGAGGACTAAAATTATGGAATATAATATGATACCCCCAGGACGACATAAACTTCCCCCATTACCATATCCCTACAATGCATTAGAACCAGTAATCGGTGATAAAACCCTAAGAATCCACCATAATAAGCATCATAAGTCCTATGTTGATGGACTCAACAAAGCAGAAATCAACTTAGTAGAGGTACGCAAAACTAATGCATATTATCTCGATTATCAGAATAAAAGACAGGAATATATTAATGGTTGGTGGAATTTAATCAATTGGTACGAAGTTGAAAGAAGACTTCTTTTAGCAATAAACGGTCAAGTGCCACTAACTTTGTAGATAAAAATAAAAGTATACAATGGGGAGATTCTGACATGTCTTTTGGGAAGGGATACAGTAGAACCATCCCCTTATATATTATATTCTTTCATTTTACGATATAATGTTGCCATAGAAATTCCTAATGCCATTGCTGCTTTTTCTTTTCCTATAGTTGTATCACCATAATTTTTTAATGCCTCAGCAATTAATTGCTTTGTATGATAATCAATATTTAAATTACCTTTCTTTAATCGATTCAAATGTAATATATCTTTTGGTAAATTATTTACTGTAATTATATTATTATTTGTCATATTAACTGAGAATTCAACAACATTTTTGAGTTCTCTTACATTTCCATACCAAGGATATTTGATTAACACTTTCAATGCATCACTTGAAAAGCTATTTATCTTTTTGTCCATTCTCATGGAATATATCTTAAGAAAATGATTAAGAAGCAGTTCTACATCTCCTAGCCTTTCTCTTAAAGGTGGAATTGTAAGTGGAATGACTTTCAGTCGATAGTATAAATCTTCTCTAAATTTCCCTTCCAAAACTAAATCTTCCAGTTTTTTGTTTGTTGCAGAAATGATTCTTACATCAATACTATTTGATTCCAATCCACCTATTTTTGTTATACATTTTTCCTGTAATACTCGTAATAATTTTGATTGTAAATGCAATGCCATTTCACCAATTTCATCGAGAAAAATAGTTCCTCCATCTGCCAATTGAAACTTTCCAATCTTACCGCCCTTTCTAGCTCCCGAAAAAGCTCCTTCTTCATAACCGAAAAGCTCTGATTCCATAAGTTCTTCTGGAATTGCTGAACAATTAATAGCAACAAAAGGCTTATCCTTACGCTTACTTGTATTGTGAATAAGTCTTGCAACAACCTCTTTTCCAGTACCTGTTTCTCCATTAATCAGCACTGTAGAATTACTGCCTGATATTTGTTTTATTTTTTCTTTAAGTTCCTTTATTTCATAGCTTCGGCCAATTAAATCATCAAATTCTACATCCATACTAGGGGTATATAAATCATTCATTTCCTTTGTTATATCTTCAATGGATCTAAAATTCAAAACAGCTCCTTGACTCTTATTATGCAATATAACCGGTTTACTACTTAATAGAAAATCATATTTTTTATTAATTCTAATTTCTTTATATTTAATTTCTCTCTTTTCAACAAGTATTTTTTTTACCAGTTCTTGTTCTAGAATATCATTAATATTATTGGGTAATTTACTTTTAAATATCTTTTTAAAATTTGAATTACTATTAAGAATTTTTCCATCATTCGATATTAAAACTAAAAACTGATCAATTGAATCCAAAACTACTTCAATACGTTTTGAAAAAAGAGAAATCTCCTTTAATTCCTTTTCCTCTACTAATTTGTTGATAATCAATTCAATCATGCGATTGATAAACTTTAAATAATTTTTCTTATTTTTAAGGATTTTTTCTTTGTCTTGATTATTATTCCCAATAACACCAACACTTCCAATAATATGCTCTTCAAATAGTAATGGTATCCCTATAATCATAGTTACAGGACAATTATTAATGTTTTTGCATGTCAGACAACCTTTGTGATCCAGTTTTGAATTAAGGACAATCAGCTTACCTGTATCCATAACCTTGGTTAAAATAGAGTTTTTGCTTATACATTCTTCTTGAGAAACTTCTTCTAAATCACTATCTCCTAAAATTCTAAGTTTATCATCGACTATTAGCACATCAAGCTCAAGTACTCCACCAATTATATTTGCTGTTTGCTCTATATAGCCAGCAATATCTTTTAAGGATACCATTCCTATTCCTCCCACTTTGTAGCTTCATATATAGATGAGTAATTTGCATAATACATGTGAAGAATTTTATAATTAATAATATTAATTATGCAAGTTTCTCAGATAAATAATATTAGAAATTAAAATAAATTTCAAAGAAAATAATGAGTCCCTTTCCATTTTTCTTTGAAATTTATTAATCTTTAAATCTTTTAATTTTTTCATCTATATAATAATTATAACATATTATTGATTGACATATTCCAGAATCTCTTCTTTGCTCATTCCTTTTAACCCCATTTTTTTTAATGTTCTTCCAGTTTCAAAATAATTTTCATCATTATATGCAGAAGAAATTCTGATTGCAGATTCAATAATTGGAACTTCCAATGAGAGTAATTTGGCAAATTCATAACATGGAACTAATATATATGGAACGTCTTCAGTAATATATCTGCTTTTAGAAGAATTTGGAGCAGAATGGATTTTTCCATGGGCCACTGATGTCTTATTAAATTCATACACTGACTTTGCATTTGTGTTATATAATGCGTTCATCATTTCTAATTCTGATCTTAACTTTAATCCTAATTCTTTTCCAATTTGAATACGCTCCTCTTCCATTTTAGCAGAAGCCCTTGCTGTTGCTGGAGAAACACAATCAGAATAATAATTGAATTTGCCTTCAAAATTTTCTAATAATCCTATATTAATAGTAGTAATTAAAGGGTGCCCACCAAAATTAATGTTTTCAAGACCTGCTTCTATTACATTTTCTAAGGGTCTAACTTCAATTGGAAAAAAGGAATTAAGATTTGCTAAAGCTTTTTTCCTATTTTCTCTTGGAAATACTCCACCATATATAAATTCTTTTAATCCCATAATACCAATATGTGCTGGCTCAAAAATTCTACATGCCCAGGGGATTGAAATAATATCCACGTAAGTCAAATTTAAAGATTCATATCCCATTTCCTTTTTAACTGTATCCATAACTAAACTGGCATAGTTACCTGGCATAAATACAAGAGTATGCTGATTTGTTAAATATGGCAACATTTTTTTAAATATCACTTTCTGGGCAAAAGAAGGTACAATAATCACTAATATCTCAGCAAATTCAACAGCTTCCTCTATACAGGTAGTTGCTTTTTTTACTGCCTGAAATCCTGGAATCATCATCTTCACTTCCGAAGCCTCTGCTAGTGCACGAATACCATTATTTTTATTAATAGCTTTAATTTGAGTATCAAATTCTTTTTGATCATAAATACAAACTTCATGTCCAAGTTTTGAGAAATGATAGGCTGCTGTAACGCCTCCATTACCTGCACCTAACACAGATATCCTCCTCATATCTAAATCATCCCCTTTTTTATCACTTGAAATAATTGCATAATTACTTTTATAAAAATAACTACTTCATATTGTTTTAAAATATAATCTATTGAATTCCTAACAGATTTGTAAATAGTACAATTAATGGTAATGCAATTAGTGTCTTTTCTATGAAAAGAATAGCTAAATGCTTAACATTTATTGGTATTTGAGAACCTATTAATACTGCACCCATTTCTGATAAATAAATGATTTGAACTAAGGATAAAATACCTATTATAAATTTTGTTTTTACTGATGCAATTGAGCTGGCAACAATAGCTGGTAAAAACATATCCGCAAATCCAATAATTGTTGCAGGGGCAGCTTCAAAGGCTTCTGGAACACCGAGCATATTTAAATAATAGCCCATTGGCTTAGAAATCCACGTGAAAATTGGTGTATATTCTGAAATTACAAGTGCTGTAATAGCAATTGTTAAAATAGTCGGTGCTAAAGTTAAAAATAAATCAACATACATTTTTGTTCCATTGGTAATAATATCAATAAGATTGCCGCCTTCTTTAGCTTTATTTATAGATCTTTTTAATGCCCACTTATATTTATTAATACCTTCTGGAGCAATTTCATTTGTTTGATATTCCTGATTTTTATAGGTTGAATTGTCAAAAACGGATAAAGGGGGAATTCTAACTATAATAATAGTTGAAATTATACCAACAATAGCTAATATCCCATAAAATTGTATAAATAAATCTCCTACACCTAGTGTGTTGGCAATTACTAAACAAAAGGGCAGGGAAACAACTGAAAACATTGTTGAAATAATAGCTGCTTCTCTAGCATTATAATAACCACCCACATATTGTCTGATTGTTATTAAAATGCCCGTACTATTACCTCCAATCCATGATGTAACTAAATCCACAGTTGATCTACCGGGTATAGTAAATAAGGGATAGGTAAATCCTCTAAATATAGTTCCTGTAAAATCCATAATCCCATAATCCGAAATCAATGGTATTGTATAGCAAGTTATAAAAAATGTAACAAAAATAGTAAACATTAAGCTCATTGCTAATTCACCGGTATTTGCATTTATAATCATGTTAAAAACTCTACCTTCTGGTCTAAAAACTAATGAAAAAGTAAAAAATAATGCAATTGTTCTAATAAAAAATCCAATTATACCAACTTTAAATATGTTTTCCCAAAATTTGTTTTCTTCTATAAATTTAAACTTAAAAATCCTATGGAGAATTGTAATAATAGCAGAAACAAAAACAACACCATAAATGATCTGCATCCCTACAGGTTTTAGAAACGTTTTCACAAAGTCAATCATATACCCCAATGGTATATTAACTGCACCATCTTTGAATATAGGAAATAAGAAAAGAAATACACCTATAGCTGAAGGAATTAGAAATTTGCTAAAATCTTTAAAGCTAATCTTTTCATTTAATTTAGGGTCTTTCATACTCATCAATAATGCCTCCTTAGAGTAAAATAATTAACATCGATGTTATTTTTAATATTATTGCAATATCAATGCCAAAGCATTCAGTAGGTAATTTACCTATCTATAGCATATTAATATATTAAATTTTTTCTCAATTTGAGAAAAATTCTCAATATTATAATTTTTAAAAATTAATTTAACTTATTTTCTTAATTATTTTGGGTAAAAAATATAGGTGTGACAAGTAATTATTCCTTGCCACACCTATATAATAAGAAAACCAAAATATATTCCCCTTAAACCAAGAGCTAAAATATATTCCAGTATAAATAAATACATTTATAATCAACAGTACTATAACAAAAACAAATTTATAAGCATAGCCTTTACAAATGTAAAAACTATGCTTAATTTATTTTCATAGATATTTTAATTATTTCTCTTGATTTTCTTGATCTTTTTCAACATTACCCTCAATTAATTGACGTGCATGCTCTACATATATTTTTTGTATTCCCTTATTTTCACCTAGTCCATGGAGATATATTTCTACTTTGTATCCAGCCTTTTTAAGGACAGTTTTCCAAGAATCGTCTTCATCTCCAGCCATATCATTTGAAGCATGATCTCCTGCCACTAACATAAAAGGCATCAAGGTAACCTTCTTTATGTTATTTTCTTCAAGCCTATTCATAACTTGATCAAGTCCTGGATACCCTTCTACAGTTCCTACAAATACATTTTTATGTCCTAAATCATGAAGTGCATATTCTAAAGCTGAATATGTAGAATTTGCAAAATGATGAGTTCCATGGCCCATGAATACTACTGCTTCATTATCCTCTAGCTCTGGTAACTGAGTTTCTAATGCAGCTATTGTATCAAAATAATCCTGGGTTGAAGTAAGCAACGGACTTCCTATCTTAAGATCATCGAAAGCATCTACAAACTCTGAAGCTTCAGCTGCAAGCTCATCGTATTCTGCACCATTCATAATATGAAGGGGTTGAATTATTACTTGGGAATATTTTTCATCTTTCAAGTGATTTAATGCTTCCTTAACATTATATACTTTAATATTGTCTCTCTTTTGTAATATGTTTATTATCATCTGTGAAGTAAAGGCTCTAACCACATCATAATCTTTAAACTCTTCTTTAAATCTATTCTCTGTAGCTTCAATAGTAATCTTTCTTGTATCAGCATAGCTGGTACCAAAGCTAACCACTAAAATAGCCTTCTTATTAGGATCACCAATTGCACTTGCTTCATCAGCATTTACTTCAGTTGAAAATCCAGTAAAAACTCCTAGGCATAAAACTAAAGCCATAAATACTAATGCTACTTTTTTCATATAAAAACTCTCCTTTTTTTAAAATTATTCAAAAACTTTGCCTCAAACTATTCTAATATCAATATTAAATACTTCTTTAATCAACTTCTCATTTAAAATTTCAAATTTAATAATACTACAACGTTGAACAAAACAGATTTTTCTCACTAAACCCATAGGCTAAATTTGGATCATTCATACTGGCTATTACCACTATTGCTTTTTTATAATTACTTTCTTTAATTAAAAGATTTGTTTTTATATGCTATGTCCATAGCTGAAAAGGCCTTATCTGAAAATAATATCTCCGGAGTTTATGATAAAGCCTTTACAATCATAATTTTTTTCTGTTTAGCAACTTATAAATTCAATTTAATAACTAAGTAATTCAAATAAAAAGAATACACCCAGAGATTATAAGTGTATTCTTTGATAACCAACGTAAAAAATCCACACTTCCCTCCGAAGTAGTTACTAAAATCTATGGCAGGTCTCCTGACTCGTAGCTTCATCTTACTCTCTTCACCTTCCCAGTATTCTCCAGTGGTATATTGAAGATTTCATATCTACTTACAGTAGCGGGGGCTGTAGAGGATTTCCACCTCTTTCCCTTTCAAGAATTAACTAATTAGTTAATTCACCATAAATCTCTATATTAACTTTAAAGCTTGATTAAAAACCTTTTCTTAGTCAATTATACATAATATAATTATTAATTTCAATAGTTTTGCTAATTATTATAACTTTTTATATTACACAGTTAAAAACTCTGCAAATTCTTCTACATTAAGTCCATTAAAATAGTCTGATAAATTAATATTTTTCATGTCTCTTTTAATAATGTCTCTTTCATAAACTTTACCATGTAGGAATTCTTCTAATTCTTCTATATTTCTCCTTGTAAAAAAATCTCCATATATTTTACAGTCTTTAATTTTACCGTCTTTAATATTTAATCTTATGTCAATTAAGCCACATGGAAATTTATTAATTTTTTGAATTTCATATTCCGGAGAATTTCCCCAATTCCAATCCCATGTACTAAATCTATCCTCGGCGGCTTTATTAATTTTCTTTAATTCATCTTCACTTAAAACATATTCATCAATCTCAGTATTTTTAGCTATATAATTTAAAATATAATTTTTCAGATGAAATATTGACATATCATTTTCCATATAGTCCTTAATATTTGCAACCCTACTTCTAACTGATTTAATTCCTTTGGATTTGATTTTGAGATCTTTAACTTTTAATGCTTTGGATAGATTACTCATATCGGCGTTAAACAGCAAAGTACCATGACTTAATATTCTTCCCTTTTTATAGTATTGTGCATTTCCCGATATTTTTTTCCCTTCAACTAATATATCATTTCTCCCCGAAAGTTCAGCTTTTACTCCCAATTCCTTAAGTGCATTTATTATAGGGCGTGTAAATTTTTCAAAATTATTTACATCGGATTTTTCTGCCCTTTGTACAAAGGAAAAATTAAGATTGCCTTCATCATGATATACTGCTCCACCACCTGATAATCTCCTAGCCACAATAATATCATTATCATCAACAAATTCTTTATTAATTTCTTCTATGGTATTCTGATGCTTTCCAACAATGATAGAAGGTTTATGTACATAAAAGAAAATATAACTGTCCTCCTTTGCTTCAGACATAAGATATTCTTCAAGGGCAAAATTATAATATGGTATGCTCCAATCGGTTTTTACATATTTCATTTTCTCTTCCTCCTTAGTAAAAATGATATATAATGGTGAAATTATTCAATCATCTTAGCTAGCTTATTATTAGTGATTATATATTTTCGTTTCCCTGCAACATATTAATATTATTTATATATTACTATAAAAATACTAACATAAAAAGAGCTTTAATATACTTTTACTTATCATTTAAAACTTAATGATACAATATTTATTAGCCAAAGTCCTAAATTATATTCGTTGCTCTTAAACACTATTTTTATCTGTGAAGTAAACTCCTTCTGTTAAAGCAGAACAGCAAAGCTTCAGATGGAAATCTTACTCCACCTGAAGAAAATTCTTGCTCTCACTTATAGAATTGGGAATTTTATAAAAAGGATAAAATGTTCTTTCATTATATAGGAATTTCGACCTATTTTATAATTTCGAAGTGAATTTTGGTATATTTTGTATACAATTGCTCCAAAAAGTAGTATAATTCAGTAGTTGAAAATTATAATAATGTAGAAGGAGATGCAAAAATGAAATCAAGAATCAAAAAACTAGTATTCAGTATTACAGTTCTATTGTGTATTGCTCTACTATTTGGCTGTTCAAATAGTACATCTACAACTCCTGCTAAGGATTACAGTAATGAGTTGAACACTTTTAAAGTTTCTGTTCCAGGAGAATGGATCGTAAATAAAATTGGAAATGAAAATAATATTACCTTGGATAACGAAGATAAAAGCTTGACTGTTACCATTCAAGCATTTCCAAAGAGCTTTCCAGCTATGGAACAAATAAAAGATATTGATTCATTTATTAATTTAAACCAGCAAACAGTATTAGCAAAACTTATAGAAATGGGAGAAATATCTTCCCTAGAAAATGTTGCAATTGATGAAGTAAAGGCTGCTAAAGCCAATGAAATTGTAGCAAGTCAAGATGGGGTAGTTGCTAAAGCATATATTACATATATTGAAACTGAAAAATCCTTTTATTCTGCAACCATTACTGGAGTAGAAAAACAGTATGATAAAAACATCGATTCCTTAAAAGAAGCAATAAAAACCTTTAAAGAAATTGAATAAATTTTTATCTGTTAAAATCAAGAAAGAGTTTAAAAGATAATGTAAATAAATCAGGGAGTAGTTAATTTAATTACTCCCTCTTTAATTAATTAGTTATACATAAAGTTTTGATTTTACTCTGTCCATTTGTTTTTCAATTATATTTTGTGTTTTTTTAAGTAAGAGGTATTAGCTCAACGGGTTCTTTATAATGTTCTTGATATAAAGAAATTCCATATTGATTATTTGCTTTTAAATGCTTTATTAAATTCTTACGTTCTAGTTTCATAATATCTTCATAATCCCCATAGTGATCAAGAATTTTATCAGCAAGATCTTTTATTTCTTTCCCAGACACAGGCATTGTACAAAATTCTTTTATTGAACTGGCAAAGTCAGATCCATCCATAGCTTCTTTATATTCTTCCAATGAATATTTTCCATCAGAATTTTTCACATAGGTTATTGCCGCTGGAATAACGCTTCCTCCTTCTTGTGAAAGAACTTTACCATATAGTCTATAGTGAGAACTGAATGTTGTTACAAAGACCTTTAGTTTATTGTCTTCTTCATAGCTTCCAAAAATATGAGGAGCAATTATAGTGAAACCTTCCCTACTGGTTTTATGCTTTTCAATTTCTGTATCATAAACCAGCTTTTCAACATCATCAGTCCCATTATAAGAAAAATTTCCAAGCTTTATTTCTTTACTTATATCAAAATAATCTATTTCAGATTCTTTTACAATTACTTTTTTTGTCAAAGCATCTTCTAGTAAAGCTAAATTATCTACTAGCTCTGATAAATCACCATATTCCTTTTCAAATGTAGACCTTTGAAATGTAAAAGCAGTATTATATTTTGATTCTTCTAATTCTCCCTCAGATTTTGAATTGCGAAATGTGAAGGTTACTTTATCAAGATTATCTATCATAGAAAATACCACCAGGGCATTTTTTCTTGAATTCATCTCAACAATAGAATTTGAGCTAGTTATTGGCCACTTTCCTTTATATTTTTTATCTGATGCTAGTTCATAATATATTGTAAGACCATATGGCTTATTGCCAGTTTCCATTGATATATAACGTTGAGTAAAATATCTATTTGGAACTGGAAGAAGACTAGCAATATTACTGACCTTGCTGTTATCACCAACATATGGTGTTTTGTACTTTGAAATCTCTTCCAAATCATAGGATAACATGTCAACCCTTACAACAAATCCATAACTAACGGTTCCCTTATCCTTAAAATTAAGTCTCAAAACATAAATATATTCTCCTGGATCATGTGGTGTATTGATGTATAGCTCTCCATCCATAAAATTTGATTCTATATCTTCAAATTTTATTAGTTTTCCATCTTTATAAACATCAATCTCTTCAACTTCAAAGTCATATTTTTTATCTTCTTTTAATTTTTGAGTATCAATAATTAATTTATCCTTTCTTGAAGCAGAAACTATGTTGTTTGATTTATATTGAAATTTAATAGGGTGATCTGAATCAGCTTGAATATGCTCACCATCATTTTCCCATGAATAACTACCCACCATTGCATTTTTTATTTCTTCTCCTTCTATATTTATATATATATTAGGAGGAATATTCTCTTTCTTTCCTATTCCCGCGCCTAAATATAGTCCTCCATAGATAATCAGTCCCAATAGAATTATTGAAACTACCATTATAGTCTTTGATTTTTTGTTATGCTTCATTATGGCCACCAATCTTTCCTTTAAAGTCTTTTTTTCTTCACACATAGTTGCCCCTAATACGGAAGTAGAATATCTATTCTCTGCTATAACAGATATTAATGTTTCTCCATAGGCTTGTTTTTCTGCTGAGCTTAGATTTTTAATAACTGCTTCATCACAAGCCAATTCACAAGCATTATTTATTTCCTTTTTTATAAAATACATAAATGGGTTATACCAGTGGATTGAAGCAGCTATCATTGTCATCCATTTTATACCTATATCAAAATGTCTAAGATGTGAAATCTCGTGTAACAAAATATTTTTAAGCTGTTTTTTGCTAAAGTCAATATCGGGAATTATAATGCAGGGCCTCATGATTCCAATGAGCATCGGTGTAGGGACGAATCGGTTACGAAGAAGTTTTACATTCTTTCTTCCATCTAGCAACGTTTCTAATATTCTATTTTCCTCATCAGTAGCTGGCCTATATCCCTTCTTCAGATGCTTTAAAAACCTTACGTACCCAGCTAAGTTAACTGTAAGGGCTATAATTAATCCAATTAGCCAAATGTATAAACCAGCTTCATTCAATATATCTTTAAAATATCTGTTGTGATTAACATCATTATTATATGCTCCAATGATTATATTTTCTTCAGCCCTTGGTGTCCCTGATGAATCAATTGTATTATCTGTCGTTCCTTCAAAGGAATCAACAATAATTTGTTTATTTATATTCTGAGGACTATTGTTATTATAAAACAAATTATTCATTATACTGTCCTCAAAGGAGAAAGGAATTATAAGTCTCAACAACACCACAATCCATATGTAATATTGTATAGTTTTTGATAATCTGTACCTTATGAAGGGTTTGATGGCAAAAAGTAATATTCCAAGTATAGTTCCAGATAAAGAAAGTGATAGTAATAACCTAATTGTTTCATTCATCTTTATCTTCACCTACCTTAAATAAAGTACGAAGCTCTTCAATATCATTATCATTTAATTTCTTATTTCCCACTAAGGAGGCCACAAGTTTTTTTGCGCTTCCACAATATAAACGATCAATTAAGCTTTGGGTAATATATTCATTATATTCTTCTTTACTAACCATAGGTTTATAATAAAAAACTTCCTTTTTAGTGGCTAAAACTACGCCTTTTTTGGAAAGCCTTCTAAGCAAAGTTTTTATAGTCGATGTTTCCCAGTTACTCCTTTCTTCAAGGGTTTTTCTAATATCGGCAAATGGCAGCTGATGACCTGCTTCCCATAAGACATTCATAACTTCAGCCTCTGAATCTGTTATTTTAGAAACTAGTTTACTCACATAAATTCCTCCTTCTAGGTTACAAGCGTAACCTATGTACAGTTTACACTTGTAACCTAGAAATGTCAATATAAATATAAACATTCACATCAACAACTATATAATTTTCTATAAATAAAAAAGGATGGTTAAAATTAACTCTCCATCCTTAAAATATATATATTTATATTTTCATTTTAAAGCATATCCTTAATTTTTTGTTTTCCATAGACTTCTTCCCAATCATTTAAAAACTGCTCAATACTTGAATCAGTATGGGAATGGGAATAAATTCTTTCAAATAGGTCTTCATTTACTGTTACTGCATGGGCTCCATGAAGGGCCACATTATGTACTTGTTGAAGATTTTTAAATGATGCAGCAATAACTTTTGCCTTTATATTATATTCTTTAAATTCCTTTATAATATTTCCTACAACAGTTGCTCCATCAAAGGACAAATTATCAATTCTATTAACATAGGGAGCAACATAGGATGCCCCAGCCTTTGCTGCTATAAGAGCCTGTTGTGAAGTATATATAGCTGTTGCCGTTACCTTTATCCCCTGGGAGCTCAAAATTTTTATTGCCTTTATTCCTTCCTTATTTACTGGAATCTTTACACAGGTGTTTTCTCCAAAATTTTTTACAATCTTCTTACCTTCTTCTACTATATCCTCTGAATTAGTTGAAACTACTTGAATATGAAGGAGCATATTTTCCCCTATTACTTTCCTTATCTCCTTTATAGTCTCAACAAAGTCTTTCTTTTCCTTGGCTATTATGCTGGGATTTGTAGTTATACCTCCAATGGGAAAATATTCTATAGCTTTCCTTATATATTCTACATTTCCTGTGTCTAACATATACTCCATAAAATTTCCTCCAATTTAAAATTATTTTATAAAACCCTACTAAAAGATTTTAGAAGGGTTTTTAGCTTTCTAGTGCATTACTTGTCCACCAGTTATATTTACTGATTGTCCTGTAAGATAGGATGCTTTATCTGATGCATAAAATGTTATTGTATTTGCAACATCTTCAAATGTGCAACCTCTCTTTAATGGAACTTTATCTATATATACCTGTTTGACTTCTGATTCCTTTATTCCAAGTTTCTTTGCATACTGTGGTATAAGACTCTCAAACATTTGAGAATCAAGAAGATTTCCAAGCATCATTGAGTTTACTCTAATATTATGCTCTGCAAGGTCTAAAGCTAAACTTTGAGTAAGTCCAACTCCTCCAAATTTTGCTGCTGAATATCCAGAATTATGTTTACTCCCTACTTTGCCCGACTTTGAATTAATCTGAATTATACATCCTTTAATACCTTTTTCTATCATAACTTTTGCCACTTCCCTGGCACAAAGAAAATATCCTATTAAATTTATATTAAGTGACCATTTAAATGTATTAAGCTCAAAATCTGTTATTTTACTTGATTTTGCAACTCCAGCATTATATATCAATAAATCTATTCTACCATATTTATCAACTACTTTTCCTATCATTTTTTTTACTTCTTCTTCATTAGTTGCATCTACCTTTACTGCAAAGGCTTTATCTTCTCCAATTTCACTTGCTACCTTTAATGCATTTTCAAAATTTATATCTGCAACTGCCACACAATATCCTATTTCGGCCATATGCTTAGAAAGATATTCTCCTAAGCTTCTTCCTCCTCCAACTACTAATGCTATTTTTTTCATTCTTATTTCCCCCTATTGATTAATTTGTTATATGAATTTATAATGGAGGTAAGAATGGATATGAGAATTTTCTATTTCACCTTTGCCTAGGGGTAAATATTTTATATTCTTTTTCCATTCTTTTATCTCCAAATTTCTATTATTTTATTAATTGTTATTTTAGGAATATCTTTTTTTTCCAAATTTATACTGCCTCCAAGGGTTTCTTTTTCTCCATCAAATCTGAAGGTTATATGCCCTAGCCTTTTCAAATTTTCATTCACCACAGAACCCACACCTATTATTCTAAATTTATCTTCTCCTATTTTTAACAAATCATTTTCTTTTATATCCTTTAATAAATTATTTTCTTTATGAATTATACAAAATTCTTTTAGTTCCTCAGGTGCATCGTCTTTAAATATTACAAACATACCTTCATCAATAAATTCCATAGCTCGTTTACCGATTCCTATTACAACGGTTCTGTAAATAAGCTCCATAGATTCACCTCCTCTTTATTAATTGAGCAAATTGCATAATTACCTTCTGCAAAACCATCTACTATATATAGTTTGAAAATCTTCAGAGACATACCATATATATTATGCAATTTTGCCAGATCACAGTTATGAAATTTCCTCAACTATTCTCATTTCTAAAAAATCAACTATTAAAATAATTATTTAGAATAAAGTCCAAAACTTGCAAGCCATGCTATAATAACCGTTGGAGCACCTGTTAAAAACCTTGAATAAAGTACAGATGGAACACCTACTTGAACGGTTTCAGGTTCTGCTTCAGCAAGTCCAAGTCCTACTGGTATAAAATCTGCTGAAGCCTGAGCATTTATAGCAAATAATGCCGGCAGAGAAAGCTGTGGCGGAATATTTCCTTTTCCTATTTCAACACCTATCAAAACGCCTATAATCTGAGCTATTACAGCTCCAGGTCCAAGAAATGGTGATAGTAGTGGAAATGAACAAATTAAAGACAAAATAACTAGTCCTCCAACGCTACCAGCTAAAGGTTTCATAAGTGTTGCAAACCAGTTCCCTATACCGGAAGCATTTATTATTCCTATTAAGGTGGCAACAAAGGCCATAAATGGAAGTATAGTATGTAATACTGTATCTATAGTTTCTCTTCCTGCCTGAAAGAAGGTACTTGTTATATTCCCTATACCTATACCTATTTTAGCTATAATTCCTTGACTTTGCTCACTAATTTTTTTATCATCAGAATAATTCATAATAACACTCCTCCCTATATTAATTCTATGTTTTGAATTTTTACACCAGATACATAGATATCTTCTTTTATAAATTTTGCAAGGGGACCACTTCTTCCCGTATTCATTATATTAATAGTAGGTATTTTCTTTTGAGGATATATACCACATCTTAAAGTCCCTCCGCAGTTTATTATTACACAAGCTATTTCACTATCTTTTACTCCTTTTCTAAACCCATCTACCAGTTCTCCACCAGTAAGCTCTGCAATTTTCTCAGCAACATCAGGCTTAGCTCCGCTAGTTAAATATACTATTTTATTTTTTTTATCATCTAAATTTACAATTATTGGGCCTCCCCATCCCCCTGATCCTTTTGATATCTTTACTGATTTGTAATTCATTTTATCCCTCCTCATCCTTAATTAATTAAGTTCAAAACTATCCTTAAGTTTCACATTTTGTTGCTTTTCAACTATTTTTGTAGTAAAATCTGTTATCCAGCCTCTAAAAAAGTTTGTTACAATACCTACAATAAGATATCTAACAGCAAGGTCAGCAGTCGAAAGTCCAAGTTCAGTTATTCCATTGGCTATTCCTAAGAAGACAAATAGTTCTCCCGGATTAACATGAGGAAAAAGGCCATTCATACTGTGACAAGCATAACTAGATGAAGCATAATAGCTAGGCTTATACTTTTCTGGAAGAAATTTACCCAAAGAAAGAGTCATTGGATTAGCAAATACAAAGGTACCAATTGTTGGAAGAATAAGATATCTTGTTATTGGGTTTTTAGCACTTCCTTTAGCTAGTTTTTCAATTTTATCTGTACCCATAAATTTTATTAATGCGTTCATTACAACCATCAATGCAATTAATAATGGAACTATCCCAGTAACAAATGAAACAAATACATCTCCCCCAGCTCTAAAAAGGTTCATAAAAGACTCTGCACCCTTTGCAAGGATATCAAAAAAATTACTCATAAAAATTACTCCCTTCCTATTTTTTTATTTTCTAATTGATCAAACTGCATAATTGTTTTTTTCTTCACCTCCCATATAAGCTTCATAATTTTTCACTGCTTTAAATATAGCTTTTTTAATTAATTTATTTAGATCTTTCAAATCTTTTTCCTCAAGATTTAAAAGATTTTTGCCATTAAGATATGTCATTTTCTTAAATCTTGCTAGAACTGTAACTCCACTCATGTATCTTACTTCTTCGATATTTATATTTTCATTTATTCTTATTAAAACTACTACTCCTGAAAAGAAAAAGCCTTTATTAAAACCTATAGTAACTCTTCCTTTTTCTCTCATTTCCTTAAAATTATTTTTGAAATTTTTCATTTGAAAGAATCCAAATAATGATTGAAGTCCCCATATTGAAATTCCTATAATTATTACAAGCAATGTGATTTCCATTTATAAAACCTCCCTATTTTAAAATAAAGATATCAATTCTTTAAAATTTTTCACTTTTGCCATTTTTTGAAGAAGCTTTGTATTTTGACCTACCTTCAAAATGTCTTCATAAACTCTTATAAAGAGGTTTACATCTTCAACTATTTCATGGGGAACCAAAACCATGAATACAATTCTTACAGGATTTTTATCCCATTTTACAGTTTTTCTCAGGATTCCTAATGCTATTTTTATTTCATCGCTTTTATAGTTTATAGCATGGGGAAGGGCTACTAAATTATCAAAGGATGTTGGTGAAAGTCTTTCCCTTTCTAAAAGTCTCTTTTCAAAATCTTCATCTGCCACTCCCCGGCTTATACATTTTCTAGCCATATATTTTATTATTTCTTCAGGATCTTCTAAATTTATTTTGAAAAATAATTCTTCATGAAAAAGCATCTTTAGCACATAGGAATCATTTTGAGATATTTTCTCTTTTATTTTCCTATATGCTATTTTATTTTGAAGATCCCTTTCATCAAAGAGTACATTCAATTTTATTATTGGAGTAGATACATTTATATCCAAATCTATAGTCGTAAATATTATGTCAAATTCTTCAAGGACCTCTGGTTCAAGATATGACGAAGAAAAAGTTTTTATATTCTCAAGCTCCCCCAAAACATTCTTTATCTTTATAAGCATTAGCTGTGCTGTTCCAAGGCCTGTCCCACATATAAGGGCAACTCTTTTAATATCCTTGTATTTGAAATTATTTCTTTCAATATATCCTACTACATGCATAGCTAAATAAGATATTTCGTGTTCATCCACCTTTACATTTAGTTCTTTTTCTATGGCTGAAGCTCCTATTGCAGCTAATTCATATTCAAAGGGAAATTTTTTCTTTACTTCTTTAAATAAGGGGTTTCTTATATTCATATTAAACATTATTCTATTTAACACAAAGTTAATATGAATTTCAAGTCCCCATATGAACTCCTTGTCATCCTTCATAAAAAAACCTGTATATTTGTAGATTTCATCTAAAACCTTTAAAACAATTTTTTTTGCTAAAGGTTTTATTTCTATTCCATTTTCGGATTCAATCATTTCTTTTACAGGCTTTCTTCCTAAAAGATGTAAACATATGTACATAAGCTCTTGTTTTGGCAGATTCAAATTAATTTCTTTTTCTATTTCTTCTCCTATTAAAGAGCTTATTTTATATTCCTTTGTAATATTTGCATTTTTTACCTTTTCACTTATTTCCCTTATTTCATTTCCACTTTTAAATCTTTCTATAGCTATTGATATATGAATTATAAGATTTTTAAAGTTTTCTTCGGATAATTTAAAATTTGTCTTTTTAAATATACGTTTTAAAATTTTTTCTATTATTTCCCAGTGCTTAATAAATTTCTTTAGTTCTATTCCTATTTCAGTTCCTTCATTTTCTCTTTTATATAAAATTTCAGAAATACAAAACCTTATATTCATTTCATTTCCAACAGCCTTTATGCCACCATTGGGCTTACCCTTAAGTTCTATTTCATAATTTTTTAGTATTTTTGAAACTTTTTTTAAATCCTTTATCAAAGTAGTTCTACTTATATAGAATCTTTCTGCCAGATCTTCTATTTGTATCAATTGCTTTTCTAAGATCAGCACTTTAATTATTTCTCTTATTCTTTCCTCTGGAATAGAAATATCGTTTTCAAGAGAAGTATCCATAATTTTTTGAAATTTTTCAGTATCTATTTTTCTCATAATATATTTTCTATCTTTCCTGAATCTTATTTCAACCACTTCTTTTCCCATAAGTCCATTAATATTTTTTATGTAGTTTAAAACAGTTCTAGATGTAACATTCATGTATCTAGCAATTTCTTTTGCAGTAGCTGCTTTTTTCTTATCTAGTATCTTTATTACTTTAAGCTCTTTAGCACCTATAGGATAATTCTTCATTTTTTCCTCCCACCTATACTGTATTTTTAATATATCATCTTTATTTATAACATTTAATACACTTTTTTTCTAACTACAACTGGAAAACGAAGAAAACATTTTCTTGTATTTAACTCCTAAAATTTTGCAATAAAAAAACCATTACTTTGTTATTCTGAAAAAGTAATGGATTAAAAGAAAATAACAGTGGCTACCTTGGTTTCTAAAGTTTTATGATCATACATCTAAAGTTAATTTTTTTTATCAACCTCCATACTCAAGACCCCTGTTTTCATTATTAAATTTCTAGTAAATTTATTGTACATTAATATTGATTTTAAATTCTTTAAAAATATATTCATTCTCAATTTAAAGGTTTTATTCTTGTAATATAATCCATATTTCTCAATAGAACGATTAATGGACTCTGCTAAAATAGCTCCACTTCTTAGGGCATAACTAATACCTTCGGCAGAGCTAGGACTAATAAATCCTGCTGCTTCACCAGTTAAAGCCACATTCTCTTTAAAAAGATTTATCTGTTTTAAATTTCTAGGCCTCATAATCCAAGCACCTTCACTTTTAACGCATTTTCCAAATTTATAACCTCTTAATCTTAATTTATCAATTAGTTTTTCAAATTTTTCATTTCCATCGTGGGAATCAAATATTGCTGAGCCAACAATAGCATAGTTTTCCTTTTGAATTATCCAAGAATAAAAATCTGTTACTTCATCATCAAATATTGAAACAAAATGGGGCAGTTCCCTTGATAGCTCGTACCATTTTTGTATGGAAATATATAAATCCGGCTCTTTATAATCTTCAACAATCATTCGTCTTACCTTCGAAGCTCCACCATCAGCTCCTATGAGTAATCTCGTATATATTTTTTCTGTAACACCATTATTGTATATTTCTACTTCAATTTTATCTTCAATTTCTTTATAATCTTTGAAGATACAAGAAGTCTTGATTTCAACATTATCTCTTATTAAAGTTAAAGATAAAAGCCATCTATCGAATTTTTCACGATCTACATTAATATAATGTCTTTGATAATATTTTTGTATTTCATTATCAAAATCTATAGCCCTAACACTAAACATCTGGGGACCTACTATAACTTCCTTAGGTAATCCTAATCTAAATTGTGCTAAAACCTTTTGGGCATCCGGTGCCAATAATCCTCCACAGCATTTGGGACTTTTAAATTCTTCCTTATCCTTTAAATTCCTTTTATCTATAAGTAGAACTTTATATTTTTTATCAAGAATTCTTGCTAAAGTTGATCCCGATGGACCTGCTCCAATTATTACAATATCATAAATCATGTATCTCCTCCTATAAGTATAATCTCATTTTTTTCGATTTTTACGAAATTTTTAAGTGTTTTTATTTATAACTAAATCAATTATATTTTTCAATTGAGTAAATTCCATAATACTTCTTAGAATCTTTACTATTATATCATATTAATTATCTTATATTTAAAGTCTTTAGAATTTAACATTTCTGAAAAAAACTTAAAAATTGGTTATGGATAACTCCCTAAATAATTTCGCAACGGTCTATAAATCATGGTTTTTAAAATTAAGTCTTTATTGCCATATAACTAATGATTTATTATGTCCTAAGCCTTACCTTATTTTTCAACCATACTAATAATCTCATCAATTGTCATCTGACATAGCCTGTCCCATACAATGGTATTTGCATTTTCTAATCTCAAAGCTTTAAATTTATTTATATCAGTAAGTCCACAGAATCTTACCGTCTTTAGTCTAGGTTTCATATCGTAAATTATTATATGATTATTCTTTAGCCTTATTTCTAAGGTGTAGTCATCATTTGGAATAACTTTTACAATTTTAGACACATATAATACCTCCATTTTAAATTTAACTCAATCAAGCAACTCCTATGATTATACAATTTTCTCAATTAAAAAACTCCACTATAAATTCAGCATAGCAGAGTTTTCTAAAAAATATATTATCCTAAAGGATACTTTTTTGAAATATTAAACAATTTTTAATTCTATAGCCTTTCTCACAGCCGATGCTCTACTCCTTACCTTTAATTTTCCATAAATTGCAGTAATATTTTTTTTGACTGTAACCTGAGCTATAAAAAGCTTTGAAGCAATTTCTTTATTGGTTTTACCTTCTACAATAAGCTGAAGTATTTCCTTTTCACGATTTGTAAGGGACAAAATACCGAAATTTATATTCTCAAAATTCTTAAGGTTAGAATAGTATTTAGACGTGTATTTCACAAGCTTTTCCAAATATTCATCATCTGTAGTCTCCCTTTGCAATTCTTCCAGTATATCTTTAATATATAAACTGTATTCAGCAAAGGGGATTATTATATTATCTTTCCTTCCAATTTCCAAGGCTGCTTTCATTGTATTTTTTGCTCTATTCATATCATAAATCCTATATTTAGCAATTGAACTTAATATATATGTATGTACAAAACCTATTAGATTATTAAACTTTGAAAAAATTCCCATCATTTCTTCACATAGCACATCTAATTTTATATAGTTTTTCTCAAGTAATACCCATCTGCTATAAACAATATAATTAAAACCCATACCCTGATACAATACCTGACTTTGTTCAATATTTCCAGCCATAAGCCACTGGGCAAAGCTTTCATCACTGTTTATTATACCACCTATATATCCCATACATAATTCATAGGCACTGTTTAAAATAGGGCTATTATAAGCTTCTACCTCCACATATAAATTTCTCATAAGCTCTACTGCCTCGTTAAATTTGCCCTGGGCTCCACGAAGCCTTGCAAGGGTAAAACTTGCACATATTATAATGTCAATTTGTTTCATAGTTTTGGCCTTATAAATGGCTTTATAGACATAAATCTCAGCCTCCTGGAAATCTCCGGTTTCCAGAGAGTATTCTGCCCTGACCTGATATTCAAAGCCTGCACCACAACCATTTGATAGTTCTTCATAATAACAGTATATTTTTTCAAGAAACTCTACCAGCCAAAGCATTTTCTTCTTTTCCCTATAATAGGTATATAAAATATGAGGACAGCCATAGGTGCAAATTTTATCTTTATTTGCTATTACTGAATTTCCATCTAAAAGTCTATATGCTTTTAAATGTCCCTGATGCATTTTTTCTGCATCATTGAATTCAGTAAAGCTCCTTATCAATTCTATTTCTCCAAAAACACGGTTTTTTACAGCTTGAGGTGTATTATTATCGTCTTTATAATATTGTTCTATAGATGATAAAAGACATTTACCGCCTACTCTATCCACATTGGTAACATAGAAACTGGCATAGTTAATATATCCAATGGGATACTTATATTTTATTTCATCGGGGATATTCTGGAATAATTCTAAAATAAATTTGGGATTATTATCTATAACTTTGGTTATGCTTTCTTTTTCAAACTCATTTAAAATTAAAGCATATTCCTTAACCTTTAGTAAATACTTTAGTCCTGCAATAATATCTCCATTATTAATATACCACTTACCCGAGCGCCTATAGATATCCCTTATCTCTATATCTGAAAACTGTCTATACAATAGTTTTTTTAGATAATTGTTAAAAATATTATGAATCCTATAAACTTCATTTTGTTCATCATACCGTATAAAGGAATTATCTCTCCTTAAGCTTTGAATAATATCTTCGGCTTCCCTGTAATTTGATACATATACAGCCTGTTTTGAAGTAAAACTATCTAATATAGAAAGTGATACTAGTATACTTTTTTCAATAGCTGTATATCTTGACATTATTCCTTTTTCTATAAGTCTTTCAATATTTTCTCCCGGCTTTAATTTGCCAGCTCTAATATAACGCTGCATTAATAAATATACAGCCGATATCCATCCTTCTGAAAGCTCATAAACATTTCTTACCATATCTTTAGAAATATTGATATCATACAGCTTAAAATACTCCTTGATTTCTTCCTCTGTTAATTCAAACAGATTACTCTTAATTAAATAACAATATTCTTTAAGCTTTAATTCTTCAATATTAATATCGGGTCTTGTCCTTGTTATTATAATTATATTAAACCCCTTTATATCTGACCTTACAAGCAGTTCAATAAATTTGTCCATTTCTTTGGAATGGGCAAAATGATAGTCGTCTATTACAAGTAGGAAGTTATTCTCATAGGCATATTCTTGAATCAGATTAAATATACGATTTCTTTGAGGTGCATCATTTGGGAATCCCAATTCATTAAGTTTTTTTCCAATATCAGGATTAACTCTAGTAAGCTGTCTTGTAAAGGAGTCCCAAATATACTGAGGAGAGGTTTCATCATTTTCTATGAACAACCAAATATAATCTATATTAATCTCTTTAAGAAAGTCCATAACCGTTATGGTTTTTCCATATCCCATGGCAGCTACTATAACTGTCAGTGGATAATTAAATACCTTTTTAAGTTCTTCTCTTATACTCTGTCGCTTTAAAATATGTTGTTGTGTTAGCATAAACCAATCACCCTATTTGAATAGAATACATTATATTATATCTATTTTGATTATATCATAAATATTTACTGCATTTATCCATATAGGGTTTATATAGTAAATTTTAGTTCATACATGAATTTTAATTTTTAGAATTAAATTATGAAAAGATAGCATTTCCACATAAAATTTGAAAAACTCGTTAAGAAAATTTTCTTAACGAGTTTCAATTATTAATATTTTAATTTTAAAATCCTATACTTGCCCCTCCATCAACAGGTAATAATACTCCATTTACAAATTTTGCTGCTGTTGAACATAAATATACAGCTGCCCAGCCAATATCCTTTGGATCTCCAAATTTATCCATAGGTGTACGACCTAATATCTTATTTTTCCTTACTTCATCACCATCTAAGGCCTTATGAAGCATTGGAGTTTCAATCCATCCTGGGGCAATTGCATTTACACGAATACCCTCTGGAGAAATTTCCGTTGCCAAGGAACGAACCATACCCAAATAAGCTGATTTTGCAGCTGCATAGGATACTACATAGGGTTGTCCTAGTATAGATGTCATAGAAGCAGTAAATAATATATTGCCTTTCTTTGATTTTTTCATGAAAGGAACTACTGCTCTAGTAAGTGCAAAGGCTCCTACTACATGTACATCTAATGTCCCCTTAAAATCTTCATCAGTCATATCCTCTATAGGCTTTTTAACATGAACTCCCGCATTATTCACAAGAATTGTTATTTCTCCAATATTTTCAGTAATTTCCTCTATCAGTGCATTTGCTTTTTTTGTATTAGTTACATCATATTGACGATAATTGGCTTTTTCTCCTAATTTTTCACAAGCAGCCTTTAAATTTTTTTCATTTCTTCCTACAATAATAATCTCTGCTCCTGCTGCAATGAAACACTCTGCCATTGCAAAGCCAAGACCAGTAGCTCCTCCTGTAATAAGTGCTCTTTCACCCTCTAAACTAAATTCTTTTTTATAATCTAGCATATTTTACCTCCTGCATGGTCTTTTTCTATTTTCATCCTGGTATTTATAAGAAATATAATATTCTTTATGACCTAATTTCTCCCCTTTACTTAGTTCTCCAGAACAAGTTTTTGCAATAAGTCTCAAGAGATTATCTGTTAATTCCTCTAAAGTACATTCTCCATTTAATACTTTTCCTGCATTAAAATCCATATCATCCTCAAGATTTTTAAAGGTTTCGGAGTTTCCAGTGATTTTAATGGTTGGTGATACTGCACTTCCAATAACATTTCCTCTTCCCGTCACCAAAAATACTAATTGGGAACCACAAGAAATCAGGTCCATTAATCCTTCACTATCATTTGGATTGGTATAGCCAAAATTCATCCAGTGGGGATCCGGTACGCTATCCAATAACCACAAGCCTTTATTGGGAGGGTTTTGAGATACTTTAATGACCCCCTCAATAGGTCGGCTGCCGCTTTTAATTACAGCCCCCATACTTTTTTCTTCTATAGTAGTTAACCCCCCTGCAAAATTTCCTGGAGAAACTGAATATTGACGAACTGCTTTACAATACTCCAAAGCCTTGTCATAGGTTGCTTCTATTTCTATGTAGGCCTTTTCATTTGCTGCCCTTTCAAGGAGAATTTTTTTGAGCCCAATAGCCTCTACTATCTCTTCAAAAATTGCTTTACCACCCATGTCTACTAAGCGATCAAATAACCTTCCAACTACCACATTTCCCGCTAATCCTGATGTAAAGTCAGATCCACCACATTCACATCCAATAGTTAAGTCTTCAAAGCTCATATCTACTATCTTTGTTTCTTCTTTCAGCCTTTTAATAAATTCAGATAGAATTTTCTTTCCTTTTTCAATAGTCTTAGAGGTTCCTCCGCAATCTTGAATAAACAACCAGTCTGCTAATCTTCCTGACTCAGCAGCAATATCTGCAATTTTACTTGGCTGAGTATATTCGCACCCTAATCCTACTGCTAGAACAGCTCCAATATTAGGATGTCTTGCAAGGGCTAGGAGCATTCTCACCACATACTCATTATCATAGCATCCAGTAAATCCAATTACATCTACATCTTCATTTGGAAAGGCACTTGCAATAGATTTTGCAACATGAGAAGAACATTCTACTGTATAAATTACTAATACTTTATTTCGAATACCCTTACTACCATCCTTACGTAAATATCCCTTCCAGCTTAAAGTATTTATTTTACTTTCCATCTTTATCACCTTCTTTCCATGGAACAATTGTATGAATAAAAGCTTTAAATATATTCTGTATCGCTTGGTGCTCCAGTTTCTAAATTCAAAGTAGATGAACGTGCATCATAAAGACTTGCACAATTGTGCAAATGTACCCAGTCTCCTTTTTTAATATGCTTTGTTGCTTTTCCAATTACAACATTATATTTGATAATAAATTCATCTATATCAATATCTTTTAAAGCAACCTTATGGCCTCTTTTTATTTCTTCATTAAAAACAATTTTTTCTTCCTTTGATTCTCCAGTAATTATACCAACATCTTTTTCTGCATCGTTTAATAAGGTAGCTACATTATCTTTTATATGAATTTGAAAACAAGTTTGTTTTAACTCATCTTTCATTATAAAATACCATACCTTTCAAAAACTTCAGTACTGGACATGCCATCTTCAATGGCTTTTCTAACTACCTTTTCTTCTCTTGCTTTTTTAAGGGCCTTTGTAATTACTTCTTCCTCTAATTCCTTTGGTATAATCAATACGCCATCTAAATCTGCAAATACTAAATCCCCTGGATTAATCCATACATTTCCTACTTCAATAGGACATCTATAATTCACTACCTGAGTTCTTACTGAGGAATCTTGTGCATAACGTCCTCTAGAAAAGGTAGGAAAATTTTGTTCCAATACCATAGGGGTATCTCTATGATATCCATTTACAATAGCACCCACTGCTCCTCTACTTTTAGCTGTGGCAGTCAAAAGCTCTCCCCAATAAGCACATCTCATGTCTCCACCACTGGCAATATACACTTCTCCTGGTCTAAGCTGATCTAGGGCTTCTGTCAATAATCCAAAGGGCTTTTCTTGAGGTCCATATACATCAATCATCAGTGCTGGCATAGCCCTTCCTGCAATAACCATATCTTCTAACATTGGTTGTATAAGTTGGGGTAAAATTTGATGATATCTTCCAAGCTCATCTAATATATCTCCTACCACAGGAGTATATAAATATTTTTTCATCAATTCAAAAAGTTCTTTATCATTTTTCCATTCAGTCACAATAAATCCTCCCTTGAATAATAATTTTTTGTTTAATACAAATTTTAATTTATCTCTGCAATAACTTTTAAATAATCATTTGGATTTTTAGATATTTTTTTAAAGTATTCAGGCATTTCTTCAAAGCCAATAACATTGGTAATAATAGGCTTTACATTCACCTTTCCTTCATAAATCAATTGAATTGCTTCTGGGAATTTTTTTACACAATTTCTAGCCCCTTTAATATCTAATTCCTTTTTTGTAATTAAAAAGGTAGGCAGTGGTATTTCTTCATTTGGATATCCTACAAGAGAAATACGTCCAGTATAGGAAACATAGTCAATGGAGCTTTTAACTGCTGCCACGGCTCCAGAAGCTTCTATAACTACTTCAGCCATTTTTTTATTTGTAATCCTTGAAATTTTTTCTACTACATCTTCATTTACTGGATCAAAGACATAATCCATTCCTAATTCTTTAGCTATCTCTAATCTTTTAACTGCTGGATCTACAACAATAGGTACTGACCCTAGATACTTTACATATAAGGCTGCTAATAATCCAATGGTTCCAGCTCCAGTAATTACAACATGTTCTCCTTTTTTAACTAAAACCCTGTCCACAGCCTGCATAGAAATAGTCAAGGGCTCTACCATTGCAGCGTGTATAGGAGACATATCTTCTGGTACTTTATGGACTAAATGAATATCATGGTTTATATATTCCATGTATCCACCATTTTCATGGACTCCTATAACTCTCATATTCTCACAGGAATTTGTTCTTCCAATACTACATGGATAGCATTTTCCACAATATTGATATGGTTCTACTGCAACTTTATCTCCTGCCTTCAATCCTTTATCATTCTTTGGTACACTAACAATCTCTCCTGCTATTTCGTGTCCTAAAACCCTTGGTAGAGTTCCTAAAGGAAGTACTCCCTTGTAGGCAGAAATATCAGAGCCACAAATACCCATTGTCTTTACTTTTATGGTTACTTTATTCTGTTCTTCCTTCATAGGTATGTCTTTCATTTTAAATACTTTAGTATCTTCTAAAAATAATGCTTTCATTACTATTCCTCCTAAGCATATTAATAAATTATTCTCTAGGTTTAATTTTTTATAGAAATTATGTTTTTTTGAGATATATAAATTAATTATTTATATATTTTTTGATAACTTATTTTATAATTCTATTTTTTAACCTTTAAATTTTTTCTTGAAATTTTTCATTAAAATATACATAAAATACTTTATTTAAGCTTTTTTAATTCTTGCTTTCATATTACCATTTAAGCTTATTTTTATCTTCTATTGACTTGACCTATTTTTTATGGTATTTTGATTTTAAATTATTTGTTTTTTAAGGGAGGATTATTTTATGTACTATCATAAACAATTTGCTGAACAAATTATCAATCCTGAAGCTGAAATATATTATGAAATGCAGCCTTCCTATGAGCATACAATTTTTCCTCATTTCCATGATTTTTATGAATTTTGTCTTATAATCAAGGGAAAACAATTGTTTTCACTAAATGAAAAAGAGCTGATACTTAAAGAAGGTTCCCTTGTTTTTGTTCGTCCTAAGGATATTCACTCGAAAAAATATATTGAAGAAGGTGAACATATTACAATTGCATTTTCAAAAAAAACATTGGATGCTCTTTTTAATTATCTAGGAGAAGATTTTACAAAAGACAAACTATTAAATCCAGAAAATCCTCCTTTCATTACACTTTTAAGTGCAGAAAGAAATGTAATTAAACATCAAATAAAAAAACTACTTCTCAGCCAAATTTATAATAAAAAAAATATAAAAGTCCAATTAAAAATTATATTAATTCATTTATTTTCTAAGTATTTCACTGAAATACAAGAAAGCGATCAAATACAACTACCTTCCTGGCTTGAAGAAGTTTTAATAGAAATGAAAAGAAAAGATAATTTCGTAAAGGGACTGCCCGCTTTCCTTCATTTATCAGGAATCAGTCATGAGCATCTTTGCCGCATAATAAAAAAATCTTTAAATATTACACCTACAGGATTTATTAATGAACAAAGGTTAAATTATGCTGTAAAACTGTTGATTTACACAGATATGGATATTACCTCCATATGCTTTGAATCAGGATTTGGCAATTTAAGTCATTTTTATGACCTTTTTAAAAAAAATTTCCATACAACCCCTGCTAAATTTAGAAAAGAAAAAGCAAACCCCGATGCTTATTTGTAGGCACCCGGGCTTTATTATCATTTTTAGAGAGTAACTCCAGTTTTAAAAATAGCTATTTCTCTAAAATCATTTTTTTCATTATTTACAAAGGCTCCATTTGCTACTCTAATTATATATTCTACAAAATCCTTTAGCACCTCATCCATAGACATACCTTCTAGTAAAGTTCCTCCATTATAGTCAATCCAATGGGGTTTTTGGTTGTAAATTCGGGAATTTGTAGCTATCTTCATTGTTGGTACAAAACTGCCAAAGGGTGTTCCCCTCCCGGTTGTAAAAAGTACTATATGACAGCCCGATGCAGCAAGGGCTGTGGCTGCAACCAAATCATTACCTGGAGCACTGAGTAGATTAAGTCCCTTTGTTTTTAAAATTTCTCCATACTCCAATACGTCTACAATAGGAGCATTTCCTCCTTTTTGAGTACATCCTAAGGATTTATCTTCAAGGGTTGTAATTCCACCTGCTTTATTTCCCGGCGATGGATTCTCATATACCGGCTGATTATACTTTATAAAATATTCCTTAAAATCATTAATTAATTTTACAGTTTTATTGAAAACTTCTTCATTTATGCATCTGCTCATC
The DNA here is from genome assembly GCF_900167445.1 of Maledivibacter halophilus. Classification (GTDB taxonomy): domain Bacteria; phylum Bacillota; class Clostridia; order Peptostreptococcales; family Caminicellaceae; genus Maledivibacter; species Maledivibacter halophilus. The sequence continues at coordinate 109,794 of NZ_FUZT01000011.1, forward strand.
AGTATTCTTTCTGCACCAAACATTTCCGGTACCTCTGTAAGTATTGTGCTGCCTCCTTGTGCAATCAGGAAGTCTGAGAAAGCTCCAAGAAGAGGATTGGCAGTAATTCCTGAAAATCCATCGCTTCCACCACATTTAAGTCCTATTTTTAGTTCTGATAGAAGAATTCTTTCTCTCTTGTCATTTTTCATCTGCTGGTATAATTCTTTTAAAAGCTTAACCCCTGCTTCTATTTCGTCATCTATTTCCTGGGCCACTAAAAATCTTATTCTCTTATCATTATATTCTCCTAAGCTTTCTTTAAAACTATCTATATAATTATTTTCACAGCCAAGACCCAATACCAAAACTCCACCTGCATTAGGATGTTTAACAACATTACCTAAGATTTTTTGAGTGTTTTTATGATCGTCTCCAAGCTGAGAGCATCCATAATTGTGTTTAAATACTTCTATCCCATCAATATCTTCTAATTTTACTTCTTCTTTAAACTTCTTAATAATCAGTTCACCAATTCCATTTACACATCCAACAGTTGGCACAATCCACAATTCATTTCTAATTCCTACATTGCCATCTTCTCTTTTATATCCATTAAAAGTTAGATCCTTATTTTCTATATTAGCAGGACTTATCCTTTGATTAAAAGTATATTCTTCAATTCCCTCTAAGTTTGTTTTCACATTATGGGTATGAATCCAATCACCCTTATAAATATCACTGGTTGCATATCCTATAGGGTAACCATACTTTATAATATTAGAACCTTTCTTTATATCCTCCAAAGCAATTTTATGTCCACTTTTTATATTTTCTTTCAACTTAATTTCCTGGTTTTCTATTACAATAGTTTGACTCTTATCCATATCTTCCAATGCCACGATAACATTATCTTTTTCATTAATCTTTATATATGATTTCTTCATTACATCACCTCGTGAATGGCTTTATTCATTCCTAAGGTTTCAATTTGTATTAAATAGTTACTAACTTTATCAGCAAGGCCTTCAACTTTATTTAAATCCATTTTCCAAATTTTTTCTTGGCTGAGGACTTCCTTCACAATATTCTTTAATCCCTCTTTTGTACCATCATAATTTTCCCAAAGTTTTTTATACATTTCTAAAATCTCTGGATTATCTTTCAGCTCCACTGTCTCTTCATTTATTTTTCCTTTAAATAGCTCGATCAAAGCTGCTAATGAAAAGACTAGCTTCTTAGGAAGCTCTTTTTTTCTATTCTTATATTCAAGAACAGATGGTAATACCCTTGTTTCATATTTAGAATTAGAATTTAAAGAAATACTCATTAGAAAATGCTTAATAAATGGATTCTTGAAGCGATCTAGCACAGCACCAGCAAAATAGTCTAATTCTTCCTTTGGCAAATCAAGGGTTGGCACTATTTCATCATAAATTGCTTCCTTTACAAAACGCCCCATTACCTCATCTTCAACTGTTTCTCTTACAGTTTTCAATCCATATAATAATGATACTGGAACCATACTTGTATGGGCACCATTAAGTATTCTTACCTTTCTCGTTCTATATGGTGTTAAATCATCAGTGAAAATTACATTCAATCCACATTTTTCTGCTGGCAGCTCTTCCTTTATCCACATTGGACCTTCGATGACCCACAAATGAAATTGTTCTCCTTCCACCACTAGTTTATCTTCATATCCCAATTTTTTAGTGATTTCATCCATTTTATCCTTGGGATATCCTGGTACAATTCTATCTACTAAACTATTGTAAAAAGTATTGGCCTTTTCAAACCATTCTATAAAATCTTCTTCAAGATTCCAAAGCTTTATATATTTTAATATGATTTCCTTTAATTTATCTCCGTTTTTATCAATCAACTCACAGGGAATTATTATAAGGCCCTTGTTTTCATCTCCATTAAAGGCTTTATATCTTTCATACAAAAAAACTGTTAGCTTTCCTGGAAAACTATTTTGAGGTTTGTCTTCTAATTTATCATTTTCATCAAAGGCAATTCCAGCTTCCGTTGTATTTGATAAAATAAATCTTAACTCAGGATTTTTTGCCACTTCCAAATAATCATCATATTCATTATATGGATTTATACCTCTACTTATAGATTCAATAACTGTATCTTCACTAACTACTTTTTTATCCTTTATTCCATTTAAATATAAAGTATACAATCCATCCTGCTTATTTAATTTGTCTACAAGACCTTCCTTTAAGGGCTGCACAACCACAACACTGCTATTAAAATCTACTTCTTTATTCATTTTATCTATCATCCAGTCTGTAAAGGCCCTTAAAAAATTACCTTCTCCAAATTGTAATATTCTTTCTGGATATTTTTTATGATTTTTTATTTCATTAATAGGCTTCATGATTTTTCCTCCTTCCTTATGTATTAATCAAACTTTACAATTACCTTTAATTTGGAACCATCGTTATTTATTAAAGTTTCAAAGGCTTCTGTTACTTTTTCTAATTCAAATTCATCTGTAATAATTTCATCAATCTCTACTTTTCCATTGGCAACTAAGTCAATTAATGGTCTAAACTCATTACAGCTATTTCTAGAACCATAAACATCAAGCTCTTTTTTTAGGAGAATAGAATGATTAAAAGTAGTTTCTTTCTTTCCATTACCTATCAATATCACCTTTGCACCAAAAGCAGCACAGTCAATGGAATTTAAGAAAGTTTCCGGACGACCAACAGCTTCTATGCATACATCCATGCCATTACCACCTGTTATTTCCTTTACTTTTTCTTCCAAGTTTTCCTCACTTACATTAATAACACCATCTGCACCTAATCTTTTTGCTTTTTTTAGTCTTCCATCAAAAACATCTGAAATATAAACATTAGCGCCCCTCAATTTGGCAGATATCATTGCAAACATACCAATAGCTCCTGCACCGATAACCAAAACATTATCTCCCTTTTGAACATTTCCTCTATTTACAGCATGATAGCTAATGGAGAAGGGCTCGATTAATGCCAATGTTTTTGGTGATAATCCCTTACCATCACGAATTCTATCAATAGGCATAGTAATATATTCAGCAAATGAACCATCTCTTTGAACACCCATTGTTTCATTGCTCTCACAACAATTTACTTTTCCTCTTTCACAAGAATAGCATTTACCACAATTAAAATATGGATTTGCTGTTACAATCATCCCTGGTTTTAATCCCAAGGTATTTTCTTCAATTTCTACAATCTCTGCTGAAAATTCATGTCCCGGTATTCTTGGATAAGTTGCAAAGGGTTGATTTCCTGTATAAGTTGCAATATCTGATCCACAAATACCACAATATTTTATTTTAAGAAGAGCTTCACCGGCCTGAGGCTTTGGAATAGGCATTTTCACCAACTCTATTTTCCCTGATTCCTTTATTTCAACTACATTCATTTGCTTCATAATGATCTTCCTTTCTCTTAAGGATATTAAAGAATTTTTAGTGCTCCTTTTTTGGAATTCTTTATATGTTCACGTAAATATTTTTCTACTTTTTCCTCATTTTTTTCTAAAAAAGCATTAATAATATCTAAATGCTCTTTTTTATTACGCTTTCTTTCTTCTTCAAACATGCTTGTAGTCAGTACTCTAATTCTATAATCCTTATCATAAATTTTATTAATAAATTCAATTAAATATTGATTATCATTACTTGTAACAATAAATTTGTGAAATTTCAAATCCAGTTCAAAAAAATCCCTGTATGAAATAAGATTTCCTTCCTCATCCATTTTGTCAAATTGTTCTTTAAAATATAATAATTTTTCTTTTGAAATAGACTTACAAACAATTTTTGCAACTTGCACTTCAACAATTTCACGAATTTGAAAAATTTCCTGAATGTCATTTAAAGTAATAGGGGCTACGAAGCTTCCCTTTCTTGGATAAATATTTACGAGTTTTTCTTGTTCTAATCTAAGAATAGCTTCCCTTACAGGAGTACGACTAATTCCTAGCTCTAGTGCTAATTCATCCTCTTCAATGTCAGAACCCGGCATTAATTCACAAGTAATAATTTTATTTTTAATAAACTCATAGGCTTTTTCTTTAAGAGATAATCTTTTACTCACCATAAATCACCCCATTTCTATTTTTTATATAAATTTTCATTAGCAGTTCTATGGATATATATTGTTCATATTCATAAATCCATTAATAACAAATAATGCAGTATTCTTCATCTTAGTAGAAAAGATCTACAATTCCTGTTGAAAAAACCGGTACAAATGTTAAAAGCATTAAACATATAAAGAGAAGTAGATAAAATGGCAGTGCTTCCTTTATAAATCTATTGATTTTACATTTTGTAATACCGCAAGTTACAAACATCAAAGTTCCCATAGGCGGTGTAATACATCCAATTGCACTATTAAATATAAAGATCATCGCAAACTGAATTTCATTGATTCCATAGGCCTTAGCAACTGGTGCTAATAATGGTACTAATACAATCATTGATGCATTTCCTTCAATAAACATACCCACAAAAATCAAAAATATATTTACGATTATAAGAAATACATATTTATTTGAGATCATATTAATAATTAACTCTGTTATTTCCTGGGGAATACGTTCCTTGGTAAGAATCCAGGCAAAGGCAGATGCAGCACCAACTATCAACATTATTGAAGCCGTACTATTAATTGTCTCCTTTAGTCCACTGATAATATCTTTAAATGTCATTTCTTTATATATAATTCCAAGCATCAAAGAATATACAATTGCAACGGCTCCGGCTTCCGTTGGAGTAAATATTCCAAGACGAATCCCTCCTATAATTATAACAGGTAAACATAGAGGAAGTGCAGCTTCTTTTAATGCCACCCAAAATTCCTTTGGTTCTATAAATTTCTCTCTAACAGGTTTATATCCACGTTTTTTTGAAATGATAGATACCAACACCATCATAGATCCACATAGTAATATTCCTGGTCCTATTCCTGCTATAAATAGCTTACCAATAGATACATTTGCAATAGATCCATAAATAATCATCGCAATACCTGGTGGAATCAGTGGTGTAATCATTGCAGAAGAAGCTGTAACAACCGATGAAAATTCTTTAGAAAAACCCTTTCTCTCCATCTCAGGAACCAGCATTTTCGCCTGCATTGCAGCATCAGCAAGATTTGAACCAGATAGGCCTCCCATAAGTGTAGATAATAATACATTTACCTGTCCAAGTCCACCAGCCATATGTCCAGTTAAAGCTTCAGCAAAGTTCATAACCCTCTTTGTAACACCAGAATAGTTCATATAAACCCCGGCACAAATAAAAAAAGGAACGGCTAAAAGAGGTATGCTTTCAATTCCAGCAATTACACGCTGAGCAATAATTTTTGTAGGTACATTCGGGGAAAGAATAAAATACACAACGGAACCTGAAAGAACAGATGTAAAAACAGGAACTTTCAAAAATAAAAATACTAACATAACAATAGCTGCTATTCCAACAACATTCATCTCCATCTTTATTCACCACCTTCTACGTTCAATTCTTTATTGGTTAACTCTTTTATCATAACCATAGTGTAATTAATAATCATAAGTACACAGCCAATTGGAAAGGCTCCATATATAATAGGATAGGGTATACCTAATATATTTGTAACTCTTCCCGTTTGTAATAATTGCTGCACAAGATTTTTTCCATGGAATAATAAATAAATTAATACAGCCATAGATACCAAATACCCTAATATTTCTACTATTTTTTTAAGAGCAGCTGGCATATGATCTACTAAAACGTCAATAGCCACATGGCTTCCGCTTCGAAAAGCTGCTCCACCTCCAAAAAATACAACCCAAGTAAAGCACCAAAGTTGAACTTCCTGCAGCCAAACAAAGGGATTATTTAAAAAATATCTCATAATCACACCAAAAAAAGTAATCATTACTAATATAATTAATGCAAATCCAGCAATAATCATATCTATATTCATGAGATATTTAAATACCTTATTATTATCTGTATTCATGAATTTACTCCTTTCAATTATAATATCCGGAGGCAACTATTGCCTCCGGGTATTAAATAAAGCTTTTTTGTATCTTTATTATAGTTATTTATTTCATAGCATCTTTAACAGTTTCGTATAGTCCTTCTGACCAGTCTTTTGTAATTTCAGGAAGACTGTAAAAAGCTTTTGCTTTTTCTTTAAACTCTTCTTTATTAATATCGATTACTTGAACACCTTCAGCTTTTAACTTTTCCAATGCTTCATCATTAAGTTCTTCTTGAATTTCGTTATTATATATACCAGCTTCTTTACCTGTTTCAGTTAAAATTTGCTGCTGTTCAGGAGTAAGGCTGTTAAAGAAATCTGTTCCAGCAATCCATGTAGTAAAGTTCTTAACATGGGCATCTAATATAAGATACTTAGCAACTTCATGGAATTTACCATTGTAAAGAACAGTTAAAGGATTTTCAAGTCCATCTATAGTCCCTTGCTGAAGTGCCGTATAAACTTCTCCAAATGCCATTGGAGTAGGTGTTGCTCCTAAAACTTCAAAACCTTTGATTTGTATTGTATTATTTGGAACACGGATTTTCATACCTTTAAGATCTTCTACAGTTTTCACAGGCTTTGTTGTAAGGGTATGACGATCTCCATACATCCAGTTAGAAGCTAAAAGCTTTAAACCCTTTTCTTCTAGCTTTGCACTTTGTTCCTTATACCAATCACTTTCAGTAAGCGTCCAACATTCTTCCCAAGTATCAAATAAATAAGGCCCAAATACTATTCCAAAATCCTTTACTCCACGATCTGCATAAAAAGCACCATCTGCAAGGGTTATTACTGAATCTCCAGCCAACATTTGATCAATTAAGTCGTTTTTAGATCCTAATTGTGCTGATGGGAATAATTCTACCTTCATACTTCCATTACTTCTTTCCTCAATAAGCTTCTTCCATTCGTTAGCAGCAAGGTCAATTGGTTCTCCAGGATTATTTCCATATCCTATTTGGATAACAACAGGCTTTGTCTCTTCTGATTTTTCAGCGGTTTCTGGTGAATCCTCTTTTGCAGGTGCTCCACATGCAGCCAACAAAGACATTACTAATAAAGCTACAATTAAAATAGTACTTTTTTTCTTCATAATTTTCTCCCCTTTTTATGTATTTTTTTGTAGTAGTACACTTTTTTGAAGCCATAATCATCTTTTTATAGCTCCAAAACGTTTTCTCTTGATATTAAACTGATATATCAGTTTAATATCAATCTAATATCAGTATACATAAAGTTACATATTCCGTCAATAATTAATTTATCTAAAATTTTTATGTGTTTATTAATACTTTTAAAATAAATTTTAAAATCAAGATATAGCATAAAGATATATGCTAAAAAATTAAAAAGAGAAGCATTTCAGCTTCTCTTTTAACAGAGCAAATTGCATAATTACCTCTTCTTCAAAAAACCAACTACCACATATTGTTGTGAAATCTCCGAAGCTATACCATATATATTATGCAATTTTGCCAAATTAGAGTTATACAATTTCCTCAAATATTTGTTTTTTCAAAATTAGTTTTTCATAATTTTCTTGCTCCTTTAAATACCCTTAGCATAAATCCTTGCTTTGATTTTCAATCTATATTTCTAAACTTTTAACAAATATATTCAAATACATTTCCACTTTTTTTTCAATATCATACGCCCCATATTCCATTGCCCAATTATGGAACACTCCCCAAATAAATGTTCTACAGTATTTAGCAAGCTCCTCACTAGATAAATTATCAGTAAATACATTTTTTTCTTGTCCTGTTTTTATAATATCAACAAGGATTTTAAAAAAAGGCCTATCAAGATCATTCATAAAATCATTTAAAGCATTTGTTTGACTTTTAAAAAGATTTTTTACAACATCTACTCCTACTCCATAACCGCAGTATGCAAATTCCTGTATAAAAAATATAAGCTGTTCCTTAGAAGTTTTTCCTTCAAGCCTAGGTAAAACCTCCACAATATAATAATCATCCACATCCTTAAGTAATTGAATCAGTAAATCATCCTTAGAATTAAAGTGATGATAAAAAGCTCCCTTTGTAAAGCCTGCTAAGGAACATATTTCATTTATCGATACATTATCATATCCTTTTTTTCTTATTAAATCAATTGCTGTTACAAAAATTTTGTTTTTATTCTTTTTAGATTTTAATTCTCTACTTGTATACTTCATTTCCCATACAACCCCTTGTTTTAAAAAACTTAAAATTTACAAGCTTGATTATATTTTATACCATTTAAGTTGTCAAATACAAACTTAAATAATTAAAAAATAAGACTAAAAAAGAGCTACTCCTTAGAATAGCCCTTTTTCATTAAAATTTATATACTCATTGCAGCATTAAATGCTTCATATAAAGCCTCTGATACTTTTCTTGCAGACTTTACATCTCCAACTGGCTTTACAACTTTTCCGCTTTCTTGTATTGCTTTTACAAAATCATGATTATGTGCTGGTTTTCTACCAACAGCACATACAATTGTATCGGCTTTAGTTATTATCTTCTTGCCATATTCATCTACAGTTAAAACACCATCTTTATATATATCTATGATTGGTGTTTTAAAATGAACCTTAACACCATATTTATCAAATAATCCGTGGGGTCTTAATAAAGCAAGTCCTCCCATACCTAGGTCAGTAGCTGGTAAAGCTTCAAAAACATTTACATTTTTATTATTCTTTGCAATATAATAAGCAACCTCTGCTCCCACAAGTCCACAGCCAATAACAATTACATTATCTCCTACTTCTTTATTGCCTAGAAGTACATCATCAGACATAATGGCATTTTCTATTCCAGAAATTGGCGGTACAACTTCCTCTGAACCGGTGGCTAATATAACTACATCAGGATTTTCATTATTAATAAAATCTAAATCGGCTTTTTTATTAAGTAAAATATTTATATTTAAATCTTTTATTTGATTTTCATACCACTTAATTAATTTACCATATCTGCTTTTAAAGGATGGTACTGCTGCTACCTTTAAAGTTCCCCCTAAGGAAGCTTCCTTTTCTACTAATGTAACATCATGTCCTCTTACTGCTGAGGTTTTAGCAGCCTCTAATCCAGCTGGACCTCCACCAATTACAAGAACCTTCTTCTTATCTAATGCTCTGGGAATTTCCCTTTCATTTAGATACTTCCATTCGTTTCCACCTAAGGGATTTACAGAACATCTCATATCCCTTAGATATACTATTCTTTTTCCACATTCAACACATTTTACACAGGGCCTTATATCTTCTACTCTACCTTCTTCTATTTTTCTTATCCACTCCGGCTCAGCAATTAGCTGTCTTCCCACAAAAAGCATATCTACCTTTCCAGATTCTAAAGCTTCTTGTGCAGCCTTAGGTGTATCTATTCCACCGCCGCTAATTACTGGAACATTGACTACTTTTTTAATCTCAGCAGCCAAATCTAAAAAACAGCCTTCCTTTCCATCTAATACATAGGAGGATGGTACATATAAATGAATTACATCATCACTCCCACCGGTTACATCAAAGGCATCCACTCCAGCTTTTTCAAGCTTTAAAGCAGTTTTTTTTGCATCCTCCAATGTAATACCTCCAACTACTAAATCATCTCCAAGGGATTCATCGGCACAAAGCCTAAATATAACGGGAAAATCCTTTCCACATTTTTCTTTAATGGCCTTTACAATTTCTACTGGAAAAAGATCTCTGTCAGCTCCATAGTTGTCTATTCTCTTATTTGTTATCGGTGATAAAAATTGCATAATAAGGTATCCATGGGTACCATGGACTTGAACCATATCAAATCCTGCCATTTTAGCTCTATAGGCAGCATTTGCAAAATCTTGTACATATTGATGTACTTCCTTTGTAGTAAGGGCACGGGGTGTTAATTCAGTTGAAATTGGCTTACCATCTATTCTTCCTATTTCACTTGGTCCAACGGATTGTTCTACCCAAGCTTGTATCCCAGAATGTATCAATTGTAAAACAGCAACTGAACCATTATCCTTTATGGCATCGGCAATTCTAGAAAGTCCCGGAATAAATTTATCATCACTTACATTTATAGAGCATGGAATTTGAAGAGCCGTCTCATTTACATAGGCCCCTTCTATTGTAACCATACCAGTGCCTCCACGGGCCCTTGCACCATAATATTGTACACACTGCTCTGTTATTTCTCCATTATGGCCTGCATAAAGGGTTGTCATGGGTGCCATATTAATTCTATTTCTCACCTTAACTTTCCCAATTGTAATAGGTTCTAATATTTTGGAATATTCTTTAGTCATTATAAAACCTCCTATTTTTATATAATAAAAACATACTCGGGTATGTGTTTGTTTACATATTAACATACCTTAGTATGTTTGTCAATGATTTGACAATTTTATATTAAAAAACCGATAAAGCCTTTTTTGCAGCCTTATCGGTTAAATAAATTTATCCATATCTTTTTAGCTTAATTATTTTTTTATTATCTCAGTTTCCATTTTGCTTCTCTTTTATTAAGAAAAGCATCTACACCTTCATGGGCATCCTCTGTTGTACAGAGAGTGGCAAAATGGTTATTAGAAAGTTCTAGAGCCTTTGAATATTCTAAGTCAGACATTTTATAAAAGGATTTCTTCCCAAGCTGCACTGCAAGGGGACTTTTACTTGCTATTTTAAAGGCTAAATTCATGGTTTCTTCTTCTAATTTATCCTTTGGAACAACTTTATTTATTAAACCAATTTTTTCTGCTTCCTTTGCATCTATTATATCTCCAGTTATAAGTAATTCTAAAGCCTTTTTCCTACCTAAGCATCTAGATAGCGGAACTGCAGGTCCCATACAAAATAGACCTACATTAACGGCAGTGGCTCCAAATTTAGCATTTTCCGCTGCAACAGCTAAGTCAGCAGCTGCAACGAGACCAATCCCATTAGCAACTGCTATTCTCTGAACAGATGCTATAACTGGTTTACCCATATTTGCAATTGTTATACACATTTTCTCCATTAATTCAACCCAATTCAAATACTGTAGATTAGTCTTGCCTTCTAAATCGTTTACATCAATTCCTGCACAAAAATTCTTACCCTTTCCTTTAACTACAATTACCCTTATTTCAATATCATTTTCAAGCTCTATTAGCGCATTATTCAGATCCTTTGCCATTGGTACATTAAAGGTATTATAATTCTCAGATCTGTCAAGAGTAATTACCCCTACATGTTCCTTTCTTTCAACTGACACAGTAGTATAGTTCATATTAATCCCCCTCTACCTTCTTTACATATTTATAATAGTTTTATCTCTATTATATTTCCTATCTTTTCCTTTTTCAATGATTTTATTGGATGTATTTTCTAGATAGGATTTTATTATGTATTTGAGCATTACTCATGAATTCTCTTCTGAAAAATCTATATCCTTTATTTAATATATAACATTTGAGCAAATTGCATAATTACCTTCTGTAAAAACTATCTACTACATATAGTTTAAAAATCTCCAAAGACATACCATATATATTATGCAACCCAGCCAAGTTAGAATTATGCAATTTCCTCATTTAAATAAAGTTTAGAATTTAGCCTGCCCCATAATAAGTGGTTAGCTTTTTTAACTTATTTTTTAGCTATAAATTTATATTTAACATGTTTTATTGGGACCAGAAAAATATGGTCTAATCACTTAAAACACTGACTTACACAAAAGGTATATTCATAAATATTTTATGATATAGCTCGATAGAATAAAAATATTTAATTTTCACAATTGACAAAATAGTTTTCTTACCTTATAATTACCACGACATAATGGTAACCATTGGTTGTTATATGTAACCATAAGGAGTGATACGTATCATGGAACTTTTAAAATCTGCAGAAAATGTATTAAATATTTTATGTTTATGGGAATCTAACAAAGAACAATCCTTGGGACTAAATGAGATTAGCAAGCTTACTGGCATTAATAAAAGCACTGTCCATAAAATCCTTCAGTCCCTAAAGAAACGTAATTTCGTGCAACAAAATGAAGTAAACAGGAAATATAGCTTAGGTGTAGGAATATTACGCCTTGGAACCTGTGTTCTAAAAAATTTGGATTTAAGAGAGGTTGCCCATCCCCTCTTAAAGCAGCTGGCTCATATGTGTCAAAACACTGTTACTCTTGGCATTAGAAGTGATAATAATTTTATATTCATAGACCGGATAGATGGCCGTGACAATGTGCGATTTTATTGTGACATAGGAAAGGTTACTCCCTTTTATGGAGGAGCCGCAGCAAAAGCCTTATTTGCCCATCTTAGTGACGGAGATATAAACAAGATATTACAATCTATTGAGGAAAAAAAGTTCACTAAAAAAACCAAGGGTAAATCTGCACTGATGGAAGAGATAAAGTCTATTCGTAAAAATGGATTTTCTATTAGCGACGAAGAAGTTGATATTGGTGTTTTAGCCGTTGGTGCTCCCATATTTGATTATAGTGGAAAGGCTATAGCAGGGGTGGCCATTGCAGGAATTAAGCAAACCTTTACCTCTGAAATATTAGAAATCAATAAAAAGCTGCTATTAGAATATACCCACATTATATCTAAGAAAATGGGCTGTTCCAGTAATACTTATAAATAAAAAGGAGGTTTTCCCATGGAAGATACTAAGAAGCGAAGAAATAGTTATTTACTCTGCTTAAAAGAGTTTAAAATTGGTGCTGTGGTTACTGCTGTCTTTATTGCAATATCCTGCTTGACCAGTTATTTTATGGGATATGGCAGAGATCCCAAAACTTTAAAACTTGTTTTTGGATTTCCTGATTGGGTTTTTTGGGGTGTTCTTATACCTTGGTTTTCAATTGTTTTATTCACTACTATTTATGGACTCTTTATTATGAAAGGAGATGAAAATTAATGAAAGCTTCTTTAGTTACAAACATCGTCTTTCTATCATATATTTTAGTATTACTTTCATTGGGTTATGCTGCCCATTTAAAAATAAAAAAATCCAGCAACTTTTCAGAAGAATATTGGGTTGGAGGTCGTTCCTTTGGTCCATGGTTAGTTGCCTTTACATGGGCCACATCCTGGACAAGCGGTGGATCCTTTATAGGGACCCCTGCGGTTTACTATACCTATGGCTGGACTTCTCTTTTATGGCAAGCAGGTGCAGGAGTTTTAGGAATCATTGGTATTCTTGCTATCGGTAGACGTGTATCTACGGTTGCATGGGAAGCAAATTGTATGACATTACCGGATTTATTTGTAGACCGATACGAAAGCAGAAATATGGGCATTCTAGCAGCTCTAATTATTTTGGTCTTTGGTACTGCATATATGGTTTCTCAGTATGTGGCAGCAGCAAGAATTCTACAAGTAATAGCTGGTATACCTTATAGCATTGGAATAATACTATTTGCTATAGTCGTTGGATTATATACTTCCTTTGGTGGAATCAGAGGAGTAGCTTATACCAATATATTCCAAGGGTTAATTATGGTTGGTGGTTCAATCATCATCGCCATTATAATGGTTATCAAAGCAGGAGGGCTTACACAGATTACTAATACCCTCATGACTCAGGATCCAAATCTAGTTGTTGCACCGGGTCCAAATAATTGGCTGCCCATCAATACAGCTTTTTCCATGTTCTTTGTTCTTGGTGTGGCTGTCATGGCACAGCCCCACGTTGTTACAAGATTATTCTCAGTAAAGGATGTCAAATCCCTTAAAAAAGCAGGAGTTTTGGTTAGTGTTGTAACCTTTATCTGGTTTTTATGTTTATTCATCAGCTCTATTGCAGGAAAAAGTCTTATTCCAAATATCGCTGTACCTGACCAAATATTTCCAACTATTGTTGTAAAGTATTCTTCTAAACTTTTTGCAGGCATTATGCTTTCTGCACCTTTTGCAGCTGTAATGAGCACCGTAGCATCTTTACTTCTATCTACCAGCAGTGCTATTATTAGAGATATTTACGAGAAGAATATTAATAGAAACCCCGATGGAGATAAACTCAAAAAACTTAGTTATGCTACAACCACTGGAATTAGTTTAATCGTAATGGTATTAGCATTAAATCCTCCATCATTCCTACAGACCATTGTTATTTTTGCTATATCAGGATTTGCAGCTTCTTTTACAATTCCTATTGTTATGGGACTCTTTTGGAAGGAAGCCACTCCAGCTGGCGGTCTAATTTCTATGACATCAGGGTTTTTGACATTGATTATATTATATGCTTTTAAAATTACAGCACCTTTAGGATTCAATCCCTTGGTTTGGGGGCTGTTTATATCCTTTATCACAATGATCCTGGTAAGTAAACTCACAAAACCTAATTCACCCGCAATTATGAAAAGATATTTTGGTATTGAACAAAGGAATAAATTTAACACAATTAGCTAAACGAGGTGTGTAAACAATGACAAAATTTTTAGAAGTTAAAGAATACATAGATATTATTGGTGGTTCTATGGATATGCTTGGCCCAGTAAAGGATGGAGACGAAATCCGAGGTATTGTTCCTCCAGGTTGTTGGGGACCCATGATTACACCATCTATTCATAGCGGTCACGAAGTAACTCGACCAGTAGAAGTAAAGGGAGCAAATCCCGGTGATGTAATTGCGTTATATGTAAAAAAAATTCTTGTTCTATCTAATTATGCCGCATCGGGAACAGGAAAGAAAATTGAGGGGAGATACAAAAAAGATCCAACCGTCAATGCATATTGTCCACACTGCAATATAAAAAATCCTAAAACTTATGTGGATGAAATAGGAGAAAATGGAATTAAATGCAGTAAATGTCATAGCCCTGTGATGCCACAAACTATATCAAATGGATACACCATATTATTCGATCACGAAAAGAAAATGGGGTTATCTGTAAATCCATCTATTGCTCGCAATATTGCTAAAGATGTTTTAGAAGGAAAAGAATATTTACCCAAAGGGTCAAAACAACATCCGTCAACAATTTTAGCGAAATCAGATATTAGCAGTGTTCTAACCCGAGTAAGACCAATGATTGGAAATATCGGCTGTATACCAAATAAACCTATTCCTTCTTCCCGCAATAGCGGTGATATGTTAAATTCATTGAATAGTACAAATATCTATGGACAAATATTAAAGGATGATTTAACCGATTCCCATATGGATGTAAATAGTGTTTGTGAAGGAAGTATCATACTCTGTCCTGTAAAAGTAAAGGGGGGAGGAGTATATTTTGGAGATGTACATTCTATACAAGGTAATGGAGAATTAGCCATGCACACTATAGATGTTTCTTCAGAAGTCCATATAGGTGTAAAATTGATTAAAAATCTAAATCTAAAGGGACCTGTTATCATTCCTCCTTCTGAAGAAATTGATCATAGATTTAGACCCTTCAAAGATGAAGAATATGATATGGCCAATAACCTATTAAGACCCTATGATATCAAAATAGATGAAAAGCTTTATCCTATTCAATTTGTAGGCAGTGGAGACAATCTTAATGATGCTATCGACAATGGCATTGATAGAATCCACCATATAACAAATTATAGTCGTGAGGAAATAAAAAATAGAGCCACTATTAGTGGTGAAGTAGAAATTGGTAGGACATCTGGATTGGTATATTTAACAATAATGCTTCCTGAAAGTAAATACAAAGAACTTGGTCTTCACTCTTTAATTGATGAAATGTATAATAAGCTATAAAATAAAGCATACCGTGATAGGGAATATTTTCTATCACGGTATATTTTATTTGGCCATATCATTTTTCATATTATAATGATAAAAATGCACTTCGATTTTTTATTCTAATTATTATAAAATTTTGTTAAATATTCTATCCTCCACCCACTGGAGGAAATATTAAAAATTCATCTCTATCTTTTAATATAGTCTTTAATCCATCCCTTGCAAAAATATTTCTTCCATTTAAAAACATTGCTATACCCCTTTTAGGAGTATTATCTTCTGTAAGAAGTAAAGAAATTATGGATTCACCATAGATATTTGCCATAATTGAAATAAGCTCCTTAACAGTACTGTTCTCTTTTAATTCTATTTCCTGAGAAAGTTTATTTCCAAGATATTTATCCATGCCCAAAATAGTTTTTACTGTAACTTTAATCATATGGTTATATCACCTATGTCAAGCTCCTTAAGCTTTTCTAAGGTAGGCACTCCATCCTTTGTCCAGCTTCTTGCTTCATAATATTCATCAAGCATTTTATCTAAATCTTCTTTACTGATATATTGTCCTTTAGATGGGCCTTCCTTTATAGGTTCAGTCATAATCCTCTCTGGGAAAGTATCGTCTTTTCTAGAAAAACCCGCAGAAATATTATAAAGCCTAGCAAGGTTATTAACCCTTTCTCCTACCTTTTCAACCTCATTGGCAGTTAAATTCAATCCTGAAACACTGTTTACCATATCAGCAGTATTTTGAAGAGCAACCCCTGGAAGGGCCATATCAAGGAGGAAGGCACACATTGTAGGACAATCGGTTGTTGCAAGTCTTACATCCTGATTCCACTTAGTAAGCTTCCCTTTGCCTTCAATTTCAAATCTATCATAGGCCTTAGGTACAGGAATAGCAAAAATCTCTTGAAAGGCATATCCCCTATTATGATCGGCACCGGTATAGCTTGTGGCATAGTTTAGTCCATGGGCCTTAGCTCCCCTCGGATCATAAGCAGGAAACTCAAGTCCCTTAACATGCATAGCATATTTTTCACTTCCATTACCTACCTTCTCAGAAAGAACCTTTGTTCCGTCACAAAGAAGTTCTCCTGCTCCTTTTCTTCGATAGGCTATTTCTGTAATAATATCATACATGGCTTCATGATTTCCAAAATTCAGCTTGAATCCCCCAAGCTGTTCTTCTGTAAGTAAACCATTTTCAAATAATTCCATGGCAAATCCAATTGTAACCCCTGTAGACATAGTATCTAAACCTAATTTGTCACATAAATTGTCGGCAGCAATAATGCTGTCAATATTTGCTACTCCTGTCTGCCCCCCAAAGCTGTAATAGGTTTCATATTCGGGATCCGATAGGGCTCCTGGATAATTTGAATTTTTCCTAGCCAACTTAAGCTGACTACAGCCTACGGGACAGCCATAACAGGGTTCACTGGCAATAGATAGTTCCGTACTAACCTTGCTTCCTATGCTTTCAGTGTAATCCCTTTCACCGGTTGATCTATAATTTTCCGAAGGAAACATTCCTAGAGCACTTATTGCATCTACTATCATAGGAGTTCCTGTTTTAGAGAAATGGGGATACAAAACTGGACTTTCCTTCATAGCCTTAAGCATAGATGATCTTGCTAACTTGAATTTTTCAATATCTGCAATTTCAACTCCCTTACTACCTCTAACTGCAATGGCTTTAAGGTTTTTAGATCCCATCACTGCCCCAACACCTTTTCTTCCAAAGGCTCTTCTTTCATTTATAATACATGCCATTTTCGATAGATTTTCTCCAGCAGGGCCTATACATGCCACCCTTATATTTTGATCACGAAGATGATGTTTTAAAAAGCTTTGGGTATCGAAGGTATTCATCCCCCAAATTTTATCGGCCTTCTTTATACTTACATTATCATCCTTAATAAGTATATAAACAGGAATATCAGACTTTCCTTCTATTATAAGAACATCATATCCTGCATATTTAAGCTCAACAGGTAAATGTCCTCCTGAAGTTGACATTCCTACCGCCCCGGTAAGTGGTGATTTGGTAACTACAGCCATCCTACTTGAACATGGAGCAGAGGTACCACTTAAGGGCCCTGGGGCAAATATAAGCTTATTATCTTCAGAAAGAGGATCAATATTTCCAGGTACCTCATCAGCTAAAATTTTAATACCAAATCCTGCACCACCGATGTAATCCCTAGCCATTTTTTCCTTAAGTTCTTCAGTTTTTATTTCTCCCGTTGTAAGATTTATTCTTAAAATCCTACCCATATATCCACCCTTTAACATAAAATCTCTCCCTTTCCTAAATTTTAGTTATTCAATCATCAAAATTGGCTTAATAACTTTGCCCTCATGGGAATCCTTAAAGGCCTGATTAATATCTTCAAAATCATATTTCTTAACGAGTTTGTCTATTGGAAACTTTCCATTTTTAAAATATTTTACAAGCTTAGGTATAAAAAGCTTTGGAACGGAATTTCCTTCAATGAATCCCTTCATGGTTTTACCTTCTGCCATTAAAGCATTTTGTACATTAAGGGTAACATCCCCAGTTGCCCCGACAATTGCACATGTACCCAATACCCTTAATCCATAAAGCCCTTGATTTACAATTTTAGGTACTGCCGTTGTCTCAACAGTATAGTGTGCACCACCACCGGTTATTTTCTTAATCTCCTCAACAACATCCTCTACTTCCCTGTAGTTTATTGTATGGGTTGCACCCAATTCCACTGCCAGCTTAAGCTTTGATGGAGTACCTCCTATAGCAATTATCTTTTCACATCCGGCAATTTTAGCACCCATAATTGCTGTTAAACCTACAGAACCCATGCCAAATACTGCAATTGATGAACCAAATTCAGGCCTTAGCCCATTAAGCACAGTTCCTGCTCCAGTTTGAAATCCGCATCCCAAGGGCCCCATAATAGAAAGATCAACTTCTTTATCTATTACAACAGCATTTCTTGAATTTACCACGGCATAGGTAGCAAAGGAGGACTGTCCAAAGAACGTAGATAATTCCTGATTACCCTTCTTCAATCTTTTAGTCCCATCATTCATAGTCCCCCCGAAGTTCAATGGATTAAACTCTTCACAAACATAGGGCTTTCCTGTAAGACAGTTTTCACAATGGCCACAGGAGCTAAAGGAAAGAACCACATGATCTCCAGCTTTAATGCCCTTAACATTATTTCCCACCTTTTCAACTATGCCTGCTCCTTCATGGCCTAATACAGCAGGTAAAGGTACAGGTATCAATTGATCCCTTGCAACGGCATCGGTATGACATACACCACTGGATACCATTTTAATCAATACTTCATCATCTTTAGGTGAGTCCAGTTCTACCTCTTCAATAACAAATTCCTCTCCCTTATTAAATGTAACAGCTGCTTTTATTAGCATATAACCACTCCTTTTTGAAGTATCCGAATTTTTATAATATTTTATAATATAATCATATATAATATATGTCCATATTAAAAACATCTATTTATTCCATTGTCACAACTACCAGTTGTGGCTGAGCTATAAAAACTATATAATAATATTAAGCACATCATAAGGGGTTGATACTGATGTATATACAAAAATTAAAATACTTTCTTCAACTTAGTAAAGATCTTAATATTTCTAAGGCTTCATCAAATCTATTCATTACCCAGCAAGGATTAAGCAAATCAATGAAAAGCCTTGAAGAGGAACTTAATACTGTTCTTTTTAAAAGAACACCCCAGGGAATAAAGCTCACAAAATCTGGACTTTTATTAAAGGACCATGCTGAAAAGGTAATTCGGGAAATCTCTATTTTAAAATCAGAACTTGATAATCTAAAAAAGGAAAGTAAAGAAATCCTTAAGGTAGGCTTTGCCCTAGGAGTACTTAACGCCTTGTCAACTGATTTAATACAAGATTTTCAAAAGTTAAACCCAACAGTTGATCTAAGGTTTAAGGAATATTCTGATTATATATGTCACAGTGCTGTTTTAAATGATGAATTGGATTTAGGTGTTATTATTGGGCCAGTAGATTCTTCTAAATTTAATTTTCAAGTAATAAAATCACATATCCCCCATGCATTGGTCAATAAACTCCACCCCCTTTATAAAAATACATCTTTAAGAATAAATGATCTTAAGGGAGAGAAGATAATAATTGTAAATGAAAATTTTCAGATGCATCATAATTTTATAAGACATTGCTACATTGCAGGCTTTAAGCCGAAAATTATTTTAACTACTGGGGAAATATTAATTCCCTATAAGATGAGTAGATTAGGAAGGGGCATCGGTATAACCGTAGATTTTGTATCTGAAGATATATCTTATGATAATGTAAAATCAATCCCCCTGCTAGGTGATGGTTTTACATGGGATATTACTGTTATTGCTAAAAAAAATAAAACCCAGAGGAAAGTATGTAAGAGTTTTATAGATTATTTACATAATATAGGAAAATAAATTGGTTTTGCTAAAACAAAAAATCGAAGCTTCAAATGGAAACTCTACTCCACATCAATAAAATCCTAACGCCTACACTTAATCTTTCTTTATTGGAATTTGTATTTCTGTTATAAACTCTTCTTCCTTTGATGTTTCATGTATATCTAAACGATATATTTCCATAGCATTCCCATTTAAAGAATATCCTTTTTCTTTTATAAAATTAATCATTTTGTTGAAAAACATCTGACTTTTTTTATATGCTCCACGATAAATTAATGTTACAAAATAACCTTCCGGTAAAATCATATTATAGTTTTCCTCTTTATCATCTACAAAAAAGAAAGCATTTTGGTATAATCCATAATTTTGCTTTTTAAAACCTTGTTCAGAAATAAAAACACCCATATCCTTATTGCTGAGCAAAAATAATTTTGAATCATCTCTACCTTCTAGTTTGCGAAAAGCTAAATCAACTTCCTCATCTTTAGTCATAAAGGCTTTTATTAAAATAATTTTTCGCTTTCTTATTCTTTGTACCTTTATTTCACTATAATCCTCTATTTTTTTAAGGCTTTTTAAGATTTGTACTTTTTCCTGTAAGTTTTCTTTTAACTTTATCAAGGGCATAATTTCTTTTTCTATTAACCTAATTTCCTCTTCCATAAATTTAATAGTTGTATCTACACTTCTATGCTCTAAATATTCTCTTATTTGCTTTACAGAAAAATTTAACTTTCTCAAATTCTTTATTATATTTAGTCTCCAGATATCTTTAATAGAGTATACTCTATATCCATTTTCTCTTCTACCTGGAAAAATAAGCCCCTTCTTTTCATAATATCGTATAGAGTCAGGACCCAAATTATATAATTTACATATTTCCCCTATTGTATATTCCTTTTTCATATATTATCTACTCCTTAAATTTCCCCTTGACACTAGTATTGTACCAAGGTTTATATTAGTAAACAAGAGATTTTATATTTATAATCTTAAAAAATAAGGAGTGAATTTTTTATGCAACAAAGTATTTCCGACTCATTTAGTTTAGTGAAAAAGTTTTTTAAATATTTAATACCATCGGTAAGTGCCATGTGGTTCTTTTCTATCTATACAATGGTAGATGGCATATTTGTAGGCAAAGGAGTAGGCCCCCTTGCCCTGGCAGCTGTCAATTTATCCATGCCCTACATCAATATTGTCTTTGCAATATCCCTTTTAATAGCAGTAGGCTCTTCTACTCTAATAACATTTTACCTTGGGCAAAATAGAAAAGAAAAAAGCAATGAAATATTTACTATTAATATAATTTTTCTTTCTTGCTTAGGGGTTATATTAAGTATTTTATCTTTATTATTCCTAGAAAAAATAGCTATATTTTTAGGAGCGACACCAGAAACACTGCCCTATGTTAAAGACTATTTACAAATTATAATTATTTTCAGCACTTTTTTTATGGTTGCTTATTCTTTAGAAGTACTCGTTAAAGCAGATGGTTTTCCTATTTATTCTATTATATTTGTAACCCTTGCCGCCATTACAAACATATTATTAGATTATATATTTGTAATTCGTTTAAATTACGGAATAAAAGGTGCAGCCATAGCTACTGGTATGTCTCAATTTACATCTTGTTTAGCTTTTTTATTACGTTTTATATTAGGAAAATCTAATCTTAAATTCACAAAAATCAAAATTAATTTTTCTTATATAAAAAATATATTTATAATAGGTTTTCCAGAATCTTTAACTGAATTGTCTATAGGATTTACAACTTTTATGTTTAACTTTGTAATTTTAAAATATATAGGACCATATGGCATAGCAGCCTTTGGAGTAATTATGTATATATACAATCTTATACTTATGACAATGATAGGCATAAATCAAGGAATGCAACCTTTGGTAAGTTATTATAATGGAAAAGGTAATGATAAAAGCATTAGAAAATTACTAAGTTTAGCTTTAAAAACATCATTATTCTTTGCAGTGTTTTTCTTTATTTCTTCACAAGTATTTACTAAACAGCTAGTTGGTCTGTTTATAGCTCCTTCGAATATAAAAGCCTTTCAAATAGCATTAGAAGGTTTAAAAATATTTAGCTTTGGATTTTTAATTTGTGGATTTAATATTATTTTTTCCGGTTATTTTACTGCTTTAAAAGAAACAAATAAAGCAACAGCTATTTCACTACTAAGAGGATATATTCTCATATCTTTAACTTTGCTAATTTCACCAATTATCGGGCAGGATTTTGGAATATGGATTTCCCCTTTTATATATGAAATAATAACTTTATGTATAACTTTAACTATATATTTTAAAATTAAACCAATGGAAGAAAAAAATATTGCTACAGAAAAATATGTAAGATAAAAGCTCATACAATTTTTCTATATTATGTTCCACAAAAAGTTCTATAGGGGCAAGCCGATTGAGGAGGCAATTTTGAATATTCCTCCTGGTTTTGTAGGTGAGCATAAGGCCTAGAAAGAACATTAAGAAAATCCTCCATAACACTATAATCTCCTCTTTTGACAGCAGCCTCTAGAGCCTCTTCTACCCGATGATTTCGTGGAATCAATGCTGGATTATTTTTTCTCATGAGCTGGTGTGAAGAACCCTTTATTTCTTTCTGCCTTTCAAGCCTCCTCTGCCATTTCTCATACCACTTGGTAAATTCCTCGGTATCAAAAAGTTTCATACCCGATAGCTTATCAAATGTTAATGCGAGGAAGGTATTAGTATAATCAGCACTATACTTATGCATAATGCTAAGGAGTTCTTCAATGAGGAGTTTATCCTCTACCTCTTCATTAAATAGCCCAATTTTTCTTCTCATTCCCCAAAGCCAATTATATTGATAAAGCTCAATAAATTTTGAAACTGCATCTTCTGCAAGTTTAACCGCCTGGACCTCATCATCATGGAGTAGGGGCAGCAAAGTCTCAGCAAATCTGGCAAGATTCCAAGCAGCAATAGGTGGCTGATTACCATAGGCATATCTGCCATAAGTATCAATGGAACTAAATACGGTTGCTGGATCATATTTATCCATAAAGGCACAGGGCCCATAATCAATGGTCTCTCCACTAATTGTCATATTGTCGGTATTCATCACCCCGTGAACAAAGCCAATTAGCTGCCATTTAGCAATTAGTAACGCCTGACGTTTAATCACTTCATTAAGTAGGAAAAGATAAGGATTTTCCTCAGATTTAAAATCTGAAAAATGTCTTTGTAATGTATAATCAGCTAAAGATTTCAGTTCTTCAATAGTACCCCAATTTGAAACATACTCAAAGGTTCCAACACGTAGATGACTGGCAGCTACTCGAGTCAAAATTGCACCTGATTCTTCATTTTCTCGAATTACTAGATCTCCAGTTGTAACAACTGCTAAGCTTCGAGTGGTAGGAATCCCTAGCCCATACATTGCTTCACTAATAATGTATTCACGTAGCATTGGCCCAAGTACTGCTCTGCCATCTCCATGTCGGGAATAGGGAGTTCTACCCGAACCTTTTAACTGAATATCAAACCTCTCACCCCTAGGAGTAATCTGTTCTCCAAGCAATAAGGCTCTGCCATCTCCCAGCATTGTAAAATGACCAAATTGGTGTCCTGCATAGGCTTGTGCAAGAGGCAAAGCTCCTTTGGGAATCTTATTACCAGCAAACACCTCTACACCATCATTTCTTTGCAATGCCTGAACATTTAATCCTAGGGACTCTGCCAATGAATGATTAAAAATAATTAATTTTGGTGAAGATACAGGAGTTGGGTCAAGTCTAGCATAAAATGATTTTGGCAATCGAGCATAGCTATTGTCAAAATTCCATCCTTCTTCTATTATTGTTTTTCTATCCTTCATGGAATCACCTTTTCATTATGTTTTTTATTTTTACATCTAGTCCAATCCCTTTTAGTATCTGCTTCTACAAATTTATTATACCCTATAGGTACAAAACAAATCTTTTAACTGAGCAAATTGCATAATTACCTTCCAAAAAGATTATCTACTACATATAGTTTTAAAATCTTCAAAGCCATACCATATATATTATGCAACCCAGCCAAATTAGAGTTATGCAATTTCCTCAACTATTTTTTACCGATAATAAACCACCCTAAACTTTTGATTACCCAAACTCAAGAACTATTTCTATTGACTCAAGCTGATATTCTTATATCTATTATTTCTTCCTAATAAGCAGCGAGCAACTCTTAACATATGTTTTAATATAAAATTTATAATATTTCAAGAGAAAACTTAAAATAATAATAAAATGTTAATTTAATATTTAAACTTGTCTAAAGTACGATTCATTTTTTCTGATAACTCTGCCAACATCTCACTTGTATTTGAAATTTGACCTAAAGATTCTGTCTTTTCTTCAACGGATGCAGATACTTCCTCGGTTCCAGCAGCATTTTGTTCAGAAACCGCTGATAAATTTTGTATAATATCAATAACTTCTTCTTTTTTTATTTTCATTTCCATCTCAGATTGGTTGAGAGTAGCTATATTCTTTTTTGTATTCTCAATGGCTCCTGCAATTCTTTTAAATCTTACCTTTGTCATTTCCACACTCTCTGCTTGAGACTCAACTGATTCTGAAACGGATTTCATGGTATCTACAGCACCATTAGACTTACCTGTTAATTCCTGGATAACAGCCATTATCTCTTTTGTAAACAGATTTGAATCCTCCGCTAACTTTCTTATTTCCTCTGCAACTATTGAAAAACCTGCTCCTTCTTCTCCTGCCCTAGCTGCTTCAATTGCTGCATTTAATGCCAACAGATTGGTTTGCTCCGCTATATTCCCAATCATATAGCTTGCTTTTTCAATTTTAGCAACACTTTCATTGGTACTAACAATCACTTCATATATCTGCTCTGTTCCCTTACTGCTATTTATTGTCTTGTTTACAAGCTCTTCTAATATTTCAAACCCTTCATCTTTCATATATTCAACTTCATGGGCAGAATCGTTTAATTCCACAATAATTTTCTGCATTTGCTCTATCAATTGTCCCATTTCACTGACTTTGGCAAAGCCCTTTTCCGCATCCTCGGCTTGTACATTAGCTCCCCTGGCCATTTCCTCCACGGTTTTAGCCACCTCTTGTTCCACTGCCGAATATTGCTGAATAGCTGCATTAAGCTGCTGAGAAGATGAAGCGGATTTTAAAGAAATCTCTGCAGCATCCTTCATAAGCCCACTAAGGTTTTTTCCAATGGTTTGAAATGCCTTTGCCAATCCCCCGATTTCATCATGTCTTTTTATATATTTTTCAGCATATCTACGGGAAAAATCTCCCTCAGCCATTTGTGCACATTCTTTAGTGAGGTATGTAATAGGCTGAACAATATTATTGGCAATTATATAGGCTACTATTAAACTAATGATTAAAAATAGTATAGATGTCATCACAGTTTTTTGACGCAGGCTATTTAATCCTTCCAGAACTTCACTCTTATTCACCTCTACACCTACAGACCAGCCATACATCTCTATTGGTGCAAACCCTATAAATTTTTCTATACCTTCATATCGATATTTTCCAAACCCCGTTTGTCCATCTATCATTTGGTTCTGTAGACTTGAAAAGTTTTCAAATCCTATTGCTTTATTACCACTGCTCTCCTTAGAAGCAGCGGAGACTGCATCAACAGCTATTGTCGCTGATGAATTTGCATCGATACTTTCTTGTTGATGACTATCTCCCTGTATCATTGTCGTTATCATTTCTTTATTAGCATGGGCAATTGTTCTACCCTGTTTATTAATCATAAAAGCCTTCCCCGACTGACCGTAAGTAATTTCTGCTGCCAAGTCGCTCAATTCATAGCCATCTCTATAGGCAATTAACACTCCTACAGTCTTCGAATCGGATATTATCGGAACAGCGTAGATCATGTAAATTGTGTTGTCTTCCTTATTTTTGATTGGATCTGATACGGTCTTTTGACCAGCTATAGCCTTCTGAAAATAAGGCATATCTTTTAAATTGGCTGTATAATTATCATTATAAAATGCACCACCATTTTTATTTACAACAGCCATTCTTAAATGCCCTGCTCTTAACATTTCATGATTCATTACAAATTTTATATCAGTTAAATCTTTCTCTCCATTTTTTAGAAATCTAATAATTTTATCATCATCTGCTACTACTTCCAATGCATTAAGCTGATTCATTATGCCAAATTTAATAGTCTTGGAGGCTTCAATTGCAAATTTAGGTATCGTCTGTTCAACATTAGATATCAAAGCATCGGCAGATGTAGTATAAGCGATGACGCCAAACCCTGTACAAATACATAACAATAGAATGCCTATTAATAAAATAATCCTTGATTTAATTTTTTTCACGACTCTCTCTCCTTTCAATGATATAAATTATAATAATGTTCTTAATATTATAGTTACTCCAAACAGTATTATTTTCTCTACATAATACAAAATTAGTTTCTTATTAATCCTCTATCCTCTAGCGCTAATCTACTCAGATAATTGTATATGCTTACTTTTAATAAGTAAAAAGCCAATAATTAGCATCACTAATTATTGGCAGGTTGCACCACTAGCTCCCTGTTCTCAAAGTGCCCATATCACGAGAACCCCTCTTCGCTTCCAACTTCATCAGATGTAAACTGTTCATATAAATTCATAGCCTATTATATAATGTTTCAAGCCTGATGTAAACTGATGAATTAATTTCCTACCAGATTTTATAAATTAGTTTGCTTCACCAGCCATTTTTGATACAATCAGTAGTCACTCGATCTTATTTATAAAAAAAAGAAAAACAGTATAATTTTAGAGGCAATATACTTGTCCCTTTGATTTTCTTAATCAATTATTTTTCCTTTTATTATCAATCTTTGTGTTGGATTATTCATAGGATGGCATGTAATTAAAGTGATTTCTTTATCCTTTCCATTACTATATAATACCCATACTTCTTCTGGTTTAACATACAGTTTTTCTGTTACTGTATACTTGTATTGATTATCTCCACTATCTACTTTCACTGTATCTCCAGCTTCAACCTCTTCTAATCTATTGAAATTCCTTCCAAATGTACGACTTCTATGTCCTGCTATAGCATAGTTTCCTATCTCTCCTGCTTTCCCTGTGTTTTCTATACTAGCCACTGATATTTTCATATTCTCCTTCGTAGCTCCTTTAAGTATGGGTTGACTAAATTTGATTTTATCTATTTTTAATACACCTTCCATATACTTTTGTATATAATTTTCTTTTTCTCTTGCAGCTTTCTCCTCTTCTTTTTTCTTTTCTTCTTCTCTCTTCTTTTGTTCTTCTGCATTTAACTTATTTTCATTTATCTTTGTAGATATATTACACTCTTGACATAGGTTTTGAATTTTTTTATTCTCTATCTCTATAGTATCTTCATTATCTATAATAGCCAAATTTTCTTGCCATTCTTTTATAAGTTTTTGCTGCTGATAATCCGCATATAATTCTGAAATTTTGGGATATGCTATGGTACTTAATCCTATAAATATTATCATTGATGAAATAATTTTTATTTTCATTTTTTATGTCCTGCCTTTTATTCTTGTTTAATATCCTTTTTATAGGTAAAATTCCTACTGAGACAAATATTGTTAATATTTTAAAAGGCAAAGATTAAATCTCTGCCTTTATTTTTTTAAAAATTACTTTTCCCCTTCTTGGATTACAAAACCTACTGCTTGAACTTTATTTTTCCATGCTATTTTTCTTCTTAAAAAATACTCCCAGTAACACTAATAATGATCCTATAAGGTAATATTCTAAATTGCTATTTTCTCCAGTTTTAGGAAGAACATCTGGTATACCAGCAGGCACATCACCTACATCTATTTCTATTATTTCTTCTTCTCCATTTGGATGTTTTATAACAAATTTTTCCTTACCTACAAAACCTGGACTTGGATTGTATTTCCACTTACCATTCTTGTCAAATTCCACTGTTCCATTTTCTGGTGGTTTAATTACTATTGGAGCTTCTGGTAATTCTGGCTCTAGTGGGGCTTCCGGCATTTCCGGCTTTTCTGGTTCTTTTGGTTCTTCTAGATCTTCTGGTTCTTTCGGTTCTTTCGGTTCTTTTGGCTTCTTTGGCTTCTTTGGCTTCTTTGGTTTTTTTGGATCTTCTGGGTCATCCGGGTCTTCTGGATCTTCTGGATCTTCTGGGTCTTCTGGGTCTTCTGGATCTTCTGGATCTTCTGGATCTTCTGGGTCTTCTGGGTATTCTGGGTCATCCGGGTATTCTGGTCTTATATATCTATTTGTTATTGTTAGGGCATCATCTGAAACTGATTTCCTATAGTTATCTGGAACATTTACTTCATTAACAGTGTAAATATATTCATCGCCATTCTCATCAAGTTCATACAAATTATCCCAAGTATAACTTATGGCTCCATCAATTAATTCCACTGGTTCTCCTAATGCTTCGCCATTTCTATACAGTTGTAATTCTATAGTTGGCTTAGGATTTGGTCCACCAACCCACTTTTTAATTGCTGTTATATTTGTCTTTGGCCTAGTGTTTGGTATTTCCTTTATTATTGATATCTTTGTTTCATCTAACTTAAACTCATAGATATCCTCTGGAATATCATATCCTATCGGTGCTTCCACTTCTTTTAAATAGTAAGTTCTTAATTTCAATCCATTAAATTCCAAAATTCCTTTTTCATTTGTATAATGGATCGTTTCACCATATTCGTCCTCAACCAGTTGTGGCTTTCCATTTATTAGATAATAGAACTCAAACCCTACACCCTCTAATTTCTTATCAGCTTCTTCAGGATCGTTTTTTATTATCTTTATATTCCCTGGACGAACACCACTGCCTGTTCCACCTGAATACTGGGTTACAGAAAACTTTTTATCACTTGTATCTTTTGTTTCTGTTCTTTCACCATTAAATACTGCTTCATTTTCTACTTCTTCTCCATTGCCTGCAACTACTACAGTAGTATATTCAACAATATAATATATTGTAATTTTGTCCTTAAAAGTTATTTTAAGTTCTGTCTCTCCTGATTCATTTATCAATTTCTCTAAAGTATAATCAGTATCTGGCGTAAGAACTTCTCCATTAGATTTACTTATCTTTAAGCTATCATTTACATACACCAAACCTTTACTTATAGTATCTTCCAATACCGCTCCTTCATCTATATCAGACAAGCTTTTGTTTATAATAAGCTTCCAGTTAATTTCATCATCTGTATAGACTTCATCACTAACACCAGGTGCGTCCTTTATTAAGAAGCTATTGTAATCCGGGTAATTTACTTTCTTTTCATATTTCTTTGTTAGACCATCTTTTCCTGAAATTTGAGCAATATTTATATATTTTTCTTTAGATATACCTAAAATATTAGTTTTAAACTCTATCATATAGGGTTTATCTATTCCACCTGAAAAAGTAAGTGCAAATTTATTTTCATTATCCTTCCAAGCAATAGAATAATTACTTTGGTCCAATTCATCACCTACAACTATATCACCTTGCTTATTTAAGCTATATTCTTTAACAACTAGAGAACTCTTATCAAATTCTTGACCTGAATCTGTAGAATCCGTTGAGCTGAGAGTGTCAGTTATTACAAAATCATTTCCTTTTAGATTTTGTCCTAAGGCATTCACATATATTTTCCAAGTGATTTGCCTATTCTCTCTGTCTAGATTCCCATCTTTTTTACCACCTTTAGATATAAACTCTTTTATATCATATTTAGCAGTGCCAGTTTCATTGATTATTTTTTCTATACCTTTAATATCTTTAGTTTTACCTGAAAATACAGCTTTATTTGTATAGGTCTTAGTTGAGTTCAATTTTCCATCTTTATCTAATACTTCATTTGGATCAAAGGATGTTTTGTAGTAAATATTATATTTTTCCCTCTCTAATGGACCATTGAACTCAAGAATAAATCCATTTGCACCATTATCTTTAAGAGTATAATCAGTATTTTCTTCTAAAACAGTTGAACTCTTTAATATTTTTAAAGAATCCTTCATAAATACCATACTCTTATTTGGTTCAAAAGTATCTGTAATCTTAAGGCTGGTTACTTCTTCTTTAACTGCATCTACAGTTATCTTCCAGCTCATGGTTTTTTCTTCATAATTTAAACCGTCATATACTATACCATCTATTATTTTGTTACTTTCTTTACTTTTTTTGTAGTTATTATTCACAACATTTTCTGGAGGCTTTTCTCCAGTTTTTATAGATTCATCAGCTATTCCATCACCGGTTAGACCATCTCCCTTTAGCTCAGCTTCATTATAAAAATCTTCATCAGGCTCTTTTATATCTGTTATATATCGTATTCTATAAGAAGTATTGATATCCCCTAATCTTACTGTAAAACCGCTATTTTGTAAACTTTCTATCCTTGGAAATTCTGAGCCGGTTTTTAGTTTAAGTTCCTTATCATTATGGTCATATATTTTGATACTATCTCGTCTTAATTCTAAACCAGGACCTATAGTATCATTTATTGTGGCATTTTCTATATTATGATTAGCCCTATTCACATATATATCCCATGTTATATGAGGTTCTTTATAATTTGTGGTCTCGTATCCATATTTTTCTAACAAACTGCTTCTGTATACATTAACTTCTGCTGTATCATTCCCTCTTTCTGCTCCATTAACCTTTAGCACAGCTTTATTTGTAAATTCATTTGATGAATTGTACCCATCATAGTTTATATCTGTAATGAATTTTATTCTATAAGCTTCCTTATTTAAATTTCCTAGACTAATTGGGAAATTTTGAAGATTTCCAAATTCCTCCTTTATATCACTATCTCCTTCAATCCATTTATTTCCTTCTTTAGTAAGTTTATATATCTCTATGGATCCCTCTTTGAATTCTAGTTCCGGACTAAACTCACTATCTTCTATTACGACATTACTTAGATTCAATTCAGACCTATTTACATCTATAGTCCAAGTAATCTGTGTAGAGTCATAGCTCTCATTATCTGCTGTACCCTCTTTCTCTATTGATGAACCTAATTCCAATTTTCCTATATCAAAATCTGCTGTACCTTTTTCATTATCTCCGTCTTTTAAAATAGCTACGTTATGGTAACTATCCTTTGAATAATCTACTATTTTAGTTTCATACCTAATCCTATAAGCAGAATTTATTTTGCCTAATTCTACTGGAAAATCATCTGAAGTTTTATTTGATAATACTTCATTTTTTATTTCCCCATCATATCCAACTGTTAAATCATAAATTTCTATACTTTCTGGTATTAATTCAAGCCCATCTGGAATCTCATCTTCAATTATTGCATTATTTAATTCTTCTAAGGAAGTGTTAACATCAATGCTCCAATTTATAAATTCTGCATTTATAGATTCATTTGGGCTACCAGTTTTAGATATTGGTGGATTATCTCCTTTTGGCTTTAAAGTTACTGTAAAGTTTTTATTAATTGGATATTCAAATTCAATAGTTTGTTTGGCATCATCATTTATTATTTCTTCGTCAAATTGTAGCCAAATCCATACTTCACCTTTCCTTTCAAAGAAACCCACAAGCTCATTATTGAATTCAACTTTCAAATTATTTTTATTATCTAAGGTAAAGATGCCTACTTCTGTATCACCAAACATAAGTTTTCCATCGGTGGAATTTGGAAGATCTTTAAATACAGTAGGAATTTTCATCTCTGCCCAGTCGCCGCTTTTAAGCTCAACATCATCTCCTATTGCCCAGTCAATTTCAATTTTTACAATAGTTTCTTCATTAATATCAATTATATCTCCATCGACAATATCTTCCTCTGGACCTTCACCATGTTTTATTTTCAGTCTCACATCGGTAAAAATATCCCCTAAATCCTTTGGGGCAGATAAATACTCCACTACATCATTTAGTATCTCTTTTTCTTTATCCATTGGCAGATTTAATAGATGATCGTCCTCTATTATTTCTTCATCCTCTATGATTTCTTCATCTTCTATGATTTCTTCATC
>NZ_FUZT01000011.1:142194-216327 GCF_900167445.1 Maledivibacter halophilus
ATTTCTTCATCCTCTGTGATTTCTTCATCCTCTGTGATTTCTTCATCCTCACTGACTATTTTACCATCTAAAGTTATAGTTTCTTCTTTTGGCTCTGCATAGGAATAATACAATGCAGGGGATATCATCTGAACCAATATAGCTAATACGAGCATTAGGTGAATCACCCATTTGCTTTTCTTGTGAAAAACCTTCATTTTTTGCCTCCTTGATATGATTTTCATTGCTAATAGGTTTATTTTAAAACTCTATAAGCCCGCTTTTCAATTCTCTCAAATTGTCAGATTCATATCTATCCTTTTCTTGCTCACATGTATCCCTTTTTTTGCTCTTTTAGTAAAAAGCCGCTAATACAATATAAAAAAGTATTTTAAGGCAAATCTTTTACTATAAAAGGTAAATTTCATTCATATTATTGAACATTTCTAAAATTACCATCTTCATCAGTAACTACATCTCCAAGATAAAAGCCTCCAGTAGGAGTATGGACGATTCCTTGGATTTCAGATCGCCAACAACGATATCCGTTATTATCTACAAGGGGAATGATTGTGCAATAATCAAAAAGTTTTCTCTGAATAGCAGTAATTTGCTTCGTTCTTTCATCATAATCAACTGTTTTTCTGGCCTTAGCCACCATTGCATTGTAGTTTTCCGGATCTGGATTAGTACACTTAACATTCCTATTGCAGAAATTATCAACTAATAGAAATGGCTCTGACCAGCCTAATCCCAAGTAAGCCATTTGGAAATTACCATCAACTACATCTTGATTTACATATGACCAATTCTGTGTCTTTATTTGCATATCAATTCCAACTGCCTTCAAATCTATTTGAAGAGACTGGGCAACTTTTTTTGGAGTTTCTGAATCTCTGCAATCAAATTCGAATACAAAGTTTTTACCATCCTTATCTACAAAACCATCATTATTTGTATCTGTCCAACCGGTATCAGCCAATAACTGTTTTGACAATTCAGGGTCATATCCATAATTGGTTTTATAGTAATCAACTACTTCTTCTGAATAATTCAAGCATTTTCTTAATACCAAGCTATATGCAGGTGTTTCAAATTCACTCAAATAGGCCGCCAAATTATCTCTGCTGATAGCATGGATAATGGCTTTACGAACATTAATCTCTTGGAAAAGTGGATCAGTCA
The DNA here is from genome assembly GCF_900167445.1 of Maledivibacter halophilus. GTDB lineage: Bacteria > Bacillota > Clostridia > Peptostreptococcales > Caminicellaceae > Maledivibacter > Maledivibacter halophilus. The sequence goes on from NZ_FUZT01000011.1 coordinate 143,359, forward strand.
TATTAAGTTCTGCGTAATTGACTTCTGCACCATATGCCTCAAACATATCAATATTTTCTGCATTCTTAAGTTCATCATAGTATTCAGAGGGAACCATTGCAAGGACATCATAGTCACCATTTTGAACTCCCTGTGCAAATGTAAAACTCTCACCAGAGAATACAACCTTTATAGTTTTTACAGGAGAAGGCCCCTGATTTTTCAACATGGGATTGTGGGTTTTATAGCCTTCATTAGCTTTCAATATTGCATATGCACCTGGCTGATATTCATCAAGATAGTATGCTCCGTAGGGATGACATCCCCAAAGTTTTTCATCAGCAGACATATTCTCAATTTCATCCTTATCAATCAATCCTACGAAACAATTCTGAAAATTATACAGCATATCTGCCTGATATTCACTCAAATGAACAACAACATTACGTCCGTCAACTTCCATTGACTTAATGGCCTTGTATCCGTCTGCATAAGGACTGACTTCTAAACCATATTCAACACTTGCAATGAAATCCACAGGTTCAACTTGCTCACCTGTGGAATATTTCATTCCTTCAGGAAAAGTAAGTGTCCATGTCAAACCATCTTCACTCCACTTAGATTCTGAAGCAATTCCCGGAAGCACATCTCCTGTTTTCGGATCTTTTTCAAGAATAGGATCTGCCAACAAACACTGCATGTCATTCCATGATGATACCTGGAAAAGATCCACACCCTCCCATGCATCATCCTGAATTATCAAAGTTTTTCTTCCTACCGCTCCGTCAGTATTTGCACTTTTACTGCAGCCGGCAAAGCTTGCAAGTGAAAGTACTAAAGCAAAAATTAATGTAAGTTTAAGTATTTTGCTCTTTTCCATCTATTTAACTCCTCTCATTTAAATGAACAAATTGCATAATTCCTTTCTGTAAAAACCATCTAATATATAGCTTTAAAATCTTCAAAAACATAACATATATATTATGCAATTTCCTCAAATAAGTTATATTTATAATACATTCTAAATTTTTTTTAGTATGGACTCATATCTAAAACAGGCCACTTGATGTCCATTGGGAAATATAATATTTTGAGGTGCTTCATTAGCACAATCCTTTGTGGCATAGGGACATCTCGGATGGAAGTTACAGCCCGTAGGCAAGTTAATTAAACTTACCGGAGCTCCCTCCATTAAATATTTCTCTTTATCTCTATCATGGGGATCAAGTATGGGAGATGCTGCCATCAAGCCTTCTGTATATGGATGCTTAGGATCTTTTATTACTTCATCAGTAGGGCCAAATTCAACAAGCTTACCTAGATACATTACTGCAATTCTGTCACTTATATATCTTATTACATTGAGATCATGGGTAATTACCAGATACGTCAAATTAAAACTTTCTTGTAAATCAAGAAGCAAATTTAATATTTGTGCTTGTACTGAAATATCCAAAGCTGAAGTAGGCTCATCTAATATCATTACCTTCGGCTCAAGAACCAGGGCTCTTGCAATGGCAATACGCTGCAATTGCCCTCCCGATAATTGATGGGGATAGCTGTTGAGATATCTTGAATCCATCTTAACAAGCTCTAAGGATTTAACTGCCTTTTCCTTAGCTAATTTCTTTGGCATACCGTGGAGTATCAATGGCCTCATAATAGAGCTCATAACCGTGCTTCGTGGATTCAAATTTGAAGCAGGGTCCTGAAAGACAACTGCAACATCGGTACGAAATTTTTTCATTTCTTTTCTAGTGGCCTTTGAAAGATTTATTCCATTAAACACAACATGGCTATCTGTAGGTTTTGTAAGATTTAAAATCACCCTTGCCAAAGTAGTTTTTCCGCTTCCAGATTCTCCAACCAAACCAACAATTTCACCTTTGTTGATGGTAAGGGTAACATCATCTACTGCCTTTACATAATTCTTTTTTCTTTTTATGCCTTTATTTATTGTAAAATATTTTTTAAGATTATTTAGTTCAATTACAGCTTCACCCATTATTCATCACCACCTTTTCTAAATGGCAGCTAAAGGAGTGGGATTCTGTAACCATTTTTTCTTCAGGGTCCTCTGTTTTACAAAGTTCAACAGCATATGGACATCTATTTTCAAATCTGCATCCAGGAAGGTTCTCTGTCAATCTTGGAACACTACCATCTATTGTCTGTAATCGGCCTTCTAACTTAGTTTTTCTTGGCAATGACTTCATAAGTAATTGAGTATAGGGATGTTTAGGATTATCAAATATGTCAAAGACTGTTCCTTGCTCTACAACTTCTCCTGCATACATAACTGCAACTTTGTCAGCAACCTCTGCAACCAAACCAAAATTATGAGTAATAAGCATAATAGCCGTATTGTATTTATCTCTAAGGTTTTTTATTATATTTAGAATTTGCGCTTCAATGGTAACATCAAGGGCTGTAGTGGGTTCATCGGCAATTAGTAATTGAGGCGTTCTCGCTAGCATCATGGCAATCATCACACGCTGTCTCATACCTCCTGACAACTCATGAGGAAAACTATATGCATTCTTCTTGGCGTCGGGCATCTTAACATCATTATATATTTTTATAACCCTGTTCCAAGCCTCTTTCTTTGAGACTTTATCAAGGATGATTCCTTCAGCCACCTGATATCCCGTGGTGTACACAGGGTTGAGAGAATCAAGGGGATTTTGAAAAATCATTCCTATTTCTCTTCCACGTATCCCTTCAAGCTGTCTATCGATATATTTATTTATATCCTCACCATTAAAGAATATATTTCCTTTTATTATTTCATTATGTTCAGTTAAAAGACGTAAAATAGAATGTGCAATTGTTGATTTTCCGCATCCAGATTCTCCTACAATTGCAAATATCTCTCCTTTATTTATAGAAAAGGAAACGTTCTTTACCGCGGATAAATACCCATCCTTAACCTTGTAATTCACACATAGTTTATTTAACCTTAATAATTCTTCACTCATACACCTCTCCTTTTACTGTGATTTCATTCTTGGATCAAGCAGGTCACGAAGGCCTTCGCCTAAAATATTAAATCCAAATACTGTATAAACCAATGCTAGTCCTGGGAATATGCAAAGCCATGGTCCACGGGATATAAAATTTATTCCTTCAGAAACCATCAGGCCCCAGTCTGGTGAAGGTGGCTGTGAACCCACTCCAAGAAAACTGAGGGTAGTAGTTGACATAATAGTTCTTGGCAACTGCATGGAAACTGTTACAATTAATACCGGAACAATATTGGGTAAAATATACCTAAACATTATAGATATAGGATTCTCACCAAAGGATATTCCCGTTTCTATAAAGGCTTGATTTTTTATTGACATTGTTTTGGCCCGTACCATTCTGGCATATGAGGCCCAATTCACTACAGCAATAGCAATTATAGCATTTGTAAGGCCTGAACCAATGACTGTAACAACAGCAAGGGCCATAATCATTCCGGGAATACACCAAGTCAAATCCGCCACAAAGGTCAGTAATCTATCGGCAAGTCCTCCAAAATAGCCACAAATCAAACCTATAATCACTCCAAAAATCAACTGAAGACCTGCACCTAATATGGCGACCTGCAGAGTTATTTTGCTTCCATAAATTATACGACTAAATAAATCCCTTCCCATATTATCTGTCCCAAATATGTATTTGACACTTGGACCAGCCAAAATATTTTGTGGATGGACTTCATCATAATTAAAGGAAGCAATTTGACTGGCAAATATTGCAGATATAATTACACTCAATATGATTATAAAACCAATCATAAAATTCCTATTTCTATAGCAAGAACTCAAAAACTCTTTAAATGGACTATCATTCATTATTTTTCACCCCCTGTAACTGAAATTCTGATTCGGGGATCTAAAATACCCAGAACTATATCACTAAGGATGTTACAGATAATTGTCAAAACAGTAATGATTAATATACATGCCTGTACAACATTAAAGTCCTGTTGAATAATGGCATTTATCATTAAATTCCCCATTCCTGGTATTCCAAAAATTTTTTCTATTATAATATATCCTGAAATCAGCCACGGCAGCGACATAAATAAATTTACAGTAATTACAATTAATGAGTTGCGAAGTACATGCCTTGTTAATACTGTTTTATTATCCAATCCCTTTGCATATGCCGTTGTAACATATTTTTCCCGAAGAGCATCCAAAGCTTCTGATTTAGTTAAACGTATGGTGCTTGCCAGTCCTCCTATTACACCTGTGGCTATAGGCAATATATAATTTTTCCAGGATTCAAAGCCACTGAGAGGAAACCACTTTAGCTTAACAGCAAAAATCAACATTAATAGTACTGCTAACCAAAAGGAAGGTATGGCTGTAAAAACCAAAGAGGTACTTACAGTTATGCGATCAAACCAGCTATCTTTTTTATATGCACAAATAAGACCTAATGGGATAGCTACAATTGTACTTATTATCAAAGTTGTAACTGTAAGTTTAAGACTGATTGGTATGCAATTTTTGAGTAACGACCAAACATCTATTCTGTACTTATAAGAAATACCAAAATCTCCCGAAAAAATTATGCGCCGCATCCAATCCATGTATTGTACTAGTAAAGGTCTATCCAGACCATACTCATGCCTTAAGCCCTCTAAATTTTCCACCTTAACTAACGGTCCTGCCATGAGAGTCACCGGATCACCAGGCATGAAATATAACATACTAAAAACGAGAAATGACACGCTAAACAGCAATAATATTCCAACTCCCAATCTTTTCATTATATAGTTTCGCATAAACCATCTCCTTTCTTATTATGTAATTAAATCAGTCTCAAAAGATTTTCAAATTAAGTCTGCCATCACTCCTTTGATATGAATTAATACATTCAAGAAAATCATAATTTCAAGATATAGCATAATTATTCTAAATAAGCAGTATTTATACCAATTATTTTATTGCAAATTATTATGATGAGGATTTAGTATTGCATTACTGTGAAGAAACTCTTTTCAGTGCATGATCTTATTATTAAATCCTATTAAATGAGCTAAACTGTAATATAAATTTGTAAAATTCAAAAAGATATTATGACAAAAGTGGGTTTTGTTTTTAATGGAATTCAATATTTTATTGAAAAAACATCTATTAGGTTAATGGATGAAAAATGGGTTATTATATTTGAAAAGAATTATCCTATATGTATTGAAAAGGAATTTTAAACATATAACATATTAATGGACTATATCTATGAGATTTGTAATCCCATAGATATAGTCTAAGTATTATGTAATTTCCTCAAATAGTTAAACTATTTGATTCTTAAAAGGTTCAATATATCAGCTTACACTTGTGTTAATCTTCCAGCTCCTTGCCTCCATTCGTTTTTCCCAAAGATCATTATATTTGCCCCTTTTTCTTATTAGATCCCCGTGGGTTCCTCTTTGAACAATTTTTCCTTCATTTAAGACTAATATTTGGTCGGCATCATTTATGGTAGATAGTTTATGGGCAATTACAATAATAGTTTTTTCTTTTATAAGCTCATCTATAGCCCTTTGTATATGCTTTTCATTATCAGGATCAACACTGGCAGTTGCCTCATCAAGAAGTATAATAGGTGCATCCTTTAAAATAGCCCTAGCTATTGATATTCTTTGCTTTTCGCCACCTGATAAAGTTGCCCCTGCTTCACCAACTATCGTATCATATCCATTTTCAAGATCCATAATAAAATTATGACATCTGGCTTTTTTGCAGGCCTTTATAACTTCTTCCATAGTAGCTTCTGGCTTTGAAAATTTAATATTATTTAAAATAGTATCATTAAAGAGATATACTCTTTGAAATACCATGCTTATATTTTTTAAAAGATTTTCCATTCCCATTTCCCTTATATCTATTCCTCCAATTTTTATACTTCCTTTTTCTATATCCCAAAATCTAGCTATTAAATTTGCAATAGTAGTTTTACCACAGCCCGAAGGCCCTACTAAAGCTGTCATGGTTTTTTCCTTTGCCTTAAAGCTTATATCCTTTAAAACCTTCTCTTTTTCATAGGCAAAAGACACCCTGTGAAATTCTATATCAAAATTATTCAAATTTACTTCTGTGTTATTTTCTTTTAATATTTTTTCTTCCATAAGCTTTCCATAACGGTCCAATCCTGCTATCATTATTCTTCCCAAGGGCAATGCACTTCCTATAACTCTAAAGGGGAGAAATATCTGATAAATAAATATCATCATCATAAAGGCAATAGGAAGCTCCATAGTTCCCTTTGTAACAAAATAGGATGCCAAAAATATTACAGCTCCTGTTCCTAGTGCTATAAAGACATCCAATGAAAGAAAGGGCTTAAGCAGTGATTTTTCAAGCTTTATTAATATATTCCTTGTATCTTTAAAGCTTTTATATGTAGCCTTTGACTTTTGTCCTTCTAAGTTAAAGGCCTTTATAACAGAAATCCCCTTTACATATTCTATTACAGCACTTACAAGCTTTGATTGCACCTCTTGCTTTTTCATCGAGTTTTCACTTGATTTTTTAAATAATTTATCTAGAATTACAAAGGAAGCTATGGTTGTTAAACTTACGACTATTCCAATTCTATAGTCAAGGATAATAATAATAATTGAACTTATAATTACCCCTATTGAACCAGAAACTATTTTAGATAAAGTGCTCATTCCATGTTCTTCTATAAAATTCAAATCAGAAGATAATACTGCACTGATATATCCTACATTTCCTTCTGTAAAATAACCCGTGGGCAGTTTTTTTAAATAATCCCCTATCTTCATCCTTTCATCTGCAAATATTTTATATCCAGTTCCGCTCTGTAAACCATCTACTAGCCTTCTAAATAATGCTCTTAGAATAACACTAATGACCACCCCAGAAGCTGCAATTACAACATCTTCTTTGACTAGAGTATTATCATTTATTTTTATTAGCCCATATAATATAAATATAATTGGTCCATTTATAGTAAAGGATTCTAAAATGCTAAAAATTATGGCCCATTTTAGACGAAGGCTGTATTTTCCTGAAAAATTTATTAATCTTTTAACTATACTAAGCATATTTTACCTCCTCTACATCTGCATTTATACTCCAATTCATAGTTTCTAAATGAGAATCCCATAAAGCCCTATATTTATGACTTTTTTCTAAAAGCTCCTTATGGGTTCCTTGAGCTATTAGCTTACCTTTATCCATTACTATAATATTATCTGCATCTACTATGGTAGAAAGTCTGTGGGCTATTACCACAACTGTTTTTCCTGCTATAAGTTTACTCAAGGCTCCTTGAATCTTATCCTCATTTTCCGGGTCTGTAAATGCTGTTGCTTCATCCATTATTATAATAGGGGCATCTTTTAAAATTGCCCGAGCTATTGTCATCCTCTGCTTTTGGCCTCCCGATAATTTATCTCCAGAGTCTCCAACCCTTGTCTTATATCCCTTTTCCATTTCCATTATAAAATCATGGCACTGGGCAATTTTTGCTGCACTTTTTACTTCTTCATCTGTTGCCCTTGGATTTCCTATTCTTATATTTTCCATAATACTTGTATTAAACAAAAAATTATCTTGGGAAACATAGCTTATCTTTTCCATTAAATCTTCAACGGAGAATTCATTTATATTATGTCCATCTATATTTATTTCTCCCTTATTGATATCCCAGAAATGTACTAAAAGCTTTGCCAATGTTGATTTTCCACTACCAGATTCTCCAACTATTGCAGTTAAAGTATTTTCCCTTAATTCAAAGCTTACATCCTTTATAACCTCTTCCTTTTCATATGCAAAGGTTACATTTTTAAATTCTATATCATATTTTTTTATCTTTAAATCTTTGTAGCCTTCCTTTAGTTGTGTACCTTCAAAGGTCTTTTCTAATTGATCAATTTTATAACTAAGCTGAACTACAGTTGGTGCAAATTCTAACATCCTAGTCAAAGGAATACCTGCACTCATAGATAAAATTAAAGAAAATATAAATTTACTAAGCTCTAATGTTCCATTTAAATACATATTTAATCCAAGGGGCAGCAGCAGTAATACAGTGCAGGGAAGTATTGCTCCATACATGGCCATATAGGTCCAGGATTCCTTAAACCAATCTAATGTAAAATCCCTATACCCTTTTACAGAATTTTTATATCTTTTATAAGAATCTGTAGTTCTTCCAAATATCTTTATTACTTCCATTCCATTTATATATTCAATTATTGTGGAATTCATATTTTCTGCCGACCTATAATATTTAGGCATTTTCTTTGTTCCATTTTTCATCATAATCATCATTGGAATCACCCCAAAGGGAATTGAACCTAATGAAAGCAGCCCTAGTCTCCAATCTACAGCAAATATTATAATGTATATTAAAATTGGAACTATAACAAAGGGTATTCCCTCAGGTATCATATGGGCAAGTAATGCCTCTACAGCTTCTATATCCTCTACTAAATTCTTTTTATAGCTTCCTGCTCCCTTATTATTTATCTCCCCTAATGGAATCTTTCTCATCTTTTCCACAAATTTGATTCTCATACCCATTAAGGTATCAAAGGCTGCTTCATGGGAAGCATCTAATCCTTTATAATAAAAATATCCCTTTAAAAACAAAGATAGAATAATACCCCCTGACATAATTAACAAGTAATTTGTTTCTACAAAAGCCCTTTCAACAAATTTTATTATTATATTGTAGGTTAATAAAAAGGGAACTACTCCCATTATTCCACTTAATAAAATAAGGAAAAAAGCTAAATAAATTTTGCCTTTAAATTCTTTTGCATAGTCAAAAACTTTTATAAAACCCTTCATTTTATATCCCTTCCTTCTAATGTTTTAATAAAAATAGGATTATCGATAATGAGTTTCATTATCGATAATCCTATTTTATTAAAATTTATTTTTATTTACCATTTCCAAAAAGGATTTTATTTTGTCTAATTAGTATTTTTTATCTTACATGGTAAAAGCAATCCCTTGGACTAAAACCATATTTTTTACGAAATGCTTTAGAAAAGCTGCTGCTACTTGAATATCCCACCATATTTGCAACCTCATTAACACTTTTATGGTGGATTTCAAGAAATAAACGGGCTAGTTCCATTCTTCTATCTAATAAATAGGTATATACTGGCTTTCCAAAAATATTTTTGAATCCAGTTTTTAATTTAAACTCATTTAAGCAAATCAATTTAGAAAGCTCTGTAAGGGTTATGGGGGAAGATACACTGTTATCCAATATTTCCTTTGCTTTATAGAGGCTTTGTATTTCTGTTTTAGAAAGCTTTATATCACTCACATTCTTAGTATATTTTTGTGTAATATTATTTAAACAAATTGAAAGAAGTTCTATAGCCTTACCTTCCAAGTAGATATTTTTCACATTGTTATAGGGGCAATGTAATATTTGTTCTATGACAATTTTACTTTCTACTGGTAATTTGAATTTATTTATCTTAAAATTTCTATATTCCTTATGAAAAATATTCTTGTTTAAGGACAGAGATGAAAGAAAGTCCTTAAATTTTTCAGGCTTTATAATAATCGATATACCTTCATAATAATGGCCGGGCATCCAATTGCAAATTTCTGTTATATTATCTACTTGATATAATATTGCTTCTCCTGTCTTCATTTGAAGTTCTGTTTTGCTATTATGCTCTATCCATTCCATATTTTCTCCAATACATATTGCCAATATAAATACTTCTCCTTCTGTTTTAGCACCTATTTCAATATCTTTTTTTGTATTTATATTATTAAAATATATTTCTAAATCTTTGTTTAGTATTGTTTTAACGCATTTTCCCTTTCCAATATATTCAGGAAATTCAAAGCTTATTTCTTTATTATGAAAAAATCTTGTAAATTCTTTGGAGAAATCACTATTTATATTAGAAAATGTTTCAATTTCCCTTATTATATCTGATTTATATATATCAAATTCCTCCTTTTAAATAAATCAATAAAATTACTAAAACATATATTCTATTTGAATAGTCTTCCTCTATATACTTTATCTCCTTTTTAATGAAGCAAATTACATAATATATATGCTAGTCCTCTAAAGATTTGAAAACTATATAGTAGTCAGTTTCCATAAAAGAAAATTATGTAATTTCCTCAATTACTAGAATCTTGTACTTTTATATTTCTATTATACATTTTATATCATTTGATAATTATTATCAATATATAATTAAATTGAACAGACTAATTTCAATTGATTAATCTATCCTTTGTCTTTTTTTATCATTTTTTGCATCTTATTAAGATTATCATTTGTTTTCTTTTTCTTTTATTAATTTTATTGCACTATCTATATAACTATCTCCAATTTTTTCAACTTGTATTGAGCCATTAATAGGACTAACCATAAGATATACATCTTTATCTTCTAATTTACCAGCAAACATATAAGACTCAATAATTCTTTTATTTGTTGGTAATTTATCAGAAAATACAACTTCAAAGGGTGGTTTTTTAAAATCTGTAAGATCATAGTCTAAAACTTTACTAGATAAATTAAAAGTAAAACCACAAAATAATAATGATTAAAACACATAGCCATCCTTGCAAAACACTGCTTGGATGGCGTTTTTATTATTGTGGCATATTTAAATTTGTTCTGGAATTGACGCTTATAATTAAATTAGTTCACAATAGTCTCGTTTGTTATTTGAGTATGCTTATTTAAAAGTCATACAAATAGCTTTTGTTTCTGTATATTGTTTATTTGCCCATATAGATCTATCACGGCCAAAGAAGCCTGATTGCTTATATCCACCAAATGGTGTATTTGCAGCACCTTCTGTAAAGCTATTTACCGATATAACTCCAGCTTTTATATCTCTAGTTAACCTATGGGCTATATGCATATCATTGGTATAAACCGATGCTTGTAATCCATATTCTGTGTCATTTGCTATTTTTATTACTTCGTCTATATCTTTAAATGTCATAATAGCAAATACTGGACCAAATATTTCTTCTTTTGCAATTGCCATATCCGGTGTAACTTCATCAAAAACAGCTGGCCTTACAAAATACCCACCGGTTTCAGTTAAAATCCTTTCTCCACCATATAATAATTTACCACCTTCATTTTTACCTATTTCAACATATTTAAGAACTTCATTCATATGTTTTTCTTCAATTAAAGCGCCTAATCGATTTTTAGGATTTAATGGATCTCCTATTGTCCACGATTTTACTTTATCTAAAATACATTGAGTCAATTTCTCTTTAATATCTTCATGTATTAATACTCTTGAATTTTGTGTACAGTTTTCACCCATATTCCAAAGAGTAGCCGCTGCAATTTGATCAGCTACATAGTCAAAATCATCTATATCCGGCATTACAATTGTAGGACTCTTACCGCCCATTTCTAAAAGAATTCTTTTAGCATTTGATCTTCCCGCACATTCAAGAAGTGATTTTCCAACAGAAGTTGAACCTGTAAAAGTTAATAGGCTAACTTCGTTATGCATAGCAAGATAGTTTCCAACAACGCTTCCACTTCCTGGCAATACATTTATAACTCCATCTGGAACTCCAGCTTCTTTAAATAATGCAGCTAGTTTAATTAAAGTAAGGGAAGTAAGCTTTGATGGCTTTACTAATACACTATTTCCTGCTGCTAAAATCGGTGCTAATTTCCAAGCAGCCATTTGTAATGGGAAATTCCATGGTAATATTGCAGCAACCACACCAATAGACTCTCTCACTACAATATTTAAAGTATTATCATCAGACGGAGTTATTTCATCTTGTATTTTATCTATAGCTTCAGCATGAAATCTAAAACACTCTATCGTTTCGGGTAAGTCCGTTTGAATTGTATCAAATATCGGTTTACCACTATCGAGGGTTTCCAGTATTGCAAACTCTTGAGCTTTTTCTTCAAATAAATTTGCAAACTTTAATAACACTTCTTTTCTAAAATTAGGATCTTTAGCCCAAATCCTAGACTCAAATGAGGCTTTAGCAGCATTTATAGCCATTTCAACATCCTTTTCACAGCAGCTTGTTACCTCAGTTATAACCTCTTCTGTAGCTGGATTTATAGTTTTGAATTTCTTGCCACCCAAGCTTTCAACATAATTTCCATTTATAAAAGCCCTTGTTTCAAGATTTTTAGATATTTCCTTTGCAAGTTCTTTATATTCACTAGTTTTTAAGAGCATTATTTAAACCTCCGATTATTCCATATTTTTTTCAACATCATCAATAATTCTATTGATATGTTCCTCCATAGTTTTCTTTGCAGCTTCTACATCCCTATTCTTAATTGATTCAACCAATTTTTTATGATGTTTTAATTGTGCAAGCTTTATATCTTCTGTTACTATGGAAAAGAATGTATATGCATTGTTCTCTGTAAGTAACAATCTACTTAAATAATATAAAGTTTTATTATGTGACATTTCAGCTATTTTTAAATGCAATTTCAAGTCTTGTTCATTTCCAAGTTTATTGTCATTAATTTCGCTAACATTTCCCATATAAATTAGCTCTAATTCAGTTAATTCACTATCTGTTCTATTTTGACAGGCAAGCTCTACCGATTTAATCTCTAATATTTTTCTCACTTCCAAAATTTCTATTAATTTTTCTTTTATATTATCATCATGGGATAGATTTGCTAATTCTAATGCTACATCAATCTTTGACTTTTGTTCATAGGTTTTTTTTAAATAACTTTCACCATTTTCCGTTAAAACTCTTCCTTTATTACTGATTTTTTTTATTAGTCCTCTATCTTCTAAGTCTTTTAATATCCTACCTACAGATGCTTGGGGTATATTTATTTCTTGACTGATATATATAGCGCCTACAGGAATCTTAACCTCAGACATTACAGACATAATTCTTATTTCATCAGACATATTAGTATTCATCTTCCACCTCTATAAATAATATTATTGCTTAATCATTTCTGATTAGCTAATACTATTTTACCATGTCTTTCTGATTTTTCAAGCTTATATAAAGGTAGCTGCTAATACAAATAGCCAATGTGCCATAATCCCTGCACATAAACCAGCTATTGTATGTGAAAGAATAGCTTTTGTTGCAAGTTCTCTACTATCAAGAGCATCCATCATAGCAACATGAACAGATAAATACCCACTATATGACATACCCATTGCAGTAAATACTGCTATATCATTTGCTCCTATTAAACCATTTTTCAAAAAGTCTGGAACCATACCTAAAGATGCTCCTACTGAACCTACAGCAGTGGCAGGAAATGCAATTGCTTCTGGTGTCAAAAATCCAAATAGAGGATCTAATATAAACCATATTTTACTTGCTAAAAGCGGCAACAACCCAATCCCCTCCATAGCAGCTCCAGTGTACATACCATCAGGTCCAACACCTTTAACAAGCATCATAACGAATGTACATATAATGATATTTCCAGGAATAATATCTAACCCAAGTTGAACACCAGTTTTTCCACCATCGAGTAATGTACACATAACTCTATTAACCATTCCGCCTGGTCTAATTTTTCTTTCTTTAAGTAGATCAAACTCAGTATCATCTGATTCAACTTTTATTAACTTATCCCCTTCTTTTCCATAATATTTTTTTGCAAAAATATTCATTAATCTAACACTGATAACGCTTGCAAATACAGCAGCAATATTACCACAAAAAACAGCCATAGTCATTTCTGTATCTCTAGATAATCCTAACATAAATGTAGCAACAATTAATCCCATACCAAATGTAGTGGCTAAATTAGTAAGTAAGGCCCTTTGTCTAAATGTAAAATACTTTATAAATCCTTTATCATTTCCTAAAGCTATAATAGCCGGACTATCAGATAAATAAGTAGTAATTATGCCTAAAGAAGAAGCTCCTGGCAAACCATAAATAGGTTTCATAAGTGGTGATAAAACTTTATTAATCAAAGCTATAATACCAAACTCAGAAAGTATTGCTGAAAAAGCTCCCGTAAGAACTGCAACTCCCATAATATAGAGTACCGTATTTATTATTAAATCATGGGCTGTATTAAACATTGTTCCAAACATATTTTTTACACCCATTATCGATCCAAATAGTGTGAAAAATAAAATTGTTACAATTATAGATATATAAGTCTCTCTATTAACCGCCTTAACTATGAGTGGATTTCTTTTATTAACTTGTTTCATAATTTATTCCTCCTCAATATTTTCTAATTGATTTCTAATTCTATTAGAAGTAGGAGTTTTTCCAAGACCACCGTAGGTACATCTAAACTCCAACGGTAACTTTGTTCCAATATCATAAATTGATTCAATTGTTTCATCTAACGGAATTACTTTATCAAACCCTGCTAATGCCATAGTTGCACTTGAAACAGCATTTGAACCCGCCATAATATTTTTACCTAAACAAGGTACTTCAACTCTATTTGCAACGGGGTCACAAACAAGACCCGTTATAGCCTGCAGAGCCATAGAAGCTGCATCAAGACATTTCTCTACATTCCCACCTCCAAATACTTGAACTATACCTGCTGCTGCCATACCTGACGCAGAGCCACATTCAGCTTGACAACCAGCAACTTCTGCCGCAAAAGTAGATTTATTAACTATAAATATACCTATTAAAGCGGCAGCCAGCATTCCTTTGACAATTTCCTCATGGGGAAAATCATAAGTATCTTTTAATGCAATCATTGTTCCTGGTAAACCTGCACAAGCTCCAGCTGTGGGAGCTGCAATAATTACTCCCATAGAACTTTTCATTTCCATTATAGCTGTAACATTTCTAACAATATTATTAACCAACTCATTTGGAAGTAGAAGATTTTTCCTTTTAGCCTTATCTACCATATCAGACTGTTGACCTAAGATTCTATCCTTATATTCATTGTGCTTAACACCTTTTCTTACACAATTCTCCATAATATCAACCAAATTAGACATCTCATTAAAAACTTCTTCTTCTGAAATATTACCTCTTTTACTTTCATATAAAGTTGCCATTTCCCACATTTCTCTATCGCTAGTTTTTGCAAATTCAAACAATTGCTTTGCAGTCTCAAAGGGCACTTCACATTTAGCAGATGATCTTGTAGGTAAAATCGGATCTAGATAAATAACGTATTCCTTATCGACTTTATCTAATGCTTTTTTAAGTTCTTCTCCAAAAGGTTTAGCATACTTAATTTCAAATATATATTTTCCATTATTACTATTTTCTAATATAAACTCATTTTCATTAAATACAGTAAAAACCAAATCCCTGATTTTATCTGATTGTTCTTCTGTACACATAATTAAAGCTTCATAGTAATCACCGCAAATATTAATATCAACACCATCTAATTTTTGCATTTCAATCATTCCGCCACCAGTACTAATTGCTTCCCAATTATGAACTTCTCCATTACTAGCAGTTATTTTCATTCTATAATTGTTAGGGTGTACAGCATTATAATCCAGAATATTAAAAACCACTTTTAATCCTGTTTCTTCTGCAATTTTTAACGCTTTAGGAACTTTTTCATCCGTAACATCAATTCCCATAAGTCCACTTACCAAGCCTATATCTGAACCATGTCCATCATAAGACTCTGCCAAAGAACCATTTATGTCAAAATCCACTATAGCTTCTTTTATACCATTTTGTGAAGACATATAAATCAATCTTCCAATTCTTGAAGCAGCAGCAACATGTGAACTTGAAGGGCCCCTCATCACCGGGCCAATTACATCATTAAAAATACTTGGTATTATTTTACTCATGATCTAACCTCCTAAAGTCTTTAATATTTATCTACATTTAAAAAACTAACTACTTTAAAACTTCTAGATCAACTTGCTTAAGTATATATTTCTTTTCAGATTCTGATAATTCTCTTCTTGGTCTTCTAGAATAACCACCTTTTAAACCCTTTACATCTAGTAGATATTTTAGAATTTGTGTAGGCTTTCCATATTCTTCTAACAGATATAATGCAGGCAGCATTTTTTTATATAATTCAAAGGCTTCTTCTCTTTTATTGTTGTTTATTAAATCATATAATGCAACACAATTTTTTGGTGCAACATTTGATAGCATACTAATCCAGCCATCAGCTCCGATTGCAAATGACTCATATGGTAGGCAATCAGAACCACAAAAAACAGATACATCTTCTCTAGCTATTATTTGCAATTTTGTTAATTCTGAAATATCTCCTGTAGAATCTTTTACTACTGCTATTTTAGGTAGGGTGAATAGTTTTTCAAAGGTTTCCTTCTCAATATTAACACCAGCAGAACCAGGATTATTATATACTATTAAAGGTAAATTTGTATTTTCTGTTATATATTTAAAATGTTCAAAAATTTCACCTTGGCTTGGATGACAATAATAGGGAGGTAAAACCATGGCAATCTGCGCACCAGCAGCCTCAGCTATATTTATCAGTTCAACAACATCCTCACTTCTTTCTCTTGAAGCACCTACAGCAACGGGTACTCTTCCATCAATATAAGGAATTATAGCCTCCAAAATTTCTTTGTACTCTTTTGTTGATACACTTAAATACTCACTTGTAGCTCCAAGCACACAAAGACCATGTATGCCCGACTCAATTAAATAATCAACATTTTTTTTCATCGCTTCAAAATCAAATTTTCCTTTTTCATCAAATGGAGTAACTACTACCGAATACACACCTTTAAATTTCATAATCATGTTCCTTTCTTTTTTAAATTTATTATAGATAATTGCAAATCTATTAACTACAATAGCTAGAGACCTTTTGTTTTTCGCATATTTTAGACTATTTCGGAAATTCCACGTATAGTCCAATCATGTTTTAGTCAATAAAATTCAGCATCACTAACCACTTATGATTTGTGATTGATTTAAATATATCATGTAAGGAAATCGTTGTCAAGATGTTTTTGCTAAATTTATTACCATATAATCATTTGTGGTTAGTGTTTTAGCAAAATTACAATAAAAAATGCCTCACAAAATTTTGTGTAGGCACTTTATTTAATAACTTGATTGGATATTCATATTCTTTTGGTTCTCTACAGCTAAATATTAGCATATCTTCTAAACCTCTATTTTAAAATTTATTCAGTACTCCTAGCCAGAACTCAGCTTACAATATACATCCTTCTGGTTTGGTGTATGTAATTATTTAAAAAATAGGAGAGTAAAAACAATATAAAATATGTACCTTATAAATACAGAAAATCTCTTATGAAAGATCTAAAAAAAGTATATCCACCCCTTACAAATAGAAGAAGCAGAACTTAAATTTTAAAAATTTAAAACTGAATGGGAAGAAAGGTATCCACTAATAATTAAATCTTAGAAGGATAAATGGGAAAACTTACGATATACTTCAAATATTACTATGATCTGTCTTAAAATCCACGACATTTGTCGTGGATTTTAATTAATTACACACTCTCTTTAATCAAATAGTGCTTTGATATAACCTGTGACTTCGTTATCTTTTGCATTAGCAAAGAATAATTCTTTAAATTCTTTATAGTCTAGAATATTTTTTAAATATTTCGTATCCATATTCTTATAAGCTTCCAACACTGGATATTGGGATGCAAATTTAATACTTTTATACATTGCTTTTCTACTACGCGCTTCACCTTCGGCATAGATTTTTGGATATCCTCCTCCAAATCCTTGAGCAAATAGTTTCTCAAATACATACCTCATATTAATTTCAGCACCCCATCCAAAACCTTGACCAAATGGCATACTGATAGCATTACCTGCATTTACTTGTGTAAATAAATAAGCATCTAACGGTGTATTTACATATCCACATGTAATGTTTGAAAAAGCATTACATGACATTGCTGCACCCTGACCAGTTCCACACCCAGTTACCACAAAGTCTACTGCTTCACTAGCCAATAGAATACTTGCAATTACACCTAATTGAATATAATTAATTTCATGTTTATCCTTTTCACTATACATACCATAATTTTGTACTGTATGTCCTTTTTTCTCTGCTTCTTCTTTTAATATAGAGTATATTAATCTATTTTTATCTGCTTGAGAATCTTCATTAATTAATGCGATTTTCATAATAATCCTTCTTTCTAGAATATTCTAATCAATGCACCTAAAATACCAAATAAAATTATACCAGCTAGTACTTTTGATATTTTAACATCTTTCTTCAATAAATAGAAAATAAATAAAGTAGTTAATAGAGATAATAAATTAGGCATAATCCCATTGATTGTTTCAAGTAAACTTGTTTCATTAAATGTTATTGCTAAAGGTACATTCATTGTTGTTGCAACCATTGCACCAATAACCATTAACCCTAAAATAGACGCCCCTTTGAATAGTTTTTCCATAACACCAGACTCTTCTACCTTATTTAGAAAAGAAGTCCCTAATTTATAACCTTCAAATACTAAATAGTAACGTGCTGCAAAGTTAGGAATGTTAAATAATATTAAATATAATATAGGTCCAAATATATTACCTTGTAATGCTAATGAACAACCTAATCCAGCAGCAATTACACGTAATGTCCCAAAGAAAAAGGAATCACCAATAGCTGATAAAGGTCCCATTAACCCTACTTTTACTGCGTTGATTGAATCAGTATCAAAATCTTTACTATTTGCATTTTGTTCTTCCATTGCTGTAGTAATACTCAATAATACAGTGCAGATAAATGGAGTAATATTATTAAATTCCAAATGTCTTTTTAAAGCCTTAGACATTTCTTTCTTGCTATCACTATATAACTTTCTTAGCACTGGCATTAATGACCATGCCCAACCTAAGTTTAATTGTCTTTCATAATTAAAAGAAGAGTTATAAGCGATGGATCTAAAAAATACCTTTTTCAATTCCTTTTTTGTAATTTTTTTATTAGAAGTCATCATCATTATCCCCTTTCCCTGCTACTGCAACTTGTTTGTTATTTACAATTAATAAAGCGATAAAGATACCTATGCAAGCAATACCTAATACTGGAATTTTTAAATAACTAGCTGCTAGGAATCCTAAGAAGAAGTATGGAGCTAGCTCTTTAGAAATAATCAGCTTAACTAACATAGCAAAACCTAAAGCTGGTAACATAGATGCTGCTGCAGATAATCCATTCATAATAAATCCAGGAATTATTCCTAATAAAGACTTTATTGTTGGTCCACCTGCATAGAAACACACACCAACTAATATAGCCATTGGAATTGAATAAGCAAATGTGGATAATACATGCATTCTTGCTACACCCTTATCATTTCCATCTTCAGCATATTGGTCAGCTTTATGTACAAAGTAACCACGAACAAATGTATAGATAAATTGTTTAACTAATAATGCAAGAGTAGCAATTGGAAGTGATAAAGCTACAGCTCCTTCAATTCCTGAACCAGTAGTAATTGCAAATGCAGTACCTAATATACCACCAGTATAAATATCTGGTGGAAAAGCTCCTCCAATTGTTAAAGTACCCATGTAAACTAGTTCTAAAGATGCTCCTACTAATAATCCTTGCTGTACATCCCCTAATGCTATACCAACTAATAAACCAGTACATAACGGTCTGTCATATTGTGAATATCCAAGTGCATCACCCATGTAAGCAAAAAATGCAATCAATCCTACCAAAATAGCTTGTATCATATTGTTCTCCTCCTTCTATAATGTTTAAAAATATTTAACAGGATCGTTAGGTACCATACGTAATTCAATACTTTTACCCATATTTTTTAATTCAGTTAATTCTTGTTCATCCTCATCTGAGAAGTTAATATTATTGTTTGCTGGATGTGGATGAGTTTTATCAGTAGCTTTTAAACCACCAATATTCACAGTTTTAATACGATCCACGGATTTTGCTAATCGATAAGCATCTACAACTTTATCTACTACGATAAATAAATTATACTTATCAGTTTTGCCATTATTAAGGGCATTAATAGAATCTTCTATACTTTTGATAACTAATTTACAGCTAGCAGGTTTTGCTAATCTCAAAGTAGTCCTTTTTAAATCATTAATTACTGCTTCGTCATTGGCAATTAAAATGCAATCTGCACCTAGATAACCTGTCCATGAAAACGCTACCTGACCATGTAACAAACGATGGTCTACCCTAAGTAATTTAACCATTTTCTTCACCTCCTAAAAATCACTTTCTACATCTGTATTCTCTAAGCAGTCATTGCAAAACACAATAAATTTTTCGCTATTCCTGCAGCAAGAGCGAATGGATTCTTCATTTAAATCATCTTTGTGCATTACTAATTCTAATAGTAATCCAAGATTTAAACCACCTACCAAGTAAAATGGATAATCATTTATATATTTCATAAATTCATTATTTACACTCCCACCAACTAAATCAGTAATTACTAATAAATTTAAAGTGCTATAATCATGTTCTCTTACTTTCCTTTCGATTAAATCTCTATAGTCAACATTTTGTTGGCTATAAGCACAAAGCACCTCAATATTATCATAAATTCCTGCAATCATTTGCAACGAGTCCTTTATCCCATCTGCAAATTTCCCATGTGTTGCAATTAGAATTTTAGTTTTCATTTTCTATCCCCTTAATCTTCTTTTTTGTCATCACAATTTATATAGTCATATAAATATGAAATTTCACTTGTTGGAATTTCAATACCATAGTGTTGACAAATCTTGTAGAAGCTCTTCTTTATAATGTCAATAAAATTTTTGTGTTTCTTTTCAAAATTCTCAATATTATTACAGTTTTTAATTGGCTCCTTTGTAACTAATCTTTCTACCATACAACATATGTGAATGTATAATCCTATGATTGTTCTACCATAAATTCTTTTATTTGATTGTGATTGCATTTGATTTACTGCTTCTTTTACAAAATTAAGCAATTTTTCTGCATCTAAAATACTTAAACTATCTACTACACTTTCCAATGAAAAACTATAAATTAAGTTTTCAGAAAATATGTCTAATTCTTCGGCTGTTAAATGTTTACCTATTTTACTTCTAATCATGTCAATATTGAATATAATATCTTCTAATGAAACAAATGGTTTTAGTATATTACTACTTGTACAAGTACCTGAGATAAATAATATATTGTATTCTTTAGTTAAATTATCCATAAGCTCCTTTTTAAGCAAATCTTTTTGCTCTAAGGAAATAACATTTATATCAATCTCCTTAGGTAAATTTTTCACAAATAACTTTTTCATACGATTGGCCATTTTAATTCCATTATCGGAAATAAAAATAATCAAATCCTTTAGAATCTTATTTTCTACTAAGGTATATTTAGCAATAGCATTGTTTGAAGCCTTTTTTAATATTGTTTGCATATCTAAATCCTTTAGTGCCATCTGGCCTACTTCTATGGCCATACGCGTAGAAACATTATTAATAATTCCAATATTACAGTTATCTATAATTTGAAAATGTTCATATAATCGTTCTAAGGAACCCATATCTACTAACAATATGATGTCATTTTTAATACTATAACGGTTAATAAAATCCTTTAGACGTTCTGCCATATCTATACAAGATGTACCTAATGCCATATCAAAGGCTTCAAATACATGGGCTCCAATTAATGCATTTGCTGTTTCTGCCATACTAGTTGCAGTTGAACAGCCATGAGCAATAATAATACATAAATATTTATTTTTATTGACAGAATTATTGAAATAAATAAGATTTATCAATAAAATAATTTTACTCATTTCCTCAAATTCAAGTCCTAAATTATTCTTCATTGCAAATCTAATCTTCTCTACTATCAACTTACTTTGAGGGCTAAATTTTTCTAATTTTTTCAAACAAAGTATCATATCATTTTTTCTATCAGTATGCCATTGTTGGACTTTCTCATTAGATGAATTCAATAAATATAAGTAAGATGGAAACAAACTAAAACAGTTTAAAGGAATTGTGACATTATATGAAATTAATACTTTATTTAATATATATTTAATGCTACTATCTTTATACTGATATCTAAAGTCTCCATAATTACTTAATAGAAAATTGCAGTATTGTGTTATATCTGATATAATTTCACTTATTTTATGTCCAGTTAAATAATTTGTATTCTTTAAGTAATCTATCACACTATCAAAAAGTTCTAACATTTTCTCAGATTCATCTACTTTTTTATAAGAAGTAACATCTACAAAATCAACTTGTTCTGCAATAAAATCCTCTTTGTATCCTTTTAAGATTGACTCAGGCAACTGAAATGCACGTATATAAAGATTCTCTGAATTACTAGCAGCATTAATTTTAGCACATAAATTTTCAATAATATTCTTCAATTCATCAATGTTGTAATCATAATCTTTCATAAGAAGCATTTTGATCGTTGTTCTACTAACAAATAAATGCTTTCTTAATTTTAAGGACTGTTTTTTAAAAAGATGGATTACTAACTCTTCTTTCTCATCTAAGGAGCGTTCTTTAAAATTTGGTATATAACAAACTACAGGAAAACACTGAATAAAATCATAAATCATTTTTTTATAATAAACTTCATCTACAGACAACACGATTCTAGCATTAAACTCAATATTTTTATTGGTTTTTATACGCTGAAATACACCTGACTCAATAATCTTAGCTATTTTTTGTTGAACCTTCAATTTTAAATTTTGTGCATGCTGAATAAATACTATTCCACCATTACACTTTTCAAAAAGTCCTCTTTCATTTTCTACTCCTAAAAGTTGTTCTAAAATATTTTCACTCTCTAAAAAAACTTTTATTTTGCAAAATTTGTTATTTGAATTTAATATTTCACTATCAATAGCATACTCATACATTTCTCTACATAATAGTAACTTGCCTGTCCCTTTCTCTCCATATATAAGTATGGGAAGGCCATTATTGGGATACTTTAAGGCAGCTTTAACTTGATCAATTACTTTACTTAATGAAGAATCATATCCTATCATTTTCATGAAATTTCGCTTAATACAAACTTGCTCTGATATTGTATTCATAAATTCTTCAATTGATAAGAATACATTTTCTTTCAATAAAACTTGGAATTTTTCTTCAATTACTTTTTTATATAAGAAACATACTGGTCTAATTGCAATCTTAATCAATACTCCTTCTTTTACAAAAGCATTTAGGTATTGACTAGCTAAAGACCTTGATATATTTAAGTCATTACTTAACACACTTGCAGATAATTTCTCAATATCTGTCATATCGGTATTAATTGTCTTTTTTATACAATAAGATAGAATTTCACTTTTAGTACTTTGCATTATTCTCATTACTCCCTTTAATAAGACCTAATTATATCTAACTTCTGGTGGACTTATGTCAATATAGTAAACACATTTTTTTGAACAAATTATGCAAATTCTCTAGCTATGTCCTCACATAAATGAGGAGTAATATATCCAAAGGACTCTATACATGCATTATCATAGGGATTTTCCTTGCCACTAAAGGAATGAATAATATTGAGTTTTGAAATATATCTCTTAAATTCTAAACTTGTATATTGGTTTCCAAGGTTACTATGAAGAACTAATCCTTTTTGATTTTTTACCACTTGAATCCGTTTCTATTCCTTAGTTTTTTTCATGTAATTACCCTTGTTTTCATAATACTATCTACCTGTTTTTACATTAATATCTTTCTATTTTCTAAAACGATTTCAACAATATCTTTGATATTAATATTGAATATTGTTTTCAAATATTCTTTTGTCCCCACTTCACCAAAACGATCTTTTACCGCAATTATACGTAGAGGTGCTTTTGCTGGTAATTGTGCCATAACTCCAGCTATCAATTCACCAATACCACCATATTTATTATGGTTTTCAACAGTAACTACAAGTTTATGTGAATTAACTACTTCCTTAATTAATTTTTCATCCAGTGGTTTAATAAATAGTAGATCTACAACACTAGTACTTATTCCTTTTCCTTCTAATACTTTGGCAGCTTCTAAACAATCAGAAACACTTGGACCTTCACCAATCAAAACAACATCAGTACCTTTTTTAATCCATTGACCTTTTCCATATTCAAAGGTTGATCCTTCTTCATAGATTACCGGCACTACCTTTCTAGGCGCACGATTATAGAATATTCCACCATGCTTTGCATAATATTTCAATACCCATACAAAGCTTGTGGCATCACTTGGTGCAACTACATTTATAGAAGGAATTGAACGAACAATTGCCAAATCTTCAAACGTTGTATGTGTAGCCCCATTGTATAATGACCAATATCCAGGATCTGATGCATAGATATGCATGCTCCCTTGTGCAAATCCTAAACTCATAAAGATTTGATCTGTAACTCTTCGTGAAACAAATGGCGCAAAGCTATGAACAAAAGGTTTTATACCTACAAATGACATTCCTGAACCTGCAGAAATCATGTTTTGTTCACTAATACCAAAATTCACACTATTTTCTGGATATTTTGAATAAATAAATCCTGCTCCAGAAGAACTTGCTAGGTCAGCATCACAAACAACTATATCTTTATGTGTTTGAAGTAATTCATCTAAGGTTTCCCCATAGGCTTTACGTATTTCTTTTTCCTTTCTGCCTTCTACTAGCTTCCAACTCATTATTTTAACTCCCTTCTTGTTTCATCAACAAACTTTTGTAATTCTACCAATTGTTCTTCTGTAAAATTAACATGATGACATGCAGATAAATCTTCAAAGTATTTAATACCATATCCTTTGATTGTATTCATAACAATTGCATTGCCTTTCCCTTTTTGCTTTAAGCAATTCTCAATGGCTTTATCTATTTCTTCAATATTATTACCATTAATTTCTTGTGTATAGAAGCTAAAATTCTCTAATATATTTTTAAATTTGAAATCACAACTAATATGACTAGTAAATCCATCTACTTGCTTTTTATTATCATCAATTATTATTATTAAATTATCTAATTTTTTATTGGCAGCAAATTGTAATGCTTCAAATACCTGCCCTTCATTACATTCGCCATCTCCAATAATACAATAGACATTTCCTTTCTTACCTTGTACTTTTAAACCATAGGCCATTCCGCAAGCTTCTGAAATTCCTTGTCCTAAAGAACCTGTTGTACATTCTACTCCAGGTGTACGTGTACGGTCTGGATGACTTGGTAAAATCGTACCATCTTCATTTAATGTACATATATGTTCCTTAGGAATATACCCTAACAAACATAAGGACGCATAATATGATGGTCCAGCGTGTCCCTTTGATAATACAAAATAATCTTCTTTTCGTTTATATTTACCAAAAATAGTAGCAATTGCTTCAACAATAGAAAATGCTCCGCCAATGTGCCCATCTTTTCTTTTAATAAACATCTCACAGGTTAAAGCACGTATTTCCCTTGAAAAACGTCTCAAATCTTTATTTCCCTTCATAAAATCCTCCCTGTATCGCATTATTGTAAATAGTAATAATATCTTCTTTTAATAAAGGTTTAAAATGGCCAATTGTAGTAGATCCCAATAAACAATTATTAGCCATTTGTTCAATATCTGCTTCATTTAATACTAGCCCCAATTCATCAATGGAAGTAGGCATTCCAACTTCTTTAAAGAAATTATTTAAAGCTTCAATACCCTTTAATGCTGTTTCTTCTATATCAAAATAGTTTGCTTCTACTTTCATTACCTCAACAGCAAATCTAAAAAATCTTTCTAAATTTGTTTTATATACATATTTTGCCCATGTTGCCCATAAAGCAGTTAATCCACAGCCATGTATTACATCAAATAAACCACTTAATTCATGTTCCAATCTGTGTGTTGCCCAATCACTTATCCTGCCAGTTTCTAGCAAACCATTGTGAGATAAACTACCAGCCCACATTAAATTTGCTCTTGCTTCATAATCACAAGGATCTTTTTTAGCTGCTTTAATAGCCTCCATTACTGTAATTAATAAACCTTCGGACATACGATCAATTAGTTCTGTATTTGAAGTAGTGCAAGTAAAATAACGTTCTAAGGTATGCATTAAAATATCACAGCCACCACTAAGCATTTGTATTTTTGGTAATGTAAATGTGGATATTGGATCCATAATAGCAAATCTAGGACGAATTTTATCAGAGTCATAGGCACGCTTTAATTTTTGCTCATCAATTGTTAATATAACGGAACAGCTTGCCTCACTTCCTGAGCCTGCAATTGTTGATATTACTCCTACTGGAAAACAACTGTCAACTTCTTTATTCCCATATAAAACATCAATAATATTAATATCACTAGCTGCTTCAATAGCAATGCCTTTAGCAGTATCAATAGCACTACCACCACCTATTGCTAATAAAAAATCAACATTCTTTTCCTTCACAATGGCAGCCGCTTTTTTTACTTGTGATACACAAGGATTAGACTGTACTCCATCATAAATTACATAATCTAACCCAGCATCCTTTAATGATTCTTTAACTAAATCTAAAGTGCCATTTTCTTTTAGGTAATCACCACCATATACAACCATGACACAATTTGCTTTTTCATTCTTACAAGCCTCTCCCACTTGTTTTATACTATCTTTACCAAAAATAATTTTAGTTGGATTATTATATACAAAATTATCCATAATCTACCTCCTGTAACAATTTGCTTTATTAATACAGTTAAATAAAGTCATTTTATGTGTAATTACCTTTTTGGCCTCTATTACTGCATCTTCAAATACATCTGGTGTCCAAAAACAATTTTTTTCATTTAATGTTTTTTTAACATTTGAAAAAAATGCTCTACGATAATCGCTTGCAATATTTACTTTGCAAATACCATTTAAGCAAGCCCCTGCAATTTCTTCATCCTTATTTGAAGATCCTCCATGTAATACTAAAGGATGTGAAGTTTTTGTATTAATATCTTTTAATATATCTAGCCTTAGTTTTGGAACCATCCCTTCTGGATAAATCCCATGGGCAGTTCCAATTGCAATTGCTAAAGAATCTACACCAGTTCTACTAATAAAGTCTAATACCTCTTCTGGTTGTGTATAAGTTACTTTTTCTACTCCACCTTCCACACTATCGTTCAAAGCTCCTATTGTACCAATTTCACCTTCTACAGAAACACCTACGCAATGAGCAATTTCTGCCACCTTTTTAGAAATAGCAATATTGTCTTCATATGGTAATTGAGAGCCATCAATCATAACAGATGTAAAACCACATCTAATTGCACGGATACAATCTTCTAAAGTCTTCCCATGGTCTAAATGAAGTACGCATGGAACTGGACTTTTCATTAGTCGTTTAATTACAAATTCAAAAAATTCATCTGTTACATATTGAAATTCAGGCGGTGCTAATTCTACAATGACAGGTGCATTATTTTCTTCTGCTGCTTCTATTACACACTTAAATAATAAGCTGTCACAAATATTAAATGCCCCAACAGCAAAATTATTATCTTTTGCCACTTTCAATAACTCTTTCATATTCATTAACACGTTACTTACCTCCTCTTTAAATCAAGTAATATTTTTTAATATTCTTGACTAAATTTTTATAATTTCTAATAGATTATTTCAGTAAACATTCTAAATTCTACGTAAAATATCTATTTTTATCCTCAATTAATAAAGATAGCACTTATATTTTTTATAAACAATGGCTCTGCTCATTTTATAATATTAGTAGAGCCTCTTTCTAGCAGGATTAAATTCCAAGTTTCTTAGCTTGACATATTGCCAATCCTCTTAAATTAATTACATATATATAATAAAACAAATTTAAAACTGAAAACGGATTTGTTGAAAATTTAAAATGTAATTCCCCTTTTTAAACACTAATTCACTACTTTTTTTGTAACATAAACAAAAAACAATGTTCTTTTATACTAAAATAATAATGGGTTAATATTTTTATTTTAAATGTATGGATTGTCAACCCTTTTAAAGACACTTTTTTCTCAACCATTAATATTCTAGAGAAGATAACTTAGTAATCCGTAAATTCTGTGGTCATTACACTAGTTTACATAATTAAATCTGATGTATCTAAGCTCAAGATATTTTAGAATATAAAAAGCATTAAGGTAACAGAACTTAAAAACATATATACACTAAAAAATCCTGAATTCACTCAATTAGAATTCAGGATTTTTTGCTACTTGTTTTCCATTTGCTGACCTTTTAAAGCTTTTGATTTCCATGTAGATAATTTGATTTATGTATGCCTGTTTCATTTGAAAGTTTAGTTACTAAATAATTTTCTGGGGGCAGCATTCGTTTTATCAATCTTTGTTTTTCTTCTATTGAATATCTTTTATTGTTTTTTGCTATAAGTTTAATCTCCTTCTTTACTTTGTTGGATAATATCATTAATTCTTTCCTACGACAACTATCTTCCCACAGGAGGGTAACAAAAAAGCTAGCACAACAGATTGATCTCATTTTTCAAATATGATTTTGTATTAGTACAACTTTCTGTAAATATTCAATATGTTTTCTCTTGAAAAATGTACATAATTATTTGCTAATAATCTTTGCTGTGATGCAATTACACTGTCTGTAAACAATTCAATTTCCTCTGTTTTCATACCATATTCTCTTAATTTTTTCTTTTTTAATAATTTGCCTAATAAAGAATCAAGGGCATCATATACATCTAATACATCATCTATTTCAAGAAGTTTAATGAATAGAGAATTCAATTTTTCAATTTTTCCTTGTGGCTTTAATTCATTGTATACTTTAAATACTTCCGTAAAAAATTGATAATTTGCTTCTCCATGTGGCACATGATAATTCCCACCTAATGGATATGAAAGGGCATGTACAGCTCCTGTTCCTGCATTTCCAAATGCAATCCCTGCATAATTACTGGCTATAAGAAAGTCTTCAATAATTTCTAATCTATACTCTATTCCTTTTTGTAATATTTTTTTATAGCCATTTATAATTAATCTAATAGCATTAATACTAAATATTTCTGTATAATTATTTGACTTTGGTGATACAAAGGATTCCACCCCATGAATTAAAGCATCGATTGAGCTGTAAACAAAAAATTTATATGGAAGGCCCTTAATAAGCTCCGGTATTAATACTGCATAATCTGCATATAATTCATCGACTGCCAATCCCATTTTTGTTTTCTTTTCCTTTATTTCTGCAATAGAAATATTGGTTACTTCACTTCCTGTTCCACAGGTTGTAGGAACTATAATTAATTTCTTTTCTTTAATTATTGGTATCTTCTTTTCAAATAAATCAGTTGACTTATTTACATTCTTTAAAGTTAATAATTTAGCAATATCAACTAAAGAACCTCCGCCAACTGCAATTATTCTCTTATATTTATTATGATCAATTGAATTAATTATTTTGTCAATCAGTTCGTTTGAAGGCTCACCTTTACCGAAATTGTCCCTAAATAAAAAATCACAATCTAGGCTTAATGTCTTCATAAACGATTCATATAAAGATTTTTTTGTGAATATTAAATCATCTTTTCCTATTTTAAATTCCCCAGTAAAATCATTAAATCTACTGTATTTATAAATTTCAGGCTTAATACTAAGGGCCTTCATTTACAACCAACTCCTATTTTAAATTTTAAATTGGCGAATTATAATTCCTATTTTAATGTGTCTAAATCTATCCAATCAATATCTGAATAAGTTTTATTTTCTCCTACCATACTCCATACAAGGGTATAGTTTTTAGTTCCAACCCCGGAATGGATTGACCAGCTTGGACTTATGGCTGCCTGTTCATTTCTCATAACAATATGTCGTGTTTCACCAGGCTCACCCATTAATTGAAACACAATCCCATCATCATCCATATCAAAATAGAAATAAACTTCCATCCTTCTATCGTGAAGATGACAAGGCATGGTATTCCATACATTATTAGGTTCTAATATTGTCATACCCATAAGAAGCTGACAGCTTTCACATACGCTAGGATCAATATATTTTACAATCCTTCTTGCATTTGATTGGGCAATATCACCGGATTTTACAATTTCAGCTTTATCTATATCAATTTTCACTGTTGGATATTTTTTGTGGGCAGGTGCACTGTTAAAATAAAATTTAGCCGACTTATTAGAATCAATACTTTTGAAAACTACATCTTTTATTCCCTTTCCTACATATAAGCCATCCTTATGTTTTAATTTGTATACCTCTCCATCTAATATAACTTCACCTTCAGCACCAATATTAATGATTCCTAGCTCTCTCCCTTGTAAGAAATAATCAGCACCAATTTCTTTTCCTGCTTCTAATTTAAGCTCTTCTTTTACTGGAAATGCTCCCCCAGTTATTATTCTATCAGTAAAGCTGTAAACTAATTTTACCTCATCAATATTAAATAAATCTGTCATTAAAAATTCATCTCTTAGTCTTTTTGTATCATATAATTTTACATCCTTTGGATTTGAAGCGTGTCTAATTTCCATTTCTATCTCTCCCTAATATTTATATAATTTATTTTCTAACCCTTTGATAACACTACTTTTTTCTTGATATAGCTCTTTTGGCCTTTTTCATGATATTTTTGTAAGTCATATTATATTCTTTCTTTAAGTATTCCACATCTCCTACTTGTCCATATCTATCAAAGACACCGATTCTTTCCAAAGGCACTAGTTCATTTTCACATAAAACTTCAGCTACTGCAGAGCCCAGTCCATTGATCACACTATGATTCTCAGCAGTTACAATTGCTCCAGTTTCTTTAGCTGCTTTTACAACTGAGTCCTCATCTAAGGGTTTAAGTGTGAACATATTTAAAACTCTTGCTTTTATCCCTTCTTTTTCAAGCTTTTCTGCTGCTTTTAATGATTCATCAACCATTATTCCAGAACAAATTATAGTAATGTCCTCTCCTTCCTTCAATTTAACAGCCTTACCTATTTCAAAGGTTGAATCAGCCCCATAAATTTTAATTGCATTTTTTCTCAAAAGCCTTATATAAAAAACACCATAAAGATCCATAGTTTGCTTCATTATATCCTTTAGCATAGTTGTGTCTACTGGCTCTAAAATAGTTATATTGGGTATATTTCTCATTATACCCATATCCTCAAAGGGCATATGGGTTCCCCCATTATAAGCCGCAGTTATTCCAGGGTCACTTCCCATGATCCTAACATTGGCTTTTGCATATCCACAGGATAAGAAAACCTGGTCATAGGCTCTCCTGCTGGCAAAAGGAGCAAATGTATGGGCAAAGGGAATCTTTCCAGTTAATGATAGTCCCGCAGCTGTCCCAATCATGTTTGCCTCCTGTATACCTAAATCAAAGGCCCTTTCAGGATAGGCTTTTAAAAAGAGTTTAGTTCCCATTGATCCCATTAAATCAGCGTCAAGTACAACTAGTCTTTCGTCTTGCCCAGCTATTTCTATTAATGTTTCACAGTAGGCATCCCTCATAAATTTATCTTCTATAATTCTTTCCTTTACCAAAGAAGCCTTCATCTAATTAGCCATCCTTTCCAAAGCACTTAATTCATTTTCTAGATCAGCTAATGCTTCATTTACTTGGTCGTCATTTACTGTCATATGATGATTATTTAAAATTTTTTCTGCAAATAAGCATCCTTTACCCTTAATAGTGTTAAGTACAATTACCGATGGCTTATCCTTAACATCTTTTGCTTTTTCTATAGCATTATATATCTCTTCAATACTCCCTCCATCTATTTCCTGGGAATGCCAGTTAAAGGTTTTAAGTTTAGCTTTAATATCTCCTAAATCATTTATATCCTTTGTATATCCATCAAGCTGCTGTTTATTATTATCTACAAACATTATTAGATTTCCAAGTTTAAGCTGAGAAGCTGACAATATAGCTTCCCATACCTGGCCCTCCTGCATTTCTCCATCACCGACAACTAAATACACATAGCTATCTCTTTCATCCATTTTATTACCTAGTGCTATTCCAACTGCTGCTGAAGCTCCTTGTCCAAGTGAGCCTGTTGTCATATCTATTCCAGGAGTCAAATTTCTATCACAATGACTAGGAAGCATTGTTCCATTTTGATTTAGGGTTGCCAACTTATCAATAGGGAAATAACCTTTCAAGGCAAGAGCTGAATATATTGAAGGACCAGCATGTCCCTTTGAACATATGAACCAATCTCTATTATCCCATTTAGGTTCCTTAGGACGTATATTCATAATTTCACCATAAAGGACACTTAAAGTATCAACAATTGACATTGCTCCTCCTATATGACCAAAACCGCGTTTGCCAATCTGTTTTAATGTTTCAATTCTTATTCTTGCAGCAAATTTTTGCAACTCAACAATTTTATATTTATCAATCATTATTTACCTCCAGTTTGTATATATTGTTTTTTTATATACTAATCATTTTATTCCCATAAACTTTTATATATTTGAACAATATCTTCTTTAGTAGGCTGTTTTCTAGTATTTGCTGGGCTGCCGCTTGCCAGTGCATCCTCTGCCATTTTTTCAATATTAGCAAAAAACTCATCTTTATTAATACCATATTCCTTTAAAGTTGGTATATTAATATCCCTGCATAGGCTTTCTACTTCATCTACTAAGCTTTTGGAAGCCTCAGTATCAGTTATTCCCTTATGATACAAATTTATTTTCTTTGCAATATCAGCAAAATATGAAGGCCCACCCTCTACTACAAACTTTAAGCATTTTACAATTAGCATTGCATTTGAAATTCCATGGGGAACATGAAACAAAGCTCCAATAGGTCTGCTCATCCCATGAATTATAGTCACTGATGAATTATTAAAGGCAATGCCAGCCTCTAACGCTCCAAGGGCCATTTCTTCTCTAGCCTTTAAATCATCCCCATTCTTATAAGCCTTTCTTAAATACTTAAAAATACGCTCAGCTGCAGATAATGCAAATGTATCTGACAAGGGATTGGCAAGCTTTGATGTATATGCTTCAATAGCATGGGTTAATGCATCAATTCCTGTGGCTGCAGTAACATGGGGAGGTACGGTTTTTGTCATTTGAGAATCAATGATTGCTAAAGCTGGAATAAGGCTTGGTCCCTTTAATAGCATTTTTATATCATTTTTAGTATCCAGTATAATAGTAAATTGTGTAGCCTCGGAACCTGTGCCTGCTGTTGTAGGTATAGCAACAAGGGGTGGCGGACAGTTTTCTATTATCCTACCCATGTATTCAGTAATATGACCCTGATTTGTAACCATAGCTCCTATAGCCTTCATTGCGTCTATGGGGCTTCCCCCACCTAGAGCAATTAAAAAGTCACATTTCGTATTTATATATATTTCTAAACCTTCCTCAACCATCACATCTGTTGGTTCACTATCAACTTTACTATAAACTTCATATTTTATATCTGCATCCTCAAGTACCTTCCTAAGTATTGACAAGTTACCTATCTTACCCATAATGCTATCTGTTACTATCAAAGCTTTTTTCCCTAAATCCTTAAAATACACTCCACTTTCCTTAATTGCATTATCACCAAATATTACCTGCTTTGGAGTAAAAACTTTAAATGCCACTATGCATCCTTCCTTTCTTAAGAAATAATAAAGCCTATCATCTGAAGAGGAGGGGAATGAAAGATTTTCATTCCCCTTAATCAAATTATGTATGAAATTTTTTTACACATCATTTATTCATAAACTTTTTGCTCAAGATTGCTAAATGTATATCTATTGGATGGCCCAATTAAGTCAATATAATCTGAAACAAATTTATAAACTGCATTTTCTACGGATATACTTATTTCAAGAAAATCTGCTTTTGGATTTTCTTTTACTGTATTTAGTATATTTTCCTTTGCCACCTTGAAAACATCTGTACAAACATTTATTTTATTTATTCCATTCTTTACAGCTTTTTTTACATTTTCATCTCCTGAACCGGATCCACCATGCATAACCAGGGGCATTTTCAATTTTTCCTTTATTTGGGCTAATCTTTCAAAATCTAATTTTGGAATATACCCTTCTGGATAACTACCATGGGCAGTTCCAAAGGCAACAGCTAAGGCATCGACGCCGGTTCTATTGACAAAATCATATGCTTGCTCTACATTTGTAAGCAAATCAGCATTACCATAATCCCCCGCATCGGCTTGTCCTACATGCCCCAACTCAGCCTCTACAGAAATTCCTTTTTGATGGGCTAAATCTACTACCAATTTAGTCCTTTTTATATTTTCTTCATAGGGTAATGATGAAGCATCAATCATTACATTGGTAAACCCATGTTGTATACATGAAATAATGGTATCTAAATCTGAACCATGGTCTAAATTCAAAGCAACTGGAACCTTTGCTTCTTCAGCCATTCTTTTTACCATAGGAGCCATATCCTCAGGATGGGCATGCTTTTTCATTTGACTAGGTCCCATTTGAACTATTATTGGGGATTTCTTATCATTAGCAGCATTTATTACCGCCCTTACTATCTCTAAATTTATTGAGTTAACCGCCATTACAGCATAATTATCTCTATTTGCTGCATCTAAAATGGATTTCATTGTTGTTAACATTATAACTCTCCTTTATACTTATAAAATGTCTACTTCTATATCTAAATCTTCTATTTCTTCTTCTTTTGCATCCTCATTAACATTACTTCTTCTCAAAATACTATATACAAAACCTGTTGTTAAGGACCCAGCCGTTAAAGCTATCAAAAATCCTAAGGGATTGGTCATAAGAGGAACTACAAATATTCCACCATGGGTAGCCATAGATTCAACTCCTAAGGTCATAGTTAATCCTCCTGCTATTCCTGATCCAACCATACAGGATATAATAACTCTCAATGGATCCGCTGCAACAAAGGGCAATACACCTTCTGTTATATATGAGAATCCCATGGGAATAGCTGCTATAGCTGACTTCTTTTCAGTCTCATTAAATTTCTTTCTGCCAAATACTAATACTGATAGTGCAATACCTATAGGAGGTACCATTCCACCTATTATTTTTGTAGCAGTAGGTGCAAATATTCCATCTGCATTAAGACCATTAGAAAAGGCACAAGCAGTTTTATTTATTGGACCACCCATATCAATAGCCATTAAAGCTCCTAATATTGCCCCAAATAAAAATCTTGATGATCCCTGTAATCCTTGCAGAAACCCTGTAATTCCTTGAGTTAACCAAATTATTGGTGGGGAAATTAATAAATAAAATAATAGTCCAATTACTATTGTTGATACGAAGGGTATTATAAGTACCCCCATCAAACTTCTAATCATGCTTGGTATATTTAATGTCTTTATCCACTGAATAAAATATCCTAATATTAAAGCAACAAGCATTCCTCCAAGGAATCCAGCCTTAAGCTGAACCGATAAATAACCAAGGGCCAGCCCGGGTGCAATACCTGACTTATCACAAATAGAATAAGCAATACCTGCAGTTAAAATTGGAACCGCAAACTGCATTGAATAACTTCCAATTAAGTTTATTATCCATGGTATAGTATTCTCTGCTTGACCTACATTAGCGCCACCAAATACCCTTGCAGCAGCCATCAACAATCCACCAGCAACTATAGCAGGAATCATATAGGATATTCCTGTCATTATATGCTTTTTAATGTTTAAATTCTTCATAAGTTCACCCCTAACAGTATTATTTACAGTACTATTTATTGATTTTTTTAGCAACAGTATTAATTAATGACTTTGGAGATTTCATAACTGTCTTTATTGGCACTTCTACCACCGGTTTACCTTTAAATCTTTCTTTTCCTTTAATCTTTGTATCGGCTGCAATTATAACTGCATCGGCTTCTTTTATGTCTTCTTCTGTTAAAGCATCTTCAATTCCGCCTGTACCTTGAGCTTCAATCTTTATCTCATGACCGAGCTCCTTAGCTGAATCCTCTAATTTCTCCTTAGCAATAAAAGTATGAGCTATTCCTGTCATACAGCGTGTAACACCTACAATTTTCATATTTTTCCTCCCTTTCTTTTTTAAATCTGTTAAAATATAAATTATTTATTATATGGCTATGGCAAAGATAAAGGTTCTATTTAAATACTTGTAATATATCAGCAAATGTTTTAGCTTCCTTCAAAGCTTTTATATTTTCCTTCTTGGCTAATCTTCTTGCAAGAGAAGATAATAATTTCAGGTGAGGATTACCCTCAACATTTCCTTTACTAACAGCAAATAAAAATATTAAATTTACATCCTTTCCATCTATGGTCTCCCACTTAATAGGTTTATTAAGCTTACCAATGGCTATACCAATCTTCTTAACACTTTCAGATTGCCCATGGGGAATAGCAACTCCTTCACCTATTCCAGTCAAATCTAAAGATTCTCTATAATATATATCCTTTAAAAACATATCCAAATTCTCTATATAACCTGCATCTTTAAGCTTTTTTGACAAATATTTCAATGCTTCATCTTTATTTTGGGCTTCCATATTCAAATCTACTACTGCACTATCTAGAACATTTGCAATTTCCATATAAATATCACCTCATATGATTAAATTTAACCCCTATGTTTTTGCTACTTTAGAAAATTTAAAAAAGTATGAACAGCTTAATTCACTTCTATTTATTGGAGTTAATCAACTCTTCAATTTTTTCAACAGTCGGCATAGCATCCGATGAGCTATGTTGACTAACAACTATAGCTGCAGAGGCACTTCCATAATTCAATGCTTCATTAACCCCTTTATCTAAGGCATATAGAAAGGCCGATGCAAATGAATCACCAGCTCCAAAGGTTTTTAAAACTTTAACTCTATAGGCATTTGCTGAATATTTATTGCCCTTTTTATCAAAGGCATTTGATCCTTTAACACCGTGTTTAATGACAATTAATTCAGGTTTATATTTGAATAAATTATTTACTGTATCTAAGTCATCTCCATTTTCTGTATTTTCCAATATATTGAATTCATCTCTGGTTCCAATTATAATATCTGATCTTTTGGCAACCAATTTATAGTATATAGATGCTTCTAATTCATTAGTCCATGTATAAGGTCTATAGTCCAGTTCAAAAGCAATTTTCACTCCATTACTTTCAGCTATTTCTAAGGATCTCAAAACTGCCTCCCTGGATGGACTCATTGATAAAGCTGTTCCTGAAATAAGCAGCATTTTGGAGCTTTTAATATATTCCTCATGGATTTCCTCAGGTCTTAAAAACAAATCCGCAACATTATCACGATACATTAATATACTGCATTCAGTAGGGCTTTTTATTTCCGTAAAAGTGAGACCAATCTTATGTCCTTCATTATCAAATACAATATTTGACACATCTACTCCAACGTGGTTCATATAATCTTTTACATATCTTCCATGCTGATCATCGGAAACTTTCCCTATAAATCCTACTTTTTGTCCAAGTTTTGCACTGCCTATAGCTATATTGGCCGGTGAGCCTCCAACATACTTAGAAAAGGAATTGGTTTCTTCCATTGGTCTATTTATTTCTGCGGCATTTAAATCAACAGCTGCTCTTCCTATACAAATCAAATCATATTTTTTATTATCCATATTTAGCTACCT
This sequence comes from Maledivibacter halophilus, assembly GCF_900167445.1. GTDB lineage: Bacteria > Bacillota > Clostridia > Peptostreptococcales > Caminicellaceae > Maledivibacter > Maledivibacter halophilus. Next base: position 180,831 of record NZ_FUZT01000011.1, read on the forward strand.
CCTATCTAAAATCCATTCATGATCAGGGTCATTATGGAATACCCACTTTTTAATCGGTCCTGCCATAACATTCAAATAATAGCTATTGTAGCCATCAGGAACGCCAACTGGATGATATCCCTTAGGAGCACAAACACAATCACCATTTTCCACCGCCATAGTTTCATCAATAAGCCTATCATCTGTATATATTCTTTGGAAAACAAAACCTTGAGACTTATCTATTTCGTGATAATATATTTCTTCTAAATTTGTTTCATATGGCAAATTGTTCTCATCATGCTTATGAGGAGGATAGCTTGACCAATTGGCACTATCTGTGAAAACCTCTACAACTAACAAAGACTGGGATATGTCACTATTATCGGGCAATATATTATGTACTAATCTTTTATTCATATACTTTCCTCTGTTCTCAATAGTATTATCAGAAGCTTTAATCAATGTAGTTGGCCTATCATCATCAGATTTTGCATAACAAAGAAGCACCTTACAATCGGTTTCTGCTTCTATTGCAAACTTTTTCCCATTAGATATGTATACGCTGTCGGTAGGTTTCTTATCAAACACACTATTTCGTTTCCCTATATTCTTAAAAACATTATCCCCTTCTTTTACTGTAACCTTTCCAGTTAAAACTACTATACAAAGTTCAACCCCCTGGGTATTGTTTTTAAAATTACTTCCTTTAAGTAATTTTAAAGTTTTTACTGCAGTATACTTCATTGGTGAATTCTCAAAATTGATATCTTGTAGTATATCTATTGAGTTTTTTGTTATGTTCCGAGATTTGTAAAGTAAATTACTCATAATTTCTCCTTTCTATTACTTAATTATTTGAAGTTCAATAACTCTATTGAGTTTAATATTAGTTAATTAAACCATTAGAAAAACTTTTTGTAAATTTACCCATATTTTGTTGATCATTTTGGGTAAATTGGGTAATTCTTAATTGTATTATAATTAATTGTTGGTAAATTGTCAATAAATTTTATACAAATTTGCCAAAATGGTAATTTAATGTTATTATAAATTTAATATATATATAATTATGCTATATAGACTATATTTTAATAACTAGAATCTTTTAATTTAAAACCTACTAAATCGTAAAGCTTTGGAGGTGTTTTGGAGGTAATATATGAAAAATACAAGATTAAAAAAAATAGAATCTTTCCTAAAAGAAAAAGAAACTTCTACTGTTCAAGAATTATGTGAGGTTTTTAACGTTTCAGTAAATACCATTAGACGGGATATAGCCGAATTGACTGAAAAAGGAACCGTAAATAAATTTTACGGTGGAGTTTCATACAATAAAACAAAATATTCAACCTACGAAAATAGGTCTACTCAAAACAAATCTATAAAGGATAGAATTTCTGAACTGGCGGCTAAAAATATAAAGGAAGATGAAATAATTTATATTGACTCAGGAACAACTACTGCCAATATACTTACACACTTAGACTCTAATATACGACTTACTGTTATCACAAATAGTTTGGATATAATAACCCATGCAAGTAAAATGCCAAATGTAGAGCTTTATATTATAGGATATAAATATCGTTCAATTTCTAGATCATTTATAGGTACACTTGATAATAATAAAGTGTTAAATTTCAATATAAATAAAGCCTTTATGTCCGTCAGTGGAATATCTATTTCTGAAGGATTGACTAATTCTGACTATTCGGAAACCGAAATAAAACATTCTATATGCAATATTGCAAATGAAATATTTGTTCTAGCTGATTCAACTAAAATAAATAAATCAGCTTTATTAACATACTGTGATCTTGAAGGAATAGATGCTATTTTCACAGATAAAAATTCAGATACTAATTTTAATAATTTTTGTGAAAAACATAATATTAAGATATTGATTTGTGATTAATTATAAACTATATTTTTTCAGGTATAAATAACTATAAATAACGTCAGAAAGTATTAATTGTCCTAACTATTATATTAATACTATTTAGTATAGCATAATAAAAATCCCCTATAGAATAGACTTTTTCCATTGTCTATTCTATAGGGTAAAAATAAAAAAACAAACTTATAAAACAGAAGGAAGAAACAGTTTTGTGCTCTTAATAGCAATCGTTGTGGCAATACAGCCTATGAGAGAAGAAAATGAAATACCAACATGCCCATTTGAAATTGTCAGGACTTGTTTGATAATCAAATCTGACATAATTGCAGCTGCAACATAATTGAAATATAAACATAGGGTTGGATTCATTTTTCGCCCTACCATTATTTTTACACCAATGATTCGTGATAAACGGGAAACGCTAAGTCTAATCCAAATATTTGAGGATCAAATAAATGGTACCAGGGACCTTTCATTTAATCTCTTTCATAGTATCACCTTTTCTATTTCAAGAAAATTCAATCCCTTTTAGTATCTACTTCTGCAAATTTATTACAACCTCTCCATACAAAGATGATAGTCTTTAAATATTCTCAACCTACTAATTATTATCATTTCCTAATAATAATCTCAGCAGTATATAAGTGTTTCTAATGTGCATTTTCAAATTACTTGAAGTATCATTGATGTTTATATATACTGAAAAGCATGGAGGTGAATTTATGCTTAGTATAGGTGATTTTTCAAAGTTAACACATGTTTCAGTTCGCATGCTGCGTTACTATGATGAACATGGCTTATTAAAGCCTGCCCATGTAGATAAGCATTCGGGATATCGCATGTATTCTGCTAAACAGGTGCCTGAATTACAAAAAATAGTGCTATTGCGTGATTTGAATTTTTCGGTTGTTGATATAAACAATCTGCTTAAAAATTGGAATGATAAATTTCTCGTTGAGCAACTAAATAATAAAATTTATGAAACTGAACAGCGCATACGGGCAGAAAAAAAACGAATTAATAAAATCAAATCTGTAATCAATGATATACATAAAGACCAAATTGACATTCATTATAATATTACAATAAAATCTATACCTAGCTATAATATCGTTTCATTACGAAAAAAACTACCTGATTATTCATATGAAGGAGAATTATGGTATGAATTAATAAATTTTATAAATAGAGAACATATTGATATAGAAAGGCACAGCTATAATAATATCGCAATATATCATGATGAAGGGCATGTTGATGCCGATGCTGATGTTGAAGTAGCCTTCATTGTAAAAAAACCTTCAAAAAATATAGATCAATTTGTATTTAGAGAATTGGAAAGTGTTGATCAAATGGCTTGTATGATGGTGTATGGTTCATATGAGAAACTATCTACTGCTTACCAGAGCTTTATCTATTGGTTGGATGAACATAATGAATATAAAATGAAAGGAATAAGCAGACAAGTTACTATAATAGGGGAAACAGATACTTCTAACCCGGATGACTATTTGACAGAAATTCAAATACCAGTACAAATAATATAAAACAATACTAACATATTTTAGAATAAAAAAATTACCTCTTGACCCTGACACCGTGTTAGGGTTTAATATCAAATTCGATGGGAGGAATTTAAATTATGATAAATAGAAATAACCTAGATTTTTACGTGCAACAAAGTGTGATTACCGATCCTAGGCAATATGGGAAAAAATTAAATGCACTTCCCGAAAATCCAGAAGAACTTCTAAATATCGTGCAAGGACTTGTCATACATGGTGCCCTTGGCAAGTTATATGGTATTAAATTTAGTAAGAAGCAATCTGATGAAGAATTACTTCGCATAGTACCTCAAATGCTAGAAGCTATTTTCCGACTAGATCACCGTTCTTTGACAGAAGCACGAGAGCCTAAACAGCGTCTTGTTGGCATGTGTAGAGACTACGCCCTACTTCTAGTCTCCTTTATGCGTCATAAGAAGATACCAGCTAGGCTACGAGTAGGATTTGCTAACTATTTTGATAGTGAGTTAATGTTTGAGGATCACTGGGTGGCAGAGTATTACCATGCTAAACAGAATCGCTGGATTCGTGTAGATGCACAGGTGGATGATGTTCAAAGGAAATATTATGACATTACCTTTGATACCTCTGATATGGACTCAAATTCTAACTTTCTTCTTGGAGGAGAAGCATGGATAAAAAGCAGATTAGGTGAACGCCACCCCGAAGATTTTGGCTACAATAAAAACTGGAAGGGCTGGCACTCTGTCAAAGGGAACCTGTTACATGATTTCAATTGCCTACAGGGATTTGAACTGTTGCCATGGGATTTATGGACAGAGCTTAGCACAAAAAAATTCAGCCAGCTTTCTCAAGGGGAAAAACAGTTTGTTGACGAAATGGCAGACCTTACATCAAATTGTAACACTTCAACCAATGAATTTAAAAACCTACTTGATCGTCTACCCGATGAATATATGCAATCAATTCGTTCTAAACTAGTTATTTTAGATATAATTGGTCAATCAAACATGATTAGCCCAGATTCCCTAAGTGATAAATTTCAAATAGAAAATGTGAAGATACAACAGAAATCCATTCCTTCTGATGTCATATCCACTATACCAAATCAAATACTTCTAAAAGGTGGTCGCCAGAACAACCTTAAGGATATTACTATTTCTATTCCTAAATCAAAGCTCACAGTAATTACAGGAGTTAGTGGAAGTGGAAAATCCTCACTGGCTTTTGACACAATCTATGCCGAGGGTAAGCGACGCTATCTTGACAATTTATCCAGTGGAGCAAGAATGCAGGACCAGCCTGAAAAACCAGAATTTGACTCTTTGCAAGGGCTTACTCCTACTATCGCAATCGAGCAAAAAAAGGGCAGCCAAAATCCACGTTCTACAGTAGGTACATTAACAGGTACTCTTGATTATTTGAGAATGCTATATGTGGCAATAGGTGTTTCCCATTGCCCTTATTGTGGAAAACCTTTAGTAAAAAGGAGTAAAAATAAAAATAGCTGCTCAAATTGCGATCTTCTTTTCCCAATCTTAACGGCATCCTCATTTAATCCCAATACCCATAGTGGAGCCTGTCATGATTGTAACGGTCTTGGATTTATGTACGAGATAAATCCTGATGCAATCGTAATGAATGACGAGTTATCAGTTTTAGATGGAGCCACTCACTGGTGGGGTAAATTAAGAGGCAAAAAACTTACTGGTAACTGGTGGGTAGGTGAACTATATGCAATTGCAGAACATATGAAAGTAGATCTAAATCTACCATGGAAAAATCTGCCTGAGGATTTTAAAAAGGCCGTACTTTATGGAACAGGTGATAAAATTTATAACTTTACCTACAATTCTCGTGGTAGAGAAACTGTTATTTCACGACCTGCTGCAGGAGCTTTTTCTCATATTCTCCGTCTATTTAGAGAATCGAAAACAAGTAACAATACTTACAAGCAATACATGAAGGAGATCCCATGCCCCACATGTAAGCAGGAGCTGCTTTGTACAGAAGCTAGATATACAACTATTCTAGGATGGCGTCTACCTGAATTGACAAAAATGCCAATAAGCCAACTGTACAATTGGTTTACTACCATGGTAAATAATTTACCTGAAACACAAAAAGAAAAAACAAAGGATATTTTTCCAGAAATTGAAATTCGAATTGCAAATTTAATACAGGTTGGACTTTCTTATCTCACCCTAGACAGAACAGCCCCCACTCTATCTGGTGGAGAGCTCCAAAGGGTTCGACTTTCCTGCCAATTAGATAGTGACCTTGTGGGATTAACCTATATTCTAGATGAGCCCTCCATAGGACTCCATCCTAGGGATCATCATTTAATGATAAATACCATGAAAAAGCTTCGTGATAAAGGAAACACAGTTATTGTTGTTGAACATGATAAAGATACAATGCTTGCAGCTGATCATATAATTGATGTGGGGCCTGGTGCTGGGGTTCATGGTGGTGAAATTGTTGCATCGGGAAGTGTGGAAGATATCATTAACAATCCTTTATCTATAACGGGAAAATATTTAAAGGACAACGAGCTTGAGCCATTACCAGAGTTACAAAAGCCTAAGCAATGGCTTACTCTATTAGACTGCAGGGCCAATAATCTAAAAAATATAACCGTTGATTTTCCTCTATACAAAATGTGTTGTGTTACTGGAGTGAGCGGCTCTGGGAAAAGCACCTTGGTATTTGACACCCTTATACCTGCCTTAGATGAGTCCATTAATAAGAAACGCTTAATAAATCGTAATTTTAAAAAACTACAGGGTTTCGAAGAAATTGATGGTTTCATACATATGGATCAAAGCCCTATTGGCAAATCGCCTCGTTCTACACCAGTCACCTATATTGGAGCATTTGATGAAATCCGCAAAGTATTTGCCTTACAACAGGATGCTATGGAGCTTGGTTTAGATGAAAAGCATTTTAGCTTTAACTCTAAAAAGGGACAGTGTCCAACCTGTGAGGGACGCGGACAAATCAAAGTAGCTTTTCAATACATGGCTGATTACTTTGTTACCTGCCCAGATTGCAAAGGGAAACGATATAAGCCTCAAGTATTAGGAATAACATACAAAAATAAAAGCATTTCAGATATTTTAAATATGGATGTCTCTCAAGCTACAGTATTTTGGAAGGATAATCCAGAAATTTTCAATAAGCTATCAGTATTAGAAGAGGTAGGTCTGTCATATATCAAATTAGGACAGAATACAACAACCTTTAGTGGTGGTGAGTCCCAGCGATTAAAGCTGGCTAAGGAGCTGAGTCGAAAACAAAAGAAGCATATGCTTTATATTCTGGATGAGCCTTCCACCGGTCTGCATTTCAATGATATTGAAAAACTGATTACTATTTTCAAGAAGCTGGTTACATCTAATCACACAGTATTAATCATCGAGCATAACACTGATATTATTAGCGCGTCGGACTGGATTATCGAAATAGGACCAGATGGTGGGAATCTTGGTGGAACTGTAGTTGCAACTGGCACACCAAATAATATACGAAATAACAGCAAAAGCATCACCGGCAAATACATTTAAGGAGGATAAAATATGCTTAAAAAAATAGAAATCAACAATTGGCGTTTTAAATTATTTGCCTATATGACGAGCCAAGGTGTATCTTTACTTGGCTCCACTATCGTTTCCTTTGCAGTTATGTGGTATATTACCTTGAAAACGGGATCAGGAATTGCCGTTGCAGGAGTCGCTATCACAACCTATTTGCCCCAAGCGCTAATCATGTTATTTGGAGGTGTTATGGCAGACCGTTATCCTCCTAAAAAAATTGTAATGCTGGCAGATTCAGCCGTTGCCTTTTCTACACTTGTTTTAGCTATACTCTTTTTAATTGGAATCGATGGAATTGGTTGGATATTTTTCTTTAATTCTTTACGATCCCTTGGCTCTGGGATTCAAATGCCAGCAATCAAAAGTATGCTGCCAATCCTTGTTCCTGAAAAGGAGTTGATGCGTGCAAATAGTATATACACAAGTATTTGGTGTGTTATTCAGCTTATTTCTCCTGGCATAAGCGGGATTATCATGAGCTTCATGTCAATGTCGGGAGTATTCTTTATTGACGTAATTACCGCAGCAATTGGAATTTTACTGCTTTCAACCATATCAATGCCAGCACGACAAAACAGCGTAGACAATTATAAGGCAATAGAGGAGTTAAAATCAGGAGTGAGATATATTCTATCCAACAGCTCATTGAAAAACAGCATCCTATTTTACAGTGCTTTTTCCTTTTTAGTAGTGCCAGCTTCACAATTAACTCCCCTTCTAGCTTCTCAGACATTTGGAGATGAAATTTGGATATTGAGTGCAATTGAAACAGCTTTTTCCATTGGAGCTTTACTAGTTAGTCTCTTTCTATCCTATAAGAAACTGTCAACTGAATCCTTTAAACTAATAGGTTTTTCCTCCATGTTGTTCGGTTTAGTAATGATACTGCTGATTCCAAGCAAAAATATTATTTTGTTTGTTATGCTGATGTTTATGATGGGAATAGGAAGCCCCTTATATTACACTCCATTAACAACACATATTCAAGAAATTACTGAGGAATCATATCTTGGACGTACCTTTTCTTTTGTAGATCTGTTTTCCTCATTAGCTATACCTTTTGGAATGATAATATACGGTCCACTTTCAAATTTAAGTATTGCCATACCATTTTTAATTCCTGGAGTTCTTTTGATTTTACTTGGTCTAAAATCAAAAATAATATCTTGATACTTCAATAAAAAGATATATTTTAAAGATATTCCTCTAAGTTTTTAAGGCATACTCGAAAAAACCTGCGGTCATCCAAGCCTATTCAATTAAAATGGATGTTTTCTATTCTTATATTATAAAAAGTTTCTCTACTAATAATTTGAACTCTTTATACATTAAACTAAGTAAAAGATCTAAAAATAAGATTATTAGCTTTGATGATGTTTTGATAAAAGTTCAAGAAATTAAGAAAAGAGGATATTCATATGAAGAAGATGATGTCCGATCAGGCAGTCTATGTATAGCTGAACCCATATTTAATAAAGATAACATTCTTATAGGAGTTTTAAGTATAAATGGACTAAAATCGAGACTAAACAATTTTCCATAAAAAGTATAATAGAAGAAATAGTACAATAGCAGAATTTTTTATTGACCTGCTAAGGTAAATACAAGGATACGAGATAAAGCCCACTGAAAAATCCCTTTTTTCAGTGGGCTCTACTATACTCTTATTTCTTCACCTATCCTATAGTAGGTATTACTCTAATACATTCTTTCTTTATCAACATTTATGAACGTCTTTCTTTCATTAACGTCTTGATTCCTCCGGCTTCTATGATCTTCAGTGCCTGTTCTCCAAGCTTATCACAACTAAAAACTTCGCCAGTTTCCTCAACTGTAATTATTCCCTTTTCAATGTCTATGTTAATAGTATTATTTTCTTGAACAACTTTGCTTATCCCTCTACATACGATAAGCGGAAGTCCCAGATTAATTGAATTACGGAAGAAAATTCTAGCAAAGGAATCTGCCACAACCGCACGTGCTCCCATATTTATAAGAGCTATCGGTGCGTGCTCTCTACTTGAACCACATCCAAAATTTGTACCTGCCACTACAATTCCGCCTTTTGGAAAAGAAGATGCAATATTTTCATCCACGCCACAAAGGCAATGGGATCCTATCTCTTCTGGGTCAGTGATTGCAAGAAAACGTCCTGGATAAATCTGGTCAGTATCAATATTGTTTCCAACTATAATTATCTTACCACTAATTTGTTTTTCCATTATACCACCTCCTACAGATATTCTCTTGGATCAGTGATACATCCATTTAATATACTACTTGCAACTACTGCAGGGCTTGCAAGATATATTTCAGCCTTTGTTGAACCCATACGTCCTGGGAAGTTACGGTTTGTACTGCTTATACAAACTTCACCTGGTGCCAGAATACCTTCATGGGCACCAAGACATGCTCCGCATCCCGGTGATGTAATGGTTGCCCCTGCTTTCATCAAATCCTGAATATATCCTTTTTCCATACATTTTTGCATTACTTCAGCCGATGCAGGCACCACCACAAGTCTAGTGTATTTTGATATCTGTTTGCCTTTTAATATTTTAGCTGCTTCTGCAATATCTTCTTCACGGCCTCCTGTACAACTTCCAACATATCCTTGATTCACTGCTATTGATTTCTGTGAAACAACTTCAGATAAAGGTTTAACGTTATCCACACTGTGAGGGCAGGCTAGCTGAGGTTCAATAGTGCTTACATCAAATATATGTGACTCTGCATATTCAAAATCAGAATCCGTAGTAACCACCTCATAAGGCCTTACTGTTCTCGCATTTACATATTCTATGACAGCATCGTTTGGCTGCATATACGCTGTTTTTGCGCCCATTTCCACAGCCATATTGCATATTGTCATACGTCCTGCCACATTTAGTTTTTCTACATAACTTCCGGTAAAATCAATTGCTTTATATACAGCTCCATCGGCTTTAATTTTCCCTAAGACATGAAGAATCACATCTTTTGGATATACGCCTTTAGGTTCTTCGCCCTCCAACCTAACTTCAATTATTTCAGGAACTCTGAACCATAATTCTCCTGTCATTAAAATAGTGGCCATATCTGTTGCTCCGCATCCTGTTCCCATAGCACCAAATGCCCCGTGTGTGGTTGTATGGCTATCCGTGGCAACAACAATCATTCCCGGGTAAATGACACCAGCTTCAGGCATTACCTGATGACACACACCACAGTTAGTATCGAAATGGAATGCCAAGTCGTTTTTTCGAGCAAATTCTCTCATTTCTTCATGGTTAGAAGCACTTTTTATATCTGGTGCTGGAGCATAGTGGTCAAATACAAATGCTGCTCTCCTATTATCCCAAACTTTTTCTCCACCCATTTCATAAAATGAATAAATCGTTTGGAGATATAAGTCATTAATCTCAGCGAAATCTACTTTTGCAGTTACTATTTCGCCTGCACTAACTTTTTCTCTACCGCTGTTTTTGGCAAGTATTTTTTCAATTGCATGCATAATATTCACTCCTACTTGTACTTTTCTATATGTTTTCTCATTTCTTCAACAACAATTTCGGGCTTTTCTTCCGGAACAAAATGACCACAGCCTTCAACTGCATATCCAGTTACATTATTTGCAAGATTCTCCCATATGTTCACTACATCCCAAATTTTACTGATATTGCCGTCGGATCCCCACATACACAATATTGGGGTTTCCATTTTATTTTCCCTATCAAGCATGTCATGATTCCAGTCAATAGTTACACTTGCTCGATAATCCTCTGCAATTGCATGAACTGTTTTAGGGTCAGAATAGTACCTTATATATTCCTGTACTATATCTTCTGGAAACATGTCAGCCTTTAGGGAACCAGGTATGGTTTTTTTCAAAATATTACTGCGGATAAAGTACTCAGGTCTTGCGCCTAAAAAGGTTTCTGGAAAAGGTGCAGGCTGAATATAGAAAAACCAGTGCCAGTATTTTGTTGCAATCATTTGATCTGTTCTATTATAAACATCTATTGTTGGAATAATATCCAATAGTGTGCATGACTTGATTTTATCAGGGTAATCTATCATCATTCTGTGGCAGACTCTACCACCTCTATCATGACCTGCAATATGAAATTTTTCATAGCCTAATTTTTCCATTACTATGCCCTGATCTTTTGCCATCACTCTTTTTGAGTATGTTGAATGATCATCAAGACCTTCGGGCTTGGAGCTTTCTCCATATCCACGCATATCTGTAATAACTACTGTGTAATCCTCTGCAAGTTTAGGTGCAACCCCGTGCCACATAAGATGGCTCTCTGGATGACCGTGTAATAATAAAACTACTTCAGATCCTTCCCCTGCCACCCATGTATGTATGATAACTTCACCTGTGTTAATTTCTAAATGTTTAAATTCAGGAAAATACTTTTTATTTATCATGTTTATCTCCTCCTTGTTCTAAGCCGCAAAAAAGAACGGTACTAATGTAAATAATACTGCCAATAGAGCTATACTAAGGGGAACACCAACTTTTACGAAGTCTTTAAATCTAAAGCCTCCTTGCATTACTATTACTGTAGTCGGAGATGCAAGTGGTGTTGTAATAGCGATAGACGTTGCAATAATAATTGGTGCACAAAAATATAATAGATTTATATTAAGTGCAACAGCCATAGAGATAGCCATAGGTACTACTATTGCATTTGCTGCAGTATTACTCATAAACTGAGACAAAAACCATCCTACAATACTAAGGGCAACCATAACAACGAAAACACTGGCAGTTTCACCACCAAAAAGATTAATAATCCAATCAGCCATAACTTGTCCTGCACCACTGACTTTTAAACCATTTGCCATGGAAGAAACTCCTGCCATAACTATGATTACATTCCAATTACATGTCTTTAGTGATTCTTTGATATTTACAGCATTTGTAGCCCATAATACAAGTACTCCAAGTATAGAACAAATCGCAAGGTCCCAAGTACCTGTGATAAATCCAATTATAACTATTATAAAAACAAGAGTTGTCAGTACTGGTTTCCACCTAGGAATATTATGATTTGATACTTCCTCTGAAGCCTCAAACTGAGGATCTTCAAAGTCAAAGCTTTTTTTCATGATATCATAACCGATTGTGGCAAAATACAATGTTCCAAGTACAATCATGATGATAGCGATACCGGCCATATGAAAATAACTCATATCTGTACCGGCTTCAATTACCATAGCAGCGCCTAAAGCCACAGCCCCAGATCCTGATAATGAGAGAGGTGAGCCTATTGTACTCATCAATCCTACTGGCATTAATAAATGCTTTGCTTTAACATTGCCATCGGAGGATTCTGCAAGAGAACGGGCTACAGGAACCATTGTTGCCGCTATAGCTGAGTTGGTTGTAAATCCTGTTATTAATCCGGTGAAGAGCGAAAAAGCAGCCACAAGTCCTCTTTCACTTTTTTTAGCTAACTTACCAAATAAAGTATGTGTTAATCTTTGTATTGCACCTGTTTGAAACAAACCGTTACAAATTATCATTGTTGCACCAACGAAAACTACTGTTTTACTTCCATAATAGGCGTATGCATCTTTCAAAGGTTGAACACCGAAAATTGACATTGCAACACTTGCAAACAATGCAGTTACTGCCAAAGGGAGTCTATCGATGACTACCAATATCATTGTAATAACCAAAATAATAATTGCTATAGTACTTTGATCCATTCTATTACCTCCAGTAAGGTTTAATTTTGTTATACTTGACTGTTTTTTTAAATAATGTTATTTATATATTGATATTAACATGAGGCTTTGATAAAATCTAATTTATAAAATATATATTTCTATAAATATTATTTATAGGACCTGTTAGACATATCAAGTATATGAAGGTGAGATGAAATGGATAATTCATTACTATATATTTACACAGTTTATAAAACAAAGAGTTTTTCTAAGGCTGCAAATCAACTATACATTACTCAACCAGCGTTGAGTATCGCAATAAAAAAAGTAGAACAAGCAGCTGGATCTCCTTTGTTTGATCGCAAAAAAAACCCTATTCAGCTAACCGATGCTGGCAGGATTTATATTGATAAAATTGAAAAGATTATGTTCATTGAAGAAGACTTAAAACGCCAGATACAAGACCTAGAAAACCTGCAGAGTGGTCATATAAGCATTGCAGGTACACACTATGTCAATTCATACATTTTGCCACCTGTATTAAAGGAATATATGTCAAAATATCCAAGAATAGAAATAGAAATACTTGAAAACGACCCTGAAAAAAATCTAGAGTTACTGAAAGAGGGAAAAGCAAATATTTCGTTTAATGCTGGTGAATACAACAAAGATGACTTTAACACTGCTGTTGCCTTCAACGACTTTATATTTTTAGCTGTTCCTGAAAATTTTGTTTTAAATTTCGATTATGAAAAATATGAAGTAAAATATGAAGAAATAGCTGAAATGAATTATCCCTATGATGAATTGATTGAAACACCATTGACTTTTTTTGATGATTTACCAGTGATTCTGTTAACTCCCCATAATAGTCACTATCACACTACCCAAAAAATTTATAAGGAAATTGGTATTGAACCCAATATAATATTATTGGTAGATCAGTCCGCAACGGCATATCATTTAGCAGCTTCAGGTATAGCTGCAGTTTTTGTCAGCGACCTCATTATTACTAATAATAAACCTAATAGAATGCGTTATTTCAAACTTCAGACACAAGTAACCAAACGTACTTTTCTGGGGCTTACAAATAAATCCAGATACACAACAAAAGCTACAAAGGAATTTATCAGAATTATGCAAAGCACTTATGATTCTTTGTCCCTCTAATATATCAGTTAATAAAGTAACCCAGTATACTATAAATTCTTTGAAACTTTATATGCACTTCTAGTGGTATTTGCAAGACGCCCTATTTTGTCAGCATCACCAACCACATAGAGATTTTGATACTGCCCTACTAATTTTTTGTGAAAATTATCAACTGGACGAATACCCACTGACAACACCACTTGATTAACTGCTACTTTTTTCTCTTTTCCATTTTTTGTATTCTGGATTGTTAACTCTTTTTAAGATACTTTTTTTCGGATATTAATGTTCTATATTCCACGAGGATAAGGTAATTTAATAATCCGTGAATTCTATGGTTATTGTAGTAGTTTACATAATCAAACAATAGATATTCAAGCTCCTCAAAACTTTCAAATATTTTATTAAAATTAAATTCTGGTTTAACAACTTTAAAGGCTGCTTCTTCTACTACATTATCATAGGGGCAGCCCTTTTTGCTTAGAAAGCGATTTATTTTAAATGGAGCTATTAAATCATCTATAAGCTTATTTTTAAATTCATTTCCCCTATCAGTATGTAATATTTTAATCTCTTTTAGTGGTCTTTGGATCTTTGTAAATGCTTTGTAAAAAAGGTTTGCATCCTTATTTTTTTTATTATATCACGTCTGAGTTTTTACTGTCTATTTAAGTATAACCGATCCAATGAATATAATATCTTTTCTGATTTTGATATGAAAAGAATAGGAAATATTCCCAGTATATATATAAAATTTTAGATGAAATTATCACTCCTTGCCTTGTTCATGCCGACTTGTGAGATTGTAATGTATTAATGGAGATGCAAATTTTGAATTAGCAAGTGGTTAGATTATAAGTGATGATTTTATTTCTGGATACGGTAGTTTTCAAAGATAAAATTTAAAATATTTAACCCCAAAAAATTTACATGCTGTTATATGATTTAATTGACTTTTATGTTTAGCTTGTTGAATATGATAATATGCAAAATAGCATTGATGCTAAAGATAAGGTGTTGCAATTAGTTGATAAATTGTATATTTTAAGAGAATAGTGAGCATATTTCTAAACATAACACTCATATAAAAAAGTTTTGCTATTTATGTCTGCAATTTCCCTTTTCTTAAAATCACTGTATACATGGATTCTTTTAAATCCTGCTTTCAATATTAGCTCGTCCAATTCTCCAAAATCATATAATTTTATACGAAAATCCATTTCTTCTTTTCGTAGCAAATCAACACCATCATATAATTCATACAAGCTCGGTGATAATAGTATTTTTTTATGTTTATCATAATAATTCTTAGTTTTTAAAACTAAGTCGTAACCTTCCTGGGTCTTTACTCGACAATCTTCAAGATAATCTTTCCTATCAGGAATTATATTAGCAGTTGTTTCAGCAGCAAAAACAAATTTACCTTTTGATGTTAGTGATTCTTTCATTTTCATCAGTACATTAAAAGCAGTATCTTTATCAAGAAATAATGAAAATGAACCAGATGTAATAAAAATATAGTCAAATTTTTCTTTGCAGCGAAATTCTTCGATAGAACTTTTAAACACCTGAGCATATGGAGCTTTTCTATAAAGTTCTTCTAACATTTCCGTAGACATATCAAATCCAGTAATATTAAAACCTTTTTTTAAAAAAGGTACTAAAAATCTACCAGTGCCACAAAGTGGTTCTAATATATTCATTTTGTTATTTGCATATTGTAAATAAAATTGTAATTCATCTTCTGGTGCAATAGGATGTAGCAATTCATACATTGTTGTACATAAACTTCCATAATAATTAATCATTTACACTGTCCTTTCAATTTTTTTATTGGCACATAAATTTCCATAACTGTATCTGGCCTAAAATGACATCGTTCATCATAAAATTCAAAATCTAACTTTTCTTCATCATATTCATAATCATTTTTCATAAACCATTCGCTAAATATATATTTCCATGACTGATTAATAACTTGTGCAAACTTTTTTTGTTCTGGATCATCTACCGTATCAATTGGAACAGTTGTAAATACTGCATACTCAGCTTCTGGAACTTCAGCAGTTACCATATCAGAAGTTACTTTTGAAAAATCCTCAACAATAACACCTAATAGATAAGTTACGTCTCCATTATCAGAAAAAGGCATACATAATCCGACTTCCCCATGTTTTAATGGTGTAAGAATTTTATATAGTTTATCTTCTAAACTCTCTCCTCTATAATTACTCCAAAAAGATGCAACATCTTTTGTATAATTGCTATCTGAAACATTCGTTTTGATACCATAACCAGCAACTTTAAAGTTCGCTTTTTTAATAATATATGGCTCCATCATAAAATTTCCTACAGATAAAATATTTTGATTTTTGTAATAAGTTTTCATTCTTTCAAGATATTGTGTTGGACTATACCCAAATTCTTTACGAAAAGCTCTTGCAAAACTACTTGGAGCTTCAAATCCCCAATTTAATGCAACATCAATTATCTTTTGACCTTCCAATAAGTCTATTGTAGATAGGGACAACTTCCTTTTTCTTACATATGTCATTAATGGCATACCTTTTATAAAAGAAAATACTCTACAAAAATGATATAATGAGTAACCCATTTCCTGTGTAATCTTTTTAGCTGTAAGAGGCTCTTTAATATGTTCTTCTATATACTCAATACAATCTTCTATATCCTTTCTATAATTCATTACATAGCCACCTACTTTCTAAAGCTATTATTATAATATAGTAAAACAAAATATTTTTCTGTTCCTATTTTGCTATTTTTATTGCTAAAATTAACTTTGAATATTACCAATCATTATACAAACTTATATTTTAATATGCAATCATTACATAAAAATAATTTGTTATTTTGTGATAATGTCAAACAAAGAATTCCTATTCAACAATCAGTGAAATAATACCAAAAGATTAATACAATAATTTGTAAACTGTTCTGAAAATAGCCAATAAAAAATCCTGAATTCCATTTCAATAATTCAGGATTTTCTACTCATTTTTAACATGTTCCCACATACCATATTATATAGCAATTTTTATTTTGATACTCCTTTTTATATCTTTTCCGACATAATTTTCACTACTTTTCCTAAAAGAATAGAAATCACAAAACTGTAGTCCGCACCATCAAAAGCAAACTTATTGCCATAAATGATTCCCAGCAAACCGAAAACCTCTCCTTCTGAAACGGACAAGTCAATCCCATTGATGATGCATAGATCCCCATAGGATTTACAGAGACCAGAAACTTGAATAATTGATTGCATTTCATAATACCTCCATTACTTGTTGCAGGTTAAGGTTATCATAGGACAAAGGAGTGGTGGCATAGTGTAGACTTTATTTTTTCATTTGCTGCATTTTTTCGATCTGAGCCACTGCGTATAGCATATTGATTTTTGTCTCAGCCAGAGAAGTCAGAAGTTTGTCACAAGCGGTTATGACATCTTCATTGGCTTTTGGTGTGTTAATGGTTTTTCGAATATCGGCAGAGGGATTGTATGACAATTCCTGAAGCATACGCAAAATTGCTGCCAGAGAATAGTTTGCACACCGAAGGGAACGAATTATCTTAAGTCGCTGAATATCTTCATAAAAATAAACACGGTATCCATTCTGTTTGCGCTTGACTGTGATTAATCCATTAAGTTCCCAATTTCGAAGAGTGTCTATTGTAATATTCAATACTTCAGCTGTTTCCTTTCGGGTAAGATTAAGTGTTTTTATCGGTATATCCGCATCATTACCAATCAATATTTTATGTGCAATTTCAATAGCTTCTTCTGCACGGTTCATCTCCAGATCCAACTGCTGTAAATAGCATTCTGCCATTTTCTTAGCATCCTCGAAATTGCTAAGGGCAGAAACTTTGAGGATATCTACAGCTTGCTTTCGCAGGCCGTTTTGTAATACTTCAACCTTAAGAACTGCTCTCGCCATTCTAAACTGCTCTATGTGAAGATCTGTAAAGACCCGATATCCATTACTCAGGCGATCCGGTTTGGAAATCAACTTGCACTTTTCATAGAGTCTCACTGTATTCACGTGGATACCGATGATTTGTGCAACTTCATAGGTTTTATAAACATTCATTGTATACACCTCCATTCTCATGATACTACATATTAAAAGGTTGGTGGTTTAATGTAGAGTTGTTAGTATACTTCATAAAAGACTCAAAAGCAAGCATACTTATTTAACCCTACACTTAACCACCAATCATCCTTTTAAAGGTATACTTTCTTTGTACAAATAATTTACACTTATGGAAGGAGAGTATAATACTGTGAATATTGTAATTAGAGGTGCTCGTGAAAATAATTTAAAAAACATCAACATAGAAATTCCCAGAAATAAACTGATTGTTTTTACAGGTCTATCCGGTAGTGGAAAATCAACATTGGCGATGGAAACCCTGCAGCGGGAGTGTCAAAGACAATATATGGAGTCAATGGGGATGACAATGGAAATGGGATCTAAGCCAATGGTGGATTCTATCGAAGGACTTTCACCAGCCATTTCCATTAATCAAAAAAATGCAAATCGTAACCCACGTTCCACAGTAGGCACTGTCACTGAGATTTCCCCTTATTTAAGAGTTGTATTTTCAAAATTGGGCAAAAGACCTTGTCCTTATTGCGGTAAGACTATTACACAAAACTATGCAGAAGAAACTGGAGAAATATTTGCAGAGATACCAGATCAAACGGTAGAATCGACTGAGATGTATGAACGTATGATGCCTTGCCCCCATTGTGGCAAAAACATTGTGGAACTCACCGCAAGCCACTTTTCCTTTAATAAACCGTCTGGAGCTTGCCCAACATGTAAAGGTATCGGGATCGTTAGCTTACCCAATGTCAATCTGCTGATTGACAAGAAAAAAAGTATTGGTGAGTTCGCTATACAAGGTTGGGATCAAGTATATATTGACCGATATGGCTCTTCTCTTGTAAATGCTGCCAAATATTACGGATTTAACTTTAACCTTTCCTTGCCTATTGAACAATATAGTGAAGTAGCTATGGATTTATTACTTTATGGGGTTTTGAGCGAACATTTTATACGGCATTTTCCTGATAAAAAACCTCCCAAGACCGTTCCTGAAGGTCGTTTTGAAGGAGTTGTGACAAACTTGATGCGCCGCTATGATGAAAAAAAATCATACAGCGCAAAGCAACGGATCGAAAAATTTTTGATACAGCAGAAATGCCCGGATTGCCACGGTATACGGTTCAGAAAGGATATACTTGATGTAAAGGTCTATGGTATCAATATCACAGAAGCGTTGTCAATGCCGCTGACAGAATTGAGCAATTGGCTGAAAAGCCTGAGGGATTTTTTGACTCCGGAAGCAATGGCAGTTATTCATCAAGTCTTGGAGGATTTGATACGCCGTACTGACCGTATCGTTAAGGTAGGAGCAGGTTATCTCCACCTAAATCAGCCCAGCGTTTCTCTTTCGTCAGGCGAATCTCAGAGAATTAAGCTCGCTTCCATTCTTGGAAGCAGTTTAACAGGTGTACTTTATGTTTTAGATGAACCATCCACCGGGCTTCATAGCAGAGATACTTCAAAAATTATTGAATCCTTGTGTCGGCTTCGTGACATGGGAAATACAGTTGTTGTCATTGAGCATGACCTTGAAATCATACGGGCAGCAGACCATATTATAGATTTTGGTCCCGGTGCAGGTAAGAACGGTGGGCAAATTGTGGCATCTGGAAATATATCTGAAATTATAAACTGTGCCGAATCCATTACAGGGAAATATCTCAGCGGTATCATCCATACTCCAAGGTACATAAAATCATGTGGAAATGGAAATAGCATTACCATTCGCCATGCCAATAAAAACAACTTGAAAAACCTGAGTCTAGATATACCACTTGGAAAGTTTATTACTGTGACAGGTGTATCCGGAGCGGGCAAATCAAGTTTGATATTTGGAGAACTGGCAGAAGCTGCTGACGCCTATTTTCATCAGCCCCTTAGAAACAATAAAGATAATTTTAAGGGCTTTGAAAGTTTAGAAAATGTAATTGTAATAAACCAAACATCCATCGGACGCTCCCCACGTTCCAATGCAACAACCTACACAGACATTTTTTCTGATATTCGAAATTTATTTGCCTCTATTTCAGCAAAACAGAATACTAGATTACAAGCAAAACACTTTTCTTATAATGTACCCGGTGGACGATGTGAAAAATGCCAAGGAGCTGGTAAGCTGTCAATTCCCATGAACTTTCTTCCTAATGTTGAAGTAGTCTGCCCTGTTTGCCGGGGAAAAAGATATCAAAAATCTGTATTATCTGTAAAATACAAAGGACTTAACATTGCTGAAGTACTTGATCTCAGCGTTGATGACGCCGTAGTGTTATTTGAGCAAAAGAAAAAAATTATTAAAAAGCTAAAAGTTCTACAGGATGTAGGATTGGGATATCTTGGACTTGGACAATCCTCTACGACATTATCTGGTGGTGAAGCACAGAGATTAAAACTAGCAAAAGAGCTATCAAAGCAGACTGGAAATCAAACGATGTATCTTTTTGATGAACCTACTTGTGGGCTGCATCCCCATGACACAAATCGTTTAATTCGAATATTTCGTCGTTTGGTTCAAATGGGCAATAGTGTCATTGTTATTGAACATGACCCAGAGGTAATTATAGCTTCTGATTGGGTAATTGATCTTGGACCAGAAGGTGGAAATCATGGTGGACAAATCGTTGTTCAAGGTACCCCGGAAGAAGTTGCGAAACACTCGAATTCCGCAACAGGACTGATTCTGTCACAACTTATTTCTAATAGATAAAGAGAAAAGGCCTGTATCACTTTAATGGTGCTACAAGCCTTTTAATTATCTTTTCCTCATCATGAGTCTTTCTGTATTTTGTTATAAAATACTTAACTCTACATCTTAATTTTTCACACAATAAATCTTGTTCTAGCCTTTTCTTAAGTCCCATAGGTACCTCCATTAATACATTAATTATACAAATACAAGTCTTAAATATTTTGATATTCTCACCATATGATTCTTCAATCATTTCAAGAGCTCTAACCCCTTAGCAGATAAATATTCAGGTGTTGCAGGAATTAAGACACTATTACAAGTTGCCACGACATTTAATGTTATTAATCAAAGGGATGGCATACAATCAAGAAGTATGTAGTCATAGTCATCCTTAATCTCATCAATAATTGTTTTAAGAACATCTCCCCTACTCATGGTACTGACAAGGTTAATCTCAACGGCTGATAGTTCAATACTACTTGGAATAATATATACTCCTTCTTTTTCTATGATGTAATGCTCTTTTGCTGGCAGATCATTT
This sequence comes from Maledivibacter halophilus, assembly GCF_900167445.1. Classification (GTDB taxonomy): domain Bacteria; phylum Bacillota; class Clostridia; order Peptostreptococcales; family Caminicellaceae; genus Maledivibacter; species Maledivibacter halophilus. Next base: position 202,008 of record NZ_FUZT01000011.1, read on the forward strand.
TCAGTAATAACATCCATCATTAGATGATAAAGTATTCTATCTAATTTTTCTGGTTTTTCAACCCCAAAACAGTCTTTCATACTTGCCTGATTATCACGTTATTCTTGTTGAGTTTGAAAAAGCTGATGTCAACTTTAAAATTTCAAGTAGTAATTCAAAATCAGAAAGCATTAGAAAGGGATTAACGCAAATTCGATATTGGAAAAGATGGATCGACTCAAACAGAGACCATTTCTGGAGAACATATTGAAGTTAAGTAATGGTTACTAATCAGCTTTCTGAGCTTAATTTACTTTTTCTATAATCAAGCACTAAAAAATCTAAAAAGAGCCAATAATATGAAGATGAAATCTCATATTATTGGCTCTTTAACTACATCTTATAACAAAAAAATCAAGTAATAAATATTTGTTGTTTCATTTTACAAAATTTTGGTTATATTCATTTTTCAAAATACTCATAATGACAATGTCATGCCATTTTCCCCTACGATAAAGTGCTTGTCGAAATTTTCCCTCATGTATAAACCCCATTTTTTCATAAAGTTTTATTGCTCTTTCATTAAAAGAAAACACTTGTAAATATACTCGATGCAAATTTAATTCATTAAATGCAAATTCAAGTATTAAAGAAATAGCTGCTGTTCCAATACCTTTTCCCCACATATCTTTTACACCAATATCAATTATGCATTCAGCAGAACGGTTTTTATAATCTATATTAATTAGGGAAACAATACCGACACTTTGTCCAGTTTCTTTATATTCAATTATATAACCTTTAGCATTAGACTGAGAAGCAATTGCTGAAATATATTGTTCTGTTTCTTCTAAAGTGTACATATCAAGTTGAGGACTAGTAGTTTTCATGACCTCTATATCATTACGCCAATCATGATAAGTAATATAATCATTAGTGGACAATTTCCGTAACCTAATAATTTTATTTTCAAACATTCATACCATCCCTCTCTTAAATTAAAATATTTTCAATCATTTTATTCATTAAATTAAGTATGTCTAAAAGATTAGTGTTAGAAGAATATTGATAATATTGATGTAGCATAACCCCATCAATCATCGATATAAGCAATTCACAAAAAGAACTTACATCAATTTGCTTTTTAAATTCACCTTTCTCAATCCCTTTATTAATAAATTGTTGAATATTTTGTGAAAGTCTCTCATGTCTTTCTCGTAGATATGGAACTTCTTCAATATCATGAGAAAGAAAAAATTCTGACTTTGCACGCACTAAATTAATTTCTTTATTTTGAATGGATAAAAGTATGTCATAAATCCAGGCATTTAATTGAGGTAGTAAAGGCTCTTTTAAATTAGGAGTTAATAATTGATTGACTTGTAAAGAATCATCATATTTTAATGCAGTTATAAAAACAGAATCAATATTTTCAAAATGTGCATATAATCCGCCTCTCGATACTTTAGCCTCATTCATAATATCTTTCATTGAAGCGTTAGAATATCCTTTTTTAGAAAAAACATTTATAGCAGATTTTGCTATGTTATTTTTTCGAGTTTCTAAATATTTTTCACTTACTTGTGGCATAGAGAATCCTCCTGTATCAAAATAGACATTGTTGTCTATTTTAGTGTATAATTATAAATTCAATTTGTCAATCCTTTATTTAACAATCATTGAAGTAGTCTGAAAATAGCCACTAAAAAATCCTGAATCCACTCATTCGAATTCAGTGATTTTTCACTACCTATTTTCTATTTTCAAAGCTAAAAATCTACCCATTTCCAACGTGTTTCCATATACCCTATCATATAGCAATTCTTATTTTGATACTCCTTTTTAGGTCTTTTTCAGGGTGATTTTCACTATTTTTGCTAAAAGAATAGAAATTACAAAACTGCTGAAACACTAGTAAAATCAAGAGTTTCGACGATATAGTCACACAACTGTCTCCACATGCCTTGAGTAGATAAAAATGATGTTGTAGGAAGCTGGTGGTTCCTTGGTGTTCGAAAGATGCTGATGAATTTACTTTATTGATGCAATATAGCTTTCAATCAATTTAATTCTATCTACACGTTTTCTTCTTTTATTTGCGTTCAATTGTAGTTCTAAGGGGGGGATTCTTATATCAAACCCTTCCCAATGGATCGTTTCCAAATTTTTTTTTGCTGTTGGTCCACAATCAATTGGAATAGGAATATCTAGACTTTCAACCGGATCTGAAGCAATATCTATTCTTGCTTTTAAAAATATAACGCCAAAGTCTTTAGTTAACCATCCCCCGGTATTAACAATAGGCTCAATTAAATATTCAGCAAAAAGATTTTCAATTAAATGAATGTCTTTTGAATCAACCATAATATCAATATCATGCGGTTTTAATGGAATTCCACGAAGACAAGATGCACAACTCCCGGTTAGCCACCAATCAATATCATAACCTTCTATTTTTTGACAAAATAATTTTAAAGCATCTTCCCATGGAATTTCAGAAAAATAACCTAATTGCTTAAACATATCTACAGCAGATAATTCAAAGTTTTTTCGAACATTATCAATATACTGATAATCCACAGAAAAATCCTTGTAATAAACCCCATTTGATTCGCTGTAAAAACACATTTTAAAAATCTCTTGATACTTTAGATCAAAATTTGAAATAGAAAATCTAATTTTGCCTTCAAATTCTTCAGTAATTATCTTCATAGTTAACCTCCTAATTAATTTTAGGATAGCTCTAACAAACCTACACCATCCTTTATAATTAAAATAGCATAAAAATAATAGGTGGTGTACAAATGTAAGGTTTATTATATATTTTTCATCTCATCAATAATTAATGGAATTTCTTGAGCTGCCTTCATCAGTTTATTTAATTCATAAAGCCAATGGTCTCCAACTGAAATGAGATTATGATACTCTGGATTGTTCAGTGTGAAAGCGACTAACTCAGCGTGACCTTTATCGTACATTGATATGCTACGGTGAATTGAAGCTATACTATATCCCACCTGTAAAAGCATACATATGGCACAAATTCTTCCTAAATCATCACTCGAATAAAGTGTTTCGCCCTTTCCACCTATTCCATCTGAAACGATTAAACTGTTTCTTTCCCAATTCCGTACTGCCTCTACAGTAACCCCTAAGTATTCGGCTACTTTCTTACGTGATAGCTTGCTAATTGCTAATGCAATTCTTTTTTGGCTTATTGGATTTGCCCAATAGCGTAACATATTAGCTGCATTTTGTGCTGTCGTAATATCCTAATCAATTATTTTAATATAGGAGTGTGTATATTGTTTTGCAGTATCCCACTGCTTCTTTGCTATTGCCCACAGAATCTCATTTCCAGAATTTCTTATGCGCCTATTTGTAAAAGGATAGCCAAAGATACTCCTACATACCTTTATTTGCATAACATGAAGTTTATTAAAAACACGGTAGTTATTTTTATTTCTTTGTGCCTGCCATATAAAACCTAACTTTTCATAAAGTCTTACGGTATTTGGATGAATGTCGAACATTTTAGACAAATCACTAACATTATACTTATTTTTCTTTTTCTCCATAATTACTAGCCACTCTGTTAAAATTTATTCTTTATTCCTAATTATAAATCAGATATTTGTATGCCTATTCCAACACAATTTGACAATACATTCTACATACAATAATTATGTCATAAGTATCTGGTACCCCCTTGATGTGAATCAATTTATTTAAACAGCTATCATTCATCTATTTTATTTCTTATTCTTTGTATCTTGTTCTAATTGCAAAAATCTATCTTCAATAATTCTATATTTTCTTGAATCCTACAAGACTTATCAGTCAATTAATATCAAAAAAACATTAAATTGTTTTCCCCACCTACAAACCAAATAATTTCTAAATTATTGGAATCAAGCCATTCAAACAAATAGTTGCTATTAACAAGCGTATATCCTCTCCCATCATTCTCAACACTAGGATCTTAGAAAACTACTTCTTCATTTTGATTAAACCAAATACCATACCTTTTAGGTTTAGTGTGTAAATTAAGTTCTTTAACCAAAATAGGAGAAGGTAAATATATATTAATAGAATTAACTAATGAGCTATCATTAGCATTCTATTCCCAAGAATATTCATATGTTGGTATATGAATATCAAAACTACGACCTTCTTTTTTCCACATGTTTTTATTTTTAGTGATATCTAATCTTTCAAAATAGGGTTGCCAATGAAATTCACCATGGAAAATTTCACTCGTAAATGAAGGAGGTGCAAAAACATCTGGAGACTCTAAATGTTTTTGAGACAATATTTTGATTAATGCCCTTCTACTTCCTTTTGAAATTATCTGATAATTTAGCTAAGAGCTCATATAAAGCAATCCATTGATACTTTTTCCCAATTCTCTCTATTCTTTTATCACTATACCTACTGACAGTATCATGTGAATAAGTAGAATCAAAACTCTTAAAATATTTATTGGTCCAACCAAGTTCAATGACTTTTTCATGTACCAATCGAGCAGCTATATCAATATCAAACTGGATATGTTTTTCATTGTATAAATGATCTAATTCTTCAAATTTTAGTTTCTCTTCTTTAGAAAACATAGTAAATAACTGATTTTTAATAGCTTCTTTTTTCTTATCAATCTTTATTTCATTTTGAGAATATTCATCATATAATTTTTTATTTTCTTCTTTTAGATTGCCTATAAATATATCAAGAGGCGAATAATCTTTTTCAAGTGCTTCATCATATAGAATTGATTCTTGATTATCTAATTCTATATATTCTTCATATAATTCTTGTGCTTGTTCATTTAATTCATATAAAAAATTTTCTTGCAAAGTTGTTCCAGAAATAAAATCTTCATCGTCTATTGGTGTATTAGACCAATTTTCTACACATCTCATACTATATTTCTGAAAATCTCCAAAATCATATAGAGAATATGATAAACCATAAATCTCCTCTCTTGACAAAAGTTCTTCTTTAGTAAAAATATCATAGGGCCATTTACTATTGAATGGTGGTCTACAATCCTCTAAAATAATATCTGTACTTAATGCGTTCTGTGAGTTAGCATACTCAATGATTAATGTTGCATATTCTCTAATCATTATATTTTCAGTAGGCAATCCATCCTTAAATTCTATAATATAAACTTCTTTTGCTATATTTTGAATTAAACTTTTTCATGCAGATATACTATTGCACCAAAAATAGCAGCATATAAACGTTCAACTATATATAAATCATTTATTTGTGCATACTTTTGTAAAAAAGGAATAATAATATTAGGATGTTGAAAAAATATTTTTTATAGTATCTTCGTTGCTGTATCGCGTACATAACGATTACTTGTGCTCGTAAACCAAATCATAAGGGTTGCTAAAAGCTCTAATCGTTCTATTTCAATCATATCAAAGGAATTATTTTGAGCCCAAATTAAAATCTTTTGAACAGAAAATGAATCACCATACCACTCTGGCTCTTCAGCTATATACGTAGACCACAAACAATCCCTTTCTGCAATTAAAATATCTTTTAAAATAGATTCAAGATAGCGTACATTTAATGGATGATCTGGTTCAATTGATAGTACAATTAAAATTTATTTGCATTTTTCCCTATTTTCTTGAGAAGACCATAAGATGTATCACAAATTCCTTTTGGTGTTCTCCAAATAACAGTATCATATCCTTTTTTACTAATTCAAAGGGGATTTCGTCAACATCTTGTATGCTTAGCTCTTTATCAATTTCTTTTTCAATAATAAACTCTATATACATTTTCTTTCTTTGATTTTTGTCATATGAAAATAAAGATAAGGGAAATTCACAATTAATCATACTACTTTTTTGCTTAAGGTATTCATTATGACTACTCCATTTATATTCTAATCCTTCTTCCTTACAAGCTTTAACAGGATTCATATGGATATACCTTATAAGACTTAATAAATAACTATCTTTATCAAATACTCTTCTTTATTCTCCTTTGTTTCAAATACCCTTGAACGTATATTAGATTAATTCAACTTTTCAACCTTGACCCCTTGCACTTATGTAAATGCAAATAAAAAGGCTGGAGAAACATCCACTCCTCCAGGTGATTTGATAGTAATGGAAAGAAACTTAAATTTCTGTAGAGAGTAAAATTAAATAATGAATAAAAGGTAGGACAGAGTCGTCCCACCCTACGTATTGATCGTTAATCTCATGTTTTGTAGAGGCGAATGACTCTGTTCGTCCTAATTATTTGGCAGAAATACATAAATGTTTTCTACCAATGAAAACTGTGCGAAATAGAAACGATTCAAAATTGAAAGACACAAATCTCAGGTATTAAAACTGAGGATTATTTTTAGTTAAGTTAGCAAATTCGTGGCTTGCAGTTCCCTAAATAAGGTACTTCAATCTGAACAAGTTTTTTAGACTTAACAACTACAGTTACTTTGACAGTACAGTATATTTTGCCGAAAGATTTTGAATCGCAAGATACGTTACTTGATTGGATGCATTCACAGGTTGAATCATTAATATCACAGCATACAGCTGCACCTTCTGGAACAAAAAGAGTTATATTTTTCTCAAAACATATTACACTTTTAAAACCATCGTTATTAAAATATTTACTTGTAAAATGTACCAATACTTTTATTTGCAGTCTTACATCGGCTAAATCTGCTTGTTCATCTATTTTAGTTACATCCAATATACTACATTTAGTTTCTACAATTTCACATTGAATATCTTGATTTTCAATTAAATTGGGAATTTTAAAAGTTTTTTGTCGCTCTTCTTCAAACATACATGAGTCAAAAACTCTTGTTGTTTCAATACAGATTCTATTTGAAGGTGTTGGGCATGGAGGAATATTTGCTATTGCTATGCCAAAAGGTGTATTTCCATCGGGGATGATATCTACCACTGTATTTGTGCTTGTATCAATTACAGATACATTATCATCACCAGCGTTTGTAACATAGGCAAATCTTCCATCCGGTGTTATTGCTACGCCATAGTCGTGTGATCCAACAGGCACAGTATCGATAACTGTATTTGTGGCAATGTCTATTACAGATACATTATCATCACCAGCATTTGCAACATAAGCGAATTTTCCGTCTGGTGTTATTGCTATAATAGTTGCTACGAAACCGACAGGTATATTATCCACCATTGTTCTAGTACTTGTATCAATTACAGAAACTGTAGTAGTTAAAGGGGGCTGTTCATTATTTGAGACATAAGCAAAGCTGCCATCCGGAGTTATCGCGATGCCGTGAGGAAAAAATGTAACAGGTATGGTATCAACCACTGTATTTGAAGTAGTATCTATAACGGATACTCTACTTTCTAGTGCAATTGCAACATAAACAAAATTCCCATCTGGGGCTACTGCCACTCCAAAAGGCTCTCTGCCAACAGGGATAGTATCCACCACAGTATTAGTGCTTGTGTCAATTACAGATACATTATTGTCAAAAGAGTTTGCAACATAAGCATATCTACCATCTGGTGTTATTGCTATGCCTATGGGGTTAAAACCAACCTTAATCGTATCTACAACTGTATTTGTGCAAGTATCTATAACAGATACGAAACCATTAAGGTTTGTAACATAAGCAAATTTGCCATCTGGTGTTATTGCAATCAATACTGCATAATCATTAGGATCGGTAGTGGGTATAGGTATAGTATTTACAACAGTATTAGTACTTGTATCTATAACTGTTACTTCATTAGGGTTTACAACATAAGCCAAAGTAGGCATATTAATCACCTCCTTAAAATTTTCTCATTACAAAATATGAAGTTATATAATAATGAGTGAATAACTGTTGAGAAAATAATAGAGTGTTCGGTGTTAATAGAGACGGTTGAGTAGTAAAGTAAGCCATTGCAGTATAATAATAACTACTTATAATGTTTAAGTTTTTTGAGAATATGGATTAAGTTTTGTTTTTAAAGTTAAAATCAATTGACAAAGGGTTTCATCGGTTTTTTATTAAAGAGTAAGTGTTTAACTTGATGCATAGTATCAATAGAAGACCGTAGGTTGTTATAAATTACAGCCTACGGTCCGAGTTTATAAAAATGGATATAGAAACACCTATATATTGCCCTAAACAAGGGTCCTCACTATCAGTATAATAATCAATAATGTTCTGCATATTAATACTTCCACATACACGTATTTACGATATTATTACTCCTTCAAAAAAATTCACTACTAATTTCCAACGACTAAAGCATTTGAGTTTAAAATATTACTTTATTTATATTAGTTGATCTTTCATATAGTTCTACAACTCATCTTGAATCCATACCAAAATTACACATTGTTTTGACATATATTTCAATTAACTACGTGCCTTACTATTGTTTTACTTAGCCTTTTATAGTCTTCATTTTAACAAAAGAAACTACTTATTTAACCTATAAGAAAACCGATAAAGCCTTCTACAATATGCTTTACCGGTCAAATCAGTTTCTTACTATTTGAATTTGTAATATTTTATTATGCAATCATCATATAAGCTCAAGAATATTCATAAGCTTAATACAATCTTTATATCCTTGAAAATAAATGGTTTCCCTTTCTATCCATTCAAGCCTTCCAGTACAATCTTTATTTCTTAAAATAAATGCCCTATCTTCATCATTAAGTGATTTAAGTATTTCCCGAATCTTAATGCTTTCTTCTATATTATTTCTTACTAATTCACTATACTCTTTATCAGTTTCACGCAAATTCTTCATTACACCTTCATGGATATCACAAAATAATTCTTTTAAATGTTCTATATATCCAGTTGACATAAACTCCCCTCCTTGTAATAACTTCTTGAATTACTATCTCAAACAGGGTATAATAGATTTACCGCTATTTTAGATAGTGGTATGTAAGAAGTGGTGCAATTGCTTGATGGGCGTTCACCGCTTCTTTCTATTTTTTTTTCAAGTCGCTTTCCAACTTATTTATCCCACGCCTAATGCCTTCAGCTCTACTAACTTTATATTCATTACAATATTTATTTAGTATTTCATCACTTTTTTTATCTAGTCTTACATGAATAGGTTTACCTTTAGGATTATCAGTTGGTCTGCCTACTTTCTTAGGCACATATTCACCTCCTTGTATTTTGTAGCCCATAATTAGAATATAATATGTAGCCCAAAATGTCAATATCAAAATATTAATTTTAGTTTTAGATACAAGAAAGCCCATAAGATTATTAAAATCCTATCAGCTTTGCTTTACTTGAAAATTCGTCTAAACCCTGTATTTACAAGACTTCGAGTTATAACTATCACACCTATTATTTCTTCCTAGCCAGCAGCGAGCAACACTCCACATGCCTTGGGTAGACAAAAATGATGTTGTGGATAGCTGATATTTCCTTGGCGGAAGAATAGCCTTACAATTTCATTAATATAAAAATGGTCTATCTAACCTTTTATCATAATCATTGTTCTTGTTTAAAATTCTGTGCCAACCTAAATCGTTAAATCCTATATCACAGAAAAATTGAAATATGCATGATTTAAATTTTGTAAGCTTGTAAGGTTTCTATTTAGCCCCCTTGTTATTTTCGCAAAATAAATAGCTTTATCTGCGGTAATATATTCATGATAAAATTCGTTTAAATCCTTAAACATACATTTTCTCGGCGTCTTCCACCAACGACTCCAACAACCGACACAATGGATTACATTTATTTTAGATATATCAAAAGTATAAGTATTTTCAATTGTAATATCTGTGCACTCCTTAATAACTATAGTTTTCATATCCTACTTTACTCCTAACATATTGATTTGATCAATATAGCTAAATTTATTGTACCCTTTTTCAATAGGAAATTATAAACTTTAATTAGTAAAAAAGGAAGTATCAGTCTTAATTTCCCCGATACTTCCTTTCTTATTTTGCTATTTTAGGACTCATTGCATGACCTTCACATTCTATCCCATATAGATGACGTTCTGAAATTTCAAGGTAGTTCGCAAATTCTTTCCTAGATATTCCATATAACTCACCAAGTGCATTACCGTCTTCCCAATGTCATGCAAAAATCTTCTGTATTCCCCTTTATCAAATTTATATAAGGTGTACTTCTTCATTATCTCGCAGCCCATATTTCTATTTCTATTTTTATTGCTTCCAAACCTAAAGCATTTACATAAGCAATTGTCATAGAAGGAGGGATTTCCCCGAAAAAATCACCGTATATCTTATCGAAATACTCCCAATCAATTTCTTCTCTTGACCATATATTTACCTTTATAACATTATCCGGCTCTAAATCTACACTCTTAAGTAGATTTGATATATTTATAAATGTATTTTTTACTTGTTGATTAAACTCTTCAGGAATATTTCCACCTAAATCCGCTCCAATTTGTCCTGAAAATGTATAAAACGTTGAATTAGGTTTTATTTTTGTTATATGAGTATAATTACCTACTGCTTTGCTTATTCCTGATGAAGATAATCTCGTAACTACATTATTATTCATTCGATAACATCCTTTCTCTATTGGATAAATAATTTCTAACACTATATACTATCAACAATATACAGTTATCCACTGCTAGAAATTTATCTATCAAAAACAGAGATGGAATGCTTGTTATTTTTTATATTACTATTAATTAAAACCAATCTCATTCCGCCACCTCCTTTCAAGCAATTATATGATTGACCAAAAACTTTGTCAAGTATTCATTTGCAAAAGTGGAAAGCAGGGCAAGGTGGTACAACCTTACGATTTTGCATAAAATTCCCTTACGGGATTTTTGCCAAATCTGCTTGTTGGGGAGTATCCCTAATCCCCATTGAACACACAATAAATTGTGTGGCTACGCTCCTTTTGGGAGCTGAAAAATCATAAGCAAGATTACCTCTGCTCTTTGTGTTTTTTTTCCTTCTCCAGTATATTCTCGCCTAAAAGACGGTCAACATTTGCCTTTGCAGTCAGTATATTTTTCTTTTTGGAAAGCATTTCAGAATATTCCTTCTGTAGAGCCTTAACCGTAGGTAATTTCTTATTCTCTAAGCTATCAAAAGCCGCCTTTGCCGCTTTATGCAAAAGTAAATCGTCAGTATGTTCTTCATAGAATTTTTTAGAGTATTTCGATAGAAAGATGATAAATTTTCACTACTTTATTTTAACCCCTAGATGACTTATATTCTATATATTTTATATATGCAGTCAAATATAACTATATTTAGGGGGTTAGCTAAGTTTAAATTAGGCTTCTTGTATTTTAGCCGCATATATTATCCCAGTTAGCGAAATAAAACCTATAATAGCTAAGCTAGTCAGATTTATAGACATGGGAAATGCATACTCAATTCTAAGTGCAGTTATATCACATATTCTTAATATTGATATAATAGGCAAAACAGAAGATAGAATTGGTGACCAAATACCAATAAATGATATTAACGCATAAACGATAGTAACACATATGGATACCCAAAAACCTTTTTTACTCATAAAAGCTACAAACATAATTGGAAGTATAGCAATAAACGTTAGTATTTCTGCTCCTAAATATGTAATAAACCCTTGTAAAAACTCTTCAAAAGTTATACTTACTCCAATAAAAATACCTACAACTTTTAGAATGTATGACAATATTATAATTCCTACAATAATAATATATATATTTTTTTCCTTTAATTTTAATACACATCTGTTTATAAAACTATTGAAAATACAAAGGTACTGAATAAGTCCTTGTAATTAGATTTCCTATACAATATATCATATTGATCCACACGCTAATGTGCATATATTGTATGGTGAATCTAAAAAGGAGACTTTTTCAGCGTCTCGAAAACACTGAGTTTTATTTTTAAAAATAAACGGGTTAAAACCAACGTCTTTAATAAAAACTACAAAACTTAAGTTCATTAAATTTTCAATAGAAATCCAACAGTTAAGAACGTGTTCCCACATACCATATCATATAGCAATTCTTATTTCGATACTCCTTTTTAGGTCTTTTTCAGGGTAATTTTCACTGTTTTTGCTAAAAGAATAGAAATCGCAAACCTGCTGAAGCGCTAGTAAAATCAAGGGTTGTAACGACATAATCTTACAATTGTCTCCACGTGCCTTGAGTAGTCAATAAAGATGTCGTACAGACCCAGCAGTTCCCTAGTGGAAAATAAAAGTTCTCTTTTACCATAGAAATTTACCAAACTAAACATAGAAATATACTACAAGTAGTAAGTCTATCTAAAGTAAACATATAGTCTACTGTATAAGATAATCCTTTAAAATCAAAATCAGAAATGGAACCAGATTACTTACCATCTATCTACCAATAGATGTGTTGATATTATTTATTGATATTGCTATATAGATCTTATTCATGAAAATAAAATTTCAAAAATATTCCCATACAAATTTGTATTTATTTTTCTTCAACAAGGTTTTATGCTATTGAAGCAGAAGCTTTATTATCATTTCTACAGTCAATTAAAAAAATTGATTCATTGATCATGCTTTCATATCCAGCGTTTATTACTACTTGTTGGGCTATTCTATATTCACTCTCAGTAAAGTAGAATATAGCTATCAAACTTCCATTTGCACAATTAGCTGCTTCATATATCTCAACTTGTGTAAATACATGACTCAGTCTTGAATTACTTGCTAGTTTAAATTCGATAATATTTTGATTATGCTGGCCCATCGATACAATAAAATCGGCTTGGCCTCTTCCGTTATTTACCTCCGCATCTACTTTAAAATTAGTTCCATACCATACAAAACGAAACAACCTTTGCAAGTCATTTTCTTTTGCAATCTGTTCACCTTTAACATATAAATTTTTATATCCGTCACAATCTTCAATAATATGTTTAAAAAAGGCAAGTCTTCTTTTAGCTTCTTCTCTCGCAGGTAAGTTTTTATCAAAAGTATATTCATTTGAGATAAAGAGAGAAATCAAATTCTTTGGAGCCATTAAAAGTCTTTCTAATTGATTGTTTAATTCTTGCATACATTGTATCTTTATTTCATCGGTATTTTCTTCTTGTAGCTTAATGTAATAATCATATAGTTCTGGATACTCTTTTACAATCTCTTGAAAAGCTTCTTTTTCAATCTTCTGAATTGATCTTTCTCTAATAGCTTGCCGATTTTTTTTCTGATTTTCTTCATATCGTCGCACAGCTTGCATAATATAGTTATTTACATATGCCCTCAAACTATCATTTTCAATAGAAGCACGGATACGTTCATGACTTTTATAAAAGTCATCTCTATTTATTGATGGTTCATCCTCCCTCAGAATATCAAAAGGGGTTAATAAAACATATTCAACTTGCCCTTTTTCATTATATACGAATGGAAGTGTATACTCCTTACTTACAAAACTTTCTGTTTCATAATTGAAATAAGATTTGTCGACAGGAATTATACAGCATAAATCAGGACTTATATATTCTTTTGCAAATTCTTCTGTATATTCGCAAAGGAATCTTTTTATAAGATTCACAGTTAAGTCACTAATTTTATCTTTTCCGCTTCCTTCGTAAAGTAACATTGCTTTTTCAATATGTTGACTTCTGGATATTCCATTTGTACTAAGTGCAAACTCAATATTATCATATAGGAATTTAGCAAATTTATGTCCTAAAGCCAATCCTTTATTTCCAACCATAGAATAACCCAACCAATTATTAGGGACCTCGCTAAAGTTAAACCACGCATCTATTTCTTTAGTAGATAACCCTGCCTTTGATTTCATATATAAAAAATGGAAATACCGTATGATTTCCTGATGTAAAGATTGATATTCGGGCTTATTACTATTAAAAATTAGCATAGGATCAATAAACAAAGGAATATCACACACTAACGAAATATCTACTGCTCCATAAGTTTTTATTAAGTCTGAATCTACTTGAAAATATTCTGAAAAAAACATATAAAATGGGAATGTATAAAGTTTTGTGTAAATGGTCAATAATTCCAATAATAAGGAATAAAAAGGAGATGACTATTTATGCAAAACTTTAATAATTTAACGGTAAAAGAGTTAGCACAAAATTGTAAAACAGTAGATGAAATACAAGAAGCTATTAAGATAATATTTAGAGAAACAATACAGGAAGCCTTAGAAGGAGAGCTTGAGCATCATCTTGGTTATAGTAAAAATGATCCTAATGGTAATAATTCAGGTAACAGTAGGAATGGATATAGCAAAAAGGTTATTCAAACGAATTTTGGTAAAACTGATTTGAAGGTTCCAAGGGATAGAAACGGAGAATTCGAACCTAAGATTATTGAAAAGTATGAAAGAAC
>NZ_FUZT01000015.1 GCF_900167445.1 Maledivibacter halophilus
GGATCCCTTTCAAAATCAATGTATATTTTATCTATTTTATCTTCAAAATAATCCTTGTTATTTACTTTCTCCTGAAGTTTATCCCTTCTTTCCTTTATTTTTTCAAGCTCATCTATAAAATCATCCTTTTCCTTTCCTTCAGGAAGCTCATTTATTTGATCTTCTAATTCATCTATTGATTTATTTAAGTCTTCAATATCCCTTGGCAGATTACTTTCTTTGGTATTTTCTAAATCATCCAATTCTTTATTTATATCATCAATTTTATCTCTTATTCTATCCTTTAAGTTCTTTATAACTACTATTGTTCTATTTGCCCTAGCCACTGTACCAACAGGATTTTCTGCTTCATAGGTTAATACATATTTTCCAAGCTTTGAAGTATCAACTGTTCCTGTAACTTTTACCAAATAATTTGAACTTGTTCCTGGATCTATGAATCTATTTTCTCTTTCTATTTCTACTAAATTATTTCCATTTAATCTTATATAAGGGTTAATAGCAATACTTCCATTCCATTTTTCAGTGTCATATCCGCCTTTCCCATCATCTGCGTTAATAGTTATTCCTTCAAATAATCCTGATTTTAATTCTGAGCCCTTCCAGGTCAATGACCAATTTGAATCTGCTGAAGTATCTATATCCATTGTTTTTTCAATTTCTCCTATAACTGCTGTAATCGTAACTATATCTTTATCTTCATCTGTAACACTTCCAGTTAGGATAAATTCACTATTATAGTCAAGATTTATTATTTCTTCTACAGTTGAAATTATTAATTTAGGAGGCTGATTTAATCCTTTAAATGATATAGCCTCATTGTCAAGTTTATCTTTAACTTTAAAGTGAATATATCTTTTATCTTTGGCGTTGATAATTGTCTCTTTAACTACATTAGCTCCTTCGTGGCTTAAATCTATTGTTTCTTTTGATCCTTCAACATTATCATAATATGTGTCAAAATCCATTTCTAGTTTTTCAATATCACTGAAGAAGTATTTAAGCTCTTTTAGCCCTGCCCCTGTGTCTGTTAAATCAAAGGTAACTTTTTTGGTGTCTATGCTGTAATCAATATTATTTACAATAGGTGGTATATTGTCAATTATAATATCTTTTAAGCTTCCTAGGCTGTTTTCATTATCTAAATCTGGCAATGTAATAATTGCATTGTTGCCAGCTTTATCTTTAATTGATGTATCTTCATGTAAAACTAATGAATCCATAGAAGCATAATTTAAATCATCACTATTATCTTCTTTCCCTACTGTGTAATCGAAATACAATGTATCTGTACCGCTTCCACTGCTGTAATGGGCTGATCCTCCACTATTTAAATTCAATGTAGAACTGCCTATGATATTTACCACTTCAGAAAATTGTATTTCTATTTGTATTTCTTCTCCTTCTTTATATACTCCATCATCTTTGCTGGATGTCACTTTTTCTATTACCGCCGGTGTTGTATCTATTACTATTTCACTGTTATCATTTAAATTTGTATTTTCACCGGGTAATAAATTATCCCAGATTATGTCTATGGGATTTCCGTATTTGTCTGTTATTGTTCCACCCCTTAAATTTATTCCTGTAACAGATAGATCATTGGAATCTTCATCTGGCCCTACTACATAAGTAAATAAAAGGGAAGTATTTTCTCCCTCGGCTCCCGTATAGACTGCTGTTCCTTCAGAATCTAAGGTTAAAGTAGGTTTTCCTTCTATTGTATTTACTAAGGAATTTTCAGAAAGTGTTACATTGATTTCAATTGTATCCCCTTCCTTATATAAGCCATCATCATTAGGAGAAGTTATATTTGTAAAAATAGGTGCTGTTTTATCTATTGTAAATCCAGCCTCATCACCTTTAAATATACCAAGTTTATTTGTTACTCCTCCTTTATCGTCTTTTCCAAATACTTTCAATGTATGATCTTCACTTGTTCCTTCTGGAACATTTTTAAGATATACTCTAAAGCGCTGATTTCCTGCTGGAGCATCTTCCTTGAATACTTTGCAGCTAGTATTCTGTTCACCGATTGTAACAGCTCCATTTGTTGTGGCTGAAAAACCTGATGTATCAGCTGTATCAACTGCTTCATAATCAGCATCACTAAGGAAATATATTTCAATATCAAAATGATTGTCTTGACCAGCTTCTATATTATTAAATGTCTCAGTTATATCTAAAGGTATATCTGAGTTTCCTATTTCCAGCCATAGAGACAACTTGTCTCCTGGATCTTCGTCCTTAAAGTTCCCTGTAACAAGTATCATATTGTGTCCATTTATTTCAGAGTAAATTTTACTATCTACTCTTTCTATACTTAAGCTTGGTGCTATATTTGTCCTAATACTCTCTACAGCACAATATTTATCATTGGCTATCTGATCACCATTTCTAGTTTGAATCCAGAGTTCATACTCAGTATTTTCTGAAAGTCCGTTAATTTCCCTTACTGTTTCAGTGGACCACTCACTAACACTCTTTACTTCTCCATCAATTCCTGCTCTTTTTTCTTTTACTTCTAATCTTGTTTCCGGTATATTTCCCTGGTGTGTATTTGTTATATCGAATGTTATTGAATCACTGGTTTTAGCTATTACATCTACATCTGTTGGATCAAGGGCCAGTGTATATTTAGATACCGGGTCTGAATAGTCACTTTCATTATCCAGAATATCCTTAGCTTTATATTTATAGGTGTATTGTGTATTTGCTGTAAGTTCTGTATCTTTGTATAAACTTTCTGATACATATTCTGTCAAGTCAGTATTATCTCTGTTATAGATATATGTTTCCGTTGTATGTAATCCACTAGTATCGATGGCATTAGGAATTATTTCAATTTCAGTATCACTTACTGCATTTACTGTTGGAAGATTGGTTTGTGGTGGTGTGTTGTCAATATTTAAGGGTACTACTTTTTTGCCCTTTCCTCCTTTATCATCTTGAGCTATTATTCTTAGTTCATATTTTCCACTTGGCATAGTTTCATCTATTGTAATGCTATGATTAAAGGATTTATCTGTGCCGTCAGACGTCGATACATTAAATATTTCTACATCAGTATGTCCTGCCAAATTTGTGGCTGAATCTATATGATGAAGTGTATATTTTACTGTAATTTCATCTCCAATATCATCATCATTAACTTTTCCTTCTAAAAGAATATTGTTGTGACCTTCTTTCTTACCAAAATATTCATTTTCGGTTGGTTGTGATATGGATACGTTTGGTACTTGGTTGTCTAAATACTCGATTGTAACTGTGTATTTATAATAGTAGTTATATCCACCTTTATACACTCTACCGTTATAGTTTTGAGTGTATTCATACACTCTTGTATCTGGTTTTGTTACTTTTCCTGAGTAATGCCGTGTCCATGAGCCAGTCTTTCTTATGAATATTTGTCCATCATAAGGATCAGACGGATAAGTATATGTTTTATATTGTTGATTAGTAGTAACACTTCGTTGTAAAGTTCCTGAATATGTTCCATCTTTATATGTTATAGTCTTTGGATCATTCGATCGCCAATATTCAACAAAAACCCACCTGGACCTGGAAGCTGACCATTCATCATAAGTTTTACTAGTTACAGAAATGGAATCTGTTACAGTTTTACTATCAGCTGGACTCCCACTAACAACTCTACTATTTGCTGAACCAGATTTAGAAAGCGTTCCACTGTATCCACCACTATCATATGAAATAGTACTAGGAAAACTACTGCTACTACTTGTTCTACTATCTGAAACTGTTTTTGAATATTTTCGTGAGCTATAACTTCTACTGCTGTAAGAACCTCCACTGGTATTAACTGTTATATTCTCACCACTCACTGAAAAATTTACATTTCCTGTATCAACCTTTACCCCTACAACATTCTGTAGGTTTGGTATAGTAACTGTTTTGCTTCTGCTTCGTGCTGAACTTTCAGAGAAATTTACAGTCATTGTTTTTGTTTGTGGTTCAGCATAGCTATAGGTAACAAAGTAAACTTGGCCAACAACTATAAAGCATAATAACAAAACTAAAACCCTACCAAAATTAATATTTTCTCTAATTCTCATCAAACTACCTAGCCTCATAAAAATACCCCCTTTTCCTTCGATTTATCCTATTTATCAAATCATCATCTATTCCTTTTTTATTAAGTGGATGTATGCTCTTTACTTTGCTTAGAACATCATCATCCATTATGTGCATGTATATCTGAGTTGAGCTCAATGATGAATGTCCTAATAATTTCTTTATTTCTAGAATATCTGCTCCACTACTTTTTAACAAAGTAGCAAAACTGTGCCTAAGCTTATGAGGGCTAAGCCCCGTTTTGTATATACCAATTCTCTTTGCTAGACTTTTGAATAACATATATATACCTTTTGTTGTAAAAGGCATACCGTATTTATTGAGGAATACTACTTCTGTATCTATTTTAGGAACTCTACCTTTTTTAGATAAATCTTTATTGTCCCCACTATACAAATAAGCTTTTAAAGCTTCCATGGAGCTATCTGTTAAAATTACCTGTCTTTCTTTTCTTCCTTTACCATACAATTTAACTATTCCATTTTTTATATTTATCTGGTTCAATTCTAAATTACATATTTCAGAAATTCTTGCTCCGGTGCTAAGAAAAACCTGAAACAGAGCATAATCCCTAGTTGCATAGGTGCTGAAGAACTTAATTCCATACAAGAATTTTTCGCATTCCTGCAAGGTTAAATAAACAGGAAGTTTTTGTTCTTCTTTTTGGTTCTTAATATTTATCATAGGACTAGTTTTAATATCACTAAATTCTTTTGATACCATTAAATAACTGAAGAACATCCTTAAAGTGCTTATTTTTCTATTAATAGTTTTTTCAGCATTTCCTTTTTTAACTAAAGTATAAATATAATCTTTTACAATACTTTCATCTTCTGATATTTCTTTAATATTTTTATTTTTATATTTTTGTTCTATAAACTGAAAAAACCTTTCTAGCTCTTTTTTATAGATATCGATCGTCCCGTTTGTAAGTTTCTTTTCTAAAGATATATGGTACATATAACTTTCTAAATATTTTTTGAAATTATTTTTCGATTCATCCCACGGCTTTAAATTTCTTTTCATATCCATGCCTCCACTAATGTCTATCTATACACCTGGTATTTATAGTACCTTCTTTTAAATTAGATGTGTATTTAAGTACAACCACTATAAAGAGTGTAAAAAAAGATGTTTTCTAAAAAACATTTCAACATTTTACAAGTACTGAAACAACTTAGTTTCATGATTCATCCCCCTTTAATATCCGTTTATTTACTGCCTCAACTTCAAATGGCACTTCTATTTTCTCAATTGGTGCCATTATAAAGGGCCTTATGTAAAAATGCCCTTTGACATACATAGATGGAAATTCATCCGTAACAGCTCTACCATTTGAGTCTAAATAATATTTTCCTTCCTCAACTAATATCGAATTTATATATATCTGCCCTTTTATAAAAGATGATCCTAAAGGAGCAAGACTGTTTCCAAGCTTATATTTATCTTTTAAAATTTCATAAAATATATTAATGCAAAGAGTCTCATCGATTAAGCTTATATTGCTTTTTCTGTACTCATCATCCATCGATAATTCTATAGCATTAATTGCACAGTCATATATATCCTCTTGAAACATAGTTTGAAACTTTATAAATCTAAATGCCTCAGCAAATACAGGTAATATAACCAATATTAGAATTATTACTTTTATTTTTTGGAAAATTGGATGATCCAAAGTGTCACCTCCTAGTACCCAGCTCCATAGTAACCCTGATTTATTCCAATTTTTTTTATGCTATATTTAAAAATCTTCTTTTTACCAAATAATCGAACCTCATATGATCCAGATACATGAAGTTTTAATGAATCTCCTAGTTTATTTACATACTCTCCAAAATCAGGCTCTACTTTCTCTACAACAACATCACTCATATTAATACTTGAGTTTTGAACATTATCTAAAAACACATCATAATCTATATATCCATCTTTTTCTGCTTGATTTATTGTTTTTTCTACTACTATAGTAAGGCTCACATAGTTAAGTATCATTATTCCAAATAAAGCAATTAAAAACAGTTTCATAAAGAAAACTACAATCTCCCTTGCATCATTGAAGTATTGTTCCATTTAACCCCTCCATTTAATAATTACTAAGCCATAATGGATAATCCATTATGGCTTATGGTATTTATGAGAATATCCCCTAAAGGGAATACTGGACTCATATTCTATATTGTCTGCGAAAGGTATGAGAACCTCTCCTTTATAGATAATCTCAAACTCAAACATTTCTCTTTTTTGAACCTTAACATTTGCTCCTGGTCCTGGTCTAACTATAATTTCTTTTAACTTATCTTTTAATCCCTTCTCTCTTAATGTCTCAAAAAAAAGGTCCTCCGTTTGTGAAGTAAACCCACCACTCTTTTCCGCATGATATTTTACAGCATTTCCTATTTTTCTAAGATCAGCTTTATCCTTAGTTATTATATATGCATTTAGTATAATAAAAAATATTATCGCACCTGCAGCGATAGAAAATATTCTGTTAAAAATGGATTTCATTTATTACATTCCAAGCTCTGCTTTTACCCAATCTATTGTATCAATAATCCAGTCAGGTCCCTTTGTCATTATTACCGCTGTTAATGTTACTACAACAGCTGCTCCTGCAAAAATTCCCAATATCTTAAGTGTGCCTTTTTCCATTTAAAATTCCTCCTTAAAAAATATTTTTTTATCTAATCATTAAAAACATCTCTTTTACTGCATAAACTCCCATTGGAGTTATGAACAATAAAAGAAGTGCATTGACAAGCGTTCCTATTACAGCCTCAAGTATTACTGGTCTGCTTTCTAGTTCTTCCTCAATAAAACTTTCATATTCTTCAATAATTTTGTTTTCCCTTATTTTCAGATTGGTTTCATTTTCTTTTTTGTTCTTAATAGATGATTTGAAAACAACTATAAAATCTTTTATTATAGGCATATCAATATTCTTTGAAAAACTATCTAAAGCATCGTCTACGGAAACTCCTGCGGTTATATCTGCAATAACCTGCATTAAATCATACTGAAGATAACTTTCTCCGGATTCTAGGTACTCCTTTATAATTTCAAGAATGTCCTTGTCTTCCGGAGAATATCTAAAAGTTCTTATAAATCTAGGCATTTCACTAAGAACCTTTATATTATGTGTTTGAATTTTTTTATCTAGCTGATCCTTTGGTATATATATACTAAAAAATGCCATAAAAACTGACATGCCTATAAATATATATCTAAGCATGCCTATTCCTACTACAGAAGGAATAATAGTGGACAAGAGTCCTCCCATTCCTAAAGACAGTAAAGGATATGTTATCTGTCTAGCTTTAAATCTCTCTGCTGATTCATCCATTCCTACTCTTCTTAGTTTGTGTTCTAGTTTTTCTTTTTCAAATTCACTTATAAAACCTTTCCTTTTTAAAATTTCCTCAATGTAGTTTGTAAATGTTTTCGTTTTTTCACCAACAAAATCTAAAATATCCTTCTTTTCTTTCCCAATTTCAGTTATAGCTTGAATTCTTCGCTTGCTTTTTTTATTTGGCATTAATGCTATTTTGTATATGTTTTTAAAAAACTGAAAAAGAAGTATAGAATATACAGTGTAAAGGAATAACAAGTATGCCAATCAATTTCACCTCCTTTAACCTTGATACTTTATATCTTTATTGTATTTCATAAAAATTATAGCTCCTATTAGATAAGCTAATAGAACCACTGCTAAAGTTATTTTCCCAACAAAATGATTTACAAGGATCATGTAGTATTCTCTACTCATAAGCTTTAAAAACACTATTGCGAATGGCAGCGCCAATACAGTAGTTATAAAGCTTTTATTGTGTTTCTCTATTATCTTTTTATATTTCTGATTTCTTGATAAATGCTGTGCATATTCTGCAGGTATTGACTCCATAGTATAGATTAGAGATGAATCTCCTTTCGTATACTGAATTGCCAGTTTCATATACTCTGAAAAAAAGTGAGTATCTATTCTTTCAGCTAGTTCTCTCATATATTCTTCATTATTATCTGGAGTAAGAAGTTCTATCATATCTACAAACCATTTAAAATGCTTATATAAAACCTTGGATACTCCTTCAATTGCAGGAAGCTTATTCTTTATAGCTTTTATAAAGTCTTTTACCTCTATAAGTTCTGCCTGAATATCTCCTAAAACAATCTGAAGCTTTTCTTCCTTCTCAATATTTCTTTTTCTAAGAATTAAATTTAAAATTAAATATGGCAAAATAGCTCCAGCAAGTGCTAATATTATTGATGCTACAGGATTTTTAAAAATTTGTCCTGATATAAACCCTATAAAACCTCCGACAATTGTAAACATTATAAAAGTTTTATAGCTTATGAATCCAAGTTCATCTGTTATTTTCTTTCCTGCCTTTTTAAATCTCTTGTAAAAACTATCTTTTGTTTTTACAATTTCTTCTCTTCTTGCCTTCCTTCTAGCTTTTCGCCCATCATCAATCCTTTTCTTAGGTTTTTTTATCATAAAAATAGCCTCCATATCCATTAAAGGAATCGTCAAGCTAATACAACCTAAAAAAATTAATATAGTATTTATAATTTTAACCTTCATCTCAACTCCCTCCAATAATTTAATCCTTAATATTTTTTTAGAACATTTTCATCAATATCTTAGTATGTAAGCAGGAATACTCTTACTTTACTGATTATATAAATGGATTTTGTTCACTTACTAATAAATTACAATAGTCATTCCATTCTTTGCAGTACTCAAAATTTTTACATTTTTTGCATTGTAAATTGTTTTCTTTAAAATCGAGTCCACATTGCTCTCCTTTCTCTTTATTTATTTTTTTGAACTTCTCATCCATCATATCTTCATATTCTTCTCTATAATAATCTTGGTCGTAATCTGGATCGTTTCTAATATCATTATTAATCATTTTATATTCTCCTTTCTCCATTAACTTAACTAACTATACTTCTTATTGAACAATGTATTATTCTTCTAACAGCTTTACGTGTCTCCCAATCTTTTTTTCTGATTTTATATATTTATTAAGCTCTTTGTCGCTAAATTTTAATTCTACAATTTTTTCCTTTTTGCTGTCCAGTATTACATATAGCTGATTATCTTCTTCAGCTAATAAATAATACTCTACTTCGACACTAGCAACTTTATCAGTCCAATCATCTATTTGTATTTTTATGTATTGGGTTTCAAAGCCAAATAATCCATCTTTAATATACTTTTCTTTAACAATACCTTTTGTATAATAATAAGGGTTATTTTGATTGTTTTCTTTAATAGTGTCATTGAACACATTTAAGAAATTAGGTAGTAAACTAGGAAGCAAAAGAAAAGTTATAATTATACCTCCAATAAAAATTATTACATGTTTTTTTCTTTCATTTATTTCTTTCATTTATGATCATTTTCCTTTCATACAAAATGTAAACTTTGCATAGTCTCTCCTACTCTTTCAACCACTTTGTAACGTCATGAGCACATCTTTTGTACCATCGGCAATTTTATCTGCGATACTAAAATTTTGCCCATCTTTATGCCCTTTACAGTATGCCTCATCATATCCCTTGAAATTAATAGTTGTATCTATTGAACCTTTAAATTCTTTTTCTTCATATGCTTTAACTATTTCTTTGTCTTTTACTAAAACAAGACCCCATTCTTGATTTTTTCTTTTCTGTTCTTCAAATTGTTCACTTAAACCTGCTATAAACCCTACTGCATAGTCATTGGCTAATCCTTTTACACTTAAACCCTCTTTCCTATATTTATATTGCAATTTCTTTATAGAACTATCTATGCAATCAATAGCATATTCTAAAACTATATTGCATACTTCAACATCTTCTTCTCTTCCCAAAAATACAATTGTATTAGTATATCTGGTTTTGAAGAAGTAATAACAACCAAAATTCTCTCCAACAAGTCCTGCTAAATGAGCTTTCCATTTAGCTTTTGTAAATGTTATTTTACTCTTTTTTTCCTTTATAATGCTATTATGTATTTTAAAATCTTTAACTTCTTGCATTGATAGTTTATTCTTAATTAGTAACTCTTGAGCTTTTAACATTGCTAATTTTGCTTCATTCTCATTACAACTCTCGCTTAATGCTAATAATTTTTTAATCTTTTCTATTACATTAATATTCAAGTTATTCACCTACCTTTCATTGTCCTCGTCAGAAGTTTTATTAACTATTTGGCACATTTTCTTATTGCTTTCTTCTTTACATACTTCAATATCTATATAAGCTTCTAATAATTCTCTAGATAATTTATTAGGATCATATTTGTTTTTACTTTGCTCTTTAACATCTTCAATAAACTCCAAGTTTACACCTCTTAAACCTAAATTGTAATTCTTTATCAAGTTCGCTCATTTATTATCTCTCCAGTTTTTAAGTCTTATTTTAATTGAGAATATCGCTACTCTCTATCTGTAGGATTCTTTTTAAGAAACTCTACATCAGTGAATTTTTCTAAATCTGCCTTTAATGCTCCATGCATCATGAGTTGCTGTACCAGTTTTTCACTTATAGGGTTTTTAATTACATGCCTACCTTTAATCACTACTTCCATTGCCTGTTTGGTATTTGGATCTATAACAGGATTTCCAAGGGGATCTACCGCTGGTACTTCATAAGTATCCTCTATTTCATATTCGACTAAAGTTGTAGTATCAAATGCTTTTTTAGTTCTGTCATATCCATTGATTTCAGAAATATTTACAATCTTTCTGCTTCCATCGTCTAACATTGCCATATTTACAGCAATATCGAATGCATCTGCAGTAAGATCGAGAATAAGATCATCATCAAGGTCGCTTCCAGATTGTTTATACATTGTAAGAATTCTTTTCCCAAATACATTAATATTGAGAGCATGGAGTGTAGTAACTATTGGATGTCCAGTTATAGCTGCAGTTATAAGTTCTACAGCTTCCTCACCCTTTATTTCTTGAACCACAATTCCCTCTGGAGAAAAGGTAAGAGCTGTTATTATAGCATCCCTAAAACCTAATACTCCAGGTTTTATCTC
Source organism: Maledivibacter halophilus (assembly GCF_900167445.1). Lineage (GTDB taxonomy): Bacteria > Bacillota > Clostridia > Peptostreptococcales > Caminicellaceae > Maledivibacter > Maledivibacter halophilus. The sequence goes on from NZ_FUZT01000015.1 coordinate 11,129, forward strand.
CCACACTATTATGCTGTTTTTGGCTTTTCCATTTTCATCGAGAAGTCTAGCATTCATCTCATCTGTTTCTGCTAGAACAATCCATCTTTTGTTTTTCGGTATTCTATGAATATACGATCCCATTGTTCCGGTTTTTCCAGTGTTCGTACCTCCATAAAAACCTATCCTCGCCCCATACTTTATTAATAGCTCCAGTAATGAATCTCCATATTCATCTATGGTTTTCCATTGCAAAAGCTGCTCTTTTTTAATTACATGATGTACCTGTTTTCTGATCGCCATTTGTGTTACTGGATTCATCATATCATTTGGCCTTCTTGCTATTGGATCTCTAACAATAGTAGCCCTTATATTATTTCCGATTCTACATTTCACAACGGGATTATCTTTACTTAGTAGTCCTGTAGAATGGCCATTTCTAACTATCCTCTCAGCTATTCTTTGAGCTTGATTAGCATTATTAAAGCTTAAATTTGTTCTATATCTTTTACCTCCAATAATGAGCCTTATATCATTCCAATCATCCACTTGAACTTCTTCAAGTGAACCTACCTTTAGCAGCTCTTTTACATATTCATCCCTTATATCGTCTTTATTTTCATTTGGAAATAAAAGATCAGTTAATACCCCAAGATTTAAAAGATCTTGCTTGATTTCAGTTGCAATTACTTTTGGAGTATTTTCTATTCCCTCTATCCTAAGTCCATTATCATTTACATAGGTTTCTATAGCCTTTTCAATTTTTAAATATGCTTCCTTATTATTTGTTATATTTTGAAATTCTTCTAGATACTTTGATTTAAGATATTCCCTTACCTCATTTACAGCTTCTTCCTTTGTTTTTGTACCATGCTTTTTTTTTCCCTTAACTGTTTTGTCCTGATCTACATTGCTTTTTCTTTCATAGATAAAACTTTGTATATCTGCTGCCACTTCATTTTCAAAGCCCTTTTTAGTCATTTATCTCGCCTCCCAATCTTTTATTCCTAGAAAAAATTTTCTTAAATAATCCCTTTTTATCTTTTTTCTCTAAAAAGTTATCCTGAGTAGTTGTTTTTTCTTCAAAATCCAATATATGATTATATATATCATTTATAGATTTAGATATATTTCTTTCAAGCTTGCTTACTGGAACTACATCCGCTAGATTTACCCCTTCATTTTTAGCCTTTATGAACCTTTCGTTAAGTGGTATTTTAAATATTTCCCTTGATCTTAATACCTTTAAATCTTCACTTACAACTTTCTTTATCATATTTTCTATTAAGATTCCTTTATCTTTATTTATAACAGTTATTACATCGCCGAAATTCACCTCAGTTTCATAAAAGAATCTATCATATAGCTTCATTCCTGCTACTTTTGCTATGTCATTATCAATTACACATATCATCCTGTCCACGTCTAGTTTTAGTGGCACTATAAATCCTTGTTCTATATAGTTTGAAGGACAATCAATAAAAACTAGATCAAACTTAGATCTAGCTATCTTTATTATTTCTTCTATTCTCTTTTCAGGGTATCTTAGAAGACTTGTTATTTTCTTATCTTCATTTATGTTTAAAGACATTATATATAGATCGTACTCAGGATGCAGCACAAAATTTCTAAGAATGTCTTTTTCGCTTTCACTTGTGATAGCCTTGCTTAGGCTTCTCCCATTCATATCCTCAATTCCTAAAATGTATGGAATACTTGAAATGTATCTATCTAGCTCTATTAATCCTACTATATACCCTTCTTTTGCAAATCTTGTGGCAATGTATGAAGCTATAGTAGATTTCCCAACATCTCCTTTAGGTCCCCATATCATATTTACCTTGTAATTAATATTTTTTATGCTCATTGTATCTCAAATCCTCCTTCTTCCTTCGTGTCTGTCTGAGGATTGTTGCTACTTTCTTTTTCCTTTTCTATTTTTTCTTCATCTTTTTTGACTTCTGGAGCTTTCTCCATGTCAGCTTTTTGCTTATAATTTTCTAAATTATCAGGATTAAGTAAACTTAAATGAATCTCCCCGTTATATGCTCCTTCTATAAGAAGTTTTTTCTGTATATCCGTAAGTGTATCAAATACTACAAAATCCGGTTTTTCATATCCCTTATAGTTTTCATCTACCGCTTCTGTTGAGATACCATTTGCATTAAGTATCTTTAAAACTTTTAGCTTCCTTAACTCATCATGTAAGGTCGCTATCATTTTTTGAGAATTTTCATCTCTCTCAACTATATGAGCTTCCACGATATCCCCTGCTTTAATCAGTCCTCCCACTGCTTTAGCAAGGTCAGTAGGCACTGCTAATCCACCATCATTAATTTTGTATTTCAAAGCTGTCTTAGGTTCTTCTTGTGAAAGCTGATCTTTATATACATATCTATCAGCTTTAATACTTAAAGAAGAAACATATTTATTTTTTATCTCCTCTATTGTCTTTACCACATCTTTGGGCAAGTTGTATTTTCCTATCTCAACCATTTTTATATTCTTTTCATCTATTTTCTCACCTATATCCTTCTCCTTTATTAACATAGGAATCATTATTGTTTCTTTTTTGCTTTCATAGAACTTTGGCATCAAATAAAAACTAATAAATGCTGCTCCACTAAAGGTTATAACAGCAATCAGTACAAGTGCCAGGCTTCCTTTTATTTTTTTCAATATTTACACCTCCATATTAGTGGGCCTTAATTAAATTTTTTATTTTCTCTGTAATTCCTGTTTCTTTACTTTCTTTTATTTCTTTTACTGGATATATACTTAATGCAATATCCATAATATCCTTATCAAACTCTTCATCTCCACACCCAAAGGCAGCTCTTCGTTTTAGAAGACCTTCAAGTATAGTTTTAGCAGCATATTTCACTTTATAAACGCTGCTAAAGTTAATGTCAAACTTATCTGTATTTCCAAAGGATATATTTTTAAAATATTCTAAGGTTTCATTATCATCAAAGACCCTTAGCTTTATATTCTTATTTATAACAAGGTTTACACCTGCAAGATTGTCCCTGTTTATATTTTTAAGCTTGTAGGGTATTCCATTTAGTGATGTCAAATTTTTATCGGTTATTAGAAGTTTTTCATCGCATTCCTCAAGTATGTAATTTTTCAAATCAATAGATAGATTTGCACCGATATCAAATATCACTATGTTATAATCCTTTGATTTTCTTATTAAGGATCTAATTATCCCTTTGTCTATATCAATGTTAATGTCTCTATGTGCTGTTAAAATATCTAGATTTCTATTTATTTTTATAACATAGTCATTTAAATCTATATCCCTACTTTCATTTACATCTATAACTAATTTTTTGAATTTAAAAGAATCTACACCATCTTCTATTACAAAGTGATAGTATAGATCCTTTTTATATAAATCTAAATCTACAAGTAAAGTTTTTATATTGCTGTTTGATGTGGCTAATGCTAAGGAAGCAGATATAGTTGTCTTTCCTACAGAATAAGGGCTAAACACACCAATTATCTTTCTGTAATCCATAGGAAGAGCAGCTGTATAGATTACTTTTTCTGACTTCTCTTTATTGCTATCTTTCTTTTCTTCCTTTTCTTTTTTTGTCCTAGTTAAAATATTTATCTTATTTAGTTTGAATCTGCTTTTTTCATCTTTAGGCTTTATATGATTTTTTTCTGTAAAATCCTTCTTTTCATTTGCTTCCTTTTCTTTTTTCTTTTTAACTATATAGTGTATCTCAGCTCCTAGTTTTTTAAATTCCTTTTCTTTCTCCTTGTCTTTGTCTTCGTATGTAAGAACTATCCTTGTCTTTTTATCACAAATCTTATTTATTTCTTCTATCAAATCTTTTATTTCTAAATCTCCCTGTATGTATCCAATGATAATAAGATCGGGATGTTTCTTTTCAAGGAATTCAAAGAGCTTTTCTTGGTTTTTTATTACTTTTGTAATTTTATAGCTTCTGTGTATGAGCTTTGGTACTTCACTTCGAATCCCAAGCGCTTCCTCATGGGTGTCAGAAGCAATCCATACAGAACTTGGAAGCTTATCCTTTGCGCTGCTTATCCATTTATTAATTTCCTTAGCCTTAAAGCTATCTGTTGTATAATAATCTATATCAATTTTATCAAGCTTATTCAACAATTCATTATCTTCAGATCTTCTACCGGATAAGAGCAGTACTATCCTTGTACCCTCTGTTATAATATCCCTTAACTGCTGAACCTCAGTCAAAAGATTTTTTGTTGCATATTCACTAATTATCATAATTTCAGGGCATACATCTTCTTTTATGCTTTTAATAGCTTCTATTAGGCTTACATCCCACTTAATTACGTTATAATTATCCCTCAGGTAATTTACTATACCTTCATCACTTTTTTCAAAAACTAAATGTAAATTGGACAATTTCTATCCTCCTTTCCTTATAAGTATTATAAGTTTTGAATATCTTCTGGGTTGATATCTTCAAGGTCTATTTCATCCTTTGTATATTCATTTTTTTCTTCAGTTTTATTTTTTCTAAGTTTAATAAATCTGCCTATAATATCTATAGCTCCTATTATTCTTTCAAAGAAGGATTGATCCATAAATACCGGCTTATATATCCTTCCTTCTGGAAGAAGATTTTTTCTTACGCTCTTTTCTATTTCATTTGTACTAATAACAAATCCCATAAGGCCTATTTTACTTAGCTCTGAAATAACTCCATAAGCCATATCCCTTGTATCCTTTATTGACTCCTTTATGCTCCTTTTGGCCTCTATTTGCCTTAGTCTAACTGTATAGTAGGTTTTTCTACCATGCTCCTTTTTAATTTTTTCATGGCATTTGTTCCTTGCTTCACCAAGCAAGTATAAAGGATCACCTTTATTAAAAAGCTCCTTATATCTTGTATCAAGGGTTGAGTTATCTTCTCTATTTTCTGCAAATACAGTTAACTCAAAATTATTTAAAGAACATTGTCTTAAAAGGGTTTTTGTTATTACAAGGTCAAATTTCTTTGAATTATCACTGCTGCTTTCCCAGGGTGGAGCCTCGGCCCTAATACATATTCCTACTGTTTTATCTTTAAATACCATAAATGGTGAGTCATAAGCTGATATTTCGCTAATATTCTCTACGTCTAAGTCTTCTATTATTTTTTTCCTTCTCTTTTTTACTTTGTGCTTATACACCATATCCGTTAGTGCTATGTATACTCCCCCAACGAAAAACAACAGAAATATTAAAAATCGAGGTAAAATTGGCCCTGGAAGAAAGCCAAAGACTAACACACCTATTATCATTGAAGGAATTATTGTTAGAAAGTGCTTTAGTTCCACTACCCCAAAGAGCTGAACATCCTTTCTAACATCCGATGTAATCGTTGTTGTTTCTATCTCTTTCATAGATACACCTACCTATTACCCTTTTTCCATTTCCCAAGATATAAACCATTCTCCGGAGGATATGGGTTTATAGTTGGCAGTCCATTTTCATAAATAACATATTTATTGCCCTTACTCCAGTAAGGAATCACGCTTTCAAAGGCCTTCTTGATCTGTCCCATAACTTTATTTTCATGCTTTGGATCAATATAAACCTTATACTTATTATTTCTAGTGTCAATTTCATACATATTGTCCTTTATGCCTTCTTTTCCCTCAAGTTGCTTTTCTACAAGGTTTAGACCTTGTTTATTAGGAAGCTCTAATTCCTTCCATTCTTTAATACTTGTAACTTCCTTCTTGTTATCAGGTCCAAGGTTTTCAACAAAATCAAAGTTTTTAATTTGTTTTGCTATCTCGTCAAATCTTGATGAATTGATAAATATTTTATTTGGTTTTGTTTTATCAAATATCACATCTTCTTCATTGATTATTTTATTATTTTCAATATACTCCTTTAATCCCTTAACACTTGTTAGTGGAACCTCAATACTCTTCCATATTTGACTGTTTATATTTTCAAGTTCCTTATTTTCCTTTATAAAATTATGTTTTCTTATAATGTCAATAGCAGCATCATAGTATTTATCTTTAATTTCAATTGTTTTATCCTCACTATCATAATAAAAGGCTTCTTTAGGAAGTTTTTTACTCATACTAGCTACTAAACTACTCAGATTTTCCCTAGGCACTTCTCCTACATAAAGCTCATGATTTCTTTTTGTTGTCTGAGTGCCATTATCCCTTAAAACTGTAGATGATATTATATCATCTATATTCATTCTTTCTGGTGCCTTTGAAATAGGATTAAATGGTACGTTTAAATTTCCAGTTTTTATTTTGTTTCCCAATTCCTTAAGCTTACTTCCCATTTCTTTCCCCTGCACGCTTACACTTTCTGCTCTTACCCATCCCATGTTTCGTGCAACAGATCCACTTGCACTGCTAAGTGTTTTTGTAATATCTCCAAATCTTTCAATTACTTCTCCTCCTGCTAGGGTAACTGGACTCTTTGCTGCCTTCCACATAGGAATAACCCAATAAAGTATTGCTATGATTAATACAATTAAAAGAATAAATATATTAGCAACCACAGGAGCTATTCCGATAGAATATATTATATCTGCTGCATCCTCAAGCCTTGATAACATAACCATTGTGATCCAGCCTACATCAAATATACTTTGTAGAGTTATCGTTCTAATTAATATGTTTAAAAGTCCTGCTGCAGGTCTATCGTCCCCCATTAAAGCTCCTCCAGTTAAATATGCAGGAGATACAATTCCTAGACCGCATAATACTATATATCTAAGGTATCCTATTATTCCTGATAGAAATAATAGAGTCATTGAAAATATTAGGCCCAAAAGACCTCCGGCACTTCCATTTTGAGGATTTAAAAAGACCTCAGTAATTTCTAAGGTCATTAGATCGTCTAGGCTCATAGTATAATTCCCAAAGGCAATTTTAAGAACCATATCTCCTGGTATCTCATAAAGGTTTTTATAGTGGTCACTTAAAATTGTTGGGAGGCTTTCCTTTAAAACAGTCGTCCAGAACCAGTTTTGTGCCCATATACCTAAATCCACAAGATATAGGCTAATTAGAACAAAAGCTATCGCTATTCCAACTGACTTAGCTGCCTTTCTTCCCTTTTGACTATCTCCATCTCCCTTTCCTACCTTATATGCAGTAGTTATAAGGGAAAGTCCTATAAGTGCTATTGACATTATAACAAGTACTGACCATGCTTTTTTTACAAACTTTATTCTCCCTATACCTGGTGTAACTAAATATACCTTTCCAAATACTCCAGCCACCGATGATAGTGCATCATTTAAATGCTGAGATACTGTTTTGTTTATAATCCCAACTAGACCTTCTTCAAACAAAAGCTGTATGGATTCGTAGAGCTCTATTATATTGTCAATTGCTCTTTTTATTGCTTCTATAAGTCCTTTGTTTTCATTTTCTTCATCCCCTGAATCTTCCTCAGCACCTGATTTTTTTTCAATACTTGAGTTTTCTTCAGCAAATGCAGTATTTGTTAGTGCAATGGAGGTAAATATAATAAGAATACTTATTACAAAACATAAAATTTTATACTGTTTTTTCAAAAAACCACCTCATTATGACTCTACAAATGCTTTTAGTATTGGTATAAAAACTTTTTCCCATATAAAGTATATAATTGGCACCCATGTTCCAGTAATTGCTAGTAGAACAAGTACAATCGATATTAAAAGGGCTATTCCTCTACCCTTCATTGAATCAATTGACTTTGAACCCTTTACAAGGTCTTTGATATCAAAAATAGATGTATATGCAATATACCCAAGCAGTATTGTTCCTCCTATACCTATAATGATATTAATTACTTTTACGAACCCACTTGCCCCTTGTGTCCCTGTCTCTATATCTGGTATGTATATTCTTGGATCTGGAAGTTCATATTCTTCTATACCATCGTCATCGTCTTCATCTACTGCAAAGGATACGCAATTCATGGTTAGTACTATAGATAATATAAGCAACAGTATAACAAATTTATTTTTTTTCAATTATTCATCTCCCTTTCTATTACTATTGTTTCCGGCTCCACTAAACATCTAAATAATGAAGGTTTCAGTAAGAACCTTTAATATATTTAGACTCTACTCCTTATTCTTCATATAAAAATAAATCATAGCACGCCTCACTCAATTTTTAGTTCTATTTCTCAAAAACGAAAATTTAAGCAAAATAAAAAACTAAGGATTTCCTTAGATTTTACTTTTATATTTACTATTGAATTTTTAATTCTAATTTTGGACACACTTTTCCCTCTGTTATTTATTCACCTTTTTTGGTCCCCCCTAGTTTTTCCTTTATTTTTTTCTTTTGCTTTTTCACATTGTCAATTGTTGTATTAATCTCATGGGCTATTTCTCTATTAGTTTTATTTTTCTTTAACAGTTCATGAATTCTATTTTGCTGAGGACTTAATTTACTCAATTTCTTTTCTTTTACATTCATTCTCCTATATCTCTCTATTTTTTCTTTTGCACTTGTATATGATTTAAATATACTGCTCTGTTTTGTATTTAATATCACGCTGATTTTCTCAAATGTATAGTGGTTTTTAACGCGGTATTCTAAAATTTCCACTTCTCTTTTTGTGAGTTTACTGTTTTTTATATCTTCTAGGGAAAATGCATTAAATTCATATAAAACTTTTCTTTCAAGATTTTTTGTAGTTTTTGTAAGATCTCTTTTCATTTCCCTTGCAATTTCTAAATCCACTACATCATGAATATTCTTATTCGGTATAATATTTTTATTCTGTATAAATTTATTGATTTTTTTACTGCTTTCCTTGTAAGATTCTTTAATCTCAATCCAGTTGCTCCAATTTTCTGTTTTAGCTTGTGCTAATGCCTTCATTTTTTTACCCCCTTTAACCAGTCTTTGCCCTTTCTGTTGCTTTAGTATTTTAGTCATAGTTCAAATAATAAAAGCCAGTGTCTCCCTTTGGTTCATAGGATTTTATACAGCCTTCTTCCTTCAAATTATCTCTAACCTGACATAAACGCTGATAGGATCTTATTTTTGCCTTATACATGCTTTCCCTTACACTAATCTCAATTATCTCGGGATATCCCTGCTCTTCAGCTTTTTGACTTATAAGGGACAAAAGTGCATAAGCTGCATGACCTATCTTTTCAACTCCACCTTCGTCAACAAATTTTTTCAATTCATCCTGTGTCAAAAATTCCGCCTCCTTTTAAAATTATTCTACAACAAAATCTTTTTTCTTTAAAACTTTATACAGAACAACTGTTCCATATGATATCATGTTAAAATAATTATTTATTTGAATTAAATAGCATACAAATCAAACATAGATATCTGACCTTTTAAAACATCTGGCTTATTAGTATTGCATTTATTTTCCTTAGCATTGACTTTTTTAAGAGCTTCAATTTCTCTTTTCTCACTAGCTCTAATCTTATGATTTACAGCCGTAGACCCGATTTTTTGTACTGCTGCTAAAAATCCTTTTTCTCTTAGATAATCTCTAATCATTGTAGCAGTATCCTGAGTTACGCATCTTGTATTGAAGTTTTTTATATTGTATTTTCTATCATCAACTGTTAGGATAACAAGACAGCAGGCTCTATTACTGTCGGATGCAATATCATTTCTGCATAGATTATATCGTACTTTGTTTTCAATTTGCAGACCCTTTTCTTTTAGCTTAGGAATTACTTCTTCCTTCTCATTATCCTTCAGGTCATATGTATAGCTTCCATAGGAGCTTCTTCTGCCTATGAAAAACATTCTGCTATTTATAATTAGAAATAGGCCTTTATTTTTACTTTTGCTATAAAAATTAAATCCTTCCTTAAGCTTTAGATTGTACCTGCATTCATTTTTCATTTCCTCATCGGGATGAATGCAAAACTCTTGTTTTGAGCATTCAATATATCTAGAGCATATACTAAACATATTCTCACCTTAATCCTTATTTTTTTCTTTGCACTTTCCAGTTTCACTTATATAAATCACCTTGGAGTAACAAAAGCCATTTTTGTTATTTCCACAGCTTCTTACATTGCATTGAATTACTTGCATATTCAATCCTCCTTAAATATCGATCTATCCATCAAATTAACTCTAATTTATTGAATTTTTTAACATAATAATCTTTTATTGATATTCCACATACTTCACATTTCCTAACACCGTAAAAGCTGTTGTTTTTAAAAGTCCTAATTCTATTGCAATATGGACACCATATTTTATTTTTAGAAACTTTTATCCAATATGGTTTGGGACTAATCTTCAGGTCAAAATTCACAACATCTTCTAAGGTAATCTGACCTTTAATCATTTTAAAGCCTCCAACTTTTTATTTTCTTAATCCCAGTATTTTTTCAAGCTCTTCATTTGAATATCTGTCAGCCCTTGATTTAAAATCATTAAAAGCATTTTTCTTGTCTTTGGGAACAAAGCTATACTTCACACTGTTATCATTGCCTAGTGCAATATATTTACAATCTGTAATCTGCTCTGACGTTGCATTTCTCATTATCCCATAGCAATAATTTTCTTTTTTATCATGATGTTTAGGATTGTTTATATAAACACTTAAAGCATACATAACTGAATCAACTTTAAATTCCTTCCACTTTTCATAAATTTTAATAATTACACTATCTGCTATCTTCCCATGCTTCCTGGTCCATCTTAAAATATCAAAATACTCATCAATAATTTTAAGTTGATTTTCTGAATACCTAAGACGTAAATTTTCAATTTGCGTATAGTTTTTATTTCTTAAGTTAGTATTTTTAATAATATTAGTATTTTTATGTAGGTCTTTTTTGGGTGCAGCTGGTGCACTAGGTAGTGCATTTGTTGCACCAGGGGGTAGTGCACTTGTTTCACTAGGTGGTGCATCTATTACACTAGGGGGTGCACCCATTTCACTAGGTGGTGCATCTGTTGCACTAGGAGGTAGTGCACCCATTTCACCAGGGAATACAACCCTTGGAATATGCTGTGTTTCAGCATGTGGTTCATCGGATTTACTGGGGGGTGGTGCACCAGATGCACTAGGCAGCTGAGCAGAAAATATTGTATATAAATTCGAATTATTTTCTTTAGAAGAATTACTATATCTCTTTGTCTTTTTAATTAATTTTTTTTCAATCAAGCTCTTTATTCCGTTAATTATTGTTCTCTTACTTAAAGATGTTTTTCTGGACAAAGTACTGTAGCTTGGAAAAGCTTCATCACTTTCATTTGCATATCTAGCAAGAGCCATATATATCAGTTTTTCATTTGATGATAAATCTTCCCTATCAACAACAGCATTCTCTATATAAAACCAATTCTTTTTTCTTTTATCTCTAAGTTTATTCAAACTATCACCTCCCTAATATTTATCTATTTGACTTAACACTTATATAAGTCTTATATAAACTTTATATAAGTTTTTAAAATTATCAGTGAATTATTATATAAGTCTTATATAAGTTTTATATAACTAATTATCATCATCACTTTCCTCAAAGCTGCTAAATGCTGCTTCAAAACTCTTATTATTAAGCATATTATCAATATTTAGTTCTTCATCCTTTTTTACAATCTCCATACCATCAAGAAGTATTTTCATTTCTTCTTTTACTATTAATCTGACTCTCGCTTCTGTAAGATTAGTTTCTGGCTTGCTGCTATTCTCTTTATAAAATCTAATAGCCCTGCAAATATAATCAGATATATTTTTCTTATCTTTTTTTAGTAGGGCTATTAATTCCCATACATCATCGAATTCATCTTTAATTGATATAAGTTGGGTTTTAGACCTATGCTTTGTCATTATATTTTCTCTCTCCAAATAATAGATTCCCTATGACACTTACTTCTTTAGCATCATTTAAAACATTGCTCAGTTTTGAAAACTTGGGATGAGTATTTATTTTATCCTTTATTAATAAAGAAGTTCCACCAATAAAATTAAGTCTTTCCATAGTCTCAAATGAAACCTTCTTTTTTGCTGATTCCTTGATTATGTCATTTAAATATTCAATTTTGCACTGGCTTATAACTTCCTCAGACCCTTTGACTTTTTCTCCCCAGGACTCTATGTATCCATTCTTTAGATAATCAATTATCTTATATCTGCTTATTCCCTTATCAAACTTTGATTCTAGATTTTCTATTGTTCTGTTCTCTAATTCAGTACCTCCAAAATCCAAGGTGGTCATATATTGAATTGAACAATTTTCTACAACAACAAGGCCTATATTATATTTGCCTATATCAATAATGCAGCTCTTACCTTCAAACAACTGAGGGTAACGAAAAATACATCCAATACTTTCAGGAAGAAAAAGCACATCAGTTATTTTAAAATTGTAGGGTATATCATTGACTGTAATGTCGATTTCATCCTGGCTTTTATAGAAATCCATGTATTCCTGTTTAAGCTGCTTCGACTTATAACTGGTTGAAGGAATATTGTTAACAAGGACTACTTCTTTTTCCTCTGGACCTAACATTTGAGTAACAGCCACTAAGGTTGCGATCTTGTGAATACTGTTCTTTTTACTTCTCTCATCTGCTGCATCTACACTCCCTTGATTTCCAATAACAAAGGTGCTTCCATCATAATCAACCTTAAAGCTGTCTTCCCCAATTATGTCATTGTTATTTAAATCATCTAAAATAGTCATTCTAGTTTTAAAGCGGCCTGTTTTTATCTTTCTATCTTCCCCTATATATGCATACTTTGTGCTGTCCTTTCCTGGATCTACACTCACTACTTTCATAATTTTTTTCTCCTTTCAAACGTACTGCAATTTAAACTTTTCATGTCTATTTATAGCATCAATACATGCCTTTCTAAATATAAGAGTCTTTTCTCTCTCCATTCCATTAATCCCAGGATCACTAAGCTTCTTATTAAACTCCTTTAGATAAGCCTTTTCCTTCTTTAAGGTTGCTTCTATCTGTCGTAACATTAATTTTCTGTTATTCATAAAATCACCTTAACCATTCGTTTTTTCATGCTTTACAGGTTGTTTTTGCCCCTCATATCTGATATAATGAGGGTAATAATATGTTTTGTTAATTGACCTTTCTTAGACCGCCATCTGAGAAGGGCCTTTTTCTTTTTGGTAGATTTCTAAATATTCAATTACTGCAGCTTCAATTTCTTCTAGTGATTCAATTCCCATATTTTTAAGCCATAGCTTATGTGTTTTTTCCATGATAATCTTTGCAAACTCTTCAAGCCATTTTTGAAGCTTTTTAATATCAATATTTTCCTTACCTTCTTGACTTGTACCTGATACAGCCTGAGCTATATAAAAAATTGATATATCCATTTTTCTTCTTTTACCTCCCTTTTATATAGATTTATAAAATTAATTATCACCTGGATCACTTTTACTATCGTCTTCTTGCTTTGCTTCAGCCATAGCTCTTCGTCTTACTGCTGTAGCTAAGATAGATATAAATTCATTCCTTCTACTTTCAGTTTTTTTATCTGGTGGCAACACTCTTATTTCTGATAATTGAGGTATTGGTAATCTTGTCATTTTAATTTCCCCCTTCTCTAAAACCAATCTCCATTTTGTGTATAATGCAACCATTCTCCATTTTTGAATACTACTTTTAAAGTTCTTCCTATTGACTCTACACTTATTGGGGTCCATCCATCTTTGTAGTCAGTTCCTACTCCAGCTTTGTGCCTTTTATTTGTTCTGATAAGAAGCTCCTGCTGGCCAGGAGTTAATTTATTGAACCCTTTTATTTTCACTTATTACAAACCCCCTTTTGAGGAAGATTCTTTTCATTTCTTCTAACTTTTGATCTATATTTTCAGGCGTAACTCCAAATTCTTTTTCCATATACTCTTTTAACTTTTCTATCTTTTCCATTTTCTTATCCCCTTTCTTGATTTTTTTACTTTACATATCCTAAATGATACAGAAATTCACATGGGTCTAGCCCTTCCTCAAAGGTAAGCTCCTTGATAATTTCATAGAGCTTCTCCCCATGATAACCTTCAAAGAATCTCTTACAAGGTTCCTTCAAGTCATAACATTCACTAGTAATTAGAACGTTGAGAGCATCTTTGTAGTTATTTATCCTCGATTCTCCTTTCTGATTTTCTATTGACTTCATATGATTTTAAATAATTAGAAAATACATATAATATATTCATGCTGAATTTATGTCATTTTTAGTGACTTTAAAATTCAAAAAAATATCATCTTTATATGTTTTTAAAGTTCTTTTTATCATTATAGCCACATCAAGTGAAGGTGTTATTGTGCCTATTTCATAGCTGGCATAAGTATTTCTGCTTCTATTTATTTGTTTTGCCACATCATTTTGAGTTAATCCTAACTCCTTTCTTCTCTTTATCATGTTAAGTCTCATAATTTTCCTCCTTACACATAATGTCATCTTGTATGACATTATTATAAGTCATTTTAGATGACAATGTCAAGAGTGTTTTATAAAAAAGTTTTATTTGGTGACATGTATAGATTTTGTCAGTATCGATGACTTATAATATTTTATAGGAGGTATTAATATGGAGAATATAAATAAATTTAAAAATAGATTAAAAAATCTTAGAAAAGAAAAAGATTTAACTCAAAAAGATTTAGCAAATAAGCTAGGAATAGTTAGAACTGCTGTAGCTAATTATGAAACTGGAAGAACTATACCTGATTCACAAACACTTTTAATTATAGCGGACATATTAGACACTACTACTGACTACCTCCTAGGCAGAACTGACGTAAGAAATCCTGAAAAACCTAAAATTGAAACTAAAGCTTTTCATACTATAGATACGGACGGACTTCCTGATGAGGCTATTAGGCAGGTTGAGGAATATGTTGAGCTTATTAAGTTGAAATATAAACAAGATAAAAAATAAAATAAGTAATACTACAGCCCAAATTCTTTTGGATTTGGGTGTTTTTTAAGGGTCGTGTTATTAAATTTTTTTTATATTAAACTATTAACAAAATTTCAAATCTAATAGATAACCTTATTACTACGCTTTAAAATTACTCTAGAAAAATAATCAGGGCTCTTTTTTATATTTATTTTTCAAAGAACATATGAAAATCATAGCATATAGCCTTTAGAATTGTCTATGTATCTATTATTTTACGTTTACACATAGATGATGATATTCCATTTTTAAAAAAAGCCAAATTCTTAGATAAGAACTTGGCTTTTTCTTTTTTGAATTTTTTTTAGTTATATAAATTACTATATAACATAGCCTTTCATTATTTCACTAGATGGATACATCTTATATATCATATTACTTTCAGCTGCTATTTCATCTGCCGCTCTCTTTTTAGCTATGACAACCTCATCATCTATCTTATTATCACCTTTTACTTCTATTATCTCGTATGACCCATCATCTAATTTAGCAATGAAATCAGGGTAATAATTTCTTAATGTATTTGTTTGAGGATCCGCATATTGAATATAAAAACCATTTTGAGAACTTGTAAACATCCCTGTGAAATATATTTCTTTCACTTTATCACTCTTAATATATTGCCAGAATAATTCTTTCTCTGGTTTTGAATCAAAACAGTAATTATCAGCATGAAAACTCTTATTTTTATATTTAATAGCATCTGAATCCTGATACGACACTAATAAGTTTGGCTCAACTTTATATCTATAATGATCTTCTTTTTCCGGACTTTTCAATAGTATAACCTGTACATCCTCTGTTATAATATTATACTCAACACTGTACAAATGATTAAATAATGTTGGAATCAAATGATCATATACTAACTCATTAAAATCATTTACCTTTTGAATTATTTGATCAATACTATCTATAGAATTAGTTAGTAGTCTATCAATTCTAATACTGCTTATATTCATATATCTCGCTATTTCTGAAACTAAAAGAATTTTACTATATTTTCTCTTAAGCTTAACCTCGTTAGCTTCAATTGATTTTGTCGATATAGAATCGGATAAATTTCTTTTTTCATGAATATATGTTAAGTACTTATTATAATCTAGTTCTTCTAACTGAAAATCTATCTCCCCAACGTCTTTCTTTTCTATAACACTGTATTTATGCTTCACACGTTTTAACTTCAGCTTTCGTGGAGGCGGTACTGGTCTTACTTCTACTTCAACTTTTTTCTTAGTATTACTTTGATTATTTATATCATTAATACTTAGTCTAAAGTTTTGTTCTAGCTCTGTTTCTAATACATCCATATTTTCTTTTGATAAGAAAACACTTGCATGTTGTTGTTCATCAGTTATCTTTCTAAGGCACCTCATTGTCGCTTGTAAAACAAATACTTTTGATTTTGGGCTTCTAAATAATGCAACACTAAACAAAGATCTACAATTCCATCCTTCTCTTCCTTTGTTTACTAATAATATAAACTGTTTATCAGCACCTTCTGTACCGGGTTTGTCAAGATTATTAAAGTGTCTAATATCATCACTCTTAGTTATAGTAGTATCCCCTACATTAACAAGAATTTTAGATTGTGGAATTCCTAATTCACTTAAAATTTTTTCAACAGTAGGCCGTATATCATCAGCTACTTCTTCAATTTTAGATCCAAAGATAGCCATTTTAGGTAATAACCCTTCATATCTATTTTCACCATAAGTTTCCCAAAACTCTTTTATTGCACTTCTAAGAAATTCTTCATTTTTTACATTTTCATATCCTTTAATACCTACAGTTTTTAAATACTCATTCCCTATTGCTTCTCTTAATGAGTATGCATAAACGACTTCTGGCAAGACTATATTCTTAACATAAGGTGTTCCTGTATAATTATAACATGCAACCACCTGAGTACCTCTTGCATCTAAACTTTTTCCCAGCTCGTTTATAGTAGTTCTTAGACTAGTTTTCTGACTGTTTTTCATCAATGCTTTTTCAAGATCTTTTCCAAACATGTGATGTGCCTCATCAACGTATATCCCTAACTGCCTAAGCCTAGTAAGTTTTTCAAATCTTTGATTTAATAACATCTCACCTTCATTTTCTATTTCGTCAAAATCATACAACTCTCCCATCATTTCACCTAAAGGCGATGTACCATATTTTTGCGATTCATTTAGCTTTAACAACTTATCCATTGGTGTTTCTTTCTTGTGTTTTTTCTTCAATATAATTTTTTGTGTATTTGAAATAATCACATTGAAATCAGAATTGTCTAAAGTATTAAGTGTAATGTCTGTATCATCAAGAAAATGAAATTTAATATTTGCATCTAATACACTTGCATATTCTTTTGGAATTACTTTCGTTTTGTCAAAATCAAGTATTTCTTTGAGTGATTCTAGAACAGTTTTATCAGGAGCAAAAACAATAGCATTATGACAAAATCTTTCATCCTTAGGATATTTATTTGCTAATAAAAATTCATAGAATATACATGTGGCCATTAATAATGTTTTACCAAGTCCCATAGTTAATGCAAATATATAATTAGGATAAATCTCACTATTTTTTTTCATTAATTTAAATAACTTTCTTGTCTCATCTTTTTGAGCTTGTAAATCAAACATACTCACTTGGTCTCGATCATTAGTATAATATGAAGCTTGTGAAAAAGGTTCCTTCTTATTTAACCAATCATCAAATATCTGATATATTTGCTTATTATCCATAAACTCTTTCATAAATATATACACTTCTAATGCTTCAAATTGTGGTTTTCGAAGAAACGCATCTGTATTAATTTCTTTATTGTTATAATCAAGAAATTTCTTAGATATACCTTTATAATTTCTTCTGATCTTACCTCTATTTGAATCATAAAAGAACCATAAGGCCTCAAAAAATGAAAACATTAATTCATTAGCCATAACTATAATTTAACCTCCCACTCTAATGATTCTGACAGTAGATCTGTAATCTTTACTCTTACCGTTCCTGCATCTTTTGGTATAGAGTATTCTCCATTAACTATTTCGTTTTTTTCAGTGATATCCGTAATAGAAGGTTGCATTACAGCTCCATCATAATTAAAATCTATCATCACTGATTCAACTAATTGTCTCCAATCATCCACAAATTCTTTTTGTATACTTAGTTTCTGCAAAAGATTCATCGGGTAAAAATTTACTATCTTCAATATTCCATTATCTATTTCAACTTCAATTTCTGAGTCTCTTTTGAGCTCTAAAACACTTTTATCCCTCAATATATCAACTATTTCAATATCTAATTTATAATCACTTAACTCTTGTTCTAGAGACACCTTTAAGTCTGGCTCATGGCCCATACACACTAACAATAGTTTCTCAACTGGCTCATTTGTTTTTTCTGCTTTTCTTTTTTCAAAAGTTTTATATGGAAAATTGGCCTTTAATTCTTCTAAATCAGCTTTCGTAGATATCCTGTTAATTGGCATAATTTTAACCATTCTTCCATCCTTTTCTCCATCATAAATATTCCTAGAATCTACTGTTTGGATTTCTAATGCCTCAACTAATAATTCTTTAGCCTGTGCAGGATTTCTAAAGAAGTCATAGTTGTTTACATTGTATACTTCAAAACCTGTAAAGACGTCGTCTTTATCACTCAATTCTTTTTGTAAGCTTATTAACCTCTTAGTGGTAATTTGAATAGAGCCCATATTAATATCTGCACCAATAAACTTCCTACCTAATTTCATTGCTATAGCCTGACAGGTACCTGAACCCATAAAACAATCAAAGACTATATCTCCTTCATTAGATGAAGCTTTAATAATTCTCTCTAGAAGTTTTTCAGGTTTCTGGGTTGGATATCCTAACATCTCAGATCTAACTCTATCAGTAGTGTATATGTCAGTCCACCAGTCTTCGACAAGTTTACCACGTTCTTTAAGCTTTTCTATCTTATCAGCGTCTCCATCAGTACTGCCAAATACTTGTCCAGTATTATGAATTCCACTCTTATATTCTACAAAGTCCCCATTAAAATTATTATCCTTTGATTTAGAATAAAATAGAATGTTATCATGTTTTCTTGGAAAGGCACCTTTTGGAGCTGATGGGCCAGTATAACACCAGCTAATTTCATTTCTAAAGTTGTCTATTCCAAAAACCTCATCCATAATACACCTTAAATGATGCACTTTTCTATAATCACAGTGTAAATAGATACTGCCAGTATCAGATAATAGTTCTCTTAAAAGAATAAGTCTTTCATACATAAATTGTAAATACTCATCGTTACTCCATATATCTGTATATTGCTTTTCCTCAAAGAAGTTATTGTCATTAGTAATTTTTTTTCCTTTTAATTTGATCTTTTTCTTATAATCTGCTTTACTATCAAAAGGTGGATCGATATATATTAAGTCAATTTTACCTCTATATTCTCTTAACATATGGCTCATAACTTGGAGATTATCACCCCAAAATATCTTGTTCATCCACCCTTCTTTTTCATAGCCGTAACTTTCTTTTAATTGAGCTGGGAAATACTGTGTTGTTCTATATGGTCTTTTACCTGTCCAGTGTAATTCCGGATATCCTTTAATAGTTTTTTTTGCTTCAAATTCATAATTTTCAACTTTTAATTGTTCTTGCATCATTTAAACCTCCTTATCATTTTTTGCAATAATATCTCATGTCACAATTTGAGCATAAAACTTCAGACTGAGATAATTTAGTAAAGTCCTTTGACTGTATTTTTCCTACAATCTTATCAAACTCTTCAATCGTTTTATCTATAGATTTGCTGTTCTTAGGAAAAGAAATCACTGGAACTCCATCTTTCTCACCTGTATAATACAAATTTAACTTACTTACTTTTTCTCCAAATCTCTCTTCAATTATATGTGCATATACTTCCAACTGCCTCCTATACCTTTCAATTTTTTCTTTATCTCTGAATAAATCTGGCTTTTTCTCTGCTTTGAAATCAATAATTTCTAAAGTATTATTATCTCCTCTTACTAAATCTACAGTACCTTCTAAAATATAATCTTCTTTTACAAGGCTAATTTCAACCTCAGCTTCTCTAATTTTATCCCATAATTCTGCATTCCTAAGGGTATATCTAATCACTTGATTCAGTGCCGATTTTTGCTGGGATTCACCCAGATAAGTTCTTTCTTTTTTTACTAAATAGTTATAATTATTGTTAAACCATTCTGTTATCTTATCTTTAGTAATAAGTTTTTCTTCTTTCCTCAAGACTGCCTTATGAATATCTTCTATAGTTTGATGAACTAATGTACCAAAAAATGTAGCCCCCATCCTTACAGGTGTAAATCCTATCTCCTTAAAAAATTTATATTGTAAAGCACAGTTTTCATAAAGTAGTATGTGAGATGTAAATGAATAATTTGATTTTAGATTAACATCTTTTACATTATCAAATTCAAATTCACTAAAATCATAATCTAAATCCGATAACTCTGTAAGAGATTTATATGTCTTGTCAAAATATTTACTCGGCTCTTTTCCTCTACCTTCCTTTACATTTGCAGTCAATATTAACAAATTTTGCGCCCTTGAAAAAGCTGTATAATATAATCTCCAAAAATCATAATATTTAATACTATCCTTATGTTCAAATGAAGTCCTGTGAAAGTATTTAGTCTCTAACAAATCTAGTAAGTCATCATTATTTTTTCTTGGGGTTGAATTTAAAGACCC
The DNA here is from genome assembly GCF_900167445.1 of Maledivibacter halophilus. Taxonomy (GTDB): domain Bacteria; phylum Bacillota; class Clostridia; order Peptostreptococcales; family Caminicellaceae; genus Maledivibacter; species Maledivibacter halophilus. The sequence goes on from NZ_FUZT01000015.1 coordinate 31,712, forward strand.
TACTACTACTATAGGGAACTCCAACCCCTTTGATTGATGTATAGTTAAAAATGATACACATCCACTTGGAGCATATTCAGTATCATCTTCAAACTCCTTTATACCACCATCAATTAAAAATTTCAAATACATATTGAACAAAAGCTCTGTATTCTTATCAATACTTTTAGGGGTTAATACAGAAATGTTATGCAAGTATTCATATTTTGCTACCATATTTAGAAATATAGATAAATTTCGTAAAGGTCTTAAGTCTGCAACTCCTTTAGATAAATCATCATCCAAGTAACTACGAAATGGTTCAAATTGAAATAATTGATAAATCAATCCTGAATATGCATAATCCATATTAGAATTACCGCTTAAATGTTCATAGGCTCGATGTTTAATCCAAGTCTTTAAATTGTCATTCTTACTCTCTCTTAAATAATTATTAAATAACAAGAGGCATGATATATAATATCTATTATGCTTTTCTCCTAAGTAGGTAAACTCATTTAGATTTAGTTTGTTTACATATAATGGGAATGTAGCGATTATTGCTCCAATGATAAGTTTAAGTTCTTTTCTATCAAAGAACATCTCAGACCTAGGTGAATAAACTCTTATATTATTTTTTTCTAAAAATCTAGAAAGTTTGATTACTCTTTCATTTTTTACTGATCTAAATAAAAAAGCTATTTGATTTAAATCAGTTATTTTTTTTGATTCCATTAATTTTTTGATAGTTTTTAAAATTTCAGTTTGCCATTCACTCTCTAACTCATCACTACTTACTTTCAATACACTTTCTACATCCTTTAGCCCTTCACGTCCAGGTATAATTTTTTTACTATATCTATATTTACCCCAGTGAAATTTGAATCTAGTACCATATGTAATATCCATCCATTTATTATAAAAGTCAATAATTTTTTTCTCTGAACGATAGTTTTTTACTAAGCTAATTTGTTTACACATACCTTTGGTAAACTTATTAGGAAATTCAAAAATATTCCTAATCGTTGCTCCTCTAAATCGATACAGACCTTGGTCATCATCGCCAACCACACAAATATTATTATGAGTTGAGCAAATTTTGAATATAATCTGTTCCTGAATATAATTTGTATCTTGATACTCATCAATCATTAAATACTTAATCTGGTTCTGTATTTTACTTAAAACTGATGTCTCTCTCATTAATAAATTAAAAGCTTCTAGTTGAATAGTTGAGAAATCTAATAAGTTTTCTTCTTCTGTCAACTGATTGTATATATCCATTACTTCTCTCAAAGCCTTAATGGATTCATTTTCATCGTTTATAAATTTTTCATAGTCAAGCAGCTCTTCATTTACCGTACTAATGTATTTGATTAATTTTGCTGATTGTCTCCATGTTCCTTTTTCATTTCCCATCAATAAATTAAAATTCTCAACTTCTCTAAACTTTGAGATATTTTGAAAAATTGTATATTGTTGTTCAAATCGATCTAGTAATCGGAAATTCTTTTTTAGTCGTGTATATTCAATATTATCTTTTATAATTCTCATACAAATTGAATGGAATGTACCTATATACATTTCATTTACATTTATTTTTATATTCGCTTTTATTAATTCATTAGATATTCTCGTTAGTATCTCTTTAGCTGCTTTCTCAGTAAATGTAGCTATCATTATATTATTGGGTTCCACATTTTTTTCAACAATCAAATACATGGCTCTCTTAACCAATGTAAAAGTTTTTCCAGTTCCAGGACCTGCTATTATAAGAAGAGGTCCTTCAGTTGTTATTATTGCTTCAATCTGCTCCTTATTTGCACTACCATACTTAAATTTGCTCATCCACAATACCACCTTACTATAATATGAGTACTTTTATCAACATCATAAAATCAGACCATTTATAAAGAACACTGAATATGGTTTTGTGTATCTGATATATAGATTTCTAGTAGGTCTTATTTGAAGTTTTGTTAACTATATTATTTGTGAAATAAGGATATATCATCGATACACTATCTCCCACAAATATTCCATACAACTACACAAAAATCCTTCTTTTTTCGCGTAATTATATGTATTGGACAAATAGTAGAACCTCCTCAAATAAAAACTCCCTCGAACTTAATCTGAGGAACCATATTATACACTATTTAATTCACTCATAATTCCTTAAAACTCTTAAAATCAATCTATTTCTTCTCTATCAACACGACAGTCTCCACAGCGGTGCATGAGGGAATATATCAATAAAAAACCACCGTTATATTGATACGGTTGACCATATCATAAATAATCATTAATATATATTTCATTGTTAACTTTTCAAAAATATTAAATTTGCATTTCTACATATATTTCCATTTTCCTTGCTAGAATACAATTTTCATTTATTTGTTTACAAACTAAACTATCTCTTTCGACAAAATTTGATATTAATTGCATTCAAATTATCCTATAATAGTTATGTATCAATATATATTTAAGGAGGTTTTTTTATGAGCAATTTATTTCTAATAATGTTTTTAGTATCTTTTGTTGCAATTGTAGCAGGAGTTATAAAACCCTCTCTTGCCATTATTAGATGGGGAGAAAAAAGAAACAGAAAAAAAGTCTTTGTTACATATGGATTATTACTTGTAGTAGCTTTTTCATTATTAACCATTACTGGCTGTACTGCAGATGAGGCAAATGCTAATAGTAATATTTCTGACTCTGAAAATCAAGAGCAAAACATATCTACTAATGAACAAAATAATACTAATACTCCTTCCGTAGAAGGAAATATGGAAGTTCATTTTCTTGATGTAGGCCAAGCTGACTCTATACTTATAAAGGCTCCTACAGGTGAAAATATGCTTATTGATGCTGGGAATAATGGAGATAGCGACCTAGTATACTCATATTTAAAAGAACAAAATGTTGAAAGGTTAAATGCTGTTATAGGCACTCATCCCCATGAGGATCATATTGGAAGTTTAGATACTGTTATAAATAATTTTAGTGTAGAAAAAGTTTATATGCCTAAAGCTTCATCTAATACTAAAACGTTCAAAGACGTTCTAACTTCTATCAAAAACAAGGGACTTAAAGTAACCACCCCTACTCCTGGAGATACTTTTAATTTAGGTGAAGCCAAATGTACTATACTAGCCCCTAATAGCAGTGATTATGATGATACTAATAATTACTCTATTGTTTTAAAAGTACAATATGGTAATAACTCTTTCCTTTTCACTGGTGATGCTGAAGACGTATCAGAAAATGAAATGTTATCAAAAGGATATGATTTAAAAGCTGATGTTCTTAAGGCTGGCCATCATGGAAGTGAAAGCTCCACTACTGAATCCTTTTTAAAAGTAGCATCTCCTAAACATGCTGTTATTTGTGTAGGCAAAGATAATAAATACGGCCATCCAGATAATGTTGTCTTAGAAAGATTGAAAAGCAATAATATAAATGTATATAGGACTGATGAATCAGGTACAATTGTGGTTACATCAGATGGACAAAATATTACTATTGATAAAAATGCTTCTGTTATAAAAGTTAATGCTCCACCGGTAGAAAATGTTGAAACTAAAGATATTCAAACAACTAATGAAGAAAAAGTACAAGAGCCAGAACCAGCTCCAACTAACAATGAAATAACCGTATATATCACTAATACCGGCTCCAAGTATCATTTAGGTGATTGCGGTTCTCTTAAAAAGAGTAAGATTCCTATTTCTCTTGAAGATGCTAAAAATCAAGGATATGGACCATGTGGTAGATGTCATCCCCCACAATAGGAAGGAGGGAATCACTGTTGAAGCTTGTAATAGATAGGTTTGAAGGAGATTATGCTGTCTGTGAGAAAGAAGATAGGATTATGATTGATATTGAAAAATCAAAACTACCTTCTGATGCTAAAGAAGGAGATGTAATTGTTTTAATAGATGGTAAATATTCAATTGACTTGGAAGAAACAAATAAAAGGAAAAAAGAGATTGAAAAGTTGATAGATGATTTATGGGAATAGGTTAATGATTTATATATTTAAAAACTCCTTTCTAGTTTAATTTGACAGTTCTTACTGGAAAGGAGTTTTTTTATTATAGACAAAAAAATGTCCTCTTATTGACTATAATTATATGTGGAGAATTTGGGATGAATATACTTCCTAAACTTTTCCAATAATTAAGTTTGCTATTAACATTGTGTTTATGCTGTTATGCTTATATACCCTTATTAATCACTATCCAAATAAAGAGTTTTTCATTACAACTACCTACCATCTTACAATATTTCACTTCCTCAAGCTTAACTTTAAGTTTTGGCTAATATCAGATGATGTCAAGTAGTTCAACTTGTTGATAATACCTACTAGCCCGATATCAACTAATTTTAACATATGCGAAATCTAAATATTTCAGCCTTAGTAATTTAAACCACAACAATCTACATGCTCACCAATGAATTGACCCAATCTAATACTCCGTTTAATTTAATCTGAAAATCTTTATTAAGCTTTTAATGTCCGAAACCTTCTATTTTCCATCCTGTCTGAGGAGATTCATAAACCATTTGACAATCCCAATCTTGTTGTCCACTTCCAATAGTTATCTCCTTATTGTATTGAAGGTCTACAGTTACTCTAAATATCTTTGTGTTTTTATCGGCTTCATCAATCAATTCAGTTTTAAATAGTTTTGCAGACTTCAGATTATCAAAGTTTGATTTAGCTCTAATACCAACGCCTGTTAAGGGCAATCCAATCCCTTCATTAAATAACTCCTCATTTATCATATTGGAAGTCAAATTCTCTAATAGAGCTTTTTTTGAGATGCAGTATCCTGAAGTATTAGCATCTTTTTGATCAAGAGACATAAAATATTCCGCAATAACCTGCTCCGGTTCTAATTTCGATAATCTTTTTTCGGTGCTATTATCTACCTTAATCATCTTTGAAAACCATTCATTAAGTGTTAGACCAGTCACTTTTTCAAAACCATTTCCTTTTAGGCTACAAGCATTAAAAGTACTATGGCGCCCAGCACTAATGAAAGCACCAATTATTTTGTCATTATCTTTCACAACAATACCTCTACCATCCTGTATCGGATAAAATTCCTGTGGCATGCTTTCATGAATCCTATAAATATTAATGTCTATATCTAGAGTATCAGAGTATTCACTCATGTCCAAACCAATATCCTTTGAGAGCTCATTGTTGTAAGCGAAATAATATGCATTTGGATTAAAACCAGTCAAGACTTTGATATTATTAAGCTTATCTTTCATTGAATTAATCTGGTAATCAACCGTCCATCCATATGTCTGAAATAAAGCTACTGCATCAGCATCATCTATATGAAAATCAATATTTGCATTCTCCATAAAGGAATTAATATACCGTGCAAAATCTATCCCAATCTCATAAAGACCACCATCTTTTACAACATATGCTTTGTCATACAGTGTATCGTAATAGAGTGAACAGCTATATCCACCAATGTCATTAGACAATTCTATTCTATATTGATTTGTGTGATTATTATTCAAGTTATCCTCTTGTGCGGGCGTTATACTGGTCTTAAGTGTTGAATCTATATATGCTACTGTTCGCGAATCATTTGTTTCAAATTTATTGGTTGGCTTAAATCCCATCATATCGGATAGAAAGTCAATTTTCACCTTATTATATTCTGTGTTATACATCACTTCTGGTATATCTGATAAATCTCCTGTTAAATCATCCTTCCTTTGAGCCGCACTGCCCTGCTTTGGGTTTGTAACAAGAGCAATTCCTACAACAATTACAATTATGAATGATATAGTCACCACCCAAAATCCTGGCTTTTTATAGTTTAGCACGTTTTTAATCCTCCTTTTTATATTGCCCTCACCAAAAGCTAAAGGACTTCCATTAAAGATATGCTTTCCAGTAGCTAAAGAAAATAAAGAATTGGTATAATGTTTTTTAATGTCTCTATCCATTTCTTTCAATACTCTCTCATCACAGGATAGCTCCATATCTATACTCATTAACATAAATGTAATCCATACCAATGGAGTGAACCTCCACCACTTACGCCTATCAGCTGAGAAGTGGTGACTTCTTAGGTCTAGCCTAAGAAGTTTTCCTGCTTCTCAGAGTTATGCCTTCTATGTTAGCAAGGTCTTATTTGACTCTCCACAGGCTCAATCCGTAGTCCCTACGGTGTTTTATTTACGCTACATTTTCTTTTTTTAGTTCTTTTATTCCTTGCTTTAGTATATTTATACTTGCATTTACATCTCTATCTATATTTTTTATACCACATTTAGGACAATCCCATTTTCTTATACTCAAGGGCATCTCTTCCATAACATGTCCGCAATATGAACATATCTTGCTACTTGGGAACCACTTATCTATCTTGTGTATTGCCCTTGCATACCATTTTGTTTTATATTCTAAGTAAGTATAGAATTTATGCCAACTTACATCTGCAATGTTTTTTGCTAGCTTTTTATTCTTCATCATATTTTTTACTGCTAAATCTTCAAGAATTATGACTTGGTTTTCGTCTACAATTCTTTTAGATAATTTATGTAGAAAATCTTGTCTTTGATGCTTTATTTTTTCATGTAATTTAGCTACTTTTTGTTTTTGTTTGTACCAGTTATTACTATACTCTTGTTTTTTACTTAATTTTTTTGCTCCTTTGCTAATTTTTTTGTAAATTTGTTTAGATATTTATGATTTTTTATTTTTTACCATTAGATAATATAGCAAAATCTTTGATACCTAAGTCAACTCCTATTTTTTTATTCGATTTTTCCATAGGTTCTATCTCTAGTTCTGTAATTATAGAAACATAATATTTGTTTGGTTGATGAAGTGTTGAGGAGATATGTTGAGTGTTGCTCTACTGTTTCTTGATTGATGATAAAATTTAAAGTGCCCCGAGGTTTTAGCCTCGGGGTTTTGGTATTTCTAGCTAAGTTTAGATAATCAATTTATTATTGAATAAAGCAATAACTACATCCATCTGTCCATTATGTGATTTATATTTTCCTTCCATTGTAAGCCACCATAGTCTTTTAGGATCTTCTACCAATTCAGGATTTTCTTTTAGTATATCTAATGCTTTAAGTGCATACTTTTTATTTTTTATAGAATTTGTATATTCTCCAGGATAAACTCCTTTTACTATTCCTTCTTCACATAGACCTAAAAAAGCATTCCTTGGACATCCTTTCTTTTGACTTGGAGATTTATATCCAAACATTACAGTAGTAACAATATCCCAAGCTTCTCTAGGACTATATTTATTATATGATCTAATTAATTCAACAGTTTTTACTGCAGCTATACCATATTTACTCATACCTTTGTCCTCCTTTTATGAATAAATAATAGTTGTGCTATTTATAAAAATTATATCACTAAACTTTTCATTAAAATTAAATTCGACAATTTTATATTACCAAAATTAAAAAAATATGTTAAAATAGAACATAAGTTCGTTATGTAAAGGGGGAATTATATGATTGAGACTGAACAGCTTGAATCCATAATCAATAATTCAGGTATTGTCAAAGAATTTGCTCCTCTCCCCTACTCCGCTTTGGGATATTTTTATTCTGATGGGGATTTTCATTTGATCCTTATTAATAAAGAAATCCAAAGGGATGAGAGACTATATCGAACTATTCTTGCTGAAGAAGTGGGGCACTACAAAACTGCTGTTGGAGATTATACTCCAAAAAGAAAAATGATATATTCAGAAAGAATAGCTATAGATAAAAAGGAGCTGCTTGCTCTTAGATGGGCAACAAATTTTCTATTACCGACTGAGCTACTCTTGAAGGCCATTAAAGATAGGTTGGTTGGGACCGTTGACGAGATACTTGATTATTTTTATGTTACTCAAGAATTCTTCGTACATAAGCTAAAATTTATGGCCAAGGAAAAGATTAAATGGCAAATTGATGAAAAGAAATATTTGGTTTTGACTAGTTTGCCTAGTTTGTATATTTATGAGGAAATTTGAGTTGATAGTCCAGGAAGCTATTCTTTTATTTCCTGGACTGGATTGAATTAGTTACTCTTTTCTATTTGACTAGTATCACAGTGTGTTTCAATTTGTTGATCATTTTCTTTTTCTTTATTTTCCTTCTTAATTTTCTTCTTTTTAATTATTCTATAATATTTATCATCACATAGAGCCCAAGGGTATAATTTGAATAATCCAATAATATCTTGTTTAAAACTATGTTCTTCACAAGATGAAAACCTAGAATACTTGTATAGCTTGTATTCTTTTTTGCAAACTCTACAATAATAATTAGCTGTTTTTTCTACATATTCCTTATTATAATAGTATTTTTTAAATCTCCCTATTACATTTATTAGCTTATTTATTCCACATCTCAAAATAAAAAGAACACCAATAATTGACGTAATAATTACAATCAAAATCCAAGCAGAAATTAAAACATCTAAAGTTTTATTATTTGTGCCGTCCGATAAAGGTTTACTTAGCCACCTAAATAAGAAAGAGATAGCAAGTCTAAAATAAAAGAGACTAGTCAAGAAAACACAAAATTTTATCATTGTCCACTCTATTTTTATATACCACGATTTAAAGAACTTATTCTTTCGAACTGTAAAATTATTATTATAAATATCCTGCAGCTCATCAAAATCTTTCCTTAGCTTTAGAAAAATTTTATCTTTTAAGTTTTCATATTCTATCTTAGAAGCTTCATCATTTATTTTCTCTTCATGCTTTTCTTCAATTTTTTCAAGTTCCAATATATTGGTTAGTAAAGAATCAGAAAGTAAATATCCATACTTACTAATTAATTCCTTAGCACATTCGGATAAAAAATAACCTGTCTCTGGCATTTTATAAAATTCAATTAATAATGGTGTGTATATTTTTCCCATTTTTTCTTTTAGAACTTCTTCAAAGTTATTTTTTGATTCATATTTATGCTTAACAAAAAAAGTTACACATTGAATGATTAATCCAAGTATAGTTATTACCCCTGTAATTACAGCTGCCCACATAGGAGGGTTTTTCATTAAATCAGTCATGTATTAACCTCCAAATCCAATAATAAATTTTTCAATTAGCTTAAAATCTATGCATAATTCATTCTAAATATTTTTCCCATCTCCTCTTACAAACACTATAGTTAAATATTATTTTATCAGCATATGGAAGATATAAATATATTAATATTTTTGTGACATTATTTCAGAAATAAACACAGAGATTTTTTTAGCCTGACTATTTACATGTGTAGGATATGTAACAAATACGTTCTTCTTTGCCCTAGTAAGTGCAACGTACATAAGTCTTCTCTCTTCTTCAATAGTTGAAATTGGTGTTGCAACACTTCTATACTTTTCAAGCTCTTCTTTACTCATATTTTTTTGTGCTTTAGCACTAGGTATCCCCCCATCATAACAGCCAATATTAAAAACATTTTCAAAGGCTAATCCTTTACTTTTATGAATAGTAAGTAAATAAACTGCATTTAATTGCTTGTTTTCATATTTTTTTAATTTATCTTTTCTTTCTTTATTAAATGTTTCAGAATTATTTTTCCATTCATACAATTCCTTAAAAGTATTAAATGCTTGCAGTTCATTTTTTATGTTTTTCCAATCATCTATATCACTATAAGTAGCAGGAAAATTCATAATACAGTCTAAAAGTTCGTGAAGGTTTGTATCCTTAGTATTCTCGATGTTTGTTAAATACTTTAGATATTTGCTAATATTATCTTTATGTTTTTTAAAATATTTTTGCTTAGCCCTCTCTGAACCAAGGTTCTTCAAATTTCTATCGTTAGACTTAGTTTCTATAAGTTTTATAACATCATCATATGTCATAGATATACCATTTAATCTCCGATACTCTACTATACTAGAACTTTTCACAAAATACTTATTTAATAAGTTTTTTAAGATTCCATTTTTCCCGAACCATATTTCATTTTTATCTGTATTTTGGTCAGTTAATTTAATCCAAGGCTCAAAAAACTTCATGAAAGTTTTATTTTTAAATATACTTAAATCTATTTCTTCATCTATAACAAAAGGGATTTTTCTCTTTTCTAACTCCTGCAATATTCTTGTTACTTGATGCTTAGCTCGATACAATATTGAACATTTAGTATAATTAGGATTACTTTTATCTACTATTTCTTCTCCAGACTCTTCGTCTTCATATGTAAAAAAGCCTGTGCTTAATTCATGTATTTTTTTTATAATGAAATCAGATTCTTTTTCTTCACAGTCAAATTCTTTTACAAAAGTACACTCATGGTCTTCTTTATTATGAGATTCCATTGGAGGTATCTTATTAGAACTATTATTACTAATAAGTACGTTAGCTTTTTGAACTATTTGTTGCTTAGATCGATAATTCTTCATTAGGTTAATAGTATAAAGACTTGGATAATCTTGTTTAAACTCTTGAATATATTTTGAATCGGACCCTCTAAATGCATATATTGATTGATTTGGATCCCCAACTATAATAACTTTAGCTAAATTTTCCTTATCAGGAGGTGAAAGCAATTTTAATACATCAATTTGTAATTGGTTTGTATCTTGAAATTCATCAATGAATATATAATCAAACCTAGTTTCAATATATTCTTTTACACTATCTAGTTGTAGAGCTTTATATATATTAAGTATTTGATCATCAAAAACCATTATATTTTCTTCTTTTCGAATTTTTTCAAACTCATTAAGCATTTTGTAAAATTTCTCACTTACTCTATCATCATTCTCCTGTTGATTCATTTTGGCATATTTATCATCATATTGATCTCTGATAAATTGTTTTACTTCCTCATAGGAATAATTTAAACTTTGCCAATAAGAAATTCTGTCTGCAATACAATTCTCATCGTTTTCTAATTCTTCAAACTTGTCAAGCCCATATTTTTTAATAAGTTTATTTAAAATAGAATTGTATTGAATTTTATCGCTATCTATATCCTCGTACTCACAACTTCCATCTTTCTTAGCATTCTTAATTTTAGGTAGTATAATATTTAATGCATCTATTTCATTTTGAGTTAAAATATTCTTCCTAATTAACTCTTTTATAACAATGTTTTTAAAAACACTATTAAAAGTACCTATAGACATTCTATTCACTCTCGTATCAAAAGACGAAAATTCCTCTATTCTTTCTTTCATCTCAGTGGCTGCTTTTCTTGTAAATGTAATCATACAAATTCTTTTATAATCTACATCTTCCATTTGATTTAGATATACAGCTTTTGCACAAATAGTTTGAGTTTTCCCTGAACCAGCACCAGCAACTATTCTTAAATGACCTTTATTATATCTAATTGCTTCAGTTTGTTCCTGGTTAAATGGGTTTCCATCATTCTTTTTCCGCATATCTTCAAAAAATACTCTGTCATCATCGTACTTATTAACTATCTCACTTTTATTTTTTTTATTCTCATCTATATTTATCGAACCATAAAGTCTACTATATACATTTATTAATTTCGAAGTAGTCTCTACATCTTCCTTATACGTTTCTAATGTGATAGCACTTTCTTTAATAGAGCACTCAAAACAATCAATTTTACTTTTTAATTCTCTTAATTCCTCTTCACGTTCTTTAATTCTATCAGTTAATTCATCCAGCTCTCTCTTGTATTTAGTTTTTTCAAATTGTAAATTCCTATTATCCTCTTGTAATGTCATTATTTCTTTTTTAGCTTGTTTCTTCTCTGATATCTCTATTAATAGCTGATTATTTTGTGCCTTTAATAGTTCTAGTTCAGCAAGTAATTGTTGCTTTCCAGTAAGTTTATCTAATAGTCTCATTATTATTTCCTTTCTATTCTCTCTTTGAGTTTATCTATGATCAATAAATATTTTTTGATGACTTTAAAGCAAAATTTATTTTATTTTCTCATAATACACTTATTTACATTTTAAACGATCTTGAAGTTATTTTTTGTAAATTACTGTCGACTTTCTGTTTTTTATGTTGTTTTTTTATTTAACTTATAATCTCTTAATATTTATGCTAAAATATAATCAAACACACGTTCGATTATAGAAAGGAGTAGTTACTATGCCAACAGCAGCAATCTACGCAAGAAAATCTAAAGCCACCGATAAAGGTGAATCTTTAGAAAACCAAATAAACAGGGGAAAAGCTCTATGTGAGCTCCGTGAATGGGACCATGTAGTGTATGAGGATTATGATGTTTCAGGTAAGACTTTAGAACGTCCTGGATTTGAAAGAATGATGAAGGATATACATAATGGGAAAATAAATTATGTAGTATGTTACAAGCTAGATAGAATTTCTAGAAGTGTAAATGACTTTTCTAATCTAATTGAAGAACTTAACTCTATAGATATAGGTTTTATTTGTATTAAAGATAATTTTGACACTTCTACACCCATGGGCCGAGCAATGATGTACATAACCAGTGTATTCGCTCAGCTAGAAAGAGAAACTATTGCTGAAAGAGTTAAAGATAACATGATTGACCGTGCTAAAATGGGAAAATGGAATGGTGGACCAGTACCATATGGTTTTGATCTACTTAAAGAAACTATAGAGAATAATGGAAGAAATAAAAAGATTTCAAAATTAGTAATAAATAATGATGAAGCAGCAAAAATAAAAGAGTTTTATAAATGGTATTTAGAATCTGATGGCTCTATAAGAAGTAATACTACCAGAGCAAATGAAAAAGGATATAAAACTAAAAATAGAACTGATTGGTCTCATAACCAAATGTCCAGGATATTAAAAAATCCCCTTTATTGTATAGCAGACCCTGAAGTTTATACCTACTTTAAAAATAATACTGACGTGCAAATAATAAACGATAAGGAAGATTTTAATGGTACTACAAATGGTCTAATGTATTATAATCGCAGAAAATCCCATAAAAAGACTACTAGAAAACGCAATAAAGATGAATGGATTTTAGCTATCGGAGAACACCATGGAATTATTTCTGGGGAAATATTCAAAAGTGTACAGGAAAAGTTAAATTTCAACAAAAGCAGAGCTCCAAGAGAAGGAAAAAGTTATATATCTCCTCTATCCGGACTTGTTAAATGTGACAGGTGCGATGCTTCTATGTCTGTATTTGGTAGTAACAAATCTAAAAAACGATACAGATATTTTAGATGTATAACTAAAGAACAAAAGGCCAAAGTACTTTGCGATAATAGCAACGTAAGAGCTGATATTTTGGAAGATTTAATAGTTAATCATATTATTGGTCTATGTGATAATAAAAAATTAATACAGGAGCTAATAGAAAACGGCAACAATGAAATAGAAAACAATAAACTCCCTCTAGTGGCTAAAAGAAATAAATTTTATAATAAATTGGATAGTATCGAAAATGAAATAAACAATCTTGCATCTGCTTTAGGAAAAGGTACACTCCCAGAATTGATTATTAAAAAGAGATATAAAGAACTTGAAAAAAACAAGCAAGATATTAAAACTAGACTTAATAATATAGAATATGAACTTAATAGTAGCTATGAATATAGCTATGATTTAGAAAGCATTATTCAATACATAAAAGATTTTAAAAACTCATATAGATATTTACACTTTAATGAAAAGAAAAAGCTTTTGAAAAGTATTGTAAAAGAAATAAGAATTAATAGAAACATAGTTAAGCTAGAGCTATATTTTCTTCCAAGTCAAAAATATGATAGTTCTTCATTTTGCTTACGCAAGGACATGGATTCATACTAGCAACTAAAATAAATTTTGATGGATATGTTACCGTTGCATTTACTCTAGAAATAGTTACTTTTTCATCTTCCATAGGTTGTCTTAACACTTCTAAATGGTTCTTTTGAAATTCTGTAAGTTCATCTAGAAACAAAACTCCTAGATGAGCTAAAGAAACGTCTCCAGGTTTAGGTGTTTTGCCTCCACCTATCAATGAAACTTTTGATGTGGTATGATGAGGCGCAATAAATGGCCTGACCTTTATTAGACCTTTATTACTTGGCAAAAGACCGGAAATACTGTATATTTTTGTTACTTCAATTGATTCTTCTATGTCCATGTCGGGGAGTATAGTGGGAAATCTTCTGGCCAGCATAGTTTTTCCTGAGCCTGGAGGACCAATTAATAATATATTATGTCCTCCTGCAGCTGCTATCTCCATAGCTCTTTTGACTCCCTGTTGTCCTGACACTTCACTAAAATCCATATTATAGATTCTATGCTTTTGATTTTCATTTTTGGTATTTATTTTCTTTTGTATATTAAACTCCCCACGGAAAAAATCTATAACCTCCGCTAGATTTTCAAAGGGATAAACCTCAATATCTTCAATAATACTAGCTTCATTATAATTATCAATTGGCAAAATAATTTTTCTATATCCTTTTTCTCTTAAAGAAATAACAATAGGAAGAACCCCAATAACCTTGTTCAACTTACCATTTAAAGATAGCTCACCAATAAAGACATATTCAGACAAATCTTTATTAGAAATCTGATTTGAAGCACTTAATAATCCAACTGCCATAGGTAAATCCAAATGAGTACCTTCCTTTTTTGTATTGGCAGGGGCTAAATTTATAGTTAATCTCTTAATTGGAAAATTAAATCCGGAATTCTTTATAGCTGCTCTTATTCTCTCCTTTGATTCTCTAACTGTAGTATCAGGAAGCCCAACTATTGAAAAAGAAGGTAAACCATTGGATATATCTGTTTCTACATTTACTATTTCTCCATCAAGACCAATAAGAACACAGCTAATAATATTTGACAACACCTGTAGATCACCCTTTATAATTTGAGTATTTTAGTTATAATTCAATATTTTTTTCAAATACCCTTCTTTATTTTACAATTTTTCCATTTATTTATAGATTAATGCTCATAAAATTCTAAAGACGAAGGGAGAAGCTAAAGATTATAAGATAAAAATAAATGTATATAAAACAAAACTGTGGAGCTTTAAAAAATCATCATAGATCTTTTAAAGATTCCACAGTTTTTGAATCTAATTTGCCCTAGCAAATTATTTTAAATTTAATCTTCTATTATTTTATTAACAATTTTTTCAGTCAAAGGAATAGCTATATTAGCTAAAGGAATAGATATACCTACTCCAACTAAAGAAGAATTTAAAAAAGCTTTTAAAAAGTCTTTAGTAAATCCTACGTTTATTATTACCATAAAGAACGCAATTGGAACAGATATTAATATTGCTGCTATACATGAAAATATAATACCCTTGTACTTTTTGTTTATTTTGATTTTCTTAACCCCCTTTTATAAATTATTACTTATTTTTTATCATTAGACTTCTCTAATGCTCTTAAAGACATATCCTTTAATACTCTAGAGACCTCTTTAATCTCATCATTGCTAATATTCACTGAAATAATTTTATCCCATGAATTTAATGCCCCATCTATCCTAGATTTTATTGATAAAGCCTTATTAGTAACACAAATTCTATAAGCCCTTTTGTCATCTTCATCTTTATATCTCTTAATATAACCTTTCCTTTCAAGTTTTTTTAAACTTCTTGCTGTCAATGCCTTATCAATATAGTACATAGAAGATAATTTTTCCTGATTCAGTTCTTTATTTTCATATAGTTTTATTAAAAAAATATATTCTGAAGATGTTATATTTAAATCTTTTAATTCATTATTAATATAAATTTGAAACTGTCTGTATATAAGAGAAATCCATTTGCCTAGTTCCTCATATATGTTTTCCATAATTTATCACCTATTTTAATTATAGGTAATTTTAGATGACATGTCAACATTATACTAGATTTCGTTTTAGATATTATTCGAAATTTATATAAATATAGTTCAACTAACTCCCATAACCACTGGTAAAGAAATCTCAGTGGCTACTTCCATTTCTTTACTTTCTCAGTCATACATCCATAGATAAACAAAATTTATTAAACTTCAAAGTAGTTTATCTTTATTAATATATATTTTTATATTATTTTCCTTAACATATTGCCTTTCACTGGAATATTATACTATTGAACAAAAGAATATTTTAATAATTAATTGGAGGTGAATCAATGTCTGGTAATTTATTTGATGGGTTACTTGGTGGTTTTGGAAAGGACAATAATTTACTGTTACTATTGTTAATTTTCTTCTTATTTAGTGGTGGAGATCTCTTTGGTGGGGACTGTTCAGGGCCTCATAATAGGCCCCATCATTAATATATAGTAAAACAAATTGAATTTTAGTGTTGTTTACCCTTATAGCAAATTAGAAAATATAATATTTAAAAGAGCTGGGAAAATTCTCAGCTTTTTTTATGTTATAATATGACTAATTTAACCTGTTGTGCTAGTAAATCAAATTTTCTGTTCTAAAATATAAACTAGGGAGTTTTAATATTTCATTTTAGTGATTTTTATAAACCTGTTTTCACCTTAAAAATCGTATATAAAAACAGGTTTATAGCATGAACGAAAAGGAAATATTAAAACTCCCGATATAGGAACCAGCACAACGAGTTAATTTAACAAATTTAAAATCCAGGAGGTTTTTTTACCTATGAAAAGAAAAATTAATTTAAATAAGGAAGCGAAAGATTTGATTACCTCAGAAATCAAAAGATATTTTTCAAAGGAACGTGAAGAAGATATTGGAGATTTAGCTGCCACTATACTACTAGACTTTTTATGTGAAAATATAGGTCCCATTTTTTATAATCAAGGAATAAAGGATTCAATCATCTATATAAATGACAAATTGGATGACTTATATAACCTAGAAATCTAAAAATCTAGAAATATTTAACATTTAATCTATAGGTTTAACACATTCATACTCCTATGCATAATATATAATGAAAAGCTTTTTAAGTGGAGTGATCATATGTTAAATAGAAAAATACAACCTCGTAAACCACAAAGGTGTTTTAATCATTGTGCTATAAAGTATACTGTTGAAAAAGAAGATACAATTCATAAAATTGCATCAAATTTCAATATTTCTTTACGGGATTTAAAAAAGTACAATCGTCATATAATGAATTTAAATTATATTACTGAAGGTGATGTGATTTGTATTCCAAAGCCCCATCCCCATTGTTCATTTATAGAACCTTCATCTAATGCTCCCAAGGATTCTTATGTTCTTGTGGCAAGCTCTAATGGAATATGTATTTTAGCAAATTTACCTCCTATAGATAGATTAAAAGGAGATTACAACAGTTACTATGCCTATGCAATGGGAATGTTTAACTATGATTATGTAAAACTATCTAACGTATCTAAAAATCCCTCTATTTGGCTAGGAGAAATTAAAAATATCGAATTGAATCCTTTTACTAAAATTCTAATTAGTGCAAATAAGGAAAATAGCTCATTAAATCCTCCAGGTGACCTTGTGCTATTTGAAAATACCTAATTTTCTCTTTATACGATTGTTTTTTCAATCGTTTTTTCTTTGTACCTTCAGTATAAAATATTTTCTACATGATTTATCTTTATATAATTTTCTTTATTCATAAAAACTTCTATTGCATCTACTCGTATGTTAGAATTATAGATTCTATTTTGGGACAGATAAAATTGAAGTGTTTTTAATATATGTTTCATTTTTACCGCATTTATAGATTCGATAGGTCTACCATATAGTGTACTACGTCTAGTTTTAACCTCAATAAATACATAATAATCTTTAAATTTTGCTATAATATCAATTTCTCCAAATCTACATCTATAATTACAGTCTATTATCTTATATCCCTTTTTTCTTAGATATTTTACTGCTGCTGCTTCCCCCATATCCCCTATAGTTTTTGTCCTCAACATATATCCCCCTATTCATTATCCAATTTAGCTATAAAGGCTAAAACCTCTGCAACAACATTGTAAAGCTCCGGAGGTATTTCTTCCCCAATAGACAAATTATATAATTGTTGTGACAGCTTTTCATCCTTATAAATAGGAACATCATGCTTTTTAGCGACATCTTCTATCTTATCAGCTGTAATTCCTACACCTTGAGCTACTACCTTAGGTGCCGTATCCTTCTTTGAGTCATATCTCAAGGCATTGGCAATTCTTTTCTTTTTCATATCACTACACCCTTATATCTAAAGTACTTAATTCATTTTTATTTTCATTCATTGTTATATTAGTTAAATCAATTTTATCAGATGAAATATTGTATTTAAATGCAATATTATTAAAGTTATATTTTTTAAGACTTTCAACTAAAATACCTTCGTTGAACTTTATAATGCTTTTTATTTTTTCATTACGTACTCGGAAATTTAAATTTATATCTTTTCTATTTATTTCAATAAGCACCTGTACTAAATCCATCTTATTTGTGTTAAGAGATACAAATATTTTAGTGTCATTAATATTTATTTTCTTACTATTCTTAGAATCATTTTTTATGTAAACATCAAGGTTTTTAAGGGACTTATTAATATATAATGGTATCTGAAAAAAAGACATATTATCATTCAATTTATTGACAAAATCCAATGAAGTTTTTATTTCTTCTACATGTTTATTAAATATTTCGGTGACTTCCTTATTAAAACCACTGGTTTTAACAGTCTCAAATTTTTCCATCAATTCCCTTATTGCTAAGTTCAATTCATCTTTATCTTTTATATTAGATATATTAAATCTTCGGAGTATTTGCAAAATATTTTCTTTAATATTTTTTATAGGATAATTTTCCTTATTATTGACATCTGAACCTTCTGGTAAAACTTTTTCTTCTAAAATCTTTATGAGATTTTCAATTTGATTTGTTATATTCCTTTTACCTAATACTATATTGTCTAATAATACAATATTTTTAGTATTAAAATCCATATTATTTTTAAGCATAAAAACTAGTTTTTCAAAAGTAATATTGTTCTCACCCTTAATAAATTCACTAATAATTGGGGGCCTATCATATGATTTAGACATTTTGCTAGGAATCATATTCTTTTCATTCTGTAAATCTGATTCATTAACTAATACATTATTCTTCTCAACAATGTTTTCTTTAGTTGTGGCTTTTAAATAGGGTTCATGATTATTTTGAACTAAATTCTTAAGAAGGTCTTTAATATTATCATTTAACATATTTTTATTAAATCCTATATCATTTTCCTTAATATATTCAATAACTTTACCATAATATTTTTTTGTCGACTCTATTTCTGAGATTATATCCTTAGTTATTGGTATTTGATTTTTATATAGAAGTTCTATTAATTTTTTATTATTCTCATCTAATTTTATACCCATTTGAGATAGTTTACCTTCTAAAGAATTCAATCCCTTAGCATTACTTTTTATAAATAACTTTTCATCTACCTTGTCAACAACAATAAATTCAACAGTATCTCCCACATTATAATTAAATCCAGAGATATCCTTTGCCTCTATAGTAAGTTTATTGCTTAGTTCAAGAGTTATTGTATCTCCCACCATAGCTAAAACCTTAGCCTTTAATATATCTCCTAACATTAATCGTGAGAGCAAGTCACTTTTAACTTGGATTTTATTGTTATATATTGCATTAATCAGGTTTTGTATTTCCATAATAATCACCTTTTCTATGGACAAACTGTCAAAAGAAATAGTTTAAAATCAATAGCGAAAAGCCAATAACTAGGAGCTATATATTTTTCAAAAAACTTTTCCTATGGACTGGAGTTACCCCGTATTTATTAATTGCTTCATAATGCTCTTTTGTTCCATAGCCCTTATGCTTTGAAAAATTATATCCTGGGTATTTTCTGTCATATTCTCTAACTAAATTATCTCTCGTTACCTTGGCTATAATTGATGCAGCTGCTATAGATATACTTTTACTATCCCCTTTAACTATACTTCTTTGCTTTATATTTATATCGGCTAATTCTAAAGCATCTATTAATAAAAAGTCTGGTTTTATTTTTAAATCATATATAGCCCTCTTCATTGCAAGCTTTGTAGCATTAAATATATTTATTTGATCTATAATTCTATTATCTACAATTCCAACTCCTACATATAAAGCTGAATTATATATTTCTTTAAATAACTTTTCTCTTCTTTTCTCAGGTATCTTTTTTGAATCATCTACTCCGAGGATGATTTTATTTTTAGGCAGTATTACAGCAGAAGCCACTACAGGACCCGCTAAAGGCCCTCGACCAGCTTCATCTAAGCCGGCTATCAAATTATACCCTAAGTCAAAAAATCTTCCTTCTATTTGCCAAAGCTCTTCTAATCTTTTTATTTCCTTATTAATACTCTCCTGCTTTTTTTCCAATTTTAATGCATATTTTCTTACTGATTTTCTACTATCCTGATTAAGAATATCTATATAGGAAAATCTATCTTTCTCATCTAAATTATTAATATATTTTTCTATCTCTTTGCAAGACATCTTTGAAAAATCCATATATTAATTATCCTTTCCAAATTAAATTTTTGTTGTTACAAGTTATTTGTTGTTACAACTTACATATTCTAAGCTGCAAGTTTTTTGATCATTCTATTGTAATTAAAAAATTTTATGTTTTCTGCTATTATTTTATTTCTATTGATTCCTTTTAATTTCCTCTATTTTTTAAGCTAAATTTCCTATGAATGTTAATTGAGGAAATTGCATAACTCTAATTTGGCTGGGTTACATAATATATATGGTATGGCTTTGAAGATTTTAAAACTATATGTAGTAGATAATCTTTTGGGAAGGTAATTATGCAATTTGCTCACTTAATAAAATAACACATTACAAAAACGAGGAGCACTTTAAAGTGCTCCTATGCTCTATCTTTTACTTGGAACATGGAACTTGTAACTTAACCTACTACAAATCCCCAGGCTCTTCTAATGTAATCCTTCCAAGGATACCCTTTCTAAACTCATCTAAGACTATTCTTGAAACCTTAGAATAGTCTATTATACCTCCTGACCTCATACATCCCCTTTTCTTTCCTATACTTTCCATATTAATAACCGGATCTTCATCTAATTTGTCAATCTTATATCTTTCTTTTAAGTTATCAGGATATTTAAAGCTAATCTTTTCAATAAGTTTAACACACAGCTCATCCCTATCTAATATTTCGTCCTTTATTGCTCCTGTAAACCCTAGGTTTAAACCTACATTTTCATCCTGAATCTTTGGCCAAAGTATACCAGGAGTATCAAAAAGTTCTAAATCCTTTCTAAGTCTTATCCATTGTTTACCCTTAGTTACACCAGGCTTGTTACCAGTTTTAGCTGTTTTTTTCCCTGCTAGCTTATTTATCAGTGAAGATTTCCCTACGTTTGGGATTCCAACTATCATAACCCTTATTGGACGAATTTTTCTACCTTTATTTCTCATAGCTTCTATTTTATCCTTTGCAGAATTTTTAACTGCATCAATAAGATTGTTCATTCCTTCACCACTAATGGAATTAATAGGTATAGCTTCGGTCCCTTGCATTGCAAAATAATCAATCCATTGTCTCAATATCTTTGGGTCACATAAATCAGACTTATTCAAAATAATAACCTTGGGCTTATTCCCTATAATACCATCTATATCAGGGTTTTTACTGCTTATTGGTATTCTAGCATCTAAAAGTTCTAAAACAACATCTACAAGCCTTAGATTGTCTCTAATAAGCTCTTTGGTCTTTTTCATATGACCTGGATACCAATTTATATTCATACACATCACCACTTAAAAATTATTTTACCTATTATCTGTTTTTTATTAATAAAGCCTATATCTTGATATCTACTATCTATGCTAATTTTCCTATTATCTCCAATTACAAAAAAATTATTTTCAGGAATAACTCTACTTTGAAAATTACTATTAGAAGAATCACTAGAATAAGACTCATTTAACATTTTATTATTAATATAGACACTGCCAGATATGATCTTAATTGTTTCATTTTCTAATCCTATAATACGTTTTATTATATAATCTCTATTGTCTCTTTGCAACCTAAAAACTATTATATCTTTTCTCTTAGGGGACGAAAATAAAAATGCAATTTTATTAATTAAAGCCCAATCACCATCCTTTAAAATTGGATACATAGAATTGCCTTGAATCCTAATGGGCTTTAATATAAAAGCAGTAATTATAGCAAGAAATATAATAGATGTCAAAATATATTTAAATATTTTTTTAGCCATAATTTTACACACCATCTCATATTTATGAAAGACAACAAAAGGGACTGATATCAGTCCCCTTTAACATGCTAAATTAAAATTTTTTTTGCTTAACTTTAGCTGCTTTTCCAACTCTTTCTCTTAAATAATTCAGCTTAGCTCTTCTAACTTTACCTCTTCTTGTAACTTCAATTTTATCAATCTTTGGTGAATGCATTGGAAAAGTTTTTTCAACACCAACTCCAGATGAAATTTTTCTTACAGTAAAGGTTTCTCTAGCGCCACCATTTTGTCTTTTAAGAACAATACCTTCAAAAATCTGTATTCTTTCTCTCTTACCCTCTTTAACTTTTAGGTGGA
Organism: Maledivibacter halophilus; assembly: GCF_900167445.1. Taxonomy (GTDB): domain Bacteria; phylum Bacillota; class Clostridia; order Peptostreptococcales; family Caminicellaceae; genus Maledivibacter; species Maledivibacter halophilus. The sequence goes on from NZ_FUZT01000015.1 coordinate 54,197, forward strand.
CTTTTACAGTATCACCTATTCCAATCTCAGGTAAGTCAGATTTAAGTTGCTCCTTTTCCAGTTCCTTAATGATTTCCATATTCATAGTTTTTACCTCCCTTCATCCTAGACGTTCATTCTAAGAATTATTAGAAGAGGACCGCCCGTATTGCCACAAGTTATTATATCATAGCATTAACTGCTAGACAACAATAAATTAGAAAATTTTTATATGTTTTTTCATTTATATGAACAACCAAGATTAAAAATTCATCATACTTTAGAGTTACTTATCTTTATAACCTCATTTATCATTTTTTTTAACTTTACTTTCTCCTTCATACTGATATCATCTCTTTTAAATAGCTTAGCAATTAAGTCCGGTCTTCTTTCAATAGTTATTCTTATTGATTCTTTGGTTCTCCATTCATCTATCAATTTATGATTACCTGACAATAATATTTCAGGAACCTTACGTCCTTTATAATTTGAAGGCCTTGTATAATGGGGATATTCTAAAAGCCCACTATAAAAGCTTTCATCAATGAAGGATTCACTTTTCCCCAGCACACCGGGAATCAATCTTGCAATTGAGTCTATCAGTACCATAGCAGGTAATTCTCCACCAGTAAGTACATAATCACCAATAGAAATTTCATCTGTAACCCATTCATCTATAATTCTCTGATCAATGCCTTCATAATGCCCGCATAACAAAACTAAATTCTCTTCATTTGAAAGGACCTTTGCAATTTTTTGATTATATGTTTTTCCTTTGGGAGTTAAATAAACAATTCTACTATTCTTCCTATTTTGTGTTATAGACTTTAATGCATCAAATAAAGGTTGATTCATTAAAACCATTCCACTTCCTCCACCATATGGATAATCATCTACCCTATTATGCTTATTCTTTGAAAAATCTCGTATATTTATTGGATTAATTTTTATTATACCCTTATTCCTAGCTCTTCCAATAATACTTTCCCCCATTATACTGTTAAACATTTCAGGGAAAAGCGTTAGTATATCTATATTCATTCCATCATACCTTCTATAAGCTTGACTTTTATTATATTTTTGTCAATATCTATTTCCTTTATAAATTCCTTTACAGCGGGAATAAATATCTTTTTTTTACTATCCTCATGCTGAACTACATATAAATCTTGTGTTGGATTTTGTATAACATCTATAAGCTTTCCTATGTAAGTATTGTCTTCTTCAATAACTTCTAAACCCACCAGGTCAAAAATATAATAAGTATCCTCTGGAAGCTCTTTAATCTTTTCCTTATCTATTGCAATATATTTATTTTTTAATTTTTCTACATCATTTATACTATCTAAATCTTTAAATTTCAATATTACAAGTTGATTTTTATATCTAACCTTCTCTATTTCAAGCTCCATATTAGTTTCATCTTCTAAATATAGACAATCTAGCTCTTCAAACCTTTCTTTTCTGTCGGTAAGTGGGTATATTCTAACTTCACCTCTTAAACCCTGAGTATTAACAATTTGTCCTACTCTTATTTTATCCTTCACCCAATCACCCTTTCATAATATAAAATCTAAAGCTAAAACAGTATCTTTATAATGTCTTTTTTAAATTCGGATTATTCATAAAATATTAATATTAAAAATTGATTATACCTTTATTTAAACTTAACTACACAGAAAAGGATTAGGGTAGACCTAATCCTTTCGGGTTCATGACAAATCATTATTTTCAAGTATATTCTAAGCTAATATTATGCCACACCCTATAATTTTATTGAATAATTTCCACTACTACACGTTTGTTTTCTCTAGTAGCAGCTGCTTTAACAACGGTTCTAATTGCTTTTGCAATTCTACCTTGCTTCCCAATAACTTTACCCATGTCTTCAGATGCAACTTTTAGTTCAATAATAACCGATTGAGTACCTTCAATTTCATTAACCTGTACTTCTTCGGGATGGTCCACTAAAGCCTTAGCAATAACTTTAACTAATTCTCCCATAATTTCACCCCCTAGAAGCCAACTTATGCCTTTTTAGCTTCTTCAATCTTTTCGTTTATACCATGCTTTTTAAATAAATCCTTTACTGTATCAGTTGGTTGAGCTCCATTATTAATCCATTTAACGGCTTTTTCGTCATCTATTTTAACCTCAACGGGTTCTGAGATAGGATTATAGTACCCAATTTCTTCAATAAATCTACCATTTCTTGGTGAACGTGAGTCTGCAACAACTATTCTGTAAAAAGGTCTCTTTTTAGCACCCATCCTTCTTAGTCTGATTTTTACTGCCATATAATTCACCTCCTCTAAATTAATAAAAATATTTATTCTTAAAAGAACGGCAATTTAAATTTACCGCCTTTTTTAAGCCCTTTTTCCATACCAGCCATTTGTTTCATCATCTTTTTAGTTTGCTGGAATTGTTTTAAAAGTTTATTTACAGCTTGAACGCTAGTTCCACTACCCTTAGCAATTCTTTTTCTTCTACTGCCTTTAATTATATTAGGATTTTTCCTTTCTTCAGCAGTCATTGACTGAATTATTGCTTCTATATGAACTAATTCCTTTTCGTCTACATTTAAGTTTTTTAGCTGCTTATTATTCATCCCAGGCATCATTTCCAATATTGAACTAAGTGGTCCCATATTCTTCATTTGCTCAAGCTGGTCTAAGAAATCTTCTAAATTAAAATCCTGGGTTTTTATTTTATTTTCTAAATTTTTCAGCTTTTTTTCATCAAAACTAGCTTGAGCCTTTTCTATAAGACTTAATACATCGCCCATTCCAAGTATTCTTGAAGCTAGTCTATCGGGATAAAAGGGTTCAAGATCAGTAAGCTTTTCTCCAACCCCAATATATTTTATAGGTTTACCTGTTACAGCCCTAACTGATAAAGCAGCTCCACCTCTAGTATCACCATCCAGCTTAGTTAATATAATACCTTCTAAGCCTAATTCTGAGTCAAAGGCCTTTGCAACATTTACTGCATCCTGACCAGTCATAGCATCAACAACTAACATAATTTCATGGGGTGTGACTTCTGTCTTTATATCCTTAAGTTCATTCATAAGCTTTTCATCAATATGAAGCCTTCCTGCAGTATCTATTATTACAACATCATTGCCATATTTTTTAGCATGCTCAATACCAGCCTTTGCAATATTTACTGGGCTCATTTTATCTCCCATGGAAAATACTGGTATATCAAGCTTTTCTCCAACTACTTGGAGCTGTTTAATAGCGGCAGGTCTATAAACATCGCAGGCAACTAATACAGGTCTTTTACCAAGCTTTTTAAGCTGTCCTCCAAGTTTACCACCAGTTGTAGTCTTACCTGCTCCCTGTAATCCAACTAACATTATTACAGTAGGAGGTTTTGAAGAAAAAGTAATTTTACTTTGGGTATTTCCCATTAGCTCTGTTAATTCTTCATTAACAATTTTAATTACCTGCTGTCCTGGTGTTAAGCTCTCTAAAACTCCATGACCAACTGTTCTCTCTGTAACTTTTTTGGTAAAATCCTTAACTACTTTATAGTTGACGTCGGCTTCAAGTAATGCAAGCTTTACCTCACGCATTGCACTTTTAACATCTTTTTCTGACAGCTTGCCCTTACCTTTAAGCTTTTTAAAGGTGTTTTGAAGCTTTTCGGAAAGACCTTCGAAAATCATTTTTTACCTCCTTAGAGTTTTTACAACCCCTCATCAAGAATTTCAAGAAGTAATCTTTTAAATACATCTATTCTATTTAATATATACTTTTTATCACAATCACTACTTAAGTCTAGGCTAAATTCGTCAATAGATTTTAATAACTTATTTACCTTTCCCCTTGTCTTTAAAAATTTGTTTAATAATCCAAGTTTATCTTCATAATCCTGTAAAATTTTCCAGGATCGTTTTATTGCATCGTAAACTGCTTGTCTACTTATACCTAGGTTTTCGGATATTTCTCCCAAAGAAAAGTCATGTATGCAATACAGGTTTAAAATATCCTGCTGCTTTTCTGTAAGTAATTTACCATAAAAAGCATACAAATTACCCAGTCTTATCTTTTTTTCTATCATCAATAACACTTCCTAAAATATAAGTGTAAAGGCTTTATGCTTTACAGATGTATTTTATAATACTATTATTCCATTGTCAATAGAAAATATTAAATAAATAATTTAATTCTCACTTAACAAAGCCTCGACAAAATCCTTTGGATTAAAGGGCTGAAGATCACCTACTCCCTCTCCAACTCCAATAAATTTCACAGGAATATCTAATTCAGAGGTTATTCCAAGAACTACTCCTCCCTTGGCTGTACCATCTAATTTAGTCAAGGTTATTCCAGTTATATCAGCAACTTCCTTAAAAGTTTTAGCCTGTTGAATAGCATTTTGTCCTGTGGTTGCATCTAAAACTAAAAGAATTTCCTTTCTTGCTTCAGGATACTCTCTTTCTATAATTTTGAATACTTTACCCAGCTCATTCATTAAATTCTTTTTATTATGAAGTCTTCCGGCTGTATCGCATATCAACACATCAGTTTTTTTAGCTTTAGCAGATTGAATGGCATCATATATTATAGCTGCTGGATCTGATCCTTCCTGTTGATGAATTACATTTACACCTGTTCTTTCACCCCATACTTTCAATTGGTCAATAGCTGCTGCCCTAAAGGTATCTCCTGCCACCATCATTACCTTCTTACCACTTCTTTTCAAATTATAGGCAAGTTTACCAATGGACGTAGTTTTGCCTACTCCATTAACTCCTATAACAACAATAATAGCAGGAGAAGGAGAAATATCTAAAGTATTTTCCTTTGTAGTAGTTAGTAAATCCTCTAATATTCTTTTTAAAACCGATTTTACTTCTTCAATATCAGATATTTTATTTGTCTTGATTTCTTCTCTTAATCTTTCAATTATTTTCATGGTGGTATTCATTCCTACATCAGACACAATAAGTATTTCTTCCAGCTCTTCAAGAAATTCTTCATCTACCTTAACATAGGACTTCATTAAAGAATCAATTTTTTCCGTTATACCTTTTCTAGTTTTGGTAAGTCCCAATTTTAATTTAGAAAAGAAATTGGTAGATTCTTTATTATTATCTAAGTCAATATTTTCTCCATCTCCTGAAGTTTCAGATAAATTCTCCTGAGAATCCTCTTCTTCACTAGATTGATTCTTATCCCCATTATCAACTTCCGCTAAAGGTTTTTCGATAATATCATCCTCTATTGCATCATCAGGGGATACATCTTTTTGAGTTTCTTCTTCTTTTATTACATCCTCTTCAATATTTACTTCTCCATTATCTTTTTTTATCTTCTTAAATAATTTCTTTAGCATTTGCTTACCTCCTATATAACCTATTCAATAGTATCTGTAATTTAAAACTTTATTTTAAGGGCCAATAAAAATGACCCTAAACTTAAAAATTAATATTTAAAGCTATAAAAGTACTAAAACAGCTTTTCCTAACTGGCAACTTCACTTAATTTTACAGAAACAACCTTTGAAACACCATATTCCTGCATTGTAATACCATATAAATAATCGATTATCTCCATAGTTCCCTTCCTATGGGTAATTATAATAAACTGAGAGTTCTTTGTAAACTCCTTTAAAAAATCAGCAAATCTAAAAATATTAACATCATCTAAAGCCGCTTCAATTTCATCCAGTATGCAAAATGGTGTTGGTTTAGTTCTTAGTATAGAAAATAAAAGTGCTATTGCAGTTAAAGCCCTTTCTCCACCGGATAGCAAACTAAGATTTTGTAGTTTTTTTCCTGGTGGTTGAGCAATAATATCTATATTTCCCTCCAGCACATCATCACTTTCATCTAATATAAGTTTAGCCTTGCCACCATTAAAAAGCTCATTAAATATTATATTGAAATTTCCATTTATTTCTTTAAAGCTTTCAATAAATTGTTGTTTCATTGTATTTTCCAATTCAAGAATCACTTGCTTAAGAGATTTTTGAGCTTTAATTAAATCTTCTTTTTGAGAATTCAAGAAAGTATATCTACCGTTAACTTCCTGATATTCTTTAATAGAGCTCAAATTTACTTCTCCTAAACCTTTCATTTCTTTATTAAGTGAGTTGATTCTTCTTGATGCTACATTAAAATCACCTATATCACTCTTATGATTAAGGGCGTCAATATAGCTTAGTTCATACTTTTCCCAAATCTTTTTAATAAAATTATCATGTTGAAGCTCTAATCTTGCTTTTTTAACTTCGATTTTATGAAGACTTTCTTTTAGATCATTTAAATTGTCGTCAATATTCTTTATGGTTTCAATTAATTTTTCATTTCTCTCATTCCAAATATTTTTTTCTTCTGTAAATTTCTTAATATTATAATCTATTTGTTTACATAAAACATTATTATCATTGATAGAAACCATTATATTATCTAATTTTCCCATAAGCTCTTCTTTTTCTTTTTGAAGTTTGCATAATTCCGTTTCCTTATTTAACCTATTGCTTTTCCAAGCTTCAATTGTATTTTCTATTCTAGCTATTTCACTTTTATTATTTTCATTTTTCTCATTTAGTGAGGCCAATTTAACCTTTATTGACGTTATTCTTTCCTTCAGAAAATTCATATCATTTTGCTTTTCACTAATAACTTTAGTTATAGCTTTAATATTATCTTCAAGCTCCTTATTTTCCGCTTGAAGAGATACTATATTTTTATGTTTTTTTGCTATTGAATCGTCCATATCACTTAATTCACTTTCTAATTCTTGAATTTCTTTATCTAAGCTTCCCATTGACAAATTAAGGGATTGACCTTGATTCTTAATATTCGATAATATATTTTCCTTTTTTAAAAGCTCAAGCTTGATATTTTCAATACAAGTAGAATTCTCCTGGAGCTCTTTATTTATATCTTCAATATTATTCTTAAGCTCTTGTAAATCTTTTTCATACTTTTCTGTTGATTTAGTAAGATTAGAAATCTCTACTTTGAGTTCCTTCAATTTTCTTTTCCTACTAAATACATTTGCAATCTTAGACTTATAGCTACCTCCTGTTATTGTTCCACCAGGATTTATAATATCTCCATCAAGGGTTACTATTTTAAATTTTCTTGCCATTTTTGATATCCTGACAGCTGAATCTATATTATCTACTATTATGATTCTGCCAAGTAAATAATTAAATAGATCATCATATTCATTGGATGTTGAAATAAGATTACTAGCTACCCCAATAAACCCCTTTATACTTTCCAGTTTAGTCCCAAAATTTTCGTGTCTTTGTCCTGAATATACATTAGATAAAGGAAGAAAAGTAACTCTTCCAAGGTTATTTTGTTTAAGATGCTTAATTATCCTTTTGGCATCATCTTCGTTATTGCAAACAATATTTTGCATTGAATAACCCAGAGCCACTTCCATAGCAATTTCATATTCCTTAGGTATGCTCATAAGCTGGGCAACAACCCCATGGACACCTTTACCAAAGGTATCATTATTCTTACATAATTTTAGAGTTTTTCTAACACTTGTGCTAAAACCCTCATAGGACTTTTCCATAGCATCGAGCAATTTCCTTTGGGACTCTATATCTCTCAAATTATTTTTTTCTTTTTCATATAAATTTAATAAATCCTGATAATTTTTTCTATATTCTCTATCTTTATTGATTAGTTTTTCTTTATATAGTGTTTTCTCATTTAATAAATCCTTTATTTTACCTATATCATTTTTTATATTATTTAGGTTCTTAAAATTTTCTTTTTCATCATTACTTAGATTCTGCTTTTCATTTTGAATTTTCTCTATTCTGTTTACAATATTTTCCTTCATTGTGTTTACGCTATTTATCTCACTTTTAGCAGAGGATATAGAATTTAAAACTTCTATAACTCTTCCTTTAAAATCCTCTGATTTATCTTGATTTTCTCTTATGGTTTCTAAGGTTTCATTGTATCTTTTATTCTCGTTAATAATGAGTTCCTCATTCCTGGATATGCAAATGTTTAGATTTTCCCCTTCGGCTAAAAGTGAAGTTAGCTTCAGATTTATGTCTTTATCTTGATCTGATATGTTTTCTATTTCTGTTTTTATTCTGGATACATTATTACCTATGTTTTGAATTTTTTCTTGATAAAGTATTTTCTCTCCTTCTAATTTCTTTATCAAATTAGTTATTTCAAAATAATTTTCCTTCATATCCTGAATATTATCTTGTAATTCCTCAATTTGCTTTTGACATTTACATTGTTCTTCAGATTTATTTTCTTTCTTCTTCAAGTAATCCAAATGCTGTGTCTTTACAATATTTAATTGTTCTTCTTCTGCCTTAAGCTTAAGCTTTACATCATCTATTTCCTTTAAAAACAAATTCAGTTCCAATTCCTTTAACTCTTTGGATAACTCCAAATACTTTGAAGCTTTTTCACTTTGCTTTTTTAAAGGCTCTATTCTTGCTTCAAGCTCCGCCAAAATATCTTCTATTCTTATAAGATTTTGATTAGTATTGTCAAGTTTTTTTTCAGCTTCAAGCTTCCTGGACTTAAACTTAACTATACCAGCAGCTTCTTCAAAAATCTGCCTTCTTTCTTCAGGCTTATTACTTAAAATACCGTCAATCTGACCTTGCCCTATAAGTGAATATCCATCAATTCCAATACCTGTATCCATTAACAATTCTCTAATATCCTTAAGTCTGCATGGAATTTTATTTATAAGATATTCACTTTCACCTGATCGATATAATCTTCTGGTTATGGTAACCTCGCTGTAATCTATAGGAAGTAACTTCTCGCTATTATTAAAGGTCAGTGATACCTCTGCCATACCCAAGGGTTTTCTATGGGAGGTTCCATTGAATATAATATCCTCCATCTTGCTCCCCCTTAAGGTTTTAGGACTTTGTTCACCAAGAACCCATCTTACAGCATCGATAACATTGCTTTTCCCACTGCCGTTTGGTCCAACAATACCTGTAATTCCATTTCTAAAATCAATAGATATTTTATCTGCAAAGGATTTAAATCCATAGACTTCAAGTTTTTTAAGGTACAAAGCAAACACCTCTTTTTCCTCATCTATCTAATATATATCACAATTAATAATTTCTTCATCATTTATATTGATTCTTACTTTATTTTTTAATATCCCTGAATCCTTAGTTATTTTAATACTATCAACATTATATCTAGATTTAAAATAAATTAGATTTTCTTTTTTTATGCCTACTAAATTTGATATTGCCTTTGGATTTAACATGAATTCCAGCTTATTTATTTTATTTTTGTGTAAATCTATTGAATTAACAATAGCTTCTTTAAAAACTTCTGCTTCTACTAACTGACGAAACGCTGGATGGAAAGGACCAGCTATTACATCTTTACCTTCCATTATATTATCAGTTGGTTGAAGTCCTATACGTATAATAGGAATATTATTTTTATAAAAGAGCTTATATATTTCTTTACAAATTAAAACGGCTTCATCAATATCTAAAGGTATATAATGCCCCTGCAAAAATAGTTTTTCAAGCTCAGTTCCTCGTACAACAAGGGTTGGATAAATTCTTACAAAATCAGGACAATAAGAAATTATTTTTTCTGCTGTATATAATGACTTTTCAAAACTATCACCGGGTAATCCTATCATCATTTGCAGACCCAATTTAAATCCCATTTTTCTAATTAGCTTGGAGGCAATTAACACATCCCGGGCCGAGTGGCCCCTTGAGCTTTTTCTAAGAACCTCATCCTTCAAGGATTGAACTCCAAGCTCTATTATTGAGACATCATTTTCTTTTAAATTTAAGAGTATTTCCTTATTAATATAGTCTGGCCTTGTTGAAAGTCTTATATCATCTACATATCCAGTCCTACGCCATTTACTTGCTATCTGTAAAAACTCTCTTTGCTTATTTATATTTATGCCGGTAAAACTGCCTCCAAAAAAGGCAATTTCAATATGCTTGTCCTTTTTTTCTCCAATTGACTCTACATAATCTTCAATTTGTTTCTGAATTTGAGCACCAGTTAAAGGAGTATCAATACCAGTTATTTTTTTTTGATTGCAAAACACGCAATCAAATGGACAACCATGATGGGGAACAAAAATAGGTATAATATAATTTTTTTTACTCAATATTACAGCTTCCTTTCATAACGTCTAATGCCATTCTGGCAGCATTTTGTTCAGATTCCTTCTTACTCTTCCCTTTTCCATGACCTAAAACACGAGCATTTCTTTTAACCTGGGTATAAAATGTCTTATTATGGTCTGGGCCTTTCTCATTTATAATTTCATATGTTATTTTTACATTAGAATCATTTTGTATTACTTCCTGTAAACGTGTTTTATAATCTATAAAGATTTTTCCACAAAGAGCATCATTTATAACTTCCCTCATTGTACTGAGGATAAACATTGTTGCACTATCTATTCCTCCATCTAAATAAATAGCTCCAATAATAGATTCAAATGCATCGGCTAATAATGACTGTCTTTCCCTGCCACCAGTTGCTTCTTCACCCTTGCCCAGCATTAAATAATATCCTAAATTAATCGTTTTAGCACAAAAAGATAGGGTTGTCTCACAGACAATTTTAGCTCTGGTTTTAGTAAGCTCTCCTTCTGGCAAATCAGGATAATTAATAAAAAGGTAGTCACTGATTACAAGTCCCAGTACAGAGTCTCCTAAAAACTCCAACCTTTCATTATATTTGCATTTTCTGTTCTTCCTTTCATTTGCATAGGAACTATGGGTTAACGCTTCAACTAATAATTCCTTATTCCTAAATTCATAGTGAATTAAGTCTTCAAATTCTTTTAAATTACCTCTATGCATCTTCTTTTCCTCCAAATTAAGAAGATATTTCGAATGCATTTTATAAAAGAGCAGAAAAGTTTCTTCAATCCTTTAAGTTTAATTCTTTAATAAAAAATATTCGAAAAACCTTCTCCAGTATAATATTTTGAAATTCCACATTACTATTTTATACTTATTTAGTACAAATTAAAAGTATTATTTAATAATGAGATCCTATATAGACTACTATCAATCAATTTTCTTTATCCATATAGATAGTAAGATGAGAAAATAATAAAAAGAAAAGAAAACGACTAAGGAAATAGCATAAAAATGCAACTTACAACGTTAAATTTAGAATATAAAATTAATAAAGCGTCGTTATGAAGTATCATATCATTAGACGCTTTATTAATTAAAGAAATTGCATAACTCTAATTTGGCAAAATTGCATATGCGAATATTATCCCTAATTTAATTATTTACAATAAAATATATTTTGATGGTATAGCTTCGAAGATTTTAAAACAATATGTGGTAGTTAGTTTTTTGAGAAGGCAATTATGCAATTTGCTCAATTCATTAATTCTATTCTTTATATTTCTTTAAAACTATTGCAACATTATGTCCTCCAAAACCCAATGAATTGGAAAGGGCATAATTAACTTCTCTTTTCTTTCCTTCATTGGGCACATAATCCAAATCAAGTTCGGGATCGGGATTCAGTATATTTATTGTAGGATGAATATAGTCTTCCTTTACAGCCAATAGAGATGCTATTGCTTCTATTGAACTAGCTGCACCAAGAAGATGTCCTGTCATTGATTTTGTAGAATTAATTGATAGATTATATGCGTGCTGACCAAATACAGTTTTTATCGCCATGGATTCAAATTTATCATTGTAGGGAGTTGAAGTACCATGGGCATTTATATAATTTACATCCTCAGGCTTTATTCCAGCATCATCAATAGCATTCTTCATTGCCCTAGCGGCACCTTCTCCTTCAGGAGCTGGTGCTGTTATATGATAAGCATCAGATGACATACCATAGCCTACTATTTCCCCATATATTGTTGCACCTCTTTTTTTAGCATGTTCTAGTTCTTCTAAAATAATTATTCCTGAGCCTTCCCCCATTACAAACCCATCTCTGTCTTTGTCAAAGGGGCGAGATGCAGTTTTAGGATCATCATTTCTTGTGGACATAGCCTTCATCGTACAAAAACCAGCTACTGACAAAGGAGTTATAGATGCTTCAGCTCCACCTGAAAACATCATATCAGCGTCGCCTCTTTCAATGATTTTAAAGGCTTCTCCAATAGCATTATTAGATGAGGCACAGGCAGATACTGAAGTGATACTTGGTCCCTTAGCCCCTAAGGCCATAGAAATATGACCTGCACCAATGTTGGAAATCATCATTGGTATAAAAAATGGACTAACCCTTTTGGGACCTTTTTTGTTTAGCTTATCATATTCCTTTTCTAAAGTCTCAATGCCACCAACACCAGAACCTAATGATACTCCAACTCTTTCTCTATTAACTTTATCTAAATTTAATTTTGAATCTTCTAAAGCCATTTTAGAAGCCGCCACTGCAAATTGAGTGAATCTATCCATTCTCCTGGCTTCTTTCTTCTCAAAATAATCATGGGGATCAAAATCTTTAACCTCACCAGCAATTTGAGTAGTATAGTCCGATACATCAAACTTTGTAATCTTATCTACACCACTAACACCTTTTTTTAATGCATTCCAATAGTTTTCTTTGCCAATACCAATTGGAGAAATTACACCTATTCCTGTTATGACTACTCTTCTTTTACTCAATTAAATTCCTCCTATACCTATCTACTATTTTGATTTTTCTTCAATGTATTTTGCTATATCACCTATGTTTTTAAAATTTTCAGCATCTTCATCAGGGATTTCAATCTCAAATTCATCCTCAAGGGCCATGATTACTTCTACAGCATCAAGAGAATCAGCTTCTAAGTCTCCCATTAAAGAAGTTTTAGGAGTAATCTCCTCTACATTATCTATATCTAATTGCTCAACAATAATTTCTACCACTTTATCAAATACCATATTAAACACCTAACCTTTCTCAGTAATTTTTTTATATAAAATGAAACTTGAGATAATTGCATAATTTCAATTTGAGACAATTGTATATCTGTATATTATTCTAATTATGCAATTTCCTAAATTATAAATTTAGAATATATAGACTGCTTTTTAGACTAGTCTATTGAGTTGATAGTTGATAACTTATGAGTTATAGTTTATTACATAACCATACCACCATCTATATTTATAACCTGCCCAGTTACATAACTAGCTTCCTGAGAGCATAAGAAAAATACTACATTTGCCACATCCTCTGGTGTACCCATTTTGCCTAAGGGTATATTTTTGGCATAATTTTCTACTACTTCTTCTGAAAGTTTTTTAGTCATTTCTGTTTCAATGAATCCTGGGGCAACGGCATTAACATTAATGCCTCTAGATGCTAATTCTTTAGCAGTGGATTTTGTAAATCCTATAATCCCAGCCTTTGAGGCAGAATAATTAGCTTGGCCAGCATTTCCAATAATTCCTACAATAGATGCTATATTAACTATTTTTCCTCTTCTTTGCTTCATCATTTTTTTACCAACCAATTTTGTACATAAAAAGGTTCCCTTTAAATTGACACTCATTACCTTATCCCAATCGTCTTCTTTCATTCTTATGAGTAAAGTATCTTTTGTAATTCCTGCATTATTTATTAGTATATCTATATTTGAGAATTGTTTTTCCGTTTCTTTTATTAAATTCTTCACATCATCGGAATTTGAAACATCTGCTTTAATAGCCAAAGCCTCTCTTCCCATTTTCTTAATCTCATTTACTACTTCCTCTGCCTTAGTTGAATTGCTAGTATAATTAACTACTATATTGGCACCTTTTTCTGCTAATTTTAATGCCACAGCCTTGCCAATGCCCCTTGAGCCACCAGTTACTATTGCTGTTTTACCTGACAAACACATAACACTACCTCCATATGTAGTTTTTATTTGATTTTCTTTATTCTAGAGCCTTTAAAGTTTTTTCAAGGGATTCCATATCTTCAACATTCAATATTTGCACATTACGTGAAATCCTTTTAATGAAACCGGATAATGCTTTTCCTGGACCCACTTCTACAAAAGTATCTATTCCATCTTTTATCATTCTCTTTACAGAATCTTCCCATAGAACAGAATTACTCACTTGCTTGACCAAAAGCTTACTTACCTGTGAAACAGAATTGTAATACTCTGCTGTAACGTTGGCAACTATCGGATATGTGAATTCTTTAAACTCTATTTTATCCAGCTCTTTTGATAGCTTTTCTCCAGCACCCTTTAGCATACTTGAATGAAAGGGGGCTGAAACATTTAACACTTTAGCTTTTTTTGCCCCAAGTTCTTTTCCTATCTGAACAGCTTTTTCTACAGCCTTTATTTCTCCTGAAATTACTGTTTGAATTGGAGAATTGAAATTAGCTGGCTCCACAACACCAAACTGTGAGGCTTTATTGCAGGCCTCTATAACCTTTTCTCTATCAAGTCCAATAAATGCCGCCATTGTCCCTACACCAAGGGGAACCTCCTGCTGCATGTATCTGCCTCTTTTTCTTACAACCTTCACTGCTTCTTCAAAGGACATTACATTTGATGCCACAAGAGCTGAAAATTCACCCAAACTTAAGCCTGCTAATGCCTTTGGTTTATATCCATGTTTTATTAACACTTCATATGCCGCTATACTTACAGTCAAAATTGCAGGCTGGGTATTTTCAGTTTTCTTAAGCTCATCTTCTGGTCCTTCAAAGCAAAGTTCTTTCATATCGTATCCTAGAGAATCAGAAGCCCTTTCAAAAATATCATTTGCTATATTAAAATTTTCTACAAACTCTTTTCCCATTCCAACATACTGTGCTCCTTGTCCTGGAAAAACAAAAGCTATATTTTTCATTTCATTTCCTCCTAAATTACCATTTGATTACACAAGAACCCCAGGTAAGGCCTGCTCCAAATCCAACTAAAACAAGATTATCACCTTTTTTTATTTTTCCATTTCTTACAGCTTCATCTAATGCCACTGGTATAGAAGCTGCTGACATGTTTCCATACTTATCAAGATTAACATAAACTTTTTCGATTGGCAGCTTTAAACGCTTTGCAGCTGCAGCTATAATCCTGGTATTTGCTTGATGGGGTACTAAATAGTCAATATCCTCAACGCCTAAATCACACAGCTCTAAAGCCTTTTTAGCTGCATTTCCCATTGCTCTAACTGCAAATTTGAAAACCTCACTTCCATCCATTTTTATATAGTGAAGATTTTGCTCAACTGTTTCTACTGAAGCAGGCATTCTTGAACCACCTGCTGGAAGTGTTAAAAATTTGCCCCCTTCTCCATTAGCTCCTAAATGGGTAGATAAAATTCCACTGCCTTCTTCTGTAGGACCTAATACTGCAGCACCTGCTCCATCTCCAAATAAAACACAGGTGTTTCTATCATTCCAATTCATGACTTTTGAAAGGGTTTCTGCTCCAATAATAAGAACTTTATTATATACCCCTGCGGCTATAAACTGTTTAGCAACAGCTAATTCATATAGGAATCCTGAACAGCCAGCACTGAGGTCAAAGGCTGCAGCACCTACTGCTCCAATATTATCTTGAACAATGCAAGCAGTTGCAGGAAAAGCCATATCCTCTGTAACAGTTGCAACAATAATTAAATCAATTTCCTGAGCTTTCACATTTGCAGCCTTCAAAGCTTTCAATGCTGCCTCAGTTGCTAAATCCGAAGTTGCAGTATTATCATCGGCTATTCGCCTACTGTGTATCCCTGTTCTTGTTACAATCCATTCATGTGATGTATCAACTATCTTTTCTAAGTCATAATTGGTAATAATTTTTTCTGGCAAACTACTTCCAGTGCCTAATATACCAACACTTCTTAAGGTTTTATTCAAATTCATCAGCTCCCATACGATTAATTTCTTCTTCTATCCTTTCAATTACACCTCTTTGGCTGAAAAGCTCTCCATATTTAATTGCATTCTTTATTGCTTTGCCATTTGAACTTCCATGGGCTTTGATTACCGGTTTTTTAACTCCCAAAAGCGGCGCTCCACCATATTCTGTATAGTCAAGCCTTGATTTAAAATCCTTTAGTCCACCCTTTAATGCTATTGCACTAAGTTTACTAAAAATATCCTTTGTTAAAACCTCCTTAAGCATAGACATTAGACTCATGGCAACACCCTCTGTAAGCTTGAGTATTACATTTCCAACAAATCCATCACATACTATCACATCTACAATACCATAGGGTATATCTCTAGCTTCAACATTGCCATAAAAATTAAGATTTGAGCTTTTCATAATATCATAGGATTTATTTATCAGCTTATTACCTTTACCCTCTTCTGTTCCAATATTAACTATTCCAACCTTTGGATTTCTTATATTTAATACATTTTCCAAATAGGCTGATCCCATAACACCAAATTCATAAAGATTTCTTGGTTTACATTCAGCATTTGCCCCTGCATCGATTAAAATTGAAGAACCTTTTTTGGTAGGATAAATTGAAGCAATTGCTGGTCTATCTATTCCCTTTATTCTTCCGAGTCTCAATGAAGCACCTGCCAGCAAGGCGCCTGTATTCCCTGCTGATACAAATACTTCTGCTTCATTTTTTTTAAGTAATTTAAAGCCTACTGCCATAGAGGAGTTTCTTTTTCGCCGAATAGCTTGAACTGGTTTGTCTTCGTTACTGATTATCTCGTCGGCATTTACAATATCTATTCTTCTATAATCCTTTGTCCTTTTCTCCAATTCACTCTTTATTATTTGTTCCTTTCCTACCAAAACAATATTTGAATCTATTTCTTTTAAAGAGCTTATACATCCTTCAACTATAGCTCCTGGGGCTTTATCTCCACCCATTGCATCTATTGCAATCTTCATTTTATTCTCCCCCTAAAAATGTCTATATAGACACTAAAATAAATTTTCCTCTAAAGACTTGCTCATCCTTAACCGTTATCTTCACATGAACAAAATAGTTATTTCCTCTAACTCTTGTGACTTCCGCTTTAGCTATAAGCTTTTGTCCCGATAAAACTGGAACTCTATATTTTATATTGGCAACACCTGTCAATGCCACATCAGCATCTATAACTGCCATTGCCAAAGATTCAGCCATAGCAAATATGTAGTGACCTCTAACAATTTTGGTTTTTTTGAAAACCATACTGGAATCAGTTTCCAAAATAGAAATCCCTTTTTTATTTAATTCAATATCAATAAGTTCTCCTATTATCTCTGCTTCACCTATAGTTCTAACTTTCTTGTAATTAATTTTAGCAACATTTCTAATTCTTTCCCTTAACTCTGGAATATTAAGATACAATCTATCTAATCTTATAGTTTGAATACTAACATTAAAGAGCTCGCTCAACTCTTCATCTGTAATAAAGGGATTTTCCTGGATCTCTTTTTTCAATCTCTCCAGCCTATCTTTTCTTTTAAGCTTTTTTGAAGACACAAATCCCACCTCTTTATTAATATTAATTAATCTATTTTTAACAAGTCTTAGTACCTGATGCTAATAATTAGTATAAATGATTTTTTCCTCTGATGCAAGTTTTTTTTAACAAAAAATAGTAATGGTATAATATACCATTACTATTTTCATCTAAAATTTAAATACTTATTATTTTTTGCTGTAGAGTTTATATAGCAAAACTTAATTTATACATATCAAAATAGCCAATACTTCTAAAAGCTTTTGATATGTACAAATTAATAGTTTTACTTAAATCTCCATATTAGTCAACTTTAATTACTTCTTTGTCTCCATAATAACCGCATGAATCACATACTCTATGGGGCATTTTTGATTCATGACATTGAGGGCACTCAACAAGGTTAGGAGCTGTCATTTTTATATTAGAAGCTCTTCTCTTATCTCTTCTTGCTTTAGACGTTTTTCGCTTTGGTACTGCCATAACTACACCTCCTCGTCTTCATTGAAAAAATGCTTTAGTTTTTCCAGTCTAGGGTCAATATCATCTATATCGCAGTTACATTCATCTATGTTAAGATTCTGTCCACAGTTTGGACATAAACCTTTACACTCTTCACTACAAAGAACCTTCATGGGCAAAGAAAAAGCCAAAGCTTCTTCAATAACCATTTTTAGATTTAGAAGATGTCCATTAATATAGGAATCGTCTTCAACTTTATTTTCAGATATTGGAATATAAAATTCAATATTATCAGAAATATTAGATTTAAATTCCTTGAGACATCTACTGCACTGAAACACAGCTTTTCCAGAAAAACTAGCATCTATAAATATACTATCACTTTCTTTATATATTTTTCCTAAAACTCTGATAGGGCTTGATTTGACTATATTATAGTCCTTAAGAAATTCTGAATCATCTAAAATGAAATCAAAATTTATATCAACATATTCAATTTTTTCAGTAATAAGTTTAGAAATATTGATATTCATAGGAACACCCCATAGCACAGACAGATTTATTATACAAACCTATCGAATATTTGTCAAGTAAAAGTACTTGATAAAAACAAATTATTTTAAAAGTTCCACTGTATCCTTAGCAATCATTAATTCTTCGTTTGTAGGAACTACTAAAACTTTTACCTTTGAATCATCTGTACTTACTACTGCATCTTTTCCCCTTACATTATTCTTTTCATCATCAATTTTTATGCCCATAAATTCTAAGCCAGAGCAAATCTCTTTTCTATTTGAAGATGAATTTTCACCAAGTCCAGCAGTAAATACTACCGTATCTACGCCTCCCATAACTGCTGCATAAGCAGCTATATATTTTTTAACTCTCATATTGAATTTATCTAAAGCAAGTTTAGCTCTTTCATTTCCCTTTTCTGCAGCTTCTTCTATATCTCTAAAGTCACTGCTAACACCTGAAATCCCAAGAACACCTGATTTTTTATTCATGATATTATTAATTCCATTAATATCCAAATTTTCTTTTTCCATAATAAATGTTACTATAGCTGGGTCTATATCTCCACATCTCGTACCCATAGCCAAACCTTCAAGTGGTGTAAAGCCCATGCTTGTATCAATACATTTTCCATTTTTCACTGCAGCTAAACTAGCACCATTTCCTAAGTGACAAGTAACTATTTTCATTTCATTTATATCTTTACCAAGAAACTCTGCAGCTCTAGCTGAAACATATCTATGACTAGTACCATGGAATCCATATTTTCTTATACCATATTTTTCATATAGTTCATAAGGCAATGGATAGATATATGATGAGCTAGGCATAGTCTGATGGAATGCTGTATCAAAAACAGCAACCATTTGCACTCCTGGCATTAATTCCTGACAAGCTTTAATACCTATTAAATTTGGTGGGTTATGAAGTGGTGCCAATTCGATACATTCTTCAAGAGCTTTTATTACATCATCATTGATAACTACAGATTCACTATATTTTTCTCCTGCATGTACTACTCTATGACCTACGGCATTTATTTCCTTTAAATCTTTAATGGCTCCGTGTTTTTCATCAACAAGGGCATCCAATACAATTTTAAGAGCATCTTTATGGTCTTCCATTGGCTTTTCAATAACAACCTTGTCCATATTTGGAACCTCATGCTTTACTCTAGCTCCCTCAATTCCTATTCTCTCTGCTAAACCAATTGCTAAAACATTTTCATTTTCCATATCAATCAGCTGGTACTTTAATGATGAACTACCACAATTGATAACTAATACTTTCATAATATTCCTCCTCATATTCAAAAATATAAAATATTTGTATAAATTGGTAAATAAATATGCATTTAAATACACCTTTTAAACATCAATGTGTTTTCATAATTAATTTGTTACAAATATTAAGTATATAGATTCCATTAAGTTTTCTATGTAAATTCTCTCTATATATTCTTTCTAAAGTTAATTATAAAAATTCCACATCATAATAATTATAAAATAATCATAAAATTTTTCAAGCTTAAATTGTTATTTTTTTGGTTTTTATAGCTTTTTTAATAATAAATAATGTGATTTTTAAAAATAATATAGTGAAAGAAATTAAAATATTGATTTGTAAATCTCAAAAAACTCCAGGGAATAAAACCATTGCGGCTAGTCTCGTTTCTAAAGTTTTCACTGGAATCTCTATATACGGATAACCAACATTAGAATTTATAATACTTTAGAGTTGGTTATCTATAGTATATAGAAAAATTGTTTATTTTTTATTACTATAATAAAAAATAAATAATATTATTTTAAATGATATAATATTATTATTGATTTATTTAGTTCATATCTACAAAATTATTTTTATAGGTATTCCATAAAAACAGTTAATTTAACCTGTTGTGCTAGTAAATGAATTTTTTTGCTTTTAAATATAACTTATGGAGTTTTAATATTTCATTTGAGTGATTTTTATAACACATAGGAAATTATAATCTTAATAAATTATAAATGAATATAATTTCCGTCATGTGTTTCAAAAAAATCTACCTTATAAAAGCTTTAACTTTTTTAAAATATATAAATAAAGATTGACATTATTTTGCTAAACAAGGAGGAAATATGAAGGTTCTAGGATTGATTACGGAATATAACCCATTTCATAATGGCCACAAATACCATCTTGAAAAATCAAAGGAAATTACAAAGGCAAGTCATACAATAGCTGTTATGAGCGGAAATTTTGTTCAACGGGGGGAACCAGCACTATTCGATAAATGGGATCGCAGTAGTATTGCAATCAAGGAAGGAGTTGACCTAGTTATAGAGCTACCAACGATATTTTCCTGCAATAGTGCTGAATTTTTTGCTTCAGGCAGTATTAATCTCCTAGACTCATTAAATATTGTTGATTATATTTGTTTCGGCAGCGAAAATGATAATTTAAAAAATATTGACTTAATATCTAATTTATTAGTTAAGGAACCCACTAAGTTCAAAGTCATTTTAAAAAATCAGCTAAATATAGGACATCCCTTTCCAGTTGCAAGGGAAAATGCAATAAAAGAGTATTTAGGCAATACCTTAAAAGACATAAACTCATTAAACTCACCGAATTTTATCTTAGGGATAGAATATTTAAAAGCTTTAAAAATCATTAAAAGCAAAATCAAACCCTTTACATTAAAAAGAATAAAGGCTGATTATAATTCTACCGAAATCAAATATGATATTTGTAGTGCAACTGCAATTAGAAAATTATTAGAGGAAAACTATAAAGATATTGAAAAATTAAAAAATCTTGTCCCAAGGAGCAGTTATGAATTTATTAGTACTTCCATCCAAGAAGGCAAAGGACCTATTTTTGTTAAAGATTTAGAGAAAATATTTCTGTATAAGCTTCGCTTTTCTTCTACAAAAGACTTAAAAACTATTCATGATGTTGTTGAAGGGTTGGAAAACAGATTGAAAAAAGCATCTATGATCTGTACAAGCTATGATGATTTATTACAATATTTGAAAACAAAAAGATATACCATGACAAGACTTAAAAGAATCCTTATTAAAGCAATATTAGGTATATCTAAGGAAGATGTAAATACATTGGCAAAAGATCTAAATCCTCAATATATTAGGGTGCTTGGATTTAATAGCAAAGGAGCTCAGTTGTTAAAATCGATAAAGGAATCAAGCTCCCTACCAATTATAACTAATCTAAAAAGATATAATCCTCCAAATGAACATTCTAAAAGGATGATGGAAATAGACCTAATTGCAACGGACATTTATTCTCTTCTATATAAAGAAAAGAAACTATCTAAAGGTGGCTATGATTATATAAAAAAACCTTATATAGACAAAAGTATATAGATAAGGCTTTTGCAGTTCTAAGTTCAAAATTTTGAATATTGCTAAAAGGACCTTAGTAAAAAAGATAAAGCCCTTTTAAAGTAATAAAATAATGCCTCTCTAAATATATATAGAAGTGAGGAAATTGCATAATACATGTGAAAAATTAAAAATACAAAATGTAATAGAGAAAGTCAGGTGAGTTATCTTCATATTGTATTTTAAAATTAATAATGTTAATTATGCAAGTTTCTCAAGTATATATGATTTAGGGAGGCAGCAAAGTTGACTAACTTCATTGTAATACTATTAATAATTCTATCTCTTGTTCTTTTGAGGTTTAAACATAAAGACATTTTTAATAAACTTAAGTCTATTGTTTTTATTATAATTGTTGTTTTTATGGTTTTTTTTATAGTTCTATATCCCAAGGAAATAATAGATGCTGCACATAATGGCATTATTCTATGGGCTAACGTAGTATTGCCTTCTTTACTACCTTTTTTTATTGGAGCAGAAGTTTTAGTTGGACTAGGAGTTGTTAAATTTATAGGAGTACTCATAGAGCCTTTAATTAGACCTATATTTAATGTTCCTGGAGAAGCTTCCTTTGTATTTGCCATGAGTATAACATCGGGATATCCAATGGGAGTAAAATTAACTGCAAATTTGAGAAAAAATAAAACCATAAGTAAATCTGAAGCCCAAAGAATTATATCATTTTGCAGTACATCCGGTCCATTATTTATGATAGGCTCTGTTGCTATTGGAATGTTCAATAATGCAAGTATTGGACCCTACATTATATTAGCTCACTATTTAAGTGCTATAACCGTTGGTATTATATTTAAATTTATTTATATTGATTCTACACCTAAAAATTTCAACAAATGCGATGGGAAAAATATTTTTAAAAAAGCAATAGAGGAAATGTTAAAAGAAAAACAAAATGACGGAAGAACAATTGGAAAACTACTTGGTGATTCTGTTAAAGAAGCTATATCAACACTGGTCTTAGTTGGCGGCATGATTGTCACATTTTCAGTTATAACAGAAGAATTATATTTAATTGGTTTTTTCAATTATATAATGTCAGCCATTAAATTTGTTACATATAATACTATTAGTATCCCAAAGGGCATAATAGAAGCTATGCTTACTGGAATCATTGAAATTACAATGGGCTGTAAGATAGCTTCAGAAGCCTTATTAATACAACCAACTACACAAATCACCTTAGCTACAATGATAATCTCTTGGAGCGGATTATCTATTCACGCTCAATCAGCCAGTTTGCTTAATGGAACAGATATAAACATGAATTCATATATGATATCTAAATTATTGCATTCTATTATTTCTGGTATATATGTACTATTTATCTTAAAACTAACTAACTTCAATTATACTCCCCTTGACAAAGAAGCTTTTTTTCACATAATAAACAGATCCGTTAAATATACATGGGCAGATAATTTAATTTTTGCAAGCTCTATGTTTATAGTAATTTTTATTGTCTTACTTATAATTAGTATTTTATTAGGTTTATCAAAGAGAAAATAATTTTCAAAGCTAAATATTCATATTTTTTAATTCTTCCCTATTTCCTTTTATTGTTCCAATTATCTCTGATGCATTTTTTTCTAATTTTTCTAAAATTTCATCTGCATATTGAATTGACCCATATTTGATTTCATTTGCCTTTTCCTGAGATGCTATGATAATCTTTTCTGCTTTTGCTTGTGCCAGTTTTACTATTTGATCTTTTTCTGCTAGCTCCTCTACTCTATCTTTAGCATTTTGCACTATTCGGTCTGCTTCTTTTTGGGCTTCAACTAATATTTTATTTCTCTCTTCTTTAATCCACTGGGCTTGTTTAACTTCATCGGGAAGCTGAATACGTATTTCTTTTATTAATTCGGTAATTTCATCCTTATCCAACAGAACTTTACCAGAAAATGGTATGGATGAACCGCTTTCAATCAAATCTTCAAGTGTATCAATAAGACCTAACACATTCACGACAAATCCCCCTTTTATATTTTTTTCTTCATTTCTTCTATTACAATATCAGGTACAAGCTCATTAACACAACCTCCAAGTCTAAATACCTCTTTAACTAAGCTAGAGCTTAAATAAGAATATTTGCTGTTAGTTGTCATAAACAGTGTCTCAATATTTTCATCAAGCTTTTTATTCATTAATGCCATCTGAAACTCATACTCAAAATCTGAAACAGCCCTTAATCCCTTTACCATTACACTTATATTTTTCCCTTTTACATAATCTATTAGTAATCCTGAAAAACAATCTATTTCAATATTCTTAATATCCTTAGTGGCACCTTTAATTAGCTCAACCCTTTCCTTAAGGGTAAACATAGGATTTTTACTGGGGTTATCTACAACTGCAACAATTACTTTGTCAAATATTTTTGCTGTTCTTTTTATAATATCTAAATGACCATTGGTTATAGGATCAAAGCTTCCTGGATAAATTACATTTCTCATTTTATTCCTCCTTGCGATAAAAAGAGATCATGGTACTGCCATATTTTTTTTCTTTAAATCTCACTAAATTATTTATTACTTCAGGAATTATATCCTTTATATCATGCTCTACAATTATTATTCCATCTGCATCTAGTAAATTTATCTCTGCTATTTTTCCTAAACAAGGAATAATATAATTTTTTAAATATGGTGGATCCATAAAAATTATATCAAATTTATGGTTCGATTTACCAAATTTCTCTAAAGCAATATATACATCTTCTATTATCACTTCTATTTTATCATTTAATTTTGTTTTTAAAATATTTTCTTTAATAATATTATATTGTTTTCTATTTTTTTCAACTAAGTATGCATGCGCTGCACCTCGACTTACAGCTTCTATTCCTAAATTACCGGTGCCAGAAAACAAATCCAAGATATTTGAATTTTCTACATAGGGTGCTATTATATTAAAAACTGATTCCTTTACCTTATCACTAGTGGGTCTCGTCTTTATACCCTTTGGAGCCTTTAGTTTTACACCTTTTGCCTCCCCGCTTATTATCCTCAATTTATACGCTCCTTTCAAGATTATATTTTAGCACAAATGCAAAATATGAACAATCTTTTCTTCCCTTTCCCCTATGAGTTTAAAGTCCTATATTCCAATTTAACTCGTCGCGCTAGCTCCTATATAGGAAGTTTTTATATTCCCTTTTTCTTCATGTAATAAATTTGTTTTTCTTACATATCTTTGAATAGAAAAAAGGCTTATAAAAATAAAAAGAAGAGATGGTAAAAAAACTACCATCTCTTCTTTTTATTTTTATTATTTATTTACCTGACATTTGTCTTTCAGCCATTTCTACTAGTCTCTTAGTCATATATCCACCAACATAACCATTTTGTCTAGCTGTTAAATTTCCTTTGTCAGTTGTTTGGTAGTTAGATAATCCAAGTTCACTAGCAATTTCATATTTCATTTGATTAAGAGCTTGTTTAGCTTCTGGAACAACTTTCTTATTTGTGTTAGCCATAATATCACCTCCTGTAATATTAATTTCTCCATTAATTCAAAAGTATATGCTAGTAATTTTTTCATGAAATGTAAACATCGACTAATCTACAGAAGGCATTATATGTGGGCTTTATATTGAAAATTCTCTAAACAAATCTCCAAATAATTGGCCCACTTTATTTTTTAATAATTTTTTTTCTTCGTCACTTAAAATTTTATAGTTTTTTAAGATGTCAAAGGCATCTTTTTGGGCTTTTTTAAGTATATCTCTATGCTTAAATAAATCTGCAATTTTAAGTTCAGGTAATCCGTGTTGCTTAGTTCCAAAAAAATCACCTGGTCCCCTTAATTCCAAATCTTTTTCAGCAATTATAAATCCATTATTCGTGCTTTCCATTGTTTTCATTCTTTCTAAGGCAACTTTGTTCTTAGCTTCACTAATAAGAAAACAATAGGATTGAAATTCTCCTCTGCCTACTCTACCTCTAAGCTGATGGAGCTGGGCTAATCCAAACCTTTCTGCATTCATTATTACCATTATTGTTGAATTGGGAACATTTATGCCAACTTCTATTACTGAAGTAGAGATTAATAAATCAATTTCACCCGCCTGAAATCTTTTCATTATAGTTTCTTTTTCGTCGGCTTTCATTTTTCCATGAATTAGTTCCAGATTCCATGACTTAAACACAGTATTTTTAAGCTCATCATAAAGCTCTACAGCAGACTTTGCATCTATTTTTTCTGATTCCTCAACTAATGGACAAACAATATAACCTTGTCTGCCTTTTCTAAATTCTCCTTTTATAAATTCATAAAGCTTTGTAGTTTTATCTTTTGTTACATGATAAGTTTTTATATGCTTTCTTCCAGGTGGAAGCTCATCTATAATAGATATGTCAAGATCTCCATACAATATTAATGAAAGTGTCCTTGGAATTGGAGTGGCCGACATAACTAAAACATCTGTTGTTAAACCTTTTTTCTTAAGAAAGCTTCTTTGTCTTACCCCAAACCTATGCTGCTCATCTGTAACAACTAAACCCAAATTTTTAAACTCTATTTTATCCTGTATTAAAGCATGGGTACCAATAATCATATCTATTTTCCCATCCTTTATATTGCTTATAATATCCTCTTTATTCTTAACACTTCTAGATAGTACACCAATTCTAACTCCAAGGGGCCCGAGTAATTTTTCAAAGCTCTTAAAATGTTGTTCAGCCAATATTTCCGTCGGAGCCATTAATGTACTCTGATAACCGTTTAAATATGCCAAATACATTGCTAAAAGAGCAATAATTGTCTTACCTGAACCAACATCTCCCTGTATTAACCTATTCATTTCCTTAGCCGTTGTCATATCCTCTATAATATCATTGAGGGTACCTCGTTGAGCCTTTGTCAGATCAAATGGTAAGCTTTCAACTAGGTTCTCAAATTTCGATGTAACCTTGAACTTTATACCATTATTACTATTAAAATACTTTTTCTTTATCATAATTAATCCTATTTGTAGAAAAAAAAGTTCCTCAAATACTAATCTATATTTTGCCACTTTAAGTGCCCTTGGAGATGATGGAAAGTGTATATTCTTTATTGCATATTCAATATCACACATTTTGTTATTATTTATTACCTTAGATGGTAAATATTCATATGTTTTCACAGGGCTTTTGAACAATATATAGTCAATATAATTGCTCATTTCTTTTTGAGTTAATCCCTTTGTTAATCCATATATGGGTTGTATTCGACAGAAGTTTTCCAGGCTGTCTGATTTAACACTGCAGTATTCCGGATGAGTTATTTCTATATATCCACCAATATTATTTACATTTCCATAAAAATAATAGCTTTCATTTTCTCTAAAAACATTTTTTAAAAATACTGAATTAAAAAATGTTACATATCCTCTTTTAGTTCCATCCTCAATAGGTATTTTTAATATTTTCATTCTCTTTCTGGTTCTTATTATTTTTGGTTTACCACAAACCCTAGCAATTATTGTTGCTTTTTCCATATGCTTTACCTGATCTAATTTTTGCATATTCCTTCTATTTTGATATGTATTTGGATAATAAAATAATAAATCCTTAATAGAAAAAATATTTAATTTGGATAATAAGGCAAGCTTTTTAGGACCTATGCCCTTAATCTTTGAAATAGAATCATTCAAAATCAGCATATTACCACCCCGTATGAATAAATGCGTTCTATGACGCATTTATATTCTAAGTTCTAAGTAGTAAGCTCTAAAACCTGTACCATTTTTCAAAAACTTTTTTGAAAATTTAAAGGCTAATCAATGATTATCATATACATTCTAACCAAAGATTTAGCCTGTTTTATCCTTGCTTTATATATAGTAAAATAAATTCTAATGTTGGTTATCTATGGATAATAAATAAGATTTTGAGAAAAACCAAAATAAATTTCTATGATTGTATTTCGAATATTGGATTGAAACAGTATTTGTTATTGCATTACAAATAAACCTCTTATTCAATTGAAAATATGTAATAATAAAGAGGCTGTCCCCCATAGTATACTTCTACATCTAAATCTGGATATTTCTCTTGGACCAATAAAGAAATTTCATTGGCCTGCTCTTCATTTACTTCTTCTCCATAATATATAGTAAGTATTTCATCTTCATCACCAATTACTTTGCTTAATACAGATATAGCCACATCTTTAACATCATTTCCAACAGTATCAATTTCACCATCATAAATTCCTAAAATATCATCCTTCTTAATATTCAAATCTTTAAACTTAGAGTCCCTTATTGAGTAGGTGATTTGAACGGTTCTAACATCTTCAATTCCTTCAGTCATACGCTTTTCATTTTCCTCGGGAGTAAATGTAGGATCAAACTCCAGCATTGATGTAATTCCCTGGGGAATAGTTTTAGAAGGAATAACAATTACATTCTTTTCACTGAGTTCCTTTGCTTGATTAGCTGCTAAAATTATATTTTTATTATTTGGTAATATGAATATATTCTTAGCATTAATACCGTCAATAGCCTTTAAAATATCCTCTGTACTTGGGTTCATAGTTTGACCACCCTGAATAACTTTATCAATATTTAAATCCTTAAATATGTTGTTTAAACCTTCCCCCATTACAACAGTAATGAACCCGTATTCTTTAGTTTCTTTTTCAATATCCTCTTCTAAAATATGCCTATTCTTATGTTGATATCTCATATTATCAATTTTTATATCTATTAATTGCCCAATATTAAGTCCATATTCTATTATTTTACCAGGATTATTAGTATGTATATGAACTTTTATTAAATCATCATCGGATACAACTAATAGGCTATCTCCAAAATCTTTAATCTTATTTTTAAATTTTTCTCCATTTAATCCATTACCTTGTATTATAAATTCAGTACAATATCCAAATTCAATCTCCCTATCACTAAGCTCCTTTTTATGACTATGCTGCACTTCTTTAACCTCAGGTGTCAAAACTTCTTTTCCAGTAAGAGCTTCGAAAAAACCTCTGAAAATATATATTAAACCCTTTCCTCCTGCATCTACTACTCCTGCCTCTCTCAAAGCCTCCAGCATCTGTGGTGTTTTTTCAAGTGCTGAATTTGAATGGGATATGATAGCTGAAAAAAAATTATCAAGTTCAATATTCTCATTTGATAATTCTAAAGCCCTCTTACTCGCTTCTCTGATTATTGTAAGTATTGTTCCTTCAATTGGTTTCATTACAGCTTTATATGCAGTATCAGAAGCTTCTTTAAGGGCATTTGCAAAGTCAACAGAGGTAAGAATTTCTTTATTTTTACACCCCTTCTCAAAACCTCTAAGAATTTGTGAAAGAATAACTCCTGAATTACCTCTAGCACCCATAAGGGATCCTTTTGCAGCAGATTTTGCAACTTCACAGGCAGAAGGATTTTCAAGATTAGAAATTTGGCTTATTGCAGAATCAAATGTTAAAGCCATATTAGTACCTGTATCACCATCGGGAACAGGGAAAACGTTAAGTGAGTCCACCACATCACGATTATTGTACAGTAAATAATTACCTTGTATAAACATTTTCTTGAGCATTTCACCATTTATATGTTTTGTCTTCAAGATGACCCCTCCCTTATACTTCTTGAACTCTTATTCCCTCGACATTTATGTTTACCTTTTTTACATTCATTCCAGTCTGATTCTCAACATTATATTTTACTTTATCTATTATATTATCAGCAACGGCAGAAATTTTCGTTCCAAACTGAATTATAACATATAAATCAATAACTATTGAATTTTCATCTACTTTAACCTTTACTCCCCTATGCATATTATCCTTTTTAAGTAATTTTACCAAACCATCAGCAGCAGATTTTGACGCCATACCAACAAGTCCATAGCATTCCATTGCAGACACTCCTGCAATTGTTGAAATAACTTCGGTATTTATATTAATTGTACCTATTTCATTTTCAAATTTTGCTGACATATAATTGACCTCCTTTAGTTTTTGAGGATGTGTAAAATAAGCAACATCAAAGCTTTTACTTAAATCTCTACATATTATTTTATAGTAATCATCCTTCATATTCAATTGCAAGTTAAAAAAACTTGAAATTTCATTGGCAAAATCATTGCATATAGATATTATATACAAATATAACTATTTTGAAAACAATATTGCTTGGAATAATTTATATATATGCAATTTCACCATATCAAATATCAAATTTTTGAAGTTTTTGATCCATATAATTTGATGTATATATATTAAAGCCTTTACTTATGTAATTATATATTGTTATAATTATATATTGAAAGAACCTAACTAAGGCAAAAAGTATTGACCTAACAGATTGTTATATGATACAATAAATATTGTTTTATTAGGAAAATTAACCACTCGAGGAGGTGTTATATATGGCAAAACATTGTGAAATTTGTGGAAAAGGTAAAATTTCAGGAAATAAGGTTAGTCACTCAATCCGTCGTACAAGAAGAACTTGGTCCCCTAATGTTAAAAAAGTAAGAGCTTTAGTTGATGGTTCACCTAAAAGAATAACTGTATGTACTAGATGTCTACGCTCTGGCAAAGTTGAAAGAGCTATATAGTTAATCTTACTTATTAAGGCCTACTGGAAATGTAGGCTTTTTTATCTACATAAAAACAGCTTATACCCTGCTATAATAAGTGCAATTCCAAAAAAAACGATCCAAACACTATAGGGCAAAACCATAACAGCCACAATAGTAATACCTATAGCTACTAATATTAATCCTAATATCTTATCATTTTTTAATTTTATTTTAAAAATTCTCTTTCTGCACTTACCCATTAGAACACCTCATATTCATTGTAGATATAAGAAAAGAATAATAAAAAAGGAAATTATTAACCCAACTAATACTGTATACCAAAATTTTAAAGGGACAAACTCTATTACTATTATTGCTCCTGTTAATCCTAAGATTACGCCAAGAATTTTTCGCATCAATAGCTTTTTTCGCAGCATAAAAATCACTCCTCATGCTTATTAATAATATATTATTCTACTTAACTCTTTTATGACACAAAAAAACACCTACATTTGTAAGCGTTTTAAAATACCACCTATTTTTTAGATAAAAAATAATATTAAAGCTTTAAATTTACAGCTAAAGCTACAAAAATATCTTGAGATGCTTTAGCCTTCATCAATCCTTTGCCTTTATAATTAAAAGCAAACCTTCTTTAAATTCTATGCTTGCTAAGTCCTTATCAATTTCATTACTTATGCCTAAAGTAGAGCCTAGAGGGATTTCTACATCTTTTAAGGGATATTTAAGGCCCTTTAATGTTACCCCTTTAACCTTTACTGATAAAGGTATTATAGAAATATAATATCCTTTTGCATCAGATAGTATCATTTTACTATTTTTATTATTTAAAAGACAAATTTCATTATTCTCATTTATAATTCTGCCCTTTATACCATTATCTAAAACTTTTTTTAATAATGTAACATTAGCTATAGTATGATCCATTCTACTACCAATTGTACCTATAAATATTATTTCTGAAGGTTTTTTTGAAATTGCTAAATCAAGGGCTAATTCAGTGTCAGTTGCATCCTTGTTCCTTGGAAATTTATAAAACTCAATATTCTTTTCCATGAATAAAGCTTTATCTTCAGGAGTAATAGAATCAAAATCACCTATAATTATATTTGGTGCTATATCCATTTTTATTAAATGCTTTGCACCCCCATCGGCACAAATAATATAATCCGAGTCATCTAGTATATCTTTATAAAAACTGTAATCATAAATATCTCCATTAGAAACTATAATGCATTTCATATTTTTTCTCCTAAATTTCTTTAAATTTTTCTTTAAAAGCTAAAACATTGTCTTTAATACTATTGCCACCAAAAACAGCAGAACCGGCTACAATTACATTTGCACCAGCTTTAATAATTTTACTCACATTATCTACTTTAACTCCGCCATCAACTTCTATATCAATATTTTTCCCACTTTCATCTATCATTCTTTTTAGTTTGCTAATTTTTTTTAGAGAGCTTTCAATAAATTTTTGACCTCCAAAGCCTGGATTAACAGACATAATTAATACCATATCCAGTTCATGTAGAACTTCTTCAATTGTATTTAAAGGAGTGGCTGGGTTAAGAGATACTCCTACTTTTACACCGTGGGATTTGATATTTTGTATTGTTCTGTGAAGATGTGTACACGCTTCAACATGAACCGTCAAAAGGTCCGCACCAGCCTCAGCAAATTTTGAAATATAATTATCAGGCTTTTCTATCATAAGATGAACGTCTAATGGCAGTGAGGTTTTATCCTTTATACTATCTAAAACCAATGGTCCTATAGTTATATTAGGAACAAAATGTCCATCCATTACATCTATATGTAAAAGCTCAACCCCAACATTTTCTACTGCTTTAATATCCTTTGACAAATTAGAAAAATCTGCTGATAATATTGATGGAGAAAGTTT
The DNA here is from genome assembly GCF_900167445.1 of Maledivibacter halophilus. GTDB lineage: Bacteria > Bacillota > Clostridia > Peptostreptococcales > Caminicellaceae > Maledivibacter > Maledivibacter halophilus. The sequence goes on from NZ_FUZT01000015.1 coordinate 86,378, forward strand.
TATCATTATTAATACCTCCTATTTTTCTTTTTTTGTATTTGAGTTAAAATTTCTATATAGTTATTGTAACGGTCTTTACTAATATATCCTTTTCCCAAAGCATCTTTCACACCACAAATTGGTTCATTTGTATGAAGGCAATTGTTAAATTTGCATTCTTCAACGTACTGTCTAAATTCTGGGAATAAATTGCAAAGCTCCTCAGAATCTATATAATCAATATTTAGTGAGGTGAATCCAGGAGAATCTACTACCCATCCTCCAAAATCAAGCTCCATTAATTCACAATGTCTTGTTGTATGCTTACCCCTTTTAATCTTACTGCTTATTTCTCCAGTTTTAAGCTTAAGTCCCGATTGTACTTTATTTAATATACTTGATTTGCCCACACCCGATGGACCTGCAAAAACAGATATCTTATTTTTCAATATCTCCTTTATTCTATCAATTCCAATATCTTTTTTAGTGCTGCAGGGTATTATTTCATATCCAGTTTTTCTATAAATTTCTATTATTTCATTTAGACTTTCATCCTTAGCTAAGTCAATTTTATTTATACATATTTTAAGAGATAAATTCTTATATTCTGACATAATTAATATCTTGTCTAAAAGTCTTAAATTAGGGCTAGGATTTTTTAATGCAAAAACTATAATGGCTTGGTCTACATTTGCAACTGGAGGCCTTATAAGTTCTACATTTCTATCAATAATGTCCTCAATAACCCCTTGATTTGTAATATTATTAAATGTAAAAAATACATAATCACCTACCAAGGGAGTTATTTTTTTATTTCTAAATTTTCCCCGTGCCTTACATTCATAAATATTTTGACCTCGCTTAATATAGTAAAAGCCCCCTATCCCCTTAACAATAATACCTTTTTCCATTCAACTCCTCCTTATTCAAATAGAATATCCTGTGAATGTTTCAAAGTTTCTCCATAGTATACATCTAGCTTAACTATACCTCTACCAGATATTATCAGTCTAAGTTCCTCTTCATCTTTATTGTGAATACCTTCATGAACAGTAGTAGAAACACCATTCATCGTTTTAACAACCTTAACTACTTCCTGCTGCGCTTCAAGATTTAGAGGTATTCTACAGTTCCTCTTTAACAGAGGTAATTCTTCTTCTTCAGGAGGCTGCTCTATTTTTTCAGGTCCTTTACTTACAATCAAACTAAAAACAGAGTTTTCTTTAACTTCTGATCCCGGCGATATAGTCTGACTTATTACGAAATCCTTTTCAACTTCATCATTAAATTCATAATCAACTTTTTGTATTATAAATCCAAGTTTTTCAGCTGTTTCCTTAGCATCCTTTATATTTTTATTTTGTAAATTTGGCATAATTAATGTTTGAATTTCTCTGCCCTGACTAACTAAGATATCAACAGCACTTCCTTCATCAACCATTTCACCTGCTTCAGGAAACTGTTTTATAATAACGCCTATTGGTAAATCACTATACTCACGATCTATATTCCTTAGCTCAAGGTTTTCATTGTCCAATTCAACCCTCGCTTCATCTATTTCCTTATGGACTATTTTAGGAATGGCAACTTTCTTTGGACCTTTACTCAAGATCAAGCTAACGGTATGTCCTTCCTTTACAATTTCTCCTGCTGAAGGGGTTTGACTAATTACATGACCTTCTGGCACACCATTATTAAAAACTTGACTTTCAACCATAACACCTAGTCCTAAATTACTCAGGCTTTCTTCAGCAATCTGTTTGGATTCATTTTCAATATTGGGAATTTGAACTTCCTTTACAACAAATCTTTCGATAATATCACTATAGAAAATTGAAAAAACAAATACAACAGAAATAAGAAGTGCCGATACCACTCCAATTATTAAAGTTAATTTATTAATTCTCTTTCCATCATTAGAATTATCGTCCATATCATCAATATCATCCAAATCACCTATTGAGGGAATTACTCTAGTAGGAGATTCATCATCATCAATAAAATCGATATTATGCTCAGGATTCTTTTTTGCTTTTTCCAAATCATCATATAATTCAACAGCATTATCATATCTTTTATTTTTATCTTTTTGCGTGGCTTTTAAAATAATATTCTCCAAGCCTTTACTAATATCATCACTAATCATTGATGGAGGTACTATTTCCTCTTTTAGATGCTTTAAAGCCACAGTTATAGGAGTGTTTCCAGAATAAGGAACTCTTCCTGTTTTCATTTCATACATAGTAATTCCAAGGGAGTATATATCAGACTTTTCATCAACAAATCCTCCCCTTGCCTGTTCAGGGGAAAAATAATGTACTGATCCAATAACATTTCCAGTATTAGTTATTGTTGAGGATGTTATTGCTCTTGCTATCCCAAAATCTGTGACTTTTATTCTTCCGTCATCTGTAATAAGAATATTATGGGGTTTAATATCTCTATGAACAATATGATTATTATGGGCATGTTGTAGTGCTAAAGCTATTTGTTTAGATATATTAATAACTTCCTCATTTGTCAAGGAACCCTTTTCTTTAATATGTTTCTTTAATGTTTTACCCTTTACATATTCCATAACTATATAATGGGTATCATTATCGGTTCCTACATCGTATATGTTTACAATATTGGGATGAGAAAGACTGGCAGCAGCCTGAGATTCCTTCTCAAATTTATTTAAAAAATCTTCATCACTTATAAATTCCGGCCTAAGTATTTTAACTGCAACAAATCTATTTAAAAGATGGCATTTAGCTTTATATACTAAAGCCATACCGCCGCCACCAATCTTTTCAAGTATTTCATATCTATTACCAAGTAATTTACCAATCATAGTATCACTCCCTCATTAACTACGCCTATATCTGATAGCAATTAATGTGATATTATCGAACCCTCCCTTTTTATTAGCTTGATCAACCAAATTATCACAAGCTACTTGAAGGTTCAAGCTGTTAAGAAAGCTTTTTTTAATTAAATGATTATCTACAGCATTCGTAAGGCCATCTGTACAAAGAATAATTATATCGCCATCATAAAGATCATAACTAATTATATCGGGCAAAGGACTTATTTGTGTTCCAAGGGCCTTAGTTATTACATTTCTTTTCGGATGGTTTTTAGCTTCAACTTCAGTAATACTACCATTTTTCACAAGTTCACCTACCAAAGTATGATCCTCTGTAAGCTGGGTGAGCTCACCATTCCTTAATAAATAAGCTCTACTGTCTCCAACATGTCCTAGATAAACTCTGTCATTTAAGAATAACGCCATTGTAATTGTTGTCCCCATACCATCCCAATTTTCAAAGGACAATGCCTGTCTATATATTTCACTATTTCCTTTATCTATTGCTTTTCTTATTAGATTACTAATATCTTCATCATTAATCAAAGATATACCGTGGAGCTTATTATCTATAAATTTACTAACTTTTTGGATCGCCATTTCACTGGCAATTTCTCCTGCATTATGGCCCCCCATACCATCAGCAACAATGAAGATATGGTTATTTTTTTCCTCTACATAATAGGAATCTTCATTTTTATCTCTTATTTTTCCTATATGAGTTTTTGCTGCCCACTCCATTAGATCACCTCAACACTTTGATTAACCACTAAGAAAAAGGTTAATTACAAAATTTCTATTATAAAGCAATATCCATATACTTTACAATATACTTAATAAAGCAAATTGCATAATTGCCTTTTTTAAAAATCATCTACTACATATAGCTTAAAATTCTCTAAAACTATATAATATGTATTATAAAGTCCAGTTAGAGTTATGCAATTTCCTCAATAAATAAGTTTATCATAAAATTATAAAATTTAAAACTACAAATTATTCTACTTTTTTCATCTTACAGATAAAGAATCCATCGGTATTTGAAATATGGGGGTATAGCTGCAAATATTTTTCTTCTGGTCTTATATTATGAGGTAAATCATCCTTAATATCTATTAAAGTGAATTCACCATTTTCTTCTAAAAACTTTCTAATAATTTTTTCGTTTTCTTCATCTTGTATAGTGCAAGTACTATAAATAAGAATTCCACCATTTTTTACATATTTAGAACTTACCTTAAGTATTTCTATTTGCAATTTTGAAAGCTCTATTATATCCTTTGGTTCTTTCAAATACTTTATTTCTGGCTTGCGTCTTATTATGCCAAATCCAGAGCATGGTGCATCTACCAGAACTTTATCAGCTAAACCTATAAGATTATCATCTAATTTTAAAGCATTATACTGCTCTGATTCAATAATAGTTATACCTAATCTCCTTGAATTAGCTTTAACTAAATCCAGCTTGTGTCTATGAATATCCCTGGATAATATCCTTCCCTTATTATTCATTAATTGAGCTATATGAGTTGATTTCCCACCTGGAGCGCTGCATACATCGATTATGAATTCTCCTTCTAACGGGTCTAATATATGGCTAACCAGCATAGAACTTTCATCTTGAACCTGAAAAAGCCCTTTATTAAAGGAGTCTAATTTATCTAAACTATTATTCATTGACTCAACAATTAATGCTTCCCTTGCCAAATTACCTTTTCTGCATGAAATGCCTTCTTCATTTAGTTTTTTTATTAAAGCCTCTCTGCTTATTTTTAATGTATTAGCTCTAACTGTTAAATTAGGCGATTTATTATTTGCCTCCAATAGTTTTTCGGTAAATTCTAGGCCATAATCATTTAACCATTTCTTTACCAGCCATTCTGGATGAGAATATTTTACCGATAGAAATGATATAGGATTTTCGTCATAATTAGGGAAAGATATTCTATCCTTAACTCTTAAATAACTCCTTAATATGCCATTTACAAAACCTGATAATCGAAAATTCACTTTTTTTGCAAGCTTTACAGATTCATTTACAGCTGCTGAATCTGGAACTTTTTGCAAAAAAATTATTTGATAGAGTCCTAATCTTAAAATATTTAATATTTCAATTCTAATTTTTTTCATCTTAGTTTTTGAAAGATTCTTTATTATATAATCTAGGTATATTTTGTTTTCCAATACACCATAAACCAATTGACTAATAAAACGTCTATCTAAAGCTGTAACATTACTTTTTCTTAAGTATTTATTTATTGTAATATTAGAAAACGCCTTATTTTCTTCTATGTCAATTAAAATATTTAAAGCAATTCTTCTAGGATTTTCATTGTTCATAATGTTCCTCCTGTAGGTTATGTCTATAGGATCATTCTGTATGGTCAAGGTTAAGGCTGAAGTTAAGTATTCTGATCATCCTTCTGGAAAAATGACCCTAACTCTCAACCTTAACTTCAGCCTAGACCATGCTTTATATTTTAATACATATCTTAATCTCTACTATCCCTCAGCACAAGTAATCTTAATAATTGAGCAATTGAAACAGCAGCAGCAGCAACATAAGTTAATGCCGCAGCATTTAAAACAGATTTTGAAGATTTCACTTCTTCATTATATATTAAACCATTTGCTGTAAGCTGATGGATAGCCCTTGAGCTTGCATTATATTCAACAGGTAAAGTTACTACATGAAATAAAATCGCAGCTAAATAAATATATATTCCTAATGTCATTAATGAATAGGTTCTTAAAAAAAAGCCCAAAAAAGCCAATGGAATTGCAAAACTAGAGGCAAAAGATGCCACAGGAGCAATTTGACTTCTTATAGTTAAAGGGGCATAGCCCTTTGCATGCTGCAGAGCATGGCCAACCTCATGGGCTGCTACACTGATTGAAGCTATTGAAGTGCTATTATAAACGCTGCTTGAAAGCCTTACAACTCTTTTTCTAGGGTCATAGTGATCAGTAAGCTGGCCTCTTATATGTTCAATATTTACATCCCTAAGTCCATTTCTGTCTAATATCATTCTTGCCACCTGGGCACCAGTATAGCCTCTTCTATTTCTGATTTGCAAATATTTGTTGAAGGTTCCCTTTACTTTGCTCTGAGCAAAAACTGCAAATAATATTGCTGGTATCAGAAGTATCATACTAAAATCAAAAAAATATGGCATATAATACATTTTATTCCCTCCTTAGAAAATGTTTTATAGCTTTTTCAACCTTATTAATATCTACTTTTGTATTATAGCATGGACCATTAGGTCTTTCATTTTTTACACCTATTACCGGTATATTTTTTACATCTAATATACCATGGGATAAATCCCTTTCACAGGCCACCGCTATTATACCTTTAGGTCTGTGGTCTTTTATAACCTTTCTTGCCAAGGTTCCCCCAGTAACTATATACAATTTAACATTATAGCTTGTACATAAATCAAGAAGACCATTGATATCACATCCACCGCATTTTTTACAATTGTTAACATCTCCTGTGATCTTGTACTTGCAACTTGACTTTTGAAGACAATGGGGAGCAACAATCAAAATATCTTTCGGATTTAATTTTTTACTTTTAGAAAGTACTATCTTATTATTAATTTCCGAAAAAAACCTTCTTATGGAATCCTTTTCAATTTTAAATATATTGGTAAAAATAATCATTAGCGGATAAATAATTCTTATTGATTTTTCAAATATAGGTATTAGAAATTTAGGTATAGTATTATTTTTTTCTATTCTAATTATTAATAACAGTAGACATAATAAATATATGGTAAATACAATTAAAAACAACACTATAATTTTTGAAACGGCAAGATATATATTTAATCCACTGTTTTGAATTAAGAAAAATAATCCAATTGATAAGGATATAATAAAGAAAATAATGAAAATTAATATATTGAGGAAAGTACTTTTATCTTTATTAATTTCATTTTTCATACTATTTTATTCTCCTAGTAGAATTCCTGTTTCAATATTATTTCCCCTAATATATTCATCAACTGTCATCTTTCTACTGTTGGGAAGCTGAATTTCTTCAATAATAACTATTCCATCACCTGCAGCAATAAAAATGCCTTCTCTATCAACTTTGATAATTTTACCATAAGTATCATCAACTTCCTTTTCTTTCAAAAAGCTGCATTTCCAAATTTTCATTTTTTCATTCTTGTAGATAGTATAAGCCACAGGCCATGGATTTAAACCTCTGACTAAATCACATATGGATTTTCCACTATTTTCCCAATTAATCAATCCAGTCTTTTTATCTAACATACTGGCATAGCTGCTTTCATAATCATTCTGGGGAATTCTTGGGGCCTTATTTATCTCAATAAGCTTTAAGGTCTCAATCAATAGATCAGCACCTACCTGACAAAGGATATCGTGAAGCTGACCTGCAGTCATATTCTCATTAAGATTTACCTCTTCTTTTAAAATCATATCCCCTGTATCAAGACCTTCGTCCATATACATTGTAGTTATTCCTGTTTTCTTTTCACCATTGACTATTGCCCAGTTTATTGGAGCTGCACCTCTATACTTTGGTAAAAGAGAAGCATGGACATTGATACATCCTTTATCTGGCATTTCAAGTATTTCTTTTGGTAGTATTTGACCATAGGCAACTACGACAATACAATCAAAATCCATATTACTTATAATATCAATATTTTCTTTTTCCTTGATTTTCTTAGGCTGAAAGACATTTATGCCATGCTCAATGGCCTTAGCCTTTACAGAGGAAGGTAAAACTTTTTTACCCCTCCCCTTTGGTCTATCAGGCTGAGTAACAACCGACACAACATCATAATTATTTTTAATCAATGCTTCTAAACATGGAACAGCAAAATCCGGAGTTCCCATAAATAGAATCTTCATATGCTTTACACCTACTCTTCAATAATTTTATCTATAAATAGTATTCCATTTAAATGATCTATTTCATGGCAAAAAGCCCTTGCCAATAGCTCTTCTCCTTCTAGATATATTTCTTTACCTTCTCTATTTAATCCCCTGACCTTTACATAATTTGGCCTTTCCACATTGCCTGTTGTATTAGGTACACTTAAACAACCTTCATCGTCAATCTGAGAACCACTTGTCTCAATAATCTCAGGATTAATTAGTTCTATTATACCATCCCCAACATCTATAACGATAATTCTTTTTAATACCCCTACTTGAGGTGCAGCTAACCCAACACCGTTTGCTCCATACATTGTATCTATCATATCATCAATGAGCTGAGTTATTCTATCATCAATTTTTTCTATAGGTCTTGATTTTTTCCTTAATATAGGATCTTCGTCGGTTCTAATATTTCTTATAGCCACTATCTTTCCTCCTTAAAATATATTATAGGGTTTCATATCAAATATCAATCCAACATTACTTTCTATATATTTGTTCTTATTTTTATTACATATATAATTAATTATACCCTTTATAGTCTCATGGTCAACACTTTGATATTTTAATAGTATTTGCCATCTATAGTTATCCTTGATTCTCCCCAATATTGCTGGATTAGGCCCAAGGAGTTGTATATTATTTAATCCTTTACTTTTTCCAGTCTCTGATTCTATTTTTTGAAAAAGCCTATTGGCTGATTTTATTACATTCCTTTCATTTTTCCCTAAAACTATTATATTTACAATATTATAAAATGGAGGATAGCAAAATTCCTTCCTAATCCTTATTTCCTTATTAAAAAAATCTTTATAGTCATGATTTTTTGATGAAATAACAGCATAGTTATTTGGACTATATGTCTGGATAATCACATTACCTTCAAAATCATGTCTACCAGCTCTGCCGGCAACCTGTGTCAATAATTGAAAAGTTCTTTCATTTGCCCTATAGTCTGGAAGATTCAGTGTTATATCAGCAGATAAAACTCCTACAAGGGTAACATAGGGAAAATCCAATCCCTTTGTTACCATTTGCGTACCTATAAGAATATCTATTTCTCTTTTACCAAAGGATTCTATAATTTTTTCTAAACTTCCCTTTTTTGAAGTTGTATCAATATCGAGCCTCTTAGTCCTATAGGAAGGAAAAAGCTTATTCACATATGCTTCAACTTTTTCTGTTCCTGAACCAAAAAATTTTATATATTTACTTTTGCATTCAGGACAAATCCTGGGAACTTCTCTTTGATATCCACAGTAGTGGCATTTTGCTACATTTTTTCTATGATGATAGGTTAGTGATATATCGCAGTTTAAACACTTCAAAACATAGCCACAGCTTCTACAGGAAACAAAAGTAGAATATCCCCTGCGATTTAAAAATAAAATAACCTGCTTATTGCTTAACAATTCGTTTTTCATAGAATCATATAATTTACGACTAAATATAGCTTTATTTCCCTCTTCAAGCTCCACCCTCATATCTACAATTTCCACCCTAGGTAAAGGGTTTTTATTAAATCTGTTCTTAAGCTCTAGGAGCTTATATTCACCTTTTTGTGCCTTGTAATAGCTTTCTATTGAAGGAGTGGCTGATCCTAAAACTAAAACAGCATTATTTTCTCTACACAGGTGCTCCGCAACATCTATGGTATGGTATTTTGGATTCATTTCAGATTTGTAGGAGGATTCGTGCTCTTCATCTATAATAATGAGTCCTAAATTATCACATGGAGCAAATACAGCAGATCTGGCCCCAATAACTATTGATATTTCATTATTTTTAATTTTTTTCCACTGGTCATATCGCTCTCCCAAGGATAATTTACTGTGAAGTACAGCCACATTTTCACCAAATCTCTTTAAAAACTTTTCTACTATTTGGGGAGTCAGGGAAATCTCAGGAACTAAAATTATTGCCTGCTGATTATTTTTAATAACATTATTTACAAGCTGCATATATACTTCTGTTTTACCACTGCCTGTAACTCCGTGTAAAAGATATTTTTCAAACCTATGATTCCTTATGGTTTTCATTATATTAGCATAGGCTATTTCCTGTTCCCAATTAAGCTTATTTACCTTATCTCTTTCTATTTGATCAATATCTACCGGTGTTCTATATTCCTTTTCGTCAACAACTTTTATTAAATTCTTCTTTTCTAGAGCATTTAAAACTGCCCTTGAAGTATTAGTTTTCTCAATAACATCCTTCAGCTCAACTCTTTTAACCCTTGCAATATATTTTAAAATTTCAATTTGCTTATAAGCCCTATTACTCATATTAGATAATACTTTATCAATTTTCTTAGGGTCAAAATTAACCTCAACTACTTTTTTGTATTTGGATTTTATATCACTATAAAATTTTTCTTCTACCATGATAATTTTTTTATTTAAAAGTCTTGATATATACTTATTACAATTATAACCTATACCTTTAATTAATTCATTATGACTAATCATTTTATTTTCCATTAACATTTGAATTATCTTATTTTCATTATCAAAGCCTTCATCACTAGATATTAATGACCCTATAATATTAGGATTTATTCTGTACACTTTTTTCTTTTTTAAAGTTGTTCCCCTTGGTATTAAGCATTGAATGGCGTCATAAAAAGAACACAAATAAGTATCTCTCATCCAATTGCATAATTTTATTTGCGCTCTAGACAATTTTATATCATCGTTAAGCACATCTTTAATGTATTTTAAGCCCTTTATATTCTTTATTTCCCTATCTGATTTAAGTTCAAATACGAATCCTTCCAATAATTTATTTCCTTTTCCAAAGGGGATAATTACCTTAGACCCAATCTTTATTTTTCCAATAAAGATATCCGGAACTTTATATGTATATAATCTATCTGTCGCTCTAGTTCCTGTATTAACAACTACATTACAATATTCAATAACTCCCATTATAATTGCCTCCAAGAATTGAAATACAAAAGAGTAGGTAGCCCTACTCCTTAAGCTTAATCAAATCATATACCTTGTCTAGAATAATTTCTGCTATTTCTTCTTTTTTCATTTTATCATATTTTTTGATACTTCCCAAGCTGTCAATTATACTTATTATATTGGTATCTCCTTTAAACCCCGCACCTTTTTCACTTATATTATTGGCCACTATAAAGTCTAAATTTTTTTTATTTATCTTGATTTTAGCATTTTTAAGTAAATCATTTGTCTCTGCTGCAAAGCCTATTAAAATTTTGTCCCCTTTAACCTTTCCAAGCTCCAATAGTATATCAGGATTTCTTGAAAGTTCTATAGAAAAATTCGAATCACTTTTTTTGATTTTATTCTCTGCAACATCCTTTGGTTTATAATCTGCAACAGCTGCAGCCTTGATTATAATGTCAGCTTCATCAAAGTAATTAAACACTTCTGCATACATGTCTTCAGTAGTTACTATATCAACAACTTTAACACCAATAGGCTTTTTTAAGTTTGTAACTCCTGAAACCAATGTAACTTCTGCCCCTCTATCCCTTGCTGCTCTGGCAATAGCATATCCCATTTTTCCTGAGGAATGATTAGTTATATATCTTACAGGATCGATAGGCTCTTGAGTAGGCCCTGCCGTTACTAATATTTTTTTTCCTCCTAATGATTTTTTTAATCTGTTATCAAATACACCAATTATATTCTCTACAATATCCTCTGGAGAAGCCAATTTCCCTAATCCATAATCCCCACAGGCTAGTCTGCCGGAAGCTGGATCAATAAATTTATAGCCTAATTCTCTAAGATTTGCTATATTCCTCTGTACAATAGGATTATTATACATATTTGTATTCATAGCTGGGGCTATGAGCACTGGTGCTCTAGTTGCCATAACAGTAGTTGATAACATATCATCCGCTATTCCATTTGCTATTTTACCAATTATATTTGCAGTGGCAGGGGCAATTAAAAACAGGTCCGCTTTTTGTGCTATGGATATATGCTCAACATCCCAGGTTTTAGGTTCAGAAAACATATCAGTTACAACATAATTTTGTGATAACGACTGGAAACTCAATGGCTTAACAAACTCCAAAGCAGCCTTAGTCATTATAACATTTATATTTGCATTTAATTTCTTTAATCTACTTACTACATCTAATACTTTGTAAACTGCAATACCTCCACTAACGCCAATAACTATATTCTTATTAGTTAACATACTACACCCCTACTAATTATCAGATTCTATCCTTTTAAAGGATATTTTATCTTCTAAAAGTTCATTTACCGCTATTGTAACAGGTTTATTTGACTGTATGTCCGTACGCTTTTCACTTCCATCTATTATTTCTCTAGCTCTTTTAGAAGCTACAATAACTAATGTATATCTACTATCAACTTTTTTTAATAATTCATTAATTGGTGGTTTTAACATTATATTTCCTCCTTATATTTCCTTATTATTTCTAATACATCGCCTTTAACGCGGCATCCTTCTGCTTCAATAATTGCAATAAGACTATTTACAGCACCTGATAAATCATCATTTATTATATAATAGTCATACTCTCTAATAAAGTCAAACTCTTCATAAGCACATTTTAATCTTTTTTTAATATTCTCCTTTGAATCCCTTCCTCTTTCAATAATTCTATTTCTCAAAACTTCCATACTTGGAGGTAATAGAAATACAAAAATCCCATCGCTGAATTTTTCCTTTATCTGCATTGCTCCCTGGGGATCAATTTCTAGTATAATATCATTGCCCTTATTAAGCTCTTCTAAAACATATTTTTTAGGAGTTCCATATAAATTATCATAAACCTTGGCATATTCTAAAAATTCATCATTCTCTATCATTTGTTCAAACTTATTTCTCTTTAAAAAATAATAATTAACACCGTCTATCTCACCTTTTCTTCTCTCCCTTGTTGTTGCGGAAATAGATAATTTAATTTCAGGTCTAACTCTTAATAATTCTTTACAAACTGTTCCTTTTCCCACTCCAGACGGCCCACATACTACAAACAATGATCCTTTTTTCTTCATATAGATTCTCCTTTTTTGTCATTTGTTCCCTTTGTTTGGAACCTATTTGCCATTGTTTCCGGCTGAACAGCTGACAAAATTATATGATCGCTGTCACATATAATTACCGCCCTTGTTCTTCTACCATATGTAGCGTCAACAAGCTTATCATGATCTCTAGCTTCATTAATAATTCTCTTTATAGGCGCTGATTCCGGTTTCACTATAGCCACTATTCTATTAGCTGAAATAACATTTCCAAAGCCAATATTAACTAACCTCAAATCCATGATTATCCTCCTGCTACTCAATATTTTGAATCTGTTCTCTGATTTTTTCCAATTCACTTTTTACTTCTATTACCATTTTTGATATTTCAATATCAGATGATTTAGACCCTATTGTATTGATTTCCCTATTCATTTCCTGAATTAAAAAATCTAGTTTTCTACCAACAGCTCCTGATTCATTGGTGATTAATTTAAGCTGCTCAATATGGCTAAATAATCTAACTATTTCTTCTGTTATATTACTTTTATCCGCATATACAGAAACCTCTAATGCAATCCTATCCTCATCAATATTAATATTATCTTCAGTAAGTTCTCTAATTCTTTCCAATAATTTGTCCCTGTATTCTTTTATTATTATTGGTGAACGCAAATTAATATCTTCAACTATATTATATATTTTTTCGCTCCTGATTTTTATATCCTCAGCTAACTTCACCCCTTCTACTTTCCTCATGTTTATCAAACCTAAAACAGCTTGATTCACAGATGTTTTTAAAGCTTCCCATATAACCTCTTCTTCTTCCTCACGATTTTCGATTGTAAAGATATCTGGAAATCTAGTCAAAGTTGATAAATTTATATCATCCTTTAAATTGAGCTTATCCTTTATCTGTAACAAAGAATCGTGATATTGCTCAATAATATTCAGATTTGGTTTTATTATTAGATCATCATCCTTATATTCTTCTAATGTAATATATACTTCTATTCTACCCCTTTTTACTGAACTTTTAATTAATTTTTTTATTCTTTCTTCAAAGGCAGATAATTTTTTAGGCATTCTTATAATAATATCATTGTATCTATGATTTACCGATTTTATTTCCACTAAAAAGCTTCTAGTTTCACCTATGAATTCCCCTCTTCCATAGCCTGTCATACTGCTTATCATAAAATCAATCCTTCCTTAATAAAGGTCTACCAATTTCATATTATATCACTAAAATACTAACATTTTAAGGAATTATTTAATAATTTTCTTTACAAAAAAATTTCCCATCGCAAATAAAATTTGCAGTCCCTTCCATGAAAACCTCGTCATCATTATTTATATAAATTGTCATCTTTCCACCAGGTACATTTACATTCACCCTTTTATCTACATGATTTAAAAGATAAGCAATATATACAGATGAGCATACTCCAGTGCCACATGCCAATGTTTTGCCTGCTCCCCTTTCCCATGTATCTACCTTAATAAACCCTCTATTAACTATCTCAACAAAGTTAACATTTGTATTTTGGGGATAAATATTATGCTTTTCAATCTTGGCTCCAATCTCATAAACTTCTTTTTCCTTTATTTCGTCAACAAAAATAACAGTATGAGGAACTCCCATAAGTATACTTGAAACCTTTACACTTAAATCTTCTATCTTTATGACTTCATTTATAAAAGTTTCTTTATCTGTAATAACAGGTACAGCCTTTGCCTTAATCTCTGGTTTACCCATATCAACTAAAATCTTTTCTACCTTTCCATTACCATCTATTGTCAATTCTATTTTCTTTACACCTGCTAAAGTATCCACTAGAATGTTCTCTTTTTTAACAATGTTTTTTTCATATACAAATTTTGAAAAACATCTAATTCCATTTCCACACATTTCCCCTACTGAACCATCGGAATTATAATAACTCATTTTTATATCATATTTTTCCGATTCTTCTACAACCATCAGTCCATCTGCACCAATGCCAAAATGTCTATCACAAACTTTTTTTGCCAGTACACAGTAGTCTATCCCGTTAATATCTTCAGCTCTAACAACAATAAAATCATTACCTGCTCCATGCATTTTACTAAAATTTATCATTTCTACCTCCTTATTTTTAACGAATATAGTTATATGAGCAAATTGCATAATTACCTTCTGTAAAAACTATCTACTATACATATAGTTTAAAAATCTCCAAAGACATACCATATATATTATGCAATTCTGCCTAGTTAGAATTATGCAATTTCCTCATATATTATATTATATATGCTAATATAATTATTTACCTTTAAAATTTTATTATTTAATGTTATACTTTACAAAGTATTTAGGAAATCACATAATCAACTTTTGTGAAATGGAGGAATAAATATGCCATTCGATGGTTTAGTAATAAATTCATTAAAAAAAGAATTAAAACAAGTATTATTAAATAAAAAAATTGAAAAAATATATCAGCCTGAAGATGATGAAATATTAATTAAATTTAGAAACACTGATATTAATAATAAATTATTAATATCAGTAAACAGCAGCTTCCCTCATCTTTGTTTAACCAGTATGCAAAAAGTTAATCCAACTACTCCACCTATGTTTTGTATGCTTTTAAGAAAGCATCTACATGGTGGTAAAATTGTGGATTGCTATCAGGTGGAATTTGAAAGAATATTGGTTCTATCTGTTGAAAGTCATGATGAATTAGGAAATATTAATATAAAAAATTTAATAGTTGAAATAATGGGTAAACACAGCAATATAATCCTAACACAGGATAATAATACTATAATTGATAGTATTAAAAGAATTCCATCAAGCATCAGCAGAAAAAGGCAAATATTACCTGGACTTAAATATGAATATCCACCTTCTCAAAACAAAATAAATATATTTACTACAGATTATACTACTTTTAAAAATAAAATAAATAATAATTCAAAAAATACCCAAATATTCAAAGCGATCTATAAGTCCTTTCAAGGTATAAGCCCTATTATTGCTAAAGAAATATGCTATAGATCTTCTATCTCTATGGATATCCCAATTTCAGAGCTATCCGATAAAAACTTTACAGACATTTGGAATGTTTTTATTGGTATTCTTGGGAAAACCCATAAAAATGAATACTCACCAAATATAATCTTTGATGCAAAGGATAACAAAACAATTGATTTTTCTCCAATAGTACTAAAAATCTATGAAAATGAATATTTTTCACTTAGCTTTTTTGATTCAATAAGCGATACTATAAACAAATATTACTTTGAAAAGGACAAATATAATCGTATTAAGCAAAAGTCTACTGATATAACTAAAATAGTCAATACCAGACTTGAAAGATTGCACAATAAGCTTCAAAAACAAAAAGAAGAACTGTTAACTGCCGAGGGTGCTGATAAATATAAATTATATGGAGAATTAATACTATCTAATATGCATAATATATCCAAGGGTATGAAGGAAGTGACTCTCCAAAACTATTATGAAACCAATATGCCCAGTATTGCTGTGCCCCTTGACCCTAAACTGTCACCTTCAGAAAACAGTCAAAAATATTATAAAAAATACAATAAATATAAATCTGCTATAAATAAAATTAACAAGCAAATAAAAGAAACTACTGAAGAAATACAATATTTACAAAACGTATTGACAAATATAGAAAATACCGATGATATAAACAATATTGATGAAATAAAGCAGGAATTAATTGAACAAAACTATATTAAAAAAAGAAAGATCGTTAAGAAAAAAGAAAAATCTTTGGCTTCTAAACCTTCAGAATATATTACTAGTGATGGATTTACAGTCCTTGCCGGGAAAAACAATAAACAAAACGATTATCTAACGCTAAAAGTGGCTTCTAAAAAAGACATCTGGCTCCACACTAAAGATATTCCTGGTTCCCATGTAATAATAAGAACAGAAGGTAAAGAAGTATCAGAAGATACCATAAAAGCAGCAGCTCTAATTGCTGCATATAACAGTAAAGGTAGATATTCCAGTAAGGTTCCTATAGACTACACCTATGTAAAATATGTAAAAAAACCATCGGGAGCGAAACCGGGAATGGTTATATATGAAAATTTTAAAACAATATATGTAACACCATTTAAAGAAGAAGTACAAAAACTGGAAGCACAGAGGGAATAATCCCTTCTGTGTTTTATTTTTCGTATATTACTACTTCATTTTCATTGTCGGTTTCATCAAACTTTACACTTATGATCTCCTTTCTTGAAGTAGGAACATTTTTTCCAATAAAATCCGGTCTAATAGGAAGCTCTCTGTGGCCTCTATCGACCAATACAGCCAATTGAATAGTTTTAGGCCTTCCCATATCAATTAAAGCGTCCATAGCCGCCCTTACAGTTCTACCAGTAAAAATAACATCATCAATCAGTACAACATCCTTATCATTTATGTTAATTGATGCTACCCTTTTATTTATAATCGGATTGTCATTAATTTTTGATAAATCATCTCTGTATAATGTAATATCTAAGGAATCTACAATTACATCTACATCTTCAATTTCCTTTATTTTAGAAGCGATTCTCTTTGCTAATGGAATCCCTCTGGTATGTATTCCAAATAATACAATATTTGATACTCCTTTATTCTTTTCAATTATTTCATGGGATAATCTTGTTACTGATCTATTTATTGCTTTAGCATCCATTATTTTAGCCTTTAACTTCATCTTATTTCCTCCTTTGCATTTTTTTTAATAAAGCTTTAAAGTATTCAGGGAGTTCGCTGTTAAACTCCATATACTTTAATGTGGTAGGATGAATAAAACCTAGTACTTTAGCATGGAGCATCTGACCCTTCAAATTGAATTTTTTCTTTTTTATACCGTAAAGGGGATCTCCAACTAAAGGATATCCTAAATATGACATATGAACTCTAATCTGATGAGTACGTCCAGTTTCTAACTTTAACTCAACAAGGGTGTATCCTGAGTACGATTCAATTACTTTAAAATGAGTGACAGCTTTTTTACTATTCTTCTCAACAACAGCTCTTTTCAACCTATTAACAGGGTGTCTTCCTATAGGTGCATCAATAGTGCCACTACCCACTTTTATATTCCCATTAACTAGGGCGTAATAAACTCTATTTATACTGTGCTCCTTTAATTGAGCAGCAAGAGAATTGTGGGCTTTGTTGTTTTTTGCTATCATTAATAACCCTGAAGTATCTTTATCAATTCTGTGTACAATCCCCGGTCTTATTATTCCATTGATTGAAGATAAACTTTTGGAATGGTATAGCAGTGCATTAACCAATGTTCCAGAATAATGTCCTGGAGCAGGATGAACAACCATCCCCTGAGGCTTATTCACAACTAGTAAATCTTTATCCTCGTAAATAATCTCAATAGGAATATTTTCTGGCTCTAGTTTCAATTTTTCAGGCTCAGGTATTTCTATATCAATTTCGTCCTCTTCGCTTATTTTATATTTTTTCGAATAGATTATTTCATTGTTTACTCTTACATTTCCACTTTTAATCAGTTTTTGGACATAAGATCTTGAAATATCATTTAATTCCTTCGATATATATAAGTCTAAACGAAGGGATTCTTCAATATTCTCTACTATCAGTTTTAATTCCTTCAACATATCTGCTCCTTTTATTACAGATAACCAATATTGAAATTTATATTAAATTTTTAATATCCGTTATCTATAGAGTTGGTTATCTTTAAGGTTTTTGATTCTTAAAAGTTAATTGTATTATAAAATAGAAAGAGAAGCAAGGCCCTAAGTCTGCTTCTCTTTCTACTATTTTTCATCCGGATTAATTGTTTTTTTATAATATTCAGAACTTATATCATCTACATTCTCAACCTTTCCCGATATATTTTCGTCATACATATTATTATCATACCAATCCAAAGCCTTTTTTTTCTCATTTGTCTTGTTATATCTAGCCACTTCTTGCCATGTGTCTTCTCCATCAAAGCCATTAAATCTCGAATCATCTTTAAAGGTTCTACCAAATGGATAATTGAGTTTTTCTTCTTCTACTGGTCTTGTATCGATTTTTTTACCTAAAGGCAATGTAGACTTTTCCTCACTACATTTAGCACATATTGCTGTATAGGGTATAATCTCCAGTCTTTCTATATCTATTAATTTACCACAAGTCTCACACCTTCCATATGTGCCATCTTCAATTTTTTCTATAGCATTATTTATATCTTCCAAATGTCTTTTCTCGTTTTCTTCAAGGTTGAATTTCATTTCCATTTCAAAGGTTTCACTGGCTATATCTGCGGGATGATTATCATAAACCGACAGTTCACTATAATACCCTTGTAAAGAACTATGAAGTCCGTTATCCTCTTCATTTTCTATAGTATTTAAAGTTTGTTTTTTATCTTTTAAAAGTCTCTTTTTAAAATATTGGAGCTTATCTCTATCCAAATTGAATCCTCCTATCTATAATTTTCGATTATATTCAATAATTCAGCTATATACTTGCCTAGAAGAGGTAGATTTACCATCTGTCGTATAAAATGAATCAAAACAGCTGCAAGTAAAGTAAATCCTATAGCCATTCCTAAGCCACGTGCCAATCCCCCAACAAAATTCACTAATAGCAATCTTCTGGGATTGTTTATTATTTCCGTGTATTCTGAAATTTTTGTCTTTTCTAAGGCTATTGAAAGATTTTCTATTTTACTTTCAATTGAACTCTTCCTTTTATCATCCACTTGGTAACACATCCTAGCATAATAACAAAATTTCCTCAGAAATTTTTTAGTTGCAAATTCTATATTTTTAGTTTTATTTTAAACTTGATAATATTATTTTGCCCTTTTTTAGATAAAATATAAAAACAAAACCAATTAAGGTTTTGTTTTTATCAATAGTAAATTGACCCGTTTTTTTCCTTCAAAACTATAAAAAAATCCGTTTAAGACGGATTTTTTAAATTTGCTCTATGATACTCTTTACAATATTACTAGAATTTTTTGCAGCCTTCAGTACAAATTCATTAAAATTAATATGGGCTGTTCCATCGGCCTTGTCGGATATGGATCTTATTATAACAAAGGGAATATTGTTCAAAAAACTTGTATGTCCTATAGCAGCACCTTCCATCTCTGTGCAATAACCCTTAAAATTGTCCCAAAGAAATTCTTTCTTATCTGGACAAGCCACAAATACATCTCCTGATAAGATCCTGCCAATCATGGTCTGATGATTAACAGTTTCGTTTCTGCTAGCCGCAAAGGCTATATCTACAAGTCTCTTATCTGCCTTAAAAACATATGTATCCATTCTAGGAATTTCTCCTAGTTTATATCCAAAACTCGTTGCATCGAAATCATGCTGAAGAACATCTGAAGATATTACGATATCTCCAACATTTAAATCCGTATGTATAGCTCCACCGACACCTGTATTTATAATATAACTTACATTGAAATTACTTATTAAAACCTGTGTACAAACTGCAGCATTAACCTTTCCAATACCTGATCGAACAAGTATAATATCTTTATTTAATAGCTTTCCAGAAAAAAAAGACATACCTGCTATATTATTTTTATTTTCTATCTCCATTAAATCCTTTAATATTTCTATTTCTTCATCCATTGCGCCTATTATACCTATTTTAGTCATAAAAGCCCTCCTTTGCATAGATAAACAGCACTTTATTTTATTTTATCATTCATAAAAGAATCATTTACTAAATCCAATTGAGATTCAAGCAAAGTTTTAAATCTAGTCTTGAATATTTGAAACTCTTTTTTCGCTTCTTCATACTCTCTTTGAATATTTACGATTTCATTATTTGCATTTTGAATAATTCTTTTACCCTTATCCTCAGCTTCTTTAATAATTAGCTCTGCCTTTTTATTAGCATTCATTGCCACTTCCTCAGCTGTACTTTGAGCAACAATTAGTGTATCTTTGAGGGTTCTTTCTAAACTATTATATTTCTCTATCTGCTCTTCTAAGAGTCTTACTTTTTCCTTCATTTCAGCATTTTCATTATAAATTTTTTCATAGCTATCAATAACTTGATCTAAGAACTCATCAACTTCAGCTTCCTTATAACCTCTTAGCGCCTTTGTAAATTCCTTGTTTTGTATATCTAATGGCGTTATCATTTTATACCCCCAATCATATGAATTTTTTTATTGTTATTTTATATCTGTCTTTTTTTGTCTTACCTGCAATCTTGTCTAAAATCATTCTTCCTTTACCTTTATATGATATTAAGTCACCCTCTTTAATACTAAATGAAGGAGTATTAATGGGCACAAAATTCACTTTCAATTTTTCTCTTTTAATATCATCGGCAGCTTTGCTTCTGGACATGTTAAAACCCGACGAGGAAATAGCATCTAGTCTCAATGACTTAACTGTATCTGTTATTTGCTTAAACTTATTTTCCTTTGGGATAATATTTTCTATCTCATCAATATGAGCCTGCACTTTATACTTACCAATTTGAGTCAAATTAATTTCAATATAGCTTGCAATTTCCCCTAATACTATTATTTGTACATGTTCTTTATTAATTATTATGTCCCCTATTTTTTCTCTTTTTAATCCTAACCCTAAAACAGATCCTAAAATTTCCCTATGTTGAAAACCTTTTTCCTTTGGCAAATCGTCAATTTTTATAACCTTAAGTGGTATATCTATATCTTTCTCATAAAAATAATCAGGATATATAACTACTATTTTTCTTTCTGCTGCATCATAGCCACCAGTAATTTTAAAATTATCATATTTAAATCTAGTTTTTAAAATTTCATTACAAATAGACGCCAAATAGGGATCTAAAAAATCTGTGCTTTTAAATATATTTTTTTTAACCCCTATTTCAATTTTATCCATAGCTTTAAATAGCTCTATTTCATACTTATTATTTAAAGAATATCTCCTAGCTAAATCTTTCTTATACAAAACATCACACTTTCTACATAAAAACACTTTTTACCATAATAAACTCAAAATCAGCCTTCCTAATATATCTAAGGAGATTATAGCCAATATAGGTGAAAAATCTATCATACCTCTAATACCTAGCTTTTCTTGCAGCAGTCTAAAAGGTGCCAAAATTGGTTCTGTTATCTGATATAAAAAATTGTATATGGAGTTTGAATAATCACGACTGAACCATGAAAATAATGCTCTGGCAATTATTAAAAAATTAATCACTCGAATAAATGTCATAATAGCTTCTCTAAGTCTCCACATTTTATCACCATCCAAATCCTCTTATTGGAAGAAATTGCACAATTATCTTATCTATAAATTTCCTATAGCAAAATTTTAATTATGAAATTTCCTTTCCTACTTTATCTTTGCCATGGAAAAATTCCCTTATCAGTTAACTCCTCTTTAAAGTTACCTGAAATATCGATATTATTCGGTGCCAAAATAAATATTCCCTTAGATACTTTTTGAATTTGTCCATCTAATGCATATATAGCACCATTTAAAAAATCAAATATTTTTTTTGCCAATTCCTGATCTAGTTTTTCTAAATTTATTATGACTGGCTTTCTATTTTTTAAGTTATCTACAATATCGGGAGCTTCTTCAAAATCCATTGGTTCATAAATTACTACATTCATTTGTTGATTTGTATGGATATTTACTATCTTATGTTTTACAGATTGGCTTGGACTTACGGGATTATATAATTGCTCTTGACCAATATCTTCATTTATTTCCTCTTCTTCTTCATAATCATCCAAACCCATAAAAAATTTTACCTTATCTAAAAACTTCCCTGACATATTGTCCCTCCTTATATTCTCTTCAAAAGAGTTTTTTTATCTATAGGCCACAATTTTACTTACTGTAATCTCTTTCACCAAATATGGCTGTCCCAACTCTAATCATATTTGCACCTTCTTCTATTGCCACTATGTAGTCATTTGTCATTCCCATAGATAGATATTTCATATTAATATTTTCATAGTCACAATTTTTTAAGTCTTCAAATATTTCTTTCATTTTTCTAAAATAGGGCCTGACCTTTTCTTTATTATCCATATATGGTACTATAGTCATTAGTCCCTCAACCTTAATATTTTCAAATTTAGATAATTCTTTAATAAATCCATCTATCTCATTGTGGGATATTCCAAATTTTGCTTCATCATCTGCAATATTTATTTGAATTAGAACATTCATGATTCGGTTAATTTTTTTTGCTCTTTTATTAATCTCCTCGGCCAATCGTATACTGTCCAAAGAATGTATTAAATCTACTTTATCAATTATATACTTCACTTTATTAGTTTGAAGATGACCTATTAAATGCCAATGAGGATTATAATTAATTTTATCATATTTTTCCATTATTTCCTGAACTTTATTTTCCCCTATATTCTTTATGCCTGTTTTTAATGCTGTATTTATTCTCTCTGGTTCTATAGTCTTTGTTACAGCCACAAGATTTATTTCATCTGGGTTTTTATTAATTTTTTCACAGGCATTTTCTATGTTTTCCAAAACATTATTAATATTTTCTTCTATTATATCCATTTTTATCCTCCTTAAAATCTAGGTTTATTAATAAATTATATCCCCCTCATTATATTTTTTTCCATATCTAAGTATTTCATCATATAATTTCACAGTATATACACGTTTTACCGAATCCCCATCTTTTATATCAAATACATTATTTTGAATTATTGCATATTCATCATTATAACCTAAAACTTTTATAGCTTTAAAACATGCTTTTCTGTTTATATCTAATACATATACTCCTAATTCACCATCTTTTTCTATAATGGAATCCCTATGAATTTTCAATCCTTCATATTGATTTTTTATAATGTTAAGATTGATTTTTCTAATTTTATTAAAATCACTGGCATATTGATTTGTTTTTATTATGATAAAACTTTTTCCTTCATCATAAGCTTTGTCAATGATTTCACCTTTGATCCTTGTATCAGAAATATCAATTGATACATTTTTGCCTAATTTAAAGCTATCTGAGTCTTTAGGGTCTGTCATAATCATAATATACCAAGCAGTATTGTCTGTTAATTTGAAAACAGGTTGATCATAAATAACTTTATCATATTTTAACTTGTCTGAAGCATTCTCAATATTCTTTATATATTCATACTTTATATTTAAAATATTATGTGGTGTTAATATTTCTTCGTATCCATCTATATAATAACTAACAACACCTGACTGGGAACTTTTCATTTCTATTATAGAACTCTTAATCTTGCTCTCTAACTCTTTTCGTTCTCCTTCTAACCTTTCTAAATTGGCCCCTGAAAAACTTTTATCACCGCTAATTCTTCTTTTCTTTTCAACCTTGTTGTTTAAATTGTTTTTAAGATCATTAATTCTGGAAAAATCACCTTTTACTCTGGCAATTCTAATTTCATCTACAATTATGTCTATTTCATTATCTATTTTTTCAATATCTGTTTCAAAAAAATCACCTTTACTAGCATCTATGTCATTGATTCGACTGCTTAAATCGCTTAACTTCTTCTTATCCTTATCATTTACACTTGAAGTATATATTTCACATATCTTGTAATTTTTTTCAACCTTCTCTCCTTCTTGAACATAATACTTAATAACGCCTTCATCGGGAGATTTTACAATTTCTTCATCTCTTACAATTAAACATTCATATTCTTTTTGAGTACTTAGCTCCCCAAACTTAACAATTTCTGTATCCGGTGTCTTTAGAAAAAGACCAAATATAGCCTTATAAATAAAATATAATAATATTATGGAAAAAAATATAATACGATATAATTTAAAATTTCTTTTCATTCTATCACCTATTAGAATTTAATAAAATAAGTATCAAATCGGCTATAATAATTAATTCTTCAAACATAGTATTTTTCCTCTATATATCTAAAAAAAAAATTATAGTAATTTAGTCCCAAAATGCTGGAATTTGTCAAAAAAATACAAAGACTACTTAATAAGGAACAATCAAATCTAAAATTCAAATGCTTTAGATTTGATTATCCGCACGTAGTCTAAAAAATTCTTCCATACTTGCTTAATATTCTCAATTTTTTTATCTTGTTAACTTTCAATTCAACTATTTTATCTTCTATAGTAAGAATGCAAAGAATATTATCATCTTTTTTAGCACCTAATATAGTTCCTTTAATAGAATTATTATTGTTCAAATATATTTTGATTTGATCCCCTATAGAAAGATTAAGTCTACCTAGCTTAAAAATTTTCAAGTCCAATTCATCTAAAAACTTTTGAGTTATTTTTTTACTTTTTAAAGTTACTTTATTATTGAGCAAATCATATTTTTCCTTCAATATTGATATAAAATACCCAAATATTGCTACAATAAATAAAACAATTAAAATATGCAGTAAATAATCAATATTAATCATATTATCACCTTTATTACAAAGCCATCTAATGACGCACTTCGAATTGTAAATTCTAAATTCTTTTGATTTATATAAAAAAGAAAAAAGCTATGACAATGGTCATAGTGTATTGGTCTGGGTGAGAGGATTTGAACCTCCGACCACCAGAACCCCATTCTGGTGCGCTACCAAGCTGCGCTACACCCAGGTAAATATCCATATCTATATTATACATAAAATTATAAATTTATCAAGTATAGAATTATAATTTTTTAAGAAAGATAAACAATTTCAAGGTTTAATCTATTCATCATAAAAGATATCGATGCTTCTTAGATTTATTTTGATGTATAAATTCACCTATTAATTTGTTTTATTATAGATATTAATATCAAAAATAAAAGGCTATAAGTTGAAGGTTATTAGACTTAAATTTAGCCAATGATATTATAAATTTTCCCTATCACCTTTTAACCTACAACCTTTAACCCTTATAAATGA
Organism: Maledivibacter halophilus; assembly: GCF_900167445.1. Taxonomy (GTDB): domain Bacteria; phylum Bacillota; class Clostridia; order Peptostreptococcales; family Caminicellaceae; genus Maledivibacter; species Maledivibacter halophilus. Next base: position 112,006 of record NZ_FUZT01000015.1, read on the forward strand.
AATAATTGAATACTTGAAATTTAAAACAATTAGATAATAGAATAAATATTTAATAGTTAGTTTTTACAAAAAGTGATTATGCAATTTCCTCAAATAATGATACAAATAAGATTTTTACTGCCCTCATCTATTATCTTTTGTAATGTTTTTTGAAGCTTAAACCTAACATCATCAGGCATCATGAATAACTTAGTCTGAAGTTGTTCCTTTACTAAGTCATGAAGTGATTTTCCAAACATGTTTGTTTCCCATATTTTCCCAGGATCAGTCTCAAATTCCTTCATCATATAACTTAATAAATCTTCACTTTGTTTTTCTGTTCCTACAAGGGGAGATACTTCTGTAGTAATATCTGCTCTTATTAAATGTAAGGATGGGGCATTTGCCTTTAATTTAACTCCAAATCTACCACCCTGCTTAAATATTTCCGGTTCATCAAGTTCAAGCTCTTCCAAAGCTGGTGGCACAACTCCATATCCAAGATTTTTTGCACTATTGAGTGCTTCCTCTACTCTATCATATTCCTTTTTGGCCTTTGAGAAGGATTTCATTAAGCTTAATAATTGATGATCTCCTTCAATTTTATATCCCGTTAATTCCTGTAGTATATCATAAAACAATCCTTCCTTTGTGTCCATTTGAACATTAGCAATTCCTTTTCCAAGGTCTATATTACTTATTTCTGCCCCTGCTAAAACATCCACATTTTCATTTTCAAATTTATACGCCAAATTATCGATATCTTTAATTTTATCAGTATCATTTATAGCCGACTTAATTGTAAATAATATTTGATTTTTTAGCCAATGATCTGGGTCTAATCCTTCTATCCATTTTGGTAAATTGATATTTATTTCTCTAACAGGAAATTCAAAAAGAATTTTTTGCAATACTGTATTTATGTCTTCTTCTTCCATTCTTGCACAATTCAACGGAATTACAGGGACATCATATTTTTCTTCTAATTGTCCTCTAAGATTTACTGCCTCTTCAGAGTCTGGATTTACAGAGTTTAATAATATTACAAATGGTTTCTTTAGTTCTTTCAATTCTCTAACTACTCTTTCTTCAGATTCAACATAATCATCTCTATTGATATCAGTTATACTTCCGTCAGTTGTTACCATTAATCCAATAGTTGAATGATCAGTAATAACCTTTTTCGTTCCTATCTCCGCTGCTTCTTCAAAGGGTATTTCATTTTCAAACCAGGGAGTCATAACCATTCTAGGAATGCCTTCTTCTTCATGACCAATTGCTCCTCTAACTAAATATCCGACACAATCTATCATTCTTACTTTAAATTTTGCATTTTCTTTTAATACTATTTCTATTGCTTCATTAGGAACAAATTTGGGTTCAGTTGTCATTATTGTTTTCCCAGCACCACTTTGAGGTAATTCATCTTTAGTTCTTTCTTTTCTATATACATTTTCTATATTGGGTATTACAAGCAAATCCATAAACCTCTTTATAAAAGTGGATTTTCCAGTTCTTACAGGCCCTACTACTCCTATGTATATATCCCCTTGGGTTCTTTCTGATATATCCTTATATATATCGAAACGTTCCATTTTCTCCCTCCTTTTAATAGATCGTTATTATTAATATAAATATGCTTGTAACATTATAAATATATGTCTTTTCCTATAAAATATGACTTCCAAAGCATAAAAAAACAAATCCATCTAAAGAATCTTTGTAGTTGTAAGTTCTAATAACTTAAATTTTTTAAATCAAAAAAGATATCTATAAAAATGATAGATATCTTCTAAACAACACAGTTTTTAATTTTAACTATATATAAACAAGATTATCATTTAAAATAAATTTCAAAAACATAATAAATGGTCCTACATTTTTTATTTGAAATTTATAAAACCTTAAAGTTGTTTATCTTTATAAAGTGTGACTTAATTCCTTAGAAATTAAAACTAAAAATACGTCATCAGACGTATTTTTACTCTACCATTCATTAGCAAAATCTTCCATAGCTTCCTCGATTTCATGGGTTTTGCTTCTAAGCATTAAGTTGCTAACAGCTTCCTTAGCAGAAGAATTATTATATAGAATATTATATATCTCATTGGTTATTGGCATTTCAACATCAAATTTTTTTGATAAGTCATAGGCTGCTTTAGTTGTATAAACGCCTTCCACTACCATCCCTATAGAAGATATAGCATCCTCTAGAGACATTCCTTCACCCAGCTTTATACCACATCTTCTATTCCTGCTATGCATACTTGTACAGGTTACTATCAAATCTCCAATTCCAGTTAGCCCAGCAAATGTACCAATATTTGCTCCCATTGCTTCCCCCAGCCTAGCTATCTCTCTTATTCCTCTAGTCATAAGTGCAGCCTTTGCATTATCTCCATAACCTAGACCATCACTTATACCAGCTCCTAAAGCAATTACATTCTTAAGAGCCCCTCCTAATTCCACACCTACTATATCTGGATTTGTATATACCCTTAAGGTAGGAGTTATAAATACATCTTGAATAAATTCAGCAGCATATTTACTTTTAGAAGCTGAAACAATTGTTGTTGGAATACCTTTACACACTTCTTCAGCATGGGAGGGACCAGACAAAGCAACATATTTACTATCAGGATAATATTCATTTACTATTTCTGAAATCCTAAGCAACCTATCATTCTCTATTCCTTTAGAAACATTAACAAATATCTGATCTTTAGTTACATTGCCTTTAATTCTCACCAGTGTTTCTCTTATCCCCTGAGACGAAACAGCTAAAACTATTACAGAACATTCCTTAATACAGTCATATATATCGGTATGCATAATTATATTATGGGGAAGTCTAGCATCCGGTAAATATTTTGCATTTTCCCTATTGCATTTAAGATTTTCAATATGCTCCTTATTTCGTGCCCATAGATTAACTGAATGTCCTTTGTTAGCCAATACAATTGCTAATGCAGTTCCCCAACTTCCTGCACCTAAAATAGCTATTTTTTCTTTCATAAATACACCCTGCTTTCTAGCTTCTTTTTTTCTTTTTTTCCCTGCTTTCCAATATTATTGGTGTTCCCTCATAATTATAATTCTGTCTAATCTGATTTTCAATATATCGAATATATGAAAAATGCGCTAATTCTACATCATTAACAAACAATACAAACCTTGGGGGCTTAACTGATACCTGGGTACCATAATAGATTTTTAACCTTTTTCCCTTATCAGATGGCGGTTGATTAAGAAGAACAGCTTCACTTATAAGATCATTTAAAGCCCCTGTAGAAATCCTCATAGAGTGCTGATTAGCCACATATTTAACATATTCTAATACTTTATTAACTCTTTGCTTTGTCTTGGAAGAAATAAAAAGTATTGGGGCATATTTCATAAATGACAATTGGTTTCGTATATTTTTTGTATATTCAGTATATGTATTATTATCTTTTTCTATAAGGTCCCATTTATTCACGATTATTATTGAAGCCCTTCCAGCTTCGTGGGCATATCCTGCAATTCTTTTATCCTGCTCTGTGACTCCTTCATTTGCATCAATTAATATTAAACAAACATCACTTCTTTCTATAGCGGTTAATGACCTTAGAACACTATATTTTTCTACATTTTCATTGACCCTGCTTTTTCTCCTAATCCCTGCAGTATCAATGAAAACATACTTATCATCATTGAATTCAAAGGGAGTATCAATTGCATCTCTGGTAGTTCCTGCTATATCACTAACAATAACTCTATTTTCTCCCAACAAAGTGTTAATCAGAGATGATTTTCCAACATTTGGCTTTCCAATTACTGCCACCTTTATTACATCTTCATCATAACCTTCATCTGTATCTTCCGGAAATCTAGCTACTATTTCATCAAGTAAATCACCTAGATTCAAACCATTCACTGACGATATTGGTATCGGTTCACCCATTCCAAGGGTATAAAAGTCATAGAAGTGTTCTGATAGTTTATTACTATCTACTTTATTGACAACTAATACAATTGGCTTTTTTGTTCTTCTAAGTATACCTGCAATTTCTTCATCAGTGGTAGTCAAACCAGATTTTCCATCTAACATAAAAACTATAACATCGGCTGTATCCATTGCTATCTCAGCTTGTCTTTTCATTTGAGAGAGAATTATATCGTTATTATTAGGTTCTATTCCTCCAGTATCAATTAATGTAAACTTATTATTTAGCCATTCTACATCTGCATAAATTCTATCTCTAGTTACACCAGGCTTATCTTCAACTATAGAAATTCTTTTTCCTGCAATTTTATTAAAAAAAGTTGATTTACCAACATTAGGTCTCCCAACAACTGCCACTATAGGTTTTGCCATCTTTATTCCTCCACTATAACTATTTTATTATATTATCTATTAATGATTTACCGTTAACATCAGAAACTATTACTTTTTTGCCAAAATATTTTTCTATATCTTTTACTTTAACATCATCTAAAAATATAGATTCATCAGATTTTAACATACTCTTTGGAATTAAAATACTATCTCCTAGTTCCTTATTATCTAGCTGTTTAATAATATCCTGCCCTGTTATTAGACCTGAAACAGTAATTGTCTCTCCAAAAAAATTATTTTTTATTGGATATACTTGAATTTTAAGCTTTGAGATTCTATCTGTCAATTTTTTTGCTAATTCCTTCATAAATTCTGCTGCTGATACTCCCGTAACAATATTAACTGTTTTATCTATTTCCAACCCCTTTGGAAGGGATAATAGATATTCATCAAATTCTTTTTCTAATTTTCTAATTAATCCAACACCATTTTCTATTTGTGGAAAACCTTCATAATCTTCATATCTTGGCAGAAATTCTTTTGCAATAATATAAAATTCATCAGATAAATACACAAAATTAGTACCTATTTTCTCTTTTAATTTTTCTTGCCATTTACTAACTTGTGTAATTACTTTATATGCCTTTTCCTTATTAAATATTTTTAAAGGATATAAGTTTTCTCTAAATTTTGTTAGTCCTACCGGAACTACTGCAAGGCTGTGTAAATTAGGATATAGGGGATACAAATCCTTTATTGTATTATCCAATTCTACTGAATCATTTACATCGGGACATAGTACAATTTGACCATTTATCAATATCCTATTCTCTGTTAATTTTCTAATTCTTTTGAGAATATTGCCAGCATTCTTATTATTTAACATTTCTCTTCTAAGCTCTGGATTAGTAGTATGTATTGACACATTAATTGGACTTATATTATATTCAATAATTCTATCAATATCATTATCACTTAGATTAGTTAGGGTTAAAAAATTGCCTTGTAAAAATGACAATCTGGAATCATCATCTTTAAAATAAAGACTTTCTCGCATATGGGGAGGTAGTTGGTCAATAAAACAAAAAATACATTTATTCTTACATGATTTTGCCTTATCTAAAATAGGATTATTAAACTCTATACCTAAATCTTCATCATATTCCTTGTCAATTTCTAATATCCAAATTTCACCATTACTTTTTTCAATTTCAATCTCCAAATAATTATCGGATATTAAAAATAGATAATCAATAATATCAGTTACTTTTTTTTCATTTATGCTTATAAGAATATCCCCTTGCTCTATACCCATTTCTTCAGCTATACTATTTTCTTCAACATTTGCAACTATATTCTTATATTTCTCTTTTTTCATTCAAACACCTGCTTTAATAATACTCTTTTATTTATATGAAATTGCCATATAGTGAAATACACTAAAATATAAATTCTTAAATTAACTCGTTGTGCTAGTTTATATATCGGAATTTTTAATATTTCCTTTTCGTTCATGCTATAAACCTGTTAAAGGTAGACTTTTTTGAAACACATGACGGAAATTATATTCATTTATAATTTATTAAGATTATAATTTCCTATGTGTTATAAAAATCACTCAAATGAAATATTAAAAATCCCTAAGTTATATTTAAAAGCAAAAAAATTCATTTACTAGCACAACAGGTTAAATTAAATTTTAACTATAGAATTTTATCTTTATATTCTTGTTTTATTATAATGGAAGTTCTAGAATAGTCAAGATGTATAAAACCATAAAAGATAATATAACACCCTTTTAGTTTTAAATTATATATTCTAAGATTTATATTATTTTTGTGCTTTAAGGCTTATAACTCAACTCTATCAATACTTAAATATATATCTTTTTATCATATTTCAATGTCTTACTATTGCATATACTCCATTACGCAAATCATGAACCATTCCCATAGTTATTTTTGCAATCAATAATGCAGTTTCTTCCTGTTTTTCTTTATTTTCCACAAAAAATATCGGTGCAGATGAAGATACAACATTTCTATTTAATGAAACCAGAGCAATAATATCATCTTTTATCCCAAAATCCATAACAATCTCCCTTCATTACAATTCTTTTAAGTATTTCCCCCTTGGTTTTCTTCTACAGGTTTCTAATACAGGGGTCTTTTTAACTACATCGATTAACAAACCTTCATCGGGCTCCATAGCAACTAAAGCCATTACTAAATTTCCATTGTGAGGATTTCTTCTTGCCAAAGGAGTAAAATCGGGCTCATCTATGTCCTTTCTAATCCCCAGTTGAGTTGCTGCCTGATGCTGTATAGCCTGTCTTTGTCCAATATTAGATAAAGTGGCACTGGCACTTGGGTCCTTTGGCACAATTTCAACAGCAATTCCTCTTTCTTTATATATTTCTCTAGAGCCCTTTAATCCAATATTCATTATTATCACATCGTTAACCATAAGAAGTGGTCCATCAAAACTTATTTCTCCAGGCTTTATTTCAGCAATTTCCTCAATTAATTGCCTTGTTAAAAATTTCTTAAGAACAGCCATGGTAATAAATCCAATAATAACACCTATTATAATCTGTATACTTCTACTTCCCTTTAGTATTCTTGACATATTTATAGCTAAGCTTGTAAATAGAGAAGTTATCATAACCATATAGTTACGGGCTTCAAAGGCCTTTGCAATATCTTCTATATAAGCTGTTCCTCTAGGCACTAATTCAGTTGGCTCTATATTATCAAGACTTTGTCTTTCCATATTTCTTACATCTCTAAATTGCTGAGCTGCCAAAGATAAAAAGGTAACGGCTGAAAATTCCTTTGTGGCCAATGCAGGTATTGCCACTGCACCAAGGGAAGCAGCTATTAATCCTAAAGTAATATGAGCTAAAAATCCCTGAGGATAGCTTGGATATTGTCTATGATCAATTTTCATCATATAAGCCCGGGCAAAAACTCCCATTATAATAGATACAATTATTGAGATTATGTAATTTTCCATTTAATCTCTCCTTTCTTTTATCCTTCAAACAATCCTAAGCTATTTAATATTTTTCCTCAGTATCATATTAAATATTAAAAAAGATAACCAAAACTTTGGTTATCTTTTTTAATATAGATGTTCCAGCAAAACAATTAATTTATACATATCAAAATTTCCTAACAAACAGCAGATATTTTGAAATAAATTCTAATAATTATCACATATCCCATATTTCCTCTTTACTTGTTGATATTCCAATTGCACCGGCTTTCAAACTTTGAATTACGTCTTCTTTATCCATTATTAAACCACCTGCTATAATTGGAATTTTAGTTGCATTATGTATAATGTTTGTAACTTTTGGCATAATACCGGGCATTATTTCAACTGCATCGGGATTAGTAGATCTTATGGATCTTATGCCTGTTTCCAAGGATAAGGAATCTAACATAAATAGTCTCTGGATGGTTAGCAGCCCCATTCCCTTTGCATGCTTTATCAAATTGCTCTTTGTAGTAATTATACCATCAGGCTTTATATTATCATTAATATATTTAAGTGAAATAATATCTCTAGAAAAGCCATCTAATAAATCTATATGAATGTATATACTTTTATTCTTTTCTTTGATTTTACTAACTATATCCTTAAGATTAAAAATACTACCTGTTAGCAAAAAAATAATTTCACAAGGAGATTCTATAGCTTTTTCAAGCTTTTCAATGTCACTTACAGCTGCAATAATTGGATTTAAATATATCTTATCAAAAAAAGCATCTCCCAAATCTCTCACCTCTCAATAAGTAAAACCATTATATATAAATAATTTTTTATATTAACTGAAGTATAGCCGCCATTCTTCCAGTTTGACCATTTCCAGCCCTATAAGAAAAGAAAATATCATTATTGCATTTTGTACATATATTACTTATAGTTATATTTTGAGAAGGTACTCCTACTTCAACTAATGATTTTTTATTTAAATTCCATAAATCTAAAAAGTATTTTCCATTTCCTTTATCTTCAAAAAACTCATCTGCATTCTCATAGTTACTTTTAAATATATCAATTACATAATCATCTACTTCATAACAACATTTACCTATAGACGGCCCAATTCCAATAATGCAATCCCTTGGATCAGTGTTGAAATCACAGATCATGCGTTTGATAACCTTTCCAGCAATTTTTTTTACTGTTCCTCTCCAGCCTCCATGGGCTAGAGCAATAATCTTTCTTTTTTTATCCAGTATAAATATGGGAACACAATCAGCGTATAGAGTAACCAAAGAAATATTCGGCTTATCCGTAATTAATGCATCTATTTCACTAAACTTAGAATCATATAATATTCCATTGCCTTTATGCTCCTCATCTACTAATAATATTTTATCCTTATGAACCTGATCAGAAACAACTAAATTATTAATATCTATTTCTAGCGTTTTGCATATTATCTCATAGTTTGTTAATATATTACTTTTATTATCAAATGTCTTAATACCTAAATTCATAGAGTTATAGGGTGGCCTGCTAACCCCTCCCATTCTTGTTGTAAAGCAATGTTTAACTAAACCTGATTCATCAAATGAAGGGATTTTAAAATACAATACTTTATTTTCCTTATATTTTTGAAATTTCCATTTTTTCATACCTATATCACCTTTAGGAAATTATTTTCTCTCCTTTAATAATTTATTCAATTCATCCATAAATGTATTTATATCTTTAAAATGTCTATAAACCGATGCAAATCTAACATAAGCAACGTCATCAATTTCCTTTAATGAATTCATGACTAACTCACCAATATATTCAGATGGAATTTCCTTTTCCATACTATTATTAAGATGTCTTTCTATTTCATCCGCTGTTTTTTCAATTAATTGCATAGATACTGGTCTTTTTTCACATGCTCTAATCATACCATTAATAACTTTATTTCTATTAAAAGATTGTCTATTACCATCTTTTTTTACTATTACAATAGGTATTTCTTCAACTTTTTCATATGTAGTAAACCTTTTTTTACAATTTAGACACTCTCTTCTTCTTCTTATCGCTTGTCCTTCATCAGTAGGTCTAGAATCTACTACCTTTGTTTCATAATGGGAGCAATATGGACAATTCATTAAAATACCTCCTAACTAAATTTAATAAAATTATATAATATTTTTGAGCTTTAGTCTATGGATAGCTCACTACTTGTGGAGGTACAAATCAAAAATTATTTTGAACTATCATCATCTTTTTCTTTCTCATCTAACTTAAAATTGTCAAGCAAAAAATTAACATTACTATTCTTATTTTCTTTTTCTTTATAATAGGGAGAATCCTTTAATTCAACTAGTATTATATCTTGACCTACTTTCACTATCCTTTTCCAAGGTATGACATAATCATCTTCCCGCATAAATATTTTTAGAAATTTTCCTTCCTTTGGTACTATAATAGCTTCCACTCTATTTTTTTCTATATTTATTTCAAAATCATATATAAAACCTATCCGACTACCATCTACTACATTTATAACTTCTTTCATTCTTAAATCTGCTGTAGTAATCATAAAAACACCTCTCTTTAAATTTATATTAAATTTAATCTTAGACATGCTTATCCATATATATAATAAATATTAATTAAATTTAATTATATTCATCATTTTTTACCTTATTTAAAATTCAACTTAAAAAAGACTCTAAAAAGAGTCTTTAATATACTTTTGCATATGCTTGAGTGCAGTTTTCTCTAGCCTTGAAACCTGAGCCTGAGATATACCTATTTCTTCTGCCACTTCCATCTGAGTTTTACCTTTAAAAAACCTAAGGCTAAGTATTAATTTTTCTCTATCATTAAGCTTTCTTAACCCTTCTCTTAACGCAATTCCTTCAATCCAACTTTCATCCACACTTTTTTCATCACTAACCTGATCCATAACAAAAATAGCATCGCCACTATCTTGGTATATAGGCTCAAATAATGAAATTGGATCTTGAATTGCATCTAAGGCAAATACCACATCTTCATTTGATAAATTCAGTTCCTTTGATATTTCAGCAATAGTAGGTTCCTTTGAATTTTTATTGATCAACTGATCCCTCACTTGTAAAGCTTTGTATGCCTTGTCCCTCAAGGATCTACTTACTCTAATTGAATTATTATCTCTTAAGTATCTTCTAATTTCTCCAATAATCATTGGTACTGCATAGGTTGAAAATTTAACATTTTGGCTTAAATCAAAATTGTCAATGGCCTTTATTAATCCTATGCATCCTACTTGAAATAAGTCATCAACATATTCTCCTCTATTGTTAAAGCGTTGAATAACACTTAAAACTAATCTTAAATTCCCTCTTATAAACTTTTCACGGGCCTTTGTATCTCCATTATGTATTAAGGGGAATAATTTACGCATTTCCTTGTTTGTTAGTACAGGTAACTTCGAAGTGTTAACTCCACATATTTCAACTTTGTTGTTATACATTAAGTCATGCCCTCCTATTCAAGAATTCCCCCTTTCATAAAAAAATTATTGCCTAAAAAGAGCTATTTAATACTTAATAAACTTTATATTAACATGGAATTAATTACCATATAATTCTATAATTTTTATACCCTTTATGAACTCTAGGTTTCAGCTTTATATAAAAAAATAGCGAGTTAATATTTCCCGCTATTTTAAATCATTCTATTAATTTCTTTCTTTAATCTAAATATTATTCTCTTTTCAAGTCTAGAGATATAAGACTGAGAAATGCCTAACATATCAGCCACTTCCTTTTGTGTTTTTTCTTCTCCATTTGATAGCCCAAATCTTAAATCCATTATTTTCTTTTCTCTTTGAGATAATTTCCTTAAAGCGATCTTTAGAAGCTCTCTATCTATCTCTTCTTCTAGATTTTTATAAATTAAATCATTCTCTGTACCTAGAATATCTGATAGTAATAGTTCATTTCCATCCCAATCAATATTAAGTGGTTCATCAATAGAAATTTCAGATTTAATCTTATTATTTCTTCTTAAGAACATAAGAATTTCATTTTCTATACATCTTGAAGCATATGTAGCAAGTTTTATTTTTTTATATGGATCAAAGGTATTTACTGCTTTTATTAGTCCAATAGTTCCTATTGATATTAAATCTTCAACTCCTATGGCTGTATTTTCAAATTTTCTAGCTATATAAACAACTAACCTAAGATTACGTTCTATAAGTACACTCCTAACAGACTCATCACCTTCTTGTAGTTTTGATACAAATAAAAATTCTTCATCTGAACTTAATGGAGGCGGAAGAGTTTCATTACCACCTATATAATAAATAGTATCTTCAATAAAAATATTAAGTTTTTTAATTAACCTCATGAGTTCATTTCTAATTTTTATTTTCAGCGTATTAAAATAAGACATTTGCATACCTCCTTATGATACTAAAATGTCAGGATTTAATAAAGCTTTATAATCCCCATTCTTTGATAGTCTATTTGTACTTATACCAACAATAATCCTTCTTAAATTCATTACATCCCCTTTAATTTTCAATTTTACACTATCAGGTTTAAACCCAATTAACATTCCATTTTCCATACCTAGAGAAGTAAAAGGTATTATTCTAAATCTATTCATCCAATTAGTATTTTGAAGTATAGTTGTTATTTGATCAAGCTTATTACAATTACCATTTTTAAATATCTCTTTAACTTTTTCCGGTAACAATTCTTCAATTGCACTATACTCCACAATTATTACTGGAAATTTAGATATTGGATCCGAAAGAGAATTCCCTGTATCAATCAATGCACTAATTTCCTTCTGCTTACTATCGAATTCTATTACAATTTTTTTATATAGATTTTCTTTATTAACTTTATTTTTAATATAACCTATACTTAATACAATCAATATATAAGCCACAGCCACTGAATAAAGCAACACCCTTATACTAAAGTTATTGCTATAAAATATACCATTGCTTAATATTGAATCAAAATTAGTAAAATAGAAAAAAGCAAAAGCAGTTCCGCCAAATACAAAAGTAACTAAATAGAAAATACTTAAATATTTAAAAAAATCTCTAAATTTATGTGGCGTAAAAGATATAACAATTATTAGCATTGATATAACCAATTTCATAGAAAATGAAAAAAGAAAATGTAATGATGGAAAAAAAAATATAAAAGCATAAAGAGCTCCAACACTAGCTCCTATCATTAATTTGTAAAACCGGCCTTGGTATTTACAAAAATAGCTTGTTATATGTAGAATTAATAAATTCATTATGAAATTTTCTAAAAACAAATATTCAGCATATATCTCTAACATTTTTTCACCCCAATATGAAGATAAACAACCTTCAAGACAAATTCTAGATAAAAAATGTAAGAGTCTCGATTATTTTATAGTGAAATAATCTCAAAGACTAACTATACATTATTTAGCTACATCTAAAATTTATTCTAAATGATAGAGTTGTTTATCTATGGTAAAAAAACAATTCTACATATTATTAATTATTCAGTTTATCTATATTATATGTCTATTATATTAGTTGTCTTTTCAAAAAAATGTCATTCTGTGAAGTCGAAATAAGATTTTTATAATACAAAATTTTTATACTTGAGTAAATTGCATAATTATTTTTAATAAAAGCTGCTAGTCCGTATAGTTTTTAAATATTCAAAAAAAATAAAAATCCTGTAAAGAATACAGGATTCCTAATAAATTATATATTCAAATACTCTTTTGTTTCTTCAACTAATTCCTCCATAAGCTTATTAACTGTAGTTATTTTAGTCATTCTATAGGCATTGGTTCCTACAAAAACAAGTCCATTTTCTATATCTCCCTCAACGGACCTTATTAAAGCATCGGATATACAATATGGAGTAGTTGCTGGATCACAGGGTTTTAGACAATTGTAGCATTTTTTCACTTTAAGCCTTTTTTCTTCAATAGATCTAACAAAAGCATTTCTAATAGCTCTTCCAGGCATTCCAACAGGACTTTTAATAATCTGTATATCTTCTTCATTTGCAGAAATATATGCTTTCTTAAAGTTTATATGTGCATCACATTCTTCTGTAGCAACAAACCTTGTTGCCATCTGAACACCTGAAGCTCCAATATTTAGATACTTTGCAATGTCTTTACCTGAGTAAATTCCACCCGCTGCAATTACTGGAATATCTCTTTTATATTTTTCCATAAAGGGCTTTAAAGATTCTATTACTTCTTTAACTAAGTCGCTTAAACTTGGTGGCTTTACAGCATTTAACTGCTCCAGGGAAAATCCTAAATGGCCTCCAGCTAAAGGACCTTCTACAATCACAGCATCTGGCAGATATTTATACTTTCTATCCCAAACTTTTGCTATTATAGATGCTGCTTTACCTGAGGATACTATGGGTGCTATCTTTGTATCAGAACCTTTAATTAATTCCGGCAAGTTTTTAGGAAGTCCTGCTCCTGAAATAACTAAATCTATTTTTTCCTTTACTGCAGCTTTTACCATTTCTTTGTAATTATTAACTGCAGATAGCATATTAACTCCTAGAATACCCTTAGGGCTCAGCTTTCTTGCATTTCTAATCTCTTTAATTAGACTTCTTACATTGGCAGTATCGTTATCTGATTTAAAATCCTTTTCTTTAAATCCTATTTGAACCCCTGATATAACACCTATGCCTCCTTCATTAGCCACTGCTGATGCCAAATTTGAAAGAGAAACCCCAACACCCATTCCACCTTGAATGATTGGAACCTTTGCAACTAAATCACCTATTTTTAATGGAGGTATCTTCATATAAATTCTCTCCTTTGGAAATATATTATATTAAATTATAAATTAATATTCAAATTATATGAAATATTAGATAATATGTCAATGTAAATACTTTGCTTTACTTTTAATTATTTAATATTTCAGCAGGTATAAAATCTCATCCAAATACTATTTTGAAACTTTCTAGTTCCCATCAGCTGTATAAACTAGGATGTAATTTTTTTTTATTGAGAAGGCTTTTAGGATTAATTAACATCTTAAATCAACGACTTGCACCTTCTCTCTCAATGGTTTCACTTTTGGTATAAGGATACTGGTTTTATACATCTCGAGTAATTATATTTTTCATAACAGATATCCCTCTAATTTTATTCTTATATTCTCCTAAATAATTATACATTTTCAGCTTGTAGACAATATAGTAAGTTTAACATTGTTTTACTATAAATAAATCATAATTATATTTTTAAAAAGCAAATATATTTTAAACTTTATTTATGAATACGCAACACTAAAGATTATAATCTTTAGTGTTGTGTATTTTCACATATATGCTTTAATAAATCTTAATATGAGTATCAACCCTGATACATATATTTATCTTCAATTACTACACTCTTCTAATATCCTGCTAATAAGGGTTAACGCTTCAGCTCTGGTTATAATTTTGTTTCCTTTAAAGCTTCCGTCTTCATAGCCTTTTAATATGCTTCCTGTTTCTTTTATTGACTCTGTATATTTAGAATTTTTTATATCTGTAAAATCAACCTGAGAAACAGATTCTATATCTAAAATCTTAGATATCAAATATATTGCCTTTTCCCTTGTTAAATCTCTATTCCATTCATTATTGTTTAAAAAGTCTAGATTCTCTTCTTTAATTCCCATAGTTGCATTGGCAACTTCATAATAGCTCCAATCGGCTTTATTTAGATTTATTGAATTTAATTTTTTATCTTCTCTACCAGTTAGGAGCTTCACTTTGTTAAGCATTACTAAAAACTCTTTAGTAGATACCTTTTCATCGGGCCTGAAGGTGTTATCCTCGTATCCTTTAACAATACCCTTTGAAATAGATCTTTCTATGCTTTCATTGGCCCAGTGGTTTTGTGTATCCTTAGGCTTTTCATCTGAAGGCTTAATATCTACAACTTTAAAGTTAATATTTCTAATCTTTCCCTTTGTAAGGTCTATTACCCTTATATTAGCTATTCCTTCTTCTACTGCTTTGAATTTAAAGCTGCTATTAAATATAATATTTTTGCTGTCGCTTTCAATAATCAAGTATTTACTTTCTACATTTTCACCTTCCAGCTTTATATACTCCTTAGTATCTATCTCCTTATTCTTTAGTATTGTATATGCCACGTTATCATCTATTTTTTCTATATTGCTTCTAACATTGGAGATAGAATCTGCCACAATTACATAGAGCTTAATATTTTTACTTCCATTACTTGCTGTAATAGTACCTATTCCATTTTCATTTGCTTTAAGTACATAATCTTCTATACTTATGTTTTCATCTGTAGTCTCAAAGGTAATTTCTCTGTTTTCTCCAAATTCATCTATTAGAGCATCTTTAAATGCCAATTCTAGATTTGTCTGGCTTTTCTTTTCAACTATGATCCTTCTTTTGAAAGTATCATTATCATCTACTGCATTAAGGAGATATTGTATGGTTCTATTGTCAGTCAGGTCTTTTATACTCACAATGATATTTCCATTACCCTTTATTTTAATTTTTCCATCTTCTATGTCAGCATCACCTTGGATAATTTTAATATCTAAATCTTTAGGGTTAATATTTTCACCTAATTCATCGATTATCTTTTTTATTATCTCATCAATATCAAGGGAAGATCCTTTATCTACTTTTAGCGGATCATCGGGATTTACAGTTTCCTGTAATATTCCATTTTCATCTGTCAGTATTTCCTCGGATTGTGTCCAGTTGCCTTCGGCATCTCTTACTGTTACTGTCACTTTTGTTCCAGGATCAAAGTCTCCTACATTTGTATTTTGCCAACTTCCCTGAGCCCATTTAAGACTGGATGCAAGTAGTCTAATGTCCAGTGAGTTATCTGTACCTGCAACAAGTATTCCTTTATTAACAGTGATTCCATCTTTCACGGCTAAGGAATCTTTCCCTACTATATTAAATTTATAGGCTCTGCTGTGGAGCTTGATATTATCCTTTGCTATTACATTGACTTTGTTATTACGAACAAATATTTTTTCTATGACCGGAGCTGTTCTATCCTTTGTCATTTTTTCTATTTCTTTAAATGCTAATTCTTTATTTCCCTTTAATATGCTTATTCTCACTATATATGTTGTGCTGTCCTGGAGTTTAGGGATTTCCACCCTTTGGGGTTTATCCAGTATTTTAGTATAAACTAGCTTCATATTTTCCTTTTTTATAATATCTAGTCTATATCCATAATCTCCATTTCTGTATTTATTACTTATTCTATCGGATATATCAATGATTAGCTCTCCTTCACCACTATTAAGGTCTGTATCCCCAGGCTTTACATCGGTATCATTAATTGTGTCTATTATATCCTCCTTTATTTCTTCATCAATGTCTGGGTCAGTAATAACTATATCTTCATCTTCTACTTTATCTTTAGAACTATTTTTATCTCCTTCTATAATATCTCTTATATCATCTGGTACTTCTCCGTATATAATTTCATCCTTATCTTTTACTGCAATTTCTTTTTCTGTAATATTGCTGAATTTATCCTTCAGCAGTACTTTAAGGGTATTTGGTGCATTTACAGCTATATTATTTTCTCTATAATATTTTGTATCATCTTCATTTAAATAGATTCTACCTACTGCATCAATTTTTAATTCCTTTCCGTCTGTTCTGATTAATTCCTTTTCTATATAGGAATCTTCTTCAAATTTGAACCCGTAGGGCCTTTCGGCCAGCTTATAGTTATCTCTTCCCAGTACATATACCTTTCCATCT
>NZ_FUZT01000016.1 GCF_900167445.1 Maledivibacter halophilus
GATAATAGAATATGCTCTCTTGTTTGTGGCATTGGACCATCTGCTGCTGATACTACTAAAATAGCTCCATCCATTTGAGCTGCTCCTGTTATCATGTTCTTTACGTAGTCAGCATGACCAGGACAGTCTACGTGAGCGTAGTGTCTATTTGGTGTCTCATACTCAACATGAGATGTTGAAATCGTAATTCCTCTTTCTCTTTCTTCTGGAGCCTTATCTATATTAGCAAACTCTACTGCTTCTCCAAGCTGATATTTTTTTTGTAATGTATAAGTGATTGCTGCAGTTAATGTTGTCTTACCATGGTCTACGTGACCTATTGTTCCTATGTTTACATGGGGCTTATTTCTTTCAAATTTTGCTTTTGACATCTTTCTTCCTCCTCTTTAAAAAACTTATCCAGGTCTATCAGTAAACTGACCCCGGTGTGTCTTGATTTATAAAATTTATTTTGGAGCCCATGAGCGGATTTGAACCGCCGATCTCCGCCTTACCAAGGCGACGCTCTAACCTGCTGAGCCACATGGGCATTTGCCTATAATATTTTACTACTTTTATTTATGTAAGTCAATATATTTTTTAACTTATGGTTTTCTAACTCCCTCTAAGCTCTAAAAATCTTTCAAGCTTTCTTTTAACTCTTTGAAGAGCATTGTCAATAGACTTCACATGCCTGTCCAAATCTTTAGCAATTTCTTGATAAGACTTTCCTTGAAGATAATACATTAAAACTTGTAATTCTAATTCACTGAGTATTTCTCCAATCTTTGCTTCTATATTAGTAACTTCTTCCCTTGATATAAGCAATTCCTCTGGATCTGATATCTTTTTCCCCGATAAAACATCTAATAATGTTCTATCAGATTCTTCATCATATATAGGCTTGTTAAGAGAAACATATGAATTAAGAGGTATATGCTTTTGCCTAGTGGCCGTCTTTATTGCTGTAATTATTTGTCTTGTTATACATAATTCAGCGAAAGCTCTGAAGGACGATATCTTATCGCATCTAAAATCCCTTATAGCCTTAAATAATCCAATCATACCTTCTTGAATAATATCTTCCCTATCAGCACCTATTAAAAAATATGACCTGGCTTTAGCTCTAACAAAATTTTTATATTTCTTTATTAAATACTCTTGAGCAGCAGGATCTCCTTCTCTAGCACTATCTACAATTTGTTCGTCAACTAATGCATCGTATATTTCTAAACCTTCTTTTTGCGCACTAACTCCCACAGAAACCTCCTCCTGACTCCTTAAGCTATGTCTTTGTTATTATGTAAATATTTTAAGGTTAAAAATTTGAATATAAAATATTTATTACATGATATAATTATATCTTAATTTATATAACACAGTCAAGCTCTAACCTTTGTCCTTTCTCCATTTTTCAAGTATTTCTAAAACTTTATCATCAATTCTATCTCCTAAAACCATTCTACTTTGAGTAGTTTTTCTTGCTCTTTTTTTAATTTTTGATCTCATTTGATTATATTCTATTTTGAGCTCACGTGGTAAAACTCTGATACCTCCACTACCTAAGACAATTTGCTGTTCAGCCCAATCCGATGTAACCACTTTAACTATATTTTTTTATCTTTTGCCAGTTGTTCTACTTTTTTCTCTATGTATGAATCAGCTGTCTGATTTTTTTTGGTGAATATTACATCAACACCCTTTATTCTATCTCTTTTAACTTTAGCTCCATCTACCCTATATGCGTCAAACACTACAATCACTTCTATATTAGTATAAAAGCGATATTCAACCATTTTATCCACAAGGACATCTCTTGCTTCTTCTAAACTTCTCTCACTAATTTCTTTTAGGTCAGGCCATGCATTAATTATATTGTAACCATCAATTATTAAGAATTCTTTCACATCAATAGTATCCTATCTAAATTCTCTCTGCCTTATAACTTCATACATTAAAACCGAAGCTGCAACTGAAGCATTTAATGAACTTAACTGACCCTTCATAGGAAGTTTTACTAAGAAATCACATTTTTCTTTAACCAATCTGCTAATACCCTTTCCTTCACTACCAATTACTAGAGCAACATTTCCAGATAAGTCACTTTCATAATGCACATTTTCTCCTTCCATATCAGCACCAATAACCCATATTCCTTGACCTTTCAAATAATCAATAGTTCTTGATAAATTAGTTACCTTTGAAACGGGAACATATTCAATTGCTCCAGCAGAAGTCTTTGCAACTACAGCAGTTAAGCCTACAGCCCTTCTTTTAGGTATTATTACTCCATGAACTCCGCAGGCATTGGCAGTTCTTATTATAGATCCGAGATTATGGGGATCATTTATTTCATCTAGTATTATTAAAAATATATCTTCATTTTTATTTCTTGCCGACTCAATTATATCCTCTATTTCATAATATTTATAAGCTGCCACAAAGGCAATTACTCCTTGGTGTGCCCTAGATTCAGATAACTGATTCAGTTTATTTCTATCAACATATTGTATAAGTATTTTCTTTTCTTTAGCAATAGATATAATCTTCTTTATTGATCCTTCTTTATTGCCTTTAGATACAAGTATTTTATCAATATCTCTTTCTGCCTTCAAAGCTTCTATAACTGGATTACGCCCCTCTATCATATTACTATCCATAAAAATCACCTCTTTACATCTTTTGACTTCTAATTTAATAGGAATTTAAGTAAAAAATTTAATTTATCCCATTACAGCATCCATCTCATTTTCTACTAAACACTTTATCTTCTCTATAGGGTAAGAAATGAAATAAATATTTTCTTATTTTTGCTCTATATTTACCCTTAATTTGAATTTCTTTATAATTGCTATTATTTCCATTTTTTATTTCAATTATCGATATTCCTTCATCATCTAATTTTTTAATACTTACAATCCTAAAGCTTGCCAATTTTTTATCCATTAAAAAACCTTTATATTTTTCATCAGCTAAGTTTTCTGCATACTCCTTAAATAGCTTTTCATCTTTCGTAACAGGATTATATTCATCAAGATAAAATGACTTAAAAGTTAAAGCTCCAATAAGTAATAATATGACAACCAAATAGCTTTTTTCCCTTTTATTCATGTTTATACCTCACAATTTCCATCTTTCTCAATTATCTTTATCGCATTGCTTATGATTTCTTCTATCCTTTCTGTTTTTCTAAGAAGGTATAAATATCCAAGCAAGCATTCAAATCCTGTGGCATATTTATAATCTGTAATACTAGCGTTTTTTGCTGTGCTGGCTGATTTCTGATTTCTTCCCTTTTTAACCATTTTCCATTCTTCTTCAGACAATTCACTTTCCAAGGCATGTACAATTTTAGCTTGAGCAGAAGCTTTAACAAATTCAGTTGAAATTTTGTGTAATTCATTAACCTTTAATTTATATTTGCAAACTATATAACTTCTAATATATATCTCATATAAAGCATCACCAATATATGCAAATACAAGAGGAGAAATAGTTTTTAGTTCTTCTTCATCAATTATTTCTAAATTTAATAGTTCTAAAAATCCCTTCATTACTTTTACCTGCTTTCTTT
This sequence comes from Maledivibacter halophilus, assembly GCF_900167445.1. Taxonomy (GTDB): domain Bacteria; phylum Bacillota; class Clostridia; order Peptostreptococcales; family Caminicellaceae; genus Maledivibacter; species Maledivibacter halophilus. Next base: position 3,554 of record NZ_FUZT01000016.1, read on the forward strand.
CCTTCAAATTATTTATTTACTTATATTTTCCTCCGGCAATCTGGGTTTAAATAGTACATTCTCCCAATTCTCTTTCATCATCTCTTCTATTAAAAAATTTATAAGAAATAATAAATATTATTATTCCAAAAATAAGCTGCAAAACACTAAATCCTGGTACTGTATTACCTGCTGCTTCAGCAGTATTCATAGAAGCAATAAACACTAAAAAATTATTGGCAAAATGCCAAAACATACATAATATTAATGAATCAGTTTTAATATATATAAAGCCTATAATTAAACCTATAAAAAATGCATTAACCCCTTGATGAATATTAGCATGTATTAAACCAAATATCAACCCTGAAACTATAATCCCTAAAAAAGAACTATATCTTTTAGACAATTGTTCTAAAATAATTCCTCTATATATAATTTCTTCAAATACTGGTGCAATAATACATAAACTAATAAAAGCCACAATAGGATTTATAAGAATATCATCAAAGGCCTCAATTAGCCACTGGCTGACCTCTATTTTTTCTATTAATATTCCAACAGAATTAGAAAATATTAATAAATAGGCTAATAGAAAAAGTAAAGCATATATATATTCTCTGATATTAGGCTTATATTTAAGCTTCAAGTTAAAACTTTCCTTCTTACGAATTCTTTTAATAAAGAAAAAAACTATTAAGATATTGATGAATATATCCCCAATTGTATATAGATATTCATTTATTTCACTTAATCCAATATTTGAAACTATCAAGCTGATAATACCTAAAGGAATAGATAGAATAAATTCAAGTAAAATAGTCAGAGCAGCCAATCCAAAGGCTCCAATTATTGATATTCCCTTTTTTTGCTCAGTTACTTCTTCCATTAAGTTGTCCTCCTACTATATTAAATGAAAATCTTTTTAAAGATTTGTTGACATAAATATATTTTACTATATAAACCATAATAATCCCATGATTTTTTCTCTATTTATAGATAAATAAATTAAAAGTTGAATTTATATATCAAAAAAATTTTTCCACTTTTTATCCTCCTAGTATACATTTAGGAAATGAATTATCATAAAAATTTTATCATATTTTTTCTAAAATTATCCAGTATTTATTATATCATTTCATATATTTTTATTCATTAAAGCTTTTTAATATAATACTTTTTTGTAGATATGAAATATTAAACTCCTTGATATGGGAACTAGCACAACGAGTTAAATTATTATCTTCTTTAGAAATGAAAAATTCAGGTATCATTGCTTGTTAAGTTATGATATCTGAACCCAGTATATTTAATAAAATATAGATAAACAGCAGCAAAAATTGATGCAAAAAATCCTATAATTATTATTATCAAATCAATTACTACATAAGATATACTTCGTAAGTTCCTTTACATATTTTTTAGAAAGGGGGTGCTTATTATTATTTTCCATAATTACATGCATGTCGTTCTCTTTTTTACTTATTTTCTTAATGCTTTCAGTATTTATAACACAGGATCTATGAATCTGATAAAATCTATTGTCTAACTTTTTACATATTTTTTTTAAGGTACCATAGAATTCAATTCTTGTATTCGCTGTGTATAGGATAAGCTTATGGGGTGCTGGAGCAGTTTCAATACAAATAATATCATCGAATGCTATATAAATAATATTAGAACCCACTTTTATTATTAGTTTTCTATTCTTAGTGTTTTCATTATATCTTTCTAACTCTTTTATGGCCACATCAAAAGCTTCATATAAGTTGCTTTTAATGTCATCAACATTTTTCACAATAAAATCTAAAACTTTAATTCTATATTTATATGCTATTAACGATAATTCTATATGACCTGTAACAAATATTATATATCCGTTAATATCGTGTTCTCTAATTTTTCTAGCTAATTGGAGACCATTGATGCTATCATTTAAATCAATATCTAAAATATAAATATTCTTACTAGCCCAGTTCATTTCTACATATTCTAAAACCTCATTATATAAAATAGTATTGACTGGTATATGAGCTTCCAATTTATTCATATCTATGTATTCATTAATAAAATCTTTGATGTTACTTCTAATTTTATTATCATCTTCGCAAATTATAAAATTTATCATATTATACACCTTCTTTAATATATGTAGATTTAGATTGTATTCTTATTTCAATAACAAAAGAAAATATACATCAAAAATATATTTTCGTCAATCAAATCATAACACCTCCATAACTTTACTTATATCTTATTTTTTTACATATATACATTTTCTTAATTTTTTGTTATTTTATAACTTACAGCTAATATACTTACTAATGTAACTAAGAATATAATTAAAACAGTACTACATATACAAATATCACTAAATCCTTCCTGCATTTGATATAACCAAATATCATATAACCTTTTAGCAACATCTATATAGCTTCTTAACGAAAAAAAATTTTCAGGAATAATGTATTTGGAAACTACAATTTTAGTTACAGTTTTCAAAATGATTAGCGCTGAAATTATGATGAAAACAATATTTTTAATAATATTTAGAATCAGAATTTTGTTTTTAATTAAGTAATGGTACCATTCAACACTTCTTTTTTGTACACAATACCCATCATTTAAATATCCAATGTTTTCCTTTAAAGAATAATAAATCCTTTTTATAAACTTTAATATTAAAAATATCAAGACAATAATGATTGCATTTAAAAAAGTATTAATATACCATGCATATAAAATTTTATGTCTAACATCTATTCTTTCTTCTCTAAGCCTTTCATCAATATTTTCCATAACCATATTGGGGTTCATTTTAATCTTACCCGTAAATCTTAATATTATTTTTTTCCAATTATGCTTATGTAATTTCTTTCTGTAGGAAATATAAATTGTTTTGCTATCTTTTACAACTCCTACTATTTCATACTTATCTCCTAATATGTTCATATACATTCCAACACTATTTTCAGTTTTAAAATACTTATCTGCAACTTTATCTCCTATAACTGCATATTTTTTTTTAGAATCATGTATTAATTCACCGTGAATTACATCAATATTCTTAAAAAATTCATCATACCCTGTAGTCATTATAAGAGAGTAATCTTTATGTGGCATTATATAATTTAAAGATGCTAATTCTATACATTCTTCTTTTGCTATTTTATTGAACTGCTCTAAGCTCATATCATTTAATAGGTGGTATTCTATCGCTCTGGGATTATATCTTTCAATTAAATAAATAGAGCAGAGAAAAAGTGCCAGGATCATTATAAATAATGCTAATACTCTTTTTAATCCCATAATGCCACCCTCTCACCATCTTTGATTCTAAAAGAAAGATTTTTAATGACTTTTGGTTCCTTAAAACCTTCAAGTCCAGAAACAGCAACTCTTTTATCACCTACATCCACTATATCAACTCTTGCTTCAGTTGAAATATATTCCTTGCCTAAGATGCCATCTCTCTCCTCTAATACGAATACTTTTCCAGTTCCTCCCGCTTTCAATTCTCCATAATCTGGTATGATTGAAGATTTTGAAATAGTATACTCATAATCATCACTTTTATTTGAAATTTTCCCTTTATACTTTTTGCCAAGAATTGGGTCAATATCAACATTTTCATTAAAGGTTCCTTCAATTTTTAATCTTCCATCTTCGATTACCGAATATATATTTGATATCCTTACATCTAAAAATTTTTGAGCACCTTCTAATTTGATCTTAAAGGTTTTATTTAACTTGACCATATCCATATTCTCTTCGTTAATATGTCCTACAAATATTACAGAACTGAATTTATCCACTTTGCCAATATTAACTGCTGGCTCATCTTCATCTAAGACTATATTGGCATTGCTTATATTAAGTATCACACCATTAATTTCAGAGTAATAAATTCCATCATTAGCTATACTAGAATAAAAAGCTGATTTGGATCTATATTCCTTAATTTTAGCTTCTAATCTTTCTATACTATTCTCCGCTTCTTTAATGTTAAAATATAGGTCTTCATTTTCTTCTCTAAGCTCATCTTCCTTATCCTTAAGTTCAAGCTCTAGCTGCTTTAACTCTCTTCTTTCTTTTTCCAGCTCCGATAATGAAACAGCTCCAAATTTATAAAGATTCTTGGTATCTTCTAAATCATCTTTTTTGTTTTTTACCTTTTCCTTAGAAATAATTAATGAGTTTTTGCTATTCATTGACAATTTTCTATTATATTTTACTAAATTTCTATTTTCTTTTCCCAATTCAATTTCAAGATTTTCTATTTCTTCATTTATATCAGAAATACCATACTGTTTATTTATCTTAAATACGGGATCTCCCTTCTTAATATTTTCTCCTACTTTTTTAAAGTATTCATCTATTATTATTTTTCCTCCTAGTCTTACCTTCAAGATTTCTCTTGGCTCAAGGTACCCATCAATTTCTAATACTGTTTCGAGTTTAGATTTAACTACCGCTTCGGTTGTAACCTTTGGTAAAAAGAAATTTACTATAGATTTTGAAAAAAAACCTATCACAAATATTAGTATAAAGAATTCTATAAGGACTTTTTTAAGTATACTTAAGGTCTTGCTATCTTGATTGGTAGTATCAATCATATTGCTTATTCCCTCCTACATTAAATCCTTCTCTTAAATATTTCTCGCATCTTAAAAATATGATTATAGCAGGAATCATATACAAAACTCCTCCACCGTAAAAAACACTAAAATCATCATAGTATATTGTTTCAAGAAATAGTGACAAAGGAAGCTTTTCAACAGAATCAATAAAAACTATTGCCTGTTCCAAAATATTCCAATTATCAATAAAAGTTAGAACTATTAGCGAAAGGATTGCTGGTCTTATAATTGGAATAATAATTGTAAAGAAAATCTTAAAATCACAAGCTCCATCAATTTTTGCAGCCTGGATTATTTCATCAGGTATCTCCCTTATAAATTGTTTTAAAAGAAATACTCCAAATGTATTAAAAATTCCAGGTAATATCAAAGCTAGATGAGTATCGATAAATTGAATCTTGAGCATCTTCTCTAATTTATCAAAAACCAAATAATTGGGTACAAGAGTTACCTGAAAAGGCAGAAGAAGAGCCATAACATATATGATAAATATTATATTTCTTCCAGGAAATCTCATCTTAGCAAAAGCATAGGCTGGTATTACTGAAAACACAAGTTGTCCACCAATAATAATACTAGTAATTTTAAGGGAATTTAAAAAGAATTTGAAATATTGGCCTTTAAATAAAGCAATTCTATAATACTGCTGAAGATTAAATGCTTCCGGAATAAGATGGACTCCATCACTGCTAAGCTGTCTTTCATCCATAAAGGAATTTGTAAAGACATATATTATTGGAATTAAATAGAGAAAAGCTATTATAATTATTAACACTAAAGCAACTTTTTTCATCTATTTATCACCACTTTTTTTGAGTATTTTCTATCTAATAAGAAGAAAAGTAGCACAAAACCAATTATAACTAACGAAAAAATGTAGGCTGCAGATGTTAAATGTTCATACTGAAGGTCTTTAAATTTGTTATTCATATAATGCTGAAGCATATATATTTCTGGATTTGGATAATTACCTTGAAGTATATAGACATCTTTAAATACTTTAAATGAATTTACTATAGAAAGAATAAGTACAAATACTGTAGCAGGAGTTATAAGAGGAATAATTATATATCTAAGTCTATGAATAAAATTAGCTCCATCTATTTTTGCAGCTTCCATTATTTCTTTATCTATTTGATCTAATCGTACAAGATAGATTATCAAATTATACCCAGTATTTTTCCATAAGTATATTAGTAAAACTACTGTCATCGCATATTTTGAATCTATAAGATTGAAGGCTCCTGTTCCAAAAACCTTTCTGAAAAATCCTGCCACTGTAGCGGAAGGTATAGCTATTGGAAGCATAATTGCCAGCTTAATATACTTAGGTGCATTTATTTCATTTATGATATAAGCTATTATAAATGAAATAACTACTATAAGAGGAATACCTATAATCATAAATGTAATATTGTTCCTTAATGCTAGAACAAAAGAAGGACTAGATAATATATCTATATAATTTTTAAATCCTACAAAAGTCGAATCAAAGCTGCTGAAACTAAAGGAATATCTTATTCCCCATATGAAAGGTATGAGATAGAAAATTAAAAATCCTAAAAAGCTTGGTAGTAAATAAAAATATCCTTTTATCTTTTGTAAATCTTTCAAAAGGATCACCTCCAAAAACTGCTTCTACATTTGTATGCTAATCTTTTTATAAAAGTCGATAATTTCTTATCCACTCAATAAATTCTATACAAAATCGAATATTCCTTTTTTTATATAAATCGTAAAATTATGTATGATTTTTCAGTTGATAAATTTTATTATCCAACACTTAAACTTACTCTCATATAAATAAAATTGACAGCATTATTATTTGCTGTCTAAATAACAATCAATTATTCGAGAAAATTGCATAATAAAGCTATTCATTCAAATATAAATTTAACTCATTTTTTAATTTTTTAAGTTTATTGTCTATCTCTTGATCAGAAAAATCTTCATCTGCAAAAACTATTTCTACTAGTATTTTTAAAAATCTTTGACTACAATAAACTTCAAATTCATTCCTATGTTTTAATCTTATATCTCCATCATTTATTTTATCTATTATAAAATTCCTATATTCCATACCTTTTTGAAATTCATCCTCTTCATTATTTTCTTGAGCAAATTTCAACAAATCATCGTTAATAGTTGTAACTACAGGAGCCATATGAGGATACTTCAAATAAGTTCTCCTATTTTCTCTTATAGTAAAATCCCTTTGTGCATCATCACTTATTAAATAATTAATAAATTTTACGCCTTCTTCAATATTTTTTCCCTTTCTGTTCACTAAAAACCCAGTATAATATACTGATGCTATATCAGGATAAGGATTTATAAGAATATCATTTGCTTCAATATTTTCTTTATGAAGAAAAGGCTTTATACTTAATGGATTTAAATAGGTCTGAAAATCATGAAACATATATTCAAAGTAAACTTTCTCTTTTTTTCTATTTAATTCTATAATTTTACTACGTTCTGGCGAATTTTCATTGAAGAATAAACTATACCAATCATCATAGGAATAGTTTTTATCCTGTACATATTTACTAGAAAATATTTTTTGCCTGGAATCCTTTAAAAATTCCCTTAGGGCTTCTATATTATATTTGATTTTCTTTTGTTCTAAGTCTACTTTTTTGTATGTATTCATCTTATATAAGAAGTCTAAACTCAATTCTAAAAAATCTACATACTCAGGATTTTTATTTAGCCATTCATTTTTAATTTTTATATAATCATCTATACTCCAATCATAATCTGGTTCTTGTACTCCTATTTCTTTTAATATTTCTCTTTTTAAAATACGAACATCATAATCACATAATGCAAAAGGAATCAAATACTCATCCTTAAGTCCCTTGATAATATTTTGTTGATTTGGTATTTTACCTTTTATATTAAAGGCTACTCCTTGTTCAATCAAGCTTTGTGCAGAATCAGACCAAGATGTTACCAATATCAGCGTAGGACCTCTATCTGTTAAAAGCTTTAAGTTTCTTTTTTTTATGTAATCATCATTGCCTTTCACATTAACTGTTTCTAAAGAAACCTTTGTACCCGTCTCTTGTGAAAATTTTCTAATATTCTCCTGTAATAATTTTTCAATTTCATCCTTAATAAATTCTTTTTCAAATTGTGGGATCAATATTGTTATCTCTTTTTCTTTGTTTTCATTGGTTAAACTCGCTTTATTGCTCTTCTTGCAGCCAAATAATCCAAATATCATAGTCAAGCTAATAATTACCAATAATATTTTTTTCAATTATAACACTCCTCAGCTTACTATCTTTTAATTCTATTATAAGCCATTCCAAATATTTGTTAATCATAGATGTAATAATATATAAAAAGTCTCTCTTATTCAAAGTTAAAAATGCCAGCAAATAGCAAAGATACCTATTTAATTTATACTTAATCCTTTCAGTGCAAACTTATGTTGTTAATATATATTAATCCCATCTAAGTCCAGATGCACAGGTTTGTGTACAAGTATCTGCACAAGCAGATGAACAATCTCCTTCGCATGAATGTGCGCAAGAGCCAGTACAAGTACCATAGCAATCACATATAGGGCTGTATCCTTGTACGTCTTCTCTATTTTTATAAATTTTCTTTGAAAATAAATGCTTCATTAAATACACCTCCAAAATTTGTCATTATTAAGTTGAATGCTATCTGCTGGCACAAAAACATTATGTACCATTGAAATAATACTATTTTGTTAAAGAAAAATAGAATTGTTGATATCATTTAATAAATACTTCATTTGTTTCAAAATTAATTGACCAACTCTTGCCTTTGATTGATTCCCAGTTATATTTTTTACTTTTTTGCTTCCACCACTCTTCATATAACCCCGTTGTTTTATTCATATCCCTTGAAATCTTATCATATAAAATATTTTTTAATTTTTCAGACATATCCGGATTATTCAATGTAATTGATAACTCCCTTAACCCTGACTTTCTTTCATATAAATTAAGTATTTCTCTTTTTTCATACTCACTTACATTACCAATTTTTTTGATCATTAATTATCCCCCTTATTGATTTACAATTTTATCCAACGGATCTAAATAATCGATCTTAGCCAATATGTTTTGGGAAGTAGTATATTTTCCTTTAATCAACTTTTTCTGTAGATACATAGCAATCTTTCTTTCCGTATGCCCTATAACACATTGAATTTTTGATGGTGTATTTATTTCATTTGTAAGTTTTTTATTTAAATATCTACACCTTCGACAATGATATGCATCACATATTGAACAAATAGGGGCTTTTTCCAACTTTAATAGTTCTTTATTTTTTATCTTAATACCATTTCTGATATCTCCTATACTATCATTCGGATTATCAAAATAAAATGCAGGACAAATATATATTTTCCCATTAGGTGCAAGGGCAAATGTAGTAATTCCACAATCGCAATTATACATACTTTCTAGATTCATAATATCTGTAAGTACATTTAACTCTATTGGGCTTCCTTGTTTATAAGTATCAAATATAAAATCTGCAACCATCTGCAGCTGATTTTCGTAAGCTTTAACTTCTTTAGTCTCCCATTTATCAATGTCTTTAAGTATTAGATTAATTCTTTGTTTATTAGGATATAACTCCTTAATAAAGGTAAAAAGGTTTTTAATATTTTTCTTAGAAACAAGCAGTATACAATTATCTAAATTTAAGGATCTTCCTGCAATATTATCATCATAGATAACAATATTATCATCTTGAATATTTTTTGCCTTACTATTCACCAACCTAATACCCTTACCTTCATCTACTCCTTCACTGCCTAGAAATACTGGAATAAAATTATTTTCCTTACAGAATTCCATACCTTTACTAAATACATTTCTACTCATTTTATTCTTTGTTCCCTGCCAGTTTATGTAATTACAATGTGGAGTTATATCGTCTGATAAAATAAAAAACAAAAACTTGTCTTTGACAATCTCTTGTTCAACATTCTGTATATCTCGTAATTTTCTTTGATTATCCCTTGGATTTTCTATACCAATTGTCTTAGAGAGTTTATCCCAAAAATACTCATTAGCTCGTACATTGGCCTTATGCATCTTACATACATAAGTTGCTCTGCTATATATAGTATCAGACTCTGACGCATCATAATTAAAGCCTGTACACCATGCACAACCAGCTGCCACATCACAGTTTATACACTCTGACTTACTTTGATTTGCTAGTGTCAATGCTTTAAATGGTCTAAGCTTATCTAGATTAATTCCCGCAACAACATTTCCAATACATACTCCTTCTTTATTGTTAAGGGTAAAATCTGTAAATCTAATACATGGAAATAAGTCACCTTTGTAATCAACAGCTATCATTTTACCTGCTCCACAGTAATTTCTACTCAAATTATCTTTCATTAATGGAAAACCAATTTTAGGGTCAAAAAATCTTACAGAATAGTTTTTCCATAATTCATTTTCAATAATGTAATCTCCCAAACTCTTTAATTGATTTTCAAATATTACGTCATCACCTTCATGCCACACATCTTCAAACACCACATTAGCTGAAACATAGTTTATTCCAATGTTCCATAAACTAATTATACTATCCTTAAGGTAAGGTAAATCTTCATGAGCAAATGTAGCTTTAGTATCAGTCCCTGGAAATTGGCTTTGCCATAGAGGAACTATTTTCATTACATCGTCATAGGAGCCTCTACCATCGGGTTTTATTCTTTGGAGATCGTGTTTCATTTTGTTTCCATCAATACTTACACTTATAGATAGATGGTTTTTATTCTTCTTAATAAAATTCTGTACCTTTTGTGTACCATATAACATTCCATTTGTTGTAAAGGATATTCTATAGCTATTAAACCACGGATGATCAAGTAAAAACATTTGCTGTTTTATATAATCACATACTTTATCAATCAAGTCTATTTCTAAAAAAGGTTCCCCACCTATAAAATCCCATACAACACTTTCTTCATTAAAAAGTTCTCTATTGGATAAAAAATAGTCAACTGCTTTTTTTGCTATATCAAAACTCATTTTATTACGGTTGTTTTTACCAGTCATATAACAATATTTACATGCTAAGTTACATTCTTCGGTAACACAAAAAGTAATGGATTTAGCACTATTTCCCCAAGCTCTAGGAAGCTTTCCCATCATTACCTTATTTGCTTGCATTATATATTCCTCCTTTTATCAGAACTTTCAATTTCTCTATAATATCATCATTTTTTATACTGCCTTGTTCATATTTTATCAAGGCAAGACACCCTGTGATATAGGCAGCGGAAATACTAGTTCCCTTTAATTGCTTTCTCTTGGATATATTTATTAAATTAAATTCATCTATGACCATAGATGGTGCGTAAAAAAATCCATTTTCATACTTAATACCTGCGTTAATATCGTTACTACTTGCTTTAACTCCTACAACTCCTTTTAAATAGGCGGGATATGACTTTAACCCATGGTTATTTGCGGAGCATACAATTATAATATTCTTTTTAATAGCCTTTCTAACTATCCTCTTCAGTTGAAATATGTACCTAGGACTTGTTGTGCCTAGACTTAGATGTATAATATCTGGACTATATAGTAGTATCTTTTTTAACGAATGTACCAATACTCTTCCATCAGAAACCAATCTCTCATTAAGTATATTAATGCTTATAAATTCTATATTCTTGCATATGGATGAGATTATCGAGGCAATTACTGTTCCGTGGGGGTGTAAAATTTTCTTGTCATTATCTTCAACAATATAGCCTTGCCTATCAATTATAAATTTTGTAGATAGCTTAACAGATTTATATAAATCCCCTATGGTTGTATCAATTCCACTATCAACTACAGCAACAGTAACGGGTTTTCTATGTAATTGTTTTTTTGTTATGTCAAATCACCTCTTTTACATTTTTAAATTCTTTAAATTCATTTTCATATAAATGTCTATATACTTTACTATTACTTATTAATTTCTTGTGGGAATCTTGTCCTACAACTTCCCCTTCATCAATTACTATTATTTCATCCACATTATTAATTGAAGAAAATTTATGTGCAATTATAATAACAGTGTGCTTCTTAGAAATTTCATCAATAGTTTTTTTGAGATAAAGCTGTGATTCATTATCAAGTGATGAAGTTGCTTCATCCAAAAGTATAATTTTCGATTTCTTTACTAAAGCTCTAGCTATTGCTAATCTTTGTTTTTGACCACCTGATAGAGTAACACCATTCTCTCCTATAATAGTGTCATATCCTTCAGGTAAACTCATTATAAAGTCATGTATATATACTGATCTACAAGCATTTATAAGCTCTTCTTCATTTGCTTTTAGATTCGCTATTGATAAATTGTCCTTAATAGACATATTAAATAAAAAGGGTTCTTGTAATACTACAGAAATATGATTTCTAAGAGATTGTTCATTAAAATCTTGAATATCTATATCATCAATTAATATTCTTCCAGAATCATAATCATACAGTCTAAGAAGCAAATTAAAAATAGTTGTCTTACCACTACCATTGCTACCTACAATGGCAATCTTTTTATTAGGCTTGATCTCAAAGTTTATCATATTCAATACCTTTTTATTGTCCCTATATTTGAAACATACATTTTCCAACTTTATATTTCCATTTATTTCCTTAACTTCACGACAACCAAATTTTTCACTTGAATACAGCATATCATCAATTATTTCAAAGCTTCTTTCTAACGAAGTCATAGTACTCTGTATGCTTGAATTCAATTTAGTAATATTCATTAATGCAAGCGAAAAATTATGTGAATATGACGAAAAAGCAATAAAGTATTCTATGGAAAGTGATCCTTTTGATATTAAAAAAATACCAAAAGCCATCACTGCAGCCTCTGATAAATAATTCATTGCTCTTGCCAAGGTACTTGATAATACACTAGTAAAGTTTAAATTTATTGTCGAATCCTTTAATTTATTTGATGTCGTCGAAAATAATTTATAGCTATAATCCTTTATCCCTAAGCTCTTTATTTCTCTAATTCCTTGTATAGATTGCTGAATGTTACTATAGTAATTATCTCTTAATTGTGCTGCTTCTTTATTTTTCTTTCGTAATATATTCCCAAATTTTATAAATATAATAAATGAAATAGGAAAGGAACAAATAATTATGACAGACAATGGTATATTAATGCTAAAAATAGTAATTCCAATTGCAATGACTTTTAAGATATCAACAAATCCAATCAAAAAATGATTAGAAATTATATTTGCAATTGATATTGCATCTCCCTCTAATCTTGATAAGAAATCACCTGTCCTCATTTCATCAAATGCCTTTACTGGTAAATTTAATATTTTTTTATATATATCATGCTTTATGTTGTAGGTAATGTTTGAATTTAAAGATGTAAAAAGATATGATTTTATTAGTTCTATGCTAGATTGGGATATATTTAGTACAAATATTATTAGAATACTTATGAGTACACTATTATAATCTTTCTCAAACAGTGTCGCTATCATCTTCCCCCACATTAATGGCTGTACAATGTCAAAAACTATTCTCATTAATACAGTTACTAATGTGAAAAACAATTTTACTCTATATGATATGGTATAGCTAAGAGTTCTTTTCAGAAGCAAAATATCTTTTCGAGATAAAAATTTCATTATTTCCACACTTTCTTTATAATATTTCTATATCAATAATATCTTTTTTCTTATATAACTCTATTGATATTTCTTCATATCATAAAGTTCAATTTAAAAATTTGTCAGTAACAATATGTAGCATGGGATTAAATAGTTTCCTTATTATTATGGAATTTATTGAAATATAGCTATATTTTTTCTTTATATGTAAAATTATAGCATAATTTCTTTAAAATGTAGACATTTTCATCATAAAACATACATCTATTGTCCTGAATTGCATAATTATATTATATTTTATCTGTTTTTATGGACAAATGTTATTTCATGACTAAATATATGCTTTATAAGATATTAATTTAATATCTGCAGCTCATTACTAACTTTTTCTTTCGTGAGCATTACTTGTGTGCCATCTCTCATTCTAGAAGCAAGTATATCTTCATTGTCATTTGGACTAAATTCTTTAAGTACCTCTTCATATGTATACTTGTCTAATACAACTACTTCAATTATAGTTATATCTCTATTCAATATATCCTTAATATTTTGTGTAAGATCTATTCTTGGAGATTGGCCTATAGTAATAATTTTAATAAAATCAGTACTACCTTTTTTACCTAATACTGTTTGAACGGTTACATTTTTACCCTCTCTGCTTTTTAAAAAGGCTTCCACTTCTTTACCTTTAAAACCTTCAAAATACAAAACTATACTTTACCTTTCAAAAATAAAGTAAAGAGAACATAATATATTTGATATGCTCTCTTTGCCCTTAACATTTATGAAAACTTCCTCTTAAAATATAACTATATCCTCTTCCACTTAACCCCTTGGGGAGTATCTTCAAGTACAATACCCTTATTCTTCAAATCATCCCTTATATTATCAGCTAAGGCATAGTTCTTTTCTTTTCTGGCTTTTTGTCTTTCTTCAATAAGTTTTCCAATTTCCTCATCAAGTATTTCCTTTTCTTTATTTACTATTCCCAGCACATTAGTAAGTTCATTAAATAATTCATGACTTTTTTGAATAAGCTCCTTTGAAGACTCTGGGTTTATATTGGTATTTATTGATTTTACAAGCTCAAATATAGCTGAAATTCCATCGGCTGTATTTAAATCATCGTCCATTGCTTCTATAAATTTATCCTTGTATTTCAATAACTCATTAAATATTTCCTTTTCTTCATCCTTCATTTCATTTTTACTTGCATTTTTTATTAGATGCTCTAGATTTTCCTTAGAATTATATAATCTATCCAATGCGTTCTTTGCCTGCTGTATTAATTCTCTGCTGAAGTTTATTGGATTTCTATAATGGGCTGATAGTAGGAAAAACCTAACAACTTCTGGATCAAATTCATTTACTATTTCTCTAACGGTAAAAAAATTCCCCTTTGATTTTGACATCTTTTCGTTGTTTATAGTTATATATCCATTATGAACCCAATATCTTGCAAAGGGCTTTCCTGTAAAGGCTTCACTTTGTGCTATTTCATTTTCATGATGGGGAAAAATTAAATCCTGTCCTCCTGCATGGATATCTATAGTCTCACCTAAATATTTTGTTGACATAACCGAACACTCAATATGCCATCCTGGTCTTCCCTTTCCCCAGGGACTGTTCCAACTTGGCTCGCCGGGTTTTTGTTTTTTCCATAGGGCAAAATCAGTTGGATGCTTCTTTGTTTCATTTACCTCAATTCTAGCACCGGATTCTAACTCTTCAATGCTTTGCCTAGATAATTTTCCATATTCTTTGAACTTAGATGTGTCATAGTATACATCTCCATTAACTTCATAGGCATATCCCTTTTCAACAAGATTTTTTATAAAATTAACTATGTCGCTTATATTTTCTGTAACCTTTGGATGTATAGTTGCCCTCTTTATACCTATTGCATCAGCATCTTTAAAATATTCTTCAATATATTTTTTGCTAATCTCCTTTGATTCTACCCCTTCTTCATTTGCCTTTTTTATTATTTTATCATCTACATCTGTAAAATTCTGAACATATGTTACCTTATATCCCCTATATTCTAAATATCTTCTTAAAGTATCGAATATTATAAAGGGTCTAGCATTACCTATGTGAAAAAAATTATATACTGTAGGTCCGCAGACATACATCTTTACTTCCTCTGGAGTAATTGGTACAAACTCTTCCTTTTTTCTAGTCAAAGTATTGAATAGCTTCATCTTAATTTCTCCTTTCTGTATAAATTAACTATTTTGCTGGAATATCTGTATAGATTTCCAATAGCAAAACTTAATTTATATTAATTTAAAGTTGTTCATCTTTATAAATAAGTTTTTCTTCTAATTTTACTACTCTTTTTCTTAAACACTCCAGTTCCTTTGCTATAGGGTCTGGAAGTCTTACTTGATCAAGATCAGCACCATGTTTTTTACTATCTTTAATCTTTACATTATCCTTTATAACAATTTTACCAGGAACTCCCACTACTGTACAGTTAGGAGGCACTTCACTTAATACAACAGAACCTGATCCTATTTTTGAATCATCTCCTACCTTAAAGGGTCCTAATACCTTTGCTCCAGCAGCAATCACCACATTATTTCCTATTGTAGGATGTCTTTTTCCCGTATCTTTTCCTGTACCTCCAAGGGTAACTTCCTGATAAATTGTTACATCATCTCCTATTTCTGTTGTTTCCCCTATAACTACACCCATTCCATGGTCAATAAAAAATCTTTTTCCTATTTTTGCACCGGGATGTATTTCTATTCCGGTGAGAAATCTGCTCAATTGTGAAATAATGCGGGCTATTACAATGAATTTTCTTTTGTAGAAAAAATGAGCTATTCTATGAAGCAATATTGAATGAACACATGGATAACATAATATTACTTCCAACCTACTTTTGGTAGCAGGGTCCCTTTCAATAATAGCGTCTAGATATTCAAAAAAATCCTTAAACATGTTTCTCTTCCTCCTTTCTCACTATCTATATTCATGCTCACTGTTATTGACACAAAACGTGAAAAGATTCTAAATTTTTCTATGCAAAAAACCCCGCCTCTGGAAAAATCCAGAGACGGGGAATATCCGCGGTTCCACTCTGATTAGACGTAATAACATCTCTCTCAAATAGCCTTTAACGGAGCTACCCGTAAGACCTACTTTTGCATGTATATTTCAGCCTTAGACTTATAGGTGCACTTCAACCTGTAATCTAGTTTGGGACTGCTTTCAGCCGGTGACAGTCCTTCTCTAAAAACATCAACAAGTCTACTCTCCTAATCAATGCCATATTACAATATATAATTTCTTTCTACATACTCTATTCTTTTAATAAGATTTTCTCTTCCAATTATAGCTATTACTTTATCTATATCCGGTCCATGGAGTTGACCTGTAAGGGCAGCCCTTATAGGCATATATAGATTCTTTCCTTTAACTCCGGTTTCTTTTTGAATCACTTTGAATACTTTTTTACCAAATACTGCATCAATAACATCAGCATTTTTTATCTTATCTTTAAGTGTATTCAAAAGGTCCTGAACATGTTCCAATTTTAACATTTTTATAACATCATCATTTTCAGGCTTTACTTCTTCTCCAAAGAATTGCTTAGCATAATCAGATATTTGACTTAGGGTTGAAATTCTCTCTCTTGCAGTTTCTACTATCATTTTAACCCATTCATATTTTTCATTAAGTTCTTCTTCCTTTACCATATCTGCTTGTACTAGATAAGGTATACATAGCTTTGTAAGCCTATCTATATCTGCTTCTTTTATATAATGTTCATTTACCCAGTTCAGTTTATCAACATCAAATACTCCGCCACTTTTTGACACCCTATCAAAGGAAAAGCTTTCTATCATTTCATCCATTGTCATTATTTCTTTATTTTCTTCAGGACTCCAGCCCACAAGAGCTATATAATTAACCAGTGCCTCTGGCAGATATCCCTTGTTTTTGAAATCTTTTACTGCCACATCCCCCTGTCTTTTGCTTAATTTTTTCTTTTCCTTGCTAAGAATATTAGGTAGATGTGCAAACTTCGGAAGTTCCCATCCAAATGCTTCATATAGAATTATCTGCTTTGGAGTAGAGGGCAGCCACTCTTCTCCACGAACCATATGGGTAATACCCATCAAATAGTCATCTACTACAACGGCAAAATGATATGTGGGAAATCCATCGGATTTTATGAGAACCTGATCGTCAGAATCATTTGTATTCATTATAACTTTTCCTCTTACTAAATCATTAAATGCTATTTCTCTATCCTTAGGTAGTTTTAATCTTATAACATGGGGTTCACCATTTGCAACTCTTCTTTTAGCTTCTTCCATTGGAATATTTCTACAGTGGCCATCATATCCAAGCATTTCGCCCTTTTCTTTTTGTTCTTCTCGAATTTTATCTAATCTTTCTTTAGAACAAAAACAATAGTATGCATGTCCGCTTTCTAAAAGTTTTTCAATATGGTCTTTATATATATCAAGCCTTTCAGATTGTGTATAGGGGCCATACTCACCTTTTACAACAAGCTTACCATCTTCAAACATTGGACCTTCATCATGTGTAATTCCTGCCCACTCCATCGAGCTAAGTAAATTTTCTATAGAACCTTCTACATATCTGGTTCTATCGGTATCTTCTATTCTAATAATATATTTTCCACCATTTCCTTTTGCGAAAAGGTAGTTATATAAAGCAGTTCTCAAACTTCCTATATGAACATATCCAGTAGGACTTGGAGCAAATCTTAATCTTACAGTCATTATTTTACCTCCTATATGTAATTCAACTAACCGCATAGCTTTACTTAAATATTTATTATATTAGATTATTATATCCTAAATATATTTTTGTATCAAGGGAATTGTATAAAAGCATGTTTCGATGCTATTGTAGTTCTAAGTTCAAAGTTGTAATTTCTAAGTCCTGTAGTCTTTCTAATGGATGTTAAAACAAATAATTTGATTTTAGCTAATACCAAGAATATTAAATACTTTCTCTATGGCCTTATCAGCATCTAATTCTTCCCTTTCATTTTCCCATCTAAGTTTGAACTCCACTTTATTTTCACTGGAACCCCTTGCTACTACTATTCTTATGGGAATACCCAAAAGATCAGCATCGTAAAACTTTGCTCCTGCCCTTTCTTTTCTATCATCAATTATTACATCTATCTTTTTATTCTTTAGTTCATTATAAATTCTTTCTCCTAAAGAATTTTGATCCTCCTTTTTAGTATTTAATATTGATATTATTACATGGTAGGGAGCTAAAGCCAAAGGCCATATTATACCATCTTTATCATGATTTTCTTCTACTATAATACTTATGAGCTTGTATATGTCCATATAGCTTGAGATACCATAAATCCCCATAGGCTTTCCTTCTTTATTCTTATATAGCATATTTTTAATATAATTTATTTTATCCAGGTTTAAAATTTTTCCTATGGATATTCCATGTTCTTTATTTAGCGTACCACCACATAATGGACATTTATCCTCACCCAAAATATAGCTCACATCGGCCACTAAGTCTCCTTCAAAATCCCGCTCATACTTTACATTTTTTAGATGATAATTCTTTTTATTGGCTCCAGTTATTAATGATCCTGCCTTGGTTATTTCTCTATCTACTATTATTCTAACACCTTGAAGTTCAACGGGACCAACAAATCCAGGAACAGTTTCAATACTGCCGTCAATTTCTTCATACTCTGCCATTTCTATATCCTCTACAGCCACATCTAAAACACTGGCAAGCTTATATGGATTGAGTTCTCTGTTTCCCCTTATAACCACTGCCAAAATTTCTTCTTTTACCTTAATTAATAATGTTTTTGCTAAATCTTTAGAGTTTATATTTAAAAACTCCTCCAATTCCTTTATAGTTTTTATATCTGGAGTATAAACAGCTTCTATCTCCTTATCATCAATCTCAATTTCTTCAATATGAAAATCAGACATTTCCTCAAAGGCTTTATATCGGCATTTCTCACATTTGAAAATTTTTCTATCTCCCCTATTGCAAGAGTATACAAATTCTTCAGCCCTAGCTCCCGACCTTTTTTCATTATGGGACTGCAAGGTAAAGATATTTAAACCCATATCCTTAAGCTTCGATTTGTAAAGATTCTTTATATCATCGTATCCTTGAATTAATGCTTCTTCATCTTCGAAAAAACTACAAGTCCTTAGATTAGTATATCTTTTAGATTTTATTAAACCGTCCTTTATTTTTATCTTTTCACGCTGTGATATAAATATATCATATATAGATATTGGAAAGTCTTTATATGATTTCATATCATTTCTCAAAGTGAGACTGGCTGTCTTTTCAAATTCTTTATCCGATGGTATATATACTCTTTGAAAACCTCTTTGTTCAAGTTCTCTTGTCAACAGATGTAAAAGCTTATCCATTGTTTTTGATCCAAAAGGTAATACCGAGTATACTCCGTCAGAAACGCTTCTAAACATTCCTGATCTTAGCAAAAGCTTTTGACTTGCAATATTAAATTCTCCATCAATCTTCTTAGAGGTTTTTCCAGCTAACTTTGTCATTCGCATGCTTTATCTCTCCTAACAAATTTATATATACTATTTATTATAACAGTTTTTATTATTTATATTGAAACAATGTCAAAGGTGGACTTCTATATATTAAGTTTTGAGATTGTTTCCCTATAAATAATCAAGATTAAAATTTCATGAAATATTATATAAATTTTTTCTATGTTAAAAGTTTTTCTATTGTAATTTTCTATATTGATAAATAGCTCTTCCTATTTATTATATAATTTTAAGAAGGTAAATTTGTTTATATAAATTTGAGGAGGGTTATAAGATGGCCGATTATAGAGATATGTGGAAATCACTTGAAATGGATGTAGAAAAACATGATGAGCTTTGTGAAATATTACCTAAATTTTATGGAGACATCTATCTTTCACAGGAGAATCGTCCTGAAGGTATGAACTACTTTAACTTTGTTGTATCTGAAGTTCATGGCCTTAGAATTAAAGAGCTTCTAGAACATAAAGAAAAAAATGAAAAAGTCATTGGAACCTTTTGTGTTTTTGTTCCTGATGAAGTAATAAATGCTACTGGTGCTGTTAGTGTTGGATTATGCGGTGGCTCAGAATTTTGGGAACCGGCTGGGGAAAAGGTTCTTCCAAGAAATACATGTCCATTGGTAAAGGCCTCTGTTGGTGCAAAGATTTCTGGAACATGTCCCTATTTTCAATCATGCGATCTTATCGTTGGTGAAACCACTTGTGATGGAAAGAAAAAAGCATGGGAAATTTTAAATGAATATATACCAGTTCATGTTATGGATCTTCCACAAATGAAAAGGGAAAAGGATAATTTACACTGGCAAGATGAAATAAAATTATTCATTGAAAGATTAGAAAACTTAACTGGCAATAAAGTTACTGTAGAAAATTTAGCTAAAAGTATCAAACTAATTAATAAAAAACGCAAAGTCCTAAAAAGACTCTATGATGCTAGAAAAGCAAATAAGCTTCCTATAAGCGGTAAAGACGCTCTTTTAATATCACAAATAGCTTTTTATGACAATCCCGAAAGATTTATAGAAAAAACAGGTGAATTATGTGATGAATTAGATAACAGAATTGAAAAAGGTATATCGGTATTTAAAGAAGATACTCCTAGAATTTTAGTAACTGGAACTCCTATGGCTATTCCCAATTGGAAGCTTCATCATATTATTGAAAGTAGCGGTGGAGCTGTTGTATGTGAAGAAACTTGTACAGGTAGTAGATACTTTGAAAATCTAGTTAAGGAAGATGGCAAAACTTTAGAAGAACAAATGAAGGCCTTAGCCGATAGGTATTTAAACATCAACTGTGCCTGCTTCACTCCTAATCCTGGAAGAATAGAAGATATAATTAAATATTACAAAGAATACAAAGCTGATGGGGTTGTATACTTTACTCTACCATTTTGCCAAACATATGCCACTGAATTCAAAAAGGTTAAGGATGCCCTTGATAAAGAAGGTATACCAGTAATTATGATCGAAACAGGCTATAGCTTGCAAGATGCCGGTCAGCTAAAAACTAGACTCGAAGCATTCTTTGAAATGCTAGAAACTAATAAGCAGGCAGCTGTATCTAAATAAAATGGATAGAAAATTTGAAACCTATATTCTCTTTCCAAGTCACTCCGATGGTTTGGCCCTTGAAAAACTTTTAAAGTATAATCATATAAAGTATACTATTGTTCCAACTCCAAGGGCTTTAAGTAAATGCTGCGGCATTTCCATACGAATTGACCCAGAGGATACTTCTAGGATAAAAGAAATTTTAGCTGAAAATCCCAGTATCAATACAGAAGGAATCTATAATCTAGAAAAAAAGAAAAGTTCTTTATTTAATTTTTAATTTACTAGCACAACAAGTTAATTTAGTTATATATAGGAGGCAGTATAATGTATTCAGTTGGAATCGACTCAGGTTCTGTGGCAACTAAGGCCGTTCTTTTTAATGGCAAAATGATTGAAAAAATCATTATCCCTACTGGATGGAGTCCAAAGACAGCTGCTAAGGAAGCTATAGACTTATTGATTAATAAAGTAAATATAGATAAAAAACAAGTTAAAAAAATAATTGGTACCGGATATGGTAGAATATCTATGCCCTTTGCAGATAAAACTGTTACAGAAATAACCTGCCATGGTAAAGGTGCTCATTTTCTCAACAGCAATGTAAGAACTATTCTTGACATTGGCGGTCAGGACAGTAAGGTAATAAGCCTTGATAATAATGGCAATGTAATTGACTTTGCAATGAATGACAAATGTGCTGCAGGTACAGGAAGATTTCTTCAAGTAATGTCTAATGTACTTGAAGTGGATGTAAGTGATTTAGATGACATAACCGACAATGTAAAGCCTGAACCAATAACCAGCATGTGCACTGTTTTTGCTGAATCTGAAGTTATAAGTCTTCTGGCTAAAGGTTTACCTAAAGAAAGGGTAGCGGCTGGAATAGTTTATTCCATTGCAAACAGAGGTACCTCTATATTAAACAAGGTAAGTCTCGTTGATACTATAGCCTTTACAGGAGGTGTGGCTAAATCTGCAGTTATAAAAAAAATGATAGAAAAGGAAATGGGTAAAAATTTATATGCTCCAAAAGATTCTCAAATAGTTGGAGCATTGGGAGCAGCTGTTATTGGCTGGAATCTATTAAACAAGTAATAGAATTCCTTATTTATAATTTAGTCACAAAGTTAAAATAAAACCCATTATTAATCCTTTGTAATGGGTTTTATTTACTATATAATATCAAATTCATATTTAACTTCATTCCACTCTCTAGTACTAATATTTTTTAAACTTTTCTCTATAAACGTCACATGGTTTTTAACATCTATTAATAGAAGGGTTGATGCTCTAGTTCCATAATTCGGGCTTTCAATAAAAATAGAAGAGAGAATTCTTTCCCGCCTTATACCTATTCCAGTATCAGGTAATTCTTCATCTTTTGGAGACCATTTATCAAAGAGAATTCTGTATAAATCACTAAAATCAATTTCTCTATTGGAATTAATCATTTCCTTAAACCTCTTTTTACCTCTTATGATCTTAGGCCATGGCGTATCTAAAAGTGCGTTGCTAAGTCCATAAATTCCAGGCCTTATTTCCTTTATTTTATTATCGACATTAGAGTAATAGTACAAAGCAGAAGTATTTCCCACCAAAAGGTTAAAGGGGTTGTACTTTTGTCTCTCATCCTTGATCTTTTCCATATAGGTCTTAGGCGAATACCCTTTAATCAAATAATCCTTAACCAAATTACCGCGACTTATTGGATCATCAATAAGCAAGGAAAAATCCCTATAATTTGTAATTGCTGAAAAATCTCCCCTTTTACTTATACCCATCCATGTTCCATTCTTCTCTAAGTCCCTCCCGGCTAATACGTTGGGATAGTCCTTCCAAAACTCTGCACTTTTTGTAGGCCTTTCATAAATTTCATCCCTATTTGCAGCAAATACAAGTTTATATTGTGGATGAGCCTTGTATGCAAAAAAAATTATACACATATTCATTCTTCCTTTGTAAATATCTAATCTCTCTCACTGCCAATTTCAATTACCTTATTTATTTTAGACATAATATGATCATATCCATTTTCTAAGTGGGGAATAGTACAATCACTACAATCTTTTGTTCCATGATTATATTTAAAGTTTCCGCCACATTTGTCCTTTAATGCATAAAGTGGACAAAAACAAAAAAGACAATTGAACTTTTCATTATCTTTTACCTTATGACAAGGAAAGTATTCACATTTAGTATTTTGCACAAATTTAAAATTTTCACTCATAACTTGTCCCCTCCTTATTTTGCTCTTCTATTATAACATGTATTACTTCTATGTTACAAACTGCACATTATAATTCTTACCAATCCATTTCAAAATTAGGTCTGCTTATGAAGAGAAAAGCTTTTTAAAGCATAAAGGGACTGTGAAAGAAATCGTTGATTCATTGATTTTATATTTAAATAATTTAACTTGTTGTGCCAGTTATTATATCTAAGGTTTTAATATTTCATTTGAGTGATTTTTATAACACATAGGAAATTATAATCTTACCAAATTATGAACGAATATAATTCCCTTCATGTGGTTCAAAAAAGTCTACAATTTAAAAGCTTTATAAAAGACTTTTTTATAAACTTGTTTCCCTCTTCAAAATCCTATGAAAAATTAGGCTTGTAGCATGAATGAAAAGAATTTACTAGCACAACAGGTTAATTTGATTTCACATTATAAATTATAATAATTTATTTTAATCTTAGTTCTTAATAAAATTTCTTTGAATTCTTTACATCGTATACACCCATAAGTGCTTCTCCAAAACGCTGATAGTGTACAACTTCTCTTTCACGAAGAAATCTTAAAGCATCTTTTACTCCTGGGTCATCAGTGATATTTATAAGGTTCTCATAAGTGGCCCTTGCTTTTTGCTCTGCGGCCATATCTTCATGAAGATCAGCAACTGGATCTGCCTTAGACTGTATAAAGGCTGCCGTCCATGCATATCCTCCTGCACTATGGGGGAAAGGACTTTTGCCATGGCTAACGTAATGGGCTTCAAATGCAGTTCCCTTAATCTGTTCTATTGGAGCATCCTTAACTAATTTCCACATAATTGTTGCAATTATTTCCCAATGGGCCAATTCTTCAGTGCCTATATCAGTTAATATACCCTTTGCTTCATTTGTAGGCATAGTATATCTTTGGCTTAAATATCTTATCCCTGCTGATAGTTCTCCATCTGGCCCGCCGAACTGTTCTAACATCATTTGTGCTAAAGTAGGATTACAGCTATCTACTCTAACAGGATATTGTAATTTCTTTTCATAAATCCACATATATTTTTACCTCCTTTAATACTATATTTCCCAAGGCCATGGTTCCTCTATCCATCTCCAGGGATATTGACTTGGAGAAAATCCAAAGTTTAATAATGGTCCATAATTCATTTCATACGTTCTCTTTAACTGATCAAGCTCATATACATATTTATTATAATCCATTAATGCTTCCATATTATCTGGATGGGTATCAAGATATAGATTTATATCTAAAGCTACAAATTCAACTTCTTGAATCCTTCTTAACAAATCACTTCTTCCCATTTCATGCTTCATTTATTCTCCTCCTTCCCAAACTTGCTTTCCTTGTTTATATATGGTTTATAGAGGTCTGCAAAAATAGTTCCTCTTTTTAGAGCCTCCTCTAAAGAAAATAGGTTTGTATAGGGCTGACTTACTATATAGGGTCTTGCTAATTGCCATTTCCCCATAGTCATATTTTTAGTTTTATGCTCACTATTCATATTTTCACCTCTCTTTATTAACGTTCCATATCATAATATTCATTAATATATAGAAATGTGTATAAAAAAAAGAGCTCAAAATATTATAGATGAACTCTCTAAAAAATTATAATGATTTTATTTTCTCCTAATCTCTCTAACTTTTTCAATTCCCAAAGTAATTATGAGCATTAAAAATAAAAATATAAGAATCTTTAATTTTTCTTCAAAAGGAACCCCTAATAACATCTTTTATCCTCCTTTGTTCATTGTCTAAAATCCATGTATTATGTAAAAGCTCCTATTTCTTTATATATTTTTCAATTTTTCCCATGTGTTTATTTTAATAATAACATAACACTATTATCAAGTCAATTCTTTAAGAATCCATTTTATATTGTCTATTAGTAACTGGTATTATATTCTTTTAAATTATAAATTTATTATAGAGGTGGTAGTATTGAAATATGACTTAAATATAATGGGCAAACGAATTAGAGAAGAACGTACTAAAAGAAATTTGACTATTGAACAGCTTTCAGAGTTAATCGATCTTTCTCCTTCTTTTTTAGGGCTTGTTGAAAGAGGGGCTAGAGGATTAAGCATAGAAAAGCTTATTACTGTTGCTGAAGTATTTGATATATCAATTGATTCTTTATTAAAATCAAATGATTCCACTGAAGTTACAAAATATGACGCTGTTAAATCTTTATTATATAATTTAGATGATACAGAATTCAATTTTATTTCAAATATTATAAAGGAATCGAGAAAGTTGTTTAAGGCTAAAGCTGAAGAAGACAAATAGAAATGGCTCTAAAATATTATAGGTTCTAATGTTAGTTATACATATAAAAAGCTAAACCAAGACTTAAATTTTATAAATTAAATTTATCTTGGCTTAGCTTTTTAAAATTTCATCTTAGATTAAAAAATCATAATATTTAGTCTATCTTTATAAATCTATTTTTAATACTACTGGACAATGATCACTTCCCATTACATCTGAATGAATTTCAGCATCTACTAAAAACTCCTTTAAACCTTCAGATACAATAAAATAATCTATTCTCCAGCCTGAATTCCTTTCCCTGGCCTTTCTCATATAAGACCACCAGGTATAAACTTCTTCTTTACCTGGGTAAAAATATCTGAATGTATCTATAAAACTGCTTTCTAACAGCTCAGTCATTTTTGCTCTTTCTTCATCGGTAAATCCTGCATTTTTTCTATTTGTTTTAGGGTTTTTGAGGTCAATTTCTTTATGGGCCACATTGAGGTCTCCACATAAAATAACTGGTTTTTGTGAATTTAACTCTAATAAATAATTTCTAAAAACATCTTCCCAAGTCATTCTATAATCAAGTCTTGCCAATTCTCTCTGAGAATTTGGAGTATACACATTAACCAGATAAAATTTTTCAAATTCTAAAGTTATAACTCTACCTTCCTGATCATGCTCTTCAATTCCCAAGCCATATTTTACTGATAAAGGCTCTTTCTTTGTAAATACTGCTGTACCGGAATAACCTTTTTTCACTGCATAATTCCAATATTGATTGTACCCCTTTAGGTCCAAATCAATTTGTCCTTCTTGTAATTTAGTTTCCTGAACACAAAATATATCAGCATCCATATCATTAAAGTAATCTAAAAAACCCTTTTTTACACAGGCCCTTAGTCCATTAACATTCCAAGAAATTAGTTTCATAATTTTTACCTCCATTTATATATATAGTTTTATTCTATCAATTAGCACCGGCTTTGTCATTTGTTTTCTTGGAAGAAAGATATAAGTTATCAAAAAATATTATATTCTAATAAAAAAATACTCTATGATAGAACAAATAAACCACTATAAGTAATAATTATTTTTATAACTGCTATATAAATAATTGAGGAAATTGCATAATTCTAACTTGGCAGAATTGCATAATATATATGGTATGTCTTTGGAGATTTTAAAACTATATGTATTAGATAGTTTTTACAGAAAATAATTATGCAGTTTGCTCAATTAAGAGTTTTTATAAAACTTATTGATTTTAATTAAAAAGTTTTTGGTTTTTGGGAACATTTTTCATATAACTTAATCTATATTAAGTGAAACATTCTTGAGATAGGTTGGCCAACCATGAAATTTGGAATGTTTAAAAAAATTTAGGAGGAAAAAATAATGTTTAGAAAAACTATATCTTTAATTTTGTGTTTAACATTATTATTGTCTATGTCTGTAAGTGCCTTTGCCATCCAAGGTGCATCTGATCCAAAAGTGAAAGCAATATTTATAAAAGACGAAAATGGAAATTTAGTTGAGATAACCAAAGAAGAACATGATAGAATATTGGAAAACCTGCAAGCAGAAAAGAAACAAATAATTAATTCTGTAAATAATAAAGATGTAAAGCCATTAGGAATGACAGATGACTGGTATAGATATGATGAAGAAGAAACTGGAAGCAAAGAAAGAAGTGATCTTAGAAGTGTAGATAGTAATGTACAATACAATAACACATCATCAAAATCAAAATTTGCATTTTCATATGAAAAAAAAGTAGGTGCAGAATTTACAATTAATTTGTCAAGTAATGAAAAATCTGCTGTTAGAGGTGGTATGTCATTAGGCTGGAATAGTTCTGAAACATATAAAGAAGAACATTCTTTTGAAGTTAGTCCTAAAAAATATGGTTGGGTTGAAATTGCACCAGTTATGAATTATACCGAAGGGTATGTTCGCACATTTGATTGGCTAGGAAAACAAAAAGATGAAAAATGGGTTAGAACTTACATTCCAAGGGATGGAGAAATGCCTGAATATTTCTACTATCTAATGGAAGATTCTGAAAAGCCTGATGGATATTAATATATAATTAATGCTATAATAAAGATGGGGTGTAATATTGAATAAAAGAAGGATGGCGAATAGTTACATAATCTCTAGCATATATTTATTTTCTATTCTAATAGTTAGTGCTAAATTTCTACAACTATATCGTTCCTCAATCACAAGAGATTTGTCAGAAAGCATTTGGGAAACGCTTCCTTTTTTAGTTTGGTTTTTACCTATTTTACTATTAATCATGGGATTTTATGAAGCAAAAAGGTAATAGCATATAATTTCTATAACACAAAAGGATCTTCGTGTACGAAGATCCTTTTGTCTGTAAAAATTGAGGAAATTGTATAACTCTAATTTGGTAAAATTGCATATGCAAATATTATCCTTAATTTAATTTTTTAGAATAAAATATATTTTGATGGTATGTATCTGAAGTTTTTGAAACTATATATGGTAGTTAGTTTTTTGAGAAGGTAATTATGCAATTTGCTTAATTATATATTTATTTTATAAATTTATTTTTTAAGGTTAAAGAATTTTTTTCTTATTTTAGGGAACATATTGCTTTTTAATTACTCTATAATTAGTGAAACTAAAAATTAAGGAGGGAAATTTCATGAAAAGATCAGTAACTTTAATAATTATTATCACCATATTTCTAGTATTTAGTGTTTTATCTTTTGGTCAAACTAAGGAGGCTAAGATATTAAATGATGGTACTATTGTAAATAGGACATCATCACATGAATACCTAATAGATAATGGATGTTCAATTGACTTCTATATATCCGATAATCGGTTGGTAGCTTCTGCTTATACTAATACATACATTGATGTTACTAGTATATATGTTAAAGTATATATCCAAAGGTATAGTAACGGGTCTTGGGTTACTATAGATAGTAAAACCAGCACTGTAAATGATAGTAAAAAAGCTGATGTCTATTTGTCAATAAAACCATTATCCAGTGGCCAATATAGAGCATATGCTATCCATAAATTAACGCATAATGGAAAAACAGAAAAGGACACTTCTAATACTAAATCAATAATTGTAAATAAAAAATAGGAGGCCCAAAAGGCATCTTATTTTAATTCTGATATTATTTTTTTAGATTCTTCTATAGTTAAATGATAATATACGGTAATATTTGTTCTTATAGCATTTTCTGTCCATATTAGCTTTGTTATTTTATCATTAATGTTTATATAGTTATAAATGCTTTTATTAATTTTAATCTTTTCTATATTACTATCTTTATTAATCTCCATAGTATTATTTGTTTCTAAACCTTCTAACTTATGTATTAATTCTAAATTCCCCTTATCTGTTATATATTCTATTATAATTTTTTTATCTCCTACTACATATACTTTCTCTATTTCATAAGGAAGTTCTTTAAATTTAAATGATATTATATCCCTAGCTCCATTTATATCTATCTCCATTTTTTCAACATTGATATTGGATTGACTATGGGTAGATGAACCTTCATTGATTATTTTTTTATTTTCTTTACCTATAATATCAAAGATTTTAAATGTCTTCCAAGAATAAGATTTATTAGTGTTTAGATTAATTACTGCTAATATTAATATTACAATAGCTACAATCGATAATATTTTTTTATAACGGAAACCTTTCCTTTTAATTCTTATTTTTTCCCATTCCCTTTCTATTTCTTCATCACTAACATTAACACTTTCAATTTCAGCTTTTAAAGTTTCTTCAATTAAAGAATCTAACCTTTCATTATCTGGCATAATTAACACCTTCTTTTTCAATGATCTGCACCTCATTAATAATTTGTTTTTTAGCTCTGCTGATTCTCGATTTTACAGTTCCTATACTAATATCAAGGTGTCCAGCAATTTCTATGTATGTCATGTCACAGTAATATCTTAAAATTATAATTTCCTTATACTGAGGATTTATTTTTTCTAAAGATTTTTTTATATAATCTAACTTCATTTCTCTATCCATTTTTTCTATTATTTCATTCTCAATATTGTTTGTTACTATACTTAAATTATTATAATCTTCAATAAAATAGAGTTTGCTATTCTTTTGAATATATTTTTTAGCTAAGTTTGTCCCTATAGCACATATCCAGCTTTTAAACTTTGAAATATCTTTTAATGTATAAAATTTTTCAAAGGCAGTAATAAAAGCTTCATTGGTTAGTTCTTTAGTAATTTCTTTATTCTTTATACAATAATATATTGTCCTGTAAACTGTTTTGTAATATTTTTTATATAGACAAGCTTCTTGTTTAAAGTCTAAAGTCTTTTTATTAGACAATATATTGAAAAATGACATCGACAAATTATCACCCACCTTACTAAAATTTATATACAAACATAATAAAATAATTTAGTTAAAAATAAAAGTAAACTTTGTCGAAGTATATTTTTTATTTTATTAAACAAGAAAGATATTAGTAATCCTAATAAATAATAAGCTAATTATATCTCTAAAATATCTCTTTTCTCATAAACTCTTTTAAAATCTTCTTGTTTAATAGTTCTATCTTGATAATTATTTCAAATTCCTTCATTGTTTTATAAAGATAATCATCAAGTCCATTTAAGTCAAAGATTTCATCCTTTGTATTATCTGTAACCCTATATAACCTTTTCAATTCCTTCAATAATCTTCTTATGTAGTTAATTTTATAGTTTTTATATGATATACACCTATAAATATATATTATTTTCTTTATTTTCTTACATATCCCCCCTTTAGATTTTCCCATAAGAACCCTCCTCTATACTTCTTCATTCTTAAAGCTTATTTCTATTTTTCTACATAAACCTTTATCTCAATAGAATTAACCTATTTTTATTTAGGAAAATGGATTATATGTTAAATTTTAGCATACATTATGCACTATAGTCAATATTAAATACCAACTATAGGCTGTTAATTTTTCGTCTATTTACAGTTAAAGTAAGCATAGAGGAGTGATTTTATGGACAATGTAAAGCTAGGTAAAAGAATACGGGAAGAACGTCTTAGATTAGGTTTAACACAAGAAGATTTGGCGGAGTATTCAAATATTTCTCTTACATATATGGGAAGAGTTGAACGTGGAGAAAGAAATATGACAGTTAAAACTCTTGTAAATATAGCTAACGCTCTAGGAGTTACAATAGACTATTTATTAGATTCTGTTGTTAATATCAAAGATGATAATTTGATAAAGCAATGGCTTCAACTCACTCATAATAGAAGCGATAAAGAAAAGAAGATGGCTATTGATGTTATCAAGGTTATGTTTGGGCATTTAGATTCCTAATCATAATTTAACCTGTTGTGCTAACAAATTAAATTTTTTGTTTTTAAATATAGCTTAGGGAGTTGTAATATTTCATTTGAGTGATTTATAGAATGAACGAAAAGGAAATATTACAACTCCCTATATAGAAGCCTGCATAACTAGCATTATTGATTTTAAAATTCTTCATATGTATTATGCAATTTCCTCATATATTTATAATTGAATTAATAAAATAAGTACATATAGATAAGAATTTCAATATATCCAATATTACGGTTCAACTTTTGGTACAGTATACTATATAGTTTAGATGATCTTTTTATAATCATCAAATATTTTTCAGCTTATAAAAAAACAACCTAAATTATTATTTATTTTTCTTTATAATATTTAGTATTTTTATATTTTTTAGAAATTTTCAACCAATACATAACAAACCCTATCATTATTATAAAAAAAGCAGTTGTATTATATATAATTAAGGAACTTAATTTATTAGGGCTTTTCGAAGAAAAATAAATGGTAAAGAAAATGTAAATAATTGCTATAGGGATAGATTTTCGAATTACAAATTTGACAATGCCTTGTTCATATATATCTTTCCATTTTGATACATCATTATGATTATTTGACATATTTGTCTCCCCTTTCTCTTGAGTAAACATAGGCATCACTACCCATGCTCCTCTACAGAATCGTACGTGCCCTATTTAGACATACGGCTCTTCACATTATATTTTATCATCTATAGAATAAACTTACTCTTATGTTAGGTTTTAGTAGCGGAAAAGTTTTCAGCAGTCCATTATAGAATGTCTCTACACTCTACATTTTTTCATTATTTTCATGTTATAATGCTTTTAATTGTACGCGTACATATATTTTACATTATAGATAACCAATATTAAGACTAAAATTATACTATAAATTTTTTATAGACCAATTGATTTAAATTTCAATAAATAGAAAAATGTATAATTCAAACTGTCAACTTGGTTATCTATAGAAAAACATCCATAATATTAAAATGAGGTAAAATTATGAAAAAAATATTGAGTTTAGTATTAGTATTTACTATGTTGTTTTCAACTGTTTCAAGTTTTGCGACTACAAATAATGTTGATCCTCAAAACAAACAAAGGCTTTTCAGACGTAATTGACATTGGGAGTTCTCCAAAATATTCAAGACTGAGTACTAAAATGAATAAGATTGAAAAAATTAAGAAAGAAATTGCAAACGGGAATCTCAACTTAAATGCAATAGATATTGAAAAAACATTCATAAAAAACCCCGTTAAGGAAAATTCCACACATCTTATGAGTTCAAGTGAAGAGGATGAAATCATGGATGTATTATATAATGAAGGTTTATTGGATACAGGTCTTGATAACTATTTTAATTTTAACTAACATATAGGAGATGATTGATATCCTTAGAATTTTTAAATTGCCTAGTACTTATTATTTTTTAATAACTACTATATTCTTTATCTATATTGGTTCAAATTGGCGAAAATATTTAACTCGTAAGTTGCTTTATGCCTCTATTTTTTATATAACACTTATGTTCGTAATATATCAATTATCATTTAGCATGATATCAATATATCTATTAGAAACATTTCACGCCGATAATGTAATTATTGAACATGATTCTGATCGGTTAAATGTAGAAGCAAATAAAATTCTCATTAGTGATAGTGGGATTTATATGCGAAAGCAAAATATAGAAGAGTTATTATTAAATTTTCGACAAGAACCCTATATAACATTGTGGTTTTATAAAAACAATAAATTGATTACAAAATTTAAGGTATATCAATCATCAGATGAAACTCCATACTCTGGTTTAGTAAATAATATGCCTGTTATAATAAAATGGCATGGTCGCATTATTAAACTAAACAATGAATTCTATGTGAATTTAGATAGATTTATTTAATATATCTCTTTTGGGTAGTAGGCCCAATCCTAGCAAACGTGTCATCAAGTGCAAAATAAAATTATGTTTAATAAACCTCCTAAAATATAATATCTTAGGAGGTTTATAACTTAAAAATATATTCTATTTACTAATAAGCCTTAGCCATATAAACCATATGCTTTGCTTCCTTGCCGCAGAAATGACATTTGCCACCAAGGTCTTCCTGCTCAAAGGGAATACATCTGATTGTTGCCCCTGTCTCTGCCTTTACATGTTCTTCACATTCTCTATCTCCACACCACATAGCCTTTGCAAATCCAGGTTTTTCTTCCATTTTTTCTTTAAAGTCTTCAAAGCTTTCTACATAATATGTGTTTGCATCTCTATGCTTTCTTGCTTTTTCAAGCATGTCTTTTTGGATTGTTTCTAATAATCTATTTATATTTTCAGCTAATCCATCCATAGATACTGCTTCTTTTTCTAAGGTATCTCTTCTAGCAACCATTACTTGGTTATTCTTAATA
Organism: Maledivibacter halophilus; assembly: GCF_900167445.1. Taxonomy (GTDB): domain Bacteria; phylum Bacillota; class Clostridia; order Peptostreptococcales; family Caminicellaceae; genus Maledivibacter; species Maledivibacter halophilus. The sequence continues at coordinate 37,243 of NZ_FUZT01000016.1, forward strand.
TCTCTAGGACCTATTTCTATACGAACAGGTACTCCCTTCATTTCATATTCATTGAATTTCCAGCCCGGTGAGTAGTTTTCATTATCATCAAGCTCTACTCTTAATCCCATATCATCAAGCTGCTTTTTAAGCTCATAGGCCTTGTCTAGAACTCCTTCTTTATGCTGTGCTATTGGTATGATTACAACCTGATTTGGTGCAAGTCTTGGAGGTAATACCAGCCCTCTATTGTCTCCATGTACCATTATAACTCCACCTATAAGTCTTGTTGATACTCCCCATGAAGTATGATATGGATTTTGCATATCTCCATTTCTATCCAAGAATGAAATATCAAAGGCCTTGGTAAAATGCTGTCCTAGGTTGTGGGAAGTTCCTGCCTGAAGAGCTTTACCATCATGCATTAAGGCTTCCATAGTATAGGTAGCATATGCTCCTGCAAATTTTTCCCTTTCACTTTTCCTTCCTGTTACTACAGGTATTGCAAGTAAATCTTCAGCCATCTCCTTATAGATATTTAGCATTTGAATAGTTTCCGCCTGGGCTTCATCATAGGTTTCATGTAATGTATGACCCTCTTGCCATAAAAACTCTGAGGTTCTTAAGAATGGCCTTGTGCTTTTTTCCCATCTTACAACACTACACCATTGGTTATACAGGTATGGAAGCTCTCTATAGGATTTTAACCACTTTGAATACATTGAACAAATAATAGTTTCTGAAGTTGGTCTAACACAAAGTCTTTCTGCTAATTTTTCTTTTCCTCCATGGGTTACCCATGCAACCTCTGGCGCAAAACCTTCAACATGCTCTGCTTCTTTTTGAAGTAGACTTTCAGGTATTAAAAGAGGAAAATAGCAGTTTTTATGTCCAGTATCTTTAAATCTTCCGTCTAAAAAGCTTTGGATATTTTCCCAAAGGGCATATCCATATGGTTTTATTACCATAAATCCCTTTACCGGTGAATAGTCAACAAGGTCAGTTTTTCTAATAACATCTGTATACCATTGGGGAAAATCAACCTCCATTGGGGTGATTTCTTTAACAAAATCTTTATTATTTTTACCCATTACATCACTCTCCTTTATTTTTTAGTTACAAGTTGCAAGTATTAGGGTCTTTCTATTAAGTTTCTTTAAAGAACAACCTGCTCCAATATTTTATTGACATTATTTTATAACTTTCTATATTTCTTGAATTCACTAGGGTTAATGGATATAGTTTTCATGAAAAATCTTTGAATTCTAGAAAATAAAAAACCCCGTCTCTAATTTTAGAGACGAAGGCTATTCGCGGTACCACTCTAATTAATCTATAATTTATGCTTAAAATGATTTAGTATTTAATATTTACAGATTATCTTCCTACGATGATAACGGTATCGCCAACCGTATGACTTCTTTTCCCGCCATAGGCTCTGGGGTGGGTTCAAAATAAATATATTCTGTGAAATTTTCCAGCCATCGAATTTCACTCTCTAGAGAAATCATCATTTTTACTTATTCCCTTCACAGCCAATATATGAAATTTATTAAATCTCAAAGTTATTTCTTTATAACATTATATTTAAATCCCTATATTTTGTCAACACTAACTACTGCCTGAGAAGCAATTCCTTTACCTTCACCGGTAAACCCAAGGCCCTCAGTGGTTGTAGCCTTTACATTTATACAATCTATATTAATACTTAAAGCCTCAGAAATATTACGCCTCATTTCTTCAATATGCGGTGCCATTTTAGGTTTTTGTGCAATTATAACTGCATCTATATTATTAACTTTATATCCTTTTTCCTTCAATTTATTATTAACCTTAGCAAGAAGTTTAATACTTGAAATTCCTTTATATTTTTCATCGGTATCGGGAAAATGCTTACCAATATCACCTAATGCCACGGCTCCAAGCATTGCATCCTTTATAGCATGAAGTAAAACATCGGCATCGGAATGACCTAGAAGTCCTTTTTCATAGGGTATATCCACTCCACCTATAATGAGCTTTCTGTCTTTAACTAATTTATGTACATCATATCCTATTCCAACACGCATATTGTTCATCCTTTCAGATTGAGATTAACTTTTAAATTAATGTATTATTCTAACTCCTTAAATGCTATTTACTTTTAATGTATTTCTGCATATTTCCCAGGAAATTATAAATTTATTTCCTATTTCGACTAAAGTATATCATATTCTTCATTAATCTGAAAACTATAAATCCTACAAGTTTTATATTTACAATCGCAAAAATATAAGGGCTTATTTCTAAGCCCTACTAAAATCTATCTATTACTTTACTCTTTTATCTCCAGTTATTCCCTTTAACTCTTTATATTCCTTTACCATTCTATATGGTTTTGTCACAACTCTAAAGGGAATGGAACATAAAAACTTCGATAAATCCTTTTTAATTTCATTGCTCATTCTCTCGGGTTTGCTAGAAACCCTTTTTAATATATTCATGGCATATGTGGACATTACAAGATTTTCATCAATTTCTAAAAATGCTTTGCATTCTAAACAGGTTATTTTTTCAATATCTTCTCCAATATATATTACTTCATGGGGAGTGTTTTTTCTGCAATTAACACAGTATAAATCAGCTTTCATTTTTGTAATACTCATATAAACACCTCTTTAAAGATCTATCTATATCAAGTATACCCTATTTTTGCTTTAGATAATATATATTTATGAATATATTGGCTACTTTATGATTGATAAACCCTATTTCCATAGGCTGATTTTTTTATTCTTCGAAATTACTCCCTATTAGATTCTTTAATTCTGAAACTGCTTTAATTTCATCCTGCCCTTCGGCTATAATAGTGAGTTTAATACCCTTTCCTGCTCCCATACTGAGGATTCCCATTATACTCTTTGCATTGTATTCTTGTCCGTCCTTAACAACTTTTATATCCGATGAATACTTGGATGCCTCCTTAACAAAGATACTTGCAGGCCTTGCATGTAAACCTGTTTCATTTCTTAAAACAACTTCTATTTTTCTCATTTTATTCCTCCCTTATCTGTATTTAAGTTTAAAGCTGTTTTTTAGGCAAATGTATACTACATCCTAAAGCATCTCCACATGCCTCCATAAAGGCTTCAGAAAAGGTTGGATGTCCATGTATAATTTTAACTACTTCATTAATTGTTATCTCCATTTCCATTAATGCAGCAGCCTCATTAATTATTTCTGCTGCTGATGGACCTATTATATGTACTCCTAGTATTTCTCCATATTTTCTATCTACTATTACTTTTACAAATCCCTTTATTTCCCCTGAAGCTAAGGCCCTACCATTTGACCCAAAGTTAAACCGTCCTATACTTATATCATATTTTTTTCTAGCTTCATCTTCTGAAAGACCTACACATCCTACCTCTGGAAGTGTATAAATACATCCTGGAACATTGGCCAGATTAATTTTTTCACTTCCACCCATGGCATTTGAAGCTGCTATTTCTCCCATTTTAAATGCAGCATGGGCTAACATATTAAGTCCATTTATATCTCCCGGTGCATATATCCCATTTATACTTGTTTCCATATATTCATTAACCTGTATTTTCCCCCTTTCCATTTGGAAGCTTACATCTCCTATCCCATCTAAATCTGGTACTCTTCCAATGGATAATAAAGCTTTATCTGTTTTTATAATTTCATTATTATGTAAATATATAATCAATTTATTATTGTTTTCTTCTATTCTTTTAACTCCTGAGGATGTAAATATATTTATTCCCTTTGATTTAAGATTGTTAAATAATTCAAGGGAAATATCTTTATCCATTAGGGGAACAATTCTATCCTGCATTTCAATAATTGTTACTTCACTGCCATATGAGCTAAATACTGTGGCAAGTTCTACTCCTATAACTCCACCACCTATTATAGCCAAGCTTTTAGGAATTTCCTTTAAATCTAGAATCTCGCTGCTGGTAAGAACTAAGGGACTTTCTATCCCCTGTATATTTATTTTGGCTGTTTTAGAGCCTCCAGCTAATATTATTTTTTTACCGTCTATAATCTTGGAAGCATTAATTATAACTCTTTTATCTTTTGTTATTTTCCCTACTCCATTATAAGTAGTTACTCCATAGCTTTTCAGTAGTCCCATAACTCCAGTTGTAAGAGTTTCAACCACTTTGTTCTTTTCATCTACTACTTTATTCATGTCTATTTCAATATTTGAATTTTTTAGAATTATACCTCTGTTATTTGAATACTTTATTGTTTCTATAATTTCAGCATTTCTTAAATATGTCTTTGTAGGAACACATCCCCTATTAAGGCAGGTTCCACCTACTACATCCTTTTCTATTAAAGCTACTTTCCCATTTAATTGTGCAGCCTTAATAGCAGCCACATAACCTGCTGGTCCACCTCCAATAACAATTACATCATAGTATTCATTTTTTCCATTTTGATCTTTATTACTTTTTGTTTTAGGCATTATTATTTCCATTGCCAAACTTAAAACTCCCTTCTGTAGATAAATAATATTAATACGGAAAATAAATTTCAAAGTAAATGATGGGGTTTATAAGCTTATGATTTAAATTAAAAGCTTCATTGGATTTTCCAGTAAATCCTTAAGATATTGTAAAAACTTAGCACCGGGAGCTCCATCTATAACCCTATGGTCTACCGTAAGGCTTAAGCACATTATTGGTCTAATATCAGGTTTTTTATTGATAACTACCATTTTATCTGTAATTGTATTTACACCTAAAATAGCACTATTGGGTTGATTGATGATAGGGTTAAAATGTGTTATTCCAAACATCCCCAAATTACTGATGGTAAATGTACTTTTCTCCATTTCATCGGGTAAAAGCTTGTTGTTTTTAGTACGTTCAATTACATCCTTGGTAGAGTTTACAATTTCACTCAAGGATTTTTTATGGGTATCTCTTATAACTGGAACTAATAACCCTTCATCTAATCCTACTGCCAATCCAATATTAACGTAATTATGTAATAAAATACCTTCTTCTACCAAAGAAGCATTTACAATAGGATATTTCATCAATGCTTTGGAAACTGCCATTATAATTATATCTGTAAATGTAATTTTATTTCCTGTTTCATTAAATATAGAATCCTTTACTTCATTTCTCAAAGCTTTTACATTAGTCATATCAACATCTATATTTAATGTGAAGGTTGGAGCTGTAAAGTAACTATCCCTCATTCTGCTGCCAATTACCTTTCGCATACCTGTAAGGGGAATAATTTTGTCCTCTTCCTCCCTTAGATTCTTTTCATGACTCAAGTATTTTTCTACATCGGCTTTTAAAACCTTATTTTTAAAGCCGCTGCCTTCAATATCTTCTATATTTATGCCTTGAGCCTTAGCAATATTTGCTGCCAATGGCGTTGACCTTTTCCTTGATTTTTCTATTTCCCTGAAGCTTTCTACATCACATAGCTGAATTCTTCCCTTTGGTCCCGTTCCTCTTATTTGTGAAAGCTCTATATGTTTTTCCCTTGCTGCTCTTCTAGCAGCAGGAGTAGCTCTGATCTTTGTATTTGAAAAAGAGATTTCTTCTCTTTGAGTTTCCTTTATTTGATTTTCTTTTGGAGTTACATGTTTTCCTTCATTCCTCTTCTTTGTTTCTTCATAGGCATCAGGAATTTTTTCTCCTTCTTCTCCTATATATGCAATAGTTGAAAAAACTGGCAATACTTCTCCTTCTTTAGCTATAGTTTTTAAGAGAATACCACCTACTTCAGCTTCAACCTCCATATTAACCTTGTCTGTTAATATTTCCAGTATAGCTTCTCCCTTTTCTACTTTGTCCCCTTCTTCTTTAAGCCATTTAATAACAGTTCCTTCTTCCATGGCCATACCAGCTTTGGGCATTATGACTTCTGTTGCCATATATTCCTCCCTCCTTTATCTATTCATAACTTTATAAATCGCTTCTTTAATATCATCTTCACTTGGAACTACTGCCTTTTCCAGTTCAGGATTATATGGAATAGGTACATCTTTACCTGCCAATCTTAATACTGGCGCATCTAAATAATCAAAGGCTTCGCTTTCTGTAATTACTGCTGCAATTTCTCCAGCATATCCACCGGTTTTTACCGCTTCATTTACAACTATTGCCCTTCCAGTTTTTGATACGGATTTTATAATTGTTTCCTTATCTAATGGTACTAAAGTCCTTGGATCAACTACTTCTACACTTATTCCTTCTTTTTCCACTTCCTTAGCCACATTTAAAGCTCTTTCAAGCATCCTGCCATATACAATTATTGTTACATCAGTTCCTTCTCTTTTTATATCTGCTTTACCCAAGGGTATAATAAAATCTTCTTCTTCTGTAACTACACCTTTTTTTCTATATAATAATTTTTGTTCTACGAAAATTACAGGATTGTCATCTCTGATTGATGCTTTCAATAGCCCCTTTGCATCTTCTGGGGTAGAGGGTGCTACTACCTTTAGTCCTGGTACATGACAGAACCATGCTTCTAAACTTTGAGAATGCTGTGCTGCTGCCCCTGTACCTGATCCGGCAGGACAACGAACCACCATTGGTACCTTAGCCTTTCCTCCAAACATATATCGTATCTTTGCAGCTTGATTAACAATTGAATCCATTGCTATTGTACTAAAGTCCATAAACATTATTTCTGCAATCGGTCTTAATCCAGTTACTGCCGCTCCTGCTGCTGCCCCTGCAATAGCTGCTTCTGAAATAGGTGTATCCCTAACTCTTTCTTCTCCAAATTCATCTATCATTCCAACGGATACTCCAAAGGCTCCCCCATATAGGCCTATGTCTTCGCCAATAAATATGACATTTTCATCTCTTCTCATTTCTTCACTCATTGCTTCTCTTATAGCCTCAGCATATGTTATTTCTCTCATTTTTTTACCTCCTTTATGCATATATATCTTCAAGCAGACTTTCTATTGGTGGGTTTGGACTATTGTTTGCAAAGTCCACGGCCCCATCTATATCATCAATTGCCTTTTTTTCTATAACCGATATCTCATCTTCTGTAAGAACTTCATTTTCTAAAAGGTATTTTCTTAATCTCTTTATTGGGCATTTTTTCTTCCACTTTTCTATTTCTTCCTTTGTTCTATATATATTTGCATCACTCTTTGAATGTCCCAGCCATCTATATGTCTTGCTTTCAATTAATACAGGGCCCTTGCCGCTCCTTACATATCCTGCTGCTTCCTTAACCCTTTTATATACTGCTACTGCATCATTTCCATCCACTATATAACCTGGTATTCCATATGATTCAGCACGTTTTGCAATATCCTCTATATTCATATGCTTTGCCATAGGAGTTGACATACCATATAAATTGTTTTCACAATAAAATATTACTGGTAATTTCCATACTGAAGCAAGGTTCAATGCTTCGTGAAAACTGCCTTCATTTGCAGCTCCATCTCCAAAGAAACACAATACTATTTTTCCTGTTTTTTTAATTTGCTGGGTCAAGGCTGCTCCCACTGCAATACCATGACCTCCACCAACAACACCATTTGCTCCAAGATTTCCTGCAGCCACATCTGCTATATGCATAGAGCCACCTTTGCCTTTACAATATCCCGTTTGCTTACCTAAAAGCTCGGCCATCATTCTATTTAAATCAATTCCCTTACCTATTACCTGACTATGGCCCCTATGGGTGGCTGCCATTAAATCATCATCATTTAATGCCATACATGCAGCCACGCCTGATGCTTCTTCCCCCACTGAAAGGTGAGTTGTCCCATGAACCATTCCCCTTGCGAAAAAATAGCTGACTTTTTCTTCAAAAGCCCTGGCTTCATTCATTCGCTTATACATCTCTTTAAAGGTTTCTTTACTTATATCCACTTTCTTTACCTCCTACTTTTTTCTAATTATTTCTTAATTAAAATATTTCTTGAATTACTTTTTAATAATAATAAATTATCCCCCTTATATATAAACTTTGCTTTAATTACTATCAGTTTATATAAGCAAATAATATGCCATTTATATTCAAATAACTTTTAAAATCCTTAGAAGGGTTTTATTCTACTAGTATTATTTATTTTTCCCAAAATAGATAGAGAGAGATTTTTTGCTTTTAAATGCAATGGTTTTTTATGTATGGTTTTTATTGTACTATCCAATTAGTTCTTCTTGTAAGCTTCTAAGCTTGTAAATTAATGTGGACCTATCAATATCAACCATATCATATGTTATTAATTGGCCTTTTTTAACATCTTTAGTTAAAACCGCATTCTTATTAATTAAGCCTAGTGGAACAGCATTTTCTTTTCTTGCTTTCTCATAAGTATCTATACTTCCATAAACAGTAAATCCGCCTATACCATCTAGTCTTTCGCCTCTATTCATATCTTTCTTTGCTATTGTCAAAGTTTCAGCTATTGGCTTTCCATCCATTGGTGCAATTGTAGGCTCTTTGTATATATAAGCCCTTGCGGCAGTTAATGGAGTTTCTAAACTACATAAATGATATGGACGATAAAGTACATAATTTGGTCCTGAGCCCATGCTTAGATATTGCATCTCATGATGGATTTGTGGGAGTTTAGTTGTTACAATAATAAACACACCCGGTGCAACCCCATTTACATAGTCTACAATTTTATATTTGTTTAGTATTCCACCCTCTTCTTTTAATTTGAACATTTCTGGAAGTTCATGAACTTTTCCAATAGGTCCATGTCCTCCTCTTATATCAGGAATAAATCCCATAGAATTTGCCATAGCAGTCATTTCTACCATAGTTTTTGTTCCGTCTTTAAAACAAGCTAACATTTTAGGACTCACTCCTGATTTTAAAGCCTGTTCTCTGACACTATCGGGATTTGCCTCACGGTTTACCGGATTATTTTTACCTTTTCCAATAGCCACAATATCGAATCCCATTCCATCTGCAAAGTCATATAATTCTTTAACTGCTCCTGGTTCATCTCCTGCTGTACCAGTATAAATTACGCCTGCATTATCCGCCATTTTTTTAAGTATAGGCCCTATAACAACATCAGTCTCAACATTTAACATTACAATATGTTTTCTATTTAAAATCGATTCCATTGCAATTTTTGCACCTACATCGGGAACTCCTGTTGCATCTACTACAGCATCTATTAAATTAGCTTTAACGGCTAGATCTGCATTATCAGAAACTACAAATTTGCCCTTCTCCATTGCATAATTCACATCCTGCAGCTTTTTAGCTACTACAATATCTTCTTTTTTAACTCCAGTTAAGGTATAAGCTTTTATTGCATTTTCCACATCAATATCAATTACTAATGAAGGCTTCATTCCCTTCATTAAAGACATCTGACTTACCATGCCCTTTCCCATTTGACCAGCGCCAATAAGTCCTATTTGAATTTGTTTTCCTTCTTCTTCCAATTGTTTCAATCTTGTATTTAATCCTAGCATCTTCATTCCTCCTAATTTTTTATTTATAAGCTATTTTGATTCTTGAAATTATTTTCAATGTTATAAATTTATTTCATAAATGCTATAAAAAAATATTATTGTTTCCAATAAATATTTTAGAATTGAGGAAATTTTTAATAAATCTATTGTAAAATAAATTGGAGTTTAACATTACTATATAAAGATTTAATAGTTTATACATGTCCAAAACTCCCAAGAGAGCTGGGTATTTGTACATGTATAAACTAAAACAGCAATTAATATATAATGATTTCATCACCTATTTTCATATGGGGTTTTTCTTTGTTTTCTAAACAAATTACCCCTGGTAAATCTGCTTCTTTTAATCCATTAAACTTAAATGTACAATGTCCCAATTCCTTTAATGTTTTATTAGCTTCATGGCCTATTGATGTTATTAAATATTCCATATTTCCAATTTTGATCCTATCTCCTGCCTCTATATTTTCTTGTAAATTCCCATATGTATGCAGCACTGATATTTCAGCTAATTCCGGGGGAGCATTGTCATTAAATATTATCATCATTCCACCATCTAAAAATTCTTTTACCATTTGTCCGAATTTTACTATTTCAACTTGATATTTCATAATCTACCTCCTAAAATTATTAGTGCCACAATTTTTTAAATTCTAATTTAATATTTTAATAAATTAATATAAACCAATACTAAACAAATATGCTATAATAACAGATATGGGACCTGTTATTAGTCTTGAAAACAGAATGGCCGGCACGCCAATTTCAACTGTTTCAGGTTCCGCTTCTCCTAAACTTAATCCAACAGGGATAAAATCACATCCAACTTGAGGATTAATAGCGAAAAGTGCTGGAAGAGCATATTGCGCTGGAATATTTCCCTTTCCTATTTCAACTCCAATTAAAACTCCTACTACTTGGGCAATAACAGCTCCTGGTCCTAATAAAGGTGAAAGCAGGGGAATCGCAGCCACTATAGAAATAACAAGTAATCCTATTATACTGCCGGAAAAGGGAGCAATTACATTGGCTATCAAATCTCCAATTCCTGATTTAAGAATAATTCCAATGAGCATTGAAACAAAAGCCATAAAGGGTAATATATTTTTTATTACGGAATCTATTGTTTCTCGCCCTGCTGAATAGAAAACTTTTACTACTTGTCCAGCACCTCTACCAATTTTTTCTATTATATTTTGATTTTTTGGAGTTCTTTCTGATGATTTTTTATAGGTTTCATTTTCCTTTTCTTCCTTGAATTCCTTTTCTTTTTCTAATACTTCTTCATCAATTAAAGTGATATCCTTTTCCCTTACTCCAGAAACATAAATATCTTCTTTAATATATTGTGCTAAAGGCCCAGATTGTCCTACAGGAGTTATATTTAGAGTAAAAATTCTTTTTTTAGGATAAACACCACATCTTGCTGTTCCTCCGCAATCAATAACTGCAATCATTATTCTTTCATCTGGAACTGTAGTTTTAAAACCATCTACGGCAGTTGCTCCCGTTAAATCAGCAATCCTTTGAGCTAATGGATGTATCCCTCCTCCAGTTACTGATAAAATTACATCTTTTTCTTTACTAGGTTTTATTAACAGGGGCCCTCCCCATCCACTGGATCCCTTAGTAATTTTAATAGCTTTATAAGACATCTAATTCACCTCACTATTTTTAAAATTTTCTCAAGCTGGAACATCTGACGATGTTTTTTTAGCCATCATACGTTTTGTTACCATCTCTGTAACCATTCCACGTATAAATATTACAATCAATCCTACAAGGAAAAATCTAATAGCAAGATCCCCTAAGGGTAATCCTAGCTTTTTTATTCCTTCTGCCACTCCAAGATAAACAAATAGTTCTGATGCATTGGCATGGGGAAAAAGTCCAGTTATAGGATGTACAAAGGATACGGCAGCATCATAAAAAGCCGGTTTATATTTTTCATCTAAAAACTTTCCAAATGTATAACACATGGGATTAGTTAAGAAAAATACAGCCATAAGCGGTAATATAGTATATCTTGTTATAACGTTTTTAGTTGCTATTTTAGCGATTCTGTTAACCTTTTCCTCTCCCACAAGCTTAATAATAGAATTTACTGCTGTTATTAATACAATTAATGTTGGTAATATACCTGTTACCAAGCCTACGAAGGTTTCTCCCCCTTGTTCAAACAGACCTATGAAGCCTTCGGCCAAATTGGCCATAGATTCAAACATTTGCTCTCCTCCTTATTTAAAGTTTTTTTATAAAAGCTTTATCCTTTAATTTTTTCAACTCACCCCCTCTAAAGCTTTTCTAATAGCTTTTATACTTTGTTTTCCTCTAACATTAGCTATTATGCTCTCTGCATCCTCTACATTCTTTCCAATGATGTGATTTTTTTTCTTAAACTTATTAAAAACTGTAAAGCCATTCATTTCTTCAGCATCAATAATATTATTCTTATCGTCTACTACTAAAATTACAATACTACCTGCAGCAAATCTTCCTTTTTGCTGGCCTATCAATATTTTCCCCTTTTTCTTTAGTTGCCTAATTCTTTCTCTGAAATGTTTAATTTGAAAATAAGATAATATTCCTTGAATCATCCACATTATAAATATAAAACCCAATACTTTTCCAATATTATTCAATTTTCAATCCCCCACGACCCTATTATTAAACATATTTTCTTTCAATATTATTTTTTCAAGAAAATAATATCGACTCTTATGTTTCACTATAAGCTAATCAATCGTCAAAATTATCTAGGTTCAATATTCCCTGAGCAGTTTTATCATCTACAATAAGTACATCTATATATCCTCCACGAAGAGCTGCTAAAATAGCTTTTGTCTTTTTCTCATGTCCAGCAACTCCTATAGTCAATGGTATATTTTTTATTTGATTCAAAGTAACGCCTATAACTCTATTATTATTTTCAAAAGAATCCCCTTGTCCAAATTTATCAATAAACAAACTGCTAATATCGGCAACTGCACCTTCCTGAACTAAGTTTTCTATCTGCTTTTTACTATAATATCCCGTTGCCAACATTGTAGAGGTATTTAATTGAGGAGAACCTATTCCTGTTATTGCTATATTTACTTTTTCCAGTAATTTTAAAAATGTTTGTATATTTTTATCTTCAATAAACATTTTTTTTCTTTCTGGATCGTCAATTATACAAGGTGCATGGAGTAATCTTGAATCAGCTTTAAATTTTTTTGCAAGCTCTAAAGCAATCTGATTTGAATGTATATCTATATTTGACTGTCCAAGGCCACCTAAAAGGGGAATAAATGTAACTTTATTTCTTCGATTATTCTTTACATATTTAGTAATTTCTTTTATTGTAGTTCCCCATGTAACGCCAATAATATCATCATCTTTTATTACACGCTCCAAATACTCGGCACTGGCCTTTGCAAGTTCCTGTTTAATCTCACGAGGTTCATTAGATTTGCTGTCAACAACAATGACTTCTTTTAATCCAAACTTCTTTTCCAATCCCTTTTCAAGATAAATATATTCATTAGGCAAAGGATTCAAAACTGAGATTTTTATAATCCCCTCTTCCTTAGCAGAATTTAAAATCCTTGATATAGATGATTTTGAAATTCCTAATTTCTTAGAAATCTGAGCTTGATTCAGCCCGTCCTCATAATACATTTGTGAACATCTAACTAGCAATCTTATATCATTTGTTTTATTATCCATGACAATCCTCCGTGAATTTTTTTTCAATGTGTAAAATATTTTTCATATGTTTACTATTATTATATGGTTGGTTTTTAAAACAGTCAACAATTGTTTATTTATTAACTTGTCATTTTATTTACTACTTCCTCATTAAATTTGCTAATGTATTTGATTTCCTATGTTTTAAAAAATTGAAAAATTCTGTGAATTTTGACGATTGTTAACAGGTTGATAGATTTTTTGTGGTTTTATGTTATTTTTTTAACATCTCAACAAACAAAATAAAACATCCCTTTTTATTCCTACTAAAAGGATGTTTTATAATTTGTATATTAAAATAAAATCTTTTCTATTGCGTACCCAACACCATTTTCAGATTGTGGAAGTGTTATAAAATCTGCTTTTTCCTTTACATTTTCTAAAGCATTTCCCATGGCCACTCCCATTCCTGCATATTCTATCATAGATATATCATTTTCTCCATCACCTATTGCTATTATTTCTTTACTTTCTATTCCATAATAGTCAGCTATTTTTTTTAGCATAATTCCTTTACTTGTATTTTTATTGTATATTTCTAGAAAAAAGGGCTTTGAAAATTCAATATTAATTTCTTGAGAATAGCTTTTTTCTAAAGCTCCTTTGACCTCAAGTAATTTCTTGTTATCAGCAATCATCAGCACTTTACTGACTAAATGGTTTTTATAAAAATCCGACAACTTCCCTACATTATTTACAGGTGCATGGGAATATTTCCTAAATAGTTTAATATCTTCGTCTTCATGATTAGCAAATAATTCATTTCCTGAAAATAAAACCATAGAAATATTTTTTTCTTCACAAATTTTTATAATATTCTCTGTTATTTCAGGCTCTATATCTTTTCTAAAGAAAATCTTTTCTAATTGGCTATCTATAACCATGGCTCCATTTAAAGAAACAATTAATTGGTTTAAATTTAGTTCCTTTGCAAATATATTTATGGAGTAAGCCTCTCTACCGGAAATAAGTATTATTTTAATATCTTTTTTTATTGCTGCATTAATACTTGCCTTTGTTTCCTGACTTATTACACCATCTGATCCGATCAGAGTGCCATCTACATCTAATGCTATCATCTTATACATAGTATCTTCCCCTTTATTTTTACAATAATTATTATCTTAAGCACTTTTATATGGAATTTTTAATAAAACCTGTACTCCACAATATACAGCAATATATAATTTTATACAAATATATTCTAATTTGAGTAAATTACATAATATATAAGGTAATTATGCAATTTACTCATTTATATAAAAAACATTTAAAATCAAAGGATTATCTTTACATACATTCTCTAATTATATCTAACACATCCTTTTCTTTCACCGGCCTTGGATTTTTCTTTAATGATCTTGACTGAAATGTTTTTTCTACAATTTCTTTTTCTCTTCCCTTCTTATACCCTGCCTCTAATAATGTCTTTGGAATCGGCATGCTTTTTATTAGTTTTCTAATCTGCTCTGAAGCCTTCATATTTCCACCCAATAACACACTAATTTCTTCATATCTATTATGACATGTTTTATCATTGTATTCAATAACTACAGGCAATAATATAGCATTTGCAACTCCGTGGGGAATATGGAAAAGAGCACCTAGCGGATGGGAAATAGAATGGGCAACACCTACACCGGTTTGAGAAAAGGCCAGTCCAGCAATTACACTACCCAAAGCCATATTCGCCCTTGCATCTTTGTCCAATCCATTATCTACTGCTTTAACTAAATTTTGACCTATTAGCTCTATGGCTTTTCCTGCTAAAGCTAAAGTAATTGGATTAGCTGCTAATGAAGTGTAGGATTCTATAGCATGGGTCAATGCATCCATCCCTGAAGCTGCGGTAATTGCATCGGGCATTGAATAAGTAAGGGTAGGATCTATTATACTAAGTTTTGACTGAAACCTAGGGTGGGCTATGCTATTTTTATTTCCTTTACTTTTATTATATAAAACTGAATTTAATGTTATTTCACTTCCAGTTCCAGAAGTTGTAGGGATACCAATAAAGGGTATTCCCCTATATTCAAAGGGTTCTTTGTTAAGATAACTGAGAGTTTTCAGGTTTTGATTATAAAGTCCTGCTGCAGCTTTGGCAACATCTAAAGCGCTGCCACCGCCAACACCTATAATAAATTCTACACCTTCTGTCTTAGCTAGATTTCTAACTTTATCAACCATTTCTGTATCTGGCTCACCCTTTACTTCATCAAAAATAAAGAAGGATATTTTAGATTTCTTTAAACTACTAATTATTTTATCTAAGGCACCAGATGATTTTGTAGATTTCTTTCCTGTAACTATAATACACTTACTGCCAAAGGCTTTAACCTTTTCTCCTAAGCCATCAATCGTATTTTCTCCAAAAACTATATTGTTTGGTAGATTAAGTAAAAAATTCATCTTGCGGTTTTCTCTCCTTTCAGCTTTAAGCAACCAGATTAGTATTTTGATACAAATTATTAAAACTAAAATATACAAATTAATAATATAAGGCTATTTTACTATACATTATAATTATAATCTGTAAAAAATCAACCAATAGAAGTTTATATATAATTTAATTAACTCCTATTGGTTTTGGTATTATAGATAAGCAAGATTATCATTTAAAATAGATTTCAAAGAAAATAATGAATGCTCCTATATTTTTCATTTGATATTTATTAAACCTTAAAGCTGTTTTATCTTTAGATTAATTTTATAAATAAGATAATATTTCTTTACAAGCTTCATCCATATTTAATTTTGTAATAAAAGCAGTTCCCACAACAATTGGTATATCAGTTTTAAATTTATTGGGACCTATTAAGACAATTACATTGGGCTTTTCTTCTTCCAAATTTACTTCATAAACGTTTTTACCCTCTACCTCTACGTTAACACCTTCTTTTAAACAATAATCTTTTATAGTATTTACTGCAAATTTTTTTTTGTTTTCAGAAGTCCCACAAGCAACAAGTATCTTTTTCATATATTTTACCTCCTATAGATAATTGAGGAAATTTCATAATACATGTAAAAATTTTTAAAATGCAAAATGTAGTAGAGAAAGTCAGGTAATATTCCTACATATTGTATTTTAAAATTAATAATGTTAATTATGTAAGTTTCTCAATTAACATTAAAACCTATATCACTGTAAAGTTAAGTTATTGAAAGGTTCTTCCTCCATCTAAAATAATAGTTTGCCCATGAATATACGAAGCCTTATCAGAAGCTAAGAAGCATACTAAATAAGCAACATCCTCTGGTCTTCCTAATCTTTTTATGGGAATAGCATCAACTAAAGCATTGCGTTTTGCCCCATTAGGATAAAGCTCATTTAATATTTCTGTTTCAATAACTCTTGGAGCTATAGCATTTACATTTATTCCCTTTCCTCCTAATTCCTTAGATAGCGCCCTTAAAAGCCCATGTTGCCCTGCTTTAGATGCTGCATAATGTGCGCCGCCCCCACTACCTGTAAATGCAGATCCCGATGTAATAAATATAATCTTTCTTTTCTGTTTTTCATTTTTATCTAATAAGTCATTTAGAAAGGCTTTAACTGTAAAAAATGAACCAGTAAGATTTACATCAATAACTTTCTTCCATTCTTCTAATTTTAAATCCTTTATATTTCTTCTAAAACTAATTCCTGCATTTACTATTAATATATCTACTTTTTTAAATCTTGCAATAACCTTATTTCTAAAATTAATCAAATCTTGATAATGACTAACATCTGTTTGTGTAAAAATTGAAATTCCACCATTTTCTTTAATTATATTACAAGTATCTAAACCATCTTCTTTAGATATATCAGCCACTGCAATCTTTCCACCTTCTCGGGCCATCTCAATAGCAATTCTCCTACCTATCCCTTTACCTGCGCCGGTTATTGCAATTACTTTATCCTTTAAACACATGGCATATTCCTCCCTTGCAATAAGAAAATCATCATATTAGGGTTCTATTATTATTTTTAAAGAATTCTGCTTTGTATCTGTAGTTATATCTATAGCCTTTTGTAATTCATTAAGCTTAATTTTATGGGTTATCATTTTATTTACATCAATTCTCTTTTCACTTATTAACTTAATAGCGATATCATAATCAAAGGGAGATGAAGAATAACTGCCAAATATACTTATCTCGTCATTAAAAAATCTTTTGGAATTAATGGCTACAGTAGAATTAATATCAAAGGGAGAAAAAACCAAAATTTGTCCACCTCTAGCTATACACTTTACGGAGTCCTTCAACAAAGAAGATATACTTGTGGCAATTATAGCGGTATCTATCCCTTTGCCCTTTGTTATTTTTTTTATTCCTTCTATCAAATCCTCTTGTGATACGTCTATAACTTCATCTGAACCTGCTTCCTTGGCCTTGGAAAGCTTATAAGTAGAAATATCACTAACTATAACTTTACTTGCACCTAAAAATTTCATTAGCTGACAAAACAAAATTCCTACTTGCCCCGCTCCCATTATAAGAACACTGTCTCCATATCTTACATTTAGCTTATTTACTCCATACAAACAACAAGCTAAAGGTTCTACCATCGATGTTTCCTGAAAACTCATATTTTCTGGAATCTTATGCATAGTATGTTTTACATTATCTATCGGAACTCTGATATATTCTGAAAATCCACCTGGATATATATTTGTTTCTCTAAAATGACTACATAAAGTATAATGTCCTTTTCTACAGTATTCGCAAGTAAAACATGGAACATGATGGGCAAAAAAAACTCTATCACCTATATTGAATTTTTTCACATCTTTTCCTACTTCAACAATCTCACCTGCTACTTCATGCCCTAAAACCACAGGGGGCTTTACAGTTTTGTGAAGAACTTTATGAACATCTGTACCGCATAATCCACAGCTCTTCATTTTTACAAGTACTTCTCCAAAGCCAATCTCAGGCTTTTCTAGCTCTTCATATCTTATATCTCCAATATCATAATAAACAGCTGCCTTCATTTCTTTTCTCCTTCCTACCAATTACGCTTTTATGGTAGAATTTTCACTTTTATATATTTACATTTTAAACAAAATTTTCTAAAATATTATTAGGTATACTTTTCAATTTTACGCAAGTATTAATATAAATATTAATACTTGCTATTTTTTTTAATTATCTTTATGATCTTTACTAATTATCTCAACTATTTTATTTATGTCATTTTCTATACCTACACCTGTTAAAAATGATATCGCTACTACAACAGGTACATCATTTATGGTATTTTTATATGGGGTTGTTGTAATAATTAAATCAACATCATCTAATTTAGAATCCAATTCTGAAACTTTACACTGTTGTACATTAGCAGCTGCTCCATGTTGATCCAATAATGTCTTTAGTTTCTTAACCACAACTGTAGATGTGGCTATACCAGTACCACAGGCCACTAATATTTTTTTCTGCTTCATATAGCTCCCCCTTTATATATTATTTTATAGTTTCTTTCTCAAATTGTTTTCTTATATCTTTCCTTGTCCAGTACCACATTCCAGCATATAGAAGTGTACCAAAAACTCCAGCTAAAAACATAGGAGTATTTTTATAATCTATAAGTTTTAATATTAACCATAATGTAATATGGCAACTCATATCTATGCCAGAAATCATAGTTGCCCCCTCCGGAAAGTCAAATCCTACTGCATGTCCCATCTGCGTGGTAAGAGGTCCTAAATTAGTTGCTATAAAAAATACTAAACACATTGAAATTATAGAATTAATTACTCCTCTAAAAATATCGCCTCTAGAAGCAGCCACAGCCCATATTACAGTAAATGGCAATACTACTAAATCTGCAAATGGCAGCATTTTATTATAAGGTAAAATAACTGCTAATAATATTGTAATAGGAACCATTATGAGAGCTACTGCCATATTAGCAGGATTCCCTATAACTACAGCAGCATCTAATCCAATATATACTTTTTTACCGGGAAATCTTTTTGATATAAATTCCCTTGCACCTTCGGAAATAGGTATTAAGCCCTCCATTAATAAAGCAACCATTTTAGGCATAAGTACCATTATTGCACCCATTTGAATCCCTAGTTCTAAAATTCCAGCTAAATCAAACCTTCCTAGTATTCCCAAGATAAGTCCTAACACAAGTCCCATCATTAGAGGTTCTCCAAATATTCCAAGCCTTTTCTTTAATGCCTCTGGGTCAGCTTTCACTTTATCAAATAGAGGAATTTTATCTTCAATTTTATTTAATGCATACATTATAGGTGCAAAATTAACTGTTTCTCCATGTGGTAAAGAAATCCCCGGTAATCCAAAATGATTTTCAACAGCCGGAGCTGTCCAGTCCGCCAATTTAAAAATTATAGCTGCATTAACTAAAGTTAATAAAATGGATATCCAGATGTTTTGAGTTGCATAGTACACCATAGCTCCTGGAAAAATTAAATGCCAGTAATTCCAAATATCAACATCCATGGTTTTAGTAAAGTTCACTGATAAAAGTATTATATTGAAAAAGAAAATTATTGGTATTAATATAGCTGCGATAGGAGTGGCAAAAGTTATGGCTGCACCTATTGGCCATCCAACATCTATAATGTCAAGATTAAGTCCTAATGATTCAACTAAGGATTGAGCTGCTGCTCCTAAAGAACTTGTTAATAAACCAATTACCAAATTAATCCCCACAAATCCTACTCCAACTGTTACACCAGCTTTAAAAGATTTTTTTAAACTTTGCCCTAATATTAATCCAAATATAGTTAATATAATTGGCAACATAATAGCTGGTCCAAGACCAAGAATAAAATCAACTACAGTTTTGATAATCATAAATATCCTCCTTTTTAGTTTTTATTAGTGCTTTGACAATAAAAATAATCTATAGACTTACCATATATCACCACCTTCTTGTTTTATTATAAAAATCTCATAATATTATTTAAAATTTAATACAGGTGATATGCCTTCGCAAATTCTAAAGCCATATTATATAGTAGATAGTTTTTACTGAAGGTAATTATGCAATTTCCTCACCTATTAATTTAACAATCTCAGATTGGTTTTTACTTTTTCTAATATGTATCAAAGCATCATAATTCTGAATAAGATTTATAAGATTTTCTAAAACTTGTAATTGTTCTTTTGGATCTTTTATTGCCAACATGAATATTAATTCCACATCTACATGTCCTTCAGAATATCCCATCATATTAAATTTAACAGGATTTTTAAGTATTCCTATACTTATTGCAGCCTTATTTACATGTTTAGAATCTGTGTGGGGAATGGCTACCCCTACCCCTTTAGTTGGTAAACCTGTAGGAAAAATTTTTTCTCTATCTTTTACAGCCTTCATATAGCTTTCTTTAACAAAATTATTTTTATATAAAACTTCTGCAAGTATTTCAATAGCCTGATCAGAATCCTTTGCTTCCATATCTAGTACTATTAATTCTTCATTTAATAGCTTCTCAATCACTACCACTTAATTCCCTCCTTTGTATGTCAATAAAACATTTCTAATTCCTTCAAATCTGTTTTGTTCAATGATATTCATAAAATTATTTCTGTCTTGAAAAAAATCATAAATTTCTCCCATAGCTTTCATACATTGAGAAGTTAAAGCTAACATCATTACAAACTTAATTCTTTTTCCATCCCAATATATTTCTCTTTTTAGCTTACCTAGAGCAATTCCCGGTTTTAGAACATAACTAGGATTTGCATGGGGTATAACCACACCCTCTGTTAAAAATGTTGGTGCCATCTCTTCTCTAGTTAATACAGAATAAATAAAACCCTCTTTTACATACTTATTCTCAATTAATAATTTACTCAATTCAAAAATAACTTCTTCTTTGTATTTGAAATTCCCATTTAATATAGTCAACGAACTGTGGATTAAATCTAAAAGCCTATACTCATATCTATCCTTTTTTATATCAATAGTTTTGATATCATCATTTTCTATAAGATTCTTCAGCCTATTAACCCCATTACCTTTGGCGATATCTTCCAAGGATATAAAAGGAATATTATTCATATTAGGATTAACTGTTCCCACTATTGCAACTACATGGTTTTTACTTTGTATATTCAAAACAATATTTTTCATATTAGATTCCAATACTCCAATTGGTATAATTCTTATGGAGTCTTCATATTCACTAGTCACATTTTCTAAAAGCTCTTTTATCTTTTGTGCTGAGCCTTGCCCTGTTATACAAACTGTTATAATAGCTTTTCGTTTCTTAAAGCTTCTATTTTCTATTTTTTTGTTTGAATTTGTTAATCTACTTATATATTTTGTTTTTTCTTCAAGGGTATCTGCTATTTCATCTAAGTCAGCATCTGGAAGAATGGATCTTCTTACAGCTTCAATAACCATTACAGTATCTGTTCTATTTAAGCTTCTAGTCCTTATCCCAGTTTTTTGTGTTATTATCTCCCCAAAGGTTATTAATGATCCCATATCAACAAGTAATAAAACTCCCTTGCCTTCATCGACATTTTTAACAATATCAATTGACCGTTCCAATGCTATCTCTGGACTTTCATCCAAAGACATCTCTATTGATTTAGCATGGGCAACCCCTAATAATCTATTGGCCACATCAGCCATACCATTAGCTACTTTTCCATGGGATATAATTACAACTCCAACTCTGCCTTCAATTTCTGCCTCTTTCTCTTTTGTCATCATTCTTAAGTACATTGTTATAAAACCTGCTTCGTCTTCTGATAATTGAATATCAAGCTCTTCTTCCAATACCTCTGTCATTTCTAGGGCTATTTTGAATTCATGTTCATATTCTTTTTTAATCTTACTTAATTGAGGATTTCTTATCATTTTGCCTTTACTTATTCTTTCTATGGTTGTGCTCAAGTGGACAGCCAGAACATAATATAATTTACCTGCATCAATACCCAATTTCCACTTGGCAATCTTTATAATTTTTTCAACTGCATTTATTACTTCTATACCAACTATTTTTATTAAATCTTTTTTCTCTATAGGCCTTATATTATCTTCAACTTTTTTAATTAGCTTCTCTAATTTTTCTTCTATTTCATTTCCAATAATATAATTAATAATTTCCTGATTCATATCTTGATTTTGCAAATCATTATATCTATCCTCAATGTATTTATATATTTCATTGGGAAATATATAAATGCCTTCATTGCCTACAATCTTATCTGGCTTATTATCTGGATGAATAATTATATTAGAATCAATAGTAAGCCTTTGTATTTCAATTCTATTATTTTTTATTTTCAATAGCCCTTTTTTAGTATCTGAAGGTAACTCATTAATTGTTATCCTCATTATTTTAGATTTATTAACTACATGATTGAGAAAGCTTCTAGCACATGATACTTGAATATCGCTTCTTAATTGTCCTATATTACCAGGACAATCATATAATAGGAATGCTTTTAAAGCATCCTTGCATATTTTAATAGCACTATGAGTTCTACTCGCTTCTTTTCTAATAAACTCCTTAATAATTTCAAGCCTTTCCTTAAGGGGGCGTTTATCTAATGGAGGTAATTGTATAGTCATAGGTATTCTTCTTCTAAATGTATTAAGAAGAATAGAATCAGGATTTTCTGTTGTAGCTGCTAAAATAGTTACTTGTACTTTTCTTTCAATTTCAGTTTCTCCTAGTCTTCTAAATTTGCCTTTATCAATCAAATAGAAAAGTAATTCCTGACCTTTTGGAGGCAGTCTATGAACTTCGTCTAAAAAAAGCAAGCTTCCATCTGCTTTTTCTACTAATCCTTCTTTATCTATATCTGCCCCAGTAAAGGCACCTTTTACATATCCAAACAATTGAGCCATCAAGAGTTGAGGGTTGTCTGCATAGTCAGCACAATTGAAAACTATAAAAGGAGCATTATCTTTAATCATGTTTGATAACTTTGAAAACTCATACATTGCAATAGCCAGTTCACTTTTCCCAACACCCGTAGCGCCTAATATAAGGGTGTGTAAACCATGGGGTGGATATAACATTGCCGCCTTTGCTAATTGTATAAAGGGCTTCAAACTACCCTGAGCACCTATAATGTTTTTAAATGAAAATTTATTTGAGGGTTCTAATCTTATTTTTTCAATAGTTTCCTCCAAATCATTATTTACCATATTCAATTGATTTTTTTTATAATCTTTTAATTCTTTTCTACTTTGTCTTATGGTATGTCTTGATATATCAAATCCTCTTTTATTTACTTCTTTTGTAAGTTCCCTTTCTGAAATGTTTTTATCCATATGAAGAATTTCATCTATAGTTTTTAATAAAACTCTTTTTCTTCTTTCCCTGGAATCTGGAATACCAAGTTTTTGTCTTGAAAGGGTAACCAATTCTCTCCTAACGTTCAAAAGTTTAGACAACTCTGAATCAGTATAGGGATTCCTATTATTTTCTTTATTAATGAGCTCAATTAATTTCTTTTCCATAATTCTCCCCCTCGTCAATAAATTAAAAGCAATATCTATGCCACATTAATTATTAATTTCCTTTATTATCCTTAAGATAGATTTTTCAACCCTTACAAGAGAAAACGATTTCACTTAAAAACATTATATACCCATGTATACTATTTGTACCATCTTCCATGGTATTTTTTGTACTGCATATGTATTACTTTAAAATTTAATAAATTTCAAATAAAAAAACTACGATTATTGTTGCTTTAACAATCAATCATAGTTTTTCTATAATATTAAACTTTAAATTAATACAAAATTATTTAAAAAGATAAATTTCATAGTTACCTTCTCTTATGCTTAAGTATTGCTTCTGCAGTAATTAAATCATCAGGAGTCGTTATTTTTATATTCTCATAATCTCCTTCAACCATTTTAACTTGTATGCCCATTTCTTCTACTAACATAGCATCATCGGTTCCAAACAAATTCTCTTTAGCAGCAAAGCTGTGGGCTTTTCTGATTATTTCACTCTTAAATCCCTGAGGGGTTTGAGTAATCCAAACATTTTCTCTTTTTGGTGTAAAGCTTACAAAACCGTCATCCTTCATAATTTTAATAGTATCCTTAATAGGTACTCCAGCAGATACAGCACCAAATTTTTCAGCGCCTTCTATACACCTTTTAATAATTTCTTTGGTTACAAGGGGTCTTGCTCCATCATGTATAAGTACGGTTTTTGATTCCTGGCTTATATGTAAAAGCCCATTCATCACCGAATCCTGTCGCTGAGCTCCACCAGTAATTATTTTTACCACTTTCTTAAATTTGAATTTCTTTAGAATATTTTTTTTGCATAACGCTATATCATCTTTGTTAATCACCAGTATAATCTCGTCAATAAGAGGACTTCTCTCAAAAACGTCTAGGGTATGGGCAATAATAGGCTTACCCTTGAGTAGTAAATATTGCTTATTAAATTCAGCCCTCATTCTAGTTCCCTTTCCAGCAGCAAGTATGATAGCAGTATTCATATGAATAAAACTCCTTTTCAGCTATACCTTTTCAACTATATTCTATCAGCCAATGTCATATAGCTAATTTCCACAAAAATTATTAAATTTTCTAACCAATATTAATCCAGCAGTCTTAATTTATCAAATATAGTATACCATATAATAAAGCCCAGCAACAAAAGCTGGGCTATTAATCATTATTATAACACTATTTGCTAAGCAGTTTTATTTATCATATTTTTAGGTTTAGCAAATATAAGTCTTCCTGCTGCTGTTTGAAGTACACTTGTAACGGTAACATCCATTGTTTCTCCAATATGCTTTTTACCGCCATCAACTACTATCATAGTGCCATCGTCAAGATAAGCAACTCCTTGCCCCATTTCTTTTCCCTCTTTAATAACTTGAACCACCATTTCTTCCCCAGGTAATACAACCGGCTTAACAGCATTTGCTAATTCATTTATATTTAATACGGGAACCCCTTGGAGCTCTGAAACCTTATTTAAATTGAAATCATTAGTAACAATTTTACCTGATACCACTTGTCCTAGCCTTACTAATTTACTGTCTACTTCAGCTATCTCTTCAAAATCCATATCAGTTATTTGAACTTCAATATCTAATTCTTTTTGTATTTTATTTAATATATCTAAACCTCTTCTTCCTCTATTTCTCTTTAGAGAATCGGAAGAATCGGCAATATGTCTCAATTCTTCTAAAACAAATTCAGGTATAACCAATGGGCCTTCCACAAATCCAGTTTTACAAACATCAGCAATTCTTCCATCAATTATAACACTTGTATCTAATATTTTAGGCTTACTATTATAAACTACTTTGTTGACATCCTTTTCTTTAGGACTAATCTTTTTAAATATATTGGGCAAATTGATTAAATCCTTAGTTTTCTTCGTCGCAATACTAACACCTAAATAACCTAAGAAGATATAAACTATAACAGAAAGTAAAGTTCCTATATAGGGTATAGGTATAATTAAATGACTAATTAAATAAGCAATTATAAGTCCGATGATAAGTCCAATAGATCCCACCAAAATATCAGTAGTTGGTATTTTCTGCAGCTCAGTTTCTACCCAATTTGCACTATTTAGACCCTTTTTCATCAACCACGGGGTCACAGCAAAAAACATGAATCCAAATACAACAGCTCCAACAATACTTATTATTAGTTCTTGTAATGTAGTTAAAGTCCCTATATCGAATAACTCTTGCACTCTTAAAATTTTAGAAATCAATATCCCTAGTGCATACCCTGCCGCTGCTCCTGCAAAGGTTAAGGAAATACGTATGATTTTATTTAGCATTTTATTGCCACCTCCTTCTTGTAATTATATCCACTGAGCTAGTATTTTATAACAATAGTCTTTATTTATAATTACAAAAAATAAATTAGTTAAAAATAATATTCTCATATTACAATTATCCTAAATTAAAATTATAAAATTATCTCGATTTTGAAAAATAATTCAATAAATAGTTTTTATAAAATAAATTATTTATTAAGCTTGAAACTTAGATATTCTGTATAGATTTTCCATAGCAAAACCTAATTTATGCATATCAAAATGTCCAGTGTTTCTGAAGAATTTTGATGTGTATAAATCAATTGTTTTGCTAGAATATCTATAGTAAAAACTCACTATTTTTTATATACCCCATTTAATAGCAAAAAAAAAGAATTTTGCATAAATTATATACTATTTTTTATTCTTTATCTATATTAATTACAAAAATTTAACAAATCAGATGAAAAAAATATCTATATTTTTATTGTATAGTTTCATTTATAAGCTCTTCTATACTGAGCTCGTCAGAATCATTCACTAATACTAATTCACTTATTAGTATTTGTTTTGCATTATTAAGCATTTTTCTTTCTCCAGTTGAAAGTCCTTTCTCTTTATCTCTGAGCATGAGGTTGCGAACTACTCCAGCCACTTCATAGATATCTCCACTCTTTATCTTATCCATATTAGCCCTATATCTACGATTCCAATTCTTAGGCATTTTAGATTCATCATCATTCAAGACTGCAAGAACCTGCTCCACTTCCTGTTCAGATATTATATCCCTAAGTCCCATAGTATCTACATTATCTAGAGGAATCATTACCTTCATATTTCTCAAAGGCAATAATAAAATATAATATTTCCTTTTTTCTCCTAAAATTTCCTTTTCTTCAATGGATTTGATTATCCCAGCACCATGCATAGGATATACTACCTTATCACCTATATTAAACATAGAAATACCTCCTAAATGACATTGCACATATCCAGTATACAGTAACCAAAGCAAGATGTCAAGAATAAATTATTTTATCACAGTAGCATATGAATGTCAATGCTTTTTTATTGAATTCCTTAATAAACTTTTTTATTCCCCTAAACATTTCTATTTTTTTATATTTATGGTAAAATAATTCCATATTTATCTAATATATATTATCCTTTGACCTTTTATTTTATCTATCTTTATGCTAAAATATTTATGTCAACCATATATTAAACAATAATATGAATTCAACATTTAAAATCTTTAAAGTGAAATATTTTTATACATAGCTTCTACTTTATTTAGGAGTGATTATTTATGAAGGATTTTCTATGTGATAATTTTCAAAACTCAGTTGAAGAAGTTTTAATAAGACATAAAAGCATATTGGATATACTAACAAAGCTTCAGGAATCTTCTGCAAAAATCAATAGAGCAGTGATTAAATCAGTAACAAGCTGTGGTTGTATAAAAATTAATGCTTCTAATCATGAAGTTCCCGATGATATTAATTATGAAGATATTAAAGAATATCTAAATAATCATCTTCAAGGTGAACTTTGTGAAGTATGCAGAGAAAAAATTATTGAAGAAATGGGAAAAAATCTATTTTATATTACTGCCCTAGCTAATAATCTTGATATAAATCTTTATGAAGTAATACTTGAGGAACATAAAAAAATAGAAGCATTAGGTAAGTTTAGTTTATATTAAATAAATACGTTTTCGTCCCATTGTAAAGTTATAGGTTAGAGGTTTTGACATAATTTTATAAAAATATTAAAATTCCTATTACATACTCAAATAATGTTTACTTTTTTAAAAGATGCCTATCAAGGAGAACCTGATCTCTTACCCTCCTTAGGCCTTCTTTGATGTTTTTAGCCCTTACCTCACCTATACCTTCTACATCATAGAGTTCTTCTGTGCTGGCCCTTAAAATCTTTTGAAAATTATTAAAACGTTTAACTAAATTCTTTATAACTACTGCCGGTAATCTTGGAA
Organism: Maledivibacter halophilus; assembly: GCF_900167445.1. Taxonomy (GTDB): domain Bacteria; phylum Bacillota; class Clostridia; order Peptostreptococcales; family Caminicellaceae; genus Maledivibacter; species Maledivibacter halophilus. The sequence goes on from NZ_FUZT01000016.1 coordinate 65,145, forward strand.
TTCTAAATAATATTCTATATCCCCTTGGCATTACTGGCATATCTAATATATTTATATCATTGGAATATCCTAGCAGCATAGCAATATTTGTTAAATCTAAAAGCTCTTCGGAAGTAAAATTTCTAAAGCTTCTCATTATAGAATCTTTGTTATTATCTATTCCAATTTTATAATCTTCAATTATATTCTCACCATCTTCTTTAACAAAAGCAATAAGTTCCTCTAATTGCATACTTACTAGTCTACCTTCACTTCCCAATTCATTTATATATCTTTCAATTTCATTTGCTATTCTCATTACCATCTCTGTCCTTTGTATAACTAGGCAAACATCATATAAAGTTACCAAATCCTCAAGTTCTAAAGCACTCAAACTGGTCATTGCCTGTTCTAAAACAGCCTTGTACTTTTCTAGGGTTTGAATAGCTTGATTTGCTTTGTTAAGAACTTTATTGGTATCCTGCAATATATATTTCTCCCACCCCTTATAAATAGTTATGATATTTCTTCTCTGGGATATTGACACTACTAAATTTCCTGTCTGTCTCGCAACTCTTTGAGCTGTCCTATGTCTTATTCCAGTTTCTGAAGATGGTATAGATGGATCTGGATTAAGTTGTGTATTTGCATTGAGAATCTTTTTTTGATCAGAGCTTATAATTATAGCTCCATCCATCTTAGCTAATTCATAAAGGTGGGCAGGAGTAAGCTCTGTATTTATATAAAATCCTCCATCAACCATCTTAATTATCTCTAAATCATCCCCTACTACTATTAGCGCTCCGGTTTTAGCCCTAAGAATACTCTCAAGTCCCTCTCTCAAAGAAGTTCCCGGAGCCAAAGTCTTTAAGGATTCGTTTATATCCTGACTCTCTTTTTCCTGTTTAACCAATACTTCTCCCTCCCAAAACTATGTCAAGGGCTTCATACACGTTCTCTACACCTATTATTTCTATATCATTGAATTTAGGAAGCCCACTTAGATTCCCCTTAGGAATTACACAGGTTTTAAATCCCATTTTCACTGCTTCATTTATTCTTTTTTCAGCATGATTTACAGATCTAACTTCTCCAGTTAATCCCACTTCACCAAATATAATAGTTTGATGGTCGATTACTTTACTTCTAAAACTTGAGGCAATAGCGGCCACAATAGCCAAATCAACAGCTGGCTCACTAAGTTGTATGCCACCTACTACATTTACATATCCATCTTGGGCCTGAAGCTGAAGCCCTATTTTTTTCTCAAGAACTGCCATAAGCATAACCACTCTGTTATAGTCTATACCTGTTGCCATTCTTCTAGGTGTTCCAAAATTGGTAGAACTTATAAGAGCCTGAATTTCTATCAGTACTGGTCTAGTTCCTTCTATACTTGCAACAACAACTGATCCAGCCACCTCCTTTGGTCTATGGGCTAAAAATAAGTGAGATGGATTTAAAACCTCCTCAAGACCATTATTAGTCATTTCAAAAATTCCTATTTCATTGGTCGATCCAAATCTGTTTTTAACGGCACGAAGCACTCTATATATATTATGCTTTTCACCTTCAAAATAGAGCACTGTATCTACCATATGTTCTAAAACCTTTGGTCCTGCTATTGATCCAGTTTTTGTAACATGGCCTACAATGAATGTGGCAATGCCTAATTGTTTAGATAGTTTCATAAGCATGGCAGTACCTTCTCTTACTTGACTAACACTACCTGGGGCAGATGTTATATCTGGATTATATACTGTCTGTATAGAGTCTATGATTAGTAAATTGGGATTTATTTCTTCAATATATTTTGAAATATATTCAAGATTATTTTCTGAAACTATATAGAGATTTTCATTGTCAATATTTAGTCTATCTGCCCTCATTTTTATCTGTTTGAGGGATTCTTCTCCCGACATATATAATACCTTTAGGCCTTTTTCTCCTACATTACTTGCAACTTGAATAAGGAGTGTGGATTTACCTATGCCCGGGTCTCCACCTACCAATACCAAAGACCCTATTACTATTCCTCCTCCTAAAACCCTATTTAATTCACCATTGGATGTTGAAAATCTATTTTCAACTTCAATCTTAATATTCTTAAGCTGCACGGGTTTTTGTGAAGAAGCTGTGGATATTCCTTTACCTGATTTGTTCTTTTCAACAAATTCTTCAACAAAACTTTCCCAGCTATGGCATTCTGGACATTTTCCCATCCATTTCAATGATATATATCCACATTCCTGGCAGACATACTTTGTTTTTATTTTACCCACAAAATTCACCTCAAATTCCAATATTTTAAAATCTCTAATTATATATGATACCACTATAATATATTTTAATGTATGTTTATAATTAATACTAGAGAAATGGTTATTATTATACATCATAAGAATAAAACAGTACTTAAAACTTATAGTTTTAAGTACTGTTTTCTATCTTCTACCAATTACCTGCCACTATTTCTTTGTAAACATCAATTTCTCTTTATCTACATCTACTATTATATCATCTTCTTTAGATATTTTACCCATCAATATTTCTTCCGATAACTTATCTTCTATGGTTTTAGTTATCAATCTTTTTAGAGGTCTAGCACCGTATTCTACATCATAGCCTTTATCGGCTAGATAATCTTTAGCAGCTTCAGTAATTTCTATAGATATATTCAAATCACTAAGTCTATTTGTAAGCTCATTAATCATTAGATCAACAATTTTTTTAATATGTTCCTTCTCTAATTGATGGAAAACTATTATATCATCAATTCTATTTAAAAACTCAGGCCTAAACTGCCTTCTGAGTTCATTCATTATATTTTCCTTCATTCTCTCATACTCATTTTTCTTTGCATCATCAGCTGCACCCGCAAAACCTAAAGGCTTTGTATTTTTAATTCTACTTGCTCCTACATTTGAAGTCATTATTATAACTGTGTTTTTAAAGTCTACTGTTCTACCCTTTCCATCGGTTAATCTTCCATCATCCAGCATCTGTAATAATATATTAAATACGTCGGGATGCGCCTTTTCTATTTCATCAAATAATATTACTGAATAAGGCTTCCTTCTAACTTTTTCAGTAAGCTGACCACCTTCATCATATCCAACATATCCTGGAGGAGAACCTACCAGCTTTGACACCGAATGCTTCTCCATATATTCTGACATATCTACTCTAATCATAGCATCTTCATCGCCAAATAGTGCTTCAGCTAGTGCCTTAGTAAGCTCAGTCTTTCCTACCCCAGTCGGTCCTAAGAATATAAATGAACCTACAGGTCTTTTAGGGTCCTTAAGACCTACTCTAGCTCTTCTTATGGCACGAGATACAGATACAACGGGTTCTTCCTGACCTATAACTCTTTTATGGAGTATATCCTCCATCTTAAGGAGTCTGTCAGATTCTTCCTGGGCAAGTTTATTCACAGGTATTCCCGTCCAAGATGAAACTATATTTGCTATTTCTTCTTCACCTACAGCTGAATTCTCATTTATATTTGACTTCCAATTTTCCTTTCTATTTTTAATTTCTTCTAAAATATTTTTTTCTTCATCCCTAAGTTTTGCAGCACTCTCATAATTTTGACTGCTTACAGCCTCTTCCTTTTCCTTCTTGATCTTTTCTAACTTTTCCTCTAAACCATGTAAATCCTCAGGTTGTGTTGCATTATCAAGTCTTACCCTTGAAGCAGCTTCATCAATCAAATCTACAGCTTTATCTGGTAAAAATCTATCTGTTATATATCTATGTGAAAGCTCAGCAGCTGCTTTTAATGCTTCATCGGTAATTTTCACTTTATGATGGGCTTCATATTTATCCCTTAATCCCTTTAATATTTCTATAGTATCTTCGATTGAAGGTTCTTCTACCATTATAGGCTGAAATCTTCTCTCCAATGCCGAATCCTTTTCAATATGCTTTTTATACTCATCAAGGGTTGTTGCTCCTACAGCCTGTATTTCTCCCCTTGCAAGTGCAGGCTTTAATATGTTTGAAGCATCAATGGCACCTTCGGCTCCTCCAGCCCCTATGATTGTATGCATTTCATCAATAAAGAGTATTACATCCCCTGCTTCTCTAAGTTCATCAATAACTGTTGTTAACCTTTCTTCAAATTCTCCTCTATATTTTGCACCTGCAAGCATAGAAGCAAGCGCAAGGGTAACTACTCTTTTATTCTTTAATATTTCTGGTATATTTCCTTCTACAATTTTTTGAGCAAGACCTTCTGCTATGGCTGTTTTCCCTACACCTGGTTCTCCTATAAGGCATGGATTATTTTTTGTTCTTCTGCTAAGAACCTGTATAACTCTTTGGATTTCCTTTTCTCTGCCTATAACCGGGTCCAGTTTTTCTTCCTTTGCCATAATAGTTAAATCTCTACCAAATTTATCTAATGTAGGTGTTTTCTTATTTCCTCCACCCTTTTTACTCATTTTATTTACTTGTGAATCTTGAGTATTACCTAGTAATTTAAGGACTTCTGTATAAACTTTATTGGCATCTATTCCCATACTCAATAGGATATTTGCAGCCACACCTTCTCCTTCCCCTATAAGGGCAAGTAGTAAATGCTCTGTACCTACATAATTATGGTTTAATCTTCTTGCTTCTTCAAAGCTTAGTTCAAATATTCTCTTTGTTCTAGGTGTTATTCCCTGAAGCTGAACTTCCTGACCACCTACTCCAACTATAGACTCTACTTTTGCTCTAAGTAAATTTAAATCCACACCTAGATTCATTAATGCCTTTGCTGCAACCCCTTCTCCTTCACTTAAAAGACCTAATAATATATGCTCTGTTCCAATATAATTATGTCTTAAGCGTCTTGCTTCCTCCTGGGCTAACCCTATTGACTTTTGAGCTCTTTCAGTAAATTTATCAAACATGAACATAACTATTTCCCTCCTATTCTCCCTTTAATCTATCTCTAATAAGGTTTGCACGTTTTATATCTCTTTCATTAGCACTTAGATTTTTTCCATAAATTTTTTGCAGTATACCTGCTTGTATGTCTACCATAAGAGTATCTATAGCCTTGACATCGATATTTTTTATTATTCCCATATCAATTCCTAACCTAACGTTTGAAATAAGTTTTAAAGCTTCCTTTGAGCTCATTATTCTTCCATTTGTTAAAACTCCATAGGATCGACATATTTTATCCTCTAATTTCACTCTATTATTTGCTATAAGGGTTGCCCTTGCATCCCTTTCTTTATTTGTTATCTGCTTTGTAACTTCTATTAAGGTTTTTATAATCTCTTTTTCTGTTCTTCCTAATGTAACTTGATTTGAAATCTGAAACATATTTCCTTCTGATTCACTTCCTTCGCCGTATATTCCCCTTACAGTAAATCCAATTTGATTTACTGCTTGAATTATTCTATTCATATAACCTGTAATTGTAAGGGCTGGCAAATGGATCATAACAGATGCTCTTATTCCTGTTCCTACATTTGTTGGACAGGATGTCAAATATCCAATATCTTCATCAAAGGCATATTTGAGATCTTCTTCAATAATATCATCAATTTTATTTGCTAAATCCCAGGCTTCTTCCAGCTGAAAACCCGGAAAAAGGCATTGAATACGGATATGATCTTCTTCATTTATCATAATACTTACCGATTCATCCTTGTTTATCATTACTGCACTCTTCTTTGGTCTTTCTATCAGATTTGGACTTATAAGATGTTTTTCTATCAAAACCTGCTTATCATTATCAGATATCTCATCTATTCCAATTAAGTTAAAATCATTTTTAAGTATTGTATTGCCCTCAATAATTGAATCACTTACTTTTTTAATAATCTCTTTACTTTTTTCATCTGTTAGTGCAATAGGAAATGGAAATTCTTCTAAATTTCTTGCAACTCTAATTCTACTACTAATTATTATATCCTTTTGTGGACCTTCACCGTCAATCCATTTAGTCATCTTCTATACCCCCTATTTATTTGACTCCAAGTCCTTTTCAAGTAATTTTATCTTATCTCTAAGCTCAGCAGCTTTTTCGAACTCTTCTTTATCAATGGCCCTGCTAAGTTCCTTTTTCTTAGTCAAGATTTCACGTTTTAGCCTAATCAAGCTTCCCGCCTTCTTAGGAACCTTACCTGTATGATGTTTACTTCCATGTACACTTTTTACAAGGGGCATTAATTTCTCATTAAAGGTTTTATAACACTCTGAACATCCAAGTCTTCCTAATTGTTTGAATTTACCATAGCTCATTCCACATTTGCTACATGTAGTAGTCTGAATATAATCCACCTTCAAAGGGGAACCTTGAACAGAATCCAATAAACCTGTAAGAAAATTATTAATAGTAAATGGATTTTCAAAGCTTATATCCTGAGTTCTCCTTGCACATTCCTCGCATAAATGCAGCTCTATTTTCTTATTATTTATAATTTTTGTTAAATGAACCGTAGCATTGTTCTGTTTACATTTTTCACAAAGCATAATTTTACCTCCCCAATTCCCTTATCTAAGAAGTGAAGCAAGCATTGATTTTAAAATACCTGCCCTTACAACATTTTTTATTTCAGAATCAATATTTAATGCTCTATTATTTATTGCTGAAATCATTATTCTGGCTTCTCTATTTTTTATGATACCCCGCTCATGTAAAAAATTAACTAAAGATACTGCCTTAGTCATATTTATACTATTACCAATATCGCCTATTATGTTATATATTAATCCAGCATCATCAATTTTTAATCTGATGATTTTTATATGTCCTCCACCGCCTCTTCTACTTTGTACTTCATATCCTTTTTCCACAGAAAACCTCGTTGTGAGTACATAATTAATTTGAGAGGGAGCACAATTAAAATCATTAGCTAATTCGTTTCTTTTTATTTCTACAATCTGTCCTTCTGAATTTTTCAGGAGATCCTTTATAAAAGCTTCAATCAAATCACTTAATCTAGCCATAACATCACCCTTATCTAACTTTGACTTTCTTTGACCTTAACTTGATGATAATATAATTTAATTTAAGTTTCAAGTTCTATTTTTAACTAATTTAGGCTATATTATACGATTTTCAATAATTATTCTTCATATAGTTATAATTACTTAATTTTATTATCCATTTATATATATTACTATCTTTTTTCTCCTTTACAATAAAAAAGAACCTGCAATTGCAGGTTTTTTTATTGTCTAATTTGCCCTTCGCCGTATATAATATTCTTTATTGTAGTAAGTTCTTCAAGTCCCATAGGACCTCTAGCATGGAGCTTTTGTGTACTTATTCCTATTTCTGCTCCAAATCCAAACTGACTGCCATCGGTAAATCTAGTAGATGCATTTACATATACCGCTGCTGCATCAATTTCCTTTAGAAATCTTTGAGAATTCAAATAATTATTAGTAATTATTGCTTCTGAATGCTTTGTCCCATATTCAAAAATATGATCTATGGCCTCATCTATGGAATTCACAACTTTAATCGCCAGTATATAATCTAAATATTCTGTGGCCCAATCTTCCTTAGAAGCCGGTTTTACATCAGATATAATTTCTTTTGTTATGTGGCATCCCCTCATTTCTACACCATAGCCCTTCAAACGCTTAGACAACTCTGGTAGAAACTCCTTAGCAATATTTTTATGGACCAATATTGTTTCTGCCGCATTACACACAGCTGGCCTTTGAGTTTTAGCATTTATTACTATGTCCTCTGCCATTTTCAGATCTGCACTGTCATCTATATATATATGACAGTTCCCAACTCCAGTTTCTATAACTGGTACTGTTGAGTTTTTCACTACCGCTTGTATAAGTCCAGCTCCACCTCTTGGAATTAGAACATCTATATACTGGTTTAGCTTCATCATTTCTGTTGCCGCTTCTCTATCAGTTATATCAATAAATTGTATAGATTCCTTTGGTAGACCGTTTTCAGCAGCAGCCTCTTTAATAATATTTATTAAAGAAGTATTTGAATTAATAGCTTCAGATCCTCCTCGTAAAATAACAACATTTCCTGCTTTTATACATAGAGCAGCTGCATCTACAGTAACATTTGGTCTAGACTCATATATAATACCTATTACTCCAAGGGGAACTCTTATTTGGCCTATCTGAAGCTCATCTTCCGTCTTCCACATCTTGTCAACTTGTCCTATAGGGTCCTTTAACGAAGCTACATTTTTAAGACCATCAGCCATATCATTTATTCTATTTTCATTTAATAAAAGTCTATCCAACATATATTCTGATAAGCCTTTTTCTTTTCCATTTTCGATATCCTTGCTGTTAGCTGCTAAAATTGTATCTTTATTTTTAATTAGTGCCTGGGCCATAGCTTCAAGTGCTTTATTTTTTACATCTGTACCTATGGTGGCCATTTCTCGTGAAGCCTTTTTCGCCAATTTTCCCTTTTCTATAACATATTGCCTTATATCCAATTTAATCCCTCCTATTAAACTTTAATTTACTTAACTAAAGTATAACCAAATTATTTGCATGTACAACTTCATCATAGGTTTTATAATGAAGTTTGTCTTCTATATTTGAAGTTTGATCTCCTTTTATAAGGTCAATATCAGGTGAATTATAATTTGTTATTCCTCTTGCCAATTCACTTCCTTCTACATTAACAATAGAAACAATATCTCCCTTTTCAAAAACCCCGTCTATAGACAATATTCCAGCAGGCAGTAAGCTTTTGCGATGTTTAACTATTGCCTCTGCAGCCCCATCATCAACCTCTATTTTTCCTTTTATAAGGGTATTATATGACAACCAGCATTTTCTTCCCTGCAGGGGATGCTTATAAGCTTCAAAAAATGTGCCTACATCTTTGCACTCTAATACTTGACTAATAATATTTTTTGCTGCTCCGTTAACAATGACCATGGAAGAACCAGCTTTTACTGCTATTTCCGCTGCACTTATTTTTGTTATCATTCCTCCAGTTCCAAAGCTACTGCCTGCTCCACCAGCAGCTTCTTTTATGCTATCAGAAATATCACTAACATGGCTTATTAGTTTTGCTTCTTTGTTTTCTTTAGGATTAGAATCATACAGCCCTTCAATATCAGAAAGCAATATCAAAAGATCGGCTTCAACAAGACTGGTCACCATTGCTGATAAAGTGTCATTATCACCAAATTTTATCTCATCAACAGCTATAGCATCATTTTCATTTATAATGGGAATAACGCCTTGATTGAATAAGGTAAAAAAAGTATTCCTTGCATTTAAAAATCTTTTCCTATTTAATATATCCTCTTTAGTTAAAAGTATTTGTGCTGCTGTTTTACCATATTCTGAGAATATTTTTTCGTACATATGAAGTAAAACACCTTGTCCTACAGCAGCTGCTGCTTGTTTTTCAGGAATAGTCTTAGGTCTTGTTTTAAGCCCCAGTTTACCCATTCCAGCTCCAATAGCTCCAGAGGTTACTAGTGCCACCTCAATCCCTTTATTATTAGCATCTGCAATTTGTCTTACTATACTTTCTATTCTGTTTAGGTTTAACAAACCAGTTGAATGAGTCAATGTAGATGTTCCTATTTTAACAACTATCCTCTTTATATCTTTTATATATTTCTCCCTATTTATTTCCATAGTATAGACTCAAACCCAAATTATTTCAATATAGAAAATAATTTGAGTCTAAAAAAGTCTTGCCTCCTTTCAAACAATGTATTATCATTAAGATATTATATTATTTATTCAACAGTAAATCAAAATTATTTTTCTATTAACAGTAATTTAGCAGATTATATCATAACAACTTAAAATATTCAAATTAATTATGGAGGTATATTTATGAAGCAAAATATCGGATTTATTGGATGTGGAAATATAGCTAATGCAATGATAGTCGGCCTTATAAAATCTAAGACCATATCTCCACAATCTGTTATGGTAAGTAACAGAACACCTGAAAAATTAGAAAAAATAAGTGCCAAGTATAATGTACACACCGCTATGGACAATAAAGAAGTTGCAAAGTTTGCCGATATATTAATTCTATCCGTTAAGACCAATAAATATTTTAAGGTAATAGATGAAATTAAGGATAGTATTAACTCAGACACAATAATAGTATCATTAGCAGCAGGAAGAAGCATTCGTTCTATTGAAGAAGCCTTTGGGAAAAAAATAAAGCTTGTTAGAACAATGCCAAATATCCCTGCAATAGTTGGAGAAGCTATGTCTGCTCTTTGCCATAATGCTTTAGTAAAAGAGGAAGAATTTCAATTAGTTCTTGATATTTTCAAAAGCTTTGGAAAAGTAGAAGTTGTAGATGAAGAATTAATGGATGTTGTCACAGCTATTTCTGGTTCTTCTCCAGCATTGGTATATTTATTTATTGAAGCCTTAGCCGATGGTGCTGTCCTTAAGGGTTTTCCAAGGGATAAAGCCTATAGAATGGTTTCCCAAGCTGTATTGGGTGCAGCTAAAATCGTTTTGGAAACCGGAAAGCACCCTGGTCAGCTTAAGGATGAAGTATGCTCGGCAGGAGGAACTACTATAGAAGCTATTTATGCATTAGAAAAAAAGGGTTTTAGAGGTCATGTAATAGAATCTATTGAAATGGGAACAGAAAAATCTAAAAAGCTTGCAGAAAAATAGTGGAAAATATAAATCCCCTGAAAATTCAGGGGATTTTATTTTTTAATCTTCCTGTTTAGCAGCTTCTATGATTTTTTCTGCTAATTGAGCTGGAACCTCTTCATATTTTTCAAATTTCATTGTAAAACTTCCTCTTGCTTGAGTCATGGAACGTAAATCTGGAGCATATTTAAACATTTCAACCTGAGGTGCTTCTGCAATTACTTTTTGATACCCGTCTCCTGTTGGCTCCATACCAAGTATTCTACCTCTTCTTTTATTCATATCTCCCATAATATCTCCCATATAATCTTCCGGTATAAGAACCTCTACCTTTACTATTGGCTCAAGGAGTATAGGTTTTGCCTTTTCGATTCCTTTTTTAAATGCAAGAGATGCGGCAATCTTGAAGGCCATTTCACTGGAATCAACTGAGTGATAAGAACCATCAAATAGTGTTGCCTTAACATTAACCACAGGATATCCTGCTAATACACCTTTTTCCAATGATTCTCTAAGACCCTTTTCAACGGCTGGTATATATTGTTTTGGAACTGAGCCGCCAAAAATTTCTTCAGCAAATTCAAATTCTTCAGTTGAAGGCTCAAATCTTATATGAACATCACCATACTGGCCTGCTCCACCACTTTGTTTTTTATGTTTGCCTTGAACACTTGAAGTTCCTTTAATGGTTTCCCTAAAAGCAATTTTAGGATCCATAAGATCAACTTCAACTCCAAAACCATTTTTCATCTTATTAGTTATTACAGTAAGCTGCATGTTTCCTTGCCCACCTATAAGCAGCTGCTTAGTTTCTGTATTTCTCTCTACAACAAAGGTTGGATCTTCTTCAGTCAATCTATGAAGAGAAGCACCAATTTTTTCTTCATCTCCTTTAGATTTAGGCTCTACTGCCATAAATAAGCAAGGCTCTGGAAACTGAATCCCTTGATATTTTATTAAGGAGCTTTTATCACAAAGGGTGTCTCCAGTTTCAGTGTATTGAAGCTTTGCTATGGCCCCAATATCCCCAGCTGTAACCATATCACACTCTAATTGATTTTTGCCTCTTAACATAAACAAGCTACCTAATTTTTCTTTTTCATCTTTATTTGCATTAAATATTTCCATATCCTTTGTTAATTTTCCCGAATAAACCTTAAATAAGGATATCTTACCTACAAATGGATCCACAATTGTTTTAAACACAAGGGCTGAGAAAGGCTCATTTTCACTTACTTTTCTAATTATTGGTTCATCATTCTCAGGATTCACACCTTCATACTCTCCATTATGCATATCCTTAGGAGTAGGCATATAATCAGATGTCATATTAAATAGTGTATGAATACCAATATTATTGGCTACTGAACCTACTAGTACAGGTACAACCTCACCAGCCAATACACCTTTTCTTAAGCCTTCATGAATTTCTTCTGCTGTAAATTCTTCCCCTTCAAAATATTTTTCAAGTAATTCCTCATCACTTTCTGCAACTGATTCAATAAGCATTTCCCTAACAGGAGTAATTTTTTCTTCCATTCCTGCTGGAATATCAACATCTACACATTCCTTGCCATTGTATTCTCGACCAATCATATCCACAACATTTACAAAGCCTTTAAAGTTTTCTCCCTCTCCAATTGGAATTGCAAAGGGAGCAATCTTTTTACCAAAATTGTCTCTCAAATCCTTAATCAGTTTATCATAGTTAACGTTTTCCTTATCCATTTTATTAATAAACATAATTTTTGGCATTTTTCTTTCTTCCGTGTATTTCCATGCCTTCTCAGTACCAACTTCAACGCCTGAAGTTGCATCTACCATTATAATAGCTCCACCCGCTACTCTCAAGGCACTTATAACCTCGCCGGCAAAATCAAAGTATCCAGGAGCATCCAATATGTTATATTTTGAATTATTCCACTCTACAGGAATAACTGAAGTTCCTATTGAAAATTGTCTAGAGATTTCTTCCTTATCAAAATCTGATACAGTATTACCATCTTCTACTTTTCCCATTCTCTTAATAGCCTTTGTAGTATATAGCATTGCCTCAGTTAATGTAGTCTTTCCACTTCCACCATGTCCTAATAATGCAATATTTCTTATTTGGTCAACTTTGTAATTCTTCATACTTTTCCTCCTCGCCTTATTATATTTGATTGGTTCTTTTATTTATATTAATAATTCTATAAAATTTCAAAAATTCCTTTAATTATCCTATATTATACAACTTTTTTCCAAAAATATAAAGAGATTAAATAAAATTAGAATCAGTTATAAATTATTTGCATTTAGAATTATTTTTTAATATAGTTATAGAGCTAAAAAATCTTACAATATTCTACTTATTTTAGGATAGTTTTTGTCATTTTTAGCTGTGCTAAATATAATATTTATACATATGAACAAATCCTCAATTTCATTGCAATTTCCAAATGTTTCATGTAGAATATTAATGATACATATATAGAGTTCGCATAGTAAATCTTAATTTATACATATAAAAGTACTTAGCATTCTAAGGATTTTTTATGTATATAAATTAGTAATTTTACTTTAAACTCTATAGATGGGGGGATTTCTATTTTTAAGGAGGGAGTAAATTGAACATAGCAATAGTAGGTGCTGGTAAAGGAGGAGTAAGCACCATAAAGTGCTTTAACAACATCAAGGACATTACTATTAGCATTGTAGTAGATAAAAATATTAATGCACCAGGTATAGAATTGGCTAAAGAACTAGGCATTCCTTTTTCCCATTCTGTAGATGATATCAATTGTGAAAATTTGGATGTAATAGTTGAAGCCACGGGAAATAAAGAGTTCAGCAATTTTTTGAAAGATAAGTTTGAATCCAAGTGCAGTATAGTTGACTCTAAGGGCACTTGGCTTATGATGACTTTAGCAGAAAGAGATTTAAAGGCTTTGGAAAAAATGGATAATCAAATCTCTATTATAAATGATACTGCAAATATAGTTCAAAGCCAAGTTAATGAAATCATGGGATCGATCGAGAAAATACATACTACAAGTGAAAAACTTCTATATACTACTAAAGTATCAAATGAATACATAAAAGAAAGTGATAATATAATTCAATCGGTTAATAAAATTTCTCAACAAACTAAAATACTTGGCATAAATGCTTCTATTGAAGCTGCTAGAGCTGGTGAACACGGTAAAGGATTTGGAGTTGTGGCTAATGAAGTTCAAAGTCTTTCAAAATACACTGAAGATTTTGCAGCAGAAATAAAGGGTATTCTTTTAAAATTATCTGAAGAGATAAAGAAAATCGATAAGGAAGTTAATGGATTAGACAGCTTTTCTCAGGTGCAAGTTAATGCCTCTGACAAAGTAAGCTCAGCAGTAGATGATCTTGTAGAGGCTTGTGATGAAAATTGCAACCACTAGTAAATTTTTATAACTTAAAAAAATATATTCCAAAACTAAATTTAAATATTACTAGAAAACTATCGTCTAATTAAAAAAATGATAGTTTTTCTTTTTAATTTACATTTTATACAGTTTTTTAATTTTTTCTAATAAAAATAATATAAAATTTGGAAGTAACTAAAAACAGTTTTGAAAATCAGCTTATCCTATTATCAAATCTAATTAACAATAACTTTAAAAATATCAAATGTATTACTAATCCTATTAAAATATGTATCCAATATAATATATCACTATAGTTTCCAATTACTAAAGCCATTACTGGCCAATAAAAGGGAATAAAACCTGCTAAAAGCTTCAACTTTGAATCTAAAAAATATCCAGCTATTGGAGCAAGCATAAAAATTCCTAATGCTTTAGATAAAGCAAGGCCTTCTACCTTGTTTCCCGCAAATACTACTAGATATAAGGCTATTAGCGGTGCTTCAAGAGCTGCTAGTATGGCAATGGGAATTATTGTAATAATATCTACATTAACAAGATCTACCAGAGGTAATATTAATAATCCATATAAAAAGCTGATAATTGTAGGTAATAGAACTCTATAAACAATATAATCATTCTTAGCTAATGGTGTAATTATCAATGTTATAATGACATGATCATCTCTTTCATCTAATAACAAAAATCCAGTTAACATTCCTAAAAGCACAGGAGTAAATATTAGCACAAATCCTGAAATAAGTGGATAATAACCTTCCAAATCTGTATATGGTAATAAATATTGTGTTAATAAAGGAATTAGCCATCTTAGCACCAATGACATAACAAGTGGCCCCAAAATTAGAAATAATAACATTGGTTCCCTTATTACATTTTTTAAATCATTATAAGAAAGGGCTATAATTTTCTTCATATTATCTATCTCCCTTTTTTAATATTATGAATTTATTGAATGATATAAAGGCTAACTTATAAGCTAAACTAATCCAAATAATAAGATATAATACCCCATATATTATCTGCCAAAGCTTTACTCCTCCAAAAGCTCCTTTTATTAACAATAGGGAGGCTTGTGTAGGGAATATATAAAATGCCAAACTTTTGAAAACTCCAAAATAATCTACCAAAGGCAAAGATAATATTGTAATATAAATAATAGAATATAATATATATTCATTAATAGTGGGAAATTTTGCAACAGCAATAAACCCTATTAATATAAAAAGAAAGGATGTTAATGTCACTCCTAATATAAATATTAAAAAATTGAACTTTAATCCATATGAAAATATTACAATTATTAAACTAGTAACTATCGATAATAATGTAAGGGAAATCATTTTAGAATATAGATACTCTTTAATTCTCAAAGGCGTAGATATCAAATACATCAAGGTTCTCTCCCCCTTTTCTAATAGAACAAGCCCACTAATAAAGTAAAATCCTAGGACCGATGGATCAGAAAATATTATAAAGGGCAAAATGATTCCCAGTAATTTGTCTGGAAACTGCTTTAGAAGAATAATATAAACTATAGTAATGAAAGCATAGACGGCATAGAATCCGTATCTCACCTGTAAAAATATATCTCCGCCAACACTCCTGGTAAGTCTTGTCATGATAATCTCCTTCCCGTAATTTGTATGAATATCTCATCTAGACTCGCTTCTCCAGTATGAATTGTTTTAATAGGTTTGTTTCGTAAAAGCTCAATGAATCTATCGTTATATCCAATATTTTTTAAATCAAACTCCTTATAAACGCTGTCATTATTATCATAATACTCTACTCTAAGGTTTCTTTTTCCATACTTGATTTTCAATTCTTTTGGCGAATCAATAAGTTTTATCTCTCCATCTACAATAAAGGCCACTCTATCGCATAACTCTTCTGCCACATTCATGTTATGGGTGGTTAAAAAAATTGTTTTACCTTCTCTTTTTTTGTTTAATATTATTTCTTTTATATTCTTAGCATTTACAGGATCTAAGCCTGAAGTAGGTTCATCTAAAAATAATAACTCGGGTTTGTGGATAAAAGCCCTTGCAAAGCCTAGCCTCATCTTCATCCCCTTGGAATATTGCGATACCTTTAAATTTGCTTTATCTTCCAAACCTACCATTTCCAAAAGTTCCATAGAATCTTGAGTTTTACCTTCGTAAAAGGATTTGATGAAATTCAAGTTTTCTAAAGCAGTTAACTTTCTATAAAGGCTAGGAAGTTCAAATGAGATACCTACCCTCTCATAAAAGTCTTTATTCCAATCCTTTATTTCCTTTCCCCTTACTTTTATATTTCCTTTATAGTCCTTTAATATCCCAATTAAAATTTTTTGAGTAGTACTTTTACCTGCTCCGCTAGGACCTAGGAAACCAAAGATTTCACCTTTTTTCACAGAGAAGCTAAGGCCCTTTATTGTTTTTTCCTTTGCATTTATATAGGTGAATTTTAAATCTTTAACTTCGATCATATTAATATCTCCTCTCCAATTATTAAGAATTAATCTTTAGTTCACAAGACTTTTAATTTATATAACACTTTTTAATAAATATCACTTGTACTTTATTGAACAAAAAATATATTGCTTATAATATTCAGCATTTGTCACTTCCTTTATATAGACAAAAAACTCATGCCTCCTAAGGTGTAGAAAATAATATGATCTATTATTAACCTTTCTTTTTCTTTCCTTGAATAATCAGTTCTTAAAATGTTTAGAAATCCTTCTAAAAAACCTACTGCCACAACCATGGAAAAATATCTATGGAAATTAACTTCCTTCTCTTTTTGAGCTTCTTTTAAGTGTTCTTCAAAATGTTGTGCTAGAAAACCTTGAATTTCCTCTTTTATATTTTCGTACTTAGTGCCTTTGCTTCCATCTATCAAAATAATCAGAACTTTTTCATAATCTCTATCTATAATCTTTAAATAATCTGAAATTATTTTTTTAACGCCCTCAACATTCATAGCTGATATTTCATTTATAGCATAATGATCTTCATTGTGATTTTTTATAAAATAGACAAAGTTATTATAGACAGGAGATATAATTTCATTAAACAGTTCTTCTTTGCTTTTAAAGTAATTATAGAAATTCCCGATTGTAGTACCAGCCGCCTTAACAATTTTTCTTAAGGACGCTTTTTGAAATCCATTTCCATAAAACTCATCTATTGCTTTTTCTAGAATTGCCTCTCTTACTTCTTCTTTTAACACCTGCATTAAAAATCACCTGTTCTTTTTTAATCATTATATCACTTATATTTATATTTTTCAATATAAATTTCACCATAAATTTCCATATATAATATAGCAGTTTTTATCTATAAAACCTCTACATATCCCTTATTAATTAATTTTTCAATATGTTCATTTACATATTTTTCCACGTCGATTTCATACTGTTTTTCTAAAACTAAAATCATAGTTATTGCCGTTTGTGCAACATCTAAAAGCTCCTTTGTTATTTCTCTGTATGCTTCATCCTCAGACAGCTTTATTCCATCCCTTTCACCATTCATACCTCTAAACTTTCCTATAGCTCTGCAAAGTTCTCCCTGTTCTTCCGACAGTTTTAAGGCAGTGCTTTCAATTGTTGGTGATATTGAATTAAGATAGGGTAAGGATATGGTTTTTAACTTAACATCTGAAAATCTATTTTTCCTTTTTTCTTTAAGGTATTCTTTAATTTCTTCAGGTGATACATTAAGCTCTTCAAGTTCTTCAACCAATTCTAAATATTCTGCTTTCATTATTGCCTCCTTAAAATATAATATATAATTTAACTCGTTGTGCTAGTTCTCATATCAAAATCCCTTAAATAAACATTAAGCTTATTTATATCCATATTAACATTATACAATTTATTTAAGGCTAGACAAGTATGAAATGTTAAAACCTAAGTCAAATTCTTTCTTATCAAATATCTCTTAAATACCATCATCAATACCAACCATCCTCATAAGATATAATGCATTACGGGTTTTGGACGGACCGGGTCTTAATTTGTAGTCAAAATAAATTTCATTGTTCTTGTAATATTCCCTGAAGTGATAATTTTTAACTTTTTTCTCACTTTCTTTTTCTAGAGTTTCTAACTCTAAGTCATGGGTAGATACCAATCCCATACCATTATTTTTTAATAGTTTCTTTATTAGTATCTTAGCTCCTTTATGGCGATCCTCCGAATTAGTTCCTTTAAAAATTTCATCAAGAAGAAAAAATACCTGAGTATTACTCTCTGTTTCCTTTACAATCTCTTTAATCCGTAAAAGCTCAGCATAGAAGGATGAAATATTTTTTTCCATATTATCACTTATTCTCATACAAGTATAAATCTTCATTATTGAACAGGAAAAAGTTTTGGCACAAACAGGTGCACCGGCATAGGCCAATACAAGATTTATTCCTGCTGTCCTAAGAAGGGTGCTTTTCCCCGACATGTTTGAACCGGTGATTAATAAGATTCTAGTTTCATTTTCAAACTTCAAATCATTGCAAACCCTCTTATCATCAATAAGTGGATGACCCATATTGGTAGATCTAAAATGTGATGGATTATCTATAATTATAGGTTTTGCCCACTGGGGATTATCATGTCTTATAACCGCAAGACTCCCTAATGCTTCTAGTTCTCCAATGGTATTAAGCCAAGCCCTTATATGTTCTCCTGATTTTTTTTTCCAGTTTTCTAGCCTAATCATACATCTATAATCCCAAAGAATGACTATATTTACAAATATAAAAGCAGCATTATTTCTATTTGTAATACTTTGAGTAATTTTCTCAAGCCTTTCTATTTGATTATAAACCTTTTCATTTTCTTCATTTATAAGAATATTTTTTAATTCATTTAAATATTTTGACTTGAAATTCTTCTTTTCAAATTGTTTAAGCATATGCCTATAAACTGCTATATTATCTTTATATTTATAAACTGTATTTAAAACCTTAGACCTTTCCTTATTTTTAAATTTAAGTATAAGGATTTGAATTCCTAATATAGAAATAGGATAATAATAGGACATATTGTTAGTCATAAAATATATTAGAATAGTTGATATACTAATTATAGGAAGCATATTAACTATAAACTTCACCCAGGGTCTTAAGTAAAACTCATTTCTTTCATTTACCCATTTATAAAGTGACTCCGGGTTATTGGATTTTTCTGATATTGCCATGGCCTCGGCCATGAATCTTTGCCGCCACCACAGTTTTCCTGCAAGCTCATCGATGGCTTCCTGCCTTTTATATATTTTATCTTTACTGGTGCAGGGCTTTGTAAGATATTGTTTTAAAAACTGCCTCCCCATATAGGTTGCTGTGGTATTTATCCATTGAAATAAAGATGCTTTTCCAAAGATATCTAGATCATAGGAAAAATTATGATTTTCATTACAAAACTCCCCACCTGTATCACTAAAAGACTTCCACTCTCCTTTTACCCGCTTCAATGAATTGTCATTTATCTTATATAACGAAGAAATATATTTCTTTATCTCCTTTACTTGATTGTATTTTATAACTAAATAGATAAATATAGCCAAATATACTAAAAATATTGGCAAAAGCAAAGTATTATTTTTTGTAAGGTACAGGAATATTGTATTTCCTAGTCCCGCTAATACAACAAACAATCTAAGATTACCTATCATATTTAAAGATTTTTTTTGTTTCTCAAGTAGTCCTTTGTAATAATCTCTTCGTTTTTCATATATTTTATAGGGAGTTTTCAATTTGTTTCTACCTCCTTCTAGACAAACATATCTTTAACACATTTATCACTCTAGATTATAAGTTACAATATTTAAAACCTTACTCAAAAATAAAGACCCTTAAGGTTTAATAAATTTAAAATGAAAAATACAGAAAATTCATTATTCTATTTAAAATTTATTTTTAATGCCACTGCTCATATTATTAATGTTTCTTAAATTATATTATTCCATTCTAAATTAAAACTCCTTCTCCATAATACTACAGTAACTATTAGGAGTACCAAACAATATCCTAGAGTCCCATATTTTACAGCTTTAAGTCCTCCATGTATAGCTGCTGAAGCTCCACAAAAACCCATGGATATGATTAAGGGCAAAATCGTGTTTTCTTGTACATAATTGAAGTTCCTGCAAAAGGGAAGCTCCTTTGAAACCGATCTGAAGATTATTATACACAATAATATCAGATTCAATAATATTACAATTATATCTATAAGTATCTTAAACTTATAGATAAACAGGAACAAAAGGCTTGGTATTAAGTATACCGGAATAATATACTTCATCATAAAACCCTTTAATGAACCTCTAAATATTGGCCTTGGACTTTCTATAGGTAAAACTTTATATATCCATGCACCCTTATAGTTTTCACTGGTACTCAGCATTAATATTAAATTTGACAATAATAAAACTGAAATATAAATAGTTAAATAGGACTTGCCCTTTGAAATTTCTGTAATGATTTCAGAAAAACTTCTGCTGCCACCGAAGCTTCTAAAAATAACTATAAGAGGTATTACAGCTGCAAAGGCCATATTAGGATAAATTCTCAATTTCAACTTTCTTTCATTGGAAACCATCCTTTGGGTAAATCTAAAAAAGATATTTTCTATTCTGTCAAAGCATAGGATTTTAGCTATTGTCCTAGTAACTCTTTCTTTTATTTCAATAAATCTTCCCTTTTTAATACTATTATTATTCAATTTAGAAAGATTTTTTTCAAAGTATGGAATAACTATTTTAAAGTGTATTATAATGGCTATTATTGGAATTACAATGCTTAATAATCCCAGGTAAATATAATGACTGCTGTAATTCTTATTTAAAAAAATCTCAAAGGGAGCCGCAAACCATGCTGGAGGAATTAGATAAGTCCACCACCTAGGAGTGAATACTATATCATGGGTGAATACATTAAACATCCGTCCTACAAACTGATATCCAATAATTAATGTAATAGATAAAATTATTTGAACATAATTTATAATGTCCTTTAGCTTTTCTCCATCAAAAAAGTTTAAAATTAAAGAATACAGTAGTGAAGTTAAAAAAATTATAAAGCAGGAAATTAATATCATATCTAAAAAGAATATTAAGAAAAACAACACTCCATCTTTCATTGTTCCAACTATAAGTGTGGGACCAGCAATAACCATTGCAATGATAAATAAATAAATAAAAATATGAATTACTTTAGCAGCATTAATGGTTTTGGAATCTATTGGCTTAGGCATTAAAATATTTTTATCCTTGATATCCAATAAAACTGATGAAAAATCAGCTATCATAGTTGTCATAATCATAAATATAATCATACCAAAGGAAAAACTCATCTTTGGAAATAATGACAATGGTGAAATTACCAACAGCATCACCACAAATCCAACTAATCCATATGATAATAATGATCTTAGAAAGAAATTCCTTTCCTTTCCATCTTCTTTTTGATTAGTCAGTACAGTTGGAACTCGTCTTTCATCCATGATTAACTTAATCTGTAATATTCTTCTCATTACTTTATAATCTATTCCCCATTTGTTAAAAGTGAAACTAAACTTATCAAGAAACCTTAAAACTTTAAAATCCTTCATATATTACACCACCTTTAAGGTGTTAATAAATTCATCGGCTATATCCTTATGTTTATTAAAGCCTGTAAGTTGATTAAATATTCCTTCAAGGGAACCTTCCTCACTCATTGCCTTTAATTCCTCAAAGGTTCCATCTGCCACAATTTGGCCTTCATTAAGGAGTAAAATTCTATCACTTATTTTTTCTACAACCTCCATAATATGGGAGGAATAAAATATAGTTTTTCCATTAGCCGCAAGCTGAGCCAAAACCTCTTTAAATATCATGACACTATTTGCATCAAGACCACTTAAGGGCTCATCTAAAAATAATATATCAGGATCATGGATAAGGCTTGCCACTATTAACAGCTTTTGCTTCATACCTTTTGAATATGAAGAAATCCTAGAGTGATAATTTCCCTCTTTTATTCCAAATAAAGAAAGCAGTTTCTTAGCCTTATTATCTGCTTTCTCAGCCTTTATGCCATAAACTTCCCCTAAAAAAGTAAGGTATTCATGGGCAGTTAGATTTTCATATATTTCAGCAGATTCTGGTACATAACCTATTTTCTTTTTATAATATGTCCTATCTTTAGATATATCCCGGCCAAATATATTAATCTCTCCTTCAAATTCATCCAATATACCCAGCATTATTTTAACAGTTGTGCTTTTACCTGCCCCATTGGGCCCAATATATCCTATAATCTGACCTGGATATATCTGTAGATTAATTCCCTTTAATATTTCCTCTTTCCCTTTTTCATATCTCATTCTTAAATCCTTTATTGTTATGACAGGCTCCATTGATTAAATCGACCTCCTGATTCTATAGGTTTAAACCTCTATAATATTATTAATCAGTGCTATGTTAAATTATACCATAGCAATTGATTCCTTTGAATAATATATTGTTTAAAACAAAAAAGAAACTAAACCACCTCACCTCTATTGTATTAATAAGGTGATTTAGTTTCTAAGATTTTTAACAAAAAACCTGGATCAGCAATATTATATATCATAACTCTTTTTTGAAATATTTTAATTTAATGTCCTAATAAATGAGAGGAGTGATGATTCTAAAATGTATAGTTTAAACTCTATAAACCCATTGGATAGAATTCGGATTAATGAGGGAATTGATAGTTTAAAAACATATTTTAATGCATTGGCTAAAAACAATAAAGAGGAGGCTGTAAATTTAATAAATGCTGAAAATTTGTACTTCCCATCTTTATTTGTACTTAGAAATGATATTGATACTCTTGGATTATTTTATAATCTAAACATAAGGAATAAGGTTTCTATAGAAATTACAGATGAAATACTGGAGGGAAAGAAAAAAGTTTCAGTCAATGAATATATATCATCGGATTTTGCACAAATTGCCTATTCCGTTTTAAAGTGGATATTTGAAACTGGCTTTAGTAATGATGGTTTAAGTAATGAATACGATGAGGTTTTAGATATTACTGCAATAATCTTAACTAAAATATATAAAGAAAAAACAATATTACCTGATTTGGCAGATATGATTTTCGATAGAAATAGGAAAGGCTTATTTAACCATGATTTAGTTTGGGCTTTTTTCGAGTCAAGGGATCCCCACAGCTTAATAATGATTGCTAATCGTCTTTTATCTAGGGATGAAAAGGATGTTGAGCTGGCAAGTAAGCTTTTAAGCTTTATCCCGGGAATAGAAAAAAACAGCATAATAAGTAAGGAGAAGAAATATACATCCTTTCTTAAATGGCTTGAAGAAAATAGTCCTTTTTTATATTTTACCGGCCAGAGCCTTCAACAAGTTAATCGTCCTATAACCTATAAAATAGCCCTGGAAGCAAAATATCTTAACAAAAACGTATCGGTGGATACTGGCAAAACATTAAAATCATTGAAAGATGAAGAGTATATGCTCTTAAATGAATTTAATAAACAGGATAATGATACTAAATTGTTGCTTTCAAATTTCTCCAATATTCTTCATGCTAAAAACAAAAGTATATGGGAGGAATGGATTCAATATCCAATATCAAGGCAAATAGCTATAGCTAAGGCTATGATGGGAGGACAGCAATGATAAAAATTAGAAATAGTAGAATAGACACTAAAGATATTATTAATCAATATCCACCTAATAGCATAGAAAGAAAAATACTTGAGATATTGTCTTCAAGTGAAATTGTTCATGTATACAGCTCAGTAGATCAGCTTAAATTTGAACTAGATATGCGCCAAAAAATTATAAATGCATCCAGAAAATTAAATGACAGCAGATTTTCCTTTAGAACCTTCCGTCATTCCATATGTAATCCTAAGTATTGGACTCGTACTAGTGAAGGTGGTTTTTTAATTAAAGATAATGTAAAACCCTCCGATGGAATTAAGGATATTTTCACCAATAGTCAAAAATATGGTACCGAATGTGCAACGGCTATAGTTATTCTCTACTATGGAGCCCTTGTTAATATATATCCTGAAAAATTATTTAATGAGTTATTTGCAGGTATACATCTTATGAATTGGCATTACCTTGATAGAGATTTGGATATCGGTTATTATGATGGAGAAATAGACTTTCTTCCTGGGGATTGCAGATATTTTAAAAATCCCGATGTAGATCCTCTAACCCCTCAGTGGCAGGGAGAAAATGTCATTGATCTAGGCAATGGCACCTATTATGGTCATGGAATAGGTATAAATACAGCACATGGAATTATTGAAGCATTAAATGACAATAGAAAAAAAGGTTCCAGTGAATCCGCTTATCTTATGGATTCTGCAACCCGCCCAAATTTTAAGTATTTAGCTAATAAATATATTGATTTTACTTCAGCTAATGAAGATGAAAATTATAGATTAGCTATTAACTACTATAGAAAATATCCATTACTTACAACAGATCTTATATAATACAAAATACTATAAAAATTTTTCCCTTGTAAGCTTTTTATTTAATCTATAATACCCTAATTAAAAGGACTAAGAAAACTATAATCTATAATCTTCTTAGTCCTTTTGGAAACTTTTTTAGTTCTTATAGGTTAATTATGAATAAATTATATTTTAATAAAGATTTATTCTTTGGAAAATTCATTTGGAAGATACTTTGATATAATAATTGAGCTTAATATTACAAGTGGTAATGATACTACTAACCTTATAATTGAAAATTTTATTCCTATAAAGGAAGCTTCAAAAATAGTCATAGGTATTCTTGCCAAGGAAGATGCTCCTATATAGGTTAAAACATAACTGAGGGCTGCCCCTTTTTTATATAATGAATATCCTACTGGAAAGGCAACGTATGCTCCACCAACTGTAGTACTTGATAATATAACGGCCCATAAATATCCTTTATATCCCGAGGCCTTTCCAAAGTATTTTTCTATAGTCTCCTTTTTTACCCAAACCTCAAATAGCCCTATTAATATAAAAGCACACGGAAGTACTTTTAACATACTCATTGTAAAGCTTATAAAATTCATTCCTATTTTTACACCGGGTTCAAATTTAAATATGAAGGACGCAAATATGAATAATATATATAATAACAGTCCTATAATCTCTATTCTTTTATTTTTCATAATATTACCTCGCCATAAAATAAGCCTATTATAGCAGCAATTATTAAGACTATAAAGAAACTTACTGTATTTCTTATAATAGCAAGTTTTTTGCCAAAATACTCACTTTCAACAGGATAGGTTAATATTCCTACCATCATTAGGGATGTTGAAAAGGAAGCTATTGTCATGTGACTTATTCCCTTTTCAATTAATATGCCACATAGAGGAAATGCAATAAAACCAGGCATCATTGTTATAGATCCTAATACCGCTGCTAATATAGTACCTAGAAAAATATTTTTGTTTCCGAGATACTTAAGTATAATTTCATCGGGCAATAAATATAATACTATTGATACTAAAATCAACATTTTGCCAAAGGAAGGCATTATCTTAATAAACTTTTTCCATGCAATTTTTAATGCCTTAATTGTCTTTTGCTTATTTGATAAAGAAGATAATATAAGGAGCATAGCTGTTAATATGTATATATAAATCATGGTCTCACCTCTATATCATTAAATAAGGTACATGTGGTTATTTATTCTCTATGATTTTCATAATTCCTTCAATATCATATTAATATATAAAACATATCTTTTTAAAGAATGGGCTAAAAAGCAGACCAAATTCTTGATCTGCTTAGATAAATTATCATTATATACAGTTTAGAATAAATTTCATTTATCCTAATACTAGGTCAAGCATCCAATAGTTTTGAACCTTTATTATATCATTTTGGTTTAATTTTAACGGCTTTTTAAAAATAGGTCCATCAATAACAGCTGTATGAAATTCTCCATTTTCTCCACAAGGATCTATTCCTAAATCTCTGAATTCCTCTATCAATGATTTATCAAAAACTCTTCCTAAATACTCCTTAGGTACTAATTTGCTATTTAAAGTAACAATAATAGATTGAAATCCCTCATCTACAAATTCTTCAATGATCTTTCTTCTAGATTCCTTCCATAGAGGATGATAAACTTCAATACCTGTATGGCTACAGGCTTGTCTAACCCATTCTCTGTGGTCATCAATATCAATATCTCCAAATATACCCATATTTACTCCCCTATCTTCTAGTAAATACATCTTTTCTTTAAATATATTTTCATAATTATTCCATGTGGCTTGTCCGTAAATTAGCTCCATATCAAATAGCTTTGCATATTTTTTCATGATTTCTAAATTTAGACCATGACCCCTTGACCTATTACCATCTTCTGTAAACATGGTAAACAGATATTTTACTTTTATTCCTTTTTCCATTGCTCTATAAAGAGAAAGACAAGAATCCTTTCCTCCACTCCAAGAACAAAATGCCTTATATAAGTTATCCATGACAATCCCCCTTTTTTAATTTAACTTACTATAGTGAATCAATATTTATTCTTTATTATATAATTATCTCTATACTCCTGGGGATTTAAGCCAAAAACTTTTTTGAATTTTTTATAAAAAAATCCTAAATTGGAAATCCCAACATCCAGAGCTATTTTATAAATAGGCATTTCAGAACAAGCTATTAATATACTAGCTTGTTTTATTTGATGCTCTAATTTCAATTGACTAAAGGTTTTTCCCGTTCTGTTTTTCAGTAAGCTTCCCAGATAATTTGGATTATAGCCGAAATTTTGAGCCATAGAAGTTAGAGTACATGTATGATAGTTGTTTTCTATATACTGCAGCATATTAATAATATTATTAGGCTTTTTTATGTTTAAGGCAAATTCATTTGTATTGTTTTCATTAAATATCCTTACTAATTCAGAAAAGATAATTATCATATAAGAGTCTAAGACTTCATCATAGCAAATATCTCTATCAAAATATTCACATAATAAATTCTTCATTAAAATATCTACACTGTATTTATTACTAGAACGAAAAACTATATATTTACTATGGCTTTGATCTTCTATTAATGAATTTATTAAGAAGCTTGTTATAATTCCCTGATTAGACAGTCTACTTAAAAAGCTAGTATTAAAAAACGATTTCGTCATTGAAATATTTACAACTATATCATCTTTTCTAGTGGTTTTTGTACTATGAATTACATTGGTATCAAGTAGACATATATCTCCCTTATTTAGCACTACAGTTTTCCCATCAATAATATATGTGCATGAACCGGAATAAATATAATTCATCTCCATATCTGCATGCACATGTTTAGGAAGATAAGTAAATCTAGAGTCCTTATTTATTGTGATATTTTCTTTTTTCAGCCTAATTCCAAAATCAAACAAATATACTAAAGAGTCATTTATCTTTACTTTATCTACTTTCTCATAAAATTTACTTATTTCCCCCGGGTTTTCTAAATGCCATTTTTCACTAGGAGTTATTTCTCTTAAATAATTGTCTAACTCTTTATAATTCATTTTTAATCATCTCTTTCAATATGTTATTTTGTAAGTGAATAGATGTTAATATGAAATTGTTAGAAAATTCTACCCTTGATATAATGGAAAATACAAAGGCTTTTATAATTATATTATAATATATTTTTAAGTTTATTTTGTAAGTATATGAAAGTGTATTCTTTTAAAAAATTATAACATGAACGGGAGGTAAATTTAATGAATGATAAAGAATTAGCCCAAAAGATCATTCAACTATCTGGTGGTAAAGACAATATAAAAAAAGCTATTCATTGCATAACTAGGCTTAGATTTAACCTAAAGGATGAAAGTAAAGCCAATAGTAAAGCTATAGACGATTTGGAAGGAGTTTTAGGGACTAGGTATCAAAATGGACAGTTTCAAATAATCATAGGTAATAATGTGAAAAATGTATATATTCAAGTGGCAAAGATTTTAAATTTAGACATAGAAGAAATTAAAGAAGATAATAATGATGCCGAAAAACCTGAAGAAAATAAGGAAAAAAGGAATATTATAAGCTCTATTTTAGATGTAATAGCCAGCTCATTTCAGCCTATATTACCTGCCATAATTGGTGCCGGAATGATGAAGGGTATACTGGCCATATTAACGGTTTCCGGATGGGTATCTGGAGAAAGCGGGACTTATCAGATATTAAATATAGTTGCAGATTCTGCAT
This sequence comes from Maledivibacter halophilus, assembly GCF_900167445.1. Classification (GTDB taxonomy): domain Bacteria; phylum Bacillota; class Clostridia; order Peptostreptococcales; family Caminicellaceae; genus Maledivibacter; species Maledivibacter halophilus. Next base: position 93,335 of record NZ_FUZT01000016.1, read on the forward strand.
TTTATTTTTTACCATTTCTATTAGCAGTTTCAGTAGCTCGTAAATTTGATGTGAATGAATATTTAGGAATCGTTGTGGCTGGTGCTTTAATGTATCCAACCATATTAGATGTAGCAAAAGCTGGTGGAGCGGAGCCTTTATATTTTTTATCTATACCAGTACCAATAGTAAATTACAGCTCATCTGTATTTCCAATTATATTGAGTATTATAATAATGAGCTATGTATATAAAGCCATAGATAAATTTATTCCTAAACCTGTAAAACTAGTATTTACTCCAACATTAACATTGTTGATAACTATTCCCTTTGTTTTGGCATTCATTGCCCCTATTGGAACTTATTTGGGAAATTATCTAGCTATTGGTGTAAACTGGTTATTTGAAAATGCCGGATTATTTGCCGGACTATTATTAGGCATTTTTAATCCCTTTATAGTAATGACCGGTATGCATTATGGATTGTTCCCAATAATAATTCAAAACTTTGGAACATTGGGATATGATTCAGGATATATGGTGGTAAATTTAGTGACAAATGTAGCTCAAGCAGGTGCAGTACTGGCAGTGGCCCTTAGAACTAAAAACAAGGAATTAAAATCAATAGGCATATCAAGTGGAATATCTGCCCTTTTAGGAATTACTGAACCAGCTATGTTTGGAGTCAATTTAAAGCTTAAAAAGCCATTATATGCCGCTATGATTTCCGGTGGTATTACTGGAGCTGCAGTCGTTGCCCTTGGATTGAAGAATTATGGATTTGTTACACCAGGCCTTGTGGCTTTACCCACCTATGTGTCGCCTGATGGGAGTTCTAAAAACTTGCTAATAGCTGTTTTAGGAGTTTTAATAAGCTTTATCATAGCCTTTACCTTAACATGGATAATGGGCTTTAAAGACATAGATAAAAGGAAAAAAGATAATTAATATACATTATTAGGAGGTTTTTAAATGTTTAAAGTAAAAAATGGGTTTCCAGAAAATTTTCTATGGGGAGGAGCAACTGCCGCCAGTCAAGTAGAAGGCGCCTATGATGTAGATGGTAAAGGACTTTCCACATCAGATATGGTTCCCTATAAGCCTATGGAACATAGTAATGATAATATGAAAATTGAAGTTACATCAGAGCAGTTAAAAGCATATCTTGAGGATGATTCTAAAGAATATTTCCCCAAGAGAAAAGGGGTAGACTTTTACCATAGATATAAAGAAGATATTGCACTATTTGCAGAAATGGGCTTTAAAGTATATAGACTTTCAATCGCATGGCCTCGTATATTCCCAAATGGAGATGATAAGGAGCCAAATGAAGCAGGATTAGCTTTTTATGATAAGGTCTTTGATGAATTAGAAAAGTATGGTATAGAGCCCTTTGTAACCATGACTCATTATGAAATGCCTATAAATTTAGTGCTAAAATATAATGGCTTTGAAAGTAGACAGGCTATTGACGATTATTTAAGATTCGCAAAGGTAATCTTTAAGCGCTACAAGGGTAGAGTTAAATATTGGGCTCCATTTAACGAATTAAATATGATGCTTACTAGCCCATATACTTGTGGTGGTGTAATCTCCGATGTATCAAAATATAAAGACAATGAATATCAAATAAAATATCAGGCAACTCACCATCAATTAATAGCTAGTGCTTTGGCCACTAAATTATGTCGAGAAATTATGCCTGATGCAAAAATCGGATGTATGATAGCTAGATTAGAAACCTATGCAGCAACTTCTAAACCAGAGGATCAATTACAAGCTCTACTTGATGAACAGCTTAATGTATTTTATCCTGAGGTTCTTATAAATGGGAAATATCCAAATTATATATGGAGATATTTTAAGGAAAAAGGCATAAATATAGAAATGGAACCTGGAGACGAAGAAATATTAAGAGAAAATACAGGAGATTTTATAGCCTTTAGCTATTACATGACTTATATGGCAACTGCCAATCCAGAGCCAGGAGTTCAAGTATCCGGTAATTTAGTTGGAACAAGTCAAAATCCACATTTAGAACTAACAGATTGGGATTGGCCTATTGATCCAATTGGATTAAGAATTACATTAAATAGATTGTATGACCGTTTTAAAGTACCACTATTTATAGTTGAAAATGGTCTGGGAGCCCATGATAAAGTAGAAGATGGTAAAGTTCATGACCCATATCGTATTGATTATCTACGCAGGCATATTGAGCAAATGAAGGAAGCCATTATTGATGGTGTAGATTTAATAGGATATACTACATGGGGTTGTATAGATTTAGTTAGCTGTGGTACATCACAAATGTCTAAAAGGTATGGATTTATCTATGTAGATCAGGATGATCATGGAAATGGAACTTTAGAGAGAATAAGAAAAGATTCCTTCTACTGGTACAAAAAAGTAATCCAATCTAATGGAGAAGATCTGGAATAAATAAAGATTCTAGGGAAAATCACATAAAATTATATATTGCTAATTTAAATTAACAAAAACCCCTTCAATTCCTGGAAATATCTCTTAAATTGAAGGGGGTTTAAATTGGTAAATACAGCCCTTATACTTTATTCTCCAAAATTACCATCTACTAATTCTTTTAAACTTTCTACTGCTTGTTTTTCATCTTCTCCTTGTGCTACTATTTTTATTTTAGTCCCTTTTCCTGCTCCCATACTTAATATCCCCATTATACTCTTTGCTATATATTCTTTCCCATCTTTTATAACTTTTATATCTGATGAAAATTTACTTGCCTTTTTCACAAATAGATTTGCCGGTCTTGCATGTAGGCCTGCTTCATTTTTCAATTCTACTTCTAACTCATACATCTTTTATTCCTCCTATATTAGTTTTCTTTTATTCTTACTTATCAATAAATAAAAAAACCGTTGCTTTCACATCAAAAGCAACGGTTACTATATGTTTTACCGTAATAATAAAGTGTAAGCAATTATGTTGCATTGTAAAAATCCATATGCTATATTGTCAAAAACTCCTGTTTTTTGCTTACTATTTAGCTTCACTAGAGTTATTTATCCACTTAACAACAGCTTCGATATTTTCATTGAAGGTACCTTCAGGTAGAAATTCCTTTTTAAAAAAGCCACTTCCAATTGTAACTCCCCATATACCAGCTTTGCTCAATTCATCAATTCGCTCAAAAGAATTGATGCTTCCAGCTGAAATTATAGGAACTTCTATTTCCTTACCAATTGCTTCAATTAATTCTTTATGATCTCCAACAAAACGATATGTAGATAATGTTAATCCATCAACGCCTTTAGATTGCATCATTTTTCCATGTTCAATAATTTCATTCACACTTCCTACTAAAGTTGCTGGGTGCCCTTCAAGTCGTCCTGTAAAAGGATAGTATTTTGTACTAGAATTTTTAAGAAGAAAATTTATTGAATCAGAATAAACTGTACCTATAGCTACATCAAAACCACAATCTATTGCAAGTTGAGCACTTTGTAGTCCTCCTTCTTCATCTTGACTCATGATTTCAAGATATGTTGTCTTTCCTGCATCCTTCATTTCTTTTACTAGCTGAATCATCTTATTCTTTTCCAAACCAACATCCTTAAAACCCCAATGTTTAACTGGAAGATCCTTTGCATTTTTAAACAATTCAATTGCATTTTCCACTGTTCTATCATTTTGCACTAGCATAACAAGTAATTCGGTTTTCATTAATTTTCCTCCTAAATATATAATATTATAATTATTGTAATGTAATTTTCTCAATCATTAACTATTTTTAGTTAATCATTTTCTGTAAGTAATGCCATTACTTCATCAGTAGTTTTTGCAGCACGCATTTTATTGACCTTTTCATGATCCATCAAGAAATTTGATAAGCTAGTCAATAAGCCAAGATGATTGTTATTATTATCTGAAGCTAAAGCAATAACCGTATGAACTGGATCATTTTCTTCATTTCCAAAGGGTATTGGCTCTTTAAGTGTTATAATTGAAATACCTAATCCTTTAGCCCCTGCTTCTGGGCGAGCATGAGGAATAGCAATTCCTGGAACTAGGACAATATAAGGACCTAATTCATTACATGCTTTAAGCATAGCTTCAATATATCCTTCTTCAACTATTCCTTTTTTAAGTAATAGGTAGCCAGCCTTGTAAATGGCCTCATCTCGATTAGCAACAGATACATTTAACTCTATTACATCCGGTTGAACAATCTCTTTTATAGATATATTTTTAATTTTTACCACATCCTTTTTGTATGTTCTATAGTAAAACAATCTCAAAACTTAATTTATAGATCTTAAAAATATCAATGCTTCTGGAATTTTTTAAGATCTATAAATCTAACTTTCAATTCGTTTTGATATAAGTATTTCTATAGATAAACAACATTAGAATTTAAAATAAATTTGAAAGAAAATAATAAACACTTGTGTATTTTTTATTTTTAATTTATTAAACCCTATAAAGTTGTTCATCTTTACATAAATTTTTAAATTTAATTATTTTTTCAACACCTCATATATGTTATCCCTCACTGATTCCTTATCCCCTTTAAATAATGAAGTTACAACCACAACAGGGATCCCCATTTCCACTACATTTTTGGGCAATGGCGATACAGTAGTCAATATCATATTAATATTGGCATATTTTTTTATATCATTGAAGCCACCTTTAATAATTTCATAACGAAAGCCACCTTCTTTTAAAATCTCTTCAACCATTGGATACACTAATGTACTAGATACCATTCCTGAACCACAAACTAACATAATCCTTTTTTTATCTTTTTTTTCCTTTGATTTTTTTCTTTTAAACATAGTTTTTATTAGCTCCCTTCTATTTCTTAAATGATAATATTACTAAAATTTAATTTATATTGTTGTATATTTATCCTTCTGATTCTTCTCCAAGTAGTTCTTTAGCATATTGTTTTGGTCTATTACGCATTAGATACCAGATAAAGGCAAATCCAATAATAATACATATTCCTATCATAAGATCAGTAAATGTTCCAATACCGGTAAAAAATTGACTTATTTTATAAAGTGCAAAGCCAAAGGGAGTAGTCCCAACACAAAGTGAAGATATTAAGCTAGCACCTTCCGGCAAAACAAAACCTGTGCCTTTTACCATTGCCATATTTGCTGGAGACATAGCTGAACCAATCCAAAAAGATACAGGTATCAATAACAAGGCACTATTAAGCAATCCACGGAATATATTTCCACGGTTTGTATTTGTAATAAATACACATATGAAAATAAATAGTCCTGCCACATCTCCCAAAGGTAACATCTTATTTCCAGGAAGTAAAAATGCTATTAAAAACGCAATAGGTGTAGTTAAAACTCCAATAGCAACATGCTCAGGTGCTCCTACTAATACTGCTGCATCAAGGCCTAGGTGAAATTTTCGTCCTGGCATTTTCTTAGTAACAAACATGCGAACTGCATCTGATAATGGGGCCATACCTGCCACAATAAGTTCTGCTGCCCTTGGAAGAAGAAGCATAAAAAATGAAACAGTAAATGCAAGACTCAAAGCAGAGCTTATTTGTTCCCCTGTTGGCGGCCAATCAAAATAAGCAATGACCCCAACGAATAGACCAATCAACCATCCCATAAAAACAGGCTCTCCAAAGAATCCCCATTCTTCTTTAATAGTATCTGGATCCCATTGAATATCACGAATAATGGGGATAGAATCCCATAATTTATCTAATAAAAATCCTACTGGAGCCCATAAAATTGAATATGCATGGGTTATAGTAATACCTTCCATTGGCATATCATAGTATGCATCTATCATAGGATAAAGCCAATCTGCCATTTTTAAAGAAACAAACCAAAAAATTAATCCAACTAAAATTGTACAAACCCAGCTCCCTGTAGTATATAAAGTCGCCCCCATATAAAATACAAAAATCCAATGATTATTGAAATCTACATTAAGAGTATCTACAACACCAAAAGCTACTAAAATGGAATTTAAGAGAATAAATCCTGCAATAGCAGCCATAGACCATGGAATTGCAAAGACTATACCAGATTGAGTTGGCCAACCAAGGTCTGTAACAGAAAAACTAAGTCCAAAATGCGAAGCCATTTCATTTGCTGCAGGTCCTAAAGCTGAAAAAATAATACCTACAAGGGCAAAAAGTGCTGTGAAACCGACTCCCATACGTAATGCCCCTGGAAAAATCGCTTTCTTAGGTGCACGAAATATCAAACCCAGAATTAAAACTGATATTGGAACGATAACTGGAGCTCCTTGTGCAAATACCCATTCAAAAATACTCATAATTGTTTGACTAATCATTATATAATTCTCCTTTCTAAATACGTAAAATATACTATATAAAAAACTTTGAAAATTTTTATTAATAAATACTATATAATAGTTCCTTAAATAACCTCCTTTTAAATTTATATTCAGTTACAGAGCTCTGAAACTATTAAAAACATAACTAAAACTAAATCTATTTGAAAGAATTCTCCTTTCTATTTATGTAATTTAATATATTCGTCAATATATTAATGAATTAGGAAAGAGAATTTCTATATGAATATTTACCTTCCTTTTCTGCCGTCACTTAAAAACAATAGCAAATGTCATGCCAAGGTTTTGGCATCTTTAGTGGATGACAGTAATATTTCTAAAATAATATTTTGAACGTCCTTGGAATTACTAGCATTTTTCAACTTGACAAGAAGATCAGATTCTTTTACTAAATTATAGAAACTACCTATGATATCTTCTGAGTCCTCTTTTAATGCCATCATAAAAACATTTTCCACCACGATTCCTGGCGACCATTCTATAGGCTCCTTTAACACAGCTATTGCTATAGCAGATTTTTTCACATTTTGTGGTTCTCCATGGGGCATAGCAATATTATCAATTAAAGTTGCTTCAATAAGTTCTCTTCTATATACATCAAGCAAATATTTTTCCTCAACATAACCCTTTTTTATTAAAAGTCCAGCAAGGTCATCTAAAGCCTCCCTTTTGGTATTATAATTTGGGTTAACGATTATAAGTTCATTATCAATAACTTTAGCCAATGGTGTTTCTGAAAAATCTTTTTTTATAGAGCTTTTTGATGTTAACTCCATATCAAGTATGTTTTCTAATCTTTCTACTGCTTTGCCATTTATTATTTCCTCCAATGAAATAAAGGGAATAGAATTGTTTTTAGGTCTTACAGTTCCTACAATTGCTACAATAGAACCTTTATTTTTTATTTTATCTATTTTTAATGATAGTTCTTCATTACCAATAACACCAATAGGAATGATTTTGGCTTTTTTGTGAATATCTGGTATCATATTTTTTATAAGGCTTTTTACCCTTAGTGCAGTTCCTTCACCAGTAATACATAGGGTTATAATAATCTTTTTGTCATTGTTTTTAGACACTGCAAAGGGTGTAAGTCTTCCAAGCCCCACTTTATCTTTATCTATGCTGGCCACAATTTCATCCAGATTAGTATCCGGTAAGATAGCCTTTCTTACTGCTTCTAATACCATAACTGTATCAACACGACCTACAGTTTTTGTAAGAATACCAGTTTTTTTAGTGATTATCTCTCCAAAGGTTATTAAAGAGCCCATATCTACAAGAAGTAATACTCCTTTTCCTTCATTAATCTTATTTACAACATTGATAGTTCTTTGAAGAGCCGATTCTGGTCTCTCATCTAAAGACATTTCTATACCTACTCCGTGATTTACCCCTAATAGGCGATTTGCTACTTCAACCATGCCTTGAGCAACACGCCCATGAGAAAGAACTACAACTCCAACCCTTCCCGGTTTTACATCCTGGGATTTAGTTAATGTTTTAAGGTACATGGCAATAAAACCTATTTCGTCTTGAGGTATTTTACAATTCAACTGGCCCTCGATATATTCAACAATTTCTTTAGCCACATTATATTCCAGCTTATATTCCCTCATAATTTTTTCTAAATGGGGATTAATTATGGGTTTGCCTTCCTGAATTCTCTGAAAAGTTGCACTTAAATGTATTGCAAAGCAGTAAAAAAGATGGTTATCCATTTGTCCTATTCTTTCTTTAGCTATCTGGGTCACCTTTTCTACTATGTCAACAATATTTTGTCCCACTATTCCTGCTAGGTCTTGTTTTGCTAAGATTTGATGATTTCTCTCTACTTGTTCTATCAATTGCTCAAACTTCATTTCAATCTTACTGCCAATTAAGTGATTTATCTTATCCTGATTTAAACCTTGCAGTTCAAGCTCCTCATATTTCGCCTCAATATATTTATAAATTTCCTCAGGTAACGTATAAAGATCTTTTTTAAGCTCCGTTTTTTCATCTATTTCTCCAGGTCTTGCTATTAAATCCGATTTAATGAAGTTTTCAACTTCAGGTTTTCGATTTTCTATTTTTAATAATCCTCTTCGGACATGGGATGGCAGGTCAATTAAATCCACTTGTATATACCCCTTATTACCTCCTATATAAGTTAAAAAGCCACGGGCACAAGCAACTTGAATATCACTTTTGAGCTTACCTATATTTCCTAAACAATCATATAGTAAAAGGGCCCTTAAGGCTTCTTGTGTCACCTTTATTTTGACCTCTGTTCTACTAGATTCTTTATTAAAAAAATTCCTTATTATTTGGTATCTCTCCCCAAGAGGCCTAGCCGATAAGGGGGGAAGTTCAATTATCATGGGTATTCTTCGTCTAAAAGTCAATAAGAGAGATGATTCTATATCTTCTGTAGTTGCGGCAATAATTAAAACTTGAACAATTCGCTCAATTTCTGTTTCCCCCATACGTCTAAATTTTCCTTTATCCATCAAAAAATACAGCAATTCTTGTCCCTCTGGAGGAAGACGATGGACTTCATCTAAGAAAAGTATTCCCCCATTGGCTTTTTCAACTAAGCCTTCTTTCTCCTTTTCAGCCCCGGTATAGGCTCCTTTAACATGACCAAAAAGTTGCGATAGCAGAAGTTGAGGATTTTCCGCATAATCTGCACAGTTAAAAATAACAAAGGGTACTACTGACCCCAGAACACCGATCTCTAAAGCATACTCATACATAGCTTCAGCTAGATGGCTTTTTCCTACTCCACTAGAACCTAAAATCAAAGTATGAAGGCCGTGGGGAGGATATAATATAGCCGCCTTTGCCTGCTGAATCTGAGGTTTCAAGCTACCATCAAAACCAATAATTCTTTTAAAAGCTAATACTTTATTATGCTGTTTATTTAAAAAATTCTTTTCATTGAAGGTTGTTATAACATTTACATCCTCTGAAGAATCTTTATAACTTTTTACTAGTTTCACTTCGTCTGTATTTTCTTCTTCAATTTCTTTTCTCATTTGGGACACAAGATATCTCGAAACATCAAAGCCCCGTTTTTTTATTATTCTTGTAAGTTCTCTGCCAGATATTTTAGGGTTTTGGGAAACTATTTCTTTAATTTCCTGGGCCAAAAAATCTTTACACCTTTCCCTGGAATTTAAAATATTTAATTCCCCTCTTAAAACCGTGACCAAATCCCTTCGTACACCTAAAATTTTAGCTAATTGGTCATCTGTATAAGGCTTTTTTTTGTCTTCAGATTCAATCAACTTCATTAAATGAACTTTCATTTCTTCACCCCTTATCTAATAATCTAAGCAACATTTATGCCATAATTTTGGCAGAACTGGTTGCTTAAGTATCTTTGTAGTTTAGAAGATGCTTGCATGTCAATATTCAACAAAATATGACACGATTCCTTCCACTTTCCCACCTGTTTAATCATAAAAAAACAAGCCAAATCAATGACTTGTTTTCTCATAACTTAATTATATATATAATTTACTGTTACCCACACTTGGAATATCCACAATTTCTACACATTACACATCCACCTTCATGTTCAACTTTGCTTCCGCATTCAGGACAAAGGCTATCATTTCTACCTTCTTCCAAAGAATTATCTATATCAATTGATATTTCTTTTTCTTGTCTACTATTATGTATATCTGTAGGAATAGAATTTGAACAATTTTTCATGCATTTAGATTCTTTATGTTGAATTTCATGAGCTATATCTTCTATATTTTCTTCATCAACTGCTATATTCATATTCATGACCTTTTCCAGGGTTTTACCAATAGCATCGGGACAGGATAATACGTTTATCTCTTTATCTCCTTTCCCCCTTAACCTTAATGTTGAATGACATCTTATACCCTTTAGCTGCTCTATAATAGCTTCAGCACTTATCCCAGCTCTTAAGGCAATAGATATAAGTCTGCTTGTTGCCTCACTTTGACTTGGGCAACCTCCTGCCCTTCCAAGGTTAGTGAATACTTCACATATACCTTTTTCATCATAATTTGCTGTTATGTATAAATTCCCACATCCTATTTTTACCTTTTCAGTTATTCCCATGGTAGTACTTGGCCTAGATCTTGGAACTATACCCTTTATATCTTTTGTAACTGCCTTTTCATCATTACCATTGTCTAATTTGCCGATATTTAAGACCTGTTCATCTCTACTTCCATCTCTATAAATTGTAACACCTTTACACCCTAATTTATATGCAAGGATATACACCCTCTCAACTTCTTCTTTTGTTGCATCATGCTCAAAGTTTACTGTTTTAGATACAGCATTATCTACATATTTTTGAAATGCTGCCTGCATTTTTATATGCCACTCAGGTGAAATATCATGGGCAGTAACAAAAATCCTTTTTATATATTCAGGGATTTGTGGTATATCTTGTATACTTCCCTTCTCTGCCACTTTTTCCATTAATTCTTCAGAATATATTCCTTCTTTTTCAAGGTATTCTTTAAACAATGGGTTTACTTCTATAAGCTTATCATTGTCCATTACATTCCTATAGTAACAAAGGGCAAATAATGGCTCTATTCCGCTGGATGTTCCAGATATAATGCTTATGGAACCCGTTGGTGCTATAGTAGTTGTAGTTCCGTTTCTAAGCTTTAAATTTTCCTTTTTAAATATACTCTTTTCATAGTTAGGGAAGGACCCTCTTTCCTCGGCAAGTTTCATAGACATTTTTTTTGATCTTTCATTAGTAAATTTCATAATTTCTTCTGCAATTTTTACACCCTCATCTGAGTTATATGGTATACCCAACCCTACAAGCATATCTGCAAAGCCCATTACACCCAGTCCAATTTTTCTATTTGCCTTAGTTGTTTCTTCAATTTCCTTTAATGGATAATTATTTATATCTATTACATTATCCAGAAAACGAACAGCTAAGTCTATTACTTCTCCCAATCTTTCATAATCAATCCTTGCCCTTCCCTCTTCTTCTTTTACCATTTTAGATAAATTTATTGAGCCAAGATTACATGATTCAAAGGGTAATAAAGGCTGTTCCAATTATGTTATCCTATAGGCTTTTTATCCCATAGCTCTATACCTTTACCATTGGCATAGTTCGGCGTACATTTTCTATCTATTAATTAGATAGCCAGACACTCGTGGACCTATTATTGCTTGGTATTTATGCTCAAAGTCTACGCTCTACACTATCACTACCTTTGTGATTAGCACGGTATTATCCATATGAATATGGTGGACTTTACCGTTAGCAGAAAGTTTTCTACTTACTACCCCCAAAATATAGGTTTGCCCGGTTTTTTTCGTGAGGCAAACTATTCACCACACGGATTTGTACTTTCTATTTCTCCTATCTCAGGTACTATATTATCTCTATTGATTCTATCTAAAAATACTATACCTGGTTCTCCATTGTTCCAGGCCATAGAAACTATTGTATCGAATATTTCTCTAGCATTTAATTTGCCTGCCACTTTTCCTGTTCTGGGATCATATAAATTATATTCACTATTTTCTTCTACTGCTTCCATAAATGCTTCTGTAAGCCCAACACTTATATTAAAATTATTTAATTCCTGGCTGTTTTCTTTACATTTTATAAATTCCAATATATCAGGATGGTCAATGCGTAATATCCCCATATTGGCACCTCTTCTTTTTCCTCCCTGCTTTACCGCTTCAGTGGCCGAATTAAATACCTTCATAAAGCTAATGGGTCCCGATGCAACTCCTCCTGTTGAAGCCACCGTAGATCCCTTGCTCCTCAGTCTGCTAAAACTAAAGCCAGTTCCTCCACCACTTTTATGTATTAGCGCAGCATTCTTTACTGCTTCAAATATACCTTCCATGGAATCTTCAACAGGTAATACAAAACAAGCAGATAATTGACCAAGCTCTCTTCCAGCATTCATTAATGTTGGTGAATTTGGAAGAAATTCAAATTTTGTCATTATTTCATAAAATTTCTTTTCAATATTTTTAACTTCCTGTATATTATATTTCCCCTCAGCTTTGGCTATATGATGGGCTACTCTTTTAAATAAATCTTCAGGTATCTCAATTAAATTACCTTCTACATCTCTAGCTAAATATCTTCTTTCAAGTACTTTTAGGGAATTTGCTGTTAATTGCATTTTTCACCATCCTTGTCTATATTTAGTATTTTATTTTATAAGATACACTATATATTGTATCACCTTAATTTTTTATAGTCAAAAAAAATAGATGGTGCTTGAGTACCATCTTTCAACTTATTATTTCAAGAATATCCTTAATCGTTTCATTTGTAAATTCACCTTTTCTATATTTTCGTTTTGCAACTATTATATCTACTTGATTTCCTCTGGTTACAATTTCTTTTATTATTTGGGCAATTTCAATAAAAGCACCAAGGATGTTAAATTTAGCATCCATAAAAACAAAGGTTGGTATCTTTGGCTTATCGTCAATTTTATAATCCTCTAGATATTCTTCATTTCCTTCTCTTGGTACAATTTTTATTTTTATAGACTTATTGAGATCACAGATTTTTTTAAGGCTGGAAGATTTATTACGCAATCTGGACACCATATTTCAGCAAATACTAAAACATTAATCTCTTTATCTATGGAATTTATTTTTTTTAGTAAATTATCATCAATTTGTATATTGTTATATATTTCCATAATTTTGTCTTTATAGGAACCGCCATCTTGGAGTATAAATTCTTCAAAAGTTATTCCACTGTTATATAACTTTTTGATGTCCATTTTTATCCCCCTTTTTTTGTTATAGATAACATTATAACTTAAATCGTTGTGCTATTTCCTATACCGTGGTTTTTAATATCTAATTTACTAGCACAACAGGTTAACTTAATATAAATCAATAGTTCTATTTGAATCTATATACCTATTATATAAGAAAATATTTGATAATACAATTTTATTCCACAATTCTTGTGTGTATTACAAAGATTAGGTTTCAGTAAACTTTTTCTATATAATTCTAATAATTACTAAATTATTTTGATTTTTTCTAATAATAATGTTACCGACTACAAGCTAAACTCTATCATTTGTTTTTCTCATTTCATAATAAATGACAATAGAAAAACCTGAAAGAATTGTATTCTTTCAGGTTTTTTCATTTTTAACCGGCAACGACCTACTCTCCCAAGCAGTTACCCGCCAAGTACCATCGGCGCTGAAGGGCTTAACTTCTGTGTTCGATATGGGTACAGGTGTATCCCCTTCGCTATTGCCACCGGATTTGTGCACTATCGTGCAAATGAACAATGTATAGTGCATAATTAATAATTGTTTTTTTATTCTCTCAAAACTGAACAATGGATGTTTTGGTCAAGCCCTCGACCTATTAGTACCTATCAGCTAAAGACATTACTGCCCTTACACCTTAGGCCTATCAACCAGATGGTCTTTCTGGGGTCTTACTCCTTTCGGATGGGAAATCTTATCTTAAGGTGGGCTTCGCGCTTAGATGCCTTCAGCGCTTA
>NZ_FUZT01000034.1 GCF_900167445.1 Maledivibacter halophilus
GGTGCCGCACAAAAGCCCCTCGTATCAGATCCTGTTGCATTAACTGCTCCACCCATTTCTGCTATGGATTTAGCAAAGTTTCCTCCACCTCTTTGGTTCATATCTCCACAAGCTTCCTCTGAGCACTCTATTACATAATCTATAGAAGCTGGATCCAATTTATTATTGTGTATAAGATGTCTAAATGCCAAAACTCCTGAAGCCTTAACTACAATATTTTCAAACATTGTATGGGCAGTAAGATTTATATCTATCTCATGGGCCTTTTTAACACATCCAATTATTTTTCCATCGTTGTAAAGGGGTTCAGCATGGTATTTATTTATTTGTTCCTCTATTTCTGAAAGCTCTTCACCTTCTTTAAGCTTAGCCGCATCATTTTCATCGAATAATGGATGATTTAACATTTTTTCCTTTACAGACGCAGTAAAACCCTTTTCCAGCTTTACAAGATCAAAAACATCTGATATTTTCATCAGTCCAATAAATTCATCCTGAGGCATTATCTCCCCAAATTTACCAAATCTATCGGCACCTTCAACCTCTTTATCATGCCAAGGCATTTTATATCCCTTTAAATCCTCTGGAGTCATGTTTCCAATATATACTTGGTTTGGAGCATAGTTTACAACCTTTTCATAGGGCCTTATATACTCAGGTACCTTTTTAAGATATTCTGAATCCGGGTTTGTTATCCTTTCTGTTGTTTGGGTTGTACCATTGTGTAGTATCATATCAGGGGTATTAACCAATATATATCCTGCTGCTTTTACTACTGGGTATTTCATGCTTTACACCTCCATAATTATTTATATATAGTCATGCTAGATAAAACTTAAAATAAATTTTACTGAAATAATGAACGCTTCTACATTCTTTCAGCGAAATTTATTAATCTTTAGAATAGTATTACTATAGCTATAGCGAAACAATGTCAAACCTTAATTTATACATCTTAAAAATATCCATTCTTCTGGGATTTTTTGAGATGTATAAATTAATCTTTCAGTTTGTTTCTCTATAGTTCATTTCAGTAAAAAGGGTGATGAATTCATCACCCTTTCTTTTATTAATCTTCAAATACTTTTTGTCCATCAACCTCGGTTTCAAGTGCCTTAAGACATTTTTCAACTAAACCTCTTCTAAGCTTTTTCTCTTCTGCTGGTTCTAAAGCAGGATTTCCTAATGGATGAGGTATTGCCACAGCTGGAACTATCCTATTTGCTCCAACTGTTAATGAAATAGGCACTACTGTACAAATATGAACAACTGGAATTCCAGCTCTTTCTACTTCTTTTACCATCGTTGCACCGCAACGAGTACAAGTGCCTCATGTAGATGTTAGAATTACAGCATCTACTCCATCAGATTTAAGCTCCTTAGAAAATTCTGCAGCAAATTTTTTAGAATTAGCAACTGAAGTACCATTACCAACAGTAGTATAAAAATATCTATGAAGCTGTCCAATAACGCCTTCCTTTTCCATATCCCTTAATACATCAACTGGTAAGACTCTGTCTGCATCTTCATTTGCATAGACTGGGTCATATCCACCATGGGCAGTTTCATAAGTTTCTTCTGTTAAGTTTGTAACTCCATCAATGTCGTATTTACCATATTTAGAAGCACTTGATGCCTCAATATGATCTGGATTACCCTTTGGTACAATACCGCCTGAGGTTACAAGGGCTATTTTAGCTTTAGATATATCCTTTACAGCTGGATTTGGATCTACGTTGTCAAAATCAGGCATTGGATATTCTGTGGGAAATTCTTCACCCTTAAGCTTTTTAATCATCATTTCAACTGCTCTAGCTGAACCTCTTTTATCAAGGAATATATTCTTTCTTACACCTCTTGGAATATATCCTTCTTCCTCTGGGGATCCAATTTCTTCATTTTTACCAAGTTTTAAAGCTAACTTTGAAAGAGCAGGAATAGCTTTTCTCATTGTTGCTGCCGAGTTCCCGGTTGATACAATGTAAATATCTTTTTTATACATATCAGCACCAGGATTTTCAACATACATAGCTGTAACAACTGGAATTTCTAAACTCTCTTCAACAGCTTTACATATTGTTCCACACGCTGCACCATATCTACCTGCATTAAATGCTGGGCCAGCTATAAATAAATCAGGATTGTATTTTTTCACCATTCCCAAAACTTTTTCTTTTGCTTCCTCTAAATTCTCATTAAAGTAAGAGTCACCACAAATAACAGTAGCAACTATTTCAGCTTCTCCTTTGAAGGCTTTATTAAGGGCCATACCAGGACCAACAACACCTTCTCTTAATTCTGGTGGGATATCAGCTTTTTCTTCACCACCAATTCCAGCAAAGAATTGATTTATATAATGAACAACTCTAATTTTGCTCATACTTTCCCCCCTCTCATATTTTAAACACCGGGAAATCAAAATTTTATTTAAACTAATTTTCATCTTATTTAATGAATTTACATACCATACATACTATAAACTTTGAGTCCAAACTGAACTCTTATCAATAGACTTATTTTTAAATCAAAAGGGTTTAATAAATTATTAAGGGTTTGAATAATTTATTAATATTTAGAGTATTCTTCTCTAATTGAAGTCATTTCTTCAATTATTTCATCTACATCAAGAACCATTTCCATCATGCCAACTTGTTCTTCATATACATCAGCATTAACTGTATCTTTAAATTCTGGTTCTACTGCATGATATACAGCAAGTCCAAGTCCAACTCCTGCTAAACAACCTGCAAAGGTTGGATCTCCTGCTGTAACAGTTTCTGCAGCAAGTCCTGCTGATTCTGCTTCAGCTGCTCCAAATAATACAACTATATTTTCTGCTCCATGCTTCTCTGTTAATTCTTTAACCCTTTTTTGATTTTCTAAGTCCATTGCTCCTGCAGCGGTTCAGACAAAGCATTCCGTAGAAGAGAATACTACCTCTGCACTTTCTACTGTTTTAACACATTCTTCGATAGCTGGACCTGGTATTCCATCTCTATCGCCAATAATGATAACTTTTTTATTATCTAAGATGCTCATTTTAGCACACTTCCTTTCTTTTAAACTATTCTATTTAGCTTTAATATCTTATTAATAGCCTGTTGCTGACATTTTATTAAATCCAAGCTCATTTGTAGCACCAGTAATAACCTGTATTTCAGCTTCTATACTTCCATCAGGTCGTAATGAGCCATCAAAACCGCCAGCAATCTTATCTACATAATCCAACATACCAATTACCTTTTTCATAGGTGGAAGAACTATTATCTCGTTGGCATTACCACCAGTTACAACGGCATCGGCCTTAGGATCAGCATCAGCTAATGATTGGGATGCTCCATCTCTACCGGCATACTCATCTGTTACAATAACAGTTTTTACGCCTTGTTCTTCTATTTTCTTGCAGTTCATGATAAGATCAGTATCTGGGTTACCAAACCCTTCTTGAGAAATTATAGCACCATCTAGTCCAAGGTATTTAGTAAACTTTGCAGTCCAGTTAGATGATCTTTCCTTGTCGGCAAGATATACATTTTCATTAGTTATAATAACGCCAACAAAGTTAATTTCCTTACCATGCTTTTCATATAAATCTTTTATTATAGGATTGTTTAAATGATGATACGTTGTATTTTTATCACATGCAGATACACAGTTTCCACTTAATATTGCTCCATCCATTACTTCAGTAGGATAAAGAACTGTTGGAACTATTTTTTTAGCATCTACTCCATATACATAAGTGTCATGAAGTAATCCTTGAGTTTGAAGCATATATACATATCCTATCTTTGGCAGATCAGGATACTCTGCCACCTGCTCAAGAAGTGGCTTTGTTTCATAAACCTTAATTTCATTTGGCTCTATATCTTTACCTGTTTTTCCAATATAGTCTGCTGCCTTTAAGCCAGCCATTCTTACTGCTGCTTCATATTCATGCTGCTTCAAATTATCTAAAGGCTCAATTACAAGACATATATTATTTAGCTTTGAAAACGGAGTATAATCGGCACCAGGTCCAGTCATATCAATGATACCTTCCTGGAATCCGACTATCTTCCCACATGTAACTACTGCAGCCCCACTTAAAACATGTGTGCGACCTGAACCTACAGTATTTACTTTGTTAATAACACCTGGGAAAATTCCCCCTGGTCCTTCCACTTTAACTCTAGGTTCAATCACATCCTTCACAGGGGTAATTCTTACTTCCTCACCTGGACGAGCCAATTCAACTTGAACACTTTTAATATGTTCATCTTCCATGACTAAGTCTATTAACTCCTGCTTATTTAGATATAATGTTCCAGCCTCAACTTTTGTTGCATCTCCAAATTGAACATCTGTAATTTCAATTCTGCCAAGCTCTAAACGCATGGATCTTCACCTCCCTTTATATTAGGCAACATGAACTAATCCAATTTTATTAATTAGATTAGAACTGTTGCTTGTAACTAACCAAGATGTTTTGTAATCATTGCTTCAATATTTTTTCTATTTGCATCATCTTTAGTAACTTCTTCAAGCTTTTCACCATCTTTATAAAGTGCTATAGTTGGAAGTCCTAAAACTCTTTGAGAAATTGCAAGTCTTCTAGCCTTTGTAGTGTTTAATTTGCAAAACTTAATCTTTTCTTTGTACTTTTCCTCAAGGGCTTCAACATCAGGCATAAGAGCTTTACAAGGCTCACATCCATCACTCCAATAGTCTACCAATACATAACCTTCTGACTTTAATACTTCTTCTTCAAATGTCTTCTTATCAACAGCTAACATTTAATTCCCTCCTTTTATATTTTTAGTTTTAGTCGATTGTTAAATTCTACAATCGGCTTTTTTGCTATATTTCTGGCCGATAGGCCATTGTATTTTCCTCCACTATGTCGATATTAGTAATATACCACTAAAACCAAATACCAACATAGGGAGGTTGTTACCATGTTTTCTTTATCAGAATTTAAGCAACTAAATCTATTTGAACAATTTTCATCTTTAAAAGTACTTTCTTATGAAAAACCAGAGGTTTTTCTAAATTTAATTAAAGATAATTTTAATCTTGAATCTTTTATACCTGATGCTTTTCGTAACCATTATTACTCTAGTTTAGGTAGGAATAGAGACTATAATCTTTCTTCAATACTTGCAGCTTTATTATTTATGCATATGTTCAATATTCCTACAACTACTTTACTAACCCTATTCCTTCAATTTTCAAAGGTTCTCAGAGAGTTTTGTGGTTTTAATAATAAAGTCCCTGATGATTCCTTTTTTAGTAGATTCAAAATTAATTATGAAAAAGATATTTGCGATTTATTTAATTCTATGACCTCTTATGTCTTAGATATTTGTAATGAATTTGATGAATCTTTAGATGACGATTCACCTTTAAAAGGCTTAGCTTCAATACTTATTTATGATACATCTGGGTTAAAACCTAAGGTTAAAGAAAATAATCCTAAAACTTTGGCTTCTGAGATAAATAAGCAAAAAACCTATGCTAAAATCACTAATAATGAAATTTTCAATCCTTATGCTGCCGCATATAAAAACATGCCTAAACAAGCTGAGACTAATTCTTCTATTAAATTAGATTTTGTTAATGGTCATTTTGGTTATTTTTATAAATTTGGTATTCTTACTAATGGTTTTGGAATACCAATGCACATTAACTTTTTTGATGATGATTTTTATTCTTCTATAGACGATGTTTTTGATACTCCAGAGGAACAAAAATTTTCCTTTGATAATGCCTCTCTAAAGCCTGTAATAGACCAATTTTTTAAACATAATCCTAATAAAAAATTTATTAGTTTCCTTGGCGATAGTGAGTTTGATAGCTATAATAATTTTTCACTTTTAAAACATTATGGTTTTGAAAAAGTTTTTATCCCTATTAACACCCGCAATACTAATCGTGTTGATAATTCTGACTTAGAATTTGATGTATCCGGTGCTCCTCTTTGTCTTCTTACTAAAGAACCTTTTATTCCTGAAGGAATTTGTAGAGGAAAAAATAGAAGCCCTCGTTTAAAGTATAAATGTCCTAAAGCCCGTAGGGATAAAAAAGGTAAATGCTATCATACTTGTGAAAATCCATGTACATCTTCCAAAGCTGGAAGAATGCATTATGTTTATCCTGATAAAGACTTTAGACTTTATCCTGGCATTCAAAGAAATTCTGATGAGTGGAATTCTACTTATAAGCTTAGAACAACTATTGAAAGAACTATAGCTTCGCTAAAGAAAAATTCCTCTATTGCTTTTCCTATAACTTTAAACACAACCAGTATGAGAGCCAATTTATTTTTAACAGCCATAACTAAATTAATTAATGTTATAGTTGCTAACGCAATAAATAAACCACAATATTTTAGAAGTATCAGAAAGCTTTATAAATTAGCTTCTTAACACTATCCACAAGTTAATATTTTTTCACTATGCTACGCATTATTTTATATTAAAAAATTATGGGACTTAATAAATGCGTCCTTTTTTGTGCTTTTTTCTAT
Organism: Maledivibacter halophilus; assembly: GCF_900167445.1. Lineage (GTDB taxonomy): Bacteria > Bacillota > Clostridia > Peptostreptococcales > Caminicellaceae > Maledivibacter > Maledivibacter halophilus. The sequence continues at coordinate 6,509 of NZ_FUZT01000034.1, forward strand.
GTTTTTTCAGTCTTTGTTGTGGATAACTCTTTAATTTATTTTACAATCCACTA
>NZ_FUZT01000008.1 GCF_900167445.1 Maledivibacter halophilus
GGATCCCTTTCAAAATCAATGTATATTTTATCTATTTTATCTTCAAAATAATCCTTGTTATTTACTTTCTCCTGAAGTTTATCCCTTCTTTCCTTTATTTTTTCAAGCTCATCTATAAAATCATCCTTTTCCTTTCCTTCAGGAAGCTCATTTATTTGATCTTCTAATTCATCTATTGATTTATTTAAGTCTTCAATATCCCTTGGCAGATTACTTTCTTTGGTATTTTCTAAATCATCCAATTCTTTATTTATATCATCAATTTTATCTCTTATTCTATCCTTTAAGTTCTTTATAACTACTATTGTTCTATTTGCCCTAGCCACTGTACCAACAGGATTTTCTGCTTCATAGGTTAATACATATGTTCCAAGCTTTGAAGTATCAACTGTTCCTGTAACTTTTACCGAATAATTTGAACTTGCTCCTGGATCTATGAATCTATTTTCTCTTTCTATTTCTACTAAATTATTTCCATTTAATCTTATATAAGGGTTAATAGCAATACTTCCATTCCATTTTTTAGTATCACTTCCACCTTTTCCATCATCTGCGTTAATAGTTATTCCTTCAAATAATCCTGATTTTAATTCTGAACCCTTCCAGGATAATGACCAATTTGAATTTTCTAAGGTATCTATACTTATTGTTTTTTCAATCTCTCCTATAACTGCTGTAATCTCTACTGTATCATTGTCTGAATCAGAAACTGCTCCCTCTAATTCAAATGTACCATTGTAATTAAGGTTTATATCTCCTTCTGCAGTTGTTATACTTAAGCTTGGAGGTATATTTGTTGTAAAACTATTTAGTGCAAGGTATTTATCGTTTTCTACTTTATCACTATTTCTAGTTGTAACCCATAATTCATATTCAGTAAATTTTTCTAATCCAGTCAATTCTCTAGTAGTCTCTATGCTCCAATCTGAAAAAGCAACATTGTCTCCACTCATCCCTGCTCCTTTAAGCTTCAGTTCAAGTCTATGTTCAGGTACTTGTCCTTGAATGGCATTGGTTATTTCAAATGTTAATGATGTTCCTGAACTATCTGTTATCAATATACTTTCTGGATTTAAAGCCTTAGTATAAATCTTAGCTGTAGGTGAATATTCACTTTCATTATCTACTCTATCCTTTGCTTTGTATTTATATGTATATTGTGTATTTGCTGTAAGTCCTGTATCTAAATATGGGTTTTTATCAATCCATGAGCTTATATCTGTATTGTCTCTATTGTATAGATATGGTGTCGTATGTAGATTGCTTGGATCACTTGCATCTGGTGTAATTTGTATCTCTGTATCACTTATAGTACTTACTGTAGGAACATTTACTGTTGGGCTTGCCTTGTCTATTTTAAAATTCTTAGCTATTTCATTTGATTTACCAGTTCTATCATCTTCACACCATATTCTTATGGTATAATCACCTTCTGGTAATCTGCTGTCTATTGTAATAGGATAATTGTTAAAACTTTGAATATTACCATCTGCTGATAAACTAGCAATACTCTTTATAGCATGCTCTTCAACAAGGCTTCCTGCATTATCTTCTATAGAATAATAGACTGTTATGTTATCACCAACATCTGAATCTTGTATTGTACCTTCTACAATGAATTCATTATATCCACTTTTCTCAGAAAGTATTTGATTATCTGGTGATAATATATCTATTATAGGAGCTGTATTTGTTATAAAACTACCTAATGCAAGGTATTTATCGTTTTCTACCTTATCACCGTTTCTAGTTGTAACCCATAATTCATAATCAGTTTCTATTGACAATCCTGTTAATTCCCTAATAGTCTCCATGCTCCAATCTGAAACAGCAGCATTAGCTCCACTGGCCCCTGCTCCTTTAAGCTTCAGTTCAAGTCTATGTTCAGGTACTTGTCCTTGCACGGTATTAGTTATCTCAAATGTTAATGATATTCCTCCATTATCTGTAATTACTATGCTTTCAGGATTTAGGGCCTTGGTATAAACATTAGCTGTAGGCGAGTATTCGCTTTCATTATCCAAAATGTCCTTGGCTTTATATTTGTATGTATATTGTGTATTTGCTGTAAGTTCTGTATCTAAGTATGAAGTATCTGCTACCCATCCACTTATATCTTCATCGTTTTTATTATAAATATATGTTTCTGTTGCATTTAAGCCACTGGTATCAGTGGAATTAGGAGTTATTTCTATTTCTATATCACTTACTGCATTTACTGATGGTGCATTTGTCTGTGGTGGTGTGTTGTCAATAGTTATTGGGATTATCCTTTCACCTTTACCACCCTTATCATCCTGAGCTATTATTCTAAGTTCATATTTACCACTTGGAATAGTCTCATCCACTGTGATACTATAATTAAAGGATTTATCTGTGCCGTCAGACGTCGATACATTAAATATCTCTACATCAGTATGTCCTGCCAAATTTGTGGCTGAATCTATATGATGAAGTGTATATTTTACTGTAATTTCATCTCCAATATCATCATCATTAACTTTTCCTTCTAAAAGAATATTGTTGTGACCTTCTTTCTTACCAAAATATTCATTTTCGAGTGCTGAAATTATCGATATATTAGGTTCTTTATTTAAATAGTCAGATATTTTTATAGTTTTATCATGCGGTATATACATTGACGCCCTAGTTCCTCCTCCATTTTTAGACACAACTCCTAATGCAACGTATCCTTGATAAAAGTGTGAATTATGATAAGGTTGTAAAATTGTGTTTTTAGGAACGATTGTTGTATTAGTATAAATATTATTATTTGGAGGATATTTGTGATTATTAAATATTATTTTCCCATTATTACTCCATAACCAATTGCTATCAGAGTAATCTTGTGTATAGTACCAACCTGTTCCAAATTTTTTTGGGTTTAACGCTATCATTAATTCTATTGAATTTGTATTTTTATATCTTGCATATAAATTTCCTGCTTCATCTGATGAATATATCCATATCCATTCTTGATTGTCATTAGCATTTGCTTGTGGTTCAGCATAGCTATAGGTAACAAAGTAAACTTGGCCAACAATTATAAAACATAATAATAGAATTAAAACCCTACCAAAATTAATATTTTCTCTAACTCTTAAAACTTTCTTAATCATACTTAAGCAGTTTAGATTCATAAAACAATCCCCCTTAATCATATCTGCTATTCTCAACTTCTATGTCAAATAATATTTTGGCATTATATTTTGTCAAAAAAGACACTAGTATAATTGGCTTTTCTGTATATCCTTTAACCTTAATAGAAGGAAATTCTGTATTTTGGCTGCTATTTCTATCCTTTTTATAGCTGCCTTCTTCCACCGTTATTTCTTCAATGAATATCTTTTTAGACAATACTCCTTTTCCTATAGGCTTTAAAGAATTATCTAAGTTAAATTCAGTTTTTAACAAGTCATAAAATGTATTTTTTACATCCCTTTCTTTTACCAATGAAATATGTGCTTTTCTATACTCATCCAAAAGATTTATTTCAAGACTGTCCTGGGCAATTATTTCAATCTTTGTATTAAGGGTCTTATGTACTGCCTGTATTCTTACAAACTCTATACCTAACCCTATAACAGCTATGAGCAAAAAGAACTTTACTAAAGAAACTAGAGAAGACGAACCCTTTTCACTTTTAATTAGTCTTTTAATATTATTCATATATTTAATCACCAGCCTTCTCCATATCCACTTCCGTAATATCCCTGATTAGTTCCTGAAGCCTTAAGGGGTATATTAAGCTTTATATTCCAAAAGTCTCCAAATTTCACTTCATGTCCGTATTCTATTTTTAAAAAAAGCCTATCCCCTAGTTTATCTGCTTTCTTATAAAAGGATGGCTTAGTATCAACAATTCTGATATTGTCATAGCTTATATTTCTTTTATTAAACTGCTTTTTAAGATAGTCCTCACTAATCATACCTTCAGATTCAGCCCTTCTCACTGTCTCATCAACAGCCATTTTTGCATATCCTATATGAACTAAAAATATTGAAAGTTGAAAAACCATGACTGTAACAACTAATATTTTAAAAGTAAAGCCCAAAGCTTCTATTGTCATATTCCCCTTTTGATTTTTTAAGTAATCCAAGGTATCACCTTCAATCATAATTTTTATAACTCATTTGGTTTAAAATATACCTGTGAATATGAAAAGCTCTCTACAGGTATTGAAATATTTATTGAAAATTTAGTTTTATCTAGCTGCATAAAGGTAAGCTTCTTTTTATATGTTATTTCTAGGCCTAATCTATTTTTTTTGTTCACCTTAATATTTTTTCCCGGTAGAAATTCCTCTGTTAATTTACTTCTATCAATCTCATATTCATCTAAAAGCTCTTCATATCTATTTAAAACCATATCATTGAATCCACCACTTTTCTTTGCCATATTTACCGTTGTACTTATGATGGTATTAAGATTTTTCCATGTTGTATAGGTTCCAACCAATGAATAAAGTATCGGTAAAAACATTAAAAAACAAAATATTATGACCAAACCAGAGAGATTTGAAATTCCTCTCTGGTTTTTAATATGATTCCTGCTATGTTCTCCAATTTTTCTAATTTTTATTTTCATCTTTTAAAACACCTTTGGTAAAATAAAAATCAAACCATCATCAATTGAATCACTAAATCTTTCAAATAGATTATTTGCTATTTCAGTGGCCTGATCCTTAAATATGCTTAATAATGCTACCACCACTACAACTGCTATTGCCAATCCAAATAATTTGTTCATAATTACCCTCCTTAAACCTCTCATTTTATTTATTAAAATTGTTTTGTAAAATCATAAAAGAAAGATAAAATTATTGCCAACCCATTCATAGCCATTATGCTATATAGAACTACTGCATTAATTCTTTCTAAAATTTCTGGTCTTTTATTCATTTCATCTTTAATATTACTCAGGTTCATCTGTCTTATTTTTTCTTCCTGAATAGCATAAAGTGTATCTACATTTTCCTTGCTGGTTTCCAGTCCTGTTATAACCGCCATAATATAATTCTGGATAGCATGTATTCCTATTTTATCTGCAAAATCCTGAAGTGCCTCCTTTTCCGATGTTCCTGCCTCTATTTTTGCATGAAGTATTTTTAAATCATAATACAATGGCCCTTTAGATATTTTTAAATAATCTTCTATAGTATGTATTATATTTTCATGGGGAGAATATCTTAAAGTCCTTGCAAAGCGTGGAAATTCTTTTAGAATATTACCATTAAGCTCCTTAACTTTCTTTTCAAGCTCACTATCTGGTTGAAAATACATAAAAATGGCAAAAATTGTGGAAACGGCAAGTATTGTTACTGAAAAAAAACTTAGTCCTAGTCCCAGCAAAACCATGAAGCTTGGATAAATGATTTTTTTTGCCTCGTGCTGTTCAGGTGTTATTTCCTCACCAAGTCTTAATAAATTTCTTTCAAGAATTTCCCTATCATACTTTGTTATTTTTATTTTATTATTTATAAAATCCGCAAATGGCTTTAAAAATTCTTCCATTAAAAGAACCTTTTTTTCATCACTATATTCATAAATCCATCTAGTCTTTTTCCTGGTTTTCCTGCTTATATTTAATATCAACAAATCCTTCAGCCCATATAAAGCAATAAATAGTGAAACACATATTATCAATGAATACAAAGCTTGTATGTTCAATTTTAATATCACCCCCTTAATCAATTTCAACTTTAATCGATTTATTATATTTGTAAAGAAAATAAACGCATCCTACAAGGATTAAAACTAGAAAAGCTAAACCAATTTTTCCTTGAATTGTATATACTAGAAGTTCATAGTATCTTTTATAGCCCACCCTCAAAATTAATAGATTAAGAGGAAAGAATATCAAGGTTGCAATAAAATTTCTAACATATTTTTTCCTTATCAAATCAAATTCTCCCTGGACCTGTTGAATATCTCTAAGATCTTCTGGTATTGTAAGCATTGTATACTTAAGCTTCTCCCCTTGAACCTCTGTTTGTATAGCCAAATCTATAAACTCTTTAAAATAATAATTATCCACTCTTTCTTTTAAGTTTTCCAATGCTTCAACAACACTTATGTTAAGAACCTGTACCTCATTAACAAATGATGTAAAATACTTATCTAATGGATCTGGAAGCTGATCCAATTTTTTTTCAACGGCTATTACAAAATCCTCTTCACTCATAAACTGAGCTATAATATTCCCTAAAGAAGCAGGTAGATTTTCTTCAATGACTTTAAATTTCTTCTTTGCCCTTTCTTGTATATAAAAAAAAGGTATAGCTCCTGATAAAGCACTAAATATTATTATTAAAAAAGGATTTCTTAAAATAATTCCAAAGGCTAATCCTGGTGCACTTGCTATCAATGTATAAAATATAAATTTATCCAAAGTCATGTTTATTTCTGATAATTCAATTGTATTTTTGATTTTCTTCTCTAAACGTTCCTTTAAACTAGGCTTTAACTTAAGAATTTCTTTTCTTCTATTTTCCTTTAAAATTTTTTCGTAATTTTCAATTTTCTGCTTGTGTTTTTTCCCTCTGATGGAAAAGCCTTTAAAATCTCCATATCTACTCCCACCAAAAGTTGAATATAACAAGGTGAATATTCCTATAAATGTAGATAATATTACTATTAAAATATAGACTAAAGTACTTTCCATTTTTTCCTCCTTAATTTTCTGCTTTTACCTTATGATAAATGTCAGCAATTTTTATATCTATACCTGATTCCAAAAGTTTTTCATAAAGCCTGTCGCTAATATTTCTATTAAATATATGTTTGCCTATAATGCTTTTTCTGTAAAATTTATCTCCGGTTAATGGATTTACTTCCTCAACTTGTTTAATTCCAGTGGGTTTAAATTTAAAAATTTCACGATATTTAAGTCTTCCTCCATCGTATTCCTCTATCTCTGATATACTCATTATTTTTCTACTGCCATCCTTTAATTTTTTTTGAAATACACATATTGGAAATGCATTTACTATCATATTAAGTATCATATCCTGAGTAAGGGTAGTAGGTCCCATCATATACATCTGAAGAATTCTTGTAGGTGCATCACTGGGTCCATTAGCATGAAATGAATTATAAAGCTGATGCCCTGTATTTGCGGCAGCGACCACAGTTTGAGCTTCTTTTCCCCTCATTTCCCCCAATACCATTGTCTCAGGTGACTGTCTTAAAGAATGAATAAGAAGATCAAGAAGTGTAATATTATTTCTTGTTTCCCATGCTATAGCACCTTTAATATTAAGTTCTGCCGTATCTTCCATTGTTATTATCCTACGGTCAAGATTTTTTTGTGCCAATCTGGTTAATATAGTTTGTAGAGTCGCTGTTTTACCGCTGTTAGTTGGTCCTATTATCATCATAGAAATTTCTGCTTCTCCTAAAATATCTATGAATTTAAACATATCTTCAGTGGCACTTCCAAAGCTAATAAGCTTTTCTGCAGTGAAGACCTCCTTTTTTTGTTTTCTTATAGTAAGATTTATTCCACTAAGTGCTGTAGGCTTTATAATACAAGCTACCCTTTGCCCATTTTTAAGTCTTGCATCCACAATTGGTGATGATGGTGAAAGAGTTTTCCCAACAGTTCTTACTATTTTTTTTGCTATATTTATTGCTGTTTCCATTGATGAAAACTTTTTATTGGTCTTATATTCTCTTCCCTTTACAACTATTCGTATATCTTCAGAAGAATTAACCCTTATCTCCTCAACTCTTTCATCCTCTAAGTATTCTGTTATTACTCCAAAATCTAAAATTTCAAGATTTATAGTCTGTATAGTTTCATCTAATCCTTCTATTCCTTCTATTTTTATGGCCCTGGTTTGAATATAGTTTGCTACTTTTTCCTTTATTTTTTCTCTGGCATAATCATTGGATAATGTATCCTGAAAAAGCTCTGGATAATTATTTGTTAAATACTTTCTAACCTCGTCAACGAAATATTCCAAAGCCCTTTCTGCACCTTCAGTTACGGAAGTCTTTCTTGCTTGTCTTTTTTGAATACCAACTAAATATTTATCCTCATTAATATTAGGAATGAAATTATTCATTGGATCCACCTACTTCTTTCCAGATATTTCTGTTCCTATCTTCTTCATTTCTTCTTCTAAATAGAAATCTATTTTTCCTATATTTTCTTCCCCGATTAACTTCTTTTTCTATAAGCTCCTCAAAAATATACTTAATTTGATTTTGAATGTATCTATCCTTGAAGTTACCTCCAGCGTCAAATATTGTTTTACCTTCATTTGAATCCATGACAATATGTTTACTAAAAGGTATAATACTCTTTACATCAAGACCAGTTATTAATTTAATATCTTTTTTTGAAATAATTCCTATATCCTTATTCACAACAAGAATCAGCTTATCTTTTTTTATATTCAATTCTTCAAACTGCTTTAAATACTTTCTCAATGCAAATAAGCTATTTATATCATTATCAATCACAACTATGATTTTTTCTGCAAAAAACCAACCTATATAACTTGTATACTCTATGTAAGAAGTAGGTAAATCTAAAAAAACTATATTAAATTTTTCCTTAGCAATTTGATAAAGTCTTTCAATATCCTTTCTTTCTAACTCATGTAAGTCATCTACACTATCACCTGGATTAAGTCCTAAAACAAATAAATATTTTTGATTCTTTTCATTTTCCTGAAAATTTATTATTACATCTCTATCGTTATCTGTAAATAATGCATTTCTAAGACTTTTATTTTTCTGGGGATGAATATTCAAAATATGTGGTAGTGATGAATATTGTCTATTTAAATCTATCACACCAGTTAAATATCCTTCCATAGAAGAATACTTTCCTAGATTGGCAGTTAAGAAACTAGTACCAGTCCCTGGCTTTGGGCTCCATAGGGCAAATACTCTTTTATCAATCATCTAATTTAAATCCCTCTCTTTCAGTATTATTGTTTTTATTGCCAGAAAACTCAGTAGTTGTCTCTATTTCTTTAGTAGATTCATTTTTATTTTGATTAGCTTGTCCAGAGCCAGCTTTTTTTTCAGCTTCAGGGGATAGTGATGAAGGCTTCTTTTTGACCTTTTGAGCTAATATTCTAGGTCTTAAAGCTAGATGTATAACTCCATCATATACGCCTTTAACAAGGAGCTGTTGTTGTTTAATATCAGCCTTTACTGTGACTACACCTGGCACAATAGAATTATTAATGTCACTATTATCATTTTCCGCCTGAGCTATAGAAACTCCATTTTTATTTGCAACCTTTATTACTTCTAAACTAGAAAGCTCATCATATATTATCACTTCGCTTTCAGAATCCTTATCCTTAGCTTTTTTATATATTATTACTCTTACCTTATCTCCTTTCTTAGGTATACCTCCTACACATTTTGCAAGATCTGTTTCAAAACTTATCCCATCAACTAAAGTATCTTCATAAAGAAATGCATCATCGGGCACCTTATTATCTTGAAAATAATTTCTTATTGCAAATTCGCCCTTGTTCATAGGTGTCACTGCATATTTACCTATGATTTCACTTTCCTCATTTACTATATAGTTAGGAAGATTATAGCTTCCTATCTCAATAACATCCAAATGATCCTTTTTTACTCTTTGATTTTTTCCTATACTTTCCTTAAACCTAATTACCATAGTTGTCTGTCTAGTTTTTTCAACATCCTTTGGAACTAGATAAAATCCTGTGATTATTGCAATAAGCAATGATGTCACTATTATTAAAATACTCTTTAATCTACCCCTCAAATTTCTCTCCCCCTTTAATAAATAAAAATCTTACTCTATATCTTTTATATTTCTTTAAACAACTTACCCAATAAGCTCCTTTTATTTGATTTTAAAGCACTTATTTTATAAAGGGTGGCAGCAATTTTTTCAATACTTTCATCAAAATCCTTATCTTTACCATAGGCCACTTCCCTTCTAGCCAATGCTTCAGCAATGAGCTCCAGATTATTAGGAATAAAGAATATTTCATCAAAATTCAAACTATACTTTTCCTTACCAAATAACTCAATATGTTTAAAGTGCTTAATTATATCCATATTACTAAGATTTTTAATATTTACATCCCTATTAATTATTAAGCTAATATTTCTCCTGTTAAATCTTTTTAAGGAAAGTTTATAGGGAAGTCCATTCAAGGTGGATAACATTTTATCGGCCACTATAATCCTTTCATCACAAAGAGACAATATCTCATTAATTACTGTATTATCTAAATCCTTTGATATATCTATGATAATTATATTGGCTACACAATTTCTTACAATTGAATTTACCATTTCATAAGTTATTTTATATATTGAATCTCTATGGTCGCTGAAAAGTGTAAGTCTTTTACCAATACTTATTCCATAGGAGGATATATCTGATGTATCCCTCTCACCTTCTAAATCTTTATATAGATTGAGCATTTTTAGAAAATCAGAATTTTTTAATGGAAAATAATATATGAGATCTTTTTTATAATAATCCGTATCTATTAGACCCACAGTGAGCTTGTTCTTTGTATAACATTTAGCTAAATTAGCAGCAATAACTGTTTTACCTGCAGAATATGGGCTATATATTCCAATAATTTTTTGATAATCCCGTGGCGTCTTATATACTACTTTTTCTTTGATAATTACTTTATCATCTCTATACATTTTCTTTACTTTCTTTTTAGTAAATCCTATAGGTAACTTTGAAAAATACTTATCTTCCTTCTTTGTGTCCGTAAAATTATCATATAATCCATAATATCCTTTAGCCTCATCTTGCAACCTTGGATTTATACTTATATAAACTATATTTTCTATAGATGCATCCTTTGTAAATATGCAATTATATATATTTCTTTCAAATAACTCTCTTATGCAATTTGATCCATAATGTTTATTGTCAATAATACATACCATATTGAGATTTGAAAATTTATTACTGATTTTAAATAAATAATACTCATTAATATAATTATCAAATTGAAAATTTTCTTTAAGAATTAGAATACTGTAATCTCCCTCTTCATCCAATAATTTTTCTATTTCCTGAAGAGAAATTTCTTTAGCCAGTCTAACCAAAAATCCTCTTTTTTCCAATTTATCTTTAAGCTTATTTTTTACCTGGTTTATTTTTCTCAAATCATCAAAAGCTAATAGCACTTTCTTCATAAGATCATCCTTTTTTTACATTTTGAGTCCCCTTACTAGAGATTCTCTCATACATAATATGGTACTGTCAACAATTTTAGTATATTTTTTACATAATATTTCTTAGATTCCATGTTATAGATGTCATTTTTTCCTATTTTTTGCTAATATTAGATGTATTTCTACATAAAAAGACCAAGGAATCTTATCCTTGGCCTTTTTATGTAGAAATATCTTATGTAGAAATACTTATCTTTTTCTTCTTAAAAAAGTGGGTATATCTAATATTTCACTATCATTTTCTTTTGTTTTCTCTTCTTCTTTTACTTCATTATTTTGATTTTGTTTTTCATTGCTTAACTGTTTTAAATCTCTTTCACTACTCTTACTTTCAAATCCAGTAGCAATTACTGTAATCCTAAGTTCATCCTTTAATGATTCATCTATTACAGCACCAAAAATAATATTTGCATCTGCATCAGCAGCTTGGGAAACTATTTCAGCAGCTTCATTGACTTCAAACAAACCAAGATTTGAGCCACCAGTTATATTGAGAAGCACTCCCTGTGCTCCATTTATGGAAGTTTCCAATAAAGGACTCTGAATAGCAAGCTTAGCGGCTTCAGCGGCCCTATTTTCTCCATTGGCCTTTCCAATACCCATATGGGCTAATCCTTGCTCAAACATTATAGTTTTTACATCAGCAAAATCTAGATTAACTAATCCTGGAATAGCTATAAGGTCTGATATACCTTGTACCCCTTGTCTTAAAACATCATCTGCAATTTTAAATGCATCCATTATTGAAGTTTTTCTTTCAACGACTTGGAGTAGTCTATCATTTGGTATTGTAACCAGTGTATCAACCTTTGTTTTTAAATCTTCGATCCCCTTTTCAGCATGAAGCATTCTTCTTTTGCCTTCGAACATAAAGGGTTTTGTTACAACTCCTACAGTTAGTATTCCCATCTCCTTAGCAATTTCAGCAACAATTGGAGCTGCTCCTGTTCCTGTCCCACCACCCATTCCAGCAGTGATAAAAACCATGTCTGCCCCCTGCAGAGACTGATAAATATCATCTCTACTTTCTTCAGCAGCTTTCTTTCCCACATCTGGATTAGCTCCAGCACCTAAACCTCTTGTTAATTTTTCACCAATTTGTATCTTATATTCTGCCCTAGATGTAAACAATGCCTGCTTATCAGTATTAACTACTATAAACTGAATACCTTGCAGATTTGATTCTATCATTCTATTGACAGCATTATTTCCTCCACCGCCAACACCTATTACTTTTATCTGAGCAAATTGTTCTACATCAATATCGAATTCTAACACTAAAAAACCCCCTTCAACACGATCAACTATACTGTATAATAGCAAACTCAATTATTATATGTTTTTCTAAATACTTTATCATCTAATTAATCATTATAAAATAATATAATACTACTATTTCAACAAAACATTTAAATTTCCTTCTCAAAAAACAAAATAATTACCTATTGTTAAATTTTTCAATTAGCATTCTTCTTATTATGGCAAAGTTTTGGAATAACCTAGATCCAAAGGTAAAAATAGCAGCATAATAAAGAGGTACGCCCATTTTATCACCAATATAGGCCAATAGTCCTGCAATTATTGCATTACCTATAAAACCCGTAACAAATATTGTTGAATTGAACTTATTTTCTAAAGTAGCCCTAATTGCTCCAAAAACCGAATCAATTGCCGCAAGTAGAGCTACAGATGTATATGGCGAATATATAGTTGGAAAGGCAATGGGTAAATAAAAACCTATCACCAAGCCTATTATAATACCAAATATCCCTATAATCAACCTTATCACCTACTTTTCTGATTTTGTATATTTGTATAAAATAGAACCTTCATACTTAGGAATTTTAATATATGCACTTGGATTAACTTCTATAAAAATACCATAAACCAGCCTTAAATCATGACCGTAAGCCATAGGCGCATTAATGGCAGCCTCGAGATGGGCAGGCTCTCCAATAGCCTTTATTATAAAGGGATGTCCATAGTCTACACCATTAATTTCTATTGTATAACCTGAACAATCAATTTCTGTACTCGAAATTATTCTTTGATTGTTTATTGAAATCGCCTCAGCTCCAGCAGCTTTAAGATCATTTACTATATTAAGAACATCTATATTATGGACTAAAACATTATTTGGATTTTCACCCTCATATAGCTCTCTGCTGGCATCATCAATTATTACTATCACCCCAGGTCCATAAACATCTGTTGAACCTGCAAGGGTTTTATATTCATTAACTTCTTCTTGTAATAATTTAGTTATATCCCCATCTTTAATTTTAGTCATATTAAAATTATTAATTTTATCTTTAGTAGCTGAAATAACAGATTTTAAATTTTCAATCTCTGCTTTCTCATTTTCTAGGCTTTGTTTATAATCACGTACTTCTTCTAAAGACACATGTACATTCTTTTCTTCTATACTTCTAATTAGAAGAGAAATTAGTAGCCCTAGAATTATTGTTAAAATTATAATATTTAACCTTGAATAACTTTTTTTCATTAAATCACTCCAAAGTTATTAATCATCTATTGGTTTAGCATATTCATATTTGATTATATCATTATATCTTTCAATTTCTAATTCATTCATTTTCTTTATATCAACCTGTAGATTATAATATTCTCTCATTTGAGCTACTATACCAAATCTCCAATCTAATACTGATTTTAATGTATCTGGATCTCCAATGGCTTTTATGACTATAGGTGGTCCAGTAGGAACCGAATTAATCTGAAGGCTATTTCCGGCCAGCTGCATTTCAGTGTTGGCAACAATTCTTTGCTCATTAATAGATATTGCCTCAGCACCAGCTGAGTTCAAAAAGTTTATAATACTTAATAAAATGTCATAGTTATACATAATTACGCTTTCTTCAGTATCAAATTCTAAATCACTGGGAGGATCGTCAATAACAATTTCAATACCAGGTCCTTTTAACCTTGTAAATCCAGCAAATTCTTTATATTTTTCTAATTCTTCATTCAATCTTTTTATAATTGCACTGTCCTCAGAAGCTGCACCTTCAATTTCCTTCAGTTTGTTTTTATATAAATCCAACTCTTCATTTAAAACCTGTTTTTCTTCTTGAGCATTTTTTAATTCAACTTTTAATTCTAAGACCCTCTTACTGGGGATTGTTCCCTTCAAATAATTTGCTTGAACTATTCTAAATTGTAGAGCAAGTACTATTCCTAATACAATGCATATAATTCCAAGCAATATTTTGTCTTTAAAGCTCTTCATATTACTGCCTCCTATTCTCCAAACGGACTATAAGTAGGATAGCCATCATGGCTTATATCAACAGACCCTGAATCAATGTTTTTACTAATTAAATCATAATAAATTGCTTTAAATATTACAAACCTTTTTGATAAGTTTTCACCTCTTCCAAACTTGATTTTAAAATCTTCATCAATATATAAAATTATATTTTCATTTTCATAAGATATCTTAGGTATTATTGCTAAGTCTGAATTTTCTAAAAGACTGCAAAGTTCTATTATCTTTCTTAAATCCTCTTCATTTTTTACTTTTATTTTTTCGCCCTTTAAAAAGCTTTCAAATTCAAATCCTTCAATAACATACATATCCTCAACTGCTTGTGCAGTATAGAGAATAACACCTTCTTCATCTATAACAAAATATATACCCATATAGGATACAGCAGCCAACTTTTTTCTTTCGATAACATTAATAATTAATTTATTAGGCAATTTTCTTTTAATGGTTACATCCTTTATAAGAGGATTTTTAATTAATTTTTCTCTTGCCTCCGACAACTTTATTTTAAAAATATTATCACCTGTCTTTATTCCAGAATATGATACTATTTCATCATCAGAAACAACTGTATTGCTATTGACAAAAATCCCATTTATTTCAAAAAAATTAGTTTTGAAAAGGATAATGAATATTATAGTAGACAATAAAAAAAATATCAAGAAATATATCTTAATCTTACCATACCTTACCTTTTTATCAACCCTATTTTTAGATTTATACATTTTTCCCTCCCAGGTTTCGTGAGCTTTAACCTTAACATTAACTTCAACCTTAACCCTAAAAATTACTGAATAACTTGTCAACCTTGTCCAAAAACTAATTTTCTAAATAGCAGCATTAATTGCCGCTATTTCAGTCTATTCGTTTTATGTCAGCCCCTAGCTTCCTAAGCATTAAATCAAATTTATCGTATCCTCTTTCAATATGTTTAATATTTTCAACTATTGTTGTTCCTTCTGCTGCCAGTCCTGCTATAACCAAGGCGGCTCCACCTCTTAAATCCTTTGCTTCCACCTTTGCCCCAGTTAATTCATTAACCCCCTTAATAACAGCCACTCTTCCATCAACCTTAATTTTTGCTCCCATTCTCATTAATTCCTCAGTATGCTTAAACCTATTCTCAAATACTGTTTCCGTAACTATACTGGTTCCCTGGGCAAGGCTCAACAAAGACATAAACTGAGGCTGCATATCTGTTGGAAAGCCAGGATACGGCAAAGTTCTAATAATATCTACAGGCTTAAGTATAGTTGGTGGAATTATTTTTATCTCATCTTTATTTTCCTTTTCCAATATCATACATCCAACTTCCTTGAGCTTTGAAATCACTGATACTATATGGTCTTGTATGACATTAGTAATGGTTATTTCACTTTTAGTTATTGCTGCAGCTGCTAAAATAGTTCCAGCTACTATTCTATCGGGAATTATCCTGTGATTCACATCAGATAAACTGTCAACACCTATTATTTCTATTACACTAGTACCCGCTCCATTTACTTTTGCTCCCATGGCATTTAGATATTCCTGAAGATCTACTATTTCCGGTTCCTTAGCTGCATTTCTTATATAAGTTTTCCCATTTGCTAAAACTGCCGATAGCATAATATTTTCTGTGGCTCCAACACTTGGATAATCTAAATGAATTTCTGCTCCCTTTAAATGATCTACACTACACTCAAGAAATCCATGGGATTCTGATATCTTAACTCCCATTTCCCTGAGTCCCTTTAAATGTAAATCAATTGGTCTATGTCCAATTTCGCAGCCACCGGGATAGCTGATTTTTATTTTTCCAAATCGCGCTAACATAGGTCCCATCAGAAAGATGGATGATCTCATTTCTCTAACTAGGCTTTCATCTATTTCTTGTGTAAATATATTCTTAGAATCTACAATTATTGATTTGCTACTTTTTTTTACCCTACATCCTATGGATTTAAGTATTTCTATCATAATATCCACATCTCTAAGATCAGGAAATCCATTGATAACACTTTTACCACCATTTATTACTGATGCAGCTAAGATTGGTAATACTGCATTTTTAGCTCCACTAATTTCTAATTCTCCCTTTAATTTTTTACCTCCATTAATCAAGTACTTCGACACATGGTTCACCTCCGAGAGCATAGAAAAATAAGAAGAATATATAACTATTGTATGCATATCTCTCACAGGTGTTACAAATACTCTTATGATTTTTTATTAAGATAAATCCTCTTCAGTGTATTTTGAAATATTTAATAATATACCTACTGCAGCCATAAAAATTGCTAGAGAATTCCCTCCAAAACTAATAAATGGCAGGGGTATCCCAGTTACAGGCATAGATGAAGTTGCCACTGCAATATTAATCATTACTTGTATTGCAATCATTGCAGTTATTCCTGTAGCCAATAGAGAACTAAATAAATCAGGTGCATGTATAGCTATCCTAATACCTCTCCAGATAAGGAATAAAAATAAAAGCATTACAGTTACACATCCAATAAAGCCCAGCTCTTCACCAATAGTTGCAAATATGAAATCATTTTGAGGTTCTGGTATATACAGTTTATTTTGAACACTTCTGCCAAGACCAACACCAAAGAGACCACCAGAGCCTAAAGCAAATAAAGACTGAATTACTTGGTAACCATCACCTTTAGGATCTTTAAAGGGATCTAAAAAAGCAACTAGTCTTCTCATCCTATAGGGTTTTGCTATTATCATTAAAATTATCATTCCAACACCAGTAGTTCCTAAAAACATTATATGAAGCCATCTCATTCCAGCAACAAAAAGCATAGAAGTAATTATAAGGGCAATAGTAATAGCTGTACTTAAATTTGGCTGTTTAAGAATTAAAGCAACATATAAACCTATTATCATTAAATAGGGAATTATTCCTTTAAAAAAATTACTAATATCCTTTACTTTTCTCGTTAAGGTATCTGCAACAAAAATAATTCCGCATATTTTGGCAATCTCAGAGGGCATTATGGTTATTCCTCCCACACTTATCCATCTCTGTGCACCATTTAAATTTGTACCCAAAGGTGTGATTACTAAAACAAGTAAAATTATACTGAAAATATATGCTGGAAGAGCAATCCTTTTATATCCCTTATAATTAAAATTCATTGTGAAAAGCATAGCAACTATTCCAATACCTGCCCACATTAAATTCTTTTTTAGAAAATGATAGCTGTCCTGGTTATAGTTATAGAATGAATAATATTGGCTGGAACTAAAAACCATAATTATCCCAATGACAACCAGAATAAGCACAGTTATCATTAACGTAAAATCAAAGGATTTTTTTTGGGCCATCCTACGTCCTCCTTATTTTTCCTACACAGTCTTTGAAATGTCTTCCTCTTACCTCATAGCTTTCATACATATCCCAGCTTGCACATGCTGGAGATAAAAGAATTGTATCATTTTTCTTTGCATTTTTATAGGCAACATTCACAGCTTCTTCCATATTTTTTACAATGTAAATATTCTTAAAACCATACTTTTCAGCTGTTTCCTTAATTTTGTATGCAGTTTCACCTAATAAAATCAATGCTCTAACCTTATTATTAAAGGAGGCAACAAATTCATCAAACAAACCGCCCTTATCCATCCCTCCTGCTATCAGTACTAAAGGCCCCTTAAGCCCTTCTACAGCCTTTATAGATGCATCTGGATTTGTTCCCTTTGAATCATTATAAAATTTTATTCCATCTATTTCACATACAAACTCAGTTCTATGCTCAATACCTTTAAAGCTATTTAAAGTATATTTAATTATATCAATATTTATTCCTGAATAATATGCAAAAGCCACAGCCGCTAAAGCATTTTCAAGATTATGATTACCTGCTATGTAAATATCATTGGTTTTACATATTATATCTATATCATCATTGTCCTTTACTATTATGTTTCCACCTTGAACATAGACTCCCTCTTTTAGAATTTCTTTTCTACTAAAAAATATGACCCTACAATTTGCCTTAGAAGCTAAATTCCTTGTTATATCATTATCATAATTTAAAATTACTAAATCATTCTCTTCTTGATTCATAAAAATATTGGCCTTAGCTTCTATATAGTTTTCCATAGTTTTATGACGATTAAGATGATCAGGTGTAATATTTAATATAGCAGAAATCCTTGGTTTAAATTTTTCTATAGTCTCCAATTGAAAACTACTTACCTCAGTAATTAGGAAGGTATCATCAGTAGTTTCTAACGCCTTGGAAATTGCAGCTAATCCAATATTTCCGACGATAAATGTCTTTAAACTGGCATTTTTAAAAATTTCACCTACAAGGGCAGTAGTTGTAGTCTTACCATTAGTTCCTGTGATTGCTAAGTATTTTCCTTTACTTAGCCTATATGCCAACTCAAGCTCTCCTATTATTTCAATATTTTCTTTCTTTGCTTTCTTTAAAAAAACTAAATCTGTAGGCACTCCCGGACTTAAAACAATCAAATCATATTTTTCTATTCTTTCAGGATGTACTCCAAGAACTATATCGTCGCAAAGATGGGCTATTTCATCTAATATATTCTTTAGATTTTCTTCTGTTTTAATATCATTTACAGTGATATTAGCACCAAGACTTGACAATACCTTCACTGTAGGAATACCTGATTTTGCCATTCCAACTACTAGAACATTTTTATCTTTAAGATTCATTTTTGTAATTCCCTCCTTAGAGAAATAAAACAACAAAATATAGGATGGTAAAACTATTTTCTATTTAAGTCCATAAAGCCCTACAATACATAGCAATAATGTAACACCCCAAAAAACCACTACGATTTTTGTTTCCTTCCATCCAGATAATTCAAAGTGATGGTGGAGAGGACTCATTTTAAATACGCGTTTCCCAGTAAGTTTAAATGAAACTACCTGTATTATAACTGACAAGGCCTCTGCAAAATATATTCCTCCAACAATAGGTATAAACAATGTTAAATTTGTCAGTATTGCTATAGCTGCAATGGCTCCTCCCAGAGCCATTGATCCGGTATCCCCCATAAAAACCCTTGCTGGATAAGCATTAAAACGCAAAAAACCTAGACAAGCACCTGTTAGAGCTGCAGAAAACACAGCTATACTAGGATATCCCCAATGATGAGCATACAAACTAAAAAAGGAAGCCACTATAAGGGTAACTCCAGAAGCCAGTCCATCTAATCCATCAGTCAAATTCACACTATTCGTTGTGGCCACTACAACAAATGCAATAAAAGGAATATAAAGAAAACCCAAATCCAGCTTTTCGCCTAAAAAGGGAATATAGTCAGAAAATGGTACCAATACATTAGTTTCATAAGCAGATGTTTTGGATTGATAAATTGCAATTATAACTGCTATTGTAATTTGTCCAATAAGTTTTTGATAGGCTCTAAGTCCTAAATTACGCTTCAAAACAACTTTTATAAAATCATCAATAAAACCAATTAAACCAAATCCAAGTGTAGAAAATAAAACTATATACATATGTCTATTTAATTTCCCAGATGTTAAGGTTGTAATCAATATTGCAGCTATCATTATTATTCCGCCCATTGTTGGTGTTCCTGATTTAGTGTAATGGGACTGAGGTCCTTCTGCTCTAATACTTTGACCCACCTTAAGCCTTCTTAAAAATGGGATAATGAAATATCCTAAAACCAACGTAAGGATAAATGAAATAGCTATCCTAATCATCAGTAGTATAAAATCAGTCATTTATTTATCTCCTCTCTTGTAGATACTGTACAATTTCCTCCATTTTCATACTCCTTGAGGCCTTGATTAATATCACATCTCCAGATTCTTTTATGTAAGATAATAAATTAATAGCCGTCATATTATCTCCTAAAACAAAGGTATTTTCCTTAGGAAATCCACTTTCTATTGCACCTTTAACAATATTTTTAGCCTCTGGTCCCACAGTAATTAGCAAATCAATATTTTTTTTAGAAACTAATTCTCCCACTTTTTCGTGGGCTCTCCGGGAATAATTTCCAAGCTCCAGCATATCTCCCAATACTGCTATTTTTCTTTTAGATTCCATATCTTCTAGAACATAAAGAGCTGCCTTCATTGAATCAGGGTTGGCATTGTAGCAATCATTAATTATTTTTATTTTTTCATGGGTATTGATAATATTTAGTCTCATCTTATTTCCCTTAAAATCCCCCAGCCCTTCCTTTATTTTTTCAAAGGGTATACCATAGTAAATACCAGTAGCTATTGCTAAAAGGGCATTATTTACATTATGAACACCAGGTACATTAAGCCTAATATTGTATGTCTTATTATCATACTCAATCGTAAATTCCACACCTTCATTTCCTAATTTTTTTATATTTGATGCAAATATATCATTACCATTCTCTAATCCAGTAAATACTTTTTTATACTTAGTATTTTTATATTTTACTTTCTCTAAATATTCATCGTCTCCATTTAATATTAATAGCTGGGTTTTATCCATATAATTTGAAATTTCCATTTTTGCATTGAATATCTCTTCCTTTGAACCTAAATTTTCTATATGGCAAAGACCTATATTTGTTATCACTCCAACTTGAGGATCTGCTATTTTACACAAAAGATCAATTTCCCCTCTATTACTCATACCCATTTCCAATACAAGTATTTCGTGTTCTTTTCCTATTTTCATCAGTGTAAGGGGAAGTCCAATATGATTATTAAAATTTCCTTCGTTTTTTAAAACATTATATTTTTGTGATAACACATTATAAATCATTTCCTTTGAAGTAGTTTTTCCCGTGCTTCCTGTAACTGCAACAACTGGAATATTGGCCTGCTTTAAGAAGTATTTGCCCATATCTTGCAGAGCCTTGAGTGTATCATCTACCATTATTAAACATATATCTGAATTCCCATTGATTTCAATTTCTCTGCTTGTCAAGGCTGCTATTGCTCCAGCTTTAAAAGCACCTTCAATAAATGAGTGGCCATCAAACCGCTCTCCTATTATTGGAATAAAAAGATAATCCTTTTTAATGCTTCTAGAATCTATTGAAACACCCTTTACTTTTATATTTTCATTTCCCCTTATAAGCTTTCCCTTTGTGGCTTTTAAAATATCTTTAATATCAATCATCAGTTAAAACCTCCATTGCTACTTTTCTATCATCAAAATCATAAATCTTATCATCGATAATCTGATAGGTCTCATGTCCCTTTCCAGCTATAAGAACAATATCATTGGTTTTTGCCTTTTTTATGGCTTCTTTTATAGCTTCTCTTCTATCTATAATAATATTATATTTCTTCTGATCGGGTCCAATCCCCTGTAATATATCCTTAACTATTATTTCCGGATCTTCGCTACGAGGATTATCATTAGTGATAATGCAATGATCAGACAAATCATAGGCCACCTTACCCATAAGGGGTCGTTTGGTGGCATCCCTGTCTCCTCCACAGCCAAATACTGTAATGACTTTACCCTTTGCAAATTGATTAACAGTATTTAATACATTTTCTAAAGCATCGGGGGTATGGGCATAATCAACAATTACATTTATACCTTTATCATTCTCTACAGGTTCAAATCTTCCTCGTATAGGTTTTATATTTTTAATATTCTTAGCAATATCTTCATAACCATATCCCATAGAGTAGCATACAGCTATAGTGGCCAAAATATTATAAATTGAAAACAATCCGGGAATATTTATCTCTATATCTCCAGAGTACTTAGGTGTAACAACTCTAAATTTAGAATATGTAGCATGCATATCTATGTCTTCAGCATATATATCACAATTACTATTTATTCCATAGCTTAAAACAGAAGTTTTCAATTTTTTTATTTTATCATATATCTTCTTTCCATATTTATCGTCAACATTAATTATGTTAACATCAGAGGTTTTATAAAATAATTTTTCCTTAGCTTTTTTATAACTTTCCATATCCTCATGAAAATCCAGATGATCAGCAGTTAAATTAGTAAATACACCTATGTTAAATTTTACATCTTCAACCCTTTTAAGGTCAAGGGAATGAGATGACACCTCCATTGAACATATGTCAATATCTTTTTTTACCATTTCACTAAACAAATATTGTAATTCAAGGGATTCTGGTGTAGTATTACTGGTTTTATACTCTTCATCTAATATTATATTCTTCATAGTTCCTATTAAACTAGTTCTTTTGTTATTGGCCTTAAATATACTTCTAATTAAATAAGTTATAGATGTTTTACCATTGGTACCAGTAATACCTATTACCTTGATTTCTCTACTGGGATCATTATAAAAGTTTACAGATAGTTTAGATAGCGCATCTCGACTATCACAAACCTTTATAATTGCGATATTATTTTCACAGATATCACCAGCAATATCATCTATATCTTTTTCAATAACAATTGCCCTTGCACCCTTTTCAATTGCATTCTTTATATATTTATGCCCATCTGTTTTAAAGCCACTAATACATACAAATAAATTATCCTTCTCCACTATCCTTGAATCATAGGCAATTCCTGAAATATCAATATCATTATCACCATAAACTTTTGAAGCTTTAATGTTTTTTAACAAATACCGTAATTTCATACAAATCTCTCCTAATTCATTTATAAACTTATCTATTTATTTGCTAAAAATGTATAAATTTCCTTTAATAAGTTTTATTGGCCTACATCTATACCTATAAAAGGCAATTCAAATTAAAGTCAAAGCCTTAATTTAAATTGCCCTTATCCAAAATAACCTTCTTAATTATATCATAAAGTTTACTGAGATTCTTCCTTTACAAATAATATTACCATTGACTTTTCCTTTACTTTGCTTCCAGGCTTAGGAAATTGATCCATTACTACCATATTTCCACTTTCTACATTCATGGGCTCTGTATTATAATCTAAATTATTATCTGAAAGTCTTTTTGAGGCTTCATATAATTTTAGGCTCCTAACTTCGGGAACAACTACTTCTTCCTTTTGATATTTTTCCTTTTCTTCTTCATTATATTGAGGCTCTACTTCCAAATATCTTAAAGTATCCTTTAATATTTCATGGGCTATTGGAGCTGCCAACTGACTTCCAAAACGTGGAAACACCTGAGGCTCATCAATAACAATAAGTACTGCCACTTCTGGATCATTTACAGGAGCTATACTAACAAAGGATGAATAAACTTTTCCATCAACATATCTTCCGTCTATAACTTTATCGGCAGTCCCGGTTTTTCCTCCAATTCTATATCCTGGAATATATGCTTTAAAGCCTGAACCATCTGAAACCACCGATTCCATTATTAATCTTAATTCCATTGAAGTTTTTTCAGAAATTACCTGTCTTATAAATTTAGGTTCATATCTATGAATCACATTTCCTGAATCATCAGTTAACTCCTTTACAACTCTAGGCTGCATAAGCCTTCCATCGTTAGCAATAGAGGATACGGCGCTTATTAATTGTATAGGAGTAACAGATATCCCCTGACCAAAGGAAATTGTGGCTAACTCCACAGGCCCTACATTAGAAAGACTATAGAGAATAGGGCTTCCTTCCCCAGGTAAATCTATTCCAGTTTTATCTTTAAATCCAAATGCATCAATATATTTATAAAATTTTTCAGCTCCCAATTCTTGGCCCACTTCTATAAATATTGGGTTACATGAATTTTGAACTGCCTCCGTAAAGGTTTGATGTCCATGGGGTCTATAATACCTCCAACATTTAATTTTTTGGCCAGCAACTGTTGCATATCCAGGAGAATATACTGGTGAATTTGGTTCAACAACTCCTTCTTCCAGTCCAGAGGAGGAAGTTATTAATTTAAAGGTTGATCCAGGCTCATATGTATCACTTATTATTGGATTTCTCCACATTTGATTCCAAAGCTTTTGCTTTTCATTTGTATCTAAGGACTCATACCTTTCTCTTTCAGCGCTATCCAGTGGAATTCTAGGCTCATTTGGATCATAATCGGGTTTTACTCCCATAGCTAAGATATCTCCAGTCTTAGGCTCCATAACAATTGCCATTATGCGTTTTGCCTTTGTTTTGGGCAAAGCATTTTCTATAGCTTTTTCTGTGAAATGTTGAATAACCTCATCAATAGTTAATACTACATTAAGTCCATTTACTGGCTCATAATATTTTTCTACTCCATATGGAAGTTGTCTTCCAGCTCCATCGGTATTCTTTATCCATCTACCTGGAAGCCCACTTAAGACCTTATCATATTTCAGTTCTACACCAGCTATACCTTGATTGTCTACTCTAGTATGTCCTATAACATATGCAGCAAAATTATCATATGGATAAAATCTTTTGAAATCTTGAGCAACTTGAATTCCTCTAAATTTTTCTTTTATAATTTCATTGGCTTTTTCTTTATCTATCCATCTTATAACCCTTACTAGGCTCTTATTTTGTGAAATTGTACTTAATACTTCCTCTTCTTCCATTTCCAAAATATTGGCTAAGCTCTTTGCTACTACTTCTTTAGATTTGATTTCAGAGGGAGTGGCCCATACAGTAAATTTAGTTACACTCGTTGCTAATTCCTTACCATTCCTATCATAAATAGTTCCTCTTCTTGCGGTTATAGGAACATCTCTTGTTTGCTGCCTAATTGCAAGCATTCTAAGCTCTTCACCATTTACTATTTGAATCCAGCCCAATCGAATTATTAGTGCGAAGAAAACTAAACAAATAAAAAACAATGCAAATACTAAACGTTTTTTATTAACAATACTAGGATTTATCACCCTAAATCCTCCTTAACTCATCTAATCTTAAGATATTACATTAAATATTATAAACAATCTCATAACCATTAATTTTTCCTAATCTAACAGATAATATAGTTTTCTAATTGACGATTTTATAAAGCCAAATAATTTTTTATCTTGCTTATCTTCTTTTACTTGCTCGTTGGTCAGTTCACTATCATCAGAAACTGTAAAGTCCACACCTTCTGTCTCTTCAGTATCTAAAAACACCATCTGCTCATATTTAGGATACTGCATGCCTACTTTCTCTAATGCTGCTTTCTCAATTATATCTGATCTTGTTAAGCTGTCGTACTTGGCATTAACATCCTGTAGATGGGTTTCAAGCTCTTTTATCTCTTTCTTTAATCTTAAAACATCATATCTTGCTTCTGTTATTTCTGTATATCTAAGCAAAACAAATATAAAAGTTGAAGAAATAACAACAACCCAAAACAATATGCTGACTTTTATAAATAGATTTTTACTTTTTTTCTTCCTTCGATTATTAATACTTTTCCTATTGTTTTCTTT
This sequence comes from Maledivibacter halophilus, assembly GCF_900167445.1. Taxonomy (GTDB): domain Bacteria; phylum Bacillota; class Clostridia; order Peptostreptococcales; family Caminicellaceae; genus Maledivibacter; species Maledivibacter halophilus. Next base: position 25,777 of record NZ_FUZT01000008.1, read on the forward strand.
GTTTTCCGTTGAATATCTATTGTCATCGTAAGAATACTTTTTCTTAGCTACTAACAATGTATTCTCCCCCTTTAATGTTTAGAACATCAAATCTTTTCTGCTACTCTAAGCTTTGCACTTCTAGCCCTTGGGTTTTTATTAATTTCAATATCAGAAGGATAAATTGGTTTTCTTGTTATTATTTTTACGCTAGGCTTTTTATCACACTTACATATTGGAAACTCAGGTGGACATATACATCCTTTGCCCAATTCTCTGTAAGCATTTTTAATTATCCTGTCCTCTAGGGAATGAAAGGTTATTATACTCATCCTTCCTTTAATCTCTAAAACATCAGCTATGTCATTAACTGTATTTTCAAGAATTCCCAGTTCATTATTCACTTCAATTCTTATGGCCTGAAAAGTTCTTTTAGCCGGATGGGGACCAGTTCTTCTTGAACTTGCGGGTATTGCTTTTTTTATAATATCAACTAATTCACCTGTAGTTTCAATTTCCTTTTCCTTTCTTTGATTTACTATTAATTTAGCTATTCTTAAGGCCCATCTTTCCTCGCCATATATCTTTATGATTTTGAACAACTCATCTTGAGAATAATTATTAACCACATGTTTTGCAGTAAGTTCATTTCTTCTATCCATTCTCATATCAAGCTCTGCATCTTTCATATATGAAAAACCTCTTTCACCTTCATCCAGCTGATATGAAGAAACACCTAAGTCCAATACAACACCATTTATTTTATCTATATTTAATCTTCCTAATATGTTTTTAATATTTGCAAAATTATCATTAACAAATTCAATTTTATTTGAAAACTTACTAAGTCTTTTTTTTGAAAATTCCAATGCCTCTTTATCTTGATCTATTCCAATCAATAGGCCATCTTCATCTAACTTAGAACATATTAATTCCGAGTGGCCTCCTCCTCCCAAAGTACCGTCAACATAGATTCCCTTAGGATTAATATTTAAATTATTTACTGCTTCATTAAGTAAAACTGTTTCATGTTTAAAATCCATAATATACCTTCCTTTATATTCCTAATTCTGCCATTTGCTCAGCTATATCATCATAACTAATATTTGCAGTATCATTATATTTATCCCAGTTATTTTTACTCCATATCTCAATTCTTGTAGAAACACCAATAATGGCTACTTCCTTTTCAAGCTCTGCAAACTCCCTTACATTTTGGGGAATCGTAACCCTTCCCTGTTTATCCAAACTACATTCAGTGGCTCCAGAGAAAAATAGTCTTACAAATGCTCTAGCACTTTTATTAGTTAAAGGTAATCCCTTTAATTTGTTTTCAAAATTTCTCCATTCACTTTCGGGAAAAACAAAAAGACAATTATCAAGTCCCTTCGTTATAAAGAACCTTTCTCCAAGGTCTTCCCTGAATTTTGATGGAATATTTATTCTTCCCTTTTTATCTAATGTATATAAGTATTCCCCAATAAACATAATTTTCACTCCACTTTAAGGGAATTTAGTCCACCCTTACCCACTTCTAACCACTAATAGTTTATTTCTATACCAAAGAGCTTTTTCCTTCTTATTTTTTTATTTTTTTTCTAGTATTTTTGAACTAATTGTAAATGTTCCATAGTTCTACAGGCCTCGTTTTTGTTTGATAAATTTCTCGAAAAACAGATAAAAAAAAAGTGTACCTAATTAAAGTACACTTTCCCTAAAAAACTATATTATAAAACAAATAGCATAGAAAATTTAAGTAAAAATCTTAATCTTTGTATTAATCATCTGCTTTTAATAAGTCATCTATTTCCTCACTGATAGCAAAAACATCTGAAACATTACTACAACTTATGACTTCATTATCCAATTTTTTCTGCAAACAATGAATATCCTCTATTGATACACCGTTATATGACATAATTTCACCTCATATATATTTTTTTGTTTTGAAGCGACACATTTGTGTAAATAATATGATACATTATATTCCATATTATGTCAATTAACTTTTCCTTAAATAAATATTTCATTTATGTTTCATTTATATTAAATTTTAATAACTTTTTTTACGTTTTCTAAATAGTAAGTAAGAAAAAATTATTATTAAAGAAAGACTTAACAGCTGAGCAACTCTAAATTGGCCAAGCATTAAGCTGTCAGTTCTTAAGCCTTCTACAAAAAATCTACCAATAGAGTATAAAATCAAATACAAGTAAAATACTTCTCCATTATTTTTCTTTTTCTTTCTAAATTTTATTAAGAATATGAAAACTAATACATTCCACAGTGACTCATATAAGAATGTTGGATGAACCTTTACTCCATTCACCATGATTCCCCATGGTAAATTTGTCGGTCCTCCATGGGCCTCCTGATTAACGAAGTTTCCCCATCTGCCAATGGCCTGGCCTAGAATTAAACTTGGAGCAATAATATCAGCTAAGCTAAAAAAGTCTATTTTCTTTGCTTTTGTATATATTATTCCAGCTATAACCCCACCTATTACTCCACCATGTATAGCAAGGCCTCCTTCTCTTATATTTATTATTTTGAAAATATCTCCACTATAATAGCTCCAGTTAAAAATTACATAATAAAGTCTTGCACCGACAATAGCTGCAGGAATCATAACTATTATAAAATCAATTATAAGATTTTCATCCCATCCCAGTCTCTTTGACTCTCTTATTGCTAAAATGGTACCTATTATCATACCTAATGAAATTAATATACCATACCAACGTACTGCAATCCCAAAAACTTCAAATGCTATAGGATCCAATTTATTCACCTCCGCTGTATACAAATATGTATAGCAACACATTTGCCGTTACAAGTTCCATATTCCAAGTTTTAAGATTTACCTAATAGGCATTAAAAATAATATTCTTAATCTAACTTTTCACTTGATTTTACATGAAAAAGCATTTAGTTGTCACTTGGTGACAACTAAATTTATTATACACATATATTATTAGCATTTTCAAGTTGTTTCTTCTTATTTATTTGGTTTTACTAAGGAAAGAACGCTTTTATTTAAATCAAAATGTTCATTAAATCTTCTTGAAACCCCTTCTAAGTTTAGATCCTCAAGCACTTCAATATAATCAAATAAATTTATACCCTTAAAATAATAGGAGGTAAATGTATTTGCAATAAACTCCACTGAGTTATAAGAACTAATATGTTGCCCAATTGCTTTTTTCTTAACCCTTTCAAAGCTTTCTACATCTAAACCATCATTTTTAAGCCTTTCTATTTCTTCACATATAGCTTCATAAACCTTATTAGGGTCCTTTGATTCACCGCCAATAATTGAATGTCCATAGGATGTATCAAATGTATATTCCGTTTCAAAGTTTTCATTTATCAAGCCATCATTATATAATCTTCTATAAATTTCAGAGCTTTTACCAAAAACAGTATCTAATATTACTTTAGTTTCTATATCCTGCTTCAATAAATTCTTACCGCTCAAATCATTATTGGTATTTTTAAAAGCAATATTAAACAAAGGCATAGATACTGATAGGTCTTCCTCAATTCTGCTTTCTTTAACATTATCAGGCTCATCGGGCAAAATTCGCTTTACTTCACCATTAAGAGGTTTAAAACCAGCCTTTAAATTCTTTTCTATAGTATTGCAAGCTTCATCTGCATCAACATCTCCAACTATAAATATCACCATATTATTGGGAACATAAAATGTATTGTAGCATTTCAGAAGCTCTTCCTTATTAATCCTATATATACTATCTACAGTACCTGCAATATCAATTTTAACCGGATGATTTATATATAGACCCTTCAACCCATTAAAAAACACCTTCCAGTTTGGATTGTCCTCATACATTCTTATTTCCTGTTCTATTATCCCCTTTTCCTTCTCAACATTTTCATGTGTAAGATATGGCGATTGAACAAAATCAATAAGTATACTGAGGTTTTCCAAGAATTTGTCAGTACAAGAAAATAAATAACAGGTAGAATTAAAGTTTGTATACGCATTTACATCTGATCCCAATTTAGAAAATCTGTTGAAAACTCCACCCTCTTCACTTTCAAAAAGCTTATGCTCCAAAAAGTGGGCTATTCCTTCGGGAACTTCTATAGCCTTATTTTCCCCTGGAATAATAAACTTATTATCTATTGATCCATAGTGGGTTCCAAATATTGCAAACTTTTTTGTATAATCCTTTTTGGGTAATACAAAAATCTCTAATCCATTTTCTAATTTCCTATAAACAATTTTTTCCCTTAGTATATCACTATATATTTCTCTTTTTACCATTATTTCGCCTCCCCTTCTTTATTAAGGAAGTATATTGTATCAAGCTCAAATTTCTTTCCTGCTTCTATTATGGATTCCCTATTTACAGCCCTGATTTTATTAATTATATTTTCTATAGTATCAAGGGAATTACTTAAAATTTGAGAATACAAAAAATCCATAAGCATATTTGGAGCATCTGTTAGCGATCTTATTGAAGTAATAACCGATTTCTTTGCAATTTCAATATCTTCTTCTGTAAAATTACCTTCTGTCAATGACTTCACTTCTTTTTTAATTAATTCCTTTGTTTTTTCAAAGTTTTCAAATTCTACTCCACTGCTTACAAGCATTATAGATTTAAACTTGTCTATCCTGGAAAAAATATAGTAACAAAGACTTTCCTTTTCTCTAACATTTTTAAACAGCTTGGAATTAGGTCCTCCACCTAAAATATTGGAAAACAATATTGAGCTCTCATATAAATTGCTTTCATATGGAATGTTTGTCCTATATCCCAATGTCAATTTCCCCTGATTAATATTAAACCTATCTTCTACTTCCTTTACTGCAGTTATTTCCTTAGTTATATCTTCCCTTGGAATATCTATTATATCTTCTCTTTTAATCTTTACAGTTTCACTGAACATCTCCTTTACTTTATCCTCTTCAACATCCCCTACTATAAAAATATCTATTGGAGAAGTTGAAATGATATTTTGAAAATATTCATATAAGGTCTTCTCATCTATTCTCTCCAAATCATCAATATTACCATATTCATAAATACTATAATTTTCTTCATTACACATTTCTTCAACACATCGGTCAACTGCAAACCTCATTTTATCATTTATTCTTCCCTTAATTTTCTCCCTAAGATTTTCTTTTTCTTGATTAAAGCTCTCTTTTTTAAAAGCATTGTTTTCCACTAGTGAATTGTTAATTATATCATTAAGTATTTTTAATCCTTCTTTTAAAATATTTTTGTCATTTATGTACTTGCCATTTGGCATCTGCATTTTAAGGTTTATAATATGTTTTTCTCCTTTTTTAGTTACACTGCTAACTAAAATTGAACCATATAAATCTTCAAGCTTCCTATTTAGCTGAATAAAGGATGGATACTCCTTTGTTCCCTTGTTTAAAAGCATTGACAGCAATGAATTCTTTGTTGCTTCCTCCTTTATCAGTGGTCGTCTAATATAGATTCCTATTAAATTTGTTTTAAATTTATTTGCTTTTATTACATGTAATTTAACTGAATCATTCATTTCTATTTGATCTAGTATTTGTAGCAATTCGTTACCTCCCTCTTTTATTCAATTTATTATCTGTTTGCTTTATAGAACAAAATCTTTATTTACAATCCCTATAAATCTATTATGCTATAAAAGATAATATAAAATACATAAAATTACCAAAGTTTAGCATTGTTTTTATTTTACTATATTTTGCTTTTCTATTCCAGTATTCATAGAAATATTAAAACTCTCGATATATAAATATCGAAATATAATAAAAAGAACCTTCAATCCAACAAGAATTTAATTCTTTAAATTAGTTATTCTTATTTTATACTCCAATTCGTTTAATAGATTTTCTCCGATTCCCCATCCATTAATATACTTAATATCTATAAACTCTTTTTTCGCTGCACTTTTTACCCACTCACCTATATTATACTGATCCTTTACATTTTCCAGTAAGGTAGAAATACTTATTATTAGAATATTACTTGCCCCTTTTGTTTTTAAATTGTGTATTGATTTTAAAAGGAGATTTTCATCATCATTATGCTTTAAACATATTATTTTTTCTTTTTCAAAATTAGCCTGCTCCATTATGGCAATCAACCTATTACTAAATATAGTTTGATCATAAATACTTTCCCGATCTGAAATTATTAGTATTATACCTGAAGCTTCTCTAAGATCATTTCCAATAGCTTTAATTGATTTCTCCAAAATTTGCTTAGGTAATTTTTTGCTTTCCCAAAGAAATGGAGAAAATCTTATATCGGTATTAATATTAATAAAATCTTCTTCTATCTGCTTTTTCAATATTTGATATTCCTCAGATTCTCCAAGTATTAAAGGGACAAGTATAATTTTCTCATATCTTTTGCTTAATTTTACAATTTCATCATATAGAAATGGGTATACATTAAAATAGGCTGAATACAAATCATAATCAACACCTAAACGAATAGCCAAATTATCTTTTATTCTATTACATAAATCACTATATTTACTACTTCCCATATTTTCATATGCCATTTTATATTTAAAAGCCTCAATAGGGGCCTTAGCCTTTTTTATAAATGATTTTCCATTGTATATATTTTTTAAAACAATTGAAGAATCATATAAATAGGGTTCACCATTTGAAAATATTATTACAGCAGGTTTTGACAATTTATTATCTTTACCCTCTTCTATATTATCTCGCCTTGAATATTTATACCCATTATCTGAACTTAATATAGAATAAAAAAGCAAAAAATTCCCCAAAATATAACCTATGATAATGCCCGATAAAACTACTAAAATACAGTTGGCTTTAAACTTGGCACTTTTAAATATATTTATTATAATTAATATTAATGCCACTATTATTAATCTTTCAATATTACCTTTAAAAATAAGAAAACCTATTAACAATAACCCTAATAATATTGATTTTATGAGAATCATTATATTATTACTAATTGGTATCATCCCCTTGAATTTCAAATATAAAGCATATTTAAATTTATTGTAAAATGGTATTAACTTAATATAAATCTATTTAGATATTGAGAAAATATGTCATTTATGTAAATAAAGGAAAGTTCATAGCTTTAATTTGGATGGATTGCATATGCGAATATTATCCTTAATTTAATTATTTAGAATTAAATATATTTCGATGGTATAGCTTTGGAGATTTTAAAACTATATGTAGTAGGGGGCTTTTCAAGAAGGTAAATATGCAATTTGCTTAATAATCTAAATTTCTACTTATAACTAAAAATAAAGAACCTTAAGGTTTAATAAATATTTACATTAACCTTATCAATATATTGCTTTCATAATATATATGCTTTATAATTTATTTTGTATGCTTAGATTTTAATAAAGTGAATATAAATAGAATTTAAAATTTGGTATATTTATACAAAATTATCGTTGAAAGGAAGAATTATTATGAAATTAGGAATAGTAGGATTGCCTAATGTCGGTAAAAGCACTTTATTTAATGCAATAACCAAGGCAGGGGCAGAATCTGCAAATTATCCATTCTGTACAATTGAACCAAATGTGGGAGTTGTTTCTGTTCCCGATGAAAGATTAAATGTATTGCATGAAATGTATAATTCAAAAAAAACAGTGCAAACGGCTATTGAGTTTTATGATATTGCAGGACTTGTAAAGGGTGCTTCTAAGGGAGAAGGATTGGGAAACCAGTTTCTCAGCCATATAAGAGAGGTAGCCTCAATAATTCACGTTGTCAGATGCTTCGAAGATGAAAATGTAGTCCATGTTGATGGCGAAATTGGACCGCTGAAGGATATAGAAACCATAAACCTTGAGTTGATCTTTTCTGACGAAGAGATTATTGAAAGAAGAATCACCAAGACTAGAAAGGCTTTAAAGGGCAATAAAAAGCTTCAGGGAGAGCTTGAAATACTTGAAAAAATCAAAACCACTTTAGAAGAAGGAATAAGCGTAAGGGCCATGGATTTAACTGAGGATGAATGGAATTTTGTAAAAACCCTTCAGCTATTATCCGCAAAACCTATAATCTATTGTGCCAATGTATCAGAAGATGATTTGGTGGAAAACAATATGGAGAATAAATATGTTAAAGAGGTAAGGGCATTTGCAAAAACTGAAAATGCTGAGGTTGTTGTAATTAGCGCAAAAATAGAACAGGAAATTGCCGAGCTTGAGGATGAAGAAAGGGATGCTTTCTTAGAAGAATTAGGACTTAAAGAGTCGGGACTGGACAAGCTTATAAAATCAAGCTATCACCTTCTTGACTTAATCAGCTTCTTAACTGCTGGCCCTGAAGAAGTAAGGGCATGGACCATAAAAAGAGGAACAAAGGCACCCCAGGCAGCAGGTAAAATCCACTCTGATATTGAAAGGGGCTTTATCCGTGCTGAAACCATTGCCTTTGAAGATTTAAAAGATCATGGAAGCATGGCAGCAGCCAAGGAAAAGGGTCTGGTTCGTCTTGAGGGTAAGGATTATGTGGTTCAAGATGGAGATGTTATTTTGTTTAGGTTTAACGTGTAAATATTATAAAGCTGCTTAAGCTTTTTATCCTTCTATTAAGTCAACAATACAACAAAACCGCTATCATCTTATAATTTATTAATATGTAGCGGTTTTGTTATTTTTTATGACAGTTGGAACCGTAACCAATGTCATATATATTGTTAAAAATTATTCTTTCTAATATATTTATTACTACACTAATAGAAAAATTAAAAGTAAACTAAAAATGGCTCCCGTAGAATATAGGAACCAACTTTCAGTTGCATAATATGAAATTCTAGTCCGAATTTTAGGGTTTAGCCCCCCTAAGCTCTTACTAAATCGATATTAAAATCTTATCATCATCCCCTTTCATTTAACTTATTATTTATTCTTTTTGGTCCTTGACATGATCCTCTTCCTATTGTAAATTTGCCTTTATAATATGTTTCTCTTATCTGTTTAGCTTCCTCAGCCCATTTATCTACTCCAATTCTTGAAATCTTACATAAATTATATACCTTTAAATTATGTGGATATTTTTCTGCCTTATCGACACAAGGATTTAATTTTTCGCATGGAAACTCACAACATTCAAAGCAAAACTCTACTACTTTAGTTTTAGCACATTCTAAAATTTCACAAGGAAAAGGGTATAAAACACATCTGCCTTGTATCCTGCACCCTTTACACATCACATCTTCTTTACTTTTTTTAAGAACTTTGGCCAAGTAAGCTTGCATTTCTTCAGTAATATTCTTTTCATATGCTTCACAATTAAAGCAATCAATACCACAAGGTGAAGTTAACTTTTTATAATCCATTTTTCGACCCCCTTTTTTATTTAACGTTCGTTATAATTTTATTAAAAAAATTAATGTTTTTTTACACAATCTATAATAAATTTAACTTCTTCTATTATTTTTTCATTAGAAATATCTTCATCGAGTAAAATTATTCTTTCAGTAATATTTTCGAAAATACCAATCATTACACTTGTTAAAATTTCTAATTTATTAATATCACTACATACCTTAGAGAGTATACGTTTATTTCTTTCATACCTTCCTTCTCTCCAAATAATAAATTTATCTCGTATTTCAGTACTTCCTTCAAATCTAAGCCAAACCTTCATAGCTAACTTATATACTGCTTTGTCATAGTCATTAAGTCCCTTTCTTTGTTTTATAGCTAAAAAATAAATTTCTTCTATAGGTAAACCCCTTTGTATTTGGCTATTCAGCCTGTCAATAAGAAGTACAAACTCATTGTATACAACTTCTTCAAAAAGTTCATTTTTGTTATTATAATAATAATAAATCATTGGTATAGAACATCCTGCAGCTTTTGATATATCCCTAATTGATGTACCATAAAATCCTTTTTCGCTAAATAATTCTATAGCTTTGATTTTAATAATATCTTTCATTATTACCTTATCCATAAACTCACACCTTTATCTAACGATCGTTAAATAAATTATAAATCACTACTCTTTTCTTGTCAATAATAATTTATAAATACTTTTATACAAGGACAAAGGACAAGGGGACAGCTTTATTGTCCTGCTCTGTTACTTTCTCTTCGTCTATGTATTCATAGTAACTACTCCATTTATCGTACATAGACCTTCCCTCCAATAATAAAAGGGACTAACACAGCTTATAAACTATGCTAATCCCTTTTTGAACTAATTTGATATTTTGTTTTACAATTCAAACATGATTAAACCCCTGTTGAACCAAATCCACCTTCGCCACGCTCTGAATCAGTTAATTCATCTACTTGTTTAATTTCTACTCTAAGAACTGGCTTTATTACCATCTGTGCAATTTTCATACCTTTTGTAACTTTGAACTCTTCTGTTCCATGATTAATAACAATAATTCCTATCTCACCCCTATATCCTTCATCTATTGTTCCAGGAGTATTTAGTACAGTAATTCCATTTTTTAATGCTAGTCCACTTCTTGGACGTATTTGAGCCTCAGTATTTGGAGGTAATTGAATTTTAATCCCTGTGTGTATTAAAGTTCTGTCCCCTGGTAAAATAACTGTTTCATCAACAGAATACAAGTCCATTCCTGCATCACCTTCGTGTGCATAGAACGGTAACTTAGCATCGTTATCAATAATTTCAACATACAATTTCATTTCTATTCTCCTCTCAATTAAATTAAATACCATTTTTAAAATTGGTAAAGCTAGAGCTGCTGCCAATGTTAACCAGCCAATATATTCAGAAGCTTTTGTCGAAGGTATTTTTGTAAATGCAAAGTATATAATTATACTTACAATTATAATATATAGACTATTGCTTATAATGTCTACTCTACCTATGCGCATTCTTTCATCTCTCTGCCTAACATACTTTTTTACTTCATCTATTAAATCTTCTTTATTTCCTCTCCAGCTTTTAGATCTAAACGGTTGATTATCATGCCTAGACTTTGACGACCTAGGTATCTTATATAACATTAGACTAGCAAACGTACTTCCTACTTTAGTATAATAGCCATAAAAAAGACCACTATACCTTATTGTTAATAAGTGTAGTGGTCTTTTCAACACATCTAACTAATAACTGTAAAACAACTTCTTAAGCTACTAGTTTTCTATAATTTTTCTTATAAATTAATTTTGTATACTATTCTATCTTACTTTTTTTTCTTCTTTTGTTCGCTTACTATATAATCGTCAAGTTCCTGACTTATTTTTACTACTTCCTCATCATTTCCACGTTCAACATATATTTTGTTCAGGGCCAATCTTAGCTCTTCCATCTTCCTCTTTATAACTTTTTCATTATTTTTTGATTTCTTCACATAGATTACCCTTTCTGCTAATATATTTCTAACATTTTCTATACTCTATAAGAAGCATCGGGTGGTCCCCGGCACCTATTTTTCCTATTTTTTTACAATATATTTATTAATATAATCTACAATATATTTAAGTCTAGCTAATCTTAAAGAAGGTATGCCGTTTCTAGATAATCCATGATTAGATTCTGGAAATCTTACCATTTCAACCTCTTTATCTAAAGATTTTAGTGAAATATATAATTGTTCACTTTGCTCTATAGGACATCTCATATCTTTTTCAGAATGTAATATTAATAAAGGGGTATTTATATCTTTTACATATGCTAAAGGAGATATTTTCCATAATTCAATTAAATCTTCTAATTCTTTTCCTAATAACATTTCTTTAACCATGAAGTATCCTGTATCTGACATTGCATACATAGTCATCCAATTTGAAATGCATCTTTGTGTAACTGCCACTTTAAATCGGTTAGTGTGAGATATTATCCAATTTGTCATATAGCCACCATAACTACCTCCAGTTACCGCTAATCTTTCAGGGTCTATATATCCACATTCTAATGCTCTATCTGTAAATTTCATTATATCGTCATAATCTAATCCACCATAATTATTAATCTCTGCATAGGATAGTTTTTGTCCATATCCTCTACTCCCTCTTGGATTACAGTAAATTACAACGTATCCTTGAGCTGCTAAAAGCTGAAATTCAAAGAAAAAAGTCCATCCATATTGAGTATATGGTCCACCATGAATTTCTAAAACACAAGGATATTTTTTCCCTTCTTGAAATCCTATAGGTTTCATAATCCATCCATATTGTCTCATATCATCCTTTGACACATAAGATATTTCTTCAGGTATAGATATGTTTACACTGTTTAAAAAATCTTTGTTAACATCAGTTAATCTTATTTCTTTTTCTGTATTTAAGTCAAATATTGCTATGTCTCCAGGGTTATCTACTGTTGAAAAGCTAAAAGCTATTTTATTTTTTTCCTTATTTAATGTAAATCCAAAAATTCGTCTTTTCCCACCAATTACTCTTTTTACTTCTTTTGTTTTTAAAGATAGACTAAATAAATTTACTTTTCCAAAATCACTTGCTAAAAAATATACTTTATTGCCATCCATTGATAATTTTGGATAAGAATCGGAATATCCCATTCCACTATCATGAACTGTAAAATCTTCTAGGGTCCTATCAAATTCATCGCTTAAAATCTCAGCTTTTCCATCTTCTAATGCCACTTTACATAATTTAAGTGAAGTAACTCTAAAATACTTATTTAAATGTCCAATATATATTATTGATTTATCATCTATTGTCCATATAGGTTTTAAAGCAGGACCTATATCTTTTTTTATTGCTTTAGGAATTCCACCTTCACTACTTACCACAAAAATATCTGCTTTCCATGGATTTTTATCTCTATCATATTCATCCTGTATTTGTGATGTGAATGATAAATATTTTCCATCATTAGACCAACTTGGATTAAATATTTGATGCCATTCAGGCTCAAATAAATAAAAATCATCGGGTGTTATTTTAGTTACGACTTTACTAATAATATCAATAACGTAAATATGATTTTTATAATTTGTATCAATAAAGCCTTTCACTGAATCTGATTTTAATTTCAATTTTTTTATTTCTACTGGTTCTAATTTTTCCTTATTATTTATCTTTATTTTTGAAATAAATGCTATCTTACTACCATCTGGTGACCAAACAGGAAAAGAAATATCTTCTTTCATAAAAGTTATCTGTTCAGCTTCTCCTCCATTTGTATGAATTAAATAAAGCTGCTTATTACCATTCCTGTCAGAAATGAATGATATAAATTCTCCATTTGGAGACCATCTAGGCATATTATTTGTACTGATTCCGTTAGTTAATTTGTAATGCTCTTTGTCTTCCCCTTTAATCCAAATATTAGATTTATAATTATTATTTTCTTCATCTATTACTGTTTTTACGAATGCTACTTTTAATCCATCCGGTGAGATTTGAGGATCTGAAATATATGCTAATTTATATATATCTTCTGGTATTATTTTTCTTTTCATATCTACCACTCTGCCCCTCATTATTTATATTTTATCCCCATTTATTATTTTAAAATAGTATACATGATACAAAATGATCTTTATCTACTTCTTTTAACTGTAAATCTACTCCAGTGCATTCCTTTTTAGCTAATGGACATCTAGATGCAAATCTGCATCCTGGTTTTGGATTTATTGGCGATGTTACTTCTCCTTTTATTACTTCTCTTTTCTTTCCTTTGTATCTTATATCAGGTACTGGTATTGCGCTTAATAATGCCTTTGTATATGGATGTAGTGGGTTTTTGAATAATTCATTACTTGGTGCTTTTTCTACACATTGTCCTAAGTACATTACGGCTATTTCATCACTTATATGTTTTACAACTGATAAGTCATGGGTTATGAACATATATGTTAATCCCATCTCATCTTGAAGATCCATCATTAGGTTTAATATTTGTGCTTGTATACTTACATCTAATGCACTTACTGGCTCATCACATACTATAAATTTTGGTTCTAGTGCTAAAGCTCTTGCTATTCCTATCCGTTGTCTTCTTCCTCCATCTAGTTCATGGGGGTATGCGTTTACAAGTCTTTGTGCTAGTCCTACTGTTTCCATTAGTTGATGTACTTTCTTTTCTATTTCCATTTTATTTGTTAATGTTTTATTTACTTTTATAGGTGCTGCTATTAATTCACTAACTGTCATTCTTGGATTTAAAGATGCATAAGGATCTTGGAAGATAATTTGCATCTCTTTCCTCATTTTTTTCATTTCTTTCTTGTTATAATCTAATATTTTTTTGCCTTCAAATAATATTTCTCCATCTGTAGCTTCTATTAATCTTAGTACTGTTCGTCCTAATGTGGATTTCCCACATCCTGATTCTCCTACTACTCCCAAGGTTTGCCCTCTTTTTATACTTATATTTACTCCATCTACTGCATGCAAATTCCCATAAGGTGTTTTAAAATATTTTTTTAAATCCTTTGTTTGTATCAAAGCTTGTGCCATTATTTCACCTCATTTTAGTTTATTCCTTTTTCTTAATTTTTCTCCCTTAGCCTTTACCCACAACAGTTTTGGCTATTGTATAGATGGCATTTAATAATATGTGTTCCATTTACTATATCTTTTGGTTTTTCTGTTTTACATTTTTCCATGCATTTTGGACATCTGGGATGAAATTTGCACCCTGTTGGTAAATCAGTTGGATCTGGCATTAGTCCTTCTATTGGACTTAACCTAGCGGTTTCTTTTGTTAGGCTTGGTATTGAGTCAAATAACCCGATTGTATATGGATGATGATTTTCACCTTCATATATGTCTTCTGCTGTTCCTGATTCTATTATTTCACCTGCATACATTATTGCTACTTTATCGCATGTTTGTGATACTACTCCTAAATCATGTGTTATTAGTATCATTGATGTATTTAGCTTTTGTTTTAATTCATCCATCATGTCTAGTACTTGTGCTTGTATGGTTACATCTAGTGCTGTTGTTGGTTCATCTGCTATTAGTAGTTCTGGATCACATGCTAGAGCCATGGCTATGACAACTCTTTGTTTCATTCCTCCTGAGAATTGATGTGGATATTCGTTTTTTCTTTGTGCTGGTATTCCTACCAGCTCTAGCATTTCTTCTACTTTTTTTTGCATATTTTCTTTGTTTAAGTTTTTATGCAATTCTATTACTTCCCCTATTTGTTCTCCTATTGTTAATACTGGATTTAGACTTGTCATAGGATCTTGGAATATCATAGATATTCTTTCCCCTCTTATTTGCCTCATATCTGCTTCTGTAACTGTGGTTATATCCACTTCATCAAACTTTATTCGACCATCTATTATTTTCCCTATATCTTTTGGTAATAGTCTCATTATACTTAGAGCTGTTGTTGTTTTTCCTGCTCCTGTTTCTCCTACAATTCCCAGTGTTTCCCCTTTGTTTATTTCTAGGCTTATTCCATTGACTGCTTTTACTGTTTCTTCATCTGTTTCATATATTACGTATAAATCTTTTATACTTAAAAGCTTGTCGCTCATGGTCGCTTCGCCCCTTTATGCAGCTAGTCTGCAAGTATTATAGTATTAAAATTTTTGATATAAAATAATTAGATATACATATCTTCTAAACTCTTAATATCTAATTAATTTTTAAGACTTGGATCAAGTGCATCTCTTAATCCATCTCCCAATAAATTTAATGAAAGTACTGTTATTGCAATTGCTATTCCTGGAAATAAAACTAGATATGGTGTATATCGAATATATTCTTTTCCTTCTGATAATATTGCACCCCATTCAGGTGCTGGAGGTCTTATACCAATACCTAGGAAACTTAGGGATGCTGCAGCTAAAATTGAAGTTGCTACTCCAAAGGTGGCTTGTACGATTATTGGTCCAATAGAATTTGGTAAAATATGCTTAATTATTATTTCTGATGTATTTGTACCTACCGCATGGGCAGCTTCAATAAATTCCGATTCTTTTACTGTAAGTATTGACGATCTAATAAGTCTTGCAAATTGAGGTACATTTGATATACTAAGTGCAATTATTAAATTTCTTACACCTGTACCAAGGGATGCAACTATTGCAATTGCAAGTATTATTGAAGGTATTGCTAAAAACATATCCATTACTCTCATTATAATATTATCTATTCTACCACCATAATATCCAGCTATTGATCCGAAAAATCCTCCAACAAATAATGAAATAACTATTGTTGAAATACCAATAGTTAAAGAATATCTACTTCCATGAACTATTCTAGCAAAAATATCTCTTCCGTAAGAATCGGTCCCTAACCAATTTTCCTTACTAGGAGCTTGTAATCTATTTTTCATGTTTTGCTTTATTACTTCAGTTTCATAGTCTGCTATAAAATCTGCAAATATAGCAAATAATAAAATGATTATTAAAATACCTAAACCAATTATTGCTAATTTATTCTTTTTTAATCTCATCCAAATTTGTTTTGATTGAGATCTGTTTTTTTTGCTTTTCATTATAACCTCCTATATTAATTATATTGAGATTTTATTCTTGGATCTATAAAACCGTATATGATATCAACTGTTAAATTTATTAAACTAAAGCATGAAGCTAATAAAATTATATCAGCTAAAACTATTGGAGTATCTTTGGTCCTTATAGCAGTAATTAAAAGTGATCCTACTCCAGGCATTGCAAAAACCGATTCTATTAATATAGTTGAACCTAATAAAATTCCAAAATTTATTCCTACTAGTGTAACTACAGGTATCATTGCATTCCTTAATGAATGTTTCCAAATTATCCTTTTCTCTGATGCTCCTTTTGATCTTGCTGTTCTAATATAATCTTTTCTTATTACTTCTAACATTGAAGATCTAGTCATCCTTGCAATTACTGCTGTTGTTCTTCCAGAAAGAGCTATCGAAGGTAGTATGTAAGATACCCAGGAAGTAACCCCTGTTGCAGGTAATAAATCTAATTTAAGTGAAAAGAAAAGAATTAACAACAGACCTAACCAAAATGCAGGCATTGAATTTAATAATAATGTAAAAATCATACTAGATACATCTAAAATTGAATATCTTTTTACTGCAGCTATTATTCCTATAGGTATCCCAACTATTGCAGCTATACATATTGAGAAAAAAGATATTCTCAATGTTACTGGAAATCTATTAAATATTTCTTCGTATACAGGGATATTAGTTCTATATGATTTTCCAAAGTCTCCTTTTAGAGCATTTTTTACATAATTAAAATATCTTACAAAAAATGGATCATCCAATCCTAATTCATCACGTAATTGTTGTACCGCTTCCTCAGTTGCTCCATCTCCTAATATTATTTTTGCAGGATCCCCTGGTGAAAAAGACATTATAGAAAAGACAATAAAAGTTATACCAAGTATTACAGGTATTATCATTAATAATCTCTTAAATATATATTTGTACATGTTTACCATCCTTTCAAAAAGGAGGCTAGCTTAAGCTAGCCTATTCATGTATTATTTTACCAGCTGAAATTTTTACATAAGTATTGTTGTTCAGGATTACTTTTTAAGCCTTTTAAATTTTTATTATACGCCACATTTATAACTCTCCAGTAGAGCGGAATGTTTGGAACGTCTTCATGAAGCTTTTGGTAAATTTGCTCAAAAATTTGTTTTCTAGTATCTTCATTTGTTTCAGTTTTAGAATTTTCTAGCAATCCATCTAATTCTTCATTTTTATACCTATAAAAGTTTCCTGCTCCACCAATTTGACTACTATGAAAACTATTAAATGTAACCAAGCCAGGATCATTAATATGTAGACTCTTTGCAACTAATGATATTTGATAACCACCATTAGATAATGAATCTAATAAAGCTCCCCACTCATATACATCTATAGTTACATTTATTCCCACTTCAGCTAAACCCGCTTGAATAACTTGTGCTTCTTTTTCCCTATATCCTGAATTTACTGATATATTACAATCAAATCCATCTGGATATCCTGCCTGTGCTAAAAGCTCCTTTGCTTTTTCAGGATCATATGGATAAGATTTTACTTTATCAGTATATCCAAACATATAATCAGGGGCTTGAATATCTGCTATATATCCTAAACCATCACGACCTGCAATTAGAATAGATTCTTTATCTAAAGCATAAGCTACTGCTTGTCTTACTAAAGGATTACTAAAAATTTCATCTTCACAGTTTATAACTACATGTTCATATGAAATAGCTTGACATTCATCATATGTAATATCTGGATTATCTATTGCATTTTGTTTGTCTACTGATGAAATTCCATAATATACATCTACTTCGCCTTTCTCTAATGCAACCATTCCTGTTCCTCTGTCCGTAATAATTCTAAATGTACATTCTTTAATGCTTGGTGCTCCATTAAAATAATCATCATTAGCAATCAAACTAATTTTATCACCAGGAACCCATTCTTCAAATTTATATGCCCCTGTTCCTACAGGATTTCTTGTATAATCATCTCCATACTCATTGTATGCCGCTTCGCTTAAAATACCTGCTTGAGGAAGAGATAATACTTGTAAAAATGTTGGTGACGAGTATTTTAAAGTCACTTTTACTTTATAATCATCTATTACATCTACTTTATCGAAAGCTCCATATAAAAATGAAACATATGAAGAAGTCATTCCTCTATCTAAAGAAAACTTAACATCTGAAGCTTTTAACTCTTCACCATTATGAAATTTAATACCTTTTCTTAAATAGAAAGTATATTCTTTTTCATCTTCTGACACATCCCATTTTTCTGCAAGACTTGGATGATACTTGCCAGATTCATCTCTTGTTACTAAATTATCATAAATATTAAAGAATATATATCTTCCAGATAATTCATTACTAAATTGTGCATCTAATGATGATGGTTCTTGGTCAATTCCAATAATAATAGAATCTTTTACTTCTGTAACACTATCATTGTTACCATCAGATTTGTCATTAACGTTTGGAGCTGAATTAGTTGAGCCTCCACATCCACTTAAAACAGTTGTACTTACTAATGTTAAAACTAATAAAACATAAAGTAATAAAAATTTTCTTTTCATTTTTTCCCCTCCTAAAATTTTTATTTTTTATTCACGAATATTGGTGAAGACCACGCCATATGTCCATCTGATTGAACTACCTTAACCCAGTATGGATTTAATCCATCTTTAATTTTGGAATCTCTGTAGCTAAAATTAACCTTATAAGCTTCATATTCTTTAGATTCAACCACTGGTCTTTCTGTAGTAAGTCCTATAGTAGCATTTAGATTAACTCCACCACCTTCAAATTTCAATGGTTCTTCTGTTAATTCTGATATTTTAACATTAAATGAAACCGGTTTAGAGTTGAATGAAATAACCGCATCATCGGGAGCTTCTACTTCTAAGTATAATCCATCTATATCACCAGAAGTTGTAGAATGCCAATCAATCCATTGATTAGTAACGTTTATAAGTCCCTGTTCAATTCTATCAAAGGCAATCTCTTTAACACTGCAAATCTTTCCTTTACTAATGCTTAACATACCATCCCAATTTGTCGATTTACGTCTTCCAGTGGTCATAACACCTTCCCACATAACCTTTATTTTTCTGATATTTGTAGGAATATCTTCTTCATTTTTATAGTTCGCTTTATATATTGTTTCAATACCATTAATAATCTCAACAGATTCTATTGGTGCTGTACCTACAACATTTACATTAATTACAGGTTCTTTTTCCATAGATATCTCTTCACCCATATAATGTCCATCGATTTTAACGTCAAGGGCTATTCTTGCAAATGTAGTTGCATAAACTCTTCTACTTTTTATAGCTTCCCAAATTCCTTCCCTTGTTAATTCCTTTGCATATACTGCAGTAAATCCATTTGCCACATCAAATGCAGATACCGTCTGTTTAACATTTTGTAATGGATATGACAATCCTGGTCTACATGTATGGTCATCACTTGTGGCAATGAAACCAACCTTTAAGCCTCGCTTCATAGCGTCCCTTGCAAACCACTCGAAGGTTCCATGGTGAGAATGAATTTCTATAACCGGTGTAAATTCTGGATCATGATAATCTAAATTACCAGGTCTCCCACCTATGTGGGGTATAACCATTACATCCTTACGCCCTCTAAACTCTTTCCATAGCTCAGAAATAGGATATCTATTATTGTCATTTTGTTCACCATCTATATAGCTAATCCAATTACAGTGTGGATAAAACTCCTCATCATCACCCATGAAGTAAACGTTATGATCTCCACCACCTGGGAAATTTCCAGACCATTCATAGCCTAAGAAAGTAACAAAACGACCTGGCTCATAATATTCTTTCGTTTTTTGTTTTACTTTTTCCCATTTCCACTTAGAAATCTCAAAATCATTGCCTTGCCAACCGGTAAAATCAATTGCCGCAGGTCCACGTCCAAAACTAAAATACTCGTCTAATGAGCCAGTACCTATAGTTAAGGATGTTTGACCATGGGCATCTCCCCAGTATAATTTATAATCATCATGCTCTCCACAAATGATACCATTACTAATACCTTGTAACTTATGTAGTTCATATTCAGCCTCTATATGGAATGTACCTTCTACATCAATTTTATTTCCTTGTATTCTTACAAAGCCACCATGGCCTTTGTTGATTTTTACTACACTTGGAATGAAAAGGTTTTCTTTAGTCTGATATGGTCTTAGAGCAATTTCACCTTCAAAATCAGTACAAGGATTACCCCATTCATCTAAAACACGTACCACAATGTCAAACTCTTCATTTTTCTTTACCCTAGATGGTAGCACCACCTGAACTTCACTAATTGGCCCTGCTACAACCTTCATTTTAGGTGAATCTTCAATCTCTTCGTAACGCCCAACATTTAATGGATCCACAAAAACCTTGTACTCATGTTCTGACTCTACAAAGGTTTGTACACGTATTCCTGGACTACCTTTAGAACGGTCTCCAAATACTACCTTAATTACATCTCCTTCATGTAAATTTCCATCAAGTACTTTAATTTCTAAACAATTATGGAATGGTCTTTGATGAGCGCTTTTCTTATAGTGTAAGATAGCATTACCGTTTGTTGTAACCGTAGTATAACCAAAGCCCTTCGGCTCATCAAACTGTGGTCCTTCCCAATCACTAACACTTCTCCATGCGATACGAAGATTTCCACTATCATCCATTCCATATTTACCAACCACATATTCCAATGTTGTTGATATAACTGATCCAGCCACAACTTCAGTATCAGTTATTATTTTGGCTGAGCCTAAATACTCATTTGTTAAACGCATCTACTTCTCCTCCCTTGTCTTCAATAATGTCACCTTTGCTAATGCTAAATCGCAGCTTTCACAATCATGAGGTGTTGTCCTAAAATTTGAAAAGCTTTTTTATTTTTAAAATATTTTATTTTTTAAGAATCTTTACAATTATTCTACCATTTCTAAACATAGACTGTATATTGTCTTTTATTTGTCTTTAATTGTTGGAATTTTTATTGTATAATATTAAGAAAATCCATTCCAATGGAGGTCCTTGATGAAATTAAATTTAGGAATCATAGGTCGTAAGAAAAGAATAAAAAAAATCAATGAAACTGCAAAGATATATTTCAAAGATATAGAAATAGTAAATGTTTTGATAGATAAAATACCTGATGTTACTGAATTTAGTAAAATGATTAGATCCTACGAAGAATATTTAGACGGAATAATTTTTACTGGTCCTGTTCTCTATAATCTCTTAATCAATGCAATGATTCCTAAAATACCATGGGATTATATTCATAGAGATTATAGTCAGCTTCTAAGTACCTTTTTGAAAGCCATACTAACACATCAAAAAAACATATTCAATATCAGCATTGATTCCTTTGATATAGACACGATTTTAAGGGTATATGATGAAATTGGTATCGAAAAAGAACAATTAAATATTTTCGTAGCTAAGCAAAGCTTATATGACGATGACTTTTTTAGTTATTTAAAATCATTTCATGAAAAAAATTTTTACGAGAATAAAGTCTCTTGTTGCATTACTGGTTTGTCAATGGTTTATGATTATCTTCAGAGCAAGGGCATTCCCTGTTTTACCTTAGATCCAACAGTTGATGTTATAAAACAGACTTTAAACCGTTTTAAATTGAGAAACGAAGCCAACATTAATAAGAACAGCCAAATTGTCGTATTGTCAATTGAAATAGATTTAGCAAATGAATACTCATTAATTAGCGAAAATGAATATAAAATCATGTTTGAGAAAATGAAGGTTTCAGAATATATTTATCTATTTGCTCAAAAGATCCAAGGAGCTGTAGTTGAAGTTGGAATTAGAGGTTTTCTCATTTTTTGTACTAAAAAGATCTTGGAAAGAGAAACTAATGACCTGCAAAAACTTGATCTTTTGAAAACAATATCTGAGAATACTTTAAATACTATTAGTGTAGGCATCGGATATGGCATTACTGCAAGGGAAGCTAAATATGGCGCAAATCTAGGCATGCAAAGAGCTAAAAAAGAGGGAGGACATAAGGCTTTTGTTGTCTATAATGGAAAAAATTATGTTGGTCCTATTACTTCAGAAAAGAATAAAAATGACCAACAAGAAATTCTAATTGATGAGACTTTTCATAATATAGCTAATGAAACAAAATTAAGTATAAATACTATTTTTAAATTACATTGTATAAGAGAACAAAATAAGAAAAACTGCTTTACCCCCAAAGAATTAGCTGAACATTTTGGAGTCACATTACGAAGTATGAATAGAATACTTAAAAAGCTAGAAAATAAGGGATATGCAAAGGTTGTGGGTAAACGGGTGATGTCCAGTGCAGGGCGACCAAGTAGAATTGTAAAAATATCATTTTAAAACTCTACATTTTACTAGAAAGTAAAGGTGTTTATATTTTCAGGTACACTTTTCATATAAGATCAACAAACCGGTACCTTTATCCTCTCTTCTTTTCTTAATTTTTTCTTAAAACAAGCAAATTTCTGCAAAATTTGACTATGATCTGATACAATATACTTTATGCTGCATATAATAAAATTAATATGAATGAGAGGATTATTATATGAAAAAATATTCTTATATATATTTAGGTTTTTTCTTGGTTTTACTTTTAATGTTATTTTCAGGATTCACAAGGAAAAATATTTTTCACACTAACAAAGAAATAATAGATTCATCTAAAGTAGAAATAGCTAAAAACATTTCTATTTTAAGTTATCACCATATTTTAAAGAATGAGGAAAACCCATTTCCTAACAACGAATCTATCTTGTCTGTGGAGAAATTCAAAGAACAAATGAAGTTCCTACACGATAACAAATATAATACTATTACTCTTAATGAGTTAGAAAAATTCTTAAAAGGCGAAATAGAACTTCCAAAAAATAGTGTCGTAATAACTTTTGATGATGGATATAAAAGTAATTATGTATATGCTTATCCAATTTTAAAAGAATACGGCTTTAAAGCTTCGATTTTTATGATTACTGAATTAATTACAAATGAACCCACTGAGTTTGATCCAAAAACCCTACAATATTTATCTTGGAGTGAAATGATAAAGGCACAAGACGTGTTTGAATATGCTAGTCACACAAATAACTTACATAAGCTGGATGCTAATAATAAAAGCTTTTTAGTTAGAAAACCTGAAGATGTGGTCTATGATGATCTTAAAAAAACACAGGAAATATTGAAAACCACTTATTTTGCCTATCCTTACGGACAGTACAATAAAAACACATTAGATATACTAAATAGCTTAAACTTTAAAATGGCTTTTACTACAAAATCTGGAACTGTAAAACCAGGAAATAATATACTGAAGTTAAAAAGATATGTTATAACACCTAATATATCTTTAAATAAATTCAAAAAAATAGTAGATAGAAAGTTCTTTTTCTTTTAACCCAGGGAGACAATTTATAATATAAAGCAGCAAGCCTCTTATTAAGGACTTGCTGCTTTAATTATGTTTGAAATATTATTTTACTTTCCATTTCTTTTTCAGCTCTAAACGTGCCAATTTTGTAACTTTACGAATAAAGTCAGTTTTTGCATATGTATAGCCATCTCTGTCATGCTCGTATTTTTTCTTCAATTCTACTTTTAGCTTGCCATATTCCTTTGCAACATCAGGATGTGCTATAAGATAGTCTCTAAAGTACAATTCATCCCAGTCACCGCTGTAGCGAACATGGACATGGTAAATTGGCTCCTTGAAGCCTTGGGGGGTATACCCTTTCATAAACATCATATGGGGCGGCGGATTCTCAGGCTGCTCGCTGTATATATATCCAATAGACTGTATATCCAATTTCAGCTTCTCAATATTCGTATCATTAGCTATTTCAAGAAGAATATCAACGGTAGGCTTTGCAATTAAACCTGGTACTGATGTACTGCCGAAATGATTTATTCTAACTATATTTTGTGGCCTAAGGGTCTGCTTAATAAGTGTTTTTTCTGTTAAATAGTTTTCTTTCCAGATCGACATATGTTCACTTAATACAATAGGGAATAATTTCCAAAGCTCTTCATTTGTCATTTCACTTAAAGACTTATTCATTTAATCACCTCACAATCAGCCTTAGTTAATTATTATATGTTGAGAAATTACTCTCCAACAGTTAGCAATTGAGGAAATTGCATAATTCTAACTAGGCAGAATTGCATAATATATATGGTATGTCTTTGGAGAGTTTTAAACTATATGTAGTAGATAGTTTTTACAGAACGTAATTATGCAATTTGCTAAATTAACTAAAATCATATTCCTTGCTGTCATAAACCTTTGTATTGATGCCTTCAAGAACAAAATTAGAAGCATCTTCCCTATGAAAACCTGGAACAGAAAAACAACAGTGTAGAGGTAATCCATGGCTGCCGTGGTTGACTGCTTCCTCTTTATTCTTTCCTGCAGTAAAAACAGCTGTAGGACCTGATGCTCCGCCAATGATACCAATGGCTGAAGCGGCGGTAGGGCTAAATTGATTCTTTGAAGGCTCTATGTATTGCATGCTGCTACTAAACTGTAAAGAATCTCCTTGAGGTAATTTAGGCTCTATTTCATACATAGCCTGCATAATATAAAAATTTCGGTTTTCATCTGTTCCCATAGGCATTTCCACAGACCTTGTATTCTGGAAGTACAGGGTATGCGTAATTCCCGTTTTGGGGTGTATAAAACGAACCTTTTTTTGACTCTCTTGATCTCGTATTTCAAAATGAATATCCAATGGGAAAAACCATTTCACAGGATGGGTAGATAATTTTAAGCTTTTTATTCGAATAAAAGAAAAAAAACGTAGTAGCTTTTGCACTTTGGAGTTTGTTTCAGGATATGGCACACAAAAGCGTTGACAACCAAAGGAAGTTCTATTCTTTATAATTGACGCATATGCTTTTCCAACCAGTGTTAGTGTATCATCCTTCCCTGCCCAGGGTATGCTGACAGCACTGCTGGAGGAATAGTTTCCTTCTATCTTCTTTCCGTTTATACATATTTCTTTAATTGCCATAGACTGATAAGGATGTTCTTGCTCTATACAACGCTGCTGTAAAGGAGTCAGCCTTTTCTCCTCAGCTTCATATTTTTCAAAAAATTCACGGAGCTTTGCTTCCTCTAAAAAAGTAATAATATCAAAAACGATACCTTTTTGGAATCTATATACCACAGGAATACAGCACTTAGCTGACCTGTGCTCAAAATACCAATTCACCCTTTGAGGCAATCCCCAAAGCCCTCTGCCTTTGTACCACAGGCTGGAGCTATAATATGTTTTCATTAGTATATCTACCTCCAATTTAACTTATATAAAATATCTATTTTCATTTCTCCTAATATTTTTTATTTATTTGAGCAAATTGCATAATTACCTTCCCCAAAAATTATCTACTACATATAGTTTAAAATCTTCAAAGCTATACCATCAAAATATATTTAATTCTAAATAATTAAATTAAGGATAATATTCGCATATGCAACCCAGCCAAATTAAATTTATGAAATTTCCTCATTTCATAAATTTTTCTCTATAGCTAATATCCCCTTCATATTATATCACTTTTTAGCAAAGGTATTGCTAAATTTATATACTTCATAATCTTTTCTTACTAAATAAACAATTTCATTTCTAATTCATTAAAAGAAACACCTGTGTTCCTTTGATTTATATTTAAAATATTATTTTATCTCTAATTTCCTTTTTTGCTCTATGGTAATATAATCATCAAGCTCTTGACTTATTTTTATAACTTCCTTAGTATTTCCATATGTAAAATATATTTCATTTAGGGCCAATCTTAAAGTTTCCATTTTCTTTTTTAAATCCTTTTGATTTTTTTCTGATTTTTTCACCTAGATTACCCCTTTCTATAGATATATTTTAATAAAATCAAATAAGCTATTAGCTTTATTCCATTATATGCTATAAGAGTAATTTTTTCAACTCTAAACTTATGTATAAATCTTAGAGCAGTTGTTAAGATTATGCTGTAGGGAGTGATAATATGCATAATGAATCAATCTCAAAGATGGGTGGACGTATAAGAAAACAACGTGAACGCCTTGGTATGACCCGTGAAGAATTTTCCTGTCAAATAGATATATCACCACAGTTCCTTGCAGAAATTGAAAATGGAAAGAAGGGCATGTCCTATGTAACTTTATACAAAATTTGTGACAGATTTAATATATCAGCAGATTATATTCTTATGGGCAGAGAGAGGACTAATAATGTTCCTACTTTGGCAAGCGATATTTTAAGTAACATCCCCGATGAATATCTTCCCATGGTTGAAGATGTTTTAAAATCCTTTGTACAAGTTATAGCAACTGCAAAATCCAAAAGAGATAATAAGATTTAAATCAAAAAAAATTTTGCTGAAATAATGAATATTTCTACATTCTTTCAGCAAAATTTATTTATCTTTATAGTATCACTTATATGATTTCTCTATTCCCCACCCTTTATAAACAAAGCTCCCAAGGGTGGAACACTAACCTTAATAGAATATGGCTGATTATGCCAGTTTTCATCCTCAGCCTTAATAATCCCCTCATTTTTAACCCCTGAGCCTCCGTATTCTTCTAAATCACTATTTAAAACTTCTGCGTATTTCCCTTTATAGGGAACTCCTATTTTATAGTTTAATCGCGGCAAGGGAGTAAAATTACAGACAATTATTATAAAATCCTCTTCTTTTCTACCCTTCCTCATAAAGGCTATTACACTTTCCTCACTATTCTGATGATCTATCCAGGAAAAACCTTCACTCTTACAATCAAGTTCATATAATGCTCTTTCTTCAATATAAAACCTATTAAGGATTCTTACAAAATCATGAAGCTTTTGATGCATGGGATAATCAAATAAAAACCAATCCAATTCCTTTTCATAATCCCACTCAATAAACTGTCCAAATTCTCCCCCCATAAATAGCAGCTTTTTCCCCGGATGACCTATCATATATGAATATAATAATCTAAGATTAGCAAATTTCTTCGAATAATCTCCAGGCATTTTATCAAGAAGGGATTTTTTCCCATGGACAACCTCATCGTGAGACATTGGAAGTATATAATTTTCCGAAAAGGCATATACAAAGGAAAAGGTTATTAAATCATGATGATGCTTTCTATAAATAGGGTCCATTTCCATATACCTCAGCATATCATTCATCCAGCCCATGTTCCATTTATAATTAAATCCTAATCCCCCTAAATATATAGGAGCCGTTACCAGGGGCCAAGCTGTGGATTCTTCTGCAATCATTAAGGCATCTGGGAAATACCGAAAAACTGTTTTGTTGAGTTTTTTTAGAAACTCTATTGCCTCAATATTTTCCTTACCCCCATATTTATTTAGCTTGAACTGCCCTTCCTTTTTCCCATGATCTAAATAAAGCATATATGATACCGCATCAACTCTAATGCCGTCTATATGGTATATATCAAATAGGAATACTGCATTTGATATTAAAAAACTAATTACTTCGGGTTTTCCATAGTCAAAGGAGGCAGTGCCCCACTCAATATTTTCCGCCATCAAGGGATCATCATACTCATATAATGGTTTTCCATCGAATTTATATAATCCATGTTCATCCTTACAGAAATGACTTGGCACCCAATCCAATATTACTCCTATACCCTCCTGATGACATCTATCTACTAAATACTTAAAATCTCCGGGGTTTCCATATCTACTTGTTATACTATAATATCCCGTTACCTGATATCCCCATGATCCATCAAAGGGATGTTCATTTACCGGCAGTAATTCTATATGGGTATACCCCATTTCCTTTACATAATCTATTAATTCCTCTACTATCTCATTATATTTATAAGTCGCTCTTCCCCATTTCTTCTTCCATGAACTTAAATGTAGCTCATATATATTAATGGATTTATCATAATCAGCTTTTCTTTCCTCCATCCATTTTAAATCATTCCACCGGTAATTATTTAAATCTATTATTCTAGAAGCTGTACCCGGTCTTAATTCCGAATAAAATCCGTAAGGATCGGATTTTAATATAACTTCATCATCCATTGTATGTATTTCATATTTGTATAATTCCCCCTCATTAATCCCCGATATAAATATGTTCCATATGCCGGAAGCTTCGATTTTTTTCATATCAAATCCCTGTCCATTCCATCGGTTAAAATCTCCAACTATTTTTATCATTCTTGCATTTGGTGCCCAAAGGGTAAAGCTCACTCCCTTAATACCTTCATATTCTGTTAAATGGGCACCTAAAAATTTATAGCTTTCAAAATTATTTCCTTGATGAAATAGATAAATATCATAAGGACTGGGATGTAAATAACCTATAAATAAATTTTCCATTTATCAAACCCCCTGTAATAACCATAATAAATTAAAGTCTTTACTTAACTCTCTATATAAATGTAAGGGGGAAGAAAACCTCAGAGGCTCCTTCCTTTCTTAAGTTTTCTTAACATACATCTATAATCATCAAAAAACAAGTCATATCAGGTAAAAACCTGATATTTCTTGCCTAAATTTATTGTATCTCATTAATTTTCTTTAAAATGAATGTCTCTAACATATTCAATTTTTCAATAGATTTTTTCTCATCCCTTGAAACAACTGAAAAATATATTTTTATCTTTGGCTCTGTTCCTGAGGGCCTCACTGCAAACCATGAATCATCCTCAAGGGTAAAATGAAGTACATTTGACTTTTCCAAATCTAGAAAGCTTTCAGTATTGGAGAGTATATTCCTTGCTTTACCTTCTTTATAATCCCTGATAATTTTCACCCTTAAATCTTCAATAACCAATGGGGGATTATTCCTGAGAGAATCCATTATTCTTACTATTTTTTCAAGACCTTCTTTTCCCTTAAGGGTTATGGATTTCAAATCTTCTTTATAATATCCATATTCCCTATAAAGTTTCCTCAATACATCCAGCAAATTCATATTCCTAGATTTATAATAGGCAGCCATTTCAGCAATAAGCATTGATGAAATCACCCCATCTTTATCCCTTACAAAGGTTCCTGCCAAATATCCATAGCTTTCTTCATATCCAAATATAAAATTTTTATCCTGTCTTTCTTCAAATTCTTTAATTTTTTCACCTATAAATTTAAAACCTGTAAGGGTGTTTAAGGTCTCTAATCCATATTTTTCAGCTATTGCTGCTCCAAGCTCAGATGTTACTATGGTCTTTATAATAACACTATTTTCCGGTACATTTTTCATGGAAGCTAAAATATAATCTATGAGGAGGGCACCGGTTTGATTTCCAGTTAACACCTGGTACTTTCCACCATTGTCTTTGACTACAACTCCAACCCTATCGCAATCGGGATCAGTTCCTATAATAATATCGGCCTTTTCTTTGTCGGCAAGTTTTATTGCAAGCTCAAAGGCATTATATTCTTCAGGGTTTGGATATTTTACCGTGGAAAATTTGCTATCGGCCACTTCCTGCTCTGGTACCACAATAAGATTTTTAAATCCTATCTCATTTAAAACTCTTTTTATAGGCATAGCCCCTGTTCCATGAAGGGGTGTATAAACTATTTTAAAATCCTTTATTTTCTTTATTACATCTTTTCTTATTGATAATGACTTTACTTTTTCTATATACTTATCATCAATTTCTTTTCCTATTATCTTTAATAATCCCTTATCTAGAGCTTTCCTTTCATCTAAATACTTTACTTCACTAAAATCATTTATTTTTCTGATTTCATCTATAATTACATTGGCAAACCTGGGAACCAATTGAGCTCCATCCTCACCATAGACCTTATATCCATTGTATTCTTTAGGATTATGACTTGCTGTTATAACTATACCTGCTGCGCTTTTAAGCTCTCTAACTGCAAAGGAAAGCTCGGGAGTTGTTCTAAGGGACTCAAAGACATAGGATTTTATTCCATTTCCATTTAAAACTAAGGCTGCTTCCCTGGCAAACTCTGGAGATTTATATCTTGAATCATAGGCTATCACTACACCCTTTTCCTTTGCATCATCTACATTTTTTAATATATAATTTGCAAGTCCCTGGGTAGTCTTTCTTACATTATATTTATTCATTCTATTTGTTCCCGCTCCAATTATCCCTCTAAGCCCACCTGTTCCGAATTCAAGCTCCCTGAAAAATCTATCTTCTATTTCCTCTTTATCATTTTTTATACTTAACAGCTCTTTCTTTGTAGCTTCATCGAAATATGAGCTGTTAATCCATTCATCATACTTTTCCATATAGTTCATATAAATCCCCCTAATTAGCAATTTAATATTTGAGGAAATTGCATAATATATGTAAAGAACTTTAATTATGCAATTTTCCCATTTATTTATAAAGTATATAGGTCGATAAGGGACTTACCTTTACTTCATCTATAAAGCTTTCAACCCCCACCGAAACTCCACATTCATTAACTTCATATTCATTGGCTATCACCCTCCACCGGCCTTGAAGAGGAAGCTTTATAACTATTTCATATAAATTGGCATTATGTACAATAAGGATATAATCATAATCCTCTTTGTAAGGAGAGTTCAAAAGATAAGCCACAGAATGCCTTGGAGAATCAAGAAACTTCAAATATTTTCTTATATCTTCAGAGCTTTCAAGGGTCATTACTCTTTGTTTTTTCCTAAGTTTAATTAAACCTTTAATGTAATTGAAGTTTTTTAGATACTCGGTTTTCTTGTTCCAGTCTATTCCGTTCACTTCATCCCCTGCATTATAGCTGTTATGATTCCCCTGTTTTGTTCTTAAGATCTCTGTTCCCCCCTGTATAAAGGGTATCCCAAAAGATGTCAGAATTATAGATAATGCCAGTCTGTTAATTTTAACTTTTTCTTCGGGGCTAACTTCACCCTTAACTTTTTCTATTTTATCATAAAGTATGAGATTGTCATGGGAACTTACATAATTTATAGTTTCAATAGGCTCCCCAGCAAATCCCTTTATTATAGAATCGTAATCTATACTTCCTGCAATTCCTTTTTTAATCTCATTTTCCAAATTCCATTCTCCCATTACAAATCCCAGACCCCATCCATCATTATCTCCTTTTATAGCATTTCTAAAATCATCATTAAATAGAGCTATTTTTATACCTTTTTGACTTCCCTTTGTAAACCTGAGCCCTTTATCCAAAGCTGAAGCTCCACCAACCCAGGGCTCACCATAAATTAGAATATAGGGATCTATTTTTCTAAGCTCCCTTTCAATTTCCAAAATAGTTTCTTTATCATAGAGGGCCATGAGATCAAATCTAAATCCATCTATTTTATATTCTGTTGCCCAGAATTTTAAAGAATCAATTATAAATTTTCTAACCATTGGTCTTTCTGAAGCTATTTCGTTTCCACATCCTGAACCATTTGTAAAGCTGCTCTTTTCATCCCTTCTAAAATAGTACCCTGGAACAAGTAGGTTAAAGGAAGAATTTTCAGCTTCATAAACATGATTATATACCACATCCATAATCACCATTATATCATTTTGATGGAGGGTCATTATCATTTTTTTAAGCTCGTTTATTCTTATTCTTCCATCATAGGGATCAGTAGAATAGGAGCCTTCAGGTACATTGTAAAGATAAGGATCATACCCCCAATTGTATTCCCCTACATTTCTCTCATCTACACTGGCAAAATCAAATATAGGCAGTAAATGGACATGGGTAATTCCAAGCTCCCTTAAATAATCAACCCCAGTTGATAATCCAGCCTTATTCTTTGTTCCTATCTCTGTGAGACCAAGGAACTTCCCTTTATTTTTTATGCCTGAAGATTCATGAACTGAAAAATCCCTAATATGAGTTTCATAAATTACTGATTGGTTTAACTTTACCGGCTTAGATCTTTTATGATCTTCCCAGCCCCTGGGATTTATAGAGTCAAAATCTACAATCATTCCTTTATCTCCATTGACAGTGGATCCTTTAGTATAGGGATCGGGAATTTCTTTTTCACAGATACCCTCTTTTAAAATATAGTTATAGTATTTGTTTTTATAATTTCCCTTCAGCTTTAATTTCCATACTCCATTTTTCCCTTTAATCATAGGATATATTTCGCCATACTCATCATTGTGATTGTCGTAAATAATAGCTTTAATATCATCCTGAGTAGGAGCCCAGACTTTAAATAGGGTATAATCCCTATGATAGCTGGCTCCCAAATCATCACCTTTATAAATATATTCCTCTATTTTACTATTTTCCATCAAGCTAACATTCCCTTGTGAATTTCAGTAATATCCATTATGCAGATTCATCTTCCATATTCCTGTTGCATATTCATATACAGTTCGATCACTGGAAAAAACACCTGAAGAACCTATATTTACAATAGACATTTCTCTCCATTTAGGTTTATTTCTATAAAGATTCTCTATCTTTTTTTGTGCCTTTACATAGGAATCAAAATCTTTTAGAACAAAAAATTCATCGTTATGCTTAATAAGGGAATCATATATAATAGATAATTCATCCTTCTTAACAGAAAAAAATCCGCCCTTTAATTGATTTAATATGGTTTTAAGTCTTATATCATTATTATATAGCTCCATTGAATTATAGCTTCCACTCCTATAAAGCTCTAAAAATTCCTTTTCATTTAAACCAAATACTACAATATTTTCTTCCCCCACGGCATTTTTTATATCTATATTTGCTCCATCAAGGGTGGCTAAGGTAATTGCTCCGTTCATCATAAATTTCATATTTCCAGTTCCCGATGCTTCCTTTGTGGTAGTAGATATCTGCTGACTTACATTTGCTGCTGGAATTATATCTTCCGCCAAGGATACCCCATAATTTTCCATAAAGACAATTTTTATCTTATCCTTTATCCTGCTATCATTATTGACTTTATCTGCAAGTGTATTTATAAGCTTAATAATCTGCTTTGCCATATTATAGGATGGCGCCGCCTTTCCACCAAATATAAATGTTCTTGGATAAATATCAAAATGGGGATTCTCCCTTAAACTATTGTATAAATACATTATATGGAATACATTTAAAAGCTGTCTTTTATATTCATGCAGCCTTTTTACATGGATATCAAATATAGAACCAGGGTCTACATCTATTCCATTTTTTTCTCTTATAATATTGCTAAGCTTTATTTTATTATTTTGTTTTATTTGATAAATCCTTTCCTGAAAAGCCGGATCATTTCTATACTTCAATAATTTTCTAAGCTTTGTGGGTAAGTTTATCCAGTCTCTTCCAATAGTTTCATTAATTAGTTCTGTAAGCTTTGGATTCGATTTAATAAGCCATCTTCTATGGCTTATTCCATTGGTTTTATTATTGAACCTATAGGGATAATAATCATAAAAATCCTTAAGCTCCTGCTTTTTCAAAAGCTCTGTATGAAGCTTAGCCACGCCATTTACACTATAGCTTCCTACAATTGCAAGATGGGCCATTCTTATTTGATTATGGGCAATTATAGCCATTTGTGAAATTTTATCAAAATCTCCATAATATTTAGTATTCCAAAGCTCCCTACAAAATCTTTCGTTTATTTCACTTATTATCATATATATACGGGGCAGGAGGCTTTTGAACATTTCCACATCCCATTTTTCCAGAGCCTCGGACATAATAGTGTGATTTGTATAGGAGATAGTATTTGCGGTTATATTCCAAGCCTCATCCCATCCAAGATTTTCTTCATCCATCAGTATCCTCATTAGTTCGGGAACTGCAAGGGCAGGATGGGTATCGTTTATATGGATTGCTATGTATTCATGGAAATCCTCTATTGGCTTTTTTAATTTTTTAAAGGTTCTCATTATACTTTGAATTCCCGCTGAAACCAAAAAATACTCCTGCTTAAGCCTTAAATTTCTACCTGCTTCAAGGGCATCATCTGGATAAAGCACTTGGGAAATAGATTCTATAGAATGCTTATATTCAAAGGCCTCAATATACTTTCCCCTGCTGAAATTTGAAAAATCAAAATCCTGCTCCATGGCTTCTGCACTAAAAAGTCTCAAAGTATTTACTCTTTTATTTTTATATCCTACCAAGGGTGTATCATAGGGAACAGCTAAAACCGATTCATAATTTTCATGGATAAACTTTAGCCTACCATCCTCCTCTATAACTCTTACATTCCCTCCGAATTTAACTTTAACTGACTTTTCCTTTCTTTTTATTTCCCAAGGATTTTCGTTTTGCAGCCATTTATCAGGAAATTCTACCTGATATCCATCTACTATCTTCTGTTCAAAGAGGCCATAACTATATCTTATACCGCAGCCATGGCCTGGAACTCCTATGGAGGCCATCGAATCCATGAAACATGCAGCAAGCCTTCCCAAACCTCCATTTCCCAGTCCCTGATCCTTCTCTATCTCTTCAATTTCATTTAAATCTATGTTTAGCTCTTTAAGGGCCTCCTGACAAATATCCTTTATTCCAATGTTTATAAGATTACTTACAAGGAGTTTTCCCATTAAAAACTCCATTGAAAAATAATATACCTGCTTTTCTGAATTCCTTATATATTGTCTATTGGTTTTTAACCAGTTCTCATATATATAATTTTTCATTAAACTGCTGAGGGCATAATATATGTCCAGTTTTGATGCTTCATCTATATTAATTGCCCGTTCAGTTTGAAGCTCTTTTATTATATCTCTTTTTATTCTATCCTTATTTAACCTCATACAGTTCCCCCACTTTGCCAAAATGAAGTAAAGAACTCTATTCCCTCTATATTCCCCTTACTTCTTGTATTTTTTCAAATAATTCTTTATATGTTTTTGCTGAATTACTCCAGCTATAGTCCTCATTCATAGCACTTTTAACAATTTTGCTCCATATTTCCTTATCTTTATAGAAACTTAAAGCCCTATTTATTGTATAAAGCATATCATGGGCATTATAATTGGTAAAACTAAAACCATTACCTTCCCCAGTGTATTCATTAAAGGGCTTAATTGTGTCCTTTAAGCCTCCTGTTTCCCTTACTACAGGTATAGAGCCATACCTTAAAGCAATAAGCTGACCAAGTCCACAAGGTTCAAATAGAGAAGGCATTAGAAACATATCTGAAGCTGCGTATATTTTATGGGCTAATTCTTCATCAAATAAAATATTTGCAGACAATTTTTCCGGATACCTATAGGCAAATTCTTTTAACTTGGATTCATAATAGGGTTCGCCGGTACCTAATATTATGATTTGTATATCTTCCCGTAACAGCTCATCTAAAATACCTATTACTAAATCCAGACCCTTCATCTTAGCCAGTCTTGAAACCATTGCCATTACAGGCGTATTTTTTGTCTCTGGAAGCTTTAAATACTGCTGCAGCTTTATTTTATTTTCTTCTTTTTTTCCTATAAAATTAACATCATACTTTTTAAATATCTTCTCATCCTTTCCCGGATCATAAATATCATAGTCAATTCCATTTACAATACCATACAATTCATCTTTTCTATACCTTAAAAGGCCATCAAGTCGTTCTCCAAAAAAAGGGTATTGTATTTCTCTGGAATATGTTTCACTTACAGTGGTCACTAAGTCGGAATATTTTATGCCTCCCTTCATAAAGCTAACTCCACCATAAAATTCAAGAGCATCCACATCATAATATTCCTTTCCAAGTCCCAATAAATCTCCTAATATTTCTCCTGAAAATATCCCCTGATATTTTAAATTATGTACTGTAAAAACTGTTTTTATATGGTCATATTTTCCATACTTTTTGTAATGCTCATTTAACAACACTGGAATTATGGCTGTATGCCAGTCATTACAATGTATAATATCGGGAATAAATCCTATATTTTCAATTGCTTCAAGTACTCCTTTGCAAAAATAGGAAAATCTTTCTCCATCATCATAATGACCATATAATCCATCCCTTTTAAAATAATACTCATTGTCTATAAAATAAAAAGGTACTTTTTCATATTCTAAATATTCTATTCCACAGTATTGCCTTCTCCACCCAACAGGAACTTCAAAGCTGGTTAAAAAATTCATTTCTTCTTTGTACTTTTCCCCAATTCCTTTATATTTTGGAATAATAACCCTTATATCAACACCAAGCTTACCAAGGGCCTTAGGAAGTGAAAAGGCAACGTCTGCAAGACCTCCTGTCTTTATAAATGGTACTGCCTCTGAAGCCACATAAAGTATTTTCAGCATTTGTATTATCCCCCTTAATAATATAGCTGTATTTTTTAAAGCTTTAATCCTTTCTTAACAACCAATGGATTTATTTTGTCCCCAGCAAGTATATTATTTTTAGTTACATTAACATATTTATCGACAATAGCATTTTTTATATATGCTCCTTCTTCAATTACACTTTTTTGCATAATAATACTATTCTCTATAACAGAATCTTTTTTAATCTTTACCCCTCTCCCAATAATACAGTTATGAACTTTACCTTCTATAACACAACCATTCGCTATTAAAGAATTAACCACCTCAGAATTTTCAGTATATTTAGCCGGTGGTTCGTCCTTAGTCTTTGTATATACTAAGTCTTCTTTGTGGAAGAGCTCCATTGATACCTCAAGATCCAGAAAATCCATACTGGTTTCGAAATAATTCTGAGTAGAATTAATACATGCCAAATATCCTTCATATGGATATCCATTAACATTTAATCTATCCAGTCTTTGAAAGATAGCTTGTTTTAAATATTGGCTGTCTCCCAATGTTAAACTGTCCTGAATAATATCTAAAAG
This sequence comes from Maledivibacter halophilus, assembly GCF_900167445.1. Lineage (GTDB taxonomy): Bacteria > Bacillota > Clostridia > Peptostreptococcales > Caminicellaceae > Maledivibacter > Maledivibacter halophilus. Next base: position 62,941 of record NZ_FUZT01000008.1, read on the forward strand.
TAATTTCTTTTTCATAATATACATTTCCATAGATATATTATAATATCTTCTATTGCCTTCATTACGCCCTATACTTTTTATTTTTCTATTCTCATCAATATTTAAGGAGTTGCATTTTAAAAATCTTCCGTTGTGATTTATCATTCTTTTATATGCAATTGTTATATCGGCTCCACTTTTTTTATGATACTTAAAGGCCTCTCTAAGGTCTATATTAGATATCATGTAGCTCCTAGATAAGAGTACATACTCCTGCTTACTATATTTAATATAATCCAAGTTATTTCTAAAATTTTCCAGATCACCTCTGTGGGTAATTACATCATTTATATTGACAACGGGATTTAAAACGAATAATCCATCAATTTTTCTATTTAAGTCCCATGGCTTACCGGTGCCTAAATGATCCATCAAGGAACGACTTTTTCCCTGGGTGAATATTGACACATTATGTATACCTGCATTGACCATATTGGACAAGGTGAAATCTATAACCCTATATCTCCCTCCTATAGGTATAGTTGCTATAGGCCTGTTATAGGTTAATTCTTTAATTTCTTCTTCATTTTCCCCTAAATTGATAATCCCCATTAAATTTTTCATTCTACATGTCCCCCTTTTTCACTTCCAATCTTTATAATTGAACCATCCATAACTATGGCCTTTTCAATGATTGCATAGTCTTGTATCTTAACACCGGGCATAATTACCGAGTCAATTATTTTTGCATTTTCTCCCACATATACATCGGTAAAAAGTATAGAACCTTCAACTTCGCCATGTACTATGCAGCCTTCATTTACAAGTGAGTTCTTAACATTTCCGCTCCTGCTTATATAATGGGGATGGGTATTATTATTCACAGAATATATTCTCCACCTACGATCATATAAATCAAGCCTGCTGTCTTCCTTTAATAAATCTATATTTGCTTCCCATAAACTTTCTATGGTTCCAACATCCTTCCAATATCCATCAAATTCATATGCATAAACCTTAGCTTTGCTGCTTACCATTTTAGGAATTATATTTTTTCCAAAATCATTTTGGGAGTTTTTATCCTTTTCATCTTCTATCAAATATTCCTTTAAAACTTTCCAGTTAAATATGTATATTCCCATGGAAGCAAGATTGCTCTTGGCGTCTTCAGGCTTCTCTTCAAATTCATAAATCCTATTATCCTTATCTGCATTCATTATTCCAAATCTATAGGTTTCCTTCCATGGAACTTCTAAAACCGAAATGGTGGCATCTGCAGATTTTTCCCTGTGATATTTTAACATCATTGAATAATCCATTTTATAAATATGATCCCCAGATAGAACAAGCACATAATCGGGATCATAGGAATCAATAAAACCCATATTTTCATATATTGCATTTGCCGTTCCCTTATACCATCTTCCTCCATCAAGTCCTATATAAGGAGGTAATATGCTTACACCTCCATGAATTCTGTCAAGATCCCAGGGGCTACCATTACCTATATGGGTATTAAGCTCTAAAGGCTGATACTGTGTAAGTACTCCAACTGTATCTATGTCTGAGTTAGAACAATTACTTAAAGTAAAATCTATAATCCTATATTTACCTCCAAAGGGCACTGCCGGCTTTGCGAGATTTTGAGTCAGTTTTTTCAGCCTTGAACCCTGTCCTCCTGCCAATACCATTGCTACTATTTCCTTTTTCTGTCTTTTCATGATTTTATCCCCTTTTTCCAAATATTTATCTATAATATATCAAGCTATTCTTTCAAAATTATATTTATAAAAATAATTATTATTCTAGTTTTTTTACTTTTTTTTTTGAAAACGTTTACTATTTTATATGACAAATATCTCAATAGAGGATGAAACTTAATAAATATCCTTTTAAAAAAATAGAGACCAGTAAAGCTTTTGCCTTACTAGTCCCTTAATTTTACTAACTTTAAATCATTCTTCATTTAATTGTCTTCTCTAATATTTCCATTAAACTTCCATCTTCAAAATCATCGGGCATTATAGAATTTCCCTCTAAGGGTTTATCATCTCCTAATATTATTCTTTCTCTAAGGGGAATATAAATTTGGGTTTTAGTATTTTTTAGAGTAAAAACATCTGTACCTCCACCAGCTCCCGTTGTAGGCATTCCAATTATTTTTCCTCTTTTATTAATTTGGAACCATCTCGGGAAAAAGTCTGACCCGCTAGCACAAATAGAGTTAATTCTAAGGATAACATTCCCATTCCAAACATTTTCAAAGTCAATTTTATCACTAATAAAGTTAAAATCTCCTATACCCGATGTTCTCATCTTCGTCTCAGAGTCAATATAATCATAAAAGAATTTAAACTCTTTATTTATTCCAATAATATGGGATAGAAATAAAACTTGATCAAATGCACCGCCGGCTGTATCCTTAAGGTCTAAAATTAAAATATCAGGTTCATTATTTAATATTTCCTTAAAGGTTAAGTCCAAATCATTTTGATTCCAGTTGTTAAAATCCCTTGGATGGAGAATTGCAGCCTTTTTGGAGTTAATTGTTCTAAAGTAATATAAAAGATCTGGATTCTTATATTGAACATCCTTTGGTATTTCTTCCAACGAAGGTTTTATCCCATTTGTTAGTAATACAAGATTATTCTCTTCATATTTTTCAAAATTGGTCGTTGCATGGCATTCTTTCCACTTAAGTATTGTTTCTTTTATATTTCCTTTTTCATCCTTGTACTCTATTTTTACATCCTTTAGCTCATCCCTTATAGGCATATTAGGATATTCTATTGAAAAATTTCTTGCAGCTAGCTCCATGGAACCATAGGATGTAGATGAAGGAATTATATCTGAAAAGGACTTAATCTCTTCTATTGCTTCTTTTCCGTCAATTTTTACTATTTCGTATCCTTCTGATATACTATCTATGTACTCATCATATATCTTTCCTACATAAACTTTATTATCCTTTCCAACTGTCATTATTAAACCTAAAAACATTCCCCCATCTCTTGGGTAAAGCTCTTTATCAAGGCTCCATATAACATGTCCATCTGGAAGCTTTGACAAGAGCTTTCTGATTTCAAAGATGAATTGCTTTTCTCCTCCACTCCAATCTAAAGAATTGGCATATTCAATAGATTCATTTAAAAAATCTTTTCTGGACTTGTCTAATTTTCTTTCTAGATATATATAATTATCTGCTATGAGCTTAACTGCTTCTAAATAGTCTTCTTTATAAATATTTGCTTTTTCAGAATTTACACTGGTAGTTATTTCTTCTTTAATACTATTTTCAGCACCACTAGCATTACAAGACATTAAGAAAAAGCTTGTAAGCGTTAAGATGATTAAAGTAATTACTTTTTTCATATAGGTCTCTCCTTAGATTTTAAAATATGTACCATAATTTAACACCTAATTCATTATATAGCCATAGTTTTAAAAAATCAAGGAGCCTACCTGTTCTCTTAGCATATAATAATAATTTATCCACCTAACTCTTGGTTTTCAGAAAGTCTGCTTTTATCATAAAAACATCCTATACCTGTTATGGCAAGTAATGGTGCAATTATAAAGTTTGTTATCTGTAAAAACATAAAAGGTAAATACTCTCCATAGGCAACACCTAAAGTTGCAACCATATATATTCCAGTTGTAGTCCAAGGCAGCATAGGTTCTATAAATGTTCCATAATCTTCTATGGATCTGGATAAAACTTTTCTTGGAATTCCAAGTTTATCATATTTGTATTTAAATGCATCTCCTACTATAAAACTTGTTGCATACTGATTTGAAGTAGTTCCATTTACTAAAGAAGAAGAAATAAGAGAAGCTAGTATAGTTGCACGTCTTGTCCTGACAAATCTGAATAGTCTATTTACTACCACCTGCATAGCCCCGATCATTTCAATAGAACCTATATAAATGAATACCATAAAGGTTATTACAACCGCTTCACTAAGACTATATACTCCTCCTCTATTTAGTATGGCAACTACATTATCGGGAATAGTATTTACACCTGTAATCATTTCAGCATTAAATCCTTTATATAATGTTTGAAATAGATCAGTAAGAGTAAAGTCCTGTAATGTAACTGATATCACACTGGCTACAATAACGGAAGCAATAAGTGTTGGCAGAGAAGGCTTCTTTTTCATTGCTCCCAGTAGAACAATTACAGGAGGTAAAAGCAATAAAATATTAAAATTAAAGCTGCTCCTTAGTGCATCTAAAGTTGGCTGTACTAAATGACTTGCATCTGCTGAAGCTGCTGGATAAACTTTCCCCATTATAATATACAATACACTAGCTATTATAAATGATGGTCCAGTTGTATATATCATAGACTGAATATGATCATATAGATTTGTTCCGGCCCCTAGGGCAGCCATATTTGTAGTATCAGATAAAGGTGACATTTTATCCCCAAAATAGCTTCCACCAATAACAGCGGCTGCAAGCACAGCAAGATTTGCATCAACTGCTTGTCCAACTCCCATAAGCACAATACCTATGGTTCCTGCTGAGCCCCATGAAGTTCCTGTTAAAAGTGAAAAAATTGCTGCAAGTATAAAAGCTACTGCATATAAAAATGAAGGATTAATCAGCTTAATTCCATAATATACAAACATTGGTATCGTACCACTAATAACCCAGCTGCCTATAATTAATCCAATGGAAAACAACAGATAAAAGGCAGGTAAAGCTTCACCGGTCTTTTTAATAATTGACTTTTGTATTTCATCCCAACCGAATCCCAAATAAAATAATTCAACAATTGTTACAATAGAAGAAAATATAAACACTAATTCCAGAGGTAATGAAGGCTGGTTAAAAACCTGGGGACGAATAACCATTCCATATATAATAATTGTAAATAAAGTCAGTACAGGAATAACCGCATGGATAAATTTTATCTCTTTTTTAGGCTTTACATTATTTTCTCTACTCATTATTATCCTCCTAATATGTTGACATGATTTTCTATATATCTACTATGTTTAAATAGTACAGATTTCTATTCGCATTTCCTCTCAATTTCCAATTCATACACATAAGCATGTGAATTCTGATATGTATTTGGGCTGACAATTGGAGACTCTATTTTAACAGCATTTCCATCCTGATAATACTTGATATCTCCATTGTAACCAATCAGACTAATATTCTTTATCTTAAGACCATCACTTATATAAATCTCTATTTCATCATCAAACCATTTTCTACAAATCACATAATTACATTTATTAGTTTCAGTTATAAAAATTTCTTTCTCCTTTGACTGTACTCTATTGGATGGCATCGTTTCATAAATAGCCTTTCCGTTTATATTAAGCCAATCGCCAATATCCTTTAAACGCTGCTGCTGTATAACTGGAATTCTACCATCGGCTGTAGGTCCTACATTTAATAATAAATTACCTCCCCTTGAAACAATTTCAATTAATTCATGGATTAATTCCGTAGAAGTATTATAATCCCATAAATTTTCTGCTCTATTAAAACCATAGGATTTTCCAATCCCCCTGCTTTCTTCCCATGGATGTATAAAACCATATCCTTCAATATCTCTATACTCAGTACTATAATAATCACCATGTTTTCCCGGCATTCCAACACAAAATCTGTCATTGATAACCACTTCATTTTTATTTGGAGCTTCATTATATAGCCATGCTAAAAACTCCTTTACCTTACTATCCTCTTCACTAAAATCCCATTCTCCCCCATCTGTAAAAATTAGAGCGGGCTTATATGTATTTACTAATTCTTTTAATTGTGGTATCAATATTTCATCCACATATTTGTCTTCATCAATTCCATACAATTCTCTATCCCTTTCAGGTACAAAATATCCGCCTTCCGGTCTATGGCTCCAATTAGTTTCCCAATCAATAATTGAATAATACAAACCCATTTTCATACCCTGTTTTCTAACGGCAGCACTTAAATCCCCTAGCAAATCACGGTTTGGACCAACATCAGTTACTCTCCAATTCTTTTTATGTTTATTTGTAGTTGGCCACATACAATAACCTTCATGGTGCTTGGATGTCAATACAACATATCTTGCCCCTGCTTCTTTAAACATCTCTGCCCATAAATCAGGATCAAAAAGTTCAGCCTTAAAATCCTTTACAAAATTTCTGTATTTAAAATCCTTTCCATAGATTCTCCCATGAAAATCGTCATCATTATTTTTGTAATCACTATATACACTGGCGTAATACCACTCTGCATAGGAACCAAATCTCTCATCACTAATTTTTCTCCATGCAGGTACTGAATACACTCCCCAATGTATAAATATTCCAAATTTTGCACTTTGAAACCAGCTGGGAATTCTTCTACTGTCTAGGGAAGACCAATTAGGTTGATACTTTATATTACCAGTCATAAATTTCATTCCTTTCTTAAAATATTGTCAATTATGAATAACCCAGATTAAGAATTCATATTACTTTAGAGTTGGTTGTTTCACTATAATATTAATTTCTTTATTATTTTTGTCCATAGGTTTGAAATTTCTTTTCCATTAAATTCATTTCATCATCCTCTAATATTACCGGTTCTCCAATGCTTTTCGATCTATAATAAATTTCTGAGCAGTATTCAACTTCTTCCAATATATTAAAGGCATTTGCTAAATCCCTTGCTCCGGCCAGTACACCATGATTTGCTAAAATAGCAGCCTTTCTGTCTTTCATAGCTTCATAGGCATTTTGAGCAAGTTCTTTTGTTCCATAGGTGGCATATTCAGAACAACGCACATTCTTTCCTGCAACAGCTACCATATAATGAACTGGTGGCAATTCACATCTTAAACAGCTCAGTACCGTTACGTAGGTTGTATGTGCATGAATTACAGCATCAATATCATCTCTTTTTTCATACATTATTCTATGCATTTCAAGCTCACTGGAAGGCTTTTTTAAGCCATCAACTATATTCCCTTCTAAATCAGTAATTACAATATCTTCAGCTTTGATTTCCAAAAAATCTATTCCAGTAGGAGTTATAGCAATCAATCTTTTTTCCCTATCATATATACTTAAATTTCCCCCTGTGCCCTTTGTTAAATTATTTATTACTAATTTCTTGCCATATTCAATTAATTGCAATCTTTCTTTTTCCATTATCATATCTATAACGCTCCTCATCTTATTAATTCAAAAACTATTTATATAATGGCCCATAGTACTTGCAGGCTCTAAAATCTGCACTTTCTAAATCCTTTGTACCAAATCCATTAAATGAATGGGGTCTAAATATATCTGAATCTTCAATATTATGCATAGATACAGGTATTCTTAACATACTGGCAAGGGTTATTAAGTCTTTGCCCACATTGCCATATACCCAGGCTCCATGATTTGCCCCCCATTTTTGCATAACATCATAAACACTTTCAAAGCCCTTTGCTCCCAATCTTGGAGCAAACCATGTAGTAGGCCATGTTCTATCAGTTCTATGATCTAGTATTCTATGAACATCTTCATCCAAAACAACAGTATATCCTTCAGCAATCTGTAATGTAGGCCCAATACCTTCAATCATATTTACACGAATCATAGTAACCGGCATTTCAGCACTAGTTTTAAAGTGAGATGAAAAACCGCCTCCTCTAAAATATTCGTAATTTGCTCTACACCAATCTGTTGCAGCTAAACAGGCTTTTATATCGTCTTTAGTTAAATTCCACCATTCTTTCATGCAGCCATTTCCTTTTTCATCCTTTGAACAGCCGGTTCCATCTAAAGCAGTGGCCCCTGAATTAATTAAATGAATTATTCCATTTTCCCCCCTGCCTTCTAATCTTTTTCCTGTAACCCTTTCAACAGATTCCGGAGACCAGTATGTTCTTACATCTGAAAACAAAGGGGCCTTATTACTTACTAAAAATCCTAGGATCATGGCTACACCATTTAAAGTATCGTTTTCAGTTGCAAAGGGAATTGGTTTCTTAGCTCCATTCCAATCAAAGCTGGAGGCAATTATAGCTTCAGTAAAATCACCATTAGGCAGCCAGTCTGTCCACATTCTCTGGCCTTGAAAACCTCCTGCAAATCCGTTTCTTCCCAATGACTCTTCATGCCATCCCATTTCTGCTAATTTAGAATTCCCTTCTAATATATCCCTGACAATAATAGCGTGTTTAGCCATGAACTCCCAGTCTTTATCAGGGTCTATAACTTTGGATTTCCTAATGATTTCCGGCAGCTTTTTCCCTTTGTTAACATCAAAGCCTTCTTTACAATTTTCCTTTATCCATTTTAAAGCTTTTTCATATTCATCATGATCATAAATTTCTAGAGTTATACGTCTTAAAATCTCAGTCATATCAACCCATTCACTTCTCATTCCAAGATATTTCTGGAAAAATGATGCATCAATATCTGAGCCTGCAATTCCCATTGAAACTGAGCCAATATTAACATAGGATTTTCCCTTAATCATTCCTACCGCCACTGCTGATTTTGCAAATCTTAGTATCTTATCCTTTACATCTTCCGGTATACTGCTGTCATCAGCGTCTTGAACATGCTTACCGTAGATAGAAAAAGCAGGAATACCTCTTTGGGCATAGGCCGACATAACAGCTGCTAAATAAACTGCTCCCGGCCTTTCAGTGCCATTAAATCCCCATACTGCTTTAATTGTATTGGGATCTAAATCCATTGTTTCTGTACCATAGCACCAGCAAGGTGTTACTGTAAGTGTGGCAATTACATTGTTTTTTTGAAAGTATTCACTACACCTGGCAGCTTCTAGACTTCCCCCTATAGTTGATTCAGCAATAATACAGCTTACCCTTTCTCCATTGGAATATCTTAGATTATTTTCAATAAGCTCTTTTGCAGCTTTAGCCATATTCATAGTCTGGACTTCCAAACTCTCTCTAACTCCTCCCCACCTTCCATCAATGGTTGGTCGAATACCTATCTTTGGATAACCCATTATATTTTCCTCCTTTTAAAATTTTTGATTTCTATACTAAGCTTCAACTTATATATCAAAACCCACTATTACTCTTTTTTTTCAATTAGGCGCAAATACTTTTGATAAGCTCTTTGCCATTTATTATGGTTTTTAGGATAGTAAGTTTTGTTTTCAAATGAATTCTTAATCATATTAAAAGCTTCCTCCATATTCAATATCTGTTTATCTTTGATTAATTGTATTACAATATTTCCTAACGCTGTGGCTTCCGATGGTCCTGCCAAAATAATTTTATTAGTGATATCGGCCAACATTTGACACATAATATTAGATTTTGACCCTCCACTAATCACCTGAATTTCTTTAAATTCTCTGCTTAAACATTCCTCAATGCTAAGAACAGTTTCATAATATTTGAAAACTAAGCTTTCATATATTGATCGAAATATTATTCCATCATTATCTGGAATACTTTGATTAGTTTTTTCAGCATAATCCATAATAAAATTAACAATACTGCCACCTAATGACGTTGGAACCTGATCAATATCGAAGGTACAAGAAAAATGTGGTGAATCCATAACCAGCCTATTTATCTCTTCATAGGTATATTTTTTTCTATGCTCCAACTCCTTAATAACCCTCTCAATCAACCATAATCCTGTTATATTCTTAAGAAATAAATTTTTATCACTGAAGCCACATTCATTGGTCAAATCATTTTCAAAGGCAAATTTATTTATAATCGGCTCCTCAGTACATACTCCCAATAATGACCATGTACCACTGGATAAAAACATGGTTTCATCATTAAAAAATGCTTTAGTTATAGACACAGCACTGGCTGTATCATGGGAAGCAACTGAAATAACATCTATATCCTTATCCTTCAATTCATCAATTAAAGAATTTTTTGTATTTCCAATAGTTCTACAATTGTCAATTATCTCTGGAAATAATTTTTTTGGATATTTTAATTTTTCTATTAAATCATAATTCCACTTTTTATTTACCATATCAAACAATTGAGTAGTAGAAGCCATTGTTTTCTCAGCAAATATATTTCCTGTTAAGTAATAGTTTATTAAATCTGGCATTAAGACAATTTTATCTATTTGCTTAAACAAATCGTAATTATTCTCTTTTATCGATTCGATTTGAAATAAAGTATTTATCTCCATGACCTGATTACCAGTCAGCATATATATATCTTCTTTAGAAAACCTTTTCAAAAGTTCTTTAAAAGTATTTTCATTCATTGGATCCCTGTATGATAAGGGAAATTCAATTAAGTTTCCTTCCCCGTCAAGTATTCCAAAATCAACCCCCCATGTATCTATACCAATACTGACAAAATCATGGGAGTCAAGTTTCTTAATTAGCCTAATAATCTCACATATAATTTTTTCCCAATCCCAAAATAAACGCCCATTTATTTCTTTAATATTATGATAAAACCTCATAACTTCATTTAAAATAATCTTATCATCTTGTACATATCCAACAATTCCCTTTCCAGAAGTGGCACCCATATCAATAGCTAAAACTTTTTTCATTTTCATCACCTGATATTTAAATATTTTATAATTTAATTAAATTATATCATCACCAAATACATATGAACACATATGAATCGTAAGTTGATTTTTATTTTCAAAATATGCTATAATTGATTCAAAATAATTCATTTTAGTTCATGAGAATGTGAGGAGGAAAAAGTGAATATGATTCCTGAAGAGAGAATTGATAAAATAAAGTCTCTTTTATCACAAAAAAAACATATCGGAATTAATGAACTATGTAAACTTTTATATTGCAGTAAGTCTACAATTAGAAGGGATTTGATTTATCTGGAAAAAGCTGGCCTTGTGAGAAGAACGAGGGGCGGTGTCAGCATAATTTCAAACTCCACTATAGAATATTCATCCTATATAAGGTCTATAGAAAATAAAGATAAAAAAATTGCTATTTGTAAAAAAGCAACTGAATATTTAAAAGACGATATGTGTCTTTTCTTAGATTCAAGCTCTACAGTTAATTACCTTTGCAGTTTCCTATCTAGTTTTAATAATATTAAAGTAATAACAAATGGACTTGGAGCAGCCCTAGCTTTAAACAGCCTTGAAAATGTTCAAGTTTTTGTAACAGGAGGAGAATTAAAGTCCCAGTCCAATTCCTTGCTAGGAGAATTTGGAGGAGAATTTATTAATCATTTCTATAGCGATCTATCTATCATATCCTGTAAATGTCTAGATGAATCTGCTGCTTATGAAATTGATCCTAGTCAAGCATTAATCAAATCTCATATGATGAAAAATTCAAAAAAAACCATATTATTATGTGACTCAAGTAAATTAGGAAAGTCTTCCTTTTATAAATTAGGATATTTAAAAGATTTTAACGTCATAATTACTGATAAAAAGCCACCTACATCAATCTACAGCAATATAATTAATGAAGGATGTACAATAGAATATTATTAAATAATACTCTATTGTACATCCTTAGACTGTTCAGATTAATAAATCAAATTCAATTATATAACACCAAAAAAACACTCATCAAATAAATTTTTTGTATATTCACACTTAGGATTATTAAATATTTCGAGGGCACTTCCTTTTTCAACTATTTCCCCTTTATTCATTACATATACTTTATCTGCTATTTTCCTTGCAACTGGTAAATCATGGGTTATAAATAGCATAGAAAATCCTTTTTCATTTTGCAATCCCTTTAATAATCTTAAAATACTGGCCTTTGTAGATGGATCGAGCATGGATGTAATTTCATCTGCAATTAATAACTTAGGCTTCATCACTAGACTTCTGGCAATTGAAATCCTCTGCCTTTCCCCTCCACTTAAAGTATTACACCGAACTGTAAGGCTTTCATCATCAAAAGCCATCCCAACATCCTCTAATGCTTTCTTTACAATGTCTTTTCGCTTTTCTTTACTTTCTATATTCAATATTTCAAGGGGCTCCATTACAGCCTTTTCTACTGTAAAGCTGCTATTGATAGATGAAAAGGGGTCCTGAAATACTATTTGAATTCCATATTCTCTCTTCATAGCTTCAAATCCATAAATCCTTTCATCTTTAAAATAGATATCTCCCTTATCCTCCTTCATAAAGCCAGATATTATTTTAGCAGCAGTCGTTTTTCCACAGCCGGATTCTCCTATGAGAGCTGCCACTTCTCCAGCCTTTACCTTTATCCCCACATTTTTACAGGCGTCTATTTTCCCTCTATTAAATTTAAAGGCTTTAGATAAATCCTTTGTTTCAAGTACAGTAATTATTCCACCTTTATTACAGGCAACCTTTCTCTCTATGGAAATATATCTGAGCTCTGGAAGCTTTTCTGCACATTCTCTACTTGATTGAACACATCTCTGATAAAAGGGACATCCATTTCCCACCTTTGAAGAAATTTTCCTCGGAATTCCCCATAAATCCTGATAAATATTAATATCACAGGAGGAATTTATCAGTCCTCTTGTATATATATGCATTGGATTATTTATTAAATCCTTTGTAAGTCCTTCCTCTAAAATATGGCCTGAGTATAAGACCTCAATCTTAGTTGTCAAATCTCTTATAACAGAAATATCATGGGATATAACAATCATAGAAAATTTATTTTTTTTCTGCAGCTCTTTAAGTAAATAGGTTATTTCCCTCTTAGATAAGATATCCAAGGATGAAGTAGGTTCATCTACAATTAAAAGCTTTGGATCACATGCAAGTGCCATTGCAATAAGGACTTTTTGTCTCATTCCTCCTGATAATTCATGGGGATACATATAAAGCCATTGCTCATTTAGTCCTACCATTTTAAAGAGCTCTTTAATCCTTTTATTGACTTCCTTTTTTGTTTTACATTTATGCTCCTTTAGTACTTCCTTAATTTGTTTTTCTACAGTTAAAACAGGATTTAAAACCTCTAACCTATTCTGAAAAACCAAAGCTATTTCTTTCCATCTATATTTATTTAGCTTTTTTTTGTCTAATCCATTAAGCTTTATACCATCATAAATTATTTCTCCCTCTACAGCAGTATTCTTTAAAAGTCCCATAATTGACATGGCTATAGAGGTTTTCCCGCTTCCCGACTCTCCTATTATACCTAAAGTTTCGCCTCTATTTAATTTAAAGGACACTTTATTTACTGCTTTTACAGCTTTTTTATTATTGTCTTCAGCCAAATATGATATTTTCAAATCATTGATTTTAAGTAATTCTTCCCTCATAAATTCCAGCTCCTACATTTTAAAATCGAATCTACTTTCCATCTCCCTTCCTATTAGAGAAACAGAGAGAACCACTAAGATTATAGCCAAAAGCGGTGATAACACCCACCATTTCCAATAGGAAGTAAAATATATACCTTTAAAATCCATGGCTCTATTTAATATGAGCCCCCAGCTTTTAGATGTGGGATCTCCCAGTCCCAGAAAGGATAGTGATGCCTCTGTAACCACGGCCTTCCCTATGGTTCTAATAAAGCCAAGCATAATTATAGGAAAAAGATCCCTCTGAATATGATTTATATATATATATTTAAAGCTTCCACCATAACCCTTTGAAAGCTTAATATAATCCTCCTCCATTAATGTAAGAACCCTTGAACGGGTTATCCTAGCTATCGGTGTCCATGAAAAAAGACTCAATACAATAATTATATTTTTTATACTGGGTCCGAAAAAGGCTCCCAATACTATCATAGTGGGAAGCTGAGGAAGTACTATCATCATATCAGTAAATCTCATTAGTATATAATCTATGGCTCCACCCTTATATCCTGAAAGTATTCCAATAAAACTTCCTATAGAACAAGCCAGTACAGCCACTCCAAAACTTATTATTATACTAATTCTTCCGCCATTACATATTTGAGCTAAAATATCTATTCCAAGACCATCGGTTCCCAATTTATGATTTTTAGATGGCTCCTCCAATGAATCGCCGGAGGGCAAGTCATGGGAATGCTTTGATAGCTGGGGCCCAAGGATGCTTAAAATAAAGATTAATATGAGTACTATAAATGCTAATTTGCCCAAAACCGAAAAATTTTTTATGATTTTTATAATCCTTTTCATATCTATCTCAACCTCGGATCCAATTTTTTGTAAATCATATCTGCCATGAAATTCATCATCAATACCATTACAGCCATAATTAGAAATATTCCCTGTATGAGAGGATAATCTCTAAAAAATACAGCTTCCCTCATTAATGTTCCAAGACCAGGATATCTAAAAACATTTTCTATGAGAACTGCTCCACCGATGGCCTTTCCAAGACTTAGAAACATCCTTGTTATAATAGGTAATAGAGCATTCCTAAGGGCATGATTAAATATTATACTACTTATTCTTAAACCCTTTGCATTGGCTGTAACAATATAATCCTTTTCCAAAACATTAATCATACTGTTTCGAGATATTAAATAGAAGCCTCCCATATTTATAAAGCTTAGGGAAAGGGTGGGCAAAATTCCATGGTATAAAATATCCTTTATTAGCTCCAAGGTGGATTTATAATCTGTAAAGGGCGTAATTCCCCCTGCAAGGGGAAAAATATTAAGATATGCAGCAAAGAAAAATAGAAAAATCAGTCCTATTATAAAACCCGGTATTTCAGATATAGTCATAAATACAAAATAGAGCATTTTATCTATTAGTTTATTTCTATTATAGGCCGATACAGAACCTAATAGTGAACCAAATAGGCTGCTGATTATTATGGATATTATTACTATCCCTAGGGTCCATGTAATTCTGGTAAAAACTATATTTGTAACCTTGTCATTTAGTATAATGCTATATCCCAAATCTCCCTTTAAAATATTTCTTATATATCCCAAATACTGAATCCTAAGGGGCTTATCCAAACCATAGTACTCCTTATATTTTTGAACTTCCGCATCTGAATAATTTACACTCATTCCCGATTCATCACTGGAAAGATAAGTAAAGGGGTCCCCAGGCATTAGCCTAGGGATGAAAAAATTTACTGTTATTATAAATATAAGGGTTAGCAAATATCCAAAGAACTTATTAAATATACTATTCTTCATTACATTTATTTCTCTCTCTCTAAATATGATAATTTACAGTGCTCAGGATAATGATGGTCATATGTATACATCCATCCATCATATTTTGAAGTTTTAAATACAAAATATGATTTGGTATTATATAGGGGTATTTGGGGTACATCCTTTGCAATCAATTCTTGAAGCTTAAATACAATCTCTTTTCTTTTATCCTTATCCAGCTCCTTCATCTGCTTTTGACACAGCTGAATTATTTCTTCATTATAATATCCCGGTAATGAATTTGAAGATAGGCTTTTAGTCTCTCCATTCTCCCCTCCATAGATTTCACGTAAATAATCGGGATCATTTCCCCATCCCCCATGTCCTATAAGGGCAATTTCAAAGTTCTTGTTCTTTACAGCATTGTCTCTGGTTTTCATATCTACACTTTTTATATTTACATCTATGCCAATATCCTTTAAAGACATTTTTATAAGCTCTGCTATTTTTACTTCTTCACCTTTATTTCCAGTTAGTATTTCAAAAGTATAGCTTTTTTCTTTAAGTAATTCCTTTGATTTTATAGGATTATAATCATATTTTTCAATATTTTCATTATACCAGATATGCTCACGTGGAATATATCCCATACTTGCCACCTTAGCAGCACCCCTTGCCACCTTATCTACCATTTCCTGTCTGTTTATTCCATAGGCCAGGGCCCTTCTAAGATTTACATCCTTAAACTTTGGTCTTTTTTCCATATTCAGAATAAGTCTATATCCCCAAAAGCCTTTATTTTTCTTGATTGTATACTTTTCATCATTTTCATATCTTGAAATGATATCGGGACTTGGAGATATTACATCTATTTTTTCCTTTTCAAAGGCCAATATCTCATCACTTACAGGAATCCATTCTATAGTATTTACCCTTTGCCTTGGCCCCCAGTAATCTTCATAGGCATTAAATTTATATGAGCCCTGTTCCCTATTATAGGATACAAATTTATAGGGTCCAGACCCAATTACGGCCTTTTCAGAGTCAAATTTATTGGGATCCTCTACATCCTTCCATATGTGCTTTGGAAGGATTCTCACGCTTCCCAGTCTTTCTAAATATGTAGCATTTGGACTATCAACATTTATTTTAATTTTGTTTTCATCAATAATTTCCACATCTTCTACTATATACTTACCATTTACAATTAGAGAGTTACGCACTGGAGAGTGGTTTTTATAATAATCAAATGTAAATTTTATATCTTCTAAAGTAAGCTCTTCTCCGTCATGCCATGTTACATTATCCCTTAAAGTAAATATATATTCTTTTCCACTATCTTGTATATCCCATTCACTGGCCAACCAGGGTATTATCCCTTCTTCATCCTTTTCCAGAAGGCTGTCAAATAAAAGTTGCATTTTATATGCCCCAGGTCCCCTGGAATAGTGGAGATATGGACTTGGCATACCCCAGTCACCACCTACTAATCTTACAACTACATCTTCATCTTCCTTTGTTCCATTATTTTTCATAGAATCAGTGTTTTTTGCAGGGCCAGAGCAAGCTGTTAAAGATATAAAAATGAATAATGCCATAACAATAGCTAAAAATCTTTTCATGTCTATCTACTCCTTAAATTAACTCATCATTCTAGTTTCCATATCAGGGATTTTAATTTACCAACCCCTTGTGTAATCTTCAAAACAGTCTAGACAAACCATTTTACCTTTACTTATTCGAATTTTATTTTCGGCAGCTGCTTCACCGCATACCTCACAAACTATACTGTTAAATATTTTTGCCCTTTCAGGTAAATTGAATTTCGGCTCTTTAAACTCGAAAATATCTTCTATATCAGCATTTAGCAAAAATTCCTGTCTTTCACTTCTATCCATTTTCTTTTCAGATTTTTTAAGTACTATCCTTATATTTTCACCTGTTGACCTATTAAAAAATGAAAATGCTTGCTTACCCCTATCTCTATAAATCAAATTGCCCTTACCCATACTGCAGCCTAATATTGCTTGAATTGCATCAACTCCACAGGCATCATTTTCTGTAACACATATTATCTCTTCATCCCTTGAAAAGTCAATTTTAAGTTTCTTCTCTGCAGCTTCACTTGCCTTAAAACCTATAGCCAATCCTGGACATTCATGTCCATGAAATTCTACACTTTTTTTCCAAAGTTCTTTATTATACATTTTATCTTCTCCCTTCAAAAACAAACATATTTATATGTTTTACTTAAATTTACAATTATAGAGAATTCCAATTAAAGTTTTGACTGAAATCTCTATATAAAGTTGCTCAAAATAAAAATCACGAAGACACTTCTAGCCCTTAACTAGAAATTGATCTTCGTGATCAAATATTCAATGGTAAAATTGGAAATAATATTAAATTATTACCACTATTATAAGGTACCATATTTTATTTTTTTTGTCAATCAAATACCATTAACAGCTTTACAAATCCTAGATAGTCCCTCTTCTAATAAAGTTCTTGGACAAGCAAAATTTATTCTCATAAATCCTTCTCCCCCTTGGCCAAACCATGTTCCACCATCCAGTGCTACTTTTCCTTTCTTTGCTAGAATTCTCTCTAACTTTAATCCATTTTCCTCATATTCCCTCAAATCGATCCATCCTAAATATGTTGCTTGAGGCTTTATCATCCTTGCCTTTGGAAGATTTTCACCTAAATATTTATGTATGAATTCTATATTTTCTTCTAAATACTTTAGCAGCTCCTTTAGCCATTGTTCTCCGTGGTTATAGGCTGCTTCGGTTGCAATAATACTAAGGGGATTTTGGTGTCCTATGTTATTTTTTTCTAATATTACTCTAAATCTTTCCATAAGCTTTGAATTTGGAATTATTATATTTGAAGCCTGCATTCCAGCTAAATTAAAGGTCTTGCTTGGAGCTGTACAGGTGATAGAATTCATGGCGAATTCTTCCTTTAGTGAAGGAAAGATAGTATGCTTATAATCTGAATATACTAAATCATTATGTATTTCATCAGAGATAATCAAGATATCATTTTCCAAACATATATTACCTATTTTTATTAGCTCTTCCTTTGTCCACACCCTGGAAACCGGATTATGGGGGCTGCAAAGAATAAACATTGTAACCCTAGGATCCTTGGCTTTTTCTTCAAGGTCTTGAAAATCAATTTCATAATACTCACCATTGAATTTTAATCCATTATTAACTACATGACATCCATTGTTTTCAATTGATCTTCTAAAGGGATAATATACCGGCTCTTGAATTATAATTTTATCTCCCGGAATGCAGAAAGCCTGAATTAAATAATTAACTGCTGGAACTATCCCAGGACAATATTCAATCCACTCCCTTTCTATTTCCCATCCAAAACGCCTTCTTGTCCAATTAATAATAGCTTCAAAATAGGAATCGGGCCTTTTGCTGTAACCATAAATACCATGCTCTGCCCCCTTCACTACTGCTTCTATAATAGCAGGTGCTGTTTTAAAATCCATATCCGCCACCCAAAAGGGAAGTGCCTCTGGCTCATCAAACATTTCTATAAGAGTATCTCTATCCCATTTCATAGAATTTGTATCTTTTCTATCAATTACCTCATCAAAATTATACTTCATAAAACCCACCCTTTCTTCTTTAATACAATCCCCTTAACTTTTGATCTTCTACATTGATTCTCCCTTAATCTCAATAATATCTCTAAAAAAATTAATATTTTTACATCAATAAAAAAGCTTTTGTATAATGAAGCTATATAAAATAAAACTTTACTAAAAATAATACATTTCCTTCATATTGTATCATGTTGTGGTAACATTATATTTAGATATATGAGTAAATTGCATAGCTGTATTATGTAATTTCCTCAACTATAAGCCAAAAACTATTTTACTGCTTTTTTAGTAAAAAACAAATATAAAATCCCAGCTATTGAAAGTAATATTAAAATAATAGTTAAAATATTTGAAGATAGTTGGGTTGTTAGATAAATAGCTGTTGGTCCATCTGCACCGCCTATAATTGCTGTTGAAGCTGGCTCATCCAACTCACTATTCAATTTATAGGATAAGTACATAGGTAATAAAAAATTGAAACCCAAATTAATAAAAGTTATTATTATAATTATAATGGTTAATAGGGTAACCACTTTTCTTAATTTCATTTTTCTCACCTCTTTAAATCTTCCTGATTTCAAAATAATTATTTTTTAATCTATATAATCATCTTTAAGATTTTTCTTCATATGTTCTAAACTCCCTTTTTCCACTATTCTATCAATAATACTCATATCAATATCTCCACTTATTCTATGCAAATCATATTCATACTCAAAATCCTTGGGAAATCTCCTAACTTTAATAAATTTATTACCAATTATCCTCATACTAACTATTCTTTTGCCATTATTAAAAGAAATATAGTCTATATGTCCTTCATAATATAATTCTCCATCTCCAATATAATACCTTCTAACCTTTATAGATTGAATTAGATCTATTAGTTTTTGTATATCCTCTTTATCATAAACCTTCACCTCATATGTTTTAAAAGGGTAAGAACCATATCTATATATTTTTACTTCTTCTTGGGCAGAAAGATTTTCGTTATCCATAAGGTATGTAAAATCCCTTAGTTTTAAATGCCAGTAGACTTTAAATGATAATAGAATTATTAAGATTATCATAATAAAAGCTATTATCTTATTATAATTAGTGGAAAATCCTTTACTGGTCATATTGGCCAAACTCTCCCTTTATTGTTATGTTATACATAATTGTAATTATCCTTATAAAATCCATTTTTCATTAGCTTCTATATATTCTTTCTTTAATCATTCTAATGGCTTTTTCAGTCTCTGGTGTTTGTAATATTACTTTTCTACCATCAAAGGAAATTTTTATTGATTTGCATAATTCCTTAAAAAATATTCTATTAACTTTTTTGTTTCTCTTAGGAGGAGGTCGGGAACTGTCAAAAACATAATAACACCCACAACTCCAAAAACTAATATACTAGTTATAACCTTCTCTCCTCCTCTTGTTAAATATATAAATATAGTAAAAAGAATTGTGGAGATTAAAAATCTTTTGATTCTTAATCTCATAAAATACCTTTTTACAAAATCATTAACCTTTTCTTTGTCTATATATGTCATAATCTATTTTCTCCATAAATAAATATTTATAACTCTTTTCCTAAGATTTTAAGAGCAAACTTTCTGGCACCTCTTATGGCTTCTAAGGTTTGAAATGATGCCTTGTCATCTTCATCCTTTACAGAATACATACCAGCATAATTTAGGTTTGAATGCTCACAAAGACGCCTTATTCCAGTTTCAAATGGCTTTGCTCCATATTCCACATCATATCCGTGGGTTGCAATAATGGCACATTTTTTTCCTTCCCAAAGAGAACCCTTTCCACTTCCATAAAATTTGTTCATTCCATAAAATCGGTCAAGTACTGCCTTCATCTCTGCCGGGCAGTACCATGTATAAATAGGTGCAGCTAAAACCAAACAATCCGATTGTACTATACTCCTAACAATATCCTTCATATCATCATCCTGTGGACAGCCATATTCTCCTGTTACATTTTGACAAGTATAACAACCGCGACAAAAAGAAATATTTTTATCTGCAAGTGTAATATAAATTACCTCTACACCATTCATTTCTAATTCCTCAATAAATGGTTTTACCAATTCCGCTGTATTTCCATTTAATCGAGGACTCCCCATTAAAATACAAAACTTCATATAACAACAACCCCCTTAAAATATTGATACTACTTAACCTTTCAGATTACTTAATAAATCAAATATAGGATATTATCAGCTAATGGCAACAATCAATAGTACCAGCGCAATTGCCGGATATACAAACCAAGATATTCTTTGAATCATAATATAAAACTCCGATGGCTCTGGGTCTTTAACTTCTAAAAAATTTCTAAGTTTGAAAAAGAATAATGGAAATTTAATATCTATTAGCCATATAATTAATATAAATACTGCAAATATTAATAACTCAACCTTACCACGAATTCTGTCCTTCTCAAAGGTTGCAAATTTCACTATATTTAGCAATGATATTTTGTAGTTATTTTCATAAGGATTTTGCCCTGGAAATGAAATTCTGAAAATACCATCTAATATTGGCTCACCATTTTTATCTAATAAAATACTGCTTCCTTTTATATATTTTCCCTCAAAAATTATTTCACCTTCTTCATCTTCAATACTATCAACCTCGGATTCTCCATTACTGGCTTCTTTAAAATTTACTGTATACTCCTCATTAATGTTATTTGGCAATCTATAGAGCACTTGTACGCTTTCATCATTATTTTGCTTAACTGTAATATGTATATCTCCATATATGTCTTCATCTCTATAGTGATTGTCAGAAGATATTACTTCTTTTTTCAAAAAAGTATCATTGAAATAGACTCCAATAGTAAAGAAGGTTTTAAAATAAATACCTAATATAAATATTATAAGAATTGATAAAAATATTTTTATATATGCTTTTTTCAAAATTATTTTCTTGATTTCTTCAATTGACATAACAGCATGTCCTCCTTAGTAAACTTCATCCCTTTACAGTATATATATTATCATATATTATTTCTATTTCCTTTATATTCGCCTTCTAATATACTATATAAATAAGAATCCCTCCACCTATCACGAATCCATTTATTTTGCCTCAAATGTCCTTCTCTTTTCATTCCTATATTCTCCAACACCTTTGCTGAACCAATATTATTTATATCACAGGTTGCATATATTCTATGTAAATTCAATTTATTAAAACCAAAATTCAATAATCCCTCTGCTGTTTCAGTTCCATAGCCTTTTCTCCAATACATTGGATTAAAACAATAGCCTATAAACCCTTCTTTATGTTTTCTATTACATATATTAATTGCTCCACCACCAATAAGCTCCCCTGTTTCCTTTAATATAACAGCTAGATCATAATTGACTCTTAAATTCTGCTGCTGAAAATCAATTGCCCTTGAAATAAAATTTTTAGTTTCTTCCTTTGAATTAGGTCCCCATTCCATAAAACGAACAACATCTTCTCTAGAAGCATAAGTATGTACTGATTCCCAATCCTCTTTTACAAAATCCCTTATAAACAATCTTGATGTTTCAATTAATCTATTCATCCATCACATCCCTTTCTATGCTTTCTATAATGCAATTCCCATAAAAAATCCAAATAGAATACTATACCAATTCTATTAAATTTTCCAATTTATATCAATATTTTATATTATTCTCCCAAATATATTAAATTCCCTTTTATTTTAATATTGTTTGAATCTAAAAATATTTTCTTTTTTAAAATATAACTTAGGGAGTATTAATATTTCATTTGAGTGATTTTTATAAACCTGTTTTCATCTTAAAAGTCATATAAAAAACAGGTTTATAGCATGAACGAAAAGGAAATATTAATACTCCCCATATAAAAACTAGCACAACGAGTTAAGTTAAAGATTTTCTTATGGAAAATAGATTTGAAAGAATATACCATGTTGCAGGAAGTGGTTGATTTAGTAGCCAGTAAAAAACCCCTCTAAGTCCATATTCATCAACAAGCCCATATTTGTAATAATGGCTTAAGGCATTCACAAACCATATTCTATGGGAGATACCTTCTTCTGTTATATAATCCATATAGGGCTGTTTTACATTATAATCGAAATTTATTCCAGCATTATATCTTCTTCCTAAATCCCATACCTCAGGTAATACAACAGCTCTAGCTAGATTTTCAGGTGTATCGGGAAGAGTCCAGTCATATCCATAAAGTGTCATCCCCATAAGTATTTTATTTGCAGGAATGTTATTGTAAATAGCATAGTCTATGGACCTTCTGACAAACTCTAGGGGAGTAGTTGCCCTTGGTGGTCCTTCCCTCCATCCCCACTCATAGGTCATAATGGCAGCAATATCTATTAAAGGCCCCAGAGCATTATAGTCAAAGAATCCAACCCACGGCCTGTCAGCCCATTCTTCCCATTTAGGAGGCATATTCAATATAAGAATCTGATTATTATTATGCAGTCTTTGGGATAATTCAGAAATAAATTCAGTAAATATATTCCTATCCTCGGGATATAAATTTTCTATATCTATTATTACTCCCTGTAAATTATATTTTCTAAGAAGAAATAAAATATTATTAATTAAATTATTTCGCTTTTCAATATCTGAAAGCACTGCTCTACCTAATTCACTGCTAAATGTTCCTTGAGCCAAATTAGTGATAACAGGCATAACCAGTACATTTTCCCTCTTAGCTGCTTCTAAGATCTCTTCATCTATTGTTCCTATTACATCTCCTGTTTCAATAAACGGGAAATCAAATATTCCTAGATAAGTAAGATATTTTCCTAAAGCATCTATTATAAAGGTTTTATCACTAACATTCCTTGGATCATAATATCCTAATGTTTCTATAGCAGGCTTAAATATATTCTCATCCTCAGCGGTTGAAATAATTAAAGTTTGATTGGGAAAAATCAAATATGGTGGAGTTAAATTGTTTAGGAATATTATTCTAGAAATTGGAACATTGTATCTGGCTGCTATTGACCAAAGAGTATCTCCTGGTTTGACTGTATATATTCTATCTCTTTGTAAACTGTCATTAGGTATAACCAAATCCATTCCCACAATTAACTCTTCTGGTCTATTCAACCCATTTACAGCTATAATTGATTGTATAGGCACATTAAAAAATCTTGCTATATTCCATAAACTATCTCCAGGTTTAACTTTATATATTACCATTCAAATCACCTCGATTCTTTTTTATGAGAAAATTGCACTATTATATTTATGAAAATCTTATCTGACAAACTTGCATAATTAACATTATTAATTTTAAAATGCAATGTCCTCATATTTATAGATATGCAAAAATTAGATATAAAGAATAAAAAAGCTTTAGGTTTTGATCTTTCTTCCATAGAAGATCAAAACCTAAAGCTTTTAGCTAATCAAAGTAATTATTTCTATATTAAATGAATTTGTAATTATTCTTACTTCATAAACATTTCTATATCTTCATCTACAGTTCCTATTCCAGCTATACCAAAGGTATCAACTAGAACCTTTGTAACATTTGGTGATAGGAAGGCTGGTAAAGTAGGTCCTAGGTGAATATTTTTAACACCAAGATATAATAGTGCCAGTAGAACTATTACGGCTTTTTGCTCATAC
Source organism: Maledivibacter halophilus (assembly GCF_900167445.1). GTDB lineage: Bacteria > Bacillota > Clostridia > Peptostreptococcales > Caminicellaceae > Maledivibacter > Maledivibacter halophilus. Next base: position 87,168 of record NZ_FUZT01000008.1, read on the forward strand.
CAAGCTATATTATATGCTATTGGCAGTTCATTAATATCATTTAATTCAAATACTTCCTTAAGCTTAAGAGCTATAACAGCCAATGAATAGGAGTCATTACATTGTCCAGCATCTAATACTCTAGGTATTCCTCCTATATCTCCAAGTTCTAATTTATTATAACGATATTTAGCACAGCCTGCTGTTAATATTACAGTGTCTTTAGGTAATTTATCGGCAAATTCAGTATAGTAATCCCTTGACTTCATTCTTCCATCACATCCGGCCATTACAAAGAATTTCTTAATAGCACCGGTCTTAACTGCATCTACTACCTTATCTGCAAGGGCTAATACTTGATTATGGGCAAATCCTCCTAGAATTTTACCATTTTCAATTTCCTTAGGTGGAGCTAGTTTCTTTGCATGCTCAATGATTTCGGAGAAATCCTTAAGGTCATTTTCATCTGCATCTATATGTTTACATCCCGGGAAGCCTGCTGCTCCAGTAGTATAAATTCTCTGAATATGCTCACTCTTAGGTGGAACTATACAGTTTGTAGTAAAGAGAATAGGTCCATTGAAGGATTCAAATTCTTCTTTTTGCTTCCACCATGCATTACCATAATTTCCTACAAAGTGATCATATTTTTTAAATGCTGGATAATAATGGGCTGGCAACATTTCGCTATGGGTATATACATCTACTCCAGTACCTTCTGTTTGTTTTAAAAGCTGCTCTAAATCCTTTAAATCATGTCCTGATATTAAAATAGCTGGATTATTTCTAGTTCCAATATTTACTTCTGTTATTTCCGGATTTCCATAAGCTCCTGTATTGGCAGCATCCAACATAGCCATTGTATCTACACCATATTTTCCAGTTTCTAATGTAAGGGCTACTAAATCATCAGCACTCATCCCCTCGTCTAAAGTTGCAGAAAGTGCCTTTGTAAAGAACGCAAAAACCTCTTCCTTTTCCTTTCCTAGATTATACGCATGCTTTGCATAGGCTGCCATACCTTTAACGCCATATGTTATTAATTCTCTAAGGGATCTGATATCTTCATTTTCCGTAGCTAGAACACCTACATTTACAGAGTTTGCCTTAGCCAGAATAGCTTCATTTGAATCTGCTGTCCATGTGGCTGCATCATGTAAGCCTTCAAGCTTTACATCCTTACTTTCAAATTCCCTTTTCATCTCTTCTCTTAATTTTAAGCCTTTCTTTATCTCTGCTATGAATACTTCATCATCGAAGTTAGCATTTGTAATAGTCATAAATAGACTATGCATTGTAAAGTAGTCAGCATCAGGGAATTTTACACCTGCCTTTAAACCTTTTTCTGCTATTTGGGCTATACCCTTTAAAGTGTAAACCATTAAATCCTGTAAATTGGCAACCTTATCTGTCTTTCCACATACACCTCTAACAGTACAGCCAGTTCCCCTTGCCGCTTCCTGACATTGATAACAAAACATACTCATTTAAAAGTCCTCCTTTTTTATTGGGTTTATATATTAAAATTAAATTTTAATTTGAATTATTATGTGAGCAAATTTCATAATTACCTTTTTAAGAAACCAACTATTACATATTGCTTTAAAATCTTTTAAGCCATACCACCAAAATATATTTTATTGTAAATAATTAAATTAAGGATAATATTCCCATATGCAATTTTGCCAAAATCCAATTTATTCAATTTTCTCATGTTTATATAATATAATAGATAAACTTTTATTTCGGTATCCACTGTTACTAAAATTAATAAATCTATAGAAAAAGTTGTAAAAAAAATGGCTATATGAATTATAAATATTTTCATATAGCCATTTTTCTATATATTCCCAATATTCAATTAATTAAAATCTATATATTTTTTTGCAATGCTTTAATATCAAGGATTTTAAAAGAAGATTTATAAAAATCTATAATACCTTCGTCTCGCATATTACATATTTCCCTGGATAATGAAGGCCTTGACACATTTAAAAATTCAGCCAGTTCACTCCTCTTTAAAGGCACCATAAATGTTTGCTCTCCATATTTATTGTATTGCTCAAGTAAATAGGTTGCAATTTTCCCCCTTATGCTCTTTATAGATAAATATTCTACCTTTCTGTTAAGTCCGAGGGCTTTGCGGGAAACTATTTTGAGCATATTTTGTATTAAAAGCTTATGGCCAGGGCACATTTTAGGACAATTTCCAAGGATTTTCTCTGGAGGTAAAAACAAAATTGTACAATCTGTATTTGCGATTACCGTGGCAGCCCATTTATTATAACCGGAAAAAGCAATTATTTCGCCAAATAGATCCCCTTCCTTAAGCTTAGCCATAATAACTCTATTACCCGCTGCATTTTCCTTTGTAACAATCACTTCACCTTCAACTACAATTCCTATTCCATCAAAATCATTTTCCGACATAGTAATGCTTTCCTTCTTTTTATAGGACACTACATTAGGACATATACACATAAGCATACTGGTTAATTCTTCTTTTCCAATATTTTTAAATAATTCTACATCTGTTAATAATCCAATCCATTTTGTATACATATAAATCTCCTCATTATAGATAACTAAGATTTTAAATTTTCTCTACTCATTTTAAGTCCATTATGATAAAGTATAAGCTTTTAATTGTTAAATTCATCATATGCTTCCCCTAGCTAAAAGCTCCAATTCCCAAAGAAATCACATGAACAATATTTATTATAACAAAATTTTTAACTGCTAAAACAAAGGTATCCTTTTTAGTTTGTTTTTTATTAAACTCCTGAATATTATTTATAACCGGCATTATAGTTAAAAGCACAAATAAAGAATAAATAGGAAGTATTTTTATTATAACTAAGATGATTAAATCAATATAAATAGCATAATACAACACTTTAAAAAGCTTAAGAGCATTTTCCTTGCCTATATGGATAGGTAATGTATATCGTCTGTTTTCAATATCGTCCTCTATATCGCAGATATTATTTGCAAGCATAATATTTGCAATTCCATTTACTGCAGGTAGGGATATTAAGAAAATATAAATAATCTCTATAATATCTATACTTATATCTAAAATTCCATTATTATATATAAGTTTAACTATATTTTCATCATATATATGTATATATACAGAAATAAAAACTATTACAAAGCCCATAAATATTCCGGAAAAAGTTTCTCCAAGGGGTGTGCGAGATATGGGTATTGGTCCGGCAGAATACGTCAGGCCAACTACAAAGGATATTCCTCCTAAAATCAGAACAAATACATTGGTATTTAGAAATAGAATAAATCCACATATCACGGCAACTAATACAAGTGTAAATATAACACCTAAAACGGTTTTTTCCTTTAGATTGCTTCTAACAATCACATTATGTATTTCGTAATTATACCCATAGGTCTTCTTGGCATTTTTATAATCATAAAAGTTATTAGTTGCCGTCACAGCCATGTCAAAGGCTATAAGTGAAATAAACATTAAAATAAAATTCTTTAAATCAAAGCTGTTAAATCTATATAGAGTATATGCTGTTCCCAATAAGAAGGGAATAACACTTGCAACCTTTGTTTGTATTTCAACGAGTTTTAGAAAACTTGGTATAGACATATTTGATTCTTCCTTTCCAGCTTAATCCTTGTAATATATAGCTTTGATCATTATTATGAATAAACTTGAAATTACTATTTTTCAATACCTTGATATTCTTCCTTAACCGGCACTTCTATTATAATCTTACCGCATTCATAACACCTATAGCAGAGAATAATACATCTAATACCACTTTCAATACTTATAACCTCGCCACCAAATCCTAAAAGTTTAACCACTTTATTAACTTTTTCCTCTGGGCTAAACCATCTTATACTATCCCTAGGGCTTTCAAGTGTTCCAATTACCATATCCTTATTGCAGTAAGGACATTTCATACTTATTCACCTCATTTCAGACTATTCTACACCTAATCCTTTAAAGGCAGTTATTGTAATTTCTTCAATCATCTCAATTCTTAAATAGCTAAAATATCATAATCATTAAATGCCTTATGGGCTGTAAATACTATTGATAAAATAGAACTAAAATACCTTACTATTAAAATAGCCACCATAATGGCAATCTGATATCTTATTGCTGTCATGGGTATAGCTCCTCCCAAAATCTGCCCTGTCATCATTCCAGGTAATGCCACTAATCCAATAGTTTCAATAGATGCTATTGTAGGATTTACTGCAGCCACCACAGCATTTTTAAAATAGGGTGCTAAAGCTTCTATTTTATTTCCACTGAGGCTCAATGAGTAAAAATACTCGTTTTTATTTTGCTTTATTTCTTTGTAAAAATTATTGATACAAATTATATTCCCATTTAAAGTGTTTCCCAACAACATTCCTCCAATAGTAATAACATACTGAGCATTAAATAGATTATCTAATCTCGTAACAAAGGCGTTAAAAAAGAAAAGCACAATTATATTTGGGACTATAAAAGCTAAAAACAAAGGTATAATAAATTTTTTAATTTGAAAATCACAAGATTTAATAGCTGAAAAACTTGCAACTATTATCATTAAAACAAAGTAAGCTAGATTTAAAAAAGGATTATTTATATTAAAAATATATTGCAAAAATATACCAACTAAGCTAAGCTGTATCACCATTCTTCCTATAGAATAAAATATTTTCTTGTTTATTGCAATATTTAGTTTATAATTTATTACAAATATAGGCACTATTAAAATCAATAAACTAAGGATTGAATAATAGGAAATATCATTTATACTCATGTTTTACCACTCCTTTATCCTGACAAAATCATCTCTCATCCAGATTTTATCATGGGAAATTATTAAAATAGTTTTATCCTGCTTCAAGACATAATCCACTACTATTTCCTTAGTTTCTTTGTCTAATCCTGAAATAATTTCGTCTAAAAGCCATACCTGCCTGTCTAATAGTATACATATTATTAAACCTATCCTTTGTCTCTCTCCTCCTGAAAGCTGACTTACTTCCTTATCTAAAATATCTGTAAAAAGATTAAAGTACGTGGCAATATTTAAGACCTTATCCTTGGTAATCTTAATATGTCTATTATGCCTATATGAAAAAATATCAACAATTAAATCCCAAACATTCTTGTTTCTAAGGTCTACATCCTGACTTACATATCCTATATTCCTTCGAAAATATGAAAGATTATATTTATTTAATATTTTATTATTAAAAAATATCTCACCATTATCAATTCTTTGAAAGCCTAAAAGTACTTTAAACAGTGTTGATTTTCCCTTTCCTGAATGAGCTTTTAAAAGCAATTTTTCTCCCTTTTTAACCTTCAAATTAAAATTCTTGAATACTATATTGTTATGAAAACTCAAATTTATATCTTTAAATTGAATCATCACTATCACCCTTTTCTACAATTTCATGGGTTAATTCTCTGGCTTTTTCTGTTGCCTCCTTTAAAATTTCTTCCCCTAGCACAGTTGTATCATAAAATTTTATAATTCTTCCATTAACATTTTTTTCTGTCTTGTGTAGCAAGCCTTCCTTTTCCATTCTGTTCAGTAGAGGATATAATGTTCCAGGACTGATCTTATATCCATGCTCCTTTAGTTCTTTCATCATCCAAGTACCGTATATAGATTCATGTTTAGCATGATATAATATGTGTATCTGTATAAAACCTAAAAATAGCTTTCTTAATATTTTTCCTTTCATAATTACCTCCATTTCAAATATAGCAAATTATTATCGTTTTACGATATCGTATTTCGATATCTGTATGTGATATTATAGCAGTAAAACTGTAATTAGTCAATCAAATATAACAATTAATTATAGTTATAAATAATCCATATTAAAAAGATGGCTTCCTTTTAAACCGTTAGAGGTAGCCATCCTTTGGAATGCATAATAAATTAACTTGTTAACTCCATTAATGGTTCATAAATATCCAGCTTGATAATAAGAGAAGTATTAGACCAGGAACCATTACCTGAAAACCTAATTTGTTATTTTTATAAACATATTCTCTGTCTACTATTTTCTTTAGTGGTGACATTTCATAATTTATAAAGAGTAAGCCTAAAAATACAAAGAATGTACCTAAAAGCATTAATCCTATGAATAGAAAATATATCATCATTTTCACTCCTGTCATATTATAATTATATTATATCTAAGTAATTTTAAAAAACCTAGCAAAGTTTTCCCTGCTAGGTTTTTCATTACAAGCTATTTATAAATAATCTAACTATATCCGTTCCGCTGACCATTGTTCCAACAACACTTCCTAGATTTGCAAGTACAACCACCAGCAAAGTTCTAGTCACTTTATTTTTCCAAAAACCCTTTATATTTAAAACATCTTCAGATAAATTTTCAAATTCCTTAACACTTGGTTTTCTAATTAAAACTTCAACTAGTCCCGCAAACCATCCTGCAGCTATAAGTGGATTCAATGAGCTTATAGGTGCTGCAACAAAAGCTGTGAGAACTGAAAGGGGATGGGCCACTGCAATTGCTGCTCCTAAGGCTGACAGGCTTCCATTCCATAATATCCAGCTGGAAATTTGTTTTATGCCAGTATCCCTATTCATTAAAAATGTAGATCCTATAAGCAAAATAATTATAGCTGGAATTATCCAGGAAATAAGCTTCTTTGTATTCTTTGGCTTAGGCAATTTACTTAATTCTCTTAAATCATTTTCTTTGAATATTTCTTTTTTAATTCCCGGCACATGGGCTGCCCCTAAAACTGCAACTATTTTTTCTCCCGGTGCTTCTTTGATTTTTTGAGCTAAATATCTATCTCTTTCGTCGACCAATGTACTTTTCAATCTTGGCATATTTTTCGTCATCTCATTTAAAGCTGAGTTTAACATATCTTCGGACTTTAGTTTATCTAAGTCCTCTTCACTGATATCTTCACTGTCAAACATACTAAAAACAAGCTGAAAAAGTAATTTCATCTTATCCCAAAGATTAATACTTGAAAGAATTCTCTTAAAAGTAATATCAATATTTCTATCAGCTAAAACAATTTCTGCATCCACATCTTTAGCCGATTCAATACCTTGTATCATTTCTTGTCCAGCATTAACACCCAGCTGTTTTGCAATTTTTTTTTGATAAGAAGACATTATGAGATTCACCAAAAATAAAAGTGCCTTTTTTTCTTTGATAATCTTAATAATATCCATATTAGCCCATCTGTTTTTATCCCTAATAGCATCGTATCGAGACTTGCATAATTCAACACAAACAGTATCAGGCTGCTCTTTTTCAATTACTGCTTTAACTTCTTCTGCGCTGTTTTTTGAAACATGTGCAGTTCCTATTAAAATAATTTTTTTATTGTCGACATTTAATTCGTGTATATTACTTGTCACTTAATCATCATCTCCACTATTGTTCAAATATTTAAAACATAGATTTAATCTATTCATATTTTATCAGATAGACCATTAGAAGTCTATTTAAAATTATTTAATTAAATGAATTGCATAATTACTTCTTTCAAAAAACAACTATTAGATTTCAATTATGATATTATCTCAAGTGAACTATTATCCCTTAAAAACATATTATTCTTTTTTTGTAAATATTAAAACCGCTATATTTCAATATTCTAGAAAATAGCGGTTCTAAATATCCTATAATACTGCTTTGAATAGTGGTAAAGTGTCATAGCTATATATATAAATCTAAAGACTTTCTATTTTCAACTTCATTTCTTTCTTTTTCTAAATCCGGTTTATTTTTATTTTCTTCATTGCCTTGATTTTCCACTTCTTTCTCCTGAGACTTTTCAACTTTTTCTTTAGTATTTTCATTGTCATTAGTGCTCTCTATTTCCTCCTGAATCTCATAGCCCTTTTTCATAATGGATTTTTCTACTGCTTTTATTCTTCCGTCCATTTTTCCAAATTCTTTTATTTTTCTAGAAACATCTTGTCCTCTAGATGCATCCAATGCAATTTCACTGGCTGCAACACGGGCTTTTCCCTTTAAATCAGTTCTCACCTTTGAAAGGTTCTTCATTTCAGAATAAGTTGTATCTATTTCTGTCAAACTTTGAAATTTTGAAGAATCAATTCCGTTATTATTATTTTCATCCTTACTATTATTTTCATCTAATTTACTTTCTTTATTTTTAGCCGCCTTCTTTAAATCCTCTTTCTTTTTAGTCATACTCTCAAGTTTAGTTTGTTGTATTTGAACATCAATTTCTTCAATTTGTTTTTTTAGCTCACTAATTCTTTCTTGCTTTATCTTAGGATCAGATTCACTTTCTTTTATTTTTTCTATTTGCTCTTGTAATCTACCTTTCTGATTTTCAAAAGCTTGAATCATTTTATTCTGAGAAAAAAGTGCTCCATTGACCTTTATAGATTTATTATCATTTGATTTTTCCTTAATATTTTCCTTTGATTGAGAATCATTATCTAAAGTACTAAAAGAAATATTATATTTTCCAGATGAAACTGCTGAAATATTCATATTAATCCCCCTAATTTCTAATTATCTCTTCACTCCAATCATTCTACATATTAATTATCGGATAAAAAAAACAAATTCTTTAGGGTTATTCCTAAATAATAGTATATTATCCACCATATAGCATATCATTAGCAGTTACCCATTAGGCTAGGAAGTGCATATACCACTTGATTGGAAAAAGCCATGAAACATAGTTAAGGAGCTTATATGTTCCATCTAACAATCCAGATCCTAGAATAATAGAAAGCAATAGAAAAACCTGACTGGCAAAATTATAGCTTTTTTTTGAATTGAAGCTAAGTCCAGTTAAAATGACTATACACCAGGTAAAAATTATATAAATTGAAGTGAGTAATATATTTGTCAATAGATATCTAGTACCTTCAGGAGCCAAATACTTAAACAGAATATGGGAAATAATAAAAGGGATAATTATACTTATAAATTGAATTATTAATCCCGTACCATAGTACTGTATTTCACTTATGCCCGATAGTTTAAGACGTACTATTATCCCCTTCTCCCTTTCACAAACCACATTTTTGCCAAAATTTGTGAGTAAGAAAAGTATTATTCCAGCCCACAATATTTTAAAAACATACTGTCCTACTGAATTATCGTTTTCTTTTATTATGCTTTTGTCTTTATTTACTTTTTTTATTTCCATAGATAGTATTTTATTGCTGGTCATAGCTTCTTCAAATTTTAATTTGAATTCTTCTTCCTGAAAATCACTATCCAGACTGCGGACTTTATTGAATGCATCTACATATAACCAATTCCTTATCACCACTAAGCTAATTTGGTCATTTAGCCAGTTAACTGCTCTTGAATCAACTTCTTTATGAGATACCATTATATTATTAAAATCACCTTTAAGAATTTTGTTTTCAAAGCCATCTTTAATCTCATATACAACATCATATTTGCCTCTATAAAGCTTTCTGAGGCTCTCTTCTAAATCATCATCTATTACTGTATCTATTTCCTTATATTCCTTGATTTTTCCAATTAATGATAAAGAAGTTGTAGTTTCATCATGGTCAATTATAGCCACTGAATATAAATTAGATTGGTCCTTGGTATTCTTATCAAGATATACACATGCAAAAACTATCAGGACAGGTATTATTATTAGAATTAATAGATTTTCCTTTTTGAAAATTTCCTCTTTCATTTTGACTCTTAATAAGCTAGGCAAACTATACCCTCCTTATTTTATGAACATATCTAAGAGTTACTGTAATTATAAAAAAATAGATAATAGTTATAAATGCTCTTTCTAATGTTAAGGAATATCCTAATAACAAATTGTGACCAATTGTCAATATATTGAATTTACTTAATATCTTAAATAATCCCCCCAGGGAATTGAGGGGTATAATTATTCCACTGGTAAATGAAAGGACAGTAAAAAACAATATAAAAAGCCAATCCCTTATTCTATCATTGTCTATAAGAATATAGAAAACTATTACTACCATATGAATAATTATATTAATTATAAAAAAGCAACTAATAAATCTTAAAAATTCCGTCACTACAAACACATCGAAAAAAATCATAAAAATTCCCTTAAAAATCCCCATGAGTATTGATGTAAATATTGAACCGGTAATAATTTTTGCTGAATATATATTCCTAAGATTATATCCACTACTCAAAACCCTTCTGATTCTTCCTTTTCTAATATCATCATTTATATCTAGATGAAATAGTATTGTGCTTATGATGGATATAATTAATAGAGATGTTACAAAATAATAATTTAGAGTAGCAGCTCCATAAAATTTATCTAAATCATCTGTGGATTCAAAAACATCGCCTCTTGTAAGAAAAGCCGCCATATAATTAAGGGCAATTCTATTTAAATTGTTTAATCTTTCATCAAAATCCAAGCCTTTGGATTTCATAATATCCCAATAAATCATGGATCCATTTTGTCCCTCATTTAATACTTTAACGAGACTTTCTAAATAATTTATAAGAAATTTTACTTTAATATCAGAATGATCATTAATGTATAGATCAAAGGCTGCAGGTCTGCCATAATTTAGAAGTTCTGTAGTTCCTTCTTTCAAGTGAATTAATGCTATTACTTCATTTTCCTTAAGAAGGTCAAATCCCGCTTTGAGACTAACTTCTTTAAATTCAATTATTTCCTTTAACTTGTTTTCAGTTATGTTTTTAAGTAAAGTTTTTACCTCAACAGAATTGTCTTCAATGGCTAATGCCACATTTGAATGAATTTTAGGTCCTTTATCTTTATATATAAAAATAAACATGTTAACAAATATAATTAATAACAAGACTAAAAGAACTACATTTGAAATCTGACTTGTAACTCTCTTTATCTCCATTTTTGCCAACATGCTTGTTTGGTTATATTCAGATTTTAGATTTAATTTCTTCATTAAAATCACCAAAGTATTCTTGCTTTCCATTTTTTATTATCAAGAGTTTATTACATATTTTCTCAATAAACTCAATTAGATGACTTGTTAATACAATAATATTACCCTGATTACTCATTTCAGATATAATATTTTCAACATCTTTTCTAGCCATATAATCTACACCTACAACAGGTTCATCCATAAATATAAATTGGGGATCTCTAAGTAATCCAATGCCGATATTTACTCTTCGTTTTTGTCCCCCAGAAAGCTTTGATGCCCTGGTGTTAAATTCATCTAAAAGACCTAAATTCTCTGCTGCTTTTCTGGCTCTATTTAAGATTATTGACCTATCATTGCTTATGGAAGCACCAAATAGCATAAAATTATCTTTAATAGTCAATTCTTCATAGAATGCTATTTCCTGAGGTACATATCCAATTATATCCTTTATATTTCCATCATACAAATTACCATTAATATAATATGAAACATTTCCCTTTGTCGGTTTAAGAATTGTAGCTAAAATTGAAATTAATGTGGATTTGCCGGCCCCATTAGGACCGACAATACCCAAAATATCTCCATTATTTAAGCTGAAATTTATATCCTTTAAAACATTTTTTCTTTGTATTTTCTTATTTACTCGACTTACCTTTAACATTTTACATCCCAATTTCATTTAACATCATTGGTAGAAGAAGTTTTGCTTGACTTAACATCATCTCAACACTATTAACAATTTGCTGACTTTCCTCAGCTGGTAATGTTTTAGATTCAGTTTTGATATCAGAAACTAGAGCTTCTACAGCTTCTCCTCCGATTAACTCAGAACCTAAATTAGTTACAACCTCTTTGCCAATTTCTTGAACAAGGGCTTGATTAGTTTCTAATTCCATGATATTGATTTTATCTTCAGCATTTTCTTCAATATTAACTTTTACATCGTCACCAAAAGCATTATAAGAAACAACTTCATTTATTTTCAAAAACTCTGTTTGCATACCTAATTCAAATTGTCTAATCATATGCTCTTTATCAATAGCTAAAATAAATTCACTATCAAAATTTTTAAGCTCTTCTAGTTCTGGCATATCAGAGAATGATTTAAATTCAGCTATCAGTGTATCCATTCCTTTATCCCAATTATTATTGATTTCATCTTCTAATTCCTTCATGCCTTCATTAAATTCTTCTTCTGTAATTCCAAACTTTTCATAATCTTTATTGTTAATTACTAACTCTTTTAATTCCTTTACTCTTGCCTGTACTAAGGCCTTAACATTTTCATCCTTTTTAGCAACTTCTAATATATCGGCATATAGATCATAAATACTTAATATGTCAATATTTAATTTATATTTAGTTCCCTTTATTTCTTTTTCCTGACCATATACATTTAATGTTATTTTATTATCATCGAGCTTTTCAACCTTGCCATCTAGGTAATCATAAACAACCTTTCTATATGGCTCATAATTCTTAGCCACTGCTTTATAAAGCTCGTCCTCTTTTTGTATTAAATCTATATAGGCTTTGAAGTCTATATCATTAAGATTAATATCATGGCCTTCTTCTTTTATAACTTCATTAAAGTCTACATAAAATGGCTTTTCATAAAGCTTAGGAGCCTTTATTCCAAGTTCCCATGGCTTTAAATAAAAGTTTCCATCTATTAATGTCTTACCACTATAGTTAATACCTAAACCAGCATCCATCTTAAATATATCTTTATCGTCATCAGTTATCATATTGATATCATAAAGAATTTCAAAGTTTTTAAGTAATGAATTAGCAAATTTAGCCATAGCCTCTGGATCCTGAGACATTTGATTAAACATGCCTTGTTCAAGGGCTAATTTCTCGTCTAATTCGGTTTTAATAGAAATTGTGGCATTTACATTTTTCTCTTTCCCAGTTTGAACTGAGCTGTACATAATGTGATTAATTGGATCCTTAGTTATCATGTAATTTTTAATTGCAGGAATCATAGCTAATCCAGCCACGACAATTACTAGTACTGCTATTAATGCGATGTTCTTCTTATTCATTTTTACTTCCTCCTCATATTCGTCTGCTGCATAAAATTGATTTGTATGTTTTAACTTGGATATAAAATAACATTCTACACTATAATACATCTTTAGATTTGTTTTGACAATAGATTTATTTATCATTGTCTTATTTTGTAAGAAATAATTAAGAAATCGAATAATTGAGATGATTTTGTAATTAATTTTCTATGAAGATATATCTATTCACTACCGAAATATATTATAGAGGATTAATAAGAACAAAAATAAGGAGAGATATATGAAAATTTCATCTGTAAAGAAAAATAGGATACATACCAACTTTGTTGATCGAAATACTACGGTAAATAAAACTGATGCAGTACAATCTATTTCACCTATTCCTAGATTACAAAATTCATCAAACTTTTCTTCAGAAAACTCTCTTTTTTTCTATGATGAGTTTTATGATAATATTAAGGATTTGAAAGAAGAATATAAAAGCTTTTATCATAATGAACAAATACTAGGAGATGCTATAGTCAATTTTGATAAAAATAGAGATAAATTACTTAGGAATATGAAGGATTTGATTTCTAAATACAATAATGCTGTAAATTCATTGATCTCATTTGACAAAGTCTTTGGAACAAAACATGTAAATAATATTGAAAATCTACTTAACAAATATAAAAACCAATTGGAAAACTTAGGTATACATATTGTTGATGAAAGGAAATTAGAATTGGATGAATATTCTTTTATAAAACAAATAGAAATAAATGAAGATGTTTTGGGTATATTGTTTGAACCAACCAAAGGCCTCATTTTAAAATTATATTCTACCTTTAGAAATATTAAAATTCCAAAAAAGGAAGCAATTGAAAGAGAATATGATAATATAGTATACAAGGGAATGATATTAGATAATAAGACCTAGAAAAGATAAAAAAACCCCGGCAAAGAAGATTAATTAATCTTCTTTGCCGGAATTCTTTAAACTTTAAAGTTATTTATTTTCACTTAATTATTTCCACCATATTTCCGTTTTTAAGTCCCGCTGCATTTCCTTCTTCTAGGTCAATATGAAACTCTAGTGCATAATTTGGACTTACTCTGACTAAGACATTATCAAATATTAGACCCCTTTTACCTTCAACGGGAACCTTTACTATGTCCTTATCCTTAACGCCAAATCTTTCACCATCAGTTGTATGCATATGTATATGTCTTGCAGCAACAATAATTCCCTCTTCTATTTCAACTTCTCCCTTAGGACCTACTATTTTAGCTCCCGGGCTTCCTGCTAAATCCCCTGAGTCTCTAACAGGAGCCTTAACACCTAAAACAAAACCGTCAGACATTGAAATCTCAATCTGAGTCTTTCCTCTTGCAGGTCCCAAAACTCTTACTCCCTTTAAAGTTCCCTTTGGACCAACTATGTCAACCTTTTCCTCACATGCATATTGCCCTGGCTGTGAGAGGTCTTTAAAATTAGTAAGCTCATATCCCTTTCCAAATAAAGTTTCAATATCTTCTTTGCTTAAATGTATATGACGGTTGGATAAGCCAACTGGTACTAAGTTTTTGCTCATATATTTTTCCTCCTCAAAGCAGTTATTGTATACATTATACATTAATATATTATCATATAATTTATCTATTGTGTCAAATATTTATTAAATCCAAATAATATTTTTAAAGTTTTTCTCTGACTGATTTTACTTTACCTTCCATAGTTGAATTCTTATCTCTTCTATCATCAATTTTTATGCTGGTTGAAACTCTTAATGCACCATTTTCAAATGGAACATCATGCATTTTTCTAATAAGGTTTAAAATCAAATCTAAATCTCCTTCAACTATTGTTCCCATTGGTGTAAGCTGATATTTGATTTTCTTCTCTCCTTCCAATACTTTATGACAGTTTGCCACATATTTGCTCAAGCTAGTCTCCTTAGTACCTAAAGGTACTATTGTAAATTCTACAATTGCCATTATACTGCCCCCTTTTTCATCATTCACATAATTTTTGGCCAATATTATAGGCCCTTTTTAAAATCTCCCTTTCATTAACCATAGAAATTTTATCTGTGTTATCAATAAGTAATTCTTCGGTAAATTCAGTATTAGCAGCTTTAAAAAACAATTCCACTACCTTTATGGCTCCAATGAAACCATCCTTGCCTTGTTTTGCACCGGCAGTAGATATAAATATCCCCTTTCTACTTTTATTTATATCTATTATAGGCTTTTTACAAATAAATTTACTTGCCCACAAAGCATGACATCTATCAATCATTAATTTACTTATACTGCTAACTGAATTAAAATATAATGGAGAAGCAAGTATAATTACATCAGCTTTATTAAATTCACTATATAGTTTTTTCATATCATCATCATATATACATTCTCCTGTATTACCACATCTATAGCATCCTATACATTGCTTTATTTCTAATTTTGAAAGTTGATATTTATTGATTTCTGAGTCACACTTTTTTATACCTCTTAATACTTCATCTAATAATGTATCTGTATTTTTACCTGCTCTGGGACTTCCTAATAACGCCAATACTTTCAAAGCTTACCTCCGTAAAAATTATTTGTATTTATGCTTATACCATTAATATACTATAACTTTGTTTTTCTTCCAAGGTAATCATAAAATATTTTATAGATAAACAAATTAGTATCTCTTCTATGATTTTGAAACAATATATAACAGCTAGTTTTAAAAAAATTATAAATAAATCGTTATTTTTTCAAAGTTTTGGATATATATATAAATAGATTAAAAAAGATTAATTTAAAATTTAGGAGGTTACCAAATGAAAACATTAGGTCAATTTTTACAAACTGGAGATTGGAAAGGAGAAAAGCATGTTCCTGTAATACATGCTCCTGAAAAAGTTAAAGCTGGTGAAGGATTTGATTTAAAAGTTTCTATCGGAGATGAAATAAAACATCCAAATACATTAGAACATCACATTTCATGGTTCAAAGTTTTTTTCCATCCAGAAAACGCTAAATTTCCTGTTGAAATAGGAGATTTTAAATTTACTGCCCATGGTGAAGGGGAAGTGCTTGATGAACCTGTTGCTTTAACAAATGTTAAACTGAATAAATCAGGTACAATTTATGCTGTAAGTTACTGTAATATACATGGACTTTGGGAAAACAGCAAAGAAATAGTAGTTGAATAAAACCAAAAGCCCCTTTTGATAGGGGCTTTTTTATTTTAAAAACTTCAAAGAGTCACCGCCACCTTAGAACTTACCTATTAGAACTACAAAAGCGCCATCCGGCGCTTTGTTAATTATGCCATAGCTTTTTCCAGTTTTTCAAGATGCTGAAGTGGAAAACTCCTTAATAATTCTTTGAATTGATCAACTGTCAGTCCTGATGTAGTAGTATATATTCTTATTTTCTCATCTAAATCTGCATTTATAAACTTTTGTTTTATTTCTTGGAATTCAGCAGTTGTAGCCATAAAATCACTCCTTACTTTTTGTAGTAATATTATTATTAGTGGTTTTGAGGATTTTATACTACCTGTTTCAAAATAAAAACTATATAAATCTAATCCAATAAAACTGAAAAAAGAAATCATCTTCTGAGCTTACCGATGTAAATCAAGGTTTAAAAGCCTACATATATGTTAAACTAACTATACACTTCCTCCTTTAAAGAACCAACAAAGGGAAGATTTCTGTACTTTTCAGCATAATCAATGCCATATCCAACAATAAATTCATCTGGAATTTTAAAGCCTATATAATCAACTTTAATATCCACTTTTCTTCTCTCAGGTTTATCTAGTAGTGTACATATCTTCATGCTTTTAGGTTTTCGTGATTTTAAATTTTTTAATAAGTATTTTAAAGTTAATCCTGTGTCTATAATATCTTCAATTATCAGTATATTCTTGTTTTCTATACTAAAATCTAAATCCTTGTTGATCTTTACAACACCTGAGCTTTCCGTTGAAGCACCATAACTAGAAACGTCAATAAAGTCTACTGTAACAGGTATATCAATATTTCTAATTAAATCACTTAGAAATATATTAGCACCTTTTAAAACACCAATAACTATTAAATCCTTTCCTACATAATCTTTAGTGATAATCTTTCCTAGCTCACAAACCTTTTCTTTTATCTTTTCTTCAGAAAATAGTACTTCTTTTACATCATCTCTCATCTACAACACCTTCCTTATACTTACTACAGATATAATAATACCATAAAGTAGAATTAATATTGATAAAAAATAGTAAAACTCAAAATGAATTTGAAAAAAATCATAAATCCCCTTACATTTTTTGATATTTATTGTTCATCCTCATCCTTGATTTCATATTCAACATTTTCTATTGTTTTATCTTTATCTACCTTTATATTTTCATCCCCTTTATTGGAAATATACTTGTCCAGTTCACTGGAAATTGAAGAAATAACATAAACAGCCAATAAAGCATCATCAATAAATCCAAATCCAAGAACGGCCTCAGGAATTATATCCAATGGTGAGAACACATAAATAAGCATTGCCAGTACCATAATTTTTTTAAATATGCTTACGTCCTTATCTAATAAATATTTATATAAAACTGTTACTCTCCTAAAAAATTTTAAAAAAGCCTTAAAAAAATTCAAATTATTATGTTTTGGATGATATCTATTTTTAATTAAAAATACCTCCCTTCAACAGTGTAAATGCTTTCAAAATAATATCTTAACATTTAGCCATCATCATAGTGAAACAGCACTCAAATTTATTATACCTTAAAGTTACTTATTTTTATTATTCACTATATTATAACAATATCCTTCAAAAATATAAATATTTCTTTTAAATTGATGATAATAATTATCATTATTATGTTTAAACCATTATCATTTTGGGAAGATATATAATAAATTAGAAATATTAATTGGCAACAATAGTTTATGCAAATATTATACTCAATTTATTTTAAAAAATTGTATATATATTCAATATAATTTTAAAACTATATATGAATTGAGAAAAACAATTTATAAGGAGGTAATTTAGTAATGGCTGAAAGATTAGTTGGAGTAAAAGCTCCTGATTTTGAAATGAAAACTGCCCTAGGTGATGGGGAAAACTTTGGTAAGGTTAGTTTAAGTGATTACAAAGGCAAGTGGTTAGTTATGTTTTTCTATCCCCTAGATTTCACTTTTGTTTGCCCTACAGAAATTACTGGTTTTAGTAGTAAACATGAAGATTTTAGTAATCTCAATGCAGAAATATTAGCTGTAAGTACAGATAGTATTCATTCCCATAAGGCTTGGATGGGTCTATCACCTGATGAAGGTGGAATTGGAAAGCTAAAATTCCCTGTTGCTTCCGATATAACTCATCAAGTCTCAAGGGATTATGGAGTTTATGTTGAAGAAGAAGGAATTGCATTAAGAGGTCTATTTATAGTAGACCCGGATGGAGTACTAAAATATTCTGTTATACATGACCTAAATGTAGGAAGAAGTACAGATGAAGTTCTTCGGGTTTTAAGAGCACTTCAAACTGGAGGATTATGCCCCCTTGGTTGGGATGAAGGAGATAAATTGTTGTAAGGTTAGTAAATAGAAAAAGAGCAATACCTACTAAAGATGGTATTGCTCTTTTTTAAGCCTTAAAAAAGCTTTCTAAATACTTAGGAACCATATCTTTTGCATTTTCATTGATTAGATCGACTTTTACGCCACTATTTCTAGCCTTTTCAACCATAAACCCTGCTGTAGATGTATAAAAGGATGTGCCTACAACCAATAATACATCGGCCGAATCAATTATATCCATAGCTTCCATATATCCCGGAATCATATCTCCATATAAAACTACATTGGGCTGTAATATTTCATTGCAGTTTGGGCAGTATATTGAATCATACACTTGTTTAAAATCATATTCCTTATTGCATTTGTGACAACTTACATATGTCAAGTTTCCATGAATTTCAAGAACTTTCTTGCTTCCAGCTTTCTTATGTAGTGAATCAATATTCATAGTTATGACTGGCACATCATATTTAGCTATGGCATTATGGGCTTCATTGGGGTGTGCTGCATTAATTCTATCACTAAACTCTTTTAATATATTATAAAATTTCTTCGGATGATTGTTAAAATAACTTCTACTTAATTTTTCACGTAAATCACCAAGCTCAACAAAAGTTGGAATTCCACTATCTTTAGAAATTCCTGCTCCTGTAAATACAACTATTTTTTTCATTTTTGCACCTCTTTTTTAAAATTATATTTTTTTCTTTTTTTCACCACAGCTTATTAGTATTTTATATAAATAAAATTAATTTTGTTGTAAATTGTAATAAAAATACTATTTCCACGGAAATGATATTTGGAAATTTATAATATTTTTGAGTTTACTATCTCTATATTGTAATTATAACATATAATCATAATTAATTTATTATTTTCCAATTATGTATATCATAACTAAATTTCATTCTATTTTTTAATCAATTAGATCATAATTTCAATCTTTTTAAATGGATATTCTAAACATTAAATTACACTATAAAAAGCAAGTATGGCTTTATTTAACCTTACTCACTTTTGTTATAATTCTCAACTTATCTAAATTCTCCTGTTATTGTAAAATCAGAATATAGTAATTTAATAGTTTCTTTTTATCTCCCATTCTTATGTCTATACTGCTTAGGTGTGCATTTTTCTATCTTTTTAAAAATATAACTGAAATAGCTTAAATTATTATATCCTACTTTCTTTCCAATGGCAGAAATTTTTATATTGCTTCCTGCTAAATATTTTTTAGCATTTTCAATACGAATCTTATTTATATAATCAGTTAAAGAATTTTTATTTTTTTCATTAAATACACTGCTTAAATAATTAGGACTAATATAAAATATATTGGCAATTGATTGCAAAGTAAGTTCCTTAGTATAATTCTTTTTTATATATCTATTCACTTTATTTATTAGGTCTCCTTCATCTTGGAAGAAATGTTTCCTTAAAAGATTTATAGAATTCTCTATAAATGAAATAGAATGTTTTGATAAATCATTATAATTGATACAACTGTATATAATATTTTTATATTCATTTCTTAATGAATATAAAATCTCAATATCTTTAATTTCATTATGAATTACTCTAGAAATTATTGTAAAAAGTTCGTCAACAATATTTTTTGCTTTATTAATAGAAATATTATTTGACTCATAATTTTTTAATAAATCTTTAATTATATCAGTGGCAATACCTTCATTTAACTCTTCAACAGCTTTTTCAAGCTCTATTTCTTTTTCAATTGGATATTCTATATTATCAAGATTAATAAAACTGCTTTTATTAAAATTTAGATTTTTCAAATTGGATGATACCTTTAATTTTAAAAGCTTAACATTAGCTTCTTTTAATGCGTTTTCCAGGTTTAAGGTTTCTTTAGTTTTTTCAATTATTTTATTATTTTTTTCTATCATTTCTCTTTCAGTTATATTATTAACTATAATTCTCGAAATACATTTTGCAATAATTGTAAGACATTCTCCTAATGCATATAGTCTACTTCTAAGAACTAGTGGTAGATTATAATAATACTTAATAACTTTTTCATAATCCAAACTATGTTCTTTTGATATTTCTCTTAATTTTTTTTCGATATTATTTAATCTTTTGATAAGTAAATGCCCACAATTTATATACCCAACTGTGGTGCCATTGATGTAAATAGGCACAGAAATTGTAAGTATATTAAAATCACAGGTGTGTATTCTGTGCATATGTTTTAGAGGACTGCTTAAAGCTTTGTCATCATTTATCTTACAATCCCCTTTGTAAATACAAAGCCTGCAAAATTGATTTAGATTAGAAGGCTCTGTAATTCTTCTATTTTCATTATCTAAAAATGTTATTGATAATTTTAAGAGCTTTGATACTTCCAATTGTATTTTTTCTAGAATATCCTTATCAATATTTTCAAGAATGTTTACTTTATCTGTTGTCAACATAGTTTGGTCAATTTCTCCAAACTGTGCAGGTGTATATATTATTAATAATTCAAGATTTTTATCGTCTTTATTTATTACCTCATGCTCTGAATAAGGTGGACAATGCATTATCATTTGAGATTCCATTTCGCTTTCTTTTCCATCAATAACTTGAATACCTTTGCCTTCAAGTACATACAGTATTTGCTCTTCTCCAAAATGAAAATGTCTTTCATGCTTTGAGTTAGGAAAAATAGTAACTAAACCTACACTCATTCTTTGACTTTTAATATCACGTGGGTGATGAATCCATGCAACTTCTCCCCATTTAAATCTTTGTATATCTTTATATTTCATATCCTTCATTTGCAATAGCATCTTATCCATATACAATCATCCCTTAAAAATAATGGATTAATTTTAATAAAAATATTATATCATAATTTTAGAAATTTAAATTTAAATATGGATAAACAAGACTGTCATTTAAAATAAATTTCAAATGAAATAATAAACCCGCCTACATTTTCTATTTGAAATTTATTAAACCTTAAAGTTGTTTATCTTTAGCTTTATAAAATATAAAAACTCTGCGCTCAAAATGAGGGCAGAGTCTTCGTCAAAAGTAAAGCTCTATAAAATTATTGGAATTATTAGGGGCAAGTATAGTATTAATAATAGTATAATAATCAAACCAAATAAATAGGGCAATATAGCCTTTGTTATTTTCTCAATAGATAATCCTGTAATTGTAGAAGCTACATAAAGATTAATTGCCACTGGCGGAGTAACCATACCAATTGCAAGACCCATGACCATAACAATACCAAAGTGAATTAGATTAATGCCTAATTGGTTAATTAAAGGTAAAAATACAGGAGTTAAAATTATTAAAGCAGAAGCAGTTTCCATGAATACACCAGTAATCAATATTATACCTGTTATAAGAAACATAATTATATATTTATTAGATGAAAGCATTAATACTCCATTTGCTATGGCAGTAGGAATATTCCAATTTGCAAGTATCCAACTTAAAATAGAAGATGTTGCTATTATAAACATTACAACAGACATTGTCATAGCTGATTTACAAATAATATTAAATACATCCTTTAGTTTCATATCTCTATACACAAATAGTGATACAATAAGGGCATAATTCACAGCTATAACTGCTGCTTCCGATGGTGTAAAATACCCAGAAAAAATCCCTCCAAGTATAATTATTGGTGTTAAAAGTCCCCAAATAGCACTTTTAAATGTAATCAGAATATTCTTTAATGAAAATTTTGCGCCTGTAGGATAATTTCTGTCATAGGCCTGCTTTATGGCAATACCTATCAGCATAACCCCCATCATTGTCCCAGGTATAAATCCGTTTAAGAAAAGTCTGGATACCGATTGATCGGATATTACTGAATAAAGAATCATTGGTACTGACGGAGGAATAACAACGCCTATTGTTCCACTTGCTGCTATTAGAGCTGCAGAAGATGCTTCATCATAACCCTTTTTCTTAAGTTCAGGTACTAAAGTTGTTCCAACTGCTGCAGTCGTTGCCGCTCCTGAACCTGATATTGCAGCAAAGAACATTCCCGCTAAAACAGATACTATAGAAAGTCCACCCTTGAAAAATCCAAATAAAGAATCTGCAAAATCTACCAGCTTTTCTGATACCTTTCCTTTGGCAAGTAAATCTCCAGATAAGATAAAAAAGGGAACTGCTACTAATGGAAAAGAATCTGTTCCCGCAAACATTCTTTGTGCAATTATCACAAGGGGCATGTCTTGAGTTATAAGTGCTACCATAGAAGATATCCCTAAGGCTATAGCAACTGGAACTCCAATGAGCAACAATATAAAAAATGATATAAATAACAAGGCTGCCATTACATCCCCTCCTCACTATAAATTTCTTCAAACATCAATGTTATTCCATGAATCACCATAACTATAGCGCTTACAGGAATAACACAATATGCCCATTTCATAGGCATACGTAAAGCAGCAGAAACCTGGGTTGATTGCATAGCCATATACTTAAATCCAAATATAACTACAACAATAAAAAATATAAGACATACAAATATATTAATAATTATAATAGCTTTTCTAAACTTATTTTTCAAAAAATCTACTCCAAATGTAACCGATATATGCATGCTTCTTTTATAAGCAAGTGTTGCTCCTAAAAATGTAGACCATACAAGCAGATACCTTGATACCTCTTCAGACCAAGTTAAAGCATCAAAGAATACTCTGAAAAATATTTGTAAAGATATGGATATAATCATTCCAACAATTGATACAAAAACTAATTTCATTATTATCTTATCTACAAAATTACTAATCGCTTTTAGTGTTGACAGTATTTTCATTGCCATCTTCCTTTTTTATTTATTAGCCCTAGTTTAAACTAGGGCTATTCATATATATGTGATTAAGAAATTTAACTTACTCCAATACCACTAAGAATTCTTTTTATTTCTGTCTATAAACCTCAGAGTCTACTTCCATTTCTTTAGTTTCTCAGTCACATATCTCTATAAAAATTTTATTTTAAATCTTCATTAATTTTTTCTATATACTCGCCATATTTATCTTTATATTTCTCATAGACTGGCTCAACGGCTTTTTTAAATGATTCTAAATCAGGTTCTACTATTTCCATTCCACTGGCTTTAAGCTCTTCTAATTGCTTTGCTTCATTTTCTGCATTTATTTTACGTTCATATTCAGCAGCTCTCTGAGCTGATTCTTCAAATATACCTTGAACATCAGTTGGCAGTTCTTCGAATTTTTTCTTGCTCATAACCAATATAGCAGGTGCATATGTATGTCTAGTCATTGATAAATATTTTTGAGTTTCATGGAGCTTAAATGAATGTATAACATTAACTGGGTTTTCTTGTCCATCTATTGTGCCTTGCTGAAGTGCCGTTAAGGCTTCTGTCCATGCCATTGGAACTGCATTGGCCTCTAAGGATTTAAAAGTATCGATATATACAGGATTTTCCATAACTCTTATTTTAAGACCCTCCACATCAGCTGCTGAATTAACAGGCTTTTTGGAGTTGGTCAGGTTTCTAAATCCCCTTTCGGCATATGCTAAACCCTTTAAATTTACATTCTCAAGTTTTCCTAAAAGCTCCTTACCAACAGAACCATCTAAAACTTTATATGCTTCTTCTGGACTACTAAATAGAAATGGAAGCTCAAATACTGCAATTTCCTCAACAAAGTTTGCCACTGGGCCGTTTGTAATAATTCCCATATCGACTGTTCCCATTTGCATTCCTTTAAGAAGTGTTCTTTCATCTCCTAAAGTTGCATTGGGATAAAGCTCTATCTTAACTTTTCCTTCTGTTTTTTCTTCAACTAATTCCTTAAACTTCATAGCTGCAATATGAAAACCATCCTTTTCGTTAACAACATGTGCCAGTTTAATTGTCATAGGCTCCTTCTCTGAATCGCTTGTATTTGCACCAGTATTTTTTCCCTCAGACTTTGTACATCCTGAAAGAACAGTTGTAAACATTAAAACACAAATAATTATTGATATTATTTTTTTCATTATATAAATTCCTCCTCTTGTTATTTTAAAACAGCTCCCGTGTTTGCAGAAGTAACAAGTTTAGTATATCTAGCAAGATAACCAGTATTAACCTTAGGCTCCGGTTTTTCAAATGTTCTTCTTCTCATATCCAATTCATTTTCATCTAGCATAACATTGAGCTTTCTATTCGGTATATCTATTTCAATAATATCTCCATTTTTAATAAGTCCTATAGTCCCACCTTCCATAGCCTCAGGAGATATATGTCCTATTGCTGCTCCACGAGTAGCCCCTGAAAATCTACCATCTGTTAAAAGCGCAACATCCTTATCAAGACCTATCCCTACTATTGCAGATGTTGGAGACAACATTTCCCTCATTCCAGGACCACCCTTAGGACCTTCATATCTTATTACTACAACATCTCCCTTTATAATTTCCCCTTCAAATATAGCATTAACAGCTTCTTCCTCTGAATTAAATATTTTTGCAGGACCCTTATGAGTAAGCATTTCTTTAGCAACTGCTGATTCTTTCACTACTGCTCCATCTAAAGCCAAATTACCTCTTAATATAGCAAGCCCACCTCTATTTCTGTAGGGATTATTTATGGACCTTATAATATTATTATCTGTAACATAAGCATCTTTCGTATTCTCAGCAACTGTTTCTCCTGTAACTGTAATTTCTTCTTTGTTAATTAAGCTTTTTTTAGATAATTCATTCATAAGGGCTGGTATACCCCCTGCTATATGAAGATCTTCCATATGATGTTTTCCACTTGGACTTAATTTAGTCAGATAAGGAGTTTTTTCGCTTATTTTATCAAACAAATCAAGATCAAGCTCTATTCCTGCTTCATGGGCAATTGCAGGTAAATGAAGTACAGTATTTGTAGATCCAGCCATTGCCATATCTACTGTAATTGCATTTTCAAATGCTTTAAGTGTTAAAATATCCCTAGGTTTAATATCCTTTTCTAAACATTCCATAACCTTAATACCTGCTTCTTTGGCAAGTCTTATCCTTTCTCCTGAATGAACCATGGCAGTTCCATTAAAGGGAAGGCCCATTCCTAAGACTTCGGTTAGACAATTCATGCTATTTGCAGTAAATAATCCTGAACATGAACCACATCCTGGACAAGCTTGTCTAGCTACTTCTTCCAGCTCTTCTTCATCTATTATTCCTTTTTGAAAGGCTGCTACTTGTTCAATGCATGTACTAAAATCGATTTCTTCACCCTTATACTTACCTGCTTTCATTGGCCCTCCACTTACTACAACAGATGGAATATTGAGCCTAGCTGCAGCCATTAACATTCCTGGTACAATTTTATCGCAGTTTGGAATCAATACTAATCCATCAAAACCATGGGCCCTTGCCATAGCTTCAATAGAATCTGCTATTAACTCTCTACTAGCAAGTGGATATCTCATTCCATCATGGCCCATTGCTATACCATCACAAATACCTATGGATGGAAATTCTATAGGTGTTCCACCGGACATGGCTACACCCATTTTTGCTGCTTGTGCTATTCTATCTAAATGCATATGACCTGGTATAATTTCATTTTGAGCATTTACTATACCAATAAGAGGCTTATCGATCTCTTTTCTAGTGTAGCCCATACCATATAATAATGACCTGGCTGGAGCTCCCTTTGCACCACCTTTTATAATATTACTTTTCATTAAAATTCCCCCTTACTCTTTACTAATATTATTATAGATTATCATTATATAAGAAATTTACTTAATTTTATGTAAATTATTCAGCACTCATAATTATCAATATATTAATATTTTTCATCAAAATATTAATCAAGAAATTTAATTTCTATTTTTATTATTTTTTAGTTAGACAATCTAAAAATTTAATTTGTATATCTTAAAAACATTAATTTTGCTAAATTTTTTGACTTACACATAAAAAAAACACAGCAATTACTGTGTTTTTTACAAATTATATTATACGAGCAAATCTATAAGCCGAGTTCTGTGTTAGACAGCCATCTATCTAGGCCTACTGTTGCCAGTAGGCTCATGCGACCTACCAACGGGACGGCAGCGGGCTACCACCTTTTTATGTCCCTACTTGGTCTTGCTCCAGATGGGGTTTACAGAGCAGACTAGTCGCCTAGTCTCTGGTGAGCTCTTACCTCACCTTTCCACCCTTACCAGCTTACACTGGCGGTATATTTCTGTTGCACTTTCCTTGGAGTCACCTCCACTGGGTATTACCCAGCACCCTGCCCTATGGAGCTCGGACTTTCCTCATCACAAAATATGTGACGCGACCATCTGACTTACTCGTAATATTCTTTTTTTTGAAGACAAAATATATCTTAACATATAAATTGTATTATGTCAAAATGTAAATTTTACCACTGTTATATGATCTTAAAGGGATTAATATCGATCTCTGAAGTAATAACCTTTAAATTATAATTGTTTTCGTCAATTTCCTTTACTAATCTATCTTTAAGGGGGGTACAGATTATATTCTCAGTTTCATAGTGGCCAGCATCAATTACATTTAGTCCCAACTCTTTGGCTAGCTGAGCATCATGATATTTTATATCTCCTGTAATATAACAGTCGCATTTGTTTAAATAGGCATCCTTAATAAATTCACTTCCACTCCCGGTACAAATTGCAATTTTGCTAACAGCCTCGGACTCATTACCTATTAGTCTTACATTTTCTGCCTTCAGTTTATTTTTTATTTCCACTGCCAGTTCCATTAATTTCTTAGGCTCTTCAAGACAGCCAATTCTACCAAAACCCATGGCTTCTATCATGTTTTCCAATGGTATTATATCGTAGGCAACTTCTTCATAGGGATGGGAATTTTTCATAGCTCTTATTACATTATCTAATTTATCAGCAGCAACTATAGCTTCCAGTCTAAATTCATTTACCCTTTCCAGTTCATTAATACTTCCTATATAGGGTTTAGCTCCCGGTAAAGGTTTAAATGTGCCTGTACCTTTAGCTTGGTATGTACAATGGCTGTAATTGCCTATATAGCCTGCTCCTGCCGCGCTAATGGCATTTCTTAGATCATCGGTATCCTCTTCAGGTACAAAAACAACAAGCTTATAGTATTTTCTATTGTGGGTTATGCTCAGGGGCGTTATGTTATTCAAATTCAGCAGCTTTGCCAGATAGTCACTCGTCCCTCCATTAGAAATGTCAAAGTTTGTATGGGCACAATATAAATTGATATCATTTTTTATTAATTTATTTATTATTCCAACTATGGGATCCGATGTCACCAATCTTTTAAGAGGTTTAAATATTAAAGGATGATGGGTAATTATCATATCGATATCTTTTTTTATAGCCTCATCAATAATGCTGCTATTTAATTCAAGACATACCATTATCTTTTCTATTTCCCTATCTTTATTTCCGACCTGTAGTCCAACATTATCCCATTCCTCCGCCAGATATGTAGGGGCTATCCTCTCCATTATATTTATAATATCAATACATCTTACAGACATTTCTTCACTTCCTTAAGCTTTTTTATCTTTATTTTACACTCTAAATATTTTTCTTTGGCCTTTATAGAGTTTTCTTCTTCTACATTTTTCAAAATCTCACTATATTTTTTGAGTTTTAAATCTACAAACTCTTTTATATATGGGTCGTTATTTTCAATCAGCTTCATCCCAACTTCGTAATATATACTATCCTTTATTGTCATTTCCCCTCTGCTTACTACTAGTATTTCATAAAACTTATTTCCTTCCTTTGCCAATCTTTCATTATCTATTTTAAAATTATTTTTACAGAACCATTTTCTTAATTCATCCTGTGCAATCATTGGCTGAAAAATAAAGGTCTTAATTGTATCTACTACTTCCTTACTTTCCCTAAGGATATCTCTGATTAACAAGCCTCCCATACCCGCAATAATTGCTGTATCTATCTCTCCTGGTTTTATTGCCCTTAAACCATTTCCTAGTCTTGTTTCTATATATTTTTCCATACCATAATTGTTTATAGTCTTTTCTGCGTTGTTAAGGGGGCCTATGTTAATATCTGCTGCAATTACCCTTTTAGCAATTTTATTTTTTATCAAATACACTGGTAAATATGCATGGTCAGTACCTATATCAGCAACAACACTTTCCTTTGGAACCAATTCAGATATTGTCTTTAGCCTTGAATTAAGTTTCACCGTTATCCCTCATTTCCATATAAATCTGTTATAACTTTTTATCTGATATAGTAAAATAATCTCAAAATTTTAATTATGCAATTATCTCAAACTAATAAAAATCTTAATTTGAACAATAATATAGATATTCCATCAAAACTAGTAGTAATTAGCTAGCAAATAGTAGTTATCTTCATCTAGAAAACATTAATTTATGAGGTGATTTTATGAAGGATAAAGAAAAACAAAATCCCCAAAAAAAGATTCAAAAACCTAGTCTAGTTCATTTTAGTTGGGGAGGATATACCCATGAATGGGAAGAAGAAGCAGACCAACTAATGAATTATAAACAAGATCAATTAGATAAAAAGGAATCAAGAGAAGAAAAAGAACGTAAAATTGAATATGGAAATGAGCAACAATATTGGTTAGACAAAGATTAAATTTTAATTTTAAAGATTCGCTTTATGCGAATCTTTATTCTAAATAGTCCTTTAATTTCTTACTTCTACTAGGATGCTTTAGCTTTCTTAATGCCTTTGCTTCTATCTGCCTTATTCTTTCTCTAGTTACATCAAATTTCTTTCCAACTTCCTCTAAAGTTCTTGCTCTTCCATCTTCTAAACCAAATCTTAGCTTAAGAACTTTTTGTTCTCTAGGAGTAAGAGTATCTAGAACTTCTATTAACTGCTCTTTTAGCATGGAAAATGCAGCTGCTTCTGCCGGTGCTGGCGCATCATCGTCAGGTATAAAATCGCCTAAATGGCTATCTTCTTCTTCACCGATAGGAGTTTCTAAAGAAACCGGTTCTTGAGCAATTTTTAAAATATCTCTAACCTTTTCTACAGTCATATCCATTTCCTTAGCAATCTCTTCAGGAGCAGGTTCTCTACCTAATTCTTGTAATAGCTGTCTTGAAACTCTAATTAGCTTATTAATGGTCTCAACCATATGAACAGGTATTCTAATGGTTCTTGCCTGATCAGCTATTGCCCTTGTTATTGCCTGTCGTATCCACCATGTGGCATAGGTACTGAACTTGTATCCCTTTCTCCAGTCAAACTTTTCTACGGCTTTAATTAATCCTAAATTCCCCTCCTGAATGAGATCTAAAAATAACATTCCTCTACCAACATATCTCTTGGCGATACTTACAACCAGTCTCAAATTTGCTTCACATAATTTTCTCTTTGCAAATTCATCACCATTTTCCATTCTTTTGGCTAGATCAATTTCTTCCTCTGCTGTAAGTAAAGGTACTTTACCAATCTCCTTTAAATACATTCTTACCGGGTCATCTATATTAATCCCCTTTGGCAAAGAAATTTCTAAATTAGTTTCTTCTTTACCATGAGCGTCTTCTACATTGTCATCGTCCTCATTAATGTCTATTATATCATCCTTATCACTTACTATCTCAATTCCCATAGAAGTCAATGAGTCATACACTTCTTCGATTTGCTCTTTATCTAGATCAATATCTTCTAGTGTATCCATTATTTCAGTATAAGTAAGATTGCCTTTCTTTTTACCCTTTTCTACAAGCTTAGTTACAGATTTAACCTTTTTATTATTAACATTTTTAATACTTTTGTTTTTACTCATATGACTTCCCTCCCTTCAAATCGATTTGGTTTTCCCCAATACTTTTTAACTCTTTTCCTAACAAGTCCAATTTTCTCCATAACTCCTTTATTTTCATTACATTCCTTTCATCCTCATATTTTGTTTTTTCTAATCTTTTCATTTCTTTTTTAGTAAATTCAATTTCATTTTTCACTTTAAAATATTTTAATGAATTTAATAAATCCTCTATGGTTTTATCTATATTTTCAAAAGGAATAAAGCACTGCTCTATTTCTTTTAATAATCTTGTCTCTTCAATTTCTAGTCTATCGATAAAAGAGATTAAATCTATCTTGTCTTCTAATTTGTAAGCCTCTACAATATTTGCAAATATATTTTTTATTCCTTTACTCAAAAAATCTTTTTCATCTATTTTTGAAAATATTTTCTCATAATTAGTTTTACTTGTTAGACATAAAGATATGATGTTTTTCTCTATCTCTACCCATCCATTTTTTTCTATTTTTTTTACAGGTTGAACCTTATTTTGAAATTTATTAAATCTGAAACTTGATTTTCTATTCTTTCTATTATATTTATAATGATTTTTTTTATCACTATTATTACCATAAATTTCCGACTTTATAACATCAACAGCTATTCCAGACTCTTTGGAAAGCTTTTCAATATAAACATCCCTTTTAATAGGACTTTTTATAGGTTTTATAATTTTTATTGATTCCCTGACAAAACTGATTTTTCCTTCATTAGTATCTAGATTATTTTCATTTTTTATTTTTTCCATTTTATAATCTATTAATGGGAGAGACATTTCTATCTTTTCTCTAAATGAATCGGCTCCAAATTTCCTAATATATTCATCGGGATCCATTTTACTATTAAGCCTTATAACCTTAATCCTGCAACCAACCTCATCTAATATATCCATTCCTCTTATGGTTGCAGCTTCACCTGCTGAATCAGAATCATATGCAATAATTACTTCCTCACAATACCTTTTAAATAAATTTGCGTGGTTTTTGGTTAATGCTGTTCCCAGAGTTGCAACAACATTTTTTATTCCAAATTGATATAAAGAAATTACATCAGTATAGCCTTCAACAACTATAAGTCTTTTTTCCTCTCCAAGCTGATTTCGTGCTAAATTTAGTCCATATAATACGCTTCCTTTATTAAATATAGGACTTTCTGGTGAATTCAGATACTTAGGAACAGAATCATCCAGAACCCTTCCACCAAAACCAATAACTTTTTTTGTAGTACTTATAATAGGAAAAATAACTCTATTTCTAAATCTATCATAATAACCTTTCTTATCTTTTCTTTCCACAACCAATCCTGTTTCATAAATAAGCTCTTGACTATAACCTTTACTTAATAAATACCTATTTAGTCTTTCCCACTCATTTATAGAATAACCTAGTCCAAACTTTTTAATAATCTCTGTACTCAAACCTCTATTTTGTAAATACTCTATACCTTTATTATGGTTTTTATTTAGATTTCTAAAAAAATATATTGCTGCCTCTCTATTAATTTTATATAGTTTATTCTTCCTATTTGCTTTTTCTTTATTATAATTATTATTTGTATACTCAGATAAATCAATATTACATCTTTCAGCTAATAACTCCAAAGCATCAATAAAATCTAAATTTTCTTTTTCCATTACAAATTTTATAACATCACCAGCCTGTCCACATCCAAAACAATGGAATAATTGTTTATCTTCGGATACAATAAAGGATGGTGTTTTTTCGTTATGAAAAGGACATAAGCCTTTATAATTTTTTCCACTTTTTTTTAAGCTAACATATTCTGATACTATTTCTACAATATCATTTCTTTCAGATACCTCTTTAATTAATTCATCAGAATATCTCATTGACATTTAAATCACACCTAACAATACACTATACATTATGTTTCTCTATTATTTCTAAATTTCCTTTTAAATTTTATGAATTTTTATAGATTGTATTAATTTGTAAAAAAGCACACAGAAAAAACAGTGTTTTGTCAAAATATTACTTGAAAATGTCTAAATATAGAATTGAAACTCCTGAAAAATAAAACTCCTGAATCCATTATTCGACATTATTCTTTAATATCCTTCTTAGTTTTTTAAAATATTAATTTCTGCAATTTTCAGAAAAATTTATAATTACGACATATTTGTGTATTTTTTAAGGTTTAAGTCCGAAATCTTGGAACAAATATTTCTAAATATTTATTTATAGCATACCTATCAGACATTCCAGCTATATAATCTTTAACTTTTTCTTGAGCTTTATTTTCATTTCTAATTTCATCATAAATTTCCTTCGGAAGCTTAGAAGGATTTTTGCAAAAATAATTATAAAGCTGAATAATCACATTTTGTGCTTTATCTTCCTCTTTCTTAGCTTTCTTATTTAAATAGACGTATTCAAACATAAAATTCCTTAATTTTTCTGTATAATAATGAATTTCATCACTCATTAGAATAACATCTTTATCAAAGCTCTCATTAATTACATCTCTAATCATGGTATTTATTCTATCCCTATGGGTAGATCCCAAATATATAGTACAATCCCTTGGAATCCAATCTTCTTTTAAAACCATAGCTCTAACAGCATCATCTATGTCGTGGTTTATATATGCGATTCTATCGCTTATTTTAACTACTTGGCCCTCCAAGGTAGTTGGAAGAGCTTTTCCAGTATGATTTAAAATACCGTCCTTTACTTCATAGGTCAGATTTAATCCACCTTCTTTATAACCTCTTTTCTCTAATTTCTCTACTACCCTTAAACTTTGCCTATTATGCTTAAATCCACTTTCATGTATCTCATTCAGTACATATTCTCCACAATGGCCAAATGGTGTATGTCCAAGATCATGGCCCAGAGCAATTGCTTCAGTTAAATCCTCATTCAATCTCAATGCCCTTGCTATGGTTCTAGAAATTTGAGCAACTTCTAATGTATGGGTAAGCCTAGTCCTATAATGATCTCCTTCAGGAGATAGAAAGACCTGAGTCTTATGTTTTAGTCTTCTAAAGGCCTTAGAATGAATTATTCTATCTCTATCTCTTTGAAACTCTGTACGTATGTCACATTTGTTTTGTGGAAGATCTCTTCCTCTGGAATCTTTTGATTTGCAGGCATATTTAGATAAAGTTATTTGTTCATTTTTCTCCGTTATCTCTCTAATATTCATAAAATACCCCATTTATACCATTTCTAATATAAAAAAAAGCAAACAATTTTTCTTTTCCTCAATTATATATATACAACAATAATGATATAATATCCTCCCTAAAAGTTTTTTAAATTTTAATTACAAAACAATGTATATAAAAAAATAAATTATTTATCTATTTGTAGATGGTTACTCTTTTTCCAAAAATATATACCCATAAGAATGTAAACAACTGCTAATCCTGCACCAAATTCTGTGGCAAAAAATCGTGTCATACCTCGGTCAATAGTCATAGGATCAAATACAGACTGTATAAAATAATTATGTGAAGCATGAATAATTACTGCAAACCACATACTATCCGATTTCCTCGATCCATAATAAATTCTCCTTCTTTCATATTGCCTCTCTAGATTATATTATCCCCTTAATAAACATGTCTATGAAAATCATAGAAAAATTGAGCCGAATTAATATAAAAAAATAGGGTACTGCCTCTTAAAATTACTAAGTGACAATACCCATATTATATTTTTTGTTAAAGCTGACAAACCCTTGATATAGAAGGTTTTAAAAACCTTAACCCTGCTATTTTAAAATTTTATTCTGATTGATCTTTGTTGATAATAACAGCTTGAGCTGCTGCCAATCTTGCAATTGGAACTCTAAAGGGTGAACAAGATACATACTCAAGCCCTATCCTATGGCAAAAATCTATTGATTCTGGATCTCCACCATGCTCACCGCATATACCAAGTTTTATATCTTTTCTTGCTTCTCTTCCAAGCTTTACAGCCATCTCCATAAGCTTTCCTACACCTGATTGATCCAGTCTAGCAAATGGATCTTTCTCAAATACCTCTTTTTGTCTATATTCATTTATAAATTTACCGGAATCATCTCTAGAAAAACCATAAGTCATTTGGGTCAAATCGTTGGTACCAAAGGAGAAAAACTCTGCTTCCTGAGCAATTAAGTCTGCTATTAAAGCAGCCCTTGGTATTTCAATCATTGTACCAATCTTATACTGTAAATCAACATTATTATCTTTAATGATTTGGTCAGCAGTATTTTTAACTAATTCCTTTATTATCTTCAGCTCTTTTTCATGCCCAATAAGGGGGATCATTATTTCAGGTTTTACATCAATTCCTTTGTCCTTACTAAGATGAATTGCCGCTAAGATGATAGCCTTCACCTGCATCTCATAGATTTCAGGATAAGTAATTGCAAGTCTACAACCTCTATGTCCCAGCATTGGATTAATTTCTTTCAAATCTTCCACTGTTTCCTTTAGTTTGTTAAAATCCATATTAAGTTCATCTGATAATACTTTTATATCACTATCTTTATGGGGTAAAAATTCATGTAAAGGTGGATCAAGAAGTCTTATTGTTACAGGTCTAGGACCCATAGCCTCAAATATACCAATAAAATCCTCCTGCTGAAAAGGAAGAAGCTTATCCAGTGCCCTTTTCCTTTCTTCAGTTGTTTTAGCCACAATCATTTCTCTTACAGCTAAAATCCTATTATCCTTGAAGAACATGTGCTCCGTTCTGCATAAACCTATGCCCTCTGCACCAAATTTAACCGCCATCTCAGAATCCCTTGGTGTATCGGCATTGGTTCTCACCTTTAGCTTTCTAATTTCATCTGCCCATTCCATTATCTTGGAAAAGCTTCCAATCAACTCTGCTTCCTGAGTTTTTACAATTCCTTTATATACAATACCTGTATTCCCGTTTAATGAGATGTATTCACCTTCTTTAATTACTATATCTCCAACTTTAAATAGTTTCTTTTTCTCATCAACCTTTATTTCTCCACAGCCGGCCACACAGCATTTACCCATTCCCCTTGCAACAACTGCTGCATGGGAAGTCATTCCTCCCCTTGATGTCAATATACCTTCTGCACTTACCATACCTTCAATGTCCTCCGGTGATGTTTCAAGCCTTACAAGAATAGTCTTATCTCCTTTTTTAGAGGCCTCTACTATTTCTTCGGAAGTAAAATATACCTTTCCAGTTGCTGCCCCTGGAGAAGCCGGTAATCCTTTGGCTATTTTTTGAGCCTTTTCTAATTCTTCTAGTTTGAAAGTTGGATGAAGCAGCTGGTCTATCTGCTCTGGGTTAATTCTCATAATAGCTTCTTCTTTATTTATTACTCCTTCATTTACCATGTCAACTGCAATATTAACAGCAGCCTTTGCTGTTCTCTTGCCAGTTCTCGTCTGTAATATATAAAGATTACCCCTTTCAATAGTAAACTCAATATCCTGCATATCTTTATAATGGCCTTCTAGAGTTTTTGTAACCTCCATAAACTGATCATAAACTTTAGGCATAATATTATTTAATTCTTCTATAGCCTTAGGAGTCCTGATTCCAGCAACAACATCTTCTCCCTGGGCATTAATTAAAAATTCTCCAAATACTTTTTGCTCTCCATTAGATGGGTTTCTTGTAAATGCAACACCGGTACCTGAATCTTCTCCTAAATTGCCAAATACCATAGATTGCACATTAACTGCAGTTCCCAAATGATGGGGTATATCATTTATGTTTCTGTAAACAATGGCTCTAGAATTATTCCATGAATCAAATACGGCTATAACAGCCATCATTAATTGTTCTTTAGGATCCTGGGGGAATTCTATATTTGTTATTTTTTTAACAACGCTTTTGTATTTGTCAACTATCTCCTTTAAATTATCCACTGTAAGGTCAGTATCATTTTCTGCACCGTTTGCTTCTTTTACTGAATCTAATATATTATCAAATTTATACTTGCTTATTCCTAAAACAACATCCCCAAACATTTGAATAAACCTTCTATAGCTATCATAGGCAAATCGTGGATTTTCTGTAAGTCTTCCTAGACCTTCAGTTGTTTCATCATTTAATCCCAAATTTAAAACCGTATCCATCATACCAGGCATGGATATTACTGATCCTGATCTTACTGAAACCAATAATGGATTTTCATTATCTCCTAATTTTTTATTAGTTTTGCGTTCCAGCTTATCTAGATTTTCGAAAATCTTTTCTTTTAATTCAGGAGTTATCTTCTTTCCATCTTGATAATATTTGTTACAGGCTTCAGTAGTAATTGTAAATCCCCAGGGTACCGGCAATCCAATTTTATTCATTTCCGCCAAATTTGCTCCCTTGCCTCCAAGCAGTGACTTCATTTCTTTACTGCCTTCATCAAAGAAATAGATATATTTCTTCATTTCTTATTCCTCCTAATCTTTAAAATTTATTTGAATACTTATAACAAATCATTTTCCCTCATTATTTCCATTATGATACTGGCGCTTTCCTCCACAGCCTTACTGGAAACATCAATAACTGGACAGCCAAGCTTTTTCATAATCTTTTCAGAATACTCAAGTTCCTCTAAAATTCTATCCAAATTAGCATATGAAGCATTATTACTAAGTCCCAAAGCCTTCAATCTTTCTTGTCTTATTTCATTTAATTTTATTGGGTTTGCCGTAAGCCCCATAATGCGCTTAGGTGATATATCAAACAGTTCCTCAGGCAATGGCGCCTCCGGTACTATTGGTACATTGGCTACCTTTATATTTTTATGGGCTAAATACATACTTAAAGGAGTTTTTGAGGTTCTTGAAACCCCAATTAATACTATATCAGCCTTCTTAATCCCCCTTGAATCTTTTCCATCATCATATTTAACAGCAAATTCAATTGCTTCTACCCTATTAAAATATCTTTCATCTAATCTTCTCATTGTGCCTGGCACATTTACTGGTTCATTTCCTAAAACATTATAGAAGGAATTTAAAAGCTGAGACATAATATCTACATATTCCAAGTCTTTCTTTTCACATTCAATAATTATTGTTTCCTTTATCTCCTTAATCACAGTGGTAAAAACTATTATTGATTTTAAGCCAGCTGCTTCTTGTATTATATTTATCACTTGTTCCTTCTCAGTTATATATGGATATCTTTTCAATTTATAATCTAGGTCTTTAAATTGAGCTACTGCTGCCTTTGCAACCTGTTCTCCAGTTTCTCCTATTGAATCAGATAATATATATATGTATAACCTTTCATCCATATTTTATCTCCTCCATTTTCTATATATTTGTTATTTCTATAAACAGCCTGGTAATATTGGTCTTTGATATTCTTCCGATTACTTTACAGTACTCCTTATTATCAATTATTTCCTTATCGACTATTGGCAGGCTATCCACCTCATGCAAAATAATTTTTTTGGCTGCTTCCAGTACAGTTTCATTTGGATAAACTGTTATTATATTTGGCATTCTGGTCATTATTACACCTATGGGAACGTTGTTAATATCCATATTTCCAATACAGGATTTTAAAAAATCCTTTCTAGATACAACACCAGTCAAATACCCATCTGAAATAACAAATATGGTTCCTACATCATTTAGAAACATAGAAACTATTCCATCGTATACTGATGTCTCTTCATTTACAACAACAGGAACAGATTTTATTTCCCCAACCTTAATTTCATTTACCTTATTGAAGATTTCCTGATTAGGTGATTTACCTGTATAAAAATATCCTACCTTTGGTCTTGCCTCAAGCATTCCAGACATGGTTAAAATAGCAAGATCTGGCCTCAATGTTGCTCTGGTCAGCTCTAGAATTTCTGCAATATTTTCGCTTGTAATAGGCTCCTTTTCCTTTACAATTTCTATTATCTTCTTCTGTCGACTACTAAACTCTATAGTAATCACCTCATTTTTGCTTATTATGTTATACTATTTTTTATATATTATATACTATACCATTAATTTTGTCTCTTAGTTTATTATTTTTTTTTATTTTTTTGAATAATATTTTGAAATATAAAAAAGGATAACCTAATTGTTACCCTTTTTGTGTATTATTATTAAAATTCGATCTTTTTATTAATATAATCTTCTAATTCATCAATCTTAATTCTTACCTGCTCCATTGTATCTCTATCTCTTACTGTTACACTATTATCTTCCGTAGTATCAAAATCAATTGTTATGCATAAAGGTGTACCGATTTCATCATGCCTTCTATATCTTTTGCCTATGCTTCCGGATTCATCATAATCGATCATAAATTTCTTTGAAAGCTTATTGTATACCTCTAATGCTGTTTCCTTAAGCTTTTTAGTAAGAGGGAAAACAGCTGCTTTAAATGGAGCTAATGCTGGATGAAACTTAAGAACTGATCTTTCATTGCCATCTTCTAACGCTTCTTCTTTATAAGCATCAATCAAGAATGCCAGTGTTACCCTATCAGCTCCAAGGGAAGGTTCAATACAATATGGTATATACTTTTCATTGGTTGATGGATCCTGATAGCTCAAATCAACTCCAGAATGCTCTGCATGCTGTCTTAAATCATAATCAGTCCTATCTGCTATACCCCATAATTCTCCCCATCCAAAGGGAAACTTATATTCAAAATCTGTTGTAGCGTTACTGTAATGGGATAATTCTTCAGGTGAATGGTCTCTAAGTCTAATATTATCCTCCTTCATATTAAGATCCAAAAGCCATTTCTTACAGAAATCCTTCCAGTATTTAAACCACTGCAGGTCTTCACCGGGCTTACAGAAAAACTCAAGTTCCATTTGCTCAAATTCTCTAGTTCTAAATATAAAGTTCCCCGGTGTTATCTCATTTCTAAAGGATTTTCCTATTTGTCCAATTCCAAAGGGGATTTTTTTTCTAGATGATCTTTGTACATTTTTAAAGTTAACAAAGATCCCCTGGGCAGTTTCGGGTCTTAAGAATATTTCTGATTGAGAATCCTCTACAACTCCTTGATATGTTTTAAACATTAAATTAAACTGTCTTATATTTGTAAAATCCGCTTGACCACATTCCGGACATTTTATTTTTTCGTCAGCTACATATTTCTCCATTTCTTCCTTTGACCAACCATCTACTATTGTTTCTTCTCCTTCTTTTTTATCAATATACTCTTCTATTAATTTGTCAGCTCTAAACCTGGCCTTACATTTTTTACAATCCATAAGAGGATCATTGAATCCGCCAACGTGTCCAGAAGCCACCCAGGTTTCCGGATTCATTAAAATAGCAGCATCTAATCCAACATTATATGGTGATTCCTGTATAAATCTTTTCCACCATGCCTTTTTAACATTATTTTTAAGCTCAACACCTAAAGGACCATAATCCCAAGTATTAGCCAGCCCGCCATATATTTCAGATCCGGAAAAAATAAATCCCCTTGATTTTGATAGTGAAACAATCTTATCCATAGTGCTTCGTTCTTTTTTTGCCATATTTATACCTCCTAAGAATATATAATTTGTTTTTTTATTTAAATATAAAAAAACCTTCCATCCCGTAAGGGACGAAAGGTTTACTTCCGCGGTTCCACCCTGTTTGGCGTATACAACACCCACTTTAAACAGTACAGCTCAAGAGCTCCCTTCACTAAGATATTATACCGGATTTTCACCATCACCGACTCTCTAAAGTAATATTCAAAGTTACTCTTCTCTATCATAGCCTATATTCATTTTTATTGATTTTACCATAACACCTTAATTTTGTAAACAGTAAAAACAGAAATATATTTACTCTATCTCATCTTCATCTACTTCTTCTTTTCTATTTTTTCTGCTGAATTTACTCCTGGCTTCCCCTACTTTTCCTTTAACACTATGTATTGCATCCTCAGTGATGTCATTTATATCAATTATCTCTCCATCATCTTTGAGTATTTCCAATCTACATCCACTAGCAAGGGCTGCCACAATACCAGCTATTGCTGCCGGAGGAAAAACTAAAGCCCCAATAGCTCCAGCTGTAACAGGTATATTCATCACAGTCTCTCCATTTTTTCTTAAGTAAATCTTTGTTACATTTCCTTTCTTAACTATTTCCTTAAGCTTATCAATAACTTCATTACCTTTGTCACCTATATTGTTTTTAATTTTCTTTTGCTGATTTGATTCAATATAAATTATAGCTTCTAAAACGTCACCATCGGTTTCTTCTAATGCTTTTTTTGCCTCTCCATAAGAAGCACCAGTTCTTTCTCTCACTTCATCTACTTGTTCTAAAGTAAATTCCATAAAAATCACCTCTTATTTTTTTAGATTTTTTTAATAGTATTTAAAAATTCCAGACTCTTAAAAGATTTTCTTTGAAGATGAAATAATATATATTTATCTATAATATAACTTAATCTATTTATTGTTAAAGGATTCAACTTTATTTTTGATATTGTTATTATATCTGTTTTTAAGATATATCTCATGATTTTTACCATAGTTAAATCTATTAAAATGACATTTCCTTTACTTTTATTAAAGCAATTATCGCATATTATTCCACCTTGTTCAATATTGAATCTGATTTTTTTGAATTTTTTCCCATTACACTCTATACATTTAGTTAATTCGGGACGAAATCCAGAATAGTCTAGGAGTTTTAACTGAAAAGCAAGCTTAATAAGTTCAAAATTATCTTCTACATGGGTTATTAAGCTTAATGCTTTTAAAAAAGTATCAAAAAGTCTGTTATTAGTAACTCCTTCCACTGTAACAGTATCACAAAGCTCTGCAAAATATGAAGCATATGCAAGCTTTGATAAATCTTCTCTTATACTATAAAAGGATTCATGAATATCCGCAGATGAAATTCTATCTAATTCTTTTCCCTTAACCAATACAAACTCGCCAAAAACAAATATATGGGAAGCAGGGGAAAGACTTGCTTTAGGTTTTCTTCCCCCCTTTGCAACAGCCCTTATTTTTCCAAGCTTTCTTGTAAAAAGTGTGAGTATTACATCTGCTTCAGATATTTTATTTTTCCTTAAGACCACAGCATCGGTCTTATATATCATTACATCACCTCAAGAAATTATTCTGATCATAGGTAAATTCCATATTTTTATTTTCTTCTTCACTAAATGATTCTAAGTCTTTATTCTTTTTAAATTCCAAATAATATTCCACATCACCTGTCATTAGAAATAGATTCCATAAACTATCTTTATACATTCTTATACCCCCTTCTAACAGTTATTATTTAAAAAAGTCATAAATTATAAAGGCAATTATACAACTTCCCCATATAATTATTTTCTGTTATAAAGAGGTGTATATATACAAAGAAAATTTTGTTATTTAAAATAACTTTTATCTAATAAACTAGCCTTGACAAAAGAATAGTTGTCAGTGTAAAGTATATGGATAAACCGGTTATATCAATAGTGGTAGTTATAAATGGAGCAGATGCTACAGCAGGATCAACACCTATTTTTTTAAATATTATGGGAACTAAAGTACCAATAGTAGCCGCAGTTATCATATTGGCCCACATTGAAATTCCCACTACAAAACTTAAAATTATTTCTCCTTGTATAAAAAACAAAGAAACTATAGCCACTATAATACTACAGCATAGACCAACTAAAAATCCAATACAAACCTCTTGAAATAAAGTCCTTAAAACCTCTTTTCCTTGAATATCTCCCATTGCTATACCTCGTACAGTTAAGGTGGATGATTGTGTGCCTACATTTCCTCCCATACCAGCAAGCAGGGGCATAAAAAGTGCTAATACAGTATTTTTATTAAGAACTTCTTGAAAACCACCTATTACCTGGGCCGATAACAATCCTCCAAATACAGTTATTATAAGCCATGGTAATCTTGATTTTACAGAGGCAAATATTCTCTCTGAAATATTGTAATGCTCAAGATCCTCAACTTCAGATGCTCCTGCAAATCTATATATATCTTCTGTGGCTTCTTCTTCAATAACATCAATTATATCATCTACAGTTATTATACCCATTATTCTATTATTATCATCAACTACTGGAATAGCCAATAAATCATATTTTGAAACCGCTCTGGCCACATCTTCTTGATCTGTTTTCAAATTTACACTAATAACATTTTCATGCATTATATCTTCAACAATATTATTGGGTCTACTTATAATTAACTCCCTTAATGAAAGTACTCCTACAAGTCTCTTATTTTTATCAACTACATAAACATAATAAATAGTTTCTGCATCCTTAGCCATCTCCCTTAAATCTTCTATGGCCTGATAGATAGTTATATCCTTTCTAACACTGATGAACTCCTTGGTCATTATACCGCCGGCTGTATCCTCATCATAAACAAGGAGCTCCCTAACACTCTTAGCATCCTCTAGATTTAAAAGAGATATTATTTCCTTTCTCTTTTCTTCACTAAGCTCGGCAATGAGATCAACCATATCATCCTGTGCTATTTGCTCCAATAATAGAATCTTATGCTCTCTTCTTAATATTCCAAGAAATTCAAGAAAGGTTTCTGAATTAACTTCCTCTAATACCTTCCCTGCTTGTTCCCATGAAAGAATGCTAAAAAATTTCACTTGATCCTCATCATTGAGTTCAAAAAGAACTTCAGCTATATCTGCTGGGTGCATTTCTTCAATAAATTCTTTTATTTTTAAATCTTCATTTCTATTTAATAGTTCTTCTACTGTATGGATTCTTTCTTCTATTACATTTTCATCAGTATTTTTTGTCATAATTACTTTCCCCCTTAAAGCGTCAATGAATAAATTGTACTAGCAAATGTCATAAATTCTCTTTATGAGTAGAGGGAATATAATTTATTCATATCCAAAATTTCTTAAAAGGTTCTCTTTATCTCTCCAGTCTTTTTTTACCTTTACCCATATCTCCATAA
Source organism: Maledivibacter halophilus (assembly GCF_900167445.1). Taxonomy (GTDB): domain Bacteria; phylum Bacillota; class Clostridia; order Peptostreptococcales; family Caminicellaceae; genus Maledivibacter; species Maledivibacter halophilus. Next base: position 130,293 of record NZ_FUZT01000008.1, read on the forward strand.
ATACTTTAGATCCAAGAAGTCTTTCAATTTCTTCCCTTGCACTTTTCCCGACACCTTTTATTTTTCTTCCACTTTTCCCAATAATTATCGCTTTATGAGAATTCCTTTCACAGTATATTGTAACATCTATATCAACTATATCCTTATCTTCTCTTTTTCTCATATAATTTACAATAACTGCAACTCCATGGGGAACTTCCTCATGAAGATAGTGAAGGAGTTTTTCCCTTACAATTTCTGATACTATAAATCTTTCAGGCTGGTCAGTAATCATGTCAGAGGGAAAATACATGGGTCCTTCAGGCAATCTATTAACTATTTCCTTTACAAGTTTATCAACATTGTTTCCATTTATTGCTGATAAGCCCATAATATTTTCAAAGATACCAATTTCTTTATATTTATCATATATATCTTTAAAATCATCGGGCCCTATTTCATCAATTTTATTTATTCCAAGTATAATTGGGGTTTTTACATCCCTTAACAATTCTATTATATACTTATCTCCCGGTCCAATAGTTTTAGACTCATCAACTAAAAAAACTATAACATCTACTTCGTTTAAGGTTTCCTTAGCTGCTTTAACCATATGCTCTCCCAATTTGTTTTTAGGCTTATGGATTCCCGGTGTATCTAAAAACACTATTTGGGAATCTTCACTATTATATATGGTTTGAATTTTATTTCTAGTAGTCTGGGGTTTATCTGACATAATTAGTATTTTCTGGCCAACTATATTATTTATCAGCGTAGACTTTCCAACATTAGGTCTTCCAATTATTGTTACAAATCCTGACTTATAAGCCAAACTCGTCACCACCTATTTTTATTTCATTATTAATTTCAAATTACTGGGAACAACCTGATACCATGTAATTCCCGGATTCAATTTTATTTCTTTATCATTTAAATCATAATATCTTGTAATATCCCTTCTAGAAGGTTTTTTCCATTTTACTTCCATATATTTTCCATTTGTTATGTATAATCCCTTACCTTCTCCTATAAGCTCTACGTCAAGTCTTCCAACACTGTCAATTACTTTTTGATCTGCGTACTGCACTAAAATATTTTTTGCACTTAAATGAATTTTTGAAGCTTCATCTAAATGGGCTTTATTGTTAACATATCTATAGTATAAACCTTCTTCTTTGTTATATTTAAATCCAGAAGTATATTTTTCATCTCTATAGGGGATTTTTATCTCAATTAATGATTCACCTTCTATTTCAGTATCCTTTTCATTAAATTTCAAGGTTTCAAAGCTTCCAGTTTTGTTGTATTTTCTTCTTTTAGCTTCCTTAGTAATGGCCTCATAGCTTGAATACATATTATTAGGTTTTGGTTTATGGCTTTTTCTCCAGAATACATCTCCTCCACTTGATAGACCGTCAACATCAGCCATTTTTAAATTTTTTATATCCTTTTTAGCCTGTTCACTTCCTCCTACATGAACATATAGGGGATCGTACTCTAAGGCTTTATCTACAAAATATGGTCTAGCACTTCTAATTGGTCCAATTGTTTCCGGCTTATTAGTATAAATTATTGCTAAATATCTGGTTATATTTCCTTCTGCCAGTATTTCATATACTACATCGGCTTCACTAAGCCCTGCCTGTGGTCTAGCCTTATATAAATTATCCAACATAACTGCTATTGGCCTATCATTTAGTCTTTCCTTATCTATATACTCTCCAGTTAAAGGTGACTTTATTTTATTTTCCATGTCTATTTCTTCTTCAGCTTTTTCATCATTTGTACCATCGCTAATGACAATTTCTTCTGTTTCTTCCTGTATGACGCCGTCTGTAGAAACCTCTTCCTTATTATTGGAAGCCTCTTTATTAGAACAGCCAATTAGTAATGAAAGTGTTAATACTACAACTAATACTTTTTTCATTTTTTAGTCCCCCTTGTTCTTTAAACTATTCATCATTATTCATATTTTTTATTTCTATCTTTTTTATCCTTCGATTTTGAACCTCTAAAACTCTAAATACAATATTATTATATCGTATAATATCATCTTCCTTAGGGATTTTTCCAATTAAATTAAATACAAATCCCCCTAAAGATTCAAATTCATCTTCTGGCAAATTTTCTTCCAAAATATCATTTACTTCTTCTATGGATATTTTGGAATTAACAATTATAATATTCTCATCCTTATAATCTATCAAGCTCTTTTCATCATCGTATTCATCTAAAATATCACCTACTATCTCCTCTAAAATATCTTCAATCGTTACAAGCCCCAGAGTTCCGCCATATTCATCCAATACAATAGATATATGTACCTTCTCAAGCTGCATTTCCTTTAATAGATCGGCTGCTTTTTTACTTTCCGGCACATAATAGGCAGGCCTCATTAATCTTTTTATATTAAGCTCTTCTTTGTTAGATTTTAAATAACATGAAAGAAGGTCTTTGGCATAAATTATTCCAATAACATTGTCAATTGATTCTCCAATAACTGGAATCCTTGAGTAACCAAATTCAATTATTTTCTTTATAGCATTCTCTATGGACACATCTTCTTCTAAATATACTATATCAATCCTAGGAACCATAACTTCTGTAACTTTAATATCTCCAATTTCAAAAATGCTTTCTATCATTTCTCTCTCTTGCTTTTCAATAATTCCTACTTCTTCACCAACATCTACTAAGGTTTTTATTTCTTCCTCTGAAACCATAGTGCGATTGTTACTTGTATTTCCTCCTAAGCTTCTAATAATTATCCCAGTTATTTTATTTAAAACAAGTAGAATAGGACCAAATATTACTGAAAGCAGTTCCAATGGTCTTCCCAACTTCATTGCAACCTTCTCTGCATTATAGGAAGAATATGTCTTAGGTGTAATTTCTCCAAAGACTAAAATCAAAACAGTCATAATTGCAGTTACTAAAAAGGTTGCTTGTCCAGCCTGCTTTCCTTCAAAAATACTTAGTGTAAGTTCAGTTGCAATGGCTGTTGCAGCAATATTTACTATATTATTACCTATCAATATTGTTGCTAATATCTTAGGAGATTTATTTAGAAGTCTTTCTAAAATCTTAGCTTCTTTAACACCTTTTCTTTTAAGCTTTTTAATGCCTATTATATTTAAAGATGACAATGATGTTTCAGCACCAGAAAATAATCCGGATAATGACAGCAACACAATTAGAACTACTAATCTTAAAATAATAGAGTAATCCACTACTCTTCCTCCTATTTAATATAGCTCCAGCAATATGGGGTAGTAAATACTACCCCCTTATTATAATATAATTATTTCAATAAACAAGATTAAATATAAGTAAAGTTATTAAAGCTCCCAATAAAGAACCTACCAAAACTTGTATCAAAGAATGTATTCCAGATTCAATACGACTTTGAACTACTAAAAGGGCTAAAATAAATGCCAATGTTATTATCAAAGTGTTTTGTGATAAAAAAGCTATTGCTATGAAAATAGAAAAAGAAACAGCAGCGTGGCCGCTGGGCATTCCGCCCCTTAATGGAGTTCCTTCTTTAAAATAGGCTTTAATACCTATAGCAATGAAAATAACAATTAATAAACTCACAAATACTATATTCATTGGCATATTTCTCACTTTATGAATAAAAATAGTGGATAGCTTATCAAGCTTGTCAAAAAATACTATATATCCAACAATTATGGAGTTTACAGCAGAAATCAGTACAGCTCCCGCTGCAACATTTTTAGCTATTTTAGCTAATTCATGATATTTATCAGTAATAAGGTCTATAGTGGCTTCTATAGATGTATTTATCATCTCAGTAACTATAACCAAGGAGATTGTTATAAAAACTGCTATAGTTTCCATCTTTGACAAGTCAAAAAATATACTGAAAAATAGTACCAATATAGCTATAATAAAATGTATTCTCATATTTCTTTGAGTTCTTAATGTGTAAATAATGCCTTCAAAAGCATAATTAAAGCTATCAAATATTTTTTTGGTTTTCATAATATTCTCCATTATTATTCCATATTATACTATAGAATATTTAATTTATATAATTAATTAAGGAAATTAAGTAATCACCTTAATATTCCTAACAATTCCAATACTTTTTCTTCCTTAACCCTCATACTTTTAGTATTCTCCTCATTATCATGGTCATATCCAAGTAAATGAAACATGCTATGGGCAGTTAAGAAAGCCACTTCCCTCTCAAAGGAATGTCCATATTCACCTGCCTGCTCCTTAGCCTTTTCTAAAGATATTACTATATCACCTAATACTACTATATTATTTTGATCCCTGAATAATTCCTGATTATCGTATTGGGGAAAAGATAAAACATCGGTTTCTGCATCTTTTTCCCTAAAATTTTTATTTAAACGCTTAATTTCATTATTATCAACAAAAGAAATACTTATTTCAATATTATTGTCAATATTTTCAACTTCCAATGATTTCTTAACAACCTTTTCTAATATTTTATTTATTTCATCATTGTATTTGATAATGTCTTGTTTATTTATAATGTCGATATTAATCAATTTGAAGCCTCCATTTCTTCTTTTATTTCAGGGTACTCAATTCTCTCGTGGAATATACCCATCAATGTATTGATAAAGACAACTCTAATAGTTTCTAGGTCTTTAAAGGTTAAATCACAATCCTGCAGCTGCTTTTCATTAGACTTCCCTTCTATAATCTTTTTAACAAGCTCCTCGATATTATCCCTTGTTGGTTCAGACAAGCTTCTAACAGCTGCTTCAACAGAGTCAGCTATCATTACGATTGCCGCTTCCTTAGACTTAGGCTTTGGACCATTATATTTAAAATCACTTGCATCTACACTCTTAGACTCGTTTTTTTCACTTAAGGCCTTATGATAAAAAAACTTCACCAGAGTTTCCCCATGATGTTGCTCAATTATATTGATAATATCTTTAGGAATCTTATGTTCCTTTGCCAGAATAACCCCATCTTGTACATGACTTCTAATAATATTTGAACTCAGGTAAGGAGAAATCTTATCATGGGGATTGTCTGAAGTAAGCTGATTTTCCTTAAAGAAATAAGGTCTTTTTAATTTTCCTATATCATGGTAGTAAGACCCAGCCCTTGCAAGTAAGCTATTACATCCAATTGCATGGGCCGCAGATTCACTTAAGTTTCCAACTATTATACTATGGTGGTAAGTCCCCGGCGCTTCTACTAATAATCTTTTAAGTACTGGATGATTTGGATTTGACAGCTCTAATAACTTAATAGGTGTTAAAATATTAAACATATACTCCCATAGGGGTAGAGAGCCTATTGTCAATATAGAACAAAACACACCATTTAGTATACCATAAAATCCATCAATTAAAATAACCTTAGCTCCAAATCCATTAATCAAACCAAAACCTGTTATTAGAATCATATTAGTAAAACTTACAATTAAACCCGAAATAATAATTTTAGACCTTTGATGAGTATTTGTCGTGCTTATTGCAGCAACTGTTCCACTAATCAGCAATGTAATAAACACTATAAGACTATTTCTTGTTGCCAAAGTTACCAATATAGTTAAAAAAATATTTAATACAATAGCTATAGTTGGTGTAAACAGTATTCCTATTAGCATTGATGATGATGCCACCGGTATAAGATAGCTTGAAATACTGCTAAGGGGCTTCGACATAAGAAACACTATTAGAAAAACTATTACAATTAAATATATATTGGAAATTTTGTTAACTAATTTTTCATTAAATAAATATATATAGGAAAGAATTATCAGCTCTAAGATTAGAATAATAACAATTACTCCTATTAGTGGCTTCATATCCTTTTCCTTTTTTTCATCCACTAAACCGGCTTCCATTAAAAGCTTATAGTGCTTTTCTGTAATTTCTTCTCCTTCATTAACTATAATCTGGCCCCTTTTTATAAACACTTTATCAACTTGCTTTATTGCCTCATTAATCTTTTCCTGGGTTAATTTTTGATCTAAATAGGTGTTTTCCTTAATTGAACTATTAACTATTTTTATTCCAATAGTCTTTAAGTTTTTAGAAATTCCATCTAAAGACATAAAGTATTCTTCAATTTTCTTCTTTTTATTTTCCAGTTCTTCCTTTTTTATACCAGTTGTCATTATTTGCATAATAAATTCATAGGTATTTCCCTCAAGCTTCTTAACACTTTCTTCATTATAATTCAATAATATGATTAAATCACGTCTAGTCAAATTAAAATCATTATATTCCTCTATTGATTTAATATTCTCATCAGTATCAACCTTCATCTCTTCAGATAAATTTCTTAATTCATAAAGCTTTTTGAAAAAAATTTCAATATTATCCTTTATATTTATCTGAATAGTTGGATCAATCTCCTGTTTAGGCTCTACACCTTGTATTACTCTTTCAACTTCCTTTGCCGTAGCTTCCTTATCTTCTATATCAATTGGTGCTCTAATATCAGAAGGAGCAGGCTCACCAATTTTTATATCATATTGTTTTGGCGATACAGTAGTGTAGAAAGAAAAAAATATGATTATAAAAAATGATAGAGATAAGATAATTATATTTAATTTCTTACTTTTAAAAACTCTATTGATTAAGCTTTTTCTTGCAAGCTTGTCCAGTTTTTTTAATAAAGACACAGGTTAGCCCCCTTTTTATCGAGAATCTCATATTTATCTTTTCTTATTTGTTTTGTTTTCAAATGCAGCATATGCCTTTATTATTTTTTGTACTAAGCCATGTCTTACTACATCTTTATCGGTTAAATATATAAAATCTATTCCCTTTATATTACTCAAAACCTTAATGGTTTGCCTAAGTCCCGATTGTTTTCCCTTGGGCAGATCCATTTGTGTAATATCTCCATTTATAACAGCCTTGGATCCAAAACCAATTCTGGTCAAAAACATCTTCATTTGAGCTTGAGTCGTATTTTGTGCTTCATCTAAAATTATAAAGGAATCATCTAGAGTTCTCCCCCTCATATATGCTAGAGGAGCAACTTCTATCATTCCCTTTTCTTTATACTTCAAATAAGTTTCCCCACCAAGAATATCATATAATGCATCATATAAGGGCCTTAAATAAGGGTCTACTTTCATTTGCAAATCTCCAGGCAAGAATCCTAAACTTTCACCAGCTTCAACGGCTGGACGAGTTAAAATTATTCTGCTAACTTCCCTATTTTTAAAAGCTTTAACAGCCATTGCAACAGCCAAATAGCTTTTTCCTGTTCCAGCTGGACCTATTCCAAATACTATATCTCTATTTCTAATTGCCTCTATATATTTTTTTTGACCTATGGTTTTAGGCTTGATAGCCTTCCCCTTTGAAGTAATACAAACTATATCATCCATTAATTCATCAATTTTATCTTCTTTACCCTGATTAAATAGGCTTATAGTATAAATTATCTTTTGTCTATCTAGATTTTCACCAGCTTCTATCATTTTAATCATTTTTTTTAATACATCACCTGCTATATTAATTTTATTTTCATCTCCTAGTATTACTAAATCGCCATTCCTTGATACAATATTAACATTAAATTTTTCTTCTATTATTTTAATGTTTTCATCTAAGTTTCCAAACAATTCATCTAAAAAATCTATATTTTCTATTTTAATTCTTTTTTCATTTTGTACTTCCAAAATTACTCCTCCTCTTGTATTTCAAATCTTTGCCTAGTTCCAATAGATTCTATTACTTCAATTGTCAAACGTCCCCACAAATTAGAACCATTTTTTCTATAGTCTATTGTCTGTTTAACTATCTGTGCATCCTCAGGTATTTCCTTAGTAAGATTAACCATTAGGAAATCCTTAATTGATTTTTTAAGGATATCTTCTGGAACCTTTCTCTTCTTCTCTATAATTTCAAAATACTCTTCAATTACAAATTCTACAGGAATCTCAATTTTCCTCCATTTTGCTAAACTTTTATTTCTTGCTCTAATAACATATTTATCAAAGGGTATCTCGTCTTTAGATATAGTAAAGGAAGATTCTCCAAATTTGAAAATCCTTTTAGTATGCTTCCTGCCTGTCTTTACTTTTGTTACTTCACAAATAGGTAATTCCTTTGTTTTTTCATAAAATGTCCTGGCATATACTTCACCTGATGAATGAACTAAACGTAATATACCTTCCTCTCTTTCTATTTTACCACTAATAAGTATTTGATTTTGTCTTACTATATCACCTTTTTTTACCATGGCATCTCCATTTCTGGCAATGATTCTTTCTACTATACCATTTTTTTTAGCCACAATATGGCATGGAGTCTCTTCATTAATTATATTTGGATCCTTTTCCTTTTCAACTACTTCAATTTTAATTTTAGTTCCCTCTACTTCTACACCTACCCATGCCAAATCTTCATAATTAATCAATAGATTATTTTTTATATCAGTTTTATTTAAGCTGTATTTAAAAACTCCTGTTTTCACTCCTGATTTTCCTAAGGTTGTTAACATATCTTTCTTGGATATATTAATATTCCCTTTAATCTCAATATCCCATATAAAAGATGTGATACCAATAATTAATAATAAACATATAATGAATCCCACTGCAACTATTTTTTTTCGTTTTAATCTAAAAATTAAAAAAGGATAACCAACCTTTAATTGTATTTTCCCTCTACAGCCAGTTTTTTTCAATATCTTGCACAATTGTTTATATCCTTTAGCCCTTGTTTTTCCCTCTATCGTTGTATAATTTATTCTACGAATATCCCATAAATATATATCTTGATTAGCTGCCAAATTTAAAATTTTCTCTAAATTAAGTCCTTCAAGCTTAAATACAACATATCCCCTAAAAAAATTTAAAATTTTAATAATCAACACATTCCTACACCTCTACTTAAAAAAATCTATAGATACTATCTTTCCAGAAACTATAATTTCTTCGGCAGTAATTGTTTTTATCATAAGATCTATACCTGACAATTTTATGGTTCCATCCTTTATACCGATTCGAATATATTCACTTGAATATTCTATAATACCTTTATGATTTTCTATGCTCATCAATAAATTTCCTACAAAGGTTATTCTGGGAAGGTCCAGCAAAATATCCTTAGGTATTTCTAATATATTGGACATTTTTTCTTTAATGTTGTATATTTTATCTTCCTTCATGCTTATATCCTCCTTAGACAAAGGGGAAAATCCCTTTGTAGTTCTAAGTTCTGAGTGGTTAGTTCTAAGCTTTATGTCATTCTCTATGGGAATTTAAACCAACAACAAATCCTATTATTAATTCTATGCTTATACATATTCCTCTATTACTTGTTATATATAAACAACAATGAGATTTAAAATAAATTTCAGGAAAAATGATAGAATCTTCATCAAAAAAATAGACCTCTTTAAGAGGTTCAAAATAAATTTATGCATATTGTTTTAATAATGTACACGAATCAGCCAAAATTTTATGCCTTTATCACTCCAACCTAAATCCCATGGAACCCTATATCTATCAGTATTATGACTATGAACGTATGCATACCCCTTGGAATCTGCTCCTGTAACAACTGATATATGGGTAACCTTACCCTTCTTTACATAGGCAATAAAATCTCCTGGAAGCAGTTTAAAAGAAGCTTTATATACCTGCTCATATGTTCCATATGCTATTTTAGATGCCCTATTGCTGTACAACATATAATCCTTAAAGCTTTGGGCATTTACCCATGCTTTACTACCACCTTTATAATACTTCCAAGTATTTGTCTGTCTAAATTTTCCTCCCTCATACAGAATTTGCGATGCAAAATTCGCACAATCCCCTCCTAATGGATTATAGTTTTTATATTTTTTATTATAGTTAAAACCATATTCTTCATCAGCTGCTGCACCACAATATCTATCTGCATATTTTACTGCTTCTATCCTTCTCTTATTTAAATTTGTCAAATTGCTTTTCTTCTGATTCAATATGTATTGTGTAATTTCTTCACTCTTAATATCATTTAAGTTCAAGGAATCAGCAAAGGGATCGGTATACCACTCACGAACAATCTTCCAGGATTCCTCTGTTTTTTTTATATCTATAGAATGGTAAGTTCCTATTCTAAACATATTTTCTTTTCCGATTTGATCTTTATAATAATACTTATATTCCGTAGATGCTGTACAATTAATTCTATATCCTTCCTGTCTCTCTTTTATACTGCTTATTTTAACTAAACTTTTGACATCATAAAATTTAACTCCCTGTTTATTGGACCAGCTTTGAAGATATTTTGCTTTCTTCTTTTCGTGTTCATATGCCCAAACTCCATATTTAATACTCGTATCATACAGAGCCTCTATGGTATCAATATCACCATTCAATATTGCTTTATTCCTTGTACGAAAAAAATCATTTATTATCAGTTCTCCCTCATTACTTTCTGTAGAGAAAGTCGTGACAATTGAAGAATTGTATACTTTGTAACCTATTATAAAAATAAAAAATAATACCATAATTAAAAAAAGAAGAAACTTCTTTCTTGACAGAACTATTATCATGAGCTTCCTCCTTAAGGTTATTCATAAAATTATATGTTATTATTCCTTAAAATAGACTTATAAAAAACAAAAACTGCCTATATAAAATAGACAGTTTATCTTTTATAACAATTCTTTTACTGTTTTTGATACAAGCTTGCCATCAGCTTTTCCTTTTAGCTTAGGCATTAACACTCCCATAACTTTGCCCATTTCCTTAGGTCCTTGTACTCCTAATTCATCAATAGTAGCTTTAACAACTTCTCGTATTTCATCTTCTGTAAGCTGTTTTGGGAGGTAGGTTAATAAAATTTCAATTTCCTTTTGGCTTTCATCTACTAAATCCTGGCGATTCCCTTTTTGAAATTCTTCTAAGGCATCTTTCCTCTGCTTTAACTGCCTTGCGATAATTTCAATAATACCCTCATCATCAATTTCAGTTCTATTATCAACTTCATATTGCTTGATATCGGATCTTATCAAGGTAATAACAGATTTTCTTATTTTGTCCTTATTTTTCATAGCAGATTTTAAATCTTGCATTAATTTATCTTTGAGGGACACAAGTTTCACCTCTTTAATATCTTTTTTTCTTTCTTCTTGCAGCTTCAGCTTTCTTTTTACGCTTTACACTTGGCTTCTCGTAATGCCTTCTCTTTTTAACTTCAGACATAACTCCAGATTTAGAACATTCTCTTTTAAATCTTCTAAGCGCTTGATCTAAGGATTCATTATCTCTTACCTTTACCTTTGACATATATACTTCCCCCCCTCCTCTGATAAAGTACAGTGTTGCTGTGTCTATAACTTTTAAAGCTATAAATCACAGAGGAGTACTCATGTACTTAGCTATTATACATTAATATGATAAATTTTTCAAGATTTTTTCAATAACTATATATATTTCTTAGCCTGGAGGCCATTGCATTTGTCTTCCTGCTAACAAATGAAAATGCAAATGATTTACTGTTTGTCCTCCAAGCTCACCACAGTTATTTACTATTCTATATCCATCCTCATCTATATTCATCTCTTTTGCCACTTCTTTTATCCTTAAAAATATTTCTCCTATTAAATGTTTATGCTCTTCATTTAAAAAATTTACTGATTCTATATGTTCCTTTGGAATAAATAATATATGAGTTGGAGAAGCAGGATTAACATCCTTAAAAGCGATTATTTTATCATCTTCATAAACTATTTCTGCTGGTATTTCTTTTTTTGCTATTTTACAAAAAATACAGTCCAAATCTAGCACCTCCTTTAGGTTATATAATTCAACAGTTAGCAAAAAAATCCTGCAAATTTTATTAATAATTTGATTAATCGAGCAAATTGCATAATTACCTTACCTAAAAATTATCTACTGCATGTGGTTTTAAAATCTTCAAAGCCATACCATATATATTATGCAATTGTGCCAAATTAGAGTTATGCAATTTCCTCAATCTATATTTTTATTATTTCACCAATCACAGTATCATTTTCTATTTTGTTTAACCTCGTTTTAATTATTTTTCCTATTACATTGTCTTCCCCTACAGCTGTTACTCTAATGTAATTGGATGTTAATCCATCTACTATACCCTTCTCTTTACTATAATGATTCTCATATAAAACGTCTAATTCATCATCTATAAATCTATTCATATATTTATACATTAATTCATTACCCAATTTTATCATTTTCTCACTTCGTTTATTCTTTATATCTCCGGGAACTTGATTTTTAAATTTTGCTGCAGGTGTGCCCTTTCTGGGGGAATATTTAAAAACATGTATCATACTAAAGGCCATTTCCCTAACAAATCCATAAGTCGTCATAAATTCTTCTTCTGTTTCACCTGGAAATCCAACAATTATATCAGTAGTTATTGCAATATCTGGAATCTCTCTACGTAAATTATTAATAATTTTTCTATACTCTTCAGTAGTATATCTCCTATTCATTCGCTTTAAAGTCTCATTACATCCACTTTGAAGGGATATATGAAGATGAGGGCAAAACTTTGGAAGAGCTTCTATTTCTCCAATAAAATCCTCTGTAAGCAAAGTAGGCTCTACAGAACTTAGTCTTATTCTTTCTATACCTTCTACATCATGAACTTTCTTTATGACATCTATTAATGTACCCTTCTTTAAGTCTTTACCATAGGATGCTATATGAATACCTGTTAAAACTATTTCCTTAAATCCATTTTTAGCAAGTCTATTAACTTCTGATATAATATTTTCAAGTTTCCTGCTCCTTATTGGCCCCCTGGCATATGGAATGATACAATATGAACAGTATCTGTTACATCCCTCTTGAATTTTTAAAAAAGCCCTTGTCTTTCCCTTGACTTTTTCTATTGATAATTCTTCAAAATCTTTAACTTCCATAATATCATCAACATAGTTTATTTTTTCATTTTTATCAATTGTCTGGACCAATTCTACAATTTTATTTCGCTCATTGGTACCCAGTACAAGATTTACCCCTTCAATCTCCATTACTTCCTCAGGAGCTGTCTGGGCATAGCATCCAACTACCACTACAATTGAATTAGGATTCCTTTTTTTTGATCTTCTAATAAACTGTCTAGACTTTCTGTCTCCCAAATTTGTTACAGTGCATGTATTAATAACATAGACATCAGCTTTTTCACTATTTTCAACTACTTCATAATCATTTTTTTCAAAAAGCTCTATCATAGCCTCTGTATCATATTGATTTACCTTACAACCTAAAGTATAAAAAGCTACCCTTTTCACTTAGTTACCTCCTAGATCTCCTAATTCATACATCAATATACTAGTAGTCACCAGACCTGCTGTTTCAGTTCTAAGTATTCTAGGTCCTAGACTTACAGATATTGCCCCAGAACTTACAAGATTTTCAACTTCATCTTTTGTAAAACCACCCTCAGGACCTATTATTATGCCTACTTTTTTCACGCCTTTTCTATTGGCTACAACTTTTTTTATACCATTATCCTTTTCTTCTTCATAGGGGATGATAATCATATCAAAATCATCGAAAACCTTAATCAAATCCTGAATTTCAACCATACTACCTATTGTTGGTATTATACCCCTCTTACACTGTTTTGCAGCTTCATAGGCTATTTTCTGCCATCTCTCTACCTTTTTCTCTTCAGAGGTTCTATCTTTTATTTTAACAACACATCTATCAGAAATAATAGGAATTATTTTTTTTACTCCTATTTCAACATTCTTCTGTATAATCAAGTCCATTTTATTAGATTTAGGTATCGACTGAAACAATACTATTTCAATTGGTGCTTCAGTTTTCGATGTATATTTCCTTACTATTTTGCACTCTATTTGTTTTTTATCAATATTCGAAATCTGTGCCAAATAGTCAATATTTTCTTTATTACATATTTCTATATTATCCCCCTCACTAAGCCTTAAAACTTTACTAATATGTTTTAAATCCTCAGGAGAATCTATTATTATTATGTTCTTTTCTTCAAAAACATTATTCTTATTAACAAAAAATCTATTCATGCAAAACTTCCTTTTTCGATACTATTGCTGCCCATTCACCGAGCTTTTCCACATGTAGGATTCCTAATCCATTCTCTTTAAGGGCAAGAACCACTTCATCAACTTTATCCAAAATAATACCAGAAGCAATAAATATGGAATCATCCTTCATAAATTTTCTTATATCATTTGCCAATATTATTATAATCTCTGCAATAATATTAGCCACAATAATATCTGCTTTTCCCTTTACAACATCCATTAAATTTCCATTTTTTATTTCTACAATATCCTGAACAGAATTCATTTTGACATTAGATCTAGATACCTTGCATGCTGTTTCATCGATGTCTACCGCAACTACTTTTCCCGCTTCCAGTTTAGCTGCTGCTATGGAAAGGATTCCGCTACCGCACCCAATATCATAAACTGTATTGCCTTGTCTTATATATTTTTCCAATAATCTTATGCACATAGTTGTTGTTTCATGTGTTCCGGTTCCAAATGCCATTCCAGGGTCCAGCTCAATTATCTTTTCATTTTCTTTAGGCATATAGTCTTCCCATGATGGCTTTACAACTATTTTATTCCCAATCTTTTTAGGTTTATAGTATTTTTTCCAGGAATTTGCCCAATCTTCTTCATAGACTTCAGCTATAGTCACCTGATTAGGCTCACTATTTTCATTTTCCATTGAAAGATTATGTACATTTTGCTTTATAAGTTCAATCTTATCCGGCAGATCCTGGCTTTCCGGAAGATATCCCTTAACTACCGCACCCTCATAATCAATATCCAAGGAGTCTATATCAAAATAATCCCAGCTTGTCTCCTCCTTCATATTGATAATTAAGTCCTTGGGATCCTCAATAACAACACCTCCAACACCTACATCATAAAGAATATTACATACCGCCTCTACGTACTCACTTGTAGTTTTGATTGTAATCTCATTCCATTTCATAATTTACCCTCCATAGCAAGCTTTTTCAAAATTATTATACCCTAAGAACACATGTATTACAAAGAAAATTATATAAAAATGCTAAAAAACATTTTGAACAATTAACAAATCACCTAGCTTACTAGGTGATTTGTTAATTAAAATCTTAACATCTTTTTTCTAAAGAACATCAAAACTTGCAACCTGCAACTATAGAAGTCTTCCTAGAGACTTTCGTTCATATCCCAAAAACATCCTTTACTTTATCAAAGAAAGACTTTCTTTGCTGATGTAAATCTTCTCCCATCTCTTCTGCAAATTTTCTTAATAAATTCTTCTGATCTTCATTTAGTTTTTTAGGAATCTCCACTACTACCTTAACGTATTGATCTCCTCTTCCGTTTCCATTTAATATTGGAACTCCTTTTCCCTTTAATCTAAATACTGTGCCACTTTGGGTTCCCTCAGGAATCTTATATTTTACTCTTTCGTCCAAGGTTGGAACTATTATTTCATCTCCCAATGCAGCTTGAACAAATGTAATGGGAATTTCACAGATAATATCATAATTATCTCTTTTAAATATCTTATGGGGAAGCATTCTAATTACAAGATACAAATCTCCCGAAGGCCCCCCTTTAATTCCGGGCTCCCCTTCTCCTCTAAGGGTTATCACTGAGCCGTTATCAACTCCTGCAGGAATCTTTACGCTAATTTTCTTTTTCTTTCTAACAGTACCTTTACCATTACACTCATCACATGGTTTATCTATTATAGTTCCTTCGCCATGACAAACATCACATGTTCTAACATTGACAAATGAACCCAGTGGCGTTCTCTGAGAATATCTTACTTCTCCACTACCATTACATTTGTGACAAGTCTTCTTACTGGTCCCTGGTTTAGCTCCTGTTCCACTACATTTTTTACATTCTTCATTTTTAGATACTTCAATTTCTTTATTTACACCAAAGGCTGCTTCTTCAAAGGACAGATCAACTTGGATCTTAATATCAGGCCCTTTTTGTGGTCTGTTTTTTCTTCTGCCCGATGAAAATCCTCCACCAAACATATCAAAAATATCACCAAATATATCTTCAAAACCACCAAAGCCTGAAAATCCGCCGCCACCACCAAAGCCACCTTGACCATTTCCATTAACTCCAGCGTGGCCAAACTGATCATACATAGCTCTTTTTTCCTTATTGCTTAGCACCTCATAGGCTTCATTAGCTTCTTTAAATTTCTGCTCAGCATCTTTATCATCGGGATTTCTATCGGGATGGTATTTCATGGCCATTTTTCTATATGCCTTTTTTATGGTCTGCTCATCAGCATTTTTATCTACACCTAAAATCTCATAATAATCTCTTTTACTCACGTACTTACCGCCTTTCTTTTATGGTTGGTGAGTATTTATAAAGCTTTATATAACAATTGAATAACTTTTAATACTTGACACCTTAATTATTTATATTATTATACCTTAAAATCTTTAGTTTTTACAACCAATTTAATAAAAAGTGCCAATACATAACTTAATTCAGTCTTATAGTGTCAGTTTGAAGGCACCCACTCGGGTGCCTTAGATTAGTTACTATTTATCGTCATCATCAACAACTTCATAATCTGCATCTACAACATTATCGTCATCTTTCTTTTGAGATTGCTCCTGAGAATCTCCAGCTTGGCCTTCACCTTGAGGGCCCTGACCTTGAGCTCCCTGGTACATCTTTTGAGCCAATACATGGAAGGCATTTGTAAGCTCTTCGGTTCCCTTATTGATTTCTTCTACATTATCTCCTTCTAAGGCTTTCTTTAGAGCTTTTAGCTTTTCTTCTATATTTGCTTTTTCATCACCAGAAACTTTGTCACCATGCTCTTTTAATGCTTTTTCAGCTTCATATACTAGAGAATCGGCCTTATTTCTAGCTTCAATAGCTTCCTTTTTCTTTTTATCTTCTTCAGCATGCTTTTCAGCTTCCTGAACTTTTTTCTCAATCTCATCATCAGTAAGGTTTGTTGATGCTGTAATAGTAATATTTTGTTCCTTACCAGTTCCTAAGTCTTTAGCTGATACATGTACTATACCGTTGGCATCTATGTCAAAGGTAACTTCAACCTGTGGTATTCCTCTAGGTGCTGGTGGAATTCCAGTAAGTTGAAATCTTCCAAGAGTCGTATTATCCTTTGCCATTTGTCTTTCACCCTGAAGAACATGAATGTCAACAGCAGTTTGATTGTCTGCAGCAGTTGAAAATATTTGACTCTTCTTAGTTGGTATAGTAGTATTTCTTTCAATTAGCTTTGTAAATACTCCACCTAAAGTTTCAATACCTAATGATAGGGGAGTAACATCAAGTAATAATAGATCCTTTACTTCACCAGTTAAAACTCCAGCCTGAATTGCAGCTCCTAGAGCAACACATTCATCGGGATTAACACCCTTGTATGGATCCTTGTTTAATATATTTTTTATAGCTCTTTGAACAGCTGGTATTCTAGTAGAACCACCAACTAATATAACTTTATCTATATCAGAATGTGAAAGATTTGCATCTTTCATAGCCTGTCTAGTAGGTTCTAATGTAGCTTCAACTAAACTTGAAGATAGCTGCTCAAATTTTGCCCTTGTTAAATCTATATTTAAATGCAGTGGACCTGCTGCTGAAGCAGTAATAAAGGGTAAATTAACATTAGTAGTTTGCACAGATGATAATTCTTTTTTTGCCTTTTCTGCAGCATCTTTAAGTCTTTGAAGTGACATATTGTCCTTACGCAAA
The DNA here is from genome assembly GCF_900167445.1 of Maledivibacter halophilus. GTDB lineage: Bacteria > Bacillota > Clostridia > Peptostreptococcales > Caminicellaceae > Maledivibacter > Maledivibacter halophilus. Next base: position 147,993 of record NZ_FUZT01000008.1, read on the forward strand.
TCAATTCCATGCTCTTTCTTAAATTCTTCAGCTAAGTAGTTTATAACGACTTCATCAAAGTCGTCACCACCTAGATGATTGTTACCCTTAGTAGCTAAAACTTCAAATACTCCATCTCCAAGTTCTAAGATAGATACATCAAAGGTTCCACCACCCAAGTCAAAAACTAATATTTTTTGACTTTCATTTTCTTTATCAACACCATATGCTAAAGAAGCAGCTGTAGGTTCATTAATAATTCTTCTAACATTTAGTCCTGCTATTTTACCAGCATCCTTTGTTGCTTGCCTTTGACTATCAGTAAAATATGCTGGAACAGTAATAACTGCATCTGTAACTTTTTCCCCAAGGTAACTTTCTGCATCGGATTTTAATTTCATAAGTATCATTGCAGAGATTTCCTGAGGAGTATAATCCTTATCATCTATTTTTATTTTATAATCTGTACCCATATGTCTTTTAATTGACATTATTGTCCTATCAGGGTTTGTTATAGCCTGTCTTTTAGCAGTTTCTCCTATTAATCTTTCTCCTTCTTTTGAAAATGCAACGATTGAAGGGGTTGTTCTATTACCTTCTGCATTAGGTATAACTACAGATTCTCCGCCTTCCAAAACTGAAACACATGAGTTTGTAGTACCTAAATCAATTCCAATGACCTTTCCCATGTTTTTTTCCTCCTTAAACAATTGTATATTTTAGTTTTTAAAATTAACTTAATACTAATAAGAAATAATAATTAGAATTAAGAATTAAGCTAATTATTTTGATACAATTACCATACTAGGTCTAACAACCTTTGAATTTAACATATATCCTTTTTGAAGAACCTTGGTAACAATATTATCATCAATACCTTCGCATTCTTCCTGCATAACTGCATGATGAAAATTGGGATCAAATTCTTTTTCAAGGGCCTCAATTTCTTCTACACCATGCTTATTTAATACATCCATAAGCTGCTTAAGTATCATTTTAATTCCATCTAACATTCCATCTGATTCATTATTCTCTTCACCTGATTCAATAGCCCTTTCAAAATTATCTATAACAGGTAAGAGATCCAAAACTATTTTTTCACATCCAAACTTATAGATATCATTTTTTTCCTTTTCAAATCTTCTTTTAAAATTTTGAAAATCTGCTGAAAGTCTCATGTATCTATTTTTATAATCTTCCAGCTCTGCTTTTACAGCTTCAAAATCCTTGTTTTCACATTGATTTCCCTGTATCTCTTCTTGATTTTCCATTTCTTCTTTCGTAGCATCTAAATTGCTATTTATATCTTGATTCATTTTTTTTTCATCTTTTTCTTCCTTAGTTTCCATTCCCTTTTCCTTTATTGTATTTTCCATTTCGTCACCCACCTGAATAAATTCTTTGATAATTAATAAATTTTATATTTAAATAAATATGAATTAATTTATAATTGAAACAGTTGTAATAATTTAAAGTTAAGATAATTACATATGAAATCATTACCCTTAATTTAGTTGTTTTGACAAATATGTTTTAATTCTAGCTCTTTAGAGTTTTCTAAACTAGATATTGCAGGTAATTTTCACAAGAGATAATTATGCAATTTCCTAAATTAATACTACTAATATATTGTGATTTTATTAGTTTAATTGCTTTCCTCTAAGTATTAAATTTATTCTAAGGATAGCCTGGGCTATTTCTCCAGCTTTTTTTAATGCACTTGTTTTAACATAAGTTGGATCAAATATTTTTTCTACAGGCATTTCTTTAATAGCTCCACTTTCAAAATCTATTGATAGAAATTTTTTATCCTCCAACCTAGTGGCAGTTATTATTTTTTCCATAATCTCTAGAGAATTAGATCCACTATTCTCTATCATCTGATAAAATGGCTTTTTAAGTGCTTCTATAACACAGTCAATGCCATATTTCTCCATTCCATTTATATCTTCTCTATATTTTTTTAATAAACATGAAATATAAATCTCTAAAGCCCCACCTCCTGGAACAACCCCATTTTTCAATGCAAACTGAAGAGATGCAGCAGCATCTTTAGCTATTCTTTCTTTTTCTCTGGTTATTTCACCAGTTGATGCAGCAATAATTATAGTGGCATAGGGTTTGCCATGGCCATTTTGAATTGCTATTTGCTCCTTTTCTAAGTCATAAACCACTCTATCAGCTTTGCCACAAGAACCATTTAAAACAGAAACATCTTTATTTAAAGCAGATTTTTTTAGAATTTTACAGCCACAATGCTTAGCTACTTTTATTAATTGACTATTTAAAACCCTATCAGCAATAGTAACATTACCATCTAAAAGAATCTGCATTGCCATAGGATTTATTCCTCTATTACATATGAGCAAATCAACTTTCATATTTACAATCTTTTCTGCAAATTCTTTAATCATTTCAACATTTTCAAAATAATTGTTCAAACCAGCTTCAGTTGCTAAAAGCTCTTTTTTATTTTCCTCTACATCTAAGGAATCATCTAGTACCATAATTTTAGCATCATTTAAAACACCATCTTCAAAATAATTTAATGGTTTTTTATCAATAACTACACCACTAATCACTTCATTATTTGTACCCTCGAAGGCTTCGATACAATCAGAAAATTTAAAACTATCATTACTTAGCACTTCATTTCCAATAATTTGGGCAGCACTAAAAACCATATCTGAAATCTCTTTATCTTCCCTAGCAGATATATATGCCACTTCTTTAAGTAAATGATAATTATTTTCTGTTATAATTATTTTTTCAGCTTCAATTATTTCTATAGATTTCTCAATTCCCTTTTTTATCCCTTGGATAACTTTATGTATAGGAACACCCATATCAACCATTTTAAGAGCTTCATCAAGTAATGCTCCAGCTAATACAGTTAATGTAGTAGTACCATCTCCTACTTCCCTTTCCTGCCCCATAACCCCATTGATTAACAATCTAGCAGCAGGATGGGTGGTATTTATCTCATTTAATATTGTTACTCCATCATTCGTAATAATAGCATTTCCATAATCATCTACTATCATGCAGTCCATTCCTTGGGGTCCAAGGGTACCCTTAACAGCTGACACAACGGAATTTATTGCATCAATATTGTTTTTAAGGGCTGATAACCTCAGCTCAGTTTTGTCAAATCCATTATCATTATTCTTCATTTTATACCCTTTCATATATAGGATTTACATAGCAAAACTTAATTTATACATGTACAAATACTCAACGCTTTTGAGAGTTTTGAACATGTATAAATTAATAACTTCCTATTATTTTCTCTTAAAACAATCTTTCTAAAGAATGTTATTATCGATATTATTAGATAATGTATTTGTTAAATAATTTAAAACAGCTATAATTTTTGAATAATCCATTCTTGTGGGTCCTATAACTCCAACTTTTCCAATAATCTTTCCATTTAATCTATATGTTGCAGTTATAATGCTACAATCATTTATTTCATCAATTTTATTCTCACTTCCAATTTTTATGCTCATATCTTCATTTGAATCATTTTTTAGCAAATCATAAACCAATTCTTTCTTTTCTAAAGCTGCAATAAATTTTTTAGCCTTATTTATATCAGTATACTCCGGCAAATTAAAAATGTTAGTTATACCATCTAAATAAATTTCACTCTCGCCTAAATCTTCTAAAGAATTTTGAAGCGTTGGTATTATTAAATCAATAGTTGTGCTATATTCAATTAATTCTCTCTTTATATTAGTAATAATTTCATCATCTAAATAAGCAATTGTTTTTCCTTTTAATTTGTCCTTTAGCAAATTAGACACCTTATTTAAAACATTTTGAGAAACATTGCTTATTCTTAAAATAACATTTTTTACAACTCCGGTGTTTGAAACCAATATTAATAAGACTTTGTCACTGTCAACTTGAACCAGTTTAATATTTTTTAGTTTACTGTTTCTAAATTGTGCAGACAAACTCATGGAAGTTAAATTAGTAATTTGAGATAATATTTTAGATGTATTCTTTATCATGTCATCGATTTCTACAATTTTATTTAGGAGCAAATCCTTTATAAATTTTTTTTGTTTATTCTCTAGCTCATATTCTCTCATCAAGCTATCAACATAAAGCCTATAGCCTAAATCTGATGGTATCCTGCCTGAAGAAGTATGGGGCTGAACTAAATACCCTAGTTCTTCTAAATCAGACATTTCATTTCTTATTGTGGCTGAACTAACACCCAAATTATATTTTTTAGCAATAGTTCTAGAACCAACTGGCTGAGCTGTGCAAATAAAATCATTTATTATAGCTTGTAATATTTTTAGTTTCCTTGCAACTAAATCCATATTACCACTCTCCAATTGTTAGCACTCTCTTTAATTGAGTGCTAAAACATTCTTGATTTTAAGTTAACACTTAATTTTGATTTTGTCAATATTATTTTTGAAATTTCTATAAAGATAAATAACTTTAAGGTTTAATAAATTATAGATAACAATGTTGTTTATCTATAATTAAATTATTATAGTGAAATAAATTTTAATAGTCATTTTACAAAAATTCTACGAATACTTGATTGGAAACATCCACCCCATACTTTGTTAACATAATATGATTATGGTCAATCGTAATAAGCCCCAACTTATCTAATTTTTCAATCTTGTCCCCATATACTTCAAAAATTGATTTGTTGAATCTGTCTTTAAAATACTGTATTCCTAGTCCTTCTTTCAATCGTAAATTAAGAAATACAGTTTCAGTCATTTCATCTTCTTTAGTTTTTGGCTCTTTAGTAACAACTGGATATTTATTATTTTTTATACTATCAATATATTCCCATATATTGTTTGTATTAGCATACCTACATGCATTCAAGTAGGAATGAGCGGATACCCCAAGGCCTAAATAGTTCTTATTATTCCAATAAATTAAATTATGTTTACACTGATATCCTGGCTTAGAAAAATTCGATATCTCATATTGATTTATACCATTACTATTTAATAATTCGATTGCTAAATGATACATATTTCTATCCTCATCCTCATCGGGCAAGTTTAATTTGTCCTGATCAAATAATCCCTTGAAAACAGTTCCTTCTTCAATCTTTAAGGAATATGCCGATACATGTTCAGTATCCAGTTTTAATATTTCTTTAAGGGTTTCTTCCCAATCACATGAGGTTTGATTTGGAAGTCCATATATTAAATCAACATTTATGTTTTTAAAACCTATATTCCTTGCCAAATAGTAATTCTCAAGAAAATCCTTTTTTGAATGTATTCTTCCAATAAATCTTAATATATCATCGTTAAAGCTTTGAAGACCCATACTTAATCTATTTATACCCAAATCTTTATAAATTTTAAGTTTTTCATCAGTTAATGTTCCGGGATTTGATTCTATAGTAAATTCTGGATTTTCAGATATATTAAAAGCTTTAAATATTTCATTTGTTATTTTATCAATTTTTTCAGGTTTTAATATGGAAGGTGTTCCTCCACCAATAAAAATAGTTTCAATTTTATAATCCGATAAATTATCTGAATACATTTTTATCTCATATAATAATGCTTTAACATATGAATCTATCATCTCGTCATTTTGACTATAGGAAACGAAATCACAATAATTACACTTTTTAATGCAAAATGGTATGTGCAAATACAATCCTATTGACTTCATAATAATACCTCCTTATCCATATAGGCATTTGTAGTTCTAAGCATTCAGTTATTTAGAATAAATTTAGTCACCCTCAAAGGGTGACTTGTTTTTAGAAGAAATTTCATGTCTAAAATAAAGTGAATTGTCTAATTTTCATCATACTTAAGAACTGATAGAAAAGCTTCTTGGGGAACTTCAACACTACCTAGCTGTCTCATCTTTTTCTTTCCTTCTTTTTGTTTTTCTAATAACTTTCTTTTACGGGAGATATCTCCACCATAGCATTTAGATAGTACATCTTTCCTCAAAGCTTTAATTGTTTCACGGGCAATTACTTTATTTCCTATAGAAGCTTGTACTGGTATGGCAAACATATGCCTAGGAATTACTTCCTTCAGCCTATCGCAGATCATTCTTCCTCTAGAATATGCTTTACTCTCATGAACTATAAGGGAAAAAGCATCTATAACTTCTTTATTCAACAATATATCCAATTTTTCTAATTTGGATTTAACATATTCTTTAAACTCATAATCTAAAGAACCATATCCCCTTGTTTTAGATTTAAGAGCATCGAAAAAATCATATATTACTTCATTAAGAGGAAGCTCATAGTTTAAGATAAGTCTTCTATCATCTATATATTCCATATTTATCATATTGCCTCTTCTCTCTTGACAAAGCTCCATTACATTTCCAACATATTCATTAGGTATCATTATTCTTGCATCGACTACAGGCTCCTCCATGTATTCAATTTCACTTTGCTCCGGTAAATTGCTAGGATTTTGAATCATTAAGACTTCACCATTAGTCTTTGTAACTTTATATATAACCCCAGGTGATGTTGTTATAATATCCAAATCAAATTCTCTATCCAGTCTTTGCTGTATGATTTCCATATGAAGTAATCCTAAAAATCCACATCTAAAACCAAATCCTAAAGCCACTGAAGTTTCAGGCTCAAATTCTAGAGCAGCATCATTTAATTGGAGCTTTTCTAATGCATCCCTTATATTTTCAAATTTCTCTCCCTCAGCAGGATAAATACCACAATAAACCATTGGAGTGGCCTTTTTATAGCCAGGTAAAGCCTTGTCACATGGATTATCGGCCTTTGTTATTGTGTCTCCCACTCTACAATTTTTCACATCCTTAATACTGGCAGTAATATATCCTACATCTCCAGCCTTTAGCTCATCTACAGGTCTTGGTCCAGGTGAGAAATAACCCACCTCATTAACCTCAAACTTTTTGCCTGAAGACATCATCATTATTTCATCTCCATCTTTCACAGCTCCTTCTTTAATTCTTACATAGGCAACCGCACCTTTGTAACTATCATAAAAAGAATCAAAAATAAGGGCTTTTAATGGTGCATTTTCATCTCCTTCTGGCTTAGGAACATACTCTACTATTGCATCCAACACCTGCTCAGTATTTAAACCTTCTTTTGCTGATATAAGAGGTGCATATCCAGCTTCAATTCCTACAACATCTTCAATTTCCCTTTTTACTTCATCAGGTCTTGCGCTTGGCAAGTCTATTTTATTTATAACAGGTATAATTTCCAGATCTTGATCTACAGCTAAGTATACATTGGCTAAAGTTTGAGCCTCTACTCCTTGAGATGCATCTACAACCAATATAGCACCTTCACATGCTTCTAGGCTCCTGGATACTTCATAGGTAAAATCAACATGACCAGGTGTATCTATAAGGTTCAGTATATATTCTTCTCCATTTTTATTGTATACTAGTCTAGTGGCCTGAAGCTTAATAGTGATGCCTCTTTCCCTTTCCAAATCCATATTATCTAATATCTGTTCCTTCATTTCCCTTTTTGTAAGCAGACCAGTTTTTTCAATCAATCTATCAGCTAAGGTAGACTTTCCATGGTCTATATGTGCAATTATACAAAAATTTCGTATCTTGCTTTGACGGTTTTGCGACATTGAATCTACTCCCCTTCTCAAAATATATAGCTTATGCTTAAATTCTACCAATTTATTTTAGCAGCTTTTTTATTCTCTACAAAATTTCAATTTATAAAATAATCTTTATAAATTATAACATAATAAAATACGGTAGTACAATACAAAAGCGTCTAACAACGCTTTTGTATTTCTAAGTTCTCTTTTTAATTTTAAGTTCTATGGTTTAACTCATTCTTTTAGGATATTTTTTTAAAAAATAAAGCCGAATTCACTTCGACTTGGTGGAATTAATAACGCTATCTATTAGTTTAGTAACAACTTCTCCTTTATCCTTTGCAAATCTTTTCAAATTATTTATTCCATACTCAGTTATTTCTATTATGTCTGCAACTAAAATTTCTATTTTCTCCGTATTAACTAGGTATTTATCTCCACAAAAAATTAATTCTATATTTTTATCATCAAATTTATTATAGCTAAAAAAACTTGTATCCCCCATAGACATCATGCCACGATTAGTTTCATCTACAATTTCTAATCCTATGTATAATAAGACAATCAAAAACACAAAGGAAAAAAGCCTTAAGAAAAATCTTTTTGCCCTTTTCATTCTACTTTCTCTTTTAATTTTTTTTCTTTCTACTCTATTCATATTTATCACCATTAATATTTTTGACACATAAGAGTTTTTTATTCCATAAAAAAGCAAAAAGAGATTTCAAAATAGAAATCTCAATTTTGCCAAATTAGAATTATGGAATTTCATCTATAATACATGCTTTTAAAGTCTAACTTACTTAGGTGGCCCCTGAAAATCTCTAAAGCCCTTATAATCAATTGCTCTTTACAACGAATTTTCTTAAAGCTTGGTTAATCACTTGACTAAGATATGCCGCTGTTCTTTCTGCTTCATATATATTATTTGCATTATTTCCTATTTCAAATAAAATATAATAATCTGACTTATATTGATTAAGCTTGTATTTGAAGGATTTTGATTCTTTTAAAATTATTTTTGAAGCAAATCCGGGATACATCTCGTCACTGATAGCTTTAACAAAATATGCAAAACGCTTCAATTCTTCTAAATTTTCATTGCCTCCACCAATAACCATTGAATATGTTGCAACCTTTTCTCCATTTATCTCTACTAAGTTTCTTTCTCTAATAGCTTCATAATCCTTTGTAGCTAATTCATCAATATTATTTATACCATCTCTATGTACATCAAAAACAACCTTCAAACTCGGATTATTCTTTAGATTTTTATTTAAGGTCTCCAGTGACCGAACGTATGACCCTTCATAAGAAGGATAGTCATGCAATGTATCATCATGGATAACTTTAAATCCAGCATTTTCAAGATTATTCTTCATTAGTTCTCCGATACGCCTAACCGTATATTTTCTATTTAAGGAATGATAATTCCCTACTTTTTCAGGACTATAGGATTCTGTACCATGGGTATGATAAATGAAAATCAGTGGTTTATCAGCCTGATGCTGAATTTCTTTTGGTGCTGGAGCAGGTGTACTCACTATTTCCACTTCATTAAATAAACCTTGATTTTCATTATTCTGATTACTATTTTCTTCATTATTTGCATCTTGTGGATCCATATTGATTACTTGTATATCATCTTCATAAAGATTATTCTCTTCATAGGACTGGCTGCCGCTATTTGTAGGTTTTTCTTCTGATTCATTTATATTTTCTTTGGCAATAAATATATCATGGCTGTCATAATCTTCACTATGGGGTAAGTCATCATCCAATTGTATATGACTTTCGAAATCTTTAATCAAAGGTATTTGAGACTTTATTAAGGATTTTGGTTTATTATAGTCAAAATTTATTTTATTTGCCAATAGGCCCTTTACAAATGAAGTAGTATTTTCTCCTCCACTTTCTTTAAAATTAATCTCAAGTATGGACATAGATTTATTCATTATATGAAGAAAAAAACTTTCTTTTAATTCTTCTCTTTCTTTAGTATCATTACTTATTTCACTTTCAGCCTGGGCAACTATAACCTCATTGTTAACAAAAAAAATGTTTAAAGTTAAAGCTATCATCATTATTGTAATCAATATCAACAGGAAACCTACAATATCGTAGTCTTTCTTTCTTTTGTCCATCTATTTCCCCCTCACTTCCCTTTTCTCTAAGTTGTATTTCTAAAGTTAGCTAATAAGTTGCACTAATAAAAGGAAATATTAAAAAACCCTAATATAAGAACTAGCACAACGAGTTCATCGGTTCTAAAGTATCATAATTATAAAAAAATATATAAGATGTCCACATCTATATAGCAAAACAAATTAAAAGGTGGACATTGTTCCATTATAATTATATGAATATATAAAGGTTTATATGATGAATTTTATGCTTAGTGTAGATATCTATTTACATCTTTAAGATCTATACCGGGATGTAAAGCGATATTTATTCCATTGGCAATAATTTGAGATATATCAGTAATAATTTTATCTATTTCCTTTGTAGTGACAATAACATTGGCACCATAAGGTTCTAGAACCTCTTTGATCAAAGAATATTTTTCATCATCCTTCATGGCTTCAAGTAATTTGAAAAAGCCCGACCCTTTTTCAGAATGGCTTTTTAAAGCTTCTACAACCATGCTGATAGTATCATTTGCCATTGTTGCTGCATCTACTACAGTGGGAACACCAATTGCTATAACTGGTACTCCTAAGGTCTCTTCATTTAATTGTTTTCTAAGATTCCCAATCCCTGAACCGGGACTAATTCCAGTAGTGGATATTTGTATGGTTGTACTTACTCTTTCCATTTTCCTGGAAGCTAATGCATCTATAGCTATGACTAAATCAGGTTTTGATTTTTCTACAATTCCCTTTATAATATCCTTTGTTTCAATTCCCGTTGTTCCCATAACACCTGGGGTAATAGCACTAACTGAAACCATCGTAGGATCTTCGGTTTTTTTATACATTTTGAACAAATGTCTTGTTACTAGGATTTTTGATATTACTTCTGGTCCAAGGGCATCAGGAGTTACATCCCAGTTACCTAATCCTACAACCAAAGTACTAAAATTCTTTTTTCTAGGAATCAGTTTAACCAATTCTTTAGCCATAACTTTACTTACATCGTCTTTTAAATCTGCATCGGCGCTTTTAAGACCTCTAGCTTCAACAGTAATATAACTTCCTTTAGGTTTCCCCATTAACTGGCTTCCTCTATCATCTACGACTTTTACCCTCGTTATTTCAATATTATTTTCCTCAGATTTTTCCACCTCCACCCCTGGTATTTCCTGTTTCTTATTTTCTTTGTACAATTCTCTTGTTTCAACAGCTAAATCTGTTCTAATCTGAAACATAATATTCCTCCACCTTTCTATTAATAAACAATATTATAACTAGTCACCTTTTAAATATATTTATGAGCTAATACTATTTTCTCTATAAAACCGTCAATATATTCAAAAAAGAATATTTCTAATCTATAATGGAAATAAAAAGTAATATAAGATTTATTTCTCTTGCATTTTCATTGTAATCATGATAAAATTACACGTGTTAAACAGCAAACGAGGGGGTGAAAAAATTGGCTAATATAAAATCTGCTAAGAAAAGAATTAAAGTTATAGCAAAAAAGACACAAGAAAATAAAAAAAGAAGATCTATGCTTAAAACTTCTATTAGAAGATTTAATGAAGCTATTGAAGCTGGTGATTTAAATTTAGCTACTGAAAAATTTCGTTATGCCGAAAAGAAAATTAATCAAGTAGCTTCTCATAATACTATCCATAAAAACAAAGCTGCTAGAAAAATTTCAATAATGGCTAGACAATTAAATCAGCTAAAGCAAGCTAACCAGTAATAAAATGTTTTTCTTCTTAAACCCCGTCGTCAATCCCGCTGCAAATAAAAAAGCGTACCGAGTACGCTTTTCCGCTTTTTTGAAAATATTTTCTTATCCTTTACAAAATATTGTTATTAGCATTTCTATAGCAAGCTTCGGTGACATCTTGCCTGTCTTAATTTTCCAGTCGGCTTCTAAGGCTTTATTTAATATATCCAATAACTCTTTCTCCGTAAAAGCATTGGCTTGTTTAACATATTTCTTAGCCACATATTGGGGCAAAGATATTTTCGGTGCTATAACACTAGCAGTATATCCTCTATTTACCATAAGCTTAACCCTATTTAAAATTCTAAACTGTCTAACAATCATATGTAATATTCTACCCTCAGGTTCTCCACCTACCAGCATTTGATTTAATACGTCTAATGCCCTATTTCCATTTTTATTTCCAACAGCATCAACTAATATAAAAATATTATTTTCTAAGGGCTTACTCATTATCTTTTCTATGTCATCAATTCCAATAACAGTTTTATCGGCAGTATAATTACATAGTTTTTTAAGCTCATTTCCTATATCGTAGAGGGTCTTGCTGGAGTCCTTTTCTAAATAACCTAAAGAATCAATGATTCTTTGTATATATGCAGCTTTTATTTTTTTATCATTGTCCTTCAAATTTTTATGAATCCATTTTGAAAGATCATCTTTTTTCAATTTAACAAACTCAAGAATTTTTCCATTAGAAGCAATTTCTTTGACAAGCTTTTTCCTTTTATCTATTTTTTCTCCAGCTATAAAAACTAAACATGTAGTCTCAGGTATTTTAGATAAATATTTTATAAGCTTTTCTTCATCCTCATTGCTCAAAGAACCCTTATTTCCGCTAAAAGCCTCCTTAGTCTTTACCATAACAATTCTCTTTTCCCCCATAAAGGGTAAAGTTTCACAAGAGTTTAAAACAATATCCATATTATCGCTAAGGCCATTAAATAAACTAAAATTAAAACTTTCATCATTGGCATTATTAATGAATCTATTCTTTACAGCCTCTACACCTTTATCAATCAAATATTTCTCACTACCATAAAACAAATACACCTTTGCAATATTATTGTCCTTTATATCCTTTAATAAGCTTTTATATGACATATTTCCTCCTTAAGTTTAATCCAAATTATTGAATCATCCTTTTAATTTCAATATTTTCACCATCAGACTCTATTATAACAGCACCGTTTCTATCATTTCTATATATTTTTATTTTTCTTTCCATCAATGTTTGGAGAGTTTCCTTATTGGGATGTCCAAAAAGATTTTTTCCTACTTGAATTACTGCTATCTTAGGATTATAATAATCTATAAATTCAGGCAAGCTGGATGTATTACTTCCATGGTGAGAAACCTTTATTACATCGATATCTCTTCTTGACCCATTAAGAATAGTCTCCCTTTCTCCTTCTTTCTCAATATCTCCTGTAAATAATACTTCAAAATCCTTGTACTTTAAAATACAAGCTAAAGAATTATTATTTATATCATCTTCACTTTTTGAAATCAAATTTGATGATGGGTGAATTGATTCTAGTATAATTTCATCCTCCAACTCAATGGTTTTTCCTCTAGTAAATTCATTTACAGGGATTTTCATTTTTGAGCATTTATTAATAAAATCTTCAAATTCATCAGATGAATATTCCTTTGTCCCTATAATTATAGTTCCTATTTTTATATTTTCAACAATATCTATAATACCTCCAATATGATCATCATGTATATGGGTAATGCAAGCTAAATCTATATGAGTAATCCTATTTTTAAGCAAATATTCATATAAAATACTTTCTTCACTTTTCCCTCCATCTATTAATACTCTCTTGCCCTTAGGAGTTTCAATAAGTATGCAATCTCCTTGTCCTACATCAATAAATGTAACCTTAAGATTATTCTCTTTTATTATTCCTATAAAATTAATAGCAAAAATGAAGACTAAAAAAAGCAATACCAATTTCTCTTTTTTGAGTTTATTAATATAGGGAATTTTCCCCCTATAGAAAAACAATATTAATCCAATATAAAAAATAATAAGGTATAAAACCCTAGGAGATATAATATTAAAGCTGCTAAATGGCAAATATGAGGAAATCGAATTTATACTTATTAATATTTTTATTAATATTCTATCAAAGAAAACAAGTAATCTGGAAATCTTAATATTTATAAATAATGTCACAAAAAATACTAAGCTAATAGGTAGTATAAAACTAATTAATAGAACAACCGGAATATTTAATATAAGTGAAATTAGTGAAAAAGTATTAAAATGATAGGCTATAATAGGTGATGTGCCTATTTGAGCCGACAGTGTAGTTGCAATCATTTTTCCAAGATACTCAGGCATAAAGTTTATTCTTTGGTAAATAGGACTGTAAAAAAGTCCAATAGATATTACAGCTAGGAAAGAAAGCTGAAACCCAACACTAAATATCATAAAGGGATTTACAAAAACATTTATTAAAGATATAAGGGCTAATGCAGCAAATAGATCATATTTCCTATCGATATGGTTTGAAATAACCAATAAAATAATCATAGATGAAGCCCTTATAACCGAAGGAGAAAAACCAACAATAATTGCAAAAAAACAAATTAGAGATAATAATACAAAGGCTTTATAGTTCTCCTTGAGCTTAAAAATCTTCAATATAAAATCCAGAAACATAAACAAAATGCCAAAATGCAAGCCCGATACAGCTAATGCGTGGGCAGTGCCGCTCAATTTAAAGGAATTATATAAATCCTCGTCAATAATTTTTTTATCTCCAAAGACAATACTCAAAGCTATTTTGCCTTCTTCACCGGGAAAAACTTTTGCCGTTTCATTGTATATATAGCTTTTTATTTTATGTCTTATTCTTATAAACAAAGGTAAATCAGATGGTCCCAAGGATTTTATATTGTATTGGTTTATACTTAAAATAGTATGAATATCCTGGGTTTTTAAATAGAGTTTATAATTAAACATTTTAGGATTTCTAGCAGGATCTGGCTCCTTCAGTATACCTCTAACTAAGACTCTTTTATTATTAAACCCTCTACCTTCCTGCTTAAATACCCTTAATAGTGATTTACTCTTTAATCTGTAGGTTTTATTATTGTATTTAATACTTTCTATTCTAAGGATATATGTACTCTTATCTGTCATATCTCTTTGAATACAATCTCCAATTATCTCTACTTTTTTATTTACAAAACTCTTTATTGGAGCATTAATATTAAGTTTATATTCCATGTGAAGACCACCAAAAAGCATCACAGTTGACAATAATAATATCATTGCCATATAACCTTTTTTTGTATCTACTAATACAAATAAGAGTAACATATTTAATGATACAATAGACCAAATAATTTTAAGATTTATTCTAAAATAATACTGAATTATTATACCTAAAATAAAAGCTATTGCTATCCCCACAATAGGTCGTCTATACATAAAAGCACTCCTATTTCTACTTTTTTCTCTCTATTTACAATTCTTTTCATTTTTTTAATTTCCTTCTATTTTTTCGGCAAAAAAATAAATCTAAAGAAACTTTATATAGCTCCTTAGATTTACTTTAGATTCTTTTTTTATATTTTACTTATCTCTTTTTACAAGCATAGCTCCTATAACCCCGGTTATAGGTATAGCTAAAATCAATCCTATACTTCCTGCTAAAGACCGAATTATTTCTGTGGCAATAATATCCATATTAATAATACGAATTAAAGATGTTTCATAGGCCATAAATAAAAGCATTAAAGGAACTGTACTTCCTGTATATGCTAAAATCAAAGTATTTGACATGGTACCCATTATATCCTTGCCAACATTCATTGCTGACAATAATAATTCTTTCATAGATAAATTTTTATTGGCTTTATTTATTTCTTCTATTGATGATGCTATTGACATGCTAACATCCATAACAGCCCCCAATGTACCCAATAATATACCAGAAAATAATAAATCTCTAAAATTAAAATTAACATCCTGAGGAATATAGGTTAACATAACAGCTTCTTCACTGGATAATCCGGTTAATCTAACCTTAGCTCCTATAATAAATGCCAGTACTCCTGCAATTAATACACCTGAAACAGTTCCAAGTATGGCTGCAAGGGTCTTTTTAGATATACCTGATATTATCACCATAGTTACTATGGTGATAATTGAAGATATAATTACTGTAATAATTACCGGATTAAAGCCCTTTAATATCATAGGCAGCAAAACTTTAAAAATCATAAACATTGTAAAAATTAAAGTAACTATCGTCTTTAAACCTTTAGTTTTACCAATTAGTAATAATGTTAATATAAATACGATGATTAAAATAAATATGTAATTACTCCTTACATAATCGGTAATATTTACATCTAAACTACCGTCCTCAATCTCTTCTATATATACCATTACTTTATCGCCTTCTTTAACCGGTATATCATAAATTGGATGTCCTGATTGAACATTTTCTACATTGAAAGTTTGATCTTTATATTTTCCAGTTAATACTTTCAGCTTAACAAATTGAACCGTGTCAATAATTTCTCCACTGGTTTCTTCTTGTAAAACTTCCAGTATCAAAGCCTTTTCATATGTCTCAAGTTCATCTTCTGCATAAACTGAAAAACTAAATACTGCTAATATTAATATAGTTAAAATTAGTATTTTTCTTGCCATATATATCACCTCATTTAATTTTAGTCAACCCAATTATATCATTTCCGTCTTTGAAGTTCCAAGATTTTTCTATCCCATATTTTAAACCCCCTGAGGTACAAGGGGGTTTAAATCTGCTGCTTAGTGATTTAAATATGGCGGTATATTTTTGGGATTTGTATGATCATTTCCCAAATAAACTAAATCAGCCTCTATATTTATACTGTGATTATTTCTGTCATGATTTACTTGAGTATTTTCTATTCTACCATCATCTTGATGATACTTTAAAAATTGAGTCAATACATCCCGTGCATTTTCCACACTTATCTCATTATTATAGATCATCAAGTAGTCCTTTTCTGGCACCTCAAGATACAGCTTATATCTATCCTTCAATTTTATTCTTCTTTCAGAAATACTATTCAGCAATTTTTACACACTCCTCATACTTCCAGATATTATGAATCAATCTTAAAACTTAGTTTATACATGTACAAATACTTAAGATTTTTGAGAGCTTTGAACATGTATAAATTAAAGTCTTTACTTAAATCCCTATAATATTAGAATCATTATTTTACTTGTAAAACTAAAACATAAAATTTTATATCTTTTATATTATGTGTAAAAATTACTTGCTTGATACCTAATCTATTTCATAGGTTTTAAACTCAGCTGCTATTTCCACATCACCTGGATAATAAGTTTTAACTTCATTAAGTATGGAACTTAAATCATATTCAGGCCATATATGTGTTAATAGAAGCTTCTTAACTCCCAATGAAGTAGATAATTCACCTACTTGCTTAGTAGATAAATGATATACATCCTCTGTTAAATCCTCTTCCATTATATTACATTCACATAGAAGTACATCTGCATCCTTTGCTATTTTTGCTAAATTATTACAATATTTAGTATCACTTGTATAAACAAATTTTTTGTTATTTTTTTCTACGATTACAGCAAAAGTTTTTACTGGATGAGACATCTCCTCAAAGGTTATTCTCATATCACCAATGTTTAGTAAGGTTCTTTCATTTAATTCATTTAATATAAAAGCATCTTTATACTGTATTTTATTATATGTTTCCAATGGGTCTTGCGGCGCATATAGAGGAATACTCTTCTTAATTTTTCCCTTAGCTTGGTTAATTCCAAGGGCATATCTCATAATCATAATATCGGATATATGGTCACTATGTAAATGGGTTAATATTATTGTATCCAATTCCTCTAGACTATTTATCTGCCCTAATAATCTACTTAATATTCCATTTCCACAATCTATTAGAATTTTAATTTCTTCATCTTCTAAAAGATATCCTGAACAGGCGCTTCCAGCCCTGGGGTAGGGTCCTGAATTACCTAGAATCGTAATTTTCATACACTTCTCCTCCCACTTTTATATTAAAACAAATACGACTAATGTCGTTTTTGAATTTTCAATTTTAAATAGCTTTAGAGTTTCTTTTTCTTTATACTATTATAAATATCGGAACTTTTCAACTTTAAGATATATGAAGAATTCTATAATATGTAGTTTCCCCATATAATAAAAAACCTGTATCTATTTATTATGGATACAGGTTTTTGGTACTATTCTCAATGTTAAATTATCTTTCTAGAATTTTTGATTTTTTTATAGCAATTGCAATTGGGAAAAATATAATTGCTCCTATAAATCCTTGAAGTACATTGGGTCCAACTTCTACAAGAGGAGTCTTAAAATTTCCGATCATTATAGCCTGAGCAATATAATAGCCTAATGCCATCCATACCGACCCTATTATTATGGCTGCTATATTTCTATAGTTAAATAAATTTTTATTCTTTTTATCAGCTATTTTCCCTACTATAAATCCCATAAGTCCTTTAACAATAAGAGTTGGAAGAGCATATGCCGGTGCAACAAGCAAGTCAGCTAATGCTGCTCCTAAGCCTCCTGCCACTAAACCATATTTCCATCCAAAAATAATAGCTGCTAAAAAAATAATACTATCTCCTAAGTTCAAATATCCTCCAGTTGCGGGTATTGGAACAGTAACTGCAATTGTGGCAACTGCCACTAAAGCTGTTAAAAGTCCTGCAATAGTTAAATCCTTTGTGCTAAAATCATTCATTGTACTCCCCCACTTTAAACAATTGTATTGTTAAGTATTAATTCTTTTTTATTATAATACAAATTGTATCCCTTGTAAATAGATGACATTAAATAAAAATATAAAAAACCAGAGAAGTGTATCGATACACTTCTCTGGTTTTCATACTTCTAAAACATTACAACTTTACAATAGCTAATTCTAACTTTTCTCCAAATTCACTTATAATAAATAATTTACTTTTATCAGGTGATTCATAAATCTTATTAATCGTACCATTTGCTTTATATTTAACATAATTTGAATTCAGGTCTGACACATATACACCGTTATTATGAACATATAGAAATTTATCCTTGGCTAAACTTTTTGAAAGAATTAATTTATTAGTTCCTTCAATGTTTGTATTAAACCTTTGAAGATTTCTAAAATCCTTTTCATCTCTATTGCTAATGTCAATAACTTTTACAATATTTTCTTGGTCCTTACCATAAAAGGATATATATAAATCATTTTCTTGTGCTGTAATTTCAAAATCATTGCTATTTTTAATTATGTCTTTAAAATAACTTTCTAGATCAGAAAGTTCATTTCTTTTTATATTATAAGAACAAACCTTGCTAAAAGCATATATATTTTCATTTTCCAAGTACTTGCCCACAGCTATAATGATTTGGTTGTTATTACTCCATACAGCAGGTTTTATAACTTTATATCCTTTGCCCATATTTTGAATAAATTTAGTCTTCCGTGTCTTTAGATTAAAAAGACCAACTCTGTCCCCTACTATATCCCTTGATTTCTTTTCCTTTGTATTGGTTTGTGAATTGTCTTCAAGATATGTAAAAGCTATTATTAAATTGTCTTTTCCCCAAACTGGATTTATTCCCAAAAGGTTTTCAGCATATGCTTTTCCTGAATCCGCTCCATACACTGAAAAATTACTCTCTTTAAAGTTTTCTCTATTGACGTTAGATACGGCTATATACCCAGCTTCGTGGGAAAAGCTAATACAGCTCTTAAAATCCTTAAATATTTCATTATTTATATCATGTTCTATTTCAGCAATCTTTTTAGTATTAAAATCGTAAATCTTTATAATATTTTGCTTTCCATCATAATAGGCTATTTTCCTATTATTATTGGACATTTTAAATAATAATTTATCATCAACCTTTATACTTGATGCTAAAAACACAGGTTCCTCATCTCTACATAAATGAAATAAACCATTTTTATCCTTTCCCTCTATGTATATTACATAATTATCCTCGTCTATTGACTTTACAAATTGAATTTTTTCTTTAAAATGGCTTCGATAAAATTCATCTTTTTCAGCATTTTTATCCTCAGAAAAAAGCTTATTGCTATAATCAAATTGAAAGGATTCAAATTCGTCATTATCTTCAACTTTGCCTTTAAACTCAACAAGATCTTCATTTATCCAAATTATATCCCTAATATCATTTATATCTGAAACGTATTTTATAAAATTTTCTCCATCAACAACCTCTACCCCATTATCTTTATACTCATACTGGTCTTTTGACAAACTTATAACCTTAATATCGTCTTTCAATAATGCTGCCACAGTAAATGTCACCACTGTTATGCCACAAAGAACTATTAGTATTTTCTTACCCTTCATTATTCTTTTTCAACTCCTCATCCATTCTACGTTTAGCTTCTTCCAAATTCTTATAAGCAGAGTCAATCTTATCCTTTAACTTGATAAGTACTTCATTGGTATGATTATTATTTAGAAATTGATATATATCAATTTGTTTGTTTTCATTCATAAGGCTACTTAGCTTTGAATATGTGAATATTCTGTATATTTTCTTGCCTTTAACTAGAATTACCATATCATTCAATAATAGTTTTTTTAAAAGCTTGTTAAGCTTTTCTATTCCCTTATTGTTTATTTCTTCTATTTCCTTTGAATTAACAATTCTTCCAATAAGCTTCTTATTGCTAAATAAAAAATAGTTTTCATCAATATAAGCATCACTATTTCTTTTTATTTTAATAAATTTAAACTCACCTCTCTTTACCTTCCTTGATTTTCCAAAGGCTTCAAAGTAAAGATCCTTGAGGCTCCAGTTTATATTTCTAATTTTTATTATTCCACCATTTGCTATTACATAGGTATTGTCTTCTTCAATTTTTTCATCAATTCTAATTTTAGTAAGGGTCATGGTATCTAAGTTTAATGCTAAATCTTCATTTTGCTGTTCTATACACTTAGCTATTAAATAAAACCTCATATATTCACCCCGTAAAAGAAAATAATATAAAATAAAGATAAATCCCAACTATTATTTCTATTTGTTCTACTTTTTAAAGCATCTTTCCATATATAACTTATTTATTAATTCAATTTCTTCCATATTAAAGCCAAATACTTTATACAATTTCCTATCTATATCATATTGATATTTTTCAATCAATTTGAAATCATAATTATCTCTACAGCAAGAGAGAATTTCATTGACTATTGTTTCAACATATTCCTTTGTTTTTGTATCAAAGCTGATATTAATAGGGATTTGAGATAATGGACTGGAATACAGCTCAAGATAATTTCCTTTTCTTTTCCCCATATTATATAGCCAAAAATACATAATTCTAGAATTTAATAAGCCTAATAATACTTTCAAATTAATATTTTGGACTTTTCCCGTAATAAAATATACATCGGCACTGGCATACCACATATCTTCATTATAGCCAAAATTATTCTGAAGAGCTCTATGGGGTACAACTATCTTAGGACCTTCAAATATTCTTTGATCTCTATACCACTGAAGGGCAAACCAGCTTCTAATTCCCCTTTGAGTTTCTCGTCTTAGCTCTAGTACATCTTTATATTTTTTCAAATGCTCCTGTATAATAAAGCAATAATATTCATTACAGATATTTTTATCAGTAAAATATAATATATACTTATCGGTGGAATGATTTGTAAAGTATTTTTTAATATTACTATTTTTATAGAAGGGCTTAAGAAGTTTGCAGCTTTCCATATTCTTATTTTTTATTTCTTCTTTATCCAGTATAAAAATTCCTTCATTAACTTCAATTTTATTTTTTGCTATACTATCTTTTTTAAATTTCCCCTGAAGCATCCTCTGAGTAACCTTATCTGCTCCACTGACAATACCCTGGTTTATATTACAGATATCTCCCAAATTCAAGCTGGAGAATGCTCTTATTTTCTTCAATATGTTCCAAAATCTACAATCGGGAAAAACCAATATATTTCCATTATCTCCATAGAGGTCACTTTGTTTATTTACTATATAGCTTGTTATATTTTCATTATTAACTTTTTTATTATTTATAAACTTAAGGACTTCGTTTGTTTCTAATTTATAGTTCTTTATGTATTTTATATTTGAAGTTTTCTCTTCATGGGCACCTTTAGTTATAGTGAATATCATATTGTGCTGGCCCCTGGCAGATTTAAAAATTTCATATTCATTAAAATTAATTATATTCTTAAAGCTCACTGTACTCCTTAAATGCTTTCTAAGTTTTTTGGCCCCATCTGCAGTAATAAAATAATTAGTTGTAATATATGACAAAACACCATTATCCTTTAAAATGTCAATTCCTCTATAAATAAAATAGTAAAAATAGTCCATTTTCCCTTCATAGTATTTTTTACCAAATTCATATTTCTTAATCTCTTCAAATACAGATTTATTTCCCTTTTCTCCTATATAAGGGGGATTACCAATCACTATATCGAATCCTCCCTCGTTTATAACATCATTTATTTTAGAAACATTAAATATTTCATTTCCCAGCACACTATTTCTTTTATACATATTAATATTTAATTTTTCAAGATTTACACATCTATGATCATTAAGTATATCTATGTACTTTAAAATAGCCATTTCAAGGGGCATTTGTTGTATGTCAACACCATATATATTCTTCTCTAATATAGACTTTAGCTCAGCATATTCATCAAATTCATAGCTTAATTCTTTATATATCCTTTTCCTGATCATAAATATTTTCTTTAATACATGATGAAGAAACAACCCCGAGCCACAGGATATATCAATAATCCTTAAATTTGATAATATATCTAATATATCTAGCAATTGGGAAGGATCAATATCATTTATAATTTCATCATCTATAAGCTTTGCTAAATTTCTATTATTTATTTTTGCATTTTCCTCAAAATATACTTTTAAAGAATTAGAAACCATAAACTCAATAATAAAATTAGGAGTATAATAGCTTCCTGTTAATTCACGGACTTTGTCATTTAAATACTCTTCAAAAATACTGCACAAATGTAACAAATCCAGATTCTGTGTAAACCCACTGGAAAGCTCTTTAGAATCTGTAATATCCTCCATTGATATCTCTATATTACCAATACTTTCATTTAAAAATTTAATATAGGAATCATAACTTATTTTAGTTTTTTTAAATACAGCTTTTCTTATTAGGTTTATAAAAACTTCTTCTTTACTCATATTTTCTGCATCAAAATCTAATAAAATATCATCAAGGACTTTGATTAAATTATTCTCCATTCTATTATTCCTTCCATTGTCTATTGATGTCTATTATATTATATTTGAATACTGTAATTAGTACAAGCCTATATAGATGTACACTTGTAAAGTTTAATTTATCTATATAAAAATATTCAGCTTTCTCTAAACTTAAAAATCCAACACAAATTGTGTTGGATTTTTAAAATCTATTATTTTATAACTTTATATTTACCTTCTGCTATCTTTTTTACTCCATCTATTTCCTGGATAATTTCATCTACTACTAAATCAATATCTTTAATAGTTAAATCTATACCCTTTTTCTTCAAATACTTCATGATAGTTAACAATCTAATATGATAGTTACATGGATTTTTAAAATAAGGATGTTTTTCTATATATTTTTTTATTTTATTCCTATTAATATAGCATCCTGTGTCAATACTCTTATTAACCATTTTTTTCTCAACTTTTCTTAAATAATCATTCAAATGCTTCTTAGGATCATTATATTTATTCAACAATGTCTTAATATCATTAATAACATTTTCCATTTCAATGTCATCCGATGGTATCCCTACAATTATTTTTTCATTATCCCCGTCATACGGCTCCGATAAATCCGCATTCGCAGTTTCCATAGAAATAACTGTACCCCTTTCAATTAATTATAGATAAATAGTATAAAAATCAAACTGAATTATAAATAAAAAGTTAACAGATTCTATTATATCTTAATGTTACAATTAATTCTACTACCTTTATGGTTAACTGTCAAATCATATTAAATCATCTATAGTTATAAATTCATCACTTATATGCTTTATAGAATCATTAGCTAACTTTTCTATTATTTCCTTAGCTTTATCATTATCAATTTGAGAAATACATTCTATTTCTAATTTATCTTTAAACAATACAATCTCACCTAATATTTTCTTTTTTTCTTCTTCATACATAATATAGTAAGATGAATTATTCTCTCTATAATCAAGTTCAATATTTTTATTTTCTAATAAAGCTTCATATATAAAATTATGATTTAAAACTGCATAATTACTTTGAAACACAGAGTATTCATTATTATCTTCGACTTGCTTTTTTGCCAAATCATCAATAATATCTGCAAAACTATATAATAATAAGGAATTTTCTTTGACAAATTCTTGTATTTCATAAATTCCTTTTTTTTCTTTATAATTTTTAAATTTTTCATAGAAAGATTTTTCTATTGAGTTTCGAAAAGCCTTGTCCAATATTAAGTAATCATCTAACACAAAATTTTCACCACGAAATTCTACAACCCTTCCTAGTAATAGATCATTAGAATTTATTTCTTTAATGCTTCTTTTAATATTTAATTCCTTTTTAGAAAAAATATCAATTAGTTTCTCATCTTTTTTGTGAAATTCAAACTCATATATTGACAAGTATGAATTTATTAGACTTTCAAGCATATCATATTGATTTTTAATTATTTTATTCCCATTTATTCTTTTATATTCTTCAAAAAAGTTATTTTTATTTTCTAATTTATAATCCCAAAGCAGCCAAGCGGTAAAATTTTTTTCATCATAAGAATAACTATTTCTTTCTATTATTGTCTTAAACATATTCTTTGCCCTACTAACTTCATTAGAATAATCGTCTCTTAAAGAAAAATATAATACTTTATTAAGAACTTCATTTTCTAATAAATTAAATTCATCTACAGTTATATTCATCTTTTCACTCCTTAAAAAATAGGCTTTTAATCTTTTTTATACTTATTTGTTTCCATCTATGAAAAGGAAATCAGGTGCTAAGTGCGTAAAAAACTTTATTCATTTTTAACACACTTAGCACTTTGAAACTAAGGGGACAGTTTTGGGTAATTATTTATATTATTCTAATAAAACCACCTTAATTTAATCCCAATATATAATCTAAGGCAGGAGCTTCTTTATAAAATTCATGGAATCTATACTCTTCCCTGGCATCTAGGGGATAAATTTTTCTGAAAATTTTTTTCAAATCACTATTATTTATATCTTTAAGATCTAGATCAGCTAATCCTTTTGCAATTATCTCAGCCAATTCTTTATCAATTTGATATATATCATAATCACTTTCAGCAAAAACATTCTTTAAAAAACTAATTTCTTCATCGTTTTTAATATCTATTATGGCGATATCATAAAGTTTATCATACCTATCTTTGATGTTCTTCACCAATTTATTCCAAGTAGCAATTCCTTCATTATTAAATTTACTCGTTATTTTTCCTTTATCTTCAAATACTCTTAAGAGTAAAATTTTACAACAATAATTAAAACAGGATTTTTTTAAAAACAGTCGGCACCAGTCTACTTCATCATATTCAAGATTTTTCCTACTATCTATTCTAAATTTTTTAATTAAACCAATATTTTCATATTCATATTTTATTATAAATATCTTTATG
The DNA here is from genome assembly GCF_900167445.1 of Maledivibacter halophilus. GTDB lineage: Bacteria > Bacillota > Clostridia > Peptostreptococcales > Caminicellaceae > Maledivibacter > Maledivibacter halophilus. The sequence continues at coordinate 173,192 of NZ_FUZT01000008.1, forward strand.
AATTTTTCAAGTACCTCTACTATGTCCTGTATTTCATACAAGCTTTCTTCCTCCTTTCATAGATGAGATAATTAAATACTTCAGCCCCTACTACATAATATTTCACAGTCCTTGTATTTGTCAGCTGATTTTTGAAATAATAATAAGTATTTTTTTATTTACACACATATATTTATATTGGGAGGGATCTAAATGAAAAAATATGTCATAGCTACATTAATTATTATGATTTTGGCAACTTCATTATTCTTGAACTATCAAAGCTTTGGAGAGCTTTATACTTCTGCTATGAGTACGATAAATATATACAACACTTCTATTCCCTATGGACTTATTAATCAATATAAAAGTGATAATCCAACTAAACAAAAAGAAGCAGAAGCAGAGATAAAAAAAATTTGTTTAAACATTCTTCAATATCCTAATTGGCAAAATCTTTTAAACTATATAGATTTAAAAATATACACTGGAAATATTCTACCCGAGGCTGGTGACGAGCTTCTTATTGTATTGAATTTGTCTAAAGATTTAGCGGCAGTATGTATTTTTACAGACCAAGGTCAAGGCTATAATTACTTTGATAAAATTAATAATCTATTGCCTGTAGAATCAATTAAATTTATAAATATACCAAATAGAAATTATAATTTTTTAACTGTATATCAGATAGCTGATGAAAGGCTTGGAGCTTATTATTACGAAAATTTTTTCGAGATTTTTATGTTTAATGGAGAGATTTTCGAAAAAAAATTAAGAGAAACTACATTTTATGAAGAAATCTTTAAAAGCATTTGGATAGATGATACAGCACCAAAGGATGAATGGATTAAAAACATGCTTAAAAATACCATATTATTCAAAGAAAATTCCACCTTAAATATTTTTGTTTCTGGAACAAAAAATAAATATAAAGCTTCTGGTTCAGACGCAATCCCTAATGCAAGTGATTTTAACTTAATAGATAGCAGCTCATATAAGTATAAATACTTTTGGAATCAGGACTCTGAAGAATTTAGTAGAAATAATACAATTACAGCTTTTAGTAACACTCTCGTATTCATTATAGGAGATAGTGACACCGATTATAAGAATTTATGTAATTTTTCTAAAAATAAATATAAGTTGTTGACTACTTCTGGTAAAATAATTTATATAGATAAAAATTTAATAGATGAAGATATTTAACTTTTTCATTTAAAATCATACTAAAGAATTGGGAGTTGATATACTTGGCAATAAAACTGTTTTATAAAAATACATATATTAAGGAATTTAATGCAAATATTGTACACATAGTCGAAAAGGATGACAGCTTTCATGTAGAGCTTAATCAAACTGCCTTTTATCCTGAAGGAGGAGGGCAGCCCTGCGATGAAGGATATATCGGTGATATCAAAGTATCCCATGTATATGAAGACAAGAACAAAATCTATCACGTCTTAGATAAACTGCCATCAACACTGGAAAATATAAAATGTACCATAAACTGGGAAAAAAGATTCGATCATATGCAGCAACATTTAGGTCAACATATATTATCTGCTGCCTTTGAAAAACTCTATGATGCAAATACTATCGGTTTTCATTTAAGCCCAAATACTGCAACCATTGATGTAGATAAGGTTTTATCTGGTGAAGATATTAAAAAAGTAGAATACTTTGCTAATCAAATAGTTTTCAATGACTTATTAGTAAAAGTATTATACCCTACTAAAGAAGAGCTTGAAAGTCTTCCTTTAAGGAAAATGCCAACGGTTACCGATGATATCAGAATAGTTAAATTAGATGATTTTGACTATTCTCCATGTTGTGGTACCCACCCAAATAGAAGTGGAGAAGTTGGACTTATTAAAATAAGGAAATACGAAAAATATAAATCAGGCCTGCGAATTGATTTTATATGTGGAAATAGAGCCTTAATGGACTACAGCATAAAAAATGATATTACTAATTCCCTTTCATCCCGTCTCTCTGCAAAACTTGATGAAATTTTAAATATTATAGACAAAGATAGCGAAGAACTTCAAAAAATAAAAAAGGAAAATAAAAATTTAAAGGAACAAATTATAAAATTTGAAGCTGCTGAATTGATGAAAACTGCTAAATTTGAGGGAAACACAAAAATAATAAAAAACATATTCAAACATAGGAACTTTAATGAAGTAAAACTTTTATCATCTATTTTAGCAAATAATGACACAACCGTTATTATTTTCGCAATTGACAATAAAGATAAGGCACAATTGATTTTTAACCGTTCAAAGGATTTAGATAAAATTATTATGAAAGATATTTTAAATAAATGCCTACCTTTAATCGATGGAAAAGGCGGCGGAAGCCCTTCTACTGCCCAAGGAGGGGGGACAAATACTGATAATTTGGAAGCTGCTATTAGTTTAGCATATGAACAAATTAAAAAAATATGTTAAATATAAACAACTCTAAAGTTTAATTAATTTATTTTTCTCTATTTAAAATTTCTTATAAAAAAAGGCTCATTTTTGAGTCTTTTTTTTTAACACTTTTTCCCTTTGTTCATATAATATTATTAAGGCTAAATAAAAAATTATTAATATAACCATTTAAAAGGAGGACTTTTCCTATGTGGAACAATCAATTTGGATTTTATCCACCAATGATGAGGGCTTATGGTAGAAACTACGATGATGATTTATGTCTCTACTATGAAAAAGAAAAAGTTTATTATGATAATAGATACCCAGAATGCTTTAAAGAAGCATTGAAAGATTTGGAATGCCAAAAAGTTGATATTTCTTTAGTAAATGGAGAAGCATATTGTGATGTTACCCTTGATGAGGTTGAAAGAGATTATGTTGCAATAAGAAAAAATGATTGTGGATCAGTTTGTTTAATTCCAATTAATAAAATAGCTAATGTATGTGCATCTGAAGATCTTGCTAAGGATCTATGGGGTCAAAGAGTAAAAGGCGACATGAATAAAATGAATAATAAGTACTATTGTAAATAATTGTTTAAGAAATAAGGAGCCTTTAGTTAAAGACTCCTTATTTCTATTCTAAGTTTTTTAGTAAATTCCTTGAGTTATCATTGCCTCTGCAACTTTTTTAAATCCGGCAATATTTGCTCCTGCCACTAAATTATATCCTAATCCATACTCTTTAGAAGCTTCACAAGCACTTTTATGGATATTTATCATAATATCTTTTAATTTATTATTAACCTCTTCAAAGCTCCAGGAATATCTCATGCTATTCTGTACCATTTCAAGGGCTGAAGTGGCAACTCCACCAGCATTCGCCGCCTTAGCTGGAGCCAAAAGAATTTCTTTCTTTAAAAAGAATTTTATAGCATCATTACTGGTAGGCATATTGGCCCCTTCACCTACTGCAATAGCTCCATTTTCAATAATATTTTTTGCCCTTTCCATATCTATATCATTTTGAGTTGAACATGGAAGTGCTATATCATATTTGAATTTACCTTCCCAGACATTGCCTTCATGGTACTTTGAACCCTGATGTTCCTTAACATATTCTTTAATTCTCTTTCTTTCAACCTCTTTTAATCTCTTAACTGTATCTAAATTAATGCCATCTGCATGGTATATGTATCCAGCTGAATCAGACATAGCAACTACTTTTGCTCCTAACTCTGTGGCCTTTTCACATGCATAAATTGCAACGTTGCCTGAACCGGAAATAGCTATAACCTTACCCTTAATTGAATTATTATTGGCCTTTAACATCTCTTCAACAAAATAAAGCAATCCATATCCGGTGGCTTCTTTTCTTGCTAAGCTTCCACCGTATTTTAAGCCTTTCCCAGTTATTACTCCATTTTTGAAGGCTCCTCTTATTCTTCTATATTGACCATATAAATAACCTATTTCCCTTGATCCAACCCCTATATCTCCAGCAGGCACATCTACATCAGGACCAATATGTCTGTATAACTCAGTCATAAAGCTTTCACAGAATCTCCTTATTTCACCATCCGATTTTTTTTTAGGATTAAAATCTGAACCCCCTTTACCTCCTCCAATAGGCAAACCCGTTAAAGAATTTTTAAATATTTGTTCAAATCCCAAAAATTTAATGATTCCAACATAAACAGATGGGTGAAATCGTAATCCACCTTTGTATGGTCCAATGGCCCCATTAAATTGAACCCTAAATCCACGATTAACATGAACTACTCCATTATCATCAACCCATGGAACTCTAAAAATAATTTGTCTTTCTGGTTCAGCAATTCTTTCTAAAACTGAAGTCTCTTTATATTCAGGATGTTTTTCAATAACTGGCTCCAGAGAATAAAATACTTCTTCAACAGCCTGAAGAAATTCATGTTCATCTCTATTTCTATCTTCTACTTTTTTTAACACCTCTTGTATATAAGACATATACACATCTCCTTCTAAAATGAAAAATAAAGAAAAAAGTTACTTTTCTTTATTGTTTGTCTAAATTATCCTCATTATCATACCAGTTTATGTCAGCTTTAAACAAAAAATGGAGTAAGATATTAATCAATACTCCATTCTTTTTATTTCATATTTTTTTAATTTAAGAATTTATCTCAAGCCAATCTATTGCACCTTGAACAAGCAAAGCCGTTCCTTTCCAAAACACCCTTTCATCTAAATCAAATTTGGAATTATGGTGAGGATAAACAACTCCATCTTATTTTCGTTTTATAGGAATTTAAGTAAAGGTTCTACTATTTATTAAGCTTTAAAATTCTATTTAAAATATTTTTTCTTAACTCATCTACACCTTTAAAATCCATATTAGGTATATAGTACTCCTCCATACGATCATGTACTTTTTTAGCTATAGCTATATTAGAAACTGCTAAGTTAATCAATTCTTTGAGCTTTTCATTATCCAGCTTAATCTCTTCTTTTCTTGTTTTTAATAATTCCCTATTAAGGCATGAATCAATATCTATTACTTTGTTATCCTTTTTATTAAATTTGGACGATGCAGTTATGGCTGTAGATATATTTTTTATAACTATGTGGTCTACTTTTTCGGGAATAAAATGATTATGGAATAATTCAACATCATATCCTTTGTTTAGGCCCACTTTAGCAATCTCTTTAAGTATGTCTGACTGAGCTGAATCATAAACGCCTTTTAAAACAAATATTTTTTCATTGAGATCGATAACTGTTTCAAGATAATCCTTTATTCCTTCAGGGGTTATTGCACTGCCAAATAAATGTCTTTCTTTCCCAATATCATTACCAAAAACTATTTCACCAAATATTTCGATAATCAGCTTTCCAATAATTTTATTGACTTTAGCAGGGTAGATTGCTTCATCCATATTGGCTTTAATATTATCATAAATACCCTTAGCCCCTGCAAGATATCCATAGGCCCTTCTAAAGTTTCTGCCTACTTCTTTATTGTCTTTCATTATATTAAATTTATTGCCTATCATCTTTTCTTCATTCCAGTAGTCTCCCAGATGTATTATCTCCATCATCAACCCTTTTAGGATATTTATTAATATCTATTTCATAATCACCATCTATTAGATAGAACTTAATCTTATTTCCTTTGATTACTATTTTGTCGATAAATGTAGCTACTAAATCCTTGATATCTTCGTCTTCACTTAAGGCTTTATAATTAAGCTCCTTATTTACCATATCATAAAACTTTTCTAATCTTTCTTTTTTAGTTCTTATATGAAGATTTTTATTCTCTATCATTTGCAGCTCTTTGTTTAATCTACCTTCAGCCTCCTGAAGCTCAGCATTTTTCTTTGCATAGCCTGCTTTATTAACCATTCCCTCCATATAAAGGTCTAATAGCTTATCTTTTTTATCTTGAATTTTATTGATTTTTTTCTTGATAATCACAAGATTTTGATTAGTGCTGCCCTCATTTAAGCTTTCCTCTAGAACTGTCATCATATTTTTTATAAATTTTTTTCTGTTTTTATCATCAGATATAGCTGTAAGTAAATCAACAAATATATTTTTTAATACATCTTCTCTTATATAGCTACCATTTTCACAGCCCTTTTTACCCTTGTTATAATTAACACTGCATTTATAAATTACTCTATCTGTCTTATCCTTATTTTTCATAGTTCTTTTTCTATATTTCGCTCCACAGCTTCCACATATTATCTTACTTGAAAATAATGACTTACTGTATCCAATACCCTTTTCCTTATATTTTCTTTTATTGCTATTTAATTTTACTTGAGCCTTATTCCATGTATCTCTATCAATAATTGCTGGATGATTATCCCTTATTATAATATAGTCCTTATCTCCGTTATTTTTCTTTCTTGCATGGGTAAGATAGTTAACTGTGTAATATTTTTTCTGCTTTAAATCACCTGCATATTTTTCATTTCCTAGAATTCTTCTTATTGATGAATGATTTATCTTACCTCCCATTTTTCCTTTGGTTATTCCTATTTTCTCTAGTCTTCTTACTATTCCATGTAGAGATTCATCCTCCAATAGATACCAATTAAAAATCCTTTTAACTATATCTGCTTCAGCTTCATTTATAGAAAGCTCCTTATCTACTAAATCATATCCTAAAACTCTATTGGCTCCAAAGACAACACCGCTTTTCATAGCTTGCTTGTGTCCAGATTTAACACGTTCAGATATCTTCCTTGATTCTTCTTGTGCCAATGTGGCCATCAACGATAGTCGAAGCTCTCCATCATTATCTCCCGTATTTATATTATCTATCTTAAAATAAACATCAACACCATACTCTTTAAGCTGTCTAGTATACTGTAATGTATCCACTGTATTTCTAGCAAATCTTGATACTTCCTTAGTTAATATTAGATCGAACTTCCCAGTTGAAGCATCATGAATCATTCTATTAAATGCTTCTCTCCTTTTAGTAGAGGTTCCACTTAATCCTTCATCTACATATAATCCGCAAAAATTTAAATCATCATGTCTTTCTATGTAATCTTCCCACATTTTTTTTTGATTTTCTAGAGAATTAAGCTGGTCTTCATGGTCACTACTTACTCTACAATATGCAACTGCTCTCTTTATCATAATTACCCTCCAATCAAATCCATATCCCTAATACCCTTTTTAGATACTAACATTATATACCTTTTATGGTATTAGGACAAGCAGCTGATCCTATATCGTAAATCTCATATAATTTTTTCACCATAGTATTGTATTCCTCTTGATTTATCATACTATTTCGCTTTAACTTTTTAATAAAAACAAGACTACTTTTATATAGCCACAAATTATCCTTTTGCACCTGATCCATACAATACTACCCCCTTATATAAAAAACATATGCTCTGCACAATATGTCCTATTTCAAAATTTTTATCTACATAAATAAAAGGACAAAGGTAAAATACTACCTTTATCCTCAACAGCACGATTTATTTAAAATAAGCTTCTTCTTTTTTATTATTTATAAATCTTTTAACTTCTGATATTGAATTAGTTACCTTGCAATTTGGAAGTGCCTTTACAACTCTATTGTAATAATTGCCGTTCTTCTTCATTCTGGAATCTAAAATAGATATTACCCCCGTGTCAGCTTCACTTCTTATAAGCCTACCAACACCCTGCTTAAGCTTAATTATCATTTCAGGTACAATCACCTTATCCTTGTATTCATCAAGGCTTTTATATAATGTCTGCTCATATTCTGATATAGGATCTGGAACAGCAAAGGGAAGCTTTACAACTATGAGGGAGGATAATATATCTCCTGGTACATCAATTCCTTCCCAAAAGCTGCCTGCTGCAAATAGTACTCCATTTTTACTATTTTTAAAGGTATCTATAGGATTTGTCATACCCTTCCCCATTTTAATAAGGGGATATTCCTTGATAATGTCGGATACATTTTTAAAAACAAGTCCCATAGCTCTGTAGGAAGTAAACAAAACTACAGTATGTCCATGTGCAGCTTTTATAAGCCTTCCTACTTCTATCGATAATTCATTTATGTATTTATTATCCTTATTATTTGGAAAAGGTAATTTATCATTGATATACATCAAGGTATTTTTTTGATAATTAAAAGGAGAGCCTTTAGTGACTTCATCAAGCCTTGCTCTCCTTACATTTTCTATTCCAGTTTTCTTTTTTAAATGGCTAAAGGAACCAGACTCTGATAATGTCCCCGAAGTAAGTATGATGGGTACTGGCTTTATCCAAAGATCATTAAATAGTCTTTTTTGAAGATCCTTTGGTATTGAGCATAAAGTAATTTTATTTTTATCCTTGTTTGCTATTTCAAGCCAGTAAATAATATTATCTTCCTTCAAATAAATATTGCATCTTCCTTTAATATCCTTTAAGCTTCTTAAAATATAGTAAAGCAAATTTTTCTTATTAGGCATAATATAAATATTATTTTCTATAATATCTATCAAGCTATCTATTCCAAAAATAATGCTTTTTATGCTTACCCATGCTTTTTTATTTATACTGGTCTTAAATTTTTCTGTATCTTCAAATATAGTGTCCCTTGGAATATTATTAAATAGCTCAGTGTATAATCTATTTGTATTATGAATTAATAATTTAATATACCTTTTAACAGATTTTTTAGTTTTCTTTCTTTTGAAATTAAGCTTTCCTATAATATTTAATATTTTTAATATGTATGTCTTTGATAATGGAGTATTATACATTTGCCTTGCAGTATCCATAATCTTATGGGCTTCATCAATGACTATTAAGAAATAGTCGGGTATTAATGGTGATTTGTTTTGACTCCTTCTTTTTATATCTGCTAATAAATAATTATGGTTACAAATTTGTATATCATAGGTAGGAGACATAGCTTTATTGAGAAATCTATTATATCGACAGCTATAATACTTCCTGCATTTATTGCTGCATTTATCATTTACATTAATTCTGCTCTTTACATAAGGTGTAAAATCATCATAATCATCTAGATCAATTTGTTTATAGCTCAATTCTACCAATTTTTTAAGCTTTTTGTATTCAGGCTTATCTTTAATACTTCTGATACAATCCTCCAGCCTTTGATCACATATATAATGTCCTTTTCCCTTTCTTACTACTGCTAATAAATGGGCTTGCAATATTCCCCACTCTTTAAGAAGCTTCGATAGCTCAGGAATATAGTCTTCTATCAATGCTTTTTGTAATGCTATGCTAGATGTTGATATAATAATGGGCTTTTTAGGCTTTCTTTTTAATTTTTCTTGGACTCCCTCAAATTTACTCTTACCGATACCCTCGATTTTCTTTTCTTTGATTAATTTAAATATAATAGCTGCTAATAAATAAGCAAAGGTTTTACCTGTTCCTACCTCAGCTTCACATAAGGCTATATTGGATTTTTTAATAGAATGATATATACTAGCTGCCAAATCTATTTGATTTTTTCTTATGGAATATCCATACTCAGGTAGTACATGCTTAAATATATTCTTGATTAAAGTCTCACCCTTATCTTCTGCAAATATAGTTTGCTTTCTCTTGAGCAACAGCTTTCTTTTTTCAATGTCCATCTGCTTTTTTCACTCCTGTTATTTGTATTTATCAGGCAATAAAATAATAGGACAAAGTATTTCTAATAAATTTGCCATATTACTTTATTGCCTGATAATTTAGTTTTATTAGATTTAAGTATTTAAGCAGCAGATAGTTAATCTGCTTCATAAAAGTCACCGGTATTCTTTCTCAAATACAAGCGTACATTTTCCTCCCACTGTAGGCAGGCTGCTCTCCTTAGGATTACTTAGGACTAAGCAGAAGTATCATTATATTCCTCTATGGATCATTGCGATTTATCAGTACTACTGATAATTTAAAGGCAAAAATTATCGCTCAAAGGTAGCTCCCTTGTCATGGCGTTTTTCCTTATGTCGCTTTCTAAAATAGTCATAGAGGTAACGTACTTAAATACTGTCTATATGGATAAAGCATATTCTGAATTATCATTTTTCAAAGATCATGAGATGGATATAAAAATCCCCCTCACTTCTTTAAGGAAAAAAATGAGGGGGTGAACGAAAAAATTTTATTCTTTTATTATTTTTTTCAATTTTTCCAGCAGCTTTTTCTTTCTATAGCTTAGTGTACTTTGACTTATTGATAATTCCTTTGCTAATTTTCTTTCACTTTTATCATTAAAAAACAATTCTTCAATAATCATTTTTTCATATGTATTTAACTGTCCAATGGATTTAAGCATTTTCTCTATCATAATTTTAGTTATAACTTCCTCAGAAAGGCTTATTTGCTTGTCCAGCATTTTGTTTTCAATAGGATAGCCTTGCTCCTTTAATGCATTAAAGGACAGATTTTTTTTACTGCTTACTTTTTCAATATACCTTTCATGCTCATAGTGCTTATAATATTCTCTGTAAACCTTCTCACTTACACTAATTCTCTTTCCTCCAGCTATTAATGTATAATCCTTCATTTTCCACAGCCTCCATTTTTTCATTTGATTTGTGACAGCAAAGTTGAAAAAATGAAGGCTTAGGGACTACGACATCTTATTTGCATTGGTACTGCCCCTTTCTTTACAAAAAACAAAAAAGGAGCCCCACGAAAACGTGTGACTCCTTCCTCAGCTAGCCATTACACCTATATAAATTTTTAAGCTTTAAAATACACACCTAAAAATTGGTAAAAAAAAGCTCCCTAACTGCTAGCAGCTAAGGAGCTAATGCTTTGGCTTTTTATTCTATTTTTGTTTATATTTATGCTATTATATCAAGTATAACAGTATCAAAATATCGTGTCAGTACCAATCAAATGTCAATATAGTCTCAATCCAGTTTCAATTTAGTCTCATTCAATATGTAAAAATCCCTGCCCTTTTTAATTCCTTTGCCAGTTTAGGAATTAGGTATCCCCAAAGTATCGTCCCTAGTAGGTTAATAGCTTTCTTTTTTTCACGAAAATATGTAGAGCGTGACATTGCCAAATATTCTATCATTTCCTCTGTTGTATATTTATAATGTGCTATATAGGCTTTGTATAAAATATCATAATATTTTTCCCCTGTATTGGGATAAGACTTCATCATTGCTAAAGCTTTATTTATTAGATTAATAAGACTTTTACTATTCTCTATACTTTCCAATCGACTCTCTAGTCTTTTCCTTGAAATAAACAATTCTATATCAGCTAGGTTATCAATAAATTCATCTAATTCCCTTTGTGCCTCATATTCACACTCTTCCTTTACCATTTGAATATCATTGTTTATTCTCCAAGCTACTTCTCCATAAAGCTTAAGCAGGAGCTTAGTATTGTGATATACATTTGGACTTATTTCCCCTTTGTTTTTTACCTCTAATCCTTTTATCCCAGCTTGATATCTTTCTCTCATATCAATAACCCCCTTTTTCTTGACAGAATTTTATTTCTAATATAGTATAATTTTAAGAACTTTATTTCTTATTTTAGAACATACGTTCTCTTGTGTCAAGGAAAATTTATGAAAGTTATGAAATCATTCCTACAACAAGAAACATATTTTAGATGATAGGAGGATTAATTTATGAGCTTTGGCGATAAAATTAGAAGCCTTAGAGAAGAAAACAAGTTTACACAATCAGATTTGGCTTCAAAGCTTGGAATATCTACAAGAACCCTATATAATTATGAAAAAGGAAAATTATTCCCTAAAGATATCAAGGTTGTTAAGGGGTTAGCCGAAATCTTTAATGTATCGACGGATTATTTAATGGATGAAATTGACGTGAAAATTATGTCTGAGCAGGAAAGTGAATTTCTAAGCTCTGCTAAAAAGAATTTTGGATATAAGGGGAAAAAGGAAGCAGAGCAGATTATTGAAAAAACCGCTGCCATGTTTGCAGGAGGTACTTTAAGTGAAGAAGATCAGGATAAATTTTTTGAGTCTATCACCAAGGTTTATTTTGATGCTAAGAAAAAGGCTAGGGAAACATACGGGAGAAAAAGTAACAGGGAAAAGTAATTGCTATTTTTCACTTACAAGTCATTTGGAATAGGTGATTATATGATTAATTTTATTTTGAAAAAGGTTGATAAGCTAATAAAAATACATAAGACAAGAAATCCTTTTGAAATTGCTGAGAGTATGAATATTACTGTAAAGTATGATGATTTGGGATCACTAAAAGGATTTTATTTTTACCAGTCCCGATTTAGATATATTGTAATAAATGAAAATATTGACGATAGACTTAAACCTATTATATGCGCCCATGAATTAGGGCATGATAGGCTACATCAAAGCTTCGCCAAGTCTGGAGCTATAAAGGAGTTTTCTTTTTTCGATATGTCTGCAAAGCCTGAAAGGGAAGCTAATTTGTTTATGGCTGAGCTTCTTGTTACAGATGATGATATTCTAAATCTTACTAAACTGGGATATAACCACGATTTTATTGCTAGAGAACTTGGTGTTCCTATTGAGGTTGTTGATTTTAAGGGACAGATTTTGAGGAAAAAAGGTTTTAAAATTAAGGACTTTGGGGTTGCTGAGGGGGATTTTCTGAAGGGGTATTGACAATAAATGACTTGATTTATCCTTATATATTTTTACCAATCATTTTTATAATAACTTCTAATAAATAAGGATTCATAATAAATACACTTTATAATACTCTAATAATAGCTTTTATACTATATAATTATACTTATTTTTCTATATCCTAATATTTTATTAAAGTGTATAGTTATTGGGATATACATTCTGTCACCCTCCCTCTGCCATAATATTTTCTAGCCCTTTATCCATATGCAGTTTTAGTCTTTGTAAACATGCTTTAATGTTGTTTTTAACTTTATTTAGTAGATTAAGCGACTTTATATGAAAAATTGATGATTGCTTACTTATATAAGCTTTACTGGTTTTATTTTGATTTTTTAAATCCTTAGAAGTATATTCTTTAACAGTTTCCAACTCATTTACGCTATTATTGTCTTTAATCCTATTTGTCTCTTTATCTATTTTTAGCTTGTCTTTGTTATCGATATCCTTTTCTGGATTTTCTTTTACATAATAAGAAAAATCAATATTCTTAATAGCTTCTTGGCTTTTAGTCTTTGGTTCTTTATCTACTGCTTGATCTTTCTCTTCTGTATTCTTACTTCTGCTGCTTTTTTTGTTTTTCAAAATTTGCAAGGTATATAAGTTGGAAGACTGTCCTCCATTTTCTCTCCATCTACTTTCTTTTTTTACCAAGCCTACTTTCACTAAGTCTTTTAATGCTCTTCTTACTGTTCTTATTGATATACTACAATCCTTGGATATAGTCTTAACAGCAGGAAAGCAAGTCATTTCCCTATTACATCTATTTATCAAATAAAAAATAACTGTGACAGCTCTACTTGGTAGATTAGAGCTGTACACAGTATTTAGAATATCTACTTTTGTAATTGTTTTTTCTTTCATTTAAAAAATCCCTCCAGTAATAAAAAATTGGCTTCTACAACACTTCCTCAATATGATCTTCTAATAATCTATTAAACACTTCTTTATTCACGTTACCATTAAATAAATCATGAGAATAGTCTAAATAATAGTATCTCTTCCCAAGCTCACTCATCAATTTTTCCATCTTATTTCCCTCCCTATATGATGTAAGTGAGAAAACTATATCCATTTCAATATCAAATATCATCTCTACTATCTTATACAACATCTTCACCTCATAAGGCTTAGTTCCTGCACAAAGAATATTGTTATTATTATTTTTAAATATGCTTATATTCTTATCTGTAAGCTTTCCAATATCATAAATAATGAAATGATAGTCGGATTCTATTTTCTGGCCATTGCTATAATACCTAACTCCTTTATACTCAATAATACTATCTTTATTGGATAATTCATTGTAAAACATAGACATCATTTTCATATGGCCGCTTTTATTTTTTTCTACATAACAAACCTTAGCACCAATACCTGCAAGATAATTAGCTAAATTCATAGCTGTAGTCGTTGTTCCAATTCTATGCATTACTCCTGCTACAACGATTTTAATATTTTGTCCTTTAAAGTTAAATTTTCTTGTATAGCCAGTATCTATATCTACCATAAATTTTAAGCAGTCTTGATATGTCATTCCCTCACCTATAATGCACTGCTCTATTTCTTTACGCATATCTTTAATAGTCTCTGCTGTAACTAGGTTATACACTTCAATATCTATCAATTTCCTTAATAAATTTTCTCCATGATTTAATCCTTCTGCCAGTATTACAATCCTTGCATTATATATAGCTTTAAAAGCTGTAATTGCATTTATTACTTCTTCTTCAGTGTCAGTTACAGCCTTTAAATCTATAATTATTTGTGTGCAGTGACTTAAATTCCTCATATCGTGGATTACAAATTTATTTAGGTTAAATTCTCCTAATAATTTTTTGATAACCAGCTTTTTATCATCAATCAGATAATCTAACAATCCCATATTCTCATTACTGGATAGGTATAAAATCATCAACCTCTACCTCCTCAGCTTGAGTATTTTCTACTGGTATTTTAATCTCCTTTATCTTTGGCTTGTATGTAAATAGCATTATTATACCTACTATGACAATTATGATGTAGATGAATAGCTCTATAAGAGTTTTCTTTTTCATATTACTGACCTCCATCCTCGTATTAAAAAAGACACTATTTAAAGTGCCTTCTTACTTTTTACTTCCATTCATATGATTTTCTTCATTATTTTCCAAGCTTAATAATTCTTTCTGTGCCAATGAAATGTATTTATCTAACTCCTGACTTAATCTTATTACTTCCTTTGTATGTCCCTTTGTTTCATAGGTTATATTTAATTTAAGCCTTAATTTTTTAATTATTTCTTCTATATTTTTTTGTCTACCTATTTCTATTTTTCCCATTTTTTTCACCTCTCAAATATCATATTATATCTTTTGTTGCAAAAATGCAACTGTTGGTAGTTATATTTTCAGTCTATAATAGATAAAATTCTATTATAGGCTAAATGATAAGAGAGGTGTTTATTTTGAGTAAAGAAAATTTATCTAGAACTATTGGAGAAAGAATAATGCTTAGAAGGAAGCAGCTTGGATATACCCAGGAGCAAGCTGCTGAAAAATCTGATTTAAGTCATCAATTTTTTTCTTCTGTTGAAACTGGAAGAAAAAACCTACGTGCTGAAAGTGTTATAAAGGTTGCAAGGGCGCTAAATGTTAGTACTGATTACTTATTAATGGGAGTTACTAATCAGGTAGATGTTGATAATATTTCTAAATCCTTATCCAAATTAAGTGGAACTGAACTTCATTGCTTAGAAGAGATTATTAAAAATTATTTAATAGCTTTAGGATATGCTGATGGTGAAGAATAAGTTTTTTATTAATATCTTCCTAGCTTAATTACTATTTACTTTATCCTGTATTTCCTTTGAGCCTTCTTCATCTTCTTTATTAGATGTATCAAATAAATATTCTACTGGATTAGTATGACTTCTAGAGCTTAATGATTTCCTTATTTCAAAGTGTAAGTGGTGTCCTGTTGATATACCAGGTAGTGGATCTTTTTCTGGGTCACCACCTTCAAGTGCTATAACTTCCCCTTGCTTTACCTTTGCATCTGGTAAAATAAAAATCTTTGATAAATGGGCATATACTGAGTAAAAGGTTTCTTTTTCTGTATCATGCTTTATTATGATATATTGACCGTAGCCTTTGTCTATTCCTACCTTTGCTATTTGTCCATTGGCTATAGCTATTATTTCCGTATGCCATGCTGTACCAATATCAATACCCGTATGCATTTTATATTTCCCTGTAACTGGATGAGTTCTGTATCCATAGGGACTTGTTATTTTACCCTTTGCTGGCATTGGATACTCTCCATTAAATATTAGCTGACCCATATTAAGCTTTATTGTATCTTCATAGGCAGCTTTAAATTCTTTCATTGCTGTATTTTCCTCATTAGAAAGGAAAAAATCTGTTATGAATGATAAAGGACTTGTAAGGATATATACCAATATGCTTAGTATTAAAAGAACTACTATCAAAGGTATTAGTAGTACTAAAAATAGCTTTTTCCTTTTCTCTTCGTCTGCTGCTATACTTATAGCTGACTTTGCTATTGCATAGGCTGTTTTAAGACCTATTGCCATATTACCTCCCTCCTGCTTTACCGAAGTAATCAAATCGCCACTGAGCTATCTCAAACTTCACCTGTAATCGCTTAGCTCCTATCATCATAAGTGCATTTCCTCTCTTTTTACTTGCAAGCAATTCAGTTTCTGCTTCCGTTAGATCATATAATGCTTTGGTTTCTTGAAGATTTTTTCCATCTGTACCAAAGAGTAATTTTATACAAGGTATATCCAATAGAGCTTGTCCATAATTCTTTATGCTTGGGTCTAAAAAGTCTACTACACTATGTGATATAATTCCTACAGCCGCTTCATATTTTCTGCTTCTTTTTTCAACATTTCTTAGAAAAACTAAAGACTGAGGTACATTTGGGTCTATAAGCAGATAGGCTTCATCAGCAATTAGTAAAACTTTTTCTTCTCTGTCTCTACTCATTTCTTGCCAGCACCAGTTAAGTAGTAAAAAGTATTGTGCCCTCTTTATACTATCACTGGTATTTTGTAAATCGTGGGTATCAAGACATATACAATTAGATATGGTATTGATAGTACTGTGACCATTCCAAAGAAATGAATCACTTCCATAGGCAATATCCTTTAATAGAAGTGATAATTGTAGGTAGATATTGTTTTCATCAGGAGTATTTTTAGCTTCAATTTCCTTTGCTTTTTTCATTATAAGCTGATATAAATCACTCATAATAGGGAAATCTTCATTATTAAGCTTTGTTATATCCGTTGTCCAATTAATATTAAACTCTTTATAAAGCTGAATTAAGCAGTCTTTTAAAATAGCTTTTTGCATATCCGTAAGACTAGGAATATATAGAGAAAAGAATATTTCTAAGTTTTTAAGATAAAGGGCAAGATCTCCCATCCCATTACCATCTTCATTTTTATATAGCTTGTTTTCTTCATTTTCATCATCTCTAGGGGTAGGTCGTACTTGTAATGGATTTATTCTTCCACCCTTTCCCCCACCTGCATTTATCCAGTCACCACCTAATTTTTTAGTCATTTCTTTATATTCTGATTCAGGATCTAAAAAGATAATCTTAGTTCCTGTCATATACTCTGATAATGCCAAATGCTTAACTGCTGTAGACTTACCTGTTCCTGCTATACCCATAATAACCATGTTGGTATTAGTTCTATCATCTCCACGCTTCCAGGGGTCTACTATAATAAGACCTCCTGCTGTATCTTTTCCAATGTAATAGCCTGCATTGTCATTGTAGCCACTTGATGAAAAAGGAAATCCACCTACAAAGGTGGATAATGGGATAATTCTTCCTAATATTTGCTCTATACTTTCTTCCATAGAATAAAAAGGAGAAAGCATTTTAAAGCCTTCTTTTTGTAAATTGGCTAGCCCTCTAAGCTTACATCCTAGCATAGCACTTGTACTTTCTGTTTTTCGCCTTATTTTATCAAATGTGGTTTCATCCTTTGATATTGGCATAATGTTAATACTCATAAGTCCAACAGTTTCTCCAGCCTGATCAATTTGAACCATTATTTTTTCACCATCAATTGCAGCCTTTTCTGCTCTTTTTTGTGTTAATGGATCTCTTGCACTTTCAGCTGTGCTTCTATTATGAATTACACTTCTTGAAAGGCTTTCTATAAAGCTGCCATTGTCTATTGGCTTGAAGGTTATGCTTACGACACTGCTGGGAATATTGGTGATTTTGCTCAGCCAGCCATAGTCTACTTTTTGCGGGTATTTGACTACACCATATATTTTGCCTGTGTTTTCTCCTATTACTAGGCTATTTCTTTTTATTTCTAATCCCATTGGGGTTATTATGTTTAGTAGGGAATTGTTTATTTTTGTTTGTTGTTTTTTCAAGCTAGAGTCCTCCTTTTTGGTATAGAAAAAACAGCCCTAAGGCTGTTGGGGTTCGCTTTCAAAATTTATATAACAAAAAATATTATTATCCATATATTCTAAACCAATTACTCATATCCTTTTTATTTAGTATAAAAACCCTTCACACTTTTAGAAATATATACTAATTGATTATCTCTTAGATTAATCAATGAAAAGATATATATAAATTTATCTTCTAAAGAATACTAATTATATATTAAGTAGTCCTTCAAAAAATTCTATAGCATATTTTCGCTTAATAATATCATGATGCTTCTGATTATAATAGTTACATAAACAACTATAACATGCTGAATCTCCATTACTGTCTTTCCCACAATTACACTGTTTTACAATGTCTAATGATTTCTTAAACATATTTATCAATTTAATATTGTCTGCTTCTCCAATTCTACGCACATGACCAGCTCCTCCAGGCACTGTATCAAATAGTATAAAGTTGGTTTCCCAAACACCACTATCTAATCTATTATAATGAAGTGTACCCGAAATGTCATTTCTTTCAATCCCAAGATATTGGCTAACACCTTCTAATAACGAATAGAGAATTGATAATGCTCTTTCCTTTTCATAATATCCACTGAGTGAAATACGTGCGACATCTGTTTTAAACTTGTGCCCTAGTGTTCTTCTATACAGTTTTTTACCTTGACACAGTTTCCCATATGGATTGTTGTGCCCTTTCTTATTAGGTATAAAACTAACATCTTGTTTTTCATCTACTATTGTGAAACCACATGTTGCACAAACATAAAAGTTTGAATTATTGATAACAACTAATTCATCATTTGAAGTGGACATAACTTTAATTCGGTGGTTATTTATAATAACTTCTTTGCTTTCCTTTTCTAGAATCTCTTCTTTATCTCCAATATAATAAATCTCACCTCTATATGTTCGTTTAGGCTTCTTTGTGGTTGACTTATTTATTTTAGGACTAATTATAAATCCATATTCAGGCACAATAAATGAATTTTTCTTAAAAACTATTTCTCCACAAATATCACAAGGCTTAGGAAATTTTGATCTTTCTTCATCAATATGTCTTTCTATATTAAGATGCCCACATTTCTTATTAGAACAAATTCCAAAATCAAATAAATCCCATACTTTATTTTGTCCAGTAGGCCTTTTAATGAATTGACTTTTATAAATATTTCCATCAGCAATAACCTCTGAGGCAGGAGCATATTCAGAAATAGCAATCATTAAATCTCTTTGAAGCCTTAACTTAGATGATTTACCATAACTAGTATTAATTGAATTTTTATCAAAAGAAGTAACTAGCTCAACTGTGTCTACAGGGAATCCATATTTAGGTATTATATTTTTTTTGGATAAGAATGACAGAATATTCTCATGCTTAATTTTTTTTACATAGTCATCAATTTTCTTAATATAACGCCCCATAGATTCTCCAGAATTTGCTTTAAAAAGTGCTTCTTTCTTTAATGTTCTAAGTTCTTCTAATTCTGACTTGTATTGTATAAACGCTTTGTTTAATAGCCCATTATCAGCTCTAAGTTCACTAATCCATTTTTCTATTTTACCTTTCAAGTTCAATGGTACAAATACTTTAATATAATTTATAATATCATTAGATAAATGATCAATATAATCTAATAAACCATTATAAATCTCTTCATCAAAAAATGTTCCTACATCTTTATAAGCATCTACATTTGTTCTCCAATAGGCTGCAATTATTGAAGCATTCATATGCCTTTTTACTATTTTCTCATTTTCAGTCTTAAACTTTGGTGGATAAATTTTTCCCTTAATCATTCTAATTGGTGTATTAAAGTAAGTTAAATCATGAGAAGATAATCTACAAAATGTCAACGAAAATGCAACAGAATTTTTTCTTCTTCCAGCACGGCCTGCTCTTTGGGCATAGTTTGCTGGAGTTGGAGGCATATTTTTCATAAAAACTGTTTCTAATTCACCAACATCTACTCCCATTTCAAATGTTGTAGAACAACTTAATACATTAATCTCATTTTTTATAAACATCTCTTGATATAACTTTGCTGTTTCAGGACTTAATTGAGCAGTATGCTCTTTTACTTTCATTGGAAAAATATTCATTTCTAAATACTGTCTTCTATAGTGGTTATCAGCAAAATCTTTTTCAAAATCGCATAGTTTTAACTTCCCATCACATCTATTAGCTGGGCAAACATCCTTAATATTATTTACAGTCACCTTACCACATTTTTCACAAATATACCAATTTATATCATGAACAAAGGAGGCACGAATCTTAAATTTTGATATATCCATTATATACTGATCTGGACTTTGTGCTACTAAACTTTTATTTTTTAAAAATATGCCTTTCCAAATATTATCTAAATATTTATTTATATCTTTCTTATCTAAGCAATTTAACGTCTTTTTAATATAATTAAAACGAGCATTTGAGTTTCTTGATGGAATCCAAGATTTACAATAAATATTCTTGCTATCACATTTTGTTAATGACATAGTTAATTCATTACCTTTATATGAATAATACTCTTTGTCTACTTTAAGCATTTGCTTAGATAATGGAAATTCAAACATGCAGTCTCTCTTAAAACTATTTGCCAATACTCTCTGAATAACTTTAACTTCATCACCTGTATAAAGACCAAGCTTAGAAAAATCTTGTCCTTGGTATTCGAATGAAATCAAGCCTAAATTTTCTAAACTATTTCTATCATTGCTTGATATTTCATAAAGAATAGTTTTCCATGCTTCTTTGACTGAAGAATCTGGCTCTACAATTTGGTGTTGTTCAAAAAGTGCAGCTAGATTCTTAACAGCAGCAGTTATTTCTATGCCGTCTTCATCTGAATATCTACCAATTTCTTTTAATGCCTCGATAAATAGTCGTCTTCTAAGAATATTATTATAAGTAAAATCAAAATAACTAGAAAAATAGGCTGCCTCTTGTCTACTGTCGGAAAAAACTAATAATTGTTTTCCAACTTTATCTTTGATGATATCTTTAACCATAAAATTTCCCTTTGAACTTTCTCCAAAGAAGTCATCATCGAATTCATGTGGTGTTTCGATAACTTTTACTTCTTCTGACGGTATTTCTTCATATAAACTTGATCCAAGAACACTTGCTGCAGCTTCTTGTCCTATATAAAACCCTCTCAAGATAGTTCCACGCCTATTAATCAAACCACAAGCTAAACATTTGTTTAACACTTTATTTTTAGGGACTGACTCAATCACCTTAACAATATATTCTTTACCACAATCACACATGCTTCCATTTATAGAATTAGCTTTTTCTATTTTTCCACATTTGCCACATAATTGATAAATACTATCTTCATATTTCTCCATAATGTTATCATCATCTATAAACCGTTCATAATCTTCATTGCCTAACAACATGTAAAAATCATTAATCCCATTGTGTTCATTTTCTTTCTTTTGAATTAAGTAAGAATCTTTATTAATCTTTGCTTCAATATAAATTTGCCCACAATACTGACAAACCGAAATTTTATAGCTTTTAAACTCTTGTCCATTAATATAAGCTTTATCCCTAGGAGAAATTGAAAGCTCTTTATGCGAGCCTAAAACAACATATGCTCCTTCTAAAGCTCGAATAAACATATGATATCTAGCATCTAAAAGCATAATATTATTTTTTTCAGCTTTTCTTGCTACTGAAACAAAAGCTACTAACTCATTTTCGTCAACAGATAATTGATTTGTAATTTTCTTAATTGTAGCGGGTTCTCCCCGGAGAATTTTCCTAGTTTTATAGTAAAATCTATCCTGTATAAGAAAATCATAAAGAAATTCACTAACACTTTTAGCTTGACTACTAAATTCAGAATCATATTTCTTTATTAGGCTCACAAACTTATTAAGTGACGCTCCCTCCTCTATCAAAGTATTTAACTTCATATAAATTTCTGAAGGATATTCCTTTGAACCATCGTAATCAAAATTCGAATATCTAAATGCTCTTACTATGCTATTTTTATCGAATGGCACATCAGTACAAAGCCTTGATGCAAAATCACAAATTTCTTTATTGTCCTTTTCATCGCCTAGTGTTGCACTAGTTAAAATAAATCGGATCTCTTCTCTGCTTTTCAAGATATTCTTTAAACGTCTTAAAAGCATTGATACTTCAATGCCAGTTGCACCTGTATAAGTATGAGCTTCATCGAGCACAATATACTTCCACTCAGTAGAATTAACGCCATGAAAAAACACATTATCATCAGGTCTAAGCAGTAAATATTCAAGCATTGCATAGTTTGTTATAAGAATGTGTGGTGGATTTTTCTTCATTTGATTTCTGGATATTCTTTCATTTTTAATTGGCTTTTGTTCATTATTTAAGGACATATACTTAGACAAAGCTCCTCTATCATATTTTTCTGTCTCCCCAGTATACGATCCAAATGTTATGTCAGGATAATCAACTAATAATTCTCTCATCCTTTTCATCTGATCATTAGCAAGTGCATTCATAGGATAAATAATAAGAGCCCTTACACCATCAGTTAATTCATCTTTTTCTTTTTGTTTCATTAAATAATTAATTACAGGTAAAAGAAAGGATTCAGTTTTTCCTGATCCTGTACCAGTAGTAACTACAACATTTTTATTCATAATAACTTTTCTAATTGACAGTTCTTGGTGCTTATAAAGTAGTCTAGATAATATTTTAGGCTTAGATTTATATAGTTTTAAAAACTCCTTACTTAGGACACCTTCATCTATTAAGTTTTTAATACTCTTTCCAAATTCAAATGAGTCTGAAAAATCTAGATAAGGGCCTTTTGCAAAATAATTAGCTTTTGCTAAAAATTGCTTAAACTGTCTCATATAATCTTTATCATCGATATAAAAGGTAGTCTCAATATATCTCAGATATTTTTCAACTATGTTTTCTGATGCTTTAATAGGATTTAATCCCATTTTTATCACCTCGCTCCATTATTTCTAAAATAACTACATCAATTAATTTATATCTTGATTCATTTCCATCTTCGTCTCTAGGATTTATATGTTTTGTTTTAATGTCATAAATCAATCCATCTTCATCCTTGTCAACAATCTCAAAACTTATTTCATCACTTCCAATTTCTACTGGTTTGATAACAAATGGATTATACTTTGTAAAATACCATTCACGTTTATGCCCAGTGAAACGGTCTCTTATTAAATACATACCATTTGCTTCATAGTAACCCCTTTTACGGGAAAACTTAATATCTTTCAAGTAAAAGTTATCAAGTTCAAACTTTTCCGAATCACTAATACACTTTATACCTTTAAGCATTTTATTCTTACACTTAACAATTACTGGATCACCAACAATGAATTTTTTATGAAGTAATATATTTTTTTTAATACCTTCACCAAAAAAATCATCTTCATTTAACTGATAAATCACTATTTCATGTTCGTTATAATACAATTCGATATCTTTATCCATTATGCCATCATATCGGTCAATTTCGTAGCTTTTAATAAGTCTAGTTGTTGGAGAATATATAATATCGGCATACAATTTTCCTTTTCCTAAAAAACTCCAGCTTGCAAACAATCCTCTAAGCACATGACTATCATCATAATATGAAATTGAGAAATTATGAATAGATGGTTTAAAATGAACTTCAGTTATCCTCTCTTCATTTCCTTCAACTATTACCCCGAGAGTAATCGGCTCTTTTTCTACGGTTTGAAATAAATGATCTAATGAATATTTATATTCATCGCCTATCTTCTTCCCTTGAATTTTTTCATAGTTACTGCCTGTAACAATGTGAAGCTTAGATTCTTTATTAGGAAATTTAATATACAGCTTATAGTCACCAATATCTTCCCACCAAATATTGTCACATGCTTTCATATCCGAATTTATATGCCCAAAGCGCCAAGTAATAATCGGTATGTTAATTACTAGTAAAAATCTACGTTCGTCATAATTAAACTCAGTACTAAAAACCTTATTTTTCTTGATGTTTACTTTTAATGGAAATTTGAGTTCTTCTGTTAATTCAATTTCGTTTGAACTTAGCCCAATAATTCGAGCTATTTTTTCTTTATAATAATAGCTTTTATCAAATTTGAAGTCTAATGACTTAAGTATAAATATGCTTTCTTCAATATAAATTCTACTAGTCCCTTTTTCTCGAATAATTATTTTAGCTGGATTATTATTCATAAAACGCTCAGCTTGAATAGAAATAATAGCTAAATTATCACCACTTCCATCTGAAATAGTTCTAAGTTTTACATTTGAAACTTCATTTAATATAAAGTTCATACCATTAAACGAAATAATAAAATCATTAATCTCTTTTCTATAAGGAATTCTCAACGTTATATCTGGAATCTGAGAATAAACATCATATACATCATTATTAGAATCTTTAACCTGTAATCCTAAATATATCCATTTATTGTTTAGCTCATTTTTAATAGCAGCTACATTAGTTGATAGGACCTTATCATTTATTAAAAGTAAAGATTCCTCATTTAAAAAGACAGTCGATATTCTATAGTTTGAAACATAAGCAATATCAATTTCTGCATCATCTTTTAATACTTGATTTTGGGCATAAGTAATAACCTTCACGGTCTCGTCAGTCAGTTTTTTAGGGCTGATTTCATTTCCTTTAAGATCAAAAATAATATAATTCCTAAATAATACTTTTCCAGATGAATAAATAACTTTATCTCCACTTTTAATACGATAACTAATTTCAGAATGAAACTTTGGTATTTGAACTAATATTTGTTCAGTTTTAAAGAATAGTCTGCTTTTAGTAAGTAACATTTTTTCTTGGTGAATCACCGAATCTCCAAACACAATTTCTAGTTGAATTTCTCTCTCAATATAATCTGAGTCAATGATTTGTCTTGGAATCTGTAAATATAAATTGCGATTTTCATAATAATACTGAGCCATATGAAATTTCTTAATGTTTTCTTTTCTAATTCTATGCTTGTATGATACAGATTTGAGTTTTCTATTTGTATAATCATAATCTGAAAAATACTCATCAAACCGATCGTTAGCAAGGTACTCAATCACTTCACCATAGTTAACTTGATTTATATAAAATAATAATCTTTCTATTATGGGGGCAACAATACTAGCTGCCCTTACAAATGCAATTCTAAACGATTTTGGCAATTGTTGTCTTGCTATAGTCATTTTAGAACCTTGGACAATCAATCTAATATCCTCATCCTCTAAATACTTAGTAAATAAACGATGCATATATTGCACAAGCTCTTCCACTTCAGCATCTATATAATCCTCTTCTAAATCCTTAAAATATATATCTTGCAGGAATTCAATAAATTTAGGCAAGCTTGAATTAGGAATGATTGCATGAGTCAATATTGATGTAACATAACCTTTGTTTTTATTTCCTATATGAAAATACAATTCTTTGATATTACAGAATTTCTCAATCGCTTGCTTACATATTTTCATAACATCAACTACATCTAAATCTAGTTTTATAGCAAATTCATGCCAAAATTGACCATTTTTATATTCTTGGATTGCAAAATTTACTAATGCAATTGAAATAATTTCATATTTTTCTTCTTTTAGCACAAATTCTTCTTCACAAATTAGCGATTTAGAAAAGTTTATAATAGCCTGATATGATTCTTCATCTATTTCAACCATACCAATTAAAGACTCTTCTTTATACTTATTTATTTTTTCCTCAACTCGATCCATCACTCTAATAACCTTTTCAGGCTTACTCATACTTAACCATCCTTAACTTTATTCATAAATATAATCTAAAGAAAATCTTATTTTTAAGTAATAACTAAAACTAGAATCAACGTATTATTTTGGAACGCTCATTAAATAGGTGTTTTGTATTACAATGTAATATTTGAATTCAGATATATCTTTAAGTTATTTCTATAAGCTCTTTAATCTTGTTATCAGATATTCATAATTTTTATATAACCTCATCTTATATCTGATTTGCCTACTATAAATACTTATGCAGATTTTGTAAAATTCCTTTGACTATTCTTGTCGATATTTTGATAGTTTTGTTGAATAGAAAAAGAACTACTGTGAAGTAGCTCCTTATTGTTTGTTAAATTCTGTTTTAATGTAATATTATGCTCAAATAATTATATCGTTTAATTCTTTATTACATGTGACTTTTTTTATAATATCTAAAAGTTCATCTCCTATACTTTTTACCGCTTTATTAAATGTGTTTTCATTTTGTAACTTTAGCAAACTATCCGTATGAAAATTCAAATCATATGTGACATAGTTGTATCCGTAACCTAAAGAATTAACAAATCCTAATTTTTCAATAAGATTTACCATTTCTTTATCATTCTCCTCAAAAGGAAAAAATTTATCTTCTGTTGCAATAGTAAATGATACATATATACGTTCATGATCTCCATCACAACCTATTAATAAATATATTTTTTTATTATTATAATCACCGACTTCATATTCAAAATGAATATCTCCATTTTTCTTTTTGCGTTGTTTAACAATATTTTCTATATCGCTTTTTTCATCCTTGAAAAAAACATCATCAAAATATTTTAGTCCTAATCTTTCTATTTGTTCATTATACCTATGATGTAATTTTGTCCAGAATTTATATTCTAACTCTGCTCTACAATAAGGAATTACTT
Organism: Maledivibacter halophilus; assembly: GCF_900167445.1. Taxonomy (GTDB): domain Bacteria; phylum Bacillota; class Clostridia; order Peptostreptococcales; family Caminicellaceae; genus Maledivibacter; species Maledivibacter halophilus. The sequence goes on from NZ_FUZT01000008.1 coordinate 199,833, forward strand.
TTGATATTTGTTGTGCTATCTCAAGATTATTATCTTTAAGTAATAAATTTTTTATCTCCATCTTTAATCCTCCATCAAGTTGATTTGTAATTTTCTCTATCAACTTTAAATATTGAGCTAGAGTTTCTCTTACAGCTGGCAATACAGGTGTTTTTTCTGCTCCAATGCATTTATTAATCCAATTTAATATATCGGTTTCAAATGATATACATTTGTAATTAATATCTGTATTTCCTGTACTATAATTACTTGCTTCATATCCATATAATGTCAAATAATATATATCATAATCTTTTCCACTTCTTAATCCATACTCATTATATCTTTTTAATTGATTTTTTTGATCTCCTGCGTCTATCTTAATTTCTATAATAATTAAATGCTCTTGATTTTCTATTGCCAAATCAACTCTACCTAAACTATTTATATTTCTTTCTCTATCTACTTTTACATTATTTAGATCAAAATTTTCAATTGATAAAACATTATTGACAAAAATTTTTAGGTACGTACTTCCTTGAGAATGACTACCATCAGGATTTAATAACTCATATAACAATGCAGAATGAGTTTTAACTTCTAATCTCTCCATATTCAAAATAGAAAATATATTAAATAATCCTCCAGTTTCTTTCTCAATCTTACTATTCTTTTCTATAATTAATTTCACCTGCTTCAATATTGACTCTACTTTTAGAATTTCTTTCATAACACTCATCTACTTTCCAGATAATCGTAATAAGCCTTTGTTTTGGTAATGATATATTATATGGATAATTGTAGATTACTATTATTCTTCATTTAGCATCTTTAGCTCATCCTTAATTGATAATCGTTGAGAATACAATTTTGTGTAAGCACTCCCGATTGCACCATAGAATAGTTTCAATTCTGGATTACTCTCTCCAAACTTTAAAATATGGTCTTTTGATATACCTGGATATGGATCTATATAGTATATTTGTTTTATGCCAAGTTGATATGCTTTCTTTGAACATAATTCACATGGACTAGCAGTTGTAAATAAAACTCCTCCTTCTATTCCAATTCCTCCATACTTCACAATTTGCAAAAAAGCATTTTCTTCAGCATGTAATGCTCGAGTATGAACTTGATTCTTTTTATCATGAATATCTTTGAAACAATATGGGTACAGTCTACCTTTCAGTCGAGAATAATCTATTTTAGACTTAAGATTGTTCATTTTATCAGAAAACTCATTGTTTTCTATTTCAAATTTACTATGCGAAGCATAGTCTCTATTGATACATAATGAATTAACATCTCTTAAATTACATGATACCTGACCAGAAGGTACATCATTCCATCCTATAGCCTTAATACTAAAGTTTTTATCTGTAATAACAGCACCGACCTGTCGTGATAAACAACCCGAATTCAATTTAGCATTATATGCAATCTGCATACAGCGTTCAATATGTGACGGAGTTACTAGACCTGGATGCTTCATTAACATTACATACATTATCAATTGTGTAGTTAAATAATAATTTTTCTTTATAGATGTTTTGGGATTATAGATATGAATATCTGATATTTCCAAGCATGCAGCTAAATTTTGCTGATTAAACTTTTTTTCATCTGTTAGTTTGTTAGGGTATTCCATTGCATCTAAACTTAATATTTGATTTTTGCTCATTTCTGCTAAGCGGCGTCTTCGCTCCTCATCTTCCGTATCAATTGCTATTAGATAAAAAGCAGAGTATCTATCTTGAAAATATGTTGCCTCGTAAGGATTTCTAAGTGCATCAATACATATTAATGTTGATTCTTTCTTTAACCGCTGCGATTCACGAACAGCCTTGATAAAATCATTTGCACGCTGTGCTAAATCAAACATGTTTTTACCACTAAAAGAATTGTCGAAGGGGTTTCCACTAGCTCTAACATTGTTCCCAAACTGTTGAAAGAAATATGTGTATGCTTCAGCTATACATTCTCGGTTAACACCTTGGATATTAATTTGTTGTGTTATCGTATATTTTTTCAACACCTTTTTAAACTTAATTGTTACTTTACTTATCTGTGATAATAGTTTAAGTTCAGCAATCTTAATCTCAGCCGAATCTCTTTTTAAACGCCCATTCTTACCTATACAGTTTTTTAAATCCTGTGATATTTTATTAATAGATGGAGATAAAGTCTCAAGTTCTGATAATAGGTCATCTTTTCTATGAATTATAATATTATTTTGTTCATCTATAAATTCTTTGATAAATCCATAACCTTTTTCAAAAACAAATGATGCTAGAACTATTGACATCTCAATAACTCTAAATGGTGTCCAATTACACTTTGCATAATTATATATAAGTCTATATTTGCGTTGTTCATTATCCTTAAAGTCACATTCTTTTGGTGTTTGTAGTGCAAGTTTGTTAAAATGGTTTTGTGACAAAATCTTTGTAGCGGTTGTACAACCTGAGCCAGTTCTTCCAGTAAGACCGATAATTATAAAATCACCACGTTCTCCAAAAATTGTATTTACCGCATCACTAGAATATGACATAGTCTTACTCCTCCTTTTTTACTTTCTAAAGTGCATTATTAGCAAATAAAACTCATTTCAACTTCCACTAATAGACATAATTAGTTTATATAATTTCAATCAAAACCCTCTATTACACTCCATCCAATTCATCTTCAACTATATTACTTATGCAAATTTTGTAAAATTCCTTTGACTATTCCTGTCGACATTTATCTAGTTTTGTTGAATCGAGTAGCTAGAAAACAGAATAATTAATCCTGTTTTCTTTGCTCTCACAGAACCGGACTTACGTTTGCCGTATCCGGCTCCTGAAATTTCTCACCGAATTAATAATAATTCGACAACAGACCAACTTCATATTTATATATATCAATGAGACCTAGGTCCTCAAAGTATTTATTGGGAAGTATCTGATGCATAATGTGAGCATTTGAATTCTTCCACTTTGTTACAGCCATTTTCAGTCCATTTCCTTTAATTCCTAGTCTTCTCATTTCTTTATGCATTGCCTTGTAGGTCTTCCATTGTTTCATTTTCACCATTCTTAATCTTCTGCGTAGCCATTTCATAAAGTCTCTTGTGAAACCCTTAATATTCGCTACGCGGTAATAGTTCATCCATCCTCGTAGAACTGGATTTAATTCTTTAATGATATTTTCAAACTTTCTTCCTGAATTTCTTCTTGTAATGTTAATGGTAAAATAAATTCATCAAAAAAGGGAAAGAAAATCCCCCAGTAAAATATTAAAAAAATCTCCTAAAGTCAAGAATCAAATAAAAAGATTTTTGATAAGGAGATGAAAAGAAAGGTGCTGAGGGAAGCAATGTATACAACAATAAAGACCCTTTTTGATAAAGGATATAACAAGACTCAAATTGCTAAGATGCTTGAAATTGATAGAGGAACGGTTAGAAATATATTAAAGAGAATAGAAAATGGTGAAGAAATAAAGAGAAAAAGTGTAGAATCTATCTTAGATCCATATAAAGAAATAGTACATATAAAAGCGAAACAAGAATTAAGTGCAATGAGAATATTTCAAGATATATCAGAAGAACATGGCTATACAGGCTCCTATGATACTGTGAAAAGATATGTTAAAAGATATAAACAATCAAATGCAAAAGTATATATGGTGAACAGTTCCCTACCGGGAGAAGAAGTACAAGTTGATTTTGGATATATAGGCAAAATACCTAACCCTATGGGGGTCCTTAAGAAGGCATGGGTGTTTTGTATGATCCTTAGTTATTCTAGACTTATGTACTGTGAAATAGTTTTTAATCAAGAAGTAAAAACTTTCATAAAGTGTCATGAAAATGCCTTTAAATATTTTGGTGGAGTACCTAAGACTGTAAAGATAGACAACCTTAAGGCAGCTATACTTGAAGCTAATTTTTATGATCCAGTATATCAAAGGGAATATGAGGCATTTAGTAAGTATTATGGCTTTTTACCAATACCATGTAGAGTAAGAACGCCTACTGATAAAGCCAAGATAGAATCAGGAGTTAAATATGTAAAGAATAATTTTTTCAAGGGGCGAAGTCTTAAAAGCTTTGAGGAGTATGAAAAAGCTTTATTAGGCTGGCTTGAAAATATATGTAATAGTAGAGTTCATGGAACAACAAAACAGATTCCGAAGGAAGTTTTTCAAGATGAAGAAAAAGAAACCCTCCAATCAATAAAACCTATAGAATATGATTTTGGTATATGGACTACAAGAAAGGTAAATGTTAACTGTCATATAAGTTATGATAGCAACTTTTATTCAGTTCCCTATAAGCATATAGGAGAAAATGTGGCATTAAAGGTATCAGATAAGCTAATTAAAATATATAGCCACTATGAACTTATTGCCACTCACTTAAAAATAGAGGGGAAAGGACAGTTTTCTACCAACAATGCCCATTACCCCGAATACAAAGTAAAAACCAAAACACAGCTTCAATATGAGTATAGACAAAAAATGTTAGAAATAGGTCCAAATGCATTAGAATTTTTTCAAAAAGTTTTAGAGAAAAATCAAAATAATTGGGGTAAACCTATTTATGGAATACTTAAACTTAAAGATAAATTTGGTAGTGAGGTCATTGAAAAGGCTTGTAAAAGAGCTTTAGCTTTCGGCTCTATAAAATATCAGACCATCAAAAACATATGTGAAAAAGGACTTTATGAGCAGCCAGTAGATACAGGTGTAAGTTTAATTTCAAATACAGAAACCGATATCCATAGACCTCTTTCTGAATATGAATCTCTATTCAAATTGAAGGAGGTGAAATAACTTGAATAGTCTGGTTAAAGACTTAAAAACATTAAAACTTTCTGGAATAGCAAAAACCTTTGAAATTAGAAATGAACAAGCTATAAAAGAAAAACTATCTTACATTGAATTTTTTGAGCTTTTAATAGAGGATGAAATATCTAATAGGAGAGATAATAGCTATAAAAAAAGGACAGCAAAAGCTAAGTTTCCATCAATTAAGACTTTAGAAGAATATGATTTTAACTTTCAGCCTAAACTTAATAGGCAAGAAATATACAATCTTGCTACTGGTGAGTATATTAGAAAAAAGGAAAATATAGTATTTGTAGGTCCGCCAGGAACGGGTAAGAGCCACTTATCTATAAGTCTTGGTATTAAAGCATTGCAGCAAGGTTACAAGGTTTTATTTACTTCAGTATCAGAAATGATGGAAACACTCTTTCAGGCTAAAGCTGACAATTCCTATCATAGAAAGCTTAAATATTACCTTGCTCCAGATTTGCTAATATTAGATGAACTTGGATTTAGACAGCTCAGTGATAGTATTGTGGATCTCTTTTATGAAATTATCTCTAAGAGATATGAGGCTGGATCAGTTATTATTACTTCAAATAAATCATTTGATGACTGGGGGAGCATCTTCCACGATAGGATTCTTGCAACAGCAATTCTTGATAGGATAGTTCATCACTGCCATCTAATTTTAATAAAGGGAGATAGTTTTAGAATGAAAGAGCAAAAACAAATGATTAAGAAAGACTAAATTTTTTTATTCTTAAGTGATGGATTTTCCTTCCCTTTTTTGCGGGTTTTTCCTTGACACTAACATTGTAATTCTTCTCACTTTATCTTTGAATCGTTTTATCCTTTTGGGATCAACTCCAAGAGTTTTGATGCGAATTACAAAGCCTAGAAATCTAACCCCTTCATACACACTTGTAAGCTTAGTTTTATTTTCATTAACCTTCAGTTTCAGTTCTTCTTCTAAGACTTTTGTTGCATAAGACCTATAGTTACCTGCCGTATTCTTATCTTTTGCAAAGATAAGAATATCATCAGCATAACGTACTATCCTTATGCCTTTACTCATCATCTTTTGGTCGAACTGATTAAGATAAATATTACTAAGTACTGGTGAGATGACACCGCCCTGCGGGCTACCAACTTCTGTAGCATTGAAGCTCCCATCTAGCATTACACCTGATTTTAGGAATCTTCTAATGAGCTCTAATACCTTCCCATCACTTATTCTTTCTGATACTGCTTTCATCATAATTTCATGGTCTAGCGTATCAAAACATTTACTTAAGTCCATATCCACTACATGCTTTAGGTTATATCTGTTCATAAAGCGTTCTGTTTTTGCAACAGCCTGTTGTTGTGAATGATTGGGTCTGTATCCATAGCTTGATGGATGAAAAGTCTTATCAAAGATTGGCTCTATAATATTAACAATGGCTTGTTGCACTACTCTGTCCTTTACCGTAGGAATTCCCAGTAATCTTATACCACCTTCAGGCTTTTCGATTTCTGTTCTCCTTACAGGACTAGGCACATACGTGCTAGTTTTCAGTCTGTCATGAAGAAACTCAATATTGAATTCTAACTTTTCTGCGAAATCAGAAACAGTTTCTCCATCTATTCCAGGAGCTCCATTGTTTCTCTTTACACGCTTAAAAGCTAGCTTTAAATTTTCTTTTCGATATATTTTATCGATAAGGCTGTACCATTTCTTCATGCTTTTCCTCCTCTGTTGCTGTATCTTTCAGTATTCTTTACTCAGGCTATATGTTCTTCACTAGGGTTACTTGACGTCTCTAGCTCTATGGCAATCTTATCTTCGTTTCCCTACTTATTTCATATCTGTGTCGTCGAGATAGCCCGCAAATTCTTTTATGCCAGCTATTCGTACCTTCCAGCATTACAGCCTTCTTTTAACACCTTCACCCTTATTCAAAATTCTTTCGGATACACTTTGAAATCTCTTCCGCCCTTCGCACCTACCATAGGCTTTTGACCTAAGGTAGTCATATCAACTTGATGATATGTCACCTATATTTTATCCTCCAGTCTATTACTAGCTTTCATTGGTATAGGCTTATTCACTACTACGGCTTCGTCTGCATACTGCACTCTCATTTCACCTCTTGCTTTCGCTTGTAGGTGAAACCTACAGCTTCGAATACAGCACTTCCAAGGTTAAGTCACTCCGCCTGTTATTAAAACGACCATCCTAACACATGTAGCTAAGCTAATTTTAGGACATTCCCACTTTATGGAAGGTTATCCGCCACATATGCCAACATTGGTTTACTTGCGTTCCGTTCCAATAACCGCCATCAGCTTCCTTCAGACCCTTTCGTCGCCGAAAACGCCCTTGCCTACAGCTTGTCTTCCCATTAGCTAGGTGACAGGTTTTCTTTCAAACCATCGACTCGGCAACATGCCTCGCAAACATAAAAAAGAACTACTTTTGAAGTAGTTCTCTAATCTTCCTAAAATAGTTTTTTATGCTTTAACATTTCTAAAATTCCACATCTTATCTTATCCACATTCAATCACTAGTTCATAATCACCTAACTTTATATATAAATTATGACCATATGGCTTATAAGTTGGTAGTTTATATGATACTTTAAATGACAATTAAATTCTAAATTGATTTTACTAACTCTTCTGGATATAGTATCTTCCTTCCAGATTTAAATTCCATAGGGTCTATAAATCTAAATTGGCTGTGAATTATGTCTCCAGTCATTGTTCTTCCTTCTAATTCTGAAACATTTCCATTTAATTTCACTTCATAAATCTGCACAAGATAAGGGTTAGACCAGCTAGTAAAAAGTCTTGACTTTTACTAGCTGGTCTAGTACCTCTTCCATTCCAGCTAAATAGATTTAATTCTTTTGTCCAGCCTTCTGATGATTCTGATAGGAGAATTTTTCAAGCTGATCTGACCACTTAAATGAATTCTTTTTTCTTATTATACGCTAGAATACAAATTTTTAAATACATAGCTATAATCTTAAAATATTTTTTAAAATCTACAATTTAGTATTAATTACTTCATCTATTTTTCTTCTTAACATATCTCTATCCCAAAGTACTACCCCATTAGATTCAGCTAAATCTAATGCAGAATTAGTAAAATAACTATTTGTTATAACAATCCCTTTTTCACAATTATAGTAGCTTAGTCCTGCAACAACTTCTTGTACAGATTTATTAGTAACTCTACCTGAATAGCATTTTGTTTGGATACCGACTTTAACACCATTTTTTTCTGCTATCACATCTATTCCTTGGTCTCCTGACCCTTTTGTTACTTCTGTTTCATATCCCATTTTGCTAAATAATAAACTTATAAACCTCTCAAACTCGTGTCCATCCATTAAATCAATATCATTAATTGTATATTGAGTAGCTTGTATTGATTGTTGTTTAGTAAGCTTTTTCTCAAATAATTCTAATTCTATTTTCTCAGACTTCTCAAAAACTTTATTAATAACAAGAGCATTACATTTCAAAAAATTATTTCTATAATCTGATGGAAATAAGTTTTTGCTAATTAAATAATAAGTTAACATACCTACTGGAGCTATGTTTTTAGTAGGTATATCATTACATCTACAATACATATCAATGTATTCATCTAAATTCATTATTTGATTGCTGTTTTCTAGGTATATTCCATACTCTTTATCCCATAATTGCGAGAAATAATTAATAGCTGCTTTTCTTATTAAAAGCCAAATAATACAGGAGTAATTTTCTTCTGGTATATTAAGATACTTTCCTGATACTTTGACAAACTTTTCATAACTTGTATCAATAAAAGAATTAATTTTATCGAAGAATTCTCTATCTTCTCTAAGTTTATCTATAATATTATCTCTTTCTTCAACACTACTATCTAGCAATTGCATTGCTATAAAGCTATTATATGAAATTAAATGTTCAAAAGCTATATACTCTTCCCTATCTAACAATATACTAGGAACTATAATGTCTAAATAATTTTCAATCATATCAAACAATTCAGAATGAATTTTAGGAATTGAATCTTTAATCATTTTAATTGTTTCATTAACCTCATTCATTATTTGTTCATTTATGTATTCGTAATACTTAAGTAGTCTATCTTTATCATTTATATTTACAATAAACGATGTGCCATTTATATACAAACTATATAGTTTTTCATGATTATTTTTAATATCCATCTCTGTAGCAAATACATTTAAAGTTCCTTCTTTTAAATTTGAAATAATATGATTTGCATCTGCTGTATTTATTGCTATATATCTTCCCATAAAATAAGCATTACAATGATACAATTTTTCTTCCTCTGACTCCCAAAATTGTATATTATTTATATACAAAAACCTCTGTTCTAGATAGGCTTTAAATTCAGTTAGTTCAGTAATATTAATAGTTAAATTCATTTCTTTTATAAGTTTAAAAAGTATTCTAATAAAAAAATCTTGTTCCATTTTGTATATATTATAATGCAAAAATACGGATAAGATTAACCTATCCATCTCAATGACCATTCTAGTGTTTTGCAATGATTTTATCTGATTTTGAAGAAAGGATTTAAGTTCAATATACAATCTATCATCTACAATATTTTCATTTAAGATTACCTTTTTGACTTCAGCATTTGGATTTGACATCTTATATATATATTCTTCTAATTGTTTTATACTAAGTCTTTCATTGGTAATTTTTAGTTTAAAAAGATACAAACTTAAATATCTAAGTCTTAGTTCATTAAAAACCTCATCATTGTCCGTCTCTGCAACGTATGATTTAATAATATCATTAATATTCCTTTTACCTGAAAACACAGGAGTATAAAAATCTTTCAAATTATTAAATCTATTTGCAATTTTTGAATTATTCTTAGTTTCTGTATTCGATTTAGCTTTATTAATTATTATATTACTATCAATTGATATGTTGTTCTCTCTATTTATAGAAATTACATCTGAATCGCCGTCTGCTTTTCTTTCAACTTGCCCTGTAATCCTTTCTTCACATGAATCATTATTCTTGTTTTCAATATTTTTATCTTTTTTTCTTAAATCCTTTAAAAAGTTTTTAAACATTAAAATCCTCCTCATAACTTAAATAAACACATGTTTTAATCTTATTTATTAATAGATTAATCAATTGGTTATTAACAAATATATAATTAATTCTACCTTATTCAAAAAATATTTTCAAAATTTTCCTTATTCAAAATTCGACAATTTAGACATAATAAAAAGCACCTAAACTATTATTTAGATGCAAATTATAGAATTATTTTACACTATTACTCTTCTTGGCTTGTTCGAGGTCTATATGAAAATTATAATTATGATTTTTAAACATCTCTACTAGTTTATCTCCATTTATAAGAGTTATATTGTGTTGTCTAGCATATTCTATTGAAGATGCTCCAAAGCTTGAAGTAGTTACTAAAATTCCTCTAATAGCATTGTGTTGATCCATCGACCCTTTCAAGGCTCTTACCGGCTCAGGTTGAACAGTATTTGTATATCTCTTTGCTTGTAATAGTATTACTCCTCCGGTATAGGGATTATTATTAAATGCAACTACATCAATGCCACCATCATTAGAGTGTTGAGTATTTCTTATTTCAATATCTTGTTCTCTAAACTCTAGTTCAAATAAATCTTTTATTAATGTCTCAAAATCTCTCCAATCCATAGCTGCCAAATTAGTATCAATACTTAGATTAGATAGAATTTCATCTGTTTCTATTAATTTAAACTTTCCTTTGTCTATAAACCTTATAGGCTCTACAGGGCTAATGTTATTGATATCTGGTACTCCCTTTCCTGAAAAATATTTAAAGGTATCTTTAGGCTCAATATTGTCTAAGTTAATATTTCTAAATTCCTCAGTTTGAAATTTCGAAGTCATTATACAAGCTTGAAATTCCTTCCCAGTTCTTGAATCAACTCCACTATATATCCCATTTAAGACTATATAAGATATTATTTTTTCAGTATCAACTTGAACAATATCGTTAACTATTGCAATATATAGACTATAATAGGCTTCTTTTATAAGATTCTCTCTTTCAGCTTTTTTAAATTCTATTTCTTTAATGCTTTTATGGGTCTTTATAAACTTATACTTTCTAAACTTAGGAAATTGATTTTCTTTAGGAAATTTAAAATTGACAATTAAAGTAGAGTCTTCACTATTATAATCAATTTCAAAGGTTATTTCTTTATATAAATTATTATAGCTCATCCTATTCGGAAGGAATTTTGAAAAATATGCTATTATACTATCTTTGTCAGACCTTTTATATCCATTTACCAAGTTATTCAATTCTTCGTTATAAATTTCAACTTTTAATTTTATTTTCAAAATAATTATTAAGGATTTTATCATTTTTCTTTTATATGTATCTTTGATCGTAGCATTAGTTTTTGTGATTTGTTGATTCTTGATTATTGTATCATCATAATTTTTCATATCAGTTTCATACTTCAATTTTGAATCTTTTATAAAAAAATATAAGAATGGATAAAATAGTTTGTGATACCATTTTAGTTGAAACATATATGTAGGATTATTCTTTGAAGGTTTTTCTGGTATTGCTAGTAATTCCTTTTCTTTATATATATTAGGTATTTTTACTTTACTTAAATCAACAACTCGTAAATACTTTGTATAATCAAATTTCTTTATATTATTTGACAACAAATGATATTTAGAAGAAGACTCAATAAATAATTCAATATTATTATTTGTAGATACTACTTCCCACTCTTTATATAATAATTCTATTGCTTCATCAAATTTATCTGAATATATTTGATGGTCTCTATTTCTTACTTTAATCGTTTTTTCTAGACCAACATGATGAATTGTTGATTCATAAGCTTTAACATTACCATTTTTATAATACTCTACATTATTATCTAAAACCTTTATATTTTCATCAATATCTTTCAAAACAAATACCCCTCCAGTAATAATTTTCTATCCTCTTATATATAATAATACCTTTGATTCCTGTATTTGACAATATTAGTCTAGCTGCTATTTAAGACATTATAAAAAGCACCTACCAAAGCAGATGCTGTTTATAATATCTAAATATAATTATCCTTTCCTATTTAACTTACTATTCCAATATTCTACAAAAGCTTTATAACTACTAATTGATGTTAAAAAATTCATATGCTGGTTAACTTCTAATTTATAAGACAAAGGGACGTTTCGCGAGTCTTTTTTGACTGCTTTCTCTATTATTGTTTTTCCAATCCCTAGTATTCTACTTAATTGTCTTATGCTTGCCTCTGTTTCATTATATATTTTTTCAATTATTTTGTTTCTTTCTTTTATAGGCATTTTATTAATATTATTAATCTCATATTCTTTTTGAATTATTTTCCTTAATGTATTATCATTATATCTTTTTATTGGCTTATATTCTAAACACTCATCATTATTATTAGCATTCATATAATTAACAAAATCTTTAAAGGTTTTAAAATAATCTTTTATTAAAGCTGTACTAATAAAAGATTTCTGTCCACTATAATCATTGTAATATTCTTTATAACTACTCCATTTGTAATCCTCTACTTTATTTACAATTCCTGCTTTGACAGGGTTTTGATGAATATACCTTAACACTATAAGTAAATAGCCTTCTTTTTCTACAGGCTCACTCATATATCTATTTTGAAATAAATGCCCTGTTCTTTCATATTTTCTATTATGCCACCCAACATATCCTCCTGTAATACGCCTCATACTTATTCCAATTTCTTCATCTTTTTTTATTAACATATGTATATGATTATCCATAAGACAATAACCATATATTTTAAACTTTCCTTTTTTCTTAGCTTTCAATACACATTCTATAAACTTTGTTCTATCTTCCTCATCTAAAAATATATCTCTTTTGTCTATTCCTCTTATCATAACATGATATATTCCTGTATTGCTTCTTTGTCTTGCTTGCCTTGGCATATTATATCACCCTATTTTTATATAGCACAATGTTACAACCAAGACAAATGAAACGTCCCTCTGTATTTGTGTGGCCTTAAGTAGCAATTCAAGACCTTTAGCTGACAGATATTCTGGTGTTGCAGGAATCATCACGCTGTCACAGGTTGCAAGGACGTTTAGTGTCATTAGACCAAGGGAAGGCATGGCATCTAATAGTACAAAGTCATAATCCGCTTTGATTTCATCTATAATAGTTTTAAGGATATATTCTCTACTCATTGCTGATACTAATTTAATCTCAATATCCGATAGCAGTATACTGGCAGGCAGTACATCAACATCTTCTTTTGTAATAATGTACTCCTCTTTTTCTGGTAAATCTTCATCCATAATAATTTTCTTCATTAGATGATAGAGTGTTATTTCTAACTTATCTGGACTCTCTATTCCGAAACAATCCGTTAAGTTTGCCTGATTATCACAATCTACTACCAATATCTTATACCCCATATTCTTTAATACTGTTGCTAGATTCCTACATGTGGTACTCTTTGTTGTTCCACATTTTTGACTTGCTATTGCTACTACTTTGCACATTTTTAAAACTCCTTTCATTCTAAAAATTTCATTATTTTCTTTTTCTTTAAACGCAAAAAGACAGGATTTGATCGGTACAATCAAATCCTGTCTTCTATTTATAACATGTCTACTTTTATTAGGTACGCACTGCAATGCAAATTTCAAGCTCTCCAATAGGCACTTTATTCTTAAAATCTCGCCCATTTTTCACAAACTTAAAATCCTTCAAATTCCTTGTAAATACAGCTATTTCATAGATTCTTTCCTTTGTATTCCTACAACGACCTCTACATGTGTCTTGGTACAATGATGATATTAATATACATAAATATTAGAATAGACCCCCTATAAAATTTATAGGGTCTGAAGTAGGTCTCATTAAACTTCTATTTCTTTTTGACAACAGGTATCCATATTTCACTTCTAAAAGTTGGTGAAGTTGTATCATGATTTTCGTTCCACAAAATTTCTGGTCCTTCTGTTTGTTCATAGTTTGACGTCGGAAACCATTCCGAGTAAATGCGTCCCCAGACATTCTGAAGTGTATCAGGAAACGATCCCACTGATTCAAATATAGCCCATGTTGAAGCAGAAACTTTAAGTTGTATTAAGTTATCTCGACAATCGCTAGTTGTTGCCACTCCTATATAATGATCCAGTCCTCCTTTTTCCTCCATTCGCCCTTCCGAAAAGTTTGTAGATGCTTGAATCAATCCTAAGGGCTCCACATTAGAAAGCTCCTTAAGTTTACTTATCCTTTCATCACCCAAACTTTTCCACATTTTAGTAATCTCTGGATTCACTCCATTGAAAATAATAGGCACCCTTTTCCTAATACCGACTATGCTAAATGCTTCTTTTTCTTCGATTCGATAGTTCATTTCATTACCTCCCTTTATTGATAATTGAAAAGTCATTGGTGGGTATGCTTTTAGTAACTCTCCATTAGTTCTGGCTATTGTTGGTGTGACACCATGCATACTTTGAAATGCTCTTGTAAAAGAATCAGGAGAACTATATCCATATTTAATGGCGACATCAATTACCCTTATGTTGCTATTAATAATCTCAAAAGCTGCAAGGGTCAATCGTCTTCGGCGAATATATTCGGACAAAGTAACACCAGCAAGGAAAGAAAACATCCTTTGGAAATGGTACTGGGAACATAAAGCTACCTTAGCAACTTCTTTTAGGTCAATATTATACGTAAGATTTTTTTCAATATAGCTTAGTGCTTCATTCATTCTTTTAAGCGAATCCATCTGCATGACCTCCTCTCATCAATAGAATAGCATAAGTTAAATCTATCTGCCCTACATCTCTCGCACAGTAATGTAGGGTTAAAGTGGTCTTTCAGTTTTAAATGAAATTATACTATCAATTATTCTTTTCAAGGTTTAATTGCCATGAGACACCAAATTGATCATCGAACCAGCCAAACTTTTCACTAAAAGGATACTCTGCCAAAGGCATGTGAACATGCCCATTTTTAGATAGCTTCTCAAAGTATTGATTTGTTTCTTCTTTGTTACTATTTATTAAGTTCAAAAGCTGTAAGTGTAAGTCGTCTACGTCGAATGTGCTCCGATAGCGTAACACTAGGAGGTCTAATTATTGTAAATATCACAATATATACAGCTATATATCATTTATCATAAATATCTTTGTCTTT
Organism: Maledivibacter halophilus; assembly: GCF_900167445.1. Lineage (GTDB taxonomy): Bacteria > Bacillota > Clostridia > Peptostreptococcales > Caminicellaceae > Maledivibacter > Maledivibacter halophilus. The sequence goes on from NZ_FUZT01000008.1 coordinate 214,855, forward strand.
TTATTTCATAAAGCATTATCGATGCAGCGCAAGAAACATTTAGAGAGGATGCAACTCCATCTATTGGAATCTCAGTCATTACGTCACATATATCTTTATAATTCCTATTAAGCCCAACTGTTTCATTTCCCAAAAGTAATATTGTAGGTTTTGAAAAATCACATTGATTAATTGCTTTGTCTCCACTAGCACTGGTTCCAACAACTTGTAAATCTAGATAATGTTCTTTTAAGTCTTGAATCCAATTGTATACTTCTTTATATGAGGATAGCCTTAAAGTTGGAAGACTAAAAATTGTACCCACAGATGAGATTATTGTTTTTGGATCAAATAAATCGACAGCGTGACCGGTCATTATTAATCCATTACAATTAAGTGAATCACAAGAACGAATTAGTGTTCCTAAATTTCCTCTGTTAGATGGTCTATCAATAACAACAATTAATGGATTTTTATCTAACTTTATTCTTGAAAAACTGTCTTCTTTCATTTTTACAATTGCAAGTAATTCTGAGGTGTCTTCTTTTCCACTTAATTTGTCCATTAGATTTTGTGATAACTCATACAATGTGTCTGTATTCACGTTATCTAGGATTTCTCGTGCCCAATCTGATAATCTTTTTTCTCTTGAATATAGAAAAGAACTTATATCCCAACCATTCCTGATTGCCTCTTTTATATTCCGTACACCTTCTACAAAAAATTTTCTATGCTTGTACCTTTTATTACGATTTCTTTTAATCACTTCAAAATGTTGAAAATTATTGTCTTCTTTTATTACCCTTATTACTTTTTTTTTAACCATTAATTATCAACTCCCTATAAAACCATTTCAATAAAGTGGTTCAAAAAACGCAATCTGACGTTTACCCAATTTAAAGTATTGAGTACGTTCAAATGACTTATGTTTTAGTTTTGACTTTTTATCAGCTATTATAACCAACACAGATCGTTTTTTATCAAGTGCATTATAACTATTCTCAAATAGATTTTGTATTGGGTCCTTCCTACCGCCTCGCCAATCAACAATAATTCCATAGGGAATATCTGTAATAATAATGTTAACTCCTTTAATAGGAAAGTCACTCAAATCTGCAATATCTCTTTGCATGCACACAATCTTTATGGCTTCTTTTTTTATTAATGTTTCTAAATAATCGACACTTTTTAGGGCCTGCATATGAGATTCTTTTCCGAAAGCTTTTATATATCCTTTAATTTCTTCTTTTCTTCTATCCAGTCCTTTCTTTGAAAGCAAGGAGAGGTTTTTTTTAGCTATTTCTAATACCTTATCATCATAGTCCGTTGCTATAAGTTCAGAAATCAGATCATGATATAAAAAACCAATAGTTGTAAGCAAAAAACCTCCCCCACAACATGGATCATATATTTTAAATGGTCCATGAGCTCCTTTTTTTTCAAGAATATCAAAGGAGCGCTGAATAACCTCACTTGCTAATCGAACAGGAAAAGCTGTTGTATTTGCTGCATAATATAGAACACGACCACTTGAAAAATCACTATAATCTCTTTTATTTGTTTCAAATTTATACTTCATTCAGTAAAGTCACCACTTTTGCTCTAATATAATCATAGCTGGGCTTTGCTTCTTGTTTCGCATAAAAACGTAGACCATCTACTGCTTTGAATAACATATGACAATGTAGCCTTTCTTCAAAATTCATTATGTCTTTTCCAGATTCTAACCATAAATTACGTACCTTTTGAGGAAATTCTAAGTGAGGTGCCCAAAAATGTAGCCCTGCAAGGTCAAACATAAAATCCCCATACATTGCAAGTTCCCAATCAACGATTCCAGTAACTTCTTTTTCATTAGAAAGCATATTTCCTAAATGAAAATCTCCATGAACAAGGTGGGGGGTACTTGGAGAATGTTTGGCCAGTTCCATCATAGCTAAATACCCTTCCTCAAATAAAGATTTTTCTAAAAAACTTGTTTCATAAAGCCTTGTCCAATCTTTATAAAACCCCTCCTGTTCTTCTGTGAAAAATGATGCCAATGCTTCCTCCCATGATTTATAAGAAGCAAAACCATAAGGAGATATCCAACCGTATCCTTGAGATGAATCTACTTTAATATAACTCATATTTGTAAAATGTTTAGCTACATCATTCAAAATGATTTTTTGCTCCGAGCCTGAACAAGAGCTTATAGGTTTACCTTTAGCCTTTTTACTTATACAGAAAAAAATTTCATCAATTTTTCCTAGCTTTACCACTGCTGGAATAGGTATTTGTCCTCCATATATTCTATACATATAGTTAGCTTTAATAAAACTTTCATTATTATTCCTAAAATGCACGATATAAGGCTGATCTTTCACAATAAAACTAAACACTTTACTTAATTCTCCCATTTCAATATGTGAAACATTTCTGACAGCCTCGTCAAATATTCTATTTAAAACTTCTTTAGCTTGATTAGTATTCATATATAATTTAAATGATTTCATTAGCATCAACTCCTAAATATGTTATACGTCATTATCTTCTTAAATATGCTAATCCCTTTGATCTAAATAAACATCCTCATCATACTCTGACAAGTGAAAGGTCATTCGTGAATAGAATTTTAACCTGTGACCATAATTTCTTGCTTCCGTCGGTGTAACCCCATGGTAATCTTGAAAAGCTCTTGTAAAAGAGTCTGGTGAACGGTATCCACATTTAAAAGCAATATCATAGATCCTCATATCGCAATTACTAAGTTCAAATGCTGCAAGCGTTAGCCGTCTGCGACGAATATATTCCGTAAGTGTGATTCCTGTAATAATGGAAAACATTCTTTTAAAATAGCCTGCTGAGCAAGAAACTAGCCTCTCAACTTCTTTGAAATCAATACTATACATAAGATTTTCTTCAATATAGTCTAAAGAACCATTTAACTTTTCTAATATATCCATGTTATATGACCTCCTTTTAATCAATAAGATAGCATAAATTAAAAGAATCCTTCCGACACTTCTTGCACAATTTTGCAGGATTATTTTCTTAAAATTGAAAAAATATTTTCATATAAAGTTTCTAGTTCTGTTTCTGTCTTTTATTTGTTGTACCTATTATTTAAAATTTGATGTGAAATGAAATATGTAGATTGCCAAGTAAAATTAACCTCTTTCTTGATTAATTTTCATTATTTCTTTTCTTGAAATGCAAAAAACAGGATTTGATCGGCATAATCAAATCCTGTCTTCTATTTATAACATGTCTACTTTTATTAGGTACGCACTGCACTGCAAATTTCAAGCTCTCCAATAGGCACTTTATTCTTAAAATCTCACCCATTTTTCACAAACTTAAAATCCTTCAAAGCCCTTGTAAATACAGCTATTTCATAGATTCTTTCCTTTGTATTCCTACAACGACCTCCACGTGAGGAGTATGTGGTAATATTTTTTAAAAATATAGTAATTTATAATATGATTCAAAAGCATAATATAAATCACTGGAAATAATTAATTTACATACTATAATTAATCAACTTCCAGTTATATAAATAATAAGTATCTACCATATTCAAAACAAACTCGTCATCTCTTTTTTAAATTCAATTCATTACATATTATATTTTATATAGATTTTTCAAAAGTACTTTGTTTTTTCTATCTTTTTAGAAAACAAAAAAGTAAACCTTAGGTCTACTGTACGTTGACTAACATAATAATTTTACCATACTTATCCGATGAATTCATCATACTAACTCCAAAATATTACAAATTATGTTTGAATTCTCGTTATTGTCCTATCATATTCAACATCCTCCAAATGTACATAAGCAGGATTATTGATAAGGTTACAAAGCCTTATAATCTCCTGCTCATTTAGAATACTTACATCTATATTTACACTATTAAACTTTTCCTTTAAAACATTACATCTTTTATATAAATCACCTTCATTATTTTCTGAATCCCAAACCATTAAATAGAATTGTCTTTCCACCACTTCCCCTGACAAGGCATATTCACTCATAGAAAGAATTTCATTTCTTAATAAATTTTTTCTAATCCTATCATTAGTACTAGCAATTAAGCTCATAAAATTATTAGTTACATTTGATATGTCCACTGGTCTTGATACTGCTATAAATTTGAAAGGCTCACGTTCACTAGACAGCTCTGCTGTTAGACTTTTTGATAGCTGTTCCTTTTCTCTTTGACTTAGAAGCTCTATGCTAATGGGGTTTATCTTTATATACATAATGATTTGTCCATCTAAGGTATAGAGATATTTGTCTCTAATATCTTTAACATTAATGAATTCATTAGCTGTTATTTGGGATCTGCTAAGCTGCCGAGCTTTCTTTTTCTTATTACTTCTTTTCATAATCAATGCTACTATTCCTATAATTATACATACTATTATTATCACAATTAATATAATAGGCTTCATTCTACAACCTCCCTATTTGGGTCCAATGTGCCAGTCTTCATATACATTTCCTTGAATGTCCACATAATCATCTACATTTATTGATAGCATTCCATCTGGTGTCCATAAATCTATGATTTGTCCATATACTCTATATTCTGAATCAGGAAACCATAATGGTGTAAAATGAACTCTGCTGTTATAGGTAGAATATTTGTTATTCTTTAGCTCAAATATAGCTGAATAATTTCCTGAGGTCTTTTCCATTAATCTTAAGTATTCTTCGTAGTTAAATTCTGGATAGTAGGTTAATACGTTTTGAACCCCTGTTACATGGCTATTAGGTGTATCTAAGCTCATATTTGCTGATACCTCAATATTGATTCCATATCCCGATTTCATTTTCTTACCTACTGCTGTAGGCGCCTTTGTATCAGGTGTAGCTGTCATTTCTCCTGTTAATGATATGCTATAGCTTTCATACTCATATTCCCAGTCACCCTTATCAACCCATTTTCCTCCTCCTTGTCCATTGGATACAAATACCCAGTTTGGTTCCCAATAGCAATCCCACTCTCCCCAGTTAGCAGAGCTTTTCTGTGCTTTGTTTGGCAGCTGAGGTACTATATATCCACTAGGCTTCATATCATTAGCTGTAGGATTTGGTGGTACCTTTTCCTCTAGGTCTACTACCTTTGCTGTAATAGTCTTACTTCTTGTTTTTCCATCTATTTTTGCTGAGCTATTGCCTGTTACATCTACTGTGATTTCTACATCTTTAGGAGTGGAAGGTGTACGCCATTTTATAAATACCAGCTGACTACCACCACCTGGTATTGTTACGGATTTTGTTGTTGTCTGTCCATTTGCATTAAACTTTATATAGGCTTTATCATGGGGTGTTATTCTTCCACTGCTAGCATATATCCTTACTGAGGTTATAACATCTGTATTAACCCTATACTCTGTATCATAGGTAATATCGTTTTCTATTGTGTTGTTACCATTGGCTTTAAGCATTCTCATACCCCAGCCGCCACCATTTATTATCCTATCTTCATTCCACTTAACACCATCTGGCAAGGCTGATACAACGGGATAACCAAACCAGCTTTCCTCTAATATTATTGAGTTAGGAAGGTCTGAATGAGTCATTGCTGCAATATATTGTCCATCTTTACCATACTTGAAATCAAAATACCCTAGCTTTTGAGCTAGAGCATATTCTGTGGCTGTAAATGCTAGTTTGGTTTGTCTATCCTTTAGGTAGGCTATTGTCACGGGTTCATAAATAATTACCCAAGGTACTTTGTTTTGATATTTACCATCTACCTTTATAGGTAATATTTCATTAGGTTGATATTTTTTTGTTACTCCTTCTATAGTGAATTTTATATTTGAAACTAATTCTTCTCTTGATATGCCTTTTTGCTCTGCAAAATTATTAATTAAAGTGTTTAGAGTAGCTGTATCTCCAAAGTAGGATTTAACTGAATTAATATTACCACCATTGGTAATTGGTATCGGTGGTGGATTGTCTGTTATATATTCAGTAATAACACTTGGCGTTAATGTAGCACCATTTAGATAATCTACTTTGCTATTAACCGTCCCAATGACATTACTAGGTAATGTAAAATGAGAAGGTTTAATATATATAGGACTGTTACCGATCATCATAAAATTACTATCTAAAGAACTATACTTATCAGCATTGTCACTTAAACCAACAAACACTGATACCTTATACATGTATTCACTTCCTCTATAATATCCCTTATCAGATACAGAACCAGTAGTATCTCCTGAACCTGTATCTGCATTATCCTCTGCAAATACCGTTATTTGGATTAATGCAATTACAATAATTAATACAAAGATTATAGGTTTCTTAAACATATTTTAAATCACACTCCCTATATTTGCATAAAAAAAAGATAGCTTCAATTAAGAAACTACCTTAAGTTATAATTATTAGCTGTTTTTAAAATTTATCACCTTGTCCAGCAGGTACTCCATCTTCATAATAGTCTGATCCCTGCATTTCGCCTCTTTTTCCATTATTAGGCATTGTATCTATAGGTTGTTTAAATGGATTTTCTGAATCTGGTACTAAGCTCCCACCATCATTATCATTAGTAGCTGCTGGCTTTGACTCTCCTTTTGTTTCTTCTTCCACTGGTTCAGTTGCTTGATTATTAGATTGAACTGGCTTATTTTCTTTATTCTCTGCTTGAACAGATTCTTCTTTTTCAGGCTGTTTTTTAGTATTTTCAGCAGCTTGCTTTTGTACAGCTTCTTCTTTGTCCTGTGATGAAGTCACTTTATCCTCTTTAGCATCATTGTCAACATTCTTTACTTCTTTCTTTATACTTGGAGCCTCTTTTGGATCTTCCGCAGCTTTTACTTCTATAGGCTTATCCTTATTTATTTTCTTCTCTTTCGGCTCTTCTATATCCACTTTAACATCCTTTTGCTCATCCTGTGTTTTATCTATAACATCAGTAGCTTTATTACTGCCATTAAGATTATTTACTATCATTGCTCCTACACCTATACATGCCACTATCAATACAGCTATTATTATATTTGTTTTAAGTTTTTGATTTCTCATTTCCCTACCTCCTTGATTTTGACAAGTGAGTGTTTTATGCTCTTGTTAAAAAGTAAACATATTTTCTCTGTATTGTCAAGTTTTTGTATAAAATCTCATTAGAATTTTGGTGTATATCCTGCCTTTACACCTATGTTAATTTTCATTGGTGGCAGCATATCCCATCCAAAGTCTAATGGTACTTCTAGTAGTATTTTGCCTGTAGCTGAAAACCTCCTTTCTCCATCTGGATTATTAGGTGCTAAGGGACTATTTATTATTTCTAAATCTAAATTTGATAGTTTAAATTCAATATCATCACCTGATATTTTCATATGGTATACTCCATTATTCTTTAGTCCTAAAGTACTGTCTAGGTGATAATAGACGCTTCCTATGTCAATGCAGCTTTTCCATTTGTCATTTGGAGATAATTCATATCCACCGCTATAGCCTTCACGAATTCCACTATATAGGTCATCATAATTTTGTGTAGCTACCGATATGATTGAGGTTTGTAATGCATCCCTTACCCCCTTTGCTATCATTTGAAGCCTCAAATATTCTGATATAACTGTAAATAATAGAATTAATACTAAGACTATGATACAGGCATAAATTGCGCCATTTCCTTTTTTATTTTTCAATATCATTTTTAGCTTTGTCACTTCCAGTATACCTCCGATCTACCTTTAGCCTTGGAGGTCAGCTCTATGGGAAATGAGCCAAAGCTGAAAAAGCCTATATCTACTGTTTGCTTTAGTGTTACGTTTATTTCTCCATTAAGCTGTATTTTATTTCCTGAGACATAGCTTGTAGACCAAGAAATAGTAGGAGCTAGTCCTGTATTATCTTTCATGTCCTTTATTTTATTTTTTACATCACTTCCTATTCGTCCTGATATTTCAGCTTCTCTCATTATTTCATCGGCGAAGGTATTTAACTGATTTTTAGCTGTAAATACAGGAAGTACTTGTACTGCTAAGGCTATAACTAGTATTGCTGCAAGTATAACTATAACCACATCTATATATCCTTCACCGCTTTTAGATTTTAATAGCTTTATCAATTTACCACCCCTTCATTTTTTATTTAAAACATTGTTCCTAATGAATTCATTATCTCTACTGCCATTACTGCTAAGTACATAAGTATAAAGCAGCCTAGCATCATAAAGGAATATTTTCTAAGCTTACCAGGTCTTTTCATTGCTATTGTTTTAAGTCTTTGAAGCTCTAAAGCCTTTAAATCATGGGCTAGCATCTGAAAATATACTACTCCATTGTCTCCCCTTAATACACCTATAAGTCCTCTTACTATTTCAGAAAGGGTTGAGCTTCCAATCCTAGCTTCAAGCCTTGTTAGGGCTGATTCATAGCTTCCTGATTTCATATCTGCTATGGTTATTTCAATTTCCCTTTTCAAGCTATCCCCTGCATTTTTCTTATAGGATTCGAGTATTGATAGTACATCTCTACTAGCCTTTAACTCCTGTGTTAATACTCCTGCAAAGCGTGGTAATTCATATTCTATATCCTGTCTTTTTTCCTTTAAGGCTTGGTCTGCACTGTTTATTTCTCTAAAATAGATTGCTATTGCTGTAAATAGTATTACTGGTACTAAAATAGGAAAAATAAATAAAGCAGGTATTATACTTAGTAGTATAAAGCCTGCTTTTACATATGCCTTTGCTATAAAGGTTTCTGGTGTTAGGTTTATTTCTGCTGACTTCAGTATTGATATCAGCTTTCTTTTTTTGTAAGGGCTTATCTTTATTATCTTAGTTAGTTTTTCTGCTATCTCTAGAATGAATAGTTCTAAGCTTTTAGATTTTTTTCTATCTCTTTTGTTTACTGTTAATATGGCTTTTGATGTTTTATTCTTGGGTAGCTTCAGTTTATCTCCTAATATAAGAAACATTCCCAATGAAAATAAACATGTAAAAGCAAGTAGTATTGCTGTCATTTTCTCACCCACCATTTTTTATAATAAAAAAACACACAATTTTAATCTTGTGCGTTAGTTTGAGGTATTTATTTTTTTAATAATGATCCTAAAAATTGCCCATAAGAGAATAGTACAGCTTCATTGTCATTGTATAATACAATATTATCTATTCTTCCACTTGAACCAGTATCAGATTCGAATGTTATTTCATTAGTATCATTCTTAAAATTAACTTTAATTCTACTCACTGATTTAGGTTCTAAAGCAATTAATAACGGAGTATTATCATTACCATAAGCTATAGCCCCATATTCGTTATGAGTTTGAAATATTTTTTGATTAATATTAGGCTCTTTAATTCCTAAATAAAACTCTCTTCTTTCATTACTGTGGTTTTTTAATTTGATTTCTGCTCCAAATTCAGTTATTTCTTCATCATTAGCATTAAAATAATGCTCACTTTCATTCCATATGACCTCTATTGATAATAATCCGTCTGCTTCTCGTTTAATCCATTCAGCATATTCATTAAGCCCAGCTGTAAATACAAAAAGTATTATACAGATTATAATAAATATTTTCATTTTACTAAGCTTTAATTCCAAATGGCAATATTTATTTACACCAATTAATCCAATTATTAAAGGGATTAAAAAATAAAAAATTGTTAAATGTGTTCCTAAATTACCATTACCAGACCAAGCCTTTAATCCCATTCCTTGTATTATATAATCCCCTAATGCTCCAAAATATTTAGTGTCAACCATCATAAAAAATGATATAGCTGTTAGCATAATTGAGCCAATTGCAAGTATTTTATTTTTCAAAGAGTAAACCTCCCATTTAATTACTACCATAGTTTATATTACCATACCTATCTTCTATACTCAACAGGTTTAGACAGCCTGATCACAGCCCCAAGAGAAATAAATATCACTAGCATACATATTGCTAAAACTGCTTTACCAGCTGGTGTAAAGACTAATGTCTTATACCAGCCTCTATTAAGAAAATACATTAGTGGTATATTTCCTATGAGTAACAATAGAAGGGTTACAAATTCCTTTATTGGCTCATACATTAGATATTCCAGCTCTGCTCCTACTACTCTCATGTCCGATAGCTTTGATACAGTTGGTGATAATGTATGCTTTAGGTTTTTATCTTCTCTACATGCAATAAGTCCATCTACCCATTCTCTAAATACCTCATTATCTATCTTAGATTTCAACCCCTCAAGGGCTAAATTCACATTGGAGTTTATTAGCTTTGTTTGGGATAAAAAGCTTTTAAATACATCTCTAACCGGTGGATTTATATAGTCTATATTTTCTTCTACTGCTGTTAGGATGCTTTCACTTCTTAGATAGGAGTTTGTTATTACTGAAAGAGCTGTTTCTAGCTCACTGTTTAGCTGTTTTTTATAGAATACTGCTGTAAATTTTATATACCAAAATGGCATTAATGCAAGTCCTGCTGCTAATACTGGTATCATTAATAGATTTGCCATGGATATTGACAATAAAGCTCCTAGTATTAATAGGGTAAAGGATAGAATGCATATAGCTGTAAATTTATCCTTTTTCCCTGTCATTTCAAGTATATCTTTGGTTTCAGTAATTAATTTTTTAAATCCTCTTTGCTTCTTCTTATGCTGGACTTTATTTACCTTTTGTTTTATGATCACCTTTTTATTTCTAAATGGTTTTGATATACTTTCTAATAATTCTAATGGTGATAAATCAAGTAGTATAAAGCTGCCCGATATAAAGCCTAAAAGAGCTATTATAATTAGCGTTGTCACTCATTATCACCTTCCTTCAAAAATCTTTTTAAGGCATCTTGGGGCAAACCATTTTCCAATAGTCTTTTTTGAAGGCTTTCTGATATATTATTGACCTTTTCAAATTCACCAGCTATTACAAATTTACCATCAACTATTTTATTTTCTTTGACTTTGTAACGGTATAGGGTACGGACTTCCCTTTTACCCTTTGGATGAATCACACACTCTGTTATTTCCATTATTTTTCTTGTATTGTCCTCTAATTTTTTTGCAAATACAACAATGGGAAAGGCTTCTGTTACTAGCTGATAAAGTGTATTATCATTTATATCATAACGCATTTTGCACAGGGTAACCATTCTTCCATAAGTTGCTTCGCAGGAGTTTGCATGAGTTGTTGTAGTAAGGGCATGTCCAGTTCTTGCAGCTTCTTGAGCTGCAAAGGCCTCTGCTGATTTCATTTCTGCTACGCTTATAACATCTGGATTAGCTGTTAGTGCAAACTCTAATAGCTTTTCTTGGTCTATGTTCTGTTTTTCATCCTCTGAATATCTTGTTACTGTATGGATGACGTTATTAATTACATTACCTTCTTCATCCTCCTTCACCAAATCAAATTCACGGGTGCCATTTTCTATTGTTATTATCCTTTTATCCTTGGGAACTGTTGATAGTATCCAGCTCATTAGTGTTGTTTTACCACTACTTGTTGCTCCAGTGATACAGTTACTTACACCATATCTTAAGCATATACTTAGAAAATCTAGCATTTCCTCTGTGGCTGTTTTGTTTTTTATGAAGTCTTCCTTTTTTAATTCTCTGGGATTTACTATACGAATGGATACCGCTATGCCCTTATCTGGATCTATTACTCCATTTCCAAAGACTGTTATTCTTATTTTGTTGGATAAATGACCTCGCACTACGGGTTGAGAATTATCCAGAATCATTCCTGATTGATGCAGCAGTCTTCTTATGACATCTATGGCATGACCTGGAGAATTGAATTTTTCTTTTGTGGGAATTATTCTCCCATCTGAATAGGTTATTTTAATATCCTTGTAGGAATTAATATTTATTTCTTCTATGTCATTGGCAAAAAGGTATTTTGTTAGAAATGAGAATTCTGCCATTTCGCAGTAAAGCTTGTTAACTAGTTCTTGCTCTGTCATTCCTTCTATACTATATCCATAATCTCTAATGAACTTGGCTATATATGCCTTGATCTGTTTTTTCTGCTCATTTGGATTGTCTGAAATTAGTACTGCATATTTATTGGAGATATATTCTTGTACTGACCTTAATATTTCTGTGAAGCTGCTTAAGGTATCCTTGCTTTGGAAAAACATAGCTTTTCTACTCATTGAATCCCTCCATTTTCTTTCTTTAGTATTTTAAAAAGCTTATCCTTGAAAGATAATTTATTAGCTTTTCTATCCATCGATACTTTTTCTTTATCCATTGTTGATTTGAATTTATCTATGAATGAAATAATGCTATCTTTTATCGATTGTAATATCTCTGAAGATTTCTTTTCATTATTTAGGCTTGTAGCTTCTGAATCTGTAGATATAATAGCTTCTACTATCTTGGAAATTGTATCGTTATACTGCTTGCTTTTTTTAGATACCAATGACTCTAATAGGATGCCTGATAGAAATTGTTCTTCTATTTCTTGTCTATGGGGAAGGTGATATTTTACTCCACGAAATCTCTGAATAACTGGTGATTTGGCTTCATAATCTTTAATATTGGATAATATTTTGATATGGTCATTGGCTTTAAATCTTCTGTGGGAAATTAATGGTAGATGGGATTCATAGAAGGATATGCTTTTTAGGTCACATGTAATATGTCTTAACACTACATCTGCCATTTCTAATGCTGTGGCTGAAAGTATGTTAGTTTCTATATTACTAGTACAATCTACTATTATATAGTCTGCTAGGTGTCTTAATAGGATGAGAAAATCAACTGCTCTTTCCCTATCGTACTCGGCATAGGAGAATATATTGTCTCCCTGCTTATATCCTATAAAGGTGAGGTATTCATTTTTCTTTAGTGTTATGCACTGTGATAATATGGTTTCCTGGGTTATTTGGGGAGCTGATAATATATTTCCTAGTGTCTTATCTCCTATACCTTGATTAGGTAATACCGTCATTAATGCTGGAGAGCTTAAATCACACATCACAACAATGACATTCTTCTTTCTCTTCGACAGCTCTTTAGCTAGCTTCATTGTTGTTATGGTTTTGCCGCTATTAGCACTTCCCCATACTGCAATTATTTGATTATTGGTCATTGGCTGTCACCCCCTGCTTTGCCTCTGTAAGTCCATCGTCATTAGAAGTAGTTACCTCTGGATTTGATATATTCCCTTCTAATTTTAAAATTAGTTCTTCCTGCTCTTTCAAAAACCTTTCTGCATTTTCTCTTTTTCCTCTGTAAACTAGGGCTGTGTGGATTTTGCTATTCTGTTCTAGTTCAGCTAATAGCTTTGATTGCCTTTCATTAACTATGAGGGTTATGGTTGAAGGCAGCTCCTGATCTTCTTCACTGCTTGAGCCTTCATAGATTCTGTCTGTACCTTTTTTAGTTGTAACTGCTAGCACCTCTACATATTGAAGCTCAGGAAATATTATTGTTTCTCTGAATTCTCCATAATCGGAAGCAATAATCGAGACAATATCACCCTTTTCTATTTTCCCAGATAGTCCTGCTGCAAAGCTTTTTATGGTTACTGATATAGCTCTTTTACTTCCGTCAAAGTTATATAGATACTCATTTTCTGTTAATGGATCATCAGATACTTTAGAGCTTAATATATAATCGCCTTTCATTAAATCTGCTGTTGCATATTTACCTACAATATTTGATTTATCCTTTAATACGTTATCTGGTAGGTTATAGCCTCCAATGGTTACAGTTTGTACTTTACTATTTGTTATGACTTCTCCTGCTTTTATGTTCTTAGATACTCTTATTATTTCTGTCTTTGCTCCTACTGCTTCATTGAAAAGGGGTGTTACTCCGAAGCATATGATTAGGGATAGTAGTATACATATAAGCCCTAATATTGTTTTATTTTTTAAGAAATTCATAGTCTAATTCCTCCTTTTATGTATTAAAAAAGCTCTCAATCATTGATTGAAAGCTAATTTTTCATTTTAGATTCTACTGGATTAAATTGCATTGGTGTAAAGATGAAGCTTGCTAATATGTATCAGAATTAAGTTGGGAATAAAATTTATGGTCAAATATTTATAATTGCTTATAATAATCTAATTATGGAGGGAAAGTGTAAATCTTTTAATATTAGTTCTTTTTATTATTTTCAGTTATGTTTTATCTTGAATTTAAAAATGATTGGAACAAATAGAATCTATAACATGGCTAAAGTCTGTTTTAGTGTTGTAACATTTTCATAGTACCTACGCAAGCATCCCATAGGACTTAGCGTCAATTTTGACCACGAAAACTCTACCCCGTATACAACAAAATTGTTGTTACAAGTTTGTGTTAGGAACTGATGTATTATCAGATGCTCTTAGCTATAATATTACTTAAAAGCTGTACCGATTTTCTTTGGAAAACCAGCTTCAATATTTACAACTTCATTATCATCATTACATCTAAAAATAAAACCTTGTATATACTCATTCATAAAGCAATCAAAAAAACTTAAATACAATATCTGCTCTCTACTTTTGTCAAAACTAACGTTAATTAAATAAGTTTTATCAAGTTTCATATTTGCTTTAATGATATAATTAAATGCTTGTCCACCAAAATTAGTTCCATTATTATATGTTAGAGTTCTAGCAAAATTCTTTCCTATATTCTCAATTTGAATTAATACAGGTACTTTTTTATCACCCTTACCTAAATCGCATAATTTATCTATATTGTCTGTATTTTCAGTAATATTCAAATTAAGAAAAGGCTTATTTTCAATCATTTTATTCTCAACATCTGATTTACGATAGTAACTAATTGTAAGCATAATTCCTATAATAGACAAGAACCCTGAAATTATACCACCTAAAGCTCCACCCCAAAATGATGCAATGGAACTAATACTAGTACCTACAGTAGCTTCAAAATGACATAAATTCATATATACAGAGCGCCAGTATGTTTCAACATGCATACAGAATAATACCACTATAATAAAGATTAAAGGTATAACGAAAAACCATATTTTACCAAGATTCATTTTGTTATTACAATCTTTGTATTCTAAACCTAGTCTTGTCATCTTTATTTTATTACACATTATATATCCCTCATTCTACTAATTTAAAATTTCTGATAACGTTGCCACAAGTCCTGAGGCAAGTTGTGCCTCAGCGTTCGCACCATTTTTGCTCACCAACACAAAATCCCTTGTCCAGCAAAATCCATGTCAAAAATTTGCGTTGAAGAACTGTGGTATTATTTTATGTTTAAATTTACCACTAAATAAATTCTAAGGTTTAAATATTACTGACAGAAGATATAGTTCTACATAATCATTTTCAATTTTTTTATTATTGTAAGATAATACTCTACCACTTTTTGATTTAGCAAAAGTTCTCGTTGAATTAAACTCTATAGATGAATAATTAAATTCAGTCTTGATGGCAATATAATCATTCAAATAATCTATATCTATAGTTCTATCAACCACTTGAACAGGAACATTATAGGTTTTACCATATCTGCCACATAGCCAAATAATATATTCTGAGTATGAAGACTCTGGAGCTTCTTTAATCTGTTCTAAAGTTAATCCATATTGCATCAATTTAGGAACATAATTTTGAATCATTGTTGTGGACCAATAAGTTCCTATATTCCAACATATAACAATATCAAATGGTATAGCTTCAATAATAAAATTTGAATTATTGTCACAAACATCCATTAAAATAAATATAACATCACATTTGCCAATATCATCTCCTAAATCCCCAATCTTATATCCATTACTTAATATTAAATTTTTAGCTTTTCCCATACAGTATTCATTCTTTTCTATAGCAATAACTTTATGACCATTTTTAATTAATGCTAAAGTGCTATAACCAGTTCCACAGCCTATTTCCAATACAGTATTATATGATTTAATTAAACCACACATCCAATTATAGTCATTGTTATTATAAAAAAATGCTGAACTCTTATCCCACTGCTCTGAGTACTCTTTTTTCTTATCCATATTTAGCCCCTCTTATATATTTCTTTAGTAAATATCTGATTTTCAAACTTACCATTTCAACCATATTGAGAAACCAATCCATAAAAAAGTAATACATGTTAAAGATGTATCCATATTATACCATGTAGATGTACTTCTAAGATTTATTTTTATTAATCTACCTATACAAACTAAAGTTTTAATATAATATACTTTGAGAATTCTTATAGCTTCAATTTGAAATTATATGGATAATGTTCAGTTCAACGTTTAAACAGTTCCCAACACAATTTTGAATCTTCTTTTTTTGATAAATAATCGTATCAGAAACTACTGTGTTAGGCAATATAATTAATCATCCCCTAAAGCTTTATCAGTTAATTTAGATGCAGTAAAAGCTAAATTTTTCTCCCATAGTTTGTGCCATTCTTCTATTTCAATATCACTTTCTATATATTCATCAGAATTATCTGCCCATACTCTTTTTAATGAATTTAAATTTGTACTGCATGCAGCATAGAAACCATAATTATTAATACTATTTAATTTACTCTTTATAAATTTCTTTCTATTTTTAGAAACTTCAAATTTCAATTTATTGCCAAGCACTATTCCTATTCTATAAATATGAGGACAAAATATTTCTATCCATCATAGTTATATTTCACCATATTCTAACTGCTTTCATCATCTTATTATGATTATACATATTAAAAAACAGTAGTTTATACAGATACTGTTTCTTAATATTCATGATATGGATAATAGGAAGTAAATATTGTTAATTATACTGATTATTAAAACTCGAAAGAAGATAGGATTCTTTTAATAGTATCGTCTGAATTTCATTAAGTAGTCTTTCTGATTGTTTTGATTTAAACTTATAGTCTAAAGGATACCATATGTTAAATATGTTGTCATTACAAGGATTCATACCAAGAAGATCAGATAACATCTTAAAATCCAATTTTTCGTTATTGATTCGATTAATAGCAAATCTAAATGTTTGCTCCTTAAAGTGAAAACGGAAATCTCCTGAAAGCAATGTTTCTAAAGTATCTCGATACAATATAACTGCTGAAATTTTATCGAGGTCGTTTCGATTGAAAATATCAGTTCCATCTCTATGTTTAATTAACTTTAATGCATTATTATTATTAAACAATCCATTTTCAGTGTTAATGAAAATGCTCATTGGTTCATTAACACCACATTCTGGAAAATCTGTATATGTCCAATTAATAAAAAGTAAATTAAAATGCTTGTTAGTAGTTGGTATTTGAAATTTACTTGACGCACTTTTTATGAATCCCCCAAGCTTACTGACTCTAGGAAAAACCAACTGTAATTTATTTTCCAAACAAAATTGTTTCAATTCATTTTTGGTTGATTGATTGAGTGCAATATTGGGTTTAATTGCGCCATTCTCTCCTTCAAGAGGATCTATACTGTTGCTAAAATTAGCCTTTTTAACCTCAATATCCATGATAACATCATTTTGAAATATAAACCTTGCTTCAGGGTTTCCTCCATTTATACCTTGTTTAGGCTCATAGTAGGATTCTTTAATTTTACCAATAAAATTGCAAAAATAGAAAAGTACGTTAATTTCTGATAGAGCTTCAAAAAAAGTCGGTTCCCGATAATTCTTTTTACCTGCTGATAATTGATTTTTTACAAAATCAATTATTTTTTCTTCTGAAAAAACACCAGCACATCTACGTAACTTATTTGAAAAATTCATTAAAAAAGTCGAAGAGAAGTCAGGTGTACAATTATTAATGAATGATCTACTTAATAAGTGCTCATATTCTTTAATAATATCAACTTCACCTTTCATTGCTCTAATTAGAAAGTGATTTTTAGAATAATCTTGCATGAATCCATTATCGTAAAGTGAATAAATATATTCTGTCAACTTATTTCTATTAGTGTTTATCATCTTCATATTTACCCTTCTTTTAATATAATGATTTATATTTTGTTACTACAGCTTTGAAACAAGATTTATATCAGTATGGAACATTTTTATTTCTTTAATTATATTACTATTCAAATTTATACTCTTTAAAAAATCACTTATATAATTAATATCAATAAAATTGTACTCACATATAATAATTTCAAGTGGTAAAATAAGTTGCTCGATTAAAGTATAAGAATCAGCATCTTTGATATTTAAAGTCTCTAACGACCATAGAACTGGCAAAACATGTAACATAACATCTTTTATAACTTGAGATCCCCTTTCAACAATTGATGATTTAATAAAACAAATCTTTTCTAATTCAGGCACAAGTTTATAACATAACTTATATAATAGATTTGCATCTCTTTTATGAGATTGTTCAACTCCAGAAAAAACACTTGTTCCGAAATCAATTAAAAATACTTCATCCATCTGTGTGTTTATCATTATGTTTTTTTCGTGTATATCACCATGAAAATAACCCGCATCGTAAACGTCACTTAAAATGCGAAGAATTTTTTCTAAATATATATATCTAATAACAAAGTCTCTCTCATCATCTAAATAGCTCTTTAATGTAATCCCCCTAACATATTGCATTCTGCAATAATAATGCTCTTCAATAGTATTTGCCTCATAAATAGTAGCAATATTTTCATGGAAGAATTTTGAATTTTTTCGTACTTCACTTAGAAATCTTTTTTTATCCACTACATTTTTACCAATTCTAGGCGTCCAGATTTTCAAAGCTTCCTTACGTTCTAAAACTTTATTATATATTAAAAACACGTGTGCATTTGCACCATATCCAAGTTCTTCTAAAAAAACTATATCTTTGAACTCTAATAGGTTTTTATCAATGAAAAGATTGCCGTCTCTTATCGTAAACTTTATCATTTCATTTTTTACCTCCATATTAACTTCTATTAATTAGTCTAATGGTTATATGAATAATGGACATCTAAATAACTATACCTGCTATTGCCAATGCCTTATTAATTACATCACTAGTCGTAAAGCCTTTTATAATGTTGAAGAATTCTATCTTTTTCAATTCCCTAATCAATGAAACAACATCATGTTTTGATTTACATTTATTGGTTAACAATTCAACTAGTTGTCTAATTGTTACATAATTTTCATCAAAATTTTTTTCTAAATCAATTTTGAATGTTTCATTAAAATGTATGTACCCATCGTAATAATTTGCTAGAATTAACTCTATATGATCTTTATATTTTTTATCACTAACTTGATTAAGCTCATTTTTTATGGTAATAAAAGCATCTAAATCAAAGTAAACTCTGTTATTGTTCCCTGGAAATTCTAAAATCGTTTTCGTTGAAGTTTGTTCATCAGGACAAAGGTATGCTCCATATCCTGCCCAATAAATATCCAAGACTTTACCAGTGTTCAAGTGCCAATATTGATAACAATCGGATATTATATTTTTAATTAGACTAATATCATATCGCGCCAACATGATCCCAACTATGCGTTTTTCGTCATAATCATATTTATGCCGTACTATTTCTTTCAATAAATCAACTGATAATGCAACTTCCATGACTACCCCTCACATTCACTTTATAATCCTTTAACTTCTCATTTTAGACACAATTATTACATATAAAGTTATTTAAATTTACTGTTTCATTATTTGTTAATTACATCCAACTATAATACTTATGTAAATATCATTAAATTCCTTTGACTAGTTTTGTCGAACTAAAAATAATACTGAATCAAGTAACTACTTAAAGTTCATTGACTTCAATGTAATAAAAAGGATAAAAAACCTCCAGTCCCTAGATAAGGCACTAATGGAAAGGATATATTTCTATCCTTTTCTTTGAGCTTGTAATATACTCCATTAATAATTACAGCGGTGGTAAGCCCTATGATTGCAGCTATTAATCCATTTTTAATTCCTAATAAAAATCCTATTCCAGTCATTAATTTTATATCTCCACCACCTATGCCTCCTTCCTTTAATAATGCTGCTATTAAAAATGGGAAAGGGACTATTATGGCTCCTGCTAATGATTGATATAAATTTATATTGATTAAGCTTACTAGTATTATTAAAATGTGAACCATGTTAGGAATTATCTTAGTTTTAAAGTCTACATATGCTGTAAATATTAATATCATTGAAAATAAGAAACCTTTGAATATCATTATTGAATTATCAAAGGTTTTTGTTAAAATAAGCATTGCAAGAATATTTATGATTACTGTATATGGGTACTTATCTAAGTGTAAATATTTCATCAGAATTATATCTATCAGAATACTGACTGCAGCAGCAAAAATTATATATTTCTCCATGTTACTCACCTACCTAAAAATGTACTTCATGTGAATTCTTACACAATATCTATGCCTAATAATTAGATAGTCTTTTAAAATCCCATTCATCAAGATATTTGTACTTGTACACCTTTTGACTTTTTGCAAATCTAATCATAAACTTCATCTGATCATAGGCTGAAATATTTGTAATATCTTTTGTGAACATCATTACTGCTGCTGAAATTGAGCATAAAATAAACACTACTGAAAAGGTAGTGTTCTTCGTTAATATATATATGATTGTGTCTATTCCTCCAGCTATAAGTGTAACTATAGCTGACTTAATAAGTTCTTCTTTTCCAAAGCCTTCAAATAATTCTGTTCTTGTTTTAAGACCAAGGGGTATGTATAAGGATTGATTTTGCTTCAATATATCGCCTCCTTAAAAACAACTACTAATTACTGTCACACCACCCATAGAGCTAATAATACTTGGGAGTATAATAAATATTACATATAATACCCGACCACTATATCCTTTATCTGCCACACACTCTCAGCAATAATGTAAAACACTACTATATTCCTAGCTTTTTTCTTGTATCCCTCTGATTCTTGTTCATTTCCTCCAATTTTAATAAGACAGAACACCACTCTAAATGATGCACCTACTCTGATTAATACTATAAAGGCATCGGCCATTTCCTTTAATAAATCCATCAATACCTCCCACTACTTTTTAAATGCTCTCTTTGCTATTTGTACTAGCCTTATTCCTGAATATGCAGTTCCCATTGGATTACCTGTGCCACCTGATACTATAATGAACTCTTGTAGAAATCTCGGTGTCTTTATTGCTAGCATTAAGGCAGCTATTCCCCAAAACACATGTAAATTTAACATTAGTCCTACACCAAGCTTTGCAAGGACTATTTGAATAAGTACAGCTAGTGTTGACTGGAAAAATTTTTGTATATAGGTTCTAAATACTCCTCCGTCTGAGTCTATTAAGCCACTGCAAGCAAGGGGTAAGCCTACTCTAAGTATGAATATTTCCATACCTCTTATTAAAAACTGTATGTATAATAGAAAAAAACAGATAAAGAATATTAGCGATACTATTGCTGTAAATAGCCCTGCTGTTGATATACCAGATATTATAGATGTAAAATCTTCATTCATTCCTAATCCTATAGCTGTCAATATTTTATTTGTCATATCCTCTATTATTGTAGCCATCCAACCATATAGTGTGGGAAATGATACTGCTATGGCTAGTGCTTTAAAAAATCCTGTTAAAAGTATTAATGGGTCAATTTCTGCATCTCCATCTGTCCATAGTATGTAAATATCAAATCCCTTCTTTAAAAATTTTAAAACTATCAAGGATATTCCAAAGCTAAAAAATATATCAAATACCTTGGTAAATCCATTTGTTTTTAGAAGGGTTCCCATATATGTTTCAGCATATAAAGCTATTGGACTTAACCCCTCTAATACTGAGTTTGCATACGTTAAACACCCATTTAATATTGCCACTATAAGGAGAACTAAAAGAACTTCCAATCCATCGCCTCCTTTGTTTTTGACATAAAAAAACCTATTGACTAAATTGCTAATCAATAGGTAATATTCATTATCTAAATTATTTTTGTTGTCTTTAATACTCGGATACAATCTCCAAATCCCTGTATATAGCTTATATAATTACGTTCAACTGCTAACACATTCTTCTCATGTAAATATTCCTCTATAAGTTTTTTCTCTTCTTCGTCTAGAGCTGATATTATCTTATCTACTTTACAGCTTAATTCAAGTATTCTTTTTTGCAGCATTTCCATATCCTCATCAGATTCTTTCACTTTCTGAAAATTATATTCTAATAATTCTGTTATTAAATCCCTTACAAACATCTCATATTTTATTTCCATATTCCCACCCTTAATTAAAATTTTCTAATCTTCTTTTAACCTCTTTTTCATCATATACCGCTCAATAATTTCTATATTTTTTACCTTTATTTATTTTCTTCCTTAGTCAGTCATAAAAAGTCTTAATATATAATACTATAAAATTATTATCTCTCATTTTGGGAGATTTGTCAATATCTCATTTTGAACGATATATAATAATTTTGAGGTGAGTATTATGTTGATTGAAAGACTAAAAGATTTAAGAGAAGATAACGACTTATTACAAAAACATGTGGCTAAAGCACTAAAAATTCCAGAAAGAACATATGGTAATTATGAACTTGGACATAGAAAAATACCTATTGAGATTTTAATTGAATTAGCAAAGTTTTATAATACAAGTACTGATTACATTTTAGGGCTAACTGATAAAAAACAACCATATCCACCATCAAATAAGTATTAGGCTTGCAATTATATTTTGCAAGCCCTTCTTTTTTCATTGACCGTTAAAATTAAACATCTCTGTTATCTTTTCAGTTAAAGTTGGCAGTATTGTATCTTTGAAAAGCATATATAATCCTGAAAGGATTAATCCTCCTACTACCACACTTATTAAGATTTTTAAGGCTGTATCTATAAATCCTTCTCCCTTATTGGATTTTAGTATCTTTTTTGTTTTACTTAACATGTTCATTCCTTTAATTTGTGTTCTTACTATAAAATTTCTCATTATAAATTCCTCCTGGTTTTATAATTTATTTTTATTGATAATAACCAATAATTAGGTTTAAAATTGCTGACCCAAGGACAGCTCCAATACAAGATACAATGGCTGTTGTTATACGATTATTCCATTTTTTTACGTCCATTTCATCTGCTGCACTTCTTCTTATGCAAAAGTATATTATTAGTAATCCTGCAACTATTGGAGCCAATACCATGAGCCATACTGTTACATCATTTATAAGCTTTTCTGTTCCTTTGACCAGCTTACTGTCTTTTACCTTTGGGGCAGCATAGACGGGGATTGTATATGCAATTACAATACCTGCTGAAATTATTAATGCTTTCAGTCCCTTTAACGCTTTTTCAAATTGCGAAATTATCAATAGCTAGTCCTCCTTCCTATTCATTTTTGTTTTGTAGTCTCCCTCCTCATATCCTTTAGTGATACTTTTGGTTGTTCACATAGAGCTTTAAAGTAGACCCAAACATTCCATAGATCCATATCATTAGTTTTTTCAATTCTCCGTCTCCGTCTTTTTTCTCTAAGCTCTCTAACTGCTCTATTATGCTCTTTATCTCCTAGTCCAAATATGATATTAAAGCTCCATCTTGATAAATCTGGACTATACATCATAGCTGGATTGCTCCTAGATATAACTAAGGAATATGGTCTTGAAATAAGCCTTACTTCATCTGGTGTAAGTAAGGCTCTGCTTGTAAGGTTTAGACTATGGGAGCTTGATGGTGCTGAGTATTTACCGTGGGAAGCACTTAGGGTATAGGTGCTTACTGTGTAATTCCCCAGTTTTTTTGATATTTCTTCTAGGGTTTCAAGATCATCTGCCTGGAGATAAATCCAGTTTTCACAGTTGCTTTTGATGGTTTTGGAGATTTCCTTACCATACTTTTCATCAATCTGTGCAAAGGATTGTACAAATAAGTTAAAGCGTATTCCTCTACCTCCTCCTACTGTAAGCTTTGCTCCAAAATCAGCTATTTTAGCAAAGTTTCCATACTCATCTAGGATAAAGTTTACTCTTCTTTTGAGCCTTCCACCTCGCTTATCAGCTTCATTTACTAATAATTCATAGTGCTGTGATACTAATAAGCTTGCTAGACTGTAATAGGTTGTTTTTTCATCGGGTAGTACTATGAATAATGCTGTTTTTTCTTCTCCCAGCTTATTTGGATCATAGTCGCTAATGTTTGTCATGGAATTAATGAATGGATTTGTGAATAGTCTAAGGGTTGTTAAAGCAGCAGTATAAAAGCTTCCTCTTGTCTTATCTGGAGCTACCTCAGATATGGATAATAGTCCTCTGGCAGGATGTGACTGCTTTAGGGTTTTGACATATTCTACTATTGGCATTTTTCCATTGATGGTTTTGCACATTTCTGAAATGAAATAAAATACATTAGTCATATTCTGATACTTTTTATTCAATCTATCTTTGTTATCATAGACTACTGACATTATTGAGCTTGCTATGATGCTGGCTTCCCCATCGGTCCAAATTCTTTCCCCCTTGGCTTCCCCTACAAGCTGTGATGTTAAATCCCAAGTTTTATCTATGGCTTTAGGAATATTTCCTTCATCAACTGCATCAATAATCGGCTGTAGAAAGTTATATCTTGTGCTTTTAAATGGGTTTTTAAAGTCTATTGTTATGACCTTATATCCCATTCTTTCTAGGTATGGAGCTGTATACTGATTTAATTCTCCCTTAGGATCTGAAATCACCATGCTTTCTCCTGCTAGGGCTAGAGTTCCTATTGTTTGAAGCACTACTGTTCGGGTTTTACCACTTCTTGTTGCTCCTATGCAAAGGCTGTGAACGTCATCACCTATGTAGTAGATTTTTTCCTTGTTTTTGTCCTTATGATGCCCTAAGACTATACCCCCCTGTGATATATATGTTTTTTCACATAAGGGATTCTCTTTGGCTTCCGCTGCTTGTAGATTTGTTTCCTTAAAGCTTTCTTCAAAATACTTTTCCTTGATTTCTTTCTGCTCATTTTTGTCATCCCCCTCATCATTCATATCATCATAGCCCTTTGACATAAGGTCTTTAATATTGTTATCTCTTGTATCTAATACAAAGCTTTCAAAGCTACTATCCTTATCATTCAGCCATCTTGCAGAGCCAAATTGGTTTTGTCCTGCTGGTACAGGGGTTTTAATGTCAGGAGTTATTTCTACCAGCTCACTTTGATAGGGCTTGTTATTAGCAATATAGTAGAAAACTGACATTAGAAGTATAAATCCTTGAAAGCATAGAAAAAGCAGCAGATGGGTTTTATCTGCTGCTAGGCTTTTTATACATTCTATTAAACTTAATATCTGTAGGGTTTTCATTTTTCTTAATAACAAATAATGAACATTGGTTGAAAAGAATAGGTTAGCTATCAGTCCAAGGATAAATATTAGGGATGATATATATAGTTTTTCTTTTTTCTTCAATTAATCTCTCCCTTCATTTTACTCAAAATAGTATTCTACACTATATGTAATATTGGATTTGTTATACATACACCTATGGTTTGTATAGTAATAAAATTCTAGCTTTGTATATTTTCCTTTGTCTAATGATCCTGTCATTGTTATACCGTTATTAGTATATTCAATGTCTATCTGCTCCCAAGAATCGGTGATCGGATTGTAGCCTTTGATTCTTCCGTGGTCACTACCGTTGTGTCCTGAAACTGGTGGTACAGTAAAGGTGTACTCTACTATACTTGCTCCTTCTATTCCCTGTTCTATTATTGTTGAATCAGGTCCTGTTAATGTCATTCCACCACCATTTTGTGAATCTGCCACAAAGAATACAATAGCTGATTGTGGTGATTCTGCTCCTGCTTCATCCACTGCCTTTACTTTTACTACATTTTTACCAAGGGGATACTTACCTGTTTCAGCTACTCTACCTTCCCAAACATAAGTAATATCATCACCATCTGAGTCATTTGAGCTTGCTGTAATTGTAATGCTGGTATTAGGAGGAACACTATTGCCATCTGGTGTTCTAGTAATGACTGGTGTTGTTGGTGGATTATTTTCCACATCAAAATTAACAATAGCCCACTCTGAATAAAGACCATAGCTATCCTTAGCTCTCACTTTTACTGTATTGCTTCCAGCTGGGTAATAATTATCAGTTGTCTTACCGACATACTCATAGATTACTGTATCACCATCGGGATCTGTAGAATCTATATTAAGATTTACTTTAAACCTTCCATCTGAAATTTCTCTTGTAACATCTGCTGTGATACTTGGGATTGATGGCGGATTGTTAGTTACACTTACACTGTTTGAATAGGTAAACACTCTATTTGTACTATCGGTTATTGTTCCTGTAAGTGTATAATCGCCAGCCTGGTTAAAGCTAATAGCTCCACCATTATTAGTAATGTCCCCAGTTAAATACTTTGATATATCTACAGTCTGACCATCCTTTGATAAGCTCCAAGCAACCTTTAAAGCTCCAATATCTGTTGGACTTGTAATTAAATTAAATTCACTCCCAATATGGAGACTATCGGAAAGGCTTATATTTATCTTTGGTATTGGATAAATTTCTATAGTATCTTTAAATACAAACGCTCTACCAGTCCCATCTTTTGCTGTTGCTTTTAAGCTATATTTCCCTTTATCCCTGAATCTTATTGATCCACCGTTATTATCAAGACTTCCTTCAATGTATATTGATATATCTACTGATTCACCGTCCTTCTGTAAAGTCCATACAATATTATTTGACCCTATCTCATTTAAATCTGTAATTACATCTATCTTACTATCTGTATGTCCAGTCTGAGGTAAGTCAAAGCTTGCTTTGATTATTGGATAAATTTTAATACTATCCTCATATTCAAAAACTCTTCCAGCCTCATCGGTAATTAATGCTTTCAAGGTGTAATTTCCTTTTTCTTTAAGGGTAATTACTCCACCATCATTAGATAAATCTTCTACTAAAGCTGTGACTTGATCTTCCTTTTCTAAGCTCCATACAATATCAAGCTCACCCAATTCTTCAGCATTTGTAATAACCTCTATTTTGCTATCGGTATGTGCATATGCTCCTAGATCAAACGTTGCTTTTGGGATAGGATATACTTTAATTAATTTACTGAATTCAAATTCTTTGTTTCCATAATTAGTAGCTTGTGCTGTAAGCTTATATATTCCTTTGTCTGAAAAATTTATAGCTCCACCAGTTGTACTTAGTGGAGCTTCAAGCTCTACTTCTACCATTTCATCGTCTTCATTTTGTTTCTCTAGCTTCCAAATAAGCTCTTTTACATTTTCTGTGGCAGCTTCTATTTCAATTTCCTTATCGGTATGTGTATACTGTGGCAAAGAAAATTGAACCTTTGAAGCAGGATAATGCTTCCTTCTGTGGGTTTTATTTTCTATATCAATTTCCTTATTCATGACTTTTTGCTGATTAATTAACATTTTAACTGCTTCGGCTCTAGTAGCCAGTCCATTAGGTCTAAATGTATTATCTGGGTAGCCTGATATTATTCCATAATATTCTGCTAGATATATGTATCCTTTATCTTCTTTTTTTATATTTTCATCATCATCAAACTTAATATTAGCAGCCATTTTTCTAGTCTTTTTGTCTTTATCTATTGCTCTTATAATCATTTTAGCTATTTCAGCCCTAGTTATTTCTTCATCAGCTAAATATCCATTTACGTACTCATCAGGAATAATTACTTCTTTTTCTACTAATGCCTCAATAAATTTTTCTGACCATAAGCCTTCTATTTCCTTAAAAACTACAGTTTTTTCTTTAGATATTTCTTCTTTAAGACCTAGTATTCTATACATCAATGTGCTAAATTCACTCCTAGATATATTGTCATCGGGTTTGAAAGTGCCATCGGGATAACCACTTATAATATCTTGATTTACAAGATCTATTATCTCCTTTTCTGCCCAATGTTCTTTAATATCAGAAAAAGTAGTATTCTTTGCATATACATTAGTTGAAAATACAATAAGCAGCGTTATTACTATTACTATCTTAGATTTTTTCATATTAATTCAATCCTTTCTTTATTTTGATTTTAAAATTTTAAATTTATATCTCTGTATACAGGTGCTGACAATAAAACAGCTTCTTCGCTTATACATCATTATTTTACCTCTTGGTATTTTTAGCTCTATCATATATACATTTGTTTATCATACAGTGAATTTTTGTTTTATCATTTCCGAAGCTATCTTTACCATCTCTATAATAGGTTAGAAGGAACGGACAGCTAAAGCATTTACATTTATGATTTTTGAATGCGATTCCATGCAAAATATTCTCTCCTCTCTGATTATCTTTCATGGTCTATTTTCTTATCCCAATTAAGCCCCCTTCCTTTTTTAAGCTCTGCTATTCTTTCCTTTAGTGCATCTCCTTTCAGATCTCTATTCTTAAGAAAGGTTAAGGGATAGTTGCTTTGATTGGTGCTAGTTGATTTTGACAGCATATAAATTGACGAAATTAAAAGCTCCATTCGATTATGAAGGAGCCTCTTATCCTGGTACTTTTTATTTAATTCAAAGGTTTTTAATAGGTTTTCTTTTGTAAATTTTTCAGGTGGATAGAGCTTTCTATTCCTGCATTTCTTGCCGTCAGGAGTTATAAAGGTTATGTATTTTCTATTATCTTCCCAGCCTACCTTATAGCCCAGCTTTTCCATGCTAGTAATGAATTCTTCCCTGCTTGATGAATTTCTCATGCATTCCTTTACCGCTAGATATAATTCATATTTCCAAGACGCTCCCTTCTTTTTACTTCTATACTCACCACGATTTTTATAGTTACCTTCTTTGCCTTTTACAACAATTAGACCGTACTGACGACAAAGCTCATCGGAACAATCCTTTAATTCCTGAAGCTGCTCCTTTGATAGCTGCCATTTGAGTCCTGTGTCTGCATTGACAGTGTTTACAATAAAGTGGGTATGTAGGTGTGGCTTATCGGTATGAACTGCATATACTACTTGAAATCCTTTGAACATTTTATGCTGTAATAGCTTATCTGCTATTTCTTTTATAGTCTCTGGACTTGCTTTGTCTAGGGGAGAAAAGGATTGGATAAAATGAATATACTGTCTGCCATTTTCTTTTTTATAGTTTTGCTTGGTGAGTACAAATTCTTCATAGGCAGTAGCGGTATTACAGTTTAGCCCTGCGGTTAGATGATACTGAGTTTTTTGGAGATGTAAGATATATGTGATGGCTCTTTTCATAGCTGAATAGGTGCTGTTTTTTCCTTTCACAAAGTCTATTATAGCTATAGTATCACCTGCTTTTTTTGTTTTTTCTAATGATTATAAGGAATTTATAAATATCTTGTAATAGATTATGGATGGCTGATAGATTGGGATTGCTTATTCTTCCTTGATGGTATAGAAGGGTTAATTGATTAAGGTTATTTCCTACTTTCAATAATTGTCTTGTGAATTCTTTTATTTCATCAATGACTATTATATCTTTATCTAGTGCAGATGAGATAATATATGCACTTACTGACATGTTGGCTTTTTTAGCCTTTAATTTTATTTTTTCTAAATCACTACTGGCAATTCTGAATTTGAATTCTGTGTCTTTTTTTATATTGATCACTTCCTTTACTGAAAAAATAAAGACCGTATCTGCACTAGCATGATACGGCGTTAAGGGGTGTGGGGATTCCCCCACTTTTACAAGCTAGTTGTGGGAACAACTAGGAAGCTTGCCCTCTCTAAAGAGAGGTTTTATATGTAAGTCCTGCGGACTTTTTTTAAAAAAATTCAATAGATTTTGGGTATTGAAAAGCAAAGTTTCTTAAATAGTATGTTCTAATTATATGTGAATGAGATATTAGCAAGTATAAGTTTGATTTCATAATTCAAAATAATAAATTTTATATTCGTCTATTATTTAAGTACTAATATAGAAAATTATGAAAACAATAATGGTAAGTAATCTTTCTACATTTGCCTAATTTAGTCCTAAAGCTTCAATAAATTCAATATACTCAGGCTTGGATACATCAAATTCATCTATGATCTTATCTACCAAAATATTAGTCAAAACCTCATTTTGAAATTCTAAGCAATCCATATGATTTTCCAAAATATATGTTGCTAAGTATCTTGGTAAACCTATATTTTGAAGTTCTATAACTTTCAGATCGGTAGTACCATATTCTAAATAATCGCCCCAATTAGCTCCAGCATTTTCTTTACCAAATTTTTCACACAAAATCAAATAATAATTTGTAAAATAGTTCTTTACCTTAAATCTAATATTTGTTTCGATATCACGCATTAGCTCATTTATAATAAGGTTTATTACCCATTTTTCTTTTCCTGTAAACTTTATCGAACCACCTACATCCCAATATTCACCTCTTTTTTTATAATAGTTTATAATATTCCATATTATTTTATTTAGAGGAACTGAAGTCATCCAATCTTTCATAAGTACCGCATAATACTTTAGCTTATTCTTATTCTTGGCTAAAGCTCCATGACCTTTTGATTCTTCCATTTCCCAATTATATAAACTATAAAATTTCATTAAAAAAGCATAACAATCCTCTCTTGTTACTTCTTTAGGTAGAATTAAATATTTCAAATCATCTAATTCCCATATTTTATTTTGATATTTTTCTTTAATCATTGATGAAGTGGCAAGTATTTTTACTGGAATATTATTATACTTTGCTTTTCTTTTCAATATTTCTTTTCCATTTTTATTCCTATTGTAGCTTCGCAATTTTTTTTGCAAATTTTCGCATGATTTTTGGCAAAAAAGCAGACTCATATTTTCGAGCCTGCTTTTCTCTATTTTACTGGTTTTCTTCTTGATGTGCAAGGTGTTCAGCCACTGGTATTTGATAACTTTCAGGAATACCCTCAATTTCTCTTTTCCCAGCTTTAATGAGAAAACTGTAAATTTTTACCATATATTGTTTAATCATCTTTATTCCCTCCTTTATTTAGATTCTAAAGTTGCAACTTTCTCCTCAAGAACTAGAACTCTCTCGAACAAATCAGCCATTCCTTCGTACAACTCTGAAAGCATTTGTATTTGTTTTTCTTCTTCTTCTTGCCTTATTTCCATAATAGATTTTCTATTTATCATTTTCATTACTCAAAAGCACCTCCAAATCCTCTAATTGAAACCTCATTTTCATTATCTGGATTTTTATCAATAGTGATTTTGATATTGACTCCCCATTTTTCGGCAGTTTTTACTTCGTTAGTAAAGTTAAAATGTCTATTTTGTGCCACTTGAGAAGTTATATCTTCCCATGTGGGGATTTCATCAAAACCATTATTACAAGCTTCAACTGTTGCTGTAGCACCTTCGATATTCCATGAAGGCGTAACAAGTATTTTACTCGCTTTAGCGTCTGTCTCAAAAGGTTCTTTAAGAGCAAGTTTTATCTTTGTTTCGCTTTTCATAAAATTGAAGTTTCTTATAGAAGTAGAACCATTGGAGTCAGTAGCTTCAACTTTAAGTGTATGGGAGCCATTTGTAAGCTTTAGCCATTCTTCTTTTGGTATTGTAACAGTGTTTGAAGCCCCTAAAGTAGCCACAAAGCTCTTGATTACTATATCGTCTATTTTTTCTGTGATTACTACGGTATCACCTTCAGCATCAGTCACGATATAATCCCTTGTCATAGGAGCCGCTATCTCTCCAAGTTCTTCATCTGTTCCAGAAATTAAGGGTGCTGTGTTTGTTCTTCTGAAGGTGTAAGTCCTATAAGATACCCCTCCATTGCCATCATCAGCCTCAATTGTAACTGTATTAGAGGATAGAAGAGGCAAAGCATATAAAGTGTCATTGTCTATATCTATTGTTATATCCTGACCCTTTGGAGCGTTACTTAAAATTCTTATGATATCACCATTAAGCTTTTCTTTAACTGTAATTGAGTCATTATCACTGTCTGTTACTTGATAAACAACTTGAAAACCAATATTTTTGTCACCAAGATTTTGGTCTTGACCGCTTATAGTTGGAGCTGCATTTGTTCTTTTGAAAGTGTAAGTCCTTGTTGCTGAAGCTCCTTTTCCATCTGATACCTCAATTGATACAGTGTGAGTTCCAAGGCTCAACGAATCAATATCAACATCAATGGTATACTGGAAATTTCTTTGTGCTGGACTAATAACTTTTTGTTCAACTCCGTCAAGTTTTTCCCTAATCGTCAATACATCCTCAGAATCAGTGTCATTGACTTGGTACGTTATTTGAAAGTCTGAATTTTTATCCCCAAAGTTGGTGTCTGAGCCAGAAAGCAGAGGGGCAGAGTTCAGAATTTCAAGGACGGGACGCCAGCCGAGGTCACCGGTACGACCCGACGCAGTACCGTAGAACCACCACCGAGCCGAACTGCCGCCACGAATAGCACGATAGGACGTGTTGGAAGAATAAACCTCTTGACACCAAGTATATACTCCCATCCAATTCCAAAATTGATTATGCGTACTATTTTTATCCGTCATATCTCTTGTAGTATCTAAATCGCTAGAAGTAGGAGAGGGAAGCCCTGAAATTGATTCTTCCCTAGTAATAAATCTATCCCATTCGTTATCTATTGGTGTTCCTCCTGCATAATAATTATCATTCCTTTTGTTGCTTCCACCAGTCAAAAGCCTTACTTTGCACTGCTGTCCATCTATAGTTATTGTTTTCCCAGTAATATAGTTCTCACTATTGAGGTCATTCCATGAAACATTCACAAGAATTACCCTGTCACAAATAAGGAGAGTTTTGTCTCCGTCCTTAATTTTAACCCACTTCAGTTTTTTAGCAGAGTCAGAGGGAGTATCTCCTAAAGTCCATTTTGACATATCAATTAATGACTCAAAATCGGAGATGTCGCCAACGCCAATACCGCTGACTGGCTCACTGCTTATTCTCCATGGTTTAGAGGGTCTGTTTTGAGCTATGCCATTTTTATAAAGAGCTCCCAGTTCAACAACTCCTAAATATTCTGCCAAAGTATTCACCTTCCTTTTCAATTTTTACATAAGGATATTTCTTAAATATCTTTTTACAAAGATTAAAGCTATTTGAATGTCTTGCGTGTCCAAGCCAACTATTAACAGCTTGAACAACTTCCTTTTCAGTCATTTTTCCATTTCTCAGCTTTTTATCCATTGCCTTGATTCTTCTTTTCATAGCTCTTTTAGACTGATTTCTAAGAAGCTTGTGAGTAGTCCATATCTTGTAACCATACGCATTTACACCTTGACTTATAGGAAAAATTTTAGTCTTTCTATTAGTTTCAAGGTCAAGCTTTTCCTTCAGGAACCACTTAATCTTTCCAAGATACTCCTGAGCTTCATGTTTTGTTTTTGTAACAATGATAATGTCATCCATATATCTCGTATACCACTTGATTCCCAAGTATCGCTTTGCGAACTGGTCTACCTCATTGAGGTAAATGTTAGCAAAATCCTGACTCGTAACATTCCCAAGCGGAATGCCTTTTTCTCCTTCTGGAGAAGAATCTATGATTTTATCCAAGAGCCAAAGCATATCAGTATCTTTGATTTTCTTCCTCAAGATATTTTTCAGGATATCTCTATTGATTGAATAAAAGAACTTTCTGACATCCATTTTAAGAACCCATCCATCTCCATATTTCCACTTGCAAAGCCTCATGTTGTGCTGCACATTTTCAACAGCCTTATGAGTTCCTCTTCCTTCTAAACATGCATATGACGTATTAATAAATACTGGCATGTAAACCTCTTGAAGTATGTTATGGACTGCAAATTGGACTATCTTATCTTTGATTCTTGGGGCACTCACCATTCTTTCTTTTGGCTCATATACTTTAAATCTAATGTATGAGCCCATTTCATACCTCTTGTGTTTCAGCTCTCGCCAGAGCCTGACTAAGTTTCTTTCTCTGCACATATCAAAGAGAATAGTATCTTTTCTAAATTTGCGACAACCTTTCTTGGTGTTCTTATAGCTAACTTCAAGGTTTTTATAATCAATTACTTTATTAAATAACTTCGTCATTATGGCATCCTCTTTCTAGGCTTGGCAAAAATGACTTGTTCATGTGTTTACACCTGAAGGTGAAGGATTGGCTCTCCCCTGAAATTCTAGGGTCATGCTGGTGAATCCGTAAACGCACCAGTCAAACGGTATTTACAGGGCGGGACGCCAGCCGATGTCATCGTTACGATTCGACGCAGTATTGTAGTTCCACCTCCGAGCCGAATTGTTGCCACGAATAGCACGATAGGACGTCAAACAGAGCCAACCCTGCATATATTAAGCTTTCTTCATTAAGCCGCCAGTAATTCTTCCAAGCTCTGATATTTTATCTTGTAGCTCCATAGCTTTCTTTTTGCTGATATACTTTTGTTCTCTGGCTATACCGAATAATACAAGAAGCAGCTTAAGGTCTGCATCCACTTCATGTAAATATTTAAGTCTATATTTCTTTAAAGCATTTGCCATCATAACATTTCGTATAACTCTGTAACAAGCTTGCTTTATCTCTTGACATAAACAAAACTTTTCAGCCTTTGGAAACCTTTGTAATACTGGATAGATAGAATTTAAAAAGACCTCAGCTTTTTTCTGTAATATTAAAGGCTGCATGATTGTAAACACCTTTTTTCTCTAATGTTTTCTATAGCTGCAATATCGCCATAGTAGTTGCATCCATAGTCAGTTATTTCAATAGATGCCACTTTATCAGTCCCAGCCACTATACCCTTTATCCTGATAGTATCATTCTTGCAATTATCACATATAGGAAGCAGCTCCTGAAATAAGTTTGATATAATACAGCTTAGCTCACTCTTGCTGCAAGCAACTTTATACATAAATCTTTTTTTCAACTGGGTCATATATTCCATTTTCAATCTCTACGCTATCCAGATTATCAAAGTTTTCAAAGAATACATTATTTGTTAAATTATTCAGCGAAGCATTTTTTAAAATTGCAACCTCTACAGCAAGACTTGTTATGTTGTTAGAATTATTAATTGTTTCATCTGTTACATTGTATATACCATCCTCAATGTGATTCATCCTTCTAGCACTTATTGGAGTGCCTTCTTGAATTACTTCTTCTGTATCAATATCAACAATATGATCTTTCCAATAATTTTTATCATACCTATCCATCTTCTATCCCTCCACTTCTACAAACCTATACTTAAAAACAGTATATAAGCCTTTTTGGGAAGGCTTAATAAAAACTCTAGATGCATGAGCTATAGCATCGCCATCTATATCAATAAGTTTTATATTATCAATTTCACCTTCTACAGAATCATCAAGATACACATATATCTTGACAGTATTATCATCTATAGATGATTTGAAAATATCAATTTGTTTTTCATCTCCATTCAACTCATAGGTAGCATGAGATAGAGAATTTATAAATCTTTGGGCCTGCTTCCTGATACCTATATTAGTCAACGTCTTCATTAAAATCACTTCCTTCACATCTCGCTATACCGCATAAGGGGTATTCGCTCAAACCATCTTTATTGTAATTATCTATTTCTAGATAGCTTTCAAATATTTTAGCAATGGTTTGTTTATCTGGATAAACCCCTGACAAAATTTGATTACACCTTATATATTCAATTATTCTTGTTTGTAAGTTTTCAAAAGTTTTAAACCCTGATTTAAAATCACAATATTGAGCATATATTTCCTTTATATACTTTTCATTAGAAGCATTTGTAAAGCCTGCTTTTGGATATTTTACTTGAACATTCTTGCTAAAGGATTCTACATTTAACATGCTATTAAACGCTTTACCTTGATTGTTAGGTTGTGGCCACATTCCGCATGATATTGTATTGCATAAAGGTAATCTTGAATATCCAGACCGGAAGCTTGATCCAATTCTTATATTTGAACTTTCTTCTATCCCGTAGGATGGTAAACTACTTGCGGATTTAACCTTCATAATTTCTTTATTTATGACACCGATATCATCTATATCGCTAGCCTTAACGCTTCCAAGATAAATAATAAACTCAGCCCATCTTTCAGGATCGTGTACGTAAAAGGGTTCTATATAGGATTGTTCATAACCAAGAGCTTTTAAAGTTAGTAAAATAGCTTTCTTGCTTCCTGCCATAATAGCTATTTCCCATTTTGCCAATAGCCTTTTTTTGTAACTCTCATCGGTTTCCCCTGCAAACCTTTTTAATTTTCTTCCTTCTCCATGTTTATCAAGAGCCTTTCCAGAAGCGGTGTAAATAAGAGCCTGTCTTCTTATTAGAAATATTTTTTCTTTTACTTGGTCTAAAACATTCCCTAATACTTTAAATAGTTTATATGCATCACTTTCACTAGGTTCTGATAATTTTAATGGTCTGTGAGCTAGATACCATAAATATTCAGTAAACTTCATGATTAACTACTCTCCTTGACCACATTTACCGTAACATCCCTTAGTATAATAAGATTTTTAATCTCCAAAGATACGTCCTCCAAGGGATTATTAACTATCACATTAATTACATTTTCTATACTCATAAGTTTATGGCTTATCTTAGCTCTATATAGTTTGTTTCCTGAATTCTCATCATTTATGGTAAATAAACTTTTTATAATATTTTCTGCTTCTAATTTTATTTGTGTTTCATCTCCATATATATCATCTATATAAACAGTTACATCAATATCCTGATAAATCGCTTCAGGCCCATAAACCAAGACATCATCATATGGTCCTTTAATCTCTTCAATCTTTTCTCTAACTGATTGAAGAAGTGCTTCAGTGGGAAGGCCTGCAACTCCAGTAACAATTATATCGATGGTTCCTTGTCCCCTTGGATGCTGGTCATCAACAAATACAGTAAGTACCCCATTAACATTATTTACATAAGACCTATAGGTGTCTCCAATAGGAAAGGCAGCAAGTTCAGCCCAAGTGTTTTCACATCTTTTCCTTAAGGAATCATCACTCTCTTCATCAGTTCCTTCCTTGATTAGCCAATTGATTTCATTGGTTATATAATCAATGCCTGGAATATGCTGAACCGAATATTTTATCATACCAGAAGACACGTTATATATAGACCCAGGGAATTCAGCTTTAACAGGAATATATGCCTTTAGATCATCCGCTTGCATAACTACAGTTTTCGTCGATATAAACCGTAGAATTTTATCATTTTGGTAGACATCAGTTTTAAATATAGTTCCTTTAGGAATCTGTTTAGACATCCCATCACTTGTGTTTCTGCCTACTGTTATGCTTCCCTCAGTTTTGATTGCTTGTTTTCTTTCCTTCCCAAATTCCCTTGCCTTTAAATCCAGCCAAACGCCTTTAGCATCTGGTAAAAAAACCATAGATACTACTTGTAACAGCAACTTGTAGAGTTCATTTACCGACTTAAGAAATATCATTTCCAATGCTTTAAATATCTTGCCAGCTCTAAAATTCTTAATCTTAAAATCATTGGCATCAAGCTCTTTTTCTACTTGATTGCTCATTTCATCTAGGTTAGGTATAGGAAGAATTGAATTAAGATCCTTTTCATCCATTACACGTTCACCACCTCAACATTAACTCTATCTGCCACAGTGAGTGCTAACTCAATTTCTTTATCCAAAATCCTAAATTTTACACTTGTTGTAATTGCTTTTAAATCCCAATTAGAAATATTTACTTTTATAGAGTCAGGACTTATAAATTCATTCCTTGAAAGCTTAGTTTTTATTCTTTGGGTAAATTCCAGTCTATTTATTTCATTGTTTTGTTTTTGTATAAATTCTAAAAGCCCATAACCATATTCTTTGTCATAGAAAAGATCGCCAGGCTGTGTATTCATTTCATTTCTAATTTCCTGAATTAGGCAATCATATTCAGTTACAATTTCAGCATCACCATCAGGAGCCCTAACAAAATTCCCTTGATCATCAATTAAGATGTCAGACCCAATTAATTCTTCAATTGTACTCACAGTCAATCAACCTTTCCATCTACATAAGGCATACCTAAATCATTGTAATAAAATCCGACTCTTACCACATCCCCAACCATGTAACTATTTCTCACTTTTACTTTTGGTATTTCAGGGTACTCATCATTAGCCTTTCCATACTTATCAAGGAGCCTTATATCAACAAAAACTTCATAAGATTTTGTGACAACTGCTTTTACTGGATAATGGATAGAATAAAGGTCAGGATGTTTCTCCTTTAAAAACTTTCTAATTGTTCTAACGATTAAATTGTATAGATCCATTTTTCCTCCATGCTCTATATGAAATAAATCTCAGTCCTTGGAAAGCCTTTTTCGTTAACAGAATAATGCACTCTATAGACTTCAAAAATCCCCGATATACTTGGGTGGGTTACATTAATTTTGTGAGAATGCCTTACAAAAGGAGCTGATATCGTTTCAAAAACCCAAAATCCATTTTTGAAAGTCATATTAATAATGTTTTCGCCATATATAAACTCGTAAATTTCATCTTGATCTGGAATTTCTCCCCAGTAAAATATTTTATCTAAAAAGAAGAATCTTTCATTTATTCCCCATATTCTATTTACTTCACCCATCAGTTCAACAATATTTTTTCGTGCAACTACAAGCGTAGGCTTTTTTACAAAGGTTTGAGATTTTATTTTATAGTTTTTTATTCCAGCCTTATCTAGGCCATATTGTATTATTTCTTGAGGGGATACATTTAGAAAAGTTTCTGTAATTCGTGTCTCCTCAAGCTTTATCATTTCATCCTTTGCCACAATTTCGTTATCTAATGTCATCCCAGTATTTACAGTTCTTTTCACATAACCATCAAATATAGCTTCATTATTTCCGGAATATCCTAAATAAATTTTCACATCATCCATTTTGTTAAAACTTACTTTATCAACAAATTCTTTCGTAAACCTTACCTTCGCCCAGTCAAAATGCTTCTCCTTTGATGAAAAGACATCAAAAGTTACACCAGTATCAAAAAAGTATGAACCTATCTTAACACTTACAGTGGGGTAAAAGAACTCTTCATTTAACATAGTAAGGCCTCCAAACAATATCATCATCTATAGCTGCTGTTGCTTTGCTTTTATCTATTGGGCTGTTTCTTTCCTCTAAATAGGTTTCGTACTCATTAATAAGATTTAATTTAGGGCTAATACTAGACTCATTATTATTTGATACTGAAGATGTTTTTGTTGATCTTATAGTAATAGGAATGTATTCCCAAAACTCGCATACAACCTTTATGATATTGCTATTATTATCTTCCCTTGAGGTAAGCTTTTTGAAGATAACCCTGGTAATGCCTCTAGTATTCAAATGCTTGTTGAATATTTCATAGACCTTCGGTTTTTCTTGTCCAGGTCTTTTAAAAATGTTTTGAATCCTTGAAAGCTGCTCAAACTCATCCTCCTGGTTATTAGGTCTAAGTCCTATGACAAGCTTTATTTTTGCATCCTCATAGCCCGTGGCCTGCTTTGGCTTGACTGACTTTCCCTTAACATCAACCTCATCAACCTTTACATCTGAATCTATTTCTAGCTTTTGAAAGATTCCAGGGAGGATTACACCTCCAACCTTAACAATATCAGTATCTACTATAATCATTAAATATCATCTCCATCATCATCTGTATCAGACTCAACTTGATCCTCAAGCTCCTTGATAATATCCATCAACTGGGCGATATCCTTGATATTTTCCACCTTCAGTTCAAGCTTTTCTATAATTATTTTCTTATCATCTTCCTTGTAATAAATTTTTTCTCTGCTTTGGCTATCCTTTTCCTTGATAATTTCCTTTAAATCAATCTTCTCAATCCTTCGATCCCTTCCAAAAGAAGCCTTTTCAAATTGGGGCATTGCTGGATTTATCATTCCTGCAAAGGCAAGCTCTGTTGTTCTTTTTAATATAGGAGCTTCAATTTCCATTCCCGCTGATAAAGTCTGAAATATTTTTCTACCACTAAGAGTAAGCTGAGACAAGGGGCCCTCCTTTGCATCGGAAAAGGGGAGAAGATTTCTTATTTTTGCAAGCCCCTTCTTAACAGCGTTTATAGGAGCCATAACTCCATCGGTAATCCCTTTTCCTAAAGTCTCCATTATCTTTTTTCCTGACTCCTTAAAGATGTTAAGCTTCTGAAGAACAGCTTCTTTAATTTTTATTGGAAGCCCCCTAAACAAGCTTGTAAGGTTGCTAAAAAGGTTGTTAAAGAAGGAAATTATCTTATCCCAATTCCTGATTATAAGAGCCGGAATACCTATAACTGGAAATATAGCTGAAAGTAGTAAAACAAACCCTTGAGGAAGACTGTCCACCTTTTCTTTAACCCAGCCAAAGGCATTTCCTATTAAATTTAAAGCTCCGTTAAATACTCCTGAAACAAAGCTTGATACCTTATCAAAATGTTTCCAAAGTAGATATAAAGCAGCAATAAGGGCGATAACCCCAATCACAATCCATGTAATAGGGTTTGCTAATAGGGCTGTTGTAAAAGACCACACGCTTCCTATCAAACCCGGAAGAGCCTTAGCTCCTGCTATTACAGCCTGCTTAGTCATGTTGAAGATGCCTAGAGCAAAGTTTTTAATCCCTACACCAGCAGTCTTAACCATTTCCAGTCCCATTTTAGCAACCCTCAGGGTGAGGCTGCCTACTCCTTTGGCGGCTTTTAACGTATTAGAGCCTAATTTACCAATAACGCCTTTAAATATTACCATGTTTTTAATCGCAGTAGTAACTACCATTCCTCCTATGCCGAAAACTGCAAGCATTCCTCCGAATATGGTAATCAATATACCTACAGCTAAAACTACCTTCATAATAATAGAGGTAAGTTCCTTGTTTTTATTTACCCACTTGGTTATATTTTCTATGTGCTGACTTCCAGTTTTTATAAGGCTTAGGACAGTTGGTATAAGGGACTTGCCCATCTCTTCTTTAAGATTGTGGGCCTGCTGCTTCAAAAGCTCATATTGGCTTCCAGGGTCTTTGTTCATAACTCCCGCCATTTCCTCGGCTATTTCAGTTCCCTTACCCATTGATTTATGCATATCTACAATATTTCTTTGAAGATCCCCAGTTTTGTTGTAAAGGAGATCAACAAGGGCCACAGCTTCTTGTCTTCCAAAGGCCTTTTGAAGCTCCAACTTTTCAGCAGCATCCATGGTTTCTCCAAACTTGCCCTTTAAGGTTTCTAATATTTCAGGAAGGGATAAAAGCTCATTATTTGTATCCACAAAGGTAAGGCCTAATTCCTTGCCGGCCTTTGCAGCATTTTTTATAAAGGAATTGTACTTTGTGCCAGCTTCACTGCCCGACATTGTAGCTTGGAGCATCCCCATAATTGCAAGCTGCTCCTCTAGGGGTACCTTGGCAGTGGTCGCCGATGCCCCCAGGGTTTCTATTGCCTGGGCCATTTGTGATCCAGTTGTCTTAAACTGCTTTACTGATCTTGATATGCCCGCTGAAAACATTTCTCCAAATTCTATATCGCTCATATTTGAATAAAAGTCCTTATACACACCGTATCCAGTGGCAAATAAGGAGGTCATTTCATCAACCGATGACTTTGTAGCCTTTGCTGTAAGGCCTGAGAGCTTTGTGTACTGAGCAACTCCTTCATCTGCAAGGGAGGAAATTCCTGATTTGATATCATAGGCGGAGCTAATGAATTCAGCCTTTGTGGTTCCAGACCAGGTGTTGGAAAATTCTACAGCAGCCTTTTCAAGGGCTTCCATGTTTTCAATTCCTACAGATGAAAGCTCCCCAAGGGCTTTTTGTGTTTCAAAGGTGGCTTCAACGGGGGATAAGACCCCCTTTGTTATCCCGACTCCGGCAGCACTGACTATAGCTCCGGTCTGGGCTGTCTCAGCATAGCTTCGTCTTAAATTGTCAAGTCGTTTTGTTGTTGAATCTACCGCTGAGTTAATTTGCCTTGATGGCCCGGTAAGGTTATCTATCATATTTACAAAGACTGAAAGCTTAAAAATAGTATCTAGGCCACCCATTTTCCCACCACCTTATTGTTAAATTTTGCTAAATAGGGTATACTAAAAATATAATAAGTTTTTATAGGAGGTTAAAGATATGCTTACCTTTACTCTATATCTGCTTTTAGGAATATTATGTATTTGCGTCGGGGTTATAGTTCCTTTTTTTATCTTGATGGCAATTTTTTGTACTCCATATTGGTTTTATCTTGGCATGTATAAAGAACAACATAATCTATCAAAGGATTTCAGAAAAACTAATTCTGTCTTCAAAGAAATAAAATATGCTGCTATATTCTATGGACAGATAATTCGATTCAAGAAACCGACATTTGATTAATAGTCGGTTTCTTTTATTCTTCTTCACCGAATACATCTGATATAGCGTTTGCTATTATATTTTCTTCTATTTCCTGAAGACATTTAGCCTTGGCAACCCCTTTTAAAAACTCATCTATATCCATATCTTTTATTTCTCTTACGCCTAGGAATCTATAGAGCAGAAGACCCCCATAGGAAATAAAGTTTTCCTTTATTTCACATATCTTCTGATCTATAATATCTTCAAATTTGTGATATCACTTAGTCCCATCAGTCTAAGATATTCCTTGGCAATAGATGAAGCTGCTGCTGGAAATTCCTCTAGGATTTTTTCTAACCTTTCTCTATCTTCATCAATTATTCCTGATATTACTAGATTCTTAAATGCTTGAGCAGGCTTTTTAGAAGCATCCTTGATAAACCTGTTGTAGGTTAGAACACTTGGCTTTTTGAATATGAATTCAACTTCTTTATCTTCACCATCTTCATCAACTACAGTAGTGGTTATAAGGTATATCTTTCCGTGCTTAGCCTTTAATTCATCAATTCTATTTTTATCCATTTTAATTTCCTCCTTTTGCAATTTTATTTGCGAATTTTTATATAGCCTTAACGCCATTTCTTACTATTACACCGGATACAAGTAAATCCAAATCAACCTTTAGACTTTTATCTCCCTGGGCTGCTTTATTGGATGTTTTTGTTATTGATACCTGGGGCAGTACATCGGTTTGAGTAGGGTAGTTATCGTTAGCATAGGATACTACTATTTTAGGTATTTCAAGCATATATAAAGAAATCTTCTTTTTGTTGCAGTATGCTAAAAGAATGTTAAATTCTTCTCTGGATAAGGATATTTTGGCAGTGGGCTTATAGTTTCCAGTTCCATAGCCCTTAGGCTTAGATCCTTTTCCATATTGCAGCTCCTTTTCAAGTTCATCATCATAGCTTATTTCCAAAAGCTCTATGTTTAAGCCTGTCAGATGTATATCTACATCTGACCAATCGTATCTTTTTCCATTTACCTTCATGTTTCCACCTCATTCCTATTTAAATGGGTTTTCCATTCCAAACTCAATTTCAATTTCCCTCATTATAGCCATGGGAACTGCCTTTACCTTCACCTTGAGTTTTGATGTACCTAGTACGTTTTGCCCCTTTGGAATAATGACTTCCCCAGATGCAATTTCTTTATCATCTGTCATGTTTTCAAGGGGAATTTGAAGAAATTCCTTAAGTAGATTGATGCTTCCTTCTATATTTATAGGATCAAGCTGCATTTGGATGTTAAAAAGGGCTTGTTTTCTTATTTCCCTTACAGCTTTATTTATAGTTCTGACAGTTTCTGCATATTGATAATCAGAGCCATCGGGAGCAAACATTCTTCCGTTAGTTACGTAAAAGCCCTCAAGACCTATATATCTTCTAAAGGTTACGAATTTTGCTTGATCAAGAATAGATATATAAGGCTCTATTCCTTCTGGTAAAAGCTTTATAACATTATTTAAGGGAAACTCTGAAACCTCTCCAATGGATTGAGAGACATTGGATTTTGAGTATAATCCAGCAACATCCCCAGCCCCATTGCTGTTTCGTATTTTCCCATCCAGTGAAACTATTTCAGCCCTTGCAGCAACTACTTGAAGTCTATAGTTATTTACGCTATTCCTTGCAGTAATAAGGCTTTCCACGTATTCGCTTATAGATTCTTCCTTTTTTTTATTTCTTGCCTCACATATTATGAATACTGGCTTAAAGTAAGTGCTAAATAAAATATCAGCTTGAGTTGCCACAGCCGCCCACATAGGGGCATCTGATTCCCCAACTATATGGATGTATTCAAATTCAAAAACTGCATCCTCAGTAGTAGATATAGCATCTAAAACTTCTTGATTTGACATTTTGGGAGCAGTTGTTTTGAAGCTGTATACATCTCCTATCTTAAAGGAGTTTTCTGGATCAGCAGCTTCAGTAAAGGTTATTTTGATTCCAGTGTTTTCTATAGTTACTTCTCCATCTGTAGGGATAGTTTTTTCGCCAGTGAAGCTGTTTCCACCATCAATTGAATATCTATAGGTGGCTCCGTTTAAACCTCCATCTTTTAAGACTTCAATAATTATTTCATAGCTGTTTTTCGGTGTGCCAGATACAGTATAGGTCGCCTCACCTGTACCACTATGTATTACATCGCCAATGCTTCCTGCCTCAGTTCCTTGTGTAGGAATACAATAAATGGTAGATGCTCCAGTCCCTATACTATCCATTACAGCGTCTGCTAGGGGGCTGTGGCCAAGTACATCCTTTATTTCATTAACCTTCATTGAACTATTTATTACTATAAGCTTGTTTTTTTCGGCCTTTGATACACCGATTTTGACATGTATGCCATCACCGCCAGCAGATGATATTCCAAGGCCACCATCGGCAATTTTAATCTTCACATCATTCAATGACATCTTTATTCACCGCCTTTATCAATAGAAGATTCTAGAAATTTCTTAGCTGCATCAAGAAACTCTTTTTCACTTACTTTTTTCCCATCGGCCCATTTTTTATAGATTT
Source organism: Maledivibacter halophilus (assembly GCF_900167445.1). Taxonomy (GTDB): domain Bacteria; phylum Bacillota; class Clostridia; order Peptostreptococcales; family Caminicellaceae; genus Maledivibacter; species Maledivibacter halophilus. The sequence continues at coordinate 259,532 of NZ_FUZT01000008.1, forward strand.
TAAGACCTATATAAACTGGCTGGGATATTTTATGCTTTTTCTTTAATTCTTCAATTGAAGTCAAATTAGTTTTAGCTTTCACAGAATCACTTCCTTTATGTTCCAATTTCAGTACCGGTTATTTCTATTTCATTAATCTTTACAAATGGTACATCTACATAAACGCCACCTATAAATTCGATGAGAATTTGTACAGCTATTTTGCTTTTTAGTATGCTGTCCTTTTCATCTACCCAATAGCTTTTTAAAATATTTATTTCCACATAGTTTCCATTCCCATCATCAATTCCAGCACCTATACCCTTTAAAAATTCACTAAATATTGCTTCGCATTTTTCTTCGCTGTAGTCTCCTATTATTACTGTCATTTGTGTTTTTCTGGTAAGTTTTTTGATTCTTTTAACCTTAGTTCCATTTTCTAAGGTATACATTTTTTTTGACCCGTCCTTTTGAAATTTCTCATCTTCAAACAAAACAGCTCCAATATGAACAGCTCCTGAAGCTTTAAGCTCCTTCATACTTCTATAGACTTTTCTTTTAATGCCAGCACTTACAAGTTTCTTTTCAAGGTAATCCTTGTATTTGCTAATCATCTATATGATCCCTTACTTTCTCTTCTAAAGTTGCCTTTATTTCTGCCATATCTTCTTTAGATATGCCAAGGAATTCTCTTTTAGGCATATTGACATTGACTTCCTTTTTAGTTATCCATTTACCATTTATTTTGAATCTAAGACCTTTTTTGTTTTTAGCCCTTATGGTGAATTTGCCTCCTAATTGATGGGTTCCAGCATAAATCTTGTTTGTACCTACAGCAAAACCTTCAGGAGTTGCTTTACTTTTAATTGAATTTTTAAGCTCAGATTCATCTGTAAGAGTTTGGCCTCCTTCTTCCTTTGCCCTTATAGAGGGCTGCCATCTCTTTCCCTTTGGATCCTTTTCATCTTTAAATCTTTGCTTTGTACTAGACAGTAGGGCTTCTCCTAAAATAGTATTTAGTCCTTGGTAATCAAAATCTTCTAAGTTTTTAATCGTATTTATAAGCCCATCAATATTTCCTTCAAGTTTTATTCCTGGCATTTTACATTCCTTTCATACTACTTCTTGAAAAGAGCCTTTTATTTGAATTAATTTTAAAGCCACTTGCAGCTCTTTTTTCTGGTCTTTGGATACCAATGTCAATTAATCCTTTGGCAACATTTTCAAGGAATTTTACAGCACTTTTATATCTAATAAGCAGTATGTTTTCTCTTTCATCTTCATCAATTCCAATCCTTGAATAAACATTGTAAACAGCTATATCCTTTGAAAACTTGTTTATTATTTTGGGAGTAGGGGAGGGAAGGGGAGTGGAGTACCTTTTATTAAGGTATCCATCAATTTCCCCATCAGCATCCTTTATTGCTTCATTAATTATTTCACTTATCTTTATTTCACGCTGAGCTTCATCCTCAATATATTCATCTCCAATGATGGAATTAACAGCATCATCCTTAATCATTTCTCGTACTTCACCCATGCTAGAATAGCCCATTTAATCACATCCTATAATGGTTTGTCTTCTTCACCAGTAGAACCAAAGGCAAGCTGCCACAATCCATAGCCAGCATTATCCCTGGAGTCAGCTCCATAGATATACTTTTTATTCATAAATACATTGGTGTCACTTTCTTTGGTCATTGATACAAATTTAGGCTTCTTTCTCTGCTGGAATATCGTTGGCCTTACTGGCCTTGATACATCTAGTAGGAACCAAGCAGTAGGATTGATTGAAAGTTCAGGAGCAATTAAAAGCTCAGCTGATCCTTTATATATATTTGTTGTGCCTTCAATTTGCTCAGAATATAATATTCTTCTAGCTTGGCTCTCAAGCTGTGGTGGCACCACTAAAAGATTTGGAGTTACCTTTAAAGGTTTCCCTCGGTCGTCCTTAAAACTCATCATTGAAGCTCTGGCATCGCCATAGGTTTCAAGAGTAAGCTTATATGTGCTTTTGTTACTTTGAGAACCGCTTTTACCTTCCTTATGATCATCAGCAAAAAAAGCTTTCTTATCGTAACATTTGTTAGTAAATCCATTTATTAATAAGGGAAAAACCAGCTCATCAGGATGCATAGCAGCAGAATTACCCATCTCTTGAATTATTGGTCTGTATACTCCGATGCTGTCATCTTCAATGTCATTTCTATCTACTGATACAGTTACTTCAAAATCCTTGTTCTTGATTTCATAATCGTAGGCTGATAAATTTTGAATAACTCTATCGCTTATCCACTCCTTCATGCGTGGAACCTTTCCAAGCCATTTATAGCTTTCCTTGGCTGTACTAGATGGAATCACAGTGGCAATTTTTGTATATAATGGCTTCGCATTTTCAAAAGCCTTGTTATAAATCACCCTGAAATTTGTGTATATACTTTGTAAAACCTGTTGATTAACAAGCATTTTTCATTCCTCCTAAATTATAAATTTATTCTATTTCAACCCATACGCCATAGGTATCAACTGCAATTACTTTTCCTGCTATAGACCTTGAAGAAGATCCATCCGATGATGATACTGTCTCATCATCAACAATATAGCAGTTTGAAAGCACATGAGACTGTAAAACTGGATCATTTTGATCATTCTCAAACCTAAAGCAGCCCCTTTTAACTTTTACAGTGGCATCTCCATCTTGCCCTTCGGTATTATCAACATATTCTTCAGCCCTTCCTGCTGCTGTGAGTCCCACGCTTTCTGACCCTGGAACAGCATATCCTGAGGCTAAGGTTATAAGTGACCCTTCAAATATTCTGATTCCTGCCTTTACTGGAAGTACCAAGCAGCTTACTTGTCTTTCTGGAGTATTTCTTCCTGCTGCAAGTGCCATTATTTATCATCCTTTCCATACTTTTCAATGTCCTCTTGGCTGACTCCAAGCATTTTGTTGACACTTATCTCTTCAGCACTACTTTTTATTTTTGTTTTATCGTCATCGCCTCCACCAATTTCATCAAGGGGAACTACCTGTGGGGCTGTATCGATAAACTTTTTGAATCCAGAAGGATCTTTAAGGGCTATTTCTTCAGCCCATTCTTTTTGTGCCGGTGTGATCTTTCCTGTGCTTAAAGCCATCTTTACTAATTCATCACTTTCATTTTTTTCAATCTTTTCCTTCAGCTTGTTGAACTCACTAACTGAAACATACCCAGCAGGATTTTTCAATGCAATGATTTTGCCTTTTACATCATCAAGAGTGGATCCTTCATTAAGATCTAAAGCTTCAAGGACTTCCTTGCTTGCAATTGTTTCTGTTTCTTCCTTTTCATTTGAAGCTTCGCTAAGCTTTTTAATAGCTTCAAATATTTGTTCTTCTGTTGAATCTTCTGATAATCCTAATAGCTGTGCTAATTTCTTTAAAAATTCCATTTCTTTATTTCCTCCTTCTAGATCAATATCTAAACTATTTATAATAGGCTCCATGCCATCTATAGCCGGAGTATTGGTCAGTGCAATAGAGTGTAGCACCGTGGCTCTATCATCGGTTTTCCTCTTAAAAATCACTGGAGAAAGATATCTATATTCCTTATTAGCAAGGTACCCTTTAGCCTTATCAGTCCACTTCACCCTTGCCATAATACCTTTTTCTGTGTACTCTATATCCTTTACCCAACCAGCAGCAGGAGCTTGAACTCCTTCAAGGGTTTGATGCTCATAATCCACTACAACATCAATCTTTCTATCCTTGAAATAGTTGTACATACACTTAAAGCTTTCTTTATCAACCTTAAAGGGCCCTTTTCTAGACTTAACTAGCCCCAATGGAAGTATTTTGATTTTTTCAGGAATCCCATCTATATCTATACTATTTGCTATTATGAAAAAACCTCTGTTTTTCATTTTCATCTATAATCACCTGTAAATTATATTTTTGTATAGCGTTACAACCCCGTTACCTTGCGTTATTTTGCGTTACCAGTATAGGAAAGGTGTATTACTATTATTTGGTAACTTTTTCTTTAAATAAGGGCCTTTAAACGGATGATTTATGTATATTTCTATTTCTATTTGGAAATACTATCAAGTTACGCTTAAATTTATTAGTATTTTCAACCGTTACAAGCTTTTATCCATTCTTTTTTTATAGGCCTTTTCTAAAGCCATAGGATATTTTGAAAGTTCAGGCTCAAAAACTGTTTTTGCTGGATTAGTCTCAAAACCTTTATCGGGGATTAGGTTTCTTAAAACACCACCCTTAGGCTCTACCATAACTGGAATTTCAGTTTCAATCTTAAGACCTTTCAATTCAACCTGTCTTTTAGATAATGTTGATACACTACATCTGCATCTATAGCCATTTGGAGGATACCATGTGTCCCATATTTCATGATCAGCGGGATACACTTTTCCATCCATTGCTAAATGTGTAGGTCTGCTTCTTCTGTCATTTACCGCATCATATATCCAGTAGGGCCTCGCCTTTAAAGTTTCAGGCTTTGTCATCTGCTTATAGTGGCCAACATTATATGCAGTCTGAATATTTGTTCTGAAGATATTATCTGCTTGATAGGGGGTTATTCCCTCATAACCCTTCCTAGCAAGAAAATCATTCATCCTGTTTTTAAATTCCCCTGAAGTTATTCCATCCTTAAGGGCTTTCACTAATTCATCCTTAAACTTTTTGAGAATTTCTAAGGATGTATAACCTGATACAGTAAAGGCTTTTGTTTTATAATCTTCTTTTATCGAATAGAATTCCCCTGAAGTTACTGGTATCTTCTCTTTAAAATATTCTATAGCTTCTTCAAAGTTCAGGGGCTTATTAATTATCTTTTGGATGTTCAGCATTCTCTCTCATCCTTCCAAGAATATCAGCTGCAAACATTACCCTGTGAAGAAGCTCCTCGAGCTCTTGATTATCCATTTCCTTATATAGCTTCTCAACAATTTTAAAATCTTCTAATTTCTTTTTCATGCCCTCAAGGGAATCAGATTCATCCATAAGCTTTTCTAGGGGCTTAAATATTTCCCTAAATATTTTGATGCTTTCTATAGTGGCACCATCTGCGAGGGCATCAATTTTTTTTTGATATTCTACAGATATGGGATTTTTATTAACCTTAGTTTTATTAGCTATTATTTGACCAGGAATTTCTTTCATAGCTAAACTATTATTAGGCTTTGCTATTATCTGTCCTGGCTCTGGCTTAGGTATCCCAAATTTTTCATATATATGCTCTATGGATATTGGAAGCCCTATATCATTTATCAGTTTCGCATAGGTGTTTGCATTTTTTTCTTGATCCTCTGGAGGTTCGCAGTGAAATTTAATATAGGGTAAGCGTTCTGCTGTACCAAAATTAAATAAACAAAGAGGCTTTATTAAATCTCTTTTTAAGGTTTGAGCTAAAGCCTTGCAGTCAGCCTCTATAAGATCTTGTCGTACCTCTCCGTGGGTTTTGGATGCAGCATAGGAGCCACTACTTCCAACTTCACTTGTCAGTGTTTGCCCTAGTATAGCCTTTGACATTTCAGCATTACAAAATTTAGCCAATCTTTCATAAATGTCCGCAGAAGCTGTTTTATTTGATTCGATAAATTCTATAAGTGTGCTATCTGGGATTATTCCAGCAGCATCACTGCCAAGCATCATAAGAGCTTCCATCAGAGCGTTTTTGTCTTCTTCAGTTGTTGAAGAATTATATTTACCTAGTCTAAGGGGCATCCCAAAGACTTCGCAAAAAGCAACCCAATCCTTTATGTCATAGTTCTTAAATAGATACATCCATGCTGCAACTCTTAAAATTCCCGCCTTACTCGGATGACCAGAACGGGCTTTATATCTATGAATTATAAATTTATTTTTAGGAAGCTTTATTCCGCTGGGTTCTTTATCGGTTCTGACCTTCATTGCGTCATGTTCATCCCAGAAGAATTTTTTTTGATGTCTCCACTTTATCTCATCAACCAATACATTGTTATTCTTAAGTTTCCACATTATTTCACCAACAGCAAAGCCTTTGCCTATTGCATCAAGCAGATCTATAAATACATCCTCTAGTGACTCTATATTCGATATAGCATCTGTAATGAATTCGGCAATCTTTTTGTCTCTCTCATCATCAGAGAAGGGGAGTATATCATAATCTATGCCAATTACTGCGTTTTTCCTTGTCTGAAGCTGTGAGAATAAATGCAAGTCTTTACCTTCAATTTCTTCAAATAGCTCCATTTGTCTATAGACATCACCAGTATCAGCTTCTTTAAATATTTGAGCTAATCTAACTGGAGTAAGACCATCTGAAGGGTATTCACTGTATTTATCGTAAATTCCAGCCACTGCTATTTCTCTTTGTATTGGTTTTTTAGAGCTTATTCTTTTTCCGTATTGATCTAATATCATATTTGCACCTCTAATAAGCACCTTTTTTGAATCTTAAAGCTCTTTTAATAACTGTTTTATAATCAGTTTTAGTTATTCCAGATATTTTTTCAGCTAACTTAATACACATTTCCAAGCCATCTGGGCCATCATCATTGGCTCCCATTGGATACTCCTTAAGTTGTTTAAGAAGGGTTTTAAGTCTTGGATTGAATTTTACATATTTGTTTTTAATATATGGTTGTATGCTTCGTATTCTCATATCTTTATTAGATACACTTTGTATTTCTTCTATCGGGAAATATTCCCCCGATTTAGCACTTTCCTTTGCAAGGACATCCTTAAAAAAGTGTTGGAATTGATTTGTTTCAACTCCAAATTTGGTATATCCTTTACCAAAGTCACGTTTATATCTTTTTTGACTTTCTATAGCATCACTTATGATTACATCAGGATGTCTTTTTTCTATACTCGCTTCAAATACATACATGTATCCAGTTCTTATGTTCTTGGCTATGGCTATAATAGCTGAAGTATCACTTCTTTTGTTTTTGCCTAAGGATGGATCTATACATCCAACTATTATAAAATCTTTGTCTGAAAAATCTATCTCGACTTCGTTATAGTAATCAAACCATTCATCATTGAATATTTTATTATCAGGATCAATAGGTTCGTTTTGAATTTCAGAATTAAAGCTTGCTTCACCCTCTGAAATTTTCATGATCATAAGATCATAATAGCTAAGTTTTTCTTCCCAGAGTACCTGAACTCCCTCAAGCATTTCTTCTTTATTAGCTTTAAAGAACTGTTTAGCATCTTTTTTTCTGTTGGGATTTTCTAGGTTTACATAGATTTTTTCCCATTCATCCCAAAGGCTTTGATTTTTAGCAAAGGATAAAACACCCTTGTATTTTATACATTCATATTCTGGGTTTTCTAATACCTTTGCTAGTAAACTGTCGTAGTGGAGAAGGGTTCCAATGTAAACTATATCTGTATAAGTATCTCCAGCTTTAGATACTGCTTTGTAATACCAATTAGCCAGTTTCCTTCTTTGTTCTGGTGTATTTACATTTTCATCATTTTCTATATCGTCCAGAATAATTAAATCTGGTCTCCAATTTCTATTTTTACGTCCTCTGATTTTTTTGCCAGATCCTATTGCTTCGACTTTTATGTTTGTTTTTGTTTTAAAATGACTGTCAGTCCATTTCTTGCCCTTGAGATTGCCAAAGTCTTCTAGGATAAGGGGGTTTTCTTCAAGTTCTATTTTTATATCCCCAAGAAATCCTTCGGCCTGCTCGCTTGAATCTGAAAGTATTATAATGTAATGCTTATACTCGTAAAGTATGGCATGTATTGAGTTTTTAAATGTAAATGTGGTTGATTTTGCATGACCCCTTGGAGCTGCTATCCCATGTTTACAGCCTTTAGCCCTAGATATTTTTTTCTTGGACTTGGTAGATAGGGGATTATTTTTTTTCAAAACTCCAGTAAGCCATATGTCATTTAGCTCTCTGTGGAACTTTGGGCAAGTTCTTGTAAAATAGTGGCTTAAATAAGCTCTGCCAAAATATTCAAGGTCTATTGCCCCTAGTTTCTTTCTAAGTCCATCTTTTCCTTCTAAGGGTTCGCCTCTTTGATATGCCCTTAAAAGCTTTTGTCTATAGTCCCTAAAACTATCATTAATCACTGTGTATTCTAAAAAAAGCTTTCTTTGGTCTTCTTCAAAATTAATAGCTTCTATATTCTCTTCAATATCTAGTTTCCTTATATAATCATCAATATTAATCATCGCTTATCATCCTAGCTTTAGCTTTTTCAAGAAGCTTTTTAAGCTCTCCAGCAAGCAGTGCATCTCCTTTGATGACTGTCCATATATCTTCTTCTAATTTTTCAAAGGCTAAATCTATTCTTTGTTTCATATCTTGTTTGACTTTTTCCTTGTAAACTTTTGTCCTGCTAAGAGCCACAATTAACCTTCCCGCCTTATCTAAAGGCATTGCATCGAATTCTTCCTGGGCTGTGGCAAGTTTTTCTGTAAGCCCACCCATGAGCATTTGCATTGTCGCTTCAGTATAATCTACATCAGGGTTATTTTTAACTACATTTACCAAAGCCTTCGCTTGCTCTTGGGCCTCAATAAGTCTTTTTGTTGCATTATTGGTTCTAAGGGCGTACCTTCCAACCGCTGACTTTGATATGTCATAACCTTGTTCCTTTAGGAATTGAGATATTTCAAGGTATGTGTATCTTGTATCGGAGATTTGTTCATTTACTTTTTCTTTTAGATTTTCAGGAAGCTCATCAATCTTAGATCTTATTCTAGTTCGCTTTCTTTGCTTTGCCACTAAATATCAACCCCTGGATCATTAGTAGTTCCTTCTACAAGGTCTACTCCTTTCGATGTAAGTTTTATCATTGCATCATTCATGTAAGCTGTATAGGATGTGATTTTTTCATCGGTATATTCAATATACTTTTTCTCATGCAAGTAATCTAAATAGCCGGATATGTCAGGGGAAATTATAATAGCATCCCTCATCATTAGGTTTACAAGTTGTCTGCATAATAGTCGATTGTGATGTCCCTTTACTAAAGATCGAATTATATATCCTCTTATAGCTTTGTTTTTGTCAGCGATTTGCTTTTCCTGTTCAATCATTTTTTTGCCCTCCTTTGCTGATTGTGAAATCAAGTATTTTGTCTAATTTTCTATCTATACCTGTCATTTTTTTATCTACTGCATTCATGGCTGCCGCATGATCCTCCCTTGTTGTGTAAATGAAGGGTAAATCACTTTTTAAATTATTGAATTCCTTATTCATTAGGTCAACTCTTTCCATGAGATCATTTTCTATGTTTTCAATTTTAGATTCGTTTTTCTCTATTTTCTTGTTTAAGTCAGTTAGGGTTTTTTTTAGGAAAAATATTATTATCCCAACACCAGCTGTAGTTACACCTTGTAAAAAGGTATTAAAGGTCATGGGGTACCTCTTTTAAATCTTTAACTTTCTTTACTTTTTCTTCAATAGTATTCAATATATATGTTTCTGCATCTCCAAGTGTACTTTCTAAGGCATCTAAGTATTCTGGTTCAAGGATGTCTATTATCTCGTTATATGCAACTACAGCTAAGTCTTCAAGTTTTTCTTTGTCGATTTTCCCTCCCTTTACCAACTGCCTTAGATTTTTTGCACTGACTTCTTCAATTTTATTTACTGTCTTAAAAGCCACATCTTCAAGTCTATCAAGGGCAGTCCAAAGAATATCTCTTTGCTTTTCCTCTTCTATTCTTTGCGTTTCTATTTTTACTTTTTTTGTTGCTCTTTGGATGTACAATGTTGCATAGGCACCCCCTAAAGTAACCAGTCCTAACACCACATTCAATAATACATTTGTTATAGTTCCTTGCATTTCACTTAACATTCCTTTCACCCCTTAATTTTGGAAAATAAAAAAATCATAGCACAAGGAATAATCTTCCTTATACTATGATTCTATTGGTTTTTCTCAAAATAGTCGTCCAAAACTATTTGTCAAATTATTTAATCAAACATACTTATTTGGCCTTTAAGGGGCTTGTTTCTAATTTGTTTCATTTTTTCTTTGCAAATCTGCCTAATACGTTCTTCAGATAACATGTATTGCTTGGCTAACTCTCTTTGATTATACCCATTAAATTTTTCTCTTATTTCCTTATCTCTGCGATCTAGCACCAGGGATTTAATTATTGGAAAATATATTCTACTTCCTCCAAAAATCTTCGCAAGCTTTATTGTATTTTCCAGTCCAATTTCATCAACAATGCTAGAATATGGCTCTCCAAGGTCATTAATTTGTATTTGGTTTATTAGTTTTTTATTCAATGACCCCACCACCTTTACAATACATCAAATTGATTTATTTTTCAAGCCTTTCTATTCTTTCTAAAATTCTACATATCACCGCTGCCATTTCATCCCATGTAACTTCTTCGCTGCTATCATGACTGCTGTCGATGATTTTTTTTTGAGAAAGCTCATTTATATATATCTCTCCCCAACGTTCGGTCCAGGGATTTTTAAATTCTATATCAAAGTATTCACAAGCAGTTTTCCCTATCGCTAAGGCACACTTTTTTTGAAACTCAAGTGATTTTAATAGGTTTTCCCTTTCATGCTTATTTGTAAAATACCCATGTTCCATAAGGATAAAAGGGCAATTAGTTCTTCTGACTATATGGAAATCAGTCCATGTTCTAGGAATGCATGCCCGAATCCCTCTGCTTTTGTTTGGTAGTGTTTCATCGGCATATTTAAGCCACTTCAATGCAAGAACTTTTCCTTTTGGTGAAGTGTGCCAGTAAAAGGCATGATGTCCAGCAACATCTTCGTCGGAGGCTGCATCTGCATGAATGCTGAAGCCGATATCACATTTTTCTTTATTTATATTACTGCTCCTTATTTTTAAAGGAACTTCTTTTGAGTCAAAGGGCTGTGATAGGTATACCTCAAATCCATTATGCTCAAGTATTTCCTTAGCGAGTTTCCCTACTTCATTGTTAAAACTAAACTCTGCAAAATCTCCTATACCTTTGCTTGGGGGGTAAGTGTCTATTCCATGTCCCACATCAATAGCTATTTTCATTTTATATCTCCTTCCTATAGTTTTATTATAGGTGCAATTATCTTTTCATACATGTCCATAGGTTTATACTTGGTTTCTCCTTTATCTTTTAAATCTTGGTGGAATTTCTTTATTTCAAGTGCCAATTTTAAAGCTTTCAAGACACCCACCTGCTCAGGTGATACCTTTGGCTTTACTTCAGATTCAACCATCGGTAGCATCCAGCTAATAGCTTCAAACAAGTGAGGTATATCTGAGTAGGCTTTGAAATCTTTTTGAAATTCTTCAACAGTTTCTTTGGCAAATTTGCTTCGGTTGAGTCTCGGCTTTGTTGGAGGAATCGCTCCTTCTTCTCTTAGTTTTTTGCGAATTTTAGCCCGTTCATTTTTTTCTTTTTGAGTCATTTTTTTATACTTTTTCTTTTTTGCCATATATCCACCTTCTTAATTTTGTTAAATTTCTTTGTTTAACTTCTCTAATAAGTGTTTAGCTTTTTTAAGCTGTTGGTGTCTTCGATGTTTCAGTTTCTCTTTCACAGCATTTATAAGCATATTGCAGTCATAGTAGGTTGACCAAAAATTGATTTCGAAATTTTTATCTAAAAAGTAACTGCAATTCATGGAATTAGGTCTTCCATCAACCACAACATTCTCGTTTTCGCATACACATTGATTTTCAAAATGCCAATTACATTTTTGATTATCACATCTCATTTTTCTACCCTCTTTCTTAGGCTTTTTAATTGCTATACCTTAATCCTCCTAAGTCTGTTGTAGTTTTTAAAGCACAAACCGTACAAACGCCAGCCACATTCTTGTTTTTCAATACTTTTCTTGCAATATCACTTTCCCAACAGGATTTACCACATATAGGGCATGTAACAAGTTTCCAATCATCACGTGGATTAGTATTATCTTTTAGAGGTAGACAAATATATCTTTCAATTCTTTTGACTTCGCCTGATTCTTCGGCTAGGGCGTGCTTCAAAATAAGATCACTTGACCATTTGCTAGTGCTGGAAAAATTCCTTGTATTTTTGTAATCGGTTCTAATTATTCGGGGCTTTCTTTTTCTTATAAAGCTTTCTATTGCATATCCAATACCTGTCCTAAAAACTTTAACATATGCATCTTTACCTTTTCTTACCCAGATTAATTCCTTCATACAAAACCTCCTAGCTTTGTTTTTTATCCTTACAAACACCATCTTCGCTTATATAAACAACTTCCAAAGTGCAAAATCCATTTTTATTGTTTTTGCAATTTCTTTTGTCACACCTTGTAACTCTCATTCTTTGCCTCCTTGTCTATCTAAAACTTTTTTAAGGCCTTCTATAAGATTTGAGGCCTGATCAAACTTAAGCCACTGAAGCTTTTCGACTTTATAAAATTTTCTTGTAAATCCTAGCAGTCTTTTAGGATTGTCATTCCAGCCCAGCTGCTTTTCAAGGGCTCGTATTTTTCTTATTTGTTTGTCTGTGGCCATACCTGGTCTAGCTCTCGCTTTTTCCTTCATATTGATTAACACAGCTATAACTCTGTTAAGTTGTCTTGTTGTAAGCTCTCTCATGCTATCCTTACCAGTTTCTCTTATTATGATGGAGTAAAGGGTTTCATCATCCAAGCCTAGCTCCTTTGATTTAGCAAGACCCCAGATACTTCTAATCTGAGGTCTACTTTTTTTAGTCCTTGCCATATTATCACGTCCTACGCCTTGAGCTTTTCTTTGTCAACTTCGTACCAGAATACATCTTCTACCTTTTTGCTCGCTCCAATCTTCGCTATATCTGCATCAGTATATTTCTTAAGCACATCCTTGTTTACGCTTTCCTTGATCTTGATGCAATCTACCATGCCAAAACTTTTAAGATTTCTTATAATGTTGTCAACCTTTCTTAAAACAATCTTTGTGCTTTTCCTAAATCCAGTTTTGCCAAAATTCAGGAACTTTGTTTTACCCTTTAGGTCAGCTCTGTTGGATTCAACAAAATTCTTAACCTGCTTTTCAAGGGTTTTAATACTCTCTTTGTAGGGTTTTGCATCCATTTCTGCTTCAAGCTTTACATCTGAAATCCTTCGATTCATTTCACCCTGGATCTTTTCAATCTCAATTTCACATTCAGCTATTTCTTTGAGATTTAAATTTACATCATCCCAGCTTTTAAGAACTGGTTCATCTGGTATTCTTACTCTTGCCATTTTCTCATCCCCCTTTAGCTTCATTTAATTTTCTATGCTTGGAAATATTGCACGTCCATTTTCGCAGTGTATGTATATATCATAGTTTGTATAGTTTTCATAAGCTTCTTCTAGCTTCATTTTGTCAAGATCCTTCTTGACCTCGTAATTCTTACTTATAAAATTAAGAACTATTTCAATAGCTTCTCTCTTACTTTCAACGCCTGCTTCAAAGGAGTTGAAGGCAAGATTCAATGTTTCGGTTAGGCCCATTAAACCGCCTCCTTCTTGTTTTTCAAGGTCACATTTTCTATAACTACGTTTTCCCTTTCCCAATATTTTCTTATGTTGCAGTATCCTTCACCTGTTTCAAGGTTCACTTCAACCAATGGATCTTTAAACTCAAGTCTTTTGTCTTTGCTGAGACTTGAGTTTATTATAAATAAGCCTTTATCAAGATCATATGCCATTTAGATTTCCTCCCTTTAATAAAGAAGCTTATAATTTTTAGCATCTTTTACTATATCCCTAGTGATTTCTCCATCTTCAGCAGATTCAAGACATAATTCTAGTATTTCAATAAAGTTTCCAAGTCCTCCATGTTTAACATCAATAGCCAGTGCAACAAGCAGATTCTCGGCTTCTTTAGTTACTTTATATTGCTTTAAAAGACTTCTGACCTCTTTTTCTTTAATGCCTATAAGCTTCATCATGTATTTTCTACGGTAAAGCTGGGCTAAATTGTCTTTTCCATTTCCTCTTGTTAATATGTCTTCAAGCTCATGGGTGCCACATAAAATTATAGGCACCTTAGTGTTATCCCATATTTTTCTAAGTATTTCAAATTTGTCTACATCCCATTTTTTGAGATATTCTGCCTCATCAATTATGAACATAAGCTTTTTATTCTTCAATGCCCTTATGAGCTGCTGAATCCTTTTATAATTTGAGCCTCGTTTAAGCTCTATGCCACACTCTTCAGCCATTATTTCAAGAAGATCCTTCATCCTCATGCTTGAAAAGGCTTCTATATATACAGCACCTGGCGTTCTCTCAACATACTCTTTAACAGCTGTTGTCTTGCCAGTACCAGGATATCCAATTATCACTCCCATTTTCCTTCTCATTCTCATATCTTCGCAAAAGCCGAGTATTCCTTTGAATTCTGTAGTAGGGAAGAGCTGTATTTCTTGGCTGTATTCAACAGCTTCGCTAGCCTTGTAATATCCAGTCAAAAAGCTTCTAAGCTTTTTTTCTAGTTCATCGCTTGTTTTTCCATGATTTACAAATTGGGATACTAAGGACCTACTTACTCCTATTTGCTCTGCAATTTCCGAAAATGGTATCCCTTCAACTTCTTTGATTCTTTTTATCTGTTCAATTATTTCTTCTTTGTTTGCATTGAAAATGTCACTTTCTGGTTGAAGTTTTAAAACTGTATTCATAAAATTTCCTCCCTTTGCAAATTAAATTGCGAATTTCTATATAACATTTGGACGTTTAAGTACCGATTCACCGGTTTTAATAAATCTTTTCTTTGCAGGGTTTTTCTTGTTTTCTTTATTTTCATCTTTTTTAAGGGCTTTTAGCTCTTTATCATAATCCTTCATAGCCTTCTCATATTCCAACACAGTTATATTTCCCTTTAGGCCTTCAACTATTTCTCCTGTCAGGGTATTAGCACTTGATTTTTTAGGCTTAGGCTTACTTTTACCTGTAAGCTCTGCAATTCTTTCTTTAACTTCTCGTTCTTGTTTTCTTTGATTCGATACATGGTTAGATACTTTTTCTTCATCTTCAAATACCATTTTAAGCTTTTCCTTTACTGAAGCTGCACAGATATATTTTCCTTCATGGGTTACGATAATAACGTCTTTATTCTCTCTATTGAATTTTATTTTGACCCACTGACCAATTAAATGTTTTAGCTCAATATTCCAATAAATCTTGTTATCAAACCTTATACCTTGAGTAGATATCTTACGTTTTTCACTTTCCATTTTGCATATACCAAGGACTGCCCAGCTAGGTTTGTCGTATCTTGCTTTTTCCTTCTCCATATAAAGCTCCATTGGCGTTTTTCCTCCATAGCCGCCATGGGGTGTATTATGATATTCTTTTAAGACTATATTTACAAACCATTCCTTCAACTCGTCTAAAGTCCACAGTTTATTATGCTTTATCAGCCTTTTTAAATCCTTTGCAAAGGTTTCAGGTCTTTCTTCAGGATCAGTTCCGCACCACCCTGGTATTTCTCTAACATATTTGTCAGAAAAAGTGCCAAAGAACCTTTCGACGGGCTTCACCCAGCCGTGATAGGCTTTAGCGTGTATATTGCCAACCTTTAGCTGTTTTAATAATCCTTCTGTTTCTAGGTTATATTCTATAGCGTTAGCATATTTTTTCTCTATTATTTTCCCGCCCTCGAAGGCATGGGATCTATAATCCTTACCATTATCGGTATACACTACCTTTGGAACTCCCCAAAAGGGAAAGTCCTTTTTTTCTTGTATGCCATATATAAAGGCTTCAGCTATGGTTCTACTATTTGGCTGCATCGTGATGCACCACCCCACCATGCACCCTGTGGCTATATCGTACCAAGCGGTAAGCCAGGGTCTAGCCACATTGCCATCTTTATCAACCGCAAAGGCGTTGAATCTATAATGATCTCCAAACCAACACTCGTTTACAATTTCTGGCTTTTTTCTATCAGCTTTATGCATAAAGTTTGCTTCCCAATATTTTTTGCCACGTCTTGCATAGGCCACTATTTCTTCAGGTATGGAATTCAAAATTCTACTTGCAGACTTAGAACATTTTGAATACTTCATTCCCTTTTTATTTTCTTTCTTGCAAGTTTCTATAACATAGCCCTGGGCCTCAAGTTTTTTTCTAAGTTTTGACCCTTGATTAAATCTACATTTATCGCATGCTTCACTTCCAAGCCTTTCAGCTTCCTTAACCATTTTTTCATAGGAGGCTGTCTTGGTTCTTCTTATAGGTGTTAGGTAATAGGATTTCATTAGCATTTCTGCTTCTAGACAAAAGCTCATGCTTTTACCTTTGTTGCTTTTTTCCTTTTTCATAAGGCCAGCCAAACCATTTTTTTCATAATCCTTTATCCAGTTGTAAAGGGTTCTAAAGCCTATTTCATTTTCCTTTGCCAGCTTTTTTCTAAGCTTTGTAACATTTTCATCAATACTTAAAGCTCTTTGCACAAGCTCGTATTTTTTAAGCAGTTTATGCATCCCTTCTTCGCCATGCTTTTCTCTATATGAAGCCAAATCAGCATCTATATTGATTTCCTCTGTGCATCCTATTTCCCTTGCCCCACTTATTTTTTCAAAATATTTTATTTGGGCTTCGGGTGGAAGGGAAGAGAGGTCTACTAAATATATCTTTAGGTTTTTTTCATTTATTACTTCTTTAACTTCAATCCTTCCAAGGCTTATTCTCCTCCTAATTGTGCTTTCGTCTACGCCGCAAATTTCAGCAGCGTTTTGTGTTGATATCCAATGCTTCACTCTATCCCTCCTTAGAAATTTATGATATAATGAGGGGAGAGAATATATCTAAAAGGCTTTTAGAGAGTCGCTTTGGGGTGCTCCCTTTTTATTTGCCCTTAGGATATATTCTTCTTTCGTTTTATGCTGTTTTCTCAGCTTCACTTGAATTTCCCTCAGTAAGACTTGTATATTTCTTTGCACATTCTTCTCTTTCATGCATGATTTTCATTTTAAGATCCTTTATGGCACTGATTTTACTGCTCATTTCAAGGAGGGTATTCCTTATTTCCTTAAGAAGCTTTTCTTCCTTTTCTTCTATTAGCTTAAAGGTTTCTCCCAGCTCTCTTTCCTTGCTTGCCAAAAACTTTATTTCCATTTCCTTATCCATGTCCAGTGAGCTTATTTTATTCAGATAGTCAGCTATATCTCTAATTTGACTTTCAAAGCTAAATCCAGTCATTTTCCCCAATTATACTACCTCCTTAAGATTTTCTATTTTGGTTTCAAGCTTAAGTATGCTTCCTATTTCATCTAAATATTTAAGTCCTTGTTTTTCTCCTCTTAGTACATCTGCTAAATAGCTTTCACTTACTCCTAAGTCATTAGCAAGCTCTTTTTGAGTCATATTTAGCTCTATTAATCTTTTTTTAACCTTGATACCAAAGCTTGTAAGTTTTCTTTTGCACTTCATGATGTCGCCCCCTTAT
This sequence comes from Maledivibacter halophilus, assembly GCF_900167445.1. GTDB lineage: Bacteria > Bacillota > Clostridia > Peptostreptococcales > Caminicellaceae > Maledivibacter > Maledivibacter halophilus. The sequence continues at coordinate 276,900 of NZ_FUZT01000008.1, forward strand.
TGTTACAAAAGTGATATGTTTTCTTTAGTTTTTATTGCTTTTTATTGTGCATTTCTTATTACTAATACAACAGCTGGTCCCCATTCCTTTATATGTTTATTGTCTCCTCTAAATTTAAATTGCTGTTCCTTTTTCATTTTTGCTATGGTTACATGCTTTCTGGATTGCAGCTCCTTGATAAGCTCAGTTGTTTTGTAATCCTTTAGCTTTTTACCAAAACCAAGCATAGTTTTATCGTCCTCCTTTTTATCTTTTGGCTTCTTAAAGGCTTTGGCCTTGCAGAGAAATGTTTTCCCTTCATATACATTGATAAAGCTATTGTCCTGGGAAGTCATCACATAAACTTGCTCCCCTATATATGTCTTTAGTAAATCATTCCAATACATCTTGCCTTTGTACCTGATCCCTTTATAAGTGACATTTCTTCTATCCATGCAATTCCTCCAATAAATATATTTACCTTTTCCTTTCTCTAGTGTTAAAATATAGATGCGAGTATTTTCCTAACACTTAAAAAAGGAGGTGAGCTTGTGGATGATGTTCAAGTTTGCAGAGAAATTTTGAAATTATTAAACCAATTTGCCAATGAACATGGGCTTAATCGATATGGATTTGGCCCTAAGTACTTCTTAGAAAATTTAAATATTCCAGAAAATCAATTGAAAGTAAATATTGATTTTTTAGAAGAAGAAGGCTATATTAAACTTCTCAAAGCTTTAGGTTCACATTTTAAAGCAGCACGACTAACAAGTCGTGGAAAAAAATTGTTTATGAATCCTTCTGAGTTTAATAGAGCTTTTCCAGCAACATCTATTACTTATATAAATGGCAACAACAATATCACAGGTAATAATGTGAGTGTAAATAATAGCTTTAATAAAATAGACAAAGCAATTGAAGCATCTGATTTAGATGATAATTTAAAAAATGAAATCAAAGATTTAGTAATCGATTTAATTAACGACATAAATAGTAAGAAGTTAGACGATAACAAACTTAAAAATTTTTTCTCAAATATTATTGCCAAAACAAGTCAAAAAGCTGTTCCTGAAATTGCCACAAGCATTATAAAGAGTTTATTAGCTTATTTTAATATTTCTTCCTAGAATATTGCTGAATCTTCTGCATATAATTTATATTTTTCAAGATTTTTTAAAATTTTTTCTATCTTAAATTTGCAGTCTTCAACTTCAAGATACAGTCTTGGCACACTTTCAATCTTGCAGTAAGATTCAGTCTCTTTTTTCTCCAATCTTATAATTCGTGATTCTAGCTCTGCTCTAAGCTTTGAAGCAAGTCTTTTATATTCTAACAATTCACTTTTCAAAACAAATTTATCAGTATTAATAGAGTCTTCTCCTCCAGCTGTTTCATTCATGACATTATAGAAGATATCTAAGGCTTCGTCATAGGCCAATCCATAACTATCCCCAAAAGACTTTATTGTATAAAAAACTTCTTTTCTCAAAGCTTCTTTAGTAAGTGTCATCTGACTTACCACCTTTCTTTATTTACTTTTCAAAGAACAATTCTCTGACACATGGGGAATTCATAAGACCCAGTACGGTTTTTACTGTTTTTACCGCCAAACATAACCAGTATTTTGTAATTACCTTCCTATAGTGTTAAAATATAGTTGTTAACACTTTTAAAACACCACAGAAAGGGGGATTTCACTATGCCAACAACTGGCGAAAAACCAGGTATAGGTACATATACTTGTACAAATTGTGGACAAACTGTTCACTTAGATGACAACTCTGATACTTTGCCACCATGTCCTAGCTGTGACGGTACTGACTTTAGATAGTAGTTCTCCGTCACAAATTCTTTAATCGCTTCATCTGTGTAGCCAAAGACTTTACCTAAAACCCAATGATCAAAAACTGTCTTTGGCTTCTCAGGTAAGCTCTTAATAACTTCCACTAAATACTCATCTTTGTATATCCATAAAGTAGCCCATTCATCAGTCAAGCATTTAGCATAGGTTCTTAAATTAAAACTTTCTTCAATATACTTTGCAGCAGCAGTAATTTGAGATGTTTTTATTGGAATTATAGCTGCTGGCTTACCTCGCATTACCATGTAACAATATGCAATTATTTCTCCTTTTAGCAAATCGTTTAAACTTTTCAAAACATCACCTTTGCCATCCTAATCCCTAACCAATTTTGATACAGGCTCCTACTGTCTCATATCCCTATGGGCTGGTTCTAGGATTAAACGATTGTTTATTTTTATCAGCAGCACCACCGACAATGAACTTGTCCTTGAAGAGAATGCTATGTATAGATAATTCCGATGGAGGGAATTATTAGATTAGAGTTTTTTATATGTCAAATTATTTTTGACACAATACATATGTTTGGTTAACTACACCTATGAAATTATGATAAACTTAAGGTGTAGAAATTCACTTGATAATTATATTATATGTTCATATAAGAACATTGTCAATAGTATTATGTTCTTATACGAGAAAAAATATTAAAATATTTCTTATAAGAACATATTTTGGTTCTTATAAGAACTTAAAGGAAAGGAGATTTCATTTGAACACTCTTGGAGATAGATTGAAATACCTTAGAAAACTTCATAATATTAAGCAGCAAGATTTATCCAATGCAACTAATATTTCAAGAAGTAATATAAGTAAAATAGAAAACAATTCATTGAGCCCTACAGCGACTGCAATTATAGCACTTTCAAATTTTTTTAGAGTGTCAACGGATTGGCTTTTAATCGGAAAAGAAGATACGTTTAATAAGGCTAAAGAGGGTAGTGCAGAATATTTTATAGAAAACTATACAATAGATGGTAAGCCAGCTGATCCTTCAAATATATTTAATCCCCAAAGGAAAACTTTATTAAAGCAAATATGGGAAACTTTTGTTACTCTAATTAAAGAAGAGTCAAATGTAAATATGAATAAAAATACCCCAGACCAAACATATGGCGTATTTGCTATAAAAAATGATTTTCCCGATCTTTACAAAGAAATAAAAGCTATCAAAGAATTAGGAGCAGTAGATAATATATATATAAAAGAAATAGTGGAACTTTTAAAAGAGTTACCTCCATCTGAGCTGAAGGAAATTAAAAATTACGTAAATTATAGGCTTCAAAGTTACAATGAAGCGAATAAAAAGGGAGAGTCATCGACTTTCACGCATGGCGAAGAAACCGCTACTCTAGATGATGCTACAGCTTGATTTTTTTATCCTCAAAAAGTGAAGAACTTCACTAATATTTTTTATCTTGCAATAGTGAAGTTCTTCACTAAATAAACATAAAAAAAACAAGCACCGGTTTGATATGCTCAAAATGATAAATGTTAATTGTCATTTGATATCAGGTTCTTGTAAAAATTGTGGTTATTTTCCAAATTTAAATCTTGAATTATTTCCACTTTTTTATTTAAATTTAATGCACGCTTAAAAAAATTCTTTCAATCTATAAAACTCAGTATTTTCAATACTTATACCTATGCACGCTTAACCCTTAAAAAATGCACGCTTAAAATTCCAATTTTTATGATATACTATAGCCAAGGTAAAAAACTTGTTAACACACTTTAACGCTGATTAGTTCTAATACTGACGGTACACGTTACAAAGCGTTTTATTGTAACGTTAAATTCGTTAACAGCAGCATGTCTCGTTCAAAAACTGCCGATCAGCTAGATGGTTTTGCAATTATTCGTGTCCATCGCCTCTTAAATCCTATCTCTAGCTAAATCGTTCTTTCTCTTGTAATCCCAATATATCCCACGGTTTATTATTTTATCTTTTCCCTTCGGGGGTTTTGCAGTTTAACTTGTCTCTCTACA
>NZ_FUZT01000021.1 GCF_900167445.1 Maledivibacter halophilus
TTAGTCGATTGTTAAATTCTACAATCGGCTTTTTTGCTATATTTCTGGCCGATAGGCCATTGTATTTTCCTCCACTATGTCGATATTAGTAATATACCACTAAAACCAAATACCAACATAGGGAGGTTGTTACCATGTTTTCTTTATCAGAATTTAAGCAACTAAATCTATTTGAACAATTTTCATCTTTAAAAGTACTTTCTTATGAAAAACCAGAGGTTTTTCTAAATTTAATTAAAGATAATTTTAATCTTGAATCTTTTATACCTGATGCTTTTCGTAACCATTATTACTCTAGTTTAGGTAGGAATAGAGACTATAATCTTTCTTCAATACTTGCAGCTTTATTATTTATGCATATGTTCAATATTCCTACAACTACTTTACTAACCCTATTCCTTCAATTTTCAAAGGTTCTCAGAGAGTTTTGTGGTTTTAATAATAAAGTCCCTGATGATTCCTTTTTTAGTAGATTCAAAATTAATTATGAAAAAGATATTTGCGATTTATTTAATTCTATGACCTCTTATGTCTTAGATATTTGTAATGAATTTGATGAATCTTTAGATGACGATTCACCTTTAAAAGGCTTAGCTTCAATACTTATTTATGATACATCTGGGTTAAAACCTAAGGTTAAAGAAAATAATCCTAAAACTTTGGCTTCTGAGATAAATAAGCAAAAAACCTATGCTAAAATCACTAATAATGAAATTTTCAATCCTTATGCTGCCGCATATAAAAACATGCCTAAACAAGCTGAGACTAATTCTTCTATTAAATTAGATTTTGTTAATGGTCATTTTGGTTATTTTTATAAATTTGGTATTCTTACTAATGGTTTTGGAATACCAATGCACATTAACTTTTTTGATGATGATTTTTATTCTTCTATAGACGATGTTTTTGATACTCCAGAGGAACAAAAATTTTCCTTTGATAATGCCTCTCTAAAGCCTGTAATAGACCAATTTTTTAAACATAATCCTAATAAAAAATTTATTAGTTTCCTTGGCGATAGTGAGTTTGATAGCTATAATAATTTTTCACTTTTAAAACATTATGGTTTTGAAAAAGTTTTTATCCCTATTAACACCCGCAATACTAATCGTGTTGATAATTCTGACTTAGAATTTGATGTATCCGGTGCTCCTCTTTGTCTTCTTACTAAAGAACCTTTTATTCCTGAAGGAATTTGTAGAGGAAAAAATAGAAGCCCTCGTTTAAAGTATAAATGTCCTAAAGCCCGTAGGGATAAAAAAGGTAAATGCTATCATACTTGTGAAAATCCATGTACATCTTCCAAAGCTGGAAGAATGCATTATGTTTATCCTGATAAAGACTTTAGACTTTATCCTGGCATTCAAAGAAATTCTGATGAGTGGAATTCTACTTATAAGCTTAGAACAACTATTGAAAGAACTATAGCTTCGCTAAAGAAAAATTCCTCTATTGCTTTTCCTATAACTTTAAACACAACCAGTATGAGAGCCAATTTATTTTTAACAGCCATAACTAAATTAATTAATGTTATAGTTGCTAACGCAATAAATAAACCACAATATTTTAGAAGTATCAGAAAGCTTTATAAATTAGCTTCTTAACACTATCCACAAGTTAATATTTTTTCACTATGCTACGCATTATTTTATATTAAAAAATTATGGGACTTAATAAATGCGTCCTTTTTTGTGCTTTTTTCTATGTTTTTTCAGTCTTTGTTGTGGATAACTCTTTAATTTATTTTACAATCCACTAAAGAAGTTATCATATTTGTAAAGGACAATGGATTAGGCATTGCCAGCGAAGATCTTCCTAATATTTTTCAACGTTTTTATAAAGGTAGCAAATCTAGCATTTCTAGTACAAAGAGCCGAGGGCTTGGATTATCTATAACAAAAGAAATTGTTGAATATCATGGTGGACATAGTAAAATAAATAAAGGTAGTACCTTCTATTTCTCTTTACCTATATATTAGAAGAATATTTCACATTTAAAATAATTTTTCAAATTTATCATAGATACTATTGAATTGTCCTTCTATATATGGTTACAATAAAGTAAGTGAAAAATATATTTTAGAACAAATTTACTATACAAGGAATTTCATAATTCAAATTTGGTACAATTGCATATTATACATAGTATGCTGTTAAAAAATTTAAAACTATATGTAATAGCAAAGTTTTACTTAAGGGAATTATACAAATTCCTCAATAAAGTTAAAAAATATAAAGGAGGAGCTCAATGAAATCATTTAATATCAACTCTCAAGACGAAAAATTGTTGAGTAAAAAATATTCTTTAAAAGAAGAAATAGCAAATAGCATTACCCATGGAATAGGAATTGTATTTAGTGTAGTGGCACTAACAATCCTTTTGGTTTTTGCTATTTGGAAAAAGAATCCTATTTCTATTGTCAGCTTTAGTATCTATGGATTGTGCTCTATTGCTTTATATACAGCCTCAACCCTTTATCACAGTTTTCGAAAGGAAAAGCTAAAAAGGATACTTAGAATATTTGATCATTCATCTATTTTCCTTTTTATAGCTGGTACCTATACCCCTATAGCTTTACTTTCTATGGAAGGATATTGGAGAATCGGAATATTAGTCGCAATATGGGTGATTGCAATTGTAGGTATCGTCTTTAAAATAATTTCTTATAATAAGTTAGATAAACATAAATTATTCTCCTTGATTCTTTATCTTGCTATGGGTTGGCTAGTTGTAATAGCAATCAAGCCTATGCTTGAGATTACCCCTATAAATTTTTTAATATGGCTTGTGGCAGGAGGATTATTTTATAGCCTTGGTACTATCTTTTACTCTAATAAAAAAATTCCTTTTAATCATGCCATTTGGCATATTTTTGTACTAGGTGGTAGTGTAATGCACTTTTTGGGTATATTCTTTTATCTTAGGTAAAACATAATGTAACCTGTTATGCTATTAATTCAATTGTTTTGGTTTGAAATATAAACTAGGGAGTTTTAATATTTCATTTTAGTAATTTTTACAAACCTGTTTTTTCCTTAAAAATTATATATAAAAACAGGTTTATAGCATGAACGAAAAGGAAATATTAAAACTCCCGATATACGAACTAGCACAACAGGTTAATATACAATTCTATTATCTCAATTACAAAAAGCTGTACTTTAAACTACCATATAGGGTTATAAGTACAGCTTCCATTAACTCCAAGATAAAAAATATATACTTTTCTATTCCCGTATTATGTATAAGTTTTTTAGAAGACTTCTAAATCAAAAATAGATTTTATTTCTTCCTCACTCAATTTTGATATAAGCGTTTGACCTGGTTTTATTACCGATTCTATTAATTCCTTTTTCTTTTCCTGGAGTCTAAATATCTTTTCTTCAATTGTTCCTTTTGTTATGAGCTTCATTACATGAACAGAGTTTTTTTGTCCAATCCTATAGGCCCTATCGGTGGCCTGCTGCTCAACAGCAGGGTTCCACCATGGATCAAAATGTATAACTGTATCGGCACCGGTTAAATTCAATCCCGTTCCTCCGGCTTTAAGGGATATTAAAAAAATATCTCCTTTTCCTTCATTAAACTCCCTAACAAGGTGCCCTCTTTTTTTAATATCCGTTGACCCATCAAGATATTTGTACTCAACACTATTTTCATCTAGCATATTTCTAATTATTCCAAGCATTGATGTAAATTGTGAAAACAATAAAATTCTATGTCCACTACTAATAGATTCTTTTATAAGCTCTTCTAGTAAAAGTAATTTTCCACTGGAACCTTTATAATTTTCAATAAACATAGCAGGATGGCAGCATATTTGTCTTAGTCGTGTTAAACCTGCTAAAATCTTGATATGACTTCTTTGAAAACCCTTGCTATTTATTTCTTCTTCAATTTCGCCCTTGATCTTTTGTAGATATGCAAGATATATTTTTTTCTGATCATCAGTAAATTCAGCAATTAGCTTGCTTTCAATTTTTTCAGGAAGTTCCTTTAATACATCCTTTTTAATTCTTCTCAACACAAAGGGTTTTATATGTTTACTTAGCTCAAGCAATGCATTATTATCCTTGTTCTTTACTATAGGGTTTTCATATTTTTTCTTAAATTTATTATAATTCAAAAGATATCCTGGCATTATAAAATCAAAAATTGACCATAGTTCGGTTAAAGAATTTTCTATAGGCGTACCTGTTAATGCAAAATAATTATTTGCTTTTATTTCCTTAACAGATTTAGCATTTTGTGATACAGGATTTTTTATATGCTGAGCTTCATCCAAAATACAATATCTAAATGATATACCTTCATACATATATATATCCCTTCTAATAAGTGGATAAGATGTAATTATAATATCGCATTTTTCAATGGTGCTTATTATTTCTTTTCTCTCTTCCTTTTTACCAGTCACTACAAGGGCTCTTAACTCTGGAGTAAACTTTTCTATCTCTGCCAACCAATTGTAAACCAATGATGTAGGTGCAATTATAATTGATGGACACATACCCTTTTCTTTCTTTTCCGATAATAAAAATGTAAGAACCTGTAGTGTTTTACCTAGCCCCATATCATCTGCCAAAATTCCGCCAAGCCCATAGCCAGATAATGTTTTAAGCCATTTAAAACCAAATTTTTGATATTTTCTTAATATATGATTTAAATTGTTTGGAACCTTATAATCCATATCTCCAGGCTCTTTAATATTTTGAACCAATTCTTTAAATTTAAGATTTCTCTTTACTGAGGTAATATTTGACTCCTTTAAATGTTCATCTATATATAATGCTCTATATTTAGGAATATTTATCATTTCTTTTTCAAAATCCTTTGAATCTAAATCTAAATATTCCATAAGCTTAGATATTTCATAAAGCTCTTTAATATCCAATGGTAAAAAAGATCCACCATTTAATCTATAATACTTCTTATTCTCTTTTATAGAATTAAATACATCATTAAGCTCGGAACTATCTATCCCATCAATTGAAAAATTAAATTCCAATAAATCATTTTCTATATTTAATCTTACTCCACCTGTAAATGAGCTAGAATCATGGATTTTTAACCCCTTAAAGCTTTCAGAATAATATACATCCGCAATTTCTTGTAGCTGTGGAAGCTTATAATATACAAAATCAAATATTCCATCCTCATCATCCAAATAAATATAATTATTACTAACTTTAAATTCAGCAGCTTCAAAATAACCTACTACTTCCTTCTCTCTAGCAATATCCCTTAGTAGTATTCTATCACTTCCACTTGTTTTTTCTTTTTCATTGAAGGCATTTATAGTAATATCTCCATATATAAATTTTATATCGGCAGTAATTTTCTCTTTTACTCTATCAAAAAATATCTCAGGCTTTATACCTGGATTATAAATGGAGTCCTTTACCCTTTCATCAATTTTTACCTTTCCTATCTTTTTTATAATTGGATATACTTCAGAAATAAATCTATCATTATACTTTTGTGAAATCTTAATTACATTTCTATTTTCCTTAAGAAGGGTTTTGTAAAAGGGTTTTAAATTTTCCCTCTGATATTTCGAAATTCTATATATTTTATTATTAGAAAAGACATATTCTCCATCGGTGACTAAGGGTATTAAAAGTTTACCCAAATCCACTTCAAGCTTTAAATCACTATCTTCTTTTGTAAAGAAAAATTCTATTTGTAAGTCCTCATGAACTATTTCCAAATCATCTACAATTATGCCATCAATAATTCCTTTAAAAGGTCTGTTCTTGACTATTTTAAAAAACCTCTTTATTACACTTTGAGATAGATATACCTTCTTTCCATTAAAAAGCGATGGATTTCTATAGGAATAGGCAAATTGTAATAGTGCTTCTTCATTATCATAAAGCTCTGTAAGCAAATCTATAATAGCCATATCCTCTTCTCTGAAGCAATGCAGCTTAGGGTCAAATGTAAATTCTTTACCATAATAAATTGTATCATTTGTTTTAATACTTTTAATAAGATTTTTTATACTCTTAACAACATATAGCTTTTCTTCTCCAATTTTCATACTTAGATATGTATCATTTAGAAGGCCATATCCATTACGAATAAACTCATATGTAATCTCTATATTTATAGGCATTTTTCGTGGAGCTTCTTTATAACTAAAAAAATCCAGTATATTTTTAGCAGCTTCATCTTCTTTTATATAATTATATTCTTTTTTGAAATTCTTCTCTAATATCTTCAAAAGCACAGCCGTTATATGCTTACAATAACCCCAATATTCGGTATAGGCCGGACAATCACAAACAGCATTTTCTAGATACCCATCCCTATCAAAGGTAGCTTTTACAGTATAGTCATAAGAACCTTCTACCTCTGCAAAAAATGTATAGGCCCCTTCATCAAAAAAAAATCTCTTCACCCTGTTTTCTAAATAATACTTTTCTCCCCTTATAAATGTAAGCTCATTGGTAGCCATATCTTTAATATCTTTTCTTGTTAAATAAATCATAATACCCTCCACAACAAATTGACAGCAAAAATAATTAGACTATCTTTGTTTCTTATATCCATGATTATAAACATTATTTTATAAATTATATCATATCATAGTAAATTCTATAATTGTATTCTTTAAAAATAATTATTATATTTTCTGTATTATTCCAGAAATATAATTATAATTTACAAACATTAAACCATGATATAATTTGAAATAACTAGACTATTTAAATTTATGATAAAGATAAACAAATTTTAAAATATAAAAAGGTGGAAGTAATATGACTGTAGATAAGATTCTAAAAAAATATAGTGATGAACTAGAGACTTTAGTTTTCGACCATTTCACCAGTGAAACTGCTTTAGCTATTGGCCAATCTATTATTGATACCGCCAGGAATAATAAATATAAAATAGCTGTTGATATAAGTAGATTTAATCATCAATTATTTCACTACTCCTTCGATGGGACTACTCCCGATAAAGATTTATGGATTTATCGTAAAAAAAATGTGACTTTACATTTTTATACCAGTTCAATTTATATGGCTTATAAACTAAAACATGACAATACAACTCTTACAGAAAAATATGGATTGTCAAATGAAAAGTACTCAGCCACTGGAGGAGCAGTTCCCATTGTAGTTAAGAATATTGGTGTAATAGGTGCAATAACTATAACTGGTTTAACACCTGAGCAGGATCATGATTTAGTCGTATCAGCAATAAGAAATTATTTAAAAGATTTAGAATAAAGGAGATGAGCTAAATGGACTCAACATTTAATGTTCCAACTAAAATACACTTTGGTGCCGGGGAAATAGAAAATTTGTCTCAAATTGCTAAAACATATGGGAAAAAATGTTTATTGGTTACTACTGAAAATATATATCCTTTAAATGAACTTTTCTCAAAGATAAAGGGTTTATTAACAGAACATGGTTTTGAGGTAGTTCATTTTGATAAAGTAATACCTAATCCTACAACTGAAGTTGTAGAAAAAGGAATTAAAATCCTTAATGAAAATAATATAGATTTTGTTTTATCTGTAGGTGGGGGATCTAGTATAGATACAGCAAAAATTATTTCTTTACTTAATGGACTTGATAAAATCGATTGGAAAAATATGTTCGATACCTATAATAATCCACAGGGCACTTATAAATCCTTATCTCCCAAATATATTCCTCACATTGCAATACCAACTACTGCCGGAACCGGTTCTGAAGTAACACAAGCTGCAGTAATCTCCATGGGAGAAGAAAAAAACACCATTTTTCATCAGGATAATTATTCCGACACTGCTGTACTTGATCCAAATTTATTAATAACCTTACCACAAAAATTAACTGCTTCAACTGGTTTCGATGCTTTTTGTCACGCTTTTGAAAGTTACATTCACTCTAACACTTCTCCATTTGGTGAATTAGCATCCCTTGAGGCTATTAAAACAATAAAGGAATATCTCGTAAAATCAGTAGAAAACCTGGAAAATGTTGAATATAGGAAACAATTATTGTATGCTCAAACATTAGCAGGTATAGGATTATCCAATGCTGGAGCCTCTGCACCCCATCCCCTTAGTGAAATTATAGGAGGCATTACCCATATTAGCCATGGTGAAGCTTTAGCACTTGTTTTTCCTGAATTTCTACGTAATAAATATCATTTAAATATACAAAAATTTGCTAAAGTAGCTAAAATTTACGATGAATCCTTAAACTCAATATCTGATGAAAAAGCAGCAGCTAAATTAGGGGATATTATTGAAAATTTCCTTAAAGAAATTGGACTTTACTACAAATTTGAAGATTATAATTTGACAGATGAGCAGTTCAAAGCTATAATTGATTGCCCAATTCTTGGATTTTTACCTTTTGGAACTAAGGAAGAACTGCAACAAATTATTTTAGATTCAAAGGAATTAAGATAGTAAGCGCCTAATCAGGCACTTTTTTATAGCATGACGAAAATTATAATAATATTATATAAAAAAGCTAGGACGATATTAGATTTATCTATCCTAGCTTTTGCTTTTCTGTATTTTATAATAATTCAAATCCCGCTGTAAAATGCCTTAATGATGTTATCGGCCCTTCATATACAAGCTTCATTCCCTTGTATTGGTCTCGGTTTTTATATATTTCACCAAGGGCATTAGCAATTACATCCATATGGCTATTTGTATAAACCCTCCTGGAGATTGCAATTCTCATTGTTTCCAGTTCGGGCCATATTGGCTCTCCTGTTTCCTTATCCTTTGATCCAAAGGCACATGCTCCTAATTCTACTGCACGTACTCCTGCTTCTTTATATAAAGCACAAACCAGTCTCTGGGATGGAAATTCATATTGCGGAATATGAGGAAAGAATCTTCTCCCATCTACATATACTCCATGGCCACCGGTAGGTTCAACTATTGGTACTCCTTTTTCTTGTAATTTATCTCCTAGATATTTTACTTGATTTATACGGTACTCAAGATATTGTTCATCACAAACTTCCTGAAGCCCTACAGCTAATGCTTCCATATCTCTTCCTGACATACCTCCATAGGTTATGAATCCTTCGTGAACAATTGCCAATTGGTTTGCAAGTCCAAATACTTCTTTATTTCTTGTTACAAAAAGTCCACCTATATTAACAAGACCATCTTTTTTTGAACTCATAGTGGCTGTTTCACAATATGAGAACATTTCCCTTGTTATTTCTTTAATAGACTTATCCTGATACCCTTCTTCCCTTTGCTTAATAAAATATGCATTTTCTGCAAGCCTTGCACTATCCATAACTACGGGAATATTATGTTTTTTAGCAAGTTCACTTACTTCTCTAATATTCTGCATGGAAACCGGTTGTCCACCATTATTATTGCAAGTAACAGTTATAATAACTACTGATATGTTTTCTGCACCTTTTTCATCTATTAGTCTCTGCATTTTATTAATATCTATATTTCCCTTAAACGGATGGGAAGCACTTCCTGCATCCTTACCTTCATCTATAACATAATCAACTGCTAAAGCTCCTAAAACCTCGGCATTTCCCCTAAATGTATCAAAGTGCATATTTCCAATGGCATATTTACCTTCTTTAGCATAAATTTTTGCCATAATATAATCTGCTGCCCTTCCCTGATGGGTTGGCTGTACATAAGGCATCCCAAAAACATCTTGAACAGATTCCTCTAATCTATAAAAACTCTTACAGCCTGCATAGGATTCATCTCCCAACATTAAAGCTGACCATTGATGACTGCTCATAGCCGATGTTCCACTATCTGTTAAGCAGTCCACATAAACATCTTCCGCTCTAAGTCTAAAAGCATTGTATCCGGCTTCCTTAAGATATTTCTGTCTTTGCGCCTTTGTAGTTTTTCTGATAGGTTCTACCATTTTAATTCTAAAGGGTTCCGCTGTCATGAATTTCATAGTCTTTCTCCTCTCGTAATAAAACTAATTTGACCTGTTGTGCTAGCAAATTGGATATTTAGTTCTAAGTTTGATTTAAGGGATTTTAATATGGTAAATACACAACGAGTTAATTTATTCTAAGATTAATAAGATCACCTTGTTTAGCCTCACCAGACTCTTCTAATTCAACTGTTTTTCCTTTTAAATTAGTAATAACAACTGCGGTTATTAAAGATGGTATTTTATCTTTAATATTATCAATATCTACATCAAGCAATAAATCCCCCGACGCTACCCTATCTCCAGTATTAACATGAAGCTTAAAACCTTCACCATTAAGATTTACAGTATCTATACCAAAATGTATCAGCACCTCATACCCATCATCTGATTTTATTCCAATAGCATGTTTAGTAGGAAATATAGACATTATTTCTCCCTTTACTGGAGAATAGACCTTTCCAATAGTTGGGTCAATACAAAAGCCATCTCCCATCATCTTTTCTGAAAAAACTGGATCAGGAGCTTCGGTAATTGGCTTAACTATACCAGTTAATGGTACTGACCACGATAATTCTTTCTTCTTTTTTAAAAATTTTTTAAGCATTTTTCCACCACCTTAAAGCAAGGTAAATTTCTAATTATTCTAAGTTAAATTTTCTGGCTGCTGTATCAATTGCCTCTCTACAAGCCTTTACTCCCGCTGTAATTCCATCGGGATGTTTAAATATAGCTGATGAAAGAACTATTACATCAGGGTTACACTCTATTAATGGCTCCATATTGTTATGTCTTAAGCCTCCATCAATTGCCAACTCGCATTTTGGATTTTTTTCGTCGATTAATTTTCTAGCTCTTTTAACAAGATCCACTGCACTCCTGCGCCATCCCCAATTATCCTTTCCGTCGGTTTCATCTACTCCATGTACAACTAAATGCAATCTATCTATATCATAAATTGATTCTTCAACAAAACATAATGGTGTATAGCATCCAAGGGTTAAACCAAATTTTATGCCAAATTCTCTACAATAATTGATAATATAAGCTAATTGTGCTCCAATAAAATGTTCAGCCGGTAGTATTAACATATCCGTCCCTACATCAGCTAGCTTTTCTATAAATAATCTATCACAGGTCTCTGTATAAAAATGACATTCAATCATGTTATCAGTAACAGGTCTAATCCCTTGTATAATTTGATGTCCTCCCATTAATTGCTGATTCTTTAAATCATGCATATCGGCAGCATCTGAGTGGACATAATCTGCACCTGCTTCAACGGCTTCCTTTACAACGCCTGCAATATTTCCATAATTTACATGGGCTAATCCTGCTGCAATTTTTATATGTTTCATATGATCACTCCTTATTTTTCTTTCTTCATTGATAGTCTAACATAATATTTTTTTCTCTGCTGTAAAAGTAATTACCACTATTTATGGAACTTTCTTAAATTTTTATCATTCTGCTTTTCATATATATCTCTAAGTATTTTAGAAAATTTATCCATATCTTCATTTACTAATACTGTTGGCAATACAACTATCTTACTATCAGATTCTTCTAGTTTTTGAGTTGTTATTATTAAATCCACTTCATGGTGATTAATGTCATCAATCATAGAAATTGGAATAACTTTTTTAACTTTAAGCTGATTGAAATTGTTCCTTAGAATTTCTATCATGAGTTTAATCTCACTATAACTAGAATGATAAACAATATAAGTAGAAATAGATTTTTTGCTACGCTCTATAGCAGCAGCTATATGAAGAGCAATATACCCAACCTCTTCGATAGGAATTTCATAACTGTAATATTCTTCAAATATTGATTTACTCTTTAAAGCAATTTCAAAGGGTTCAGCATAATTCTTTTTTATTTCATCAACTAAGGTATTATGAAAATCTAAACCATATTTGATTTTATTTGTAACAGACTTTAAATGATGTATCAGTCCATTATAAAAGGTTTCTTCATCGGATATATGATAACTCTCCTTTGTAAGTTCAATTATATCTTTAGCTACAATTTTATTTATAACTAACATTTTTTCACTGATATTCCAATCAATATCATCAAAATGGGTTTTAGATACTATTGTAATTCCAAACAAATAGCCTATTTCTTCTACTGGAACTATAGTATTAAATTCCCTTTCTATCTCATGTGCAACATCAATCATCTTTTCATATTTGTCTAATTCCTGTAGATCCTTTAATGTGGATTCCTTCATTTTCACATACTTTTTATCCATCATTCTGGAAATTGCCAAAGAATATTTCACAGTCAATCTACTTAAATCAGTAGCTGTAAATTTAATATTGAATTTGTCTTCCAGTCCTAAAATAATATTATTTACTTTCTCATAATCCAACCCTAAAATATCCTCTTTTTGACAATATGAAAAATAGTTAATGGCGGCATAATTTGAATCGCTATATTCACTGGTTTTTTCAACTGCATCCAGCATTTCATCGTAATCTTCACTTAAAAAGAATAGATCAAACATAGCCTTTCTAATTCTTTTTTCACCAGCCTTAAGAATTAATCCTTTCCTTTTATCCGCTACAACATCTATATCCCTTTCCTTTAACCATTCCTTAACTTTTTCTAAATCTTTATAAACAGAAGGCCTGCTTATAAAAAGCTCATTTTGCAAAGTGCTCGTTGTAATTTTTTTATTGCTTGTAAGGAGCTGATTAAGAATATATAACTGTCTGTCCCTGGATGTATAATGAGAACTCATTTGTTTATAGGATTTAACATTAGTAATCATCTTTAACTTTGCTTTTTCATCACCTTCAATATAAATGCCTACACCTGTTTTTTTAATAAGTCTCAAATTATTTTCAGATAATAATTTTCCCACACTCTTTAAATCATTTCTAATGGTTTTATTTGAAACCTTTAATTTATCAGCAACATAAGCAATGGTTTTTATTTCATTATCATTAAGCAATATCTTAATAATTTGAGGTATCCTGGCATTCATAATATCACCTCTTATAATTTCAATCTTTTTTATAGAGTTTACATAGTAAAACTTAGTTTATACATGTGCAAATACTCACTGCTTTTTGGGATTTTTTGATGTATAAACTTACTTTTGAATTTGTTTTACTATATATCTAGCTTAATAATTTAATTGCTTCTGCATATATAAGAAGGGCTTTTTCAAAATCCTTTAAATTAATGTTTTCATTTGGTTTATGGGAATTTGCTCTATGGGTGGAAAATGTGGGGCCAAAAGCAACTCCCTGCTCTAATGTTCTTGCATAGCTTGCTGCTCCTTTGGAAAAAAGCTGTGCTTCCTCTTTAGTAATATTATGATAGGCCTTCTTTAAAGCACAAATCAAAATGCTATCTGAAGATACATATAACAGAGGCATCTCTTTTATTGTAATTAACTCCAACTTGTTTTTAATTCCTATTTCCTTAAGTCTGTTAATGACTTTTTCATATTCTACTCCTTTACCATATCTGTAATCAAAGGAAATAATACAGGTCTCATCATTTAATAGTACATAGGAAAGATTATTAGTTGTAATTCCTGTCTCCTCATCATTATAATAAAGCCCAAGCTTTTCTCCATGTATAGAATCAACAAAATAGCCATTTAGAAAATCTATTAATTCCTTTGCCCTTTTATCTAGACCATCGATAGTTTTAAAATCTTTTACAAATTTAAAAATAGCATTTTCTCCTCTATGGGGATTCCTTCCCATCGCTGATATACCTCTATAAACAATTTTGACACCATTATCATCAATATAATTATCTATATTATCCGATAAAATTTCTAATAGCTTTTCCGGATAATGAGTTTGAACATATATTTCCACTTCTGAACAAACCTTAGTAATATCTTCTTTAGCTTTGATTGAAACAATATTATAAATTCCATCATTAGTAGCTTTTCTTAAACCCTGGTAATTATAATAGCTAATTCCCTTTTCACAATTGACAATAGGAAAATCACCATCGGGAGAAAAACCATATATCGGCATTTTATTATATCTAAAATAATGACTCATACATTCCCATGTAGTTTCTTCTGCGCCTCCAAGGATAAGCCTGATTTTTTTATTAGGTTTATAGCCAAGCTCCTTTAATATTTTTAATAGATACAAACATCCAAGCATAGGACCTTTATTATCATTTATACCGCGTCCATACCAAAAACCATTCTTTTCTATTAATTCAAAAGGTTTACTATTCCACTTGTCTTCCTCCTGAATTCCTACTATATCCAAATGACCTAATATTCCCAATACTTCCTCTCCATATCCATATTCAATATGCATCGCATAGCCATCAAAGTCCCTTACAGTAAATCCTTCTCTTTTTGCAAATTCAATCATTTTATTAAAGCATTTCCTGATTCCTAATCCAAAGGGAGCTCCTACTTTTTTAGTTGTTAAATCCCTCTTTGAATTAATTTCAATAAGCTGGGAAAGATCCCTTTTAATATCACCTCTATAGCTATGAAGCTTTTCTAATATTTTACCAGTATCCATTAATTTCACCTCTTAGAAGTATAAAAACAGAATCGATACTTTTACCTTCTAAATTTTTATTTTTAAATTTCAAGCAGTAAAGTTATAAGAGGCCTTCTTTAAAAAAGAAGGCTCTTTTTTAATCGTTGCTTGAATCAGTATTTAATGCTTCTTTTACAGCAGTAGCAATCGAAATTACCCTTGGACCATATATTATCTGAAAACCTTTGTTATTTCTTACAACTCCATGGGCTTCCAGTTTTTCAACCCAAACCGAATTATCAGAAACTAAAGACTTATCCTTTACGCTAACCCTTAATCTTGTAGCACAATTACTAACACTTTCTATATTATCCTCTCCACCAAGATTTTCAATAATGCCTTCTATTAAATTATTAGCTTTTTCCTTTTTATTTTTTTGTTTTTCTTTATAGTCCCTTTTATTAAATAATTTTATATTGCCTTCATTCCTTCTACCTGGTGTAGGAATATTAAATTTTAAAATTGCCCATTTGAATAGGAAGAAATATGCAGCAAAATAAGCTGGTACTAATAGGAATAAAGACAGTGCATGGACTTTATGGGGTTGAAATAAATTTGGTATCATAAAGAACAATGCATGACCATTAATTGAAACCTTTGTTATTTCTGCCAATACATATGCTAGACCTGATAGCGGCACATGGATTAAATAATAGAGTAATGGGTTAACAAATAAGAATGTATATTCAATTGGCTCAGAAATACCAACAAACATTGCTGTTAATGCAGCAGGAAGAACAATTGAAGCAACCTTCTTTTTATTTGCTGATTTAGCAGTTGCATATATTGCTGCAGCCGCACCGGGAAGCCCACCAAATTGAAATAAAATTCTGCCTGTTGTAAAATTACGTACTATATAACCAGTTGCCTCCGCTGAACCAGCTTGTCCAACAATAATATTTCTAACTCCTTCATATACAATCCCACCTATCTCCATGGTTCCACCAACACGTGTATATTCAATAGGGAATGCTATCAAATGGTGAATTCCAAATGGCAGTAGAGCTTTGTCCGTTGCACCGAAAAGGAAGGTTCCAAACAATCCTGATGTTGTAATTAGTTTAGTAAGACTTTGTAGCCCAGCAGCAACTATTGGCCAAATATAGTAAGTGGCAATTCCTAAGGGGATTGAGAATAAAGTAATGAGTATAATCACATATCTTGGACCACTGAAAAAGGAAAATACAGTTGGGAGCTCCTTCTTATACCATTTGTTGTGAATAGCAGCAGTAACAATACCAGTTATAATTCCACTAAAAATTCCCATATCAAAGGTGAATATTCCTGCAATATTTTTCCAGAGGGCATTATAGTTTTGTGCCTTTGTCATTGCCCATCCCAGATTATTAACTAAATGGTCTACAGTAGTAGTATCTGCATTCCATCCCTGAGCTCCAGCATAAGTACTTATAACAGTATTAAAACACATAAACATTACAAAGCCGCTAAAAGCAGCCCAGCCTTTTTCCTTTTTAGCCAATCCAAAAGCAACACCTATTGCAAACCAAAATGGCAAATAGCTCATAATCATAAAACCTATGCTAGCAATAACGGAAAAAATTGTATGCAAAAAAGTCCCTTCGGTTAGAATATATGCAGTAAATGAGCTTGCAATACTAACATAAAAGCCTACCAGTACAAGTAAAATAATTGGAATCATCATTGAACCTGCGAATGCTTGTAATTTTTCTCTCATGACCTCACCTCATTTATTTAGTATGACACATAATTTTACTGAAAAATTCAATTTTTTACTATTTTATTAATTATCGATAATTAATTTATATTTATAATTATACAGCTGAAAACGTTTTTGTTGAACATTTCACTTGTAAAACTAATTGCCACATTAAAACGGTAAGTTTTAACTGAAATTTACCACAAGTAAGTTTCAAGAGTAAGCTGAGCATCGTTCATAATGTTTATATGTACCTTCTATTTTGTACCTCCTGCATCAACGTTAATTATACCATCCATAAAATTACTCCTTAATCAATAGCTATTGCTATATTGTTTGTATTTATTCTTTCCTCTACAATTTTCAAATTATGTCTAGTTGGATGCACCATGTTCCCTGTTGGTTAGTAATATAAAGGCTTTATTAAACTTTTTATCAATTAGCATAGAAGTCCCGGTAAATTCTGTATGATATTATTCAAAACTAATATATTTATAGCATAAAAATAAACCCTTAAATTGTATTAATCTAAGGGTCTTAGGATATGACCAAAATAATATTGTATTGTCTTAATATAAATCTATATTTTAATTATTCTTCTTCAAATTTAGCTTTGAAAGAGCCTGGGCTAAAGCATTATTAAAGGGCTCATCCTTTGATTTTTTTTGTTCCTTAATATATTTGCTTACATCCTTCTTTGAAGCTTTATTTGTTTCTTTTTTCTTTCTTTTATTAAATGAAGAAAGCTTTTCTTTATAGCCACATCTGCAAACAAATATTTTTCCTTCTCCTTCACCACAGAGCTCCATTTTTTTATGACAGTTTGGACATCTTGCATTAGTTATCTTAGAAATACTTTTTCTATACCCGCATTCCCTATCTTGGCATACAAGCATCTTACCTTTCTTGCTATTAACCTCTAACATAAATTTATCACACTGGGGGCATCTGTTTCCTGTAATATTATCGTGTTTAAACTTTTCTTGACTATTTTTTATCTCATCTACAATTTCCTTGGAGTAATCCTTCATATCATTTATAAAGCTATTCTTTTTAAGAAGCCCCTTTGAAATAGAGCTTAATTTTTGCTCCCACTGTGCTGTTAATGTAGGAGATTTTAAATCCTCCGGAACTAAATCAAGGAGCTGCCTTCCCTTTGACGTAGTGAAGATGTTTTTTCCCTTCTTTTCAATTAAAAATTTATCGTACAGCTTTTCTATAATATCGGCCCTTGTGGCAACTGTGCCAAGTCCCCCTGTTTCTTCTATTGTTTTAAGAAGTTTTCTATTTTCACTCTTCATATATTTCCTTGGATTCTCCATGGCCGAAAGCAAACTTCCTTCGTCAAATGGTTCTGGTGGTTTAGTTTCTCCTTTGGTTTGAGAAATACTGGATATTTTCAGTTCGTCTCCTTTATTTACATTCGGTAATATTTGATCTGATATATCCTCATTTGATCCATCCTCTTCAAAATTCCCATTATAAACTTCCTTCCAGCCCTGAGATATAACGATTTTTCCTTTTGCAGTGAAAGTTTCATCTTTAATTTTGGCTTTTATTATCTTTTGCTCATATTCAAAAGGGGGATATAAAACAGCTAAAAATCTTTTAACAACCAAGTCATAAATCCTTCTTTCCCTGTCATTTAAAGAGCTTAGAATCACCCCTTGTTCAGTAGGAATAATTGCATGATGATCCGATACCTTTTTATTATCAACAAAGGATTTATTTGTTTTTATAGGCTTTTTTAAAATCTTAAAGGCGGCCTTTGAATACTCTCCAACACCACAAGCTTTGACCCTTTCCCTTAAAGTATCTATTATATCTGTAGTTATATATCTAGAATCAGTTCTTGGATAGGTTAGCAACTTATGACTCTCATATAATCTTTGCATAATAGATAAAGTCTCCTTAGGAGAATAACCAAATATCCTATTTGCATCTCTTTGAAGTTCAGTAAGATCATATAAGCCATTGGAATATTTTTTCTTATAGGTTTTCTTTACTTCTATAACTTGAGCATTTTTTCCTTTTATTGATCTAAGTATTTTATCGCATTTATCCTTATTAAAAATTCTATTATTATTAGTTCTATTATCCTGCCAAATTAGCTTTAACCCATTGCTTATGGCCTCAATACCATAAAAGGTTTTTGGCTTGAACTTTTTTATTTCTTCTTCTCTCTTTGAAATTATTGAAAGGGTAGGTGTCTGAACCCTTCCACACGAAAGTTGGGCATTGTACTTACAGGTCAAAGCACGAGTAGCATTAATCCCTACATACCAATCAGCCTGAGCTCTAGCAAGGGCAGAAGCATAGAGATTCTCATATCCCCTACCTGGTTTAAGGTTTTTGAAACCTTCTTTAATAGCTTTATCAGTAACAGAAGATATCCATAGACGTTTTATTGGTTTCTTTACACGGGATTTTTCAATTATCCATCTAGCCACAAGCTCCCCTTCACGACCTGCATCTGTGGCAATAACTATTTCTTCAACATCCTTTCTATTCATCTGCTTTTTGACGATATTGAACTGCTTTCCACTTCTCTTTATAACCACAAGTTTTAAGGGAGAAGGTAGCATTGGTAAATCCTCAAGTCTCCATGCCTTATATTTCTCATTATAAATCTCAGGATCTCCCAATGTAACTAAATGCCCCAAAGCCCAAGTTACTATATATTTTTTACCCTCTATATACCCATTGCCCTTTTTATTGCAGCTTAACACCCTAGCTAAATCCTTTCCAACAGAAGGTTTTTCAGCTAAAACCAATGTTTTATTCATATTAACAATCCTCTCGCATAAACAATCTTAATAGTTTTATTTGTTTTTTTCTTTAAGAATTAATCCAAGCTGTACATCCCTCTAAATACTTTTTCCGGTGTAATAGGTAAGCTCTTAATATTCACTCCTACAGCATTGTAAACTGCATGGACAATTGCAGGAGGGGGTGTATTTATTACTACCTCTCCAATAGATTTAGAACCAAAGGGGCCTGTTGGCTCATAGCTAGGCTCAAATTCAACTCTAATCTTTCCTATATCTTTTCTACAAGGGATCTTATATTGCATAAAGGTATTGGTTTCCATTCTTCCTTTATCATCATATACTACATCCTCATACATTGCCATTCCTATCCCCTGCACTAATCCACCTTCTACTTGAATCCGAGCAAGATTTTTATTAATAACCGTTCCACAATCTACAACAGCAACATAATCAATTAAATCCACCTTACCAGTTTCTTTATCTACTTCTACCTCGGCAAATCCTGCTATAAATGGAGGTGGACTAGTCTCTCCACCGAAGGAACCATTTCCAATTAGCTGAGACTTGCCTTCTCCTGAAGCCAGTTTTTGTGCAATCTCATCAAGGGATATAGTATGTTCTTCATCGACAGTCTTTACAAAGCTTCCATCAAAAATGACATCTTCCTTTTTTGCCCCTAAAAACTTTCCACCATTTTCTATTATCTGCCTTTTAATATCCTCTGCCGCCTTTATAACTGCATTTCCTGTAACATAGGTTGTACTTGAAGCATAGGAGCCAGTATCATAGGGAGAAACATCTGTATCCACTCCATTTACTATGATTTTATCCATTGGAGTTTCAAGGATTTCTGCTGCCATTTGAGCCAATATAGTATCACAGCCTGTGCCCATGTCAGTGGCCCCTATCATAAGACTGTAAAAACCATCATCATTTAATTTAATCAATGCCGAAGCTGAATCTATACCAGCAATTCCAGAGCCCTGCATTGTTATGGCCATTCCTATTCCTCTAACCTTTGTTTCATTAATAATTTTTCTTGGATATTTCTCATCCCATCCAATAAGCTTTTTTCCTCTTTCAATACACTTATCAAGGGTAGAGCTTTTCAAAACCACTGGTAAGCCTTCCTTTGATCCATCTAATACTGGATTTGTCTCTCCCTGTCTAATAAGATTCTTTTCACGTAAAATAGAGGGGTCAACATTTAGCTTATTAGCTAATAGATTTATTGTAGATTCAACTGCAAAGGCTCCCTGTGTGGCACCATATCCCCTTAGGGCCCCGGCTGTCATTTTATTAGTATATACTGCTCTGCCGATATATCTTACTGCATTTGCTTTGTTATATAATGGCAAAGTTTTATGTCCTACAAGGGTAAATACAGTTGACGCATGGTCTCCATAAGCGCCAGTATCAGATAAAGCATTAATATCTATTGCTTTTATAATCCCCTCTTGATCTGCACCTATTCTTACCTTTATTCCCATGGCATGTCGACTGGTTGTGCAGCCAAAGGTTTCTTTTCTATTATAAATTATTTTTGCCGGTTTTCCTGTTTTTAAAGTAATAATTGCAGGAAATATTTCTACTGAGGCCGTTTGTTTTCCTCCAAAACCTCCTCCAATTCTTGGCTTTACTACCCTTACCTTGCTTTTAGGGATTTTAAGTGCCCTAGCTAACAATTTTCTAACATGGAAAGGTATTTGTGTAGAACTTACAACGGTCAGTCTTCCATTATGGTCCATATAAGTATATGCTCTATAGGTTTCCATCATACCATGGGCTTGGGCCTGAGTATAATAAGTTTCTTCAACTACAAAATCACTATCTTCCATTTCCTTTTCTATATTTCCAACCTCAATTTTATATGAAGCTGCAATATTTCTCTCCTTTTCCATTCCAATATCAAAATTTACATGTAAATCATCCTCAGGATGTATGATAGTTGAATGTCCTATTGCTTTTTCAAAATCCAAAACCGGATCCAATGCTTCATATTCAACCTTAATAAGCTTCATAGCTCTTAATGCAGTTTTCTCATCCTTAGCAGCTATAATTGCAACTTCATCTCCAACATATCTCACATACTCATCTAAAATCAAACGATCATAGGGCGACGGTTCAGGATAAGATTGTCCTGCTGTTGTAAAGCGTATATTAGGTACATCCCTATAAGTAAGTATACATTCTACACCATCTAGTTTTTGGGCCTTTTCAGTTTCAATAGATTTTATTTTTGCAAAGGCATGGGGATTTCTTAAAATTTTTATAATTAATGCATGTTCACTAGATAAATCATCGGTATAAGCTGGTTTACCAGTTGCTATGTCTATTCCATCGATTTTTGAAATTTCTTTGCTAATATAACGCATTTTATTCAACCCCCATATACTTTTTTACTGCCCTTAACTGCCCAACATATCCTGTGCATCGGCAAAGATTCCCTGTCAGATAATGAATAATATCTTCTTCAGTAGGATTTTTAAGTTCTTCTTTCATTGCTAATACCGTCATAATAAACCCCGGACTGCAAAACCCGCATTGTTCTGCCCCTTCTTTAACTAAAAACTGTGCAAATTCATTGGCCTCTTCCTGTACCCCTTCTATAGTAGTAATATTTTTCCCCTTTGCCCTTACCGAAAGTGTTGAACACGAGAGCACTGGCTTTTCATCAAGCCATACAGTACATAACCCACAGGAACCTGTATCACATCCTTTTTTAACACTTAAATATCCATATTTTCTTAATGTATCTACTAAAAACTCATCGCAGTTCACTTCCAAGTCCATTCTTTTATTATTTATAGTTACATTGATTTTCATGCTAAAACCTCCATTATTGCCCTTTTTACGAGAACTTTACATATTGACTGTCTATATTCTTTACTGCCTCTCATATTACTGCCAAAAACTAATTCACTTGCTGCAAGAAGAGAAGCCTTTTCTATATCCTCCATTGTACCTTTACTTTCAGATAAATACTTAGAAGCCATCCTTGCAATTTCTGCTCTTTGAGGTCTTGCCCCTACTACAATATTCCAATCATTGTCTAATTTTGATACAGCAACATTTAAAATTGCATAATCACTTTTTGAATTTCTCATGGTTTGAAAGGCTGCTTTTCTATTATTTTTTTTCAAAACTATCTTTACTAGTATATCTTTATTGCCACCATTTTTCAAAAACTCCTTTAAGAGAATTTGTCCTCCCTTGTATAATACAACCTCAGCATCAAGGGCTAATAAAGCAGTAATAAAATCTGAAAATCCATACCGAGAATAAACGGTTCCACCTACTGTAACAATATTTCTAAGCTGCACACCTACAATATTTTTAACTGACTTAGATAGAATTCCATCAAAATACTGTGTCAAAATAGGGCTTGTTTCAACTGATCTAAAGGTTGTCATTGCTCCTATTTCTATTGTATCCTGATTTTCACGAATATAATTTAAATGAAGATTGGACAAATCAACTGCTTTTCCAATCTTCTTTGAACTCATTCTTAAAAAACCACAGCCCCCTAAAATTGTGCTGTTTTTATTAGTTTTTAAAATCTCATAAGCTTCCTCGAAGCTTTCTGGAAGCACATACTCCTGTATTGTTAGCACATATATTCCTCCTTCGAATAGTTAGTTGATTATATATATATTTATAAAGATTTATTTGAGTTCGTAATCACTGAGAATCCTTTTGGTTTATAAAAATCGCTTAAAAGGAAACCCCAGTGACTACTCCCTCTATTAATTTTTATTAATTTATCTCTATATCAGTTTATAATAATTTTTATATCATTTCCTTCATATGTCTAAGCTTACCATTATTTTTAATTAAGAGAATCTCAGTCATTATACTAAATGCAATTTCCTCTGGTGTTTGTCCTCCAAGATCAATTCCAATCGGTGCATAAACTTCCTTAAGTTCTTCCTTTGATATACCTTCACTTTTCAAATTATCCATAATATGTTTTGTCTTATTTTTACTGCCTATCATTCCAATGTATTTGGCATTACTTTTAATAACAGATTTTAGAGCTATTTCATCATGCTTATGTCCTCTGGTTACAATAACAATATAACTATTTTCATCCAATGCACATTTCATCAAGGTTTCTTCTATATCCCCGACCATCAATTCATCAGCCCTTGGAAATCTTTCTATATTGCAAAATTCTTCTCTATCTTCAACTATTATAGTATAAAATCCCATCATTTTTCCAAGATCATATAACTTTAATGCAACATGTCCTCCCCCAACAATGTAAAGCTTGTCATAGGGATTAAAAACCTTTATGAAAACATCTGCCTCTCCACCACATTGCATATGTAAGCTTCCTTTAGAATCTGTTAATTCATAGTGAAATGTATCACTCTTTCCAACAGCCATACATTTTTTAGCCTGTTTTATAACTTCTGCTTCAAGATTCCCCCCACCAATTGTACCAAAAATATTTCCATCCTCAAGGATTCCCATCATAGAGCCTTCTCTTCTTGGTGTTGAACCCTCTACTTTAGTTATTGTGGCAAGTGCCACCTTCTTATTTGATTTAATCATTTCTGATATACTATCTAAAACTTTATACTCCAAACTATTCACCCTTCCCCTTTTTTCCGAATATTTAAAGCTAATCTTATTATATCATAAGGTTTTTTATTTTTGCTATCTATAAAACAAACAAAAATCTAACCAATTGATTAGATTTTAGGTCAAAATAAAATAAGTATTTTTAAAATTTAAATATATTTTCTTTTTAATTCTATAGCTTTTTTCTTAGTTTTTGGACTAATACTGGTAGCAGATCTTTCTATAAAAGTGTTTATAGCATCTCTTTTATTACTTTCATCATAAACTAAGTCCAAAATTTCTAATACTCCATATTTTAATAATTCTTTTTGCTTTCTAGGATATGAGGATTTTTTATCTATATTTAATAATGTCTCAACTATAATTTCTCTTAAATCAATTCTTTCTTTAATTATCTTTACAAGATTCCTTATACAGCACTGGGCAGTCATGAATTTTTTATCATTTATATGTTCTAAATAATCCTTTAAAATATTATCAAATAATTTGTCTTGATCAACACTAATCAAATTTGCAATTATAGTAAGTCCTATATCCCTATGATAAGAATTATCATGATTCATAAGGGCCGCAAAGTCATCCCAGTACTGATAAAAGATTTCTGGTCTCAATTCACTTGCTTTTGATACAATATAATAGCAATGGTAATAAACCATTATGTCCTTATTATTAAGAAGCTGCTTTATTATTTCCTTTTTTAAATATTCTTCTTTAATTATTTTATCAACAAAATTTTCCACATCAATATTTTTATCTTTAATTTTTTCAATTAATATTTTTTTATCCATTTTTTTCACCCTTTAGTCTATGGATTTCAAAATACTATCTGTTATTTGTAGGCTTTCTAGCTCTTGTAAAATATTAATTCCTTTTAAATTCCCCTTATTTAAAATTTCAGCTAAATTATCAAGGATTTTTAATTCTTTTTCTTTTATGTCACTATTTTCTCTACCCATAATCCCCCAGCAGTCCCAAGGTAAAGGTTCAATTTTATTAAGGCATAAAAGATCCCTTATCATATTATCCCGAATAAACCATGTTCCCTTTAGGAAATCTTCATAGGTACCATAGTCCTTTGGGTTATGACCGTACTCTCTACAATTAATCCACGCCTGACTACCTGTTATAAAATATTCATTTGTTACATCATGAAAATTATAATTCAAACTCAATAAGCCTTCAAATAATTCTGGAGGTAATATTTCTCTTCGATAATATATCTGACTCATCCAAGGATCTACCCTAACCCAGCGTTTTTCTAATTCATTCCAATATTCACAAATCCAATGATCAAAATATTTTTTGGGAACAAAAAAAGTAGCAAATCCTGATCTTAATCGAGCGGGAATCCTATGATTTCTCAGCACTGAACACATCAAAAGGGATAAATCTCTACAATTCCCTAATAAAAGCTTCTCATTACATCTTAGGTTCAATATGCTTGAATCATCCCTATGGATTATTTCTTTAAGTTTTTTTTGAATCGCCCTAATATTACTATCATGTAAATGCTCCTTTGGAACTACAATTAGTCCCATAGCCGTCAATAAATCGATTAGCATAAGTTTATTAATACATTTACATAACTCTTTGATATCCCTTGGAAAATCTTCAATAAAATACTTATATGGACCTGGAGATGTAATTGCACCATGTACACTATAATACTCTAAATAATTATGTATCGCCATAATAAGCCTCCTAATTAATAATTTTTATAAACTTATTATAACAAGTAAAATATGACAACTGTATGTCATATATATTATTTTTTTAAGCTACTGTTGTTATTTTTTTAATTGCTTTATATCCTTTAAATTTTAGAATGTCCTCTAAACTTAAACCAACTTGTATTATCCCTCTTGAATCTTTCCTAGAGACCCCAACAAATTTGAAATATCTATTATCTATATCTCTCTTCATTGTTTTTTGTGTAATCTTTAATTCTGGATTTTTAAGTATTTGATAAAAATCAAAGGCCTGGGTTTGTGGATCATTTGTAAATTCAAAGCCAATTCCTTTAGGATTATTAGAATATATTGTAACCCCACTACTATTTGTTATATAAATTTCTGAAATTCCCGTTTTTTCAGATACATCAGCTAAAAAATTGTTACTCATCTTTTCTTTAATTATTATATCTGCTAATATTTCACATACATATATGAGTTCCTTTTCAATTTCTTTTTCAAAAACTCCAATAAATTTATTGAATTTATTAGAAATTTCAATTATTCTATTTGCTATCTCATTATTTTCTTCTAGCATTTTTATTTGTTTTACCACTCTTGATTGAATATTTCCACTAAGTTCATCTGTATCATGGGCATATTTAGCAATTCCCTCAATGTTTCTAGTTAAAACTTCTGAAGCACTGGCTTGTTCTTCTATGCTCTCAGTTATATTATTTATTAATTCAACCATTTCGGATATTTTCAAGTTTATATTGGCCAGATTTTCTGCTGCTTTTTTACTTTCTTCCCTAGTATGTTTTGATTTTGTAACACCTGTATCTATAACTAATATCACATTTTTTATATTATTTTGAATTTCTTTTGTACTTTCAGCAATTTCCATTGATGCAGCGGCGCTTTGCTGAGCTAATTTCTTTATTTCATCAGCAACAACCCCAAAACCTTTTCCTTCTTTCCCTGCTCTAGCAGCCTCAATTGAAGCATTTAATGAAAGTAAATTTGTCTGGTTTGCTATATTGGAAATAGTTTCCGACATCTTTGAGATGGATTTCAATAATTCTCCCAATGTGTTTATATGATCTGAAGCTCTCCTCATAATTTCCTCTACTTCTTCAACTCTATCTAATGCTTTATTAATAATTTTACTGTCACTATCTATGACTTCAATAGATTCACTAGCAAATTTCTTAGCATTATTACTATAATCAGCTATATTCATATTTGTACTTAAAAGTTCTTCAGATATTGAAGCTATTTCATTAGAGTCATCGGAAGTCTTTGTAGATCCATTGGCTATATTGGAAATATTATCTGAAACCATTTGCATACTTAGAAAACATTCCTTAGAATTTTGATTTAATTGCTCTGACACATTACTTAAATGCGTTTCCGCATAAAGAGTATTAAACAACCAGTTTTTCATTTGATTTCTCGTTTCATTAATTAATTTTTCCAATCTATTAAACTCATACAGTTTGAAGCTCCTATCTAGCCCTATTAGCAGATTTCCTTTTGAATACTCTTCAAAAAAATTTTCTAATATCTCAATTGATTTCTTTAATCTTATTTTATAAAAAATCATATTTAAAGTCACAACAATAATAATTATCCCCGATAGAATTCCGCTTTTATAGAAAATATTGTGAATATTACTTAGAAAGAATATTTCAGTAATAAAAATCATTACAATTATACCAATCATATTAATTATATAATTTCTTTTCATACCAATTCCTCCTTGTATTATTTAAACATTATTATATTCTTATACAATTCTATTCAATTTCTGTTAAACCTTTGTAAGAAGTTAACAAATAATGTCAAATAATATGATAGAAGGATTATTATAATAGACAAAACTAAAAAACAAAGGAAATAACTAAAAGCTATTTCCTTTTACAACTTTAATTCTAATCAAATAAATTGGCCTGATTAAACAATGCCGGCGTCCCCCCTGTTATATAACAACAGACTGCTTCACTTCGGGGAATTATACCTTTTTTTATTAGATCAAACATTCCTGCAAATACTTTGCTATTGTATGTATTCTCAATAAATATTCCTTCCTTTTGAGCAAGCAACTTTACAGCATCTAAGGATTCCTTGGTAGTTTTTCCATATCCCTCTCCTATATAATCATTATAAAGTACAGCTACATCTTCAATTTTCCTTGGAGGCACTAAATCAAGCTTATTACACATTCCTTTAAAAATTTTTTGTATACGCTTTTCTAAATAAGAAATTTCATATTCTACACTTATTACATGAACTTTAAATGCATTGCCAAATAAAGACAATCCATAAATTAAGCCAGTCTCTGTTGGACCTTCAGATCCACAAATAACAACATGTTTCAAATCTATATTCTCTCTTTCAGCTTGATAGACTAGTTCTAAAGCTGAGCTTACATAGCCAAAAGCCCCTGTTACAAGATCTTCTCCTATTATATAAGGTTTAAATCCTTTTTTTCTTAGATTTTCTGAATAGTTAAGAGTGTATTCTTTTCTCGAAGCTTCATCCATCTCCCCTAAAAATATAGTTTTAACTCCCATTAACCTATTTAATAGGCTGTTCCCATTTAATTTCTTTGGCTCATCAGAACTATGAAGAATAATGCAGTCCATTCCTATCTTTGCTGCAGCTGCAGCTGCTAAACGACATTGATTTGAAACAGATGCTCCAGCCACAAGTAGAATATCACATTTTCTTTGAATTGCATCCCCAAGCCAAAATTCCAAACATCGAATCTTATTTCCACCCATTCCAATAGGCATAATATCGTCCCTTTTAACAAAAATATTATTATTATCCATTATATTCCCTATATTACTAAGACATTGTATAGGAGTTGCTTCCTCAAGCAGTTTTATTCTTGGTATTCCAGAAAATAGCATTTAAATACCCCCGCCTTCCTCCATGTTAATTTAATATTTTCATTTTATCATAAAGTTACCTTCCTTAATTAATATTTATAAAATTTATTCTCATTCTTCATAAAATATATATTTGTCTTGTTTCAATAAATATATTATTTCAAGCACATTGTTTATTTTTAATTTTAATCTATGTTATAATTACTATTATTAATATGTAAAAGGTGGGAATCTAATTGAACGAATTAAAAATAAGAAATGTTTTTCCTGATGATTTAGATTGTATTACAAGGATAGAAGCTGATTGTTTCCCTGCTGCCGAAGCAGCATCAAAGGATTCATTCAAAGAAAGAATATCAGTTTTCCCCCAGGGCTTTTTTGTCGGGGAATTAAACAATAAAATTATAGGCTTTATTAATGGAGGAGTAACAAATGAAAATCATATAAAAGATAAATTCTTCAAAACTATGGACCTTCATATTTCTGATGGAAACAATATAGTAATCTTTGGTCTAGATGTACATCCCGACTATCAAAAGAAGGGATATGCTAAGAAGCTTATGAATCATTTTATCAGATCAGCTAAGAAAGATGGAAGAAAGAAAATATTACTTACTTGTAAAGAACATTTAATTGAATTCTATGAACAGTTCGGTTATATCAATGAAGGCGTATCCCAGTCTCAACATGGAGGGGCTAAATGGTATGATATGTATCTTAAATTGAAATAGAAGCAGGGAAAATATACTTTTTTCCCTCTTCTATTGATTATAAAACCCTTTATTAATAAAACCCATGATTCAATAATCTGAATCATGGGTTTAATCTATTGGTGGAGGCGAGGGGAATCGAACCCCTGTCCGAAAGCACTTCACCACAAGCTTCTCCGAGCGCAGTCATTGTTTTATTTTCTCGCCGTCAAAATCGCCCAATGACAGGCTATCTATCTGGCCAGTCTCAATTATACACTAATAGGTCGAGACAACCCTAGTAGCGGTTCCCGGCATAGTGTCGTCCAGCCCTAAGCGGCCGGTAGGCCTAGGAGGGACGTAGCTGCATTAGGCAGCTAAAGCGTAATTATTATTATCAGCGTTTATATTTAATTGCCCAGTTCTTTAACGTGTACCCCAAGCAAAAAACACGGCTCGCTACTTCTAGGTCCATACCCCCGTCGAAACCAGTACGCCCCCTAAGTAATCAAAACTGCTGTGCAGTTTTGTAGTTAATAATTGAAAATGAATAATTAATAATTATTTGAATTAATACTTATACGTCAATATACTAATACATCTTTTGTTTTTGTCTAAGTTCCTTTTGTATTCTTCTTTCTGCATCCTTTTTAGCTATACTATGTCTTTTATCATATATCTTTTTACCTTTTGCAAGTCCAATCTGTACTTTTATTAATCCTCTATCATTTAAATATAGTTGTAAAGGTATTAGTGTGTAACCTTTTTGAGTAATGTATCCAATAAGCTTTCTTATTTCTCTTTTATGGAGCAATAGTTTTCTTGGTCTTGTAGGATCTACGTTAAATATATTTCCTTTTTCATAAGGACTTATATGAACATTGTGCAGAATTACTTCCCCATCCTTTAATTCTGCATACCCATCCTTTAGATTGACCATACCCAGCCTAATGGATTTTACCTCTGTTCCTTTTAATGCAATACCAGCTTCATATGTCTCTTCTATGAAGTAATCATGCCTTGCTTTTTTGTTTTTTGCTATTACCTTTACTTTAGCCATACTAAGCACCAACTTGTCTTCTAATTTAGATGCAACAATTATTATATCATGTTATTGACACTATGTCAATAGTTATATCTATTTTAAAATCTTACATTTTGCATATGAACTTTTTAAGAACCTCTGCAACACCATTTTTATCATTTACTTCTGTTATATAATCCGCTGTCTTTTTTACAATTTCTTCTGCATTACCCATAGCCACACCTAGTCCTGCATATTTTATCATACTTATGTCATTTTCATTATCTCCTATGCAAATTACCTCTTCCCTTTTAACGCCTAAAGAATCAGCTAAATTCTTTACTGCCTTACCTTTTTCTACTCCTTTGTTCATTATTTCTAGATTGTTATAATATGATTTAGAACACTCTATGCCTGGTATTTCTGAAAGCTCTTTTCTTATTCCTTTAAGTAAATCTACATCTTCATCTATTACTATAAATTTAAAAATCTTTTCATCTGAATCATTTATGAGCTCATAAGAATCTTCAATTATTTTCAAATCTATCCTATCTTCTTCATCTAAAGTTTCATTCCATTCCGAATATTTTAAAGCACTCCTGGCCATGGACTCAGCATAGAAAGTATCCTCTGTATAAAAATGATAATATACATTATGTTTACGACATATATCAATTATCTTAAGACTATCCTCTTTATTTAAATAACTTTCATATAGAGGCTCATTATTATCTATTTCCCTAACAATGGCGCCATTACACGCTATAATTGGAGTCTTTACACCGATATATTTTGCAAATACTCTTGCCGAGGTATATATCCGTCCTGTGGCCACAGCCACATGGACCCCTTTATCCTGTAATTTCGTCAATATTTCTTTATTCTCTTCTGGTACTTTTCCTTGGCTATTTAGTAATGTTCCATCCATATCTGTTACAACTAATTTGTATTCCATAGTAATCCTCCTAATTAATATATATAATTTCTATATTATTTTCTTTAAAAACATTCTTCCTCTATATATTACCATAATAATACTACATATTTAAAGCAATCGATATAGGATATCGATTGCTAAATTTTTTACCACTATTACCTACATAAAAATATAAAATAATTTTTAAACTATCACAAAGTCAATTTCTTTTTGGTCTAAATTTACATTACTAACTCTAATTCTAACCTCATCACCTATTCTAAAAATTCTATTTGTTCTCTCTCCTCTGAAAAGATGGTTTTCTTCATCAAATATATAATAATCATCAACTAGATTACTTATTCTAACTAATCCTTCTACTGTGTTCTCTAGCTCAACAAACATCCCAAAAGAGACTACACTGGATATTATGCCATCATACTCTTCACCAATATGATATGACATATATTCTGCCTTTTTAAGATCATCGGTTTCTCTTTCAGCTTCTACAGCTATCCTTTCCCTTTCTGAAGATCTATCAGAGCTTTCGGCAACTATTCCCTTCAGTCTGGATAACCTCTTATGATTTAATTTTTCATCCAGCATTTCTCTTAAAATTCTATGTATCTGTAAATCAGGATATCTTCTAATTGGAGAAGTGAAATGGCAATAATAGTTTGAAGCTAATCCAAAATGTCCTAAATTTTCTGGAGAATATCTTGCTTGTCTAAGGGATCTAAGCATAAGAGTACTTACAATATGCTCTTCCTTTTTTCCCTCAATTTTCTTTAATAAGTCCTGTAATGCCTTTGGATGTATTTCTTCTGAAACTCCCTTAAGATGATATCCAAAATTATGTATGAATTTATTAAAATTTTCT
This sequence comes from Maledivibacter halophilus, assembly GCF_900167445.1. GTDB lineage: Bacteria > Bacillota > Clostridia > Peptostreptococcales > Caminicellaceae > Maledivibacter > Maledivibacter halophilus. Next base: position 31,551 of record NZ_FUZT01000021.1, read on the forward strand.
ATTTTCTGTGAATCAGGTGTTTCATGAACTCTATAAACAAAGGGAAGCTTTAGCCAATATATATGCTCTGCCACAGTTTCATTACAGACTATCATAAATTCTTCAATAATTCTATTTGCTATTCTTCTCTCAGCTTTTTTTATCTCAATCGGTCTTCCGGTATCATCTAATATTATTTTACTTTCAGGAAAATCAAAATCTATGCTTCCTCTTCTATATTTCCGTTTTGAAAGAATCATAGACAGTTCTTCCATTAATTTGAAATCTTCTACTAAATACTCGTATCTTTTAATAAGCTGAGGATCTTTCTTTTCCAGTATATCTGAAACATCAGTATATGTCATTCTTTCCTTGGTCTTTATAACACCTTTGAAAATTTCATGATTCACTACTTTTCCTTCTTTATCTATCTCCATAAATACAGACATAACAAGCCTGTCAACACCTGGATTTAAACTGCAAATTCCATTGGAAAGCTTCTTTGGAAGCATAGGTATAACTCTATCAACTAAATATACGCTGGTTCCTCTCTTAAAGGCTTCCTTATCTAAGGCACTTCCTTCTTTAACATAATAAGTAACATCGGCTATAAAAACTCCTAGCTTGTAATTCCCATTTGGAAGCTTTTCAACTGAAACAGCATCATCAAGATCCTTAGCATCTGCACCATCTATAGTTACAATATTCATATCCCTAAGATCTCTTCTCAAGGATATTTCATCTTCTGAGACTGTTTGGGATATACTGTCAGCTTCTTTTAGAGCTTTCTTAGGAAATTTTTCTGGCAATTTATATTTTCTTATTATTGATACTATATCAGTTCCTATCTCATCTTTATGACCTAAAACTTCTATTACCTTTCCTTCAGGATTTCTCCTAGCCTTTGGCCATCTAGTTATTTCTGCTACTACCTTGTAACCATCCTTTGCTCCATTCACTTCACTTTTCGGTATATATAGATCATAATTAATTCTTTTATCATCGGATACAACAAAGCCAAAGTTTTTGCTGCTTTCAAAGGTTCCTACAATTTCTTTATTGGCTCTATATAATATCCTTATTATCTCTCCCTCTGCTCTTCTGCCATTTGTAGTTTTATTTATGACCCTTGCTATGACTCTATCATTATGCATAGCTCCATTTAAATCACTAGCTGGTACAAAAACATCATTATAGTTTGTATTATCAGGGATAATAAAGCCAAATCCTTTTTGACTACATTGAAGTCTTCCTACAATAAGATTCATTCTTTCAGGGATAGCATATCTTTTTTTCTTTGTTTTAATAATAGCCCCTTCATTCTCCATCTCATCAAGCAATTTAATGAAATATCCCATCTCTTCACTCTTTATATCAAATACATTAGCTAATTCCGAATTAAGCATAGGTTTATATGCCTGTTCCTTCATAAACTCTAACAAAAGTTCCTTAGATACCATATTTTTAAACCTCCTAAGGTGAATACATACATTAATTAAATATACCCTTTCTTCCTACCATAAAACATTAAAATTTTTTATAATACTAAAAACAGTAATTCTTATATGTCACTTTCTAAAATAATAATATAAAAAATTTTTGAAAGTGACATATAAATCTATGATATATTATGTATACATTTTAACATGCAACTTGTATTATATCATATTTGGTATTTTCTTCAAACTAAGTATAACTAAAGTTTTTTTAAAGTTCTTATTATTTCATTTATATTAGTTTTAGCTACATTTATTTTTAAAACCTTATTATTGTTAATTAGATTATTCTCATTAACAACTTGATTTCCATTTAGAAAATCACTTTCTTCATTATAATAAATTATAGCATCCAACTTTTTTTCAGTATCCATCATATTTGTTACTTCAAAACCATTTACAGTTAGAGCCTCCGCTATTTCATTTAGTTCTTTTTGGATTCCAATTCTTTTTCTCATTTTATTCACCTCCATAATACTTATTTTTTCTAAATATTATGGATTTATTCTTTTTAATGTTACTATAAGACAAAAGATAATAAAACTTATTAAGACTTGAATTTATTTATCTTTATTCAATAGCAACAAAAAAGCATAACGGTAAATTTACGTTATGCATATTTAAAAGCCCAAAAACTTAATAGTTTCTATAATTATTCAGTAATATATTTTATTAATAATTTTATATTGTTTTCAATAGCCTCAATATGTGTTCTCTCATAATGGTGTGTTCCATCTACCCCTGGTCCTATACATGCAAAATTCACATCATATCCCTGATGAACTACTGCTGATGCATCTGAGCCATATCTATTATAAACATCAACTTTATAATTTATATTATATTTTTGTGCCACATCTACAAGCTTTTTTCTAAGTTCAAAATTATATGGTCCTTTATTATCCTTAGCAGCAATACTAACACTATATTCATCAGACTCTTGTCCTTCACCTACTGTACCAATATCAATTGCTATAAATTCCTTTGTTTTTTCAGGAACAGCTGAAACTCCATGTCCAATTTCTTCATAGTTACTTAAAAAGAAATGGGTTGTATACTTTGGTGTTATATTATTTTCCCTTAGATATTTACATATAGAAAAAACAATTGCAACAGCTGATTTGTCATCTATGTATCTAGATTTAATAAAACCATTTTCAGTTATTTCAGTGCGGGTATCCATGTATATAAAATCTCCTACTCTAATACCCATATTAAGAACTTCTTCCTTTGTATGCACTTTTTCATCAATTCTTACAAGCATATTTTCCCCATCACGAAGAGTCTTATAGGATGCCTCACCATAAATATGTGATGAAGCCTGCCTTGGTAATATAGAACCTCTATATTTTTTACCTTCTTGTGTTATAACATGACAATTTTCTCCTTCTATAGCATTCCAAGAGCCTCCACCAATTTTATGAAATTTTAATCTACCATCGGTTGTAATTTCCTTTACCATTGCACCCAAAGTATCTACATGGGCAGAAATTGTTTTATGTTCTTTATCATTTATACCTTCAAAAGTAGCTATTAATGCACCTTTATTTGTTAATCTAGCAGGTATACCCATATCTTCAAATTCTTTTTTAGCTTCATTTATAATTTTAGTAGTATATCCACCAGGACTTGGAATATCTAAATATTTAACAAGTGTTTTTACAATATATTCTTTATTCAATTTCATTATTTTACCCACCTTTTTTAAAATTCACCAGCAAAGTGACATGCAACGAACCTGTTTTTTTCGTATTTTTTAAGTTTTGGTGATTGTTTTTCACATATTTTCTCTCTATACTGGCAGCGTCCATAAAATCTACAGCCCTCGGGTGGATTAACTGGACTTGGTACATCCCCCTCCAATATAATTTTTTCCCTCTCCACATCAATTTTAGCAATAGGAATTGCAGACAATAGTGCCTTGGTATATGGATGTAATGGACTGATAAAAATTGATTTATAATCTGATAATTCCACTATTTTTCCAAGATACATTACAGCAATTCTATCACTTACATGTTTAACTACGCTTAAGTCATGGGATATAAATAAATAGGTCAATCCTAATTCTTTTTGAAGCTTATGCATAAGATTTAAAATTTGGGCTTGTATAGATACATCTAATGCAGAAACTGGCTCATCTTGAACAATAAAACTTGGATTCAAAGCAAGTGCTCTAGCTATGCCCACCCTTTGTCGCCTTCCACCGTCCAGTTCATGGGGATAAGCATTTACAAGCCTATCAGCTAAACCAACGGTTTCCATTAATTCATATACCCTATCTTCAAGCTTATCTTTTTTATTGTAAATTTTGTTCACATTTAGAGGTTCTGATATAATCTCAAAAACAGTTTTTCTTGGATCTAATGATGCATATGGATCTTGAAAGACTATTTGCATCTTCTGTCTAGCTTCTCTTATTTGATTCTTATTAAATTTAAGAATATCCTTGCCGTTAAAAATAACTTCTCCATCTGTTGCCTCAAGTAGTCTTAAAATCACCCTTCCAGTTGTAGACTTCCCACATCCCGATTCTCCAACCAGTCCTAGGGTTTCACCTTTATTTATATAAAAATTCAAATCATCTACCGCACGAAGCATTCCTTTGCTAGTTTTAAAATATTTTTTCAAATTTTTAGCTTCTAAAATCTTCTCAGTCATTAATTTCACCCCTAGCTTTTTAGCCATTTATACCGATTATATTTCTAAATTTAATATCCTTGCTATTTTTGAAATAGAAAACATTTAACAAAATGATTATCCTTTATATCAACATTTTTAGGTTTTTCCTTTGAACATTTTTCTATTGCCTTTGGACATCTTGGGTGGAATGGGCATCCACTTGGTAAATTTGTTGGATCTGGCATTAATCCTTCTATTGGAGATAGCTCTTCTTCATCAGAAAAGACATCAGGGATACATCCAAACAAACCAATTGTATATGGATGACTTGGATTTGTAAATAATTTCTTTTTATCAGTATATTCGACAACATTACCTGCATAAATAACAGCAACCTTGTCACAAGCCTCTGCAACAACACCAAGATCATGAGTAATCATAATCATAGATGTTTTATATTTCTCCTTAAGCTGCTGCATAAGTTTAAGTACTTGGGCCTGAATAGTTACATCTAAAGCAGTTGTAGGTTCATCAGCAATTAATAGTTTAGGATTGCATGCTAATGCCATAGCTATTACAACTCTTTGTTTCATCCCTCCGCTAAACTGATGGGGATAATCTTTAGAACGAAAGCTTTTTATTCCAACAGTTTCGAGCATTTCATTGGCCTTAGCCAAAGCTGCTTCCTTTTTAAGATTTTGGTGAAGCATAATTCCCTCTGCAATCTGTTCTCCTACTGTCATTACTGGATTTAGTGCAGTCATAGGATCTTGAAATATCATTGAAATTTTGTCTCCACGTATTTGTCGAATATCTTTGATGGACTTTTTAAGTAAATCCTCTTTTTCAAAAAGAATTTCCCCACTCATTATTTTTGCAGGAGGATCTGGCAGCAAACACATAATACTCTTAGCGGTTGTTGTTTTTCCTGCACCGGTTTCTCCTACAAATCCTAAGGTTTCGCCATACCCAATTTCTAAATTCATATCTTCTAAAGCACGAACAGTTCCATCATCTGTTATATAATGAACAGTTAAATTCTTAATTTCCAATAATTTTTTTTCTTCCGCCATGGTATCTACTCCTATCTAAATTAATTCTTAAGCTTTGGATCAAAAGCATCCCTTAATCCATCACCAAACAGATTCAATGCAAAAATGGTAATCATAATTGCCATGCCGGGAAATGCTGTTACATGCCAATAATCTCTTAGATAATCTCTACCTCTTGATAACATTGAACCCCATTCTGGCGTAGGCGGATTAATACCTAGTCCAATAAAGCTAAGACCTGCACATGATAAGATAGCAGATGCAACTCCAAGTGTTCCCTGAACAATAACTGGGGCTAAACAATTTGGAATAATATGTTTTACAATAATTGTGAAATCGCTCGCCCCAACTGATTGAGAAGCTTCTATAAACTCTTGATCTCTAACTGATAATATTGAAGCACGCATAATACGTGCATATCTTGGTATATTTGCTATTCCTACAGCAATCATCAAATTTACCAGTCCACTTCCCAAAGCAGCTACAATTGATATAGCTAATAGAATTGATGGAATAGCTAATAATACATCCATACTTCTCATAATTACATTGTCCAATTTCCCACCATAAAAACCTGCAATTGCGCCTAATCCTCCACCAATAAAAATTGCAATACCTACAGCTAATATCCCAACTAGTAAAGATATCCTTGAACCATATATTATGCGAGTAAATATATCTCTTCCAAATTCATCTGTACCAAAAAAGTGCTTAAAACTTGGAGACTGCAAAGCTTCATCTAGATTTTGCTTTGCATAATCATATGTAGTAATAAAATCTGCGAAAATTGCTACTATGATTAACATAAATATTATGAACAGACCAAACATTGCTGCCTTATTTTTCTTTAATCTTCTTAAAACTTCAACCCACTGACTTCTTTTTTTATTACGTATACGTGATCTTTCTTTATTATCTATTTTAGCTTCCATAAACTGCCTCCTTTCTAACGATATTGTGACCTTATTCTGGGATCAGCAAAGGCATATAAAATATCAACTAATAAATTTACGATGCAAAAACAAAATGCAATATAAAGAACCCCACCTTGAACCATGGGAAAATCTCTGCATTTGATAGAATCTACCATTAATCTTCCAACTCCAGGAACGGCAAATATAGATTCAGTTAACACAGCTCCACCTAATAGTTTTCCAAATAGTAGACCTACTACAGTTATTATCGGAATCAAAGCGTTACCAAGAGCATGTTTATTTATAACTTTACTTTCTTTTTGACCCTTTGCCCTAGCCGTTGTAATATAATCCTGTCTAATTACCTCAAGCATACTTGAACGTGTCATGCGGGTAATTATTGCAGCAGTACTTGTACCTATAGTCAACGCTGGCAAAATTATGTATTTAAATCCACTAAATCCCGATGCTGGAAGCCAACCTAAATGAAGTGAAAATATCATGATAAGAATTAAACCCTGCCAAAAATTAGGCATAGAAACTCCAATTAAAGCAAATACCATGGAAACGTTATCAAATATTGAATACTGTTTAGTAGCTGATATAATTCCTAAAGGTATGCCTATTCCCATTGAAACCAATACAGCTGCACCAGCTAGTCTTAATGTAGCAGGAAAACGGGCTAAAATTTCTTGAGATACAGGTCTTTTTGTAACATAAGATGTACCAAAATCTCCATGCAATACTATATTCTTAACAAAGCTTCCGTATTGAACTAAGAAGGGTCTATCTAACCCTATCTCTGCTCTAAGCTTTTCAACCTCTTCTTGTGGCACATCCTCTCCTAGCATAATAGCTGCTGGATCACCTGGTGTAATATACATTAATGTAAATACAATAAATGTTACTCCAAGAAGTACTGGTATTAATAAAAGTAGCCTTTTAAATATATATTTATGCACTGATTTACCCCCTTTATCGCTATTAAGTACCCTAGATACAATAATTTAAATTATTATATCTAGGATAATTGTATTAACTATTCTCCAAAGTAAACAAAATCAAATCTATGCTTATTATTAGGCCATACTTTTAGTCCTTTAAGATTTTTCTTAGCTCCTAACACTACTTCTTTATTATATAAAAGCCCCCAAGCTGCTTCATTATAAATAATTTCTTGAACTTCATAGTAAATTTCATTTCTCTTTTCAGTATCAAATGTTTTTCTGCCTAGGTCTAATAATTCGTCAACTCGCTTATTTGTATAGCATACTCTGTTTCCACCTTTACCATGCTTTGATGAATGAAATGGTGCATATAAACCTATATCTGGATCACCGGTACTGTTATTCCATCCTAAAATAAGCATTTCATGTTCTTTATTATTTAACCCCTCTAACATTGCTCCCCATTCAAGAATTTTAACTTCTACATCAATTCCTACTTCCTTCAGCTGAGCCTGAATTATTTCAGCCATATTAATACGGTCCTTATTTTCATTTGTCCAGAGTTCTGTTTTTAGTCCATTTTCAAAACCAGCTTCTTTTAATAGCTGTTTAGCTTTTTCTATATCATGTCCATATGGTTTTAATTCTAAATTTGCTCCTGGAACATTTGGTGTTAATGGCCCTTTGGCAACAGTCCCAACACCCTTGAGAACAGAATTAACCATGGCATCTACATCAAGGGCATAATTAACTGCTTGTCTTACTCTTGCATCTTTAAATTTATCATCTAGACAATTCATTCCTAAATAACCTGTTGAAAAACTTATTTTTCTATAAACCTCTATATCTTCATTTTCTTCAAGCCTCGTGATATCGTTTGCCCCAATATCATAACATACATCTATTCCGCCGGTTTCAAGTTCAATTACTCTATTTGTTCTTTCTGGAATGACTCTCATAACTAATTTCTTTATTTTAGCCTTTTCTCCATGATAATCGTCAAATCTTTCAAAGATCAAGCTATCTCCTCTTTTCCATTCAACAAACTTGAATGGTCCAGTTCCAACTGGTTTTTCTCCATAGGCTTCTCCTGCTTCATTTACTGCCTTTTCGCTTAAAATCATTCCCCCAGTATGACATAAGCTAGGAAGCAACGCAGAGAATGGCTCTTTAGTTGGAATACGAACCGTATAATCATCAATAATTTCAATATTGTCTGCATCTATCATACCTACTATATGCCCTATTCTTGCACTTTCACATGCTCTTTGAAAAGAAAACTTAACATCACTTGCTTTCAATTCTTCACCATTATGAAATTTAACACCCTTCTTAAGTTTAAATTCCCAAGTCAAATCATCAATTTGCTTCCAAGTCTCAGCTAGTAAGGGTTGTATATTCATGTCAACATCTTGAGTTATTAGTGTTTCATAAATTTGTACCAGCGCATTTCCTGATGGTACATCATTAACTGGGTGAGGATCTATACCCTTTGGCTCTGCGGCTAAACCCACAATCAAAGTATTCTTTTCTTCTCCTTCTTTAGCTGCTGATTTACTTCCACCACAACCAGTCATAATAGCAAAGCCTAAAGTCATAATCATAATAAGCAAAAGTATTTTTTTGATTTTCTTGTTAAACATTTCTTTTCCCCCTATAAAAATTAATCAGCCTTATTTCGGTCATATTAATGACACGACTGTAACTATTATTTTCGACATAACTTTCTGAATTCCTCTATTTTTTTTAATTTTTTTAATTATTTATTTTTCCTTTCTTGAATATACTATCTTCCCATTGATAATAGTATATTCCACAGAAGCTTGTACATCCAATGGATCCTTATCCCATATTACAATATCAGCATCTTTTCCAACTTCTAAACTTCCAACCCTATCTGATATCCCCATAATATCTGCTGCATTAATTGTTATGGCCTTTAGTGCTTCATACCTATCCATTCCTTTTTTTACTGCTAATGCTGCACAAATAGGAAGATATTGTAGGGGAACAACCGGACTATCTGTTGTTATTGCAACTTTTAACCCCTCTTCACTTAAAATTCCCGGTGCAATGAAGGACTTGTTCTTTAATTCAAACTTTGTACGATGTCCTAAGCTAGGGCCAACTATAACATCAAATCCTTCCTTCTTTAGATCTTCTTTTATCAAATGACCCTCTGTACAATGATCTAAAGTTATTCTGATATTAAATTCCTTAGCAATTCTAATTGCAGTAAATATATCATCAGCTCTATGGGCATGTACCTTTAAAGAAATTTCTCTATTAATAATTGGTTGCAAGGCTTCCATTTTCATATTAAAATCAGGAGCTTTATTATTATCATTTTTTGATTTGATTAATTTTTTCTTATATTCAATAGCCTTAAATAAAGTTTCCCTAAGTAATGCTGCAATTGCCATTCTAGTCATAGGTGATTTTCCTTTTTCATTATAATTCCTTTTAGGATTTTCCCCGAAGGCACATTTTATAGCAATAGGTTCTTTAATTATCATGTCATCTACACGATGTCCATAGGTTTTTATAGCAGCAAACTGTCCTCCAATAACATTTGCACTTCCTGGACCTGCTCCTACAGAAGTAATACCTGCTTCATAGGCTTCATTAAATGTTCTATCCATTGGATTTATGGCATCAATGCCTCGAATATGGGGTGTAATAGGATCACTTTTTTCATTGTGATCAATACCTTCAAATTTAATTGAATCCTCCTTTAGCCCTAAATGAGTATGTGCATCAATAAATCCAGGCATTACAATCTTTCCCCTAGCATCAATTAATGTAGTTCCTTGTGGTATAGATAGATTTTCACCTACTCTTCGGATTTTTCCATTATTTACAATAATATCGCCCTCTTCAAAAACATCCCCAACCATTGTTACAACTTTACCACCTTTAATAAATAACATAATTCTCCTCCTTAGTTTCTTTTTGTCAATAATGGTTCACACACAAACAAAAGTACTTGTTCCTTTAGGAAATACTGTATCTAAATGGGCTGCTACTAGTTTAGGTCCTTGTCCTTTACCTGGTAATTCACCAAAAACATTTCCCTCTTCGTCCATTTGAATATCTTCAAGAGATAAATTTTTTATTTTTTAAAAATACTCTTTTCCACGGTCTTCTTCACAAAATGGAGATGCTAAAATCGAACAAAGCTTTTTTTGTGGTAATCAGTCTACCTGGTTCATGAGTTAAAATCCATCAATCATACAAACCTTTACAAGAGGCAAACCCATTTTATTTAACTCCCCATACATATAAACAAACAGCCCTATACTTAATGTAAAATATTTATTTTCCTAATTAGAAATTTCTTAATTGTTTAGGACATATTATTGTCATGTCTTTAATATATTCTACATAAATTTTGATTCCCCTTTTATTTTTTTAAAATTTGGTATCTTTTTTATTTTCTCATAATAAAAACTGCTATGTAATAAATTTAAATACATAACAGTTTTTTATTATTTAAGGAAATTGTATAATTACCTCACTCATTATTAAATTTTTCTTTGGTCATATTTCAATTTTAATAATTCTCCTAGGACGACCAGTTGGGGACTGCCTTCCTTTACCTATAACCTTTGCGTAGCCTCCATCTAAAAATTGATTAATTATTCTTCGTGCACTACGAAGGCTAATACTAAGATAATTTGAAATTTCTTCTGAATCCATAACATCTTTACCTGTTTGTTCAATAATAGACTTTATTTTAGCAACATAAGTAGGGCTAATATTAATTTCATTAGCTATATTCTGGATTCTATCCTCTGTTACAAACAGTTTGTATGATATATCAATTTCATCACAGCTTGAAATAGGTCCTGAAATTTCTCCATCTTCGTCTACTATAAAGCAGGAACTTGCCGTTTTTTTCATAGCATGGGATAGAGCAATTCTAGCATTTATTTCAGCTTTATAAACGGTGCTTCCATATCCTATACCTGAAGCGAATACAATATTCAATTCCTTTTCTAATTCTATTATTTTACTAAACTTTTTACCAATACTTTTTTTATTTAAAGCACCTCTTGTTGTAAATATTAAGTACTCATTATTTCCAAAGGGAAAAAAAGAGCCAAAGTTTTGTTGTGTATAATCAATCAATATAGCTTCAAAATGATTCTTAAGTTTTAAAAATTCATATTCAGAAGCATTTCTTATATTATCATCTTTTATTCTTACAATTTGAATAGCTGTCTGAGTACTTTTAATTCTTTCTACATCGGCTATGTAAATAGCTTTATTAATATACTCTCTTATAGAAGAATTAGTAGGATATAATCTAGCTACTGGTGTTCCAGCTTCTACTAGCCGTTTTTTCACCTTACAATTACTAGTAATTGCAACCGAAGTCTTTCCAGTCTTCCACAGATTATAATGAAAAGGAAATAATTCATCTACATTTTTCATTTCTGAATTTGATCTAACATAAAAATTCTCTTTTGGAATATTTAGAGTATCTAAAACCTCATAAACATCTTTTTCTTCTATAACATCAATGCTAACACTTGTGTAATCTAATTTTCTGTCTCTAATTTTCCAAAGAACATCATATATACTGCTGGCAATTCGAGGTACATATACAGCGGGCATTTTTATAGCATTATTATTTTGTGCATAAAGATAAGGAAAGCTTCCAGAAAACAATAGTACATCAACATTATTTTGATTGTTTTTAACAATATCTATGATTTCTTCTTTCTTAGAATATACAAAATAATATGCTTCAGCTTGATTGGAAAATTCCTTCATAATCTTTTTTATTTTTTCAACAGTATCAAAAACACCAATAACCCCTATTCTTATTTTCACTCAAACCACCTCCTATATGGTACTAATAAAATGGATCTATGCACTCTCTATTTTAATTCTATGAATACTTCTTGAATATTTTCTTTATTATACCATTTTATTATACCATATAGAAAAACCCTATTAGTGGATTTTTAATTTTGTCCAATAATAGGGTTTAATTTGAATTTTAAAAATGAATTTTTTCTAAATTAAGTTTTACAATAAACTTCCAATTGAATTGAATAATGGGGCAAATACCAATGCAACTATAGTCATTAATTTGATTAGTATATTGATAGATGGTCCAGAAGTATCCTTGAATGGGTCACCAACAGTATCTCCAACTACTGCTGCCTTATGGGCATCACTTCCCTTTCCACCATGACTTCCTTCTTCAATATATTTCTTTGCATTATCCCATGCACCACCTGCATTTGCCATAAATATAGCCATAAGTACACCAGTTACTAAAGCACCAGCCAATAGTCCGCCTAATGCTTCTTTTCCTAATATTAATCCCATTGCTAAAGGTGCTAAAACTGCCATAATACCTGGTATCATCATTTCCTTCAATGCAGAAGCAGTACTTATATCAACACATTTAGCATATTCTGGCTTACCTTTTCCTTCCATAATACCTGGAATTGTTTTAAATTGTCTTCTAACTTCTTCTATCATTTCATTAGCTGCCTTACCTACTGATTCCATAGTCATAGCAGAGAATAGAAATGGAAGCATTCCACCTACTAGAAGACCTACAACAACCTTTGGATCAAGAATATTTATTGAATTTATCATAGCCACCTCAGAATAGGATGCAAATAATGCAAGGGCTGTAAGGGCAGCAGAACCAATTGCAAAGCCTTTCCCCATAGCTGCTGTTGTATTTCCAACGGCATCAAGCTTATCAGTTATTTCTCTAACCTTATCAGGTAATTCACACATCTCAGCTATACCACCTGCATTATCAGCAACAGGTCCATAAGCATCTACTGCTATGGTAATACCACCTGTTGAAAGCATACCCACAGCTGCAAGGGCTATACCATAAAGTCCCATGAATTTGTATGCTATTAAAATACCTGCAGAAATAAATAGAATTGGTAATGCAGTGGATACCATTCCTACAGCTAGTCCACTAATAATAGTTGTAGCAGGTCCTGTTTCCGATTGTTTAGCAATCTTTTTAACAGAATTAAAATCTCCAGATGTATATACCTCTGTAAGTTGACCAATTATTAATCCAACTAATAGGCCTGAAAAAATTGCCCAAAACGCATTTAAATTATCAAATAAATATCTACTTAAACCAAATGAACTAATAACAACTATTATACTACTTACATATGTTCCTATTTTTAAAGCTTTATGGGGATCAGAATTTTCATCTCCCTTTACAAAAAAAGTTCCAATTATTGATGCAATTATTCCAAATGCTGCTAAGACAAGTGGAAACACAGCTCCAGAAGTCCCCTCAGCAACTAATCCTAAAGTAATGGCTGATATTATGGATCCTACATATGATTCAAATAAATCAGCTCCCATACCTGCAACATCACCAACATTATCACCAACATTATCGGCAATAACAGCTGGGTTTCTTGGATCATCTTCAGGTATACCGGCTTCAACCTTACCAACCAAGTCAGCTCCTACATCTGCTGCCTTTGTATATATACCGCCACCAACACGGGCAAATAAGGCTATAGATGAAGCACCAAGTCCAAAACCAGTAATTATGCTGGGGTCTCCAATTAAAAGATATAGTCCACCAATTCCTAAAAGACCTAGACCAACAACTGACATTCCCATTACAGCTCCACCAGAAAAAGCTATCGAAAGGGCTTTATTCATTCCCCCTTCTTTAGCTGCATTTGCAGTTCTTACATTGGCCTTTGTAGCCACTCTCATTCCAAAAAAACCTGCTAGAGCAGAGAAAAGTGCTCCAATTAAAAAACATATAGCAGTTAACCAGCTGTTTAAGCCTATACCTATTACAACAAAAAGGACTGCTGCAAAAATGCCTAATGTTCTATATTCCCTCGTTAGAAAAGCCATTGCACCTTCTTGTATGTAAGAAGATATCTCTTTCATCCTATCTGTACCAACACTCACCTTGTCAATTTTTGAAGCTAATAAGAACGCGAATATTAGTGCGATCAACCCCACAATAGGTGCCAATACTGTAAAATCCATTAAACTGCCTCCTCACATTCCATTATAAACTTATAATTATTTATCCTTGTAAGTATACCAATATTAGAGAACAAATTATAAATGCTGCTGCTCCAATTTTTGTTACTTTTGCAAGAGTTTCATCATACCCCCTTGCTTTTTGTTTTCCAAAAAGTTGCTCTGCACCACCAGATATTGAGCCTGATAGCCCCGCACTTTTACCGGATTGTAATAGTATACTTATAATTAAAATTAAGCTAGCGATTACCTGAACAACCATAAATGCTATTCTCATTTATTCCACCTCCCATACTCAAGCTTAACAAAATAATTTTAACACATGAAATTTTTAAAATCAACTAAATAATAACAAAGGATCTATGAAAACCTTTACCATTGTATAAATTTTCTTAAATGTATATTTTAAGAGGGTATATTTAATACCCTCTTTTAAATATTATTACAATTATTTTCTAGTTTATACTTTAATTAACTTTTAATTATATTTTTTATCCTTTTATTTAAATATTATAGAAAGCATTTAAGCCTGCAAACTTAGCAGAATTATCTAACATATCTTCTACCCTTAATAATTGATTATACTTAGCAACTCTGTCAGTTCTAGAAGGCGCCCCAGTTTTAATTTGTCCTGCATTCACTGCCACAACTAAATCTGCAATAGTTGAATCTTCAGTTTCTCCAGATCTATGGGAAATTACAGCAGTATAACCTGCTCTTTTAGCCATTTCTATAGCATCTAGAGTCTCTGTTAATGTTCCTATTTGATTTAATTTTATAAGTATAGAGTTTGAAGTATTGTTTTTTATACCCCTAGAAAGTCTTTCAGTATTAGTAACAAATAAATCATCACCTACTAATTGAATTTTTCCACCAAGCTTTTCAGTTAATACCTTCCAGCCTTCCCAATCTTCTTCATCAAGACCATCTTCTATAGAAATTATTGGATATTTTTCTACTAATTCGTTGTAGAATTCTACCATTTCTTCAGAGGTTTTAACTAATCCTTCTCCAGTTAATTCATACTTTCCTTCTTCTTTGTTGTAAATTTCGCTAGCAGCAACGTCTAAGGCTAACATAATATCTTCGCCTGGTTTATAGCCAGCAGTTTTGATTGCCGCAATAATTACTTCAAGAGCTTCTTCATTAGATGTTAAATTAGGAGCAAATCCACCTTCATCACCAACTGATGTATTTAATCCTTTTTCCTTTAAGACCTTTTTTAAACTATGAAATACTTCTGCACCCATTCGCAGTGCTTGAGCAAAGGACTTTGCTCCGACAGGCATAATCATAAATTCCTGAATATCAACATTGTTGTCGGCATGTTCTCCACCATTTAAAATATTCATCATTGGTACTGGTAAAGTTTTGGCATTTACACCACCTATGTATTGATATAATGGTATTTCTAATGAATCTGCTGCTGCCTTAGCAACTGCTAAGGAAACTCCTAATATAGCATTGGCACCTAATTTCCCTTTGTTTTCTGTTCCATCTAACTCTATCATCAATTTATCAATAGCCACTTGATCGAAGGCATCCATACCAACGATTTCATTTGCAATTATTTCATTTACATTTCTTACTGCATCTAATACCCCTTTACCAAGAAACCTTTCTTCATCGCCATCTCTAAGCTCCACAGCTTCAAATGCCCCTGTAGACGCTCCTGAAGGAACAGCTGCTCTACCCATGGCACCATCTTCTAAATACACTTCTACTTCTACTGTTGGATTTCCCCTTGAATCGAGGATCTCTCTGCTATAAACACCAATTATATTTGACATATTGATTACCTCCTAATATTAACCACTGTATTTTTATCTATTTTAAAAATTAACAATTTGTGAAAAACTGTCTGCTTTTAAGCTTGCTCCACCAACTAAGGCTCCATCTATATCTTCTTGATTCATAAGCTCTTGTACATTGCTTGGCTTTACGCTTCCACCATATTGAATTCTTATTTCCTCGGAAATATCCTCACCATAAAGGTCTTTAATTACTTCCCTAATATAGGCAATAGTTTCGTTTGCCATTTCTGGTGTGGCAGTTTCTCCTGTACCAATTGCCCAAATTGGTTCATATGCAACAACAATCTTTTTTGCTTCTTCATCTGTTATATTTTTAAAAGCTTCAGTTACTTGCTCTTTAAGTAAGCTATTTGTATTACCTGCTTTTCTCACTTCAAGGGTTTCTCCAATACAAACTATTGGATTAATACCATGATCTATAGCAGATTTTATTTTTTTGTTAACAGTTTCATTAGTTTCTCCAAAATATTGTCTTCTTTCAGAATGTCCAATTATACAATAATCTATATCTAAGTCCTTAAGCATTATTGGAGAAACTTCTCCTGTAAAAGCCCCCTGCTTTTCCCAATGCATATTTTGTGCACCAATTTTTATATTTGTTCCTTTAGCAGCTTCTTTTAATATGTTTAAAAGTGTAGCAGGTGGACATATTACTACTTCCACATCTGTATCTTTAACCTCTTTTTCTAATTCTTTTATAAATTCCACGGCACCATTTTTAGTCATATGCATTTTCCAATTACCTGCTATTATTGGTAATCTCATTATACCACCTCAATTTAATTTTATAGGTTAAATTATATCACAATATTTACTCTTTTATTTATTTAAACAGTCAATCCCTGGTAAAACTTTGCCTTCTAAATACTCTAAAGAAGCTCCACCGCCTGTTGAAATATGGGTAAACTTATTTCCATAGCCTAGCTCCATAGCAGCTGCTGCACTATCGCCTCCACCAATAATAGTAGTAGCCCCTTCAAGAGCAGCAATGGCCTCACAAACGCCAATCGTTCCCTTTGCAAAATTCTTCATTTCAAATACACCCATGGGGCCATTCCACACTACAGTCTTTGCGCCTTCCAGCTCTTTTGAAAATAGCTGGATAGTATCTATACCAATGTCAAGGCCCATTTCATCATCTGATATTTCATCAATTGATACTGTTCTAAATTCTGTATCGTTTTTAAATTCCTTAGAAGCTACTGTATCAACTGGTAATATAAGTTTATCTCCACATTTTTCTAATAAAGCTTTAGCTAATTCAATTTTATCCTCTTCCACAAGGGATTTTCCAATATTTTTACCTAATGCTTTTAGGAATGTAAACATCATTCCTCCACCAATTAATATCTTATCAGCCTTGTCAACTAGATTTTCTATAACGCCTATTTTATCCGAAACTTTGGCTCCGCCAAGTATTGCCACAAAAGGTCTTTGTGGATTATCAACAACTCCACCTATAAATTTAATTTCCTTTTCCAATAAAAATCCTGGAGCTGACTCAAGATGTTTGGCTATACCAACATTTGAGGCATGTTCTCTATGAGCTGTACCAAATGCGTCATTTATGTATATCTCTCCAAGAGATGCCCAATATGCACCAAGCTGAGGGTCGTTTTTAGTCTCGCCCTTTTCAAATCTTGTATTTTCAACCAATAAAATTTCTGATTCCTTTAATTTATTTATAGCCTTTTCAAGATCTTCTCCCCTTGTTTCAGGGATGAATTTAACCTCTTTTCCTAAAAGCTCTTCAAGTCTTTCGGCCACTGGCTTAAGAGTCTTTTCTAGTTTATCTTCCTCAGTCTTTATTCTCCCCAAGTGTGAAAAAAGTATAACTTTTCCCTTTTGCTCCAGAACATATCTAATTGTGGGAAGAGCCGCTACAATTCTATTATCATTGGTTATTTTCCCATCTTTTACAGGTACATTAAAGTCAACACGAATCAGAACTTTCTTGCCTTTTAAATCTAAATCCTTTATTGTTTTAGCCATATGTAAACCCTCCTATATTTTAAAATGATAGGATCTTTAACTGTTAAAATAGCGGAACAATTTAGCTCCGCTATTCTATTTTTACAATTATAGAGAGCTTCTGATAAAACTTAATTTGTACATATTAAAATACTCAGTGCTTTTAGATATGTATAAATTAAAATCTTTACTGAAATCTCTATTAGTATATAAATTATTTATTCATTAAATCTACAAAGTACTTAGCGGTTCTTACTAATTGTGCAGTGTAGGACATTTCATTGTCATACCAAGTAACAATTTTAACCATTTGTTTGCCATCTACCTCTAGTACCTTAGTGCATCCAGCATCAAATAATGATCCATATTCAATACCAATAATATCTGATGATACAATTGGGTCTTCTGTATATCCTAACGTTTCATTTGCAGCATCCTTCATAGCAGCATTAATTTCTTCAGCTGTTACATTTTTATCTAATTCAACGGTTAGGTCAACTAAAGAGCCTGTCATAGTAGGAACTCTCATTGCTCCACCATCAAGTTTTCCATTTACTTCAGGAAGAACTTTACCAACTGCAACTGCAGCTCCTGTAGTTGTTGGTACAATATTTTGAGCAGCAGTTCTACCTCTTCTTAAATCCTTATGAGGTCCATCTAATGTATTTTGATCATTGGTATATGCATGAATAGTTGTCATAAGACCTTTTATTAAACCAAATTTATCATTTAATACTTTTACAACTGGTGCTAAACAGTTTGTTGTGCAAGAAGCCCCTGATAATACAGTTTCACTACCATCTAGTATATCATGATTAACATTATAAACAACTGTCTTTAAATCTCCCTTTGCAGGTGCTGAAATAATAACCTTTTTCGCTCCTGCCTTAACATGCTTTTCTGCTAATTCCTTTGTTCTAAAGAAACCTGTACACTCAATTACTACGTCTACATCATGGTCTTTCCAAGGAAGATTTTCTGGATCTTTTTCAGAATAAATTTTGATTTCCTTTCCATCTACTACTATGGCTCCTTCTCTAGCTTCTATTGAATTCACTTTGTATTTTCCCTGTGCTGTATCATACTTTAATAAATGAGCCAAAGTTCTTGAATCTGTTAAATCATTTAATGCAACAATCTCAAATTCTGAACTGTCAAACATTAGCCTAAATGCTAATCTCCCTATTCTTCCAAAACCATTAATTGCAACTTTTACTGCCATTATTCTTCCTCCTTATATTTTAAAATTATTTTTTTAGCTACACTTTCATCACAAATAAGAGTTAAATTTTTATTTAATTTTGAAATTGATGCTATTGCCTCTGCTTTCTCACTGCCACCAGCAACAGCAATCAAGTTTTCTATTTTTTTAAAAGTTTCTAGCTTTATTCCAATAGTGCTTATTTCATGAACAATTTCACCATTTTCATTGAAATAATATCCAAATGCTTCTGAAACAGCACCTTTGCTAATTAAACTCTGAATTTCATCATTTTTTAGCCCTCTCCTTTTGGCCATTTTATCTGCTCTTCCTATTCCAAATACTAGTATATCTATATGTTCAATTAATTCAATTATAGATTTTATGGATGGCTCTTTAAGTAAACTATCAATTGTACCCTTTGATAAAAAATCTGGAGTATATAAGGTTTTATAATTACAACCCAATTTATTAGCTAAATTTTGAACTAAGGTATTTGCTTGATACTCTACTTCCTTTCCTAGTCCACCTCTTGCAGGTATTATGGTAACATTTTTATACTTTTCTATATCCCTACTATTTTTATATTCCATAACTACTTGATAGATTGATGTTCCACCAGTTAAACCTATTATGCTGTCATTCTTAATGATACTATTTATGCATTTAGAGGCTGTTTTACCCATATCCTTATATACAAAAGGATCATCCCCAGATGAATTTGGAGATATTATTACCTTTTTAATGTTTAAAATTTCTTTAAGCTGTTCTTCTAATGCTTTTAATCCCTTTAAAGTATAAAATATATATTTCAATTTATCTAAGGTATTTTTCCCTCTATCTGTAATATTCATACCTTCTTGAGAAATCTTTATTAATCCCTGATTTTTAAGGGCAGTAGATGCTGTTCTTATATTTCTTTCAGTTAAATCTAATTTATCTGAAAGACTTCTTCTTCCAATTGGTCCAAGAAAATTTATTACCCTTAAAACACTATATCTCTTTTCTATGGTGTCTACAAAATCTGGAGCAATATTATTCAATACACTTATAAGCTCATCAATTTCTGATTTCTTTTTATTACTCATACCATTAACTCCATTCTAAAGATAAACAACTTTAGAGCTTTTAAAATTAAAAATTTAGTATTGTTTATCTATGCTTATTAGCAAGAAGATGTGGGTCGCTGTTCGACCTTACAAATTATCAACGTCCCATTAGCTTCAAAAAAAACACTTAACATTATTATACATTTAGTACTTAAAAATTTCAATAGCAAAAATAAATACTATAATATTATCTTTGTTAGAATTAACTATAGATAAACAACTTTAATTCTACCTAAAAATTACTTGAAGCTTAAAACTTTTATAAATTTAAAAGAATTAAGGCACCCTTAGGCGCCTTAACTCTAATATCTTCTTCTCTTAGATGAAGATGGTATATTAAGCTCATCTCTATATTTAGCCACAGTTCTTCTAGATATTTTTACTCCCGTTTTATTGAGTTCATTTGATATAGCTTGATCACTAAAAGGTTTTTTGGAGTTTTCATTTTGAATTAAATCCTTTATAATTGTTTTTATACTTTCAGCCGACACACCTTCTCCAAAAGCACTGGATACACCACTTTGGAAAAAATATTTAAGTTCAAACATTCCTCTGGGACATTGCATATATTTCCCATTAATTGCTCTACTTACTGTGGATTCATGAACTCCAACTTCATCAGCTATTTCCTTTAATGTTAAAGGCTTTAGGTGAATTACACCCTTTTCAAAGAAATCAATTTGATAATTAACAATAGCTTTAACAACCTTATATATAGTATTTCTTCTTTGTTGTATACATCTTATAAGCTTTAATGCTGAATTTAATTTTTTATTAATATATAAAGACGTTTTTTCTTCCATTTCATTATTTAAAAGAAGCTTTCTATAATAATGATTAATACTTAATCTTGGAGCAGTTGTATCTTTTACGATAACTAAATATTCACCGTTGACTTTTTCTACCGTAACATCTGGAGTCACATATCTCGTATCTCTACTTGTACTAAAGAGTCTACCTGGCTTAGGCTCTAAAGTTCTTAAAAAATCACCTACTTCTTGTACTCTTTCAGTTGATACATCAAGTTTTTTTGCTATTTTGTTTATTTTATTACTTGCCAGATCCTTTAAATGATTTTCAACAATTTGATATATTACTTCATCCACAACATTATTCTGCTCTAATTGGATTGTTAGACATTCACTTAAGTTCCTAGCACCTACACCAACCGGATCAAAAGTTTGTATGATTCTAATTATGTTTTCAACTTCACTATCCTCTACATTAAACTTATTACATACCTCTTCATTGTTTATTTTTAAATATCCATTTTCATTGATATTTTCAATTATATAGCTCCCAATTTTTTTTCCCTTATCCTTTAACATAGCAAATTGAAGTTGAAACAATAGGTGGTCTATTAGTGTGGTTTCAGTTGATAAATAATTGTCATAGGATGTTTCTTCTTTTTCTTCATAATTACGTATTCTATTTTTAGATTTGAAACTATCATATTCTGAAAAAAGCTTTTTTATGTCAATAATGTCGTCTTGACTGGCTCTGTCTTTCTCAGCATCATTGCTAGTTTCTTCTTTAGTTTGATGAGGTTCTAAGACTGGATTATTTACAAGCTCCTGCTGTATAAAGCTTTTTAGTTCAATAGAATTATATTGTAATATTTCTATTGCCTGCTTTAGTTCTGGAGTCATAACTAGTTTTTGAGTTTGTTGTAAATTTAAATTATACGATAATCTCATATTAACCACCCTAATCTAAGTATATTTTACATACTTTTCACAATTCAATTATACCAAAAAAACGTTATCAAACAAAGTGGCTTTACTAAAATAATCGACATATGTCGATTATTTTAGTGAAAAAAATAGTAGAAAAGTCCTAATAGCATATAATTCAACACCTTTAAAGAACTTATATTTAACATGTGAAATATTAAAAAATTTAAAATCACTTTATTAAAAACCTACTATTAAATATATTTTTGAAATCTTTAAAATATACTATAATATTATCATATATTTCAATAATTAAAATTTCCTTATTCCTTTATAAATAACTTATTTCGACGGCAAAACAAATTATTATCTCTCACCTTTCTCATATGGTTTACCTGCAGCCCTTGGACCAACAGACTTACCTGAAAAAACTACTAAAGCAATTACAGTTAATACATAGGGAAGAGCCCAGAAAAATTCTTGTGGCAGCTTATTAAAAATAGGTACTTGATATGCTATAATACCCAAAGCCTGAGAAAATCCGAAGAAAATACCAGCACCTATAACTCCTAGGGGATGCCATTTACCGAATATTAATGCAGCTAAAGCTATAAAACCAGTACCGTGGATAGTCGTATAAGTAAATTGAATATCTTGAGTCAGTACCATAATTGATCCACCTAGTCCTGCAAACATTCCTGATAATATAACACCAATATATCTCATTTTATATACATTTATACCCATTGAATCTGCAGCCCCAGGATGTTCTCCTACTGCCCTCAATCTAAGTCCAAATGGAGTTTTATATACAATATACCAAACTAATATAGCAATTATTATTACTATATATGACGTAATATGAACCTTACTAAAGAACATATCACCTAATAATGGTATTTCATTGAGTAAGGAAATATCATGTTTTTTTATTCCATATTGAAAAGCAACAGTTCTTTTTTGATCAAATATAATTTCACACAAATATATAGTTAATCCTCCAGCTAATAAGTTAATTGCTGTACCGCTAATAACCTGATCCCCTTTTAAATTTATACTTACATATGCGTGAATAACAGAAAAAATTCCTCCTGTAATTATTCCAGCTATAATTCCTATCCATGGGCTAAAAGCTCCTAACTGTGCTTCAATTAACACCGTTACCGTAGCAGAAAAAAAAGCTCCAATCATCATTAATCCTTCAAGTCCTATATTTACAACACCTGATCTTTCACTAAATAATCCTCCAAGAGAAGTTGAAATAATAGGAGCAGCTGACGTCAATGTTAAGGGAACTATTATACCTATAAACTGCATAAAATCCATACTATTTCTCCTCCTTTCTTAGTCTAAGTAAAAGCTTTTTAACACCATAATTCATCGCCGTGAAAAGTACCACCAAGGCCATAATAATATCTCCTATTTCCTTAGGCACGCTAGCTAATGACATTGCATTAGAACTAGCCTTCAATCCTCCAAAAAGAAGTCCAGCTATTACTACACCAAAAGCACTATTATTCCCAAGTAGCGCAACGGCTATTCCATCCATTCCATAGCCCTCAAAGCCACCTATAACCCTGCCATAATCAAATGTTCCAATAGAAATCATAGCTCCAGCAAATCCAGCAAAAACTCCTGATATCATCATTGAATATATTATATTCCTTTCAACCTTCATACCTGCATACTTTGAAGCATCGGGATTAAATCCAACAGAACGCAGTTCGTATCCAAAGGCAGTTCTTTCAATTATATACCAAAATATAATTGCTGCTAAAAGCGCTATAATAACTCCCCAGTGCAATCTTGAATTCCCTGTTATTCTAGATAAAAAATCACTGCCCAAATCTGCTGAGGGCAAAATTTTTACAGTTTCTGTATTTGTACTTCCTGGAATGAGCTTTATAAGATAATTAACTAAATGTAATGCAGTATAATTAAGCATAATTGTAACCACCACTTCATGAACTTTAAATCTTGCCTTTAAAAATCCGGGAATAAATCCCCATATTCCACCGGCTATACCAGCTGCCAATAATGCTAAAGGTAAATGTATAAATTTGGGAAGATTTAATAGTATTCCTACTGCAACAGCAGCAAAAGACCCTACTATTAATTGCCCTTCTACACCAATATTAAATAATCCTGTCCTAAATCCAAACGCAACTGCTAATCCTGTAAGAATAAGGGGGATTGATGCAACTATCCATTCTCCAAACTTTCTTAAGTTCCCAAAAATTCCCTTTATCATTGCATCGTAACCTTCCAAAGGATCTATGCCAGTAATAATCATTATAATAGCTCCTGCTATAAACCCAAATAGTACAGATAGTATGGGAACGATAAATTTATGATTTTTTTCATTGGTTATAAACCTTAACATTACATATCACCTTCTTTCTTATCAGGATTAGCTCCAGCCATCATCAATCCAAGCTGATTTTCAGTAGCATTTTGTGCATTTACTACATCCACAATTTTCCCTTCAAAAATTACAGCTATTCTATCACTTACATTCATAATTTCATCTAGCTCAAAGGATACTAATAATACAGCCCTTCCTTTATCCCTTTCTTCTACAAGCTTTTTATGAATAAACTCTATTGCACCTACATCTAATCCTCTTGTAGGCTGTCCTGCTATTAAAAGAGCCGGACTTCTATCTACTTCCCTCGCGATAATAGCTTTTTGCTGATTACCTCCCGACATGGCCCTGGCTTTAGTTTCTATACCTTGCCCACTTCTAACATCAAACTCATTTATCAATTTTAAGGCTTTATTATTTATTGCCTTATTATTTAATAACCCATTTTGGGAATAAGGATTCATATAATAAGTTTGAAGAACCATGTTTTCAGCTAGTCTAAAATCTAAAACTAGCCCATACCTGTGTCTATCTTGGGGTATGTGACCGATTCCAGTTTCGGTTCTGCTTCTTATAGATAAGTTAGTAATATCCTTTCCCAATAATTCTATTTTCCCTGATTCTACCTTTCTTAAGCCAGATATTGCTTCTAGAAGCTCTGCTTGACCATTACCATCAACACCAGCAATACCTAATATTTCTCCTTCTCTAATTTCTAAGTCAAGACCATTTACAGCCTTTAAGCCCCTTGAATCCTCTACTACCAGATTCGAAATACTTAAAACCACATTTCCTGGATCAGCAGGTCCTTTTTCCACTTCAAAGCTTACCTCCCTACCTACCATTAAAGAAGCTAACTTCTCCTCTGAAGTAGTATCCACATCTACGGTATCAACATATTTACCCCTTCTTATGATAGTACATCTATCTGCAACTTCTTTTATTTCTTTTAATTTATGGGTAATTAAAATTATAGATTTCCCTTCCTTTACAAGTTTTTTCATTATTTCCATAAGTTCCATTATTTCATGGGGAGTAAGGGCTGCTGTAGGTTCATCAAATATAAGTATCTCAGCATTACGATAAAGCATCTTTAATATTTCTACACGCTGCTGCATACCTACAGTAATATCTTCAATTTTTGCATATGGGTCTACTTCAAGGCCATACAACTCTGACAGATTCTTAATCTCTTTTGCTGCCTTTTCTATATTGATCTTCATACCTTCCGTTGGTTCTTGTCCCAATATAATATTTTCAGTTACTGTGAAATTATGGACTAATTTAAAATGTTGATGTACCATACCTATACCTAATTCATTAGCCACATTAGGATTGTCGATATTAACCTTTTCACCCCTTACTTTTATTTCTCCAGATTCTGGTTGATACAATCCAAATAGTACGCTCATCAAAGTAGATTTCCCGGCTCCATTTTCACCTAAAAGAGCATGAATCTCACCTAGCTTTACCTGCAATGTTATATTATCATTGGCTATTATGCCAGGAAATTCTTTTCTAATATTTATCATTTCAATAATATACTCCATTTTTGCAACTCCTCACTTTTAAAAATAAAACCTATCTTATTATATCAAATTTTGTTGTTGCTTCAACAGGTAATACAGTTGCAAATATATATTTCATAGTTTTACAAAAAATAAGCCCATCATTACAATGGGCTTATTTTTTACTTGTCTTTAACTTATTTCAAATTAGATTTGAAAGTTTCTAAATCATCCATATTATTTGGAACTACGATTTCTTCATTAACTATTTTTTCTTTATATTCTTCAATCACCTTAATTATATCATCATCTAAATTTGGGTTTTCCCCTGGTATTCCAACACCATCGTCAGCTAAAGTTAGGGAAATCACCTCTCCACCTGGGAAATTTCCATCCTGAGCTGCTTTCACCATATCATAGGAAGCAACACCAACTCTCTTAAGCATTGAAGTCAAAATAACTGACTTATTATTATCCTTATCGTATATACCATCTTCATATTGATCCCTATCAACACCAATTACCCAAACTTCTTCTCCATTATCAACTCTATTCTTTGCTTCATTTATTACACCGTTACCGGTTCCACCTGCAGCATGATAAATAATATCTACACCTTGCTCATACATAGTTGATGCTATTTGCTGTCCCGCTCCTGGATTATCAAAAGCACCAGCATACTGACTTATTATTTCCATAGATGGATCCACTGCATATACTCCAGCTTCAAATCCAGCATGGAAATGTCTAATTAGCTCAGAATCTTCTCCACCTATAAAGGCAACTTTATTAGTCTTAGTGGCTTTAGCAGCTGCAACACCAACTAAGAAAGACCCTTGTTCTTCTGCAAACATTACTGATGCAACATTTGGCTGATCAACAATTGAGTCAATTATTGCAAAATTAGTGTCTGGAAATTGTGGAGCCACCTCATTCATGGAATTAAAAAACTTAAACCCTGCAGCTACAACAACATTATACTTATCGTCACCAAAGGCACTTAAATTAGGTATGTAATCTGCCTCTTCGTTTGATTGTATATATGTGTACTGTTTTCCTTGTTCCCAGCTTTTTTCTTCAGCGTATTTTACAACACCTTCCCAAGTTCCCTGATTAAAGGATTTATCATCAATTCCTCCTACATCAGTAACAAATCCAACTTTAAACTCGTCTTCTTCTTTTTGTGGCTCCTCTTGTGCTTCCCCCTGCTCATTGTCTTTTGTCTCTTCTTGCTGAGCATCTTGTTGCGCCTCAGGTTCTTCATTTTTTGGAGTACAGCCAGCAAATAAACTAATTGCTAAAACCGCAACCAAAAACAATGATAATACTTTCTTAGTCATTTTAATTTCCTCCCTTTAATATTATAAATTTTCAAGAGTTTCAAAGTATATATATTCTACAAAAGTTATAAAACTCCTTTTAAAAATATATTTTTGTTGTAAACTTATTGTAATAATATGTTTCATTTCATTATTATAATTATTTAAAACACTTTTTTATCAATATTGAATCTAAGAAATTGCATAATTCTAATTTGAAAAATTTATATATGAGAATATTATCCTTAATTTAGTTATTTAGAACAAAATATATTTTTATGGTATGGCTTTAAATATTTTGAAACTGCATCTGGTATTTAATTTCTTAGAAGGCAATTATACAATTTACTCAATTATCAGTTTTAATTTCTTTTTTATGAATTTTACTCTTATATCTTTAATAATCATTAAAATTAAAAATACTATACCCACATATCCATTAATAACATAAATAATATTGACAAGTCTATCAGATGGCAACCATATAAAAAAACTCCAGCTATCTTATAAGATAGCTGAAGTTTTTTTATATCTAACAGGGATCCCCTTCCTTAGCAACAAATCCAACCTTAGCAAGTATCTCAGTGGCTTTAGCAACCTTATCTTCATTTACTAAAACTATAGGTCCAGTACAACCCATACCACTTTCTGCATAGATTTTTTCCTTCCAAAGGGCCTTTACAGCATCCTCTAGATCCATTATATCTATTCCCGATATAGATCCTGTTACTACTTCCTTTGGCGGAGCAGCCACCTCTTCATCAGAATCCGAAGCTTTCTTACTGTCCTTTGTCAATCCCTTTAATATATCCTTTAGTCCTGCCTTATTTGCTTTTTCAAATTCAATCTTTGCTATTTCCTTCAAATTTCCTTTAGCCAAGGATGCTCCATAAGCAAGGGCATTTGCTGCCACAGGTACTCCCGATGCTCTGGAAAGAATAAGTATCGTTCTATCATATCCTTCCCCTATTCCTGGTCCATATCCATAGCCCAATGCTTCATAG
>NZ_FUZT01000012.1 GCF_900167445.1 Maledivibacter halophilus
AAGCGCGAAGCCCACCTTAAGATAAGATTTCCCATCCGAAAGGAGTAAGACCCCAGAAAGACCATCTGGTTGATAGGCCTAAGGTGTAAGGGCAGTAATGTCTTTAGCTGATAGGTACTAATAGGTCGAGGGCTTGACCAAAACATCCATTGTTCAGTTTTGAGAGAATAAAAAAACAATTATTAGTTATGCACTATACATTGTTCATTTCCACGATAGTGCACAAATCCGGTGGCAATAGCGAAGGGGATACACCTGTACCCATATCGAACACAGAAGTTAAGCCCTTCAGCGCCGATGGTACTTGGCGGGTAACTGCTTGGGAGAGTAGGTCGTTGCCGGTTATAAATAAGAAAAGAGTAAGAAGAAATTATTTCTTCTTACTCTTTTCTTATTTGAGAAACTTGTATAATTAACATTATCAATTTCAAAATACAATATGTAGATAATTTGACTGACTCCCTCTATTACATTTTGCATTTTAAAATTCTTCACATGTATTATGCAATTTCTTCATTTATAAAAATAGAAACTTAAAACTTTTGAAAAATAGTAAAATTATGATAAAATAATGTAAAAATCCATAAGGTTTAGTGGGTAGCTTAAAATTTTTAACTATTAACTATAAAAAAAGTTATATACAAAGGAGATAAGGATATGATTACCGAGAATGAGCGAAAGGTGTATGAAGTTTTATGTAATTTAGGGATATCATATACTAAATATGAACATGATCCGGTATATACTATTGAGGAAGCAAATAATTTAGATGTAAATATTATTGGGAAGCATTGTAAAAATTTATTCATCCGCAATAGAAAAGGAAATAAGCATTATCTCGTTATTGTTATTGATTCAAAAAGGGTGAATTTAAAGTTGTTATCTAGCGAGATAGAGAGTACAAGTTTAAGTTTAGCTTCAGAGAAAAGGTTATTCAAATATTTAGGACTTAAGCCAGGAGCCGTTAGTCCATTTGGATTGATAAATGACACTACTAAACATGTAGAAGTACTAATAGATGAAGATTTAATAGGTTCAGATATTATAGGTTTTCATCCAAATGTAAATACTGCGACAATTACTATATCCTATGATGACTTTAGAAAGTTTATTGATTGGTGTGGTAACAAAGTTTCTCATGTTCAGATAGACTAATAAAATAAAAGTGTATAAATATAAATATTACTAAAGAGCTTTTTTGATGTTTTCGAAAAAAGCTCTTTAGCGTTTTTTATTTATTTATTTATTTTATTTACCTTTTTAACCCAATAGTCATTTTTACTAATACCGCAAAAACTACATTTATACACACCATTTTTTTTGTCCTTTTTAAAAATTGTCTTTTGTTGACAATATGGGCAATAAAGTTCTCCCAATTTTAGTTTTATACTTTTTGGTATTGATTTATCTTTAACTTCTTTAGGTTTTTCCATGATAGAAAATATAGTTATTTGTTCGTTAATAAAGATCACCCTCAATTAAAACTATTAATAATTTTATTTAGGATCTACATAGTAAACCTTAATATATACATATCAAAATATAGGGTGTTTCTGAGAAGGTTTGATATATTAAAGTATTTGTTTAAATCCCTATAGTAGCATCTAATAGTCAGCCAAAAAATTTGAATTAAAAATATTTAATATTATTATAACCTAAAGCTAGAGGGCTGTACATATTATTTTAATTTTATAAAATATTAGAAATAGTACAAATTTTATTTTGTGAAATATTTTAGTTGAAAAATAGAATATAATTTAGTAAGGTTTTATATAGTGAAAGAAATTAAAAGGCGAGTTTATATATCAAAACAATCGTAGAAACATTGATACTTTTAGGATGTATAAATTAAGTTTGAGATTGTTTCATTATAATCATAAGGAGGAAAGAAATGGATAGCAATATAATAGTAGATAGATTAATTGTACATGTATTGGATATATCAGTTGGAACACCAGTCTTAGCTAATTTAGAGTATAATTTGGATTCTAATATTAAAGAATACATAGAAAACCATATTTTGAAAATATTTAAAGATATAGATTTAAAGAAAGTATATTTTAAAAATGATGATAATAATATTAAGAAAAATTGTTTAGTACTAAAGAATAAGAAGGAAGATTTTGTTGATGTGAGTAAAGATATAGCATCAATGATATACTTTTTCATAAATCAAAATCCAGATATTCCCTCAGCTGATTTAGTATGTACTTTATTTGAAAAAGATGGTTGTGAGTATTTTGGTATACTAAAGTTCAATTACAAAGAATCCTATATACATTTTATACAAGAAGATGATGGTGGTAGAGATGTCAGGATTATTAAGCAAAAAACTGCATTACCTACTACATCACAGAAGATTGATGAATGTATAATTATTAATATGAATGATTTATCTATATTACTAAAGGAAAAAAAATATGAAATAGATGGGGAAAAGCAGTTATATTTATCAAAAAAAATACTACAATCTACAGAGGTTTTATCGGATAAAGAGAAAGTGGATATAATTAATAAGGCATCAAAAAAAGTTGTAAAGAAATATTGTAATGATGATGTTACAAAAATGGCTGAAATAAGAAATGCTATGGCAAAAAGTTTTGAAGATTCTAGTACTATTAATATTGAAGAAATAGGTGACAAAGTATTCACAGGAAATTTAGAAATACAGAAAATCTATGCTGAAGAAATAGAAAAGCAAGGCCTTAAAGAAAAATCTGTTACTGTAAATGAAAATGTGGAGAAAAGGATTAATAAAAAACAACGATTAGTAACTGATGATGGGATTGAGATTAAGCTGCCTACTTCATATATGACTAGAAAGGATAAGGTAGAATTTGTGACTAATATAGATGGAACAATTTCAATTCTTTTGAAAAACATCAATGAGATAAAAGACAAATAAATTTATCATAAAAATAACATTTTCAAAACTAGTAAATGGGAGATTTATAATAAATTTATTATAAACAAAATAAAGGTACTTAAAGTTTTTCTTATATCCGTATGCTATATGTAAAATCAATTTTTAAATAAGTAGGTGATATAAGTGGAACGGGGAATATGCCAAATTTGTGGAATGTTTTTCGAAAAAAATTATAAAAACCAAGAGCTTTGTTATAAATGTTATGAAAAGGATAAATCTGAATATAGCATTGTCAAAAATTATTTGCTGGAAAACAATGGCGCTACTATTATGGACATATATTATGATACAAATGTTACAATAAAGACAATAGAAAGATATATAAAAGAAGGTAAGATAGAGATTATTGATGAATAAAATATATTTATTAAGTACACCTAAATTCTCTAAAATACATCTTTTTTAAAAGGGGTGATTTTAGATAGTTTAGGTGTTTTATATTACTTAATAAATATAAGTTCATTTTGTTTAGATTTAGTTGAAATTCAATAGAGCTTAAAATATAGCTGTTCTTTTAACGAAATAAGTTGAATTGGACAATATTGAAGAAATATTGCTATAATATGGATAAAAGATGTTTAACTATG
The DNA here is from genome assembly GCF_900167445.1 of Maledivibacter halophilus. Classification (GTDB taxonomy): domain Bacteria; phylum Bacillota; class Clostridia; order Peptostreptococcales; family Caminicellaceae; genus Maledivibacter; species Maledivibacter halophilus. Next base: position 3,514 of record NZ_FUZT01000012.1, read on the forward strand.
TTATTGAAAGGCAGATAATATGAATGATAAAAATGATATAAAAATATCAGTTAGAAATTTAGTTGAATTTGTTTTGCGAAGTGGAGATTTAGATACTAGTTTCAGAAGTACGTCAAGAGCTGTAGAAGGGACAAGAGCTCATCAAAAAGTACAAAAATCCAAGGGGGAGAATTATGAAGCCGAAGTTATGCTAAGACATAGTTTTAAATATAGAGGTTTTGTATTTAAGATAGAGGGTAGAGCCGATGGAATTATAAAGGAAGCGATAGGTAGTAATGTGAAAAATGATGAAAATTTAGCTTTAGGCTCACATACAAGTCTAATTTGTATAGATGAAATAAAATCTACTATGAAATCTCTTGAAGCTATAGATGAAAATTATAATGAGGTACATTGGGCCCAAGCAAAGTGTTATGCATATATTTATTCATTACAAAACGGATTAAAAAATATAGATGTTCAGCTGACTTATTTTCATTTGGAAACGGAAGCTGTCAAAAATATTAAAAAAAATATTAGTTTTGTAGAATTGGAAGAGTTTTTTCATAATATTTTAGATAAATATATAGTCTGGGCAAATTTCACTTCCAAATGGTCTAATATACGCAATAATACAGCAAAGGATTTAGTTTTTCCCTTTGATAATTATAGAACAGGGCAAAGAGACCTTGCAATTTTAGTTTATAGAACTATTAGAGATAAAAAGAAATTATTTGCTCAAGCTCCTACAGGAATAGGAAAAACAATATCAACACTATTTCCTACAGTAAAGGCATTGGGTGAGGGGCACACAACAAAAATATTTTATCTAACAGCAAAAACTATTACTAGACAGGTTGCCGAAGAAGCCTTTATAAAAATGAGGCAAAAAGGTTTGAAATTCAAATCTTTAACACTGATAGCTAAGGATAAAATATGCTTTAAAGAAGAATCAAGGTGTGACCCTGAATACTGTGAATATGCAAAAGGTCATTTTAATAGAGTCAATGATGCACTGTTAGATATACTTAATAATGAAGATGAATTTTCTAGAAATGTTATTGAAAAATATTCAAGAAAGCACAATGTTTGCCCATTTGAGTTTTCCCTTGACTTAGCTATATGGGCAGACTGTGTTATATGTGATTTTAATTATGTTTTTGATCCTAGAGTATATCTTAGAAGGTTTTTTGAATTTAATAGTAATGACTACACATTTTTAATAGATGAGGCTCATAATTTAGTTGATAGATCTAGAGAAATGTTTTCAGCCACTTTGTATAAGAAACCTTTTCTAGAGTTAAAAAAAATATTCAAGGATAAAGAGCCTAAAATAGAAAAGGCGCTTGATAAGATTAATTCATATATGCTTAAGATAAAGAAGCTTTGCAAAGAGGAACATTTTTATATACAAAAAGAAATGCCTAATGATATATGTTATTTATTAAATTCATTAATGGCTGATAGTGAAGAATTTCTTGCCACAAAGCAAGGAAATGAAGGGCATAAAGAGTTATTAGAATTGTTTTTTGATTGCTTAGCTTATGTAAGGATTTCAGAACTTTATGATGATAAGTATGTGACTTATATAGAAAAAAATAATAAAGATGTAAAGTTGAAAATGTTCTGTCTAGATCCATCTTATCTATTAAGAGAAGCAGCAAAAAGAGGGAAGTCAGCGGTGTTTTTTTCCGCCACATTATCGCCAATAGAATATTTTAAGGAGATTTTAGGTGGAGATATGGAAGATAATAGTGTTTTGTTACCTTCTCCATTTGATAAAAGGAATTTATGTATTATGATTGCTGGTAATATTTCAACCAGGTATAAAGATAGAGAAAATAGTTACAATGAGGTGGTAGATTATATAAAAGCTTCAACAACTGAAAAACAAGGAAATTATATTGTGTTTTTCCCATCATATAAGTATATGAATGAAGTTTATGAAAGATTTTTGGAGAAGTATCCTGGGATAAATTTAGTAATTCAAGCTAATATAATGACAGAGGAAGAAAGAGAAGAATATCTTAATAAATTTCATAATAATCCAAAGGAAACTTTAATAGGTTTTGCAGTAATGGGAGGAATATTTTCAGAAGGAGTGGATTTAAAGGGTGAAAGATTATCAGGAGCAGTAGTAGTAGGCGTAGGACTTCCTAAAATATGCTTGGAGAGAAATATAATAAAGAACTATTTTAATGAAAAAAACAATATGGGGTTTAATTATGCTTATCTTTATCCAGGAATGAATAAGGTTTTACAGGCTTCAGGGCGTGTTATCCGAACTGAAAAGGATAAAGGCTTAGTGTTATTGATAGACGATCGCTTTACCTACAAATCTTATAAGAGGATTTTCCCCAAAAGCTGGGGCTATAATATTCATGTTTCATCAGAAAATCAAATTAGAACTTTACTCATGTCCTTTTGGCGTAATAGGAAATAAGAAAATATTTAATATTATATTAGAAGATATATATAGTTATGATATAATATATTAAAAATATGATGATAATTGTTATATTATGTCGAAAATAAAAAAATAATTTGTTATCATGGTCTGGAGAGGCTAAAAAAATTTTTAAAATATATTTTATTCTAACTAAGTTAAGAGGATAATATTCCTATATATAATTTTGCTAAATTAGAATTATGTGATTTCCTCATTTATCTGAAATTAATTTTTAAGTCTTTCTGTATCGATACATCAGTAAGGCTTTTTTGCTTTAATTTATATTTGAAATTTATTAAACTTTGAGGTTTGTTTATCTTTATATATTTATAACTTTAAAATATACGGTTGTAAAACTCATATATAGATCCCAAAAGACTTTTCTCTTTATTAGGGAGGATAAAAGATGAAAGAGCTTAAGGAAAGTTTATCTGTAGTTAGCATGAAGGATTGCTTAAAAATGAATAGTGGTAAAAATATTGACCAAGATACTATTCAAAAAGATAGTGCTAATTTTCTTCAAAAAATTATAAATACAATACCAAATCCAATTTTTGTAAAAGACTTTAATGGGATCTACCAATATTGTAATATTGCTCTAGCTAAGTATTTAGGTTTAAAACATGAAGATGTTATTGGGAGTAGTGTTTATGATGTTTATCCAAAAGAATTGGCAGATATTTATTGTAAGGCAGATAGTGAGCTTATGAAAAAAGGAGGGACTCAGACTTATGAGGCAAAATTAATTCATAAAGATGGATCATTACATGATGTAATTTTTAATAAAGGAGTTATTAAAGATTTAAAAGATGAAATCACTGGTTTAGTTGGAGTAATTGTTGACATTACTGAGAGAAAAGTTAATGAAAAGAGGATACGAAGGCTTTTAAAAATGAAAGAAGTGGCTTTAGAAGTGAATCAAGCTATTATAGGCATAAAAAATATTAATGAATTATTTGATATTATTTTGAAAAAAGTAACTGATGTAATAGAAGATTCTCAGCTTGCTTGCGTTTTACTCTTAGATGATAATAAAAAACTAAAAATTGCATCTAGTAAAGGATACGATGATGAAGCAAGTAAAAGTTATGCACTTAACTTAACTGATACATTTTTATGGAGAGAAGCAAATGGAAAATTTGAGAAAGCTATAATCATAAATGACATACAGAGAAAATACAAAAATGAATTTCCAGATATTTTAGAAAACAACAAATTTTTTGATGTTCAATCTTCAATCAGTGCTCCAATTATAGTAGATAAGAAGTTATACGGGTTTATAAATGTTGATAGTAGCTATAATAATGCATATGATGAACTTGATTTAGAAATGATGGAATATTTACGAAATCAAGTTTCTATAGTCATTAGTAATCATAAACTTTATGAGAAAATAATTTATTTATCAAAGTATGATAAGTTAACCAAAGTGTATAACAGAAGCTATTTCGAAGAATTATTTAATGAATATATAGAAAATGCAATGAAAAATAATGAAAGATTCTATCTCGTACTATTTGATTTAAATGGATTAAAACTTGTAAATGATACATATGGACATTTAGCGGGAGATAAATTGATTAAGAGTTTTGCTATTAATATTTCAAATCTTATTGAAGATAATAATTTTCTTGCACGGTTTGGTGGAGACGAATTTATTGCTGTATTTTCATATATTAAATTACAGGAGCTAATAGATAAATTCGAGATTATAATTAAATATTTTAAAAATAATCCAATTAATTTTGAAGGAAATTTTATTACATGCCAATTTAGTTATGGAATTGCTAAGTTTCCTTATGATAGTAAATATTACGATCAATTGGTAAGTATTGCTGATGAAAGAATGTATGAATTTAAGAAAAAAATAAAAAAGCCCAAGGAAATCTATAAATATAATATTTGAGGAAATTGCATAATACATGTGAAGACTTTTAAAATAGAAAATGTAGTAGAGGACGTCAGGCAAGTTATCTACATATTGTATTTTAAAATTAATAATGTTAATTATGCAAGTTTCTCATTTAAGTAAGAAATAATTATTTTCCTGATTTTTTTATAAAAGTGAACTAGGCTTACACAGAGTATTCCCCTTCATCATACTATAATATTAAGTACTAAAGAATAATCTGTTTTAAGATTACCACTGTCAGTAGTGAGAGAAGGGGTGAAAAATAAAATAATTTATTATGTATAATAGACATAGAAATCTAAGGGTATTGAAAAATAATAACGAAAATGATTCAGACATTATCAATATTGAAGAAGACTTTGAGGAAAATATTGATGATTTAATAAATATAGACACTGAGGAGAATAATGTAATAACTCCTACTGAAGTAACCGATGGAAAAGATAATCAAATAGTAGATCCACAGACACAAGCAGATTCACTGGAAGATATTATTCAAAGACTAATAGAAGATCAAGATGAAGAATCAATAGAACAGATGAGAAGGCTTATACATCTATTTAAACAAATACAAGGACCACTTAGGTTCATCCAGCAAATACAAGGACCTTTAAGATTTATTCAGCAAATACAGGGACCTTTGCAGCTTGTGAGACAATTACAAGGACCTTTGCAAATACAAAGGCAAATGATGAATATGCAGCGGCCAACACAAATGTTAGGAAAATCAATGGCAACTAAACAGATTTATAATCAAGTCCAAAGAAAAGCAAGTCAGCAAGTCAGTAGGCAGATGCAACAGCAGTTTAATAAACAAATACAGGATGTAATATATAAACAAATGTATAGTATGGTTCAAAGGCAAATAGGAGAGCAGATAAAACAGAAATTAGGAAAAGAAATACAGCAGCAATTACCAAATTTACTTAGGAACTTTATAAATAATAAGTCTAAATAAGATTTGAAATTAATCCAGGGAGATATCCTTGGATTAATTATTGAATTTAAAACAGGTTTATAGAAATCAACAAAAGAAAACTTCAGAGTTTAATTTGATTTTTTTAGATTTTCAGTCACGTGTTTGTATAGAAATTCAAGTAAAACTATTAATTTAGAGACATTAAAAACTCTTAAAAGCATTGAGTATTTAAATATCTCAAAATTAAGTTTTACTATATGTTGTCTGTTACTACCGTGTCTTTTTCATTTTTAGGATAACCAATAGAAGCTTCCAATTTTGCCTCCAAAAGTTCTTGGAATATATCTTTAAAACTCTCTTTAAAGAGGGCATAGATATCTCCTACGTTATTAATTTCATTAGCACTGATGATCTGCCGCAATTGCTCTTTTGTAATAGCCATAATAAAACTCCTTCCTGATTAGAATTATTTATATCTAATTCTTGCCAAGAAAGAGCTGTTTTCTACCTGGGACACAAAGTTTTTTACATTACCTTCAGGAACTTGAGGCATAATTTTATCGGTTATCTTGCTTACAAGCTCTGAGGATATTTCTACATCATAAAGTTTTTTTATTTGTTAAATTTTATATTCTCTCGTGGTTCACCCTGAAGGGAACACTCCTAGTATCTGAATTTAAAATTAGCTAATTGTTCAATTTCTAAATGCTTTTCATTTTCAAACATGAATACATAATATTTATCATATAAAAGTTCAGATTGAAAATTTGTCGACTCTGACAAATTTATTATGTTTTCTACATTATTTTTACTAACACCAAGATAAATATAAGAAGTCTCAATAAATCCATATGTATTTTTATCGTCATCACACCTAATCAAAATTCCATTTTCAGTAGACTTTTCTAAGTTGTGAAGATTAAATTTTTTTCTATTATATATTTTGAAAGACTCTTTTGGTGTAATTAAGTCGAAAACTATCCGTTCATCTATAGTAGGTAATTTTGACAAATTTAATATGTCAAAAGATATATCCTTTACCTTAATAAAATTCAATTTGTCATTATCCAAATAAACAATACAACGATTAGCGTTATTTGTATCGTAAATAATAGTATTTTTACAAAGTAAATTTAATGAGATTTCATATGTAAAACACAAGACAATACATAATAACACATATAAAGTAACGGAAACTAAAATTATTTTTTTTATTTTATTAAGCATTTTTATAATTCCTTTAATATATTGTGTTTCCTAGAAAACTCTGATAGATTTAAAATAGTAGGGAATGAGACTTTATTCAAAAATCCCACTCCACCATTTTGTACAATTAAGCTTTTGGCTCAACTGATCCTAGTATTTGAAATATTGATATAAAATATTTTTTTCTAGGATACTCATATTTTATAGCCCTGGAATACTCCAAAGTTCAGAATAGTAATTAGTATTTATTTTACCTTTATAATCACCATCATAATACACCTTTAAGTCGCCAACTTTAAATTCTTCTTTATATTTATTTTGATGGTATCTTTGCGTTGGTCTTGAAACATCAGCGTAATATCTAGATTCGGCGTGTCTTAAAATTTTATCATCAAGGTCATCTTCCTCAACATAACCATAGCGATTAATTCTTGATACAATATCCGAGTTTACGGAAAGTCTTTCACTTGTTTGCATATGATCATACCAATCTACGCCTCTTTCTGCCACATAAGCATATACAAATATCTGAGTCGCATCATATTCATATATTAAACTCTCCTCTACACTTTGTCCAAAATAGGCACTTGGTGGGATTGCTGTACTATATAATGCATATGGAATATTAAATAATGAAGCAACATAACTGGATTTGTAAGTAATTGTTTCTGCAAAATCACTTAGCGTATAGTTACCATCATCTAATAAATTCATAGTACCCCAATTAAAAAGTGGGTTATACCTTGCGTTGCTTCGTTTAGTATCATTTGTATAAACAACAACCTCGTATACTTCATATTCTTCCCCACCATAAGATGTATAAGATGTAATACCATAGGTTTTTAAATATCTAGTGCTTGAAGGAGGGTTTGGCTTAAGGCTAGACATACTAATGCTATTAGATTGTGCATTAACATCTAATTCAACAACTGTTTCTAGTTCATTAATTTCAACAAATAATGATTGTATTTCTGCTTCTGTTTCAGCTGTAACTTCTTGTAACTGTAGCTCTTGTATCTTATGTAAATTATCAAGAAGTATTTGTTTATCACTATTTGATGATTTATCTACAATTTTTTTATCTTGCTCTGTATAAATACTTTCTACTTCACTTTTACTAATTTTATTCCCACTTAATGAAAGAGATGTACTCTCACCTGCAAAACTGGTTACTGATATGCTAAAAAATATACTAATTGTTAAAATTAAGCTTGTTATTTTTTTTTATCATATGTATTCTCCTTTTATAATAAGTGTTTCCTCGAAAACTCTAATAAATTGATCAAAAATCATACTTCCAACATTTTATGTAATTAAAGTTTTTGACTTAGCACCCCTTAGTATTTGCAATATTAATATAAAATAGTTCTCGAGGTTATTCAGTTTTAGTTTCTAATCCCTTGCAAGGTATTATCTTTAGTATATCAGTTTATCTATTATTTTGCAATACATACATTTTTTAAATAATATGTAAAAATATATAAAATAGTTAAGCAAATAGTCTAACGATAACTTTATTGATAGACTAAATAAAAACACCGAACGTATTGAAACAGAATATATTGATAGCTTAAAAATAAGGATAACCTTATTAATTCTTGCTTATGAACAATAAGACCAGGAGAAATAGGATGATGAAGAAAAAAGATAAATTGGCGACCGATGGAAGAATCCCCCTTTCAAATAATCTTTGTGAGGCCAATATAAAACCATTTGCCACAGCAAGACGTGTATGGCTCTTTGCATACGTTATGGAAGTTTAGCATAAATATGTTGCTTTGCATATGACGCCTTCTTTTGAAGCGCTTACTTTTGCTATATGAATTCTATATAGAAATTCAAGTAAAACTATTAATTTAGAGACATTAAAAACTCTTAGAAGCATTAAGTATTTCAATATCTATAAATTAAGTTTTACTATATGAATTCTATATAGAAATTCAAGTAAAACTATTAATTTAGAGACATTGAAAACTCTTAGAAATATTGAGCATTTCAATATCTATAAATTAAGTTTTACTATATGAATTCTATATATATGATAGAATATTTATATAGTTATTTTTTGATTGGAGGATTCTCATGGAAAAGGTATGGAAAATTATTTCTGAAAAAGCTGAAGGTATGTCTATAGTAGAAAATATACTTCATTCTAAAGGTATTACCGAAAAAGAAGAAATAGAAGAATTCTTAAGTGACAAACCTCAAAAAACCTATGATCCATTTATTATAAAGAATATGACGGAGGCTGTAGGTAGAATTATTTATCATATAAATAAGAGAAGTAAAATTATAATTGTTGGAGATTATGATGTTGACGGAGTCACAGCCACAGCATTATTATTGCAATTTTTTGAAGCCATAACTAAAAATATAGATTATTATATACCTAATCGTTTTACCGAAGGCTATGGATTGAATTTAGAAGCTATAAAATATATGAAAGAAGAAATGAAGGCTGATCTTATTATTACAGTCGATAATGGTATAAGTTCTGTAAAAGAGGTTGATTATGCTAAGGAATTGGGGCTAGAAGTTATAATTACTGACCACCATAATCCCCCTGAGATATTGCCTAATTGTTTAGTTATTGATGTGAAACAGCAAGAGGATAATTATCCATTTAAAGAATTATGTGGATGCGGTGTGGCTTTTAAGCTTGCACAGGCGATTCAAAAAACCCTTGGATTACCAAAATCAACTATATCTAGGCTTCTTGATTTAGTTACCTTAGGAACTATTTGCGATATTGTTCCTTTAATAGATGAAAATAGAACTTTTATTAAATATGGACTAAAAAGAGTTAATAAAAATAAGCGCTTAGGATTATCTATTTTAAGACAGGTAGTGGGACTTAAGGATAAAGAGATAACTTCAGGAAGAATTGGGTTTGTATTGGGGCCATGCTTTAATGCTGCTGGAAGACTTGAGGATGCCAAGTATGGTGTGGAGCTTCTTCTTTCTAATGATATAAGCCAAGCTACAAAATTAGCACAATATTTATACAAGCTTAATAGAGAAAGAAAATTAGTGCAAGAATCAGGAGAGGGGTATTGTAAAGATATTGTGGAAAAAAACTATATGAATAATGACTTTTTAGTAGTTCGTGCTGATAATATTTCAGAAGGGGTTATTGGTATTGTTGCTGGAAAAATAAAGGATACTTTTTATAAGCCTACATTAGTAGTTACTAAAAGTGATGAGGGACATCTAAAGGGAAGTGGAAGGAGTATATCTGGTATTAATATTTATGAAGAGATGAAAACTTGTTCCGATATTTTTCTTGGCTTTGGGGGGCATGAAATGGCTTGTGGATTTTCCATAGAGGAAGATAAACTAGATGAGTTAAGATCAAGATTAGATTTTAGAGCTAAAAGGATAAAAAAAGAAAATCCAGATATATTTGTTCCTAAACTAAATATTATGACTCAGATTTCCCCGGATGAATTTACTATTGAACTTATCAATGATATAGCAAAATTAGAACCATATGGTATGGGGAATCCTAAACCTTTATTTATGATAAATAATATACGGGTGGATAAAACTAAGACAAAAGGCTGTGGAGCAAAGGGGAAGCATCTTAAATTTGTTGGGAAAAGTAATAATATTGTTTTGGATGGAATAGGATTTTCTCTAACAGAAAGGTATCGAAGAGTTGGTGAACCCCAGTCTTTAAATCTTGTATTTTCAGTTGACATAAATGAGTGGAATGGCAATATAAAACCTCAAATGATCATTGAGGATTTCAAAAAAGCTCAAAATTAATAGAAATAAAATGTTATAATTATAACATTAGAAGTTGCATATTTATACTTAAAAAATAAAAAAGTTTAAGTGTTATGAAGAAATTGTAAAAAATCAAATAAGTTGATGTATAATCTGTTATAATTGGATATATAAGGATTATTTAAATATACAACTTATAAAAGGAGGATAAATATGAATGATAATAATTTGTTCAGAAAAGAGGTACTTACTTTAAAGCGTTATGTTCCAGGGAAACCTATAGAAGAGGTAAAAAAGGAACTAGGATTAGAAGACATAATTAAACTTGCCTCCAATGAAAATCCTTTGGGTCCCTCAAAGAAAGCTGTTGAGGCTATAAGAAAAGAAGCAGAAAGTATTAATATCTATCCTGATCCAGCTGCCGCTAATTTAAGAGAAAAATTAGCGAGGAGATATGATTTAAATCCGCAGCAGATAGTAATAGGAAATGGCGGAGAAGAAATTATAAAATTTATAGCCCAGACATTTATTAATGCTGGTGATGAAGCAATAATGGCAAATCCATCCTTTGGTTTATATGGAACCAGCGTTTCTCATATGGGTGGAAAGTTGGTACAAATTCCACTTAAGAATTATAAACACGATTTTGAAACATTTGTTCAAAAAGTTAATGACAAAACAAAATTAATATTTGTATGTAATCCTAATAACCCAACTGGAAATATAATGACCAGTGAAGAAATAGAGTATTTATTTAATAATATTCCGGAAGATATAGTAGTAGTTCTTGATGAAGCATATTATGATTATGCCATAAAAAATCCCAAGTATCCTGAAAGTTTGGAAATACTTAAGAAAAGACCTAATACTATTATACTTAGAACATTTTCAAAGGTAGCAGGTTTGGCAGGGGTTAGAACAGGATATTGTTTAACATCAAAAGAAATAGCTAATGAAATGACCAAGGTTAAAGGTGTTTTCAATGCAAATAGATTGGCGCAAGTAGCTGCTCTTGCTGCACTTGAAGACAAAGAACATATAGAAAAAACTGTAGAGTTAAATTATGAAGCTATGGAAATCATGGAAGAATATTTTGAAAAGAATAATTTAGAATACATAAAATCCAATTCTAACTTTGTTTTTGTCAACGTAAATATGGATTCAAGAATAGTATTTCAAAAATTATTAGAAAAGGGAGTTATAATAAGACCAGGATATTTATGGAACTGGGATAACTGGCTTAGGGTTAGTACAGGAACAATTGAACAAACACAAAGATTTATAGAAGCATTAGGTGAGTTATTGTAAAAATAGATTTAAAAGATAATTAAAATAGAAATGTTTAGGAATAATAATATGTTCCTAAACATTTTTATTATATATATTTCTCAAACATTTTCAAAAAAGCTCAGAATTCAATAATTAGAATGGACAAAGTGATATTAATCTTTTTTGGTTCTATATGGAATCAAATCTAGCATTTCTTACATTCCAATGTACATCTTTAATATATTTTTCAAGTTTTTCTTTATCTTTTAGATCAAATAAATTAACTATTTCATTGTGCTCAGAATTGGTTCTCTTTAAGATTTGAGTAAGATCTTCAGTTTCTTTAGTTATATAGGTTTGTCTTATAAAACTTCTTTTTAATTGATTAAGAAGACGTATAAGTTCTTCATTATTACAAATATTTATAAAGGTATTATGGAACCTAGCTTGTAACTTATAATAATCATCAAAACACTTGACATCAATTGCTTCATCCATGTCTGTAACCAACTTTTTCATCCTTTTTATTTCTTTGGAAGTGATGAAGTCTAAAGCATGAATTGCTGCTAATCCTTCTAAAGACCCAATAATTATATACAATTCCATAGCTTTATTTTCATCTATTGGTCTAACACGAAAACCTTTTCGTGGAATATTTTCTAAATAACCTTCTGTGGCTAGTTGAATAAGAGCTTCTCTTACTGGAGTTCTACTAATTTGTAGTGCTTCGCAAATTAATTGTTCATTGATTTTTTCATTTGGGGTAAGGCTACCTTCATTAATTTTTTTTGATATGTAATTATAGACATGATCTTTTAAACTCATATATTGGCTCATTACGTTCCTCCTTAATACTATTATACTATATAAAAAAAATTTTTCTAAAGATAAATAATTTAAAGGTTTAATAATTTTAAAATAGAAAATATAAAAGCCCTTATTATTTTTTTGGTTTACTTCTAGTGCTAAATTATATTATACACAACATACTATATATTGTATACGAAAATTCTTATTAAAAAGTAGTTGACTTTTAAGTGAAAAGGGTATATATTATAAGTGAATATATGAACAATCATTCATATGAAAACAAAAAGAGGTGATCTCATGATAAAAAATAACTCAAGCATAGATATATTGAGGGATAATTCTATTGATGAAGATATTGTTGATAAAGTAAGATCAAATATGCCTACAGAAGAAAAACTATACGATTTAGCAGATCTATTTAAGGTATTTGGCGATACCACTAGAATAAAAATAATATGTGCTTTGTTTCAAGAAGAATTATGTGTAGGTGATATTGCTACAACATTAGGCATGTCACAATCTGCAATATCTCATCAGTTGAGAGTTCTTAAGTCATCAAAACTTGTGAAATATAGGAGAGAAGGTAAGGTTGTTTATTATTCTCTTGATGATGAGCATGTTAAAAATATTTTTGATCAAGGATTTAGTCATATAAGCCATAAATAGCTGACTTTAAAGGGGGAAGAAAAATGTTGAAAAAAGCTAAAATAGAACTAATGCTGGAAGGTCTTGATTGTGCAAATTGTGCTGGAAAAATAGAAAGAAAAGTCAGTGAACTAAAAGAAGTTATAATGGTTTCACTAAATTTTGTTACTAAAATACTTACTATTGAGATAGATAGTATAGATGAAATAGAGGCTGTAATATTAGAAACAAAGAATATAGTAAAAAGATATGAACCTCATGTTGTAGTTAAGGAAAAAATAATTGATAAAGCTTCAAAAAAGGTTTTAGTTTTGATGGGACTTGTATGTGCAAGTTGTAGTGCAAAAATTGAAGGAAAGATTAAGGATTTAAAGGGTGTCCAAAATGCATATATTGATTTTGCAACTGGTAAATTAATTATAGAAGGGAATAAAAAGGATTTAAATAGTATAACAAAACAAGCAATAGAAATAGTCAAAAAGATTGAACCAGATGTAGATGTTGTTGAGGAAAATAAGAAAGATATTCAAAGGAATAGTCATAACCATGATAATGATAATTGTGATGGTGCTTGTCAAGGTCATGTTCATAATCATACCCATGAGCATAACCATGGTGAAGGTAAAAATAAAAGAGAGCTTATAAGATTAGGAATAGGCGCAGCATTATTTCTAACTGCTATAATTTTTAAATTTTCTTACCCTATTGAATTTATTATATACTTTGCAAGTTATATTTTAGTTGGTGGAGAAGTACTTTTAAGGGCAGTTAAGAATATAATAAGAGGACAGGTGTTCGATGAAAACTTTCTAATGGCCATAGCAACTGTTGGAGCCTTTGTCATTGGAGAATTTCCAGAAGGTGTAGGAGTTATGCTTTTTTATCAGGTAGGAGAGTTTATGCAGGGCTTGGCAGTTAATAGATCAAGAAAATCTATTGCTGATTTAATGGATATAAGACCAGACTATGCAAATTTGAAAATAGGAAATGAAATAGAGAGAGTATCGCCTGAAAATGTAAGTGTTGAAGATATAATAGTTGTAAAGCCCGGTGAAAAAATTCCCCTTGATGGAATAATTACTTTAGGAAATTCTACTGTCGATACATCTGCACTTACTGGGGAATCAGTTCCAAGGGAAGTAGAAACAGGAGATGAAGTCTTAGGCGGCTTTATAAATAAAAGAGGACTTTTAAATATTAAAGTAACAAAGGAATTTGGAGAGTCTACTGTATCTAAAATATTAGATATGGTACAAAATGCAAGTAGTAAGAAAGCACCAACTGAAAATTTCATAACAAAATTTGCAAGATATTATACTCCAGTTGTAGTATTTAGTGCCCTTGCACTTGCCGTTATTCCACCACTTATTATTGATGGGGCAACTTTTTCAGAGTGGATTTATAGGGCATTAATATTCTTAGTAGTATCTTGTCCCTGTGCTTTAGTTATATCTATCCCTCTTGGATTCTTTGGCGGGATAGGTGGGGCATCTAAAAATGGAATACTTGTAAAGGGTGGTAATTATCTTGAGGCGCTTAATAATGTGGATACAGTAGTCTTCGATAAAACAGGAACATTGACAAAGGGTGTATTTAAAGTAACTGAAATTAAAACAAGCAATAATATATCAAAGGAAGAACTATTAGAATTTGCAGCATTAGCTGAAAGTTATTCTAATCATCCTATTGCTACTTCTATATTAAAGGAATATGGAAAAGAAATTGATAAAGAAGATATACAGTCATATAACGAAATATCAGGTTTTGGAATAACTGCAGTAGTAAAAGGAAAAGAAATTTTAGCAGGAAATGATAAATTAATGAAACAAAATAATATTGAATTTACTAGTATAGATATACCAGGAACAATAATTCATATAGTTATAGAGAGAGAATATGCAGGATATATTATTATTTCCGATGAAATTAAGGAAGATTCAAAAGAGGCAATAATAGGACTTAAAGCAATTGGAATAAGAAATACGGTAATGCTTACTGGTGACAATAAAAATGTAGCTGCAAAAGTGGCCGATAAGCTTGGCTTGGATAAAGTATATTCAGAGCTATTGCCTCATCATAAAGTAGAAAAGATAGAGATGTTAGAAAGACAGAAGAAATCCAAGGATAAACTTATCTTTGTTGGAGATGGTATAAATGATGCACCGGTGCTTGCTAGGGTAGATGTAGGGGTGGCCATGGGAGCTTTAGGTTCAGATGCTGCAATTGAAGCAGCCGATGTTGTACTTATGACCGATGAGCCATCTAAACTAGTCAGTGCAATAAAGATAGCAAAGAGAACTAAGAGAATAGTAATGCAAAATATTATATTTTCTTTAGCCGTAAAGGGTGGCGTTTTACTTCTTGGAGCTATTGGATATGCAACTATGTGGGAAGCGGTATTTGCTGATGTAGGAGTGGCCTTAATAGCTGTACTTAATTCTATGAGAGTATTGAATGTGAAAAATATTTAAAATAGTTTGTACTAGTTGAAGAGATTATAGCTAGATTTATTATAGAGGTTTTCGGTAATCCTCAGCTATTGGAGAATATTAAGATGGAGCATAAGAAATATAGATCAATTTAATATTATGGTTTGTCGATATGTGGTAAGAATTTTTATATTGTATAAATTATAAAATTTTTTAAGGGTTTTTTTAAAACATTAATAAAAATAAAACTTAGGTGATAAGCAAATTATCTCCTAAGTTTTTATATATTATAAGTATATACTCCTTAATTAAATTACATTAAGACCATAATATAAGCATTAAAGATAAGAATTAGCATTAGATTTCCTAACCTAAATAAAGTTAATCTTAAGGTTAAAGTTTAAAATTAGGATTAAATTATTTATGTGTATAAAGTCATTACTAATTTATCAAAATTACTGTCTTCAAGTAATCCATTCTCTAATAGAGTATCTCTAGTTTCTTCAGGTGACTTTGTCATTTCATAGCATGAGCCCATAAGCTCATATAATCCAGCCTTTTCTAAAATAGGCTCAAGAACTTTCATTTCTTCATTCTTAAATCCCTGATCCATTGTTCCTTGGTTTTCCCAAGTATCCTTTGACGTTATAAAAACAACAGCTCCGTCATCTGTTTCTGCAAATGAAAATAAAAAATAACTTCCATCCATATTTTATCATCTCCTAATCATTAAGGAAATTGCACAATTACCTTTTGTAAAAATTATCTATTATATTTGCTTTTAAAAAAATATATATTATGCAATTACCTCCATTATGAAATTTACTTAATATAGATATGTGACTGAGGAACTAAAGAAACGGAAGTAGATTCTGAGGTTTTCTTGGGGGCGATTTTTATAACACATTTTGTCCTTTTTCTTCCATTTGAATAAAAACTCGTTTATAGACAGAGATAAAAAGGATTCTCAGTGGCTACTGGAGTAAGTTGAATTTCTTAAGCACATATCTATAGATAAAAAAATTATTTTTCATACTATATTAAATATGTCCATTTTTTTAATGTTTTATGATATAATTTTTAAATCTGAAGATTTAACTTGTTCATGAAAAGATATTGAATAGTTTAAAAAGAATGGTAAAAGTATATAATGTTGTATTTATGTAGTGGGATCTTATAAAAAGAAAGAAAGTGATAAATATGTATAGAATAAAAAGTTTTTTTAATACACATAAAATTTTATTGACCTCAATTATAGCTATAGCTTTGCCTGCTATTGGAGAAATGAGCTTAAACACTCTGCTTGGAGTAGCTGATACCTTGATGATTAGTCACTTTATAGGACCAAATGCTTTATCTGCTGTAGGTTATGCAAATCAAATAGTTTTCACACTAATTTTTATTTTTTCTTCATTCAATACAGGAGCTACAGCAATGATTTCAAGAACCTATGGAGAGAAAAACTATAAAAAGCTTAATATTATTGCAGCACAATCAACTTCTATTAATTTGATAATAGGAATTATTGTAACAATTTTAGCCTTTCTATTTGCAAGACAAATTATAGGCATCTATGATGTTTCTGAAGATGTATTTCGTATGGCTCTTGAATATTTCTATATTATTGTATTGGGAATGCTATTTATGTTCTTATCATTTTCATGTGCAGCTATTTTAAGAGGGTCTGGAAATACTATTACGCCTATGGTAATTACAGGTATTGCTAATGTAATGAACATTATTGGTAACTATATATTAATTACTGGCTTTGGTCCTTTCCCAGAAATGGGAATAGCTGGGGCAGCATGGTCTACAACCATTTCAAGAATGATAGCTATTATTTTATATACAAATATATTATTTATTAAGAAAAATCGTGTTCGTATTAAAATAAAGTATATGAAGATTACAAAAAATATACTGAAGCCATTATGGAATTTGAGTTATCCAGGGGCCATTGAACAGGCATTAATGCAAATATCCTTTGTTATTGTAGGTATTATTGTATCAAAACTAGATACTAATTCTGAAGCAGCATTTCGTATACTTCTTAATATTGAATCTATTTCGTTTATGCCAGCAGTTGGATTGTCAATAGCTGCTGCAACCTTAGTTGGTAAAACCTTAGGAGAAAATGATACAGAAAAAGCTTCAGCCACAGGCTATACAGCTGCCATTATAGGAGTTCTATGGGGAATATTTATGGGAGGAATTTTCTTTGTTTTTCCTAAACAATTGTTAGGAGTATTTACTCCAGAAAAGAAAATCATTCTACTTTCATTGACCACCATGTATTTTATAGGTTTAAATCAACCCTTTTTAAATTATATGATAGTTATTTCAGGAGCGTTAAGGGGAGCTGGAGATACAAGAAGTGTAATGGCTATAGTTTTTCTAAGATTATGGAGTATGTTTGTACCTTTAACATATTTATTCATTATAGTATTAGACAAAGGAGTAGTAGGAGTCTGGTATGCAGAGATTATGTCGTTTCTTGTTTTTTCCATAGTGATTTCATTGAGATTTAAAAGTAAAAAATGGACAGAAATTAGAATCGATTCATAAGATAAAGGGATTTTAGAATATATTATAATTATTAAATTTTACTGGAAACGATCAGAAGCTATTTTGAAATTTTGTGATATATTTGTTTGATTGGGAAAAACTATATAGTATCTTTAATTATATATAGTTTTATTAAAAATCTATATATGATAATCTACGATAATCTACTTCAATTTGGAGGACTAACATTGAAGAAAGAAATTATTTCAGATAAACAGGGTATATCTCTTATAGTTCTTTTTATGATCGGAGAGTCCTCAATACTTGTATCAGGTTTGAGTGCAAAAGAAGATTTATGGTTGTCTATCTTATTATCCATAGTTATAATGATACCCTTTATGATTCTATATTGTAATTTATTAGCTAATCATTTTGGGAAAGATTTATTCCAAATAATAGAGTTGTATTTTGGAAAAATTATTGGAAAAATTATAATTTTATTCTATACTTTATATTTTTTTGATTTGGTTGCCATAGTATTAAAGGATTTTGGAAACTTAGTTACGACTACTAATTTTCCTGAAACTCCCATTATTATCCCAATGGTGTTTATTCTAATTTTATGTAGCTGGATAGTTAAGGAAGGAATTGAGGTTATTGGAAGGTGGGGAGAGGTTATAGTAATTATCCCCGTTGTTTTAACATTTATTGCTATAATATTTCTTATTCCCAATATGGATTTAAGAAATATTATTCCATCAATGAATAGCGGTGTAAAACCAGTTATTAAAGGAGCTTATGAAGTATTTATGTATCCCCTTGGTGAGACAGTAGTATTTACAATTGCATTTTCTACTTTTAAAAATAAAAAATCCGTATATAAAATATTTATTAACAGTTTATTAATTGGAGGAATATTTTTATTAATTACATCATTAACTATTATCCTAGTTCTAGGGGTTGACTATGCTTCCAGCTTGTATTTTCCTTTATATGCCACAATTGCAAGGGTAAATGTTGGAAGTGCATTACAGAGAATAGAAGCTATATCGGCAATTGTATATTTGCTGGGAGGTTTCATAAAAATAAGTATATATTTATTAGCAGCTTGCAAGGGAATTGCTGAAATATTTAAATTTAAGGATTATAGATTTATAGTAATGCCTGTATCTCTATTAGCAGCTAATTTGTCTTATTTTGAGTTCGATAGTATTATTAGCTTTAATGAATGGGTTTTTGATGTTTGGATATATTATGCTTTTCCATTTATAGTTATTTTGCCTACTATTATATTTATTGTTTATAAAGTAAGAAATAAACTGTTATTAAAGCACAATATGTAATATATAATTTTTTTAGGACACGTGTCAAACTGCTATAAAATAGAGAGGAAGAAATGGTAAAATGAGAATGAAGAAATTGACATTTCTATATATGCCAATTTTCTCCACCCATGTTCTACAATTTCTTTTGATTTCCACTGAATTATATGGGATTAAGGTTTTTTATTATTGATATTCATCATTCAATTGAGGAAATTGCATAATTATCTTTTTTTAAAATTAACTGCCATACATAGTTTTAAAATTTCTATAGAACTATTATATATATTATACGGTTTATCTTAATCTATTAACATTAAAATTATTTTGTATAGGTGTTTAAGTCAACACTATCTATGATTTTATTCATTTCATCATCACTTATTCCACTAAAGATTAAAGCATAGTCTATATTATTTATTGAAACTTCAGCAATAGTTGTTCCATCTTCCTCCAATAATGTATACTTAGTTCCATCTGGAGTTGTATAAGTGTCTTTATAAACTGCATCAGTTACTGTTATAGAAGTCATGTCTCCACTTAAATTATTGGTCATTACAGTAACACCAAATAATCTTTCTTTATTTTCTTTAGAAGTATAAGTAGTATAGATATTAAAATTTTTATCGTAGAGATTTTCTACCCTAATATTATCATCAATTACAAAATCCTCTGGAATATAGGAAGGCAAAACAATATCTATATCTAAAGCTTCTTTAACTTCTTGGATATTAGAAAATGTTTTTATATCAACTTCCCTTGATGATTTTTTTGTGGCAGATGGAGTATTGTATGCATCACTTGCTTCGCTTGCAAGTCTTTTAGCTTCATCTTCTCTTATATCCTGATTAGATCTAACTTTAACGGTAGTATCTCTATTAAAGAAATTAAATTCTTGGAATAAACCTGTAGCATATGCTGCCGTTATTCCTATAGTTATAGTTAGTATTAAACTAGCTGCTAAAGTTGTAAATTTCTTATAATTATTTTTCATGGTATCATATCCTTTCTTATTTTGTTTAATAATTTTTTTGGCGAAAATTTTGCTGTCTTCTATTTCATAAGGAAAAGGCTTATCAGCTGATAGTTTATCAAGTTGCTTTTCGATTTCGGGCATATCCATATTATCAATAGCCTTATCAAGTTTGTTTTTTATGTTATTAGATTTCCCTATATCTTTAAAAGTATCTTTCATTTAAAAAACCTCCCTTTTGATTTGGAATGAGCTCATATCCAATCACTTAATATATGTAGAAAATATATGTTTGTAACAAATTTTATATAAAATTTTCTTTAGCCACATTATGTGTTAATTTTTTAATTTCACGTCTTAGCCGTACATATCTCATACGCAAGGTTGCTTGATTTATATTGAGCATTTTAGCAATTTCCTTATAGTTTTTATTATCAACATAATAAAGTTTATAAAGCAGTTGTTTTTCTTCAGACAATTTCTTTAATATATAATCAATATAACAATTTTCATCAATTTTTTTGTCATATTGTGTTTGAAGTTCATCATATACATCTGAATAATCACTTAAAAAATCTTCATCTATGGAGGTTTCCATCGATGTTTTCTTGAAATTTTTTCTCTTAAAGTTGGCTGCTAAATATTTAGCTGTTTGATAAATGAATCCACCTATATTATCATGTTTTTGAAGGTCACCTATACGGTTATATACAATAACAAAAACCTCCTGGGTAAGGTCTTTGGCATCTTCTATATTTCCTACTGAATAATATAGATATTTTATTATTTTTTTATGGTATTTTTCGCATAATGATATAAATAGTTTATCCAAATTTAAAACCCCCTTTCTATGTTGTATATGTAGGGATAAGTAAAATGTAACATAAATTTTATTATTAATAAAATAAAAAAATGTGACTAGAAGAATTTCAAGTCACATTTACATTTCAAAAATTTACTTTGTATATATTAAATTATTTGAGCAAATTCAATAATAACCTTATAAATTAACTATCTTACTGGGATATTTATACAACTATTTTATTTATGAAGAAACTTTAGATATTTTAATGTGCTGGAATAAAAGTTTTCAAATCATACATATGATACTCAATTGGTAAAGAATCAGTTACTATTTTACCATTAAGCATATTATTTTTTTCTATTTTTGATTTTAAATTTTGGAAATCTATGCTGCCAAGAGAAATGTCTCCATTATTATGATTTGAGCCATTAACGATTAAACCAGAGTTTCCTGTTATATTACATTTTAGGATAATAGTTCCTTCTTTGTTTAATACTATATTACCAAGAATATTTTTTGTGTCACTAAGAATTTTACTTTCATATAAACTTCCATCTTCTAATAATAAATATCCAATCATTTTTCTACCTCCTATTATTTTTGTCTCACTGAACAAACTTAATAAAAAAGAGTAAAAATTATACATCGAAATGAATAAATATACAATTGCTCTTTATAAAATTATATCATATCATATGATTTTTTCAAGAAATTTTATAAAATTTATATATCCAGATAAATACATAATTTCAATTTGAGACAATTGCATATACTAATATTATTCTTAATTTAGTTATTTACAATACAATATATTTTCATAGTAGTATTCTAGAAATTTTTACAATAGATAATTATGCAATTTTTTCATATCAAAAAATTCACAAGTATTGATGTTTTTATGATGTATAAATTTAAAATCGAAGATTTTGTTAAAATGGATTATAATATAAATAAATAGCAAAGGTAATATTTTGATACTGAAAAAGGAGGGCTTTATTTGAATAAAAACACAAAGATTATGATTGTTGATGATGATGAAAACATTGCTGAATTAATATCATTATATCTTGATAAAGAAGGCTATGAAACAAAAAAGTATTTTAATGGAGTAGAAGCTCTAAAGGATTTTAATTTGTTTATTCCAGATTTAGTTATTTTAGATATTATGCTTCCCCAGATAGATGGATATGAGATATGTACAGAAATTAGGAAAAAAAGTGCTGTTCCTATAATAATGCTTACAGCAAAGGGTGAAACCTTCGATAAAGTTTTGGGATTAGAGCTTGGAGCAGATGATTATATAGTAAAACCCTTTGAACCCAAAGAGCTATTAGCAAGAGTAAAGGCAGTTCTTAGAAGATATAAGACAAAAAATGCTGACAATAGACAATTAGTAATTCCAAATCTTACTATAGATTTATCCGATTATTCAATAATATATCATGGCAAAAAAGTTGAAATACCACCAAAGGAATTGGAACTGTTATATTTTTTAGCTTCTAATCCCAATCAGGTTTTTACTAGACAGCAAATTCTTGATAATATTTGGGGATATGATTTTATTGGAGAAACAAGAACAGTAGATGTGCATATTAAAAGGCTAAGGGAGAAATTTAATAAGAATGATCCGTGGAAAATAAAAACAGTTTGGAGTGTAGGATATAAATTTAATTCTGATTATTCCTAGAAGATTGAAAATAATAATTTATTTGATTTTATAAATTCAATTTCGGACAATTGCATAATATATATGGTAATGTTTTAGAGATTTTAAAGCTAGATGTAGTATGTGACTTTCACAATAGGTGATTATATAATTTTCTTAACTAAGCTTTCATGAATTTTTATGAATGATGAGGGATTAAACTAGAATAAAGAGGCGATTAAATTGAGATCATTATTTGGTAAGATGTTTACAATATATGCGATTATTATATTAATAAGTTTTATAGCACTAATTTCTATATTATCTGCCACATTTGAAGATTATTTCATGACTCAAAAGGAAAAAACACTTATTGAGCAATGTCAAAAAATCCAAAAGCAGTATTCTTTGGTTTATGAAAGGGGACCAAGATATATAGAAAGCTTGGAGAGGGAAATGGAGGCTTTAGATAAATACTTGGATGCTAGAATATGGTGGGTAAATAGAAATGGAGAAATTTATGTTGATTCAAAAATAGATGAAACAACATGGATAGGTGAGAAGCTTAGAGTTCAGGAAATAGAAGAAGTATTTAAAGGATATATAATAAAAAGGAAAGGTAGATTTAGAAATTATTTTAAAGAGCCTGTACTTACTATTGGATATCCCATTATAGTTAATGATAAGGTTGAAATAGCTCTATTTATGCATTCTCCAATACCAGAGATAAAAAGAACGGTGTCAGATGTTTATAGGATAACCATAATAGGTCTTGTTTTTTCAATAATAGTGGCGTTTATAGCAGTATTTTTCTTATCAAAGAACTTGAAAAAGGATATAAAAAATCTCAATGAGGCAGTTGAATTCGTTTCAAGAGGAAATTTTGAAAATAGATTAACAGTTACAAGAAAAGACGAGTTAGGCAAGCTGGCCGAAAATTTCAATTATATGGCTGTTGAGCTCAACAAATTGGAAGAACTTAGAAGAACATTTATATCGAATTTGTCCCATGATATCCGTTCACCTCTCACATCAATCAAAGGATATCTTCAAGCCATTTTAGATGGAACCGTTCCTATAGACAAACGGGATAAATATTTAAATATTGCTTTAAAGGAAAGCGAAAGATTAACTAAAATGACAAATGATATTTTAGACTTATCAAAAATGGAAAGTGGACAGCTAGATTTATCAAAAAGTGAGTTTAGCATAAATAATTTATTAATTAATGAAATAGAAAAGCATGAAAATAGATTAATTGCTAAAAATATTGATATAGAATTTGATTTATTGGAGGGAAATGATTTAGTATATGCAGATATAGAGCAAATTACAAGGGTAGCATATAATTTGATTGACAATGCCATAAAGTTTGTAAATTGCAATGGTAAGATTAGTTTAAAAACAACCCATAAGAAAGATAAAGTATATATTTCAATAAAAAATACTGGGGATATCATTGAAGAGGAAGAGCTAAGATATATATGGAATAGGTTTCACAAGTTGGATAAGTCTAGAGGGGAAGATAAAAAAGGATCTGGCTTGGGATTATCTATAGTGAAGGCGATAATTAAAAAACATGGAGAGGATATAGTAGTAAGGAGTAGCAAAGAAGAAGGAACACTATTTACTTTTACCCTGCCAAAGAAGTAAATTTACTTGAGCAAATTGCATAATTACCTTACCCAAAAATTATCTACTATATATGGTTTTAAAATCTTCAAAGCCATACCATATATATTATGCAACCCAGCCAAATTAGAGTTATGCAATTTCCTCACTTATGAATTTGTTTACAAACAGTTCATATTCTCTTAAATTTTATGGTCTATTATGTAATTATAATCATTATAAAGCTTAGGAGGGATTAAAAATGTTTGATAACAAAAATGAATTCTTACGTGATTGTAAGGAAATAATTGAAGTAAAAAGCAAACCTGTTAAAAAGAAAAAGTCTTTTAGAAATATTTTGATATTCGGGATTATATTTTCTATGATTGGAGGTTTTTCTATAGGGGTTGGATACAAATTTAGTGAAGACTATTTAGCTGGATATGCTAACAATAATGAAGTAGTAAAGGAAGATAATGAAACTAAAATCATAGACTCCTCTTTAACTGAAAAAGTAAATTACAAAAGAAGCGAATCTGCAATAGCTGATATAGTTGAAGATGTGGGACCTTCAATAGTTGCTATTACCAGTAAAGTTAGGGTAAGGGATTGGTTTAACAATCAATTCATACAGGAAGGGCAAGGTTCAGGGGTTGTATTTCAAGTCAATGATGAAAATATTATGATTGTAACAAATGAACATGTTGTAAATAGGGCAGAGGATGTAATTGTAAGGTTTTATGATAACAAAAATGTGCCGGCTAAAATTGTTGGTGTAGATCCAGAAACAGATTTAGCCGTTTTAATGGTAGAAAAAAAGAATATGGATAAAGAAATTTCAGATAAAATTAGAGCTGCAAAATTAGGAGATTCTGAAGGATTAAGAGTTGGAGAGACAGCTATAGCAATTGGAAATCCTATAGGATATAATAATACAGTAACAGTGGGTGTTATTAGTGCCTTAAATAGAAAAATTGAACTACCCGATAAAAAATTAGAATTAGTTCAGACAGATGCTGCTATAAATCCGGGAAATAGTGGCGGTGCTCTTGTAAATGTCTATGGTGAAGTTATTGGAATAAATACAGTGAAAATTGCAGACACAAAGGTTGAAGGAATAGGTTTTGCTATACCAATTAATTCAGCTAAACCTATTATCAATGAACTAGTAGAAAATGGTTCAATATCAAGGCCATATTTAGGAATACTGGGAAGAGATGTTGATCAAAACATTTCTGAACTCTATGAATTACCTATTGGAGTCCTTGTGGCTGATGTAATAGAAAAAAGCTCAGCAGATAGAGCAGGACTTCTAAGAGGCGATGTTATAATTGAATTTGATGGTAAAAAAATATTTTCAATGGATGAGCTTAGTCAATTAATAAAAAACAAAAAAATAGGAGATGCTGTTAAAATAAAAATTATTAGAAATGGTAAGGAAAAAAAGGAATTAAGAGCTGTATTGCAAGAGAAAAATTAGAATAAAACGATAGAAAATTTTATTTAACGATAATTTT
This sequence comes from Maledivibacter halophilus, assembly GCF_900167445.1. Taxonomy (GTDB): domain Bacteria; phylum Bacillota; class Clostridia; order Peptostreptococcales; family Caminicellaceae; genus Maledivibacter; species Maledivibacter halophilus. The sequence goes on from NZ_FUZT01000012.1 coordinate 29,239, forward strand.
TTAGATTGTAACAAAGAGTTTAAGTCAAAACTGATTTAAACTCTTTGTTTTTATTTTCTTTACAAAAGGGTTATTAACATCTATAATCTTACATAGATTGTATTTTAGCATTTATAAATAATAATACTTTTATTTTAATCTTATTTTGACTTCCTATATGATATAAATTTAATTTACTAATATTTAATTATATATACATAAAAACTATGATTAAGGAGACATAAATTATGGACAAGATTATATACACCCTTTTGATTGCAGGAGCTGGAGGATATATAGGAATAAAGTTGAAGGTACCAGCAGGAGCTCTAATTGGAGCAATGTTTTTTGTTGCAATTTATAATGTTTATACTGGGCAAGGCAATATTCCTAAAAATTTTAAATTAGCAGCCCAGATTGTAGTTGGTGGAATGATTGGATTAAATTTTACCATGGATACAGTTCAAGGATTAAAAAAATTAATAATACCAGCATTGATGTTAGTAATAGGATTAACACTTTTTAGTATTAGTTTAGGATTTATAATATCAAAACTTACAGGTTTAGATTTAATAACTGCACTATTTAGTTGTTCACCAGGAGGACTTACAGATATGACAATAATATCTGAGGCCTATGGAGCCCAGACCCATAAAGTGGCTTTGCTTCATCTGATAAGATTAATAACAGTTATAACTGTATTACCATTAGTAATAAAACTATTTTCACAATTTATTGAAACGTAAACGTAAATTTTATTTGTTTAAAGTTTCAAGCTTTTTTGTTCCTATATTTTGATATCAAATAGCATAATGTATAGAATAAAGTAAGACCAATTCCGGCAGCAAGCCCCGGACCTTGTCCTGGAACTAAAGGCATACTAATTATAATAATAATCAAAGCAACAATTGCTGTCCATGAAGTATATGGGAAGCCTGGAAGTTGACAATTTCCTTTGGGGGGACATCCATGAACTTTACGAAATTTATAATGAGTTAAGACAATAATCAAATATGTAAGCAGCAATGAAAAACCGCCAGAACTAACTAAAAATACATATATTTTTTCAGGTAAAAAGAAGGATAATGCAAAGGCTAGAAGCATAGCTATTCCTGAAAAAATAATTCCCCTATAGGGTATATCACCTTTATCTTTAACCCATTGAGGAGCATAGCCTTCATCAGCCAGAGAACGCAGCATACGGCCAAGTCCAAAGGTTGCGGCTAACATAGTGGAAAGAATTGCAGTAACTAGAACAATATTCATTCCCTTTGCAGCCCAATGTATTCCATTTAATTTTAGGGCAGCCACCATAGGACTCACTTCTTCAGTAAGTTCTTTAGTTTGAATTAAAGGCAAAAGCAGTGCAATGGCTGTAGTGTATAAACCAACCAATCCCAAGACTGTATAAGTAATAGCCTTTGGGACATCACGATGGGGATTTGCTGTTTCTGAAGCAGCCAGACCAATTATTTCAAAGCCTGCATAAGTAAATATTACAATCAGCATGCTGCCGGCTATTCCTGAAATACCTCCAGGGAAAAAGGGTTCTCTGTTTAGTTCACCAATTCCTACAGGAGCTTTGTTTGGCAAAAGGCCAGTGATTAATATAAAAGCTAAGAATATAAATCCGATTATTGATAAAAGCTTTATTGCTGCTAAACCGCTTTCTAGCTTGCTTAGACGGTCAGTTCCAATTAGATTTATCAATGTAATTAAAACAATTATTATTGATCCTAAAAGAGGCAGTGAAATTTTAGGAATCCATCCACGAATAAGTATAGATACAGCCGTTGCTTCACTAGACATGGCTAGAACTAATCCAGTCCAATATACCCATCCCACAACAAATCCAACACTTGGACCAAAGGCCCTTTCCGCAAAGGTTCTAAAGGAGCCTGGAGTATTGTCAGCAACTGTCATTTCCGATAGAGCAAATAAAATAAGATAAATTAGTCCCCCACCCAGTAGATAAGCAATAAGTACTGCAGGTCCTGAAGCTTTTATAGGTATGGCTGAACCCAAGAAGAATGAACCGCCGACTACAGTGCCTAGAGCCAACATAGTAAGTCCCAATGCTGATATTCCTTTGTTTTCCATATTTATATGCCTCCTAAAATAGATAGTAATTATATATATTTAGTATTGCCATAATAAAACTTTCATATTAATTTAACCTGTTGTACTAGTAAATTAAATATTTAATTTCAAATGTGATTTGAGTGATTTTAATAAACTTGTTTTTTCCTTCAGGTACCTTCCATACTCCTTTGGATTAATATGTTATAATAGTAGCAAAATATACAAATATGGCATTAAAAGGGATTGGTGAAAGATGACAAAATCACTGCTTAAGCAAATACAATCAACTGTAATGAAATATGCCGAAGCAATAGCTAGTATCGTTGGCGTTGAAGTTGAGATTATAGATAAGAACTTTATAAGAATTGCTAGTACAGATATATATAAAGATGGAATAAATGAGAATATGCTCAATGAAGGGTTTGTATATCAATATGTTTTATCAACTGGACAATATCAGGTTATAGAAAATCCAGGGGAACATAAATTGTGTGAAAATTGTATAAACAGACATTGCTGTGTAGAAAAGTTGGAGTTATGTACTCCAATTAAATTTAAAGATGATATAATAGGGGTTATCGGACTGATTTGTTTGGAAGAAAAACAAAGAGAATATATTTTAAATAATTTAGATTCTCATTTAAAATTCCTTCATCAAATAGCCTACTTTATCAGTGTAAAAGTATCTGAGCATATGGAAAAGAAAAAAAATAATTCTCTAATAGTATTATTAAAAAAAGTAATAAATAGTATAAATAAAGGTGTATTGATAATTGATTCAGAAGAGCGAATTGTAGAGATGAATAACAGTGCTATTACTCAGTTGAAATTAGATAAGTCCTGTATTAATGAAAGGATACAAATCAAATCTAATGAAGAGTATATAATGGGAGGAGAAAGTTTACAAATTAAAATTTTAAAAAATACACATTATGTTATAGGGCAGACTATACTTGTATCACATATTATCCCTAATTATGAAAAAATATTGATATTTGATAAAATAAATAAGTTAAAAAAGGTAGTTTATGAAGCTAGTAATCTTGATTATAATGTGGCGGGAAAAGAAATTATTGGGAAATCAAAACAAATTATTGATATCAAAAGAAATATAAAGAAGATTTCTACATCTAGTTCAACAGTATTAATTACTGGAGAAAGCGGGACAGGAAAAGAACTAATTGCCAGAGCTATACATAAGCAAGGAGATAGAAAAGATAACCCCTTTGTTGCAATTAATTGTGGTGCTATTCCTGATACTCTCCTTGAAAGTGAACTGTTTGGTTATGTCAGAGGTGCATTTAGTGGAGCAGATCCAAAGGGCAAAATTGGAAAATTTGAATTGGCAAACGATGGTATTATATTTTTAGATGAGATAGGAGATATGCCTTTACATCTTCAAGTTAAAATTTTAAGGGTTCTTCAAGAAAGAAAGATTATTAGAATAGGTTCAAATAAGCCTATTGATTTAGATGTTAGAGTAATAGCAGCCACTAATAAAGACTTAATGAAGCTTATTATAGAAAAGAAATTTAGAGAGGATTTATTTTATCGTTTAAATGTAATCCCTATTAAAATCCCACCTTTAAGAGAAAGACGAGAAGATATTGAAATTTTAGGGATGAAAATGATAGAAAAATATAATAAGTTATTCAATAAAAAAGTTCAGGGAATAGAGGAGAAGGCTATAGAAATTTTAAAGAGACATCCCTGGTATGGAAATGTAAGAGAATTAGAAAATGTAATAGAATGTATGATTAATTTTGCAGATGATAGTGGGATGCTAACTGTTAATATGATACCTAAAACTGTTCTTGAACACAACGAAGTTAAATATGAAAAAAATATAGAAATAGGAGATTTAAAAACTTCTGAATATGAATATATATTAAAGGCTTTAGATATATACGGATATGATACAAAAGGAAAGAAAAAAGCTGCTGAAAAACTTGGAATTGGAATAGCAACTTTATATAGAAAATTAAAAGAAAATGGAAAAAATAAGGTTATAAGATATTAGAGAATTTAAGAAATTATTTTCTTAAGTAAAACATTAACTAAAGCATAGGGGAGCAAACCTCTATGTTTTTTTAAGCACTTATCAAAATGATAATCATTATTATTTTGATAAGTGCTTAAAAATACACAAATTGAATCAAATTTTTATTAAAATGATAAAAATTTATAAAAAAAATTATATATAGTAAAGTAAATTTATAAATGATATGATAAAAAATTAACTTTTTAAGCTGTGTTAGAAACATAGAAATCAAAAAAGAAAGCCAGTGGTATAGTATTTGCATGTAGAGTATAGAGAAAATATTTCTAAAAATTTTAAGAAGTTTAATAAAGATGGCCTATTTTAAATCTTAGAATTGTTTATCTATAGTGAAACAATATGAAAGCGTAATTTATACATCCTAAAACTATCGATGCTTTTGCGATTTTTGATGTATAAATTCACCTTTCAATTTGTTTCACTATATAAAAGGTGGTGAAAAATAAAGGAAGTAATTTAAAAAATAAGGGGGATTATATTTATGAAGAATAATGCATCTGTTTATGAATTGGATGGAAGACCAGAGTTGAAAATAGCTCTTCCTTTAGGATTACAGCACGTCTTAGCAATGTTTACGGGGAATTTAGCACCTATTATCATAATTGCCAATGTAGTAGGTCTTACAGAGGCGGAAAAGATATATATGATACAATGTGCTATGGTCGTTGCAGGGATAGTTACAATGATTCAGTTATATCCTGTAGGAAGGATAGGAGCAAGACTTCCGCTTGTAATGGGTACAAGCTTTGCCTTTGTTCCAACAGCTATTGCAGTAGGGCATGCATATGGATTATCAGGTGTGCTTGGGGCTTCCTTACTTGGTAGTTTTGTTGAAATAATAATGGGGATTTTTATTAAACCCTTAAGAAAATTTTTTCCACCTCTTGTAATTGGTTCAGTGTTAATGGCTATAGGATTATCACTACTTCCAGTGGGGATTGAGTACTTTGCAGGAGGAGCAGGCGCCGAAGATTTTGGATCATTAGATAACATGTTTTTAGGATTCTTGGTATTGTTTATTATTATATTATTACAAAGATTTGCAAAAGGAATATTTAGTATATCTGCTATACTGGTAGGAATAGTTGTTGGATATCTAGTGGCAATTCCTATGGGAAAAGTAGAGTTTTCATCAGTGGCAGCAGCCAGCTGGATTAGTATACCAATGCCTATGAAATTTGGAATGGATTTTCATTTGGATGCTGTTTTAAAATTTTCTGCCATCTATCTTGTGGCAGGACTTGAATCTATGGGAAATATTTCAGGCATTACTATAGCTGGGTTAGATAGAGAAGCAACAGAGGATGAGTTATCTGGAGCTGTTATTGCTGACGGAGCAGGGAGCTTATTTGCTGCTATATTTAATGTACTTCCCAATACAGCCTTTGGCCAAAATGCCGGTATAGTTGCAATGACAAAGGTTGTAAACAGGTATTGTGTTGCAACAGGAGCCGTATTTTTAATATTAGCCGGTATTATTCCTAAGATCGGGGCAGTTGTTTCAGTAATGCCCACAAGTGTACTTGGAGGTGCAGTGATAACTGTCTTTGCAATGATTACTATAAATGGAATAAAGATGATTAGTAGAGCAGGATTTAATAGTAGAAATAATATAATATTAGCAATAGCATTTTCCCTTGGACTAGGACTATCACAAGTACCAGAAGCTATGGAGAATATGCCCTATTTATTTAAAGAAATTTTTAGTGACTCAGTAGTTGGAGTAGGGGTTTTAGCATTGATATTTAATATAGTATTTCCAGAAAATAAGGAAGAAGTAGATGAAATTAGTAAAGTACAAAATTAAGAATATTGGATTATATCTATTTTTATAATAATATAATTAGAAATAAAAGGAATTCATTAACAATTAAATGAATTCCTTTTATTCTAGAATAAATTTTCTTTATATTTCTTTATAATTGATTTTACATCAAATAGAATTTTTTATAAAATCATCAAATACCTTATTAGCTTCATAAGCCAAGCGTTCTTCATCAATACCATAAAGCTTTCCGTTTTTTACAACTATCTTTCCGTTAATAATTGTATAGTCTACAGGTCTTTTTATTCCAACGGTTCCAAGAATAGATTGGGGATCTAGCTTAGCGCCAACACAATCTATATTATCAATATTTATCATAAAAAGGTCGGCAGGTTTTCCTTCTTCTATAGAACCTATGTCATTTCTACCTAATATCTTAGCTCCTCCTTTAGTTGCAATTTTTAATATACTATAAGCAGTTGGTGCTAGATGACTGTATTTTAATCTATGCAGTAAATAACAAACTCTAATTTCTTCCAATAAATTAGAACCATCATTACTTGCACTTCCGTCAACAGCAAGACCAACAGGAACACCTAACTCCAGCATTTTTGAAATTTCTGCTACGCCGGAAGATAGTTTCATATTTGAAATTGGACAGTGAGCTATACCCGTGCCTGTGCTGGCAAGTAATTTCAATTCTTCATCGTTAAAGTGAATTCCATGGGCATACCAGACATCATTTCCTATCCAGTCAACACTTTCCATATATGCAAGAGGCCTCATACCAAATTTTTCTATACAAAAGTTTTCTTCATCAATAGTTTCTGCTAGGTGGGTATGAAGCCTTACATCTTTATGTCTTGCAAGTTTTGCAGATTCCTTTAGCAAATCAGAAGTTATACTAAATGGTGAACATGGGGCAAGGACTATTTGTTTCATTGAGTTGAAATTAGCATCATGGTATTTATCTATCAGTCTTTCACTATCTTTTAATATTTCTTCTGTAGTCTGTACCAAATCATCTGGAGGTAATCCACCGTCATTTTTTCCCAGTGACATACTACCTCTGGAAGCATGAAATCTTACTCCCAAAAGCTTAGCAGCAGAAAATTGTTGATCTATAAAAATTTTATTATTGATTTTGGGAAATACATAGTGATGATCAAATACAGTGGTACAGCCGTTTTTTAATAAATCAGCCATTCCTATTAATGAGCTATAATAAATCACATCAGGATTTAATTCCCTCCATATTTCATATAAAGTTGTTAACCAATTAAACAATTCCATTTTTTGAACCTGTGGAAGATTGCGAGTAAAGGTTTGATATAAGTGATGGTGTGTGTTTATTAGACCAGGATATACAAACATGTTCTTGGCATCTATAATAGTATCTGCCTGATATTTTTCTGGTCCAATTTTTTTTATTATATTTCCCTCTATTAAGATATTAGTATCTCTAAGTACTCTGTCCTGCCTATCAATAGTTACTATAGCCTTAGCATTTTCAATTAAAATACTCATTTCAATATCCCTCCTTTTATTTACTGTAAATAGCAAAATATATGCCAATATTCTGCTTATACCTATGAAAATAGTGATGTAAAGATGAAAATCTTAACTCATTATAGAATTTATTAAAATGTATTACAAACATCAATACTATGGGTTTTAATCTGATGAATAATTTAACATGAAAAAGTTCTAACAATTTTTATGTTTATCAAAACGGTAAATATTATCAATTTGATAAACATGCTGATTCTAAGGCAGTCAATTTAAAAAAATATCAAAATGATAATTATTAGTAAATAATACTTTCTGAAAAGGCTATTTAACAAGATAAAATGTATTATCCATAATATCTTTAACAAAAAAGTATATGTACAATAAATCAGGAAACTAATTTTAGTAAAAAGTTTTAAATTATGCAGACGAATGAAATTTTTGTACTGTCTTTTACAGCAGCTAGGTTAGAAAAGAAAAAAATATGTTTTTCTTTCAAATATAAATACACAATTGGCATAGTATTTGCTCTTTAAAATTAGTGGAATGATGAAGACTAGAAAGGGGTACAAAAAATGGAAAAAAATGTAAAATGGAAAGAAAATAATATGTCAGAGGATAATAAAAAAGCTTCATTAGACTTTTTAAGTTATAAGGAAATAAATAAAGCAAGAAATTTTCATGAAAGTTTTCCTCAATATAGTAGGACTCCTTTAGTTAATTTAGATAATTTAGCTAAAAGATTAGAGGTGGGAGGAATTTATCTTAAAGATGAATCTTATCGTTTTGGATTAAATGCTTTTAAGGTACTGGGAGGTTCTTTTGCTATTGCACAATATTTAGCTAAGAAGCTTGGAAAGGATATTTCAAAACTTCCCTTTGAAAAGCTAATTTCAGATGAAGTCAGAAATAAATTAGGAGAAATAACATTTTTTACTGCCACGGATGGAAACCATGGTAGAGGGGTGGCATGGACAGCAAATCAATTAAAACAAAAATCTGTCGTATATATGCCAAAGGGATCTTCCCAGATAAGATTAGAGAATATTAGAAAGGAAGGGGCTAAGGCTTCTATTACTGATCTTAATTACGATGATGCAGTACGTCTAGCAAATAGAGATGCTAAAAAATGTAATGGAGTTATGGTTCAGGACACAGCTTGGGAAGGATATGAAGAAATACCTACTTGGATTATGCAAGGATATGGAACGATGGCTTTGGAGGCTTTTGATCAATTAAAGGAATATAAAGTAGAAAGACCAACCCATATTTTTATTCAGGCAGGGGTAGGCTCATTAGCAGGTGCAGTTCAAGGATTTTTTGCTTCAGTATATGATAATTGTCCGACTACTGTTGTTGTTGAAGCAGATGAAGCTGCATGTCTTTATAAATCAGCTTTAGCTAGCGATGGAAAACCAAGATTTGTGTCGGGAGATATGCCTACTATAATGGCAGGTCTTGCTTGTGGGGAACCAAATACCATAAGCTTTGAGATATTAAAATCATACAGCAGATATTTTGTATCATGCCCAGATTGGGTTGCTGCAGATGGCATGAGGATTCTTGGAAATCCATTGAAGAAAGATAAAAAAGTCATATCAGGAGAGTCAGGTGCAGTAACGGCTGGACTTCTGTCTGCTATTATGAGTAGAGAAGAGTATAAGGAGCTTAGGGAAGAGCTTAAATTAGATAGACAATCTAAAATATTGTTATTTAGTACAGAAGGAGATACGGATCCAGAGCACTATAGAAAAGTGGTTTGGAACGGTAAAAATCCTTCTATAGATTTATAATAAAAAACTTAAAATTTTTGAAGGGGGAATAAAGATGAATATAGAATTCAAAAAAGTGGTTGAAAAGGCAGAAGAATACAAGGAAGATATCTCTAAATTTTTAAGAGATATGATAGCTATTCCAAGTGAGAGCTGCATGGAAAAGGAAGTAGTTTTAAGGATAAAGGAAGAAATGGAAAAAGTGGGCTTTGATAAGGTGGAAATTGATCCTATGGGTAATATATTAGGATATATTGGACATGGAAAACATGTAATTGCTATGGATGCCCATATTGATACAGTAGGTGTAGGAGATGAGAGCCTTTGGGAGTACAACCCATATGAAGGGTATGAAGATGATGAAATTATAGTGGGAAGAGGTGCTAGTGACCAAGAAGGCGGAATGGCTTCTATGGTATATGCCGGTAAAATTATTAAAGACCTTGAATTGGAAGATGATTATACATTGATTGTTACAGGAACAGTTCAGGAAGAGGATTGTGATGGCCTTTGCTGGCAATATATCATTAATGAAAGAAATATAAAACCTGAGTTCGTTGTAATCACTGAGCCTACCTCTTTAAATATCTATAGAGGTCAAAGGGGAAGAATGGAGATTAAAGTAACTACTAAAGGAGTAAGCTGTCATGGTTCGGCTCCGGAAAGAGGAGAGAATGCTATTTATAAAATAGCACCTATTCTTAATGAATTAAAAGCATTACATGAGAACTTACATACAGATGAATTTTTAGGAAAAGGTAGTTTAACTGTATCAGAAATATTTTTTACATCACCATCAAGGTGTGCAGTAGCAGATAGCTGTACTATTTCTATAGATAGAAGATTAACCTGGGGTGAAACTTGGGAAGGAGCATTACAAGAAATTAAAAATTTACCCTCGGTAAAAGAAGGAAAAGCTGAAGTATCTATGTACAATTATGATAGACCTGCATATACAGGATTAGTTTATCCAACTGCATGTTACTTCCCAGCATGGGTAGTTGAAGAGGAACACTTTGCTTGTAAAACATTAGTAGATGCTTATGAAGGGCTATTTAAAAGTAAACCTTTCGTAGATAAATGGACATTTTCTACCAATGGGGTTTCCATTATGGGAAGATATAATATTCCATGTATTGGATTTGGACCAGGCCATGAAGATCAGGCCCATGCACCAAATGAAAGAACATGGAAAGAAGAGCTGGTGAAATGTGCTGCAATGTATGCAGTTATTCCTAAAATTTATGTAAATAAATATGCATAGTAATTCCAATATATAATATCTATAAAAAATAAAAAAGGGGAGAATGGCAATGCAAACTACATTTAGAGGAAAACACTTTATAACTTTACAAGAATGGACAAAGGAAGAGATAGATACATTACTGGATGTGTCCTTTGACCTTAAAAGAAAATTTGCTATGGGAATGGAGACAAATTATCTGAAAAATAAGACTGCTTTTTTAATGTTCTTTGAACAGTCCACTAGAACGAGAAACTCAATGGAAGCCGGAATTGCACAACTGGGGGGACATGGAAATTTCCTTGATACAAGTACAATGCAGGTATCCCATGGTGAGGTTGGTAAAGATACTGCTGTTATACTTTCAAGATTTGGTCATGGTATAGCATGCAGAAACTGCTTCTGGGAAATAGGTAATAAATATTTAAGAGAAATGGCTAAATGGTCTACAGTACCTGTGATGAATTTACAATGTGACCTATACCATCCAATGCAAGGAATTGCTGATTTAATGACTATCAAAGAAAAAGTTAAGGACACAAATAGATTAAAGGTTTCAATTATATGGGCTTATGCAACTAGTCATAAAAAGCCAATTTCAGTACCGGTTACACAAGCTTTACTATTCCCTAGATATGGTATGGAAGTAACACTTGCTTATCCAGAGGGATATGATTTGCCGGATTGGGTGATAAAGCAGGCTAAAGAAAATGCTGAAAAACATGGGGGCTCATTCAAAATTACACATAATATGGAAGAAGCCTATAAGGATGCACATGTTGTTATTCCTAAGAACTGGGGCAGTTGGGTAAATAATCAGGATGATGCAGTGATAGATGATTTGTTGGAATCTTATAAAGATTGGAAATGCACAGAAAAAATGATGTCTTTAGCTGATAAAGATGTAATGTACATGCATGCATTGCCTGCAGATAGAGGAAATGAAGTGGAAGATTCAGTAATTGATGGTCCACACTCTATTATTTATGATGAAGCAGAAAATAGACTTCATACTGCTAAGGCTGTTATGACATTGACAATGGGTGGTAAGTAAAGATGAGTAAATTAGCAGTAATAGCTATAGGTGGAAACTCATTAATTAAGGATAAAGATCATCAAACAGTAGAGGAGCAGTATAATGCTATTTGTGGTACGGCTAAACATATAGCTGATATTATAGAAAAAGGATATGAAGTAGTAGTAACCCATGGAAATGGTCCACAAGTAGGGTTTATTTTAAGACGATCAGAAATTGCTTCAGAGACAGAAGGTATTCATTCTGTTCCACTAGTAAGCTGTGGTGCCGATACCCAGGGAGCTATAGGATATCAGATACAGCAGGCACTAAATAATGAATTTGCAAAAAGAGATATCCATAAAAAGGCTGTTACAGTAGTTACTCAGGTAGAAGTTGACAAGGAAGACAAAGCTTTTTCAAATCCAAGTAAGCCAATTGGGTCCTTTTATACTAAAGAACAGGCTGATGAATTAAAGCAAGAACATCTCGACTGGAATCTAGTAGAAGATGCAGGTAGAGGTTTTAGAAGAGTAGTGCCTTCACCAATACCAAAAGAAATAATAGAAAAGGATGTAATTGATAAATTAACAGATTCAGGATACACAGTAGTAGCAGTTGGCGGCGGTGGAATACCCGTAATTAAGGATGATAATAATCAGTTGAGGGGTATTGATGCAGTAATCGATAAAGACTATGCTTCTAGTCTATTGGCAAGTCAGCTTAAAGCAGATTTACTAATAATATCTACAGGTGTTAAAAAGGTTTGTATTAATTTTGGCAAGCCAGATGAAGAAGCATTGGATAAACTAAGTGTAGAAGAAATAAAAAATTTAAGAGAAGAAGGACATTTTGCACCTGGCAGCATGCTTCCCAAAATTAATGCAACACTAAACTTTCTAGAAAATGGTGGAAAGAAAGCGATTATTACTTCACCAGAGAACTTAAAGGAAGCTGTGGCAGGAAAGGATGGTACTCATATTTATAGATAAAAAAATTAATTTCTTAGATGTAGATTTAAATCTACATCTAAGAAATCATAGTATAGAAAATTTTTTCACATTACATGTTTTTTTAAAAAGCAGAATCAATGTTTAAAAACAAAAAAGGATTGATAAAAATGCTACTTTTAGGAAATGGTAGAGTAATTACCCAAGATAAGGATATACCTTATATAGAAAAGGGCTGCATTGCAATTCAAGATAATCTCATAAAAGAAGTTGGGAAAATTGAAGAAATTAAAAAAAAATATCCTCAAGGTGAGTTTTTAGATGTAAAAGGAAAAATAATTATGCCAGGTATGGTGAATACCCACCATCATATTTATAGTGCCTTTGCAAGAGGAATGAACTTAACAGGAAAAGCACCTCAAAACTTTATAGACATATTAGAGGGGCTGTGGTGGAAAATAGATAAGAAGCTTAGTTTAGAAGATGTAAAATATAGTGCTTACACTACTTATATAGATTGCATAAAAAATGGAACAACTACTGTCTTTGATCATCATGCAAGTCCAGGAGCAGTCAGAGAAAGCTTATTTACTATAGGAGATGCTGCAAAGGAGCTTGGAATACGCAGTTGTCTTTGCTATGAAGTATCTGATAGAGATGGTCAGAATATAATGCAGGATGGTATTAAGGAAAATATAGAATTTATGAAATATGCTAATAGCTCTAAAGACAATTTATTAAAGGGAATGTTTGGTCTCCATGCATCCTTTACTTTATCTGACAAAACCCTTAATCAATGCGTAGAGGCTATAGATACTTTAGATGGAGGATTTCATATTCATACAGCAGAAGGAATAGAGGATGTTTATGACTGCTTAGACAAATATGATAAAGGTGTAGTACAAAGACTTATGGATTTTAGCATCTTAGGAGAAAAGACTATAGCAGTCCATTGTATACATGTCAACAACTTAGAAATAGATATATTAAAAGAAACAAAAACCAATGTAATACATAACCCAGAATCAAATATGGGGAATGCAGTAGGATGCGCTCCAGTTATTGAAATGATGAATAGGGGAGTATTACTAGGACTTGGAACAGACGGATATACAAGTGATGTATTTGAATCAATGAAGGTAGGAAATATTATTCATAAGCATCATCTTGGCAATCCAAATGTGGGATTTACAGAAATTCCTAAAATGCTATTCCAAAATAATAGTAAAATAGCAGCTAAATATTTTAAACATCCTGTAGGAGTATTAAAGGCAGGTGCATATGCAGATATTATTGTAGCTGATTATGATCCATTAACACCTATGAATAAAGATAATTATAATAGTCATATATTGTTTGGATTGTCAGGAAAAAGCGTTGAAACTACTATTGTTAACGGAAAAATAGTAATGAAGGATAGAAAATTACAAGGGGTAGATGAAGAAAAGATTTATGAGAAATCAAGACAATTGGCTTCAAAGCTTTGGATGAGAATTTAGACAAAAGATATATAGTGAAACAAATTCAAAGGGAGGGATAATCATGGCAAATTTGAGAGTAAATATATGTGGAATGGAATTTTCTAATCCAATCATGACAGCAGCAGGACCGGGAGCTAAGGACGGAGAAATGTGTGTAGCAGCAGCAGAGGGAGGAGTAGGAGGAATTGTTACAAAAACTATATCATTAAACCCAGCAGATGTACCTCGTCCATGTATGGCTAAAACAAATAGTGGATTTTTAAACACTGAGCTTTGGTCAGAGCTTTCAAAGGAACAGTGGATAGAAAAAGAATATATAAAGGCTAAAAAAACTAATTGTCCTCTTATTATTAGCATGGGGTATACAGAGGAGCAAATTAAAGAACTAGCACCCCTTATAAAACCCTATGCAGATGCTGTAGAATTATCTACCCATTATGTGGGAACCGATGCCACTCCTATTGTAGAAGCACTAAAGGCTGCTAAAGATATATTAGATGTTCCAGTCTTTATGAAAATGAGTCCCCATACAGATATTCAAACTATAGCAAAAGCCGTTGAAAATGCAGGTGCCGATGGACTTGTAATGATTAATTCCTTTGGTCCATGTATGGCTATAGATGTAAATACTGGATATCCTATTATGGGAAGTAAAACAGGCTATGGTTGGCTTTCAGGGGCTCCTATTCGTCCCCTTGCAATTAGATGTATTTATGATGCTGCACAGGTTGTAGATATTCCAATTATTGGAGTAGGCGGGATAACTTGTGGCAAGGATGCAGCTGAAATGATGATGGCAGGTGCTTGCGGAGTACAAGTATGTACTGAAGCTATATTAAAGGGCCCAAGCATTTACGGTAAAATTGCAGAGGAATTAGATCAATTTTTAGATAAAAAAGGTTATAGGGATATTAATGAAATTGTAGGACTAGCAATTAACAAAACTAAAGAAAGAGTATTTAGGACAAACTCTTTGCCTCCAAAGATAGATTTTGAAAAATGTATTAAATGTGGTAAGTGCAAAGTAAGTTGTGTTTATGATGCTATTACTATAGAAGATAGATTAAAAATAGATGAGAATAAATGTTTTGGATGTGGATTATGTGTAACAAAATGTCCTAAGAATGCTTTAAGTATATCATACAAGTAGCTTATTGCTAGATATTTTAAGAGGAAAAAATTCTTTTATAAAGAAAGAAGGAAATAAAGTGTATGAATTTATAGTAAATGGGACAAATGTAAATTGTAATGAAGATAAGCGGCTTATAGATTATTTAAGAGAGGATTTAAGGTTAACATCAGTAAAGGATGGATGTTCCGAAGGAACTTGTGGTGCGTGTACCATATTGGTGAACGGAAAAAAAATGAGAGCATGTATATTAAAGACTTCAAAAGTTACTGGTAAAGAAATTATAACTGTAGAAGGTCTTTCAGAAAGAGAAAAGGATGTATATTCTTATGCTTTTACAAAGGTAGGAGCTGTCCAATGCGGTTTTTGTATACCAGGAATGGTTATAAGTGCTAAAGCACTTTTAGATAAAAATTTAGCCCCTACAGAAGAAGATATTAAAAATGCAATAAAAGGAAATGTGTGTAGATGTACGGGATATGTTAAGATTATTGAAGCTATAAAAATGGCAGCTCGTATTTTAAAAGAAAAATCCATAGTTCCTAAAGTAAGCTGCAAAGGATTAGTCGGAGATAAAATGCAAAGGGTAGATGCTAGAAATAAAGTATTAGGTGAAGGCAAATATGTTGATGACATGTGTATAGAAGGAATGCTTTATGGTAGCGCTTTAAGACCAAAATATCCAAGGGCTTTGGTGAAAAAAATAGATATATCAAAGGCTGAAAAACATCCTGGAGTTGTCTGTGTATTGACAGCAAAGGATATTCCAGGTCAAAGATATATAGGGCATTTAAAGCAGGATTGGCCAGCATTGATTGCAGAAGGAGAAGAAACAAGGTATGTGGGCGATGCTATTGCACTTGTTGGAGCTACAAGTAAGCAGGTTTTAGAAGAAGGATTAAAACTAATAGAAGTTGAGTATGAAGAGTTAAAACCACTAACATCACCTAAAATGGCAATGGAGGAAGGTGCTCCCCAAATACACAAAGGTGGAAATATTCTGCAAAAAGATGTACTTAAAAGGGGAAATGTTGATGAGACTATTGAAAAGTCAAAATATGTAGTAACCAATAAATATTATACCCCCTTTACAGAACATGCATTTCTTGAACCAGAATGTGCAATTGGGATGCCCGATGGCGACGGAATACTTTTATATACGGCAGATCAAGGAATTTATGATGATCAAAGAGAAGTTGCAAACCTTTTAGGGGTACCTAAGGAAAAGGTGCGTGTTATAAGCAAATTAGTAGGTGGGGGTTTTGGTGGAAAGGAAGATATGAGTGTACAGCATCATGCAGGATTGCTTGCATGGCATACAAAGAAGCCTGTAAAAGTAAAGCTTTCCAGAAAAGAAAGTATTATGATTCATCCCAAAAGACATGCTATGGAAATGGAGTTCACTACTGCCTGCGATGAAAATGGATATCTGACAGCAATGAAGGCCAGAATTATAGCCGATACAGGGGCCTATGCTTCACTTGGAGGACCGGTACTTCAAAGAGCATGTACCCATGCTGCAGGACCCTATAACTACCAGAATGTAGATATAGAAGGAATTGCTGTATATACTAATAATCCACCGGCAGGAGCATTTAGAGGCTTTGGAGTTACTCAATCTAATTTTGCCACAGAATCTAATTTAAATGAATTAGCTAGAATGGTTGGAATATCAGATTGGGAAATCAGATATAAAAATGCAATACGGCCAGGACAAATTCTTCCAAATGGACAAATTGCAGATGAAGGAACAGCCCTAGAAGAAACCTTACTAGCAGTAAAGGAAGAGTATGAAAGTTATCCCTATGCTGGAATTGCATGTGCCTTTAAAAATAGTGGATTAGGTGTAGGTGTTTCTGATATAGGAAGGTGCAGATTAACTATAGAAGATGGGAAGGTTCATATAAGAACCAGTGCTGCTTGCATGGGACAGGGAGTAGCAACTGTTACAACTCAAATTGTTTGTGAAACAACAAAATTATCTCCAGATATAGTAATAGCAGATGACCCTGATACGAAAGTCACACCTAATTCTGGAATGTCTACTGCTTCAAGACAAACATTATTTACAGGTGAAGCTACAAGAAGAGTCTCATCAAAATTAAAAGAAGCTTTAGATTCTGGGAAATCATTAGAAGACCTTGAAGGACAAGATTTTTATGCAGAGTATGAGGGAATAACAGATCCATTGGGATCAAAGAAGAAAAATCCAGTAAGTCATATTGCCTATGGATATGCTACTCATTGTGTATTTATAGATGAAAATGGAAAGCTTCAAAAGGCAATAGGTGCTCATGATATTGGCAGAGTCATTAATCCTATAAGTTTAGAAGGTCAGATTGAAGGTGGTATTGTTATGGGCCTTGGATATGCATTAACAGAGGATTATCCACTAAATGAAGGAGTTCCAACAGCTAAGTTTGGAACATTAGGCCTTTTCAGAGCTACAGATATTCCAGAAATTAAGCCCATTATTATAGAAAAAAATCCAAATGTATTAGCTTACGGAGCTAAGGGTGTAGGTGAGATTTCTTCTATTCCTACAGCAGCTGCAGTACAGGGAGCTTATCATAAACTAGATGGTATTCATAGAACAAAGCTGCCCTTAGAAAAAACTCCGTATAGTAGAAAAAAATAAATTTGTAAAGGAGATTTTAGTATGGAAAAATCAATAATAGCAACAGAAAAAGCACCGGGAGCTATAGGACCTTATTCACAGGCAGTAAAGATAGGAAATCTTATTTATACTTCTGGGCAATTACCAATTGATCCTGAAACTGGAGAGCTTATTGAGGATGTCAAAAAAGCTACAGCACAAGCATTAGAAAATGTTAAAGCTATATTAGAAAAAGCTGGAACAAGTATGGAAAAAGTAATAAAAACCTTAGTGTTTGTTAAAGATTTAAAAGATTTTGAAGCTATAAATGAAGTGTATGCAACATATTTTTCAAAGAATTATCCTGCAAGGTCTTGTGTAGAAGTAGCTAGATTGCCTAAAGATGCTAGAGTGGAAATTGAAGTTATAGCGTCATTATAATAGTAGTACATTTTTTTTAATATCTAAGTATTTTGTATTGTCCCTCCCAGTTTTTTTGGGGAGGGATTGTTGTTAAAAAATATGGAAAAAAAGGAATATGGTTTTTCTATATAAAAATGAGGTGAAATAGAATGTCAACCTTGATTAAAAATGGTATAATTGCAACAGCAAGTGATGTTTTCAAAGGAGACTTATATATTGAAAGTGGGATTATAAAGGAAATAGGGCTAAAACTAGAAAAAAGCAGATGTCATGTAATTGATGCAGAAGGGAAATATATTATTCCCGGGGGAGTAGATGTACATACCCATTTAAACTTAGATGTAGGAATAGGCGTTTCAAACGATGATTTTTATACAGGAACAGTTGCTGCAGCCTGTGGAGGAACAACAACAATTGTAGACCATATGGGTTTTGGACCAAAGGGATGTAATTTGCATCATCAGGTGAAAGTATATCATGAATATGCTAAAAACAATGCAGTTATAGATTATGGGTTTCATGGCGTAATTCAGCATATAAATGATGATATTCTTAAAGAAATGAAAGATATAATAGAGATAGAAGGAATACCTAGCTTTAAAATTTATTTAACTTATGATTTTAAATTAAGTGATGAAGAAGCAATAAAAACCCTATTGAGACTCAAGAAGCTTGGAGGGCTTACAACAGTTCATGCAGAAAATCATTATATGATAAAATATTTGAAGAAAAAGTTTATTGATAATAGAAAAATACAGCCTATTTATCATGCCTTGAGTAGGCCCGAGGAGAGCGAAGCTGAAGCTATCAGTAGAATAATTCATTTAGCATACGTTTCTGATAATGCACCCTTATATATTGTTCATTTATCAACTAAACTTGGACTTGATTATATAAAAAGGGCTCAAGAGACAGGTTGCAATGTATATGCTGAAACTTGCCCGCAATATTTATTGTTGGATGAAGAGAAATATAACTTGCCAAATAATGAGGGATTGAAGTATATTATGAGCCCTCCAATTAGGAAAAAGCATAATCAAAAGGCTTTGTGGAAAGGGATTAGAGACGGAAATATTCAAGTTATTGCAACTGATCACTGTCCCTTTTCGTTTTATAGGGAAAAGCAGATGGGAAGAGAAGATTTTACAAAATGTCCCAATGGTATACCTGGAGTTGAAACGAGGATACCTCTTATATTTTCAGAAGGAGTAATGAAAAATAGAATAGATATTAATAAATTTGTAGAGGTTACGAGCACGGCTCCTTCAAAAATTTTTGGATTATATCCAAAAAAAGGTACGATAGCAGTAGGGTCGGATGCTGATATTGTATTAATTGACACTAAAAAAGAAGTCGTATTAACTAAAAAGATTTTACATGAAAATGTAGATTATACTTGTTATGAGGGAATGAAATTAGTTGGCTATCCCATTCTTACGATGGTAAGAGGAAAGATAGTTGTAAAGAATCATGATTTTGTCGGAGAAAAAGGGTATGGCGAATTTATATGCAGAAGGAAAAATATTTCATGAAGAAACAAATATCAAAAAAATGTTGATTTTTGTAATGTTTTTATGGTAAAATCAGTTCTATAAAATTTAATACTAAGATAATAGCTTTGAAGCTATTATTTTTACTGGATGAAGATAGTGGAAGTGTTGATTGCGACCGTTATTGGACAGGCCTCTGGAGAGACTCGTCTGAGCACCGAAGGGGAAAGCCATAAAATATGGTGAAACTCTCAGGTAAAAGGACAGGGGATTTGGAAATATTAAAAACCTTGTAAAGGGCTTATTTAAGTCTTTATAAGTTTATTTTTGAATTTTCTATGTTTTATGGAGGCTATATCATTATGATTTAGTCTCTTTTGTTTTTTTGAAAAATCATTTAGATAAAAGGAGGAAATATTGGTGAAGGCAGTTATTACAGTTATAGGAAATGATAAAACAGGAATTATAGCTGAAATGTCATCGGTTTTAGCAAAAAATGGTGTTAATATTCTAGATTTAAATCAAACTATTTTACAGGGCTATTTTACAATGATAATGGTTGTTGAACTGGAAAAAATGGATATAGGTTTTATGGAATTAAAAGATAAGCTCCAGATTTCGGGAAAGAAAATAGGTATGTCAGTAAAAATACAGCATGAAGATATATTCAATTCAATGCATAAAATTTAATAAGCATAAAGAATTGCAAATAAAAAACATGGAAATATTCATTATTTTCTTTCAAATTTATTTTAATTTATATTTAATAGGAGATGAAAAGACAATGAGTTATTTTAATAATATATTAGAAACTATAAATATGATTGAAAGAGAAAAGCTTGATATTCGAACTATTACAATGGGAATATCATTATTGGATTGCTGTGATTCAGATGGAAAGAAAGCTAGAAGGAAAATTTATGATAAGATAATAAAATACGCTGAAAAATTAGTAGAAGTTGGAGAAAGTATTGAAACAAAATATGGAATACCCATAATAAATAAAAGAATATCTGTAACCCCAATTTCTATAATTGCTGGTGCTAGTAATGATGATAATTATGTGGAGTTTGCCAAAACCCTTGATGAAGCTGCAAAACATGTAGGAGTTAATTTTATTGGAGGCTTTTCAGCCCTTGTACAAAAAGGTTATTCAAAGGGAGATAAAATTCTTATTGAGTCAATACCTAAGGCCCTTGAAAAAACCGATAGAGTATGTTCTTCAGTAAATATAGGAGATACTAGGTCGGGAATAAATATGGATGCGGTACGGGATATGGGAAGGATAATTAAAAAAACTGCCTATTTAACAAAAGAAAATGAAAGTATAGGCTGTGCAAAACTTGTGGTTTTTGCCAATGCAGTAGAGGACAATCCTTTTATGGCAGGAGCATTTCATGGAGTTGGAGAAGGAGAATGTGTTATAAATGTAGGGGTGAGCGGTCCAGGTGTTGTTAAGGCCGCCCTTGAAAAGGTAAAGGGTAAGAGTTTTGATGTTGTTTCCGATACTATAAAAAAAACAGCATTCAAAATTACAAGGGCTGGACAATTGGTTGCTATTGAAGCTTCAAAAATGTTAAATGTTCCCTTTGGAATTTTAGATTTATCACTGGCACCAACACCTGCCGTTGGAGATAGTGTGGCAAGAATTTTGGAAGAGATAGGTATTGAAAGCTGTGGAGGTCATGGTACTACTGCAGCATTGGCATTATTAAATGATGCTGTTAAAAAAGGTGGGATAATGGCATCATCCCATGTAGGGGGATTAAGTGGAGCCTTTATTCCAATAAGTGAAGATGAAGGAATGATAAATGCTGTAAAGGCTGGTTCTTTAAATATAGAAAAGTTAGAGGCAATGACATGTGTTTGTTCTGTAGGACTTGATATGATAGCAATACCTGGAGATACTCCAGAAAATACTATATCGGCTATTATAGCCGATGAAGCTGCAATTGGAGTTATAAATAAGAAGACTACAGCTGTAAGAATAATTCCTGTTTATGGTAAGGGATTAGGAGAAGAAGCTATATTTGGAGGCCTTTTAGGAAGAGCTCCTATTATGCCTGTTAGTAAATTTTCAAGTGATAATTTTATAATTAGGGGTGGTAGAATACCTGCACCAGTTCATAGTTTCAAGAATTAATACTTACTATAGACAAACAATATTAAACCTCAAAATTGTTTATCTTTAGAATAGAATAAATATTTAAATTACTATGTTTAATATTAGTTACTGAGTATTCCAGCTTATCCTACGCCAGAACAAGTAGTTAATGCCATAGCTGCTCTAAGAAAGTATGGTAAGATAATAGAAAGATTTAAAAAATAATTAAATAATTATGAAGTTTTCTAAACTAAAACAAATGCTGCAACTCAAGCATTTGTTTTAGTTATTTCAAATTAATTTCCTTATATTGATAATATATTAAGAATTTGTTACAATATATATATATTATAAATTAAACAAATACTTTTCTATTAATAATATTATATTGTATCAAGCCAATATAGGTTATAGTTATCAATTCTATTTTTCTTATTATTTAGTTCTATTTTTCTAATAAATCCAATAATAATTATAAAAGCAATATTATAAATACTTTACTCCGATTCTGAAAAACCAAATCATGGCTTTTTGGAACGATAGGGTATAAGAAGTAATTTTTATGCCTGCCGATGTGCAAAGGAGTTCATCTATTAGAGATGTATCAAGATATCTCTTTAGATGAACTTTTTATATTCAAAAAATTAAAAGGGGGTGAGTCTGGCATCATAAAAATGGTGGCCAGAGTAAATTGTGAGTAAAATACTGATTATTTCACCTGAAAAGTGTACAGGTTGCAGGACCTGTGAATTGGCATGTTCATTTAATAAGACTAATGAATTCAATCCCAAACATGCAGCTGTTTCAGTAATAAACTATGATGAAGCAGCAATATCAGTGCCAATGATGTGTATGCAGTGTGAAGACCCATCTTGTATGAAGGTATGTCCTGTTTCTGCAATAAGAGCCAATGAACTGGGAGCAGTAGTTATTGACAGTGACAAGTGTATAGGTTGTAAAATGTGTATCAGCGCCTGCCCAATAGGAAATATAACCTACAATTCAAAGGAGAAAAAACTAATAAAATGTGATCTCTGTGATGGTAATCCAATGTGTGCAGAGTTTTGTCCATCGGGGGCTATTGAGTTTAAAGAAGGAAATGCCATTTTTCTTAATAAGAAGAAAAAAATTGCTGAAAAATTTAAGGAATTATTTGGGGAGGTGGAATAATGTTTGGTTGGGCTGGTAAATTATTAAGAGTCAATTTAACTGATGGAACCATAAAAAAAGAAAATTTGAACATGAAGGATGCCAATTTATATTTAGGAGCACGAGGGCTGGGAAGCAAAATTTTGATGGACGAAGTAGACCCTAAAATTGATGCCTTTAACCCGGGAAACAAATTGATTTTTATGGCAGGACCTTTAACAGGAACTTTAGCTGCCTGTCCTGGAAGATATGAAGTAGTTGCAAAGGCTCCTTTAACGGGAACAATAGGAGCTTCAAATTCAGGAGGTCATTTTGGACCAGAATTAAAATTTGCCGGATATGATGGAATAATATTTGAAGGAAAATCTGAAAAGCCAGTTTATTTATACATAAATGATGAAAAGGTAGAACTTAAAAGTGCAAGCCATCTTTGGGGAAAAACAGTACCTGCAACAACCGATGAACTTCTTAAAGAAACTATGGAAGATGTAAGGGTTGCATGCATTGGACCTGCAGGAGAAAAGAAAGTATTATTTGCAACTGTAATGAATGATAAGAATAGAGCAGCAGGGAGATCTGGACTTGGAGCTGTTATGGGATCTAAAAATTTGAAGGCGGTTGTTGTGAGAGGAACAAATTCAGTTAAAGTGGCAAAGAAAGAAGAATTTATAGAAGCTTGTAGAGATGCAAGAAAAAAAATAAAAGAGCATCCAGTAACAGGTGAAGGACTTGCAGCCTATGGTACTGAAGTACTTGTAAATATTTTAAATGAAATACAGTCTCTCCCTACAAGAAACTGGAGAGATGGGGGATATTTTGAAGATGCAGATGATACAAGCGGAGAAACCTTAACTGAAAAGTATTTGGTGAGGAATAAAGGATGTTTTGGTTGTTCAATAGGCTGTGGAAGGATAACAAAAATTGAGGAGGGGCCCTTTAAAGGCTTTGGAGAAGGACCAGAATATGAGGCAGGGTGGTCCTATGGTGCTAACTGTGGAGTTAACGATTTAGCGGCAATAAGTAAAGCTAATTTTATATGTAATGAGTTAGGTCTTGATCCTATTACTATGGGAGCAACCATAGCATGCGGAATGGAAATGTATGAACGGGGAATTTTATCAAAGGAAGAGCTGGGTAGGGAATTAGTATTTGGAGATGCCCAGGCCATAGTAGATTTTACAAAAATGACTGCAATGAGAGAAGATTTCGGTGATATAATGGCTGAAGGCTCCTATAGAATGGCAGAAAAGTATGGTTATCCTGAGCTTTCTATGTCAGTAAAGAAACAGGAAATGCCTGCTTATGATGCAAGGGGAGTTCAAGGAATGGGGCTAGAATATGCAACTTCTAATCGTGGAGGATGTCATGTTAGAGGATATCTTACTTCTCCTGAGGTATTAGGAATACCAGAAAAACTTGATCCCCTTGTTACTACAGACAAGGCAGCCTGGTTAAAGACCTTCCAAGATCTTACTGGTGTTATTGATTCGGCAGGTATATGCTTATTTACTAGTTTTGCAATTGGGTTACCAGAAATTTCATCAATGCTCAGAAGTGCTTTGGGATTAGACTATTCAGATGAGGAAATATTGAAAATCGGTGAGAGAATATGGAATTTAGAAAAAATCTTTAATATGAAAGCTGGTTTCACTGCAAAGGACGATAAGTTACCAACTAGATTGTTAAATGAACCATTGACTTCAGGGCCAGCAAAGGGAAAGGTTGTTGAGCTTGATACAATGCTTAAAGAATACTACCAAATCAGAGGATGGGATGAAGGAGGAGTGCCTACTGAAGAAAAATTAGAGGAGCTTTCCATAAGATTGTAGCTTTAATTATATTAATCAAAGATATATATGTAACTATAGATTTATGCTTATAAAAACTTTAGAAACTAAGGAAACCACTGAAGTTTTCTTTTAGGTTTCTTTATAAATATCTTTTATTCTTTTAATGATAATAAAGTCTATTTGCTGCTAGCAAATACTATAAAATTATTTTATTGACTAGAATAAAAAGGAGTTTATAAGAGAAGTGTAAAAGGATTCTCAGTGGTTTGCTGAATAAGTCAAACTTTACATGCTGTAGGAATTTAATTTTCCATAGACTGCATAGACTCTAAGCGACTATAAATACAAGGAGTACAGATTATGAAAATAAATAAATTGGATTCGACTAAAATGTTCAATATTATAAAAAAGTATCCAAATAAACAGCAGTATACCCTTGCTATACTTCAAGATATTCAAAAAAAATATAATTATATTCCAAGAAGTGCTTTAGAGATGATTTCAGATTATTTAGATATTAATCTAAGTGAGTTATATAGTATAGCCACCTTCTATAAAGCTTTAAGTTTAAAGCCAAAGGGTAAATACATAATAAAGGTTTGTGATGGAACTGCTTGTCATATAAGGGGTTCCCAAATAATAATAGATGAGATAAAAAAAATACTTAAAATAAATCCAGGTGAAACTACCGAAGACGGTATATTTTCCTTGGAGACGGTGGCATGTCTTGGATCATGTGCCTTAGCTCCTGTAATGGTTATTAATGATAAATATTGTGGTAAGGTTGTTCCTAATAGGATTAGGGAAATTTTAAAGGAATATGGGAGCGTGGAAAAGTATGAAGGATAGATGGAATAATAGGGAAGATAATTCTAATGAAAATAATACTATAAATAAGAGAAAAGTCTTAGTATGTTGTGGAACGGGATGTCTTGCTAATAATAGTCTTAAAATTTATAATGAGCTCAAGAAAAAAATTCAATTAATAGGTGAAGATATAGAGGTTGACACCCTTGTAAAATCTACGGGATGTAATGGTTTGTGTGAAAAGGGTCCTGTAGTAAAGATTATTCCGGATAATATTTCATATTTTCAGGTTAAAGTTCAAGACGTTGATGAAATAATAGATAAAACAATATTAAAAGGGGAGGCTATTGAATGTCTTCTTTATTATGATGTTAATAAAAAACAAAGAATAAGATATCATGGTGATACAAATTTTTATAAAAAGCAGTATAAAATAGCCCTCAGAAATATTGGAGAAGTGGATCCGATAAATATAGATGATTATATAAAACGAGATGGATATAAAGCCTTAAAGAAAGCACTATTTGAAATGAAAAAGGAAGATGTTATTGATGAAGTTAATGAGTCCGGTTTACGTGGGCGAGGGGGTGCAGGATTTCCTACAGGTCTCAAGTGGAGAAAGTGTAGAAGCATAGACAATTTTCCGAAATTTGTAATATGCAATGGAGATGAGGGAGATCCGGGAGCCTTTATGGATAGAAGTATTTTAGAGGGGGATCCAAATAGTATTATTGAAGGCATGATTATTTGTGGATATGCTATTAATGCCAAATCAGGTTATATGTATATACGGGATGAATATGGTCTTGCAATAAAAAATATGTCGAAGGCATTATTTAAAGCAAGAGAAAAGGGTTTTTTAGGAAAAAACATATTAGGGAGTAAATTTGATTTTGATATTGATATTGTTAGGGGGGGAGGGGCTTTTGTCTGTGGTGAGTCTAGTGCTCTTATGGCCTCTATTGAGGGAAGGGTTGGAGAGCCTAGAGCAAAATATATTCGTTCCATTGAAAAAGGCTTATGGAATCAACCTACTGTCCTCAATAATGTTGAAACCTTTGCAAATATACCACCTATAATAAACAATGGTTCAGATTGGTTTAGAAGGATTGGAAGCAAAGATAGTACAGGGACAAAGGTATTTTCCCTTGTAGGGAAAGTCAAAAACACGGGATTAGTGGAAGTTCCTATGGGTACAACCTTAAGGGAACTTATATTCGATATTGGAGGAGGAATTATTGGGGATAGGAAATTTAAAGCGGTACAGACTGGAGGACCTTCCGGTGGCTGCATACCCGATAGATATCTTGATGTTGGAATAGATTTTGGATCCCTCAGCAGTATAGGATCCATGATGGGTTCTGGCGGTATGATAGTTATGGATGATCGTACTTGTATGGTAGATGTGGCTAAATATTATTTAAGTTTTTTAGCAGAAGAATCATGTGGAAAATGTGTGACCTGCAGAGAGGGAATAAGAATGATGCAGCATATTTTAGAAGATATTACAAATGGTAAAGGGAAAGAAGAGGATATAGATTCGTTACTTGAGCTTTGTGAAGCCGTAAAGGAATGTTCTCTATGCGGATTAGGCAAAACTGCACCAAATCCTGTTATAACAACTATAAAATATTTTAGAGATGAATATATGGAGCATATAATTAATAAAAGATGTCCTGCAGGTGTTTGTAAGGAATTGACAAGCTTTTATATTGATAAAGAGCTTTGCAAGGGATGTGGGTTATGCAAGAAGAATTGTCCTGTTGATTCTATAAAAGGGACAATAAAAAGCCCTCATGAAATCGACATATCTAAATGTATTAAATGTGGAAGCTGTATTAATAGCTGTAAATTTAATGCTGTAAAGATTGGAGGGCAAATAAATGCAAATTAAAATAGACGGAGATTATTATGAAGCAAAAATGGGAGAATTTATACTTGATGTGACAAGAAGAAATAGTATTAAAATTCCAACATTATGTCATAATCCAGCTTTACCAGGGTTAGCCAGCTGCAGACTTTGCATAGTGGAGGTAATAGATGAGAGAGGCAGTAAAATCGTAACTTCATGTATATATCCTATTAAAAAGAAAATTGAAGTAAAGACAAATTCAGAAAAGATTATTAAAATGAGAAAAACTATTATTAAACTTCTTGCAGCCAGATCACCAGGAAATCAAGCTATTAGGGAACTTGTTGAGGAATATAAAGTAAACACTGACGTATTTGCTGGTATATTTCAGAAGGATGAATGTATACTTTGTGGACTTTGTGTAAAGGCATGTGATGAAATTGGAACAGGTGCAATAGTAACTGTAAATAGAGGTATTATAAAAAAAGTTTCGACTCCCTATGATGAGGCTTCAGAGGATTGTATAGGATGTGGAGCATGTTCTGAAATTTGTCCTACCGATGCTATTCCAATAGAAGAAAGAAATGGTATAAGAACTATATGGAATAAAGACTTTCAACTACTTAAATGCTTAAAATGTGGCAAATATTTTTCCACTAAAGAAGAATTTGAATATATAAATAAGAAGCTTGGAAATGAAGATTGTGAGCTTATATGTAAAGACTGTAAAAGAAAAATTTTGGCCAAGGAATTCAAGGAAATATTTAAGGGGATAAGATAAAATGAAATTTAAAATCTAATGCTTATAACTTAGAAGGAGAGTATTATCGGTGAAAAAATAGTTCTCAAAAAATCATGACCATAATAATCAAAAGTTATAAATATGATTATCGTGGTCATATTTATTATAAATGAAACTATTAATTTAATCAATTAAGTCATTTTCTAAAATCTACTATTGAGAAATTTTGGCTTGATATAATTTCTCAATGAAGAAAATGGTATTTTAATTTCTGGGATTTGTGATGCAATAGGTGCTATTTCATGGAAGCCAAAAAACACAACAAGATTTCCATTTTTTATATAGAAGGGATGATACTCAGAAATCCCTTTGAAGCTTTCAGCTGCACCTGGGAAATACTTTTCCCTATTAAACAATAGTTCATTCTTTACTTCATTATTTATTAAATTCTGATAATCCACATCTTCTTTGAATAAGTCCTTTAAAGAAATAGGTTCCCCTGTTAAAATATTAAAATTATAGGATACTTTGATGTATGAATTGATTCTATTAATATATTCATGATAAATTATTAAAATACTTATGATATTATGATTATTATAAGTAATCTCATATATGGATGAAATAATAAAAGGGGTGAAATCTTCTCCATTTCTTTCGGCCTCTTTTGCATATTCTTTGGCCGCTTTTTCCATCTGTCTTTTAAATTCCATAATATCACTTTTAATAGAATTATTAATAAAACCTTGGGATTGTTGGCTTTCAAGGCCTTCTAGCTGAGGATATTTAAGATCCTCTCTAATATATTTATCTTTATATTTTATTTCATAGGTTTTTATTATAATGGGATTTACTCTATTTAGAATTGAGCGCTGTTTTGGACTGTCTATAATATATTGTTTTGGCATATAGGGAAAATATAGGGGGTAAATATATCTATATGTATATCTCATTTTTCCACTCCTAATTATCCTTTTTATAACAATATATGTATTAAGTAAATAAAGGTTACTGACCTTGACCATTAGGTAAAAATGATGTAAATAAACATTAAAGCATCGATAGAACTAGCATAACTAGTTAAAATAAGGATAGAGAAAATCTCCATCCTTACCTCATTTTAATATTGGCATATTATATCTTCTCAAAGCTTCGTTTAAAATTCTTTTAATAAGATCTTTGTATTCTCTGTCCATTGCTTTCCAAATTAAGGTTAAATCACTGAAACCATCAATTAACCCGGGCAAAGGATTAATTTCTATAAAATATGGTTTATTATCCAAATTAGATAATCTAAGATCAATTCTCGCAACATCCTTACATTCAAGAAGATTAAATATTTTTTTTGCAAATTTTTTAATCTCCTTTTCTTCTTTATCCGATAGATTAGCAGGACAAGTGTAAGAGGTAAAGTCCTTTGAATTCTTCTTTACATTATAACTGTAAAAGCTTGTTCCCCTTGCATTGTCAAAATTAATTTCCATTATAGGGAGAGCTTCTAAATCATCGCCGTTTCCAAGGAGTCCAACGGTAAATTCTCTACCATCTACATATTCTTCAACTAGTGCTGGTATATTATAGTTGACAATTATTCTATTAACTAATGAATATAACTCTTCATCATTTTTAGCAACTGAATTATCGATTATTCCTTTACTTGACCCCTCTGCATTTGGCTTTACGATCAAAGGATATTTCAATTTTTTACTTAAATTTTCCTTCCCTGTAAAGAAAACCTGAAATTTTGGTGTTTTAATATTATCATATGCAACTATTTTTTTGGTTAAAGACTTATCTAAAGCTACTCCTAAAGTAGTTTCATCGGAACCTGTAAAGGGTATAGAGAGCATGTTTAAAAGTGCAGGAACTTGTGATTCTCTACCTCGACCCTTTAAACCTTCAGCAAAATTAAATACAATATCAATATTTTTGTCATAAATTAAATTTACTATTTTACTTGTGGCTTCTAATAAAATAACATCACATCCAGCTTCCTCAAGAGAAGCCTTTATATGGTTTACTGTGGTAAAATCGTCCAATTCTGCTTCATCATCTTCATTTAGAATATTGTGATTCCTTTTTAAATTATAGGTTAGAGCAACTAAAAGCTTTTTGTCTTCTTCCATTTATATTTATCACTCCATTTAGATAAATTTTAAATATTGATGCTGTTTTACTATGATTACTTAAGGCAATTCTACCACTTACTTATGGGGTTAGCAACAAAAACTTTTACTATTTTACTAATCTTTTTTTTGTGATAAAACGCAGTTAATTCAATGGTTATAATTTATATCAAAAAGTTAAGATATAGTAAAGTATTGAATATAGCGAGATATTTATTAATACATGTAGATATAATAAAATTTATATTTATGATTTAAAAAACATGCTTAACCATATAGTTACTGATTAAGCATGTTTTCTATGTAAATATTAAGTTATTGTTTCACAAAAACCACATTAATAGCTTTAATTAATGCTTCAACTGAATCTCCTTGTTTAAATCCTGCATCTTCTAAACTCTCATGTGTCATCACGGACGTGACTATAGGTGAAGCAGCTCAGCCATCAACAGTCATTTTTATTTGTGCCATAATTTCATCATTTTTAATTTCTGAAATTTTTCCTACTAATTTGTTTCTTACTCCAGCTTCCATAAAATACACCTCCAATTTGTGATTTGTTTTGTTCCTAAGTAGTTTAATGATTATATAAACTTTTTATGCATAAAATTTTAGTATTTTTGAAATGTTTATAAAAAATAGTATTTTTTAACTATATAAATTTATTTAACATAATGCTAAAATTTAATTAAATATTAAGAATTATGGTGAAAGCAAGATATATAGCTATAAACAAAGTATTTTTTGCTTTATGGTTTTGTTTCTAATTTCACAAATATTGATATGTATGGTAGAATTTAATCGTGAATATAATATAGGGATATAGAATTAGAGCAATATTCTATATAATTATATTAAAATAATATTTAAACATTTATAATATTTAGGGAGGAATTAAATTGAAATTGAAAAGGAAAAAAATAGCTAGGAATATTGTTATTACCTTGTTATTAATTTTATTGATGGGAAGTAGTGTTGCATTTGGTGTAGGTTATAGTAAACAAATAACTGCTTATTTCAATAATATTAAAGTTAAACTTAATGGAAATCTTTTAAACTTCTCAAAGGAACCTTTTATATATGAAGGTACTGTATATATTCCTTTAAGAGATGTTTCTGAAAATCTAGGTCTTGAGGTTGTATGGGATGGCAATACAAATACTGTGTATTTAGCTAACAATATATATGGTTATGGTTCTACTCCAAGGTACGGCTACAATAATCCGTATGTTTTAAATAAAGATAAAGAAAAAGAAGAAGAAGAAGAAGATATTATTAAAGAGCTTGAAGATATGCTTAATGATGATTATGAAGAATATACAGAAGGTAAAAAGGATTTAGAATTCGAATATTCTCTAGATGAAAAGTCGAGATATATTAAGGTTGAAATGGAAGGTAAGAATTTTGAAAAGGATTCATCCCATTGGGAGGATAGAGATGAAGATGAATTTGAAGATTTTATTGAAGATATAATTGAAGAAATTTGTGATGAAATTGATGATATGGATGTTAAAGTTGATGTAGAGGATGAAGATGGTAAAAGTGTTGGGAAATATGAATACGATGAAAGTAAGGATAAATTCGAAGTGACATTCCAATATGGATCAGATGGAGATATTGATGATTTAGAAGAAGAGCTTAATGATGACTATGATGAATATACAAAAGGCGATGATGGGGATTTAGAGTTTAAATATTCTTTAAAAGAAAAGAGCGATTATATTGATGTTGAAATGAAAGGCAAAAATTTTAAGCGAGATTCATCTGAATGGGAAAACAGAGATGAAGATAAATTTAAGGATTTTATTGAAGATATAGCTGAAAAAATTTGTGATGAAATTGACGATATGGATGTTAAATTTTTTATAGACGATAAGGATGGCAAAAATACTGGAATATATGAATATGATGAAGGTAAAGATAAACTCCAAGATAAATTTGAATATGAACAAGATTAAGAATACGGTTGTTAATCAATGGAATACTATTTATGGTTAGATACCATTTTATGTTAAGTACATATAAAGAGAATTCACTAATGTGAATTCTCTTTTGTATTACTCTATAAATTTCATAGTACAAATACTTAATTGAAATCCACAAAAAAGTGTTTTAGGATTTTTTTCAAAATCATAAAATATTTTTTTATGCAAATAATAAGATGAAAGGAGAGTGAATATATGCAATTTTATGATGTGATTGAGAATAGAATAAGTGTAAAAAAATTTGAAAACACACCTGTTGATAAAGATAGCCTTGCAAGGGCAATAAATGCAGCAATGAGATCACCTTCATGGAAAAATAATACATCCTATAGGTTCATTTTAGTAGACGATCCAAGGGAAAAGGATTTAATAGCTGAGGCTGTATTAAATGATACTAATGAGTCATCAAAGGCGGTTAAACAGGCTCCAATGGTTGCCATAGTTGTGGCAGATCCATCAAAATCAGGAGTTGTAGCAGATAAAGAATATTATTTAGTAGATAGTGCCATAGCTATGGAGCATTTTATGCTTGCAGCAACAAATGAAGGATATGGAACCTGCTGGATAGGTGCATTTGATGAGAACAAAATACGTAGAACTCTATCTATACCAAATAATAACAGGGTAGTTGCAATAACTCCAATAGGGAAAGCCTCTGAAATTCCCAAGCATCATGATAAAAAAGATGTGAGCGAATATGTGTTTCTAAATAAATGGGGAGATTCATATACTAAAAATTATTCCTAAATAGGTTTTAATTAGCATTTTAATGTAAACCGTATGTGAAAGAATATAAATTTATGCACATACGGTTTTATTAATATTTGAGAAACTTGTATAATTAATATTATTAATTTTAAAATTCTTTACATGTATTATGCAATTTCCTCATTTATATAAAGGATCAATAAAAAAGTAAAGTAATACATTTATAGGTTTAGAATTGTAATTGTAAATATTTAATACTATATTGTGAAAAAATGTCAATAATATATATTAGTACTATTTAGTACTTAAACAAAGTAAAGTTTATAAAGTAATATTAAGCTTGCTAGGGAGAAAGTTAGAATTAATAGTATAAAAACACAAAAATAATTGAATAAATTTTATAATATATGGTATAGGTTTAAATTTTTTAAAACAGTATGAAGTAGTTAGTTTTTTAATAAGGCAATTAAGCAATTTGCTGAATTAATAAAAAATAGAAAGGAAGAAAGATATGAAAAAAACTATAATTGTATTGCTTATTATTTCCATATTTAGCTTAGGCTTTTATGGATGTACTCAGCAAGAACCGCCCCAAACTGATGATGAAAACCTTGGTACAGAAAATCAAGAGACACCTGATGAAGATCAGCAGGAACCTCCACAGGAGGTAACTAAAGAGGTAACTTTATACTTTGGAGGTCCAAATGCAGAGTATGTGGTGCCTGAAAAAAGAACTATTAATGTACCAGAGGATATTGAAAAAGAGGATTATATAAAACGAGTGCTAGAAGAATTAATAAAGGGTCCTGAGACAGAAAATTTAAATTTTGTAATTCCTTCAGAAACAAAGGTGCTTTCTGTTAATATTGAAAACAATATTGCGTATGTTGATTTTTCAGAGGAAATGCATACTAAACATTGGGGTGGTGCAGCGGGAGAATCTATGACAATAAATTCTATAGCAAATACTCTCACAGAATTTGATTATATTGACAAGGTAAAGATTACAGTAGATGGTGAACCTTTAGCGATAGAACATATGATACTAGAGGAGCCTGTAGGACGTAATGAAGATATGATAGCAAAATAATTAAGGAATTAGAAAGTCAAGCTTCTAAAATTCAGTAACAAAATATAAAAACAAAAAAATTTATAAAATAATACTAATATTTGATATAATAAGACGTAAACAGGAGGTGTTATTTTATGAATTATAAAATGCTTCATACTTGTATTAGAGTAATGGACTTAGAAAAGTCTTTAAAATTTTATAAGGAAGCACTTGGGCTGATAGAGCAAAAAAGAAAAGACTTTCCTGAGCATAAATTTACTTTAGTTTATTTAAGTGATGAATCAGGAAATTACGAGTTAGAATTAACATATAATTACAATCCCGATAAGCCCTATGAAATAGGAAATGGATTTAGCCACATAGCTGTGGCAGTAGATGACTTAGAGGGTTCTAGAGAAAGGCATAAGGAAATGGGTTATGAAGTTACTAAATTAATGGGACTTCCAGGTAGTCCTCCTAGATATTATTTTGTAACTGATCCAGATGGTTATGAAGTTGAAGTTATAAGAGGAAATTAATATACTTAGAGTTTATTTCATTATAGTAAAAAACTATATAATACATAAAAAAGAATGGCTATAAAATATTGAAAAGCTCATTATTTTAAAATCATTCTTTTTTATTTAGGAAATTTTATTAAAGCAATTTCAAAGTCAATTATTTAGTTTACTTTATTAATAATTATAGAAAATAAGGAGGAAAAAAGTCAAATGATGTCTAATTGTTAAAATTAATATTAAAATTCCCAAAAAGGAAGTGTTTATAGGTGGTTACTATTAATGCAAAGCTCTTTGGAACACCTAGAATAATGAAAAACAATAAACAAATAACCTTCCCTTATAGTAAGGCAGAAGCTCTTTTTTATTATTTATTAGTTGAAAAAGTTGCCTTAAGGGATAAATTAGTTAATTTGTTTTGGGGAAATTCTATTGAAAAATCTGCAAAAAAAAATTTAAGAAATGCAGTATATATTATAAAAAAGGAATTTAATGAAGATGTTTTAGTGTCTCCTAAAAGATCTATCATTCAATTGAATACGGATATAGATTTTAACATAGACTTAGAAGAATTTTTGTATGAAAAGGGACAAAAATCTTTAAAGGCGTATAAAGGTGAGTTTCTTGAGGGTTTTTTAGTAAAGGATGCTGATGGTTTTGAAAATTGGATGATAAATTTAAAGAATCAATATAAAGAGATATTTATAAAGAAATTACATAGTGAGATCAATAATTCTTTTAAATGTGATAATCTTTTGGAAGCTGAAAAATTGTGCAAAGAATTAATAAGAATAGAAGAATTTGATGAAAGTGCATATAGACTTTTAATAGAAGTATATAGAAAACAAGATAGATATAATAAATGTATAGAGATTTATAATTCTTTAGTAAAATTATTGGAGGAAGAGCTTTCCATATCTCCCGATCCTAAAACAACAAATTTATTTGATGAAGTATTAAAGGAGAGGTCAACAAATAAAGTATTAAGTGAACAAAAAAAAGAAGAATTTTTTTATGGACGTAAAAATGAGCTGAAAGAATTAAAGGATAATTATTTTAGATTTCAAAATAATAAAAAAGCAAAATCCATAATAATACTTGGTGAAGCTGGGATAGGAAAAAGTAAATTACTAAATAGATTTTTAGATTTTCTGCCAAAAGATAAAGTAAATATTTTTATAACCCATTGTTATAGAGCAGAAGAGAACTTTTTTTTAAAGCCATGGAATGAGGTGTTCCAACAATTATCCAAAATGATAGATAAAGAAAAAATAGAAATACCTAGTCATCTTGCAAAAATAATAGCAAGTATATTTCCAACATTTAATAGTAATAAAGCTGTAGTAGATGTAAATTCAGTAGAAAAGATGGATTTATTGAAATATGAAATTATAGAAGAATTTATAGTAGATACCTTAATCAAAATATCTAAGAGTAAGAAGATAATACTGGTTTTTGATGATTTACAATGGGCAGATAATATAAGCTTAATATTACTTAAAAATATTATTTTGAAAAACAGAAATCAAAATATTATATTAATGGCCACATGTAGAGAATCCTACGAAGAGAATATAGAAAATTTTTTAACTGATATGTTCATTTATGATATAGTAAAAAAAATAGATTTGAAGCGCTTTACTAAGACAGAAACTATTGAAATGATTATGAAGAAAATGCCTAAATGTGATTTTGATTTATATACAAAGGAATTAATATATAGAGAGACAGAGGGAAATGCATTATTTATTGTAGAGCTTTTAAATAATATGAAGGAAAATAACAATTTTACCTTAATGACTTCTAAGATGCAAAACATTTTAAAAAGTAGGTTTTTAAATGTATCGAAGGAAGGAAGAAAAATACTTTCTATTGCCTCAGTGTTTTTTGACAAAGTTACCTTTGAATATTTACAGAAAATAAGTCAAAAAAATGAACTTGAGCTTATTGAAATAATCGAGGAGCTTCAATTTAAGTGTCTATTTAAAGAAAGATTAGACTCAAATGACGATGTTGTATTTATATTTACCCATCAAAAACTTAGGGAGTTTATATATTCGGAGCTTAGTATCTCAAAGAAGAGAATAATCCATAAAAGAATAGCAAAATTGTTAGAAAAGGAGCTGAGAAACGATAATACAGATGTACTTTTGTACTCTAAACTGATCTACCACTATAAAAATTCAGGGAATAAATTTATGCTTTTAAATTACAGTATAAAAAATTTAGATAAATATCTAAATTTTAATCAAGAGGTTTTTCCTGTTATAAGCTATAGTAGCATATTTAAGAAAAAATATTTAGAATTCAACAGAAAAGAAATTATGAAACAATTAAATGAAATAGATGAATTATTCAAAGAAGTAAAAAAAGACTGCAAGAATATGGAAGGATTAATGGAACTGGAAATTTTATTTTTACATATGCTTGGACGATATTATATTAGAAAAGGTGATTATAACAAAGGTGTTAAAACAATAAATGATATGATTGAAAAAGCCCAAAATATAGGTAGCTTTAATTTAGCTTTAAAAGGATACTTAGAAAAAATATATTACTGCATAAACATCTATAATGTAGCTGGTATGTCTGTAAATATAAAATATGCCTTTGACATGGCAAAGAAAAAGGGTGAAAAGGGTGATATAGGAGTACTATTTAGATTAGAAGGTTTACAGAAAATCATGGAACATAAGTATGAAAAAGGGGAGAGCTTACTTAATAGAGCAATTAGAATTTTTAATAGTATGGAAAATAAGGATAGATATATATTAAATATTGCTGCTGCCTATAATTATATAGGAGAAAGCAAGAGATATCGTATGGAATTTGAAAAAGCCATTAAATACTATGAAAAAGCCATATCTTTATGTGAAAAAAGAGATATAGTAGGAGGCCTTACAATATTTAACACCAATGCTGGTCAAGCTTCCTATGATATGAAAGAATATGCTAAGGCAAGGGCGTATTTTAA
The DNA here is from genome assembly GCF_900167445.1 of Maledivibacter halophilus. Lineage (GTDB taxonomy): Bacteria > Bacillota > Clostridia > Peptostreptococcales > Caminicellaceae > Maledivibacter > Maledivibacter halophilus. The sequence continues at coordinate 66,538 of NZ_FUZT01000012.1, forward strand.
TAGGGCTTTAGAAATTTATAAGCAATTTAATTTTCTTTGGGGGCGGTCTACAGCAAATGGCTATTTATGTCTTTTGTTAGTAAAAGAAGGAGAATGTGATAAAGCTTTTCAACACCTTAAAAAGGCTGAAAAATGTTCTGAAAAATTAAAAAATCCCTATGAGATAGGAATTCTTTTCAAAATAAAAGCTCTAATAGCTAAAGAAATGAAATGTGATAATAGGGTAAAGAGTATTTTTAGAGAATATTTAAATGCTCCAATTGAATTTTATTGTAATAAAGGTATAGAACATATGAAACAAATAAAATACCATTATGAGATAGAAGAATTTAAAAGAATAAAAACGTTTATAAAATCTTCATAGAATTTTTCCTAAATCTATGAAGATTTTGACGGTTTTTGGACTTTATTTTGTTAAACTATAAACAGCAATATTCAGAAAATTTTCACTTAAAAACATTGTTGAAAATTTACTAATTTTCCGAATTTTAAAAATAACTAAAGGGGGCTTTAACTTGAAAATTTTAGAAAAGAACAATGGAGTAAAGCAAGCTAAATTAAGGAAAAACATTTTTTTGCCTATGTCTATTATTTTTTTAGGGGCAATTGTTTTGGGATTAGTGGCACCGAAAGCATTTTACGATATTGAAAATGTAATAGTATCCTTTGCCTTTGATAACTTTGGTTGGCTATTTCAAATAAGTGGAAATATATTCTTGTTTATCTGCCTATGGATAGCGTTTTCCAAATATGGAGAAATTAGACTAGGAGGAGAAAATGCAAAGCCTACAATGAGTAAATGGAATTGGTTTGCAATATCTCTTTGTGCAGGAATTGCAACAGGCATTTTGTTTTGGGGAATAGCAGAGCCAATGACTCATTTTATGGAACCACCAAAGGTATTGGGACTTGAGCCAAAGAGCGAGGCCGCAGCAATGTTTGCTATGACCACAACCTTTATTCACTGGACCTTCTTACCCTATGGAATGTATGCTATAGCAGGGATAGCCATAGCCTTTGCTACCTTCAATATGAAACTACCTTATCAAGTTAGCTCTACATTATATCCTCTATTTGGGAAAAAAATAAAGGGCACAGTATCAGCTGTAGTTGATAATATATGTTTATTTGCAATGGGATGTGCAGTTGCAGCCATACTTGGAGTCGGCACAATGCAAATAGGTAGTGGCTTGAATATTTTAACCGGTATAAAAACTGGGAAAGTACTATGGACTATAATTGTTGGACTCATAGTTATTACTTATGTTATTTCAAGTTATACAGGATTAAATAGAGGTATAAGATGGTTATCCGACAAGAATTCAAAGCTGTTCTTAGGAATAATGGTCTTTATTTTTATATTTGGCCCTACGACCTTTATATTATCATTTGGTACTCAATCTGTTGGACACTTTATACGAGATTTTTTTGTAAGAACCCATTATTTAAGTCCTATTGATGGATCCCAGTGGCCAAGATGGTGGCCTATATATTACTGGGCCATATGGTTGGCATATGCTCCACTTACCGGAATGTTTCTAGCTAGAATATCAAAGGGACGTACTATTAGGCAGTTTATGATTGTTAATTTAATACTACCTGCTAGTTTTGGATTTTTATGGTTTTCAGTTTTCGGAGGTTCAGCTATTCATTTAGAGCTGAGTGGTGCAGGCATTTGGGAGTCTATACAAAATTTGGGTCTTGAAGTATCAGTATTTGCCTTCTTAGAACATTTTCCCTTTACTTCGCTTTTAAGTTGGGTATTTATAATAGCTATATTTATTTCAATAGTAACTTTAGCGGATTCTATGACTACTACAGTATCATCTCTTTCTACCAATGCATATAATAATGCTGAAGTTGAGCCGCCGGGAAATGTTAAACTTTTTTGGGGAATAATAATGTCTTCAATGGCTATAATAAACCTCCTTGCAGGAGATGCAGGAGAAATAAGTGGTATAGATGCAACTAAGCAGATTGCCACGGTGGCAGGATTTCCCCTTCTCTTTTTAATGCTGATGATAGGCTCTTCAGCAGTTGTGATGATGATAAAACATAAAGAATTTGATTTAGCCAATAATCCGGAAACTGCAAATGTGGAAAAAGAACTACTTGAAGCTGAACAATAGAGATATATAATAAGCTCCCCTTTGGGAGTTTTATTCTTTGCTTTCTTGACTATTTATAGACGATTTAAATATAAAATTAATTCAGCATAACTGGAAGGGGATAGACCATGAAGATTGAATTTGTTGTAAATGGAATCAAAAGAGAAGTAGATGTTAACCCAGATGAGAGATTACTTGATGTTTTAAGGAATAAATTAGGGCTTACAAGTGTGAAAGAAGGCTGTGGGGAAGGCGAATGTGGTGCATGTACTGTTATTATAAATGGTCTGGCAGTAAATTCATGCATGGTTTTAGCGCCTCAAGCTAGGGGCAAGGAAATAACTACAGTAGAAGGATTAGAAAAAAATGGTGAACTAGATGAGCTTCAGGAGTCTTTTATAAAAAATGGTGCAATTCAGTGCGGATTCTGTACACCGGGAATGCTTATGTCCTGTAAAGCTTTACTTATGAGAAAACCAAATCCAACTGAAGAAGAAATTAGAAGAGCTATTGAAGGAAATCTTTGTAGATGTACAGGATATACAAAAATAGTTAATGCAGTAAAGGATGTAGTTAGTAAAAATAAATAACTTAGCTAGTTAATTATTATTGGGAGGTGTAGTAATGCAGAAAAACACAATAAAAACACCTAAAAACATAAAAGAACTTGAAGAATGTCTAAAATTAGCAGATGATTATACTTATCTAATCTCAGGATGCACTGATTTTATGATAAGGATGAGACAATATAGTATAAGATATGGAAGACTAATAGATTTGACAGGAATTGATGATATTAAATATATAAAAGAATCAGCAAGTTGTATAAAAATAGGAGCTGGTACTATTTTAACAGATATAGCAGAAAATGAAAGTGTAAATAAATATATTAGAGCATTGGCTCAAGCAGCAGGCAAAATAGGATCTACCCAAATTAGAAATGCTGCCACAATAGCAGGTAATATAGCCAATGCTTCACCCTGTGCCGATACCATTACACCCTTAATGGCTTTTAATGCTAAATTAAAAGTATTAAATGGACGAGGCAAAATAGTAGAAAGAAGAATTGATGAAGTAGTTGCAGGAGCAGGTAGTAATTTCCTTAAAAAGGATGAAGCAATTATAGAAGTATCAATTCCTAAATATAATGAAAACTATTTGTCTGCTTTTTCTAAGTTAGGTAGTAGAACTTCGGTTACTATTTCTAAATTAAATGCAGCGGCTTTGGTTAAGATTAGTAATAAAAATATAATTGAAGATGCTTATATGTTTTTAGGGGCTTTGGCTCCTAAAGCCTTTAGCTGTCAATTAGCTGAAAAAGTATTATTGGATAAAAAACCAGGCATGAAAGTCTTCAAAAGTTTCTGTGAGGCTTTAACAAAACAAGTAGACATTGCTATACCTAAAAGAAGTTCAAGATATTATAAGAGAGAAGCTATTTTGGGATTAGCTTATGATATATTTAGAAAATTATTTGGAGAAGACATATTAAAGGGGGATATGGAATGACTAATAATTTCAAATATGTTGGAAAATCTATACCCACTAGCGATGCACGAAAAAAGGCAACGGGAAAAATACGATATATAGACGATATGACAATGAAGGGAATGCTTTATGCTAAACTATTATTAAGTGATATAGCCCATGGAGAAATTATAAATATAGATACTTCAAAGGCTGAAGATCTTCCTGGAGTAGAAGCGGTATTTACATATAAAAACTCACCTAATAGAAAATATAATTCCCATAAGTTTATAGAAAGTCAAGATGATCTCATTTTAGACGAAAAAATTTTTAGTAAAAGGGTTAGATATGTTGGAGATAGAATAGCAGCTGTTGTGGCCAAAGATAGATATACTGCTGAAAAGGCAGTTAAGCTTATTGAAGTAGAATATAAAAAATTACCCGTTATTCTTGATCCCAGAATTGCTTTGAAAAAGGATTCAGTAGATATTCACTCCAATGGAAATATAACATTTTCCAAAAAAGTAGAATGTGGAAATGTAGACGGTGTTTTTAAAAATGCAGTCCATATAATAGAAGATGAAATATCTACACAGAAACAACATCATGCTGCAATGGAGACCCATATTTGTCTTGCAGCTCCTGACTATTTAGGGGGAATAACCATATGGTCTCCCTGCCAAGTAGTTTTTCAAGTTAGATTAATTGTATCTGAAGCATTAAATATGTCCCTAAATAAAATAAGAGTTGTAAAAGTACCTATGGGTGGCTCCTTTGGAGGAAAAGGTCAGCCCATATTGGAGCCCATATGCGCTTTTCTTTCAAAGGAAGTTGGTGCTCCCATTAAGTTACATATGGATAGAACACAATCAATTATTGGAACTAGAACAAGAAATGCAGTTATTGGAAAGGTAAGAACTGCAATTAACAGTGAAGGGAAAATAATAGGAAGGGATATAAATGTATTAGTAGATAATGGAGCTTATTTTACCAATGGTAGAGCAGTAAATATGGCTATGGCCAAGAAAGCCTTTCGATTATACAGAATAGATAATCAAAGATATACAGGAACATCTGTATATACAAATACACCTATTGGAGGAGCATGTAGAGGGTATGGTTCACCTCAAATCCATACCATTACTGAAATAAATATAAATAATGCAGCTAGGAAAATTAATATGGATCCAGCCGAGTTTAGAATTAGAAACTTAGTTCATCCCTATGATGATGATCCATTAGGAGGACCTAATTTAGGAAATGCAAGGGTCATTGATTGTATTAAAAGTGGTATGGAGGACTTTAAATGGAAAGATAGATGGAATAAACCAAGGGATGCAGGGAGATATATAAGAGGGGTAGGAACGGCTTGCGCAACCCATGGAAATGGATATTACGGTGCTTTACCTGATTTTATAACTATGTCTATTAGAATTACAGAGGATAATGGGGTATTTCTAAATTCAGCTATACATGATTTAGGTTGTGGAACTGTTACGACAATGCAGCAAATTATAGCTGAAGTACTGGATATAAGCCCGTATAAAATTTTAGTACCTGAGGGAGATACATTATTTAGTCATTATGATTCAGCTGGTACACAGGCAAGTAGAGTAACTTTTGTATGTGGAGGTTGTGCTAAAAAGGTGGCAGAAATGGTAAAAGTTAAATTGATTAATTATGCTTGTAAAATATTTGAGTGTTCAAAACAAGATATAGTTATGAGAAATGGAATAATATGGTCTAAAAAGAAAAGTCATATAAAAAAGACCTATGGAGAGATTGTAATAGAAGTAAAGAATAGATTTAAAGATGATATTATGACTACATACACTTATAAATCCCCGTCAAACCCAGGTGTTTATGCTGCTAACTTTGTAGAGGTTGAGATAGATAAAATGACGGGATTAGTTAGAGTTGTAGATATGTTAGCGGTACATGATATTGGAAGAGCTATAAATAAAGGGTTTGTAGAGGGGCAAATACAGGGTGCTTGTCAAATGGCTATTGGATATGCACTTACCGAAGATATAGAAATAAATAAAGATGGAAGTATTAAAACTAAAAACTTTAGTAAATATCATCTTATTAATGCACCAGATATGCCAGATGTTAGAGTTTTACTAATAGAAAAAGGTGAAAAAGATGGCCCCTTTGGAGCTAAAAGTGTAGGAGAAATATGTGCTGTACCAGGAGCCGCGGCTATTATAAATGCTATTAACAATACTCTAGATATAAATATTAATTCACTACCTGCAACACCAGAAAAAGTACTTCAAGCTATTAAGGAAAAATAATGGGGGGATGTAAATGGAAGGGAAAACAGTTATTTTAAATGGTAAAGACTTAACATTAGAAGATTTTATTGCTGTTGTAAGAGATAGAGAAAAGGTAGAAATTAGCAAGGAATCCATGGAGCTTTTAAAAAGAGCAAGAAAAGTAGTATTTGAGATGGCTGAGGAGGGAGTTCCAGTTTATGGTTTAAATAGAGGAGTTGGTTGGAATAAAGACAAAACAGTTTTTAAAGATTTTTTTCAGCAGTATAATAAGAATCTAATTTATGCCCATTGTGTTGCTGTGGGGCCTGAAATGAATGAAGAAGACGTTAGGGCAGTAATGCTTGCAAGACTTAACACATTTTTAGTTGGATGTGCTGGTATTCAGCCAGAATTAGCCCTTATGTATAAAGAATTTTTAAATCATGGTATTCATCCGGTAATACCAGAAAGAGGTTCAGTTGGAGAAGCAGATATAGCTAATCTTTCTCATGTGGGCTTGGCTATGATTGGAGAAGGTGAAGTGCTTTATAATGGCATGCGTATGTCAGCTAAAGAGGCTATAAATAAGGTGGGCCTTGAGCCTGCTGTACTAGGGCCTAAAGATGGATTAGCTATAGTTTCTTCAAATGCTCTGGCTGCTGGACCCGGGGCTTTGGCCATAAAAGAGATAAGTGATATAATTGATATTGCTAATATAATTTATTCAATGTCGCTAGAAGGATTGAAAGGAAATGTTGCACCTATAGGTGAGAAGATAAATAAAATGAGAAGGTTTGAAGGACAAAATTATTGTGCCGAAAAGATAAGAAGTTATTTAAAGGGAAGTTATCTTTGGGACCCTGCAACTACTAGACCCCTTCAAGACCCTCTTAGCTATAGATGTGCTTCTGCTGTGCACGGAGCTGTAAAGGATTCATTGGAATATACATGTGAAAATTTAATGATACATTTAAACACTACAGAAGATAACCCATGTCTTTTAGTTGATGAAAGAAAAATGATTACAAGCTGTAACTTTGAACCTACAACATGGGTATTGGGATTTGAAATGCTTGGCAGTGGATTAAATCATCTATCAAAAATGTCTTGCCATAGAACTATAAAATTGGCCGACCCTGCTTTTACAGGACTCTCAAGATTTCTTACCCCAGCTGAAGGTGATACAATAGCATATGGAACTATTCAAAAGTCATTTACTTCTTTGGCAACAGAAATTAATCATTTATCAAATCCAGCCACAGCTGATTTTTTTCCAGTGGCAGGAAATATAGAAGATCATGCCAATAATTCTCCATTTGTGGTTAGAAAGACCAGACAAATTGTAGATAATTTAAGATACATATTGGGTATAGAAATGCTTCATGCCGTTCAAGCCATTGACCTAAGAAAAGGTATAAAATTAGGAAATGGAACTAAGGCCATTTATGATGTAGTTAGAGAAATAATTCCCTTCCTAGATAAAGATAGGAATCTAACTTTGGATATAAAGAAAGCCTATGAAATAATAAAGTCGGGAAAACTACTTGACCTTGTTCAATAATATATATGTATAATGCACAAATCTATCCCTTTTAAATATATTGATAATAGAAATGTTCTTTTATTATATTAAAATTTGAAAGGGAGATTGTAATGATTCACAATATGCCGAGAAATGTATGTTCTAAAAGGGTGATTTTTGATATTGAAAATAATAGAGTTAAAGACGTTAGATTTGAAGGTGGATGTGATGGAAGTCTTAAGGCAATAGCTAAGCTTATAGATGGTATGGAGGTTGAGAAAGCTATAGAAGTTCTTCGGGGGATACCATGTAATAGAAATAGAACTTCCTGTCCAGATCAGTTGGCAAAAGCTCTCTCAAAGTATTTGAAATGAAATATTGAGAATATATTAGAAAAGGGCTGCCTCATTTTTGAGACAGCCTCTTAATCTTTGTATTTAATCAAAGTTACTTCTATTTCATTTCCATTATAATCAATTTCTGCTTCATCGGTCATCATTCCTACTAAAGTAAGTTCAGTATCAACATCAGAATCTCCTGCTAATTCCCAAAAATACTCTTCCATTCCTTCTTGTTTTTCACACTTTAAGGATTTAATCAATTTATCAATTTTTTCTTTACCTTTATATTTATAATTGCATTTAAGGGATATTTTATAAAACTCTTTTTCATCTTTCAGATTTATATTAATATCGGTTGCTCCCATGGAAAAGAAATAGGTAGTTAATTCATCTACTATTTTTGCAATCCTTTTTTTAACATGCTTCACTAGAAATCATCCTTTCTAAAAGCTTCAATTATTGGTACTAAAGTCGCAGCAACAATTCCTGCTGAAAATCCATTATTATAAAGATTAAGACCTCCATGTAAAACACCAACATTAAGAACAACAGAAGAATGTATAAAAGCAGCTATTACACCGTAAATCCATCCAAATTCTCCTGCAATCGGAGCTAAAGCTGTTCCAAATAATGCAGCTAGTAAGATTGCGGGATCATTAATTGCCCATATCTTTGTTAAAGAACCTAAAAATATACCTAAAAAGATTGGGAGGATATTTTTAAGATGTTTTCCAAAGGCTCCAAAACCTACTACTGTAAATATTCCACCGATTGTAGGGCCATTTAAATCTCCTCTTACTAGAAGAATGTAAGATGTTGAGATAAAGCCATTTATACCCATATTAATAAGTGATGGAGCAAAACCTTCTAATAAAACAAAATCCGTTACAAGTCTACCAGAATATTTTGTCATATTTTTTACTTTGCTAAAAGATTTATCATCTAAATAATATCCTAATATAATCATTGACAAAAACATTAAAAATAGATATATACTCAACAGTTTATTATTACCACTTGTCCATATAAATCTTGAATTTGGTAAAAAGCCATAGGATTTAAAGATCGATACAAATACGGTTCCGATTATTCCTGATGTAAATCCTATGTTATATAAATTAAAGCCCTGGTGTACTCTTAACAAATATGTTGAAAGAGGTGGTAGAATAAATCCTATACTTATTCCCACAAAAGCACCTAAGGGAATACTTATTATTTTATTTAAGGAAGTACTAAACATTATTTCAGTAACCATAGGAGCCATGGCTGTACCAAATAATGCAATATAAATGTATTTAGAAAATTTATTTTTTTGAACCCTTGCATATAAATATACTCCAAAAATAACGAACCATACATTCATCAAATTTTTACCAAAAAGTCCAAATCCAGCAATTAAGAACAATGAAGCGATTGAAGCGCCATTAATATTTAATTTTAATTTAAATAATAGAAAGAGAAAAACCAAGGTTAAAAGTCCGGAATTTATAAAGGCTGCTCCCATACCGCCTACTCCAATATAATCAGTTATAAGAGTATCAGGCTCAATAAGAATCCTGTATAAACCACTACAAATTTCACTCGGGGTGTTGGTCAAAAAGCCAAATATAATTAGAGAAAGGGCATAAATACCTAAAATAATATATTTTTTATTAAATGTAACATTGTCTTTAGATAAATTATTTTTTTTGATAAAGACCATATAAAACCTCCAATCAATTTAAAATTTTAAGTCATTCTTATTTTCTTAAGTTAGAGTAGAATACAATAAAATATACAGGGGAGATTATTTTATGGATAATATATCCCCATTATATTTTAACTTAAATAAGAGAGAAAATCTATGGTTATATATTCAAAGAAAGAAAATGTAATTTTAAAGAGACATTTTGAGATGTAAAGGATTTTTTATTTAATTAGGATAAAAAAGGGTATATAAATAATGTTATAACCGATATATATAGTGAAGTAAATTAAAAATTTGAATATTGTTTTACAAAATAATTTGAAAAATTATGAATTATTTGATTTAATATAATTATACCTACAAATAAAATCACTAAGGGGGATTAAAATTGTCAAAACTAGCACTTATGGGAGAAATGAGAGATAGTACAAAGAAAAAAAGCTTGAAAGCATTGAGAAGAGAAGGTTATGTACCAGGTATATTGTATGGACGAAATATCGAAAATAAGAACATAAAAATTAGAGAAAATGATTTGAAAAGGACTTTTAATTACTGTAATGTAGGATCAAAGGTAGAATTAAATATTGGAAATGAAGGAATTTTAACTCTTGTGAAAAACATTCAATATCATGCAGTAAAGGGAAATATTATTCACATAGATTTTCAAGAGTTAACCAAGGGAGAAAAAATAAGAGTTAAAATTCCTATACATCTGACAAATAAGAGTTCCGTTGAAAGTAATACAATGGTTGTACAAGAGCAGCTTAAAGAAATAGAAATACAAACACTACCTGAATATTTACCAGATAATATAGAAGTTGATGCATGTGTTTTAGATTCTAAGGAATCAATTACCGTTGCAGATTTAGATATTTATAACAATAAAGATATAGAAATATTGTCTGAACCGGAGCAAGTTATTGCCACACTTGCATATGCTTCAAAACAAGAAGCAGCAGTAACAGAGGAAGATACCTTTGCTAGTTTAACAGATTTATAATAGCGAAGAAATAATAGTTAATCATAACCATCCAGTAAAATGGATGGTTATGATTTTTTTGTTAAATATAAAAATTACATAATTGAGGAGATTGCATATGCCAATATTATCCTTAATTTAGTTATTTAGAATAAAATATGTTTTGATAGTATTGCTTTAAAATCTTTAGACAACTAAGGCTAGGATATATTCTATTTATAAATAGCCAAACAAATCATATTTTGCCACATTTCTATTGAAGAAATTTGAACGAAATAGGGCTTGAAAACTAGATGAATAGATGGTATAACTATTACAACAATTGATGATGTTAAATAATCATATTTGCACCATTAATGTGGCAAGGAGGTGAATAGCATGTTGGATAGCAGAAAAATTAATATTGTAAAATTTCTTTTACAGCAAGATGATTTTGTAACCATAGATCAGATTGCACAGAAGGTAAAGGTAAGCAAAAGAACTGTTAGATATGATTTTAAAGAAATAGATAACTGGCTTATTAATAATAATTTTTCTAAATTGCTTAGGATACCTAGAAAAGGTGTTATCATTGATCTTTCAGATGATGAAAAAGATCATATTATTCAAAAGTTAAATCAATCCAATTATTATACCTATATGCTTTCGCCAAAGGAGAGAAGGGAAATTGTACTATTTCATATATTGAATGAGGAAGGACCAACAAACTTATTGGAACTTGCAGAGAAAACCTTCGTTAGCAAAACGACGATTTCAAATGATCTTGATGAAATTTCTTCTTGGCTCAAAGGTTTCAATTTAAACCTTGTACGTAGAAAAGGATATGGAGTCTATGTTGATGGTCCAGAGGAGAATCATAGAGAAGCTATTGCCATACTGTTAAAGGAATTGGCAAAAACAAATAATAAAAATTACAATGAGGAATCAATAGACAGATATATTTTTAATTTAAAAGAGTGGTTTCCAAGAATAGACTTTGATTTTATAAAAAATGAAATAGAAAATGCACAAGATCATCTTGGAATAAAATTTAGCTATGAAGGGTTTGCAAATCTTTTATCTCATTTAGCTTTAGCTATCGAAAGAATTTTTCTTCATAAAGATATTGAAATGAGTAAGGAACAATTACATCGGCTTATGGCTAAAGAAGAATTCTCTATTGCTAAAATAATAGGAGAAAATATATCTGAATTTTTTAAAATAAAAGTACCTCTAGATGAAATTGGATATATAACATTGCATTTAACTGGAGCTAAGCTTAGTAAAGTAAATAATCAAGAGGAATATCTTAGAAAAAATACAAAGCTTTTAGTAATTATTGATCAAATGATTAAAAGGGTTGAAGAATCATTACAAATATTTATATCAAATTCTACTTCTCTCAAAAGAGACTTATATATTCATTTGATGCCTACAATACACAGGCTGCAATTTAATAAACCCTTGCAAAATCCATTGCTGAATGAGATAAGAACCAAGTATAAAGATGTATTTAAAGCTTGCTATGAAGCTAGCAGAATACTTGAATATGAATTTAATATTAAAGTAAATGAGCATGAAGTGGCCTATATAACAATGCATTTTGGCGCTGCCATAGAAACCCAAACTTCTAAAGTCCATAAATATACAAATGTATTGTTGGTATGTGCCAGTGGTATTGGTACATCAAGGTTGTTAAGAGCTAAGCTATTATCTTATTTTAAATTTTTTAACATAATCGATACTGTGTCCTACCAAGATGTAGGGAGATATATGGACTCTAGTGAAGTTGATTTGATAATTTCAACAATTCCACTTAAAGAGACAAAAAAACCAGTAATAGTTGTAACTCCCTTAATTAATCAAAGAGATATTGAAATTTTATCCAGTTATTTAATGTATAAAGGTAATTATAATAACATTCATTATGATAAATCTACCTTTGTTATGGATATGATAGATGTAATTTCTAAGCACTGTAAGATTGAAAATTTAGAGGGGCTTCAAACTGATATTACATCACTACTAAATAATATTAACAAACTCTATAGGCCACAGAATCGATTGATATTTATCAATAATATTTTATCTAAAGATAATATTCAAATGAAAGTAAAATGTAAAACCTGGGAAGACGCAATATATAAGTCAGCGGCGCCACTTTTAGAAAAAGGGTATATAGCGCCTAGATATATAGAGAATATATTCAAGAAAATAGAAAAATATGGACCATATATGGTTATAGCACCAGGAATAGCTATGCCCCATGCTGGAGTAAAGGATGGTGTATATAAAACAGGAGTATCTATAATGACCCTTGATAAACCAGTTAAATTTAACCATACTACCAATGATCCTGTACACACAGTAATTTTTTTAGCAGCAAAAGATAATTATGCTCATATAGAAACCTTAACCCATTTATTAGATATTTTATCAGTTAAGGAGAATATAGAAAAAATAAAGTTAGCTAAAGACCCAAAAACAATATTTGATTTGCTTAAAGAGAAGGAGGGGACTCAATGATAGATGAATTCGTAACACCTGATACAATAGCTGTTAATGTAAAGGTAGACACTTGGCAAGAGGCTGTACATTATGCCGGTAGCTTATTATTAAAATCTAATGCAATAGAGGAAAGGTATATTAATGCAATGGTTAATAAAGTAAAGGAGCTTGGGCCTTATATAGTTATTGCACCACAAATTGCCATGCCCCATGCAAGACCTGAGGATGGAACAAAGAAAAGTGCAATATCTATTATAACCTTAGATAAAGGCATAAATTTTGGCCATGAGAAGAATGATCCTGTAAAACTGGTAATAGCATTGGCGGCAGTAGATAACGAAGCCCATATTGAAGCATTAGCAAAACTTATGGAAGTACTTGGAGATTCTGATACTTTAGATAATATTTTTAGTAGCAAATCTCCCCAAGAAGTATATAAATGTATTTCACAATAGAGAGGAGGAGAAATTATGTTAAAAATATATACGGTTTGTGGAGCTGGAGTTGGAAGCAGCATGATGCTTAAGGTTTTTACACAACAGATTCTTTCAAAGGAAAATATTGAAGCCAGGGTTGATGCAACTGATATAGGATCTATTGATCCAAAGGGTGCTGATATCATAATAACTACTTCTGATTTTGCCAATGTCTTAAGAAATAGTGAAGCTCAAATTATTAAAATTGATAACCTTACTGATAAAGAATATCTTAAAAGTCAACTCATGGAAGTTATAGGAAAATTGGAAAAGTAGTTTGTGAATAGAGGAGGGCATTGACGTGAAAGATATCATAATGTATCTTATATCAAATGTGTTAAGTGAACCAGCTTTTTTGATAGGTATTGTCGCACTTTTGGGATTAGTGGTTCAGAAAAAGAAATTCAATGAGATTATAGCAGGTACAGTTAAAACAATGGTTGGTTTCTTATTGATTACAACAGGCGCTCAAAGTATGGGTATGACATTGTTGCCCATACAGCCTATGCTTCAAAAAATCTTTGGTATGGAAACCCAGATGGCAGACATAGGAGGAGCTATTGGTGCAAGTATGGCTGTGTTTGGAGCATCGGCAACATTGATATTTGCATTAGGTTTTTTAGTCAATGTATTATTGGCTAGAGTTACGAAATTTAAATATATTCATCTATCTGCCCATGTATCTTTCTTTTATGCGGGACTAATAGCAGCATTATTAACTGTGGGTACAAATTTATCACCACTATGGGTAACTATAATAGGATCAATTCTCTTAGGTGTATATCTAACCTTTACTTGTGCATATATAGCACCCCTTATGAAGGAAGTTCCTGGAGGAGAAGGATTTACCCTAGGGCATTCAAGCTCAATAGGTTGCTGGATATCTGCTAAAGTAGGAAAGCTAGTAGGAAATAAAGAAAAAAGTCTTGAAGATATAAAATTACCTAAACAATTAGAGTTTTTGAGGGAAACAACGATTGCATTAAGTGTAGTAATGACATTAATATTCTTTATTATTGCTTTATTTGCAGGTCCTGGATTTGTAGCAGAAAAAGTTAGTGGGGGAAAGGATATAGTTACATTTTCAATACTGAATGGTTTAACCTTTGGGTTATGGATAACGGTTATAATCACCGGGGTACGTATGATGATGTCAGAAATTGTACCGGCCTTCCATGGTATTTCTGATAAAGTTGTGCCTAATGCAGTTCCTGGATTAGATATTCCATTATTATTTCCTTCCCATCCAACATCTGTAATTGTAGGCTTTATTACAAGTTTAATTGCAAGCTTGATTGGAATGTTGATTTTAGGAGCATTAAAATATCCAATATTAGTATTCCCAGCATTAATACCTACATTCTTTACTGGAGCTGTAACTGCTATTTTTGGTAATTCAACTGGTGGACGTAGAGGTGCTATTGCAGGCTCCTTTATAAATGGTTTGATTTTGATATTTGGGCAAGCCCTTCTTATTCCATATATAGGAGGATTTGAACCAGTTATGAGGGTGCTTTGCGAAACCGATTATGCATTTTTCGGTCCTATAATTGGATGGATATTGGGAGTGATATAAATGGATAAGATAAATAATATATTTAGTGAGAAAAATAAATGTATAACCTTCTATCTTATGGCAGACTATCCAGATAGGAAAGGTTTTTTTAGAAGCTTAGATATTTTAGTTAAGAATGGAATGGATATTTTAGAATTGGGCATACCAGTAAAAAATCCTCATTTAGATGGAAAAACTATAAGCTATGCTCATAATAAGGTTTTAGAAAATGGATTTAGTGAAGAAATATTGCTTGAATTATTAAAGGAAATAAAAGAAAAATATCCTAGCTTACCCTTGGTTATTATGACATATAATCAGGGAATAAAGGAATACGATCTTATTTCTAAAGGAGAGTATTACGATGCAATTCTTTGTCCTGATGAGTATTTGACAAGAAAAAATAATAATGTGAATCTAATTCAAATATATAATGAAGAAATGGATGAAAAAACAATCAGCAGTAGAATTTCTAATAATCAAGGTTTTGCCTATGTGGTAACAGGTCTTGGAACTACTGGAGGTAAGGGAGAACTTCCAGACAAATATTTATCTACAATGAAGAAGATAAGAGAACTTTCATTTATTCCAATACAAATTGGATTTGGAATATACAGTGATGAGCAAGTAGAAACAGTATTGAATAATGGAGCAGATGGTGTTATTATTGGAAGTGAAATTATTAGGAAAATTAATGAAGGCAATGAAGAAAATCTCATAAGATATGTGCAATCAATAGTAAAAGCTAGAGGGTAGCCTCTAGCTTTTGTAGACAATAATTTTTAGAGCAAAAAATTAGATTGAAAATATAGATTTGACGTAGGAAAACTTAATTTATGCGTATAAAATATTCGATGGTTCTTGAAAGATGTCATAAATATAAAATAGCTGATTTGTTTACAAAAGTCCAGATTTATTTACTGGACTTTTGTTTTAGTTATTTGCAGAAGAAAACGGTAAATATTGTCTGTTGACATGAAAATTGTTATCAAATATACTGATGATAGTGAAAATCGTTATCAATATACTGGGTGCATAAATTGATAACTAATATCATCGAAGGAGGATACATAATATGAAAGGTAGATTTATGAAAATAGCTTTAGGACTAGTATTGGTAGCATCACTATTAGCTTTTGCAGGATGTCAGTCAAAAGAAGAATTACAAGCTCCACAAGAAAAAGTAGAGAATTCTTCAGATAACCAGGTGGAGAATAAGGCACAGGTTGTAAATCTTTACACAGATAGACACTATGACACTGATGAAGAACTATATAAGATGTTTACAGAGGAAACTGGAATAAAGGTTAATGTAGTTAAGGGTAAATCAGATGAGTTAATTGAAAGACTTTTAAGAGAAGGAGAAGATACGGAGGCTGATCTTTTAATTACTGCTGATGCAGGTAGATTATTTAGAGCAAAAGAAAAAGAATTATTGAAGTCTATAGAAAATGATACTTTAGTAAAGAATATCCCTGAAAATTTAAGAGATAAAGATAATCAATGGTTTGGACTTACTGTAAGAGGAAGAGTTGTTGTATATTTAAAGGATAGGGTTAATCCTTCAGAACTTTCGACTTATGAAGACTTAGCAAGTGATAAATGGAAGGGAAAAATTTTAGTTCGAGCATCATCTAATATATATAATCAATCTTTGCTAGCATCGATGATAGCAATAGATGGAGAAGATAAAGCTAAACAGTGGGCTAAAGGAATAGTGAAAAATATGGCAAGAGATCCAGAGGGCAACGATAGAGCTCAGGCTAAGGCTGTTGTTGCTGGTGAAGGTGACTTAGCAATAATGAACACATATTATATAGGAAAAATGCTTAATTCATCAGACCTAGAGGAAGTAAAGGTTGCTAAGAGTGTAGGCGTATTCTTTCCAAATCAAGAAACAACTGGAACTCATATAAATGTAAGTGGTATAGGACTTACAAGATACTCTAAAAACAGTGAAAATGCAGTTGAGTTAATGGAATTCTTATCAAGTGAAAAAGCACAAAGACAATTTGCAGAGGCTAACTATGAATATCCTGCAAATCCAAATGTTGAGCCATCCAAGCTCCTTAAATCTTGGGGAGAGTTTAAGACCCAAGAAATTAACTTATCTAAGTTAGGTGAGTTTAATAAAAGAGCAGTAGAAATATTTAATGAAGTTGGTTGGAAGTAATTAAAAAGCAGCCCTTAGAGGCTGCTTTTAAGCAAATGAGGTGTAAGAATTTGATGAAAAAAAGAGATATAAAGCATAATATTAATATTTGGTCGATTTTAAGCTTTATATTTATATGTTTAATTATACTTCCTAATGTGAATATACTTATTAATTTATTGAATAAACCTAATGAAAACTGGACTCATATAAAAACATATCTTTTAAAGGACTATATAATAAACTCTATGATATTAGTAGTATTCACTGGGGTATTTACTACCATTATTGGTATAGGTTTGTCATGGATAATATTAGCCTATAATTTTCCAGCAAGAAAATTCTTTAAATGGGCTCTTATATTACCATTAGCAATCCCGCCCTACATAGCTGCATATACTTATAATGGTATTTTAGATTATACAGGAGTTGTACAAACAACTTTGAGAAACTATTTTAATATTAGTGTGAATCAAAAATATTTAGATATTATGTCAATACAAGGTAGCATATTCATATTTACAATGTTTCTATTCCCATATGTATACATTATTACGAAATCCTTTCTAGAAAAACAATCAGCAGCTTTAGTAGAGAATGCCAGACTTTTAGGAAGAAATCAACTTGAAATATTTATACATGTTGTACTTCCTATATCTAGGGTTCCAATTATTGGTGGTGTTAGCTTGGTAATATTAGAGGTGCTAAATGATTATGGAGTTGTAAAGTATTTTGGGATACCTACCTTTAGTACAGCGATATTTAAGACATGGTTCGGAATGGGAGATATAGATTCCGCAATTAGATTATCAGCTATTTTATTATTTATAGTTTTTGCTATTCTTATGGCAGAAAAAATATTAAGAGGAAGAAAGAAATTTAGCTTTACAAATACAAAATTCAGACCAATTCAAAGACAAAGATTAAATGGTGGAAAAGGTGCTTTAGCATTTATGTTTTGCTTTACAGTTTTTAGTTTAGGTTTTCTAATACCTACATTACAGTTAGCCCATTGGAGCGTTATGACTTATGAAAAAATATTAGATATACAGTTTTGGAGCTTTACATTTAGTTCATTATCTATAGCAATAATATCTGCTGGATTAATTACTATAATAGGAACTATAATTGCAAATTATTGTAGATTAAATGATGGATTTATATCTAAAATTTACACAAAAACTACCACTGTTGGATATTCTATACCTGGTGCTGTAATAGCTATAGCTGTTATAGTATTTTTCATAGCATTGGATAAAAAGCTATTTTGGATATATAGGCTATTAGACGAAAACTCAGGTAAGCTTATTTTAAGCACTAGTATAGTGATGCTTATTTTTGCTTATGTTATAAGATTTTTAGCAATAGGATTCAATTCAATAGAAGCTGGTTTTGAAAAGGTTGGAAAGAAATTTTCAGAGGCTTCTAGAACACTAGGAATGAGTATGACTGAAACCTTTTTAAAAGTGGATTTCAAAATGGTAAAACCAGGAATTTTAAGTGGATTTCTTTTAGTATTTGTTGATATTTTAAAGGAACTGCCATTGACTCTGATTTTAAGACCCTTTAATTTTAATACATTAGCAACTAAATCCTTTGAGTATGCTAATGACGAAATGATTCATGAAGCATCAGTTTCATCACTAATTATTATAATTATAAGTATCATTTCTATTTATATATTTTATAAAGCTTCAGAAAAGGAGGCGAACTAATGTATGTTGAGATAAAAGGATTGAGCTTTAAATATAAGAATGCTAAAGAAGGAACATTGAAAAACTTTACTATTAATATAGAGAAAGGTGAGATTGTTTCTATTTTAGGCGAAAGTGGAAGCGGTAAAAGTACTATTTTGAGACTGATTTCAGGTTTGGAAACTCCAAACAGTGGTACTATCAAAATAGACAACAAAGTAATAGTAGATGATAAAGAATTAATTCTTCCTGAAAAAAGAGGAGTTGGGATGGTATTTCAAGACTATGCATTATTTCCACATATGACTGTTAGGCAAAACATTAAGTTTGGACTTAAGAGTATGAGTAAAAAAGAAAAAGATAGAAGGGTAGATGAAGTATTAGAGTTAGTTAATTTAAAAGGATTTGAAGAAAGATATCCTTATGAATTAAGTGGTGGACAGCAACAAAGAGTGGCACTAGCCAGATCACTAGCTCCCAGACCATCTTTATTACTTTTAGATGAACCATTTAGCAATTTAGATGCTGATCTTCAAGTTAAGATTCGAGGAGAGCTAAAGAAAATAATTAAAAAATCAGGTATAACTTCTATTTTTGTTACCCATGATAAAGAAGATTCAAAGGCTATTGCTGATAAAGTAATAATTTTAAAAGAAGGAAAAATAGTTAAGATAGGAGATCCAAATATACTATAAAATTTAATGAGAAATAAGAAAGTCCAGTTCAAAATTACTGGACTTTTAATCATTTAATATTTTTTTCTTATGAAGATACTCTTCTTCAGTAATTTCACCATTCACATATCTTTCGTGTAATAAATCTACTGCTTTATTTGAAGAAAAATAACTTCTATTAGAATTTTTTGTAATTGTTTTTACAATCCATACTACAGCACCTATAAACAGGGCCCATCTAAGCAAACTAAAACCAAACATCCATATCCAACTACTACCTCCATAGTTTAATCCCCAAAATCCACACAAATTAAACACCTCCTAAGTTTTAGAGTTTGTTTCACTATATCTGTAAAAACCTTATTTGAATTTCTATAGATATATTATAAAATAAACTTGTGAAGAAAATATGAAGACAAATAATTTAACTTATTGTGCTAGTCTTATACTGGGGTTTTTAAAGGAGATAATTATGAAATTTTCTTAATTAATAAAGGAAATATAAAGAATAATAAAGAACAATTATTATAGACATTAAAAATATTAATGAATTGAGGAAATTGTATAATATATATGTTATGATTTTGAAGATTTTAAGGCTATATATAGTAGATGGTTTTTGCAGAAGGTAATTATATAGTTTGCTCAATTATATAAAATGATTTAAAACTTGGAGGAATGCGTAGTGGAAAATAGAAAAAATAACTTTAGAATATTATCTCCTAAAATATCTACCCAATTAGGGGAAATTCAATCTTTAGATAATATAGAAGAGGAAGATTCATTATATGAGAAAATTGTCTATGATTGTTCTATTGAAAATGAAACTGCTGAACATGTGACTTTTAAGCAAGTAATATTTAGAAATGTTATTTTTAAAGAAGTATCCCTTAGATTTATTGATTTAACAGATGTTATTTTTGAAGATTGTGATTTATCTAATGTAGACTTTTATGGAGCTATTATACATAGAACTAAGATGATAAACTGCAAGATTTTAGGTGCTAACTTGAGTGAGGCGTATTTGCAAAATGTTATATTTGATAACTGTAACGGTCGTTATTCTACTTTTTCCTTTTCAGATATTAAAAAAGTTAGGTTTGAAGACTGTTTACTAAATAATTCTAATTTCTATCATTGTAAATTTAATAAGGTCGATTTTACAAATTCAAATTTGAGACAGGCTCAAATGTCAGGAACAAAATTAAAGGATATTGATTTAAGCGAATGTGAAACAGATGGAATGGCAGTTGGAATAGAAGAGCTATATGGTGCTGTAGTTTCTCCTATCCAGGCGGTTGATTTTTCAAAACTTATGGGTCTTAATATCAAGATATAATTGAGTATTTAGAATTATATATAGCCCTTACAAATTTAACTAAAAAAGTTATTGTTATAGATAATAATAAATAATTTGAGGTAATTGCATAATATATACAAAAAATAATTATGTAATTTATTAATTTAAATATTATTTTAATTTAGTAAATGTTTAAATCAAGCCACTTGAAGCTTTAAAGCTTCAAGTGGCTTGATTTTTTAAAATGCAATTTTTCTTAAGCTGAATCTTTTTTAAATAAAAAAGAATAAAAAGATTCAAAAAATTATATTATTTTGTCTAATTCTGTGATATAATGATACGAAAGATATCGAATTTTATGAAAATGATACAAAATTTAATTAAATTTATCAAAATGAGACAAAATGGAGGAGTGGAGTGTGAGCATAGATAGAGATAAATACAAAATGTACATTAGTATTCTGAAAGAAGAACTTTTACCAGCAACTGGGTGCACTGAGCCTATTGCAATTGCATACGCTTCTGCAAAAGCATGTGAGGTGCTTGGGGATTTTCCAGAAAAAATAGTAGTGAAGTGTAGCGGAAACATAATAAAAAATGCAAAGTCTGTTGTAGTGCCTAATACAGGGAATTTAAAAGGAATTAAGGCTGCAGCTTTAGCGGGAGTAGTAAGCGGTGATGCATCAAGGGAGATGCAGGTGTTGGAAGCTCTTAGACCGTTAGATATTGATAAAGTAAAAGAATTAATGGATGATAATATGTGTGATGTTGAGATAATTGAAAACGATGCCAATCTACATATTATAGTAAAAGCTATAAATGAAGAGCATGAGGCAATAGTTGAAATCATTCATACCCACACAAATATTTCAAAAATTGAGAAGGATGGTCAGGTTATATTTGAAAAGGAATATGAA
Source organism: Maledivibacter halophilus (assembly GCF_900167445.1). Taxonomy (GTDB): domain Bacteria; phylum Bacillota; class Clostridia; order Peptostreptococcales; family Caminicellaceae; genus Maledivibacter; species Maledivibacter halophilus. The sequence goes on from NZ_FUZT01000012.1 coordinate 88,155, forward strand.
CGTGATGATTTTAATGCACCATTGTCCGATAGAAGTGTTTTAAATGTAAAAGATATATATGAATTTGCAAACACTGTAGACATTGATGATATACAAGAGCTTTTAGATAGGCAGATAGAGTACAACCTTAATATAGCAATGGAAGGACTAAATAGTAATTATGGTGCCAATATAGGAAAGATTCTTTTAAAGTTTTACGGAGATGATGTATTTACTAAAGTAAAAGCTTATACGTCAGCTGGATCTGATGCAAGAATGAGTGGGTGTAGTATGCCGGTAGTTACTAACTCGGGAAGCGGAAACCAAGGTATGACAACCTCTCTTCCAATTATTATTTACGCCCAGGAAAAAGGAATTCAAAAGGAAAAGATGTATCGTGCATTAGTCTTAGCAAATTTGATATCAATTCACCAGAAAACTGGAATTGGTAGATTGTCAGCATATTGTGGAGCTGTAAGTGCAGCTTGTGGTAGTGGCACAGGAATTACGTATCTTGAAGACGGTACTTTAGACCAGATTGAGAAAACGATAACTAATACTTTAGCAAATGTTTCCGGGATTGTATGTGATGGAGCCAAAGCTTCATGTGCTGCAAAAATTGCATCCAGTCTTGATGCTGCTATCATGGCACATTTCTTGGCAATGAGTAATATTGCCTTCGATGTAGATTCTGGAATAGTAAAAGAAACAGTGGAAGATACCATTTCAGCAGTGGGAAGACTTGGTCGTAATGGAATGAAAGAAACTGATATTGAAGTATTGAAAATTATGTTAAACAAATAGTGCTTAATGCCTGCCTTGTTATTGTAAACAACAGGTAGAATTTAGCGATATATAAAAATTAAAACTAAAAAATATGTGGGAGGAATTAAAATGAAGAAGATCAACAACGAAGCAAATCTATTAGACAATGAAAAAATCAATGCAATTAGGGCAGCAATTGAACACAGAGCAACATGGATGGCTTTAATGTTTCTTGAAATGGAAGAAGCGGGCTGTGATGCAGAAAAAATAACGAGGGCAGCAATTAGAAAAACTGGTTTAATTCATGGAGCGAAATTAAAGGAAAAATGTGAAAAACCAGAAGATATAAGGGATTTTAAACAAGGATTTTTAATGGAAGATACTTTGAAAATTTTTGAGATGGATTTAAAAACATTAGAGGAAAAAGAACTATATGTAGAGTTCCATTACTGTGCTTTAGTACAAGCGTGGTTAAAGCTTGGCATTGATCAAGAAAAAATCAGTTTGCTATGTGATATTGCTATGGAGGGTGATAGAGGTATTGCAGAGGCTATGGGCTTTGAATTTGAACTTACAGATACAATTGCTGAGGGTTGTAAGACGTGCAATATTAGATTTCTTAATAATAAGTAAAGCCAAAAAAATATAGGGGGAAATAATTATGAAGAGAACTATTAGCATTTTAATCGTTATTATGTTAATAATGACAACGTTTACAGGTTGTGGTCAAAAGTCAGGAAGCAGTAAAGATTCAGAAGTGGTTAAAATTGCTGTTGTAGGCCCATTAACTGGTGACTTTGCCGAATATGGTACAGGCTTTAAAAATGCTGTTGAACTTATGGTTGAGCAGTGGAATGAAGATGGTGGAGTGATTGGAAAGAAGATTGAAGTTGTGGCCTTCGATGATAAAAACAGTGGGGAAGAAGCTGCTTCAATAGCCGAAAAAATTGCTTCAGATAAGGACATAGTAGGCGTTGTTGGACATTTTGCCAGTGGTGTATGTATGGCAGCATCTCCAACTTATCAAGAGGTAGGAATTGTTGAGGTTTCTCCTTCAGCATCTCATCCCGATTATACTAAAGAAGGAGATTTTATTTTTAGAAATAATACGGTTATAGATGTTGAATCTGGTGTTGCTGTTGACTTAGCTACAAAAACTATTGGTAAAAAGAAAGTAGGTATTCTTTCAGTGAAAACTGACTGGGGTACTAATACTGCTGCAATTACTAAGGAGCTTGTTGAAGAAGCTGGTGGTACAGTTGTAGACCATCAAGAGGTTGTTGATGGAACCATAGATTTTAGTCCTAATGTTTCTAAACTTAAGGATGCAGGAGCAGAGGTTGTTATCGTTGCTGCTATGTATAATATTCTTGCTCCATTTGCAAGTCAGTATAAAGCTGTAAATCCAGATATAGAGCTTGTTGGATTCTCTAATGCGTATAGTCAACAGCTCATAAACCTTGCTAAAGAAAATGCTGAAAATATTCATTTCCCAACTATATTCTTTCACGGCAGTGAAGATGAAGCAGTTAGTTCCTTTGTGAAGATTTATGAAGAAAAATATGGTTCAATCCCAAGTAGTTTAACGGCCCAAGCCTATGATAGTACAGGTATTTTATTAGCAGCAATTGAAACTGCAAATAAAGTAGATAGAGCAGCTGTAAAGGATGAATTATATAAAATGACATATCCAGGTGTCACTGGAGAAACTAAGTTTGATGAGAATGGTGATGCTATAAAAGTGTTTACTAATGTTAAGGTAGAAAATGGAAAGTTCGTAGAGGTAAAATAATTATTAAAATGGGAGACTAAAGGATTATACCTTTATATCTCCCCATTATCCTAAATATATTTTATGATTTTATTTATAAAACATACTAAAATCTCTATTAAGATAATAAATTGTATAATTGTAATTTGATAAACTTACTACTATATATTGCTTTATAACAACTAAATCATAGAATATTTATTATATTATTTTAAGAAATTATAATTATGCAATTTTAAAGGGGTGTAGATGTGATAATACAGCAATTAACCAATGGTTTAACCTTAGGAATGGTATATGCACTAATTGCTGTGGGATATTCTCTTGTGTTTGGTATTTTGAGACTTGTAAATTTTTCCCATGGTGCAGTATACGCATTCGGTGCGCATATGGCAATGATTTTTGTTTCAATAAAATTTGGTATTTTTCCAGCTTTAATTCTTAGTATTATTTTAACAGGAGTTCTTGGAGTGGTAATTGATAAACTTGCATTAGCTCCATTACGTGCAAAAAAATCAAAGGGTATAGCAGCCCTAATTACAACAATTGGAATTTCCTATATTATTCAGAACTTCCTCATGATTGCATTTGGTACTCAAACTAAGTTTTTTCCAAAAATCTTCGATTACGGGACAGTATATATAGGAGGAGTAGGTTTTAGCACAACTCAAATATTTATATTTGGAGTATCTTTGGTATTACTTTTAGTATTAACCTTTATCATTAAAGGAACTAAGATAGGGCTTGCTATGAGAGCAGTAGAGCAAAATCAAAAAGCTGCCCATCTAATGGGTATAGATGTAAATCGGGTTATAACATTTACATTTTTTCTAGGAGGTGCTTCAGCAGCTATTGCTGGAACATTGATCAGTGGATATTATCAGGTTGTATATGCCAACATGGGCTTTTTAGCTGGGCTTAAAGCATTTTCTGCCGCTGTATTAGGTGGGATTGGTATACTACATGGAGCTATATTTGGAGGTCTGGTAGTAGGTGTTTCAGAAAGTTTCGCTGCTACTTATCTTGGAGGAACATATAGAGATGCTATAGCATTTTTAATTCTTATTATCGTATTACTTATAAAACCTGCCGGCTTATTTGGCAAGAAAGGAATAAAGAAGGTATAAGACTATGAAAAAGATAAGTTTAAAAAAGGAAAGTTTATCTCAGATGATAAAACTAATAAGAGATTACATCAGTAAAAATAAGAAAATAGCTTATCCTATTATAGCTCTAATATTTTTAGGTATGCCTTATATTGTACCATCCCAATATATCCTAAGAATTATAATAATGATAGGAGTTTATACAATTTTGTCACTGTCACTAGGGCTAGTTACCGGGTATACAGGACAGGTTTCTTTAGGACATGCAGCATTTTATGCCATAGGTGCATATGTATCAGCCTTATTGAGTGTAAATTATGGTCTGAATTTTTTCATCACGGCTCCTATTGCAGCAATTGTTGCAGCAGTATGTGGATTGTTACTAGGATTACCTACCTTACGACTTTCAGGCACATATCTAGCAATAACTACCCTTGGATTTTGTGAGGTCGTAAGAATGATTCTCTTAAACTGGGAAAGTGTTACAAATGGGCCTTTGGGGGTAAGTAGAATTCCAAAGCCTTCATTCTTTGGTGTAGATTTAACCCTCTATAATAATGGTTTATATTATTTAATGTTAGCTTTACTGGTATTAACTACTTTGGTTATGCTGGCTATTGTAAGATCAAAAATGGGAAGAGCTTTAGTGGCTATAAGAGAAGATGAAATGGCTGCAACTATGATGGGTATAAAGACTACTTTTTATAAAGTAATTGCTTTTGTAGTAGCTGCTTTCTTTTCAGGTCTTGCTGGTGCATTTTATGCACATATGATAAGGTTTATTGATCCAAATACCTTTGTATTTGATACATCCATTATGATATTAAGTATTGTTATCTTAGGTGGTATGGGAACCATTAACGGAATGTTCTTAGGCTCAGCTATATTGGTCTCTTTTCCTGAGGTTTTAAGATTTTTACAGGAATACAGATTTATTGTTTATGGTGCAGTTTTAGTTGTTATGATGAGATATCGCCCACAAGGTATCCTAGGGGGACAGAAAAAGACTGAATATAGATTACCTAAAGGCGTTAATAATGATTTTAGTAAAGAATCAATCAATGCTGTCAATGATGTTGTTAATATAGAAAAGGAGATGGTGTGATATGGCTCTCCTAGAAGTAAAAGGTCTATCAAAGCACTTTGGAGGACTTGTTGCAGTTGATGGGGTTTCCTTTGAAGTTAATCAAGGTGAAATCATAAGCATTATTGGACCTAATGGTGCTGGTAAAACAACTCTTTTTAACATGCTAACTGGTGTTTATACAGTAACTGATGGAGAAATTGTATTTGACGGAAACCCCATACAAAATCAACCTCCACAAGAAATTGTTAAAGCTGGAATAGCAAGAACTTTTCAAAATATAAGGCTATTTAGTGATATGAGAGTTATTGAGAATGTTTTGGTTGGAATGCATATAAATACTAATTATAATTTCCTAGATATACTTTTTAGAACAAAAAAATTTCGTGGCAAAGAAGTAGAGAAGCATGAAAAAGCAATTGAAATACTTGATTCAATAGGTCTTAAGGATAAAATGCATAATTATGCTGTTAATTTACCCTATGGGGATCAAAGAAGACTAGAAATTGCACGTGCCATTTCCACTGATGCTAAAATTATCCTTCTGGATGAGCCAGCTGCGGGAATGAATGAAAGAGAATCTGATAATTTATTGAACTTTATTAAAAAGCTAAGAGACAAAGGCTATACAATTATAATGATTGAACATGATATGAGCGTAGTTATGAATATTTCTGACAGGATATATGTTATAGACTACGGTAAGAAAATTGCTGAAGGGTTGCCAGCGGAAATCGCAAATAACAAACGAGTTATTGAGGCATATCTTGGAAGGAGTGAATAACTGTGCTTGTAGTCAAAAATCTAAACACATACTATGGAAATATTCATGCGTTAAAAGGAGTAAACCTAGAAGTAAAGCAGGGGGAGATTGTAACTTTAATTGGGAGCAATGGAGCAGGGAAAAGCACAACATTAGGGACGATAACAGGACTTTTGAAGGCCACTTCTGGTGAGGTTTGGTTTAAAGAAGAAAACATAACTAAAACACCGCCTTCTCAAATTGTAAAAAAAGGTATAAGCTTATCCCCGGAAGGACGAGAGGTTTTTCCTGCTTTAACAGTTGAGGAAAATCTAAAGCTTGGTGCTTTTACAAGGAATGATAAAAAAACTATAAATGAGACATATGATAGGGTTTATGAATTGTTTCCTCGACTTTTTGAAAGAAAAAAACAATTAGCAGGAACTCTATCAGGAGGAGAACAACAAATGCTGGCAATAGGTAGGGCGTTGATGTCTGAACCACAGCTACTGTTATTAGATGAACCATCTTTAGGTCTTGCTCCAAATTTAGTTTTGTTAATCTTTGACCTTATAGTTTCTATAAATAAACAGGGGACTACAGTTCTACTAGTAGAGCAAAATGCAAATATGGCATTGTCAATAGCCCATAGAGGATATGTTTTAGAAACTGGCAAAGTTACTATGTCGGATGATGCAAAAATTTTATGTTGTAATGAAATGGTTAAAAAGGCCTATCTAGGTAATATTTAATAATTTTTTTAGAAAATCAGAAGGATTTATACTATGACTGAGAGAACTTATTCACAAAAGGAATTAACAGATGCCTTTAGAAGTTCTATTGAAAATAGGGTAAATGGTTTTATTTACTTTGAAAATATAATCCCAAGGAATTTAATAATATAGCTGAAAAAGCTATTACAGAATTTGGTGTTGATAAAGGTAAAAAACTTGGCTACTTAAAAGATGAAGGAGCTCATTTATGTGAATTGGTTATTACAAAAAAATACTTTGTAGGTGGTGAATTATGAAAAAAATAATAAATGAACCTAATAATGTAGTGACTGAAATGCTTCAGGGATTTGTAAAAGCTAATCCTCAGCTTGTATATTTTGATGGTGCTGAGGTTGTTGCAAAAAAGGAAAAAGAAAATAAAGTGGGACTTGTTTCTGGTGGAGGTAGTGGACACGAACCAGCCCATGCTGGATATGTTGGGAAAGGAATGTTAGATGCGGCTGTTGCTGGAAATGTATTTGCTTCACCTTCACCAGATAGGGTATTGAAGGGAATTCAAGAAGCTAATACCGGTAAGGGAGTACTTTTGATAATCAAAAACTATTCTGGTGATATTATGAATTTTGATATGGCAAAAGAATTGGCTGAAATGGAAGATATTAGAGTAGAGTCAGTTGTGGTTAAGGACGATGTTGCTGTAGAGGATAGCACACATTCAACTGGTCGCCGAGGCATAGCAGGTACGGTTTTTGTACACAAGATAGCTGGAGCCAAAGCTGTAGAAGATGCAGAGTTAGATGAAGTTAAGCGAGTTGCTGAAAAGACTATTGCTAATGTTAGAAGTATGGGTATGGCTATGGCACCTTGTGTACTGCCGGGGGTTGGGAAGCCTGGATTTGCATTAGATGAAAATGAAATTGAAATTGGTATGGGTATACATGGTGAACCAGGAGTTGAAAGAACTAATATAAAGACTGCAGAAGAACTTGCAAATATTTTATGTGGTAAAATTCTTGAAGACTTTGATTTTGCTAACAGTGAAGTTGCCTTGATGATTAATGGTTTAGGGGCCACTCCATTGATGGAATTATTCATTTTAAATAATGAAGTTCAAAAAGTTCTATCAGAAAAAAATATTAGTGTTTATAAAAGCTTTGTAGGTAATTATATGACTTCCCTTGAAATGGCAGGTTGTTCTGTAACGTTATTAAAACTTGATGATGAACTAAAAAAATTGCTGGATGTGCCATGTAATACACCAGCATTGAAGGTTTGGTGATATAATGGAAATAAGAATGACTTCAAAGGATTATATTGAGTATATTGAGCTAGTTACTAAAAAAATTGAAGAAAATAAAGACTACGTAACTGAGCTTGATTCTATAACTGGTGATGGTGATCATTGGGCAAATATGAACATGGGTTTTCAAAAACTAGTGGAAAGTAAAGAAGAACTTTCCGCCATGAAATTAAGTGATATGTTTAAGAAAATAGGGATGCTTATTATGTCTACTGTAGGAGGATCTTCAGGCGTATTGTATGGGAGTGCATATATAAATGCTTCAAAAATAATTGGAGATAGAGAATATTTAGATATAAAGCTGCTATGTGATGTTTTGGAAGAAGAATTGAATGCTATCATGAAGCGTGGAAATGCAAAACCAGGATTTAAAACAATGATTGATTCACTTTATCCAGCCGTCAATCGTTTTAAATTAGCTCTTGAAAAGGATTTAGATGAAAGCACTGCTTTGAGAGAGTTAAAGCAAGGTGCTATTGATGGTATGAATAGCACCAAGGATATGGAAGCTATACGTGGACGTGCCTTTTATCAAGCCAATAAAGGTGTTGGACATCTTGATCCCGGTGCTGTTACCATGTGCTATCAAATTGAAGTATTAGTTGATTATTTATTATAAGCAAATGACATTAACATTTAAAATCTATAAGATCTAGAGTTGCGTATCTTTAGATAAATAATTGTAAAATATCACAAATTTTAATGTCTTTTATCTATAATTAAAATTTCAAAAGGAGGTATGTAAATGACCTCCTTTTAAAAAAGGTGATGAATGATGCATCTAGGAGAAATTAAAGAGACTACTTTAAAATTTGCAGAAACAATTTCAAAAATCCTCGATATAGATGTTATGATTATAGATGATAACTATAATAGGATTGCAAATACATTTAAATATATAGAGGATCCTACACCTATTACTAGATACTCAATGTTAGGAGAAGTACTGCATACTGGCAAGGTAGTGGCGGTAAAAGATAAAGCCACTTATAAGCATTGTAAAAATTGTCCTGATATAAGTGAGTGTATTATATCAGGATTAGTGGGCGTACCGATTTATTTTGAAAAAAATATAATAGGAGCAATAGCACTTTTAGTTCCTCTTAATAAAACCAATCCTGTTTTTGAAAATCTTGAAAATTCAATTGATTTTTTAGAAGGCATGTCTGATTTGTTGAGTTCTAAGCTTAAAAATATCGATGATTACAATAAACTCAATGTTATAAAAAAAGAACGAGAAACTATTATTGATGTAATTGAAGATGGATTAGTGTTTATTAATAATATGGGAAAGATAGTTCATTATAACCATCAGTTTCAAAGTTTTTTTAAATTCGAAAAAGATGTTGAAGGGGAGAAAATAGAAGAATTGATTGACCATCCCTTAATACATGAAATATTAATGTTTGGCGAAGATATCTTATATAAAATATTTTATTATGAACATATAAATCATAGCTTTTATGGGTTTGTATCATGTCGAAATATTATGCTAAATGGGAACCATTATGGTGCTTTATTAAGCTTTAAAAGTCTTGGAAAGGCATATAAGGCATTTAGTGAAATGTCTGATAATAGGACATATGTATCGTTTAGTGATATTCAAGGTGAAGACCCAAAACTCAAAGAGGAAATTAATAAGGCAAAACAGTTGGCGGTTACTGATGAAAATATTTTAATTTACAGTGCACCAGGATTTAAAAAACATATATTTGCAAGAGCTATACACAATTTTTCCGATAGAGAAAAGAATTATTTTGTTGAAGTTGATTGTGACAGCATATCATATGATATGCTTGAGTCAGAGATTTTTGGCCATGATAGAGATGAGATTCATATGAATCCTGGAATTGGAAAGATTAGAATGGCCCATAAGGGCACAATGTTTTTCAATAATATATCAAAAATGCCTCTATATCTACAAAAACGTTTAGTTAAGGTAATGAAGACTAAGGAATTAAGACAAAGGACATATAGAGGATTTAATATTGATGTGAGAATGATTTTTGCCACGTGCGAAGCTTTATCTCCTCTAGTAGGGCAAGGGCTATTTGATGAAGAATTATATTTCCGTATTTCAAAAAATATTATAACTATTCCTTCTTTAATAAATCGAAAAGGTGATATAAAAATTATTATAGATAATGTAATTAAGAAGCTGAAGGTAAAGTATGAAAAATCTCAGCTTAAATTTGAGCAAAATGTTTTAGATATGTTATATGAATATACTTGGCCGAATAATGTCTATGAAATTGAAAAGACCATAGATATGATTATAGCCAAAACTAAAAAAAATGTAGTGACAATTGATGATGTGAAGAATTTTAATTTTGCTGGTGACAATGGGAAAGAAGTAAAAGTAGTTGATAAAATAGAGAAAGATCTGATACAAAAAATGCTTACTGAATATAAAAGTAAAGAACAGGTGGCGAAGGCTATGGGAATAGGTCGTGCTACTCTTTATAGAAAAATGAAAAAATATGGGATCACATAATTTTTTATTGAATAGTTAATGATTATCTACATCGAAAGAGGAGTTATAAATTGAATAACTCTTCTTTTTTCATTTTAAAATAAAAAATATTTAAAGTGACCATTACAATTAAGTTGATTTGGTGGTAAAATAGTCAGAGAATATAAAGAATAGTGAGGGTTATTATGAAAACAGGATTTGATGCAAAAAAATATTTGGAAGAACAATCAAAATACATACTTGAAAGGGTAAATAATTATGATAAGCTCTATTTAGAGTTTGGAGGCAAGCTTCTATTTGATTTGCATGCCAAAAGAGTGCTTCCAGGATTTGATGAAAATGCCAAGATTAAGTTACTCCATAAGTTAAAGGAGAAGATTGAGGTTATTATCTGTGTTTATGCTGGCGATATTGAAAGAAATAAAATTCGTGGTGATTTTGGTATAACCTATGATATGGAAGTTCTAAGAACAATTGATGATCTTAGGGCCTATGAATTAGATGTTAATAGTGTTGTAATTACAAGATTTGATAATCAACCTGCAGCCAAAGTTTTTATGAATAAATTAGAAAGAAGGGGAATAAAAGTATATACCCATTGTGCAACAAAGGGATATCCTACAGATGTAGATACTATAGTTAGTGATGAGGGATATGGGAAAAATCCTTATATAAAAACAACAAAGCCTATTGTAGTTGTAACTGCTCCTGGACCTGGAAGTGGTAAGCTTGCCACTTGCTTGAGTCAGTTATATCATGAACATAAGCTTGGAAAAGAGGCAGGGTATTCTAAGTTTGAAACTTTCCCTGTTTGGAATGTTCCCCTAAAACATCCTTTGAATATTGCTTATGAGTCGGCAACAGTTGATTTAAAGGATGTTAATATGATTGACTCTTTCCATTTCGATGCTTACAATGAAATAGCAGTAAATTATAATCGTGATATTGAAACATTTCCTGTACTTAAAAGGATTATTGAGAAGATAACAGGTGAAGAATCTGTTTATAAGTCACCTACAGACATGGGAGTTAATCGTGTTGGATTTGGTATAATTGATGATGAAGTAGTTAAAGAAGCATCTAAACAAGAAATTATTAGAAGATACTTTAAAACTGGCTGCGAATATAAAAAGGGATATGTTGATCTAGAGATATTTAATAGAGCAAGGCTTATTATGGAAGAACTTAATCTTAAGGTAGAAGATAGAAAGGTAGTTGTACCAGCTAGAGAGAGAGGAGCTAAACTTAAGGAACAATTAGGGAAAAATGAACAACATCCTGTAGTAGCCATAGAGCTTCATGATGGAGCAATATTAACTGGTAAAAGCTCAAAAACAATGGATGCGGCGGCAGCAGTAATTTTAAATGCTATTAAGCATTTAGCTAATATTTCAAAGGAGATTCATTTAATTTCACCAGTGATTCTTGAGCCAATAATAAATCTTAAATCAAAAACTTTAGGTAATAAGATTACTGCTTTATCTTGTGAAGAAATCTTGATTGCCCTAAGCATTAGTGTAACAACCAATCATATGGCTCAAGTGGCTATGGAGAAATTATCTATGCTTAAAGGATGTCAAGCTCATTCTACTACAATTTTAAGCAATAGCGATGAGCAGACATATAGAAAACTTGGTATAGATGTTACTTGTGATCCTGAATATTCTTCAGAGCGCTTATATTATAATAACTGATATAATTGTATAATTTAAATATTAGGGTAAAATAAGTCTATATCAAAACTTGTCAGCTATATAACTGAATTAGGAAGGTATAGGCTTTTTATATGGTAAAGATGTGGCAGTTGTTTAATAAGAAATTTATATTATTTGTATGAGGTGAATTACATTTATTATTTTTAAAAGGAGGCCCTATATATTGAATTGGAAAATAAAGAAGTTTCAAGAATTAAATAAGGATGAAATATATGAAATTCTTAAAACTAGAAATGAAGTATTTGTTATAGAGCAACGATGCTTTTATCAAGAATGTGATGATAAAGATAAAAATGCATATCATCTATTTGCAGAGGAAAATGGTAAAATAATTGCCTATTTGAGAATCCTGGAAAAAGGTGCTTCCTATGATGAAATATCAATAGGAAGAGTCTTGGTGTCTAGGGATTATCGTCAAAAGGGTTTAGCAAAACAGATGATGTTAAAAGCCATTGAATTTATAGAAAATGAATTAAAAGAACAATCTATAAGAATCTCAGCACAAGAATATTTAATGGATTTTTATAAAAGCTTAGGATTTGAAAAAGTTTCTGATCTATATCTAGAAGATGGTATTCCACATTTGGAAATGTTTTATACCAAGTAATTGTTCTCTTGTCTAATATTTCATACATCTCTATTTGAGGTAAGAAAAATTGTTACTGAATGCTGGGGTCATCAATATAGAAAAATTAAGAAATAAGAAATATAATAATAGTTGTTATAAAAAATTCTTACTTAGATACAATAAGAAGACCAGCTTTAAATAAGGTGGCCTTCTTATCCGAGTATTCCTACAGTTTGAAAGAAAGGAACAAAGTTTTTACCATCCCATTCTAATGATGTCTGAACATATCCCAATCCATCTGCGTTATATCTACCAGCTATTCTTCTTAATGTGTATAAGTCATAAACCCCGTCCCTTTGAAAATCTATGGGATATAATCCTCCAAGGGGATTTACCCATCCTTCAATAGGTTCTTTAAGTTTTCCATTTTCATCATATATTTCTGATAGATATTCTTCTCCCTTATATTCAATGTCTATTATATATTTTTCTTCTCCATCTGTACTGGCTACTTCAACCTTATAACAATTTTTATATACAACATTGTACTGGTACTTTTCATTAAATATTTCGAAGTCAAAGATTTTTTGGGGGATATTATCTACAAAGGAATAAATATAATAAAAAGCATATCCACCGCTTCCTCCTGAATCAATGCTAATTAGAATATCATTTACTTTATCTCCAGTAAAATCCCCTAAAAAGATTGTAGGATTATATCCAGTATTTTCTTTTAGGGCAATTCTAGTAAAAGTATTTGTTCTACCATCCTGAATTATTAAAGTTATATTATCAACGAAGGGACTTTCTATTCCATATGGTTTTTCCCCAACTAAATATATATTGTCCTCAATCCTATCGCCATTTACATCTCCACGTTTAAAGTCAATTATATATATATTGTTATTTTGTAGCTGATTTCGAAAATAAGGTTGATAATAATACATATTTTCATCTCCCTTTAAAATTTATGTATTAGTATAATATGAATTAAAGTCTTGCAATGTGATAGGGGTAATCTATTATCCTTAGAGATTAATTATTGCTAATAATAACAATATTTCTCCATGTATACCTCTATAAATTAAATAAATATTATTATTACAGGAATGCTTTTACTTTGAAAAAATTCTATATTTTATTTATCTTATAAGAATAATTCTTCAGTTTAGATTATATTTAATATTTTTTAACTATATTTAATTCATTAATTAATTCTAAAGATGTATAATTTTATTAGGCAATTATTTGCACATGAGTATATTTAATGAACATAAAAAACTAAGGGAGTGGAACTCTGATGGAAAAGATAGCTATAATTTCAGATATTCATGGAAATTTACCAGCGATAGAAGCTGTTTTAAAGGATATAAGGATGCGCTCAGCAAATAAAATTGTTTGTTTAGGGGATATAGTTGGAAAGGGACCAAATTCAGCAGAAGCTATAGATATTTGTAAAAGAGAATGTGATATTATTGTATTAGGAAATTGGGATAAATATCTAGCATATAATAATAATCATGGTATTATTGAATGGCATAGGAAACAAATTGGTAAAGAAAGACTTGAATATTTTAAAAGCTTACCAGAAGCTGTAGGATTTTACTTAAGTGGAAGGTATGTTAGGCTTTTTCATGCACATCCTCATGATGTGTTTAAAAGAGTTTGGCAAAGCAGTTCTATAGAAGAGAGAAAGGAAATGTTTGAAGTTCCTAAAATAAACAGTAAAGATTCTCATAAATGCAAATCAGATATAGTAGGGTATGGAGATATTCATGGTTCATTTATTGAAACTTTAAGTGGTGGGAAAATATTATTTAATGTAGGCAGTGTAGGAAATCCATGTGACCATATTACCTTGGCTTCATATGTAATACTTGAAGGTGATTTTGACAGTAAAAAAATATCAAGCTTTTCTATTCAATTTCAAAGAGTCGAATATGATATTAAATTAGCTATTGACCAGGCTAAAAAAAGTAGTTTACCAATGTCAGAAATATATATAAAGGAATTATCCACAGCGGTTTATGGGGGGAAGAGAAGGTAGAGAAGTATTATAAGGATTATTTTAAAAATATAAATATGAAAAAACATTTATAACTGAATAAATATTTTTTATATTTAAAATTAATTTTAGATATTATTCAAATGTAATATGACTATATCACCTCCACATATAAATATATAGGGGGTGATTTATATTGAAAAGGTCATTTATATGGATTCTTATATGCATAGTGTGTATAGTTATTTTAATAGGAGTTGGAAGAATAATATTTAAAGATATAGAATTATCTCAATATTTAACAAATGTCTTTAGAAACAAAGGAATTAGAGAATATAGCCTCTGGGAAGAGAAAAAAATGAAGGAAAATCCTGACTATAAAAATTTAGCTATATTTATAGATATAAATTCCAAAGCTTTAGAACTTATAAACTTAGATGATAATAAGACAATAAAAAAGTATACAATAGCAAGTGGAAAAACAAGCACCCCATCTCCAATAGGAAGCTGGAAAATTATAAACAAGGGAAGCTGGGGACGAAGTTTTGGAACTAGATGGATGGGACTTAATGTACCCTGGGGGAAATATGGTATACATGGTACCAACAAACCAAACTCCATAGGATGGGCTTCTTCCCATGGATGTATACGAATGAGAAATAAAGATGTGGAAGAATTATATAAAATAGTAAAAACAGGAACACCAGTAACAATATGGGGTGGAACCTTTGGCCCCTTTGGAAATGGATTTAGAATATTAAAACCTGGATATAGAGGTTCTGATGTTTATGAAGTTCAAAAAAGAATGAAGCGGATAGGATATTATCCATTATATGTTGATGGAATATACGGAGATGGTATGAAAGCATATGTAATTAAGTTTAGAAAGGATAAAGGACTGAGTATGACTCATGATGTTGATTATAAGTTTTATGAAGCTCTTGGAATTAAATTATTTGAATAGGTATATAAAATCATAATGGGATTTAATTAATCCAATAGATTAATATCAAACACTTTATATCTATGATAAAATATATTTAATAAACCTGCTGAGAAAGAAAAAGAGGGCTGATACAATGGAAGATAAAACCTTTGAATTGTTAACGAAAATGTATAATGAAATGTAAATTAACTTTAAAGAAATAAGAAGTAAAATGAAAACAGTTCATAATTACAAAGCCCTTTATGATGAGTTACAAGTAGAACGTAAAAAGAATAAATGAACTAAGGACCGATATTAAGAATTCAAAGGTAAAGATTAAAGACCAAGGGTATAAAGCTTAATGATGTCCAAAGTATTAAATAGACCTAAATTATTAGACCTTGTAAATTAGTCAAAACGCTATCTACAAGGTTCTTTTAAATTTTTATGATGTACAAATTAAGTTTTAAGATTGTTTTACTATAGAAGTAAGAAAGTATAGAATTTATTTATAGGAAGTGATTTAATGAAAAAGAATAAAAGACTTATAAATAGACCCTTTATACTGGGAAGTCTAATATTAATAATAGTCGTAATAATATCTTTAATATTGAATGATTGGAATATAATTATAACAATATCTGGGTCATTGGGAAGTATATGTTTTATAATAGCAGCAGCGTTACTAGGAGTATTTGTAAGTGCTAATCAACAAAGGGCGAATTTTAACATGACTGAAAATAAAGATAGAATAAAGAAAAATGAAATAGCCACATATTTATTTCTTTTAGGAACACCTAATATTATTGGAGCGGTGATAGTAATTATTAATAGCAAAAGATAAATAGATAGTTTAGATTAATAATGACTAATGTAAGAAGGGGGATATTTTTTGAAAAAAAATAATATATCTATAGTTGTTTTTTTGTTTATAACCTTTATTATGTTTATGTTTATTGTATATAATACTAATTTTGAATCTAAACCTGTGATAAGTGGCTTTGAGGATAAAGAGCTAATAATAAAAAAGCCTAATTCTATTATTAAGTATAATAGTAAAGACAATGATTTTATGTTAGATAGTGATAAAACAATTTACCTATCTACTGATATACTTTCTGAAGATTTAGGGGTGAAAGTTCATTTTGATCCTCGACATAATATAGCTGTAATAACTACCTTAGATAGGGTTATAAGATTTTATGGGAATACTGATAAAGTTAAAGTAAATAATAAAGAAGCAGATTATATTAAATCAATGATTATGAATGGTGAAAAGCCTTTAATTCCAATAAATCAAATAAAAGAAGATTTAAAAATTGAAAATAAATTTTTTCCAGAGACTAATACCATAGTTGTTAAAAGTTTATATGATGATGAAATAATAGGAAAAATAGATAGGGACAATGTAATATTAAAAAAAGATATAAAAATTTGGTCCAAAGTCATAAGAGGAATAAATAAAGGAGAAGAGGTACAAATAATTGGAGAAGCTGATGATTGGATAAAGATCTTGACCCATGATGGAAAGGTAGGCTTTGTAAAGAAAAAACTTATTACCAATATAGAAGAGATCGTTGGAATAAAGCCTGAAAAAAATAATCCTATTTGGAAGCCTGAAAAGAATAAAATAATACTTACATGGGAAAGTGTATATTCTAGAAATCCGGATACAAGCAAGATAAAGGATATGGATGGTTTAAATGTGATATCTCCCACATGGATACACCTGATTGGAGCCGATGGAAAATTAAATCATAATATAGGAAAAGATTATATTAACTGGGCTAAGAAAAGGGGCTATAAAATTTGGGCTCTGTTTTCAAACTCCTTTGATCCAAAGCTAACAGATAAATTTTTAAATAATTCATTGGCCAGAGAAAGGGTTATTAATGACTTATTAAATCTTATAAAAGACAATAATCTGGATGGAATCAATATAGATTTTGAAAATGTATATTTAAAAAATAAGGAATTACTTGTTCAATTTATAAGGGAAATGACTCCAGTATTTCATGAAAATAATTTAGTAGTATCTATAGATGTAACTGTAATAGGAGGAAGTGATACTTGGTCAAGATTTCTAGATAGAAAGGCATTGGGCGAAGTAGTAGATTATATGGCGGTAATGACCTATGATGAGCATTGGGCTTCAAGTCCTGTTAGTGGATCTGTAGCTTCCATAGGGTGGGTTGAAAAGAGTATTGAGAGGATAATTAAAGAAGTGCCGTCAGAAAAGCTCTTATTAGGAGTTCCACTTTATACTAGAATATGGACAGAAACGCCATCAAGAGAAAGGGCCAATAAGATGTATGTAGAATCAAGGGCAGTACCAATGAAAAATGCCATGAAAATACTTGACAAGGAGAATATTGTTAAAATATGGGATGAAGGAGCTGGCCAATATTATATAGCCTATATAGAAAATAATAAACTTAATAAAATTTGGTTTGAAAATGCTGAATCTATTAAATTAAAAACGGACTTAGTAAAAAAATACAATCTTGCTGGAGTTGCAGCCTGGAGAAGGGGATATGAAACTGAAGAAATATGGAATATAATTGATAAAAATATAAATTAAAGAGTAGAAAGATCTTTAAATGCTCTTTTGTTATAAAAGAGCGTTTAACTTAAATAGAGAGTTTTTGAAAAAAGATTAAAATACTTTTTAATTGTATTAAGTTTCAAACTGGTATAAAATATGAAATAATACTGATTGTAAGGAGAAAAGAACATGTTATTTAGATTAATTTTACTTTTTACCATAACTCCAGTTATAGAACTGCTTTTATTACTTAAATTGTCAAAGATAACTAGTATAATTACGACAATATCTATAGTATTGTTTACGGGAATTATAGGAGCATATTTAGCTAAAAGTCAAGGAAGGTTAATACTTACTAGACTAAGAATAGAATTAAATGAAGGTAG
This sequence comes from Maledivibacter halophilus, assembly GCF_900167445.1. GTDB lineage: Bacteria > Bacillota > Clostridia > Peptostreptococcales > Caminicellaceae > Maledivibacter > Maledivibacter halophilus. The sequence continues at coordinate 106,253 of NZ_FUZT01000012.1, forward strand.
GATGCCTGGCAATGAACTTTTAAATGGTTTATGTGTTTTAGTTGGAGGAGCTTTATTACTTACCCCAGGGATTATAACTGACCTATTGGGATTTGTTTTAGTAATACCTGGTACTAGAGAAATCTTTAAAGGAATTATTAAGAAGTTTCTCTCTAAAAAACTTGAAGATGGGAGTATAAACATACATTATAGACGGTGGTAGCATTATGAAATTTACATCGTGGATGATATAAGGAGGTTGAGGAAACTTGGATCATAAATTCTTGTTAGAAGCAATACTGACTCATCTAGATGAAGGAATATTAGTAGTAGATAATGATGCAAATGTAACCTTTTATAATGAGCCGGCCACAAGTATTGCAGGAATCTCAAAAGAAGAAGCTATTGGGAAGAATATATTAGAAATTTTTCCGGATTTAGATGATGAAACTAGTTCCTTTTATCATGTCCTTAAAACCAAAGAACCTATGATTGATTATGTTCAAACCTATTCAAATTATCAGGGAAGACAAGTGACTACAGTAACATCAACTATACCATTATTAAAAGAAGGAAGGCTTGTAGGTGCTCTTGAAATGTACAGGCCATTTGATTGTGTAAAGGAATTATCTGAAAAAGTTTTAGCATTACAAAAAGAATTATTTAAAAAGAATACTTGTAAGAACGAATATAAGGGAAATGGTACCCATTATACCTTTGATGATATAATTGGTGAAAATATTCAAATTAAAGAACTAAAGAAAAAAGCAACTAAAATTGCTGATAGCTTATCACCGATTTTAGTTTATGGTGAAACTGGAACTGGCAAAGAATTACTAGTCCAAGGCATTCACAATGCAAGTATAAAAAGAAGAAATAAACCTTTTATTGCTCAAAACTGTGCTGCAATACCTAACAGTCTTTTAGAAGGAATACTTTTTGGAACTTCACTTGGAAGCTTTACAGGAGCAAAGGATAAGCCTGGCTTATTTGAATTAGCTGATGGAGGGACTCTTTTTTTAGATGAAATCAATTCTATGGATATAGAACTTCAGGCTAAGCTTTTAAGGGTATTACAAGATGGTGTTATTAGAAGAGTAGGTGGGAAAAAAACCCTTGAGGTTGATGTTAGGGTAATAACCTCTACCAATGAAGACCCTGTAAAAGTTATGCAGCAAAAAAGGTTAAGAAAAGATTTATATTATAGACTGAATGTTATTGCTTTAGACATACCTCCACTTAGGGAAAGGATGGATGATATAGAAATTTTAGTAAAAAGTTTTATTGAATTGTATAATAAAAAATTGAATAAAAATGTTTTAGGATTAACAGAAGAATGTATGGATGCAATAAAAAAATATAATTGGCCAGGAAATGTAAGAGAATTAAAATATACAATCGAGAGTATTATGAATTTTGCTGAAGGAAAAAGAATAGAAGTTGATAATTTACCGTCTCATATAAAACATCATAATTATAACTCAAATAAAATTATAGATGAAGATGATAAACAAACGTATCATGAGCTTCCTCCGCTAAAAAAGGCTATATCACAGTATGAAAAAAAATTAGTTATAGAGGCTTTAGAAAGATCCGATGGAAACTGTGCTGAAGCTGCAAGGATGCTGAAGGTTCCCAGGCAGACCTTGCATAATAAGGTTAAAAAATATGATATAAAAATAAAGTATAAAGTTGAATATATGTAACAGAAAAGAGACAATGTAAAAAAAATTTTGAAAAACGTCCCTAAATTGGGACGTTTTTCCTTTTGTCTTTTTTAAAAATATATCTTAATAAATCTAATAAACACCATATTACACTATTCATATAATAAATAAAATTATGGCACAGTAATTGCAATAATTGTTTAAATGTATTAAAAATTAAAAATATAAGAAATATTTAGATTGATATACAAAAATATACTCTGAAAGGAGGTGAAAAAAATAGTAATTAATAGGTTTGATTTAAAATTCAAGTAGTAATAAATAATTTGGATCAAGTTAAAGGATTTAATTTTAAAAATATCATAGGGGGGAAGCAATGACTAAATTTATTCTTAGAAGAACAGCATATGGTTTATTAACATGTTTAATTATTGTCACAATAACCTTTTTTCTAATCCATAATATTCCCGGAAGCCCTTTGACAGCAAAAATGGCTGGAAAATATCTTCCACAAGAAGCTGTTAAAGCTTTTGAAGAAAAATATGGATTAGATAAACCCTTGATTGTTCAATATGGAATGTTCATGAAACGTTTAGTTTTAGAAGGTGATTTAGGAGATTCTCTAATTCATGTTGGGAGGTCTGTAAACGAAACTATCAAAGAGCACGCTCCCGTTTCTGCCAGGATTGGATTGCAAGCCATTATAATTGAAATGATAATTGGATTGACAATGGGTATTGTTGCAGGGTTTAAAAGAGGGAGTTGGATAGACCAAGCAGTTATGATTGTGGTGATTCTAGGTATTTGTGTGCCCAGCTTTGTAGTGGCCACCCTTTTGCAGTATGTATTTGGTGTAAAGCTATCAATTTTTCCTATTTTTGGTTGGGGAGAGTTTGAAAATACCATACTTCCTACAATAGCCTTAGCTTTTTATGGTATAGCAATGTTTAGTAAATATATGAGAAATAGTGTGCTAGGAGTGGTTGGTGAAGATTATATATTGACTGCTAAGGCAAAAGGAGTTTCTCAAACAAATCTTATTATAAAACATATCCTTAGAAATGCCATACTTCCTATAATTACACTATTTGGACCACATCTTATGTTTATATTCGCAGGATCATTTGTTATTGAGAAGATATTTTCTGTACCAGGTCTAGGCGCTTATTTTGTATCTTCTGTGGCAAATAATGACTATACTATGATATTAGGATTGACTATATTATATTCGGTATTATACATCTTTTCTCTTATTTTAGTTGATATTTTATATGGTATAGCAGACCCAAGAATAAGACTTACAAAGGATGATAGATAGGAGGGGGACCATGACCGAGAATGTAAAGAGCAGCATGGAACTGACTAGGGACAAATTTGTAATTATTGGATGTAAGGATTTGGATGCCGAAAAAATAAACAGACCCAGTATTACCTATTGGCAGGATGTCTGGAGAAGATTTAAGTCAAATAAAGTGGCAATTGGTGCAGCAGTACTTCTTTTGATTATTTGTTTATTGTGCATATTTGGACCTACAATTTCGGGATATGAATACGATGCTATGGATACCCAGTCTAGGAATATTTCTCCTAATTCTGAGAACTGGTTTGGAACAGATGAAATGGGGAGAGATATGTTTGCCAGAGTTTTTATGGGGGGAAGAGTATCTATTATTATAGGTATTGTGTGTACAGCAGTAATGGTAACAATTGGAGTATTAATTGGTGGAATAGCAGGCTATTTTGGAGGTGTAGTTGATGATGCTTTAATGAGACTTGTTGAGATAATAGGAAGTATTCCAAGATTGATTTTTGTAATTTTAATACAGATAATTTTAGGGAGAGGAATGTTTCAGCTGGTATTTGCCCTTACCATATCTGCATGGGGCGGAACAGCAAGATTAGTTAGAGGACAAATATTACAGTTAAAGGAAATGGAATTTGTATTGGCGGAACACTCTCTAGGGGCTAGTCCTTTTAGAATAATATGGAAGCACTTTATACCCAATGTTTTAGGAATTATTATAGTAAGGGTCACTTTAGCTGTTCCTATGTTTATATTTGAAGAAGCTTTTCTAAGTTTTGTAGGTTTAGGAATTCAGCCTCCAGAAACAAGCTGGGGAGCATTAGCATCAACAGCACAGGGTAATCTCATGTTTTACCCATATCAGTTATTTTTTCCATGTCTATTAATAAGTCTAACAATGCTTTCCTTTAATTTAATGGGAGATGGTCTAAACGATTCTTTAGATCCTAAATTACGTCAATGATTGTGAGGGTGATATAATATGGAAAAAATATTAGAAGTAAAAGACCTAAAAGTATCCTTCCATACATATGCAGGAGAATGCCAGGCTGTTAGAGGAATAAGCTTTCACCTTAACAAGGGAGAGACATTGGCTGTGGTTGGAGAATCAGGGTGTGGTAAGACTGTCACAGCTAAATCTATTATGAAGCTTCTACCTGTGCCTCCTTCAGAGATTAAGGAAGGATCGGAAATAATATTTAAAGATAAAAATTTAGTAAATATGTGTGAAAAGGAACTTAGACTATTAAGAGGATCTGAGATATCTATGATATTTCAAGATCCTATGACGTCTTTGAATCCTACTGCAAAGATAGGTAAACAAATAGCTGAAAGTTTAATTATACATAGAGGAATGAATAAGAAGGATGCCTTTAAAGAGGCAGTTAAGATGCTTGAATTGGTTAATATACCTAATGCAGATAAAAGAGCTAATCAATATCCCCACGAATTTTCTGGTGGAATGAGGCAAAGGGCTATAATAGCTATAGCATTGGCCTGCAATCCTAGCATATTAATTGCTGATGAACCTACCACAGCCCTTGATGTAACTATTCAAGCTCAAATAATGGATCTTATCAATGAATTGCAAGAAAAACTGGATACCGCTGTCATGCTTGTTACCCATGACCTTGGGGTTGTGGCAGATGTAGCTGATAGAATACAAGTTATGTATGCCGGTAAGATTGTTGAAAGGGGAACAACCGATGAAATATTTTATAATCCAAAGCATCCCTATACCTGGGCATTACTTCGTTCCGTTCCAAAGCTTTCAACCGAGAATAAAGAGGAATTATATGCGTTAAAGGGAACTCCACCGGATTTAGTTAATCCTCCAATAGGTTGTCCATTTTCAGCTAGATGTGATTATTGCATGGATATTTGTAAAGAAATCATGCCTGAGGTAACAAATATAAGTGATACACAAGAAGTATCCTGTTGGCTTCAGCATCCTCTAGCACCAAAAGTTGAGATTCCAGAAGAACTTCGTTATGGGGGTGAAATAAATGAAGCAAGCTGATAACGTTTTAATTCAAGTAAAGGACTTAAAAAAATATTTTAAAGTAGGTAGAAAAGCAGTTCTTAAGGCAGTTGATGGAGTAACCTTTGATATTAAAAAAGGAGAGACCATAGGACTAGTTGGAGAATCCGGATGTGGGAAAACCACCTGTGGAAGAACCGTTATGGGATTATATAAGGCCACTGGCGGTGAAGTTATATTTGATGGGGTAAATGTACATCATCTAAAGGCTGATGAAAAAAAGGCTTTTACAAGAAAGTCACAAATTATTTTTCAAGATCCCTATGCTTCTCTTAATCCCAGAATGACAGTTGGTGATATTGTAGCATCGGGAATTGATATACATAAGATTTATACAGGGAAAAAAAGAATGGATAGAATATACGAGCTTCTTAACCTTGTTGGACTTAATAAGGAACATGCATCTAGATTTCCCCATGAATTCTCTGGAGGGCAAAGACAACGTATTGGTATAGCTAGGGCACTTGCGATGGAGCCTCAGTTTATAGTATGTGATGAGCCTATTTCTGCATTAGATGTATCTATACAAGCCCAAATAGTAAACTTACTTATCAAGCTTCAAAGAGAATACGGACTAACATATTTATTTATAGCACATGATCTTTCAATGGTTAGACATATATCCGATAGAGTTGGTGTAATGTATTTAGGTAATATGGTGGAGTTGACATCCAGTAATGAGCTTTATAAAAATCCCCTACACCCATATACAAGTGCTTTAATGACTGCAATTCCAATAGCTGATCCTAAAACAGCCAGAAGTATTAATAGAGTTAAATTGGAGGGAGAAGTTGCAAGTCCCATTAATCCTAAACCAGGTTGTAAATTTTCCAGTAGATGTAATTATGTAAAGCCGGAATGCTTAACATCAACACCTAAGCTTCTTGAAGTAGAAAAGAATCATTTTGTTGCATGTCATTTATTTAATGAAGTCCAATAATTAATAATTTGGTTATTTTTATATAAATGTTTTTTATAGTTTTGAAAATATAATTTAGAGGGGGAAAAAAATGAAAGGTAAAAAAATTTTTGTATTATTTTTGGTTATGATTCTGATGGCAACGGTATTATTAAGTGGTTGTGGCGGAAATGAAGAACCAGCTAATATTGGTGGAACAAATGAAAACACTGAAGCACCTGCACAGGAATCTAATAAAAAGGCAGAAATTCCTAAAGGAATGAAAGAAGTAAACGGTATTGTGATGGATGAAGAGCAGTATTTGAATTTAATAGGAATGGAACCGGAATCATTAGACACTACAAGATCTAGCATATCTTCTGCATGGGAAGCACAAACTTTATTATTTGAAGGATTGACTAGAGTAGAGATGACAGAAGATGGTATTGAAAAGATAGTGCCAGGCATGGCTGAGAAATGGGAGAATAATGAAGAAGGAACAGAGTTCACTTTCTACTTAAGAGATGCATTATGGAGTGATGGTAAGCCAGTTAAGGCCCAGGATTTTGAATATGCTGTTAAAAGGCTCTTAGATCCTAAAACTGCTTCACCCTATGCCTGGTTATTTACACCAATCATAAAGAACGGTGCAGCTTTTAATAAGGGCGAAGTTTCAGCTGATAAAGTAGGTGTTACTGCAATAGATGATAAAACACTAAAGTTTCAGCTTGCTAAGCCAGTTCCATACTTTATGCAGCTATCATACTTCATTGTTATGTCGCCTTTAAGACAAGATATAGTAGAAAAACATGGCGATGCCTATGGACAAGAGGCAGAACAAATAGTATCAAATGGACCTTTTATCATTAAGGAATGGGTGCATGATAATAAAATGGTATTTGAAAAGAATCCAAATTATTGGGATAAAGACCATGTATATATAGAAAAGATGCAGTGGAATAATGTTCTAGAAGCTGATGCAAGAATGCAGGCCCTATTAAAGGGAGATATAGATGCAGCTATAGTTTATAAACGTGAATGGGAAGATAAATTCAAAAGTATGAATGATGAATTTAATTTCTTAGCTAAGCCTTTAGCATGGCAGTCTTGGAATATTTATAATCATAATGATAGATATTTTAAAAATGCGAAGATTAGAAAAGCCTTTTCAGTAGCCTTTGATAAAGAAGAGTTTAATGAAGTAGTTTTTGGTGGAAGTAGAATTCCAGCGGAAAATTATATTCCAGATGATATTATGATTGGTAATGAAAATTATCAGCAGAAAAATGGGAATCCTAAATTTGTTAAAAAGCTATCCAATGAAATAACAGATCCTAAGGCTTTATTGATAGAAGGACTTAAGGAATTGGGAGAAGATCCTGATCCTGCTAAGATGGACGTTACATATATGCCTCTTGGAAATACTGATATAGCAAGAAAAACTGGGGAATTCATGCAGCAATCCTTTAAGAAAAAACTTGGTGTAAATGTTAAGCTTGATATATTACAAGCTAATATATGTTATGATAAGTTTGACAAGGGAGATTTCCAGGTTTTTGATACAGGCTGGATCGGTGACTATGATGATCCAAGCACCTTCCTAGATTTATGGCATTCTACAGATGGATACTACAAAATTGGATTTGAGAATGAAGAATATAATAATTTAGTTGAAGAAGCAGCAAAAATTATAGACAACGATAAAAGAGCAGAGCTTTATAAAAGAGCAGAAGAAATACTTGTATATGAAGAAGCAGCTTGTGGGCCTACAGTAATAGGTAAAAGGAATACAGCTGTTAGAAATTATCTAAAAAATTATGAAGGTTTTTCATTTGCTAAGAGAAACTTTGTTGGAGTTTATACAGCTGGAAGAAAATAATAAATTATATAGATTAAGACCTTCTCATTTTGCCCTTAGTTGTTTTTACAGCTAAGGGCTTGTATTTTAAAATTTTTACATGTATTATGTAATTTCCTCAATTATATTTATGTCCCAAAAAAAAGACACAGTCTTGAAAAATAATAAATATAGCGTCTCAAAAAAGAGATATTATATTAAACTTATATATGAAATTTGTTTTATAAATAATATTTTGAAATTTTTTAGCCTTTAGAGGATTTATTAATATTAATAAATTTTCCTTTGTCTTGCAAAGAGAATTAGAATTTATAAGGGGTTTAGAGAAGTTTTCATGATACTGTTTTATGTAAAACAAATACATAATTAGTAAATATGTTAATAGAAAATTAGAGAACAGGATATATTGGCATGCAATTTGCTGTATATTTATAATAAAGAGAAATAACTTTAAGATTTAATGTAGTGAAATAAATTGAAAAGTAAATTTATACATGTCCAAAACTTCCAAAAGCTCTGAGTAGTTGTACATTTATGAATTAAGTTTTACTATGTAAACCCTATATGTAGATGTACGCCTTTAAGAGTTTAATTTGTGGTAGTAGCCACTGAGAATCCTTTTTACCTTTGTTTATAAACCAGTTTCTATTTAAATAAAGAAAAAGGATTAACAAGTTTATAATTTCTTTATCTATTTAAAATGTAATAAAGAAAAGTTTTTAATTGTTAGGAGTGATGCCCATGAAGCAAGGAGTAGTTTTTAATATTCAAAAATATTCAATACATGATGGACCAGGAATAAGGACAACTGTATTTTTAAAGGGATGCCCATTAAAATGCTGGTGGTGTCATAATCCAGAAAGTCAAAAAATTGAAGGACAACTTATGTTTTTAGCTAATAAATGTATTGTCTGCAGAGATTGTGAAAAAGTTTGTCCTACAGGGGCTATAAGCTTTTCAAATAAAGGGTTTAATTATGATAGTTCAAAATGTAAGTTATGTGAAAAATGTAGTGAAGCTTGTCCCAGTGAAGCTTTAGAATTTGCAGGCAAAAAACTAAGTCAAGAGGATGTTATAAAAGAAATAGAAAAGGATAAAATTTTTTATGAAGAATCTGGTGGAGGAGTTACATTTTCAGGTGGAGAACCCTTGGTTCAAATAGATTTTCTAGACAATCTTCTTAAGCTAGCAAAGGCAAAAGGGTTACACACTGCTATAGACACATGTGGCTATAGCTTATGGGAAAATATAGATAGAATTAAAGATAAAGTAGACCTATTTTTATATGATATCAAGCATATGGATGATGAAAAACATAAAAAATATACAGGTGTATCTAATAAATTGATCCTTGATAATCTAATGAAATTAGCAAAAGAAGGGAAAAAAATATGGGTGCGAATTCCTATTATACCAGGCATAAATGATGATGATATAAATATTGAAAAAACCTGCAAATTTATTTCATCATTAAATTTAAAAGATGTATTTTTATTACCTTATCATAATATTGCCATAGATAAATATAAAAGACTTGACATGAAATATAAGGTTTTAGATATTGAAAATCCTGATGATGAGGTAATGGAAACAACGGCTCAGAAATTTAGAGGATATGGATTGAATGTTAAAATAGGAGGGTGATATTATATGACATATGGAATGAATAAAAGAGTACAAAGGCTTAGAGAACAAAGTGTAAAGGCAATACCTAGAATATCCCTTGAAAGAGCTTTATTAGTCACAGAAGCCTACAAGAAATATTCAGGAAAAGTATCAATTCCAGTATTAAGGGCACTAACCTTCAAGTATTTATGTGAAAATAAAACAATATGTATAAATGATGGGGAATTAATAGTAGGAGAAAGGGGACCGTCTCCCCAAGCCACTCCAAATTATCCAGAGCTTTGCTGTCATACCTTAGAGGATTTTGAAATTATGAATAATCGTAAAAAAATATCCTTTAAAGTTGATAAGGAAGCTAGAAGAATTCAAGAAGAAGTAATAATTCCTTACTGGAAGGGAAAATCAATTAGAGATTTAATGTTTGATCAAATGACCCAGGAGTGGAAGGACTGCTATGAAGCAGGAATATTTACTGAATTTATGGAACAGAGATCTCCAGGCCATACTGTTGAAGATGGTAAGATTTATAAAAAAGGGTTTTTGGATTTTAAAAAGGAAATAGAAGAAGAAATAGAAAAGCTTGATTTTATAAATGATTTTGAAGCTTATGATAAGCAGGAACAATTAAAGGCTATGGCTATTTCATGTGATGCTATAATTATATTTGCACAGCGTCATGCCCAGAAGGCAGAAGAAATGGCTAAAGCAGAATTAGATCCAATTAGAAAGAAGGAGCTAAAAGAAATAGCAGAGGTTTGCAGATATGTTCCAGCCCATGCTCCAAGGACCTTTAGAGATGCCCTTCAAATGTATTGGTTTGTACATTTAAGCATAATAACTGAATTGAACACATGGGACTCTTTTTGCCCAGGTAAACTTGATCAACATCTTTATCCTTTTTACAAAAAGGAACTTGATGAAGGAAGCTTAACTAGAGATAAAGCAAAGGAACTTTTAGAATGCTTTTGGGTAAAATTTAATAACCAACCTGCTCCACCAAAGGTAGGAATAACTTTGGAAGAAAGTGCAACATATACAGATTTCTGCAATATAAATATTGGTGGTATAGCCCCCGATGGAAGCGATGGAGTAAATGATGTATCATATCTTTTGTTAGAAATCATTGAAGATATGAGGATTTTACAGCCAAGCACAAATGTACAAATTAGTAGAAAGAATCCGGATCGTTTTATAATTGAAGCAGCCAGGGTTATTAGAGAAGGAATGGGATTTCCTTCAGTCTTTAATACCGATGCTGTTGTTGAAGAATTGCTTCGTCAGGGTAAAACAATTGAAGATGCAAGATGTGGTGGCACAAGTGGGTGTGTTGAAGTCGGTTGTTTTGGAAAAGAAGCCTATATATTAACAGGATATTTCAATTTTGTTAAGGTATTAGAAATAACAATTAACAATGGATTTGATCCTAGAACAGGTAAAAAAATCGGGATTGAAACTGGCGATCCAACTAAATTCCAAAATTTTGATGAATTAATAGAAGCCTTTAGGAAGCAGCTACATCATTTTGTTGATATAAAAGTTAGGGGAAACAATGTCATTGAAAGATTATATGCTAAATATATGCCTGCAACATTTATGTCTATAATTATTGATGATTGCATTAAAAAAGGTAGAGACTATAATGCTGGTGGTGCAAGATACAATTCCCGTTATATCCAAGCCGTTGGAATAGGAAGTATAACAGATAGCTTATCAACTATCAAATATCATGTTTTCGATAAAGAGAACTTGAGTTTTGAAAAACTAATGGAAATATTAAAGGCCGATTTTGAAGGCTATGAGAAGGAGCGTCTATTATTCAAAAATAAAACTCCTAAATATGGAAATGATGATGATTATGCCGATGAAATTATGCTTAGGATTTTTAATATTGGTCATGATGAAATAAACGATAGGCCAACAGTAAATGGAGGAAGATATAGGATAGAAATGCTTCCAACTACATGTCATGTTTACTTTGGAGCAGTTTGTGGAGCTATGCCAGATGGCAGAAAAGCGGGATTGCCACTTTCAGAAGGTATTTCACCAGTACAGGGTGCCGATAAAAAAGGTCCAACTGCAGTAATTAAATCGGCTTCTAAAATGGACCATCTTAAAACCGGTGGAACTTTGCTCAATCAAAAATTTACTCCTAAAATTGTTGAAGGTGAAGAAGGCCTTGAGAATATGAAGAATTTAATAAGAGCCTATTTTAGACTTGATGGTCACCATGTTCAATTTAATATAATAAATGGAGATATATTGAGAGAGGCTCAAAAAAATCCTGAAAAATATGACAATCTTATTGTACGTGTTGCAGGGTACAGTGATTATTTCAACAATTTAAATAAAAACCTTCAGGATGAGATAATCCAAAGAACTGAACACGCAAGTTTTTAATCATGATTTGCACTTTAAGATTAAGGTGAATATAGATTTATTTCATTACTATAAATGGAGCTATTATCCAAAAGGATAATAGCTCCATTTTGTTTTTCTTTATTATAAGACTCCTATTTTTGTACTATATTTTTACAAACTTTGGTTTCATTTTTTCAAAAGTAGTAATATATTTAAAACCAATTTCTTTAAGAATATCATAAACATAATCAAATTTATAGGATAAAGTGTCAGGGACATGAGTGTCAGAACCTATAGTTATTATTTTGCCTCCCAGATCATGATAAAATTTTAATACTTCATTTGAAAGAAGTAGTTCTTCACTATATCTTAAGTTAGATGTATTAACCTCTATTCCTTTATTTCTTTCAATTAGGGCTTTAAATAGAACCTCCAAAACGTCAAAATAATCTGTAAGCTTTTCCTTTGCCACTTCATTATTATACCTTGCTAATATATTTAAATGTCCTATAACATTAAAGTTTTTAAAATTTTTAATACAGTATAAAAGCTCTTCAAAATATTTTAGGTAAGATTCTCTTGGAGTTTTGTTTAAATAAAAATCTCCAGTGTACAAGTCTTGTTTATTGCAGGTATGGATAGAAGCAATTACAAAATCAAAATTATTACCTTCTACCAGATTATCACATTTTTCGATTATATGAGGCTGAATGCCAATTTCTACACCTTTAAGTATTTTAATATTAGCACAATATTTTTTTCTCATTGTTTCAATATAATGAGTATATTCATCTATATCGAAATCAAAATTGATTGAAGAATCACAATACTCATAATCAATATGATCGGTAAAGCATATTTCTTTAAGCTTTAACTTTATGGCCATTTCAATTATATCCTTCATATCTACCTTACAATCGGAAGAAAAATGACTGTGAACGTGGTAATCGTAGTACATTTATAACACTCCTAATCAAATATTTTATAATCATAAATACATATTACTAGTGTACCATTAAATGAGATTAATGAAAGAAAAAAATTAAATAATAAAAAAGAATATATTTATTTTCAATATTTCGAAAATTTAATAATTATACTTTTGTATTGACTATTTAATATAAAGATATTAAAATAATATATAATTACAAAAAACTTTAGTGCGATAAAGCGGTGAATTAATAAAGCGAAAGTTGGTGTTATTTATGGTTATTTACAATGATATTTTTCCAGAGGGTGTTGAAGATTTACATAGTGAAGACTATGAATTTAAAGAAGAGACAATCAATATAGTTAAAAATATCTTCAAAAGCTTTGGATATAGACAAATAGTAACTCCTAGCTTTGAATATTATGATTTATATAGCGAAATGGAAGGTGTTTTGAAAAGAGAAAATATGTTTAAGCTCATTGACAATAATGGTAGGATTTTGGTATTAAGGCCCGATGCAACTGTTCCCGTTGCAAGGATGGTTGCCACTAATTATAAAACTAATGAAGAATATTTAAAGCTTTCATATGTAACAAATATTTTTAGAACCAATAAATCTAGAACAGGAGATAAACGTGAGTTTATACAAGGTGGCATTGAATACTTTGGTAATAATAAGCCCGATTGTGATGGAGAAATAATAGCAATAGGAATTAAGAGCTTGTTAGAATGTGGATTTAATGATTTTCATGTAGATTTAGGACAGGTAGAATTTATGAATGGGCTTATTGATGAAGCAAAACTTAATAAAATGGAAAGGATGCAACTTCAAGATCTGATAGGAAATAAAAATTATGGGGATTTAAAGGCATTTTTAAATAATACGTCTATGTCAGAAAGTCTAAAAAATAGGTTTAATAAAATACCTAAATTATTTGGAAAACCTGAAAAGGTCTTAATACGGGCCAAGGATCTAGTTATCAATGAAAGGATGGAGAAAGCACTAAAGAATTTAGAAGATGTATACAATATACTAAGGGATTATAAATATGATAAATATATTATGCTTGATTTAGGCTTTACTAAGGAGCAGGGATATTATACAGGAATAATGTTTAAAGGGTATTTAAATAACTTCGGGGAAGTTGTTCTTAGTGGAGGAAGATACGACAATTTAACTAAACAGTTTGGTGCAAACAAGCCAGCATGTGGCTTTGGATTAAATATAAATAAGATAATAGAGGTGATGGAAATGTATGATATCAAAGGAAATGTGAATTGTTTTACAGATTATTTAGTTTTATATAAAGAGGAATTGAGGAGTAGGGCAATAAAGCTTTCTGAGGAATTAAGAGATAGAGGCTTTATAGTTGAAACAGATGTATATGATAATGATGTAAAATTCCATATAAAAAATTCTACCTTTAGAAATACTAAGGAGATTATAGAAGTAAATGAAGATTTTCTTAAAGTAATTGATATTTGTAAAAATGAAACCCAGAAATATAATTTAAATCAATTTTATAAAATTATAGATTGTAATGAAATCATAGCATCTATACATTAGGGGGTATTGTAGTGGATGTCGTTAAAATAGCACTAGCAAAGGGTAGATTAGCAGATGATGCAATAGTTTTACTTCAGAAGATAGGCATAAATTTTAGTGACTATTCTAAAAAGAGTAGAAAGCTTATTTTTATAGATGATTCAAAAAAAATAAAATTAGTATTTGTTAAATCTTCAGATATACCTGTATATGTTGAGAAAGGTGCAGTTGATATAGGGATTGTAGGCAAGGATGTACTATTAGAAAAACAAGCAGATGTATACGAAATATTAAATCTTAACATTGGAAAATGTAAAATATGCGTGGCTGGCCATAAGGATTACACAATGAATTATAGTAAAAAATTGATTGTGGCCTCTAAATATCCCAATGTGGCCAAGAACTATTTTAACAAGAAAGGTGTGTTTACTGAAGTTATTAAAATAAATGGTTCTGTAGAGCTTGCCCCTATATTGGGACTTTCAGATGTTATTGTAGATATAGTTCAAACAGGAAAAACCCTGGAGGAAAATGGACTCGTTGTAAAGGAAGAAATCCATGACATAAGTGCTAGGCTGGTAGTGAATAAAGTAAGTCTAAAGACTAAAAATGGAAATATTGGAAGAATTATAGACGGATTAGAAAGTATTGTTTAGATGATTAAAGTTTTATATTACAATGCAAAGGAGGATTAACTGGATTGGAAATCATTGAAATAAATGGGGTGAACTACAAGGGAAAAGCAGATGAACTGCTCAGTAGAGGAGAAAATGACTTCTCGAAAATAGATAGAATTGTTTACGAAATACTAGATAATGTAAAAAGGAATGGAGACAAAGCTCTATTTGAATATACATCAAAATTTGACAATGTAATACTTAAAGAGCTGAGAGTTTCTGAAAATGAAATAGATGAAGCTGTACAAATTGTTGGAGAAGAGTTTATTGATATTTTAAAGGAAGCAAGGGAGAATATTGAATCATATCATAAAAAGCAATTACAAGACTCCTGGATAACTAATGATAAAGAGGGCATTATCTTAGGACAGTTAATAAGACCCTTGGATAGGGTGGGGATTTATGCTCCCGGTGGAAAGGCAGCATATCCATCCACCGTTCTTATGAATGGTATACCAGCTAAGGTGGCTGGGGTGAATTCTATAGCTATGGTTACTCCCCCAGACAAAAATGGGAAAATTAATCCCTACATACTTGCTGCTGCAAAGGTGGCAGGTATAGATGAGATATATAAAATAGGAGGAGCACAATCAATAGCCGCTTTAGCCTATGGAACTAAAGCAGTAAAACCGGTGGATAAAATAGTAGGACCAGGGAATATTTATGTGGCAAGGGCTAAAAGAGCTGTATTTGGATTAGTAGATATAGATATGATAGCTGGACCAAGTGAAATATGTATTATTGCAGATGAAAATAAAAATCCGAAATTTATAGCTGCAGATTTATTGTCCCAATCGGAACATGATGAGATGGCATCATCTATATTAATAACAACATCTAAAAATTTAGCTTTAGAGGTTGAAAAAGAAGTAAAAAGACAAACTATGGAATCAGAAAGAAAAGAGATCATTGAAAAATCTCTTGAGGATTATGGATATATATTTGTAGTAAGAAACATAGAAGAAGCCATAAAAATAAGCAATGAAATAGCCCCAGAGCATTTGGAAATTATGATTGATAATCCCTTTGAAATGCTTTCGAAGATTAAAAATGCAGGTGCAATTTTCCTAGGGGAGTATACGCCTGAGCCTGTGGGAGATTATTTTGCCGGACCAAATCATACCCTTCCCACTTCAGGAACAGCAAAGTTTTCATCACCACTGGGAACCTATGATTTTATAAAAAAATCCAGCTTGCTTTACTATAGTAAGGAAGCTTTAGAAAATATAAAAGATAAAGTAATATCCTTTAGCCAGGCGGAAGGCTTATTTGCCCACGGGAATTCTATAAAAGTGAGGTTTTAGTTATGAAAGATATGATAAAGGAAAGTGTAGTGAATTTAGTGCCCTATAGGGTTATTGAAGAGGACTATGATATTAAAATCGATGCAAATGAAAGCCCATATAATATATTTGATGATATAGGAGAATTGATTTTAAAGAAACTATCTGATCAAACTCCAAATAGATATCCCGATAACGAAGCCACAGATTTGAAGAAAGCTTTAGCCCAGTATATAAAGTTAGAAGAGGGAAATATATTATGTGGAAACGGAT
This sequence comes from Maledivibacter halophilus, assembly GCF_900167445.1. GTDB lineage: Bacteria > Bacillota > Clostridia > Peptostreptococcales > Caminicellaceae > Maledivibacter > Maledivibacter halophilus. The sequence goes on from NZ_FUZT01000012.1 coordinate 122,693, forward strand.
CTGATGAACTTCTAAAGATTATTGTTGATACTTTCGTAGATAAAGGTGATGTTGTAGTTACCCACAGTCCTTCCTTTGCAATGTATAAAATAATCACTCAAATAGCAGGAGGAAAACTTTTGGAAGTAAAGGGAGATAAAAATTTTAGCATTGATATTGATAAGATAATACTTAAAGCTAATACAAGCAATGCTAAAATTATATTTTTATGCAATCCTAATAATCCTACAGGAAGAGTAATTAAAAAAGAGGATATTATGAAGGTTTTAGATAATACCTCGGCTATTGTGGTTGTTGATGAAGCATATTATGAATTTCATGGAGAGACGATAATAGATAAAATAAACAAATATGAAAGATTAATAGTACTTAGAACACTATCAAAGGCTTTTGGACTTGCCGGACTTAGAATAGGATATGGAGTAGCAGCTAAAAGTACTATAGAGACTATAAGCAAGGTAAAGTCTCCATATAATCTAAATGATATATCCCAGTGTATAGGGAAAATAGTACTGGACAATAGGAAAATTGTCAGTAAATATATTGAATTAGTAAAAAGAGAACGCAATAAAATGTTTGATGAGATAATTACAATAGAATCTATTGAAGCTATACCAAGTAAAAGTAATTTTATATTAATTAGGACAAATAGATATGGAAATTTAATGAAAAGATTTAAAGAAGAAAGAGTACAAGTTAAAGGGTTCGGTGTAGAAGGGACATTAGCAAATTGCATTAGATTAACTATTGGGACAGAGAAGGAAAATAAAAAAGTAATGGATATATTGAAGGAAGTGTGATTATGTCAAGAATCGCAAAAATCAATAGAAAAACCACTGAAACAGATATAACTTTGAGCTTAGAGCTGGATGGGAAGGGCAAGTCAGAAATTGATACAGGCATAAAGTTTTTAGACCATATGCTAATTCTTATGACTAAGCACGGGCAGATGGATATTAATATAAAATGCAAGGGAGATATAGAAGTAGATAATCATCATACCGTAGAGGATTTGGGAATAGTTCTTGGGAAGGCCATTAAAGAGGCTTTAGGTGATAAACAGAGGATAAAAAGATACTCTACAGCCTTTACTCCTATGGATGAATCACTTTCAATGATATCTCTAGACATAAGTGGAAGAAGCTTTTTAAGGTTTAATGTAAATCTATCGAGAGAATATGTGGGGGACTTTGAAACAGAAACCTTGAAGGAATTTTTTATAGCACTTACCAATAATGCCAATATAACTCTTCATATTAACTTAGAATATGGAGAAAACAACCATCATATTATAGAGTCAATATTTAAAGGCTTTGGTAGGGCATTAAAAGAAGCTATTACAATAGATAAAAATATAGAAGGCGTTATGTCTACGAAAGGGGTTTTATAGTATCTTATGATAGCAATTATAGATTATGGAGTTGGAAATATAAAAAATGTATATAAAGCCTTTAAAGGTCTTGACTTAGATGTAATAGTAACTTCCGATAAGAGTGTTATTAATGATAGTTCTGTAATAGTTTTACCAGGAGTAGGAGCATATAAGGATGCTATGGATAATCTTAATAAGCATAATCTGATAGATTGTATAAAGGAAAATGCCAACAAGGGAAAGCTTCTATTTGGAATTTGCCTTGGAATGCAGCTTTTATTTGAAAAAAGCTATGAAGATGGAGAGTGGGATGGGCTAGGACTTTTAGAAGGGGAAATAGTTAGATTTAAAAACCATCTAAAGGTGCCTCAAATGGGATGGAATAAAATAATAAAGTCTAAAAATGATGATATAGCAAAGGGGATAAATGATGGAGAATATGTGTACTTTGTTCATTCATATTATTTAAAGCCTAAGCATGAAGAAGATGTAATTTGTTGGACTAATTATGGGACTAGGGTTCCAGCTATTGTTAGGAAAGATAATATAATAGGAATGCAATTTCATCCTGAAAAGAGCGGAAAAACAGGAATGAAGCTGCTATGGAACATTAAGGAGATGATAAAATGATAATTTTTCCAGCGATAGATATAAGAGGTGGTAAATGTGTAAGACTTTATCAGGGAAAATATGATAAAGAGACTGTATATGATAGTGATCCTGTGGCTATAGCTAAGAAATGGCAGAAATCGGGAGCAGAGTATTTACACATTGTAGATTTAGATGGCGCCCTTACAGGAGAGCTTGTAAATAAAAATTCAATCAAAAAAATTGTAGAAGCTGTAGATATTCCAGTTCAAGTGGGTGGAGGTATAAGAACCTTAGAAAGAGCAAAGCAAATACTGGATTTAAATGTAGAAAGAATAATAGTTGGTACGTCAGCTATAAAAAAAGATGGTTTTGTGGAAGAATTGGTAGGGGTGCTTGGTGAGAAAGTAGTAGTATCAATAGATGCTAAAGATGGATATGTTTGTGTAGATGGATGGACAAATAGCAGTGATGTGAGGGCAGTAGATTTTGCCAGGAAATTAGAAGAAACAGGAGTAAAAACTATTGTTTATACTGACATTTCCAAGGATGGTACTATGATAGGTCCTAATTTTTCACAGCTAAAGAATTTAAAGGATAATGTTAATATTAATATAATTGCTTCAGGTGGAATAGGAAGTAAAGTCCATATAGAGAAACTAAAAAAAATGGAGCTTTATGGAGCTATTACAGGAAAGGCCCTTTATGAAGGAAAATTTAGCTTAGAGGAATTATAATTTAAAATTTAACTTACTTTAAGTAGCCACTGAGAATCCTTTTGGCTCATGCAAGAAATAAGTTTTAAATTAAATAATTAGAAGGATAAACAAGTTCATAAAAATCGCGGGGAAGGAAACTTCAGAGTCTACTTTCGTTCTTTAGGTTTTAATGGATTACATTGATATAGGAGGAATATTATGCTTGCTAAAAGGATAATTCCATGTCTTGATGTAGATAAGGGAAGAGTTGTTAAGGGAAAGAAATTTAAGGATATACAGGATGTGGCTGACCCTGTAGAGCTTGCTAAGTACTATTGTGATAATGGAGCCGATGAACTGGTTTTTTATGATATAACTGCTTCAAATGAAAATAGGGATATTTTTATTGATGTAGTAGAAAGAACTGCTCAGAATATAAATATTCCATTTTCTATAGGAGGTGGAATAAGAACAATAAAAGATTTTACAAAGGTTTTAAAGGCTGGAGCTGATAAAGTGTCAATAAATTCTGCTGCTGTAAAAACACCAGAACTTATTACTAAAGCAGCCCTTAAGTTTGGAAGTCAATGTGTTGTACTCTCTATGGATGTTAAGAAAAATAAAAATGATTGGGATGTATATATAAATGGAGGTAGGATTAATACGGGTTTAAAGGCAGTAGAATGGGCGCTGAGGGGACAAGATCTTGGAGCAGGTGAAATTGTTCTAAACTCAATTGATTCCGATGGAGTGAAAAATGGATATAGTATAGAAATAACGAGACTAATTTCAGAAATGGTAAATATACCTGTTATAGCTTCAGGAGGAGCAGGGAAAAGAGGAGATTTCTTAGAAGTTTTAAAAGAAGGTAAGGCTGATGCAGCTTTGGCAGCCTCTGTATTTCATTACAGGCAAATAGAAATAAAGAACCTAAAAGATTATCTATATAAAAATGGTATTGAAGTCAGGAGAGATTTTTAATGACAGACTTAAGCAGTCTAAAATATGATGAAAAGGGCTTGATTCCTGCAATAATACAGGATCATGTCACTAAGGATGTTTTAATGCTTGGATATATGAATGAAGAATCCCTTAAGCTTACCCTTGAAACGAAAAAGACATGGTTTTTCAGCAGGAGCAGACAAAAATTGTGGAATAAGGGAGAAACATCGGGTAATTTTCATATAGTAAAGAATATTAAATACGATTGTGATAAGGATACATTATTAATAGAAGTAAAACCTATGGGTCCAACATGCCATACAGGAGAAAATAGCTGTTTTCATAAATCAATATATAAAGAAAAGACAAGTAACCCAGAAGCTTTAAAAGTAGTGGATTTACTTTATGAAAGGATTTTACAAAGAAAAAAGAAGCCGATAGAGGGATCATATACAAAATATCTATTTGAAGAGGGAGTAGATAAGATACTAAAAAAAGTTGGTGAAGAAACCAGCGAGGTTATAATTGCATCAAAAAATGATGATAAAGAAGAAATTATCTATGAAACTTCAGATTTAATCTATCATTTATTAGTTTTACTGGCAGATAAAGATGTAACTGTTAATGAAATAAGAGAAGAGCTATATAAAAGATATAAAAAATAATAATATTGTAAAAATAGGACTACAGTTTATTTAATATAATTTGTAGTTCTTTTGCTTTAAATGACAATTTTTTAGCTTGCCAGCAACATATCTATAATATCATATATTAAATACTTGCGTATATTAAAGCAAGTGGTATAGAATAGAAAAAAAGGTTAAATTAGGTGAAATATATGAAAGATTATATTAGATTTGAGATCATTACTGAGGACAGAGTAGGCATGGCCTATAAGGTCTTGGAGGTTTTTTATAAAAACAATTTAAGCATTGATTCCTTGGAAGTGTTTCCAAACAAATGTAATGTAAAATTCAAATGGATAGACAAAGAAATATTGGATACTTTATTAGATGAGTTCTACAAAACCGATGGAATTATTTCAGTTAAGAAAACTGAGCTATTAAATTATGAAATAGATGAAAAAAAACTCTGTACAGTCATAAATGCAGTAGAAAAAGGTATAATAGCAGTCAACAAAAATTTAAAAATTGAAATATTTAATTATTATTGTGAAGAATATTTTAATATTGAAAAAGAAAAAGTATTAGGACAAGATATAAGAAAATTTTTTTATAACAAGCCTAATATAATAAAACTTATAAAAGATGTTCAAGAATTTGAAAATGTAAAACTAAAGATAGAGAATGATGGGGAAGAAAATTTATATTTAATTTCCCTTAAGACCATTAACGACGATGAAAATAAAAATCATGGATTTGTTATATCGATAAAGGATTTTGATGGAGCTATGAAAATAGCTAATGCAGTTTTACAAAACGATGGAGGAGCTTTTAGAAAAATTATAGGTAACAGTCCTAAAATTCAAAGAGTTAAAGAAATGATTTTAGCCGTTGCAAAAAGTGATTCTAGTATTTTGCTAAGGGGAGAAAGTGGGACAGGAAAAGAATTATTTGCTAAGGCAGTCTATGAATTAAGCGATAGAAGTGATAAAGAATTCATTGTCTTAAATTGTGCAGCAATTCCAGATAGCTTAATAGAAAGTGAATTATTTGGATTTGAAAAAGGAAGTTTTACAGGTGCATTAACTGGGAAGGAAGGACTTTTTAAAATGGCAGATGGAGGAACATTGTTTTTGGATGAAGTCGGAGAATTATCTATGGCCATGCAGGCAAAGCTTTTAAGGGTTCTTCAGGATGGAACCATAAGGAAGCTTGGAGGGATAGAAGAAGAGCAGGTAGATGTAAGAATTATAGCAGCCACTAATAGAGATTTAGAAAAAATGGTTGAGACAAATGAGTTTAGAGGAGATTTATATTATAGATTGAATGTTATACCCATTTTCATACCAAAGTTAAATGAGAGAGTTGAAGATATTCCCCATTTAACAAATTATTTTACAAATAAGTTTAATATAAAATATGGAAAAAATGTAAAGCATATAGACTCGGAATTTATAAATCAACTTATGAATCATAAATGGAAGGGAAATGTCAGGGAATTAAAAAACGTTATTGAAAGGTCCATGCTTTTTTGCAGAGGAAGTGTTTTGAAAGGATATAATATACCTGTTTATTCAAAAACTGGAATTAACTTCAAATATAATGATTCACCATTTGATAAGAATGATAAGCTAAAGGTTATTATTAATAGAGTTGAAAAACAGATAATAAGAGATGTTTTAAAAGAAAGCAAAAGTATTAGAAAAGCTGCTAAAAAATTGGGAGTTTCCCATACTACAGTTATAAATAAGATGAATAAATATAATTTAAAAGATCATTGTAAAGAATAATTTACAAAATGGAAACTTTTTTTTACATTTTTTCGTTTAATGGTTACTATAGTGACCAATTTCTAAAATTATAAATTAACTAATGGGCATATTCAAGGTATATAAGATTGGCATGTAAATTGCATATTTGTTAATAAAAACAATTAGAAGGGGATGAGAATTATATGAAAAGGCAAGAATTGGAAAAAAAAGGCTTTGCAACTAAGGCTATACATGGGGGGAGTAAGACTGACCCAACGACTGGTGCTTTAGCAACACCCATATATCAAACATCTACATTTGTGTTTGATTCAGCTGAGCAAGGAGGAAATCGTTTTGCTTTAGAAGAAGAAGGGTTTATTTATACAAGATTGGGAAACCCAACTAATATGCAGCTAGAAGAAAAGATAGCTATATTAGAGGGTGGAGAAGCAGCTATGTCTACTGGATCTGGGATAGGTGCTATTACATCTGTTTTTTGGACAAAACTAAAGGCGGGAGATCATATCATTTCTGCAGATCCAATTTATGGTTGCACCCATGCCTATTTAAGTCATGGAATTACTAGATATGGTGTAGAAGTCACCTTTGTAGATGCAAGTAATCCGGAAAACGTTAGAAATGCCATGAAGGAAAATACAAAGATAGTGTATCTAGAAACTCCGGCAAATCCAACATTAAAAGTTACAGATATATCTGCCATAGCTGATATAGCCCATAAAAATGAGGATTGTATAGTTGTAGTAGACAATACTTTCTCGACACCATATATTCAAAGGCCCATAGAAATGGGAGCTGATGTAGTTGTTCATTCTGCCACTAAATACTTAAATGGTCATGGAGATGTTATTGCTGGGCTTGTTGTAGGATCTAAAGAATTTATAGATGAAGTAAGATTGTTTGGTGTTAAAGACATGACAGGATCATCACTATCTCCCTTCGATGCATTTTTAATTATAAGGGGTATGAAAACCTTAGATATAAGAATGGAAAAACACTGTAAAAATGCAATGAAGGTGGCAGAATTTTTAGAAGAACATAATGCAGTTGAAAAGGTATATTATCCTGGACTAAAGAGTTTTGACCAGTATGACTTAGCTAAAAAGCAAATGTCTTTACCTGGTGCAATGATATCCTTTGAGTTAAAGGGTGGAATAGAAGAAGGAAAAAAATTAATGAATTCTCTAAAAATGTGTAAATTAGCAGTAAGCCTAGGAGATGCAGAAACATTAATCCAACATCCTGCTTCAATGACCCATTCTCCCTATGAAAAAGAAGAAAGACTTGAAGCTGGAATAACCGATGGGTTAGTAAGATTATCCATTGGTTTAGAAAGTCCAGAAGATATAATTGATGATTTAAAAGAATCATTAGATATGTTGTTGTAAGAATATTTTTTACAAATTTGTATTTAATTGAGGAAATTGCATAATTACCTTTTGCAAAAATTACCTACTATATCTAGTTTTAAAATCTCTAAAGGATTAATATATTATGCAATTGATCAAAATTTAAATTATGCAATTATCTCAATTAAAAAAGGAACTCTATTCTGGAATAAAGGCTAGAATGGAGTTCTTTTAATATAATCATTAATTAATAAACAAGCTAAGGGAAAAATGGTCTACTTTGTTAATACTTTATTGAAGTATTCAATTAGTCCATTATGGATACTTTCAGCGCAGTTTTGTTTATATTCATCTTGCCCAAAAAGTTCTCCCTCTCTAGGGTTTGTTAAATATCCTAGGGATAATGAAATAGCAGGCATTTGTGTGTTTTTAAGAACAACAAGATTAGGTTTTTCAATTATTCCTTTGTCAGTTGTATTTAAATCTTGAACTAGAGAATTTTTTGTTATTGATGCAAAAGTTTTGCTATCAATGTTCTCTTTTGGGGAGTAAGAAACATGGACTCCTTCTTCACTAATATTGGAATCGGCAAATACATGGATACTCAAGAATGCATCAGCTTTAAGTTTGTTTGCCATATCAGCCCTTTCCTGTAAAGTAATATATTTATCATCTTCACGAGTTATGTATACTTTAAAACCTGTATTTTCAAGGAGTTTTCTAAGTCTTAGTGCCACATCTAAAACAATGTCCTTTTCTTTTAATTCAAGCTTAGTATTAATACTTCCAGGGTCGTGTTCTCCATGAGCAGGATCTATAATAATGAGTTTATCCTTATAAATAGATTTTGTTATTTTGTTCATTGTTTTTATGGAATTATTCTGTGGTATAAGGTTTTTATCATTTTCACCTGTAACAGCATTAGTAAGAATGAAAGTCCCTATGATTATAAAAAATATAATACTAGCTATGGATATTTTGTAAGAACCTTTTTTAAAGTTTTTAATCATTTTTATTCTCCTTTCAAATTGATTATTTGGTTTATAAAAAATTAGTAGATTAGACTGTTTTTTACTTAGTGAAAAGTGTTTTAAAAATTCTATTATAGTATTTCCATAGGATATGGCTTCCTTTTCTCCAATAACCTCTAAAACATATGAATCGCAAGCAAGTTCTCTATCCTGTCTCATTCTTTTTATACAAATCCAAACAATTGGATTGAACCAGTGGATAGATAGAGCTAAAAGTCCTAATAAATTTCCAAAGTGATCTTTCCTTTTATAATGGGCTAATTCGTGCAATAAAACATGGTATAATTCTTTATTGTTAGTTTCAGCCAACATATTTTGAGGATAATAAATACATGGATTAAATATGCCAAAAATACAAGGACTTTCAAAATAATTTCCAGTATAAATAGATATTTCTTTTTGTATTTCCAGTTTTTCTTTACATTTATCAAAAATCGTTAGAATATTTCTATCTACTACTTTATTAAAGTATTTAGTTTTAGATTTTATTCTAACTATGGATTTTAATATTAATAAAATCATGAAAAGAAAACCTATAAACCATATAGAAGATATTATTTTTAAACTCATAACATTTATTTTTTTACTTTGTTTCATAAGATTATTTTCATTTATTTTATTATGTGTATCAAAATATTGATTTTCGTAGAATTCTTTTTGATCTAATTTACCATTTATAGTGTGGATTGAAATGGTTTTCTCAAAATCCGATTCAGTATCCAATATTTGGGTTTGAAAAATATTAAATAGGCTTAAATCACTTTCTGGGAAAAAGGGTATTAGTAGACGTATCAGTATTAAAAACCATAAAATGTAATGAATTCTAGCATTAATGATATTACTAAAAAAACTTTTTAATGCTATAATTGGTAATGCAACTATGCTTGCTTGAAGTGAAGAATTTAAGATCAATGAAAAAACTATGAAAATCATATCCATATTAAGTCCACCTTTTTATACCATACCTTATTGTAAAATTAAAATTATTTACCGTCATTACTTATCCTTTCCATGCTTCTCTTCTAGTATTTTTTTGAGTTTCTCAATTTCTTCATCTGATAAACGTGCTTCTTCTAAAAAATTAGACATCATCATACCAATTGCTCCATTAAAGACTCTATCCAAAAAAGATTTACTTTCTTCTTTTACACACTTTTTTTGAGAAATCAATGGATAATATAAGTACTGACGTCCAGATTTTTCAAATCCAATTGCGCCTTTTTTAACAAGCCTGTTTATAAATGTTTTTATGGTTTGCTCACTCCATGAAACTTTACCCTGTAAAAAAAGTACTATTTTTTCTGAAGTTATTGGATTATATTTCCATATGATTTTCATTATTTCCCACTCAGATTCTGATATCCTAGGAATATTCATAGTACAACCTCCTTAAATATTTTATTATCTTAAGATATATTTACAAATGTAATTACAATATATAGTTTACAATTGTAATTTTAAAAAGTCAAGTTTTTTCTTTTTCTCAACCTTAAAATTATTTATTTTTTAGCCGTATATTGATATAATCAAATATAATACAGATAAATTACTATAAAGGAGTATAATATGAAGAATAATAAAACACAGATATACTACATAATACTTGGCATAGGCATAGGTTTAGTAATAGGCAGTATTATAAGTATTATTAAACCAAATATAGAGTATGTAGAGTATACAGACCAGCAGATAAAGCAAAGGGCTCGTGAATTAGGAATGTATGAAATTAATGAAATTATTGAAATGAATAATAAGTTAAATAATGAGGAAGAAAAGGCTACATCAGAAAAGGAAGTGAATGTTACAAATACTAAAGATAATATTAATGTAGAAGAAATTAGTAAAAAAGAAGATAATTTAAAATCAAAACAAGAAAATGAGAACAATGACAAGAGTAGTAACCATGATGAAGATGTAAAAAGTAGTGAAAATAGTGAAGAGATCAAAGAAGATATAAAAGAATCTAATGAATTAGAATATATTGAATTTAAAGTTGAAAGAGGAGATTCTAGCGAAATAGTTATAGAAAATTTATTTAAGGCAAATATAATAAATAGTAAGAAAGAATTTGTAAAAAAAATTGTTGAAAGAGATGCAGAAAGAAAAATTCATTATGGTAAATTTAAAATTCCAGTGGGAGTAGATTATGATACACTAATTGATATTTTAACAAAGTAATTTAAACTTAGATTGTTATTGAGGAGGATAGGAGAGAAATTATATGGAAAAAACATTAGTATTAATTAAGCCTGATGCCATTGCTAAGAATATAATAGGAAAAATAATAAGTATATATGAAGAAAATGCACTTTCCATAGAAGAATTAAAAATGATATCAGCTACACAAGAAATTCTTAATAAGCATTATGCAGAACATAAAAACAAGCCCTTTTTTAATGAATTAATAAGCTCTATGGAAGGGAAAAATAGTTGCATTAATTATTAGCGGAGATAATTCAATAGCCAAAGTTAGGAAAATTAATGGAAATACCGATCCTATGAAGGCTAGCAAAGGAACCATAAGAAATAAGTATGGTAAAAGCATAACAGAAAACTCCGTACATGCTTCTTCAGATTCTGAAGCTGCTAAAAAAGAAATAAAAATTTGGTTTGGAAATTAAAGAGAAGCATCAGCTTCCCGCGAGACTATAGTTCTTGTGGGAAGCTTTGTTTTGTTTACAACTAAAACCTAATTAAGAACTTGAATAATGAACTTGAAAATACAAATAGATGAAAAATCCATTTGTCTACTGTTCAACCAGTTCAGATACTGAAACCTGATGATGCTCATTGGTGCCATCAAGGGTTTTTACAAAGGCTTTTCCATTGGTAGGATTAATACTATTAATCCACACAGACCGCCCGTCGTAGGTAACATCAATCTTATTTGAGGAACCTATAATTTCTCTAGCTCTATCTATATTCATGATTTCAACTCCTTTATAAATTTAAAGATGAAATTGCATAATTATTTTCTCTATTCTTCATTTCTATATATTTTGTCCATCCAAACAAATTATAAACATCAATATATGAACAAATTTATCCATTATTTATATTAAATATATTTATTCTATAATAAGACTAAATATTAAAAAAATTTATATGTTAAAAAATTGAAATCATAAAATTTTTATTGAAATTATTAAATTCATGTAATATAATAAAAAAATACATCGGTCGAAAAATGTCGAATAATTCAAAATATACTTTGAAGTCTGTTAATGATATAGCTATGCATAAATATTTTAAAAGGAATAATAATATCAATATATAGAAAATCTACAAAGTATCTTTTAGCTATTAAAAGCGACTTTTGTCGAATTCTATATACAGATTAAAGGGGGTGAGCAGTAGAATAAACATCAGAACTAACAAAAAGGAGGAAAACAATGTCAAACTTCAATCAGGATGGACAAAGAGAGCAATGGGGTTCTAAAGTAGGTTTTATACTGGCTGCTGCAGGTTCAGCAGTAGGTCTTGGTAACCTTTGGAAATTCCCATATATGGCAGGGAAAAATGGTGGAGGAGCATTTGTACTTGTATATTTTATAATTTTATTTCTTGTGGGTTTTACCTTAATGTTAGCTGAAATAACACTTGGTAGATATACTCAATTAAATGCAATTGGTGCATATAGAAAGATAAGTAAGAAGTTGTCATGGGTTGGGGCTCTGGGAGTTTTAGCTGGATTTATTATTCTTTCATATTATAGTGTAGTTGGTGGATGGGTAATAAATTATATAGTTAAATCATTTACTGGTGCTTTAAATGTGGCTGATGCAGAAGCTTTAGGTGGAATGTTTGGTGATCTAATAAGTGGAACAGTTGAGCCTATAGTTTATCATGCTGCATTTATGTTACTTACTATGATTATTGTTCTTGGTGGTATAGGTGGAGGTATTGAGAGATCAAGTAAGATATTAATGCCGGGTCTTTTTATAATGATAGTTATAATTGCAGTACGTGCTGTAACATTGCCGGGAGCAATAGAGGGAATTAAATATCTTTTGGTTCCAGATTTTCAGACCATTATTAAAAATCCCGGTATAATTCTAGATGCATTAGGACAGGTATTTTTCTCTTTAAGTTTAGGTATGGGATGTATGGTTACTTATGGAAGTTATTTAAGCAAAGATACTAATATTCCTGAAAGTGCTACTGCTATTCCTCTAATTGATACAGGAGTGGCTTTACTTGCAGGACTCATTGTCTTACCTGCAGTATTTGCATTTGGATATGAGCCGTCAGCTGGACCAGGACTTCTATTCATAACCCTACCAGCTGTATTTGCACAAATGCCATTAGGATCATTATTCTCAATATTATTTTTCTTTTTAGTATTGTTTGCAGCATTATCATCATCGATTTCACTACTTGAGGTATGTGTTTCATATGTAGTAGATGAATGGAAAATGAAACGTAAAACAGCTGTATTTGTAATAGGTTTTGCTATGTTTTGTATAGGAATAATTGCATCCTTATCATTTGGACAATTAAGTCATATTAAGATTATTGGTGACAGAAATTTCTTTGATTCATTAGACTTTGTGGCTTCTAATATTCTATTACCTCTAGGTGGACTTTTACTTTGTATAGTTGTTGGATGGGTATGGGGTACAGACAAAGCGGTCAAAGAAGCTTCCAATAATGGACAATTAGAATTTAAATTGGCTAGTTCTTGGTCATTCCTAGTTAAGTGGGTTGGACCAATAGCTATATCTATAGTATTTGCACGATCATTTATTATTCCATTAATAAAAAGCTTATTTTATTAATTTTAATTGAAATGAAACAATAAAAGTCGAGCTAAGCTCGGCTTTTATTATAATCAAATTGGGCTAGTTATAAATTTTTCAAAAAATAGGAAGGATACTGCTTATGATAAGAATATCAGGGATACGGTTAGACATAGAAGATGGCATAGATGAATTACCTTATAAGGTTAGTAAAATCCTTAAAATCGAACCTAAGGAAATAGTAGATTTAAATATATTTAAAGAATCCATTGATGCAAGAAGAAAAGGAAAGATAGATTTTGTTTATACTTTAGATTTATCAGTAGATAATGAAGAAAAAATTATAAAAACCGTAAAAAATAAAAATGTTAGCGTTACTCCTAATATGGAATATAAATATCCCCATTCGGGAAAAGTTCCTTTAGAAACAAGTCCCATAGTAATAGGATCAGGACCTGCTGGACTTTTTAGTGGATTAATTCTTGCACAAATGGGATATAAACCTTTGATTTTAGAAAGAGGTGAAGATGTAGATAATAGAAGTAAAACTGTAGAAAAATTTTGGAAAACGGGAAAACTTAATTTAGAATCAAATGTACAATTTGGAGAAGGAGGTGCTGGGACATTTTCTGATGGAAAGTTAACAACTAGAATAAAGGATATCAAATGCAGAAAGGTATTAAAGGAGCTTGTTAAAGCTGGGGCACCAGATGATATTATGTATTCATTTAAACCCCACGTAGGGACAGATATATTAAAGAGGGTTGTAAAGAATATTAGAGAAGAAATTAAGAGGCTTGGTGGGAATATTATATTTAATTCAAAGGTAACTGATTTTAAAATAAAAGAAGAGCAAATATATGGTGTAGAAATAAATGATGAAGAAATAATAAAGGGAGAAGCAGTTATATTGGCTGTAGGACATAGTGCTCGTGATACATTTGAACTCCTGTATAAAAGGAAAATAAGTATAATACAAAAGCCATTTGCAATAGGTGTAAGGATAGAACATCCACAAGCCATTATTAATAAAGCTCAATATAAACAGTTTTCAAACCATAAAAGATTGGGAGCTGCTGATTATAGACTTACATACCATGCTTCAAATGGAAGATCTGTTTATACATTTTGTATGTGCCCTGGTGGAAATGTTGTAGCAGCCGCTTCAGAAGAAGGAAAAGTTGTAACTAATGGTATGAGTGAACATGCAAGAGATAAGGAAAATGCAAATAGTGCTTTATTGGTTTCGGTTGTTCAAGAAGATTTTGAAGAAAGCCATCCTTTAGCAGGAATGTATTTTCAAAGAAAATGGGAGAAAAAAGCATTTGAAATTGGCGGAGGAGGCTATATTGCTCCAGCTCAGTTAGTGGGAGATTTTATTAAAGATGTCAAATCTAAAAACCTGGGAGATGTTAACCCATCCTATAAGCCTGGAGTCAAATTAACAGATATGAACAATTGTTTACCTAGCTATATTAGCTATGCTATGAAGGAAGGTATAATAAACATGGATAAAAAGTTAAAGGGGTTTGGAATGAAGAGTGCTATTATAACCGGAGTAGAAACTAGAAGTTCATCTCCAATAAGGATAGTAAGAGATAGCGAAACTCTTGAGAGTATAAATGTAAAGGGACTTTACCCTGCAGGGGAAGGAGCAGGATATGCTGGAGGTATAATTTCAGCAGCTGTTGACGGAATAAAGATAGCAGAAAAAATAATATCAAAATATAAAAGTATTTAAAATAAATCTGACATTAATTTGTCGGTTTTTTTATGTAAAAAATTAAAAAAAGTACAAGTAATAGTGTTGACATTGGAGAAAACATATATTATAATGAATATACCTACCCGGGGTATACGGGAATGATTAAAAATATAAAATTGGTTAAAATAATACTAGGAGGGATAAATATATGAATATCAACATTACTGATAAAGCAAAGGAAATGATTAGAAAATCACTAGAAGGAAAGAAAATTAATGAACCTGTTATAAGGATATATATCGCAGGCATGGGTTGAGGCGGCCCATCCTTTGGCATTGCTCTGGATGAGCAAAAGCAAAATGACCAATTTGTTAAAGATGATGGTATAAACTATGTTGTGGAAAATGATTTGATAAAAAGATATGGTGGATTTGACATAGATTATTCAAGTAGTTGGTTATCAAAAGGTTTTAGAATATCACCAAGCTATGGAGGCTCAAGTTGCTAAATTAATAAGGGAAAATCAAATATAATTGCATAATTAGAAATTGTAACAATTGAATATGAGAGAATAATATCCTTAATTTATACATATGAAATTTCTTAAAACAGTTCTGTACTTTCATATGTATAAATTAAGGTCTTTACTTAAAACTTTAAAATTTAGTTTTTAAAAAGATAATTATGCAATTTTTTTAAAGAGGAGGAAATGAAGGTGATAAAGAAAAAATCACATATGAAATGGTCATGGATATTTATGGTGCTATTTATAGTACTTTCCATAATAGATATTAGATTTGGTGTTTTAGGTTTTATTTGCATGACAGTTCCAATGTATCATGCAATAAAAGGTAGGGGGAAAATTCATTGCTCCCATTATTGTCCAAGAGGATCTCTACTTGGTAATTTTTTAAAAAATGTAAGTCTGCAAAATAATTTACCTAAAAATCTAAGGGGTAAAACTGTTAAAAATATATTACTTATATTGATGATGACTATGTTTTCAATTTCTTTAATTCATGCGGGGCCAAGTTTTAATAGAATTGCCTTTGCAGTATTTAGATTGATGATGGCTTCCTTGGCTTTAGGTGTTATTATGGGAGTTATATTCAAACCTAGAACATGGTGCCAAGTATGTCCAATGGGATATGCTACTGGACTAATTAAGAAGGCAAAGGACAAAAAAGAAATAGAAAAAAGTAAGGATGCTGCATAATATAAATTTAAAAAATGGAGGGAATGTTATGAACAAGAAAATAGTAATTTATACAAGTGATACTTGTGGGTATTGTCACATGGCAAAGGATTATTTAAAATCAAAGGGTGTAGATTATCAAGAAAAAAACATATCAAGTGATATGAATGCTAGGAAAGAATTGATGGCCCAAGGTTTTATGGGAGTTCCAATTATTAATGTTGAAGGTGAAGTAATAGAAGGATTTGACAAGAATAGATTAGATCAGTTATTAAAATAGAAATATCTTAGCTTAAACTTCAGTAAACAATTGTTTACTGAAGTTTTTTTTGTTTATATATAAAAATTTTTGAAAAAATGAAGGAATTTTCTGATAAATGGCGAATATAAAAATAATCAAAAAGTTCGCATAACAGACATGTGTCCATATAATGAACATACTATTGAATGGAGGGGAAAAATGGGTGTAGATAAATTATCTTCTTTAGAGAAGTCTATAGAAATTATGAAATACTTAGCCAAAGAGCCTTACTGTTTTTCAGCATTAGAATTAAGTAGGGCCTTGAATATAAATCGAAGTACTGTTCATAGAATATTGAGTACATTAAAAAACAATATGATTGTACTCCAATCTCCTTCTAATAAAAAATATAAAATAGGTCCCATGGCTTACCATGTAGGTTCAGCATATATAAACAAAACTAATAATATGAATGAATTAATTAGTATTGTGGATGAAGTGTCAGAAAAGTTAAAGATGTCCACGGGGTATTCAATAATAGAAAATGGCAAAATAATTAATATATATGAAAATGAATTGTATACAGCTATTGGGATGGGATATAAACCTGGAAGTTTTTATCCGATTCATTGTGGAGCCTACGGAAAAACAATTATGGCTTTCTATGAACCTTTAGAGGAGCTTAAAGAAATAGTTTATAATGCAAAATTAGAAAAAAGGACAGAAAATACCATTACTGATCCAAAGACACTTTTACAGGAGTATACTAAAATTAGGAAAAAAGGCTATACTATAAGCGATGGAGAGAATATTCCAGGGGCAATAGGAATAGGTGCACCAGTGGAAAATTCAAAGGGTAGGGTTATAGGATCTATTGCCACAGCAGGTATTAAAGAATCAATCAACCTTGAGAAACTGGAAATGATTAAAGAGTTAATAATTGATGCTGCCCGTAAAATTAGTAAACATATACCTTAGATAAAAGGAGGTGGTGATGTGAAAAGTAATTTATTGAGAAAGGAGGGTTTAAGAATAAAAAAGCAAAAGAGATGCCTTATATTTTATAGCCAAAATAAAACACCCTTTTGCCAAAGGTCACGATTACATTATATTTAAAATGCTTTAAAATGTCAAAACAAATAGTATATAAAAAGATAAAGAAGGAGGATTTTACATGGCTGCAAGTCATAAACAAAATAATAATAAGAAAAAATTTAAAGTGCCCCATACCTATGTAATTTTATTCAGTGTAATTTTAATTATGGCAATTTTAACATACATTATTCCAGCAGGGGAATATGATAGGGAGTATGATGAAGTATCAGAAAAAACAGTTGTAATTCCAACTTCATTTCATAATGTACAGCAAAATCCTATTAAATTTTTTGATCTGTTCCAATCTATTCCAAAGGGGATGCAAGATGCCTCCAGCATAATTTTCTTTATTTTTATAGTTGGAGGAGCCTTCCAAATGATAACAGCTACAGGAGCTATTGAAGCAGGTATTGGAAAGCTGGCAAAGGCTTTGGAAGGAAAAGAAAAATTGCTGATTCCTTCCTTTATTATTATATTTTCTTTAGGAGGAGCCACCTTTGGGCTGTCTGAAGAAACTATAGTTTTTGTTCCTATAGGAATAGCTTTAGCCAGGGCTTTAGGATTTGATGCCATAACTGGAACTGCTATGATAACTTTAGGTGCAGCTTGTGGATTTACATCTGGATTTATGAATCCTTTTACAGTTGGAGTAGCACAAAAAATAGCTGAATTACCTTTGTTTTCAGGATTACGAGTTAGAATTGCATTTTTAATAATTTTTCTGGCTATTACTATAGTCTATGTAATTAGGTATGCAGAGAAGGTTAAGAAGGATCCATCTATAAGTTTTGTTCGTGAGCTTGAAATAGAAGAAAAGGATAAAGTTATTGATTTATCCAATATACCGCAGTTAGAGACTCAGCATCATTTAGTCCTTGCTACAATAGTTGTAGGTTTTGGATTTATTATATGGGGAGTATTTAAAAATGGATGGTATATTACAGAAATAAGTTCGGCTTTCTTGGCAATGGGTATAATAGGAGGATTTTTAGGAAAGCTTAGTCCTAGTAGACTAGCTCAAGAATTTATAGTTGGTGCAAAATCAATAGTTTTCGGTGCTTTGGTTGTAGGTATAGCTAGAGGTATATTAGTAGTTATGCAGGATGGAATGATTTTGGATTCAATAGTAAATGGTCTTGCAACGGCAATCCAATCTCTTCCAAATAGTATATCAGCTGTAGGTATGTATATTACTCAGGTTATAATTAACTTTTTTATTCCCTCGGGATCAGGTCAGGCAGCTGCTACAATGCCTATAATGAAGCCCCTTGCCGATATTGTAGGCATTACAAGACAAACTGCAGTAGTTGCTTATCAATTTGGAGATGGTTTTACAAACTCCATAATTCCAACTTCTGCTTCTCTAATGGGTGTTTTATCCGTTGCAAAAATTCCATATGAAAAATGGTTTAAATTCCTATGGCCTTTGATGCTAATATGGCTAGCAACAGGTGCAATACTAATTATTATAGTGAATATAATAGGCTTTGGACCATTTTAAATAAAATATTATAGTAATACATCTATATGAGGGAAATTGTATAATTACTTTAATCAAGAACTTGTTAATATATAGGTTGTTGGACTATCCGGAATTTAGATTATGTAATTTCCACATTAATAGGGATTTAAGTAAAGACTTTAATTTATACACATGAAAACTCCTTAGAAGCATTGGATATTTTCATATGTATAAATTAAGTTTTACTATGTAAACCCTATATAGGCAGAGGTGAAGAAAATTGGTTGATATTAGGAAGTTCTATTCTTTAGAAGAACTTATAAGACTTACCCAGTCTTTAATACAGATTCCAAGCCATAAAGATGCTGATGGACGGGAAAAAGAAGTTTCCAAATACATTTACAATTTTTGTATTGAAAATGATTTAGAGGCTGAGCTCATTCCAGTAGAAAGGGAAAGAAGTAATGTTATAGCCTATCTTAGGGGAGATAAAGCAGGCAAAAGATTAATGCTAAATGGACATACTGATACTGTTCCTCCCTATAATATGACAATTGACCCTTTTGCTGCTGAAATTAAGGATGGGGCAATTTGGGGCAGAGGCGCTGTGGATATGAAGGGCCCTATAGCCAGTATGTTAATGACAATGGTGGCATTAAAACGCTCCGGGAAAAGGCTTAAGGGAGATGTGATTTTTACTGGAGTAATAGGTGAAGAAGAAAGAAGTGAAGGAAGTGAGTATTTAGTAAAATCAGGACTAAAGGCAGATGGAGCCATAGTAGGAGAACCCTCAAATTATGAATATGCAATAGGACATAGGGGGCTTGAATGGCTGGAAATTATTATAAAGGGAAAGGCTGCCCACGGAGGGGTTCCTCATTTAGGTGTAAATGCCATTGAGAAGGCAGCAAAACTTATTGAAAGAATTAAGGATGAATTATATCCTAAATTAGCTGAAAGATATAATGAATATATGGGACCTTCAGTTATGAACTTTGGGGTTATTAATGGAGGAAGTCAACCTAGTACAGTGGCAGACACATGTAGTATAAAAATTGATAGAAGATATGTTCCCGGTGAGACTGTGGAGTCTGTATTAAAAGAATATCAAGATATAATTGATAGCTTAAAAAATGAAGATACTGATTTTAATGCTAAAATAATCAGGATGCCAAATAATATGCTTACTTTAGATCATTTATATTTGATAACATCTCCAGATGACCCTATTGTAAAGACCGTTAGAGAATCTATAAAAGAAGTAATTAGAAAAGAGCCTCGAATAACCAGAAGAAGAGGCTGGACAGATGCTGCTTTGCTTTCAAATTATGGCAATATACCTACTGTTGTCTTTGGACCAGGGAATATTTTATATTCCCATACAAAGGATGAAAGAATTAAAATTAGTGAATTAGTCGATGCAGTAGATATATACTCAAAAATAGTTCAAAAATTTTGTGGGGTATGTGAATAAAACAGGGTTTTTACCCTGTTTGATTTATTCCCTGTCATTTATTGAAGAAGAATTGTTAAATGAATAAGAACATGTAAAAGCCTTACGGAAAAGTATTTAGGAGTGATTTAGAATGTATAACTTAAAAATTAGGAATGGAAAAATAATAGATTTTGAAAAAGAAACCCAGACCATATGTAATATTGCTGTAAAAAATGGTAAGATAGTATGTATAGGCCAATGTAGTGAAGATGCTGAGAAAGAAATAGATGCTAAGGGAAATATAGTTTCCCCAGGATTTATTGATATACATATGCATGAAGAAACAATTGGGAATACAATAGATGGAGATGATTATGATATAGCAAATAAGATGCTGTCTATGGGTGTTACTACCTGTGTTTCAGGAAATTGCGGAAATAACAGACAAAGTATATACGAGTTTTTTGAGTTTGTTGATAGAAAAGGAGCACCAGTAAATTATCTTTCCTTTATAGGACATAATTATCTACGTAATGTTATTGGTGTTGAGAGGTATACTAGTGCAACAAAAGAAGAAATATTAAAGATGGGAAATTTAGCTTCAGATGCCATCGAAAAGGGAGCAATAGGTATTTCATTTGGACTAGAATATTCTCCAGGAATTAAATACAGTGAAGTAATAGATCTTTGCAATTCCATAAAGGATAAGGATATATTACTATCTGCCCATTATAGAAAGGATGCAAAATATGGAATAGATTCAATTAAAGAATTAATAAATATATCTATGGAAACTGGACTTCCTATGCAAATATCCCATCTAGGAAGCTGTACAGCTTACGGAATGATGAAGGAATCATTGAGGGTTATAGAAGAAGCTGTAAAAAGTGGTGTGGATATTTCTGCTGATTGCTATCCCTATGATGCTTTCAGTACCTACATAGGATCTTCAGTTTTTGATGATGGATGTTTTAATCTTTGGAATAAATCCTTCGACAGCATTCTTTTAACTGAAGAGCCATATAAGGGAGTTAGATGTGACAAAGATACTTTCTACAAAGTTAGAAAAGAATATCCTAATATGCTAGCTGTTGCCTTTGTAATGAATGAAGAAGAGGTAATCGAGGCTCTAAAATCTCCATATGTTATGGTTGCCAGCGATGGGCTTTATAATAGAGGTCAAGGCCATCCTAGAGGAGCTGGAACTTTTCCACGAATACTTGGAAAATATGTGAGAGAGTTAAATGCTTTATCATTAACTGACGCATTAAAGAAAATGACAATAATTCCAGCTAAGAGGCTGGGTTTAAATAATAAAGGGCAAATAAAAGAGGGGTATGATGCGGATTTAGTTATTTTTAATCCTGATAAAATAATTGATACTGCAAGTTTTGATAAGCCTACGGAAAAATCAGAGGGGATTTCTTATGTGATTATTGATGGTAAAATAGCACTAGAGGATAATAAAATAGAAAATGGTAGATTAGGCAAAATAATTAGGAAAAATGAATTAAGTAGGGGAGGTAAACTTTATGATTAAGGAAGTTAAAAAAATTACACAGGATTTAAAAGAAGAATTAACAATTCTTAGCGAAGAGATATTTGAAAATCCTGAATTAGGGTATGAAGAATTTAATGCCTGCAGGGGGCATGTTGAGCTTTTAAAAAAGCATGATTTTATAGTAGAAGAGGAATATTTAGGGATGAAAACTGCTTTTAAAGCTGTTTTCGATAGTGGTAAAGAAGGTCCTAGTATTGCTTTTCTATCTGAGTATGACGCATTGCCAGGCATAGGCCATGGATGTGGACATAATTTATTGGGAGCCACTAATACTGGAGCGGGAATAGTGCTAAGTAAACTTATAAAGAATTTCAAGGGGAAAGTAGTAGTTTTTGGAACTCCTGCTGAAGAGACAAGTGGAGCTAAGGTTCAAATGACTGATGAGGGAGCTTTTAATGATATAGACATTGCTATGGAGGTTCATCCAGGAAGTAAGCACAACAAAAGCGGAACTTCTTTAGCAATGCAGGCAATTCAATTTACTTTTAAGGGAAAAACAGCCCATGCTGCTGCATCTCCAGAAAAGGGAATTAATGCTTTAGATGCAGCCATAAATACTTTTGTAAATATTAATGCCCTTAGACAACATATAAAGTCAACGTCAAGAATACATGGGATAATTAAAGAAGGTGGGAAAGCTGCAAATATAGTGCCTGATTTAGCCATTGCACAGTTCTATGTAAGGGCAACAACAAAGACTTATTTAAATGAGTTAGTTGAAAAAGTGAAAAATTGTGCCAATGGAGCTGCTATTGCTACGGGTGCCAAGCTTGATATATCAAACTATGAAGCATCATATGATAATTTAATTACAAATGAAATTTTATCAAATCTTTATTGCCAAAACCTTAAAGAAATGGGTGTTGAAGAAATACATGAAGCTAGAGAAAGCTTTGGATCTTTAGATATTGGTAATGTAAGCCAGGTTGTTCCTACTATCCACCCTTATTTTGGGATATGTGAAGAAGATATTGCTGGTCATACTATAGAATTTGCTGAGGCCACAAGGACCAGTATGGCATATGATTCAATGGAGCAAACAATAGGAGCTTTAGTACTTACTGCCATGGATATATTAAAAAATGATGATTTTTTAGATAAAATACGTGAGGAATTTAAGAATTCTGAGAAATAGAAAATAAATTATAATAAATTTAAAAATCAAAAAATATAACTAAAAAAGGCCTTTTGGCCTTTTTATGCTGAAATGATAGTATTTTCAATATCTAGAAGCTCCGATAATCTCTCATTTTCACATATGCTTCTACCTAATTTTTTGGAGTAAGCTAAGCATTTACCATCAATAATTCTTGTTTCCAATGTGCCTTTTGCACTTGGATTTCCTCTAAGATGAGGTGCATCTATTATACCTCTTTTTATAGCATCGGTTAACACTAATGGGTCACACCAAGAATTTGGACTTTCAGGATATAATTCCTTAAGGGCATTTAGTAAAACTTTAGCTTCGTTTATTAATTCATTCTTCCTATAAACCACTTCTTGATCTTGAGTCATGTCTGCCATTCCATGTAAGGTAGAACGGATAACGCCCCTAACAATTTTACAGCTTTCAATAACATCATCTGCATTAGCAGCATGATCAGCTTCGCTAAAGCCTACTACATGGACTATATGGGGTTTAACACTCATGGCTAGATACGTTGAAGCTGCCAATTGACCTTTAGCAACATCTAAATCGGCACTTAAACTAGCCAAACCTGCCCTCACTTGTCTATAGACTTTAAAGTTTTTATCTTCCAATGATTCAATAAGTTCAATTTTTGCAAGCATTTTTGCTAAATCCATTTTGTGATGCATAGATGGTGGAACATTAAACATATACTGTGAAATATAATGTTTAACACCTATTTTCTTAGCATTATAAGCTGCTAAAAAGGCCATAACCACACCTATAGTATCGTGGGCATCTCTAAGACTCCAATGATGAGATTCATTAACTTCAACGGGTATATTTCTTTCTCCATGCCATTTCATGAGTTTTTGGCCTTCTGTAATGGAGTCAAGGACTTCTCTAGGGCCTCTTCCATCTAAAACATTATACCAACAAAGAGGAACTGCACACCATGCATTATTTATTGTATCTTTAAGTAATTTAGCAAATTTGAATACCTCTGTAGTTCCACTATAGCATCTTAAAAGTGGATAATTACCTGTTCTTGAACATTGATATAGCTTTTTAAAATCTTCTTCACTTCTTAGAGGGACCCCTCCTGCACCATCTAATTCATGATTCATTTTTTCTGGTGTAAAAAAATTTTCTTGTGCATTTTGATCGGGGCCTATTGAAATTATATCTAATATCTTTGAACTCGCAATTTTTTCTATACCGTCAAAGGTTTCTTCCAAAGATGGTAAACCAAAGTGGTGCCTTATCACTGGATAAGGGTATTTGCTTTCAATTCTATCAATAAGGTTTTGAGAATAAGAGGTTTTTATTTCTCTTAAATTATTTCCTTTTATATATTGAATTACCTCATCCAAATCCTCAGTGCCATCAAATATCTTAGAAAAGAAAGAATATTTTCTTGCAATATTTGCCACAGGCTTAGTACCACCAAAAATCCATGTTATATTATTAAGCTTTCTCTTTTCGATTTCATTTTCAAGATTATCAAGTAATGGAATTACTGACTCTGGAGTTAATCTAAATCCTATGCATACAACATCAGGTTTTAAATTTATTGTAGCTTGTATTAATTTATCTATGCTTACGGCTGCCCCTAAAAATTCTGTTCCATGACCTTCTTTTTCAACTAATCTTAGAAAATTTACAGCTCCTCCTACATGGACGCAATTTCCTATAGCAGCTCCTAAAAATTTTTTCATTATGCAACCACTCCTTCTTCTGAAGTATCGATTTGTCCTGTTATTACATAATCTATTATTTCATCCACTGTAGATAATCTATCAAGTCCCATATCAGCTATTTTTCTACCATATTTAAAGTAATCAGTATTATGAATAATTGAAGCAAGTTGAATAATAGAATCTATAGTTGGAGTATTAATACAAAGATGTTTACCCATGTCTGAAATAGGAACTAAACTTTGGGGAACATCTTCAAAAACATATCTTGTTTGCATATTAGGCGGAGCAGAAATACCATGATAACCATGGGTATTCATTAATGCTTCACATAATGTTTTACCGTGGGCATCATAGGTATAAGATAACCATTCTTTTAATGATATGGCCTTTACTTTTAATTTGCGGGCAATCATCAATCTTTCATAATCAGCTTGCTCTATAACACTTGCTATTGATGGGGTTACTCCATCAATATAATATTGAAAACTTCCATGGGTATTTTCTATTCTTCCACAGTTTAATATAGTAGGTATAGGATGTAACATAGCACCTATATTATTAAAGCTAGTTTCCAAAACATTTTTTGAAGCCGTAAATTCAGGAAAAACTTTATTAATTCTTCCTATAAATTCATTGGTTTTTATTGCTGGTAAAGCTGATACCTTGACTTCATTCTTTTTACCAAAGATTTTTACGTTTACATCATGGAGTTCTCTACAAGCAAACAATAGAGTTTGAGCTTCTACGATACATACTTCCTTTATAGGATTATGTTTTGAGATGATATTTTTAAATTCCAAAGCACCACCTGTTCTTCCAGGGTTAAGGACTATGTATTGATTTGATGTTACTATAGGTGCAATTTTATTGGCAACGAATTTGTGAGCACTTGCAGGCAATACAACCATAATAACATCAACGTTTTTTATAGCCCTTTCAATATTATTAGTAACTAAGTTTAAAGGTCCACGACCTTCAAAGCAACCCGTAAGATTAATATATCCTTTTTGTTTTATGTCTTTTATCCGCTCAATGCTTCGATTGTATAGATTTACCGTATACCCCTTTAAAGCTAAATACCCAGCTATTGCTTTACCTCCACTGCCAGCACCAATAACAGCAAAACTAAGTTTGCTATAAAGATTGTTTTTCATAAACATACCTCCCATTTTTTCTTATCAATTTTAAGTAAGAATTTTACATAATTGTTTTATCTAAAAATTTACTACTAAAGCTAAATGCAAAAAATCGGTACATTTCAAACGCTTATGAATTATAGTATAGAAAGATAATTTACTTTATTAAACATATAAACCTTTTAAATTCATATATTCAAAAACAATCATTCGATGTAAAAAAATAACAATAAATAGAGATTAAAATATACCCTGATCAAATATTAAACTCTTCACCATGAGTATTTTAAATAATAAAGTCCGTTATATTTTTATGAATTAGAAAAAATTAAATATAATTTTTATTTTCAAATTTATAAGTTTGTATATATAAGAATTTAGGTAAAGACTTTAATTTATACATATCAGAAGCCTTATAAAAGTCTAATATTATAATATGTATAAATTAAGTTTTTCTATATAAACAATAAATTTTATACTATTTTTATATATCAATAAAATTTGACAGCATGTATAATTAAATATGCAAAAACATAATTTATAAAATATTAAATAAAAAGTATAAAAAATAACCCACTAAATATAGAAGCGATTTAGTTAATATATATGACTATATACATTTAACACTAAAATATTTAAATTAAGAAAAGTATAAGATAAAAATATAAAGAAGAAACTACAAGGGTAGTAGAAACAGAGGGTATCAAAGATAGGTAGAAGCTCCTCTGTAAAAAAGAGATTTTCCTGAGCAGGACAATCTCTTAATAAATATTCTCAATGCTACATAATAATGTAGATATATTGCCCCAATGAAATTATATCATAAAAACAAAAAAATGTAAATAATATACAAACTTTTTCAAGAAAATATTTTTTTGATATATGTAGGGGGTATGATTTAAAATATGTTTTTAAGGGACAAAGATTCCTTTTCTTTTATATGATTTAATAAATACTTTAAAGATGCTGCTTCACCAATTGCTAAAGACTTATTTTTCAAAGATATGTATTTTTCTAGTTTTTCTAGAGCTAGATTTATTTTTTCCATTTCTCCATGGTCAAGAATTAGCATCAATATTTTACTTGTGTTAGTCCACTTATCATTTATAAGTTTATAAACATCAAGTACTGATTTCCAATTATCATTGTAGATTTTATCTTCCATATCCTCTAAAAGAGAGCTTAAAATTTCTACAGATTCTGATACCTGAGAAAATATAATAACCCAAAAGGTTATTAAAATTACAACTACTATTGTAGAAATAAAAAGAGATTTCATTTTCTTACCCCTTCTTTCTTATTTATCATTCTTAAAGTGAACTTTCAAGGTTTTATTTTTATCAACTGATGCGTATAGAACTTTATCAATATCATCAATATTTTGTTTTTTAAGTTCTGTATATAACCAATTGAAATTTAAAGAAGCCTTGTTAAGATTATCTTGATTTATTTTCCCATCCAGTATTAAGCCAATAGGTAAATCTTCATTTTCTACTTTTAAATTTATATCTGAAGGAGTTAAGGGTCTCTTTGAAGATTTTGGAATTACACTTAAGTCTCCATTGGTTTCAAGTATTGCGAATTCAACATCATCAATATTAGGGAAATTTTTTATCCGAAGTTGTTCTATTAAATCGTTCATACTAATACGAAGTCTTTTTAATTCTCTATCTAAAATTTTGCCTTTTTTTATTAAAATATTAGGTTTTCCGCATATTATAGATCTTGCTTTTTCACTTTTTAGAGTTATAAAAGATATTATTACCTGTAAAAAAACTAAGGTCGAAATTGCTACTACTCCATTTACAAAAGGCATTTCTACTGTTTCCATAGGTAGAGAAGCTAATTCTGATATCATTATTATAACAACTAGCTCATAGGGCTGAAGTTCAGATAATTCTCCTTTTCCCATTATTCTAATAGCTATTACAACTAATATATAAAGAACTACGGTTCTTATAAAAATAGTTATCATAATTGTAATCACCCCTGATATAGTAGTAATTGAGGAAATTGCATAATTGTATTTTGGAAAACTAACTATTACATATAGATTTAAAATCCCTAGAAAATTATTATATATTATGCAATTGCCCTAAGTTTAAATTAACCTATTCTATTAGTTTTATCATAAACAATAAAAAATAATTAAAGTTTTTCATTTAAATATTAAAATTTAAAGAATTAATATCCTTGTTGGCAAGACGCAGGAAATTAATAGTTAAAAAAGTATTGACAAGGTATATTTCACGTGATAATATATATAAGCGCTATAGTTGTTGAACAAAATATATGTATAAAGTTTAACGGATACTAAGGGTTAAATTTGGTAAAAGATAACAAATAAAAAGTATTGACAATAAAATGAATATTTGATACAATAACTATTGTCGCTAAAAGAACGATAAAGAAATTATAAATAGCTTTGGACATTGAAAACTGAACAGTGTAAGGATAAAAAACATGTTGAACGATTGATGTAAAAGTCAACGTTTAGCCTGACCAATAAAAGGTCAAACCCGAAAATTTTATTTAAGAGTTTGATCCTGGCTCAGGATGAACGCTGGCGGCGTGCTTAACACATGCAAGTCGAGCGAGAAGGCTTTAACTAATCCTTCGGGAGAAGATAGAGCTGGAAAGCGGCGGACGGGTGAGTAACGCGTGGGTAACCTGCCTTGTACAGAGGGATAGCCGCCGGAAACGGTGATTAATACCTCATAAGACCACAGT
>NZ_FUZT01000022.1 GCF_900167445.1 Maledivibacter halophilus
CATACTGCATTCTAATTTTGCCTCTTGCTTTCGCTTGTAAGCAAAATCTACAGCTTCGAATACAGCACTTCCGAGGTTAAGTTACTCCGCCTGTTGTTAAAACAACCATCAAAACATATGCAGTTTAGCTAATTTTAGGACGTTCCCACTTTTTGGAAGGTTATCCACTACACATGCCAACACTGGTTCACTAACATTTTGTTCCAACAACCACCATCAGCTTCCTTCAGACCCTTTCGTCGCCGAAAGCGCCCTTGCCTACAGCTTGTCTTCCCATTAGCTAGGTGACAGGTTTTCTTTCAAACCATCGGCTCGGCAACATGCCTCGCAAACAAAAAAACAGCCTTTATTAGGCTGTTATTTCTTTAGATTCTTTAATTCATCTAATAATTTATTATTTAGAATTTTTATATGTGTTCCCTTCATTCCTAAGGACCTAGATTCAATAACACCAGCGCTTTCAAATTTTCTTAAAGCGTTTACTATTACTGATCTAGTTATACCTACTCTATCTGCTATTTTGCTTGCAACCAGAAGACCTTCTAAGCCGTTTAACTCTTCAAATATATGTTCAACTGCTTCAAGCTCAGAGTAGGATAAAGTTCCTATAGCCATTTGAACTATAGCTTTCTTTCTAGCTTCTTCCTCAATTTCCTCACTTTTTGATCTTAAAATTTCCATACCTACAACTGTTGCAGAGTATTCAGCTAATACTAAATCCTCATCAGTGTAAGTATTGTCATGTCTTGCTAAAACCATAGTACCCAGTCTCTGTCCACTTCCATTGATGGGAACTATTGTTACCAGTTTTTTGTAGCTTTCAATGTCATATTTAAATATCTTTAATAATTCGTCACCAGTAATATTATATTTCGTCTCTGTAATTTTCAAAAGTTCTTCATTATATTCCTGCGGGAATTTTTTCTCATTAGTTTCCTTATCAACAATAATTGGACAATCAGATGCATCTGCAAGACTTACACCCAACACCTTTCCTTTACTACTTGCCACATAAACATTGGCATCTAAAATCTCACCTAAGGTCTGACATAATTCTGAGAAAGAAACAGGGGTTTTTCCTGACTGTTGAAGTATTTTGTTTAATCTCCTGGTTTTTTCTAAAAGTGTAGTTGACATGATCTTCCTCCTTGTTTTATTAAATTTTGAATAACCAACTCTAAATCTATATCATTTTTATTTTTGGTTATTTTATATATTTAAATTGTATATTTGACATTAAATAGTACATATTTCTACTCATATCACGAATTAAATAGTCCCTTCATTTATTTGTTCCCATTTTTTGTGGTTTTAAGCATATTTGTAAAAAAACAGTCAAATTATACAATCTAATTCTCTTCCTCTTCTTTATACTTACATTCTTTGTTTGAACACTTTATAATATTTTTATTTTTTTTATTTTGCACAACTAATATTGAGTCACACTGAGGACATTTTCTATTGATGGGTTTATTCCATGTCATAAAATTGCATTTTGGATAATTGCCACATCCATAAAAAAATCTTCCCTTTTTAGTCTTTCTAATTACTATATCGCCATTACAGATGGGACACTTTAGCCCTGTTTTATTAATTATTGATTTTGTAAAACTACATTCAGGATAGTTTGAGCAGGCCATAAATTTTCCAAATCTACCATGCTTTATCACCATATAGTTTCCACATTTTTCGCATTTTTCATCGGTTTTTTCAGTTAAATCAATCTTTTCAATAGATTTTTCTGCTTTCTCAAGGGTCTTTTCAAAGGGTTTATAAAAATCGTCTATTACCTTAACCCATGACATTTTTCCTTCCTCAATCTTATCAAGATCTGATTCCATATTAGCTGTAAAATCAACATCTACAATATTTGTAAAATGCTCTTCCATTATTCCATTAATTAGAATCCCCAGTTCTGTAGGCTTAAGAGCTTTATTTTCTCTTTCTATATATCCTCTACTTAGAATGGTAGATATCGTTGGGGAATAAGTACTGGGCCTACCTATTCCCTTATCTTCCATTTCCTTAACTAAAGCTGCTTCTGTATATCTAGCTGGCGGCTTAGTAAAATGTTGTTTAGGTATAATTTCCTCAGTATTTAGTTTTTCATCTATTTTTACTTCTGGTAGCTCTTTTTCAGTAATTTTAGCAAAGGAATAAACTTTAAGAAAACCATCAAATTCCTGTTTTATTCCTTTAGCCTTAAAATAATATTTACCATTTACAATGTCAACATTATATGAATTGAAGGTAGCGTCTGCCATTTGACTTGAAACAAGTCTTTGCCAAATCAATCTATATAGATTGTATTGATCATTAGATAATGAATCTTTAATGGCCAATGGCGTTCTGAGTACGGAAGTTGGTCTAATAGCTTCATGGGCATCCTGAGCTTCCTTTTTATTTTTTGCTTTTCGCTTTTGCTTAGCTAAATATTTTTTAGTAAACTCATCTACTATATATTTTTCTGCTTCTACCTTTGCTTCATCTGAAATTCTTATTGAATCAGTTCTTATATAAGTAATTAAACCAACAGTACCTTCTCCTTCAATATCTATGCCCTCATATAATTGTTGTGCCAATAACATGGTTTTCTTTGTAGAATATCCAAATTTGTTTGAAGCTTCCTGCTGTAAACTACTGGTCGTAAAAGGTAAATAAGGCTTTCTTCTTTTTAATTTCTTTTCTACATTAACAACTTTAAAAGTATTATCCTTAATATCATTGACAATATTGTTTACCTGCTCAGAATTTTCCAGATCTACTTTCTTCCCATCTATCCCATAAAAGCTTGCTTCAAGGTTTTGTGAATTATTTAATGTCTTAAGCAGTAGATCTATTGTCCAATACTCCTTTGGCTCAAAATCCAGAATTTCTTTCTCTCTGTCACAAATTATTTTTGTTGCCACAGATTGAACTCTGCCGGCACTTAGTCCTCTTCTAATCTTTTTCCATAATAGAGGACTAATACTATAACCTACAAGCCTATCAAGAATTCTTCTAGCTTGTTGTGCATCAACCAATTTTTTCTTAATAGGACGAGGTTTTTTTACTGCATTCTTTATGGCCTTAGAAGTAATCTCATTAAATTCTATTCTACAGTTTTGATTTTCTTTTAAAGAAAGTATATTAGCCAAATGCCAGGATATAGCCTCTCCTTCTCTATCGGGGTCAGTTGCCAGTAATATATTATCAACCTTTTTAGCTTCACTTTTAAGCTCTTTAATTACCTTACCTTTTCCCCTAATAGTTATATAACGGGGTATATAGTTATTTTCAACATCAATTCCCAATTTGCTTTTAGGTAGGTCTCTAACATGACCTACGGAGGCTTTCACCTTATAATTCCTTCCAAGAAATTTCCCTATAGTTTTAGCTTTAGCTGGTGATTCTACTATTACAAGAGTTTTTGCCATTATAGCACCTCCGAATTTACTTTGCGACGAATGATATTATATCAAAAAATTCTTAAAATTTCAAAACTTAAATTAAAAATTTCATTTTTTATTATATTTCCCCTCACCTAACAATAATACAGTATAATCTAATCTTTTTAAACAGTTTTTTTGATTTCCCTCAAATAGTATAGTCTAAATTGCAAATAAAGTCTATATATTTATTATTATCAAATTATTAATTATGTATAAAAAAATAAAAACTGTAGTATAAGAATCAGTATTTCTCTATTTAAGTATAATGATTCTACCTGGTAGCATTTCAACATAATCTTTTATTTCCAAAACTGTAATTATACCATTTACTGCCCCAGCATCTAAATGTAGAATTGATGATATTAAATCTATATGAATAGGCTGTTTCTTTTCAATAACTTTTAAAACTGATTTTTCAGACTGGCTAAGATCACTATATTTATTCTCTATATTACAAGTTTCCCTTTCAATATTATACTCTTCTATAATATCTTCTATACAGGTTACAAGCTTTGCACCTTCTTTTAGTAATTTATTAGTACCTTTACTTACACTGCAATTAATATTTCCAGGAATTGCAAATACATCCTTCCCTTGTTCTAGTGCATAGTCAATTGTTATCAAAGTACCACTTTTAAGCCCTGCTTCAACCACTAAAACTCCCATACTTAAACCTGATATTATTCGATTCCTCCTTGGAAAATTTCCTGGTCTCGGTTGAGTTCCCAGTGGATACTCAGATATTACTGCACCACTTTCTATAATTCTTTTCATTAAATTAGCATTGCTTTTAGGATAACAAATATCAATTCCTGATCCCAAAACTGCTATTGTTCTTCCCCCTCCATCTAAAGCCCCTTTATGGGCAGCAGAATCAATTCCATATGCCATTCCACTAATTATAGTTATTCCATAGCTTGCCAATTCTCTTGCAAATTTATATGCTATATTTCTTCCATAAGAAGTACATTTCCTTGAGCCTATTATAGCTATTGCCTTTTCGTCTTCCTTTTTTATATTTCCTTTCATATATAAAATCTGGGGATGAGCTTTGATATACTTTAGAACTACTGGGTACAATTCCTCATTTTTTATTAAGCACTGTACTTTCATAGACAATAGTTTTTCTTTATAATTTCTAATATACTCTTCCTTTCGGGTTTTTATAATACTATCTGCAACATTTCTTCTTAAGTTAGGAATTTTATAAATTTCACTTACTGGTGCATTCCATAAATTTTCAAGGGTTTTAAAATACTCTTTAAACTTTTCTATAGTCAGGTATCCTATACCATGAATTGAATTAAGCCAAATAAGATAATCTTTTTCATTCATTTTTTTTCTCCTTAAGCTCAGATTATTCATAAAAAATTTAAAACTCTACTACGTCCTCTCAAACTTTCAATTAATAATCTGGAACAAATTTTATACATTCCAAAAGTTTTTATCTAAGCTCCTGTATTGAATAGCTTCAGATAAATGTCTAAGCTCAATATCTTCGCTATTATCAAGGTCTGCTATGGTTCTACTTAATTTGATTATTTTATTATATGAACGTGCACTTAATCTCAATTTTTTAAAAGCTTTTTCAAGAAGCTGGCTTTCACTTTTACCCAATTTACAATATTTCTTTGTAAGCTTTGGAGTTAATTGTGAATTGTATCTTGCAGTTTCATTTGCATACCTTCTAATTTGAACTTTTCTGGCTTTATCTACATTTCTTTTTATTTCTTCAGAGCTTCTATTAATAGTTTTTCCTGCCAATTCCTTATACTCTACAGGAAAGACCTCTATGTGCATGTCTATTCTATCCAGCAGCGGGCCGGATATTTTTGATAAATATTTTTTTACTTGATATGGTCTGCAGCTGCACTCATTCTTAGGATCATTGTAATAACCGCAAGGACATGGATGTATTAGCAAAACACAAAATTTTTAAGATTGAATGCAAAATAAATAACTATGAAAATCTACCAGAAGATACTCTTGGTCAACGTATTACTAAATTAAGGAAAAAAAATAGAATGACTAAAAAAGAATTTGCAATTAAAACCGGTTTAAGTCAAGCTACTATATATAATGTAGAAACCGGTAAAACAATTCCTAATATGTCTACCATACGAAAATTATGTAAAAGTCTTAGTATTTCTCCTGCAAAATTATTTAAAATTGATACTTTACCTGAAGAAACTCCAGATGAAATTATCAAAAAATATAGGCTTATGAATGGCCTATCTCAGGAAGACTTAGCAGAAAAATGTGATCTTAATAAGTCAACAATCAAAGATTATGAAAACGGAAAAATCAAAGGAAATCCTGAAACCATTAAAAAAATATATAAAATTATTGGCTATGTATAATAATGAAGAAACTCGATTTATTTACCATTATTAGCTTTTTAGAATATTATATCATTGCTTTAATTGTTTATTATAAACAGCCAGGAATAACCCCTGGCTTCAAATCTTATTACCGCCCAATATAGTCACATAAAGTCCTCTTATTGATGATTTATCCTTTTGATCTATTCTTTCTATGACTACCCTTTTTTCTCCTTCTGAGAGCTTATCTAAGGCGCTTGCCATGTCTTTGAGTTTTGAGGCCAGTAGGTAAAGTTCCGTTTTCTTCTTCACTACATTATTTACTTTATATTCTTCTTTTTCATAGGTCATAATTTACCCTCCTGAATCTTAGTTTTTTTATTATCGTTATCTGCTACTTGAACTCAAAAACTCCTCATTATAACCTAATATATCAATTAGAAATTCTGTATAAGTACAATTAAATTTTTCATAGTAAAACCTAAAATACGGCATATCTAGCTTCTCGAATTCTCTTGCTTTTGGAAGTCTATCATGTTTCAATAAAAATTTATCTATAACTTCTTTTGTCATTTCAAGCACAGTATTTATATCAGCTTTATAGAATTCTTTATACGGTTTAACTTGAATATTCTTAGGCTCAAAGCCAGCTCTCATAATAGCTATGTTCCATCCTATTCTATTGCATATAGATATTCCTACTTGCTTATTATACTTTTGAAATTGCTTTATAGTAGGGATTTCATTATTTTCTTGTATGTAAGATTTTAGACATTTTATCAGATCCTCATCTGAAAATTTTGTTTTTCTCATTTTTTCACCTATATTCAAAATATTTACTTCTATCTATTGATTCTACATTTTCCTTGATTATCCTTCAATGTTTTTTTATGGAATATATATTTTTTAAGAAAAAATTTATTTATGAAAAACGGTGGATTAGATGTGAAAGTTATGTATAAGAAAAAAAGAAGTCATTTGGCTTCCTTTCTGCGTTAATGTCTGTTTTAGTGTTGTAACCGTTCGTGTTTGCGACGCTTTTGAACTAAAGACTAAAAGAATACTCCTTTGATGGAGCTTTACTTCCAGTGAAAAGATATGGGTACTCATATCCATTATCTCCCTAGCACACCCCTTGCGCAAATATATTGTTATACAGAGTTAGTGATTCTGCTAATCGTAAATGTTAAGTGGTCCAATATTAACGGGAATTAAGGTTACATCTTTTTTATCTATTTTAATAATAGAAATTTCACTATTCACTGTTTTATCCTCACTATTATAAGTAGTACAAATTAAATTTTCCCCATAAATCCTAAGTACGATTTTATCTGAAGAATTTATTTGCAAATACTCAGATTGATTTAGAGGAGCGAAATACCCTATGTAATGGCTCAAAAAAATTGCAAAAAATGTATAGATAATTATTAATTGTCCAAATTTTCCTAAATATTTTTCTAAATAAAAGCCAATATCCTTAATTTCAGAGTCTACTTTTTCTTGTTCTAATAATTTCTGTTTATAACCTTTTGTTTTTCTCTGGGTTAACAATGGAAAACCAAAGTGAAATACTGTTATTATTAAAGGTAATATCAGAAAAAACTGTATATCTTCAAATGTAATAGACTTCCCAAAAACAAGTACGAAAACAACTGTTGCTATGTGCAATGGAGCTATTTTAATGAACTCTCTGTAAATAACATTAGAATCATCTTTAAATAGTATAATAAACATGTTAACAATACCAATTACAGGAAATATTATTGCCCACAATGCACTAGCAACCACAAAAAAAGTAGTTTTGTTAATATTTATAAGCTGTATAGGTATGTTGAAAGCTTTTGCATATCCATATTCATATGCAAATATTACTAAATATCCAATAATAGGCATTATAGCAATAATCACTGCATCTGACAGATATTTTTTTATTATATTTTCTTTCATGTTATCCCCTTTCTATAATAACTAATTTCGTATAACTTAGGGGTTACAGTCTTCTTTATGGCGCTAATACTTCTAAATAAGTATATTATACGACTAGTTGTGTTAGTAATACTCTCCTATATACAAAATATTCTTTACATATCATATTTGGGTAATATTTTACTTAATAATGTCATATATGTCAAACCGCATATACTAAAGATAAAATTGAACTCTATTCTAATCTTCCACTAAACTATTCTTCTACTAAAAAATAAAGACCGGGTTACCTGGTCTACGTTAACTAAAGTTTTAGTGCAAAATAGAATGAGTAAAGCCTAAGCCTTACACTAATTGATTTCTATATTAGTTTGACAGCATACTAATATGTACAGTTCAACACATTGGTATTATATGGATAATGGGCAGTCCACAAAATGACCATTGTAGTCAGTTATAAACATATTTGAATTAGCTCTTTACCATGATAAAAGCAAAGATACTTTTCTGAAATTAACATGGTCTTATTTGAATTGTTGCTAATAATTGCTGTAAAAGAAATGCGTTTCTTATCGCTGTGTAACAATTAATATTATTATTCTGCACGGCTACCTGGCCTTTTAGGCTGATTTAAAACCAGAATTATTTTAGATTCATAAACCATTTTAAACAACATTCCTTCAGCTATTTCTCCAGTCATTTTTTTCGGAGCTAAATTTTCTACAAATAGAGCTTGGTTTCCAAAGCTTTCTTATGGATTCTCTCTTTCACCTTGCATTCCAACCAAAATCTGTCGTCTAAAATCCCCAAAACTTACTTGAAGTTTCATTAACTTTCTTGAATCTTTTACATTCTCAACTAATTTTATTATTTCTACTTATATATCAATTTTTGTCAAATCTTCATTGTTAAGCGGCATATTATTCTACTCTAAATCTTAATTCATTGTTTTGGCTACATAAAAAAAATACTGAAGAAAATATAATTTTAATACAATATCTTTTTAAAACATCAAATATTCTAGTTACCACACAACTTTTATCAAAAATAAAAAAACGAAAAATCCCTTTTAGATTCTCCGTTCAAATTTTTTCTAAAATAATAAGACCTCTAACTTTAAAAACCACTCTATACTGTGTATTGTAAGATAATTCACAATATAATCGAATACCAATCTATTTTAATTTCTTTGTTTACATAAATACTTAGCTGTTTAAAAATAAGCTCTTATCATAATTCCATACTTATTATTCTTCATCAACTTTTAAAAGCATAAACCATATTCCCTTCTAAATTTGCTGCTCAATACAATACTTAGTCATTCTACATAAAATAAAGTTTTAATTTCAAGATTATCTCTATTCAAATTTAAGGAAACTAGATTTATTGTTCTAGTCTCCTACTATTTCGGCGTTGTCTGTATCATAAGAATAAAGTTCAACGACTATCAAAAACGTTTTAGTCCCCTACTATTTTGGGGTTGTCTATATCTGCTAAAAATTGGAAATTATTTGTGCTTATGTCTCATTTATTTTTTTATAAAATGAGTTTGCAACAAATATATATAATATTATAACATAATTTTTCTAGTAATAATATTAATTTCCAACCATTCTTTTTTCAAATTTCAATTATCTTTTCACCTAATAAGAGCTTTTCTTCTACCTTAAAATTTCCTACTATACATTCCATACTTTTAAAAACTTTACTTGTTAATATAATACCCCTAACATCTCCTTTACTTGGTCTATTATCTTTTATTAATTTCATAGAACTTTTCGCTTGTTGTTTTTCTTTAAATCTCTTAAAATAAACCGATTCCTGTAATTTATAATATCCATTAACTAATAATAACTTTCTAAATTTCCTATATATTTTTAAATCCTCCTTCTTTTTTGTAGGTAAATCATATAGTATCATAGAAATATATTCAGCCTTAATACTCATATAGCATCACATCCAGCTTAGGTATTTTTAACTTCTCATCTTCATTAAAGTATTTCAGCATACTGTCTATAAAAAGTTCTATTCCTCGTTTTAATGATACTACCTTATTATTAAATACTACTTTTTGACACATAACCTTTAGAAGATGTTTTCTAAAATCATTAGTAAATTCTTTAGTGTTTTTATATTCTATTAATACAGCATAATCTACAATAGGTCTAAATATCTCAATTATATCATCAGACAAATTAAATGCATTAAATCTGCTATTGTGACATATTCCTAAGCTCGGATGAAGACCCTTTGAAGTAATTATTATCGATATATATGCTCTTAATAGGCTATATCCATAATTCAGACCTTCATTAACAATATTTTCATCTTTTCTCCTAAACTCTTTAAAAAATAAAGATTTAAAATATATTCTAGCAGCTATTGCTTCGCAACTACTTATACCCTCAATACTATTACTCATTTTTACATTTTTTATATACTTCTTTAATTTCTTTATTGAACAAGCATTAGCTCCTAATTCTTTTAATAATTCTTTTTGATTTTTAAGCTTTGAAATAATTATTTTTTGCCAAACTAATATTTTTTTAGACCCTTCCCATTTTACTTGCTCATGTATCCGCTTTGACACCTCAAAATGATTATATAAATCCAAACAAAAACACTGGGGATGATGCTTTTTATTACAGAAGATTAATGGGACTTTATTCTTTGACACATATAGGATTGCACTTGGAGTTAAAGTTACTTGTAGCGATTCTATTACTAAGGCTTCAATATCTTCTATATTTAAATATATACTTGTTTCATCTTTTTTTATTTCTAGTCTTCCATTTTTTATCATTACTTTAGAAGCCTCTGTTAATAAAACAATAGACATATATGGCTGCCCCCTATTAAAGATTTACTATTTCTTTGTACAATCTTTAAATATAATCTTTTCAATCATTTCTAACATAAAATCATTGTTAGGATACACATTAATATAATTGTCAAGATATTTGTCAGTTAATTTATTTCTTTTTAATGAATAGGATTTTATTTCATGATTTTCAAACTCAAAAACTAAATTAAAACCATGTTTATCAAAGGTCTTAATAACTGTTTTAGTAACAGCATTTTTAAGCTTTCTATCAATCCTCAATAACCTTCTTAATAGATTTAATTGTGTAATAAAGTCAACACTTGATCCTTTGTCATCTCTTAAGTAATGAAAATGAGCAAATCTATTTCTAATCTCCTTATCTTGTTCATTTGGAGAACGGCCATTGGGATTATAGTCTTTATTACTATAATGATAAATACTATTAAGGCTATTATTATTGATAAAACTATCTATAATATCTGTTTTTTTAGTAATCCTTAAAGTTGGATTTCTTTCCTTTAATAGATGGACAAAATCCTTTTCAAGAACAGCGATTAAACCATTTAGTCTGCTATATACATCAATAATTAATCTATTCATTTTTGATACATCATTGAATAATATTCTATTTTTCAGCCATATATATTCTAGCTTTTTTTTATACTTCTCCCTATATTCTTTTTTAGTTTTGTTATTATTTTTAGAATTCTTTTTCATTTTTTCTTTTTTTGCATCTATTTCTTTAGTAATATCACCGATATCTTTCTCTAATTCATTAAATCTCTTGACTTCATCGAGAGCAATTTTATTATTTTTATAATATTCTTTGTATCTTCCTAAAAGATTTTCCTTATAGGCTTCAATGATTTGTCCAAATTTCACCAGTGTTTTATTATCCTTTTGTATGTATAATTGATCCCGACCATCTAATACTTCATTGAATTTTATTAATTCGCTCTTTTCAATTTCCCTTTCTTCATTGTCTTTAGAAGTAAATTCAATAAAGCCTTCAAGGATTTTTAAATATTTATTTTCATCAATATTATCATTATTATCCTTTGCTTTACTACCTTCTTTAAAGGAAACCTTATAAGAATATAATAAAATCCTTAATACCTCCAGTGCATCATCTATCATAATAAAATGATTATTATTTTCATATATTTTGATATCTTCTTTTTCTACATCTGCTAATTTCATATAGGCTTGCTGGTAACTAACCATATTATTATATAATTCTGAAATTCTTGCTTTAGACAGCATTAAACACATTGCATAGAAGGCATAAATCAAGTCATTTGAAGGATTAATATGTAATTTTTCTAGCTCAACTTTATTATTTTCATATTCTTTAATTATATCTGACTCTTTAATATCTTTTTCTTCCCTAGGGCTGTTAAAGATAAATTTATATTCCTCTTTCTTGATAACTTCATAAAATGCCCGTGCAGTTAATTCCTTTTCTATATTAAATGCAAAGCCTTCTTCTTTACCCCTCAATATAGCTAATTCTTTATCCTTTTGAACAGCGGATTTTAAATTAAGAAAGTATTTTTGATTATTTTCTGTTTTGAAATTCTTAATTGCCTTTCTAATATTTTTATAATTCCCTACATCATTTGACTT
This sequence comes from Maledivibacter halophilus, assembly GCF_900167445.1. Lineage (GTDB taxonomy): Bacteria > Bacillota > Clostridia > Peptostreptococcales > Caminicellaceae > Maledivibacter > Maledivibacter halophilus. The sequence continues at coordinate 12,129 of NZ_FUZT01000022.1, forward strand.
TGAGATTTTCTTATCATAATAGGATGAAGATAATTCCTTAATTTTTTCAAGTATTTCCTCATATTTTGTATTATATAATTTTATTAATAAATACTTTTGTGCTTGTTTAAAGGCAATATCTTTTGATTCTCCTTTTAATTTATCTAAAGCCACCAATTGTTCTAATAAATCCTTACCTAATTTTAATTTGCTTTCTTTAAGTCCATAATAGCTTTTCAGTATGCTTTTAAAGCTTGGCATTTTATTATTTTGTTTTGGATAGAATAAGTTATTTTCTTTATAAAATTCTAATATTTTAGCTTCATCAAAAAATCTGAATACAGCATTACTATAAGCTTTATGTATCTCTATTTTAGGAATATCATTTATTCTGGATTTCAAATCTTCCTTTAAGCTATTTATTGCTTCCTTATAATCCTCATAATATCCATTTTCTTCTTTACTGATAAATTGTGTCTCTATAGTATTTTTATAGTGAAATGATGTATTTCTAAATGCATAAATTGAAGCCCTAATAAATGGATATATATTTTCACCCCTTAGTTTTGACAGCTGTCCATTCTCATCTAGAAACTCAAGTATTATATTCAAAGATGTGTTTTTATAAGCGTCTTGTACTAGAAAATCTCCTCCATTAAAGTAATCTTCTATTTTTTTATATTTGCGACAATATTCTGGATATTCATTTATAAAGCCCTTTAATATTGTGATTTTTTTGCGCCAATCATCTTCATCATTAAGAGCTTTTAGATTGAAGCCTAATTTTTTTAAATCTTCTATAAATTTATCAATCTGATCTAAAGATTTACTTTTATTTAAATTATACATTGTTGTTAAATATTCTTTTATTTCTTCATTTTTACTCTTTTTATCTATTCCATCGATTCCTATATAACTCTTTAATTCATAACCATTTACTGTAATTGAATTTTTTCCAAATATATTTAAATATTTTTTCATGTCCTTTGTAAAAACTTCATTTCTAAAGGCATTGGCTGCATATGTTATTGATGATGATAATTTTCTTGAAAATACATCTTGAATATGAATAATCTCTATATCCCTGCTTGTTATTTCCTCAATTCTTTTATTGTTATTTGTCATAAATTCATTAAGTTGTCCACTTTTTATTGCTGCATTAACTACTTTATTTTTTAGTATATTTGTAATCTTTCTATGTATTTGATCTGCTGATACATTAATTTCTAATGTACAACTATTACTTGGTATTCTTTTCTTCTTATTTTTCGTTTTTTTAGGTGGATAGTATTTATTAAAATAAGCAATTACTTCTTCATCATAATAATTTAACCCAGATTTTTCTTTTCTGGCTTGCTGCAACTCATCATGGTTTCGCTGATAACCAATTAATGATTTTTTTATGACTCTATTCTTAAAATACTTATCATTATTAATTTTTTCTTTGTTTTCTTTTAAATCCTTTTGTCCTATTTGTGTATTTTCTTTTATGTAAGATACTATATCCGCTATTTCAGGATCCTGACATTCTGCTTTACAACTCAAAATGAAGTTAATAACTTTTAGCAATTTTTCAAGATCATATTTATTTCTATACTCATTAAGCTGAGCTTCAAATTCTCCATTATTGAGAATTAACTTATTATATAAATTATATTTAAAGCTATTTCTATCTTTTATAACTACTTCATTATTAAATTTTGTAATAATATTATTGTCTATAGATCCTTGAAGCTTATTTTGAAATTGTGCATAATATTTTTTTAAACCCTCTATGTTTAGCATATTACGCAGTAAACAATTATTTTCTTTAAATACTATAAAAATAGTTCCTCCATATAATCTTTTTTTACTCATCAATCTTGTAATTATTTTTTGAAATTTAAGCTTTTCTAATATACTATTCTTTTTAAAATTATAAGAAATAATCTCCTCTTTAGTTATTTTCTTACCTTCTGTATTTACTTCTGGATAATTAAAATTGTTAAGCTGCTCTACTGCTTTTTCTATATTTCTCACATTTTTATAATAAAAATATATCCTGCAATTTTTAACACCTATATTTTTTATGATTTTTTTTACAGCCATTCTTTTATTATTTATTTCTTTAACATCTTTATCATTTTTTTCTTTATTCTTATATTCGCCTTTTAAACCTTTCAGCAATCTTCTTCTTAATTCCTTTTCTAAAAAAATATCTAAGCTGCAGTGAGGTATGTCACTAATTTTAATATTTTCATCATTCCCTTTTACAATACTTCCTTGTTTAAAATTTCTTCTAAATTCATAACCATCAATCTTTGTAATCTTCAATTATATCCCCCTTATCTCAATTATCACTATCAATTATTAAGAAATTATATTTTCTAAAACTGTAAATGTAATATTTACATTACTATTATAGCAAAATTTATCTTTTGTGTATTTATTTCTTATATTAAATTGGTATAACTATACATTAAATTAAATTTTTTCAAAAAATTTATAGTGTGAATTGGAATTTTATACAAATCACATGTTATAATTTTACTATCAATAGAAAAAATGGAGGATTATTGTGTATAGTAAGATTTGCTTAATTAAATATAATAAAAAAATTATTCCCGGGTTAATATTTAATATTAATATCAATAGAACTGGAATAGAATTTTTCAAATTAAAAAAGGGGACTTCTGATAATGAGTCTAAATCATTATTTTATATAGGTAAACCTAAAGGATTGAAATTTGAATCTTTAATCAGATTAAATGAGTTATACACAGCTAGCAAAACAAGCATAAAAAAAGAAATCTCACAAATTGATAAATCCACTTTTAAAAAATTAAAACAAATTTATTTAGGTGAAAAAATATATAATAAATTACATAATAGAATGCATATCTTAAAAAATAGAATCCAGATATCTAAATTAAACAATGAAAATTATAGGGATTTACAAAAAGAACTTGAAATAATTTTACAACAATTAGGATATCCCATTGCGGGAAAATATTTTAAAAAAGGTAAGTATGGAAATTATAGAGAGTTGCCTACAAAAGGCTATATAAAAGTATATAGAGGTTAGATTTAAAGATTCCAAGTGCAACTAGAATCTTGTCGAAAAAAACGGGAACCCTTTTTGGGATTTCTAATTAAAGACTATCTTTGCTATGTAACTCTATGTAACTGTCTTACAGTTTCCTATTTTTTGCATTTATCTTTCTGATATAAGATTCTGATATTTAGGTGATACTAATATAGAAATACCTGCTTTTGTGTTTTATCATTAAATTAACTATATATATAGATTATCTTTCCCAACTATAACACATAGTTCCTTCAATTCCATCTAATATCCATTCATTATTATCTCTTTTAGCGAGGTAACAGTTCATATTTACGGTGTTTATAAACTGGACTAGCAGACCTTTTTTTCGTAGCACTACTTACACTCTATGTTGTCTATACTCAAGTATCTTTCTTGTTTATATCTTTATGAGCAAACATTGTTATACGATGTCGACTTATTCATTTTCAAAGCAAATATTAATATATTATCACTTTAATCGCTATTCCCATTTATCGTAAAAAATCATGTCATCCCTATTTTTGCTCCTTTTTTGTTCTGGTGTTTCATCTGCATATCCTATAGGAACAAGAAGTTGACATGTAATATGCTCTGGCAACCCTAGTATTTTGTTTATTTTTTCAATATCGATAAAATCAACTAAACAACCACGTAAATTATGGGAAACTGCAGTAAGAATTATATGTTGAGCTGCTATGTAAACAGGCGTGCTTTGCACTAATGTTTTACATGCTTTACGGTTTTCATGCTTTCTTAGAAAATTAACAATATCTTCTCCATATCTAAGCTTATTCCCAATAACACCATAGTCATCATCATTTTGTTCACCAATGTCCCAACTAATATCACAACAACAAGCAATTATTACTGGTGCTTTTGATACCCACTGAGCCCATAATGTTACACTAGAAATTTCATTTTTTACTTTTTTATCTTCTATTACTCCAAAATAGTAATTACAGGTATCTGTCTCAGGAGCAAGTTTGGCACTTTCTAAAATGTCAGTAATAATACTATTATCAATATCCACATCTTCAAATTTTCTTACTGACCTTCTTTTTCTCATTACTTCTAATAATTCCATAACATCCTCCTTTATTTTCCCAAAAGGAATATACCTACATGAATAAGTCAATGTCACATAACTATTCTTTTGTGTAATAATATTTAAAAACATTTAACTTCTTGCCTTGATTTTATATGGATAATGCGTAGCTAGTTCTATAACATAATTCGAGGCGGGCTAGATACATTTACTAAGAGAGTGCTCTGCTAGCTTGCTAGAACGGTAAAGATACCATGGTTTTAGCTATATTACATTTTCATTCCAATAATCTATTAGTTCATAAACTTTTTTACAGTATGGAATAAAAACTTGAATATTAGCAAACAAGATCTCTTTTTCTATCACCTTTCCAGTTGGATGTCCTGCATCATTTCTGCAATTTCTTATCATCTCAAAAACTCCGATTAAAACATTATTTAATCCATCTGAAATATCTGATGGCATACTACCAACTAAATTACTTATGGCTTTTGTAAATTCATCAAATTGTCTTTTTATCATTCTTCCATTTGTTTTTTGTTTAAATTTTTCTCGTCTCTTTGAATCACTTATTGCATTAGTATAAGCTTCAATTAATAACAATAAAGCTTTTTCAGAAGCACATCCTAATGCAATCGTTGAAGATAATAATGCGTTAATGTTATATGTCCTAAGACATTCCTCAAGGTATATATATATTACATTATCTAACTTTGGAATCTGATCATGAATTCTTGCTAAATATCCTGACGGGTCATGTGGAACCGGCATTTCAGATTCTACAACTTTTTTTCCATACTCAGTTAATTTTAACCATGGCCAATTAGGATTGGAACTATTTATTCCTATTGTTAGTATATTTTCAGTAATTAAGTTCCATATTATTTCTCTAACATAATCTTCGTCCCTATCATTTAAATATATAAATCCTGAAGAACAATATGAATTTTTATTAGGATCATTTGTAATCCCTTTTGTTACAGCTACTTTTGCAACTTCACAACACAAATTGACGTACTGCGTCTCTGACTTATTTTTTAATGCCTCTAAAACCAATGTTCTTATTTCATAAATATTCAAATTTAATTTATCTATTCTATCATTCATTTATTTCCCTCCCTGTATAATCCAACCTATTTCTTTGAACCCTTTTTCCTTCTACTGTTTTAGCGTATGTTTCACACTATCATCCTATCTAAAAATACAATTAAATTTGGTATTATTAGCCTAATATGTATATGAACAATGAGAAATTAATACTTTATATTGCTACTTACTCTATCATATATTAAGTTATATTCTTTGGCAGATTAGCCTCTTTACTTAACTTTTTGCAATTTAAAATGGAAGGTCATCATCGTTACTTTCAACAATCTCTCTATAATTCCTATTAATTATCTCACATGCAGCATTTAAAAATGGCGTCATATATTCATTGTATTTAGATTTTATTGTTTTATATAATTCTATCGCTGCTTCTACATATTCTATTGAAATTTTATAATAATCTTTAATCATAAAATCAAAACCCCAAATGGTACTTGCGCTAATATCACTTTCTAAAATATGATCGGCGATAATATCTTCCATGTTTTCAAACGCATTTTTCACTTTTTTATTATCAAAGTATGTATTGGTCTCAAACGCCATTTCCCAGTACTCATCTCCATATCCATCATATTGTAAAACATTACAAATATTATAAATTACGGTTGAAATTCGTTCTCTTAGCTCTGCTTTCTCAGAGACAGAAAGCTCTTTGTCATGTATGTCTTCTACTTTAATGACTTCTATTGTTTCCCCTAATAAATCTTTATAATAATTATTTTTCCTAATATCAATTTTTTTGCCTGTTATAGTTAAAAACTCCATTTGAAGAGTTTCAGCATAATTTATAAACCCTTTATCATTGGAAATGAAAATGACATTTACATTTTCATCAATTGACTTGAAAAAGTCCATCATTGACATCCATAGAAGTGTATCTTTAAAGCCCTTATCACTTGCATTGTCAGTATTTAGAAAAGGCGGTATTTTTTTATACACTCTATCCATTACATCTTTTAATAAATTATGACTAGGATTAAAACGAATAATTTTATCATTGAATTGTTCTTCATATCCTTTAATTGTATATTTCTTTTCAGCATCAAATCTATCTTCAAAGGTCTTTTTTAGCTTTATTATTGCATATGCATCATACTCTTTTCTAAAACTCTCTATTTTCTCGTATTTGGATTTTAACTTTAAATACTTTTGAGAAATTCTTTCGTTAATAGATATCTCTGTGACATACACATCAAAGTTTTCAGATAGTTTTTCGAGAATTTTATAAAGATCTTTAATGTGTTCTATAATAAAATTCGTATCCAAAACGATTGCAGTTTTTAACATTTCATCACTCATTAGTTACTCAACCTCCCCAGCAATAACTTCCATGTTTTTCCGGCTTGCTTTTGGCTTTTTCTTTTCTAAATGTTCTTGGATATCACTTAGTCGTCTTGGTTCACAGCTTCGCCTAATAGACATAATGAATATATATAATATTAATGAAAATCTAATATCACATTTTTAAATTCATCTTCAACTATAAATACTTATATAAATTACTCTAAAATCCTTTGACTATTCTTGTCGATATCTCTTTAGTTTTGTTGAATGCAAAATGATATACTCATATTCAAATATAATAGCCTATTTTTTGCAAAATACTTTCTTGTTTTTACATATTCAAACATTAATATTATTGAATAAAAATATAGTTCATATTAAATTATACTTATATACAAATAGTTTTTTCCTTTGTTTGATGCAAATTGACATATCCTTTCATAGAAAGGATAATATTATTATAGCCTATTAATTAAAAGGTCTTTTTTTATATAAATTGAGCTTGTATTGCTATACTACTAAATTTTTGAAGTTACATGTAAGCAATTATCTTTTAATTTTTCATTTAATTTTTTTATAAGTATTTCTAATTCTTTTTCTCTCAAGTAATGTTTCACCGATCTACTTTTGCTGGGTACAAGACTAGTAAGATATAAAAATAATAATAGAAATATAACTATTATTGCTGAAAATATTCCCATTATAATCAATGCTATAATAACTATTATAATAATTCTTATTGATAAACTATATTTATCAGAGAATCTAATAAAATCTAAATGGGTGCCCACAAAAAATAGAAAAGAAATTACAGCACTTGAGAAACATCCTAATTTAATATCTTGTTCAACATAAAAGTTTTTTTCAAGTTCAAATTTCCTACTTAGCAGTTCGTTGGTTGAAAAATAATTTTTATTATAATAATTTCTTATGTGTTCAATCAAATCTAAAATGTCTTTTTCTTTATATTTTTTATATATGTACTTAATATTTTTTTGAATTTTATACTGAGGTCCATAAAATAATTTTGTAATATATGGATAACAGAAAAAAAGCCCACATATAAAAAAATCTATATACATATACTTGTAATTAATAAAATAGGCTAGTACAAGAATAACTATATAAATAAACACAATAACACGTTCAAGAGTTAATTTAGTTCTCCACATTGTTCTTCCCCTTTGAAAATTGTATTTCAATATTCTCTATTGCTTAATATAAAACGAATTTTTTCCTATTCTATATTTTCATATTTAACACCCTATATAATTATTGAGTGCATCATAAAGAACCTTTATTGATAATTTATCCTTTTCTATGCCCACCTTTTTTTCTTCTTCTGAGAGCTTATCTAGCTCTCTAAATACATCTTTAAGTCTTGAAGCCAGTAGGGAAAGTTCCGTTTTCTTTTTCACTACATTATTTACTTTATATTGTTCTTTTTCTTCAGCCATAATTTGTGCTCCTAATGGACAATATATCATTTGAATATAGACATTATTCTCCCTAAAATACTTTTTCTTTTAGGTTTTGGTTTTTGTATCTCTTTATTTACTTCTACTTCTTTACTTATAGCAGCTTCTTCTTGCGACTTCTTAAAATTATCTTTTTCTAATCGTTTCTTTAATATTTTTAATTCTAGATTAGTTTTAGGTGCAATCTCAATAATGTTTCTAGTAATATCACTGTCAATACTATATGTAATCCTTAGTTCTTCTCTAGCTCTTGTCATGCCTACGTATATCAATTTCTTAGATTCGTTATATCTTTTAGAAAGCCCCTTATAAATTCCACAGATAAAGACATATTTAAAGTCTAATCCTTTTGCACTATGAATAGTTGATATCTTAACTCTATCTTGATCATAGTTAAACATTTTTTTATTCTTTGCGCTCTTACAAATAGGAAAATAGTATATATTATTTGAAAGCATTTTACTTTCTATAATTCCAAGTTGTTTACCATAAAAATATAAAATGCAAATATCTCTATAATCTACACCTAGCGCCTTTAATTCCTTAATTTGATTTGCAATCACATTAATTTCTTCGTGAAAATCACTGCATTTAATTAGTCTGGGGTCGGGACCATTTCTAAGACTAGACTTTGGATCAATAAAAAAATCATTATCTTCTTTATCAAAACTCTTATGTATTTTGTCATCTGTTATAAATCTATGAGAAAATTCTAATATCTCCTTGGTATTTCTATAATTTTCTCTCATGATTATAGTTCTACCTTTTGCTTTAATACCAACAGATTTCAATGTGTATTTTCTACTATATAAGTTCTGAGCCCCATCAGAAGCAAGTACCAAATGAGAGTGTTCTGGATTTCTCAACATTTTCACTATAAATCTTAACCATTCTTCTTCAAGGTCTTGTCCCTCATCAATTAAGATTGCATCATATTTATCTAATGTATTTAACTTTTCATCTGTAATATTGAAAATATTATTTGTTATTTTTTCATCTTGATAGATTCCAGATTCCATATCCACTTTTTTAAAAATTTCGTTTATCCAGTTATGAAAATGTTTAATTTCTATATTATTATGACTTTTAGTATCTACAATTTTTCTTAAATATGCGGCAAGCGAAGTGTTATAGCATAACATTAGTATTTTCCAATCTAAATGAACTTCTGAAAGATACTTTGCTCTACAAGTAAGAACTATAGTCTTACCTGATCCCGCAACACCTCGTATAACTCTATGGCCATATCCTAGTCCTTTTGCATATTGTTCTTGTTTAAGATTCATTACTTTAAAAACAGTATCATTGTCTGATTCTAATTTTACTTCTTTGAAAATATTACCACGTATCCTAGCAATGTGTTCATTCTTTAATACATTATCTTTAAAATAGAATGGTAATATTGATATTATTTTCTCTTTTAGTAGATTTGAATCTTTATTGTCTTCAATATTTTTTATATCGTCTTGAAATATTACAACTTCTTTATCTATTGTTTCAGTTAATCCATGTTTTTCAAAGGATTTTCTTGCAATTCTAGTAAATATTACTCCATGGCCATAGTTAAATATAAGTTGTTGTCCTTTACTTTTACCTGATTGTCCAATTAGTTTAGAATCTTTCTTTAATTTATTAATTATTTCCCACATATATTTTCTTGCTTGCTTTTGAGGATTAATAGTTATCCCTATATCAGTTTTAAGATCATAATTGTTTTTGTCAGCTGAAACAATTGAACCCACTTGCCAGTCTTTTACTTCAATTACTACTAATCCAAGATCAGGCCCTACAATTATAAAATCTGGGTGTCTTTTTTCAACCCTAAGTTCATACCAAACAATATAATCATCAGGAAGTAACTCCTTAAATAATTTAAATACTCTCTTTTCACCTGCAGTAACACTAGATAATCCACTTATGTTTTCTGGGATCATAGTCGCCACTTTAATCACCTCATGTACTTATGTAATGTTTATTATTTTAACTAATTCTATCTAGATCCACTACATGATTATATCAGTACAGAGTTTATTCTTCCAAAATCGACAACAATAGACAGCAAATTTCTATTTTGCTTTATTGAATTCATATAAAATATTTAAGGACTTTATCTACTACTCGACTTAAAAATTTACTATGGAACTTTTCGTAGCAAAACCTAAAATACGGCATATCTAGTTTTTTGAATTCTCTTGAAGTTGATAATCTATCATGTTTGAATAAAAGTTTATCTATAGCTTCTTTTATCATTTGTGGCATGGTACATAAATCGCTTTATAGAATTGTTTATATGGTTTTGCTTAGATATTTTTAGGCTTATATACAGTTTTTGTAACAGCTATGTTCCATCTTACTCTATTGCATATAATGATTATATTATTTATTTTAAATAAAAAAAGACCAAGTAAAATGAATTTACTTGATTTCTATTTTATCGATATAGATACTTTGCCCTTCCATTAGATCGTTTTTTAAAAATTTTTTTTACTTTTTTGAATGTATTTCCATCTATGATTGGCGTATGTAATCCTTCAAAAAGCTCGCAATCTCCTTTTTTAATCCCTCTTCTTATTTTACCTGTATATGTTTCATTCTTCAAAATTAAGTATATAGATCCAGTAGTCCATTTTTTGTTTTTTCTTGTTCTCAGCCCCATATCATTTAATTTACATGATATTGAAATAGTGCTATATCCTTTTACAAATAAATCAGTACTTTTCTTAGAATATCTTTTTTTATAACTGCTTTCAGAACAAAATATAGCATGGTCTAAGCCCCACCTTACGCTAAAGTCTGTTTTTGTTATATAACTTATAAGGCACAGCTAACCATTTGTTATATATAACCTTTTATTCCTTGAACGTCAGATGACAATTTTGTTGCTTCAAAATATTCCATTGTTTTTGGTTCGTCAATACTAATTCTGTTAATAGTTACGCTTTTACCTATAAGGGACGAATAGTCCTTTTTCGCATTCTGATGAATTTTTCGGCAAATATTATAGAACCCAAATGAAGTTTCATATAAGTCTTTAACTACATTTAAAGAACAATATGTAGGATAGTAAATCTCAATTGGTTGTAATTTATGCGAATTTAATTTGCCCTCTCTTATTAATTCTATTTCTGAAAGCAATAATGATTCCGGCACATGATTAAACCAATTCCTCATTTTATTCAAGTCACATAATATTTTATTAACTTCTTCATCTATCTCTCTAATTTCAAATTTCAAACTTTTCTTTTTAATTCTTCTATCTATAATATACCTAAACTTCTTATATGAAATTGAACTATTCTGTTGGTCACCAATTAAATTTAATAGATAGGATGTATTATTACTTAGAAGATCTACATACATCCCATATTTCTCACTCGGAACTATTATCTCACCAGAAAAACCTTCTTCTAATTCATTCATATCATGTTTTTTAATTAACTTAGCCAAATTGTCTAAATTACGTTTCATTTTAACAAGACATTTATCAGTTCTAACAATTAATTCTTGTAAATATATAATAAAATCAGTTTTTTCATTTAACGAGAATTGTTTTAATTTCTTTTTATATTTTTTAGATAGTACCTCCATCATTTTATCTCCTCAACATTCCAATAGTAATTATCTATTAATTTGAATTTATTACAAACTTTCTATCTATAATCTGTCCTTATAACTAATATATTCATTTCATATTATATCATTATTTAGTAGTATTAGGTAAAATCATAAATTATTTTATAAACTATAATTACTCTCTTTTCTTAATTATAATTTTAGAGCAAAATAAAAAAGCTAGAGCATAGGCCCTAGCCTCATTAACTTCTATATTTAATTCTTAATAAAATACACTAAACTATTCTAATGTATACTATAAGTTGCTGACTAACTAATTAGCCTACCTTTTTTAATTGTATATGCGTAAACAAGATAATATTTTTTGTTCTCAAATCTCCATAGCCATTGATGAATAAATTCTTCATCTTCTACAAAAGCTTTGTTCTTTTTTCTTTTTTCAATATCTTTTGTACAGTCTATTGATCCCCTTACTCTACAATTTTGTGTAATAACTAAATTATCAGTAAGCTTACCTTCATTTAAATTTTGCTCCAATATTGGTAATAGTTTTAGATTCTTACTAATATCTGATATTTCCGAATGATCTAAAATAAATAATATACTGCCACTGTCATTAGCTAACGAAATTATTAAATCATTATATATTTTAACTGCTTTAGAATATAAGTATCCTATTTCATCATTCAACTTTAATACTTCTTTACGACTATAATTATCTATGTATTCCCCTAGCAATGCCACCGCTTTAATACATATCTGACTATGAACAGCAGTCGAAATGACAGTCGAAAAATTATTCCTATGATTTAGTGGTAATGATGGTTTAGAAAGATTATTTGCCTCTTTTCTGATAAACTTTTGTATATTTTTATATTTAACTCCATCTTTTAGTAAGCGTTCTAGATCATCGTAAAATGTTGGCGTTATTCCACAAAAATCTATACCTCCAATTATTGAAATTTTACTATTGCTATTTTTATTAAGATTTTGCGATTTTATTCCATCTTCCATATGTTGAGTATTTTTATCTAGCAATAAAATTTCATTGTACAATTTAGACAATTCAAACAAATCTAAATCATTGCAATGTCCTGCACCAAATATGGCAACATTATCACAATTACCCTGAACATCAATAATTCTATCTTTGATTATTGAAAGAATACACTTTCTGTGTGCTTCCCAATACTCCCACTTATTCTTATCATCAGTATAGTATTGCGTAAATTTTTTCAAAGGTTTCAAGGCCATCCCCCCATATCATGGAAATCTAACAATATATTCTACATTTTAACATATCATTGCAAAATTTAACAGAAACATATTAAAATTTTAGTGCAAAATAGAAGGAGCAGAGCCTAAGCCCTACACTAATTGATATATATTAGTTTGAAAGAATACTAATATATATCAACAACTTGGTATTATATTAATAATGCTCCACATTCCTATTTGTCGTAGTAAATTTAATTAATGAAAAATACAAGACTTTAACAAGTAGCTTTATCCCTTTATTTACAATATAAGCAATAAGCAAAATATCTAAAATTAATAAGAAAATAGTTCTAGTCAATTTTTGTTAAAATATAAAAACATATTCTACTTACTTTCAACCTATCGTTCATATTTATTCAAAAACAGGAAGCTATTTTAGATTCCTGCTATAAATAATTCATATTTCAAATATCAACATTTCTAGGCTAATTCTATTCTTTACTTTTTTTAATAAAATAAAATACTGCTATTCCAGCTGCCAATAAACCACCTAATAAAATTAATATAAAATTGTTTGTATCATTTACTTTATATATCATTCCATTATATATTATTTCATTTCCAGCTAAATCAACGGCTTTTATATTAAGCTTATTTTCTTTATTTATTAATTTAAATTTGTGATCAAAAGATCTATCCTGTGGTATATCTATTTCACTATCATTTATATATAATTTCGCGTTAGGTTCTAAATCACCTGATATAATTATGCTATCAGACTTAGTTTGTATGTTATCATAATCCTTATTCAAATTTAACTGGGGAGGATATGTATCTACAAAATATTTTCTGTCATAATTTTTTTTATTCCCATGGTTATCTTCCAAAATAACATCTACATTATTTACTCCTTCTACCAAAGTAACTAAAAAAGTATTTGATTCTAAAATATCTTTAATAACAATAGTATCATTTACTGATAAACTTGCTTTGCAATTTTCTTCTAAATCAATAGGCAAAATAACTTTTTTAGTATTCAATATTTCTTCCTCTGGAAATTTTATTTTAGCTTCTAAGGTTTTATAATTTTGAATATTGATCGTTTTTTTATCATATACACCCCCAACACCTTGATTATTAACTGCTGCAACTGCAACTTCTATATCTTCTTCGTCAAAATATGAATAATTGTAACTTATATCATTTATATCTTCTGAGAAAAAAGGTTTATTGTTGCCTTTTTCAAATAACATTATTCTATAAGATTCTATATTCATATTTTCTGCTTTGTCCCAAATAATGTTTAACTGGTTGTTATCAAACATTGTCTTAATATTTTCTACTTTTTCTGGTGTGTTTTGACTATTTACTAAAAATGATTTATCAAAGTACCTATAATCAACCGCTTTATTATTAGCCTCTGCTTTTATATAGAAATAATATTTACCATAACTTAAGTTATCAATTTTAATATTCTTTTTTCCACTTACTTCACCGATAAAACTAGTAATTTTTATACCATCATATCCAGTGTTATCATTATCAGCATATAAGGACACAGTACTTCCATTGTCTGCATTGTTTATATTCCATTCAAATTCATAGCTTTTACCATTATCTTCAGTTAAAACATTAAATTTCTCAATTGCTATTAAGTCAGTAATCTCACTTACCTCAATTAATACCTTTCCTAGATTTTCACCGCTAATTTTAGCTTTCCAACTCCCAATTTCAGGAGCATTTATGAAAATTGCGATAGATTTTTTATATAATCTATATCTTTCTTTTAAGTTTTCTGCATTTAATATTTCTCCCTTAGGAGTAGTCAATTCAATAGATGCCTCACTATCATTTTCCCATGTAATTAAGAAAAGGGAGCTTTCCATCTTATCTTTGATTTCTAAATCAACTTCTTTCTGTTTTCCATAGGCTATAAAGCCAGAAAAAATGAAAACAAACAATACAATAAATGTAATAACTCTTTTCATTACTTATTTTCCTTTCTTAAAAATCTATTTCAATCTTAACTTTCTTAAGTAAATTAAGTATGTTTCCGTCATTATCTAAAGCAACTCTAATACTCATAGCATCGTTATTTCCTCTAGCCATTAATATAAATACTGTAACATCTTTATTGAAAATAAATTTAGAACTCCCAGCACCACTATATTTTTCTGAAGTCCATAATTTGTTAATGTATAATTCTGAATTGTTTTCAGCGAGAATTCCATCATTAGTAACTGAAAACAACATATCACCTTTAGTTCCAAACTCAACTAAAATAAGAGCAAGTTCTATTTCACCATTTGCCTTTGCTGTAAATCCATTATAATAGTCATATTTCATTAATCCGTTAGCCAAATCAAATCCTAAAAACTTTAATTTTCCTTCTATTGATAAATTTTTAAAGTCTAGTTTTGCACTACCTTTTAAATTTTCTAGGCTAATAATATCAACATCTCCTGTTAAGGGAAGTTTTAGAGTATTTAACCCAATACCAATATCACAAGTTGAATTTATTATTATACCACCAATATTATTATTTTTAACTATCTCATATAGCTGACTAGCTCCTCCACCAAAACCTTTTAAGTAAATAAGTTTTGAAGGATGTAATGGTATAGCTTTCTCTCCTAAGGCAAGTTTCATCCCTATCTCATCAGGGTATCTTAAATCTTGGCTATAGGCCTTATAAAGCATACTAAAAGAAGAATTATTCTTTTTAACTTTGTTGAATAAAGCAATTCCACAATCTCCTTTAAACAAAAATTTTTTATTTTCACTTATAGTATCTATCTCTAATCTCAAATTACTTGGAGAAGCAAATTTTAATAACGGTAACTTTATAGAATTACCGATAAAATCAATCCCAAAGTTAGCTCTACATAAAACATCATTTGGTGTTATCTTTAATTTTGCTTCATCTATAATTGGAAAGAACTTTCCTCTTACAGCATTTTTATTTTTAAAATCTCTTAGCAAGTTACCAAATGCAAACTTACCAATTGTTAAATCAAGCCCATCATTTAGCACTGATATAGTTCCCGATTCAAGTTTAAAAACTCCTAAGTCTATATTACATAATCCAGCTTTTTTAAAAGAACTTTTACTACTGCTTAACGCATCAATAAAAAAATTACTTTTTGAAATATTTATTTCTTTATAACTTAGTACTTTATGGATAAAACTACTATTATTACTGTTAAAAGAAACATATAGCTTTTTATTTCCTTTTACATAACCTGTTTTATATTCATTGTCCTTAACTAAACTATAAGCATGAATTTCTAATTCCCCTGGTGTTCTTAGAAAATTGTTTATTCTTACATTTCCACTAGCTATAAATTCATTATCTTCTATTTGGGTTATTGTATTAGCATTAATATTTAAATTTCCTACCTTAATTGAATTTAATGTCAAAGATTCGTAAATAGTAAAAGTATTATGTAGCACTGAAGTTTGACCTTCTTTATTAATTCCAATTACATCATATACTCCTGGCTCAATTTCTTTAGGAAGCTTAGCTTTTAGCTTTGTATCATTAATCACTTTAACATCATTCGATGAAATATCACCAAACTTTATTTTTATGTCATCAGTGATATTAATCCCATTTATTTCTATATAAACCTCTTCGTTTAACTCACTTTTATTAATACTTTTATTTACAACTTTAGTTAAAATAAATTCATTATTATAGATTACTGCAGATGGCACATCTTTTGTGTTTTCTCCTAGAACTTCTTCTAATATGCTATTTGAATATGTATTATCATCCTTTAACTTTAATATCCATGCATCCGACCACCCTTGATGATCAGGGTATCCTGGCAAACTATCTGATCTCGTCTCACAACTAATAACATATCCACCGTCACTAGTTTGTTGTATATATGAATATAACTCATGACCATTTCCTCCAAAATTTTTAGACCATTGAAAACTACCCTTACTAGAAAGTTTTAATATCAAAATATCAGTATTTCCTTCACTGGCATTCCACCAATTTTCGCCCTTACTAAAACCACATGATAAAATATATCCACCATCTTTTGTTTTATCCATAAAAGATGTAAATTCAGTTTCTTTTGTTCCAAAACACTTTTGCCACTCGATACTTCCTTTTTGAGATAATTTAACTACCCAAATATCTCTTCCTCCATTATTCCCCGAAACATCTCTATCATTTGAGTCAGTATATCCAGAGAATAAGTATCCTCCATCTTCTGTAGGATAAACATTACTAGCTCCATCAAAATCACTACCACCATAGGTCTCTTGCCATTCAATATCACCTTTCTTTGATAACTTTAATACACCAGCATCATATATATCTTCCTCATTAGATGGATAATATTTTTCGCCACAAATTATATAGCCTTCATCATTTGCAGCCTTAATGTCTGTAATACTAAAATGCTCAAATCCTTCTATACACTTTTGCCATTCAATATCACCATTACTTGATATTTTAGATATCCAATTACTTTTGCCTCTATCATTTCCAGAAATATCACCATCGTTTGAGTGTGTACTTCCTAAAATCACATATCCATCATCAGTTAAGACTAATCCACCATAATTATCTCCTTCACTACCCATTGCTTCTTCATTACTACCACCAAAACACTTTTGCCACTCAATATTTCCTTTTGGCGATAATTTAACTAACCAAATATCAGTTAAACCATGGTTTCCAGAAACATCACCATCATTTGAAGATGTTGTACCTATAAAAACATATCCCCCATCACTTGTTTCTCTAATTCTTTCAGCACTATCATGATCACTACCTCCATATATTTTTTTCCATTCAAGCTTACCTTCTGCAGATAGCTTTGCAACAAAGGCATTATATTTTCCAAACTTACTTACATTACCTCCATCTGAACTTGTAACCCCAGCTATTATATACCCTCCACTACTAGATTCTCGTATACATCGCGGCTCAATCCAACCCTCCCCACTAGGAATTATTTTAGACCACTCGACCCTAACATTATCAGAGGAAATATCTCCATCAGCATAAATTGATAAGCTTGTAATAAACGCAAGAACTATAACTATAAATGTACCTATAAATACTTTTTTCATTGTTATCCCCCTAAATACATCATCTTGCAGCAATTTAATTTTAACACACAATAACAGTTGATACAATTTTTAGTAACTAATACATATTTTGGGGGTATGCCTTATTTTTACAGCAAACTATCGCTAATTAATATACTCTCTTATTCACAAATCATAAATAGAGATGGAGTTCTCCTTCTTTAAATATTATATTAACTTGAGTTTTATATTTTTAAATATAGATAATCTTATTTTTTAGACTGTGGCAATTTTATTTTTTACCAAAATTTAAAATATTTAGTTTTATTACAATTATATTACAATATGTACAATTCGCAAGTTTCGACGTTTTTTCCAAATTATTGTATGGTAATATTTTACTACACGCGTGTAACAAAACAATAACATTTTTAGGAGGCTAACATTATGAAAAAAATAGTAAGTGTTTTATTAGTGTTTACAATGATGATAAGTTTTTGCACAGTAAGTTTTGCAAATAGCAATCAGCTAGAAAGCACTAAAACATTAGAAAAAAATGGGATAATCTACGAAATAAAGGTGTCGGAAAATAATAATGTTCGTATTGTTGAAACAAAAGGTAGTGACGGTTTTGTATCAAAAGTTGAGTATAACAAAAAAGAAAACACGGCAACTTTATCAACAAATAAAAATGAAGCAACATATGAATTAAAAATAAACGAATATGAAAATCAAATGAAAACTGTAAATAAAAATTTATATAGAATGTCTTCAGAAGAACCAAGCTATGATAATTATACTTCTGAATATTATCGTAGATACAGTTATATTAGAGACATATTTTCAAATGGTGATACAAAATATGAATTAGATGTCCCTGAAGATTCCGCAGAAGCTTGGGCTAGGGGAGCATACCTTGATGATTATAATTCAAAAGATTATCGGATAAAACAAAAAGGCGACTATTTTATAAATCAATTAGAAACGGCAGATAAATTTACCAAAAGAATAGAAGGAGCTATCGCAAGTAATATGCCTGGTGACGGCTTTGCAATAACATGGGGAGCTATTATGGAACAAATTGTAGATGTATATGAAGATTATTCAACTGCCCAGCTTTTGAATTTATTACTATCACTTGTTGAGGCTATACCTGGAATATCCTTAGGTGCAGCAGCTATAGAATCTTTAACTTTAGGTCCTGTAGTTGCAGCAAATTTATGGAACTGTCGTAGACTTGTAGACGAGATAAATAATTTATAGACTTCTATAATTCTTTGATTTATTAAGATAAGATAAACTCCTTTCTGATAAATATTAAAATGTATTAATTCAGGAGGGAGTCTTTTTAGTTAATATACTAGGATTTGCTCTTATCATATGACTATTTATATAACCGTTTGACGAAATAAACAAAATAAGTTATTGTAAATACAGTAAAAGTTAAATTAGCATAACAATAGATATAAAACATTAGAAAATAGAGAGTGTGATAGTATGGTATCAAGGGGTATAGATCTCTTTACTAAAATAAGTATTATACTAGCAGGGATATTTGTGATAATTGGATTAGTATTTAAATATGGATATAACGTATTTTTATGGATCGGTATTTTTACAAGTAAAAAGCATACTCGTACAACTCAAATCATAAAATATTTCGCTAGAAAAAGTACAATATTCATTAGTCTAGCTATAACAATACTTATATTAGTATTTCTTGTTAATGTATTTTATGGAAGGTAACTTAAAATTTTATATACCAATGTTAGCATAAGTAAATAAAAAATATATTTTGACAATCCTGTTCTAAAATATTAAGTATTTTCAATAGCCATAGATAAATAGAATTAAAACTATTAAAAAATTTCCATATGCAAGAGCTAAAGTGGACTTCTTAAAAACATATTCTTTATAAGAAATTACTCTATGAACCATAGCTAAGCTAAACTCTAAGATAAACTCCTTCCCACTAGTCCAGAGATACACCAGAATTTTTTAAATAGATTAACTGTTTAAATTCTATTTTTTCAAAAATTGATAGAGTTAAAATAACTCTATCAATTACAAATCATTAACCCCTATAAATAGACAGGTGTCGTACGATTGCAACACCGAATAAGGCAATCTATCCTATAGAAAAACACATTATATAATATATATTATACCAACCCCATATCAAGGCGAAAAATCATTGAATGAATGTCAAATAATATGCTATACTATAAATAAGATAAATCTTTTGTTAGAAGACAACTTTGTCACAAAAAGAAAGCAGGTAGTGAGGCTATCTGCTTTCTTTTACTTTATTGTATTAGGCTCTTTGCCAACAGTTGGGGTAGGATTAGTTTTAATCCTGCTCCATTATTATATTAGAGCGTATTTTAATATAGCAATAAAATTCTATATGAATTTGGATGTATTTAATAAACCTAGCTAAAATATAGGCTTTAATATTGATATTTAATTATTATTTAGTTAGTACAATAAATAATTCTATTACGGAATCTATGAAAACTCCTGAGTCCGAATGGCACTCTTTTTAACACTTTAATTTTATTGTTAAATCCTTCAGTTCTTTTAAACCTCCTAATTATTTTGGACAATATATCTTAAAATCAAATTATTAAGGAAGTAAAAGAAACTAGTAATGCTTCATTAAGTAGTAAGAGAATATGATTTGCTATGTGGTACAGTAAACAGATGGGTCAGAAACAAATTAATACTCCTGCCAGTTCTTTAAAATATAATAATGGCAAAGATAATGATACCATCATTAAGAAAAATGATAGGCCTAAAAAACTATTAGATAAGAAACTTTAAGATAGCTATAGTCTTAAGAAGAAAAGTTTATAGACTTTGTAAAAAAAAACTAGATATTCATCAAAAAAAGGAAAAGAAAATCTCCTAATAACATATTAAAAAATCTCCTAAAACCAAGAATCAAATTAAAACTATTTTTTCATATTTTCTTCAACACTATTTACATTCTACTATAGTTCTATTATAAGCCGAAAAATATACTGGTGAATTCTTTTCCTTGCTCAGTTGTTAATAGTTCCCTAACTCTCAAATACAATGATAACGCCCCCGATCATTAATTATCTTTTTTCTGATATTGATTGAACATCCTTTCTCAAATCAGCTCTACTTGGCTGGATATATCTACGTGTAGTTTCTAAACTTTCATGACCAGCCAGATATGCCACCCTTTGTAGGGGTACACCATTATCTACAAGGCTTTTACAAAAAGTATGTCTGAGTATATGTGGTGAAACATTTTCAAGTCCTGCCTTATTAGCGTATTTATAAACCATATATCGAATAGAACGATCTGATAGTGGGGTTCCCCTTTCACTTAAAAAATAAGGGTCGTCTCGACTTTCAGGATTCCTAATTTCTAACCATTCCTGTAATGCTTGAATTGCATCACCATTTAGGGGTACTATTCTATATTTATCTCCTTTACCACCTCGGATAGTAACATCTTCCATCTTTTTCTTCAAACAAACATCTGAAATAGTAAGGTCAGAAACTTCCTGAACCCTCAATCCAGCACCGGCCATTAATCGGCATATTGCCATATCCCTTTTTCTAACAGTATCATTCTTTTCATTACTAATTGCATGAAAAAACTTTGCAACTTCCCTTTTTCCTAACCACTTAGGAGCTGCATATTGTTTCATTGTCCTTTTCATTTTGACTTTTAACGCAGGATTAAAAGTCGTTAAATGCATTTCAGTAGTGAATTTAAAAAATGTTTTTAATGATGCAATAATCTTATTACTATATGCTGGCTCATATTTTTTAATCTTGTCCATATAGGCTTGAAACTCATATAAATGCATTGTTGTTACTTTATCCGGTACAAAATCCTCATTCTCTGTTTCTACATACCAATCGACCAGCTTTCCTAAAGCAGATCTATAACTTTTAATTGTGGCTTCACTTTTTTCCTCATTTTTTAACCAATCTATATATTGATTTATAGTTTCCATAAAGTATCCTTTCTCTACTGGGTAGTCTATTTTATAATATTCTTTAAAGACATCTTAATAGTATATAATACAATTATCATATAAGAAATCATCAACCTCAGAGTAATCGGCGCTTTCATAATACGCAGATAATCTAGTGTTGAACTCTAACAAATCATTTTCTTTGACAGTAAAAATACCACTTCCATTAGATACTAGTATCTTATTTGCAATGAGAGTACTTGCTCGTTTATTTCCATCCCAAAACAATTGACTTCTTGCTGCCCATAAAAAGTAATATATAGCTCTTGATGTTGCAGTAGGAAGATTAAGTATTTTATTTAGTTCTAATTCCACCTGGTCTTTATCTGGTACCGGAGGTATATAAGACGTTCCTGAAATCCCTACTCTACCAGTCCTTAGTACACCCCATTCCAGAGCTTCATTTCTTGCAACCTCAGCATGTATTTTGCAAATATATTCTAAAGTTAGGGGTTCTTCTATAGTTTTTAGCATATATCGCCAAGCATTCCTAAGATTAATTATACATTCAATATCACTTATACTTACTCCTGAAACATTTACACCATTTAGTATTGTTTCAGTTTCAGGAAAGGTAACATTACAACCCTCAAGTTTTGCACTGTTATATATATTTTGGATAATAATTTTTTTAGCATGAAATATGTTTTCTTTGATTGATAAATTACATTTATTTGAATAATTTTTAAATATCATATTATTATTCAACCTCCATTTTTGTGTTATAATAATTTTCTAAAACCTTTACCGTATTCTCGGTAAACCTAATTGCATATATTATACCGTATTCTCGGTAATATATCAATGGAATATACATAAAATTAATCCGAGAATCTTATTTCTCGGATTAATTATTAGTGATTCCTTAGAATAGTAAATCCTAAGAAATTACTTCTAAATTATATCATAGCGTAGGATAATGTTAATATGTTGGTGAGACCCCTATAAATACAACATTTTTTTCAGTATAAGGTATGTTAATTATAATTAATACACCTGATTAATATAGTTTATTATTTTAAATGTAAAACTTGCATGTCCAATGAATAAATTAGGAGGGGTTTTTTTGCTATTTTAGGCTGGATATTGATTGGTACTGGGTTAGATCTGAAGATATTTGCTAATTTACCACTTTAGACATAAAGAAAGTTATCCTTAATGAAAATATCTTTCTGGTGCAAATAAATATAAATGATTCTCCTAAATCATTGGTATTTATACTTTACTGTATACATGCTAATGGTTTAGGAGATTTTTAATTTATAATAAACTTTTCTCAGATTAGCTTATTTAGAATTATCTTTATTAACTGTTTTAATCTTATAGCGCATAGTAGTTTTAAAACTTTTTTCAAATTTTTTGTAGCTGGGGTTTACAATTTGCTCTTAAAAGTTGTTTTTAATATATGAGAAGCATTTAACCGGTTAAAGCTCTCGGATAAAAATATCGGAGGTGCTGTTATGAAAAAGATGAAAAAAGTACGTTCTGTTTCAGTATTATTAGTATTGGTTATAGCTTTCGGAGCTGTGGCTTATGCAAGTTCTTGCGTATATATGGATGAATGGAAACAATTGTATGATAATATTTATACAAATTGCCAAGTAACATACGATTATCATAATGATATGGTAATTGAACAAAATGAGTTAATTGATCTAAATGACATGCTGGTAGCTGAAGAAGAACAAATGGAAGCTCTCTATGACGAGATGGGTAAAACTGTAGGAATAGGCTTTACAGATGCAATTTCCGCTTTTATGAGTGCTTATAGTGCTTGGTTAGGTACTGGCGATGGATCGAGTATTGCTGAGGAAGCAGCAAGTGCTTTAGATGCAATAGCTGCACTAAGTGATTTAAACGATGATGTTAAGCAACTGAAATCTGATATGGAAGATACAGTAAATGCAATTGAAAATAAAGTAGAGATAATAGAAGTTTATAAAACTGGGTTATATCAGCATACTAATGGCAGCTCATGTGTAAAAGAAATTGATTAATAATAAATCACATTACAAAGAAGGCTATTTCATTGTGAATAGCCTCTTTTCCTTGTAATATAAAATTGTAATAATAAGTATCTATAGATAAATTACTCTTAAGATGTAAGGTAACACAAACATAAGAATTAGAACTAAAATCAGTAATATAATAATTATTATATCAAATGTTCCAAAAAGACCGAATTTTTTTCTAAGCATACAATTATAAGCAACTATACCATAAGCTGTTAGCATACGAGCTATATGAGGCATATCTAAATATTGTAATAATATATCCACAGAAAGCATAACAATTATCATTAATATAGCTATCATAACAGTTTTCATACTTATACTCCTTATTTTGAAGAATAATAAATAGTAGCTTCTAACCTAAATATAGTACAAGTACAATAATTTATACCTTCTATTTTTAATTTTAAGGAGTGGTATTTATACTTAATTACACCATTAATTATCATCTGCTAAAAGTTTTTTAAGATTTTTTAAGCCACGATTCTTTGCTCGATTTACAGCTTACCTTGATATATTTAAAATAATTGAAATCTCTCTATCTGAATATCCTTGGATATATTTTTTGTAAATGATTTGCTTTTGTAGTTGTGGCAAAGAATCAAGTAACATAGAAATGAAAATTTCACTATCAAAACTAATTATAGAATTATCACTAATAATACTGTAGTCAATTTCAACAGCCACCTTATTCCTTCTTTTATTCTTCTTGCACAAATTCTTAAATGTATTGCTTAAAAACTTATGAATAAATATAGCCAATGCTCCTTCATTGTCAGGATTAAAGTTAGATAAATTAAGATCATTAACCAGTTCTATTAAAAATATGATTAAATCTGTTTCTGCCTCTTCTATCAATAATAGGAACATTATAATGTTCTTCAATCTTTTTTCCTTTCATAGCACTACAAACAGCTGCATGCCTTGCATTAAGCCCCATTGCTTCTCGTACATCCTCTGACTTAATTTCTATAGAGGTTAATCCAGAACTCTTAGCCTTTAATATATAAATTTTCTTATTTTATCTGCTAAATCTCATCTTTTAGCCTCTATATTTCTAGAATTAATTGTTTTTTTAATATCCGGAGTCAGACGGAACTCTAATTATATATTTGCTGTTATTTAAGGCTGCTGGTACAAGTACGACACTTATTCCTTTTAATTCTTCAAGATATTTATTCTTGACTATTTGAAAAGTTTTTTCTTCAGTAACAAAAAAATACTTGTGATCAGCAGACTCTTTATTTAACTTCTGAAAATCCTTTTTAAACATCTTTTTCTGTTGTGCTCCAAGGTCATTTGGTTTATATGGAATAGTAGTCTTAATCTCAGCTATTATACGCTTTCCATCTACTGTTTTTATATCAATATCTAAGCCAGAAGCTCCCTGTGGCTTATCTGCGACATCAAAATCAGAACTTATTCTATGAAATGCAGTTAAAAACTGTTTGGCAAGTATACAAGCTATAAAACTAACATCGTTATTAAGATTACCCATTATACGTTTAAACTGACTTATATATATATACCATTGACAAATTGAAAATTTATAGTCTTCATTTTTAGATATTAAATAACTTTTAAGACTATCCATTTTTTCTGATATTGTCCTTAAATGATTTTGTTCATTAGTAGTAATTTTCATTTCTTCGCCCTCATTTCTTTACTTAGGAGATTTTACCTAACGTATTGTGTTGCCAAAATTCATGAGAATAATGATAAGCTATTTTGTAAATATATTATGTTAATATTTCAATTAACTTATAAATTTCATAAGGCGTTATTTTTCCTTCTGAATAACTTTTTTTCACTTCTTGATTGAAATTACTATTTTTCTTTAATGCTTTTAACCTTTCAAATTCATATTGATTTGTTTTATTGCTTATAGAATAATTTATCGATGGACCTTTAGTTTTATTTTTTTCATGAATTTTACAATCTAAAAGTTCAATCATCTTTTCAAAAAATATTATTATTGTATTAAACTCATCTTCTAATTCCTTAAATTCAAAATGCATAATTATTTTATTTTTTAAATTTTTTATATCCTTAATAATTTCTTTAATATCTTCTATTACCAATTCTCTATAATCACTAATAACTTCTACTTCACAAATCGCACTATGTTCTCCATACTTTATATATCCAAAATTATATAAGGCTATAATACATTTTTTTAAAAAATAGGTAAAACTTCTTTCAACATTTAAATTACAACTAACATTTAATTTATTTATTCTTTTTAATATATAAATATATTCTTTTTTGGTTGTTAAGGAACAATAATTTATATTCTGAATAAGTTCACTACTAATATATTTAATTTCATCTATTTTAAAATAAATATCAATTAGAGCTATTTTTTCTTCATCAGTCACATCTAAAAATCGAAATGCCTTAAATAATTCTAGAAAAGGTGAAGTGAAAAGTTTAAATATTGTTGTATTATCAATTTCTTGACTATCTTGATTAAATAAATCATCATGAAAATTATTATAAGCATTAACTCGATAATTTCTTGGTTTTTTCAATACATCATGAATAAATTTCTTGCCAACATATTCATAGTCAGTATATTTTGACTTCCCGTTTTCTAGCAAACTCCATATAATTCTATCCTTTTTCTCATTGTTTATCCTATTTCTTAATACGTTAAGTGGATTTTTAACATCTTTTTCATTAATAAGTTCATCATGATTATAATTAAATAACTTTAGAACACAATAGTTCTTCTTATTTTTTTTAATATTGAATATATTATTAATTTTTTCTTTATTTAATTTTCCTGACTTTTTCATAGCGATTAATTCTATTAATGTATATGAATTTGAATCGTGATTAAATTTAAGTGTTTCTACTAATCCTTTCTCAATATTTATTTCCTTATATACTTCTGGTAAGAAATGTTTTACTAAAAAGAAACTAAGCACAGTATCTTTGTGTTTTCTATATTCTTCATCTTTTAATATAACAAATAATTCAAATATGTAGTGTTCAACTTTTCTTATGCTAAAATTATAAAAATCTAAAAATAATTCCTGATTCATCTGAAATTTATCTCGCAAAACAGTATATCTATTTCTTTGCTTATAATCTTTCATAAAATCAAAATCTTTTATTTCTAATATGCTTTTATCTATATTGTTTTCTTCTAACACAAATTTTACAATCTCAAAAAAGTTCATTTGTGTCAGATGCATCCTATATGGTATGTATTTTTCTAAGTAAGAACTATCAAAACCAATTTCATTTAATTTATATTCATGGAATTGATAAATAATTTTTATATTATCGCTGGAAATTTTTTCCGATATGGCAAATATATTTTTTATAATTTTTTTATCTGAAATTCTATCTATATCTTCATAGATTATCAAAATTTTTTTATCTATCTTATTTAATTCATCTTTAAATCCTTTTACTATTTCAGAATAAGTATAGGTTTCAGGAAAAATTAAATTACTTAATTTTTGTATAAATTTATCCTCACCCAAAAATTTCTTTAATTTATTTGAGTATTTAGATATTATTCTATGCTTATGTATTATTTTCTCAATTTCTTTTGTCAAAACTAATTGAAGTTCATTAAGATCACATGATAAAACATCTATTTCAATTATTTCATATTTATCCTTGATTTTCTTTTTCAGTTCATTAACTAAAAAAGATTTTCCCGATCCCCATTCACCGTCAATTCCTATGATTTTAAATAGGTCTAAATAGTCTAAAAGTCGTTTTAAATCTTTTTTTCTTTTAACTATTAATTTCTTATTTTCTATATTATTTTTTTTATTTGTATCTAATAGGAAACTGCATATTAACATACCTAGTATAAATAAATAAAATAGCATACCCATTATCCATGTTGATTTTTCATTGCTGTAAACTACTTTCATTATTACATATAATATTAAATTACCTATAGATATAATTATAAATGTATCAAAAACTTCTATGTTTTTTTCATATCATAATTCCATAACAACCAAACCCACATTAAAAATATAATTAAAAAAAAATGAATTACATCAATATTAGTTGTATACAATATTAAATATGATAATATTGTACTTATTAATAATTTATTAAAAAATGATCGTATACTCTCCATTTTAACCTCACTCTTTATATACTGAATTTTTTCAACTACCCATTATAAACATAATAAATATACTCTATGTACTGACCATCTCCATATCCTAATAATAAAAAAATAATGGCAATCAAAAATCAAATTCTCCATTCTTACTCACTAAATACATTTCTAATAACTATTATATTATAATTCCTAAAATAATAAAAATTGGTATATAATTATTCAAATATTTTTATGTTGCAAAAATTTCTTGCTATAACTTATTCTATTTTTATTATAAAATAGAGTATTTATCTAAGAATACAAAAAATTATGTTGCAAATATTATTTATGGATTATTTCTATTTTAATAAAGTCAAAAACCATTGAATGAATGTCAAATAATATGGTATACTATAAATAAGATAAATCTTTTGTTAGAAGACAACTTTTGTCACAAAAAGAAAGCAGGTAGGCCCACTACCTGCTTTCTTTCACTTTACTGAATTAATTAGTGCTGCAATTGCTGTTATTAGTGCTGAAAAAGCTACAATTAATTCTACTATGTATCTTCTTCTTTCGTTAGAAGACATTACTTTGTCACCTCCTTTCTCAAAAACGAAAGGATAGTATAATTATAGCATATAAAAAGAGCTCTTCAGAATATGAAAAGCTCTTTTAAATCTATATATCACTTATATATCATTAATTAAATTACATTTCTAATTGAACCTTTCCGGTGAATTTTCTAAAAAGTTTAATACCGCATTAAATACCTCTTCAAATTCTTCACTAGGTCTTATATCCCATCCCCTATCATAATTCACTATTTCTCCTGAATCTTCTCCACGTATAGAAAGCTTACTCACTCTTCCATTGTTTATGCCATAGATTGAGGGACCATCAAATAATTTAGCATAAAATTTATATTCTTTATTGTTAACAATACCTTCAACCCATTTTGTGTCTTTTGGAAACTTTGTAAATTTAACTTTTATAATATCTAAGTCCTCCTTCTACTTACTAAAAATCTTATGTAGAGCTCTCTCAATAACCCTATCTTGATTACCTATTAGTCTAATATTACTTATAAGCTCAACTATTAAATTTTCAAGTTCATCTACGCTGCAATCATAGGAATCTTTAATAACATCTTTTACGTTGTATTTCAATTTCGCTTTATTATTATGCTTTATATCAACTTCTACTTTAAATCCTGGAATTATTGAATCATCAACAACCATAAAAGTATTTATAATTTTATTTTCTATTTATATCTCCTCCTCACTTAAACAAAACAACTATAAATATACTAGATTTCTCAACTATACCACCTTTGACAAGTATTCTTCACTGTTGAAGTTGCCATAATCAACGTCATAGTTAGTAATAATTAGTTCCCTATATCTTTTTCGACTTGAACTTTTCTTAGCTACAGAGTAGTTAACCTTAGTTTCGATAACATTAAAACCTTCATACAACTCTCTTATAAATGGATGATCGTTTATTGTAAGTAAAAACTTTCCCTTAATATTTTTTAGAATATTAGAAAGTTTTATATGTTCTTCCTTATCAAAGTTAATTTTGCATCCTGAAGAAAATTTTATATCAGTATCAAGATATGGAGGGTCGCAGAAGAAGAAAGTCCACTCCCTATCATATTTTTTAAATATTACCTTATAATCCAAGTTTTCTATATATGTGTTGCGAAGCCTCTTTTTTAGATCTACAAGAAACTCTGTATTATAAATTTGTGGACTTGGTCTAGTGTTAGTTCCATAACCATAGCATCCACCCTTAGAAGCAAAACTTTGAGATATAATATATATATACCTCACAGCTCTTTGAATCTCTGTTAGATTTTCTATATCAGCTCTTTTATACTGATTAAATCTATCTCTGCTGCTAACTTCATAAAACATTACTCTGTCAATTTCCTCAGCATGGTATTTAATCATTTTAAATAGATTCATCAACTCACCATCAATATCATTTATAACTTCTACTTTAGATTGTTGCTTCCCAAAAAACACCCATCCTACGCCAAAAAATGGTGCTGCATAGCATTTGTGTTCAGGCAGCATAGATATAATTTTCTTTCTCAATCTTGACTTCCCTCCTAATCGTGGAATAGGAGGTTTTAGCATTTTAAAATTGTTTGTCAATACTACACCTCACTTTTTGTCTTTTGTTTTTAATGTCATGACATCTTCTAATTTAATTTTACTAGAATAGAAACAAAAATAATAGTTTGCAACAGAACACATGTTCGATTATAATGTTAATATAGAGCTCAAAATAAAAGGAAAAAAGGAGGGTTTATATATGGCAATAGAACTAAATGATTGTCATGTAAAAATATATAAGGCTATCAAAAGTTTTTGTGAAAAATATGGATATTCTCCATCTATACGTGAAATACAGAAAACATGTGGTTATAAATCCCCAAGCACTGTTTATGCTCATTTGAAAACACTTGAAAGAGCTGGGTATATTCAAGTAGGGCATAGAAGAAGGCCCAGGGCTATAAAGGTAGTTTAAATCTAGGGAGATAAAAAGGAGTGTAAAAATGGAAGTTTCTATACATACAAATATCATAAAAAATTTTATAAAAAAGCTGGGACTTGATGATACAGATAATTATCTTCGTGATCAGCTGTTAATTACTTCTAAAAAAGTTATTGTAACAAGGGAAGAAATAGATAAAATAATTGAATTAACCAAGTATCAAGATAATAGCGACGAAAAATTGCATCTTAAATATAAGCTTGAAGAGACTAAAGATAAGCTTAAAAATTTGCTCAAAAAACTTAAAGCCACAGATGAAATGTATCTTTGCTTTAAATCTTATATAAAAAATAATAATCAACTAAAATATTAGACCAGGATTACACCTGGTCTAATTCCATCAAATTGTATATTGCTTGCTTATAGCATATTGATTAAGCGATAACCTATAAACGCCACCGAACTTGCAGTCAACAAAGTTTCAACATCTCCCCCAGTAGTAAATCTAAGTGGAGCTTTATAGTTTTTATCATCAATAGGATATAAAATTTCTATTCCTTGATCCGTAAAAAAATCTCCTGCAAGATGTGAAGCATATCCTATCATAAAGCTCATTCCTTCATATTTATATCCATATTTTTGTGTAAAAAGTTGAACTGTTATATAGAATATTAATAGTCCAACTCCTGAATGGGTAAATCCCCTATGATGGGATATCCCAATCATTATCAAAATTATTCCAATGCAATTTAATAATGTACTATTGAATTTTGCATAACTACTATATAGTGCTAATGAACCAAACAAACAATAAATAAACATCTTCATAGCCTTATTTCTTTTTAGAGGCAATATTTTTTGATTCAATTTACTTTTAGGATGATCTAGATCTGGGATCACCGATCCAAAAGCTGCAGATATAACAGTAGTTATTGTTAAAGGAATACCTAGAGCTGGATTTACTAAAAAAGCAGCAGCAGTTCCTATTGTTACATGACCTTTTATATTCATTTTTTATCATTTCCTTTCATTATTTCATTGATAGATAAGCATAAAAAAAACAGCCTTTTAATCGGCCTTTATCGGCTTTTTTTAAAAGAAGCTATGTAATACTACCTTTTAACTATATATAGCCTTTTTCTTTGATTTAAATGGATTTAATACAATGTCAATATTCTCTATAAATAGTTCAGATAACCTTGGATCAAATTGGGTTCCAGCTCCATCTAAAATAATATTTATTGCTTCTTTGTTGCTATACACTTTTTTTCTATAGGGCCTTTCACTTGTTAATGCATCATAAACATCAATTATTGAAATAATTCTCGCTAGAAAGGGTATCTTACTTTCCATAAGGCCATCTGGATATCCATTTCCATCCCATCTTTCATGGTGAGACCTAATTATATTAGAGTAAGTTTTTAATTCAGGAATAAGTCGTATGTACTGCTCCCCAAATATTGAATGTCTTTCTATAACTTTTCTTTCAAGATCATTTAAAGATCCAGGCTTATTAAGTATAGACCCTTCTATTTTATTTTTACCAATGTCATGAAGCAGTGCTAATGCAAAAAGCCTTTCTAATTCCTTATTTTCTAAACCTAACACATATCCAAAATTTTTTGAATAAAGAGCAACTCTTTTTGAATGCTCCACTACTCTTTCGTTTTTTAGTAAAGTTGAAAGTTTTACTATATGATTATTTTGATACATTTCTCCTCCTTATCAATTTGATTTCTTTATAAATATGCATAATTCTATTCGGAATTAAGCTGGTTCCCATAGGTGGTTCCCACTTCTTATCTCCCCCTATTTTCCTTAAGGGAATTTTTCATGGGAACCACCTCCGGAACCAGTAACGGGAACCAGTAATCCTTTGAATATTTATGCTTGTTATACAATCGTTATACATTTTTGAATCATAACAAGCCTTTTTTCTACTCTGCCACAAATTCAAAATAATCTTCAAAGTTGACAATCATGTCACTCAATTCATTTTCATTAGATTTTATTACATATCTTCTACTCGGATGTTTTTCTATTATTTCTTCCTTTTGCAAGTCTTTGTAATGCTCTATAATAGTGGCTTTACGAATTCCTAAACTTTTACTTAGTTCGTTACTAGATGGTGCAAAGATATCATTTTCATCATCATTTTGCTTTATAGTAGTTAAAAAACTTTTGAGAATCTCTAATCTAATATAAGCTTCCGGATCTACTTCCTTATTTTGATCCTCATTTTCTTCATCTTTATCAGTATCATTTTTCTGTCTAATAAAGGTGGTTCCCTCGGCTATTTTACCTGCCGGAACCACCTTTGGTTTTTCCTCACAACTCTTAGATTTTTGTCCATGGCCATGTGAAAACACTATATCTTTTTCATCAATTTTAGGATCATTTATATTTTCTATATCGTCTATTTTCTTATTCTTTCCATTCCAGAAATCAATGAGTTTTTCTAGTGCTTTTTCAAACTCAATATCTGAAGGTCCTACTCCAGGAGATTGAAATCTTTTATATCCAAAATACCCTTCTATATCGGCTATGCCATCACCAAACCCCATGAGATTAGTTTTGGGATCACGATCAAGTACCGTACTATAATCTGCCTGGGTTTTAAGTCTAAATACTATTCTTGATGGTAAATTAGCCTTTATATCTCCATCGATGATTTTTGCCGAGGGCCTTTGTGTTGCGTTTACTAGATGAATCCCTGCCGCCCTGGCCTTTTGAGCAAGCCTCATAATAGCTTCGATTATATTCTTTCTATCTTGGACTATCAAGTCCGCAAGCTCATCAACCATAACAACAATATATTTCATTTTATTATTTGGGTATTTCAAATTATAATGATCTATATTTTTACATTGATGTTTATGTAAAAATCTATATCTATTCTCCATCTCAATCACAAGATTTCTAAAAAGCTTTACAGAAGCTTCAACATCTGTTTCTACTCTTTCAACATGGGGAACACCTTTAAATTGCCCAAATTCAACAACCTTTGGATCTACAATCCAAATACTTAATTCATCAGGTGATAACACCATCAAAAGTACAAATAACAATTGATTAAGCCACCAAGACTTTCCAGATTTAGTAGCTCCAGCCACTAGCAAATGTGGAGCATCTACCAGGTCCATGAATATTGGTTCACCTATTGGACTCAGGCCTACAACAACCGGAAGCTTGTAACTTGAGATAGCTTTTATAACATTAGGATTCTCTAGAAGGTCCCTTAATAGAACAGTTTTTCTTTTCTTCCTAAATATTATGAGGTTAACTTTTCCAGCCTTTGCAGCTTCAATTTGAAATGAAGGTGCATCAAAGGCATGTCTAAGATCCTCGGTTGTACTTTTAAGTTTTGATACGGTATAACCTTCCGGTAAGCTGATATTTATCAGCATAGCTTGAGGTCCTTCTAAAACATTGTATACTCTTACTGATTTTAGCTGCTCTTCATTCATAGCTCCTACCCTAATAAATGCTTTTTTTACCATAGCTTGATACTTACTTTTTCCTATACTCTCAGTTTTACTGTTTTGCTTATTCTTAGGCAGCACATCTATAGAAACTATAAAAGGATCTTTCATCTTACTTTCTTTTTTATTAGATTGTAATTTATTAAAACCTTTGTCAGCTTTCATTGAAGATATCCAACTAAAAGCACGTCTTAATTTTTGCCCCTTTTCTTCGGTCTTGATCTCTGAAGCACTTAATTTTTCTCTTTTCCTAAAAACAAAACTTGTTATACCAATTAGTAATTTGGATATATCTATAATAATTTTAAATATACTTCTATACATCCTTCTAAGGGTAAGTGTCAAAATTAATGCTATAGTAAATATCCATCCATATAAAAAACAATTCTCTATATAAGGAATTGCAACTGGAAATAAATTTACTAATCTTATTTTTATATTTGTATAGAGAATAATAGTTGAAAAAAGAGCCAATACCGTAGAAATTGCTATCATAGTGTAAAAATAGTCTAAAAACCACCTACTAATTTTTTTACTTAAAGTTATATCTTTAATTGTGAATTTCTCCTTTCTATAATTTATATACTTCTAAGCATTTGAAGAAATACATTAAACATAATAGAAAAAGCTTTCTTTAATTCCTTAATACCTACCGTTATACCATCCATTAAATCTACGTTATTAGATTTTGAAAAAATATGAAGTATGAAAAAAATTACCATTCCAGCTCCAAGGAAATTAATTTTTTTATTTCTATCATGAAATGTATTTATAGGTAAAGATAAAACCATAACAAAACTTACGAAATTTAAAAACCTATTTAAATCAAAATCATTTAATATAGACTTAATCATACCCTACTTCCTTTCTGAGACTGTTATAAAACTTATTTACACCAATCCACCATCTACTATGACTTGCATAATATCCCCTTGGATTTGATTTACTGTTAATCCATTTTAAAGGATGCTCTCCTTCTGGCCTATCTTTACTCAGTTTTATAACTGTAGCAGCTGCAATTTTAGCAGATTTTTCAAAGCTTTCACCATATACCTCCCATGAGCCAAATACATTAAATGGATTTTTTGATATTTGCTTGGCCTTTCGATGATTCTTTGGAACAAAACTTTGTTCTTGACCAGTAATTGCCACAAGTAGTAATGGATCTAAATCATACTGATTCCCTGCAGCTATAAAACTCTCAATAAAAGATTCCTTTGCCAAGTAGGATTTTCTATCTTCAAGCCATTTTTTAAGCTTATTTTTATTAGCTTTTTTAAACTTTAAATCTTCAGGTAATCCATCATCAGGAATAACCCTTTCCACCCTAAAATATTTTAGTGGATCTACATGATTTCCAGCAATTCTAACCTCAAAATGCAAATGACTTCCTGTAGATTTACCACTATTTCCAGAAAGAGCAATAACATCTCCCTTAGTTACTTTATCTCCTTTTTTAACTCTTAGAGATGAATTGTGGGCATAATATGTCTCTATATTGCCTTCATGCTTTATTATTACAGTTTTACCATATCCCCCTTTGTTCCCCGAAAAATATACTACTCCATCATCTGCTGCAACAACTTTTCTTCCTGAAGGTGCTGCAACGTCAACCCCTGTATGCATCTTTTTAATCTTATCTATAGGATGATATCTCAGCCCATATTCTGAGGTTATTCTATAACATCCCGGTATTGGCCATGCAAATCTATCCTTTCCATGAATTTCTATATTTCCTCCATAGTATCCTATATTGTCATTTACTGGCTCATTATATATCGCATATCCACCTATAACTATCAGTGGTATAGGTAGTACTAAAATAACAATTGCTATTAAAATTGTAGCTGGAAGCCCAATGCTTCCTATTATAAGTTTAAGTGCTAATTTTGAAGATGATTTGACAACTTCTTTTTTAATAGAATCTCTTTTAACTTGTTCTTCTTGTTTTATAAAGCTCACCTTCTTCCGTGCTAAGTATTAGCCTTGCAATATCAAACTCTTTTCCTTTTCTGTCTGGATCTTTGTACCTTATTACAAATTGTCTTGTTTGGTAGAGCGTTTCTATTTGCTCCACGATTTCTTCTGGAAACTTAGCTTTAGTTTTAATAAGATTTAGTGGAGCTTCTTCTGTCCAAAACACAATCTTTATTGCAGAGTTATCCCAAAGGGATTCTCCCCCCTTTGACTTCCATATAACCGATGGGGTATTAGTTGCTAAGGCCAAAAGTCCATCATATTTTCTAATTGTTGTCCCTACGGTATGCACATGGTTTGACATCATTTCATTTTCTAGAGCTCTCTGCCCTTCGTCAACAACTACTGCAGAAAATTTTTCTCCTTTTTCCTTTTCTCTTTTTATTTCATGCCATACGGTATCCGTGGCTATGGCCATTTTTACTGATCCAGTATGTTGATCCACATCGGAGTCTATCTCCTGGGCAACATGGAATACAACTAATCTTTGTTCATGTATTTCATTAAGATCATCTTCTTTTCCAAACATATCGCTCATAGTTCCTTCAAAATATATCCATACTTTATCCTGTAAACTTTTTGCACCCTCCGATTCTTCACTACATAGATTCTTATACCATTTATGTATATTTGCTTTTCTTTTTGTTTTTTCTGTAGACCATGTACTTTGATCTTCCTTTACAACTCCGGCATCTTTCCAGGTCTTCATTAAAGCTCTATCTGCAGCATTAAGTTCCCCAGGTGTTGTTTCTCCTGCTAGAAGAGATATAACTCTTTTCATTCTACTTGCTGCATCTTGATATCTACCCTTATCTATTTTTTCATTTCCTATCGGCTCTAAAATACGCACGGGATCTATATATTTTCCTGAAGAAAGAGTATGATCTATCCAAAGACCCTTTACTTTCCTGCATAGCTTATAGTACTCTCCATCTACATCAAAGATAAATACCCTATAGCCTTGCATAAGCAAAGACACAACTAGTGCCTTTATAAAAGTGGATTTCCCTTCTCCAGAAGCTCCTACGATTACAATGTTTTTATTGTTTTCATCCTTTTCTAAATCTAAATATATTGGAGTTGTATCGTGGGCTCTATGTCCAAAATATGTTCCTTTTCCATCAGAAAAAGAACCATCTATAAACGGGAAAAAAACTGCAGCAGCATCATCGTCCATAAGCCTTCCATAATATTTATTAAAAAAATCTTTAACCGGCAGTGAGTTTAATAGAGTTGCTTTAATGGCCATATCCTGTTCATGCTTAAACTTCTCAAGCTTTATATTTATATTGTCAAGCTCTGTACTAAGCTGTTTTTCTAATGTCTTTAGTATTGTTTCTGAAGGCGCTGAAAGTGTTATATATACCCATAGATCAACAGCTTTGCTTCCTTGGTTTCTATCCTTTTCCTTTAGATGAAGTAGTGAAAAATATGCCTTTTCTACTCCTTCATCAACTATCCCGCCAGGCTTACTCCTCTGATCCTGGACTGTGGCATGAAGCCTCCTAAACTTCATTTTCATTCTCCAGTCCCACTTTATATTTGCTGGAATATATCTATAGGCAACTCTAATTGATGCCTTTTTATATTCTTTAAACTTTTCAAGATGGGTAAGTCTATATAAAATACCTGGAATAGCCTCTGGAGGATACTGTTTTATCATATATGTTCTAGATAAATATCCTCCTGAAAGTATTTGATTAGAATATACCTTTATTTTTTCTGTAGCTCCCATACCTCCACCCCTTTTCCTTTTTATACAGTCTAAAAACTATTGATTAATTATTAAACTAAAAAACTGGTTCCGGCCCCATATTTACTGCCCGGAACCAGTTTTTTAGTTCAATTTGCATGCCCCTTAAATATTTTCAACTTAAAAGGTGGTTCCGGCATTGATTTTACTAGCCGGAACCACCTATGACTTTTATATTTTAGGTCCTTTAAATTAATTAAGAAGTTTTTTCTTGTATAAGAAAAACTATACTATTGGTTATTTCTTTTTCTAAAGAAATTGTCTTCACTAAGCTCTTTATTATTAATAGTGTTCATGTATAGCTCTGCTTTATCTCTTTCTAATTTCTTTCTTCTTTCTACAAATTTAGGTATCATTAGTGTTGCTAAAATACCTAGTAAAATAGGAATTATTAATATAAGTAAAATTATAATTCCTACCCCGCTAAACAAGCCTATTATTATATTCATATTCTATCACCTTCTACCATCATTTACTGTTTTCCAGTATAATCATCTTCATACATATTTCCCTTTACAGGTATTATTACATCCTCACATATATTTAGTATTCCCCCAGGAGTAGAAGCACCCTTTAAATTAACTGAAATTTTATAGTTGCCATCGGGTGTATGGACTGGTATATAATGTACTTTTTCATCAATCTTACTTCTTTGATTAATAGGAAGCTCAAATCTACCATTTGAACCTACCATTTCAATAACTTCATTTGGAGAATAGAAATAGG
This sequence comes from Maledivibacter halophilus, assembly GCF_900167445.1. GTDB lineage: Bacteria > Bacillota > Clostridia > Peptostreptococcales > Caminicellaceae > Maledivibacter > Maledivibacter halophilus. Next base: position 50,484 of record NZ_FUZT01000022.1, read on the forward strand.
CTTCTTGAATATTTTTAATCTGCTCTGGCTTATCATAGTTTGATACTATGTCTGCCTTTGCTTTGACTTTTATTCCATATCCGGACTTTATAAAGCCTTGCTCCTTATTTCTCCAATCAACTTCAACCTTAAAATTTCTAAGCTTAGCATAAAATCTTACTGTATAGCCATCAACAACAGTTATTGTTTTGCATGTTCTATTTTCTCCGGAACCACTGCAGCGCTCTTCTGTATGGGTCCAGGTTTTTATTCTTTCACCAGTTTTATATCTTCCCTTGGACCGGTATTCTGTCCATGTAACATAGGATGGGCTGCATTCCTTTTCTTCAGCTTTAATAGTTCTGGAATTTATAGTTCTAATATTATTCTTTTCATTGGTTTCTTTAATTTTGTTATTGTAATCAACCTTTGCTGTTATCTTAAATCTAGTTTCCACATCAGGAGTTTGAAGTCCAAAGGTAATGTTTCCTGTTTTTCCTGCCGGTATGAAAACATAATTTCTTGTTATGGCATTTCCTTCTACATCTATTTTTAAATCTGTTACTACATTGGTCGTTCCATTATTCCTAACCTTTACTATAACCGGTGAATAGGATCCTGCCTGGTACTTATTATATTTAATATCCACCACCTCAAGGTCAAAGGCTTCCTTATCTTTTATTGGTATGAGTATTGATACTTCGTTATCTGCCATTGTGTTTTCCTCTATGATTGTGCCATCTTGAAACTTTGCAGGATGGTTTTCGTTCATGTTTAATTTGGCCACAAGCTCAAAGGTATCTCTTTTGTATTCCTCAGGGATATTATAAAACAATCCTCCAGTTGACTTTCCTAGAGCTTCTACTTCGTTATCTGCATCTGTAAACATATATTTCAGCTCATCAGGATATTGTAAATAGTAATCTACTGTTACATCATAGGCATCTCTAAGACACATATTATACACATCAAATTTCACTTCATACATCTCGTCATATTCTATTTCACTTACTTCGTTTCTAATATCTTTTATGGCCAAGTTATCGGTTTTTGCTTCTACCCAGTATTCAATTATTATTGGGATAAATACTATATAGGCTTCAGCTCCTAACTCATCTAATAAACTCTTTGCTGGTGGTATATCAAATGTCTGATAAAGTACTTTTCCGTTATCTAGTCTGTGCCATCCAACTGCGGATCCTGGCGTGTAATCAGTTTGAGGTGCTTGGATCATAAAATACTCTACAAGCTTTTCTCCTGTCCATCCGTTTTTCCCTGCCCATTCTAAATGATCAAGCCACTGGGGAGCATTTGGATTTCTATTAAATGCTGATTTGTTTGGTCTTTTTTGATTGTCAATGTTCTTTTTCCAAGGTTCATATATCCACTTTTTTTCCCAGGGTTCTTTATCTATATTAAAGTCATTAGGAAAGTCTTCGTTTGTAAAGGGTGTACCATTTATATCGTATCCTAGGTATCTATATTCTCCCTCTTTAAATTCGTTATTTTTAATACTTCCAGGCTTGCCATAGACAGCCAAGCCCTTTTTAAAAAGAATATCTATATTTAGTAGACCTTTAGGTGTTGCAGAAGGAACTGGAAGATTTAAGTCTTCTATAGTAGGTTTTAGCTCTCTAATAACTTCTAGGGCATTTTTGGTTTTAGGGTCTGGATTGTTGGGATCTTGCCCTAAAAGAATATATATATCTTCATCGGTATATTCTGAAACTTTTAAAGGCTCAATCTGCGGTGTAAGCTCTGCATTATATTTAAGTTTAACAACTCCATCGCTTAAATACCTTTCCTTTATTTCAATTTTGTCGGTTCCATGGTTATAGTAGTTTTTTATAAAGTCTTCTTTAGTCTGGGAAAACTTATTTATACTCCTTGAAAAATCTTCTGTTGAAAACATAAAACCTAAGTCATATGGATAAACAACAACATTTAAAATTTTATCTATTGTTTCCTGGTCTTCAAATTCCTTAAGATCTATTTGCTGTTCTATATCAATTTTTTTACCTAGTTCACCATTTATCCAATTTCCTTCCTGATCTTTGTATATTAATATTCCTTTTTGTTCTAACCTATAATGAGGTACATAAGCCACCAAGTCTTTCTCATGTGCTGTTGTGCTTATTGGAAATGCTAAAAAAGAAACAAATAAAAAAAAGGCTAAAAGCCTTGAAATAATTTTATTCATTAGCCTTGCCTCCTATATATATACTAATTGCCATTTCACCCTTTGCACATGCAAAACTTCTATTATCATAAACAAATTCTTCTGCTTTTCCTTTCGTATATTCTTCTTGCTCTATTACTCCACTTACATACTCATATACCGTTTCATACTGAGTTGGATAATATACTTTAAGCATTTCTTTCAGAATTGAATAATCATCATACACAGTTGGATAAACCGTAATTAAAGTTGTAGGATCATTTGCTGTTGCACCATCAATATCTATATCAATGGTATTCCACTCAAATAGATTTTCCTCATCATAAAGAATAACATTATTGTCTTTACCTATTTGAATATTGGGTATTGTTTTAACAACTTCTTTTAATTCCTCATCTTCAATTACTGCAATCATTTCTTCAACATTCTTTGGTGATTCTACTTGTTCTTCTTTTCCATTGGTTTTGGTATCAATAGTAACTGTCCTTGTCTCTCCATTCCAACCTACAATAGCTCCTAAAGCTTCAGAGACAAAACGTAAAGGAACAAAAGTCCTATCAAAGTAAATCTCAGCTTTTGTATCGAATTTTATTATTTCTGAGTTAACAGTAGCCTCCATAGCTCCTATTTTAAGTTCAATATGTCTTTCATCCTGGTCTATAAGTACCGTTCTTGTTTCTCCATTCCAATCAACCTCTGCTCCCAATGCTTCAGCTATAAATCTAACCGGAACCACTGTTCTTTCTTCCTTATTTATAAAGGGTTTAGCATCTTTAAACTTGATTTTAACTCCATCGACTTCTACATCAACTGTATTATCAAAATTTTCATCCACCTCTATCAGTTTCCCATCTACATCTATTTTGTAGTTACTCTCTTCTGCGAATGAAATCACAGTTAAAGTCAACATTGATATTAATACCATACTTATTATTTTTCTCATATTTTTTATCTCCCTTCTTCCCAAAATTTTAAATGATTGGATTTGCTCCATTATTAAGTATATTGCGCCGTCTGTCATATATTATCACGCCCGTATTTAGTATATGGGTTGCAAAGGTACCTTTTTCTAATAAACATTTTTCCCATTCTTGAGTTGTGTATATGAGAACATCAACTGGCTTATCAAAATCCAATCCGTTTTTGTCATATATATACTTATTTATTTTCCTTTTTAAGCTTCTTCTATCATAAATAGTTTTAAAGATAACACAAATGTCAATATCACTCTTCTCGGCTGCAGTTCCATTTGCATATGATCCAAAAAGAATTATTTTATTAGGATTAAATTTTTCTATAATCCCTTTTTTTAATACTTCTATATGTTTATTCATTAAAAGTATCCTTTCAAAAACTCATTTGATAACCGTCAAGAACCTTATCTATGACTTCTAATCTTTTCTTCCCTACTCTTTGCTTAATAGTAGGGCTGTAGTCATTTGCACGAAATAATTTTTTCTTTTCATACTTAGCAAAGTAGAGAACATACTCTCTCATCTGCTCTTCTGAAATATCCCTACTCCAGTAAGCATCTATAAGATTTTTTAATTCTTTTGCCAAATTAACAACTGACCTTGGATGTCTTTGAATATCCATCGCCAACACACCTTTACCATATTGTATCATTTTTATAATATTTATATCATTATTATATTGTTATCGTATCATTATTCCATTGGATATTCAACCATATTTTGTAATTTATAGGAGAATAAATTAATATTCTCCTATAAATTCTATATTTTTATACAGGATATTTCATATCAAACTTGATATAGCATTATTTTTTTCAACCTCCACACTCTTGTAGTATCCTAATAATTAGAGTTAAAGCTTCAGCTCTGGTTATAGCTTTATTTCCTTTAAAGCTTCCATCTTCATATCCCTTTAGTATTCCTCCTACTGATTTTATTGAATCTTTGTATTTAGAGTTATCTGTATCTTTAAAGTTAACCTTCGCATCTGATTTAATATTTAAAACTTTATCTATGAGATATACTGCCTTTTCCCTTATTAAATCTCTATTCCATTCATTATTGTTTAAAAAGTCTAGATTCTCTTCTTTAATTCCCATAGTTGCATTGGCAACTTCATAATAGCTCCAGTCGGCTTTATTTAGATTTATTGAATTTAATTTTTTATCTTCTTTGTTTGTTAGGAGCTTTACTTTATTAAGCATTACTAAAAACTCTTTAGTAGAAACCGTTTCATGAGGTTTAAAAGTATTATCCTTGTAACCATCAATGATGCCCTTTGAAATAGCTTTTTCTATAGTTTCCTTAGCCCAATGAGTTTGTATATCTGTAGGTTTCTTATCTGAAGGTTTAATATCAACAACTTTAAAGCTGATACTCCTAATCCTTCCTTGTGCAAGGTCTATCACTCTTATAGATGCTACACCTTCATCTATTGCTTTAAATCTAAAACTGTCAAGCAAATTGATATTTTTACTATCTGTTTCAGTAATTAAGTATTTGCTATTAACATTTTTACCTTCTAACTCTAGGTAATCTTTAATATTTATTTCTTTTCCTTTAAGAATTGTGTAAGCCACGTTATCATCTATTTTTTCTATATTGCTTCTAACATTGGAGATAGAATCTGCCACAATTACATAGAGCTTAATATTTTTTCTTCCATTACTTGCTGTAATAGTACCTATTCCATTTTCATTTGCTTTAAGTACATAACCTTCTATACTTATGTTTTCATCTGTAGTCTCAAAGGTAATTTCTCTGTTTTCTCTAAATTCATCTATTAGAGTATCTTTAAATGCCAATTCTAGATTTGTCTGGCTTTTCTTTTCAACTATGATCCTTCTATTAAAGTCATCATTATCTACTGCATTGAGGAGATATTGTATGGTTCTACCTGTAACTGGGTCTTTTATACTCACAATTATATTTCCATTACCCTTTATTTTGATTTTTCCATTTTCTATGTCAGCATCACCTTGGATAATTTTAATATCTAAATCTTCAGGATTAGTGTTTTCACCTAATTCATCGATTATATTTTCTATTATCTCATCAATATCAAGGGAAGATCCTTTATCTACTTTTAGCGGATCATCAGGATTTACAGTTTCCTGTAGTATTCCGTTTTCATCAGTTACTATTTCCTCGGATTGTGTCCAGTTGCCTTCGGCATCTCTTACCGTTACTATTAATCTGCTTCCTTTTTCTGATTCTTTTACATTCTCTTTGTTCCAATTGTTTTCTGCCCATTCAAGACTGGATGCAAGTAGTCTAATGTCCAGTGAGTTATCTATACCTGCAACAAGTATTCCTTTATTAACACTGATTCCATCTTTCACGGCTAAGGAATCTTTCCCTACTATATCAAATTTATAGGCTCTGCTGTGAAGCTTAACATTATCACTTGCTATTACATTGACTTTGTTATTACGAACAAATATTTTTTCTATGACCGGAGCTGTTCTATCCTTTGTCATTTTTTCTATTTCTTTAAATGCTAATTCTTTATTTCCCTTTAATATGCTTATTCTCACTATATATGTTGTGCTGTCCTGGAGTTTAGGGATTTCCACCCTTTGGGGTTTATCCAGTATTTTAGTATAAACTAGCTTCATATTTTCCTTTTTTATAATATCTAGTCTATATCCATAATCTCCATTTCTGTATTTATTACTTATTCTATCGGATATATCAATGATTAGCTCTCCTTCACCACTATTAAGGTCTGTATCTCCAGGCTTTACATCGGTATCATTAATTGTGTCTATTATATCCTCCTTTATTTCTTCATCAATGTCTGGGTCAGTAATAACTATATCTTCATCTTCCAATTTATCTTTATCCCTGTTCTTATTTTTATCTCCTTCTATAATATCTCTTATATCATCTGGTACTTCTCCGTATATAATCTCATCCTTATCTTTTACTGCAATTTCTTTTTCTGTAATATTGCTGAATTTATCCTTCAGCAGTACTTTAAGGGTATTTGGTGCATTTACAGCTAT
>NZ_FUZT01000033.1 GCF_900167445.1 Maledivibacter halophilus
ATCACCGTTTCCGGCGGCTATCCCTCTGTACAAGGCAGGTTACCCACGCGTTACTCACCCGTCCGCCGCTTTCCAGCTCTATCTTCTCCCGAAGGATTAGTTAAAGCCTTCTCGCTCGACTTGCATGTGTTAAGCACGCCGCCAGCGTTCATCCTGAGCCAGGATCAAACTCTTAAATAAAATTTTCGGGTTTGACCTTTTATTGGTCAGGCTAAACGTTGACTTTTACATCAATCGTTCAACATGTTTTTTATCCTTACACTGTTCAGTTTTCAATGTCCAAAGTTTTATGTTCCATTTAGTTCTTTGTTAACGACGCTTAAATATAGTACCATAGACAATTTGTTTTGTCAATACTTTTGTTTGAAAATTATTTAGCAAATTTTGTATAAAGAAAGGGTGCAAAAGAGAATATGCACAAATAAAATATACATACTCTCTCAAAATATTCTACTATTCTATAGGCTTCATAGTTGGAAAGAATATCACATCTCTTATCGATGCTGAATTAGTAAGTAACATCATAAGTCTATCAACACCTATTCCAAGTCCACCTGTAGGAGGTAACCCTACTTCTAATGCATTTATAAAGTCTTCATCCATTGGATGTGCCTCTTCATCTCCATATTCTCTTTGCTTAAGCTGTTGTTCAAACCTTTCCCTCTGGTCAATTGGATCATTTAATTCTGAAAATGCATTAGCAATCTCCCATGTATTGGCAAAAGCTTCAAACCTGTTAGTAAATAGTGGGTTATCAGGATTTTTCTTAGATAATGGTGACACCTCTACAGGATGATGCATTACAAATGTTGGCTGAATTAAATCTTTCTCACAGTATTCTTCAAAAGCAAGACTAACTATGAGTCCCTTTGTCATATGCTCTTCTATTTCTAAATGAAGCTTTTCCTTGGCAATTCTTCTAGCCTCTTCATCAGTTTCTAAGCTATAAAAATCAACACCTGTCTTCTCCTCAACTAAATCGTGCATGGACACTCTTTTCCAAGGTGGTTTAAAGTCTATTTCTGTGCCTTGATAATTTATAACAGTTGTGCCATGAGCCCTTTCTGCACAATATGCAACTAAGTTTTCAGTTATATCCATCATATATTCATAGTCCTCATATGCTGCATAAAGCTCTATATTAGTAAACTCAGGATTATGCTTAATAGAAATTCCTTCATTCCTGAACATTTTACCCATTTCATAGACCTTATCAAATCCACCTACAATAAGTCTCTTTAGATAAAGCTCATTTGCAATTCTCATCTGCATATCTAAATCCAATGTATTGTGATGAGTTAAAAAGGGTTTTGCTGCTGCCCCTCCAGCAATAGTTGTTAGTATTGGAGTTTCAACCTCTAAATAACCCCTCTCATCTAAAAACTCCCTTATGGCTTTGATTATCTTATTTCTCTTTATAAATGTTTTCTTAACTTCAGGATTTACAATAAGGTCAATATATCTCTGTCTATATCTAAGTTCCGTATCCTTTAATCCATGCCATTTTTCAGGCAATACTTGTAATGATTTACATAAGAGCTGAACTTCATCTGCTCTGATTGAGATTTCCTGTTTCTTTGTCTTAAATACCGTACCCCTTATACCTACTATATCTCCTAAATCATATGTAGTAAATATTTCATACTCTTCTTCACCTATAGCATCTTTTCTAACATATGACTGAATTCTTCCGTCTCTATCCAATACATCTATAAAACTAGCCTTTCCCATTGTCCTCTTGGCCATAATTCTTCCAGCTATTTTTACTTCTTTTCCCTCAAATTCTTCAAAATTATTTTTAATATTAGTGCTGAATGCTGTTCTCTCGTATTTTTCAATTTTAAATGGATCTCGACCTATTTCCTGCAAATTTTTCAGCTTTTCTCTTCTTATCCTCTGTACTTCATTAAGATTTTGTTCTTCAGTCATTTAATACTATACCTCCTACTGTATTTTTATTTCAAGTATTTCATACTTGGTAACTCCATCTGGAATTTGCACTTCAACAACTTCTCCTACTTTATGTCCAAGCAAAGCTTTTCCAACAGGAGATTCATTAGAAATTTTTAGTTCATAGGGATCTGCTTCAGCTGATCCAACAATGGTATATTCTACTTCTTCATCAAATTCCAAGTCCATAACTTTTACAGTTGCACCAATACTTACAATATCCTTTGATATCTGGCTCTCATCAACAACTTTAGCTTTTCTTAGCATTGTTTCAAGTTTTGCTATTCTTTCTTCTACTTGGGCCTGTTCATTTTTAGCCTCATCATACTCGGAATTTTCACTTATATCTCCAAAAGCCAATGCTTGCTTTATTTTTTCAGCTACTTCTTTTCTTTTTACTGCTTTTAGTTCTTCCAGTTCATCTTCTACTTTTTTCAGCCCCTGTTTCGTTAAAATTATTTCCTTGTCAACCATTTATTCCCTCTCCTTTATGATTTTATATTATAATGTAATAATTTTTCTAAAATAAGCAATCAAAGCTGAGATTAAGCAATGCTTATTTCCCTAATATATGTTATTTTTTTAAAATTATTCTTACAACTAAATCTTTAGCATTAATTTAATAGTATAAGCACTGGAGACTCAGTGCTTATACTTATGCGCATTATTATAATGTAGTTGTAATTTATTGTCAAGATGTTAATTTTCTTATGTTTTAAAAATTTGTGATAGGTAAATATTATGTTTCTAATAGTCAAGGATTTTTTTAATATGTCTTTCTATCATATCCACACTTTTAGCTGTATTTATTTCATTTCTAATCTTAGCTGCATTTCTTATACCCTTAAGATACCATGCACAATGTTTTCTCATTTCCCTTATAGCTATATATTCACCTTTGTTTTCTATCAACATATGCAGATGCTTTATACACATAGTTATTTTTTCCTCTACAGTTGGTGGAGGTAAAATTTCCCCGGTTCTAAAATAATGAATTACCCTTTTAAATATCCATGGATTCCCCTGAGCACCTCTAGCTATCATAATTCCATCACAATTAGTCATTTCTTTCATATTTTTAGCATCTTCTACCGAAAACACATCACCATTCCCGAACACAGGTATAGAAACAGCTTCCTTAACTTTTCTTATTATTTCCCAATCTGCTTTTCCTGTATAAAATTGTTCTCTAGTTCTTCCATGAATCGATATTGCATTGGCTCCACTTTCTTCTATTATTTTAGATACCATAACAGCATTTATATTGTTATCATCCCAGCCCTTTCTTATTTTAACAGTTACTGGCTTTTCAGACGCAGCTACTACACTTTTCACTACTTTTCCAATAAGCTTTGGATTTTTTAATAAGGCTGACCCATCACCATTTTTTACAATTTTAGGAGTTGGACATCCCATATTTATATCTAATATATCATAATCATGTTTGTTGATTTGTTTTGTAACCTCTGCCATTATTTTAGGATCTGACCCAAAAATTTGAAGAGCCACCGGTCGTTCCTTTGCTTCAATTTTCATTAATTCTTTAGTTTTGGGATCATTATAAAATATACCCTTTGCACTTACCATTTCTGTAAATACGATTCCACATCCAAACTCTTTGCATATCACTCTAAAAGTGAGATCTGTAACACCTGCCATAGGTCCAAGAGCAACTGGACTGTCAATATTTACATTTCCTATTTTCAATATATCACCTGCTAAATTATTATGATTTATTCATATTATATATTAATCTTAATCCTTCAAGAGTCAAAAACCTATCTACATAATCTATTGTTTTTGATTCCGTTGCTATTAAGCTTGCTAGTCCACCAGTTGCTATCACCTTAGCCTCTTTATTTTTCAGCTCTTTTTTCATTCTATCAACTATATAATCAACTAGTCCTACATATCCATAGATAATTCCCGACTGCATACTTTGAACAGTGTTTTTGCATATAAGTTTTTTGGGTTTATTTAATTCAACACGAGGTAATTTTGCAGCTTTTTGAAACAATGCATCACTAGATATTTTTATCCCTGGTGAAATTGTCCCCCCAAGATATTCACATTTTGCAGATATAGCACAAAATGTAGTGGCTGTTCCAAAATCAACAACTACTATAGGCCCTCCATATTTATGAAATGCTGCAACAGCATTAACAATTCTATCAGCTCCAACTTGTCTGGGGTTATCATATTTAACATTTATACCTGTCTTTATACCGGGCCCAACTACAATAGCTTCCTTATTAAAATACTTATAAGCCATATGCTGAAGTGAATACATAATATTTGGTACTACTGAAGATATTATTACATCTGTAATATCATTCACATCTACACCATCGTATTCAAAAAATTGATTTACCAGCATACCAAGTTCATCAGATGTTTTGGATTTATCTGTAGACATTCTCCAATATTTTATTAATCTTTTATCTTTGTATACACCTAAAACAATATTTGTATTACCAACATCAAAAGCCAATAACAAAAAAATCACCTACTTATCATCTGTTATAATAAAAAAATGTGAAAGATTCCTTGCACGAATAAGCAACCTCGCCATATATAATTTAATCTTATAAAATTAATCTCACTTTAATATTTCATCTTTAGTATATTATCATTTTTAAGAGATTATATCAATAATAATCTTTAAAACTGAAATGAGGAAATTGCATAACTCCAATTTGTCAAAATTGCATAACATATATGGTATAGCTTCGAAGATTTGAAAGCAATATGTGGTAGTTAGTTTTTTAAAGAGGTAATTATGCAATTTGCTCAAATAATTATATAATGCAAATTTAGAACAGCTGTATATAGTAATAATGTACTTAATCTAAGTAGAATATATTTTGATAATAGTAATTCAGAAATTTTATTTCTAAATATAACTATTTATTCCTCTTACAGAAATTTCTCCAGATATAATATTTATTATCTCTCCATCATCCTTTTTTATTATCAATTCTCCATTCTCGTCTATATCTATAGCCTTAGCAATTATAATTTCATTTCTGTTAATTATTTTAATCATCTTACCTAAAATCACAGATTTTTCTTTACAAATCTCTACTGTCTTACTTAAATCACCAGTATTAATAAAATCATAATATAATTTTTCAAATTCATTTACTATATTAATTACAAGTTCTTTCCTGGATATTTCCATGTTCAATTCCTTTTTAAGTGATGTTGCCACATTGTTTATCTCATCAGGAAATTCATTGATATTCACATTAATTCCCATTCCCACTATTACATAATTAATACTATTTATTTCAGCACTCATTTCAGTAAGTATTCCACATACTTTTTTACTATTAATAATTATATCGTTGGGCCATTTAATTCCTGTTTTCAGCTTTGTAACTCTACTAATAGCATTAGCAACTGCAGCAGCAGTTATCTCAGTTATTTTTGCAGCTTCATTAGGATATATAGTTGGCCGTAGTATAATAGACATAGAAATACTTGTCCCAGGTGGAGATACCCAAGCCCTGCCTAACCTTCCTCTTCCTCCAGTTTGCTCATCACTAAGCACAATTGTTCCTTCTAAAGCCCCATCCAAGGCTAATTTTTTTCCATAATTGTTTGTTGAATCAATCGTCTTAAAATAATATATATCATTACCTAGTTTATTGTTTTGGAGCTCTATTAAAAGATCATCCCTTGATAGGATATCTGGTTCTTCTATTAATTTATATCCCTTTCTGGATATAGATTCAATTTTATAACCTTCTTCTTTTAAAATATTAATCTGTTTCCAAATAGAAGTTCTAGTCACACCTAATCTATTACTTAATTGTTCTCCCGATATAAAGTTATTTTTGTTCTTTTTAAGTACTTCTAATACTTCCTTTTTCAATTTAAAACCTCCAGTAATGGATAAAGCCATTTTATGAAGCTATACATTTTAAATTTCAATAAATAATTTTCAAGCTTTTAAATCATTTTTTGTATATCATTTATATTTTAAAATTCAGCTTATGAGCTTTATAATTATTCTTTTTATTATAAATAAACTTTCTTACACTTCTCAATTATATATTAAATTAACTATCATGTAAAAATAAAGTTTATAGTTTTCAAATTTATGCAATAGAATATATACAAAATTTATTAGCTAAAAATAAAAAACTTGGACAGAGGATAATACCCCTGTCCAAATTTATTTTTGAAAATTATTGAAACAATACAAAATAGATAAACTACTTTTATCCAAATAGTGAAAGTAAAACTCCAGCAGAAACGGCAGAACCAATAACACCTGAAACATTAGGTCCCATTGCATGCATAAGCAAGAAGTTTGATGGATTTTCTTTTTGCCCTACTACCTGGGATACCCTTGCTGCCATAGGTACTGCTGATACTCCTGCTGAGCCTATAAGGGGATTTACCTTTCCTCCCGATAATTTATACATTATTTTACCAAGTATTACTCCTGCTGCTGTTCCAACTCCAAAGGCAAGTACTCCTAGAACTATTATCTTTATGGTTTCCGGCTGTAAGAATTTTGATGCCTCTGCTGAGGCCCCAACTGATAATCCAAGGAATATTGTAACTATATTCATTAGTGCATTTGTTGCTGTGTCCGTTAATCTTCCTACAACTCCTGATTCTTTAAACAAATTCCCAAGCATTAGCATTCCAACCAATGTGGCTGCCGGTGGAAGCATAAGGGATACCACAAGAGTTACCATTATTGGGAATAATATCTTCTCTATCTTTGATACATTTCTCAGCTGCTCCATTTTTACCACACGCTCTTCCTTTGTGGTAAGGGCCTTCATTATTGGTGGCTGTATTATTGGAACCAGTGCCATATAGGAATATGCTGCCACGGCTATGGCCCCAAGTATTTCCGGTGCAAGCTTTGATGCTAAAAATATTGCTGTAGGTCCATCGGCTCCGCCTATGATACCTATAGCTCCTGCCTGTTGACCTGTAAAGCCTAAAAGTATTGCTCCTAAAAAGGTTGTAAATATACCAAACTGTGCTGCCGCTCCTAATAGTAATGATTTTGGATTAGCTATTAGGGGACCAAAGTCGGTCATGGCTCCTACTCCCATAAATATAATTGGTGGAAATATTCCAAGTTCATCTCCATAGTAAAAATAACGAAGTAATCCTCCTGGATTTATATGACCTGTAACTGGGTCTATTGTTTGTTTTGCAAAAAGTCCTGCTTCTGGAAGATTAGTTAAAAGCATACCAAAAGCAATGGGAACTAATAAAAGTGGTTCAAATCCCTTTTTGATGGCCAGGTATAATAGTACACATGAAATAAAAATCATTACTACCTGCTGCCACTGTAGGGAAGCAAATCCGGTAGTTTGTATGAATTTAAGTATAGCTTCACCCATCCCTGCATCTCCTTTCCTTTGACATGTTCATTTTTTTTGCTATAGACCTATCCTAAAACTATAAGAACATCTCCTGCATTTACCGATGCACCCTTGGAAATATTTACTGATACTACCTTTCCATCTGCAGGTGCCATTATTTCATTTTCCATTTTCATTGCTTCTAATATAAGAAGTACATCTCCATTGGATACTGTATCTCCCTCATTTACCTTTATATCCAGTACTGTTCCTGGCATTGGTGCTGTTACTGTATTTCCTCCTGCTGGAGCCGGCGTAGGTGCTGCCTTTGGTGTAGGCGCTACTGGCTTTGGTGCAGCCTTTGGCGTAGGTGCTGCCGGTCTTGGAGCTGCCGCTGGTCTTGATATTGCTGCTGGAGCTGCTCCTCCTATTTCTTCTACATCTACTTCATATGCTTTACCATTTACAGTTATATTAAACTTTCTCATGTCTAAATTCCTCCTTAATTTAAACTATAAGTTTTCTAATTATATCCTTAAGTTGTAGATCATATATACTTTAACTCGTTGTACTAGTTCCTATATCGGGAGTATTAATATTTCCTTTTCGTTCATGTTATAAGCCTGTTTTTATATATAATTTTTTCGTCTTTTATCTCTAAAGAAACGACCCAACCAATTATTCATTATTAACTATTAATTGTCTCTAAAGCATTCTATTCATTTGATCCACTCTGCCTGCTCTTCCCCAAGCTGGAGTAGTATCAGCAGTTCTCACAATGTTTCTTACTACTATATTGTGGGTAGATGTTCCTAGGCTTGCTGCTATTGCTGCTGTAATAATTGCCACAAGCTCCTCTGGTTCTTCCTCTACCTCTGCAGATTCCTTCTTCTTTAGCTCAGGTGCTGGCGTTTTATCTATAACATCTACTTCACTTTTCTTAGGCTTTGTAGTGTTTAATGCCTTACCCATTATTATAATTAACGCCCATAGGATCATAAGGGCTATAAAGGTTACGGCCATTCCCAGAATTGCTATATACATTGACCCCAAAAACTTTTCCCCCATTGTCATTTGCTCAAGCATTTCTGGTCTAGTGAATCTTTCAAGTAAGCTTAAAT
>NZ_FUZT01000006.1 GCF_900167445.1 Maledivibacter halophilus
TGTAGAGAGACAAGTTAAACTGCAAAACCCCCGAAGGGAAAAGATAAAATAATAAACCGTGGGATATATTGGGATTACAAGAGAAAGAACGATTTAGCTAGAGATAGGATTTAAGAGGCGATGGACACGAATAATTGCAAAACCATCTAGCTGATCGGCAGTTTTTGAACGAGACATGCTGCTGTTAACGAATTTAACGTTACAATAAAACGCTTTGTAACGTGTACCGTCAGTATTAGAACTAATCAGCGTTAAAGTGTGTTAACAAGTTTTTTACCTTGGCTATAGTATATCATAAAAATTGGAATTTTAAGCGTGCATTTTTTAAGGGTTAAGCGTGCATAGGTATAAGTATTGAAAATACTGAGTTTTATAGATTGAAAGAATTTTTTTAAGCGTGCATTAAATTTAAATAAAAAAGTGGAAATAATTCAAGATTTAAATTTGGAAAATAACCACAATTTTTACAAGAACCTGATATCAAATGACAATTAACATTTATCATTTTGAGCATATCAAACCGGTGCTTGTTTTTTTTATGTTTATTTAGTGAAGAACTTCACTATTGCAAGATAAAAAATATTAGTGAAGTTCTTCACTTTTTGAGGATAAAAAAATCAAGCTGTAGCATCATCTAGAGTAGCGGTTTCTTCGCCATGCGTGAAAGTCGATGACTCTCCCTTTTTATTCGCTTCATTGTAACTTTGAAGCCTATAATTTACGTAATTTTTAATTTCCTTCAGCTCAGATGGAGGTAACTCTTTTAAAAGTTCCACTATTTCTTTTATATATATATTATCTACTGCTCCTAATTCTTTGATAGCTTTTATTTCTTTGTAAAGATCGGGAAAATCATTTTTTATAGCAAATACGCCATATGTTTGGTCTGGGGTATTTTTATTCATATTTACATTTGACTCTTCTTTAATTAGAGTAACAAAAGTTTCCCATATTTGCTTTAATAAAGTTTTCCTTTGGGGATTAAATATATTTGAAGGATCAGCTGGCTTACCATCTATTGTATAGTTTTCTATAAAATATTCTGCACTACCCTCTTTAGCCTTATTAAACGTATCTTCTTTTCCGATTAAAAGCCAATCCGTTGACACTCTAAAAAAATTTGAAAGTGCTATAATTGCAGTCGCTGTAGGGCTCAATGAATTGTTTTCTATTTTACTTATATTACTTCTTGAAATATTAGTTGCATTGGATAAATCTTGCTGCTTAATATTATGAAGTTTTCTAAGGTATTTCAATCTATCTCCAAGAGTGTTCAAATGAAATCTCCTTTCCTTTAAGTTCTTATAAGAACCAAAATATGTTCTTATAAGAAATATTTTAATATTTTTTCTCGTATAAGAACATAATACTATTGACAATGTTCTTATATGAACATATAATATAATTATCAAGTGAATTTCTACACCTTAAGTTTATCATAATTTCATAGGTGTAGTTAACCAAACATATGTATTGTGTCAAAAATAATTTGACATATAAAAAACTCTAATCTAATAATTCCCTCCATCGGAATTATCTATACATAGCATTCTCTTCAAGGACAAGTTCATTGTCGGTGGTGCTGCTGATAAAAATAAACAATCGTTTAATCCTAGAACCAGCCCATAGGGATATGAGACAGTAGGAGCCTGTATCAAAATTGGTTAGGGATTAGGATGGCAAAGGTGATGTTTTGAAAAGTTTAAACGATTTGCTAAAAGGAGAAATAATTGCATATTGTTACATGGTAATGCGAGGTAAGCCAGCAGCTATAATTCCAATAAAAACATCTCAAATTACTGCTGCTGCAAAGTATATTGAAGAAAGTTTTAATTTAAGAACCTATGCTAAATGCTTGACTGATGAATGGGCTACTTTATGGATATACAAAGATGAGTATTTAGTGGAAGTTATTAAGAGCTTACCTGAGAAGCCAAAGACAGTTTTTGATCATTGGGTTTTAGGTAAAGTCTTTGGCTACACAGATGAAGCGATTAAAGAATTTGTGACGGAGAACTACTATCTAAAGTCAGTACCGTCACAGCTAGGACATGGTGGCAAAGTATCAGAGTTGTCATCTAAGTGAACAGTTTGTCCACAATTTGTACAAGTATATGTACCTATACCTGGTTTTTCGCCAGTTGTTGGCATAGTGAAATCCCCCTTTCTGTGGTGTTTTAAAAGTGTTAACAACTATATTTTAACACTATAGGAAGGTAATTACAAAATACTGGTTATGTTTGGCGGTAAAAACAGTAAAAACCGTACTGGGTCTTATGAATTCCCCATGTGTCAGAGAATTGTTCTTTGAAAAGTAAATAAAGAAAGGTGGTAAGTCAGATGACACTTACTAAAGAAGCTTTGAGAAAAGAAGTTTTTTATACAATAAAGTCTTTTGGGGATAGTTATGGATTGGCCTATGACGAAGCCTTAGATATCTTCTATAATGTCATGAATGAAACAGCTGGAGGAGAAGACTCTATTAATACTGATAAATTTGTTTTGAAAAGTGAATTGTTAGAATATAAAAGACTTGCTTCAAAGCTTAGAGCAGAGCTAGAATCACGAATTATAAGATTGGAGAAAAAAGAGACTGAATCTTACTGCAAGATTGAAAGTGTGCCAAGACTGTATCTTGAAGTTGAAGACTGCAAATTTAAGATAGAAAAAATTTTAAAAAATCTTGAAAAATATAAATTATATGCAGAAGATTCAGCAATATTCTAGGAAGAAATATTAAAATAAGCTAATAAACTCTTTATAATGCTTGTGGCAATTTCAGGAACAGCTTTTTGACTTGTTTTGGCAATAATATTTGAGAAAAAATTTTTAAGTTTGTTATCGTCTAACTTCTTACTATTTATGTCGTTAATTAAATCGATTACTAAATCTTTGATTTCATTTTTTAAATTATCATCTAAATCAGATGCTTCAATTGCTTTGTCTATTTTATTAAAGCTATTATTTACACTCACATTATTACCTGTGATATTGTTGTTGCCATTTATATAAGTAATAGATGTTGCTGGAAAAGCTCTATTAAACTCAGAAGGATTCATAAACAATTTTTTTCCACGACTTGTTAGTCGTGCTGCTTTAAAATGTGAACCTAAAGCTTTGAGAAGTTTAATATAGCCTTCTTCTTCTAAAAAATCAATATTTACTTTCAATTGATTTTCTGGAATATTTAAATTTTCTAAGAAGTACTTAGGGCCAAATCCATATCGATTAAGCCCATGTTCATTGGCAAATTGGTTTAATAATTTCAAAATTTCTCTGCAAACTTGAACATCATCCACAAGCTCACCTCCTTTTTTAAGTGTTAGGAAAATACTCGCATCTATATTTTAACACTAGAGAAAGGAAAAGGTAAATATATTTATTGGAGGAATTGCATGGATAGAAGAAATGTCACTTATAAAGGGATCAGGTACAAAGGCAAGATGTATTGGAATGATTTACTAAAGACATATATAGGGGAGCAAGTTTATGTGATGACTTCCCAGGACAATAGCTTTATCAATGTATATGAAGGGAAAACATTTCTCTGCAAGGCCAAAGCCTTTAAGAAGCCAAAAGATAAAAAGGAGGACGATAAAACTATGCTTGGTTTTGGTAAAAAGCTAAAGGATTACAAAACAACTGAGCTTATCAAGGAGCTGCAATCCAGAAAGCATGTAACCATAGCAAAAATGAAAAAGGAACAGCAATTTAAATTTAGAGGAGACAATAAACATATAAAGGAATGGGGACCAGCTGTTGTATTAGTAATAAGAAATGCACAATAAAAAGCAATAAAAACTAAAGAAAACATATCACTTTTGTAACAATAAGGGGGCGACATCATGAAGTGCAAAAGAAAACTTACAAGCTTTGGTATCAAGGTTAAAAAAAGATTAATAGAGCTAAATATGACTCAAAAAGAGCTTGCTAATGACTTAGGAGTAAGTGAAAGCTATTTAGCAGATGTACTAAGAGGAGAAAAACAAGGACTTAAATATTTAGATGAAATAGGAAGCATACTTAAGCTTGAAACCAAAATAGAAAATCTTAAGGAGGTAGTATAATTGGGGAAAATGACTGGATTTAGCTTTGAAAGTCAAATTAGAGATATAGCTGACTATCTGAATAAAATAAGCTCACTGGACATGGATAAGGAAATGGAAATAAAGTTTTTGGCAAGCAAGGAAAGAGAGCTGGGAGAAACCTTTAAGCTAATAGAAGAAAAGGAAGAAAAGCTTCTTAAGGAAATAAGGAATACCCTCCTTGAAATGAGCAGTAAAATCAGTGCCATAAAGGATCTTAAAATGAAAATCATGCATGAAAGAGAAGAATGTGCAAAGAAATATACAAGTCTTACTGAGGGAAATTCAAGTGAAGCTGAGAAAACAGCATAAAACGAAAGAAGAATATATCCTAAGGGCAAATAAAAAGGGAGCACCCCAAAGCGACTCTCTAAAAGCCTTTTAGATATATTCTCTCCCCTCATTATATCATAAATTTCTAAGGAGGGATAGAGTGAAGCATTGGATATCAACACAAAACGCTGCTGAAATTTGCGGCGTAGACGAAAGCACAATTAGGAGGAGAATAAGCCTTGGAAGGATTGAAGTTAAAGAAGTAATAAATGAAAAAAACCTAAAGATATATTTAGTAGACCTCTCTTCCCTTCCACCCGAAGCCCAAATAAAATATTTTGAAAAAATAAGTGGGGCAAGGGAAATAGGATGCACAGAGGAAATCAATATAGATGCTGATTTGGCTTCATATAGAGAAAAGCATGGCGAAGAAGGGATGCATAAACTGCTTAAAAAATACGAGCTTGTGCAAAGAGCTTTAAGTATTGATGAAAATGTTACAAAGCTTAGAAAAAAGCTGGCAAAGGAAAATGAAATAGGCTTTAGAACCCTTTACAACTGGATAAAGGATTATGAAAAAAATGGTTTGGCTGGCCTTATGAAAAAGGAAAAAAGCAACAAAGGTAAAAGCATGAGCTTTTGTCTAGAAGCAGAAATGCTAATGAAATCCTATTACCTAACACCTATAAGAAGAACCAAGACAGCCTCCTATGAAAAAATGGTTAAGGAAGCTGAAAGGCTTGGAAGTGAAGCATGCGATAAATGTAGATTTAATCAAGGGTCAAAACTTAGAAAAAAACTTGAGGCCCAGGGCTATGTTATAGAAACTTGCAAGAAAGAAAATAAAAAGGGAATGAAGTATTCAAAATGTTCTAAGTCTGCAAGTAGAATTTTGAATTCCATACCTGAAGAAATAGTGGCCTATGCAAGACGTGGCAAAAAATATTGGGAAGCAAACTTTATGCATAAAGCTGATAGAAAAAAGCCAGAAATTGTAAACGAGTGTTGGTTTGGAGATCATTATAGATTCAACGCCTTTGCGGTTGATAAAGATGGCAATGTGGCTAGACCCTGGCTTACCGCTTGGTACGATATAGCCACAGGGTGCATGGTGGGGTGGTGCATCACGATGCAGCCAAATAGTAGAACCATAGCTGAAGCCTTTATATATGGCATACAAGAAAAAAAGGACTTTCCCTTTTGGGGAGTTCCAAAGGTAGTGTATACCGATAATGGTAAGGATTATAGATCCCATGCCTTCGAGGGCGGGAAAATAATAGAGAAAAAATATGCTAACGCTATAGAATATAACCTAGAAACAGAAGGATTATTAAAACAGCTAAAGGTTGGCAATATACACGCTAAAGCCTATCACGGCTGGGTGAAGCCCGTCGAAAGGTTCTTTGGCACTTTTTCTGACAAATATGTTAGAGAAATACCAGGGTGGTGCGGAACTGATCCTGAAGAAAGACCTGAAACCTTTGCAAAGGATTTAAAAAGGCTGATAAAGCATAATAAACTGTGGACTTTAGACGAGTTGAAGGAATGGTTTGTAAATATAGTCTTAAAAGAATATCATAATACACCCCATGGCGGCTATGGAGGAAAAACGCCAATGGAGCTTTATATGGAGAAGGAAAAAGCAAGATACGACAAACCTAGCTGGGCAGTCCTTGGTATATGCAAAATGGAAAGTGAAAAACGTAAGATATCTACTCAAGGTATAAGGTTTGATAACAAGATTTATTGGAATATTGAGCTAAAACATTTAATTGGTCAGTGGGTCAAAATAAAATTCAATAGAGAGAATAAAGACGTTATTATCGTAACCCATGAAGGAAAATATATCTGTGCAGCTTCAGTAAAGGAAAAGCTTAAAATGGTATTTGAAGATGAAGAAAAAGTATCTAACCATGTATCGAATCAAAGAAAACAAGAACGAGAAGTTAAAGAAAGAATTGCAGAGCTTACAGGTAAAAGTAAGCCTAAGCCTAAAAAATCAAGTGCTAATACCCTGACAGGAGAAATAGTTGAAGGCCTAAAGGGAAATATAACTGTGTTGGAATATGAGAAGGCTATGAAGGATTATGATAAAGAGCTAAAAGCCCTTAAAAAAGATGAAAATAAAGAAAACAAGAAAAACCCTGCAAAGAAAAGATTTATTAAAACCGGTGAATCGGTACTTAAACGTCCAAATGTTATATAGAAATTCGCAATTTAATTTGCAAAGGGAGGAAATTTTATGAATACAGTTTTAAAACTTCAACCAGAAAGTGACATTTTCAATGCAAACAAAGAAGAAATAATTGAACAGATAAAAAGAATCAAAGAAGTTGAAGGGATACCATTTTCGGAAATTGCAGAGCAAATAGGAGTAAGTAGGTCCTTAGTATCCCAATTTGTAAATCATGGAAAAACAAGCGATGAACTAGAAAAAAAGCTTAGAAGCTTTTTGACTGGATATTACAAGGCTAGCGAAGCTGTTGAATACAGCCAAGAAATACAGCTCTTCCCTACTACAGAATTCAAAGGAATACTCGGCTTTTGCGAAGATATGAGAATGAGAAGGAAAATGGGAGTGATAATTGGATATCCTGGTACTGGCAAGACAACAGCTGTTAAAGAGTATGTTGAGAGAACGCCAGGTGCTGTATATATAGAAGCCTTTTCAAGCATGAGGATGAAGGATCTTCTTGAAATAATGGCTGAAGAGTGTGGCATAGAGCTTAAACGAGGCTCAAATTATAAAAGGATTCAGCAGCTCATAAGGGCATTGAAGAATAAAAAGCTTATGTTCATAATTGATGAGGCAGAATATCTCAAAAAATGGGATGTAGACAAATTTGAAATACTTAGAAAAATATGGGATAACACTAAGGTGCCTATAATTTTATGTGGCACCCATGAGCTTGAAGACATATTAACAAGAGGAAATGGAAAAGACAATTTAGCCCAGCTTTACCGTAGAAAATACATGATGAAGCTTATAGGCATTAAAGAAAAAGAGGTCAGAAGTCTTTTAAAGCAATATAAAGTAACTAAAGAAGCCGAGAATCTGCTTGTTGCACTGGCTATTGATGTTAAACATGGAGGACTTGGAAACTTTATTGAAATACTAGAATTATGTCTTGAATCTGCTGAAGATGGAGAAATCACTAGGGATATAGTAAAAGATGCTAAAAATTATAAGCTTCTTTATTAAAGGGAGGAAATCTAAATGGCATATGATCTTGATAAAGGCTTATTTATAATAAACTCAAGTCTCAGCAAAGACAAAAGACTTGAGTTTAAAGATCCATTGGTTGAAGTGAACCTTGAAACAGGTGAAGGATACTGCAACATAAGAAAATATTGGGAAAGGGAAAACGTAGTTATAGAAAATGTGACCTTGAAAAACAAGAAGGAGGCGGTTTAATGGGCCTAACCGAAACATTGAATCTTGCCTTCAACTCCTTTGAAGCAGGCGTTGAAAGTAAGAGAGAAGCTATTGAAATAGTTCTTAATTTTATAAGTAAGAATTACGAGGTCAAGAAGGATCTTGACAAAATGAAGCTAGAAGAAGCTTATGAAAACTATACAAACTATGATATATACATACACTGCGAAAATGGACGTGCAATATTTCCAAGCATAGAAAATTAAATGAAGCTAAAGGGGGATGAGAAAATGGCAAGAGTAAGAATACCAGATGAACCAGTTCTTAAAAGCTGGGATGATGTAAATTTAAATCTCAAAGAAATAGCTGAATGTGAAATTGAGATTGAAAAGATCCAGGGTGAAATGAATCGAAGGATTTCAGATGTAAAGCTTGAAGCAGAAATGGATGCAAAACCCTACAAAGAGAGTATTAAAACCCTTGAAAAGCAGGTTAAGAATTTTGTTGAATCCAACAGAGCTGACCTAAAGGGTAAAACAAAGTTCCTGAATTTTGGCAAAACTGGATTTAGGAAAAGCACAAAGATTGTTTTAAGAAAGGTTGACAACATTATAAGAAATCTTAAAAGTTTTGGCATGGTAGATTGCATCAAGATCAAGGAAAGCGTAAACAAGGATGTGCTTAAGAAATATACTGATGCAGATATAGCGAAGATTGGAGCGAGCAAAAAGGTAGAAGATGTATTCTGGTACGAAGTTGACAAAGAAAAGCTCAAGGCGTAGGACGTGATAATATGGCAAGGACTAAAAAAAGTAGACCTCAGATTAGAAGTATCTGGGGTCTTGCTAAATCAAAGGAGCTAGGCTTGGATGATGAAACCCTTTACTCCATCATAATAAGAGAAACTGGTAAGGATAGCATGAGAGAGCTTACAACAAGACAACTTAACAGAGTTATAGCTGTGTTAATCAATATGAAGGAAAAAGCGAGAGCTAGACCAGGTATGGCCACAGACAAACAAATAAGAAAAATACGAGCCCTTGAAAAGCAGCTGGGCTGGAATGACAATCCTAAAAGACTGCTAGGATTTACAAGAAAATTTTATAAAGTCGAAAAGCTTCAGTGGCTTAAGTTTGATCAGGCCTCAAATCTTATAGAAGGCCTTAAAAAAGTTTTAGATAGACAAGGAGGCAAAGAATGAGAGTTACAAGGTGTGACAAAAGAAATTGCAAAAACAATAAAAATGGATTTTGCACTTTGGAAGTTGTTTATATAAGCGAAGATGGTGTTTGTAAGGATAAAAAACAAAGCTAGGAGGTTTTGTATGAAGGAATTAATCTGGGTAAGAAAAGGTAAAGATGCATATGTTAAAGTTTTTAGGACAGGTATTGGATATGCAATAGAAAGCTTTATAAGAAAAAGAAAGCCCCGAATAATTAGAACCGATTACAAAAATACAAGGAATTTTTCCAGCACTAGCAAATGGTCAAGTGATCTTATTTTGAAGCACGCCCTAGCCGAAGAATCAGGCGAAGTCAAAAGAATTGAAAGATATATTTGTCTACCTCTAAAAGATAATACTAATCCACGTGATGATTGGAAACTTGTTACATGCCCTATATGTGGTAAATCCTGTTGGGAAAGTGATATTGCAAGAAAAGTATTGAAAAACAAGAATGTGGCTGGCGTTTGTACGGTTTGTGCTTTAAAAACTACAACAGACTTAGGAGGATTAAGGTATAGCAATTAAAAAGCCTAAGAAAGAGGGTAGAAAAATGAGATGTGATAATCAAAAATGTAATTGGCATTTTGAAAATCAATGTGTATGCGAAAACGAGAATGTTGTGGTTGATGGAAGACCTAATTCCATGAATTGCAGTTACTTTTTAGATAAAAATTTCGAAATCAATTTTTGGTCAACCTACTATGACTGCAATATGCTTATAAATGCTGTGAAAGAGAAACTGAAACATCGAAGACACCAACAGCTTAAAAAAGCTAAACACTTATTAGAGAAGTTAAACAAAGAAATTTAACAAAATTAAGAAGGTGGATATATGGCAAAAAAGAAAAAGTATAAAAAAATGACTCAAAAAGAAAAAAATGAACGGGCTAAAATTCGCAAAAAACTAAGAGAAGAAGGAGCGATTCCTCCAACAAAGCCGAGACTCAACCGAAGCAAATTTGCCAAAGAAACTGTTGAAGAATTTCAAAAAGATTTCAAAGCCTACTCAGATATACCTCACTTGTTTGAAGCTATTAGCTGGATGCTACCGATGGTTGAATCTGAAGTAAAGCCAAAGGTATCACCTGAGCAGGTGGGTGTCTTGAAAGCTTTAAAATTGGCACTTGAAATAAAGAAATTCCACCAAGATTTAAAAGATAAAGGAGAAACCAAGTATAAACCTATGGACATGTATGAAAAGATAATTGCACCTATAATAAAACTATAGGAAGGAGATATAAAATGAAAATAGCTATTGATGTGGGACATGGAATAGACACTTACCCCCCAAGCAAAGGTATAGGAGATTTTGCAGAGTTTAGTTTTAACAATGAAGTAGGGAAACTCGCTAAGGAAATACTTGAGCATAATGGATTTGAGGTATACCTATCACAGCCCTTTGACTCAAAAGAAGTTCCTTTAAAAATAAGGAGCAGTAATATAAATAAAGAAAAATGTGATATCGGCTTCAGCATTCATGCAGATGCAGCCTCCGACGAAGATGTTGCTGGACATCATGCCTTTTACTGGCACACTTCACCAAAAGGAAAAGTTCTTGCATTGAAGTGGCTTAAATATGCCGATGAAACACTACCAAACAAAAGCAGAGGGATTCGGGCATGCATTCCTAGAACATGGACTGATTTCCATATAGTCAGAAGAACTAATTGCCCTTTTATCCTTATGGAACATGGGTATTTTACAAATAAGCATGAAAGGGAAAACCTATTAAAATCACTTGAGTTTCAAAAAAAGTGTGCCTTAGCGATAGGGAAAACTGCTTGTGAATACTTTGATATAGAATTTAAAAATCCCTGGACCGAACGTTGGGGAGAGATATATATAAATGAGCTTTCTCAAAAAAAAATCATCGACAGCAGTCATGATAGCAGCGAAGAAGTTACATGGGATGAAATGGCAGCGGTGATATGTAGAATTTTAGAAAGAATAGAAAGGCTTGAAAAATAAATCAATTTGATGTATTGTAAAGGTGGTGGGGTCATTGAATAAAAAACTAATAAACCAAATACAAATTAATGACCTTGGAGAGCCATATTCTAGCATTGTTGATGAAATTGGACTGGAAAATACAATAAAGCTTGCGAAGATTTTTGGAGGAAGTAGAATATATTTTCCAATAATTAAATCCCTGGTGCTAGATCGCAGAGATAAGGAAATAAGAGAAAAATTTAATGGGTATAATCAAAGAGAGTTAGCCAAGCAATACATGTTATCTGAAGAACGTATTAGGCAGATTTGCAAAGAAAAAATGAAACAAATTAGAAACAAGCCCCTTAAAGGCCAAATAAGTATGTTTGATTAAATAATTTGACAAATAGTTTTGGACGACTATTTTGAGAAAAACCAATAGAATCATAGTATAAGGAAGATTATTCCTTGTGCTATGATTTTTTTATTTTCCAAAATTAAGGGGTGAAAGGAATGTTAAGTGAAATGCAAGGAACTATAACAAATGTATTATTGAATGTGGTGTTAGGACTGGTTACTTTAGGGGGTGCCTATGCAACATTGTACATCCAAAGAGCAACAAAAAAAGTAAAAATAGAAACGCAAAGAATAGAAGAGGAAAAGCAAAGAGATATTCTTTGGACTGCCCTTGATAGACTTGAAGATGTGGCTTTTAAGACAGTAAATAAAATTGAAGAAGTCAGTGCAAAAAATCTAAGGCAGTTGGTAAAGGGAGGGAAAATCGACAAAGAAAAACTTGAAGACTTAGCTGTAGTTGCATATAACGAGATAATAGACATCCTTGAACCAGAATACTTAGATGCCTTAGAAAGTACACTTGGAGATGCAGAAACATATATATTGAATACTATTGAAGAAAAAGTAAAGAAAGTTAAAGATTTAAAAGAGGTACCCCATGACCTTTAATACCTTTTTACAAGGTGTAACTACAGCTGGTGTTGGGATAATAATATTTTTCCTAAAAAAAACCCTAACTGACTTAAACAAGAAAATAGAGAAAAACGAATCTAAAATTGAAAACATAGAAAATGATCTCATGGAAAGAGTTGACCTAATGAATAAGGAATTCAATAATTTAAAAAGTGATTTACCCTTCATTTACACAACAAGGGAGGATCATGCGGCAGCCATGAATGCAGTAGATAAAAAAATGACAGGTATAGATAGAAAATTAGACAAAATACTTGATTTCACAATCAGCAAAGGAGGGCAAAAAAATGATTGAACAGGAAAAGCAAATCGCTGACAAAAACAAAGCTATAAGAGGATATATAATTCGATCTTTAGTAAAGGGACATCACAATCGACTATTATGCAGACAACTTGTAAACCTAATGATGAGGGATGCTATTATAATTTCCCCTGACATATCCGGCTATTTAGATTACTTGCATGAGAAAAAGTATATTGAATATACCGATGAAAAAATCACATCCTATACAGCTTACATGAATGATGCAATGATAAAACTTACATCGAAAGGAGTAGACCTTGTAGAAGGAACTACTAATGATCCAGGGGTTGATATTTAGTGGCAAAGCAAAGAAAGCGAACTAGAATAAGATCTAAGATTGATGAGCTTCCTGAAAATCTAAAAGAAAAAGTAAATGAACAAATCTCCGATACAAGATACACATACCTTGAAATATCTCAATTCCTAAAGGAACAAGGTTATGACATATCAAAGTCAGCGGTTGGAAGGTACGCCCTTAGAACCAATAATGCAACAAAAAGACTTATTGAGGCCCAAGAGCAAGCGAAGGCTTTGGTAAATGTAGTTAAAAATAACCCTGATGTAGATTATACTGAAGCGACAATGCAAATGCTCATGGGTGGGCTTACAGAAAAACTTGCCACAGCCCAGGAAGAATTCGATGCAATGCCTTTAGATAAGGCGGGAAGGTTAATTGTGGCTCTTAGCAGGACAAAAGTTTACAAGGAAAAAGTCAAACAAGATATGAAACAAAGAATAGATTTAGCCTTTGAAAAATTAGAAGAAGATATATGGACAGTCATCAAAGGAGATGCACTGCTTGCTGGAGAGCTTAAAAAGCTTCTTGAAAAAGCTAAAGCTAGGATGATAAGCGATGATTAATATTGATGATTATATAAGGAAACTAGATATTGAAGAGAATATAGAAGCTATTAATTTTGAAGAAGACCAAAGAAAGCTTTTTTTAGAATACACAGTGATTAATGATAGTTTTAGGGACTATAGACAAAAGCTTTTAAGGGCATATCAAAGAGGCGAACCCTTAGAAGGAAAAGATGGACTTAGAAAGAAACTAGGGGCAATAGACCTTGAATATTTTGGCAGAGCTTATTTAAGCCACTATTTTACAAGAACTTGCCCAAAGTTCCACAGAGAGCTAAATGACATATGGCTTACTGGAGTTTTGAAAAAAAATAATCCCCTATCTACCAAGTCCAAGAAAAAAATATCTAGGGCTAAAGGCTGTAAACATGGGATAGCAGCTCCAAGGGGTCATGCAAAATCAACCACATTTACATTTAAAAACTCAATACATGCCATACTTTACGAGTATAAGCATTACATTATAATACTTTCAGATTCAAGCGAGCAGGCCGAAGGATTTCTTGGGGATATAAAAATAGAACTTGAAGAAAACCCCCTTATCCTAGAAGACTTTGGCAATCTCAAGGGCAAGAAATGGACTGACAGTCATTTTAAAACAAAAACAAACATAAAAGTCGAAGCAATAGGATCTGGCAAAAAAATCAGAGGACGTAAAAATAGAAATTGGAGACCAGATTTAATTATTCTGGACGATATAGAAAATGATGAAAATGTAAATACACCAGAACAAAGAAGGAAACTGGCTAATTGGTATTACAAAGCAGTATCTAAAGCTGGAGATACTTATACAGATATAGTTTACATTGGAACCCTTCTCCACTACGACAGTTTACTAGCAAAGGTATTAGAAAACCCAGAATATGAATGTATAAAATACAAGGGTGTTTTATCCTTTGCTAAAAATCAAAGCCTTTGGGATGAATGGGAAAAAATCTATGTAAACCTAGAAAATCCCAACAGAAAAAAAGATGCTAAACAGTTCTTTAAAGCTAATAAAGAAGAAATGCTTGAGGGAGTTCAGGTACTCTGGGAAGAAAAACTTAGCTATTATGATCTTATGATCATGAAAATTTCAGAGGGTGAAGCAAGCTTTAATTCTGAAATTCAAAACGAACCTATTGATCCTGATAATAAAATATTCAATGATGAATGGTTTGATTACTATAACGAAGTCGAGATAGATTTTTCAGACAAAGATTTTATAATAGTTGGATGTATAGATCCATCCTTAGGCAAAAACAAAAGAAGTGATACTTCAGCTATTATAGCCATAGCCAAGAACATAAGAACTGGATACATGTATGTATTTGAAGCGAGTATAGAAAAAAGACATCCTGATGTAATCATAAGTGATGCTATAGAAAGTCAAAAAAGATATAAACGTGACTTTGGTAAAGGATATACCAAATTTGGAGTTGAAACAAATCAATTCCAACACTTTTTTAAGGATGTCCTTGCAAAGGAAAGTGCTAAATCGGGGGAATATTTCCCGATAGAAGAAATACAAAGTGTATCTAATAAAGATATGAGAATACGAAGCATACAACCATATATTAAAAACAAATATGTAAAATTCAATCCAAGACTTAAAACCCTTCTTAAACAACTTAAGGAGTATCCAATGGGAGCCAATGATGATGGCCCAGATGGCTTGGAAATGTGTATTAAGTTAGCTGAAAAAATATCTGGAATAACTAAAACTGATTATAAAACAGTTATTAAAAGAGCTTTAAGATTCAAAAAAGGTGCTTATTAGAGGTGCAAATATGATATTAGATCAATACGGAAAAAGAATAAGCTCTAAAAAACCAATACAAAGAGAAATAGCAGTGGCTGGAATTTACGATAAATACAGTGAATACCCTTCAGATGGTCTTACTCCAGTTAGATTAGCTCAAATATTTAAAGAAGCTGATACTGGTGATGTCTATAGACAAATGGAGCTATTTGAAGAAATTGAAGGTAAAGACTTGCATTTATTCTCACAGCTTCAGACAAGGAAAAACGCAGTAATTGGCATAGATTATGATATACTCCCCTTCTCTGATGATGAGAGAGACAAAAAGATTGCCGAATTCATTACAGATGCTATATCGAATATAGAGTCACTAGAGGATGTATTTATAGATCTGCTTGATGCAATAGGCAAAGGCTTTGCTGTTGGTGAAATAATGTGGAAACTTAAGAATAACAATGTATTGGTTGATGAGATAAAGTGGAGACATCAAAAAAAATTCTTCTGGGATGAACATGACGCAATGAAGGTCAGAACCGATAAAGAACCCAGCGGAATAAAGCTTCCTAAAAATAAATTTATAATTCATAGATATAAAGCCCGTTCTGGTCATCCGAGTAAGGCGGGAATTTTAAGAGTTGCAGCATGGATGTATCTATTTAAGAACTATGACATAAAGGATTGGGTTGCTTTTTGCGAAGTCTTTGGGATGCCCCTTAGACTAGGTAAATATAATTCTTCAACAACTGAAGAAGACAAAAACGCTCTGATGGAAGCTCTTATGATGCTTGGCAGTGATGCTGCTGGAATAATCCCAGATAGCACACTTATAGAATTTATCGAATCAAATAAAACAGCTTCTGCGGACATTTATGAAAGATTGGCTAAATTTTGTAATGCTGAAATGTCAAAGGCTATACTAGGGCAAACACTGACAAGTGAAGTTGGAAGTAGTGGCTCCTATGCTGCATCCAAAACCCACGGAGAGGTACGACAAGATCTTATAGAGGCTGACTGCAAGGCTTTAGCTCAAACCTTAAAAAGAGATTTAATAAAGCCTCTTTGTTTATTTAATTTTGGTACAGCAGAACGCTTACCCTATATTAAATTTCACTGCGAACCTCCAGAGGATCAAGAAAAAAATGCAAACACCTATGCGAAACTGATAAATGATATAGGGCTTCCAATATCCATAGAGCATATATATGAAAAATTTGGGATACCTAAGCCAGAGCCAGGACAGATAATAGCAAAGCCTAATAATAGTTTAGCTATGAAAGAAATTCCTGGTCAAATAATAGCTAATAAAACTAAGGTTAATAAAAATCCCATATCTGTAGAATATCAAAAAAAAATTGATGCCCTCGCAGATGGTGCCACTATAGAAAGCATCAAAATATTTAGGGAAATATTTAAGCCCCTAGAAAAGCTTATGGATGAATCTGATTCCCTTGAGGGCATGAAAAAGAAATTAGAAGATTTTAAAATTGTTGAGAAGCTATATAAGGAAATGGATAATCAAGAGCTCGAGGAGCTTCTTCACAGGGTAATGTTTGCAGCTGATATTCTTGGAAGGATGAGAGAGAATGCTGAACATCCAAAAGATAATTAATAAGCCCCTGAACTTTGAAGAAGCTATAGAATATTTTAAAGAGAAGATACCAGTAACTTCAGGGGAATTCTATTCGATAAAAGAAGATTATAAAACAAAAGCCTTTACTGTATCAGGTTATACATCCTTAGAAATTCTCAAAAAGTTTAAGGATGAATTAGTGAAAGCCCTTAAGGATGGAATAACTTCAGGGGAATTTAAAAACAGGATGAATGATTTTCTTGCTAGGAAGGGTTATGAGGGAATAACCCCCTATCAAGCAGATAATATCTTCAGAACAAATATTCAGACTGCATATAATGTTGGCCACTATAAGCAGATGACAAAGCCTGAAACTTTAAAGGCGAGGCCCTACTGGATATATGATGCGGTAAATGACAGAAGAAGCAGACCTACACATTTAGCAATGGATGGAAAAGTGTATCCCGCTGATCATGAAATATGGGACACATGGTATCCTCCAAATGGCTATAGATGCAGATGTAGTGTATCAACATTATCTAAAAGACAGGTTGAATTGAAAGGTCTTAAGATTGAAACTGAAATTCCAGTTATGGTAGAGCCTAAGGGTGGTGTTTTAAGAAACCTAATCCCCGATAAAGGTTTTGAGACTAATCCAGCAAAAACAGTTTTTGAGCCTGAACTTTCAAAATATCCTATGGCTTTAGAAAAGGCCTATAAAAAAAGAATGGATAAAAGCTTGTAACGGTTGAAAATACTAATAAATTTAAGCGTAACTTGATAGTATTTCCAAATAGAAATAGAAATATACATAAATCATCCGTTTAAAGGCCCTTATTTAAAGAAAAAGTTACCAAATAATAGTAATACACCTTTCCTATACTGGTAACGCAAAATAACGCAAGGTAACGGGGTTGTAACGCTATACAAAAATATAATTTACAGGTGATTATAGATGAAAATGAAAAACAGAGGTTTTTTCATAATAGCAAATAGTATAGATATAGATGGGATTCCTGAAAAAATCAAAATACTTCCATTGGGGCTAGTTAAGTCTAGAAAAGGGCCCTTTAAGGTTGATAAAGAAAGCTTTAAGTGTATGTACAACTATTTCAAGGATAGAAAGATTGATGTTGTAGTGGATTATGAGCATCAAACCCTTGAAGGAGTTCAAGCTCCTGCTGCTGGTTGGGTAAAGGATATAGAGTACACAGAAAAAGGTATTATGGCAAGGGTGAAGTGGACTGATAAGGCTAAAGGGTACCTTGCTAATAAGGAATATAGATATCTTTCTCCAGTGATTTTTAAGAGGAAAACCGATGATAGAGCCACGGTGCTACACTCTATTGCACTGACCAATACTCCGGCTATAGATGGCATGGAGCCTATTATAAATAGTTTAGATATTGATCTAGAAGGAGGAAATAAAGAAATGGAATTTTTAAAGAAATTAGCACAGCTATTAGGATTATCAGAAGATTCAACAGAAGAACAAATATTTGAAGCTATTAAAAAGCTTAGCGAAGCTTCAAATGAAAAGGAAGAAACAGAAACAATTGCAAGCAAGGAAGTCCTTGAAGCTTTAGATCTTAATGAAGGATCCACTCTTGATGATGTAAAAGGCAAAATCATTGCATTGAAAAATCCTGCTGGGTATGTTTCAGTTAGTGAGTTCAACAAGCTGAAGGAAAAGATTGAAAAAAATGAAAGTGATGAATTAGTAAAGATGGCTTTAAGCACAGGAAAGATCACACCGGCACAAAAAGAATGGGCTGAAGAAATAGCCCTTAAAGATCCTTCTGGATTCAAAAAGTTTATCGATACAGCCCCACAGGTAGTTCCCCTTGATGAAATTGGTGGAGGCGATGACGATAAAACAAAAATAAAAAGTAGTGCTGAAGAGATAAGTGTCAACAAAATGCTTGGAGTCAGCCAAGAGGACATTGAAAAGTATGGAAAGGATGATAAATAATGGCACTTGCAGCAGGAAGAAATACTCCAGAAAGACAAGTAAGCTGCTTGGTACTTCCAGTAAAGGCAGGAATCAGAATATTTGAAGGGTCACTTATAACCTTAGCCTCAGGATATGCTGTTCCAGGGTCAGAAAGCGTGGGACTCACAGCAGCAGGAAGGGCTGAAGAATATGTTGATAATACCGAAGGGCAAGATGGAGATGCCACTGTAAAAGTTAAAAGGGGCTGCTTTAGGTTTGAGAATGATCAAAATGATCCAGTTTTACAGTCTCATGTGCTTTCAAACTGCTATATTGTTGATGATGAGACAGTATCATCATCGGATGGATCTTCTTCAAGGTCTATAGCAGGAAAAGTAATTGCAGTTGATACCTATGGCGTATGGGTTGAAATAGAATAAATTTATAATTTAGGAGGAATGAAAAATGCTTGTTAATCAACAGGTTTTACAAAGTATATACACAAATTTCAGGGTGATTTATAACAAGGCTTTTGAAAATGCGAAGCCATTATATACAAAAATTGCCACTGTGATTCCATCTAGTACAGCCAAGGAAAGCTATAAATGGCTTGGAAAGGTTCCACGCATGAAGGAGTGGATAAGCGATAGAGTTATTCAAAATTTATCAGCCTACGATTATGAAATCAAGAACAAGGATTTTGAAGTAACTGTATCAGTAGATAGAAATGACATTGAAGATGACAGCATCGGAGTATACAGACCAATAATTCAAGAGATGGGTAATTCTGCTGCTATGCATCCTGATGAGCTGGTTTTTCCCTTATTAATAAATGGATTTACTAACAAATGTTACGATAAGAAAGCTTTTTTTGCTGATGATCATAAGGAAGGTAAAAGCGGTTCTCAAAGTAACAAAAGCACATATAAGCTTACTCTTGAAACCTATGGCGATGCCAGAGCTTCAATGATGAGTTTTAAGGACGACCGAGGGAAACCTTTAAAGGTAACTCCAAATCTTTTAGTGGTGCCACCACAGCTTGAGAGCCAAGCTAGAAGAATATTATATTCTGAGCAAATTGAAGGCACAACAAATATATATAAAGGATCAGCTGAGCTTTTAATTGCTCCTGAACTTTCAATCAATCCTACTGCTTGGTTCCTACTAGATGTATCAAGGCCAGTAAGGCCAACGATATTCCAGCAGAGAAAGAAGCCTAAATTTGTATCAATGACCAAAGAAAGTGACACCAATGTATTTATGAATAAAAAGTATATCTATGGAGCTGACTCCAGGGATAATGCTGGCTATGGATTGTGGCAGCTTGCCTTTGGTTCTACTGGTGAAGAAGACAAACCATTATAGGATGTGATTAAATGGGCTATTCTAGCATGGGTGAAGTACGAGAAATGATTAAGGATGATGCTGTTAATTCCATCATTGGAGATGAATATATTGAGGATGAAGCTCAGCGTGAAATAAAGATAAGTGAAATAATTAATGAAGCAATAAAGGATGCTGATGGGGAAATTGATGGATACCTTAATAAAAGGTACTCCACTCCCCTTCCCTCCCCTACTCCCAAAATAATAAACAAGTTTTCAAAGGATATAGCTGTTTACAATGTTTATTCAAGGATTGGAATTGATGAAGATGAAAGAGAAAACATACTGCTTATTAGATATAAAAGTGCTGTAAAATTCCTTGAAAATGTTGCCAAAGGATTAATTGACATTGGTATCCAAAGACCAGAAAAAAGAGCTGCAAGTGGCTTTAAAATTAATTCAAATAAAAGGCTCTTTTCAAGAAGTAGTATGAAAGGAATGTAAAATGCCAGGAATAAAACTTGAAGGAAATATTGATGGGCTTATAAATACGATTAAAAACTTAGAAGATTTTGATTACCAAGGACTAAATACTATTTTAGGAGAAGCCCTACTGTCTAGTACAAAGCAAAGATTTAAAGATGAAAAGGATCCAAAGGGAAAGAGATGGCAGCCCTCTATAAGGGCAAAGGAAGAAGGAGGCCAAACTCTTACAGATGAATCTGAGCTTAAAAATTCAATTAAAAGTAAAGCAACTCCTGAAGGTTTTGCTGTAGGTACAAACAAGATTTATGCTGGAACCCATCAATTAGGAGGCAAATTCACCATAAGGGCTAAAAACAAAAAAGGTCTTAGATTCAAAATAAATGGTAAATGGATAACTAAAAAGGAAGTCAATGTCAATATGCCTAAAAGAGAATTCCTTGGCATATCTAAAGAAGATATGGCAGAAATAAAGGCAACTTTAGAAGAGAAAGTAAGGGATCATATAGATGATTAGCAAATACAAGGATTACCTTGAAAAGAAACTTGTAAGTGCTGGCATTAAAAGAAAAGTCTATAGAAGTATGAAGGAGCTTAAAGCTTCAGGAGCTGTTCATATTGGAGCTGTTTTGTTTGAAGATGAGAAATTTCAAAAGGACGGGTCAAAAAAAATGTATACCTTAGAAAATGGAACTAAGGTTAAAAGAATCAAAAAACTTACCAGAAAAACACAAATGACAGTAATAATAGGAGACTACAGCGAAGAAAAATGCGAAGCAATATTTAGTGAATTTTTAAAGGGTATAGGTGCTGGAATTGATGATGGGAATGGAAACTATGTGGAAATAAATATTTTAAAAAGCTATTGGGTAGATGAAAAGGACAGCATACTAAAAAGCAAAATAGCTGTACAAATTCTCATCGAATTTATAGGTGGCGTTTATGTAGATGTACCATTTGTAAAGATTAATGAAATAGAAATAACCGGTACTGAAATTGGAACATAAAGGAAGTGATTCTGTGAAAGCTAAAACTAATTTGACTTCAATTGAAGAATTAAAGAAAAAGCATAAAATATCCCAGCCAGTTTATATAGGTCTTAAAATCTATAAAAAATGGGCCGATGGGAAAAAAGTAAGTGAAAAAGAGTTTCTTGATGCAGCTAAGAAATTTCTAGAATCTTCTATTGATAAAGGCGGTGAATAAAGATGTCATTGAATGATGTGAAGATTAAAATTGCCGATGGTGGCCTTGGAATATCATCTGCTGGCGGTGATGGCATACATGTCAAAATCGGTGTATCAAAGGCCGAAAAAAACAAGCTTATAGTAATAAATAGTTCAATGAAGGTTAATGAAATAAAGGATGTACTTGGCCACAGCCCCCTAGCAGACGCTGTAATGGATAGTATAGGGACTGGAGCATCTACCATTTATTGTATTCCTACACAAGGAACTGAGGCAGGAAGCATTGGCGATGTAATACATAGTGGTACAGGTGAGGCGACCTATACTGTATCTGGCACACCGAAAAACAGCTATGAAATAATTATTGAAGTCTTAAAAGATGGAGGTTTAAACGGAGCCACCTATAGATATTCAATTGATGGTGGAAACAGCTTCACTGGCGAAAAAACTATCCCTACAGATGGAGAAGTAACTATAGAAAACACTGGAATCAAAATAACCTTTACTGAAGCTGCTGATCCAGAAAACTCCTTTAAGATAGGAGATGTATACAGCTTCAAAACAACTGCTCCCAAAATGTCAAATCAAGAAGTTTTAGATGCTATATCTACTACTGAGGATGCAGTTTTTGAATTTGAATACATCCATATAGTTGGGGAATCAGATGCCCCTATGTGGGCGGCTGTGGCAACTCAAGCTGATATTTTATTTAGCACTTACTTTAAGCCAGTATTCATAATATGTGAGGCAAGAAATAAAAAAAAGGAAGAATCTATAAGCGAATACGTGGAAAGCCTTATTACTGCAAGGAATAGCGTAAATAACTATAGACTTCAAGTAGTTGCTGCAAGGGCTGAAATAGTTTCACTGGATGGGAAAATACGAAACAGCAATGGGGCTGGGGATGTTGCTGGATTATACTCAAAATCCAATGTCTCTCAATCCATTGGAGAGGTTTCAGAGTTTCCCTTAAATAATGTTATAAAGCTTTTACCAGAAGGAATAGAGCCTTATATATCTATTCTTGATCAAGCAAAATTCGTAACCTTTAGAAGATATATAGGTCTTGAGGGCTTTTACGTAACTAACGGAAGAATGTTTGCTCCCGATGGCTCTGATTATCAATATGCAGAAACTGTCAGAACTATAAATAAAGCTGTAAGGGAAATAAGAAAACAAGCCCTTTTTAACATCCAAATGCAGCTTGATCCTATAAATATAGAAGGAAGCATCAATCTACTTAAGGAATTTCTTCAAATTCCCCTTGAAAACATGACAGATGATAAAGAAATTGCATCTGGGGAAGTCATTATTCCAAAGGGGCAAAACGTACTAGGTACATCAAAACTCAAGGTGAAGGTAAAGGCAGTTCCCATGGCTATAATGAGGGAAATTGAAATTGAGTTTGGAATGGAAAACCCATTTAAATAGGAATGAGGTGGAAACATGAAGGTAAATGGAAAAAGATACGATTGGTCAGATGTAGATATACATCTGACAGGCTTAAACATAGAGCTTTTGGAAATAAGCTATGATGATGAACTTGAAAAGGAGCTGCAATATGGAAAAGGATCTAAGCCTAAGGGCTATGGAACTGGAAACTATAAGCCCACTGCCAAAATATCCTTATCCAGAGAAGAATTTAACATTCTTTTAGCATACTGCAACAAAAAGAAGATTTCTTTATATATGCTTGAAATACCTAAAATAGTAGTATCCTATGCTAACGATAACTACCCTACTCAAACCGATGTACTGCCCCAGGTATCAATAACAAAAACATCCAATAAAGCAGCCCAGGGAGATAAAAGTCTAAAGGTTGATTTGGATTTACTTGTATCCGGTGTAATAGTAAGAAATGGCGTTAAGGCTATATAAAAATTCGCAAATAAAATTGCAAAAGGAGGAAATTAAAATGGATAAAAATAGAATTGATGAATTAAAGGCTAAGCACGGAAAGATATACCTTATAACCACTACTGTAGTTGATGAAGATGGTGAAGATAAAGAAGTTGAATTCATATTCAAAAAGCCAAGTGTTCTAACCTACAACAGGTTTATCAAGGATGCTTCTAAAAAGCCTGCTCAAGCATTTAAGAATCTAGTAATATCAGGAATAATTGATGAAGATAGAGAAAGGTTAGAAAAAATCCTAGAGGAATTTCCAGCAGCAGCTTCATCTATTGCCAAGGAATATCTTAGACTGATGGGACTAAGTGATATCACAAATTTGAAGATATTATAGATCAGAAGATATGTGAAATAAAGGAAAACTTTATTTCCTATGGGGGTCTTCTGCTCTATAGATTCCTAGGCGTAAGAGAAATAAAAGATATGGATATAGATGAGTTTTTAAAAGGGGTTGCCAAGGCTAAATGTCTTCAGGAAATAGAAGAAAATATAATAGCAAACGCTATATCAGATGTATTCGGTGAAGAAGAATAAAAGAAACCGACTATTAATCAAATGTCGGTTTCTTGAATCGAATTATCTGTCCATAGAATATAGCAGCATATTTTATTTCTTTGAAGACAGAATTAGTTTTTCTGAAATCCTTTGATAGATTATGTTGTTCTTTATACATGCCAAGATAAAACCAATATGGAGTACAAAAAATTGCCATCAAGATAAAAAAAGGAACTATAACCCCGACGCAAATACATAATATTCCTAAAAGCAGATATAGAGTAAAGGTAAGCATATCTTTAACCTCCTATAAAAACTTATTATATTTTTAGTATACCCTATTTAGCAAAATTTAACAATAAGGTGGTGGGAAAATGGGTGGCCTAGATACTATTTTTAAGCTTTCAGTCTTTGTAAATATGATAGATAACCTTACCGGGCCATCAAGGCAAATTAACTCAGCGGTAGATTCAACAACAAAACGACTTGACAATTTAAGACGAAGCTATGCTGAGACAGCCCAGACCGGAGCTATAGTCAGTGCTGCCGGAGTCGGGATAACAAAGGGGGTCTTATCCCCCGTTGAAGCCACCTTTGAAACACAAAAAGCCCTTGGGGAGCTTTCATCTGTAGGAATTGAAAACATGGAAGCCCTTGAAAAGGCTGCTGTAGAATTTTCCAACACCTGGTCTGGAACCACAAAGGCTGAATTCATTAGCTCCGCCTATGATATCAAATCAGGAATTTCCTCCCT
The DNA here is from genome assembly GCF_900167445.1 of Maledivibacter halophilus. Taxonomy (GTDB): domain Bacteria; phylum Bacillota; class Clostridia; order Peptostreptococcales; family Caminicellaceae; genus Maledivibacter; species Maledivibacter halophilus. The sequence continues at coordinate 24,443 of NZ_FUZT01000006.1, forward strand.
TGCAGATGAAGGAGTTGCTCAGTACACAAAGCTCTCAGGCCTTACAGCAAAGGCTACAAAGTCATCGGTTGATGAAATGACCTCCTTATTTGCCACTGGATACGGTGTGTATAAGGACTTTTATTCAAATATGAGCGATATAGAATTTGGAGAAATGTTTTCAGCGGGCATATCAAGATCAGTAAAGCAGTTTAAGACAACTGGATCACAAATGGCCCAGGCAATAGAAACCCTGGGGGCATCGGCGACCACTGCCAAGGTACCCCTAGAGGAGCAGCTTGCAATTATGGGGATGCTCCAAGCTACAATGTCGGGCAGTGAAGCTGGCACAAAGTACAATTCCTTTATAAAAAATGCTGCAAAGGCCGGCAAGGAATTAGGCCTTACCTTTGTGGATACAAATAATGAGCTTTTATCCCTTCCTGAAATATTAGAAACCTTAAAGGGCAAGTTTGGAGAAACCATGGATGCTGCTGAAAAGTTGGAGCTTCAAAAGGCCTTTGGAAGACAAGAAGCTGTGGCCCTTGTTGATCTCCTTTACAACAAAACTGGGGATCTTCAAAGAAATATTGTAGATATGCATAAATCAATGGGTAAGGGAACTGAAATAGCCGAGGAAATGGCGGGAGTTATGAACAAAGACCCTGGAAGCCAATATGAGCTTTTGAAGCAGCAGGCCCACAATCTTAAAGAAGAGATGGGCAAGTCCCTTATACCAACTGTCCTAAGCCTTATAAAAACTGGAAGTCAGCACATAGAAAATATAACCAAGTGGGTAAATAAAAACAAGGAACTTACCTCTATTATTATGAAGGTAGTTTTAGCTGTAGGTATATTGATTACCATATTCGGAGGAATGCTTGCAGTTTTCGGCATAGGAGGAATGGTAGTTACTACTGCGATTAAAAACATGGTAATATTTAAAGGCGTTATTGGTAAATTAGGCTCTAATACGTTAAAAGCCGCCAAAGGAGTAGGCAGCCTCACCCTGAGGGTTGCTAAAATGGGACTGGAAATGGTTAAGACTGCTGGTGTAGGGATTAAAAACTTTGCTCTAGGCATCTTCAACATGACTAAGCAGGCTGTAATAGCAGGAGCTAAGGCTCTTCCGGGTTTGATAGGAAGCGTGTGGTCTTTTACAACAGCCCTATTAGCAAACCCTATTACATGGATTGTGATTGGGGTTATCGCCCTTATTGCTGCTTTATATCTACTTTGGAAACATTTTGATAAGGTATCAAGCTTTGTTTCAGGAGTATTTAACGGAGCTTTAAATTTAATAGGAAATGCCTTTGGCTGGGTTAAAGAAAAGGTGGACAGTCTTCCTCAAGGGTTTGTTTTACTACTTTCAGCTATATTTCCAGTTATAGGTATTCCGGCTCTTATAATCAGGAATTGGGATAAGATAATTTCCTTCTTTAACAACCTTTTTAGCAACCTTACAAGCTTGTTTAGGGGGCTTCCAATAAAAATTAAAGAAGCTGTTCTTCAGAAGCTTAACATCTTTAAGGAGTCAGGAAAAAAGATAATGGAGACTTTAGGAAAAGGGATTACCGATGGAGTTATGGCTCCTATAAACGCTGTTAAGAAGGGGCTTGCAAAAATAAGAAATCTTCTCCCCTTTTCCGATGCAAAGGAGGGCCCCTTGTCTCAGCTTACTCTTAGTGGTAGAAAAATATTTCAGACTTTATCAGCGGGAATGGAAATTGAAGCTCCTATATTAAAAAGAACAACAGAGCTTGCCTTTGCAGGAATGATAAATCCAGCAATGCCCCAATTTGAAAAGGCTTCTTTTGGAAGGGATCGAAGGATTGAGAAGATTGATTTAAAGGAAATTATCAAGGAAAAGGATAGCCAAAGCAGAGAAAAAATTTATTACAAGGAAGATGATAAGAAAATAATTATAGAAAAGCTTGAACTGAAGGTGGAAAATATCAAGGATATCGCCCAGTTGATGGATATTATCAAGGAGCTTGAGGATCAAGTTGAGTCTGATACAGATGATGATGGAGATGATATTTAATGATTATAGTAGATACTGATATTGTTAAGGTTGGAGGTGTAATCCTCCCTGGAATCTTTCAAAAGCTAGAAATAGATTCAGATGTAAAGGTTGATGAGGTTGATGTTAAGGGAAAGTCAGTCAAGCCAAAGCAGGCCACGGGCTATGAGGATGCAAAAATAAAGCTTGTCATAGGACTTAGACCTAATAACCAGGAGGATGAGTTTGAGCAGCTTTCAAGGATTCAAAACATTTTTAAAAGACCTGGACAAGAAAAACCGAAGGTCTATGAAATATTCAACAAGCATTTGAATACTAGAGGCATTACCAGGGTTATCTTCAAAAAGCTTACCTCAAGGGAAGATAATAATAGCAATATCATAAAGGTTGTATGCGAGTTTTGGGAATACATTCCTATTACTATAAGATCAACAAAAACATCTTCAGTATCAAATAATAATGAGTCTAGTATTAGCCCTAAATTAAATCTTATTAATGAGTACGAAACCTATTTAGAGGAAAGAAACAGCCCAATAGATAAAAGCAAAGCAACAGCAGCTATAGATGATGATATTGTTTGGAGGCCTTACTATGTTAAATGAAGAGTTCTTTTACCCCACTGTAAGTGTTAAGATAGGTTCATACTTTTTTGATACTGGTGTAACTTTTGATGTCTTTTCATCAAAGGAGAAGCATTTTGACTGGGCGAAGGTAAGGTTTACGAAAGAATTTGTTGATAAAGTAAGTTTTAACAAAATGGATGATGTGAAAATTTATTTAGGATATTCCGGAAATAATGAAGCTATATTTGATGGTTATGTGAAAAGAACTGTAAATACTGGGATGACATTAGATAACGAAATTGTGGCAAAGGATGAAATGATAAAGCTTGAGGAGACACGAATTACAGAAACTTTTCTAAATGTATCCCCTCAAGAAATAATACAATATGGCCTAGATAAGGCTGGAATAAAAAACTATAAAATAAAATCTCAAACCTTTGTAAAAAAGCCTACGCTTGTAGTTGCACGAAAAAATATTGTTGAACTGATGGGTGAAGTAAATAGAATATGGGGAATAAATGAAAGATTCTTCTTTTTAGATAAAATATTTTACTGGGGAGAAATTCCAGATCAAGATGAAATTTACGAGTTTATATATGGCGAAAACATTATTAATATGACTTTCAAAAATGGATTTTGGGTTTTTGAAACGATATCAGCTCCTTTTGTAAGGCATTCTCACAAAATTAATGTAACCCACCCAAGTATATCGGGGATTTTTGAAGTCTATAGAGTGCATTATTCTGTTAACGAAAAAGGCTTTCCAAGGACTGAGATTTATTTCATATAGAGCATGGAGGAAAAATGGATCTATACAATTTAATCGTTAGAACAATTAGAAAGTTTTTAAAGGAGAAACATCCTGACCTTTATTCTATCCATTATCCAGTAAAAGCAGTTGTCACAAAATCTTATGAAGTTTTTGTTGATATAAGGCTCCTTGATAAGTATGGAAAGGCTAATGATGAGTACCCTGAAATACCAAAAGTAAAAGTGAGAAATAGTTACATGGTTGGGGATGTGGTAAGAGTCGGATTTTATTACAATGATTTAGGTATGCCTTATGTAGATGGAAAGGTTGATTGACTGTGAGTACAATTGAAGAATTAATTGGGTCTGACATCTTAATTGATGATCAAGGGAATTTTGTTAGGGCTCCTGATGGTGATGCTGAAATTGTAACTGAATATGATTGCCTAATTCAGGAAATTAGAAATGAAATGAATACACAGCCTGGCGATCTTTTCTATGACAAAGAATATGGTTATGGGCTTTTAGAATTTATACAAAAACAAAACAATGAAATAAATAGACTGGAATTTACCCAAAGAATAAAAACTAAGCTTTCAAGGAATGAATTTATAAGTCCTGACTCTATAAAAGTAAATATTTCTAATTGGGATTTAAAAGCAATTACAACAAGTGTAAAATTTAGGATTTTGGATAAAGAAATTGAGTTAGCACTCACTGTGGCAGATAGAGTTAATGTTGAGGTGGTGAACGTGTAATGGATGAAAAGGATCTTAATTCAATTCTTCCTATACCTAACCTAGATGAAATGAGCAATCAAGTAGAAAAAGAGCTTGATGCCAATGATTTTAAGATTAAGAATTTTAGAGCTGGCAAGATATTTAAAGCATTGGAAATGATATTTCTTAAGTCGGTAAATGAACTCTACAAGTTGCTGTTACAAGTAGTATCTATGGTTTTTTTACCAGATGCTAAAGGCGTTTGGCTGGATTTAAAGGCAAGGGAATTTGGGAAGGAAAGAAAACAAGCAATCAAAACTGAGGGAAGCATAACAGTAGGCAGAAACACAAGTGATGGGATGTCTAAACAGATTCCTAAAGGAACTATATTTAAAACTGATGTCTACCAAAATGATAAAATTCTACGGTTTATATCGACGAAAACTGTAGTTATGCAAGCGGATGATCTAAAGGCATATATTCCTGTTAAAGCTGAATTCCCTGGGTCTATATATAACGTGTCTTCTGGTATGATAAAATATTCGGTTCAGCATATTCCAGGCATTGATTATATAACCAATGAAATCAATTGGCTAATCAAGGAAGGAACTGATGAAGAGAGTGATGATTCCTTAAGGAAAAGATGTGAAAACACTTGGGCTGAACTTGCTGCCTTTCCTATTGGAGACACCTATAGGTCTTATGTAAATAATGTTAATGGGGTACTTACTGTATTTGTTGATGACCAGCATCCAAGGGGACAAGGAACCATCGATATAATTGTTACTGGAGTTGCAGGCCTTCCCACTGAAGCACTTCTTCAATCAGTTAGAGAAAAGATTGAAGAGATTAAAGGACCATATGATGATGTCTTGGTTTATGGGCCTGAAGCGATTTATCAGGATATTGATGTAACTGTTTATATAGATGATATATATGGAGATGAAACACAAATAAAATTAGAAGCAGAAAATATTATAAAAAGTTTATTTACCATAAATGATGAGAATTCAGGAAACAAACTATATAGAGCTAAGATAAGCCATAAACTTATGAGTATAGAAAATGTAATTAATGTGATAGTTAATAATCCCTTGGAGGACGTATCTTTGGAGATTAAAAATCTTATTATACTAAGGGATGTTACGGTAAATGTGGTCAAGGAGAGTAGTTAATCATGAAGTTTACTGAATATTTATGGTATCTAGCTCACAGACCATTAAAATTATCAGAACCTAGTGAAAGTGATGCATATAAACTATTTAAAGTATTAGGGAATGTTTTAGACCAAGTAAAAGAAAAAATATTTCTAATAAGAAGACAGGCTCTTATTTACACCGCTTCTGGAAAGGCTCTTGATAAACATGGAGAAGGAAGAAAATTAAAAAGGTTTGCAGGGGAAACCGATGAGAGTTACAAAAAAAGGCTATTGGCAAAATGGGAAATAGCTATTATGGCAGGAAGCAAGAAAGCTATTTTACTAACTTTAAAAGCTCTTGGTTATGAACAATCCTATATAGAACCCTTTTACGTACACGATCCTGAAAGATGGGCTGAGTTTATTATTTATCTTGGAAGCGTTAAGGCTAGCGATATAGATGATATCGGTGTCATAAATAAAGAAATTATGAAGGTTAAATCCGCAAGTAGTTTACCATCCTACGGGATAGAAGAAAGTTCAAATATAAGAATTGGATCAAGCTTCCGGTCTGGATATTCAAGATTACCTTTATGCAATACAATATCATGCGGAATGTGGCCACAACCTAACAATCAAGGTAAAGCGTTTAATAGCATGTTAAATGTAGAATCCTTTAGCAAGAATGTTCAAGTAAAATATCCAAAAGCAGGCTTTACAAATGCTTCTAATGAAAAGTATATAAAGGAAATATATGCTCAATATTGTGATTTTAAATCAGGGTTTAAAACTTTTGAAAACTTACAAACAAGAATAATTGAATATATAAGGTGTAATCAAATTTTGTCAGGGGTTTATCCAGATAAACAAACCATTGCTAAAATATTTGAAAGCTATCTAGAAATAGATAATTACAATAAAGATGGTTTGAGCGAATACCCCTTATGCGGTATAGCGAGATGTGAAGGAAGTGATTTTAATGAAGACGTTGACTAATATAGGTATCAGGAAGCAGGCCCAAAGATTTATAAATTCTCTATCTCATGCTACCTATGAGTTGAATGGAGATGAAAAACAAATTGATATTTTCAAATCATCTATAGATGATAATACTGTCAAGATATATGTGTATCTTGATGATTCTGTAGAAGGTGAAATTGATAATATAAAACTTATTGATATAGATGGCGATGCTATAGCTCATGCATCTAGAGTTTTTATTAAGCCTTCCCAAAAAGGCTTATATACTGTTTTTAAGTATAGGTTTGTAGAAGTGGAGGGATAGAAGATGGATAGGTATGATAAAAATTATTGGAAAGATCATATTGTTGATATTGATACAGAAGAAGTAATTCAAGAAGGCACTCCAATAAGTGCTAGAAGGATGAATCACATTGAGGATGGTATATACAATGTAACAGATGAAACAATTAATAATTCTAACAACATAACAAGTCTTGCTGTAGAGGTTGCAATTTTAAAAAATGCTTCGCTGAATAATTTAACAAATAATGTATTCTTTGAAAACTTTGATAATCTGGATAGCGTAGAGATTGAAAATGGAATATATGACCCAGTTGAAAAAAAGATTTATGTATAAAGTTGCTTGCAGCAAGAGTGAGCTAAGCTGTATTATATCAAACTTATTTCAGGAGCTGCTTCCTATATGTGATAATTGCAAGAATGATACTATCAGGATAAAGGGTATAGTGGCTGGGACTGATAAAGTGGCATCTATTGAAATAACTGACTATGGATGCAACTACTATGGCGATATTGCAGCTATAGAAAACATTAGAGAAAAAAGGTGTTTACAATCATGCAGCCTTTAATATTACAGAAAAAAGCTGAGGTCTTTTTAAATTCTATCTATCCAGTATTACAAAGGTTTCCAAAGGCTGAAAAGTTTTGTTTATGTCAAGAGATAAAGCAAGCTTGTTACAGAGTTATACGAAATGTTATGATGGCAAATGCTTTAAAGAAATATAGACTTAAATATTTACATGAAGTGGATGCAGACCTTAAGCTGCTTCTTGTATTATTCGGTATAGCCAGAGAACAAAAGTATATCAGCAAAAAGAAAGCTATGGAGCTACAAGATAAAATATCAGAGCTTGGAAGAATTACTGGCGGCTTAATGAAGAAAGCTTAATATATGCAGGGTTGGCTCTGTTTGACGTCCTATCGTGCTATTCGTGGCAACAATTCGGCTCGGAGGTGGAACTACAATACTGCGTCGAATCGTAACGATGACATCGGCTGGCGTCCCGCCCTGTAAATACCGTTTGACTGGTGCGTTTACGGATTCACCAGCATGACCCTAGAATTTCAGGGGAGAGCCAATCCTTCACCTTCAGGTGTAAACACATGAACAAGTCATTTTTGCCAAGCCTAGAAAGAGGATGCCATAATGACGAAGTTATTTAATAAAGTAATTGATTATAAAAACCTTGAAGTTAGCTATAAGAACACCAAGAAAGGTTGTCGCAAATTTAGAAAAGATACTATTCTCTTTGATATGTGCAGAGAAAGAAACTTAGTCAGGCTCTGGCGAGAGCTGAAACACAAGAGGTATGAAATGGGCTCATACATTAGATTTAAAGTATATGAGCCAAAAGAAAGAATGGTGAGTGCCCCAAGAATCAAAGATAAGATAGTCCAATTTGCAGTCCATAACATACTTCAAGAGGTTTACATGCCAGTATTTATTAATACGTCATATGCATGTTTAGAAGGAAGAGGAACTCATAAGGCTGTTGAAAATGTGCAGCACAACATGAGGCTTTGCAAGTGGAAATATGGAGATGGATGGGTTCTTAAAATGGATGTCAGAAAGTTCTTTTATTCAATCAATAGAGATATCCTGAAAAATATCTTGAGGAAGAAAATCAAAGATACTGATATGCTTTGGCTCTTGGATAAAATCATAGATTCTTCTCCAGAAGGAGAAAAAGGCATTCCGCTTGGGAATGTTACGAGTCAGGATTTTGCTAACATTTACCTCAATGAGGTAGACCAGTTCGCAAAGCGATACTTGGGAATCAAGTGGTATACGAGATATATGGATGACATTATCATTGTTACAAAAACAAAACATGAAGCTCAGGAGTATCTTGGAAAGATTAAGTGGTTCCTGAAGGAAAAGCTTGACCTTGAAACTAATAGAAAGACTAAAATTTTTCCTATAAGTCAAGGTGTAAATGCGTATGGTTACAAGATATGGACTACTCACAAGCTTCTTAGAAATCAGTCTAAAAGAGCTATGAAAAGAAGAATCAAGGCAATGGATAAAAAGCTGAGAAATGGAAAAATGACTGAAAAGGAAGTTGTTCAAGCTGTTAATAGTTGGCTTGGACACGCAAGACATTCAAATAGCTTTAATCTTTGTAAAAAGATATTTAAGAAATATCCTTATGTAAAAATTGAAAAGGAAGGTGAATACTTTGGCAGAATATTTAGGAGTTGTTGAACTGGGAGCTCTTTATAAAAATGGCATAGCTCAAAACAGACCCTCTAAACCATGGAGAATAAGCAGTGAGCCAGTCAGCGGTATTGGCGTTGGCGACATCTCCGATTTTGAGTCATTAATTGATATGTCAAAATGGACTTTAGGAGATACTCCCTCTGACTCTGCTAAAAAACTGAAGTGGGTTAAAATTAAGGACGGAGACAAAACTCTCCTTATTTGTGACAGGGTAATTCTTGTGAATGTTTCATGGAATGACCTCAATAGTGAGAACTATATTACTGGGAAAACAATAACTATAGATGGACAGCAGTGCAAAGTAAGGCTTTTGACTGGTGGAAGCAACAAAAGGAATGATAATTATTATGCAGGAGGAACACCAATAGATAACGAATGGGATAGATTTATTACTAGGGAAGAATCAATTTCAGGGCTTCCCTCTCCTACTTCTAGCGATTTAGATACTACAAGAGATATGACGGATAAAAATAGTACGCATAATCAATTTTGGAATTGGATGGGAGTATATACTTGGTGTCAAGAGGTTTATTCTTCCAACACGTCCTATCGTGCTATTCGTGGCGGCAGTTCGGCTCGGTGGTGGTTCTACGGTACTGCGTCGGGTCGTACCGGTGACCTCGGCTGGCGTCCCGTCCTTGAAATTCTGAACTCTGCCCCTCTGCTTTCTGGCTCAGACACCAACTTTGGGGATAAAAATTCAGACTTTCAAATAACGTACCAAGTCAATGACACTGATTCTGAGGATGTATTGACGATTAGGGAAAAACTTGACGGAGTTGAACAAAAAGTTATTAGTCCAGCACAAAGAAATTTCCAGTATACCATTGATGTTGATATTGATTCGTTGAGCCTTGGAACTCACACTGTATCAATTGAGGTATCAGATGGAAAAGGAGCTTCAGCAACAAGGACTTACACTTTCAAAAGAACAAATGCAGCTCCAACTATAAGCGGTCAAGACCAAAATCTTGGTGACAAAAATATTGGTTTTCAAGTTGTTTATCAAGTAACAGACAGTGATAATGACTCAATTACAGTTAAAGAAAAGCTTAATGGTGATATCATAAGAATTTTAAGTAACGCTCCAAAGGGTCAGGATATAACAATAGATATAGACAATGACACTTTATATGCTTTGCCTCTTCTATCCTCTAATACAGTTACAATTGAGGCTGATGATGGCAATGGAGGGGTATCTTATAGGACTTACACCTTCAGAAGAACAAACACAGCACCCTTAATTTCTGGAACAGATGAAGAACTTGGAGAGATAGCGGCTCCTATGACAAGGGATTATATCGTGACTGATGCTGAAGGTGATACCGTAGTAATCACAGAAAAAATAGACGATATAGTAATCAAGAGCTTTGTGGCTACTTTAGGGGCTTCAAACACTGTTACAATACCAAAAGAAGAATGGCTAAAGCTTACAAATGGCTCCCATACACTTAAAGTTGAAGCTACTGACTCCAATGGTTCTACTTCTATAAGAAACTTCAATTTTATGAAAAGCGAAACAAAGATAAAACTTGCTCTTAAAGAACCTTTTGAGACAGACGCTAAAGCGAGTAAAATACTTGTTACGCCTTCATGGAATATCGAAGGTGCTACAGCAACAGTTGAAGCTTGTAATAATGGTTTTGATGAAATCCCCACATGGGAAGATATAACTTCTCAAGTGGCACAAAATAGACATTTTAACTTTACTAACGAAGTAAAAACTGCCGAAAAATGGGGAGTCAATATCAAAATCACTATTGATAAAAATCCAGATAATGAAAATGAGGTTTCAATTAGAGGATTTGGAGGTGCTTTTGAGTAATGAAAATGATAAATAGAAAATCTATTATGGAAATAAGGCAAGAAGAAGAAGAAAAACAAATACAAATGCTTTCAGAGTTGTACGAAGGAATGGCTGATTTGTTCGAGAGAGTTCTAGTTCTTGAGGAGAAAGTTGCAACTTTAGAATCTAAATAAAGGAGGGAATAAAGATGATTAAACAATATATGGTAAAAATTTACAGTTTTCTCATTAAAGCTGGGAAAAGAGAAATTGAGGGTATTCCTGAAAGTTATCAAATACCAGTGGCTGAACACCTTGCACATCAAGAAGAAAACCAGTAAAATAGAGAAAAGCAGGCTCGAAAATATGAGTCTGCTTTTTTGCCAAAAATCATGCGAAAATTTGCAAAAAAAATTGCGAAGCTACAGAGATTCTCTGTATTAATGAATAATAAAGAACTAATTAAAGAACTATCTTCCCTTACTATATACCATAAATGGCTAGAGACTGCCCCTTGTTTGATTGTAGTCTTTCTAGACACCAAATCTTTATATGATAAAGTATCAAATTTCTACTTGAAACATGCACAATCAATTGGAGCTGCAATACAAAATATGTTACTTGCTGCACATCAACTTGGCTTAGGTACATGCTGGATTGGAGAAATATTAAAAAATGAAGAAAAGGTACAAAAATTACTAGGAGTTTCAGATGACTTACAGTTAATGGCTGTTATATCTGTTGGGTATTCGAGTAGAAATAATTTAAAAGCTAAGAGAAGAGAACTCTCGGAAAATATTATAAGTTGGTTATAAAATTAAATTATTATTCTTTTTTTAATTATAACATTCTTATAGCGCGTCACTATGGAAAAACGGATACTTTATTCAAGATACCGTATTATTCAGAAATGAATTTTACGGTATTTTTACGTAAAAAGATAGAAATGATACGTTAAATTTACAATTAATGAAAAGGGAAAGCTCAATATTGAAACAACAAGAACTTTCCCAAAGAACATTTATCTGATTGAAATATATATATCAATAATCTGATCGTTAATATCTTCTGAATTATTATGATATATTTCAAAATCAGATTCATAGGTTCTATCTAGATCAAGTGACCATATATTTTGCCATGCATTTAGAACATCCTTCTGAAGATGGCCACGAATAGAGAATTTTGCATATTTACCTGCTTTGATAATTTTAGTTTGAAGAGGATCATGTAAGTCACTTATTGAACTTACTTCACAGCAGGTCATGAAATTATAGGGTTTAGTATGATCTTTTTCATAATCAGTATATAATCCTATTGTCTTATGATCAATTTTGTAATTAATATTTTCATAAATACCTTTGGAAATAAAATTTTGCCATAATGAAGCAATATCTTTCGCCGCTTGCATGTTCTCATTTGTAGTTCTTACAAGTAGGCCAACAACTTGTTTTTCTTTTAATTCAATTATTTCATATTTCATAATATACCTCCTAAAAATTTCTGTTTCATATGGAAGTATATCATAACAAATATGACGGCATTATGGCATATATAACAAAATATTTTTTAATATAATGAAAAATTGTAAACATTCTATAATTCAACAGACGTTAGGGATAAGTTTTTTGATTAATTAGACACTAAGATGTTAGCAACGTTGGAGGAATTAAAATGATTAGCATAAAAAGACAAAAACTAATATATAAATCACAAGAAATGTGGTTTTGGTGGTTTACACTTCAAGATAATATTGACCGTTGTATATTTTGGGAATGCAATACTCCAATATGGTGGATTCCAAAATTAGAAATAAAAAGGGAAAAAACATTTAATGGGTTTAGATTAGGATGGTTATTCTTTTCAGTTGGTTTTGGAACACAATTAAAATTAAAAATAAACTGCCTATAAGGCAATTTCTTATTCGTAAACAACTGCTAAAGGGTTTTCACCATATTCATTAGGCCCATCGGTTCCTTTTTTAAATAATAATAATAAACCAAGATAGATATTATAAATAGGAATTAATAGTAACCAATAATGAGTTCCGGGTCGCTCAATATCGTGTAATCTCTGAACGGTAAGACAAATTCCCAATACAGTAGAAGCAATACTTAATAAGATAACTACTAATAATAAACCTATGCTTTCTGTACTAATAAATATTGCTTGAAATATTACAGCTAGAATTCCAATTAAAAAAGGAATCCAAATGTATTTTGCACGATTTATACGACCTTTAAAGGTAAAATATCTTTTAATATTCATGAATTCACCCCCTTTTTTAGAAGAAATCTATTACATTATAACATAAATTTACATAATATAACATAATAAATAAAAAAAGCAAATTGGTGTATATTTTTAAAAATAAGGGTTTTTCATGAAATGGAGTACAATAATTACATAAAGAAACTTAAATTTACATTAATAGAAGATACATATCAACTAGAACAAGATAAACGTTGGGTGGTAGTGTCTCCTCCAGGTTCATCGGGAACTACAATATTGCTTGCAAGGGCTTCTAAGCCTGAACGAAAACCATTTATTGGAAATCAATCGGGTAGACGAGTTTTTCTATTTCTTGGAACAGATGATTTCTGGAGAGACTACAATAAAATGATAGAAAAAGGTATAGAATTTATTAGAGAACCTAAAGAACAATCATATGGTACAGTTGCAGTATTTAAAGATTCATATGGAAACTTATGGGGTTTAGTTCAATTCGAAAAAAATCATCCAATTGCTAAACGAGTGAAATGAGTATAATTTACAACATACTTATAATACATTATTCTTAATATGTATATTAAGGGAAGCCCCAAAAGGCTTCCCTTATTGACTATAATGAAACATATTTGTCGATTATATAGTTACAGTGAACTGTACCATAACTAACGGTAGTTTTATCCTATAAAAGGTTGATAAAACTAGATAATAGAGTTTTTTAGCACGTAAAACTGCACCTTAAATTATTATAATATATCTGCTTATTATCTAGAAATTCTAAATAAAATAAGAATTGTCAAAAACAAAAATAGTAGTATTTAGTTAGTTATAGTGGTGATTACTTTATTTATAGCTATTACTATTAATTAATGTCTATATTGCTATCATTTTGATATTAATCCATATATTTTTTACCCCAAAGACAAAGTTCAGTTAATATATTTTCTAAGGATTTACCCCTATCTGTAGGTATATATTCTACTTTAGGTGGAATTGTGGCGTAGGCAATTCTTTCAATAAGGCTGTCCTTTTCTAAATTTTTCAATTCTTGAGATAATACTTTATGGCTTATATTTGGTACAGACCTTTTTAGTTGACCATATCTTATGGGATAATCCTTCAATATGTGCCATAAGATTATTGCTCTCCATTTACTTCCAATTACATTCATTGCAAATCCTATTGAGCATTTAAAATCTTTTTGTCTTTTATTTTGGTTTGGGAATTTTTCAATCATGTTTTTGGTCATATCTTACCTTCTTTCCAAATAGTAAGTATCTGAGTAAAAAGTGCATACTTGTATTTGAATTCTAATGAATCTATAATTTATTATATAATATATAGATATAAATTAATACAAAAAAGAAAACGGACTATAATTTATAGATTTGTAATAAATTTAGGAGGGAAATCATGACAAAAAAGTATAATCTATATCAAATAGACTCATTTACAAAAGAAAAATTTACTGGAAACCCAGCTGGAGTAATAACAAATGCTGATGGATTAACTGCTGATGATATGCAGAAAATAGCTAGGGAACTTAATAATTCTGAAACAGCTTTTATTTTTTCTTCAGATAGTAATGAGTATGATGTTTACGTACGCTTTTTTACTCCAGTAAATGAAGTGCCAATTTGCGGACATGCTACTATTGCAGCTCATTATGCTCGTGCTATTGAAAATAACCTTGATACTTCAAGAGTTTATCATAGGACAGGTGCTGGAATTTTACCTGTTGATATTGTGAAGGAAAATGATGATTATAAAATTGTTATGACACAAGGTAAAATTGAGTTTGGTAGTATTATTGATGGAGTAAATAAAAAAACTCTTTTATCAGCACTAAATATAAGTAACGATGACTTGCTAGAAAATAATGATGTACAGATTGTTTCAACAGGCCATTCTAAAGTTATGATTGGGATAAAAAGTATTGAAACTTTAAATAAAATGAAACCAAACTATTATGAACTTTCAAAATTAAGTAGAATAATTAATTGCAATGGATATTATGTTTTTACAATTAATCCTGAGGTTAGTGATATTTTAATACATGGTAGGATGTTTGCACCTGCAATAGGCATAAATGAAGATCCTGTAACTGGAAATGCAAATGGTCCCTTAGGGGCATATCTTGTTCATCATAATATTGTTAAGCACAATGATTCTTTATTCAAATTTAAGGCTAAGCAAGGTGAAGCTATGAAGCGACCAGGTATTATTGAAGTTGAGGTAAAAATAGAAGATAAAGAGCCCGTAGAAGTTAAAATTTTAGGAAATGCTGTAATATTATTTAAATCTGAATTATCATTAGAGAATTAAAGTAGGTAGAGGATTGGTTTTTTTGACTCGTTTTTTATCAAAACAAAATCGTAGTTAGAGTAATACGGTGAGTTGTGCCACAAATAATTATATTTCCCTAAAAATATGGATGATCAAGTTAAAAGAGCAAGTAATAACTCAGTGATTAGTCAAGAAGAACTAAAGAACTCAGATTCAGGTGGTGCCTGGTACTTTTCAAATTTAAATTAATTTTGATTTGGGCGATACCCGGTACCTTTCTATGTTAAATATGATAGGTAACAAGGAGGATTTTATTCACTGGTTATATAGTGAAGGTTAGTAATAGTTGTATATTTTTATAAATGCTGCAGGCTTTAAATAGGTCTGTATTTCTTTTTGAAAAATGAAACACATTTTACTAGAAAGGATATGGATTGAATGAAGAATTTTAAGTATCTTTTTTTATTAAAAAATATTCTATATTTGGGGAGTATTATTTTCTTTGAAATTCATCTCAAGTTTTAATGCTGTTTATCTATATATACTGGCTATGTTTATAATGACTAGTTTAGGGTAGGGTATTAATTAGAGAATGGATTAAGTAAATTTAGAATAGGAAACGGTGAACTGTATCACAAGCAATTTCATAACTGATGGAATAAAATGGTGACTGTTCATTTTAATTTCAACCAATTCTCTAAAGGGAAAAAAGGATTTAGAAAACTATTATGAATTAATAGGGAAAAATACAAATTATGCCTATCATCCTGAAGAGATACTGGCTGACAATTTTGTTTTTTAGTATTAGATAATTATGAAGTAGAGTGGCCTTGGGTTTTAGATAAAATGAGAAATTTCTTTGAAAGTAGGCAAAAATTTGTTTATAAAACTGTAGTCGCAGTTATATGATTCCCTTATAATAAACAGTTTATATTTGACTTAATCTAAAAAAATATATATACTATATGAAACAATAATATTAATTTTATAAGGAGACCCCTGCTATGTATCGTCCAATTTAGAACATAACCAATTTATTTTAAAAACTTATTTACGATTATGAAGCTTATCAGTTCAAATAAGATTCTAATGTCTGTAAGTTTTTTTGTTATGTAAATTCGGAGGTGTTCTAAATTGAATAATAAGAGAAATATTTACTTAATGTATGCAATTATTTTTTTGCAAGGGTTTGTTTTTTTATGGTCCCGTAGCTACACTATATAGACAAGCTAGGGGTCTTTCTATGTCTCAAATATTCCTTATTGAATCAATATCATGGATATTAATTATAATTCTAGAAGTTCCTTGGGGATGGTTTTCAGATAGATTAGGTTATAAAAAAACATTGGTACTTGTTAATACACTATTTTTTTTATCTAAAATAGTTTTTTATATGTCGGGTTCATTTGTATTATTTTTACTTGAAAGAGTGTTGCTGTCGATAGTATTAGCAGGTTTATCGGGTTGTGACATAGCCCTCATATATTCATCAATAGAAGAAGAGGAATCTCAAAGAGTTTTTGGAAGATATAATGCTTTGGGAACATTAGGATTCTTACTAGCTTCGGTTTTGTCCTCTTTTATAGTAGAGATATCACTTGATTATACAGCTTTGTTTACTATTTTTCCATATGCACTTGCAGCAATATTAACTTTATTTTTAGCAGAAGTTAAGAATGATGATAAAGATAAACAGAAATTTAAAGAAAGCTTGAAACAAGCTTTTAGACATAAAACAATTATTATATTTATTATTTCCATTGCCCTAATTATTGAAGTTTTTCAAGCAGTAACAGTTTTTTTAAATCAGTCGCAATACTCAAAAAGTGGTATTGATGCGAAATACTTTGGTGTTATTTTAGCAGGAATACAGTGTCTTAGATTATTTTCTGTAAAATCTAATTATTTGAGCAAAAAACTAGGTGATTGCCAAGCGATAATAGTATTAAATTCTTTAGTGATATTATGTTGTATAGTTTTGATTTTCACATCTAGTTCTATTTTGAGTGTTATGACAATTGGATTAGTATCACTTAGTGTGGCAATGATAGGTCCAATAGAAATGGATATTAAGAATAAAACTATTAGAACATCAAATAGAGCCACAATATTATCCATATATTCTATGATAGGAAGTTTAATAGCTTCTATAGGAAATATTATAATAGGAAAAACTGCTGATTATTCATTGGATAAGGCATTTATAACATGTTCAATAATGAGTATTTTATCGTTTATATTGATTATTCTATACTATAAATTAACTAAAGAAAAAAACAGTTAAAATATATGCCCTTACGAAGTAAGAACGGAGTAGGGGCTTTTATTGTATCTAGATATTCACAAATGATGATTGAAAAATACCTTTCCTCCTGTAGGTAGGTATGGATTCTCTATTCCATATTTTTTTGCTAAATCATAAATCTTTTGAAAATCTTCATTGCTATATCGAATTTCATTCACATATGTATCGGAAATTACTTTTTTAAACTTGGGATTCAGATCCTTATTTATGAAACTTTCATCTTGAAAACATGATGATAATATAAAAACTTGACATATTAATAAAAAAACAATAGCTTTCTTCATATATCTTCCTCCCTTAGTTATTTAGCTTACTCCACACAAGTAATTCTTTGACATGACTATAGGAATTGACGACATACTATTACTTTGGTTATTAAAAAAAAACATAGACTTAATGACCAAATCAAGAAAAATTTAGTAACACAATCTCTAAAAAACACCCAAATTCAAAACTGGATTTGAGTTATACAATTACTTTTTATATAGCTTATACTTCAATCTCATCAATTCAACATATTTCTCAACCTACCTAATAACTTCATTAGGAAGTACATTCATATCAAAACTATGAAAAGCTTTAGTTTCAATTTTAGTTTCTTCAGGATTTCTTACATCGGTTTTGCCGAGGAAGTAATCTGTGGATACGTCAAAATAATCTGCAAGCTTTTCTAAAATGTCTTGACTTGGTTTTTTTTTCTTATTCATAATATCCCACTACTCTATCTGTAACTCCTAATATTTTTACGATGTCTTTTTGTTTTAAGCCCTTTCTTCACGTAGTTTTCTTAATATTTTACCAAACAAGTTGTTCGACCTTCCTTAATTCATTCTACCATATTGAGGTTTTTGTTTATAGAAAACTAAACCAAAAGTAGTACTACCACAGAAGAATCTTGATAATGAGCTTTGATATTTTTAAAGGAAAAGATTTAGAAAAAGGAGATTATGAAATGAATAGGGTTTTGTAATAAGACAATCTACGAAATTCATAAAATCAAACAAGGGGGGATTGAAGTGGAACAAACAAAAACTCAAAAGTATGCTGCAACATACAAATTTGGGAATACAACAGTAAATATTGTTGCACCACCACCAAAAACCCCAGAAGAAATTGAAAGAATACTAAAGGAGTATCACCAAGCAGGTTGGGAATGCTGGCAGAGCATTCTAGAAGAGGAAAAAGAAAATATTACTGAGGAAACGACTCATGTTAGAGGAATCCCGATTATTCGGCTTTAGAAAGGGATGAAGCTGTGGATGAAATTGAGAAACTCAAAATTGTCTTAAATGCTATTGAAGAGTCAGCAAAGGAAGAATTGAAAAACAAAAAGAATTTTTAAGTGGATTTTAAGAAAGAATTTGGAATTATGAAAAATTATTAAAGAAAAAACAGAAGATAAAAAATGAGTTGCAGATTTTTAGGCATCAAAAATTTGGACAAACTTGAAACTTCATATGTTGATATGCATATAAATCCACATAAAATCTTATTACTTCCTAATCTAAAAGGAGATTTGCTGCTTGGCTGGATTCCAATTTGGGTTATGCTAGAGGGAATGAATAAGGCATTAAGGTGCTAGCTAGAGGAGTTTCTTTTTTGAAAAGGCACTAAGAAGCAAGATATACCACCAACAAATGCACTTACTATTGATCTTTCAATATTTGTAAATGATATAACTAAAGCACCTATAAAACTAATGAATGATAAAATTATACATATTTTAAATGGTTTAAGTTTAATCTTCTTGAAAATCAAATCTCCACTAAACAATAAATTAAATATTATATGAAATACTGTAAAGGATAAAATTGAACCAAACATGAGAGAAATAGTATTTTTGAATATTATCATAATAACAACTCCTATTAAAAGATTAGATAATATTGTATCAAGAATAGATGTAAATATCAAATAAATAGAATATTAACTGAGTTCTTTAGGAATTACCTGCGAAAAAAGTTAAGCAAGCAGCATAAACTATAATTTTTTCCATTAGATATTTACATATTTAAGTAAAGATTAAGAAGCTAGTTAGTAATTGTTACACCTTAAAGACTTGAAACTTGAAGGTAATGGATTAGCATTATAGTAAAGATAATTATCATTTAATATACTAAATAGAATTTTATTTGAAGTTAAAAAACCTATGAGGATACTAAATGTTGTCTATAGGAATAGAATCATTAATTTGAATTTAAAAAGATAAAAATTAGACTTATTATTAATAATAAACCTATAATTCCTAAAATCCCAAGTGGCAAAATGCTCATTACAAAAATACCTCCTTTTTTAAAGTATTCTAATTATAAATTGTAACATATTTTATAAGAAAAAAGGTAGATAAGAAAATAGAAAAAAGAGAAAAAATTGAGTGATGCTAGTAACAAAGTGTCTAAGGCGTAATTGATGAAATTTTCAGAGACTAACTGAGGAATTAGTGAAGGTGTGAAAATATTTAATTTATATGCTGTGTTAGTTGTATAATCAATCAGTAAATATTACCAACATTGAGTAAGCTATAAAGCCTACTAATAAAATACCATATATCATATTATCTGAAATACTTTGATCATTTTTAACTTTTTTAATAATAGTAATAGTGTTTACATATAAAGCCATTGAAGCAATAATAAAACCAAATGCGAAAAAGGCCATATAAAATCCTCCTTATCTTACTAACACAGCGTTATTATATTTTAACATAAAAATAATATTAAATTGAAGTTTAATGTATGGTTAGAGAGGGGAATTGAAAATGAAAAAATTTGAATTATACAAAAACTACATTGATTCCAGAATGAAAGGAATTAAATATAATAATTTAGATGTAATTAAATTATTGCTAAAAACAATGGAGAAAAAAGAACATTCTTTCTAATAAATATGGTTTAAAAGTAGAGGAAGCAAAAGAGATGCTGACAGGGTTTTATATTTTCAATTACGATTGGTACGTAATAATCGAAGATTACACTGGTATTGATTTTGATGCATTAACAGAAGCTAATCCCAGTAGCTATTTTAAGTTTTTATGTTGGATTAAATTTATTAAATGTAAGATAGGAGAAAGGATTGGATCAAACTAATTTATATGGATTAGGATAATAAAAAATAACTCTTAGAAGTATCAAGCTATGCTAGATAAAAATTAACTATTTTTCATTTTTAGAACAGCAGTTAATAATAGTTGAAACAATCCATCCTGTACACATGATTATAGTTATTCCCAATAAAATAAGCATACCCAATATACCTAACAACTCAAAAAAAACAAGAGACATTGAGACAAATAAAGCTAAAAATAGTAATACGGGTATTAATGATTTCATATAATGTCACTCCTTGGAAAGAATTATGTATATATCATACCATGGGAACATATGGGAATCAATATAACAGATATCATTCACTAGCTTTAAGGTTAGGGTTCAATTGTAAATTTAATAAAAGGTACTACAAAAACAAAATAGATAATTATTTGAAAGAGGCTTGTTAGAAGATATTTCAACTTTTTTTCTCTTAAATATATTTTAGTGCAAAAGAAAATGTTGGATGTCAATATTATTGACAATATAATAATAGAATAAATTTTATCACATATTTTATTTTCAATAAAATACATAGAAAAGATAGTTATAGTAACAAAAATCCATTCAATGGGATGATTGTAATCCAAAGGATTGTAACTACGCCAGCCTAATGATTAATAGAAAAAATAAGCGAAGTAAAATAGTGAAAGAAATTAGTATTATTACAGCTTTTTTAACAGAATATTTGCTTTTAAAGGTTTTATTGAAAGAGGGAGACAATCTTAATAAAGCTGGAAGAGCAAAGTAAGCAAAAGATATTATTAATAGTGGCCCCATTAAAATAATGAATAGCATTTTAAAAATAAAATAATCATCACTCAAGTATTACACCACCTTTAACTTTATGAAAATGAAAATATATATAATCATAACATAGTAATTTATAATATAGAATATATGAACTGTATTGGATCAAAATAATAGTATGTATTTGATTGTTAAGTTGAAGATTAACGTGGCTAAAATGGCCAAATTTACTCAGGTTAATGAAAAGTTATTTTAGGTTTTCCAAGAGTATTTATAAGAATTATAACTGTTAGCATAGCTATTAGCAGTCTAACACATTCAGTGTATTTACCAAATAAATTGTAATCTTTTGATTTAGGGAAAATAATTTTTTTGAATAGTGTTAAAAAAACAACAAATAGAAATGTGTTTTTCAGAAAACTTTTTTCTGCTTTCATAAACATAATAATAGCAGATACTGTAATATAAAAAATAAAACTTAAAAATATATTTTGTATAAAAAATTTAATTACTTTATAAGTTTTTATTAGAAATGCTTTATTGATGATTAAATTTATCATGTGAACTTTTCCCCTTATGTAACAATATTTTTCATGAAAATCCTTTTCAAAAAAATATAATAAAGAATATTAAGTCGAAATCAAATTATATATAACAACTATTAGAAGAATTAGAAGAATATGATGGGAAAGCATATTACTTTGAAAAACTTTTAATCAAAATTAATAAAAATAGAACACCAATAGTTAAAAATCCAATAATTAATAAAGCAAAAAATAAAATCTTACTCATAGTTAAATATCCTTTCATTAAAGTGAATTCTACTAGATTATACCATATAGAACTTAAAAAGAAAATTGAGGAGGAAGCCGGATTTCTAAAGGATTTCAAGAATTAACTAAAAAAATTTGAAAATTTTGGATTTGAGTGAATGGATAGAAAAACACTTTTAAATTAATATATTGTTTGATTTAAAATGAGGAAATAGAAAATGGTTTATGGAAATTATGTTAAATGCGATATAGAATTTGTTTGATAGTTGAATAAAAAGCCAGATATTGTATATTAGTATTGTAAAGAAATATATTAATTTCTGGGGACAATGTGCTTGAAATGTAGGCAATGCGATTCACCCCCCTTTCTATCGGGGATAAAAATATTATAATATAAAAGTTTAAAGCATCCTTATAGGGTGTTTTTTAATGTCTGAGAAGTGATGATAAAATAGCAATAGATGCAGGTTTTGTTAATTCAGCATTAGAGCCTAATACTGGTCCATGATTAAGTGCTTTGAAAGGAGACTGTAAGATCTCCTCTGCTAAAAAACCAGCTAAAGGGTTAGAAGTTTCTTTAGATAAATCATGTAGTCTTAAACCTAGCAAAGAAAGCTAGGTTTCTTCTTTGCTAAAATTTTAGTTAATATAGAAGTCTAAGAGCATAAAAAATATACATAAATCATTTTTTCACTACAATAACTTAAGTAATGATATAATAGAGTTGAATAATTCTGGTAAGAGGTGGTTTTGGTGAATGAAAATGATATTATAGAGGCATTTTTAAAAGCAAAAAAAATAAAGATTAGATGTATTGTTTGTACCTTGGTAACGTTGTTAATTTGCACAATTTTTGCAGGAATTACAGGAAGTTATAATTGGATCTATTTATATATAATTATCATTGTAGCAAGTTTGTTTATTATTTGGAAGTATTGGAGATGTCCAAAATGCAATCATGTTTTGCCGAGAGAAATGGGTTTTGAATTTTGTCCATATTGCGGCACAAGAGTACAGTATAAGTATTAAAGAATAGTTTAGCAATAAATAGCCCTTTATATATTGTAATATAACAAGAATATCTTATAGATGATGAGATGTTAACGAATTTGGTTCGTAAATCCCTTATTAGCTAACATTCAATTAGCATGTGTTATGTGGTGGTAATTAAACTGTAGAGGAGGAAATATAATAGTGAAAAGAATATTATTATTTTTTTTGATTGCATCTACATTTTTAATAGGATGTACAAACCAAACTCCAGATAAAGAAATAAGCGAAATGAAAAACAAGATTAATGAAGTTGTAAAAGATAATGAAAAATTACATAGCCAAATACAAGAATTAGAGGACAAATTAGTAATATATGAAAGTGTAGAAACTGAAAAAAATACAGGTGAAATAATATATTACATTTGTTTAAGATAATACACAAAATATAGATAAATAGTTAAGGGCAATGAAATATCACTTATGGATATCTTAGGAACGGATTGTGATGCGGTAGTTGATGAGGTAGAACTTAAAATGCAGATCAAGAAGCTTTATAGTAAAATGTCCAAGGTCCTTAAAAAAAGAGAGCAAACTGTAATTGAACTAAGATATGGTTTAGCAAATGGAGGCTGTAAGACTCAAAGGGAGATAGCAAAGCTTTTAGGTATTTCACGTTCATACGTTTCAAGAATTGAGAAAAAAGCTTTATGTAAGCTTAAAAAAGCATTTAATGGATTAAAGGAAGATCCTAAGTAGTTAATTAGGGTCTTATTAAATTTCAGTAAAAATATAAATTTATAGTTTAATTCGGTAAGTGATTTTGTATGATATTCATATTACTTGATTTTTTCATGGATTAAATATTACTTATCGAATCCGAACCCTGCCATTGAATTTGAACAGGGGAAATGGGTTAATGAGCCCTATGTAGTAGGATAAAATCATAAAATGGTATCTATAAACACTACTATTGAAGTTGATCTGACAGGACAGTGCGCAGCGGAATCTATTGGACATATACAGATTTCAGGGACTGGAGGACAGGCGGATAACGTTATCGGAGCCCAAATTTTTCCAGAGGGAAAGTTAATTATTGCCCTTTATTCAACAAGCTAATGTAAAGAATGATGAAGGAAAGAAAGTTAGGGTTTCTAAAATTATGCCTACATTAAAATTAGGCTCTATAGTTAGTCTTCAAAGAAATGATGTTGATTATGTAGTGACGGAATATGGAGTTGCATGGGTATTTATAATAATGATTAAAAGAATACCATTATTTAAAGAATTATAATAAGGAGCTAACGAATTGGTTAGCTCCTTAAACTGTTAATATAATTATTCAAATAATAGAGTATTATAGCTTTTTAGAAAAGATTGCAAGAACTACTATTAGAAGAACTCCAAAAATCATTAAACTAGTTTGTTCTATTGCAAATATACCCATAAGGGCAACGAAGAAAATTAGTATAGGAATGACATATTTAAGTAAAAAATACCATGCTTCAAATAATGAGAATTTCAATTTTCCACCATTGGTAGTTTCTTCTTTAAGGTCTTCTTTTTTAATAACCCATCCAGTGAATATTGCGATGAACATTCCACCAATAGCTAGGAATATTTTATCGGTTAGTATGTCTAAGAAGTCAAATATTCCAGCTCCAAATATCTTGAAGCCTGACATAACACCAAGGGATAATGAAGATAAAATACTAGTAGCAATCATGATGATAGAAGCAGATGTAACTCCTGTTTTCCTTGGAACATTTTTCTGGTCAATTAGATAAGAAGTAACAACTTCTAGCAATGATACTGAAGAAGTAAGGGCCGCAACGGTAAAGGCTATAAAGAAAACAACGGAGAAAAGAACACCGGCACCTCCTAATTCAGCAAAAACTGATGGTACAACTACAAAAACAAGGCCAGGTCCTGCGGTAGGCTCCAATCCAAATGCAAAAACACCAGGGAATATAGCAATACCAGCTAAAATAGCAATGCATGTATCAAGTATTGTTACAATAGTAGCATTGCTTGGAAGATTTTCTGATTTACTTAGATAACTTCCATAGGTAATCATACAACCCATACCAAGACTCAATGAGAAAAATGCTTGACCCAAGGCGGCCAGAATAGTTGCTCCATTTACCTTTGACCAGTCGGGTTTAAATAGGAATTCAAGTCCTGCACTTGCACCAGGAAGGGATATACTTCTAATTGATATAAATATGAGAAGAACAAATAAAGTAGGCATTAATACTTTACCTGCTTTTTCTATTCCGCCGGAAATACCTTTAGCAACTATGATTACATTTAATGCCAAATATATAATCATCCATATTATAGGTTGAATAGGATTTGACATAAATGCTTCAAAGGTGGTTCCTATTGCTTCAGGATTAGCAAGTAAGCCACTGAAGGATTTAAATACATAAGCTAATGACCATCCACCAACTACTGGATAAAAACCCATTATAAAAAATGCACTAAGAACTCCAAGGGCTCCTGCAAAGGTCCATTTTTTACTGTAGCTTTTGTATGCCCCTACAGCAGATAGACTGGTTCTTCTACCTACGGTAAACTCAGCAAGCATAATACTAATCCCAATTATTAGAGCAAAAATTGTGTAGATTATTACGAATGCACCACCGCCATTTTCACCAGCAGTGTAGGGGAACCTCCAAATATTACCGAGGCCTACGGCTGAACCAGCAGCAGCCATAAGAAAACCGATTCGCGATCCCCAATTTTCACGTTGTTTAATTTGATTTCCTTCCATTAACAAATCGCCTCCTTTAAATTATCGCCCTTAAATTATAAAATTGATAATAAATGCAATAAATCCCTCCTTTAAACAATAGAATTAACAATAAATGTCATTGCTTATTCTATATATTACCATGAATTTTTATAATTTTCTATATTTTTTCAAAAGTTATAAAATTAACAAATATTTTTTTATCCAGTGGAAGCCGCTAAAACATAGGATTTTAAATGAATTACACTATTTTTTTAATACTTCAATAAATTTAGCAAGACATCTTTTATTAAACAATGGGAATATGTGGATGCATAGGATCTGCTTTTATGTCTATTTAGCTTTTATATATTATTAATGAAATAAATAATCTAAGTTAAAACATCTATGATTTCAATGATAGAGTATTTTGGTATAATGATTATATAGATATAAGTATGTTTTCCGTATAATTAATAAAATTATATAATTTCAAATTTGGGAGGATTCCATAATGTATATGATAATTATGGAATTTGCTTAATTAATTGGGAGGGATAAAAGATGAAGGAAATAATTATGTTTACAAGTCAAACATGACCACATTGTAATACTGCGAAAGAGTTTCTTTCTAACAAAGGTATAAAATACATAGAAAAGGATTTGGGATTAGATCCAAAGGCAAGACAAGAAATGATGAAAAAAAATATAATGGGAGTACCGGCTTTTTTAATTGGTGATGAAATTGTAGTAGGACTTGACAAGGCAAAGATCGAAAGTTTGCTAGATTATAAAATTATAAAATGTCCCCAGTGTCCATCCAAATTGCGAATACCTAAAAATGCAGGAAATTTGGTAATAACATGTCCAAAATGCAAAACAAGATTTAAAACTCGAACATAAAACTTTGTTTTGAAATATTGACACAAGATTGAAAATATGTTATACAATAATTATCATTAGCACTCTAATTATTAGAGTGCTAATGATAATTATAAATATATATTTAGTTATTAAAAGGAGAGATTTAAATGGTTAAAAAGGAGTTTAAAGCAGAGTCTAAGAGACTATTGGATATGATGATTAATTCCATTTATACCCATAAGGAGATATTTTTAAGAGAATTAATATCTAATTCTAGTGATGCAATTGACAAGATATATTATAAGGATTTAACTGATGATTCTTTAACTTTTAATAAAGAGAATTATTATATAAAAGTTACTGCTGATAAGGAAAATAGGGTTTTAAAGGTTTCTGATACTGGTATAGGAATGACAAAGGAAGAGCTTGAGAATAATCTTGGAACAATTGCTGAAAGTGGATCTTTAGCATTTAAGAAAGAAAACGAAATGAAGGATGGGTATGATATAATTGGACAGTTTGGTGTCGGATTTTATTCTGCCTTTATGGTGGCTGAAGTAGTTACTGTTATAAGTAAAGCTTTAGGTAGTGACCAAGCATACAAATGGGAATCACAAGGGGCAGATGGTTATACTATTGAGGAATGTGAAAAGGATTCAGTCGGGACAGATGTTATTTTAAAAATTAAAGAGAATACAGAAGATGAGAATTATGATGAGTATTTAGAGCAATATAAATTAAAATCTATTATTAAAAAGTATTCTGATTTTATTAGATATCCAATAAAAATGGATATTACAGAAAGTAGACTTAAAGAAGGAACTGAAGACGAATATGAAGAGTTTACTGAAGAAAAAGTAGTAAATAGTATGGTTCCTATTTGGAGAAAAAATAAGATGGAACTTAAAACTGAAGATTATGAGAATTTTTATGCTGAGAAGCGCTATGGTTTTGATAAGCCACTTAAGCATATACATATTAGCGCTGATGGACTTGTAAGATATAATGCTATATTATTTATCCCTGAAAATATGCCTTTTGACTATTATACTAAGGAATACGAAAAGGGTTTGGAGTTATACTCAAATGGTGTACTTATAATGAATAAGTGCCAGGATCTCCTTCCAGATTACTTTAGTTTTGTTAAAGGTATGGTGGATTCAGAGGATTTATCCCTTAATATATCTAGAGAAATGCTGCAGCATGACAGACAACTTAAGCTTATAGCAAAAAATATTAAGAATAAAATTAAAAAAGAATTAGAAAATATGATGAAAAATGAAAGAGAAAGTTACGAAAAGTTTTATCAAACCTTTGGAAGACAGCTAAAATATGGAGTTTATGATAAGTTTGGCAGCAATAAAGACTTCTTGAAGGATTTGTTAATGTTCTATTCTTCAAAAGAGAAAAAAATGGTGAGTTTAGAGGAATATGTTTCAAGGATGCCTGAAAAGCAAAAATATATTTATTATGCATCAGGAGAATCAGTCGAAAAAATTGAGAAACTACCTCAAATTGAAGTTGTATCAGAAAAAGGTTATGAGATTTTATACTTCACCGATGATATTGATGAATTTGCTATAAAGATATTAATGAATTATAAGGAAAAAGAGTTTAAATCTGTGTCAAGTGGAGATTTAGGTATTGAGCCTGAAGAAAATGAAAATAAGGCTGATGATAAGGAAAATGAAAATAAGGTACTATTTGAGAAAATGAAAAATATACTATCAAATAAGGTAAAGGATGTTAGAGTATCAAAAAGATTAAAGAAGCATCCTGTATGTTTGGCTAACGATGGAGAAATATCTATTGAAATGGAAAAAATACTCAAATCAATGCCTACTGACCAAAATATTCAAGCTGATAAAATATTGGAGATCAATGTTAATCATGAGGTGTTTAAATCATTGAAAACTGCTTATGAACAGGATGAGGACAAGCTAAGTTTATATACAAATTTATTATATAATCAGGCATTGCTTATTGAAGGACTTCCAGTGGAGGATCCAGTGGAATTTTCAAATAATATATGTAAGATTATGAAATAAAGCTGTGAAATAAGAATTTTAATAAAAAAATACTTAGTATAGATATTCCGGTAAAACAGTTAATTTATACATCTCAAAACTCCTTAGAAACACTGGATATTTTGATATGTATAAATTAAGTTTTACTATGGGAAATCTATATAATTGCTTTACAATTTAAGAAAGGACTTATATATGATACCAAATAAGCACTCTGAAGAATTATGGGAAATCTACCAAAATTCATTCCCAGAAAATGAAAGAAGAACACTTAAGCAACAAAAAAAAATAATGAATAACAGAAGATATACTGTAATACCATATTTAAATAGAGATGAAGTCATTGGTTTTCTTGCATATTGGGATTTGTCGGATTTTATTTTTATTGAGCATTTTGCATTTAGTTCAAAAGCCAGAGGAAAGGGTTTTGGAAGTAAATATTTAAAACGGTTTTTAAAGAAAGTTGATAAGCCAGTGGTTTTAGAGGTTGAACCGGTAACAGATAATATCACTTTTAGAAGAATATGCTTTTATAATAAATTGGGATTTAAATTAAATGAGTATGATTATTGTCAACCTGCTTTTGAAAAAAATAAGCAGCCGGTTATTTTACAATTAATGACTCATAATAAGAAGCTTAAATACAAAGAATTTCAATTTGTTAAAGGAAAGTTATATAGAGATATTTATAATTATTATTAATCAAGCAAATTGCATAATTACCTTCAGCAAAAATTATCTACTATTAATACAGCTTTAAAATCTACAAAGGAATACCATATATATTATGCAATTTCCTCAATCAAAAACAAGGGTGATTTTATATAAAAAATTATCCTTGTTTTTTTATGTAGGTTACTGGAATATATCTTTTATTAAGAGAATATTACAAATGTTAATATTTAAATAAAAAAGAAGGAAAAATGTAAAAGGATGTTGAATAATATTGACTAATGAAGGTTTTAAAAGCTAATGAATCTTATTTGTTTCTATTAATATTTAAAACCAATTTAAAACATAGGGGGGTAGAATCATGTTAAAAGGTATTGCAGCAAAGTCTATCATTTTTTTATCAATTATCTTTATGCTTATAGTTCCAGTATATGCCCTTAATAATGTAGGTAAAACAGATATGGCGAAAGAGAGTTATAATGAAATTTCAGCTGATGGTAATATTCAAAATAATAATAGTCAAAAAAAGGAACTTCGAGCTATTTGGGTGGCCACAATTTATGGATTGGACTATCCTTCAAAGGAAGCCATTAAAGATGTTAGCCTTCTTAAAAAGGAAATGATTGAGATAATTGACAATGTTGAAGAAATGGGTTTTAACACTATTTATTTTCAAGTTCGACCGGCAGCAGATGCTTTTTATTCTTCAAAAATTTTTCCCTGGTCTAAATACTTAACTGGAGATCAGACTATTTCGCCTCAAGATAATTTTGATCCATTGGAGTTTATTGTCAAACAGGGACATGAAAGAAATATTGAGGTTCATGCATGGATTAATCCATATCGAATTACCATGCAAAAAAGTGATTTAGATGAATTAGCTCCTAATCATCCAGCCCTTCTTCATCCAGAATGGGTTGTGGCCCATGGGAGTGGTGATAATACTAAGCATTACTTTAACCCAGGAATCCCTGAGGTTGAACAAATGATTTTAGAGGGTGTTTCTGAAATTATTGAAAACTATAATGTTGATGGAATTCACTTGGATGATTATTTTTATCCAGGAACAAATTTCAATGATCATGATACATATGCTAAATACGGCAGCAAGTATGACAATATAGGTGATTGGAGACGTAGTAATATAAATAGTCTAATAGAAAAGATGTATCACCTAATAAAAGCAAAAGATGAGAACCTATCCTTTGGAGTAAGTCCCTTTGCAATATGGGCTAACAAAAGCTCTAATCCCCTGGGCTCTGATACAAAGGGAAAAGAAGCTTATTATACCATGTATGCCGATACAAGGGGATGGGTTAAAGCAGGATATCTAGATTATATTATACCTCAAATATACTGGAATATTGGTTATGAGATAGCTGATTATGAAAAATTATTGAATTGGTGGGCTGATGTTGTGGCAGATACTGATGTAGACCTGTATGTTGGACAAGCTGCTTATCGAGCAGGTAATCCTGATCCCAATAGTCCTTGGTATGGAATTAATCAAATTAAAGATCAAGTAGATCTTAATCGTAGAACAAATAATGTAAAAGGATATGTAATGTTTAGATACAAATCTCTATTAGGAAAACCTGAACTGGTTAACTTAATGAAATATTTGAATAGGTTAGTTTTATAATACATAAAAAGATGAAATAATTGCATAATATATATAGTAGTCCTTTAGAGACTTTAAAACTAGATATGGTATGGAGTTTTTACAAAAGATAATTATGCAAATTTATCAAATAATTTGAACATCTATAAAAAATAAATTTTTATAGGTGTTTATTTTTTTGAAAATTTATTGAAGACAGTTGACAAAATAATTACTTAGGAATACAATAAAATCACATAATGTAATAGTATATTATATTACAACTATTACAACTAAAATAATGAAATAAAAGGAGGAATTCTTATTAACGGAAAAATAACCTTAATAGGCAGTTTTGCCACTGATTGGATTAAGTATAGTGACTATGATATTAAAGTAACTTCAGCAGGAGAAGATTATATAACACCTTCCGAGGAAGCTAGCTTTAGTATGTATAATCCCTTTAATGTGGCAGAAGATTTAATTATAGATTTAATAAGTATAGGAGATGAAGCATTAAGACTGGAAAAAGAGATGACTGAAAAGAAGAAAGAAAAAATTAATAGTGAACTTTTGGTATTTGCAAAGAAGTATGGATTATTAGGATTGATTGGTGCAAGTGTATATAATAGAAATATTATAGGAGATGAAAAAGTTTTATTGATTGATAATAACCATATTACAAAGGAAAAAATAATGAATGAAAGAGAGTATATAAGTCAGTTTATACCCTTTGCTCAGGAAGATGATATTATAATTAGAAAATATAAAAACTGTGTAGATATTGTTAAGAGAGAAGATTCACCTAAGTTTTATGGAAAGCGTCCAGTTGTATTAGACCTTGTGTTTTCAAAATTTTACTCTGAAAAAATTAACTGGATCATAGATTTTGCCAAAATGATGGCATTGCATTTTAACCAACTTTTGATATATAAAAAAACAGGTGGTAATCTAACTGGAGATGTTACAATTATGGCTGGTAAATTTCATCCTCAAAAGATTGGTTTTACAATAAATCAATTAGATAAAACAATTATTGCATGGCAGTTTGATTCTCTTAAAACGGCAGTTGAAACTGTATATGCATTTGCAGTTACAGATGAATCTATAGTAATTAATAGATGTAAGCACTGTGCTAAAGTTTTTATTGCTAATAATATTAGAACTAAATATTGTAGTTTATCATGTAGAAACCGTGCTAATGTTCAAAAAAGTAGAGAAAGAAAAACCAATTAATAGATATTGAGAATAGCAAATTTAATTAAAGGAAATGAGTGATATTAAATGGAAAAAAAAGATAGGAAAGAAAAGATTGTGGCATATAAGGAGCGAAAGATTGTTGGTGGTGTATTTATAATAAAAAATATTATAAATGGAAAAATGCTTATATTAACATCAACTGATTTATATGGCTGTAAGAATAGGTTTGAATTTTCCCAAAAGACAGGATCATGTGTATATATGAAGCTTCAAAGTGATTGGAAGAAGCTTGGGGGAGAAGCATTTACCTTTGAAATATTAGAAAAACTTGAAAAAAAGGACACACAAACACCAAAAGAATTTAAAGAGGATATAAAAGTTCTTGAAGAGATTTGGCTCGAAAAGCTTGGCTCCCACAAGTTATACTGATTAGGAGGAGATTGGATATGTGTAGAAATTTTGACGATATAAACAAGGATGATTTCTTATTTAATAAAGATTCTAGGGAAAGTATTGCTAGATTTTTAGATACTCATGGTAAGATTAAACAGTTACCATCAAAAAAGAAGCTAAGATATTTAGTTTTAAGTTACCTTGCTAATAAGTTTGTGAATGATAAAGATTATACCGAAAAAGAAGTAAATAGTATTATAAAGGATTGGCATACTTTTAATGACTATTTTATTCTGCGCCGTGAGCTTGTGGAATATAAATTTATTAGAAGAACAAGAGATGGTTCCAGGTATTGGAAAGAATAAAATGATAATTGAGTAAATATGACAAAAAGAATAATCATCTAAGATATAAAAAATAGAAGAATATACAATATAATTATATAATGGGAAAAATATGGTATGATAGAAATGAAATAAAATATTTTTGCTAGTTTTATAATTGAGGAAATTGCATAATTACCTTCAGCAAAAACTATCTACTATATATCTTTAAAATCTGCAAAGATATACCACATATATTATGCAATTTAGCCAAGATAGAATTATGCAATTTCCCCAATTGATATAGAACCAATAACATTTATAGTGGCAATAAATTTGAAAATAAATTTAGGGGGATAGTAAAATGAAAACTATAGGATTAATAGGGGGCATGAGCTGGGAATCGTCCCTTGAGTATTATCGAATTTCTAATGAGTTGGTTAAAAAAAGATTAGGAGGATCCCATTCATGTGAAAGCATAATGTATTCAGTTGATTTTGAAGAGTTTGAAAAGTTACAACATGAGGGTCAGTGGGATCAGTTAACTATTAAAATGATTAATATTGCAAAAAAACTAGAAAAATTAGGGGCTGAGCTAATATTAATATGTACTAATACTATGCATAAAATGGCTGAAGAAATAGAACAAAATATAAAAGTTCCCTTATTACATATTGCAGATGCTGCTGCTGAAGAAATTAGAAAAAGAAGAATAAATAAGGTGGGGCTTTTGGGGACTAAATTCACAATGGAGGAAGATTTTTATAAGAAAAGATTAAAAACAAAGCATGATATTGATGTAATTATACCAGAAGAGATTGAAAGAGAAGTTATTCATAAAATTATATATAAAGAACTTATATTAGGTAATATCAAAAATGAATCAAGGGAAAAATTTAAAGCTATAATAAATAATTTGCAAAATCGGGGGGCTGAAGGAGTAATTTTAGGATGTACAGAAATACCTCTTTTAATTAAAGAAAAGGATAGTTCCATACCTGTTTTTGATACCACAATGCTCCATGTTAAAAAAGCTATAGAGATAGCTTTAGAGTAAAAGGGTGTAAAATTTTAAGGGGGAGATATTTTGGGGGTATTGGTTATAGTAATAGCTGTTATTATACTATTTTTAACCTTAATTTATTTCGATAAAACTAAGATAGAATCAGAATTGTATATAAATAAATCAAGACAAATAGCTAGAATAGTTATATTGCTAAAGACAATAAATTTAATTCTATTTGAAATTACTGATAAAATAGAAGGCTTTGCTATTGGGGAATTTATTGGATTATTTCTAGCATATGCTGTTTATAAAGGACAATTGAGAATCGGGCAAGTATTATCCGAGAGAAAAAATTTAATTGGAAGTAGTATACTTAAAGGATCTTTCAGTTGGAAAAATATAGATTGGAGATTAATTATAAAAATTAATTTAATATTTATTATTTGGTCGTTTTTAATATTCTCTATCTGGAAGCCTAGAATAAATCCAAATTTAATTAATGATATATCCAATATATCTTCTATAGAATATATATTGGATATAATAAACACTATAATTGCTGTAGTTTTTTTAGCCCCAATAACAGAGGAATTAACTTTTCGTTTTATGACAATAAATGTATTTTTACAATGGTTCGGTAAAAAAAATAAAATATCAATATTCTTTGCGATTTTAATTCCTACGTTAATGTGGGTGTTTTTGCACTCAAGTGTAATGGTTAATTATTGGGTTAAGTATATTCAGATACTTCCTGTAGGATTAATATTCGGATACATTATGTACAAAAAAGACATAGAACATAGTATTTTACTTCATATGATTTCTAATGCTACTATATTAATTGTGTCTCTTATACTTTTTTAAGTTTGGAGGTGTAAAAATGAAAAAACTTCTTATTATTAAAAATGGAAGCTTTAACCCTGGAATTATAGAAAAATATGGTGATTTTGAAGATTATTTTCTTAAGGGCTTAGGACTTAGGAAGGATGAGGTTTTAATTTGCGGTGCCTATCTTCAGGAACCATTCCCTGATATTGAATGTATTAAGGCCATTATTTTAACTGGCTCTATATCCAATGTTACGGAGAATAATCAATGGAGTATTAACCTGACAAATTGGCTTCAAGGTGTATTTGATAAGCCCATACCAATTTTAGGTGTTTGTTATGGTCATCAGCTGCTTGCCCATGCTATGGGAGGAGTGGTGGATTATCATCCAGAGGGAATGGAAGTAGGTACTGTTAATATAAAGCTTACTGAGAATGGCAAGAAGGATCCTTTGATGGGTGTTTTAGAAGATGAGTTTTTGGCCCATGTTGTTCATTCACAGACTGTTGTTACTCTTCCGCAAAAAGCAAAGCTCTTAGCCGGGAATGATTTCGAAAGTCATCATGCCTTTGTTGTTGATGATAAAATTTGGGGAGTACAGTTTCATCCAGAATTTACCGGAGATATTATGCATGAAGTTGTCGAAGGTCTTAAAGAAAAAAAGGATAGAGAATATGATATAGATGCAATACACAGGTCAATTAAAGAAAATTCTACTGGAGAGATATTGATAAAGAGGTTTTGGGAGCTTTCAAATTCATAGAAAGCAAAATTAGTGATTTTTAAATGATTTAAAGAGATTTAAATAATTATATTTTATTTGAATCTCTTTTTATGTTTTTGCAGGGAGTCTCATTGTCTAGTTTTTTCTAAAGTTTTGTAAGGAGACATCTATAGAGAATAAAGCAATACCTTATAGTTTTGATTATATAGTTAAAATGTTTTAAATATATAATACAATACTATATACAATATTGTATACATATGCTATAATTGTATCAATAGTAATAATTTTTAGAAT
Source organism: Maledivibacter halophilus (assembly GCF_900167445.1). GTDB lineage: Bacteria > Bacillota > Clostridia > Peptostreptococcales > Caminicellaceae > Maledivibacter > Maledivibacter halophilus. Next base: position 59,971 of record NZ_FUZT01000006.1, read on the forward strand.
ATTACCAAAAGAAAAACAAATTTAAAAAAATAATATATTTCTGATTAAGATAATTGAATAGTACATATGGTAGTTTTTTAGAGGTTTTAAAATTGCATGTGGTATGTAGCTTTTACAATGGGAAATTACGAAAATTTCTCAATTAACTATAGTTATAAAAATTTTTCAAAGTGAGATTTTATATATAGGATGTGATTTAATGAGTGAAGAACAAATAAGACCTGAAGATTATATTTATAAATTAATAAAGGATAAGATTGTTAGAAAAAAACTGTTTCCAAATTCTCCTATAGTTGAATCTAAATTGGCGGAGAGCACTGGTATAAGTAGAACTCCTATTAGGGCAGCGATCAAGAGATTGAATTATGAAGGAATTGTTACTATTATTCCTAATCACGGAGCTTTTATATCAAACCCTACTCTTGAAGAAATAAAAGCTGTGTATGAGTGTAAGAAACTCCTTGAATCAGCTGCGATAAAATTGGCTTGTGTCAATATTACAGATGAACAATTAGAAAGGTTAGAGGAACTTGAATATCAGGAAATTGAGGTGCATAAACGTAATGATTTATATAGATTTATAAAAATAAATGATGAAATTCATATGATAATTGCATCAGCTTCAAAGAATATGGTTTATGAAAAATATATTTATGAGCTGATTCAAAAAAGCAATGTATATCTTATCTTTTACGACAATTTTATGTTTACATCAACAGATGAATCAAATGCTTTAAAAGAACACAGGGAAATTCTAAATGCATTAAAAGCAAGAGATATTGAAGATAGTGCTAAGGCCATTGAAAGACATAATCAAATAACATTAGATCAGTTAAGTTTGAATGGTATAGTATTGTAATAAAAAGAAAATGACCTTAATCTGTATTTAGCTTGGCGGCAGACATACAGAAAAAGATCATCTTCGGTGATTCATCTTTTTATTATATATTATGCCTTCATATATATCAATACTTTTTTGCATTATGCATAAAAATATTAATCTATTGGAGGTAAAACTATGAAAAAAGTAGAACTGCTTTATCTATCACAAGAGGACATCTTATCTTTAAACATTGGCTGGGAGGAAATCATTAAGAGGGTAGAAATGGCCCTTAGTGAACAAGCTAATAGAACTATTGAAAATCCTCCTAAGCGGGGTATTCATACCCGACAAGACGCTTTTATTCATGAAATGCCTGTATTTTTAAAGGATATGGATGCATGTGGAATCAAATGGGTAAGTGGATATCCAGGAAATTACAAGTATGATTTACCACAAATATTAGGTGTTCAAATAATGAATTGCCCAGAAACAGGTGTGCCAACGGCTGTTATGGATTGTCGCTGGATTACTGCTGTTAGAACTGCTGCTGCTACAGCAGTAACAGTAAAATATTGCTCTAAAAAAAATTCCAAGAAAATTGCTATAATAGGTGCAGGTGTACAAGGCAAAATGCATTTACTTGCTATTAAGCATGTATTGCCCTCACTGGAAGAATGTCATATATGCGATATTAAGGAAGATGTGCTTGATGATTATGTGGAGAGAATGCCAGAAAAATCTAATGTCAAGGTGAAAAAATTTATGTCTATATCTGAAGCAGTAGAAGGGGTAGATATTATTGTTACTTGTACACAAAAATTACATAAACCTATTATTCCAGCCGATGCATTAAAGCCTGGAATGCTTGGAGCCGGTCTTGAGGCAGGTCGTGCATGGCCTGAGGAGATTATACATGGATGTGATAAGGTTATTACCGATGACATTAATCAAACATCATCTTATGCAACAACCGGTGCATTTGCTGGTGGTCTACCATCATTTTACTGTGAGCTTGGGGAATTAGTCGATGGAAAAATCGGTAGAGAAAATGATAAGGAAACTATTTTAGCCTTTAATGTTGGCATTGCGGCTGAAGATATATCTTTAGGACAGTACATATATGAAAGGGCTGTAGAAAAAAATATTGGTATTATCTTGCCTCTTATGGAAAAAGATTTTTAGATAATTAAGATAGTGGGGGCTAGTGAAATTATTCCTAGCCTCTATTAAGTGTGTACTATATTTTAATAGCCACTGAAAATCTGCTTCGTCGCTTTAGTTTCTCAGTTACATGACTGCAGTAAAAATGATTAAAACTAAAAAGGAGAATAACTGTATGTTTAAAAATAAAAACAAATCAGAAACTTCGAGTATACCAAGAAAAGTTACTTTCACTGAAGCTATGGTATTACTACTTATTATTGTTGCTATAATGATTTGGACTGCACTTATTGCTAAAGCTCCAACAGCCATGGGTGTTTTATACTGTGCTATAGTATGTGGGGTTTATGGTATACTAATGGGATTTAAATGGGATGATATGTTTGCAAGTGTATTAAATGTTGTTAAAACAGCAATGCCTGCTTTATATTTTCTTATGCTAGTTGGTTTTGTTAGTGCATCATGGATAGCAAGTGGTACAATTCCATACATGATTTACCTTGGTTTAAAGATTATTCATCCGTCTATATTCTTATTTGCAGCTTTTCTATTGACAGCAATTGCAGCTATGGTTACTGGATCTAGCTGGGCTATTGTTACATCACTAGGTCTTGCTCTTGGAGGTATATCTACAGGTTTGGGCATTCCCTTACAAATTGCCGCAGGAGCTATAGTATCTGGATGCTTCTTAGGTGATAAATGGTCTCCCCTTTCTGATACTCCCAATCTTTCTGCTGCATCTACAGGGCAAAATATTATAAAATTATTTACTAGTATGATTCCTACATCAGGCTTTGGTTCAATACTTGCAGGTATTGGATTTCTAGTAATGGGACTCATAACTTCAACAAATAATAGTGCTGATACAAGGGCTGTTGTTGAATTAATGAATGGTCTTTCATCAAATTTCAATTTTAATATTTTATTACTGATTCCAGTTATTTTTGTATTCGTAATGGCTGCCTTAAAATTTTCTATACTTCCTATACTTTCAATAGGGGTTGGTATAGGCATGGTAGAAGCAATGATATTCCAAGGAAAAACATTTGCGCAGCTTACAGGTATAGTTTGGAATGGCTATGTTTCAGAGACTGGAATTCAGGTTATTGATTCTCTACTATCTAGGGGAGGTGCAATGTCGATAGCAGGTCTTGTTATGCTATTGTTTGCAGCCTTTACCTTTGCAGGACTTATAGAAAAAATTGGTGTACTTGATGCCATCATGGAAAAATTGTTAAAACTCATTAAGAGTACTGGTTCTCTTATATTATGTTCTCTCATTACATCAATAGCCACTGTATTTTTAAGTTCAAGTGTTTATGTATCTATTATTCTAAACGGTAGAATGTATGAAAAGGCTTATAAAAATAAAGGGCTTGATATAATTAATCTTTCCAGAACAATAACTGAAGGCAGTGCATATTTTGGAGCTATTTGCCCTTGGAGTGGTGGTGCTCTTTTAGTAATTTCATCACTTGGAGTAGCGCCATGGTCATATTTGCCATTTGTCTTCGGTTGTTGGGGATCACTTTTCTTTACAGTTCTTTGGGGGTATACTGGTAAGTATTTGCCTAAAGCAGAATATGATGAGGATGGAAATTTAATTAATATTGATCAATTTGATCCTGTAATAAGCTAATATAAAGTGAGGGAATTGCATAATTACCATATTTTAAAACTTCTTTTTGTATATTTTTTGAAATCTTCACAGGTATATTAGATATATTATGCAATGTTTTAAATTTGAATTATGCAATTTCTTTAAAATAATTAAAGTGTAAATTATAATTTTAATTTATTTTTTAGTTTTAAACATCACTTCTTTACAATATTCTGGGACTAAATAGGTGGAAAGGAGAAATTAATGTGGGGATTAGTAGTGTCGATATGGCAGTCATAATTGTTTATATACTTATAGTAACAGGTGTTGGTTTATGGGGGCGAAGCAAGGTTAACAATACTGAAGACTATTATATAGCATCTCGGAGTCTGAACATGTTTGTAATTGCTGCCACTGTTTGTGCATCCATTTTAGGGGGCTCAGCCATGATTGGAAGAAGTGGGATCATATATTCACAAGGAGTTGTCGGTGTATTATTAGGCCTGCCATATCTTCTAGGAATGTATGTTTTTACATATATGGCTGGCAGAATTCAGCGAATAGGAGAATTAAACAAAATAAAATCAATTCCTGATCTTATGGAATATAGGTTTGGCAAAAAAACAAGACTTTTAGTGGCTGGGTTTATTGCTTTTACTATGATGGCAACGGTTGCCAGTCAGATTGCAGCATTTGCCACTGTTTTAAAAATAATAGGGGGGATTTCCTTTGAAGCTGGAGCATGGATAGCTCTAATAATTATTGTGGCCTATACTTCTGTTTCGGGATTGTATGGAGTTGTATATACTGATGTAATCCAATTTGTAGTAATTATCCTTTTGATATATTTATTATTACCTATAAAGTGTGTCTCTACAGCTGGAGGGCTTTCATCGATACTTTCCAGTGTGCCTCCAGAAATTCTTGAATTCAATGTTAGTTCTGACATTCTTAATTGGATATTTACATCATTAATATTTACATTTGCAGGTGCTGAAATGTGGCAGAGAGCCTTCTCTGCTAAAAGCCCTCAAGCTGCAACAAAAGGTATTTTCCTTGGTAACACTATTTATGCTTGTACAATATTAATAACTCTTCTACTGTCATTAAGTGCCCTTGTACTATATCCAGATATAGTACAAAAATATGGAACTGCAGATTCTGTAATTCCTGTGTTGGTTGTAGGTTTATTGCCAAAGGGGCTTATGGGGGTTGCAGTTGCAGGTTTGATATCAGTTATTATGTCTACTGCAGATACATATCTATTGATAGCCACACAGACGATTGTAGCTGATATTATAAAGCCTCTTACAGGCAAATTGGCAGACCGTAAAGAGCTATTTTATTCTAAATTATTTACAGTTTTTGCAGGCATATGTGCCCTTGTAATTTCTTTATATATAAAGGGCGTTTATAATGTACTTATGTTTGCATGGACTTTTTATGCCGCATCAATAGGTATCCCTGCCTTTGTAGCACTTTACTGGAAAAAAGCAACAACAGCAGGTATTTGTTCTGGAGTTATAGCTGGATTTTTATGTAGTGTATCGTGGAATATTTTAGGGAAGCCCTTTAATCTAAGTGAATCTATTGTTGGTTCTCTTGCTTGTCTCATTTTAATTGTTATTGTATCCCTGATAACTAATGAAAAGGGGCGGACATCGTCTTTCCCTGTTATATATTAACAAATTTAAATTTGGGACAATTGTATAATAGAATAGTTAGTTTTTACAATTGGTAATTATACAATTTTATCAAATGGAAAAATTTCTGTATAAATCACAACAGGCTTCTGCATAAAGCAAAAGCCCTATATATAAAAGGAGAACACCTTTGTACATTTACAAGTATATAATATCAATAGAATGTGTATAAAATATGAACGAATTGTGAACAATTCAAAAACCATAATAGGAATTATAGTTTTTTCAGTAATAATTGCTATTTTAAAGAAATTAATTTCTACTATGCTTCTTTTACTTGACATTGATGGAAAAACATGATAATCTTTGAGAATAGTAAGGTAAGTTCCAAATTGGGATAAAAAGTTACTATAAGTAAAATTTTGGAGGATTGGTTAAATGAAAGGTAAAGTAAAATGGTTTAATGGTGAAAAAGGTTATGGATTCATCACAGGAGAAGACGGAAACGATGTGTTTGTACATTATTCTTCTATAGAAGGATCTGGATTTAAATCTTTAGAAGAAGAGCAAGAGGTTGAATTTGAAGTTGTTCAAGGAGAAAAAGGACCTCAAGCTGCTAATGTAGTAAAGCTATAATTAGAATATAAATTAGATATTACATATTTTAATATATAGACTACTATAAGAAACCCTTATATGTTTTAGGGTTTCTTTTGATTTTTTTGATTTAAAAACACATGCCTAAAGCTTGTAGAAACCAATGATTATTTATACATGTATAAATAAAATTTTATTATGTGAGCAAATTGCATAATTACCTTTAGCAAAAACTATCTACTATATATAGTTTTAAAATCTGCAAAGGCATACCACATATATTATGTAACTTAGCCAAGTTAGAATTATGCAATTTCCTCATGTGAATTATAAAGAAAAAGGATTTACTATTTTTATTTAGAATTAATAATAACTAATACATGAATTTATTTTAAATAAAATAATAGAATGGAGTGACATAGCCTATGAAAAAAAATTTCTTTAGTAGTATAGTATGTTTCATATTAATTTTTAATGTTACTGCATATGCAAATGAAAGTAGTATGAATGTACTAGAAGGGACATTTGAAAATCTCGTAATTGAAGATGCTAGTGGCAAAGCCATATCTAATGTAACTGCAATTTCCTATAATAATAATTTATATTTTTCATTAATAGAAATATCTAATAAGCTTAATAAAAATGTTATTTGGGACAAAAAATCAAATACAATAGATATTATAGATTTTAGTCAACATGATTTGGAAAAGGGGAATAATGTAGTTGTATCTGATAGTAAATTAGATATAAAAGGAGAATTAATCACTTTTCATGATGATGTATTTGCTGAAGGAGCAATAGTAATAGAAGATACCATAGATAATATTATGTTTGAAAAAAACGGTTATTCTAAATTATATCCTGCAAGTACAGTAAAAATTATGACCGCATTATTAGCTTTGGAAAAGGGAAATCTGCAAGATGAAATTACAGTATCAAGTAATGTAACTAAGCTTCCAGCAGACAGCAGAAAAGCTCATATTATGCCAGGAGATAGACTAACACTGGAGCAATTGCTCTATGGAATGCTCCTGTATTCTGGTAATGATTGTGCACTAGCTATTGCAGAACATATAGGAAAATCAGAAGCAAATTTTGCAGATATGATGAACAAAAAGGCGAAGGAAATAGGTGCATTAGATACTAATTTTGTCAATTCCCACGGTTATCATGACTCAAATCAATATACAACGCCTCGGGATCTAGCACTTATAACTATAGAAGCTTCAAAATATCCTGAATTTATAAAAATAATTAAAACCCCCTATTATAAAGCGGTATTTAAAAATAGAAATGGAGAAACAAAGGAAAAAGATTGGAAAACAACAAATTTATTTTTAAGAAAGGATTATGATTTTGTACTAAAAGGAATAATAGGAGGAAAAACAGGATATACATCAGCTTCTCGACATAATCTTGTAACTTTAAGTAAATACAATGGGCATAATTATTATTGTGTAACATTAAAGGATTCACCTAACCAAAGGTACAGAGACACAAAAAAATTATTGGAGAATTCATATGATCTTAGAGCAAAGGAAGAACTTAAAAAAAGAAGGATAATTAAAAAAATTAATATTCATCCGATAATTAAAATAAATAATATGAAAGTTAAGTTAAATAGAGATACATTTATGGCTTATGATGAAATATACACTTCTTTAGATAATATTAATAATATTTTTAAAGAAAATAAGATTTCATTTATAGAGAAATCAATTAAAGTATTTATTGATAAAAAACAAATGAATTTTAGAGAAATTAAGCCCATTATATATAAGGGAAAATCGATGGTTTCCGTAAAGGAAATAGCAAATGAATTCAATTTAAGATTAAGCTGGAATGATACTAATAAAAGGGTCACATTATATGGCAATAATACAAATATTGAAATACCTATTAATGATAAAGTAGTTACTAAAAACAATGAGAAAATAGAAATGAAGCAATCTACAATTGTTTTAGGAGGACATATATTTGTACCTATAGATTTTATTGCAAATTGCTTAGGAAAAGAAGTAGACTGGGGAATAATAAAGGCCATTAAAATTGATGCAGGGCCAGTTAATCAGTATAAAGATATAATTAATTGGAATAAATATAGAGCCGATAGAAAATATAAAATAGAACCCCTGATATTTTTTTATCCTGATATTTTAAAATTCATATGTTTTTAAAAAGGTACAACAGGTTAAATCCTATTTAGCTAATTGTTATTTTTTTATATGATAGTATTCAGAAAGCAGCTCATCAAGTAATTGGCTTAATTTAATTACTTCTGAGTCCAGTAAATCCCATTGTTTTTTTTGTATTAACTCATATAGTTTAGCTTTAGTTTCATCAATTTTAATAATTAGATTTCTTAATTCATTATGATTTTTCATTTTACATACCCCTTTATAATAATATTTTTCTTTAGTATTTGTTAAACAAAACTGATTTAACCTGTTGTACTACTGGAATTATATAACAGGATGCAATATGTAGAAAAATGATATTGATTATTATCGTTATTTGTCTATTATTGTTAAAAAAGAAAGGTATTTTGGATCTGTTTTTGACTTTTAAAAGTGTCGAAAGTAATATTTATGAGTATTATAATAAGGGGTGAAAAAGGATGCTCAATATACAAGTTTTTGATGGACAAATTGTAAAAAATTTCAATATTTCCGAGTTCAAATGTAAGGATAATGGAGAAGTATTATTAAATAGTTCAGTAATAGATCATATTCAAAGATTACAGAGATTTAGAGAATGGTATAATAGACCAATGGTGGTTACTTCAGGATACAGAACTGAAGAATATAATAAAAGAATAGGCGGTAGTCCAAATAGCATGCACAAGCTTGGTATTGCAAGCGATATAATATTGCCAGATGAATTTTATAAATTTTCAATACAAAGGCAAGAAGGCTTCTTAAATAATGTGAAAAATAAATGGATACGATTATGTGAAGAAGACGGATTAGGTGGAGGAATAGGCTTTTATGATACATTTTTTCATCTAGACAGCAGACAGAAGGGTAATTATCAAAATGGTTCATATGCATTTTGGGATAATAGGACAAAAAAATAAAATTTCAAAGTTCAAATAAGGCTCTAGCATATAATTGCTAGGGCTTTATTCGAGATTTTAAATATTATTTACTTCTGTCATGAAATAAAAGATGTTGAAAAGGCAGAAGGTTTTTAGGAGTATTTTCTATTCCAATGTTATTTGCAATTATCCAAATAGAACATTTTCTGTAATAATACATACAGAAATTTGACTTAAATACATCTTTATATCCCTTTTCATTTTTTATAGTATTATTAATATAAGAGCATTCATTTATGAAATTGCATCCCAACAATAAAATCATCCTTTCCAGTATAGTATAGTTTTAATATATATTCAAAAAAACAAAGAATATGAGTACATTATTAAAGATAAATAATCTTAAAATTCAACTTGTCTATTTTTATAGCATAGCAGGTAAATTTAGTGATTTGCAATGGAATATATTTATCCATATCTACAATTACAGTTATAATATATGTAGAGGAGTTGATAAAGATATGTATCATGAAATTTTCATAAGTTAGAATTATATAGTTATCTCAATTTATTGAAAACTTTTGTATTAAGTTAATTATTTATTGGCATTTTAATAAAAATTAAGGAGGTACTCTATGCTTTTAAAAAATTATATGGAAATAGCAGTAGATCATGTTCTCCCTAATTTGCTTAGGGCCTTTGATGATGTATGTACCTGTAAAAAATGCAAATTAGATATGAAGGCGATTGCTCTTAATAATCTAAAACCCCATTATGTTGTTACCGAGAAGGGAGAGCTTTACTCAAAGGTTGAAGAAATGAGTGGACAGTTTGAAACTGATGTGATGAAAGCATTGATTGACGCTATAGACATAGTTTCAAAAAATCCAAGACATTAATTAATCAAAGTAAAACTTCAGGGTTAAAATGAGCACCTTAGTAAACAAGGTGCTTATTCTAGCTGTAACTGTTTATAATTCAAATCTTTTGTGCATAATAAACTATAGAATAGATGTTCAAAGAGCTTTTTTTATGGTATTATTATTTAGTAGGAAGTGGAAAAGCCTTATATATTAAATTGTTTCGCTGTATTTACAGTAGTTTAACATTATTATATTATAATGGGGGAGGTACAAGTGAATAAAAGGGTTAAAAGATTCAAAGAATACCTAAAGGAGAAAAATTTAGATTCTGCCATAGTATTTAAGCCTGAAAATAGAAGGTATCTATCTGGATTTACTGGGACATCAGGGTATGTAATTATTACTGAAGATAAAGAGCTTTTTGTTACGGATTTTAGATATGTACAGCAAGCTTCTAATCAGTGTCAAGGCTTTGAGATAATTAAACATACTGATAAGAAGACTATATATGATATATTAAATGAACTTAATTTAAAAAAATTAGGGTTTGAAGATAAATTTGTAACAGTTAGCCAGTATAATGATTTTAATGAGAAATTAAATAATATTGAATTGTATCCATTAAAGGACATGTTAAATAGACTTAGAACTATAAAAGATGAAGATGAAATAAAAGAGATAGAAAAAGCTGCCCAGATAGCAGACAAAGCATTTGAGTACATATGTAGTGTAATAAAGCCTGGAATTACTGAATGGGAAGTGGCCTTAGAATTAGAACATTTTATGAAGAAAAAGGGAGCCTCAGGTACGTCATTTGAGAGTATAGTTGCTTCTGGTAAACGTTCTTCATTACCCCATGGTGTTGCATCCCATAAGGTAATAGAAGATGGAGATTTTGTAACCCTGGATTTTGGATGTGTGTATAATGGATATTGTTCAGATATGACTAGAACAGTTGTAGTAGGTAGTGCAACTGATAAACAAAAGGATATATATAATACGGTTTTAGAGGCTCAAAAAGAGGCTTTAAAGCATATAAAACCTGGGGTTACAGGATATAATGTTGATAAGATTGCTCGGGATATAATTAAGGAAAAAGGTTATGGAGATTACTTTGGCCATGGATTGGGTCATGGTGTAGGATTAGAAGTCCATGAAGAGCCAAGATTATCTCCATTAGGTAAAGAGACTTTATGTAGAAATATGGTAGTTACTGATGAACCAGGTATATATTTGCCTGATTTTGGTGGAGTTAGGATTGAAGATTTAGTAGTAGTTACTGAAGAGGGATGCAAAGTCTTATCTAAATCACCAAAACATTTGATTGAGTTATAATTGAAGAAATTGCATAATTCTAACTTGGCTAAGTTGCATAATATATATGGTATGCCTTTGGAGATTTTTAAACTATGTGTAGTAGATAGTTTTTACAGAAGGTAATTATGCAATTTGCTCAATTAATAAAACTAAATAATATGGAGGGATGTAAAAATGATTTCAGCAGGAGATTTTAGAAAGGGTATGACATTTGAAATTAATGGTCAGCCTTATGTGGTAATTGATTTTCAACACGTTAAGCCAGGGAAAGGTGCAGCCTTTGTTAGAACTAAGTATAAAAATATAGTTACAGGAGCAACAAGGGAGGAAGCCTTTAATCCAAATGACAAATTTCCTAGAGCCCATATTGAAACTAAGGAAATGCAGTATTTATATAATGATGGAGAATTATACTATTTTATGGATAATGAAACTTATGAACAGATGCCCCTAACTGAAGCAGAGGTGGAAGATGCAATAAAATATATAAAAGAAAATGACAATGCTACTTTGAAATTCTATAAAGGCAAGTGTTTTGACGTTGCCCCACCTAATTTTGTTGAACTAGTTGTTGTTGAAACTGAGCCAAGTGTAAAGGGTGATACGGCAACTAATGTTACAAAACGTTCTAAGGTTGAAACTGGAGCAGAAGTTCAGGTGCCTTTATTTATTAATGAAGGTGATAAAATAAAAATTGATACAAGAACAGGAGAGTATTTATCAAGGGCATAAAGGTAATAATACAAATATATTAAAAATAAAGGAGGCTTTACTATGAGTTATCTAAATGAAAGAGTTTCATATCTTAAAGGTTTGGCTGATGGAATGGAACTAGATGCTAATACTAAGGAAGGCAAGCTAATGCTTCATATTATTGATGTACTTGAAGATTTTGCAGATTCAATTGATGAATTAGATGATAATTTGGCAGAAGTTAATGAATATGTAGATGCAATAGATGAAGATTTAACCGATCTAGAAGACGATTTTTATGAAGATTTCGATGAGTTTGAAGACGATGAAGAAGAATATGTTGATTTTGATGAAGTTAGATGCCCAGCATGTGGTGAAATAATCTATGTAGATGAAGAGTTGCTTGATGAAGATGAAAATGGTGAAATAGAAGTAACTTGTCCTGAATGTAATGAAACATTACATATAACTGATGAAGATGAATGTGATTGCTGCTGTGATCATTAAATAAAATTTAATAAACGGTGTTACCAAAACTCGATGCAAAATGCATCGAGTTTTTATTTTTTTTTGTTAAAAAAACAAGCATAAATTCCAAATATAAAAATATTATTAAATAAAAAGGAGGGACATGTTATGGAGGAACTAAAGAATAAAAAAGATATTGTTATAAGAAATAACGGAAAAAAAACCATAGATGTAAATCACAAGGAAATTCTAGAAATATTACCAAGAAGGCTAAGAAACTTGTTTAGTAATATGCCAAATAGCTTTCTAAAGGATGTTGAAGAGTTTAGATTAAGAGCTAATAAACCATTAATTATATATTCCAATGGAGAGGATTACTTTTTAACGGAAAATGGATGGCCTACAAAAGTTTTACATAATATATTTGTGGTTAATACAGAAGATATAAAAACCAGTTTCCGTTTAATAACCGACTATTCTATATATGCACTTGAAGAAGAAATCAAAAATGGATTTATAACAATTAAGGGTGGTCATAGAATTGGAATTTGTGGAAAGGCAATTATTGAGAATAACAGGGTGAAAACCATTAAAAATATATCGGGTTTAAATATTCGTATATCAAAGGAAAAAATAGGCTGTGGTAAAAAGGTAATAAATTACATAATTAAAGATACAAATTCAATATTTAATACCCTTATAGTATCTCCACCAGGATGTGGTAAGACAACGATTTTAAGGGATATTATAAGACTTATTAGTAGTGGAATTTCAAAAAGTGACTTTAAGGGAATAAAGGTTTCAGTTGTAGATGAAAGATCTGAAATTGCTGGATGCTACAATGGTATTCCTCAAAAGGATGTTGGGATTAGAACTGATGTTTTGGATGGTTGTCCGAAGGCTGAAGGCATGATAATGCTCATAAGAGCGATGTCTCCTATGGTGATAGCCACCGATGAAATAGGAAAAGACGAGGATATTTATGCTTTAAAGGAAGCAATGAATGCGGGAGTAAAGTTTATAACAACAGTTCATGGCGATAGTATTGAGGAAATAAGTAGAAGAAGCAATATTTTTAATCTAGTTGAAAATAAAGTGTTCGAAAGAATGATAATTTTGACAAATCAACCTCGAGTAGGAACTGTAAAGGAAGTTATTGATTTGAATACCAATGAAGTTTTAAACAACAATATACTAATGGATAGGAGGGATTCCTATATTACTTAAGTTTATTGTTGGTTTAATTTTAGTGATTTCATCATCAACAATGGGATATCTTATTTCTCTAAGATATGGGCTTAGAGTAAGACAGCTTGATTATTTCATAAGTGCCCTTAACAGCCTGGAAAATGATATACTTTACTATTCTACTCCCTTGCCAGTGGCAATGAAAAGGGTGGCGAGGAAAAGTCATAAGAGTATATCATGGATTTTTGAAGATACGTGGAAGGAATTATGTAATAGAAACGGCTATGAGATAGATGATACATGGAAAAGGATAATAAACAATAATATAGATAATTTATCTTTGGATAAAAAAGATATTGAAGTAATTATTGATTTTGCTAAAGAACTTGGATTTGGAAATAAAGAAACCCAGGAAAAGCATTTTGAATATACTAAACTTCTTTTAAAGGAACAAAAAAATAAGGCAGTCAAAGAAAAAGAAAAAAATGGGAAAATGTTTAATAGATTGGGTGTTTTATTGGGTTTAGCCATAGTAATAATTCTAATATAAATTAAGGAGGGGTACTGTGGTAATAGATATAGGTTTAATTATTAAAATAGCTGCTATTGGGATTTTGGTGGCAATATTAAATCAATTATTGATACATTCAGGTAGAGAGGAAACAGCTATGATGACAACTATAGCTGGTCTAATAGTTGTTTTATTGATGATAATAAATCTTGTTAACAAATTATTTACAACGGTAAAAACAATGTTTGAAATTTATTGAGGTGTGATTGTATGGAGATTTTTAAAATAGTGGCCTTTGCAATTATTGCTTCAATACTGGCAATAACAGTAAAGCAGGATAGACCTGAATATGCGTTGCAAATAAGCTTGGGTGCAGGAGCTATTATATTTTTACTTTTGGTTGGCAAGCTAGCTTCTATACTAGATGTTATTTATGAGCTTTCAAGCAAATTGGATATTGAAGTTGTATATTTAAAATCAATTATTAAAATCATTGGAATCGCATATATTACAGAGTTTGGAGCTGAAGTTTGTAGAGATGGCGGAGAATCATCAATTGCTTCTAAGGTGGAATTTGCAGGAAAAATTTTAATAATGGTTTTGGCATTACCAATATTACTGTCAGTTTTAAATTTGATAATAAAACTAATGCCCTAGGATGTGAGCAAATGAAGAGAAGATTAGTTATTACAATACTAATATTACTAATATTGATAATATTCTTTTTTAATGTGGCTTATGGGACTAATGATGAAGAAAAGAGTTCTGGACTTACAGAAAAATTAATAATAGAACAATTAGAAACTATTGATTTATCGGAAATGGAAGAATTGATTAAAAGTATGAATGAAGAATATCCACTAAGCGTACCAGATATAGATATAAAGACTTTTATAACAAAGGCTTTAAAGGGAGAATTAAATCTCTCAATTGATGGAATTTTAATAGGATTTTTCAAAAAGCTTTTTAAGGAGATTCTTATAAATACAAAATTGCTATCTCAATTAGTTATTATTTCAATATTATGTGGTTTTTTGAAAAATCTCACCAGTTCAATTGGAAATAATGCCACTGGACAAATAGCCTTTTATAGCTGCTATCTAATTATTGCAGGAATAGTTATTAAAGCATTTATAGCGGCTATGAATGTTGGATATCAGGCTATAGATAATATGGTTAGCTTTATGCAGGCTTTAATGCCGGTAATATTAACATTGCTTATGGCGGCTGGCAGCATAACGGCATCAACAATTTTTAAACCCATTATTGTAGGATCAATAGGTATTACCAGCACTATAATGAAGGATATTATATTACCTTTGATATTTTTTTCAGCCATATTAGCTATAGTTAATAATCTTCCCTCTAAAATACAGATATCTAAGCTCGCTTCACTAATAAAACAGATATGTCTGACTTTGATAGGGCTTGTGCTTACAATATTCTTTGGAATAATTACTATAGAAGGGGTTCTAGCTTCCAGTACAGATGGTGTGACACTGAGAACTGCTAGGTTTGCCATGGACAGGTTTATACCTATAGTTGGGGGATTTATGTCCGAGGCAATAGATACAGTCCTTGGCTGTTCATTATTGATAAAAAACGCTGTTGGTGTTGTGGGATTAATTATAATACTGACAATAGTAACATTTCCTATGCTAAAGATAGTATCCCTTATTATTATATATAAGATTACTGCTGTATTAATTGAACCCGTAAGTGATGAGAAAATTGTAAACTGTCTAAATGATATGAGTAATTCCCTTGTAATAATTTTTGCTACAGTAATTTCGGTTGCTATCATGTTTTTTATTGCTATAACAGCTATAGTTGGAGCAGGAAATATTACTGCTATGATAAGGTAGGTGATTTATATGATTGAGGGGATGAAAATTTGGATTAAAACTATTGTAACGGTGATAATTTTAGTAAGTTTTTTAGAAATGTTAATGCCTGAGGGAAAAATGAAAAAATATTTAAATCTAATATTAGGATTTATCATTATGCTGATAATATTGAATCCAATAATTAGTATTTTAAATACCAGTAAAAATTTAGAAAATGAGGTGTTTAAATTATCAAGTGAAATAAGCAGGAAAGAATATGCATTCAGCAGTTCAAATATCGAGAAAAAGCAAAAGAACCAGCTTGAAGAATTATACAAAAATAGAATCAAGCAGGATATTGTTTATAGGATAGAGAGTAAATATGATGTGAAGATTGACAAGGTCAATATGGAAATAGAAGAGATTACTGAGGATAGCGCTGGTAAAATAAAAAAATTGGAATTAATAGTTAACAGCCCAGGGGAAGAACTTAAAGAAGATACAGTACCTATCGTTAAGATAGATATTTCAGACAATGAAAACAGCAAGGATATAAAAGAAGACAGTGATATTAATATAGGTTTAAAAGAAAAAATAAAAGAAGATATATCAGATATATATAACTTAAAAGATTCTAATATAATTATCACAAATTAACTTGTTGTGCTAGTTCTTATATGAGGGATTTTAAATTTAATATAAAAGAGTTTCGTAGCGAGGGGGATGAGGGATGGGTTTTTTCAAGAAATTCAAAGAGATATTAGACACCGGTAATACAAAGAAAATTATACATAATTTAGCTATAGTAGTTATAGCTTGTATAATAATTCTAATTTTTTTAAGTACATTTTTTCCTAAAGATGACTCAATTGAAACAAGCAATAGTAATATTGATGTTGTCAAGGGAGAGCTAGAAGATGCTAATATACCTGAAACTGCATATAGTGATAGTATGGAAAGCCGTTTGGAAAAAATTTTAAGCAAGATCAATGGAGTTGGAGAAGTTAAGGTAATGATTACCTATGAAACTACTTCAGAGGTTGTTCCTGCGGCTAATGTTACAAAATCTGAGCAAACTACCCAGGAAACCGATACTCAAGGGGGAAATAGAGTTATAAAACAGGAGAATATTTCAGAAGATATTGTTACTGTAAGTAATAAGGATTATAATAATTCTCCAATAGTAATAAAAGAAATAAAACCAATAATTAGAGGAGTAATAGTAGTGGCTACAGGAGCAGATGATCCCAGGGTGAAAAACAACCTTATAGAGGCAGTTACAACGGTATTTCAGATTAAAAGTCATAAGGTTAAAGTCTATAATCAAAATTAATTAATAGTGAAATACAATATATGAAGGGGGATAAAATATGTTTAATTTTAAATTTGAGAAGAGAAAGCTGATAGTATTATCTTTAGTTTTTGTATTAATTTCGATTAGCTATTTAAATTATATGATTAATAAGAGGTCCTTGATGGAAATTTCAACGGATCTAAGGGAATATGAAGAAAAACAGATGTCTGAAATGAGTGAAGATGCTTCCTATGATGATGAGTCTTTTAAAGATACGATTACCCATGAAGTACCATTTGATGGGGAAACTGCAACTTCATCAATAACTACTATAGAAGATGGTAATAATATTATTGACAGTTCAAAAAATGATGTGGAAGACATAATAGCTGTGTCAAATACAAATATTGAAAACTCATTAGAAAGTAATAATCTTAATGATTCCAATTATTTTTTACAGGCGAAGATAGATATTGAGATGGAGAGGGAAAAAACTATAGAAAGATTTGAAGAAATAATTGATAACGATAAGGTTGACGAAGAATCAAGAAAAAATGCTGTAAATAAAAAGTTAAAATTAGTAGAGATTATGAATAAAGAAAAGGTTGTAGAAAGTCTAATTAAAACTAAGGGGTTTGAAGATTCGGTGGTATTTATTACTGATGAAAATATATATGTAACCGTTCAAACTGATAAACTTAAAAAGTCTGATTTAGCAAAGGTTTTAGATATAGTTACAAGGGAAACACAATATTCTATTGATAATATAATAGTTCAAAATAAATAAAACTTAAAATTTATTAAGCCTTAAAGTTCTGCATCTTTAATTGTAATGAAAATAAGATTTTGATATAATAATCAGTATAAAAGAGGAAAATGGAGGTAATTTTATGGAAAATAATTCTCAAATAGATAATTTGCAATATGGGCAGGTAAAGATTTCCGATGATGTTGTTGCTACTATTGCAGGACTTGCAGCAGGTGAAGTTGAAGGCATATGGTCAATGAGTGGAGGTATTGCAGGTAATATAACTGATCTCTTTGGCAAGAAAAACCTTTCAAAGGGAGTAAAGGTTGAAGTGGGTGAAGAAGAAGCTGCAATAGATTTATATCTTGTAGTTGACTATGGAGTAAAAATACCAGATGTTGCTTGGCAGGTGCAAGAAAATGTGAAAAATGCAATAGAAACTATGACAGGACTTAAAGTTGTTGAAGTAAATATCCATGTTCAAGGAGTTAACATACCGAAAAAAGAAAAAGAAGTGGAACAAGAGGAATAAATTAAATTTATTTTATAAACTGACTCTCTATAAAAATAGAGAGTTAGTTTGTTTTATTTATCTGAGAAACTTGCATAATTAACATTGTCAATTTTAAAATACAATATGCAGATAACTCGCTTCACTATCTTTACAACATTTTGTGTTTTAAAATTCTTCACATGTATTATGCAATTTCTTCATATTTATAAATATTTTTATTAAAAAATAATAAAATATTAACATTGGGAACAAAATGTATCTTATAATAATATTAGTGAAAAATAAAAGAGAAGAGAATATATAAGTTATTAGTCATATGCTGCATATTAATAAAATATAGAAAAAGGAGACTGAAAATGAGTAGAAGAAGTGCTAGAGAAACTGCTATGCATGTATATTATCAAATGGAAATACATAATGAATATAAATTTGATATATCTAAGATATACATTGATGAAACAATAGATGATAAAGATGATAAAAAATATATAGAGGATTTAGTTGATATATTTATAAAAAACAGGGAAACAATCGATCAAACTATAAAAGATAATTTAAAGGGTTGGAGTATAGATAGAATATCGAAAATTGATTTATCAATACTTAGAATTGGATTAGCTGAAATAATGTATAGAGATGATATTCCTATAAAGGTTTCTATAAATGAGGCTATTGAGCTTGGGAAAAAATTTGGTACCGATGACTCTGCTGGTTTTATAAGTGGACTCTTGGGCTTTGCTGTCAAAGAGAAGGAAATTAATGAATAAATACATATTAGGAATTGATACTAGCTGCTATACTACGTCAATAGCCCTTATAGATATTAATGGTAGACTTTTATATGATAAGAGAAGAATATTAGAAGTTAAAAGGGGAAAAAGAGGTTTAAGACAGTCAGAAGCAGTGTTTCAGCACATTAAAAATTTTCCAATGCTGTACAAAGATGTACTACAGAAAATTGATACTAAGGATATTATAAAGATCTGCTGCAGCAGTAAGCCAAGAAATTTAGAGGAGTCATATATGCCAGTGTTTTTGTCGGGTGTATCCATGGCAAAAACAATTTCAGAAACATTAAAAATTGATTATGAAGAATTCAGTCATCAGGAAGGACATATAGAAGCTGCCAAGTGGTCCTCAAAATCTCTAAAGAATGATAAGTTTATTGCTGTTCATATTTCAGGAGGCACAACAGAAATATTAAAAGTAGAGAAGTATAATAAAAGATATAATTGTGAAATAATAGGTGGAACAAAAGATATAAGTACTGGTCAACTTATTGATAGAATTGGAGTCGAAATGGGATTAAATTTTCCGGCAGGTAAAGAGCTTGATAAAATATCAGAAAAGGGTATATTGGGTAAGATAAAGCTTCCTGTAAGTACAAAGGGCACATATATTAATTATTCTGGAGTGGAAACTTTTACTAAAAGGATTATACAAAGAGGTATTGAAAAAAACTGTGATATTGCAATTGGTTTATTTTATGCTATATCAAAATCTTTATACAAAGCTATATATGAAGCTTCAAAAACATATGGCATAAATGAAATTTTAATTGCAGGAGGAGTTGCATCAAATAGATTTTTAAGAGATAATTTATATAGAGATTTTGAAAATAAAGGTGTAGTTATACATTTTGGCAAGAGAAAATTTTGTACTGATAATGCAGTAGGCACGGCATTGTTGGGTATATAATTGCAAAAGGGATGGGGGAGTTTTAGAAACAATGGGACTTAAGACTTTAACTGTATCTGAGTTGAATAATTATTTAAAGAGAATACTGATGTACGATCCTATCTTAAATAATCTTATGATTAAAGGTGAAATATCAAATTTTAAGCTGCATAACAGTGGACATTGTTATTTTTCCCTTAAGGATTCAAAAAGTAAATTAAAATGTGTAATGTTTCGCAGCGATTTTAAGAGACTCAAATTTATGCCAGAAGATGGGATGAATGTAATAATAAAAGGTTATATTTCAATATATGAAAGAAATGGAGAATATCAGCTGTATGTTAACAGCATAGAGCAGGTTGGTCTGGGAGACCTTTATTTGGAATTCGAAAAATTAAAGGAAAAATTATCAAAAGAGGGATATTTTGATGAGGATAGGAAACAAAGGATACCATTTATGTCTAAAAAAATAGCTGTAATTACTTCACCTACAGGGGCTGCCATTAGGGATGTTATTTCTGTTATAACTAGAAGAAATAATTATGCAGATATTCTTGTCTATCCAGTTTTGGTTCAAGGGGAGAAGGCTCCACTTCAGATATCTAAAGCAATAGAAAAGCTAAATGATATAGAGGATTTGGACCTTATTATTTTAACGAGGGGTGGGGGATCTATAGAAGAACTTTGGGCATTTAATGAAGAAATTGTTGCCCATAGTATATATCATTCTAAAAAACCCATAATTTCAGCAGTAGGACATGAAACGGATTTTACAATATCGGACTTTGTTTCTGATATGAGGGCACCCACTCCTTCGGCAGCAGGTGAATTAGCCGTTCCATCGATAAATGAAGTAAATAATACAATCGATTACTTATATAATAATCTTAAAAGAAATATATTAAATAAGTTTTCTAGTGCAAGAGATGTTCTAGAAAACTATAGCAGTGATAGAATTAAGCATTATTTATCCTTCAAGATAAGGGATGGTCAGCAAACCCTGGATCACCTGTATACTAATATAAGAAGTAATATTGATAAAAAACTAACCCTATCTAGAGATAATCTTATTTCAGTTGGGAGCAACTTGAATAATTTAAGTCCTTTAGCTACAATTAAAAGAGGATATGGTATAGTTTTAGATGAAGAAAACAATAAAATAGTTTCAAGTACCGATAATGTAAAAACTGGTGATATAGTTAATGTACTATTGAAGGATGGTACAATTAAGTGCACAGTTGATGATAAAATGAAAGGGGAAAATATTTTTGAAAGAAGGTAAGAATAGAGAGAATAAGAAAGATTTTGAAGAAAATATGACTAGGTTAAAGGAAGTTGTAAAGCTGCTTGAGGAAGGCAATTTGTCCCTTGAAGAATCTTTGAAATGTTTTGAAGAGGGAATAGGGCTCTATAGATTTTGCAATGAGGTTTTAAATAATGCTGAGCAGAGGATTTCTTTACTAATAGAAGATGATAATGAGATAAAAGAAAGACCTTTTGAAGTTATTGAGGAGGAATAATATGGATTTTAAATCTGATTTAAGAGAAAGAAAAAAAATAGTTGATGATGCCATAGAAGAGCTTTTTAAAGATAAGAAAGGACTTCAAAGGATTGTTGTTGAATCAATGGAGTACAGTATGAAGGCAGGAGGAAAGAGACTTAGACCAGTTTTATTATTAGAGGCATGCAAAATGGTTGGTGGGAATATAAAGGATGCAATGCCCTTTGCCCTAGGGATGGAAATGATACATACTTATTCTTTGATCCATGATGACCTACCTGCAATGGACAATGATGACTATAGAAGGGGAAAGCCTACTAATCATAAGATTTATGGAGATGGAATTGCTATTTTAGCTGGAGATGGTCTTTTAAACCTGGCCTTTGAAACAATGCTTGAAAAGGTAAACTCTAATCCTAATTTTTTTGATAGAGGAATTAGGGCAATGCATTTAATTTCTAAAGCATCTGGTATTAATGGAATGATAGGTGGACAAGTAGTTGATCTTGAAAGTGAAGGAAAAGAAATAGATATAGATACCCTTGATTTTATTCATAATCATAAAACTTCAGCATTAATAGAAGCTTCAATTAATGCTGGAGCAGTTATTGGTGGTGCAAATGAAAGGGAGTATGAAAATCTTAAAACTTATGGCAGAAGTATTGGTGTGGCCTTTCAAATAGTTGATGATATCCTTGATATTGTTGGAGATGAAAAAAAGCTGGGTAAAAGGATTGGTAGCGATGAATATAATAAAAAATCAACTTATCCATCGATATATGGTATAGATAAATCTAAACAAATAGCATCAAAACTAATTGAAGATGCTATTGAATCATTGGAAATTTTTGATGAAAAGGCTGAATTCTTAAGGAGTTTAGCTAAGTATTTGGAAGTTAGAGAGTATTAGTTGGGAGGAGAATAAGTGACATTTTTTCAAGGGTTATTTAAGAATGAAGTATTTAATGTATCCATTACCTCCTGGTTTATTGCACAAGCCTTAAAGGTTATGATTACCCTGCTGACTCAGAAAAGAATTGATTTGTATAGATTTGTTGGGTCAGGAGGAATGCCTAGTTCACATTCATCAATTGTTATGGGCTTATCTACTGCAGTGGGGCTTAAAAATGGATGGGATTCTACTTTATATGCTCTATCCTTAGTATTTGCTTTAATAGTGATGTATGATGCAGCAGGAGTTAGACGAGCTGTTGGCAAACAAGCCATAATATTGAATAAGATGCTTTTGGATAAACAAAAAAATAAGCAAATAGAGGAAAAAAGGTTAAAAGAGCTGATAGGACACACCCCTATTGAGGTTTTTGCGGGAGCTCTTTTAGGAATATTAATTGCTAATTTAATGATTTAAAGAGATAAATTGATACTTGTAAATAATCGTATTTTATGTTATAATGTCCTTCATGCTTGAGTGGTGCAGTATTCTAGTCAGAGCTGTTAATTCTGAAGGCGGGGCTAAAAATCCGTCAAAGGGCACATCGATGAAGTTCCTGGTATGGGCTTTCGACGCCCAGTCGGGGGTCTATGCTGGGAGTAAGGATTTGGGGGCGATCCACAAAGGCATGTGGGCGTTGACCCTCTATCCGTGGAGACCTAAATTATTGCAATGATTTAGGATGAACCTGCAATGTGGTAGTTCGTCTGCTACGTGCAGTGTAGCCTGCCTTGAGTGGAATAGGTAGATGAATATTTTTAAGACATTTATTTTATGGGCCCATAAAATAAATGCTTCCGTATTCTAAACCTATACTGCAAAAGAGGCTAGGAATTAGCGTGCCTGTCGAGGAAAACTCCTAGACTGTTCCCTTAGTGGAGATATATTAGGGATTATAGTGCAGACTTAGTGGTGATCTAGTTTTATATTTGGCGACAATATAAATATGGGCTTAAAGGGAAACCGCTGATCCGGCAACGGAACAGTGCCCATATGGGAAATCCTACTGGACCTAAGCTGCAAAGTTTACTGAATATATCGCCCTCAAGTGGTATCTATAGAGATTCAAGTAAAGCTATTAATTTATACATATCAAAAGTTTCTAGAGAGTGTGGATATTTTGATATGCATAAATTAAGTTTTACTAAGTAAGCTCTATATAACTGATGGCATTAGCTATCAGTTTTTTTGAGTTTAGTGATGATTTTATAGTTTAAAACTTAACCTATAGATAAAAGGTGGGTATAAATTGGATAAAAATAATAAAGATAAAAATAAAAAATCTATAATTTTGAGAGGATATAACATAAAATGGGTATTAAATATTACAATAGTTACTTTTATTTTAGCTGTATTTCTAAGTTTTGCTTCGGAGGCAATACTTAGAAATACTGAGGTTTATATAGCCTTTCTTATATTAATTGTAATTGTTTTTCTTGGAATAACATCGGATTTAATAGGTATTGCTGTGGCTATTGCAGATGAGAAACCATTTCATTCAATGGCGGCTAAAAAAATTCATGGAGCTAAGTTTGCAATTAAACTTATAAAGAATGCAGGCCCAGTTTCTAATTTTTGTAATGATGTTATAGGGGATATTGCAGGAATAA
The DNA here is from genome assembly GCF_900167445.1 of Maledivibacter halophilus. Lineage (GTDB taxonomy): Bacteria > Bacillota > Clostridia > Peptostreptococcales > Caminicellaceae > Maledivibacter > Maledivibacter halophilus. Next base: position 83,995 of record NZ_FUZT01000006.1, read on the forward strand.
TTAGTGGTGCTGCTGGTGCAATAATATTAATTGAAATTAGTAAGATTTATAATCTAGTAAATACAGCAGTTTATAGTGTGATTTTAAGTGGAATTGTTGCGGCAGTCACAGTGGGAGGAAAGGCATTGGGCAAAGAAATTGCTCTTAGAAAATCCAAGGAAATAGTTTTTGGTGTTGCTAAAATCCTTTACTGGATAAAAAATAAATTTAAAATTGACTTTTTACCTGAGAATAACAAATAAGATCTGCATATTTTTTAAATTGAGAGAAAGTGAGATGAAGAGTTTTGTATAAGCTTATTGATAAAATTAACTCACCAAAGGACTTAAAAAAGTTAAGTTACGATGATCTTAATAAGCTAAGTAAAGAAATTAGAAACTTTTTACTGTCGTCAATTTCTAAAACTGGAGGTCACTTAGCCTCAAATTTAGGAATTGTAGAATTAAGCCTTGCTGTACATAAGGTTTTCAATAGTCCAAGGGATAAAATAATTTGGGATGTTGGGCATCAGGCATATGTCCATAAAATAATAACTGGAAGAAAGGATAAATTTGACACACTTAGGCAATATAAAGGAATAAGTGGTTTTCCAAAATCCAAAGAAAGTGTTCATGATTCCTTTGAAACCGGACACAGCAGTACTTCAATTTCTGCAGGATTGGGTATGGCTATGGCTAGAGATATAAAGGGTGAAAAATATTCGGTATTGTCGATTATAGGTGATGGTGCTTTGACTGGGGGAATGGCCTTTGAAGCATTAAATCATGCAGGACATTCTGAAACAGATTTTATTGTAATCTTAAATGACAATGAAATGTCAATTTCAGAAAATGTAGGTGGACTATCTAAATATCTGAATAGATTAAGAACAGATCCTACATATTATAAAGTTAAGGATGATGTTGAACAAATATTGAGTAAAATTCCAGCCATAGGCAAATCCGTTGTTAAAACTGCTCAAAAAGCAAAGGAAACTATTAAATATTTTTTTGTTCCTGGAGTATTGTTTGAAGAATTGGGCTTTACATATATTGGTCCAGTTAATGGTCATGATATTGGAGAGCTTACAAAGGTTTTAGAAAGAGCCAAAAAAATGAAGGGACCCATTATAATTCATACAATAACGAAAAAAGGAAAGGGATATAGGTTTGCAGAAAAGTATCCAGATAAATATCATGGCATTAGTGCCTTTGATATTAAAACAGGAAAAAAAATTAAAAAAGCAGAGGACAAGACCTATTCTGAAATTCTTGGGGATACATTAGTTGATATAGCTGAATCCAATCCGGATATTGTTGCTATTACTGCGGCTATGCCATCGGGGACCGGGCTTAACAAGTTTGAAAATAAATATCCAGAAAGATTTTTTGATGTTGGAATAGCTGAGCAACATGCAGTAACCTTTGCTGCCGGTCTTGCTTCAAATGGACTTAGACCTGTATTTGCAGTATATTCAACCTTTCTTCAAAGAGGATATGATCAAGTGTTGCATGATGTATGTCTTCAAAATTTACCTGTAGTTTTTTGTATTGATAGAGCAGGAATAGTTGGACAGGATGGAGAAACCCATCACGGAGTTTTTGATTTTTCATACCTAAGCAATATTCCCAATTTAAAAGTTCTAGCTCCTAGGGATGGAAATGAACTTGAGATAATGATCAGATATGCCTTTAATCAAAATAGTCCTATTGCAATAAGATACCCAAGGGGTATAAGCAAAGATATAGATGTAAAAAACGATAGTGATGATATATATAATGAAAAGGCAGAGGTAATTCAAAAAGGTAAGGATTTTTGTTTTATAGCTGTAGGTAAAATGGTTAAAACTGCATTAGAAGTGGCAAAGCTATTGGAAAAAAGCGATATAAGTAGTACTGTTATAAATGCAAGGTTTGTAAAACCCATTGATAAGGAAACAATTTTATCTAATATAAAAGATATTGATAATATAATTACCTTAGAAGATAATGTGGCAATAGGTGGTTTTGGAAGTCAGATTTCAAATATGTTAAATACTAATGGTATAAAAAACAAGAATATCAAAGTTTTAGCATTCCCAGATGAATTTGTTGAACATGGAGATACTGAGCTGCTTTTTAAACACCATAAATTGGATACAGAAAGTATATACAAAGAAATACTTGATATGATCAAAGAATAAGGAGAAAAATATGGAAAAAAAGGTAAGAATCGACGCCCTATTAGTAGAAAAAAAACATTTTAGTTCACGTGAAAAGGCAAAAAAGGCCCTTATGGCAGGAATTGTGTATGTAAATAATCAATTAATAGATAAGGCTGGCATGAAGGTAGATCATGATGCTGATATTGAAATAAAAGGAAAAACAATACCCTATGTAAGTAGAGGTGGACTAAAGCTTGAGAAGGCTGTGAAGGAATATAATATAGATTTGAGCAATATGATTTGTATGGATGTAGGAGCTTCAACAGGAGGATTTACTGATTGCATGCTTCAAAATGGAGCAAAGAAGGTTTATTCCATAGATGTGGGATATGGACAATTAGATTGGAAATTAAGGCAAGATGATAGAGTAATATCTATGGAGAGGACAAATATCAGGTATGTTAAACCTGAAGATATTGATGAAAAAATAGATTTTGCTTCAATAGACGTGGCTTTTATTTCACTAAAGATTGTGCTACCTGTTGTAAAAAAATTAGTTAAGGAAAAGGGGAATATAATATTCCTTATAAAGCCTCAATTTGAAGCAGGAAGAAGCAGGGTTGGCAAAAAAGGGGTGGTGCGAGATAAAAGCGTTCATAAGGATGTTATTGAAGATATACTAAATTTTTCTAAGGAAATTGGTTTAACAATTAAAAATATAACCTATTCCCCAATTAAAGGGCCAAAGGGAAATATAGAATTTTTAGTGTATGTCTCAAATGAGCCTCCAGTTCAAGAGTTTGATATTGACAAAATAGCCTATGATATTGTAGAAAAGGCCCATGGAGAGTTGAATTAGACTATTTTAAAATTCATTATTTTTATCCAAATTTCAGTATAAAAATAGAATAAAAAAGAGGAAATTGTAAGTCGATGTAGTATAATAATAATGAGCATAAAAAAAGGTTTTCCTATAAAAAAATTTTTTTCCGGGAGGTTTTTCATGAAATATTCAAGACATGCGAAAATTCTTGAAATAATTGAAGATTATGAGATTGAGACTCAAGAGGAATTAGCTGAATTTTTAAAGAGAAATGGTTTTAATGTTACCCAAGCCACAGTTTCAAGGGATATTAAAGAACTTAGGCTTATTAAAGTTTTAACGAAAAATGGTAAATATAAATATGCGGCAATTCAGCAACAGGATAATATTATATCTGATCGTCTAATAAAAATATTCAAGGATTCAGTTTTGGCAATCGATCATTCTGGACAAATGATTGTATTAAAGACTTTAAGTGGTGCTGCCAATGCTGCTGCTGAAGCTATTGATGTATTGGACCTAAAGGGGATAACAGGCACAATAGCAGGAGATAATACTATTTTTATATTAATTAGTGAAAGTGTAGACAAGTATGAAATAATTGAGGAATTTAAGAAATTGATGAGATAGGGAATGGGGAGGAATTTCTATGCTCCTTGAACTAAATATTGAAAATTTTGTTTTAATTGAAAATATTAATATCAGCTTTACCCAAGGATTTAATGTATTATCAGGGGAAACAGGGGCTGGAAAATCTATTATAATAGATGCAATAAGCTTGGTCTTGGGTGGAAAATCCAGTAAGAACTATGTTAGAACAGGTAAAGAAAAAGCCGTAATTCAAATAGTTTTTACCTTTGAAGATGAAGAATTAAAAAAGCTTCTTTATGAATATGGTATTGACTGTGAGGATAATATTATTATTCTAAATAGAGAAATATTTGGAACAGGAAAAAGTATTTCTAGGATTAATGGAAGAATAGTACAATTGGCCTTTGCTAAAAAGGTGGCAAAAATGTTAATAGATATTCATGGACAACATGAGCATCAATCTCTTCTATATACTGATAATCATCTAAATATGCTGGACTTGTTTGGAAATGAAATGTTGATAAGAAATTTAGAAAAAGTAAATGAAAAATATGATCAATTAAGAAAAATTGAAAAGGAACTTCAAAAGATTGATCAAAACGACAAAGAGCGAGAAAGAAGAATAGATCTTATTAAGTTTCAGATTGAAGAAATTGATTCCTGTTCAATTAAACCAAGTGAAGATACTGATTTGTCAAAACAATTTGATCTATTGAAAAACAGTGAAAAAATATTTGCAATTATACATGAAAGCCATGATAAAATTTCTTCTAGCTTAGATGATCAAGAGTCAATTTTAGGAACATTATCAGATATTCTAGGAGGCTTTGAAGACATATCTGTTCTTGATGAAAATATAAAAAATTTTAATGATGAACTTCAGGATATATTCTATAGATTGCAGGATATTGCAACTGATATGAGACATTATGGAGAAAATATTACTTATGATTCAGAGGCTTTATTTGAAGTGGAAAAAAGACTTGATACAATTAATAATCTCAAAAGAAAATACGGGAATACTATAGAAGAAATATTACAGTATCGTGATAAAATGCAAAACGAACTGGAAGAATTAGAGGATAGCGCAAATAGGATAAAAATACTAAAAAAAGATATAGAAATATGTAAAGGAGAATATCTAAAATTAAGCAAGTCATTAAGTAAACAAAGAAAAGAGATATCAAAAAATTTTGAGAATAAGATGATGAAAGAGCTCAAGGATTTAAATTTTAAAAATGCTGAGTTTAAGGTTAGTATAACTCCAAATACAGATAAAAATAATAATTTGGTTTTTAAGAAAAATGGAATTGATAAAGTTGAGTTTTTGATTTCAACTAATCCTGGTGAGCCGCTTAAATCGTTGTCCAAAGTTGCTTCCGGTGGTGAAATATCTAGAATAATGCTGGCAATGAAGGTTATTTTGGCTAAAATAGATAATATATCAACATTAATCTTTGATGAGATAGATACTGGAATAAGTGGAAAAACTGCAAATGTTGTTGGAGAAAAGATAGCACTAATATCAAGAACTCACCAAACCATATGTATTACTCATTTACCTCAAATTGCAGTAATGGCTGATAATCATTTATTCATTGAAAAGATTACTTCAGAAAGTCAAACTACTACAGTTATACAAAAGCTCAATGATGAGGATAGAATAAATGAGATAAGTAGATTAATTGGAGGAAATATAATTACTGATTTAACCTTAAAAAATGCAAAAGAGATGTTAAATATGGCTCATAATACAAAAAAGACATTGATTTCATAATTTAGAGAATTGTATAATCCTTTTACATATTATGTAATTTATCTAAATTTGAATTATGAAATTATTTCATTTATTTAAATTTAAACTGTAAAAGCTGCAAAAACATTGCAGCTTTTTTTATATTTAAAAATTATAATAATATCTATAATGTTAAGCCAAAAATTGAGAGATATTAAATCTTACATGAAAAGAATAATGAGTCTAGAAATAGGCTAAATTATAAATAGAACTTAAGATTTAATTTTTAAGTCTATAGTGAAACAAAGAATTCCACAAATATCGATATTTTAGGATCTCTAAATTAGATTTTAAAAGTGTTTCACTATATTTAAAGATATTCCAGCAAAACAGTTGATTTATACAGATCAAAGCTCCTCAGAAACACCGGGTATTTTGATATGCATAAATTAAGTTTTGCTATGGGAAATCTATAAAAGAACTATTTATATGGGGAGTGATTAATTTAGGGAGTGGGTTTTTTTGAAATCTAAACGAAAAAAAATTATAACCTTTTCAATACTATTTGTTTTTTTTGGTTTAGTGTTTTTTAATATAGCCACATTTTTGTACTATCCAACTGAGATAAATATATTTGAAGGTGAAGGACAGGTTTTAAATATAAAGTACCCTTTTAAAGTTACAAACAGTCAAGATGATAAGATAGTAGAAATCTCCGTTGAAGAAGATGGTGAGGATAAAGGGAACAAGATTAAAATAATACCACTTAGAAAAGGGAAAACTAATTTAGAGATAAAACTTCTTGGAGTATTGCCAATAAAAAAATTAGCAATCGATGTATTTCCAAAGATGAAAATAATTCCCGGCGGAAATTCTATAGGAGTAAAATTGAATACGAAAGGCGTTTTAATAGTAGGGTTAGAAGAAATAGAAGGCCAAGATAATAAAAGATATAATCCTGGATATGATGGTGGACTTAGAATAGGGGATTGTATAATTGAAATAGAAGGAGAAAAGGTAAAAAACGCTGACCATGTAGTAGAGCTTATAAATTCAAATAAAGGTAAAGAAATAAGAGTAAAGGCTAAAAGAAGAGAAAGAGTTTTAAATTTTAAAATCATGCCTGTTAAAAGCAAGGTCTATAATGATTATAAAATTGGCCTTTGGGTTAAGGATAAGACAGCTGGAGTTGGAACCCTGACTTTTTTTGACCCTAATTCAAAGATATATGGTGCATTAGGTCATGCAATATCAGATGCTGAAACGGGCAGAATATTGCCTGTTGGCAATGGTGAGATTCTAAAGTCAAAGGTAGTTTCCATTAAACAGGGAAAAAGAGGAAAAGCAGGAGAAATAAGAGGAATTTTCTTAGAAACTACAGACCCTTTAGGTTCCTTAGAAAAAAACACTAATTATGGAATATATGGGACAATGTATCAACAATATAAAAACCCAATATATAGAAAACCTATTGATATTGCACTACAGCATGAGATTGAATTAGGGCCGGCGAAAATACTCACTACCACTGATGACAATCACATAAAAGAGTATGATATAGTAATAGAAAAAATCAATATGCAGAGAAAAGTGAGCAATAAAAGCATGGTGGTTAGAATTGTAGATAAAGAACTTCTAGAAAAAACTGGAGGAATTGTTCAAGGTATGAGTGGAAGCCCTATAATACAAAATGGAAAAATAGTTGGGGCAGTTACTCACGTTTTTGTTAATGACCCGACAAAGGGATATGGGATATTTATTGAATGGATGCTCAAAGAATCAGGTATAAAGGCCAACAAGAAAAATATATTTCATAAAGCAGGCTAAAGATATAACACTTCAAGTCATTATGATTTGAAGTGTCTTTTTATTCTTAGATACACCAATTAATGATAATGCTTTCACTTTTATATATAATTTTATCAAATATATAAAAAAACAGCTTTAAAATGGATATAAATTACATTGTTTTTAAAAATTTTAAAAAAGAGAAGGATATTTTTCATTTATGTCGAATTCAAGTATTATGCGTGTTATAACATATTATATAAGGAGGTTTTTTTGTGAAAGATAGAATAAAGATTTTAATAGCAGATGATAATAAAGATTTCTGCGACATTTTGTATGAATATTTGAGCAAGCAAGAAGATTTGGAAATAATTGGTGTGGCTAAGGATGGTATAGAAGCCATAGAAATACTTTCTCAAAACACACCAGATGTTATGATTTTGGATATTATTATGCCTCATCTTGATGGATTAGGCGTTTTAGAAAAAATGCATTCTTTGGATATACCAGAGACTCCAAAGATAATAATTTTATCGGCTGTAGGACAAGATAGAATTACACAAAAGGCTATAAATCTTGGTGCAGATTATTATGTTGTAAAACCCTTTGATTTTGAAGTGTTTATTAAGAGAATTAGACAATTAATGGGAAATTCTAATGAGAATTTTGAAAGGAAAAAGCCATTAAGAGACTACAGTTTTTCAAATGTAGAAAAACAGCCTAAGACTATATCGATAGAAGCGGAAATTACAAATATTATTCATGAAATTGGCGTTCCTGCTCACATAAAAGGATATTTATACTTAAGAGAAGCCATAGGAATGGTTGTTGAGAATATTGAATATCTTAGTGCGGTAACAAAGGAATTATATCCTAATATAGCAGAAAAATTCAACACTACACCAAGTAGAGTAGAAAGGGCAATAAGACATGCCATAGAAGTTGCTTGGGGTAGGGGAAAGATAGATACTATAAACAAATTATTTGGATACACAGTACATAATGGCAAAGGAAAACCAACCAATAGTGAATTCATAGCTATGGTTGCTGATAAGCTTAGGATAGAGCAGAGGATAAGTTAAATAGAATAAGTTTAAATAATAGAAATTCTCCCATTCAAAATATAGAAAAGGAAGGGAGAATTTTTTACTAGCTTTTAATAAAATATATATCCATTAGACCTAAGGATAACTAACTATAAAGTATAATAAATTTCATAGAAAAAATGTAGAAGCATTCATTATTTCCTATGAAATTTATATTAAGTTTTAATGTTTGTTATCCATATATAGATATTCCATATTTATATAATGAATAGAATTAATGAACTTTATTACATCTATTACATTTAGTACATTTTGTACAGTTTTCACAAGAATAGTAAAAAATATAATCAGTATTCATCCAATACAAAATATTTTCAGTATCAATTAACTTATGATCTTTACAAATGTTATTATTTTTTTTTGTAACCATCATATCCCCCCCTTTGAAAATACGAGTTCAAAAATTCTGAATATTCCAACTTTATATTAATATTATATTTTATAACCATCTAGAGTTTCCATCATAATAAATAATGCTGCATAATAATATATTATCTCAATAGTTAATTAACAAACATATATGAGTAAATAATATCTTACTATTAAGAGGAAAAATGTATTTTTTAATACAATAAAGTAGCTATTGATAGAAATAGAAAGGAGTCAGTATTATTAGATGAAAATATACCGACTCCTTTGCTTTTTCCTTATTTACACACATCTACCCACTGAGCAACAGTTATTTTTGATAAATCAGCAGGGGTGATTTTAATTGATGAGTTTGTTGCCCCAGCAGCAGGATAGACATATTCATAATTTTTTAATGAAATATCCAAATAGACTTCTAAAGGATTTCTTAAACCAAAGGGACATACTCCTCCTACTGGGTGACCAGTTATTTCTAAAACTTCATCAGGTTTAAGCATTTTACATTTTGTTTTGAAAGTATCTTTATACTTTCTATTGTCTATTCTGGCATCTCCCTTTGTTACAATTAGAATATCTCGATCCTTCAGCTTAAAAGCCATGGTCTTAGCAATGAGCTCAGGTTTTACTCCATGGGCTTTAGCTGCTAGTTCAACAGTTGCTGTGCTTTCATCCAATTCAAAAATTTCATATTCCAAATTATTGTCTTTAAAAAATCTTTTGACATCCTCTAAAGCCATTCTAAATCATCTCCTTGTTTTTTTCATATGTATATATAAGTGGGGAAATTGCATAATACATGTAAAGAATTTTTAAATACAAAATGTAGTATAGATAGTCAGGCAAGTTATTTACATATTGTATTTAAAAATTGATAATGTTGATTATGCAAGTTTCTAAAGTAAGTAAATATACATCAATTCTGTATAATTCTATTTTAAACATATTTATTATAACATTATTAGATAAAAATGTTAAATTTACTCTATGAGAGGGGTTTAATTTCTAATGATTATATAATAATATAAATATATAATATAAGGAGAGGTGTTTCTAATGAGTAAGGAAACTAAAATAATTTTAGATGAATTAAATTTTTCAATTGGAAGAATAACAGAAAGAGAAATAAAGGGCAAAAGATTAAAAGAAAGTGAATATTGGTATCGACAAGGCTTAAAAACAGCAAGGGATATCGTTTTAAAGGTCGAGAATTTAAATAAAGGTAAATCCTAAAAATATGTGATTTAAATTTAAACTAATACCTAGCACAATATTACTTTGACAATAGTTCCGAGTTGTAATTAACTCTGAATTAATCTTATTACAAATATTATCATCATAAAACTTCAAAACAAACCATAATGTATTAAAATGCTACTAAATGGAAATACTTATAATAAAATTACAACTATCTGGAGGGAGTATTATGAATAAACATTTCCTTAATGGTTTGATTTTAGGTATAATGATGACCTTTATTTTAAGTTCAATATTAGTTTTTTCAGAAGACTTAAAGGATACTATAGAAGTAGTATTTAACTCAGTAAATTTAGAAGTAAATGGAGAAAAAATCAAAATAGATAATATACTATATGATGGAACCACATATATACCTATTAGAAAAGTTGCAAAAATGGTGGGAAAAGAAGTTAAATGGGATAGTAAAACACGTACTGTCAGTATAAATGAAAGCAAAAACGATGATAAAGTGGAAAATAGTAAAGCAGTAAGTAGTAAAATTAATAAAACTGAAGAAGACCCAAATGAAATAAAATTTAATGAAAAAGGTTTGGAAAATATAGTTAGAAAAATGATTAATAAACCAAGTGGTAAAATATATGCAGGGGATGTCAAGGAAATAACAAAGATAGTATTTCCCAATCCTGAAAATGAAGAAGATGTAATATCAGATATAGAACCGTTAAAGCATTTTACTGACTTAAAGGAAATAGAGCTAAATAATCATAAGATTTTTGATATAACACCACTTAAGGATCTTAAGAATTTAGAAAAATTATCTTTAAACTCTAATAATATAAAGGACATCGCTTCTTTAAAAAATTTAATTAAATTGCAAGAATTGCATCTGAGTAGAAATAAAATAGAAAACATTAGTGATCTAGAGGGGCTTAAGGAATTAAAGGTTTTAGCCCTAAATGGCAATAAAATAATTGATTTAAAAGGAATAGAAAATTTAAATGGATTACAAAAGTTATTTTTATCTGAAAATGCAATTAAAGATATTTCTAATCTAGAAAAATTAATTAATTTACAGGTTTTATATTTGTATCACAATAAGCTTACCGATATTACTCCTGTAGGAAATTTGAAAAAGCTTAGAAATCTATCATTAAATAATAATGATATTAGTGATATTAAGGTATTGGGAGAGCTAACAAATTTGGAAAAACTAGTAATTAAGAACAATAAAATTTCAAGTATAAGTATTTTATCAGATTTAAAAGATTTAAAAATCTTATATCTTAGAGGTAATAATATTAAGGATTTATCTCCTGCTAATGAAATATTTAGTCAATTAATAGACAAAGATTTTGAATTGAAAACAAGTGAAAACTAAGTTGATAAAAACTCCTCCCCAAAACATAGGTTTTTTGGAGGAGTTTTTTAAGTGATATAAAGGGAGATAAAAGGAAATATTAAAATCCCCTAAATTGTATTTAGAATATATTATGCAATTTTATTAGATTATAGTGATGCGATTTTTCCAACTGAAATGAAAAATATAAACTATACTATATATTTCCGAGGTAATAGTTATAATATAACAATTTATCTTATGTTTTTCTAAAAAGAGTAAATAAAAAGTAGATTCAATAAATATTTTGTAAAAAACCTCTATATAAAATTGTTCCTAATATTTTTTTGTTAATTTTACCTAATTAGGAAATAATATATTTATAATCAATAGAAAGATTTTTAAATATAATTTTTTGGAGGTCAAAATGTTTATCGAAGCTATTGTTAAAAAGGATATTAAAACAAAAAATCTTGTTAAGAGGTTAAATCCAGGAGAAGTGGCTTTAATAAAGCATAGAGATATAGATGAAGTGGCTGCCAGATCTTTAGTTGAAAAAAGACCAAAGGCTATTATTAATACATCTAAATCCATAAGTGGAAAGTATCCAAATAGAGGGCCTGATATATTACTTAAGGCGGGAATTGCAATAATTGATATAGATAATGAGGAAGTTTTTGATTTGATAAGTGAAAATAATACAATAAAATTATTAAATAATGAGATTTATATAGATAATAAATATATTGGTAAAGGTGAGATTTTAACTAAAGAAATAATAGAAAAAAAGACAAATGAAGCAAAAAAGAATTTAGGTATTGTACTGGAGGACTTCATTGAAAATACATTGAAATATGCCAAAAGGGAAAAAAATCTTATTTTAGGGAATCTCAGTATACCTGATATTAATTTTAAAATTAAAAACCGCCATGTATTAATAGTAGTAAGAGGAAAGGATTATAAAGAAGATCTTTTAGCAATAAAAACATATATAAATGAAGTAAAACCAGTGCTAATTGGCGTAGATGGCGGTGGGGATGCCCTATTAGAGTTTGGATATACTCCTGATATAGTTATTGGAGATATGGACAGTGTTTCAGATAATTGCTTGAAAAAATGCAAGGAAATCGTAGTACATGCTTATAGTGATGGAAGGGCTCCTGGGGTTAGAAGAATAAAAGAACAGGGGTTGAAATATAAATTATTTCCCGCTCCTGGGACAAGCGAAGATATCGCCATGCTTTTGGCATTTGAAAAAGGGGCAGATTTTATTGTTGCTGTTGGTAGCCATACAAATATGATAGATTTTTTAGAAAAGGGAAGGAAGGGGATGGCAAGTACTTTTTTAGTAAGACTTAAGATAGGGTCAAAGCTCATTGATGCAAAAGGCGTTAATAAGCTATATAAAGAAAGAATTAAACCTATACATTTATTCAGTGTATTTATTTCGTCTTTAATTCCAATAATAATTATTGGGATGTGCTCACCATTAAGTAATCAAATAATTAAGTTGTTTCAAATTAGACTAAAATTATTATATGAATTGAGGAGAATATTATGGTAATGAATATTAAACATTTCATTATAACAATAATTGCAATTTTTTTATCCCTTGGAATAGGAATTTTTGTTGGAGTAATAATTGATAGTCAACAATTATTTATTGAGCAACAAAAAATTTTAGTATCTCAAATTGAAGATGAATTTGATGGATTCAAACAAAAAAATTACGAGCTTATGAGTAAACTTGAAGAATATAAAGGTGAAAACAATAGAAAAGATAAATTTTTAGATTTAATTTATTATAAGTTAATTGATGAAAGTTTAACGGGTTTAAATATCATGATTATAAATCTTTTTTCTGACAATAGCTATTTAGATATTAAGGAAACTTTAGATAATGGAGGAACAAATGAAATTATAGAAATTAATATATTTAATAAGACTGAAGAAGAAGTAAAACATATGTTTAAATATATAGATAATGAATTTGAAAGTGAAGAAACAAATAATGGTGAGATTGAAAAAATGAAATTTGAAAAGTTGTACTCAAGAGTTGTTGGGGAAAAATATAGTATGCTTCCATTTTATTTTAGAAGTATTGAGGATATTGATTACAAAGGGAATATGTATACTAATATAGATTATGTTATATTAATTGACAACGGATTCAATATTAATAATAAATATTATAAAAATGCAAGAAATAAATTGATTGATTTAATAAATAAGGATGATGTTCCTATAGTTGCAGTTGAAAAATCTAAAGGAAAAACTTCAAGTATATCCTTTTATAAGGAGCTAGGTATATCAACTGTAGATAATATTGATACTAAGCTTGGAAAGATTGCAATGCTAGCGGTTTTAAAGGGTGAAAAAGGGCATTTTGGAGGAAAAGTAACCGCTGAAAATTTAATTCCGGAGGAATTCTTTAATATTAATGTAAAACAAATTAATTAAGCAAATTAAATTATTAATGTCTTTGCGATATTTTAATGGATAAATTAAAATTTTTACTTAAATTTACCTGTTGTGCTAATAAATTAAATATTTTGCTTTAGGTACAATTTAGGGGGGTTTAATATTTCTTTTTCGTTCATGTAATAAACCAGTTTTTATATATGACTGTGAAGGAAAAAACAAGTTTATAAAAATCACTCAAATGAAATATTAAAACCCCCTATACAAAAACTAGAACAACGAGTTAAATTCTTATAGTGGTATTAATTTAAGGAATTATAATGGGAGTGTAATATAAATGTTAAATATAAGCGCACTTGTTCCAGCCTACAATGAAGGGGATAAAATAGAAAAAACCATTGAAACAATAAAAAAATCTAAATATATAAGAGATATTTATGTTATAGATGATGGTTCTAGGGACAATACAGCTTCAGTGGCAAGTGAAGCTGGGGCAAAGGTATTTAAGCTTGATAAAAATAGAGGGAAAGGTTATGCCTTGAAATATGGGATAAAGAAGATTATTGATAGAAATGAAATAATTATTTTTTTGGATGGAGATTTAGAAGGATCTCAAAGAGATATTGATAGATTGATTAAGCCGGTTCTGGAAAACAAATGTGATGTAACAATAGCAAAATTTCCAAAATCTAAGAAAAAAGGTGGATTTGGACTAGTAAAAACATTAGCTAAAAAAGGAGTTAAACATTTTACTAATAAAGAAATAGATTGCTCACTCTCAGGCCAGAGAGCCTTTAAAGCAGAGGTGCTTCGAAGTATACACAATATGCCTTCACGGTATGGTGTTGAGGTTGGTATGACAATTAATATTTTAAAATTAGGCTTTGTCATTAAAGAGATAGAAGTGGATATGGGACATCGGGAAACAGGAAGAGATTTAAAGGGATTCATTCATAGAGGAAAACAATTTTATCAAATACTTTGGACTTTAATTTTACAGAGATTAGGGGGATTTCAATGAAATATCTTATATTGATTTTATCTTATTTTTTTTGGCGATTTGTTATTCCTTTGATAAAGGAATTTTATACAAATTGTGGTTTTTTAAGAAAGAATTATAAAGGAGATCTAATTCCCAATAGTATGGGAATAATATTTGTTTTTAATATTCTACTTATTTCACTAGGATTATTAAGTTTTATAGGAGAAAATAATTTTATGAATATACTGGTATTTACAATAGGAGTTCTGACTATGGGATTTACTGGACTTCTAGATGACTTTATGGGAGATGATAATTCAAAAGGTTTTAAGGGGCATATGAATATGCTATTGAATTTTAAAGTTACTACTGGTGGAATAAAAGCCGTTGCTGGAGGAGTAGTTTCAATTTTTATAAGTTTAATTCTTTCTTCAGATATAGCTGATTTTTTTATAAATATTATTATTATTTCATTATTTACAAATTTTTTAAATTTACTTGACTTAAGACCTGGAAGAGCTTTAAAAGGCTTTTTAACCTTTAGTATTTCGTCACTGTTTCTTATTAGTGGAATATTTGAGATTTTATTATTAAGCTTTATTGGAGTTTCATTGGCTTATCTTCCCTATGATATAAAAGGAAGATGCATGATGGGGGATATTGGATCAAATTGTCTTGGGATAGTATTAGGAATTATTGCAACATCTTTTAATATCAATATAAAGATATCATTAGCAATATTTCTAGTTTTAACAAATCTGTATTCAGAAAAACATTCCATTTCAACTTTAATACAGAATAGCAAAATACTAAACTTTTTAGATGAATTTGGAAGATGATAATCAAGTGTAGAAGTGTTTATTATTTTTTGAAAAATTTATATTAAATTATAATATTGATTATATATATTTAAAAACTTGAATTTACAACCATAAAAGCGTCAAAAACGCTTTTATACGGGAGGCTTTAAATGTTAAATTTAAAAAATGGAATAGTTGAAAAAATAATAGCTATTAGAGGAAATTTTGTTGAGGTATTGGTTAATATAGATGGTAATTTAGAAAAGGCTATAGCATATATGAGTCTTGCAAATGATATTAAAGAAGGTAATAAAGTCGTCTTAAATACAACTGCTGTGGATTTAAAGCTTGGCAGTGGAGGATTTCATTTTGTACTGGCAGTTTTAAGTAACTCTAATAAGCAAAGTAATGGGTATGGTCATATTATGAAACTTAGATATACACCAATACAAGTAAAAGTAAATTCAGCTGAGGAACAAAAAAGTATATACCATGATATTTTCAATAGTTTTTCAACTCTTAATAATATGCCTGTTTTAATTGGAGGGCTTCATAGTATGTTAGCCCCTTTGTCAGTTGTATTAAAAGGCTTAAATAGTAATTTGAATATTGGATATATAATGACTGATGGAGGAGCTTTACCTATAGATTTCAGTGAAACAGTTTATAATTTAAAGAAAAAAGGAATTATAAAGGGAACCATAACTATAGGAAATGCATTTGGAGGAGACCATGAATGTATAAATATATATAATGGATTGATAGCTGCCAAGGAAATATTAAAATGTGATGTATGTATTGTTGCAATGGGACCAGGGATAGTTGGAACAGGAACAAAATATGGTTTTACAGGTATTGAACAGGGAAATATTATAGATGCAGTAAATGATTTGGGAGGAGTTCCTATTTGCATACCAAGAATAAGTTTTAGGGATAAAAGAGAGAGGCATTATGGAATCAGTCACCATACTATTACAGTGCTTAATGATATATCAAAAACTAAGGCCTATGTGGCAGTTCCAAAGTTTCAAAATGAAAGGGAAGCTTATATAAAAAAACAAATAGAAACAAATGGTATTGATAAAAAACATGATGTGTTATTTGTTGAATTTAGTGATATAATAAATATATTGAAAAAATCAGATATTAATATGAAAACCATGGGAAGAACTTTAGAAGATGATACAGATTATTTTGTAACTGCAGGCGTAAATGCTAAAGTTGCTACATACTTTATATCTTAAATTTATAAGTGAACTCGTTTTGTTAAATCAGAATATTGAAGCTATAGATGGAAGAGATTTTACTCTATCTAAATAAAATTTAAGTTCCAACTTAAGAGAAGGAACTGGAGTCCTATGTGCTAGATAAATAGTATTTAGACTAAATGATTTAATTTTTAAAAAGGGGAGTTACGATGAAAAACGTAGAGAGAACCATTAAATCCGATAAAGTTTATCAGGGTAAAATAATAAATTTGAGAATTGATACAGTAGAATTGCCGGATCAAAAATACTCAAAGAGGGAAATAATTGAACACCCAGGAGCTGTTGCTGTAGTTCCTATAGCTGAAGATAATAAGATTGTTATGGTAAAACAATTTAGAAAAGCAGTAGAAGATTGTCTCTTAGAAGTTCCAGCTGGCAAATTAGAAATTGGTGAAGAGCCTTTAGATTGTGCAAAAAGAGAACTCTTAGAGGAAACTGGCTATAAAAGTGATAACCTAGAGTATCTATTTAAGTTTTATACTTCCCCCGGGTTTTGCAATGAAGAAATAAGTGTATTTGTTGCCAAGGATTTGATTAAAGATGTGGCACAGCCCGACGAAGATGAATATATTGAAATTGAAAAATATGGAATTGATGAATTAGTAGAAAAAATTAGTAAAGAAGAAATAAAGGATGCAAAGACTATTACATGTATATTATACATAAAAAATTTGCTTAAGTAAGCAAATTGCATAATTACTTTCTGCAAAAACCATCTACTATATATAGTTTTAAAATCTTCAAAATCGTACCATATATATTATGCAATTCTGCCAAATCTTAATTATGCAATTTCCTCAAGTAATTATAATAAGAATATAAAAGATAGGGTAAATGAAAAAGGAAAAAGGTTATCGATATTATCTTAAAGGTCAAATGAGAAACCTTGATAGATTACCTAAGATAACTTATTCCCTATTTCCTTTGCCCTATCTAATTTTTTATAATATAAAAAAGACATATAATCCCCAATTCATGCATAATATTTAATAGCATGTACTAAAGATAAATAACTTTAAAGCTAATAAATTTCTAAGAAAAATTTAGAACTTTAATTATTTTCTATGAAATTAATATTAAGTTTTAATTTTGCTTATCTAAAGATGGGGGGATTTTTTTGATTAGAAGAATTAATGATACAGTTATAAAGCATATACAGGGAAATCTAATGACATATTTTTTTGTATTACTATTTTTCATGATTGGAATATCTGCAGGTGCTTTTATGTCTAAAGCTTTGACAGAGACCGAAAATAAGGAATTAATTGGTTATCTAAGAGATTTTTTTAGTATTGTTGATTCCAAAGCCATTGATAATTTTTCAATATTAAAGCAATCCTTGTTGAATAATTTTCAAACTGGGATAATAATTTGGGTTTTAGGTGTGACAGTTATTGGTATTCCATTTATTTTATTGCTTATTGGTTTAAGAGGCTTTATAATAGGATTTACAGTGGGTTTTTTTGTTAAACAAATGGGCTTAAAGGGAGTAATTTTTTCATTAGTATCTATACTACCTCAAAATATATTGATAGTTCCGGCGACTATATTTATTGGAGTTTTAGGTATTAGTTTTTCTCTTATGTTAATTAGGAGTAAGACAAGGAAAAATAAGCAATATAATATAGTTAATCAATTTTTTTTATATAGTACTGTTATTGCTGTAGTTCATATTGTTATAACTGTAGGATGTTTAGTAGAAGCATATATTTCGCCATTCTTCATTAAATATTTGTCTACATATATGTAAGATTTCACTATTAATTCAATATATAGATATTCCAGTAAAATAGTTAATTTATACATCTCAAAAATCCTTAGAAACACTGGATATTTTGATACGTATAAATTAAGTTTTACTATGGGAAATCTATATAGATATGTGATTAAGAAATTTAATTTACTTCAGTAGCCACTGAGAATCCTTTTGGCTCATGTAAAAATAAGTTTTAGATTGAATAATCAAAAGGATAAACAGGTTTATAAAAAAGTCTCTTATAAAGTTTTTAAATGTAGACTTTTTTGAAACACATAAGGGAAATTATATTCATTTGAAGAATTAGTAAGTTTATAATTTCCTATGTGTTATAAAAATCGCGGGGGAGAAAACCTTAGAGGCTACTTACTTTCTTAAGTTTTAATTTTCTTATCTTTATAAATAATTTTAATAAATAATATACTTTCATAAAAAATTAAAAGGATTTTATTTATAAATGTTGAATTATTAAGAATATGTGAACCGTATATACATAATTGACATTAAAACTTTTGAAGATAGACTTTTTTAAAGCACCTAACGGAAATTATATTTGTTTTAAAAACGGGTAAGTTTATGGTTTTGTATTTTTATGAAGAGTGCCTACAAAAAAACCTCAAAGTCTACTTCTGTATAAATTAATAGTTTTACTTGAATCTCTATAGCAAAAGAGAATAAAGGGGTTAATGAAATGAATAACATTGTAGAAAATTTTGTTACATACTTAAAAGATGAAAAAAAACTATCTAGCAATACTTTGGAATCCTATGGAAGAGATCTTAGACAATTTGGAGAATTTTTAAAAGAAAGGAATAGGTTATCTTATACAGATGTAAATAAGACAACTATTATAACTTATCTTCTATATCTCCAAAAAAAAGGACGAGCCACATCTACTATTTCTAGAAATTTGGCTTCAATAAGAGCTTTGTATCAATATCTGCTAAATAATGGGATAATTGAAAATGATCCTACTATAAATCTTGAGTCTCCAAAATCTGAGAAAAAATTACCTTGTGTATTGAGCTTAAGTGAAGTTGAAAGGCTAATTAATCAGCCAGATCCTGACAGTGCAATGGGGGCTAGGGATAAAGCTATGCTTGAGCTATTATATGCAACTGGAATTCGCGTTTCTGAGTTAGTTAGACTGGATATAATAGATGTAAAATTGGATATGGATTTCATAAAATGTAGAGGAAACCATGATAAAGAAAGAATTGTTCCATTAGGATCTATGGCAAAAAAAGCAATTGAAAATTATTCGTCTATATATAGAGATAAATTAGCTAAAGGCGATGAAAAAGCTTTGTTTGTTAACTATTATGGAAAGAGATTAACTAGACAAGGATTTTGGAAAATAGTAAAGAGATATACTAAAGCAGCTAAGATAAACAAAAAAATAACTCCCCATACACTTAGGCATTCTTTTGCTACCCATTTAATACAAAATGGAGCTGATTTGAAATCTGTTCAGGAGATGCTTGGACATTCAGATATTTCTACGACTCAAATATATATGCAGTTAACAAAAAATAAAATTAAAGATGTTTATAATAAAGCCCATCCAAGAGCCTGAAAAAAGGCTCTTATAAAATTTATATGATAAATTTTATATCAGTAGAAATAATAAATATATAATGCTATTGAAGGTGAGTGGTTATAAAGACCACTTTAGGGTATTAAAATAGAAAGTTGTTATTTTATATATGTTATCGGTTACACAATTCTTAGTTTAATATTAGTTTTTGTAAAAAAGGTCTAAACTTTAGGAAATTATAAGGAGGAAAAATATGATTAATAGAGTAACTATATTAGTTATGGATAGTGTTGGAATAGGTGAACTACCTGATTCTGAAAAGTTTGGAGATGTAGGTGTAAATACTTTAGGTAATATTTCAAAGGAAATGGGTGGAATAAATTTACCTAATTTAGTAAATTTAGGCCTTGGAAATATTGATAAAATAGAAGGTGTAAAGAAAAGCTTAAAGCCAATAGGCTCCTTTGGAAAATCAAAGGAGACTTCGAATGGTAAAGATACAACAACAGGTCATTGGGAAATTGCAGGTTTATATATAGAAGAGCCATTTAAGACCTATCCTAATGGGTTCCCAGAACATATAATATCTAAATTTGAAGAACGTACTGGAAGAAAAATTCTATGCAATAAACCTGCTTCCGGGACAGAAATAATAGAAAGACTTGGGAAGGAACATATGGAAACTGGCAATCCCATTGTCTATACTTCAGCAGATAGTGTATTTCAAATTGCAGCCCATGAAGATGTAATACCTTTAGATGAATTATATGAAATGTGTAGGATAGCTAGAGAGATTTTAATGGGTGAAGATCAAGTTGCCCGGGTAATAGCCAGACCCTTTATTGGCAGCCCCGGTAGTTTTACCCGTACACCAAATAGGAGGGATTATTCTTTAGATCCATTTGGAAAAACTGTATTGGATAAGGCCATAGAAGGGGGCTATGAAGTTATAGCAGTAGGTAAAATAGTAGATATTTTTAATGGCAAAGGTATATCAAAGGATGTACATACTAAAAGTAATATGGATGGCGTAGATAAGACAATAGAGTTTTTGAAAAAGGATTCTAAGGGAATAATTTTTACAAATTTAGTTGACTTTGACGCAAAATTTGGACATAGAAGAAATGTTAAGGGCTATAAGGAAGCATTAGAAGAGCTTGACTCAAGAATACCGGAAATTCTTGAAAGCTTAAAGGATGATGATATGCTTATTGTTACTGCCGACCATGGAAATGATCCAACCTACAAGGGAACTGACCATACAAGGGAGTATATTCCTATATTAGTCTATGGAAAAAATATAAAGGCAGGAGTAAACCTTGGCACAAGAGAAACTTTTGCTGATATAGCTGCAACTATATCAGATATATTAAATATAGAAAAACCCCAATATGGCAAGAGCTTTAAAGATTTAATAATATAGAATCTGCATCTTTGGTATAAGCAATTAAGATATTTGAAGAATAAAAAGCAATCACAGTCAATCCTTTAAAACAAATTAATATATCTTTTCTTAAAATATAACTGAAGGATTGGCTGTTATTAATAATCAATACTAATACTATATTACTTATCTAACATGTTATAATCATAAATGTCAATTCTATAGTAATTTATCTTACTAACAATTTAAGGTTTAAGCTATTAAAAAATATCTTTTTAAATATAGG
Organism: Maledivibacter halophilus; assembly: GCF_900167445.1. GTDB lineage: Bacteria > Bacillota > Clostridia > Peptostreptococcales > Caminicellaceae > Maledivibacter > Maledivibacter halophilus. The sequence goes on from NZ_FUZT01000006.1 coordinate 105,496, forward strand.
ATATAATCTTCTTTTCTTAAATTTGTTTTAAAAACAAAGCTTTATAACCTCCAGAGTCATACAATATATTATGCAATTTGCTTACATAAAGGAGAATATATATAAATGGATAAAAATTATTTTATAAAAAAATTAGAGGAAAGAAAGATTGATTTACAAGAATCAAAGGCTCGATGGGACAAAAGGGCCGAGGAATTTTATTCCTATTCAAAGGACATAAAGGAAAAAGAAGATAATACAATTAAATTCTTAAAGCAATTTATGGACCTTAACGGAAAATCAGTTTTAGATGTTGGATTTGGTGCTGGTAAATATCTGGTGCTTCTATGGAATCAAGGAGCAAAATTAAAGGGGGTTGAATTATCCCATAAAATGATGGAATATGCTAAGAGCAATTGTATAGAAAATGGTATTGATATGGGAAAAATTGAACTCTTTAATATTCCTTGGGAAGAAATTGATATCGATGAATTAAATTGGAGAAATAAATTTGATTTGGTTTTTGCATCCATGAGTCCTGTCTTAGATTCCTATGAATCTATTCAAAAGCTTATTTCAGCATCAAGGAAAAGTGTATTTTGTTCTACCCATATTAATATGAAGGAAGATTTATTAGCTGAGCTTTATAGGGAAATCCACGGAAAAGAATATGAGTTTAGTAGGGATAAATTTTGGTATATCTATAATATTCTTTATTTAGAAGGATTTTATCCAAGTGTTAAGATAATGAATAAAAAGAAAAGGATGGAGCTGACAATTGATGAAGCTCTATATAGATATGTTAACAGGATTTTTCCTCAAAATCCAAGTAAAGAAGAATTGTCTATCTTAAGAAAATCCATTGAAAAACGTGGAGTAGGGGGTAAGGTTTCCATTAATATGGAAAGAAAAAATGCATTAATATATTTTGAGAAATAATAGGGAGAAGGCTTATTTGTCTTCTCCTTTATTCACCTTTGAATATAGAAATATATACTCATTATTTTGGTAATGTATTAAATTTTAGACTGTTTCTGTATTCACTAGGGGTCATACCGTAGATTTTTTTAAAGGTCTTAGAAAATTTACTTGAGCTTTTATACCCCACAGACTGTGCAATATTATAAATATTTAATTCATTTTCTGATAATAGGAAAATAGCTTTTTTCATTCTAACATTTCTTAAATAATTGTAAATAGTTGTACCGAAATTAATTTTAAAGGATTTTTTTAATTTAGTAGCTCCCATATTTGAAATACTGCAAAGTTTTTCCATGGTAGGGGGATTTAAAAAATTTATATCCAGCTCTTTTTTAACAAGCTGAAGGTATTTAATGTCGTCAGAAAGAAGGGCCTTTTCTTCTTGCCTTTGTTTTTGATTTCCATTTTTATGATTATCTATAATAAGTGCAAGAATTTCTCCAATCTTACTTTCATAATACATGGAGTTTTTTTTATTTGATTTAAGACTGTGCTGTAATTGCAAAAATATAAGAGTTAATTCATGAGTATTATAATTTTCATTTTTCCAATCAAAAGCCTGGGACTGATGAAAGTTTACCTTAGGAAACTTAGTTTTCATGTAGTTTTTAAGGTATTTATCAAAAAGAATTATACTAATATATTTAATTGGTGTATTTGCCTTATAGTATACTTTTCCTGGTTTTTTTCTATTTAAATAAATATTAATTCCAGTTTTAATTTTATGAGTTTTTTTCCCTCTTCTATATTCAGTACATTTCCCGATTGGAAATAATATATTTCCATAAACATTTCCTCAATATGATAAAATCTTTCAGAGGGTTTATATAATATATAATCTCCTAAAGCAATAAAAAAGCCCTGGCTGTAGTGGAGCTGATAAATATAGCCCTTTCCCCTTTCTGGAGGCAGCTCATAATAATTTTCCCTTGCAATTAGGCTGTTTTTAAAGCCAAGCTGGGATGCAATTAAGCCACTACCTTCAATATATTCATTAGTAGGCATTTTAATCTTTCCTTTCTTATAATTTAAGTTCCAAAAAGACATATTTTTTGCCCAACAGGACGCAAAAGTTAATTTAAAGATCTATGTAAATTGTTGATGTAGCCATTATAGAGCATATTTAAGATTAAGATATTACTTCTCGCAGACAGTTGACAATGATAATTAATATCATATAGAATGATTATAGTTTATCATTGATTTAGAAAAATATCAAATTATTATAGGGATTAAGAAAGGAGAAATAATATGTTATCAGAAAAAAGATCATTAAATTCCAAGGATTTAATAACTACTGGGATATTTTCTGCTATATTTTTTATAGTAACAATGGTATCGGGTATGTTTGTTGCCCCTAATCCTGTTACTACATTTTTATTACCTGTGGTTGTTGCATTTTTTACAGGGACTGTGTATATGCTCCTTCTCGCAAAGGTTCCAAAAAGAGGACCTACCATTATATTAGGTGTAATCATGGGAATTTTGATTTTTGTAACGGGGATGTTTTGGCTTTGGTCAGTGGCTTATATTGTTTTAGGAATTATTGCCGGTGAAATTGCAGCTATAGGAAAGTATAAAAGCCTTAAAATGAATATGATGAGCTTTGTTATATTTTCCCTCAATCCTATAGCCTCCTATGCTATGGTTTGGATTAATAAAGAAGCATATATTGATTATTTAGTTTCAAAGGGAACAGAAACTGCTTATATGGAAACTATGCTTCAAACTGCCCAGGATTGGGTTTTACCTGCTATGATTATAGGGACTATTTTTTCAGCTTTACTAGGGGGATTTGTTGGAAAGAAACTATTAAAGAAACATTTTGAAAGAGCAGGTATTGTTTAAATGAGCTTATCTATGGTATATGAAGAAAGAAAAAGAGAAGGATTTATTAATCTAGACCCTAGAACAAAGCTTTTTATTCTCTTGGCAGGTAATATAGGAGTTCTTATTGCTCCAAGCCTTATTTATGAGCTTTTTCTTGCTGCCATCATTGTAGCTTTTGGTATTTTTCATGGGCAATATAAATATTCTATTAAAATTAGTGGAATATATTTATTCCTTGTGGCAGTACAAATATTGGGGCCGTTGTTTTTAGATGGCATTTTAAGACTTATAATAGTGACCTTTGCCGTATTTGTCAGAAAAATTTTTCCCTGTGCCATGCTTGGGGGGATTATTATTTTAACAACAAGGGTTAATGAATTTATGGCAGCTATGAATAAATTACATATGCCAAAGAAGATTGTAATTCCTCTGGCGGTAACCCTTAGATATTTTCCAATGGCAGGAGAAGAGTGGAATCATATTAAAGATGCCATGAATATCAGGGGAATATCCTCATCCTTTTTAGGTTTTTTAGTACATCCAATAATGACTATAGAATATATTTATGTACCAATGATGATTTCTGCCTCAAAAATTGCCGATGAGCTTTCTGCTGCGGCTATTACAAGGGGGATAGATAATCCAAGACCTCGAACATGTATGCAAAGAATAAGCTTTGGCTTTGCAGATTTACTATGGGCCCTTATTTTTTTAACCCTGCTAATAGCTGGATTTTTTATATAAAGAGGTGATTTTTTGATTGACATTAAGGAAGTTACTTATATCTATAACAGTAGTGGAAATGAAGGAATTAAAGATATAAATTTAAAAATAAATAAAGGTGAATTTGTTTTATTATGTGGTAAAAGCGGATGTGGGAAAACAACCCTTACTAGACTTATAAATGGCTTAATTCCTCACTTTTATAAAGGGGAATTAAAGGGAGATGTCACGATAGGAGATATGGATATATTAGATACTCCTATGTATAAAATTGCAGAAAAAGTAGGTTCTGTATTTCAAAATCCCCGTTCCCAATTTTTCAATGTAGATACCAATAGTGAAATAGCCTTTGGAGTTGAAAATTTGGCTTATCCTCCCCATGAAGTTATTAATCGTGTTAACAAAACAATTTATGATTTAAAAATTCAAAATCTTATGGGGAAAAGTATTTTTAAATTATCTGGTGGAGAGAAGCAGAAAGTGGCCTTTGCTTCGGTATATGCTTTGTCACCCGATGTATATGTCCTCGACGAGCCCTCGTCTAATTTAGATGCTTATGCTATTGATGAACTGCGATCAATCTTATTTCTATTAAAGAAACAGGGAAAAACACTTGTAATAGCTGAACATAGGCTTTATTATCTTAAGGATATTGTTGATAGGATAATTTATATGGAAAAAGGGAGAATTTCTAAGGCATATAGAATGAATGAATTTCTAAAAATCAGCAGAGAAGAAAAGGTTAAAAAGGGACTTAGAACAATGGACCTTAAAAATGTTAAAGTAGGAAATAAGGAACTTATAAATGAAAAACCCATTTTTGAAATTAAAAATTTATCCTTAAAGTATGGTAAAAAAACTATTAGAAAGAATATAAATATTAATGCAGCTCCTGGTGATATTATTGGAATTATAGGCAATAACGGAGCTGGTAAATCAACCCTTTCAAAGACAATTTGTGGATTACATAAAGATTATTACGGTACATTTTTATGGAATGGGAGAAAAATAAGTTCAAAGGAAAGACTAAAGCTTTCTTATATGGTTATGCAGGATGTAAATTATCAGCTCTTTGCAGAAACTGTAGAAGAAGAGTGCTTTTTGGGATGTAAAAATCCAAATAAGGAGAGGATAGAAGATACTTTAAAAGAACTTTCCCTTTATGAATGCCGTAAACGTCATCCCATGTCCTTGTCAGGGGGACAGAAGCAGCGAACTGCTGTTGCTGTTAGCATGCTGTGCAGTAAGAAAATAATTATATTTGATGAGCCTACAAGTGGACTTGATTTAGATGGTATGCTTAGGGTTGGGAAACTCATTAAAGAATTATCAAGAAGGCAAAAGATTATATTTGTTGTGACCCATGATTATGAATTCATAATGAAGATCTGCAATAGGACTTTGTATTTTAATGATAATAGAAAAGGAGAAAACTTTGAAATTATAGAAAAACCACTTGAAGAGCTTAAGGAAATTTTTATAGGTGAGAAAACTATATAGATATTCCAGTAAAACAGTTAATTTATATATTTCAAAAATCCTTAAAAGAACTGGATATTTTGATATGCATAAATTAAGTTTTACTATTGGAAATCTATATAATTGAAATTTAAGGATAGAGTAAATTAGCTGTGAATAGGATAAAAAAATACCTATTATATGATTTGTCTAGAATTTTATATAATAGGTATTTTTTTATATTTAAGTTGACAATATAGAAAAGTGTGTATATACTGTATATGTATTATATATACAGTATATACGATATACATGGTTTTAAATTAGCCTAACTTAAAATTGTTCCAAGAGGAGAGAGCAATATGAATATTATTATCTCTAATTCAAGTAAAGACCCTATATATTTGCAGATAATCAATCAAATAAAAAGCGAAATAATTAATGGAAATTTAAATGAAGGTCAGATGCTCCCTTCTATCAGAGGCCTTGCAAGGGAACTGCAAATAAGTGTTATTACAACCAAGAGGGCCTATGAAGAGCTGGAACGGGAGGGTTTTGTTAACACCGTTTCGGGAAAGGGAACCTATGTAGCCAGTCAAAATAAGGAATTATTAAGGGAAAAAAGAATGAGAATAATAGAAGACAAGCTTTTAGAAGCAGTTGAGGAAAGTAAAGCCCTAGGCTTAAGCCTGGAGGAGCTTCAAAGGATACTTGAGATACTTTTTAAGGAGGAGTAAAGATGGAAAGCATTTTAGAAATAAAGAATCTTACAAAGAAATATGATGATTTTAAATTGAATAATATATCATTTAAATTAGATAGAGGCTATATTATGGGATTTATAGGACCAAATGGGGCTGGAAAAAGTACAACTATAAAATTAATAATGAACCTTTTAAAAAGAGATAGTGGAGAAATAAAGGTATTTGGATTAGATAATATAAAGCATGAAAAAGAAATTAAGCAAAGAATAGGTTTTATATATGATAGGAATTACTTTTATGATGAAATAACATTAAAAAATATGAAAAAAATCATTTCTAACTTTTACACTAATTGGAATGATAATCAGTTTTATAAATATATGGAGATTTTTAATCTAAAGGAAAATAAAAAAATCAAAGAATTGTCTAAGGGAATGCAGATGAAATTTAGTTTAGCCCTTGCTTTATCCCATGATGCTGAGCTTATTATGATGGATGAGCCTACATCAGGAATTGACCCGATTTTTAGAAATGAGATACTGGACATTTTAATGGAATTTATTCAGGATGAGAAGAAGTCAATATTCTTTTCAACCCATATAACAACTGATTTAGAAAAGATAGCAGATTATATAACATTTATTAACGATGGAAGCTTGGTGTTTTCAAAACCAAAGGATGAAATTTTAGATAGTTATCGTATAGTAAAAGGAGGAAGGGATCTTTTAACTGAAGAATTAAAGAAAAAATTTATAGGAATAAAAAATAGTGATTATGGATTTGAAGGCTTAGTATCAAGAATAGATGATATTGAAGATGAATATAGGGAGAAGGTTTTAATAGAAAGACCTACTCTTGATGATATTATGCTTTATACCGTTAGAAGGGGTGAAAAAAATGCATAATTTATTAGTAAAGGATTTTTATATTATAAAAAAATATTTGTGGATTCCATTATTTTATAGTTTTGTTGTTTTTGTATTATCTAAAAATATAGGTGAGTTAGCAGTAGTTTATTCTATAGGAACTGTTATGATAGCCCATACCTTAATGATGTATGCAACTTCCTACGATGATAAGAATAATAGTGAAGTTGTTTTAAACAGTCTCCCAATTTCAAGATTTAAAATTGTTCTTTATAGATATATTTCTGTATTTCTATTTACTTTATTAGGATTAGCTAGCATGATTTTAGCTGGTTTTGTATTAGACAGTCTTAATCTTTTAAATATAAGCATAGAATTAAAAATAGGTAGTGTAATTGGATCCTTAATAGGAATTTCTTTAATTTCCTTTTCATATTTACCTACTTATTTTAAATTTGGCTATGTTAAAGCCAAAATATTTAATTTTATAGTTTTTATTATGGTTTTTGTTGGACCTGTGTTTTTGAAAAATATTTTAGATTATGGAGGAAAAAATGAAGGGCTAGATAAGCTTATCATATTTTTAAATTCTCAAAATGAATTTTTATTAAGTTTATTTTTTATAGGAATTATAATTGGAGCTGGACTCGTATCCTTTACAATTTCTATGGTAATTTATAATAAAAGAGAATTTTAAATAAAATCTTTTACTATAAGTTTAAAAGTAATATAGCTCCCCTTAGATTAGACAGATAAAATAATCTGTCTAATCTAAGGGGAGCTATATTTATTTAATTTTGATTCACTATATAATATATTATTTTTGTAATAGTACATCCTGTATTTAAGTATTTATATATTAGAATATTTAGTTTTAAAAATATGGGGTGAATAAATTGAAGAATGAAAGAGAAATCAATTTTAAAATAAATAAAACAAAGGAAAATATAAATTATTTTAAAAAGATGATTAGATTTACTATACATCCCTATCAAAAACAATATTACAATCAATTACTTATCCAGGAAATGAGAAGATTAACTCAATTAATGACTAATTTAAATAATACAAATACAAGGGAAGTAAGGAAATTCACAATGGAAGAATTAAAAGAAAATAATGGATCCGGTGGTAAGCCAGCCTATATAGCTGTCAATGGCATAGTTTACGATGTAAGCAGTGAAGCGACTTGGGGTGGCGGTACTCACTTTGGAATATATGCAGGAACCGATGCGACAAAGGAGTTTGCCAGATGTCATGGAGGAAGTGAAATATTAAAAAAACTACCTAAGATCGGGATTTTGAAGTGAAATGGGGGGGGATATATATTGGATAGCAGAAAATGTCCCATATTGAAGAATAAAAGGAATATCCCAAGACAGATAATTGATTTGACTATAGAAGGTATAGATCAAAATAGAATTAAAAAAATAAATCTTATTTGGCTTGAGGCCTGTGGCTGTTCAGGGAACATCATATCATTATTAAATGCAGAGGATCCCGATGTGATATTTTTATTAAATCAAATGGTAAATCTTACATACAATAATAGCTTAATGGCCCAAGAGGGAGAAAGGGCCTTTGATAGATTTTTAAAAACCTTAGAGACAGAGTTTATTCTTGTGGTAGAAGGTGCCGTTTCAACAAAGGATAATGGACTTTATAATGTTATAGCTAGACATGAAGGTAAGCTTATAACAGGAATGGAAGCAGTAACCATTGCTGGAAGGAAAGCCAAATATGTTTTAGCAGTAGGCTCATGTGCATCCTATGGAGGTCCCTCATCGGCAAGACCAAACCCATCTTCAAGTAAGAGTGTGTATGAGTACCTCGATAGAGAAGTTATAAGGATTCCAGGATGTCCTAGTCATCCTCAGTGGGCAATAGGAACAATAGCTCATATAATATCTTTTGGAAAACCAAAATTAGATGAAGAAAATAGACCAGTAATTTTTTACGGAGTAACAATTCACGATACATGTACAAGAAGGTCCTATTTTGATAAGGGAATATTTGCAGAAAGGTTAGGAGAAAAGGAATGTATGTTTAAACTAGGATGTAGAGGTCCTATTACCAGAACCGATTGCCCAATAAGAAGATGGAATGACAGTACAAATTGGCCTATAGGAGACAATACTCCCTGTATAGGATGTGCAAGAAGTGGATTTCCAGACAGTATGGAACCATTTATTAGATATTAAAGGAGGATTTTATGGGGGAAAAGGTAATAATAAACCCACTTACTAGAATAAGCGGATTTTTACAGATAGAAGTAGAAATAGAAAACCATAAAATAGTAGATGCCAAAAGCAGTGGAATGCTTTTTAGAGGCTTTGAAAAAATTCTTGAAGGAAGGCCTCCTTTAGATGCTATATATCTTACCCAGAGAATTTGTGGAATTTGCTCTACTGCCCATTCGATAGCATCGGCTGGTGCCCTAGAAGAGGCATTAAAGGTAGTACCGAATGAAAATGACAGTATGATAAGGCAGGTAGTACATGGATGTGAATTTCTACAAAACCATTTAAGACATTTTTATCAATATACCTTTCCAGATTATGTAAATGGTCCTAAAATCAATCCATTGTACAAGGAATCCTATGGAGATTACAGACTTCCAAAGGCCTTGAATGAAAAACTAAGCAATCATTACCTTGAGTCAATAAAATACAGTAGAGAGGCCCATAAAATGCTGGCTATCCTTGCGGGAAAAGCACCCCATAATCATGGTGTATTTGTTGGAGGGATAACAGTAAATATGAATGCTTCAATATTCATAGAGGTAAAATCAATATTTTCAGCTATAAAATCCTTCATAGAAAATATAATGGTAGAAGATGTAAAAATTATAGCTAAATATTATAATGATTATTTTTATAATGGCAAGGGCTATGGTAATTTCATGAGCTATGGGGTTTTTGATGACTATGTAGATGAACCCTTAAGGTATGTATCGCCGGGAATCGAAATACAAAATAAAAGAGATGCTCTTGATCACAATAAAATTTCTGAAAATATATATTATGCTTGGTATAAGGCAAATCAGATAAATATAGAGCCCACGGAAGGATATACCAAGGCCGATGTCTATAAAGAAAGGGCATACAGCTGGGTTAAAGCACCTAGATATAATGGATACCCAATGGAAGTAGGCCCCTTGGCAAGGATGTGGCTCAGTGGGGGATATACTAGGGGAATATCTACTATGGATAGAACCATAGCTAGGGTATTAGAAGCAAAAAAGGTATGCAATATAATGGAAAATCTCTTATCAAAGATTGAATTAAAACCAGCGGATCAAAAAATATATGAAATACCTGAAAGGGCGAAGGGAATTGGTCTTAGGGACACTACAAGGGGAGCTTTGGGCCACTGGATTTCCATTGAAGATAAGAAAATAAAAAATTATACTATTATAACCCCTACAACCTGGAATTTATCACCGATGGATTCAGAGGGAGTGAAGGGAGTTGTAGAAAAAGCACTTATAGGGTCCACAGTGGAAAACCCAAAAAATCCTGTGGAAATAGGAAGAATAGTAAGGTCCTTTGATCCCTGTGTATCCTGTGCTACCCATATTATAAGTGATAGAGATCTAAATATTAATATAAGGGTTGTTTGAATATGATAAGGATTATTGGTATTGGAAATAGAGTTATGGGTGATGATGGGGTGGCCCTAAAGGTATTAGAAGAGATTCAAGATAAAATCAAGCTTATCAATGAAGATATAGAGATTATAATAGGAGAAACAGATTTTATATATTGCCTAAACAAAATTAATGATAATGACTTTATTATAATTGTAGACAGTACGTGTTTTGATTTAAAGCCAGGAAAGGTAACTCTTCTTTCCTTTGAGCAGGCCCGTCAATATTTAAATAGGCCTGCTTCACAGCATCAGTTTAGTCTTGTAAATATAATAACAGCCTATAGAAAAAGTATTAAAGGGTGTATTATTGGAATAGAAGTTTTTAATTTGGATTTTGGTTTAAATCTATCAAATGTTCTAATATCCAGGTTTGATGAGATATGTAATAAAGTACTTAATAATATCAAAAATATTTTAGAAAATATTGAAGCAGGTGAATATAATGCATGAAGTGGCTGTAGCTCAAGAAATTTTAAAAATCGTAAATCAAACAGCTGAGAAATATGATTTGCATAAAGTAAATAAAATAAGATTAAAAATTGGTGAATTTACCTGCATAGAAGAAAGTGCCCTTAGCTTTGCTTTTACAGCCGTGGCTAAAGAAACCATTTGTGAGGATTCTAAGATAGTAATAGAGAGAGTAAGAGCAAGAGCTTATTGCAAATACTGTAAAGAGAATTTTTTTATTAGTTATACAAATAAGCTTTGTCCAAAATGTAATAATGAAAGTACAGATATATCTACGGGGTATGAATTATTATTGGATAGAATAGAGGGTGAGTAAAGTGAAACAGATATTAATAGATAAAAATATACTCAGGAATAATGATGAAATTGCCCATAAAAACAGACAAATTTTAAAGGAAAAAGGGATATTATCCATAAACATGCTGGGATCTCCTGGTTCTGGAAAAACTTCAATACTTGAAAAGATAATAAAATATTTAAAGGATAATGTCAATATGGCAGTTATTGAAGGAGATTTGTATACTACAAAGGACGCTGAAAGAATAGAAAAATATAATATAGATGTTGTTCAAATAAATACAGTAGGTGCCTGTCATCTGGATGCTGCTATGATTGATAAGGCCCTTGAAGGTATGGATATGAACTCATTGGAATTTTTAGTAATAGAAAACGTTGGCAATTTAGTTTGTCCGGCAGCCTATGATTTAAGCGAAGATATGAAAATAACCGTAATGAGTGTGACTGAGGGAAATGATAAACCCCTTAAGTATCCATCAATGTTTCAGCGTTCTAAGGCAGTAATACTAAATAAGACGGATATAATAGAGTATACGGATTTTAATATCCATGAGTTTTATAAGGATATAAAGTCTTTAAATGGAAATATAAAGGTATTTGAAACTTCCTGCACCAAAGAAAAGGGCATAAAGGAATTGTGTTGTTACCTAGAGAAGGAAATAAACCTTAAGAGGAGGAAAAAACAATAAGTAAAGATATGGTTAGAAGATATATAACAGTAAAAGGAATTGTTCAGGGAGTTGGTTTTAGACCCTTTGTCTATAAAATAGCACGTGAAAATAATTTAAAGGGATGGGTAAAAAACACTTCAAAGGGTGTATATATAGATGTTGAAGGAACTATAGAGAAAATCAACAGTTTTACATATAACTTAAAGCATAAATCACCGATTGTGTCTAAAATAGAGGAAATTATTATAGAGAATAGACAATTAGTGAATTATAAAGGCTTTAAGATAGAAAAAAGTGATAGGGAAAAAGATACAGTAACTTTAATACCTCCTGATATGGGGATTTGTAAGGATTGCTTAAGGGATATTGCTAATCCAAAGAATAGAAGATACAGATATCCCTTCACTAACTGTACAAATTGCGGACCAAGGTTTTCTATAATACAAAAACTGCCCTATGATAGACCAGCAACAACTATGGATAAATTTCAAATGTGTGATAATTGCTGTTATGAATATATGAATCCTCTAAATAGGAGATTTCATGCTCAGCCCAACGCTTGTCCAAGCTGTGGACCAAAGGTGGAGTTAATAGATAACTGTGGTTATAAAATAATATGTATAGATCCTATAAAAGAAGCTGCTAAATTTATAAAAAAAGGAAAAATAATAGCTGTAAAGGGTCTTGGAGGCTTCCATTTAAGCTGTGATGCTAAAAATAAAAAAGCAGTACAAATCCTTAGAAATCGAAAGCATAGACCTAAAAAACCTCTGGCACTTATGATGAAGGATATTGATACTGTAAAAAAATATTGTAATATAAATGCCAAAGAGGAAGAGGTTATAACAAGTAATAAAAGACCTATAGTCCTTTTAAATAGAAAAATATCCCAACTTCCAGAGAATATTGCACCTAATAACAATAAATTAGGAGTAATGCTTCCCTTTACACCTCTTCACTACCTCCTTTTTGATGAGAATATAGAAGTCTTAATAATGACTAGTGCCAATCCAAGTGGGATGCCTATAATCTATAGAAACAAAGAGGCTATTGAAATATTAAAACCTATAGCTGATTATTTTTTAATTCACAATAGAGACATATATACTCCTATAGATGATTCAGTGGTAGTAGTTACTTTAAATAAAGAAAGGGTTTTAAGAAGTGCCAGAGGATATTCTCCTGTTTATATAGACATAAAAAATAAAAGAAACATATTAGCTTGTGGGTCACAGTTAAAAAATACCTTTGCATTATCCAAGAATAATAAAATATTTATAAGCCAGTATATAGGAAATATAGAAAATCTTGAAACATATAATAGGTTTGAAAATATCCTATCCCATATAAAAAAAATATATAATCTAACTCCTAGCGTCATAGCCTATGATATCCACCCCAATTATTGGTCTATGGAATACGCAGCTAGGCAGGATATAGAAAAAATACCGGTACAGCATCATCATGCCCATATAGTAAGCTGTATGGTGGAAAATGATATTGACGATAATGTCATAGGTATCACCTATGATGGGATTGGATATGGAACCGATGGGAGTATATGGGGAGGAGAATTTTTACTATGCGATTATAAGGATTTTAAAAGAGTAGGACATATAAATTATGTAAGAATGCCTGGTGGAGATGCTGCAACTAAAGAACCCTGGAAAATGGCCATAAGCTATATTTATAATGCATATGGAAATGAAGTATATAAATATATGCCCAGGGTTTTAAAGGATAGAAATATAGGACCAGTATTATATATGATTAAAAACAATATAAATTCCCCACAGTGTTCTAGTATGGGAAGACTATTTGATGCTGTATCAGCTATAACCGGATATACTGGTAGAATAACCTTTGAGGGTGAAGCAGCAATACTTTTGGAGAGTATGGCGGATATGAATGAAAATAGCAGATATAATTATGACATAGAATTTAAAAATGAAAAGTATATTATAAATACAAATAGGATTATAAGGGAAATAATTAAGGATATAAATATAGGTACAGGATATAACTTTATATCTAATAAATTTCATAATACACTAATAGATTTTTCTGTAGAAATGTGCAATATTATAGCTGAAAAATACAAGATATATAAAATTGTATTAAGTGGTGGAGTATTTCAAAATGAAATACTTTTTAAAGGAATATATGAAAAACTATTAGACCAAGGCTTTGAAGTCTATACCCATAAGATAATTCCCTGCAATGATAGCGGAATATCTCTTGGACAAATAGTAATAGCAGGTGCAAATTGTGAGAATTGATAAAGGGAGTGATGATATGTGTATAGCAGTTCCAGCTGAAGTTATTAAGGTTTATAAAGACATGGCTCTGGTAGATTTTGGAGGAGTTAGAACAAAGGTGAGCACTTGCTTGGTAGGAAGCTTAAATATAGGGGATTATGTACTAATACATGTTGGATGTGCTATACAAAAAATAGACAAAGTAGAGGCTGAAAGAACTTTGAAAATATTTAATGAGATTGTTGAAGATTAGCGAATACAAACAACTTTGAGGTTATGTGTATGAAATATATTAAAGAATTTAAAAATTCTGAGCTAGCCAAAAAAATATTAGATGAAATGGTGGATAAAGTTAAAGAGGATATAAGGATAATGGAAGTATGTGGAACCCATACAATGGCGATATTTAAAAATGGAATAAGAAATTTGTTACCAGAAAATATAGATTTAATATCAGGTCCAGGTTGTCCAGTTTGTGTGACATGCGGTGGATATATAGATGCTGCTATTGATTTGTCCAGGAGTAAGGATGTAATAATAGCCACCTTTGGAGATATGATGAAAGTTCCGGGAACCTACAGCTCCCTTAAAATTGAGAAGGCCTTGGGAAGAGATATTCGCGTAGTAATTTCTCCTCTTAAAGCCCTTGAAATTGCATATGAAAATCCCAGAAAAGAAGTGGTGTTTCTAGGTGTTGGCTTTGAAACAACAGCACCAATTATAGCCCTTAGTATTTACAAGGCTGAGAAGGAGAATATTGAAAATTTTAGTGTGCTGCAAGCAATGAAAACAATACCAAATGCTATAAGAAAGCTGGTTTTAGATAAAGAAATAAAAATAGATGGTTTTCTATGTCCAGGACATGTAAGTTCAGTTATTGGAGCTAGACCATTTGAATTTTTAGCCAAAGAGTTTAAATTTCCTGGGGTAATAGCAGGATTTGAATACTGTGATGTAATTTCAGCCATTTATTTTTTGGTGAAAATGATAAATGAAAAGGAATTTAGGGTTATGAATATTTATAGTCGGATTGTAAAATATGAAGGAAATACAAAGGCTATAGCCATTATAAATGAGGTTTTTGATTTAGCAGATAGTATGTGGAGAGGACTTGGAGTTATTGAAAATACAGGATTTAGAATAAAAGAAAGGTACAAAAAATATGATGCACAGTCAAAATTTAAAATAGAGATACCATCATCTGATATTAATAGTGATTGTTTATGTGGTGAAATTCTCAGGGGACTAAAAAGGCCTACAGAGTGCAAATTGTTTTCTAAGGTTTGCAGTCCTACGAATCCAGTAGGTCCATGTATGATAACACAAGAGGGAATTTGTATGGCCTACTATAAGTACAATATGAGATGAGGAGTGTTAATTTGAGAGTAATAACTTTAGCTCATGGAAGTGGAGGAAGGGTAAATAGTGACCTTATAAGTAATATATTCTTTAAGCATTTCCAAAATGATATACTCATGCAGCAAAATGATTCAAGTTTACTGCAAAAATTAAATTGTAGTAAAATAGCTGTTACAACAGATTCCTTTGTTATAAGACCCCTGTTCTTTCCTGGAGGAGATATTGGAAAATTATCTATATGCGGAACAATAAACGATTTGGCAGTAAGTGGCGCCAAGCCTGTATATTTAACAGCTGCTTTCATAATAGAAGAGGGATTAAATATAGATACATTAGAAAAAATAGTTGTATCAATGGCACAAACAGCAAAAAAGGCAAATGTAAATATAATTGCTGGAGATACTAAGGTTGTTGAAAGGGGGAAAGGTGATAAAATATATATAAATACAACGGGAATAGGAATAATAGAAGATGATAATAGAATTTTAAGTGCTAACAATATAAAAGGAGGAGATATTGTTATAGTTAGTGGAACATTAGGAGACCATGGAATTTGTGTAATAAATGAAAGGGAAGATCTAGGTATTTCTGTAGATATAAAAAGTGATTGTAGTTTGTTAAATATACTAACTCAGGATATTTTAGAGGTTAGTGAAAATATAAAATTTATGAGGGACCCTACTAGAGGAGGTTTAGCCACAACATTAAATGAAATAGCAGAATTAGGTAAAATAAGTATGGTTATAAATGAAAAAGATATACCAATTAGAGATGAGGTAATAGGTATGTGTGAGTTATTGGGGTTTGATCCATTATATGTGGCTAATGAAGGCAAGCTTGTTGTTATAGCTTCAAGGGATGATGCAGAAAAAGTCCTTGAAGCTATGAAAAAAAACCCATTAGGTAGAGATTCTAAAATAATTGGTGAGGTTATTGATGATAATAGGAATAATGTATATTTAAAAACTAAAATACAAGGAACTAGATTATTAACTATGGGTGAAGGGGAATTATTGCCTAGAATATGCTGAAAATTAATTATTTGATTCTATCCATTCCATATTGTTAAAAATAGGAATTGACATTAATACAAGGTTTAAAGCAGTTCTTTCAAACAAGATTTTTTTCCATGCATAAGCAATTATTTCAATGGATAACATAAGATTATCAATATATTTTAGGAGGAATGGAGATGAAAAATAATTGTAATAAGAAGATAATGTGTTTAGCAATTAGTGCAGTATTACTATTTATTAGTTCTTTTACCTACTCCAGTGGTATAGAATTTGATTTAGATGCTAAGTCAGCAATTTTAATAGATGCTGGAACAGGAAAAATACTATATGAAAAGAATATTGACCAAAAACTGCCGCCTGCCAGTGTAACTAAGATAATGACAATGCTATTGGCTATGGAGGCTATTGATAATAAACAAATAACCTTGGAAGATAAAGTGATTATTAGTGAGAGAGCATCAAGTATGGGTGGAAGCCAGCTTTATTTTGAACCTGGAGAACAGAAAACTGTAGAGCAGCTATTAAAGGGTATTGCAGTTGCATCAGCCAACGATGCTTGTGTCGCCATAGCTGAACATATTGCCGGGACAGAAGAGGTTTTTGTAAAAAAAATGAATGAAAAGGCTACTCAGCTTGGGATGAATAATACTCAATTTATGAATACAAATGGGTTACCGGAGGAAGGCCATTATACCTCAGCTAGGGATATTGCTCTAATGTCCAGAGAGTTATTAAAATACCCTATGATACATAAATGGTTGAAAATATGGATGTCTTCCATGAAGGTGGGCAAAAAAGGTAGAGCTACCCTTGAACTGGTTAACACCAATAGGCTTATAAGGACATATCCTGGTGCCAATGGAATAAAAACTGGATTTACACAGGAAGCAAGATATTGTCTATCGGCTTCAGCTACAAGAAATAATTTTACTCTTATTGCCGTTGTATTGGGGAGTCCTACATCTCAAGTAAGATTTGCGGAATCTAAGAAGCTCCTTGATTATGGCTTTGCTTCATATGAATCCTTAGTAATTGCAAAAAACAAAGAAGTAATTAAGGAGATTAATGTTGAAAAAGGAAAGGCAGATAAGGTCAATATAATTGCTAAGGAAGACCTAAGGGTTCTAGTTAAAAAAGGTAATAAGCAGGATATAAAGAAAGAAATAGTTTTACCTGAAGCAATCAAAGCACCCTTTGAAAAAGGACAAAAGGTAGGCGAGATTATTGTAACAAACAATAGTGGCGAAAATCTTGGTAAGATAGATTTGATAACTGAAGTCGGGTGTGAAAAGGCATCAATGTTCGATACATTAGGGAAGATGCTCAAAAGTGTTTCACAATAAAAAGTAAGATTAAAATTTGAAAAAAATTAAATTTAGAAGCCACATATTTTCAGAAAAACATTACTGATAATATGTGGTTTTTATGTGCATGTGGTTTTGCAGCAAAAATAGTTTGTTTACACAAAGGATTATTTACTGCATTTATGATAAAATAGTAAAAAATAGTTTGTGAAGGATAGTTCAATTTAGATAGGATGATTGATGAGAAGACTAATTAGTGATAAAATTATATTTTACATAAAGAATGATTCAATTGAGGTGTTTCTATGAATTATGAGGTGAAACTTGAAGCCTTTGAAGGGCCATTTGACTTATTATTTCATTTGATTGAGAAAAATGAAATTGATATATATAATATACCTATATCAGAGGTAACAGAGCAGTATTTAAATTATTTAAGTCAGATGAAAAATTTGGATATGGAAGTGGCAAGTGAATTTTTAGTAATGGCTGCTACACTTCTTGAGATTAAATCTAAGATGCTTCTTCCTAATCCCATTGAGGAACAATTAGAATTTGATATACAGGGACTTGACCCAAGAAGGGATTTAGTAATAAAATTAATAGAATATAAAAAATATAAGAATATTGCAGAGTATTTTAAGCATAGAGAAGATAAATATGGCAAGGTTCATTTTAAATCCCAGGAACAACTGGAGGATTTTATAAATAAAGATATGATTAAAAAGACGGATTTGAATTTAAAAGAGGAAGTGTTAATAAAGTCAGTAAACAGAGTATTACAAAAAATCAACAAAATGGATATAAATAGGAAAAGATTTTTTAAGGAATTGAAAAGAGATATATATACAGTTGAAGATAAGATATCACTTTTAAAAAGCAAGCTTGAAAAAAATGAAAATATAAAATTTGATGATCTGTTTAATGAAAACAACTGTAGATTAGAGATTGTTGTAACTTTTTTAGCGGTTCTTGAATTATTGAAGCTAAAGGTTATTGATATAAAGCAAGATAACTTGTTTGATGAAATATATATTTTCAAGTCAGCTTAAAGGGGGTAATAAATTAGCTTATGGATGATAAAGAAATAAAGTCGATTATAGAGTCCATATTGTTTGTATGGGGGGAACCTCTAAATATTAAAGAATTATCTAGAGTATTGGAACTTCCTAAAAGGAAGGTTAAAGAATATATAAAGGAACTTCAAAATGAACTGGAAGTGCAGCATAGAGGAATTAAAATAATTGAAGTAAACGATTGCTTTCAATTGGCAACAAGACTGGAAAATCATCCTTATATTGAGAAATTATGCATAACTTCACAAAACAGGGGATTATCTCAGCCAACATTAGAGGTTTTAGCAATAATTGCATATAAGCAGCCCATTACAAAGCATGAGATAGAAAGTGTTAGAGGAGTAAAATGTGACAAGCCAATCAGCACATTGATGGACAGAGAATTAATAGAAGTAAAGGGGAGGCTTGAAAAAACTGGAAGACCCATTGTATATGGTACAACAGATACATTCTTAAAGGCCTTTGGATTTAAAAATCTGGATGATTTACCTGAAGTGGAAGTGTTTGGTGATTTTGATATAATAAAGCAAGAGACTGAGAAATAGACTCTTGCTTTAAAAATCCTGCATTACGAGCATTAATTCTCTAATTACTTTGGATGCCACAGCCGTTGATACACCCGTTGGATCATAATCTGGAGCTAGTTCAACAACATCTGCACCAACTATATTAAGGGAATCTATAGTTTTAAGTATTTCTAACATGTTTTTGAAGGAAATTCCGCCAGGCTCAGGGGTTCCAGTTCCAGGGAAAATTGATGGATCCAGTATATCAAGATCTATTGTAACATAAACCGGTTTGTCTTTGATTACTGATACTATTTCACTTAGCTTGTCATAACCAAATTTATTTATAAAAGTATGACCACCTTTTTCAGCCCATAAAAACTCCTTTTTTAACCCTGATCGAATTCCAAACTGATATATTTTGTCATCTCCAATAAAATCCCAAATTCTTCTGATGACAGTTGAATGGGATAGGCTTTCTCCCATATAATTTTCTCTCAAATCGGTATGTGCGTCAAAGTGTAGTATTATAAGGTCCTTGTACTTTCCATATACAGTCTTTACCACAGGTAATGTAACAAGGTGTTCGCCTCCTATCATTAGAGGCTTTTTATTTTTCGCAATAATTTTTTTTGCAAAGTTTTCAATGTTTTCTAAAGCAGAAAAAGTGTTACCAAAGGTTAAATCCAAATCTCCTGCATCATGAACCTTGTAATCCTCTAGGTCTCTATTAAGATAAGGGCTGTAAGTTTCTAATCCATATGATTCGATTCTTACTTTATACGGTCCAAATCTTGAGCCCGGTCTAAATGTACAGGTTCCGTCAAAGGGTGCTCCAAAAATGACTAAATTACTTTCCTCAAAATCAGTATCACAGCCTATAAAGCAGTATTTGTTAAACATTTCCATCTTCCAGCTTCTCCTTAACAAAATTTGGAAGTGCAAAGGATCCTTTATGTAAATTGGTATTATAATACCTGGTTTTTATATTTAAGGAATTCCATTTATCCTCATTAAAATCATCTATGGGATTGTATTTTTTAGAGGCAAAATTGAAAAGCCAGTATCCACCAGGATAAGTTGGTATGTTGGCTCCATAGACTTCAACTATTGGAAACATTTTTTTTAGTTTTCTATTTGAATTTATACCTACCTTAAAGAATTCATCATATATTGGAGTTTCATTTTGATTGATAAGTATACCTTTATCAGTTAAAGCATTATAGCAGTTAGTATAAAAATCTATAGTAAAGAGACCTTCCCCAGGGCCTATTGGATCAGTGGAATCGATTAATATTAAATCATAGAAATTGTTTTTATCTTTTACAAACTTTATTCCATCTTCATATAAAACATTAACCCTTTCATTGTCCAATTCACATGATATAGTAGGTAAATATTCTCTGGATACATCTACAACCATTTTATCAATTTCAACCATATCAACCTGTTTAACAAAGGGATATCTTACAAGTTCCCTTACAGTTCCTCCATCGCCTCCACCTATTACCAAAACGTTTTTTATTTCAGAATTAACAGCCATAGCTGTGTGAACAATCATATCATGATACACAAATTCATCTCTTTCTGTTACCATAACTAATCCATCTAAGGTTAACAATTTACCATATTCATATGTGTCGAAAATATCTACTTTTTGAAATTTACTTTGGGAAGAAAAAATATGTTCTTTAACCTTCAGTGAAAATTTAACATTATTTGTATGCTTTTCAGAATACCATAGCTCCATTTTTTTACCTCCTACTATGTTTATAGTTTTTTGAAATATATAAGGTTTACATAGTAAAACTTAATTTATATATTCAGAGTGTCTGGGAGTTTTAAAGATGTATAAATTAAAGTCTGTACTTAAATCCCTATAATAGATTTACAAAGATAGATATCATAATTAGTTTTTCCAACTTCACTTTTGAGTATGTAATATTAAAATGACGGTGGTGTAGAAACCCAAAGAATAATAGCAGGTTTATTATATGGATTGTCTATATAATGTGATTTATTGGATTTAAAATAGAAGCTTTCACCACTTTTAATTTTATAAATCTGATTACCAAGTATTAAATTTATTTTACCCTTCAAGATATAACCAAATTCTTCTCCTTCATGGGGCTGGTCTTCTTTAGTACTACTTTTTCCTGAAATTGTAACTAATATTGGCTCCATTTCATTTTTCTGAGCATTTGGAATTAGCCATGAAATTAGATAACCGTAATCCTCATAATGATTTTCATATATATCCTCCTTAGAGAAGACTATTTTTTCATCAATTTTTTCATTGAAGAAATTGCTTATATCTGTTCCCAATGCTTCTAAAATATCTATTAATGTATTTATAGAAGGGGAAGTCAGATTTCTTTCAATTTGTGAAATGAATCCCTTTGTCAGATCACACCTATTTGCAAGTTCATCCTGAGTTAAGTTATTAACACGTCTTAGTCTTCTAATTTTTTCTCCGATATTCAAAATATCACCCCATATATAATAAAAGTAATACAAATATTAAACTTTTTGTTTACATTTATTAAATATCATATAAAAAACCGTAAATGTCAAGTGAATTATTCAATTTTTATGAAAAATTATTTATAGGGTTTATCAAAGTATAATATTGGAAAAGATATTTATAAGGACAAAGGGTCTTCAACCCATTGTAGTTGAAAGCTGATTAATAATATCTAACATTGTTTAACATATAAAATAGAAGAATTTTGAGGTGACTAAATTGCTCAGTTTAGTTATATTATTTGCAATATTTTTAATTATTATTTCATCGGTAAATATAGATTTAAAGGCTTTTAAAAATAATAAAGATAATAAATTAATTATAAAAATAAAATTATTGTACGGCCTAGTAAAATTAAAGAAAGAGCTAGGTTCCTTTAAGATTACTAAAAAAAGTAAAAAAATAGATGGCGTTAATGATGAAGATATAGAAGTTAAAATGAAAAGTGATTCCTGGACAAAGCATGATGGATATACTGACTTTGTTAATATAAGAAAAAGAGTTGAAGAAGGTATTAGAATATCAAAAAAATATAAATCTGTCATTACTTACTCAATAGAAAAAATTAATTTCAATACAATATTTTGGAAAACTGAATTTGGATTTGAAGATGCTGCTGTTACAGGAATAGCAACGGGAATAGCAAATATTTTCATGAGTAATCTATTTGTCATACTTAATAATGTCAAAAATAAGCCTAAAAATATTCATTTTAAAATTATTCCTGATTTTAAAAAGCAAGTTTTAGATACCTATATACATTGTATATTTACATTTAAAATAGGCTATATTATTATAGCAGGATTAAAATACTTACGGATAAGGTATAGAAAAAGGAATTAGTGAAAAAATATGAACATATATATAGGGTTTATATAGTAAAGCAAGCTGATAAATAAGCTTATACATCATAAAATGTACCCCAAATATAGATGTTCTATGATGTGTAAAATAATGTTTAACATTGTTTCAACATATAAATTTTTTAAGGTGGTGTAAATTATGAGTAGTCATCCAATTGAAGGCTTAATGAAGACAACAATGGAGAGTTTAAAGCAGATGATTGATGTAAACACAATAGTTGGCGATGCTGTTGAAACACCTGACGGTACAACTATTATACCTATATCTAGGGTCTCCTTTGGTTTCGCTTCAGGAGGCGGTGAATATAAAGGTGGCAGTGATATCGATGACGATACTGATAATGACCAGCAGTCCATGCCTTTTGCAGGTGGAACAGGAGCTGGAGTATCAGTACAACCTGTGGCATTCATGATTGTTGGTAAGGAAAATATGAAATTACTATCTGTTGATCAAAGTGCAAATATGTTTGAGAATTTAGTTGGCTTGTCTAGCAAATTAATTGACAAGATCCAAGGAGAAAAGTCACAGGATAAAAAAAATAATAAGAAAAGTAAGAAAAAGAGTGATGACGAAGACAATGAAGAAGAATAAGGGCGGTTTACCGCTCTTTAATGTTTCAAAACTGGAGTGAATATATGTGCTGAAAAAGAGAATAAAATATATGTTCTTTATTATGATAATTATCTTATCTATAACTTATACAGACTCATATGCTAATTCTGCTCATAGTGCTATTGTTATGGATGTAAAAACAGGTAGAATATTATATTCAAAGAATATTTCAGCTAAAAAACCCATGGCTAGTACAACAAAAATAATGACTGCATTATTGGCATTGGAATATGGAGATTTAGAAGCTTTTGTAAAAGTAGATAAAAATGCAGTTGGTGTAGAAGGCTCATCAATTTATTTAAAGTATGATGAAGAAGTAAAACTTAAGGATTTGGTCTATGGACTTATGCTTAGGTCAGGAAATGATTCGGCAGCTGCCATAGCCTATCATATTTCAGGGTCAATAGAAGAATTTTCCAATCTTATGAATAAAAGAGCTAAAGAAATAGGAGCAAATAACACAAACTTTAAAAATCCACATGGATTACATCATAAAGATCATTATACGACAGCCTATGATTTAGCACTAATTACAAGGCAGGCTTTGTTAAATGAAGATTTTAATAAAATAGTTAGAACAAAGAGATGGATTTCTGAAAGGGAAGGATATAATACATTTTACAATAAAAATAAAACTTTGAATCAATTTAAAGGTGGGGACGGGGTGAAAACCGGATATACTAGAGCAGCAGGCAGATGTTTGGTTACTTCTGCAACTAGAAACGGTATGCAGATAATATCCGTGGTTTTAAATGATCCAAATTGGTTTAATGATTGTTATTTTTTAATGGAAGAAGCATTTAGAGAATATAGTCCCGAGAAAGTGATAACCAGAAATAATGATATAAAAAGCTTTCGGATTAACAACGGTAAAGTTGAGAGATCCTATATGATTGCTAAAGAAGATATAGTTATACCAGTTAAAGAAGAAGAAAAGGATAAGATATATATTGTTTTTGAATGCAATGAAACCTATGAGGCACCTGTGAGAAAGGGACAAAAGCTGGGAAAAGCAAAAATTTATATTGGAGATAGGCTTATTGGCACTACTGAGTTATTTGCAAAGGAGAATATTGAAAAAAGGAAACTTATAGATATAATTAAAAATTTCTTTAGTAAATAAAAATCTGATTGATTTAATCAATCAGATTTTTTTATGTAACATAATCTAAGCATTGTCAATATTCTAATATTATAAGGTTTATTTTGAAAAGTGAGGGATTAGGGTGAGTAAAAAAATCATATATGAATGCATTGACGCAGGTAGCGATTATTGCCCCTGTTATTTAGCAGAAACTAATGACTGTATCACGTGTTCCCATCTCCAGGGAATGGAGTTTTGCGATTGCAATTGGAGGGGAGTATGTATTTTAACGGAGTATACCTGGAATGGGAAAAAGGCAAAGCTTCCTAGAAAGAATTTCGAAGCTAGAATTTTAGATAAAAAAATAATTGGTGATAATTTAATAATATTCAAGCTTATTACTACAAAAACCTTCGCAAGGTATCTAAAGCAACCTGGATCATATGTGTTTATAAGAGATCCTCATAAGCCTGAGTATTTTGATACGCCAATGTCTATAATGTATGCTAATGATAGAAGTGGCCAAATAGATATAGCGGTACAAATAATAGGAACAAAAACAAAAACTTTGCTGGAAACTAATGAAAAATTAATAGTAAGAGGGCCCTATTGGAATGGAATTTTAGGACTTAAAGAACTTAAAACCTTTAAAGATTCAAATGCATTAATTATTGCAAGGGGAGTGGCTTTGGCACCATCGGTTAATATTCTAAATTATTTGATACGAAATAATAACAGAATAACTTTAATAATGGATAAAGGTAAGTTCGAAGACTTATTTATTACTGATTACATCGATGAAAATAGAATATTGACTATAGAGACAAATATTCTGGAAGAAAAGGGAAAATTATTAATACAAGAATTAATTAGAAATAATAGCTATGATTTATGCTTTAGCGGGGGCTCTGATATTCAGCATAAGGAAATTAAAGGGTTTCTTAATGAGTTATCACCAGATACAAATTTTGTAGTCACGAATAATAAAGAGATATGCTGTGGAGAAGGTATATGCGGGGCTTGTTGCATCAAAATAGGAGATGAAATATTAAAGGCTTGTAAGTCTCAGATAGATACTGCTTGGATCTTTAGAGAGGGGGAAAAATAATGGCTAAGGTCGTAATAATAGGTGGAGGATGGTCTGGATGTGCGGCAGCTATTACAGCAAAAAAGGCTGGTGCTGATGTTGTGATAATTGAAAGAACAGATTTGTTACTTGGTCTTGGAAACGTGGGCGGAATAATGAGAAATAATGGAAGGTATACAGCATCAGAAGAAGCCATACTATTAGGCGCTGGAGAGCTTTTTGAAATTTGTGACAAGGTTTCTAGACATGTTGGAATAGATTTTCCTGGTCATAAGCATGCTAATCTTTATGATGTTACAAAGATAGAACCTATGGTTAGGGAAAAGATTCTGGAAATGGGAATAAAAATAATGTTCAAAACAAGGGCCGTAGATGTTGATATTGATAATAAAATAATTAGTGGGATTGTCCTTCATAATGAAGAAATTATTAAAGGTGATGTTTTCATCGAGACAACAGGTTCTACAGGACCTATGGGGAATTGTTTAAAATATGGAAATGGGTGTGCAATGTGTATCCTACGATGTCCTACCTTTGGCCCAAGGGTAAGCATAAGTATGAAATCAGGTGTTGAAGATATATTAGGGCAAAGAAAAGATGGTACTTACGGAGCCTTTAGTGGGTCATGCAAATTAAATAAGGATTCTTTGAGTGAGGAAATTGTTAATAAGCTTAATAAGAAAGGTGTAGTAGTTTTACCAGTACCTATTGAGGATATAAATGTAGGAAAGTTAGATAAAAAGGTTTGTCAGCAGTATGCTTTAAAGGAGTATGCACAAAATATTGTGTTGCTTGATACAGGTCATGCCAAGCTGATGGCACCATATTACCCCTTAGAAAAGCTTAGGAAAATAAAGGGCCTAGAAAATGCTAAATATGAAGACCCATATTCAGGGGGGATAGGTAATTCTATAAGGTATTTGTCTATTGCTCCTAGAGAAAATACAATGAAAGTAAAGGATATAGATAATTTATTGTGTGCAGGAGAAAAATCAGGATTTTTTGTAGGACATACGGAGGCAATTGTTACGGGAAGTCTGGCAGGACATAATGCTGTAAGAATGAATAAAGGGATGAAGCTATTGGAACTGCCGATTAGTATTGGCATAGGTGATATAATTGCATTTGCCAATGAAAAAATAAATACACCGGAAGGCTTAAAGACAAGATATACATTTGCCGGTTCCACTTATTTTGATAGAATGAAGGAGCTAGGTTTATATACTTTAGACAAAGATAGTTTAAAGAAGAAAATAAAAAGGCTGGATCTTTTAAATATATTTGAAGAAAAATTACTATAAAAAAAGGCTATAGTGTATTGAGGAAATTGCATAACTCTAATTTGGCAAAATTGCATAATATATATGGCATAGCTTTGGAGATTTCAAAATTATATGTAGTAGATAGTTTTTGAAGAAGGTAATTATGCAACTTGCTCTATTAAATGAAATAAACAAATATTGTATAATACTATTAAAAATGCAGGTGATGAGTTAAAAAATGCAGGTGCGATCCTCACCTGCTTTTTTGCTAGGGATAAAAAAATTAGTAGCATAAATTATACAGGAATATTTATATTCCAATATAAGTATATTTTTGTATTTAACAAAACTAGAGACATATCGACAAAAATAGTCAAAGGATTTTAGAATAATTTGTATAAGTATTTATAGTTAAAGATGAATTATAGAAATGTGATAGTTGATTTAAGAATTGTATGGTGTCTTATATAAATATTATTATGTGTAATATAGAAAACTTTACGATATAATTTAAGTCTAATCAAGTAGATAATAGGGGGTACAACAATGGAATATACTAAAAAAACATGGAACGAGAACCATAAAATACTTCGACAGTTGTTGAAAAAAGAGTCTACATTTAAAGATGGGATTGATTTGTTCATGGATCAACATGCTAGAATACATACTTCTGATGTATCTAAAATTAAGAGTATAACATTTGAAGATGAGTTATGGGAAGGAATGGATGAAGTGATTTTTCGAACAGGCCAGAATAAAAAGGGGCGAACAGTTGCATATGGAATGTGGCATTCAGCACGTATTGAAGATATAACAATGAATCTTCTTGTAGTTGGGGAGGATCAAATTATTGATCAAGATAACTGGATGGAAAAAATGAAATCTTCCATTTATGGTACAGGTAATGATTTAGATTCAGATAGTATATTAAAGTTTAGTCAAACAATAGATATGCAAGCTTTGAAAGATTATAGGAAAGCAGTTGGTAAAAAAACTCGTGAAATTGTTTTTTCACTTACATATAGCGATTTAAAAGCTAAGACTTTAGAGGCTGGACTTGAAAAAGCTATAGCATTAGGAGCAGTGGCAAATGATGAAAATGCTTTATGGTTGATTGATTTTTGGAGAAAAAAGACTACAGCAGGTATATTGTTAATGCCTGTTACTCGTCACAATTTAGTACATATTAATGAATCGATGGAAGCTAAAAAAAGAGGCCTTAGGGGTAAAAAATAAAAAAGTGGCTTTAACTTTTACTTATCCATATAATACAAGGCTGTATAATTGAGAAACTTGCATAATTAGCATTATCAATTTTAAAATACAATATGTAGACAACTCACCTGACTCTCTTCACTACATTTTGTATTTTAAAATTCTTTACATGTATTATGCAATTTCCTCAATTATATATATCAGTATATTATCACGCTAGTATAGAAATTAATTAGTGTAGGAATTAAACTCTGATTTTTCAAATTTTGACTAAAACTTTAGTTAACGTAGACCAGGTACCCTAGTCTTTATTTTTTAGTAGAAGAATAGTTAGTGGAAGATTAGAATAGAGTTCAATTTTATCCTTGTTATATGCGGTTTGACATATATGACATCATTAAGTAAAATACTACCAAAATATGATATAATATATAAAGAATATTTCATATATAGGAAAGTATTACCGACACAACTAGCCGTATAATATACTTACTTAGAAGTATTAGCGACATAAAGAAGACGGTAACCCCTAAGTTATCTGAAATGCAGCAGCAATAGAGAGCACTTTGATAGACTGAAGAATTACAAAGTATTAGGAGGGGAAAAGATGACTAGTAGATTTAAATATTTGTTTCTAATTTTAATACTTATTTTTACTATTAGTGCTTGTGATTCAAATTCAACAGTAGAAATCTTGATTGAAAAGGATGACAGCTTTGATAAATTTTGCAAATCTAATAACTTCAATGGTTCCATACTTGTGGCAGATGATGGTGAAATAGTCCTTAAAAAAGGCTACGGATTTGCTGATTATGAAAAGAAAATACCAAACACACCTGATACTATTTTTGGAATTGCTTCATTAACAAAACAATTTACTGCCGTGGGTATTATGATGCTTAATGAAAGAGGAGCTTTAAATGTAAGTGATACAATTGATAAGTATATTCCAGGATATCCTAATGGGGATAAAATAACGATACATAACTTGCTTACCAATACATCAGGTATAGCTGAATATATAAATGAGGAACTTTTGAAAGGTACTAAACATTATTCTCCAACAAACCTGATTAATGTATTTAAAGATAAACCTTTAAATTTCAATCCAGGAGAGAGATTTGAATATAGTAATTCTAACTATGCTCTTCTTGGTTATATTATTGAAAAAGTATCTAACATGAAATATGAAGACTTTGTAAAAGAGAATATATTTATACCATTAAAAATGAAAGATACGGGATATGACCATAATAAAGAGCTACCTAAAAAAGCAATTAGGTACAAATATTTGAATGCTGTAATGTACGCAAAGGCAGATTATATTAATATGTCGACAGCATATTCTGCTGGGGCTTTACAATCAACAATTGAAGACCTATATAGATGGGACCAAGCTTTATATACAAATAAACTCTTAGATAAGGAATCAATGAATAAAATGTTCACTCCTTTTTTAGATTCTTATGGATATGGCTGGTTTATTATTAAACCTGGCAAAAAGCCAATAATGCAGCATATGGGAACAATAGATGGAGTTAGGGCTTTAATATATCGTAATGTTGAATTAAAACAGACAATTATTATTTTAAGTAATAATACCGCTACTGACCGTATAAAAATTAAGGATAAAATTATGTCACTACTTGGTAATTGAATAAGTTATAAGGATTTGTTAAGAATGCAAAATATTTAAAGGTTGATACTCCTGTCAGGCCATACAGTTTAGTACGTTGGACTTCAGATAACAATAAATTAGCAGATATTCTTAGCTGGAAGTGAGTCTCCACTAATAACAATTTCTTTAGAACCAGCTAAAGCTAACGGACATCGCTAATCTGAAATGTTACAACGCTAAAACAGACTTTAACGTAAAAAAGCCAGAAATTTTATAATCTAAATATATTTCTAAAATACTCCTAATTAGAAGATTTTTAGCTTTATTTAATAATATTAGGCTTTACTTAAAACATATATCACTAATAATACAATTTTTAAATTATAGAAATATGTAGTTTATCCCTATCTATTTCTATATATAAAATAAATCAACAGTGAATTAGAATAAAAATAATAGATAAATATCTATTATTTTTATTGAAGTGATTAAATCTATGTGATTGATATATCCTATGATTTATAAAGTAAGTTCATTTAAATATATAAAAACATTTTTAAAGAGAAGTAAAATTCAGAACAACTATGAAAAATTGAATGAATTTTAAAAAAATTAGAAATCTATGGTAAAATTTTATTAAAAAAGGCTAACCAATTTGCTGATTATTTAAAAGAGCCATTTTGTGGTTGTAATAATAATGAACCTAATGAAAATTGGTGGTGGCATTTAGATATTGAGTTAGAAGGAATGAAAGGATGACCATAATAATCAAAGATTAACAATTAGATTATTATGGTCATATTTTTGTAAAACTAAATAATAAATTCATTATTTCTTATTGATACTGTATTGATTTTCTATTTGCTATTGGCTGAAAACCCACTATGAAGTATAATATAGTTTGATATTGGTTATTTATATAGATTTTCAATAGCAAAACTTAATTTATGCATATCAAAATATCCAGAGCTTTTGGGGAGTTTTGATGTGTATAAATTAACTGTTTTACTGGAATATCTATATAGAGAGAAGTTTTACATAATTGAGAAACTTGTATAATGAACATTATTAATTTTAAAATACAATATGTAGATAACTTGCTTAGCTATCTCTGCTACATTTTGTATTTTAAAATTCTTCAAATGTATTATGCAATTTCCTCAATTATATATATGGCGTGTGATTCTGAAAATTAATAAAAAAAACCTTCAATCCAACAAGAATTTAGAGAAAACTTAATCTTCAAGATTTCAAAAAAATGTGGACGCCCCACGAAGTGTCCATGCCTCAGGCCTAAGAACTGATGTCCTGTCAGTTCCACGAATTTTTATGAAATCTTTCAGATAGTTTTCTTGCTAAATTCTTAAAGTCACTTTCTTTTCTTTTTATTAATTTTCTTAGTCATATAACTATAATAAAGGAGTTGTAAAAATGAGACTTCAAAAGTATATGGCTTTGGCTGGTATAGCTTCTAGAAGAGGGGCAGAAGAATTGATAAAAATGGGAAGAGTCAAAGTCAATGGAGAAATAGTAACCGAAATGGGAATAAAAGTGAACCCGGAAATTGATACAATTTCTTTTGATAATCGGGATATAAAGTTATCTGATAATAAGGTTTATGTTCTTTTAAATAAACCTGAAGGCTATGTAACAACAGCAAAGGATCAATTTGGGAGACCTACTGTATTAGATTTAGTTAAAGGAATAAGGAAGCGCATATATCCTGTAGGAAGATTAGATTATAATACCTCGGGATTGCTTTTACTGACAAATGATGGAGAATTAACTCATAAAATAACCCATCCAAGCAGCCATATATACAAAACTTATAAATGTAAGATAAAGGGGCTCATTACTAACAAAAAAATGGATGAGTTTAAAAGTGGAGTAGATATTGGCGGTTATACCACTGCTCCAGCTCAGATAAAGCTTTTAAAAAAATATAAAAATAATTGTTTAGTTAAAGTTATTATTCATGAAGGGAAAAATAGACAAATCAGAAAGATGATGGAGGCTTTAGGTCATCCAGTTATAACACTGGAGAGAATTTCAATCGGTAAAATAGATATAGAAGGGTTACCAAAGGGAAAATGGAGATATTTAACTAAGGAAGAAAAAGAATATTTAAAATCTTTATAAACAATCATCTTCTCCTGCTAAAAAAGTTATGCTATTGGCATTGAATTATTTAAAAAATAGTAACATAATTGGATATGATTACATAGTAATAATTTAGGACAAGAGAAAAAAAGGACTACTATTTAAGAAGTGAAAAAATGTATATTGTAATTAGAATATAAGGAGAGGAACAATATGATAAATATTAGGGTTCCAGAAGAAAAGGATAAAAATAAAATTATTGATTTGTTAACTTCAGAAAAGGTAAATAATTTTGACTTGCATAATGAAATTTTAAATAATTCTATGGCAGTATATGATGGCGATAAAATTTTAGGATATTCAAGCTATAAAAAACTTTCAAATAAAAATATGGCATTGATAGATTTATTGATAGTAAAACAAGAATATAGAGGCCAGTATATAGGAGATGGATTGATTAAAGCAATATTAAATTTAGCTGATAAAAGACAAATCAAAAAAGTTTATCTCATATCCCATGGGGAAAACTCTATATTTTATGAAAAAGCAGGACTAATAAAAAGAAAAATAGAAGATTGCAAAGAGATAATAAAATATATTGGAAATGAATTAGGAAATGAGGAAACTGTAGAAGTTTTTCAGGCAATATTACCTGACTTTTTTAACAAAGCTTGTAAGAGTAGCCGATAAGTATTCATATAAAATGGATGGAGGATAATAAATGCAAGCAAAATATTTAAGTAAAGCTACTGATTTAGCTAAAAACTTAATAGCTATGGTAGTGAAAAAGAATGATGTAGTTATAGATGCAACTGTTGGTAATGGCAATGATATTCTATTTTTATGTGATTTGGTTGGAGAAAAGGGGAAGGTTATTGGTTTTGATATTCAAGATATAGCTATTGAAAATACTGAGAAGAAGTTAAGGGATAAAAACATGATTGATAGAGTAATGCTTATAAATTCTGGACATGAAAAACTAAAGGAATATGTTGACACTAAGGTTTCTGCAATTATGTTTAATTTAGGTTATTTACCAGGAAAAAACCATGAAATAACAACCAAATATAAAACCACAATTGAAGCTGTAAAGCAGGGAATAGACTTATTAGAAGTAAATGGTATTATGACCATAGCCATTTATCCAGGCCATAAGGAAGGATTAAAAGAAAAGGAGGAACTGTTAAAATATTTATCTACAATTGATCAAAAACAAGGAAATGTATTAAAAATGGAATTTATCAATCAAATAAATAATCCTCCTTTACTTATAGCTATAGAAAAGAAATAGATTAAGGATTTTCAAGTTACAAGATTTTACGAAGCAATAGTATAAAGCGAAATGCGTCACAGACCCTTTGCTTAGCAATCATGATGAAGATAAATTTTTTGTGGTCTGTTACTGGTGAATTCCAGTAATCTTACGTAACTATTATCTTCAATTTTCTTATCACATTTAAGGCAGATAAATCGAGACTTCTTTATTTTAGTGGTATTATATTGAATGGGGAGAGAACCATACTTTGTAAAGCTTTTCCATCCCGTTTTGCAAAGCTTTACTCTTTCATCATAATCAGCATATACCCATCTTAAAATTCTATGAAAATGAAAAGGGTATTTTGTGTAGCTTATAAACCTTTGAGGAAAACCTAATCTAATGGTATAGTTTTCAAAGGTAGATTCAATTTTTGATTGAAGAGGCTCTCCAATTTTTGTACTAGTATATTTAAAATTATTTTTAGAAAACCATTTTCTAAGGTTGTCAAACATATAGCCTCTACAAATTAGAATTTCTTCATTTTTATTAACTTGTAATTTTTCAAATAAATCTTTAACTATTTCAATAACGTAATCAAGATAGATTTTTTTGCTGAAGAACTCAGGTGAATAGTATTTTAATGGAATTGTATTAAAATGAAATTCCTCAGTTTCATACCGCATTGCACCGATTATTGTCCCACCAATTAAACTGCCGCTACCTGCATCATCAATTAAAATCAATAAAATCACCTCAAGGAATTATAATATACTTTAGTATTTGTATAAAACTAAATGACTATTAGAGTATTTAATAAATACTTTTTTTGTTAATTTGAAAGGATGTGTTTTACAATGAAAGTAGTTGTTGCAAATGATGATGGTATCTTTGCTGAAGGAATATATAAACTAGCAAAAAAATTAAGTGTAAAGCATGAAGTCTTTGTTGTGGCACCGGATAGACAAAGAAGTGCTACTGGGCATGGGATTACAATGCATCATCCCTTAAGGGCAAATAAAATAAAATTTTTTGATACAGATATTTTAGCTTGGTCCATTGATGGAACTCCAGCTGATTGTATAAAGCTTGCCATTGAAGGCATATTAAAGGATAAACCTGATTTTGTTATCTCGGGGATTAATGATGGACCAAATTTGGGAACTGATGTATTATACTCAGGAACAGTTTCTGCTGCAATGGAAGGGGCTATACATGGAATACAGTCTATGGCCATATCTATGGCTGATACTCAAAATATTGATTATGATATTGGTGCTGAATTTGCAAATATTATGATTGATAATTTAACATATAATAAACTGCCTAAAGATACCTTATTAAATATTAATGTTCCAACTTGTAATAAAAAAGAGGTAAAAGGAGTTAAAATCACTACTCTAGGGGCACGAAAATATAAAAATACTTTTATTAAGAGAGTTGATCCTAGGGGACAGGATTATTATTGGCTTGGTGGAGAATTAATTCAGGAGGATCAAAATGAAGATTCCGATGTGAATAGTGTGAAAGATAACTATATATCAGTAACTCCAATACATTATGACCTTACAGATTATGATTTAAATAAAATAATAAGAAAATGGAATATTAAATTTTAAAGGGAAGGTGTTACTAAACACCTTCCTTTTTCTATATTTGTATACAAAATAAATGTATACAAATATAGAAAAAGTCAGAAATACATAGATATAATTATACTATTTGCAATATATATTGCAGAAAATAAAAAAACATTTTTAAAAATGAAATATTTATTGCAAAATTTTGCGGAAACTGTTATGATGATGATATAGAGAAATTGTTTTAACTATTATAAGGAGGGAATAACCTTGAGCCAAAACAAAGTTAAACTAAAAGTAGAAAAAGAGTTATGTAAAGGATGTGGGATTTGTGTTGAATTCTGTCCTAAAAATGTATTAACTATGGAAAACGGAAAAGTAAAAATTGCTGATATAGAGAATTGTATAAAATGTGGTCAATGTGAATTACGATGTCCAGACTACGCTATTTTCTTAGGAGGTAATGACGATGAAAAATAAAAAAGTAAGATTAATGCAAGGAAATGAAGCTTGTGTTGAAGGAGCTTTGGCAGCTGGAATGAGGTTTTATGGTGGGTATCCAATAACTCCTTCTACAGAAATTGCGGAAATTTCTGCTGAAAAGTTACCATGTGTTGGAGGAAAATTTATACAAATGGAAGACGAAATAGGTGGTATAGCTGCAGCTATCGGAGCATCCTTGGCAGGACTTAAGTCTATGACTGCAACTAGTGGACCTGGTTTTTCACTTAAACAAGAAAATTTGGGATATGCTACAGTATCAGAAATACCCCTTGTTATTGTGAATGTTCAAAGAGGAGGACCAAGTACTGGATTACCTACAGCTCCTGCTCAAGCAGATATTATGCAGGCTAAATGGGGTACTCATGGAGATCATCCAATAATAGCCCTTAGTCCTTCATCAGTGAGAGAAACCTTTGATGTAACTATAAGAGCTTTTAACCTAGCTGAAAAATATCGAACACCTGTAATTATTTTAACAGATGAAGTTGTAGGACATATGAGGGAGAGAATTGAGATTCCTGACCCAAGTGAAATTGAAGTGATAGATAGAGTTAAGCCCGATGATAATGACGATAATTATTTACCTTATAAGGTTAGTGGAGATAAATTAGTGCCTCCTATGGCAGCCTTTGGAGATGGTCATAGATATCATGTTACTGGACTTATACATGATGAAACTGGTTTTCCTAGCACTGGTCCTAAAAATGCTGAAAAGCTTTTAAACAGATTAATGAATAAAGTTAATAAAAATTTAGATGATATTGTTCAGTATGAAGAATTTATGCTTGAAGATGCCGAAATAGCAATTCTTTCTTACGGTAGTATAGCAAGATCTGCTAAAAGTGCTGTTAAAAAATTAAGAGAAGAAGGAATTAAAGCGGGTCTATTTAGACCGATTACGATTTGGCCTTTCCCTGAAGAACAAGTTAAAAAATTAGGAGAAAAAGTTAAATCAATTATAGTGGCAGAAATGAATCTTGGTCAAATAGTTTTAGAGGTAGAGAGAACAGTAAAAGGAAATTGTGAAATAAACCATATAGGCAAAGCAAATGGAGAAGTAATTACTCCAGAGGAAATTGTAAGCAAAGCTAAGGAGGTTTTATAAGTGACTAGCAAATTAATTAAAGATTATTTTAGAGAAGATAAATTACCTCATATTTGGTGTCCCGGTTGCGGTCATGGAATTTTAATGAGATCTGTTGCAAAAGCCATCGATAATTTAGGATTAGATAAAGACAATGTATGCATAGTATCTGGTATTGGATGTTCTTCAAGGGCGACAGGATATATGGATTTCAATACTCTACATACCACTCATGGTAGAGCATTGGCCTTTGCAACAGGCATTAAGCTTGCAAGACCTGAACTACATGTAATAGTAGTAACTGGAGATGGAGACGCTGCAGCTATTGGTGGTAACCATTTGATCCATGCTTCTAGAAGAAATATAGATATAACAACTGTTGTATTTAATAATAATATTTATGGAATGACTGGAGGACAATATTCACCTACAACACCAACTAATGAATATGGTACTACTGCTCCCTATGGAAATATTGATAAACCATTTGATATTCCAAAACTTGCTGAAGCTGCTGGAGCAACCTATACAGCTAGAGGAACTGCATATCATGCAAATCAATTAATTAAACTTATAGAAAATGGAATAAAAAATAGAGGATTCTCATTAATTGAAGGTATTAGTGTATGTCCTACTTATTATGGTAGAAAAAATAAAAAAGGTTCTGCAGTTGATATGATGAACTGGTTAAAGAATAATGCCATAGATGTAAAAGTAGCATCTAAATTGCCAGAAGAGAAGGTAAAGGGTAAGTTCTTAATTGGAGAATTTAAAAATGTTACAGAGCCTGAGTATACTGATGAATATATGAAGATAATAGAAAGAAATCAAAAGGAGAGATAGGAATGGTTAAGCGAACTGAAATTAGATTGACTGGTTCAGGGGGACAAGGACTTATATTGGCTGGTATTATTTTGGCTGAAACTGCAATCATGGAAGGTAATAATGCTGTTCAATCTCAATCCTATGGACCTGAAGCAAGAGGCGGAGCTAGTAAAGCAGAAGTAATTATAAGCAATGACGATATATATTTTCCTAAAGTAGATAAAGCAGATTTTATGCTTTCACTTACACAAGTGGCCCTTGATAAATATGCCCATACATTAAAGGAAGATGGCGTATTAGTAGTTGATTCATCTCTTAAAGTACCTTCAGATTTAAAAATAGGAAAAGTAATTTCTATACCTATATTAGATACAGCTAAAGAAGTGATAGGAAAAAGCATGGTTGCCAATATTGTTGCATTAGGTGCTATTCAAGAGCTTTCAGGTATGGTGTCAAAAGAACATCTTGAAGAAGCAGTATTGAGTAGAGTACCAAGGGGAACTGAAGAGTTAAATAAAAAGGCTTTACAGGAAGGCTATAATTTAGTAAAATAGGCTTATATAATCTAAAAGAGGAGCCGCTGGCTTATGAATGAAGCGAAAAGAGATTTACTTAATCGAATAAAAGAAAGATATAATAAATTAAGTAAGGGGCAAAGGCTTATTGCTGACTTTATAGTTAATAATTATGATAAAGTTGCTTTTATGACTGCATCTAAATTAGGTGAAAAGGTTGGTGTTAGCGAATCTACTGTTGTAAGATTTGCCAATGCATTAAACTATAAAGGATATCCTAATTTGCAAAAAGAACTCCAAGAATTGATTAAAACTAAGCTAACTACTGTTCAAAGACTTGAGCTATCTAGTAATTATAATGACGAAGAATTTATTATGAAGGCCATGCAGGCTGATGTGGATAATATTATTAAAACTATTGATGAATTGGACACAGAAGCTTTTAAAAACACAGTAGATGCGATTTTGAAAGCTGAAAATGTATATTTATTAGGTTTTCGTAGTTCAATAGCAATTGTTGAGTATTTAGCCTTTTATTTGAATATGATTTTAGATAATGTCTATATTATTCCATCGGGCATAAACGATGTGTTTGATCAATTAATAAGAATAAATGAAAACGATGTTTTAATTGGAATATCCTATCCCAGATATTCTAAAAAAACAATTGAAGCTGCTGAGTTTGCAAAAAGCAAAAACGTTAAAATAATTGGAATTACAGACAGTCATCTTGCACCAATTTCAGATGTTGCCGATATTATTTTGACTACAAAGAGTACAATGACTTCTTTCGTAGATTCATTAGTTGCCCCGGTCAGTTTAATGAATGCTTTAATTATAGCTTTAGGAATGAAAGAAAAGGATAAAATAACAAAGAGATTAAAAGATCTAGAAGAAACTTGGGAAAAATATGATATATATTTAAATAAATAGTCATAATATTTAAAAGAACGGACCGTTAGCAAAGGTTTCTACATATTTATATGTAGCTGCTTTTGCTTTTTTTATTATTGTAAAACACTATTAACAACTTACCACTTAAAATTACTAATATCTATTGAGGCTATTGTAAGAGAATTTTAAGAATGAGTTTAAGTTGACTTGTAATCAAGTAACTAGCAATTTTAGTTAGTTACAAACTCCTTTTGTACTTGATAATTATTATTGTTAAATGTAAAATGATTATGTTGCTATTGTATAATCTGAGGAGGAAAAGTAATGAATATTAGCATTAAAAATATAAATCATATAATATTAGTTATATTTTTAAGTTTTATTATTTGTTTAGGACTATTAAATATAAGTTATGGTGAGGAAAAGTTTGAAATAGATGTAAAAGTTGGTTTTGATGGACATGTTAAAAGAAGTGAGCTTACGCCAGTGAGAATAGAAATAAAAAATAATTACAAGGATGTTGAAGGGAAAATTCAGTTTCTTGTACATGATGAATACAATAAAAAGAATTTTTATACTGCTTATAGTAGAAAAATTAATATTGCTAAAAATTCAACTAAAATTATAGATATGGAATCTGTATTTCATAGAAATGGCCTGCTGTATGTAAGAGTATTAGATAAAGACAATAATGTTGTTTTCAAGAAGATGGTTAAGTATTTAACAATTAATAGAGATGAAGGCATGTTTATGGGGATATTAGATGAAAATATTGATAGTTTAAGGTATTTATCCAAAGCCTACAATATTAATTATCCAAAGGGAAGTAGAGAAAGTTTTTTTCAAATTGCTGAGTTGGATGATACATTACCAGAAAATCATATAACTTTAAAAGCTTTTGAGACGATAGTTATTAATAACTACGATTCTCAGAAACTAAATATTAGGCAAAGAGAAGCATTAAAAAATTGGATAGAAGCAGGAGGCCTATTATTAGTAGGTACAGGTCCAAATTATCAAAAGACTTTAAAGGGACTGGATAATATAAATTTTATAGATGTTAAAGGAACTAAGGAAATAATGATAGAAAATATAAGCAGTGAAGAAGATATGAAGATAATTGACCCAGTACTAAAAGATGGGGAAGAAATTACTATAGATAATAATAAAGAACTTAAATTATATCATAAAAGAATAGGGAAGGGACATGTGGTAATTGCAGGGTTTGATTTGGGCCTTTCACCCTTTGTCAATTGGAAGGAAAAGGACAAGTTTATAAACCAGTTAATTAATAATTATTTAAATAGCAACATAAAGAATTATGATGAAAAATACCAAATGATGGGATCACATTGGTTCGAAAATATAGTATCCTATTTACCGCAAAATTTACTTCCTTCTGCTAGATCAATATTAACTATATTAATATTATTTATTTTATTAGTTGGTCCAATAAATTATTATATACTTAAAAGAATTGATAGAAGAGAGTTGTTATGGGTCACTATTCCCTTAATAGTAATTATATTTTCTAGTTCAATATATGTTTTAGGATTTAGATCTAAATTAAGGCAGCCAATAGTGAATAATGTTTCAATTATAGAGATTGATGATACAACTAATACTGCGGTGGTAAATACCAGATTGGGGATTATGGGGTTTAAGAACGGTACTTGGGACGTTACCTTTGATAAAAGCAGTAACTTTTTATTACAGGATAGAAACCAGTACGATATTTTAAGAAGATTTGCAGATGAAGAAGTAATAACAGAATACTTATTTGATGAAGATAGCCATGTTTTATTTAATAAAGCTAGTATTCTTGATGTGGAAAATCTTACAATTAGTAATGAAATAAAGCTAGATGGAAATATAATACCTGATATTGAAATTAAAGATAATAAGCTCTTGGGCAGTGTTAATAATTCTTTTGAATTTGACCTGGAGGATGTAATTATTTTTTATGGTGATCAATATAGAAAATTAGGTGATTTAAAAGCAGGAAAAAAATCAAAGGAATTTCAAATTGCTATAAGTAAAAATAAAACTACCAAGAACTGGTACTCAATTATTGACAGTATATATGGGAGTAGTTATCAAAATAATTCAACAAATTCTAAAAATGAAGGAGATGATATTCTAAATAATAATATTAAAAGAGATATATTAAGAGGCGTTTTTGATTCAGAGGAATTTGCAGTCAATAATAATAGATTTTTTATAATAGCTTGGAATAGAGGAGAAACAGGAAAAAATATACAAATAAATGGTAAAGAAGTTAAGAGAATCGATAGAAATCTGATAATATTGCCACTGGATATAGAATATAAAAAGGGAGATAGGGTACAAATACCCTATGGCATACTTTATCCGGAAATCCAAGAAAATAATGATATGCATATAGAGAGAAATGGGACAATGCTATATGGTGATGGTTATGTAGTACTTAGATTTAAGCCGGAAGATAATATTAGACTAAATTCAATGGAAATTGATTTTGATATGATGCATGAAAGCTCTAAATATGATGCTATCACATATATTTTCAACTATGAAAAAAATGAATGGGAAAAATGGAATAAAAACACGATTATAATAGATGATTCTAATATGAATAGGTATTATCAAAAAGAAAGAGGAGCTTTGGTTAAAATTGACCCCGAAAAAGGCACAAATCTATCTATACCAAGTTTTACAATAGAGGGGGTGCAGGAATAATGCTTAAAATAGAGAATTTAACTAAAAAATATGGAAAGTTTAAAGCTGTGGACAATATTTCACTAGAAATAAATGAGGGAGAAATTTTTGGATTTGTTGGACCAAATGGTGCAGGAAAAACTACTACTTTTAAAATGATATCAACGCTTCTTAAAGCAACTTCAGGAAATATTTATTTAGATGGAACCGAAATTAACCATAAAAACCTGAAAAAGGTAAGAAGTAACATTGGTTATATGCCAGATTTCTTTGGTGTATATGATAAACTAAAGGTGAATGAATATATGGATTTTTACAGTGATATTGCAGGTTTTAATAGAAGTGAAAAAGTAAGTATTATTAAAGACTTATTAGAGCTAGTGGACCTTACAAATAAAAAGAATGCCTATGTAGATTCATTGTCAAGGGGGATGAAGCAGAGGCTATGTCTTGCAAGATGTCTTATCCATAATCCTAAGCTTCTTATATTGGATGAGCCTGCATCGGGTATGGACCCAAGGGCACGAGTTCAGATGAAGGAAATACTTAGGGAGCTTAAGAAAATGGGTAAGACTATAATAATCAGTTCCCATATACTACCTGAGCTATCTGAGCTTTGTA
Organism: Maledivibacter halophilus; assembly: GCF_900167445.1. Lineage (GTDB taxonomy): Bacteria > Bacillota > Clostridia > Peptostreptococcales > Caminicellaceae > Maledivibacter > Maledivibacter halophilus. The sequence goes on from NZ_FUZT01000006.1 coordinate 146,984, forward strand.
CAAATATAGGAATAATTGAGGGCGGAAAGATAGTAGTAAATGGATCTGTAGAGGAAATAATGCACAGAGCTAAAGGGGCAAGTGTAATAAGGATAGAAGTTTTAGGAGAAAAGGAAAAATGCATACGGTTTTTGAAGGAAGAACCTTTGATTAAGTCAGTTATAGAAGAGGAAAGGTATATAGAAATTGAATTTAGCGGAGAACTAAAAGAGGTATCCAATCTTGTAAAGAGAGTTTTAGATGCAAATATTCCTGTAATATCCTTTAAACCTATTGAAAATAATTTAGAGGATATATTTATGGAGGTTACTAGGGGGGATGGAGAATGATTAAAATCAATCCTGTATTAAAAAAGGAGTTAAAGGTAAGGACTAGATCATGGAAAATGCCTATAACCATATCGTTGTATCTATTCTTACTATGTGCATTTTTAGGGCTCTTGGCATCCCAGATGTTTTTTGGTTATAGCAACTATAGGGGAATACGGATAGAAGAACTTAAATTTATATATATTGCCATCACAATATTTCAATTGATGCTAATTGCCTTTATTATACCTGCAACTACAGCAAGCAGTATATGTGGTGAAAAGGAAAGAAGAACCTTTGATCTATTGTTATGTACTAGACTTTCAAGCTTTTCAATAGTTTCGGGTAAACTTTCTGCGGCATTATCCCTTATGATAATCTTGCTCATTGTATCAATTCCCATATTTAGTATTTTTTTTCTTTTTGGAGTTATTACGCCAGCAAATGTTTTAATACTATTTGCGTATTATCTAATAACTGCATTATTGTTTGGAAGTATAGGGATTTTTGGCTCGGCTTTCTTTAGAAAAACCACTACTTCCACTATATTCACCTATTTTTTAGTGTTAATGCTTGTGTTTGGAACTGGATTTTGTTTGATTGTATTTAGAATGTTTATAGATAGAGCTGGAATAAATAATACTAGTTCCATATTAAAAACAATTTATAATGGAATAGCTTATATAAATCCAATGATTGGTATAGGAGCCATACTGGAAGATCAATTTAGCGAAGGTACTATGAGACATTTCCTAATTGGAAAAAAAGTAAATATGAATTATCTTGAACCACTTTATTATAATATGGCCTTTAGTTTCATATCATCTTGTATTTTACTATTTATAACTTCATTAAAGATAAATCCAATGAAGAAATTTGGTAATAGAGGAGAAGACAAGAAAAATAGAAAGAGAAGAAAAAAGAAGGATGAAAAGATAGATGCTAGATAAAAAAATAATCACCCTTTTAAAACCTTTAATGTTTAAATATTATTTTAAAAAGTTAATTCATGTTATAACACTGTCTTTGATGCTATGGGGAGGAGCTTCGTTTGCTTTTATGATTTTTTCAAGATTTTTCCCCATAACTTTTATATGGAATAAAATAATTATAGTTTTAATTTTTTCTTTAATAGCAGGATTTATTTGGTCATTATATAAAAAGCCTTCCTATAAGGAAACAGCAATTTTACTGGATTCCTTTGGACTTAAAGAGAGGATAGTAACATCCTTGGATTTAAAGGGCAAAGAGAGCTTAGTTGCAAAAATTCAAAAGGAGGATACCTTAAAATTCCTTCAAAGAGAAGATTTGAAATCAAAAATTTCTTTAAGGCCTTCTTTGAAAGTATTACTATTTATATTAATATTTTTCATCTCTACTATAGGAGTAAGCTTTATACCAACAAAATCCTATACTGTTGCTAAAGAAAGGGAGAAAAATATAGAAAAACTAGAAGAAGAAAAAGCAAAGATAGAAAAGGTGAAGAAAAAAATAGAGAAAGATAAGGTGCTAAAACTAGAAGAAAAGAAGGAAATAGAAGAAAGCTTAAATAAAATAAAAAATCGTATTGAAGAATCAAAGGATTTAAAAAATATTCAAAAAGAAATTATAAAGACTAAAAATGAACTGGAGAAAATAGGTAAAGATATTAACGAAAGAGAAATGAATAAAATAGCTAAAAAACTTGAAAATAAGAATTTCACTAAAACATTAGCTGAAAAACTCAAAGAGAGAAATTCCCATGAAATAACTAAGGAAATTGAAGGCATGGCTAATAAAATAAAAAAAATGAATAAAGATGATCTGGAAAAACTAATAAATGAATTGAAGGAATTGCAAAAACTGTTAAAGAATAATCCCAAGCTTGTAGAGGCATTTAAAGAAATTAGAGATGCCATATCCCAGTCTATAGAGCAGGAAAGTCAAAACAGCAACATGATTAATCAGAGTCTTGAGAATTTAAACAAAGCAATAAATAATATGCTTAATAATTCCAATATTTCTACTCAATTAGCTGAAGCTTTAAATAGCATAGATGAATTAAATAATAGCTTAAATGAAATGACAGAAAATGAAGATATAACCATAAGCCAAGGTAGCTTAGGAAATGAAGGAAATAGCGAAAGTCCATCTTCATACCCGACTGGAGAGCATGGTGCTCAAGAAGGTGGCCAAAGTAATAGAAATAATGAAAATCAAGGCAATAGCCTTGGAAATAATGGTTCAGGAAATGGAAGTTCATCCGGTAGTGAAGGAAGAGAAGGAAGCCCTCAAAATAGTAGTGGTGGAAAACAGGAAAGTAGTGATGAAAAGGCCAAGGACTATGAGAAAATCTTTACACCAAAGAGGCTTAATGTAGATGGTGAAAGCAGTAAAATCCATGATGAAATAGATAAGTCAGGGCAAAAAGACATTATAGAGGTTAAAAAATTCGGAGAAGATATGGGAGAATCTATTCCATTTAGTGAAGTGTTTAGAAATTATAGAGATAGTGAATACAAAAGGTTGGAAGAAGAAGAAATTCCCCTGAATATGCAGGAAGTTGTTAAGGAGTATTTTATTAAGTTAGACGAGTAAATAACAAAGGGAAAAGAATAAAAAGATAGGGAAAGGATAGAGGTTATGGAATTTAATGAAAAGGATTTTAGAGAATTCAAGGATAAATTTAATAGTATTAAGAATGAAATACAAAAAGCTATTATAGGCCAGGAGGAGCTCATTGAAAAGGTGCTTATTGCAATGTTATGTGAGGGAAACGTGTTACTTGAAGGAGTACCGGGACTTGGGAAAACCCAGCTTGTGAAAACCATTGGAGAGGTTTTAAATCTTGAATTTTCAAGAATTCAATTTACTCCTGATCTTATGCCAGCAGATGTTTTAGGAACAAATATAATAGTCAATGACGAAAATGGAAGAAATAGATTTGAATTTCAAAGAGGACCTGTATTTACCAATATTCTTTTGGCAGATGAGATAAATAGAGCAACTCCTAAAACCCAAAGTGCCATGCTTCAATGTATGCAGGAGAAGATGGTTACCTCTGGAAATACAACCTATAATCTCGACAAACCTTTTTTTGTATTGGCCACTCAAAACCCTATAGAAATGGAAGGAACTTATGCTCTTCCAGAAGCTCAAATGGATAGATTTATATTTAAATTAAATGTAGAATTCCCTAATTTAAAGGAGCTGCAAGATATAGTAAACCTTACTACTAATAGTAATAATATAGACCTTGAAAAGATAACCGATAGAGAAGATATATTAAAAATGATAAATATATCAAAAGAGATCCCCATATCTGAACCAGTGTTGGAATATGCCATGAAGCTAGTTCTATTTACCCATCCCCAAGGTGAAGGAAGTCCAGAGATAACTAAGAAGTATGTTAGATTTGGTTCAAGCCCTAGAGGAGCACAGGCAATAGTAAGGTCTGCAAAGGTTAAGGCCCTTATAGAAGGAAGATTTAATGTATCCTTTGATGATATAAAATACGTGGCCTTTCCAGCATTAAGACATAGATTAATACTTAATTTTGAGGCTATGGGTGATAATGTAGACAGCGATTATGTAATAGATAAGATAATAGACAAAGTTGACTAAAGTCACTAAATAAGGGGTGATATATTGTTAGATAAAAGCTTCTTAAATAAACTAAATACCTTGAAATTGAATTATAGATTATCAATAAATAAAGGCTACAGCGGTGGAAGAAAGTCCAATGCCAAGGGATCTTCAAGTGAGTTTTCAGATTTTAGAGAGTATATCCACGGCGATGATTTTAGAAAGATTGACTGGAATGCCTATGGAAGATTTGAAAAGCTTTATGTAAAGGAATTTATGGAGGAAAGAGAAGTGCTCATAAATATATTCTTAGATAATTCAAAATCCATAGATTTTGGTATGCCTCAAAAGGCTGAATTCCTTAAAAATCTTGCACTTGCTTTTTCTTATATAGGTCTTAATAATCTGGATAGGATAAATTTATATTATGGTGAAGAGAGCAATCTTAAAGAATCTGGATATTTAAGGAGTAAAAATTCTCTTAATAAGGTTATAGAATTGTTAGATAGCTTGTGTTTTCAAAATAAAACCGATATATTTACCTTAATAGAAAAAAGATTCTATAAGCCTGGAATTTCTATAATAATTTCTGATTTGTTTACTGATGAGTTTCAAAATATCATAAAATATCTATCTTATATGAATCAAAAAATAATAGTCATTCATTTACTCGATAAAAAAGAGATAAAGCCTGATCTAATTGGGGATCTAAGACTTATAGATAGTGAGACATTGGAAGATAATGATATCTCCATAAATAGGGCGATTTTGAACTCCTATGAAAATACATTTAAAAATTTTTTGAAGGGTATTAAAGAAACTACTAAAAAATACGGAGCAATATATACTCTTATTACCAATGAATTTTCGATGGAGAAAATAATATTTGAAAGGCTCATGGGGGCTGGTATTTTGAGGTGATAATAATGAGTTTCTTTTCCCCAATAAATTTTCTGTTTTTACTTGGTATAATCCCGATAATAATTATGTATCTTTTGAAAAAGAAGCATCAGGATGTGGAAGTGTCTAGTATATATCTTTGGGAAAAGGCTGTTAGGGATGTAGAGGCTAATGCTCCCTGGCAGAGGCTGAGGAAAAACATATTATTAATATTACAGCTTCTAATTTTTATAATGCTTGTTTTTTTTCTGACTAAGCCATACATCATTTCCGATACATTTAAGACAGACAATTTGATTATCGTTATAGATAAATCCTTGAGCATGTCAACTCTAGAGGATAATGTCAGTAGGCTTGATAAATCAAAAAAAGATGTGGAAAATATATTAAAAAACTTAAAACCCAAATCCTCGGTAACGTTAATTACAATGGATGATAGTCCTGAGGTCATTATTAGTAAATCAAAGTATAAATCAGTTTTACTTGATAAATTAAAAAAAATACAGCAAAGCAATTCCACAGATAATGTTGAAGAAACCTTGTCTTTATTAAAGGCAATGACCAATGAGATGGAGAACTATAAAGTTATTTTTTATACCGATAAAAGCATAGAGACTGATATAGATAATTTAATAATTAAAAAAATAGGGAATCCCCATAATAATCTAGCTATAGAAAATCTATCATGTAAAAAGGATAATAATTCTGTAGAGGCACTAATTGATGTTAAAAATTATGGAAATAGGGATCAAACAACTGACTTAATAATCTATAAGGGAAATGAAATATATGATGTTAAAGAGATTTTTATTAAGGCAGGGGAAAGTAAAAAGATTTATGCGGAGGGAATTCCAAAAACAGATATAATTAAAGCAGAGATAGATATAGACGACCCATTAAAGGCTGATAATGAAAGATACTGTGTAATAGAGGATGGCAGTGCAAGAAAGGTCCTTATGATTACTAGGGGAAATATATTTCTTGAAAAGGCAATAGCTTTAAATGAGAATATTGAACTTTACAAAACCAACGAGGTTTTACCAGATATTGAAGGATATGATCTTTATGTTTATGATGAAATGCTCCCGGCTAGCTTGCCAACCGATGGCAGCATTTTCATATTGAATCCTGCTAATTTTGATGGAGTTGTTAAGGTTAATGAAATAGTTAAGGAAGGTAAGCTTACGGTATCAGAGGAAGATGAATTATTAAAATATGTTGATTTTGATATATCCATGAGTAGGGTAAAGCTCCTTTCTCCTCCTGACTGGGGTAGACCCTTTATATACTCTAATGATGAAGCAATAGGATTTAAGGGAATCAAAAAGAATCAAAAGTTTGTAGTACTAGGTTTTGATATTCATGACACGGATTTGCCCTTAAAGTACAGTTTCCCTATTTTCATTCAAAATGTACTTGATTATACTTTAGATTTAAATTTACAAAGAAATACCAAGGTGTTTTCAGGACAGGGAATAGAAATAAATATATCTCCTAAGACAAGGGAGGCATATGTTACAGGCCCTAATAAAGATAAAATAAAGATAGCACCTCCTTTTCCCGTATCAACCTTTACAGATACCAATGATACAGGGGTTTATACAGTAGAACAAAATATCGATGATATTAAATTATTCAGTTACTTTGCTTCCAATGTAAATACAATAAAGGAATCGAATATAAGTTATGATGCTGAAACTCTAAATCAAGTTGATATAAAGGATAAAGTAGAGGAAAATGCTATGGTCAGTGTAAAGAATGTTTTTCTAATTATAGCATTAATAATTTTAGCAGCAGAATGGGTGGTGTATAGTCGTGGGTACTAGCTTTGAAAATCCCCATATTTTATTACTGATTCCACTTTTTATTTTATTTGCCACTTACTTTAGCAAATTTAGATTTAGAGCTGGAAATAATGGAAGAAGAAAAACAATCCTTGGGATACGAATAATTGTATTTATATTAATGATTCTTGCACTGAGTGGTATTAATATAAAAACCCATGTAGATACTACTACAACCATATTTGCAGTTGACTTATCTAAAAGCAATGAAGAAAATCAGGAGGACTTAAGGAAGTTTATATCTGAATCATTAAAATATGCTGGTAAGGATGACCGAGTCGGGGTAATTGCATTTGGAGAAAAGAGCGAAGTTGAGATTCCAATAGTTGACAAGCTTCAAAGCATTAATTTTCAAACAAAGATAAAAAGAGAATTTACAAATATTGAAAAGGCATTGAAACTGTCAAGGTCATTAATACCAGAAAATTCAAAGAAGAGGATAGTTCTATTAACCGATGGTAGAGAAAATGTAGGGGACAGTATAAATGAAGGGAATATGTTAAATATAAATGATATAGACCTTAAGATATTTAAAACTGAAGGTTTTACAGGAAATGAAGTACAGCTTAAGGAAATTGTTATACCAAAGACAGTATATGAAAATCAATCCTTTGATGTAATATTGGATATATATAGTAATGTAATCACAAATTCTAAAATAACTCTTTTTTCTGAAAATAATATAGTAGGAGAAAAAGAGGTGAGTCTGGAAAAGGGAAATAATAAGTTTGTTTTTAAAGATAAGGCCTTAAACAGCGGCTTTAGATCCTATAGAGCAGTAATAGCTCCAGAAAATGATACATTCACTCAAAATAATACCTATTCTACCTTTTCAAATGTAAAGGGTAAGCCTAATGTGCTGTTAATTGATGGGGAGAGTAAAGGCGGCAGGGAAATAAATAAGATTTTAGAGGCTGCTGCTATTGGTGTTGATTATGTTGACTCCAAAGAAATACCTAATCAGCTATCAAATCTTTTGAAATATAAGAGTATAATAATGAGTGATGTATCCCTTCATAATATAGATAAGAAGTTTATAGAAGCTTTGCAAATCTATGTGAGGGATTATGGAGGAGGCTTAGTTGTAACTGGTGGTGAGAACAGTTATGCCCTAGGGGGTTATTATAAGACAAAGCTTGAAGAAATACTTCCTGTAAATATGGAGATGAAGATAAAGGGAGAGGTACCTAGTCTTGGACTAATGCTTGTGATAGATAAATCGGGAAGTATGGAGGGGGGAGAACTCCAAACAAGCAAAATAGAGATGGCCAAGGAAGCAGCCATAAAAGCTGTTAACTCTTTAAAGCCTAAGGATCAGATAGGTGTAATCACCTTTGATGATACACCTCAGTGGGTTGTTAAGCCTTCACCAGACCAAAAGGAAGATAAAGTTAAAGGAGATATTCAAACCATTAGGGCTGGAGGTGGAACAAGTATCATACCTGCACTGAATGAAGCCTATAGTACTCTAAAAGAAATTGATACGAAGCAAAAGCATATTATACTATTAACAGATGGTCAGGCAGAAAGAGTTGGATATGATGAAGTAGTAAATAAAATGAAGGAAGCAGGAATAACTATTTCAACAGTAGCTGTAGGTGAAGGCTCCGATGTATCTCTTTTAGAAAGAATAGCAAAGGGAGGTAAAGGTAGATATTATTATGTTGATGAATATAGTAGTATACCGGAAATATTTACTAAAGAGACCTTTTTAGCGTCTAAGACATATATAAATAATAGAACATTTATTCCTAAAATAGCATCATCTAATCAGATAGTAATTCCAATGATGGATAGACCTATTCCCTTAAGTGGATATATTAGTACTTCCTCAAAGGATAGGGCAGACATAATATTATATAGTGATAAAGATGAACCTATACTTGCTCTGTGGCAATATGGGCTAGGGAGGAGTATTGCCTGGACATCGGATTCCAATGGGAAATGGACTTCAGATTATTTGGAAGCTGAAGAAGGAATTGATTTTTTTACAAGAATGATTCAGTCAACTTTTTATGAAGGTGGTAGTGAAGAATTATTTGTAGAAACAAAAAGGCAGGGAAATGCTATTCAAATTAGTGTTACCAATTTAAATGATGATGAAAGATTGTATGATATGGAAGCAACAATAATAACACCAGAGCTTGAAAAATTTGGTATTGATTTAAATATAACTGATATTGATAAATATATTGGAGAGTTTGAAGCTTCAGAAAAAGGAACATATATTATTAATATAAATGCCACTCATGATGAAGAAGTAATAAAATCTACCCAAGAAGCCTTTACCATAAATTATTCCAAGGAATATGATATAACTTCATCATCTGGTAAACTAAATAATCTTATAAAAAAATCTAAAGGGACAATTATTATCGACCCCAATGAGGTCTTTACAAAAACCGAAAAAAATGTCCTTGGGTATACAGATATATCAGAGATTTTGATTATTATTTCCCTAGCATTATTTATCATAGATATAGCCCTTAGAAGACTTAATATTAGATTCAAAAAATTTAAAACAATAGGAGAAAATATACAACGAGATGTAGATAAGAAAGCTAAAGGGAATACAAAATCTACCATAAAGAGGAAAAAGATATCTTATAAAAGCAATGGATTTAAAAATAGAAACATAGAAAAAACAAGTGTAGGAGCTAATGAAAGGTCTAAAGACAAAAATAATGAAAAGCCAAATATAAATAATAGGAACACAATAAATACAGATAGACTATTAAAGGCAAAAAACAAGAGAAAAAAATAGGAGTTCTAGAGAACTCTTATTTTTTATGTACTAATATTTCTGAAATTTGGATAAAATATTAAATATAATAATCTAAAATAAAGATACCAACTTTAAGATCAAAGTTTAATTTATACCTGTACAAAACTCCAATGTAAATTTTATTGTTGGTTATCTATCAGGAGTTAAAAATGCAAAAACTTTATCTGATAAGACATGGAGAAACCCAATGGAATTGTGAATCAAAGACACAAGGCTGTAGAAATATCCAATTAACCAAATTAGGAATAATGCAAGGAAAGCTATTGGCTAATAAGCTGCAAAGAGAAAATGAGGATTTCATAAAAATATATAGCAGTGACCTTGATAGATGTTACTTCACTGCTAAATTAATTAGTGAAAAAATACATGTGGATGTTGAAGTAAATAAGAAACTTAGAGAGATGTCTTTTGGTGCATGGGAAGGACTAACCCTATCTCAAATAGAAAAGGGGTACTCAAAGGAATACATCAGATGGCGCAGGGAACCTCACACCGCATCTATTCCTAAGGGAGAAAACTTAAAAATAGTGCAAAACAGGTGCTTGAATACTGTTAAAAAGATCCTAAATATTCATAATGATGGATCAATAATAATAGTATCCCATGGTGTGGCAATAAAAACGATTTTATTGGGAATATTAGGAATTGATTTAAAGTATTTTTATAATATTACATTGGGAAATGCTTCCCTAAATAAAATAGAATTTAGAAATTATGGACCTGTATTAAGTAACTTAAATGATTTATGTCATTTGTCATAAAATACTAGGAAAAAACATTAAAGTCTACTTTCGCTTCTTTAGTTTCTCAGTAAAATATTCATATTAAATTTTAATGTTAAACCTATATCTAGAGGTGAAAAAATGAGGAAATACCCCATTAACAAATATAAAAAAATTAATAGAATTCTATTAAAAGCATGTGCATTTTCATTTATTTTATTAATCATAACCCAATTTTACTTAAAAATTAGTATTAAAAGTGTTGAACCATTTCTGAATAAAATGTGCAATAAAGATAATTTTAAATTTGAAGTTGTAAAAATAATACCAAAGAATAATAATAGAACTGGTATTTATTAAGCCATAATTATCAAAAAAAGTATATCTATACTTGTTATAGTTAACATATTAAGTTATAATTTTCTTATAAGAATAATTAGATAGGTGAGGAAATTTCATAATTACCTTTTGTGAAAGCTTACTGCTATATAATTTTCAGTATCAGACAAGAGAGTTATTAAATTTTGAAGTTGGTCGATTATAGGTTAAGATTATTATAGATAGAGGATATAAAAATATGCTTATTTTTACATAATCAAATTTATTTTAAATTTAACCACCAGCTTATCTGGTGGTTAATATATTTGTGAGAGGAGCAGCATAGTGAATAAAATAGCAATAGCAATAGATGGCCCAGCAGGTGCAGGGAAAAGTACAATTGCAAAGGAAATTGCAAATATAAATAATTTATTATATATTGATACTGGAGCAATGTATAGAGCTGCTACTTTAAAATTACTGAATAGTAATATTTCTTTTGATGATAAAGAGAAGATAGAAAAAATTTTAAAAAACACAAAAATTGAATTTTCTAATGGGAATATAATTTTGGATGATATTAATGTAAATGAAGAAATTAGAGAGCCTAGAATAAATGAAAGTGTTTCAAAGGTGGCAGCTATGCCCTTTATAAGAGAAATATTGGTAAGTTTGCAAAGAGGGATTGCAAAGGATAATAATGTTATAATGGATGGTAGGGATATTGGAACCCGGGTTTTACCAGATGCAAAATATAAATTTTTTTTAACAGCTTCAATTGAAGAAAGAGCCGAAAGAAGATACAAGGAATTAATAGAAAAGGGATATCAATGTAGTTATGAGGAGACTGTAGATGAGATAGCCCATAGGGATAAATTAGATAGTGAAAGAACTGTGGATCCATTGAGAAAGGCTGAAGATGCGATTATAATAGATACTACGGGTAAGAGTATAAATGAAGTTATTGATATTATATTAAATATTATCCGTAACTAGGAGGTATAGTTAGTTGAAAATATATGTTGCTCAAAACTCAGGATTTTGCTTTGGAGTTAAAAGGGCCTTAAAAAAAACCTTTGATGCAGCCGAGGAAAGGAAAAAGAGAATTTTTACTTATGGACCTTTAATTCATAATAAACAGGCAATAGAAAAACTTACTGACTTAGGAGTGGAATCTGTTGATAATGTAGAAAGTGCAAAGGAATCTACTTTAATTATCAGATCCCATGGCATACCCTTAAGTATTTATGATAAAGCAAAAAAGAAGAATATAGAAATCATTGATGCAACATGTCCTTTTGTTAGAAGGGTTCAAGAAATAGCTAGAGAGTATTATAATAAGGGATATAAAGTTGTTATAATTGGAAACCCTAATCACCCAGAGGTTATTGGAATAAATGGCTGGTGTGATAATAATGCTTATATTATAGAAAATGATAGCGGGGTAAAGGATATTGAATTCACCCCAAAAATGTGTGTAGTTGCACAAACAACTATTACATTGGAAAAATGGAATTCAATAATTGATAAACTAAGTGAAAAAGCTGGTGAACTAAGGGAATTTAATACTATTTGTTTAGCAACCAAGGTAAGGCAAGAGTCCTGTGCTGATATAGCTAAGAAGGTGGATGCTATGATTGTTATTGGAGGTTATCATAGTTCCAATACTCAAAAACTATTTGAAATAAGCAAAAAATATTGTGAAAATTCTATTCACATTGAAACATCTGATGAGATCCCCTTTGAAATGCTTGAAGGTTGTGAAAAAATTGGGATAACAGCTGGTGCTTCGACACCAGAGTGGATAATAAATGATGTTGTAAAAAAAATAGAAAATAAAGGTGGAGATTAAACTATGGAAAACAACAATAGTTTTAACGAATTACTTGAGCAAGATGACAAATTATTTAATGTTCCAAGGCGTGGTAATATTATAAAAGGCAAGGTTGTACAAGTACTAGATGAAGAAGTTGTAGTAAACATTGGTTATAAATCCGATGGAATAATTCCTTTGAATGAGTTTTCAAATAATACTGATATTAATCTTAAAGATATTGTAAATGAAGGTGATGAGATAGAGGTATTAGTTTTGAAGTCTGATGATGGTGAAGGAAATGTTGTATTATCTAAGAAAAGAATTGATTATATAAAGGATTGGGATGCTTTAAAGGAAGCCTTTGATAATAAAGAAACTATAGTTATAAAGACAGGAGAAGCAGTAAAGGGTGGTATTATTGCCTATTATAATGAATTACGTGGGTTTATACCTGCTTCTCAGCTATCTGATCAGTATGTTGAAAACTTAAATGAATATGCCAACCAAGAGCTTAAAGTAAAAGTTATTGAAATTGATAAGAAAAAAAATAAAGCAATTTTTTCACGTAGACAAATTATAGAAGAAAAATTAGAGGAAAAGAGAAAAGAATTATGGAATAATATTGAAAAGGATGCTGTTGTTAAGGGTGAGGTTAAGAGAATAACTAATTTTGGTGCTTTTGTAGATATTGGTGGTGTTGATGGTCTTGTACATATCTCTGAAATGTCTTGGGGTAGAATAAAACATCCAAGTGAAGTTCTAAGCATTGGAGATACTGTAGAGGTATATGTTCAGGACTTTAATAAAGAACAAAATAGAATATCGTTGAGCTTAAAGCAAACAATAAAGAATCCTTGGGCAAATATTGAAGAGAAATATCTTATAGGAGATGTAGTGGAAGGTAAAGTAGTTAAATTAGTTGATTTTGGTGCATTTGTAGAATTAGAACCGGGAATTGAGGGTTTAGTTCATATCTCTCAAATTTCTGAAGATAGAATTGCAAAGCCTTCTGAAGTTTTAGAGCCTGGACAGATTGTAAATGTTAAAATTTTAAATATAGACTCCGAAGATAATAAATTAAGCTTATCTATTAAAGAGGCTGAAGCTTCAAAGGATATGGAAGATTACTTAACTGATAGTGAAGAAAGTGAAAAAACTACAATTGGTGATGTTTTAAAGTTTAAGGAAGATTAATATAGTAAATAGAAAATCCTCAGAAAAAATGTAGAGACTTTTGATTTTTATGAGGATTTTTTATTTATTATCTTTAGAATATTTTTTTGTTCTTTGGTAAAAATATTAATACCCTCACAAAACATTATAAAGACCCCCTTATATTTCTCGTTTGCCGTGTTTATCACGGCATTTTTTTAATTTATACATAATAAAAATGTCGATGCTTATGGAGTTTTTATGAGTGTATATCCTAAAGTCTTTTACTTACATTCCTATAAATGCAAAATTTTTATTTCAAATCTTTATAATTAATATCTTTACAAATTAAAATATTGGGTATAAGATTAAATATTCATATAAAATAATATAATTTGAAATGAGGGCTGAATATGGTAGGGTACGAAGATTTTAAAGTAAAAATATTAAGAAAAACAGGAATTAATTTATCTTACTATAAAGAAAGACAAATGAAAAGACGTATAGAATCTTTAATAAAAAGGAATAATTACAATGCTTATGAGGACTATTATAATGCCATGACTAAAGATAAGAAACTTTATAACGAATTTATAAATTATCTTACAATTAATGTATCAGAATTTTTTAGAAATCCTAATCAATGGAAGGTTCTAAAAGAAGAAATAATACCTAGATTGTTAAATGATAATAGAAATAGGAAATTAAAAGTTTGGAGCGCAGCATGTTCTACTGGAGAAGAACCTTATACTATTGTAATGACGCTTAGTGAATTTTTTGATTTAAAGGATATTGAAGTTATAGCAACGGATCTTGACGAGGAAGCTATAAATAAAGCCAAGGTAGGTCTGTACTCTTCAAAAAGTATTCAGAATTCACCAGAAAAGTTTAAAAAGAAGTACTTTATAAAAACAGGTAATTCTTATAAAATTAGTGAAGAAATTAAAAAATGTGTTAAGTTTAAAAAGCATGATCTTCTTAAAGATAGCTATCCAAGTAATTGTGATTTGATAATTTGCAGAAATGTGCTTATTTATTTTACAGAGGAGGCAAAGGGAGAGATATATACTAAATTTAATGGAGCTTTAAAAAATAATGGAGTATTATTTGTTGGAAGTACTGAGCAAATAATATTGCCTAATAGGTATAAATTTAATCCTATTAAGACTTTTTTCTATGAAAAAATTTAATTTATCTAACCTTTAAATTAACTTATTGTGTTAGTTCCTATATCGGGAGTTTTAATATTTCCTTTTCGTTCATGCTATAAACCTGTTTATATATAATTTTCAAGGGAAAAACAGGTTTATAAAAATCACTCAAATGAAATATTAAAACTCCCTAGTTTATGTTTTAGAACAAAAAATTTGATTTACTAGCACAACAGGTTAAATTAATTTATGTTTATAAAAAAACTATTTGCAAATCAAGGCGAATAGTTTTAATTATTTTGACTAAATACAAATAATTATGTCATCATACATTATTAGTTGAAAAATAATGTTAAAAAACCTCAATATATGAACGAAATTGCTATGAAAAAACTTCTAAAGTTAAAAGGAATTGAGAGCTTTTAAACGAATACATATATTAAACAACTTTAAAAACAACTTTAAAATTTACATTAAGTTTTAGTGTTGTTTGTATATAGTGAAACAATGTCAAACTTTAATTTGTTTCATTATATAATAAAAGATTTAAATAGGGGTGGGAAGATGATTGATGTAAACAAAAGTTACACTATATCTGAAGCAAGTGAGCTTATTGGTTTTCCAAATCATGTACTGAGGTATTATGAGAAGGAATTTGACTTAGAAATACCTAGAAATAAATCAGGACACAGATATTTTACATATGTTGAAGTTGAGAAGTACATATATATTAAAACTTTAAAGGAAAGGGGTTTATCCAATAAGCAGATAAAAACAGTTTTAAACTCTCCGGAGGAGTTAATGAATATGAATGAAGTTGCAGCTACTGTTTTAGATACTGGTGCTGCAATGGTAAAGGATATAGTTCCGCTAAATAATTTGGAAAATGATTATTCAAAAAATATTCAAGAAATAGGCAATATGATTGGAGAAAAGATGGAGGACAATTTTAAAGATCTCAGTAGTACATTGGTTCGGGAATTGAAAGATACATTAGATGATTTTAAAGATGATTATAAAAACAATGATAAAGACGCTTTGATATCAGAAAATGCTAGGCTGAAGATGAAATTGAAGGAGCGAGCCTATGAAACTGCAATGTTGAAAGAAAAATTAAAAAGGTCAGAGAAGAGAAAAGGCTCTATCTTCAAGAGATTGTTCACTGATACAAAAAATGAGATTTAATATATGCAAGTATATTAAATCTTTTTTTCTTTTTTTTCACAAATATAATTGTATACAATTGACAAAAAAGAATACATGTATTATAATATATATATAGACGAGATAAAATCGGGGGAGGAATTAATATGAAAAGACATAATGAAAGCAGAGAAAACACATCAAGGAGAAAATGTGGAATGATAACATGTATACACTGCATTTGTAATGTTTGTACGGCTGATAAATGTGATTTTTATGAAAGAATTTATAGACAGGAGCATTAAAAAAATGCCCTTGAGTTAATCCTCAAGGGCATTTCTATTTTTCCATATTGATGTTTAATAGTTTTCATTTTTATTTTTTGTTTGGATATTTTTCTAATGCAATTTTTAAAATATTCATAGCTTTTCTTAAATCATCTTCATTTAATATATAAGCTAGTCGAACTTCGTCTTTACCTAGCCCTTCCGTTGCATAGAAACCCTCAGCTGGAGCTAACATTATAGTTTCATTGTCCACATCAAATTCTTTAAGTAGCCATATAACAAATTCTTCTGCATCTACAACAGGGAGTTTAGCTATTACATAAAATGCACCTTTAGGTTTTTCACATATAACACCTGGCATTTCTTTTAAAGCATTGTATACTATATCTCTTCTCTTTTGATATTCATTGTGGACATCAAGAAAATATTCTTGAGGTACAGAATATAATTCAACAGCACCAACTTGTTCAAGTGTAGGAACACATAGCCTACCTTGGCATAGTTTTAATATTTGTTTAATTAAATCTTTGTTTTTACTAGCTATTGAACCAATCCTAGCACCGCATGCACTATATCTTTTGGAAATGCTATCTACAATAATTACTCTATCTGATATTTCGTCAATATTACCAAAGCTAGTATACTTAAGGTTGTCATATACAAATTCTCTATATACCTCATCAGCTATAACGAATAAATTATATTCCTTTACTATGTCAGCCACCATTTGAATCTCATCAGGAGTATATACTACTCCAGTTGGATTCCCAGGGTTTGATAATAAAATAGCTTTTGTTTTAGGAGTAATAAGATTTTCTATAGCCTGTTTTTTAGGTAAATGAAAACCTTCAGTTGCTTTGGTAGTAATCGGGACAACGTTTACACCAACTGCTGATGAAAAGCCGTTGTAATTAGTGTAGAAAGGCTCTGGAACCAGAACTTCATCTCCATGATCTGCAACGGCTATTAAAGAGAATAGTAGTGCTTCACTACCACCATTCGTAATAAGTATTTCGTCATTTTCAAAATTTATGTCATACCTCTTGTAGTATTCAATCAAAGCATCAATTAATTCAGGAATTCCTTGTGAAAAAGAGTACTTCAAGACTTTTTCATCAAAGTTTTTTACGGCGTTAAAAAATTCACTAGGAGTTTCAATATCCGGTTGCCCGATGTTCAAATGGTAAACCTTTTTGCCTTGCTTTTTAGCATTTTCAGCTATAGGAACCAATTTTCTTATTGGTGATTGCTGCATGCCTCTAACTCGTTTTGATAGGTTCATTATAATACCTCCTGTCTTAAAATAATGAATTCATAATTATAATAACATATATTTCAGATAATATGTATACAAAATTTGAAATATTAAATTATTCTAATCCCAAAAAATATTTGCTTTTTTTCAAATGATTGTAAAATTCTTGATAAAAATATTAAAAATTGTTATTAATAACAATTGATGATTATTAATAATGGTAAAAAGCATATTTTTTATATAATAAGATTTATGTTATAATTAGTATAATTATTTTATGTTATTATGAGGTGATATAGTGAGATTGGTTCCGTTATCAGTAGTGAGAGAAGGAGTGTTTTTGGCACAAACTTTGTATAATACAAATGGTAAGGTTTTATTAGTTAAAGGGACAAAGTTAACCCATAGATACATAGATAAAATCAGGGAACATGGATTCTATTCTATATATATTTTTGATCGATATAGTGAACAAGAATTGGATGATATAATAAAGCCTCAAATTAGAAGAAAGGCTATAAATACTATTTCAAATATATATAACAATTTTACTATCGTTGATAGTGAAAATACAAATAAATTTAAAAGAAAAAAGTTAATCGGTAAAAGTCAATCTAACTTTGATGAGATTCAAGAATTGGCTAAGTTGATTGTAGATGATATATTCTCTCAACCTAAACTTTTAATTAGTTTAGTTGATATTAAAAGTCTTGATACATATACATATAATCATAGTGTAAATGTTGGAATTTTGGCTCTTACTTTGGGCATTGGATATGGATTAAATAGAAATGACCTATATGATCTCACTTTAGGTTGTATGTTACATGATGTTGGGAAAATATTTGTACCTAATGAGATATTGAATAAACAAGGAAAATTAAATGATGATGAGTATGAAATTATTAAAGAGCATTGTGAAAAAGGCTATGCCTATCTAAGGGAAAATACTGATTTAGGTGCTAAAGTAAGAATTATCTCACTCCAACATCAAGAAAGGTATGATGGTTCTGGGTATCCCCAGGGCCTTAAGGGAAAAGAAATAAGCATTTCAGCTCAAATTGCTTCAATAGCTGATGTATATGATGCATTAACATCAGATCGTCCATATAGAAAAGCATTGTCTCCCCACGAAGCAGTTGAATATTTTATGGGTTCAGGAGGCACTTTTTTTAATATGAATATGGTTAAAAGCTTTCTAAAAAGAATAATACCATTTCCAGTAGGTACAGTTATTAGACTTAGTAATGGGTTTATTGGAACGGTAGAGAAGATTAATCCTAATATGTTATTAAGACCAGTTATAAAGGTTTTAAAATACAATAATGAAAATATTTCTCCATTTTTATGTAATTTGGCGAAAGAAAAGAATATTGTTATCAAGAATGTTGTTTATGATATATAAATTACATATTTAATAGAATTGAATAATTACTTTTTTAATAATCACCTATTTATACCTAGCTTTAAAAAATCTAAAGGACTACCATTAAAATATGTCCTATTCTGAATACCTAAATTAAGGATAATATTCTCATATGCAATTGTCCCAAAATCGAATTGTGCAATTATTTCATTTAAAATTATATTAAATAAAATTATATTAAAAATATTTCATTATTTACCTTGACATTAATTAATATAAATGATAGCCTTACAGAGTAACTAAGTTACAAATTGAAAATTAATGGAGGAATTGTTTAATGAAAGGTAAAGTAAAATGGTTTAATAACGACAAAGGATTTGGATTTATTACTGCAGAAGATGGTAATGATGTGTTTGTTCATTTTTCTGCTATTGAAGGAGATGGGTTCAAAAGTTTAGAGGAAGATCAAGAAGTTGAATTTGAAGTTGTTCAAGGAGAAAAAGGACCTCAAGCAACTAATGTAGTTAAATTTTAAATATAATTTTATATTTTAATATAAAGACTACTAAAAAGCCCTGAACTGTTTCAGGGTTCTATAATTTTTTGAATTGCATAGGGAGCTGTATGGTGAAATTTAATTTTCTCAGGTAATCTCTGAGAATTTTTTAAGCTCCTAAAGTTTTATGAGCGTATATCTAGAGATAAAGTATTAGATTAAATATTTATATAAATGGCAAAAACACCTATTATAGATATTCCAGTAAAACAATTAATTTACACATATGAAAAATCCCCGGAAACATTGGATATTTTCATACGCATAAATTAAGTTTTACTATTAGAAATCTATATGTTAGGTGTTTTTATAATGTTTAAATTGACATATATATAAGATGGGTATACAATTTAATAAAAAAGAGTCGAATTTTGACGAATGATGCCAGAAATACACGAATCACATGAGAGGGGATGATATCTAAAATAAGTAGAAAAACTTTGCAAAGTATTGTTAAAAGCTTCATAATTCTAATTTAAGGAGTGAAAAAAATGAAGTCCCTAAAAAGTAGAATGATAATCAATATGTCTATAAGTATTATAGTAATAATTGCTATAATTGTTAGTGTAGTAGGGATCAATACACGGAAGAATTCACTAGAATCTGCTTATGAATCAACTGAAATACAAGGAAGATTGGCTGCTAAACAAGTGGAGCAGGAATTAGAAGATTCAATGGATACGGCAAGGACTTTAGCAAATAGCTTTGAAGGTCTTAAACAAGCAGGTATACCTGACAGAAGAAAAATTAATTCTATACTTAAAAATGTATTAGCTGAAAATCCTGAAATTTTTGGTTTGTGGACAATATGGGAACCAAATGCTTTTGATGGTGAAGATGAAGTTTTCAAAAACACCGATGGTCATGACGAAACTGGAAGATTTATTCCATATTGGTACTATAGTGGAGATAGTATAGAGTTAATTCCATGCGAGGGTTATAAAACTCAGGGAAGTGGAGACTATTATTTAAAAGCCAAAAATTCTGGTGAAGAAATAATACTTGAACCTTATACATATGAAATAAATGGAAAGAAAATACTAATGACATCCCTTTCAGTACCTATTAAAATTGATGGAAAAGTTATTGGAGTTGTAGGTACTGATATATCTTTAGAAAAATTACAAGCCATTAGTGATGAAATTAAGCTATATAAATCAGGCTATGGAGTTATTATATCCAACTTAGGAACTTATGTTACCCATAAAAAAGAAGAATTGTTAGGAACAAACATTATAGATACAGATATGAATAATAAAGAAGAAATGAAAAAAGCAATTGAGTCAGGTGAATACTTTAATACAATTGCGATATCAGAAGTCAATAATAAAGAGAATTATATGCAGCAAGTTCCGATAAAAATAGGTAATACAAAAACGCCCTGGTCAGTTGCAGTATCGGTGCCAATAAATGAAGTTACACAAAAAACCAATAAATTGATTCAAATGTTAATAATAATAGGGATATTAGGATTATTGGTTTTAATTGGTATTATCTATATAATTTCAAGTAGAATAGCATCGCCTATAAAAGTTTTGTCTGATATAATTGACAAGCTATCAAATTATGATTTAACCTTGGATAAGAATAGTAAAGCAGTAAAATATACAGAAAGAAAAGATGAAATTGGAATTATATCTAGAGCATTAACAACAATGCAGCAAAATCTTATTTCTTTAATTAAAAATATTTCTCATGATTCTGAGCAGGTTGCCTCTTCTTCTGAGGAGCTTACAGCAACTAGTCAACAATCTTCAACAGCTGCAGAAGAAGTGGCTAGAACAATAGAAGAAATTGCAAGGGGTGCTGGGGAGCAGGCAAAGAATACAGAAAATGGTGCAGCCAATATTAATGTATTAGGTAATCTGATAGAAAAGAATCAGCAGAATATAAGAGGGCTAAATGAATCTACTAAAGAAGTAGATTTGTTAAAAAATGAAGGTATTGATATTTTAAAGGAGCTTGTAAAAAAGACCGATGAAAATAATATGGCATTAAAGGAAGTAAATGAAGTTATAATGAATACTAACGAAAGTGCAAAGAAAATAGAAAATGCAAGTCAAATGATTAAAAGCATAGCAGAGCAAACAAATTTATTGTCACTAAATGCAGCGATAGAAGCAGCAAGGGCTGGAGAATCTGGTAAAGGTTTTGCAGTGGTTGCAAATGAAATAAGGAAATTGGCAGAGCAATCCAACGAATTTACAGAAGAAATTGCTAATATTATTGGAGAATTGACTGATAAAACGGAAAAAGCAGTAGATAATGTAAAGCAAATTGATAAAATTGCAGCATCTCAAACTGAAAGTGTAGAAAAAACCAGTGAAAGATTTGAAGGAATTAATCATGCAATAGAGAAAATGAAAGATGTAATAAAAAATATAAATAATTCTGGTGAAGAAATGGAAGTTAAGAAAAATGAAATTATAGATATAATAGAAAATCTATCGGCTATATCTGAAGAAAATGCAGCAGGGACTGAGGAAGCTTCGGCATCAGTAGAAGAGCAAACAGCTTCTATGGAAGAAATTGCAAATGCAAGCGAAGCATTGGCAAAATTAGCAGAAGAAATGCAGGAGAGTATTTCTAAATTTAAGTTTTAATAATTGTATGAAGAGCTAACCATTGGTTGGTTCTTCTTTTTAAATTTTTAGTCAAATATTTATAGGAATAACCAACTATAAACAAAGTGTTATAAATTTATATTTAGATTTGAAATCTTATATATAATAAATAAAGAAAGGTAAAATTATATTGTTTGTTAAATAGACAACAAATATGTACAAGGTGATAATATTATGATCAAATGAATTTATTACAAATATTTAAAAATTACCTATATTTACCTTTTAGCAATCGTTTTGCTATTAATATTTGCAAAGAAATAACTGTCAAATTTAAAAGATATTGATAAAATTATAACAATATGTTAATATCTCCTTAGGATCATTAAGTTATTTAATGACATCATAAATTTAATAGACTAAATTTATAGGAGGGGTATCATCATGGAAAAGGTTTTATCATTATTTGAAACAATTAATTCCTTTGTATGGGGGCCGCCATTATTAATTTTATTGGTAGGTACTGGAATATTTTTAACATCAAAATTAGGCTTGCTTCAAATAGTAAAACTACCTTTAGCACTTAAGTATTTATTTTCAAAGGATGATGATTCAACAGGTGAGGGGGATGTATCAAGCTTTGCAGCTTTATGTACAGCTTTGGCGGCAACTATAGGAACAGGAAATATAGTTGGTGTTGCCACTGCGATAAAATTAGGTGGACCTGGAGCTCTGTTTTGGATGTGGATAGCTGCTTTCTTTGGTATGGCAACAAAATATTCAGAGGGTTTATTGGCGGTAAAGTACAGAGTTACTGATGAAAATGGTGAAATGTCAGGTGGTCCAATGTACTACATAGAAAAGGGTCTTGGAAATAAATGGCTGGCAAAGATTTTTGCTATATTTGGAATAGGGGTTGCCTATTTTGGTATAGGTACTTTTCCCCAGGTAAATGCCATAACTAATGCAATCAAAATTTCATTGAATCTGCCTATTGCAGTAAGTGCACTTATTCTAACTGTTTTAGTGGCATTGGTTACACTTGGTGGGATTAAAAGTATATCAAGGGTATCTGAGTTAATAGTACCATTTATGGCAGTACTTTATATATTGGGAGCATTAGCAATTTTATTGTATAACTATAAATTAATACCTCAAACTATTGGGTTAGTTATCAGTAGTGCTTTTAATGGAACAGCAGCTACAGGGGGCTTTTTAGGAGCTGGAGTAATGCTTGCTATAAGAAGTGGAGTATCAAGGGGAGTATTTTCTAATGAATCTGGTCTTGGTAGTGCTCCAATAGCAGCTGCTGCAGCTAAAACTAAGTCTTGTGTTAGACAGGGGTTAATTTCAATGACTGGAACTTTTTTCGATACTATTGTTGTTTGTACCATGACGGGTTTAGTTCTTGTAATGACTGGAGTATGGAATTCAAATTTAGAAGGAGCTGCAATGACAAACGAGGCTTTCAGAATAGGCCTTCCTACAGCATTTATTGGTCAGTTTATTGTTACTGTAGGTCTTTGTTTCTTTGCATTTACCACTATATTGGGATGGAATTATTATGGTGAAAGATGTACAGAATATCTTTTTGGAGTAAGGGGAATAAAACCATATAAATATATATTCATATGTATAATAGCTTCGGGAGCATTAAATCTCAAATTAGATCTTATTTGGATTATGGCAGATATAGTAAATGGATTAATGGCAATTCCAAACCTTATTGGAATTATAGGTTTAAGCGGTATAATTGTCAATGAAACTAGAAAATACTTTAATAATGGAAAAAAAGTAAAAACATTATAAGGAATTCGAAAGAGATAATAAAAATTAATTATAAAGTCCCTATTTTAAAAAGGTAGGGACTTTTTTTTATTTATTTAGAAAAATAAAAAGTTGAGAAAATATATATTATATTGGAATTTTATTCAATATTTCACCTTGATTGTTTTCTTATGTAAAAATATAATAATATATATAAAATGTTTTTATTATGTTAGGGGGGATAAATTTGCGAAAAGAGAGAGTGTCAGAGATAATTGCTTATTTTAGATCAGATGTAAAATCGGTTTGGAATGTTGTTACTAATAATTTAGATTACGGATGGAGAAGCGATATAGATCATATTGAGGTTTTGCCTGGAGAAAAGGAATGGATAGAATATAGCAATGATGGAAAAGCAACAAACTTTATGATGACAAAAAAAGAAAAATATAAGAAATATGAATTTAATATGGGAAATAAGATGTTTACTGGATATTGGACGGGACATTTTTCCGAAACTGAAAACGGAGGGACAAAGGTTATCTTTACTGAAAATATATTTATTAAAAATCCTATTGTTCATTATATTTCATATTTCATTTGGGATTTGAAAAAGATTCAAAATATATATATTGTAGATTTAAAAAAGAAATTAGGTGAAATATAAACATGGCCATGACAAAGGACGAAATAATAGAATACTTAAATGAAATCAAATCAGATAAGTTCAGAAAAAACATTATTAAGCTTGGAATTCCGGAAGAAAAAAGTATTGGTGTCTCAACAGGTGAAATAAGAAAACTTGCAAGAAAAATAAAAATAGATCATCATTTAGCTGAAGAATTATGGGTTGCTGGATATCATGAAGCTAGACTGTTATCTATCTTAATTATGGATGAAAGTAAAGTAAGCTTAAATTATGTTTCACAGTTAATGAAGGATGTGATGTCCTGGGATTTATGTGATCACATTTGTAAAAATCTTATTATTAAAATGCCATCATATGAGGAATTGATTTTTGATTGGTGTTGTGACCATAGAGTCTATTATAAACGTGCTGCATTTTCCTTAATAGCATCTACTATGATCCATAAAAAAGAAATTGAAAAGGATGAAGTTAACAGATATATTGATATAATTAGAGAATGTGGTGATGACAGTAGAAATCATGTAAAGAAGGCTGTTAGCTGGGCGTTAAGAGAAATTGGAAAGAAGGATTTTGATTGTCAGGAACAGGCGATTCAACTGGCATATGAATTTATTGAAGGTTCACAAAAAAACCTCAATTGGATAGGAAAAAATGCCTTAAAAGAGCTTGAAACTTTAGTTTCAGTTAAAGAGCGTGGTCGATTATTGTCATCTAATTCTAAGATGGGTAAAAGGATACAGAAAGATACATAGGGACGGTTCTAATGTATCCTTAATATCTAAGTGGCTCAATTGAATCTGGTTAAAATGTGAGACTAAATATTATATAGTATAGGGTGTTATTGTGTATATACAAATATATTTTTATAAATAGAATAATTTGGCTAAAATGATAAATAATAATATTGTATCGGTATAAAATTATTTTTAAAAAGGAGGAGAAATAAATGCAAAATAGAAATGCAAGGCAGCAAGTACAAGATGTATATACACAACTTCAAACTTGTAAGAATAATTTAAATCAAGCTGTTAATTCAGTAGAAAAACAACAGAATAAGGTTCAAATTCAAAATACTATAGCTGCAATCGATAATGCAATATCTACTGCTAATAGAACTCTTTCAAACTATCAAGAATAAATACAAAATTATAGTTAAACAGTAACTATAATTAAGCTAATAATTATTAAAAAGTCTTAGCATAGGTGCTAGGGCTTTTTAAGTTATATTGATAAAAATTGGTAATTCAATTTTACAAAAACTAGAGGGTTTTGATATAATAATAAATATAGGTATATCAACCTTAAAGTATTATAAATTCTAATGTTGGTTATCCATAGATAGTTAAACTTAAGAATTTTATTTGATATATATAAACAGCAAAAAATCTATAAAGTATAAAGATTTTTATTGATGCAAAAACTATATAAAGAGGTGGTTTAGTATGGGAAAAATATTATCTTTTTATACAATGCCCCATCCTCCAATTATAATTCCCCAGGTAGGACGGGGAGAAGAAGAAAAAATAAAAGAAACATCTGAGGCATGCTATAAAGTTGCCGAGGAAATAGCAAGCATAAAACCCGATACAATAATAATCGTTACTCCCCATGGACCAATGTTTAGTGATGCTGTTGCAGTATCTTGTGAAAGCAGTATATCAGGAAACTTAAGTAGGTTTGGAGCCAGAGAGATAGAGTTAAATTTAGATATAGATTTAGATTTAACAGAAAAAATAATTGAATATGGAAATAAAGAAGGAATTTTAACTGCAGAAGTAACAAAAGATTTTGCTAAACAATATGAAGTTAATTATGAACTGGACCATGGAGCTATGATACCTTTGTATTTTATAAATCAAAAGTTTTCAAATTATAGAATAGTTCACATAACCTATGGTATGCTGCCTAAAATGCAGCTTTATAGATTTGGTATGAGTATAAAAAAAGCTGTGGAAGATATCAACACCAATGCAGTATTCATTGCCAGTGGAGATTTATCCCACAGACTCACTGATGATGGTCCCTACGAATACAGCCCATATGGTGAAAAATTTGATAATGAGATAGTATCTCTTCTTAAAAAAGGTGATGTTTCCGGCATCTTTAATATGAATCCTACAATTATTGAAAAGGCAGGAGAATGCGGTCTCAGATCCTTTTATATTATGCTAGGGGCAATGAACGGATATGATATTAGGGGAAATCTTCTATCCTATGAAGGAACCTTTGGTGTTGGATACTGTGTTATGAAAATTTTTATTGGTGAAGGCAAGAAAGATACATATGATAAACTGTTAAAAGAAAACAAAAAAAGGATTAAGGAAAAAATAGCAAATGAAGACCCCTATGTGAAACTTGCTAGAGAAAGCTTAACTTACTATCTAAAGTACGGTGATTATATTAGCATACCTAGCTATGTAACCGATGAAATGAAGAAATCTAAAAGGGGAGTTTTTGTATCATTGAAAAAGGAAGGTCAATTAAGGGGATGTATAGGAACAATATTGCCAACTACAGAAAATGTGGCCAAGGAGATTATAAAAAATGCTGTTGAAGCTGGTGAGCATGATCCAAGATTTTTACCTGTAAGTGAAGAAGAGTTAGAGGAATTGGACTTTTCCGTTGATGTACTCACAAAGCCTCAAAAAGCTTTAAGGGAAGAGCTGGATCCTAAAAAATATGGTGTAATAGTTAGAAGTGAATT
Source organism: Maledivibacter halophilus (assembly GCF_900167445.1). Classification (GTDB taxonomy): domain Bacteria; phylum Bacillota; class Clostridia; order Peptostreptococcales; family Caminicellaceae; genus Maledivibacter; species Maledivibacter halophilus. Next base: position 173,835 of record NZ_FUZT01000006.1, read on the forward strand.
TAAGTCTGGATTATTACTTCCAAATCTTGAAGGAGTAGATACTGTGGAGCAGCAGCTTCGTATTGCCCTTCAAAAGGGAAATATATCTCCCAATGAAAAATATACTATTGAGAAATTTGAAGTTATAAGATATAAATAGAGGTTAATATTATTGAAATGCAGGTGATATTTTGCTAAATAATGCCTTGTTTTATGAAAAATATAATGAAAAAATAAAGTGTTTTTTATGTCCACATAATTGCATTATAGATAAAGGTCAGTTTGGATTATGCTCTGTTAGGACAAATAAAGACGGCTCTTTGAAAACTATTAATTATGGAGAAATAACAGCCATTGCAAAGGATCCTATAGAGAAAAAACCTCTCTATCATTTTAAACCTACCAAAAACATATTATCAGTAGGAAGCTTTGGCTGTAATTTTTCCTGTGACTTTTGTCAAAACCATAGAATAGCCCATAACAAACCAAAAAGTGATTTTTTATCACCAGATAAACTTATAAAAATTAGTTTAGACTTAAAGAATAATGTAGGAATAGCATTTACATATAATGAACCCACTATATGGTATGAGTATATATATGATGTATCAAAAAGGGTTAAAGAAAATTATCCAAATTTAAGTATAGTTCTTGTTACCAATGGATATATGGAAAGGGAGCCTTTATTAAGAATTTTACCCTATATAGATGCTATGAATATAGATTTGAAATCCTTTAATCAGAAATATTATAAGAAAACATGTGGCGGAAATTTAAATAATGTCCTTAGAACTATTGAAAAAGCAGTAAAAAAGTGTCATGTAGAAATAACCACATTATTGGTAAATGGTATTAATGATTCCAAAGAAGAAATTGAAGAGATTGCTTCTTATTTAGGAAGACTTGATAAAAATATTCCCCTGCATTTGTCTCGATATTTTCCTGCTTATAAAATGAACTATCCTCCTACAGAAATAGATGTAATGATAAGGTCAAGGAAAATAGCTCAAAAATATTTGAACTATGTATATTTAGGGAATATAGCTAATGTAGATAATTCTACTTATTGTCCTCAGTGCAATAAGCTTTTAATAGAGCGAAAGGGCTTTTTCTCAAAAATTTATATTGGAGACAATATTTGTCCAGAGTGTGGATATGATTTGCAAATATTGTTATAGTTTAATTTTGAACTAATTTAAAACAAAGTAGGTATATAATTATATTGAAAAAGAGCAGCCCAATGAATCAACAAATGAGCTGGGATATATAATGAAATTGATAAAATAATGTGTAGAAGCGATGAGGTTTTTTATAATGCCCATTGCTTTTATTTATGTATTATATTATTTGAAACTTTTTTTGATGTTGATATAATAAATGCTCCTTCCGGGTTTTAATCTTAGTTTGCCTATTGCCAGAAAAGAGCATTTATTCCAGAATATTTTAGTCACAGTAATATTGGTATTTTCTAAATAATCTTTTGGTATTTTCAACCTCATCCTGTATTTTATCGTTTTCTAGTGCCAAAGAGGTGAATATAGTGTCTACTATGACTAATTGAGATATTCTAGAGATTTGAGAGGTTAATCTAAGATTGTTTTCAATATTTGCAGTATTTAGTACTATATCTGCAGCAGCTATATTTTCATTTCCATATTGGGTTATGAGTATTATCGAAGCATCATTATTTCTAGCTATTTCCATGCAATGATGCGCATGCATGGATTTACCTAATGTTGAAAGTACGATTAATAAATCATTTTCTCGTATGCCAATAATACTTTCTAAACTCAAATGCATATCTTCATAATAAATTGTGTTTATGCCTAATCGCATAAATTTCGTTTGTAAATCCCTAGCGATAATACCTGAAGCCCCTAATGCAACTATAAAGATATTTTTATTAGCTTTATGAGTTTTACTAATTAAGCTAACGGCTTTTTCCAATTCTGGCCGATCAATAATCTGATTCGTAAATTCTAATGCCTTACAGGTTGAAGATGTTATTTTATTTAGAATTTCATAAGGAGAATCATTTGAGTAAATATCCTTTATAGATTTAAAATCGTGTGGAGAAACCAAACTTGCAGATAATTTTAGTTTGAATTCTGAATATCCAGATAGGCCGAGTTTTTTAGTTAATCTTATTACAGTTGCTTCACTAACATTAGAGTTAACAGATAAAGTGTTAAGTGACATATCAACAATAGACTCTTTATTGTCAATGATATATTGTGCTAAATTCTGCTCAGCAGGTGTAAAGGAATCAAAATTAGATATTAATTTTATTAATATATTACTGGCCATAATTAAATACTCCTTTTGTTTATATATATCTATATTATACACTAATTGCTATTAAAACTTTATAACAAAAGGGACATTTTTTATCTTAATTTAGTAGTAAAACTTCATAATTTTAAAAAATACTTGAAGTTTTACTACAGAAGGAGTATAATATATTAAGAGTTAAATATGAAATATATGTTATAAGAAGCTTGATTTATAAGAATAATCGAAATATTTTGGAGGGGTTTAAATGAAGAAGTTAAAAGTAGCAGTTGTAGGTGCTGGAATATATGGTATAAATCATATTAAAGCATTTAGTTGGAACAAAGATGCAGATTTAGTTGCAGTTTGTGATTTGAATCAAGATATTCTAGATGGATTAAAAGATGGATTTAATGTAAATATTTATACTAATATTGAAAAAATGTTGGAAGACGAAGATTTGGATGCTGTTTCTATTGCAACTCCAGATTTTTTTCATATGGAACCAGCTTTAGCATCCATAAGAAAAGGAAAGGATATTCTAGTGGAAAAACCATTAGCTACTACTGTTGAGGATGCTTTAATGATAATCGAGGAAGCTAAGAAGTACAATGTTAGAGTTGCAGTAGATTATCATAAAAGATGGGATCCAGCAGCAATTAATTTAAAAAATGAATTATTGAAGGAATCTACTGGAGTACCAATTCGTGGTTATATGAACATGGATGATATTATAGATGTGCCTACTAAGTGGTTTAATTGGGCTGATAAATCTTCTCCAGTACATTTTCTAGGGACCCATTGTTATGATCAAATACGCTGGTACATGGGATGTGAAGCTGTTAGCACGTATGCTGTTGGAACTAAAAAGCTGTTAAAATCAAAGGGGATAGATTCCTATGATACTATACAAGCCTTTATTAAATTTGAAAATGACTGTTATTGGACGGTTGAAAATTCATGGATCTATCCATCGGGATTTCCTAAGAATAATGATGGAAGGACTCAAATACTAACGGAGAATGCTTTATTAAGATTAGATTCACAGAATAGAGGTTTGGAGTTTTATAGTAATACTAAAGGACAAACTCCAAATTCATATTTTATAATTAATAATAATGGAAGGCCCTACGGTTTTGGGATTGAACCGATTAATGATTTTGTTGATTGTATCATTAACAATAAATCTTTTATAGCAGATGGAAAGGATGGGTTAGAATCATTGAGAATAGCAGAAGCTGTACATTCAAGTTTAGAAAGTGGTGAAGTTGTAAAAATAAAAAGATAAACAACACTAGCAATACATATCCACTCTAAATTTGAATGTTTTTATAATAAAAATAAAAGGAGGCATAGCAATGAATAGTATAGTTGGTTTAGCAGAAGGGTTTATAAGTTTTTTCCAAAAAACAGGAGATCAAATTGTGGCAAATATAGGAGGTACAATACCTATGCTGCTTGGATTATTATTCCTAATTAACTTTATAATTAAAGTTATAGGGGATAAAAAAATTACAAGGATTGCCGAATTCTTAGGAAGGAGTACTATCCTTTCCTATTTGGTATTACCAGCCTTTGCCTGGTTCTTTTTCAGCAGTCCTGGAGCCCTTACAATGGGAAAATTTCTTCCAGAGAAAAGAAAACCAGGCTTTGAAGATGCTCTTGGAACTACTGTTCATCCATTGACATCTTTATTTCCCCATATAGTTCCAGCGGAACTATTTATTTGGTTGGGTGTGGCAAACGGTATCACAAAACTTGGACTGTCTACAGCTCCCCTTGCTATACGTTATATTATAACAGGTTTAATTCTCGGGATGGTTAGAGGAATTTTAACAGAAAAGATTTTTATATATCTCATGAAAAGAAATAAAAGGCAAGTAGCATAAAGGAGGATTAAAAGATGAGTGTTAAGGAACTTATTATTGAAAAGGATAATGGAGGTTGGGGAGGTCCACTTCGTATACCAGTGGATACAAAGAAAAAGGTCCTTTCTATGACAGGTGGTGGGATTCATCCTATTGCTAGGGAAATAGCTAGACTTGCTGGAACCAAAGTTGTAGATGGATTTAAGTCAGGACTACGAGATGACGAAATTCTTTTAGCAGTTATTAATTGTGGAGGAACATTAAGATGTGGAGTTTATCCAAAAAAGAGAATTTTCACTATTAACTTAAATGCTATTGGTCCATCAGGTCCATTGGCTGAATTTATTAAGGAAGATATTTATGTTTCTGGAGTAACTTCTGAAAGTATTCATATATCTACGGAAGGCTCTGATGTAGAAATAAGAGCAGAAAATTCCCATGAAAATGGAGCTAAGGAGAAGAAATCTGATTTGAAGGTTAATTCTGATGATGATGCCCAAAAAGAGGCTTGGTTTATATCAGCCATTGAGAAAATAGGAACTTCTCTTGGAAAGGTTATTTCTTTAGCCTATGAAGCGGGAAAAGAATCTGTAAATACAGTTATAAAAACTGTACTGCCATTTATGGTTTTTGTCAGTGTCTTAGTGACTATAATACTTTCTAGTGGTATAGGAAATGCTATTGCAAACGTTTTAAAACCTATGGCAAGTTCATTATTAGGTCTTATAGTGATATCAATAATATGTGGATTTCCATTTCTGTCTCCATTGTTAGGTCCTGGTGCAGCTATTGCACAAGTAATTGGTGTATTACTTGGAAGTCAAATAGCCATTGGTGTTATACCACCTAAATATGCACTTCCAGCATTATTTGCTATAAATGTGCAGGTAGGAGCAGATTTTGTTCCAGTTGGACTATCTATGCAAGAGGCGGAGCCGGATACTATTAAATATGGGACACCTGCATTTTTAATTTCAAGGCAAATCACGGGACCAATTGCAGTTATTGCAGCATATTTAATGAGCATAGGTATGTATTAAATATGGTTATTTAGGTATTGGAGGGATATAGTTGGAAGAATATAAATCTAAAATAATAGAGCTAGGTACTTCAGTAGATGAAATGAGTCAATTAGGTATGTTAATATTATTTTCCAACGATGCTCCTAGTGAGCTAAGGGATTACTGTATTATTCATGACAATAAACAATTATTAAGGGATTTAAAAGTTAACCAAAAAATTTATTTAGGAAAGGACCAATATACTATTTCAGCTATAGGAAATACAGCCTTGCAACAATGGCAGGAGTTAGGACATGTGACTCTAAGGTTTGATGGTGAGTTAACTCCTCAATTACCAGGAACAGTACATTTAAATAACAAATTAAAAGGAATACCTAAAATTGGAGAGTTTATAAAAGTTGAACAGGAGAAAAGTTGATATGTTGAAGTTATTAATTATTTTTATGTTGGGAAGCGTTATACAAAATTTCTTATTTTCAAAACAATTAAAAACTTTAAACGCATTTTTCTATAAACTTAGGACTCGAGGAGATGTTTTAGTTGGGAAAACAAAGCATATCTTTAAACCTGGTGCTATTATAATGATGTTAATGGATAAGGATTGTATTAAAGAAGCATATGTATTAAAAGGATATAGTGTTTTTTCTAAAATGAAACAATTGGAATACTTAGAAGGCAACCATTTAAATGATATTGATATTGATGATTCTACCATAAAACTGGCATTTGATGATGCTGTGGCTAGATTTCAGACTAAGTACTAAGATTTAAGGAGGACTAATCCTTTGTACCTTATATTGATAAAAAACATCTATACTCGCCCTTAGTTATTAGCATGATAGAATGGTTTTTCTATAAGAAAATCAATATTGATAATAAAGTCCTGTAGTAAGCAAATGTAAAAAATTCTGTTGCATTTAAAAGAAATCCTAAATTTCAAGAAGGATTTCTTTTATTTTTTCTCCAGAAATATTAATAATAATTGAGCAAATTCTTTGACAATACCTAAATTATAGATTTTAGATGTTCAGTCTTAATCATATAATTCCCCTTTCATATAGCAAACTCATGTTCTGTCCTAGCGTATTTTATTATACCAATAAATATCTATCATTAGTATGAAAAAACATACTTTTATAAAAATTTTATAATTTCGACTGCATTCAACATATTTTTTTAGAGTTATTTTATAAAATATTAGATAGGTAATAATCATAACTCAGATACTCTAAAGATTTTAATCATGATTTTAAAGGCTACATAATAATATATTTTTGGTTAGCCAAACTATAAAAATGGAAGTGATTTATGAAACTAAGAAGCTCAAAATGCTGTGGAAATTTGAGTAGAGAAAGGGGTTCAACATGATTTATACGGTAAGAGGACCAATCGATAAAACACAAATGGGTAAAACACTAGCCCATGAACATTTTAGTTGGATATCTGATGAAGATTTTGCAAGCAAAATGTATTTTGACAAACAGTATGATGAATCTTATACTCAGAAACTATTTGATAAAGTTTTGCCTATACTAAGTGAATTAAGTGCTTCGGGATGCCAAACTATCGTAGAAGCTTCACCACCTCTTGGAGGACAAAATTTAAAACTGTTATATGATTTGTCTTACAAAACGAACGTAAACATCATTTCATGTACAGGGATGAACATTACTAAGTATGCACATCGTATTTTTCAAGAAAATTTTGAAGTGCAATTGGCAAAAAAGTGGATTCAAGACTTTAAGGAAGGTCTAGATGTTATTGATGATGTATGTATAAAACCAGGCTATATTAAATTGCTTTTCGATCGAGGAGGTGTTAATGCTGTAGACGAGGCTATGCTCAAAGCTGCTGCTATAGCCTGTAATGCCACGGGAATGCCAATTCACTGTCATGTATTGGAGGCAGAACATATGCCTAAAGTCATAACAATCCTACAAAAAATGAAAGTGCCACCTCATAAATTCGTATGGGCACATGCAGATCATGAAGGTCATCTGGAAACGATTCTGCAAGTTGTTGAGAAGGGTTATTGGGTTGGTTTTGATGGCATAAGAGAAGGCACTTATGAATCACGAAAAAAACTTATTGAGCATGCCATTACATATAATTATAGTCATCAAGTGATTCTCTCGGAGGATTATGATTTTTGTGAAGAGAGTGAAAAGAAAAATGGAATAGAAAGATATTGCGCTTTTTTTAATGTATTTATACCGTACTGTATAAAAAATGGTATCCCTCAAGAGGTGATTGAAAGCATTATTATAGAAAATTCTGCAAGATTTTACGACATTTAGATTCGAAAAAAGTGTCTATCATATTGACATAGATCCATGCCTTAGCGATAGCTTATAGAATACAAAGAAAAAATACGTCTAAATGAGATTTTCAGAAATTAACTGAGGACTTAACGAAGTTATTATGACTCAAAAAAGAGTAAAAGGCCATAAAAGCGACCTTTTTTCAAAAAAACTATTTTGGTTGACCAGCAGCCCATTCAAGAATTTTACCCGTTTTATCCCATGTCATAAATAGAAAAGGTGACTGTAATATAATGTTGGGTATTGAGTCAATAAGTGGTTTATCAACAACATGGTATATCAAATATAATTTATCATCGTGAGATTTTGCAGTAGCGAAATAAAATAAGTCACCTAGGGATACATCACGCATAAAGTAGCTTGATATTACAGTGCCTTCGCCTGGTTTATTTGGAACTGTTGTATAGGGATTAAGTCTTCTAGCTTTAGCTAAAAGGTTTTGTGGAATTGAAGTTACTGTATTCAAAATATTTTCCTCCTAGAATTTAATATAGATAGTTCATAATATGCAGTAAAATTATAATTGTTATTTTTAAAAATTATATTTAGGTATATTGAATTTAGGATTAATTTTACAGTTAGTCTGTTATAATATATGCCATAAGTCTTGATTTAAATATCATACATAGCTAAGAAAAAATTCCTAATTTTTTAAAGGTTTAGTCCAGGAAATATTCCCTGGACTTTTTTAATTAAAGTAATTTTGATATAATGTTTTGGTATAATATATAGTATAAACTTTGAGGAGGAAAAACTATGAGCCATAGAAAAAATATAAATATTTCAGATAGAGAATTAGAAAAACAGCAACCTTATATAGATGAAATTAGAAAAAAAAATGAAGAATACCATAAAAAAACTGGCAAAATGAAAAAGTATCTAATAAAAACCTATGGTTGTCAAATGAATGAACACGATTCGGAAAAACTGGCAGGAATTCTTTCTAATATGGATTATATAGAATGTAATAATAAAGAAGAAGCAGATTTAATAATATTCAACACTTGTTGTGTTAGGGAGAATGCTGAATTAAAGGTATATGGAAATCTAGGACAATTAAAGGCATTGAAGAAAAAAAATCCTGACATGATTATTGCTGTTTGTGGTTGTATGATGCAGCAAGCCCATGTAGTAGAACAGATCAAGAAAAAACATCCATTTGTAGATTTAATATTTGGAACCCACAATTTGCATAATTTCCCGGTTTTGTTAGCAAATTGTAAACAAACAGATAATATGCTCATTGAAATATGGGATGAGGAAGGACAAATCATAGAGGGCATGCCCAGTATTAGAAAATATGGCTTAAAAGCCTTTGTTAATATTATGTATGGTTGTAATAATTTTTGTACCTACTGTATAGTCCCTTATACCCGTGGTAGAGAAAGAAGTAGACAACCTGAGGATATAATCAATGAGGTAAAGCATTTAGTTGAAAATGGTACTAAGGAAATAACATTATTAGGTCAAAATGTCAATTCTTACGGAAAAACTTTGGAAGAAAAATTGGATTTTGCAGATTTGCTTTATAGGATTAATGAAATAGAAGGTTTAGAGAGAATAAGATTTATGACATCCCATCCAAAGGATATTTCCAAAAAACTCATAATTGCCATTAAGGAATGTGATAAGGTTTGTGAGCATATACATCTTCCTGTTCAGGCTGGAAGTAATAATGTGCTTAAGAGAATGAATAGAAAATATACAAAGGAAAAATACCTAGAAATAGTAGAAGAAATTAAAAAACAGATTCCAAATATCAGTATCACCACCGATATAATCGTAGGTTTTCCAGGTGAAACAGAAGAGGATTTTGAGGACACCTTGGATTTAGTTAAAAAAGTAAAATATGATAATTCCTTTACTTTTATTTATTCTATTAGAAAAGGTACTCCGGCTGCCAAGATGGAAGACCAGGTTCCCGAGGATGTAAAGCATCACAGGTTCAATAGACTTTTAAAGTTAATGCATCAATCTGCTGAGGAAAGTAATTTTGAATATAAAGATAAAATTGTGGAGGTTTTAGTTGAAGGAGTAAGTAAAAACGATGAAAATATTTTAATGGGAAGAACCAGAACAAATAAGGTTGTGAACTTTGATGGTTCTAATGATTTGATTGGCAAATTTTGTAATGTGAAAATTACAAAGCCTAAAAACTTTTCATTATATGGTGAATTAGTATAATGAAGCTTAACATTAAACTATATAAAAGGTGGGTTATATGAAATATATAGATATTGCTAATGAACTTGGAAGAGAAATGTCAAATTCAAAGGAGTATATTAGACTTTGTGAAGCAGAGAAAAATTTTAAGAGAGATAAAGAAGCCAGTGAATTAATATCTAAATTTAAAGAAAAGCAAAAAAAATTAAATTTGGCTTCTCAAAGTAATGAAAATATCAATATAATAGGTAATAGAGCTGAGTTAAGCAAATTGTTCACTGAGATTGAAGAAAATGATATTATTTCAGAATTAAATACCGCATTAAAGGAATTTTTAATAATAAAAGAAAAAATTTATAATGAAATAGAAGCTTATATAAAAATTAAAGATGAAATACTATCTTTTAATAATAATTGTGGCTGCAGTAAAGGCTGTGGCGGCTGCAAAAAGTAATTTATAAACCAAACCCATGATAACCTCATGGGTTTAAGCTTTTATTTTTATGTTATAATATATAGATGAAGAAATTGTATAAATCTGACTTTGTTGGGCTACAGGTATATCCTTGAAGAATTTAAAACTATATAGAAAATGATTTTAAGAAGGTAATTATGCAATTTACTTGAATAAAATAATAATTGTTAAAATTACATAAACACTTGGATAATAGGAGGATACTATATGGGCAAATTGACTCCAATGATGAAACAATATATGGATATAAAAGAACAATATAAGGAATATATACTTTTTTTTAGACTTGGGGATTTTTATGAGATGTTTTTTTCCGATGCAAAGCTTGCATCTAGAGAACTTGAAATTGCCCTTACGGGACGTGATTGCGGTCTGGGTGAAAGGGCTCCTATGTGTGGAGTGCCCTTTCATTCAGCTGATTCATATATAGGAAGGCTTGTAGACAAGGGGTATAAAGTGGCTATTTGTGAGCAAGTGGAAGATCCTTCCCAGGCTAAGGGAATCGTAAAAAGGGAAGTAGTAAGAATAATCACACCTGGGACTATAATCGATCCAACGATGCTAAATGAAAATTCAAATAACTATATAATGACTTATTTTGAAGATGAAGATGGAATTGGAATAGCATATGCCGATATAACAACCGGGGAGCTGAAAACTACTGAATTTAAAGGTAAAAACAGAAAAAATCAAGCTTTAGATGAGATAATGAAGATAAATCCTAGGGAAATAGTTATTAACGAAAATTTTAAATATCAGGATAATGAAATAGAAAAGCTTCAAAATATATGCAATCTTGTTTTTACACCCCATTACAGTAGAGCCTTTAAATATAAAAATGCAGAAGATATTATAAAAAAGCATTTTAATATTTTTTCTGTAGACAGTTTTGGTCTTCAAGATAAGAAATACAGTATAATAGTGGCTGGAGCCATATTAGATTATATATATGATACTCAAAAAGTTCCTTTAAAGCATATAGACAAAATAGATATATATAATCATAATAATTTCATGATTTTAGATAAGTTTACCAGAAGAAACCTTGAATTGACTGAAACCTTAAGGGGGAAGGAAAAGAAGGGTTCCCTTCTCTGGGTTGTTGACAAAACTTGTACTTCAATGGGTGCAAGGACATTAAAGCAGTGGATTGAAGAACCTCTAGTCAATATAAAGGGTATTAATGCTAGATTAGATTCTGTTGAGCTCCTCTATGAGGATATACTGCTTAGAGATGAATTAAGGGAATTATTAAAGAATATGTATGATTTAGAAAGGCTGTCATCGAAAATTGTATACGGTACTGTTAATGCCAGAGATATGATTGCCCTTAAAAATTCAATCAAGGTTGTTCCAGTTATAAAAGACAAGCTCAAGGGAAAGGTTAAGGGTGAACTAATAAATATATTTGAAGAAATAGATGAACTAAGGGATGTCTTTGCATTAATTGATGAAGCAATTGAAGAAGATCCTCCTCTTGCCCTTAAGGAAGGAGGTATTATAAAGAGTAAATTTAACCAAGAATTAAGTGAACTTAGAAGTGCAATAACCGATGGTAAGAAATGGCTTATGGACATAGAGAGCAGAGAAAGAAAAAGCACAGGAATAAAAACATTGAAGGTAGGTTTTAATAAGATTTTTGGATATTATATAGAAGTTACTAAATCCAATATTAAAAATGTACCCGATACATATATTAGAAAACAGACCTTAGCCAATTCTGAAAGGTATATAATGCCTGAGCTTAAGGAAATTGAAGATAAAATACTTGGTGCTGAAGAAAAAATTGTTAAATTGGAGTATAATCTATTCAATGAAGTAAGGAATAAGGTTTTGGGAGAAATAAATCGTATAATAACTACTGCTAAAGCCATAGCGAGACTTGATGTTTTGCTGGGATTTGCAGAGGTGAGCTTTATATATAGATTTAATAAGCCAGGTATTAACGATTCTAAAAAAATTGAACTTAAAAATGCTAGACATCCAGTAGTAGAGAGAGTTGCAGGTGATGAAATGTTTGTACCTAATGACACTTTACTGGATGATAATGAAAATAGATTTTATATTATAACGGGACCTAATATGGCAGGTAAGTCAACTTATTTAAGACAAGTTGCCCTTAATGTGCTATTGGCTCAAATTGGCTGCTTTGTTCCTGCTGATGAAGCTGTAATAGGAGTAGTGGATAGAATTTTTACCAGAGTGGGAGCTTCCGATGACCTATTTCAGGGTCAAAGTACATTTATGGTGGAAATGAGTGAGCTTTCAAATATATTAAACAATGCCACTCAGAACAGTCTAATTATATTAGATGAAATAGGTAGGGGAACCAGTACCTATGATGGATTAAGTATAGCCTGGGCGGTAGTTGAATATATAAGTAATTCTGATATTCTGGGAGCAAAAACATTGTTTGCCACCCATTATCATGAATTGACTGAACTTGAGGGAAAGCTCAAGGGGGTAAAAAACTATTGTATTTCAGTGAAGGAAGTAGGGGATGACATTGTTTTTTTAAGAAAAATAATCCGCGGTGGTGCAGATCAAAGCTATGGGATACAAGTGGCTAAACTAGCAGGTCTTCCCAATGAAGTTATTGACAGGGCAAGGATAATATTAGATAAGTTAGAAAAAAGTGATATAGCCCAGGAAAATGAAGATATTTTAAAGGAAATATCCATGACAGTTGAAGAAACATCAAAGGACACCTCAGGAGAGCAAATTAATTTTTTTAACTTAAATTCAAATGAGATAATTGAGGAATTAAAGAAAGTCAATATTATTAATATGACCCCAATAGATGCCATGAATAAGTTGTATAATTTAGTTGAAAAGGTTAGGAAGATATAAGGTGGTAAATATGGTTAATAGAATAAAAAAGCTTCATAAATCAGTATCAAATAGAATTGCTGCAGGAGAGGTTGTAGAAAGGCCGGCTTCTGTAGTTAAAGAGCTTTTGGAGAACTCAATAGATGCAAATTCTTCCTCAATAGTCATTGAAATAAAAGAAGCTGGAAAATCATATATACGAATTTCAGATGATGGTGTGGGAATAAAAAGAGAAGATCTGAACCTGGCCTTTGAAAGACATGCGACAAGTAAGATTTATAGCGATGAAGAAATATATGATATTAAGAGCTTAGGTTTTAGAGGTGAAGCTTTGGCAAGTATAGCATCTGTATCAAATATTGAGATTATAACAAGAACTTCTGAAGATGAATTTGGAACCAAGGCTGAGCTTATGAATGGAGATATTATAAGAAATAGTTCAATTGGTTGTCCAAATGGAACTACAATAGTTGTAAAGGATCTTTTTTATAACACTCCTGCAAGACATAAATTTCTGAAATCCAACTCTGCTGAAACAAATTATATTAGCACTATTGTCAATAATATTGCTTTATCCCACCCCTATATTTCCTTTAGATATATTATAGATAATAGGAATATTTTTACAACTCAAGGGAAGGGTGACTTATACAGCACAATATATACTATATATGGCAGAGAGGTGGCAAAGAATTTAATTGAAGTCAATAATGAAGATGGAGATATGAAACTAAAGGGGTATATAACAAATACAAGCTATACAAGAGGAAATAGAAGCTTGCAGATATCCTTTGTCAATGGAAGATATGTAAAGAGTAAAGTGATTTCAAAGGCAATAGATACAGGTTATAAAACTCTTTTACCACAAAATAGATTTTCAATATGTTTTTTGTATTTAGAAACTCCATCAAATAAAGTTGATGTGAATATACATCCTGCTAAACTCCAGATAAGATTCCGTGATGAAAGAAGAGTAATGGACTTTTTAACAGCTTCAATAAAGGAAAAACTTTTGAAATCTGATTTAATACCCGATATAAATATAAGTAATAGCTCTAGGGTAAAAGAAGAAAAAATTGATGATATATCAGAGCAATTAAGCATTGGTATTAAAGAAAATAGAAATACTTTTACTGATGAGGATAAATATAGGAAAATTCAACCTGTAGAAAAAAAAGAATATCCTCAAATAAAAAATCATGATACTTGTATAGAAGATAATATTGAGTATAATAAAGATAATATCAATCAACAGGCAAGGGAAGAAAAAATAGAGGAAATTTTTGATGAGGTTTTTACTAGCGAGTCGAAAACAATCAAATATCCCAAAAAGGAAAAAACTGTAGATGATAAACAGCATCCATTAGATGAGATAAGAATTATAGGTCAGTTGTTTTCCACATATATAATTTGTGAAAAAGGAGAGGAAATGCTTCTTATTGATCAACATGCTGCCCATGAAAGAATACTCTATGAAAAATTCATGAATGATTATTTAAATAGTGAGATATTATCTCAAATATTATTGGAACCAATAGTAATTGAACTTAATTATATTGATAAAGATCTCATTATGGAAAATAAGAATATTTTTTCTAAATTAGGGTACAAAATAGAAGAATTTGGTTATAATACAATTATATTAAGGGAAGTTCCGATTCTCTTTGGAGCTCCCATAGCAAAAAAATTTTTTCTTGAGGTTGCTGAGAATTTAAATAATACTTCAAAAAATAGCTATGAATTTAAAATACATAGATTGATTCAAATGTCATGTAAGAAAGCTATAAAGGCAGCTGATAAACTTAAAAATATTGAAATAGAAAAGCTTATAGCTGATCTTAAAAAAACAGAGAATTCATTCACTTGCCCCCATGGAAGACCAATTATAATTTCAATATCAAAATCGGAAATTGAAAGAAAATTTTTAAGAACTTAAGTAGGTGTATAGTATGGAAAAACCTTTAGTAATAATTGCAGGACCTACAGCAGTAGGTAAAACAGAGATATCTATAGAAGTTGCCAAAGGGCTAAATGGTGAAATTGTTTCGGCAGACTCCATGCAAATATATAAGTATTTAAATATTGGTAGTGCTAAACCTACCGATGAAGAAATGGAAGATATTAAGCATTATTTAATTGATGAAATAGATCCAAGGGAAGATTTTTCTGTTGCACAGTATAGAGATTTAGCTAAAAAGTATATTGATAAAATTATTTCAAAGAACAAGCTTCCTATTATTGCAGGAGGAACAGGACTATATGTGAATTCTTTGATTTATGATATGGATTTTTCCGAAACTATATCTGATAAAGCTTTTAGAGAGAAATTAACTGAAGAATATGAAAAATATGGTGCAGAGTATTTACATAATAAATTAAAGGAGGTAGATGCAGAGGGGGCTGAAAGGATACATCAAAATAATGTAAAAAGAGTTATTAGAGCATTGGAAATTTTCCACACAACCGGTGAGAAAATTAAGGATTTTAGTAAAGATTTAACTGAAAACAAAGATTATGATGTTGTTCTTATAGGCCTTAATAGAGATAGAAGAGAATTATATGACAGAATTAACAAACGGGTTGATATTATGTTTGACAGTGACCTATTAGATGAAGTGAAAGGACTTATGGAAATGGGATTGACCTCTGATGATATTTCCATGAAGGGTATAGGATATAAAGAAGTGATAGATTATCTCAGTGGTGAATATGATCTTAATAAAGCTATTGAACTTGTCAAGAGAAATACAAGAAGGTATGCCAAAAGACAATTGACATGGTTTAAAAGATATAAAAAGATTAAATGGTTTAAATTAGAGGAAAATATGAATAAAGAAAAAATAATTAATAATATTATCCACTTTGTTGAAGGGAATATAAAGTTTTTATAGAATACATTAGTAAGAAATTAAATAGGAGGGTAAAATAAAATATGAAATCTTCATTAAACCTACAGGATATTTTTTTAAATCAAGTAAGAAAAGAACGTGTACCAATTACTATATTCCTTGTTAATGGTTTTCAAATCAAAGGAGTAGTAAAGGGTTTTGATAGTTACATAATAGTAATTGAAAGTGATGGGAAACAGCAAATGATATATAAGCATGCTATTTCAACTATACTACCTTCAAAACCAGTGAATTTCTTATCAAGTAATAATAATAATGAAAAATAGAAGCAAATGGCTAGTAATCTATAAAAATACGGCTTTTTAGCCGTATTTTTATGTGTATAAACTAGATTTCATTTTGATTAAGTAAGAAAGGTGATGTATGTATGGAAATAACTAAAAGTTTATTATTAAATACATTTAACTTAAATGAAAAAATTACTGAACTAGTAGAAAATGCAGAAGATGAAATAATACAGGAGTTCAGAAAATTGAATGAAGTCAAATCATATAATCAGTTTAAGGTCTTAAAAGCCATGCAGGATTGTAGACTCAGTGATACTCATTTTAATTGGAATACTGGATATGGTTACAATGATTCCGGTAGGGAAACTTTAGAGAAAGTATATAGTAAAGTATTTAATACTGAAGATGCAATCGTTCGCCCGATTATTGTCAATGGGACCCACGCTTTGACCCTTTGTCTTACAGGTATACTAAGACCTGGTGATGAAATGATATCTGCCACTGGTAAGCCATATGATACTCTGGAAGAGGTAATAGGAATAAAAAATGAAAACAAGTCATCCTTAAAGGAGTTTGGGGTCCAGTATAAGCAGATAGAGTTCTTACCTTCTGGGTTAGTTGATATAAAAAGCTTAATAAGTAATATAACAGATAAAACCAAAATGGTATATATTCAGCGTTCAACAGGCTATGGATGGAGAAAGGCCCTTACCATAGATGGAATAAAAGAAATTGTAGATAGGGTAAAGGAAATTAATAAAAATATAATTATAATGGTTGATAATTGCTACGGTGAGTTTTTAGAGGCAGAAGAGCCTACAGATGTGGGTGTGGATATAATGGCAGGTTCACTTATCAAGAATCCAGGAGGAGGACTTGCTCTTACAGGTGGATATATTGTTGGCAAGAGTAAATTAATTGATTTAATATCCTATAGAATGACTTCACCGGGAATTGGAAAAGAATGTGGTCTTACATTCGGATTAACTAGAAGTATGTTTCAAGGACTGTTTATAGCGCCACAGGTAGTAACAGAGGCGTTAAAGGGTGCTCTTCTTTGTGCAAGAGTATTTGAAAAATTAGGATATGAAATATGCCCCAAATTTAATGATAAAAGAAGTGATATAATACAAGCCATTAAACTGGGTTCACCGGAAAAAGTTATTGCATTTTGTGAAGGAATACAGGCAGCTGCTCCAGTAGATTCCTTCGTAACACCAATACCCTGGGATATGCCGGGATATGATAGCCCAGTGATTATGGCAGCAGGAGCATTTGTTCAGGGCTCTTCAATTGAATTAAGTGCAGACGCTCCTATAAAAGAACCCTATATAGCTTATTTTCAAGGAGGACTTACCTATGAACATGCTAAATTTGGTGTTTTAAAAGGATTACAGAGCATGGAGGAGAAAGGACTGCTATAGTTTTAACAATAAGTTTAAGTATATGTCTATAGGGTATATATATTGACAAATATATTAGGAGGAATATATTATGTCAAAGGAAACGGTTTTTGTTAATGAACTTACTGATGGTATCCTTAATCCAGAGGAAAAAATG
The DNA here is from genome assembly GCF_900167445.1 of Maledivibacter halophilus. Taxonomy (GTDB): domain Bacteria; phylum Bacillota; class Clostridia; order Peptostreptococcales; family Caminicellaceae; genus Maledivibacter; species Maledivibacter halophilus. Next base: position 191,459 of record NZ_FUZT01000006.1, read on the forward strand.
TTAGGTCCTGTTAAAGATGGTGGTACTATAGTTGCTAATACTGCTCCTGGTTGTTGGGGTCCTATGATAACTCCAGCTATAAAAGGAGGTCATGAAGTAACTAAACCTGTATTTGTTGAAAACGCAAAAGTAGGTGATGCAATAGCTATTTACATAAAATCAGTTAATGTCACATCTACAGTTACTTCATCGGGGAATGAAAGAACAGTTGATGAAAATTTCTTAGGTGATCCCTTTATTGCAGGTCAATGTCCGAATTGTGGAATCTTATACCCTAAAACTAAATTAGAAGGTATAGGACCTGATTCAGTAAAATGTGCTCAATGCGGTGAAGAAATTTCTCCATTTCAATTTACCAATGGATATACAATGGCCTTTGATGAAGACAAAAGTATTGGAATTACATTGAATAAAGATGGTGCCTATAAAGCAGCAAAAAAAGCAAGAGATTATATGTCAATACCTGATGGTTCTATACAAAATCCAATAGTTAATTTTGCTCCCCATAATATAACTGGAACTATATCAAGACTAAGACCTTTTATAGGTCAATTAGGAACCACTCCATCTAAGCCTACTCCAGACTCACATAATGCTGGAGACTTTGGAGCTGCATTAATCGATGCACCCCATGAGTATGCTTTTACTAAAGATGAGTTGGAAAAACATAAAACAGATGGACATATGGATATAAACAAAGTTAGAGAAGGAGCTATACTTATATGTCCTGTAAAGGTAGATGGAGGGGGAGTATATGTTGGCGATGTTCATGCAATGCAGGGAAACGGAGAAATAGCAGGTCACACCTGTGATGTATCCGCTGTTGTTACATTGAAAGTAAAGGTCATAAAAGATATGAATATAGATGGTCCCATATTATTACCTATCGAAGAAGATTTACCATATTTAGCTAAACCTATAACCGAAAAAGAGTTTGAAAAAGGTAAAGCATTGGGAGAAAAATGGGACTTTATAGATATAGAATCCACAGCTCCAATAAGCTTTATCGGTACAGGAGAAAATTTAAATATGGCAATAGACAATGGCCTTTCAAGGGCTTCTAACCTTCTAAGATTGAGTGTTCCTGAAATTAAAAATAGATGTACTATAAATGGTTCAATAGAAATAGGTAGAGCTCCTGGTACCGTAACAGTAACTTTTTTAGCCCCTGTTAATGCGTTAAAAAAAGCTAATATTTTTGACATTATTAAAGAGCAGTATAAAATCTATTAAATTTTTTAAATTGTTCATATTTTATTCATATTTTCTACACAATTATCTATTAAAATATATTTAGACCATTTTATTATACCTAACAAAGTCCTTTTTGAAAATTAAAAACTCTACTGTTCTCAGTAGAGTTTTAGCCTGCTAATAACTATTTCAACTTTTGAGGTGGTTTGTCTAAAGTAAAAAAGCGTTATAATGACGCTTTTTTACTGTATTTTCCTAAAAACACCCTTAACAATTCCTAATATTTTCACATCATCTACTATTATCGGGTTCATAAATTTGTTTTCAGGTTGAAGTCTTATATGTTTTTTTTCTCTAAAAAATCTTTTAACAGTTGCAGAATCATCTAATAATGCCACTACAATTTCACCATTTTCGGCAATAGGATGTTGTTTGACAAGGACAAAATCCTGATCTAAAATACCGGCCTCGATCATACTCTCTCCTTCAATCTTTAACATAAAGTATGTACCGGATTCAATGAAATCAACTGAAACAGGAAAAGTTTCCTCAATATTTTCAACTGCTAGAATTGGTTCTCCAGCAGTAACCTTACCTATTACCGGAATATGAGCAATTTCTTTTTTATCTGGAATTATTTCGCTTGATGAATCCAAAACTTCGATGGCTCTTGGTTTTGTTGGATCACGCCTTATATAACCTTTTTTTTCAAGTCTTCCTAAATGTCCATGAACAGTAGAGGTTGATTTTAATCCAACAGCCTGACATATTTCTCTAACTGAAGGTGGATAGCCCTTAGAATTAACCTCACTTCTAATAAACTCTAATATGCGACTTTGTTTCTTAGTTAGATCTGAACTCATGTTAGCACCTCACAATATTGCTATTTGCTATATTATAACATATAAAGCATGAGTATTCAAACATAAGTTCGATAAAAACCCTTTACAAAGAACATCTGTTCGAGTATAATAGAATCATAAATCGAACAAACGTTTGGAGGGCGGGTTTCAAATGATAAAATTAGTTATAGGTGACAAGAAAAAAATTATGTTAAGTACTATTGTTTTAATGGTTATATTGTTTTTTATAATATTAAACATAGGAGCATTAACAAATAGAGTAGAAGGATATGAAGAACCTCAGTACATAGAAATAGTTGTTCAAAGTGGTGATACAATATGGAGTTTAGTAAGAGAATATGCATCTAAAGATAAAGATATAAGGGAGTCAATATATGAAATTGGTGTAATTAACAATTTGAGTTCATATGATATTTTTCCAGGACAAGTTATTAAGGTACCCAAAGAGTAAGGGCCTAACAGTGCCTTACTCTGTTCTAAGTCGCAGTTCTAAGATTAAGGCCATTCTTTAGAGTAAAAAAATTAATTATTTATTGAAGTTGTTTTTTAACTTTTAATACAATATAGGCTTTATACTGATAAATACTAAATATTTTTGATAAAGTTCATTTCTGAGCATGTGGACTTTATTTTTGTTTTGAGTTTTGAAAATCAAATAATAAAGTTCATCTTTTAATCTATTAATATTATCAAATATTCTATTTCAAAAGTCCAATATAAAATGATTTTGTTTACAATAAATATAAAGCTGTTATGAGGAATCTAATATGTTAGTTACAGAGTTCCCAGAGGTTTATAGACTGATAAGCGAAAGAGATATCTAAAAACCTATTCCATGCTAAAATCATATATTAATTACCGTAAACCGAAAAGTATATTTGATGTTGAAAAAGAGTAGGCGTAGATAAAGAGATTGAATTTGTTGTGTAAAATGTATAGTTGGCGATAGATTGAATTGGGATAAGGGTAACAGAGTACCTTTCTTGAATGTTGTAGATACTTATTATGTCTATAATGGGAAGTTTTGTGTAGGGTATTAATTATAGAATGGATTAAGTAAATTTAGAATAGGATATGGTGAACCGTATACATGGACAACGAAAATAGAAAGAATGAAGTTATAGTATGTTTCTTCAGAAGATTCATGTGGAGTGTTGCTCGCTACTGATTAGGAAGGAATAGTAGGTGTGATAGTTGTAGGTTTAGACCTTGGAAATACAGGGTTAAGAGAGCGTTCATTGTCTGCTGATGGAAATTTTATATAGGGTTGTAGCATTAGGACATTAGGCAAGTGATGTGGCAGAGAAAATAGTATTGGATAAGTTGATTTTATAGCTAAACTAGTGATTGATTTTGCATTTTAAAAATGTTATTATTAATATGATAGTATTAAAAGCAATAACAATAACTAAATTTGTAAGAAAAGGTGGAATGACATCCGACCACTTAGTGTTATATTGTTTCAAATAACATAAGTAGCTTGGAGAAATAATACAAACTCGTTAACTGAATAATTAGGAAGGGCTGTTTTAAACAAACAGTCTATTGGTTGTTCCTAATTTATCAGTTTGTGGTTTTGTATATTCTCTAGGGCTACTTTTCTATTTTAGCCGTAGAGTCTTGGTTACTCTACGGTGTATTTTTTCGAAGTTATTGTTATTGCTAATTACTATTTTACCAAGATTACTAGGAGGAAAATTAAGTTTGTTTGTATTGATTACGATGAGTATGTCAAATAAATAATGACGGTATCCTGTTGTCAACATACTGTTCGAAATCAGATAAAAAAACATCCATTAACCTCCATTACAAAACATGGAGTATATAAGGAAAGATTAGTTGATATGATAGCAGACTCTATGAGAACATTATTACTAGAAAGCAAGGGATATAAAGTTAATATATTTGAATATGTATCCTCTAGGTGATTATATAAGAGAAAATCTATAAATTTTCTTAACTGCGGTTGATAAGATGTAAGAAAATAGGAATTTAATCAAAATAAATAATAATATTTACCTTTGTTCATTAGAAAGAAAGGTATAGAGGAGTAGAAAAAGATGAATATAAAAAAAATGATGAGTTTAGTAAATGATGTGAAGCCTTATGAAAAAGGTACGGCAAATATGTGGACAGATGAATATATTTCAAAACAATTGCTTAAAGTGCATATAAACCCAGATATTAATACAGCAAGTAGAAAAGAAGAAAGCATTGATAAAATAATAAACTGGATATTAGAACAATTATATAAAAATGATGGTTATATTTTAGATTTGGGGTGTGGTCCTGGTCTATATACAGAGAAACTTGCAAAAAAAGGATATAAGGTTACAGGTGTAGATTTCTCTCAAAACTCAATAGAATATGCAAAAAATAGTGCAATACAAAATAATTTGGATGTGAATTATATTTGTGAAAATTATTTAAAATTAGAGTTTAAAGAAAAATTTGATCTAATCATTATGATCTATTGTGATTTTGGAGTGTTATCTATAGAAGAGCGAGAAATGTTGTTAGAAAATGTTTACGAGGCATTAAAGCCAGGTGGAATTTTTATCTTTGATGCTCTGAATAAATATACCATTGATAATTTAACGTTTGAGAGAAATTGGGAATTTTCTAAAGGCGGATTTTGGCAGAATAAACCATATTTATGTTTGTCACAATCAAGTCATTTTCCAGAAAAGAAAGCAATATTAGATGAAAATATAATTATTGATGAAGAAAATAATTACAAAATATATCGTTTTTGGAATCACTATTTTAATGAAGATGATATTAAGAATATTTTTAAAAAACTAGGTTTTAAAAAAGTTAAAAATTATGAAAATATATTAGAGAATAATGGATTATATAATGATAAAGGTGTTACTTTTTATAAAGTTATAAAATAAAATATACGTAAATATAAATAGATAGATGTGTAGGTTAATTGCATGAAAATAAATATTTATTAAAACAAATAATAGACAATAATTATTATTAAACTAAAGATGAATTTAAATAAGATAAGAAAATGGGAAAAATTATATTAGAATTAGATAAAAAATCAGTAGCATCTAGAAATTAGTTTGATGTATATAAGATAATAACATTGTTTCTTTTGGTATCACAGGGATATCAATTAAACTTTTAACTAAACATCATGTCCGCTACTAGACAATATTGGACACACAGAGAAAAAGAATTTGTGTGGAAGAATCGCATAAAACCAATAAAGTATATAGTAGACATTTACATTAGCATATGAAGTATCGAAACTTTTTTCAAGGTTTCGGTACTTTTTCTATTATATAAAATAAAAGGAGTTAAAACCGAGAGAGTAAAACCTAAGTATGGTAATGTATATATAAGTATTTAAGCTTCAAATAAAGAAATAGGAGCAGCCTATGAAGATGGTGTCATTAATCTATATCGCCAGTATAAAAGCTTCTTTAAGCCTATTGTAATACTGATGAGTTAGCTTCTAAAGAATTACCAAAGGGATATAAAAAGCTGCTAGAATTCAATAACTATATTTTAGCTAATGGAACATCAATTTTTTTCTTAAACTTAATGATTATGGTTTGTTGTGTATTCTTTGTTTTAGTAATATACTAATATATAATAAATAGTAAAGCTTGCTAAGCATTTTGAAAAATGGAAATAATTTAAAATGGAGAGATTTATTCTAATATAGAAATCGCAATAAATTTTTTGCATTTTGATTTTTTGAATATCCTTAAAACATTGGCTATTCAAAAAATCAAAATGTAAATTTATAAGTGCGTTCTATATATTTAATTTTTGTGAAAACATTAAGGAGATTTGAGATGTCTATTACAGTATTAGAAGCGATGAAACTTGATACTTTTAAAAACTTTAGATTAATAGCTGGACATCGTGGGTTTGAAAACAAGATTGAGAGAGTTGGAATACTAGATTATGAGTACGATAAAAGAATAGAAGGACAGCTTTATAAAGGACAGTTCGAAAAAGCCCAGTTTGTTATATCTAGTCTATTGTTTGCAAAGGATGATGCCAGTTTAATATTTGACGCAGTTAAGTGCTTACTTAATGATAAAGTTAAAGGTCTATCTTTCAAAGTCAACAGATTCTAATGACTTCAAAGCTGGCTTTAGATTTAGCTAAGGAGAAAGGATTTGGATTAGAAGTAGACCTATAAAATATGGTTTTATATAAAAATTAATTATGAATCACAAGGAGGAGAAAAAATGAAAATCAAACCCTTTAAAGTTGAGCAATGGATGAACGAATTTGAGAATGATGCAATATATAATATTGCAGAAACATGTGTTCATTCAATTACACTGAATGAGTTAATGGAGATGTCCGGAGAAAATCCCGAAGAATATTGGCAAAAGATAAGTGATATAAGGCTAACCTATGGTCACATAGAGGGATCTCCAGAGTTTAAAAAAGGCGTATGTAAGCTATATAAAAACATGAAAGAAGAAAACATTCTTTCAACTCACGGTGCAATAGGGGCTAATCATTTGGTTTTATATTCTCTTGTTGAAAGCACAGATAGAGTTGTATCGGTGTTGCCAACTTACCAGCAGCATTACTCAATACCTGAATCCTTTGGAGCAGATGTGCAGATATTGAGATTGAGATCAGAAAATAATTTTTTACCTGACTTAAATGAGCTAAGGGCCCTTGTAAATAGCAATACAAAAATAATAAATATCAATAATCCCAATAATCCTTCAGGTTCACTAATGCCAGAAGAAATGTTAAGAGAAATCGTAGAGATTGCAAGAGGTGTGGATGCATATATATTATGCGATGAAGTATATCGAGGACTTAACCAAGAGGAACATTACACAAAATCTATTGCTGACCTATATGAAAAAGGAATTAGCGTAAGCAGCATGTCAAAAGTATTCTCCCTTGCTGGACTTAGAATGGGCTGGATTGCCTCACCGTCAAAAGAAGTCATGCAGAAATGCTTCGAACATAGGGATTATAACATGATAAGCTGTGGAATATTGGATGAAATTTTTTCAGCTCTTGCATTGAAAAATGCGGATAAAATACTGGAAAGAAATCAGACAATAATAAGAAAAAATTTGGCTATACTTGATAAATGGATATCAGAACAGCCGTATATTTCATATATAAAACCAAAGGCAGGTACAACGGCGCTTTTATATTATGACTTCGATATACCTTCAAGAGATTTATGTGTTTCTTTAATGAAAGAGAAGGGTGTTATATTAACGCCGGGATCATGCTTTGAATTAGAGAAATGTGTAAGAATAGGTTATGCTTGTGAAATAAAAGAATTAGAAGAAGGACTTGAAAAATTAGCTGAATTTCTAAAAACACTTGAATAGTTAAAACAGGTCCGTACATCGATTTCATGCATCGACAAAAAAATCGATAAGGCTTTACCGTTATATTATCTATTTTGTAGAATATATTAATGGGATTACTAAATATGATTGAAAGCTCTAGACTTTAGTCGAATATATATTTGAACATTATATAAATGAAACTAGTTTAGGTGAAAAACAAGAGATTAAAATCATATACAATTGTGCTGAACTTATAAAGTAGTGGTGAAATCAGGGTTTAGGGTGTATTTCTAAATTAAGAATATGACTTAAACCCCTTGGGGACCATAAGCCCACTCAAGGATATTGATGAAAAAAGAGAGTTAGTATTACCAAGAAGAAACAGCACCTACAAGCATATTTTTGCTTATCTTATTCATACTAGAAAAATTGATGGGGATGTAGTGCAAGAATTTGTAAAAAATAAACAACTTTATGAAGATGAGAAAAGAAATTGTGTATTTGTTGGCTACAATAATGAAAATGAACCTAAATTTGCCAATCTAAGGGGTACTGGTAGGAAACAGTTTAGGAAAGACCTATGGGGTTCCGACAAGACTTACCCCTTCCATAGAGAAGGAACAAATGATACTTTATTAATCTTTGAAAGTCCTATTGACTTAATGAGCTATATGACATTAGCCAAGATATATAAAATAAAAGATTTGAATCATCATATGATTTCAATGGGTGGAACTTCCTATTTACCTATTGAATACTATATTAGCCAACATCCAGTCATAAAGAAAATGATCCTTTGTCTTGATAATGACCAAGAGGGTCATTTTTTTTCGCAACAAATTCAAGAAAGGTTTGGAGAGAGATTTCAGATATTAAAGCATTTGCCAACTGCCAAGGATTTTAACGAAGATTTAATTGTTATACACAATAGATTAAATGATTATGAGAAAACTGAGGGTATGCAACTTTAGCTATGGTTAAGTTGCACAATTTGAAAAAAATACGAACTAATTAGAAATATAAAATTGATCTTTAATAACTGAATAATACAGTATTAAAAAATATGTTACAATTAATTCGTAACAGTAGAATATCATGACTTAAATTGGATGATTTTAGAAAGTGTATATTTAATGGAATTGAATTTGTATATAGGAGGGTGAATTTTATGTTTGAGAAAGATACAATCAAGGGTTTTATGGGTGGTTTTATAGCTTATTTTGTATTATCATTTATTCTTGATTTTTTTGAATTAGATTCTATACTTGTTAAAAGTACTATTATCGTTATTTTATTAATAATTTATTTTATAATACAATCACAGAAGAAAAATAAAAAGTCGTAATATTCTTATTAAACGCCGTGCTTGTTAAAACTAAACATTTTATTTAAATACCGTATTATTCAGAAATGAATTTGCGGTATTTTTTATGTCGTATTACAAGATTATTATGACGGAAGACATATTAAGAAGTTCATACTAAAAATATATTCCACGCTTAAAGTTATATATCCAAAAAAGATAATATTTAAGATGATGATAGGGAGCTAGTCATGTAGGAGGGGAGAAAATGGGTGTTATCAAAAATTTTTTTGAGAAAATTAAATATCGCCATAGTTTAAAGGAGTTAGAAAGGTTTACGAAGCAGGAAAAATTGAAATTTCAAGGAGAAATATTGAGTCACTTAAGACTAACCTGTTTAAAAAGATAGAAGTAGAAAAGAAAATACCTGATAAAGCCACTGAAAAACAAGATAATAAAGTCAGTAATAAAGTAGAGTCACCAACCTTAGAAATAGGGAATGCAGAAATATATAAGGAGCATTATGAAAAAATGATGAATGCTTACCCTAATGTGTCCCATGTTCAAGAAGACAATGGGGAATTAGAAATGTAGTATGAATAAATAATAGAATTAGACATAAGATACTAATAGTAACTTATGTTTCTGAAAGATGCTATCTAATCAAAAAACAATCGTGTAATCTTATAGTAACTAATGAAACTATAAGAAACGGGTGAGTGTTATGGAAATGAATAAGGTCATGTTTGGAAAAAGATTAAAGGAGACTAGAAAGTTAAGAAATATAACGTCTAATAAACTAGCAGAGTTATGCGAAATAGAGCCATCATTTGTAAGACAAATTGAAAGTGCTGCCAAATATCCGAGCATCCCAGTATTTGTAAAGCTATGTAATGCACTAGGTGTTTCCCCTGAATACTTATTAAAAGATAGTCTAAAAGAAATTGATGAACCAGATAACTTAAAGAGTCTATATAATAAGCTAAAAAATTTATCCCCAAATGAAATAGAATTAGCTAAAGATATAATAGAGGACATTTTAAAACATCGACATCGAGATCTATAAATACAAATAATTTATAATTATTACACAGTTTGATATAATCTGCACTTTAAGTGGTGCATACTTAAGGTAACAAAAGTTTCTTTAAGAAACTCTAATCACATGAAGGAGGAAAAAACTGTGGAGAATGATTATGTAGAGATTATAGGGAAGGTATTTGACATCATAGATGAAGCAGAATCTAAAATTGTTTCTAAAGGTAGTGAGGAACGTTTTAACGAAGAGGGGTATCTGTTGCAGAAGATACATGAAGATTTAATCAGGCTTGTGGGGAAAGCCGAAAAGAGGTATGTGGAATATCAGCCTAATACCTATTGATTAGTTTGTAAGTGTAGTGTAAAGTAAATAATCTTATATTCAAATGCTATTCAAGGCATTTTTACACCCTCATTTTATTGTATGGATAGAATGGGGGTGTTTTTATTAAATAGGTATAGCCAATAACAAAGGATTGATAGGATGTATGGCGAATATTGTATTAGGTGGAATTACAATATATCGTATTGAATGGATAGGAGGATTTAATGAAAAATCATAAAAAAGTAGATGGAAGGCTTTTGCAAATAAATAAGAAGTACTCTCAACTAAAACATAGTCAAAGAGAGTTTATTGCCCATGAACTATATGCTCAGTGTAAGGCATACGTCATGACAAAAGGAGTATTTCCTAACAATAAACAAAACTATGATATTATAGATGCAGTCATGGAAAAAATAGAAGAAAGACAAATATGGATTCCAAAGGATGAAGTATACAAGCATTTCATAAGCAAAAAGGAAAAATACAGAGCTAAAATGGTTAAAGAGGGATTACTAATTGAGGATAATGGTAAGTTTGTATTTAATAAAAAAATCATATTATATATAGCCATGAGTTTGGATGGATATATTGCTGATAAAGATGGAGGAATAGATTGGCTAGAGGAATATGCTAACATAGAAGATACAGATTATGATGAGTTCTATAAAACTATTGATACGGTCATAATGGGTAGAAAAACATACGACCAAGTTCTTGGCTTTGGAGAATACCCCTACCAAAATGTGAAGAGTTATGTCTATAGCAAAACAAGAACAGGAAAAGATGAAAATGCTGAATTTATCCATACACCACCTGTGGATTTAGTAAAATCATTGAAACAAAAACCAGGTAAACATGTATGGTTAATAGGTGGAGCAGACTTAATACATGACTTTATAGAGGATAATTTAATAGATGAATATCAGATAACTATATTGCCTGTTATTTTAGGAGAGGGAATTCCGTTATTTAAAAGTGGTGTTGATAGAGTAGGGTTAGAACTACTTTCTAAGAAAAATGTAAAGGATGTAGTGACCCTTACTTATAAAAAGAAGTAGATATTTATTTTCAATATCCTAATAAAACCGCAGTCCTCAGAAGGCTTTGCCTTCCTGCGGGCAAGCTTCCACTTTGTTAAACAAAGCAGCTTTCTGGGGATATCCCCAACCCCTTAATATTGGGCTATGCCCAAACCCCAAAAAATAAATTCATCCAAAACTAGACTTTACTTCCTAATAATATTACAATACCTTTAATAACTTTGGGGAGGGGTAAGGAATGGATACTATTGTAGATGAAAAAATATTTTATGAAAGCCTAGAACAATTTACTACAGAATATAGAGAAGAAATTCTAAAAAGACTAAAACAGAACAATGAAGAATATAAAATTCTTCGTAAGGAACTTGGTAAAATCTTAGATAGAACTGAATATTTATCAGAAATACTTAATGAAGAAGATGGAAACTTAATAGATAAATTTATTGATGTGTATTTTAAAATTATTACCATAGAAAGTAGTCAAATATATTTACAAGGTCAGATTGATGGTATGAGGATTATAAAAAAATTAAGTTGTATATAGAGGGGCTAGTAGCTTTAATGTTACTAGCTTTTTTATATGGAAAAAAGGAGACGATCACCATAAAAAAAGAAAGATTTATTGGATTTAGGGTAAAAGAAACAGAATATAGCCAAATAGAAAGAAAAGCTAAAAGAGCAAAAATGAATATCAGCCAATACGTATGTTTACAGGCATTAGAAAGAGATATAAGGATTTATGATGGATTAAAGGAACATACCCGTCAATTATCAAGACTAGGAGGAAATTTCAATCAAGCCTTAATATTAGTACATCAAGGAAAGCTCAATACCATAGATATTATGCCTATTAAAAGGAGATACATGCCATATGGCTATTGTTGAACAAATTAACGGAAGAAACAAGACGTATACAGGGCTAAGGAGAGTAATTGACTATATTCATCGTGAAGATAAAACTCAACTTGGCTTATACAGTGGTTTTAATTGTGATGCCGATAATGCTTACAACGATTTTATTATGACCAAGAGAAATTACTATAAAGAGACTGGACGACAATATATACACTTTATTCAGTATTTTTCAAACCGTGAAAATATATCAGCAGAAACCGTTAAGACTATTGCAGATGAATTACTTTTAAGTGATATAAAAATAGAATATGGACAAGCAGTAAAGGTGTCTACTATGTATGATAATAAAATGGAAAATTTGAAAACATATGATTCTACTCTATTGGCTTGTATTTATCATAAAGGTTCTTATCATAAACTTCCCAAAGCATATGGACATATTATGAATTGGATAGATAAAAATAACTACTTTATAATAGATAGTCCAAGAGAATGATATATTAAAGGCCCATTTGATTCATTGTATAAGGAAGAATGGATTACTGAAATTTAAATACCAGTAGTAAGGATATAATTTCAACAAAATGCTTGACCTTCCTGTTAGGGGAAACTATATAATTAATTATATAAATACAGTAACAGGAGGAATTGCTATGAAAATTTTAGAATTACCACACAGATTGGCAGATTATTTATGCCCAGTAAACGGACTTTGTGATATATATGAATGGAAAACACAAAGCCGTATACCAGACGAGCTTGTTTTTTATTGTCAGTTAGGTTTTCAAATAATAACAAATGAAAACTTAATGCCACCTAAAATGATATTTTTAGGCTCTGGAATAGGTAAGAGGCAATATGAGTTTTGGCAAGATATTATGGGCTATAAAATTTATCATTCAGAAGGAGAAATATTTTCCTCAACTGTGGAAGATATTAAAGAACTAATTAATAATAATATACCTGTCATTTTATTTGGTCTAGATATGTATCATCTTCCTTATCAAGAAAAATTTTATCAAAAGATACATATTCCTGGACATATTGTATTAATGGTAGGATATGATGATAATGAGGTTTATATTTACGATAATTCAAAAATAGGCATTCAAATCATTCCAAATAATGATTTAAGACTAGCTTGGGAAGATGGGTATGCAGGATTTAGCAGAAAGAATTCTTATTTTGGTATTGAGTTTAGTGACATTGTAATGAGTGATAAAAAGGTGATTCAAGCTGGTTTAAAAGGTATGGCAAAGCGATTTTTAAAGCCAAAATTAGGTTTTATGGGAACAAAAGGACTAACAAAATTAATAAAAGAGTTTTCTTTATGGAGAAATATGTATAATAAAGATATATTAAAAGATATATATATGCACTTTATAAAATTTACAGGTAGTGTTCTTCCAGAATTACCAAAACAGCTTAATAAAATGAATTCTGGCATAAATAATCCACATAGAGGTACACGGGATTTAATGTCAAAAGCACTGATAACATATAGTAGTCAATATGGAAATGAAAATTGGGAAAAAGCTTCAATACTGTTTGAAAGAAGTGGTAATATTATAGAACAGGTAAGTAATTACATGATAAAAGATGTTCTTAATGATGATTTTAGTAATATGAGCAAATACATAGAACTATTTTATGCAATACAAAATTATGAAGTTAAAGCATTTAATCTTTTGTTATAAATTTTCTAATAATCAGTATGAAGATATAAATAATTAACCATTAAGAGATTACATATTTAACACTAAAGGAAGAAAATCATGAAACTAATAAAAAACTATTTTAGAGATAGCTTATATTGTGCTATCTCTTTTTATGTTTGCGAGGCATGTTGCCGAGCCGATGGTTTGAAAGAAAACCTGTCACCTAGCTAATGGGAAGACAAGCTGTAAGTAAGGGCGTTTTCGGCGACGAAAGGGTCTGAAGGAAGCTGATGGCGGTTATTGGAACGGAACGTAAGTGAAGCAATGTTGGCATATGTGGTGGATAACCCTCCATAAAGTGGGAATGTCCTAAAATTAGCTTAGCTGCATGTGTTATGATGGTCGTTTTAATAACAGGCGGAGTGACTTAACCTAGGAAGTGCTGTATTCGAAGCTGTAGATTTCACCTACAAGTGAAAGCAAGAGGTGAGATGAGAGTGCAGTATACAGATGAAGCCGTAGTAGTGAGTAAACCTATACCAATGAAAGCTAGTAATAGACTGGAGGATAAAATATAGGTGACATACCACCTAGTTGATGTGGCTACCCTAGGTCAAAAGCCTATGGTAGATGCGAAGGGCGGAAGAGATTTCAAAGTGTATGGGAAAGAATTTTGAATAAGGGTGAAGGTGTTAAAAGAAGGCTGTAATGCCAGAAGGTACGAATAGTTGGCATAAAAGAATTTGCGGACTATCTCGACGACACAGATATGAAGTAAGTAGGGAAGCGAAGATAAGATTGCCATAGAGCTAGAGACGTCGAGTAACCCTAGTGAAGAACATATAGCCTGAGTAAAGAATACTGAAAGATACAGCAACAGAGGAGGAAAAGCATGAGGAAATGGTACAGCCTTATCGATAAAATATATCGAAAAGAAAATTTAAAGTTAGCCTTTAAGTGTGTAAAGAGAAACAATGGAGCTCCTGGAATAGATGGAGAAACTGTTTCTGACTTTGCAGAAAAGCTAGAATTAAATATTGAGTTTCTTCATGACAGACTGAAAACTAACACGTATGAGCCTAGTCCTGTAAGAAGAACAGAAATTGAAAAGCCTGAAGGTGGCATAAGATTACTGGGAATTCCTACAGTAAAGGACAGAGTAGTACAGCAAGCTATTGTTAATATTATAGAACCAATCTTTGATAGGACATTTCATCCATCAAGCTATGGATACAGGCCCAATCATTCACAGCAACAGGCTGTTGCGAAAGCAGAACGCTTTATGAACAGGTATAACTTAAAGCATGTGGTAGATATGGACTTAAGTAAATGTTTTGATACGTTAGACCATGAAATTATGATGAAAGCAGTATCAGAAAGAATAAGTGATGGGAAAGTATTAGAGCTCATTAGGAGATTCCTAAAATCAGGTGTAATGCTAGATGAGAGCTTCAATGCCACAGAAGTTGGTAGCCCGCAGGGCGGTGTCATCTCACCACTACTTAGTAATATTTATCTTAATCAGTTCGACCAAAAGATGATGAGTAAAGGCATAAGGATAGTACGTTATGCTGATGATATTCTTATCTTTGCAAAAGATAAGAATACAGCAGGTAACTACAGGTCCTATGCAACAAAAGTCTTAGAAGAAGAACTGAAGCTGAAAGTTAATGAAAACAAAACTAAGCTTACAAGTGTGTATGAAGGAGTTGGATTTCTAGGCTTTGTAATTCGTGCTAAAACTCTTGGAGTTGACCCTAAAAGGATAAAACGTTTCAAAGATAAAGTGAGAAGAATTACAAGAAGAAATTCAGGAAGAAAGTTTGAAAATATCATTAAAGAACTAAATCCAGTTCTGCGAGGATGGATGAACTACTATCGCGTAGCGAATATTAAAGGTTTCACAAGAGATTTTATGAAATGGCTACGCAGGAGACTTAGAATGGTTAAAATGAAACAATGGAAGACCTACAAGGCAATGCATAAAGAAATGAGAAGTTTGGGAATTAAAGGAAATGGGTTGAAAATGGCTGTAACAAAGTGGAAGAATTCAAATGCACACATTATGCACCAAATACTTCCCAATAAATATTTTGAAGACCTAGGACTCATTGATATACACAAATACGAAGTTGGTCTGTTGTCGAATTATTATTAATTCGGTGAGAAATTTCAGGAGCCGGATACGGCAAACGTAAGTCCGGTTCTGTGAGAGCAAAGAAAACAGGATTAATTATCCTGTTCTCTAGCTACTCGATTTACTTTGAATTAATGTCAATACTTAATAGAAGAATTATTTTTGATAGGGTAGATGTTATGATTATTTTATTAGGATTAATTCAAGTTAATATAGTGTCATCTATACTTGAATTGCTGTTAGTCCACTACCATTTTTAGTAGTGGCATTAATAAAAAATGGTACATTAGGCGGGGGAGATATCAAGTTAGTTGGAGCTTGTTCCTTTTATTTAGGGATTTCTGGAGGACTATTAGGAAGTAGTCTAGGACTAGTTTTTACAATACTTGTAAATGTGTTATACTTTAGTTATAAAGGTTTGGATGATATTGGAAAGTTTCCTTTAGTTCCTTATTTGGGGGGTGGGTATTGGGTTGTGGTATTGTGTGTGTAGCTAGGTTGGTGTTATTATTGTATTATAGAAGAAAGAGAGAGTCCATTTATAATTGGTATTAAAGATAAAAATGTGATGTATGAAGTTATATGTTGATATTTTAAGAATGTGTAATGTCAAGGGATTAGGTTTGTTATGAGAAGGTGAGTAAATGAAAGAAAATTTTGAGAGAAAGAAGCAATATACGAACATACAAGATATATACAAAAGTGTTAAGATTGATTGGACCAATTTTTATGTGTATTTATATGATACTCTTGGTGATCCTACCATACCATTTCAAGTCGAGCCAATAGAGTATTTGCAGTTTGCAAAAAATGGTATAAAAAAATCTTCAAATGAATCATTAATTAATTCATTAACAAATGCAAAACGATCAATAGATGCACAAGTGGATTTACTAATTTGTGCATTAGGATTTGATTATAAAAAATTTGATAACTATCCAAATATAAAGGATTTTATTAAAAAATTTTATAAAAAAAAGAATAATGATGGGATTACAGAAAAAATAAAACTACTTAATATCCTTGGACTTGCTCCTACTTTATTAATTTCTGAAACAAGACATTTAAGGAATAAAGTTGAACATGAATACATTATCCCTAAAATTGATGAAGTTAATAAAGCTATTGAAATAGCTGATTTATTTATTAATGCAACTAACAGAAAATTTCAACTAGCTTTTTATTCTTTTATTATAGGAAATAAAAGTAATGTAGATAGAACATCTAATGATTTTAATTTTCCATATATATATTTTGAATTTGATATGTATAGGCAGAGTATTTTAATTACTGCTGTACTAGGCGGAGAAAAAATATTACCACATGACTATAAGTATTCAAAGAATAAAACTATGCTTATTTTTCCAGAAGATAAAGATTATCTTGAGATTCTAAAAATTATTTTTGAAGAAAACTATGATATGATACCTAAAATATTTGGTAATTCAATAGAGGAAAAGTATATTAAAAAAGAAATATTGAATAAATACTTGTAGATACAAAAAAAGATAATATACAAATAGAAAGATTAATTGTTAAGTTATTTATTTTGAGTGATTAGATTTTATTACAAAAAAATTTTGGCTTTTAGATATCTAAATAATAAAAATAGATTTCATGATATTTTTTAAATAAGCTATAAAAATAAATTATTTCAAATGTAAAGAGATTCTTAATATAATCAAATTTTATATTGTAGGTGTAAATATGATTGAAAATTATGAGTTATGCTTTTACTGGCAATTAGATGAAAGTATGAAATATAGTAATGCAGCAATAAATTTTGGTAAAGGGGTTTGTCTATCAAATAAATTTAAAATTGTTTTTGATGAACAGTCTAAAAGAATAGATATATGTCCAAAACCAAGTTCTAAAATATCGTTTTATGGTGAAGGGGTAAGTTCGCTAACAGCAATAGTAGGTAAAAATGGTGCTGGCAAAACAACATTACTTAACAAATTAAGATATGATATGGCAGATGGTCAAATACATCATTATATAATAATATTTTATTCAAAAATTGAAAAGAAATTTATAGTATTAGATGATGATAATTTAGTTAATGATATCAAGATAAATAATTTTATTACTGGTGCAACAATTGAGAAAATAGATTCTGATAGTAATAAATTAAAGCAGTATTTGAGGAATACATCTTTCGTTTATTATAATAATCAAATAACATCTAATATGTATTGGTTAAGACTTTCAAATAATGGAATTGATATATCATCAAATGAGCCATTAGCTGAATATGATTACCTTGAAGATTTTGATGGAGAAAAAAGAGCTATTTCTGTAACTATTAGAAGCTTTGCAAATGGCTTATCAGGCAAATTGGAAAGTGGAGATATTGTATCAGTCTACGTGGCAGATTATGGAGATAAAAAAGAAACCTTATCGCCTCAAGAATTAAAATATGTAGAGGTTTTAGCAGTTACCTTGGAAACAGGATATAATACAGAAGAAACAGCAAATAAGGAGGGAGAAGAAAAAGCACTACCATCTACAGTAACCCTAAAAATTAATGAGGAACAAGCTATCTTATTAGCTGACCTAGAAGCTAATGGGAAAATACATCTAGCCTTTGTATATCGTGGAGACCATGAGAATACAAAGGCTTTTTTAGAGCAACAAGATAAAGTATTTGAAGGAACAGAGGAAGCTATTGTCCGTAATCCAGTAGCAGAAAAACAACTTAAAGAGGAACAAATGGAAGAAGAAAGAGTGGTGATGGACATTGAATAAAGCGATAACTATTTGGGGAAGCCCTAATAGTAGCAAGACAATATTTAGTGTAAAATTGGCTAATGAACTTTCAAAGACTCATAATGTAATAGTCGTATTTTGTGATATAGTAGCTCCATCATTGGGAACTATACTTCCATTTATTTCTGAAAAGGATAGATCACTAGGAAAAGCTTTAGAGATACCTACATTGACCCAATGAATATGAATTACCTCGATTTGTTTCAGCCCTTACACAGGAGCTACAAGCCAGTAGAGATGTACTATCCATTTTAGATACCTATAAAAATAATACTAGTGGTATATTTAAAAGAGAATTAGAAATTACTGTGGCAGATATGAAAACAGGAAATGTAGAGTCCGCATTAACACGATTTGAAACAAGAATAGGAAGTAGTATGTTATCAGATGTGGTTAGAGGACTTATTGGTGTTATCCGTGGAGATAATAATGTGGTCTATTTTCAGATGTTATCCCATGATTTTAAACAATTAGAACTTCAAAGGCTTAAATCAGAGGTAATGAAACGTCCTGGAAAAATACGAAGATATTCAATGTTAATGCTAGGGTGCTTTATTGTGATGTATCTTACTGTTATGATGCTTCAAATTGTGGAGAATATGGGGAGGTTGTTTTAGTGGACAATAACATTTTGTATTTGTATAATTAACTCATGGTAGAAATATTAAAATATGAATTGAAATGAAATAAAGGTTAGAGGTGACTGTAAGATGCCATGTGTTGCTGAATTCGGTATAATAGATAATTTTGATAAAAACAAGGATTATTCTTCAGAATATGAACCACAAAAATATAATTGTATTGCTATTGACGACGATATAATAGATGGTTGGTGGAATGAACTGGTTTTAATAAAGACGTATTTTCATAATTATAATAGACCAGAATATGCACTAGCAAGATGGGGAGTAACACTAATACCGCCAGAATCATTGGATGCTTTTTATAACATTATAACTAATGACAACAGGTCTAGAGATTCAAAAGAATTAGCAAATCTGATGGCATTGATTAGAAAGGCTATAAGGGAAAATAAATATGTTATACATTATGGTGTTTAACCTATAAAATATTAGGTTAAGGTTACGAACATAAGCTATAAATACACTAATTCTCCACTGTCCTTAAAACATGACATAAAACAGGCGAAAAGAAATAATGAACGAGAAACTAGATAAAAATAATATAAATCTTATAAAGTTGTTTCAAGATTGTAGAAAATTGCGAAGTAATGATTTAACTTTGGAGGTGCACTTATTGGAAAATAACGATGTTAAGAGGTCTTGTTGAACAAGTAACGAAAATTCTACTGGTACAGTAGAAAAAATTTCTATATGCCCTACATGCAAAGGGGTCACCCAAGAGGTCAAAGCCATAACTGTTAAACATTTTGTGATAGATAGTTTTGTAGACATGCCACATGATAGGAGTTATCGTATTTGTTTAAATGAAGATTGTGATGTTGTCTACTATGATTTAGAGAAGAATATAATATTTAGAAAAAAAGATATTAAAATTCCTATTTGGTATAAAAAAGATGCTGACCCTAAATATATATGCTACTGTAATCAAGTTACAGAGCAGCAAATTGTTAACGCAGTTCTACATGATGGGGCAAAAAATATAAAGGATATTATTAGGCTTACTGGAGCGATGAAGAATGGGAAGTGTGAAATCAATAATCCTTTAAGTAAATGTTGTGGTCCTTTTATTCAGAAAGCTATCAATAAAGTTTTAGATAATAAGTAGAAAGCATGACACATCATTCTTATATTATGAATCAACAGAATGCAACTAGTTTATTATAAAAATATTATAAAAAACAATATGCTTCAACATAGTTTATATTTAATATAGGCAGTTTACGGTATAGCTACAGATATTATCAGGAGGTACCTATGGGACAATCATGGAGTGGAATTAAGAAAAGACTAGAACAAGATTTATTATGTGAAAAATTAAGAGGTAGAGTGAGATACTTTATTACCAAATACAGAAAGGCTCATGACGAGGAGTCTAGAATAGCCATATTAATAGATGAAAAAGAGGTTATACGTGGAAATATATATGACTTTTATAGGGAAGCTAACCCTCTTATAGATAAAATTCGAGCAGAACAGGAAATTCCAAGACGTTCATGGAATGGTAAGGAAATCCTTTATGATAATGAAAATAAGGAGATTGAAGAAAGGGTTGATGAGATTTGCATTGATAAAGGTATAATTGATCCTTATTTACAAAAGCTCTTGATTTTTACCTACACCATTCAATAAAAGAGAGTATAAATTCAACAAATCCTCTAGTGCGATTATTTTCAATATTAGACAGAAGAATTGGTAAAAGAACACTTTATAAACTAAAAAGTGAAGTAAATGACCAACAAGAGTGGTTAAAGCAGTTTTATGAATTAAGACTAGATGTGGAAAATATACGTTTTGAAAGATAAGGTGACTCATAGAGGGTCATCTTTTTTTCTTGAAAGAAAGGTTATGTAGTTGAATATTTTAAAAGATAAACATGGAGAAGGCTATATATATACAGTCATCATTGTTTTTGTGGTGGTTTTAATGCTTGCATTTGCCACTAGAGTTCTACCAGTATTCATAGCTAAGTCAAAGCTTGACACCTTTGCAGATGAAGCAGTACGGTGTGCAGAAATAGAAGGCTATATAGGAAATGAAACAAAAAATAGAATTAATGAACTAAAAGCCAATACAGGGCTTGACCCTAATATAAATTGGTCAACTACTGGCAAAATACAACTTAATCATATATTTAGTTTAGTTCTTACATTAGAAACCGATATAGGTTTCTTTTCTTTTGGCTCATTTCCGATCACATTAGCATCGAAAGCTACAGGAAGGAGCGAAATCTATTGGAAAGATTAAAAAATAAGGAAGGAAATGTAGTCATTTGGGCATGTGTTTTAGTCCTTATTTTTATGATTATTTTTACAGCTATATCAGAATATATGAGACTAAAAATTATTGCCAAGGGAGTAAGAGATGGTGTTGGATCATCGGTTATTTCAGTAGTAACTAATAACTGGGACAATAATTATAATGGACTTAGACAAGGATATTCAGGGGGATATATACTGGAATGCAATAGTTGGGAAAGTGATATTGACGAAGGGGAAGTATATAAAGATTTATCTCAGCTTTTAGGGCTACAAAGAAATGGCAGTCAATATGTCAAATATACAGGTAATCATGAAATAGAATATGCCCTTTATGACCTTGAGGTAGAGATTATTAATGCTAGATTTAGAGGAGATAAGAAGGACAAATTTAAGGCTAATGTGTTTATTACACTAAGCGTTCCCCTCAGTTTTGGTTGGAATGCTTTGCCTGATATGGTCATTCCTCTGAAGGTAGAAGCTAAATTCACACCAAAATTTTGAAATTTTATTGACAGGAAAAATATAGTAATATATAGTTGTTGGTACCCAAAATAGAGTAGGAACTACAACTATTGCCATGGAGTTTGTTGCTTATTTAAATTCTATAGGAGCGAATGTAAGCTATATAGAAGCCAATGAAAGTGGTCATTTACAATTAATAGCTGAGCATTACAAAATGAAGAAAATTGATGATGGTTACAGATATAAGGGGATTGCATTTGAAGGGATAAATTCTAGTAATAATATAGTTTTTGACTTTATAATATATGATTTAGGGGTCTTAGATAATAGAACAATGAAAGGGTTTTTAAACTGTAATATAAGAATTCTATGTACAGGGAACAAGCCTCATGAATTGCCATTCTATGAAAAAGGTTTAAAGCTATTAGGAGAAACTGAATATAATATTATTTTCAATTTCAATGGATTTAGTAATCATGAATGATCTTATGTTTCAGGATGAAAGTGATAGAGAAAAAACTGTTAATGATGAGAAAACTAAAAGGACGAAACTTCCTAAAACATCAGTAATTCAACGGTTAAAACAGTCCCTTAGTGCCATTTTGTCATAGGGGCTAAGTAATACTGTCATACCTTGAATTGTACATCTCTAAGGGGAAGGGATATTGAGGAAAGAATATAAATGGGATATTATTTATAGTAGTTAAGATTTTAGAAGTTGGTAAACAATTGTTTTTGGTTATGAAAAGTCGTATAACATAATTGGATAATATTAGATATTTATTAATTACACTAGGTATTAAAATAAATCAAAAGTAAGTCTATCAATATATATTTTATTATATAAAATACATATGAAGGAAAACAAAGCCTGTTGATGGACGAAAAAAAGAAAACAAAAATAATTTATAGCGAGGTTTCTGTGACATTCTTCTGATACCTTAAAGAAAAGGAAGTGATTTTATGCGAATATTAGTGGTTGAAGATGACCGCCTTTTGAATAATACACTTTGCTATAACCTGACAGCAGCGGGATATTCTGTTGACGCTGCTATGACAAAAAACTTGGCGAAACAGCTTAGTATGAAACAGGATTATGACCTCATCGTTCTTGACATCAATTTGCCGGACGGTAATGGTTTTGATTTTTGCAAAGAAATAAAGGAGCGCCGGCCGGATACCGCCGTAATTTTTCTGACAGCCCGTGATATGGAAAACGACCAGCTTCGGGGCTTTGAATTGGGTGCGGATGATTATGTAACAAAGCCATTTCTCATGAGCGTTTTTCAGAAAAAAGTAGCTGCTTTGCTTACCCGCGTTTCAAAGCAATACGGCGGCGATTGCTACGACGACGGAAATTTATTTATCAATTTTTCTGAAATGACCGCCACCCTCGCCGGGGAAGTAATTTCATTTACGCCTATGGAATATCGCTTATTGAAAGTGCTGATAAAAAATTCTCAAATCGTTTTGACCCGGAGAACTCTTCTTGAAAAGCTATGGGATATAGACGGTAATTTTGTTGACGAACACGCTTTGACCTCGGCAATCAGCCGGGTACGGAATAAGATCGAAACCGGCAGCTTTCAATACATCAAAACCGTTTACGGCATGGGCTATATGTGGATTGGAGGCATAAAGAAATGACTACCGCAAAACTCTCTATCAACAAAGCCTGTATTATAGTTTGTACTTTACTTGTGTTGCTATCTGTATTAATGATTACTGTACTCTATTTGCTGACTGACAATCTAAACGTAATATGGGGCGGGATTCTGTTTTCTGTTCTTGTGTTTTTCTGCTTAGTACTATTCATCATACTTATACGCCAGAAGCTGACGGCCTTTTCGGACACCTTATGCCGACTATTGGACGACATGATGACTGGGGAGATTGAGCCGCCTCAGATTGCGGAGGAAGAAAGCCTTTTTTATAAAATCAATCATCGGTTGACACGTTTATATGAAGTCATGCGGGAAAACCGACGTAGCATTGCAAAGGAAAGAGCCGATTTACAGGGGTTAATTTCGGATATTTCTCATCAGGTAAAAACACCGATAGCAAATCTTAAAATGGTAAACTCTACATTGTTGGAACAGTCCATGCCGGAAGAAAAGCGTAAGGAGTTTTTGTCAGCTTGCGGAGGGCAGCTTGATAAACTGGATTTCCTCATGCAAGCCATGATTAAAACTTCCCGTTTGGAAGCAGGCATTATTTCATTAGAAAAGAAAAAGCAATCAATTTATGATACCCTTGCAGCGGCTTTGGGCGGCATTCTACTAAATGCAGAGCAAAAGCATATTACGGTTGACATTGATTGCAAGGAAAGTCTGGAAGTATCTCACGACCGCAAGTGGACAAGCGAAGCATTGTTCAATATTCTTGACAATGCCGTAAAATATACCCCGAACGGCGGCTGTATTCGTGTTGCCGTTGAAATTTGGGAAATGTTTTTGAAAATTGACATAACTGATACAGGCAAGGGTATTCCCGAAATTCATCAAGCCAAAATTTTCAAACGATTTTATCGGGAAAAGGAAGTACACGATACTCCGGGTATCGGGATTGGCTTATACCTTGCGCGTGAAATTATTACCATGCAGGGCGGCTATATCAGAGTGGCGTCGGAAATCGGACAAGGCTCTACCTTTTCCGTATTTTTACCCCGTAAGTAGGTTAATCTCAAATGTCACGATTTTGCAAGAATCGAGTGTTGAAAAAATTTTTCTCGTGACATTTCTGCGAGATTTGTCCTTTACAATAATGCCATTAGTAAGAAAGGATGGTGTTTGTATGAGTATATTACAAACAATGGAACTTAAAAAATATTATGGTACAGAGCCGAATATTACAAAAGCATTAGATGGTGTTACTTTTTCCATTGAACAGGGAGAGTTTGTAGCTGTTGTCGGAACCTCCGGCAGCGGTAAATCAACCCTGCTAAATATGATGGGTGGGTTAGATATTCCTACTTCGGGCAGCGTTATAGTAAAAGGGAAAGATCTTTCAAAACTAAACGATGAACAGCTTACCATTTTTCGCCGCCGTAATATTGGATTTGTTTTTCAGAATTATAACCTTGTTCCCATTTTGAATGTCTATGAAAATATTGTTCTCCCTGTTGATCTTGACGGTGAAACAATAGACCAAGGATTTATGGATAAAATTGTGGAGATGTTAGCATTAGAAGATAAGTTGAGAAATATGCCTAATAATCTGTCAGGCGGGCAGCAGCAGAGAGTCGCTATCGCCCGTGCTCTTATTACTAAGCCTGCCATTGTACTGGCTGATGAGCCTACCGGCAACCTTGACAGTAAGACAAGTGCGGATGTCATTGGATTGCTGAGGCGCACAAGCAGTGAATTTAATCAAACCCTCGTTATGATTACCCACAATGCGGAGATCGCACAGCTTTCCGACCGTATTGTCCGCATTGAAGATGGGAAAATTGTGCATCAAGGGGGAAAGTAAAGTGAATGATATTCTTTTTGGAAACAATAATAAATCAATCGTAAAGAAGCTTGCATATAAAAGCTTAAAAGCAGATAAACGTCGAAGATGGATTATTATAGTTACAATTGCCTTTACCACAGTTCTTTTATCCTCCCTTTGTTTTTATCTTTCTGCTCAAAAAGCAGAATTGGAGGAACGTATAAGAGGGCACTATCAAGCCGGCTGTGTGGATATTTCACAGGAACTGATTAATACTCTTTCTGAAAGTCCGAAAGTTGAGCAGTGGGGCGTAGCTAAACGAATCGGTTTAATACGCTATCAGGATACAAATTTATCTGTATTATACGAAGATGAAAACCAGATGAAGCTTGCAAAGCGCCCACCCATTGAAGGGAACTTGCCACAAAAAGAAACGGACATTATGGTTGAGCAGGATTTTTTAAAATACTTTAATCTGCCACAATCGATAGGGCAAACTATATTGCTTGACTTAGGGGATGGAGCAAAGAGGGAATATACTATAACAGGTATCATGCAGAGCGATAATGCTTCTCGCTCCTTTATGGTTCTTTTATCCAGAGCATATGCTATAGCTCATTCTCCCGAGAAGCCTGTTTTTGAATTTCGTTTTCGTTTCGCAGATGATAATACAGAAAATAAGGACGTTCTGAAAAATCAAATTAAAGACTTTCTATTGGCAAACGGAGTTCCGGAAGACAAAATCTTTTATAGTTCCAATTACTTTGGCATGATAGACTTACAGGCATCAGGGCGCGTCATGCTGTACATTGTAGGAACCTTGCTTGTAATAGCCTGCAGTGTGGTAATTTATAATATATTCTATATTTCTGTGGCAGGAAAAATTCGAGTATATGGAAGATTAAAAGCAATCGGCGCTACTACAAAACAATTAAAAGGTATTGTACGGCGTGAAACCATAGTGCTTTTATTATATGCTGTTCCTTTAGGGGTTTTACTTTCAGGTGTTGCAATATTTGCTATGAGGCCCGAATATTGGGTTTGGCAGGAAAATTTACAGTCATCTTTAGGTGTAGCGATTGTCATGTTTTTAGCAGTGGCAGTATCTACCCGAGTTCCAATCAGGCTAGCCGGACGGGTATCTGCAATTGAAGCAGTCCGTTCTAATCCATATTCAGATAAATCAAAGAGTGTTTCATTACGACTGCATCGCCGCATCACACCTGTTTCCTTAGCCGGGATGAATTTTGAACGCAATCGGAAAAAATCCGTATTCACTTTTATTTCTTTAGGCCTGACTGCAATTATGTTCATGTGCATTGCTTCTTTAGCCGTATCCATTGATGTTAACAGTATGGCATCATCCCAGTTGTCTGGTGGAAATTACATGTTGACTTTAAAGCTGAATGATATGGAAGAAGAACAGACATTATTAAAAGAAAATCCGTTAAATGAAAACTTGTATAAAAGACTGACATCATTGGAGGCCGTGAATAGTATCACCCGGTACAATAGCAGCTATATTCAAGTGGAGCTGCCTAAGAAAACAGCTGGAATTGCTTTTACAGGATTAACAGAAAATCAGATGAGTAAATTTTTCCCAGAAAATTTTGAGATGGAAGGTACAGCCGAATACAGTGCTCTGCTAAAGCAAAACGGAGTTATAGTCGGTGATGATGAAAATCTTCTCAAGAAACTGTTTGGATACTCACCCCAAATTGGAGATACTTTACATTGCTCATCTTTTGACGGACAGAGTATGGAGTTGCCTGTCTTGGGAATTGCAAAGGGTACTGTCAATCCTGCTGTGGCAGCATCATTTTTTTATGTAACTGATGAAACGCTGAAGCAATTTTATCCTGAAACGAATAATTTTAATACAGCTTGGTATATCTATGCCGATTATGATTCGGATACCTTGCGTAAAAATATATTTGAAGTTGTAGATGATGCCAGAATTGACATAACCACGAAACAAGATATCGCAGATAGACTGCAGCCATCCCTTGATCAATCTATAAAAGCTGCTTATATATTAGCAACATTTTTATTTGTCTTTGCGTTAATAAATTTAATCAACACCTTAATGACTAATCTTATTGCAAGACAGCAGGAACTAAGTATTTTACAATCAATTGGCATGAGTTTCAGGCAAATGGCAGTCATGCTTTCGGCAGAATGCCTTTGGTATGTAGTTATCACCCTCATAATTGCTATCACAGCCGGAACTGCGGCCGGTATGCTGCTTTGTTCAAAGCTCAATCAAATGGGTGTTTTCGGTGTTTTGACCTATCGCTTCCCGTTTCTGGAAGCTGCTGTTTTTACAGCTATTCTAATGGTCATTCATCTTTGCTATTCGGTAGTCGCTGTGCGTTATATGAAAAAACAACCGCTATTAGAACGTGTTAATTCAATGGAGTAATATAACAAAAATACAATTCTTATTTTTGTATAGTGAATTGTGTTTCGCTATCTATTGGGAGCTTAGTGTGTATATAGTAGAAAAGAATAAGAAAAATAAAGGAGTGATATTCATGAAACTTGCACTATATAAGATGAAGATATTACATGAATACTTATAATGTAAGCGTAAGCCCTAACACGCCTAGAAATAAACCTTAAAATTTTATAAAATAAAAGCATCGCTTTTCAAATTCGAAAAAGAAAATATCAACACATTAATAATTAATGGTGAAATGCTACTGGTTATTTTAAGTTCATTAGCCCAACAAGAGAGCGAATCTATATCATCCAATGTGAAAATGAGATTGAAAATGAAGATGAAAAGAGGAGAGTTAGTAGGTTTCAATGGTTGCTTAGGATATGATTATGACCCAAAAGAAAAGGTTATAACCATTAATAAAAAAGAGGCAGAAATAGTCAAATACATATTTCAAAGATATACTGAAGGCAATGGATGTTATGTGATTGCAAAGGAATTGACAGCATTAAAGTATAGAACCAAAAGAGGTAGTACTAACTGGGGTGAAAGCACCGTTAGGGGGATTATTAAGAATGAAAAATATAATACAGGTACGAAAAAGGGCAAAAGATATTGTGAGCATTTTAAAAGTATTAGCGAACAAGCATTAGAAGCTGCTTTTGTAGATGCATTTAATACTATGTGTACTAATAATAAAGATGTGGTAATAGAATTTGTAAAAACTGTTGAAGAATCAATAAGTAAAAGTAATCTCACTAATAAGATTAAGAAGATAAGCTTAGTAAGCTTGTGGAATTAAATATTGATGGTATAATTAACAAAGAAACATATGAAGATAAGTATCATAATACTACATCGGAAATAAAAAGACTCAAAGAGGAACAAGAACAAGTAGGGAATGCATATGAAGAACAAAAAGAACTAGAGAAGAAGATGAAGTCCTTTAGAAAAATATTTGACAATAATGAGCTACTAGAAAAGTTTGATAGAGAAATATTTGAGAATGTCATCGACGAAGTAATCATTGGGAAAGTCGATGAGTCAGGTACAAGAAATCCTTATTCAGTAACTTTTATTTTTAAAACAGGTTTACAATTAGAGGAGGACTGTACTGTAAAAAAGCCTAATGGAATACATGGTATTAAAGATGGTATTGTGTATTCCTATAACGGAAACGATACCTGTGGAGACAGTAGTAAGGATATATAAGAAGTAGATATATTGAAAATAGTAAATCAAATAGGTTATAATAACTAAACTTAAATGAATGAGGTTGATAACATGTCATATGAAATTGAATTAATCAGAAAAGATCAGCTTGAAGTTTCAAAATGGTCAGGTGGGACTACAACTCAACTTGCAATTTTTCCAAAGGATGCCATATATAGTGAACACAATTTCAAATGGCGTTTAAGCTCAGCAAAGGTGGAGGTAGAAGAATCTGTTTTTACATCACTTCCTAATATTAATAGGATTATTATGATTATTGAAGGAGAGCTGATATTAGAGCATGAAGGTCATCATAGAAGTATTTTAAAATCATTTAATCAAGATCACTTTAGTGGGAGCTGGAAAACAAAAAGTTTTGGAAAAGTGATAGATTTTAATTTGATGATGAATGAAGGTTGTGAAGGTGAATTAGAGGCTATACATCTCGAGAAAGAACAATCTAATATGATTTCTTTTGATAATAAGAAGGAATTTTCACAAAACGTTCAAGCTATATATTGTGTCAATGGACAAATAAAAATAAAGATTTCGGCTGATGATATGATTACTTTGTATGAAGGTGATATTGTTTTGATAACACCTAAAAATGATTTTAGTGATCTGGATTTTAAAGTATATAATGAAAAAAATAGAAAGGCTGATTTGATTATAGCTAGTATATCCTATTAATACTATTTATATGGACAGCATTTAAATAAGGAGAATCGGTATTATGCAACTAGGATAGAGAATATAAATTATTTTGTGTAAATGGATGATTTATTAAAAATTCACATGTGAATAATTATTAATTGTTTATGCATAAATAGCCCGGAGGGCAACAGAGGTGACTGTCAAGTTACCCCTATATTTTTGAGTATTATAGATTATATAGACAACTCTTCTTTTAATCTTTCACTAAAATATATTCCTACTTGAGATATACATTCATTCCATTGCCTAATAGGTTGAGACCATTTTTTCTGGATGTTTGTAATTGCAAGTTCTGCTGTGTTACCACTATATGATATGCCATATGTTCCTACTTTACCGTTAGACCACGACTGCTTTGTTATCCACTCTATTATCTGATTCATATCATTTATTTCTTCTTTTGACCATTCCATATCTCTATTCCCAGATGATGCCCCTGACCCTCTTGCATCTACTCTTATTAATGCGTAATTTGACTTTAATAGAGTCTCATAAAATATTGATTCTACTTCCTTTCCTATACCAAGATTAAACAATGCATTGAGTAAGAATGTCTTTTTATATTTTGTACCGTATCTAGTTGTCTCCATTATGGTAGGTACTTTATCATTTTTCTTCATTCCATATGGCAATGATATTCTTACTGCAATTTTTGTCCCATCTTTCATGGTCACATATGTCGATTGATTTTGTGCACATCCTACTGGCAACATAAGGATTTTTTCTGGTATAAAACCAGCTATCATAACTACTGATATACCTATTACCAATAATGCTAACAATATCTTCTTCATTATAATATCCTCCTATACAATAAGTAAATTAAAATATACTAATATTTTATATCCGTTATTGTTTTACTGTTTAACTTATTGCTTAAGAATTTCTTACGATTTTATTACATTGTATCTTGATTAGTAATTAGATAAAGATATTCGGTTAGATTTAATAATATCTGAGGCTATATCTTTGTGCAAATCTTTTACCAACTTAGTATTTGTTCAATTAGGACAATTATAATTTTTGTAGTCGTACTACCGTCTCCACATGTTTTGATAGAAAGGTGATAAATACAAAATATAAAGCTCAAAGAGTCCTATACTTTGAGCTTTATATTTTTTCATTATTATACTAAAACATATATTGATAAACTACTTCCGAACTGAATCTATACTTGTTAGTTGTTAGTGGAAATTGATTGTTTATACAATACACCAATTGAAGTTAGAAGTTATTATTAAATGAGGTAACACTTTATCATCAGCAAATAATTATTGACACTCAAAACATACCACTGGTATAATTATACTAATAGTATATAAAAGAAAGGAAGTGAAACCATGTCATTTAAATTTCCTGTAGGATATCATTCTTTCAATGATAATAACTTACTGAATTTTCAACTGAACCGTTGGTATTCAACTGGATTTTTAGGGTATGATGAACTAAAAGAAGTTGGTGAACGTATCAACAGCTTTGAGTCTGCAAAAAAGGTATTTAAAGAATTAGGAGAAGAGGCTATAAATAATAATCAATGGCTTGTAGGTGCTACTTACCTTCGTGGTGCTGAATTCTTTGCGTTGGGTCGAGATCCTGAAAAAAATAAGTTGTATGATACATGTATGAAAGCCTATTGTAAAGCTTATGAAGATGAACCTATTCTGTATGAAAAGGTTCCATATGATAAGGGTTATTTACCTATTATGCGCATAATGACGGATCAACCAAGTAAAGGATGGATTGTATTACATGGTGGCTATGATTCATTTATTCAAGAGCTGTATCCTTTTTGCAAAACTTTTGTTAATAAGGGATATGATGTTATTATGTTTGAAGGTCCCGGTCAAGGCGGAGCCCTTAATGAGTATGACATGGTTTTAACCCATGAATGGGAAAAACCTGTTTCAAAAATCCTTGATCACTATGCTATAGATGATGTAACATTAATTGGGATATCTTTAGGTGGATATCTGGCAGCTCGTGCGGCTGCTTTCGAAAAAAGAATTGGACGGGTTGTTCTCTATGATATTATTTATGATTTTTATAATGCTTTTTTATGCAAATTTCCAAAGCACTTACAGATTTTGATTAGATGTTTTTTACCCTTTAAAGAAAGTTATTTTTGGAGAAAAGCGGAAGAAAAAGTAGCAGATAATCTTTTTCTTCACTGGTTAATCCTTCAAGGCTATCATACATTCGGTGTTCATTCAATCTGGCAGTATATAAACAGTATGAAAAAGTATCATACTAAAAAAATATCTAAGTACATTGATCAGGATGTCCTCCTGCTAGCAGGAGAAGAAGATATTTACACATCATTTTTTGATAAGCAGAAAAAAGCACTTACCCATGCAAAATCCGTGACCGGAAGAATATTTACGAAAAATGAATATGCTTCCCATCATTGTCAGATAGGTAATATTGGTCTCGCTCTAGATTACATCTTAGATTGGATTGAAAGGAAAAGGTGATAATAAACTATGTGGACAGCAAAAAAAGGTGATGAACGCAAAAAAGAATTTATTGAAACAGCTATTGAAATGTTCATAATAAAGGGCTATGAAAAAACCTCCATTAATGATATTTTAAAAGCCATTAACATTACCAAGGGCGCCTTTTATTACTATTTTGACTCAAAAGAAGAACTCCTAGACACTATTGTTGATCATCTTACACAAGAGATGCAAGCATCCATAGAAACTATTTCTAACAAGGATGATTTATGTGCTATAGACAAATTCGACCATATTTTTCACGCAGCCAATCAATTGAGAAGGGATAATGCATCATTTTATCGTCAATTATATGATTTACAAAAAAAAGATGAAAACGCTTATATAGCTAAAAAATTTATGCAAAAAGTTCTAGATGTGAATGCTAAATATATTCAATCTATTATTGAACAAGGTATAAAAGAAGGTGTCTTTAATACTACTAACCCACAAGAAATGGCTGAATTGTATATACGTCTAACCTCACTCTGTAAAGAAAAAATAGCTACATTCATTACTGATCCATCTTTTGAGGATAATTCTCATGCAGGTTACAAAAAAATTAATGACTTGATTCTATTTTACCAAAACACCCTTGAAAGAGCACTTGGTGCACCAAGTGGAACTCTGAATTTTATAATCAATGACTAAACTTGTATCATTGATTATAAATATGTATACGGCGGTGCTTCCCCGACCACTTCCTTTGATTGCAGCGGTCTGATTCAGTGGGGCTATAGAAAAGCAGGGATTTCCCTGCCACGAACCGCGCAGGAGCAATACGACGTAACGCAGCATATACATTTATCCGAAGCAAAGGCTGGGGATTTGGTCTTTTTTCATTCTACCTATGATGCAGATACTTACATTCCCCATGTGGGGATATATCAGGGAAATAACCGTATGTACTATGCTGGTGACCCAATCGGGAAAGATTATGTATTTTCAGAACTGATAAATCCGGTCTATAACTGGAGTGGAAATCAAGTACACTGGTATCTGTTTCTGTAAAATATCTTGACAATAGGACTAAAGCTGTACAGATTTCACAATTCATATTGACTTTAGAAAAAAAAGAAAATTGGATTATCACAAAGTAAATGGATTTAAAGTTTTGTTTGTTTAGTATAAACATTCAAACTATGCTATTATATAATAAGAAAATCGTCATGAGGCTGGTGAGAACATGGGAAAAACAACAAAATTTTTTAGTACATCGGAATTAGCTAAAATGTATAACTTACATCCTAATACAATAAGATTATATGAACATTTAGGTTATATTTCACTAGCTCAAAGAAAAGATAATAATTATCGTATCTTTACTGAACTTCATGTTTTACAGGTCAAAATATGTAGGTGTATATATGGTTATCCATTCTTTAATAAACGAATTAGAGATGCTGGAAACAAAATAATGTGGGCTTCTGGAAAACAGCAATGGGATAAAGGAGAGTATTATACAAGAGAATATATAGAATTAATAAAACATGAAATTAAAATTGCAAATAATACAGCTAATATCCTAAAAGTTTGGGCAATTAAAAAGTGTAATAATCAAAACCTTCTTGATGGAAACTTTTTTTCACGGAGACAAATTGCAGCATTCTTTGGGGTTACTGTTGAGACTATAAGAAATTGGGAAAGAAACTATTTAATTTATTCTGATAATACTGGTCAATTCGGTGAAAAACTATATTCACAATCTATGTTTAAAAGAATACAAGTTATATATATGCTAAGACAAGCAGGCTATAGTATAGCTGCAATCCATAGTAGTTTACTAATGTTAAATACAGGGAATCCGGAGATGATTATTATAGCTTTGAATACCCCTTCGATAGAAAATGATATTATTTCAGTTGGTGACAGATGGATATATGAATTAAAAAAATTATATAACGCAGCACAAAATATCCCTATTCTCTTTGAGCAAGTATCCATACTAGAAGATTAACTTTACATTTGTACACCACCCCTTTATTCAATGCTATACTTTGAATAAAGGGGTGGTGTATTTTTAACCCAATTAGAATAGGAGGAAAATTGATGATTAGCAATTTGGATTTTTTACAAAGAGTTGCAATAGAACGTCCAGTTGGCACACAAAAAAATGCTATGCTTATAAACTATATCGAAGAATTATTCATAAACGAAGGTTATACTGTTACTTCTTTACCATTTGATTGCAATGTTTGGAAATGTGGAGAATCTGTAATAAGAATCGGAACAGTTAAACTAAGTATTTATGCCAGTCCTTTCTCAAAATATTTTAATGGAACCGGTAATGTACTTTTTATAAGTTCCTTAGAGGAATTAAGAGAGAAATATTTAAAAGATAAAATCTTAATTATATACGGTAGTTTAGCTCAAAGCGCTTTACAACCAAAAGATTTTCCTTTTTATTATCCAGATGAACACAAAGAAATTATTACTTTATTGGAAAGGAAGAAACCTAAAGCTATTGTTTCTTTGACCGGAAAGAGTCAGTTTAATGGAATGAATCCATTTCCTATGTTTGAAGATGGTAATTTATTAATTCCTACTGCGTATGCAAGTAATAGTCTATTACCACGGATTTTAGAACTTATTGAAAATGAATCCACCATACACTTGAAAATAAATTCTAAGAATAAACATAGTGAAAGCAAACAGTTAGTTGCCTTTAAAAAGAATAAAAACAGTCTTGGAAAAATTGTAATATGTGCACATATGGACAGTAAATATAATACTGCCGGAACGCTTGATAATGCTACAGGTGTTACAGTTTTAATGAAATTAATGGAAAGTTTAAAATCTGTAGCGACATCATTTGATATAGATTTTGTTCCATTTAATAGCGAAGAATATTTTGGTGTTAATGGACAGTTGAAATATTTGGATTATATCACACAGCAGAAATCTGAAATCAAATTAGTAATAAATATTGATTCGCCATGTCACAAAAATTCCAAAACAGCAATCTCGTATTATAATCTTAAAAAAAACACGATTTCCATAATAGATAATATAATTCAAAATCATGAGTACATAGAAAAAGGTAATGAGTGGTTTGCTGGTGACCATTGTGTATTTGCTTTTAATAAAATACCATGTATAGCTGTTACATCATCAGACTTTTATGATGGCGCTTTAGAATATACACATACACCACTAGATACAATGAATACCATTGATTATGAATTAATATTGCCTACCGTTTCAGTTTTAATAGAAATTATTAAAAATTTTAAATGAAATTGCCGTCGTTCTGTTGGGAAAAAAATCCTCAAAGAATGCCCGTTTTCTGAACTGCCGGAAAAGGAACTTAATCGTCTGCAAACTTTAGATACCTACCATCTACTATTCTTGGTATGTTGACCCAATTTTTAAATGACGATTAGATAATATGGGAGAAGAAGACCAATTCTATATTCGTGAACATCATGAGCCGATTATCAATGAGGAAGTCTTTGAAAAAGCACAGGAGATTTTGAATCGAAGAAATAAAAACAGAGGAAAAACCGGTGATGGTAAAAGAGAAAATTTTGAAGTACTGAAGAAGATAGGTTATAATTTATATAACTCATTAAAAAAAGGTAATAACTTCCATGTCTATGTATGATTATTAATACTGAGTTATTTTTTCTGAGAATATTTAACTAGGGGGATTTAAATGAAAAAAAATATTGGTTTTATGATTCTAGTACTTTCATTGTCTTTGTTGATTACTGCATGTAGTCCTGAAGATGTTAAATATGCTTTTCCTCTTGACAGTGAAGTTATAGAAAAAGTTTTAGCACAAGAAGAGTCATCATGGTTTATAGAAAAGTCACAATCTTTTCAAGAAGGACACACCATTTACACACTCAAAAATGAAAATGATAAAATTATTTCTAC
Organism: Maledivibacter halophilus; assembly: GCF_900167445.1. GTDB lineage: Bacteria > Bacillota > Clostridia > Peptostreptococcales > Caminicellaceae > Maledivibacter > Maledivibacter halophilus. The sequence continues at coordinate 227,477 of NZ_FUZT01000006.1, forward strand.
TATAAGTAGTTATAGTAAAGATGAGATGAGACATTTGGGATTAAATTTCTTTTCCATATCAAAGCTGGGTAAGGACCCTCTAAAAGCGACGATTAATGAAAATGAATGGGAAGACATGTTCAAATTAGCTTGTACTCTATATGGTAATAGTAATGATTACAAAAGAGTATATAGAGAATTTGTTAAGTATAGTAACAATAGAAGGGATAAGGAATATGGGCGTGCAGTTTGGTCAAAGAGAATAGATAATGCTCATTTTAAGGTTACTTTAAATCCCCTTGAGGAAGGGACAGAAGATTTTACCCTTATAGGAATTCAAATAATGAATACTGATGCCTATGAAGATTACTCATTAAATATAGTAAATATGTGGAAAAATGCAATGAAGAGAGAAAAAGTAGAAATACTAGAAAACATCACCGTATCTGATATTGTCTCAATGAATGAAGAGGATGTGGATTCTACTAAAGGCATAATAGTTAAAGGTCACTTAGAAAATATAAGAAAGCTTAAAGATGATGAACTGCCAAGTACAATATTCCCAAACTCCAAGGCTGTACCATATAAAGAAGATTATTTAAGTGCAAAGTTAGTAGATGAAACAGGTAGTATTCAGGTGGTTTTGCCTGCATCATCACTCAACGAAGAAGAATTGGGGCAGGTTAGAACCCATCACGGTTATTATTTTGGTAAAGACAATATATATGTTATTGCTTTAAGCGTATTAAGCGAATAAAATTCTATAGTATAGAAAAAAGGACTATTGTAGGTAAACAAACCTCAACAATAGTCTTTAATTTTGAAAGTGAAGTTGACATATATGCATCTTTACCTTAACATCTTATTTTTTACGAAAAGATGATTTTTAACATCTAAATTAGCAATGGGTTTAGCATCGCTTTTAACACTATAAATAGATTTATTTATGACAGTAAGTCTCTTGTTATTTAATATGTTAATTCTATTGATAATCAAGCTATAAAACAGATATGATTGCTCAAATTAACGCAAACAAAAGCATGCTAATTTGATTGTTAATTAGCATGCTAAATTTAATGTGATTAGGGTTGTGTGCACCCCAAAAGTAAACCCGTTACCATAATGTAGGTGCTCTTTTTAAAATAAAGTTCATAATATCTGTTTTTTCGTCTAATTTTTTTCTACATATTCAATTACGTCTCCTAGACGCTTTTTACTCCTCAAGCCATTCAAAATTTTTAACTATTTCTCTTTTAACATTTTTCTTATGGGCTGCATACAGCTGTGTTGTTGTAACATTATCATGATCCAGTAGATTTTGCACATCATATATGGAAAAGCCGTACTGTATAAGGGAAGAGGCTGCTGTAGCTCTAAGTTTATGAGGGCTATATCCACTTTCTCTAGTAGTATCCAAAGCTATAGAAGTATATTTTTTAACAAGTTTTCTTATAGACAGTTTTGACATTCTCCTTTTTTGTAAAGATAAAAATAACGCATCTCTATGCTCTTCAGATATACTTTCAGGATTTGGTCTTTCCTCCTTTAAATAGGTCTTTATTACTTTTTCAACAGATTGATTTAAAGGCATATTGACCTCTTTACCTCTTTTTCTATAAATTTTGAATTCTCCACGATTAAAATTAAAGGATGATATATTTAATTGATGTAATTCATTTAATCTAAGTCCATATGTAGTAAGTAAAATAAGAATAGCTTTATCCCTTAATTTAGTCTTTTCCCAATATTGCTTTTCCTTTTCAGTTAAGCCTATTCCTTTTTCAACGGCATCCAGCATTATTGCAACTTCATCTATTTCCAGTTTTTTAATAGCATCTGGTTGAGGCTTTGGCAGTTTGATAGGATTGAATCCATCAGTTATATTTTTTTTAATTATTTCATCACGATATAAAAACTTAAACAATGATACAAGGGATGATTTTTTTCTTGCCAGAGCCCTATTATGGTTTTCCATTACAACCGTAGTGTCAGTCTTATTAATTAAATATCTACTGCAATAGTCTCCAATAAATCTGTTTACATCCCTAGCTTTAATTCTATTAAATTCTTCTACAGAAATTTCCTTTGTAGTACCAGCAGTAGTTATATTGGTGTTTGAAATTAGATATTTACAGAAAAAAACAATATCATTCAAATAAGCATGTCTTGAGGATAAGGATATGCTGTTTTTTAAAAATATAAAATAGTCCCTCATAAAATCAGGCAGTTGGGCTTCAATTGATAAACATTTATTAATCAATTCATTTTCAGATTTAACAATATTATCGGGTTTAGATGATTTGTTATGAATTTTGAAATTTTTACTTTCCATGCTAAATCCTCCTTAAAAGCATATAAAATATTACTAATTTTAAATGACATATTTAAGAGATTATACAATTATCTCATATTAATATTCTATATAATAATCAACTTAAATACAATTATTTTAAAATTAAAGTCATAGATTATTATGACTAGTAATATATGTTATAATTGAATGGAAATTAAGATAAATAGGAGGAAAATTTGTGATACGATTGTTTATAACTCGTCATGGACAAACGGAGTGGAATCTGGAAAAAAGGTTTCAGGGTAGTAAAGATTCTTTATTAACAGAGCTTGGAGAAAAACAAGCTGGAATGCTGAGAGATAGACTAGCTAGTCAGAATTTTGATTTAATTTATTCAAGTCATTTGCAAAGGGCCTATAGAACTGCAGAAATTATAAAAGACAATAGGGAAATTAAAATAATAAAGGATAAAGCTTTATCAGAAATGAAATTAGGTGACTGGGAAGGCTTAAAATATGATGATGTCATAGAAAAATATTCTAAAGAGTATGATTTGTTTTGGAATAAACCCCATTTATTTGAAACAACTTCAGGGGAAGGTTATAGCGAATTAAAGAAAAGAGTTATCGGCAGCTTAAAAAGAATAATCAGAGAAAATGATGAGAAGAATATTTTAATAGTGACCCATACAATTGTTATCAAACAAATTATGGCTTACTTTGAAAAGAGACCCTTAGAAAAACTATGGGATTTACCATATATACATCCAACAAGCCTAAGTTTAATTGAGATTGATGATGAAAAGACAAATGTCAAATTACATGGAGATATTTCACATCTTGAAAACAATGTAAAGGAAATTTGTTAAGAAAGTTAAAAGAGATATTTTGTATTTCTTTATTAATATTAGTTTTACGTATTCGTACATGTATAAACTAAGTTTTACTATATAAAACCTATAGATATTCCAGCAAAACAGTTAATTTATACACATCAAAAATCCCTAAAAGCTCTGTATATTTTGATATTCATAAATTGAATTTTGCTATGGGAAATCTATATATTAAGGAGAGAAAATATGAGTATACCATTAAAAGAAAAAGCAGATCAAATGCTGGAAATGTTTTTAACAATAAATGAGGAATTTAGATGGCAGCATAATTTATCAAAGCATTTTGCTGCCCTGATATATATGCAGAAAAAGAAAGAATTTGACAAGGGAAGAATTGATAATGTTATAAAGGTAATAAAAGAAAATACAGGTATGTTTTCGTGTTATAGGGGTAATCCTATGTTCATATTGGCAATGCTTTTATGTAGTGAATTTAATAATCCGGAAGAAAAATTCATGAAGATGCTTGAATACGATAAAAAACTGAGAAAAGCTGGATTTAAAAACAGTCAGTATCTAGCCATTGCTAACTATACTTTATTATTAACTTGTGAGGATAGCCTAATTGATAGTAGAATAACCAAAGCCTATGAAATTTATAGGGAAATGAGAAAAAATCATCCTTGGCTAACAAGTGGAGATGATTATCCTTTAAGCATACTGATTGCAGGTTTTGATAGATCTGTAAATACTATAGAAGAATACTATACAAAGTTAAACCAGGAAGGATTTAGTAAAGGAAATGGACTGCAGCTTCTTTCCCATATCTTATCCTTTAGCAACGAAGAGGTAGAAGTCACGGTGAAAAGATGTAAGAGATTATATGATAAGCTGAGGGAAAATAGATTAAAAATATATTCTAATTATTATGCAGCCCTGGGATTGATATCTTTATTGGAGGATAATAATGGTATTGTTGCTGGAGATTTAATTGAGTTATCTAGGTATTTAAATAGTTTAAAAAAATATAAATGGCTTGGTAAGGGGATGAATGTACTTTTGGCATCGGCTATGGTTAGTGAAAAGTACATAAAGGAAAAAGAAAAGACAAATAGCTTAATTGATACCACAATCAACATATCTATAGAGACCTTGATTGCTGCTCAAACCTCTGCCTTAATAGCTGGAATGACTGTTTCTGTTGCTGCTGCTTCTTCAGCCAATTAGTGTTTAGGATTAATGTTCCTCCAGTACTATCATATTTAGTTGCTGGTATAGCTTTACTATATTTATATTTTCTATTCAGAAGCAGATATAGGGGATGATATTATATTGATTTAAAATACAAGTTAAGGTAATAAACAATATTATTGAGAAAGGACCGTATTATATTAAAACGGTCCTTTAGTCTAATCATTAATTCTTTTTATATAATCCCATGTATCTAAATATATATTTGAACTATAATTAGGGATATTTCCAATTCTCCACAGTGATATACCACCTAGTCCTAGTTCCTTGGCAAGCTTAATCTTAGCTGATACACTTCTAGTATCTTCATACCAAATTGAATTGGTTACACCGTTTTCGGTATAGATTATATAGGGATTTTGATACATATGATCATATCCTATTATATCATCAATATTTTTACCAGACTCAATCTCTTTATATATCCTCTCAACTAAATTATCATACTTTGGTGTATAGGGTGTTTGATTTAATATTGCATTATCGCCAACCTTCCATTGACTTATTGAAAAGTTAATTTGAAGGTAAAGCTTGGACATATACTTATCTCTGTCAATTTGATTCAATATATTTATAAGGTCACCCTTTATTTTTTCAATAGGGGTATTAGGATTATCTATTTTGTTATTTGTGACTGATAGGCCAGCACTGTTTTTAATATCATAATCATGGAGCATAAGAATTATATTGTCGGCAATCTCTGATATTTTTCCAAAATCATAGGAATTTGATGGAGAAACTGCAACAATTAAGTTTTTATTATATTTAGTGAGTTTATTATCAAGTTTTTTTAGAAACACTATATAATTTTCCTTATGGATAGCAGGAAGCTCTTCAAAATCTATTACTACACCATTAAAGCTTAAGTTCTTATATTGCTTATTTTTTCCCCTTAGTATCTTTACTATTTGATTTATCAATTCATCAGAATTTGAAAATATAGCTTCATAATTTTTGGATGCATAGATGTTAATATTAGTATCTATTTTATTTATTTTCATATAGTCTGATATATCATTATAGCCCTCAGGAATACGAAACTCATTTGTTGAGCTGCTGATATTGATAAAGGATTTATTCGTATCAGGGTCATAATCAATCAAGGCCCACCCAAAGGATATAGAATCAAAAATCTTTATACTATTATCCTTTTTAAAGCTATTATACTGATCATTTGAAGCTATGGCATAGAAGCCGTTAAGTTTAAAGTTATTTATTACCTTTCTTTGTCCTGCTTCTTCAATGAGCTCAGATATATTAAGATAGGGGCTTTGTATACTATTTAGCACTGCTTGAAGCTCTTCTTCATTTAGAACCAGGTCGCTATCTGTAAGATTATTATAATAATTAGCTATAGGACTAAAGTTTATTATATTATTACCATGCTTCATATAAAGGCTTTTTAAATTCACTAGGTTTTTAAGGGGGCTTATGTCTGTAATATTGTTATCAGTAAAATATAGTTTTTCAAGATTTGTTAATCCCCTTAAGGGTTCTAGTGACGAAATTTTATTACCATTTAAAGATAATTCCTTCAAATTTATTAAACCCTTTAATGGAGTGATATTTTCTATGGAGTTTCTTTGAAGATGAAGAACTTTCAATTTAGTCAATGATGCAAGACTTTGTATTTCTACTAAATTATTATCATCTATATAAAGCTCTTCGATATTTGCTAAATATTCAATTCCACTTAAATTATTAAGGGTTTGTGTTGATAAATTCAAAGATTTTATGGACAATAAATCTGACTTTGTTATTGCACCGCTGGGCTTTTCCAGTTTGTCTCTAATAGATTTTTCAAGTATTTTATTTAGGTTTATATCTTGATTTTTAGCATTATCTACTTCTTCTTTATTAGCCTTTGAACTAATAATAAGCCCATAGTCTTCAGTCCATTTCACAGATATGTTTAAACCCTTATTTAAGTATTCTTCAACAAGGGGAAAATAGGTTATATCTTTATGGACCAATATAGGATAGTTAGAAATTTTATTATTAATAGTCATTTCATTGAGATATACATTAAAGCTAGGTTTAACAGCATGATATTTTTGGTTTATATCATTAATTACAGATTTATCCTGAATAAATTGTCCTGGCTCTTTAGATGCATTTATTGTAAGACCTCTTTGTGACCAATTGCCTTCAAAAGATAATGCTTTACCGTATGTATCGGTTACTGGTATATATGTTATCCCATTGTAAACTAAGATAGGATTTCTATTGTGCAAATTATCAACTTCATTCCCCATTATACTTATGTTAAAACTTGGAAGATGCATAATATAAGTATCATTTTCTTGAGCCAAAGTTTCTTTTGGTATTCCCAGTAAAATAATAATTGTTAAAATAAGTAACAGATTTTTTTTCATGAATATTGCCTCCTTCTCTAAGATATATTTTAAAAAATATTGTTTATATTGATATTAGCAATGTATATATTCATTATTAATTATATCAGATTTAAACTAAAAAAATATTACATTATTGATACTATATATTGGATGAAAAGGTTACTTCTAAACTGTTAAATTGTATTCTAAACCCTCATTATATTATAAATAGAAAAATTTATTCCTTGAGTGTAAAATTTATAATTGACAAATTGGGAATAACATATTACTATTAGTAATATATATAATAGTAATATGTTTTGCCGTAAATAGGGTTTTAAAATATATAAAAGAAGGAGGAAAATATGAAATTTATAATATTAAATGGTAGTCCGAAATCAGAAAAAAGTGTTACTTTGCAGTCAATTAAATATTTGGAAATGCATAATAAAAACCATGAATTTGAGTATGTCCACATTACAAGGGAAATTAAAAAATATCAAAAAGATGTAAATGAGATGATAAAATTATGTGAAAAAATCAGTAATTCAGATGGTGTTATATGGTCATTTCCCGTATACTGTGCTTTCATACCTTCCAACTACAAAAAATTCATTGAGCTGATATTTGAATGTGGATTAGAGAAGTATTTTGAAGGAAGATATACCACAGCCTTTTCAACATCAATTCATTTTTATGATCATACTGCACAGAATTATATCCATGGTATATGTGATGATTTGAATATGAACTATATAAAGTACTTATCCCATGATATGAATGATTTGCTAAAGAAAAATCAAAGAGAAGAACTGCAAGGATTTTTAGATATCTTTGCCTATAGTATTACTAATAATATAAAAATAAGCAAAGAGTATAAACAACTTTCAAAGCATCTCTTTAAATATACTCCAGGTATTGATGGATATAAGGTTAAAACAAAAAAAAGAACAATTATAATAACAGATGTAAAAGAAAATGATACTAATATAAATAGAATGATAAACAAATATAAGAGCTGTATACAGGGTAGTGTAGAAGTTTTAAACTTAAATGATATAGATATCAAAGGACATTGCATTGGCTGCTGTAGGTGTGGATATGATAATACATGTATTTACAAGGATGGGTTTCGTAGTTTTTTAGACTATATTATAGAAAAAGCAGATATTATAATATATGCATCAACTATAAAGGACAGATATTTATCTTCTTTATTTCAACTTTATACAGAAAGGAGCTTTACCTATAATCATATTCCTGTATTAAAGGGGAAGCAATTTGCCTACATTATATCGGGGAGCTTAAGTGAAGAGAAGAATCTAAAACAAATCCTTGAAGGTGGAAGTATGGATGGAAATCTTGTAGGTTTTGTAAGCGATGAGAGTGGCGATAGTGAGATACTAGATAAGGAGCTTGAATCAATAGCTAAGTTAAGTATAAAATATAGTGAGGAGAATTATGTACCAAATCCTAATTTTCTAGGAGTAGGTGGACAGAGTATCTTTAATGAAGGTGTTTCTAAAGGCTTGAGTGCTATTTTTGTTGCAGACTATAAATACTATAAGGAGAATGGCTATTTATACAGAACAAGTTTAAAGGATGTATTATTAATGGTTAAGGTAACAATATTTAGATTTCTCATGGGAATTAAAGGATTTAGAAAAAAAGTCCATGAGAATATGTATGACAATATGTTATTAGAGCATGTAAAGATTCTTAAAAATGGAGAGAAGTAAATATTTTTAAAGAAAATGATTAAACACATCAGGGAAGGAGAACTATATGGAATACGTTGTACTAGGATTGCTGATGATAAAACCTATGACTATTTATGAAATGAATAGTACTTTTAAAAAGGGAATATCTTTATTTTATAGCGCAAGCTATGGAAGTTTACAAAGGGCAGTAAAAAAATTGCTAGAAAAAAAATTAATAACCTATTATGAAACTGTTTCAAAGGGTAGGAATAAAAAGGTATATTCAATTTTAGATATTGGAAAAGAGAGATTTTATAAATGGATGATGGAGGATATACAAAAGAATAAATTGGAAACTGCAATATTATCAAAATTGTTTTTTCTGGGACTAATTAAAGATAAACAGGATAGAATCATTATAATTAAAAAAAGTATTGAAGCAATTAAAGCATATGGTAAGGAATTGGAAAATGTAGAAAAAGATATTGATGCTATAAAAATACCTATTGAATATGAAGAAATAGCTAAATATCAAATAAAAACCCTTGAATATGGATTGAATTCCTATAGATATTCCCTTAAATGGTATAAAAATCTTCTATATGAAATGAAGAAAGAAATTGATGAAGAATGATTTTAAATTACTAGCACAACAGATTAATTTATTAACCTATAAGAACTGAAAAAGCTCTCTTTTAAAAAAAATTGAAAATATTAGTATAGATTAACAATTAAAGGGATTGATACAATTATAGAATAAAGTTACAATAGATGATAGGTACTATATAATTGAAAATATACCTAGAATATGTGGAAAATCAATATATTGAATAGAGGTATCTATCATGAACTTTAAAAATCGCAATAAATTTAATATAATGTTTATAATTATATTTGTAATGTTAATGCCATGGATTAATGCATTTGCATTAATTAAATCAGACGAAATAACAGCTAAAAATGGATATATAGATGCTTCCAGCTGGGATTTTGATGAGGGTAAGATATTGCCTTTAAATGGAGAATGGGAATTCTATTGTAATAGGCTTCTAGAGCCTAAAGATTTTAAAAAAGGTAATTATCAAAAGAGCTTTATAAATATTCCGACGGACTTGACCCAAATATGTACAAAAAGTAATTTAGGGGCTGGAAATGGATATGCCACATTGAGATTGAACATGAAGATAAGTGATATTGACAAAGTTTATGGGCTGAAATTCAAATATTTTGCATCGGCAAATAAAATATGGGTAAATGGGGTTCCCCTTTCTTCTTCTGGAGAGGTAGGAAGGGATAGGAGGACATATAAGCCTCAATATATACCTAGGGAGGTTTTGTTTGAAAGCCAAGGGGAAGATGTTGAAATAGTGGTTCAAATAGCAAATTTTCATCATAGGCGAATAGTATTGAATGAAATTTTATTTGGAACAGCAGATCAAATTCTACATAAGACATATTTAAATATAGTTAAAGAAAGCATATTAATTGGATTTTTACTATTAGTTGCAGTTTACTGTTTTGTGATTTATTTCATGAAGAAAAGAGATTCAGCAGTATTATATTTGTCGGTAATAGCCTTATTAGTTGCTATCAGGGAGACTATCGTGAGTGAAAGAATATTAATAAGATTATTACCGAATTTTTCTGCTGAGGTAATGATGAAGTTGGGATATTTACCAGTTTTTATACTTTTACCTCTATTAACACTTTATATAAATGAGGTTTTAAAATCTCCTAAGCTTGATAAAGTTGTTAAAATTTTAAAATATACAGTTTTTTTATTCTTATCTCTAATTATGCTATATACAGTGAAGGTTTATGACTGGATTTTTGAATATGGAAATTGGTTAATTGTGGCCAGTGCTATTTATATAATTTATATAATTGCAGTCAATAAGCTCATTAAGAATACAAGAAGAATATATACAATGATGACAGGAAGTACAGCCGTTTTAATAACTGCAATAAATGATATATTTAGAGAGCTGGGTTTAATTAATACACCGGAATTACTATCGGTGGGTATAGTACTATTTGTTTTATTTCAAGCTATATTTTTAGCATTGAGATTTAATGATTCCTTTGATGAGATTGCAAGACTATCAAAGGAGAATGAAGATATGTATAAGGAAATACAGGAATTAAATGAGGATCTGGAGACAAAGATAAAAATAAGAACTCAAGAACTTGAGATTGTAAATAGAAAATTATCTCAAATATCGAAAATTGATCCACTTACAGGACTGGGCAATAGAAGGTATTTTGATGAACTATTACAATATGCGTGGGAAAGGTCATTAAGAGAAAAAATACCTATTTCTATAATTATGATGGATGTAGATTATTTTAAGAACTTTAATGACAATTATGGACATCTTGAAGGGGATAAATGCTTGAAAAAAATTGCAAAAACAATAGAAGCAAGTATAAGAAATGAAACAGATATCGTTGCACGCTATGGAGGAGAAGAATTTATTGCATTATTTTCTGATACAGATTCCCAGACGGCAACTTTAATGGCGAAAAGAATTAGAAAAAATATTAAATCCTTAAAAATTCCCCATGAGTTTTCTTTGGTCAGTGATTATGTGACAATAAGCTTTGGAATTAATACATTAATTGTATCAAAGGATGATTCAAAGATTGAATTTATCAGAAAAGCTGATAAAAATCTCTATATGGCAAAGGAAAAAGGAAGAGATTATATAGAAAGAGTTTTGAATTAGAGAATATGTATTATAACTATAGTCAGTTTTATGACTATAGTTTTTGTCTATAAAAATTTAGGAACCAGCATTTCCCGAAACATTATATTTAGATGGCATTAAAAATGGAATAGTTTTAAAACTCATTAACCCATATCCATAGTCAACACCAAAAAAGGTAAGCTGAAAAAATTTGACCAATCCTTCATTTTTTCAAAGGTGTCTTTTTTTATAATTTGATATTTTATTTCAATATATATTAAAATAAAGAGCAGGTAAAAGGGAAGAATCTCTTTTACCTGCTTAAAATATACCTATAAAAAATTTTTGATTTAATTTGCGGGAACAATCAGGTTTTGTCCGGTAATTATTAAGTTAGGGTTCTTTAAATTATTTAAATCAGCTAATTTTTTCCAGGTTGTATTGAATTTCTCTGCTATCTTCCAAAGTACATCTCCAGACTTAACAGTATAGGTTGTAGTTTCACTTTCAACAGCCTCACTAACTGTAGATTGTTTAGTAATTTCCTCGGCAGGAGATAGATCAGTAGTCTCCTTGTCAGAAGATGAATCAGGAGCTTCCAACTTACCTTCAGCCATCAATTCATCGTAATTTAATGCAACAACATTTAAGGTTCTTCCATCTTCAGAAGTAGGAATTTCTATTTCTCCATTTCTTACTTTCTCAAATACTATTTCCTGCTTTTCCTTGTCAAAATCAGTCCCAATTATTTTCCAGTTATTATCTACCTTAGGTTCTATTTTCCCACCTTTTTCTTCCTGAACATATTTGATTATCAAATCTCTAATTCTACCGGAATCTTGTAACTCTTCATATGAATCATAATACTTATCTTCATTAGTTACCCATCCATTGTTGAGAAGGGTTCCAAGTCTGTAATTATTTAGAGCCAATTTATAAACTTTAGTTTCATCAAGGGGCTCCCCTGAAATTAAAAGATTTTTAATACGATTACCGGCTTCTTCAGAAATATCGATGTCATAGGTCATACCAGAGAACATATCATAATTATAACCACGAATTTCTGGGTTAAAGCTTACTGTTACATCTCCATCTTTGTATGTATTATAATAGCTTACTGACCATTCCATGTATTTTTTAAGATTTTCCCCGGTTATATTAACACCATTTAAAGTATTTGCATATTTGTAAATAAATGCAACATCTTTTTTCTTAAAATCCCCTTGCTTCAAATTAGAACCAAAGTTGAAAAGGGCAGCAGAACTTATATCTGATTTTGCATAAAAGGTTTGAACTTCGTTGATTAAATCAATTACTGCTGTATCCTGTATTTGGGAAGTTGGTATAGTAGTAATTTCATCATCTCCTGTTATATAATCCGGTCTTTCTATGAAATCCTTAGTTATTTCACCAACAATCTTATTGGCATCGGCAACAGATTCAGTATGTACATATTCAAACTTATCTAATATTTCTTGACTAGGAGAGAGATCTTTAGTTTCTAAGTTTGCCGTATCAATACTTGCGACTTCCCAATTTTCTTCATTTTTCACAAGCCTAATATCAGCCTTTGCCAAAGCCCATCCGTATGAACCAGGCTCTATAATCTTAACCCCATTAATTTCTTCATTTAGAGTGGCATGGGCATGACCTAGGAAAAGCACATCAAACTCAGGACATTCCTGGGCTATATCCATTCCACCAGTAGAGCCGTATTCTGCATCTTTACCTAAGTGGAGGGCTCCTATTAGAATATCATATTTTCCCTCTAGCTCTTTAATAACTTTTTTAGATTCTTCTAAAGGATCGCTAAAGTTCAATCCCTCAAAATGTTCTGGAGAGCTTGCTTCCCAAGTTGGGATATGGGGAGGAATTAAGCCTACAATAGCTACTCTTACTCCATCTTTTTCAATAATGGTATAGGGATCTACAAATCTTGTTCCATCTTCTTTATAAATATTTGCTGCTAATACTGTATTGTTGAAGGCATTAATATTTTTTTCAAGAAAGGATTTTTGAAAATTGAATTCATGGTTACCTAGGGTCCATGTGTCATATTTCATAGTATTCATAGCTTGTACCATTGGATGTACATCCATGTCATTAAAAAGTTCTGCACTGTTATCTTGAATCACATCTCCACAGTCAATAAGAATAGTGTTTGGATTTTTTTCTCTTTCCTGGTTTACAAGGGTATAAATCTTTGCAAAGCCAGCATCGTCATCTTCACTATCTGTGGCATAATCATGGGGATAAATTCTACCATGTATATCGGTAGTGCCTAAGATAGTGATTGTAGTTTCCTCTGTTTCCTCTGCATTAACTAATGCAGGATTAAGAAATAGACTTGTTACCAATAAAAGTGTTAAAACAATCATTCCAGTTGCCTTTTTGAAGAAATTCATAAAAACACTCCTTTCAAATAATATATATTTAATCTATACTACAATTTAATTATATAACTTAATCTAAACTAAATAAAGTAAAAAAAGGTATTGTAGAGAAATTATGCTATAATTTTCATATGTATAAATTCACCTTTTAATTTGGTTACATATATAGATTTCCCATAGTAAAACTTAATTTATACGTATCAAAATATCCAGTGTTTCTAAGGATTTTTGATATATATAAATTAACTGTTTTACTGGAATATCTATATATGTAATCCCTATGTATCTTGTTATACTTTGAAATTTAATAAAATTTATAGAAAATAGGAAAAGAAGAACTTTCTTTGTACTATTTCTCAAGAAAATGTGTTTTTGATATAATCAATTTATAAAATGTAAATTGAGGTGTGAAAATGAATAAAACAATTGGAGTATTAGCCCATGTAGATGCAGGTAAAACTACATTTTCAGAAGACTTACTTTATCATACAAAAACTGTTAGAAATAGGGGAAGAGTAGACCATAAAAATTCCTATTTAGATACTCATGAAATAGAAAAAGAAAGGGGAATAACAATATTTTCAGATCAGGCCGTTATAGAATACAAAGGGTCAACCTATTATTTAATAGATACTCCTGGACATGTGGACTTTTCACCAGAGATGGAAAGATCTATAATGGTCATGGATTATGCCATAATAATAATTAGTGCTGTAGAAGGTATACAGGGTCATACCGAAACTGTATGGCAGCTCCTTAGAAAACATAAAGTTCCAACTTTTTTCTTTATAAACAAAACCGATAGAGTAGGAGCGAATGTTGAGAGAGTACTGGAAGAGATAAAAATCGATTTAACCCCAGATATATGTTATATTCAAGGCTTTTTAGATGATGGATTAGATGAGGAAATAATAGAATTCATAGCTGAAAGAGACGAGGAGCTTTTAGAGCTATACATGGAAGATAAATATAATAAAGATTTGTGGACAGACCGTATGAAGAAAATGATTAAGAAAAATCTTATATATATGTGTTCAAGTGGATCTGCACTTCAGGATAAAGGTGTATCTGAGTTTTTGGATAGTATTAATTGTCTAACAGAAACTGAATATATGGATGGAGAATTTAAAGCCAGAATATACAAGATAGGCCATGAAAATAGCGGTACTAAAATAACCTATATGAAAATATTAAGTGGAAGTATAAAGGTTAGGGACGAAATAAGATATACATATAATGAAGAAGAAATTAGTGAAAAGATAAGCCAAATAAGAATATATAATGGAGTAAAATACAAAACAGTAGACAGTGCTGGTGCCGGACAATTAATAGCAGTTATGGGACTGTCAAAAACCTTTGCTGGACAGGGACTGGGAAATATGAGTAAAGAAATACAATATAATATAGTACCTACTTTGAAATCTAAAGTGATATTCGATTCCTCATTAAATATAAAGGAAGTAGTAAAGGCTTTTAAAATATTAGATAAAGAAGACCCTTCTTTAAAGGTTACCTGGGAAGAAAAGCTACAGGAGATTCATATTCATGTAATGGGACCTATACAATTGGAAATACTAGAAAAAATAGTGAAAGATAGATTTGGCTTTTCTGTGGAATTTGGAAGGCCTAATATTTTATATAAAGAAACTATAAAAAATAAAGTGATTGGATATGGACATTTTGAGCCACTTGGACATTATGCAGAAGTGCATCTTAAAATAGAACCTGCAGAAAGAAATAGTGGTTTAAGATTTGAAAATCTATGTCATGTAGATCATCTGACCAGTGGGAATCAAAATCTTGTAAGATATCATATTTATGAAAGGGAGCATAAAGGTATACTTGCAGGAAGTCCTTTAACAGATGTAAAAATTTCTTTACTGACAGGAAGAGCACATAATAAGCATACTAGTGGAGGAGATTTTAGACAAGCCACTTATAGAGCTTTAAGACAGGGACTTGAAAAGGCTGATAATATACTTTTGGAACCATATTATGATTTTAAGATAAAAGTGGATTTAGATTATATGGGAAGAGTTTTATCGGATATACAAAAATGTAGTGGAACCTTTAAAAATCCTGAATCTAAAGATAGGAAAGTAACTATAAAGGGCAGGGCCCCAGTTGCAACTTTTATGAATTATCCAAAAGAGCTAGTGGCTTTTACCAGTGGCAGGGGAATGATAAATCTTTATTTTGGGGGTTATGATATATGTCATAATGAAGATGAAGTTACAGAAGAAATAAACTACGACAAAAATGCAGATATAGAGTACAGCTCATCTTCTATATTTTGTTCTAAGGGGAAAGGCTATGTAGTTCCATGGAACAAGGCTGAGGAGAAAATGCACTGCTTATAATATAGATTTCCCATAGTAAAACTTAATTTATACATATTAAAATATCCAGTGTTTCTAAGGATTTTTGAGATGTATAAATTAACTGTTTTACTGGAATATCTATACAACTTATATCAATTTTAAATCTATATGTAGTAGGGAGTTTTTTATGTGGTAATTATGCAATTGCTCAAATGAAATTTTTTCCCAAAAGGGGTAGATTCCCTTAAGTGAGTAAATTGCATAATTACCTTAAGTTATTATATCCTTTTCTATATAATTTCTAACAATTTACCTACAGATCCAATAATACATTTATCTTTAAAAACTCTTTTAAATTTGCTTATAGCTTCAAAGCCTGTGCAGTGTAAAGGAATTATTTTTTCAATATCCTTAGATTTAAAATATTCAATTGTTTTATTTATCCTTTCTTCAGAAGCATTTTTCAAATGCATGCCTCCTATAACTGCTAATATCTTTTTCTCTGGTATTAGGGTAGAAGCATATTCTATGCAATTTACAACTCCCGGGTGGCTGCATCCTAGTACAATGATAATACCTCTTTTTTCACGGACTATTAAAAATTGTTCATCAATCATATTATCTTGTTTTAATTCGCCATTTTCCTTTATTATGAGATTTTTAGGGATAGTCTCAAAATCATTATTTTTTTCTATTTCACCAGATATTAATATATTATCGTAAATATTTAAAGGCCCAGTATTAAATTTTATTCTTTCCTCACTTAACCCTATATCTTTAAATTCAAAGGGAATACCAGCATCTTTTAATATGCCTTTATTTAAACTAAACTTTTTCTTAAGGACACAAGGGTGCATATATATCCTAGCTTTCTTATTTAGTTTAGTTAAATCCTCTAAACCTCCACTATGATCGTAATGACCATGACTTAATATTATGTTTTCTACTTCAGATAAATTTAAGCCTAATGCCTTAGCATTATTTATAAAGGCATTACTTTGTCCTGTATCAAAAACAATTTTTTTATTATTAGCTTCAATAAAAAATGAAAGACCATGTTCAGCTAGCAGTTTACGGTATGTCACATAATTGTCCATTAAAATATGTAGTTTCAAAGCTTTTTCCCCCTTTAAATAATAATTTATATTATTAATTATATCAATATTAGAGGGGAAATAATAAAACTAAAATACTCAAAACAATTTATTTTTGATATAATTATGTTTGTAAAATAGATTGTAAGGGGGATTTAGGGTGAAATATTCAAACAAATTATTAATATTAATAACTATAGTCAGCTTGGGTCTAAACTTAATTATTTTTACAAAGCTTAATACAATTAATGATAGAATAAATTCATTAATATCAGAGAACAGCAGATTAGTATCATCGGTCGATTCAATTCCAAATCAAATTGATAGTGCTTTTAATCAAATAAAGCAAATGGAAAGATGGGTAATCCCGGCAGAATTTGAATTAAAGGAATTAAAGGAAGATAAATTATATTTTAAGGCTAATTGGCAGATAAAGGAGTATGATAAGGATTCTAAGGTTTATTTTAATTATAAAAGAGAAGGTGGAGAAATTGACAAAATAGAAGCTGTTGATAAGGGGAATGGCTATTTTAAAGCTGATTTTTCCATAAACTTAAGCTCTAGAATAGAACCCCAGTGGTCAATAGGAATAAATAGAAGCAACTCTTCCAGTAACTCAGCTTCGGTTTCCCAAACTTCACAGGCTGCTGTTAGAAAATCCGGCCTTGAATATTATATTAGCGTGGAAAATAAGGATAAAATAAAATCCAGTGAGTTTTATAACTTTAACTTAGACCATCTTGTGGATAGAGTATATGGTTTTTTAGCTGCAAATATAGATATTACTGAGAACAATATATATAATGTTTCTTTAAGATGGAATAATACTTCAGATCTTGTAACAAAAATAAATACCCCTAGATTAAAGGCCTTTAAAGATGGTAAATTAGTTTTAAATGAGGATTTGAGCTACAGAGAAGAATCCCATTTAAAGGAAAAAATCTACAATATTAAACTTGATGATGGCAAAGAATTTGATAGATTGGTTTTAGAAGTAAAATATGATAATGGAAAAGAGTTTACAAAGGAAATATATAAAAAATAGATGGGATGAAAAATATGAATAGGGAAATCAATTTAAAAATCAAGTCAAAGCATGTTAACAAATACAAAAATGGATATCCTCTAATTTTTAAAGAAGCTATTATAAATATTGATGATCTTCACAAAGAAGGAACTATAGTTAAATTAGTAGATGAAAAAAATCAATTCATTGCAAGGGGATATTACGGAAAGCAAAATAAGGGGTATGGATGGGTTCTCAGTAGAAAAGAGAAGACAAAAATAGATAGAAAATTTTTTGAAAAGAAAATAATTTCTGCTTTAAACAAAAGAGCAGCCTTTTACAATAATCCTCAGACAACTGTCTTTAGAGTTTTTAATGGAGAAGGTGATGGAGTAGGTGGTGTAACCATTGATTATTTTGATGGCTATTATTTAATAAATTGGTATAGTGAAGGTATTTATACTTTTAGAGATTATATTATAAATTCATTAAAAAAACTAATTGAATTTAAAGCTATATATCAAAAAAAGAGATTTAACACAGAAGGTAAATATATAGATGAAGATGGATTTGTACTAGGAGAGAGAGGTAAGTTTCCTATTATAGTGAAGGAAAATGGAGTTAAATTTGCGGTATACTTAAATGAAGGGGCTATGGTAGGAGTATTTTTGGATCAGAGGAATGTAAGAAAAGCTATTAGAGATAAGTATTCTAAAGGAAAGACAGTCTTAAACACATTTTCCTATACAGGTGCCTTCTCGATTTTTGCAGCCCTGGGAGGAGCAAAGAAAACCACCAGCGTTGATCTTGCAAATAGAAGCCTTCCAAAGACTATAGAGCAGTTTAGCATAAACGGGATTGATTATGAAGCCCATGATATAGTTGTTGAAGATGTGTTTAACTATTTTAAGTATGCAGTAAAGAAAAATATAAAGTTTGATATGGTTATACTGGATCCTCCTAGTTTTGCTAAGTCAAAAAAGTATAAATTCAGTGCAGCAAAGGATTATAAAAATCTTCTTAAGGAAGCTATAGCCATAACAGAAGATAAAGGTATAATTGTAGCCTCAACTAATTGCAGCTCATTTGGTATGAATAAGTTTAAAGGCTTTATTGATACTGCTTTCAAAGAAATGGAGGGTAAATACAAACTAATGGAGGAATTTTCACTTCCTAAGGATTTCGGAACTATTGAGACCTTCAAGGAGGGAAACTACCTTAAAGTAGTGTTTATTAAGAAAATTAAGTGATTTGAATATTCATAATATATAGATTAAAGCATTCTCCAGTTAAGGGGAGTGCTTTTTCACATTCTTATAACTAAAATATAACGATTGCTTAACAAACTATCAATATAATTGAAGAAAAGGAGGTGAATAATCGTGAGTTTATTATACAGCTATTTAATTAGAAATGATGTTTCAATATATTACTTAATAAAAAAATACATTGTAGATTTTTAGATGCTTTTATGAATATCATAACCTATTTTGGATCATTGGTATTTTCAATTGTTTTACCCTTAAGGGAAAATGCTAGAACATATACGACTAACAAAAGCTGGGATAATATATATTCCTACTTATTCAGTAAATATAGAATGATTATAGAGCATATTAGGAATATTAAAAAGAGAACTGCTTGAAAATTAACAAATTCGGTTTTTGATTTTAGACTTTCTAAGGAGATGAAAACATGTTGATAAATACTCATATGCTTATTGGCAAAAAAGTTTATGATAATATTGAAGAATTATTAAATATTAATCTTGATAAAAATTATTTTATATATGGAAATATGTCTTTAAATAGTCTGGGTTAAAGGATAGTTACTAAAGGGGAAAATAACATGACGCGAATAGGTATAATTGGTACAGGATATGTAGGTCTAGTGACGGGAATATGCCTATCGGATTTTGGATTAAAAGTAATTTGTGTAGATATTGATAAAGATAAAATAGAAAATCTAAAAAAAAGGAATACTACCAATATATGAACCAGTAAAAAATGCCAGTGCACTTATTATAATTACAGAATGGAATCAATTTAGACATTTGGATTTAGATAGAATTGTGAAAAACATCAAGAAACCGTACTTTTTTAATTTGAGAAATATATATGAAAGAAAAATAGTAGAAGACAGGGCTTTTAAATATATTGCTGTAGGACATAATTGAAATTTGGTTTAAATAAAATGGAGGAATGAAATGAATGAAAAAAGTCATGATATTAACAGCATCTGTTGGAGGAGGACATAACCAGGCAGCAAAATCTCTTGAACATGTATATAAGGCCCATGGTTATAAAGTTGTAATAATAGATTTTTTAAAGGTAGCAGGCAAAATTATTGAAAAAGCAATAATAAGAGGAAATGACCTTTTATGTATCAAGTTGCCATATATATATAAAGGTCTATATATATATTGTAATAATGAAGGAGTTAATTCTAAAATATCGAACTATGGGATGAAAATTTTTCAAAAAAGAATTTACAATAGGATAATAAAAGAAGATCCTGATTTAATTATTGGAACCCATGCCTTTGTTGTACCTATTATTTGTAATTTAAAGAGAAAGAGGTATTTAAAGATACCATTCATTTCTATAATTACTGATTTTAAAGCCCATAGTTTTCATATAAATAGATATGTAGATGCATATATAACAGCAAGTGAATATACTAAAAAAGATATGATGAATAGAGGGGTAAGAAGTGAAAAGATATATCCCTATGGTATTCCAATAAAGCAAGAATTTTTAATTCAAAGGAAAAATAAAAGATATAGTAACGATGTTTTTACAATATTACTTATGGGGGGAAGTATAGGATGCAGTTCAATAGAGCAGATTTTAAAACAGCTGATAGATTGTAAAAATAGATTGAGAATAATTACTGTATGTGGGAAAAATAAAGATTTAATGGATAATATAAAAAGAAATTTTCTACATAAAGCAGGTAATAAGGAAATTCTCTTATATGGATTTACAAATGATATCCCTAGACTTATGCACAGGTCTGATATCCTTATATCAAAGCCAGGGGGATTAACAGTAGCTGAAGCTATTGCTTCCAATATACCAATGATAATTCCAAATATGCTTCCAGGACAAGAAGAAGAAAATGCTGAATTTTTAGCTGAAGCTGGTGCAGCTATAATTAGCTATAATACCCAGTCCATAAATGAAGAAATAAATCATTTAATAGAAAATCCCAACCTCATAAAATTGATGGAAAAGAATATGAAAAAGCTTTTTAAGGGATATTCTCTAGAAGGAATTATAAGTATAAGTACTAATTTAATTATTAATTATGAAAAGGAAGAGTATTTACTGAAAAATGTAAAGTAACTTGCCTATTATTTGTTCATCTTTTTAAATTATGTTACGATATCTATGTAAAGGAAAAGAGAAATAGGAAATATATTAAATGATTTCCTAGGTAATAGTGAAATTATGATAACTATAAACAATTTTCATATTATTACGACCATAAGTATCAAGTTTTTGTAGAAAAAGATTTACTAAATAGCAAAAAGTTTATTTCTTTTTTTATTCTGTCATTAGTGGAATATTTATTAATGATAGGTATAGTATTAGTATATTAATAATTTTTATATGGTTAAGAAAAAATGTTTGTTAAATACTTTCTTATTATGTTGCAATTTAAAAAGATTATAAATTGTATTGTAACTAAAAAAAATAGGTAACATATATTGAAAATAAGGAGGTATTTGAAAATGTATAATCCATATTTGTATCCAATGAATCATAATATGTATAGAAGAGCTGTTAACAACAATTATCCTTATGAAGCTTATAATAAAAAGATTTTGGCTCAAAGCAACACACCTAACCAAGAGGATAAGAATTGTGAGAAAGGGTTTAATATAGGTGAACCTGCACCTGAATTTACCCTAAGTGGTATAGTTAATGGAGAACCTAAAGAAGTTTCATTGTCAGACTATCAAGGAAAGTGGGTAGTAGTATTTTTTTATGGATCAGATTTTACATTTGTATGACCTACAGAATTAGCAGCAGTTGCTGATTTATATAGTGAGTTTAAGGCCCTTGATACTGAGGTCCTTGCTATTAGCACCGACAGCATATATTCCCATAAAATTTTCATGGAGACTTCACCATCTGCAAGAAAAATAAATTATCCACTGTTATCTGATAGAACTCAAGAGGTATCTAGAAAATATGGTGTTCTAAATGAAAAGGAAGGCTTTGCATATAGAGGTGCTTTCATAATAGATCCTGATGGAAATATACAGGCTTATTTAGTTAATCCACAACCAGTGGGAAGAAATATAAATGAAATTCTAAGAATCATTCAGGGGCTTCAGTATAACAGAAGAACAGGGCTTGGAGTACCAGCGAACTGGAAGCCTGGAGAGAGGGGAATTCCAGTGGGGTGGAATTATGTTGGTAAATATTAAATAATTCAAATATATTAAAGTTTTAAAAATATTAGAAAACCTTTGAAATATAAAAGCAAAGGTTTTCGTTGTTCTAATATATTATTTAATTGGCATTACAAAAACTATCTGTTGAATCCTAACAAAAGTTGGCTGATCTTCTTCAAGCTCTTTTAATACAATATGATCGGGTTTTACTTCTATAAGATTTCCTTGAACAACACCTCTAACGGTGTCTACAATAACCCTCTTACCTATAATACTTTCTAATGTCTCAACTACATAAGGGTCTATCAATGATATCATTTGAACTGGATATTGCATATTGTTTTGTTGAAATCTGTATCCATTAAACAATTTAAAAACCTCCTTAATATACATATAATTATCTTGAAATTATCATATGTATAAAGGTTGTATTAAGTTACATAAAAACTTATAGAGGCTTAAGTAAAGATTTTAACTCATACATATAATGTAATTATCTTTTTTTATTATGATATTTATAAGCCTTCTTAGAGCTAGTATTTATTCTTTTTGAGTGCTTTTTTTTAGGATACCGATTATTTGATTTAAATTTTTCTCTACTATCACCTGTAGTTGTTAAAGTTTTTCTTGGAATCTTAAATTTAATATCTTTTTCTATAGTATCTAAAACCTTTTTATCCTTTGGAGCTACAAATAGATATGCATATCCTTTTTCACCAGCTCTTCCAGTTCGACCTATACGATGAATATAGTCTTTGGCATTTTCTGGGATATCATAGTTGTATATGTGGGTGACTCCGCCAATATCCAAGCCTCTAGCGGCTACATCGGTGGCTATTAAGTATTGAAACTCTAAGTTCTTAAAAGCCTTCATAACTTTTTCTCGTTTTGCTTGGGTTAATCCGCCATGTAATTTTTGACAATTATAACCTTTTTGATAGAGGACTTCTTCAAGTTTATCCACCCTTCTTTTCGTTCTACAAAATATAATGGCCATAAAAGGATTGTTCTCATCTAAAACCCTACACAAATCATCCTGTTTTCTTCTATCGGTGGTTTCTATTAAAGTTTGTTTGATATTTTTAAGAGTAACTTCTTCTTTTTGGATTGCTACTATTCTTGGATTATTCATAAACTTATAAGCCAGTTTATTAACCTGAGAGTTCATTGTTGCTGAAAAACATAGGGTTTGCCGATTCCTTGGGGTTTGCTTTATAATGGACTCAACTTCATTTTTAAAGCCCATATGAAGCATTTGATCGGCTTCATCTAGAACTAATGTTTTCAAATTATCAAGATTGATTGTTTTTCTACGAAGATGATCTAATAATCTTCCTGGAGTTGCGATTATTAGATGAATATTATCTTTCAATTTTTTAAGCTGTGATTGAATATCTTGTCCACCATATGCGGCTAGGACGTTTAAATCTTTAGCTTGCTTTAACTTTTCAGCTTCCTGGGTTATTTGTATAGCTAGCTCCCTTGTAGGAGTTAGAATAAGACCTTGGATTGTATTTATATCATTAGACATATTTTCAAACATAGGCAGTAGAAAAGCAAGAGTTTTCCCTGTACCGGTTTGGGCCTCGGCTATAACATCATTTCCGTCTTTTATTAGCTGAATGCTTTGTTGTTGAATTGGAGTTGGATTATTTATTCCATGATTTTTAAGGACTTTCACAATATCATCACTAATATCTAGCTTTTTAAATTTTATCATAACAATGTACCTCTCAATTTCAATTATTAAGGAAACTTCATAATTAAGATTTAGCAAAATTGCATAATAGCTAGGGTATGTCTTTGAAGATTTTAAAGCTGCATAAGGTAATTATGGAATTTGCTCAATTAAGTATATCAGATTTTAAGCATAATAAAAAGATATACTGATTAAAATATATTTTGATAAATAGTGAAAAAAACGCTTGACTTATTCTGTAAATAGTATATGATTATAGAGAACCTTTATTCATAGGTAAATAATTTATTACAGAAGAATATTTTTCGAAAAATCTAAAAATAGGAATAACTTAAAGTATAGATTTCGAAATTTTTATTCTAGGTCATTTCATAAAATGGTATATGACCAAAGCGAAAGGGTTTATGCCCTTGAGTTGTATTAATAATTTTTTACATAGAATAAAAGGAATAAAAATTTCGGAGGTAAGAAAATATGACTGGTACAGTAAAATGGTTTAATGCAGACAAAGGATTTGGATTCATTACTACAGAAGAAGGAAATGATGTTTTTGCTCATTTCTCACAAATTAACAAAGAAGGATTCAAAACTTTAGAAGAAGGTCAAGAAGTATCCTTTGACGTTGTTGAAGGAGCTAAAGGTCCTCAAGCTTCAAACATTACAGTAATCTAATTAAATAAATTAGAGTATTGAAACCTGAAGAGATTATCTTCGGGTTTTTTTATTTTTTGTAAAACTGTTTTATAATAAAGATCTTTATTTTATTATAGTATGGAATATTTTACTTTTATCAAATTCTATATTTTTTTGGTATAATTTTAAATAGACTGTATTACTTTAGATTCAGTAATATTGGTTTTAATATAATAAGGAAGGTGGTTATAATTGGGTAAAAAGTCTATAGCATTGTTTTTAAGTTTATCTTTAGCGGCTATTCCTAGCGGAATGGTATTTGCAAACAGTAAACATCAATTACATAAGAAAGGAATGAATTGTGAAGAAGTTAAAATAATTCAGAGTTCATTAAAGCAGGACGGTACATATGATTATAAAAAGTTTACTACATATTTTGGGCCAATAACAGAAGAAGCTGTTATAGAGTTTCAAAAGAAATATAAATTGCAAGCCGATGGTATAGTGGGGCAATCGACAATTGATAAAATGAAAGAGATAGGCGTATTCCAGGATATTGGAAATTCCAATCTCGTTCTAAATAGTAATCAAGCTATTTACAAGAAAGGTATGGGTAATGAAGATATACCTATTATACAGAAGGCATTAAAACTTGATGGAGTTTATGATTATCATCAGTTTACTACATACTTTGGAACAATAACTGAAAAAGCAGTTATAAAATTTCAAAAAAAATATGGATTGAATCCCGATGGAGTTATAGGCCTTTCAAGCTTAAAAAAAATGGAGCAGCTGGGACTGATAAAGTATAATCCCAATCAAAAGGTAAGTAGGGGAGTAGTTCAAAGAAAAGGCTTTGGAGAATATTTAGACTGGTGGACTCAAGTTAAGGGAAAGCTAATTAATAGAGGAGATAATGTACTGGTACAAGATTTTCAAACAAAAAAGAAATTCTATGTTAAAGTTACCTATGGTACTAACCATGCCGATGTAGAAGGTTTGACAATGAAGGATACAAATATTATGAAGGACATCTGGGGAGGCTTCAGTTGGAGTAGAAGACCAGTATTGGTATACGTAGGGAATAGGGTTTTGGCAGCTTCCATGACTAATATGCCCCATGCTGGAATAGATAATCAGCCAGAAGGAGCCACTTTATCAAAAAGAAGTGGGGGATATGGAAGAGGCTATAATCTTGATATGGTCAAAAATAACGGTATGAATGGAGTTGTAGATCTTCATTTTAAAAATAGTACAAGGCATATGGACAATAGAAAGGATAAAAATCATCAAAATTCAATTAAAAAATCAGCTGGATTAAAGTAATAAAGATAATCAGTTTAATTATAAAATAACTCCAAGAATAACATATAGAAAATCTTGGGGTTATTTTATATGTTATAATATTCATATTGAGGAAATTGCATAATTCTAACTTGGCAAAATTACATAATATATATGATATAGCTTGAGAAATTTCAAAACAATATGTAGTAGTTGGTTTTTTGGAAAGGTAATTATGCAATTTGCTCATATTATCAAATTAGTATTAAAAGGGAAGTGAATTGCTTAATGAATTTTAGACAAGAAATATTAAAATATCAACCAATTAATGAGCAAGAAAGAAAGGATAAAGAAATTACATTAGGCTATATTGACCAATTTATTGAAAATATTTTAACCAGAGAAAATAAAATAGCCCATATGACAAGCTCTGGACTGATTTTAAATAAATCCTTAGATAAAATCCTTATGATTCATCATAATATCTATAACACTTGGACATGGACTGGAGGCCATGCAGATGGTGATACAGATATGCTCAAGGTGGCTCTTAAGGAAGCAAAGGAGGAGACCGGACTTTTAGATATAGTACCTTTGACTTATGATTTAGCTTCTATTGATATTATACCTGTATATGGACATATTAAAAGGGGAGAATATGTATCTTCCCATTTGCATTTGAACACATCCTACATATTAATAGGAGATGAAAGGGAAGAGCTCGTCATTAATCAAGAGGAGACCAGCGATGTTGGATGGGTTGAAGTAAATAGGCTGGACCAGTATTCAAATGAACCATATTTAATTGAAATTTATAATAAGATTATAGAAAAAGCAAAGAGTGTTAACATAATATAATTATGTTAACACTAGCATAAAGTTCTTATTTTAATTCTGAGAATTTATTTGAACTTTTTTCAGTAATACAAATCCTAATAGAAATAAGACAACAAGACTTATAATTCCATATCTAGAGTTTTTAGTTAGTTGAGAAATAACTCCTATCATTAGGGGACCAATTATGGCTGAAAATTTACCAATAATATTATAGATTCCAAAATAACTGGAAGACATTTCCTTAGGAATCATCTTACAATACATAGAACGGCTAAGGGCTTGTATTCCACCCTGGCATGTTGCCACCAATATTGCTAAAATCCAATAATCAAAAACTGTTTTTATAAAAAATGCATATATACTAATAAAAAAATATATAGCTATGCCAACAAGAAGCATTTTTTTTGTTGACCATATACCAGCTAGCTTTCCAAAGAGAATTGCAAAGGGAAATGCTGCAAACTGTGTAACTAATAATATCAGCAATAATTGATTACTTTCTATGCCAATGTCCCTTCCATAAACTGAAGCCATTTTAAATATGGTGCTTACACCGTCAATATAGAAAAAATAAGCCAGTAAGAACAAAAAGATATTGGTGTTGTTTTTAATTGTTGAAAATGTATTATACAATCTTCTAAAACTTCCTTTAAAGTTTTGACTGGATTTTTCTACAAAATGTTTTTGTTTGACATTAATAAATATTGGAATAGAAAATATAAACCACCATAATCCAGTAATTATAAAGGATACCCTTGTGGCAGCTGTTTTAGATGCTAGACCTATTAAAGAAGGTTTTAATATAATAGCAATACTTAAGATAAAAGGAATTGTACTGCCTATATAACCCCATGCAAATCCATTAGATGATATCCAGTCCATTTTATTTTCTTCAGTAACATCTACTAAAAGGGAATCGTAGAAGATGTTTGCGGTAAAGTAAGAAATCCCTGCAAACATATATATAATTAAACACAGTATAATATCCCCTTCACCAACTATAGATAATAGGGAGCAGGACAATGTTCCCATCACAACTAGGAAAAATAAGAATTTTTTCTTATTATCTTTATAGTCGGCAAGGGAGCCTAAAATAGGGGAGGATGCAGCTACTATTAGAGCTATAATCGTATTTATATAACCCCAATATGCTGTTGAATGGGAAGATGGTAGTTCATTTGCAACGACATCTTTAAAATATATAGGTAAAACTGCTGTAACAATTGTTACTACAAAAGCTGAATTTGCCCAATCGTATAAAATCCAGCTTTTCTCTTCTTTGGTCATATGAGAGCCTCCATTACTTTTTCTTTTTTTTGTTTATAGTTTCTCTAAGTCCTGGTTCTCTTTTATTGATGATATTTTTTATATTAGGTAGGTGCTTGTAAATAGATAAAAGAGCTATAAATATACATATAAGGATTGAATTAATAGAATATCCAAATAAATAAGTCAAAACAGGTAGAATAGAAACAACTACGATAGTGGCCAAGGCAATATAGTCTGTTATAATTGTAATAGATACTAGGAGGAATATTAATATAAGTCCTATTCTATAGTCTATACTTATTAGCATACCAATAAGAGAAGCTGTTCCTTTTCCACCTCGAAAGCCTAAAATAATAGGATATATATGCCCGAGCATAGTAGAAAAACCTGCTGTGAATAAAAATATTGGTGAATCGGGAAATAGCCTTCTAACCATAATAACAGCCAACACTGCCTTTAGGATATCCAAAAGAGCTATTATAATACCATATTTCCAGCCCAATGTTTTTGTGGCATTTGATGCACCAGCATTACCATTTCCAAGATTCCGTATATCTATTTTTCTAAAGAGCCTCCCTAATATATAGGAAGTTTGAAAATTTCCCAAAGAATAGCCAATTAATGAAGCGATTATAAGTTCAAACATTTATTATCTCCTTTGCTATATTTTTTATGTTGATATGTTAATTTGGATGCTTTTTATAAAGATATATCTTTAAAGTACATATAAATATTTCATCAAAAGTTCCTGGAAATACTGGATGTTTTGATATGCATAAATTAAATTTTGCTATGGGAAATCTATAAAATAGACTGATATAATGATAAGATTATTTTTAGCTTATGTCAATATTATTTACTTAAATTTAAAGATTCATTATCTAATCTATATCTTTTAAAAAACAGAGGAGATGAAATAGTATTACAAAATAATAAAGATACGAAAATTAGTACAGCTTGTTGAAAGGGTAAGATATAAAAAAAGAAAATCAGATGAGAGTAAAATTATGTAATAAATAAAGTTAATATTTGTGAAGAAAGTCTTTAAGAGATAGTTGACTTAAGAAAACACAGATATGGTTTACATAAAATTATTATAGTAAATAAAACTGTGTAAAATATATAAGCGTATTAAATTATTATAAATAAATATAAATCCAATTATTCGACTGGAATATCAAGATTGACTATAGAATTATTTGATATATTTTATTTATATATACTAAATATCTATATATGAATAAAAATTTGCAATAATAATTTTATAATTAATAATGTTAAATAAGGATGAAAGTAAGTTTATATAATATAATATGATTTTTAGTATAAAATCTATAGAAGAGGTTAAAAAATACAAATTAAAGTCTTTTTCTACCCAACTATATCCTAAATATACATTTAAAATATAGTTGTTGTGAATTTTATCAAGAGTTATATACT
This sequence comes from Maledivibacter halophilus, assembly GCF_900167445.1. GTDB lineage: Bacteria > Bacillota > Clostridia > Peptostreptococcales > Caminicellaceae > Maledivibacter > Maledivibacter halophilus. The sequence goes on from NZ_FUZT01000006.1 coordinate 256,936, forward strand.
ACACCCCTTTCTAAATCTTTTAATTAAACCCTTAATATTTTACCTACTAATTTCATATTAATATAAATGAATTTTATTTACAAGAATTTATAATAAGTTTTTGGTGAATTTTGAGTAATAGCTTTTAATATTTATTCTTTGATATGTATCATACATATCATAAAATTAGCCATTTAGTGTTGAATTCTATTGCATTTAAGGATTATTAAAGCCTTTAATTACTAATATATTAACTACTCTTTTGAGTAGTTAATATATTCCAATCAGTTTTCAAGATAAACTGTAAATTACAAATTTGTCTATTGATTTCTTCTATTTGTCCTTTTTTATATCCTTCTAAAAAATATCCACTTCCTTCACGTTTCTTTTCTATTTCTAATCGCCTATACAAAATTTCAATTTCAGATTTAAGATATAATTTTAACAGTTCATTCATTTTACTTTCCTCCAATATTATTAGTTAATATACTAGCCAATACATTTTCACATATACAATAGTATTAAGACTAATAAGCCCTAAAGAAGCTTATATGATTTTGATACTATAGTAGTGTACGAAATATTATCAGTTCTTTAGGGGTATATAAATAGCATTTGGTACAAAAGTCAGTGCTACATTGGCTATTTTATTAGTACTTTTATCCTGTATTTTTAATTATGTGAAACAGAAATAGTAAAATGGAATATCAAGGATAAATTGATGATTATTATTTAAACTGATTCATAAAAATTCTATCTTTTACTATTTGTTTAAGCTACTTGCTGTCGTATTGAAATTTTGCTTTTATGTCTACTGCTTTCTTCTTCCAAAACAATTATATTCCTAGTTCCACTAATTTTTTCGTAAAACAATATTTTATCATTTTCAATTGTTCTAAATATAATATATGTTAATAATACAAGATTATATATAATTGTTAATACAGGTGTTATAAAAGTTAATAGGATCTGCATACTTAAAATTAAGAGAAATATGCAACTGCGTATAGATATTTCCTTTAACATCAGTTTGTCTGCACTTCCTTTTAATTGCATTCTTGTCATCCACTTTCCAACTGTTCTCCCATTGGTTTTATATGGCAGGAATATATAATAGGATATTAAAACAAGTGCTGCACTATATTTGCTTTTTAATAATATAATTATTGAAAGCACTATGATAAAATCAATAATTGCTGCTACAACTCTTCTTGTAAAGCTTAACTGCATATTTTTAAAATCAATATTCACATCATATTTATCAGAATTAGGTAGAAAATATGTTATTTTAGGTGCTAATAAATATCCTAAAATTCCTCCAAAGGTATTTAAGATTAAATCATCCACGTCAAATAGTCTATAGGGCGTTTTAAATATTCCATATAATCCTGTTACCTGAGTAGTTTCAAAAAATAAGGATATTAAGAATGTTATTATTATTGTTTTACCCAAGCTTTTCCTAAAGTAGTATCTTAAATAAATTCCTAAAGGCATAAGCAATATAACATTGAAAACTGCTTGTAATAAAGCTCTTTCTCCTAAGATGTTTAAATAGGTACTAGGTTGGTTCCATTGAAGATTTGTTTCTTTTAAAAAGTCCAATATAAATGTAAAGGGTATTAACTGCATGTATTTGGTAATAGGTTTTTGAAAATTTCCTATATCTTTTATATTTGGAAGAGGTAAAATAACTAAATAATATGCAGTTATGAAAAATAATAATAAAGAGTACAATACTATCGATCTTATTTTGTTTATATATCCGTACTTTTTATATTGAAAAACCAAAAAAGGAAAAGTAAACAATGCTGCTATAATAGGAAAAGTTATAAATGCTATTTTTATTGGCTCTAAATATCTATCCATAATTGCTTTCATCCTCTTTAGTTAAATTTCAAGTATTTATATTTAAATAATACAATATTGTTGTATGGTTTTTATGTAGAAGTTGTATTTTTTTTGTAAAATAAATATGAGGAGAAAATTTAAACTAAATAGAACTAAATGGATTGTAGGTAAAAAAATAAAAGCCTCTTTGTTTTTATTTAATTAACATCGGCTTTTCAAAGAATTTAATTGTTTCATTTTCATTAATTAACTCAAACTCAAAATATTTAGTAAATGAACCCCAATGTCCTGTTTCACCTAATTTATCTTTAGATGGTTTTCCTATAAATATAGCAGTTATTGGTCTTTTTTCTTTACCCTTTAAAGTAAATATACGATGTTTACTTCCATCATTAGATAATGCATAAAACTCTTTTTCAGATAATTTATTTTTATACTTCTCAGGTATATAAATTTTTAAATAGAAATTTCTTTCTTCGTGGCTGTAGTTTTTTAGTTCCATTATACTTGTTATTTTCACTGTATCTTCATCTTTAGAATCTAAGCGCAAGGCTTTTGCTTCACGATTACAGTAAATAGAATTTAGACCTCCAGAAAAGGATTTAACCATTTTTGTCACATTGGGTATTAAATTAGAAGCGAGTAAAAGTATTAATATTGTTATTATAAATGGATATTTAGTAAAAAAAGAAAATCTACCCTTTAAATTTTTCCCAAGCACCCTTATACAATTATAAATTAATACTATTATTAATAGACCTGAATAGTGAAAAGTTCCTAAGCCTATATTAATGGGTTTAAATATTCTTTCCATAAACGGAACAGGATTATTATTTGTATTAGCAGTTAATAATATAGATATTATAATTAGAAATATTGGTGTTATTACTTTTAATCTGTCATTTAAAACCACTTTCATTTAGTCTATCCCCCTAAATAAAAAAATAATTTTCATATAAAAAGTAATTCTTTATTTTTCTCAATAATTTCAGTACCCTTCTTGTAGGACAATATTATCATAATTTATCTGATAAAAACAGCTTTTACTATAGCAAAGCATTCTCTTACATGGTGGTTTGGTATTATATATAAGGGAGTTTTAGATGGTAATCCAGCAGCTTCAAATCCAAGCTTTTTTGCTAAGTATTTTGCTCTGAATAAATGAAAGTCGTTACTTGATATGGCAATTTTTACATTATGCCTAGAATCAATTATTTCAATGACTTTCTTAGCATATTTTATATTCTCATATGTACTTGTTGATTCTTCTTCTTTAATTAGCATATCTTCATGAATTCCTTTATTCAAGAGATATTTTTCCATTACATAGGCTTCAGAAAATTTTTCATCCTCCCCTACTCCGCCACATAATATTACTTTTTTAATACTAGGATTTTTTTCAATAAATTTAATAGCTTTATCAAGTCTATATTTCAGCTCCAGGGATGGCCTATCATCAATAATTCCTGCTCCCAAAATCAAAACATAGTCAATATCCTCTAAATCATTGATATATGCACCTGTGAAAATAAGAATTTCTAGAATTATAAAGGACAATAGGGATATTATTATTGCCCAATTTATGAATTTTGTGGCTTTACTATTTTTATAGAAATTATTATAGCTTTTAAGTAATCCATGAATTAATAAAAAAATTCCCGATGCAAATATTACCTTTAAACCAAAATAAAATCCCCATCCCAGGGATAATCCAAAAAAACAGTATAATATATTCAGTATTCCTATAATAATAAAAAAATTACTGGAGTATTTATAAAAATGATCCTTTGCTTTTTTAAAATAAAATTTCATGATACTGTACCTCTTTTTCCATAAATTTCCCAAAAATATTTTTTCAATCATATAAATAATTTTGCTATTAATCATATTTTTTCTGTATAGCATTAGTCCAAAAATGAGGATAAAAATTCTTAAGGAAATTCCACTGCCTCTTCATATGCTCAATTTCCTTTGACATATTCTTTCTGTAAATTTTCTCAATTTCTTCATATATTATTGATTCCAAAGATTTTTGCTTCAAAATTGCATCTGATAAACAAAGTCCGCTTGTTAATCCTATTGAAATACCTTCTCCAAAGGGCTTTAAAAATCCTGCTGCTTCACCGGCAAAGAAAACTCTTCTATTTCTCAGCAGAATAGAAAGATCAGGTATGACTAAGGGTATACACCATGCTTCATCCTTAACTTCTCTAATAATTTGAAGGTTTATTTGTTTTTCTAAAAATAGGATAAAAGTTTTGTGCAATTTTTTTGCTCTAGTCAGTGTTTTTGCTATGGTACCAATAACAATATAATCATTCTTGGTATTTATCCAGGCATCATATTCTGAAAAATTCTTTGAAATATAGGCGTAAAACTTTGATTTGTCGATTGAAGCCTTTGCCTCATAGAATTTTTGATATGTAATAACCTTATCCTGCTTTGGTGTATTGGTAAGAATTCTTGAGTTTCCATTTACACCATCACAGGCAATTACAATTTTAGAGTCAATTTTAAATACGTCATTATTTTTTATTGTTACTGTTACTCCAATATTTGATTCCTCTATTTTAATAACCTTTGAATCATCAATTAAATCGGCTCCTGCATTAGCGGCATTTTTTACTAACCAATAATCAAATTTATCCCTTAATATATTTACTCCATTATCAGGAAAGTCTTGGGACTTCATAAATTCGTCAAAGATAACAATTCCATTGGTTGTATAGGGGGTAGATTTCACATTCTCAGGTATTTCACCAAAGTATTTTTCTAGTATATCTACTGATTTTTTTATTAAAACGCCAGAACATGACTTATCCCGTGGTAGAGAATGTGCTTCTATTATAAGGACATCAAAGTCTTTAGCAAGATTGTATGCAGTCATACTTCCTGAGGGGCCAGCACCGATGATTATAATATCATATTGTTTTTTCATAAAAAAGCTCCTTTGATCTAATTATTTTGACTCCTATTCTGTATAATATAAAACCAAGAATGCCACCTAATGTATTTAGGATTATATCATCTATATCTGTAGTACCAACACCTAAAATATATTGAAAAATTTCAATTGATGATGTTGAAAATAATATAATATAAACAACTATTTTGAATCTATTCATCTTTTTAAATACAATTGGCAAGAAGAATCCCATAGGTATAAAGGCTATAATATTGCCTAAAATATTTGTTATCACAACTTCAAGATTGAGTTTATAGGAAGATTTAATGAAGCTAATAATAGTTTTAAAAGGTATAAAATTAAAACTTCTATGGAAATATATTCGTCCATAGTAAGGACTAAATAATGTCAAGTATATTAAAATTAAAATATACATTACAAAAAAGCTTCTAAATATATTGGTTGCAGTCTTATTAGTTTGTTTCATTATATATTTTTCCTCCAAAATTTAGTCCAAGTTTAATCTATTTAAATTTCTATAAATTTTTTAGTTTCAATTATTCTATTTAATATTTTCAATTTTTACTTATAAAGATAAACAAAGAAGCATGGATATTTTTAAGATTTATAAAACAAGCTTTAAGATTGGTTATCTATAGATAAATAATATTGAAATTTATTATAGTACAAATTCTGCTAAGGCTTTTTGAATTTCATATATACTTTTATCCTTCTTAAATTGTTTTTGTATTGGATCCTCAGTTCCTGATAACCATATTTTAAGTTCAGAGTCCAAGTCAAAATGTCCAGCGGTTTCTACACTAAAACGGTTAATTTTACTGTAGGGAACTGATAGATATTCGACTTTTTTACCAGTAACACCTTGTTTATCTACTAATATAAGACGTTTGTTGGTAAAAACGATTAAATCTCTTATTATCACAAAGGCCCTATCTATTTCCTCGCCTTTAGCAAGTATATCTTCAAATTCTCTTTCAATATCTTTAATACTTTTTTCTGAAGCATTTCCTATTAATCCGTTAAATAACCCCATATGAATCCTCCTAATTTAATTTATTTATATAATTTTACTATAATCAGTATAATCTAAAACCCAATGGCCTATGCTTTTAATTCTTAAAAATCCTAATTTTTCGTATAGTTTATATGCAGCTGAATTAGTACTATAAACATGTAGTCTAGCAATATTCATTCCTTTACTCTTTCCTAAACCACAAATATAATTGATCAATTTTGTAGCTACTCCCTTGTTTCTATAATTATTATGAACTGCAATCTCTTCTATATATATTACTTTCTTTTCTTCCTGTTCATTTCTTTTTTCATTAATATAAGCTACAATAAAGCCTATTGGTTTAGTTTCCTTATATACTATATATGCAAAATCTTTCTCTTGCTCTACTATATCTTTTACTTCATTTAAAGTATAATTAAAAATTTCCTCATTTAGACATTCTTTCATAAATTGATAAATCCATTGATGGTTTTTGATAGTATGAAATGCTTTTATTTTTATATCAGGTAAATAATGGGTAGAGGGACTAATTTGCAGTTTCTTTTCCATTTGTATATGTTCCTTTATCATGTTAAAACCGAATTCTTTTAAAGCTTTATTTAGCTCATTGTTTTCGTTAACACCAATATATTTAATTTGATTTATGTTTCTTTTATATAATAGCTTGTAGATATAATATAACATTTTTATATATTTACTGTGAATTTTGTATGCTTCCTTTATATATATTTTTTCAATAAATACAACCTGACTTTCAATAACAATAAATATAAAACCGATATCTGCTGCATTTTCTTTTAAAATATATATAATTTCCTTTTCTTTTATAATTTTCTCTTTATGTTTATTCAAAAACGATTGTTTATCGGTTATTAATATATAGGGATCTTTCTTTGAAAGCTCGTTGTTTAGAGAAAGATATCTATTAATGTTTTCTAATGTCACTTTTTCCATTGATCTATCTCCTCAATTTACTATAATAAAATAATTAAATGAGCAAATTACATAATTGCCCAAATAAGAGTTATGCAATTTCCTTAAACATTAATGCTTTTTTCTTTTTATTGTATTAAGTGGTATTATAAATATATAAGCTAAAAATAATATATATAATTTTCATATTTTGTATAAAAGTTTATATATAGTTATTTATTCTAGGTTACACGGAAAATACCTTTAAATTTATTCATCACAGTTTAATATTATTTAACAAGGGGGATTATGATGTCTTTATTAGCTAAAAAATATCGAGGAAGTCTTGTTGATCTTCTCCATCATGGGCATATTGCAGTTTCAGATTATAAGGGAAATATATTATATTCCTGTGGAGACTATAAGAGAATTACCTTTGCTAGATCATCGGCAAAACCCATCCAGGCTATACCTGTTGTTGAAAGCGGTGCTCTAGAAAAATATAATATTACAAACAGGGAATTAGCCGTAATGTGCGCATCCCATAATGCTGAAAAATTTCATGTTGATGCTGTAAAGAGTATACTTTTAAAAAGTGGCCTTGACGAGGAATATTTACAATGTGGTTCCCACTATCCCATGGCTAAATATGTTGAGAATGAATTTAGAGCCAAGGGTATAAAACCTAGGAATATACATAGTGACTGTTCTGGAAAACATGCTGGTATGCTTATAACAGCAAAAACTTATGATGAAAGTCTTGATGATTATTATAAAGTGTACCATCCAGTACAAAAGAGAATATTAAATACATTGTCAGAGGTATGTGATATTGATAAAAGTGAAATAGAGATTGCCTGTGACGGATGTGGAGTTCCGGTACATGCAATGCCCTTATATAAATTTGCCCAAGGCTATGGAAGAATGTCAAAAACGGAAATTTTTGAAAAAAATAGAGGTAATGCAATAAAAAGAATTACAGATGCTATGACAGCTCATCGGGATATGGTGGCTGGAAGCGATAGATTTTGCACTGATATTATGGCGGCCTTTGGAGATAGATTATTTGCCAAATCTGGAGCTGCCGCTTTCTACGCTGTAGGACTGAAAAATAAGGGAATTGGAATAGCTGTTAAAATGGAAGACGGCTCTTCCCATCTTGTGCCCAAGGTAGTTCTAGAAATTTTAACTCAAATTGGAGTAATAACAAGAGAGGAAGCTGTAAGTCTAAAGAAATATATCGACTACAACGTATATAATTTTAAACATGAGATAGTTGGAAAAATTGAAATTGATTTTAAATTGGAAAAGCATTGATTTTATTATTGATATATTATAAATAAATTATAGGAAATTTAAAAACTGTAATAAGTTAATTGATTTATAATGCTAAATTAACTCATTACAGTTTTTGAGTATATATATTAAGAAATTATATTTTTCATTTGTTCAATAAAATTTTCTTCTGTTATTTTCAATAACATCACCTTCTTTCAATATTATTTTCTACATGTAGATAGTTTGAAAATTTACCTCATCACCTATTACTTCGTAATAATAAGGAGAAATCTATCAAGAATCTTAAATATTTAACTTCACAAAATTAATTATTTATAAATATTGTATTTTGTCCACTAAAATAGCTATCCCATACTCTCCACAATTTGAAGCGTCATCACAGCAAGATACGTGATAATAAAGCACCTCGCATCAAGATATAATATTTTTGTAGGATGTTTCATTCCCTTTCTTTAAATGAAAAAATTAGAAAAAGCCCTATGCTAAGGCACAGAGCAAATAAAAGGAGATAGTCTAACACATTGCTTTGTTATTTTCATAGCAATATCTCCTATGTCATATTTCAAAAAGATTACGAATTAATTAAACGATAAATTGGAATTTATTTTGCACATGTTTTAACAAATTTAATGGGAACATCCATTTTTTTTGCTGTTTCTTCTATGGTAAGTCCACTATCCAAAAAGCGTTTACATACAACTTTCAAATTTTCGCCCACCTCAATGATATGCTTATCTAAATCATAGAAACGAACCACTCTTTGTCCCCACCTATGTTCATAAACATGGTGAACGTATTCAATATATTTAAGAGCTTTTAATCTTTCAATAAAGCTGTCAAAATTATCTTCTTCAAAATACAATTCAGCATCGTTGCCACTAAAAATTATTTCATTATCATTTTTCCCGATAAACTCTTTCCAGCTTTCTTTTGTTTGCAGAGCAACACCACCAGTTAAAGTGACATTAGCCCCAAAGTCCATAATAACCCTTAAGCCTAAAACATCTTTATAGAATTTTTTTGATTTTTCCATATCTGTTACAACTAACATAGGATTCTTAAATTTCATAAATTCTCTCCTTTCAAATTACTATTTATTTACCTATCTTTGCATAAATTATCCTTACTACGCACTCTCTTACAAATGTGAAATAACATAAGACTCAATATAGTTTAAAGTATACCACATTTGTAAGTATTGCTAAAGCTAGTCCTAGATCGTTTCCTAATAAGCCTTCAAACAGCCTAAAATAAAAGCAGTAAGCTCCAACTAACTTAATATCCTCCCTACTTTCACCATCTGATATGATTATTCATTATTTCTTTTCTAAAAACGCAAAAGGCAGGATTTCATAGGTATAATCAAATCCTGTCTCTTATTTATAACATGTTTATTAATTTATTTGACTGATTCGGCTGATATCCAAATTTTTAATATATCAGTCAAGATTATCTTAGTAACTTTCAAACGATATTCTTTGTTTGATACTTTAAAAATTCTATTATCAATAATATCTTCTATTATGTCAACATCAATAGTTTCTACTTCACGGCCTAATAATTTATGATATTTATTTTCAGCATACTTTTCAATGGTGATTTTATCTATTTCATCGCCTTCGTAGGTTAATATAACATTTATATCTTTAAGAATTAGCCTTTGTCTATTTATAGATTGTTCAAGTTTTTTTAACTTTTCATCTCTTTCTTCTATTGATGCATTAAGCTTTTGAATTTCTTCATAGTATCTATCAATTCTATAGCTAACTAGGGCAATAATTATGAAAGCACCAATTATAATTCCAATTATTATTCCTGATAATATGGAAACAAAATGTTTTATATTCATTAAGTTTACCTTTTCCATAGCTTTTCACTCATGTATAGCAATTTAATAACTAAATATCCAAGATTTGCTCCAATAAGGGCAGCGGCAATATATGATACTTGTTTTACTACAGATCTTATTTCTCCTTTGAATATTCCCTGTTCAATTATTTCAAAAGATGAAAAGGTTCCTCCAAGGCTAACAGCAACTGCCCAAATTTTAATTGAGCTAGATATATCAATCATGGTTTTAAGTGGAGGATGATTATTGATTAAAGCTCCGATTCCTGCGAAAAATCCAGCACCAATTATTACACCTAATGCAATTAAAAATGTATATACAAGATTATTAATAAAAAACATATTTATAACCACCTTTATGCTTTTTATTAAAAATATGTAAGTGAAGCATATAAAATTCTTTTAAAATACATATAAATTAAATAATGTTATTATGTAAACTGTATCTACTTGGAGCAGTACCAGCAAATGTGTGACCAGGTGCAAAGTGAAATTGTAGTTTTGAAATTTTTCAATATAAGCTTTACTGTGTAAAGCCTATATCATTAATTAGATAATTAGTCATAATTTATAGCAGCAGCAATTTCCTTCTTGAACTTTTCATCCTCTTTTAAATATCTTTCAGTAGTATTAGGTGAACTATGATCCAGATTTTTTTGAACCTTATATATATTGCCAGTAATGTCAATGGCTTTTGTTGCAAAGGTAGCTCTTAGCTTATGGGGAGAAAGCTTTGGATTTTTTGATACTTTAACTGCATATTTCTTTACAATTCTTCTTATTTGTCTAATGCTGAGCCTTCTATTTTCTCTGGTGCTAATGAATAAAGCATCAATGTCCTCTGAAGCTATATTTTCCTTTGGCCTTTCTAGATATATATAGTTTTGTACGTTCTTTTTAGTATATTTAGAAAAATACATATTTCTTTTCTTATTTCTCTTTCTATATATTTCAAAATAATCCCTTTCAAAATGCAAAGAAGATAGATTGATATGGTAAAGCTCATGAATTCTTAGACCATGATATACAAACATACTTAGTATTGCTAAATCTCTGTATTTGGTTTTCTCGTGGGTTTCCATTTCTTTTTTGCTAAGCTCTATTTTCTCATTATAAACCTTTGTTTCTCCATGCTTGACCAGTTCAAGCATGGCTTTGACCTCATCATCGGTTAAAACAATAACCGGCGGCAAATCCGGGGTAATTACTTTTCTTAGCTTTTCCGTTTCGTTTCTTTTAATATAATTATTCTTATATAACCAGGTGAAAAAACCTCTAATACAGGAGCTTTTAAAAAATATGGTTCTTATACTATTACTATATAGCACTTTTTCACCTTTATTATTTATTTCTGTATAGCTGCCGCAGGAATCAAGATAATGCTGAATATCATAGGCTTCAATACTATTTAAATCATATTTATCGATATCTTGTATATCGGGTTTGTTGATAATTCTTTCATTAATAAGCCATTCTAAAATTCTAATGATTTCCCTTATATATTTTAATGCTGTATTTATATTTACACTTCTGGCAGTTTCATTAATATAAAGATAGTTCATATATCTTATTAAAATAGGTGGAGAAATAGATTTTAGATTTTCTAATTTTTCCCGTAGAATTTCTCTTTCTATTAAAATATTATTGGGAATATCACTTCGGTTCTTATCAGACACTATAATTTTCGACATAATATTTTCTCCCTTCAAAAACGACTTTATATTTTGAGTTTTAAGCAATTTTTTTCGACATCATAATACATTTGGTACGCTTTAAATAAAAACCTCTAAAAATTTAAGCTGTGGCCTTTATCGACAAAAACCTATAAATTTGAAATTTTATAATAGCATTTTTCTACAAAATTTATTAAATAATTATTGAGTGTCGAATTTCTTTATTTTTTAATATATAGAGGCACAAAAGTCTGTTAACTATTTATCAAAGTTTTTATTTTTTATTCTTACTTCTTTGAAATATCTAAATGAGTATTAAGTTAACAGCTAAAAATATATGTATAATATGTAGATATATCAAAGGTTATAGAGGTTTTCTCTCCTCTATCCCCTATATATTATAATAACATAAACCTAGTCCTACAATCTACATTTACGGACTAGGTTCTTTTTTTTTATATATTTTCCTTTAAAAATTTTTTTCCAATTTAATATATAAAATTATATTAAATTGGAAGTGTTAAAATTATTACTTCAAAAACTCTTTAACCTTATCAATAAATAGTATTCCATTTAAATGATCTATTTCATGGCATAAGCATTTTGCAAACTCTCCTTCTCCAGCAATGATTATTTCTTTTCCCTGTTTATTTAACGCTTTAACCTTAACTTTTGCAGGTCTTTCTAGTTTACCCCATTTTCCTGGTATACTTAAACATCCTTCTGTTACTTCTTGTGTTTCTTTGGCTTCAATTATTTCAGGATTAATCAAATTAATGAGACCTTTTCCCATATCTATTACAACTAACCTTTTAAGTATTCCTATCTGGGGTGCAGCTAAACCTGCTCCATTATTTTTATACATAGTTTCTGCCATATCTTTAAGAAGAACCAAAACTCTATCATCAATTTTTTCAACCATTCTACTATTTTTTCTTAATATTTCATCACCTAAAGTTCTTATATTTCTTATTGCCATTTTTTAACCTCCTTTGATTTTCATTAACTAATATTTTCAACTCTTCTCTCAACATAATCTAATAAAATGTCTTTTTCAAGATTTGATATGTCTTCACTAAGTCGTGCAGCTGCAATTGGTAATTCCCATTGCTCAATATCCTGGATTTTAATATTGGATAATTTCATATAATGCTTAATATATTCGAGATAAAATTTGTTTCTCAATAAATTTATTATTTTTTTTTCTATATAAGACTTCTCTTCGTGTATAACTGCAAATTTAAGAATGACTGACGTTCTTGCAACATCAGATATTGGGTGACCTTTTGCTCCGGTCATCCAATCAATTACTAGCATTTTCCCATCAGATATCATTATATTATCAGGATGAAAATCACAATGACAAAGAATCTCATCATCCGGCAGTGTTTCTATATATTTAAACAAGCTATTCTTCAAGTTTATATCAAGAATATTTGATGTCTTAATATTTCTCATCAATTTAACTTTGAATCTTGGAATTTCAAATGAAATTTTACTTTGAAATTTTCTATGTATTTTAGCAAATCTTCTTGCTTCATTTAGTATTTTCCATGGCTTGGATGATATTAACTTAGTAAGTGTTTGACCATTAATTTGTTCGTAAATAATGCCCAATCTATTATTATATTCAATCAAATCAAAAACATCAGGAACAGGCATTTTTTGTTTAGCAAGATCCCTATTGATTTCAAATTCCCTTTTAACATCATCCATTTTTGTTCCATGATTAAACAGTTTTAAAATTCTATTTTCATCCCATTGAAATATTTCAGCTGTTCTACCTTGACCTATTTTTTTCATTTTTACTTATTTACCTCCAATATTTATATCAGAGTCATCTACTACTTGGTTACATTATACTTTTAATATTATTCCACCCAAAAGATACAATATCAATCCCTTTAATATTCTTAATTTCAATTTGATTTCCACCTAATTTTTCATAAAATCTTTTATATGGATTATCCTTTAACACCCATATTTTCATAGAGTTTAAGCTTGAATTTTTAAGTTCTTTTACCGTTTCTTTAAATAAGAATCTTTCTAAATAAATATTATATAATCATCTATTTTTTACATAAGTATCATCTCTTATAATTAGTAAACACTTATATTTACATAAATATCCTTATTACCATACTATTTCTTGTAAATACTAAATCTTTTATAATATGAAAATAATATTTATAAATCATATGGTGCTATGGTTTAATATTATGATATTTTACTTTAAGCCATGCCCCCATAATTATTTGATAAAAGATTTAGTAGAATTAAATATTTTAGCGTGGTTTTTGGAGGATATGTTGGCGAGATTTATATGGAAGTATTTGTAATTTATTCATCTTCTATTAAAACTGAAAAATCTTTAATAACTCCATTAAAATAAGTTATTTTAAAGTGCCTTGAAAGTGTCCAATCTTCATCGAATTTTTGTCTAACAATCCATATATGAATTGGTTTTTTTCTAGTAAGGTTGCCAAATGTAATTACTTTATCATTATTAGTAATATCATATCCAAGCTTTTTTGTATGTTCTAAGGATACATTTTCAACTTTACTATTATTTTCAAAATTTTTTAAAAAGCTTATAGGTGTTGTTATTAGAATTGAAATGGTTAATATGCTTGAAATAATTAGTCTTCCTTTATATCTATTATTTACCAATGAAACTCCTAAAAAGGAACCTATAAGTCCTGATGAAAATATCCTATTTAAACTTGATAACATATAAGGGGCAATACCATTTAAAATAAAATAGCAGCTTATTATTACAATTGGAAAAATAATATAATTGTATTTATTCGTTTTCCATATACTAAAAAATAGAGTGCATAAAGCAAGACATATATAGATACCGCTTATTACAATTATGGAATCCCTAAGTGTATCTGTTTTCATATAACCATAATATCCGCAAATTATAAGGAAGGGAATATAAACTCCTATAAATTCTATTATCTTATAAATTTTCGTTCCTTTTTTCATTTTTTCTTTCTTCTCAAGGACTATTAAAAGTATTGTAGTTACAAAGATAATTGCAATAGCTATTATTACTGGTGCCCACATACTATTGTCTCCTTTATTTTTTGAATGTCTTCTTTCTTATATGCTGGTAATTTCACTTTGTTTACATAATACATAAATAAATTATTCATTTTCTCCATTATATTCACTACATTTCATATTATATCACAATATGGTATGATTTTACTTAGAGATTTTATACGTGCTTTTCTAAACAAAAAAAATAGCGTATAAATTGTTATTCCATTCTTCAAAGAATAAGATTTATACGCCATATACAATCTGATGTATATTACCTAAAATAATGGGAAATTCTATTTTTCAAAACTTATATTTTTAAAGTTTACAACTTGATCTCTAATGGCTATTTCAGTAGGAATTCTTTCAATACTCGAAGCTCCAAAGAAACCTACAATTCCATTTGTTCTTTCTATGACGTATTGGGCATCTTCTGGTTCTGCCACTGGCCCTCCATGACAAATTACAAGGACATCAGGATTTACTGATTTCCCAGCATCGTGAATAGCCTGGATCCTTTTAACAGAATCATCCAATGTTAACGCCGTTTCTGCTCCAATAGTTCCCTTTGTTGTAAGACCCATATGGGCCACTAATACATCAGCTCCTGCTTTAGCCATTTTTATTGCATCTTCCTCATTAAAAACATAAGGGGTTGTTACTAATCCCAATTTATGGGCCTTTTTGATCATATCTACTTCTAGATCGTATCCCATTCCTGTTTCTTCAAGATTAGCTCTAAATTTTCCATCTATAAGTCCTACAGTTGGAAAATTTTGAACTCCGGAAAAACCTAGATCCTTTATTTGTTTTAGGAAAACATCCATATTTCTAAAGGGGTCTGTTCCGCATACTCCAGCAAGAACAGGAGTATCCTTTACGATTGTAAGCACTTCACTGGCCATTTCAACTACAATTTTATTTGCATCTCCATAGGGTAATAATCCTGCTAATGATCCTCTTCCTGCCATTCTATATCTACCAGAATTGTATATAATAATTAAATCAACACCACCTGCTTCAGCGGATTTTGCAGATATACCTGTTCCTGCACCTGCTCCTATTATTGGTTTTTCCATTTCAATTTGTTTTTTAAGTCTTTCTAATACTCTTTTTCTTGTAATCGTCATTGAGAATTCCTCCTTTTAGTTACTTTAATGATGAAATTGGATGGAGTTAAATTTTCATTTTTTATAAGAATTTAACTTTCTTGTATCATTTCAATAAGCTTTTTAGCCATAGCTAAAGCAAATTCTTCATTGTTGATATCCATATCCATTTCAATCAATTCAACTTTTTCTCTATTAATATTTTCTCTTAATTTATTAAATAGTGCCTTATCTTCCTTAGGACCATAAAAGGGTTGTCCTTCTACATCAATAAGGGATACTCCCTTTAATGGAAGAAAAAGCGCAGTATTTCCCTTTGAAAGATTTAATTTTTCAGCAATAATTTCACCTAATTTTTCATTTTCATCGATGGTTGTACGCATTAATGTTACACTGGCGTTATGCTTATAAATATTTCTTGACTTAAATTTTTCAGGCAAAGTCTCAATAGGTCCAAAATTAACCATATCTAAGGCCCCAGTAGATACAACCTGCGGGATACCTTTCTTTCCTGCAGCTTCTAATCTATTTGGCCCAGCAGATAACACACCACCCACTAATTCATCACACCATTCAGTGGTGGTAATATCTAATACACCTTTAATGAAGCCTCCTTCAATTAGATCTTCCATTGCTTTGCCTCCGGTTCCAGTTGCATGGAAAACTAATACTTCATAGCCTTTTGATTCAAGGTACTCTCGTGCTTTAGTTACACAAGGTGTAGTAACACCAAACATGGTGGCACCTATAAGGGGTTTTTCCTCTTTCATTTTTGGTAGAACTGTTTTTGCCATACCAGATATAGCATATGCAGCATTTGCTAATATTTTTGATGAAAAACTATTTATTCCCGATATATCTACTACAGAATACATCATAGTTATATCCTTTGTTCCTACATAGGGCGTTGTATCACCAGAAGCCAATGTTGAAACCATTAATTTAGGAACTCCTACTGGTAAAACTCTCATTGCATAGGTGGCTATGGTAGTTCCTGCTGATCCTCCCAAACTGATAATTCCACCAACTATGCCTTCTTTATATAAATTTAGTACAATTTCAGCAGCACCCTTCATCATGACATCCATCGCTTTTCCTCTGTCATTTTGTGCTATTAGTTCTGATATTGATATTCCACCAGCCTTGGCAACTTCTTCATTAGAAATATCAGCTTTACAAAGAGCTTGGCCCTTTACTCCTGTATTAATGACAATAGTGTCTATACCTTGAGATTCAATAATTTCTCTAATGAATTTAAATTCTTTTCCCTTTGTATCAAGGGTTCCCAGGATTATTACTTTTTTATCCATGATTTACACCCCTTTCTTCAAAATTAATATAATTTAAATATCATAATAATATTGTTGCAATAACTATGCCAATCGTTTCAATGTGATTTTAATAGATTTTGAGAAATTGTTTTCTCATTTTTTTATTTGATCGAGAAAATATTTCTCATTTTAAAAGAGGGTGAGAAATATTTTCTCATCCTCTTTTAAAATTATATTTTTTAATTTTATTATACAGGGTTCTTCTTGTAATTCCTAATTTTTCAGCAGCCTTTGTTCTATTCCAATTTGTTTCATTTAAAGCATCATTAATTAATTGTTTTTCTGCATGCTCAAAGTTTTTCAAATTTTCTTTAATAGCGTTTTGTTCCTGGAATATATCTAATTCATCAGAAAGTTTTTGAAGATATTCTGGTAATACATTTGTTTTTATGTATTTTCCATCACTTAATATACTGGCCCTTTCCAATACATGCTTTAGCTCTCGTACATTTCCTGGCCAATCATAATTCATAAATATATCTAAGACATTACCAGTTAATTTTGTATTTTGATACCCAAATTTGTCGCCTATTTGTTTAAGAAAATGGTTTATTAATAAAGGAATATCTTCTTTATGCTTTCTCAAAGAAGGAGCATTAATTGAGATTACATTTAATCTATAATATAAATCTTCTCTAAACTTGCCTTCATTTACAGCTTCCCTCAAGTTTACATTGGTGGCACAAATGATTCTTACATCTATTTTTATGGTTTTATTTCCTCCAACTCTTTGAAATTCCTGTTGTTGTATAATTCTAAGAAGCTTAGCTTGAACATCAAGATCCATTTCTCCAATTTCATCTAAAAATAAGGTTCCTTTGTCAGCCAATTCAAATTTACCTAACCTTCTTTTATCAGCTCCTGTAAAAGCACCTTTTTCATGACCAAAGAGTTCACTTTCTAAAATTCCCTTGGGAAAAGCAGCACAATTTATTTTGACAAAGGCTTCTCTATATCTTTTGCTATTATAATGAATAGCCCTTACAATCAATTCCTTTCCCGTTCCACTTTCTCCCTCAACTAAAACATTTACATCTTTATCTGCAACTTTATTTACTATATCGTATATCTCTTGCATCCTTTTACTTTGTCCTACAATTTCATCGAATCCCTTTTTCTTTATTAATTCTTGCTTTAACCTTATATTCTCTTCTTTAATCTTATAAAAATTTTTAAATTTTGCGGTTGTATTCTTGATACTTATTTCCGTAGGAATTCTTTCAAAGCTTGATCCTCCAATGTATCCCAGTGCTCCTGCTTTTTTATAAAACAAATTGGCTTGCTCAGGATCATTAATAGGGCCGCCATATACCATGTTTAAAATTTGGGGATTTAGCTTTTTAACAGTTTGTACTATTTCTTCTACATATTTCACATATTCACTTATACTTTTTCTTTGCTTTACACCTTTATCTCCACCAATTGTCCAGCCCAATTGAGTACATATTATATCAACATTTGCATTTACCATTTTTACAGCCTGCTTTTTATCAAAGACAAAGGCAATGGTAAACATTCCTTTTTTTACTGCTTTTTCCATTAACTCTATTTCACAGTTATAGCCTAAGCCAATTTCCTCTAGTGCTTCTCTAAATACTCCATCAATTATTCCTATTGTAGGGAAATTAGTAACTCCATGAAAGCCAGCTTCTATTATTTTATTTAATAGTTCATCTTGATTCCATGTTAAATCAGTACCACATGCTCCAAATATAACCGGTTTATTGCGGACTCTTTGTAAGATTTCTCTTTTACCAAAATCCATGACCATATTATTACTATTAGCAAAAGGCATCATACATCCTAACGAAGCCACTCCAGCATTCCTAAATCTCCCGGCACTTAATGCAAGTATTAAATCGGCGCCACCTTCATCAGCTTGTTTTGCAGCTAAACCAGAACCTACAGCCACACCAATAATAGGCTTATTTTTCTTTATGCTGGCTGATAAGGAATTTTTGATTATTTTTCTATTTATCATGAATTATCATCCCTATACTCATTTCCTAAAAATTGATAATATATTATATGAGCAAATTGCATAATTACCTTCAGCAAAAACTATCTACTATATATAGTTTTAGAATCTACAAAGATACACTACCAAAATATATTTCATTATAAATAATTAAATTAAGGATAATATTCGCATATGCAATTTTGCCAAGTTAGAATTATGAAATTTCCTTATATATTAAATTTCATTAAAAGAAATAATTTTCTTATAATAGTTTTATATTACTCAAAAATATATGAATCTAAAACTTTCCACTTGATTTTTATGTCATTTTCTTTTTCATTAATTATCTCATATCTAAGCAGCATATATCCAAGAGTATGGCCGTCTTCAAAATAAGCAAAAATCCATTTATCAGTTAAGACATAAATATCTTCAATTGAAAAGAAGGACATTGTTCCACCTAAGGAGCCTTCATATGGGATTAATTCAGGGTGATTCATAAGGTCTTTCTTAATTTTAATTGGATCGTCGATACCTTTATCCTTTAGATTGTCTAACATAAGTGCATCAAGCTTAGGTAATTTTTCAATAATTGTATCTTTTCTTTTTATTATTTCATTTAATTCTTTAATAGTATTTTCTTTTGATTCAATTTCTTTATTTAAATCTTCGACTAAACTTTGATGGTTTCTATTAGATACATTTACTTCATTAGTTAAATTGTGTTTATCAATGACCAGGTATATTAGCATGGAAATTAATAATATATAAACAAAGATATTAAAGATTTTCTTTTTATTCATAAAACACCTCCATAGAATTAGTTTATAGTACATATTTTAACATATTTTATAATAGATTTCATGTAGGCTTTAATAGTTTATTTTACAATTTCAATAAGATGTTTTGTAAAATTTTTTTCCATCCTGAACTTTTGAATAAGTTTTCGCCTGGTGGCACATATGTTAGCACTACCCTTATATCCTTTTTTCATGGGGGATAAATGTAATTATTTTAAATGTTAAAAAATTTTATACATTATAAATATATTACAATATATTATTTTCTACATAAAATTACATATTTTTGAATATACATATAGTACAGTATAGATGAGTGATCACTCGAATAAAAAATGTAACTAATGAAAAAAAGTATAGCAATGATATTAACTACTATAGTTGACTATTCTATCATAAGAATTAATAATCTAATATTTTTGGGAGAGAAGTGAATTATATATGAGGAATGGAAAAGATATCATAGAAATATTGATTGTAATAAGTGTTGGTATATTACTATTGAATTTAGTGGGAGATTTTAGTGCCAAAATAAAAATAGCATCTGAGAGACTAAATGTACAAGAGTATAATAAATACAGAGTTGTAATAGCTTCTCTAATGACGTTATTTGGTGCACTAATTGAATGGAGAAATATTGTTAAGATTTTCACCAAAGGCTTTTGCTTTAGATTTAGCCTCTTTATTATTGCAATATTTCTTATATTATTTCCAATGATTCCTTGGGAGATTATGCTAAGTATATTTAAGTTTAAAGCAGCTATTTATCTTTCTGCATATATTAGCACTGCACTAAGCATACTAGGAGGTATTTTACTAGTACGTTCTTTTAGAAAATGTGAGTAATAAGCATAATTTTGAAATTTCATGGAACTTCAGAAACTTATTAGTTCAAGATATAAAAATTTAATCAAAAGGGATATATAGAAGAAAATGAGACTGGAGCTGTGGCTATAGTCTCATTTTCTTTGTAGAATTAGTAAAGTCGGATATAAAGATAACCAGAATTCGATATTGGTTATCTTTATAAAAGTATCATGCTATTTTAAATTCAAAAGCGATTATCTATAAAGTCTAAACTGCTACATCATTTTTTATACTATCTTTAAATTGAAGTTTATATAATTTAGAATATAAACCATTCTTCTTAATTAAATCCTTATGTTTTCCTTTTTCTTGTATACCATTATCTGTAAGAACAATTATATTGTCGGCATTTTTTATTGTAGACAATCTATGGGCTATAACTAGGGTTGTTCTACCCTTTGAAAGCTTTTCTAGTGCTGCTTGGATCTTCACCTCTGTTTCATTGTCTAAAGCTGAAGTGGCTTCATCTAGTATAAGAATAGGAGGATTTTTTAAAAATACCCTTGCAATTGATATTCTTTGTTTTTGTCCGCCAGAAAGCTTTACGCCTTTTTCTCCAATATGTGTATTATACTGATTTGGTAATGTCATGATAAAATCATGAATATTAGCTTCCTTTGCTGCTACTATAACTTCTTTATCAGTGGCATCTGGCCTACCATAAAGAATATTATCTTTTATAGTTCCTGTAAATAAAAATATGTTTTGCTGAACTAGGCCAATATTTTTTCTTAGTGACTTAATGTCAATATCCTTTATGTTTTTTTCATCTATCAGAATATCACCAGCTTCAACATCATAAAATCGAGGTATTAAGTGACATAAAGTTGTTTTCCCTCCACCAGAAGGGCCTACAAGTGCCACTGTTTTTCCTGAATCTATAGTTAGATTTATGTTTTTAAGAACTGATTCCTTTTCATTATAGTTGAAAGTAACATCTTTAAGCTCTATTTTGCCATTTATATCAGTTAATTTAATAGCATTTTTTTTGTTCACTATTTCTGGTTTAATCTCTAATATTTGAATAAATCTTTCAAAGCCTGTCATACCCAGCTGGAATTGTTGTGCAAATTGAGTGAGTCTTCTAATTGGCTGCATAAAGAAATTAACATATAAGAGGTATGCAACTAGGTCTGCAAGATTGATTAAGCCTTTATATACAAATATTCCTCCTGCTCCTATTACTAGAAGGTTAAGTAGATTAGATAAAAAGTTAATACCAGTAAAAAATTCAGCCATTGATTTAAAAGCAAACTCCCTAGATTCTTTGAATTCTCTATTACCTTCAGAGAATTTTCTCATTTCATATTCTTCATTGGCGTAGGATTTGGCCACTCTTATTCCAGAAATACTGTTTTCAAGCTGTGAATTTACATTTGCTATCTTTTTTCTTACATTTCTAAATGCATTGCTCATTTTTTCTCTTTTAACTATGGCAAACCAAATCATAATTGGGACAAAGGTAAATATTATTAATGTAAGTCTCCATTCAATATTTAAAAGTATTACAAATGAGCCAATAATCATAACAGCAGATAAAAATAAGTCCTCTGGTCCATGATGTGCCAATTCGGATATTTCTCTAAGATCATTTATTACCCTTGACATTATATGTCCAGTTCTTGTTTCATCAAAGTATTTTGTATCCAGTGTTTGTATATGGGAAAAAAGGTCATTTCTCATATCGGCTTCCATTCTTGTCCCCACAACATGTCCCCAATAGTCAACAATATAATTAAATATTGCTCTCAATATGTATAGAAAAAAAAGAGTTCCAATTACAATATAAAAAGTTCTTGTCTTCCCGTTGGGTAAAATATCATTTAAAAGACTTCTAGTTGCTATAGGGAAAACCAGATCAATTGATGCCATTAAAAAAGCACAAAACATATCGAGAATAAATAATTTTCTATGTGGTTTGTAATAGGATGCAAATTTTTTAATCACTATATCATCCCCTTTAATAAAATAATAAGCGTTATAAATGAGTTTATTATAAATTATATAAATTTTCAATTCTATTTTTCAATTTTTTTTATTTTTTCATAAATTCTTCCTTAGAAATTGCTGTTATATATTTTTTATTGATACCAGTACTATTTGAAACACTTTCTACCAGTTTTTCTGCAGCATTTTCATATTCTTCTTTATCTAAAGGTAAATACCTTTCTAAACTAAGGGTTGCATAATCATTTAAGCTTTTTTCATCTGATTTTGACTCATTTTCTATTTTAAAATAGAAATCATATTTATATTTTTTTCCCATTATTATCTCTCCTCTATAAAATTATTTTATTTTAATATTTAAGTAGTCAATTGCATTATCCTCTAAAACAGGAATTGAATAATTATATCTATCAGCTAATTTAGTGTTTGACCAACCAAACTGTTCTTTAGCTTTTTGTGCTGAAGAACCATTTTTAAGGCATAAGGCAGCGGCACTATGTCTTAAATCTCTTGGAGTATAGATATGTTCAAATTCAGCTTTTTTACATGCGTCAGTTAATACTTTTCTCAGCCATCTACCGCTAATGGGTTTCCCAAATTTATTTAGAAAAACATGGGAATCTTTACTTACTGGTCCAATGGATTCGCGATATTTTGCTAATAGTTCTGCAATATCTGTAGATACCTTAATATACCTTTTTTCATTATTTTTGATAGTAAATTCAATAGCGATATTGCCATTAGCATCTTCTATAAACTGATTCCATTTAAGAATAGTTGCTTCCTTTAGTGTCAATCCAGATGTAAATATCAGCATTAAAGCAATATAATCTCTAAAGTTACCTTCTTTTAAAATACCTATTAACTGATCAAGCTCCGATAAAGATATTATTTTATCACTGGAAATACTTCTAGGAGCAGCTGGTTTTTTAACTGATTTAAAGTGATTAAAGAAAGAAGATGGTATAAATTTATATACTAGTTTTACGCTTTCAATATAATTAAAAAAACTAAACAAGTAGATATAAATTTTTTCAACAGTAAAAATGCTAATTTTCCCTTTTCTTGCTTTATCTTTAAGACTATTTATATAAGATTCACAGTCTTTTCTATTAGCATATAAATAATCTTTTCCTAGAAATTCTGTAAATCTTAATATTTCCCTTTTATAATCTCTGCGGGTTTTTTCAAGTTTTAATCTTTCAATAGAGAAATATTCAATAAGATTTTTACTGTTGTTTGAAATAATATTTTTACTCATTGAGCAATCCTCCTTTATTAAAACCAATGATTATATTTTAATTGTATATAGTTATAATATACTAGTTCCGCGTTGTATATGCAAGTTTAAAGAATTTTTAAATTAATTGTTTTTTTGTGAATTAGAGTTTCTATTTATGTTTGTTATTTCAGAGTTTATTACAACTCGGAATATTGTTATTCTTATACTATCCTTATTTTTTCTCTAGTAATTCCCATTCTTCCTTTAATAAACGATATTCTACTCTATCATATAATTTTCCATCTAAAAGCATATGTTTTTTAAATTCACCTTCCTTTATCATGCCAACCTTCTTCATTACTCTTTCTGAGCCAATATTTTCTTTTATACACCCCGACTCAATCTTAATTACACCTGCTTCATTAAATCCATATTTTATTACTTCTCTTGCTGCTTCAGTTACTATTCCCCTTCTCCAAAACTTAGGTCTAATAAAATATCCTAGTTCAACAACTTTTCCATATGAAAAATCGATGATAACAGTAAAGCCTATTTCACCAATATATTCATCAGTATCCTTCATTATTATGGCAAAAAAATATTTTGTTCTATTTTCTAATTTTGATTCCTTTATTGCTTCATATAAATTTTGCTTTGATTGATCCATATTCTTAGTTTTTATATCTTGCAAATAATACATTGCTTTCTCGTCTACTAGAAGTTTATGTATTGAATCAGTATCTTTCTCCAAATGATCTCTTATGATTAATCTTTTGGTTTCTATTTTCACCATGATATCAACCCCTCATTCTTTGATTTTTAAATTTTATTTTCAAAATTGAAGAAATTATATATTTAATCTATTAGCCAAGAGATTAATATAGTTATTTTATAATATAATATATTTTGATGTTATAGCTTTAAAAATAAAATAATTATATAATTTCCTTAATTAATAATTTTCTGTGTTTTTTTTGGTAATTAATGATATAATATTAATATAAACTGTAATCGTTTTCCTGTAAAGTTATATATGGTTTATTCTCTAATTTTAAGAGATTTTATGAAATTAAAAAGTTAACTTAAAATAAAATAAGGAAGGAGGTAATATTGTGAATGGTTTAGCTGCTGTTGATTTTGGAGTGGCAACTGATAGTACTATAGCTTCAAATAGCTTAGATAGCAATACTATCAAAAGCCTGCTGCTCTTAACAAATCTGGAACATAAAAAGTTCCTAATAACAGAAAACGGTAAACCAATAGCCGCAATGGTTCCTGCTTATGAAGAAAAAAATACTGATTTACCTTCAAAAAAGCTTAGTGAACATGAAATAAATCAATTATTGGATGAATATGAAAATCAATTAGATAATTTAATTTAGCCAATAATATAGAAAAACCTTATCTGTTATAAATTTATATAAGAAAAATATATTTAAAAACTTTATATCTTTTACAAAATCAATTTGTCCAAGGTAATATTTATTCTAATTAGAATATATTATCTTGGGCTTTTGATATATATTTGATTAAGAAAATATTCTCTTTTTCATGATAAAAGCATTCAATATTTTTCCTGTCCAGTTTAGTTCTATCTTTTCTGCCACATTAAAACCATTTACCTTCCAAAACTTTAATACATTTCTATCATAATTGGTAACAACATCAATTCGTATATCCCGAGCTCCTTTAGATTTTACATAGTCTTCAAACCCCAAATATATTTCCTTCCCATATCCCATTTTTTTATGATTATTATGGATAATTATTAAAGATAAATAGCATTTTTCCTTAAGTGAAAAGTCTATTATTCCAATAATCTCTTTCGTTTTTTTACAAATTATTTTACAAGAATAAAAACCTTCCTCTTTCATATTTTTGATTTCTTTTTTTATCCAATCTATATCTACACTTTTTCTCGACATATGGGCTTGCAAAAAATTAATATTGGAATTATATATTTCAACAATTCCAGGTAAATCTTCTTTTTCTACTGTATCTACATAAAATTTTTCTGTTTGAAAAATCATTTTATCACTCCAATTATTAAACCTCTTTACTCAAAAGAAATCTCTAAAGACTAAAGAGGTTTAATTTTATGAATTTTAACTATAATTACTAAACTTTTAACTCAACATTGACACCTAAAATATTCTCATTTTCTTCTAGAATTGGCTTTATACAATCTTCAATAAACTCTTCTACCTGTTGTGGAGATCTTCCTATAAACAACATAGGATCTAGTAAATTATTTATCTCATCATTAGTAAGATTAAATGCATCATCCTTAGCTATTCTCTCTAACAGATCATTTTTTTTCCCTTCTTCTTTTACTACCCTACCGGCGTTCATTGAATGAACCCTTATTTTTTCGTGAAGCTCCTGTCTGTCTCCACCTTTTTTTACGGCTTCCATTAGTATGTTTTCAGTTGCCATGAAAGGCAATTCTTCTTTAATACGTTTTTCTATAACCTTTGGATAGACAACTAGACCTGTGCTAATATTTATTGTTATTTCCAATATAGAATCTATACACAAGAAAGATTCTGGTATGGAAAGTCTTCTATTTGCCGAATCATCTAAAGTTCTTTCAAACCATTGAGTAGCCACAGTATTTGCTGGATTTTGAGTGTTAGTTATTACATATCTCGCAAGGGATGCGATTCTTTCACTCCTCATAGGATTTCTTTTATAAGCCATGGCGGAAGATCCAATCTGATTTTTACCAAAGGGTTCTTCTATCTCTTTTAAATGCTGTAATAGTCTTATATCATTAGTCATTTTATGCAAACTCTGTGCAATACCACTTAAGGTAGATAATACCCTATAATCATATTTTCTTGAATAGGTTTGTCCTGATACTGGAAATGTTTTTTTAAACCCTAATTTTTTAGCCACAAGCTGATCCAATTTCTTAACTTTTTCATGGTCTCCATCAAATAATTTCAAGTAACTAGCTTGAGTTCCTGTCGTCCCCTTTGCCCCTCTAAGCATCATTTTTGACAAAAGGTATTCTATATCCTCTAAGTCCAATAAAAGGTCCATAAGCCAAAGTGTGGCCCTTTTTCCTACTGTTGTTAACTGAGCAGGTTGAAAATGTGTAAACCCTAGTGTGGGTACATTTTTATATTTATAAGCAAACTTTGATAATCTATCTATACAATTTATAAGTTTATTACGGACAATATTTAAAGCCTTACTCATTATAATTAAATCAGTATTATCTCCAACAAATGCACTTGTGGCCCCTAAATGGATGATTCCTCTAGCCTTTGGGCACTGCTCACCGAAGGCATAAACATGGGACATAACATCATGTCTTGTCTTTTTTTCCATTTCCTTAGCCACATCATAATTAATATTATCCTGATGCTTTTTTAATTCCTCTATTTGTTCATTACTTATGGGAAGTCCTAATTCCTTTTCTGCTTCAGCTAATGCTATCCAAAGCTTTCTCCACGTTTTAAATTTTGTGTCGGGGGAAAAAAGTTTAAGCATTTCTTTGCTAGCATATCTACTTATCAGTGGATTTTCATATAGAGCCGTCACCAAATCACTCCTTACATTTATTATAAATATTTAAATAATGTTCGTATCTTTCCATATAGTATTATACATTATATGTTTTTAAATAACAATAATATAAAAATAATGATATATATGCTAATAAAAAAATTAATTTACTCTTTTTTAGAAAAACTTCCATAGAAAAAACCTGCTTAGGTAACAGCAGGTTTTCAAGGTAATCGTTTTCACTATCTGGGTTGTATAATTAATTTTATAGCGGTTCTTTCTTCACCATCGATTTCTATGTCTGTAAATGCTGGAATACAAATTAAGTCCATACCACTAGGAGCAACGAATCCTCTAGCAATAGCAACTGCTTTTACTGCTTGATTAAGAGCTCCTGCACCTATAGCTTGAATTTCGGCAGCTCCACGTTCTCTTAAAACACCTGCCAACGCTCCTGCAACTGAGTTTGGATTTGATCTTGCTGATACTTTTAATACTTCCATGATTTAAAGCCCCCTTAAAAATTTTGATTGAATAGTGTTTTGTTTACTTATTAACCCACAGACATATAAATTCCCAATGAGTTAAAATTTAAATAGTTTTCCACTTATTACTATGTATTCTACATTTAATAAGAAATTCCTGCTAAATATTGTGATAAATTAAAAACTTTCATAAATTTTAACATCTTTTGTATTAAAAGAAGCTATCTGATGATAGCTCCTATTTTGCATAATCTATAGCTCTAGTTTCCCTAATAATATTCACTTTTATTTGGCCAGGATATTCAAGCTCATTTTCAATCCTTTTGCTAATATCCCTTGCCAATAATACCATATTATCATCACATACATCTTCAGGCTTGACCATTATTCGGATTTCTCTACCAGCCTGAATAGCAAATGCTTTGTCTATACCTTCATAAGAATTCGCAATACCTTCAAGCTTTTCAAGACGTTTGATATAAGTTTCTAAAGTTTCTCTTCTTGCTCCTGGTCTAGCTGCTGATATTGCATCTGCAGCTGTAACCAATACAGCCTCAATTGTTTGAGGTTCATAGTCTCCATGATGAGTAGACATAGCATGGATTACCTCTTTAGATTCTCTATATCTCCTAAGCAAATTAATACCTATTTCTACATGGGTACCTTCTACTTCATGGTCAACAGCTTTACCAATATCATGTAATAATCCTGCACGCTTTGCAATTTTCACATCTACTTCCAGTTCAGCTGCCATTAATCCTGCCAAATATGATACTTCTATAGAATGTTGTAGAACATTTTGTCCATAACTGGTTCTATATTTTAATCGCCCAAGTAGCTTAACTAATTCAGGATGAAGATTGTGGATTCCTAAATCGAAAGTTGCTTTTTCGCCTTCTTCTTTAATATGATCATTTATTTCTTTCCTAGCTTTTTCAACCATTTCCTCTATTCTAGCTGGATGAATTCTTCCATCTATAATAAGTTTTTCAAGAGCCACCCTTGCTATTTCTCTTCTTATTGGATCAAATGACGATAAAATAACAGCTTCAGGAGTATCATCAATTATCAAATCTACCCCTGTTAAGGTTTCAAGAGCTCTTATATTTCTACCTTCTCTTCCAATAATTCTTCCCTTCATCTCATCGTTTGGTAAACTTACAACAGAAACTGTAGACTCAGCAACATAATCAGCTGCACATTTTTGAACAGCATAAGCTATTATCTCTGTAGCTGTTTTGTTAGCTTCTTCCTTTGCTTTATTTACAATGTCCTTAATCATAACTACAGATTCATGCTTAACTTCTTTTTCTATATCACTAAGTAATATTTGCTTTGCTTCTTCAGTTGTAAGACCAGATATTCTTTCAAGTTCTTCAAGTTGTTTTTTATAAAGTTTATCAATCATTGCTTCTTTGTTTGATAACTCTTTAAGTGATTTATTTAAATAATCATCTTTCTTTTCAAGATTTTCTGATTTTCTATCAAGATT
This sequence comes from Maledivibacter halophilus, assembly GCF_900167445.1. Taxonomy (GTDB): domain Bacteria; phylum Bacillota; class Clostridia; order Peptostreptococcales; family Caminicellaceae; genus Maledivibacter; species Maledivibacter halophilus. The sequence goes on from NZ_FUZT01000006.1 coordinate 286,210, forward strand.
TTCTTCCTTTTGAAGTAATCTTCTTTCCAAACGCTGAAGTTCATTTCTTCTATCTCTATTCTCTTTTTCAAATTCATTCCTTAATTTATGGACTTCCTCTTTAGCTTCAAGAAGAATTTCCTTACCCTTGGTATCTGCTTCCTTATTTGCTTCAAAAATAATTAGTTCGGCTTTTTGCTCTGCACTACCTATTATTTTCTCAGCAGTCATTTTCCTCAATATATATCCAATCCCAAAACTAATAGGGGCTGATATTGCAATTGTTAAAACTATTGGTAAATAATTAATATACTTCACCTCCTATAAATTAGTAAATTCATTTTTAAAATTATACATTTTTTAATTTCTTTTGATTTTTTCATAAATTCTTCCTTGTTTAAGTAAATTATATATAAGTTCATTATTTTTCTTAAACAAAATAATTTAGCGTTTATAAAAGAAATTATCTTTAATAAATCAAAAATATAAACCAACACTCTCAGATTTGAGACATTACAAGTTTATAAAGGGAATGAATCTAGGAAATGGTGCTACATTCCGGCTCTTTTTAATTTTATATCTTTTTCAATTTACTGTCAAGATGAATTAATAGTTGATATAGTAAAACAGTGAAACAAAATAAAAGATAAAAATTTAACACTATTTTACTATTATATGTAAGATATAAGCATGAAAAAAACCCCGGTCAAAGCCGGGCTTTAATTCATTCAAAAAATCAATTTACTTTGAAGACTTTTCTTTATTATTTGAAGTCTCTTCTTGATCAGTGCTTTTTTCCTTTTTCTCTTCAACAGGTAAATTATAATGCTTTCTAACCTTATAATCCAATTCTTCAAGTAATTTTGGGTTTTCTATTAAAAACTGTTTAACATTTTCACGTCCCTGTCCTAGTTTCATATCATTATAGCTGTACCAAGAGCCTGCCTTTTTGATTAATTCAGCATTTACGGCACTATCTAAAATTCCACCTTCTCTAGATATTCCTTTACCATACATGATGTCAAATTCAGCTTTCTTAAATGGTGGGGCCAATTTGTTTTTAACAACTTTTACTTTAGTTCTATTTCCCATAAATTCATTATTTTGTTTTATAATATCTACTTTTCTAACATCAAGACGTACCGATGAATAGAACTTCAATGCTCTACCACCTGTTGTGGTTTCCGGATTACCAAACATTACTCCCACTTTTTCTCTCAACTGGTTAATAAATATTGTTGAAGTTTTTGATTTATTAATGACACCAGTTAATTTTCTAAGAGCCTGGGACATAAGTCTTGCCTGTAATCCCACATGACTGTCCCCCATTTCTCCAGCTATCTCCGCTTTAGGTACAAGGGCTGCAACAGAATCAATTACTATTACATCTATAGCACCACTTCTTACTAAAGCCTCAACAATTTCTAGGGCCTGCTCACCAGTATCCGGTTGTGAAACAATAAGATTATCTATATCGACCCCTAAATTTTTACAATATATTGGGTCCAAGGCATGTTCAGCATCTACAAAAGCCGCTGTACCTCCATTTTTCTGAGCCTCTGCAATGATGTGAAGAGCAACTGTAGTTTTTCCTGATGATTCGGGACCAAAGATTTCAATAACTCTTCCCCTTGGAACTCCGCCTATTCCAAGGGCAATATCTAGCTCTATTGATCCTGTTGAAATGCTTTCTATATTTAGTCTAGTCCTATCGTCTCCAAGCTTCATTATGGAGCCCTTACCAAATTGTCTTTCAATCTGACCTAGAACAGTATCTAAAGCTTTACTTTTATCACTCATATTTTCCCAGATAAAATAATCAACTCACAATATAATGTTTTAATCTTCAAAACTCATTATAATAAAGTTGTTTATTATTATTTCTGGTTTTCACCTCCTTTTTTGCGAACAAATGTTCCACAATCTAATTATACCTATTTCTCATCCTTAGGTCAACTATAGATTTTGTCTCTTTAATTTAATTGAAGAAATTGCATCAATCTAACCTAACTTACTTATATAATATATATGATATAACTCTAAAAAATCCAAAACATATGTAGTAAATAATTTTTAAATAAAGTAATTATGCAATTTCCTCAATAAATAAAATTTGTGAAAAATTATAAAGAATTCTTTCTCACAAATTTTATATTCTTATACCAAATTTCTAATTATAGTTTTCCGAATTAAATTAAGAGCTTGAACAGCAGTATAATTTCTTATTTTATTTCTATCACCATTTAAATTAAGCTTCTTTATGATAGTATTTTTATTAGTGGCTATAGCAATATATACTAATCCAACAGGCTTTTCTGGAGTGCCTCCAGATGGACCTGCAATACCAGTAATTGATAGACAAATATCACTATTTGTTATGGCCCTCAAACCTTCAGCCATGGCAGCGGCAGTTTCTTCACTTACTGCTCCAAATTTTTTAAGTATTTCCTTATCAACACCTAGCTCTTCATGCTTTGCCCTATTGCTATATGTAACAATAGATCTGTCTAAAGCATTAGAAATACCTGGAATCGAAGTAAGCTTAGATGCCAACAATCCACCGGTACAGGATTCTGCCAAAGAGATAGAGTAATTATTACCTATAAGCATATCGGCAACTACCTTTTCCAAGGATTCATTATCATAACTATATATATATTCCCTTAATCTCTTTTCAATTTCCTCACAAATTGGATTAATTAATGCTTCAATTTCTTCATCTGTTTGGGCCTTTGCAGATATACGAAGACTCACCTCTCCACTCTTAGCATATGTTGCAAGGGTGGGATTGGATTGCCCAGTTATAAGATCCTCCAATAAAGTTTCAAGCTTTGATTCACCTACACCAACAAATTTTAAAACTTTAGATTTTATCTTAAGTTCTGACTTACTAAGTAAATATGGCATAACAGAATTTAAGAATATTCCTTTCATTTCATTTGGTGGCCCCGGTAAAGATATTATAATCTTTTCGTTTTCTTCAATTATAAAGCCAGGCGCTGTTCCATTATTGTTATCCAATATAATACTACCCTCTGGAACAAAAGCTTGCTTTTCATTATTAATTGACATTTCTTTATTTATTCTCTCAAAAAAGCTCAATATTTTCTCATATGTAGGCTTATGCATTACCAATTCTCTTCCTAAAGATTTAGATATAGTTTCCTTAGTCAAATCATCTTGAGTAGGTCCTAAGCCACCAGTTGTAATAATCAAGTCAGAAATTTCAAGAACATTTTTAAACATTTTCTCAAGTCTATCATTATTATCTCCAACAGTAAGATGATAAAGAACATTAATACCCAGTCCATTAAGCTCCTTTGATAAAAATGCTGCATTTGTATTCACTATTTGCCCCATTAACAACTCAGTACCCACAGTTAATATTGTACAGTTCAAATATCTTTCTCCCCTTTGCTAAGAAAATGCTTAAGGTTTACATAAGCACTTTCTTATTTTTATTAATATAGTCAAAACCAGATATGACCGTAAGTATTACAGCAGCCCAAACAGCTAAAATATCAAAGGGGATATTAAGTAAATTGAATGAAACATTATTAAAAAGTAATATTAAAATTGCAACTATTTGTGAAACAGTTTTGGCTTTTCCCCAGGGACTAGCTGCTATAACTATTCCCTCTGATGCTGCTACGGCTCTAAAAACACTCACAATAATTTCCCTTGATATAATAATAACTACAACCCATGCCGGAAGCCTGTCCATTTGAACCAATGAAACTAAAGCAGCCGTAACTAAAAGTTTATCAGCCAAGGGATCCATAAATTTACCAAGCTTGGTAATTTGATTCCTACTCCTTGCAATATATCCATCTAAACTATCTGTCAGTGCAGCGATTATAAAAATCAAAGTTGCTATTGTAACGCCATAGGGTATATTGGTCAAAAGAAAAAACATAAAAATAGGAACTAACAAAATTCTAGCAATGGTAATTTTATTTGCTAAATTCATTCACAACCTCTCCTATTAAATCATATTCAAGAGCATCAGTAATTTTTGCTCTTACAAACTCACCAATACTTATTTCCGTATCGGAATTTAAATAAACTACACCGTCAACTTCAGGAGCATCGAACTCTGTTCTGCCAATATATACATTTTCATTCTCAACTTTTTCTTCTATTAGTATATCATATAATTTGCCTATTTTATCCATGTTTTTCTTTAAGGATATATCCCTTTGAATAAGCATTATTTTATCTCTTCTACTTTCTTTAACTTCCTCAGAAATCTGATTAGGTAGCTGCGCAGCCGGAGTATTCTCTTCCATTGAGTAAGTAAATACTCCCAATCTATCAAATTTCACATCCTTTACAAAATCATACAGCTCTTTAAATTGCTCATCTGTTTCCCCAGGAAATCCTGCTATTAAAGATGTTCTTAAACTTATATTCGGTACTTTATTTCTAAGCTTTTTTATAACCTTAAGTATATGGGCTTTAGTTGTTCTGCGGTTCATTTTCTTCAGTATTTCATCATTACAATGCTGTATTGGAATATCTATATATTTACATATTTTATTATTGGAGCTAATTAAATCAATTAGCTCATCACTTATGATATCCGGATATGAATACTGGAGTCTTATCCATTTTATTTTTTCAATAGAGCTAAGTTCTTCTAAGAGCCTGACCAATTGATAATTGCCATATAAATCAATACCATATCTGGTTATATCCTGTGCAATTATTATTAATTCCTTCACACCCATTTCTGATAAGTTTTTTGCTTCCTTTACTATTTTTTCGATTGGACGACTTCTATACCTTCCCCTCAGCTTAGGTATTATACAATAGGTACAACAATTATCGCAGCCCTCTGCAATCTTTAAATAGGCACTATATGATGGTGATGTTAAAATTCTTGGAAGATCGTATTCTAAAGCCTTGTCAGCACTGACTGTATAAACTACCCTTTCCTTATTATTTATTGTTTTATTTATTATCTGTGCAATTTCATTGAAATTGGTGGTACCTAAAAATACATCCACTTCAGGGATTTCTTCCGATAATTCCTTTGAATATCTTTGTGCAAGACAACCTGTAACAATTAAAATCTTACATTTTCCAAATTCCTTCATCTGGGCCAGCCCCAAAATTGTATCAATTGATTCTCTCTTAGCACTTTCTATAAAGCCGCAGGTGTTAATTATAATAACATCTGCCTTATCTACATCACTGGCTAAAGAAAATCCATGTTTATTTAAAATTCCTAACATTATTTCAGAGTCAACCTGATTTTTGGAACAGCCTAGTGTCTCCAAATATACTTTCTCTTTCACTACTTTAATTACTCCTCTCATATATAAGTAACCAAAATTAAATTAACTCCTTGTGCTAGTTCTTATATCAGAAGTTTTAATATTTCACAACAAAATATGGTTTACTAGCACAACAGGTTAAATTAAAAATGCTTTTTTATAAAATTTTTTACAGAGTCCACTGCATCATCTATTTTATCATATTTTATAGTTAAATCTAATGTTTCTAATTTTTTAATTGAATATTTATAAAGTGGGTCATAATAGTTATTTATAAGAAATTCAATAACATATCGATAATCTCCACTGTTAATTTTTTCAGTTAACATTTCTACAGTTTTAGTTCCCAGACTTTTTTTAAGATGCTTAATACATCTAATAAGCTTATCATTTATTGCAGAATCATTTTTAATATAATCATTATAAATATTTTCTATCCTGTTTTCTATACTTGTCTCTACAAGTATATGGTATCCATCCTCCATTGCCTTCATTACTGGTTCAGGCACATTCATGCTTCCTATTCTTTTGCTTTCACTTTCAACAATGATAAGATTACTACTATTGTAGTATAAACTATTGAAAACTAAGGATTCAAATTCTTTCTGGGAAGGAGAACTTCCCTCAAATAGTAAATCACCAAATACTGAACCTGAATTTTTCGCATATTTTTCTAAATCCATTACAGGAATCTGCATTTCTTGAAGTTTATTTATTATAATGGTTTTCCCAACACCAGTTAAGCCATGTAGAACAATAAATTTAAATTTCCCTATCTCATTATCAAGAAAATCAAAAACGAATTTTCTATAGGCTTTATATCCGCCACTAATCCTATAGACATTCCTTAAACTTAATGTATTTAATATATTACAAACAGACTTACTCCTCATACCGCCACGCCAGCAATATATAACTATATTATCATAATTTCTTTCAAGCTCCATTATTCTTTTATATATTTCCTCAAGCTTATAGGACGCATAACGTAAGCCTAAGCTTTTTGCCTTTTCAACACTTTCATTTCTATATACTTTACCAACTACGGAACGTTCTTCATTCTTAAGAATGGGAATATTTATTGATCCAGGTATAGATGCCTCTAAAAACTCGCTTTCTGAGCGTACATCTATAAAAATTGTATTTGGTAAATTAAGAGCTTTTTCTACACTAATAATGCTTTGTGTCATTTTTTATATCACCACTATTCTATTGAATTACTATAACTTAATTATTCCCCTAAAGCTAAAGTCTTAATACCAATAGCTAAAAGCGCCATAGGCGCTTTAACTCGTCTGACTTTTTATCTCTTCAAATTCTTCCTTTGAAATAAGTACATTTCTTGGTTTACTCCCAAGATTTTCACTAACTATTCCTCTACTCTCCATTTCGTCTATTATTCTTGCTGCTCTATTATATCCTATTCTAAGTTTTCTTTGAAGCATAGAAATTGAGGCTTGCTGGGCTTCAACAACAAGTTCTATAGCAGCCGATAATAGCTCATCCACCTCTTCATCATCGGAATTTTCCTCATTACTAATTTTCTCAATTATATCATCTTCATATTTCACATCTTCTACCTGACTTTTAATAAATTCTACTACTTTATTTACTTCTGAATCTGAAACAAAGGTTCCCTGCATCCTTCTTGGTTTTGAAGATCCAACTGGGTAAAATAACATGTCCCCTTTTCCCAACAGTTTTTCAGCTCCTCCCATATCTAAAATAGTTCTTGAATCAGCTCCAGAAGAAACTGAAAAAGCTATACGGGAAGGTATATTGGCTTTAATCACACCAGTTATAACATCTACAGATGGTCTTTGCGTTGCAACTATCAAATGAATTCCAGCAGCTCTGGCCATTTGAGCAAGCCTGCATATTGCATCCTCTACCTGATTAGGTGCAACCATCATAAGATCTGCAAGCTCATCTATTATAACCACAAGCTTTGGTAGCTTTTCATCCTTTGAGTCTTCAAACTTTTCATTATATCCATCTAAATCCCTAACACCATTTTGAGCAAAGAGCTTGTACCTATTGGTCATTTCTTGTACAACCCAATTCAGTGCAGTTGCTGCCTTTTTAGGATCTGTTACAACAGGAAGCAGTAAATGGGGAATTCCATTATAGCAGCTAAGCTCAACCACTTTAGGGTCAATAAGCAAAAACTTTACATCTTCAGGAGAAGCTTTATATAAAATACTTGTTATTAAACTATTTACACATACACTTTTTCCGGATCCAGTGGCTCCTGCTATAAGCATATGGGGCATTTTCCCTAGATCATCTACAATAGGCTGTCCCGAAATATCCTTACCTAAAACAAAGGTTAATTTTGAATTACTATCATTAAATGCACTACTTTCAATCACTTCTCTTAATGTAACAAGCGTAGAACTTTCATTTGGTACCTCTATACCGACAGCGGATTTACCTGGTATAGGAGCTTCAATTCTTATATTTTGAGCAGCAAGATTTAAAGCAATATCATCGGACAAATTGACAATCTTACTAACCTTAACCCCTGGCTCTGGATGTAATTCATAACGGGTTATTGTAGGTCCCTTACTAATTTGTACAACCTTGGCCTCTACACCAAAATTCTGCAATGTGCTTTCTAGGGTTTTAGCCTTGTTCAGAATATCCTTTTTATCCTTTACTGTACTGCTTTTTTCATTGGGTTTAAGTAAATTTATATCAGGTAATTTATAATCTTTTATATTATTTTTGTCCTTAACATTTATATTTGAAAGACTTTCATCTTCACTTTCTCCTTTATTGTCTTCTTTACTTTTTGATTTTCCATCATTTAAATTATTTTTATTATCATCAGGTAAAGCCACTGCCTTTGTATTACTAGTATAGTCCAATATTTTTATTTTTTCATCAACAATATCCTTTTTATCTTTATTAGTACCATCTGATTTTTTTAACTTACTTTTAGATTTCTCTCTGTTTTTAGATACTTTTTCTTGATTATCAATAACTATTGTTTTAGATGAAAATAAATTTACTATAGAAGATTTTAAGAAATTAAATATCATATTGAAAACTTTACCTATAAAGCCTAATATATCCATTATAGATAGATTAGTAGTTAATATAAGTGATAGTACAGCCATTGTAGTTACAATAATATAACTTCCCTTAACCCCAACAAAAAACAATAAAATTGATGTCAAAATGTTCCCTATAATTCCACCGGCAATACCACCTTCAGTTCCTAAATAATAGGATTGTTTAAGTGAAATGTAGCTTAGTATGTCCTCGGGTATATGTTGTCTATGTATTAATGAATAAATAATAATAAAGCATATATAAAGGCTTATAAAGCTAAACATAAATCTTGATTTTTTCTCTTTAAATATATTATTTAAAGAAAAAAAACTGGTTATTATTATTAAATATGGTAATACATAAGCAGGCGTCGATAATAAGCCCATAAATAGATTTTTAATAAATAGTCCTAATCTTCCTACTGAATTAGTATGTAAGCTGAATATGCATATGATACCAAATGAAATCTGAATTAATGCCTTTATTTCATTCATCTTTTCATTTTTTTTATCATATTTTCTTTTACTTCTTCCCTTTTTCTTTGCCAAAACAATCACCTCTTAAATTTCCTCAAACACCAAAAAAAATAAAGTGTCAATTTGATTAACACTTTATAGAAATATTATAACATATAGTGAAACAAACTCATAGACCTATTTATTATTATCACCACTGTTACTACCATCACTGTCCTTATTTATATTTACTATATCTTTACCTTCTTTATTTTTCCTTACCATCTCATTTAATTTATTTAATGCCGTATTGAGTCCACCAATTTCATCAATAATGCCAAGTTCAACAGCCTTTTTCCCAATTAGAATTGTTCCTATATCATTTGCAATCTCATCGGTTTCATTCATAAGCTCAAGAACCTTTTCTCTGGATATTTTAGATGTTCTTGTAATAAAATCAACTATTCTTTCCTGCATCTTTTGAAAGTACTTAAAGGTTTGTGGAACACCAATTACTAATCCATTCATCCTTATAGGATGGATAGTCATTGTGGCCGTAGGTACTATAAAGGAATAGTCACATGAAGTTGCTAAAGGAACTCCAATACTATGGCTTCCTCCTAGAACCAATGAAACCGTTGGTTTTGATAAACTATTTATCATTTCCGCTATGGCAAGGCCTGCTTCAACATCTCCACCTACAGTATTCAATATTACAAATAGGCCTTCAACACTATCATTTTGCTCTACTGCTATTAGCTGTGGAATTATATGCTCATATTTTGTTGATTTTTTTTGTGGAGGCGATACACTGTGACCTTCCACATGGCCTATAATTGTTAGGCTTTGGATGTTATTGCTGGAGCTGGGAATATTTTGTGTTCCCATTTCTTTAATATTATCAAGCTTTGAATTTTTATTTACTTTTATTTTAGTTTTCTTGGAATTTTCAATCTCCATATCTTCTAATTTTGAATCAATATCTTTATAATATTCCATAATCAACACTCCTAAATTTATTATTAATATTATTATTTTAGCCATAAAAAAAACTACTATACTGAAAAAAATATAGTAGTTTTAAATATATAGATATACGCCAATAAAACTTAAGAAAAGAAGTGGCATCTGAGGTTTCCTTTTGAGCGATTTTTATAAACCTGTTTATCCTTTTGATTATTTTATCTAAAACAGGTTTATTGCATGAGCCAAAAGGATTCTCAGTGGCCACGACTGCAAATTAAACTTACCTCTATATAGATTTCCCATAGTAAAACTTAATTTATGCATATGAAAATATCCAGTATTTCTGGGGATTTTTAATATGTATAAATTAACTAATTTACTGAAATATCTGTGTTTTTTCTAATTTTCAAATTTATTTTCCCTATTTAAATCAAATTCTTTATGGAGTGTTTTTAATGCCTTAAGTAAATTATCGCTGTTTATTAAACAGGATATAGTTGTATTGGAATCCGAAGATTGTAAAATTTTTATGTTTCCTTTATTCAAAGTTCTAGCTAATCTCGCCATAACCCCTGGAACACCATGTATTTTGTATCCTATAATTGTTACTTTACTACAATTACTTCTAAGACTATAGTCAAAATTATATTTATCCAAAACCTTATTAATAACCTTTAAATCTTCTTCATTTATAGTGAATATTTTCCTATCATCAAAAAAATTTATCATATCAATACTAACTTTATTATCTGTCAATTCCTTCAAAAGATAATCGTTTTTTTCATCTTCAGAATTTATATTGATTACAACTTGAACTATCCCATTCATATGGGCTATAGCAGTAATAAGCTTTTTATGATGATTTACATTTTTCCTTATATTAGAATAGGAAGGCCTATTATTTATAATTGTCCCATTGGTATCATTAAATATATTTTTTACCTTTAGGGTCATATTTGATCTCTCTGCAATTTCTACTGCCTTAGGATGTATCACCTTTGCTCCACATCTGGCCATTTGATAAACCTCTTCATAGCATAAAGATTCAATAACATTTGCCTCAGAAATAAGTCTGGGATCAGCAGTCATTACACCATCAACATCGGTGTATATTTCTACTACATTAGCCTTTAAAGCTTCCCCTAAAATTGCTGCCGATGTATCACTACCACCTCTACCTAGAGTTGTTATATCCCCATCCTTAGAAATCCCCTGAAAACCTGTAATCACAACTATTTTATCTTTCTTTAAATAATTAATAATATTTTTTGTATTAACATTTTCAACTTCAGCAGCTCCAAAATTAGAATTAGTAATTATACCTGCTTGAAATCCTGTTAAAGCAACTGCATCATAACCCTTTGATTTTATTGTATTTGCCATAAGAACTGCTGATATGGTTTCACCGCAACTCATTAGCATATCTAGTTCTCGACTTGAAAATTCTGGGTATATAGTTTGAGATAAGCTTATTAAAGTATCAGTTGAATATGGATCTCCTTTTCTACCAATAGCAGATACAATTACAACTGGATATTTACCAGAGGCCTTTATTTGAATTGCCTTATTAGCCACCTTATCTCTTAATTCCTTTGAAGCAACAGAAGTACCGCCAAATTTTTGAACAACTATTTCCATCTTTATCCCCCTTGTACCATACCTAGTATTAAACCTTCAGGCTTTTAGCACTATAATTATATTACATATTATGATTTCTCATATAGGGATGTTACTTTAATAATATTTTGGCTCCTTACGTTAGTTCCTATATACTGATTTATTTATATATAAAGACTATTATTACCATATTGATTACTATCAAGTTCAATAATAATCATATCATTCCCTATTTTTTTTACACAATCCCAGGGAATTTCCATAAAATCCTTTTCAGAAAAAATTGAAAATCTGCTTTTTATATCGGGAACTAATAAAGCTTTTATTTTTCCGGTTTTTTCATCTATAAGCAAATCAGATTCAGCAACCATTCCTAATCTTGCACCATCACTTAAGTTTACTATTTCCTTACCTCCAAGTTCACTGAATTTCATAATATTCTTCCTCCTTTTACTGTTTGTACTATTTTATAATTGGAAGGGAAGAAATATGACTATAAACTGTTTTTAATATATTCAAAACTATTCTTAGTAGTATCTTTATCTATATTTCCAACAATTGATAAACTAACCTTATCCTTTTTAAAAATTTTATTTATTATATTCTTTATATCATCCATGGTAATATTATTTATTTTTTCAATGACTTCTTCACTATTCCTAATTTTTTTGCCGTAAATCTCTGATTTTCCAAGCATTGTCATTATACTGCTTGTGCTTTCCAAGCCTAAAATATAGTTACCCTTTAATTGCTCTTTAGAACGCTTTAATTCTTCTTCAGAAATATAATTATGGATAAGCTCTTTAGTTTCTTTGGTAATTAGAGGCAAAATATTTGATAACTGAGATGGATTTAAGCTTACATAAACAGTAAACAATCCAAATTTTTTATAAAAGCTTGGATGAGTATAAATAGAATAAGCCAATCCATGCTCTTCTCTTACAGTCTGAAATAATCTTGAGCTCATACTGCCCCCAAAAATATTGTTAAAAATAAACAATGGATATAAACTATCTTCTCCATTTGAAAAGCCTTCAAAACCCATACAAAGGTGAATTTGCTCTATGTCCTTATTTCTATAAATATAACTGCTGTGGAACACAGGCTTTTCTATTTGATTTTTAATTTCCTTCTTTAAAGATGCTTGTCCAAACTTTTCATTTAATTCTTCTATTAATTTTTCCTCTTCAAAGCTTCCAGCAACAGCAATTATAATATTGTCACTATTATAATTGTTTTCCATAAATTTCTTTAAATCATTTCTATTTAAAGACTTAATGGAGTCATAGGTCCCTAAAATAGGAAGTCCTAGGGAATGTTTATTGAATATTAGTTTTGATAAGGAATCATAAGCTAAATCTTCCGGTGAATCCTCATACATATTGATTTCCTCTAAAATAACACTTTTTTCCTTTACTATATCATTTTCATCAAACTTTGAATTAAATAGCATATCACTTAAAATTTCAATAGCAATATTTAAATGGGAATCAACTACCTTAGAATAATAGCATGTACATTCTTTACTTGTAAAAGCATTTAATTGTCCTCCTATGCCGTCCATACTGGAAGCAATGTCCTTAGCAGTTCTTTTATAAGTACCTTTAAATAGCATATGCTCAATAAAATGAGATATACCATTATTTTCCTCGGTCTCAAAAATAGAGCCAGTATTTACCCATACCCCAATAGATACTGATCTGACATGGGGAATCTTTTGTGCAATTACCTTTATACCATTGTTAAGAATAAATTTTTTATACATTAAAATCTCCCTTATTTTAATTATATTAATATAAAATTGTGTTGAATATTGTTTTAAAACAATATTCAACACATTACATTATAATTTAGTTTATATATTTAATCAAGAGTCTTTAAAACGTCTGATACCCTGCCGACCTTTATATTTCTTTCCTTTATTGTTTTAATCAAATAATCTAAAGCCTTAATAGTTTCCTCTTTAGGATGCATTAAAACAATAGAACCCTCAAGGGGCTTATTTAAAACCCTTTTAATTATCTTATCACGTGTAGAATCCTTTCTCCAATCTATCGTATCTATATTCCATAATATCGTTTTATATCCAAATTCATTGGCAGCTTTAAGTGTAGTATCGTTATAATCTCCTGCCGGCGGTGCAAAATAGAGCATATCTTTTTTTATTATATCTTTTACTATATTATGGGTTTTAACAATTTCTTCCCGATTTCCCTCTAAGCCAATTTTGCTATGCATTCTATGTCCATACCCATGATTACCTATTTCATGGCCCATATCATTTATTTTTTTTAGCATCTGTGGATTATTTTTAGACCATCTTCCGCTAACAAAAAAAGTTATTTTCACATCATGCTTTTCAAAGATTTCAAGCATAGACGGAATATATTCTGTTCCCCAGTCAACATTACATGTAAATGCTATATAATCCTTATTGTATCCCTTACGAATAGCCTGTAGTTCATTTTTTTTAAAAACTGAAAGTACACTATCATTACACATAAAAAACGATACAATTAAGATAATTAGAAAAAATACAGGTATTATAAAGGTTTTAAAAGTCCTTTCCATATATATCCCCTCCCTAAAGTAATTCTATGAAGGAAAGTCTCTCTATATACTTAATATATTAAGACAAAAGAAAACAAGGGGATGAAAAAAGAAAAATAAAAAAACATAAACCTTCTTGGTTTATGCCTTTTTATCTTTCTTTTCATTTGCTGCCAGTGCTGCTTTTCTAGATAAATTTATTCTACCTTGCTTGTCAATCTCAGTTACCTTAACAACAATTTCGTCTCCAACCTTAAATAAGTCTTCAACTTTTCCAATACGCTCTTTTGCCATTTGAGAAATATGAACTAATCCTTCTTTACCAGGCAAAACTTCTACAAAAGCTCCAAAATTAGTTATACGTACAATTTTTCCAACATAAATTTCCCCTACTTCAACTTCCTTTACTATCTCTTCTATTATTCTTAAAGCTTTTTCACCCTGCTCTCTATTATTAGCAGTAACAAATACCTCTCCATTATCTTCAATATCTATTTTAACTTCAGTTTCTGCAATAATTTTATTGATTGTTTTACCACCTGGACCTATAATATCACGTATTTTTTCGGGATCGACTTTTGTTTTTATTACTCTTGGTGCATATTTAGACATTTCACTTCGAGGCTCAGAAATTGCTGTATTCATTTTATCTAGTATGAACAATCTGCCCTTTCTAGCTTGTTCCAATGCCCTTTCCAAAATTTCTCTGTCTATTCCATGAATTTTGATATCCATCTGAATAGCCGTTATACCTTCCTTAGTTCCTGCAACCTTAAAGTCCATATCGCCTAAAAAGTCTTCCATGCCTTGAATATCACTAAGAATAGCAACATCATTCTCTTCTTTAATTAATCCCATTGCTATCCCAGCCACAGGCGCTTTAATCGGAACACCAGCATCTAGTAATGCTAATGTACTACCACAAACACTGGCTTGGGATGAGCTTCCATTTGAACTTAAAACCTCAGAAACCAATCTAATAGCATAGGGGAATTCTTCTTCAGAAGGAATAACAGGTTCTAATGCTCTTTCAGCCAATGCTCCATGGCCAATTTCTCTTCTTCCAGGTCCCCTTAAAAATCTAGTATCTCCAACACAATATGGAGGGAAATTATAATGGTGCATATATCTTTTAGTTTCCTCAAGTCCCAGTCCATCTAATACCTGGGCATCTCCAAGGGCTCCTAAAGTGGCAATGGTAAGAGCTTGAGTTTGTCCCCTTGTAAACAAACCTGAACCGTGAGTTCTTGGCAAAAGCCCTACTTCACAGGTAATAGGTCTAATTTCTTCTGTTTTTCTATTATCTGGTCTTATACCCTCTTTTATAATCATTTCCCTTACAAGTTCTTTAATAATAGTAGTTAAAGAAGCCTGTATATCCTTTTCATTTTCCGGATATTCCTCAATAAATTTATTTACTACTTCTTCTTTTACATTTTCCATATTTTCATTGCGCTGAAGCTTCTCTTCAGTTTGAATTGCATTTTTCATTTTTTCCATTGCATATTCTCTAACTTCTCTATCTATATTTTCATCTGGTTCAAATAATTCTACTTCCTGCTTCTCTTTTCCAACCTCAAGGACAATTTTTTCTACAAATTTAATTATATCCTTTATCTTTTCATGGGCTAACATTATACCTTCAAGCATAACACTTTCTGGTATTTCTTCCCCTCCAGCTTCAACCATCATTATTGCATCCTTCGTTCCTGAAACAACTAGATTCATTGTTGTAATATCCCTTTCAGATGCAGTAGGGTTTACAACAAATTCTCCATCTACAAGTCCAATTGTTACTGCTCCTGTTGGTCCGTCAAAGGGTATGTCTGAAATTGATAGTGCTATGGAAGAACCTATCATAGCCACCATATCAGGAGTACAATCCTGATCAACGGATAATACAGTTGCTATAACCTGTACATCATTTCTATAGCCTTTGGGAAATAGCGGACGAATTGGCCTATCAATTAATCTTGATGTTAAAACAGCCTTTTCAGTTGGCTTTCCTTCTCTTTTAATAAAGCCTCCAGGAATTTTCCCCACAGAGTACTGTCTTTCTTCTAAATCAACACTTAAAGGGAAAAAATCTATACCTTCTCTTGGCTTATCAGATGCTGTTGCAGTAACAAGTACAACGGTTTCACCATAGCTAAGAAGCACAGCCCCATTGGCTTGCTCTGCAACTTTGCCGATTTCCGCCTTAAGGGTTCTACCAGCAAGTTCCATTTCAAATACTTTAACCATTGTATACCTCCTTTGATAATATCCATAGAAACATAAAAGCATAATGCTTTATTTCTATATTGATAGTATTATTTCCTACTATGTATAAAAAAAAACTTAATATATAGTGAATTTAATTTTCAATATATATGGATTTAAATGGTTATTTTACTAAAAAGTAAAATAATAGAGCGGGAAACACCCGCTCAAAAACTATTTTCTTAATCCAAGTTTAGCAATTAAGGACCTATATCTTTCAATATCTTTATTCTTAAGATAATTTAATAGATTTCTTCTTTTACCTACCATTTTTAATAGACCTCTTCTTGAGTGATGGTCTTTTTTATGAGCTTTTAAGTGCTCATTTAAATCATTAATCCTACGAGTAAGTAAAGAAATTTGTACCTCTGGAGAACCAGTATCAGATTCATGAACCTTGTTCTCTTCAATTATCTTGTCCTTGATTTCTTTAGTTAATGTCATATTTTCACCTCCTCTTAATAATCCCCTTATGCCTAGAAAATCGTCGGTGACTCGATAAACTGAGCAAAAGGTTTATCCGCTATGAAATTTTAACATAAAAAATGAAAATTGTAAATATAAATTTGAAATATTCATATATTAAAATAGTTTTTGGCATAGTCAATATCTGTTTTTACTTGCTTATATAAATTTTCTACATTATCAAACTTTATATCATCCCTTATTTTGTGGAGAAATTCCACTGTAACTTCTTTATCATATATGTTTTTACTAAAATCAAATATATAGGTCTCTATATTATAATTCCGCTGATTAAAAGTAGGATTAAAGCCCACATTAGTTATACTCTTATATATAATTCTATCTATTACTGTTCTAGTTATGTAAACGCCAGATTTCGGTAGACATAGACTTAAATCCACCGATATGTTTGCGGTAGGAAAGCCTTGGGTTCCTCCAAATTGTTTACCTTTAATAACTCTACCGGTAATAGAATAATTTCTTCCAAGAAATAGATTTACCTTGTCAATTAAACCCTTTGACAATTGGCTTCTAATAGATGTGCTGCTAATAATTTCATTATCTATCTTTAAAGGCGGAACAACCGTCAAATCGAAATCATATTTTTGAGAAAATTCCTTTAACAGTTCTATATTTCCCTCTGCTTTTCTTCCAAAATGACAATCCCAACCAACTATAGCAGCTTTCATATTTAATTTTTTCAATAATATTTCTTCAATAAAATCCTCTGCTCTTATATTCTTTTGAAAATTATCAAATTTAACCATTACTAAAAAATCTATTCCCATCTTATAAAACAAATCTATTTTTTGCTTATTATTTATAATAAGCCTAGGTGAATTCTTCGAATTTATTAATTCTCTTGGATGATTGGAAAAAGTATAAATAACGCTCTTTAAATTTTGCAGTTTACAATCTTCCTTAAGGGTTTTAATAAGTGTTATATGGCCTTTATGAAGTCCGTCAAATGTTCCCAGAGAAACTCCAGTCATTTCTGTTAAACTGCCTATTTCCCCTAATGAATGTATTACTTCCATTAAGCTTCTCCTCACTAATTTATAGTAATGCTAGTTCATTATACAAATATTTTTTTGATTTTTATAAAAGAAGCATCTTTTCCTTTATTATAAATGCCAAGACCCATAAACCTATCATCTATATATAATCTAACTATGTCCTTGTTATTAATTTTTGAAGATAGCTTAAAGTCCTTTTCCCTTATAGGTACTCCATTAATAGTAGCTTTAGAAGCTGACAAAGCTATATCTGCTCTTGGAATATTCTTTAAAGGATAATCAATATTATATAAATATTGATTTTTAATAGTATTTATATCTGCCTCAGCCAGCTCCTCTAGAGTTATTGAATTTTCAATCTCAAAGAGGCCACTTTCAAGTCTAGCTAAAAATGACATATGTCCATCTGTATCTAAAGCCTTGGCTATATCATGACATAATGTTCTTATATATGTCCCCTTAGAACATTTTACATCAAAAAGAACCCTATTTTCAACTATTCTTAAAATATTTAAATGATAAATAAAGATTTCTCTAGCTTCTCTTTCTACCTCTTTACCTTCTCTAGCAAGCTCATAAAGCTTCTTTCCTTTATATTTTAATGCAGAATACATAGGTGGAATTTGAAGCTGCTTTCCTATAAAAGCATTAAAAATATTAATAATATCCTCCTTAGCCACCTTTTTATCGGTAGTAGATATGATATTTCCCCATCTATCCTGAGTATCTGTAGATGCTCCTAAAGTCAGCTCTCCTCTATAAGCTTTTGTATCACTTTGCATATACTCTATAATTTTAGTAGCTTTTCCTATACATATTGGTAGTACCCCTACAGCCATTGGGTCTAAAGTTCCGGTATGACCTACCTTTTTTATATTTAATTTCCTTCTAACAAAAGAAACAACGTCATGGGATGTCATATTTGGTGGTTTTAAAATATTTAATATACCTTTCATGGCTTCACCTATAATTTATTCCTTAATTTTTCTTTTATCTTCTCTTTAGCATTTATCATAGTATCAAAAATAGTGCAGCCCGATGCTTTTTTATGTCCACCGCCATTAAATTCCCCTGCAATTAAGCTTACATCAAAATAATACTTAGATCTAAAGCCTACCTTTATTTCATTAAAGGATAGCTCCTTTAAAAAAACAGCTACCTCAACGCCTTCTATATCTCGTGCATATTCTATAATACCATCGGAATTTGAGGGAGAAATATTATTTTCTTCAAACATTTTATTTGTCACATGTATCATTGCAAGCTTCCCATCATAGTGGATTTCAAGAGTATTTAAAGCATCGGATAAAAGTTTTATTTTATTCATAGGTTTATTCTGATAAAGCATAGTAACTATAAACGTAGAATCAATACCTTTTTCTAACAAATCTGCTGCTATTCTTAATGTTTTTGGAGTAGTATTACTATATTTAAAACTTCCAGTGTCAGTAGATAAGGATACATAAAGATATGTAGAAATATCTTTATCAAGTTCAATCTCTAAATCATTAATAATTTTATATATAATTTCACCACATGAAGAAGCATTACTGTCAACTAAATTGTATTTCCCAAAATTTATATTGGTTTTATGGTGATCTATGTTTAAGATTTCATCATTTAAATCTAATAGTTCCCTTCTATCACCTAGTCTTTCAATATCACTAGTATCTATAGTTACAATCAAATCAGGTTTAAAATCCAAGCTTAAAAAGGTTTTGGTAGACATAATACTATTATGGTTTATCATAAAATTTAAATTTGATGGAATTTCATCATCAATTAGAATCAATGCCTTTTTACCCAAAATCTCAAGAGTCCTTTTTAAGGCCAAGGAAGAACCTAAAGTATCTCCATCAGGAAGTATATGGGGAAGAATAATTATTTTTTGGCTTCCCCTTAATAAATTTAGAATATTATTCATCATCATCTTCCACTTTTCCCCTAGGATCTTTGTCTTTATTTAATTTTTCAATGAGCTTACTCATATACACTCCCTGTTTAATTGAATTATCAGATTTAAATATTGGCTCAGGTGTATATCTAAGCTTTAAATGCTTTCCCAATTCTCTCCTGACAAAACCCTTGGCATTATTCAAAGCATCTATAGTTTCTGTGTCATCTGATTTGGAATCAAATGTACTAACATATATATTGGTATATCTTAAATCACCGGTTGTGTCAACATGAGTAACACTTGTAAATTTTGAAATTCTAGGATCCTTTAATTCATTCATTATAAGATTACTAACAATCTTCTTTATTTCTTCGGAAATCCTACTAGTTCTAGAGTAACGCATTTTTTCACCATCCTTAATAGGTTAACTATAGTGAAACAATCTCTAACTTTAATTTATATATTTTAAAACCACTTATGCTTTTAGACTTTCTTAATATATAAATTTACCTTCTAATTTTCTCACTATACAGTCATGCTACCTAAAGTCTAAAATAAATTTTACTCAAATAATAAAAGCTTCTACATTCTTTCATCAAAAATTATTAATCTTTAGAAGCAGCATCACTATACAAATAGTTAAGCTATATCTTTTTTATTTCCTCGATTACATATGATTCAATAATATCTCCTTCTTTGACATCATTGTAATTTTCGATTCCTATACCACACTCATATCCAGTTAAAACTTCCCTTACATCATCTTTAAATCTTTTTAATGAAGAGATTTTTCCATCATGTATAACAATTCCATCTCTAACAAGCCGTATATTTGAATTTCTAGTAACCTTACCTTCTTGAACATATCCCCCAGCAATAACACCAACATTTGGCACTTTAAAGGTGGCCCTTACTTCTATCTTACCCAGCACAACCTCTTTATACTCAGGATCTAACATACCCTTCATGGCAGCTTCTATATCTTCTATAGCCTCATATATAATTCTATAGGTCTTAAGCTCTATGCTTTCTCTTTCAGCCATATTTGTAACACTGGAAGATGGTCTTACATTGAAACCAATAATTATAGCATTAGAAGCAGATGCAAGTAATATATCTGATTCTGTCACTGTTCCCACGGCACCATGAATAACATTAACCCTTACTTCTTCATTACTTAATTTAAGAAGTGATTGCTTTAATGCTTCTACTGAACCTTGAGCATCAGCTTTAACAATGACATTCAAATCCTTTACTTTGCCTTCTTGAATTTGTTCAAAAAGATCTTCTAATGATACTCTTTGACTGGATTTTAAGTTCTTTTCTCTTATTTTTTGCTGACGTCTTTCAGCAATTTTCCTAGCAGTTTTATCATCTTTAACTATTTGAAATCTATCACCGGCCTCGGGTACATCAGAAAGCCCCTGTATCTCAACGGCAGACGAAGGACCTACCTTTGTTACCCTTTCACCTTTATCATTAATCATAGCCCTTATTCTTCCATGGGTATGTCCAGCTACTACTGAATCCCCTACACTTAAGGTTCCAGTTTGAACAATTACTGTAGCAACAGGCCCTCTTCCCTTATTAAGCTCCGACTCTATTATTGTACCAATAGCTGGCCTATTTGGATTGGCTTTAAGCTCTTGCATTTCCGAAACTAGAATAATCATTTCAAGTAGTTGGTCAATACCTTCACCTTTTAGGGCTGAAACAGATACTGAAACAACATCGCCGCCCCATTCTTCTATTAAAACTCCATGCTCTGCTAATTCTTGTTTAACTCTATCAGGATTTGCATTAGGTTTATCAATTTTATTTACCGCAACAATCAATGGCACTTCAGCAGCCTTTGCATGATTTATGGCTTCAATAGTTTGAGGCATAACACCATCATCTGCTGCAACTACTAAAATGGCAATATCAGTAATTTCCGCACCTCTGGCACGGAGTGTAGTAAAGGCTTCATGACCAGGAGTATCTAAAAATACGATCTTTTCACCATTAATTTTAACCTCTGAAGCCCCTATATGTTGGGTTATTCCACCGGCTTCTCCAGCTGTAACCTTAGTCTTCCTTATGGCATCTAAAAGAGAGGTTTTTCCATGGTCAACATGTCCCATAACAGTTACAATTGGTGCTCTCTTTACTAAATCCTCTGGATTGTCAACTATTTGTTCAAGAATATCCTCATCCTCTTCCTCTTCTTCCTCTATAGTTTCCTTAATAGCTTTTATTCCATATTCCTCTGCTATTATTTCCACAGTATCAAAGTCTATTTCCTGATTTACAGCAGCCATTATTCCTAAATTTACCAGCTTCATAATTATCTCATTGGGCTCTACACCTATTCTTTCTGCTAAATCCTTTACAATTGTTTTTTCAGAAAATATTAGTTCCTTATTATCATTATTAGTATTTTGATTAGCCAAATTCTCTTCCTCTCTCTTTTCATCTCTATCTTTTTTATTTTTGGAAACTTCCTTATTATTTGCATTGCTGACTGAGTTTTCATTTGATTTATTACTAGCATCTTTATTATTAGCCTCTTTATTACTATCTTCCTTTTTTTCATGATAGTATTCAAGGATAAGTTTTGCATCCTCATCCTCTAGAGTACTCATATGATTAACTACCTCTAGGTCAAATTCTTTGAGTTTTAATATAAGCTCTTTACTTGATAAACCTATTTTCTTTGCTAATTGATAAACTCTAATTTTTGACACATATTTCACCCCCTAAAGTATTGACGATTATACACCGTCATTATACAGGTCCATAATTTTCTTAGAAAAATCACCATCCTTAATTCCAAATATCCCTCTTTTATATTTTCCTATTGCATTCGATAATTCATTTTTATTGGAATAAATCATATATGGAATATTTTTTGAATTGCAAAGCCTTACAAATTTATTCTTACTATTTTCTGATGTATCCTGGGTAATAATTAAAAGCTTAATTTTATTTTTCTTTATATAGAGCTCACAGGTGTTTTCACCTGAATAAAGGTTACCGGATTTTTGAGCAAAGCCTAAGAGTGATAAAATCTTATTCTTCATTATTATTAAGCTCCTCCATCAATCTCTCATATATATCCTTTGAAACCTCTTGCTGAAAGGCTCTATTAAGAGATTTTTTCTTCTGAGCTGATTTTAAGCACTCTTCATTAGGACAAATATAAGCACCTCTTCCATGGGCTTTTCCAGTAAAATCTACATTGATTTCACCATTTTTATTTTTTACAATCCTAATTAATTCCTTTTTATTCTTCTGTTCATTACAGCCCACGCACTTTCTAAGAGGTATTTTTCTTTTTTTCATAATTATACCTCCCTCTTAAGCTAGTATTTTCTTCTAAGCTTCTAAAGAACCTTCATATTGTGATTCACTTTTTATATCTATCTTCCATCCCGTAAGCTTAGCAGCAAGTCTTGCATTTTGCCCTTCTTTGCCAATAGCCAGAGATAATTGATAATCCGGTACAACTACTAAAGCAGACTTATCATTGCTAGTATCGTTTATAACAGCTTTTAGTACCTTTGAAGGACTCAATGAATTGGAAATAAATTTAGCTGGATCTTCATCGTATTTGATAATGTCAATTTTTTCTCCCCTAAGTTCATCTACTATATTTTGAACCCTTGCACCTCTTTGGCCAACGCATGCACCAACAGGATCTATATTAGGATCTGAAGAGTAAACTGCTATCTTTGTTCTAGATCCTGCTTCTCTAGACACACCCTTAATTTCAACAGTTCCATCGTGAATCTCCGGAACCTCTAATTCAAATAATCTTTTTACAAGACCAGGATGGGTTCTGGAAACCACAATTTGTGGTCCCTTAGTAGTCTTTTTAACTTCAACAATATAGGTTTTTAATCTGACACCGTGTTTATATATTTCACCTTGAATTTGTTCATTTGCAAGTAATACCGCTTCGATTTTCCCAAGATTTATATAAACTGTTCCCTTACTAATTCTTTGAACAATTCCAGTAACTATTTCACTTTCCCTATTTACATATTCTTCAAAAATCACATTTCTTTCAGCTTCTCTTATTCTCTGAACAACCACTTGTTTAGCAGTTTGTGCAGCAATTCTACCAAAATTTCTAGGTGTTACTTCTTTTTCAACAATATCTTCCACTTCATAATTCGGATCTATTTTTTTAGCATCTTCTAAGCTTATTTCAAACAATTCATTTTCTACATTTTCCACTACCTCTTTACGTGAATAAACTTTTACAGATCCGTTATCTCTATTTATTGTAACTTTTACATTTTGAGCTGATCCAAAATTCTTTTTATAAGCAGTAATTAACGCAGCTTCAATAGCATCGATTAGCGTTTCCTTAGATATCCCCTTTTCCTTTTCCAACTGACTTAAGGCATCAAACAACTCATTATTCACAATTTATACCCCCTGATCGAAGTTCATTAAAAGCTTAATCAAAGCAACTTTATCCCTGGTAATCTCAACAATTGCTTTTCCTTGTCTCTCGATTATAATCTTACCATCCTTAAGTCCCAATAATTTCCCCTTAATAATCTTTTCACCATTTAATGGATGATATAGACGAGCTTCTACAAACCTTCCCTTATATTTCACAAAATCTTTATCTTTTTTAAGTGGCCTTTCTATGCCAGGTGATGATACTTCAAGAAAATAGTTTTCTTTAATAGGGTCTAATTTATCAAGGGCCCCACTCAAATATTCACTAACTTCCTGACAATCATCTAATGACAATCCACTTTCTTTATCTAAATATACTCTAAGATATCTATGCTCGCCTTCTTTAACAAATTCTACTTCCACTAATTCTATATCCTTATCCTTTATGAATGGTAAAACAATTTCTTTAACTATATCTACAACTCGTTTCCTTTTCAAAGTCAAACCTCCTTTATAATTTTAATTATAACCGTATTTTTCCGTAAAATACTACACTATATACCTATAAGAATGAAACTAAAGTTGAAACAATGACAAAGAGTGGGGAGAAACCCACTCTTTAGAGAATTACACATTATTATATGGAAATTATATCATAAACAGTAAATGTGTGCAACTTTAAAATAATGACAATTGGTTGGACTCCGGTAGGTTTTTTAAACATCCATGATTTTCTAAGGTTTCAATTACAGTTTTTGAAATCTTTGTTCTTGATCTAATGTCTTCAATTGATAAAAATTCTCCACTTTTCCCTTCCTCTGCGATCCTTTCCGCAGCATTTTCTCCAACTCCCTGTAGAGCTCTAAGCGGTGGCAATATACCGCCTTCCTTAATAAGGAATTTATTCGGATGGGATTCATATAGATCTACCTTTAAGAATTTAAAACCTCGACAATACATTTCATAGGCTACTTCCAATACAGTAAGCAGATCCTTTTCCTTTTGAGTCAATACATTTCCCATATTACCCAGCTCTTTCATTTTTTCAAGTACAGTATCCTTCCCCTTACATATTAATTCAGCGTCAAAATCATCAACCTTAGTTGAAAAATACGTCGAATAGAAAGCCAAGGGATAGTGAACTTTAAAATATGCTATTCTAAAGGACATCATAACATAAGCAACAGCATGAGCCTTAGGAAACATGTACTTAATCCTTTTGCAAGACTTAATATACCAATTAGGAACCTTATTATCCTTCATAAGCTTTTCTTGTTCTGGAGTCAAACCCTTACCCTTCCTAACCTTTTCCATAATAGTAAAAGCATCCTTAGGAGGTAATCCCTTTAATATAAGATAGTTCATTATATCATCTCTAGTTGCTATAACAGTCTTTAGCTCTGCTATTCCCTGTCTAACCAGCTCTTGAGCGTTATTGAGCCATACATCGGTTCCGTGGGACAATCCACTAATCCTAACTAGCTCTGCAAAGCTTTTGGGCTGTGTATCAATAAGCATTTGTCTGACAAATTTAGTCCCAAATTCTGGTATGCCAAGGGAGCCAACCTCCATTTTATAGTTTTTATCTGTTATATTTAAGGGATCCGTTGATGTAAATATTTTTATTGTTTCTTCATCATCAAAGGGTATACTTTGTGGATCTATTTCTGTAATTTCTTCAAGCATTTTTATTATTGTTGGAACATCATGACCAAGTATATCCAGCTTCAAAAGCCTACCACTTATTGCATGATAGTCAAAATGTGTAGTAATAACTCCTGAGGATTTATCATTAGCGGGATATTGAACCGGAGTAAAATCATGAACATCCTTATAGTTTGGTACAACCATAATCCCACCGGGATGTTGTCCTGTAGTACGTTTGACCCCAATACAACTAGATGATAATCTCATAATTTCTCTACTATTAACAGGCAACTCCTTTTCTTCAAAATATTTTTTTGTAAATCCAAAGGCTGTTTTTTCTGCAATAGTACCAATAGTTCCTGCTTTAAACACAAACCCCTTACCAAACAATTCTTCTGTATATTTGTGGGCAATAGCTTGATATTCTCCAGCAAAGTTAAGATCAATATCCGGCTCTTTATCTCCCTCAAATCCTAGGAAAGTTTCAAAGGGTATAGCATGGCCATCCTTATTATACTTTGTATTACATTTTGGACAAATCTTATCGGGTAAATCGGCACCACTTTCATAGGAACCATCTTCAATAAATTCAGAAGTTTTACAATTGGGACATACATAATGGGGAACCAATGGATTAACTTCAGTAATATCACTCATTGTGGCCACAAAGGAAGATCCAACTGAACCCCTTGACCCAACAAGATAACCATCACTTAAAGACTTTGCAACCAGCTTTTGGGCAATGATATACATAACTGCATAACCATTACTGATTATTGAATCCAGCTCTCTGTCCAGCCTGTTTTGAACTATCTCAGGCATGGGATCTCCATATATACTCTTTGCCTTCTCATAGCACATATTCCTTAAATCCTCATCGGCCCCTTCAATTCTAGGAGGAAATGTATCATCGGGAATAGGTGAAATATTTTCCACCAAGTCAGCTAGATCATTAGTATTTTTTATTACCACTTCATAGGCCTTATCTTCTCCCAAATAATTGAATTCCCTTAACATTTCATCTGTAGTCTTAAAATATATTGGGGGCTGATTATCTGCGTCTGAATACCCCTGTCCCGTCATTAATATTTTCCTTGTAATCTCATCATGGGGATCTAAAAAATGAACATCTCCCGTTGCTATTACCCTTTTATTATATTTTTCACCTAAAGCGACAATTTTCTTATTTATTTCTTCCAAATCCTCATGGTTCTTTACAATTCCCTTTTCAATCATAAAATTATTGTTTCCTATGGGTTGAATCTCTAAAAAATCATAAAATTTAACTATCTCTTCAATTTCCTTGTCACTCTTGTTATTTAATAAAGCCCTATAAAGTTCTCCCGCTTCACAGGCAGTTCCTATAATTAATCCTTCCCCCATGGACCTAAGCATACTTTTAGGAATTCTTGGTCTTTTGTAAAATGTTTCTAAATGGGAATGAGTAACAAGTTTATAAAGGTTTTTAAGTCCCTTATAATCCTTAACTAAAATATTAATATGGTATGTATCGAGCTTTGAATAATCTACTTTATCACTAAGTAGATTATTTATATCATCTAATGTTTTAATATTTCTTTCCTTTAAAAGTGATATTAATTTAATAAATATTTCACCGGTGGCCACTGCATCGTCTACAGCACGATGATGATTTTCTAGACTGACCTTAAAGTGCTTTGCCAGGGTATTTAATTTATATCTCTTTATGGATGGTACCAATATTCTGCTTAAGGATAATGTGTCTACAATAGTATTATTGAATTCTAGTCCCAATGCTTTTGCATTTTCCTTTATAAAGGAGGTATCGAAGGCTGCATTATGTGCAACAACGGGATCATCCCCCACAAAATTCAAAAACTCCGGTAATATAATATCAATTGTTGGTTTATCCTTAACCATTTCATCGGTTATACCAGTAAGTTCAACTATTTTTGCCGGAATATTCACAGTTGGATTAATTAGAGCTGAAAATTTATCTACAACTTCTCCATTTTTTATTTTCACTGCACCTATCTCGGTTATTTTATCGTGTTTAAAGGAAAGACCAGTTGTTTCAATATCAAAAACTATATATGTACCATCCAATGATTGATTATTGCTGTTTTCAACTAGCAAAGAACCATCATTGATTATGTAGCCCTCTATTCCATATATAACCTTGATTCCATGTTTTTTACTAGCAGATAAAGCTTCAGGATAAGCTTGAACAACACCGTGATCAGTTATGGCTATAGCTTTATGTCCCCAATCAGCAGCTCTTTTTATTAAATCAGCCGGATCACATACGCCATCCATGGAACTCATTTTCGTGTGGGCATGAAGTTCAACCCTCTTTTCCTCATTATTATCTAACCTTATTTGCTCTTTAACATAGGATTTATTAACATCCCTGGCCATTATTATTATTTCTTTATCAAAGGTATCGTATCTTACTGCCCCCTTGAATTTATAATAACTACCCTTTGAAATTTTCTCATCTAGTTCCTTTGCATCCTCCTTGCTGGCAAATATTTTTACGCCAATTGAAGATGTATAATCGGTGACAGCTAAAATAAATAATATTTTTCCACTTTTTAATTCTCTACTCTCTTTTTCAAATACCTTTCCTTCAATAATCGCTATACCGTCTTCTTCAGATAAACCTTTGATTCTGGTGGTATCTCCCTTTATTCTTTTACCATGGATTATTTCATTTTCAGTATTTGTTTTATTAGTCTTATTTTGTTTTGTATTTGGTTTTTGTGACATTATCTTATCAACTATAAAATTAAGCTCTTTTTCCTTTTCTTTTATGTATTTTTTATTGTCCTTTGAATCCTTACATTCAATTATCTTAAAATCAACTTTTATTTTTTTATGAAAATCATTTTTATAGATATCTTCAATCAGTTTATTACAATTTCTAATATTTAGATTTTCCAGACCAACATAATTATCTATACATATTTCTAATACATCCTTAGAATCATCATATTCCTTCTTACAGTTTTTAAGCCAACCTATCATCGATGGGCTCTTTTCTTTTATTTCATACAATATATTATCCCAGTAGTCTAAAACAAGTTTTTTCATATCTTCACATAATGATTTATATTCAGTATCTATGTGAACATCCTCAACAAATGGTAGGTTTTTGTTTATACTCTGTTTTAAGAGAAAGAGATTTTTCTTATGGATAATTTTATTTGATACCAGTGTCAAATTAACAGTTTTAAGTTTAGTGTTATATCTTATCGAATCAAGGTAAATATTTGACCTATTATTTAAAAAACTTTTAAGATTGTTATGTGCAATATTTTGACTCATTTATTTACCCCCAAAATACAGTTGTAAGTTCTAAGTATTCTTGTTCTTTTTTAAGGTCCTTTTTTGATTGAACATATGGCTTATAAATTGCAACCATCAAATACCTTTAGTCGTTTCCATCCAGCTTTTTAACTTCCTCTAGAACAGCATCTATTATTTCATCCTGTGGAACTTTTCTAATTATTTTTCCTTTTTTGAATAATAGTGCTGAGTTTTTACCTCCAGCTATACCTAAATCAGCTTCTCTTGCTTCACCTGGACCGTTTACAGCACACCCCATAACTGCAATTGTTAGAGGCGCTCTAATATCCCTTAATCTATCTTCTATTTCTTTAGCAAATTTCTCTAAATCAATTTGACATCTCCCGCATGTAGGACAAGAAATGAAATTTATACCAAAGCTTCTTATATTTAATGACTGTAATATTTCCTTGGCCACCTTAACCTCCTGGGTTGGATCTCCAGTCAAAGAAACCCTTAGAGTATCACCTAAGCCATTTAAAAGTAAAGCCCCTATTCCTATTGAAGATTTAATAGTACCTCTCCAGACAGTTCCAGCTTCAGTAATACCGATATGGAAAGGATAATCCACCTTTTCAGACAAAAGATTATAGGCATCAAAGGTTAATTTAACATTCGATGCCTTCAGTGCAACGATTATTTTATCATAATTTAAATCCTCTAGAATTCTTATATGACTCATGGCACTTTCTACCAAAGCCTTAGGAGTAACACCATGCTTTTCCAATATCTTTTTTTCCAAAGAACCTGCGTTAACTCCAATTCGAATAGGTATTTCCCTTTCTTTAGCTTTACATACCACTTTCTTTATCCTTTCTTTATCGCCTATGTTCCCAGGATTTATTCTTAATTTATCCACACCACTTTCAATGGATTTTAGAGCGAGACGATAATCGAAATGAATATCTGCAACTAAAGGAATGGAAATTTCCCTCTTTATTTTTTCTACAGCCATTGCAGCTTCCATATCCGGTATTGCTATACGAACTATCTCACAACCTGACTCCTGTAGTCTTTTTATTTGTGTAACAGTTTTTTTAATATCCCGGGTATCTGTATTAGTCATGGATTGAATTGAAATTGGTGAATCACCACCAATGAATAAATCTCCACATCTTATTTTTTTTGTTTTTCGTCTTTTTATGCCCATTCTTATCACCGACCTAAAGTATATTAAATCTTATAATGTCTTTATATAAAACTAATATCATTAAAACCATTAGTATAACAAAACCTATAAGGTGAACAAAACCTTCTTTATTAGGATCAACAGGCTTACCCTTTATCAGTTCTATTATAGCAAATATTATCCTACCGCCGTCAAGGGCTGGAAAGGGTAATATATTCAATATTGCTAAATTGATAGAAATTACTGCCGCCAATGATAATAATGAATATATACTGGTTCTAGCAGCTTTTCCTACAAAATGAATCATTCCTACTGGTCCAACTACACCTTCACTAGATGCCTCACCTTTAAAGAAGCTAATTAGAAATTCAAATATAGCCTTGGTGGCTAAAAAAACATTTTCTACCGAAATTTTAATTGAATTGATAAAGGATTTTTTTAAAACCGGAGTAATCCCAATAAGCTTTCTATTAGCTTCTTTGTCAAATTCTGGTTCTACATTAAAAGATATCTTCTCTCCATTCCTATTTACCACTATATTTAAAACCTCTTCTTTGCTTTCACTTATGGCTGCCACAATATCTTCCCAACTACCTATATCAACATTTCCAATTTGAATAATTTCATCTCCTGATTTTAATCCAATTTTCTCTGCAGGTGAATTTTTAGTTACTTCATCTATTATATTAACTGGATTTCCAATGCTAAATGAAATAATTGTAAGCAAAATTATAGCTAATATAATATTCATTATTGGTCCTGCTGCAAGAACTGAGATTCTCTGCAATGGAGATTTTTTGGAAAAGCTTCTTTCATCATCGGAGTCTTCGTCTTCTCCCTCCATTTTCACATAACCACCTATGGGTAATATTCTTAAAGAATATTCAGTCTCTTTTCCTTTATAGCTTAAAATCTTAGGGCCCATCCCTAAAGCAAACTGATGAACTTTTATATTATTCAATTTAGCTAAAGCAAAATGGCCAAACTCATGGAAAAAAACTAATAAACCAAATACAAAAATAAAACTAATAAAAGTATACATGTAATCCCACCTTAGAAAGATTTATTTATATATTCTCTAGTGTTTTTATCTGCTTCTATTATATCATCTAAATTAGGCTTTCTAATTAAATTATGCTTCTTCATTGCCTTTTCTATTCTATTAGGTATATCATAAAATTTAATTTTATTATTCAAATACTTTAGTACAAGCTCTTCATTGGCAGCATTTAGTACAGCTGTCATAGTCCCACCAATATCTAAGGCATTATATGCTAAATCAAGGCATGGAAAAGTATTTTTATCGGGTTTTTCAAAGGTTAATTGGCAAAACTTTTGAAAATCTAACCTCTTAGTTTTAGATTCTATTCTTTTAGGATATGTAAGGGCATAATTAATTGGAACCTTCATATCCGTTATACCGAGCTGTGCCAATATCGATCCATCAATATACTCCACCATGGAATGAATTATACTTTGAGGATGTACTATTACATCTATTTTTTCTATATCCATATCAAATAACCATTTTGCTTCAATAACTTCCAAGCCTTTATTCATTAAAGTGGCAGAATCTATTGATATTTTTCTTCCCATTGACCAGTTGGGATGTTTTAAAGCATCCACCGCTTTAGCATTAACAAGCTCTTCTTTCTTAAAGCCTCGAAAAGGACCTCCCGATGCAGTCAAAATAATTTTATTGACCTCTTTAATATCATTTCCCTGTAAGCATTGAAAAATTGCACTGTGTTCACTGTCTACAGGTATTATATTTACTTCATTCCTCCTAGCTTCTTCCATAACCAATTCACCAGCTGTTACTAAAGTTTCCTTATTAGCAAGAGCAATAGTTTTTTTTGCCTTTATTGCATCTAGTGTAGGAATTAATCCTACATTCCCAACTACAGCTGTAACTAAAACATCCACCTCATCAAGGGTAGATATCTCCCTTAATCCTGATATTCCACATAATACTTTAGTATGTGAACCTGTAATTTTTTGTTTCAGCTTTTTAGCCTTTTCTTCCTTAAAAACAGCCACATATCTTGGCTTAAATTCATCTATTTGTTTCAATAATAGATCAATATTATTATTACCACTTATCGCGATAATCTTAAATTTGTCAGGATTATTTCTAATTACTTGTAATGTTTGAGTACCAATTGATCCAGTTGATCCCAATATAGAAATATTCTTCATATAATTATCCCCTAACATAGCTTATTAAAAATTAATTGAAATATTACTTAAAGAAAAACAATGTGTAATAATATACAAAGGGTGCAACCAATAATACACTGTCAAATCTATCTAATATGCCTCCATGGCCAGGCATTACATTGCCGAAATCCTTTATTCCTACAAAGCGCTTAATCTTTGAAGCAACTAAATCTCCTGTTTGCGATATAATACTGCCTAAAAGCCCTAATACTATTGAATGGGTTGTAAAATTCGGTATAAATATATAGGAAAAAATTAATGAAGCAAAAACACTACCCAATATACCTCCAATGAATCCTTCTATAGTTTTCTTAGGACTAACTTCTGGAAAAAGTTTTTTAGGACCAAAAATCTTAGACCCCATAAAACTCCCTGAAAAATATGCTGATGTATCAGCTAACCAGGCAATAATAAAAATATACCATATTATCAAATTTGAACTCAATTCTGATGTCAATATAATATGTAATAGAAAATATGAAATATAAAAAAAACCTAGCAAAGTTATTGAAATATCCGTCAATGTCACTTTTTTATTGAAAAGAAAAATTATTAATAAGGTAAAAATTATCAATAAAAATGACAGATTTATATGTAATCTTGAAGATGACCAATACATAAATATTGTAAACAGATATCCAACATAATTTAACGGGTAGATATTCTTAAGATGAAATGACATATAGAACTCTCTTAATGCCACTATTACTACCAATAAAGTGGATATTTTCAAAACTAAACCTCCACTTATTATTATAAATACAAGCAAAGGCACCCCTAAGACACCTGTAAGTATTCTCCTTAGCATAAATTCACCATCCTATAAATATAAACCTTACATACATTATTTCCCTATAGCCTAAACTTTACTACAGTCCTTTGTAAAGTTTTATATCTCTATTAAATACCACCAAATCTTCTTTTTCTTTTTGCAAAATCTGCAATTGCTTCATAAATATGTTCTGCTTTAAAGTCTGGCCAATATACATCGGTAAACCAAATTTCAGTATAGGCAATTTGCCACAATAAAAAATTGCTTATTCTTTTTTCACCACTGGATCTTATTAGTAAATCCGGATCAGGAATATTTCTTGTGTGTAGAAAATCAGAAAATTTTCTTTCATCTATTTCATCAATTGAAAAATCCTTATTTATTACAGATTGGCAAATATTTTTAACTGCCATCATTATTTCTGATCTACCACCATAATTTAATGCTATATTTACATTAAGTCCATTATTTTTCATTGTTAGCTTAGTTGCCTTTTCAATTTCTAGAATTGCTTTCTTAGGAAGCTTTGAAACATCTCCAATTATATTTATCTTAACATTATTTTTATGGAGCTGACCTATCTCTTTTCGAAGATAAAGCACTAGTAGGTCCATAAGACCATTGACTTCTTCCTTTGGTCTTTTCCAATTTTCAGTTGAGAAGGCGTATAGAGTTAAATAGGATACACCTATGTTTGAACAGGTTTTAATCACGCTTCTTAAAGCCTCAACTCCTGCCTTATGGCCAGAAATTCTAGGTAGATTTCTTTTTTTAGCCCACCTACCATTTCCATCCATAATGATTGCTATATGCTCTGGTATATTTTCTTTATCTATATTATTTGATTTCTCTGTGTTTTTTTTCTCTATTTTAAACATAAGTCTTAACCCCTCCCCATCTGTAAAGCATTTAACCCTCCCAGTAAGGTTATGAAAAAATAAGTTCCCGATATTTTTAAGAAATTCTACTTTTTTCAAGGAGTTTAACCACCTATATATCATAAATATAAGTGATCAAGCTCCAAAGAAAATGTATAAAAGATCAAGCAATATCGGAAGTTATTTTTTAAATAACCCTGAGGAGGGCTAAAAATAGCTGACCGTTATTATAATAGTATTGTCAAAAATTTGCTGTCTTACAACTCTACATTCATTTTCTTTATATGGATTTTTTATAAATGGAGATACAGTTTCTTTAATAAAAATTTTATAGTTTCCACTCAAATCTTCTATAATTTTTTTTGCTTTTTCTATTTTAATACCTATTAAATCAGGTATTTTCATTTAATCTATACCTCCAAAATTTCTTTTTCTTTCTTTATTACTAGTTCATCAACAATATTTATATATTTATCTGTTAGTTCCTGAACTTCTTCTTCAGCTCTTTTCAAATCATCTTCAGTAATCTCTTTTTGTTTTTCTAATTTTTTAAGTTTTTCATTGGCCTCTCTACGACCATTCCTAATAGCAATTTTGATTTCCTCACCATTTTTCTTAACAACCTTTTGTAATTCTTTCCTTCTTTCTTCCGTTAACATTGGAATAGCAAGTCTAATAATTTTACCATCATTGGAAGGATTTATCCCTAAGTCAGATTGAATGATGGCCTTTTCAATATTAACTATGGAATTGGCATCATAAGGATGTATAACCAACAATCTTGGTTCAGGTGCACTAACATTTGCAATTTGCTTTAAGGGAGTTTCAGAACCATAATAGTTTACAGTTATTCTGTCTAATAATGAAGGGTTCGCCCTTCCTGCTCTAATACTATGCAAATCCTCTTTAAGTACTTGAATAGATCTTTTCATTTTTTCTTCAAATTGCTTATGAACTTCTAACATAAATCCTCCTCCTTTACATAGGTACCTATTTTTTCTCCTAAAACAACCCTTTTAATATTTTCAGGGTTTTTAAGACTAAAGACAATAATTGGTATTTTGTTATCCATACAAAGAGAAGTGGCCGTAGAATCCATTACCTTTAGGCCTTTTTTTAATACTTCTATATAAGTTAGATCCTCATATTTTTTTGCATTTGGATTCTCTACCGGATCACTGTCGTAGACACCATCTACTTTTTTAGCTAATAAAATTACTTCGGCTTCTATTTCAGCAGCCCTTAATGAGGCCGTAGTATCAGTAGAGAAATACGGGTTCCCAGTTCCAGCAGCAAATATTACTACTCTTCCCTTCTCTAAATGCCTAACAGCTCTTCTCCTTATATAGGGCTCAGCAATTTGTCTCATTTCTATAGCAGTCTGAACCCTTGTCATAATACCAATATTTTCTAAAGAATCCTGTAAGGCCAAGGAATTTATTACTGTGGCTAACATTCCCATATAGTCTGCTGTAGTTCTGTCCATTCCTTCATGGCTTCTGCCTCTCCAGAAATTTCCTCCTCCAACTACAATAGAAACCTCTACATCTAATTTTACTATTTCTTTTACTTGCACTGCAATAGCATCTATTACATCTTGATTAATTCCAAAACCCTTGTCTCCTGCTAAAGCTTCACCACTTAATTTTAAGATTATTCTTTTATATTTGGGCCTCACAGTAATTAACCTCCGTTCTATTTATTCTACAAAAATGCTAAAAAACCTTCATTAAATAACCAACTATTTAAAATTATTAAAAATTTTCACAACAATATTTAGATATTATATAGGAATTTTAGCAAAAAATTTAATTTATATATGTTTAAAAAAGAGAACACATTTGTGCTCTCATTTTTAGTTTTTCTATATACTAAAGATAACCGTTTCTAAAGTATTATAGGGATTTAAGTAAAAACTTTGTAATTATAACTTTTGTTATTTATCTCCAATTTGTTTAGCAACTTCCTCTGCAAAATTTTCTTCTTTCTTCTCTAATCCTTCTCCAACTTCAAATCTTGAAAATCTTCTGATGTTAAGATTTTCTCCAATTTTTGCTATTTTTTCATTTAGCAAATCTTGTATGCTTATATCAGGATTTTTTATAAAAGGTTGCTCTAAAAGGCATACTTCTTTAAAGTATTTCTCTATTCTACCCTCAACCATTTTATCAACGATTTTCTCAGGTTTTCCTTCATTTAATGCTTGATGTCTAAGAATTTCTTTTTCCTTTTCAATTATCTCATTAGGAATGTCTTCACGTCTTACATATTGTGGACTTGAAGCAGCTACCTGCATAGCCACATCCCTAGCAAAAGTTTGAAATTCTTCATTCTTAGCTACAAAATCTGTTTCACTATTTACTTCAACTAAAACACCAATTCTTCCACCATGTATGTATGATGCAACTATACCTTCAGCTGCAATTCTACCAGCTTTTTTAGCTGCTTTAGCCAATCCCTTTTCTCTTAATAATTCTACAGCTTTCTCCATATCACCATTGGTTTCAACAAGAGCCTTTTTACAATCCATCATACCTGCACTAGTTTTTTCCCTTAATTCTTTTACCATCGAAGCAGTTACTGCCATTTTATATTCCTCCTCTTTTAATCTGTATGAAATTTGCATAATAAAAGGTAAGAGTAGTAAGGGAAAGTTTCCCTTAATGCCCTTACCGTTAAAGTTATTAATTAATATACCATTTTTCCTATTCTGCTTTTTCTTCTTCTACTGTATTTTCTTCTAAATCTTCTTCTTCGTCTGCGTCTTCAAATTGTTCCCCTTGTCTTCCTTCTATAACGGCTTCAGCCATTTTTGAAGTTATTAATTTAACGGCTCTAATAGCATCATCATTTCCTGGAATTACATAATCTACTTCATCGGGATCACAATTGGTATCTACTATAGATATTATTGGGAGTCCTAGTTTTTGTGCTTCTTTAATAGCAATTCTCTCTTTTCTAGGATCTACTATAAACAAAGCATCTGGCAAACCATTCATCTCTTTAATCCCATTTAAAAATTTCTCTAATTTTTCTTTTTCATGTCTTAAATTAATTACTTCTTTCTTTGGAAGAAGGTCAAAAGTACCGTCTTCTTCCATGGTCTCTAGTTCTACCAATCTCTCAATTCTCTTCTTGATAGTCTTGTAGTTTGTCAACATTCCACCTAACCATCTTTGATTAACGTAGAACATACCACATCTTTTTGCCTCTTTTTCTATAGCTTCTTGGGCCTGTTTTTTTGTACCAACAAAAAGAATTTTTTTACCTTCTGAAGATAATTCCTTTATAAATTCATAGGCCTTTTCCATCATTTTTACAGTTTTTTGCAAGTCTATGATATATATACCATTTCTTTCTGTAAAAATATATTCAGCCATTTTAGGGTTCCATCTTCTTGTTTGATGTCCAAAATGAACCCCAGCTTCTAAAAGCTGTTTCATTGAAATTACTGCCATTAACTACACCTCCATGGTTTTTCCTCCGTCTCAGTCATTTTCTTAAAAAACCTAGATTAGCGGCACCAGTTTAAGAATTCTGAGACGTGTGTATTTATTACCTTAAGTAGTATAACATATAAGATGTTGATTATGCAAGAAAAATATGCTTTATTTATAATAAAATATTCAAAGTATATTATAACCAAAATAAAGAAATATAACCATATTATAATCTTTTACAGATAAAAAACACTAGAACATAAAATTTATAGCCCTTAAAGCTGTTTATTATCTTCTATTTAAGTTCAAAATGAGCATGACTTCACCTATGCCCATATTTAATTTCTTTGCAATTTGCGAAATACTAAGACCTTTATTCTTTAATTCTTTGATCATTTCACACTTCTTTTCTATGCTTTTATATATTTTTTCTTTCTCATCAGGGGCATTTATATCATCATTTACAATACTATTTATATTATTACTTATATTATTTTCGTAGTTATGCTGATTTTCAATATTAGATACTTGACCTTCATCATTTTTTTCAGCAGATTTTATATCTACTTGATCAATTTTGAATTCAAGTTGCCTATATTTTTCTTCCATTTCATTTATAGTACTGTTAAAAGTAATGTTAATATCATCAATAATATTTTCTAAAGATTCTAGAGTAGCAACTAATTCATCGTTATTATTGTTTTGCTTTGGCGGTATAAAATCACACTTTGATTTCTTTCTAATAAAAATACTTGAAAAGATAATAATTAGTATACCAATTATAAGTACAATTACGCTTTCCATCCTACACCTCGTTATAACTTTATATCAATTTTTGAACTATTTCTAATTTCAGTTTTCTTTTCTTTATTATAAAGACATTTATTACTCGAATTGTTTTTGTCATTGTTTTTAAGTAGTGGGTTTTCTTTCTTATCAGTTGTATTTACTTTCTTTAGCTTTTCTTTTTCCATTTTTTTATTTTTATTATTAGCTTGCTGTACAATGTTTTCACTTTTATTTGCCATAACCTGGCTTATTTTTGATATATCCTGTGACTTTGGCATTAATACTTGCATATCTATAGGTCTAATAGGCATAATATCAACTCCTTTTAAAATTAGGAGAAATCACAATTTCACCATTTTCACTTATCAGAGTAACATTTGTTAATGCTTTTTTAACTGTATAATATGTGTTATTAATCTTAATATTAGTTCCAGGGTATATGTGATTACTGCTTATACTGCTGTTTTTTAGATTTTCTGCTATTAAAAACAATTCCTTCATTTTTCCCTCTAAAATTTTAATCTCTTTCCTATATTGAGCTCTTGTTTTAAAATATTTGTCTAGTAATATATCTTTTTTATAATCTTTACTTTTTTTAATCTTAAGAATATCGATTGATTTATTTATTTTCTTTAAACAAGATTTGGATTCTTCAATTTTAGTTTTGGTATTTTTTATATTGCTTACTAATTCTTCATCTATACCCAATTGTATTTTGGTAATAGAACCAATTTGACTTCCAATGGATTTTGTCACAATTCCCCTTCTTGCACATATACTTCCTCCAAGTATTAATCCTTTCTTTTGGGTTGCAATAATTTTTCCATAACATTTTATATCACAATGTATTATAGTATCAGAAATAATATCCCCCTTGGCCTCAGCATAACAATTTTCCATAAAAGTAGCAGTTATATTTCCATTAGCGGTAAGTTTTGATTTATTATGTACCCCTTTAAGGATTATAATATTTAAAGCTTCAATTTCAGCTCCTTCTACAATTCCTCTTATTTCAACATCCTCTTTAGATTGTATTTTATAACCGGTTCCCACATTGCCATTAACTATTATTTTTCCATCAAATCTAATATTGCCTGTGGCAACGCCGACATCTTGGTCAATTTCCAATACCTTTATTACGCTAATCTTACCATCTTGAAATTTGACTTGTCCATCTACTGCCGCCAATAGCAGCATACCATCATCAGAAGTCATTACATTTTTGCCTTTTTTAAAGTCTATATACTTACCAGCCTTGGCTTTAATTACTCTATTAGTGACGGTTTTTCCATCATTACTAGGTACAGGTAATATCTTTTTAGCTAATATATCTCCCTTCCTTACTTGGTTTACATAATTAAGTTCCTTATGATTAACCTTTCCATCTGATAGAACCTTGGGAGTTTTATCACAGGATGTATTAAAACAACATTCTATTCTGCCGTCTTTTCCATTTTCATGTCTTTTCCCAAAGGCAATAGAGATTCGATAAACATCTTCAGGGTTTTGAACAATTCTATCTATAACGTCATATTTAATTCCATAGCTAATATTTTTTTTCCTCAATTCCTCCAACAAAAAATCTTTACTTACAGAAACCTCATCTTTACTAGACAATATAGTAATATAAGCCTCATAGTAATCAGAAGATAAATCTACTATAATATCAATGTCCTTTTCTTCTCCCCCGGTAAGATTGACATTCTTTTGATTGTCTAAATTTTTTATCATATAATCATTCATTCCTCTCCCCATTTTATGTATATATTTTCTTTAAAGAATTCTTTAATTTAACGATACATTTCGTATGGAGTTGAGACACTCTTGATTCAGAAACATTTAATATTTTAGAAATTTCTTTATAGGTTAATTCAGAAAAATAATAAAGCTGTATTATTTTCTTTTCCCTTTCAGGTAATTTTTCTATGGTCTCCTTTAATATTTCTTTATCTTCATTTTTTATATAATTTGATTCAGGCCTAGCATCAAAATCATCTGAAACTATACTAAAGTTACTGTTTTCGGCTATTTTTTCATCTAAAGAAATAATTGAGAAAATTGAAACTTCTGAAAGAAAACTATTCAATTCCTCAATAGATAAGCCCAGCTCCTTTGCTAAGATTTCATCATCAATATCAAATCCATATTCACCCTGCAATTTGGACATAGCTTCTTCAAATTTTTTATACTTTTGTCTAGTTGACCTTGGAACCCAGTCAAGATTCCTTAAATTATCAATAATCGCTCCCCTAATACGAAAGTTAGCATAGGTTTCAAATTTTACATTTTTATCAGGATCAAATTTATCTATAGCATCAATTAATCCTAAAATACCATAACTAACAATATCATCATATTCTACATTTGAGTTGTATGAATGATATAGTCTGCCAGCTATAATTTTGACTAATTCAATATTTTCAATTATCAACTGATCTTTTATTTCTTTTGATTTGTTTTTCTTATATAATTTCATTAATTCTATATTAGCCATAAACTATATCCTACTCCCCAGAATAATCTAATATTTCTATAAAGCTCAATACTTGCATAATTAAAAAATCCTTATAATTATATTTCCCTTACACCGTGACCTATTGTTTTGACTAATAACTTTCCATTTAATGAGTGAAATTCAATTGTTCGCCCATAATTTCCACCAGTGTCTTCAGCCTTAATAGGTATATTAAACTCTTTAAGTATTTTTTTTACAGCAATAGCATTTCTTTCTCCTATTTTCATGATATCATTTTTACTGGAAAAAGAAAACATCTGGGCTCCACCTGCTATTTTACTTATCATACGACGTTTAACAGCTCCAATAGCCACCATTTCATTAATTAATTTTTCTATTCCTGTATCGGCAAATTTATATATGTTTTTATTGTTTTTAATGCTCTTACTGGATGGCAACATAATATGGGCCATGCCAGAAACCTTTGTCACTGGGTCATAGAGGCAAATTCCAATGCACGAACCAAGACCTAATGTGATTAGTATACCCGGTGATTTTGTTGTTTTTAAATCTGCCATACCTACTTTGATTACTTTATCCATTATCTGTTACTCCTAAGCTCTTTAATAACACATCATAAGAACCATACT
The DNA here is from genome assembly GCF_900167445.1 of Maledivibacter halophilus. Taxonomy (GTDB): domain Bacteria; phylum Bacillota; class Clostridia; order Peptostreptococcales; family Caminicellaceae; genus Maledivibacter; species Maledivibacter halophilus. The sequence continues at coordinate 327,455 of NZ_FUZT01000006.1, forward strand.
CTGGTACTAAGAAAAAATAGCCTCTAACATTATCTTTTCCTTCTAAAAATTCTGTCTCAATGATCAATATCTTATCACTAACTTTTCCAAATTCAATGGCAGGAACACTCAGTATAGCACCAGCCATATCAATAGCCAGGGATGGCACTGATATTTTCATATTCAATCCAGTAAGTCCAGATAATGAAGAAATATAAGCTCCAGAAAGAATATTTCCTATCTCATTTAATGCAGATTTAGCAAAATCATCAATTTTATCTGTTTCATAGCCATTCAATAATAGGTTAATTAATATTTTAGAGGATTCAATTTCCAACATAAACATTATGCTTCCATTTAAATCTCCTTCAATCTTAAAGAAAATGCTGCAAACCAATGTTTCTGGCCCGCCTATTAAATCTGCAACATCATTAAAATCTAAAACATTGACTTTTGGAACATTCATATCAATTTTCTTGTTAAGCATTTTAGCCAAGGCTGTAGTGGCATTTCCTGCTCCGATATTGCCAACCTCTTTTAAAACATCTAGAACTAAAGAATCCATATTATCTAAATTATCACTCATCTAAACACTCCTTAATCCACAAAGATACTATTCCATATCATTTACACCCAGGGTTTTTTTAAGATCAATAATCATGATAATTCGACTATTTTTCTTACCTATACATTTAACAAAGGTTTTTTCATTAGTTCCCTTAAGGGACGGTGCTTCGTCTATTTCGTCTTCGTTTAATTGAATAACTTCCGATGAAGAGTCTACAATCATTCCTACAATTATCTCATCTAGCTTTACAATAATTATTCTTGAATTATCATCATATTCTTTCTTAGCAAGCTCAAATCTTTTTCGAAGATCTATTACAGGAACAACATTACCCCTTAAATTTGTAACACCCTTTACGAAGTCCTTTGTATATGGTACCCGGGTTATGGGTATAATCTTTTCAATTGTTTCTACATTGTGAATATCTATACCGTAATACTCATTATCTAGTTTAAAAAGAACATATTCTTGTATAGACATAAGGCTTCCTCCTTTTTCAATACATTTGGTCAAATCATTTAGATATAAGCAACCATGAGCCAAAAAGATTCTCAGTGGCTACTGGAGTTAGTTAAATTTCTTAAACACATATCTATAGTAATAATCAACTCTATAACTTAAGCATAATCTGTTTAGAAAAGTGAATTAGGGTCAACAATTAATGCGATTTGACCATTTCCTAAGATTGTAGCACCAGCAATTACTTTTATACCTGCTAAATATTTACCCAGTGATTTTATTACAACTTCCTGCTGTCCTATTAAATTATCTACTACAAGTCCAGCTGTTTTATCGCCTTTCTTTACCACGACTATAATTAGCTCCTCTTTGTCTTCATAAATGGAATTAACTTGAAGTATTTCATTCATTCTTAAAATTGGCAGTGTATTATTTCTAAATAATACTACTTCCTGATTTTGAACTTTCCTTATACTTTCCGTTTTAATTGTTGCTATTTCTTTGATTGAATTTAAAGGAAGTGCATATTTTTCATCGCCTATCATTACCATTAAAGCCTGAATAATTGCTAGAGTTAATGGCAATCTAATGATAAACTTAGAACCTTTATTATATTCAGAGTGAACCTCTACTAATCCACCTAAGGATTCGATTTTAGTTTTTACAACATCCAGGCCAACTCCTCTTCCCGATATATCAGAAACCTTTTCAGCGGTACTAAATCCAGGTCTAAATAGAAGATTTATAATCTCTTCATCCTTCATATTATTAGTTGCTTCTTCTGTAACCAATCCATTTGCTATAGCTTTATTTTTTACTTTGTCTATAGGTATGCCCTTTCCATCATCTTCAACTTCAATTACGACATTATTACCATCAGGATAAGCTCTTAAATAAACATTACCAGCATGGGGTTTACCATGCTTGTCTCTTTCTTTAGGATCTTCAATACCATGGTCTATTGAATTTCTTAATAGATGAATAAGAGGATCACCTATTTCATCTATTACAGTTCTATCCACTTCAGTTTCTTCACCCGTCATGTATAGATTTATTTCCTTACCTAATTCCTTTGTTAAATCTCTTACCATTCTTGGAAATCTATTAAAAACTCTTTCTATTGGCACCATTCGAACCTTCATAACTGCATCATGTAAACTTGTAGTTATCCTCTCAAGATACTCAACAGCTTCATTCATATTAGTATTTACTTTTGAATCTTCAATATCTTCAAGCCTTGTTTTTATAATAATTAATTCACTTACAAGGTTCATTAAATTGTCTAAACGGTCAATATCAACCCTTACTGTTTTTGATGTTCTAGATTTAACCTTTTTAGGCTTGTCAGTTTTGGCCTTTTCTTTTTTATTATAATCAATTGGCTTTTCCGTATTTCTTACTAGCTTATCTTCAGCAGATTCTTCTTTATCTAAAGTACTTTCTATTTTTTCTATAGTAATTTTTTCAATTTCTGATATCTTTAATATCTCATTTTCTATTGTTTTATTATCCAATTTTGTAATAAATATGACTTCAAAGGAATCATCAAATTTTTCATCTTCGATTTCCTCTGCACTGGGTTTTGATTTTATAACTTCACCAAATTTTTCTAAAGTGTTAAAAACAATAAATGCCCTAGCCGCCTTCAACATACAATTAGGGTTTAGTTCTACTTTAATTTTAAATGAATTAAAATTGCTTTGGCTTGCTTTGCTTATTACATTATTCGTTATTTCTTCTAGCTCGATGGTAAATTTTTCATCTTTGTTGATATCTTCCTCTTCATCACTATTATCGCTTTTATCACCATTGCTCTCAGTATTGTTGTTCATGATATTAGTTAATTTTTCTATTAATGGTTTAGGATCATAATCACCTTCCACTCCGCTGGTGCCTACTTCATTCACATAGCCTTCAAGGGTGTCAAGACACTCAAACAAAACATCAATTATGTATTCATTAACCTCAATTTCCTTATTTCTAATAGATTGTAAAACATTTTCCATTTCATGGGTCAAATTTGCCATTCTAGTATAGCCCATGGTTCCAGACATCCCCTTTAACGTATGGGCAATTCTAAAAATTTCATTTAAAAGAGTCAAATCATCAGTAGCTGTTTCTAACTTCAGGAGTATCTGATTCATGTTTTGAAGATGCTCTTTAGATTCTTCAATAAAAATGTCTAAATACTGATTCATATCCACACTCTACACCTCCACTGCTTTTATTATTTCATGGCTAATATCATGAATTGGTAATACCTTGTCAACAACACCTAGTTTAATAGTTGACTTGGGCATACCAAAAACAACGCAACTTGCCTCGTCTTGAGCAATTATATATCCTGAATTTTCTTTAATTTTTTTTAGACCCTTGGCTCCATCTGCTCCCATCCCCGTAAGAATTACACCAATTATATTATCAATACCCATACTAGCCAATGAATTCATAAGTACGTCCACTGACGGTCTATGTCCCGATACAGTAGGATTATTATTAAGTTTGATTTTAAACTTATTACCTTCTTTAACAACTTCCATATGCCTGTCTCCAGGAGCTATATAAGCATGTCCAGGTAGTAAGGTATCATTATGCTCAGCTTCCTTAATATTAATTTCAGACATTGAGTCCAATCTATCAGCTAAGGACTTTGTAAATCCGGGAGGCATATGTTGTACTATAACAAAGGATGCATTTATGTTTTTGGGTATGTTTGGCAAAAGGACTTGTAGTGCCCGGGGACCTCCTGTGGAAGTACCAATAGCCACAATTTTTTTTGTCTCTCCTTTACTTCCACTTCTATTCTGAATCGAGATTTTATTTTTACTATGGTCGATCCTTTTTGACATATTTAAAGAATGGATGTCATTGAAAGCTTTTTTTCTAAATTCTATTTTAGAGGCAATAATGATTTTACGCAGTAATTCTTTTTTAGTATCTTCTACATTTATTTTAAATATATTGCTTGGCTTTGCTATAAAATCAACTGCTCCATACTGCAGGGCTTTAATTGTTGCATCAGCACCTTCTTTAGTTAAACTGCTTAACATAAGCACCGGTACAGGAGAAACCTTCATCAGCTCTTGTAATGCAGTTATACCGTCCATTTTAGGCATTTCTACATCTAATGTTACAACATCTGGATCTTGTTTTTTTACTTTTTCTATTGCTTCTTCTCCATTTTTAGCAGTATCTATTACTTCTATATTAGGATGTGAATTAATCATATCTGAAAGTATTTTTCTCATGAAAACAGAATCATCAACTACAATAACCTTTATCTTAGACATTTATATCAACCCTTTTTTTATAATTTTTCTTTGGTTTTTAAATACAAATGATATAATTTTTGAACGTGTACTTTCATCAATAGCTGTAAAAGAAATTCCAATATCATATTTTAATATAGATTCTGGCACAGGGTTACATCTTATAATTTCTCCTATAGGTTCAATTAATTCACCATCAAGAATCATACTGCATTTTACGGTGGTATGTTTTTCTAATTTTTCTTTGGTAATTATTCTTATACCGCCTCCACTAACATCTTTACTGATTGATGGTATGGTTTTTACATATTCTCCATTTTCAATTACATGTATATCTATGTTGAGTAATATATTTAGTCTATAGAAGTCTCTTCTTTGGAAATGCCTTATATCACTATTCTTTTTAACTATTAGAAATCTAATATTATCTTCTTTCTTCCTTTCCATTACCTCTCCTATAAAATAAAATATACCTTTACTATCTTTGCTGAAAACAATATTTATATTACTTCCTATAGATATAGGATAAATTTTGCCATTATGTATAGGAGTTGATACAGCAATCATTCTATCACTGATAACCTTTACTACATTGCTTTTCATATTTAAAAAAGAATTGCCTTTATCGACTTCTATCTCAATGTTGTCTCCAATATTAAGTAATGTAGTGATTTTTTTTTCCAAAACAATCCTCCTTATTTTTATAAACATATTGTGGCTTGTGGGTTATAGTTGATTTTCATAGGGCTATCTACATATTACTAAAGAGATTATTAAGAAATAATTTAAAATTTGAAATATTTTTAATTTCCCTTTTATTATTTATTAGGTTATAAGCCACCATATCTATGCCTTGACTAGCCAGAGTATTTGGATATTTTAACATAAAGGGTTTTTGTTCCTTTACAGATTTTTTTACCGCCGAGTCCTCATATATAAAACCTAAATTTTCTATCTCAAAGCCCAAAAACCTCTTTGTGGCAGAATTTATTTTATTAAAAACTTCATGCCCTTCCTTAGTTGATTCAATCCTATTAACAATCAACTTCAATGATTTATTATTTCTCTTTATATTTTTTAAAAGAGCATATGCATCGGTGATAGATGTAGGTTCAGGTGTTACTATTACAATTATTTCATTAGCAGCCTCTGTAAAGGATACCACAGAGTTATTAATACCTGCTCCAGTATCTATTAATATATAATCGGAAATTTCATCTAGTAAATAAAAATTTGAAATCAAATTATCAATTTCTTCTCTGGCTAAATCGACCATTTCAATTATTCCCGATCCCCCAGAAATTATATTAATCCCATTGGGACCCTTAACAATAATATCTAATATACTTACTTCCCTTTTTATTACATTAGCCAATGTAAACTTAGGAATCATACCAAAAACAACATCTACATTACCAAGTCCCAAATCAGCATCTATTATTGTCACTTTCTTATTTTGGTTACTCAGGGCAATACCTAAGTTAATAGTAAAGTTTGTTTTACCAACGCCACCTTTGCCACTTGTTACAGCTAACACCCTGGCACCGACCTTTGCTTTTTTACTCATATTCATTATTTTATTATTGCTTTGCTTAAAACTACCTATGAGCTCCCTTAAATTATGTGCTTGATCCTTCATATTAATCACCCACAAATTTACTAACAATGCTATCAATATTTGCCACTTCAATATCATCGGGTACACTTTGCCCGGTAGTTAGATATGATAATGGCATTGTAGTTAGAAATTTAACATTAAGTATATTGCCAAGGCAAGATGACTCATCGGCTTTTGTAAATATAAGATTGTAATTTTCTAAAAAGCTGTAGGATTTAACTATATCCTTAATATCATTATAGCTTGTAGTTAAGCTCAAAAGCAAGAATATATCAGGAGACTTTACATGTTTTAGCAAATTATTTAATTCTGACAACAATTCCTTGTTTTTATGATTTCTTCCTGCAGTATCAATAAAAATATAATCTTTATCAGAATAATCTTCGATAGCATCCTTCATTTCTTTTGATTCATAAACAACCGTTAAAGGAACATCCAAAATTTCACTATAGGTTTTAAGCTGTTCCACAGCAGCAATTCTATATGTATCTGCAGTAATAAATGCTACGGATTTTTTATTCATAATTTTCTGTTTAGCTGCTAATTTTGCCAGAGTTGTTGTTTTCCCCACACCCGTTGGTCCTACAAAGAAAATTATATTTTGCTTCTTTGTATTATTGTTTAAAACAAAGGGAGTGCCAAGGTAATCTTTTAATATAATTTTCAAAGCATTTTTAATAGATTGATCATTCTCCTTGGATATACTTATCTGCCTTTTAACGATAGATAAAATTTTATCTGAAACAGGTTTAATAACTCCCCTTTCCATAAATATTTTCTCATACTTTCTTAGGACATTTGACTTTTGAAAATTAGATTCTCCTTCCATTCTATCCAATACAGTTGTAAGCATGGATTTAATAGAATCTATTTCTGAGTTTATATGACCATTCCTTATAACAGAATCCATAGCTTCACTTTCTTTAATCCTTTCAGGCCTTATTATAGGTTTAGAAGGATAATACGGAACTTTCTTTTCCTCATTCTTCACAGAATCTACTGCAGCTACAACTTCTACTAAAGGTTTTTTAAGTAAACCTATAAGTCCTGGTTTCTTTATTTTTCTAGTATGTAGTATAATTGCTTCCCTGCCTAATTCACTTTTGACTTTTATCATAGCTTCTTGCACATCTTTAGCTAAATATCTTTTAACTCTCATTTATAATTTCACCACCCCTACAGATTGAATCTCAACATCAGGGTCTATCTCATTATATGATAGAACAATCAAATCCGGGATTAATTGTTCTGTTAAAGTTTTAAAATAATATCTTACAATTGGTGCTGTAACAATTAAAGGCTGTTCTCCTATAGACACTAGCTTTTGTATCTCAACAGAAAGATTATTTAGTATACCCTGAGTTACATTAGGTTCTAAAGATAAATAGGATCCATGCTCCGATTGCTTAATTGACTCCATAATTAACCTCTCTACTTGCGGGTCTAATAGAACTACTTTAGCTTTTTTCCCCGGTATATATTGTCTTGTTATATTTCTTCCTAAGGCTTGTCTTACATATTCAGTTAGCATATTAACATCCTTTGTAATAAGGCAATAGTCAGCAAGGGTTTCTAAAATTGTTACTAAATCCCTTATAGAAACTTTCTCCCTTAATAAATTGGACAAGACTTTTTGTATTTCTCCATAGGACATTAACTTAGGAACTAGCTCATCAACCAAAGCAGACTGAGTTTCTTTAACATTATCAATAAGAGTCTTTACTTCCTGTCTTCCTAACAATTCATAGGAATGTTTCTTTATGATTTCCGTCAAATGGGTTGAGATTATTGAAGCCGGATCCACAACTGTATATCCAAGGATTTCAGCCTTTTCTCTATTCTCTTCAGTCACCCATTTAGCAGGCAATCCAAAGGCTGGTTCAACAGTATCAATACCCTCAATATCACCTTCTACATTTCCAGGGTTCATAGCAAGATAGTGATTGAACATAATACTTCCCTCTGAAACCTCGGTTCCTTTTATTTTTACCAAATATTTATTTGCTTCTAATTGAATATTATCTCTAAGCCTAATCATAGGGACAACCATTCCTAGCTCTAGAGCTATTTGCCTTCTAATCATTACTAGTCTGTCAAACAAATCTCCCCCCTGGTTAGGATCTGCCAGTGGTATAATTCCATATCCAAATTCCAGTTCAATGGGGTCAACCTGAAGTAGTGGAATGATATTCTCAGGCTTCCTTATTTCTTCTACTTCAGCTTCTTCCTCTTCTTCTTCACCCTTACCTTCGCTTTTAATTATTTCACTACGTAGAATATAACCTAGATATATAAATGTGGCTGAAAGCATAAAATAAGGGGTATTTGGTAATGGAGTGATTCCTAAAAAAAACAAAACTCCTGCTATTATAAACATTATCTTAGGCTGTCTGAATAATTGCTTGATCAAATCAGTTCCCAGATCCGTATCAGAGGCTGCCCTTGTAACAACAATACCTGTACCCGTTGAAATTAATAGAGCAGGAATCTGACTAACAAGACCATCCCCAACAGTAAGGAGTGTGTATTTTTGTATTGCTTCACCAAGCTCCATTCCATGGATCAAATATCCAATTATAAGTCCAGCAGCAATATTTATTATAGTAATTACAATACCAGCTATGGCATCACCCTTAACAAACTTACTGGCACCATCCATTGCTCCATAAAAATCAGCTTCTTTCTGAATTCTCATTCTTCGTTCCCTTGCTTCATTTTCTGTAATCAGACCAGAGTTTAAATCTGCATCTATGGCCATTTGTTTTCCAGGCATGGCATCTAAAGTAAATCTTGCTGCAACTTCAGATACCCTTTCAGAACCTTTAGTTATTACAAGAAATTGTATAACTATAATAATAATGAAAACAATAAAACCAACAATTGCATTCCCACCGATAACAAAATTACCAAAGGCTTCAATTACATTTCCTGCATTGGCCTTTAAAAGAATATTCCTTGTTGTAGATATATTGAGAGATAACCTAAAAAGTGTGGTTATCAGTAGCAATGATGGAAATATTGAAAATTGCAAAGGTTCTTTATTATAGATTGAGATAAGTAATATCAGTAACGCCAGTGATATATTTATACTTAACAATAAATCTAAAACCATTAATGGTACTGGAATTATTATAATAATAACTATTGCTATTATAGCCAAGGCAACAACAATATCGCCAAACTTCATCTAAAATCCTCCTAAAAATTAATTTTCCAAGCTATAGATATATGCCAAAACTTCTGCAACAGCATGATATAAATCAGGAGGAATAAATTCTCCTACATCAACGTTAAAAAAAAGTTCCCTTGCAAGAGGCTTGTTTTCAAAGAGAGGAATATCATTTTCCCTTGCAATCCTCTTAATATTCTGGGCAATTAAATCCTTGCCCTTTGCTATAACCTGTGGAGCTTCATATGAGTCATCATTATAAGCTAACGCAACAGCAAAATGTGTTGGATTAGTTATAACTACATCGGCCTTGGGGATATCCTGCATCATTCTCCTCATGGCTATCTGACGCTGCTTTTCTTTAATTTTTGATTTTATTTGCGGATCTCCCTCGGTTTGTTTATATTCTTCCTTTATTTCATGTTTAGACATCTTAAGTCCCTTTTCGTACTCCCATTTTTTGAAAAAATAATCAAATACAGCTAATATTATGAGTACAATTCCTGACCTAATAGCAATATTTAGAATTAAACCCCATGCATATTTCATCATCTGTGGAATATCCATATCAAAGACTTTTATAATATTACCATATTCCTTTAACAAATAACTGGCTGTTATATAAATAAGTATAGACGTTTTCAAAAGTGACTTTAAAAGTTCTACAAGGGATTTTACTGAAAACATTTGTTTAAATCCACTTATAGGGTTTAATTTATCAAACTTAACAGCAAGAGTTTTAGTTGTAAAAAGAAAACCTACTTGCATATAGTTACATATGAGTCCAACAGCCATAGAAATAAGCAGTAAGGGTAAAGATAACTTTATTATCAATAATAAAGTTTCATTTAAAAAAGCAGTTATATTTCTATAGGAGTAAGCCACCCCTATATTAGATGAATAATTTAGAACCTTATGATAAAACAAATAAAATTCCTTAAACCAATACTTGTTCAAAAAATTTATAGCTAAAAAGGCAATAATTAATATTAAAGCAGAATTTATTTCTTTACTTTGAAGTACTTGACCCTTTTCCCTCGCTTCCCTTCTTTTTTTGGGAGTTGCCTTTTCAGTTTTTTCTTCGTTAAAAAGCTGTAGATTTATTCTAAAATGATTCATTCAATCATCCTCTTACACTGCCGTTTATGAAGTCTCTGATATACTCAAACATAATTTCAAAAATATTATTGAATATTTTAAAATAAAGTGGTAATACTATAAAGATGGTAATTAATCCAATAAAAATCTTTAGGGGCATCCCTACTATAAAAACATTCATTTGTGGCATAGCCCTGGCTAAAACTCCCAATAGAACGTTTGTTGCTAAAATAGTAATTACTATTGGAGCAGCCATCTTAAAGCCAAGAACAAATGAAGTTCTAAGTATTTCTATAATTTTATCGACTAATAATAGATTTACACTTTCATATCCTATTGGTATCACATTAAAGCTATGTAATACAGCTTTAATGAGGATATGATGGGAATTAGTAATTAAAAAAACTAACATCGCTATTATATAAAAGAAATTTGCAGTTACAGGTATATGAGACTGATCTTGAGGGTTAATAACATTAACCATAGAAAAGCCAATATTTCTATCTATTATAATTCCTGCAAGATTTATTGAAGTTAAAATCAAAAAAGATACAAATCCAAAAACCAAACCAATAAAAAATTCTATTAATATAAAATACAATACTTGATAAATATTAACAACATTCATGGCTTCGGAAACTGAAACAAGTGGAAAAGCAATGTAAGTCATGAATCCAGCTAATCCAATTTTTAATCTTTTGGGAATATTTGTACTACCAAATATTGGCGTCAACAAGAAAATACCACTAACTCTTGCAAAAACCAAAAATAGTAAAATTGTATTTTCCATTATATTCATTAGTTTTCTTCCAATCTATTTAGCTCAACAGATTACTAACTTTTTCACTTTACAAAATTATTAATATTAGAAAAAATATAAGTAGCAAATTCAGTGGCCTTTTTTAGAAGCCAAGGTCCTAGCAAAATCAAGGTGAAAAATACTGCTAATATTTTAGGAACAAAGGCTAAAGTAGCTTCCTGAATTTGAGTGGTTGCTTGAAATATACTTACGGCCAGCCCCACAAATAATCCAGCCAACAACAATGGTGATGCCAGGATTATTATATTTAACATTGCCTGCTGGAATAAATCCAGCACTAATCCCTCATCCATTTTAACACTCCTAATTAAATCCAAGTAAAATATGCTTTACTATCAGATTCCAGCCATCTATCATTATAAAAAGTAATATTTTAAAGGGTAAAGAAATCATAACTGGCGGTAGCATCATCATGCCCATCGACATTAATGTACTAGCAACTACCATATCTACAACAATAAAAGGTATAAACAATAAAAATCCTATTCCAAAACCAGTCTTGAGCTCACTTATTATAAATGCAGGAATTAAGGCTCTGGTAGGTATGTCATTTATACTTTTAGGTGTTTCCATACCAATTATATTTACAAACAAAGCTAAATCTTTTTGTCTTGTTTGCTTAAACATAAATTTCCTTAAAGGCTCTATTGCATTATCCGTAGCTTCTTCAAAGGATATTTCACCATTTGTATAAGGTATAATGGCATTTTGGTTGATATCATCAAAAGTTGGTGCCATTACAAAAAATGTTAGAAATAAAGCCAGCCCAATTAACACCTGATTAGGAGGAGTCGTTTGGGTAGACAATGCTTTTCTCAAAAAAGACAATATTATTATTATTCTTGTAAAGCTGGTCATCATTATAAGTATCGATGGCGCTAAAGTTAAAATAGTAAGAAGCACAATTATTTCAATGCTTGTTGCAATATCCTTTGGACTATTGGCCTCACCAATATCTAAGCTTATTTTGGGAATTGAAAATTCAGGCTGTGCATACGCAAAATAATTATTAGAAAAAACACATAAACCACTAATTACTAATGTAATAGTTAATATAATAATAAAGAACTTCAATATTTTATTCATTTTTTCATCCTTACCTATAAATAGATTATGCTGTGTATCTATTTATCCTTAAATTTCTTAAAATTAGATAAAATATCTTTAAAAGAAATATTCTCTGATACCTGCTCTTTAATCTTCAATGAATCCAGCTTATCAATTAATTGTGCACCATTTTTACTTAAATACATAAGATAAAAATGATTGTCCAGCTCTATCAAAATAAGAGATTTATCTACTCCAAGGGGCATTTTTTCAATAAATTTAATATTTCTATTAGAAATTTTAGAGTTAATTCCTCCTGAAATAATCCTTGTTGTGAAAAAAGCCAATATAATAATAAATATTGAGGCACAAAAAACAATAATCGGATAATATCGTCCCATTTATATCCATTTACTCCCTTCCTATTTAACCTAGGACCTTTTTAACAGCCTCAAGTACTCTATCAGCCTGAAAAGGCTTAACTATAAAATCCTTAGCCCCAGCCTGTATTGATTCAATAACCATAGCCTGCTGTCCCATAGCTGAACACATAACTATTTTAGCATCGGGTGAAATCTTCTTTATTTCCTTAACAGCTTGTATTCCATCAACCTCAGGCATAGTAATATCCATGATTACTAAATCTGGATTTAGCTCTTTAAACTTCTCTACTGCTTTTTGCCCATTTTCTGCTTCCCCCAATATTTCATAACCATTTTTTGTCAAGATATCACGAATCATCATCCTCATAAATGCTGCATCATCAACTATTAATATTCCATTTGCCATAATACATCCTCCTTTAATTAACTAGAAATTATTCATTCGCTTTTGCGGATTAATAATATCTGTGATTCTAATACCATAATTTTCATCAACAACCACTACTTCACCTTTTGCAATTTGTTTACCATTTACAAGAATATCCAATGGTTCTCCTACAAGCTTATCTAATTCTATAACAGTTCCGGGACCAAAATCAAGAATTTCACTTATTTTTTTTGTAGTTCTTCCTAATTCCACAGTTATACCTAATGGGACATCCTTTATAAGGTCTATATCGCTATAGGAATTATACCCTTCATCCTCCTGATCAAAACTTTCAAATTGTAGAGGCTTAACGTTAACCGGATTGTTTTGCGGCTTATCATTTATGTTTTTATTACTGCCAATACTACTACTTTTGGCGACATTCTCATGACTTTCCTGAGATACTCTAGATTTCTGAAGGTTTTCCTTATTCTTGCTCTCTTGTGGCTCCTTTTTCTCAGACTGGTCAGGTACGGCTTTAGAACTACCACTTAATAGCGGCGCCACTAATTGTTTAGCAAAATCAATAGGTATAACCTGCATTATTTCACTGTCTATCAAATCTCCAACAGTCATTTTGAATGCTATTTTAACAATCTTTTCATCACCGCTTATTGATATATTATCATATTTCTTATTTGGCAAATCTACAGAAACAGCATTTGGCGGAAGAATATCAATTTTTTTATTAAATATTTCAGAAAGAGATGTACATGCTGAACCAATCATTTGGTTCATAGCTTCTCCAATAGCGCTTAAGTGAATATCTGTTAAATCTTGAGAAACATTTCTACCATCACCACCCATCATTAAATCGGTAATGATCTTTACATCCTTTTCATTTAATATAAGAAGGTTAAGTCCCTCTATTCCCTCTCTATAGTTTATAGTAACAGCCACACAAGGAATTTCGTATTCTTCAGATAATTCATCAAGGGTTGTTATAGATACATTTGGAGTGGTAATAGTAACCTTTTGCCCCAATAGCGTGAATAAGGTTGTGGCAGATGTTCCCATGCTAATATTGCCTATTTCTCCCAATGCATCCTTTTCATCATTTGTAAGCGTATCATCTTCTTCAATATCGGTAGCTGTTCCCTTCAACAAAGCATCTATTTCTTCTTGAGAAAGCATATCAGCCATTTAGATCATCTCCTTCCTGGATAAATTCACTAATTTTTATTGCAACTTTTTTCTTTTTAACGCCAGGCTTTGCAGTGAATTTCTTTTGATTTCCAACAATCACCTTTATATCCTCATTAACCTTCGTATCTAATTGAATCACATCTCCTATCTGTAAATTCAAAAAATCTCCAACAGTTATTCTTGCACTACCAATAACTGCCCTAATATTTACATAAGTTTTTTCCAATCCTATTTTTATTGCATTTTTTTCTTCGCTTGTGACTTCTTTATTAGTATTTGAATACCAAAGCCTAGTACTTAGCTTTGGAATAATTGGCTCAAGAACATAGTGGGGAATACACATATTTATCATGCCTTCCACTTCACCAATTCTAACATTTAAAGTTACCAATGCTATAGTCTCATTTGGAGAGACAATTTGAGCAAATTGAGAATTGGTTTCTATTTTTTCCAATGATGGATTTAGCTCTATAATATTCTCCCATGATTCAATTAAAAGCTTATTTATTTTTACAAGAAGCCTTTTTAAAAGAGTCAGCTCTATCTCTGTGAAACCACGAAGTTCTTTAAGGGTTCCCCCACTTCCTCCTAATACTCTTTCAATCATTGTAAAGGCTATATCAGTAGAAATATCCATTATTATTTGACCATTTAGAGGCTTAAAATTAATAATTCCTAGTATAGCCGGATCGGATATTGAATTACTAAACTCATAATAGGTTAGTTGTTCTACCGAAAGAACTTCTACATTGATTATAGTTCTTAGATAACCGGATAAAAAAGTATTTAAAAGCCTAGAGAAATTCTCATGAATAATCTGAAGTGTACGTAATTGATCCTTGGCAAATTTATCAGGTCTTCTAAAATCATACTTTTTCACCTTTTTCTCTTTTGTTTCTTCTTGGAATTCTTTGACGTCCACTTCTCCTGTGCTCAGGGCTTGTAGCAAATCATCAATTTCATTTTGTGAAAGGACATCCGACAATTACGTCACCTCCAATGCTATTGAACTATAAATTCTGTGAAATAAACATTTAATATATTATTAGATTCAACTATTTCCACTATCTTATCTTTAATGTCTGTCCTTGCCTTTTGCTGACCTTCTTTCCCAGATAATTCTTCTAAAGTTTTATTCCTAAGGAGCTCTAATATGTCATTTCTTATTCTTGCCTTTTGTTCTTCTAAGACTTCAGTAAGATTTCTATCTGTGTATTCAATGGTCATATTAACCTTCATAATATTATTACTCTTCTTGATGTTTGTGTAAATTTCATCAAGTTCAAATTGAAAATGTTCAACCTTGTCTTTTTTACTATCTCCTTTACTATTAAGTACAAAAAAGAAAGTTAGAGTAAATATTAGAGCTATTACAACTAATCCTATAAAGCTTAAAAGTAGAACTTTTTTTAAACTCATAACCTAGTCCCCTTTATATAAATATTTGTCTATTTAATTAGAATAATTTGGCTCACTTTTTTCATACTTGGAGCTCAATATTACTATATCTACCCTTCGATTTTTTGCTTTGTTTTCTGAGCTTGTATTAGGGGCAACCGGGTGATATTTGCTATACCCAGATACTGCTAATCTTTGAGGCATCATATTTGTTTCTTCTATAAAAAATCTCGCCACATTTACAGCTCTTATAGTGGACAATTCCCAGTTTGTAGGGAATTGTCTACTGCTTTTTATAGGGTCTGAATCAGTATGACCTTCTACACGAATTACCTTATCGGCAAATTTCTCCTGCTCTAGTAATTTGGACATAAATTCTAAAATCTTTTTTGATTCTGGCTTTAATTCAGCTCTTCCAGAATCAAAGAGAACATTATCCTCAAACCTAACTAAGAGTCCCCGATTGTCTAGTTCAACTAAAATCTGATCTTGAAGCTTATTTTCCTCTAAATGCCTTTCTAGACTTTCCTTTAAAGCCCTTAGATCTCTAATTTCCTTTAGATTGTTTGTCACATCATCTTCAAGGGTGGAATTATTTACAAATTGGGTATCATCTAATGTCTTTCCACCTCTTAAAACCCCAGCAGAACCCTGAAATGATTCCATTATCATCTGAAACTTTTTTGCATCTATTTCTGAAAAGGCAAATAGTAGCACAAAAAAGCATAGTAATAATGTCATCATGTCTCCATAGGTCAACATATATTCTGGTACACCACCGGATTGCTCACCTTGAGTTTTCCTTCTTCTACTCATTAGCTGAAGCCTCCATCTCTCCATCATCATTTAATGAATTTCGAATTGAAGGTGGTAAGAAAGCCTTTAATTTTTCTTCAATAATTCGAGGGTTTTCACCTGCTTGTATTGATAGTAAACCTTCAATCATTATTTCCTTAAGTAGAATTTCTTCCCTACTCTTCAGATTTAATTTCTTTGCTATAGGTATACAAATCATATTTGCTATTAAGGATCCGTAAAGGGTTGTAATAAGGGCCACTGCCATACTCGGTCCAATCGTACTCGGTTCATCAAGCTGCTTGAGCATAGCCACCAATCCTATCAGTGTACCAATCATACCAAAGGCTGGTGAAAGTGTCCCCATGGTATCAAATATACTCTTTCCTTCATTATGTCTCTCCTCTAAGAAAGCAATTTCTGTTTCAAGTATATTTTTAACTAATTCAGGATCCGTTCCATCTACAATCAGCATAACTCCCTTTTGTAAAAAGGGATCCTTTATCTCTTCAACAGCTTCCTCTAAGGCTAATAAGCCCTCTCTCCTGGCTATATTAGCTAAACTTACTATTTTATTTATAATCATTCCAATTTCATATGTACTATTTGAAAATGCTTTTTTTACTACCTTCATAGTAGATAAAACCTTTTTTAGTGGAAATGCTATAAAAGTAGCTGCAACCGTTCCACCTACTACTATTAGTAAAGATGAAAAGCTCCAAAACCAGCTAAGCTTTCCAGCATCTAGAATCCCCCACGTAATAAGAATAATCCCTGATATCAATCCTATAATAGTTGATAAATCCAATGACTACACCTCATTTCTATTATGTTTTATTATGGGGTCATTATCTGCAAATATCCTTTTCTTATGCTCTAATATCTTGACAATAATTTCGTCAACATTTTCATTTACCACAATTTTCCTTCCGGTAGTCATGGATATTACCGTATTTGGATTTGCTTCTATAAACTCTATAAGATCAGAATTTACAGCCAGTATCTCACCATTGAGCCTAGACACATATATCATATTAATCATCCTTTAATCTTTAAGTAAGGACCTGGGCTGTATATGCAGCCCAGGAATTATGTATTATCTCTTGAGATTAACAAGCTCTTGAAGCATTTCATCGGTTGTGGTAATTATCCTTGAGTTGGCCTGAAAACCCCTTTGTGTAGATATCATATCAGTAAACTCAAGGGAAAGATCAACATTTGACATCTCCAAAGCCCCCGGTGACAAATCTCCAAAGCTCCCAGTTGATGGAGCACCATATTTAGGAGTTCCAGAGTTTGGAGAATCTATAAACATATTGCCGCCTATTTTCAAAAGTCCAGCAGGATTATCAAAATCCGCTAGGCCTATTCTGGCCAAGGTCTTTCTTTCACCATTGGTAAATATACCTACTACTTCTCCATTAGGAGAGATAGTAAAGTCGTTGATGGACCCTGCAGTGTTACCATCTACAGCAACTCCTTTTGCGTCTGAGATGTTGCTTTGTTGAGTAAATAATACATTATTATTGTCATCTAAAAACATTTTGTCATCAAAAGTTAATTTAATATCAGCAGCTCCTGAGAAGCTTAATGTTGCTGTATCTTTGACACTAGTTCCACTCGCAATAAAACAAGAATTTGTAGTGTCATATGCCCCCTGAAATATACCAGAATCAGTACCTGTTGGGTCAAATACATAGTTACCATTACTATCAAATTTCAAATATCTTTTATCTGCTGCATCAGTTGATGCAGTCGATTCACTACCAAATATGACAGTTCCAGATTCATCTTTAACTACAATTTCTCTATAGCTATCCTTAGTAGCAGTATTTCCATCGTCTACAACTTCACCAAATTCAATAGTAAGTGTATGCACATCCCCCAAGCTATCATATATATCAACAGTTGTTGTATATTCAGAGTCATTATAGTTTATATTCCCCTTGAGCTTTATCTCACTAGTAGCTGTTGCCGCCTTACTCTCAGACTTATTAATCTGTATAGGCTTCATATTTTCATCTAGAACCTTGTAACCATTAGGAGCCACAAGAAATCCTGCCTTATCAACGGTAAAATTACCAGCCCTAGTATAAAAACGATTTTGTGCATTTACATCATTGGCCAGTATAAAATAACCATTACCATCAACCATAAGGTCTGTTAAGTAGTCGGTTCTTTGGGTTGCTCCCTTTGTGTGATTGACGTTTATGGAAGCAACATTAACTCCCAGGCCGATTTGCTGTGGGTTTGTACCCCCTCTACCTCCCTGGGGTGAACCTGCACCCTTCAATGTTTGGCTGAAAACCTCTTGAAAGGTAACTGCACTTCTTTTAAATCCCACAGTATTTACATTGGCTATATTATTACCAATTACGTCCATCTTAGCTTGATGCACCCTAAGACCAGATACACCAGAATACATTGATCTCATCATAATGAATGACCTCCTTATTTTTTGCCATAATCAATCTCCTCTGTCGTTTAGAGATTAAAAGCTTCCTTAAAAGGTCCAGCTTATACAATTACGGCTCCATCAATATTAGTAAATACATTTTCCTTTAATTGATCTTCACAGGCAGCAGTTATTATGGTTTTGTTTTTCACACTTGCTATAAAGGCTTTATTTTCCATTAATATCAGAGCTTCCTTTACACCTTTTCTATCTGCCCTTTGAACACCATTATTTAATCTGCTTATATCTTCCTTGCTGAGATTAATATTTCTATTCTTTAACCTTTCCAGGGCATGCTTTGAAAATTTTACTTCCTGACTTTTCCCAATTTCATTGAGTACTTCCTGGAATGACTTTCTTTGAGGATTATAATTAGTGGTATTCTTTGAAACTTTTTGCTGATTTACTATCAGATCATTATTGATTCTTATTCTATTCAATCATGCACCTCCCCTATATCTCACCACTAGCTTCCATATCCATCTATAGCTTTATTTATGTTTATAAGCTCATTTATTGCCTTCAAATTATTCTCAGAAGCTTCATTTTGTTCATCCTCTAAACCTTCAATGGCTTTATTTAGGCTTTCAAATCCATTAGTTATACTTTCATTCATATAGTATAAAGAATTATTGACATTCTTGTACTGCTCACCTAAGGATTCATTTATCTGGTCAAGTATTAAGCTGTTCAGCTCCATGTTTTTATTCATTTGCTGCATTTGTTCTAGGGAGCTAAATTGGGCCATCTGAGCAATAAATTCCCTATCCTGTATAGGATTAAGCGGATCCTGATTTGACATTTGAGTTATTAATAGTTTCAGAAACATATCTTTGTCCATTTTATTAGGATCAGTTTCTTTACTATCTTCTTCATCCTCTCCATATGAAGGTGATTGGCCGTCCTGTGACTTAACGGTTATGTAATAGCCCTCTACAGTAATATCCTTATCCTTAAGTACCTTTTTGACTGCGTCAAAATTGTTTTGAATAATCTGTTTAACAATATTATTATCTGCTTCAAATATAGCAACCCTAATACCATCTTTTTCAGCCAGCTTTATAGATAAATTGCCAAGACTTTCAGGCGATAGTTTAATTGCTATCTCTGGTGTAGTTTCTGAAAGAGAATTCTCAATATTCCTCACAATTTGGTCTACTATTTCATAGTTTGAATCCTCATCTTCGGAATTTAATGTTACCACTGTTTTATGTATTGTAAATCCTTTATCCTTTAACATCTCTTTAATTTCTTCAATATTATCATTTAAAGCTTGTTTTACCGTTTCACTTTCCGCTTCAAATCTAGCTACGGTAATACCACCCTCCACAGAAATCTTTATTGATAAATCTCCCAAACTATCAGGCTTTAAAGCAATAGTAATCTGGGATACCTCCTCGGATAGTGAGTCTTTAGCGCCTTCCAATATTTGATCAAATAAATCTGAATCTTCATTGATATTATTATCTGTTTTTTTAGTAGTGGTTTGATATGCATAATAGTTACTATCTATTCCATTAATTGACAATTTGTACCCCCCTTTTTATGCCAAATAATTAAAGGAAGAATTTAATCCATTGATATTATATGAATTAACAATGGCTCCTTCATCCCTTGTTTGATCCATATTCATTAAAGATTTTTTAGATTTCCTCTTGCTTAAATACGAAAAACTACTCTCTTGATCCCTTGAATCCTTGTTAACTGAAACATCAAATTCTTTTACTTCAAAGCCTTTATCGCTTAATGCATTCCTTAAATCCTCTAGGTTAGATTCTATGGCCTGCTTAACTATTTGAC
Source organism: Maledivibacter halophilus (assembly GCF_900167445.1). Classification (GTDB taxonomy): domain Bacteria; phylum Bacillota; class Clostridia; order Peptostreptococcales; family Caminicellaceae; genus Maledivibacter; species Maledivibacter halophilus. The sequence continues at coordinate 347,886 of NZ_FUZT01000006.1, forward strand.
TTTCTACATCGAATCTAGCTATTACCAGTCCTCTTTCAAGAACTATTTTCATTGATAATTTACCTAGATTATCGGGTTTAAGCTTAATTACCATCTCAGAAACATCATCAGAAATCGAAGCCTTTGTTCCCTCTAGGACTTGATTAAAAATATTTAAATCCTGCTTTATTGTACTGCTGTTTAAAGTTTTGTTTATTTGGGATAATTCCATATTATTATTTTCCACTTGTAGATTTTTAACTGCTGCCAAATCCATATCCCTATTACCAGTAATCTTTCCATTTAAGTCTTTAGGATTCTTTAAAGCTATATTTCCTTCTTCCTTTGAGCTTCCCTCCATAGAAAATTTGACCTCAGTTCCTTTGGCCTCAACTTCTTTAGCCTCAGCTCCTTTTGTACTTGTTCCTTCTTCGCTGACATTCTTATTTTCAGAGCTTAAATTATTTGACATATTCTGATTATCAGAATTTAACTTAGGACTATTATCAATATTTAAGCTGTTATTTGTGTCTTTTCCACTACCTGACTCAACATTTAAACTATTTACCTGTTTATCATTGTCTTTAACTAATTGTGACAATCTTACAGTTTTTTCTTGAATCACAGCTCTTAAGTTTTCATCTCCAATAATTTCTGGAATGTTAATTGATTGAAGCTTTTGAACTATCTCTTCTACTTTGCTTAAATCAAAGGACCCATTTAACTTTAAATTATTAATATCTAGCTGAGATATGATCTCCTCAAGCTTTTCAGACAATGCTTTTAGTTTTTCATTATCTATTGTATCATCTGATTGTAAGACTTGTATTAAATTTTCAATCAATCCCTCTAATTCACTTAGTTCTTCTTGAGCACTACTATCTTTTTCTTCTTCTAGATTAATTGCTTTATCTTTAATTATATCTTCAGCTTTATCCTTTTCTTTAGCTTTTGAAGCTTGATTTTCTTCAGTATTCTTTGAAGCTTTAGAATCAATTTTTTCACTTTTACTATGATTAATCTTCTCATCCTTTTTCTTAGCTAATAGTTTCTTAAAATTATTATCTTCAGTTTGGAAAGATTTTTTCCTTGCCACAATTTTATCATCTTTCCTTGATAAAATTGGACTTTTAGAAAGCTGAGCTCTATTCATTTCTCCATTCAGCATATTCTCACCTCCTCTCAAGTGTCATAATATTTATTTATAAATCCTCTATGCCTAGTACAGGTTTAAGGATTTGGCATAGACAGCTTTTTAGTTATTTCAGTTGCCAAATTGCTATCTAAATTAGTTAAAATAGCTGCTAGCTTTCTTTCATTAAACTTGCTTAAAATTGATAGAGCTATATCTTCATCACTTATTGTAATAGTTTCGCCGTTATTTAATGGATAATTTTCCCTCCCACTACTAATTCTTATCATCCTCTTTATAAGTTCTGCTATTTGTCCATCGCTCATTTTTTCATAGATGGATGTTAGTTCTGCAACATTTTTATCAAAATCTCTATAGACCTTATATGCCTTTAAAAGATCATTAGTCAATAAATCTTCACCACTGGATAATATTTCTCTTTCCTTGATTACATTAACCAGCTCATGGATAAGCTCTTCATCATTTATTTTAGATAATACTTGGGCAGCCTTTTTCAGGCCAATATTTTTATAAATTACCGCCAAGTCATCAATCGAATATGTTTCAGTATTGCCAATAACCCCCACCAGCTCTTCGGGATTTTCAGTAGAATATATTTCAGCAGTATTTTTAAGATTTGCTTCTTTATCCTTCATTGTACTTAATAAAACCCTTATAGAATTTTTCTTCTCATCAAAGGCAAAATTATTAATAATATTATCCCTTTTATTTTCATCAATATATTGCAATAGATAGGCAGCATTTTCATCATTTATATTTTGAAATACATCAGCCAGTTCAGAATATGTCATCTCATTATTTTCAATGGCAGATTCTACTTCATCCATGACTGTAATAGGAGATATACTTTCATAATACTTTGCCTTATCCATTGTTTCTTTCTCTTTTTCCTGTTCTATCTGGTCAACAGTTCGTAAGAGAATATCTTTCTTTATTAAATTTTTTCTTATTTCATCTATAATAGTTTTTGCTTTATCGGGTTTAAGTCTTAACATCAATTTTATAATATCATTATAAAGAACTTCATCTTCATTTTTTATTAATGTAAGCTTGTCTATAGCTCTACTATTATCGATTTCAACTAAGTATTGTGCTATCGATATTTTTTGCTTATCTATTTCTCCCTTTGTAGGATATGTTCTAAAATGCTCTCCTAAGGGTCCAGGTAATGTTATTAAAACTTTATTTGCTTCCATCCTTACGTTGTCATTTGTATAATATATGATTCCAAATATTAATAGGGGTGTAATAATAAACACCATAAATACAACTAATAGTATTTTGCCAATTCCTAATCCCTTTTCTGTTTTTTCTGTTTTTTTTGTTTTATCTGCCATAATAATCACCTATGTTGTAAGCTGTTTTTGTATGAAACTAACCCATCAACCTTTCTTTCTTCCATTTTCTTTAAAGACACATTAAACTCCTCAAGCTTTTTTTCTTTCAGCTTTTCCATTATTCTTTTTTCCTTTGATATTTCAATCAATTTATTCCTTACAGTATTAATTTCTTTCTCTCTTTCATATATAATATCATTTTGTAGATCTATTTTAATATTTAAATCCTTTCTATAACCTTCAATATGTCTTAAAACCATAAGTTTACAGCCATTTGAAGTCCTATCCTTAATAAGATTTGAATATTCAGCATCCTTTGAAACCAATGATTCCAATTTGTTTTTTTCTTTATTTAAAAGATTATAGGCTTGACTTAAATGATTTTTTACACTGTCTTGCTTCTTTTCAAGTAATTCAAGCATACTTTCATATCTAAATTTAAAATTATTCATTAAAACCACCTTCTATAGAAGTAATTTTTAAACTTTATATCTAAGCTTTCTTTTACCCTAATCTATATTTCCGTAATCCTTTTTAAGGTGTTTAATGTATCTTCAAAATTTACTTTTTCATTTACGTCCTGCCTTAACAGCTGATTAAATATATCTATTTTATCAATTGCAATATCAATTTTTTTATTACTTCCTTTAGAATAGGCACCAATATTAATTAAATCTTCTGCTTCCTTATATACAGACAAATACTCTCTAAATACTCTAGAAGCCCTTATATGATCATCGCTTACTATATTAGGCATAACTCTACTTATGCTTTGTAAAATATCAATCGCCGGATAATGTCCTTTACTTGCTAATTTTCTAGATAAGAAAATATGTCCATCTAAAATACCTCTTACAGCATCGGTTATAGGTTCATTTAAATCATCGCCATCTACTAAAACTGTATATAATGCTGTAATTGACCCTTTTTCTGAATTACCTGCCCTTTCCAATAATTTAGGTAAAAGGGCAAATACCGATGGAGTATATCCTCTAGTAACAGGTGGTTCTCCTACTGCCAGTCCAACTTCACGCTGTGCCATAGAAAATCTTGTAAGGGAATCCATCATAAGCATAACATTTTTCCCCAGATCCCTAAAATATTCAGCTACAGCAGTGGCTATATAAGCAGCCTTTGTTCTAACTAATGCCGGCTTGTCTGAAGTGGCCACAATTAATACAGATCTTTTCAAGCCTTCTTCCTGAAGATCATTCTCTATGAACTCCCTTACTTCTCTTCCACGCTCTCCTATTAACGCAATAACATTTACATCTGCTTTAGTGTTTTTTGCAACCATACCCATTAGTGTACTTTTTCCTACTCCACTACCTGCAAAAATTCCCATTCTTTGTCCATTTCCACAGGTTAAAATACCATCAATAGCCTTTATACCTAAAGGCAGAGGCTTCGATACTTTATTCCTCATTAAGGGGTTAGGAGGAGCATTGTCAACGGGATACTTTTTTTTAGAGGTTATAGCTCCTTTCCCATCAATAGGTTTGCCTAAACCATCAATTATTCTCCCCAGCAAATGGGTCCCTACATTTACTTGCAGTGAATGGCCAGTTGCAACCACCTTACTGCCCGGGCCAATGCCATTCATATCTCCCAATGGCATTAATATTACTATTTCATTTCTAAATCCAACCACCTCTGATTTGATTGGAACTCCACCCTTTAAAGGATGTATATAACATACCTCTCCTATCTCTACAGCAGGTCCCAGAGATTCAATAGTAAGTCCAACTAATTTTGAAACCTTCCCGCTATATTTAATAAAATTGCTATTTTCCAGAGCATTGAAATATTTTTTCATAAAAGACATACTATCACTCGTTTCTTAATAGTTCTTCAAACATTTCTTTGACTTCATTAAATTGGACCCAAACACTGCTATCAACGCTACCAGATGGAGTATCTATAATACAGCTCCCTTTTTTTAAAGCTTTATCCTGTTTAATTATAATATCATTTATGTTTTGACTTAAAACCAATATTTTATCCTTAGAGCTGCTGGCAAAATCATAATCTTCTGGACTCACCCTTAAAACTAAATCTTCAGTAAAAGCGCATTTCTCCAACCCCGCATGAATCAGGTTAAAAACAATATCATTTTCTTCTACCTTTCGATTCAATATTTTCTCAATAGCGGAAATAGTTAAGTTAACTACCTCTTCCTCCAAACCTTCTATCAATGATTTCATCTTTGCTTCAGATTGCCTTTTTAATTCTAAGGCTTCTTGAATTATACTATCTGCCGAAGCCCTTCCTTCTTCAAAACCTTTTAATTTTCCCTCATTAAAACCTTCTTCATAGGCAGATTCCATTATTTTCTTAGACTTTTCATAGGCCTCTGAGATAATTTTATCCGCTTCATCATTGGCATTATTTATTGTTTCTTCATATAACTTATCCATTTCTTCCTTTTGTTTTGCTTTTAAAATTTCCTCTTCTTTTTCTTTCTCCTTTTCCATTAATTCTTTTTCCACTTTTTCATCAGATGGTTTTTTAAAAGGAGTATCAATTGGCAGCTTATATTTGTTTTTATCAAGAATTATCTGTGAAGACTTTAGAACTCTAGACAATTATTTCATCTCCTCCTCCTCTTGCCAGTATTATTTCTCCAGCTTCTTCTAGCTTCCTAATAATATTAACAATTTTCTGTTGAGCTTCTTCAACATCACGGAGCCTAATTGGTCCCATGAATTCCATATCTTCTTTTATCATCTCGGCCATCCTCTTGGACATATTGGCAAAAATCATATCCTTAACTTCTTGAGTTGAACCCTTTAAAGCAACTGCCAAATCATTATTTTCAACCTCTCTAATAAATCTTTGAACTGATACACTATCGAGAGTAATGATATCTTCAAATACAAACATTCTCTTTTTAATATCTTCTGCAAGTTCAGCATCCTGTATCTCTAGAGTTTCCATTATAAATTTCTCCGTACCTCTGTCAACAGAGTTCAATATATCAACTATTGTTTGAACACCACCGGTTGTAGTGTAATCCTGAGTTACCATAGATGATAATTTTCGTTCTAAAATATATTCAACCTCTTTAATAATTTCTGGTGATGTCCTATCCATTGTAGCTATTCTTTGGGCAACATCAGCCTGCTTTTCCTGTGGAAGTGCCGAAAGAATTTGAGCTGATTGACCAGGCCCTAAATAGGATAAAATTAAAGCTATTGTCTGAGGATGCTCATTTTGAATAAAGTTTAACAATTGGCTGGCATCAGCCTTTCTAACAAAATCAAAGGGTCTAACCTGTAGAGAGGCTGTAAGCTTATTAATTATCTCTAGAGCTTTATTGGATCCCATAGCTTTTTCAAGGACTTCTTTTGCATAATTTATACCACCTTCAGAGATATAGTTTTGTGCTAAACATACTTGATAAAACTCCTCTAAAACTTCATCTTTTTCTTCACTGGGTATCTTACGCATATTTGCTATCTCAAGGGTAAGCTCTTCTATTTCATCATCCTGTAAATGTTTAAATATTTTTGCAGATTTATCAGGACCTAAAGAAATCAATAAAACTGCTGCTTTTTCACGTCCTGTTAACCCTGTTTTTCTTACCATGATAACACTCCTAATCTTCATTTAGCCAAGTTCTAAGTAGTTGTGCAACTGCTTCAGGTTTCTTATCAACAAATTTCTCAATCTGATATTTATAGCTTGATTTATCATTAAGATCTAGATCTATTTCTTCAATATCTTCATCCTCAAGGTCAGTTGGCTCATCAAGTATTTCGCTAACCTCATTCTTTCTCCTTCTAATTCTAACTATGGCAAATATTGAACCAATAATTAGTAATAAAGCTATAATTCCAATACTTAAAAACGGTATATTACTTGCAAGACCCAAGCTGTCTTCACTACTTATGGCCATTAAATTCTCTTGACCTGAATCACTAAAATCACGGGCCATTACTTCTACCATTTTTGTTTCCAATCCAGCGGCAGCTGATACTAGCTTTATAAGTCTTTCTTTATGCTCATCAGTCATCTCACCGTTTTCAAGATTTTTTTTATTTAAAATTATTGCAACCGTTATATCTTTAACATTCCCTGTTTCTTTAACAATGTTTTTTCTTATTTCATTAAGCTCGTAATTGACGCTTCTATTTTCCTTTGTGTATGTAGTATCACTGGAGTCAATTTCGTTATACTGAGTTATTACATCGGAGTTGGAATCAGTACCCGGCGGACCACCTCTATTACCATTCACCACTTCTTCCTTTAATTCCTCCATACTTATTATTAAGCCACTTGTCTCCCCTTCAACAGGAGGTGAAAATTCCTTTATATCAGTAATTTCTTTATCAAAATCAAGATCTACATTTACCATTATATCGACATTATCCGCCCCATATATTTTAGCTAGAAACTTTTTCAAATTCTCTTCTAATCTATTAGTAATCTCCTTTTTCATATCCATTTTCGTATTTAATGAATAGCTGTCACCATCTGAAGTCTCTTCGTTTAGCATTTTACCGCTATTATCATGTATAGAAACATGATCTAATTCTAACCCCTCTACAGCATTGGCAACCAAAGTAACGATTCCATTAACCTGCTGATCAGATAATTTAAAACCTGACCTTAGAGTTAATAAGACCGATGCCTTTGACGGTTTAATATCTTCTGTTAAAAAATTGGAGCTATCAGGTACTGTAAGTAGTACTGTAGCTTTATCAATACCATTTATTTCTTCTATTGTTTCAGCCAGTTGAGTCATTTTAGCCTGCAAATATTTCTTTCTCTTATCTTCATTGGTCATTGTCAGGGTATTACTATTAAAGGCGTCCTCCCAAGTAATACCTTTTTGAGGGAATCCTTCTATAGCTAAATTCATTCTAGCCTTATTAATATCTTCCTTTGGCACCGAAATAGAAGTTCCACCATTTTCAGATTCATAAGGAATATTCATTTCTTCTAGTTTTTGTGTGATTTTTCCAGATTCTTCTAGACTTAAACCGCTATATAAAGTAGTATATTTAGGCTTTGATATGTAAAAAATTGATAGCGCTATAGCTAGCACTAGAAAAAGACTACCAAAACCAATTAATATTTTTTGCTTTTTACCTAGGGACTGGAAATATTCATTGAGTTGATTTCGTATGTTTGCTATTGAATCCCCCATTCCTATCCTCCATTCATTGCTATAAAAATATTTTCTTTGTATAGTTCATATAGTAAAATTAAATTTATACATGTACAAATACTCAAAATTTTGGGTAGCTTTGAGGATGTACAAATTAAAGTTCTTATTTGAATGTTTATTTTCAAATTTATTAACCCGTAAAATTGCTTATTTCTATTAAAAGTAAATTTTAAAATTATACCTGCATTCTCATTATTTCTTTATAGGCATCCATAACTTTATTTTTAATTTCAATTCCAAACTGCAGTGCTATTTCTGCCTTCTGAGAAGCAATCATCACTTCGTGTACATTATCTACTTCTCCAGCAACTAATTTTATACCTAATTCATTTGCATCGCTTTCATATGTATTTAATTTTTCTATAGAATCTAGTAAGAATTCCTTAAAATTACCATTTCCTACTTTTTCTTTTTCATAAAAATTAGTATTTAATAGTTTAGGATTCTCAATATTAGCTATTTTCATCTTTTTCCTCCTATATCCTATAAGTATTAAAATCTACCTACCTATTTCTAGAGCCTTTAAAGCCATGCTTTTACTATTATTCAATGCAGCAATATTAGCTTCATAGGCTCTAGAAGCAGAAATTAAATTAACCATTTCAGTCACAATATCTACATTTGGCATTAAAATATATCCCTTTTCATCTGCTTCGGGGTGGCCGGGATTATAGACCCGTTTGAAGGGGGATTCATCATCTTTTATAGCTATAACTTCAACACCATTTCCTAACTCATAATTGTTTTTGGCATCACTTAGAAAATCAGAAAAAGATTTGTTGTCTTTCTCCTTATAGATAGGAACTTGTCTCCTATAGGGCATTCCACTACTTGTTCTAGTAGTATTTACATTGGCGATATTCTTTGATATTATATCCATTCTTAATCTTTCTGCAGTTAAGCCTGTGGCACTTGTATTTATAGAATTCAGAAAACCCATTATTTACCTCCTCTAATAGACATTTTTATTCTGCTTAGATATCCAGATAACTGTCTTGTCAATGCATTAAATTTTATATAGTTTTTAGATAGCTCAGCCATTTCAACATCGATATTCACATTATTTTTATCCTTCCTAAAACTGGTTCCTAGCTCCCGAGTTATTTCAGGCTGTAGAGAATTTAAATTGTTGTTTGAAAAATGCTTATTCCTTGTAGTTTTTAGTTTTATATGATTCTCATCAATATAATCCTTTAGTATCGATTCAAATTTAACATCCTGTCGTTTATATCCAGGAGTATTTTGGTTTGCAAGATTGTTAGAAATTGCATCATGCTTCAGCCATGATGCGTTTAGTGATTTTTGATAGATTTCAATATTACTGTTTAATCTATTAACCATATCGTAGACCTCCAAAATTATTAACAATATCATATGTCATTATTCTACATATATCGCAAAATACCTTCAATATTTTGCTATAAATTTATTTTCCATATATACCATTTTACATTATTTACAATAAAATGTTAATTACTTTTACCGCTTTTTCTCTTTATAGTACCTAAAGCCTATAAAAAGAAAAATGAAATTTGTCGATTCATGAGCTATAAGTATTATTCTCGTAATTTATACCCTTATTAAATACCCTGAATAAAATTATATACACTAAAATATTATACATTTTAAACATTGTATTAATATTGATTCTTTTTCATATTAACATATTAATTTTATACCACCAATACCATATTATGGTGATTTCGCCCCTATCGAGTAGCTAGAAAATAGGATAATTAATCCTATTTTCTTTGCTCTCACAGAACCGGACTTACGTTTGCCGTATCCGGCTCCTGAAATTTCTCGTAAACTAATAATAGTTCGACAACAATCCAACTTCGTATTTTGTTAAATCAATGAGTCCAAGTTCTTCAAACAGTTTGTTGGGAAGTAGCATGTGTATGATGTGAACATTTGAATTTTTCCACTTTGTAACTGCCATCTTCTCCCCACTGCCTTTGATTCCTTGTTTTCTCATTTCTTTATGCATTGCCTTATATGTTTTCCATTGCTTCATCTTTATCATTC
>NZ_FUZT01000020.1 GCF_900167445.1 Maledivibacter halophilus
AAGAGCAAACTAGACAAAGCAGAAATGACTCAAAGTATGTCTAGAGTATCTCGTTGTATAGATAATGGCCCAATGGAAGCATTTTGGGGGATGTTAAAATCAGAAATGTATTATCTAAAAAAATTTAATTCTTATGAAGAGTTAGAATCTGCAATTATTGATTATATAAAGTATTACAACAATCACCGTTATCAGAAGAGACTTGAATGTATGACACCAATAGAATACCGAAAGCATATTTTAAAACAAGCATCATAAAAAATGACATCAACCATAATTAAATGATTGATGTCATAGTGATTTTTATTTTTTCCACTGTCTACTTGACAGGGGCATGTTCAATACTATGGGGCTTTTAAAATTTTATTAATAAAAAACACAAAAAAGATACATCTTCAACAAAAAAAAGATATATTCATTCATTATAATAACAATTGAAGAAACATAAAAAATAAAAAAAGGAGATGGTATCAATGAAAAAATTAGTAACAGGTGTTTTATTAGGAGCTACGCTAATTGCGTCTACAGCTATGAGCTTTGCAGCAGAGGATCAAAATGTAAAAGTGAAAGGGGAAGAGGTAATACCTGCTATTAAAATAGAAAGACCAAAGAATATGAAAGCTATTTTCTCAGATAATTCAAAAGATGTAATTATAGATCTTACATATGGTAATGAAGCCATAGAATTTGATGAAAATTTTACACAAATCAATTTAGAAGGTTCGAAAGATAAAGCTATCGAAATAAAGGATGGATCGGAAATTATAGAATTTCAAGGAAGTGATTTAGATAAAATAGAAGGAAAATTTTTAAAAATTGATGCTGCAGAAATTGTTCCAGCGAATTAAAAGTAAATAAAATAATTGAATAATTTTAATTTTTATGATTTTGATGCTAAAAATTAAAAACTAAAACAAAAGGATTGATAAAAAAGAGGAATTTTGGAAAAGAAATTTCTCTTTTTTATCTTAGAAAATTGCATAATTGCATTTTTAAAAAAATTATATAATATAGATATTCCAGTAAAACAATTAATTTATACATATCAAAAATCCTTAGAAGCACTGGATATTTTGATACGTATAAATTAAGTTTTACTATGGGAAATCTATATAGATATTTCAGCAAAACAGTTAATTTATACATTCCTTCACTATATGTGAATTTAAGTTTATTGAATCATCAAATCATAAAATATATAATAAAAATAATATATGGGAAAAACGAGGAGATGAATTTATGGGTTATTCTATATTAGTTATAGAAGATGAGGAAAATATTCGAAAAATAATATCGGACTATTTTAAAGCAGAGAATTATAATGTTATAGAGGCCTGTGATGGTAAGGAAGGAATTGAAAAATTTGGAAAAGAAAAGGTGGATTTAATTATTCTTGATATAATGATGCCTAAATTAGATGGATGGACGGTATGTAGAAGAATACGAAAACAGTCTCAGGTTCCTATCATTATGTTAACTGCAAGAACAGAAGAGGATGATGAATTAATGGGATTTGAGCTAAAGGCAGATGATTATGTGAAAAAACCCTTTAGCCCTGCTGTATTAGTGGCAAGGGCGAAGCTATTATTGATGAGAAAAAAGAATGTCATAAAGGAAAAAGAAGGAATAATGAAAAAACAGGGCTTAAAAGTGGATAAATTGGCAAGGGAGGTTTATATAGATCAGGAGAGGGTTGAATTAACTCCTAAGGAATTTGATATATTATGCTATCTAATGAATCATGAGGGAATGGTTTTTTCAAGGGATCAAATTTTAAATAGTATATGGGACTATGATTTTATAGGAGATACAAGGGTTGTAGATAATCATATTAAAAAACTTCGAAAGGCATTAAAGGATAAATCTTATTTTATACGAACAGTTTTTGGAGTAGGATATAAATTTGAGGTGAAGTAATGAAGAAAAATAAAATTTTTATAAAGCTCTTTGCAATGACAGCGGGAGTAGTAATAATTCTTTTACTCATACAATTTGTTGTTCAGTATTTTTGGTTAGAAGAATTTTATGTTTATAATAAGAAAAAAACTATAGGTAATGATTTGATTACATTAAAAAAGAAAATAGAAGAAAATTTAGTAGGTCGAGAAAAAATAGAGGAGTTTTTAAATAGGTATTCTATAGAAAATGATGTGTTTATTGGCATTTTTGATCGTCAAGGTATGCCTCAATATGGGCTTAGTGGAGAAGATAGTCTTTCATATATCCAAATGAAGGATGATAAGACTGGAGTATATAAAATTTATATGGATGCTTTTTCTAGGAATGATGAACTTATAAAGGCATTGAAGATAGATAAGAGTGTTAATGTAAAGGGTTTGCTTAGGGATTCTGGGCAAAAAGAAGTATATCCACAAAGCGTTATTGTAGAAAATCGAGAATTTTCAGTACAAAATTATAAAGAGATTCCTATAGAAAGTGAAATAATAATAGATGATCCAGAGGGAAATGATCTAATAGCTATGGAAGATATTGAAGACTTTGCAGTAACTATAGAAATAGTAGAGGCGGAAGATATTAATTTAAATGGTTCTATTGTAGATATGAATTTAATAAGTAAAGAGAATTATGGTACCTACTATAGAAGAGAACAATTGCTACAGGAAACTTTTTTATTTTTAGGACAAGAGAAAAATTTAAATATTATTTTTAAAGATAATAAAATTATGAATTATATAAAAATAGACCCTTTCACTGGAATAAAAAATATTATCTTTGTACAGCCCATCCTTGTTAGAAACAATGAACCTATGTTCATGTTTGCAGTAAGCTCCCTTCAGCCTATTGAAAAAACAACAGAAATTATGGAAACTTATTTTATATTTGTGTTGATTACAGCAATGATTTTAGCAATTATTGCAGCTTATTTCTATTCGAAAAAGATTACTGCACCACTGATACATCTAAATGGTATAACTAAAAACCTGGCAAAACTGGATTTTTCTCAAAACTGTAAAGTAGAAACAAATGATGAGATAGAGGATTTGGCTGAAAATATTAATAGTATGTCTGAAAAATTAAAAAAGACTTTGAAGGAATTAAAAAAATCCAATGAAAAATTGAAAGAAGATATTTTATTTAAGGAAAAAATAGAAGAGTTTCGAAAAAGATTTATAGCCGATGCATCCCATGAATTAAAAACTCCTCTGACGGTTATTAAGGGTATTTGTGAAGGTGTAGAAGATGGAATTTATGATTATAAAGATAAGGAGCATTTTAAGAATATTTTAAGGGAAATTAATGATATGAGTCAATTAGTATATGATTTATTAGGAATTTCAAAATTAGAGGCAGATGAAGTGCCATTTAAGAAAGATGTTTTTCAATTATGTGATGTAGTATTGAAAGTTCATAATAAATTAAAACCAATTTTAGAAAATAAGAATTTAGAAGTTGAATTGGATCTAACAGAAGATTTTGTATTGGGAGATGAGGATAAAATTGAAAGGGTTATAGGAAATCTTTACTATAATGCTATTCAATACACACCTGAAAATGGAGAAATAAATATTTATATCCATACAATTGAAAATAAATCTTATTTTAATATAGAAAATAAACCAGCTAAAATTCCTAAAGATGATTTAATGAAAATATGGGAGCCCTTTTATCGTGTAGAAAAATCAAGAAACAAAGCCCTAGGAGGATCGGGATTGGGACTTTATATGGTAAAGGAAATTTTAGATAGGCATAGCAGCCAATATGGTATAGAAAATACTGATGTAGGTGTAAAAGCTTATTTTTCCTTGGAAATTAAAATGGATGATGATGAAGAATGGAGTTGGGACAGAGGGAAAATATATAGATGAGGAAATTGCATAATTCTAATTTGGCAAAATTGCATAATATATATGGTATGGCTTTGGAGATTCCAAAACTATATGTCATAGATAGTTTTTGCAGAAGGTAATTATGCAATTTGCTAAGATGATGAAAAAGAAAATAAATGTAGAAAAAAATCGACAAATAAATTTTTTTGTCGATTTTTTTTATATTAAATATTCCTCTAGGACATAGTAAATAAGAGAAGAACTTTAAATTTTCAAATTGTTTCAAAGTAAAGTGAAGTGATTTAAACTGGTATTTGATTAAGTAAAATGCTAATTTAATATTAGGAGTTATAAAGTATATATTATTTAGCTATAGGTTAAGTGTGCAAATGGTGAGATGAGTGAATGATATAGGAGGATAATTGATGGTTTGTATAAATTCAAGGCAGATTGATATTATTGAATGGCTTATAAAAGAGTATAAACCAATTACTATAAAAAAGATGGCATCAAACTATAAAGTTAGTACAAGGACCATTCGCTATGATCTTGAACTGATTGAAAGTTGGTTAAGTGAAAATAAAGCAACCTTAGTTAAGGTACCTAAAAAGGGAATGAAGTTAAAGGCTCTTTGTGAGAGAGATGTTTTATTGGGGAAATTACATTTCTTATCAGTAGAGAATAGGGTGCTTTCCGATAAAGAAAGAATCAAATATATTGTACTGGAACTATTAATGAGTAGTGCACCTCTAACTATAGAAAACTTAAGTGATAAGCTATTTTTAAGTAAAAATACAATTATTAAAACATTAAAGGGTACAAAAAGATATCTTAAAGAATACAGCCTTCAATTGTCTAAAAGTACAAAGGGTGGTTTCTGTATTGAAGGCAGGGAAGAAAATATCCGAAAACTTCAATTATCTATATTTTTAGATATCTTAGATAGTGAGAATATCTCTAAAATTCTAAGGGAAGAGATAGATTATAGAAATATAAATGATTTAATACTTAATTATAATAGCTTTATTAAAATAGATGATATGAAAAGGTTATCCGATTGTTTGATAAATATTGAAGAAGAATACAATTATTTTTTCACTGATGTAGATTTTATTAAATTAATCTTTTATTTAGTAATAATGATCAATAGACGAAAAAGAGGTAATATCATAGGAAAAACAAGCAATTTATTGGAAGGGACTATTGAATATAGTATAGCAAAACGTTTGACCAATAGAATATACCGTAATCCCGTGGGGGTTGAAGATGGAGAGATAAATGAGCTGGCAAAGTATATAATTGAATCTAAGTCATTTAATACTATCAATGAGCTTAAGGAATTATCCGTCGATGAAATTGCCGATAAGAAAACGATTGACAGTACAAAGAGACTAATATCTTATATTGAGGAAGCAATTAATATTGATATAAAAGATGATGCACAATTGTTTAATGGATTAGTTTTACATTTAAAAAGTGCTATAGCTAGAATTCAAAATAATTCTCAAATAAAAAATATCTATACAGATGAGATTAAAACCAATTATCCATTTGTATATCAAGTGGTAAAAGAAACTATAGAAAAGATGTGGGATGTTTTTGGTGATAATGTAAGCGACAATGAAATTGCTTTTATAGCATTACATGTTCGTGCTGCCTATGAGAGGATTAGCGAAAAATCATCAAGGTATACAGCATTATTAATATGTACTGAGGGGATTTCCTTCTTAAGTATTTTATCTACTAAAATAAAAAAAGAAATATCTAATTTGGATTTAATAGAAACCTGTTCAATACATGATTATCAAAACTTTAAAAAGGATATTGACTTTATTATTTCTACAACTCCCCTTAATGTTAATGAAACCGATGTTGTAACAGTCAGTCCTTTTATGAGTAATGATGATATATATAAGATAAACCAACTTATAATACAATTAAACAAATTTAAAGTTATTTATAAATATAGCTATGAGAATAAAGAAAGGAAGATGCTTATGTTGAAGGACGTTCTAAAGAAGGGATCTATTAAGCTTCAAGTTAAAGCAGATGATTGGGAGGAAGCAATTAAAAAAGCTGGGGATATTTTAGTGGAAGAAGATAAAATTGAGAACTTATATGTTGATAATATGATTCAATCTGTTAAGGATTTAGGACCATATATTGTAATTATGCCTGGTATAGCCTTTGCCCATGCAAGACCTGATGAAACAGTGAAAGAGACTTGTATGAGTATGATTACATTAAATAAACCAGTAAAGTTTGGAAGTAAAGAAAATGACCCCGTAAGCATTGTCTTTGCATTTGGTGCCAATAATGAAGAATCACATTTAAAGGCCCTTCAGGATCTAGCGAAATTTTTATCAGTGGAGAAAAATTTTCAGATGCTTATTAATTCTACTGATATTGATGATATATATAAAAGAATTATTAATGAATAATTGAAAAAATGGAGGAATGAAAATGTCAAAACAATTAAAGGTTTTAGCTGTATGTGGATTTGGAGTGGGAACGAGTTTGCTTTTGAAAATGAATATTGCCGATGTGCTAAGAGAGAATGGAATAGACGCTGAAACAGAAAATGCAGATATTACAACAGCGGCCTCCTGTTCAGCGGATATAATTTTTACATCTAATGAACTTTATGATCAACTTGTTAGCAAAGTGGACATCCCTTTAGTAAAAATCAACAATTTTATGGACAAAAATGAAATAGAAGAAAAGGGTATGGATGCTATTAAAAAATTACTTTAAAGGTTTTAGTCTGAACTATTTTAATGAATAAAACCTAATGCCTAAGGGTTTTAGGTTTTGTTATAAATATTACACTAGGAGGAGTTATATGGGAATTATTAGTTACTTAACCAACAATATTTTTAAACAACCACCAATTCTATTAGGGTTAATAGCCTTAGTTGGCCTGTTAGTCCAGAGAAAGAACTTCAGTGACATAATTAAGGGTACCTTTAAGACGATTATCGGAGTTATCGTATTATTTAAAGGTGTGAATATTATTAGTTCAGCAATTTCACCATTAGCAGGGGCGTTTTCAACACTGTATGCTCTACCTAAGGGAAATCAATTTGATCCAAATGCATGGGTAAATTTCATTGGATCCTATGGTAGTGAAATCGGTATAGTAATTCTTTTCGCATTTATAATTAACCTAATCGTAGCAAGAATAACACCAGTGAAGAACATATTCTTAACAGGACATATATTCTTTTGGATGTCTTATATATTCGTGGCAGTAGGCGTTGAATCAGGATTATCGGGAACAGGATTAATTATATTTGCAACCATATTTTTATCAATCTATATAATAGTAACACCAGCTTTGATGAGACCTTTAGTAAAGAAAGTAACTGGAACTGATCAATTTACCGTAGGTCATTCTACTACTATATTCTGTTTTATAGGAGCTGGAATAGGAAAATTATTAGGTAATAAGGAAAATTCCACAGAAGACTTAAAGGTACCAAAATATCTAGACTTCTTTAAGGAAACTACAATTGCAACATCATTGATCTTATTTTTCACCTATATAATTGTAGGTTTAATTATAGGAAGTGAAGCTAGACAAGCTGTCTTTGGTGGAGCCGTAGGAACAATAGGAACTATAGGCGGTATGAAATATGATTTATTTAGTTTCAGCTTAATGGCAGGACTAACCTTCGGAGCAGGTCTTACAGTATTATTAGCCGGTGTTCGTTTAATGCTTGGAGAAATAGTTCCAGCCTTTAAGGGGATATCTGATAAATTAATACCAAATTCAGTTCCTGCATTGGATGTGCCAATGATATTTCCCTATGCACCAAATGCATTAACAATAGGGTTCTTGGCAAGCATGGTTACCAGTATATTAACAATAGTAATAATGGCATCAGCGGGAGCTATGACCTATGCAATAATTCCCCTTACAGTGGCTTGTTTCTTTGATATTGCTCCAAGTGCAATTATTGCAAATGCCTATGGGGGACGTCGAGGTGCAGTAATTGCCAGCGCCATAAATGGTATAGCTATGGTTTTATTAGTTAGTTTTGCAATGCCAGTCATATTCAATACAGTAGCAGGATTTAATCAAGCCTTTGGTGGTAATGACTTTTCATTATGGGCAATAATAGGGTCATTATTTTCTAAGATGTTTTAATTGATATCAATATAAAAATATGACATACACCTGGTGTGTGTCATATTTTTAGCAAAATTTGTGGAGGTGCAGTATGAAATTTGGAATACACTTATCAACTTTTACAAGGGAATGGTCAGAAGATCTATTGCAATATATACCTGTTGTAAAGGAATATGGCTATGATGGAGTGGAAATTCCATTAATGTCGCCGGATGAATTAGATTTGATAAAGATAAAAAAATTATTAAATCAATATAAGCTTCAATGCACCTGTGGAACTGGAATGAATCCCCAGAGGGATATATCATCGGCAAATTGGGAAATTAGACAAAATGGTATAGAACATCTAAAAAAATGTATTAATATATCCAGTGAATTAAATAGTGATTGTCTGGCAGGAGTTCTTTATGCTCCCTGGGGGCAATTAAAAATGAGAAGTAAGGCAAAGGACGATATAAAAAGAAGCTTAGATGCTTTAAATGAAATAGGTAGATACGCAGATGAGAAAGGCGTGGTACTTGCAATTGAGATTTTAAATCGATATGAATCTTATTTTATGAATACAGTTAGGGAAGGAAAGGAATATCTTAAAAAAATTAATAATGATAATATTAAGCTTCATTTTGACACATTTCACTCTAATATAGAGGAAAAGAATATATATCAGGCTATAGTTGAAGGTGGTAAAGATATTTATCATATTCACTTTTGTGAGAATGACAGAGGAATACCGGGTAGTGGAAGCATAAACTGGGAAGAAGTTAAAAGAGGTATAAATGATATCGCCTATGATAGATGGATTATTTTAGAAAATTTCGTTATGCCTGAATGTGGTGTAGGTAGAGACGTTTATATATGGAGAGAAATAGAGAAAAGTGGCAGTAATGCAGCTGAAAAGGGAATAAAATTTATGAAAAATCTCTTTGGGGAGGTATAAGGAAATGCTAAATTCAAATCAAGTTAAAGAAATGCTCATAGATATTGCAGATATGTATATAGAGAAAAAGGAAGAATTATCAAAATATGATGCAGTAATAGGTGATGGTGACCATGGAATTACTATGGCAAGGGGAGCCAAAGCTGCAAAGGAAAAATTGATTAATACAGAGGAAGGAACATGCAGAGATTATTTTAAATTATATGGAAGAACATTAGTCTCTACTATAGGAGGTGCCATGGGGCCATTATTTGGTTCAATTTTCCTAGAGCTATCTAAAGCATGTAAGGGTAATGAAACCTTTGGTATAAATGAATTATCTATTGGGATATCAGAAGCTGAAAAGAAAGTATGCGATTTAGGTGGAGCAAAGGTTGGAGATAAAACTATGGTTGATGCTTTGCATCCTACTGCAGAAGCTTTAATGGAAGCTAAGAAAAATGAAGATGATTTACAAAAAGCTTTAAAGAAGGCAGTAGAGGCGGCAAAGCTTGGGGTTCAATCTACAATCCCATTGGTGGCTAAAAGGGGACGTTCCAAGTATCTTCAAGAAAAGGCTATTGGTCATCAAGATGCTGGAGCCACATCAATTTATTATTTAATTAAAGAAATAGACAGATACCTAGGTAATAAGGGGAGTGATAAAAGTGAAATCTAAGAAATTTATTAATGATCCAGATAATATAGTTGAAGATACAATAGAAGGGTTTATAAACGCCTATGGAGATAGAATAAAAAAACTTTCTAATAGTGATGTAATTATAAGAAAAAACTTAGAAAAGGGTAAGGTTGGTTTAGTCATAGGTAATGGCTCGGGACATGAGCCGGCTTGTATTGGATTTGTAGGCAAGAATATGCTAACTGCCAATGGTTATGGTGGCATATTTGCAGCACCAGGCCCCGATACATTATACGATGCCATAGAGGCAGCAGACACAGGGGAAGGGGTATGTGTTTTAATTTCCAATCATGCTGGGGATGTAATAAATTCTAAAATGGCAATAGATATGGCTCAGGATGATGATATAAATTGTGAGGGTGTAATTTTGTATGATGATATAGCTTCATCGCCTAAGGGACAGGAAGAAGAAAGAAGAGGTACAGCAGGAACCCTATTTAGTTATAAAATTGTAGGCTCCTATGCTGAAGAAGGTCACAGCTTAGAAAAGGTAGTAAAAATGGCAAAGAAGGTTAGGGATAATACGAGAACCTTAACTGTTGCAACGGTACCAGGAACATCTCCTATAACCGGTTATAAAATGTTTGAAATAGATGATGATGAAATAGAAATAGGGATGGGAGTACATGGAGAAGCTGCTGCCCATACAATGAAGATTTCCACAGCAGAAGAAATTGCAAAGGTTATGTGTGAAAGATTAATAGAGGACAAGCCCTATTTAGAAGGGGATGAAATTACTGTAATAGTTAATGGATGTGGACAAACCACTTATATGGAGCTCCTTATTTTCTATAATGAAGTCCAGAAAATTCTTAATGAGAAGGGTATAAAAATTTATAAGCCAGCCATTGGAAATTTTATTACAACTCAAGAGATGGGTGGAATAGCCCTTGGATTTTGTAAACTAGATGATGAAATGAAAAAAATGTGGGCAAAGGAAACTGATGCACCGGGATTTAATATATAGATAACCATAGAATAAGTAGGTGAATATATGAAATTAAATACAATGAAGGCTTTATTGGATGATGCAGAAAAGAAGAAGGCAGGTATTGCTGCAATCAATATCAGTAATATGGAAACTATTAATGCCGTTATGGAAGCAGCGTCGGTGGCTGAGTTTCCAGTTATACTTCAAATTGCACCAATCCAATTGAAGGTACAAAGAATTTCTTACAGAGAAATATTCAAAATAGTGGCAATATTGGGAAAAAAGTTTAATATTGAAACAGCTCTTCATTTAGATCATGCTGAAAAAATAGAAGAATGTATAAAGGCCATAGATGCAGGATTTACCTCCGTGATGTACGATGGGTCAAGTATATCCCTAGAGGAAAATATGGAAAATTCTAGTAAAGTTGTATCCTATGCTAAGGATAGGGGTGTAAGCGTTGAAGCAGAGCTTGGCAGGGTTGCAGGAGCAGAAGGACAGGAAGAAAATTTCCTTAAAGGTCTGATGACAGATCCAAAGCTTGCAGGATCTTTTGTAAAGGAAACTGGTATTGATTCCTTGGCAGTATCAATAGGAAATGCCCATGGTCATTATAAATATGAACCAAAGCTTGATTTTCAAAGATTAGAAGAAATAAATAAAGAGGCAAAGATTCCATTGGTATTACATGGAGGTACTGGTATTCCAGATAAGGATATAAGAAAGGCTATAAAACTGGGAATTAGAAAAATTAATTTTTTTACAGAAATAGATCGTGAGTTTGTTCAGGGCTTTATAGATGCATATAGGGAAAATGAAAATATATATATGATGAATGGTCAAGATGCAGGACAAAATAGGATGTTAAAAAAAGCAATAGAAAAAATTAAGCTTTGCAGAGGTTACTAAAAGGAGGCAAACTATGAAAATCGGATTATTATCATTTGGCTTTCCTAATTTTAGATACGATATTGCCCAAGATTATTTAAATAGTTCAATAAAAAAATTAAGAAGCAAGAAATATAATCTTGTGTACAAAGATACTGTTCTGATTGAAGAAGGGGCAATTGAAAATGGATTAAATGAAATAAGAAAAGAAAATGTGGATTTATTGATTATTCAATGTGGCACCTATTCCCTTGGAAGTGCCATGACAAAGGTAATTGAGTTATTTAGAGAAACACCTTTACTATTATGGGGATTTAGGGAGCCCTACCTTAAGGACTATAGGGGACTGCCCCTAAACTCACTATGTGGATTAAATATGTATGGAAGCTTTTTAAAGAAAGCAGAGAAAAAGTATAGCTATGTATATGGAGATATAGATGAGGATAGGGTTTATGAAAAAATAGATAGAGTAATAAAGGCTATTGAAGTTAAGACAAAATTAAACAAAAGTAAGTTTTGCATAATTGGTGGAAGGGTTCCAGGATTTTACTTATCAAATGTTGATGAACTTCAATTTAGATTTAAAATAGGCCCGGAAATAAAATATTATTCTATAGCAAGTCTTTTAAAGGATGCAGATGAAATAAATGATAAAAGGGTGGAAGAAGAGGTTAAGAAAATTAAAAGTGAAGCAGAGATTAAAACAACCAATGAAATGCTGGAAAAATCCGCTAGAATCTATTTGGCAATAAAGGATTTTAAAGAGGCAAATAAAATAGATGCCTTTACTATAAAATGTTGGCCTGAATTTCAATCCTTATATAATTGCAGTGTATGTGGTGTTGTGTCTAGATTAAACAATAAAGGAATTATGACTTCCTGTGAAGGGGATGTAACAGGATTGGCTACAATGTATATCCAGTATCTAATTACAAATAAACCAAGTTTCTTTGTTGATTTGGTTAATGTCAATGATAAAGGAATTGCCAAGGTATGGCACTGTGGTCCAGCCCCAATATCCCTTGCTAAGGATAGTTGCAGAGCAAAATATATTGAGCACCCAACTATTAAAAATGGAATAGGGTTTGCAACTGAATTCAAAATGAAGCAAGGAAGATTAGTAATGTTAAAGCTTAAAGAAGATAAGGATGGATACGCTTTATTTATGGCTAAGGGTACAGGTATTGAAGAAGACAGAGAGTTAGTTGCTAATCAAGCAGATATAAAATTTGATATACCAGCAGAAAAAGTTATAGATACCATAATGGATAATGGGATAGAGCATCATTATGCCATTGCTTATGATGATATAGAAAAGGAATTGATGGAAGTATGTAAATGGATGGATATAGAGGTACTAAAAAACTAAGAAGGGAGATAATATGAGACAACAAGATAGAATTATTTATGCAGCTGGATATTATCCACTAATGCAGGAAAAACAGGATTGGAAAAAAGATTTAAGATTAATGAAGGAATCGGGCATTCAATTAATAAGAACAGCTGAATTATTTAATACTTGGGATCGTATTGAGCCAGAAAAAGGAAAATTTAAATTTGAGTTTTTAGATGAATTCTTTGACCTATGTCAGGAGTATGGTATGAAGATACTATTAGGGACAGGTACAGCAGCACCGCCATACTGGATTCATAAGGAATATCCAGATTCTAATATATTAAATAATCATGGAGAACAATATCCTAACAATGTGTCGTATACATGGGCATGTATTGATCATAAGGGATATTTAGAAGAAAGTGAAAGATATATAAATACATTAGTAAATCGTTATAAGGATCATCCAGCCCTTTATGCATATCAAATCCATAATGAAATAGGATTTCCCTTTATGCCATTAAAGGATGGAGATATAGATATTTACTGCTATTGTGAGCATACTCAAAAAAAATATAGAAAATGGTTAAAAGAAAAATATCAGTCCTTGGATGCATTAAATTATGCCTATAGATGGGGCGCTACAAATACATGCCATACTACATGGGATGAAATCGAACCTCCAAGGACTAAGCCTACAAGCTGGTCAAGTGTAACGAGATGGCTGGATTGGAGATTGTTTTCAATGGAGAACTACGTGGATTTTGTAAGCTGGCAGAACAAGCTTATTAAAAAGATAGATTCTAAGCATCCAACATCTACAAATATATTCTTCTTAAAATCCCAAGACCCACTGGGAGTTTTAACAGCCCTTGACCAGTTTGAAATGGCAAAGGTTGTAGATCATATAGGTTATGATTTATACCCCGGTAGTGGAAATAAATTAGAGTCAAAACCAGAGTTTGCATCTATGTTTTTAGATATGTCAACAAGTACAGCAAAACCCCTTGAAAAAGATTACTGGCTTCTTGAAACGGAAAGTGGCCCAATTAATGGATGGGTAATGGGGCCCAGTAGAAATGTTAAAGGATTTGATTTAGTTAGAAATGTCTTTGAAGCTATAGCCCACGATGCTAAATTAACACTATATCAAGGATGGAGACAATGGGATTTTCAACCCCTCCATTGGGGTGGTATTGTAGATTTGGACGGCAATCCTACTGAGCGAACAAAGGCAGCAGAAAAAATCGGTTCAATATTAAATAAATATGGCGAAGAAATATTTGATGCAAAGAATCCTGTAGGAGAAGTGGCAATCCTTATATCAAAGGAAAATGCTATAGTTCTTAATGGTATGGGTCAGGAAAAATATCTTTTAGAAGCGATGCGGGGAGCATATAGAGTATTTTGGGAAAAGGGGTATATGGTGGATTTTATAACCCCTGATCAATTTAAAAGCGGCTATGCCAATAAATATAAAGCTGTTTATATGCCTTTAATGGCAGTTATAGATGAAGATTTAAGTAAGGATTTAGAAAAATATGTACAACAAGGTGGTATATTAATTGGAACACCAAGATGCGGAATGTTAGGTAAAAATGGATGGTATAATCATCAAATTCCATGTTTTAATTTATCCCATGTATTTGGCTTAAAAGTAGAAGGTGTCTATGCCAATACAAAACCCAATGTAACATTTAACTCTAAAAACTATTCTGGTATTTGGCATAGGGAGACATTGTCCATAAATTCCGATACTGCTAAAGTCTTAGCAAGATTTAATGATGATACACCGGCAGTCACACTTAATTCATATGGTAAGGGATATGGATTATACTTTGGAACCCATGGAGATGCTGCTTATTTAAAGGAACAATCTTATTTACTATGGGATGTAATCGATAATGTACTATTAGACCACGGAGTAGAACCAAAGCTGCAATTGGAATATACAAATAGAAAATATAAAGAGGTTGATGGTCACTATTTAGAAGGAGATAAGAGGGGCTATATATTTATAACAAACTATGTTACTGAGAATCATCCTAATTTCTTTATAGATGGTAAGAAAAATGTAAGGATATCTTTAAAGGAAAATAGAAAGTTTACTAAAGCTGTAGACCTGATAAATGGTGATATATACCCAATAAATTGTGAAGATGGAAAATTAAAATGTAATGTTACTATAAATAAAAATGAAGTCTTATTACTGAAAATAACATAGATAATTGGGGGCAATTAAATGAAGAATATTGAAGATATTAAATGCTTCGTGCTAGATATGGATGGGACCTTTTATCTAGGAAATGAATTAATAGATGGCTCACTGGATTTTCTAGAAACATTAAAATCTCAAAAAAAAGAGTTTTTATTTTTGACAAATAATTCATCTAAAAATAAATATGCATATGTTGACAAGCTTAAAAATTTAGGCTTAGAGATTGATGCAGATCGTGTATTTACATCGGGGGAAGCAACAACTATATATTTAAATAAGGAAAAACCCGGTGCAAAGGTGTTTTTATTAGGAACAAAGCTTCTTGAAGAAGAATTTATTAAATCTGGATTTAAATTGATTAAGGACAGAAGTGAAGACCCTGATTTTGTAGTTCTTGGTTTTGATACTACATTGACCTATGACAAGTTGTGGACTGCCTGTGACTTTATAAGGGAGGGGGTTGAATATATTGCCACTCATCCTGATTTCAATTGTCCCTTGGAAGATTCTAAATTTATGCCCGATGCCGGGGCTATGATAGAGTTTATAGAGGCATCAACAGATAAAAGACCCTATATTGTAGGAAAGCCTAATAGAACAATAATAGATTCCCTATGTGAAAAGTATGGTTACAAAAAAGAGGATGTGGCTATGGTTGGCGATAGACTGTATACCGATATAAAAACAGGGGAAAATGCAGGTATTACTTCTATATTAGTATTATCCGGTGAAACTACCATTGATAGTTATAATAATTCAAAAATAAATGCCGACTATGTATATCCTTCATTAAAGGAGATAAATGAAGAACTAATGGCTAGGGGTTAAGGAGGTAAACCATGAAGGAATTTCAATTTTTTCTTAATACATTAATTGATTTTGGCTGTGGAAAAATTAAAAATTTGTGTAATTATATAAAAGAATATAATAGTAAGAAGGTTGTTATTGTAACAGATAAAAACTTACAGGATATTGGTCTTATTGAACCTATTATTGATGAACTAAAAAAGTTTAATATTCAATATAGTATTTTTAATAGGGTTGAGCCTAATCCTGAGATTCATATAATTGATGAAGGAGCATCCTTTGTAAAGGAAGATTCCTGCGATATGATTATTGCCCTTGGTGGAGGAAGTAGTATAGATACTGCTAAGGGGATTGCTCTTATGGCAGTTAATGAAGGAAGTGTATCTGACTATTTAGATGGAAGAGGAGAAAATAAGAAGAAAATAGTAAATAAGCCTTTGCCCTTAATAGCAATACCTACTACATCGGGAACGGGGTCGGAGGTATCAATCTATTCGGTTATAACAGATGAAAATACAAGAATAAAGGATTCTTTAACTAGCCCTTTACTATATCCTAAGGCAGCAATTGTGGATCCTCAGCTGACCTTAAAATTACCCCCAAGGGTTACAGCCCATACTGGATTAGATGTATTAGGTCATGCCTTGGAAGCATATACTTCATCAATTCAAAATCCATTAACAAATGTATGGGCCTTAGAAGCAATTAAACTTGTATTTGAAAATTTACCAAAGGCTTGTAATGAAGGAACTAAAAAGTCAAGGGAAAATATGGCCTTTGCATCGGTGATGGCAGGTAGTGCTATGAGTCATTGTGGAGGAACTATACCCCATGGATTGGGATGTCCTTTATCTGGACATTGTGATTTACCCCATGGTTTAACGGTAGGAATACTTCAGATTCCAATGATTGAATATAATAAAGAGGTATTAAAGGATAAGCTTTATAGGGTAGTAAAGTATATAAATCCAAATATAGAAATCACAGAAGAAAATGCAGCAGATAAACTTATAGAAATGATAAAAGACTTATTTACAAAGATAAATGTTAAGGAAATATTAGATGAAAAGGAAATCAATAAAGAAACTATTGAAGCAATGATAAAAGATGCAGAAATTCATGGTTGTACTGGCTTAAATCCACTTCCTTTAAACTACGAAGATATAAAAGAGATTTATGAAAAAATTATTAAATAAAGTATTAGATTGAGTAGAGGAGAGCCATAATCAAAGGGAAATTCCCTATAGTTGTGGCTTTCTTCATTTTAAATAGGAGGTATAGTTTTGTTTGATATTACAATAATAGGTGCTGGAATTATAGGATGTAATATAGCTAGAGAATTAGCTAGATATAAGCTTAATATTTGTGTTATTGAGAAAAAAAGTGATATTGCCGAGGGAACAACAAAGGCAAATAGTGCCATAGTCCACGCAGGACATGATCCAGAGCCAGAGACTTTAATGGGACAGTTAAATGCAAGGGGAAATGCAATGTTTGACAAATTATCCCAGGAACTGGATTTTCCCTTTAAAAGAAATGGATCCTTGGTTTTATGCTTTGATGAAGATGATATAGATAAATTAAAGGAGCTTAAAGAAAGAGGAGAAAAAAACAAGGTTCCGGGATTAAAAATACTAAATAGAGAAGAAGTTCTTAAAATGGAGCCAAATGTAAAGGATAATGTGGTGGTAGCTCTTTATGCTCCTACAGGCGGTATAGTATGCCCTTATGAAATGACCGTTGCTTTAGCAGAAAATGCCCATAGTAACGGGGTAGAGTTCTATTTTGACAATGGTGTAGTGGATATAGTAAAGGAAGATGGTTATTTTACTCTTGTAACAGATAAGAATAAATATGATACAAGGATGATTATAAATGCGGCGGGAGTATATGCAGATGATATAAATAATATGGTAAGTGAAAATAGAATCCATATTATACCAAGGAAAGGTGAATATTGTTTATTTGATAAAGCTGCGGGAGATATGATTAAAAGCACTTTATTTCAACTTCCAACTAAACTAGGCAAGGGTGTACTTATAACCCCAACGGTGGATGGAAATCTCTTAATTGGACCTAATACAGTTGAGATTGAAGATAAGGAAGATGTTCTAACGACTAAGGAAGGTCTGGATGAAATTTTGACTAAAGCAAAAAAATCAATTAAGGAAATACCAATGAAACAGCTTATTACTTCATTTGCTGGATTAAGGGCCCATAGGCCTGAGCATGATTTTTTAATTGGTGAGGCTGAGGATGTTCCTAATTTTATTAATGCTGCTGGTATGGAATCACCGGGATTATCATGTGCTCCTACTGTTGCTGAGATGATAGTTGATATAGTTAAAGAGAGATTAAATCCATCGGACAATACAGAGTTTAATCCCATAAGAAAAGGAATACCTAGATTTAGGGAAATGGATAATGAAGAAAGAAAAGAGCTTATTAATAAGGATTCAAGATATGGAAGAGTAATTTGTAGATGTGAAACAGTTACTGAAGGTGAAATTGTTAATGCTATAAAAAGACCATTGGGAGCAAGGACTCTAGATGGGGTTAAGAGGAGAACAAGGGCTGGGATGGGTCGATGTCAGTCGGGATTTTGTTCAACTAAGATAGTTGAAATACTTTCAAGAGAGCTTAATATTTCTCCAATGGAGGTTACTAAATATGGCAGAGATTCACAGATCCTTATAAGCAGAAATAAAAGAATTAAGTAAATAGATTGGAGGGGATATTATGGAAAATTACGATATAGTTATAATTGGTGGAGGCCCAGCAGGATTAGCAGCAGCAATAAAAGCTAGGGAAGAAGGTATAGAAAACCTAGTAGTATTAGAAAGGGATGATGTTCTTGGAGGAATTTTAAATCAATGTATCCATAATGGTTTTGGCCTTCATACCTTTAAAGAGGAGCTAACAGGTCCAGAGTATGCAGGAAGATTTATAGATAAAGTTAATGAAATGGACATCCCCTATAAATTAAATACTATGGTTATTGATATAAATAAGGATAAAGTTATAACAGCCGTTAATTCAGAGGATGGAATTATTGAAATAAGGGCAAAGTCTATTATATTGGCTATGGGATGTAGAGAAAGACCAAGGGGAGCAATAAATATTCCTGGAATTAGGGGAGCAGGCATATATACGGCTGGAGCTGCTCAAAAGTTTGTAAATATTGATGGATATATGCCTGGCAAAGAGGTTGTTATCCTAGGCTCAGGGGATATAGGTCTTATTATGGCCAGAAGAATGACATTGGAAGGGGCAAAGGTTAAAGCTGTTGTGGAATTAATGCCCTATTCCGGTGGGTTAAAGAGAAATATTGTTCAGTGCTTAGATGATTTTGATATACCCCTTAAACTTTCCCATACCATTATAGATATTGCAGGTAAGGATAGGGTTGAAGGTGTAACTATTGCTAAGGTCGATGGTAATAGAAAACCAATAAAGGGTACTGAGGAATATATAGATTGTGATACCCTTCTTTTATCGGTAGGGCTGATACCAGAGAATGACCTTTCTAAAAATATAGATATTCAATTATCCAATATAACAGGTGGGCCAATAGTTAATGAAAGCCTGCAAACTAATATAGATGGTGTATTTGCTTGTGGAAATGTTCTTCATGTCCATGATCTTGTTGATTATGTAACAACGGAAAGCTATAATGCAGGGAAAAAAGCTGCAAGATATATAAGGGGAGAGATCTTTGACAATAGAGATAGCATAGAGATTAAGGCTGTAGAGGGAGTAAGATATACTGTTCCCAAATATATTAATTTTGATAATATTGAAGATGTATTTGAACTTAGGTTTAGAGTAGGAGATGTATATAAAGATAGTTATATTTCTGTTTACTTTGATGATGTAAGGGAAGTTCATAGGAAGAAAAAAATAATGACTCCCGGTGAAATGGAGACTGTTATATTAACTAAAAAAATCCTTGAAAAATACCCTAACTGCTCAGAAATAACAGTTAAGATTGAAAAAGAATAAATAGAAGGGAGAGAACACAATGGGTGAAAAAAGAGAAATAATATGTATAGGGTGTCCAATGGGATGTGAATTAACTGTTAAAATTGAAGATAAGGAAGTAATCGAAGTAACGGGAAACTTCTGTAAAAGAGGAGAAATATATGCTGAAAAGGAATGTACAAATCCAACTCGTATCGTAACTACAACGGTATATGTGGATGGAGGAAGTATAGATGTAGTGCCTATTAAAACAGAGGATGATGTCCCCCAAAATAAAGTTTTTGAAATAATCACTGCTTTAAAAGAAATTGTAGTTAAGGCACCGGTTAAGACCCGAGATATAATTGTAGAAAATGTTGCAAATACGGGAGTAAATATTATAGCTACAAGGGATGTTCCAGCAAAATAGAGTATATATTGATAAATCAGCATATAAAATAAAATTATGGATGGAATATTAAAAAATAGAGGATTAAATATTCCATCTGTAACAAATTTTCAAGTTTTACTTTCTAATTATAAGACAAGGCTACTTAGCAGTTTGAAGCTTGGGATTTTTTAGCTGTATATCTCCTGATTTCATGAGTGCATATTTAGTAATAGCAGGTCCTATTAGCTCGTATACAATGGTTGCTCCAAGTATAATAGTTCTTACCTTAGCTCCTACCTCAGGAAAATCTAATTGGGCGGTCATGGATAATCCTATTGCCACACCTGCTTGGGGGATTAAAGTAAGTCCTAAATAGTTTTGCACTTTTTTAGGCATATTTGATAATTTACAACCTAAATACGCTCCAAGGACTTTTCCAGCTACTCTAGCTATAATATATCCTATCCCTAATAAACCTACATATTTCATCAATCTTATGTCTAACTCTACTCCAGCTAATGTGAAAAACATAATATAAATAGGTGGGGTAAAGGAGTCAGTAATGGTTATAACCTTCATATTATTAGGAGAAATATTACTGATTACTGCACCAATAGTCATACATAAAAGAAGGGTAGATATATTTAAGAAATTTGCGATACCTATGGACAGACAAATAGTTGCAATTACAATACTCAGCAGTTCATCTCTACCCTTTGCTTTTCGTGAAACCAATGTTAATACAAATCCTATAACAATTCCTAAAACTAAAGCGGCTCCAATTTCCCAAATTGGAGTCAATAATCCACTGGTTAGAGAAAAACCATTGATACTGTTAGATACTTGCTTTGCTATAGATACTACGATCCCAAAAACTATAATGCCTATGGCATCATCTATGGCTACCACAGGTAATAATGTGTCAACTAGTTTTCCCTTGGCCTTGTACTGCCTTATTACCATTATGGTTGCTGCCGGAGCTGTAGTGGCCGCAATGGATGCTAGAATAAGACTGAAGGATAAAGGTTGTTTAAATATTATAAACATAGTAACGAAAACCATTAAAACAGCACCTAGAGATTCTAGTAAAGTTATCAAGAACATGGATTTTCCAAGTTTTTTCATATATTCGATATTAAACTCGCTTCCTATGCTATATGCAATAAATCCCAATGCCATCTCTGAAATTATTAATAGCCCAGTAGAAATGTCCTTTGGGACTAAATTTAAAAAAGAAGGACCTATAATAATTCCTCCTAACAGATATCCGGTTACATAGGGCAAATTTAGCTTAGATATAATTCTAGCCATTATAATACCGGATATTAAGACAATTGATACGTAATATAAAGCATTCATTTTTAGATTCTCCTCTTGCCTTTATATTTATTTGTAATACAGTGAAACAATATCAAAGTTGGATTTATAAATCTTAAAAAATCGCAGAAGATCGATGTTTTAAAGTCTATAAATTAAATTTTAAGATTGTTTCACTATATATATAGATTTCCCATAGTAAAATTTAATTTATACGTATCAAAATATCCAGTGTTTCTAAGGATTTTTGAGATGTATAAATTAACTATTTTACTGGAATATCTATATAATTATTTCAACATACCTCCCTCTACATGGTTAACGGGTATGGTGAATAGAATTCCTATACCAGGTTCATTTATGTCTCCAACTTCTTTTTTTATACAATTGATGGCAGTATCAACCTGGCTATCCTTTAATACCACAAAAATTGTTTTATTAAAGGGGCGATTTTCATTTAAAATCATCCTTATAGAACCAAAGGCAGGTAAATTACTTGGCTCCGTATCGTTTAATACTCTAGCCATACCTATGCTGTCGATTATGGTGGCTCCCATTATACCTGAATTAATGAAATTTTCTAAAATAGATTCCAAACAGTCTTTTTTATTAATTACACATACAAGAACCTGCATAAATCCACCTTCCTTATATTATCTGAAAATATTATAATTTATGTAAATCATTGGATCAGATATCATTATAGCAGAGAAAAAATAAAAGTCAAATATATAGATTTCCCATAGTAAAACTTGATTTATACATATCAAAATATCCAATGCTTCTAAGGATTTTTGATATATATAAATTAACTATTTTACTGGAATATGTATAAGTATGATTTCTTATTCTTTATCATTAATGAAGGAAAATATAATTTTGTATTGAAGATATATGATATATTGTATTAGGTGGTGAGAATAGTGGAATTAAATAAGAAAATACTAAAATTTGGACTTGTGTTAATTACTTTATCATTAATTTTTACTGCAGGCTTTTCATTGATTTATAGTTTAGAAAAACCTGTATTTTTAAAGATGTATGTTGAAGAATATACATCTGGTGATGAAAATTTAAGTGTTTTAGAGAACTTTGAGGTTAGGTACATAACTAATATATCCGATAGTAGAAAAGTTATGGAAATTGAATTTGAAGAAGAACCTGATATTGAAGTTACTGTTTCACATTGGCCTAAGGGCGGCGGGATGTTTTCATTTTTCAATAATAATAACTATAATAATCAAAGTAGAGATATATATGGAAGATACGCCCTTAATACTATATATATTGATATGAATTTGAATAATATAGATAGAGAATTTAATGAAACCGAGCTTAACAATGCCAAAGTAAAATTTAATGATGGAAGCACTCTGGATATAAATTTGGGCAGAATAATAATATATAAGAATGAAAGAAAAAATGATTATATAGATTCTATAAGTTCCGGCAGTTCTTCCGATGGGACATCTAGTTTTGAGGGAAGGGTTACAAAAGCTATAAAACTATTAGAGGTTAAATCTCCATTATTAGAGGATTTAAAGGATTATTTTGATCTGTCTATAGGAGATACAGATTATAGGAAAGTTTCAGGAGTTAAATATGAAAAAGATAAATCTTTAGCTATAAATGCCAAATTTATAGCTCCAAAGGATATAGTTAGCAAATATACATTTTATGATATTAAGCCTAAATTATATTATGAAGATATAGAAGGAAATATATCATATACACGGATATATAATATCAATTACACTCCCTATGATTTTGATTTAAAAGGGATATTTAATTATTTAAGGGCAAGGGGGGAGATTTAGCATGTATAATGGATACAATAAGATATTTTGGGGGATTTTTATTGCAACCTTTAATATAAATTTAGGAGGCATTAAGATATTGCCTTCCTTTATAGGATTTATGATTATTTCAAGTGGGATAGCTTCTTTATATAAAGATACAAATATAGAGCTTTTTAAGACAGCAAGGGTTTTTGCAATTATTACTATTATTACAACTGGCATAGGAGAGCTCCAGGGATTTATTTCCATAGAAGCAATGAATTTTTTTCTATTCAATGAGTTTATGATAGTTCTAGATATTGTTATGGAGATGTTTATGTTTTATAAATGTATTGAAGGAACTATAGAATATCTAAAGATCAATAATCATTTGGATTTAGCCCAATCAAATACAAAGAAATTAAGATTTTATATAATAGTTTTAATAATAGGTATTATATTTTTAAATTTTGCTCTTGTATTTAATATAATTGTTTTGAATACTATAGTGGCTATTATGTTTATTATTTTACGAATATATTTGATGGTGTTGATTCGGGAAATAAGAAATATATTTGTTGAATAGTTAGAAACCAATAGAGAAATAAATGGAAAGTTTAATTTATTTCTAATACTATTTTTTAAATGAATTAGTTTGTAATGGAAGAGGAGTTTAGTATGAACAACATATCAAAACAAAGCAATATTATTTATTTTATAAGTAACAAATGCTCTCAAACTATAGGGGGAGTACAAACTATAATTCGG
Source organism: Maledivibacter halophilus (assembly GCF_900167445.1). Lineage (GTDB taxonomy): Bacteria > Bacillota > Clostridia > Peptostreptococcales > Caminicellaceae > Maledivibacter > Maledivibacter halophilus. The sequence goes on from NZ_FUZT01000020.1 coordinate 23,931, forward strand.
TTAATAGAAAAGGCAATGCCAGAGCAGAAATTTATAGAAAATGTTTTGATATACAATGAAAAGGATATAAAATTAAGTAAATTGCCAAATGTTGAGGTTGCAACAATTGAAAAAAAGTTAGCTGATAAGGTACAATATTACAAAACCATTATTATGGAGAAAAATGAAAATATATCTAAAAAATCAATTGTCCCGGGGTCAAAAATAATTGTATTTGGTGCACAAAAACTACTTTTATTAACTAAAAGGCAGCTGAGGGAAAATGAGATAATTATATTTCAGTCCGGTAAACCAGATGTAACTTTAGCATCAATGGGAAATACTAAAATACCAATTATTTTAAAGGATAGATTGAAATATATTGATAAGTTTCTATTCTTTACAAAATATGATAAAGAGGAAATTGAAAAAATCATAGAAAATTCAAATATTCATTGTACATATAAATCATATATTGTTCCTAATCCCTCAAAAACATCTAGGAATCAAATATGTAGATATACCAATAATGTAATGTACCTAGGTAGATTCGATATTCTCCAAAAGAATATAATGGAGTATATTGAAGTCGCTGACATAATATACCCGGAATATAAATTAAATGCATATGGATATGGAATAAGTGAAATCCTATTGAGATATTCAAAGGTGAATGTTAAAGGTATTATAGATGATATTACTGAAGTTGCAAAGGAAAATAGTGTATTATTGCTTCTATCCAATTCTGAAGGCTTTGGGAATGTCTTGGTTGAAGCCTTTTCAGTAGGTATGCCTGTAATTGTATATAATTCCTATCCAGCTGCTAAATCAATTGTTGCACCTGGCACAGGGAAATTAATACCCTATGGAGATATTGAAGGGGTAAAAAAAGCCATTAAAGAAATATTAAAAGATAAAAACACCTTTAAAAAATATTCTGATGCAGCTTTTAAGGCATCTAAAAAGTATGTTAAGGAAGATATTGTTGACAAGTATATTAAAGTAATAAAGGATGAGATATAATTTATTATTAAGGGGAGTTTTTTATGGCAGTTAAAAAAATATTGTTATTGGGAAATGAAGATTTATATAAAAAATCTGAGGAGATAAATAGAGCGGAAATAATAGAGGTAAAAGAAATAGCTAAGGATTTACATTATACATTAATGAATTTTAGAGAAAAATATAAAGTAGGAAGGGCCATAGCAGCTCCACAAATTGGATATTTCAAGAGACTGATATATATGAATATTAATGATAGGCCTACAATCTTTATTAATCCTAAATTACAATATTTAGATAATGAAATGATGGAAGTATGGGATGATTGTATGTCTTTTCCAAATTTATTAGTTAAAGTGAAAAGATATAAGAGAATAAAAATATATTATAAGGATTTAGATTGGAAGGATAATATATTGGAATTAGAAGGGGACCTTTCGGAGCTTTTGCAGCATGAATATGACCATTTAGATGGAATATTAGCGGTTTCTAAAGCAATAGACGGTAGGTCTTTTAAAATTAAGGATTCCTTGAATCAATAGCAATTGTAAATAAATTTAAAAAAATTTACCTCCTTTTATTGAACGTTATATTGCACATTGTGCATAATATATGATATAGTGTTTTATAATACAGTTTTTATATACAATATCATCATAGATTCTAAAAGGAGGTTATTTTATGTTTAATCTAGGTGCATTTTTATCTTATGTTTTTGTTGTATCCTTTACGCCGGGACCAAATAATATTATGTCTATGGCAAATGCTAGTAAAGTTGGTTATAAAAAAACACTAGATTTTATTTTAGGAGTTTGTACAGGATTTTTTATAATCATACTGCTAAGCGGTTATTTCAATCTTTTACTTTTTAATCTGATACCTAAAGTTAAAATATTTATGGGAATATTAGGAGCAGGATATATGACATATTTAGCTTTTAAGATTATAAATAGTAAAGAAAAAACTGATAATAACAACGAGGAAGAAATAACCGATGAGAATAACTTAAATTCTTTTCTTAATGGGATATTAATGCAATTTGTTAATCCAAAGGCTATACTCTTTGGTATAACTGTAGTATCTAATTTTATTATTCCTTACTATAAATCAAATGTGGCAATAATTCTCTTTTCGATTTTTTTAGCTTTTGTAGGTTTTTTATCAACTTCATGTTGGGCATTGTTTGGCTCTCTATTCAATAAATTTCTATCAAAATATAGAAGACAATTTAATATGACTATGGGACTATTTTTAATTTATAGTGCATTTTCTATATCTGGTGTTATAGATTTATTTTATAAATAAAAAAATTATATTACTATATACTATCTACTTCAGGTCTTTTTACCATGAAAGTTAATGCGGCACCTAATACAGCAAGTAAAGCGGCTATTAAGAACGTGGGTTTTAAACCACCAGCTCCTGCCACAATTATAGGACCGGCTAGTGCTGCTAACCCATAGGCCTGGTATACTATTCCGTAGTTTGCTCCCAGATTTTTAATGCCAAAGAATTCTCCTGTTATTGTTGGAAAAACTGCCAAAAAACCTCCAAAACAGAAAGCAATACCAGCTAAAGAAGCAAAGAAAGTAATATAATTTAAGGTGGTTACACTCATTATAATCATCGATATGGCAGTTATTATAAACATTATTGTCACAACTCTGATTCTACCTAATTTATCTGAAAGAGTACCCCATATAAGTCTTCCGCCTGCATTAAAAAGAGCTATCATAGCAACTGCATTTGCAGCTGCTGAAGCTTTAAGCCCAGCTAATTGAATACCTATATCCTTAGCTAGTCCTATAACTAATAGACCACTCATACATCCAAAGAAATACATTATCCAAATAATATAAAAGGACTTGGTTTTAATCATTTCTCCAACTTTAAATTCCTGCTTCACAACAGTATTTGAGCTTTCAAGAGGTGAACTATTTTCGGTTGGTGGAAGAATTAGAAATTGGGCGCCAATTAAACCTAAGGCAGTGTAAATTATACCTAAATAAAGAAATGCTGAAGAAACACCGCTATTTTCTATAAAATATTCAATTAAAGATTTAAATACTAAACTTCCAAGTCCAAAGGCACCAACGGCTATACCTGTAATAAAGCCCTTCTTTTCGGGAAACCATTTAACACAAGTGGATAATGGACAAACATAAGCAAATCCAACTCCACTTCCAGCTATAATACCATAATAAAGATACAATTGTATAATTGAAGTGGCAGTAGAGGCTAATATCAATCCTCCTCCATAAAGAATGGCACCAATAGTGGCAATTTTTCTAGGGCCTATTTTATCTTGAAGCCTGCCAGAAAAAATAGTTGCAAAGGCAAAAACAAAAATGGCAATTGAATAAGTGAGAACTACCTCATTACTTTCCCAATTGAATTTATCCATGAGAGGTTGATTGAATAAACTCCATGTGTAAATGGCACCTATACACATTTGTAATAATACAGCTCCAAGAACGACAAACCAGCGATTGATTGCTTTTTTATTCATTAATATAAGCCTCCTTTGTAATAAATAAAAGTATTTGTTGAATAATTGAGGAAATTGCATAATACATGTAAAGAATTTTAAAATTAATAATGTTAATTATGCAAGTTTCTCAATTGAATATAAGTAGAGATTGAGCTTTACTAAAATTAATTTTTTATCATATTAATATAGTTTACTGTATATTGATTTTTTATATATGTGAATTATTGTTTTTGCAATATTATTAAAGAAATAAATTTTTGGAATTAGTGAAAAGCAAATATCCAAATTTCCATGATAGGAATTAGAATTAAAGAGTTATTCAATATTATATGATTTAGTAGGTGTTAGAAGAGAGACAATAAGTCATTTAGAAAAGGGTAAATACAATCCATCTTTAAAATTGGCATTTGATATAGCTGAGGCATTACAAGCTTCCATAGAGGAATTATTTATATATAAAAAAGACTAGTATTTATGATATATAATTCTTATTATGAATCTCCATTATTATTTTGGAGATTTTTTTATGACAATCAGAAGGAAATCTATACTTAAATAGTGAATATATATCAAAAAAGGAGAACTGATGTGATGGCAAATAATTGGCAGGGGAGCATTATATTTTTTGGAACTGAAGATTTAGATAAAACAGATAAGTTTTATAGAGAAATACTTGATTTAAAATTGTATAAAGATCAAAGACTATGCCGTATATATGAAATTGAAGGTGGAGGGAAAATTGGTTTTTGTTCCCATATAGAAATAGTGTTAGGAGAAAAAAGCCCTATTATTACTTTATTGACTGAAAATGTAGATGATATATACGATACTTTAACTCAAAAAGGATATATAATAAAGGAAGGGCCAAAGACTAATGAAAAATTTCAAATCTATCATTTTTTTGTACAAGATCCTAATGGATATACCGTAGAAATTCAAAAATTCTTATAGTAATTATAGAGGTGATAATTATGGGCCAAAGTATGGAGGTTGCTTTATTTAATGGGACTATTGCCACTACAAATGGTATTTATAAGATAAGTGATATAGATATAGACAGTGCTAAAAAACTTATCTATAAAAATGGTTTTATATCTGCAATAGGACACGAATCAACAGCCGAAATAATGTCGGAGTTATTTAAAATTGATATATCTATGAATCGTATACAATTTAGACAGCAGGTTGGTCAAAAAGCAATTGTTTTTAAATTGAACAAAAGACCACCAGAAGGTATTGTCTTAAGTAGAGAAGAAATAGAAAAGATAGGTTATTCCTTTAAACTGATGGAGAGGCTAGAATAAAATTTCAATAAATTATATAACTAAACCCTACAATTTTATTGTGGGGTTTAGTTATATAGAATCTGTAAACGTAAGCTAATACCCATTGGAAATAACAGCAATAAATTTATCATATAAAAAAAATTTATAGTACATTAATTTATATAGATTTTCTTGATTTGAATAAGCAAACCCTTTATGCTAAAATACCATTTGTTAAAGGACTATCATATTTTAGGGTGAATATTATGGATGAATCCAATAAAAACAAAAACGTTTTTGTGTCTTTAAAAAATATTACAAAAAGCTTTGGGAAAATTAAAGCTTTAGATGATGTGTCTATGGAAGTTTTTGAAAATGAAATAACAGCTATTGTCGGAGACAACGGATCAGGTAAAAGTACCCTTATAAAAATCTTATCAGGAACCCTAAGGCCTGACAGGGGAAGTATACATATTAGAAATATAAATTATAGACATCTTACACCTGGATTAGCCTATAAAAATGGAATGGCAACGGTTTATCAAGATTTATCCCTCGATAATCACAGAGATATAGCGGGAAATATATTTCTTGGACGAGAAATCACTAAATTCGGTTTTATTATAAATTATAAAGAAATGTATAAGGAATCAGAAAAATTAATAAAGGCTCTTAATATAAATATTCCATATTTAAAAACACCTGTGGGATATTTATCTGGAGGGCAAAGACAATCCGTTGCAATTGCAAGGGCAATTTTTCAGGGACAAAAGTTAATTATATTTGATGAGCCAACAGCCGCTATGGGAATAAAGGAGTCTGGAGCAATTAATTCTTTGATTAAATCTTTACCAAAAAAAGGATTTTCTGTTTTAATAATAAGTCACGATATTTATCAGGTCTTTGATATTGCTGACAATATAAATATTATGAGACATGGAAAAATAGTAGAAAATGTTATGAAAGAAGAAACGACACCTACAGATCTAATGAAAAAAATTAGCAGTAGTCTGTAAAGCTAGTTTAAAGAAAGAGTGAAGACTTTGATTAAAAAATATATTAAACAGGATAGTAAAAAATCCAAGGGAATTGATAAACCATTTACCCAATTGTTTTTATTATGCATATTGATAATAATGGTTGTTTTTATTTCAATTAACTCACCCTTTTTCTTTACATGGAATAATATCCGTAACATATTAGATCACTGTTCACTTAAGCTGATATTAGCTATAGGAATGACATTTGTAATTGCCACAGGAGGAATAGACTTATCCATTGGAAGTATGGTTGCCATAATTGGCATAGTAATGGGACTATTACTTAAAAATAATTTTTCTATAGAATTGTCTATAGGCCTAGGAATTTTAACAGGAGCGATTTTAGGCATTATTAATGGAATGATTATTTCACTATTTAAAATAGCACCCTTCATTGTAACTATAGGTACAATGTCCCTTTATCGGGGACTAGCCCTTGTTATTACAGAAGGTACGCCGATATATGGATTTCCTTTAGAATTTACATATTTTGGAAAAGGAGATTTTGGTAAGATAAATCCACCGATAATATTATCTATAGCTTTAATAGTCCTTTCATTGTTTTTATTAAAGTATACAAAATGGGGACAGTATACTCTTGCCCTTGGAGGAAATGAGGAATCTCTAAGACGTGTTGGAGTCTATGTAAAATTTTATAAGACAACGGTGTATATGTTCTCAGGATTAACAGCTGCTTTAGCAAGTTTAATTATGACCTCAAGGCTTAATGCAGCTGAGCCAAATGCTGGCTTTATGCTGGAAACAGATATTATTGCTGCAGTAATTTTAGGAGGAACCTCTATGAAAGGAGGCAAAGCTAGCATAGGAGGGACTATTATTGCTTGTATTCTTTTATCGGTTATGAGAAATGGATTAACCATATTGAGTATTTCTTCCTATTACCAGCAGCTGTTTATAGGACTTATTATTATTATTTCTGTAACAGTGTCAGAGATTCGGCAGCGAAGACAAGTGCAGATATAATAATTTTAGTAAATGAGAAACTTGCATAATTAAAATTTTTCACATGTATTATGCAATTTCCTCAAATATAAATTATATTTTAAAGGAGATGTACAAATTGAAGGGAAGAAAAATTTTAGCAATAGTTCTCATCTTAACTCTATGTACTAGCTTACTTTTTGGATGTAGTGGAGAAAAAAACACACAGGCAACTACAGAAAAACCTAAAGTAGATAGTTCAGAGGAAACTAAAGATAAAACAGAAAAGAATGAAACAGAAAAGGAAAATACAAAGCTTGCTCAGATGGAAGAAGCTTTAACTAATCAATTAAATCCTATGCCTGAGCTTAACAAGGGAGAAAAAATTGGAGTTCTTATTATTTCTTTGACTAATCCCTTCTGGGCCAATATGAAAAGCTGCTATGAAGAAGCCGGAAAAGAATTAGGAATTGATGTTGAGGTTATGGCTGCTCCTAGCGAAGGGGATACTACTTCTCAGCTTGAAACTTTAGATAGTATGGCTGTAAAGGATTATAATGCAATTGTCTTTTCTCCTATTGATGGAAACAATTTAATTCCCGGTATAATTAGAGCAAACCAGGCAGGTATACCAGTGATAAATTTAGGGCCTGGTGTAAATAAAGAAGCCCTTAAAAAGCAAGAGGGACATCTTGATGGTGTTATAACAGTTGATTTTGAAAACCAAGGAAAAATGGTTGCAGAGGATATGTTAAAAAATATGCCTGATGGAGGAAAAGTGGCTATAATACAAGGAATTCCTGGAGCAGGTCAAAGTGAAGGTCGTACAAAGGGAGCAAAGGAAACCTTTGAAGCTACAGAAGGTGTTGAACTTGTAAGTATCCAGCCTGGAAATTGGGATCGCAATACGGCTTATAATATTGCTACCGACCTTATTCAAGCAAATCCGGACTTAAAGGGTATTTTTTGCTGCAATGATGTTATGGCTCTTGCGGCGGTAGAAGCCCTTGAAACAGCTGGAAAAAGAGATGGAATAATAATTTATGGTGTTGACTTTACAAAGGAAGCTCAAGAAGCAATAAAAGAAGGTAGACTTGATGGTTCTATTACATATTCGCCAAAGATATATACAAAAGCGGCTCTTCTTTTAGCACTTAAATTGTCACAGGGACAAGAAATAAAAGAACCAGTATATTCTCCTCTAATTGTTGTAAATAGGGATAATGTAAATGAATTCGATGGCTGGAAATAATAAAAAAAATTATCTTGTGGAAACGGCATTATTGGGACATGGTCTTATATCTGTAAAAAGTGATGATATAATTTCACAATGGCCTAAGGGTGCAGTTCTGGCGTGGATTGAAGGTGGACAGCCTAAGATAGGTAATATAGAGGAGTTTCTTTTAGCAAAAGAAAGTATAAATAATTGGAAAAGATTTGATGGCCTTAAATTGAAGGAAAAATTTAATAAAAATACAAATGCATATCTAACTGCTTCGGGTACCATGGTAATTGCAAAAAAAACTGGATATCCTGTTGTTGTAACTGCTGGTATTGGCGGTATAGGAGATATTAAAGCTGAAAGACTTTGCTATGATTTACCTGCATTGTCTCAATTGGGAATTACCCTTGTGGCAACATCTCCAAAGGATATGCTTGATATTCCAGCAACTTTAAGCTGGCTTAAAGATAATGGGGTGAAAATCTTTGGCGTAAATACAAAGTATTGTAATGGATATATAATGAAATTAGATGATTATAAACTTTCAGTTAATTTAAGTTATGAGGATTTAAATAAAATGCCATATGGTTGTAATTTAATTCTTAATCCTATTAAAGAAGAAAAACGCCTTAAAAATAAATATTTCTTAGATGAAGCAATTAAATCTGGGAAAAAAGCTGAATTGGAAGGAACTCATTATCATCCAGTAGCCAATGCTTGTTTTGACAGATTAAGCTTAGGATTATCTTCTAAAATACAGTTTGATGCTTTAATTTCAAATATTGAAATTGCAGAATTAATAACAAATAGGAAGCTAAAATTCAATGATTAAAGATTTTATTACATGACTTTATCATAAGAAAATAACGTCTATATATGGGATATACTATATTGTAGACGTTGTTTTTTTATAAAAAAACTCCTTTCTCATTTAATAAAATTAAAGGCAATACAAAATGAGAAAGGAGACTTTTCTTATACTGGAGCTTCTTCAGGTAAACAAATTAAAATTCCTTCAACAAACTCTCCGGGAGCTAGCGTAGGATTTAATTTTAATATTTCTGTGGCAGATACTACAAAGTTTTCTGCTATGCTGGATAAAGTATCTCCTCTTCTAATAATGTAGGTTCTACCACCAGGACAGCTTATACTTGGAGTGAAAGGTGGAATGCATATTTGCTGCCCAACTCTTAAGTTATCAAAGTCAACATCTGGATTTGCTTCACTCAAAGCATTAAAGGAAACGTTATAGGTTGTTGCCAGTGTTAATAAAGTGTCTCTTTCATTAACTGTATGAACTCTACCGCCAGGGCAGCTTATTTGCCTTCTAGGTATACATAGCACATCTCCAACGATTAGATTGAAAGGATCTAATGAAGGATTAGCATTTTGTATTTCCCTAACTGATACATTGTATCTCCTTGCAATTGAGTATAAAGTATCTCCAGACTGAACGGTATAGTAAAAACCATTTGGACAAGGAGGTCTCCTTCTTCTTGGAACACATATCGCATCGCCAACTACTAGGAAAAATGGATTTATAGTTGGATTTAAAAATAATAAAGTTTGAACGTTAGTATTATATTTTAATGCTATTCCATACAAGGTATCTCCTGCCCTTATAGTATAACTCATTGTACCCCTAGGACATTGTATTCTGTACATTATTTTAAACACATCCTTCTTTCTAAGATAATATTATAATATGATTATCTATTTAGAAAAGTGAATATTTTTTAGATATAAATTGAAGAAAAAAGGAAGAAATAAATAAGGAGGCAGTTCTGTTGTATCAGAACTATTTTCATAGTATAGTAAAGCTGAGGAGATATAACGCCAAGAATAAGAAGAGAAAAAAGTGATTTGATTGACAAATATAATTGTATATAATATCTTATATTCATAATTACAATCTTGGATTTTGGAGGGATTAAGTTGAATAGAAATATAGGTAACTATTATTTTAATATATTCTTAAACTTAATGAGAGCTAATTATATGAATATACAAAAAGATTGGGAGAAAGTTGCAAATGAAGTGGGTTTGACACACGCTCAACAACATGCTCTTTGGATATTACACCTTGATGATGGATTGACATTAAATGAGTTAGGAAACATAGCTTTTTGGAATAAGTCAACCACTTCTGCCCTTATAAGTAGACTTGAGAAAAAAGGCTATGTGAGAAAAGAAAAGTATTTAGATAATAGTAGAACTATTAAAATTTATATAACAGAAGGAGGTAAAAGAATATTAGAAGAGAGTGTAAATACTAAATTAGCATTTGAATTCATGGGACTTCTTAGAAGCTTAGATATAGAAGAAGTAGAAAAATTTCTTGAAACTCTAGAAAAAATATATGATCTTATGGGAAATGGTGACTCTACTGATTTTAAAAGTTATTTACGGGTTTCATCAAATAAAATGTTAAAAAGATAACATAATCTATTGACACTTAATAATTAATAATATACAATAAAGCCACAGAATAAATTCGTTAACGAATTTCATGATTGATTAACAGATCATTTTTTTACACATGTAATTCGCTTACGAATATTATTTTATAAAATGAGGAGGAAAAAATATGTCAAAACTTTTTACACCCATAAAGATTGGTAATTTAGTATTGAAAAACAGATTTATGATGGCGCCTATGGAAAATGGACTTGCCCAAATTGGTGGAGAAATGAGTGAAGGTCTTATAGATTTTTTTGTTGAAAGAGCTAAAAATGAAGTATCTATTATTATAACCGGTTCTATTGCAGTTTCTCCTGAAGGTAGAGGGCTTCCTACCCAGCTAAATATATATGAAGATAAGTTTATTCCAGAGCTTAAGAGAATGACAGATGCCGTTCATGAAGCTGGTGGAAAAATAGGTGCGCAGCTCTATCATGCTGGGAGACAAGCAAGTCAAGGAGTAACAGGAATTCAGCCAATTTCACCTAGCGCCATTCCATGTGAAATACTTGGAAACAATCCAAGGGAAATGACAAAAAAAGATATTGATGAAATGCATAGGAAATTTGTAAAAGCAGCAGAGAGAAGCATAGAAGCTGGATTTGACTTAATTGAAGTACATTTTGCCCATGGATATCTGCTCCATAGTTTTCTATCACCTCATAGTAACAAAAGAACAGATGAATATGGCGGAAGTCTTGAAAATAGGATGAGATTTCCAATGGCAGTTTTAAGGGACATAATAAAGGTATGTGGTGAAAAGGTCCCTGTTACAATTAGAATAAGTGCCGATGAATACCTTAAAGATGGTTTGGGTTTTGAAGAAGTTAAGACTATATGCAAAGAAGCAGAAAAAGCAGGGGTTAAGGCTATAAGTTTAACAGCTGGAAGCTATGATTCTGTAGAATATACAATTCAACCTATGTTTGTAAAGCAAGGATTCATTGTACCCTTTTCTGAAAAACTTAAAAGGAATATTAAGGTTCCAGTGATAGTTGCAGCAAGATTGAATAATGCAGAGCTAATAGAGGATATAATTGAAAATGATAAAGCTGATATGGTAGCTATAGGTAGAGGTCTTATAAGTGATGAAGAGTTGGTAATTAAAATGAAAAATAAGCAGTATAAAGATATTAGATACTGTGTTGCTTGTAATCAAGGTTGCATAGATAAGGTTTTTATAGGACAAGGAGTACAGTGTCTTGTAAATGCAAGGGCAGGTCGTGAAAAGGATAGAAAAATTCAAAAGGCTGAGGAAATAAAAAATGTGGTTATAGTAGGAGCAGGACCAGCTGGACTAGAGGCTGCAAGGGTAGCTAAGTTAAGAGGGCATAATGTTGTTTTAGTAGATAAAGATGATAAGATAGGCGGAAAGTTAGAGACCTTATCTTCTCCACCAGAAAAGGAAACCTTTATGCTTTTTAAAGAATATCTATATAATCAAATGACAAAACTAGATATTAAGTTTGTACAAAAGGAAATTAAATCAGCAAAAGATCTTGAAGAATTTAGTCCTGATTCAGTAATTGTAGCCACTGGATCCTTCCAAACGGTTCCCCAAATTAAGGGTATTAATTCCAAAAATGTGCTAATAGCTGAGGACGTTTTAAATGAAAAAGTTAAAGTTGGACAAACTGTTGCAATAATCGGCGGTGGGCTTGTAGGAACTGAAACCGCAAAATTCCTTGCTTATAAGGGAATAAAGGTTCATATCATAGAAATGATGGATGCTATAGCAAAGGATATAGGTGCTACTTTTGTAGGTCATCTCTTTAAATTATTGAATGAATATGGAGTTCAGCAACATGTAAATGCTAAGGTAGAGGAAATAAAAGAAGATCTAATTATTCTTGAAGATAAAGAAATAAAAGTTGATAATGTAATAATTGCCACAGGATATAAGCCAAACGATTCAATTGTCGAGAATATTAAAGACAGCTTTAAGGAAGTTTATCTTGTTGGAGATGCCAATAGCCCAAGGAGGATAATAGAAGCCGTTGAAGAAGGTTTTCTTGTTTCTAGTGAAATATAAAAAATCAGGTGGATTATAATATCCACCTGAAAGATAAGGGAAATTATATGTATTTTCTATGTGTTTTATAGTTAAAAAAATAACAATATATTATAGGTATGGTTATAGGGAATTATCTATAAATTTCGAAAAAATAGTAAATTGAAAGTTATACAATAAAAATTATAAAATATAGAAGGTAGTAAACTAGCCAATATAGAAAGAACATGATTTCAATAATATATTTTAAAAGTGTAAATACAAAATTTTATAAAGAATAAAAAACAAAATTATTAATTTATTATAATAATACTTGAATGAAAGTAATAAAAATGATATACTGTTCGAAGTAAACATACATTAAGTAAAATATATCCTAAATATCAAAATAATTCATTTTGGATTTTGAACTAAATGATCAATGTATTTTCAATAATGATAGACTTTATAATTTCAAAAAAACATTTTTGAGGCCAGAAAGATATTGTACGCATACAGAAGACAAAAATGTTTTTAGAAATTGTTTTTTTTTTAACAATATCTAATTCTGAAATATTTATCCTATATAAATTATCAGATTAATTTTGATATTGTTTTACTATAATAAGATAAATTACAAAGAAAGGCTGTAGAAACATTGACTATTTTCTTTGTAATTTGTTTTATAAATACTATCAAGTGTAAAAGATTACAACTGTAAAAAGGAGAGGAGTTCATTTTATGAAGAAGTTAGGTTTGCTTCCAAGACTCATTATTGCTATTATATTAGGGATTGTAATAGGTAATATAGCATCAGAAGGGTTTATCAAAATATTTGTTACTTTTAGCGATATTTTTGGAAGTTTCTTAGGATTTGCTATTCCCCTTATTATTATAGGTTTTATTGCTCCCGGTATAGGAGATCTTGGAAAAGGAGCAGGGAAACTTTTAGCTTTTACTGCTGGATTAGCGTATTTGTCTACAATTGTATCTGGATCATTGGCCTATTTTACAAGTTTAACTGTACTGCCTAGAGTATTGAACCTAAGGAATTTAGCCGTGGATACCAGAAATCCGGCTGAAGCTCTTTTGAAACCGTTTTTTGAAATAGACATTCCACCTATTATGGGAGTTATGACAGCCCTTATAATTGCCTTTATATTGGGACTTGGAATAGCAGTTATAAAGGGAGAAATTATAAAAAAATTCATGCATGAATTCCAAGAAATTATAGAGAAAGTAATATCTAATATAATCATACCCCTTCTTCCAATTCATATATTAGGTATATTTGCCAATATGACCTATGCAGGGGAAGTTGCCACTATAATTTCTGTATTTGCAAAGGTTTTTGTTATGATTATTATTCTACATATTATTGTTATTCTAGTTCAATATTTTATTGCAGGGACTATTACAGCTTCTAATCCCTTTAAATTAGTTAAAACAATGATTCCAGCATATTTTACAGCAATTGGAACCCAGTCATCGGCTGCAGCTATTCCGGTTACATTAAGACAAACAAAGTTAAATGGAGTAGATGATGGAATTGGGGAATTCGTTATCCCACTTTGTGCAACTATACATTTATCAGGAAGCACAATTACTATTACAAGTTGTGCTATGGCTGTAATGATGCTAAATGGGATGGCCACTCCATTCAGTAGTTTATTTCCCTTTATTTTAATGCTTGGAGTTACAATGATTGCAGCTCCAGGAGTGCCAGGAGGAGCTGTTATGGCAGCCCTAGGACTCTTAGAAACTATGCTTAATTTTTCACCCACATTATCATCTTTAATGATGACTTTGTATCTTGCCCAAGATAGTTTTGGAACAGCATGTAATGTTACAGGGGATGGAGCAATAGCTATTATAATGAATAAAATATCCGGTAAAAAGTTAAAAAGGAAAGAAAATCTTGCAGCCTAAGTTTTAGGTTAATAAGGGGTTGTCTCAGAATAGAAAATACACTCTATAACTGAGACAACCTTTTTTATTGGAAACAAGGAGGACGATTAGAATAGGAGAGGAGATACTTATGGATAATAATTTATTTGAGTTTCAAATTACAACAAAAAATTCTCAAGAATTTGTGGACATAACCTATTTAGTAAATGATATTTTAAAAAAATCCGGTGTTGAAAATGGTATTGCAGTTGTCTATTGTCCTCATACTACAGCGGGGATTACAATTAATGAAAATGCTGATCCTGATGTAGTGAGAGATATGATATTAGCTCTTAATAAGGTGTTCCCAATAAAGGGTGATTATAAACATTTTGAAGGAAATTCTCATGCTCATTTAAAATCTTCCTTTATGGGATCGGAAAAGACAATTATAATAAATAAAGGAAAACTTCTTTTAGGAACTTGGCAGAGTATATATTTTTGTGAATTTGATGGCCCCAGAAGTAGGAAAGTATTTATTAAGGTTATGAGAGATTTAGGTTAAGAAAATAAAGGAAATTTAAAAGAAATATAGAAACAGATTATTTAAAGAGAATTAAAGAAATTGGACAACTTGGGTTGCTGTTGACTAAATAAAATAACTATAAGGGGGAAAAATCATGTTTATTTCTTCTAAAAACCATGTCTATGAGATGAGTAAAAATAATGAAGTGGTTACTAGTGTTGATTTGCCTAGTCATTTAACATTTGAAACCTTAGATTGTTTTGAGGGGCAAATTAAAAGTGAAAAGGACAAATTAGAAAAATTAAGCTTTGACAGAATAAATCCTGCAACGGGTCCAGTTTATTTAAAAGGAGTTAAGCCTGGGGATGTAATAGCTGTACATATAAAGGATATAAGGGTAAACTCTCCAGGGGTTATGATTGCTGCTCCTAAATCTGGCGTTCTTGGAGATATTATTAAGGAATCTCAAACTTTGATGATACCAATTGATAATGGTTTTGCCAAATTTAAAGGATTAGCCATACCAATAAATCCTATGATAGGGGTTATTGGCATAGCACCCTCTGGAGAGGATATCCCCTGTGGTACTCCAGATACCCATGGAGGGAATATGGATACAAAGCTAATCTCTAAGGGCAGCACCATATATTTACCTTCACAGGTAGAGGGTGGTTTATTGTCGATGGGAGATCTTCACGCAGCAATGGGTGATGGGGAAATAGTAGGTACTGGAGTAGAAGTGGGAGGAGAAGTTGATGTAAGTATTGAAAAAGCTTCCAATATAAAGCTAAAAAATCCATTAGTAGTTACTTCTTCGGCTATATCAGCAATTGCTTCTGCAAAAACTCTTGATGATGCTGTAGATATTGCCACAAAAGATATGGCTAGCTATCTTTTGAAATGGACGGACCTTACATTAAATGAAGCAGGTATGTTAATGAGTGCTTGGGGTAATACAGAGATATCCCAAATAGTAGACCCGCTGAAAACCGCAAGATTTTCTATGCCTAGAGATTTAATGAAGAAACTAGGGGTAGGAATAGCTTTTTAGAATCATAGATTTTAAAAGCCTGATTTGAACATATAGAATATAAAAGCATTTAAAAATATATAATTGTTAAGTAAAGAGCTTTTCTTGTTTTATAGAAAAGCTTTTTGCTTCAAAAAAGAGGAGAAAAAATGAAAAGTGATATTAGAAATTTAACATTTTTAGGTATTATAACAGCTGCATTATTAGTGGGAGGATATTTTTTGTATATTATTAGTAAGACGTTGCCAATACCAGGATCAAAATTTGTCTTCATGGCTCCTTATCTATCGATTTTTATGTATATTGCAATTTCAAAAACAAAAAAGCTATGGACTATGACTATAGTTAGTTTTATATTTGGTGGAATTATGTTTTTTATTAATCCATTTATGACTATGTCAATATTTTTATCAGGGGTATTAGCAGACTTAATTACAGTAGTATTTATTAGAAACTATGGAACCGAAAGAAATATTAGTATTTCTGCATCTTTATACCCAGTATGGAGCTTTATTATAGGGGTAGGGGTTACAAATTATATTACAGGGAATTATATGTATAAATTATTTGGAATAAAACTTTTTGCATTACTTATTTTTATAATATATATTTTAGGCTTTATTGGAACTAAGGTTGGTTTTAAATTAAAGAGCAGATTTATTATTTATGGTAAGAATAAAATGAATTAGTCAAATAAAAATAGACCTTGACTTTCTTTGACCTTAGGTATAAAATATTATTAGAAGTTAAATAATATTAATAAAGGAGGAGTTCTAAATGTTTAACTTGATGCCATTTGACAAAAGAGGTAGAAGAATGTTGGATGCAGCTGAAGAAGTGTTTAGGGACAACTTCTTTTCTGGTTTAATGACTGATAATTTCTTTAAGGATTTTTCTTTTGGGTCTATTAAGGCCGACATAAAGGAAAATGATAAAGAATATATAGTAGAAGCAGAAGTCCCAGGATTTACAAAGGATCAAATCAATTTGGAATATAGAAATGACCATTTATATTTAAGCATTAATCAAAATGAAGAAGTAAATGAGGAAAGAGATAACTATATTAGAAGAGAAAGAAGAGTTGGTAAAATAAGTCGTTCATTTTATATTCCAAATGTAAAGGAAGATGCAATTGCTGCAAAGGCACCTGAAAATGGGGTTTTAAAGGTGGTTCTTCCAAAGGAAAAACCATCAAAGGGTAGTAGAAAAATTGATATTCAATAATTAAAAATTGAGCAAGCAGGCTTAAATGCCTGCTTTTATTATATAAAATAATGTCTATGTATAGTATATTTATACATAGACATTATTTTTTGTAATATACATGAAAAATCTTTGTTTTAAGTGAAAATTTAATTATAGGATTATTGATATTTCATATAAACTGAATAGAAATTTTGAGAGAAAAAAGATAATCAAAGCGTAGTAATATATGAAAGGGGGGTTAAATATCTTGGAATATTCACAGAGTGCACTTGTGGAAGGAATAAAAAATAAAGATACACTTGCTTATGAATATATGATAAGCAAATATACAAAAACAATTTATTGCTTAGCTTATAATATTTTATACAAATCACTTAAGAAAGAAGATATTGAAGAATGTGTATCTGATGTTTTTCTAGAGGCCTGGCTTAAAATTAATGAATTTGATCAGGAAAAAGGAAATTTTAGAACATGGCTTTTGATTTTAACAAAATATAAAGCCCTTACATATAAGCGAAAAAGAAAAGTAAAGAATGTTATTAGTATTGAAAAGCTTCAACTAGAGGACAATTATAATCTAGAAAAACAATTTTTTTTGAGACAGGATCAAGAAAGAGTTATAAAAATAATTAATTCCTTTAATGAAATTGATAAAGAAATATTTTTCAGAAGGTATTTCTTTGGTGAAAAAATAAGTGATTTGGCAAATGCCTTTAATTTATCTAGGCCTGCTGTAGATAACAGGCTTTTAAGGGGGAGAAAAATCATAAAGGAGGCGTTAAATTATGAATGAAGACAAATTAATTAAACTATTAAATAATATGGATGATGATTTAATTGAAAAAGAAATTGATAAGTTGATGGAAGGAGTAGAAATAGACATGGATTCCATAAAGAAAAAGGCTTGTGAAAAATTGAATAATAGTAAAAAAGTTAAAAGTAAAAAGAGAATAAAACTTCCTTATGTGGCTGTTGCATGCATATGTTTGTTAACTATAACTACTGTATATGCCGATGATATTTCCCAGGTTATTAAATCATTCTTTAATAAAACTCCAGTATATTCAACTATTGTTGATGGAAAGGCCTATTACTTGAGGGAAGGTTATGAGTTGGATGAAGATATTAAGCTGGAAAGTGTGATGGTTTCTAAGGGAAAACTGGAAATGGAATTAACTACAGATTTAAGTGAAAGTGAATTGGAGGATATAAATATTATACCTAAAAATGATCCTAATGTTGTCTATTATCCTGGTGGATATGGATATTCCCAATTTGGAGAAAAGAAAGGATATAGCTTTAGCTTCATGAACAAAAATGAAGAAAATTATAATATAGATCCCTTTAAAGACTTTGAGCTTAAGATTGCAGGGAAATCCTATGACATTTCATTGGAAGAAGCTGAAAGCCTAGATTCAAATGATGAAATTTATATTTCAAAGGCCTCAGATAATGAAATTAAGGGTGTAAATATTGGGGCTAAAATTATTGAAGGAAATGAAAAATTGACTATACAATTAATTGCGTCATTTGAAGATGAAAAATTAGAATTAAGTAGATTTGGAAAGCCGAGTGAAATAAAGGTATCATCTGGATTTGAAGATTTAGGTGAAAAAGGTACTATGTCGTTTTCTTCGGGTAATAAAACTGACAGTATTTATATATTTGATGAGATGGATAATAAATATGAGCTAGAAATTCCTAAAGATACAAAGGGAAGTCCTGTAACTGTATTTGAAACAGAAGCACCAAAAGACAAAAATTTTATATTGAAATTACCAGCTATAATTGCTTCTTACCATGAGAGTATAGATTCAATTTCACTTAATATTCCAGATGAAGGAGAAGTAAGTTTAAATAAAGAAATTGATTTTAAAATTCAAAAGGCTATCATTAAGAATATAAAAAGAGTATCTCCTACATCTGCTGAGGTAGAATTTGATTTAAATACCGATTTAGATAAAAATATAAATATAAGGTCTTTTAATTTATATAGCGATAATATAAGGAAAATATCTACTGAATTTATTAATGACAAAGCAGTTATGAAGCTGGAATTTGACAAAGATATTAATGCTGCTAATATCAATATATCATATCCAAAATTTGTAATTAATGGAGACTGGGTAATTGATTTAAAATAGATATAAGATATAGATGTAGGCTCTTAAAAGCTTAATTTATTGGAAATTTTAGAATCACAAATAACGTCTATACAGAGTATTTATAAAGGATAGACGTTATTTTTTATTTCGAATTTGATACAAAATATAAAAAATCTATAAAGCAGCATTAAAGCATTAACTAAGTATAGAAAAAATATGTATTTTATTATACAATTGAAATGTCAGTTGAGCAAATAATAGGCATTTATTGAGGTGAGAAAATGAATACAACAAAAAGGACACAGAAAGAAGCCTTCTATATTTGGTAATAAATTTACAAAAAGTATAAATGAAGAGTATAGGAGGCGTTTTATATGAAAAATAATATTTTTGAAAGCTGGCAGCATAGCTATATTATAAAGGATTATATTACAAATAAAAATATTGAAGTGGGAGATTTCACCTTTTATTCTGGCTATTATCATGCTAAGCATTTTCAGGATTATTGTGTAAGATATTTATCACCGGATAGGGATGATGTTGATAAGCTTAAAATAGGAAAGTTTTGTTCTATAGGTTCTGGTGCCGTATTTATTATGGCTGGAAATCAGGGACATAGATATGATTGGATAACAACCTATCCCTTTTACTATTCTAAAATTAATGATAATTCCAAAGATGGATATAAACAAGCTGGAGATACTATTGTGGGAAATGATGTTTGGATAGGAACTGAAGCAGTTATAATGCCGGGAGTGAAAATAAATGATGGTGCTGTAATAGGGACAAGGGCTGTTGTTACTAAGGATGTAGAGTCCTATACTATTGTTGGTGGTAATCCGGCTAAGCCCATAAAAAAAAGATTTTCGGATGATGAGATTAAAATGCTATTGGAAATGAAATGGTGGGATTGGCCTATTGAAGAAATTAGGGAATTCATACCACTTCTATGCAGTGAAAATATTAAAGCATTGTATAAAAAATTTTTAAACAAAAAAATTTAAAATATAGTTATTTTTAAATAGGAAGCTCTTCCATTTGTCTTAGACAAATGGAAGAGCTTTTGGTTTTATATTGAAATATTTTTACAAATAGTTTTTCTTCCATAAAGGATTAAAAAATAAGAGAATTATTCAGTTGTATTTTTATGCATTTTAAATTGTCTATTAAATTTAATAGACAATTTTTTATAGTGCGCCCAGCATGGGCGTAATCTAACAGGTGAAAGTCCCGAGCGCGGGTTGATAGTGCTAAGCGCATAGCTTAAGGCAAGGGTGTCCACCGTGAAGTGGAATCTGAAGGAAGCCAGCAGCAAACTTTCGGTCTGACGAACAGAAACTACATAAAAGGCATACATATGCTGGGTAAGGTTGCTAAACAAACTGAGGTACGGTGGTGTGAGAGGTCGGTAGATAAATTAATTATCTACCTCCTACTCGATTATTATTTTTTAGAGTATCCCAAGCTAGTCTTTGGGATACTCTAATTTTTAAATACTATTTTAAGCCTGTGTCAATTATTTTAACTAATTCATTTGATCTTCCAGCATCATTGTTATACCACATTAAATATTTTTCTTTATCCCCATTTCCTTGATTTTTAAATTCTTCAATAAATTTCTGTATATCTTTAAATGTTTTTAAACTTTTTCTTTGACTTTCTACTATCTTATTTTTTAATATTTCTATTTCTTGTTTATTTCCATTTTCCTTAATGAGTTTATATAAATTTTTGTAGTCTTTTTCCATGTTGTCGAGAAAAGAAATTAACTGAGTAAAGCTTGATGTTCCTATGTTTAATGAATGCCTTGTCGTATCTATTACCGTGATTGATTTTGCTAAATTTATTTCATTTATGTATTCACTGTTTGAAGAATTATCAAAATTTAATATATGTGTTGGTAAACCTAAGGCATCAATTACCATAATAGAAATTCTTTCTCCAAATTCTGTTTTCATTTTTAAAGTATTTTTATATTGATAAATATTGGATATACCTAAAACAATTATTAGTAAAATTAATACTATGGTTATTAATTTTTCTTTTATAATTCACATCTCCTTTTTAATCTATAACTTTTATATCAAAATTTTCTTCTGCTTTTTCACTTTCATAATAAATATAAACATCACCATCGCCTGGAATACGATATCTTTCTCGGTATTCCATTTCGGCATAAAAAGTACCTTCTGCTCTTTCTCTATTTCCATCTATACCAATAACAAAGAATGGTACATACTCATCATCAAAATCTAAATCTAAACGTGATCCTGCCCTCATTTTTAAATAAGGTACAATATTAGATTCATAAACTTTTAAATACCCTTTAGAACCATTGATAGCAGAGTCAAGTATATCTGCAAATGTATTTGTTGGTAAACCTAAGGCATTAAGAGCATCGTATATAATAGAAAAAACATCTACTCTAGAACCATCTTCTTCTTCTGGGGGATGCCATCCGTCACATTTCCCTTTAGCAAGTTCAAATCCAGCTTTAACTTCATATAATTCTACTTCTCTACTAAAAGGATCTTTATCGTTTAATACATTTTGAATGTCTTCTGCGTATGATCTAAGTCTTAATAAGAGTAATTCTCCATCATCTTCCTCTTGATATAGCTTTACTTTTACTCCACGTTCATCATCTATCTTAGAGGATTCCATATTTGCATTTGCGGAATCAACATAATCAAAATATCGTGTTACCTTTCTAAGAGTAGGCATTTTATCATTTTGTAAAGAAGGAGCAATGTTTACATTTTTTCTTTTTGAACTGATTTGCTTTTCACGTTCTATCTTTTCCATATCATTTTCAGATATAACAGGTTTTCCAAATATCATAACTATAGAATTGACTCCATTATATATATTCATAGAGAGACATATTTGATTATTCTTCTTAGAAAATCCAACTAATAGTTTATGTTTTTCTCCTCCAATTGTTATATTACCATGGAGAGATCCTTCTATTAAGTTGCTGTCTTTAAGGATTTCTTCTACTTCTCCTTTAGCTTGAAATTTATAAGTATCCCCTTTATTTTCAAGTTCTCCAGTTAAAGTAACTATTTGACAATCTTCATCAAAATCAATAAAATACTTATATGCTATTTGAGTATCTACTTTGTTACTAAATTCATTACCTATGTTAAATTTTTGATTAAAACTATTTAATGATAGAGAGTTACCATGAATTTTATACAGTTGAGATACATTTTTATTTGATACTGCATATGAGCCTTGAAAACTTCCAAATAGTAAAATTGTTACTAATGTAAAAATTAATATTTTTTTCATATTAAACCTCCTTATAGTTAAAAGATTTTATTTAACATAATATTGATGATGGTAATAAATAACAAATAGACATCTTTTAATATTTATAAGATATAATTTGTTAAAATTTGTACGCGTACAAGATAATTATACCACAAAAAATGGAAATATAAAGAATAAAATTAAAATTTAACATTTTAATTACATTAAACCCTTTATTTTACTTTAACATGTATTTCGTTTTATATTTTTAGTACTATCTACTTAGAAGATGTGCTTTTCCTAAAATGAAATGTTTTATATATCTAAAGAGGAATTAAAGCATTAACTAAGTATAGAAAAAATATGTATTTTATTATACAATTGAAATGTCAGTTGAGCAAATAAAAATATTGAAGTGGGAGATTTCACCTTTTATTCTGGCTATTATCATGCTAAGCATTTTCAAGATCATTGTGTAAGATATTTATCACCGGATAGGGATGATGTTGATAAGCTTAAAATAGGAAAGTTTTGTTCTATAGGTTCTGGTGCCGTATTTATTATGGCTGGAAATCAGGGACATAGATATGATTGGATAACAACCTATCCCTTTTACTATTCCAAAATTAATGATAATTCCAAAGATGGATATAAACAAGCTGGAGATACTATTGTGGGAAATGATGTTTGGATAGGAACTGAAGCAGTTATAATGCCGGGAGTGAAAATATTAAAGCATTGTATAAAAAATCCTTAAACAAAAATATTTAAAATCTATTGAAATTATTTTGTTGAAGATAAAATGCCTATATAAAGTATTTACTTTTCATAGGCATTTTTAATATTATTTTTGTATATTTGTATTATACTGATACATCCTTCAAAACAGCCTTTGGATTTCTCTCAGCCACTTTATTTATTGACCATTCATTTTGAAATAATAATACAGGCTTTTCATTCATGTCTTCAACTATCATAGTATCCATAGTAATAGAAAAAGTACTTGGATCAAAATTATCCATTTCAACCCATCTAATATAATGAAAAGGCAATCTTTCATTTAAAAGGTCTACTCCATATTCATTTTTAAGACGATATTCTAATACTTCAAATTGGAGAACTCCTACTACGCCGATAATGAGTTCTTCCATACCAGTATGAGGTTTTTTATAGACTTGTATTGTACCCTCTTCTGCCAACTGTTTAATCCCCTTTAAAAAATGCTTTCTTTTAAGGGAATTTTTAGTGGATATTTTGGCAAAATGTTCAGGAGCAAATTGTGGTATTCCTTCGTATTGTAATTTTGATTGATCTTCACATAATGTATCTCCAATCTTGAAAATACCCGGGTCATGAATCCCAATAATATCGCCGGGATAGGCAGTATCTACTATTGCTCGATCTTGAGCTAAAAACTGTTGGGGCTGTGCCAGTCTTACTTTTTTATTTTTCTGAACATGATTTACAGTCATACCCTTTTCAAATTTGCCGGAGCAAATTCTAAGAAAGGCTATTCTATCTCTATGGGCGCGGTTCATATTAGCTTGTATTTTGAAGACAAAGCCGGAGAAATTTTTTGATTCGGGATTAATATCTCCTAAATTGCTTTTGCGAGGCTTTGGAGGAGTAGTTATATCCAAAAAGGACTTTAAAAATGGTTCAACTCCAAAGTTAGTAAGAGCACTTCCAAAAAATAGGGGGGTTAATTCACCCTTTAAAATTTCTTCTAAATTGAAATTATCGCCGGCAATATCTAATAGTTCAATTTCGCTTTTTAATTCTTCATGGAGGTTTTCGCCAAGCAAATCAGAAAATTTTTCATCGGTTATATCTCCAGTTATTGTATTAGCAATATCTTGTCCGTGGTTACCACCATGGAAGAGTTCGATTTGTTTCTTTTGTCGGTTGAAAACTCCTTTGAAATTATTATCTTTACGAATTGGCCAATTCATTGGATAGGAGCGAATACCTAAAACTTTTTCAATATCTTCCATTAAGTCAAAGGGGTCTTTTCCTGCGCGGTCCATTTTATTTATAAAAGTAAAAATTGGAATTCCTCTCATTTTACAAACATGGAATAATTTTTTTGTTTGATCTTCAACACCCTTTGCACAGTCAATGACCATAACGGCGCTATCTGCAGCCATTAAAGTCCTATAGGTATCTTCACTAAAATCTTGATGGCCAGGTGTATCTAGGATATTGATACAGAAATCATCATAATTAAACTGAAGTACACTGGATGTAACGGAGATTCCTCTTTTCTTTTCTATTTCCATCCAATCCGATACAGCATGTTTATTAGATCTCCTTGATTTAACTGAGCCTGCTGAACGAATAGCTCCACCATATAATAGAAATTTTTCTGTTAAAGTGGTTTTCCCAGCATCGGGGTGGGAGATGATTGCAAAGGTCCTTCTTCTTCGGACTTCATCAATAAAGCTATAATTTTCTTTTGTCATTTTTAATCTTCCTTTATCTAAAAATTATTGATTGAGATAATTTCATAGTTGACATTTAGGGAAATTGTATAATATATAGTGTAACCCTAAAGATTTTAAATCTATCTGAAATAATTATATAGTAAAACAAATTCAAAAGTAAATAATGAATGCTTCTGCATTTTTTATTTCAAATTCATTGGTTTTCAAAGGTATTTGTTTTTAGTTTTTAAAATGAGGTAATTATGTAATTCCCTCGATTATAATCATTACATTAAAAAATATAACATTTTGATATTATACTTTTATTATGGATATGTCAATTATTATTCATCAAAATTAAAGATTTATAATTTAAACAGATTTGGAGATAAATAATTTTAACCCAATCATTAATACATTAGTATAAAGGAGGATTTTCATGTTAAATCAAAAAGAACAGGAATTAATTGAATCAATCTTCTATCGATTAGTGGCCGTTAGAAGTGATAGTAATTCTTTTTATGAGCCTATCATAGAAGACATAATTTTAAATTGGTTTAAACAATGTGATTATTTTAGTAAAAATCTCAATTATGTTGGAACCCATCCTTTAGATGAAGATCGATTTCAAAGAGAGGTAGTATGGGCTTTGGTAAAGGGAGAAGGTGATGAGACAATTGTATTAATAAATCATCATGATGCTGTAGATATTGAAGAATATGGGAAAATTAAAGACTTGGCATTTAGACCAGATGAATTAAAAGAAGAATTGAAAAAGAAAATTAAACAGAAAAGTATATTAAAGGACTTAAACGATGACAAGTGGATATTTGGTAGAGGAACTGCTGATATGAAGGCAGGAGTTGCCCTACAAATGGGAATCATGGATAAAGTTTCCAGAATGGAGTCTTTTAAGGGAAACCTTTTATTCTTATCGGTTCCCGATGAAGAAACTATTTCTAAAGGAATGCTTGCTGCAGTAACATTGATGAATGATTTGAAAAGTAAATTTGGATTAAATTATATTTTAGCTGTTAATTCCGAACCCTATTTTAATCATGTGAAGGATAAGGCAATAATGTACGAAGGTTCAGTCGGAAAGGTAATGCCGATAATTTATGTTAAAGGTGTTAAAAGTCACATAGCTGACCCTTATGGCGGTGTAAATCCTTCCCTTATTCTTGCAAGAATTCAGCAAAAGACAGAAATAAATCCAGAAATGTCCGATGTATATGAAAATGATGCAACTCCTCCACCAGTTTGGGTTAACCTAAAGGACCGTAAAAAAACCTATGATGCTTCTATTCCTGAAGCAGCCGTAGGATACTTTAACTGGCTTACATTTACTAAGAGTCCTATAGAAATTATAGATAAACTTAAGGTCTTATGCTCAGAGGCCATGGATGAGACACTTAAACATATTGAGTCATGCTATAAAGTATATTGTGAAATGAATCATGATGAAGTTGAACCCTTTGATTATGAACCAGAAATTTTAACCTTTTCCCATGCCTATGAATTAGCTTGTAAAAAGTATGGGGAAGAGTTTATTAATGGTTATGAAGAATATTTAGATGAGACAAAGGATGATTACTTAGATGGAAAAATCACATTGCCAGAAGTTGCTGTGAGGTTAATTGAATATACCGGGGAACAATTGAGATCAGGTGATCCTTTAATCATAATTGGAATCTCTGGGCCCTTTTATCCCCATATTAATAACAAATTGATTGAGAAGGGTGAAAGATATGATCTTGAAAAGAAAGTCAATGAAATTTGTTCAAAGTATTATAATGTGAAATATCAGTCTAACCAATATTTTATGGGATTATGTGATTTAAGCTATTGTGGATTTATTGGAGACTTAAGAGACATAGAGACTATCAAAGAGAATAGTCCCGGTTGGGATGATGTTTACAAAATACCATTCGATGAGTTAGATAAATTGACAATGCCTGTTGTCAATATAGGTCCTTGGGGTAAAGACTTACACGAAATAGCAGAAAGAGTTTATAAACCCGATGTATTTGAAAGAGTTCCAACTATAATTTTTGATTTGATTCAAGAAATATTAAGTTAGTTCTACTATAATATCAAAATTGTAATTTAAGGTAAATTCAAAAAAATAAAATATTTTTGGAATATTGCTCTAAAATTTCCGAAGACATATAATATATATTATATAATTTTGACAAATTAAAATCATGTAATTTCCTCAATTGTTATAGATAAACAATTGTAATTCTGATATTTAATATATAGGATAGAAAATCGTTAAAATAGACTTGGCTATTTTAACGGTTTTTTTATTGTATAGGAACTCAAACATTTTTTAAAGAAATTTTATGTGTTAGACAAAGTGATTTCAAGTGATACAAGAAATTATAAACTATTACCAGTAAAATATTGGTTCGAATTATTTTCTCTTAAAACTTACTAGAAAGACCCTAGTACTTGGAACATGTAATTTGCAACTCAAAACGCGTCGAAGACGCTTTTGTTCTATGAAAACATAAAGCATTAATTGCAAAAAAAGAAGGAAAACATCAAAATATGTCGAAATTCAAATTTAATAATAGAAATTTATAACATTGAAATACTCTGCTTGGAAATCTAAAAATGAAGATCGTTTATTAAGGATAATATTATATTGTATAGGAGAGACGATTTAATGGATAGTAAATTAACAGAATCTAAAAGAGTAGAGGATGAAAGCAGTAATAAAAATAAAAAATTAAAAAACAAAAGGAAATTTGTATTTAAGTACATAAAATTACATAGAAAGATTTTTATTATTTTTGGTACAATTACTATCATAATGCTTGGCGGAGTATATTTAGTTGCACATACAATATTTTTAGATAGTTTTGAGATTATAGAAGAAAACGAAACAAAAAAACAGATTCGGCAGGCCACTAATGTATTATCCCAGGAAATATTTCAGTTAAAGAGTTTTAATCAAGATTATGCAGTCTGGGATGCAACCTATAAATTTATTAAGGATAAAAATTCATTCTATATAGAAGAAAATCTCATAGATGAAACATTTTTAACCAATGAATGGAATGCATTTATACTGATTGATATACACGGAAATTTTATATATCAAAAGGGCTTTGATTTAGATAATAAAAGAGAAGCCAGCATATCTCCACATTTTTTGAATCAACTTAAATTACAGTCACCCTTATTTAGGCTTGCAAAGCCAACTGATTGTGTTACAGGAACTATATCTTTGCCAGAAGGATATATGATGGTCTCTTCTCATCCCGTTGTAACAAGCTATTTTAAAGGACCGATCCGGGGATGGCTTGTTTTGGGTCGATATATAAATTCTCATAAGATTAATCAACTATCAAAGGAATCTAAAATTTCTTTTGCTTTGGAAAAATTTACCCAAGATCTAAAAGCTAAAAATACTGAAGTTTTTGATTTATCTTTAATTAACAAATCAATTATATGGGCCGAAAGTAAAAATGAAGATTATATATCAGGATATTCTCTTATATATGATATATACGGTCAACCAGCTTTTGTTTTAAAAGTCAATAAGCCTAGAGACATATATAACCAAGTAAATTTAAGTGTTAAGTATTTTATGGGGATTGTTTTTCTTATAGGAGGGACATATTTTTTGGCAACATGGTTTTTTATGAATAAATTTATCTTTAATCGTTTGAAGATACTTATGTCTAGTGTAAGTGAAATTGGGAAAAATAGAGATTTATCAACTCGTGTTTCTATTCTATTAAAGGATGAATTTTCATCATTGGAAAGTGAATTCAATACTATGTTAGAAGCCTTAGAAGAATCCCAAAAGAAGCTTATATATCAATCCCATCATGATGATTTAACTCATTTATTCAATAGACATTATTTTTATGATCAGGTAAAGCAATGGCTTATACAGGTTAAGGGTGAGAATAGAATAGCCAGTATATTGTTTTTTGATATTGATAAATTTAAAGGGATTAATGATTCATTGGGACATGAAACGGGAGATCTTATAATAAAATCTGTTTCTAAGCGTATAAAAGATTATCTTTATAAGGATAGTATTATTTCTCGAATAGGTGGAGATGAGTTTATTGCTTTTCTTCCTGACAAAGGGAAAAAAATTGTAAAATATGTGGCGGAAAATATTGTTGAAGAAATAAAAAAACCTTTTTTTATTAATGACAAGCAGATATTCTTAACTGCAAGTATTGGTATTAGTTTATATCCCTTTGATGGGGATAATGTTGAGACATTGATTAATAATGCTGATATTGCTATGTATGGTGCTAAAAAAGAAAGTAACAGGAGATTTAAATTTTATACATCGGATATGAGAAATAGAGTATCAAGTGATATGCTCCGCAGCGCGTTAGAAAAAAATGAATTACAATTATATTATCAACCTAAAGTAAATGCTGTTACAAAAACTATAGAAGGTATGGAGACATTACTTCGCTGGTCAAATAGCAAATATGGAGCCATATCTCCAATGGAATTTATTCCACTAGCAGAAGAAACCGGCCTTATTATACCTATTGGAGAATGGGTGCTAAAAAGAGCATGTCTTCAAAATAGAAAATGGCAGGACTTAGGATATAATCCAATACGAGTAGCAGTTAATATATCAAGTATTCAATTCAT
Source organism: Maledivibacter halophilus (assembly GCF_900167445.1). Lineage (GTDB taxonomy): Bacteria > Bacillota > Clostridia > Peptostreptococcales > Caminicellaceae > Maledivibacter > Maledivibacter halophilus. The sequence continues at coordinate 53,392 of NZ_FUZT01000020.1, forward strand.
GCAACCAGATTTTACTAGGGTAGTTAAAAAAACATTAGAGGAAACAAAATTAAATGAGAAATATTTAGAATTGGAGATAACAGAGAGTGTGGCATTAAACAAAGAGGAAGAAGTTATAGAAAAATTACTTATGCTCAAAGATATGGGCATACAAATTTCAATTGATGATTTTGGTACAGGATATAGTTCTCTTAGCTATCTCCAAAGATTACCCGTTGATAGTTTAAAAATAGATAGATCTTTCATAAAGAATATTGGCAGCGATTCTACTATTATTAAAATGATTATTGGTATGGCTCAAAGCTTAGAGCTTTCAATAGTAGCTGAAGGTGTTGAAACAAAGGAACAATTGGATTATTTAATGAATCTTGGTTGTAAATATATGCAGGGATATTTGTTTAGCAGGCCTGTTCCAGCTGAAAAATTCGAAAAACTACTGGCTGATAATGGTATTATTAATAATTGAGGAAATTGCATAATTCTAATTTAATTGGGTTGCATAATATATATGGTATAGCTTCGAAGATTTTAAAACAATATGTGGTATTTAGTTTTTTGAGAAGGTAATTATGCAATTTCCTCAATTAGTTAAAGTAATGCTTTAAAGGAATTGAATAATTTAGATATAAGAGAATTATAATTATAAAGAAGCAAAAAGAAAATTTCAGGTAGACTAGGAAAAACTATTTGTATTATACTATATACTAAAGGAAACTCTAGAAAGCAAAAGGTGTTTACAGTGTAAAATTATGGTTTTTTTAAAGTTTATGATTTCTTAATATAAGATACTGGGTATATATGATTATGAGTATTTATAGAGAGTTCTTAGTAAAGTTCAATTTATGCATATGAAAATACTCAGCTCTTCTTGGATTTTTTGATGTGTATGAATTAAAGTCTTTATTAGAATCTCTACAAAATATGCTATACTGTAATAAATACATTTTTGTTTAAATTTTGAAATTGTGTACTTTTATAATATAGAAAAAATATGGAGATGATTTACATGAAGTTATGTTCCGTTTGCAAGAAAAATGTTGCAATAATATTTACAACTAAAGTGGAAAATGGAAAAACTGAGATGAATGGTTTATGTATAGAATGTGCAAAAAAAATGGGTATTCCTGTTATAGACCAATTAATGAAGCAAACAGGAATGTCAAAAGAAGATGTTGATAATCTCACCAGTCAAATGAACGATATGTTTGAAGATATGGATATGGATGATTTGGGTATGGATGATTCAGATTCTGATAATATGTTTATGAATTTCTTAAACGGGTCATTTTCTCCTAAAAACCATATGGAAAATAAAGAAAGCGAGCCTAAGGATCAAGAGCAGCCTTCAAATATAAAAGATAAAATAAAAGATAAAAAGAAAAACAGAAAGGGTAAAAAGAAAAGAAAATTTTTAGAGCTATATGGAATAAATTTAACAGAAAAGGCAAAGAACAATGAAGTAGATAAAATTATAGGGAGACATAGAGAGATAGATAGAGTAGTCCAGATTTTAAATAGACGAACAAAGAATAATCCTATATTAATTGGTGAGCCTGGAGTTGGTAAAACAGCAATTGCAGAGGGATTAGCTGTGAGGATTATGGATAAACAGGTTCCAGCAAAATTATTTAATGCTGAAATTTATCTTCTTGATTTAACTGCTATAGTGGCAGGAACTCAATTCAGAGGTCAGTTTGAAGGACGTATGAAATCAATATTAAAGGAAGCTGCAGAGTGTGGTAATATTGTTTTAGTAATTGATGAAGTTCATAATATTATGGGAGCTGGAGAAGTTCATGGCGGAGTTATGAATGCAGCTAACATTCTAAAACCGGCTCTTGCCAGGGGAGAGATACAGGTAATTGGTGCTACAACCCTTGATGAATACAGAAAACATATAGAAAAGGATTCTGCTCTTGAAAGAAGATTTCAGCCTGTTATGGTTGAAGAGCCTACTATGGAAGAATCAATTGAAATTTTACATGGGATAAAAAATTATTATGAAAATTATCATAAGGTTAAAATATCAGATGAAGTTATTGAGTCGGCAGTAAAATTATCTCAGAGATATATAACCGACAGATATTTACCAGATAAGGCAATAGATGTAATTGATGAAGCTGGTTCCAGAGCAAATTTAAAGAATCAGGGACTTGTTGAACTGGAAGCTATGAAGGAAGAATTAAATAAAATTCAGGATGAAAAAGAATTGGCAGCAAGCAATAATGACTATGAAAAAGCTGCTGAGTGTAAGATGAAGGAATGCAAATTACAGGAAGAGATAAAAGCTATAGAAGAAGAATGTAGTAACGTTAAAATAACAGTAGAAGATATTGCATTTGTTATTGAAGCTTGGACTAAAATACCGGTAAGAAAGATTACTGAAGAAGAAGCTCAGAAGCTATTAAATCTGGAAGAGAGACTCCACAGGAGAATTGTTGGACAACAAAAGGCTATCGAAAGTTTATCTAGGACAATTAGACGTAACAGATCAGGATTTAGAAAAAAGAAAAAACCATCATCCTTTATTTTTGTAGGACCTACAGGAGTAGGAAAGACAGAAGTGGTTAGGGCACTTGCCGAAGAGCTTTTTGGAAGTGAAGAAGCCATGATTCGTGTAGATATGTCAGAATATATGGAAAAACATACTGTATCTAAGTTAATTGGAGCTCCTCCAGGATATGTAGGATATGACCAAGGAGGACAATTGACGGAGAAGGTAAGAAGAAAACCTTATTCAGTTATTCTTTTGGATGAGATTGAAAAGGCCCATCCAGATGTATTTAACATGCTTTTGCAAATACTTGAAGATGGAAGACTTACCGACAGTCAAGGTAGAACAGTTTTTTTTGAAAATACAGTTATTATAATGACATCAAATGCAGGCACAAATTTAAAATCATATGGAATTGGCTTTAACAAGGATGGATACCTGGCATTAGAAAGTAGAATGAAGGAAAGTCTTGCAGAAATATTTAGACCGGAATTTTTAAATAGAGTTGATGAAACCATAGTATTTACTAAACTTTCACAAGAAGAACTTAGAAAAATTATAGATCTTATGATTGGAGAAGTAATCGAGGAAGTACAGGAAAAGGGAATGACTCTAGAAGTGTCAGATAGTGCCAAGGAATTTATATTAAAAGAAGGATATGATGAAAAATATGGTGCTAGACCTCTAAGAAGAACTATTCAAAGATATATAGAGGATGAGATAGCAGAGAATTACCTTCAAAATAAGTTTGTTAAAGGGGATCACATTAAGGTTGATTTTCAAGAAGGGAAAATTGTATTATAGAGATTTGAGGAAATTGCATAGTATATGTAAAAATTTTAATAAAAAGAATCAGTGTATAAAATAATACCTGATTCTTTTTTTGCATTTCAACCTACTTTACTAATAAATTAAAAACAAAGTCTATAGAGGATACACTATATTCGATATAAAGGCATAAAATGTTTTATAGGTGTGTGTTTATAGAATATAAATTTATTCATATTTAGTTTCAAAAATAAAAATATAGAGCTAATTATATTGAAATAATTGCATAATATATATTGTATTGTCTTGAAGATTTCAAAACCATATATAGTAGTCAGTTTTCTCAGAAGGTAATTATGCAATTTCCTCAATTAGCATATGATTTTCGGAGGTGAAAAATATGAATATAAATGAATTGATTAGTAAGATGACCATAAAAGAAAAAGCAGCTCTTTGTATAGGGGCTAGTGCCTGGTGTACTGCTTCAGTTAGAAGATTAGGAATTCCTCAAATAGTAATGACTGATGGTCCCCATGGAGTTAGACGAGTAGAAAATATAGATGAAGTTCAAAATATTTTTTCTTTGACTAAAAGTTTGCCTTCCACTTGTTTTCCTACAGCATCTGCTGTGGCATGTACATGGGATACTGAGCTCTTACAAAGGATGGGGGAAGCTATTGGGCAGGAGTGTATTTCACGTGGAATAGATATACTTTTAGGTCCAGGAAACAATATGAAGCGTACACCACTGTGTGGTAGAAATTTTGAATATTTTTCTGAAGATCCATATCTAAGTGGAGATTTAGCAGCTGCATTTATTAAGGGGGTACAAAGTAAGGGAGTTGGTGCTGCCTTAAAACATTTTGTGGCCAATAATCAGGAACATAAAAGACACACAATTAGCGCTGAAATAGATGAGAGGACCTTAAGAGAAATTTATCTTACAGCATTTGAAACAGCAGTAAAAGAGGCAAAACCATGGGCTGTAATGTGTGCGTATAATAAAGTGAACGGAACATATTGTTCAGAAAATAATGAGCTTTTGACTAAAATACTTAGAGAGGAATGGGGATTTAAGGGCTTTGTTTTGTCAGATTGGGGTGCCGTTTATGATAGAGTAGAATCCTTAAAGGCAGGGGTAGATTTGGAAATGCCCGGTCCGCAAAAAAAATCCTTCAAAAAGCTTATTAAGGCAATTAGAAACGAGGAAATTGAAGAAGAAATATTAGATAAAGCAGTTGAAAATATTATCAAAGCAGTAATTAAGTCTAAAAAAGCAGAAAAAAAAGATACAGAATTTGATCAAGGGTTTCATCATGAATTAGCCAGAAAAATGGCTAGTGAATCAATAGTCTTACTGAAGAATAATAATGATATTCTTCCTTTAAAAGAACCTAAAACTATTGCTATAATAGGAAGGGCCGCAAAGGAGCCCCATATTCAGGGGGGAGGAAGCTCACAGGTTAATCCAACTAATATGGATATTCCCTATGATGAAATAGAGAAACTTGCTGAGCAAGCAGAAATTTTTTACGAAGAAGGCTATACTATGGATGAAAAAGTTGATAATAATATGATAGATAGAGCAAGGAATATTGCTCAAGGCGCTGATATAGCTTTACTATTTATAGCCTTACCACCCTATAAAGAATTTGAAAGCTATGACAGGGATGATATGGAGCTTACGAAACATCAAATTAAGCTGATCAATGAAGTGGCTTCTGTACAACCCAAGACTGTTGTAATATTAAACAATGGTTCACCTGTTTCAATGGAGGATTGGATTGACAATGCTGCTGGTCTCTTACAAACTTGGTTCATGGGACAGGGAGGAGGTAAAGCTCTAGCAGACATACTTTTTGGGAAAGTAAATCCATCTGGTAAATTAACAGAAACTTTCCCAATGAGATTAAAGGATAATCCAACATATATAAATTACCCCGGTGAAAATGATAGAGTCATATATGGAGAAGGAATATTTATGGGATATAGGTATTATGACAAGAAAGAAATAGATGTTCAATTTCCCTTTGGATATGGTCTTTCCTATACAAGTTTTGAGTATTCAAATCTCAATGTTTCTTCAGATGAGTTCAAAGATATAGATGGATTAACAGTAGAAGTGGATGTGAAGAACACTGGAAAATTACCTGGAAAAGAAATTGTTCAACTATATTTAAGGGATATAGAAAGTAGGCTTGTAAGACCTGTTAAAGAACTTAAGGGCTTTAAAAAAGTTGAGCTAAAGCCCGATGAAACCAAAACAATATCCTTTGTTCTTAATATGAGAGACTTTGCTTATTATCATCCTACCTATAAAGATTGGATAACTGAGAATGGAGAATTTGAAATTATGATTGGTAAGTCTTCAAGGGATATTTGTTTAACCAAAAAAGTTAATCTTGTTTCTACGACTAATTTACCTTGTACTCTAAATTATACTAGTACCGTAAGGGAATGGCTTGATGATGAAGAAGGAAGAAAAATTATAGAATCTCTTAGTGAAGATATTATGAGTAGAAAGGATTTTCAAAGAGTCTCAGGTAGTTCTAATATAGATTTATGGAAAGCAGCAAAGGATACTCAATTGATTTTTTTACTAAAGCAAATGTCTTGGGCTATTCCTATAGTTCCAGATATTATAATGTCAAAATTATTGGCAAAGGTTCATAATAAAAGAATATAGAAGTTTTAAAGGCTTAATTCAAGATTAATCATAAAAACACCTCTATAAAAAGAGGTGTTTTCTGTTAATTTTTTCATAAAAAACGACAAAAAAAGAAGGAAATCGACAATAAGTGTCAAAATATATTATTTGTTAGTAGTAATATTGGGTATTATTATTAATAGAATTTCGCTTAAGACCTAGAATTTAATCAGACTTGAAAGGAGAAATGAAGATGCTTAAAAATTTAAAACTTCGTCAAAAAATAATTTTATTAATTATCATTTCAGGATTTATTCCTATGATATTTATTGGCTTGTTATCTATTATTAAAAGCCAAGAAAATATACGAAATGAAGTATTTAGAGGAAACAATGTTTTCACCAAGTTAACGGTTTCTCAACTTAATAGTTATTTTACTGAAAGAAAAAGTGATGGGAAGGTAATTGCTTCATCAGAAAACGTTTACAAAGGAATTAATATATATAAAGAAAAAGATGAAAATGCAGCAGAATGGAATAGTACATATAAGAAATTAAATAGGTTTTTAACTAATACAAAAGAAGCCTATAATTACAGCACTATTTTTATAACAGACGACAAAGGGCAGATTATATTTTCAACCGATAAGACCACTGAAAAAGCCAATGTTTATCAAAGAGATTATATACAAAAAGCATTAGAGGGTACTCAGAATTGGTCAGAATTATTTTATTCTGATAATGTGGATACAAATGTTTTAGTCTTATCTACTCCTATATTTGAAAATGGAGAGTCAGGAAAAGCCATAGGAACAGTTAATCTTTCAGTTGAACAGAATATTATAGATAATATTGTCCACGATGGAGTTGGATTATTAGGAGAAAGTGGAGATTCATACTTAGTTGCGGGTGATGGAACCTTACTTACCAATACAAAACTTGGAAAGTATTCTAAAAATGCTGCCTTAAAGGAGAAAATAGACAGTGAAGGAATAAAAATGGTTTCAGAGGCCATTAAAAATAATGATCTCCAGTATACTAATATTGGAGAATATAAGGACTATTTAGGTAAGCCAGTATTAGGCTCATTGGGAGTTATTAAAATGGGACAATACACAGCTGGGGTTGTTATAGAAATAAACCATGCTGAAGCCTTTAAAGAATCTAATGCATTACGAAAAGCTTTGATTATTATTATATCAATTATTCTATTGTTTGGAATATTAATAGCTTTATATATTTCTAATTTAATTTCAAAGCCCCTCGATAAAACAAATGAAATGCTAAAGGATATCGCAGAGGGAGAAGGGGATTTAACTAAAACTTTAGATATTAATTCAAAGGACGAACTAGGTATGCTTTCCAAATGGTTTAATTTGTTTGTATCTAAAATAAAAGGAGTAGTAGTTGAAGTTGCAAACAATTCTAAAACATTAGATGAGTCCTCTGAACAATTGGCACTAGCAATAGAAGAATCAAATAAGGGTATGGAGAATATTGCCGGAGAAATAACAGTCATATCAGATGGACTTCAAAATAGTGCCAGTGTTATTGAAGAAGCCACAGCCAGTATTGAAGAAATAGCAAGCGGAGCAGTATTAATTTCAGAAGAAGCCAAAAATGCTTTTGATAATAGTGAAAAAGCCTTGGAAGCAGCAGAATTTGGAGCTGAAAAAATAGAAGAAGTTGTTTCATCAATAGATAAGGTTAAAATTTCATCTGACAATATGTATTCTGTTGTCCAAAACCTTAATAATTCTTCACTTCAAATTGGAGAAATAGTTTCAATGATTACAAATATTTCAGAACAAATCAATTTACTTGCTTTAAATGCTGCTATTGAAGCTGCAAGGGCTGGAGAAGCAGGTAGTGGTTTCGCTGTGGTAGCGGAAGAAATAAGGAAGCTAGCTGAAGGCAGTAAAGATTCAGCAGATAAAATAACTTTACTTATTAATGATATAAAAAATCAGGCTCAAAGAGCAGATGGCTCTGTAAAAGAGGAGTATGAAATAGTAGAAATAAGTGTAGAAAAAGCAAGAGAGACAAGCTTAGAATTTGATAAAATCTTACAATTAATAAAGAATATAGCAGAAAAAATGAAAAATATATCGGATTCTTCTAAGAAGCAATCAGAAATTACTAATGATATGACCAAGGCTATGGAGGAAATTTCTACTACAACACAAAATAATGCAACTGCATCTCAGCAAATTAGTGCCGGTATACAGCAGCAAGTAAGTACCCTTGAGGAAGTGGGTGCCAGTGCTGAAGAGTTAAGTAATATGTCTAAAAAACTTAAAGAGGAAACAGATAAATTTAAGATAAAATAATAGAGAGCGGACTTATAAAGGTCCGCTTTTTTATGCTTTAAAAATTATACTTGATTTAAAATAAATAATAATATATAATGAATCTAATTTCATTTAAAATGAATATGAATTCATAAAGGGTGGTATTATGCCAAAGATTATTGAAGATATAGAGGAACATATATTAAATTCAGCCTTCGAATTATTTGGAAAATATGGATATAAAAAAACTGATATGAAGATGATTGCCAAGAAGGCAGGAATTGCTGTAGGTACTTTGTATAATTATTATTTTAATAAAAAGCAGTTATTTATAGAGGTTTTTGAAAAAAGCTGGAATTACACTTTTAAAAGGCTCAACAGTATAATTAAAGAAGATATAGAAACTAAAGAAAAAATTAAGAAGCTTATAGAAGCATTGTACGATGAAATATCTAAAAGGAATGGCCTAGGTGGAGAATTAATTAGAGAGAATGTTATTAACGAAAAAAATAGTAGAAGTATATTAATTGTTAAAGAAGAGCTTTTGGAAAAAATCAAGGGACTGCTTAAAGAAATGAGAAGTTTTGAAGGTATTAAACTTAAAGAAGAAATGGATGAACGCTTAATTTCATCTCTATTTGCCATAATTGTTGAAATGACAAGGGCTTATCCTGATGAAAATGATAAAAACTTAGAATTTATTAATTTCTTTTTAGAGAGTATCTATAGAAAATAATTTTTTTTACAATATAATGAATTTGAATTCATAAAAATATTATCGTAGTAATTATAGGAGGTTATAAAAATGACAAATACAAGCGAAAGAGCTAAAATGATGGGGGAAGAAAAAATACCTAAAATACTAATAAAGCTTGCAATGCCCGGTATCATAGCTATGCTTGTTAATGCTGTATATAATGTTGTTGATACAATATTTGTTGGTATGTTGGATAATACCAGTGCAATTGGAGCTGTTTCTGTGGCTTTTCCATTATTTATGATAATAGCTGCCTTTGGACAGATGTTTGGAGTTGGTGCAGGCTCATATATATCAAGGCTGCTGGGAGAAAAGAAGAAAGAATTAGCGGATAAAACTGCTTCAACAACGTTTTTTACCAGTATAGCATGTGGTATAATCTTTACATTATTTGGTTTGGCTTTCATTGAGCCATTACTTAAATTATTTGGAGCAACAGAAACAATAATGCCTTTTGCAAAGGATTACTCAAGAATATTAATTTTTGGAGCAGTTTTTACAGTATCCAATATGTCTTTGAATAATATGATTAGAGCAGAAGGTAATGCAAAATTTAGTATGATTGCCATAAGTATAGGTGCTGGATTGAATATTATATTAGATCCAATTTTTATGTATAGTTTAAATATGGGAATAAAAGGTGCATCTTTAGCAACCGTACTTTCTCAAATTATTTCCTTTGTTTTTCTTATTAGATATTATATCAGTGGAAAAAGTTATATAAGGATATCTATTAATTATTTCAATTTTTCAAAGAAGATTTATTCTGAAATAATGAAGATAGGGATTGCAACCTTTGCAAGACAAGGGCTTTCCAGTTTAGCTTTAGGTTTAATAAATATAGCTGCCAAACCCTATGGTGATGCGGCTGTTGCTGCTATGGGAGTTACCTTAAGGGTACTTTCAATAGGTATATTTGTTATATTTGGATATAATCAAGGATTTCAGCCTATAGTAGGATATAATTATGGCGCTAAAAAATATAATCGTGTGAGAGAAGCAATAAAAATATCGCTAATATGGACCACTGGTTTGATATGCTCCCCTTATAGTAGACAGTTAAAATAATAAAACTGTTCGCTATAAGGAGGAGTATTTTTTATGGGAAGAAAAAGTAAGTTCACAACAAATGAAAAATTAGAATATGTACTTAGATGTATAGATAGAGAGGACTCTATCAATCATACTGCTAAACTAATTGGTGTTAATCGAAGGACCTTAAGCGATTGGATTCGAAATTATCAATCATTAGGAATTGATGGATTAAATATCACATTTAAGAATACTTCTTATTCAGAAAAAACTAAGAATATGTCTGTGAGAGATTATATTGATGGAAAAGGATCATTAGACGATATATGTAAAAAATATGG